>CBDCHF010000010.1:0-889259 GCA_965217045.1 Vicinamibacterales bacterium | reverse complement strand
GCCCTGGGACAATACCTGCTCGCGCCGACGCAGCCGTGGGACGCGCTGGTCTGCACTTCGACGGCGGTGCGCACGGTGGTCGAGCGCATCATCGAGCAGCACGCCGACTACCTCGAACGCCGGGGCGGCGGGCGCTTCCGCTCCCCGGTGCGGCTGGCGGTGATCCCTCTGGGCGTCGACTGCGAGTCCTACGCGCCCCGCGACGACGACGCGGTCGCCGGTGCCGGCCCGGGAGCGCGTCACGCCCTGCGCGCCCGGCTCGGCATCGCCGAGGGCGACCTCGCCGCGCTGTTCGTCGGGCGGCTGTCGTTCCACGCCAAGGCGCACCCGACGCCGCTGCTGCTGGCGGCGGCTCGCGCCGCGCAGCGAACGCAAGGCCGGACCGTCCACCTGCTCCTGGCGGGGCAGTTCCCCAACCGCGCGGCCGAGATGGAGTTCCGCGAGGCGGCCGGCCGGTTCGGCGGCGCTGCCCGGGTACACTTCATTGACGGATCTGACGGCCCCCACGGCCCCGTCATGCGCTCGGCGTGGCGGGCGGCGGACATCTTCGTGTCGCTGTCCGACAACATCCAGGAGACGTTCGGCCTGACGCCGGTGGAGGCGATGGCGGCCGGCCTGCCGTGCGTGGTCAGCGACTGGAACGGCTACAAGGACACCGTGGTGGACGGCGAGACCGGGTTCCGCATCCCCACGACCACGATCGGCCCCGGCGCGGGCATCGACATCGCCGACCGTCACGCGGCCGGCGTCGACAGCTACGACCAGATGATCGGCATCACGAGCCTCGCCACCGCGGTGGACGTAGACGCCTGCGCCGAAGCCATCGCGCGGCTGGCCGGCGACGCGGCGTTGCGCAGCCGCCAGGGCAAGGCGGCGGCGGCGCGGGCGCGGCGGCTGTACGACTGGCGCGTGGTGGTCGCCGCCTACCAGGACCTGTGGAGCGAGTTGGCGGAGCTGCGTGCCGCCAGCCCCGGCCTGGCGCTTCGCGGCCGCCGGGAGGCCGCTCGAACCGACTTCCCCGACCCGTTCGCCGTCTACCGGCACTATCCCACGGCGCTGCTCGACACCGGTACGGTGGTGGCCGCGAAGAGCCCCGACGCCGCCGCGGATCTGGCGCGGCTGCGCAAAGGCGAGCTGAACCTGCACCACTCGGTTGCCTACGCTTTCCTGTCGGATGCCGAGGTGGATGCGCTGCTTGCGCGGCTGGCATCGGCGCCGGCGCGGGCGGCGGACCTGGCTGCCGACCATCCCGGCGCCGGGCGCCGGCTGCTGCGGACGCTGCTGTGGCTCAGGAAGTTCAACCTGGTGGAATTCCGAGCCGCGACGAAGCGGCCCGCAAGTCGGTCGCCGTCATGATGCCGGAGCGGCCGCCGAGTCGTGGTCGGCCAACGAGTGAGTGGCGGCCATTCTGCCGCCCGGACGGTGAAGAGTGGAGCCGGTCAGCGCACCGGCGCTGGTCAGCTTTTTTTTGTGCCATCCATGAACGTGCGCCTTGCCGTCGACCGCGCGATCCAGCTCCATTCCGACGGCCGGCTCGCTGCCGCAGCGGATGCCTACCGGACCATCCTGAAGCGAGTTCCCGAGACGTGCGTGTGCTGGTCCAACCTCGGGGTGGCGTTGCGGACCCTGGGCCGCAAGGACGAGGGTCTTGCGGTGTTGCGCCAGGGCGCGCGCGTCTGCCCGCGGAGCACCGAGCTCAACTACAACCTGGGCAACGCGCTCAAGGAAGCCGGCGACCACGAGGGCGCGCTGAAGCACTATCGCGCGGCCTGGACCCTGGAGCCGGACAACCTGGAAGCGGCGCGGGCTTGCGCCGCCATGCTCATGGTGCTGGAGCGGTTCGATGAGGCCGCCGAACACTGTGGGGCGGCGCTGAGCCGGCATCCGGACGACAGCAAGTTCTGCGCGGGGCTGGGGGTGGTGCTCTGGAGGCTGCGCCGGCCGGCTGCCGCAGCGGCTCTGCGGCGCGCGGTCGCGCTCAACCCTGTGTCATCGCACTTGCGCTGGCGTCTGCACGGCGTGCTGGGCTGGCTGGGGAATGACGAAGAAGACGAGGAGCAACTGCGCGCGGGACTGGCGCGGGATGCCGACTCGCCGTTGCTTCTCGCGGCGCTGGGACAGAGCCTCATCGGCCAAGGCCGACTCGACGAGGGGCTGGAGTGCTGCCGAGCGGCGCTGGCTGTCGATCCCGACCACCACGACGCACGGCTTGCGCGCGGTCGCGCCAACTTTTTGGCGGGACGCTACGCTGTGGCTTGGCCCGATCGGTATCGTCCAGTGAAGGGCCTCGGCAGGTGCCCGAAGGGCACCTCCGGGCGGGAGTGGGAGGGGCAGGACCTCGCCGGGCAGTCGATCCTGCTCTACGGCGAGCAGGGGCTGGGCGACGTGATCCAGAACGCGCGCTACGCGCCGCTGGTAGCCGAAGGCGGGGCGCGAGTCGTCGTGGCGTGCACACCGCGGCTGGTCGGCCTGCTGCGGCGCATCCGCGGCATCGACAAGGTGTTGCCGGACGACCAGCCCCCGCCGCCGACCGACTGGCACTGCTCGCTGCTGGATGTGCCTGCCGTCTGGGGGCACGACGTTGATTCGATTCCGGCGCCGTGTCCCTATCTGCTTCCGCGCGTCCGGCAGACGCTCGTTCTGCCCCCAGCGGCAGCAGTTCCGGGTCGGCATCGTCTGGGCGGGTAACCCGACGCAGAAGCAGAACCGCCGGCGCTCCTGCCGGCTCGAGGACTTCGCGCCGCTGTTCGAGTTGCCGAGCACGGAGTTCGTCAGCTGTCAGGTGGGGCCACCGATTCGGGAGTTGCGCGAGGGCTGGCGCGGCTTGGTCAACGATCCCGGCGACGCGCTGGCGACTCTGGAGGCGACGGCGGACGCGCTGATGGAGGTGGACTTGGTCATCACGGTCGACACGATGCTCGCCCATTTGGCCGGCGCGCTCGGCCGGCCGGTCTGGACGCTGCTGGCGTTCGCCCCCGACTGGCGCTGGATGCTCGACCGCGCCGACACACCCTGGTACCCGACGATGCGCCTGTTCCGGCAGCCGGCGCCCAACGACTGGGCTGGCGTCTTCCGCGAGGTGCGCGGCGAGTTGGAGGCGCATCTGGCGCGAGGGGACCGGCCGGCCGGCATGCGTGACCAGCGGCGCGACGGTCGGTCGCCCGCTCGCCGTCGCGCGTTGGCCCGCTGACGTGCCGGCAACTGCCCGCGACTCCGATGTCTGGCTTCGACCCGCAACAGTATCACGGCCGTCGCTTGGGCGAGGTCGTCAGGAGCGTGAACGGAAATATTCGGAGCGTCCTGGAAGAAGCCCACGCGGTGTACCAGCTCTGTCTACGGCAGAGGAACCTTCCTGCTGACAGGAAAGGGGACGTCCGGATGCGGCTGTGGCAGGTGGAGAAGCAGTTGGGCCTGCACTCGCGGTACTTCTCGCAGGCGGGTCAGGACCGCTACCTCAACAAGCGCCTCTTCAGGGACAAGCGCAACGGCACGTTCGTCGAGATCGGCGGCTACGACGGCTGGACCGGGAGCAACTGTGTCTTCTTCGAGAAGGTGCTGGGATGAACCGGCCTCGTTGTCGAGGCATCGCCGCAGCTTGTGTGTGAGGCAGATCGGCGAGACGCGGAGCGCCAAGGTCATCCACGCTGCCGTATCGGACCGGGACGGCCGCCGAGTTTCTCGAAGTGACGGCCGGCCTGACTCAGATGGGCGGGTTGATCGACCACTATCACGCTGAGACGTTGCAGAGGATACGTCGCGACGAGAGGCACTTGGAGATTGCCGTCACCGTGCCCTCGACGCGCTTGGACACGCTGCTCCGCGCCCACGGGCTCAAGAAGGTCGACTACTTGTCGATCGACGTGGAAGGGGCCGAGCGACCCGCGCTCCGGTCCCTGGACTTCGATGAATTCGACATCACCGCGCTTTCGATCGAGAACAACCGCCCTGGCCGCGAATCGTATGAGGACATCATGGACCCGGCCGGCTACCGGCAGGTCGCCGTGTTGGACGTGGACGAAATCTGGGTCAGGCGGTCGGTGCTCTCGCAGGACCCGCGGGGATTGAAGAAGCTCATCGGCGGCCCCGGCTTCAACCACCTGGTAGAGGCGCGGCACGGCTACGTGCTCTACAACGTCAACGACCGGTACATCGGCCGCAGCATCGAGCACTACGGCGAATGGAGCCCGGGAGAGACGGCGCTGCTCGGCCAGTTCCGCCGGTCGGGCCACTACGTCGTCGACGTCGGCGCCCACATCGGGACCCACACGCTCGCCGTCGCCCTCCTGGTCGGCGAGCGGGGCCGGGTGTTCGCCTTCGAGCCGCAACGGATGGTGGCGCAGGTGCTGGCCGCGAACGTTGCGCTCAACAGCCTGGCCAACGTCCACACTTACCATCTGGGGCTCGGGGCCGAGGATGGCGCCCTCTGGCTCGCCGACATCGACTACTCACGCGAGGGCAACTTCGGCGGCGTCTCCCTGGACGCGGTTGCCTGGCCCGAGGGCGACTCGCGGCCGAAGTACCGGGTCGCCGTGGTGCGGCTGGACGACTTCTACGACCAGCCCCGGCTGGACCTCATCAAGATCGACGTGGAGGGTATGGAGGCCGACGTGCTACGGGGAGCCGGCGGGCTGATCCAGCGGCACAAGCCGGTCATCTATGCGGAGAACGACAGGCCCGAGAAATCGCCCGAACTCATCAGGCTCATCCGGAGCCACGGCTACCGGCTCTTCTGGCACCGCCCGGCGCTGTACTCCCCGGACAACTTCGCGGGGAGTGCCAGGAACATCTTCGATCGCAGGATCGTGTCGTTCAACATGCTCTGCGTCCATGCATCGGCGAACCGTCAGGTCCGAGGGGCGGAGGAAATCACCGACGACGCCGCGCATCCGCTGGCGTCGCGCACAGCTCGTTGACAGGATCACGACGGTGGGGTTCGGACGCGGCTATGGCAGGTGGAGAAGTAGTTGGGCCTGCAGTCGGTCATGCTTGCTGCTGGTCACGCACTTTACCTCCCCCGAACTGGAAGCCAGAGTGCCCGGCCCCCTGCAGCAGGCCATGGCCGCGTGCCGGCGCGCCTGGGTGGGCGTGGCCCTGTTCAGCGCCTGCGTCAACCTGCTCATGCTCACCGTACCCATGTACATGATGCAGGTCTACGACCGGGTGCTGACCACCAGCAACATCGACACCCTGCTGGCGCTCAGCGCCATGGTGGCCGTGGGGCTGGGCACCTTCGGCCTGCTCGACGCCGTGCGCAACCGCATCCTGGCGCGCGTGGCAACCAGATGTCGGCCGGCAGCATCGTGGCCTCGGCCATCATCGCCGCGCGCGGCCGGGCCCCGATGGAGCAGCTCATCGGCTCCTGGCGCCTCTTCGTCGGCGCCCGCGCCGCGTACCAGCGGCTGGCCGAGCTGCTCGAGCGCGCCCCGGCCGCCGCGGGCGGCACGGTGCTGCGGCGGCGACGGCGAGTTGGCGTTGGCCGCCACCGTGCAGCGGCTGCGCGAGCGCGGCGTCACCATCGTGCTGATCGCCCAGCGCGCCGGCATCATGGCGCTGGCCGACAAGGTGCTGGTGCTCAAGGCCGGGGCGGTGGAGGCCTACGGCCCGCGCGACGAGATCCTGCGCAGCCTGCGCCGCGCCAACCTGGCGCCGGTGAAGCCGGGCAAGGTGATCGAGGCGGTGCCCTGAAGCCATGCGCTCTGTGCGGTTGGCCGGATCCGCCACTCGCGTCGGTCCCGGCGTTGGTCACGCCATATCGGGGAACTCGCGTGCTAGACTGGCGCGTATGCTCGGTGTCAACGTCACCCACTCGCCAAAGACCTGCGTCGTCAATATCGACATCAGAGACTTGGTACTCGGGACCATCAACAAGTACGCCGAAATGGGTGCTCCAGAGCAGGACGTTGCGGAGAGTCGCCAGCGCGCCGATGCGCTTCTGGAGTCGATGAGCAAACTGCTCGACTGGCGCAAGGCGCACGTCAAGCGTCCCCCGCGCGAAGCCGACTGATGCACACGGAACTGCACCAGGGTCCGCACCAGTGTGGCTGCACGTCGCTGGCCGATAGATTTCCCGCTCAAGCAGATTCCAGATCATGAAACAGCTCACGACGCGGCTGCGGTCGAACCGTCACGGGTGATGTCGGGCAGCAACTGTTACGCCGAACAGAATGGCGGATAGTGTCGACTCGACAAACCCCGCCGGCACCCTGCCGGCGTGTCATAGTCGCTTGCTCCTCATGGAAGCGCATCTGCGGTGAGCAGCGTTCGAGAACGTGGACTCCGGTCGACGGCAACACGTTGTGGTCACGCCGGCGGCATCGTCAAGCCAACAGCGTGCTGTGTGCTCAGGTGCGCTTCGCTCCCCCCACGCCGCGGGGCTGACCGGCGAGGACGCCGGCTCCGCGCACGCTCCTCCACACTGGCCGTTGGCGACGCCGCGATGCCGACTCATACACCGTTGCAAGCCGAATGCATGTGAGTAAATCACACGCACGCCCGGCCAACGGCAGCCGGACTTCCGACCCATCGGGAAGGACCCATCGGGCTACGCGGTACGGGACCGTGCAACGGGCGCTCCACGAGCGCGGACCCCTCCTCGACGGCGGCGACCACCCTCGAGCCAAGCCCGAGGGAGCCTCTGCACGAACGCCTTCGAGAAACCCGACGTACCGGTACACTCCACTGTGCGCACCGGGGCCGAGCCTCCCTCCCCGCGGAAGTCCGCGGGCAGACGCTCGCCGAAACCGAGACCACGCCGGCCAAGCACTAACGCCGCCGCCTGGTGAGTACCCAGGCGGCGGCGCGCCCGGTACTTCAAGCGACCCAGTTTCGTCGACCACGCCGGATCGACGAACCGAACCTCGACACCCGCCCGCCGGGCCTCCCGCTCCATCGCCGTCGACACCTGACGCGTCCGGAACGTCGACAGCGTCTCGGCGAAACGCCGCCCGTACGACTTCAGCCAGGACTTCTTCTTCCGAAAGTCCAGGCTCTCGAGCACGATCGGGACTCCCCGCTCCAAGGCGGCGCGTACCACCCTGCGGGCGACTGCACAGAGTCCGTCCCGGTCCTTCGGAAGCGGAACCCGCTCCGCGCCGACGACACGCCCGTCCGGCGAGACGTTCACCACCGCCAGGTGGCCCTTGTTCAGGTCGACACCGAGAGCGCCGTTGGCGGCGTCGCCAGCAACCGCCGGCTCCGGCTGCTCCAGCGTCGCGCACAGCTGCACCTTGCCTCTCGGCAGCAGCTTCACCCTCCACGTCACCGGCTCCCGCCGGTCCGTCGCCCGCTCGAGAACGGCCTCGTCGCGTGCTCTGAACCGCACGTCGGCGAGCACGACGCCGGGTACCGCCGAGCTGGGCGGAAGCCGGAGACGCAGGCTGCCGGAGCGCCATTGCGCAACCTCGTTCCCGCCGCACTTGCCCGTCTCCCCGCAAAACAGCGCCTCGCCGTCCCGCCGCCGCCGCCATTCCCGGAGACGGCCCCGTCGGAGCAGCCGACGCCCGCCGAAGCACCAGCGCGGCAGGCCCGCAAGCTCTTTCTCCAACCGGGCGATGGCCGCTTCCGCCTTCCGCCGCCCGACCGCGTTCCGGCGGCGCCTCGCGGGATGGAGCCTCTCCTCCGGCCACCGCCTCCGCAGATCCTCCAGCCGATGCTCCAGCGTCCGCAGCCGCTCGCGGCCGCCCTCCCTCCACGAGATCAGGCTCTGAATAGCCGTCACCCGGCAGCCCGACCAGTGCCGGGCCAGGATACCGAGCTCGAAGCAGACCTCCCGTTTCACCTCCGCTGGCGGCCGGCCGAGCTGAAACAGTCTGCGAAACGTCGCGCGCGTGCTCCGCGCGAGAACCGCGACGGCGGACGACAAGGCCTCGAAGTCAGCTTTGCGAGGCCGGACAACCGTGACGAACGTCGTCGTCATGATGCCGCCGCCGCCTTCAGCGCCCGACAGGCGCGCGCCTTGGCGGACCGCCGCCCGTACAACCGCGCGCACATGCTGGTCAGAACCTCCGTCATGTCGCGCACCAGATCGTCATCGACCTCCCGATCCTTGATGACGACCACGCCGCCGCCGCGGGCCCGGAGAAGACTATCGACCATCTCGAAGCCGAAGCGCGCCAGCCGGTCGCGGTGCTCCACCACAATCCAACCGAGCTGGGAATCGCCGAGCGCCTTGAGCAGCTTGCGGCGCGTGCCGTTGAGCCCGGACCCGACCTCGGTCACGACGGCGTCGAACAGCCACCCCTGATGCTGCCCGTACTCGAGCAGCCGCAGCTTCTGCCGATCGAGGTCCGGCTTCTGGTCGGCCGACGACACGCGAGCGTAAGCCACTCGCCGGAGCGGACGCTCCGGGTCCTCGATCTCGACGAACCAGAAACGACCGATGCGGATCGGACGCATTTCCGGCGGCAGCGTGCCCCGCTTCATCCTCTGCCAGGCCTCGCGCGGCTTCAATCCCTGGGACCGCGCCCAGTCCGCAAAGCGCATGCGTCTTGCATGCATCGGCATGCATTAATAATAGAGCCTCTTGCGAAACGCGTGATCGGCCGAGTTTTTCCCTGCCGGAGTCGGCGGGGCGAGGGACGGTCAGCGGGCGGGATGCAGCGTTCGCAGGATGGCAGTGACCGCGCCCGGGAAGACGGCGACACGGGGGTTCATGGAGTCTGCCTGCCGGTTATGAGGGCAAGCGCACGCGAAGAGAGGTGGCGCATTTCCTTCACGAGCCGTTCCAGTTTACGGTTGTTCTCGATCCACTCCCGGTAGAGGACGAGTTCGTCTTCGGTGAGCTTCAAGCCGACGGTCTTTCCGCGGGCCTTGCGCGTCCAGTAGTGGTAGGGGCCGTGACGGGCGTCCGGGTCGTCGTGGCAGCGACAGGTAGCCCTCCCACACGTTATCCGGCGGGTGTGAACGCTGCCCTGGCCTACGAACCCGAGCGTTTGCAGTTCCGCCTTGAGCGCGTCGTATTGCTTCTAATAGCGGCGTAACGCTGCGCTGTAGGCCATCGATTCATTGTTTAACATCCTCTGTGTCTGCTAATATACAGTAGTATGAATGAGTGGTCAATAAAACAAACCATGAACTGCCTGCGTGGTTCCTTCGCCCCCTATTGGCAGTCGATCCAGCGTGCGCTGTTCCCCCAGTTGGAGCCCGTGTTGGGTCCGCTGACCGGGAAACAGCAGCAGTTGGTGCAGACTCTCGAGGTCATCCGTATCGAGCAGTGGATTCCCCGGTGCTTCCGGGTGCCGGGGCGTCCGCGCAAGGACCGCGCGGCACTGGCGCGAGCCTTCGTGGCCAAGGCGGTCTACGACATGCCGACGACGCGCGTGCTGCTGGACCGCTTGGTCACCGACGTGGCGCTGCGGCGGATCTGCGGCTGGGAGCGGAAGAGCGAGGTGCCGAGCGAGTCGGTCTTCTCACGCGCCTTCGCCGAATTCTCCGACACACAGTTGCCCCAGCGCACGCATGCAGCGTTGATCCGCAACACCCACCACGACCGGTTGGTGGGTCACCTCTGCCGCGACTCGACGGCCATCGAGGCCCGCGAGAAGCCGGCCGCGAAGGAAAAGACGCCCCCGCTGCCCAAGCGCAAGCCGGGACGGCCGAACAAGGGTGAGGAACGGCCGAAGGTCCTCAAGCGCCTGGACCGGCAGGCGGCCATGACCTTGCCGGCGATGCTCGACGACCTGCCGACCGACTGCGACGTGGGCATGAAAAAGGACAGCAAGGGCTACAAGTCGACCTGGGTCGGCTACAAGCTGCACCTCGACGTGGCCGACGGCCAGATTCCGATCAGTTGCCTGCTGACGTCCGCCTCCCTGCACGACAGCCAAGCCGCCATTCCGCTGGCGACCTTGTCGGCCGAGCGAACGACCAATCTGTATGACCTGATGGACGCCGCCTACGACGCGGAACCGATCCGCCAGCACAGCCGCTCACTCGGCCACGTCCCGTTGATTGACACCAACCCCCGCCGCGACAAGGCGCTGGCGGAGGAATTGCGAACCGAAGCCCGGCGCCTGCAGCGTATCGGCTTTCAGCTTCCCGAGCAGGCTCGCTACAACGAGCGTACGGCGGGTGAGCGCGTCAATGGCCGACTCAAGGACGAGTTCGGCGGTCGCCATGTCCGGGTCCGTGGCGCCTCGAAAGTGATGTGCCACTGCATGTTCGGCGTGCTCGCACTCACCGCCGACCAGCTCGTGCGCCTCGTGACATAACCAGTGCACCGCCGGCAACGCCCCTCGGCGCCCGACGGGCGTCAGTCACCCACGGGTGTCCCAACGCGCGGTCGAGAACACGTCGAAACATCCGACTTCCACCTCCGGCGTGCCGCCGGTTCTCCCGACAAGATATCCAGTCGGCGATCCAGGGCAATCGTGTTCACCAAGAGAGCTGAGGACTGCGCCCAGCCCCAATCCACCGGGAGTTTTGCAAGCGGCTCCGGAGTGAGTTGATCGCGCCGTGCACCGTGGCGACCTCGGCGCGGAGCCTCTCCGGCGTCACGTGCTCGCCATGCTCGGCTGCTTGGCGGATGGCATCCGCCAGCACGTCGGCCTGGGTGCGTTCAATGCCGGCCTCGGTCAACTGACGGGCGATGGTGAGTGAATCGAACATCGGATCTACCTGGCTTCGCCCCGGTCGCCGCCCGCCCTCGACGGCTCTGGCGCCGGTGTGCGGGTGGACGCGAGCGCGGTCAGCATGACCGTCTGCCAGCGCCGCCGTGCGACCGAGGACAGTATACCGTGTGGCGGTCCGCCGCCGTCGTGTAGCTGACGCCGCAGGTGCTGGCTCCCGCGCGCTCTTTCGCAACACTGCGACTCCACGGTAGCCGGCCGGTGGCCTTCCCCATTCGCGGCCCGCTTGAGCGATAATGTGACCGTGCGTGCATTTGTGAGAAGGCGCGCCGCCAGAGTCCGCCTGCTGGGTCGTCCGTTGCAGGCGCGCTTCCGGATTGGAAGAGACACTGACCCGCCGCTCCCGCCCCCGGCGTCTGGCCCTCTCCGCATTCACGCTGTCCGTGCTGCTGTCGCTCATCGCCGCCCCGCCGGCCGGCGCCCAGGACGAGGCCCCGATCTTCTCCTGGGGAGGGACGGTGGAGGTGTCGACGACGACGCTGGAGATCCCGGAGGGAGGAGCCGCCAGCTACAGCCTGCGGCTCACGCAGCAGCCGAGCGACAGCTCGCGTGAGTGCTGCGGATGGTGGGTGATGCTGCGTGTCGACGACACGGACGACACGGACGACACGATCTCCTGGATACCCTCCGTCGGATGGGAATTCAAGCGCCAGGAGGGCGCCACGGGTCCAACGGCGTGGCGCGGAGTCAGCATTCGTGCTGAGGAGGACGATGACACCGACGATGAGGTCATCGTCTTCCGACACGAGGTGTGGGACGAGAACAGCAAGTGCCCGGACAGTTTGCACCCCGACAACCTGCCCGTCGTGAGGGTGACGATCATCGACAACGACCGCCCGGGCAGACAGCCCAGACTGTCGATCGCGGACACCTCGGTCGTGGAGGGGGACACGGCGCAGTTCAACGTGAGCCTGACGTCGGAGAGCGCCCAGCCGGTGACGGTGAGCTGGGCGACGGCGGACGGGACGGCGAAGGAGGGCACGGACTACGAGGCGAGGACGGCCACGCTGACGATCCCGGCGGGGGAAACGGTCCGGCAGATCTCCGTGCCGACCGTGCAGGACGACTTCCACGAACCGGCGGAACGCTTCCGGGTGACCCTGAGCGGTGCGTCGGGGGCCACGCTGGCCGACGCCAGCGGGGAGGCGACGATCTCGGACGACGACCTGCCCGAGCTGTCCATCGACAACGCGTCCCCGGTGACGGAGGGTGGCACGGCCAGGTTCCTGGTGACGTTGACGCCGGCCCACAGCAGCCAGACGGTGACGGTGGAGTACGAGACGCAAGGCGATACGGCGACGGAGGGAACCGACTACACGGCCCGATCGGGGACGCTGACCTTCACGTCCGGAGACAGAACGGAAACGATCTTGGTGCCGACCACGGACGACAACGAGCAGGAGTCGGACGAGCGCTTCACCGTGGTCCTTAGCAGTCCGACAGCGGCCAGGCTCAACGACGCCACCGGCGAGGGGATGGTCACGGACAACGACAGCGGCCTCACCATGCCGGAGCTGTCCATCGGGGACGCGTCGGTCGACGAGGGAGGCGCGGCCCAGTTCGAGGTGCGGTTGACGCCGACCGGCGAGCAGACGGTGACGGTGAGCTGGGCGACGGCGGACGGGACGGCGAAGGAGGGCACGGACTACGAGGCGAGGACGGCCACGCTGACGATCCCGGCGGGGGAAACGGTCCGGCAGATCTCCGTGCCGACCGTGCAGGACGACTTCCACGAACCGGCGGAACGCTTCCGGGTGACCCTGAGCGGTGCGTCGGGGGCCACGCTGGCCGACGCCAGCGGGGAGGCGACGATCTCGGACGACGACCTGCCCGAGCTGTCCATCGACAACGCGTCCCCGGTGACGGAGGGTGGCACGGCCAGGTTCCTGGTGACGTTGACGCCGGCCCACAGCAGCCAGACGGTGACGGTGGTACGAGACGCAAGGCGATACGGCGACGGAGGGAACCGACTACACGGCCCGATCGGGGACGCTGACCTTCACGTCCGGAGACAGAACGGAAACGATCTTGGTGCCGACCACGGACGACAACGAGCAGGAGTCGGACGAGCGCTTCACCGTGGTCCTTAGCAGTCCGACAGCGGCCAGGCTCAACGACGCCACCGGCAAGGGGACGGTCACGGACAACGACAGCGGCCCCACCATGCCGGAGCTGTCCATCGGGGACGCGTCGGTCGACGAGGGAGGCGCGGCCCAGTTCGAGGTGCGGTTGACGCCGACCGGCGAGCAGACGGTGACGGTGAGCTACGCGACGGTGGACGGGACGGCGGCGTCCCCCGCGGACTACATGGCGCAGTCGGGGATGCTGACCTTCATGGCCGGCGACATGACGATGACGATCTCGGTGTTGACCGAGGACGACACCGAGCAGGAATCGAACGAGCGCTTCACCGTCGTTCTGAGCGATGCGTCGGGAGCCACGCTCAACGATGTCACCGGCGAGGGAACGATCGTCGACAACGACGGTGGCGGCAACGGCGGCAACGGCGGCAACGGTGGCGGTGGCGGTGGCGGCAACGGTGGCGGTGGCGGCGGCGGCGAGGACGACGACGAGGACGACGAGGACGATGGCGACGAGGACGATGGTGGTGGCGGCGGTGACGACCGGGGCCCGCTCCCGACCCTGTCCATCGAGGACACGGCGGTCGATGAAGGAGACCAGGCTGCGTTCCTGGTGAGCTTGAGCGAGATTGAGGACGAAGCGGTGACAGTCGCCTACGCGACGGCTGACCGCACAGCGGTGGCGGACTCGGACTACACGGCCACCTCGGGAACGCTGCGCTTTGAAGCGGGTGAGACGAAGCAGACGATCTTCGTCCCGACCATCGATGACGCCACCTCGGAAGAGACCGAAACGTTCACGGTGGAGTTGAGCGCGCCGTCGGGTGCGACCATCGCGGACGGGACCGGCGTGGGAACCATCACCGACGACGACGAGGCGCCGACGCTGTCGATCGACGACGCGGCCGCGATCGAAGGCGAGGCGGCGGAGTTCACCGTGAGGCTGAGTGCGCCGAGCGGCGCTGCGGTGTCGGTGTCCTACGCGACGGTAGCCGGAACGGCAACAGCAGACTCGGACTACACGGCCGCCTCCGGGATGCTGCGCTTCGAGCCGGGGGAGACGGCGCAGACGATCGCAGTGGCGACGCTCGACGATGGGACGCCCGAGTCCGAGGAGACGTTCACGGTGGAGATGAGCGCGCCGTCGGGTGCAACGACGCGGACGGGACCGGCGTGGGAACCATCACCGACGACGACGAGGCGCCGACGCTGTCGATCGACGACGCGGCCGCGATCGAAGGCGAGGCGGCGGAGTTCACCGTGAGGCTGAGTGCGCCGAGCGGCGCTGCGGTGTCGGTGTCCTACGCGACGGTAGCCGGAACGGCAACAGGACTCGGACTACACGGCCGCCTCCGGGACCGACTGCGCTTCGACGCCGGGGGAGACGGCGCAGACGATCGCAGTGACGCTCGACGATGGAGTTCCCGGCTGAGTCCGAGGAGACGTTCACGGTGGAGCTGAGCGCGCCGTCGGGTGCAACCATCGCGGACGGGACCGGCGTGGGAACCATCACCGACGACGACGAGGCGCCGACGCTGTCGATCGACGACGCGGCCGCGATCGAAGGCGAGGCGGCGGAGTTCACCGTGAGGCTGAGTGCGCCGAGCGGCGCTGCGGTGTCGGTGTCCTACGCGACGGTAGCCGGAACGGCAACAGCAGACTCGGACTACACGGCCGCCTCCGGGATGCTGCGCTTCGAGCCGGGGGAGACGGCGCAGACGATCGCAGTGGCGACGCTCGACGATGGGACGCCCGAGTCCGAGGAGACGTTCACGGTGGAGCTGAGCGCGCCGTCGGGTGCAACCATCGCGGACGGGACCGGCGTGGGAACCATCACCGACGACGACGAGGCGCCGACGCTGTCGATCGACGACGCGGCCGCGATCGAAGGCGAGGCGGCGGAGTTCACCGTGAGGCTGAGTGCGCCGAGCGGCGCTGCGGTGTCGGTGTCCTACGCGACGGTAGCCGGAACGGCAACAGCAGACTCGGACTACACGGCCGCCTCCGGGATGCTGCGCTTCGAGCCGGGGGAGACGGCGCAGACGATCGCAGTGGCGACGCTCGACGATGGGATGCCCGAGTCCGAGGAGACGTTCACGGTGGAGCTGAGCGCGCCGTCGGGTGCAACCATCGCGGACGGGACCGGCGTGGGAACCATCACCGACGACGACGAGGCGCCGACGCTGTCGATCGACGACGCGGCCGCGATCGAAGGCGAGGCGGCGGAGTTCACCGTGAGGCTGAGTGCGCCGAGCGGCGCTGCGGTGTCGGTGTCCTACGCGACGGTAGCCGGAACGGCAACAGCAGACTCGGACTACACGGCCGCCTCCGGGATGCTGCGCTTCGAGCCGGGGGAGACGGCGCAGACGATCGCAGTGGCGACGCTCGACGATGGGACGCCCGAGTCCGAGGAGACGTTCACGGTGGAGCTGAGCGCGCCGTCGGGTGCAACCATCGCGGACGGGACCGGCGTGGGAACCATCACCGACGACGACGAGGCGCCGACGCTGTCGATCGACGACGCGGCCGCGATCGAAGGCGAGGCGGCGGAGTTCACCGTGAGGCTGAGCGTGCCGAGCGGCGCGGAGGTAATGGTCTCGTACCGCACGGTGGACGGCATCGCGCGGGCGGGACTCGACTACGTGGCGGCGGACGGCACGCTGCGCTTCGAGCCGGGGGAGACGACCCGCAGGGTTGCCGTGACGACGCTGACTGACGATCTGCTCGAGGGCGCCGAGGAGTTCACGGTGGAGCTCAGTGCGGCGTCGGGCGCGACCATCGCGGACGGTTCGGGGCGGGGCACCATCAGCGACGACGCCGAGCGGCGCATCGAGCTGGTCAACCAAGTCGTCCTGCCGGAGGTGGGACGCGCGCTGGCCTTCAGCGCGGTCAAATGCCGCATCGATCAGGTGCTCGCGGGCTCGGCCCCCCGGAGCGGGTCCGTGGTGCCGACGCCCCGCTTGTCGCTGTCTCGGGAGCAGCGCCCGGGCCGCCGGTGGGACGGGGCGGGCGTGCGCCAGCCGACGCTGGAGCAGGCGTTCGACGACTCGCTGTTCCTGATGCAGTCGCAGGAGGAAGACGACGGCGGGGGGCGTTTCGCCGCATGGGGGTGCGCCGACTACCAGAACCTGGGCGGCGGCGGCGGCCCCGGGAGCGTCAACTGGGACGGCGACGTATCGAGCTGGCACGTGGGCGCCGACGCGCGGATCGCCCCCGGCCTCCTGGCCGGCGTGTCCGTGTCCCGGTCGCGGGGCTCGTTCGACTACCACCAGGGCGGCGGCGGGAGCCGGGACGCCGCCGGCGGCGCCTACGAGCTGGGGCTGGCCAGCATCCATCCCTACCTGGCCTGGTCGGTCTTGCCCGACCTGGACGTGTGGGGCACGGCCGGCCACGCCTGGGGGCGGCTCCAGATCGTGGACGAGCAGGCGGGAGAGTTCCACACGAGCCCGGCCACGCTGGACTCGGGCATGCTGGGCGTGAGCGGCCGCCTGCTGTCGCGCGGCGCGACGACGTTGAGGCTGAAGGGCGAGTGGGCGCTGGCGCAGCTGGACGTCGCCAGCGCCGGCACGGCGTTCGACGCGGCGACGATGAACATGCGCCGGATGCGGCTGGGCACCGAAGTCAGTCGCGAGCAGGTGTTCGCCTCCGGTGTGTCGCTGACTCCGTGGGGAGAGCTGGGCCTGCGCCATGACGGGGGCGACGGGGAGACCGGCGCCGGACTGGAGCTGGGCGGCGGCCTGCGCTACCTGAATCGCGAGGCGGGCCTGACCGTGGAGGGCCACGGCCGCTGGCTCACCGTGCACAGGGGCACGCTGCGCGAGTGGGGCTTCGGCGCGCTGGTCCGCTTCGCGCCCGGGACCGGGGGGCGCGGCCCGTCGGTGAGCCTGATGCCGTCCTGGGGTGAGACCGCCAGCGGCGTGCATCGCCTGTGGGAGCGCGGCGCCACCGACCCGCTGTTCTACGACGCGCCGGGGGCGCGTCTGGAGGCGCAGTTCGGGTACGGCTTCACGCCGTTCGGAGGCGAAGGCGTGCTCACGCCCTACGGCGGCGTGAACCTGGTCCGCGAGGCCGCGCGGGGCTACCGGCTGGGAGGCCGCCTCGCGGTGGGGCGCGCGGCGACCGTGAGCCTGGAGGCCGAGCGCCGCGAGCGCCTGGCCGGCGCGAAGGTCCACGCGCTCATGCTGCTCGGCACGGTGCAGTTCTAGCGGTCCCTGCGGGCTGGCGAGGCACGATTCCACCGATGGCGGCTACATTCTCGACGTTCGCCTCGACCGTGCAGGGAGAGACCGCGTTCACCGTGCTTGCTGCGGCCCGGCGCCTGCTCGCGGCCGGCAAGGACGTCATCGAGCTGGAGATTGGCGACAGCCCGTTCCCGACCTCCCCGGCCGCGCTCGCCGCCGGGGTCCGGGCGATAGGCGCGGGTCATACGCACTACGCGGCGTCGCTTGGGCTGCCCAACTTCCGGGCGGCCGCGGCGGAGTACGTCAGGCGGCAGTACGGCCTGCCGGTGACCGCCGACCACGTCGTCGCCGGGCCGGGTGCGAAGATCTTCGAGCAGTTCTTCTGCGAGGCGTTCGTCAACCCCGGCGACGGGGTGCTCGTCTTCAGCCCGCACTTCCCCACGTACCCGGCGAACATCCAGCGGCGCGGCGCGCGCATGGTGGTGTCGCCGCTGCGCGCGGCGCACGACTTCCGGCCGGATCTCGAAGACGTCGAGCGTTTGCTGGCCGCAGACCCGAGCCCGAAGGCGATCTTCCTGAACAGTCCCCACAATCCGACCGGCGGCGTCGCGACGATCGACGACCTCGCGGGCCTCGCCGGGTTGATTCGCGGCCGGGACGTGGCGGTCTTCAGCGACGAGCCGTACGACGCCATGGTGTGGCGAGGCCGGCACCGGACCCTTCTGAGCCAGCCCGGGATGCTCGACCAGTGCGTCGCCGCCTATACCTTCAGCAAGTCGTTCAGCATGAGCGGCTGGCGGCTCGGGTTCGCGGTCAGCAGCCCCGCGACGATCGAGGTGCTCGGCACCCTCACCAACCCGGCCCTGTCGTGCGTGCCGCCGTTCACCCAGTTGGCCGGCATGGCGGCGATGGCCGACGACGGGCCGATTCGGGACGAGCGGATGGCCGACTTTCGCCGCAAGGTCGAGCGTCTGGTCGATGGCCTCAACGCCATCGACGGGGTGTCGCACGGCCTGGCGTGCCTGATGCCCGGCGGGACGTTCAAGCGCACGCGAAGAGATACGTCGCTCCGCAGTGCATGATGATTGAATTCAAGTCGCATCGCGTCTGGGGGATCCCGCGTCCTGCGCCGGCTGGACGCGGTGCTGGCGCCGATGCTCGACCAGGCCGGCGTGGTCGAACAGGATTCGGCCCTGCGGCAGGCGGCGGGACAGGCCTTCTACAACACCTCGAAGTTCACCCTGCGCGACCTGCGGGCCCGAGCCAGCAGACAACAGCTCAAGGCCGACTTCGAGGCCTACCTCGACGGCTTCTCCCCGAACGTGCAGGACATCCTCGAGAACTTCGAGTTCCGCAACCAGATTCCCCGGCTGCAACCGGGCTACGGCGCACGAGCTCAAGTCTGGCACCTACCTGCTCACCTGCGTCGCACGAGGAGACGCTGGCGATGTACCTGCTCGAAGCGTTCGGCCAGGACGACCGGCGCCATCTGCACGGCGCTGCTGAAGGGCGAGGGCGAGGCGCCTGCCTGGGCGGCGAGTGCTTCGGCGCGGCCGGCGGCGGGTTCCTGCGACTGAGCTGCGTTCCAGATGCGGAGCCCGACGAGCGCTCGCTCTTCACCGGCGACGCCGGCCAGGGCGAGAGCAACATCCGCTGACGGAGCCTCTTGCGAAACGCGTGATCGGCCGAGTTTTTCCTTGCCTGAGGCGGCGGGGCGAGGGACAGTCAGCGGGCGGGATGCGATGTTCGCAGGATGGCAGTGACCGTCACCGCGCACGGGAGGCCGACCCGCTGCGCGGCCTGTTCGCGGCCAACGTCAACGGCCGGCCGGCTGTCGTGGAGTACGAGCCGGATACCGACCTGCGCGACACCGAGCAGATCCCGCTGCAGGAAGACGGCGGCATCGAGGCGTTCCTGCGGCGCGAGGTCCTGCCGTACGCGGCCGACGCCTGGTACCAGGCGGACAGTGTGAAGGTCGGCTACGAGATCAGCTTCACGCGTTACTTCTACAAGCCGAAGCCGATGCGGACGCTGGCAGAGATTCGGGCGGATATTCTGGCGCTGGAGCAGGAGACGGAGGGGCTGCTGGCCGAGATCCTCGGCGGCGGCGAAGAGCGGGAGACGACTGCATGACCGAGATCATCTTTGAAGTCACCGAAGACGAAGTGGACGGCGGGTACTCGGCAAGCGCGCTCGGGCACGGCATTCACACCCAGGGGGACTCTGTCGAGGAGATCCGCAGCAACGTCAAGGAGGCCGTCGACTGCTACTTCGACGACACGATGCCGCGACCGAAGGTGATCCGGTTGCACTTCGTGCGGGATGAGGTTCTCGTGGCATGAAGTTGCCCCGCGACGTGAGCGGCGCGACGCTGCAGGCGTCGCTTCGACGTCTGGGGTACGACACCGTGCGACAGCGAGGTTCCCACGTGCGGATCACGACGCAGATCAACGGTGAACATCATGAGGTGATCCCGCTGCACAAGCCGATCAGGGCGAAGACGCTGTCGAGCATCCTGAAGAGCGTTGCCCGGCACCATGAAATGACCGTCGAGGAGCTTCTCCGTGAACTCGACTTGTGAACTCTGCCGCCACTCAGCACGCGCACTCAAGCCGTACCCGGCCTACTAAGGATTCGCGTATCGACTGGCTGCGGGAAGTGCCGGAGCACTGGCAGGTGCGGCGGCTGAAGACACTCTGCTCACGGTCGGCACTCTACGGTGCCAACGTGGCTGCCACATCGTATACAACAGCAGGTGTTCGATTTCTTCGGACGACGGACATCACAGAGGATGGACAACTGAATGGCCGCGGAGTGTTTCTGCCACGGGAATCGGTTGACAACTACCTGTTGGCAGACGGCGACGTGCTCATCTCCCGAAGCGGAACGATAGGCCGATCTTTCTTGTATGAGCGACGAATACATGGGCCCTGTGCTTATGCGGGGTATTTGGTCCGATTCGTGCCTGCTCCGATTGCGGTCCACGATGGTTTCGTACGTCGTCAGCGGCGTGCCGCGCCAGTTCGCCGTGATGTGGCAGAAGAGCCGGTGCTCGATCTTGTTCCACTTGCTCGTCCCGGGTGGGAAATGACTCACCTGGATGGTCAGGCGGGTCCGGTCAGCGAACCGCTGAAGTTCCTGCTTCCAGGCGCGGGACCGATACCCGTTGCTGCCGCCCGAATCGGCCGTGATGTAGAGCGTCGTCGCCTGCGGGTAGGCCCGCCGGCCCATCCGGCGCCACCAGTGGCGAATCGAGGCCACCGCAAAGGTCGGCGTGTCGTGGTCACGTCCAACGCTCACCCACGCCTCGTTGCGAGCCATGTCGTAGACACCGTAGGGTATCGCTTTGCCCTCCGCGTCGCTCGGGAAGTCGTGCACCCGCACCGCCGCCGGCGTCCCCTTCGGCTGCCATTCCCGGCCCCTGTTGGCGAAGTTGCCCACCAGCTCCTTCTTCTTCGTGTCGACCGAGATCACCGGCTCGCCAGCCGTCAGAAGTTGGTCCGCGGTCGCGTTGATGTGCTCGAACTGCGCGTTGCGGTCCGGGTGGGTGGCGCCTTCCCGCCGCTTGCGAACCGACTGCAACCGATAGCCCAAACAGTGCAGCAGCCGGCCCACGGTAGTCGAACTGACGCGCCATCCCTGCTCGGTCAACGCCGCGGTCAGCTTCGCGCGACTCTTGCACGTCCAGCGCAACGGCGAGGTTGGGTCCCCGCGTGTAAGCGGGTCCACCAGTGCTTCGAGCGCCGCCATAATGCCGGGCTGGTCCTGCTCGATGCCGGGACGGCCAGCCCCCGGGGCTCGGATGCGGCCCGTCGGCGTTGCTCCGCGCGCAATCTCGCGGCGCCCCTTGCGAATCGTCTCCCGAGCCAATCCAGTGGCCGACGAGACCAAGGCGTCTCCGCCATAGCCAATGGCCATCGACTCGGCAGCCGCCCACCGACGACGACTGCGCTCGTCGAGCACCGGTGCCACCGCGACGTACTTCTCAACAATGGTCGCTTCCAGATCCAGGTCCCGCTTCACGCAGCCAGCATGGCCGGAACCCTCAAAGATAGCAACCTAATTGCCGGCAGGCTCCTAAGCGAAGCCGTTGCCCATGCTGAGCGAGAAACCTCACTCCTCCGCGAATACCACACCCGCCTCATCGCCGACGTGGTCACCGGGAAGCTCGATGTGCGCGAGGCGGCGACGGGGCTACCGGACGAGGTCAAGGAGCCGGAGCCCTTCGACGAGACCGGCGTTTTGATCGATGGCGAGGAAGAGCCCTCCGACCATCTCGACGCTGTGCCCGAGGAGGCCGAGGTGTGACGACCGACACCAGCGAACGCGGCCTCGAACGCCTGATCTGCACGGCGCTGGCCGGGCATGCCTGTGATCCGCGGCAGGCGGGGCGGGTTTCGGAGCGGCACGCGGGTCACGGCGGCGTGGGCTGGAGCGGTGGCAGTTCGCAGGACTACGACCGCGAGTTTTGTGTTGACCGCGTTCAGCTTGCCGCGTTCCTGCGCGCGACCCAACCGGAGGCGGCCGAGTCGCTGGCGCTGGACGAGGACGGTCCGACGCGGCGCAAGTTCCTGGCCCGGCTCCAGGGCGAGATGTCCAAGCGCGGCACCATCGACGTGCTGCGCCACGGTGTCAGACACGGCGCGCACGACCTCGACCTGTTCTACGGCACGCCGTCGGCCGGGAACGTGCCGGCGCAGCAGCGTTTCGAGCAGAACCGCTTCACCGTCGTCCGGCAGCTTCGCTATAGCCGCGACGAGACGCAACGGGCGCTGGACATCGGGCTCTTCATCAACGGTCTGCCGGTCTTCACGTTCGAGCTGAAGAACAGCCTCACCAAGCAGACGGTGGACGACGCGGTCTGGCAGTACCGGAAGGACCGCAACCCGCGTGAGAAGCTGTTCGAGTTCGGCCGCTGCGTGGCCCACTTCGCGGTGGATGAGAGCGACGTGCGCTTCTGCACCCACCTCAAGGGGAAGGCGTCCTGGTTCCTGCCGTTCAACCGGGGCTGGAACGACGGCGCTGGCAATCCGCCAAACCCGAGCGGCATCAAGACCGACTACCTGTGGCGCGACGTGCTGACTCGCGAGAGCCTGACGGACATCACTGGAGAACTACGCCCAGGTGGTGGAGGCGAAAGACGAGAAGACCGGCAAGCACAAGCGGACGCAGATTTGGCCGCGCTACCAACAGCTCGACGTGGTGCGTCGGCTGCTGGCCGACGCCGCGACGCACGGGGCGGGCCGGCGCTACCTGATCCAGCACTCGGCGGGCAGCGGGAAGAGCAACTCCATCGCCTGGCTGGCCCACCAACTGATCGGGCTCGCGAAGGACGACGCCCCGATCTTCGACTCGATCATCGTGGTCACCGACCGGCGCATCCTCGACCGGCAGATCCGCGACACCATCAAGCAGTACGCCCAGGTCGGCGCGACGGTGGGGCACGCGGAGCGCTCCGGAGACTTGCGCCGGTTCATCGAGGCGGGCAAGAAGATCATCATCTCGACCGTCCAGAAGTTCCCGTTCATCCTCGACGAGATCGGCAACGAGCAGCGCGGGCAGCGCTTCGCCATCATCATCGACGAGGCCCACTCCAGCCAGGGTGGGCGCACCTCGGCGTCCATCTCGGCCGCGCTGGGGACAGCCGGTGAAGAGGCCGAGGAGGAGACCACCGAGGACCACATCAACCGCCTGATGGAGTCGCGCCAGCTACTCCCGAACGCCAGCTACTTCGCGTTCACCGCCACCCCGAAGAACAAGACGCTGGAGATCTTCGGTGAGCCGGCCCCGCAGCCCGGCGGAGCGGTCAGGCGCCACGCCTTCCACAGCTACACCATGAAGCAGGCGATCCAGGAGGGGTTCATCCTGGACGTGCTGGCGCACTACACGCCGGTGGCCAGCTACTACCGGCTTGCCAAGACGGTGGAGGACGACCCGGAGTTCGACGTCAAGAAGGCGCAGAAGAAGCTGCGGCGCTTCGTCGAGGGCCACGACCACGCGATCCGCCTCAAGGCCGAGATCATGGTCGACCACTTCCATGAGCAGGTCATCGCGAAGAGCAAGATCGGCGGCGCGGCGCGGGCGATGGTGGTCACCAACGGGATTGACCGCGCGATCCAGTACTTCCACGCCATCCGCGAATACCTGCTGGAGCGCAAGAGCCAGTATCGTGTCATCGCGGCCTTCTCCGGCGAGCCCGAGTTCGGCGGCGAGAAGGTGACCGAGGCGTCGCTGAACGGCTTTCCGTCCGGCCAGATCGCCGACAAGATCCAGCAGGATCCGTACCGCTTCCTGATCTGCGCCGACAAGTTCCAGACCGGCTACGACGAGCCCTTGCTGCACACGATGTACGTGGACAAGACGCTGTCCGGCATCAAGGCGGTGCAGACCCTCTCGCGCCTCAACCGGGCGCATCCGAAGAAGCACGATGTCTTCGTGCTCGACTTCCTCAACGACGCCGACACCATCCGCGACGCCTTCACCGACTACTACCGCGCGACGATGCTGGCCGGCGAGACCGACCCCGACAAGCTCCACGACCTGCAGGCGGACCTGGATGCCGCCCAGGTCTACTCACCCGAGCAGATCGACGACTTCGTCGCGCGCTACCTCGACGGGGCCGAGCGCGACCAACTGGATCCGATCCTCGACGCCTGCGTGGCCGTCTATCGGAACGACCTGGACGAGGACGGGCAGGTGGACTTCAAGGGCAAGGCGAAGGCCTTCGTCAGGACCTACGGCTTCCTGTCGTGCGTCCTGCCCTACACGAACGCCGCGTGGGAGAAGCGCTCGATCTTCCTGAACTTCCTGATCTCGAAGCTGCCGGCGCCCGAGGAGGAGGACCTCTCCAAGGGCATCCTCGACGCCATCGACATGGACAGCTATCGGGTCGAGAAGCGCGCGGTGCAGCAGATCCTGCTGCCCGACGAGCATGCCGAGATCGAACCCGTGCCACCGACCGGCGGCGGCCACGTGCCGGAGCCGGAGCTGGAGCGGCTCTCGAGCATCTTGAGAGAGTTCAATGACCTGTTCGGTGCCATCGCGTGGCAGGACACCGACCGGGTGAAGGAGATGATCACGGAGACCATTCCTTTTCGAGTAGCCCAGGACGCTGCGTTCAAGAACGCTCACCAGAACTCCGATCAGGACAATGCTCGCATTGAGCACGCCAAGGCCCTCACCCGTGTCATGACGGCGTTAATCAAGGATGATGCCGAACTGTTCAAGCAATTCATGGACAACGACAGCTTCAAGCGTTGGATGACGGAGACGGTGTTCCGCCTGGCCTCTAAGCAAGCCAGTTGATCGAAGACGAATCGTCAACCATTCGGCCTGCTTTCTCCTCCTCTCGCGTTCCTCGCTGGCTCTTTGGCCTGTACTGCCAGCCGTACTGCCAGCCGAACCTGCTCCAGGGGGGGTGTTTCTGCTCAGATCGGAGTACATCTGCACCCCAAAAACCCAATAAACACGGTTTTTGTTGGTGATCTGGGCGATCTACGAAGGGGGTTCATCCCCGCGCCCGCGGGGTGGACGTGGCCAAGGAAGCCGACAGTCCCGCGGCACATCGCTTCATTTCCGCGTCCGCGGGGCCAACGTCCTTTCCTCCGCTGGGTTCTGCGCGCTCGGTCTGTTCGCCCGACTCGAGAATGGGCGCAGGGATGGTTTTGTTGTGGCCACGGCGCTCGGTGCGGGGTGCTGGGTGGTCGGCCGGGCATTGAAGTACGTCTTGTCCGGCCGTTAGTCCGTCGGCGCCGCGCCGGCCCCGAGGCGGCTTGGCCCGCGCCGCTCCGGAGCGGTGACCTGGGGTGGCTATGTTTCGATCATGGCCACTTCGCTGCATCGTTCTGTCGTTCTCCCCGGCTCGCTACACTGGTTCTATGCGGTTCATCCTCGTCGCTGTCGCGCTCCTCGCGGCCTCCGCAGGCGTCGCGATGTATCTGTGGGGCGTTCCGCCCTCGCTCCGTCCGGGACCGGACCTCGATGCTCTCCGTTCAGCAGCTGAGCAGGGCGACCCCTACGCCCAGTTCAACCTCGGGGCCATGTATGCCAACGGTGTCGGCGTTCTCAAGGACGACGCTGAAGCCGTCCGCTGGTGGCGCCTCGCGGCCCACCAGGGCGACGTCGACGCCCAGTACGCTCTTGGCTCGGTGTACGCCGGCGCCCCCGGTGGTGCGGCAGCAGCTCTACGGGAGGCTGAGGCCGATCCCTTGTCCTTGGTCGCCGGGTTCCTGCTTGGCACCGTGCCCACGGATTTCGTTCCCGCCCACATGTGGCTGAACATCGCCGCCGCCAACGGGCATGAAGACGCTGCCCTCGGTCGAGACGCACTCGAGCTGCTCATGTCTGCCGCTGACGTTGCCCGGGCGACCCGGCTGGCGCGAGCCTGCAGGGCCTCGGACTACCGGGACTGCGGCCAGTCAGCCGCGTCCCGAAACCCGGCCGCGGCTCGCGAACCCGCGCTCGACCGGCCCACACGACGGTTGATTCAGCAGCGCCTGGCGAACGAGGGCTTCGACCCCGGAACGCCCGACGGCCAGTTCGGCCCGCGCACCCGGGCGGCGGTCCGGACCTGGCAGGCCGCCCGTGGCGCCGCGGCGACCGGCTATCTCGATGATGTGCAGGCCGAGCTGCTGCGCAGCGCCGCCGCGCCAGGGCCGGAAGCTCCAGCCGGCGTTGAAGGTCCAGCCGGCGCCTCCGGCGAAAAACCGCGCTCGGCCCGAACGTCCCCAATTCCGAGTTTCTTCACGCGGGGTTCGCATCAGGACGACGTGCTGCGCCTGCAGGGCACGCCGATCGGCATCGACACCTTGTCCGACTCCGAGATCTGGCGGTACGGCCTCAGCACGGTAACGATCTCGAAGCGGTCTCGCGAGGTGACCGAGTGGTGGAATCTCGGGGGCAATCTCCGGGTGCGGCTGGTTCCTGGCCCGCCGCGAGCTGCCGAGCCAGCGCCCGGCGCGGTCTTTCGGCCCGGCGCCGGCATCGTCAATCCGCGGCTGCTCCGCGAGGTGAGGCCGCAGCCGAAGTGCTGAGTGCCAAGATCGCCGGAACCGTCTATCTCGAATTGTCCGCTCCAGTTGGCTTGTCGTCGTCAGCCATGCGTCGATAGGGCCCGGCGGCCGAGGCGGCGTGCCCGCGCGACCGTGCGTGCGGTCGTCGCCTGCGGCTCGACCTCGCCAGCCAGCAGTGCCCGGGCCGTCGCGGCCAGCGCCGCCAGGTGCATCGGTCGGTACGCGGTCAGCTCGCAGTTGACGTTCAGGTGGCTCTTCGAGCGCTGCGCCCTCGTCCGCGCCGCCGCGCCGTGCAGGTGTCCGTGTGCGTTCACCGTTCCGGGCGGCACGTCCGTGAGCGGCTCGTGCGTCAGCAGCAGCGGCGGATCGGTCTCGCAGACGAGCGTCGGGTAGACCGCTTCGAACCCGTAGCCCTTGACGCCCCGGTTCCCCGCGGCGAACTCGTGGTTCCCGACCACGAGGACCTTCTCGCCCGGCAGCGTTCCGAGCGCCTCGTCGACGGCCGGCCTCGCCGGCCCTACCGTCACGTCCCCCAGGCAGATGATCACGTCGTTGTCGCCGACCGTCTCGCGCCAAGTCTCGAGCAGCGCTCGCCGCATCCCCTCGACGCTCCGGAAGGGACGGTCGAAGCACCAGACGACGTCGGCGTGATCGAGGTGCAGGTCCGCCCAGATCCAGGCTCGCGCCGCCTGGCTGGCGCTCAGCCGGCCGCCCCTGTTGCCGTGCATCCACTGCAGCATCTCCATGCTCTGCCGTTTGTCGGCGTGTCCGCTCATCAGGCTGCCGACGAGTTCGGCCCGATACGCGGCATCGAGCGCAGCTGGTGTCATCGGCGGTCTTCTTCTCGCCCGTCCCGTCGGCCGGTAACCTCTCCTCGCCCGGGCCTCGAGCTGTGCGGCCGTGCCGGCGTCGGGGCCGATCTCATTCGGCTGCTTCCCATTCGGCAGGCCCCGCCAACCTGTTTACCGGCCACCCCTATATGCTTTGGAGTCAACTAGATAATGCCCAAAAGCGTCGCCCAGCCGGCCACTCCTGAGCACCTCCAGGTGCGACGACCCGAACTGGGCTTGCTTCTAGGCTGGGTACCACTCGTCAGGCGTAGTCCGACCTTCGTGTGGCGGTGGCCACCCCGCCGCGAATGAGACGCGTCCGTTCGGGGCCCGGACGATCACGCCATTCGGCGTGTCTTCTGCGGTCGATCCCTTGGGTACGACCACCCGCACGGGTTGCGATTCGCCGTGCCCGTCGCGTGTGTCGATCAGTTGGTTGTCTTCTCCCGCTCGCGGTTGGACCCACGGGTCGAGCGCGTAGTGAGGTTGCGGGTCTCCGCCGATGTACACCGGTTCGACGTAGTGCAGCGTGAGTTCCTTCATCGGTGTCTGCTTCCTGCCGTCACTCCCATGGCGGTCGCACCCTTTTTACCGCTGCCTCGATGTCTGCCACCAGGAGCATCAGGTCTCCTCGTCGGCGTACTGCTTGCCGAGCCTCGTGGCGTTCGACCCGGTGCGGTTCGACAGGCTCGCCGCTGCGGTTGAAGACTGGTCGCCGGCCGTCCGGCGTCAGTGCCCTTGCCGTCCTGCATGAGACGAGGACTTCGCCTCCGAGCTCTTCCACCGCGGCTGCGTCGTTGCCTTCGTGTTCGAGCGCTCTTGCCGCTGCTACCATCGGCGGCCACTCGTGTGCGTCTGCCTCCACCACATACAGCTCCGTGTGTTCAGGCCGTGTTGTTGTCACCCGCTGGTCTCCTCGGCGATTCTCAAGGCGGTGGGCTACCCGGTTGCTGCCTGCCGCTCGTTTCGTGCCCCGAATAGTTGCGTTCGCAGTTCCCCTATCTCCGCGGCCAGTCGGTTCGTCTGGCTGCCGAGGTCGCCTATCCGCTGGTTCTGGTCGTCGAACCGTCCTTGGATCATTGTGTTCTGGTCGTCGAACCGTCCCTGGATCATTGTGTTCTGGTCGTCGAACCGTCGGTTCTGGTCATCCATCCGCTTGTCCATGTGCTGCCGCAGGTCGTCGAACCGTCGGTTCTGGTCGTCGAGTCGCCCGTGCATCGCACGTGCCTGCATCATCATCACGGTCAGCAGCACCGTGAGCAGGATGCCGGTGATACCGACTCCTGTGCCGATCATGGTCCAGACGATCGCCGTTTCGCTCATGGTGTTTTCACCTTATCCGATATTTCTGTGTGCGGGTGTCGCCGTTCATCGCGGCTCCTCGATTCCAGCTTGCGTGACTCGCCACCACCCCACGATCGGCGGCAGCTCGATGTTCTGGATCAGCAGCCCCGGGCATCGCGCTACGTACCAGCCGTCGCCGTCGCTGCCGTGGTAGATCGCGATCCGGTGGCCCCATTCCGCTGGAAACGTCTTCAGCAGTTCGTGCGTCAGCTCGCAGCCGCGCGGCGGATCGAACTCGTACGGGTGCCCGAACAGCACGTTCCGCGCCTGCTCGTCTTTCGCGTAGTGCCACGGCTCGGGGTGGTCGAGCATCCGCTGCAGCGACCGTCTAGTCGGTTCGTCGTAGCACCGGAAGCATCCGCGCTGGGGCTGCTGCAGCGCGATCTGGTGCACCAGGCACGGTTCTCTCGTTCCCGCTGCGAGCCCGGGCTTGTGGTGCGAGTTGGCGGTCTGGAATCGTGTCCAGGCTTCCCGCAGCCCGCTTCCCGGCGCTGGTCCGCGGTCCTTCCCGTCGACCCATCGCCTGTTCATGTTCTTCTCCCGTCAACCCGCTTGGGTCTTGGCGGTGCCTGCAGTTTCCGTGGCCGAGCCTGCGGCCATCCGGAACCTGCCGTCGAGCCGCCATCTTCCCGCCGGTGGTCTGCTGCGTCGTTCAGTGGCTCGTTCGCCCCGGTGTGTCCATCGGCGTCCTGGTTCCCGCCATGCTGTCTCGCAGGAGCCTGCACATCGCGAGTATTGTCTCGTAGCGCGGCCTCCCGCTGGCGGCCTGGCCGATCGCCGCGAGCCGGTCCTGGTCTTCGCTCGTCCGCCGGCCCGGATGGATCAGCATCGCGACGGCGACGTTCAGCAGGGCTGTTCCCGCTGCCGTCCCTGTTCTCACGGCCAGCGGCCCGTCTTCGCCCTCGTCCGGTGTTTCCGGCAGGCCGCTTCCTGCCATCACCAGCTCGTGCGTCTTCTCTTCGCAGTCCCCTACTGCCGTCTGCATGTGCCTGAGCGCGGCGGCCAGCCTTTTCACTTCGGGGTTGGTTATCGTTGTCATGCTTCCTCTGCTGCTTCCCGTGCGATCCGCTCGGTGATGCTCAGGGCGTTGTCGATGAAGTCTCCGAACGTGGCCGTATTGGCCTGGATCTCCGTCAACGTGGCCGCTATTTCCGGCCTCAACCACATCCGTCCGAGCAGGATGGTCGCCATCACCAGCACGTCGCGTCCCAACGCGGCATGCTCCTGATACAGCGCCTCCATCTCGCCTCTCGACAGATACGGTATTGCGACGTTCCATGCGTCGACGAGTTGCTCGGTCAGCACGATCAGCTCGTCGCTCTTTTGTGAGTCTCCTCAAATTCGTGTGGGTAGCGGTGGCGCCAGCTGAATGCCTCCACAGCAGAGAAAGAGCATCGAGATGAGCGGACGGTGCGAGTGGAAGCCGTAGGCGCGCCGTGCGATGACCCGGAGCTTGTTGTTGATGCCCTCGACCGGACCGTTGGTCATCCGGGTGTCGAGGTAGGCAAGAATCCCGGCCGCGTGCTTGCGGATCGTGCGCGCCAGCTTGACGAACGGCGCCAAGTGCGAGCGCGCCGCCCAGTCCAGCCACTGGTTGAGTAGCTCGTCGGCCTCGTCGGGTCTGGCCTGCTCGAGAATGGTCGCCAGGTACTCCTTCAACTCGTAGGCGCGGTCGAGGGCCCGGTTCTCCCGGCGCAGTATGGCGAGCCGGTGCGCTTGGCTCGGCTTGAGGCGCGCCGGATGCTTCAGCAGCGCATAGCGCGTCCCCTTGATGGCTTTGGCCGCCGTCGCCCCCAGGCGGTGTTGCTCCGCGCGGCGGACGGCGTCGACCGCGTCGGCCGCCAGCCGCTCGACGTGAAACCGGTCGTAGACCACCCGGGCCTGCGGCACCCGCGCCCGCACCGCCTTGCGGTAGCTCGCCGCCAGGTCCGCCGTCACCAGTTCGATCCGGGCACAGCCGGCCGGTCCCAACAGCTCGAAGAACTTGTCGAGCGTTTCCGCGCTGCGCCCCGGCCCGGCCCAGACCACGCGCCGGCGGTCATGGTCGACCACCACCGTCAGATAGTGGTGCCGCTTCCGATAGCTGAACTCGTCGACCCCGATCCGCCGCAGCCCGGCCAGCCGCGTCGAGTCCAGCCGGCGAGCCACCAGCCGCTCGACGATGCCGCCGACCGCCGGCCACGAGATGCCACCAGGCGACTCGCCGTCGTCCGGTCCGTCACCTGCGCCAGATACGCCGCCAGCTCCTCGAGCGGCGCCGTGAACGCGCTGCCGTGCGCCGCCCACGACACCTGCTCGACCCGAACCCCGCAGCGTCCGCACGACACTCGCCACGGCGCATACCGCAGCCACACCGTTACCCGACCCCACGGCAGATGGCGCCACAACCGAGCCGGCTGCCGGTCGTAGCGCACCGCCCGTCGCCCGCACATACCGCACCGGGACCGACGCCACGACGGCCGCGTCGACACGCGCAACATCCCGGTTGTGCCGATGCGCACCTGCTCAACGTGCAACTGCGTGACACCCAGCAGTCGGCGTAGTAGTGTGGTCACACGCATGGGGCTGTCCTCCTCCTCATTGGTTGTCTTCTGCAACGCCAATGAGAACAGGAAGCCCCTGCGTTTTCAATGACTTCCGTCGACCGGCGGAAGGCCGGCCAGCTATCCTGCCGCAGACGTCCGCCGTCGGCTCCAGAACCTGTCGACGGCCGGGACGTGTCCGTCCAGTCTGGGCCGCAAGGCCCATAACTGCACTCTGAGCGGAGGGACGGCCGGCCTGTCACCCGACAGGGTCGCAGCGAAGCGGAGAACGCGCGCAGCGCGTTGACAGGCGGGCCGTCCCGTAGCTACTCCTCGTCGCGCCCATCAACCTCAACCCACCCACACCTGTTTAAGGAGAGCCTCTTTTGTTCGATCGCGCTCGCGGCTTCCAGCGCCCTGGTGCCGGCCTGTGCTCCCGCCGCCTGTTTTCCCTGTTGCTCTGAACTCATTGTCGTGTGGCTCCTGCTTCTGCCGGTCGAGGTCAGCGGCCTGCGCCTTCGCAGCCGGGTGAGACTTGGCTCGGCTCCGGCCTGTCTCCGGAGTCGCTCGTTCCGCTGTCCCCTGGCGCCCCGCGGCCGGCTTTTCGGCTCCGCCGTCGTGGTCGCGCCGGGGCCGCCCGCGGTTTCCCCGTACGGTCGGGGGTCTGTCGGGAAGGCCTCGCGCCGGCGGCTCGCCGACGGTTCGTCCCCGCCTTTGCGGGGCGTTGGCTGCGGCTGCTGCGCTCTGGTGCGGTGCCGGCAACTTGTTGCGGCGGCCGGTTCGGGCCGCCGTTCATACCGACATGCTGTCCTGCATGGCGGCCTGCGGTTGATCCCCGCGACGGCGGGGGGCGTGTGCGCCCAGTGTCGGTGTCGTGGATCGATCGCTCTCGCTGCGCGTGCCGTGATCGAAAAGAATCTTCATCGCCTGCTCGTGGCGTTCAGTCGGCGTGCCTGGAAGTCGAGCACAGCCTTGATGTGGTCGGCTCTGGCGTTCGGAAAGTGTTCTAGGATTTCCGGTATGGTCAATCCGGATGCCAGGTTGATGAACAGCGTCGAGACCGGCAGCCTTGTTCCCTCGAAGCACCATGCGCCGCTCATGATCTCCGGGTCGCGTTCCACGTGTGGGCAATGCCGCCAGTCGATCTGTCCCAAATCGGGTTCGGGCTCCGGTTGATTGCTGGTCATCCTGTTTCTCTCCCAGCTTGTGCGGGGTCTCCAGCTCGTCACTAGTGTCCCACAGTCTCAGGCCCAGGCCAGCGCGAGTTGCGGCCGGGCGCGGTCTGGTGGCGAATGGGTGGTGAAGAGGTCTTCGAGAGGCCGGCGTTCGAAGATGTTGAGCTGCAGCACCTGCAGCATCTGGTTGAGGCTCCAGCGCAGCCGCAGGACGAACTTGAGGTAGGCCAGCAGCAGGTACATCAAGACCGCCGACCGGCCCACGAAACGTTCAGATGCTGCTTGATCCACTTAAAAAACAGCGCCACCGGGACTTGTACAGGTCGGCGATCGTCTTGGCGACCCACGTGGTGTTGTTGGTCACGAACACGTAACGGTTTCTTGTCAACGGGTCCGGTAGAGTCGAGCCGGTCTGTCCTTGCGGCTGCGGGCGCTGGTCAGTTCGATCGTCTGGTTCGGCTCGGACCTCATGCGGGTGACCCGGTACCGCACGCCGCGCTTGAGGCTCACGAAGGTGACGCCACGGGCCTGCAACTGGTGAAACCACGTGAAATCGAGATAGGCGCGGTCGGCCACGACCACGCTGCCGGCCTCGAACGTCCACGTGCGGGCCACGGTCACGTCGGCGGTCTTGCCGTCGGTGACGCTGAGGAAACTCGGCAGGTGGCCGGCTTGGTCCAACCCGATGTGCAGCTTGAGGGCCTTCGTGCGGCGGAGACGCCCACGGGAAAACCGCCAGACACAAGTTGGTCGACGCATCGACCGCATACAGCTTGTGCCTGAAGCGGAAACGGTGGCCCGGCGCCCGTGCGGGACTCAGCAGACGGCCGAACAACGCTTCGTAGAGGGTGTAGGGCTGCTCGGCGTTCACCCGCGCGAGCGACGAGCGGCTGACCGTTGGCAACTTGGCGGGTTGAGCGCGCAGATTGCTTGTCGCGCAGGCTCTGCCGGCTGGCCAACTGGCCCAGGCCGAGGGCGACGAACTTCATGACGCGCAAGCGCTGCCCGCGCTGATGGTCGCGCGCCTCGGCGTCGAATTCATGTCGCGGAAGCAACGTCAGAAGTTGCCCGAAGACTGTGTTATTAATCTGGAAATGTATCCTGACGTCGCAGTATGCCGAAATATGAGGAAATCAAGCCGGAAATTACCTATACCCTGTCAGGCAACCAATGACCCTGTTAATATGATGGGCCATGGCTTGGATCTCCTGTGTTTTGAATGATTTACAGCAAAACCATTCCCATAGAAGGTTCGCGCCTCAATTAGAAGTTCTGGGGCAGCAGTGCCAGCTCGTCGACGGGGTCTTGTAGGTCCAGCCACGGTTCATCCCCGCTATTGCGGGGTCTCTTGTCCCAACGTCAACCTCTTGTTCAGCACGCCGGTTCATCCCCGCGCGCGCGGGGCGCCCGCGCACTGCACGTAGCGGTAGAACGTCGTCCTGGGTGCATCCCCGCGCCTGCGGGGCAGACGAGGAGGCTTTAGAGTGCAGCGCCCCATGCTTCGGGTTCATCCCTGTTTCCGGGCGCCGCCGGGTGTCTCTAAACCGCCATTCTTCAGCGACTTACGCTGGTGGCCCTGTGACTGCCAGCCGAAACTGCCAGCCGAACCGGTCGCCGGATTCTGCTTTCGAGTATGACACCTCTATGCAGTCGTGGAGGCCGAGTGGGCTCTCTTGCGTCGGGCTTCGGCCAGCCGCTCCATCCGATGGCAGTGACCAGCCTGCCCACTTCACTTCGCCGCCGACGATCTGGGCGTGTTCCGGCCACGCCCGGGTCGCCCATATCTCCTTTGCGCTGTTGTCGCTCACCAGCAGCCAGCCGGCTTCCGAATCGCGGACGGTGCCGTCTGACGACCAGGTCGTCTCCGATCCGGATGACCAAGACTTTTCCGTCCTGCAGGTACCCACTTCGGCGGCTGACCACGATGGCTGCCCCGTTCGGCAGGGTCGGCTCCGTTGAGTCACCGCTCACCCGGATGATTCGGCACACCGCTGGCTGTAGGTCTCGGTCTCGTAGCCATTGGTACGGAAGCCTCATGTGCCCTGGATCTTCTCGTCGCCTGCCACTGTGTTTCAGGCGTTTCCGGGCCGCGGCGGGCCGGCTCCAGCTCTACTGGTTCCGTCCCGGGCCCGTCCCGGGGTGGGCTCGGCCTCGAGGGCGCCGGGCGTCCTGCGGGCAACATGGATGTCGCTGGCTTTGGAGGCCTTGGGCCGGGCCTCGGCCCGGACCAGCTCCTCGGCGGCTCGAGCTTCGCGCTCAACCGCGCGACGTCGGGCGGGGACAGCCTGTCGTTCTGGAGCCGGAGCGCCAGTTCGAGCTTCGCGGGCCGCGAGAATCTGCTCGCGCTGAGCGGCGACGTCCGAACGACAATGTTCAGCGCCGACTACGCCAAAGGGCGCATGGTTACCGGCGTGTCGCTCTCACCCAGCCGGGGCTGGGCAGCTACGCCGGCGTCGACTCCGGCCAGGTCTCGTCGACCGTCACGGGGCTCTACCCGTGGATCGGCTTCAAGGTGTCCGAGCGGGTCACCGTCTGGACGGTGGCGGGCTACGGGGCCGGTGGCCTGATGCTCGATCCGGGCGCCGGCTCGCCGATCCAGACGGGCCTGTCGATGGCGATGGCGGCCGGCGGCGGCCGGGGTCAGATCCTCGGGGGCGGCGAAGGCTTCGGCCTCGCGTTCAAGGCGGACACGCTATGGGTCGGAATGCGGACGAAGGCAGCAACCGGGCCGGGCGGCAACCTCGATTCGACCACCGCCGCAGTGAGCCGGCTGCCCCGCAGCCGCGGGGCCGAGCGCGCATGGACATCCCCCGAGTGCGACCAGCCCTTCCACCGACATCGGGATGCTGCTGGGCCACCGCACACATCAGCGCCGTCTGCCGTCCCCTTCGGATGCCCTACGACCCCGGGTTTGCGCCAACGTCAAGAGGATTTAGCCCGGATTATGCGTGAAGGTGCGGTTGAGGGGGAGACACAGGAGCCTCCGTGTGGTACAAACGTAATGCACACAACGTTTTAGCCACAACGGAGATCCCTGCGTGACGCCTCACACGATGCCACAGACTGTTCTGTTCCCGGATCTGTTCGACAAGCCCCTCGTCGCCACGTTCAACCAGGAACACGCGAGTTCCGACGGCGGCGCCGTCCTGCTCAAGGCGGCCGAGCGCGTGTACGGCTTGGTCAAGGCGTTCGCCCGGTGTCTGGCCGACAAGCGCGCCGCGGAGAAGATTCGGCACACGTTCGCGGATCTGATCGGCCAGCGGATCTTCGGCATCGCGTGCGGTCATCCCGATGGCAACGATGCCGACCACTTGGCCGACGACCCCATCCACAAGCTGCTGCTCGGGCGGGACCCGGTGTCCGGCGCGCCCTTGGCGTCGCAACCTACGATCTCGCGGTTCGAGAACGGCGCGACCCGCACCGCGCTCTACCGGATGGGGCGCGAGTTGGCGGCGTGCGTCATCGAGCGGCATCGGCGCCGCCTGCACGGTCGGGCGCGGCTCGTCACCATCGATCTGGATCCGACCGACGACCTGACGCACGGCGCCCAGCAGCTCACGTTCTTCAACGGGCACTATGGCGGCTGGTGTTATCTGCCGCTGCTCGGGTTTCTGAGCTTCGACCGCGAGGCGGAGCAGTATCTGTGCGCGGCGGTGCTGCGGCCCGGCAACGCAGTGGCCGCCGACGGGACCCTCGGGCTGCTGTGTCGGCTGCTCCCGCTGCTGCGGGCGGCGTTTCCGCGGGCGCGGTTTCTCGTTCGGCTCGACGGGGGCTTTGCGACCCCGGAGGTCTTCGATTTCCTGGATGCGGAGCCCCGGCTCGACTACGTGGTGGCGATGGCGAAAAATGCGGTTTTGGAGCGGCATGCCGAATCCGCGATGCAGACGGCGCGCACGCAGAGCGAGGTCAGTGGCGAGACCGCACACGTCTATACCGACACCCGCTACGCCGCCCGCACCTGGGGCCATGAGCGCCGGGTGGTGATCAAAGCCGAAGTGGTCCACCTCGGCGAACGTGCGCCGCGGGACAACCCGCGCTTCGTGGTGACGAACCTGCGCCAGACGCCGCGTTTCATCTACGAGAAGGTCTACTGTGCGCGGGGGGACATCGAGAACCGGATCAAGGAGTTGCTCGACGGCCTGCAGATCGACCGCACGAGCTGCTGCCGCTTCTGGGCCAACCAACTGCGCGTCTTGCTGACGGCCGCAGCCTACGTGCTGATGCAGGAGCTGCGGCTGCGGGCGGCGGGCACCGCGTGCGCCCGCACCCAGGTGACGTGGCTACGCGACCGATTGCTCAAGCTCGGGGTCCAGGTCGTCCGCTCGGTCCGCCGGCTCGTTCTGCATCTGCCGCGGGCCACGCCGCAGCGCGAGGCATGGCAGCGCATCGCCCTCGCACTCGGCGCACGTGCCGGATAGCCCATCCGTCCCGCCGCACCAAGCTCCCTCGGGGACGATACGGACCGTCTCCAGGAGAAGCTGTCGACACTCGGGCTCACCGCGCCCGGCCATCGCCCCATGGCTGGCCCCGCAACCCCCTCGCAGCCCCCAAATGACGATGGCGAAACCCTGTTCGTCGTCCCGCCACGCCCTGTCGATCCCGAATATCGAGCTTCAGTAGAGTCGAGGAGAGGCGCGTAGCCGGTAGGGGTCGGTGGCTTATCCGGCGCTTTCGCAACCGGGCCGCAGGCCGAGTCCCGTGGGTACGTTTCCTCCCCCCGCTCTCCGAACCCGGCGGGCCGATTTCCGGCACCGGGCTCTCCAGTGGAATCATGCGGCTCGCGCACGGGCTTCCCGGTCACGACCAGCGGACGGGTCTCGCGAGCCCTGGCACCAGGCTCGCACCCTTGAGCCGGCCGGCCGGTGCGTCGTCAGGCCTGTTGACGCCCTGGCGACGGCGACCGCTCGGGTCGTCCCCTTCGCTTGTGCATGTGATGACATCCGGCATTCCTGCTCATCTCCGGGGTGATAGGCCGTTCGGCCACTCCCGTGAGCCTGCTCCCTTTCGCCATCGCTTCCACCTGAGGTCCCTTCCCTCCGCCGGCATTACCCGGCTTCCTCGGTACCTACGGACCTCTCCGCCACCCTGACCGGCCCGACCTGACCCTCGCGGGCTGTCCGTTGGCGCGTGCCACGCCACCGGCAGGGCTTCCCGTGTTGCGACCAATCCCCTCTTCCACACGTGCCGCCGCCATTACCCCGGCGGAACCGGTCGGTGCTCGCGTCGCTCGCTTCCCGACCGCTGGCAGCCTTCCCCGTTATTCCGGCGGGTCGGCTTCCGCGTTACCCGTTTCGAGGCCTGCTCGGCGTTCAACGTCGTTGCGGCCCGCGTGGTCGCTGAACCGCCCAAGGCGGCCCTTTGTCGTCGGAGTGCTTCAGCCGATGTCGTTGCCTCCATCGTCCGCTCCGACTGCTACCGGCTGGAGTGATGGGGTGGACGCCTCCTCTCAACGGCATCGCGATGTGCCAAGGTGGAGCTGCTGTGACGCACCACCTGGAGGAGGAGGCATCCAATGGAACACGCTACCATCATCGGCATCGATCTGGCGAAGCGCAGCTTTCAGCTTCACGGCGCCCGGGCGGACGGGTCGGTTGCCTTCCGGAAGAAGCTGAGCCGGGACAGGTTGCTGGCGTTTGTGGCGTCGCATCCTCCGTGCATCGTCGCGATGGAGGCGTGCGCGAGTTCGCATCACTGGGGCCGAGAGATCGGCAAGCTCGGCCACGAGGTGAAGCTGGTCCCGCCGATCTACGTGAAGCCGTTCGTGAAACGGCAGAAGAACGACGCGGCCGACGCGGAGGCGATCTGCGAGGCGGCCTCGCGGCCACGATGCGCTTCGTGGCGGTGAAGACGCGGGAGCAGCAGGCGCAGGGCATGCTGTTCCACACGCGCGATCTGCTGGTTCGCCAGCGCACGCAGACAATCAACGCGCTGCGGGGACATTTTGCGGAGTTCGGCGTCGTCGCGCCGCAAGGGCCGGCCCATGTGGAACGCTGGCGGAGGCAATTGAAGATGCCGAGTCGGGGTTGCCGGGCCCAGTTCGGGAGCTGGGCGCGCTGCTGTTCGTTCAGCTCGCCGAGCTCGACGAGAAGATCGGGGATCTCGAGCAGGAACTGCGTGAGCGGGCGCGCGAAGACGAACAGACGGTACGGCTGATGAGTGTCCCGGGAATCGGGCCGCTGTGCGCGATGGCGATCCAGGCCTTCGCGCCGCCGCTCGAGAGCTTCCGGCGCGGCCGGGACTTCTCGGCCTGGCTGGGCTTGGTTCCCCGGCAGAACTCGACCGGCGGGAAGCCGAAGCTCGGCAAGATCTCGAAGATGGGTCAGCGCGACCTCCGGCGGCTGCTCCGTCGGCGCGATGGCAACAGTCGGCTGGGCGGCGCGGCGCGGCACGAAGGACCCCTGGCTGGCCCGGATGCAAGCCGCGCATGCTGGTCGCGGTGGCGCTGGCCAACCGGAGAGCGCGCATCGCCTGGGCGCTGATGACGAAGAACGAATACTACCGCGCCGCTGCCGACTGCGTGAGAAGGTAAGAGTCGGTGGCGCCGTCGGGAATGCGAGCAGGTCGGAGGATGGTAAGGGCAAACGGTCAACGAGACGAGGTCGGGAAAACCAGCAACTGTCAGGTGCCTTCGAGCACACTGGACGATTTTGGACCGACCTGCGTATCTCCATACAGGCCCGCGGCGGATGATTGCCGCAATCCGGACACACGACAGCGCCTGACCGCATGCACCAAGCCACCTGAAGCAATGAGCGCTTTCCCGAAACAGGCAGACACCGTCGGTGCGCACGGTCACCCGCGGCCGTCAACCCGCTACTGCCGCGGCCGACCGTGCGGGAAGCTTCGGGCCAGCTGGGAAGCTGGCCCGTGTTCCACCGGCGCAATCGCGGGCTAGCCGCTCCGTTGTCGCGGACAAAGGAGGAGACCAGAAAGGGCTTGCATTCTCGGAGGCGTCCACACACGACAGTTGCCGGGCGGGATTCGCCCCGCTGAGGAATGGCACCTTGTCACGGCGCACGGAATAATGCGGGCTAAACCGTTCACTGAATCGGATCATGGCCAGGTCGCAAGGTCCGGGCCAAAGTCGATCGTGGTGCCGGTGGCGTTGATGGCGCGGGAGAGGTAGCACCACCGGCCCTTGACACGCACGGTGGTCTCGTCGACACGCTGATCTGGCGTGCGAGGATTGCGCCGCCGCGCTCTCAGTCCGGAGTGCTGGACCCAGCGCCAGAAGGTCACGTGGTCCGCCTGCAGGCCGCGCGCGCAGAGCCGTGCTACGGCCTCGCGGAACGGGAGTGATGAGTGCCTGCTGCACGATGTCAGCAAGCTCACGCCGACGTCGAACAACCGTTGCAACAAGGCTAAAGGCTAGGGCGTTCGATATCTTTCAGTCACTGACAGGATTGGTAGTGTCGGGGGAAGGTGACACGGATGTCGTCCGGCGGGCCTTCGCCGACCAGGAGGGCGTTGCTCGTGTGTTATTCTGCCGCCCGTGAGTCTCGTCCCGCGTGCGCTGTCGCCGATGGCCGTGGTGGTCCGACGACGTGGTGTTCGATCGGTGCTCACGCTGGTTCCACACGGCGCTGCTCTGCGTCGTTCCCGCCTTCGTACCGATCGTCGGCTCCCGAAAGTCCTCCGGGTCGGAGGCCTTCGATCCATTCCCGCTAACCTCGACAATCAGAAGGGGGTCCGACCTTGCGTTTTGTTTCGCTAGGCGTTGCCGTAGTGACGGGCTTGCTTGTCGTGCACAGCGCGCCGGCCCACGCGCAGTTCCTCGAGGACTTCGAGGAGACTGTATGGGGAGTTCAGACTTCCTTTACGCCCCGCTGGCGCTCGGTCGGTCTCGTCGAGGACGTGTTCCAGATCGACGCACTCGACATTACGGGATCCGACTTCACGTTCGGCTTCGCAAGGGGACGCATGCGGTCCGGTCACTGGGGAGTGTCGTTCCTGCGCCAGCGGTGGCAGGAGGCGTATATCTGCGGCGATGGCGCATGCGCCGGGTCTCGCGGGTCGGCTTGGTTGCAGGGGTTGAACGTCAACTGGTTCCGTCCGTTCGGCTCGCCGTTCGCCGCTGATCGGGTTCAGGTCGGCATGCACGTCGACCTCGGTGCCGCTTGGTACCAGGGCACCGTGCGCATCGACGAGGTACTCGCCGGTGGCAGTGCCTGGCAGGTGGGTGAGGAGGTGGCGGTCACCGATCTGCTGCCCGAGCACTGGGGCAACATTCCCGTACCGCTCGTCCGGGTCGAGGCCGCTGTCGCGGTGATGGCGGTACGCGGATTGAAGGTCATCGGGAGCGGCGGGTGGGGCTTCCCCTTCGGGCGTCGTTTCGGGATGAGCGTCGCTTGGTTCCCCGCGGCAACCTTCAACGGCGGGCTATGAGGATCATAATCGTCACGGTGTGCGCCGCACTGCTGGCAGTGCCGGGGGCCGGTCTGGCCCAGACCGGTTGGTTCGAGCTGGCCGTGCCCGGCACGCTTGACGACATCCTGGCGCCGGGAATGCCGCGGCCGAGGGGACCGCACCTGTTGCGGGACCTGATCGGCGCCTTGCACGATCCGGGTTTCGTGGCTGTCAACCCGACCGCCGATGGCGCGTTGCGGGCCTGTCTGGCCGATCTACAGCAACTGCGCACGCGCTGGCGCGCCGTCGAGCGGGCGGCGGGCGAAGTGAGTCTCCGCGCGGCGACGGAGCACCAGGACGGTCGGCGTGCGCTGGCGGCCTTCCTCGATCTCTTTAATCTCGACCTGCGTCAGGCACGCGCCGATGCAATTTGGCATGCGGTCGCGCGCAAGCGGGAGGTGCGGGAGATCTGCGGCGCGGGTGCGGACTGGCACTCGGACGCCGTGCTGGGGCGCCTGACCGCGGGCGAGGCCCTGGCCTGGGACCTGCCGCACTTCGTCGTCTCGTTGCCGGGGCCGCCCCGTTTCTGGATCGAACTCGTGTACCGCGAGCGAACCACAACCGATGCCGAGGCGGCGGACCTCGCGACCGAGCGGGCGCCGGACCTGGTCGGACGCCTGGTGACGAATGCACGGGCGGCGCAGTTCTATCTGGGGCTTGCGGCGCTCGACGAGCACACGCTGGCGTGGCTGCTGCGGCAGCCGCGGACTCTCTCGCTGGTGAACGCGGAGGGTCTGGGCGTGTTCGCCCGCTACGGGGGCGCCCTGGTGGTGCGCGACGGCGAGGTCCGCGTGCCCGGCGGCGCCGAGGTGGCTCCCTTCTGGGAGCGGCTGGTCGATGCCTCCCGGTCGGACCCGGAACGGTTCGTGCAGCGGCTGTTCCGGGATTCGGCGGGACACGTCGCGCACGCGTATCACCTGGCGTCGCAGCTTCCCGAGCGCCAGCGACGGTTCATCCTCGGCGCGTGGCAGACGGAAGCCCGCGACAGGCAGCGGGGTCTGGCGTCGCTGGCGCGCGTGGTGGCCAGGTTGCCGCCGCCCGACCTGGCGTTCGGCGATCGCGACCGCGACAGTCCTGTTCCGGAAGCAGTCGGTCCGGGCGTATCCGTCTGCGGCGTTCCGCCCGACGAGGCCATCGCGCTGGTATGGGACTTCCGCATGCCGCAGGACGCGGGGTCATGGTCCGAGGGCAACCTGATGAGCAGCAGGGGCCCGAACCGCGATCTCTTCTCCACGATGTTCGCTTGCGGTCCGCAGCGGTGCACCCCGATCGGGCAACGCAATGAGCTGGCTGCCCTGACGGATGCCGGCGTGGATACCGCGCACCCAGGATTTCGCCATGTGGGTGAGGTGCAGGCAAGAATGGACTTCCTCTTCCCGCATCCCAGATCCGTCGAGGCCCCCCACACGGTCGAGAACCCCATTGCGCTGATCAACGAAGTGAACGCCGCACAGCTCATGGGCCGGATTGCCAGGGTGTATCGCCTGGGCCAGGGGTCGCCGCCGTATCTGCGGGAGGTGCGGGAATTCCTGGTTGGCGGCGACTCGTGCCGGTGAACCGGCGAATTCGATGCGCCGGATACTGGCTGCGTGGCTGACGGCGTGCGGCGTGGTCGGGTGTCTGCCTAGGACAACCGACGCGCAGCCGGCGGGCGCTGCCGAGCCGCGGCTTGCGCCGGCCATCGTGCTCCGCGCCCTGTCGTTCGACGAATCGGGTGCGTTCGCCGGTCCCGCCTCGCGCGCGTTCTGGGAGCGGGTGTTCGAGAGCGACCGGATTCCGGACGATCCGCAACGGGCGCTGCGCGGTATCGCCGAGCCGCCGCGCATCGACGCGGCGTTCGTCCTGGCCGCCACCAGCGTCGGGCCGGCCGCGTTGGGCTGGGCGCGGCTGCGGGCGATGGCCTTCGTGCAGCGCGTTTTCAGAGGGGGCGCAGGCGGCGAGCTGGCGCCGGTTCTGGTTGCAGCCCGCGCGGTCCTGCGCTTCCCGGCGCTGATGCTGTCGGTTGAGCGCATGGGCATCGGCGATGCGTGCGTCTACGTCGCGCTTGCACGCGCGGCGGACCGCCTGGAGCGCATCAACCAACCGCTGGTGCTGCGCCGCGCCCTGTCGCAATTCCAGGGCGCGGTCGCCCTCGTTGAGCGCGCGCGGCTGGCCGGCACGATGACGCCCGAGGTTGCGGGCAGCGTCCTGGTGACACTCGCGGCCGTGCCGATTACACGCCGCGGGGGGTACGACGGCGCGATCGGCGACTGGCTGACCGCCGAGCTGCTGCCCGCGCTGACCGTGGAGGCGGTGCCGTCGTTCGACTCCGACGCCATGGACCAGCAGTTGCTGGCCGCGCTGGCGGGCGACCCGGATCGGAAGCCGCCCGTCGTCGAGTGGGAAGGACTGGCGTACCGGTTCGACCGCCGTAGCGCTCAATTCGAGCGCTTCATGCAGACTCGCCGGCGCCTGGGAGGCAATCGCCTCGATGCGGTGCTGGCACTGTGGGCGGCCAGCGAAGCGCTGGCGAGCGGAGACGCCGCCGATCCATCGGCTCTGATTACCGCGCTGGAACGGTCGATCGGAGACGTGCGGACTCCGACCGTCGGCATCCACGTGCCGAACTTCCGAAACGCGACATACGAACAGCAGGTGCGCCCCGTCGTGGAGCGACTGAGGGACAGCGCCGCCCGTGGCCGGCTGCCAGACGCCGCGAGTCGACTGCGTTCCGTGGTGGACGTACTGCTAGCGGACCTGCTGCGCACGCTGCCGTACGTCATGCAGCTCGCGAACAGCTACGACGTGGGGCTGCTGGGCGACGACATCGCCGCGCGCCACGAGTTCGGCGTCCGCATAAGGGAACCGGCGGACCGCGCGCGCGCACCCTGGCGCCTCCCGCGCGGCGCCGTGGCGCCGCCGCCGCTGTTCCTCCCGCTCGGCGACTTCTGGGCCGCGCCGAAGGATGATGACCCTTTCACGAACGCTTGGCACGTCTACGGCGCGCTGATGTCGCTGGATCTCGCCCTCGCCAGGTTCCGTCTGCCACGGATGGCCGGCGCCCTGCCGTCCGCGCCCCCTTTCTTCGGACGAGCGGCGGAGGTCCACTTCGCGCACGGAGTCACGTTGTTCACGCCGTCCGACGTGACGCGCAAGCAGGTCGGCGCCATCGCCGGGGCCATCCGGCGCGGCCGAGTACGCGTGGAGCGGTTGCGTCTCGAGCCGGAGACGCTTCCGGACGTCGCGCGCGATGCCGGGTTGAGTCCGGCGCGCGGGAACGAACTGGCCTGGACGGCGCAGCGCCGTCCTGATGAGCTGGACCACGCGTTCTCCCGAACGGAGCTGCTCCGGCTGGGCCTGAACGATGCAGACGAAGGGCAGGCGTTGGCCGGGTGGGGTGCGCCGGCCCTCGGGTTGGACGGCTGCCTGTGCCTACGGGTTCCGCCGCCGGGCGGCTTGGGATTCTCGGCCGCCGACACGGAGCGGCTGGCGTCCGAATTCGCGGATCTGCCGCTCGCGTTGGCGGAGGCGGTGGACGAGCTGGCGCTCCCGGCAGCGATCGTCGGCGACCTGCTGCCTGTGGCGATGCGCGAGCTGTTGGACGGCGTCCGCGTAGTCGATCCGTATTCCTACCGCGGGCGGCTGGAGGCGCTCGTGAGCTACGTCCGGCAGCTGCCGCGGGCGCGCATCGAAGACTACGTCGCGGCGCTGGTCAGGCCGGGGGGGCCGCTGCGGCCGATCGAGACGGAGCCGAGGCCGTGACGGCATCGCAATCCTGGCTGTCGTGGATGACGACCGCGATGCTGGCGATCGGCAGCACGCTCGTCGGCGGGCAGCCGCCGCACGCCCGGGCGCAGGATGCGGATCCCGAACTCACGATTGTCGAACCCGATCCGCACAGCCCGCTGGTCGGCGTCGTGCGGATGCGCGCGGACGTGGTCCCGGCGACAGGTGTCGTGTCGGTGGATTTCCAGGTCAATGGCGCACCCGCGTGCAGCGCGCTACCGCCCCCACCGTTCGCGTGCACCTGGGATGCCAGGGACGGCCCCGAGACGCCTGTCGTGCGGGCCGTGGCCCGCCTTGCCGACGGGGGACGGGTCGTGCGCAGCATGCGGGCGCGGGGTCGGCCGCCGACGCTCTTCTCGGCCGGCACCAACATGGTCCTTGTGCCGGTGGTCGTGCAGGATCGGCGCGGACGCTTCGTGACGGGGCTGACGCAGGACGACTTCGCGCTGTTCGAGGACGATGTGCGTCAGGCGCCGACTCTCCTCGACGAGGCGTCGACCCTGCCGCTCGATCTGGTGCTGGTGATCGACTTCAGCTCGAGCATGGCAGCCGCGCTGGGTTCGCTGCAGCTTGCCGCCCGCCACTTCATCACGGAACTGCCGGAACCTGTCCGCCTGGGCCTCGTCGCCTTCAACGATCGAGTCTACGCCCTGGCTAGCCGCGAGCGGGACCGCGCCGTCCTCCTGCAAACGCTCGACACGCTGCCCCAGCCGTTCGGCGGGACGGCGATGCTCGACGCGCTAGGGCACGCGCTCGACCTGCACGGCGACGGCCAAGCGCATCGGGTGGTCGTGCTGTTCAGCGACGGCGATGACCAGCACAGCGTCACAGCACCCGACACCGTCGAGCAGCGGATTCGCGTTGGACAGACGACCGTGTATGCCGTCACCATGAGGCGGAGGAGCGGCAGCGTGCGCGCGGAGGAGCTGCTCCGGCGCTTCACGCAGGTCAGCGGCGGCCGCTGGTTTCCCATCGACCGGATTGAGGAACTGGACGAAGTCCTGGCCCACGTTCGGGCGCGCCTGGACAGCTCGTACCTGCTGGCCTACGAGCCGTCCAATCGGGCGCGCAATGGCCGGTGGCGGCGCATCGACGTGCGCACGAGCGACGGGCGGCATGTCGTCACGGCCCGCGAGGGGTATGCAGCCGCCGAACCGTAGCCGAAGCAACAACGCAGCTCGGGCCCGGAGTAGGAAGTGAAGTGGGGAAGGTGACGGGCACGCCGCCTACCCTCATGTGGGATCCAGCGACACGGCTGCGGGTCAGAACACCTTCGGGATGAAGAGGTATGGCACCTTCTCGCTGTAGCGATCCCAATCGGCTCCGTATTTCCTCTTGCAGCGCGCGATGTCGCGGCTCGCGCGATGAAGGATCATGACCACGAAGAAGATCACATAGAAATAGGGCAGGACATGGTCGAAGCCGCAGATCAAGCCCCATGACAGCGCCATGAGTACATCCGCCGTGTAGTGGGGCTTGCGGGCGTAGCGCCACCATCCGTCGACGAGCAGCTTGGAGCCGGCCTCGGTGTCGAGGTAGCGGGGGTTCTCCAGAGTGCCCCAGGGCAACTGCGGGAACGCCCTTCGTTTCACATACGAGCCGTTGAGCTGCATGCGAAAGCGATTTCGTTGGCTGTTTGCCGTGTCCCAAACGTAGTAGGCTCCGAAGAGGAGGGCGAAGCAGAACGCCGAGTACGGAAGGGAATGTTCGTAGGGCGGCCGCGACGCGATGTACATGGAGCTGAAGCAGTAGACAAAGGGCACTCCCGCAAGGTTCCAGAAAACCAGCATCCATCCCCAGTTCTCGCGGAAGAAGTCCCACGTCGTCGGGATGCACTCCTCACCCTTCATGCAGGAGTTGGCGTAGAGGAAGTGGGCGACGGCCATGAAGATCATGGGACCACCGACCCGGCCGTACGCGGCGTACTGATGCGCAGCGCCGCCTGCGGTCAACAGAAAAAGCGTGAGCCAAGATACGCGAATCTCCGCCCACATCTTCAGGTCCAGCTCGCCGATGCGTGGGTTGAGCCAGGCCCCCATGAAGAAGTCGTAGAGGACGCTCCCCGACAGCCGCTCGGCGTTGCCCGAGAGCCTCGCTCCGACGTACACGGCGAGGGCGATCGTATTCGCGGTGATCATAGCCGCGATCATGAACGAGCCGAACTGTTCGTAGATCGTCTGCAGTGGGAAGATGCCCGAGACGTGCAGCGCGACGACGCCGACCAAGGTCAGCCACCAGGCGGTGATTCCATTGCAGCGGTAGAGCAGTCGCTTGCCTCCGCGCGATGGAATCGGCAAGCCCTTGATCTTCAATCCCGGAATAAAGGCTGCCATCAATCCTTGCACGACGAGTAACGTCCAGTAGATCGCGAACGTGCGCCACGACGGTGTTGCGTGTGCGACGACTTGCTCCCAAACTCGCCCGAAGAACGGGCCCACCTCGGACAACCCAGCCGGATAGAAGACGGCGCCGTTATGGAAGCGCCATGCCAGCCACAGGTAGAGCATCAACGCGTGCGACAGAGCCATGATGATGCCCGCCCCGAGCGTGCCCCCAAACTCGCGCGCGGCTTCGTCGCCCTTGCGCGCCGTCATCGGCTGGTTGCCGTGGCTGCTGGGTTCAAGACGCATCATGACGGCCGGCCGTGCGAGCATGGATCGGGTCTCCAGCTTGAGGGGCGTGAGCGAGATGGCCAGCCGGTTGTGTCTTTGTACGAGTCGTCTCAGTGGGGTTCGGGCTAGAACCCGATCTTGCTGCCGACTGCGACGCCGCCGTGCAGCGGCGACACGCTCACATCGCGCATGACCGGCACGCTGGACCACAACGCGGCCACGGCTGCACCGGCGACCGCCAGTGCAGCGCCGCCGTACCGGAGCCCGGCATTCGGCGTGCTGATCTGGTCCGAGTAGATGGTGCGGGTTCCGTCCGTGGCAATGGCGAATGCCATGCCGGCGCCGACCGTGCCGCCGTCCTTGGTCCCCGCGGCGTAGGCCGCGCACGTCGGGCGGAGCGCGCAGTGTCCTATGTTGCCATTCTCCACTGCCAGGTCGAATATCGAGTCCAAGAAGGTGTCCGAGGCTAGCTGCTGACCAGCCTCGCGCGTCAGGGTGTCTCTGGCGACCTCCGTCGGCTGGCTCGGCTCGATCAGCATCATGGCGACACCGGCCGCGGCCATGGCGATCCCAATGGTCGTACGTATCGGCGAGCGCCGGAACTCCGGGCCGCCCTGTAACGTGGTCTCGGTGGCCAGCCGTTCGGCGGATTCGAGAATGTGTTCCTGTGCCTGGATGGCTCCCGGTGCAGCCAGAGCGATGACGAGTGCGATTGCGATGTGTCGTGGCACGGTCCCTCCCCTACCTGGGTCTGCCGGGCAACCGGAAGTGGTCACCGGGCCGTTCTGCCACTACGTCTGCTCCCGCGTTCGGGGTGCAAGGTCCTGCGTATTCGGGTATTCCGCGGGCGACACGGCGGTAGACAAATGCGGGAGAAAGTAACGAAGAACAGACGGACGTGGCGGGCCGGTCATACCTCGCGCAGATCGGTCTGCACAGTGTCGAGCCTGCGCGACCCGTTCGCGGCTTCGCGAGGATGTTGACCGCGGCGTTGACGTCGCGGTCGTGTTCCGCGTTGCAGTGCTCGCACCGTCCGCGCTCGCGGCCGCGGCCGTCCGGCTCGTGCTGGCGCGTCGCGGCGTTCCCCTGCAGCGCCGCGTTGCCCAGGTCGCACAGTTGGCCCAGGACCTCGTCCCGAGCCGCGCATAGCCGCCCCGTGTGCAGTAGCCGCGCTCCTGGTAGGTGCGGTGGCTCATCCTCAATGCCGCGGCTCCTGCGCCCGCCGTCGCCGGCACTCGTCGGTGAGGAAACTTGGAGAGGGCCTCGAGCGTCTCTTGGCGGCTCGTCTCCCCCGCCCGCGCCGTGATCGCGGCGAGCCGCCGGCGCGACTCGGGCGTCCCCCACGCCACGCTCAGGAGCCTGGCCGCCGACATCAGCTCTTGGAGGCCAGCGCCATTCTCTTACTGCTCCGGCGCGGACGCGGACTCGCAGCTGCCCGCGCCGCTCGGTGGCCGAAACGTCCTGCCAGCGGAGCGAGACGATCTCCGAGCGGCGCAGGCCCGCGCAGAAAGGCGAGACTGACGATCTCGTCGTCCTCGAGGCTGCGGGCGGCGCGCTGGCGGGCGAGGACGGCGAGCACGCTGGCCGCGGCCGGCGGGTCGCCAGGCCTCGGCCGCGGTGCGCGGCCCCGATGGTGGCGGCAGCCACGCGGACGCCCGGTTTCAGGCTGAGCTGGAGGCCCGCGGCCCGACAGGGATGTCGGTCCCGTCGGCGGCCGCTGTCCGATCAGTCCGGCAGGGCTGCCGCCGGAGGTTCCGACGCGCTGCCGATGTGCAGTTGCAGGAGCCTGTCGATGTTGGCGTCGAGGCGGTCCAACCGTTGATTGATCGAATCGAACCGGTCGTCGAGTCGCTGTTCTATCCCGTTCAGCCGCTCGTTGACCGTTTTGATCTCGCCTTCGAGGCGTGCCTGCGACGTCGCGAGCGTCGCTTGCGACGCGGCGAGCGCTGTCTGCGACGCCGCGATAGCCTTCGTGTTCGTGTCGACGCTTGTCAGCCGAGCGTTGTGTTCGCTCAACCCGAAGCCGACCACTCCTCCGAGCACGACCGTACCGATCGCGATCCAGTTTCCGGCTGACAGGCCCCTTGGCCTTCCCGCCCGCGCCTCGCTGGTTCTCTGTCCGGCGGTTTCCGCCATTTTTCTCTCCTGATGTTATGCGGTCGTCCGCCCGGCCGCACAGTGATTTCTTCCGTCTGCCGTCTCTTGGCGGATTGGGTGCGGGCCGGCACGCGCGGCTGCGCACCGGATCTCTCGGACGCCCGTAAGTCGTTCGCTCTGCGAGAGTTCGGGATGGTGGACGGTCGAGGTCCTGGCCGTCTCGGCGCGCTCGGTCAGGTAGGCGGCGACGACGACGGGCGCGGCGGGTAGCACCTCAGCGGGACTAGCTAGGTCGGCAAGAAAATCCGTAACTGCTTGAGTCTACAAGACGTTGGGTGCGGGCCGGCACGCGCGGCTGCGCACCGGATCTCTCGGACGCTCTGCGAGAGTTCGGGATGGTGGACGGTCGAGGTCCTGGCCGTCTCGGCGCGCTCGGTCAGGTAGGCGGCGACGACGACGGGCGCGGCGGGTAGCACCTCAGCGGGACTAGCTAGCGCCGGCTCGGGCGTGTCCTGCTCGATGGGTCGCTTCCTCAACTCACCGGTTTGCTCACAGCCGGTGGCACTCCGTGTTCTGACAGGTATTGTCGTAGTGCTGCAAGGGCGGCGTTGCCCAGCTCAATCGGCTCGATGCCGCAGCACGTCGGCGCTGAACTTGACGAGGGCCTCGCCTCCCCCGCCCGCGCCGTGATCGCGGCGAGCCGCCGGTGCGACTCGGGCGACCCCCACGCCACGCTCAGGAGCCTGGCCGCCGACGTCAGCTCTTGGAGGCCAGCTTCGATCCTCGCTTCCTCGATCGCCTCGAACTCGGGCATCGTGCTCCGATCCTGGCCCAAGCGTTCGTAGTCCTCGGCGAACCTTGAGACCAGCTCGCTCGTCTTTCGGCTATTGGCCACGATCGCCGCGGCGAGCTCGTCGACTACCACCGTTTCTCTCTTCTGTGCCATCCCTTGCTCCTCCTCGTGCCCTGCCGGGGCCCGCCGGCCGCGGCATGCACTTTCATCCGTCCGTCCTTCCGTCTTTCCCGCCCGTGTTGTCCTGCGCTGAAGTCTTTGGTGGTGGTTGCGGCTGCCGCGCGGCGGCGGCAGGGACCTCGCCGGCCGGTTGCCGGCTGCTCAGAAACGGCGCGGTGAACTGGCTCAGCCCGGCGTGCCGCTCGGCCGTCTGCACGAAGCGGGCCTTGCGGTCGCCCCCGCGGGCGTCGCACCTCTGATGCGGACTCATTCCCAAAAGGCAGCATGGAATCCGGCATCGACCGCGGCGGACGCTCGTTCTCGGTGACACAACTGGTGCCTGCCTACGCCGACGATCGTGGTGTGAGTCGGGTGTGGTGCCGGTTGGGATGCGGCGAGCGGGACTCGACCACACGGCCGGTGCGCCCCACTGATTGCGCGCGGTGTGACCGGGTCGGAGGAGGGTTGGCGCGGGCACGCCGGAAGCCTCTCCGAGCCGCTTTCTCTCGCTGCTGAAGTGGAAGTGCCAGCGTGAAGGTGTCCGGCTGGTGGAAGCCGGGCGGTTCTACCCGTCCAGCAAAACGTGCTCGGCGAGCGGCGCGGTCAACGCCGACTTGCGCCTCGACGAGACGTGGCGTTGCCTGCTCGAACTGCGAGCGCCGCGACCCCGGGAGCTTGCCTGCCGCGTCTCGCCGGTCTCGCGGTCGACCACCGGCACCGTCTGCCCGGCGTAGTCGACGAACAGCTTCTCGCCGGCGCGGTGCTCCTGGCGCACCACCAGGTCGAACTTCGCTTCCCAGGCCCTCCGGGTGGGTCTCCTTGTGCTCCTGCCACAACAACGACAGCGTCACGCTCCTGCGCCGCAACTCCCGGTGGACCTCGCTCCAGTCCGGCCGCGGACGCGCCGTGCGGCTCGGCGGCGGCACCGGAAACAGCCGGCGCTCCAGGCCGGTATCGTCGACCGACTCCGGCAGGGGCCAACCCAGCCCCGCCACCTTCGCGCGGCGCAGGTAGTCGCCCACCGTCGACGGCGCGTCCCCAGGCTGCGGGCGATGGCTCGGATGCTCAACGCCGCGGCGAAGTACAGCCGCAGCACCTCTCGAATCTTGCGCATGGACAACCTTCTGTTCGCCAGCGTTCACCCCTCCTGCAATATAAGCAGGAAGATCTCACGTGCCGGCGGGTTGTCCCGCGCCGCTCAGCTCCGACAGAGGGTGATCGATTTGGACCGGAATCGGTGATCGGTTTGGGCCGGAGTACGCATGCGCACTACGAGAAGCGCAACGACGAAGGACGGCCGCGTGGCCCTGCTGGCCGGCGACGAGTCGAGCGGGCGCCGCAGGGCGACGACCGCCCGCACCGTCGCCGCGGCGCGGCGGGCGATCGCGGAGCGGGCCGCCGGCGGGTGGAACGAGGCGAACACGAGCAGATGACGCCGACTCGCCCGTCGACGACATCGACGGACGCCCCGGACACTGGCGCGTCCGCAAGCGGTTCCTCCCTGCCGGCGACGAGGTGCGGCTGCCGTGCGTCAACGCCGGCGGCGTGCCGGCGGCGGCGGTAGGAGAGTGCGCCACGCCCAGGTACGACGAGAACGTCGACACCAGCTCGCAGTCGGCCGTCCCGCACATGCTCACCGCGTCGACCTCCCGGGACTGCGCAAGAGCGTGCTGCCCCGTCCCCTTGACGTGAGATGGGGAGGCCACGCTAAATATAGGAATAGACAGTAATAGAAAGGACTGTTTATGGACTTCCGGATTCGAGGCATCTCGTTTCCCATCACGCCGCCCGACATCCTGAAGGCGACGCGGAACGTGCCACCGGACCCGGTTGACGCCCGCAACAAGTATTTCGTCACGCTCCACGAGCAACCGTACCCGATCAAGCAGGTCCTGCGGCTGGTCACCGGCTTGCCGTCCCTGGGCTTCACCGCGCAGGACGCCCACAGGATTCTCTCCCGCCTGGGGTTCACCATCGCCGAGCGCGCCGTGCGTCTGGCGACGCGGAACGTCGAAATCCCGTCGCGCGTGCGCGGCGACGGTCCGGCTGCACGCGGCGCGGCCGCAATCGAGGAAGCTACGGACCAGAACGGTGAATCGCTTCAGCTGCTAGTGGTGTTCGAGCGCGACGAGGACGGTTGGGAGGTGGCGAGCTGTCCAACGCTGCCCGGGTGCCACAGTCAGGGACGGACGCGGGACGAGGCGCTCGACAACATCCGAGAAGCGATCAAGGGCTACTTGGCGAGTCTGCGCGAGCATGACGCTCCGGCACCCTCCTCGTCCGAATTTTAGGTCATTGAGGTGCGAGCGTAAACGGTTACGCGGCTGCCCCTGATCTCGGGTGACGAGTTCGTCGCGGCGGTCCGGCGCATCGGGTTCTCGCTCGACCGCACGCAAGGCAGCCACATGATTCTGATCGGACCGACCGGCCGGCGGCTCTCGGTCCCCAGACACCGGGAGCTGGGGCGGGGCCTGCTGCGAGCACTGATCCGTGACGCCGGCCTGCCGCGCGAGGAGTTCGTGAAGCTCCTCGGCAGGAGGCCTTGAGGAGCGACCGGTCCACCGCCGCGGGGCCCGCGTCGACGATCAACTGCGGCAGCGCGAGCTCGGCCCGCTGCGCGGGCGCCGGGCGGTCGCCGGCTCGATCAGCACCACGTCTTCGCTCATTCCCGCACCTTTCCCCCGCCGCTTGCCGCGTTCTCCCCCTCGACGAGCGCCTCGAACCGCTCGTAGTTTTTCGTCAGCGCCTGGGCGAGCGCGAAGAGCCGCGCGACCTGCCTCCTTCGCGCCGCTGAAGCGAGCGGAGAGCCCCGGCGTCACGCCGAGGGCCTCGACGAACACCTTCACCCGGATCTCGGTCAGCCTCGCCTTCCGAGGGTTGTTTGCGGGAGGGGTCGACGCCAGGGCCGGCCGGGTCCGATAAGACCTGAACCGGGCTCCGCCTGGAACTCGCTCAGGAAGAGAAGACGTCGTCCACTTCGAGCTCGAAGCCGGTGAGCAGCGGCGAGCGTAGCGTCTGCTCCAAGCCGAAGGTGTGCGTGACCGCGAGCAAGCCGTCACGCTGACGATGAATCCAGATGGTCTCGACCGCCGGATCCACCAGCCAATACTCCGCCACGCCGTGGCTGGCGTAGAGAGCGCGCTTGTAGCCCCGATCCCGGTCGGCGGTGGCCGGAGACAAGATCTCGATCACCAAATCGGGCGCGCCCCGGATGTTGTCGCCGCCGCTCAGCAGATGCTCGCGTTCCCGCGAGACGAACAGCAGGTCCGGCTGCACGACATCGGTGTCTGACAGCACCACATCGCAGGGGGCGATGAAGAGCTCCCCCAATGCCCGCTCCTCGATGAACTGGGCCAGTCGCCTTCCCAGCCGCAATTGCACCCGTTGGTGCTTCAGGTTCGGCGCCGGGGTCATGACCAGATCTCCGTCCAACAGCTCGTAGCGCTTGTCCGGCGGTGCGGTTCGATAATCCTCGTACGTGAACTTGAAGACGGGTTGCGCCGTGGCCACGTGGTTTCCCCCCTCTGTGGACCCAATCATAGAGCACGTGAAGCTCGCCGGGCGATCGAGCCAGGCAAACCCACCGCCCGGAGCCTGGCCGACTACCGGCGGACCACCCTCGGCCGCAGCCCGACCGGGGGGACGCTCGGGGACCGCCGGCCGCGGCGCTCGGGGATGCGCTTTTCATCCGTACGTCCTTCCGTCTTTCCCGCCCGTGTTGTCCTGCGCTGAAGTCTTTGGTGATGGTTGCGGCTGCCGCCCGGCGGCGGCAGGACCTCGCCAGCGGGCAGCCGGCTGCTGCTGCTCAGAAACGGCGCAGCGACGTTCCGCACGTCGGCGGCGCGCTGGCATTCGCCCACGATTGGCGCTGGATACTGGGTCGCGCCGATACGCCCTGGTACCCGACGATGCGGCTGTTCCGGCAGCCTGCGCCCAACGACTAGGCGAGCGTCTTCTGCGAGATCCGGCACCTGCTGGCCGACCAGCTGAGGCGCGGTAACGAGGCGGCTCCGCGGTCCGGATAGGCTCGGGCGACACGGCGACAATCACCATCGAGCAGACCGATGCGGTCGCGACACGGCGACCCGGTTCGCCGAAGTGGAGCCGGCTGCTGCGCAACAACACCGCCGTCTTCCACAGGAGCCCAACTCGCTGCGGGGCTCGATTCGCGGGGGCCGAACACCTCCGCCCGGGTCCGGGTCGGGTCCAGATCCATTGTGATGCGTCGCGCCCGCCCGCGCGCCGGCGGCGATGCCGCTCGATGACCGACGCCGCCAACTCGCGCCCCAGCCGATAGAGCGCGACGCGCCCCGCGTTGTTCTCGAAGCGCGAGACCGTCGGCTGCGACGCCAAGCGCGCGCCGGCCACTGGGTCGGGCCCCAGCAGCAGCTTGTGGATCGGGTCGTCGGCCAGCCGGTCCGCATCGTTGCCATCGGGGTGCCCGCAGGCGATGCCGAAGACCCGCTGGCCGACCAGATCCTCGAGCGTGTGGCGGATCTTCTCGGGCGCCCGGCGATCAACCAGACACCGGGCAAACGTCTCGACCAGGCCATACACTCGGTCGGCTGCCTTGAGCAGGATGGCTCCGCCATCCGAACTTGCCTGCTCGCGGTCGAACGTGGCCACGACCGGCTTGTCGAATAGTTCCGGGAACAGAACAGTGTGTGTTATCGTGAAATCTGTCTCTACCGGGACAGTGGTGAATTTTCCAAGTTAGGCAGCAACGAGCTCCATGACCCAGGGTCCGCCCGGACCGTCTTGAGGGGCGTGAGCGAGTTGGCCAGCCGGTCGTGTCTCCTGGGGTGAAGAGCAGGACCAACTTCTTTCCGCCCGCCGAGACCGGCTGGCCTCTTTTTTACATGAAGGGGTTCGGGGCGCCTCTCCCCCCGGACCCCTGCGGCAGCGGCGCTCCTGCAGCGCCGCGTTGCCCAGGTCGCACAGTTGGCCCAGGACCTCGTCGAGCCGCGCATAGCCGCCCCGTGTGCAGTAGCCGCGCTCCTGGTAGGTGCGGTGGCTCATCCTCGATGCCGCGGCTCCTGCGCCCGCAGCCGCCGGCACTCGTCGGTGAGGAACTTGGAAGGGCCTCGAGTGTCGCTAGACGGCTCGCCTCCCCCGCCCGCGCCGTGATCGCGGCGAGCCGCCGGCGCGACTCGGGCGTCCCCCACGCCACGTTCAGGAGCCTGGCCGCCGACGTCAGCTCTTGGAGGCCAGCTTCGAGCCTCGCTTCCTCGATCGCCTCGAACTCGGGCATCTTGCTCCGATCCTGGCCCAAGCGTTCGTTGTACACGGCGAACCTTGAGACCAGATTGCTCGTCTTCCGGCTATTGGCCACGATCGCCTCGACCGCCGCGGCGAGCTCGTCGACTACCACCGTTTCTCTCTTCTGTGCCATCCCTCGCTCCTTCCTCGTGCCGTGCCGGGGCCCGCCGGCCGCGGCATGCAATGCACCTCATCCGTACGTCCTTCCGTCTTTCCCGCCCGTGTTGTCCTGCGCTGAGCGGTCGGCCTCGGTAAGGCTGGCATCGCGAATCAGACGGGGGCGAGAGACGTCGGGGTCGGAGAGCGGCGCGGCTCTGTCAGGAACAAATGCACGTTCTGACCAGACAGTTCAGTAGCATGGAACATGACGCAATCGGTGTAGCCAAGCCATGCTGGCCGTCGATCTCGAGAACGTCGCCGTCGACTTTCCCATCTACGGGGCCGAGAGCCGCTCGCTGAAGAAGCGGTTGCTGGGGCGCCGCATCGGGGCGCGCGTCAGCTACGGCACCCGCCGCACCGTCATCGTCCACGCGCTGCGCGATGTCTCGCTCCGCCTGCGGCCGGGCGACCGGGTGGGCCCCAACGGCGCCGGCAAGTCGACCCTGCTGCGCACCATCGCCGGCATCTACGAGCCGCTGCGCGGGCGCGTCCGCGTCCAGGGCCGCGTGACCACTCTCTTCAGCCTGCAGCTCGGCATGGAGGGCGACGCCACCGGCCTGGATAACATCCACATCTGCGGCCTGATCGCCGGCCTGACGCGCCAGGAGATCGAGCGCAGCACGGCCGACATCGCCGAGTTCACCGAGTTGGGCGACTACCTCGACCTGCCGCTGTTCTGCTACTCGGCCGGCATGAAGGCGCGTCTGGCGTTCGCCATCTCCACCGCCGTGCAGCCGGAGATCCTGCTGATGGACGAATGGATCGGGGCGGGCGACGCCGCCTTTCTCGACAAGGTCAACGCCCGGCTGCACGCCCTGCTCGACGAGGTGGGCATCCTCGTCCTGGCCTCGCACAACGAGCGGCTCATCGAGCGCGTCTGCAACCGCGTGGTGCGGCTCGAGGGCGGCGCCGTGACGGCCGATCGCCCCGTCGGCCGCGAGGTGCCGGCGGCCTCCTGAAAGCGCTGCATGGAAGCCAGGCAGCCCGGCCCCCTGCAGCGGGCCATGGCCGCGTGCCGGCGCGCTTGGGTGAGTGTTGACCGCGCTTCTCAGTCGGGGACGTAGACGACCTGCCCGTCGGCGAGTCTCAAGGCAGTGCCGAGACGCTCGCCCTGCCCGCCGAGCGTCTCGCCGGTCAGCTCGTACGCCGTGATCTCGGTGCCGCGCTTGATGATGATCTCGCTTCCTAGAGCTGGGCGTCTCCAAGACCGCAATCGCCAAGATCACCGCCGTCGCCCGCCCCACCCTCTACAGCTTCATGAGCACCAGAGGGCTCAAGCCGGGCTAAGCGTGTATTTCAACACGAATGTTGTCGGTACCCTCCTCGGGGAGTACGCTGCCACCTATCAGCCTGTGGCGAAAGTCGCGGATCCGGCCTGGCCCCGGCGCGATCGAGCCCGTACACTGAACGGCCATGGCGATGGGCAAGAGACCGGCGGCGCGCCAGGCGTCGCCGATGTGGGTGGACACGGCGGACCTTCCGACGAGCGACGGGCATCCTTACTTCGAGCGGCTGAACCGGGTCCTGGCGGATTCCGGATTCGATGCGTTCGTCGAGGAGTTGTGCGCGGCTTTCTACGCGGACAGGCTGGGCCGTCCGAGTCTGCGTCCGGGTCGGTATTTCCGGATGCTGTTCATCGGCTATTTCGAGGGTCTGTCGTCGGAGCGGGGGATTGCGTGGCGGGTGGCCGATTCGCTGAGTCTGCGGTCGTTCCTGGACCTGGAGTTGACCGCGGCGGCGCCGGATCACTCGACGCTGTCGCGCACGCGGCGGCGGATCGACGTAGAGACCCATGAGGCGGTGTTCACGTGGGTTCTGGAGCGGCTGTCCGCAGCGGGTCTGGTTCGGGGGAAGACGGTCGGCATTGACGCGACGACGCTGGAAGCGAACGCGGCGATGCGGAGTATCGAGCGGCGGGACACGGGAGAATCCCACGAGGCGTTCATTCGGCGGTTGGCGGAGGCGTCGGGTGTTGAGACGCCGACGCGGGCGGAGCTGGCTCGGTTCGACCGTTCGCGGAAGAACAAGAAAACGTCGAACAAGGAGTGGAAATCGCCGCAGGACCCGGACGCGAAGATCGCGAAGATGAAGGACGGTCGGACGCACCTGGCCCACAAGGCCGAGCACGGGGTCGACATGGACACGGGGGCCATCGTCGCGGTGACGGTGCAGGATGCATCGGATGGTGACACGGCGACGCTGCCGGAGACGCTGATCATGGCGGCCGAGCAGGTTGAAGCGGTGCAGCCGAACGGCGTGGGGGTCGAAGAGGTGGTGGCCGACAAGGGCTATCACAGCGACGCGACGCTGGTGGCGCTCGACACGACAGGGGTTCGGAGTCACGTATCGGAGCCGGAGCGCGGCCGGCGCTGCTGGCAGGACAAGAAGACGGGAGAGAAGCCGCCGGAGAAGGCTGCTGCACAGAAGGCTCTGTATGGGAACCGGCGTCGTGTGCGGGGGCGGCGGGGTCGTCGCCTGCAACGGTGCCGGGGCGAGGTGGTGGAGCGGACTTTCGCGCACCTGTATGAGACGGGCGGTATGCGTCGCGTGTGGGTGCGCGGTCACGAGAATGTCCGCAAGCGCGTGCTGATCCAGGCGGCCGCCTGCAACATCGGACTGCTCCTGCGCCGCCAGACCGGCGTCGGTACGCCCCGGAGCCTGCAGGGGCGGGCTGTTTCGGCGATTTGCCGCTTGATCGGGCGTCTGATCGACCGCTGGGGGCGTCTGAGGCGCGCTTGGGGGTTCAAATGGACCCCGACGGCGCTCGTCGGCTCAATCGCTCATCGCCAAGTTGCCTGAACAGCGGGGCTCAGCGAACAGACTTCTTCCACGGGCTGCTATGGGTAGAATGCCCTCGGCGGTAACGGAGTGCAGGACTGCAGCGGAGCATATGCGGAACAAGGGAGCGTTTGGGCCGACCGGGCATTCGCAAGCGAAGGCACGGCGATGAGCGAACGGGAGGCGTTCGATGGCATTCTGGCTGCGTTGCACAAGGTGGCGGTCGACCATACCCACTGGTCGACCGCCACCGCGCTGATCGACGAAGCCCTCCGTACGCACGGCAGCAGTATGGCGTTCGGCGACGGGCGGTCCGACGAGGACATCCGGATCTACTCCACGTGGTACTTCGTCCGTATTTGGTTACCGGGTGATCCGCCAATGAATACGGGCCGAGAGTGGGCTTGAGGCGAGGAGGTTACAGCGTCACAAGAAGGTTGCCTGGAGTGAGAGCGTGTTCACGCGGGTTGCCTCCACGTTGCGATGCCGCGGGAGACCGGAGGCCGTCGCACGGGAGCGCACAGGCGTCGGCGTTTCGGCGCAGTCCGGTGGCGACCGAGCGCAGTGCGGTCGGGGACTCTCCCCCCTGCGGCGGCGCGCCGCCGGGACCGGTCACGCGTCGCAGCCGTGATTCGGACGGTGCCCGCCTACGGGGGCGGCGGCGGAAGGCCGAGGAGCTCGGGGACGACGGGTTCGGCGGCGCGCAACATCGCGGCGATCAGGGGAGGCAGGTCGAGGTCGCGTTGGCGGGCGGTGCGCACGACGCTGGCGAGGACCTGCTGGGTGTCGGCGCCGTGGCGGGTGCGGTTGCCGCCGCACACCTTGCGGATGACCACAGCGGGCCGGATGGCCTGTTCGGCGCGCCAGTTGGTGGCGTCGAGCGAGGGGTCCCACAAGAAGAGGAACACGGCCGGGAATTCGGTGGCCAGGTGCCCCGCGAAGCGCTCGGCGTCGTCGAGCGGCGGCGGTGCGTCGACCAGCCGACCGAGCCGGGCGGTGAGTCGGCCGCGGGCCGTTGCCATCCCGTGCTCGCTCAGCGCTCCCGCGTTGCAGCGGTCCCGCAGGTCGAGGCCGGCCCGCAGAACCGCCTGCACCTCGCCGGCCCAGGGACTGTCAGGATAGTCCTCCCGGAGCTGCTTGCAGCGTTGCAGAAGGTGGTTCAGACAGGTTTGGTGCAGTCCGTCGAAGCAGCGATACGGTGCCCACCCGTCGCGCACGAGCACGCCGACGTAGTCGGTCCCCAGCACCGTGGCGGCATCGTTGAACCCCCGGCCGGGGCAGATGGCGTAGACCGTCGTGTCCGGGGTGACGAACGTCCACAGCCAGTGGCGCACGCCGCCGACGCGCCAGCCGGTCTCGTCCGGCGTGACCACGGGCGCATTGCGAACCTGCTCGCACAGCTCCGCGTAGGCCGGCGCGGCGGCGCGGGCCGCCCGGTGCAGCACGTGGGCGAGGCCGCCCGGCGTGACCTGCAGCCCGAACGTGGTCCGCAGCAGGTGGGCCACCTTCGCCAGCGGCACCCCCATCTCCGTGTGCAGCTCCACGACCAGCGCGACCACCCCGGGACCGAGCTGCACCCCCGCCGCGCCCAGCGCGTCGGAGGTCTGCAGCACGTGGCGGCCCTGCACCCGCCGCTGACACTGCGAACAGTGGCCGACCTCGATGTCGAAGCGCCGCACGACCGGCCGTACCACGGGCAGTTCTTCCTGATACTGCGACGCCACGCGGGTACCTTCGACCGCGCCGCCGCAATCCGGGCACGTCGTGGGAACCGGCGCCGCGTGGGTCTCGTCAACCCGCGCCGGCCGCGGGCGGCAGCCCTGCCGGCCGTACTCCGCCCCAGGCCGCCGTCCGGGACGCCTGCCGCGCCCTTGCGGCCGGTCCTTGGCGAACGGCGCCGCCTGCCGGCGACCCGCCCGGCGTGCCTCGGCCAACTGCTGTTTCAGGCGCTCGATCTCCCGCTTCTGACGCTCGTCCTGGCGTCGCAAGCCGTCGATCTGGCGCTTCTCGCGGTCGTTCTCCCGCTCGCGCCACGACAGCTCTTCCCGGAGCCGCTCTACCTCGTCGCGCAGCCGTCCTATCCGTTCGTCGCCGGACAGCCCGTACTCGTTGACCACACAAGACTTATGCCATATTCGCGCAAAAAGTACAATCCAAATAAATGGATCTTGCGTGGCCACCCGCTAAACAAAGACCTTCGTCCGTGGAGAACGGCGCCTGGAACTGGAGCGCGATTACTGGGAGAACTACTACCGCCTGGACGAACGGGTCCCGCGCATGCGGCGCCTCGCCGACGCTCACCCGGTCCACGTTACCGACCTCTACACCGAGGAGGAACTGAAGACCTCCGCGGCATACAACGAGGTACTGGCCCGCGGCCAGACCCGAAACAGCATCCATGTCCGACTGGACGGATCCCATGGCTCGCGCATCGTTTGGGTGATCAACGACCCGGTCGACGGGGACGGCTGGTCGTCCGCGCAGCTGGACTCGATCCGGCGGCTCCTGCCCCATATCCGGCAGGCTGTGCTCCTCCAGCAGGCCCTGGCCGGTGCCGGCGCGCTGGGCGCGACGCTGACCGAGCTGCTCGACACCACCGGGTTGGGCATCGTCCAGCTCGACGGGCGCGGGCGGATCGTGGCGGCGAACGAGCGCGCCCGGGAAGTGCTGCGGGCCGGCGACGGGCTGTTCGACGAGGGCGGTTTCCTGTACGCCCGCACTCCGGAGGACGATGCCGGCCTCCAGGGGCTGTTGACGCGGGCGCTGCCGCCGTTCGGGGCTCAGGGTGTCGGCGGATCGACGATGGTGCGGCGCTCGTCGTCCCGGTCGCCGCTGGCGCTGCACGTCAACCCGGTGGGCCGGCGGGAGACGGACTCTCTGGTCTGGCCGGTCGCCGCGCTCGTGCTGGTCGTCGACCCAGCGAGCCATACCCGCATCGATCCGGCCGTGGCAGCGGCGGCTCTCGGCCTTACGGAGATGGAGAGTCGGGTGGCGGTGCTGTTGGTCGAAGGCATGAATGTCCGCGAGGTCGCCGCGGCCACCGGCCGCGGGGAAAGCACGATCCGCTCGCATGTGAAGCGCCTGTTCACCAAGCACGGCCTGTCGCGGCAGGCGGACCTGGTGCGACTGGTGCAGTCGCTGGCCGGCGCTCCAGAGTCCCGACGCTGACGGCAGCAGCAGCCGCGGCGCTGACCTCGTCTACCTTGCCGTAAGTTCCTGCACCGACGTGATACTCACCGGCAACTGGAAGCGCTCGAGGACCGAGGATGGTCGCCCACTACTCCGCCGGCGCCACCGCTGAGCGCGGCGCCGTGGCGCGCTACCGCTAGCCTGCATTATTCATGAAGGTCCAGATTCGACCGCCAAAGGGCGTGATCGGCGCAGGAATGGGTCTCGGACATCGTCGCCTGCAAGCGGAGCCGGGGTTGAGCAGCCGACCGGGGGGGGCATGACGGACGCGAGGGTTGGGCAGCGACAGCCCCGCCGGGGAGCGGCCCATGCCGCCCAGGAAGCAGGTGGGCGCGGCGCAACGGGTGGGCTATCCGGCGCGCGCGCCCAGCGCGAGTGCGATGTGCCGCCACGCCTCGAGGTGCGGCGTCGAGCGCGGCAGATGCAGAACCACGCGGCGGACCGAGCGGACGACGTGGACCCCCAGCTTCAGCAGCCGGTCGCGCAGCCACGTCACCTGGCTGCGGGCACACGCAGTACGCGCCGCCCGCAATCGCAGTTCCTGCATGAGCACGTAGGCCGCGGCGGTCAGGAAGACGCGCAACTGGTTCGCCGAGAACAGACAGCAGCTCGTGCGGTCGATCTGCAGCCCATCGAGCAGTTCCTTGATCCGATTCTCGATGTCCCCGCGAGCACAGTAGACCTTCTCATAGATGAAGCGCGGCGTCTGCCGCAGATTCGTCACCACGAACCGCGGGTTGTCCCGCGGCTCGCGGTCTCCGAGGCGAACGACTTCGGCCTTGGTCACGACCCGGCGCTCGTGGTCCCACGTGCGGGCGGCGTAGCGGGTGTCGGTATAGACGTGCGCGGTCTCGCCACCGACCTCGCTCTGCGCGCGGGCCACCTGCATGGCGGACTCCGCATGCCGCTGCAACACCGCGTTCTTCGCCATCGCCACCACGTAGTCGAGCCGGGGCTCCGCATCCAGGAAATCGAAGACCTCCGGGGTCGCAAAGCCCCCGTCGAGCCGAACGAGAAACCGCGCCCGCGGAAACGCCGCCCGCAGCAGCGGGAGCAGCCGACACAGCAGCCCGAGGGTCCCGTCGGCGGCCACTGCGTTGCCGGGCTGCAGCACCGCCGCGCACAGATACTGCTCCGCCTCGCGGTCGAAGCTCAGAAACCCGAGCAGCGGCAGATATTAACAGGGTCATTGGTTGCCTGACAGGATATAGGTAATTTCCGGCTTGATTTCCTCATATTTCGGCATACTGCGACGTCAGGATACTTATTTCCAGATTAATAACACCAGCCGCCATAGTGCCCGTTGAAGAACGTGAGCTGCTGGGCGCCGTGCGTCAGGTCGTCGGTCGGATCCAGATCGATGGTGACGAGCCGCGCCCGACCGTGCAGGCGGCGCCGATGCCGCTCGATGACGCACGCCGCCAACTCGCGCCCCATCCGGTAGAGCGCGGTGCGGCTCGCGCCGTTCTCGAACCGCGAGATCGTAGGTTGCGACGCCAAGGGCGCGCCGGACACCGGGTCCCGCCCGAGCAGCAGCTTGTGGATGGGGTCGTCGGCCAAGTGGTCGGCATCGTTGCCATCGGGATGACCGCACGCGATGCCGAAGATCCGCTGGCCGATCAGATCCGCGAACGTGTGCCGAATCTTCTCCGCGGCGCGCTTGTCGGCCAAACACCGGGCGAACGCCTTGACCAAGCCGTACACGCGCTCGGCCGCCTTGAGCAGGACGGCGCCGCCGTCGGAACTCGCGTGTTCCTGGTTGAACGTGGCGACGAGGGGCTTGTCGAACAGATCCGGGAACAGAACAGTCTGTGGCATCGTGTGAGGCGTCACGCAGGGATCTCCGTTGTGGCTAAAACGTTGTGTACATTACGTTTGTACCACACGGAGGCTCCTGTGTCTCCCCCTCAACCGCACCTTCACGCATAATCCGGGCTAGGAGTCTGCGCCGCAGAAAACGGTGCGACAATCGCAGGCGAGATCGGACGCCGGAAGGACTTGATGTCGACGACTTTTCGCCGCTACGCACCGGACCAATCGCTGCTGTTGCCGCCCGACGTGCGGGCGTGGTTGCCGGAGGGCCATTTGGCGCACCACGTCAGCGATCTGGTAGACGGCCTGGACCTGACGGCGTTCTATGCCGCGTATGCGGGGGATGGTCGGCGCAACGCGCCGTATGCGCCGCGGATGATGGTGAAGGTGCTGCTCTACGCTTACGCGACGGGGGTGTTTTCGTCGCGGGGGATTGCGAGGAGGCTGGAGGAGGACGTGGCGTTCCGGGTGCTGGCGGCCGGCAACTTTCCGCAGCACCGGACGGTTTGCGAGTTTCGGCGTCGGCACCTGGAGGACTTCAAGGCGCTGTTTGTCGAGGTGGTGCGTCTGGCGCGGGAATTGGGGTTGGCGCGCTTTGGCAAGCTGTCGATCGAGGGCACGAAGGTTCGTGCGAACGCGAGCAAGCACAAGGCGATGAGCTACGGTCGGATGCAGGAGGAAGAGCGGCGCTTGGCCGGTGAGATTGACGCGCTGGTGCGGGCGGCACGGGACGCCGACGCGGCTGAGGATGAGCGCTTCGGGCCGGACGCACGCGGCGACGAGCTGCCGTCGGCGTTGCGCCGCCGGGAGGATCGCCTGGCGGCGATCCGGGCGGCGAAGGAGCGGCTGGAGGCGGCACAGCGGGCGGCGGACGACGCGGGCGGGCGGCAGCCGGGCCAGGATCGGAACCCGAAGGGCGGACGGCCGTACAAGCGGGGGTATGGCGAGCCGGACGAGAAGGCACAGAGCAACTTCACGGACCCGGAGAGCGGGATCATGAAGACGAGCAACGACGGGTTCCAGCAGTGCTACAACGCGCAGGTAGCGGTGGATGGTGAGCACCAGTTGGTGGTGGCGACGGAGGTGACGGCGAACGCGAGCGACCAGGGTGGGCTGCCGCTGCTGCTCGACGAGGTGGCGGAGACGGTCGGCGAGCAGCCGGACACGGTGCTGGCGGACGCTGGCTACAGTAACGAGCGGGACTTGGTGAACCTGGAGACGCGGGGCGTCGATGGGTACGTGTCACTGGGACGGGAGGGCAAGACGGCGCGGCTCCGCGACCCGGGGCAGTACCCCGCGACGAATCGCATGGCCGAGAAGCTGTCGAAGCCGGCGGGTCGTGCGGCATACGCCGAACGCAAGTGGCTGTCGGAGGCTCCGCACGGCTGGATCAAACACGTGCTGGGATTCCGGCGCTTCAGCCTGCGGGGGCTGGCGAAGGTGCGCGGCGAGTGGGACTTGGTGTGCCTGGCGTTGAACGCCAAGCGTCTGCACGCCCTGATCGCGGCGTGACACGCGGCAACGAGGCTCGCGATGGCGACCGATCGGCGCGCATCACGGTCTCTGGCGGACCAAGGGGCCCGTCAACGCCGGATCTCGCCATCTGCCGAGGAACTACCTCGTCGGGCGACCGCCGAAGCTGCTCCGACGCGATAAGTCAGAGCATGGGCCGACGACCCACTTCACGCCGCGGCATCTCCTGCGGCGCAGACTCCTAGGGCGATAAACGCGGTTTACCAAATATATTCCCGGCAATTGGGCCAAAACACCCCCCTCTCCCCAATGTTGGGGGCGCGAAGACGTGCGCGAAATGGCTACCCTCCTACGGCATGGATGTCCCGGTAGCGACTCTGCTGGTGAAGGGAACACCGACATGTCCTCACCGGCAAGTCTGACCGGAGCGCCCGTGCCATCTTTCCCAGCGCGACGCTGTCTCGTGCCCGCGCACCCCGCGCCGTCTGCCTGTCGGTCTTTCTGCTCGGCTTCGCGGCTCTGGAGATTCGTGCCAGGAAGAGCCCACCCGAGAGGGGGCCCCACTAGCGCCGCAGGTCGGCGCCGCTGCTGCTGGCGGCCTTTGCCCTCTGGGCGGGTCTGGCCGCCGATGCCGCCGCCCAGGGTAACGCCGCGTCGGACCGCGCGGCGCTCGACGCGCTCTACGACGCAACCGGCGGTCCGGACTGGACCGACAGCACCAACTGGAAGACGTCGGCGCCGTCCGCGGCGTCCAAGGTGTTGTGGGAAACGCGCTTTCGGCGCCGGCGCAGTTGCCGCCGAGCGTATCGCGCGCGTTTTCCACGACACCGGCAGGATCCACAGGCTGTTCGAGCCCGGCGGGAGCGGGCGTCTCGCGGACGTGATCATCATGTCGTCTCCTTCCGACGGTTGGCGGGTGCGTCGTGCGTCCGTCGCATCGAGCGGCCCTTCAGGTCGATGCGGTGCGCGTCGTGGAGCAGGCGGTCGCCGATGGCGTCGGCCTGGTTGGGGTCGCCGATGACGGTGTGCCAGTCGGTCACGGGCAGTTGGCTGGCGAGGCGCGTCGAGGCGCGTTCGGCGCGGTCCTCGATCACCTCGATGAGGTCTCGCCGCTCGGGGTCGCGCAGCGGCGCGAGCATCCAGGGCGGCGATCCTGCCTAAACGTCTGTCGCCAACAGCGTTTTAGGGCACACGGAGGTTCTTGTATCCCTAACCCGGGGCTGGGCCCCTCACGAATTATCCAGGCTAAGGATGGAACATGGCTATTTTCCCTGGTACACCCGGCGATGACGTGCTGCGGGGCACGGACGGCGATGACGTGTTGTGGGGCGGATTGGGCGATGACGTGTTGTGGGGCGGATTGGGCGATGACGATCTCGCCGGCATGGCTGGCGCTGACCGGCTCATAGGCGGCGCCGGCGCCGACGTGCTCGACGGGGGCGAGGACGGCGGATTCCTGCGCGGCGCCCCGGACACCCTGCGCGAGGCCATCTGGGGCGACACGGCGGAGTACAAGCTGTCCGACGCGGGGGTGACGGTCAACTTGGCGACGGGCACTGCAGCGGGCGGCCATGCCGAGGGCGACGCGCTCGCGGGCATAGAGAGCGTCCGCGGGTCCGACCACGCCGACCTGCTCACGGCCCGCGACGACGACCCCGGCACCGAGGGGTCCAGGGAGGGCAGCACCCTCAAGGGCGATATGGGCGATGACGTGCTGCACGGGGGCACGGGCCTGAACTTGCTCTGGGGCGGCAAGGGTGACGACACGCTCGTCGGTGGGGCATTCAGCGATTACCTGGAGGGAGGCGCCGGCGCCGACGTGCTCGACGGCGGGGACGGCGCCGACACGGTCGGGTATCAGCTGTCCGATGCCGGGGTGACGGTCGACTTGGCGACGGGCGTGGCGGCGGGCGGCCACGCCGAAGGCGACACGCTGACGGGCATCGAGAGCATCTATGGGTCCGACCACGCCGACAGGCTCACCGGCGATGAAGGCAACAACGCTCTCGTCGGCTTTGGCGGCGACGACGCGCTTACTGGCGGCGAGGGTCACGACAGGCTCCAGGGCGGGTCCGGCGCCGACGTGCTCGACGGCGGGGACGGCGCCGACACGGTCGGGTACGAGCTGTCCGATGCCGGGGTGACGGTCGACCTGGCGACGGGCGCGGCGGCGGGCGGCCACGCCGAAGGCGACACGCTGACGGGCATCGAGCACATCTATGGGTCCGACCACGCCGACAGGCTCACCGGCGATGAAGGCAACAACGTTCTCGTCGGCTTTGGCGGCAACGACGCGCTTACTGGCGGCGAGGGCAACGACGCGCTTACTGGCGGCGAGGGCAACGACGCGCTTACTGGCGGCGAGGGTCACGACGCGCTTACTGGCGGCGAGGGCGACGACGCGCTTACTGGCGGCGAGGGTCACGACAGGCTCCAGGGCGGGTCCGGCGCCGACGTGCTCGACGGCGGGGACGGCGCCGACACGGTCGGGTACGAGCTGTCCGATGCCGGGGTGACGGTCGACCTGGCGACGGGCGCGGCGGCGGGCGGCCACGCCGAAGGCGACACGCTGACGGGCATCGAGCACATCTATGGGTCCGACCACGCCGACAGGCTCACCGGCGATGAAGGCAACAACGTTCTCGTCGGCTTTGGCGGCAACGACGCGCTTACTGGCGGCGAGGGCAACGACGCGCTTACTGGCGGCGAGGGCAACGACGCGCTTACTGGCGGCGAGGGTCACGACAGGCTCCAGGGCGGGTCCGGCGCCGACGTGCTCGACGGCGGGGACGGCGCCGACACGGTCGGGTACGAGCTGTCCGCTGCCGGGGTGACGGTCGACCTGGCGACGGGCGCGGCGGCGGGCGGCCACGCCGAAGGCGACACGCTGACGGGCATCGAGCACATCTATGGGTCCGACCACGCCGACAGGCTCACCGGCGATGAAGGCAACAACGTTCTCGTCGGCTTTGGCGGCAACGACGCGCTTACTGGCGGCGAGGGCAACGACGCGCTTACTGGCGGCGAGGGTAACGACGCGCTTACTGGCGGCGAGGGTCACGACAGGCTCCAGGGCGGGTCCGGCGCCGACGTGCTCGACGGCGGGGACGGCGCCGACACGGTCGGGTACGAGCTGTCCGCTGCCGGGGTGACGGTCGACCTGGCGACGGGCGCGGCGGCGGGCGGCCACGCCGAAGGCGACACGCTGACGGGCATCGAGCACATCTATGGGTCCGACCACGCCGACAGGCTCACCGGCGATGAAGGCAACAACGTTCTCGTCGGCTTTGGCGGCAACGACGCGCTTACTGGCGGCGAGGGCAACGACGCGCTTACTGGCGGCGAGGGTAACGACGCGCTTACTGGCGGCGAGGGTCACGACAGGCTCCAGGGCGGGTCCGGCGCCGACGTGCTCGACGGCGGGGACGGCGCCGACACGGTCGGGTACGAGCTGTCCGCTGCCGGGGTGACGGTCGACCTGGCGACGGGCGCGGCGGCGGGCGGCCACGCCGAAGGCGACACGCTGACGGGCATCGAGCACATCTATGGGTCCGACCACGCCGACAGGCTCACCGGCGATGAAGGCAACAACGTTCTCGTCGGCTTTGGCGGCGCCGACGTGCTCGACGGCGGGGAAGGGCACGATACTGCGACGTATCTCTCGTCCGATGCCGGGGTGACGGTCGACCTGGCGACGGGCGCGGCGGCGGGCGGCCACGCCGAAGGCGACACGCTGACGGGCATCGAGAACATCTGGGGGTCCTACCACGCCGACAGCCTCACCGGCGGGGACGGTGGCGACATTCTCGAAGGCTGGTCCGGCAACGACACGCTTGCTGGCGGCGAGGGTGACGACTGGCTCCAGGGCGGCGAGGGTGACGACAGCCTCCTCGGCGGCGGGGGTAACGACAGCCTCGACGGCGGGCCCGGCAGCGACACCCTCTGGGGCGGGTCCGGCGACGACACGTTCCACTTCGGGGATGGTGACACGATCGAGGACTTTCGCGACGGTAGCGACCAGATCGACATCTCTGCCTTCCGTGATATCAACTTCGACAATTTCGAGGCGAACGTCACGATTCAGGCTGGGAGCGATGGCGGCACCGAGGTCGTGATCGGGGACGCTGTGCTCACGCTGACGACGCTCAGCCCCGCCGACATCACAGCGGAGGACTTCCTGTTCCTTGTCTGACTACGGCACGAGGTTCCACCGGCTCCGTTCGTGCAGATCGGAGACTGGAACATGCGGACCGACTTGCGCGGCGACAACGTTCGGGCTTCCAACAGTGAAACCGACCCGGAGCCCGGGTTCGGCCCTCGCCTCGGCACCTACTGCGGATTTCGCTGATGAGCATCCTCCAGCGCGGCGACCGCCCGGTCGTGAGCGAACTCTCACGGCTCGGTCGGTCGCTGGGTCAGATCGTCGCCATCCGCGACGCTCTCGCCAAGGCGGGCGTCGCCTCGAGATGGTGCTGGCGGCATCTGATCGGTGCTCACGCTGGTTCCACACGGCGCTGCTCTGCGTCGTTCCCGCCTTCAGAGCGATGACGAGTGCGATTGCGATGTGTCGTGGCACGGTCCCTCCCCTACCTGGGTCTGCCGGGCAACCGGAAGTGGTCACCGGGCCGTTCTGCCACTACGTCTGCTCCCGCGTTCGGGGTGCAAGGTCCTGCGTATTCGGGTATTCCGCGGGCGACACGGCGGTAGACAAATGCGGGAGAAAGTAACGAAGAACAGGCGGACGTGGCGGGCCGATCATACCTCGCGCAGATCGGTCTGCACAGTGTCGAGCCTGCGCGACCCGGTCGCGGCTTCGCGAGGATGTTGACCGCGGCGTTGACGTCGCGGTCGTGTTCCGCGTTGCAGTGCTCGCACCGCCCGCGCTCGCGGCCGTCCGGCTCGTGCTGGCGCGTCGCGGCGTTCCCCTGCAGCGCCGCGTTGCCCAGGTCGCACAGTTGGCCCAGGACCTCGTCCCGAGCCGCGCATAGCCGCCCCGTGTGCAGTAGCCGCGCTCCTGGTAGGTGCGGTGGCTCATCCTCGATGCCGCGGCACCTGCGCCCGCAGCCGCCGGCACTCGTCGGTGAGGAACTTGGAAGGGCCTCGAGTGTCGCCAGACGGCTCGCCTCTCCCGCCCGCGCCGTGATCGCGGCGAGCCGCCGGCGCGACTCGCGCGACCCCCACGCCACGCTCAGGAGCCTGGCCGCCGACATCAGCTCTTGGAGGCCAGCGCCATTCTCTTACTGCTCCGGCGCGGACGCGGACTCGCAGCTGCCCGCGCCGCTCGGTGGCCGAAACGTCCTGCCAGCGGAGCGAGACGATCTCCGAGCGGCGCAGGCGGTCCTGCTCGAGCGCGGTGGCCGGTTTTCCGCCGGTCGCGTCTCGGCTGCGCCTGTGGACCGCGCGCTGCTGGGCGCAGCGTCGCAGTCTTGAAGGCTTTTGCCTGGTTCGGGGGGTGCAGATTGTCAACGGTCGCTTCGGACTGACGGAAACTGGACAGGTCGTCGACCACAACATGTAGGGGTTATGATTTGGCATCGTCAGACAAGGAGCCAGTCTGAGGGCGTGCGCGGAGCCGGCGTCAAAGGTTGCCAGCCCCGCGAAGCGGGGGCGGAGCGTAGCGACGCGCCTTGACGCGGGCGAGCACACGCCGACGCTGTCGGTCTGACGATGCCGCGGGCGACCACAACATCTTGCGGTCGACACGAGCCCAGGATTCGTCAGTTCCTGGCGCTCGCGAACATGCTGATCGTGCCCCGCCTGCCCGTCCCGGTTTCAGGCTGAGCTGGAGGCCCGCGGCCCGACAGGGATGTCGGTCCCGTCGGCGGCCGCTGTCCGATCAGTCCGGCAGGGCTGCCGCCGGAGGTTCCGACGCGCTGCCGATGTGCAGTTGCAGGAGCCTGTCGATGTTGGCGTCGAGGCGGTCCAACCGGTGATTGATCGAATCGAACCGGTCGTCGAGTCGCTGTTCTATCCCGTTCAGCCGCTCGTTGACCGTTTTGATCTCGCCTTCGAGGCGTGCCTGCGACGTCGCGAGCGTCGCTTGCGACGCGGCGAGCGCTGTCTGCGACGCCGCGATAGCCTTCGTGTTCGTGTCGACGCTTGTCAGCCGAGCGTTGTGTTCGCTCAACCCGAAGCCGACCACTCCTCCGAGCACGACCGTACCGATCGCGATCCAGTTTCCGGCTGACAGGCCCCTTGGCCTTCCCGCCCGCGCCTCGCTGGTTCTCTGTCCGGCGGTTTCCGCCATTTTTCTCTCCTGATGTTATGCGGTCGTCCGCCCGGCCGCACAGTGATTTCTTCCGTCTGCCGTCTCTTGGCGGGTTGGGTGCGGGCCGGCACGCGCGGCTGCGCACCGGATCTCTCGGACGCCCGTAAGTCGTTCGCTCTGCGAGAGTTCGGGATGGTGGACGGTCGAGGTCCTGCCGTCTCGGCGCGCTCGGTCAGGTGGGCGGCGACGACGACGGGCGCGGCGGGTAGCACCTCAGCGGGACTAGCTAGTGTCAGCCAGAAAACCTCCTTCGCGGGCGGAGGTTTGCGAGCGATGCGCTGCGCCAATTGACGTGATTTCGCTATCGAACGGGTTGCGACTACGATTCTGGCAACTCCGCGGAAAGCAGCAGTAGGTAATCAGCCCGGAAGGCCGGCCTCCGGCGACGGCAGGGCCTTGCCCTCGGGCGACGGCTGGATCTCCACAGGAGGCAGAGCCGGTCCGATCCGGTCAGGCGACGCGTCGGCGTCGTTTGCGCTCGCGCTCTTGCAGAATCAACCCGATGCGATGCAGGTTGGTGGCCAGCACCGACAAGGCAACCGCACGCGCGAAGCCGTCGACACCATGATGGCGGACACGGTTGAGCCCTCGGTGCTCCAATCCGTTGATGGCCGACTCAATCGCCGGGTGCACGCAGCGCGCGGCGGCGAAGGATGCCTCTTCCTCCCGCTCCCGGTCGACGTTCGAAAGGCGTCCCTTCTTCGGCAACGCGTTCAGGTCGAGCAGCGCGTCCAGCCCGACCCGGTTGTCCGGGCTGTGAAAGCCCCGGTCGAAGCTGCACGCCCGCAACTCCGGATACCGCGCCTGCGCTTTCTGCACCAGCGGCACCGCCACGTCCACATCCGCACCCTGCCACAGGATCTCGTGGTGAAGGATGAATTGATACTGATCCTCGATCAGGGCGACAGGGACCCCGAGTTCCACCGGCGCACCCGCCTTGCCCTTCGAAACCCAGCGCGTGTGTTCCTCGAAAATCGAGAAGACCTTCTCTTCGTGAGGTATCGTCTCGCCCCGCACCAGCCGCCGTTCCACCTGGCCGATCTGCCGCAGAGCATGAGCGACGTAGCCTTCGATAGAGCCACAAGTGACGGCATCGACGCCCTGGTTCCGCAACGCGTCAAGCGTGTCCACCGCCCGCTCGACCAGCCCGCGGCAGCGGGCCAGATACCCCTCCACGCGCTCCGGATGCCGCTTCGCTCGCCGCGTCGACCGCACCCGGTTGAACAGACTCCGGACCTCTCGGGTCAGATACCGCCACTGACGCCATCCGCCCACCGCATTCTCCCCAGACGCCCGTCCCGTCTCCCGCAGCAGGCACCGCATCGCGTCCCACAACAGGCTGACGTCCGTCGGGTAGTGCACGTCGGTCTCGACCACGAACGAGTCACACCGGCCGCGCAATGGCTCGCCAGGCTTTTTTTTAGCGACCTTGTGCCCACTCTCCACTACCAGTTGCCCGACCGCCGACAACAGCTCGGGGGTCAACAGAGACACATTGTCCACCACCGTCTGGTACTCGTAACGCGTCCTGTCGCCGAAATCACTGTGCCCCAGGAACGCGCGTATCGTCTCGTGATGGTTCGCCAGGTCGTGCAGACGGTCGAAGTCACAGCCTAGGCCCTGCTTGAGAACGCCCAGCACCAGGACCTGCCACAACTCCATCCCCGGACGACCGACCGTGCGGTCGGTCTCCGGCACGATATGCTCGTCCAACAGCGCAAACAGACGAGCGCGCAGCTTCTCGTCGGACCAGATGTGCTGAAGCCCCTTCAACACCGCCGGGATGTCGTCCCGCGACTTCGGGTTGATCCAGATCTTCTCGATGGGCACCTGTCCGATCTGGAACTGCCGCCTGTGGACTTCTCTCATGGCGTTCGCTGTCGCGAAGATCCCCCCGAAAAAGACCGAAATCGACGATCTCCTCCGCGAGAATACGACATCTAGGACGATCTTCACTACTCGAAATCCGCGATACGTCTTGTAGAATCAAGCAGTTACGGATTTTCTGGCCGACACTAGCTAGTGGTGTGTCCCAGAAATGGCTTCACATCGCCCGCCTGTAGCCGACGAGACCGTCGAAATCCCCGATTTCCGGAGGCCCCTTCGCGATCCGAGGCCCCGTGTTGGGGGCGCCGTGGCAATCGAACTGTCAACTTGTTCTAGTGACACACCACTAGCGCCGGCTCGGGCGTGTCCTGCTCGATGGGTCGCTTCCTCAACTCACCGGTTTGCTCACAGCCGGTGGCACTCCGTGTTCTGACAGGTATTGTCGTAGTGCTGCAAGAGCGGCGTTGCCCAGCTCAATCGGCTCGATGCCGCAGCACGTCGGCGCTGAACTTGACGAGGGCCTCGCCTCCCCCGCCCGCGCCGTGATCGCGGCGAGCCGCCGGCGCGACTCGGGCGACCCCCACGCCACGCTCAGGAGCCTGGCCCCCGACGTCAGCTCGTGGAGGCCAGCTTCGAGCCTCGCTTCCTCGATCGCCCTCGACCTCGGGCACCGTGCTCCGATCCTGGCCCAAGCGTTCGTAGTCCTCGGCGAACCTTGAGGCCAGCTCGCTCGTCTTCCGGCTATTGGCCACGATCGCCTCGATCGCGGCGGCGAGCTCGTCGTTCTTCCGCGCCATCCCTCGCTCCTCCTCGTGCCGTGCCGGGGACCGCCGGCCGCGGCATGCGCTTTTCATCCGTACGTCCTTCCGTCTTCCCGCTCGTGTTGTCCTGCGGTGGAGTCTTGGTGGTGGTTGCGGCTGCCGCGCGGCGGCGGCAGGACCTCGCCGACGGGCAGCCGGCTGCTGCTGCTCAGAAACGGCGCAGCGACGTTCCGCACGTCGGCGGCGCGCTGGCATTCGCCCACGATTGGCGCTGGATACTGGGTCGCACCGATACGCCCTGGCACCCGACGATGCGGCTGTTCCGGCAGCCTGCGCCCAACGACTGGGCGAGCGTCTTCTGCGAGATCCGCCACCTGCTGGCCGACCAGCTGAGGCACAGCAACGAGGCGGCTCGGCGGTCCGGATAGGCTCAGGGGGCGTCCTGGCGCACCAGGGTCAGCGACGGTGTAGCCAAGCCATGCTGGCCGTCGATCTCGAGAACGTCACCGTCGACTTTCCCATCTACGGGGCCGAGAGCCGCTCGCTGAAGAAGCGGTTGCTGGGGCGCCGCATCGGGGCGCGCGTCAGCTACGGCACCCGCCGCACCGTCATCGTCCACGCGCTGCGCGATGTCTCGCTCCGCCTGCGGCCGGGCGACCGGGTGGGCCCCAACGGCGCCGGCAAGTCGACCCTGCTGCGCACCATCGCCGGCATCTACGAGCCGCTGCGCGGGCGCGTCCGCGTCCAGGGCCGCGTGACCACTCTCTTCAGCCTGCAGCTCGGCATGGAGGGCGACGCCACCGGCCTGGATAACATCCGCATCTGCGGCCTGATCGCCGGCCTGACGCGCCAGGAGATCGAGCGCAGCACGGCCGACATCGCCGAGTTCACCGAGTTGGGCGACTACCTCGACCTGCCGCTGTTCTGCTACTCGGCCGGCATGAAGGCGCGTCTGGCGTTCGCCATCTCCACCGCCGTGCAGCCGGAGATCCTGCTGATGGACGAATGGATCGGGGCGGGCGACGCCGCCTTTCTCGACAAGGTCAACGCCCGGCTGCACGCCCTGCTCGACGAGGTGGGCATCCTCGTCCTGGCCTCGCACAACGAGCGGCTCATCGAGCGCGTCTGCAACCGCGTGGTGCGGCTCGAGGGCGGCGCCGTGACGGCCGATCGCCCCGTCGGCCGCGAGGTGCCGGCGGCCTCCTGAAAGCGCCGCATGGAAGCCAGGCAGCCCGGCCCCCTGCAGCGGGCCATGGCCGCGTGCCGGCGCGCCTGGGTGAGTGTTGACCGCGCTTCTCAGTCGGGGACGTAGACGACCTGCCCGTCGGCGAGTCTCAAGGCAGTGCCGAGACGCTCGCCCTGCCCGCCGAGCGTCTCGCCGGTCAGCTCGTACGCCGTGATCTCGGTGCCGCGCTTGATGATGATCTCGCTTCCTAGAGCTGGGCGTCTCCAAGACCGCAATCGCCAAGATCACCGCCGTCGCCCGCCCCACCCTCTACAGCTTCATGAGCACCAGAGGGCTCAAGCCGGGCCAAGCGTGTATTTCAACACGAATGTTGTCGGTACCCTCCTCGGGGGGTACGCCGCCACCTATGGGTAGAATGCCCTCGGCGGTAACGGAGTGCAGGACTGCAGCGGAGCATATGCGGAACAAGGGAGCGTTTGGGCCGACCGGGCATTCGCAAGCGAAGGCACGGCGATGAGCGAACGGGAGGCGTTCGATGGCATTCTGGCTGCGTTGCACAAGGTGGCGGTCGACCATACCCACTGGTCGACCGCCACCGCGCTGATCGACGAAGCCCTCCGTACGCACGGCAGCAGTATGGCGTTCGGCGACGGGCGGTCCGACGAGGACATCCGGATCTACTCCACGTGGTACTTCGTCCGTGGAGAACGGCGCCTGGAACTGGAGCGCGATTACTGGGAGAACTACTACCGCCTGGACGAACGGGTCCCGCGCATGCGGCGCCTCGCCGACGCTCACCCGGTCCACGTTACCGACCTCTACACCGAGGAGGAACTGAAGACCTCCGCGGCATACAACGAGGTACTGGCCCGCGGCCAGACCCGAAACAGCATCCATGTCCGACTGGACGGATCCCATGGCTCGCGCATCGTCTGGGTGATCAACGACCCGGTCGACGGGGACGGCTGGTCGTCCGCGCAGCTGGACTCGATCCGGCGGCTCCTGCCCCATATCCGGCAGGCTGTGCTCCTCCAGCAGGCCCTGGCCGGTGCCGGCGCGCTGGGCGCGACGCTGACCGAGCTGCTCGACACCACCGGGTTGGGCATCGTCCAGCTCGACGGGCGCGGGCGGATCGTGGCGGCGAACGAGCGCGCCCGGGAAGTGCTGCGGGCCGGCGACGGGCTGTTCGACGAGGGCGGTTTCCTGTACGCCCGCACTCCGGAGGACGATGCCGGCCTCCAGGGGCTGTTGACGCGGGCGCTGCCGCCGTTCGGGGCTCAGGGTGTCGGCGGATCGACGATGGTGCGGCGCTCGTCGTCCCGGTCGCCGCTGGCGCTGCACGTCAACCCGGTGGGCCGGCAGGAGACGGACTCGCGGGTCTGGCCGGTCGCCGCGCTCGTGCTGGTCGTCGACCCGGCGAGCCATACCCGCATCGATCCGGCCGTGGCGGCGGCGGCTCTCGGCCTTACGGAGATGGAGAGTCGGGTGGCGGTGCTGTTGGTCGAAGGCATGAATGTCCGCGAGGTCGCCGCGGCCACCGGCCGCGGGGAAAGCACGATCCGCTCGCATGTGAAGCACCTGTTCACCAAGCACGGCCTGTCGCGGCAGGCGGACCTGGTGCGACTGGTGCAGTCGCTGGCCGGCGCTCCAGAGTCCCGACGCTGACGGCAGCAGCCGCCGCGGCGCTGACCTCGTCTACCTTGCCGTAAGTTCCTGCACCGACGTGATACTCACCGGCAACTGGAAGCGCTCGAGGATGGTCGCCCACTACTCCGCCGGCGCCACCGCTGAGCGCGGCGCCGTGGCGCACTACCGCTAGGGCGATAAACGCGGTTTACAAAATATATTCCCGGCAATTGGGCCACAACACCCCCCTCTCCCTAATGTTGGGGACGCGAAGACGTGCGCGAAGTGGTTACCCTCCTACGGCTATGGATGTCCCGGTAGCGACTCTGCTGGTGAAGGGAACACCGACATGTCCTCACCGGCAAGCCTGACCGGAGCGCCCGTGCCATCTTTTCCAGAGCGACGCTGTCTCGTGCCCGCGCACCCCGCGCCGTCTGCCTGTCGGTCTTTCTGCTCGGCTTCGCGGCTCTGGAGATTCGTGCCCAGGAAGAGCCCACCCGAGAGGGGGCCCACTAGCGCCGCAGGTCGGCGCCGCTGCTGCTGGCGGCCTTTGCCCTCTGGGCGGGTCTGGTCGCCGATGCCGCCGCCCAGGGTAACGCCGCGTCGGACCGCGCGGCGCTCGACGCGCTCTACGACGCAACCGGCGGTCCGGACTGGACCGACAGCACCAACTGGAAGACGTCGGCGCCGTCCGCGGCGTCCAAGGTGTTGTGGGAAACGCGCTTTCGGCGCCGGCGCAGTTGCCGCCGAGCGTATCGCGCGCGTTTTCCACGACACCGGCAGGATCCACAGGCTGTTCGAGCCCGGCGGGAGCGGGCGTCTCGCGGACGTGATCGTCATGTCGTCTCCTTCCGACGGTTGGCGGGTGCGTCGTGCGTCCGTCGCATCGAGCGGCCCTTCAGGTCGATGCGGTGCGCGTCGTGGAGCAGGCGGTCGCCGATGGCGGCGGCCTGGTTGGTGTCGCCGATGACGGCGTGCCAGTCGGTCACGGGCAGTTGGCTGGCGATGAGTGTCGAGGCGCGTTCGGCGCGGTCCTCGGTCACCTCGATGAGGTCTCGCCGCTCGGGGTCGCGCAGCGGCGCGAGCATCCAGGGCGGCCCCTCACGAATCATCCAGGCTAAGGACACTGACGGAAATTACCTTACTGTGTGCCGAGCGCCCGAAGCCGCAGAAAACGGGCTCCGCCTGGATGCACTTGGCAACCTTATATCGATCACTGTCCTAAGGATGGAACATGGCTATTTTTCCTGGTACACCCGGCGATGACGTGCTGCGGGGCACGGACGGCGATGACGTGTTGTGGGGCGGATTGGGCGATGACGATCTCGCCGGCATGGCTGGCGCTGACCGGCTCATAGGCGGCGCCGGCGCCGACGTGCTCGACGGGGGCGAGGACGGCGGATTACTGCTCGGCGCCCCGGACACCCTGCGCGAGGCCATCTGGGGCGACACGGCGGAGTACAAGCTGTCCGACGCGGGGGTGACGGTCAACTTGGCGACGGGCACTGCAGCGGGCGGCCATGCCGAGGGCGACACGCTGACGGGCATCGAGAGCGTCCGCGGGTCCGACCACGCCGACCTGCTCACGGCCCGCGACGACGACCCCGGCACCGAGGGGTCCAGGGAGGGCAGCACCCTCAAGGGCGATATGGGCGATGACGTGCTGCACGGGGGCACGGGCCTGAACTATCTCTGGGGCGGCAAGGGTGACGACACGCTCGTCGGTGGGGCATTCACCGATTACATGGAGGGAGGCGCCGGCGCCGACGTGCTCGACGGCGGGGAAGGGCCAAATATTGCGATGTATTTTTGTCCGATGCCGGGGTGACGGTCGACCTGGCGACGGGCGCGGCGGCGGGCGGCCACGCCGAAGGCGACACGCTGACGGGCATCGAGAACATCTTTGGGTCCCACCACGCCGACAGCCTCACCGGCGATGAAGGCGACAACTATCTCGCCGGCCTTGGCGGCGACGACACGCTTGCTGGCGGCGCGGGTGACGACCGCTTTTTGGGCGGGTCCGGCGCTGACGTGCTCGACGGCGGGGAAGGGCACGATACTGCGACGTATCTCTCGTCCGATGCCGGGGTGACGGTCGACCTGGCGACGGGCGCGGCGGCGGGCGGCCACGCCGAAGGCGACACGCTGACGGGCATCGAGAACATCTTTGGGTCCCACCACGCCGACAGCCTCACCGGCGATGAAGGCAACAACTTTCTCTGGGGCGGGTCCGGCAACAACACGCTTGCTGGCGGCGAGGGTGACGACACGCTTACTGGCGGCGAGGGTCACGACCGCTTTTCGGGCGGGTCCGGCGCCGACGTGCTCGACGGCGGGGACGGCATCGACGTAGTCAATTACGAGCTGTCCGATGCCGGGGTGACGGTCGACCTGGCGACGGGCGCGGCGGCGGGCGGCCACGCCGAAGGCGACACGCTGACGGGCATCGAGAACATCTGGGGGTCCCACCACGCCGACAGCCTCACCGGCGATGAAGGCAACAACGCTCTCGTCGGCTTTGGCGGCGCCGACGTGCTCGACGGCGGGGAAGGGCACGATACTGCGACGTATCTCTCGTCCGATGCCGGGGTGACGGTCGACCTGGCGACGGGCGCGGCGGCGGGCGGCCACGCCGAAGGCGACACGCTGACGGGCATCGAGAACATCTGGGGGTCCCACCACGCCGACAGCCTCACCGGCGGGGACGGTGGCGACATTCTCGAAGGCTAGTCCGGCAACGACACGCTTGCTGGCGGCGAGGGTGACGACTGGCTCCAGGGCGGCGAGGGTAACGACAGCCTCACCGGCGGGGACGGTGGCGACTATCTCGAAGGCTGGTCCGGCAACGACACGCTTACTGGCGGCGAGGGTGACGACTGGCTCCAGGGCGATGGGGACTTCTTCAATCCCACCGGCCCTGGCCCTGGCCACGACAGCCTCGACGGCGGCGAGGGTGACGACCTCCTCCACGGCGGCGGGGGTAACGACAGCCTCGACGGCGGGCCCGGCAGCGACACCCTCTGGGGCGGGTCCGGCGACGACACGTTCCACTTCGGGGATGGTGACACGATCGAGGACTTTCGCGACGGTAGCGACCAGATCGACATCTCTGCCTTCCGTGATATCAACTTCGACAATTTCGAGGCGAACGTCACGATTCAGGCTGGGAGCGATGGCGGCACCGAGGTCGTGATCGGGGACGCTGTGCTCACGCTGACGACGCTCAGCCCCGCCGACATCACAGCGGAGGACTTCCTGTTCCTTGTCTGACTACGGCACGAGGTTCCACCGGCTCCGTTCGTGCAGATCGGAGACTGGAACATGCGGACCGACTTGCGCGGCGACAACGTTCGGGCTTCCAACAGTGAAACCGACCCGGAGCCCGGGTTCGGCCCTCGCCTCGGCACCTACTGCGGATTTCGCTGATGAGCGTCCTCCAGCGCGGCGACCGCCCGGTCGTGAGCGAACTCTCACGGCTCGGTCGGTCGCTGGGTCAGATCGTCGCCATCCGCGACGCTCTCGCCAAGGCGGGCGTCGCCTCGAGATGGTGCTGGCGGCATCTGATCGGTGCTCACGCTGGTTCCACACGGCGCTGCTCTGCGTCGTTCCCGCCTTCGTACCGATCGTCGGCTCCCGAAAGTCCTCCGGGTCGGAGGCTTTCGATCCATTCCCGCTAACCTCGACAATCAGAAGGGGGTCCGACCTTGCGTTTTGTTTCGCTAGGCGTTGCCGTAGTGACGGGCCTGCTTGTCGTGCACAGCGCGCCGGCCCACGCGCAGTTCCTCGAGGACTTCGAGGAGACTGTATGGGGGGTTCAGACTTCCTTTACGCCCCGCTGGCGCTCGGTCGGTCTCGTCGAGGACGTGTTCCAGATCGACGCACTCGACATTACGGGATCGGACTTCACGTTCGGCTTCGCAAGGGGACGCATGCGGTCCGGTCACTGGGGAGTGTCGTTCCTGCGCCAGCGGTGGCAGGAGGCGCATATCTGCGGCGATGGCGCATGCGCCGGGTCTCGCGGGTCGGCTTGGTTGCAGGGGTTGAACGTCAACTGGTTCCGTCCGTTCGGCTCGCCGTTCGCCGCTGATCGGGTTCAGGTCGGCATGCACGTCGACCTCGGTGCCGCTTGGTACCAGGGCACCGTGCGCATCGACGAGGTACTCGCCGGTGGCAGTGCTTGGCGGGTGGGTGAGGCGGTGGCGGTCACCGATCTGCTGCCCGAGCACTGGGGCAACATTCCCGTACCGCTCGTCCGGGTCGAGGCTGCTGTCGCGGTGATGGCGGTACGCGGATTGAAGATCATCGGGAGCGGCGGGTGGGGCTTCCCCTTCGGGCGTCGTTTCGGGATGAGCGTCGCTTGGTTCCCCGCGGCAACCTTCAACGGCGGGCTATGAGGATCATAATCGTCACGGTGTGCGCCGCACTGCTGGCAGTGCCGGGGGCCGGTCTGGCCCAGACCGGTTGGTTCGAGCTGGCCGTGCCCGGCACGCTTGACGACATCCTGGCGCCGGGAATGCCGCGGCCGAGGGGACCGCACCTGTTGCGGGACCTGATCGGCGCCTTGCACGATCCGGGTTTCGTGGCTGTCAACCCGACCGCCGATGGCGCGTTGCGGGCCTGTCTGGCCGATCTACAGCAACTGCGCACGCGCTGGCGCGCCGTCGAGCGGGCGGCGGGCGAAGTGAGTCTCCGCGCGGCGACGGAGCACCAGGACGGTCGGCGTGCGCTGGCGGCCTTCCTCGATCTCTTTAATCTCGACCTGCGTCAGGCACGCGCCGATGCAATTTGGCATGCGGTCGCGCGCAAGCGGGAGGTGCGGGAGATCTGCGGCGCGGGTGCGGACTGGCACTCGGACGCCGTGCTGGGGCGCCTGACCGCGGGCGAGGCCCTGGCCTGGGACCTGCCGCACTTCGTCGTCTCGTTGCCGGGGCCACCCCGTTTCTGGATCGAACTCGTGTACCGCGAGCGAACCACAACCGATGCCGAGGCGGCGGACCTCGCGACCGAGCGGGCGCCGGACCTGGTCGGACGCCTGGTGACGAATGCACGGGCGGCGCAGTTCTATCTGGGGCTTGCGGCGCTCGACGAGCACACGCTGGCGTGGCTGCTGCGGCAGCCGCGGACTCTCTCGCTGGTGAACGCGGAGGGTCTGGGCGTGTTCGCCCGCTACGGGGGCGCCCTGGTGGTGCGCGACGGCGAGGTCCGCGTGCCCGGCGGCGCCGAGGTGGCTCCCTTCTGGGAGCGGCTGGTCGATGCCTCCCGGTCGGACCCGGAACGGTTCGTGCAGCGGCTGTTCCGGGATTCGGCGGGACACGTCGCGCACGCGTATCACCTGGCGTCGCAGCTTCCCGAGCGCCAGCGACGGTTCATCCTCGGCGCGTGGCAGACGGAAGCCCGCGACAGGCAGCGGGGTCTGGCGTCGCTGGCGCGCGTGGTGGCCAGGTTGCCGCCGCCCGACCTGGCGTTCGGCGATCGCGACCGCGACAGTCCTGTTCCGGAAGCAGTCGGTCCGGGCGTATCCGTCTGCGGCGTTCCGCCCGACGAGGCCATCGCGCTGGTATGGGACTTCCGCATGCCGCAGGACGCGGGGTCATGGTCCGAGGGCAACCTGATGAGCAGCAGGGGCCCGAACCGCGATCTCTTCTCCACGATGTTCGCTTGCGGTCCGCAGCGGTGCACCCCGATCGGGCAACGCAATGAGCTGGCTGCCCTGACGGATGCCGGCGTGGATACCGCGCACCCAGGATTTCGCCATGTGGGTGAGGTGCAGGCAAGAATGGACTTCCTCTTCCCGCATCCCAGATCCGTCGAGGCCCCCCACACGGTCGAGAACCCCATTGCGCTGATCAACGAAGTGAACGCCGCACAGCTCATGGGCCGGATTGCCAGGGTGTATCGCCTGGGCCAGGGGTCGCCGCCGTATCTGCGGGAGGTGCGGGAATTCCTGGTTGGCGGCGACTCGTGCCGGTGAACCGGCGAATTCGATGCGCCGGATACTGGCTGCGTGGCTGACGGCGTGCGGCGTGGTCGGGTGTCTGCCTAGGACAACCGACGCGCAGCCGGCGGGCGCTGCCGAGCCGCGGCTTGCGCCGGCCATCGTGCTCCGCGCCCTGTCGTTCGACGAATCGGGTGCGTTCGCCGGTCCCGCCTCGCGCGCGTTCTGGGAGCGGGTGTTCGAGAGCGACCGGATTCCGGACGATCCGCAACGGGCGCTGCGCGGTATCGCCGAGCCGCCGCGCATCGACGCGGCGTTCGTCCTGGCCGCCACCAGCGTCGGGCCGGCCGCGTTGGGCTGGGCGCGGCTGCGGGCGATGGCCTTCGTGCAGCGCGTTTTCAGAGGGGGCGCAGGCGGCGAGCTGGCGCCGGTTCTGGTTGCAGCCCGCGCGGTCCTGCGCTTCCCGGCGCTGATGCTGTCGGTTGAGCGCATGGGCATCGGCGATGCGTGCGTCTACGTCGCGCTTGCACGCGCGGCGGACCGCCTGGAGCGCATCAACCAACCGCTGGTGCTGCGCCGCGCCCTGTCGCAATTCCAGGGCGCGGTCGCCCTCGTTGAGCGCGCGCGGCTGGCCGGCACGATGACGCCCGAGGTTGCGGGCAGCGTCCTGGTGACACTCGCGGCCGTGCCGATTACACGCCGCGGGGGGTACGACGGCGCGATCGGCGACTGGCTGACCGCCGAGCTGCTGCCCGCGCTGACCGTGGAGGCGGTGCCGTCGTTCGACTCCGACGCCATGGACCAGCAGTTGCTGGCCGCGCTGGCGGGCGACCCGGATCGGAAGCCGCCCGTCGTCGAGTGGGAGGGACTAGCGTACCGGTTCGACCGCCGTAGCGCTCAATTCGAGCGCTTCATGCAGACTCGCCGGCGCCTGGGAGGCAATCGCCTCGATGCGGTGCTGGCACTGTGGGCGGCCAGCGAAGCGCTGGCGAGCGGAGACGCCGCCGATCCATCGACGCTGATCACCGCGCTGGAACGGTCGATCGGAGACGTGCGGACCCCGACCGTCGGCATCCACGTGCCGAACTTCCGAAACGCGACATACGAACAGCAGGTGCGCCCCGTCGTGGAGCGACTGAGGGACAGCGCCGCCCGTGGCCGGCTGCCAGACGCCGCGAGTCGACTGCGTTCCGTGGTGGACGTACTGCTAGCGGACCTGCTGCGCACGCTGCCGTACGTCATGCAGCTCGCGAACAGCTACGACGTGGGGCTGCTGGGCGACGACATCGCCGCGCGCCACGAGTTCGGCGTCCGCATAAGGGAACCGGCGGACCGCGCGCGCGCACCCTGGCGCCTCCCGCGCGGCGCCGTGGCGCCGCCGCCGCTGTTCCTCCCGCTCGGCGACTTCTGGGCCGCGCCGAAGGATGATGACCCTTTCACGAACGCTTGGCACGTCTACGGCGCGCTGATGTCGCTGGATCTCGCCCTCGCCAGGTTCCGTCTGCCACGGATGGCCGGCGCCCTGCCGTCCGCGCCCCCTTTCTTCGGACGAGCGGCGGAGGTCCACTTCGCGCACGGAGTCACGTTGTTCACGCCGTCCGACGTGACGCGCAAGCAGGTCGGCGCCATCGCCGGGGCCATCCGGCGCGGCCGAGTACGCGTGGAGCGGTTGCGTCTCGAGCCGGAGACGCTTCCGGACGTCGCGCGCGATGCCGGGTTGAGTCCGGCGCGCGGGAACGAACTGGCCTGGACGGCGCAGCGCCGTCCTGATGAGCTGGACCACGCGTTCTCCCGAACGGAGCTGCTCCGGCTGGGCCTGAACGATGCAGACGAAGGGCAGGCGTTGGCCGGGTGGGGTGCGCCGGCCCTCGGGTTGGACGGCTGCCTGTGCCTACGGGTTCCGCCGCCGGGCGGCTTGGGATTCTCGGCCGCCGACACGGAGCGGCTGGCGTCCGAATTCGCGGATCTGCCGCTCGCGTTGGCGGAGGCGGTGGACGAGCTGGCGCTCCCGGCAGCGATCGTCGGCGACCTGCTGCCTGTGGCGATGCGCGAGCTGTTGGACGGCGTCCGCGTAGTCGATCCGTATTCCTACCGCGGGCGGCTGGAGGCGCTCGTGAGCTACGTCCGGCAGCTGCCGCGGGCGCGCATCGAAGACTACGTCGCGGCGCTGGTCAGGCCGGGGGGGCCGCTGCGGCCGATCGAGACGGAGCCGAGGCCGTGACGGCATCGCAATCCTGGCTGTCGTGGATGACGACCGCGATGCTGGCGATCGGCAGCACGCTCGTCGGCGGGCAGCCGCCGCACGCCCGGGCGCAGGATGCGGATCCCGAACTCACGATTGTCGAACCCGATCCGCACAGCCCGCTGGTCGGCGTCGTGCGGATGCGCGCGGACGTGGTCCCGGCGACAGGTGTCGTGTCGGTGGATTTCCAGGTCAATGGCGCACCCGCGTGCAGCGCGCTACCGCCCCCACCGTTCGCGTGCACCTGGGATGCCAGGGACGGCCCCGAGACGCCTGTCGTGCGGGCCGTGGCCCGCCTTGCCGACGGGGGACGGGTCGTGCGCAGCATGCGGGCGCGGGGTCGGCCGCCGACGCTCTTCTCGGCCGGCACCAACATGGTCCTTGTGCCGGTGGTCGTGCAGGATCGGCGCGGACGCTTCGTGACGGGGCTGACGCAGGACGACTTCGCGCTGTTCGAGGACGATGTGCGTCAGGCGCCGACTCTCCTCGACGAGGCGTCGACCCTGCCGCTCGATCTGGTGCTGGTGATCGACTTCAGCTCGAGCATGGCAGCCGCGCTGGGTTCGCTGCAGCTTGCCGCCCGCCACTTCATCACGGAACTGCCGGAACCTGTCCGCCTGGGCCTCGTCGCCTTCAACGATCGAGTCTACGCCCTGGCTAGCCGCGAGCGGGACCGCGCCGTCCTCCTGCAAACGCTCGACACGCTGCCCCAGCCGTTCGGCGGGACGGCGATGCTCGACGCGCTAGGGCACGCGCTCGACCTGCACGGCGACGGCCAAGCGCATCGGGTGGTCGTGCTGTTCAGCGACGGCGATGACCAGCACAGCGTCACAGCACCCGACACCGTCGAGCAGCGGATTCGCGTTGGACAGACGACCGTGTATGCCGTCACCATGAGGCGGAGGAGCGGCAGCGTGCGCGCGGAGGAGCTGCTCCGGCGCTTCACGCAGGTCAGCGGCGGCCGCTGGTTTCCCATCGACCGGATTGAGGAACTGAACGAAGTCCTGGCCCACGTTCGGGCGCGCCTGGACAGCTCGTACCTGCTCTATCACCTGGGCGTTGGGACGGTCAACGGGCCTACGAGCCGTCCAATCGGGCGCGCAATGGCCGGTGGCGGCGCATCGACGTGCGCACGAGCGACGGGCGGCATGTCGTCACGGCGCGCGAGGGGTATGCAGCCGCCGAACCGTAGCCGGAGCAACAACGCAGCTCGGGCCCGGAGTAGGAAGTGAAGTGGGGAAGGTGACGGGCACGCCGCCTGCCCCCATGTGGGATCCAGCGACACGGCTGCGGGTCAGAACACCTTCGGGATGAAGAGGTATGGCACCTTCTCGCTGTAGCGATCCCAATCGGCTCCGTATTTCCTCTTACAGCGCGCGATGTCGCGGCTCGCGCGATGAAGAGTCAGAGACGTCGATTCTGTCGTTGTGCGCCGAGCCGATCACGACCTCGATGTTGACCAGGATGTCTCCCTCGGCATGTCCACCTTCACCGATATGGATGAAGCTCGACGAGCCGACGTCGACATCCACGCCGTCGAACCGGTACGCACCAGTGTTGGGAGAGCCGCTGTAGTCGATTGTGTCGTACCCGTCGCCGCCGTCGATGTAGTCGTCACCCTCCGATCCCATGATCCGGTCGTTTGCCGAGATCGGCGCGGATCATGTCTCTGCCCGCCCCACCGTCTAGGCGGAAGTTTCAGCGGCCCAGTCTGTCTTAACCTCTAGTTTCTAAAGGGGTTTATGAGCGCAGGGGTATGGTGTGCGTGATGAGGTGTAGCCATGTATATAGTGGCTTCCATGTGAGTATTGTTGCTGTATAAAGGATATTGTTTGTATTATATGTAACCATGTATGTCGAGAGCGTACCCAATCGCTCCTCACCGCCAGCCGTGCTCTTGCGCGAGTCCTACCGCGACCGCGGGCGGGTCAAGAAACGCACCCTCGCCAACCTGTCCAAGCTGCCGGCCGCCGCCGTCGAAGCGGTGCGTCGAGTCCTCCGCGGCGAACGCCTCGTCGCCCCGGAGGAGGCCTTCACCTGCGTTCGCAGCCTGCCCCACGGTCACATCGCCGCCGTGCTCGGCGTGCTCAAGCAACTCGAACTCGACACCCTGATCGCCCGCGGCGGCAGTCGTGTCCGCGACCTCGTCATGGCGCTGATTGTGGCGCGCGTCATCGACGCGCAGTCGAAGTTGGCCACCGCCCGTGCGCTGACGCCCGAGAGCGCCGTCTCAACCCTGGGCGAGGCGCTCGGGCTCGGCGACATGGATCAACATGAGCTGTACGCGGCGATGGACTGGCTCGTGCAGCGGCAGGCGGGCATCGAGCAGCGCTTGGCGAAACGGCACCTGCAGGAGCACACGCTGGTGCTCTACGACCTGACGTCGAGCTATGTGGAGGGCACCCACTGCCCGTTGGCCCAACGCGGGCACAGCCGCGACGGCAAGAAGGGCACGTTGCAGATCGTCTTCGGGCTGTTGTGCACGGCCGAAGGCTGTCCCGTCGCGGTCGAGGTCTTCGAGGGCTCGACGAGCGACCCGAAGACGGTGGCCAGTCAGGTGGCGAAGCTGCGCGAGCGGTTCGGACTCGAGCGGGTGGTGCTGGTGGGCGACCGGGGGATGCTGACGGCGGCGCGCATCCGCGAGGACCTGCAAGGCGTCGACGGCTTGCGCTGGATCACCACGCTGCGCGCACCGACCATCCGCAAACTCGTCAACGCCGGCACGGTGACGCCGTCACTGTTCGACGAGCGGGACCTGGCCGAGGTCACCAGCGAGGAGTTCCCCGGCGAGCGGCTCATCGTGTGCCGCAATCCGCTGCTGGCCGCCGAACGCCAGCGCAAGCGCCACGAGCTGCTGGCGGCCACCGAGAAGGACCTCAAGACCATCGCGGCCGCGACCCGGCGCGAGAACAAACCGCTACGCGGCGCGGCGGCCATCGGCGTGCGCGTCGGGAAGGTGATCAACCGCTACAAGATGGCCAAGCACTTCGTGACCGAGATCACCGACGAGCGCTTCACGTTTCGCCGGAACGAGGACAAGATCGCGACCGAGAAACAGCTCGACGGGATCTACATCGTCCGGTCCAACGTCGAGCCGGAGCAATTCGACGCAACGCAGACGGTCCGTGCCTACAAGGACCTGTCGAAGGTCGAGCGCGCGTTTCGCTGCTTCAAGTCGGTGGACCTGAAGGTGCGGCCGCTCCACCACCGGCGAGCGGACCGGGTGCGCGCCCACGTCCTGCTGTGCATGCTGGCCTACTACGTCGAGTGGCACATGCGCCGGGCCCTCGCGCCGCTGCTCTTCGACGACCACGACCCGGCCGCGGCCGAGCAGCAACGCACTTCCGTGGTCGCCCCCGCCCGCCGCTCGCCCGCGGCCCTGGCCAAGGCCCGCCGCAAACGCACCGACGACGACCTGCCGGTGCACAGCTTCCGGACGCTGCTCGCCGACCTCGGGACGCTGGCGGCGAACACGATGCAGGTCGCCAGCGGCGGCGCCACCTTCACGCTGCAGACCAAGCCCACGCCGCTCCAGCAGCGCTGCTTCGAGCTCCTGGGGGTGACGCCGCGAATGTAGCCATCACCGACACCCCATGAAACCAGACAACTACCACAACAACAGGGACTTACACGCGATCAGCACCGAAACTTCCGTCTAGGGTGTCGTCGCCCCTGCCACCGCGGATCAGGTCATCCCCAGTACCTCCGCGGATGGTGTCGTTGCCCTTGTCGCCGTAGAGGGAGTCTGGTCCGTCGCCGCCCTCGATGGTGTCGTTACCGTCGCCACCACGGAGCAGGTCGATACCCCCGACTTCGAAGTAGCCCAGAAGGTGGATCCTGCCGGTGTCGTGGAAAACGCGCGCGATACGCTCGGCGGCAACTGCGCCGGCGCCGAAAGCGCGTTTCCCACAACACCTTGGACGCCGCGGACGGCGCCGACGTCTTCCAGTTGGTGCTGTCGGTCCAGTCCGGACCGCCGGTTGCGTCGTAGAGCGCGTCGAGCGCCGCGCGGTCCGACGCGGCGTTACCCTGGGCGGCGGCATCGGCGGCATCGGCGGCCAGACCCGCCCAGAGGGCAAAGGCCGCCAGCAGCAGCGGCGCCGACCTGCGGCGCCAGTGGGGCCCCCTCTCGGGTGGGCTCTTCCTGGGCACGAATCTCCAGAGCCGCGAAGCCGAGCAGAAAGACCGACAGGCAGACGGCGCGGGGTGCGCGGGCACGAGACAGCGTCGCGCTGGAAAAGATGGCACGGGCGCTCCGGCGTCACGGATTCGAGTACAAGCGGGCACCCCTCTCTGGGCCGGTAAACCGTGTTCCAGGGACAGGCTGAGCGAGGCGCCGGCCCGGAGTGGGAACGCCCATAGACAGCCAACGGCGGGGTGGCTGATCGTAGAGCCGGTGGAACCTCGTGCCGTAGTCAGACAAGGAACAGGAAGTCCTCCGCTGTGATGTCGGCCGGGCTGAGCGACGTCAGCGTGAGCACAGCGTCCCCGATCACGACCTCGGTGCCGCCATCGCTCCCAGCCTGAATCGTGACGTTCGCCTCGAAATTGCCGAAGTTGATATCACGGAAGGCAGAGATGTCGATCCGGTCGCTACCGTCGCCAAAGTGCTAATCCGCCCCACAACACGTCATCGCCGTCCGTGCCCCGCAGCACGTCATCGCCGGGTGTACCAGGGAAAATAGCCATGTTCCATCCTTAGCCTGGATAATTCGTGAGGGGCTCAGTTCCGGGTTAGGGATACAAGAACCTCCGTATGCCCTAAAACGCTGTTGGCGACAGACGTTTTAGGCAGGATCGCCGCCCTTGCGTTGCAGGTCAGCCAAGTTCCAGTGCGAAGTGTCTTCCGACGTCATCCAGGGCTTTGTCCTGCCCCGGAAGTGTGTTACATGTAACGTTAGAAGGGTTGCTGATCTGCCCGTAGCCGGGAGCGAAACATGCCGAGCCGAACCGCGGGTGAACGCGTCCAGAAGCATCGTGATGCCCTCAGAGCGCTGGGGCTTCGCCCCGTGCAAATCTGGGTGCCGGATACTCGCGCCGATGGCTTCGCCGAAGAGTGCGCCCGCCAAACGGCTCTCGCAGCCGCCGCAGACCGCGCGGACCCCGAGTTGATGGGCTTCCTCGACGCGGCACTCGACGATGCTGGGGATTGGAGTTGAGGCGCGGTGATCTCGTGACCGTCGCGCTACCCGGAGAATTCAGCAAGCCCCGTCCGGCGGTGGTCGTTCAGTCCGACCTCTTCGCAAGACACACCACCGTGACCGTCCTCCCGGTGACCTCCACCGTGACGCCGCCGGCTCCACTGTTCCGGCTTCCGCTCGAACCATCGTCCGAAAATGGTCTGCAGGCGCCGTCGTGCGTGATGGTCGACAAGACGATGTCGGTTCGCGTCAACAGGATCGGCAGCACGATCGGCCGACTCGACGATGCAGACATGCTGCGCATCAACCGCGCGATGGCACTGTTCCTCGGCATCGCCCGATGAAACGAGGCCTCGTCCGGTCCAACGTCGAGCGTTCATCGGAACGCCGCCGCTCGAGCCGCCGGGCAATCTGTAGATGTCGGCGCTGATTGCGCTGGAGACGAACCCCGACCGGGCGCGGTCGCCTGCGCTGCTGAACACGTTGATCGGGCTGTTGCGGGCGCAGGACGACGAGGAGTGGACGGACGCGGACGTGTTCAGCGGCTCTTGAACCGAGGGCGAGACCCTCACGCGCGGCGCCGGCCGGAGAATAGACCGCCACCCTTCTGGGAGGTCCGCCCGATGACCAACGGGCCGGTCTGGGCCGTTCGGAACGTCAGCCGCAGACGACCGGATAGGCCGCCGCGCGGCCCGCGTCCCACGGCCAGCACCTCGACGGAGTCCGGGCCGAGCTGTGGCCAGCCGCATCGGTCGAGCTCGGCCGCGGCGTCCAGCCTGAGCGTGTCCTCCGCGGTCCGCCCGCGGCGATGCCGCGTCACCTCGTAGTCCGTCACGCTCTCCCACACCTGCGTTGGCGCGAAGAGGGGGTCGCGTTCCGGGTCGAGCGCCACCGGGATGAGCGTCAGACGCCCCGCGGAACCGGCTCGAAGGGCATCCATCCCCTCGAGGGCGCTGACGAGCCGCCGATGGTGCTTCTCGATGTCGCGCCAGCGCACGCCGCGGCGCTGCAGCTCGGTGGGCGCGACGTAGAGTAGCCGGGCGCGCGGCAGGTCGGCGACGACCGCGACGTGCCGGTGCGCGCCGTCGCGCGCCGGCGCGCCGTCCGCCTCATGCCCGCTCACGTACTTCGGTAGCGCGGCCCCGTGAGGCAGCCTGTCCTGCACGCGAGCCAGCATCGCGCGCCGGGCGGCGCGCACGACGACCGACGGCGCGGCGCGGTCCGAGAGTCCGCCGACGATGGCGAACGCGATGACGGCGGGCAGCTTCGCGTCGTTCGGGCACATGAGACCGAGCCCCACGTAGCGCCCGTCGCCGAGGAGCAGCGGGCCCTGTACGGACTCCGCGAACGTGATTACGGCGTGCCAGAGGGTCTCCTTCGGGAAGCGTGTGGCCGACGCGAAACGCTCCGCTCGCGCGCCGCGGCGGTTCAAGGGTTCGCGTTGCACGAGGACTTTGGCGACCGGCACGGAGACACCCGCGTGCCGAAGTGCCTGATGGACGGCCGCGACCGCGCGCGACTCCTCCGCGGTTCGCTCGGCGCTGCCCTTCGCGTCCTCGGCAACGCGACCCGGATCGACCCGCCGCCGGCCCACCGGCAGCGCGAGCGGGGTGACGCTCCGCCAGTGCCGGGCGGGTTGCTCGAAGCGCGCGACCATGCGGGGGTCGTCGCCGAGCTGCAGTTGCCGCACGACGCGGCCGTCGTCCTGCCGCCAGGCGACCCGCGAGAATGCCCAGGAGACATCCTCCGCCGCCAGCGGGCAGGTCTGGGGAACGAGGACCTCGAGGCGGCGAATAGCCATGTCGGCCTCCTTGTGGCCGACCGAGGGAATCGGTACGAGATGCACGCGGGACGGCTTGTCTGCGCCGCCCGCGCCGCAACCGACCAGGTAGCGGTCGATCAAGTCGGCTAGACCAGGCACCGCCTCGCGCAGATGCTCGGCCGCCTTGTCTCGGGCACTCTGCACGAACTCGGCGGCGCGGTGAAGGAAGAAGGGGACGTACGAGGCTCGCGCGTCCGGCTCCCGCAGGTCGAAGATGAGACGGTGCGGCTGCGCTCCGTACGCGACCCACGCGAGCCGCGGCTTGGGTGGCTGCACGAAGGCGCGGACCGGCCCGCGTGCCGTCTCCTCCGTGCGAAAGCGCGTCCGCATGGCCTCGAACCGCGCCGTGAGGCTGTCCAAGAGCCCAGGTCGCGGACACAGGAGACGAGGGCGCCCCTCGCCGCCGTGGGGCCGGTACACGACGCCGCGAGGCGCGAGGAGTTGCCGCTCCGCTTCCGCGGCGTCGATCAGGACCGCGTCGGCCCAGGCCATGTCGACGCCCCGCCCGAGTTGGTAGAGCCCCTTGGCCGCGGCACAGAGCGCCGGGATCTGCTCGTCCTCCTCGTCGTCGCCAACCGACCACAGGTAGACGATGGGGATCGCCGCGTCGAACAGGACGGGTCGGATGCGCTTGCCCACCCGCGTCTTCGCAACGGCGTCCGCGTAGCGGCGCCCGGGCAGCACGGCGTCGAGGTCGTTGTTGGGAACGTAGCTCGAGTACGCCTGCCCGAGCGTGTGGCGGGGGGCCACGACGGTCGGGGGTGGAAGCCCCTGCAGCCAGTCGAGCGCGCTCGCGGTCGGCGCCGGCAACACGGCGCCGCGCGCCGCGCCAGCGAGCAGCGCCTGAAACAGCCGTGCGGGAGCTGGCGGCCACTCGTGCGCTCGACGGTTGTCGAGCCCGTGATACCGGCCCTCGTGGAACCGCACGGTCACACGGAACATGCGCGGCATGATGCTCAGGCCTTCTTCTTGGCGTCGATGTTGGCGAGCTCCTTGTCGAACGCGACCGTCCGATCGCGGCCGACGCCGAAAGCCTTTGCCGCTTCGGTTGCGAACGCCCGCGCGTGGCCGGCGTTGAGGGCCAACCGGTCCCTCGCGCCCGAGCGTTCCACTGCCTCCCAGGTCGACGGCGACTCCGGATCTGGCGTCAACAGGCAGCCCTGCCGCAAGAAGCCGTCGAGCGGCGCCGTCGCTGCTACTACGGCCAAGCCAAGCACGTAGCGGCGCAGCACGCCCTCGTCGTCGCCGTGCAGATGCCGAAGCGCGACGAGGTTGACGGTCACGTCGCGCCGGATCTCGCCGCGAACCACGACCCCGCCGTGCTGCTCGGTGGCCGGTACGTGCACGAAGCCGCGCTGCGCGAGCTGGCTCTTCGCGTTCCCCTCCTGCTTCTTCTTCTGCTCCTCGCTGAACACTTCCAGCGCGGCGTAGTCAATAGGCGGGGTGTACTGGGCGGAACGCGTCAGCGAGTCGACGTGCCAGGCGCGGATCACGGACTGCAGGATGCGCGGGAGCTTCGCCTGCGTGTCGCGGGAATCCCATGCACCGAACACGAGGGACGTAGGGGCCAGCTTCGCGATCGGCCCGGCGTCGCCCGCCTCCTGGTACGCGCGAAACGCCGCGTTGACCTCGGAGGCCAGCGACGTCGATCGGAGGAGCGCGTCCCCTAGGCGGTGTCCGGCGTCGAGAAGGGACACGGAGCCGCCCTCCTCCCCGTAGGTGACCGTCACCTGCGGCACCAGGTCGGCCAACGGCCGCTCGGACGCGCCGTCGCCGGACGCCTTGAACAGTGGCTCCAGCCGGTTCGCCTGCGAGCCAACGCTGTCGATGGTTGCAACCCGCGTCCCGTCGGACAGCGTGTCGATGTTGTAGCCGACCTCCGTGTACGTGGGCGGAAAGACAACCGCGTCCGCGCCCTCGACGGGGACCAGCTTCTGCCGCAACGCGAATGCAACTGGGCCGTCCACATCGTTGGCACAACGCTCGATGAACACGTCGTCGAATTGGATCATGGTGATGAGCTCTCCTCCGTCACGCTGGTGATGCAGCGGGCTTGGTTCTGCTGTCCCGGCCAGTCGAGCTGCATCCGGAACGTGCGGAAGGGCACGCCCGGAATGGGTGGCACGCGGCTGCCGAGAGCTGCTCGCAGAAGGTTCAGATCGTGCAGGTCCGTGCCCGTGAGCCCCGCGACGCCGTAGCTGTAGCTCAGCTTCGATGGCCCGCGCCGCGGCCGGGCGTGCGTCAGGCCGACCGCGGCGAGCAGTTCCACCACGGGATAGCCGCGCATCACGATCTTCTTGTGGAGGTTGGGGGAGAAGCCGGCGTCGAGCGGCACGTAGTCGCGACGCCAGTCGAAGCGAAAGCTGCTGCTCTGGAGCGCGTGCACCGCGACGGGATCGGCCGCGTGACTCGCCGGTCGGCTGGCTAGGCGCGCCAGCTCGAGTGCGTCGCGCGCGAGGGCGGCGCCGGGGTATCCACCGGCACCGGCCCAGAACTTCACGTCGTCGCGCCGCGTCGCGTCCCCCCAATGGTCGATGACGATGGCGTGGCCGTCGCGGTCCGTGAGGCATGCCGGCAGCTTCGCCGGGCCGTCCGGGTCCGGAAACGGAAAGGCGTTCGAGCTGGCGAAGACCGTCTCGACGCCCCAGCGCTCCGTGCTGTTCGGCGACCCGGGCGGCGCCAGGGAGGTAACGGTGGCGTCGTGGAGAAACCTGAGCACGCGCGCGACGGGAGCCTCGTCGCCGGCCGCCTCGAGCCGAAACCGTGCGCGGTCAGATTCCCACTCGAAGCCGCCCGCCGCCTCGCCCAACAGCACGTCGGCGGCTTCGGCGAAACCGAGGCAGGCGAAAACCTGTCCAGGATTAGTCAGGTCGACGGGAATCACGGAGGCGGCCATCAGTCAGTCGGTGGTCCCGGTCTTCGCGGCTCGCCGGGCCTGGTCGTCCAGTGCCCTCGAAGCGCGCTGGTCGGCCGCTCGCAACAGCGCCTCCCACCACGCCAGCCCCCAGGGACCCCACTGCCGCTGCAGCCGCAGGAAGCGCCGGCCGACGACAGCCGCCCTCGCGGCGGCGGCGGTTGGCGGCAACGCGTCGCAGCCCTCGATGCCGATCGCCGGCCGAGCGCGACCGTGGTGAGCTGCAATCAGGTGAAGGGCGAGCTCGAACCGCGGGTCCGAGCGGTCCAGGTCATCGAGGCCGCGCTCCTCTGCATCGATCGCGGACTGAAACTCGTGGCAGTAGCCGTTCAGCACGTGCCGGTTCACCGGCCCGGGAGTCTTGGCGTACGGTCCCGCCTCGTGCCTGGCGTTGAACGCCTGTTGCCAGCGGGCCACCCGCTTGCCGTCGTCGTGGTGTCGCGCCGCGGCCACGAGCATTACCCTGTCCGCGGCCGGGAGACGAAGCTCGTCTGCGATGCGGCCGGCCTCCCGTGCAGCCCACTCCTGATGCTCCTGGAGCCGTTGGTGCGTGGGTGCCACGGCGCGCGAGTCTTCGCCGGAAGTCGCGCCGCGCCACTTCTCGACCGCGAGCCACGTCTCTGGTTGGTCCGCCGCCGAGACGCGGTACGGGGTGGCCCATAACTCCCGCCACGCATCGCCCGGCTCGCCTTCGCCCGGCGCGGCCCGGGCGGCCGTCAGCAGCGTGCGCTCGTCGTCGCTCAGGAGGCGCACCCGAATCCCTGGTAGCCCGACGGCGGCGTCATCTGCCGCCGTGTCCCAGGCGTCTGGGTCCCCCCAGTTGTCCTCCGCGGTCGCGACGCGCCGCGCGGGCGCGTCGGCGTCGAGCAATCCCTCGCGAAGCCCGCAGATTCTCGCGTGGACCACGAGCGTTCGCCCCGCGAGCCGTTGCTCCAGGTACTGGGAGCTGAGGATAGCGGCATCGCCCAGGGTGAGCACGTAGTCTCCTCTCCGGAGTTCGCTCTCCGGCTTGCCCGCGCTGTCGAGCACGAACGCGAGCGGGTCGGCGCGGCGCGCTGGAGCGGCGGTCTCGGTGCCGGCATTGCTGCTTGCCGCACCCTCCTCTTCAGCGTCGTCCTCGCATTCAAGGGGTAGCGCGGGTGGCGCATCCAGCAGCCTCCGAGCGCGAACCACGAGCCATGCCACGACGCGCCGCGTCTCGGTCTCCAGGCGCTCGGCCGCGTGCGGGTAGGCGGCCTCGAAGAACTCCTCGACGGTCTTGTCCGCGAGGGGAGCCGTCGCCGTCTCCTCGACGACCTGGACCGGAAGGTAGCGGCGCCAGACGACCGTCGTCTGCGGTTCTTGCGCCACCCATCCGCGCAGCCACGGCTCCACCTCCGGCCGGCCGCTATGCGCGAGCAGCGAGGTCATCGCCCAGGCGTCGACGAGCGGCCTGGTCAGCTCCGGGTAGAGTGGCATCCGCACGGACGCCTTGATGGTTCTGGCGATGGCCTCCGGCGACTTGCCGATGTCGGCGAGCGCCGCCGGCCCGGCCTGACGACCGCCGCGTCCCTTCGCTGGAAGGCTTCTCAGCAACGTCTTCGTCGCGCGCAGGCGGGCGACATCCTCCTCCGGCATCTTGGTCGTCGGGCCGGGGTCGACCACAAGAATGCGCGCGTCGCCGAGTCCGCGACGGTTCACCCGCCCGAGCCGCTGCACCATGCGCTCCCAGGTCACGAGGTCGCAGACCATGTGGTCGGCGTCGAGGTCGACGCCCACCTCGGCCGCGGACGTCGCAACGAGAAAGACCGGCGCGTCCGGCTGACTGCCGTCCGCGAGCCATCCGTGACGGCACAACTCGCGTGCAGCGGCTTCGCGCTCGTACACCCGCCGGCCGCCCACGAATAGGAGCACCGCGGCTTCGGTTCCGACCCGCTCGCGGATGTTCTCCGCGACGCTCTCCGCGACGCTGCGGCTGTTGCAGTAGACCAGCATTCGCACCGGCGACTCTCGCGGCGTCCGTCGCGCGAGGTTGCAGGCCCGCTCGGCCAGGACGGTCTCGAGCAGCACGTCTGCGCCCACGTCCTCGACGGTGAGTGTCTTCGAAGCGTCGAGCCGCGCCCGCACCGTCTCGTTGCTCCGGTCCTCCTCGCACAGACCGAACGGAACGCTCGACGCTACCGCCGTGCCCAACGTGGCCGACAGCGGCACGACTCGAAAGGGTGGCGGTACGCCGGCGCCGGCGAGAGGGCCGGCCAGCCGCCCGGATGAGTGGGTCCCGCCAGGCACGGCTGGCTGCTGCTCCTTCTCGATGGCTTGCAGAAGCCTTCCGAACGGGCGCGAGAGGTGCGCCTCGTCCAGGAGCACCAGGGTGTCGCAGCCCATCAAGCCCGCTTGGTACGGCCGCATGCGCCGCGAGACGCCGTACCCCTCGAATAGCAGGCGGGAGCCGATCATGTCGACGGTCCCGACGACGATCGCCGGGGCCGCGGGGTCGTCCAGCCATTCCCGGTTGTCGACGTGCTGGCCGCGGAGGGTGGAGATCGGAAGTTGGCGGCTGCCGAGTCCCAAGCCGTGGCGCACGTCTCCGAGGGCTTCGAGTTGCAGCCGCTCGCGAAGCTGCTCGGCAAAATCCGTGGCCTGGTCGACGACCGCGCGCCGGTCGACCACGTAGACGAGGCGCCGCGGGAGCGGGGCACCCGCGGCGCGCCCCAGCAGCCAGATCGCCATGACGGCGGTCTTGCCGAGTCCCGTGGGAATGTCAACGGCCGAAGGCAAGTCGCCGCTGCGCAACCGGTCGAACAACCGTCGCTGCCACGGGAACGGATGATGGGTGGTCAGCGTCTTGAAAGCGGCGTCGAAGTCGGATAGATTCACGTGGGACGAAAGCGTTTAGTTGCCATTGCAGCCCCATTGTGGCAGATGTTGATTCGTTTGGTCGAGAGAACCGCTGTCCGTCCGCCGATTCGTCGCGCGAGCGGCGATCCTTCGTGTTTCCGGGGCATGTTGCGCCTCGATCCGCGGCGATATCGGGAGCGCTCGCAGAGGGCGTGCTAACCGGCGCCGCCCGATGATGTTGCGGCGGGTCCGTCGTTCCGGCCGCGGGGGGCGGGCTCATTGAAGCCCAGCGACAAGCGCGACGCGCTAGCCGTTGAAGCGGCGTTTCGGCCCCGGCGCCGCCCGCGCGCAACAAGCCACGCCGGTGCCGGGCGCCATGTCGTCCGATTCCGGAGGGCGGCCCTCATTGAAAGCGCTACGAACCTGACGAGGCGGGCGCAGGCCTTTGCGCGTCGGTTCCGGACCTCGGAGGGCCGGCCTCATAGAAGACGCCTCGGTGACGACCCGTTTGCCCCGAAGGATGGAGCGGGGGCGGCCTCATTGAAGTGGCGCTCCGAGCCAAAAAATGCCGCGAACTTCGTCGTATCCGGCCCCAGGGGGTCGGCCTCATTGAAGCGACTACAACCGGCATCTCGTTCTAGCGAGTGTGCCCCCGGTCCTTTCCCCGGGCTCGGCGGGCCGGCCTCATTGAAGCCCTGCTCTAGGGGGGTGCCTACTGTGGGCGGCGGCGCGGTTCCGGCCCGGGAGGGCCGGCCTCATTGAAGACGGGAACCCGATGGCGACCCCAGGTCCCAGACCCTGCGGGGTCGGCCTCATTTGAGGCAGCGATGCTTGTGAGTACCGCCGGTGTCGCCGCCCCCCCGACAGGGGGGCGGCCCTCATTGGAGCCGGCGCAGCCCGCGGTCCGTCGCGACGCCGCATATGGGCGACACGCGCCCCGCGGCACCGTTGAATCGAGTTGTGTCCCGGCTCCGTCGCGCTCGCGGCATCCTCTCGGGTGATCCGATGCGCGCACAGCGAACACCGCTCGGCGTGCGCGAGCAAGGTCTCGCGCTGGTGCGGCGTCAGGTCCTCGCTCGCCAGCCGTTCGTAGTCCCAGGTGCCTGCACCGCGAGACGCGCGGCGGCGAAGGTGCCGAGCCACGCGCCTGTTCCTCAGAGAATCGGCGATTCAGGTGTAGCGGCGTCCAGGGGGGTCACGTCCGTGCCCAGTCCGGAGGTGTCACGTTTTCAGGATAGGTCAGCTCAGGCGCCAGACAACGCTCGGTTCGTCAGAATCTGAACAGCCTCGTGAACTTGACGATGAACGCGCGGTTCTCGAGCATCGGCAGCCTGCCGGGGCGCAGGGTGGTGTCGCGCTGGTCGTTGTAGACCACGAGCAGCTCGCTGCCCGGACTGTACTCCCAACGGAACCGCACGTTCGTCCCCATCTGCTCGACGGCGGAGTTGTACTGTACGAGCGCAGACAGGAACATGCGGCGTGGACGTGTAGGTCGCGCGGGTGGTCGCGACCGTTGCCGTGAACGCCCCCTGCGGAAGACTGATGCGGTTGATCTGGACCGGCGGCTCAATCGACATCTTCGGCGTCAGGCCGATGCGCCCCTGGCGGTACCCGAACGCGTCGATGTCGCCGCCGAAGAACGTCCCGCGCTGCACGAACGCGGTGCCGGAGACCCGCCGCTGCTGGCCCATGAAGTACGACAGGAACACGTCCTGGAAACCGTACCCCCGATCGGAATCGCCACGTTGCTGGCGATCTGGAACGGCTCGACGAGGAACTCGTAGCTGCGCAGGAGGTCGACGGTGACGCGGTCGCTGTTCTCGAACTCGGTGACGAACTTGTCTCCGATGCCGCGGGTCTCGAGATCGCGCCTGCCGTGCTCGATGTAGTCGAGGGTGCCGCCGAACGTGAACTGGCGTATGGCGTCGATCGCGGGCCGCGGGCGGTAGTGGGCTGCCAGGAACGAGCACGTGAAGTCCTGGCGCCGCAGGAAGCCCACCTCCGGGTTGAAGTTCTTGCCGACCAGCAGATGTTCCGCCTGCAGGCCGAACAGGTCGGCATCGTACGTGAACTGCCCCTGGTAGCTCGCGTCGTCGCCTACGCGGCCGTACGTGCGCGTGCGGGCGTAGTAGCCGTTGAACGTCACGTTGTCGTGGAACGCGAACGAGGCGTCGGCGCCGTAGACGTCGTTCTCGCCGTTGCGGTCCAGCGACACCGAGCGGCGCGTGAAGATGGCACCGATGCGGCTGCGGCGCAGGATGTCCCGCTTCACGCGTACCACCGTGAAGTTCGTGGCCAGTGCGTTCGCGTCGGGCGCATCGTCGGTCTGCATGTTCAACGCGCCAACGCTGAAGCGGCCGACCTTGCCCGTCAGCCGACCGCCGCCCACAATCCTCGTTGCCGGCGCGCGTGCCGGGCGGGCCCTGCAGGCGCCCGCCGTTGTTGGTGCCGAAGCCGGTCCCGAGCACGTTCGGCCCGGCCCCGAAGTCGAAGATGCCCCGCGCCTCGAGGAAGAACTCACGCTTCTCGGGGAAGAACAGGCTGAAGCGCGTCAGGTTCACCTGCTGCTCGTCCACCTCGACCTGCGCGAAGTCCGTGTTGTAGGTGAAGTCGGCTGCCAGGTTCTGGGTCACCCCCCACTTGGCGTCGACGCCCGCGTCGCCGTCGCCGCGATTCGAGAAGGGCGGGCTGGCCGTCAGGTCCGTGGCCGACGATCCGATGGCGTACGGCTTGACCTCCAGCCGCCGGTTCTCCGACGCCACCTCCAGCCCGGCCAGCGTGGCTGCGCCTGACAGGCGCAAGATGCCGGGGCCGACCGCGATCGGGACGGGCGCCAGGTGCGACACCGCGTTCTTGCGCCGCACCTGGCGCTCGAACTGGATGCCCCAGAGCTGCGACCGCCCCTGCTGGAAGCGCAGCGACTTGAAGGGGATCTGCATCTCGACCGACCAGCCGCCCTCGAAGCGGCCGGTGCGCACGTCCCAGACCGCGTTCCAGTCGGTGTTGGGATTGCCCTCGTCGCTGATCTCGAAGTCGAAGAAGCCCCCGATCGGATTCACCATGAAGGCCAGGCCGTTGCGCCGGTCGTAGAACGTGTCGAACGCCACGACGATGCGATCGTTCTGGATGAGCTGGAACGAGTCGCGCTGCATCTCGTCGGCGATCCACTGGTCTTCCGGGGCCGAGTCCCAGCAGCGCGCCGCCACGTACACGTTCTCGTCGTCGTAGAAGACCCAGACCTCGGTCCGCTCCGTGGCCGGAGCGCCCTCGATGGGAAACTGCTGGACGAATCCGCTGGCCGAGCATATCTCGTCGTAGAAGGCCTCGCGGAGCGAGCCGTCCAGGTCCAGGTCCGCGCCGAGGCGGTGCGCGAGCAGCGTCGCCCGGCCGTCCGCGTCCCGCGTGACGACCTCGGGCGGCACGGGCACCGGCGGCCCGTCGATCGCGCCGCCGGCAACGCCCGGCGCAAAGCCTGCGGCCGCACCCGAGCAGGGCTATCGCGCCTGTCTGGGAATCATGCGGCTGGGGCGGCGTTACGGAGACAGCCGGCTGGAGGCGGCCAGCGCCCGCGCGCTGGCGCTCGGCTCGTGCCGCTTCCACACCGTCAGGAACATCCTCACCGCCGGCCAGGACCGACTGCCGCTCGAACCGCCGGCCGAGATGAACCCGACACCGACGCACGCCAACATCCGCGGCGCCGACTACTACGCCGCGACCACGGAGGACCGATGCTGACCGAACAGACGCTCGACAAGCTCAACGCCCTGAAGCTCGGCGCGATGGCCGACGCCTTCCAGCAACAGCTCGAGACCGCCGAGGCCGCCGGGCTCAGCTTCGAGGACCGTTTCGGCCTGCTCGTCGACACCGAGTGGACGGCCCGCGAGCAGCGCAAGCTCGAGCGGCGCCTCCGCACGGCCAGGCTCCGCTACGCGGCGACGCTCGAGGCCGTCGATTTCACCCACCCCCGGCGACCCAACCGCCCGCAGGTCCTCACGCTGGGAACCTGCGCGTGGATCGCCGAACGCCACAACTTGATCCTGGTCGGCCCAACCGGCATCGGGAAGAGCTTCCTCTCGTGCGCCCTCGTCGAACGGGCGTGCCGTCGCGGCTTCGCCGCGCGCTACGTCCGCATGCCGCGTCTGCTGCACGAGCTGGCCGTCGGCTGCGGCGACGGCCTCCTACGCCCGGCTGCTCGCCCGCCTCGCCAAGCTCGACCTTCTCGCGATCGACGACTGGATGCACGCGCCGCTGCGCGACCCCGAGCGGCGAGACCTCATCGAGATGATTGAGGACCGCGCCGAACGCGCCTCGACGCTCATCGCCAGCCAACAGTCCGTGACCGACTGGCACGCCGTCATCGGCGACCTCAACCAGGCCGACGCTATCTGTGACCGCCTGCTCCATGAGGTTGCCCCGATCTCGCGGACGGGTTAACGCTTTCGGGTTCACATCATGACACGTGCTTGGTGAACGTGGTTTCCGTGTCGGTATCGAAGATGATGCGCTGTGGAAGTGTGGGAATCTCGCGGCCCCGGCGCAGGCATGGTCGGCGGCGGTCGCCCGCGAGATTTCCAACGGGCTGTGGGCGCCCGCCTGGCCGACCTTCAGATTCAGCACGACGCCGACCGGGCGTCCACAGGCCGGGCACTTCCACAGCGCCCCGTGGGAATAAGCTGCGCAGTCCGGTAATGCGGCGACCGTTTAGGCAACCAGCGGGGCCGAGAGAAGCTCGGCGGCCCAGCAGGCCCGCGTTCGTTTCCTCGACGAGCCGGCAGGTCTCGCAGCAGCTATCCGGCTTGCGAAGCCGAAGGCGAGCCGTGCGTCTGTAGGCCATCTTTCCCTCCGTGTGTTTCCAGAAGAACGCCGGTGACGACGCGAGTCGGCGCCGGCGATCCGGGCTCCAATAGACTCGTGGGCGCCTGAAAGGCGTCCACGGGGCCTGCCGCATGCAGACGTTCGAACTCGAGCGGCGACACGTAGCCCAACGCGGAGTGGCGGCGCCGCGTGTTGTACCACCCTTCCACGAACTCGAACACGGCCGCCCGTGCCTCGGCGTGTGTCGACAAGGTCGTGCGGTCGAGCAGCTCGCACTCGAGCGTCGCGAAGAAGCTCTCGGCCATCGCGTTATCGAAGCAATCCCCCACCGAACCCATCGACAGCGCCACGTCCCATTCCCGGCAGCGGGCGCCGAAGGCCAGCGACGTGTACTGGCAGCCCTGGACGCTCTCATATATGTCAAGGGCTCGATCACGGAGGAGTCGCTCGCTGCTGGCTCCGTCCGTCCGACAGCATGCGCGTGTGCTCGCCGCCGTCAAGGCGCCTCGCTACGCGGGACTGACGGCCTTGACGGCGGCTCCGCGCACGCTCGGACTGGCTCTTGTCGGACGAAGATCGATCTTGAGCCCTCCCATGGGACCTGGTTGTCGCGGGCTGGCCGAGGTCCACCGCCGTAGGCGGCTGTTGACGGTCACGGGCTCGGCTTGACCAAGGCACGAAACACCTCGCGGGCCACGTAGCGTTTCAAGCAGCGCATGATCTCCCTCTTCGACAGTCCCTCGCGAAGACGACGAGCTACGTAGGCTTTCGTGCGCTCGTCGATGCGCATACGCGAAACGACCACCATGTGCAGGGCCGAATTGGCTTGGCGGTCTCCGCCGCGGTTCAGCCGATGACGGGTAGTCTTGCCGGACGACGCGGGTATGGGGCTCGCACCACACAACATCGCGAAGCTCGCTTCCGAGCCCAGGCGCGACGGGTTGTCTCCCGCCGTGACGAGGAACTCGCCAGCCGATTCCACCCCGACGCAGGGCAGCGCGAGCAGCGCCGACGCGAGCTCCTCGACGAGCGGCTCGATCAATCGGTCGAGGTCGGCGATCTCGTCGTTGAGCATCAGGATGCGTCGCGCCAGCGCCTTGAGTGCGATCTTCGCGGCGGTGGCGGGGTCGCGATAACCGATCACGTCGGGTCGCCACGAGGCGCAGGTCCGCAGTCGTTGCATCCGCGTCATGTTGCGAACCTGATCTCGGACTTCATCGGCAGCAGCGACGATGGTGTTGTGAAGGAGCTGCAGGGTGGCCCGACGCGCCTTGACGGCATTACGACGCGTCGTCCGGAGCGTTCGCAACGCTTCGACCGCGCCGTCACGGTCCTTGGCTACCTGAACTCGCTGGCCCCAGAGCGCAGCGTGCGCGGCCGCCACCGCATCGATCAAATCGTCCTTGCCCTGGCGGCGCCGAGACTCCAGATCGGGACGCGTGACCTCGAGCACCGGTATACCCGCCAGGGCCAGATGGCGGGTAATGCCCGCACCGTAGCTGCCGGTGGATTCGACACCGACCCGGCGGACGTCGCCCTTCGAGCGCAACCACGCGAGCATGGCACGATAGCCGGAGCGGGTCGTCGAGAAGGCCTCGGTGCCGAGCACGTGTCCCGTATGGTCCACGACCGCGGCCCAGTGCAGGTCTTGATGAGTGTCGATGCCGCCAACGACGGCACCGGGTTCCAAGGGCGTGATGGGCATATCGGCTCCTTCGGTAGAACGGGAGTCGGTACCGATCTCGCCCGAACTCGGACGCGACAGTGACGGGACGCCTTGGTGCACGCTCTCATCAGGTCACGAGGGCGGTCGAGGTCGGAACCTCGACCGGCTGCTCCCAATGGCCGACATGTCCAGGGAATGACACGAGGTCGATCTGAGTGAGGGTCAGGCCATCAGAGAGCAACCGGCTACGTCATTCTCACTATCAGAATGATGGATGACCGCAGCCGGCCGGCGTTGCGCCACGGCCATCTCCAGCGCCTCGACCACCAGCTCCGTGCGCAGGTGCGCCGCCATCGCCCAGCCCACGACCCGCCGGCTGAACACGTCGAGGACGATGGCCAAGTAGAGGAAGCCCGCCAAGGTCGGAATGTAGGTTATGTCGGCAACCCACAGGCGATTCAGCACGTCGGCCTCGAAGCGGCGCTCGACCCGGTCCGGCGCCGGCCGGTCCTGCACCTCCCGGCGCGTCGTGCGGGGCCCGCGGCGCCGGCTCACCCCGGCGATGCCCGCGGCACGCATCACCCGCGCGACCCGCTTGCGGCCGGCCGCGACGCCGGCTTCGGCCAGTTCGGCGTGAATCCGCGGCGCGCCGTACGTGCCCCGGCTGTTGGCATGAATCTCCTGCACGCGGGCCGTCAGCTCCGAATCGGCCCGCGCACGAGCCGAGGGTGGACGTCGACGCCACGCGTAGTACCCGCTCGGGGAGACACCGAGCACACGGGCCATCGTGGCGACGCGGAAACGGGCCTGGTTCGCGCTCATGAACCGGTAGACCTCCCGGGTCCGGTCTCCCGCGCGAACCAGGCCGTCGCTTTTGCGAGTATGTCCCGCTCTTCGCGCAGCCGCCGGACCTCCCGGCGTAGCTGCCGTACCTCTTCACGCTCTTCGGTGCGCAGGCCGTCGGTGCGCGTGCCGGTGTCGCGGTCGGCCTGAGCAACCCAGGTCCGGATGGCCTGGGCCGACGGTTCGAACTCCCGAGCCAAGTCTCCGGGCGTACGGCCGGACCGAACCAGTTCGACCATCTGCTGTCGGAACGCCGCCGCGTACGGCGGTCTGGTTTTCGACATCGCGGATACCTCCTCCTCGCAACAGGATTGGGTGTCCACGAAACCGGGTCTATGCGGAGCTTGGGATTATGCGGAGTCGGTTCGGCGGGGCACGTGCGCATCTGTGATCGGGTGGACCGGTACTCCGCATAAATCAGAGGGCTTCCAGGAAGTCGAGGAGGCGGTCGGTGGCGGTGAAGCGGAGTGGCTGAGGTGCGGGATCCGCCACGCACCGGAGTGCGGCCTCCTTCATGGCCAGGTCGGCTTCGACGTACTGGTGGGTGGTGGCTGTGTCCTCGTGGCCGAGCCAGAGGGCAATGACGGTGATGTCGACCCCGGACGGGAGCAGATGCATCGCGGTCGTGTGGCGCAGCGTGTGGGGCGAGATCCGTCGCGTTGCGAGTGAGGGGTGACGCTCCGAGGCCTTTCGGCAGGCGACGCGCAGTTGGTGCTCGACACCAGAGCGCGACAAGGATTGGCCTGTGCGATTGGGAAAGACTGGGGCGTCGGGGCATCGATCGATTCGGGGGAGCCACCTGCGGAGCTGCGCTGCGGTGCTCTTCCAGAGCGGGACGACCCGCTCCTTGCGTCCCTTGCCGTGGAGCAGCACTGAGGAGGCCCGCTCGAGAAGCACGTCGGCGACGTGTAGACGGGTAATCTCGGAGACGCGGGCGCCGGTGTTGTAGAGCACGGCGAAGAGGACGGCGTCGCGCTGGCCGCTCCAGGTGGACCGGTCGGGGGCGTCGATGATCGCGGCGATTTCGTCGCGGGACAGGTAGCCGAGGACCGGCCGGTCGAACCGTTTGACGGGAATCGCGAGGACGCGTTGCGCGACGGGCAACAAGGTTGGCTCGCGCAGCGAGGCGTAGTGCATGAAGGACCGGATGGCGGCGAGACGGAGGTTGCGCGTGCGCGGGGAATTCCCCCGCTCCGTTTCGATATGGTCGAGGAAGCCGAGGACCTGGGGCGCGTCGAGGTCCGAGAGGGTCAGTGCGGAAGGCGTCCGTCCGGTGCGCTCTGCGGCGTACCCGAGAAACAACGTGAAGGTGTCGCGGTAGCTGGCGATCGTGTGGGCGCTGGCGCCGCGTTGTGCGACAAGGCGCCGGTGAAAGAAGTCTTGCAGAAGTGCCGGGAACGGACGCTCGACGGCCGTCATGATCGGCGCTCCGGAACTCGGTCGGCGAAGCGTTCGAAACGCTGCGAGGTGCTGGCGAGCAGCTCCGGAACGGCGGTGCAGTACCAGTAGGTGTCGGTGACCCTGGCGTGGCCGAGGTAGGTCGCCAGAGCCAAGATCTTGTGATCAACATCGGCGCCGTCTTCATACCAGCGCAGCAGCCGTCGCGTGACGAAGGTGTGTCTCAGATCGTGAATGCGCGGCGGGCGCGTGCGACCGTGCCCGGTCCAGCCCAGGCGCTGCTTGATCCGGCAGAACGTCTTCTCCACGGCGGCGCGCGTGAGTCGGGGCGAATGCTCGGTGCGGAAGAAGTACTCCGACCGGGATGTAGCACGACACGCGTCACGGTGATCGGCGTAGCGGGCCAATGCCTGCGTCGTGGTCGGATGGAGCGGTACCAGTCGTGATTTCCGGAACTTGGTCTCTCGAATGGTAAGGATGCCGTTGACGAGGTCGACGTCGTCGGTCGTCAGGCGGCAGGCCTCGGAGAGCCGCAAGCCGGTCGAGACCAGCAGGGAGAAGTACGCGACATAAGTGGCGGGTCGCAGTCCCTGTTGGGGCAGCAAGCGGCTTGCATGCTGCAGCAATGCAGCCACTTCCGCATCGGCGTAGATGTGGGGCGGCGGGCGGCGCGAGATACGTCCCAGGAGCCCGACCGGTGGCACTTCGGTCGCTGGATCGAAGAGCGCGCGGTGTCGGGCGAACTGTCGCACCGCCGCAAGCCGCCGTACGGCCTGCGCCGGATTGCTCGACCGCGAGGACTGCGCCCACTCGACGGCGAGCTCAATCGTCAGGGGTTCGCTGTGACCGATCCGGTCTGCGTAGCTGGCGAAGTCCCGCAACTGCCATTCGGGTGTTTCGAGGTCGAAGCCCAAAGAGCGGCGCACGGTCAGGTACTCGTCGACCAGGCGGTGGAAGCTCGGAGGCGTCATCGGAGCACCTCCGGCCAGGGGAGCGCGACCTCACGCAACCGCGGCAGATCGAGCTTGGCGTAGATCGTCGTGGTGTCGAGGCTGCGATGGCCGAGCACGTCGGCTACCTCCTTGAGGCTGGCTCCTTGCTGCACCATGCGGCTGGCCACGGTGTGCCGAAAGAGGTAGGCGCCCGCGAGCGGCGCGTCGACCGCCGCCCGGCGAAGCGCGCGCGCCACGACACCCGAGACGGCAGTGCTCGAAATCGGCTTGCCGCGGCCAACTCCCAAGTGCTTCACGAACACGCGCCGCTCGTCGGTCGCCGGACGCTCCCCGCGCAGATAGTCGACCAACCCCTGCCCCACGATACGAGGCAGCGGCAACAAGGCGCCGCGACGGTTCTTCCGGGTGCACACCTTGATGGTCCCGCCGCGCCAGTCGATGTCGTCCAGGCACAGGTCGGCCACCTCGCCGGGGCGGAGTCCCAGGGTCGACAGGCACTGCACGGTCGCGTGGTCCCGTTGCCTGCACGGGAGCGAAGCGTCGAACGACGCCAGCACCTGCTCGACCTGCTGCTCGGTTAGGGAGCGAGGCAGCGTCGCAAGCCGCCAGTGCGCAACCGCCGGAAGGGCCGCTTCGAGCTCGTCGCCACAGAAACCCTCGAAGCGCAGGAACCGGAAGAACGACCGCAGTGTCGATCGTACGGTCCGCATCGACCCAGGCGAGAACCGGCCTCGCAACGACGTGATGAACGCCACCACATCGGCCGCCGCGAGGCGGGCAGGCTCGACCGGGTCCTCGCCAAGAGACGCCCGGACGAGCATCCGAACGAGCCGGCCGCGGCCACGCAAAGTCTGAGGACGTAGCCCGCGCGTACGTCGTTGGTGCTGGGTGTACGCCTCGACCAGACGGTCGAGGGTCCACGAGCCATGAACGGTCATGGAAATGCTCCTTTCCGGCCAATCAGGCCGGTCAGAGCATCCCGTGACTATGCGGAGTATCGAAACCCGATCAACTCACGCACACTCTTGGTTTCACAGGCACTTGAGGCAGGGGCCCTCGACCAACTCCGCATAATCCCGAGCTCCGCATAGACCCGGCTATGCGGAGCTCAGCATAACCGGGTCAACTCCAGTCGGCGCCGTGGCGGGTGCGGTTGCCACCGCAGACTGTGAGCATGATCGTGCTGCTGCCCGGCCGGTTCTGACTCCACCGCAGACCGACTTCGTGTCCTGGCAAGGATCTGTCGGCCCGGCTGGGCAGCACGCATCCAGATGTTGCCTGGCCGGGAGGGCAGTGACCGAATAGGGGCCTGGCTTGAAAGTCCCGTCACAGTCCTGTCCGCCCGCCCGACCAGACGGCGTCGCCAGCCCGAAAGGGGGCCAGCAACATGTCGAACAGCATCGCGCGTGACGATCCCTCGGTCAAGGTGATCGTCGGCGTCGACACCCACAAGCACGAGCATGTCGCGGTAGCGATCAATGACCTGGGCGCCGGGCTCGCGACGTTCCGGGTGCCGGCGAACGGGGCCGGTTATGCCGACCTGGTGGCCTGGGCGCGCACGCTCGGTGACCTCGAAGCCTTCGGGATTGAAGGTACCGGTTCCTACGGGGTCGGCCTCGCGCGCTTCGTGCGCCGACAGGGGCTTCACGTCGTCGAGGTCAACCGTTGCGACCGCCGCAAGCGGCGCAACAACGGCAAGAGTGACACGCTCGACGCCGAGGCTGCGGCGCGGTCGGTCCTCGCCGGTGTCGCGACCGCCATGCCGAAAGCTGCGGACGGCGCGGCAGAAATGGTCCGCCAGATCAAGATCGCCCGCGATACGGCCGTCAAGGCCCGCACTACCGCGATGACCACGCTCAAGACGCTGCTCGTCAACGCACCGAGTCGGGTCCGCGAAGCACTCGAGCCGCTCACCGACCAACGGCTCATCGACCGCTGCGCGACCCTCAGACCAGGAGACATCCTCGACCCGACTGCCTCGGTGAAGCATGCCCTACGGGCGCTCGCGACCCGCTGGCGCACACTTTCGGCCGAGATCGACCGGCACGACGAGTTGCTCGACATCCTCACCAGGGCGGCAGCGCCGACCCTGCGTGAGGCGTTCGGGATTGGTCCCGAGTCGGCGGCCGAGATGCTGATCGTTGCCGGCGACAACCCCACCCGGATCCGTTCCGAAGCCGCGTTTGCGAAGCTGTGCGGCGCCTGCCCGATTCCCGCCTCGAGCGGGGTCACGAACCGGCATCGGCTCTTCCGCGGCGGCCACCGCCAAGCCAACGCGGCGCTCTACCGGATCGTGATCATCCGCATGCGCTGGCACCAGCCGACCCTCGACTACGTCCGACGACGCACCGCCGAGGGCTTGTCGAAGAAAGACATCATCCGCTGCCTGAAACGCTTCGTTGCCCGGGAAATCTACCACGCGCTGATCGAAGACCACCAACCTGGTGCGGCCTGCGCCAAGGCTGCCTGACGTGGTCGCGTTCTTGGTGTGTTCGGGGTCAATGCCTTTGGCTTGGCGACGACTATTTCGGCCGGTTCCGATCTGAACGTACGCTGGCCTTGCCGGACCGGGACTCTGACCCGATCCGGAGCGTGTCGTACGCCGCCAGTCGCTGTCACCGTCCGGCGCCGGACACCGGTCAGTGAACCCCAACGTTACTTCCCCCGGTCTACGACCGGGGGCCCGGGAGGGCGAGCCGCAGGCGAGTCGATGCCGTTCCCGCGTCAGCGGTCCGTCATCCGCCGCAGGGCGGGGGCCTGGACGATGTCGCGCCCCGCTGCTGCGGCCGCACATAGAGAACCTCTCGGTCATCCGGCCAGTGTTTTCAGTGGCCGGACGAATCCGTCCGGCCACAACCAGCTCTGAAGCCGGCCCGAGCGCCGAGTCATCCGAAGGACCGGAGCGCAGCGGAGGAGGCGCGAAGCGCCTTGACTCGGCGGGAGCAGAGGCTACCTCTCCGCTGCACGGACAACCTGTCTCTGGACGAAAGCAGGTGACGACGGGAGTCGGCATCGGCGATCCGGGTCCCCAACCCTCGTCCTACCGCGGGAGATGCCCCGCCGTCTTCCATGAGCTTTCTGTCCGCTCCACTTTAGATCCAACTCCGCTCGCGGCGGTGTTCCCACCCTTTCTTGACATATAGGGGCGTCCTTACGGATAACGACGGCGGGACGGATGGCCTGTTCGGCGCGCCAGTTGGTGGCGTCGATCGACAGGTCCCACAAGAAGAGAAACACCGCAGCGAATTCGGTGGCCAGATGCCGGGCAAAGCGCTCGGCGTCGTCCAGCGGTGGCGGTGCGTCAATGAGCCGACCGAGCCGGGCTACGAGTCGGCCGCGGATCGATGCCAGACCGTGCTCGCTCAGCTCGCCGTCGTTGCAGCGGTCACGCACGGCAAGGCCCGTCTGCAAGACCGCTTGCACCTGCCCGGCCCAGAGACTGTCCGGATGATCTTCCTGCAGTTCCTTGCATCGTCGGAGCAGGTGATTCAGACAGGATTGGTGCAGCGCTTCGCGGTAGCAGCGATACGACACCCACCCGTCGCGCACGAGCACCCCGGCGAAGTCGGCCCCGAGAACCGTGGTGGCATCGTCGAACCCGCGCCCGGGGCAAATGGCGTAGACCGTCGTGTCCGGGGTGACGAAGGCCCACAGCCAGTGGCTGATGGCACCGACGCGCCACCCGGTTTCATCCGGTGTGACCGCGCGCGAGTTGCGGACCTGCTCGTACAGCGCCGTGTAGGTCGGCGCGGCGTCGCGGGCCGTGCGGTGCAGGATGTCGAAGCGGCGCACGATCGGGCGCACTTCGGGGATTTCTTCCTGATACTGCGACGCCACGTGGGTCACTTCGACCGACCCGCCGCAGTCGGGACACGCCGTCGGCACCGGCGCTTCCAGGGTCTGGTCAACCCGTGCCGGGCGCGGGCGGCACGCCTTCCGACCATACTGCGCACCAGCCCGTCGACCGGGACGCCGGCCGCGTCCTTGCGGTCGGTCCTTGGCGAAGGGGGCGGCTTGTCGGAACCCCGCCCGGCGCGCAGCGGCCAACTGCCGCCTCAGGTGCTCGACCTCCCGCTTCTGACGCTCGTCCTGGCGTCGCAAGCCGTCGATCTGGCGCTTCTGGCGGTCGTTCTCGCGTTGCTGGTTCTTGGTGTCGCGCTCGCGCCGCGTCAACTCCGTGCGGAGCCGTTCGACCTCGGCCTGCAGGTTCTCGTGCGAATTGCGGTCCCCGACCTTCACGCCAAGGTTATGCTACAGTTTCGAAATTTGCACAAGTCGCAATTTTGACACCTGCCCCGGAACCCGCTAAATGAAGACCTCCACTCGATACATCCCTCCTGTATTCCACAGAACACCGTCGGCATGCTCGGTGGACCACTCGAGCGGTCTGGTTTTCCGCCGCCCGCAGGCAGCTTCACACCGCTGCGCTGTGGTCTATTTTTGCTCCGCCGTTCTCAAAAGAGCGACCTCGCAGCTTTCGATGATGCTCCGCTCGCAACAGGTGACGGCCAACGTGGAAGAGATTCCGGACGAGTCCATGCACGGATAAAGAATCGTTGTGCTAGACCGGGAGATTTGAACCGTCGCATTTGTCGCTCGCGTTGCCGTGTGCGAGGATCATGCGGCCGGCTGCTATCGTTCGTCCTCGAGGCCGACGGGACACCCGCCGAGCGGGCCGGCGCCTACAGCCGCTCGATCGAGTGCACCGTCCCCAACGGGATTCGAACCCAACAGTGTAAGTACCATAGTCGTAGGTAGTTGGCAAAGAGTGGCCGGACAGTATACCACGCACACTACCACGCCACGAATCGGTCTCGATGGTTGCGCCCGGGACGACGAGTGGTCGGAGGTGTCGGCGTCGGACACCACAAGCGCTCGCGGCGAGCCGCGACCCACCGCACAGCTCTGGTTGGTTCCCGTCTGCCGTTCTAACCTGACTCCGGTCGGCGTAGATCAGCACGGAGGCCGCTGGCCGGCTCGGCGCGTCGGACGGCCCGTTGTTCAGCGACGGTTGAGTGTCTGGGACGTCGATCTCCGTGGCGGTGCCAGCTGTTTAATCACCCAGCTGGCCTTCGACTTGGTCAGGGTGGGAAGGGACTCGGAATCGACGCCGATCTTCTGCCCCTTGTCCGGGTACTTCGAAAGGAGGTCCTCGATGAACTTGAGCTGCTTTTCCGAGGGCTCGTCGCCCGGCTCAGCAGAGGCAGTCGCCCTGCTGGGCGGCGCCTTGGGTTGGGACGGCCCAGCATCACCGGCGACGGGGTTCGTGGGCGACGAAGGCTCGTCGTCCGCTGTGTCCGTAGCCGAATCCGGAGGGGCGGCCGGGGTCCCGTTGGGGTCCAGAGCCCGCACAGCATCTCGACCGGCGCTGTTCGCGGGGGACCGGGGTGTGGTGGCCGGGGTGTCCGAACCCGAGTCCGGCACAGCGGCCGCGGCGTTGCGGGTGTCGTTGGCCGGCAGGCCGACGAGTGCCCGCTGGTCGTCGCTCAGGTCGAGCTTGTCCAGGGTCTTCTGGAGCTTCGCCAACTCCTCCGGGTCGTTATCGATGCGATCCTGGAGGGCGGCCAACAAGAGAGAGTTGCGTTGGGCTTCGCGCCGCTTGTGCAGGGTTTTCAGCTTCTGCTCCAGCTTCGTGCGACGGCACTTGTACTGGTCCTCCTTCCCCGCCACATGGGCGATCTTGCTCTTCACATAAGCGATGTGTTCATCGAGCGACCGCATTGAGGTTCCTTTCTACTGGATTTACGTTGCGATTCCAGATGTGGTGAACGGGCAGGCCCTTGCGTGGCGGGCTGTCATGAGCGACCTCGCTCGTCGATCCAGCGATCGATGTCGGTCTCGCGCCAGCCGACCAAGCCGGGGCTGATCCGAAAGGGCTTGGGGAAATCGCCGCGCTGCTGCATGCGCCAGAGCGTGGTCGCCGACACGTCCAGCCTGTCGAGTACGGCCGGTCGCCGCAGGATTTTCTTCGGTGCTTTGGGGTTCTTGGTGGGAGCCATGATGAAATCACCAGGGGTTGCGTGCAGTCAGCGAGGGACGCGGTCGGCTGGGGCATGCTCGAGCGATCCGATGGGTGAAGCTCCGCAGCCCGTCGCGGCGCGCAGTTGACTCATACCGCATCTTAACGGTAACTATACCGCGATGTCAAGACACGGTGTGTTGTAAACATGTGCGTGCGGTATCATGCGGGGAAGGGCATGGAACTCAGGGAGCACATCCTCGCAGCGGTGGCCGAGAGCCGACTTTCCGAGCGCAGGCTGTCAGTGCTGGCAACCGGAAGCACTGACACCATTCGCAACATCCGGCGTGGGTCATTCCCGCGCATCGACACGCTCGAGAGGCTCTGCAGGGTGTTGGGGCTGGAGATTCAGATCCGTCCAGGACTGCTCCGGCCTCACGAGGATGCCGTACCCGCCGCGCGCCCGCCGACCGAGTTCAGCGCGAGCCGCGAGTTGCCGGTCTACGACTGGGAGGACCGCACGGAGGAGGGCTACCTCCGCCGGTCGCACAGTGCGAAGCGGGCGCCGGCGCCCGTAGACCTAGCCGACGAGCTCGCGTTCTACCTGCAGGTGCCGGACGACTCGATGGTCCCGGCGAAGATCGGGAGAAACGAGTTTTGTCTCGTTTCCCCCTGCGCGAAGCTTGAGGTGGACCGGCGGGCGTGGTTCCGAGGTCCGACCGGTCGCGAGACGGTCAAGTGGGTGATGCGACTCTCGGCTGGCGGGTATGACCTGGGTTCCTGGCTCCTCAAAGAGGGCGGCCATCAGAGGCCGACCGTCGTCCACTGGGCGCGCGACCAGGTCGTCGACCGTGCCGTCGTGCTCGCCGTGTACCGCGAGGAGCCGGCGGTGACGAAGCAACAAGAGCCCCGCGCTGATTGGCGGCCCGATGGGCTGGCGGAGCTCTGGCGGGGGGCACTGCTTGGCGATGTACCCAAGGAAATTGCCGCTGAGCTGGACAAGGCCGTGTCGATCCTCGAGGAGACGGAGATGCAGGTCAAGCGTGTGGCGGCACGCGGCACGATCTCAGACTTTCACGCCGGACAGGTCGTGCGAGTGCTCGACAACAGGTTGCAGGCCTCCGTACGGAACATGCGCTCCGCTGTCACATCGAGGATCTCTCCGACCGATGCAGTGGCGCGACCGGGTGGTGACCGCGACCCCGGAGGCGCTGAACGCGACCGGTGAGGATGGCAGGATGCTGGGTGTTGTCGGTCTTCTGAAACCGCGGTGTATGTCCAGCTGGACATACTGATCAGATCTCGGTGACCGTCGACATGCTGGGGGGCAGGTGCAGTGCAGCCGGCGTTGACTGAACGCCCTGCTCGCGACGGCGGCGGCGGTCGTCCGCCAGAGGAGCACCGGTGCGTCGGCGCGCCGTGTTGCTCCGCGACGGCGGCGGACGCCTTCAGGCGGGCCATCTGGCCGGACAGGGTGCTGGCACCGCTTCTCCTCCAGCCGCTCGGCCTAGGCCGACGTCCACCGCAACTCGGCCATCAGGTCGGCCAGTTCCCTTCGCGTCCGCTGCTGCACCGTGGCGAGTTCGCGCCGTTCTTGCAGTAACTCCTCGGTTACCTCCGACACCGCCGCTCCGCGTCGAGGATCTCCAGCGCCCGGCCGCACAGCGGGCCCCGGTGCTCGCGCTTCGCCTTCATTCGCTGCGCCGACAGGGTCCACACGTGGTCCGTGGTGTCGATCTCGGCCCATTGTGCGGCACCGCCGCCTGCGGCAGGACCCGCACCGCGAAGTCCTCGACTTGCAACTCCACGTCCCGAAGCCCGATCTCGCTGGCCCGCCATGTCCTCGGCCTGTTCAGTGCAAGCGGTGTTCGTCACGTCCATGTTGGGAACCGAACTCCCGCATGCTCCCTGCCGGCGCGAGTCGGAGTCAGAGGCAACGGCCTCGTGGCCGCCTGAAGCTGTCTGCTTCCAGCACCCGGTTCAGACTCGCTGAATGGATGGCCGTGCTCGCGGGGATGCACCTTGGCCACGGCGTTGAAAGCGCCACAGGGTCGTGTCTATCCCCCGCGCGCGGGGCGCACTACGGGGTCCCCCCACCCATCATCATGAGCGTATCGGCACCCACAACCAGAAACAGCAGCCCGCCCACGATCAGGAATGGGAGCAGGATGGCCAGCCCGAACGTCATGACGGCGGAGACTATCGACACCGGTCCAGTCGCGCATCACCGATATCCCTTGGTCTCGTACTCCCGCACGACGGTCGGCGGGCTGCTGGAGTGGGCTCGGCCGGCCGGTGGGACGGCGCGCCATTTTGGGCGCTTCGTTTCGAGCGGCACTGCGCATGCCGAAAGGCCTGATCCGGCCGGATGGGCCCGAGAGGCCACCGGCCGCGGAAATTTGACCTCCACATTTGCCCTGTGCGGGCCGAACTACCCCTCGGCCGACCTCTAGTGGTGTGTCCCAGAAACGGCTTTACATCGTCAGCCTGTAGTCGACGAGACCGTTAACCCCCGGTTTCCGGGACGATTCGGGGCCGCAGTGTTGGGGGCACCGTGACAGTCGAACTGTAAACTCTTTCTAGTGACACACCACTAGCACCCCCCGGTATCGATGGCTTCTGAGGGGCTGATCTCGCGTCTGGCCCCGCCAGTAGGCGCTCTGCGCAGGGCGGTCGCGTCACCGCCCCGCGAGGATCGACGAGGACATCGGCTGCGGGCGCGCGCGGACCGATTTTGCGTCTGGCCGCTCCAGTAGGGACGATCCGCTGTACCGCCGCGACGATCGACGCGGCGCCGCGCGACGCGTACGGCGTCGAACCCGCTACGAGCCAGCCCATGAAGACCTCCCGCTCCCGCGTCGCCGTTGACGGGGGCGCGGCGGCGCCTCGAGGCCCTCGCGAGCACCACCCGAGGCAACTGGGGTGAAGGATGAACCGTGACGGACCCCAGAGCCGCTGTCGAGGACCTGCGTGACCGATCCCGATCATCGACAGCCCGGCTGAGCAGACGTGGATCTGGAGCGACCCGCACTTCGGCGACCGCAGCAGCCCCCTCGAGGCGTTCGACCGGCCGTTCGCCGCCGTCGCCGCGATGAACGCTCACCTGCTCTCGGGACCTGGCGCCAGCACGTACGCGCCGACGAGACGATCATCTGCCTGGGCGACATCGCCCATCGGGACGCCTGGCGCGACCGGCGCCTGGTCGCCGACATCCGCCATCTGTCCGGGCAGGCGGTTGTCTGGAAATGGCAACCAGAAAAGGACCCCTACGGCCACGTGAAAGGGACCCCCCGGGTTGGCGTGTCAGTACATCAATCCTGCTTCGTCGGAGCGAGGCGGGGCACGGGTCGCCCACCGCCGGGAACCCGCCATCCCCGCCGCCACCGATTCGAACCGCGAGCCGGCGGTTCTGGCCGGACGCCGGCGATCCGTGGCGTCCCGTGAGACGTCGTGGACGGCCGGGACGCCCTCGTCCAGGCCGGGCCGCAAGGCCCATAGCTGCTGCCTGAGCGGAGGGACGGACGGTGTGTCACCCGCAGGGCCGTAGCGCAGCGGAGGAGGCGCGCAGCGCGTTGACACGCCGGCCGGCCCGCCGCTACGCGGTTCGAAGCGGGGGGCACGGCCCAGGGGCATCAACGAGCTCCCTTCTTACCGGCTGCCAGCGCCTGGTTCTGCTTCGCGGCCGCCAGCCTGAAGCTGCCGCCCGTGGTTTGCAGTACGGTCGCGTGATGCACCACCCGGTCGATCACCGCGGCGGCCGCCGTCGGGTCGAGGAACACCTCGGACCAGCGCGTGAACGGCAGATTCGTCGTCACCACCAGACTCCGGCGCTCGTAGCGCTGGCTGATGAACCCGAACAGCAGGTCGGCGCCGGCCTTGTCGAGCGGAACGTAGCCGAGCTCGTCGCAGATGACCAAATCGAAGCGGGCGAGCTGGGCGAGCTTGCGGGCGAGACGGCCCTGCTGCTGCGCCTCGACGAGCAGCGTGACCAGCTCGGCCGCGGTCACGAACCGCACCCGGTAGTCGTGCTGGCAGCAGGCCATCCCCAGGGCGATGGACAGATGGGTCTTCCCTGTGCCGACGCCGCCGACGAACACGACGTTGGCGGCGTCGGTGACGAAGCGGCAGTCGAAGACCTGCAGGACCGCGTCGCGGTCGAGGTCCGGCTGGGCCTCGAACGAGAAGGCGTCCAGCGTCTTGAGCATCGGGAAGCGGGCATCCTGGATGCGGCGTTGGATGCGGCGCTCCCGGCGTCCGGTCACCTCCAGGTGCACCAGCTGCGCCAGGTAGTCGGCCGGCGCCTGACGCTGGCGGGCGGCCTGCTCGGCCAGGCGACGCCACTGCGACGCGACCGTCGACAGGTACAGCGCCTTGAGGTCCGCCGTCAGATGCGGGGGCTCGGCAATCGCGGTAGCCATCAGCAGGAGCCCTCCACCAGCGCGTCATACGCCGACAGCCTCGGCGCGGGCACCGCGATCCGCGCCAGCTCCGGACGCACGCTCGCGACCGGCGGGCACACCGGCGGCGGGCCGGCCTGCTGCTGACGGAGGATGAGCCGCACCGTCTCCAGGCGCGGCGAATGGCGCTCGAGCGCGGCCGTCACCGCGCGCTCGACCGCCGGGGCCGGATGGGTCTCCATGAGTCGCAGCATCCGGACCCATTCCTGATCGGGCTTGCGGGTGTGCTTCGCCAACTCCGCCCGCGCCCGCTGCCACACCGGGGCCAGCCGCCAGTCGTGAAGCGCCGTCGCCTCGGCCACGGCCCGGTGCTTGCGCTCGAGCAACGGCAGGACGTGAAGCGCATCGAGGACCTTCGCGCCCCGGACGAACGCCCGGGGATGCTCGGCGACCACCTCGGCGCCGACCGCGATCGCCACCCGGTCGTGATACAGCTTCGCCCACACCGGCCGGTAGGCGTGGCGGATCGGCACCGAGTACGTCACCCGGTCCACGCGGACGTGTCCGAACTTGTCGGCCACCCGCGCGACGACACGGCAGGTGGCGGGAAGGTGCACGGGCATCGCCCGCAGGCGCTGCCGCTCCTGCGCCAACGCTTCCTCGACCGAGCGCCCGTCGTCGAGTTGCCGCGTCGGCAGGTCGGCCTCCAGCTCCGTGATGATCGCCGCGTTGAGGGCCGTCCAGCTCTCGACCGCCAGCCGCGGCCGGAACACCAGGTTCCGGACGTATTTCACACCTCCCTCCACAGAACCCTTCTCCCAGCCCTTTGCCGGCGCGCAGAACTCCGCCCGGAACGGATACCCGCCCCGAAACGCATCGAACGCCTCGGTCTGCACCCGGTCCCGGCCCGCCAACACGTCCTTGACCGCCAGCGAGGTGTTGTCGAGCACGAGGCGATCCACGAGGCCCCCGAAGTAGCGGAACGCCGACTCGATGCCGTCGAGCAGCGACTCGAGCCGCTCGACCGGGTACGCCTTGGCGAAGTACGCGTTGGAGAACGGCAGAGTCGCCACCAGGTACTTGACCTTGCACGGCACGCCGGCGATGTCGACCCACGACTCGCCGAAGTCGACCTCCATCGTTGTGCCGGGCAGCACGCTGCGGTGCACGAAGGCCTCCTTCCTCGTGGTGGCCGTCCTCAGCCCCGCGACGTACCGGCGCACCGTGCGCGCCGGGAGCGGTCCCGCCATCGGCAGCAACAACCGACGAATCCGTTTCGCGGTCAACCGCGGCTCCTCGCGTAGCCACTGCCTGATCCGCTCCCGCCACGGGTCCAGGGTCCCGGGCCGTGGCGGCGACACCCGCACCGGCGTCGTCGACCGGCTGATGGCTCGCCGCACCGTCTTCACGTCCAACTTCAACCGCCGCGCGATCTCCTTCTTCGGCACCCTCTCCACCAGATGCAAGTGCCGGATCTCGGCCCATTGGGACATCCTGATCACCTCCGCGTCCTCCCAACTCAATCGACGAGACGACCTGTCTCGCCCCGTCGATCATCGCCAGGGAACGCTGTTCCCGAGTGCTCAGGGGGTCCCTTTCATCTTGCCGCTACCACGGTTGTCCGTGCTCGGCAACCACGACCGCGACGTCGAGGCGCTGCGTGAGGCGGGGTTCACGAGCCCGTTGAGGTTGCCCCGATCCCCTGGCGCTGTGCGCAACGGACCCGCCGCTGGCGCTGAGCCACGAGCCGCTCGGCCAGCTGCCGGCCGGCACGGTCAACGTGCACGGCCACCTTCACGAGGGAACGGAGCCGACCGCGCGGCACATCAACATCACGCTCGAGCAGACCGGCTACGAGCCGGTCAGGCTCAGCGCGGTGCTGGCCGAGGCGCGGCGGCGCGGGTGGAGGCGATGACGGGCCACACGGCAGCAGCGCAAGGTTACGACCCGATCGACGATCGGTGGGAGTGCTGAGACCCCGATGGCGTGCCTGACGAGGTGATGCTGAGGCGTGTGACGGACGCACTGGTTACTCTCGCTGATCCCGAACGCGTCATCCTGTTCGGCTCGGCCGCCCGGGGTGAGATGCAAAATGCGCAGCGACATCGACCTGTTGGTCGTCTTCCCCGACCCGGGGGCCAATCCGTGGCTCGGGCAAGCCGCCTTGGCGGCCGCGCTTCCGGAGGATCGCCGGGGTGTGGATCTCCTCCTCGTCTCGCCTGCCGAGCTCGAGCGCAACCGAGGCTGTGCGTACAACGTCGTTGGTATCGCCTCGCCGAACAAAGGGATGCGGCAGACCGGGTGCCCGCAAACTCAGGCGGGTGCGCGTGTTCCTGTTCGTGGCGACGCTGGGCTACTCGCGGCGCTGCTACGTGGCGGCGTTCAGGCACGAGCGGCAGTCGTCATGGTTTCGCGGCCTGGAGGGTGCGTTCCGTCACTTCGGCGGTGTGACCAAGGAGGTGCTGATCGACAATCCGTGGCCGCTGGTGGTCGATCACGACGCGGCCACGCGCGAGGTGGAGTTCAACGACCAGTTCCTGGCGTTCGCGGCCTACTGGTGTGTGCCGGAAGCGCCGTGGGGAGCCTGCTAGGCGGCCGGTTCGGGCGCTCAAATCGAGGCACCTACCCATGGGTGAGATCCGAACGACACTGACGCTCGAGAACGCCGGCGACCGCGAGTACTTCCTGCGCGGCGACGCCGCCGAGAACGATATCCGCCAAGTCACCGTCGACGGGATCGTCGACACCGGCGCCGTGAGCCTGGTCGTGCCCGAGGAGCTCGCCGCGAGGCTCGGACTGACGTACACGAGGCACGGGACCGTGGTCTACGCCGACGAACGGCGCGACCAACGGCCGGTCGCCGGCGTGCGGGTCCAGATCGGCGAGCTCGCCACGCAGACCGAGTGCATCGTGGGCGCGGCGATGGTGCAGGCTCTCGTGCGGCTGCCGTAGCCCCGCGGGGGCGGGGAATCCATGACGCCTGACGAGCTGAACGCACTGTACCTCGCAGACCTCGCGGCCCTCATCCGCCAGCAGACGGAGAACGGGCAGGGCGGCGTAAAGGCCGTGCGCCACATGCTGAAGGAAGCTGCCCGGCGCCCGGGCGGCGCCTGGAAGCCCGACCGGCAGACGTGGGTTTGGTCGGACCTCCACCTGCATCACCGGCGGATCATCGAGTACTGCAAGCGCCCGTTCGCCGCCGCCGAAGCGATGGACGAGGCGCTGCTGGGCGCCTGGCGCGAGACGGTAGGCGCGGACGAGATGATGCTGTGCGGCGGCGACGTCGCGCTGGCAGGAAGCCTCAACAAAGCCCGGCTGCGACAGGTTGCAGATTGCCCGGGAGAGAAGATGCTGATCCTGGGAAACCACGACCTCTCAAGGCGGGGAGGCGTGGAGAGAACCGGGTTCGCGACGACGTGGACGACGCTCCTCGTCAAGACGGAGCCGCCTCTCGCGTTCACGCACATCCCGCTGCGGCGGGTGCCGGAAGGAGTCGTGAACGTCCACGGGCACGTCCACAACAACGAGCCGTTGCGCCAGGGACGCTACATCAACATCTGCGTCGAGCACACGGGCTACCGGCCCGTGCGACTCCAAGCGATCGTGGCGCTGGCGCGGCTGGCGGTGAAGGGACAGAGACCGGCGGGCGAGACGACCATCGAGCAGATCGAAAGAACCGCGTACTGACGTCGCCGTCTCGAGCGCCGCGCCCACGCTAGTCTCGAAAGCGTCGAGCCGGGCGAGCACACTGGCCTCGAAGTCGTCGAGCCGGGTGAGCAGGTCGGTCTCGAGCGCATCGAGGCGGGCGCCCACGCCGCTCTCGAACCCTTCCAGCTGGGCCGTGGTCCGCGCATGCAGCGTGACGAGGACCGCGAGCTGCACCACGGTGGCTGCGACCACGACGGCGAGAACGACGCACCTGTCGGTCATCGGCTCCCGCCCGGCACGTGCAGGCTAACCGGCATCGTCGTCATCGCTGTGGTACCCGAGCCAGCGCGGCAAATTCTCGTTGCACCAGCGCCGGTACTCCGCCGTTGAGTTGAACGCCCGGAACCGCGCGTCGTCCATCACCGGCTTGTACGTTCGGACGAACATGCGCATCCGCTGGCTCAGCGGTCGGCGCCGTGCCGCCTCGAAGTCAGCGAGGTTCTGGGGATCGATGCCCAGCGCTCGTGCGCGTCGCTCGAGGTCGTTGTCGGGCAGGTCACCCATCCCCCGGCCAGCGTAGCATCAGCGCGCGGGGAACACAGCCCGCAGGGGCGCTGCGGCCTGGCTCGCTCGGCCGATGCGGTCGATCGTCGTCGCGCCGTCGGGCGTCCGACCGCTGATCAGCGTCCTGGCGAGCGGCAGGACCTGAGTGCGGACGTCGAGCGGCCGGTAGCCGGTCTGTTCGACGCTCACGTTGATCCACGGACCGGTCTCCAAGGGTCGGAAATCGTGGTGGTGCCCGTGCACGTTGACGCATCCGTCAGGCACGACGACGAGCGGCACATGTGTGACCAGGAGCGGCGGGTCGCTCCGGATGATGAGCGTCATCAGGATCAGATCGGCGCCGAGCGGGCGCTCCCGCCATCGGAACCGAGTGAAGTCGTGGTTGCCGAGAACGACTACCTTCCGCCCGGGAAGGTTCACGCAGGGCGGCTTCCAGCGACCGAAGATGTGGCGGGACGCTTGGTTGCGTGTGGCGGCCTGGAGCCGGTAGCTGTCGCCGGCGGTCGTGATGGTAGGAACACTCAGGGTCCTGGTGGCAAGCGGAACAACCGGGGAGCGGTGAGAGTGAGAGCGTGCAACGTAGCAGCTCGACGCGTGGGTTCAACGAAGCGGGCGACGCCACGCGGGGGCGAGGCTCAGCTCAAGAGGATTCGTCGATCTCGAACGGATGCGGCCCTCGTTCTGGACGCGCTCGCCGACCCGGCGCTCGGCCGCTTCGATCCCCGGGGGATCTACACGGCGGTGCCGGAGGCACTGGTTTCCACCGAGCCTTACGCCGGCTTCGTCGTCGAGGACGCGCCGGGCAACGGGGACGAGCAGCCGCTGGCCGGCATGCGCATCGGGATCGTCCGCGAGTACATGGTCAAGCACATGCTGAACGACGCGGCGATCAGCGATCGGATCGACAACGAGATCAAGACCGTCCTCCGGGACCGGCTCGGCGCGAGCCTGGTCGAGTCGGTTCGATCCGCTCCATCCCGACGATCCCGCCGTGCCCGACATGGCGTACACGTTCCAGGACGCGCCGGCCAAGATTCTGCCGATCTCCACACAAGAATTGTTGCTGCCGACGGCGCGGCGCCGTGCGACAGCTCCCGATCGTCATTTCGGCGCAGTGGCGGTCGACCGGCCCGTCCCGGGCGCGAGCGGCAGGACGTCGAGTAGCCCGCGTACCATCAGACGGATTCCGATGCCCAAGCCCGACGCGCACAGCATCGGGCTGTTGCACGGTGGGCGACCTCGGCGGACAGTTCGGGTCCGAGTTCTCGCCACTTCCCAAGATCGGCACGGCCGATGCCGGGACAAGCGACCGCGCCGGACAGATTGCCAAGCGGTCGATCGCGAGCACGCTCAACGATGCCTTGCGAACGCGGCCGAGCAAGTCCGAGTCCCTCGATTCTCGCCTCAAGGCCCCGGATGTCGCCAAACGGCACTGGTATCCCAGCATCCTGCGTTGTGTCGGAACTCTCATTTTTGATCACGCCCACGAGCTGCAGCTGCACCCCGCCAAGGCGCAGCGAAAGGTACGACGTCCCAACAGGAGGGTCTGCGAGATCGCCGAGTGGTTGAACCGCGTCGCCGACGACCTGGAGCGCAGGAGCAAAGGCTTTTCTCAGCTGACCGCCTCCACCGGATGGCCGGCAGAGATCCCGGTCCTCGCGGCGAACGGCTCCGCGGAAATCGATTCTTGCGCCGAGCAAAGCGTGGCAGCGGCAGTCAGAGAAAGCGAGATGTCGTTGCCGACGAGGCATGGGCCGAGGGTGACCGGTTCGTCAGGTCGCTCACGTCGAACCGCGTGTGACGAAACGTTCGGGATGCGGGGCATTCTCGGCGGCCGAATCGCTGTCATCGGATCGGCTCGATTCCCCCGCGAGCGAAAAAGGGAACATCGACACTGGAGCGCGGACCCGTCGACACGTCCACCGCAACATGAGCAGCGTGTCGCTGCCGGGGCTCAACCGTCGCGTTCGGTATTCGTCAGTCTGCGGCCGAGGTCCACCCGGCATCACCAGGGCTTCCGACCGGGAATCGACTGCCAACACCGAGAACAGATCGGCCGGCTTGGTAGCCGGGACCGTCGTCAGCCTCGTGTGAAGAATTGCGTGCCGAGATAGATGGGACGAACGATGTCACCTGAACGATTTGTTCATTTCGCCAAGATAGCATCCATCGATGCAACCTGAAAAAGTACACGTCGTGGCGACGGTGACGTGTATGAGGGATGAGGTTTTTTTGCAAATCCGAGAACGCGAGAAGATCATGGCAGATCAGCGTAACCGGGACAGGGCGATCTCGAAGCGGCTACGGTCCATTCGCTTTCTGGGCGTCGTTCGTATCATTGCCCTAGGAACACAGAACCGACGGTTACATCATCGTGGAGCCGAAGGACAATGAAGTCGAACGGGTCAGCGCCCGGTTCGTTGGAACGCAGTCAAGACTGTCGATTTGCGGACGAGCGTTTGCAACCGCGCGCCGCGGAATTCGCGGTTGTTGTTAGCGTAGGACAGGAACGCGGCACTTCGGTTTTGCGCGTTTGTGTCGGCGGTCCGCCCAGTGCAACCCGCAATACGCAAGGTAGTGCCGATGCAAGGCGGGCAACGAATTTGGTCAAAGCGATAAGTTGTTCTTCAGAAGAGACGTGAGCGAATGTGATTTCTGGCTCGTCATCTACACGCGGCGTCTCAATCGTCCGCAGGCCGTGTACAATGAGTATGCAGTCGACTGGCTTTCCTTTAGGCGCTAACCCATGTAGGCTGGTTAGCCTATTCGGACGCCCTCAAGGCGGACGAATAGCGCACCTATACATCGCTTCGCGACGTCAGTGCGTAAAAGGCGGCTGGCATGGCCATCCACCACCTGGACGTTAGCATCATATCGCGTGGCAAGGGCCACAGTGTGATTGCAGCAGCCGCGTATCGGGCCGGCGTGCGCTTGATCGACGAGCGCACGGGAGAGGTGCACGATTACACGCGGCGCTCAGGTGTCGATGGCGCCCCGATACTGGCGCCAGCCGGGGCGGAGCCGTGGACGCAGGATCGCTCGACCCTGTGGAATGCTGCGGAGAAGGCTGAGATCCGACGCGACGCCCAGTTGGCGCGCAGTTGGGTTCTCGCACTGCCGCGGGAGCTGGATCCGGCCACGAACAAGCGGCTCGGCCGCGAGGTCTTCGACCGGCATCTCGTCAGCCGTGGAATGGTCGTCGATCTCTATTTCCACGAGCTCGATGGGGAGAACCCACATGCGCACGCGCTGAGCGCGATGCGGGCATTGGCCGGGGCAGGGTTCGCGCCGCGGAAGAACCGCGACTGGGACGATAAGCAGCTGGTGGCGGAGTGTCGGGAAGGCTCGGCCACCGTGATCAACAGGTACCTGGCGGAGGCGGGCATCGGGAGAGATGAGTGGGTCAGCCATCGAACGCTCAGGGCACAACTGACGGCAGCGCTTGCGGAGTGCGACTACGAGCAGGCGCTGAAGCTGTGCCGTTTGCCGACGAGGCACCTGGGGAAGCAGGCGACGGCGATCCTGGCGCGCGGGGAGACGTCGACTCGAGCGCAGGACTTGAAGCGAGAGGCGGAGGCCAACGCTGCGCGAGTTGCGGGGTTGCGTCTGGAAGTGGAGGTCCACCCGGAGCAGGTTGCGCAGCTGCGGGAGGAAGTGGGGGAGCTTAACGGGCGATTGGATCACGCGTGGCGTACGGTGGCTGAGAACACGGAGGGCGAACGAAGAACTCGCAGGGCGGCGGTCGAATCGACGCCGGAAGGGAAAGAGCTCCTGCGGCGCAAGCTGAGGGAGCTGGATCCAGAGTGGCAGAACCGGAACGCGGCGAGGGTCCGGGACGTCGACGCGGCATTGACGTATGCGGAGAACGAGCTGGCGCTGATCGCGTCGCAGCGTGAGGTGGAGGAGGCGCGGAAGCGCGCCGCACGCATCGAGGCGGTGGGGTTGCAGGCTGGCGGGTGGGCTCTGTTCAAGCGCAAGTTGGCGGAGCTGGCTCCGGGTCGGGATATGGCCGAGGCGGACGTTGCGATCGTCGATGAGGCGCTGGCGGATGCCGAGAACGAGCTGGAACGGATCGCGTCGGCGCGTCGTGCGGCGGCGGCGCGGCGGCTGGCGGAGGCGCAGCGTCAGCGGGAGGCACGGGTCGAGGCGGTCGAATCGCAGGCGGGCGGTCGGGAGCTGTACGAGGGCAAGCTGGACGAACTGGATCCGGGATGGCGTGGACGGGAGGAGCCGAAGGCCGAGTTCGTGGATGCGGCCCTGGCGCATGCGCAGAACGAGCTGGAGCGGATCGCGTCGGCGCGTCGTGCGGCGGCGGCGCGGCGGCTGGCGGAGGCGCAGCGTCAGCGGGAGGCACGGGTCGAGGCGGTCGAATCGCAGGCGGGCGGTCGGGAGCTGTACGAGGGCAAGCTGGACGAACTGGATCCGGGATGGCGTGGACGGGAGGAGCCGAAGGCCGAGTTCGTGGATGCGGCCCTGACGCATGCCGAGAACGAGCTGGAACGGATCGCGTCGGCGCGTCGTGCGGCGGCGGCGCGGCGGCTGGCGGAGGCGCAGCGTCAGCGGGAGGCACGGGTCGAGGCGGTCGAGTTGCAGGCGGGCGGTCGGGAGCTGTACGAGGGCAAGCTGGACGAACTGGATCCGGGATGGCGTGGACGGGAGGAGCCGAAGGCCGAGTTCGTGGATGCGGCCCTGACGCATGCCGAGAACGAGCTGGAACGGATCGCGTCGGCGCGTCGTGCGGCGGCGGCGCGGCGGCTGGCGGAGGCGCAGCGTCAGCGGGAGGCACGGGTCGAGGCGGTCGAGTTGCAGGCGGGCGGTCGGGAGCTGTACGAGGGCAAGCTGGACGAACTGGATCCGGGATGGCGCGGACGGGAGGGGCCGAGGGCCGAGTGCGTCGATGCGGCCCTGGCGCATGCGCAGAACAAGCTGGCGCGGGTCGCGTCGGTGCGTCGTGCGGCGGCGGCGCGGCGGCTAGCGGAGGAGGCGCGGCAGCGGACAGTACGCCTCGAGGAGATCCGGAAGACGTCCGAGGGGTGGAATCTGTACTCGCAGAAACTGGCCGAACTCGCACCGGAATGGCGGGAGACGAGAGAGGCGCCGGCGGCGCAAGTCGATACGGCGCTGACGTATGCCGAGGAGAAACTAGAGGAAGACGCTAAGCGGCGTGCGGGGCGAGTCGACGCACTGTTCGACGTACCGGGTTGCGATGCGGCCCTGTTTCTTGCGCTTGGCGGGCAGACGCCGAACTGGCGGCAGGCCGCAACCTCCAGGGATGTCGACAGGGCACTCGACAGAGCCGAGCAAAGCCCCGCCCGCTGGGCGTCGGCCGTTGAACACGAGCTGGTTCTCGACGCGGAGCGAACGTTCCCCGGTGCCAGCAGCCTCGAATGGCGGGAGACCGGCGATGCCTTCCGTGGCGGCGACGCTACCGACAACCGAGCACGAGCGATGTTAGGTCTCCTCTCGGATCGTGCCCGCGTGCGCGCAATCGTTGTTCGAGAGCCCAACCCGGCGCCTCGGAGCCTGGTCGGACGATTGGTGACGTGGCTCCGGAAACAGGTCGCAAAGCTACTTCAGACGTTGCACTTGGTGGGTCGTGCCGCGGACGCGGTCGAGGCGGGCGTGCCGAAGACCCGGCCGCAGCCGCTCTCGCGGCCTGAGTATTGCGTTCCGGCTCTCGCGGACGAGACGCTGGAGTCGCCGCCCGGTGCGGATGCGTTCGCGAAGGCGGTGTACGGTGAGGTTCGGGACCGGTATGACCGCCGCGCGGTGGCCGAGGACCGCGGCGCACGGTTCGGCCCTTCGGATCGGGAGGCGTCCGAGCAGCGGTGCCTGGGCCCGTTGGTCGACGGCACGTATGGACGGCTGAGGCGCTCGTGGTCGCCGTCGAGTTCGTCGCCGGCTCCGAGGCGGGAGTCGGCGGACGCGGTGGTCGTCGAGGCGCATCGGTCGCGGGTCGCGGAGCTGTTCGAGATCGCCTGCTGCCGGGCGACGGGACGGATCGAGGACGCCGAGCGGCTGGAGCGCCGGCGCGAACAGATCGATGGTGCGGCGGACGCGGTCGAGGCGGGCGTGCCGAAGACGCAGCCGCTGCCGGACTCGCGGCCTGAGTATTGGGTTCCGGCTCTCGCGGACGAGACGCTGGAGTCGCCGCCCGGTGCGGATGCGTTCGCGAAGGCGGTGTACGGTGAGGTTCGGGACCGGTATGACCGCCGCGCGGTGGCCGAGGACCGCGGCGCACGGTTCGGCCCTTCGGATCGGGAGGCGTCCGAGCAGCGTGCCTGGGCCCGTTGGTCGCCGGCAGTTGGAGCGGCAGAGGCGCTCGTGGTCGCCGTCGATTTCATCGCCGGCTCCGACGCCGGACTCGGCGCGCGCGTTGGTCGTCGAGGTGCATCGGTCGCGGGTCGCGGAGTTGTTCGAGATCGCCTGCTGCCGGGCGACGGGACGGATCGAGGACGCCAAGCGGCTGGCGCGGCGGCGCGAACAGATCGAGGGTGCGGCGGACGCGGTCGAGGCGGGCGTGCGGAAGACGCAGCCGCTGCACTCGCGGCCTGAGTATTGGGTTCCGGCTGTCGCGGACGAGACGCTGGAGCCGCCGCCCGGTGCGGATGCGTTCGCGAAGGCGGTGTACGGTGAGGTTCGGGACCGGTATGACCGCCGCGCGGTGGCCGAGGACCGCGCCGCCCGGTTCGACCGTTCGGACCGGGCGGCGTCGGAACGGCGTTACGTAGCCCCGTTGGTCGCCGGCAGGTTGGAGCGGCAGAGGCGCTCGTGGTCGCCGTCGATTTCATCGCCGGCTCCGACGCCGGACTCGGCGCGCGCGTTGGTCGTCGAGGTGCATCGGTCGCGGGTCGCGGAGTTGTTCGAGATCGCCTGCTGCCGGGCGACGGGACGGATCGAGGACGCCAAGCGGCTGGCGCGGCGGCGCGAACAGATCGAGGGTGCGGCGGACGCGGTCGAGGCGGGCGTGCGGAAGACGCAGCCGCTGCACTCGCGGCCTGAGTATTGGGTTCCGGCTGTCGCGGACGAGACGCTGGAGCCGCCGCCCGGTGCGGATGCGTTCGCGAAGGCGGTGTACGGTGAGGTTCGGGACCGGTATGACCGCCGCGCGGTGGCCGAGGACCGCGCCGCCCGGTTCGACCGTTCGGACCGGGCGGCGTCGGAACGGCGTTACGTAGCCCCGTTGGTCGCCGGCAGGTTGGAGCGGCAGAGGCGCTCGTGGTCGCCGTCGATTTCATCGCCGGCTCCGACGCCGGACTCGGCGCGCGCGTTGGTCGTCGAGGTGCATCGGTCGCGGGTCGCGGAGTTGTTCGAGATCGCCTGCTGCCGGGCGACGGGACGGATCGAGGACGCCAAGCGGCTGGCGCGGCGGCGCGAACAGATCGAGGGTGCGGCGGACGCGGTCGAGGCGGGCGTGCCGAAGACGCAGCCGCTGCACTCGCGGCCTGAGTATTGCGTTCCGGCTCTCGCGGACGAGACGCTGGAGTCGCCGCCCGGTGCGGATGCGTTCGCGAAGGCGGTGTACGGTGAGGTTCGGGACCGGTATGACCGCCTTGCGGTGGCCGAGGACGTCGACGCCCGGTTCGACCGTTCGGACCGGGCGGCGTCGGAACGGCGTTACGTAGCCCCGTTGGTCGCCGGCAGGTTGGAGCGGCAGAGGCGCTCGTGGTCGCCGTCGATTTCATCGCCGGCTCCGACGCCGGACTCGGCGCGCGCGTTGGTCGTCGAGGTGCATCGGTCGCGGGTCGCGGAGTTGTTCGAGATCGCCTGCTGCCGGGCGACGGGACGGATCGAGGACGCCAAGCGGCTGGCGCGGCGGCGCGAACAGATCGAGGGTGCGGCGGACGCGGTCGAGGCGGGCGTGCCGAAGACGCAGCCGCTGCCGGACTCGCGGCCTGAGTATTGCGTTCCGGCTCTCGCGGACGAGACGCTGGAGTCGCCGCCCGGTGCGGATGCGTTCGCGAAGGCGGTGTACGGTGAGGTTCGGGACCGGTATGACCGTTGCGCGGTGGCCGAGGACCGCGACGCCCGGTTCGACCGTTCGGACCGGGCGTCGTCCGAGCAGCGCCATCTCGACGCCCTCGTCGCGGAGACGCTGGAACGTCAGCGGCAAGCCTGGAATGCATCCGAGCGGGAGTCCTCTCCCGAGAGGGAAGAGATCGTCCGGAAGCGCATTGTGCGCGAGTGTCGGTCGGCAGTGCAGGGCATCTTCCTAGCCGCTTGCCAAGAAAGCCGTCGGGGCGGTGCGCTCAGCGAACGCCGGCCGGATCGGGTCTCGGCACCGCCGCCGGCTATTGAACGCGAACCACGGCGCGAGACGGTCCACGCAATTAGCGGCACCGGGTTCGATGCGAGCGCCGGCGACCACGAGGGTGGTCGCCCCTCGCCTCGCCCAAAGCCGAGCGAGCACAGGCTTCGGCGGGCCCCGACGGAGCAGACGTCCCCGTCGAGCGCGCCGGCCACATCGGCGATGCCGGCCGCGGCACCGACATCAACAGGAACCAGCGTGGACCAGATAGGGGAGGGGGATGACGAACGCGACGGCCGCCCGGAAGCCCGTGGCGACTCGCCGCGCCCCAGTCCTGGCGAGCCCAGGCCTCGGCGGGCCCCGACGGAGCAGACGTCCCCGTCGAGCGCGCCGGCCACACCGGCAATGCCGGCCGCGGTACCGAAGGCAAAGGGAGCCGCCGCGAACCGAGGGACGGAGGCTGATGAGCCAGACGGGCCCGGCCGGGCTCACCCGGCACCCGTCAAGTCGGGCACCGGTTCCCGATCGTCGCCGAAGCCTGCGAAGGACACGCGGGGGACGTCCTTTGGACGGTGACGTTCGTCGCGGCGGGCGCACCGCTTGTGACGCGCACGCGAACAGCAGCAGGGGCATCGTCCGTTAACTCCCGCGTCCCCGCAAAACGGCAGAAGGTCTGAGTGTACCGCACCCGGTTTCTTGGACACAAGTTTGGGCTACGCGGCTTGGCGTAGCTCGTAATCTTCGCGGGCCTCGAGTGGCGTGCGATAGGCCAGCTTCTCGAGGCGCCAGCACCGGTTGTAGCGCTCGACGAACTCGGCGACGGCGGCGCGCACGTCGGCGAGATTTTGAAAGACCCGGCCGTAGACGGCCTGCTCCTTGAGCGTGCGATTCCAGCGTTCGACGACGCCGTTGGTCTCCGGCTCTTTGAGCAAGCCGAAGCTGGGGCGGATGCCCCAGTAGCGGACCTGGTTGAGGAAGTGGTCGGACAGATACTGGCTGCCGTGGTCCATCCGGAGCGACAGGCCGCGGGCCGCGTCCGCCTCGACCGAGCCGCAGCGGCGCCGGAGCCCTTGCGCGACCGGCTCGAGGGCCGCGAAACGGTCGCCCACCTTGCACACGTGCCATCCCACACACTCGGCATTCCAGTGGTCGACGGCCGCGAAGGTCCAGACCCAGCCGTCGTCGACGGTCAACACCCGCGCGCCATCGGTACCCCACATGACGTCGGGCGCCGAGGTGACAATCGTGCCGTCGTGCGGTTTCGGCTCACCCTGCCGCCCGCGGTGGGGCGAGAGCAGGCCCTGCGCGCGCATCACGCGCAACACCCGCGTGCGCGAGACCCGCACCCCGTCGAGGATCCGCAGCCGCGCGTGGACCTTGCGATGGCCCTCGCCGCGCGTCGCCCTGGAACGGGGAGCGGGCCAGGTCGTTGCGAATCGCCGCCAGCAACTGCGCATCCGATAGCGCGGGCGTTGGCCCGCGGCGGCACGGACTGTCAGCCGACGCTGAACGCTGCAGGCGATCCCGCCGCGCGTAGAACGCCGAGCGCGACTGCTCCCACAGTCGACACACCCGCTCGAGACCGTAGCGCCGCCCCGTCGTCGCGGAGGTCGTTTGGCTCATCGTCGCGACCTCCGCGTCGCCAAAGGGAGGCGGCGCTCCGCTGCGCGGGCACGCGACCGCAGCAGCTCGTTCTCCATCGACAGATCCCCGATGTGCCGCTTGGCCGCGTCCAGCTCGGCGGCCAGCGGCTCACCGGCCTGCTCCTTCAGACCCAGCTCGAGACCGGCCAGCGCCCGGGTCTTCCACCTCTCCAGGCGATAGACTTCCACACCGACTTCACGCGAAACCGTGTCGAGCGGCTCGCCACGCAGCAGCTGCAACACCACATCCCGTTTCCGGCTCGCGCTCCACCGTTGTCCCGGCGCCAAGGCCCCCGACCCCATCGCCGCCGCGTCGGCGCCGACTCCGGTCGCCCTCCGGGCTCCCTTCACCCCCCTCGACCGAACCATACCCCCACCTCCTGGTGACATCGGATTCTCCCTTAATCCGTGTCCAAGAAAACTGGGGGCGCCCCAGCAGAAGGTCTGAGGATCCCATCCTCGTCGAGCTGCTGGTGGATCTGCCGGCGGAGACCGACGTCCCGATCGTCGGCAGCGCGCCGGAGAGGACCGGGATCTGGTCGGGCCTGAATCTGTCGGAGCCCTCGGTGCTTACTGGGCGGGACTCGACCGTTCCAGAGCGCTGTCGAGGAGATGAACCGGCACCTGCTCCGAATAGGCGACTCCACCTCGCGGACCGCACCGCCGCCCGTGACCCTCACGGGCTTGGCGTCGGTGATGATCCGTACGGCCTTCGAGGCGGCGTGATCCAGCTCGTAGCCCGAGGTGCTCGTCCGCTCGCGCCTCCGCCGGTAGACCATCGTCACGCCCTCGGCGGTGGGGAACTTCGACTGCACGGCGGCGTCCACCGCCGTCATGCCACGTCTCATGACGACCACGCGCCTGCGTCGAAGGTTTCTCCGCCTGGCGCAGCTCGGCGATGACGTCGACCGCGTCCGGCACGTTCTCCATTGCGTCCTCGATGCCCGGCGCGTTGACCGCAGGCGAGCCCGATCCCGAGGAAGACCCGTCGCAGCCGCTCAAGGGTCCGTCGAACGTCAGGTCCATCTCCCGGGCGCCGATCGCACCCACGGTGATGCCACCGATGCCGAGGGCCATCCGACCTCGCGCTCCGCTGTCGACGGTCCTGTAGCGATGCCGAACTCCTTCAGGCAGCCTCCTTGGCGCGCGCATCGAAGGGGATGACGTCGTCGCCCTTCGTCGCCAGTCGATGGGCACCGGGCCAGCGCGGCGGGCCCCGGCTCCCACGACGGCCATGCGCGGGCCGGTAGGGGCGGCGCGCTCGGAGCGCTGCCCGTCGCTCGCCATCCGTGTGTCGGTGGCGACAGGTTGCAGCCGGCACGATCTCGACCGGCCCCCCAGTGGACACCCACATCCGGACACTTCGACAAGACCGGCCATATCGGATAGCCGCCCGAGATGTTGATGTTGACGCCGGTCGGGCACTGACCGTTCCTGCCCGGCATGAGCAGCGTCTTGACCGAAGAGAAACGACAACAGGTCCCGGCGCCGGGCCTCGGTCGCTGCGTCGCATCGAACGGCGACCGGGGTGCGGCGCTTGACAACAGCCAGCGGCGAGCTGAAGGCCGGCGGGCTGATGGTGCGGGGGCGTGGCCGGCCTCGCACCCGGCCGGCAAGTCCGGCCATTCCCGCGCAGGTGTCCATCGACCCTTTGGCGGAACCCGCGGCTGGCTGGAACCGGCCGGGGAACCGCCGTCCCGGTGTCCAGAGACCGTCCCGGTCCGGCGCCGCAGGCCAGCGCCTGCGAGCCCTACTGCGAGCTGATTGTCGAGGGCTCGGCCGGGGGCGCAACGCCATGGCCATCTGGCGGGACCTGGTCGATGACCATGGCTTCCCAGCGGCCTCTGCGAGCGTGCGGCGCTTCGTCGCGACCCTCCGGCAGAGCCCGCCGTCGAGGCCCGGGCGGTCATCACCACGGCCCCAGGTGAAGAAGGTCAAGCCGATTACGGGGACGGACCGATGGTCCGTGACCCCGCCTCCGGCAAGTACCGGCGGACACGGCTCTTCGTCCTGACCCTAGGCTACTCGCGCAAGGCTGTCCGGCTGCTGGTCCACCGGTCGAGCGCGCAGGTCTGGGCCGAACTGCACGAGCGGGCGTTTCGGCGGCTGGGCGGCACCGTACGGGTCGTCGTGCTCGACAACCTCAAGGAGGGCGTGCTCACCCCGGACATCTACGACCCGACGCTCAATCCGCTCTACCGCGACGTGCTGGCCCACTACGGCGTCGTCGCCTTGCCGTGTCGCGTCGGTGACCCCGACCGAAAGGGCAAGGTCGAGGCCGGCGTCGGCCACGCGAAGAAGACGCCGCTGCGCGGCCTCCGCTTCGAGCGGCTCGACGACGCCCAGGCCTACCTCGACCGCTGGGAGCGGCGCTGGGCCGACACGCGCATCCACGGCGCGACCAAGCGGCGGATCCGGTGCCACCCATCGTGCCGCTCGTCACCGCCAGGAAGTCCGACTCGCTCGCCGCTGTCCACGGCAGCCGGCCGCGGTCGTCACGGCCACAGGCCACCGGTCGGCGCCGGCCGTCCACAGCACGTCGCGGTGTAACGGCGTCACCGTGAAGGTGAAGGCGCACGGCACCTCGGCCGTCACCCGCGCGCTGCGCGCCGCCTCCCCGCCGTCGACCACGGCCGCCACCTGGTACATGTAGGCGCTACCGGACTGCACGCCGGCGTCGACGTAGCGCCGCGCCGCGGACGGCCGGACAGGACCACGAAGGAGGAAATGACGAGAAGACGGTGAAACAGAAGAGAGGAGGACGGACGATGGACGGAAGGGTCAAGAGCCGCGGTCGGCGGTCGTTGGTGAAGCGCCACCGAGGCAGCCGGCTATCCGTTCCGGTGCCTGCTGCGCGCAGGCAGCGAGTTGAGCCGCGGTTGGGCAGTATGTTGTTCGCTCGGCCGACAGGTGCCGATCGAAGTGAACCGGCGTCACTGAGGTACCGGTCTTAAAGCTTTTTCAGACACAAGGGACTAGCAGCCTGTGGCGAAAGTCGCGGATCCGGCTTGGCCCCGGCGCGATCGAGCCCGTACACTGAACGGCCATGGCGATGGGCAAGAGACCGGCGGCGCGCCAAGCGTCGCCGATGTGGGTGGACACGGCGGACCTTCCGACGAGTGACGGGCATCCTTACTTCGAGCGGCTGAACCGGGTTCTGGCGGATTCCGGATTCGATGCGTTCGTCGAGGAGTTGTGCGCGGCTTTCTACGCGGACAGGCTGGGCCGTCCGAGTCTGCGTCCGGGTCGATATTTCCGGATGCTGTTCATCGGCTATTTCGAGGGGTTGTCGTCGGAGCGGGGGATTGCGTGGCGGGTGGCCGATTCGCTGAGTCTGCGGTCGTTCCTGGACCTGGAGTTGACCGCGGCGGCGCCGGATCACTCGACGCTGTCGCGCACGCGGCGGCGGATCGACGTAGAGACCCACGAGGCGGTGTTCACCTGGGTTCTGGAGCGGCTGTCCGCAGCGGGTCTGGTTCGGGGGAAGACGGTCGGCATTGACGCGACGACGCTGGAAGCGAACGCGGCGATGCGGAGTATCGAGCGGCGGGACACGGGAGAATCCCACGAGGCGTTCATTCGCCGGTTGGCGGAGGCGTCGGGGGTTGAGACGCCGACGCGGGCGGAGCTGGCTCGGTTCGACCGTTCGCGGAAGAACAAGAAAACGTCGAACAAGGAGTGGAAATCGCCGCAGGACCCGGACGCGAAGATCGCGAAGATGAAGGACGGTCGGACGCACTTGGCCCACAAGGCCGAGCACGGGGTCGACATGGACACGGGGGCCATCGTCGCGGTGACGGTGCAGGATGCATCGGATGGTGACACGGCGACGCTGCCGGAGACGCTGATCATGGCGGCCGAGCAGGTTGAGGCGGTGCAGCCGAACGGCGTGGGGGTCGAAGAGGTGGTGGCCGACAAGGACTCCCCACCATTTTGCAAGTAGCATATTCGTGTTCTCTTCGTTCCGCTGCCGACATGTTTCGATCCGCCGATTCGGACACGTGACATGCCCGTCACAACTACTGGGATGGTGAGTGGGTTGACGGCGCTCCGAGGGGCGACGGGATGTCACCAAGGGCCCTCGCTTCGCTCGGATCGCGTTCAGCACGCACGGTCAGCCACGGCCGTCAACCCGCTTCGCGGGTCCTCCGCGTGTGCCGAGCATGACCGACAGCTTGGAGGTGTAAGTCCTCTATCCAGCCTGATGGCGGCGAAGGATTAGCGAAGCGCAAGGGCGTCGTCGCGAGGCGGGGTCTGAGGAAGCGTGGAGCAAAGCTGCGACCCGATGGACAAGAACCGGATACGAGGCCTACCCGGCTGGACGAGCGAGCGCGGAATCGCGAAGTCCGCAGCCATCAAGGGCCGGGGTGGTAAATCCGGCGGGGATGCGGTGAAGGCGGTCGGTCGCTCGGGAGGTCTGCGCCGTGTCCGGAAGTCCCGGACTGAGCGGGTCCGCAAGGCCCGTGACCGCGGCGCAGAAGTCAGCAGAGGGCATAGTAGCCGGCTCGCCGGCGAAGGCCCGAACGACGGACAGGGTCAGTAGGACGGCAACGCTCATTGCGGCAGAACATCCAGTTGGAGCTGGCCTTGGAGCCGAAAAGGGTGAAGCCCGGAGCGCCCGCCCAAGGGACCGAAGCCCGCACGGCGCGTGCCGAGCCCGAACGCCCGACTCCGTCGACGCGGCCCCGTACGCACGGTGGTGTGGGAGGGGAGGAGCCGCGAGGCTCCCTATCCCGATTGCGCTCCGGTCCTTCGGATGACTGCCGCGGCCGACCGTGCGGGAAGCCCTTGCGGGCCAGCCGAAAGGCTGGCCCGCAATCGACTGCCTGCAAGTGCGACGCCTGCGATCCGCTCCGCTGTCGCGGAGCACCGTCGACACCCCCCGGACGGGATCACGTGCACCTTCCCGGGCGCGAGCGGCGGCCAAGGGCATCCAGACACCAAGAGCTACGGCCGCGGATCCGGCTCAGGTAGCACCCATCCCGGCACGATGCGCGTCGAAGCAGGTACCGTCGCGGAGCATTGCGCAGGCGACGTTCAGCAGGCGGTCGGCCACCGAGCGCAGGGCGCGCGCGTGTCCGTGGCCCCGGGCGCGCAGCGCCTGGTACTTGCCGTGGCTGACCGGATCACGTTGGACGGCGACGCGAGACCAATAGAAGACGGCGTCGCGCAATCGGTCGTGGGCCGCCCGCCGTTGTATCACGAGTAGACTCTTGCCCGAACGCCGGGTGACCGGTGCCACCCCGCAAAGACAGCGAAGTGCGTCGTAGTCCCGCCGCCGCACCGCGTCGCTGCCTTCAGCAAGAAGCGTGGCGAGCACCCGGGTACCGATGCCGGGCAGCGACAGCAGGATGGCGGCGTCGGGCGGGTCTGTTGGCGACGCTGGCTCGTCCTCCGTCGACACGTCCGTATCGGCCGTGGGGGCAGCCTCGGCGAGCTGATGCACCAGCCGGTCGAGCTGGCGGTCCGCGTGATGAAGCTGGCGGTTGAGCAACGCGAGCCGTTCAACGAGGAGCCTGACATGCGTGGTCGCGGCCTCGGCCGTACCCGGTGTCAGCTTGATGGCCGGCGCCCGCAGCCGATCACGCAGCGTCGCGGCATCGACCCGACGGATGCGGTGCTGTTTCAACACTCGGGTCAAGGTCACGCCGCGAACCCGTTGGCCCGCGCGCGGGGTCGGCAGGCTCCGCCACAGATCGAGCGCCCACGGCGCCGCAACATCGTCGTCAACCGCGTCGAGGAACTGCGGATAGTAGCGCCAGAGCTGCTGCCGCATCTGATTCGCCAAGCGCACGCGTTCCCGCGTCAGTTCCTCATTCAGGCGCGACCACTCGCGCAGTTCGACGATCGCCGGGTCGGTCGGCTCGAGCCGTCGCAGACAGTGCGCGTCGGTACGCAGCGCCGAGGCCAGCACCCGCGCGTCCCGCCGGTCGTCTTTCGCGCCCGCTGGCGAAAAGCGATCACGGAAGCGGTCAAGCTGCTTGGGATTGATCGAGTGGACGGCGAAGCCGTGCTCCAGCAGGCTCTCGACAACCGGCCCGCTGGGCGTCTCGATCGCCACGCCGACTTCGCCCGCGTCGCCCGCCGCGAACGACAGCAGCCAGTCCGCCATCTGCGACAGGCCCGCACCACCATGCTCGAACTCCCGTTCCCCGAGCTGCTCCCCGGCGGCATCAAGCACGCACGCCTGATGTTTCTGAGATCCCCAGTCGACACCCGCGAACCACTCCAGCTTCAATTTCAACCTCCCTCCCGTCTGTCGAATCGAACGGGCGCGCCCCCGATGCCTGCCGGTCCCTGTACTGGCGCTCCACGGCGCAAACTCCCCACGGGGCATCCATCGGTGGCTGGACCGCCGGGGCACAGGTCCTTGTCAGGTGCTTCAGCACCGGGCTATCACTGGTGCTCCCGGCGGCCTGCCCGACTCCACGAGATTACCCGCGTGAAGTCGTTGGGAATGTACAGGGCTATCACAGCGACGCGACGCTGGTGGCGCTCGACACGATAGGGGTTCGGAGTCACGTATCGGAGCCGGAGCGCGGTCGGCGCTGCTGGCAGGACAAGAAGACGGGAGAGAAGCCGCCGGAGAAGGCTGCTGCACAGAAGGCTCTGTATGGGAACCGGCGTCGTGTGCGGGGGCGGCCGGGTCGTCGCCTGCAACGGTGCCGGGGCGAGGTGGTGGAGCGGACTTTCGCGCACCTGTATGAGACGGGCGGTATGCGTCGCGTGTGGGTGCGCGGTCACGAGAATGTCCGCAAGCGCGTGCTGATCCAGGCGGCCGCCTGCAACATCGGACTGCTCCTGCGCCGCCAGACCGGCGTCGGTACGCCCCGGAGCCTGCAGGGGCGGGCTGTTTCGGCGATTTGCCGTTTGACCGGGCGTCTGATCGACCGCTGGGGGCGTCTGAGGCGCGCTTTGGGGTTCAAATGGACCCCGACGGCGCTCGTCGGCTCAATCGCTCATCGCCAAGTTGCCTGAACAGCGGGGCTCAGCGAACAGACTTCTTCCACGGGCTGCTACGGCACCTCGGCCGTCACCCGCGCGCTGCGCGCCGCCTTGCCGCCGTCGACCACCGCCGCCACCTGGGACATGTAGGCGTTGCCGGACTGCATGCCGGCGTCGACGTAGCGCCGCGCCGCGGACGGCCGGACAGGACCACAAAGGAGGAGATGACGAGAAGACGGTGAAACGGGAGAGAGGAAGACGGACGATGGAAGGAAAGGTCAAGAGCCGCGGTCGGCGGTCGTTGGTGAAGCGGCACCGAGGCAGCCGGCTGTCGGTTCCGGTGCCCGCTGCGCACAGGCAGCGAGTTGAGCCGCGGTTGGGCAGCATGTTGTTCGCGTGCCCGACAGGTGCCGATCGAACCGAACCGGCGTCACTGAGGTACCGGCCGCCGGGCGGCCGGACAGGACCACAAAGGAGGAAATAACGAGAAGACGGTGAAACGGGAGAGAGGAGGACGGACGATGGACGGAAGGGTCAAGAGCCGCGGTCGGCGGTCGTTGGTGAAGCGGCACCGAGGCAGCCGGCTGTCGGTTCCGGTGCCCGCTGCGCGCAGGCAGCGAGTTGAGCCGCAGTTGGGCAGCATGTTGTTCGCCCGCCCGACAGGTGCCGATCGAAGCGAACCGGTGCCACTGAGGTACCGGCCGCCGGGCGACCGGACAGGACCACAGAGGAGGAGATGACGAGAAGACGGTGAAACGGGAGAGAGGAGGATGGACGATGGACGGAAAGGTCAAGAGCCGCGGTCGGCGGTCGTTGGTGAAGCGACACCGAGGCAGCCGGCTATCCGTTCCGCTGCCTGCTGCGCGCAGGCAGCGAGTTAAGCCCGCTTTGGGCAGCATGTTCGTTCGCCCGCCCGGAGGTGCTTGGCGAACGCACGCCCACTGCGGCTGCTGCCGCAGCGTCACGACGTAAGTGACCCCGAACCGCAGGCGGCGCCCGTCGCCCGGCGTTGAGATCCAAGACGAGACCTTGGGGCGTGGGCGCTGCCCGGTGCAGGACGTGCGCGCCGCACGAGCGAATCACCACACGAACTGGAAATCGGTTCGCGTTTGACGACGACCGGGGCACATGAAGGAACAGACGACTGAACAAGGAGGCGAAAGAAAGATGAGCGACGACAAGCAACGAGACCCCCAGCACGGAGGCCGCGCTCCCGGCCGGAGGAGCGCGGGGATCGGAGAGACAGACGCTCGTGGCGTTGGCCCAGACGCCCCGAGCCTCGCAGCGACAGCAGACCGGACAGTGCCGGACGGCCCGGCCGACGTCGGCCGACGCATCCGACGTCCTGAGAAGTCACGCATGCCAGACGACCCGTCATCGCAGCCCGGGTTCGAGTACGGAAACACGGTCTACCTGTGCGCACGCAAGGAGGCTTTCGCCCGGTCGGGCGACCTCTGCCAGCTGTGCGGCCAGCAGCCCGCCGTTGAAGCACACCACTGGGCCGTAGATTACCCGCCGGCGCACAAGACGACGGCCGCCGAGCTGACGGCGCTGTGCGCCGAGTGTCACTTCGTCGCCACCACGCTCCGCCGGTTCACGCGCGCCGGCGGCTCGCGGTACCAATTCTGCGCGGTCCTTTCGGAGGTAATAGCACGATGCGACTTGAATTCACCCTTGCCGGCGTCACCGCCCTCATCATGCACTGCGGAGCGACCGGGCTCGACACGCGAAGCGCTCTCAGCCGCGAGATCGCAGCGATCACGGCCAAGCGAGGCGGCAACCGCACCGCCGTCGACGACAAGCGGCTCTGGGAGCTCGAGTGCCGACGGTCCCTCTATCTCGACGCTGGCGGCAGACCCACACTACCGGAGGCAGCGCTTCGGAGAATGATCGAGAACGGCGCCCGCAAGACCAAGCAGGGCTCGCTGGTGCGCGAGGGGTTGATGATCGAGAGCGTGACGTTCCGCTACGACGTCGACCGCTACGGCGAAACCGTCGAGAAGCTGATCACGACCACGCAGTTCGTCGTCCCGGTAGTGGTGACCAAGCGCATCCTTCGGAGCCGGGCGAAGTTCGACTGCCCGTGGTCGGTCGTCGGCGTCGCCGATGTCGACCCGGAACTGGTCGACATCGACCAGCTGACCGCGTGGTTGGCCACGGGCGGCCGCCGCGTCGGGCTCGGCGACTGGCGGCCGGAAAAGAGCGGCCACTACGGGAGGTTCAACGTCGAGAAGGTGCGCGAGCTGGCGGACGCAGCTTGAGGGCGGCGTCCGCCAGTCTGAGAGTGGCGCGGCATGGCGTGGCATGGCGGGCCGGGGCTTGGCATGGCTAGGCGCGGCTTGGCGGGGCGAGGCAGGGAACGTTTCACGACATGTCGCCGCCAGCCGTCGGCAGTTCCGTCGCACCGCACCACGGGACCTACCCGTCTGAACACGACGGCGAACCACCTGACGGCGTACTGTGAGTACTGCCACGACCTCTTCACCGAGCACATCGGGTTCATCTCCTTTGTCCCGAGCGGCCGGAGCATAGGCGCCTCGACCGGGCGCGGCTGGGGCGCCGTGGTCAGCGGCGGGTCGAGGCCGCGCGTCGGCGAAGTTGTCGCGATCTGGCTGCGCTGCTCGGGTGCGTGGCGCGACTACGTCGTGACCGGCGTCATCGACGGGGGCCCGGGATCCTGACAGGTGCGCACGCGCCCGCTGGGTCGCGATGCCGAGGTGCGGCCGATCTGCATCGCGCCGACCTCGCCCGGCAGCCTGACCGGCGTCGCGCCTGACCGCGAAGGGCCGAGCGGCCATTCTGTGGCCGCAGCCCTTCACGGTCGGTCGTGAGATCCACGACCAGGTCGACGGCGGCCCCGAACGTCTCCAGGCCAATCGTATGCAGTCGGTGGCGGTGGGCACAGTTCCGACGGAGCCGTGTCCGCCGCGAACCCAGATGCGGCGAGTGCGATCCGGAGAGCCGGCCGCCGCCGTTGACGAGAACCAGAGCCAATGGACGTACCAGCGAGAGGAGAAGAAATGACGACCACCGACTACAGCCTGCTGGCGGCTTCCGCCGCCGCCATCCTGACCGTCGCCGCCTACTGGTGGCGCCGCGCTTCCGAGACGCCCCGAATCTACGTAACGGAACTGGGCTGGTACTTCGGCAGTTTCTGCGCTGCCATGTACGCATGGCTCGTGCTCACCGAGGAGCGCCCCTTCAGTGTGTCGACGACCGGACTGTTCGCGCTGTGCGCCGTCTGGATCGGTGCTTTGCTGCCGATCGTCATTCGCCGGTCGACGGCCCGCGAGGAGGCCGCGGCGCAGCGCCGCGAGGATGAACCCGGGTGCTGAGCGAAACATGCACGCGTTGGCACCGCGCCCCCGGACCGCCGGGCACCAGCCGGTGCGCCAAGCTCGATGAGCTGCGAGGATGCGCCACCGGCGCTCGTCCGCATAGTGTCGGCAGCTCCACGACGGCGGCGTCCGCGGTCGACGGCCAGCATCGCCGCTCGCCGGGCGCGCGCCACGCGTAGCAACAGACCATCCAGGACACTGACGGAAATTACCTTGCTGTGTGCCGAGCGCCCGAAGCCGCAGAAAACGGGCTCCGCCTGGATGCACTTGGCAACCTTATATCGATCACGGTCCCAGCACGAAGAGACATTGCCATGGACGTCAAGGACATCGACCTGCAGCGCGTGCTGCACATCTATAACGTCGAGACGCTCTACGCCGCCGTCGTCGAAGGCTACGTCGAGTGGCGCACCGCCCTGGTCGAGGCGGTCGTCCGGGCCGAATTGTCCGGCGCCGTCACCCTGCACCCCGACGGGCACGAGCTGTGCGTCCGCAGGCTGGCCAATCTGCTGCAGATGGCGAGCTCGTACCGGGAGGGGCGCGAGTGGAGTTGCGAGTGCCACTACTGCCGCTTCCTGGCCGGCGTTCGCAACTATCTTGCCCATGAGCCGCTTGCAAAACTCCCGGGGGATTGGGGCTGGGCGCAGTCCTCAGCTCTCTTGGTGAACACGATTGCCCTGGATCGCCGACTGGATATCTTGTCGGGAGAACCGGCGGCACGCCGGAGGTAGAAGTCGGATGTTTCGACGTGTTCTCGACCGCGCGTTGGGACACCCGTGGGTGACTGACGCCCGTCGGGCGCCGAGGGGCGTTGCCGGCGGTGCACTGGTTATGTCACGAGGCGCACGAGTTGGTCGGCGGTGAGTGCGAGCACGCCGAACATGCAGTGGCACATCACTTTCGAGGCGCCACGGACCCGGACATGGCGACCGCCGAACTCGTCCTTGAGTCGGCCATTGACGCGCTCACCCGCCGTACGCTCGTTGTAGCGAGCCTGCTCGGGAAGCTGAAAGCCGATACGCTGCAGGCGCCGGGCTTCGGTTCGCAATTCCTCCGCCAGCGCCTTGTCGCGGCGGGGGTTGGTGTCAATCAACGGGACGTGGCCGAGTGAGCGGCTGTGCTGGCGGATCGGTTCCGCGTCGTAGGCGGCGTCCATCAGGTCATACAGATTGGTCGTTCGCTCGGCCGACAAGGTCGCCAGCGGAATGGCGGCTTGGCTGTCGTGCAGGGAGGCGGACGTCAGCAGGCAACTGATCGGAATCTGGCCGTCGGCCACGTCGAGGTGCAGCTTGTAGCCGACCCAGGTCGACTTGTAGCCCTTGCTGTCCTTTTTCATGCCCACGTCACAGTCGGTCGGCAGGTCGTCGAGCATCGCCGGCAAGGTCATGGCCGCCTGCCGGTCGAGGCGCTTGAGGACCTTCGGCCGTTCCTCACCCTTCTTCGGCCGTCCCCGCTTACGCTTGGGCAGCGGGGGCGTCTTTTCCTTCGCGGCCGGCTTCTCGCGGGCCTCGATGGCCGTCGAGTCGCGGCAGAGGTGACCCACCAACCGGTCGTGGTGGGTGTTGCGGATCAACGCTGCATGCGTGCGCTGGGGCAACTGTGTGTCGGAGAACTCGACGAAGGCGCGTGAGAAGACCGACTCGCTCGGCACCTCGCTCTTCCGCTCCCAGCCGCAGATCCGCCGCAGCGCCACGTCGGTGACCAAGCGGTCCAGCAGCACGCGCGTCGTCGGCATGTCGTAGACCGCCTTGGCCACGAAGGCTCGCGCCAGTGCCGCGCGGTCCTTGCGCGGACGCCCCGGCACCCGGAAGCACCGGGGAATCCACTGCTCGATACGGATGACCTCGAGAGTCTGCACCAACTGCTGCTGTTTCCCGGTCAGCGGACCCAACACGGGCTCCAACTGGGGGAACAGCGCACGCTGGATCGACTGCCAATAGGGGGCGAAGGAACCACGCAGGCAGTTCATGGTTTGTTTGATTGACCACTCCTGCCTACTACTGTATATTAGCAAACATCAAGGATGTGAAACAACGAATCGATGGCCTACAGCGCAGCGTTACGCCGCTATGAGGAGCAATACGACGCGCTCAAGGCGGAACTGCAAACGCTCGGGTTCGTAGGCCAGGGCGGCGTTCACACCCGCCGGATAACGTGTGGGAGGGCTACCTGTCGCTGCCACGACGACCCGGACGCCCGTCACGGCCCCTACCACTACTGGACGCGCAAGGCCCGCGGAAAGACCGTCGGCTTGAACCTCACCGAAGACGAACTCGTCCTCTACCGGGAGTGGATCGAGAACAACCGTAAACTGGAACGGCTCGTGAAGGAAATGCGCCACCTCTCTTCGCGTGCGCTTGCCCTCATAACCGGCAGGCAGGCTCCATGAACCCCCGTGTCGCCGGCTTCCCGGGCGCGGTCACTGCCATCCTGCGAATGCTGCATCCCGCCCGCTGACCGTCCCTCGCCCCGCCGCCTCCGGCAGGGAAAACTCGGCCGATCACGCGTTTCGCAAGAGGCTCGTACTTCTGAAATACCGAAAAACGATGCCCCAGATCGCCGCGATCCTTCGCACTCGAAAGCGCGATCTGTACTTTTGTAGACAGGCGTTCTAAGGATTCGGCTGGCGAGAGAGCGTCGTAGATCGCCGTACTGGCGACTTCAGTCACAAACGAATCCAAGCGGTCGCGTTCGTCGCTAGCCAGATCAGAATCGCACGGAATGCGGAATGCTAAGATTGGTAGGCCGGCGCCTTGCGCTGCACGGAACTCGGCGTGTGTGTACGATATGCCTTGGGGTAGTAGCGAGCCGTACCTTGGGCCGATCAGCAGGACGACAACATCTGCTTTCCGAACCTCTCGCAAGCAGACATCAATGGGAGCCTGCGGTTGTGCACCGAATCGTTCCATTGCGCCGACGTCGAAGTTAAGCCGTGTGAAGATCGACGATGATCTGTGCGCGAATGGCTTCGAGGCCGACGGACACGGAACTCACAAATACACGGATCATCTATCCGGCACCTCGATGACGAGATTCAGTTCAGTAAGGCGCTGTCCTTCAGCATCACGTGTTTTCTAAGTGCCGCATCATTCAGGCTATCGCTTAGGACAGTGATCGATATAAAGTTATCAACTTCATCGGGGTAACAGTTTGTAATTCCATTCCCCATGGAACGCATCGCGGACCAGCGCGATTGCGTCCATCTGTTCCTTGGTCACCGTAACGCCCGTGGGATACTGCCCGGCGTCGAGTTCGGCCAGGACCCGGAGCCCGGTCGCCGTCCGGGTGTTCCCGATGCGGTCGACGATAGTCTCATAGGTCGTCAGCGGGGTGCCGCGCCAGTTCGCCGTGATGTGACAGAAAAGCCGGTGCTCGATCTTGTTCCACTTGCTGGTGCCGGGTGGAAAATGACTCACCTGGATGGTCAGTCCGGTCTCGTCGGCCAACTGCTGAAGCTCATGCTTCCAGGCGCGAGACCGATACCCGTTGCTCCCGCCCGCATCGGCCGTGATGAACAGGGCGGTGGCGTCGGGGTAGGCGCCGCAGCCCATCTGGCGCCACCAGTGGCGAATCGACGCCACCGCGAACGTCGATGTGTCGTGGTCCCGTCCCACGCTCACCCAGGCTTCCTTGCGCGCCATGTCGTAGACGCCGTACGGAATCGCCTTGCCCTCGGCGTCGGTCGGGAAATCATGGACCAGCACCGCCGCCGGCGTGCCCTTCGGCTGCCATTCCCGCCCGCCGTTCTTGAAGTTCCCGACCAGCTCTTTCTTCTTCGTGTCGACCGAGATCACCGGCCGCCCCTCGGCCAGAAACGCGTCCGCTGTCGCGTTGATATGCTCGAACTGCGCGTTACGGTCCGGGTGGCTCGCTCCCTCCTGACGTTTGCGGGGCGATTGCAGCCGGTAGCCCAGTTGATGCAGCATCCGGCCGACGGTGGTCGAACTCACTCGCCACCCCTGTTGTGTCAGCGCCGCGGCCAGCCTCGCCCGACTCTTGCATGTCCAGCGAAGCGGCGAGGTTGGGTCTCCGCGCGTCAGCGGGTCCACCAGCGCTTCGAGTGCGGCCAGCAGACCGGGCTGGCTCTGTTCGAGACGGGGCCGCCCGGCGCCCGGACGTCGTACCCGGTCTGTCGGCGTTTCGCCTTGCGAGATCTCCCGCCGTCCCTTTCGGACCGCTCCGGGCCAGCCCGTGGTCGACGACACCAGCGCGTCCCCGCCATAGCCGATGGACAGAGCCAGCTCCGCCCGCGTCGGCGTCTCAACACGGCGGCGACGCCTCCGCCAACACGCCGAATGAACGCCTCGTGGGATTCTCCCGTGTCCCGCCGCTCGATACTCCGCATCGCCGCGACGTCGTACCCGGTCTGTCGGCGTTTCGCCTTGCGAGATCTCCCGCCGTCCCTTTCGGACCGTCTCCCGGGCCAGACCCGTGGTCGACGACACCAGCGCGTCCCCGCCATAGCCGATGGACAGAGACTCGGCGGCCGCCCACCGGCGGCGACTGCGCTCATCCAACACGGGCGAGACCGCCGCGTACTTCGCGACGATGGTGGCTTCCAATTCCACGTTGCGCTGCATGCAACCGAAATAGGATCACAAAACCCATAAGATGGCAAGTTAATTTCCGCCAAAGTCCTTAGAGCCGCGCAGTCTGATGATCTGGACCTCGGGGACCTCGATCAGAGACCAAGTCGGCGCTTCTCGCTATCGGAGAGAAAGGTACTAAGCTGATCGACCGAAGGCTTGTAGATTCGCACCTCGCGTCGGATCGATCGCGCGAGACCGAATCCACCAAGCCCGAACAGTCGATACCCCAAACTGCTAGCTGCGGCAATCGCCTGCGCTGCCGCTGGCACCGCCGCACCCAGGAGGGGGTTGCCGGATGCAATCCACGCCGCGACAGCTCCAGCGCCAGCCGCCGTCGTTACCTGCCACGCTATCGCTATGGGACTGACGCACGGAATTCCGGGCGCCCGGATGGCCGTGGAAATCTCGTCGAGTTCGCGAATCAGGCCATTGGCCTCCTCGGTGTCTGACGTGCACCGGAGCGCGTGCAGTGTTTCCCAGGCCCTACGTCGTGGTTCACTCCATTCCTCTCGCAACTCGCCCACGGCGTCAACAATTCGGTCGCGCCTGCCCCCGGCACGCTTGATCACTGTTGCAAGGAACGGCGGCACAACCAGCCCAAAATCACCACGACTAGTGGTGTGTCACTAGAACAAGTTTACAGTTCGAACGTCACGGTGCCCCCAACACGGCGGCGCCGAATCGTCCCGGAAATCAGGGGTTCGACGGTCTGGTCGGCTACAGGCGGGCGATGTAAAGCCATTCCTGGGACACACCACTAGCCTGTTCCGCGAACAGACGAACGTCAGCATCAAGGTGCCGCAGCAATCTCGTCGTCCGTCCACTCCTGCTCCTCTTCCGGAGTCGGCGTGGGTTCGCCGTCCATCTCGACATAATCATGCCGGTAGACGCCGATAGATTACTCCTGCACCGCCAGCTTCCTTGGGGCGGCGAGGCGCGCCACGTGACGATAGAGTCATACGGCACCATTGGCGCATTCAACGCAGCCCATGATGGCTGCGGCCCGCCACGCGAGCCTGTCCGTGTGCAAGGCGCGAGGAGGGAGCATATTGGGCATATTCGACCGACGAGCAACGCAGTCCAGACGGGATGCATCGCTCGTCGAATGCAGCGGGGCTTTTGCCACGGACTGCTAGATGTCCCTCTTGACATACGCCGCCCACTGGTCCATCAGCGGACGCGCTTCTCGAGCAGATCGGACCTCGCGTAGGCTGCCTCCGTCTGGTTCCTCACGACGTGCGCGAGCGCCGCTTCGCTGACCTCGCGCGGGTGGTTCGTCCGCTCGAAGCCCAGTCGCGGAACGAGGAGCGGAAACCGTGTGGCACGGCTGCGATGCGTTGCTCCTTGAGGAGTTTCGACAGCGTCATGTCGGACAGCGGCTTCCCGCGCGCACTGGGGAAGACGAGGTCGGCGCCATCGCTGAGCGATTTCGCGTCGTTCAGGAGCGCCACAGCGCGGCGGCAGAGCGGCACGCGGTGCTCGCGTTGGGCCTTCATGCGGTCGGCAGGCACGGTCCATACAGCCGCGGCGAGATCGATCTCGTCCCAGGTCGCGAGCCGAACCTCACCGGACCGTGCCGCCGTGAGGACCAGGAACTCGAACGCCAGCTTTGTCCCGAACCACGCTCGGGAGCCGTGCACTGCACGAATTGCGGCCGCCACTTCACCGTGCGGCAGGGCCGGCATATGCCGCACGTGATTGGGGAGTTTGGGGAGCGCCGCAGTGATGGCCTCGCCGGCCGGGTTGTCCTGGCGGTGCCCTTGCGCGACGGCCCACTTCATGACCGTTCCGATTCGCCGTCGCACCTTTCGGGCGGTCTCGTGGCGGCTGTCGATCGTGAGCCGCTGAACCCAGTTCTTCGTTCCGCGAGGTGAGACGACGAGATGCAGCGTGCCGCCGTCGCCATACCGGCCGGGCACGGTCAACCCACGTACCTTCCCGGCAGTCAGTTTGCCCATGCCGAGCTCTCTTTATCCCATATCTAGATCCCACGAATAATACCATGGGAAATGTGGGATTCAGTGAGACGCGCTGCAAGCGTGTGAAACTCTGGATCTCAAAAACTACCAACAACCATGGGGTCTATTGGATGCTCGTGGGCCGGGATCGCACAGGCGGGTGGCGTCCCAAGGAGTCGAACCTGTGGCCTTCGACTCCGGAGGGCGGAGTGGCTGGCGCTCGTCTGCCTGCACAGCGGCGTGTTCCTCCGCTCCCAGTACCTTGCCTTCATCGGCCGGACCAATCCGGCGCTCGCCAACCGCTTCGTTCGGCGGTGCCGTAAGCATGCGGTCGAGCAGCCGTGGAACGGCTCCCGGCTCCGGCTCTGCCGAGTCGCGGCGCGGCGAATCTATCGGGTGCTCGGGGCCGAGCACGTCCGGCATCGCCGGCCCGCCGCGCCGGAGGTCGTGCTGCGGCGGCTGCTGTCGCTCGACTACGTGCTCGAACATCCGCACGCCTCTTGGCTCCCGACCGAGGGCGAGAAGGTGAACGCGCTGACGGGGCCGGGATCGCCAAGGACGTGCTGCCGCGCAGACTCTACCAGGGCGCGGGCGGCGCGCAGTATCGGCACTTCCCCCACAAGCTGCCGATCGCGCTCGACGGCGAGCGGGCGACGTTGGTGTTTGTCCAGGCGGAGGACGAGACGGAGAGGGCGGTTTGCACATGGGGCTCGCAGTATGCCGCGCTATGGCTGGCGCTCGCTGCGGCCGGCCGCGCCGTCGAGGTGGCGCAGCTTCCGCAGTCCGCCAACCGTCTTCAGCCAGCCGAAGACCTGCTCGACCAACTTCCGCTTCCGTTGACTGACCTGGTAACCGGGATGCCGGGTGGCAGTCGGCCTACACGCACACGGCGTAGGCGCGGGAGGAGTTGCGGGCCGAGATCGCCGCGATGATGACCGGCGAGCAGTTCGGGGTCGGGCACGAGCCGCGACACGGCACGGCGTACGTCAGCTCGTGGATCAAGGCGCTGGAGAACGACCGGAAGGAGATCCGCGCCGCCGCCGTCGATGCGCAGCGGATCTCGGACTGGCTCATGACCCGCGAGCGCGCACGAAGCCTGGAGGCCGACCGGCCGCCGTAAGAGCCGCCCGGGGGGCGAAGTCGGCAAGACGCGCGAGCAGGGCGACCCGGATCGGTCACAGCCCGCCAGGGTCGGAGTGCGGGATCATGTTCCGACTGAGCACGACGCGACGGAGCGAGAAAATGGCGCGATCGTTGCCCGCACAAGCCTCGGCGGTCGGTGAACGACCGTGGGGCAGTGGACCGAGCCGGTAATCGGGCGGGGAGGTGACGCGGCGGGACAACGGGGCAGCTTCGGGAAGGATGTCGTCCAGCACTGCTAAGCCATCACGGATGAGGTCGTGCTGCCAACCGGGCACTGGCGCACCTCCGCCTGCTTGGCGCGGCCCGCAGGTCGGCCGGCGTCGGGTTGATGGCGGCGCATCTCCTCGCTGATGCGCGGCGGCACGTGGCGGAACCTGTTGACCATGAGTCGCCGGATGCTAGATCCTGCACCTGACATGTGCAAGCGCACGCTCCGGGCAGTTCGTCACTCGGGTCGGGTCGTGACTACTTCTGCGGTTGGCGGGACGTCAGCAGCATGCCGACTAACGGAAGGAGCTTGACATGCCGGCGCCCGCCGATCCGAAGATCTACCACATCGTTCACGTCGACCGGTTGCCGTCCATTATCGCGGACGGTGGCCTTCTGTGCGATGCGGAGATCGCTCGGCGCGAGCCGGTCGGAACCACGATTGGCATGAGCGACATCAAGCAACGGCGCCTGACTGAGTTGAGCCTTCGCAGCCACCCGGATCTTCATGTGGGAGCGTGCGTCCCGTTCTACTTCTGTCCGCGCTCCGTGATGCTGTACGTGATCAGTCAGACGAACCATCCGCAACTGTCCTATCGAGGCGGACAAGGTCCCATCGTTCATCTGGAAGCAAACCTGCGGTCCACCGTTGCCTGGGCTGAGGAGCACGGTCTGCGCTGGGCGTTCACGCTATCGAATGCCGGCGCCCGTTACTTCGAAGATCGGTCTGACTTGGCGCAGCTGGACGAGATCGACTGGGACGCCGTACAAGCCCGGGACTGGCGCTACTGCAAGGAGGGCAAGCAGGCGGAGTTCCTGATCGAGCAGCGGTTTTCGTGGGAACTCGTCTCGCGTATCGGTGTCATGTCTCAACATGTCGGTCTTCAGGCCGTTGCGGCCCGCGACACCGTGGCGCACAGATCGCCCGTCGAAGTCCGTCGTGAGTGGTACTACTGACGGAGGAGTGACGTGATCACGTACAAGACCGGCGACATCCTCGGAGAGGCAGCGGAGGCCCTGGTCAACACTGTCAACTGCGTTGGGATTATGGGGCGCGGTGTTGCGCTGCAATTCAAGCGGGCGTTCCCAGAGAACTTCAAGGCGTACGCTGCGCTCTGCAGGCGGCAACAAATGCGACCGGGGCGCGTCTTCGTCTTCGAGACGGGCGCAGTGGTACCCCCGCGATACATCATCAATTTCCCGACCAAACGGCACTGGCGCGGCAAGAGCCGTATCGAAGACATCGAATCCGGGTTACAGTCGCTCGCGCACGAAATCCAAGCACGCGGCATCCGTTCGATCGCGATCCCTCCCCTCGGCAGCGGGCTCGGAGGGTTGCACTGGCCGAGTGTGCGCACGCGCATGGAGGCGGTTCTGGGTGAACTCGACGATGTCGAGATCGCCATCTTCGAGCCGGGCGGTGGGCCAGTGGACGGTCGAGCGAACCGGTCACGCGCTGTCCCGAAGATGACGGCGGGTCGCGCGGCGCTGGTCGGGCTGCTCGACCGCTACCTGCTCGGCTTGCTGGATCCGTTCGTCACGCTGCTGGAAGCACACAAGCTCATGTACTTCATGCAGGCCGCGGGTGAACCGTTGAAGCTGAGGTTCACGAAGGGGCATTATGGACCGTACGCCGAGAATCTCCGACACGTACTGAACACCATTGAGGGCCACTTGGTATCCGGCTATGCCGACGGCGGCGATGCGCCCGACAGGCAATTGAAGCTCGTGCCGGGCGCGCTGCAGGATGCTCGCGCGTTTCTGGAGACCAGAGCGGCCACGCAGGCTCGTCTCGCAAGGGTGTCCGATCTGGTTGACGGATTCGAATCCCCGTTCGGCTTGGAGTTGCTGTCCACGGTCCACTGGGTCGCGAACGAGGCAGCACGGCCTCGGGATCCAGAGAAGATTACCAGACAGACCTACGCGTGGAACGAGAGGAAGAAACAGTTCTCGCGGCGGCAGATCGACCTCGCGTTCAATGTGCTATCGGAGAAAGGCTGGATCGCTACAGCCAGCCAACCTCGGTCAACACGCGCATGAGTCGGTCCTTGGCCGCCCGTGCCATTTTCGTGCGGCTACGCGGCCGGTCCGACGGATCCCGACCGTGTTGGCGCCGAAAGAATCGCCGCGAGGTCGTGCGACCAAGTTTCGAGTGCCGCCCGTTTCTCGATGTCGTAGGCGTGGCGGTCGTAGACGGCCGTCACGCCACGCTCCGCGTGATTGAGGACCTTGCCGATGACGAGTCGCTGAACACCGGCGCTCGCCATCCGCGATGCCGCAGTTCGGCGAAGGTCGTGCCCTCGAAAGTTTGACAAGCCAAGACGGGTGCTCGCCTCGCTCCGCTGCCTCTTGCCGCGAGCCCCGGCAAGTACGTACGGCGGTGCGAGCGCATTCTTCGAGGTACGGCTGCGCAAGGCTGTCAGGATCTCGACCGCTAAATCGCTCAGGGGCACGCGGTGCGCCAAGCCGTTCTTCGTGTCCGAGCCGGGAATCGTCCACCAGTGATCGTCCAGATCGATGTCCCCCCAACGCATGTCGAGCACTTCACCGCCGCGTTGCGCGGTGACGAGCCGAAGGCGAAAAGCAGCAGCCATCTCGCGGTGCTCCCCATCAAGCGTCGCCCAGAACGTCCGAATCTCGTGGTCCGTCAGGACGCGGTCTCGCTGCCGTTCTTTCCCCGGACGCTCGAGCTGAGCGCAGGGATTGAACTCGACGACCTCGCGGGCGATGCCGAAGTTGAAGATCTTTCTGACGAGCGCGAGCACGCGATTTGCCATGATCGGCGCGGGCCGTTCGGCGATGGCTTCGAGAAGCTCGCGGACGTCGCGCCGGTGCATGTCGCGGACGCCAGTTGTTTTCCAGAGCGGCAACAATTCGTTTCCGATGATCCGCCGATCCTGCCGCCACGAGCGCTTCTTCGCCCGTGCGTGTTTGTCGAGATAGAGCTGAGCGAGGTCACCGAAGGTGCCTGCACCGCGGGCATCCTGCCGCGCCTGGCCAGGATCTTGACCGCTCGCCACCTCACCGAGCACCTGCCTGGCGCGTCGGCGTGCATCAGCAAGGCTAAGCGCAGGATATATCCCCAAGGAGACGCGCCGGCGGCGTCCCGCGGCGCGATACCGCACGATAAACGTCTTCCGCCCCCCTGGCGAGACGCGCAGGCCGAACCCCTTAGGCGTAACGCACCAGTAGTCCGCCTGCCGCTCGGCAGGAGTCAATGAGCGCACGACTGCGTCAGTTAGCCTTCGATCGGGCGTGACGGGCCTCCGGCATCGGCGACTGCAGCGCAGATCTTTCGCACCCTCATGAGCATCAGAATAGGGTCCAAATAGGGTCCAATATCCGTGACATACGAGGAAACGTACTGGAACACAGTGCACCACGTCAAGCCGTAAAAGACGGGCAACTCTCGCGATCCCGAGTCAGCCTGAATCCCGTCGAAACCCAGGTTGCAGTGACTGAAAATCATGGTGTCGCCAGTTCGATTCTGGCCCTCGGCACCACCTCCCGTTTTCCCGCCTTCCCGTAGCTTCCCGAAAAACCAGCTAACTCGTTGCCTGTAAGTATCTTGCAGGCTTGACAATTCCGTTCGATTCCCGTAGGTTCCCCGATAGACCGTTGGTTAATTCGTGGGGACAGTATGGGAGCACTGACCGTAGCGAAGCTGAAGGCGCTATCGATACCGGGCCTGAACGGCGATGGCGGCACGCTGTATCTGCGCGTGGCGGCCCGCGGGTCGAAGTCCTGGATCCAGCGGCTCACCGTCAACGGCACGCGGCGTGACATCGGCTTGGGCGGTTGGCCGCTGGTGACACTTGCCGAGGCCCGGGATCTGGCATTCGAGAATCGCCGGCTCGCGCGCCGCGGCGGCGACCCGCTGGCCGACAAGCGCCGGACCAAGGCGCCGACCTTCCGCGAGGCCGCGGCGAAGACGTTCGAGGCGAACCGGGCGCGCTGGCGGAACAACAAGACGACCGCCAACTGGCTGCAGGGGATGGCGAAGCGCGTGTTGCCGGTGCTCGGCGACATGCCGGTGGACAGCATCGGCCGGGAGGACGTGCTGCGCATCCTGACGCCGATCTGGACCAGCCGCCCGGAGATCGCGCGCAAGCTGCGCAGCCGCATCCGCGCGACGTTGGCGTGGGCGCAGGCGCACGGCCACGTCGAGCACAATGCGGCCGGCGAGGGTATCGACGGCGCGCTGCCGGCAATGCCGGCTGTCAAGGCGCACTTTCGGGCCATGCCGTACGGGGAGGTCGGGGCGGCTCTCGAGGTCATCGAAGCGTCGCGGGCGTCGATGGCGGCGAAGGCCTCCCTTCGGCTCCTGGTGCTCACGGCCTGCCGGTCCGGGGAGGCGCGGGGCGCGACGTGGAACGAGATCGACCTGGAGGCCCGGGAGTGGCGCATCCCGGCGTCGAGGATGAAGGGCGGCGCCGAGCACCGCGTCCCGCTCTCTGATGCTGCGGTGGCCGCGCTGGAGGCGGTGCGGCCGCTACGTGATCGACATGACTTGGTGTTCCCGTCGCCGTCGAGGCCCGGTAAAGCGCTCTCCGACATGACGCTGACGAAGGTGCTGCGGGACACCGGGCTGGCGGACCGCGCGACGGTGCACGGTTTCCGGACCGCGTTCCGGACCTGGGCGGCGGAGAACACGAACGCGGATCATGCCGTCATGGAGCTGTGCCTTGCGCATCACGTCGGGACCGCGGTAGAGCGGGCGTACGCGCGATCGGACCTGTTCGACAAGCGGCGCCGGCTGATGGACCAGTGGGCCGCCTATCTGGCCGGCGGCAGCGCGAAGGTGGTGCGCATCCGTGGATGAAGAGAGATTCGAGGAAGCTGTGCGGATCGCCGAGCAGTACCGTGAGCAGGCCTTGCCGGACGCGGAGCGCTACCGCACATCCTCCGCGGACAGACGACAGCAGGTGCTTCCTTCTCTGATTAGGGATTCGGCCTGGGATTGGATGGCGTGGGATGCCGTCAAGTTGATCGCCGAACAACTGCATAGGCGTGGAGAGCTCCCCCGCGAGCTGATCGATTGGGCGGTCGACGTGGCAACCGGGAAACGGAAGCCGCCCAAACGGGGGCCGGGCAGACCGCGCAAAAACTGGGGGCGGGACCATGCCATGGTTGACGCCGTCAAGGAGCTCGAAGCCAAAGGATACCAACCAACACGCAACAGTGCCACCGACCCGCACGTCTCCGCCTGCGATGCGGTCGCCAAGGCATTCCGCTTGAAATACGGGGATGTCGAGCGAGTTTGGGTGGAGTTCAGGAGCTGGGAGAAGAGAGACGTACCAGAAGCAATGTTGAGTTTCGCTCCCGGAAACGGGCGGGTATTGTCGGTTCCATGAGCAACCTACTCACGCGCAAGCAAGTCTCCGCCCGGTGCCAACTCGCCCGGACGACCGTGTACCGCCTGATGCGATCCGGTGAGTTTCCCGAGCCCGTCCGCGTCGGCGTCCGCGCCGTGCGCTGGCGTGAGGCTGAGATCGACGAGTGGCTGGCGAGCCGGCCGCGCAGCTCCGGCGACGGGATTCGCCGCTGCAGCCGGCGGGCGGCATGACAGCCGGGATCCGCTAGGGCGCTACGATCAAGGAACAGGGGGAAGAGAAGCCAATGGAAGATGCAGTGAACCGAGATACCGCGCTCGACATCCAATGCTCGGCCGCCGAGGTCGAGCTACTACACCGAGTCGCTGCGGCGCTGGGGTGGACGGTTGCCGACTTGTGCCTATCCGGCGCCGTCGCGGCGGCGGCTGATATCTCGACCCGCTGGTCAGCCGACAGGTGCGGATTTCGCTGAAGTGGATCACCGATTCCGGGGATGTGGATCACGGATTTCGGTGAAGTGGAGCGCCCATCGGAGCGTAGCGACGTTCGTCGGTCAGTTGCCTCCCATCGGTGTCGTAGCGTCTGGTCGATATCCTACTCGTGCTGTCGTGTCAGTGAGCATCGAGAAGGTTGCCTGTGGTTCCTGTGGGCGCCGCGTGCGGCGTCCAAGGTGCTGTGGGAAACGCGCTTTCGGCGACGGCGCAGTTGCCGCCGAGCGTATCGCGCGCGTTTTCCATGGCACCGCCAGGATCCACAGGCTGTTCGCGCCCGGCGGGAGCGTCGGGCGTCTCGCGGACGTGATCGTCATGTCGTCTCCTTCCGGCGGTTGGCGGGTGCGTCGTGCGTGCGTCGCATCGAGCGGCCCTTGAGCTCGATGCGGTGCGCGTCGTGGAGCAGGCGGTCGCAGATGGCGTCGGCCTGGTTGGGGTCGCCGATGACGGCGTGCCAGTCGGTCACGGGCAGTTGGCTGGCGATGAGGGTTGAGGCGCGTTCGGCGCGGTCCTCGATCACCTCGATGAGGTCTCGCCGCTCGGGGTCGCGCAGCGGCGCGAGCATCCAGTCGTCGATCGCGAGCAGGTCGAGCTTGGCCAGGCGGGCGAGCAGCCGGGTGTAGGAGCCGTCGCCGCGGCCGACGGCCAGCTCGTGCAGCAGGCGCGGCATGCGGACGTAGCGCGCGGCGAAGCTGCGGCGACACGCGCGTTCGACGAAGGCGCAGGCGAGGAAGCTCTTGCCGATGCCGCACGGTCCCGTGACGATCACGTTGTGGCGCTCAGCGATCCACGCGCAGGCGCCGAGCGTGAGGATCTGCTGGCGATTGAGCCGGCGCGAGTGGGTGAAGTCGACGGCCTCGAGCGTCGCCGGGTAGCGCAGCTTGGCCGTGCGGAGGCGCCGGTCGAGCTTGCGCTGCTCGCGGGCCGTCCACTCGGTGTCGACGAGCAGGCCGAGCCGCTCCTCGAAGCTGAGCGCGGCGGCCTGGTCGGTGTCGAGCTGCTTTTGGAAGGCGTCGGCCATCGCGCCGAGCTTCAGGGCGTTGAGCTTGTCGACGGTCTGTTCGATCAGCATCGGTCCTCCTCTGAGGTCGCGGCCGCGTAGTAGTTGGCGCCGCGGATGTTGGCGTGCATCGGTGTCGGGTTGGTCTCGGCCGGCGGCTCGAGGGGCAGCCGGTCCTGACCGGCGGCGAGGATGTTCTTGACGGTGTGGAAGCGGCACGAGCCGAGCGCCAGCGCGCGGGTGCTGGCGGCGTCGAGCCGGGCGTTGCCGTGCTGGCGTCCCAGACGCATGATGCCCAGCACGATCCGATAGCCCTGCTCAGGGTGCGGGCGGCTGTGCAGGATCCGGGTGACGAGCCGAGCGGTCGCCGGTCCGACCGTCTCGGCCCAGCGGATGAGCCGCGACGGGGTCCACTCGGCATGTGCGCGGTGGGCGCTGGGCATGTGCTCGGCCACGGTGGACGGCTGTCGGTCGTAGCGCCGGCGGTGCGACGCCACGCGCTTGCCGCGATGGAAGATCTCGACCGTGTTCGTCGTGTGGCGGACCTCGACCTGCTCGCGGACGAGTTGGTACGGCACGCTGTAGACGTGGCGGTCGACCTCGACGTGGTAGTCGATGTTCACGCGGCACAGCTTCCAGTGGGCCAGGACGTAGCGGGTAGCCGGCAGGGGGCGTAGCGCCGGGCGGTCGAGCTGCTCATAGAGGGCGCGGCGGCTGACGCCCAGCTTCTTCATCGGGCGGTCGTTGAGCTCGTCGAGCAGGACGCGGATCGCCCGGTTCAGCGCGCCGAGCTCGAAGAAGGTCTGGTCGCGGAGCCGGGCCAGGATCCACTGCTGGGCCACGAGTACGCTGGTCTCGACGACCGCCTTGTCGCGGGGCTTTCTGGGGCGCGCCGGGATGACGACGGCGCCGTAGTGGGCGGCCAGGTCCTCGTAGGTGCGGTTGACGTCGGGCTCGTAGCGGCAGGGGCGGGTGATGGCGCTCTTGAGCTGGTCGGGGATCCACAGCGTGGTGGCGCCCCCGCAGTACTCGACCATGTGGATGTGGGCGGTGACCCAGTCCGCCAGCTGCTGGGTCGCGGTCGCCTCGGCGTAGGTGAGGCTGCTGGCGCCGAGCGCGGCGACGAACAACTCGACAGGCCGCAGCTCACCCGTGCGCCGGTCGACCAGAGTCGGCCGCTTGCCCGAGAAGTCGACGAAAGTCTTCTCGCCGGCGCGGTGCACCTGCCGCATCGACGGCCGCAGCCGCCGCGACCACTGCCGGTAGATCTCGCAGAATTGCGTGTAGCGGTAGCCGCCGGGATGGACCTGGAGGTACTCCTCCCAGAGCAGCTGCAGCGTGACCCCGTTGCGCTTGAGCTCGCGGTGGATGTGCGCGCAGTCGGGTCGGGCTCGGTTGGGCACTGGCGCCGGGCGGCGAAACAGCCGGGCCTCGAGCGCCGCGTCGTCCAGGTCGGCCGGCAGCGGCCAGCCCAGCCCGTACCGAGCCGCCCTCTGCAGATAGCGTGAAACCGAGCTCGGACCGATGACGCAGGCTTGGGCTACCTCTCGGTGGGACAGGCCCTGTTCGTACCTGAGTCGTAGAATCTCCCGAATTTTCCTCACCAGAAGCCTCCGAGTCGGCATCGCTTCGCCCTCCGTTCAAAAGGCGAAGGATCCCGCGGTCAGGCTACCGATGAGCGCTCACGATCCCGGAAACTGGGTGATCCAGTTCGGCCGAAAGCGATCCACTTCCGCCGAAATCGGCGATCCACATCGTCCGAAATACGCACACTGTCTGGCATGGCGATGGGGACAAGCCGCGGTCGAACGCGGCAAGCGACGATGTGGGTGCCCACGGCGGATCTGCCGAAGAGTGCTGGGCACCCGTTTTACGAGCGGCTGAATCGAGTGCTCGACGACGTGGGGTTCGACGCGGTCGTGGAAGCACAGTGCGCGTCGTTTTACGCGGACGGGGTCGGTCGGCCGAGTCTGGCGCCGGGCCGGTATTTCCGGCTGCTGTTGCTCGGCTACTTTGAAGGGCTGGATTCGGAACGAGCGATCGCGTGGCGCGCCGCCGACTCGTTGAGCATTCGCACGTTTCTGGACTTCGCCCTCCACGAGGCCCCGCCGGACCACTCGACGCTGTCGCGCACCCGTCGCCTGATTGACCTCGAGACCCACCAGGCAGTGTTTACGTGGGTGTTGCAGCGACTGGCCGACGCCACGCTGGTGGTGGGGCGCACGGTTGGCATCGATGCCACGACGCTGGAAGCCAATGGGGCGATGCGGAGCATTGTGCGGCGGGATACGGGCGAGAGCTACGACGCGTTTCTGACCCGGCTGGCCGAGGCGTCCGGCCTCACGACGCCGACGCGCGCCGAGTTGGCCCGGTTCGACCGGACCCGCAAAAAGAAGGGCTCGAACGCGGACTGGACCCACCCGCACGATCCGGACGAGAAGATCGCCAAGATGAAGGACGGCCGCACGCATCTGGCGCACACCGCCGAGCATGCGGTCGACCTCGAAACAGGCGCCATCGTGGGCGTGACGGTGCAGGACGCGAGTGCGGGCGACACGACGACCTTGGTCGACACGCTCGTCACGGCCGCCGAGCAGGTCGAGGCGGTCGGCGCGCCGGGGATCGTGGAGGTGGTGGCCGACAAGGGATATCACAGCAACGAGACGATGGTCGGGTTTGCGGCCATCGGCGTGCGCAGCTACGTCTCGGAGCCGGATCGCGGCCGGCGGCACTGGAAGGGCCAGGCGGCGGCGCGGGACGCGGTGTATGCCAACCGGCGGCGGATCCGCGGCGCGCGTGGGAAACGGCTGCTGCGGCAGCGGGGCGAGCTACTGGAACGGCCCAACGCGCATCTCTACGAGACCGGCAGGATGCGCCGCGTCCATCTGCGCGGGCATCCCAACATCCTGAAACGGCTGCTCGTCCAGGTCTGCGGCGTCAATCTCGGGTTGCTCATGCGGCACCTGACGGGCGTGGGCACGCCGCGGAGCCTCCAGGGCCGCGCGTCGGCGCTGCTGGAGGCGCTGATCGGCCTCCTGAGCGAGTGCTGGGGGCGTGTGCGGCGCTTCTGGGCCCCGGAGCGCCATGATCGGCCCGATTCGTCGTGGGATGGTCCGGCGACACGCCAATACGGACACGCGATTCTCGATTGACAATCAGCCCCTTCTGCCACGGGCTGCTAGTCCCCTGTGTCTGAAAACGCTTTAAGAAGTGTGCCGGGTGTGATGTATTGGGCGGCATGGCAAGAACAGGTCGGCCCGCACGCGCTGCGCCACGCCATCTCCGCCTACGTGGACGCCCACAATGACGAGGGCAAGCCTTTCAAGTGGACGAAAACAGCCGACGAGATCCTCGCGAAGGTGAAGCGGTTCGGACAGCGCACCGTTCAAGTCCACGGTGGCCCCAGATGACCAACGACTTTTTGAAGAAATCAAAGATCAAGGGGACTAGCAGCCCGTGGTGAAAGTCCCTCGTTCCAGGGATCGACGTGATCGGTCCTGTGTCCTACACTGTCTGGCATGGCGATGGGGACAAGCCGCGGTCGAACGCGGCAAGCGACGATGTGGGTGCCCACGGCGGATCTGCCGAAGAGTGCTGGGCACCCGTTTTACGAGCGGCTGAATCGAGTGCTCGACGACGCGGGGTTCGACGCGGTCGTGGAAGCACAGTGCGCGTCGTTTTACGCGGACGGGGTCGGTCGGCCGAGTCTGGCGCCGGGCCGGTATTTCCGGCTGCTGTTGCTCGGCTACTTTGAAGGGCTGGATTCGGAACGAGCGATCGCGTGGCGCGCCGCCGACTCGCTGAGCATTCGCACGTTTCTGGACTTCGCCCTCCACGAGGCCCCGCCGGACCACTCGACGCTGACGCGCACCCGTCGCCTGATTGACCTCGAGACCCACCAGGCAGTGTTTACGTGGGTGTTGCAGCGACTGGCCGACGCCACGCTGGTGGTGGGGCGCACGGTTGGCATCGATGCCACGACGCTGGAAGCCAATGCGGCGATGCGGAGCATTGTGCGGCGGGATACGGGCGAGAGCTACGACGCGTTTCTGACCCGGCTGGCCGAGGCGTCCGGCCTCACGACGCCGAACGTGGCCATGATCCGATTCAGTGGACGGTTTCGTTGAGTTGATCGTTCCTCGGTGTCTGTTCTTTTCTCATTGAAAAAGACAACGGGTGTGGAGCCTGTGGGAAACCGCGTCCTTGGCGGTTTTCCATAGGATCCACGCCCTCTTCGTTTGCGCGTCGTTCAAATGCCGCTGGACTGATCTGGCCAAGCGTCGAGTGCCGGCGCCGTTGGTTATAGAACACTTCGATGTAGTCGAACAACTCCATCTTTGCGTCTCCGTACGTGTGGAACCGATCGGCGAGCTCACTCTTCACGGTGGAGAAGAAGCTCTCCATGACGGCGTTGTCGTGGCAGTTGCCCCGGCGGCTCATGCTGCAGACGATCCCGCGCGCATCCAGGAGCGCCTGGTAGTCCGCGCTCGCGTACGTGCAGCCTTGGTCGGAGTGGTGCAACAGGCCGATCTCCGGGCACCGTCGTTTCAGCGCCATCTCCAGCGCCTTGATGGTCAGGTGGCGATCGTTGACGGCGCTCACGGCCCAGCCGACCGCGAATCGCGAGAACAGGTCGAGGACGACGGCGAGATAGAGCTTGCCGCTCGAGCCGATGACAAACTCGGTCGTGTCCCCGACCCAGCGCTGATTCGGTGCGGCGGCGTCGAACTGCCGGTCGAGGAGATTCGCGGCCACCGGCTGGTCGTGATCGCTCATCGTGGTCAACGTGAACCGTTTGCGGGTGCGCGCCTTCAGGCCGCCTTCCTGCATCAACCGGATCACGCGCTTCCGGCTGACCTGCTCGTCTTGCTCGATCAGATCCTCGTGAATACGGGGACTGCCGTACCGCTGCTTGCTCTCGGCAAATGACGCCTGGACCAGCACCTTCAGGCGGCGGTCCTCCCGCTCGTGCGTCGATTCCGGGCGCTGCTGCCAAGCGTAGAAGCCACTCGGTGTGACGCCCAGCCAGCGACACAGTTGCGTGAGCGGATAGCTGGCCTTCTCCGTCTGGATCCACGCGAATTTCACAGGTGGTCCCTCGCGAAGAAGGCCGCCGCTTTTTTTAGGACGTCGCGCTCCATGCGCAGCTCGCGCACTTCCTTGCGCAGCCGCGCCAGCTCCTCACGCTCCGCCGTCGTCAGGCCCGTCTTGCCCTTCGTCCGATCCGCGCGGGCCTGCTCGACCCAGTTGCGCAGCGACGACTCCGTCAAGCCCAGATCGCGCGCCGCGGACGCGACCGTCTTGCCCTCATCGAGGACCAGTCGTACCGCCCCCGTCTTGTAGTCATCCGTGAAGCTCCGCCGCGTCCGCCTGCCCTGCGTGTCCGTCATGGTCGACATCGTATTCCCCTCTCGGAAGATGTCCACCAAACCGGATCAAGCCCAACGCGCGCCGAGTTGGCCCGGTTCGACCGGACCCGCAAGAAGAAGGGCTCGAACGCGGACTGGACCCACCCGCACGATCCGGACGCGAAGATCGCCAAGATGAAGGACGGCCGCACGCATCTGGCGCACACCGCCGAGCATGCGGTCGACCTCGAAACAGGCGCCATCGTGGGTGTGACGGTGCAGGACGCGAGTGCGGGCGACACGACGACCTTGGTCGACACGCTCGTCACGGCCGCCGAGCAGGTCGAGGCGGTCGGCGCGCCGGGGATCGTGGATCGTGGAGGTGGTGGCCGACAAGGGATATCACAGCAACGAGACGATGGTCGGGTTTGCGGCCATCGGCGTGCGCAGCTACGTCTCGGAGCCGGATCGCGGCCGGCGGCACTGGAAGGGCCAGGCGGCGGCGCGGGACGCGGTGTATGCCAACCGGCGGCGGATCCGCGGCGCGCGTGGGAAACGGCTGCTGCGGCAGCGGGGCGAGCTACTGGAACGGCCCAACGCGCATCTCTACGAGACCGGCAGGATGCGCCGCGTCCATCTGCGCGGGCATCCCAACATCCTGAAACGGCTGCTCGTCCAGGTCTGCGGCGTTAATCTCGGGTTGCTCATGCGGCACCTGACGGGCGTGGGCACGCCGCGGAGCCTCCAGGGCCGCGCGTCGGCGCTGGTGGAGGCGCTGATCGGCCTCCTGAGCGAGTGCTGGGGGCGTGTGCGGCGCTTCTGGGCCCCGGAGCGCCATGATCGGCCCGATTCGTCGTGGGATGGTCCGGCGATACGCCAATACGGACACGCGATTCTCGATTGACAATCAGCCCCTTCTGCCACGGGCTGCTACGCCTACCGCCACCGCGCCAGTCGTCGACTCTACCCTGCTGACGTCCGCCTCCCTGCACGACAGCCAAGCCGCCATTCCGCTGGCGACCTTGTCGGCCGAGCGAACGACCAATCTGTATGACCTGATGGACGCCGCCTACGACGCGGAACCGATCCGCCAGCACAGCCGCTCACTCGGCCACGTCCCGTTGATTGACACCAACCCCCGCCGCGACAAGGCGCTGGCGGAGGAATTGCGAACCGAAGCCCGGCGCCTGCAGCGTATCGGCTTTCAGCTTCCCGAGCAGGCTCGCTACAACGAGCGTACGGCGGGTGAGCGCGTCAATGGCCGACTCAAGGACGAGTTCGGCGGTCGCCATGTCCGGGTCCGTGGCGCCTCGAAAATAATGTGCCACTGCATGTTCGGCGTGCTCGCACTCACCGCCGACCAGCTCGTGCGCCTCGTGACATAACCAGTGCACCGCCGGCAACGCCCTGAGGCGCCCGACGGGCGTCAGTCACCCACGGGTGTCCCAACGCGCGGTCGAGAACACGTCGAAACATCCGACTTCTACCTCTGGCGTGCCGCCGGTTATCCCGACAAGATATCCAGTCGGCGATCCAGGGCAATCGTGTTCACCAAGAGAGCTGAGGACTGCGCCCAGCCCCAATCCCCCGGGAGTTTTGCAAGCGGCTCTCAGGTATGTTATTGCGATGGCGAGCCGTTGGACTGAGAGCGCGGATACGGCCGTTCGCCTGGCCGCAGCTCTCGACTGGGAGCATGGCAGCCGCCGCCTGGTCGAGCTCGCCGATCGGCTCGGCCGGCCCGAGGCGGCCGTTCGGCAGCGGTCGTCGCGGCTGCGCGCCCTGCAGCTCGAGGGCGACGTTGACCTCGCCGGGGGCGGTGTTAGGCTGGATCCGTGAACCGCATCCGTCCCTGGATCGCGATCGCCATGATCGCACCACCTGCAAGCGGTACCGAACCGTGATCGTCGGCTGCGAAGTTGCCGCCAGAGACCTCCGGTGCTCCCTGTTCGAAGTCGAGCAATTCTTCTCACCGGATGGCCCAGCGTCCTATAATTGCCTCCTACGTTAACCCCGCTTCGCCCCTGGCCTAACCGCGCTGCCGGGGCCGTGTTCGAGGGAATCATGAATGACGAAATCGCTAACAAAATTTTGATCGAGCTACAGAAAATCAACAGCCACCTGCAGAGTATTGACAAGTCCCTGCTCGAGTTGTCGTCCCGCGGCTGAGAGTCCGATAACGGCCGCTACGTCAACTTGGCTTCGTCCCCCGGCGACGGGCGTGTCGGCGAGGGGGCTCACGGGGATCCGTCCGGTCTAATCCGGCCAAGTCCTGAGCCCTTCTTCGTTCGCGGCGGCTGTCAGTTCGTCGTCGAAGCATCCGAACAGGACGCTCTCGTCGAGCTTCACGACCGTTTCCTCGCATACGAGGGCGGCAGCGAGCTGCACGGCATCGTAGGCCCGAAGGCCGTGCTTCCAGGCGAGTCTCTCGGCGCGAGTGAGGAGCGTGTCCGTAACGGGTACCTTGCCCAAGTCCGGCCAGTCTTCTGCGAACTGCTCCTGGGCTCCGCGAGCCCCGTCGGCGTCGAGTCGGTTTGCGCGGGCCGCTCTCGCGAGAGCGGCTCCTACCTCGACGCGGCTGATCGCCGACGTTCCGATGGCGAGGGTCTGGTCCATCAGGTGGGTGACCTCGTCTGAGTGTGGCTCGTCGATGTAGCGCTTCACGAGCGCGCTGCTGTCGAGGTACAGAAACATCATCTGCGCTCGTTGATGATGATGTCGCTCACGCTGCCCCCGTCTCGGAGGCGCACCGATGGCCTTCTGCTCTTCGGCCGTCGACCGCTCCAGTCGAATGTCCCGCTGGCTTTCAGTGCAGCGCGTTTCTGCTCGACTGAGTCCGTTTCCGGGATGATCCGCGCCACCTGACGGCCGTCGCGGCTCACGACGACCGTCGCACCGTTCTCCACGTCGTGGATGTAGCTGTCGAGCTTCGACTCGAGTTCCTGAAGGCTTACCTGCCGCTCTGGCATCTCGTGTTCCCCATAGTCCTCTCGATTCTACCCGTCGCGCTGTCCGTACGGGTCCGTCGCTCCTGTGGCACGCAGCTCTGTCGGTGACCCCGCGGCGACCTGCGGTCGAGCTGGCATCCCAGGCTGTTGACCGCGGCCGGGCGCCGGCGCCCGGCCAGACGCCGCACCTCCCGCACAATTCCCGGTCAGGTCCGCCCCGGTCTCCGGGTTGGCGTCGGCTGGCGCTTTCCCCTTCCAGTTTACGCAGGTGGCCTTCGCCGCCGATCCGAGCAGTTCGGTCGTGCCGGGGCCCGTCGCGCGGCCGCCGGTTGGCTGCCAGGACAGACGAGGGTTGATCAACGACAATTATTCTGGCCGGCGCATTGCCGCGCCCAATCTGCTACCCGGCGAGCATCGTTGCCTCAGAATCCTTGCTACCAGAGGGAGGTGCGATGTCGACGATCAGTCCAGGAGCGCGGCAGGAGCTGGTGACCGCCGTGGCCGAGCGGTATCGGCGGAGCACGGCGGCCGAGAAGGGGTGGATCCTCGATGAGTTCGTCGCTCTCACGGGGTACCACCGCAAGCACGCCATCCGAGTCCTGAACGGAAGCTCAGCGATGCCCGCGGCGCGCGGGCGCCGGTGTGTGTACGACGAGGCCGTGACCGAGGGGTTGGTAGTGCTGTGGGAGGCATCGGACCGCGTGTGCGGGAAGCGCCTCAAGGCGTTGCTGCCGATCCTGGTGCCGGCCCTCGAGCGGCATGGGCATCTGGCCTTGGACCCGCGGGTGCGCGAGCAGCTCATGGCGGTCAGCGCCGCCACGATCGACCGCCGTCTGGCGCCGGCGCGGACTGTGACGGCCGGTCAGCGTCGGCGCCGTCGTTCCCGGCTGGACGGCGTGCGGGGCAGCGTCCCGGTGCGCACGTTCGGCGACTGGCAGGACCCTGCCCCGGGCTTCGTCGAAGCCGACCTTGTCGCGCACTGTGGAAGGTCGATGGCCGGCAGCTTCGTCTGGACGCTGGTGCTGACCGATATCGCCAGCGGCTGGACGGAATGCGTACCGCTGCTCGTGCGCGAAGCAGGCGTGGTGGTCGACGCGGTGGATCAGCTCCGCGGCGGGCTCCCGTTTCCGCTGCGCGGGATCGACACCGACAACGGCAGCGAGTTCCTCAACGAGGTATTGATCGGCTTCTGCAAGGAGCACGGCATCGAGCTGACACGGTCCCGGCCGTATCGGAAGAACGACCAGGCGTGGGTCGAGCAGAAGAACGGCGCGGTCGTCCGCCGACTGGTCGGGTATGGCCGTCTGGAGGGCATGCCCGGCGCCGAAGCGCTGGCCCGCCTCTACTCGGCGGCGCGCCTGTTCGTGAACGTGTTCCAGCCGTCGTTCAAGCTCGCCGAGAAGACGCGAGTTGGCGCCCGCGTCCACAAGCGTTACCACGCGCCGGAGACGCCGTGTGCGCGGTTGCTCGCCTCGGACACGATTCCCGCCGCGATGAAGGACCGTCTGCGGGCGCCGCTCGGCACGCTGGACCCGCTCGAGCTTTTGGACGAGATCCGTGCGGTTCAACATCATCTAGCCGGGTTGGCCGCGGGCTCGACGGTCCACCCGATGCCGCAACGCGATGCCGACCTCGACGGGTTTCTGCGGAGTCTGGCGCTGGCGTGGCGCGCCGGCGAGGTGCGACCGACGCACCAGCCTCGCAAGAGACCGCCGCGACACTGGCGCACCCGGCGGGACCCGTTCGAGACGACGTGGCCCCGTGTTGTCGAGTGGCTGGAGGTGGAACCGCATCGGACAGCGAAGGAACTCTTCGACCGTCTGCGACGGGAGCACCCGGGGACCCTTCTCCCGGGCCAGCTCCGGACTCTGCAGCGTCGTGTCCGGGACTGGCGCCGGCTGGCCGCCCGTCGCCTCGTCTTCGCCGATCCGATCGGAGCACCCCGGAACGCTGCCGCACCACCGAGCACCGCTGCCGACATGCAAGAGCTGGATGCCAACTCGGTCCCACGGACCCCGGTTAGGAGGTCGGCGTGATCCCGACCACCGGACTCCACAGGAGCCGTGAGTTCCCGGTGAGCCGGTCGTTGACCGCCTCAAGCACCGTCCAGACTCCCTGGAAGGACCGGTCGGGAATCGGTTTCGCCACGCAGCGCGGCACGGCCACGAGACGTGAGGCACAGAGGTAGCCTCTGCGCGCGGCGAGTCAAGGCGCTTCGCGCCTCCTCCGCTTCGCTACGGTCCTTCGGATGACTCGTCGCGCGCGCCGGCTCAGAGCTGGTTATGGCCGGACGGATTCGTCCGGCCACTGAACACATTGGCCGGATGACCGAGACGCTTCTCTATGAAGAGTTGCCGGAGTCGACCAGCGATCGCTGCGTGCGGCTCGCTCTGGAGCGGGGCGGTGTTGGCTTGGCAGGCCGCTGCACAACCCACTCGTGGCAACCGTCTCTGCCGCAATCGCTCACGATCTCTGCTGGAGAGGGCGGGTAGGATCTTTTTGAGGACGACGGGTAACATTCTCAAATGAGGCAACACGTGCGGCCAAAGCAATTGACGCCGAACAGAGGGTGGCTCAGACTCCACGAGAAGGGAGGCAAGCGCCACGACCGGCCCCGGCGCTCCGGCGCGTGAACGCGCGCAACGCCTCGGTCAGTTCCACCCGATCGGCATCCAGCTCGGTCGTCACCTCGAAGCCGAGCTGGGTCTCGCTGGTGTTCTACGCGGGCCAGGGCATCGAGAACTCGGTCGGGTGGTGCAGGTCGTCAAGGGGCCCCGGGAAGGGGCCGGCCCATTCGCGAAGACCAGATTACCTGAGGGGAGGTGTGCGCAAATGAGAGGTGGGCGTTCGTGGTTCGCGTATGCGGCCGGCGCGCTGGTGGCGCTCAGCGCTGCCGTCCCGGCCCAGGAGGTGCCGAGGACTTCCGGACCTGCAGGGGATCTGGGTCGGCTCGACGCTGACGCCCCTCGAAAGACCGTCCGAGCACCGGGGACGGGAGTTCCTGACCGAGGAGGAGGTCACAGCGCTCGAGACCGAGGCGGTTGCCGAGGACGAACGCCTTCTGAGACGGCCTCCTGAGCGGGCGCCGGCGGGCGGAAGTGTCGGACTACCGGGCAGACGGGAGCGCCGGCTACTATAACAACTTCTGGCTCGACAAAGGCACTGTCTGGGGCCGAGTGGGCGCACGTCGCTGGTCGTCGATCCGCCGAACGGCCGCATCCCCTACACCCCCACGGCGCGCGACCACGAACGGCCGTACGGGACCGGCCCCTGGCACTCCCACATCGACGAGCGCATGGCCAAGCTCGAAGGTTCGCTGGAAGGGTTTCCTCGCGGGACGGTGTGATCGCGACGTCGCCTGACGGTCGGCACCGCCAGGCCGCCACGATCTGCAGCGGGGCACGCCTCGAGCTGGTAAGGACAGTGATCGATATAAGGTTGCCAAGTGCATCCAGGCGGAGCCCGTTTTCTGCGGCTTCGGGCGCTCGGCACACAGCAAGGTAATTTCCGTCAGTGTCCTAAGCGTTGGGGAAGGTGCTGAGCGTGAAACCGCTCCCGCCGGCTGCTGTCGATTCCAGCCGCCAGCGGGCCCGTGCGGCACGCCTCGTTCGCATCCCCGAAAGTGGTCCCGCCGAACCCTGCGGTTCGCCTGAGTGCGGCTGGAGGATCCTTTACCGGCACCGGGGCGTTGGTACATGATCCCCGGCGGCGTTCTGATTCCTCTAATCCGTGACCATGCCGTCTCTCGATTCTGCCGGCGAGCACGATTCCCGCGGTTACGGCGCCGAGCAGCGTCTGCTCGAGCGAGTTCGCAAGGGCAGTCTCTCGGCGGTCGACGCGCTGTTCGAGCGGTATGCGCCGTGGCTCCGGCAGTGGGCGCGGGGCGCCTGCCGCCGTGGGTGCGGGGCGCCATTGATACCAGCGACCTGGTCCAGGACACGCTGCACCACACGTTCGCACGGCTCGGTGGGTTCAAGTCAAAACAAGCCAGCGCGCTGAGGGCCTACCTCCGGCGCGGCGTCGAGAACCGGATCCGGGACCAGATGCGGCGTGCCATCCGTCGCCGCGACGGCATCGCGCCGGATGAACGCGTCCGGCTGTCGGAGGAGGGCGCGCCGCAGCATCAGGCGCTGGTCGACGAGGAGGCCTGGCGGCGCTACCTGGCCGGTCTGGCGCGTCTGACGGCCCGCGACCGGCGGCTGATCGTCAGCCGCACGGAGCTCGGCTACAACTACCAGCAGCTCGCTTTCGTCGAACGCCTGCCGAGTCCCGACGCCGCCCGCGTGGCGCTGCGGCGGGCGGTGATCCGGCTGACCGACGTCATTGCGAAACCGTAATCGACGCCCCGCCTGTTCGGTTCGTGCCTCGCGGGCGTCGGTACAAGCAGAAGGAAACGATCCGTGCGGACGCTACTCGTGTGCCGCTGTGCACACGTCGGTGAGATTCAGCGAAGGCAGGCCGGATGAGTGACGACGAGCGCGACGATCTGGTCGTCGACGTGGCGGATGCGCTCACGCTGAACCAAGCGGTCGAGTGGGACCGGTGCGCGAAACTCGCGACACCTGCCGCTCGCCGGTCGCTCGACAACCTGCGTCTGATCGCCCGGGTGTTCGCGGGTTCCCGCGCGGCAGTTGGCGCGCCGGTGGAGTTGCCGGCAACGCACTTCGTCTCGCTCGCCAGTGCCGTCGTGCGTCGCGGCGTGCAAGCGCTCAGCGCCTTCGCCGCGGTCCAGGTGGCGGCGGCGCTGCTGCTGCCCTGGGCATGGGACGACTACCACCGCGAGCTCGGCGGGCTCGCCGCTTATCTGGCGATCCTGCTGCTCGGGTCCGCCCTGAGCGCGGGCCTGTTTCTGTTCGGTGGACGTCGCGACCGGCGGACCTGGCTGCTCGGGGCGTACTTCCTGCTCACCGCCACGCTGGTGAGTCCGTTCGCGATGCTGGCCTCGCTACGGGGCATTCCTCAGGCCTGAAGTTGCCCCGGTTTCGTGGACACATATCCTCTTGGGGGGGAGAAGGAGTATCCGCGATGCCGAAGACGAGACCACCGTACGCGGCTGGTAGCGGCAAGATGAAAGGGACCCCCTGAGCACTCGGAAACAGCGATCGCCTGGCGATGATCGAGGTGGCGAGACACGGTCGTCTCGTCGACCGAGCCAGGAGGACGCGGAGGTGATCAGGATGTCCCAGTGGGTCGAGGTCCGCCACCTGCATCTGGTGGAGGATGTGCCGAAGAAGGAGATCGCCCGTCGGTTGAAGTTGGATGTCAAGACGGTGCGGCGGGCCATCGGCCGGCCGACGCCGCCGGTGCGGGTGTCGCCGCCGCGGCCCAGCACCCTGGCCCCGTGGCGGGAGCAGATCAAGCAGTGGCTGTGCGCGGAGCCGCGGTTGACCGCCAAACGGATTCGCCGGTTGCTGCTGCCGTTGGCCGGACCGCTCCCGGCTCGCACGGTGCGCCGCTACGTCGCGGGACTGCGGGCAGCCGGCACCGCGAAGGAGGCTTTCGTGCACCGTAGCGTGCTCCCCGGCACGACGATGGAGGTCGACTTCGGCGAGTCGTGGGTCGACGTCGCCGGCGTGCCGTGCAAGGTGAAGTACCTGGTGGCGACGCTGCCGTTCTCGAACGCGTACTTCGCCAAGGCGTACCCGGTCGAGCGTCTCGAGTCGCTGCTCGACGGCATCGAGTCGGCGTTTTGGTGCTTCGGGGGCGTCGTGAAACGCCTCGTCCTGGACAACACCTCGCTGGCGGTCAAGAAGGTGTTGGCGGGCCGGGACCGGGTGCAGACCGAGGCGTTCGAAGCATTCCGGGGCGGGTATCCCTTCGGGGCCGAGTTCTGCGCGCCGGCCAAGGGCTGGGAGAAGGGTTCCGTGGAGGGCGGTGTCAAGTACGTCCGCAACCTGGTGTTGCGGCCGCGGCTGGCGGTGGCGAGCTGGGCGGCGCTCAACGCGGCGATCCTCGCCGAGCTGGAGGCGGACTTGCCGACGCGCCACCTCGACGACGGGCGCTCGGTGCAGGACGCGTTGACACTGGAACGGCAGCATCTGCGAGCGATGCCCGTGCACCTTCCCGCCACCTGCCGCGTCGTCGCGCGAGTGGCCGACAAGTTCGGACACGTCCGGGTGGACCACGTCACCTGCTCGGTACCGATCCGCCACGCCTACCGGCCGGTGTGGGTGAAGCTGTATCACGACCGGGTGGCGGTCGCCGTCGGCGCCGAGGTGGTGGCGCAGCACGCCCGCGCGTTCTGCAGAGGCACGAAGGTCCTCGATGCGTTTCACGTGCTGCCGTTGCTCGAGCGCAAGCACCGGGCGGTGGCCGAGGCGACGGCGCTCGTCGACTGGCCGCTGGCGCCGGTGTGGCGGCAGGTGCGGGCCGAACTGGCCAGGCACACGCGCAAGCCCGATCAGGAGTGGGTCCGGATGCTGCGGCTGATGGAGACGCAGCCGGCCGCGGCCGTCGAGCGCGCGGTGACGGCCGCGCTCGAGCGCCATTCGCCGCGTCTCGAGACGGTGCGGCTCCTCCTCCGCCAGCAGCAGAGTGGCCCGCCGCCGGTGTGCCGGCCGGTGACGGGGGTGCGTCCGGAACTGGCGCAGATCGTGGTGCCCACCCCGACGCTGTCGGCGTATGACGCTCTGGTGGAGGGCCGTTGCTAATGGTGACCGCGATTGCCGAGCCGCCGCATTTGGAGACGGACCTGAAGACGCTGTGCCTGTCGACGGTCGCGACGCAGTGGCGGCCGCTGGCCGAGCAGGCCACCCGCCAGCGTCAGCCGCCGGCCGACTACCTGGCTCAGTTGGTCCATCTGGAGGTGACCGGCCGCCGGGAGCGCCGCATCCAACGCCGCATCCAGGATGCTCGCTTCCCGATGCTCAAGACGCTCGACGCCTTCTCGTTCGACGCACAGCCGGACCTGGACCGCGACGCGGTCCTGCACGTCTTCGACTGCCGCTTCGTCGCCGACGCCGCCAACGTCGTGTTCGTCGGCGGCGTCGGCACGGGAAAGACGCATCTGTCGATCGCGTTGGGGATGGCCTGCTGCCAGCACGACTACCGGGTGCGGTTCGTGACCGCCGCCGAACTGGTCATGCTGCTCGTCGAAGCGCAGCAACAGGGCCGACTGCAACGCAAGTTCGACCAGCTCGCCCGCTACGACGTCGTAATCCTCGACGAACTGGGCTACGTGCCGTTCGACAAGGCCGGCGCCGACCTGCTGTTCGGCTTCATCAGCCAGCGCTACGAGCGCCGGAGCCTCGTCGTGACGACGAATCTGCCGTTCGCGCGCTGGTCCGAGGTGTTCCTCGACACCACGGCCGCCGCCGCGGTCATCGACCGGATCGTCCACCACGCCACCGTGTTGACGACCGCCGGCGACAGCTACCGGCTCAAGACCGCCACACGCAACCAGGCGTCCCGCGCGCCACAGGAGGTGCCACGGCAATAGCGCTCATCGCGACGTGGCCTCCCGTCGCTCCGCTCCGTCCGGCCACGTCGCGATGACCACCACAACCCAAGGATGGGGGTCCCATTTCACGTGGCCACAAAGGTCCTTTTCTAGTTGCCATTTCCAGGCCGGTCGACATGCCGTTTCTCGAAGCGGTCGGCGCGGCCGCTCGAGGCCCTGCCCGCGCGGGAGTGCCCCGTGTGTCGCTGTGTGACCGGGCCGGGCGCGCCGCCGGGATGCGACTGCGGCTCCGGGTACGTCGAGGCGGAGGTCCCGAAGGTTCTCGCCGGGAAGTTCGAGCTCAAGCGGCGCCTGGGCGCCGGGGGGATGGGGACGGCCTATCTGGCGCGCGACCTGCGGCTCGAGCGCGACGTGGCGGTCAAGGCGCTGACGGGCGTGTCGGTCTCGCGCCTGACGGGCCTCAAGCCCGAAGCCTGGGCCATGGCGACAGTGACGCATCCGGGCGTGGCCCAGATCCACGGCATCGAGTCGTGGCGGGGACGTCCGTTCCTCGTCGTCGAGCTGCTGGCCGGCGGCACGCTCGAGGACCGGCTGCGGCGCGGGCCGGTGCCGGCGTCGGAGGCAGTCTCGATGACCACCCTCCTGGCCGAGGCGCTCGCGGCACTGCACGAGGCGGGGTACCTGCACGGCGACGTCAAGCCGAACAACATCGGGTTCACGGCCGACGGGTTGCCGAAGCTGCTGGACTTCGGTCTGGCCCGTGAGACGAACGACGAGGCCACCCTCGGCGGGACGCTGCGCTATCTGTCGCCCGAGGCGCTCTCCGCCCGCCCGGCCGAGGAAGCCGACGACGTCTGGTCGCTGTGCGTGGTGCTGCACGAGATGGTGGCGGATGAGCATCCGTTTACGGGCGGCGGCGTCGACGAGGTGACGAGTCGTATTCGGCGTCAGCGTCCCGGTCGCGGCGGCGAGGCGGCCGGGGACTCGGCGGCGGCGGTGCTTGCTTTCACGACGTCGATGCTGACGGCCAGTCGGCCCGCGCGGCCGTCGACGGTGCGGGCGTTCGCCGCCGCGCTGCGCCGCGCTGGCGAGAACCGGTAGCGCGCGTTTCCTGGTGAGCGCGCCTGACCGACCCGCTCCAAGACTGTCTCGGCCGCTCCGGTCCTGGTGCCGCCTCCGGCTGATTCAGCAGGGCCTCCGCAACGAGGGTTTCGACCCGGGTGCGCCGGAGCCGCAGTTGCTGGCGGCCATTCGCAGCGACCTGGCCCGCTCCCCGTTCCAGGGCGAGGGCCATCGGCGACCTTACTTGCCGGCCACCAACTCGCCCGCGCCGATCGCATCCGCGCTGGCGACGAGCAGCGGGTCGGTTTGTCCCACGGCGCGGGCATCCTTGCCCGTATAGGGCAAGGCCGCGAGGAAATGTTTCATGCAATTGAGGCGGGCTCGTTTCTTGTCGTCGGACTTGACGATCGTCCACGGCGCGTCGGCGGTGTCGGTATAGAAGAACATCGCTTCCTTGGCGGCGGTATAGTCGTCCCACTTGTCCAGCGACTGCCGATCGATTGGAGACAACTTCCACCGCTTCAGAACGCCCTTCTCGCGCGCCTCGAAGCGGCGTTTCTGTTCCCCGCGGCTGACAGAGAACCAGTATTTGAAGAGCCTGATCCCGCTGCGCACGAGCATTCGTTCCAGCTCGGGCGCCTGGCGCATGAACTCCAGATAGTCTCTGGGGCCGCAGAACCCCATTACCCGCTCGACGCCGGCGCGGTTGTACCACGAGCGGTCGAACAGAACGATTTCGCCGCCCTTCGGCAGGTGGCGGACGTAGCGTTGGAAAAACCACTCGGTCTGCTCGGCATCGGTCGGCTTGTCGAGCGCCACCACCCGTGCGCCGCGCGGATTGAGATGCTCAGTGAACCGTTTAATGGTTCCGCCCTTACCCGCCGCATCCCTTCCCTCGAACAGCACGACGATTTTCCCGCTCGTCGCCTTCACCCAGTCCTGGACCTTCAGTAACTCCACCTGGAGCGCGGCCTTTTGCCTCTCGTAGGGCTTGCGGGCGAGTTTGTCCTTGTAGGGGTACCGTCCGGTCTCGAAAACCCGGCGGATAGTATCGCGGTTGCGTTGAGACGCGTCGGCAATGCCCGCCTCGCCGTCGCCGTCCGTCACGATAGCGCCATCCGTCTGCCGCGCCTTCGCTGCCGGCCCGCCGCTGTCTCCTCCCGTCGTCATTCCATCCTCCACGATATCAGCATCGGAACCCGGTCACCCACGCCACCTTGACGTTGCTGCGTATGTCGCTGAACGTGAACGGCGAATCCGCTGAAGGTGAACGCGGATTCCGGCTGTACCGCACCCGGTTTCTTGGACACCCGTTTACGCTACGCGGCTTGACGCAGCTCGTGTTCCTGGCGCGCTTCGAGCGGCGTGCGGTACGCCAGCTTCTCGAGGCGCCAGCACCGATTGTAGCGTTCGACGAACCCGGCGACGGCGGCGCGCACTTCGGCCAGGTTTCGGAAGACCCGGCCGTAGACTGCTTGCTCCTTGAGCGTGCGATTCCAGCGCTCGACGACCCCGTTGGTTTCCGGCTCTTCGAGGAAGCCGAAGCTGGGGTGGATGCCCCAGTACCGAAGCTGGTTGAGGAAGTGGTCCGACAGGTACTGGCTGCCGTGGTCCATCCGTAGCGCCAGCCCGCGGGCCACGTCCGCCTCGACCGAACCGTAGAGTCGCCGGAGCCCTTGCGCGACCGGTTCGAGGGCCGCGAAACGGCTCCCCACCTTGCACACATGCCAGCCCACGCACTCGGCGTTCCAGTGGTCCACCGCCGCGAAGGTCCAGACCCAGCCCTCGTCGGCCGTGAACACCCGCACGCCGTCGGTGCCCCACATGACGTCGGGCGCCGTGGTGACAATCGTCCCGTCGTGCGCTTTCGGGTCACCCTGCCGGCCGCGGTGGGGCGAGAGCAGCCCTTGCGCGCGCGTCACGCGCAACACCCGCGTCCGGGAGACCCGGACCCCGTCGAGGATCCGCAGCCGCGCGTGGACCTTGCGATGCCCCTCGCCCTGGAACGGGGAGCGGGCCAGGTCGCTGCGAATGGCCGCCAGCAACTGCGGCTCCGACAGCGCGGGCGTCGGCCCGCGGCGCCCCGGGCCAGCACCCCGCGCTGGGCGCTGCAAGCGAGCCCGCCGCGCGTAGAGCGCCGAGCGCGACCGTTCCCACAGTCGACACACCCGCTCGAGACCATAGCGCCGCCCCGACGTCGCGGAGGTCGTTGCGCTCATCGTCGCGACCTCCGCGACGTCAAAGGGAGGCGACGCTCCGCTGCACGGGCACGCTCGCGCAACAGCTCGTTCTCCATCGACAGCTCGCCAATGTGTCGCTTGGCAGCATCCAGCTCGGCGGCCAGCGGCTCACCGGCCTGCACCTTCAGACCGAGCTCGAGACCGGCCAGCGCCCGGGTCTTCCACGCCTCCAGGCGATAGAGCTCTACCCCGACTTCACGCGAGACCGTGTCCAGCGACTCGCCGCGCAGCAGCCGCACAACCACGTCCCGTTTGCGGCTCGCGCTCCACCGTTGCCCGGGCGCCAAGGCCCCCGCGCCAACCGCCGCTGGGTCGGCGCCGACTCCGGTCGCCCTTCGGACTCCCTCCGTCTGGGCTTGATCCGGGTTGGTGGACATCTTCCGAGAGGGGAATACGATGTCGACCATGACGGACACGCAGGGCAGGCGGACGCGGCGGAGCTTCACGGATGACTACAAGACGGGGGCGGTACGACTGGTCCTCGATGAGGGCAAGACGGTCGCGTCCGCGGCGCGCGATCTGGGCTTGACGGAGTCGTCGCTACGCAACTGGGTCGAGCAGGCCCGCGCGGATCGGACGAAGGGCAAGACGGGCCTGACGACGGCGGAGCGTGAGGAGCTGGCGCGGCTGCGCAAGGAAGTGCGCGAGCTGCGCATGGAGCGCGACGTTCTAAAAAAAGCGGCGGCCTTCTTCGCGAGGGACCACCTGTGAAATTCGCGTGGATCCAGACGGAGAAGGCCAGCTATCCGCTCACGAAACTGTGTCGCTGGCTGAGCGTCACACCGAGTGGCTTCTACGCCTGGCAGCAGCGCCCGGAATCGACGCACGAGCGGGAGGACCGCCGCCTGAAGGTGCGGGTCCAGGCGTCATTCGCCGAGAGCAAGCAGCGGTACGGCAGTCCCCGTATTCACGAGGATCTGATCGAGCAAGACGAGCAGGTCAGCCGGAAGCGCGTGATCCGGTTGATGCAGGAAGGCGGCCTGAAGGCGCGCACCCGCAAACGGTTCACGTTGACCACGATGAGCGATCACGACCAGCCGGTGGCCGCGAATCTCCTCGACCGGCAGTTCGACGCCGCCGCACCGAATCAGCGCTGGGTCGGGGACACGACCGAGTTTGTCATCGGCTCGAGCGGCAAGCTCTATCTCGCCGTCGTCCTCGACCTGTTCTCGCGATTCGCGGTCGGCTGGGCCGTGAGCGCCGTCAACGATCGCCACCTGACCATCAAGGCGCTGGAGATGGCGCTGAAACGACGGTGCCCGGAGATCGGCCTATTGCACCACTCCGACCAGGGCTGCACGTACGCGAGCGCGGACTACCAGGCGCTCCTGGATGCGCGCGGGATCGTCTGCAGCATGAGCCGCCGGGGCAACTGCCACGACAACGCCGTCATGGAGAGCTTCTTCTCCACCGTGAAGAGTGAGCTCGCCGATCGGTTCCACACGTACGGAGACGCAAAGATGGAGTTGTTCGACTACATCGAAGTGTTCTATAACCAACGGCGCCGGCACTCGACGCTTGGCCAGATCAGTCCAGCGGCATTTGAACGACGCGCAAACGAAGAGGGCGTGGAGCCTATGGAAAACCGCCAAGGACGCGGTTTCCCACAGGCTCCACACCCGTTGTCTTTTTCAATGAGAAAAGAACAGACACCGAGGAACGATCAACTCAACGAAACCGTCCACTGAATCGGATCATGGCCAACTCCAGGGTCGCGAAGAAGCTCTCGGCCATCGCATTGTCGAAGCAATCGCCGACCGAACCCATCGATAGCGCGACGCCCCGTTCCCGGCAGCGAGCGCCGAAGGCCAGCGAGGTGTACTGGCAGCCTTGGTCGGAGTGATGGATGACCGCCTCGGGCCGCCGTTGCGTCACGGCCATCTCCAGCGCCTCGACCACCAGCGCGGTGCGAAGATGCCCCGCCATGGCCCAACCGACGACGCGCCGGCTGAACACGTCGAGGACGATGACCAGGTACAGGAAGCCGGCCAGGGTCGGGACGTAGGTGATGTCGGCGACCCAGAGCCGGTTCGGCGCGTCCGCCTCGAAGCGCCGCTCGACCCGATCCGGGGCCGGGCGGGCCTGGGCATTCCGGCGTGTCGTGCGAGGGCCGCGGCGCCGGCTCACCCCGGCGACGCCGACGGACCGCATGACCCGGGCGACCCGCTTGCGGCTCACCGCGACACCGCCCTCGGTCAGTTCGGCGTGAATCCGAGGAGCACCATACGTCCCTCGACTCCGGCCGTGAATCGCCTGGACGCGAGCCCGGAGCTCGGCATCGGCCCGTGCCCGAGCCGACGGAGGACGACGACGCCACGCGTAGTACCCGCTCGGGGAGACACCGAGCACCCGGGCCATCGTGGCGACACGGAAACGAGCCTGATTCGCGCTCATGACCCGGTAGGTCTCCCGGGTCGGGCCTCCCGCGCGAACCAGGCCGTTGCCTTTGCCAATATCTCTCGCTCTTCGCACAGGCGCCGGTTCTCCCGGCGCAGCCGGCGAAGCTCTTCACGCTCCTCCGTGCGCAGCCCGTCGCTGCGCTCGCCCGCATCGCGGCCCGCCTGCGCGACCCAGGTTCGGATCGCCTGGGACGACGGCTCGAACTCGCGAGCCAGGTCCTCCGGCGCACGTCCGGACCGAACCAGGTCGACCATCTGTTGCCGGAACTCCGCCGCGTACGGTGGTCTCGTCTTCGGCATCGCGGATACTCCTTCTCCCCCAAGAGGATAGGTGTCCACGAAACCGGGGCAACTTCACCCTTCACGGATCCGATCCGACGCCGCGTTTGCGAAACTCTGCGGCGCCTGTCCGATACCAGCCTCGAGCGGAGTCACGAACCGGCACCGGCTGTTCCGCGGAGGCCACCGGCAAGCCAACGCGACGCTCTATCGAATCGTGATCGTCCGCATGCGCTGGCACCAGCCGATGAGGCGCCCCCAGTTTTCTTGGACACGGATTAAGGGAGAATCCGATGTCATAGGAGGTAGGGGGCATGGCTCGGTCGAGACGGGTGAAGGGAACCGCGTCGGCGCGGACGGAGGGAGCCCGGAGGGCGACCGGAGTCAGCGCCGACGGCGCGGCGGTTGGGTTGGGGGCCTTGGCGCTCGGCCAGCGGTGGAGCGCAAGCCGGAAACGGGACGTGGTGTTGCGGCTGCTGCGCGGCGAGTCGCTGGATGCGGTCTCGCGAGAAGTCGGGGTGGAGGTCTATCGCCTGGAGGCGTGGAAGGCCCGGGCGCTGGCCGGTCTCGAGCTCGGTCTGAAGGCGCAGGCCGGTGAGCCACTGGCCGCCGAGTTGGATGCTGCCAAGCGACACATTGGCGAGCTGTCGATGGAGAACGAGCTGTTGCGGGAGCGTGCCCGTGGAGCGGAGCGTCGCCTCCCTTTGGCGACGCGGAGGTCGCGACGATGAGCGCAACGACCTCCGCGACGACGGGGCGGCGCTATGGTCTCGAGCGGGTGTGTCGACTGTGGGAACGGTCGCGCTCGGCGCTCTACGCGCGGCGGGCTCGTTTGCAGCGCCCAGCGCGGGGTGCTGGCCTGGGGCGCCGCGGGCCGACGCCCGCGCTGTCGGATGCGCAGTTACTGGCGGCCATTCGTAGCGACCTGGCCCGCTCCCCGTTCCGGGGCGAGGGCCATCGCAAGGTCCACGCGCGGCTGCGGATCCTCGACGGGGTGTGGGTCTCGCGGACGCGAGTGTTGCGCGTGATGCGCGCGAAGGGGTTGCTCTCGCCCCACCGCGGGCGGCAGGCTGACTCGAGGGCGCACGACGGCACGATTGTCACCTCGGCGCCCAACGTCATGTGGGGTACCGACGGCGTGCGGGTGTTCACGGCCGACGACGGCTGGGTCTGGACCTTCGCGGCGGTGGACCACTGGAACGCCGAGTGCGTGGGCTGGCACGTGTGCAAGGTGGGGAGCCGTTTCGCGGCCCTCGAGCCGGTCGCGCAAGGGCTCCGGCGACTCTACGGTTCGGTCGAGGCGGACGTGGCCCGCGGGCTGGCGCTGCGGATGGACCACGGCAGCCAGTATCTGTCGGACCACTTCCTCAACCAGCTTCGGTACTGGGGCATCCACCCCAGCTTCGGCTTCCTCGAAGAGCCGGAAACCAACGGGGTCGTCGAGCGCTGGAATCGTACGCTCAAGGAGCAAGCAGTCTACGGCCGGGTCTTTCGAAACTTGGCCGACGTGCGCGCCGCCGTCGCCAGGTTCGTCGAACGCTACAATCAGTGCTGGCGCCTCGAGAAGCTGGCGTACCGCACGCCGCTCGAAGCGCGCGAGGAACACGAGCTGCGTCAAGCCGCGTAGCGTAAACGGGTGTCCAAGAAACCGGGTGCGGTACACTGGCACCAGCCGACCATTGATTACGTCGCCCGCCGCACCGCCCAGGGGCTGTCGAAGAAAGACATTTCTGTTGCCTTAGGCCACTGGCGGAAATTAACTTGCTATCTTCTGGGTTTCGTAGTCTATTTCGGTTGCATGCAGCGCAACGTGGAATTGGAAGCCACCATCGTCGCGAAGTACGCGGTGGTCTCGCCCGTGTTGGATGAGCGCAGTCGCCGCCGGTGGGCGGCCACCGAGTCTTTGTTCATCGGCTATGGCGGGGACGCGCTGGTCTCGTCGGCCACGGGTCTGGCCCGGGAGACGATCCGGAAGGGTCGCCGGGAGATCTCGCAAGGCCAAACGCCGACAGACCGGGTACGACGTCCGGGCGCCGGGCGGCCCCGTCTCGAACAGAGCCAGCCCGGTCTGCTGGCCGCACTCGAAGCGCTGGTGGACCCGCTGACGCGCGGAGACCCGACCTCGCCGCTACGCTGGACAGGCAAGAGTCGGGCGAAGCTGGCCGCGGCGCTGACACAGCAGGGGTGGCGAGTGAGTTCGACCACCGTCGGCCGGATGCTGCATCAACTGGGCTACCGGCTGCAATCGCCCCGCAAGCGCCAGGAGGGAGCGAGCCACCCGGACCGTAACGCGCAGTTCGAGCACATCAACGCGACCGCGGACGCGTTTCTGGCCGAGGGGCGGCCGGTGATCTCGGTCGACACGAAGAAGAAAGAGCTGGTCGGAAACTTCAAGAACGGCGGGCGGGAATGGCAGCCGAAGGGCACGCCGCCGGCGGTGTTGGTCCATGATTTCCCAACCGACGCCGAGGGCAAGGCGATTCCGTACGGCGTCTACGACATGGCGCGCAACGAAGCCTGGGTGAGCGTGGGATGGGACCACGACACACCGACGTTCGCGGTGGCGTCGATTCGCCACTGGTGGCGCCAGATGGGCTGCGGCGCCTACCCCGACGCCACCGCCCTGTTCGTCACGGCCGATGCGGGCGGGAGCAACGGGTATCGGTCTCGCGCCTGGAAGCATGAGCTTCAACAGTTGGCCGACGAGACCGGACTGACCATCCAGGTGAGTCATTTTCCACCCGGCACCAGCAAGTGGAACAAGATCGAACACCGGCTCTTCTGTCACATCACGGCGAACTGGCGCGGCACCCCGCTGACGACCTATGAGACTATCGTCGACCGCATCGGGAACACCCGGACGGCGACCGGGCTCCGGGTCCTGGCCGAACTCGACGCCGGGCAGTATCCCACGGGCGTTACGGTGACCAAGGAACAGATGGACGCAATCGCGCTGGTCCGCGATACGTTCCATGGGGAATGGAATTACAAACTGTTACCCCGATGAAGTTGATAACTTTATATCGATCACTGTCCTTAAGCGATTCGTCGCTCGAGAGATCTACAACGCCCTCATCGATGATCACCGGTTGCGCGCAGCACACCTCGAGGCCGCCTAACGCGCCGCCGCGGCAGTCTTGACATATAGGGGCGTCAACGCCGTCATGGAGAGCTTCTTCTCCACCGTGAAGAGTGAGCTCGCCGATCGGTTCCACACGTACGGAGACGCAAAGATGGAGTTGTTCGACTACATCGAAGTGTTCTATAACCAACGGCGCCGGCACTCGACGCTTGGCCAGATCAGTCCAGCGGCATTTGAACGACGCGCAAACGAAGAGGGCGTGGATCCTATGGAAAACCGCCAAGGACGCGGTTTCCCACAGGCTCCACACCCGTTGTCTTTTCCAATGAGAAAAGAACAGACACCGAGGAACGATCAACTCAACGAAACCGTCCACTGAATCGGATCATGGCCATGGCCGTCGCGCTGGCGGTTGCGCTGGGTGCCGCCGCCGTATCCGCCCAGGAGGCGCCGCGAACTCCTTGGGGCAACCCGGACCTGCAGGGGATCTGGGTCGGTTCGACGCTCACGCCGCTCGAGCGGCCGTCCGAGTACCGCGGGCGGGAGTTTCTGACCGCGCAGGAGGTCGCGGCGCTCGAGACCGCGGCGGCCGCCGCGGTCGAACGTCTGCTCCAGCGGCCGCGCGAGCGAGCCCCGGCAGGGGGGTGCGTCGACTACCGGGCCGACGGCAGCCCCGGCTACTACAACAACTTCTGGCTCGACGACGGCAGCGCCTGGGATCCGAGCCGGCGCACGGCGCTGATCGTCGATCCCCCGCACGGCCGGATCCCCTACACGACCACGGCGCGCGACGGCGAACGGCCCTACGGCACCGGCCCCTGGGACTCGCACCTCGACCTCGACACGGGCGAGCGGTGCTTCGGCGACGGGCTGCCGCAGATCTGGTTCGGCGAGAACCCCAACCACCAGATTCTCCAGATGCCGGCGGACGTGGTGATCCTGCACGAGATGTTCCAGCAGCGCCGGATCATCCCGATCGACGGCCGCCCGCAGACCGGCATCACGCAGTGGAACGGGGAGCCGCGCGGCCGCTGGGAGGGGGATACGCTGGTGGTCGAGAGCCGCTACTTTCCCGACCGGCCGGACGACCGGTTCCGTCATACGTGGCGCGGTCCGACGGCGCAGCTGCGCCTCGTCGAGCGGTTCACGCGGGTCGACGCCGTCACGCTCGACTACGAGGCCACGATTACCGATCCGACCCGCTTCACGCGGCCCTGGACCGTACGCTTCGCGCTGTCCGCGGACCCGGCGGCGCGCGGGGTGGCGGCGGGCCACCTCTTCGAGTTCGCCTGCCACGAGGGCAACTACGCGATCTGGAACGTGCTGCGCGGCGCCCGTGCGCAAGACACGCGCGTTCCTGCCCGCTGAGCGCGCGCTGCGCCGCTGTCCGCCCGACCGCGGATGGACTACGGCGCTGAGAACTCCATGCAGACGGCTGGTGCGGGACGGGTGGGGAGGTGCGGGCCGTTCAGGATACCCAGGCGAGCTTCGATGAGCTACGTCGGCTCGGCAGCGCCTGCCCCATGCGGGAGCGTGAGGCAGGCGGGCCACGCCTTCGTCATGCCCGTGGCCGCCGTCGCAAGCGAGGGCGGCCCGTCGTCCTGACGGGCCGCCCGGCAATCCTCGGTGTTCGCCGCCTGCCGGACACGTTGCCGGGTCCGGCAGGCGGGGCCGCCATCAGAGGGAGGCTGAGCCCCACCCGTAGTTGACGCGGACGTAGTAGTAGCCGCCGTTGAAGCCAAACGGCCCGAACTGGCCGTAGCGGTTGCCCACGCCGGCGACGGCGCCCAGGTTCTCATCCGGATAGGTGTTGAGGATGTTCTGGGCGCCGATCGCCAAGGTGACGTCGTCGAAGGGGAACCCGACCTCCAGGTCGACCAACGGCTTGCCGGAGTACAGCGGATACATGTACGACAGGGCGTTGCCCAGCTCCGAGCGCGCGTCCTCGCGATCCCAGTAGGAGCCGTAGAAGTGCAGACGCGCCATGAGGGTCCAATTGTCCGCGGTGTGGTTGGCCCCGATGTTCCAGCGCGTCCGGGGCAGTCCCAACGTCAGCGAAGTGACGCGGTCCGCGTCGAAATGCTCCTCGCTGAACTGGGTGACCGCGGTGTCGGTGAAGTTGTAGATACCGCTGAACGTCGTCCGTCCGCCGATAGCCAGCGGCGTCCAGGTCGACACGATGTCGATTCCCTGTGTCCGCGTCGAGAAGTCATTCACGAAGAAGCGGAACGCAGCCAAGTTGCCGGCCTCCGCAATCCCGGCGCCAAGCAGCGTCGTGATTTCGCCGGGTGTGAGCGTGTAATTCCGCGTAATCGTGAGCCGGTCGTCTACGTTGATGCGAAAGTAGTCCGCCGTGAACGTGAAAGTGCCGCTGTCGACCACCGTTCCGGCGGAGTAGTTGATCGCCTGTTCCGGCTGCAGCGGCCTGCCGTTCCGCAGCGCCGCGACCGGGGAGGTCGACGGGATCGTGCCGTTGTTGATCAGGTCTCCGAGTTCGTAGTCGAACTCGGTTGTCACGTTCAGCACGTTCTGCTGGCCGGGCGTCGGGGCGCGGAAACCGCTGCTGACGCCGGCGCGCACCGCGAACTCGTCGGTGAAGGCGTACCGACCGGACAGTTTGCTGTTCATCGTGGTGCCGAAGCTGTCGTAGAAGTCCTCGATGCGGACGGCGGCCCCCACGCTCCACTCGTTGTCGACCCCGTGCACATCGACGTCGCTGTACACCGCGACGTTGGCACGATCCCAGATGCCGGCATTCTCGGGACGGGTGCCGTTGTAGCCGTTCGAGGCGGAGCTGAAACCCTGCGGGCCGAACGGACCTATCGCCCACGACGCCGGATCGCCCGCCCCGAGTTGGTACTGCTCGTTCCGCCACTCGGCGCCGCCGGCGATGTTGATCATGTCGCTGGCCGCGTATGACAGGTCGGCGTTGAGGCTGGTTTCCGTCTGCCCTAGCAGGTTCGGTTCGAAGCTGGTCGGGCTCTGCGGACCGAGCGAGGCGTTGACCGTGTCGAAGATGAAGGTCTGGACGTGGCTCTGGCCCTGGTTGACGCTGACGTCCCAGTTGAGTCCGGTCAGCGTGGAGCCGCGTACGCCGGCGACCACGGAATAGTCCCGGACGTCCCCACCGAACTGCGGCGTGAAGCCGCCCGGAAAGCCGTCCGGCGCCCCCAGGAAAGACTCGTGGAAGGTGAAGCAGTTCGGATCGTTGCGGACTGCGCCGAAGGCGGCCGGATCCGGCGTGCCGTTGACGATGTTCACCGTCGGACAGTTGGCCGAGCCCATGCCGTTCGCCGCCAGCACATCGCCCACCAGCAGCGTGTCACCGCCGTCAACGGAGTACACGTTGCCGCGGTTGTTCGGGTTCCGGAAGTAGAACCCGCCGGTGACCTTCTTGCTGGCGTAGTTGGCGTGGCCGTAGAACTCGGCTCTCTCCCCGCCGGTGCCGAAGTTGGCGAACATCTTCAGGTCGTCATCGACCAGCGGCGTGCCCCACGCGCGCGACGTATCGCGCACATTAGTGTTGCCGCCGTTAATCACCGCCAGGGTGCCGCCGTCCTGCACCGCGCGGTTGGTCGGCTGGGTGCCGCCGTATTCCAGGCTGAGGTTCACGAACCCTTCCTGCCCCAGCGGCAGACCGGCGTTGCCGGCGAACGTGAAGCCCGGGGCGTGGCCGCCGATGCCGTTACACGAGCGGCCCAGTGGGCCGCACGTCGACGGGTCGCCGTCATTCGCGTCGTAGAACTGTCCCGTGCGGAACTCCATGCTGCCCCCGGAGCGGGCGTTCTTCAGCTCGAAGTTGATGACGCCGGCGATGGCGTCCGAGCCGTACTGCGCCGCGGCGCCGTCGCGCAGCACCTCGACCTGCCGCAGGGCGATGGAGGGTATGGCCGAGAGGTCAGGGCCCTGCGCGCCGTCGGCGATGCCGTTGCCCAGCCACGCGATGACGGCCGCGCGGTGGCGGCGCTTGCCGTTGACGAGGATCAGTGTGTGGTCCGGCGCCATGTTGCGCAGGCTGGCCGGACGCACGATCGTGGCCGCATCGCTGATCGGCTGGGTGTTGACGTTGAAAGAGGGGACGACCGTCCGCAGCTGGTTGGTGAGATCGACATCACCTTGGCGGACGAAATCCTGGGCGCGGATGACATCGATCGGTACCGGGGAGGCCGTGATCGACCGTGGCTGGGCACGCGTGCCGACCACGGCCACCGTCTCCTGGAAGGCTATCTCCATCTCGACGTCGAGCGTGAGCATGGCGCCGGCCTCGACCTCCACGTCGCTGCGCACGACCGTGCTGAAGCCGGGTAGCGTGAACGTCACCTCGTACAGCCCGGGGGCGAGCATGCCGATGACGAACCGGCCGGCACCGTCGGTGAACGCGGTGGCGACGGCACCGCTGGCTTGGTTGCGCGCCTCCACCGTTACGCCCGGCAGCACGAGGCCCGTGGCGTCGATGATGGCACCGTCGATGGCGGCGTCCTGAGCGACGGCGGCTCCAGGCGCTAGCGCCAGTGCCGCCAGCACTGCCAGCGAGGCTACCAGCCTGGTCGACAAATGGGGCTTATACACAGCAGTGGCAGTCGACATTCTGTAACACCTCCCGGAGCAGTGCGAATCGTCCGTGGGACACAATTTTCCCGATGCTCACGTACTATACACGGTGCAAGTGCTCCCTGTGCGACCGGGCAGCCCTAGGCGCGGCCGGTACGGTATCTTGAGGCGGGTATCGCGGTCGGGCACGACGGCGGCTTGCAGACGTATGGCGACCTTGCGTTCGTGGTAGACCGTTGACAGGGAATGCGCCGGCCGGGGCGTGGGCAACCGTCGACGGCTCCGGGGAAGGAGGGCAGAAGCGATGGCGCGACGCTACTGGTTGATGAAGTGCGAGCCGGCTGCCTACACCATCGACGATCTCCAGCGCGACGGGCAGACCAGCTGGGAAGGCGTGCGCAACTACCAGGCCCGGAACTTCATGCGCGACGACATGCAGGTGGGCGACGGCGTGCTGTTCTACGCGTCGAACGCCAAGCCGTTCGGGGTGACGGGCATCGCGAAGGTCTCGCGGACCGGCTATCCCGATCACTTCGCCTGGGAGCACGGGCACCGCTATTTCGACCCCCGCAGCACGCCTGAGAAGCCGCTCTGGTACATGGTGGATATCGAGTTCGTCGAGCGCTTCGCGGATACGATCGAGCTCGCGACGCTGAAAGCCGCCAGGGGGCTGGATGAGATGATGGTCACGAAGAAGGGCAGCCGGTTGTCGGTCCAGCCGGTGACCAAGGCGGAGTTCGACGTCGTGAGCCGCCTCGGCAAGCAGAGCGGAGGGGGTGAGCCGGCCGCGGACAAGGAGGCACCGAAGAGGCGCCGGCGTCCGGCCGCGGGTGTCCTGGCCCCGGCTGCAATCGCGGCCGGGGCGCTGGCGCTGGCGCTGCTGTCGGCCGGCCAGGTGTCCGGCCCGGGGGTGCCGGTGTCGACCACGGTCGCCGAGACGGCCCCTCGTGCGGCGGATGCGAGTGCGCCGCCGGCGGATGCCGACTCGCCGGCCGTCGACGAGGCGGCTCCGGCCGCGGCCGCTGGCGGCTCGGCCGAGGCTACTGGTGCGGCGGCGGTGGCCGCGTGGGCGGCGCCGCAGACGCCGTGGGGCGATCCCGACCTGCAGGGGATATGGAGCAGCGGCTACATCCTGACGCCGCTCGAACGACCCGACGCGTTCGATGGGCGCGAGTTCGTGACCGAGGAGGAGAGGGCCGAGCTCGAGACCGCCGCGTTCGAGCGGCTCGACCACTCGGTCGGCGGCCCCCGCAGCGGCGGGGGACAGGGCACGGGCACCTACAACAGCGCGTTCACCGGGGCCGGGCGGGAGGTCATCGCCACCGGCCGCACGTCGCAGATCGTGGATCCGCCGGACGGCAGGATTCCCTGGACCGACGAGACGCAGGAGCGGGTGGCCGCGGAGACGGTCGTCAACTCCTCCGAGCGCGGCCGGTTTCTCGCCGAGGACAACGAGCTCGGCGGAGACGGCCCGGAGGACCGGCCCAACGACCGCTGCCTCGGGGTCAGCATTCCGCTGCGCTTTGCCGCGGCCGGGTCCTCGGCGACGCTGCACCGCATCGTGCAGACGCCGGGACAGGTCACGATCTACTACGAGCACGGGCACCAGGGCGGGGCGTACCGCCAAGTGGCGCTCGACGAGCGGCCGCACCTGCCGGCCGGCATTCGCCAGTTCCTAGGCGACGCGCGCGGGAGTTGGGAAGGCGACACGCTCGTAGTCGAGACCACCAACTTCACCCGCAAGACGAGCTACGAGGGCGCCCGCGACAACCTGCGGCTGGTGGAGCGTTTCACGCCGGTCGGACCCGACAGCCTGCTGTACCGCGCCACCATTGAGGACGCGACGGTGTTCACGCAACCGTGGACGATCGAGGTTCCGCTGGGCAGGCTGGACGACCGCGCCAATCAGATCTACGAGTCGGCCTGCCACGAAGGCAACTACGCCCTCACCAGTATACTGATGGGCGCACGCCTGCGGGACAGGAGGTAGTCCGCCGCTCCTGTTTCAGTTCTGGTCCTGGGTGACGGCCTGCGCGTCGCGCGCCTCGCGCTCGGCGCTGCGGCGTTCGTAGTCCTCCTGGGTGATGAAGATCACCTGCTGGTTGGCGTGGGCCATGTCGTCCACCGTGCGCTGCCCGTACGCCACCCACTGCCGCGGGTCCGGGTTGTTGCGGTTGGCGGCCGTGTTGTCGTGCCACGCGGTGATCTCCACCACGGTGCCCTTGGGCAGCAGCGGCGCGTAGTCCGGGTCGTAGATGTAGTTCAGGTGCCAGGTATTGTCGAACTGCGACGTGTAGTTCAGCACCTCGCGGCGACCGTTCGGGTAGATCGCCTCCATTAGGAACCCCTTGCCGCGGGAGTGCATGTGGGGCTGGAAGTTGTGGAACGTCCCGGGCGCCGGCATGACGTAGGTGCCCTTGGTCTCCGTCACCGAGTTGGGCGGGATCTCGAGCAGTTGGCCGGCCGTGATCCCGAGCGCCACGAACTGCGCGTTGTACTTGGGCGGCGAGTCCTGCGGATAGAGCCACCAGGCGCACTCCATCACGTCGGTCACTTCGTAGCCCACGGCGTGATAGTGGACCTCGAACTCGACCTTGGCCCCCGCCTGCACGATCTTGCCGACGTTGTCCGGATAGATCTCCCCGTCCTTGCCCTGCGCCCACTCGGTGAAGAACTCGCGCACCTCCTGCAGGTTGTCGGAGTACTCCTGCTCGGTGGCCGCGCGGATGACGTCCTCCACGGTGCCCTGCCCGCTGCGCAGCGCGCGTTCGGCGGCCAGCAGCTCGGGGCTCTTCGGCTGGTAGAGGTACGTGGACGCGTGATGGGCAATCGGCCGGCCTGCCTGCGACGGCTTCGTCTCGGCCGCGCGCACCCAGACCGACTCGGGCAGATCGATCTCGACCACCGGCGTGAACCAGGCGTCCTGCGCCTCCGCCGGCATCGTCCAGGGCACGCCCTGAACGACGATGTCCGGCGGCCCCAGCTCCGCCTCGAGCCGGAAGCGGTCGTCGTCCGGCCATTCCACGGGCGGCGGCATGTCGCTCGGATTGCCCAGCGGCGCGCCCGCGTCGACCCAGCGCACGACCAGGTCGATCTGCTGGTCGCTCAGCGAGATGTCGTTGACGAACCGCTGGATGCCCACCGTCTTGTCGAGGTGCCAGGGTGGCATCTCGCGCGCGACCACCCGGTTCTTGATCGCCCGCGCCCAGGGCCGCGTCTCCGCGTACGTCAGCAGCGACATCGGCGCCATGCTGCCCTCGCGGTGGCACGTCTGGCAGTGCTGCTGGAGGAGCGGCGCGATGTCCCTGGCGAACGTCACCTCTGGCTCGGCCGCTGTCTGGGCCAGCCCTGCGGCCGGCACCGCCGCCGCGATGCCGGCGAGCACGAGGCCCGCCGCCGCCAACCGTCCGTGCGATACGCGCGACACGCTCTGTTTCCTGGTCATGTCTACTCCCTGACGGTCACGTGCACGTAGCCGTTCGTCCAACAGCACTGGAACGGGGGTGAGCCGGGCGGGTTCGACCCGTCCGACGCCCGCAGATACAGCGTGTACTTTCCGGGCTCGTGGAAGGTCGCCGTCGTGCCGGCCTTGCCGTTCTCGACCAGCGGCTCGGCATCCGCGATGGTCACCGGGCCGGTGCCCCGATACTTGATCCACGTCAAGGGCAGTCGCTGGTCGCCGAAGACCGAGCCCAGCCCGTCGTCGGTGACCCAGACGTCGAGCGCCAGCGGCTGTCCGACCACCGCGGCGCGGGTCGCGTGCGTGCCCGGCGGTCCGACGCCCGCCGCGCCGTCGTCTTCGAATCTCACCGCCGGCGGCGTGTTGCCGGGGTACCGCCGCGCATTCTCCCGGAACGGCTCGATCAGGTAGACCGAATCGAGGTTCACCGGGATCTCGATGGTCTCGCCCCGGCTCGTGAGGGTCCAGGTCATCTCCGTCGCGAGGTCGGCCGGCACCCGCACCGTGAAGATGCCTATCTGCCGGCGCGGCACGAAGTGCGTCGGCTGGCCCTGATCGGCGGGGCCGGGGGAGATCCGGTTGTCGGGACCGACGGGTATGTCCAGGGTCTCTTTCCAGTTCCTGTTCATGTACCCGAACGACGCCTCGACCGTGCCGTCTTCGGTCTCGTACCAACCCTCGTAGACAGGGGCGACGCTCTGCCCGGTGTCGCGGGTGATGCTGCCGCCGGGAAGCTGCCCCTCCGGCGCAGCGCCCGCCGCCAGCATGCCTGCCGCCGCCACGAGCGCCGCCAGGCGTATCCGCCCGGGTGCCGGTCTTCCCGATTGCATCGAATCGTCTCCCCGCCCGATTCGCCGCGGCCAGAGCGCCGCGGGGGCCGGTCGCTACACTACCAGACGCCAAACCCAACACCAAGGACAGTGATCGATATAGATTTGCCAACCTCAGCGAGGCACTGGCCGACGATACCGTTGCCGGCGCGCTGTGACGCGGCAAGATAATTTACGCCAGCATCCAAGGGGCGCCGCAGGGTTGCTGCGGCTGTTTACCTCATGACGTCGCTGGCCGCCGCCTCGTCGATGTACCGCTGCACGTCCTGCTCGAGGAGTAGCCGCTCCCGGGCCAGCTTCCGGGCTGCCTCGGTGACGGCCGCGACGTAGCCCTTGTGCGTCCCGTAGCGTTCCTCGAGCGACCGCCGGGGGTCGCCGGACGCCAGGCGCGCGGCGCGGGTCTTCGGGAACGGAACGAGCTGCCCGGATGCCTCGCAGCCGTCGCCCAGGCCGTAGCCCTCGCCGCGCAGCGCCCAGCCGGTGGTCGTCGCCACGGGCGCCGCGACGGGCGGCACGCGGATGCCGGCCACCTCGTTGCCGTCCTCGTCCGTCCGCGACACGAACGCGGGATACGTGGGTCGGCCGCTGAACGCCGGCGGGTGGTGTCCGAGGATCCCCTCATCGAACTCCGGCCCGAAATCGAACAGGTAGCGCGTCGAGAAGACGCCCGTGTAGGAGACGCCCGGAATGGCGGGGAAGCCGAGCTTCGTCCCCGGGATCATCCCGGTCACGGTCGCCGGCTGTGGAACCGAAAACACGGCCGTGCCGTCCGACACGCGCGGCACGCGGCTGTCAGGCGGTGCGACGTCTGCGGCCACCCACTCGTCGAGAGCGACCAGCAGGGCGCGCAGCACGGGCGCCGAATCTGTCGGGTTGTGGAGCTGCTGGCAGCTTCCCCGGCGGCCGGCGCGGCCGGTCCCGTGCTGCGTGCCGGCAACCAGGAAGAACCGCACGTGCTCCGGGTCGGCCAGGTCGTTGCCCTCGGTATCGGTGTGCAGCAGGGACCCGGCCTTGACCCAGTACTCGTTCGCCGAGTTGATCTCGAACACCCGCGGGCAGGTTCCCGAGGCCAGGCAGCGGGCGCCGCGGCCCCCCGTCCTGCCGGAGACCGGGTCGTGCAGCTCGGGATAGGCGAACGGAAAGACGGCCTCCGGGAAGAAGCGGTGCTGGCGGTTCCGTTCCGTCCTGCCCGTCTGGGCGAAGCGGTAGTTGATGCCGGCGCCGCTGCCGCCGCCTATCGCGTTCTCCATGCCGTCGATCACGCGCCGCCCCTGCTCGTCCTCGTTGAAGCCTAGCGTCAGGAAGTCGTTGAGGTAGCGGGCGGACTGCGAGTACGCCCACGAGAGCACGTGCTCCACGTTGCCGGCGAGCGGGTTGGGGTTGCCGGCAACGTCGCTCGCCGCGTGGCGCAGGAACGACACGAAATCACGCGTGGCGGCCAGGCCCAGCCCCGCGATCAGGGGTTCCGTGGCCGGGTACGTGAACTCGTAGATGTGGCTCTGCTCGAACGCCGTGCCGGGCGGCAGCAACCGGATGGTGCGTGCGTCGACATACTCCCAGCCGTCCGCATCGACCGGCGTGGGCGGGTCGTTCAGCAGGCGCTTGACCGTCAGCGCGGCGCGGCCCTTGTCGAGCGTCGCCGCCGGGTACGTCAGGGTGTACGCGGTCGTGCGGTCGTTGTCGAAGTTGATGTACTCGTACGACCGCCCCTCGATCGCGGCGCCGTCCGGCCGGCGCGCGACCGGGACCGTGATCGTGAGGCGGCCGTTGTCGGGCGCCGCGCCGACGTCCCAGCCGTTCCACGCCAGGATGTACCCGCGCTCCATCAGGAAGCCGTCGCCGGCGTCGGCCGCCGCAGTCGGGTCGTTGCGCGCGCCGAACCCGAGCCGCCTGTGGTTGAGGATGCCGGACAGCTTGTTGCCCCGGTTGTTGACCTCGAGCAGCAGCTTGCGGCTGCCGCTGCCCGGGTCGACCGGCCTGAGGATGTAGATGTCCATGGAGTACTCGACCATGCCGCGCGGGTTGCGCGGCGCAAGCTCGATGTCGGTGATGACGGCGTTGCGCGGATCGTTGGGATCGACCTCGCCGTGGGCCTTGCCGCGCAGTTTCTCGTAGGGCCCCGCGGTGGCGAAGTGTCTGCCCTCGAACGTGGGCGACTCGACGTGCGTGATCTCGATGCGGGTGATCCGCGCGTCCGCGCTGCCGGCGCCCAACAGGACGCAGGCGGCGAGCATGCCGAGTCGCGGAATCCAACTGCCGCCGTCGACGCGCCAGGCTGAACTAGTGGTCATCATGTATCGACTCCAGCGACGGCACCCGCCGCGCGCGGGTGCGGGGAACGCGTTCGGTTGTTGCACGGCGCCGGCCGGCGGCCGGGCCGCGGGGCGACCTACCGCAGTTCGGCGAAGAAGGCGCGCAGATCGTCCAGCCACAGCTCCGGCTGCTCGAGCGCGGGGAAGTGCCCGCCGCGCGGCATGTCGGTGAGCACCGCGTCCGGCACCTCGATCGTGAACGGGACGACCGCCGCGTCGTCCGTCGCCTGTTGCGCGTGCGCGGGCAGCGCGAGGCCGCAGGCGATGACGGCCGCCGGTCCGCAGAGAGCGAGGCGCGATCGTTGCATGATGAGCATGCCCAATTATAGGGCTGCCGGCGAGGCTGCTGGTATGATCGAATCCCCGTGCGGACACACTGCGGAATCGTGCCGGCCGCGGCGCTGCTGGTCGCGGCCGGCACGAGCGACGACGACATTGGGCAGGTGCTGCGGACGGCCGGCGAGCGTGTAGGCAGCCGCTTGGTGCAATCCGCCTGGTAGCGCCTCCCGCCCACAAGCGATGCTCATCGCGCGCGCCGCCGAGGCCTTCATCCTCGCCGTCCTCCTTGCCGCACCGGCCTGGGCGCAGATGAACGCCGGCGAGTTGAGCGGGGTGGTCCGGGACGAGTCCGGCGGCGTCCTGCCGGGCGCGACCGTGACCGCCACTCACGTGGACAGCGGCCTGGCGTTCGAGCGGGTGAGCGACGCCGAGGGCCGCTTCTTCATCTCCTCGCTGCCGATCGGCGAGTGGGAGGTGGCGGTCTCGTTGCCGGGCTTCCGGCGTGCGGTCCGGACCGGCGTCGTCCTCGACATCGGGCGCACGCTCGAGCTGCGCTACACGTTGCAGCTGGGACAGATCGCGGAGGCCGTGACGGTCACCGCGCCCGCGCCGCTGCTGCAGGTAGCGACGGCCGAGATCAGCGACATCATCGAGACCCGGCAGGTCGAGCGCATCCCGCTGAACGGCCGTCAGTTCCTCCAGCTCGCGCAGCTCAGCCAGGCGGTGGTCATACCCCCGTCGGGGACGCGGGGGGCCGCGCTGCAGCAGGCGGGGCCGTTGCCCAACGTCGGCGGTCAGCGCGCGGGCCACAACATCTACCTGCTCGACGGCGTCAAGGTCACCGACGAGCTGTTCAACAACCTCGTGATCAATCCGTCGGTCGATTCGATCAGCGAGGTCAAGATTCAGCAGTCGATGTACCCGCCGGAGTTCGGCGGGAAGGCGTCGGCCCTCATCAACGTCGCGACCAAGTCGGGCTACAACGTGTTCAGCGGCAGTGCGTTCACCTTCATGCGGGACGAGCGCTTCGATGCGCACAACTTCTTCGATCCGCCGGACGAGTCCGTGCCGCCGCTGGACCAGCACCAGTTCGGCGGCACCGTCGGCGGGCCGATCGTGCGCGACCACACGTTCTTCTTCGTCAGCTTCGAAGGGCAGCGCACCGCGCGCTCGCTCACCCAAACGTTCTCGGTGCCGTCGGCCGCCGTGCGCGGAGGCGACTTCGCGGGGTCCGCGCCGCTGTGCGATCCGCTCAGCCGCGATCCGGTGACGGGATCGTGCGGCAGCTTCTTTCCCGGCAACCGGATCCCGGCGGACCGGATGGATCCGCTCGCCACGGCGTTTCTCGCCCGGACGCCCCTGCCGTCGCGCGCCGGCGAGGTGCAGAACCTCACGGCGGTGGAGACCCTCGACCGCGACATCGAGCAGTTCAGCGCGCGCGTCGATCATCGGTTCGGGACGAGCGACCAGATCTTCGTCCGGTTCAGCACGTTCGACGCGCTCGAGCTGCAGCCGTTCGGCACCAGCGTCCTGCAGGAATCGCTCGTGTCCGGCTTCGGACGCACGCTCGGGACGACCGCACGCAATCTCGCGGTGAGCTACACGCGGACGTTCGGCTCATGGATGCTCAACGAGCTGCGGTTCGGGTGGATGCGAGTCGACGGCGGGCAGCGCAGCCTCAATGCGGGCGACGACTTCGCGGCGCGCGCCGGCCTGCTGGGCGTCACGGGCGACCCGCGCGATGCCGGCTTTCCGCAGATCTCCACGGGCGGCCTGTACAGCGTGATGGGCGATCCCGCCACCTTCGTCCGCCGCGACAACGAGCACTTCGAGCTCTACGAGAATCTCCTGATCGACCGCGGGAGCCACCGGATCAAGGTGGGCGGCTACCTGTTTCACCTGCGGTTCAGGCCGGAGAACCCGGACACGGCGCGCGGGGCGTTCTCCTATACCGGGCAGTTCAGCGGCAACGGGCTGGCCGACTTCCTGCTCGGCTATCCCGTGTCGGCGCGCTCGGGAATCGGGGGCCGCGGGGCGGAGGACGGTCGGACCACCTGGTTCCACACCTACGTGCAGGACGACTGGCGGGTGCGCGACAACCTCACTATCAACGCCGGGCTGCGCTACGAGATCAACGAGCACATGCGGGACGTGGACAACCGCCTGTCGACGATCGACCTGTCGGTGCCGGGCGGACGCTACGTCATCGCCAGCGACGACCAGGGTGACATCGCGCCGTCGGCGCGGGCGCTGCTGCCGTTGATCCCGATTCCGTGGGTCACATCGGCGGAGATCGGCTGGGACAGCAGCCTGCTGCGCCCCAGCCGGAAGCGGTTCGCGCCGCGCCTGGGCTTCGCCTGGATGCCCGGCGACGACACCGACGTCGTGGTCCGCGGCGGCTACGGGATCTTCCTGAACCAGTGGGCCTACAGCGTGCAGACTGCCTTCACGCGCAACCTGCCGTTCTTCTTCCTCAAACAGGTCGACGTCCCGATCGAGCAGCACATGCCGCTGCTGCAGACCCGCGACATCCTCACCGCGGACGCCACAGGCACCATCGGCGGCTCGATCATGGATTACGACTACCAGGTGGAGTACACGCAGACGTGGAGCGGCGGTCTGCAGGCCGAGCTGCTGCCGGGCACCGCGCTCGAGGTGTTCTACATGGGGTCGTACACCATCGGCGCGGACAACTCGACAATCCGCAACGTGCCCGAGCCCGGCCCGGGCCCGCTGGCGCCGCGCCGCGACGTGCCCGAGCTGGCCGGCATCCGGGCGATCCGCTTCGACGGCCGGTCCATCTACCACGCGGTGACGCTCAAGGCGGTGCACCGGTTGCGCGACAGCCTGTCGTTCGACGTGGCCTACACGCTGTCACGGTCGCGCGACGATGCGTCGAGCCCGGGCGCCACAGCCTACGAGGCCAACGTTCCGCAGGACGTTCGCAACATCTTTCCGGGCGAGAACGCGCTGTCGAGCTTCGAGCGCCGCCATCAGTTCGTCGGCAGCGGGTCGTACGAGCTGCCGTTCTTCCGCGGCCGCGGCGGATGGCTGAAGGGGGCGCTGGGCAACTGGCGTCTGACGGGCGTCGTGATACTGCAGTCGGGCGCGCCGTTCACCGTGAACATCAGCGAGGACCGGGCGAACGTCGGCGCCGGGCCGGCGCAGCGGCCCGACCTCGTCGGCGACCCCAATCTGCCCGGCGGACAGCGCTCGCCGGACCGCTGGTTCGACACCGGGGCGTTCATGCTGCAGGCGCCGTTCACCTTCGGCAGCGCCGGCCGCAACGTGGTGTTCGCGCCCGGACTGGCCAACGTCGACACGGCGTTGCAGAAGGTGTGGCACCTCGCGGGCGGCCGGCAGCTGGAGTTCCGCTGGGAGGTGTTCAACCTGCTCAACTGGGCGAACTTCGACGTTCCCAACCGGTTCTTCGGATCGCCGAACTTCGGCCGGATATTCGGCGCGGCCGCGGCCCGGGAGATGCAGTTCGGCCTGCGGCTGAGGTTCTAGAAGAGTTAGGATCTGCCTGACTTCACCACGACTTGGAGGGGGAACACGATGCGATCGATCCTGTTGCTCGTGCTGGCCGTGGCGCTCGCGGCTCCGGCGGTCCTGGTCGCGCAGGGGCACACCATCACGGCCGTGGCAACCGTCAGGCAGCTCTGTCAGGGGATGATCACGACGTCGTCCGATGCGCTCTTCAACGTCGGCCGGGAGGCCCCGGCCGACGACGCCGACTGGCTCGCGGTTCAGAACAACGCGATCATGCTGGCCGAGTCGGGCAATCTGCTGATGATCGGCAGTCGCGCGCGCGACACCGAAGACTGGATGACGATGTCGCAGGCGCTCGTCGACGCCGGCGTGGCGGCGCTCGAGGCGGTGGAGGCCCGCGACGTCGACGGGGTGCTGGCCGCCGGCGATCTCATCATCGTTGCCTGCGAGACGTGTCACGTGCCGTATCGCGACGGCGGGCTCTCGATGCCGGTCCGCTGAGGGGATTCAGGGTGTTGACAATGCTGCGCGATGTCCGTCAATCCGGCTGGCTGGCGGCCTGGCTGCTCTCCGGGCTGCTGCTGGGCTGGGGCGCTCTGGACGTGGAGAGCCTGCGGGCCCAGGATCCCGACGCTCCGCTCGTCCCGGAGATCGGCCGGCCGGGGAAGGACGTCGTCTGGGTCCCGTCACCGGATCCGCTCGTGGACACGATGCTCGAGATCGCGGACGTCACGGACCGGGACGTCCTGATGGACCTCGGCTCCGGCGACGGACGGACGGTCATCGGGGCGGCCCGGCTGGGTGCGCGGGCAATCGGGATCGAGTACGACCCGGAGCTGGTCGAGCTGTCGCGCGCCCGAGCGGCGGCGGCCGGTGTCGCCGGGCGGGCGACGTTCGTCGCCGCCGACCTGTTCGAGACCGACCTGTCGCCGGCGACGGTCATCACCATGTTCCTGCTGCCGGATCTGAACGCCAGGCTGCGCCCGCGACTGCTCGAGCTCGAGCCGGGCACGCGCATCGTCTCGAATACCTGGGATCTGGAAGACTGGGCAGCGGACGACACGGTCGTGCTCGATCCCTGCCCGGGCTTCTGCACGGCGCTGCTCTGGATCGTGCCGGCCCGTGTCGAGGGGACCTGGGATCTGCCGGAGGGGCGGCTCGTCCTGGAGCAGCAGTTCCAGATGATCACGGGCACGTTGCGTTCGGGCTCCGGGACGGTCGCGATCGAGGAGGGTCGGCTGCGCGGCGAGGAACTCGGCTTCCGGGCGGGCGGGGCCAGCTACGCCGGGCGCGTCCGCGGCGACGCAATCACGGGCACCGCCGATACCGGCGCGCGCACGTTCGACTGGCGCGCGACGCGGGTGCCGCGCTAGCAGCCCGTGGTGAAACCCCGCGTCGCACCGAGACGGGCGAGGCGCCCGGCTGACAAGGCGTGACGAGGGAGCATATTGGCCATATTCGACCGAGGAACAACGCGGTCAGACGGGATGCATCGCCCGTCGAATGCAGTGGGGCCTTTTGCCACGGGCTGCTTACCCGTCGGCTCCTCGACGCGATTGACGCGACGACGCCGGGCACGCGTCGCCAAAGACGACGAAGCTCTACGACCGGACGGCGGACAGTAGGCTGTTGTGGTGTTGTTTAACGGGATCTTCCTGCGAGAGCCATGCTGACAACCGTGGGGATTCACCCACTGGCGGCCGTTGGTGTTGTTGCCGTTGACTCGATGCTCTTCGGTGGGACGGTAAGCACCGGCGGCGTTGGGTGGGCAGCATCGGTTCCGGTTGGTATCGCCCTGGGCATTGCGGTGGGTATTATCCAGCGCCGCGGACACGACAACCTCGGGCTCGCGGTTGGAAAAGGCCTCATGGTCGCCGTGCTCACGGCGATCCCGACGCCGTTGCCGTCGGCACTGGTTGCCGGAGCGGGGACAGCCGGCGCAGTCACCATGTTCCACGACTACCGGAAACAGAAGCGGCTCTAACCCCTCTTCGCCCACCCGTCAAGGCCGAAGACCCCCGGTTTCATTGGCCGAACCGCGACCGGCGCCCCTCCCGAGACCCCTGCGGCGCCACCCGGCATGCACGATCGGTGGCGAAATCGATCGCGCATGGATGTGCTGCCCGGGCAATCATCACGCCGCCGCCGCCGACTGTGGTTGCCACGGGTCGTGGCGAGCATCGCCTTGGTGTCGTTCGGCCGGCCATGAATCGCACCGTTGGGCGCATTTCCCTGGCTTCTACGACGCGTCGCGCAGGATCTCTCCGGCCGCGTTGCGGCCGCACGCGCCCATGACCCCGCCGCCCGGGTGGCTCGCGGCGCCGCACAGGTAGAGTCCCCTGACCGGCGTCCGGTGATCGGCCCAGCCGGGCACGGGACGCATGAAGAAGAGCTGATTCAGGTTCATCGCGCCCTGCATGATGTTGCCGCCGGTCAGGCCGAAGGTGCGCTCGAGATCGAGCGGGCTCAGCACCTGGCGGTGCTCGATGGCGCCGGGCACGTTGGGGGCGTACCGTGCGAGCAGCTCGATGCAGCGGTCGGCGAACGCGTCCTTGACATCGTCCCAGTGGGCGCCGCCGGCCAGGGCGTAGGGCGCGTACTGCACGAAGATCGACAGGATGTGCTTGCCCTCCGGGGCGATGGTGGTGTCGACGCTGGTCGGCAGGGTGACCTCGAGCACGGGGTCCGCGCTCGGCCGGCCGGCCCTCGCATCGGCGTGCGCCCGTTCCAGGTAGTCGAGCGTCTCGCCGATGTGGATCGTGCCGTGATGCTGCGGCCCGATTCCCTCGGACGGGAGGCAGCGGAAGCGCGGCGGCTCCGCCAGCGCGAGGTTGATCTTGGCCGACGCCGACGAGTAGTCGATCCGCGCGACCGCTGCCAGGAAGTCGCCGGGCAGGTCGTCCGGGTCGAGGAGCTTGCGAAACGTGAGCTGCGCATCGACGCTCGAGGCCACGACCCGGGCTTCCACCGTCGTGCCGTCCGCGAGGACGACGCCGCGGGCCGCGCCGCCGGACGTGGCGATCCGCCGCACCTCCGCCTCGCGATGGATGTCGACCCGGAGGCTCGTGCACACTGCCTCGAGCGCGTCGGCCAGCCCGCCCATGCCGCCCTGGACGTAGCCCCACACGCCGCGCGCGCCGCCGGTGCGGCCCATTGCGTGGTGCAGCAGGACGTAGGCGGTGCCGGGCGTGGCGGGCGATGCGAACGCCCCGATGATGGCGTCGGTGGCCAGCGTCGCCCGCAGGACCTCGGCCTCGAACCAGCGTTCGAGGATCGGCCGTGCGGCCCCGGCCAGCAGCTCGAGCGCCGCCGGCAGGTCGGACCCGAGCCGGCCGAGCTGCCGGTAGAGCCGCCACAGGCGGCCGGCGTCGCGCAGGCGTGCCGCCGCGCCGCGCCGCGCCCCCGGGCCGGGGAACGGGTTCGGCGCGGTAGCCGATACGATCGGCTCCAGCACGTGCGCGACTCGATCGAGCAGGGCGTTGTATCTCGGGAACGCCTCGGCGTCGCGGCGGCTGAACCTCGTGATCTCGCGCCGGTTGCTCGCGGCGTCCGGACCCAGAAGCAGATAGCGTCCGTCGGCCAGGGGCGTGAACGACGAGGGATTGCGCGGCAGGATCGTCAGCCCGTGTTCCCTGAGCCGCAGGTCGCGGATGATCTCCGGCAGCAGGAGGCTGATGACGTAGGCGCCGGTGGACACCTTGTACCCGGGCCACAGCGCTTCGGTGGCGGCGCAGCCGCCCAGCACCGGGCGGCGCTCGAGGACGCAGACCGACTTACCGGCCCGCGCCAGATACGCGGCGGCGATTAGACCGTTGTGCCCGCCGCCGATGACGATGCAGTCGTAGCCGCGGTTGTGACGCATGGCCGGTGGCGCCGCGAGGCGGCGGTGGCATTGTATGCCGGCGCCGGCCCGACTTTGGGCCCGGCCTTGGAGTATGCGACACTCAGACACGCGATCCGGAATCGAGGCGAGCACATGACACAGCTCTTCGAGAAGCATCCGACGGCCCCCGGCGGCGGCGCCGCGGCCGCCGACCGTTCCCGCATCCTGCGCGGCCTGCTGGCGGCGCTCGTTCTGCTCGCGCCGGTCTCCGTGTCGGGGCAGGAGGTGCAGGTCATCGAGCACCGGCTCGACAATGGGATGACGCTCCTGCTCATCCCGAGGCCGGGCGATCCGAACGTCGCCGCCGGCTGGGTCGCCAAGGTCGGGTCGGTCAACGAGCGGCCGGGCATCACCGGTGTGGCGCACCTCTTCGAGCACATGATGTTCAAGGGCACGCGCACCATAGGCACGCAGGACATCGAGGAGGACCTGCGGATCATCGCCGCCCTTGACGCGCTCAAGACCGAGCTGCAGGTCGAGGAGGCGCACTTGATCGAGCAGCATCGGCGGGGCGCGATCGACGACCCGCGGAGCCCCGACGTGCGGTCGCCGCGGCATCGGGAGCTGCTCGAGGAGTTCGATGCCCTCCTCGCCCGCCAGGCCGAGCTGCTGGTCAAGGAGGACTTCAGCCGCACCTACTCCGGGCAGGGCGCTTCCGCCCTGAACGCCGGCACGAGCTACGACTTCACCATCTACTTCGTCAACGTGCCGGCGAACAAGCTGGAGCTGTGGTTCTGGCTGGAGTCGGACCGCCTGCTCAACCCGGTCTTTCGCGAGTTCTATGCCGAGCGCGACGTGGTGCACGAGGAGCGGCGCCTGCGGACCGACAGCACGCCGATCGGCAAGTTCCAGGAGCAGTTCGACGCCATGTTCTGGGAGTCGTCGCCGTACAGCTGGCCGGTTGTCGGGTGGCCGTCCGATATCGAGGGGGTGACGCGCGAGGAGGCGCTGGCGTTCTTCGACGTCTACTACGCGCCGAACAATATCGCCGGGGCTCTGGTCGGCGACTTCGATCCCGACGAGGCCATCGCTCTCGCCGAGCGCTACTTCGGCCGGCTGGCGCGGGGCGCGCGCGCCGCTCTGGGGCCGCGGACCCGCGAGATGCCGCAGTTCGCCGAGAAGCGCATGGTGGCGTACGCCGAGACGAATCCGCAGGTGGTGCTCCGGTACCACACGGTGCCGGACGGGCACGTGGACGAACCGGCCCTCGTCGTGCTCGGCCAGTTGCTCAACGGGCGCACGGGGCGCCTCTACAGGGCCCTCGTCGAGGACCAGCAGGTGGCCACGAGCGCGTCGGGAGGCCAGGCCGGGTTCAAGTACGAGGGGATGTTCGAGCTGCGCGGCACGGCCCGGCAGGGCCGCACGCCGGAGGAGGTGGAGCAGGCGCTCTACGCCGAGCTGGAGCGGCTCAAGACCGAGCCGGTGGGCGATCGGGAGCTGCAGAAGGTGAAGAACCAGAACGCCGCCAGCACTTTCCGCGACCTGCAAGGCAACTTTCAACTGATGATGCAGTTGCTGATACGCGAGAACAACCGGGGCTGGGAGACCATCAACAGCGATCCCGCGCTGTACGACGCGGTGACGGCCGACGACGTCATGCGCGCGGCCAACGAGTACTTCCTGGCCGAGACGCGGGCCGTGGCCGTCTACTACCGGAAAGGCGGCGAGTCGGCCCAGGACGACCGATTCACGGATCTCGACGACCAGGAGCGGCAGCAGGTCGAACAGATGGCGGGCATGATTGGCCAGATGGACAAGGAACAGCTCGACCAGATCCTGGCCGCCGCGGATCAGATGCGCGCCCAGACGACGGCCGAGAGCCAGGACATGGTCGAGGCCATTGTCGAGCTGGTGCGCGAGCGGCTCGCCGAGCTGGGAGGCGGGCTGTGAGGGCCGGCCCGTGGCTGCTGGCCCTGTTGCTGCTGGCGCCCCACGCCCCGGCCGCGGCGCAAACCTCCATTCCGGCGCATCCGCGGGATCTGACGTTCGAGCCGCTCGACTTCGATCCGCCCAGCGCGGCCCGGCACCGCCACACGCTGCCCGGCGGCAGCACCGTCTTCGTCGTCGAGGATCGTGCCCTCCCGCTGATGGACGTGTCGGTCTTCGTACGCACCGGCGCGCACCTCGCCCCGCCGGGCAAGGCCGGGCTCGCGGCCTTGACGGGCAGCCAGATGCGCGCCGGGGGTACCGCGTCCCTGCCGGCCGCCGACTTCGACGAGGAGGTGGCGTTTCTCGCGGCGCAGATCAGCAGCTCCATCAATGACACGATGGGGCGGGCCAGTCTCAACTGCCTGACCAAGGATCTCGACGCGGCGCTCGACCTGCTGTTCGACATGCTGCGCCATCCGCGGTTCGATCAGGCCCGGCTGGACCTGGCGAAGAGCCAGGCGCTCCAGGCCATGGAGCGGCGCAACGACAGCACGCGCAGCATCGAGGGCCGGGAGTGGGGACGCCTGATGCGGGGCGATGCCCATTTCTCGACGCGGCCGACGACGCGCGCGTCGATCGAATCGATCACGCGCGACGACCTGCTAGCGTTCCATGGGCGGTACTTTCACCCAGGCAGCTTCATCTTCGCGGTGTCGGGCGATGTGGCACCGGCCGACATCCTGTCGAAGCTGAGTGCGCGTCTGGCCGGCTGGCCGGCGGCCGACGAGACGGTGCCCGCCGTGCCTGCGCCGACAGGCGATCCGCGCCGGGGGTTGTACGGCGTCGACAAGCCGGACGTCAACCAGGGTCGGGTGTCGATCGGGCATCTGGGCACCACGCGCGACAATCCCGATCGCTACCCGCTGATCGTCATGAACGACATCCTGGGCGGCGGGGGATTCAGTTCGCGGCTGCTCACGCGTATCCGGTCGGACGAGGGGCTGGCCTACAGCGCCGCGTCGAGCTTCGGCATGGGGACCTACTACGACGGCGTCTTCCGCGTCGCCTTCCAGTCCCGCAGCGAGACCGTGGCGCGAGCGGCCGCCATCGTACTGGAGGAGATCGAGAAAATCCGTTCCGAGCCGGTGACCGACGACGAGCTGCGGAACTCGATTGCCTCGTTCGTCGAGACCTTCACGCGCAACTTCTCGAGCGCCGCGGCGACGGCCCGCCTTTTCGCCCGGGACGAGTACACGGGTCGCGACCCCGAGTACCTCACCCACTATCGGGAACGGATCAGCGCCGTGACCGCCGCCGACGTGCTGCGGGTGGCCCGGCAGTATCTGCATCCCGACCGGTTGACCATGCTCGTCGTCGGCAACCTCGACGCGATAGCGGCGGGCGATCCGGATAACCCGGATTTCGTGCTCGAGGCCCTCGCCGGCGCCCCCGTCAGCCGCATCCCGCTGCCCGACCCCTTCACGATGGAGTATCCCGCCCCATGATTCCGGCGGCGGGGCTCGTAACGGCTTGCCGAGAGGCACGGAGGCGGCGTCCGCCTGCGGACCAAGACGCGGACGCGAGGTGATGACGCCGGCCGGCCGGGCGATTCGAGCACCGGCTGCGGCGGTGCTCGCAGCCGGGATGCTGTTGCCGGCCGGTGCGGCCGCCCAGTCGTTGCAGCCGGCCGGCTGGGACAAGGGCATCAGGCTGGCGGAGGTCTTCGACCGCAATCCCGACCCCGACATCGTGGAGGTCGACTTCACGGCCCGGGTCGCAAGGGTGGAGCTGGAGCCGGGCCTCGAGGTCGAGGCCTGGACCTACAACGGCACCATTCCGGGGCCGATGATTCGGGTCAAGGTGGGCGATCGGCTGATTGTGCACTTCACCAACGAGTTGCCCCGTCCCAGCACCATTCACTGGCACGGGCTCCGGATACCAATCGACATGGACGGCGTGCCGGGGTACTCGCAGCCGCCGGTCGAGCCGGGTGGCAGCTTCACGTACGACTTCGTCGTGCCGGATGCGGGCATCTACTGGTATCACCCGCACGTGATGTCGGCCGCCCAGGTCGGCTTCGGCCTCTACGGCGCGCTGCTGGTCGAGGATCCGGCCGAAACGGTCGGCATCGCCGATGATCTCGTCATCGTGCTCAGCGACATCGACCTGATGGCCGACGGGGCTCTCGCCTCACCCGACACGGGCGGCTCGGTGGGCATGGTGTTCGGCCGCGAGGGCACCCACGTGCTCGTGAACGGTCGGCACGTCCCGGAACTGGTGGCCCGCGCCGGCGCGCCGCAACGCTGGCGGCTGGTGAACGCGGCCAAGAGCCGCTACTTCAAGCTGGATCTCGGGGAGGGGCACGTCTTCCGCAAGATCGGCGGTGACGGGGGGCTGATCGAGTACTCGGAAGATCAGGAGTTTCTGGTGCTCGGCGCGGGCGAACGAGCCGACGTCATCGTGCAGCCCAGCGGCGCGCCGGGGAGCCGGCGCGTGCTCCGCTCGCTGCTGCACGACCGAGGCTACGGCAGCACCGAGTTCCGTGATCTGGAAGACCTGATCGCGATCGAGTTCGCCGACCTGCCGCCCCATGCCGGCGGCCCGCTGCCGCGGACCGGCCGCGCCATCGAGCCGTACGAGCTCGTCGGCGCGACCGAGATCGACCTGGAGCTGACGGTAGCGCAGGACCCGCTCGACGATTCGTTCACGTACGGCATCAATCACATGCCGTTCTGGAAGGCGAAGCCGGTAATCGCCGGGCTCGGTGAAACCCAGGTCTGGACCGTGACGAACTCCACGGCCTGGTCGCATCCACTGCACCTGCACGGCTTCTTCTTCATGGTGCTCGACCGGGACGGAGCGCCGGTCCGGCCTCTGGAATGGAAGGACACGGTGGACATCCCGTTCGAGCAGACGGTGCGCCTGGCGGTGCGGTTCGACGAGCGCCCGGGCACCTGGATCTTCCACTGCCACATCCTCGACCATGCCGAAGGGGGGCTGCTGAGCGCGGTGCACCTCGGCCTCCCGATCGAGGAATTCCGGAACTTGCTCGAGCACTAGGAGCCCGTGGTGGTGCGCCGTGCGGATAATCTATCCGCAACATCGATGAATCCTCCGACTCGACCCGCAGGCTCCGAGGGGGCGCCGATGCCGCGCCCGGCACGACGCACGCCGCGATTCCTCGTGCTGTTGGTGACGGTGCTCCTGGTCGGCAATGCGATTCTGGGCGACAGAGGTTATCTGTCGATGATTCGTGCCGCCGACGAGGTGGAGCAGCTCTCGCAGTCGATCGCCGGCGCGCGGGCGCGCAACGACGCGTTGCGGGAGAACGCGCGGCAGTTGCGCGAGGAGGCCTGGACGATCGCGGAGTTGGCGCGCGGGGAGCTCGGCATGATGCAGCCCGGCGAGAAGCTCTTCATCGTCACCGACCGCCCGCCCGCCGCTGCTTCGGACGCGAGCGAGGCCGCGGAGCCCGCGCCCCCCGCGCAGCCGTAGGCGCGTCGCCGCCCCGTCCCAGGGCGGCGCTCAGGCCGGAGCGGTCTCAGGTTCCTGAACGAGGCCCAGATCGGTGCGTACCCGGTGCTCGATCGCCGTGAACAGCTCGGGCTTGTCCTTGAGGAGTCGCTTGACGTTCTCGCGGCCCTGCCCCAGACGCTCGTCGCCGTAGGAGAACCACGTCCCGCTCTTCTCGACGATGCGGCGGTCGACAGCCAGGTCCAGCAGGTCTCCCTCACGGGAGATTCCCTCGCCGTACATGACGTCGAACTCGGCCTCGCGGAACGGCGGCGCCAGCTTGTTCTTGACGACCTTCACCCGCGTGCGTCCGCCGATGATGCGGTCGGCGTCCTTGATTGCCCCGATGCGGCGAATATCTATCCGGATCGACGAGTAGAACTTCAGCGCCCGCCCGCCGGTCGTCGTTTCCGGATTGCCGAACATGACGCCGATCTTCTCGCGCAGCTGGTTGATGAAGATGAGGCACGTCTTGGACTTGGAGACGACGCCGGTGAGCTTCCTGAGCGCCTGCGACATGAGCCGGGCCTGCAGGCCGACCTGCGCGTCGCCCATCTCACCGTCGATCTCCGCGCGCGGCACCAGCGCGGCGACCGAGTCGACGACCACCACGTCTATCCCGCCGGAGCGGACCAGCATCTCGACGATCTCGAGTGCCTGCTCGCCGTGGTCCGGTTGGGAGATGAGGAGGTTATCCAGGTCGACCCCGAGCTTCCGCGCGTAGGTCGGGTCGAGGGCATGTTCCGCGTCGACGAACGCCGCATTGCCGCCGCCGTGCTGAGAGCTGGCGATGACCTGCAGCGCGAGCGTGGTCTTCCCGGAGGCTTCCGGCCCGTAGATCTCCACCACCCTGCCGCGCGGAACACCGCCGATGCCGAGCGCATGGTCGATGCTGATCGCTCCTGTGGAAATGGTTGCCACGGGCGTGACGCCGCCCTTCTGTCCCAGCCGCATGATCGACCCTTTGCCGAACTGCTTCTCGATCTGGCCGACGGCGATATCGACGGCCTTCCTGCGGTCTGTCTGTACGCGTTCCATGGGCATGGACGACTCCGTTGGTCGATGGGCCGGCTGGCGGGGCAGCGGCCGTAGCGGTGCGGCCTGCGAACCTGCACGATTCTGCATCAGGCTCAAGATTGCATTCTAGAGACGTACCAGGTTTCTGTCAAGCGAAAATCCACGATGGTGCCCATGTATATTCAAATGAATCAGTCATTTACAAGACGTCTGACTTTCGCCCCCAGGACCGGCCGGTGGCAGTTCCTGCCAACTCGCCGCTGCCGACGTGCGCGATCGGGGCTAGACTGAGGAGGCTCGGATGCAGACGAACCGTTTCGTGTGGCTCGTGCTCGTGGCGGTGTGCATCCCGCTGGTCGCCCAGGACCGGGCGGAGCCGCCGGCGGCGGGACTGGTCATTGAGGTCGAGCCCGCCAAGCTGACCCTCGGCGTCGGCAGCACGGGCCGGCTCGCGGCGACGGTCCGGCGCGCGGACGGCACGGTCGTGGACGATGCCACGGTCGTGTTCTACTCGCGCGCGCGGCGCAGCGTTTCAGTGACGCGGCGCGGCGACGTCGAGGCCCACCGTCCCGGCGAGTTCACCCTCGTGGCGCTCGTTCCGGCGAACCCCGGCGACGCCGGTCGGCGGCCCGACTCGATCGCGAGGGCCGAGGTCACGGTGACCGTGCCGCAGCCGTCCGTCGAACGCATCCGATTCGCCGCGGTTCCGCCGAAGTTCTACGTCGGCACCCATCCGCGGCTGGCCGTCGAGGTGGTCGATACGAGCGGCGTGGTGCGCCACGACGTAGCCGTCGAGCATGCGAGCGCCGACCCTGCGGTCGCGCGCATCGACCGCCACGGCTTCCTCTCCCTGTCGCGGCCGGGCACGGTGGAGCTGTCGGTGCGCGCCGAGGACGCCTCCGACACAATGGTAATCGAGGTGGAGGCGAGCCCGGTCACGTCGCTGACGCTGCAAGCCAGCGCGGAGTCGGTTCGCACGGGCGACGTCGTCGTCTTCACCGCCGTCGCCAAGGATGCGCGCGGCCTGGCCCTGCGAGGCGTTCCCGTGCAGTTCGCCGTGGCCGGGGAGACGTCCCCGACCATCATCGCCGCGGGCGCGGCCGCGCTGGTGACGACCGACGGCAGGTTCGTGGCCGAGCGTTCCGGCACGTATATCGTGGTCGCGACCTCCGGTGCGCACTCCGCCCGCCGGACGGTGGAGGTGCGCCGCCGCGATGTTGGCCGGGAGGTCGAAGTGGTCGGACGCGGGCGCGTGCTCGACCGCCACACGTCGGACCTGTGGATCTGGGAAGCCGCCGACGGGCGCGACTACGCCATGACCGGGACGTGGGGCTCGGACGGGTCGACCTACATCTGGGACGTCACCGATCCGTCCGACATCCGCAAGGTAAGGCAGATCCAGGTCGACGCCCGCACCGTCAACGATGTCAAGGTGTCGGAGGGCGGCGACATCGCGGTCATCAGCCGCGAAGGGGCGTCCAACCGGCGAAACGGCATTGTCATTCTCGGTGTCGGGAACCCGCGCGAGGGCGTGCCGGTGCTCGCCGAGTACACGGACATGCTCACGGGCGGCGTCCACAATCTCTTCATCGCCGAGGATCATGTCTTCGCGTTGAGCGCCGGTCGCCGCTACGACGTCATCAACATCGAGGATCCCGCCAACCCGCGGCGGGTGGGGCGGTTCGAGCTCGATACGCCCGCCCACAGCGTCCATGACGTGTGGGTGAGCGACGGCGTCGCCTTCTCGTCGAACTGGACCGACGGTGTGGTGGCGGTCGACGTGGGCGGCGGCGGCCGGGGCGGCACGCCCGTGCGTCCGGTGGAGCTGGGGCGATACGCGTATCCCAGCGGCTGGAATCATGCCGCGTTCCCGTACCGAAGCGCCTCGACGGGGAAGCTCTACGTGTTCGCCGGCGACGAGTCCTTCGCTCCCCAAGGGCGCCTGCACAGCCAGCAGGATGCGATCCCGACCCTGGCGGCGGGCTGGATCCACGTCATCGACTGGACCGACTGGGAGCGGCCGCGCGAGGTCGCCAGATACCAGGTGCCCGAGGCCGGCTCGCACAATCTGTGGGTGGAGGACGACACGCTGTACGTCGGGTACTACAATGGCGGGCTCCGCGTCGTCGACGTATCGGGCGAGCTGCTGGGCGATCTGTACCGGCAGGGCCGCGAGATAGCCCGCTTCCTGCCGTTCGACCCGGACGGGTTCATCGCCAACGCACCGTTCGTGTGGGGGCCGCAGCCGTTCAAGGGCCATGTGTTCTTCTCCGACTGGAACACGGGCCTGTGGGCGGTACGCCTCCTGCCGCGGACGCGCCCCGGCCCGATCGTCGGGGAGCCGCAGTAGGCCATGGGAGCCGTGCCGTCGCGGCCCGCGGTGGCGGTGTCGCTCGCCGTGCTGCTGGCGGTGCCGGCCGGGTCCGCCCGGGCCGGCCCCGACCCTCCGCGCCGCAGCTACTACGTCTACGCCTGCGCGGAATCCGAGGACGAGGTCGCTGTCGTGCGCTACGGCCCGGGCGGCCTGGAGGTGGTGAAGACGGTGAGCGTCGGGAGCTACCCGGCGGAAACGGAAGGGCCGCACGGCATCGGGATGGCCCCGGACGGACGCTACTGGTACGTGTCGCTCGCGCACGGGCTCCCGTTCGGCAGCGTGCACAAGTACGAGACGGGGACCGACCAATGGCTGGGCGACGTGACCGTGGGGATGTATCCGGCCACGCTCGACGTCGCGGCCTCGACCCGCCTGCTGTACGTGGCTAACTTCGACCTGCACGGCCGTCTCGAGCCCGGCAGCATCTCGGTCGTCGAGACGGAGACGATGACGGAGGTCGCGCGCATCGCCAGCGGCATCCGCCCGCACGGCGGGCGGCTCGGCCGCGACGAGACCCGCTTCTATGCGGTCAATGTCATGGGGTTCGAGCTCGTGGAAGCCGACGCGCTGGGCTTCGAGGTTGCACGGCGCCTGTCGCTGGGCGCGGGGGTGCAGCCGTCGTGGGTCACGCGGCCGACTCGCGCGGGACGCGTCTACGTGACCGGGAACAACGTCGCGAGGGTGTTCGAGGTCGATCTCGAGAGCTGGCGGGTCGTCCGCACGTTCGACACCGGACCGGGCCCCTACAACGCGACTGTGACCCCGGACGAGTCGACGCTCGTCGTCACCTACAGGCAGGGCAGCGCGGTCGGGTTCTGGGACCTCGAGACCGGGAGGGAGCGCGCCCGCGTCGCCACGACCCGGGCGATTCCCCATGGCGTCGTGACGACGCCCGACGGCGCCTATGCGTTCGTCACGCTGGAGGGCGTGGGCGGCGAGCCGGGCACCGTGGAGGTGTACGACGTCGCCGCCACTGAGCGCCGCGGAGCGGTAGACATCGGCAAGCAGGCCAGCGGCATCGCGTTCTGGAAGGTGGAGGAGCAGGAGTCCGCGCCGTAGAACGGCGTGGACTCCTAGTCGAGCCGCTCCACCGCCAGCGCGACGCCGTTGCCGCCGCCCAGGCACAGCGTGGCGACGCCGCGCCGCAGGTCGCGATTCCGGAGCGCGTAGAGCAGCGTCGTCAGGATGCGCGCTCCGCTCGCGCCTATCGGATGGCCGAGCGCGACCGCCCCGCCGTTGACGTTGACCCGAGCCGGGTCGGCGCCGAGCTCGCGTATGACGGCAAGCGCCTGGGCCGAGAACGCCTCGTTCAGCTCGATCAGATCGATGTCCTCCAGCTTCCATCCGACCTTCTGCAGGAGCTTCGTGACCGCCTGCACCGGTGTCATGAGCAGCCAGCGGGGGGCCAGGCCGCTGACGGCCTGACCCACGATGCGCGCCATCGGTGTCACGCCGAGCGCCGCCGCCCTTGCGGCCGCTATCACGACGACGGCCGCCGCCCCGTCGTTGACGCCCGGGGCGTTGCCGGCGGTGACGGAACCGTCCGTCTTGAAGGCCGGCTTCAGCCGGCCCAGCGCCGCCACCGACGTATCGGGGCGCACCGCCTCGTCGTACTGCAGCCGGATCGGATCGCCCTTTCGCTGCGGGATCTCCACGGGGAGGATCTCGTCCTTGAACCAGCACTCGCGAATGGCGGTGGCGGCCTTGTGGTGGCTCGCGACCGCGAACGCATCCTGGTCGTCGCGGCTCACCCCGTACCGTTCGGCGACCGCCTCGCCCGCCAGCCCCATCGACCAGTTCTCGAGCGAGCACCACAGCCCGTCGTGAATCATCGCGTCGTGCACGGCCGCGTCACCCATCCGCAGCCCTTCGCGGGCCTTGGGGATGAGGTACGGGCAGTTGCTCATCGACTCCATGCCGCCGGCCACGACGATGTCGGCGTCGCCCGTCGCAATGCCCTGGGCGGCGAGCATGACCGCCTTGAGGCCCGAGCCGCAGACCTTGTTGATGGTAAGCGCTCCCACGTGATCCGCCAGGCCGCCGCCGAGCGCCGCCTGCCGGGCGGGCGCCTGTCCGAGGCCCGCCGACACCACGTTGCCCAGGATGCACTCGTCCACCTCGGCCGGATCGATACCGGCCCGCGACACCGCCTCGCGAACGACTCGCGCTCCGAGCTCGGTCGCCGGCAGGCTCTTGAGCGCGCCGAGGAACTTGCCGGTCGGCAGCCGCACGGCACCGGCGATGACTGCTTCACGCATCGTCAGCTCTCCTTCACGACAATCCGCTTGATCACGTCCCGTCCGAGCAGCTCGGCGAGGCGCCGCCTGACGACGGCGGCGGACCGCGCGGTCTCGCGGTGCCAGTGGCTGCCCACCGCGGCGACGCGCAGCGTGCCGTTTGCCTCGAGGTCGACGGTGGTCGCTCTCGACATCGCCGCGCCGACGGCGGCGCGCCACGCGAAGCGGACCTTGGCGGTCGTCAACGGCTGGCTGCGCAGCAGCGCGGCGAGCGCCTGCGGGGCGACGTCGCGGGCGGCAAGCATATGATGGTGCCAGTGTATCATCGCCCCGGCCCGCTCATTCTGGCCTCGGGATCGCCGCGCCGCGCCGAGCTGCTGGCGCGGGCAGGCTACCGGTTCGAGGTCGTGCCGCCGGACATCGACGAACGGCGTGAGGCGGGAGAGACGCCCCTCGACTACGTCGCGCGGCTGGCGGCCGAGAAGGCGGCAGCGGTCGCGCCACGGTACCCGGAGCGCGTCGTGCTGGCCGCCGACACCACGGTCGTCGTCGATTCGACGGTCCTGGGGAAGCCGCGGAATCCGGACGATGCGGCCGGGATGCTGCGCCGCCTCTCCGGACGGGCCCACGACGTGTTGACCGGTGTCGCGGTCCGGCGCGGCGGCTCGTGCGTGAGCGGGGTGGAGCAGACCGCCGTGCACCTCGTCGATCTCGACGAGGCGCTCATCGCCTGGTACGTCGCGACCGGGGAGCCGTCCGACAAGGCCGGCGGCTACGGCGTGCAGGGCATCGCGTCCCGTTTCGTGACGCGGGTCGACGGCTCCTACTCGAATGTCGTCGGCCTGCCACTGGCGCTGGTCGACCAGCTCCTGGCGCGGCTGGCCGGCGGGGACGAGCCCGCGCGTTGACTGGCCCGCCGCGGCGGCGATATCCTTAAGGATGTCGTACACGGAGGGCTACTACACTCATGCAAAGCAAGACGTTGAAAATCGGGCTCACGACGACTGTGCTGGCGGCTGCCTTTGCAGCGCTCATGTGGACCACGATGGCCGACGGCACCGCCTACTACCAGCATGTCGACGAGGTGATGGTCGATCCCGGAGCCTGGTACGGTAAGCGGCTGCAGGTGCACGGCTTCGCCAAGGACATCCGCGTGCGGCCCAAGAGCATGGATTACCGGTTCGACGTCCAGAACAACGGGCATGTCGTCCAGGCGGAATATACTGGCATCGTGCCGGACACCTTCCAGAACGACGCCGAGGTCGTTGTGACGGGCCGTCTCGAGGGCGATACCTTTTTCGTCGAGCCAGACGGCATCATGGCGAAGTGCCCGTCGAAGTACGAGGCGAAGCCCACGCTCGGCAAGGCGGCCGGCGGCGAGATTGCGGCGCGCGGAACGCCCGGCGCCGACTGAGCGGCGTCACGATCCTGGCGCCGTCGGTTCACCGGCGAATGTGAGCGGACGCGGGTTCAGCCCGCGGCGGGGGGGGGGTCTTCACCATGGCCACACTCGGTTCCTACACGTTGCTCGCCGCGTTCCTCGCCTGCGCCTACGCCATCGCTGCGTCGGTGGCCGGAGCCCGGCGGCGGTCGCCCCGCGTCATCCAGAGCGGCGTGGCCGCGTTCTATCTCGTGACCGCGCTGATGACGCTGGCCTCGTCCCTCATCGTCCACGCGTTCGTCACGCAGGACTACAGCATTCGCTACGTCGATCGCTACTCGGACTCGCTTCAGCCGCTGTTCTACAAGCTGACCTCGTACTGGGGCGGGCTCGACGGCTCGATCATGTTCTGGGTGTTCCTGCTGTCGGTGTTCGGCGCGATTGCGGTCAACTCCAACCGCGAGCGGCAGCGCGAGCTGATTCCCTACGTCGTTGCGGTCATCGCCTCCGTGCAGCTGTTCTTCCTGTTCGTGATGATCGTCCACAAGGACCCGTTCGCGACCTACCTCACGGAGGTGCCGGGCGACGGCCGCGGGCTCAATCCGCTGCTCCAGAACCCGTACATGGCGATCCACCCGCCGTCGCTCTACACCGGGTTCGTGGGGATGACCATTCCGTTCGCCTTCGGCATGGCGGCGCTGATCACCGGCTACCTGGACGACTCGTGGCTGCGCGCCGTGCGCCGTTGGACCATGTTCTCCTGGCTGTTCCTCTCGCTCGGGCTCACGCTGGGCATGATCTGGGCCTACGAGGAACTCGGCTGGGGCGGGTTCTGGGGCTGGGATCCGGTCGAGAACGCGGGTGCGCTGCCCTGGTTCACCGCGACCGCGTTTCTCCACTCGGTGAGGGTGCAGGAACGCCGGAGCATGCTGCGCGTCTGGAACATGACGCTCGTCATCCTGACGTTCCTGCTGACGATCGTCGCCACGTTCTTGACGCGTAGCGGCCTCGTGCAGTCGGTGCACGCCTTCGGCGAGGACCCGCAGCTGACGGTGCTGTTCACGATCTTCATGGGCGTCATCGTGACGTTCAGCTTCGGCTGGGTCATCTACCGGCTGCCCCTGCTCCGGGCCCGCAACGAGCTCGAGTCGTGGATGTCGCGTGAGGCCGCGTTTCTGTTGAACAACTGGATTCTGTTGTTCTCGGCCTTCTTCATCCTCTTCGCCACGCTGTTTCCCACGCTCAGCGAGGCCGTGACGGGGCAGCGGATCACCGTGGGCCCGCCGTTCTTCAATACGTGGATGGTGCCGATCGGCCTGGTGCTGCTGTTCCTCACCGGCGTCGGACCGTTGCTGGCCTGGCGCAAGTCGAGTCCGGGCAACCTCGCGTATCAGTTCGCGTGGCCGGTGGGTCTCGCCGTGGCGACCGGGGCGGGGCTGTACGTAATCGGGTTTCGCGTGTGGTCGTCCGGCCTCTGCTTCGCGCTCTGCGCGTTCGTGCTGGGCACTATCGGTCAGGAGTTCGTGCGGGGCGCCCAGGTGCGGCGCGTGGCGACCGGGACCGACCTGCTGACGGCGATGGTCGGGCTGATGATGCGGTCGCGCCGGCGGTACGGCGGCTACATCGTGCATGTCGGCATCGTGCTCATGTGCCTCGGGTTCGCGGGCGCGGGCTACAAGCTGGAGCGGCAGGTGCTGCTGAGCCCCGGCGAGTCGGTCGAGCTGGGACAGTTCGAGGTGCGCCACAACCGGTTGAGCGAGTCCGACGACGGCCAGAAGCAGATGGTCACCGCGCATCTGAGCGTCCTGAAGGACGGCGCGCCCGCCGGCGAGCTCTATCCCGCCCGCTGGTTCTATCGCAAGCACGAGACCGAGCCGACCACCGAGGTCGCGATACGCCGCACGATCTCCGAGGATCTGTACGTCACGCTCGCCACGTACGACGTCGGGGACCAGTCGGCTGCGTTCCAGGTCACCGTCAATCCGCTGGTCAACTGGCTCTGGTTCGGCTTCACCATCATGGCGCTCGGGACCGGGCTCGCGCTGCTGCCGGAGAGCAGCTTCGCGTTCGTGACCGCGAGGGTGCCCGCCGGGGCGGCCACGACGACGCTGTTGCTGCTCTCGCTGCTGCTGGGGGGCGCGGCGCGCCCGGCCGGGGCGCAGGTCGCCGTGCCGGGCGGCGCCGAGCTGACGCCCGCGCAGCGGACGCTGGAGGCCGAGCTGCAGGCCGAGCTGGTCTGCGTCTGCGGGAGCTGCTCCCACCTCCAGCTGTCGGTCTGTACCTGTTCCGAAGCCGACGCGATGCGCCGTCAGTTGAACGCGCAGGTGGCCGCTGGCAAGGATCGGGGCGGCGTGTATCAGTACTTCATCGACACCTACGGCAGTCAGGAGCCGCTCGGGTCGCCAATCGGTGTGTTCAACCAGCTGGTCTGGCTCTTTCCCCTCGTCATCGGCGGCACCTTCCTCGCGGGGGTCGGCGTGGTGGCTGTGCGGTGGTCGAGACGCAACGTCCGGACCTGCGCAGCGCCCGCTGCCGGACCCGTGGACGAGCAGCTCGAGGCCCGCCTGGACGATGAGCTCCGAAACCTCGACTGACGCCCGCACCTTTCGTCCCTGGCATCTCTTCGTGTTGGCCGGCCTGCTGGCTTCGACGGTCGGCGTGCTCGTGATCCGGCCGAACGATCCGGTCGTGCTGGTGCTGCTGGTGGCGGCCATCGGCTCGGCGGCGTGGGTCGGCTTCATGTTCTACTGCCTGTTGTGGCCGCTGGCCGCGCCCGGGTTCACGGACCGCACGGAAATCGTCGGCGGCCGGGCGCGGGCCGCCCTCGAGCGGGAGAAGACGCTCGTGCTGCGGGCGATCAAGGAGCTCGAGTTCGACAAGGCCATGAGCAAGGTGTCGGCCGCGGACTTTCAGGAGATGGGCGCACGTCTCCGGGCGCGCGCCATCACGCTGATGCAGCAGCTCGATGTGACCCTGCCCGGCTACCGCGAGGTGATCGAACGGGAGCTGGCGCAGCGTCTTGGGAGCGACGCTGGCGGCTCGCACGCGGCGGCGGGCGGGCCGGATGACGCCCCGGAGGGCGCTCCGTGTCCGGACTGCGCGACCGCGAACGACCACGATGCGAGGTTCTGCAAGGCGTGCGGGGCCGAGCTGGAGCGGCCGGCGTGACGAGCAGGGTCGGCGCCGCGGCCGCGGCCGTCCTGTTCTGTCTGGCGGGCCTGGCGGCGGCGCAGCCCGACCCGCGCCAGATGTCGGGCATCCCCCTGCCCGACGCCGGGTTGTCCGACGGCACCATCTCCGTGCGCGTGATCCGGGGGCAGCTGGCCAACAACGTGGCGGACCACGCGGTGGAGCTCCGCCAGGGCGACATCGTCGAGACGGCGACCACGGATGCCGAGGGGCGCGCCGTCTTCCTGACGCTCAACCCGGGGCAGCAGGTGCGCGCGGCGACCGAGCTCGACGGCGTGCGGATCGAGTCGCGGCCGTTCGCCGTTCCCGGGCGGGGAGGGGTGCGGCTGATGCTCGTCGGCGCCAACCCGGACGTGGCCGCCGAGCCGGCTCCTCCCGGCCTCGTGACCTTCGGCGGCGAGTCGTTCATTCAGGTGGAGCTCGTCGAGGAGAGCATCGAGGTGTACTACGTCTTCGATCTCCTCAACCCGGCCCAGGTGCCGGTCGAGCCGCCGGCGCCGATTGTGGTCGACCTGCCGAGCGGCGCGCAGGGGGTCACGGTGCTGCCCGGCTCGTCGCCGCGAACGGTTGCCGACGGCCCGCAGGTGGAGCTGCCCGGTCCGTTCGATCCCGGGAGCACACCGCTGCGCATCGCCTACATCCTGCCGTACTCGGGTGCCAGCCTCGCTCTGTCCCAGTCGTTCCCGCTCGACTGGGACTCGGTCCTGCTGTCGGTGGAGAAGTCGGGCGACGTCGACTTCGTCTCGTCCCAGGTGCCGCGGCGGGCGGAGGTCCCGTCGGAGACGCGGGCGGGCACGGGTCATCTGATCGGCGCCGGGCCGCGGGTCGCCGCCGGCACACCGTTCTCCTTCGAGCTGACGGGGCTGCCGTACCGCAGCACGTTGCCGAGCACGGTCACGCTGGTGGTCGCGTTGGCGATCCTCGGGTTCGGTTGCTGGGGGGCGGTCGGCTCCGCCGGAGCCGCTGCGCCGGCGGGGACGCGCGACGAGCTGCAGGCCAGGCGCGAGCGGCTGTTCGTCGATCTCGTCAGGATCGAGCGCCAGCATCGCGCCGGCAAGATCGGTCCCACGCGGTACGCTACCCGTCGCGGCGACCTGTTCGAAGCGCTCGAGAAGGTGTACCGCGCGCTCGAGGCGGAGACCGTGCACGTCCCGCCCGCCCCGGTTCCGAGTGCGCCCGGTGCTGCGCCGGGCACCCGCTGATGTCGGCTGCTCGCGCGCCCGCGTTCGATTTCGACCGGCTGACGGTCTCGAACATTTCCCGCCACTACGGCCGCCGCCGCGCGCTCGCGGGGGTGTCCGTTACGCTGCGCGCCGGGGAGTTGGTCGGTCTGCTCGGCCCGAACGGCGCCGGCAAGTCGACGCTGCTCGGCCTGCTCGCCACGCTGATTCAGCCGTCCGGCGGGAAGGTGCTGTACGGCGACCGGCCGGCCGCCGCCGCCGGTCAGGCGCTCCGCGCCAGGTTGGGATTCCTGTCGCACGAGCTGCAGCTGTACGCGGAGCTGACCGCCCGCGAGAACCTTGAGTTCTTCGGGGGGCTGCACGGCCTGCGCGACCGCACGTCGCGCGCCGCCGCCGCGCTCGAGCGGGCCGGCCTGGCGGGCCGCGCGGACGATCTGGTCCAGGGGTTCTCACGCGGCATGCGGCAGCGGCTGGCGCTGGAGCGGACGCTGCTGCACGAGCCGCGGCTGGTGCTACTCGACGAGCCGTTCACCGGTCTCGACGAGACGGCGGGCCGCGCCCTGGCGGAGCGGCTGCGCGCCCTCGGGCGCGACCGGCGGATCGTGCTCCTTGCCACGCACGATCTGGAGGCGGTCGAGGGACTGCTCGACCGAATGCTGCTGCTCCGCGCGGGCCGCATGACCGAGCTGCCGGTCGGCGGCGGCCCGCTTCGGGACGTGTACCGCGCGGCGCTGGCCACTCCTCACGCGTCGCGGACAGGCTGATCGCATGACGAGAGACTTCCTGCGGGTGGCCTGGCTCGTGACGCGCAAGGACCTGACGGTCGAATCGCGGAGCTGGGAGATGGTGTCGACGACGTTGTTCTTCGCCGTCTCCTGCGTGCTCGTCTTCTCGTTCGCCTTTGTGCGCGGGGGGCGGCCTGTGGAGGGGGCGGCAGCGGGCATCCTGTGGATTGCCGTCGCGTTCTCCGGGACGCTCGCACTCGGACCCACGTTCGACCGCGAGCGGCACCACGACGCGCTGCGCGGGCTGCTGCTGGCGCCGGTGGAGCGGTCGGCCATCTTCGCGGGGAAGCTCCTGGGCGTTCTGCTCCTGATGACCGCCATCGAGCTCGTGGTCGCCGTCCTCGTCGCCGTGCTGTTCCAGGCTCCGTTCATCGCCAACGGCTGGTGGATCGTCACCTTGCTGATGCTCGGGAACCTGGGCTTCGCGGCGGTGGGCACGCTGTTCGCGGCGATGCTGGTGCGTACGCGGAGCCGGGGCGTCCTGCTGCCGATCCTGCTGTATCCGATCACGCTGCCGGCGCTGATCGCGGGCGTCATGGGGACCACGGCGGTAATCCAGGCCGAGCCGAATCTCGACCTGGCGCGGTTCTGGGCCGCGCTGCTGCTCTTCTTCGACGTGATCTTCACCACGCTGGCGTTATGGACATTCGAGCCGGTCATGACAGAATGAGACGCATGATGCCAGGCCACCGCACGTTCGCGGGACTGTCCCTGGTGGGGCTCGTGATGTTCGCCGCGGCCCCGCTCTGGATCGCCCGGGCGCCGTACGAATCGACGATGGGCTTGATTCAGAAGATCTTCTACTTCCACGTGCCCGCCTGGATCGTGATGTTCCTGGCGGTCGCCATCTGCGGCGTGGCCAGCGCGGTTCATCTCTTCCGGCAGAAGCCGGCGGCCGACCGGCTCGCCGTCGCGGCGGCCGAGCTCGCCGTGGTGTTCGGCGTCATCGGCCTGGCAACCGGGCCGCTCTGGGCGCGCAAGGCCTGGGGGGTCTGGTGGCAGTGGGATGCGCGCCTGACGATGGCGCTGATCCTGGAGCTGATCTTCTGCGCGTATCTACTGCTGCGGCGGTACGGCGGCCCCGGATCGGACAAGCTGGCGGCCGGGCTCGCGCTCTTCGGACTGGCGAACGTGCCGTTCGTCTACATCTCGGTCAACGTCTGGCGCACCATCCACCCCACGACCAGCGTGGTGCCGCAGCTCGCGACGTCGGCGCCCGGGATGTTCGGCCCGCTCGTCTGGTGCGCCGTGGCCTTTCTCGTGCTGTTTGCCGCGCTCCTGGCTGCGCGGACCCGCCTCGAGGGGCAGCGGGCGGAGGTCGAGCGGCTCTATCTGGCGCTCGAGGAGGGATGACCGGCGTGACGGACGTGCAACGGACAGCGATTGCCATCACCCTCGCGGCGGTGCTGCTGGCGCCGGCCGGCGCCGCGGGATTGGCCTCCGAGAGCGGCCAGCCGCAGCCGCCGCAGGAGGAATTCGTCCCGATCGATCAGGTGCCGCCCGAGGATCAGTTGCCGGCGGCGCCCCTGCTCATCGCCGCCTACGCCATCGTCTGGCTGGTGGTATTCGGCTATCTGTGGTCCATCTGGCGGCGCCTGTCGGCCGTTGAACGGGAGCTGACCGATCTGTCCGGGCGCGCCGGCGGCGGTGAGCAGGGAACGTAGATGCTCGACGGCATGACGGCGGGGCACTTCATCTTCATCCCGTCCGTGCTCCTCGTCGGCATCGTCATCGGCTGGATTCTCGGGTCGCGCGCGGCTGCCGACGCCTACGGCGCCGAGCTGAAACGGCGCGACGAGCGCGCGGCGCGGCAGAAGGCGCCGCGCTGATGGCTATCGTCGCGCGCCCTGAGCTAGTACCCCAGCCAGTCGAGGATGTGCTCGGCGAGCTCTCCCACGGGCGCGCGGCCGGCGTCGAGCCGCAGGTGTGCGAATGAGTACGCGTCGCGGCGGGTGTCGAACAGGGCCCGCAGGGTCGTGTGGTCGGTCGCCAGCGGCCGGCTTCCGTCGGGCGGCAGCCGCTCGATCACCTGTTCGAACGGAACGTCGAGCCAGATCGAGGTACCGTCGCGGTTGATGACGCTCCGGTTGTCGGCTTCCGCGAACGTGCCGCCGCCGGTGGCCACGATCGTGTGGCGCTCGGCGAGCAGGTCGCGCAGGACCGCCCGTTCGAGCGCCCGGAAGTACGCCTCGCCGCGCCGCGCGAAGATCTCGGCGATCGACCGGCGCTCGCGCGACGCGATCAGCTCGTCGATGTCCTCGCTGCGCCACCCCAGATGGGCCCCGAGCGTGCGGGCGACGGTCGACTTGCCCGCGCCCATGAAGCCGACCAGATAGATCTTGTCCGTTCTCACGCGTGGCGACGCTCGCCGCGAATCGATTCGAGCGTGGTGAAGAACTCCGGGTACGACACCTCCACGACCTCGTGGCCCGTAATCGTCGTGGGACCGCTGGCGCCCAGCGCGGCAATCGCGAACGCCATCGCCATGCGGTGATCTCCGGCGGCGTCGACCGTCCCGCCGGTCAGCTTGGCCGCGCGCACGCTGAACCCGTCCGGTCGCTCGTCGACGGCGCCGCCCAGCGCGCGCAGACCCGCCGCGAGCACCGCGATGCGGTCGCTCTCCTTGGCCCGCAGTTCCGCCGCGCCGCTCACGTGCAGCGTGGCGCCGTGCGACGCTAGTGCCGCCAGCGCGGGCAGCTCGTCAATCAACCCGGGTACCTGGTCCGCTTCGATGCGCATCGGCCGCAGGGTGCGGTGGCGCACCCGCACCGTGCCGAAAGGTTCTCCCGCGGCGGTGCCGGAGCGCTCGATCGTGACGTCCGCGCCCGCCGCCTCGAGCACGTCGAGAAACGCGGTGCGCGTGGGATTGAGCCCGATGTCGAGGATCTCGATGGCCGATCCGGGCAGCGCCGCCGCGGCCGCCGCCCAGAACGCCGCGGACGACGGATCGCCGGGCACGTGCACGGCGGCCGGGTTCAGGCGCTGCCCGCCGGTGACTTCCACGCCGTTATCCGTCCGGCGGATCCTGACGCCGAAAACTGGTAGCGCGCGTTCGGTATGGTCTCGGGTCCGGACTTGTTCCGTGACCCGTGTCGTGCCGGCGGCGTGCAGTCCGGCCAGCAACGTGGCGCTCTTCACCTGCGCGCTGGCCACCGGCGTCTCGTAGGCGATGCCGTGCAGCGATGTGCCCCGGATGGTGAGCGGCGGCCGTCCGTCCGCCGTGCCGATGCGGGCTCCCATCCGGCCCAGGGGCTCGACGATGCGCCGCATCGGTCGCCGCCGCAGCGAAGCGTCGCCGGTGATCACGCTCTCGAACGGCTGCGCGGACAGCACGCCGGCGAGCAGCCGCATGGTCGTGCCCGAGTTGCCGGCGTCCAGCACGGTTGCGGGCGCTTGCAGGCCGCCCGGCCCCCGGCCGTGCACGGTCACGATTGCCGCGCCGCCCGCGGCCGGCGTCCCGGTGCGGATGTCGACGCCGAGCGCCCGGAGGCAGCGCAGCGTCGCGCCGCAGTCGGCACCGGGTGCGTAGTTGCGTATGGTGGACGTGCCCTCGGCGAGCGCCGCCAACAGCGCGTAGCGGTGGGAGATCGACTTGTCGCCGGGTACGCGCAAGCGTCCGCGAACGCAGCGCACAGGGTCGATGGTGACGGTCCTGCGACCCGTGCGATTCACCCGCGAACTATACATCAGGCGCTGCGGCGCGCCGATCGTTCGGACCGCGCGCAGATATGGTACGCTGGTCAAATCGCCAGCATGCCTGATCTGCGCGGCGCGCTCCGCCTGGAATTCCCGAGTCGTCTCGACATGGTCGATTTCGCGCAGCTGCTCAGCGACCAGATCGGCCACGCGATCGACCTCGACGCCGACGCCACGCATTGGGTGGGCGTCTCCGTGCGCGAATCGGTCGTGAACGCGATTCGCCACGGTAACGCGGAGGACGCGACGAAGCGGGTCATCGTCGAGTTCCGGTTGGAGCCCAGCGACGCGCCGGCGGAGTTGAGCGTCCGCGTGGTCGATCAGGGCGAGGGGTTCGACCCCGCCGAGGTCGGCGATTGCCTGGCGCCTGACAACATCCTCAAGTCGAGCGGCCGCGGCATCTTCCTCATGCGCTGCTTCATGGACGCCCTCACCCTGCACCGCGCGCCCGAGGGTGGTACCGAGGTCCTGATGGTGAAGAAGATCGGGTGATGCCGGTCGCCCCGGAGCTGCTCCAGACGGCGATCGAAATCGTCGTGCGCGCGGGCGAAATCCAATTGGCCAGGGCCGGCCGGGGAGTGCGGATCAGCAAGAAGGGGCCGATCGATCTCGTGACCGAGGTGGACGTCGAGATCGAGCGGATGTGCCGCGACACGCTGGCCGATCGCTTTCCGACCCATGCGGTGCTGGCCGAGGAGCTGCCGAATCCGGCGGCCGGCGCCGCCGCTCCCGAGTACCGCTGGATCTTCGACCCGATCGACGGCACGGTGAACTACGCGCACGGCCTGCCGATCTTCTGCGCGTCGCTGGCGCTGGAGATGGCGGGGCGGGTGGAGGCGGGGGCGGTCTACGACCCGTCACGGGAGGAGTTGTTCGTCGGCGAGCGGGGCGCCGGCGCACGGCTGAACGGGGCGCCGCTGTCGGTGTCGTCCGCCACCGGCCTGCTCGACGCCATGCTGTGCACCGGCTTTCCCTACGACGTGCACGAGACGGCGGACGAGGTGGTCGGGTTGTTCGCAGAGTTCGTGCGCCGGGCGCGGGCCGTCCGACGGCTCGGTTCCGCCGCCCTGGACCTCTGTTACGTCGCGGCCGGCCGGCTGGACGGGTTCTGGGAGCAGCGGCTGCACCCGTGGGACACGGCCGCCGGAGCGCTCATCGTGCAGGAGGCCGGTGGCCGGGTGACCGATCTGGACGGACGTCCCTTCACCCCGTTCGACGGCAACGTGCTGGCGTCCAACGGTCCGCTGCACGATCCGATGCTCGAGGTCGTGCGAGGCTTTGCGGCCGCCCGTTCACGAAACCGGACGGACTGACACCCTCCTGGGACACTCCCCGCGCGCACCGGCCGGGATTTCACGCAGTGGGCAGCGGCTGATCGGGTTGGCATCGATTGTGCTATTTCCCTGACGGATGCCGATCGGCCAAGCCTGGCGCGCAGGGCGCGGGCGGGCCGCAGGCCGTTGGGTGGAGGACATCATGCGAACACGAAGCCTGCTCGTTGCGGCGGCCGCGCTGGCGGCCGTTCTGCTGTCGCCGCACGCGGCGCACGCGCAACAGTCGCTCGCGCTCAACATCGGACACTTCGGGGTCCGCGGCGCCGATGCGCGAGTCGACGACGACGTCCTGCTAGAGAACCTCAACCTCTTCTCGTTCGATCTGACCGAGCTCGACAACGTGACGGTCGGCGGCGAATGGCTGATCGGCCTCGGCGATCACCTCGAAGCCGGGGTCGGGCTCGGATTCCTGCGCGGCACCGCCCCGAGCACGTACACCGACTTCGTCAACGACGATGGCACGGAGATCCTCCAGGACTTCCATCTGCAGATGGTCCCGCTCACCGCCACGCTGCGGCTCTTCCCGTTCGGCGACACCGCGGTCCGCCCGTACATCGGCGGCGGGATCGGCCTGTTCATCTGGCGCTACAGCGAGGTGGGGGAGTTCATCGACTTCTACGACTACGCCGTCTTTCGGGATCGGTTCGTCGCGAGCGGCGCCGACATCGGCGGTGTCGTCCTCGGCGGCGTGCGTGTGCCCCTCGGCTCCAGGTTCGCCGCCGGCGTCGAGGTGCAGTACCAACGCGCCGCGGGGCGGGTCGGCGTCGATCAGGGCTTCCTGGCCGAGCGGATCGATCTCGGCGGCCTCACGACCCGCTTCACGTTCCAGATCGAATTCTGACGCGGCGGGTCCGTCCCGCCGCTTCGCTATAATGCGCCGACCAGGATGTCCCGTATCGTCAATTGGGTTCAGACCTTCGCGCTCTCGATCGGCGGGCCAGGACTGTTCGTCGTCGCCTTCCTGGACTCCTCGTTCCTGTCCCTGCCGGAGATCAACGACCTGCTGGTCGTGGTGCTGGTGATCCAGCACAAGGAGCGGATGGCGTACTACGCGCTGCTGGCCACGCTCGGGTCGATCGCCGGGTGTCTCGTCCTGTACGTCCTGGGCAACAAGGGCGGCGAGGCGCTGGTCCGACGCCGGTTCGGCGGCCCGCGCCTGGACCATGCGATGGCGCTCTATCAGCGCTACGGCGTGCTGGCGGTCGCGATACCGGCCATCCTGCCCCCGCCGTCGCCGTTCAAGGTGTTCGTGTTGCTCGCCGGGGTGGCCGGGCTGCCGGTCGTGCAGTTCGTGACGGCGATCGCCGTCGCGCGCGGACTGCGCTACTTCGGCGCAGGGTGGCTGGCCGTGCGGTACGGCGACCAGGCCATCGCGCTGCTCGAGGAGAATGGCCGCGCCGTGTCGCTGGTCGTCGCGGTGGTCGTGGTCGCCGCCGTGGTCACCTATCTGATCTGGAGCGGTCGGCGGCCGGCCGGCTCGAGCGCCGCCGGCGACCGCGCGCGAGACCATTCGTGACGACCCTGCCGCGGCGGGCGACGGGGCCCGCACGACACACGGCGTCCACTCGAAGCTCCCGTTGGACGTGATGGGCCAGCACGCGGCGGCCACCCGGCCCGAGATCTCCGTGGTCGTTCCGCTGTACAACGAGGCGCCCAACGTGGAAGAGCTCCATCGGGAGCTGACGGCGGCCCTCCAGACTCACGGCCTCTCCTACGAGCTGATTCTGGTCGATGACGGCAGCACCGACGGCACCTTCGCCGCTCTGACCGCCCTGCACGCCCGCGACCCGCACGTCTGCCTCGTCCTTCTCCGGCGCAACTTCGGGCAGACGGCCGCGTTCGCGGCCGGCTTCGACCAGGCCCGCGGTCGGATCATCGTGACCCTGGACGGCGATCTACAGAACGATCCGCGAGACATTCCACGGCTGCTCGCCAGGCTCGCCGACGGGGCCGAGGGAAACGACATCGTCTGCGGATGGCGGCGAGACAGGCGAGACCCGTGGTTGACGCGGCGCGTGCCGTCGTACTTCGCCAACTGGCTGATCTCGGCGACGACGGGCGTGAAGCTGCATGACTACGGCTGCTCCCTCAAGGTGTTTCGCGCCGAGGTCGTCAAGCCGCTGCGCCTGTACGGCGAGCTGCACCGGTTCATTCCGGCCATCGCCAGCGAGCAGGGTGTGCGGATCGCGGAGATGGTGGTGAACCACCGAGAGCGGCGGTTCGGCTCGTCGAAGTACGGGCTGTCGCGCACGGTCCGTGTGATCTTCGACCTGGTAACGGTCAAGTTCCTGCTCAGCTACTCGACCCGGCCGCTCCAGATGTTCGGGCCGCTGGGCCTGCTGCTGGGGGTCGGCGGCGTCGCGATCACCGGCTACCTGGGGTACGTCCGCGTGTTCGGCGGCCAGTCCATCGGCGGCCGGCCGCTCCTGGTGCTGGGCATGCTGATGATGTTCCTGGGCGTCCAGCTCGTGACGCTGGGGTTGCTGGCCGAGTTGCAGGCACGGACCTTCCACGAGTCGCAGGGGAAACCGATCTACGCGATTCGCGAGCTGCTCGAGAGCCGCCTGCCGGGGGACGGCGAACCGCCGAGCCGCCTGCCCCTGTCGGGCTAGCCCAGCTAGCCGCGCGGCGTGCCGGCGGTCGCCTGCCGCACGGCGGCGATGACCGCCCGCTGGCCCGCTTCCGACAACTGGGGATGGATGGGCAGCGACAGCACCTCGCGCGCCGCCCGCTCGGCCTGTGCGAACGTCCCGGCGCCGTACCCGAGGTCTGCATACCCCGCTTGCAGGTGCACCGGCGCGGGATAGTGAATGCCGGTTTCCACGCCGGCCCGGGTCAGCACCTCCCGCAGCGCGTCGCGCGCCGCTGACCGCACGGCGTATACGTGGTACGCGTGGTCCGCGTACGGCATGACCGCCGGCGTCCGGACGGCCGCGCGCAGGGCGGCGTCGTAGCGCCGCGCCAGCGTCCGTCGGATTCGTGTCCACGCGTCGAGGCGGGCCAGCTTGACGCGCAGGATCGCCGCCTGGATGGCATCGAGGCGGTAGTTGCCGGGACGCAGCAGGCGGCCCTGATGCTCCACCGGCTGCCAGGCGCGGAGCCGCCGGGCGGCGCGGGCGCGTTCCCCGTCGTTCGTGACGATGATCCCGCCCTCGCCGGCGGCGCTCAGATTCTTGCTCGGGTAGAAGCTGAAGCAGCCCATGTGGCCGAGCCCCCCGGCGCGCCGGCCCTTGTAGCGTGCGCCATGGGCCTGGGCCGCGTCCTCGACGACGACCAGCCGGTGCCGTCGCGCCACGTCCAGGATCGGGTCCATGTCGGCCGGCTGCCCGTACAGGTGAACAGGCACGATGGCCCGGGTCCGCTCCGTCACCGCCCGCTCGACCGCCGCCGGGTCCATGGTGAGCGCCGGCGCAGCGACGTCCACGAAGCGGGCGCGCGCGCCCGTCTGCAGGATGGCGGCTACCGTCGCCACGAAGGTGAACGGCACCGTGATCACCTCGTCGCCGGGGCCGATCCCGCAGGCGGTGAGCGCCACGATCAGCGCGCTCGTTCCGGAGTTCACGCCGACCGCGTGGCGCGTCCCGCAGTAGCTGGCGAATTCGTCCTCGAACGCCTCCACCTCGGGCCCGAGGGCGTAGCGCCCGCTGCGCAGCACGCGCATGGCGGCCGCTTCCACCTCGGCCCGCAGCTCCTCGTGCTGCGCCTGCAGGTCGACCAGCGAGATCACGATGCGTGCTCCGGCACCGGTCGGATTCTACTGCCGCCGCGCCGCGTCGGGCTCGACGGGAACCAGCGCCCAGCCGTCGCCCTCCGTGAATTCCCGCGCCGCGAAGCACCACACCACCAGCCGCTTCCGTTGCCAGAACGCGGCATCGCGCTGCGCGCGCCCACGCAGCTCCACGCGCGACGAGGTCGCACCCGGGCCTTGCACGGTAACCAGGTCGACCGGGAGACCGAGCTCGAAGGCCAACTGGTCCGCCAGGCCGGCGCCGGTGGCGTGCATGTCGGCGCCGGCCTGGAAGACCAGGTTGTGGCTGTCGCCGAGCAGCACGATCGGGCTCTCGGGGTCGGGGGCCACCGCCGCGGCGGGGCGCGCTCCGGCAGCCGCGACGCCCCGCAGGCGTACTTCCTCGCGCGGCACGTCCGGGCGGCCGAGCGCCGCGTACAGGTCGCCGGTGATGCGCGTCGAATACCAGCGCGGCGTGAAGGCGGTCGTCGGCAGCTCGGCGTACCAGCCGCGCTCCCGGACGGCTGCGGCGATCGCCTGTCCGGCAAGCACGCAGCCCACGCCGGACCAATGGCTGTCCTGCCGGCAGTAGGGCGTGCCCTCGGGGTGGAAGCGGTTGTCGAGGAAGTGGTCCGTCAGATCGAGCAGAGCGACGCCCTGCTCGCGCAGGAGCCCGTAGAATGCCTCGTGGGCAGCGTCCAGCCGCGGCACGGGGATCGGCACGTCGACGCCGGCATCCGCCTTTTCGGGATAGACGATGCTCTTGGGTGGCACCGGCACCAGCAGCAGCTCCACGCCGCGGGCGTCGAGCTGGCGCGTGAAGTCGAGTATCGCCGGCAACGGATCGGCGGCCGCCGGGGCGCCGCGGGCTGCAGCGCCCTGCGGCTCGTTCCCCCAGAAGCGCCCCGCTGCGACGTGACGCAGCTCGGGTCCGAGGAACAGCCAGTCGTCGAGCCCGCCGACCACGCTCGAGTCGCGCCGGGCGGCCGCCGCCGCCCGCTCGGCGAGGCCAGAGCGAAACTGCTCGATCAGTCCCTCCGGGACGCCCCTGTCGCAGGCCAGCAGCAGGCCGGCTACCGCGACCGCGCGGGCAGCCCGGCGCATCAGCGCCGCTCCTCCGCCGGCTCGTCGTCGTGCACGCTCCAGAGGTACACGAGAAGCGCGGGTACGTCCAGCCGGCGGGCTCCGGTCCTGGTCCCGGCCCAGGCCGCAGGGAGACCTGCGAGGCGCTCCGGGCCGCCGGCTTCGTGTAAGGGTGTAGACTCGGTGGGCGATGGCCTATGGCAGCAATCTGGAGGCTCGGCTGGCCCGCAAGGTGACCCGCGCGATCACGACGTTCGATCTGATCGAGGACGGCGATCGCGTCATGGTCGGCCTGTCGGGCGGCAAGGACAGCTGGGCGCTGATGCAGTTGCTGGACGTGCTGCGCCGCCGGGCGCCGGTCGACTTCACGCTGGTCGCCGTCAACGTCGATTCCGGCTACGCCGACTATCGGCACGACGCGATCGCGCGGGCCTGCAGCGAGCGCGGCTGGGAGTACCGCATCGAGCATACGAACATCGGCGAGGTCATGGACGATGTGCTCGCCGCCGACGCGACGCCTTGCTCGCTCTGCGCCCGGTTGCGGCGCGGCGTCCTGTACCGGCTCGCGGCCGACATGGGAGCCACCAAGATCGCCCTCGGGCACCACGCGGACGACTGTGCGCCACGAAGGCGCAGAAGGGAGGCCGAGATGGCCGCCTAGCTGCAGCCATGCTGCACGAGGGATGAGGGTAGGCCCCTCGGAGCCGCCCGGCAGGGGGAGGCTCCAAACCGCCGTGCGCTGCTTCGGTCAAGAGCCGGGGTGGTAAGCGTCACGGAAACGGCGCGGCGCGACCGCGTCAGGTAGGGTGCAGGGAGACGAAGTGGATGAACCACCGGCAACGTGTCGAAAGCGTAGGGACGGTGTCGAAACCGGGGCGAGTCGTTAACCCGGGACGAGTCCAGTGGGAGCCTGCAGCTTGGCTGGGCGGCACCCGGTATAAAGGTGGCGTGACCCTGCACCAGGCCCTTGTGTGGAACGTGGGAACCTGTCGCCTCGATGTGAAGGGAGAAATCCAAGGGGCCGACCCCCAAGGATGAGAAGCCCGATGCGAGGCACAGGGGCGGAGCGACCCGTACGAGCGATGAAGTCGGGGAAACTCGATGGAGCAAAGGGGTCGCGTCATCCAGCGTGTCCCGACGGTCAACCGCGCGTGCGGGAGGAGCCGTCGAGCCACGCGAAGCCGTTCAGGCTGTTCGCCCATTGGCATCTGCTGGGGGTGACGCTGGCGGCTGGATGATGGGAGCTGTATGAGCGGAGACGTTCACGTACAGTTCTGCGAGCGCCCGGGGGTGAGATTCCCCCGGGCGACTCACCTCGTCGAGACGCTGTTGCTCAACTTGTTCTTTGCCGGAAGCCTGAAGGCCATGCCCGCGCGCCTGGTCTCGGACGACGGCCGCCACGTGGTCATTCGTCCCCTCGTGTACGTGGCCGAGGACGAGGCGCGGGCCTACACGCGCGCGTGCGAGCTGCCGGTCATCGGTTGCTGCTGCCCGGTCTGCGGGGACCTGAGCCTGAAGCGCCAGCGAATCAAGCGCCTCCTGCTCGACCTCGACCGCGAGCACCCCGGGGTCAAGAGCTCCATGCTCAAGGCGCTCGGGAACGTCGCGCCGCGGCACCTGCTCGACACGCGTCTCAATCCGGTCGCCGAGCTGCGCGCGCGGGTCGCCGGCGATCTGGCGCTCGCCGCCTCGTAGTGGCATGCGAGCCGGCGGTTGCCGCGCCAGCCGTCATCTAGATGCGAGTCGTGCTGCAGCGCGTGAGCTCCGCGTGCGTCAGCGCCGCCGGCCGCCAGCTCGGAAGCATCCGGCGCGGCCTGCTCGCGCTGGTCGGCGTGCGGCGCGACGAGGGTGCCTCCGACGTGGCGTACATGGCGCGCAAGATCCGGCAGCTCCGGGTGTTCGAGGACGAGGCCGGCCGGATGGCGCGCTCGCTCGCCGACACCGGCGGGGAGCTGCTCGTCGTGTCCCAGTTCACACTGTACGGCGATTGCCGCAAGGGCCGGCGGCCGTCGTTCGATCAGGCAGCCCCGCCCGCCGCGGCGCGCGGGGTCTACGAGGACCTCGTCGGGGCCCTGCAGGAGACTGGCCTGACGGTACGCACGGGTGAATTTCAGGCGATGATGCGGGTCGAGCTGGTTAACGACGGTCCGGTGACGCTGCTCCTCGACAGCGACCACCTGCGGCGCGACGATGCGGAGTGATGCGGCCGCCCGCACGCTGGCGCTTGCCGCTCTGCTGTCGGTCTTGTGCGCCGGCCCCGCCGCCGGTCAGCAGCGCCCGCTGCTGACCGAGGATCCCGAGTCGATCGGCGCCGGCCTGATGTTGCTCGAGGGTGGATTCGACTACACCTGGGAGCAGCCGTACCCGGTCTCGGGGCTACGCGGCCACCGGCTGCGGGCGCCAATCCTGGGCGTGAGCTTCGGCGTCAGTTCGATTGCCGAGGTGCAGATCGACGGGATCTCCTACCAGCGGCTCCGTGTCCTCGAGCGGGGGAGAGGGCCGCTGGCCTCGCACGTGAACCTCACCGGCGACGCCGCGCAGGACATGGAGGACCTCGTCGTCGGCACCAAGGTGCGGGTGATTCCCGAGACCGATCTCACCCCGTCGTTCGCGCTGCGGTTCGCGACGCGCCTGCCGAACGCCGGTAACGAGAGCGGCCTCGGGGTCGACTCGATGGCCTTCTACAACACGCTGCTGGTGGGCAAGACCATCGGGTCCGCGCGCATCGTCGCCAACGTCGGCCTGGGCATCCTGTCCGACCCGCTGCGCGGCGACCGGCAGAACGACGTGGTGATGTACGGCGTGTCGGTGGCGCGCGCCGTGAATCCGTTCACCGAGGTCGTCGCGGAGGTCAACGGTCACGCCAACACGCGCCGCGGGACACCCCCGCCCGGCACCGACACGTCGGGCCATCTGCGCGCCGGGGTGCGCTACAAGCTCGGCCCGCTGCGGCTCGACGGCGCCGTGATGAGCGGGTTGACGAGCCGCGACGGCAAGTTCGGGGTGACGGCGGGTCTCACCTGGCTGTTCCCGGGGCTGGCGGTCCGGTAGTGTCTCAGTTCGAAACTGAGGCACTACCGGCGGTCCCGGGCAGTTGACGGCGCCCCGGATGCCTGTACGTTCCATGCCTGTCGAGTTCACCAAGGCCCACGCCTACGGCAACGATTTCCTGTTCATCGAGGAGCATCTGGCGGCCGGCGGGGAGGCCGCCGCGTGGGCCCGCGCCGCGTGCGACCGCCACCGCGGCATCGGTGCGGATGGTCTCATCCTCTATCGCCGGACCGCCGCCGGCGCGACGATGAAGCTGCTCAACGCCGATGGCTCGGCAGCCGAGGTGTCCGGCAACGGCGTGCGCTGCCTCGCGGCCATCGTCGCCGACGGGGACGACGACCGCGGGGGTGGCGCGGCGGCCGCGGAGATCGCGATCGAGACTGCGGGCGGCGTCAAGACGCTGGCCCTGCTCGAGGCTGCCTCGCCACGCTTCAGGTTCAAGGCGTGGATGGGGCGGCCGTCCGGGCTCGCGCGGCGGCAGCTCGAAGTTGCGGGCGAGCAGGTCAGCGTGATCGTGCTGTCGGTCGGCAACCCGCAGTGCATCGTGCTGACCGATCGGCTCGATGCGGCGCGATTCGCCCGGCTGGGGCCGGCGCTGGCGACGCACGAGGCGTTTCCCGAGGGCACGAACGTGGAGTTCGTCCACGTCGAGCGCCCGGATCGGCTGTGCATCCAGATTTGGGAGCGCGGCGTCGGTCCGACGAGTGCCTCCGGTACGGGAGCCTGCGCCTCGGCCGTTGCGGCGACCGTGTTCGGCGGGGCGGCGCCGGCCATGGACGTCGTCTCGCCCGGGGGCTCGCAACGGGTCGAGCTGACCGCGGCCGGGATCTACCTCACGGGCTGGGCCGAGCTCACCGCTCGGGGCGTCTGGCTGAGTCCGCCGCCGGGAGCGTAGCGGCGCGTGGAACGGCGGGTCCGCAGGGGGCTCGTAGCTTTCGCGTACTCGGCGGGGCAGCGCCGTCGCCGTCCTTGCCGCGCCGGCGATGCGCGGCGCCGAACGCGGGGAGGTCCCGCGCCAACTTGCGCACTCTGTAGTACGATGGCACAGGGGCACACGGCTTGAAGGTGCGAGACGCATGCGATTGCTCGCGCCGCACGACCGCCCTCGCGAGAAGCTCGACCGGCTCGGTTCGAGCGTCCTCGGCGACAACGAGTTCCTTGCCGTCATTCTCGGGCACGGCTATCACCGTGCAAGTGCCCTGGACATCGCCAACCGAGTACTGGGGGCAGCGGGCGGGGTGCACGGGTTGACGCGCCTGTCCGAGGGGCAGTTGCGGCGGGTTGCCGGGGTCGGGCCGGCCAGGGCCGCACAGATTCTGGCCGCGGTGGAGCTGGGCCGGAGGACGCTGGCGCGCTCGCCGGCCGAGCGCACCCTGCTGCGCAGCCCGCGGGACGTCGCTGCGTATCTGCTGCCCCGTTACGGGGCCGGCCTGGTCGAGCAGTTCGGCTTGTTGATGCTGGATACCAAGCATCGGGTGCTGCGGGCCACGGTGCTTTCGATAGGCACGCTGGATGCCAGCCTGGTGCATCCGCGGGAGGTGTTCCGCGCGGCCGCCGCCGGCGCCGCCGCGCTGGTGTTGTTTCACAACCACCCGTCGGGCGATCCGACGCCCAGCGTGGATGACGTCGCGCTGACCGAGCGCATGGTGCAGGCCGGCACGCTCATGGGGATTGACGTGATGGACCACGTCGTGCTCGCCGACGTGCGGTACTTCAGCTTCAAGGAGAGCGGGCGGATCTAGGAGGCTGCGCCGCGGAACGGTGCAGCCTCCTGGCAGGGTTGGTTGGGCGGCAAGCGGAGCCGCAGGCGGCGATTGCCGGGCTGGGATGGCGAGGATCCTGTACTTCGACTGCTTCTCGGGAGCCTCCGGCGACATGATTCTCGGGGCGCTGCTCGACGCCGGGCTGCCGCTCGAGCAGCTCCGGGCCGCCGTCGGGAGCCTGGCGCTCGACGGCGTGACGCTCGAGGCCGAGCGCGTGGACCGGTCCGGGATCGGGGCCACGAAGTTTCGCGTCCGCGGTGCGGCCCAGGACCGCGGGCATGACCACGACGGCGGCCCGCACCACCACGGCCCGCACCACCACCACGAGCACGGACACCGCGGGTTGAGCGAGATCTGCGCACTGGTGGACCGCTCGGCTCTGTCCGGGTCGGCGAAGGACCGGGCCAAGCGTCTCTTCCGGCGCCTGGCAGAGACGGAAGCCGACATTCACCAGCGGCCGGTGGAAGAGATCCACCTGCACGAGGTGGGGGCGGTCGACTCGATCATCGACATCGCCGGGGCCGTGTTCGGCCTGGAGTGGGTGGGTGCCGATCGCATCGTCTCGTCTCCGCTCAATGTCGGATCGGGCACGGTGACCTGCGCCCACGGGGTGCTGCCGGTGCCGGCGCCGGCGACGGCGCGGCTGGTGTTGGGCGCGCCGGTTTACTCGACCGGCGTCGAGGCCGAGCTGCTCACGCCGACCGGAGCGCTGCTCGTCACGGACTACGCGTCGCAGTACGGGCCGCTGCCGGCACTGCGCGTGCGCCGGGTGGGGTACGGCGCCGGCGATCGGGATCTGCCCGGCTCGCCGAACGTGGTGAGGGTCGTCATCGGCGACGACGACGCCGGGGGGCACCTGCAGCGCATCGTCGTCATCGAGAGCGAGATCGACGACATGAACCCGCAGATCTTCGGTGTGCTCATGGACCGTCTTCATGCGGCGGGCGCCCTGGACGTGTTCTACGCGCCGATCCAGATGAAGAAGAACCGTCCGGCGACGCTGGTCTCGGTCGTCGCGCTGCCGGAGGACCGCGAGGCGCTGACCGCGCTGCTGTTTCGCGAGACGACCACCATCGGGGTCCGGTTCAAGGAGATGGACCGCGAGCGGCTCGATCGCGATCAGGTGACGGTGGAGACGCCGCTCGGCCCGGTCCGGTTCAAGGTGGCCAGACGCGACGGCAACGTGGTCAACGCGTCACCCGAGTTCGACGACTGCCTGCAGCTCGCCGAGCGGCACGACCTGTCGGTCAAGGCCGTGCAGGCAATCGCCACGAAGGCGTATCTGGATCGCTAGCATGCCCCGCTTCTACATCACCACCGCAATCGATTACGTGAACAGCCGGCCGCACCTGGGCACGGCGTACGAAAAGGTGACCGCCGACGTCATCGCCCGCTACAAGCGGCTCGCGGGCTTCGATACCCGTTTCCTGATGGGGAACGACGAGCACTCGCAGAACGTGTATCAGCGCGCCCGCGAGCAGGGGCTCGACCCGCTGGCCTTCTGCGACCGGATGGAGACGGCGTTCCGGGACGTCTGGCGGCGGCTCGACATCTCCTTCGACGACTTCATCCGGACCACGGAGGAGCGCCACCGGGCCGGCGTGACGGCGCTCGTCTCGCGACTGATCGACTCGGGCGACGTCTACGAGGGGTTCTACGAAGGGTGGTACTGCGTCTCGTGCGAGGCGTTCAAGCAGGAGAAGGACCTGGTCGACGGCGCCTGCCCGGTGCACCAGCGCCCGCCGCAGTGGATCCGCGAGAAGAACCACTTCTTTCGACTGTCGAAGTATCGGGAGCGCCTGCTCGAGCGCTACGCGGCCCATCCGGAGGCGCTCGAGCCGGAGATCCGCCGCAACGAGATCCTGCGGTTGCTCGAGGCCGGCCTCGAGGACATCTCCATGAGCCGGACCGGGCAGTCGTGGGGCATACCGGTGCCGTCCGATCCGGGCAGCGTGGTCTACGTCTGGGTGGACGCGCTGATCAACTACATCTCGGGCATCGGCTACGGCACCGACGAGACGCTGTTCGATACCTGGTGGCCGGCCGACCTGCACGTGATCGGCAAGGACATCACCCGGTTCCACTGCGTCGTCTGGCCCGCGCTGCTGATGAGCGCCGGCATCTCGCTGCCGCGGCAGGTGTTCGGCCACGGCTGGGTCCACTGGCAGGGCCAGAAGATGAGCAAGTCGCTCGGTACGGCCGTGGACCCGCTGGAGGCCGTCGAGCGCCTGGGGCCCGATCCGCTGCGGTTGTACCTCACCAAGGAGATCGCGTTCGGTCAGGACGGCGACTTCACCTGGGATCGGTTCGAGGATCGCTACAACGTCGACCTCGCGAACAACTTCGGCAATCTCGTCTCGCGCATCGTGGCGATGGCCGACCGCTACCGGCAGGGACGGCTGGTGGCGCCGCCCGGGCCGCCCGGACCGCTCGCCGAGGCGGCGACGTCGGCGGTGGCGGACTATCGCAGGGTGATGGATCGCTTCGCGCTGCACCAGGGCGTGGCCGCGGCGTTCCGGATCGTGGACGCTGCCAACGAGTACATCGCGAACGTCGAGCCGTGGGTGGTGGCGAGGGATCCGGCGCGCGCCGCGGAGCTCGACCGGGAGCTCTACGACCTGAGTGAGGCGGTGCGGCTGGCCGCCGTGCTGCTGGCCCCGGTGATGCCGCGGTCATGCGCCGAGGTGCTGGCGCGCATCGGCGCCGCTTCCCCGGCGGACGCGCTGCGTCTCGATCGGGACGGCGCCTGGCAGACGCCGCCCGGCGCGGAGCGGCGCCTGGTCAAGGGGCCGCCCCTCTGGCCGCGGCTCGACGCCGGACAGGCGGGGGCGCCGGGCGCCGCGCGGCCCGCACGGAAGGAGCAGGGAGCAATGAGCGTATCGGATGCGGCGCCGCCGCAGGAGCAGGAGCCGGGACCGGCGCGGATCTCGTTCGACCAGTTCGCGAAGATGGAGCTGCGCGTCGGCCGCGTCGCGGCCGCCGAGGCGGTGCCGAAATCGAGGAAGCTGCTGCGCCTCGAAGTCGAGGACGGCGCGGGGGTGCGCCAGATCGTGGCCGGCCTCGCCAAGTCCCATCCGCCCGAGACGCTGGTCGGCCGCCGGGTGGTGTTCATCGCGAACCTCGAGCCGGCGACGCTCGCGGGGCTCGAGTCGAACGGCATGGTGCTGGCCGCGTCCGGGGCTGACGGCACGCCGGTGCTCCTCACGGTGGACCTGCCGGACCAGGTGCCTCCCGGTTCGAGAGTCAGCTAGGAGTCTGCGCCGCAGAAAACGGTGCGACAATCGCAGGCGAGATCGGGCGCCGGAAGGACTTGATGTCGACGACTTTTCGCCGCTACGCACCGGACCAATCGCTGCTGTTGCCGCCCGACGTGCGGGCGTGGTTGCCGGAGGGCCATTTGGCGCACCCCGTCAGCGATCTGGTAGACGGCTTGGACCTGACGGCGTTCTACGCCGCCTATGCGGGGGATGGTCGGCGCAACGCGCCGTATGAGCCGCGGATGATGGTGAAGGTGCTGCTCTACGCCTACGCGACGGGGGTGTTTTCGTCGCGGGGGATTGCGAGGAGGCTGGAGGAGGACGTGGCGTTCCGGGTGCTGGCGGCCGGCAACTTTCCGCAGCACCGGACGGTTTGCGAGTTTCGGCGTCGGCACCTGGAGGACTTCAAGGCGCTGTTTGTCGAGGTGGTGCGTCTGGCGCGGGAATTGGGGTTGGCGAGCTTCGGCAAGCTGTCGATCGAGGGCACGAAGGTTCGTGCGAACGCGAGCGAGCACAAGGCGATGAGCTACGGTCGGATGCAGGAGGAAGAGCGGCGCTTGGCCGGTGAGATTGACGCGCTGGTGCGGGCGGCACGCGACGCCGACGCGGCTGAGGATGAGCGCTTCGGGCCGGACGCACGCGGCGACGAGCTGCCGTCGGAGTTGCGCCGCCGGGAGGATCGCCTGGCGGCGATCCGGGCGGCGAAGGAGCGGCTGGAGGCGGCACAGCGGGCGGCGGACGACGCGGGCGGGCGGCAGCCGGGCCAGGATCGGAACCCGAAGGGCGGACGGCCGTACAAGCGGGGGTATGGCGAGCCGGACGAGAAGGCACAGAGCAACTTCACGGACCCGGAGAGCGGGATGATGAAGACGAGCAACGACGGGTTCCAGCAGTGCTACAACGCGCAGGTAGCGGTGGATGGTGAGCACCAGTTGGTGGTGGCGACGGAGGTGACGGCGAACGCGAGCGACCAGGGTGGGCTGCCGCTGCTGCTCGACGAGGTGGCGGAGACGGTCGGCGAGCAGCCGGACACGGTGCTGGCGGACGCTGGCTACAGTAACGAGCGGGACTTGGTGAACCTGGAGACGCGGGGCGTCGACGGGTACGTGTCACTGGGACGGGAGGGCAAGACGGCGCGGCCCCGCGACCCGGGGCAGTACCCCGCGACGAATCGCATGGCCGAGAAGCTGTCGAAGCCGGCGGGTCGTGCGGCATACGCCGAACGCAAGTGGCTGTCGGAGGCTCCGCACGGCTGGATCAAACACGTGCTGGGATTCCGGCGCTTCAGCCTGCGGGGGCTGGCGAAGGTGCGCGGCGAGTGGGACTTGGTGTGCCTGGCGTTGAACGCCAAGCGTCTGCACGCCCTGATCGCGGCGTGACACGCGGCAACGAGGCTCGCGATGGCGACCGATCGGCGCGCATCACGGTCTCTGGCGGACCAAGGGGCCCGTCAACGCCGGATCTCGCCATCTGCCGAGGAACTACCTCGTCGGGCGACCGCCGAAGCTGCTCCGACACGATAAGTCAGAGCATGGGCCGACGACCCACTTCACGCCGCGGCATCTCCTGCGGCGCAGACTCCTAGGCGATGATCGACTCGCACTGCCATCTGGCCGACGCCGCCTTCGTGGACGACCTCGACGCGGTGGTCGGTAGGGCGCGCGAGGCCGGCGTCGAGCGGGCGCTCTGCATTCTCGACGTGACGAACGACGACGAGGCGCAGCGCGCCGCACGGGTGGTCGAGACGTGGCCGGCCGTTCGTTTCGCGGCCGGCGTGCACCCGCATCAGGCGGCGCCGTTCGCGGACGAGGCCGAAGCGGCGGTCCGCGCGGTCCGCGCGGCGCTCGAGCGCTTCCCGGGCGTCTGCGCCATCGGTGAGATCGGGCTGGACTACCACTACGATTTCGCCCCGCGGCCCGTACAGATTGAGGTGTTCCGGCGCCAGATCGCCCTGGCGCGGGAGATCGGCCGGCCCATCGTCATCCATACGCGCGAGGCGGACGACGATACGTTCGCCGCCATCCGCTCCGAGGGGCGGGGCGACGTGCGCGGCGTCTTCCACTGCTTTACCGGCGACGGCGCGGCGGCGCGCCGCGCGCTCGACCTCGGCTTCCATGTCTCGTTCTCCGGCATCGCGACGTTCCGGCGGGCGGACGACATTCGCGCGGCGGCGGCGGTCGTGCCGGCCGACCGGCTGCTGGTCGAGACCGACGCACCCTACCTCGCGCCGGTCCCCTTCCGCGGTCGCCGTAACGAGCCGGCCTGGGTGGCGCGCGTCGTCGACGTGCTCGCCGGCGTGCGCGGGCAAGCGATCGGCGAGGTCGCGGCTTCCACGTCGGCGGCATTCGCCGCGCTCTTCGACGCCACCGCCTGATGCCGGACCCCACCCGGCTCACTCGGCGCGTTGACACCCGTTTGGCGAGTGTGTTCTGATTCCTTCCGCCCCGTGCCAGCAAGAATCGACTCCCCCGTACTGGCCGACCTTGCGCAACTCTTCGAGCCGATTCGGGCCGAGCTCGATGCGGTAGAGGACGCCTACACCACCCACATCCAGTCCGGTGAAGGCTGCGCCCCCGGCGCCCTCGAAGGCCCCGGGCATGCCGTCGACGAGCTGATTCCGCAAATGGCGCGGTACATCCAGGCGGGCGGAGGCAAGCGGGTGCGGCCGGCGCTGCTGCTGATGGCGGCGCGCATGTGCGGCCATTCCGGCGAGCGGCCCGTCCTGTTCGCGTCCGCCGTGGAGTTCATCCATACCGCCACGCTCGTCCACGACGACGTCATCGACGGCTCGGAACTCCGGCGGGGGCGCCTCGCGATGCACTCGCGCTGGGGCAACAACATGACCGTGCTGTTGGGCGACTACCTCTACATCCGGGCGATGGAGGTGGCGCTGACCTATGACGATGCCATCGCCATCGTGCGGCTTCTGTGCGACGTCACGCGGCGGATGATCGAGGGCGAGATCTACCAGCTGACGAAAGTGGGCGCCACCGACATCACGGAGGACGAGTACTTCGAGATCATTCGGCGCAAGACCGCGTACCTGTTCAGCGGATCGGCCGAGATCGGCGGCCTGCTCGGCAACGTCGGCGAGGAGCAGCGGCGTGCGCTGCGCCGGTACGGGTTCAACCTCGGCGTCGCCTTCCAGCTCGTCGACGACCTCCTGGACTTCACCGCGGACCGCGCCGCGCTCGGCAAGCCGGTCGGCGGAGATCTGCGGGAGGGGAAGGTGACGCTGGCGGCAATCCACCTCCTGCGCCAGGAGGGCCGGCCGAGCCGCGCCCACGATATCGTCCGGTCCGTCGTGGAGACAGGGGAGATCGCAGCCGAGGAGTGGAGCGAGCTCGTCGCGCTGCTCAGGGAGCGGCCGGCCATCCAGTACGCCCACGACAAGGCGCAGGAGTACGCGACGGCCGCCAAGCAGTGCCTCGACGCCTTCCCCCCGTCTCCGGAACGCGCCGCCCTCGGCGTGCTGCCCGACTTCGTGCTCGCCCGCGACCGTTGACAGCCAGCACGCCCGACGACGCTCGCGAACGAGCCGCCTCTCTGCGCGACGAGATACGCCGCCACGAGCGTCTCTACTACGTGCTCGATCGGCCGGAGATCACCGACGCCGAGTTCGACGTCCTCCTGACCGAGCTGCGCCGGATCGAGACGGCGCATCCCGCCCTCGTCACGCCCGACTCGCCGACGCAGCGGGTCGGCGGAACGCCGCGGGAAGGCGTCGACCGGGCTGCCCACTCGTCGGGGATGCTCAGCCTGGACAACGCCCTCGACGACGCGGAGCTCCGCGACTTCGATCGCCGGGCGCGGGAGCTGGCGGAGGTGGCGGAGCTCGACTACGTCGGCGAGCTGAAGCTCGACGGCGTCTCGCTGGCGGTGCGCTTCGCTGGCGGCGGGCTGGCGCTGGCGCTGACGCGCGGAGACGGTGTCCGGGGAGAGGTCGTCACGCCGAACGCCCGGACGCTCAAGAGCGTGCCGCTGTCGATCCCGCGGGCGAAGCTGGCTGCGGCAGGCGTGCCGGAAGACTTCGAGGTGCGCGGCGAGGTGGTGATGCCCAAGCGCGCGTTCGCGCGTCTCAACGAGCACCAGCGCGCCGAGGGAAAGGACCCGTTCGCCAATCCCCGCAACGCCGCCGGCGGTTCGCTGCGGATGCTGGACGCGTCGATTATCGCCGCCCGCCGGCTCGACTTCTACCCGTATCTGCTGCTGGCGGGCGGCGCAGCCGTCTTCGGCTCGCACTGGGAGTCGCTGGAGGCGCTCCAGAGGCTCGGTTTCAAGGTGAATCCGAACCGCAGGCGGCTGCGCGGCCTCGATGCCCTGCGCGCGTTCCGGGACGAGTGGTTGGGCAGGCGCGACTCGTTGCCCTACGAGATCGACGGCCTCGTCTTCAAGGTCGACGCCGTGGAGCTGCAGCAGCAGCTGGGCGCGACCGCCAAGGCGCCGCGGTGGGCGGTCGCGTGCAAGCCGGCGGCACAGCAGGCCGAGACCATCGTGCGGGACATCGAGGTGCAGGTCGGGCGGACCGGTGCGGTGACGCCCCGCGCGGTTCTGGAGCCGGTCCATGTCGCGGGCGTCACGGTCTCCCATGCGACGCTGCACAACGAGCAGGAGATAGCGCGCCTGGGACTGCAGATCGGCGACCACGTGCTGGTGGTGCGGAGCGGCGACGTCATCCCGAAGGTCCTGCGCGTGGTCGGGGAGGGGCGTGACCGGCGGTCGTTCGAGATGCCGGCGGCGTGTCCGGCCTGCGGATCGCCGGTGGTGCGCGCGGAGGGCGAAGCGGTGGCGCGCTGCAACAACGTGAGCTGCAGCGCGCGGCTGAAGGAGTCGATCCTGCACTTCGCGCACCGCTCCGCCCTGGACATCGACGGCCTGGGCGCCTGGCTGGTCGACGAGCTGATCGCGCCGGCCGGTTCCGGTCGAGGGGCGGTTGCCGGGCCGCTGGTCAGGGATCTGGCGGACCTGTACGAGCTGAAGGTGGAACAGCTCGCGGCGCTCGAGAAGGACGCCGAGCTGGGGGCCGAGCGGGCCGCCGAGCTGGTTGCCGCCATCGCGAGCTCGAAGTCCGAGATGACGCTGACAGGCGTGGTGCAAGCGCTCGGCATTTCGGGCGTGGGCCCGCGGAAGGCCGACCTGCTGGCGCGCGACTTCGGCAGTCTGGAGGCGCTTGCGGCTGCAAACGAGGAGGATGTCGCGCGCGTCAAGGGGATCAGCCGCCGGGATGCCGCCGCGGTCGAGGCCTTCCTTGCGGAGGCGTCGAACCAGCGGCTGGTCGGGCTGCTGGGGCAGGCGGGCCTGCCCGGCGGGCCGGACGCCGCGAGCCCGGCTCCGGCCGGTTCCGAAGCCCGCCGCGCGGAGGGCGAGGTCGAGCCATCTCCAGCGGCTGACGAAGCGGCATTCCAATTGGCTCTCCGGCGGTTCGTGCAGGGGAGCCTGCGCGGGGTCAAGGGGATGGGCGCCGTGCTCGCCGGCAAGCTGGTGGACCATGGCCTGGTGCGGGCGCCGGCCGACCTCTATCGGTTGACCGCTCCGCAACTGGCGCGGGTTCCGATGCGGATCAAGTTCGGCGAGAAGTCGGCGAAAAGGATCGTCGACGGCCTGAAGGATTCGGAGAAGGTGCCGCTGGCACGGCTGGTGTACGGGCTCGGCATCCGCCACGTCGGCGAGCGCACGGCCGAGCTCCTGGTGAATCGCTTTCCGAGTATCGACGCGCTGGACTCGGCGACGGCGGAGCAGCTCGAGGAGGTGGGCGAGGTCGGGCCGCGCATCGCCGAATCGATCCGGGCGTTCTTCGGCTCCGACCGGAACCGGGTGCTGATCGAACGGCTGCGGAAGGCCGGCCTGTTCGAGGCCGCCGCGCCGGCCGGCGCGGAGCGGCCAGGCGCTCCCGACCTGGCCGGCAAGACGTTCGTGCTGACGGGCACCCTGCCCGGCATGACCCGCAACGAGGCCAGGGCGCGCATCGAGGCGGCCGGGGGCCGCGTGACGGGGGCCGTCAGCGGGAAGACTGACTATGTCGTGGCCGGAGACAATCCCGGCTCGAAGCGGCGGAAGGCGGAGGAGCTGGGCGTCGCCGTGCTCGACGAGGCTGGCCTCGTGGCGCTCGTCGAAGGGGCGGGAGTGCGATGAAGCACCGGATTTTGGTCATCGATGACGAGACTGCCGTCCGCGAGTCGCTCAAGATGATTCTCGAGTACGACGGCTACGACTGCCTGCTGGCGCCGAGCGGCTACGACGGCATCGAACGAGTCGAGAGGGACAGTCCGGACTTCGTGTTCCTCGACGTCAAGATGCCCGGCATGGACGGCCTCGAGGTGCTGCGGCGCATTCGAGAGCTGGATGCCCTGCTGCCCGTGGTCATGATCTCCGGCCACGCGACGGTGAGCACGGCGGTGGAGGCGACCAAGCTCGGCGCGTTCGATTTCCTGGAGAAGCCGATCTCGACCGAGCGCATCCTCGTGACCATCCGCAACGCGCTGGATCAGCGGCGCCTGCAGGTCGAGAACCGCAGTTGGCGGCGCGCGGCGGAGGTGCGCCACGAGATGGTCGGCGCCAGCCGGGCGCTGGCGGCGGTGACGGAGGCGATCCGCCGCGCCGCCCCGGTGCGGAGCGCGGTCCTCATCCAGGGCGAGAGCGGGGTCGGCAAGGAGCTCGTCGCGCGCGCGATCCACCGCAACAGCCCCCGGGCGCGGGAGCGGTTCGTGCAGGTCAACTGCGCCGCGATTCCGGACGACCTGATCGAGTCGGAGCTGTTCGGCCACGAGAAGGGGTCGTTCACCGGCGCGACCGAGAAGCAGATCGGCAAGTTCGAGCAGGCCGACCGGGGTACCGTCTTTCTCGACGAGGTAGGCGACATGAGCCTCAGGACCCAGGCGAAGGTGCTGCGCGTCCTGCAGGAAGGGGAGGTCGAGAGGCTGGGTTCGTCGCGCACGCGGAAGGTCGACGTGCGGGTGCTCGCGGCCACCAACAAGGATCTCGAGCGGGCGATCGAGGATGGCGAGTTTCGCGAGGACCTGTTCTTCCGGCTCAGCGTCATTCCGATGCACGTGCCGCCGCTGCGTGACCGGCGCGAGGACATTCCCCGCCTCGTGGCGCACTTCGCGACGCTGTTCGCCCGCGAGAACAACTTCAAGCCGAAGGCGTTCGCCGCCGGGGCCCTCGCCGCGCTCGAGCAGCACCATTGGCGCGGCAACGTCCGCGAGCTCCGCAACTCCGTCGAGCGCCTGCTCGTCATGGTGCCCGGTCACGAGATCGACGCTGCCGACGTCCGCGCCGTGCTCCGCGTGGGCGAGCGCCCGGGCGGCGGGCGAGCGGCCCAGCAGGGTGGCCGCACCCTGCGGGAGTTCAAGGAGATCGGCGAGCGCGCCTTCCTCGTCCGCAAGCTGCGCGAGTTCGGCTGGAACATCTCGAAGACCGCGGAGGAGATTGACACCCCGCGCAGCAACCTCTACAAGAAGCTTGAGCAGTACAATATCCGGCAGGAGACGGACGCCTGATCGTCCGTCGACCGGATCTTTGACATTCCGCCGCAGCCGGCCGGACGACCGCTGCGCGCCCGCGCTACGGCACGGGGGCGGGGAGGAAAGTCCGAACTCCAGAGGGCAGTGCGCCGGGTAACACCCGGTCAGGGCAACCTGAAGGAAAGTGGCACAGAAAATATACCGCCCCCCGCGGCCCCGTCGGGACCGCGGGGGGTAAGGGTGAAAAGGTGCGGTAAGAGCGCACCGCGCCCGCCGCGAGGCGGGTGGCAGGCTAAACCCCGCACGGAGCAAGACCAAATAGGGAGGCGTTCGAGGGCGGCCCGTCCGAAGCCTCCGGGTAGGTCGCTCGATCCCGCCAGTAATGGCGGGGCTAGAGGAATGGTCGTCACCGGCGTGGCCGCGAGCAGTCGCGGGGCGCCGGCACAGAATTCGGCTTACGGCCGCGCTGCGGCGGAATCCTGTGGGGAGGGAAGCTTGCGACGTTCATTGCTAGTCGTCGGTCTCGTCGCGTTGGTTGCGATCGTCGTGACCCTGGCGCCGCGCGCGCAGCGGAACGTGGCCCGGCGGGCCGCCGAGCCGGCGTTGACGGTCGACGAGTACACGCCGCGCTCGACCCTGGTGGTGGACGAGCACCCGGTGGCGCGCGCCAGGTTTCCGGTCGTGGACGTCCACAGCCACCACCGCCCGGGATTCTCCGCGGCGCGGTGGGCCGGGATCGTGGCGGAGATGGACGCGCTGAACCTGCAGGTGCTGGTGAATCTGAGCGGCGGGTGGGGGAGCGGGCTGCAGCGGGGCCTCGACACCATCGCCGGCAGCCCGCATCCCGACCGCATGGTCTTTTTCGCCAATCTCGACTTCCGCGGCGGCGTCGGCCCGGGCTTCGGCGCACGCGCCGCCGCGCAGCTCGAGCAGGACGTGGCGGCCGGAGCGGTGGGCCTGAAGTTCTTCAAGGACTTCGGGATCAGCGTACGCGACGAGCGCGGCCGGCGCCTGCCGGTCGACCACCCCGAGCTGGACCCCGTCTTCGAGCTCTGCGCGCGACTCGACATCCCGGTGCTGATTCACACCGGCGAGCCGATGTCGTTCTACGAGCCCGTCGACCGGTTCAACGAACGCTGGCTCGAGCTGACGCTCCTGCCGAACCGGCGCCTGCCGGCCGAGCGGTACCCGAGCTTCGAGGCGATGATGGCCGAGCGCGACCACCTGTTCGCGCGCCATCCGCAGACCCGGTTCATCGCGGCGCACATGGGCTGGCACGCCAACGACCTCGGGCGGCTGGGGCGGTTGCTCGACCGGTATCCGAACGTGTACGCCGAGACGGGCGCCATCCTCTACGAGCTCGGACGGCAGCCCCGGACCGCCCGCGCCTTCTTCATCGCCTATCAGGACCGGATCCTGTTCGGCAAGGATCGCTATCAGGCCGACGAGTTTCCGTACTACTGGCGCACCTTCGAGACCGCGGACGATTACTTCGACTACTACCGGCGGTATCACGCCTTCTGGAAGCTCTACGGGATGGACCTGCCCGATGAGGTGCTCCGCAAGGTCTACTACGCGAACGCGCTCGAGGTGGTGCCCGGCATCCCGCGTGACCGGTTTCCCCCGGGGTGACCCGCACGCACGTGGAGCGGGTCTACGGGCCTCCGCGCCGGGGCGTCACGACCAGCGTCGTGCCCTCCGTGCCCGTCACCTCCACGAGGCAGCCCTCGCCGGCGCGCACCGCGGAACCGTGAGACTTGGCGCGCCACAGCTCGCCGCGCACGCGCACGTAGCCAATCGGATCGAGCGGCTCGACGGCCGTTCCTTCCGCGCCGATGAGATGCTCGATCCGCTGCCGGTAGTCGGCCTCGTAGGCGGACCGTAGCATCGGGTAGAGGGCGTAGTCCTTGATCGCCCACGCCAGCGGCACGCCGGCCGCGAGCCACAGCGGCGCAGCGAGCGAGTCGCGCAGCCACCAGCCCGCGAGCGCGGCCAGCAGCCAGCCTGGCACCTGGAATGCGGTATACCGCCAGAAGGCCGAGTGTCGCGTCCGCACGGGGGGTCGGTCTCACCGTCCAATTGGAAGACTATACACAAGCCGGGCGGAGCGTCCTGTAAGGTAGTGGCCGGCCGCGCGTGCGGCAGGGGAGGCAGAGCGTCGTGAAGATCACGTTCAACGGTTCACCGGGTCCGACGCTGGGCGTCGAGCTGGAGCTGCAGTTGCTCGATCCGGAGACGAAGAACCTGGTGTCGGGCGCGCCGCGCATTCTCGAGCGGTCGAGCGCCCAGGACCACGTCAAGCCGGAGCTGATTGAGTCGACCATCGAGTTGAACACCGACGTCTGTCCCGACGTGGCGACCGTGCGCCGCGATCTGAACCAGCGGCTGAAGCGACTGCTCGCTCTGTGCGATGAGCTCGGATACGAAGTCGCGTCCGCCGGCACCCATCCGTTCGCCGAGTGGTCGGAGCAGCGGATCACCGCGAACGAGCGCTACACGATGCTGGTCGACCGTTGCCAGTGGCCGGCACGGCGGCTGATGATCTTCGGCCTGCACGTGCACGTCGGGGTGGAGAACGGCGAGAAGGCGATTGCCGTGTTCAACGCCCTGAGCACCTACCTGCCGCACCTGCTGGCGCTGTCGGCCAGCTCGCCGTTCTTCAACAGCCTCGATACCGGGTTGACGTCGTGTCGGGTCAAGCTGTTCGAGAGCCTGCCGACGGCCGGCCTGCCGTATCGGCTGCTCAATTGGGGCGAGTTTCAGCGCCTGATGACGACGCTGGTGAACGCCAAGGCGATCGAGTCGATCCGCGAGGTGTGGTGGGACGTGCGGCCGCATCCGGAGTTCGGCACGGTCGAGGTGCGCATCTGCGACGGACTGCCCACGCTGGACGACGTGGTGGCGATGACAGCGATGATTCAGGCGCTCGTGGTATGGCTGGGCGACCAGTACGACGACGGGAGCTACCTGCCGCTGCAGCGTTACTGGATCGTGCGGGAGAACAAGTGGCGGGCGGCGCGCTGGTCGGTCGACGCCGACATCATCGTCGACGAATCCGGGCGGCTCGAGCGGCTGTCCGACTCGGTCGAGGCGCTGCTCGAGTCGCTGCGGCCGGTGGCCGCGCGGCTCGGTTCCCTGGCCGAGCTCAAGCGGGTGGGCGCCCTCTTGCGGGAAGGGCCGAGCTACCGGCGCCAGCGCCGGCTGTACGAGGAAACCGGCCGGTTCAGCGCGGTGGTCGAGGCGCTGGTCCGGGAGTTCCGCGGGTCGATTCGGTAGCGTCGGGGGCCGTCCCGGGCTGCCACGCCAGCCATCGCCCGGCGCGGCGCTCCAGCTCGATCGGCACCCCGAAGCAGGTGGAGAGGCTCTCCGCCGTCAGCGTGTCCTCGATCGGCCCCGCGGCGTGCACGCCGCCGCTTCTCAGCAGCAGCGCGTGCGTGAACCCCCGCGGAATCTCTTCGACGTGGTGGGTCACCAGCACGGTGGCCGGCGCCGCGGGGTCGGCGGCCACGGCACCCAGCAGCGCCACGAGTTGCTCGCGACCGCCCAGATCGAGTCCCGCCGTCGGCTCGTCGAGCAGCCACAGCGCCGGGTCGTTCATTAGGGTGCGGGCCAGCAGGACGCGCTGGCGCTCGCCGGACGACAGCGTGCCAAAGCCGGCGTCGGCCAGCGCACGGCATCCGAAACGCTGGAGCAGCTCGCACGCGCGAGCCCGGTCGGCGGCCGAGCACGCGTGCCACCACGGCGCCAAGGCGGCATGCTTGCCGGTGACGACGACGTCCTCTACCCGCAGCGCAGGCCGCAGCATGTCGGCCAGCGCCGCGCTGGTGATGCCCAGTCGCCGCCGCAGCTCACGGACATCGGTACGGCCCAGCCGCTCGCCGAGGACTTCGATGGTGCCGCGGGAGGGATGGAGGTACAGGCAGGCGAGCCGGCACAGCGTGGTTTTCCCCGATCCGTTCGGTCCCAGCACGGCCCAGCGCTCGTCGCGCCGTACGCACCAGTCGACGCCGCGCAGAATCGCGCGCTCGCCGCGGATCAGATCGACGCCCGACAAGGACAGCACGACATCGTTACGCATCCGGCTGCATTGTACAGACGACGAGGGCGCTCGCTCCGCGCGCCTTGCGCGCGCCGCGCGCGGCATTGTCACGACCGCGTCTCGGTGCCACACGCGGTTTCACCACGGGCCGCTAGAATACGGGCGTGCGGCGCACGGGTGACGGGTCGTCCGCATCGAGAATCCTGATTCGGCTGCCGAACTGGGTCGGGGACATCCTGCTGGCGCTGCCGGCCCTGCAGGCCCTGCGCGCCGGCAGGCCGCGCGCTCATCTCGTCGCGATGGCGCGCCCGCAGCACGTGGAGCTCGCGAGCCGCATCTCCGTCATCGACTGCATCGTGCCGGCGCCGCCCGCCGCCGCCCGCCTGCCGGCCTGGTGGCGCGCCGTGCGAGCGCTGCGCGCAGCCCGGCTGCAGGCCGCCGTGCTGCTGGCACCTTCGTTCGAGGGTGCGCTCACCGCGCTCGCCGCGGGGATTCCCGTCCGGGTCGGTCACGGCACGGACCACCGCTCGTTGCTGCTGACTCACCCGCTGGACCCGGAGCGCCGGCGGCACCGCGCCGACGGGTTCCTGGAGCTGGTCGGGGCGCTCGGCGCCGGCCCCGTGTCGGGGCCGCTGCCGTTCAGCCTGCAGGCGGGCGAGCGGCGGCATGTGGACCGCCTGTTCGCGCAGGCGGGGCTGACCGCCGGGGACCGTCCGGTGCTGGTCAATCCGGCGGCCGCCAAGATTCCCCGCGCCTGGTCGGCCGACCGCTTTCGACGGCTGGCCGACACGATTGCCGACCGCCACCCCGGGCTGCCGGTGCTCGTCCACAGCCACCCGCCGTTCGCGCAGCCCGCGGGCTGGCCTCGGCATCCGGCGATCCGGAGCGTGCGCGACGTGACGCTGATTCAACTGGGCGCCGTCATCGAGCGCTGCCGCCTCTACGTGGGCAACGACAGCGGCCCGATGCACCTCGCCGCGGCCCTCGGCGTCCCGACCGTCGGCATCTACGGCCCGTCGAGTCCAGCGCGCACGTCGCCGCGGGGCGCCGCCGGGACGGCGCACCGGGCGGTCTCGTCGTTCCTGCCCTGCTCGCCGTGCCGGGAGCGCTTCTTCGACGAGTGCCCCGCGCCGCCCACGGCGGACGGGCGGCCGCCCTGTCTCGACGCGGTTGCGGTCGAGGATGTGGCCGCCGAGGTGGACAGGCTGCTCGCCGGCGCATCGAGCCAGGAGTCTGCGCCGTAGAACGGTGCGGATTCCTGCAGGGTTGGTTGGGCGCTAAGCGGAGCCGCAGGCGACGATTGGCGGGCTAGCGATCCAGCCTGGCTCGCAGTTCCTCCACCTCGGCCTGCAGCCGCTTCAGCTCCTCCGCCATCCGCGGCAGGCGTCCGATGTGGGCTACCTGAGCCTTGACGTCCTTGAGGGGACGGGCCGGCGTTCCCCAGTAGATCTCGCCGCCCGGCACGCGCTTCCGGCTCACCACGCCGCCTTGCGAGCCGATCAGCGCGTGGTCGTCTATGCGGCAGTGATCCCCGATCCCGACCTGTCCGCCGACCGTCGCGTAGCTGCCGATCCGCGAGCTGCCGGCGATGCCCGTCTGCGCCGCGATGACCGTGTGGGAGCCGATCCGCACGTTGTGCGCGACGTGGCACAGGTTGTCGAGCTTGGCGCCGGCCTCGACGGCGGTCTCGTCCAGCGTGCCCCGATCCACGCAGGTGTTCGCCCCGAGCTCGACGTCCGAGCCGATCTCCACGCGGCCGACCTGCGGAATCTTGACGCGCCGGGCCCCGTCGAAAGCGAAGCCGAAACCGTCCGCGCCCAGCACGGCGCCGGCATGCACGACCACCCGATCGCCGAGCTCCACGTCCGGATAGAGCACCGCGTGCGGGTAGACGGTGCAGTCGGCGCCGATGCGGCACCCGGCGCCGATGTAGCAGCCCGGATACACGACGGTGCGGGCGCCCACGCGCGCGCCGCGTTCGATCAATGTCCAGGCTCCGACCGCCACGTCGGCCGCCAGCGCCGCCTCGTCGTGTATCAGCGCGGTGGGGTGCACGCCCTGAAACGGCGGCGTCGCCGGGAGCAGCCACTGCACGGCCCGGGCGAACGCGACGCGCGGATTGTCGACCACGATCACGGTGCGCTCCGGGAACTCGCCAGCGGGGACCAGCACGCACGAGGCGCCGGAGGCGGGCACGCGGTCGAGGTGGCTGGTCTCGGCGTACGCGAGCGCGCCGGCGCCGGCCTGCTCCAGACTTCCCACGCCGTGGATCTGCCGGTCGGCGTCGCCCTGCAAGGCACCGCCCACGAAATCCGCGATCTCTCGAGTGGTTCTCATACGATCTCCCGTCCGAATTATAGCCTCTGCCAGGGTGCGTCCCGGTCGGCGCCCCGCGCGGCGCCCGTTCGCGGGATAATCCAGGCGGCACGGTTCACGACGAACGAGTTCGATGGGTCTGTCGATAGTGATCCCCGTCTACAACGAGGCGCCGACGATCGAGACGATCGTCGAGCGGGTCCTGGCCGCCCCGATCGGGATGGACAGGGAGGTCATCATCGTCGACGACGGCTCCACCGACGGCACGCTCGACAAGCTCGCGCGCCTGGAGAGCGGAGGCCGCGTGCGCGTGGTCCGCCACGGGCGTAACCGCGGGAAGGGCGCGGCGTTGCGGAGCGGATTCCGTCTGGCGAGCCAGGACCTGATCGTCGTGCAGGACGCGGATCTGGAGTACGACCCGCGGGACTACCGCCGGCTGCTGCAGCCGCTGCTCGACGGCAACGCCGACGTCGTCTTCGGCTCCCGTTTCGCGGGCGGCAGCTCCCACCGCGTGCTGTGCTTCTGGGGCTCGGTCGGAAACCGCCTGCTCACGCTGCTGAGCAACCTTCTCACCGACCTGAACCTGACGGATATGGAGACCTGCTACAAGGCTTTCAGGCGCGAGGTGATCGGGCAGATTCGGATCGAGGAGGACCGCTTCGGCGTCGAGCCGGAGCTGACGGCCAAGTTCGCCCGGCTGCCCGGCATCCGCATCTACGAGGTCGGCATCTCGTACGCCGCGCGGACGTACGCGGACGGCAAGAAGATCGGCTGGCGCGACGGCCTACATGCCGTCTGGTGCATACTGAAGTACAACCTGCGGCCGGTCCGGGGCGGGCGCTACGCGCGCAGGTCGTAGCAGAGCAGCCGGGGTCTCGTTCCGTTGAAGACGTCGCGGGTGTTCTGCACGACGTAGAGCAGGCCGCGGCTCAGAACGGGGAGGGCCCACGACTCGCGCGCCGCGATGAGCCAGGCGCGGGAGATCTCCGTGTAGCCTTCCGGGGTCAGGTCGAGCCACAGCAGGTGGCCCAGCTCACCCAGGCACAGGAACTGGCCGTCCGCCGCGAGCAGCGAGCCCCGGAAGGTGCTCATCACCGTCTGCTGCCTGCGGCCGTTCCGCTCGATCTCTTCCTGCCACTCCGGAGCCGCGCGCCACGCCACCTCGCCCCGCGCGGCGTCGATGCAGACCAGCGAGGCGTCGCCCGGGTTGCGTCCGTCGAATCCGTAGAGGTACCCGTCGCGGTGGATCGCGGTGTTGAAGTGGATGCCGACATCGGCCGTGCGCCAGGCGACCCGGTGCGTGAAGTCCGGTCGAATCTCGACCAGCACACTCCCGGTGCGGTAGCTGGACGTGAGGAACACCTTGTTGTCGAACACGACCGGACTGCAGGCGTTGGCCGATTCGTACGTCCGGCTCCGGAACGGGAACTCGAAGTCCACCGCGCCGTTCGACGGGTCGATCGAGAGCAGCCCGCCGGCCGGCGGCGACGACTCGCCGCCGGCGAACACGAGCACGCGGCGCCGTCCGTGGATGACGGCCGGCACCGGCGAGGCGTAGCTGGCGCCCCACTCGGTACCCGCCCGCCATACCTCGCCGCCGGTCAGCTTGTCGAACGCCGCCACGCACGGGCCGCCCGGCGCGCCGACGTTGACCACGAGCAGCCCGTCTTCGACGAGCGGCGTCGAGGAGGTGCCGAAGAAATCCTGCGGCACGCGGTACGCCGCGCTGAGGTCGCGCGTCCAGATGACCTCTCCCGATTCGAGATCGAGGCAGTGGATCGGGCCCTCCGCCCCGACCGTATAGACGCGCCCGCCGTCGATCACCGGGCTCGAGCGCGGGCCGTTGTTGTAGCCGTAGCGGTCCTGGAAGGCGGTGGCGTAGCGATGCTGCCAGAAGGGGCTCCCGGTCTCCGGATGCAGGCACTCGACGACCTCCGCGTCGCCCAGCCGATGGACGAAGACCAGCCGTTCGCCGGCGATGGCCGGCGAGGCATAGCCGGTTCCCTTGGGCAGCTCCCAGACGAGCGGCGGCGGCAGTGCCCGGCTGAGATGCGTCTCCGTCGACACGGCGTTGTGCGACGGCCCCAGGAAGGAGGTCCAGTCGTGGGTAACGGCATCGGCCGCCAGCGGCTTCGGGGCTCCGTGCAGACGAGTCTGACCGGACGCGGGTCGCACGGCCAGGGCCTGCGCGGCGAGCAGCTGCAGCATCGAACGGCGCGAGATTGCCGGCATCTCGGCGCCATCATAGCCGACAATCGGCAGCCTGACTTGCCGTGCCTGCCGATCTCCTATAGGGTGCCCGGACGCAATCAGGAGGAACGATGCCGCACTGGAAAATGCTCGGTGAACGCCGCGTGGTGCTGGCGGCCGTCGTCGCGGTCGGCTTGTCGCTGACCGTCGCCGCGTCCCAGCAGACCCCGCCCCCCCTGCCCGACATCGAGGAGATCGCGGACAATCTCTACCTGCTCGCCCAGTCCGATCCGAGCGAGCGGGCGAGCTGGACCGGCGGCAACACGGCCGTGTTCGTGACGGAGCAGGGCGCGGTGCTCGTCGACACCAAGTTGCCGGGCTACGGCCAGGACTTCATCGAGCGGGTCCGCGCGGTGACCGACAAGCCGGTCACGATGATCATCAACACCCACACGCACTTCGACCACTCGGGGAGCAACAACGAGTTCCCGGACACGGTCCAGTTCGTGGCGCACGAGAACACACGGGCGAACATGGCCAGGGCGTCCTGCGAGCCGGTGACCAACTGCGCCGCCTTCCAGGGCGAGAACGCGAAGTACCTTCCCAGCCGTACCTACTCGGAGCGCATGTCGCTCTTCAGCGGGCCGGACCGGATCGACCTGTACCACTTCGGGCCGGGGCATACCAGCGGCGACACGTTCGTGGTCTTCACCGCCGCGCGCATGATGCACACGGGCGACATGTTCCAGAGCATCATGCCGTTCATCGACTTCGTGAACAGCGGCGGCAGCGCGACCGAGTTCGCTGCGACCCTGTCGAAGGCGGTTGCCGGCGTCAGCGGCGTCGACAGGATCATCGCCGGCCACTGGAACACGCTGCTGACGTGGAGCGATTTCACGAGCTACACGGACTTCATGAACGAGTTCCTGACCGCGGGGAAGGAGGGGATGGCGGCCGGCACCAGCGTGGACGACGCGGCCGGCGCGTTCCTGGCGACCGAGCGCCCGGGCTTCCAGATCGATCCCCAGCGGGTGCGGGACAATCTGCAGGCGATCTACGAGGGCAGGTAAACAGCACGTTCTCGTGTGTGCGCGCCTGACGGCCTGCCGGCGCCGGCGGGCCGTCGCAAGCCGGCAGCCTGCCGGCTCGAGGTTGACGATGTTCACAGCGGTCGAGGGATTGCTGCCGGGCGCGGCGCCGGCCGGGCTGTGCGCGCTGCTCCTGGCAGTCGGCCTCGGCTCGGCCGCAGCGCAGGTCACGACCACCGGGCACATCCGGGCCGTGGTGACGGATCAGGACGGCCTGCCGATCCCGGGCGCCACGGTCGTCGCCACGGCGGAGGACGCGGCGACCACGCGCGTGGCGGTCACCGGCCGCCAGGGGCTGGCGGAGCTGCCGGCCCTGAACCCTTCCGCCCGCTACACGGTGACCGTCGAGCTGCAGGGGTTCCAGACGATTCGCCGCGAAGGCGTGCTGGTCCGCGCGGGACAGACCGCGTCGATCCGGCTCACGCTGCGGGTCGGCAACATCACGGAGACTGTGGTGGTGACCGCCGCGCCGCCGGTCGTCGACGTGACCAGCGCGGTCGTGGCCGAGGACATCACGCTCGACCTGACCGAAGCGGTCCCGACCGGCCGCACCTACCAGAGCTACCTGCCAGAGCTACCTGCAGCTCGTGCCCGGCGTGCTCCCCGACGACCCCGAGGCGCCCGGCAATCCGGCCTCGAAATCGGGCCTCAACTACAGCGACATCGGCGGCGCCACGAGCGTCTCGCGCGACAACTTCTACTACATCGACGGCATCAACGTGACCGACGGCGTGAGCGGCACGTTCGGCGCCAACCTGAACACCGAGATCATCCAGGAGCAGCAGGTGCTGACCGGCGGCATCCCGGCGGAGTACGTCGGGGCACCCGGTCTGCTCTCGAGCGTCATCACCAAGTCGGGCACCAACCGGTTTAGCGGGTCGGTCAACTACTTCTTCCAGAACGACGGTCTCGTCGCGGAGGACCGAAACGCCGCGGACCAGAGCTTCTCCCGCTTCGACGCGGCCGTCACGGGCGGGGGACCGATCGTCGCGAACCGCGCGTGGTTCTTCGGCAGCTACCGGCGCCTGGAGCGGACCGACGCCGTCGTCGCGCTCGATGGCGTCGAGGTGATCCGCACCGTCGAGAACGTCCAGGACCAGTTCTACGGCCGCGGCACCTGGACGCCGAGCACGGCCGACACCCTGAGCTTCACGTTCCTGAACGACCCGACCGACATCAGCGGCCGCCGCGACCGCGACGTGACGAACGCTCGCGACCGGCGGCGGGTGCAGGGCGGCAACAACTACCACCTCAACTACAACCGGCTGTTGGGCCGGGTACTGGTCGAGGCGTCGTACAGCAAGCACAACGGGGAAGTGTTTGACTTCGCGGTGGTGCCCGGTCCGCGCAACAGCATCGTCTACCGCGAGGCGGACGTGCGCACTCTCGAGGACGAGCAGCTCGGGGGCTTCGGGCTCGACGATGTGGACCAGCGCGACACCGAGGGGTACAAGGGCACCGCGGTCGTGCAGGTCGGCGACCATGCGATTCACGGCGGCGTCGAGCTGCTGCGGAACACCAACTTCCGCGACACCGTGTACGATGGCGGCCTGTACACATCGCTGGCCGCGCCGTTGTCCGGGCTCACCGCCGGCGCCTTGAGCGCGGGCAGCTTCAGCAGCACGCAGTTCGACCCGACGAACAGCAGCGACTACGGCGGCTTCATCCGCGCCGTGGACCGGCTGCCGGACCGGGCGGCCTTCTACACGTTGTACGACCGCGACGGCGACGGGTCGATCACCCCGGACGAGCTCGCGGCACGCCTCGTGTACGGCAGCACGGCGGGGAATCCGCACGGCGGCATCAACTACGACCGGCTCGTGCAGGCCGAGCTGGGCTCGCAGGCGACGCGCTCCGACGGGCTGAGCTTCTTCGTGCAGGACACGTTCAGCGCCAGCCGCAACCTGTCGTTCAACCTCGGGGTCCGCACGGAACGCTTCGCGCACGTCGCCACCGACGGCACGAACATCTTCTTCACCTTCGACTGGACGTTCGCGCCGCGCGTCAGCGTCTCGTATGACCCCACGGGCGACGGCCGGCAGCGCATCAGCGCGTTCTACGGCAAGTACTACGATCCGATCCGCAACAACCTGACCAACTTCGCCGGGACGCTCACCGGCTCCATCCGCGAGGAGTCAGGTGTACGCCAACGACCAGTGGGTGACCTACCGCGTGCGCGGCGGGCCGCAGCAGGCCGACGCGCTGTTCGCGCCAACCACTGAGGACCCCTTGGACCGACGACCTCCAGCTGAGCTACGAAACGGATCTCGGTCAGGGCCGGAGCGTCCTCGTGCTGTACACGAAGCGGCGCACGCGCGACATCATCGAGGACTACGACATGGCGCTCTACGCCATGCGGCCCGACGGGTCGACGAGCTATCCGGGGCCCGTCGGGCACCCGGAGTCGCTCTTCCTCGGCCTCGACTATTTCGGCTACGACGTCTTTCCCGAGTCGAACTTCGTCATCGCGACCCTTGCCGGCGGCGCGCGCGACTACCAGGGCGTCGAGCTGACCTTCCGGCAGCGGCTGCGGAGCAACTGGCAGGCGCTGGCCGCGTATACGTACGGCCATGCTGCCGGCAACACCAATTCCGACTCCAACGCCGACTTCCAGGGCGACGTGATCTGGCTCGATCCGCGGGCACCCCACCAGTGGGGCGACCAGCCCGGCTCGATCGCGCACCTGTTCAAGGTCAGCTCCTCGTACGTCTGGGACGGCGGATTCCAGATAGGAGGCAACTGGCGCTGGAACTCGGGCACGCTCGCCAGCCGGACGTTCCGGGCGTCCGGCCGCAACCTGCCGCTCCGCGTCGAGCCGGGCGCGGAGTTCGAGTTCGCGGAGATCGCCCGCCGCTGGCTGGCGCCGGAGTCCGTGGGTGCCCTCCGCAACCCGTCCTACGGGATCGTCGATATCCGCCTGCTGTACAACTACCGGTTCGCCGGCTACCGGGTGGAGCTGTTCGCCGACGTCTTCAACCTCTTCGACCGCCAGGATGCGATCCGCAGCCAGGATCTGCTGGCCGGGGCGGGCGGCATCGCCTTCGGCGACGGCATCCGATTCACGCCGCCGCGGCGGATGTTCCTCGGCGCGCGGCTGAGCTTCTGACCCGCGCCCCGGGCCGGGTCGCGAACCGGCGGCGGCTCGTCGGAGGGTTTACGGAATTGACAATTGCAGGCGGCAGGGCGTACGGTAACATTGATCCAGGTTCTTACGCTGTCCCTCGTAGCACACATCTGGGGACGGGAGGGTGGTGACGATGTCGTGGCTGTTCAAGGCGGCGAGTGGAGCGGCGGTCGCGGTGGGCATCCTGTCACCCCACGTGAGCCGTGCCCAGGAGGTATCCGGTGCAGCCTCGCCGGGCGCCTTCGTGGATCGGTACTGCATCGCGTGCCACAGCGACCGCCAGTTCGAGCGCGGCGCGGTGCCGATCTCGCTGGAGGAGCTCGACACGGCGCAGGTCGGCGCCCACGCGGAGCATTGGGAGAAGGTGCTCCGCCGAGTGCGGAGCGGCATGATGCCGCCGCCGGTGGCGCGGCAGCCGCACGACGACGCACGCGCCGCCTGGGTCGTCTGGCTGGAGACCGAGCTGGACCGCGCGGCCGAGGCCCGTCCGGCGCGCGGGCGCCCGATGACGGCGCATCGCCTCAACCGCGTCGAGTACAGGAACGCGGTGCGCGACCTGATCGGGCTCGACGTGGACGTCGAGGCTCTGCTGCCGCCGGATGACGCCGACGCCGAGGGCTTCGACAACAACGCCGAGGTGTTGTCCGTCTCGACGACGCTCATGGAGCGCTACCTGAGCGCGGCGCGGCGCATCAGCCAGCTCGCCGTCGGCGACCCGGCCGCGACGTCCCGAACCCATACCTACCAGGTGCCCGACCTGGAGATGCAGGACGATCGCACGAGCGAGGATCTGCCGTTCGGGTCGCGCGGCGGCCTGGCGGTGCGTCATTACTTTCCGATCGACGGGGAGTACCTGTTCGAGGTCGACCTGCGCCGCAACTTCTACAACTACATCCGCGGCCTCGGCAACACGCCCCACCGGCTCGACGTGCGGCTGGACAAGGCGCTGGTCAAGACGTTCATGGTCGGCGGTGCGTTCGAGGGCGCGCGGTGCGCGACCAGCTTCTGCGGCTCCGGCAGCGGCGGATTTCCGAAGTGGGGCAACTACTCGGTCACAGCGGACGAGCGCTTGCAGTTCCGGATGCCGGTGAGGGCCGGCATGCGGTTGGTGGGGCTGGCGTTCGTGCGGCGGCCGGCGCTGGACGAAGGAGTGCTGCAGCCGCGGCCGAGCCCGGCGACGTTCGGCTACAGCACCGATGACCAGCAGGACGGAAATCCGGCGGTGGCCGGGGTGGTCATCAGGGGGCCGTTCGCCGGCGGCGCGCCGGTCGAGACGCCGAGCCGGGAGCGGATCTTCGTCTGTCGGCCGGACCGGCCCGAGGCGGAGGCGCCCTGCGCCGAGCAGATCCTGCGCGGGCTGGCGCGGCGCGCATACCGCCGTCCCGTGACGTCCAGGGACGTGACGGCGCTGCTGAGCTTCTACGAGGCGGGACGGCGCGACGGCGAGTTCGAGACAGGGATCCAGGCGGCCCTCGAGTTCCTGCTGACCGATCCGGAGTTCGTGTTCCGCGTCGAACGCCGGTCGGACCAGGTCGAGCCGGGGATGGCCTATCGCGTGGGCGACCTCGAGCTGGCGTCGCGGCTCTCGTTCTTCCTCTGGGGGAGCATCCCCGACGACGAGCTGCTCGACGCGGCGGCGCAGGGGACGCTGACGGAGCCGGCGGTGCTGGAGCAGCAGGTGCGCCGGATGCTGGCCGAGCCCCGCGCACGCCGGATGCTGGCCGAGAGCTTCGCCGGCCAGTGGCTTGGGCTGCAGAGGCTGCGGAACGCTTCGCCGGACAAGACCGCGTTCCCCGAGTTCGACGAGAATCTGCGCGACTCGATGCGGCAGGAGACGCAGTTGTTCCTGGAGACGCAGTTGCGCGAGGATCGCCCGGTGGCCGAGCTGTTGACGGCGGACTACACGTTCGTGAACGAGCGCCTGGCCGAGCACTACGGGATTCCCGACGTGCACGGGAACCACTTCCGACGCGTGAACCTGCCCGACGACAAGCGGGCAGGCATCCTGGGCCAGGCGAGCATCCTGACGCTGACCTCGTACGCGAACCGCACCTCGCCGGTGACGCGCGGCAAATGGGTGCTCGAGAGCCTGCTGGGGGCGCCGCCGGCCGAGCCGCCGGCCGACGTGCCGGACCTCAAGACCCGCGAGGAGGGCGAGCCGCCGACGTCGGTGCGCGCGCTCATGGAGGTCCATCGGAGAAACCCGGCCTGCGCCACGTGCCACCGGACGATGGATCCGCTGGGGTTCGCGCTGGAGAACTTCGACGGTATCGGGCGCTGGCGTGCCACCGAGGACACGGGGGTTGCGGGCGAGGTCGGGCCGGTCATCGATCCGTCCGGCACGGCGCCGGACGGCACCCCGTTCGAGGGGGCGAGCGGCCTGCGCGAGATCCTCGCGAGCCAGCGAGAATTTGTCGGTACGTTGACGGAAAGGCTGCTAACCTACGCCATCGGGCGTCGGTTGGAGGCTCCCGACATGCCGGCGGTTCGGCGTATCCAGCGGGAAGCCGCGCAGGACGAATCCCGCTGGTCGGCAATGATTCTGGCGATCGTGAACAGCGAACCGTTTCTGACGAGGAGGATGGGCTGATGATCGTGACCAAGACGGCGATTCCGCGTCGTACGATGCTGCGTGGCGTAGGAACGGCGCTGGCGCTGCCACTCCTCGACGGCATGGTGCCGGCGCTGACGGCGTTGGCGAAGACGCCGGCGGTGCCGGCCAAGCGCCTGGGTGTCGTGATCGTGCCGAACGGCGCTCCGGTGGAGTACTGGACGCCGAAGACGGCCGGCGCCGGGTTCGAGTGGACACCGAGCCTGAAGGCCCTGCAGCCGGTTCGTGAGCAGCTGCTGGTGATGACGAACCTCGACAGCGTCGGCGCGGAGCCGGGCCGCGGCACGACCCATTCCCAGGCGGCGTCGGCGTTTCTGACCGGCGCGCGTCCGAAGCGCACGACCGGCGCGGCGCTCGAGCTGGGCGTCTCGCTGGATCAGGTTGCCGCCAACGCGGAGGGTCTGGGGCGTGCCACCCAGTTGCCCTCGTTGGAGCTGTCACTGGAGGGCGACGACACCGTCTACGGGGTGGCCACCTGCGACGGGGGCTTCAGTTGCGCCTATCTCAATAACTCGTGGGCCAATCAGAGCACGCCGATGCCGCGCGAGACGAACCCGCGCCTCGTCTTCGAGCGGCTGTTCGGAGACGTGGACAGCACGAGTGTCGACGCGCGCCTCGCGCGGGCGCAGCGGCAGCGCAGCATTCTCGACGCGGTGATGGGCAAGGTGGCCGATCTGAAAACGGGTCTGGCGGCCTACGACCGCCGCAAGCTCGACGAGTACCTGCAGGCCGTCCGCGGCATCGAGCGGCGCCTGGAGATGGCGGAGCAGCAGGCGGACCGGGAACTGCCGGACGTCGCCTCGCCGGCCGGGATTCCGCTGTCGTGGGAAGAGCACGCGAAGCTGATGTTCGACCTGATGGTGCTGGCTTATCAGACCGACATGACGCGCGTGATCTCGTTCATGGTCGGACGGGAGGAGAGCGGCGCGACGTATCCGCAGATCGGCGTCACCGAGCCGCACCACCCGCTCAGCCACCACCGGGACAATGCGGAGAAGATCGAGAAGCTGGCGAGGATCAACGCGTATCACATGCAGATCTTCAGCGAGTTCCTGGTCAAGCTGCGGTCCACCCCGGACGGGGACGGCTCGTTGCTGGACCACAGCATGATTTTCTACGGGTCTGCCCTGCGGAACTCGAACAAGCACACGACGCAGGATCTGCCGATCCTGCTCGCCGGCGGCGGCTGCGGGGAACTCCATGGCGGTCGTCACGTGGTCTGTCCCGAGGGCACGCCGCTGACCGATCTCCAGCACACGATGCTGCTGAAGCTGGGCGTCCCCGTGGAGAGCTTCGGCGGGACCAGGCAGGAGATCCGCGAGCTCTCGCAGCTCTCGTAGCTCTCGTAGCTCTCGGCGCGTCGTTCCCGTGCCGGCGGCGGCCGGGGGGCATCCGCACAGGTTGCTCCTCGGTCGGCAATCCTTGAGGCGTGGCCAGGGCCGGGGCGTGCAACGGAGGGAGGAGCCGGTATGCGGCTGGGCAGCAGGTCAACGGCTATGGCGGCGGCACTGCTCTGTGTAGCCAGCGTTTCGGCGGGCAACGCGGATGTCCGCCTGATCGAGGCGATCCAGAATCGCGACCACGAGACGGTGCGCACGTTGCTGGCGCAGAAGGTCGATGTCAACGCGCCCGAGGGTGACGGCGCCACCGCGCTGCATTGGGCGGTCGTGCGGGACGATGTCGACGTGGTCGCGGCGCTGCTGCGCGCCGGCGCCGACGTCGACGCCGCCAACGACTATGGCGTGACGCCGCTGACGCTGGCCTGCACCAACCGGAACGCGGCGGTGGTCGAGCAGCTTCTCGGCGCCGGCGCCAACCCGAACGCCGCGAGCGAGATGGGTGAGACGGCGCTCATGACGTGCGCTGGCACGGGCAGCGCCGCTGCGCTGGAGGCGCTCTTCGAGCACGGCGCAAGCAACGTGCACGCCAGGGAGAGCTCGCACGGTCAGACGGCGCTGATGTGGGCGGCAGCTCAGAAGAACCCGGAGGCTGTGCGGGTGCTCCTGGCGCACGGCGCCGACGTCCACGCGCGTTCCGCCACCCATCTGCTGCCGGTCAATCTCGGCGACGGGGATCCGTTCGAGCAATTCGTGATGCAGCCCCAGCGTGGGTCCACGGCGCTGCTGTTCGCGGCGCGGAACGGCCGCACAGAGAACGCACGGCTCCTCCTTGATGCGGCTGCGGACGTGCACGAGCAGATGCCGACCGGAGAGTCTGCGCTGGTGCTGGCCAGCTTCAGCAACCAGGGCAGGTTCGCCGCGTTTCTCCTGGAGCGCGGCGCGGACCCGAATGCCGCCGACGCCGGGTATACGGCGCTGCACACGGCAGTATCGCGGGGGGATCTGGAGCTGGTCGAGGCGCTGTGCGCCCACGGCGCGGATCCGAACAGCCGCCTCACGAAAGGGAGCCGGCTGCAACGCAACCTCAACTTCTATGCCCTGTCCGGCAAGCTGGCCGGAGCGACGCCGTTCTGGCTCGCGGCCAAGTACGCCGAGGTGGAGATCATGCGCGCTCTGGCCGCGTGCGGCGCCGATCCCCTGCTGTCGCCGAACAACGGGATAACGCCGCTGATGGTGGCTGCGGGTGCCGGCTGGACGATCCGCTCGAGCAATCGGCGCGACCAGGGCATCGGCATCGATGCGGCCCAGTTGCTGGTGTCGGCCGGCGAGCGTTCGACGTGGGAGGCGACGCGGCTGGCGCTCGAGCTGGGCAACGACGTGAATGCGGCGGATCCGGCCGGGAACACCGCGCTGCACGCCGCGGTGACCCTCGCGTATCCGACGGTCGTCGAACTCCTGGTCGAGCACGGCGGCAAGCTCGACATGGAGAACAAGGCGGGCATGTCGGCAGCGGCTATGGCGTGCCGGGACTCCGCCGGCAAGCTGGTTCGCCGGCCTGGCGGTCGTGGACCCTGTCCGGGTGCCGCCGGACAGTGACGTGAAGCGCCGCCCGCCCGGTGCGGCCGCCGGCCCGTCGCGAAGCGGATGAGCCGGCGGCCGCGAAGCCTCTCCCTGCTTCGAAACTACTTCGACTGCTCCGCGGCGGCCTCCTCCACGCGTGCCCCCGCCAGGATGTTGTACAGCCCGTAGTTGCCTTCGTGGCAGGCGTACTCGTACAGGGGCTGCGCGTTCAACTGCATCGGAATCTCGTACGTCCAGGGCCTGGACCAGATCGTCGGATCGTTGACCGTGGCTTCGTAGAGGAGCGTCTCGGACGACACGCGCGTGAAGCGCTCCGTCAGGTAGAGACTCGCGCTGGCGTTGCCGCGCATGAAGCTCGTCTCGCGCAGGAAGTTCGTGGTCTCGACCACGAGCGTATCGCCGTCCCAGTGGCCCCGCGAGTCGCCGGTCCATTGCGGGAGGTCGATGCGCGCCCTGCCGTCCAGCGGCACGATGCGCGCGTTGTGGTTCATCTCGTTGAGCAGGACCACGTAGTCCTCGGTCTGGAAGAGCTGCACGTTGTTGTTGTAACCGCCCGGCGTCATCGGCGGCCCGGAGTTAAACCCGGTGATGCAGCGCAGCTGCAAGCCGTTGGCGCCCAGGTCTTCGACCCAGCCGCCCGGCGTGGGCGCGTGCGGGTCCACGCCCCGGCGGGCCCGTTCCAGCTCGGCCACGCGCCGCGTCGCAGCCGGCGTCATGGCAGGCACCCGCCCGGTGGGCGGGTTCACGACGAGCGAGGTGCGTCTGGTGCCGACCGTGGTCGTGCCCCGGTCCAGCCAGAAGTTGTTGTAGGGGCCCGGCGCGCCTTCCTCCCCGCGGTCCACGCTTCTGCCGGCAACCGTCCTCCGCGGGGCCCGGTTGAGCAGCTCATCGTTCCGACCGACGGCTGCCCGCTCGAGCTCCGCCGCCTCTTCCGCTGTCAGAAAGGCCTTGTCGGCCAGGTCCTCGGGCCGTTCCATCGGCGTGATGGAACGGAAGTCCCAGACGCCCTGCAGGTCCGGCGCACCCCACGGCGTCCGGGGCGCCTCCGTGGCGTCCGTCGACTGGGCGGCCGCGAACACTGGCGCCAGGGCGACGACCGCAATCACCGTTAACACCGCAGCGAGACATCGATGGCTCATCTTGTCCTCCTGTTCCCTTCCTGCCTCGCATAGTGGGGCAAACCATTGTTCACGTCAACCGGAGCGCTGCAGGCAGGCCCGTCCGGTGGCCGCAAGCGACGACGCGGCGGCGCGCACCTGCCCGTTGCCGCTCCCGCGTCCAGCCGTGGTATGGTCGTCGGCGCAGGATGCAGAGCAGGGAGGAGACCGATCCGATGGAGCCGAAGTGCGGCACGACACTGCTGGAGGCGCAGCCCATCGTGGGCATCCGGACCACCGTTGCGATGGACGAGATCGGGAAGGTCATGGGGCCGCTGTTCGGCGAGCTTCAGGGACACATCCGGCAGAACGGGCAGCAAGCCGCCGGCGCGCCGCTCGCGATCTACTACGCCCCGCCCAGCGACACCGTCGACCTCGAATGCGCGATTCCCGTTGTCGCGGCCATGGCCGGCGCCGGCCGCGTGCGGGCCGGCGAGCTTCCCGCCGGGAAGGCGGCCACCGTGACGCACGTCGGCCCCTACGACACCCTCCCGCAGACGTGGGCGGCGCTGGAGAAATGGATGAAGTCGCAGGGCCTCGAAGCCGCGGGCGCGCCGTGGGAGTCGTACGTAGCCGACCCGGGCGCCGAGCCGGACCAGTCCAGGTGGCGGACGGACATCTTCTTCCCGGTGCGCTGATCCGGCCAATCTCAGGCAACGCTTCGCGGCGAGCGTCCGGCACTCGGCGCGCCCGCGTGCGCGCGGCGTCGGCGGTCTCGCGCTCGGCAGCGCGGATGGGTGTCCACGACGCCCGGGCAGCTTCAGCTCGCGGATGCGCGGCGACAGGGACAGGGAGGATCTGCAATCAATGAGTACTGGCGACCTTCAGATGTCTCCCGAGGCAATGCGCGCCAGCGCACGGCGAGTTGTGGAGTTGCTCGTGGAGCGAGCCGAGACTCTCCGGGACGGGCCATCCTGGGACGGCGAGTTTCAGCAGGTTCTCGCCGAGCAGTTCCACAAGGCGCCGCCCGAAGAGGGGCGGCAGGCCAGCGAGGTCATCGAGCAGGTGGCGCGCGAGATCCTGCCCCTCGCCGCGCAGCACGATCACCCTCGATTCTTCGGGTTCGTCCCGGTATCACCCACGTGGCCGAGCGTGCTGGCCGACTTCATGGCGGCCGCGTGGACCATCAATCAGTGCATGTGGCTGAGCTCGAGCGGCCCCAGCCAGATCGAGTTGACCGTCATCGACTGGATCCGACAGTGGCTCGGCTGTCCCGACGGCGCGGGCGGACTGTTCGTGAGCGGCGGCTCGGAGGCCGGCGTTCACGCCCTGGTTGCCGCGCGGGAGGCGGCGGGCGCGCCCGCACGCCAGGCCGTCTACATGAGCGATCAGACGCATGCGAGCGTCGCGCGCGCGGCGGCCACTGTCGGTGTGAAATCCGAGCATGTCCGCTCCCTGCCGAGCGACGGCCATTACCGTCTCGACGTGGAGCTCCTCGCGCGTCGCGTCGCCGCCGACCGCGCCGCGGGGCTGGCGCCAATCGCGGTGTGCGCCAATGCCGGGACCGCGAGCACGGGCACGGTGGATCCGCTCGCGGACATCGCCGACTACTGTGCGGCAGAAGGCATCTGGCTGCACGTGGACGCAGCCTACGGCGGCTTCGCGGCCGTGACGGAGACAGGGCGGCGAGTGCTTGCGGGCATCGAGCGGGCAGACTCCATCAGCCTGGATGCCCACAAGTGGTTCTTCCAGTCGTACGAGGCGGGCTGCCTGCTGGTGAAGGACGTGCAGACGCTCGAACGTCCCTTCGCCCTGCGGCACGACGTCATCCAGGATACGGTGTGGGGCTCTAACCACCCGAACTTTGCCGATCGCGGCCTGCAACTGACTCGTGCGACCCGGTCGCTGAAGCTCTGGATGTCGGTGCAGACGTTCGGCATGGCCGCGTTCCGGCGCGCCGTGCTGCAGGGGCTCGAGCTCGCCGGTCGGGCCGAGCGGCACATCAGGAGCAGTCCGATTCTCGAATTGCTGCACCCGGCCTCGCTCAGCATCGTCTGCTTCCGCGTGAACCCCGGCGGCCTCGACGAGGGCGCCCTCGAAGCTCTCAACAGGCACGTGTTGGCCAAGGTGTTCTGGGAGGATCACAGCTTCATCTCGTCAACCACCCTGCGCGAGACGTTCGCGCTCCGGCTCTGCATCGTCAACTACGCGACGACATGGACCGACGTGCGCGAAACCCTCGACCTCGTCGCGCGGTTCGGTATGGACCGGCTGCGGAACAACGGCCCCGGCGAGGCGCAGATCGCGGGGGAGTAGGGGGTCGAGCTCGTTTCAGCGTATCGCGTGCGAGGAGTCGTCCGATGTACAGACAACCCCGGCTCGTCGTCGCGGCACTCGCCGCCCTCGGCCTCGTGATGGTCGCCGTCGGCGCGGGCGAAGAGAATCAGGGTGACCGGTTCGCGGGCGTCGAGCTGACGACCGTGCCCGTGGCGGGCCAGGTCCACATGATCCAGCGGCCGGGCGGTGGAAGCAACGTCGGCGTCTTCGCCGGGCCGGACGGTGTGCTGCTCGTCGATTCCTTGTTCGCGCCGCTGGCCGAGCGGCTGGTCGCCGCGGTGCGGCGCGTGTCGGACGGCGAGATCCGCTTCCTGATCAATACGCACGTGCATCCGGACCACATCGGCGGCAACGAGCCGCTCGCCAGGAGCGACGTCCTGGTCCTCGCCCATGACAACGTCCGGGTCCGAGCGTTGGAGCGGCTGCGGACCCCGCGGCGGGGAGGCCGCTTCGCGCCGCGACCACTGGCCGGGGCACGGCCGGTCGTGACCTACGACTCGGCGGTGAGCTTCCACTTCAACGGCGAGGAAGTGCGGGCCTTTCTCGCGCCGGCCGCCCACACCGACGGCGACACCTTCGTCCACTTCCCGGACTCGGACGTGCTGCACCTGGGCGATGTCTTCCGCACAAGACATATCATGGGGCTCCGCGCTCCCCGCGCTGACCTGCCGAAAACGCACCGGAAGAGCAGATCCTACGGGCGCCTACCGCCTGTAACCCCTTGACCCCACAGGTCTAATCCCTGACCCGTGGGGTCTAGGGTGTGGCGGGCAGTCAAGCATTAACCCCTGCCAGTGTTGACCCTGCACGTTGTGTCAATCCGTGGTAAGATTCGAGGTAGGGGAGGTCAACCGATGCGAGTGACAGGGAAAAACATTCGGACGCTGCCGGCGGGTCGGCACAGTGCGGGCGAGACTTTGACGCTGCTAGTGGGCAGCGGCAGCGGCGGGGCGCGGAGTTGGGTACAGCGGGTTTCAGTCGGCGGCGTGCGCCGCGACATCGGCCTGGGGCCGGTTGCGCTGGTGACGCTCCGGGAGGCGCGTGGGGCGGCGCTTGAGAATCGGCGCGACGCGTACCGCGGGATCGACCCGACCGCCAAGCGCCGGAAGACGAAGACGATCCCGACATTCCGGCAGGCTGCGGCCGAGACGTTCGAGGCGCACCGGGGCCGGTGGCGCTCCGAGAAGACGGCGCGGGGCTGGGATCAGCAATTGGAGCGGTACGCGTATCCCGTCCTGGCCGACCTGCCGGTGGATCAGATCGGACGCGCGGACGTGCTGGGGGTGCTCTCGCCAGTCTGGACGGTCAAGCACGCGCTGGCCGGCAAACTCCGCGGCCGACTCCGGGCGATCTTTGAGTGGGCGCAGGCTCACGGCCACGTCGAGGCGAACGTGATCGATCTGGTCGCGGGTGCTCTGCCCGCACAGACAGCCGCGAAGACGCACCATAAGGCGCTGCCGCATGGCGAGGTCGCGGCGGCGCTTGAGGCGGTCGAGTCTTCGGGGTCGTCACTGCCGGCGCGGGCTTGTCTGACGTTCACCATTTTGACCGCGTGCCGGAGCGGCGAGGCCCGGCTTGCAACCTGGGCCGAGGTCGACGTCGAGGCCCGCGAGTGGCGCATCCCCGCGTCGCGGACGAAGACGGCCCGCGAGCATCGTGTTCCGCTCTGTGACGCGACGCTGGCGATACTGGACACGGTGCGACCGCTCCGGGGTGCTGGTGATCTGATCTTCCCGTCGGTGACGAAACCGGGCGCCGCTCTGTCGGCGGTGGTGCTCTCGCGGACGCTCAAGGCGGCGGGCCTGGGCGACCGGGCGACAGTTCATGGCATGCGGTCGGCGTTTCGCTGCTGGTGCGCCGACACGGGCCAGCCGCGCGAGCTGGCAGAGGCGGCGCTCGCGCACACTGTCGGCTCTACCGCCGAGGCCGCGTACATGCGATCCGATCTGATCGACCGGCGCCGCGAGTTGATGGCCGCTTGGAGCGCGTACGCGACCGGCGGGGTCGTGTAGCAACATGAGAGCTACGGCCAGCACCGAGACAGTAGCAACAAGAGGGCTACGGAATAGACCATGACGATACGACGCGACCAGATGGTTCGACTGCGGGTGACGGAGCGCCAAGCCGAGCGGTGGCGGCAGCGCGCCGAGGCGCAGGATCAAACCCTGTCGGAGTTTCTGAGATTGGCGGCAGAGGCGTCGATGCTCCGTCCTGTCGTCACCAGCACGCGGGTGCAGCCGGCAGAGGCGCGGCCGGAGCGGTCGCCGTGGGGCTCCCCAGGACCGGGACCACGCGGGCAGAGCACCGAGGTGCTGGTGGTGCCGGCGACAGGGGAGACCGCCGCGCTGCTTCGGGCGATGGAGGAGGAAGATCGGCGGAGGGCAACGGTACTGGTGGAGACGGAGACGGAGACGGAGACGGACGCGGAGGAGGAGGCGAAGGCGCCCGAGCCCGAGGCGCCGAGAAGGCGGTCGACGCGGAGGATCAGACCGGGGAGCTAAACAAAAGTGGGCCGGGCGGCGGTGTGGAGGCGCCGACCGGCCCGGACCAACATAGGAGTTGAAATGGATTCTACCACGTTCAGAACATGGCGCGCGACGGTGCGGAACGCTGCCCAGCGGGGCCACCTGGAAACCCGTAGGGGCGACCTGCTGGCCGAGGCGCTAGCGGGCGGTGTGGAGCTGGCACGGGCCACGAAGGCGCTAGACGATGCAGCCGCGAGCGTGTCGAGCGAGTCGGCGGCGCTGCCGGTGTTGCCGTTCGCACCGGACGGGCTCCGCGCAGTCTGCCGGTTGGCTGGCTGGGCTCTACGCTGGAACAAGACGGCGCGCGGCCCGGAGTGCAGGTATGAGGGCGTGATCGACGCGGCCGGCCCGCCATCGGGGGGCTGGCAGGAGGCTACAGGCTTGACCCTGGATCGACTCATGACTGATCTCGATAAGGCCGCCACGACAGCGGATGGCCGATCCTGGGCCGGGAGGTCGGCGCGGATCGAGGGGCGGGTGCTGAGGGTCGCGGCAGCGTTGAGCGGCGAGGTGGAAGGCGAAGGATTAGCCGTCTATGAGGCCGTACGCGATCATCTTGCTTCGCTGGGGGGCGCTGGCACCGTCACGCTGTCCGGGGTGCTCGACGCGGCCGGCTGTTTCCAGAAGTACGAATCCGCCAGCCGGGCACCCAAAACCGTGTACGCGGACGGCAAGCAGGCGCTCAAAGATGGCGGCTGGGGCCTGAAGTCCGTCCGCATCGGGGGCCAGTCTCGGCAGCGCTGGATCGGACCTAACGGGCCGGGTCGTCGGGCGCCGTTGCGGGCCATTTTAGGCGGAAAGGCCAGCAAAAAGGGCGAAAAGGGCGGCAAAGGGGCGTAGTCGGGTGTTCGCGTTGTCGCGGTGTCTTCGAGGGTAACGCGAACACACCTAAGTTGTTGATTCTAAAGGGAATTAGTAGTAGTTGTAGTCGTGTAGTTGTGTTCACCGTGTGCGCGCGCCACGCGCGAATGAACACAAACTACCTACTACTACAGGCCGGGGAGGGCGACCGATGAAAGGCTACAGCGAGGCGCACGTCGAGGCGGTGGTGAGGGTAGTCGATTACTACATCGCGGTCGAGCTATCCCGCATTCGCGGCGCGCTCCGGCAGGAATCGCGCGAGTTCGTGCGCGAGCAGCGGCGAGGGTTCCGCCCCGGACGGGAGCCGACCGAGCCCCGCGACGCGGCATGGCGGCGCCGTGACGAAGAGCGGCGGCGGGCTCGGCATCTGCGCGAAGAGAACGCACGAGCCGAGCGCGAGATCGCCCGCTGGCTGTCCGGCGGCGCCGGCTCGGCTTGACCCTGGGCGCCCACCTGGGCGACTATTGACGAATAGGCCGGTGTCCTGCTGGCCTACTAGGGCGACCTAACGTAGCGGAGGGTCGCCCATGCTCAAACAGACACGAGAAACCGTCGACGTCACTGAGGCCGCGTTGCGCGTGGCCGTCTCGCTGCGCGACTGCGCCCAGAATGCCGGCGAGCTGGCGAAGGTCTGCCCGGAGGCGGCGCCCGAGCTGCGCCGGGCAGGTGTCCATCTAATCGAGGCGTCGCGGGCCGTGACGCTGGCCGTGGAGCTGTTGAGCGGCGACCGCCAGCCCGACGACCGCCAGCCCGCCGGGGTGCTCCATTGAGGGTGACGGCCGAGGCGACCGTCGAGCGGTCGAGCTTCCCGGACCCCGGCGCGGTCGGTCGGCTCATGCGTCCGCTGGCGAGGCGGACGGCGAAGCGGATCAGGGATCGCACGCGGGCAGGCCGCGACGTCCGGGGGCGCCCGTTCACGAAGATGGCGGACGGCAGCCCGGCGGATCTGAAGCGGACCGGGAAGATGGTCGATAGTTTCCGCCCGGTTGCCATTTCGGATCGCGGGTTCGTTCTGTCACCTGGGCGCAAAGAGCGCCGCCGGGCGATCCTGCATCAAGTCGGCGAGCACCGACCGAAACGCCAATGGGTCGGCATCACCCATGACGAGATAGAAAACGAGATCGATCAGGTGATCGATGAATGGCTTGGCCGGCGCTGACCGGCCCGGAGGGTATGAGATTGACCGAAACGCAAAAGTTGACGATTCGCGCGTCCGAAGTTCGCCAGCGATTGAACACAATCGCGGGCCTGGAAGGCGACGCGCTCACCGACGAGATCCGCGCCGAGTCGGACGCGCTCGGCACCGAGTACAGGGACGTCGAGACGCGCCTGCGCGCGGCCATCGCCGGGGAGAGCACCGAGGCGCCCGCCGAGGATTCCGAGCACCGGGAGCGCGAAGAGCTGCGCGGCCGGGCCACCTTCGGGCGCTACCTGGGCGCCGCGCTCCGGGGTCGGCAGCCGGACGGCGCCGAGGCGGAGTACGCGGCAGCGGTCGGCGTCAACGAAGGTGGCCGCGTTCCGCTGGCACTCTTCGACGCTCCGGAGGGCGGGGTCGAGTACCGGGAGGATGCGGCGACCCCGGCGCCGTCGACGGTCGGCGTCAATCTTCGGTCGGTCGTGCCGGCGGTGTTCGCGTCGTCCATCGCGCCGCGCCTGGGCATCAACATGCCGAGCGTGCCGACCGGCACGTATGCAATCCCGAGGCTGACCACGAACTTGACCGCCGGGCCGAAAGCGAAGGGCACCGCAGCGGAGAGCACAGCGGCGGCGTTGACGGTGATAGACACCAAACCGCGCCGTATCAGTGCCCGGTTGTCACTGACCGCCGAGGATATCGCCAGCGAGGGCACGGCGTCATTTGAGTCGGCGCTACGTCAGAACCTACAGGCGGTCATGAGCGAGGCTTACGACCTGCAATGCTTGACCGGCGACGGGCAGGCGCCGAACGTGTCCGGCTTTCTCACGCAACTAACCGCGCCGGACGCGCCGACCGCAGTGGCAAACTTCGACGCCTTCGCGGCGGCGGCGGCAAACGCCATAGATGGCTTGTGGGCGTCGGAAGTCTCGCACGTCGCCATCGTGGCCGGCGTGAAGGCTTACCGGCTGTCGGCCCGCACGTTCCGAGGCACCGATGGCGAAACGAGCGCGGCGTCTTACATGGCCAGCAAGACCGGCGGCTGGTGGACAAACAAGCGAATGCCGGCGGCGAGCGGCGCGAACGTGGAGGCCGCCATCGTTCACCGCCGAGGCCGTACGGGGCTGACGACTGCCGAACACCCCACTTGGGATTCACTCGCAATCGACGATATCTTTTCGGATTCCGGCAGCGCGACGCGCCACTTCTCGCTTCACGTCCTGGTGGGCGACAAGCTGCTACTGGTGCAGCCGGACGCGTACGCGCGCATCGCTTTCAAGGTGGCCTAATGGCTGGCGCTCTGAGGCTACTTCGCGGACCTGCCGGCAGTGGCAAGAGCCAAGTCGCCCGGCAAATGCTGGCCGATGGCGAGGTCGATCTGCTGATCGATTTCACGGCGCTATACGTCGCCGTCACGGCAGCGGAGCGCGACCCGATTACCGGCAAGTATCCCGAGTGCGTGACCGGCGACCCCTTGCTGCCGCTGGTGTCCTACATCAAGACGATGCTCGCGCGGTCGGCGCTGCTGAGGGGTCACAGAACGCTAGTTAGTGTCAGCCAGAAAACCTCCTTCGCGGGCGGAGGTTTGCGAGCGATGCGCTGCGCCAATTGACGTGATTTCGCTATCGAACGGGTTGCGACTACGATTCTGGTAACTCCGCGGAAAGCAGCAGTAGGTAATCAGCCCGGAAGGCCGGCCTCCGGCGACGGCAGGGCCTTGCCCTCGGGCGACGGCTGGATCTCCACAGGAGGCAGAGCCGGTCCGATCCGGTCAGGCGACGCGTCGGCGTCGTTTGCGCTCGCGCTCTTGCAGAATCAACCCGATGCGATGCAGGTTGGTGGCCAGCACCGACAAGGCAACCGCACGCGCGAAGCCGTCGACACCATGATGGCGGACACGGTTGAGCCCTCGGTGCTCCAATCCGTTGATGGCCGACTCAATCGCCGGGTGCACGCAGCGCGCGGCGGCGAAGGATGCCTCTTCCTCCCGCTCCCGGTCGACGTTCGAAAGGCGTCCCTTCTTCGGCAACGCGTTCAGGTCGAGCAGCGCGTCCAGCCCGACCCGGTTGTCCGGGCTGTGAAAGCCCCGGTCGAAGCTGCACGCCCGCAACTCCGGATACCGCGCCTGCGCTTTCTGCACCAGCGGCACCGCCACGTCCACATCCGCACCCTGCCACAGGATCTCGTGGTGAAGGATGAATTGATACTGATCCTCGATCAGGGCGACAGGGACCCCGAGTTCCACCGGCGCACCCGCCTTGCCCTTCGAAACCCAGCGCGTGTGTTCCTCGAAAATCGAGAAGACCTTCTCTTCGTGAGGTATCGTCTCGCCCCGCACCAGCCGCCGTTCCACCTGGCCGATCTGCCGCAGAGCATGAGCGACGTAGCCTTCGATAGAGCCACAAGTGACGGCATCGACGCCCTGGTTCCGCAACGCGTCAAGCGTGTCCACCGCCCGCTCGACCAGCCCGCGGCAGCGGGCCAGATACCCCTCCACGCGCTCCGGATGCCGCTTCGCTCGCCGCGTCGACCGCACCCGGTTGAACAGACTCCGGACCTCTCGGGTCAGATACCGCCACTGACGCCATCCGCCCACCGCATTCTCCCCAGACGCCCGTCCCGTCTCCCGCAGCAGGCACCGCATCGCGTCCCACAACAGGCTGACGTCCGTCGGGTAGTGCACGTCGGTCTCGACCACGAACGAGTCACACCGGCCGCGCAACGGCTCGCCAGGCTTTTTTGTATTCGTTTAGCGGGTGATTCCTCAACAAATACGGGCATAAATAGCAGAAATGGGTTGGGGACTCTTGAAGTTCCGAACGGCAACGGAGCTGTGAGCTGCATCGGTTCTATTGGTGCTTCACCCCTGCGCGTGACGATACCTGCCTGGGTCGGTCGCAGTTGAAGCGACCGTCTCGGGGTTGCCGATCTTCACGTCTCGCGAGGGAGCGATGCTCGCCCACCCTCAGGCGGGCGGCGGGGGGAGCCCGAAGGCGTCGGGGACGACGGGACCGGTGGCGCGCAACATCGTGGCGATCAGCGGAGGTAGATCGAGGTCGCGTTGGCGGGCGGTGCGCACGACGCTGGCGAGCACCTGCTGGGTGTCGGCGCCGTGGCGGGTGCGGTTGCCACCGCAGACTGTGAGCATGATCGTGCTGCTGCCCGGCCGGTTCTGACTCCGCCGCAGACCGACTTCGTGTCCTGGTAAGGATCTGTCGGCCCGGCCGGGCAGCACGCATCCAGATGTTGCCTGGCCGGGAGGGCAGTGACCGAATAGGGGCCTGGCTTGAAAGTCCCGTCACAGTCCTGTCCGCCCGCCCGACCAGACGGCGTCGCCAGCCCGAAAGGGGGCCAGCAACATGTCGAACAGCATCGCGCGTGACGATCCGTCGGTCAAGGTGATCGTCGGCGTCGACACCCACAAGCACGAGCATGTCGCGGTAGCGATCAATGACTTGGGCGCCCGGCTCGCGACGTTCCGGGTGCCGGCGAACGGGGCCGGCTATGCCGACCTGGTGGCGTGGGCACGCACGCTCGGTGACCTCGAAACCTTCGGGATTGAAGGTACCGGTTCCTACGGGGTCGGCCTCGCGCGCTCCGTGCGCCGACAGGGGCTCCACGTCGTCGAGGTCAACCGTTGCGACCGGCGCAAGCGGCGCAACAACGGCAAGAGTGACACGCTCGATGCCGAGGCTGCGGCGCGGTCGGTGCTCGCCGGTGTCGCGACCGCCATGCCGAAAGCTGCGGACGGCGCGGCAGAAATGGTCCGCCAGATCAAGATCGCCCGCGATACGGCCGTCAAGGCCCGCACTACCGCGATGACCACGCTCAAGACGCTGCTCGTCAACGCACCGAGTCGGGTCCGCGAAGCACTCGAGCCGCTCACCGACCAACGGCTCATCGACCGCTGCGCGACCCTCAGACCAGGAGACATCCTCGACCCGACTGCCTCGGTGAAGCATGCGCTACGGGCGCTCGCGGCCCGCTGGCGCACACTTTCGGCCGAGATCGACCGGCACGACGAGTTGCTCGACATCCTCACCAGGGCGGCAGCGCCGACCCTGCGTGAGGCGTTCGGGATTGGTCCCGACTCGGCGGCCGAGATGCTGATCGTTGCCGGCGACAACCCCACCCGGATCCGTTCCGAAGCCGCGTTCGCGAAACTATGTGGCGCCTGTCCGATTCCCGCCTCATCCGGGGTTACGAACCGGCATCGGCTCTTCCGCGGCGGCCACCGCCAAGCCAACGCGGCGCTCTACCGGATCGTGATCATCCGCATGCGCTGGCACCAGCCGACCCTCGACTACGTCCGACGACGCACCGCCGAGGGCTTGTCGAAGAAAGACATCATCCGCTGCCTGAAACGCTTCGTTGCCCGGGAAATCTACCACGCGCTGATCGAAGACCACCAACCCGGTGCGACCTGCGCCAAGGCTGCCTGACGTGGTCGCGCTCTTTGGTGTGTTCGGGGTCAATGCCTTTGGCTTGGCGACGACTATTTCGGCCGGTTCCGATCTGACCGTACGCTGGCCTTGCCGAACCGGGACTCCGACCGATCCGGAGCGTGTCGTGCGCCGCCGGTCGCTGTCGCCGTCCGGTGCCGGACACCGGTCAGTGAACCCCAACGTCACTTCCCCCGGTCTACGACCGGGGGCCCGGGAGGGCGAGCCGCAGGCGAGTCGATGCCGTTCCCGCGTCAGCGGTCCGTCATCCGCCGCTGGGCGGGGGCCTGGACGATGTCGCGCCCCGCTGCGGCGGCCGCACGTAGAGAACCTCTCGGTCATCCGGCCAGTGTTTTCAGTGGCCGGACGAATCCGTCCGGCCACAACCAGCTCTGAAGCCGGCGCGAGCGCCGAGTCATCCGAAGGACCGTAGCGCAGCGGAGGAGGCGCGAAGCGCCTTGACTCGGCGGGAGCAGAGGCTACCTCTCCGCTGTACGGACAACCTGTCTCTGGACGAAAGCCGGTGACGACGCGAGTTGGCATCGGCGATCCGGGTCCTCAACCCTCGTCCTCCCGCGGGAGATGCCCCGCCGTCATCCATGAGCTTTCTGTCCGCTCCACTTCAGATCCAACTCCGCTCGCGGCGGTGTTCACACCCTTTCTTGACATATAGGGGCGTCCTTTCGGATAACGACGGCGGGACGGATGGCCTGTTCGGCGCGCCAGTTGGTGGCGTCGATCGACAGGTCCCACAAGAAGAGAAACACGGCAGCGAATTCGGTGGCCAGATGCCGGGCAAAGCGCTCGGCGTCGTCCAGCGGTGGCGGTGCGTCAATGAGCCGACCGAGCCGGGCTACGAGTCGGCCGCGGATCGATGCCAGACCGTGCTCGCTCAGCTCGCCGGCGGTGCAGCGGTCACGCACGGCAAGGCCCGTCTGCAAGACCGCTTGCACCTGCCCGGCCCAGAGACTGTCCGGATGATCTTCCTGCAGTTCCTTGCATCGTCGGAGCAGGTGATTCAGACAGGATTGGTGCAGCGCGGCTCGGTAGCAGCGATACGACACCCACCCGTCGCGCACGAGCACCCCGGCGAAGTCGGCCCCCAGAACCGTGGTGGCATCGTCGAACCCGCGGCCGGGGCAAATGGCGTAGACCGTCGTCTCCGGGGTGACGAAGGCCCACAGCCAGTGGCTGATGGCACCGACGCGCCACCCGGTTTCATCCGGTGTGACCGTGGGCGAGTTGCGGACCTGCTCGCACAGCGCCGTGTAGGTCGGCGCGGCGTCGCGGGCCGTGCGGTGCAGCAGGTGGGCGAGGCCGCCCGGTGTCACGTGTAAGCCGAACGTGGTCCGCAGCACATGGGCGACCTTCGCCAGCGGTACGCCCATCTCCGTGTGCAACTCGACGACCAGCGCGACGACGCCGGGGCCGAGCTGCGCGCCGGCCGCTCCCAGCGCATCCGAGGTCTGCAGCGCGTGGCGGCCCTGCACGCGCCGCCGACACTGTGAGCAGCGGCCCACTTCGATGTCGAAGCGGCGCACGACCGGGCGCACTTCGGGGATTTCTTCCTGATACTGCGACGCCACGTGGGTCACTTCGACCGACCCGCCGCAGTCGGGACACGCCGTCGGCACCGGCGCTTCCAGGGTCTGGTCAACCCGTGCCGGGCGCGGGCGGCACGCCTTCCGACCATACTGCGTACCAGCCCGTCGACCGGGACGCCGGCCGCGTCCTTGCGGTCGGTCCTTGGCGAAGGGGGCGGCTTGTCGGAACCCCGCCCGGCGCGCGGCGGCCAACTGCCCCCTCAGTTGCTCGATCTCCCGCTTCTGACGCTCGATCTGGCCTTGCAGGCCGTCGATCTGACGCTGCTGGCGACCGTTCTCGCGTTGCTGGTTCTTGGTGTCGCGCTCGCGCCGCGTCAACTCCGTGCGGAGCCGTTCGACCTCGGCCTGCAGGTTCTCGTGCGAATTGCGGTCCCCGACCTTCACGCCAAGGTTATGCCACAGTTCCGAAATTTGTACAAGTCAAAACTTTGACACCTGCCCCGGAACCCGCTAAATGAAGACGCTTTTTTTTAGCGACCTTGTGCCCACTCTCCACTACCAGTTGCCCGACCGCCGACAACAGCTCGGGGGTCAACAGAGACACGTTGTCCACCACCGTCTGGTACTCGTAACGCGTCCTGTCGCCGAAATCACTGTGCCCCAGGAACGCGCGTATCGTCTCGTGATGGTTCGCCAGGTCGTGCAGACGGTCGAAGTCACAGCCCAGGCCCTGCTTGAGAACGCCCAGCACCAGGACCTGCCACAACTCCATCCCCGGACGACCGACCGTGCGGTCGGCCTCCGGCACGATATGCTCGTCCAACAGAGCAAACAGACGAGCGCGCAGCTTCTCGTCGGACCAGATGTACTGAAGCCCCTTCAACACCGCCGGGATGTCGTCCCGCGACTTCGGGTTGATCCAGATCTTCTCGATGGGCACCTGTCCGATCTGGAACTGCCGCCTGTGGACTTCTCTCATGGCGTTCGCTGTCGCGAAGATCCCCCCGAAAAAGACCGAAATCGACGATCTCCTCCGCGAGAATACGACATCTAGGACGATCTTCACTACTCGAAATCCGCGATACGTCTTGTAGAATCAAGCAGTTACTGATTTTCTGGCCGACACTAGTTACTACGTCGGATAGCTCCGATGATGAGGTCGAGAAATGGAGCGATCTAGCGGCCGGCGAGCGGGCACGCTTCTCGACCACCACAGTCGATCCCGGCGAGGCGGTCGTACGCGCCCGGCTGATGACGGACCCCGCTACGGGCGAGGCGCTATCAGAAGAATGCACAAAAGCACTGCGAAAATGGTACGGCTGACGTGACCGACCCGACGCGACAGGACGCGGCCCGACTGGACGAGACTCGACCGACCGGACGCAGCAAGACGTGACGCGGCATAACGCCACTCGACAAGAAATGGCACGACCGCAGAACAGGAGCATACCACGATGGCCGATGAGATCCGCTGCGCCGTCGAGCTGAGGGAAGACGCTTCCCGGAGTAGTCCGGGGCGGCTCTTCGGCACGCTGATCCACTACGGCGAGAAGGCAGCCGACCGCCCGGAGCTGTTCGAGCTGGGCGCCTTGAGCTGGCCGTCTAACGGTGTTCTAGTCCGTCGCCAGCACCAGCGAGGCGAGCCGATCATGCGCGTGGTTCCCGAGCTGCGCGGCGAACAGGTTGTGATCGATCAGGCTCTCCCCGATACGCAGGCGGGCCGCGACGCCGCGACGGAGATCCGGAGTGGCCTATTCGCTGGGCTGAGCGTCGAGATGCGAGTAACGAAGGACCGCCACGTCGGCGGCGTGCGGCGCATTGATCACGCGCTGCTGACAGGCGCCGGCCTAGTTGACGAGCCGTCCTATCGCGGCTCTCGCGTAGAGCTTCGCCAGCGGGCACGGAGGCGACTATGGCTCTAACAGATCCGGCCATGAGGCTTGCCGATGCGAGCCTGCATATCGTCGGCAAAACTCCCCGCAACCTGTCCGACCGCGAGCGCGCCGATCTGTCCGACTTGACGGAGTGGAGCTATTACATGGTGGCGCAGTACCTGGGCGACTCGCCAGCACCCGAGCCTATCCGCAAGGCGGCGGCGCTCCGGCTCGCGTACTACGATTTTCACTCGCGGCTGTCGCGGCGCCCGGCGGATGGCGGGCAGTTAGATCAGCCCGTCAAGCGGGATCTATCGTTGAACCCGTTGCGGGCGTCCGGCGCGATGGCGCTGCTAAGTCCGTGGCTGCGCCGGAGGGCATCGTGATCGAGCTGGGCGTCGGCGGCGGGCCGGACCGCACCGAGCGGCGCAGCTATGAGTCGCTGATAGTCGCGGGCATGGAGACGCAGGCGGCGGCGGTGCTCGTGCCGGTGGCCGTGGCGGCGGTCGAGGCTGCCGCGTCGACCTGGGCGCGCGCCTTCGGAGCTGCCGAGGTAGAGGGCGGTCGAGGCGCCGTTACTCCGGCGGTGCTCGCCAGCATCGGGCGCCGTCTAATCCGCACGGGTGAGGCCGTCCACCTGATCGACGTCGACCTGAGCGGGCACGTCCGCTTGTTGGACGTCGCCCAGCATGACATCACCGGAGGCCCGGCGCCGGAGTCCTGGCGCTACCGGCTGTCACTGGCCGGACCGTCTTCCACTACCTACCGGCAGGTAGGCGCCGATGGCGTGGTCCATTGCCGCTACTCCGTGGACGGGTCGGCGCCGTGGATTGGTCGCGGGCCGGTCTCCTGGGCCACTTCCACCGCGCGGCTCCTGGGGGCGGTCGAGCGCGCGCTAGGCGACGAATCCGCCGGGCCAGTCGGCACGCTGATCCCCGTGCCGGCCGATGCCGGCGGCGAGGGTGACGACGATCCGTTCGCCAGTCTCAAGGCGGACCTGCGCGGCCTGCGCGGCAAGGTCGCGATGGTCGAGACGACTAGCGCCGGCTGGGCAGAGGGTCGAGCGGCGGCACCGGCTGGCGATTGGGCAGTGCGCCGCCTGGGCGCCAATCCTCCGGCCGCGCTGGTCGAGCTGCGGCAGGCGGTCGAGGTGTCCATCCTGGGCGCCTGCGGAGTACCGCCCGCGTTGGCGACTTCCGGCGCCGATGGCACCGGCCAGCGCGAGAGCTGGCGCCGGTTCCTGCATGGCAGCGTGCAGCCTGTCGCGCGGCTGGTCGAGGCCGAGCTGAGCGAGAAGTTGGACGCACCCGTGGCGCTCTCATTCGCCCGCCTGGGGGCGTCGGACGTGGCCGGCAGGGCGCGGGCTTGGCGCAGTCTGGTCGGCAAGGATGCCACGATGCCGGACGCGGACGCACGCAGGATCGCGGGGCTCGATGGCTGATCGAAGTGCATGGGGACCCCTGGATTGTGGGACAAACCGGGGTGGGGGTGCGGGGGCGGGGTCTTCTGTGTACCGTTCGGTATGGATATCTGCGACCCTAAAATCGTAGCCACAATCGGCCGGAGCATGGACATCGTGGGAATCTGGCTCCTGTACCACTACGGGGCCGTCGGGGGAGGGTGGATCGATGAACCGAAGCGCGAATCCCATCGTTTGCGTCCCAAGTGGCCACGGAACTGGAGCGAGCTTCGGCAGGGGCGTGACTCCAGGGACGCGTCCCACGAACTAAGAGAAACCTTGGCGGACGAAGCGGTGGAGGGAAACGAGAACCGCGCCCGCGTGGGGTCACGCTGGGGACTTGGCCTAGCAGCCCGTGGTGAAAGTCCCTCGTTCCAGGGATCGACGTGATCGGTCCTGTGTCCTACACTGTCTGGCATGGCGATGGGGACAAGCCGCGGTCGAACGCGGCAAGCGACGATGTGGGTGCCCACGGCGGATCTGCCGAAGAGTGCTGGGCACCCGTTTTACGAGCGGCTGAATCGAGTGCTCGACGACGCGGGGTTCGACGCGGTCGTGGAAGCACAGTGCGCGTCGTTTTACGCGGACGGGGTCGGTCGGCCGAGTCTGGCGCCGGGCCGGTATTTCCGGCTGCTGTTGCTCGGCTACTTTGAAGGGCTGGATTCGGAACGAGCGATCGCGTGGCGCGCCGCCGACTCGCTGAGCATTCGCACGTTTCTGGACTTCGCCCTCCACGAGGCCCCGCCGGACCACTCGACGCTGTCGCGCACCCGTCGCCTGATTGACCTCGAGACCCACCAGGCAGTGTTTACGTGGGTGTTGCAGCGACTGGCCGACGCCACGCTGGTGGTGGGGCGCACGGTTGGCATCGATGCCACGACGCTGGAAGCCAATGCGGCGATGCGGAGCATTGTGCGGCGGGATACGGGCGAGAGCTACGACGCGTTTCTGACCCGGCTGGCCGAGGCGTCCGGCCTCACGACGCCGACGCGCGCCGAGTTGGCCCGGTTCGACCGGACCCGCAAGAAGAAGGGCTCGAACGCGGACTGGACCCACCCGCACGATCCGGACGCGAAGATCGCCAAGATGAAGGACGGTCGCACGCATCTGGCGCACACCGCCGAGCATGCGGTCGACCTCGAAACAGGCGCCATCGTGGGCGTGACGGTGCAGGACGCGAGTGCGGGCGACACGACGACCTTGGTCGACACGCTCGTCACGGCCGCCGAGCAGGTCGAGGCGGTCGGCGCGCCGGGGATCGTGGAGGTGGTGGCCGACAAGGGATATCACAGCAACGAGACGATGGTCGGGTTTGCGGCCATCGGCGTGCGCAGCTACGTCTCGGAGCCGGATCGCGGCCGGCGGCACTGGAAGGGCCAGGCGGCGGCGCGGGACGCGGTGTATGCCAACCGGCGGCGGATCCGCGGCGCGCGTGGGAAACGGCTGCTGCGGCAGCGGGGCGAGCTACTGGAACGGCCCAACGCGCATCTCTACGAGACCGGCAGGATGCGCCGCGTCCATCTGCGCGGGCATCCCAACATCCTGAAACGGCTGCTCGTCCAGGTCTGCGGCGTCAATCTCGGGTTGCTCATGCGGCACCTGACGGGCGTGGGCACGCCGCGGAGCCTCCAGGGCCGCGCGTCGGCGCTGGTGGAGGCGCTGATCGGCCTCCTGAGCGAGTGCTGGGGGCGTGTGCGGCGCTTCTGGGCCCCGGAGCGCCATGATCGGCCCGATTCGTCGTGGGATGGTCCGGCGACACGCCAATACGGACACGCGATTCTCGATTGACAATCAGCCCCTTCTGCCACGGGCTGCTAGCCGTAACGGGATTCGGTCTGCAGGCGTTGGCGCAATGGTTGTAGACCTTCGCCTGTTCCAGCGGCGATTCGTGACCGCAGCGTTCCGGCCCGATGTCGATACGGCCGCGCTGAGCCTGCCGCGGGGCAACGGCAAGAGCTGGCTGGCGGCGCATCTGCTCACGCGGGCGCTCACGCCGGGCGACGATCTGCACGTGCCCGGCGCCGAGTACCTGCTGTGCGCCGGCAGCATAGAACAGGCACGGCTCTGCTTTCGGTTCACGCGGTCGGACCTGGAACCTACCGGCGAGTATCGGTTTCTCGACTCGGCCACGCGGATCGGCATCACGCACAAGGCCAGCAACACGCGGCTGCGGGTGCTGTCGAGCAACGGGCGGACGGCCATGGGGATCGTCGGGTGTCCGCTGCTGGTGGCTGACGAGCCGGGGAGTTGGGAGGTTGTCGGCGGCGAGCTGATGCACGACGCGATACAGACGGCGCAGGGGAAGCCCGGATCGGCGCTGCGCGTCGTCTACATCGGCACGTTGGCGCCGTCGCGGGCTGGCTGGTGGCATGATCTGGTTCGGGCCGGCTCGACCGGCTCGACGCACGTCTCGGCGCTGCAGGGCGATCCGGACAAGTGGGACCGATGGCCGGAGATCAGGCGGGTGAATCCGTTGACGGCGATATCGGCGCCGTTCCGGCGCAAGCTGATCGAGGAGCGGGACGCGGCCCGGCGGGATTCGCGGCTGCGGGCGCGGTTCCTGTCCTACCGGCTGAACGTGCCGACCGGCGACGAATCGCAAATGCTGCTAGCGGTGTCCGACTGGCAGCGGGTCGAGGCGCGGCCGGTACCGGAGCGCGTCGGGCGGCCGATTGTCGGCGTGGACCTGGGCGGGGGCCGGGCGTGGTCGGCGGCCGTCGCCATCTGGCGCAATGGCCGGATCGAGGCTGTCGCGGTTGCGCCGGGGGTGCCGGAGATAGACGCACAGGAGCGGCGCGACCGGGTGCCGCGAGGGACGTACGGCGCGCTGGTCGATTCGGGCGCGTTGGCGGTCGCTGCGGGAAAGCGGGTACCGCCGGTGTCGGCGCTGGTCGAGCGGGTGCTGCCGTGGCGCCCGGAGCTGGCCGTCTGCGACCGCTTCCGGCTTGGCGAGCTACAGGACGCGACGGCTGGGCGGGTTCGGGTCGTGCCGCGCGTGGCTCGCTGGTCGAGCGCTGCAGAGGATATCCGGGCGCTGCGGCGGCTGGCGCTCGACGGGCCGCTGGCGGTCACGACGGAGTGCCGGGCCTTGCTGCGGGCGTCGCTGTCGGCGGCGACCGTCAAGACGGACGATCAGGGTTCTGTGCGACTCGTGAAGCGCGGTACGAACAACACGGCGCGCGATGACGTGGCCGCCGCGCTGGTGTTGGCTGCCGGGGCGGTATCGAGGGTGCCCGCGCGGGTACGGGCGAGGTTGCACGTCGCATGAGTCGCCATCACCGAAATCATCGGCTGGCGCCGTGGCGCGGGTGGGCGCGGGTGCGGCGGGCGGCTCTGGACCGCGACGGGTGGCGCTGTACGCGGTGCGGCGCCCCGGCCGAGCTGGAGGTCCATCACATCGTGCCGCTCGACCGGGGCGGGGCGGGGCTCGATCTGGCGAACCTTCGGACGGTTTGCCGGGGCTGTCACATCGGGGCGCACATGGACCCCGAGCGCCGCGCGTGGCGCCTGTTCGTTGCGGAGGCCGGAGCATGACGGCTGATCAGGTATTGGATTCGATTGTGGCGCTGGTCGGCGGGTTCGTCGGCGGCGACGGCCAGCCCTACCAGCGGAGCGTCGACCCCTTCGGGTTTGAGGCGGACCCGCGCGGCGACGTGAGGGCGTTCTACGTCGCGACCCCGAGCACGTCGACGCTGACGCAGTACATCGGCGGCGCCGGGGCGCGGCTGTCCGTCTTCTCGATCATGTTGAGCCGGGCACGGGGAGACGACCCGATGGTGGCGGCCAAGGATCTGCTGGGCGACCTGCGGGCGCTGCAAGAGCTGATCGAAGACGGGATCGATGGCGATGCGTTCGTGCCGACCGAGAGCGTGAGAACGCAGGTGGCGCTGCCCGAGGCGTCCGTCGTGGTGCTCGGGGAGCTGGTGCTAGGGGTCGATCACGAAGACGATTGAAGGGATAACCGGCCCGTACCGCACCCGCCGGGGCGGTCGAGAGGCCGGACACCGACGCCAAACGCCAACCGACAAGGCTAGTCTGGGCTTGGCATGGTCGGCCCGGCTGGGCAGGGCAGGCTGGGCGGGGATGGCGAGGCAGGGATGGCAGGGCAGGCATGGCGAGGGTGGCTGGGCTAGTCGTGGCCGGCGAGGGTAGGGAGGGATCTGCATGGCGACGAGACCGCCACCGGGCCGGTGCTGGCACTACATGGAGTACTGCGAGCGGTGCGGGGCGCGCCCGGCGCTGCCGCTGCCGCGCGAGGAGGCGTTGTGCAGGCGGCACGGCGGACGGGTGCCGGCCGAGGCCGAACGGTGGACGACCGGCGCGGCAGCGTCGTGGGGATTCAAGATCAGTTACCGGGGGTCGGGCGACCCGAAATAGCGTGGGGGCACGGGTGGTAAAGCTGGCCGGGCACCTGCCGCGAAGGCCCGTAAACATTGGCGTTTATCGACCCTAAGCGAGTCCGCACCACGAGCTATCCGATCGTCGACGTCTACAACGGCGGGACCTTGGCGGGCACGATCGGGGCGCTGGAGGCGGCGATCGCGATGGCGGGACCCCGCACCCGGGTGATTCCCGGTCACGGCCTGTACGCGGTGGGCCGTGAGGCCCTGGTCGAGTTCCTCGACATGATCGTCGACGTCCGCGACCGGGTGCGGGCACTGATCGCCGAGGGCCGCGCCCTGGAAGAGGTGATGCCGCGGAGCCGACGGCCGCCTACGACGCCCAGTGGGGGCAGGAGGCGACGTGGACCGCGAACGACTTCGTGCCGATCGTCTTCCATGAGCTCGGCGGCGGGTCGCTCTTCGTCCGCTGACAGCCGCCCGGCAGGGGAGTGTGGTACAGTGGCGTTTGCGTATCCAGCCGGGAGACCGCGCCCGTACGCCGGCGGGCTCGACCGGCTTCCACGGAGGTCAAATGACGAGGACATTTCTTTCTCTTTCCGTCGCGGCTGGCGTCGTATCGGCGCTTGCATTCCCTGCGCCTGCGCTTGCGCAGGATTCAACCGGTGCAGAGGTGACGTTCGCCAAAGACATAGCACCGATTCTGCAGCGGAGCTGTCAGAAATGCCATCGGCCGGACTCGTTGGCCCCAATGTCCCTGATCGATTACGAAGAGGTGCGCCCCTGGGCCAGAGCCATGAAGCAGCGCACCGGGCTGCGCGACAAGCAGGGGGTCATGCCGCCCTGGTTCATCGAGAAGGACGTCGGGATTCAGCGTTTCAAGAACGATCCCTCGTTGAGCGAGGAAGAGATCGAGAAGATCGCCGCCTGGGCGGACCACGGGGCGCCGCGCGGCGATCCCGCCGACATGCCGCCGCCGGTAGCTTTCATCGACGTGGACGAGTGGGAAATCGGGCAGCCCGATCTGATCGTCTCGTCGCCGAGCGTGCACGTGCAGGGTGAGCAGCCCGACTGGTGGGGGGCGATCGGCGAGACACAGACCGCGCTGGACGAAGATCGCTACGTCGCCGCGGTGGAGTACAAGGAAGTCACCGAGTCCCGCGGGACCGGGGGGCGCGATACAGTGGGTTCACTGTTCGTATTCCACCATGCAACCATGGGTCTCGTCGATCCCGCTGCCGACGAGGCGGACCAGGAAACCGCGCGCCTCGGAGGATGGCCGGTCCACGAAGTCGGGCGCAACGCGGATTTCTTCGATCCCGAGGCGGGCCGATTGATGCCGGCGCGGGGGACGGTGGTGTTCCCCAACAACCACCTGCACGCGAACGGCGCTGAGACCAAGGCCCACCTGAACGTCGGCTTCAAGTTCCACCCCCGAGGCTACGAGCCGACGCTGAAGGAAGAAAGCATCTCCTGGGCGATCGTAGACATCGATCTCGAGGCGATGGATGCCGAGCAGGAGCTGGAGAACTTCTTCGTCGTCCCCAAGCCCCTCAAGCTGACCATCTTCGAACCGCACCTGCACGCGCCCGGCGTGCGGATGTGTCTGGAGGCAATCTGGGGGCGGCAGCGGGAGATGCTCAACTGCGCGGGGTATGACCACGGCTGGGTCAGGGTCTATACCTACGAGAATGACGCGGCGCCGCTCCTCCCGGAGGGGACGATCCTGCGTCTGGTGGGCTACTTCAACAACTCGCCGTCGAATCCCAACGTTCCGGATCCGAGAAACTGGTCCGGCGACGGGCAACGCTCGGTCGACCAGATGTTCATCAACCTAGCCCGCGGCATCTACCTGACCGACGAACAGTTCGAGGCGGAGCTGGCCGAACGACGGCAGAAGCTCGGTCTGGAGCGGGGAGATCTGGTCGCCGGGTGCCCGCTCTGCGGCCTGTTCGACGAGGCGCCGGCTGAGACATCTGGAAACGAGTAGGGGGGCAGCGCATGACAAGCCTACTGTCTTGGCGCAGGGCTGCCGCGCGAGGTTGCGTGCTTCTCGCGGTTGCCGTCCTGGGTGCAGGAGTCGAGGAAGCCGGGGCCCAGCCGGTGCGGCACGCTAGCGGGCAGGAAGTCGTGCCCGCTTACGAAGGTTGGGAGCAGAATCCCGACGGGTCGTTCAATCTGGTGTTCGGCACCATGAATCGGAACTGGGCGGAGGCGCTCGACATTCCGCTCGGCCCGGGCAACAGCGTCGAGCCGGGCGGTCCGGATCAGGGTCAGCCGACGCACTTTCTTCCACGACGCAATCGGTTCCTCTTCCGGGTTCGCGTGCCGTCCGACTTCGGCGACCAGGAACTGATCTGGACCCTGACGAGTCCCAACGGCAACACGAAGAAGGCGTACGCGTCGCTCCACCCGGACTACTTCATTGACGACATCATCCTGCAGAGGAACAGCGGCGCGCCCACCGCCGATTGGCTGCTCACGAACGAGGCCCCCAAGCTCGAGGTGCCCGGTGAGAACACCAGAACGGTCGCCGTGGGGCAGCCGCTGACACTGACGGCCGTGGCCACGGATGACGGCGTGCCGGAGTGGTTCGCTCTCCCGCCCAGACCCACGCGCGTGACAACGTTCGGGGCCAGAGGGCTCCGGGTAGCCTGGTTCGTCTACCGGGGAGCCGGCGCAACGACCACGTTCGAGCCGGAGCAGTTCCAGGTGTGGGAGGACCGCAGGGTAGGCGCGGACTCGCCGTGGGGGCCGGGTTGGGGGGCTCCGCCGCTGCCCCCGGACGACAAGTGGGAGGTCCAGGCGACGTTCAGCGAGCCTGGCACCTACGTGCTGCGGTGCTTGGCGCACGACGGCGGCCTCATGGCATCCGAGGATATCATCGTCGTCGTCGGCGGCGACGCGGAGGAGTAGGTCTCCAACCGCACGTGGGGGGATCGTCGGGGTCACGGAAGGAGGTCGTGATGAGCAAACGTGCGCTCGGGACGTTGTTGGTGCTGATCGTGCCCATGTTGTTCGTCGCGACGCCAGCCGTTGGACAGCCACAGGGAGCTGCGGGCGAGACTTGGTCGCCGCCGCAGACCCCCTGGGGCCATCCGGACCTGCAGGGGACATGGTCGAACACCACCAGGACGCCTCTGGAGCGGCCCGCGGACCTGGAGACGGAGTTCCTCACGGAAGAGCAGTGGGCCGAACGAAGTGAGAGACGGTCGACGCCGGACCGTGGTTCGGCGTCGATGCCTACCGGCGCGTACAACAACTTCTGGCTTGAGCAGGGTGCGTTGTCCAGGCGGACCTCGCTGATCGTGGACCCGCACGATGGTCGGTTGCCGCCGGTCACGTCCGCTGAGGAGGCGCGCGCGAGCGAACGAACCGATTCCTATGTGGAGGCTATCGACCGTAGTACCCGGATCGACTCATGGGAGGATCTGAACGTCTACGATCGGTGCATCACGCGCGGCATGCCCGGTCTGATGATGCCCGGGTACTACAATCACAACTACCAGATTCTACAGACGCCCGACTATGTCGCGATCGTTGTGGAGATGATCCACGATGCGCGGATCATCCCCCTCGACGGGCGGTCCCACCTGTCGCCCGCGATGCGACAGTGGCTGGGCAACTCCCGCGGGCGCTGGGAAGGCGACACGCTGGTGATCGAGACCACGACGTTCACGGATACGGTGCACGGGAGCGTCGTCAGAAACAACGGCACTGTCTTCGGCGGCCACGACCATCACGTGGTCGAGCGCTTGACACGCATCGACGCCGACACGATCGACTACCAGATCACGGTCACGAACCCCGCGGTGTGGACGCGGCCCTGGACGGCAGCGATGCCCATGCGTGCAATCGAGGAGACGCTCTTCGAGTACGCGTGTCACGAAGGGAATCGCTCGGTCCCCAACATCCTCAGCGGCAATCGGGCCGAGGAGCAGGCAGCGGTTGGCGGATCGCGATAGTTCGGCGTTGTTCCAACGGTAGGCCCGATCGACCGCGACTTCATAGCGAGTGGCACGCGCCTGCTCCCCCGCATCGGCCAACTTCTGCGCATACATCTCGCCCTCGTCCCTGAGCGGGTCGAATCGCTCCGACCACATCGCCGGGCGCGGCGGCGCGGCTCGATTGCGGGGGCGGTTCGTTTCCTGCTAGGGTTCGATCAGGCGTTGAGATTCGTCAATGGACTTGCGCGAGCGATTGTTCGGCCGGAAGAAGAAGAGCGTCGATGACGGGCCGGACCCGCTGGCCGATTTCGTCCTCGAGAAGCTAAAGGTCGGCTACCTGGTCGACTACGATCTCCGGACGTGGCGGGTCACCGGCTACTCCCGTTACCGCTTCTCGGGCATGAACGACATTGAGGAGTGGGAGCTGACCGCCAACGACGAGCAGCGCTACCTGGAGCGCGCCGGCGATGGGTGGTCGTTCTCGTACAGGATCGCCATCGGCGACATCGCCGGCGACGTCCGGCGGCACATCCTCGATCACGAGGATCCGCCGGAAAGCATCATCTTCCGGGGCGCCGCGTACCGCCTCGACGCCTCCTACGCGGGCCACCTGGTGCCGGATGGAAACGGCGCCGGCGAGCCGGTCATCCGCTGGGAGTTCGTGGACGAATCCGAGACCGGCTTCGTCGGCATCGAGCAGTGGGGCGAGGCCGAGTTCACCGCCGCGGCCGGATCGGTCGTGGAAGACTATCAGTTCACGCACATCTTGCCGGGGAGTCCGACATGAGCTGCCGCTGGCCCGCTCCGCAACGGAACTACCGCCTCGCCCAGATGATTCTGGCGATTGTGCTGCCCGCTGCCGCGGCGTGCGACACGCAGGCCCCGCTCGAACGGCTCCAGGCGCAGCTCGAGCAGTATCCGCAGTACTCCGTGGTGCTGCAGGACATGGACGAGGATCTGTTCGGGTACTCGCACCAGTACCGGGTCGTCGTCGGTCTGCCGCAGGCCGGATCGGACGAGCTGGTCTATCGCGAGGCGGTCGTCGACTGGCAGCGGGTCGACTCCGGGACCTACGAGCGCCACCGGCCGTCGCTCGGGATGGTCATCCTCTCGAAGGGCGCCGACGGCAACGTCGATCAGGAGGCGCACCCGCCCGGCTACCAGCAGGTGGGCAACGAGCGGTACGGACAGTGGCGGCAGGACTCCAGCGGCAGGTCGTTCTGGGAGTTCTACGGCCAGTACGCGCTACTGAGCCACGTCATCGGCGGCTTCGGGCGCCCGATCTACCGGGACGACTGGAGCGGCTACCAGGACGCGCGCCGCCGCGGCCAGACCTACTACGGGCCGGGCACCTCCGGCGGCGGTCGCACGTATGGCACGAACGGCTCCACCGCCCGGCAGACCAACCCCGACTTCTTCCGCCGCCAGCAGGCACGGCAGGCGGCGCAGAGCCAGTCGTTCGGTCAACGGGTCACCAGCCGCATGTCGGGTGGCATGCGCAGCTTCGGCAAGTAGCCGCAGGGGAGAACACGTCATGTCGGTGGACCAGATCCTGGCGGGCTTCATCTACCTGGCCGTCGTCCTCGCGCTGCTCGTCATCGGCAAGCGGGTCTACGACGGACTCCACCGGAGCTTCGCGCTGCGGACCGAGCTGATCGAGAAGGACAACCTGGCCGTGGCGCTGGCGGTGGCGGGCTACTATCTGGGACTGGTCATCGTCCTGGTCGCCGTCGTCTCCGGGCCCGCCTCGTTCAGCCTGCTCGACGACGTCATCGGTCTCGTGATCTTCGGCCTGCTGGGGATCGTGCTGCTGAACCTGTCGGCCCTGATCAACGACAAGGTGGTGTTCTCGAAGTTCTCCATCGAGCGCGAGATCGTCGAGGACCGCAATGCCGGCGTGGGCGCCCTCGAAGGGGCCAACTACGTAGCCGTTGGCCTGGTGACGGCGGGGGCGATGTCGGGCGAGGGTGGCCTGCTCTCCGGGCTGGTGTTCTGGATCGCCGGCCTTGTGGCACTGATCATCGCCGGGATCCTGTACGACCAGATCACCTCCTACGACCTGCACGACGAGATCGAGAGGAGCAACGTCGCGGTGGCGGCCGCGTTCGCTGGCGTGCTCATCGGCTTCGGCAACGTCATCCGCCTGGCCGGCGAGGGCGACTTCGTCTCCTGGAACGAGAGCCTGGCCGAGTTCGGCTACTACGCCGTGGTCGGGCTGATCCTGCTGCCGTTCATCCGGCTGTTCGCCGACAAGGTACTGCTGCCCGGCGCGCGGCTGAGCGACGAGCTGCTGCAGGAGCGGCCGAACCTTGGCGCCGGCGTGGTCGAAGGCGTGTCCTACCTCGCGGCGTCGATGCTCATCGGGTTGACGCTCTAGCGCCCTGGCGCAACCCGTGGATCGGCACCCTGCCGGCGGACGATGAGCAGCTTCAGGTTGCGGGTGCGGCAGCCCGTGGCGGCGCTACTCGGGTTCCTGCGGCGCGAGAACCTCTTCCGGCTCGTCGGCGTGATCGTTGTGCTGGTCCTGGTCGGGGCCGCCGGCCTCACCTGGTTCGAGGAGGACCGGCCCTTCGACGACGCGCTCTGGTGGGCCATCGTCACCGTGACGACAGTCGGCTTCGGAGACATCTCGCCGGTGTCGCTCGGCGGCCGACTCATCGGTGTCGTGCTGATGTTCTTCGGCATCGGGGTGCTGGGCATGTTCACCGCGACCATCGCTGGCGCGTTCGTCGAGCAGCGACTGAGAAAGGATCGCGGCATGGGGGATTACGACCTCGACGGCCACATCATCCTGTGCGGATGGAACGACCGGACGAAGGAGATCCTCAAGGATCTGCGGGCCGATCCGCGCTCCGCGGGCGAGGCCATCGTGCTGGTGGCCGATGTCGAGATCAAGCCGGCGGACGACGACCGGCTCCATTTCGTGCGCGGCGCGGAGACCGAGGACGACCTGCGGCGGGCCGGCATCGAGAAGGCGGCGACGATCGTCCTGGTCGGCGACCGGGCGCTGGACTACAGCGCACGGGACGCCAAGGCGGTGCTGGCGGTGCTGACGGTGAACAGCCTCAACCCGCAGGTCTATACCATCGTCGAGCTCGCCGGCGAGGAGAACGTGCGCCACTGCGAGCACGCTGGGGCCGACGAGATCATCGTGGGCGCGGACCTGTGCAGCCGGGTCCTCTCCACCGCCACGCTGGACCACGGCATCTCGACCGTGCTCCGTGAGCTGCTGAGCGCACAGGTGGGCCAGGACCTCATCACCGTGCCCGTGGGGGCCGGGCACGATGGGCGAGCGTTCTTCGACGTGTTCTCCGACCTGAAGCGTGAGGAGGACAAGATTGCCCTGGCGATCCAGCGGCACGGGACGGGCGATATCGTGACGAATCCCGACTCCCACGCCCGCGTAGCGGCCGCCGACCGTCTGGTGGTCATCTCGGGGCGTGCACGGGCCGGCACGCGAGACACGCGAGGAGGCGTGACATTCGATGGCTGAGCATTTCGACAAGGTCAAGGGTTACCTGCTCGAACTCGGGTTGACGATCACGGCGGAGATCGAGGCGGAGGAGCTCGTGGTGGTCGACGACGAGGAGAACGGCATCAAGAAGCTGTTCGTCGACTGCGAGCCGCCCATCGTCATTCTCGAGCAGTTGATCGGCCACGTGCCGAAGAACCCGGGGGACCTCTTCGTGCGGCTGCTGCAGATGAACAACACACTCGTGCACGGCGCCTTCGTCCTCGATGAGAACGCGGCGCGCATCTTCTATCGCGACACCCTGCAGCTCGCCAACCTCGATGTGAACGAGCTGGAAGGCTCCATCGACGCCCTCTCGCTGGCGATGGCGGAGCACGGCGCAGAACTGCTCGGTTACCTGAAGCGATAACGACCGGAAGGAGAACGACGATGGCCAGTATCTTTCGCAGGATGTTCAGGGTCGCCGAGTCGAACGCGCACGCCGCGATCGACCAGCTGGAAGACCCGATCAAGATGACCGAGCAGGGCATCCGGGACCTCAAGAAGAACCTGCAGACGGCGATGGTCAGCCTGGCGCAGGTGAAGTCGCTCGCCATCCGCTTGCAGAAGGAGGCCAGCGATCACAGGAAGCGCGCGGCGGACTATGAGCGCAAGGCGATGCTCCTGCTCAAGCGCGTCGAGGCGGGCGAGATGGAGGCGGGCGAGGCCGAGCGTCTGGCGGCCGCGGCGCTGGAGAAGAAGGAGGACGCGATACAAGAGGCGGCCCGGTTGGGCGGCGACCACCAGGCGCAGCAGCGGATGGCCGACCAGCTCCAGGCCAAGGTGGCGGACGTCAAGCGGGAAATCAACAAGTACCAGAACGAGCTCATCACCCTGCGGGCTCGCGCGCGCACCGCGTCGTCGATGCGCAAGATCAACCAGCAGCTCGCCGGCGCCGACGCCAGCGGCACCGTCGCCATGCTCGAGAGGATGAAGGCCAAGGTGCAGGAGGAGGAGTCGCTGGCCGAAGCGTACGAGCAGCTCGGTGACGTCGGCGGCACGATCGAAGATGACATCGACAAGGCGCTGGCCGCTCCCTCTCCCAGCTCCGGCGCCGACGCGCTGGCGGAACTCAAGAAGAAGATGGGCATGGCGAACGCGTAGCCGCGGCCGGCGCTCGGTGGGGTCAGAGCGAGCTCGAGAACCCGTGGTCGAGCTCGCGCATGACCTCTTCGGCTGCCCGGACGCCATGGTATTGCGCCTCCTCGAAGAGCGACATCCCGCTCATGTCGGAGTGGGCGAAGCGGACCGGGCCGTGCGCCGCCGCCGCCCGTCGGCGCGCACCGCCCCACACGAAGCCGGGCACCGGACGGATCATGGCGTGGCCCCACAGCATGATGTCGGCGTGCGTCACGTTCGACTCGATCCCGGGATGGGCCTGCCCGAGATCGGCCAGGATCAACGACACCCAGTCGCGCCACTCCTGCTCCAGCATCCAGGCACGGGCCACTTCGGGGTTCGGGGCGGTGAACGGCAGGTAGTAGGTCAGGACGCTGCGCCCGGTCGTCATCCGCAGGTTCTGGTGGGTCGCCACCACGTAGCCGAGCGACGGGCTGTCGTGGAAGACGTTGTCCCAGGCTGCGCCCTCGGGCAGGCGGTCGACCGTGAGGTTCGCAACCATCCACGGTGAGTAGGTGAATGTCTCGAGGCCGGCAAGCGCATAGCCGTGAACGACGCGCGGCGCCGTGAAGCGCGGCAGCGCGTAGATGCACCGCCGCGCCCGGAACCGGATGGCGGTCTCGTCGCGGGTGTCCAGCGCGTCGACCTCGACACCGCCGGTCGTGGCGACGTCGGTCCCTGCACCGCCGCCCGCCGGGACCTCGGGCGGCGTTTCCCCGGCAGGCCGTACGCGGTAGACCAGCATGCCCGTGCGGACCCGCCCGGCAGCGCGGTCTACGAAGTGCCGCACGATGCGGCCGTTGCCCTCGGGCCACGTCAGGTACTGGACATCCGGCGCTCGCGAGCAGAAGTAGTGCCACCCCGCCCAGGCCGAGGTCGTCTCGAGCGTGCACCCGTAGTCGTCGCGGCAGCAGTAGTCGACATACCAGCGGAGCCGCGGCGAGGACCAGCCGGCACGGTCGAAGTACTCGCTCATCGAGATCCGGTCGAGCGCGACGATCTCCGGCTCGCTCGTGCTCGCGGCGACCGGCAGGGCGAACGCCCGCCGACCCTGGGCGTCCCGGTAGTCCCGGTACCGCCGCACCTGCGCCTCGAACGCCGCGAGCGCCGCTGCGCCGCCCGGGTCGTCCGGGTCGAGCACGTCCCGCGCCGACAGCCCCTGGCGCCACCGGCCGTCGATGAAGACTCGTTCCTGCGGGGCGTGGCAGAGATGCCGCGGGTCGTAGAGGGGCTCGCCGGCCGGCCCGTGGTCCCGGATCAAGCCCATCTCCTGAACGAGCTCGCGGACCGCGGTCGACTCGGCGGTCGGCGTCGGCAGGTAGTGGGCACCCCACGGATACGTGGAAACGGGATTCTCGCCCCACCGGGCGTTGCCCCCCGGCTCCGGTTCGAGCTCCAGCACCACGAAGTCGCGAAAGCCGCTGCCGGCGAGCTTCCAGGCCGCCGCTAGTCCGGCGATGCCGCCGCCCGCGATCACCACCGCCACCTCGCGAGTCTGTTGCGGCTCGGGGAAGGCGCCGTCGCGCAGCCGATGGCCAATCCCGTGGGAGGCGCCCACGATGGACCCGCCGATGCGGCCGGCATCGAGCGCCCGGCCGGCGTCGGACGCTGTCCCGGGTCCGCAACCGAGCGCGAGGGCGGCAGCCGCGCCGGGACCGATGCGCAGCAGATCCCGCCGCGACAGTCGACCGGCGGCGCCGCGCGCGGGTCCGGGCAGCGGCTTCATCTACGGGCGCCCCCGCGCGTACCGCTCCCACCCGGCGGCGTGGTACTGGACCAGAATCTGGTTGTTCAGGTGGTTCACCTCGACCGGCACCGCGGCCATGTCGGCCGGAAACTCGAAGAGCGTCGCTGCGGTTGCCGGCGTGAGGAATCGCAGCCCCGGCGGGAACGCGCTCGGCACGGGAAGCGGCGCATGCGACGCCAGCACGAAGCCCCACTCGCCGAAGGTGGGAACCGGGGCGTGATACGGCCTGGCGTGCAGCCCGGCGGCGCGGACCGTCTCCACGATGCACCAGAACGCCTGCCGGGAAACCAGGGGCGAGGTGCTCTGGAGCGCCGCCACGCCGCCCGGGTTCAGGCGCTCCCGGAGGCGCCGGTAGAAGGTGGTCGTGTAGAGCTTGCCGAGCGAGTAGTTGCGGGGGTCAGGGAAATCGACCACGATGAAGTCGTAACGGGTCGTACTCGATTCGAGCCAGACGAACGCGTCGGCGTTGACGATCTCGACCCGCGGCGAGCGCAGCGCGTTGGCGTTGAGCGCGGCGAAGGCCTCGTGGTCGCGGAAGATGCCCGTCATCAGCGGATCGAGGTCGACCAGCGTGATCGCCTGGACGCCAGCGACCCTCAGGATCTCACGAACCGCCATCCCGTCGCCGCCGCCGAGCACCAGGACGCGCCGCGGCGTTGCGACCGAGGCCAGTCCGGGATGCACGAGCGCTTCGTGATAGCGGTATTCGTCCAGGGACGAGAACTGCAGGTGGCCGTCGAGGAACAGCCGCACGCCGCCCTCTCCCCGCGTCAGCACGATGCGCTGGTACGGCGACAGGCGCGACAGGACCACCGGGTCGTCGTAGAGCCGCCGCTCCGACCAGTCCATGAGCTCGTCGGAGAGCACCGCGCCCAGCACGAGCAAGCCGAGCGCGGCGTAGGCCTGCGCCGTGAGCCGCGGCCGCTGGTGCTGCTCGCGGAAGACGTGACAGGTCCAAACCGCGACCAGCACGTTGAGCCCGCCGAATACGAAGGACGACCGCATCAGTCCCACTTGCGGCACGAGCCACAGCGGAAACAGCAGCGACGCGGCCAGCGCCCCCAGGTAGTCGAGCGACAGCACCTTCGAGACCAGGTCGTGGAGCGGGAACTCGTCCTTCAGGATGCGGATCAGGAACGGGATCTCGAGGCCGACCAGCACGCCGGTGGCGGCGACCCAGCCGTAGAGCACGACGCGGAATACGGAAACCTCGCCGAACGCGAAGAAAAGCACCGGCGACGACAGGCCACCGACAAGGCCGACGAGGATCTCGATCTCGATGAAGCGGGCAATCAGGTCCCGCTGGAAGTAGCGCGACAGATACGATCCCAGCCCCATCGAGAACAGGTAGGCACCGATGACCGTCGAGAACTGCGTGACGCTGTCGCCCAGCAGGTAGCTGGCGATGGTGCCGGCCAGCAGCTCGTAGATCAGTCCGCACGTGGCGATGGTGAAGACCGCGATGAGCAGGACGCCGGTCCGAGTGTCCGCGTGGCCGGTCGACTCAGCGGGGCGCTCGTCCATGGGGCTGCTTTTGACTCCGGGCCGCCGGTCCGGCCATCCTTGACGGATGGTCGCCCGTCTGGTTCAGGATATCTCCGCGCTGCACAGCGTGGCGACGTTGCATTACTTCCTGCTCGCGGGGCGCGCCCGGCTGGAACCGTTGCGCGTGCTCGATTCCCGCCGGGTCCCGTGGGGACGCGGTACGGTCACGTTCTGCGCGCTCGGCACGAGCCATGCCGTGCTGGTCGAACGCGCGGGCGGCGCGCTGACGGAGTTGCTGACCTGCGCGTCCGGGGATCTCCAGGCGCGGGTCGTCCGCGAGCGGGCTGCCAGCTCGGACTGGTCCATGTCCTGCACGATCGACGGGCTGCGGTGCGATTGCCGGCTTTCGCGCTTCGATCTCGATGGGCACGAGCGATTGCGCGGCGGGTTCCGGAATGCGGATCGGCTGGTCTTCGGTTACGGCGCGGAAGGGGGAATCGAGGAACCGATGACTCACATCGGGTGGCGGACCGAGGACCGGACGCTGTCCGTCGAGACCCTCCACACCTATCCTCACGAGGCCCGCGGCGTGAGGAGCGAGAGCGTTTTCCGGATCCTGCAGGACGTCCTGCAGGCACGCCACGGTGACCAGGCGGCATCCAGACCAGTCTAGCGCCGACCGCTCGCGACAACGGCCCCCGCAGCGGCTAATGCGCTGCGGCGTCGGCCGGCGCCCAGGATCCGCTTCCTGAGCCGGATGGTCTTCGGGGTGACCTCCACGAGCTCATCGTCGTTGATGAACTCGATAGCCTGATCGAGATTCAGCGGGCGGGGCGGAATGAGCCGTATCGCCTCCTCGGCGGTGGAGGACCGCATGTTCGTCAGCTTCTTTTCCTTGGTGGCGTTCACATCCATGTCGGCCGGCCGGGCATTCTCCCCGATGATCATCCCCTCGTACACCGGCGTGCCCGGCACGATGAAGATATCGCCGCGCTCCTGCAGGTTGTAGAGCGCGAACGCCGTTGCGTTGCCCGTGCGATCCGCCACCAGCGCGCCGGTCGGTCGGGTGGCAATCGGGCCGTGCCAAGGCTCCCAGCCGGCGAACAGGTGGTTCATGATGCCGGTGCCGCGCGTCTCGGTCAGAAACTGCGACCGGAAGCCGATCAGGCCCCGTGTCGGGATCCGGAATTCGAGCCTGACGCGACCGCTTCCGTGGTTGACCATCTTCGTCATCGTTGCCCGGCGCGTGCCGAGCCCGGCGATAACGACCCCCTGGAAATCCTCCGCCACGTCGATCACCAGCTCCTCGACCGGCTCCTCGATGCCGCCCGCGCCCGCGCGGGTCACGATCTGGGGGCGCGACACCTGCAGCTCGTAGCCCTCCCGTCGCATCATCTCGATGAGAATCGCCAGTTGCAGTTCGCCGCGCCCGACCACCTTTACCTGATCCGCCTGGTCCGTGTCTTCCACGCGGATCGACACGTTGCCGATCAGCTCGCGGTCCAGGCGGTCGCGCAGGTTGCGCGACGTCACGAATTGCCCGTCCCGGCCCGCCATTGGCGACGTGTTGATCCCGAACACCATCGAGACGGTCGGTTCGTCGATGTGGGTCGGCGGGATCGGCGACTGGTGCTCGGGGTCGGTGATCGTCTCGCCTATCGTGATGTCGCTGAGGCCCGCCAGGCAGACGATGTCTCCGGCAGCCGCGCGCTCGATCTCCACACGCTGGAGCCCATCGAATGCGAACAGCTTCGTGACGCGGGTGCGCTGAATCGCCCCATCGAGCTTGGCCACCGCCACCTGGTCGCCGACCCGCACCGTGCCGTTGAAGATACGGCCAATCGCGATCCGGCCCAGGTAGTCGCTGGAATCCAGGTTGGCGACGAGCAACTGCAGGGGCTTCTCCGGATCGCCCTGTGGCGGCCGGACGTGCTCGACGATCGCCTCGAACAGCGGACGCAGCGTGCGCCCCGGCTGTTCGACGGCGCCGGTGGCGGTTCCCGCCTTCGCATTGGCATAGAGCACCGGGAAATCGATCTGGTCCTCGCGCACGTCGAGATCGATGAACAGGTCGTATATCTCACTCAACACTTCGGCGGGCCGGGCGTCCCGGCGGTCAATCTTGTTGATGATCACGATGGGGGGCAGGCCGCGCTCGAGAGCCTTCCGAAGCACGAACCGCGTCTGCGGGAGTGGCCCCTCCGACGCGTCGACCAGGAGCAGCACGCCGTCGACCATGGTCAGGGTCCGCTCGACCTCGCCGCCAAAATCGGCGTGCCCCGGCGTATCGACAATGTTGATTGTCAGGTTCTCGTAGCGCACGGCCGTATTCTTGGCCATGATCGTGATCCCGCGCTCGCGCTCGAGGTCGATGTTGTCGAGCGCCCGCTCCGCCACCCGTTCGTTCGAGCGAAAGACGCCGCTCTGATGCAGGAGAGCATCCACCAGCGTGGTCTTGCCGTGGTCGACGTGGGCGATGATCGCGACGTTGCGTAGAAGTGGATTGGCGATGTCAGGCATGGTCGTTGGTCGCGAGGAAAGACGTAGAGGCCCGGCGGCAACCGCGTGGGCTCCACGCACGCGCGGCGGAATGCGGCGGCGGGTGCGCCGCGGCAGGTGCAACCGGAGGGCCCGATACACGCCGTAGATCCGGTTGTGATTCCAACCGTGACCGCCGAGGCGCAGGCGATCATAGCACTTCCAGAACCCCCATCGTGCGGTACGAAGAACTGGGCACACGTGGCGATGCACCCCAGGGCTCGGGCATCTCGGATGGCGGGAAGTGGGTTTCCCCGCGCGCCGCTGCCGCGCGTGGGGCAACGCCGGAAGCCGCAGGCCTCCGGTCAGCCGAGGGTCAAAATGTGCGCATCCTGGAATCTGACGTACGCGCGATTGCGTCACGCGAAAACGCAGGTCTCTGCGGTTTCAGCCCCCGTCGCGGTCCCGTTGGTCGGAAGGTCTAGCAGCCCGTGGCAGAAGGGGCTGATTGTCAATCGAGAATCGCGTGTCCGTATTGGCGTGTTGCCGGACCATCCCACGACGAATCGGGCCGATCATGGCGCTCCGGGGCCCAGAAGCGCCGCACACGCCCCCAGCACTCGCTCAGGAGGCCGATCAGCGCCTCCACCAGCGCCGACGCGCGGCCCTGGAGGCTCCGCGGCGTGCCCACGCCCGTCAGGTGCCGCATGAGCAACCCGAGATTGACGCCGCAGACCTGGACGAGCAGCCGTTTCAGGATGTTGGGATGCCCGCGCAGATGGACGCGGCGCATCCTGCCGGTCTCGTAGAGATGCGCGTTGGGCCGTTCCAGCAGCTCGCCCCGCTGCCGCAGCAGCCGTTTCCCACGCGCGCCGCGGATCCGCCGCCGGTTGGCATACACCGCGTCCCGCGCCGCCGCCTGGCCCTTCCAGTGCCGCCGGCCGCGATCCGGCTCCGAGACGTAGCTGCGCACGCCGATGGCCGCAAACCCGACCATCGTCTCGTTGCTGTGATATCCCTTGTCGGCCACCACCTCCACGATCCCCGGTGCGCCGACCGCCTCGACCTGCTCGGCGGCCGTGACGAGCGTGTCGACCAAGGTCGTCGTGTCGCCCGCACTCGCGTCCTGCACCGTCACGCCCACGATGGCGCCTGTTTCGAGGTCGACCGCATGCTCGGCGGTGTGCGCCAGATGCGTGCGGCCGTCCTTCATCTTGGCGATCTTCGCGTCCGGATCGTGCGGGTGGGTCCAGTCCGCGTTCGAGCCCTTCTTCTTGCGGGTCCGGTCGAACCGGGCCAACTCGGCGCGCGTCGGCGTCGTGAGGCCGGACGCCTCGGCCAGCCGGGTCAGAAACGCGTCGTAGCTCTCGCCCGTATCCTGCGCTTGATCCGGTTTGGTGGACATCTTCCGAGAGGGGAATACGATGTCGACCATGACGGACACGCAGGGCAGGCGGACGCGGCGGAGCTTCACGGATGACTACAAGACGGGGGCGGTACGACTGGTCCTCGATGAGGGCAAGACGGTCGCGTCCGCGGCGCGCGATCTGGGCTTGACGGAGTCGTCGCTGCGCAACTGGGTCGAGCAGGCCCGCGCGGATCGGACGAAGGGCAAGACGGGCCTGACGACGGCGGAGCGTGAGGAGCTGGCGCGGCTGCGCAAGGAAGTGCGCGAGCTGCGCATGGAGCGCGACGTCCTAAAAAAAGCGGCGGCCTTCTTCGCGAGGGACCACCTGTGAAATTCGCGTGGATCCAGACGGAGAAGGCCCGCTATCCGCTCACGAAACTGTGTCGCTGGCTGGGCGTCACACCGAGTGGCTTCTACGCTTGGCAGCAGCGCCCGGAATCGACGCACGAGCGGGAGGACCGCCGCCTGAAGGTGCTGGTCCAGGCGTCATTCGCCGAGAGCAAGCAGCGGTACGGCAGTCCCCGTATTCACGAGGATCTGATCGAGCAAGACGAGCAGGTCAGCCGGAAGCGCGTGATCCGGTTGATGCGGGAAGGCGGCCTGAAGGCGCGCACCCGCAAACGGTTCACGTTGACCACGATGCGCGATCACGACCAGCCGGTGGCCGCGAATCTCCTCGACCGGCAGTTCGATGCCGCCGCACCGAATCAGCGCTGGGTCGGGGACACGACCGAGTTTGTCATCGGCTCGAGCGGCAAGCTCTATCTCGCCGTCGTCCTCGACCTGTTCTCGCGATTCGCGGTCGGCTGGGCCGTGAGCGCCGTCAACGATCGCCACCTGACCATCAAGGCGCTGGAGATGGCGCTGAAACGACGGTGCCCGGAGATCGGTCTATTGCACCACTCCGACCAGGGCTGCACGTACGCGAGCGCGGACTACCAGGCGCTCCTGGATGCGCGCGGGATCGTCTGCAGCATGAGCCGCCGGGGCAACTGCCACGACAACGCCGTCATGGAGAGCTTCTTCTCCACCGTGAAGAGTGAGCTCGCCGATCGGTTCCACACGTACGGAGACGCAAAGATGGAGTTGTTCGACTACATCGAAGTGTTCTATGGACAGTGATCGATATAAAGTTATCAACTTCATCGGGGTAACAGTTTGTAATTCCATTCCCCATGGAACGTATCGCGGACCAGCGCGATTGCGTCCATCTGTTCCTTGGTCACCGTAACGCCCGTGGGATACTGCCCGGCGTCGAGTTCGGCCAGGACCCGGAGCCCGGTCGCCGTCCGGGTGTTCCCGATGCGGTCGACGATAGTCTCATAGGTCGTCAGCGGGGTGCCGCGCCAGTTCGCCGTGATGTGACAGAAGAGCCGGTGTTCGATCTTGTTCCACTTGCTGGTGCCGGGTGGAAAATGACTCACCTGGATGGTCAGTCCGGTCTCGTCGGCCAACTGTTGAAGCTCATGCTTCCAGGCGCGAGACCGATACCCGTTGCTCCCGCCCGCATCGGCCGTGACGAACAGGGCGGTGGCGTCGGGGTAGGCGCCGCAGCCCATCTGGCGCCACCAGTGGCGAATCGACGCCACCGCGAACGTCGGTGTGTCGTGGTCCCATCCCACGCTCACCCAGGCTTCGTTGCGCGCCATGTCGTAGACGCCGTACGGAATCGCCTTGCCCTCGGCGTCGGTTGGGAAATCATGGACCAACACCGCCGGCGGCGTGCCCTTCGGCTGCCATTCCCGCCCGCCGTTCTTGAAGTTTCCGACCAGCTCTTTCTTCTTCGTGTCGACCGAGATCACCGGCCGCCCCTCGGCCAGAAACGCGTCCGCGGTCGCGTTGATGTGCTCGAACTGCGCGTTACGGTCCGGGTGGCTCGCTCCCTCCTGGCGCTTGCGGGGCGATTGCAGCCGGTAGCCCAGTTGATGCAGCATCCGGCCGACGGTGGTCGAACTCACTCGCCACCCCTGTTGTGTCAGCGCCGCGGCCAGCTTCGCCCGACTCTTGCCTGTCCAGCGTAGCGGCGAGGTTGGGTCTCCGCGCGTCAGCGGGTCCACCAGCGCTTCGAGTGCGGCCAGCAGACCGGGCTGGCTCTGTTCGAGACGGGGCCGCCCGGCGCCCGGACGTCGTACCCGGTCTGTCGGCGTTTGGCCTTGCGAGATCTCCCGGCGACCCTTCCGGATCGTCTCCCGGGCCAGACCCGTGGCCGACGAGACCAGCGCGTCCCCGCCATAGCCGATGAACAAAGACTCGGTGGCCGCCCACCGGCGGCGACTGCGCTCATCCAACACGGGCGAGACCACCGCGTACTTCGCGACGATGGTGGCTTCCAATTCCACGTTGCGCTGCATGCAACCGGAATAGACTACGAAACCCAGAAGATAGCAAGTTAATTGCCGCCAGTGGCCTATAACCAACGGCGCCGGCACTCGACGCTTGGCCAGATCAGTCCAGCGGCATTTGAACGACGCGCAAACGAAGAGGGCGTGGATCCTATGGAAAACCGCCAAGGACGCGGTTTCCCACAGGCTCCACACCCATTGTCTTTTTCAATGAGAAAAGAACAGACACCGAGGAACGATCAACTCAACGAAACCGTCCACTGAATCGGATCATGGCCACAGCAAGTTCGGAAGCATATCCGCGTCGTCGACCGTATTCTGGGTGAGCGTCTCGGCTACGATGTAGCCGTCATCGTCCACGCCGATGTGCAGCTTCCGCCAGCCGCCGCGCTCGTGCGCCTTCCGGTGCTTGCGCGAGCACCACTCGCCGGCACCATAGATCTTCAGCCCTGTCGAGTCGACGATCAGGTGAATCGGTCTGCCGTCTGCACGTCGCAGGGCCGGGACCAGAACCTCTCGGTTGCGCCGGGGGAGCGTCGTGTGGTCTGGGGCGTTCAGGTCCAGGCCCATCAGCCGGAGCAACGACGCGACGAAGCCCTCGGTCTGCCGAAGCGGCAGGTGGAAGAGCATGCGCAGGGTCAGCGCCGAGAGGATCGCCAGGTTCGAGTAACGCTGCTGCCCGCCAGGACGGCGGGTCGGCGGCGGAGTCCACGTGCTGAGGGCGGCTTCGGCGAACCAGACGGTGACGTCGCCTCGGGCGCGCAGCCCGCGCTCGTACGCGGGCCAGTTCCCGACGCGATACCTCTTTTTGTGCTTGGGGTTCACTCTGCTGGATTTCGTCGACGCCATGGCTGCGTTCCCTCCACGGCATGGTACGCTGAGCTGGCGATCTTGGGCATTTATGCACCAAAGCCATCTACCGCGGCCAGCACCCGCTGCACGTCGTCGGCCGACAGGTCGCGAGGTAACGTGGCGTGCTTCCATTCGCGCACCGGCGGCACGGCACCCACGATGCCGGCGGGAACGACGCCACGAGTGGCGAGGAACCGAAGAAACGCCCGGGTGGCGGTGACTGGTGCCCGACATGCCGACGGACTGAGCTGGCTGGCCCGGGCCTGCACAAACGTTGCGACCGTCCGCACGGTGAGCCGGGACCAGTCAGGCGTCGGCGTTCCAGCGCACTCGGTAAGAAAGGCTGCTGCGTAGCGCCGGTAGATGCGCCGGGTGCCGACGACCAGCCCGTGCACGTGCACGAGGTGATCGTCGAAGTGCTGCAGCCACTGGTCGGTCTCGCATGCAGCGGTCACCGGACCGCGGCGCGCGGCTACACCCTGGGTCCAGAGATATGCGGCCAATAGACGGACACCAGCAGCCAGCTCCGAGGCCCGGCCGTTTCGACGCTCCGGCCCCCGCCGCCGCGGCAGCCCGCTGACGAAGCGGGTGACCAGCGGCTCATCGATGTCAGTGGCTGCGATCCGCTGGCGCTCGAGCCACCCGCTGAAGATCGCCGCGGCTCGGACGTGACCTCGAATGACGCTGGTCGCGTACCCGCGGCTCGTGAGGACGTCGACGAAGTCGTCGAGCCATTGGCCCAGCGGCCCCGACCGGATCTGCTTGCAGATGTGTGGGCGAACCGGGAGCGTTTCAAGCATCGTCTCCTCCTCGGTCCCCGGTGCTGGGGACTCGCAGGAGACCACACGTACTATGTAAAGCTCGCCGTGAGGTCGACGGCTGCAACGCCAGGGACAACGGCGCCTCGCCGACGGTCACTTGTCATAATCCGGTGCTGGTCAGTTTTACCTGTCGCGTGACAGACGCGTTCGGACCGGAGGCACAGGCTGAGCGGCAGGAGCTGTACATACGCCTTGCCGAGTGGGTCTGGAACCCATCTCGGCTAGATCCCGACGGAGAGAAGCCGCCCGTCCCCGATCCGATCGCAGACCCGGACGACGAAGCCCACGAGGTCGTCGACCGCCCGGACCGACACGAGGCGAGGCAGGCGTTCTGGACGGCCCTGCTCGCGCACGCCAATGAGCAGTCGGACCTCCACGCCCGAATCTGGGGCGCCCCAGTTTTCTTGGACACGGATTGGAGGGGAGAATCCGAATGTCGAAGGAGGTAGGGGGCATGGTTCGGTCAAGGCGTGTGAAGGGAGCTGGGTCGGCGCGGACGGAGGGAGCCCGAAGGGCGACCGGAGTCGGCGCCGACCCAGCGGCGGTTGGCGCGGGGGCCTTGGCGCCCGGGCAACGGTGGAGCGCGAGCCGCAAACGGGACGTGGTTGTGCGGCTGCTGCGCGGCGAGTCGCTGGACACGGTCTCGCGTGAAGTCGGGGTAGAGCTCTATCGCCTGGAGGCGTGGAAGACCCGGGCGCTGGCCGGTCTCGAGCTCGGTCTGAAGGCGCAGGCGGTGAGCCGCTGGCCGCCGAGCTGGATGCTGCCAAGCGACACATTGGCGAGCTGTCGATGGAGAACGAGCTGTTGCGCGAGCGTGCCCGTGCAGCGGAGCGTCGCCTCCCTTTGACGACGCGGAGGTCGCGACGATGAGCGCAACGACCTCCGCGACGTCGGGGCGGCGCTATGGTCTCGAGCGGGTGTGTCGAATGTGGGAACGGTCGCGCTCGGCGCTCTACGCGCGGCGGGCTCGCTTGCAGCGCCCGGCGCGGGGTGCTGGCCCGGGGCGCCGCGGGCCGACGCCCGCGCTGTCGGATGCGCAGTTGCTGGCGGCCATTCGCAGCGACCTGGCCCGCTCCCCGTTCCAGGGCGAGGGGCATCGCAAGGTCCACGCGCGGCTGCGGATCCTCGACGGGGTGCGGGTCTCCCGGACGCGGGTGTTGCGCGTGATGCGCGCGCAGGGGCTGCTCTCGCCCCACCGCGGCCGGCAGGGTGACCCCAAAGCGCACGACGGGACGATTGTCACCACGGCGCCCGACGTCATGTGGGGCACCGACGGCGTGCGGGTGTTCACGGCCGACGAGGGCTGGGTCTGGACCTTCGCGGCGGTGGACCACTGGAACGCCGAGTGCGTGGGCTGGCATGTGTGCAAGGTGGGGAGCCGTTTCGCGGCCCTCGAACCGGTCGCGCAAGGGCTCCGGCGACTCTACGGTTCGGTCGAGGCGGACGTGGCGCGCGGGCTGGCGCTACGGATGGACCACGGCAGCCAGTACCTGTCGGACCACTTCCTCAACCAGCTTCGGTACTGGGGTATCCACCCCAGCTTCGGTTTCCTCGAAGAGCCGGAAACCAACGGGGTCGTCGAGCGCTGGAATCGCACGCTCAAGGAGCAAGCAGTCTACGGCCGGGTCTTCCGAAACCTGGCCGAAGTGCGCGCCGCCGTCGCCGGGTTCGTCGAACGCTACAATCGGTGCTGGCGCCTCGAGAAGCTGGCGTACCGCACGCCGCTCGAAGCGCGCGAGGAACACGAGCTGCGTCAAGCCGCGTAGCGTAAACGGGTGTCCAAGAAACCGGGTGCGGTACATCCACGCCCGAATCTCCGCCAACCGGTACAGCTGGCTGGGGACGCGGCGACACGGCCAGTGGTGGAACTACTCTGTGCTCCAGGACGAAACGCGCGCGGAGTTGTACATCGACGATCCGGTCGCGGCGGACAACAAAGCCCTCTTCGACATCCTCCACGCACAGCGTCCCGCGGTCGAGGCGGAGTTCGGCGGACCGCTCGCCTGGCAGTGCCTCGACGACAAGCGCGCCTGCCGCATTAGTTTTTCGGTTCGAGGGGGATGGGTAGACGAGCTTACGTGGCCTGCCGGGATTGAACGGGCCGTCAACGCCATGCAGCGCCTCTATGGTGCGCTCGCGCCACGGGTCGACGCCGCTAGAGGGGCATCGCCATGAGGCCCGGCCCCGAGTTTGGAGACCGGCGGCCTTCGTCGACTCAATCGCTCATCGCCAAGCTGCTTGAACAGGCCGGCCCCGCGAACAGACCTTCTTCCACGGGCTGATAGGCAAGGGAACATTCGCTGCGGGCTCGAGGCCGACTCTGCCCAAGGCCGACTCTGCGTACGGGCGTCAAATTGATACGGCCGGATCTACCTGCGATATGGAGCGGCGGGTCAGCGCGGTCGAGTCCGCTGCAGGGGCGGCACGTGAGGAGGCTGTCGTGTTCTTCCGGGAACGAGTCGGGCAGGGCAGCGAGCCCTGAAGGCGTACCACGCTCCGGATCTGTAACTGCAGCAGGCGGATCCATAGCAGCCGGCAACGCGTGGCTCGCTGAGACAGGGAGTAGGCGACGCCTGACCAGCAGCGTGAGTTCAGGTCGTGCCGAGCATCGCGTCACAACGGGAAGCGCGCGGCCAACGGTACGATGTGGGATGGAGTGTGGGTAAACTGACGATGGTTTAACCGTAATAGACTTAAATATAATGAGTTATAGCCATTGTTCGATCCCCACACTCGGCACTCCCTTTCGTTGTATCTGAACATCGCGCCCGGCGGATCGAAGTCCTGGGTGCAGCGGCTCGTGGTTGCCGGCAAGCGTCGCAACAAGCGCACGGCTACATCGAGAACAATGTGGCGGGAGCCATCGCCGGTGCGCTGCCGGCCATGCCGGCCGTCATGGAGCACTACCGGGCGTTGCCCTTCAAGGAGGTGCCGACCGTCCTGGAGGCCGTGCGGGTGTCGGGAGGGTATTGTCAAGTTGAGGCTGACGGCCGTTTCTGATCCCCAGCATGGCGGGTTCACGGCTGGCTCGAGCCCAGTATCTTGGGGGTCGAGCGACGAGCTTTTCGTCAACTTGACAGTACCCGGCCAGGTCCTCGGCGCCGATGAGCTCCTCGACCGTCGGATACCCATCGTGGTGTTCGCGTTCTCCCTGGTGGATTTGCGGTCCGCGATGCGGCCGCGCGGAGCCCTACTGGACGACGTACGTCGTCATGATCTTGTCGTGCCAGCCCTGGTTGTCGTTGTCGATCAGGATCCAGATGAAGCCGAGCCCGAAGACTAGGCTCGATATCCACTTGCCGACCCACTCGCGGACTAGCATGGTCACGAAGCCCGCGCTGCTGCCGTCCTCCATAACGACGCGCAGGCCGAGGAACTTCTTTCCCGGGGTGATACCCTGCCCGAAGAGGATCAGCGCCCACAGGGCGTAGGCGAGCAGCCCGCACGACAGCGCTAGCAGGATGAAGCCGGCGACCCCGGCTCCAACGTTGCTCTGGCTCTCCGCGGCCGCGACCCCGGCTCCGGACGTGATGAACGTCATCAGCAGTGCCGCGAGCGGCACGCCCCAGTCGAGCAGGTGGGCGGCCAGCCGCCTCCCCGGAGGCGCGAGTTTCCCTATCGCCGGGTCGACGATGTTCGCGTGGCAGAGCGTGCACCAGCGGGTTCCGGGGGCCACTTCGGTCCGACACGATGCTCATGCATCCCCTTATTTTTGCAGGCATCAGATCACGCCGAAGACCTCTCGATACACCCGCTGTTCCATGAGCATGCTTCCGAACGTCTCCATCAACCGACGAACCAGATCCTCGGGCCAATTGGGGAGATGGTGGTACAGCATCAGCCCCTGCCGAAACAACGAATGCGTCCGCCGCTTCACCGTGTTCGCCTTCAACCAGCGGTCATAACCGATGCGCTCGCCCGCCGCGCCCAGCAACGACAGCACGGCGATCGCCAACGCGCTGATCAACAACAGGCGGTCCCGCCGGTCCGGGCGCGAAACATGCATCGAAGACAGCCCCATCCCGAAGCGCATGTCCTTGATGTCCCGAAAGCCCGCCTCAATCCCCCAGCGCTTGCCGTAGTACCGAATCAGGACCCGCGTCGGGACTGTCGCTTCGCTGGCCACCAGGCACCACGGTTCGTCCATCTTCGGATCGTGTACGCACACGACCACGCCGACCGGCAGTTCGTACGTGTCGGTCACCCGAGCACCCACCAGCCGCCGCGCACGCCCCCCGGCGCCGACCCACGCGGCGGCCGCTCGCCGCTCGCCCCGCGCACTCGTCACGGAGATGTCTCCACGCAACCGAATCACATATTCGAAGGCCAGCTCTGTCGTCAACGCGTAGAACAGCTTGCAGTCCCCAAAGCCCCGGTCCGCCACGACGGTGACTTTCACCCCGGCCGGCAGCACCTCCCGCAACCGGCACAGCACCTCGTACTCATAGCGCCGCTGATTACCCTTCAGCGTCGAGGACGCCACCGTCTTCCACAGCAGGGGCGGCGCGCGCCCATGGCCAGTCGCCATCGACAGCACGATCGTGTCCTGCCCGTCGGCCGCGAAGCTCGTCCAATCCAGCGCGACGACCACTTCCGTGCGGGCGCCGACGATGAACGGCGTCCAGTATGCGAAAAAGGCTCAGACGTCGACGCCTCGATTGCTCAGCAGCCGATCCACCTGCTTCACACCATGCTTGGTCAACGTGCCCATGGCCTGGGCCAAGCCGCGCCCCACTGCATGGATTGCCAGCGAAGCGCTCGTCAGCACGCCCACGGTTGCGTTAGCCAATGACAGCACCCGTTTGGCATGCAGGTCGCCTTCGTACAAGGTCGTGATGAAGTTCAGGAGGTCGTGTCTCCGGAGCCATTGCCCGGATGAGGCCGGCCGGTCTTGATATATATTCATACAATCATATTCTAATTCACAGTGCGCCACCTTTCAGACTTTCTAGCCTAATGCGAGACGGAGGGTTTCGCTCTATTGATTCATATGAGTTCTCCACCCGGCGGCGCCGGACCCCGTAGTCATGAAACCAGGGCATGACGAGGCGACAGCCGGGCCCCGTGGGTGCGGATCAGCCGGCTGGAAGGCTACCGCTGCCCACGAGTGTCTGTGTGGAAAATGAGGGGATCTCTGAGGTAGACGAGGTCGCGATGGCTCGCCTCAGCGCCCCCCGATCCGCTCATAGCTCACCTCCGGAGAGAACTCTTCCGGTCGCCTGATTTCCACAATCATCGTCTCACCCTCCCAACGGGTGACCAGCGGCTCGTTGCGCAGATGACCAAACAGGTACTCCTCTACGAACGGCGTGCAGCGGTAGTGAAGAACCTGCATGTTGGGTTCGAGACGACGATACAGCGGCATCGAGATTGTCCAGGGCCGCGTGAAGACGTTCGGGTCCTCGATTGCGACTTCATACTGGATGGCGTGCTGGTCGATCAGCGTAAAGCGTTCGACCAGCCGCAACGCGTCACTGTGGAAGTTGCCGGCGCGATCAAACCAGGTCTGGCCGTTGAAGTCCCCGACTTCGACGACCAGCGTGTCTCCCTCCCACCGACCGACCGAATGCCCCATCGACTGCGGGATGGGCGTCGGGGCCACGTCGTCCAGATGAATCACACGCGCCGCATTTGAAAACGCGAAGAAGATATGGATCTTGTCGGTGCTCTGGACGATCTGGTACGGGTAGGGCATATACATGGCCCGTGGCACGCCCGGCAGCTGACATTTCAGTTCCGGGTCGCGGTCCAGCCAGTGCGCGGCGTTGTCCTGCTTCCGTGCCAGGGCTTCCGGTGTGTACGGAATCTCCCCGTCGCCCTGCACCACACCGAGCGATCCGGGAACTCCGCCGGCCGCACCAAACGGGAGCGACGGGGCCGCCGGCACCTGGGCGAAGTCGTACGGATACACGCCCGGCTGCATCACCGCGCCAGCTCGGGCTTCGTGGGCCTGGAGGTCCCAGTTTGCTTCGTTGTTGGCCTGCCAGATCCCGTTCAGATTCGGCCGACCATCGATACGGTCGACCCGCGTGCCCTGGCTCGCCGGTCGCGCCACCGACAACGCAACGACGGTGGCCACGGCCACCCCCGTCGCCACTATCAGCGATCCTCGCATCAGTGTGTTTCGCATGTTAGTCGTTCCTCGGATCATTGATACCCGTGCCAAGGGAGTTGGAGTTCGAGGAGATGTCCAACGAGGCCGGATGGGGACCCCGGCCCTCGGCAAATGCTCGCTCCACCGCGCGATTGCCCTGCAGGAGCCCGACCATTCCGAAATTGCCTTCGTGACATCGCGGTTCGTAGTAGATTCGATTCAGTCGACCGTCCTGCCGTTCCAGCATCTGCGTCGTGGTCCAGGGGCGTGTCCACGTCGTCGGGTCTTCGATCGTGACCGAGTACTCGAGGGTGTTGGCGTCGAGGGCGGTCAAACGCTCGACGAGATGCAGGTTCTCGCGGGAATTCTGAAAATCGAGATACGGCTCAAAGTTGGTGACATCGACGACCAGGGTATCGCCCTCCCACCGGCCGCGCGAGTCCCCAAAGGGTTCGCGGACATGCGGAGGGAGATGCGGAAGATCGGTGACCGGGATGATGCGGTGGAAGCCCTGGCCCTGGCCGACGTCATAGTAAATCGAGACGACGCCAGGCGATTGCACGATCCGCCAGTACCCGTTGAGCACCGGAAGCTGAGCCCCCATGCACCGCTCGCCCGGACTCCGGTCTTCGGGACCGTTGGCACGATTCAAGTTGATCGTCGAATACGATGGGGGTATCTCCTCGCGTCTTGGTGACGGTGGCCCGTAGGTCCCGTCAGCGCAGTCGCCTTCCTTGTTCTGGCACGTCACCGTGTTCTGCTTCAGCGCCAGCGCATATTCGCGCAGCGCCGCTCGCCGCTGCTGGACCTCCGGAGTCAGCGGGGGGAGTCGCCCGTCCGGCGGATCGACGATGAGCGACGTGCGACGCCCCGTCGGCCGCACCGAGACATACACCCCGTCATAGGCACCTGCGACGTCCGCGATGCTCCCCTTCTCCGCGCGAGGGCGAACGTCACTCTCGATACGTCGACGATCCAGCTCGGCGACTTCTTCCTCGGTATAGAACTCTCGCTCCCCCAGGCTGGAGGGGCGCTGCAGGTTTGTCGCGTAGGGGTCGGTCCAGACGCCCTGCAGATCAGGCTCGCCCCACGGCGTCCTGGTTGATGCATCGGCCTGGCCGCCGGCGGTCTGGCCCGACAGGCCAACCTGGCTCGGGCCCAGCAGGCCCACGGCGACCATGATTGTTACGGCTGCTCCCGCCGCTGCGAATCGACGTATTGTCATTGACGTGCTCCTTTCGGCTCGAACTTGTCTTCCTCGAGCGCGGCGGCCACTAACCCGGAGAATTCACCAGGCCTCTGGCCGCGGTAGAGACACAAAAGCCTCCGTGTGCTAAAACGCTGTTGGCGACAGACGTTTTTGGCGCGACGGAGGCTCTTGCGTGACGGACCCCACGATAGCACAGAGTGTTCTGTTTCCGGATCTGTTCGACAACCCGGTCGTGGCCACGTTCGACCGCGAGCAGGCAAGTTCCGATGGCGGAGCCATCCTGCTCAAGGCGGCCGACCGGGTGTATGGCTGGTCGGCCGGGCCTGGGGCGCCGTGGTCAACGGCGGGTCGAGGCCCGGCGTCGGCGAGGTCGTTCTTGCTGCGCTGCTCGACGCCGGTCACGAGCCGGAGCCCGTGCAACATCTCGGTCACCGTCAAACCTTCGGCGAGCACCGCGCGCTCGCCACGCGCACGACTTCGGTAGAATGGGTCCGCCATTCCGTTGCGTCACCTGGAGGTTGCCATGGACGGTGCACGGGCTGCCTGCCGTTGCTTCGCCCCGGCGGGTTCTCGCAGTGCGGGGGAGATCGACGGTCTGCTCAACGTGCTGACCGACGCGGAGGTAGTGGCGTTGCTCCGCATCGAGCCCGTGGAGCCAACTGCTCAGCCGTAACCGCAGTACGCACTCGCTCCTGGTGGTGTCACGGTGAGGATCGTTCACTTCGCTGACCTCCATTTGGACTCCGGGTTCGCATGGGCAGGTGCGGATGGGGTAGCGGCGAGGCGACGGCGGCAGTCGCTGCGTGACGCGTTACACTGCATCACGGTGCTGGCGCGGGATGCAGACGCACTCTTCTGCGCCGGCGATCTCTACGAGCACGATCGGGTCACCCCTGACACCGGCCGGTTCCTGCAGGCGACGTTCACCGAGCTCGCCCCTTGTCCCGTCTACCTCGCGCCCGGCAATCACGACTGGTACGGCCCGGACAGTCTCTACGCGCTCGTCGAGTGGAGCCCCAACGTCCACGTTTTCCGCAAACCGCAGTTGGAGCCCGTTAGCCTGGGCGACGGCATAACCCTGTGGGGCGCCGCCCACTGCGCACCCGCAAACACCGGCAACTTCTTCGAGGGTTTCGGAATGGACGGCTGCGGCGTGCACGTGGCGCTTTGCCACGCCGCGGAGCGCTCATGGCTCGCCGAGCAGGGGGAGGCCAAGGAGCTGCATGCCCCGTTCGACGCGCACGACATCGCACGCGCCGGCTTGGCGTACGCGTTTCTCGGACACTACCACCGCCCACGTGATGCACAACACCACATCTATCCCGGCAACCCAGACCCCCTGGCGTTCGGGGAGGAGGGTGAGCGTGGCGCGGTGGTGGCGACGATCACCACGGACGGTTCGGTGAAGTGTGAACGGCGTGTCGTCGCGAAGACGGCAGCGCACGACCTGACGCTTGACGTCAGCGGCTGCGCCTCGCAGCAGGATGTGCGCAACCGCTTGATCCAGGCAGCGGACGGACGGCACGGCGTCGCGCGGCTGACCGTCGAAGGCGAGCTTCATCCCGATGTCGACCTGCGGAGTGAGGATCTGCGCCAAGTGCTGCTCGAGTTGTTCGATGCCGTACAGGTCCGCTTCGGCACTTTGCACGCTAGCTACGACATCGAGGAGATCGGCCAGGAACAGACCGTGCGCGGCCAGTTCGTACGGGATGTACTCGCGGCGGGTCTGGCGGGGGAGGAATCGCGGCGCGTGTTGACCGCTGGCCTGCGGGCACTGGAAGGCCGGACGGACCTCGAGCCGCTCTGACCGATGCGCTTCGAATCGGTTCGTGCACACCCGTTCGGGCCGTTCGACGACGAGACCCTGGTCCTGGCGCCGGGCCTGAATGTCGTGTACGGGCCGAACGAGGCAGGCAAGTCTACCTGGCACGCGGCGCTCTACGCTGGACTCTGCGGTATGCGGCGCGGCAAGGGAGCGACGAGCACGGAAGACAAACGCTTCCGGGACCACCACCGGCCGTGGGACGGTAACGGCGAATGGGCTGCCTCCGCCGTATTGGCGCTGGAAGACGGCCGCCGGGTCGAGCTACGCCAGGACCTTGCCAGCAAGGGCAACTGCAGCGCCGTTGATGCCGATCTGGCCGGCCGCGACTACGGAAATGAGATCACGTACGATGGCGCACCCGACGGGGCGCGCTGGCTCGGACTCAACCGCAAGTCCTTCCTCGGCGCCGCCTGTGTACGACAGGCGCAGATCCTCCGGCTGTTGAACGACGCCGACGCGCTCCAGGAGGACCTGCAGCGCGCTGCGGGAACCGCCGGCACCGACGAGACTGCCGCCCGCGCCCTGGAGCTGCTCACCGCGTACCGCAGGGAGCGGGTGGGATCGACACAGGCTCGCACCAAACCCCTTCCAGTAGCCAGGGATAGAGTGAGCCTGTCTCGAGCGGCGCTGGAGCAGGCGCGACGAGCCCAGGGAGAGTACCTGGATCGCCGACACCAGGTCGTGCGGCTCGAACGGCAAGTGAAATCCTGCGAGCAAGAGGCCGCGACGTGCGCGCCGCACAGGCGGTTGAGGCCGCTTCAGAAGCCGCCCGGCGTCCTGTTCGAGCCACCGCGCCGCTCCAGCGAGGAGACCGTCTGGCTCAGCAAGTTGCCGGCCTCGCCACCTGGAGCGCCCGTCCCGAGCCGCGCTCTCCGGGCGGTCCAAGCGTAGAGGCTTTGGAGCGCGAGTTGGCGCAACGACCGAACCGGCCGAGGCGGACGCGGTCGCGCGCCGCACAAAGGCGGTGCCACGGTTGGCACGAGGCCGGTTCGTATCCGGTTATCGATGATGATGATGCGCTGTGAGGCCGCTTCAGAAGCCGCCCGGCGTGCTGGTCGCGCCGCGGAACTCTCGGCGCTGTTCCCCGACGGACCACCGCGCCGCTCCAGCGAGGACGACCGTCTGGCTCAGCAAGTTGCCGCAGCACTCGCCACCTGGAGCGCCCGTCCCGAGCCGCGCTCTCCGGGCGGTCCAAGCGTAGAGGCTTTGGAGCGCGAGTTGGCAGCAACGACCGAACCGGCCGAGGCGGACGCGGTCGGGCGCGGGCCGCGGTCTGTACCCCCGTATCCCGCCGTGGCACCGTATCTCGCCGCGGCCGGGGTAGCGCCTCCGCGGCCGGCATCGCTCTGGCCCTGGACGACCTCGTCGTCCCCGGCCTACTCGCCGGCGTGCTGGGTCTCGGCTATCTGGTGTGGTGGTGGCTCGCGAAGGGTCGCCGGGTGACGCCGGGTCCGAAGATCCCCGTGGGAGAGGCCGTAGACCGGCGGCGGTTGCTGCGACAGCAGATCGAGCACCGTCGCGAGGCAGATCGACGCTACGGCGAGGATATCCGGCGGTGCGAGCAGGCGGAGGGAAAGGTGCGCGTTGCGGCGTTGGCCGCGGGGGTTCCGGATCATGGGGCCGAGGCACAGGTCTCAGCCCTCGCAGACTGGCAGGGCCGGCGCCGCGAAGAGCTGTCGGAACTCGATTACCGGAGCGCGCAATGGGACGACCTGCAGCAGGTGCTGGCCGGACGTGAGCTCGCGGACATCCAGGCCGAAGCCCTCCGACTGCGCGAAGAGGCGGCAACGCTGGCGGAGCACGTGGACCCGAGAGCGCTCTCGGCGGTGCGCGGCGCATCGTCGGACCGGCTGGCCGATGCGAAGCGCACGGCCCACACCACGCGCGCTGCCAGCCACACTGCGCGCGGACAGCTACAGCAGTTTGCCGCCGACCTGCCAAGCGTGGCGGACGCTGAAGACGAGATGGCTGTCGCGACCCGTGAGCTGGAGCACGTCCAGCAACTCGACCGTGCTCTGGCTACCACTATCGAGTTTCTCGAACGCGCCGAGGAACGCGTGCACCGCGATATCGCGCCGGTGCTCCGCGCTACCGTCCTTGAGTGGCTGTCGCGGGTCACCGGCGAGCGCTACACCGACTGCAAGGTCAATCCGGAATCGCTGGAGGTCGACGTGCGCAGCGGACAGGGCCCCTGGCGGCGCGCCGGGCTCCTTTCGCACGGCACCGCGGAGCAGATCTACCTATTGCTGCGCCTCGCATTGACGCGGCATCTGGTGACGCCAGGCGAGGTCTGCCCGCTGATCCTCGACGACGTCGTGGCCGCGTGCGACGCCAACCGTAAGCATGTCGTCCTGGAAGCCCTACACGCAGTCAGCACGGCCACCCAGGTGATCCTGTTCACACACGAGGAAGACGTGCGGGAGTGGGGCCGAGAGCGACTGTCGGGACCCCGGGACCGCCTGACTGAGCTGGCTGGTCCGGGTGCCGCGTAGACTGTATCGTTACCCCACGGCGAGCAGTTTCTTCGCCAGTTCTTGGATGCTGATCGCCTCGAGCGTCCCCGACAGTGGGTGGCAGTGACACGTCGTCCAGTAAATCCAGGTCAGGCCGTCGACGGTGGGGGTTATCTACGGAGGCCGGATGCTGTGCACGATGCCGCGGTTACGGGGCGCGCCGCACGCAATGGGGGGTCCTTTCACGTGGCCACAGAGGTCCTTTTCATCTTGCCGCTACCAGACGATAAGCACGGTGCCGTCCCGCGGACGGCTTCGATGATCTCGTTGATTTCCGTTTAGAATGAGAGGTGCAACGAGGGAAGCACAGCCGGACTACTGACGGCACGTCTCTTGTCATGAATAACTTGCCAACATCATGTGGCTAACCTTGTCGGAATAGCCAGAATCGGGGAAAAGACCATGCCCAGATCCGAAATCATCCGCGCGGCCGCCATCGGCTTGCTGCTCGCGCGCACCGCGGCGCCCGCCGCAGCCCAGGCGCAGGCGTGCGAGCCGGACGGCGACGTGCAGTTCGTGTGCGGCCCGATCAGTCCGGAGGACTTCGCGCCGGTGCCGGAATCCCCTTGGGTCATCGTCCCCAGCACGGTCGACGAGGGCCACATCTACGCCGCCGACACCCGCGACCTCAGCACAACCGTCATCTTTCCGGTCGAGGCGGCCGGAGCGCGGCACGACACCGCCATCTACGGTGCGTGCCCCGGCCCGGTGACGCGGCAGATCCGGCCGCATGGCCTCAATCTGCGGGTTGGCGACGGCGGCCGTCACACCCTGTACGTCGTCGGCCACGGCGCCCGCGAAGCCATCGAGGTGTTCGAGCTGGACGTGACCGGCGAGACGCCGACGCTCACCTGGGTCGGCTGCGCCGTCGCCCCCGAGCCGCTCGCACTGAACTCGGTGGTCGCCTTACCGGAAGGCGGCTTTACCGCCACGAGTCCCGCCACCGGCGACATCTGGGAGTGGCAGTCGGGCGCCGGCTGGAGCCGCGTGCCCGGCAGCGAAGACATCGGGCCCAACGGCATCGAGCTCTCCCGCGACGGCGAGTGGTACTACGTCGGCGGCTACGGCGCCCAGTCGCTCATTCGCCTCTCGCGTAACCGTACCCCGGTCGAGCAGCAGGCGGTCGAGGTCGGCTTCCATATCGACAACGTCCGCTGGGGACCGGGCAACACGCTGCTGGCCGCCGGCCACATCGGCCCGACCCGGGCCGCGATCGGCGAGTGCATCCGCGAGGGGAACTGCGACGGGGTCAGCTCGCGCGTTTCGCGTATCGATCTGGATGACTTCACCGCCGAGGAGATCGTGAACTACCCGTCGAACGATCTGCTGATCCTCGGCACCGCGGCCATCCAAGTGGGCGACGAGATCTGGGTCGGCCAAGTCGCCGGAGGCGATCGGATCGCGCGCTTCCCGGCGCCGTAGTTCGCGCCGGCGGGGATCCGCCGCGCAAGGACGTGAACTCTAATTGGGAGCCCGTGGTGAAGTCGCGTCGCACCCAGCCGGGCGAGGCGCCCGGCTGACGCCCGATGTACATCTTCCTCGACGCGATCACCGTTCGATACCGTGGCGCGCCGGCCCCTGCCCTCGACAGGCTCTCCCTATTCGTCCGCTCAGGAGAGGTTGCCGCGGTGGTGGGACCGGCCGGCGCCGGCAAGACGACGCTGATCCGCTACGTGGGCAAGCGCTCGGACGGACGCGGCGGCGTGTTCCTCGGGTCGGAAGCGGACGAGAGCGGGCGGAAGCCGGGCCTGATCCGCGGCTGGCGTTTCTCCTGGGGAGACGACGAGTTCCCGCCCGAGTGGCGCTCGGAGCGATGGCGCATCGAAAGGTGATCGCGTCGAGGAAGACGTTCATCGGGCACCGAGTCGGGCGCCTCGCCCGGCTCGGTGCGACGCGGCCCGCGCCTCACGGCTGGCACGTGTCGAGGCTTGCTCACGGCCCGCCGCGGTTGAGCGCCAGCAACTCGCGGAGAACGTCGTCGTCGGAGATGTCCGCCGACCAACCGTACGCCGCCGCCACAGCCGCGTCAAGGGCTTGGTGTGCATCGACGAGCCATTGCGGGCGAGCGTTGTAGAGGTTCGTCAGCGTGCGCTTTTTGAGCGCCTTCGCCGCGTCCTCGTCGCGCGGAATCGACCGCTTCGGATAGCCGGGATCCGGCTCGTCGACCCACTCGAGCGGGTTGAGCCAGCGTTCGCGCAACTCGACCAGCCGTTGAGCGTGGCCGCGCTCCAGATGAGCGGGGCGGTCCGGTGCCGTTGAGCGCTAGCAATTCGCGGCCGACCTCGGCGTCCGCGATGTCCGGACGCCAACAGTACGGGGCGGCCACGGCGGCGTCAAGGGCTTCGTGGGCATCAGCGAGCCAGTGCGGACGGGCGTTGTAGAGGTTCGTCAGCTGCACTTCTTGAGCGCCTTCGTCGGATCCTCGTCGCGGGGAACCCTGTTGACGGCGGCGAACGCCCGGCGGATGGCGTTGAACACGCAGACGCAGGTGACAGCGTTGGCACGCGACGAACGCCCGACGGGGTGTTGATCGACGACGATCACCTCGCCGCCTGTGCTTCCACACGAATTCTGCCGTGAAAACAACGGAATCCTAGCCGCACAGCCGCTGTACCGAGGCGCAGAACCCCGCACGCAAACAGGGATTGTGGCCGGATCTGTAGATTGCACAGTAATCCTGGCCAGATCTCCGACAGCAGCAGACGGTGGATGCAAACGCCAGTGGCCAGCTCGGTGGCTCGTCGGCCGGTAGGCAGCCAGGAACGCCGCCCTGGGGGTAGAGTAGAGGCCGCCGAAGAGCGGCGCGGCCAGGGCGGTGGCAGCCCACGCCAGGGAGATGGGCATTGATCCCGAACAGCTGGTCGACTCGAGGGGCCAATTGGCGCTCGTTCGCCGAGCGGATGCAGACGGTTTATCTGGGCTTGATCCGGTTTGGTGGACATCTTCCGAGAGGGGAATACGATGTCGACCATGACGGACACGCAGGGCAGGCGGACGCGGCGGAGCTTCACGGATGACTACAAGACGGGGGCGGTACGACTGGTCCTCGATGAGGGCAAGACGGTCGCGTCCGCGGCGCGCGATCTGGGCTTGACGGAGTCGTCGCTGCGCAACTGGGTCGAGCAGGCCCGCGCGGATCGGACGAAGGGCAAGATGGGCCTGACGACGGCGGAGCGTGAGGAGCTGGGGCGGCTGCGCAAGGAAGTGCGCGAGCTGCGCATGGAGCGCGACGTCCTAAAAAAAGCGGCGGCCTTCTTCGCGAGGGACCACCTGTGAAATTCGCGTGGATCCAGTCGGAGAAGGCCCGCTATCCGCTCACGAAACTGTGTCGCTGGCTGGGCGTCACACCGAGTGGCTTCTACGCCTGGCGGCAGCGCCCGGAATCGACGCACGAGCGGGAGGACCGCCGCCTGAAGGTGCTGGTCCAGGCGTCATTCGCCGAGAGCAAGCAGCGGTACGGCAGTCCCCGTATTCACGAGGATCTGATCGAGCAAGACGAGCAGGTCAGCCGGAAGCGCGTGATCCGGTTGATGCAGGAAGGCGGCCTGAAGGCGCGCACCCGCAAACGGTTCACGTTGACCACGATGAGCGATCACGACCAGCCGGTGGCCGCGAATCTCCTCGACCGGCAGTTCGACGCCGCCGCACCGAATCAGCGCTGGGTCGGGGACACGACCGAGTTTGTCATCGGCTCGAGCGGCAAGCTCTATCTCGCCGTCGTCCTCGACCTGTTCTCGCGATTCGCGGTCGCGGGCCGTGAGCGCCGTCAACGATCGCCACCTGACCATCAAGGCGCTGGAGATGGCGCTGAAACGACGGTGCCCGGAGATCGGCCTGTTGCACCACTCCGACCAGGGCTCGCGCGAGCGCGGACTACCAGGCGCTGCTGGATGCGCGCGGGATCGTCTGCAGCATGAGCCGCCGGGGCAACTGCCACGACAACGCCGTCATGGAGAGCGTGAAGAGTGAGCTCGCCGATCGGTTCCACACGTACGGAGACGCAAAGATGGAGTTGTTCGACTACATCGAAGTGTTCTATAACCAACGGCGCCGGCACTCGACGCTTGGCCAGATCAGTCCAGCGGCATTTGAACGCCACCTGACCATCAAGGCGCTGGAGATGGCGCTGAGGCTCCAGCACAACCGCAGGACGAACTTGAGGTAGGCCAGCAGCAGGTACGGTCCCACAGTGCCCGGAGATCGGCCTGTTGCACCACTCCGACCAGGGCTGCACGTACGCGAGCGCGGACTACCAGGCGCTGCTGGATGCGCGCGGGATCGTCTGCAGCATGAGCCGCCGGGGCAACTGCCACGACAACGCCGTCATGGAGAGCTTCTTCTCCACCGTGAAGAGTGAGCTCGCCGATCGGTTCCACACGTACGGAGACGCAAAGATGGAGTTGTTCGACTACATCGAAGTGTTCTATAACCAACGGCGCCGGCACTCGACGCTTGGCCAGATCAGTCCAGCGGCATTTGAACGACGCGCAAACGAAGAGGGCGTGGATCCTATGGAAAACCGCCAAGGACGCGGTTTCCCACAGGCTCCACACCTGTTGTCTTTTTCAATGAGAAAAGAACAGACACCGAGGAACGATCAACTCAACGAAACCGTCCACTGAATCGGATCATGGCCAGTACCGGACCGAAGCCACTTGGAGCCTCCAGAACGCGAAGTCGCGGAAGTCGGCGTAGTGCAAAGGACAGCGATCGATATAAAGTTATCAACTTCATCGGGGTAACAGTTTGTAATTCCATTCCCCATGGAACGTATCGCGGACCAGCGCGATTGCGTCCATCTGTTCCTTGGTCACCGTAACGCCCGTGGGATACTGCCCGGCGTCGAGTTCGGCCAGGACCCGGAGCCCGGTCGCCGTCCGGGTGTTCCCGATGCGGTCGACGATAGTCTCATAGGTCGTCAGCGGGGTGCCGCGCCAGTTCGCCGTGATGTGACAGAAGAGCCGGTGTTCGATCTTGTTCCACTTGCTGGTGCCGGGTGGAAAATGACTCACCTGGATGGTCAGTCCGGTCTCGTCGGCCAACTGTTGAAGCTCATGCTTCCAGGCGCGAGACCGATACCCGTTGCTCCCGCCCGCATCGGCCGTGACGAACAGGGCGGTGGCGTCGGGGTAGGCGCCGCAGCCCATCTGGCGCCACCAGTGGCGAATCGACGCCACCGCGAACGTCGGTGTGTCGTGGTCCCATCCCACGCTCACCCAGGCTTCGTTGCGCGCCATGTCGTAGACGCCGTACGGAATCGCCTTGCCCTCGGCGTCGGTTGGGAAATCATGGACCAACACCGCCGGCGGCGTGCCCTTCGGCTGCCATTCCCGCCCGTCGTTCTTGAAGTTTCCGACCAGCTCTTTCTTCTTCGTGTCGACCGAGATCACCGGCCGCCCCTCGGCCAGAAACGCGTCCGCGGTCGCGTTGATGTGCTCGAACTGCGCGTTACGGTCCGGGTGGCTCGCTCCCTCCTGGCGCTTGCGGGGCGATTGCAGCCGGTAGCCCAGTTGATGCAGCATCCGGCCGACGGTGGTCGAACTCACTCGCCACCCCTGTTGTGTCAGCGCCGCGGCCAGCTTCGCCCGACTCTTGCCTGTCCAACGTAGCGGCGAGGTCGGGTCTCCGCGCGTCAGCGGGTCCACCAGCGCTTCGAGTGCGGCCAGCAGACCGGGCTGGCTCTGTTCGAGACGGGGCCGCCCGGCGCCCGGACGTCGTACCCGGTCTGTCGGCGTTTGGCCTTGCGAGATCTCCCGGCGACCCTTCCGGATCGTCTCCCGGGCCAGACCCGTGGCCGACGAGACCAGCGCGTCCCCGCCATAGCCGATGAACAAAGACTCGGTGGCCGCCCACCGGCGGCGACTGCGCTCATCCAACACGGGCGAGACCACCGCGTACTTCGCGACGATGGTGGCTTCCAATTCCACGTTGCGCTGCATGCAACCGAAATAGACTACGAAACTCAGAAGATAGCAAGTTAATTGCCGCCAGTGGCCAAAGCATTCGGATGGGAAGCCAGGAAGGCGGCACGAGCGCTGCCCCTGTCGCTCTCGACGCGGGTGCACAGACCGAGCATCGTGACACGGCCGTTAGCGAGGGGGTCTATCGAGCCGCCCTCGGCCACCAGCAGGGATGCGCGCCAGCACCGATTGTAGCGTTCGACGAACCCGGCGATGGCGGCGCGCACTTCGGCCAGGTTTTGGAAGACCCGGCCGTAGATGTTGGTTTCCGGTTCTTCGAGGAAGCCGAAGCTGGGGTGGACGGCGCGCTACCGCTTTCTGCTCGGTCAAACCGGCAATGGACTGCGGAACACCGAGTACGATCAGAACGCAACCATCGATTGGCACAATAGGCTCAGCTGGCGGCGGACCAATGACCTTTCGGTCGACTACGACGTCGATATCCTGCGGCTGCCGCGGGTGCGCCCGGAGAACCAGGTAACGGGGACCGTGGTGACCCGTTACTCCTTCGGCTCCTGAGCGGTCGCATACGCGTCCCGCCGAAGACCGTGGCGACGAACCTGATCGGGAAACGCCGGACGCGCCGTAAGGTCTGCGCTGGCTGCATCGCCCTCGCCGGCGCGCTGCTGCTCGCCATCGTGCTATTCACGCCGTTGGCCGGCGCACTGCTGCTGGATCCCGCGCTGTCGTGGGTCGCAGGACAGTACGGCTTGACCGCCACGGTCAGCCGATTTGATCTCGACGTCGCGCAACTGCGCGTTACCGTCGAGGACCTGCAGCTCGCGGCGCCCGATCACCCGACCGAACCGTTCCTGACTGTCGACCAGGCCGCCGCCGACCTCCCGTGGTCGGCTGCCTGGCAAGGCCTTGCGATTGAAGGGCTGTCGCTGACGGGAGTTGCCGTCTCCATGGTGGGTCTCACCGACGGCAGCTCCAACCTGCCCGCCGGCCAGGCGCGGCGGGCCGCGCCCATGCCCCGCGTGCCGCTCGCGCAGCTCGACGTGCGGGATCTCACCGTCGACTGGCGCGATGACGCAACGGGCTTCGTGCTGCATCTGCCCCCGACCACGATCCGTCTGACGTCGGACGGCAGCGGCAACGCCAGCCGCGGGCCAGTCGCCATGAACGGAACTGGCCGCACGACGTGGAGGCAAACCGCCACGGAGATATCGTGGCTCGAAGGCGAAATCGAATTCGACGGCGCCGCCCTCCACATCCACCAGCTGGCGCTGGCCGGACCGGAGGTGACACTGACTGTCGGCGGGAGCGTGGACGCGCTGCTCGGCCGGCCGCGTCTGGCGCTCGCCTACGAGGCGCGGCTCGACCTGGCGCGCGTGGCGTCGCGGCGGCCCGGAGCGATCGGCGCCGGCGACGTGGCGCTATCCGGCGAGCTGGGAGGAACGGTCGATCGGCTGACGGCCACGGCCGTTGTGGCGGGCGCGGCGATCGGCTGGAACGAGGCGTCAGCCGAACGCCTCGCAGCCGTCCTCAACCTGACGCCGGAAGCGGTGACGCTCGACGACCTGCGGCTGGAGCTGGCGGGCGGCGAGTTGGCGGCCAATGGACGCGTTGACCGGGAAGCCGGCTGGGCCGGGCAACTGGAGGCGGCCTGGAACGGCCTGGAAGTCGATCGCCTGCTGGCCGCGTTCTCACTGGAAGCACCGCTGACGTTCGCGGCCGCCGCGGACGGCTCGCTCGCCGCCAGCTGGCCCGCGGCCGATGTTGCCGCTGCGACCCTGTCCGCCCGGGCTCGCCTGCGGCCCGGCGGCAGGGTGGATACTGGGCTCCGGCTCGAAGCGAGCGGGGGCCGCTGGCGCCTCGATATCGACCAGACGTTAGGCGCTGCGGCCGGCGTATCGGGAACCGTCGAGGGAGTGCTTCCCGGCGCCGGGCAAGGCGGCCCGGCGACCTGGCGGGACGCACCCGTCTCCGGCGCCCTTGCGGTTGATTGCGGCGATCTGGAGCACTGCAGCCGCCTGCTTTCGGCGTGGCATGAGCGTGGGGTGCCGCTGGCGCTGCGAGGCAACCTCGCGGCCGACATCGCTATCGACGGCACGCTCGGCCGGCCGGGCTTGAGCGCGAACCTGACGGGGCCGGCGGTGGCAGTCGGTCCCGCGGTGCTCGGGGACCTGGCGGCCGCCGCGAGCGTGGACCGCGACGGTCTCCGGATTGCCGGGGCGCGGTTCACGATCGGCGAGAACGAGGTGAGCGGCGACGCGCGAATCCGCTGGGCTGACGGCGCCATCGACGGATCGGCCTCAGTGGCGGTGACAGACCTCACCTCGTTGTTCGTTTCCGTGCCGCCCGCTTGGGCGCCGTCCGGAACAGGGCGAATCGACGTTACGGCCGGCGGCACGCTCGACCGCGTCCTGGCGGATGCCGGGTTCGTCTTCGAGGGGGCGGAGATCGCCGGACGGCATCTGGGCGGCATCACCGGGCGCGCGCGACTGGACGCCGCGGAAGAAGCGCGATTCGATGCGGAAATTCCGGACCTTGGCGCGCGGCTCGAAGCGTCTCTCGACCTGGCAGCCGGAGAATATCCGTTCGTCCTGCGCGCCGAAATCCGCGGCGGCGCCATCGACCGTCTGCTGCCGCCCAACATTCCCGCGACCGGCCGCATCACGCTCGAAGCGACGGCAGTCGGGCGGCTCGACGACCTGGCCGGCGCCCGCGTGGAGTTGCGCGTCGACGAAGCGGCGGGCGCGATCGGCACGGTGGCCGCCTGCCTGGCGCAGCCGGCCGCGGCCGTGTATGAAGCGGGCGCCCTGCGGATAGCCGGCCTGGAGGCGTTCGTCGGCGACAGCCGGCTGCAGGTCGACGGCGCCCTGAGCACGGCGGGTGACGCCACGCTGAGCGCACGGCTGGCCGGCGACGCCGGCGATCTCGTAAACCTGGCAACCCGCGCGGCGGGACGCACGCCGGCGATCCCGACCATCACGGCAATCGGGGATCTCTCCGTCGAGCTGGCGGCGACCGGCCCGCCCGACGCCATCGAGTTGACAGGCGACTTGCAGATCGACGGCGGGTCAGTCGCCGCCGATGGGTACCTGCCGCTCACCGGCGTCACTGCCCGCGCGACGCTACGCGACGGCCTGGTCCGGGTCGACACATTGCGGGCGGCGTTGGCCGGCGCCGAACTCCACGGCACGGCCGAGCTGCCCCTCGAGATCGGAGCGGCCTGGCTGCCGGACGCCGTCGCCGCCAGGTTCAGCGCTCGTGAACGGCAGGCGCGTTTGCGGGCCGAGATTGGATCGCTCTCCGCCGCCCTGCTCGCCGGCTATCTCGATCCGGCAACCCTCGCCGGGATCACCGGCAGTGCGGCGGCCACGATCGACCTGGAGCTGCCGTCCCCGGGACTGGCTGCGGTCCGGGGACGCTTGACGCTGCCTGCAGCGGCGTTCGTCGTCTCGGGCGTGCCGCTCGGACAACGCCAACCGACCGCGATCCTCGTCGAGAACGGCCGGGCCGTCTTCACTTCGTTCAGATGGGGCAACGACACCAGCGACGTGACCGTCGGCGGCGCCCTGCGATTCGGCGGCGGCTACACCGCGGACCTGTCGTTGGACGGCGACCTCGATCTGCGCGCCGTCGGGGCGCTCGCTCCGGCCCTCGCCGCGATAGGCGTGGCGTCGGCGGGCTCGGCCCGGCTGCGCGCGGACATCTCGGGACCGATCCGCACCCCGGACGTGCGCGGAACAGTGGGCATCACCGGTGGCGAGGTCCGCATCGCGGAGCCGCGTCTCGTCGTCACGGAACTGGCCGGCGACCTCGCCCTGGAGGGCCGCAGAGTCACGGCGCGCAACCTGACCGGCAGCGCCAACGGCGGGCAGGTGGAAGTCACCGGCGGGTGGACCTTCGGCGGGCGGCCCGACCGCAACGGGTTCACCGTCACCGGCACGGGGCTCGCGCTGGACGTGCCCAGTGGTCTGCGCAGCGAGGCGGATGTCGACCTGCGGATCGCCGAGGCGAACGGGGATCTGGCGTTGACCGGAACGGTGACGCTGCTCCGCGGCGCCTATCGCGAGCCGCTGACGCTGGCAGGAGGGTTGCTGGAGGCCTTCACGCAGGGTCCTGGCGTGACGACCACCGGCCTCGACGACGGCCCCGGTAATCTGCGCCTCGACGTCCGGATCGCCACCGGCGATGACGTCGTCGTCGAGAACAACTACGTCGACGCAGAGCTTGGCGGGGACCTCCGCCTCGGCGGAACGCTGCGCGGGCCGGCCGTGACCGGCCGCGTGACGCTCCGCGAGGGCGGCCGGATCCGGTTCGGCAACCGCGTCTACGAAGTCGACAACGGCACGGTGGACTTCGTCGATCCATATGGCATCGAGCCGGAGCTGACCCTGACGGCGCGTACCCGCGCCGGCGCGTACGACGTCACGCTCAGCGTGGCCGGGGCGCGCGATGCCTTGACCACCACCTTCCGGTCTGAGCCGCTGCTGCCGGAGTCGGACATCGTGTCCGTGCTGCTGACCGGCCGGCCGCTCGATCAGCTCACTTCTTCGACCGCCGGCGCCCGCAACCAGGCGCTGGGACTCGTATCCAGCGAGCTGCTGGGACAGGCGGGGCGGCGCGTCGGCCTGGACCTGCGGGTCGGCACCGACGCACCGGACGCGGGCGGTGACATTCGCTTCGACTCGAGCCTGATCGCTGCGGATCTGGACCCCGCCGCGCGGGTCACGGTGGGGCGCAATCTGCGCGACGACGTGCGCCTGCTCTTCTCGCGGAGCCTGCGGGACAACGACCTGGCTTGGCTCGTAGACTACCTGCCGCGGAGCGACTTCGAGCTCAGGGCGTTCTTCGACGACCAGAGAGCGCGCGCCTACGAGTTTCGCCATGCAGTTTCGGTCGGCGGCACGCCGCGCGCCGCCGCCGCCGCATCCGAGCGGCGCAGGCCGCGGGTGTCGGGCGTCGAGCTGCGCGGTGTGGCCGGCGCCGACGCGGCGCGTCTCCGCCGCCGCCTCTCGCTGCGCGCGGGCGACCGCTTCGACTTCCATCTCTGGCAGCGCGACCGTGATCGCATCGAGACGTTCTTCCTGGAGCGGGGGTTCCTCGAAATGCAGGTTCGGGCGCGACGCGAGCAGCAGCCCGAGGATGGCGGCGTGGCCCTGACCTACGACATCACGCGCGGCCCCGTCACGGAGCTGGCCGTGACGGGCTTCGATCTGCCGGATGCGGTGCGCCGCGACCTCCAGTCAATCTGGACGCGCGCCGTCTTCGATACCTTCCTGATCGAGGAGCTCACGGCGCGCGTCACAGCGCATCTGGCCAGGCACGGGTACTTGCGCGCTGCGGTCGATACGCGCGTCGTCGAGACGGACTGGACGAAACGGGTCGCCATCCGGATCACTCCCGGGACGCGCAGCGCCCAGCGCCGGCTGGTATTCGAAGGTGCAAGCGCGGCGCAGGTCCGGGAGCTGCGGGAACTGGTGGCATCATCGGAGCTCCGAGAGCTCGCGTGGACCGCACCGGAACGGCTCGCGACCGCCGTCACCAGCCTGTTCCGCAACCGGGGATGGTTGCGCGCGACAACCGCGGTCGGCGAGGCGCGCTTTGCCGGGCGGGTGGCCGAGCTGCCGGTAGGCATCACGACGGGACCGCTGTTCCACATCGGGAATGTCGAGGTCCACGGCGCGCTGGCGCGCAGTGCCGCCGCCGTGCGCGCGGCGGCGGCACTCGACGCGGGCGGGGTGTATACGGAAGGAGCGGTCGCGGCCGCGCGCGCCCGGATCGCGACGAGTTACCGCAGCGCCGGACATGAGGCCGCACGCGTTACCGGGCGCAGCGTGGTGGACGACGACGCCGGGCGTGTCAACGTCCGGTTCGACATATCCGAGGGTCCGCGGCAGGTCGTGGAAACCGTCGTCATCGAGGGCGCACCGCGCACCCATCCCGCACTGGTAGCCCGGGCGCTCGACCTGAATCCGGGCGCCGCGGTCGATCCGGCGGCGTGGAACCTCGCGCGCCAACGCCTGTACAAGACCGGCGTATTCCGCAGCGTCGACATCCAGGCGCGGGTCAGGGCGCCCGCCGGCGCCGGCGACACGGGCGGTACGGTGCCGGTCGAGGCGCGGGTGACGCTGGAGGAATGGCCGCCGTACCGTCTCCGCTACGGCATCCGCTTCAGCGATGAAGCGGCGGCTCTGGGCGAGACGACCGGCCGCACGCTCCGGATCGGCGCTGCCGGCGACGCCAGCCGGCGCAACCTGTTCGGGCGCGGACTGACGGCAGGCGTATCGTCACGGGTTGATCGCGGGCGGCAGGCGGTGCGCGCGTTCCTGAGAATCACCACCCTGGTCGGCCATCCGATCGAGACGAACCTGTTTGCATCGCGCAGACGCGACGTCAACGGGGCGCGGGATGCACGCGTCGCCGCCGACGTGACGACGTTCACCGCCGAGCAGCGGTTCCAGCCGCATGAGCGGCTGACGTTCGCCTACAGCGCCAACCTGGATCTCAACCGCACATCCGACCAGGCCGGCGCGGGAGCTCTGCCGTTCGACGATCAACTGCAGATCGTGCGATTCAACGGCAGCGCTGTCGCGGACAGCCGGGACGATCTGTTCAACGCCACGACCGGCTTCTACCATTCCTCCAACCTCGAGTACGGCGACGAGGTCGGCCGGCCGCTCAGGTTCCTGAAGTACCTCGGGCAGCAGTTCGTCTACCGTCGCCTTGGGAAAGTGGTCCTGGCCTCGGCCGGACGGATTGGCCTGGCTACCAGTTACGGCGGCGCGCTGATCCCGACGGAGCGGTTCTTTGCGGGCGGCGGCAACTCCGTGCGCGGCTACGCGGAGGACAGCCTGGGTCCGCTCGGCCCGTACGGCACGCCGGCGGGCGGCAGCGCGCTGTTGATCCTGAGCCAGGAAGCGCGCTTTCCCCTCTGGTGGCGCATCGCCGGCGTCGGGTTCGTCGACGCCGGCAACGTCTTCGCATCCGTGCGCGACATCTCGCTGCGGGAGCTCAGGCTCGGCGCCGGCCTGGGGCTCCGCTTCGACACCCCGGTCGGCCTGCTGCGCGTCGACTACGGGCTCGGCCTCGAGCAGACCCCCGGCCGTTCCCGCGGCCGCGTCTTCGTTTCGCTTGGCCAGGCGTTCTGACGCCTCGCCCGCGGCCGGACTTGGCTCCCGTTGATGCCTACCGGGCGTTTCCACCGGACTGCCGACCTGCGGCTCAGTCGATCGTGCGCACCTGGATGGCGTTCGAGTGGCCGTTGTTGGTGGTGACGTTCGCGACGATCACCACGGTTTCGCCGCTCTCGAGTCGATCCTGCCTTTTCAGGAGTTCGAGGGCCTGGAGTACCACCTGTTCCGGGTCCTCCGTCAGGTCGAGCGTGAACGGCACCACGGATCGTGAGAGCCAGAGCCGGCGGCGGACGACGTCCGTGGTCGTGAAGGCGTAGATGATGGCGCCGCGCGGGCGATAACTGCTGACGAGACATCCCATCAGGCCCCGCATGGTCATGACGACGATCGCCCGGGAGCCGAGCGAATCGGCCAGTAGACAGGCGCTCCGGGCCAACTGCTCGCGGATCGAATGCGCTTCCCGGTCGCGGTGGAATTCCAGCCCGCGTTCCTTCTCGATGCGCCGCGCAATGCGGTCGAGCACCGAGACGCAACGCTCCGGGTGCTTGCCGGTCGCCGTTTCCCCGCTGAGCATCACCGCGTCGACCTGTTCGTACACCGCGTTGGCGACGTCCGTGACCTCGGCCCGGGTCGGCATCGGGTTGTCGATCATCGATTCGAGCAGGTGGGTCGCCACGATCACCGGCTTGCCGGCGATCGCACAGCGCCGCACCATGTCGCGCTGGGCCACCGGGAGCATCTCGAACTCCACCTCGACGCCGAGATCGCCCCGAGCCACCATGATGCCGTCGGCCGCGTCGATGATCTCGTCGAGATTGTCGATGCCCTCCTGGTTCTCGATCTTGGCGATGATGCGCATGGGGTGCCCGCCGGCCGCGTCGATGATCCGCCGCGCGTCGCGCACCGCCTCGGCGCTGCGCACGAACGACACCGCGAGGAAGTCGATGTCGTGCTCCGCCGCGAAACGGATGTCTGCAACGTCCTGGGCGGAGATCGATGGCAGGTTGATCCGCACGCCGGGAAGATTGATGTGCTTGCGCGATCCCAGGACCCCGCCGTCCAGCACCCGGCAGCGGAGATCGCGCTCGAGTACTTCCAGTACCTCCAGGTTGATCAGACCGTTGTCGACCGTGATCCGATCACCCACCTTCAACTGATGGACCATGTCCTGGTAGTCGACGTGGATGGTTCTCTCCTCCGGATTCTCGGAGGGGCCGACGGTGACGTGGAACTCTTGACCGACCTCGAGGGACAGGTTCGCGAGGCGGTCGCCGGTGCGGATGGCCGGTCCCTGCAGGTCGAGCAGCAGGGCGATCGGGTGGTTCAGGCGCTCGTTGAGCTTCTGGACGGCCTGGATCACCTGCAGATGGCTCGCGTGGTCGCCATGCGACATGTTGAGCCGCGTGATGTTCATGCCGGCGGCGGCAAGCTGTTCGATCTGTTCTGGCGTCGAGCTGGCCGGACCCAGCGTGCACACGATCTTGGTCTGCCGAAAGTCGCGCCTCGGTGCCATGCCAGTCTGACCATTGCATCGATGATGGGACTCTACGTCAGGTTCTAGCTCCGGCGTCGCCACTGCGGTTGGGTCACCGCGATCGGAACATTCTGACGAAGTAGACGCAGAGTGCAATCGCTCCGTATCGCGTGGCAACCCGATTCCGCTCGGCCACCGGTATCGTCAGATCGACGTGAACTCCGGCAGGTAGCTCACCACGCCGGCACACCCGCCGAGTCCGTCGGGCGCCAGCGCCAGCGCCATGAAGACATCGTCCGGCACGTGGTGCGCCCACGCGAGGCCGTGGTTCCGGGCGCGGTCGAACCCGAAGCGCCGGTAGTACGACGGGTAGCCGACCACGACCACCGCATGGTATCCGGCCAGCCGGCACGCTTCCAGCCCGTCGCGGACGAGCCGGCTGCCGATGCCGCGCCCCTGATGCGTCGGCAGGACCGCCATGGGACCGAGACCGCAGAGGCGCCGCTCGGCGGCGGGCGCCAGCGTGACCGGCGTGAACAGGATGTGGCCAACGAGCTGATCGGCGTCAGACGCCACCAGCGAGATGATCGGAACCCCGCGGCGCCGCACGGCGTTGACGATGGCGCCATCGTCCGGCTGGCCGAAGGCGCCATCGTTTACGACGCGGACCTGCTCGTGATCTTCCGGCCGTTCCGGTCGAATGATGGCCAACGGCTACACGCCGCTGCGGCTCGCCGGCGGGACGATATCGTTGAGGCGCAGGTAGACCGCCATCTGGCCGTAGATGTCCCACGCGTGGCCGATCACGAAGTAGACGAGGCGCAGGCGCGACGGCTGCTGCAGGAACGGTGGGCCCTGGACGCGCGCCAGCAGGTCGTTGTCGTCGAACTCTTCGAGCGCCGCGGCCCCGTAGTCGTACGAGTCTGCGAGCGCCTGCAGCACGTCGGCCTTCGAGGTCGCCATGTAGCCGAACGTGCGTGTGTTGGTGCGATCGATGGCCGGCCCGTCCGCCTCCGCGCCGAGAAAGCCCATCAGCAGCACGTTGCCCCCGGCGACGTGCAGGATCTGCTCGCCGAAGGTCCGCTGTGCGGGGGTGGAGGCGTAGTCGAAGCCGTCCTCCGGCATCGCGTCGGCGATGCCCATCATGATCTGCTGCATGCGCTGCCAGTCCTGCTGGAGGTCCGCTGCCAGGGTCTGGGCGGTGCCGGCCGTCGCGCCGGTGAGCACGAGCGCAATCGAGAGCAAAACGGTGCGTCTGGTCGTCATCGATCATTCTCCGGGCTTCCGGCTCCGCCGCCCGGCTGTCTCGATGGCCCGCAGCCTGACCGCAGCGGTCGACTCCGTTGGTCGAGACAGCCGGACGGGGCTGACCGGATACTAAAAGTCGAACTGGCCACCGAACCGGAACAGGCGGCCGTTCATGATGTCCGAGATGGCGGGGAAGCCGCCCCCCGACACGTAGCCGTCAACGATGTTCGTGGCGTCGTTCGAATTGAAGAGATTGTAGACGTCGAACCAGGCGCGTACCCGCGCCCCCCCGACGTTGACGATCTTCGTGAACCGCAGATCGAGCTGCGTGAGACGCGGCTCGAATTGCGTGCTGTTCTCCAGGAACGTGAAGCCGTTGTAGGGCAGCGACGACGACGGCTGGTCCTCGTAGAAGCCCGAACCGGACGGGAACAGGCTGATCAACTCGGCGCCGACCATCGGCCGCCCCAACTGCGCCTCGATCGCCGCGCGCTCGGCAGGGTCCGCCCCGGCCCGGTACTCCGAGCGGCGCTGCAACCCGGGCAGGTTCTGGAACACGAAGGCGAACTCGGTGTCGTACGGCAGCGGCACCGAGCCGTTGAGCTTGAACTGCGTCCCGTAGCGCCACCACCCCGGCGAGACGTTGCAGTACCCCGGCCGCATCTGCTGGGGCGAGTCGACGACGAAGCACTCGTCGGACGCCATGGCGCCCGTGGCCATGCCGCCGGTGAGCGTGACGCCGTTCTGCAGGCGGCCGTTGAACGCGACGTCGATGCCGTTGAACGTCTCGCTCATGTCGCCGTACCGGTCGGCAAAGTAGAAGACGTTGTTCGTGCCGCGGGCCTGCGCCTCGGGGGTGATGGTGTACAGCCCCGTGAGCCCCTCTCCGCTGACGGGCCCGAGGTTCGGATCGACGGGCGCCGTGATGCTGTACTCGCCGAAGTCCTCGGGACCGATGTTCAGGTTGTCGAGGACGACGAAGTTCCCGTTCGACCGCCGGAAGTAGCCGATGTCGATCGACCAGCCCTCTGCGATCTCGTGCTGGATCCCGACCGAGAACTGCCAGTTGTTCTTGCGCTTGTCCCAGCCCTCGAGCAGGCCGTCGTCGAAGCGGCTCGTGATGATGGGCGTGCCAAACTCCGGGTTGATGATCGCCCCGCACTCGCCGTTCGCCGCGAAGTTGTCGAGGTTGCAGTCCGGATTGTAGTCCCCGTTGCCGGGCGGGAGCCCGAAGGCCTCGTACGGATTGTCGTTCCAGTCCCGATCCGAAAAGATCTGGATCGCCTCCATCGGGTTGTGGATCTGCGCAATCGACGTGCCGACCGCGAAGACGTAGCGGCCCAGGTTGGCCTTGAGGGCCGTGCGGCCGTCACCGAACAGGTCGTAGGCGACGCCCAGGCGCGGATTGATGTCCCTCCAGTCCGGGACGTTGTCGATGCGCCCGGTGGAGAAGGAATCCACGAACCGGCTGGTGGGGTGGGATTGCGCCGGGACGTAGCCGTTGATGGAGTCGTAGCGCACGCCGAGGTTGAGCGTCAGCCGGTCGACTGTCCACTGGTCCTGCGCGTAGAACCCGAGGTCGTTCGCCTGCATGAAGGAGTTCCGCGGCGTGCCGTACTGGCGCACCCGGAAGGACACGCCCGGCGTGACGAAGCCGTACTGGAGGTCGTTAATGATCGTGGCGTATGCGTGCTCCTCCCAGAAGTGGCTGTGCTCGAACCCCGCCTTGAACGTGTGCGACCCCGTGACGTACGACACCGAGCCGTGCGAGGCCAGGTTCGGGAAAGTGTGCCCGCGACCATACAGCGCCGGGGTGCTCGGCGAGAAGGTCTGGACGTTGAGGAAGATCAGCGGATCGACGATGAACACGCCAACGTCCTGCGGCTGCACCTCGGGTTGCGGGCTGGGAGTCGACTTGTTGAACACATACGACACGCCCGCCTCGAAGAGCAGCCGGTTGCTCGCCGGCATGGTCCACTTGGCCTGGGTGAGCGAGACCGGGTCCTGGAAGTAGTCGGCGGCGGCGTTGTAGTCGACCAGGCCGAACACCGCCCACTGCTGGCAGAAGCAACTCACCTGCTGGTGCCGCGTCAGCGTGATCTTGTTGCGCTGGGTCGCCTGCCACGTCAGCCGCAACGAGTTGTCGCGCTGCCGGCTCTCGATCACCGTCGGGTCGTCGTAGTCGGGCTGGTAGAGCACCGCGAACCCCGTGGCCGGCTCGCGCGGCGCCAGGTTGTGGAAGCTCCGCGGCGCGAACCGCTCGGTGCCCCACCAGCGATGGGCCGTGTAGAACCAGAGCCGGTCGTTCACGATCGGTCCGCCGATGCCGACGCCGAAGTCCCAGATGTCCTTGACCCCGTGGATCTGCTCCTCGCGCATCCCGCGCGCGCCGAGGTTCTCGCTCCAGTTCAGGTTCTGCAGGTGCTCGTTGGTGCCGCTGATGTTCACATAGTAGCTGAAGGAGTTCGCGCCCTCGCGGGGGATGGCGTTCATGCCCACGCCCCCGGTGGACGTCTCGGCGTCCATCCCGCCGGTCGACATCACCACCTCCTGGATGGCGGCCTGGTTCATGAAGAAGATCTTCCCCGTGCCGCCCCCGGCCGTGACCGAGGCGTTGACCGACATCCCGTCCCAGAGGACGTCGCCGTCGGTATTCGAGCTGCCGTGCACCAGGACGTGGCCCCACGTGTCGCCGATGCTGCCGCCCACGTCCTGCCCGCCGCCCAGGATGTCCGTGGTCGCGCCCACGGTGAGAGCGGCGTAGCCCCAGTAGGTCTTCCCGGTCGGGATGGTGTCTAGGGTCTCGCGGGAGATGTTCTCCTGGTGGACGACGTTCTGGACGTCGATCACCGGGGAGGCGCCGGAGACGGTGACCGTCTCCTCGACCGCGCCCACGCCCATCGTGACGTCCACGTTGGCCGTGAATCCCGTGGTGAGCTCGATCCCCTCGCGGACGAAGGTGTTGAAGCCGGGCAGCGTGAAGGTGACCGTATAGGTTCCCGGCCGCAGCCCCTGAATGGCGTACAGCCCCGACCCGTCGGTGAACGCGGTCCGGCTGCCCTCGATCAGGGCCGGGCTGGCGGCATCGACCGTCACGCCCGGCAGCACGCCGCCTGTCTCGTCTACGACGCTTCCGGCGATGCTGCCCGTCTGGGCGGCCGCGCCGGTGGAGAGGAAAACGCACGCCGATAGCAGACTAGCGATTTGAACGCCTCGTCTCGACACGGTTCCTCCTTGCTCATGATGACGTCATGATGACACCGTGTTGACCGCGCCGACGAGGCTCGCCGATCCGGTGGCGATTCGTCGTGCGAAGCCACCCTAGCTGGCCGCCATGTTACGCTGCCGCAACATCGTGTCAAGCGCTATCGCTTTCCTGTTCCTGAGAGCCTGCGGCAGGCCGTCTGGCGCGGCTTGCCGCGACTGGCTATACTGCCTGCTGGGGCAGCGGCCCCACGTCACGAGGTCGCTGACGATGCGAACCGCAGGCCTCTTGAGGCGCCTTCTCCGCGGATCGGTTGCCGTGGCGGCCGGCTTGGCGGTCCTCCACGCGTTGCCGGCGTTCCCCGCCGGTCCCCAGTCCGCCCCGCCGCCGTTCCCCCTCGCGCCGCCGGCAACCTACGTCACCGATGTCGGCGTGTCCGAGGAGACGCAGTCGCGCGTGGGGGACGACCTGAAGGCGACCCTGCTCGCCGGGGTTCGCCGCTTCGACTGGGCGCTCGCGGCCGGCGCCTTCACCGCCAACTTCGAGGGGCGCTTGCCGCGTCCCGACCAGGGGAGGACGGTCGCCGACCATGCGCTCGCCATCCGCCGCTACGCCGCGGACGGGCTGGCCCCGCTCGGCCGCGACGCCCTGCTGGGCGCGCTGCGCGCCCACGTGGACGCGTGGGTGTCCGTCGACCGCGCGGCGTGGCAGATGTTCGAGTTCCTCCTGGCGCCCGACCGGGACCGCGCGTTCGCGCGCGCCCACCTGCAGCTCGGCGGCCCCGACGCGGCCGGCGCCCGGTCGGTGCTCAATGCCACCGTCGCGGTCGAGCTCGTCGAGGGCGCCGAGGGCGGGTGGCGCATCCGCCGCCTGGACACCGTCGCTGCGACAGGCGTGAGCAACCCTTCGCGCCCGTTCCGGGACATCACGGACGCGGTCGGCCTGCACTTCAATCGCTCCGCGGCGAACAGCCGAATTCGCCAGGACGCCGCGAACGGCGGCATGAGCCTGATCGATTCCGCGCTCAACGTGGTGGACTGGAACCGCGACGGGTTCTGGGACATCGTCGCGACCGAGGCGGCCAACCACGCCGTCCTGTTCCTCAACGACGGCCGGGGGGGCTTCGTGCGCGAGGCGCTGCCCATCCTGGACGAGCGGCTGATCCCGAGCCAGCTGCTGTTCGTGGATCTCGACGGCGACGGTCTCGAAGAGATCGTCGGCACGCGCGTGGTCTATCGCGGCGCACGGGGCTGGATGGGCATCTACACGCGCAGGGGCGGCAAGTGGCGGCTGCTCCGGCGCGCCCTCGAGTTCGACAACCCGCCCGGGGTGCGGCGGTACGAATCGCAGCTGCTGACGGCCGGCGACGTGAACGGCGACGGCCTGCTCGACATCTTCGTCGGGGGCTACCAGAACAACCGGTCGGGCAGCGGCGGGCGCTTCAACCGGGTCGACGCGAACGACGGCGACGACAACCTCCTGTTCATCAATCGCGGCGGCCTGCGCTTCACGGAGGAGTCCGACAGCCGGGGGGTGACGGGTACGCGCTACACGTATGTCGGGCAGTTCTTCGACTTCGACGGGGACGGCGACATCGACATCTTCGAGGGCAACGACTACGGCCGGAACGTCGTCTGGGGCAATCGGGGCGACGGCACGTTCCAGGCCCTCGACGATCACCCGCTGGCGCGCGACGGCGCCTTCACCATGGGCATCACCATCGCCGACTGGGACAACAGCGGCGAGTGGAGCATCTACCTCTCCAACATGTACTCGCACGCCGGGCACCGGGTGGTGCGGCTGGCCGAGTCGGTGAGCGCGGCAATGCATGCCCGCCTCGGCGTGCTCGCCCGAGGCAACCAGCTGTTCACGCTCGCGCACGACGGGGGCGCGTCGGGGGACCGCAGCGCGTCCCTGGGCGTCAACGAGGCCGGCTGGGCCTGGGGCTCGCACTTCTTCGACCTCGACAACGACGGCGACAAGGAGATCTTCGTCACGAACGGCAACACGAGCCACGTGGATCCCGAGGCGCCGGACTATTGAACGTTCTTCTGGCGACAGGTTGTCGCCGACGCCGAGGGGCTCGAAAGGCAGGCGCCGCCGGAGCCCGTGCTCGTGGAGCAGGCCGGCGACTTCCGGGGATCGTTCAGCGGCTACGAACGCGACCATCTCTTCTACAGGCCCGACGGCTCGAGCGAGCCGTTCGTCCAGAGCGCCTACGTGTTCGGGCTGGACGCCGACCACGACGGCCGGGCCGCGGCGCCCGTCGACATCGATGGGGACGGGGACCTCGACCTGGCGCTGCTGACGCTGCGGGGGCTGCGCCTGTTCGAGAACGCGTCGGAGCCGCGCCATTTCGCGCGCGTCCGGCTGACGGCGACCCGCTCTCGGCGCGACGCCCTGGGCGCGGAGGTCGTGCTGACCGCGGGCGACGAACAGCGCCGCGACTTCGTCAAGATCACCGAGGGGTTCCGCGCCCAGGTGCCGCTGGACCTCCATTTCGGGCTGGGAGGATCGACGACGGTCGATGCGCTCGAGGTGCGCTGGCCCTCCGGCGCCGTCGAGGTCTGGAACGACCTCCCGGTCGACCGCCTGCTGGTCGTCCGCGAGGGCGCCGCCGGCGTCGACGCGCGGGCGCTGGAGCGCTGGTCGGACGGGACGCGCCCCAGGCTGACCGCGGCGCCCTCGCCCGCGGTCGTCGCGCAGCGCCTGGACGGCGAGCCGGCGTCCGTGGCCGGCGGCCGGCCGGCGGTGCTCAATTTCTGGGCGCCGTGGTGCGCGCCCTGCAACGAGGAGTTGCCGCAGCTCGTCGAGCTCGCCGGGCGCTACGAGAACGAGGTCGACTTCGTAGGCCTGAGCGTCGAGCTGCGGGACCTCGACTCGGTGCGCGAGACGATCGACCGGTTCGCGATCCCGTACTCGCAGTTCCTGGCCGACGAGGGCGTCATGGCGCAGTTCTTCGGCACGGAGGCCGAGGCGGCGCTGCCGTCCACCTTCGTGTTCGACGGCGAGGGCCGGCTGCGGCGGCTGTTCCGCGGCGCCGTGACGGAGCCCGTGCTCGACTCGCTGCTGGCGTCCTTCCGTGAGGAAGCCGTCAACGAGGTGGCCCTGAGGCTCCTGGCAGAGACGCATTTCGCCGGCGGTGAGTACGAGGAGGCGATCGACTACTACACCCGGCTGGCCGAGCTCGAGCCGCGGCGGCTGTATGAGATCAGGCAGGCTTGGCGGCGGCAGCGGGCGCGCGATCGGTTCCAGGCGGGGCGCGCCCGCCTGCTGGCGGGGCAGGCGGGCGAGGCGATCCGCGATTTTCGGGACGCGCTCGAGGTGCTCGGCGAAGACGATGACGTGCTGGTGCAGCTGGGCACCGCCGCGGCGGTGTCCGGCCAGCTGGCGCTCGCGGCGCGCACGTTCGACCGCGCCATCGCGGCCGATCCCGAATCCGTGCGGGCCTGGATCGGCAGGGCGCGCGTGCACGTGGCGCAGGGCGAGCGGGCGGCAGCGCGATCCGGCTACGGGCAGGCGCTGCGGCTGGACCCCGGCAACGCGGACGCCCGCCGGGAGCTGGCGGACCTCGGGCCGTGATCGTGCGCCTGCCGCGCCGGAGAAGGCCGGCTCATCCTGAAGGACGCAGGGTCGTCATGGGGCCGCAAGGCGTGCCGACCGCGGTCGTGCTGCTGGCCGCGCTGGGCGTGCTGGCGGTCGTCCCCCCCGCCGTCTTCGCGCAGGCCGGCTCGCCGTCGCCCGCCGACAGCCACCGCCGGATGCTCGCGGCCCTCAGGCAGATTGCCGACAGCGCGACGGAGACGCACAGCTACATCGGCGAGGGGCCGGCCATCCGGGCGCGCGGGGAGCTGGCGGCCCTGCCGCGTTCGGCCCCGCGGCCAGCGCGTTGGCGCCTGGCGATGGCCCTGGCCGGGGAGGAGCTGCGCCTGGGCAACGAGCCGGAGGCGATCCGGCTCTTCGAGCAGGCTCTCGAGCTGGTGCCGGCCGGGACGTCCGGGATACGCAACTACACGCGTTACCGCCTGGGGGTGGCCTATCTGCGGCTCGGGGAAACGCGGAACTGCGCGCATCATCCCAACGCGGAGGCCTGCATACTGCCGCTCCGGGGCGACGGCATTCACAGCGACCAGAACCCCTCCCGGCAGGCGATCGCGGCCTTGACCGGCGTGCTCGACGACACCCCCGCGCCGACCCCCGGCAACCTGGAGGAGGAGGCGGTCACGCTGCACCTGTCGGCGCGCTGGCTGCTCAACATCGCCTACATGACGATCGGGGGCTATCCGCAGCGTGTGCCCCCCGCGTACCTGATTCCGACCGAGGCCTTCGGCGTGGTCGGCGAGCTGCCCCGCTTCGTCAACATCGCGCCCGATCTAGGGCTCGACGTCTTCGACATGAGCGGCGGCGCGGCAGCGGATGATTTCGACGGCGACGGCTATCTGGACATCGCGACGTCGACCTGGGACACGGCCGGACAGCTCCGGCTGTTCCTGAACAACCAGGACGGGACGTTCACCGAGCGGACGGACGAGGCCGGACTCCGGGGCCTGTTCGGCGGCCTGAACATCATCCAGGCGGACTACGACAACGACGGCCATGTGGACCTGCTGGTCCTGCGCGGCGCCTGGCTGCATCAGCACGGCCGGCACCCGAACTCGCTGCTGCGCAACAACGGTGACGGCACGTTCACGGACGTCACGTTCGCCGCCGGCCTGGGCGAGGCCCACTATCCAACCCAGACCGCGTCGTGGGGCGACTACGACAACGACGGCGACCTGGATCTGTATGTCGGGAACGAGAGCTCCCGGGCGCTGCAGGCGCCGAGCCAGCTCTTCCGGAACAACGGCGACGGCACGTTCACCGACGTGGCCGCCGGGGCCGGCGTGCTCAACCACGGCTACGCGAAGGCCGTGGTCTGGGGCGACTACGACGGCGACCGCCTCCTGGATCTCTACGTATCCAATCACGGCGGCCGGAACCGCCTGTACCGCAACAACGGCAACGGCACGTTCACCAACATGGCCCGCCGGCTCGGCGTGGAGAGACCCATCGCCAGCTTCCCGGCTTGGTTCTGGGACGTCGACAACGACGGCGTGCTGGACCTGTTCGTCTCGGCGTACATGGCCCGCACCGAGCACCTGGCGGCGAGTGCGCTCGGGTTGCCGCTCGACATCGAGCTGGCGCGCCTCTACCGCGGAACGGGGGAGGGCGGCTTCGAGGAGGTCGCGGGCCGCTACGGCCTCGTGCGCCCGAACGCGGCGATGGGTGCCAACTTCGGCGACCTCGACAACGACGGCTACCTGGATTTCTATCTCGGCACCGGCTATCCGCCGTACCACAGCCTGATGCCGAACGTGATGTACCGCAACCGGGACGGGGCGGGCTTCGCCGACGTGACCTACGCGGGCGGCTTCGGCCACCTGCAGAAGGGGCACGGCGTGTTCTTTGCCGACCTCGACCATGACGGCGATCAGGACATCTTCGAGCAGATGGGCGGGGCCTATCCGGGCGACCGGTTCGGCAATGCGCTGTACAGAAATCCCGGGTTGGGCAACCACTGGATTACGATCAGCCTGGTGGGGGTGCGCTCGAACCGCTCGGCCATCGGCGCCCGCATCCGGGCCGAGATCGTCGACGGCGGTACGACGCGCTCCGTCTACCGGCACGTCAACAGTGGCGGCAGCTTCGGCGCGAACCCGTTGCGCCAGACGCTCGGTCTCGGCCGGGCGACCCGCGTGGAGAAGCTGGAGGTGTTCTGGCCCACGACCGGTCTGACGCAGACGTTCACCGCTGTCCCGGCCGATCGGTTCATCCGGATTACCGAGAACGAGCCGGCGTACGAGACGGTTGCGCTCGAGGCGGTCCCCTTCGGTCGGGAACCGCGCCGGCCCCGGCGCTGAGCGCCGGGAACCGTCTCGTCGCAGGGCAGCGTACAACCGCGGGCAGCTTCCGACCCGAAACGACAACGACCACCAAGCGAGGACCAAGATGATGAAACCGACCAGTCTGCTGGTGGCCGCGCTCGCGGCCTGGACGATGGCCTGCGGCGGCGCCTCGGAAGCGCCGCCGCAGGAGGTGGATGCCGGTCCGGCCCCGGAGGCCGCGGGCGAAGGCTCGATTCTCAGGGTCGACCGGCGGCTCGATTCGCTGGTGCCGGCCGGCGCCAGCATCGAGAAGGTGGCCGAGGGCTACGTGTTCACGGAAGGTCCGGTGTGGGTCCGCGGCGAGTCGCGGCTGCTCTTCTCGGACGTGCGGGCCAACGCCGTCCACCAGTGGACCGCGGCGGACGGCGCCAGCCCGTTCATCGATCCGGTCTTCGAGGGCGACCGGGAGGGGCTGCGGTCGATCTCGTCGAACGGGCTGAACCTCGATGCCGAGGGCCGGCTCGTCATCTGCGAGCATGGCAACCGGCGCATCTCGCGGGTCGAGGCGGACGGCAGCCGGGCGGTCCTGGCCGACAGCTTCGAAGGCAGCCGGCTCAACAGCCCGAACGACGCCACGTACGGTTCCGACGGGTCGTTGTACTTCACCGACCCGCCGTACGGCCTCGACGGACTCGAGGAGTCGCCGCTCCGCGAGCTCGACTTCAACGGCATCTACCGGCTGGGCCCGGACGGCGAGCTGGAGCTGCTCGTGCGCGACCAGACGCGGCCGAACGGCATCGCGCTGTCGCCCGACGAGTCGACCCTGTACGTCGCCAACTCCGACGAGAACCAGAAGGTGTGGATGGCGTACGACCTCGACGAGAACGGCGCGTCCAACGGGCGCGTCTTCCATGACGTGAACGATCAGACGGCCCCGGGGGCCGCTGACGGCATGACGGTCGACCTGCGCGGCAACCTCTTCGCCACCGGGCCGGGCGGCGTTTGGGTGCTCGGGCCGGACGGGGTGCACCTGGGGACCATCCTGATGCCGGAGGTGACCGCCAACGTCGCGTGGGGCGACGACGGACAGACGCTGTACATGACGGCGAGCACCGGCGTCTACCGGATCAGGCTGTCCACCGCCGGCCTGATTCCGGGCAACCCGACGGTGGTCATGGCGACCACGCTGGGCGACATCACGCTGGAGCTGTTTCAGGATCGTGCCCCGATCTCGGTGCGCAACTTCCTGCAGTACGCCTACGCCGGCTTCTACGCCGACACGATCTTCCATCGCGTGATGGAGGGCTTCATGATCCAGGGCGGCGGCATGGGGACCGACCTGATTCCGAAGATCACGCGCGAGCCGATCAGGAACGAGGCGACCAACGGGATCAATAACACGCGGGGCACCATCGCGATGGCGCGCACCAACGCCATCGACAGCGCCACGTCGCAGTTCTTCATCAACCACCGCGACAACGCGCGGCGCGGCCTCGACCACCGCGGCACCGAGCCGGCGGAGTACGGCTACGCCGTCTTCGGACGTGTGACGGAGGGCATGGACATCGTCGACGCCATGGCCGGGGTCGAGACCAGTGTCCAGGGACCGCACCAGAACGTGCCTGTCACGCCCGTGATGATCAACGCGGTAACGGTGCAGTAGGACCCCCCGGCCGGAAGGCCGAGGCAGGAGGATCGGACATGGGCGAGCGACCGGCCGCCATTCCGCCCGGCACGCCGGGCCCGGGCTACGCTCGCGCTCCCGCCCATCGGATCGCGTTCGTGCCGAGGCATGCGCGCGTGACCGTCGCGGTCCGCGGGACGGTGATCGCGGCGACGACCGACGTCGTGGCGCTGGAGGAGAACGGGTGTCCGACGCGCTACTATCTGGCCCGTGACGGCGTCGACATGACGCGGGTGCGGAAGAGCGGCAAGACGACGTACTGCCCGTTCAAGGGACTGGCCACCTACTACGTCATCCACGGTCCCGATGGCGAGGTCCGCGACGCGGTGTGGAGCTACGAGCAGCCGTTTCGCGAGGCGGAGCTCGTGCGGGACCGTCTCGCGTTCGACGCGGGCAGGGTGGACGAGGTCGCCGCGCCATGACGGGTCTGAGCGGGGAAGTCGCGGGCGCATTCGGGTATCGGCCGCACACAGGAACTGAAGTTGCCCCGGCTATGCGGAGCTACTCCCTGAACGCAAAAGGTAACTTCCAGTTCGACCGTGTGATCACCGGCTGGCGAAAACGGCCGGTACTTGATTTGCGTCTCAAGAGGTAATATGTTTATGCCGCATGGCGCGGGCCACCAAGGCCGAGAAAGCGCGGTTGCTCAACGCCGCGTACCGTCTGCTCGGACAGCGGATGGAACGCGCCGAGGCGGCCCGTCATCTCGGCCACGAGTTCGCGGTGTCGCGTCGGCAAGCGTACCGCTACCTCCAAGAAGCGGCCGGGTTGAGTGCCCCTGTACCGGCGGTCGAGCCGACCGTCGCGATCACCTTCAAGCTTCCTGTCAGCACGGTACGGGCGATCCGCGCGTACGCTCGACGCAGCGGACTCTCGCTCGGCCAAGTCGTCACCCAAGCGGTGACGGCGTTGCTGGACAAGATCCGTCAGCGACGTGGGTGAACGACGACCCCGGAAGACTCTGCGGCAGGTGCATCTGGATTACACGTTCGATCGACTTCTCGTCAGCAAGCTCACCCACGCCTACGCGTTGCTGGTGCCGGCCCGCACGCGTCCGGTTGCCACCCACGGAATGGAGCGTCCACATGCAGATGGCGGCGATCTACACGCGCGTGTCCTCGGACCGGCAGCGCGAAGCGAACACGATCGCGAGCCAGACGGCGGCGCTCGTCGAGTGGGCGCCGACGCTCGAACGGCCGGGATTGGAACGGGTGCGCGACTTGGCAGCCGCGGGCGACATCCAGGTCGTGCTCGTTCACAGTCCGGATCGGCTGAGCCGGAAGTACGCCTACCAGGTGCTGTTGATCGAAGAGTTCGGACGTCATGGAGTCGAGACTCGCTTCCTCAACGCCCCATCGAGCGCCACCGCCGAGGATCACCTGCTGGTGCAGTTTCAGGGCATGATCGCCGAGTACGAACGCGCTCAAATCCTCGAACGGTCGCGTCGGGGGAAGCGGCATCGCGCGCGAGCGGGTGAGATCAGCGTCATGAGCGGCGCCCCCTATGGATATCGCTATCTCCGCAAGCGTGACGACGCGCCCGCCTCGTACGCTGTCGTCGAGGCCGAAGCGCGGGTCGTGCGAGACATCTACGAGCACTACACCGTCACGGGCTGGAGCATCGAGGCGATCTGCCGGTGGCTCAACGAGCAAGGCGTGGCCGCGCGGAAAGCCGGAGTCGGCTGGGGGCGCTCGACGGTGCGGCAGATGCTGCGCAACCCGGCCTATTGCGGCACGGCCTGCTTCGGGAAAACGCGGATTGTCCGAGGAGTGTCCCGGCAGAAGCGCGTAACGCGGACGCTACGGATGGGCGCCGCCGTCTTGCGTCGCGACAGTGCGCCCTGCGAACGCCCGCGCGAGGAGTGGATTGAAATCCCGGTGCCGGCGATCATCGACGAACCGACATTCGCGCGGGCGCAGGAACTGCTGCACGAGAACAAGGTGCACGCCCGGCGCCGGACGATCGAGCCGAGCCTCGTGCAAGGACTGGTGAGCTGCCGCAAGTGTGGCTATGCGTTCTCCCGCATCTCGACTCGGTCGAGCGCGCGCAGGATTCAGTACTATCGCTGTATCGGGTCCGACCGGTGGCGCCACCTCGCGGGTCCGCGGTGCGACACACGTCCGGTTCGGCAGGAGCTGCTGGACGAGGTGGTATGGACCGAAGTGCTGCGGTTGCTTGATGAGCCGGCCTTGATCCAACAGGAACTGGATCGCCGGCTGGCTGCCGCCCAGGCCGCCGACCCCACGAGGACCCGTACGCAGGCGGTGGAGCGGGATCTCGCGCGCGTCGGGAAGGCCATCGAGCGCTTGCTCACTGCGTACCAAGAGGACTTGGTATCGCTCGAGCAACTGCGCGAGCGGATGCCGCTGCTGCGTCAACGCGAACAGACGCTACGACACGAGTTGAACGCACTGTTGGAGCAGACACGCGATCGCGCCGCGCATCTGCGTCTGGCCGAAACCCTCTCGGCGTTCCTGACACGCTTGCGGTCGGCGGCCGAGACCCTCGACATCCTGGAGCGGCAACGGATCGTGCGGCTCCTCGTCAAAGAGGTGCTCGTCAGCGACGACACGATCGTGATCCGCCACTGCATTCCCGTTCCCGCGGGACCGCCAACGCGCTGTGGACCGAACGGCGACGCCGCTGAAGTCTCCGACCGCCCAAGTTACCTTTTGCGTTCAGGGAGTAGCTCCGCATAGCCGGGGCAACTTCAGATGAGTCTCCTCAAGCTCGTGTGGAGAGCCGGGTAGATGCCAAGGGCGACAGGACTCAGCCGGGTCCCGTTGCGCAAGACCTGGGCGAGCATGCGGATGGTGTAGCAGGCTCGGATCGCTCGGCGACCGGCGACTCTTCGGAGTGCGGGCCTCAACGAGGCGAGGCGCGCTCGTCGTTGGAAGCTGTCGGAACCACCACGCCTCAGGCGCTCGGACGGGCGGCTCCAATTCCTGCCGAGCAAGGGGTCACCTCCAAGCCTGCCGACGACGCAGTGCTCGTGGGGCGTTCGAGGGCCACCGCGCCGAGCGTGGATCCCGTCATGCATCGGGTTCGAATACCAGCTCTGGAACCAGCACCTCCCACGCCTCGGACTCGATGCCGTCGTGGTACCGCGGGTCGGAGATCGCTCGGCTCCAGGCCATGACTGCGAGCACCGCCGCGGAACGGCAGCGCATCCCCGGCGCCGGCTCGAACGTACGAGAAAGCTGCCCCACGGGAGTGCCGTCGCGATGCAGCAGGCGCCACCGGTCACCCGTTACCTGCACGGTGAGCGGGTCGCCGGGCGCGAGGGCGGCGATGGCGCCATGCACCGGGTGGCCGGCCCGGCGGCGTCCCGCGAAGCCGAGATCCACATCGCGCAGGCCGAGGCGCCGGTAGCGGCGTTCGAGCGCTGCGGGCGGCGGCGGTGGATCGAACGGCGCCCGGCGCAGGACGGCGGGACCGGCTGGCAGCGTGTCCCGCCTGCAGTCTGCGCCCTCGAAGCGGGTGAGGGCGAGCGTCCGGCGCGCGCGGGTCATGGCCACGTAACGCAGCCGCCGCAGCGCGTCGCCGTCCTCTCCATCGCCGGCACGGTCCCAACCGCCATCCAGGACGACCACGTGATCGAACTCCAGGCCTTTGGCCCGGTGGGCGGTCAGCAGGAGCAGCCCGTGCTGCCGGCAGCGCGCGTCCCGGCCCCACTCGGCAAGCCACTCCTCGAAGTGGACCAGCGGCGTGTCGGTCCCGCCGGTTTCGGTCTTGTACTCGTCGATTGCGTCGGTGAGTAACTCGATCCAGGGTCCGCGGGGCTGGCTATCTCGCCACGCCGCGAGCGCCGCGGGCTCGACCAAGTCCGTCCCGCCGGCGCGCAGCGACGCCAGCAGCGCCTGGGTTTCTCGCAGGCGCCAGAAGTTTGGCGCCGCCTCGTTCGCCGACTGCGCCGGAATGCCGTCGTGCTCGCAGCAGGCGCGCATGGGCTCCAGGTAGCGCCATTCACGGGCGATGATGGCGCAACGCGACCAGTCCCAGTCCGGCGACAGCGCAGCCAGCCGCTGCAGCTCCATGACCGCCGCCTGCGCTTGCACTATCGCATCGTCGCGCACCGGGAGAATCTGCACGCGCCCGCGGGCCAGCGGGTCGAGTCGTTCCCAGTCGCCGCCCGGCGGGTCGTCGCGGCGGGCCCTGTCGATGCGGATGGGATGGCCCGCCTTCATGCGGCCGGCGCTGCGTTGAATGACCCCGTTCGCTGCAGCGACGATGTGCTCCGTGGACCGGTAGTTGTCCGTCAGGAAGGCGATCCCGGCGCCGTAGTCCTGCTCGAAGCGCCGGATGAACCGAACCGAGGCGCCGCTGAAGGCGTAGACGTTCTGGTCGTCGTCGCCGACCGCGAACAGACCGATCCTTCCGTCGCCGTCCTCGAGTGACCGGCCCGCGATGGCGGCAATCAGCGCGAACTGCTCCGGACCGACGTCCTGGTATTCGTCGACGAGCACCCACCGGAACCCGCTCAACAGCCGCGTGCGATTTTCGTCGGCGTCCTCCGGCGGCAGCCCCTTGCCGCGCAGCATTTCCACGGCCTGCGTCATCACGTCCCGGAATGCGTCGTCGTCGAGCGGCTCCGCGCGGTCGGCGAAGCTCGCGCCCACCAGGCGCATGGCGAAGCCGTGGCAGGTAAGCATCGTCACCCCGCGGGCGTCGTCGCCGATCAGCGCCTCCAGGCGTCGTCGGATCTCGGCGGCGGCATGCCGATTGTAGGCCAGCGCGAGCACGCCGCGCGGGTTCTCCCGTCGGACCCGCACGAGATACGCGATGCGGTGGACCAGCACCCGCGTCTTTCCGGCGCCCGGTCCCGCCAGCGCCAGGACGTTCGCCTGCTCGCGGTCGTCGGCGACGATGCGCTGCTGATCGCCGTTACGGAGGCTCTCCACGATGCGGCGCCACGATTCCGGCGTGGTCTGGCGCGCGATGTCCGCGCCCCGGTCCGGCAGCCAGCGGCGCAGGAAATCCTCCTGCGGGAGCCGAAAGTAGTCCATCGCCAGCAGCAGCGCGTCTGCCATGGTCTTCAGGCCGCGCTGCACGAACTCCGCCATCACGTGGATCTGCAGCACTTGGTCCTGGTAGTGCAGCCTGAGCGGGGTGAAGTCGGGGTTGGCGAAGCCTCGCCGCACCGGGCTCAGGTGGATGGACATGGCGGGACGGAACACGGAGAGTCCCTTGTTGAGGCGGATCACCTCCTGCTCGTGGAGCCACAGCAGGGCGCGATCGAGGAGCTTCTCGGGTTCCCTGGCTCTCGCTTTCAGCATCAGGTCCGAACGGATCGCAGCGAGCAGCTTGCCGAACGTGGTCTCGGCCAGCAGGTCGGTCCCCCGGACTCCATCCGGCAGCGAGGCGAGGAGGTGCCGGAGGAGCCGCAGGCCGGCGATGCGGCGTCGTTCCGCGGTTTCGGCGAGGGCCTCCCAAGTCCGGAGCAGCCTGACCCGTACGGCTTCGGGGCCGAGCCGGCGCAGGCTCAAACTGCCGCCGCGGTCGTCCCGCTCGCCGCGTCCGTCCTTGGCCAGACTCTGCAACACCCGCCATACTCGTTCCGGCAGAGCCGAGCCGTGGCCGGCGTCCTTGAGACGCTGCGTCGCGACCCGCAGGTGCAGCGTCGAGGCGTCTTCCTTCTCCATGTCGGGGGCGGCCTCCCGCAGGTGGTCGATCAGGGCGCGCTCGATCCCCACGGCTTCCTCCAACCGGCTTCTCGATGCCTGCGGCACGCCGACGTGGACGAAGGCGGTCACCGCGGTGTCGTTGGCGGCGATGCCGAGCCGTTCCAGGTCGTGCAACGCGCGGCGGACCTCCTCCGGATTCAGTCCCGACGCGCCCATCAGCTCGTCGGTGGTGATGCCCTCATCCGGGTCGGCGTCGATCAGCATCTCCGCGATGGCCTCCAACTGCTGGCGGTAGCGGCTCTCGAGGGGCTTGTTGGCCAGCGCGTCGCGGGCCTCGGCCACCGAGCCCACCCGCAACGACGAGGGGAAGACCTGCACGCGGTTCTCCTCGCGGGTCAGCAACTCCGCCTCCTCCAGCCAGGACAGGGCGGTGCGCACGCGCGTGTCGTCCGTTGCGCGGTCGCGCTCGAACGCGGCGTCCTCGTCCTCGCCGAGAATCTCGCCGGCGGTGGCGATCACTTCGCCGCCGGTCCGCTTCTTCCGGTCGAGACGCCGCAGCGCCTTCAGGATCGCCTGGATCTCGCGCCGCGTCAGCCGCGAGCGCGCCGAGAGGCCGAACTGCCGCTCCACGTCCTCCGGCGTGTAGAGCAGCACGCAGCGGGCGGTTGCCTGGTCCCGTCCGGCGCGGCCCGCCTCCTGCAGGTAGTTCTCCAACGAGCCGGGCACGTCGGCGTGAATCACCAGCCGCACGTCCGGCTTGTCGATGCCCATGCCGAAGGCGTTCGTGGCCACGATCACCCTCAGCTCGCCCGCGGTGAAGCGCTGCTGCACCGTCTTGCGTGTCTCCGGCGACAGCCCGGCGTGGAAGTGGTCGGCCGCAAGGTCGTTCGCCCGCAGGAAGACGGCGACATCCTCGGTGTGCCGCCGCGTCGCGCAGTAGACAATGGCCCCGCCCGGCGTCTCCGGCGGCAGCTCCTTCAGCAGCCACTGGTGGATGTGCGCGAACTTCTCGCCGCCGGTCGTCGGCGCGACGGCGAAGTCCAGGTTGGTGCGCCGCGTGCCGCCGTCGAAGACGCGGAGGTCGATACCCAGCCTGTCGCGGAAGTGCGAGCGGATGTCCTCGCGGACCGCGGGTTTGGCGGTGGCGGTGAGGCACAGCATCGGGGCGTCGGGCGCCCGCTCCCGGATGAAGCGCGCGACGTAGCGGTAGTCGGGGCGAAAGTCGTGTCCCCAGCGCGACAGGCAGTGGGCCTCGTCGAGGACCCAGGCGCCGATCTCGCGCTGGTCGAGGGCGCGGCGCACGCCGACGCTCCGCAACTGCTCGGGGGAGACGATGAGGATGCCGGCGTCCCCCAGCCGCACCCGGTCGAGCGCGTCGGCCCGCTCAGGCATCGACAACAGCCCGTTGATGGTCGTGCAGCAGCCGATGTTGCGCTGCTCCAGTCCCGCCACCTGGTCCGCCATCAGTGCCACGAGCGGCGAGATGACCACGGTCAGCGCCCCCGTTTTGTCGTAGCGCGACAGCGCCGGCACCTGGTAGCACAGCGACTTGCCGGTGCCGGTCGGCAGGATGCCGAGCACGTGCTCGCCGGCCATCGCCGCTTCCACGATGGCCTGCTGCAGGGACCGGCCGTCCTCACCCGCGGGCTCCGGGCGAAAGCCGGCGAAGCCGAACCAGCGGTCCAGCTCCTGGTGCGCGTCGTGCCGTTCGCGGCACCACGCGCAGCCCTGATCGCCGCAGGGCGTCTGCCGCAGCCGCCGCACGAGTGCGCCCGCTTCAGGGAAATGGTGCCGGACCCACGGCGGCAGGACCGAGTTGCCTCCGGACACCGAGAGCCAGGCGAGGGCGTAGGCGAGGGACCAGCCGGAGGGGCATGGCGCCAACACCTCGCGCGCCTGGCTCCGGCAGGCGACGCCGGTCAGCCGGGTCCGAATCGCCGCACCGGCCTCGGCGTCGGTCGGCCTGGGCGCGTTGCGGACGGCGGCGAAGACGCCGTCGAACCCGCCGCCGTCCGGCGCTCCCGCCGTCAACCAGTGCCAGGCCGCCAGCAGATCGGGATCGACGGCCTCGAGCGCGGTCATCTGCTCACCGAACACCCGCAGGGCGAGGCGGGCGTCCAGCTCGGGATCGTTCACCCGGTCGCGCTTGAGCTGGCCGTCCTGGTAGTGCTTGATCAGCCTGTGGTACGGGTTGCGGGGGAAGGCGAGCGGATTCAGGCGCAGCGTGTCGACGCGCGGGAATCGCAGCAGTCGCAGATTGGGTCGGGCGGCCTGCAGATGCGGCACGTCGAACTCGATCAGGTTGTGGCTGAGCAGGCAGCTCGCGCCGTCGGCGAACGCGTCGAGCTCCTCCAGCGCCGCGGACAGATCGCCACCGCGGAAGAGCAGGCGCTCCCCGCTGCCGGCGCGGACGGCCGCGAAGGTGTGGATGCGGTGGTCGTGCCGGCCGACCTCGAGGTCCACGGCAAGGCACCTGGTGACGATGTGATCGTGGCCAGTGACCGACGTCATGATCCGGACGCAATTGGGATGCCTGACACGAGTGTCCGATTCTGGCCGATGCCACCGTATCTGGACCAGCAAGGACGCCGATCCAAGAGCGGCGCTACCAAAGATCAGCGGTGTTCGCACCCAACGCCACGCGTCGGCGTCGCCGCCCTGTACGATCTATGGCGGGCTCCGAGGACGGTGATGGACCCACGCCATGCTGCGGGCTGTGCGGCGCGTCGCCGGCTTCCCCGCAGACGCGGGGATACACAAGCCTCGGTGGACACCCAAAAGCGGCCATTTATGGACGGCTGAAAACCGGCCATTTCGGATAGCGCCCCGAGACGTTGACGCCGGTCGGGAACCGCGTGTTCCTGCCGGGCATGAGCAACGTCTTGGCTGAAGACAAACGACAGCAGGTCCTCGCCCTGGGACGCCTCGGCTGGTCGCTGCGGCGGATCGAACGGGCGACCGGGGTCCGGCGCGAGACGGCCAGCGGCTACCTGAAGGCCGCAGGCGTGGTGGTGCGGGGTCGGGGCCGTCCTGGCGCTCGACCGGCAAACCCGGCCATTTCGTCGGAGGTGTCCACCGACCCTTCGCCGGCACCCGCGGCCGACACGGGCACGGGTGACGCCGCCCCCGCGTCCGGAGACCAGCCCAGTCGAGCACCGCGGGCGAGCGCCTGCGAGCCCTACCGCGAGCTGATCGTGGCCGCGCTTGGCCGGGGGCGCAACGCCATGGCCATCTGGCAAGACCTGGTCGATGACCACGGCTTCCCGGCGCGCTATGCGAGCGTGCGGCGCTTCGTCTCGTCGGTCCGGCAGCAGCCCGCCGTCGAGGCCCGGGTGGTCATCGCCAGCGCCCCGGGGGAAGAAGGACAAGTCGACTACGGCGAAGGACCGATGGTCCGCGACGCCGACTCCGGCAAGTACCGGCGGACACGGCTCTTCGTCCTGACCCTCGGCTACTCGCGCAAGGCCGTCCGGCTGCTGGTCCAGCGGTCGAGCGCGCAGGTCTGGGCCGAGCTGCACGAGCGGGCGTTCCGCCGGCTGGGCGGCACCGTCCGCGTCGTCGTCCTGGACAACCTCAAGGAAGGCGTCCTCACCCCGGACATCTACGACCCCACGCTCAATCCGCTCTACCGCGACGTGCTGGCCCACTACGGCGCCGTCGCCCTTCCGTGCCGCGTCGGCGATCCCGATCGCAAGGGCAAGGTCGAGGCGGCCGTCGGCCACGCCCAGAAGACGCCGCTGCGCGGACTCCGCTTCGAGCGGCTCGACGTCGCTCAGGCGTATCTCGACCGCTGGGAGCGGCGCTGGGCCGATACCCGCATCCACGGCACGACCAAGCGCCAGGTCGCCGTCATGTTCGCCGAGGAGCGCCCGGCGCTCGGCCCGTTGCCGCTCGAGCCGTTCCGCTACTACCAGTACGGCCGCCGCACCGTGCATCTCGACGGCTGCGTCGAGGTCGCGTCGGCCTACTACAGTGCGCCGCCCGGCTGGATCGGCCGCCGCGTCGACGTGCAGTGGAACGGCGCCCACGTCCGCTTGCTCGACCCCCGAACCGGACAGCTCCTCCGCGAGCACCTGCGCGCGCCTCGGGGCTGGCATCGCATCGCGGACCCAGACCGGCCCGCCCGTACCCCGCCGAAGACCCTCGCCCTGCTCACCGCCGCCAAGCGCGCCGGCCCCGCCATCTCCGCGGTCTGCGACCACATCCACCGCCACGACAGCGCCGCCGGCGTCCGCCGCATCCTCGGCGTCCTCGCCCTCGCCAGAAAGCACGGTCCCGCCGTCGTCGAACAGGCCGCCAACGCCGCCCTCGAATTCGGGTTCCCCACCTATCGGTTCGTGCGGCGCTACCTCGACCGCCGGCCCGCGCCGCCCCTCTCGCTGCGTCAGGTCGACCCGCTCATCCGGGAACTGACCTTCTACCGCGATCTCATCGATCGCAGAACAGGAGACCCGTCATGAATCTCGTCGAACTCGACCAGGCCCTCCGCAAGCTGCGCCTCTCCGGCATGGCCGATGTCCTCGACACGCGCCTGCAGCAGGCCCAGGTCGAGCAGATGGCCCCTATCGACCTCGTCGCCGCGCTCGTCTCCGACGAGCTCCAACGTCGTCAGGACCGCCTCCTCGCCCGGCGACACAAGCAGGCCCGATTCCGCGACCCCGACCGCTCCCTCGACAGCTTCGACTTCGCCTTCAACAAGAAGACCAACCGCGCGCTCGTCTTCGAGCTCGCCACCGCCCGCTTCGTCGCCCAGCGCGAAGACGCTCTGCTTTTGGGCCCACCGAGTCGGGTCTCATGATGCACACCTCGCTACGTCACTGAAGATCAAGCACTTCCTGAGCCGAGCGGGCTGTTAGCGGACGACGACCGGAGGGGATCGCACCGGCGAGCGCGACGATCTGCTCCTCCGGGATGGCCCAGGGCGCGCCCCGGCAGACTTACTGGGCGACGAGCGTGCCGTCGCCGATGAATCGCAGCACGGTCATGGTGCTGACGCCGAGCCGGTCCGCGGCGTCCTTGAGGGTGAGTTCGCCGCGTTCCGCCATCTCACCGGGACGATGTGCCGGCACACGGTGTTGGCTTCGGAAGGTGCGGACTCGTGCCTCGGTCCAGGCGTTGCCGCGTCCGGTCTGCTTGCCGAGGCGATTCAGCGTTGCGGCGATGGCGCGATCCGGCAACTGGTGGGCCAGTCCCCGGATCAAGTCGCCGACCGTCGCGTCCGTGCACCAGCGGTGTTGTCCCGTTCGGTTGCGGGGGACGGAGAGGTGAGTGTGATCACCACCCCGCCAGTGGAGCAGCAATTCGATGTGCTCCGCGGCCAGCTTCACGACGATCTCCTCGAGGACGGCGCGCACGATGCGTTTCCGCGTCTGTGCTGTCGCACCGGGATGGGTCCAAACCGTCTCGAGATCGGCGCCGAGCGCCAGCAGGCGGTCGTGCTCCGCGGACGACAGCGCCTCCGGGCGGGCATCTGCAATGCTGGCGACCCGTTCTTCCTGGCGCTGCACCTCCGCGAGCCGTTCGTTCCATCGGCGTTCGAGCTCGGCGCCAACGAGGCGGTTCGCCGGGTCGACTGCGTCATACTGGCGACGAGCCAAGTCCGCCTCGTACCGCGCCTGGGTCAGCGCCAGTTCCGCGTGGTGGCGCCTGTCGGCGTGCTCCTGGTCGCGCATCGCTATCGCCTTGAGAGCAGCCTCGATGCCGAGCGGGCGCAAGAGCCGCAACACTTCGTTGGCCACCGCCGCGTCGACGCGCATGCCGCCGAACGCGATGCACCGGCTCGTCCCATGGTTGAGATGCGCACCGCGACAGCTGTAGCGAACGCACTTGCCATTGATACCGCTGTAGGCGACGTGGAGCCGCCGTCCGCAATGCCCGCACCGCAGCAGACCGGCGAGCAACCCCTCCCCGCGGCGAACCGCGCCGCGCGTCAACAGACCATACCGAGCCGCGTTGTCGGCGATCACACGCTGGTTCCTCTCGTACTCCGCCCACGAAACATAGCCCTCGTGGTGATCCACAATCAACACGTCCCACTGCTCGCGTTCCCGGGAGAGCCCACGCCGGACGCGCTTGCGCCCGTTCTCGACGGTGACACGGCTCCCCGTTCGACCGAAGGCGTAGGCACCACCGTAGATCGGGTTGGTCAGCAGTCTGTGAACCGTGCTGTAGACGGGGAGCTTCCATACAACCCGTCGGCCGTCGCCATCGGCCTCGACCGCCGGCAGTCGCACGTCCTCCTGCCGGAGCCAGAGATGGACCTGCCGGATGCTCTCGAATTCGGCGAACTTCCGGAACACGAGGCCAATCGCTTCCTGCACGCGCCGGTCGGGGTCCTTCGCGATCCGGTCGTGCCGGACCTTCACGTAGCCGCCTGCGACGCCCAGGAACAGCTCACCGCGACGCGCCTTCTGTCGGAGGGCTTCGAGCGAGCGCTGGCGCAGCAGCGACAGCTCCATCTCGCTCATTGTGCCCTTCATGCCGAGCAGCAGGCGGTCGTCGGGCAGGCGCGGGTCGTAGACGGCCTCCTCGTCGGCGAGCAGACAGCTCACCAGCCCGCAGAACTCGAGCAGCGTGTGCCAGTCGCGGCCGTTGCGCGCGAGCCGCGACGCCTCCACCGCCAGCACGATGCCGACGCGTCCCTCGCAGATCGCGAGCAGCATCCGCTCGAACCCCGGGCGAGCGCTGCCGCCCCCGGAACGCCCGAGGTCATCGTCCACCACCACCGGTTCGGTCCAACCCAGCCGGCGGGCACGGTCCGTGAGCCCATACTGCCGACGCCGGCTCTCGTGGTGGTGCCGCAGTTGGTCTCGCGTCGATTGCCGGACATAGACGAAGGCCTGCCGGCTGAGATGGTCAGGTGCGATCTTGCTCATCGCTTCCCTCCGTCTCTCGTGCTTCCGTCACCTCCGTCACCATCACGGGCGTCGCCACCGCTTCGAGCAGCAGGGTCGCCACCAGCGGAAGCAGCGTCTCCCGCATCCCCGCCGTGAGCGTCGGTCCGGGCTCCATCTGCGCCAGCAACTCGCCGCGCCGCATCACCTGCATCCGTCCCATCCCGCTCTCCTTCCTGCATGCTGGAGAACGACGATAGCGCCCCGTCGAGAGCGAGACGCAGGTCGCGCAGGCCCGCCAACGCAACGCGCGGATGGTCTGCTACCGAAAGTGCGGCCGCCGTGGGATCGTACATCCAGGTCGGGATGTGCGCCGAAGTGCCGTCCCGTTGCTAGAACAACGACCACGCTCCGGCCACCAAACTGCTGGCGCCGCACGATCTCCACGCGCTCCCCGCTTCGCGGATGGAACCGATAGTGGATCGTCGCTTCGGAACCCTGATATCGGGCAGTATGGGACGGTTTCCCCCGGTACGGGCAAGAGCCACATTGCCCAGGCCATCGGCCGCGCCGCGATCCAGCAGGGCTACCGCGTCCTCTATCGCGAAGCGCACACCTTCCTCGAAGAGCTCGCCGAGGCCACGCTCGCCGACACCCGCAAGGCCCTTCTGGACGAGCTGACCCGCGTCCCCCTGCTCATCATCGACGACCTCGGCATGCGAAAGCTGCCCCACACCGCCGCCGAGGACCTGCTCGAGCTGATCATGCGCCGCTACGAGCGCGCTTCCACGCTGCTCACCTCGAATCGCCCGGTCGAGGATTGGGGGAAGCTCCTCGGGGACACCGCGGCCGTCACCGCCCTGCTCGACCGCCTGCTCCACCACGCCCACGTGCTCAAGTGCGGACCCCGCAGCTGGCGCACCAGGGTCCAGACAGCCTTGCGCTCGAACGACGCCGTGAAGTAGAACTCAATCCCTGTCTCGGGACGCCGGAAATGGCCGGTTTTGACCTGTCCACTGAGGTACGTGTCCACGGAGCTGTTTCCCAGGCTCGGCCTGGCCGAGCAGCTCGCGCCGAAGAGCCGGCGCATCGTCAGCGAGCGTGTGGCCGCCGTCGTCGCCCGGGGCGAGGTCGAGATCGGCTTTCAGCAGGTCAGCGAGATCCTTTCGATCGAAGGTGCGGCGTACGCCGGCCCCCTACCGAACGAATACCAACGGGTCACGACGTTCTCGACGGGGATCGCGACGGACGCGGAGAATCCGGACGGCGCGCAGAAGCTCATCGACTTTCTGTCGTCCGACGCCGCCGCCCCCGACGATCGCCGAAACCGGTCTCGAGCCGTTGGCGCGGCGGCGCTGACGCGGGCGGACAGGGGAGAACCGATGGCAACGTACACGCGCAAGGAGTTTCTGGGCCTGAGCGCCGTGCTGGCCGGCGGGGCCGGCCTGGCAAGGCTGCCCGTCGCGGCGGCGCAGGAGCCCGCCGGCGCGGCCGGCCCCGCGGACCTCGCGGTAATCAACGCCCGGGTCTACACCGTCGACGACGCACTGCCTCGCGCGCAGGCGTTCGCCGTCCGGGGGGACCGGTTCACCGCCGTGGGCAGCACCGACGACGTGCGGAACCTGGTCGATCCGGGCACGGAGGTGATCGACGCCGAGGGGATGACCGTCACGCCGGGGTTCATCGACACCCACTCCCATCCGAGCGGCGTGAACGAGCTCTACGGCGTGAACACCAATCTGCGGACGGTGGCCGAGATCCAGGCCGCCCTGCGGACCAAGGCCCTCGACACGCCGCCCGGCCGGTGGGTGCGGGGCTTCATGTTCGACGATACGAAGGTCGTCGACGGCCCGCTCCGCATCCCACTCGATCTTCAGCAGGCGATGCATCAGGCCACACCTCCGCGAGCCGGTCTGGCGGCAGCGGCACTCAGCCCGATTGCCGCGAGGACACCAAGGTCGACGAAGAGCAGCGGCGCGAAGGCCGGCGCGCCGTGCACGAAGTTCTCGAACAGGCTAGCGGACAGCCCGCTGACGTCGGCCGCCACGTGGAAATAGAAGCCGATCAGGCCGACGATGGTCTGCAGTGACAGCACGCCGAAGCAGATCCCGAGAAAGGCGGCGGGCCGCTCCACCAGCGCCACCGCGAGAAAGCCTGCCGCCAACGCGCTCGCGACGACCGGCCACCATTCGCTGGCGTAGAAGAAGCCGTTCTGCGCGTGGTCGCACAGCGCCAGGACGAAGACGCCGAGGAAGCCGCCGAGGGCGAAGAACACGACCCACCAGTCCCACTCCTCGGTCTCGCGCGGCGGCACCATTCGGTTGACCAGCAAGAGGAAGCCGAGGCCGGCATAGGCGAACGGCGCCGTGTACACCAGGCTGCGGATGGTCCACTGCGAGAGGAACTGGCTCTCCAGGTGGTAGACGACGCCGGCGATACCGAGCGCGATGGAGCCGAAACCAACCAGGAGCCCCACGCGGTGCGCGTAGCCGCGGCGGGGGCGGCCGGTGCTCGACAGCGCCGGGGCAAGCAGCACCGTCGCGGCAATCGAGAAGACGAAGGGGATCCACTCCGCCCAGTGACGGAAGGCGTTGACGGAGTGGGCCAGGAAGACGTCCAGGATCAGGAAGGCGAAGTTCGCAAGGGTGAATCCCTCGAGTAGCGCGCTCTTGTGGCGGCTTGCCTGCTCAACGATTCGCACGAGTGTTCCGCAGGTAGGCGGCCATTCCTCAGCGATCCGTACGCGCGTCCCGCAGGTCGGCCGCCATCTCCTCGAGCTCGGTGAGCTTGACGAGCAGCTCGTAGTTGCCGTGCCACTGCACGAAGTCGGCGCCGCCCATGAAGGCACCGTGCTTCGCGGTGCGCCCGAAGTAGTGCCAGAAGTCGAAGCACAGGAACTCGATGGGCTCGTCGAACGGCTCCGGCGTCAGCAGCCCGTCGCCGCGCAGCGAGGCCATCAGCGCCTGACCGTCCCGAACCCGTTCGTTGGTTGCGGACAGGACGGCCTCCGCCTCCTCGTAGAAGCGCGCGACGCTCGACGAGGCGTGGCATCGGAGGCACGTCTCCTGCATCTCGGTCTGTGCGCGCGCGTACCCGGGGCGTTGTTCGGAGACCGGCGCGAACAGCCAGTACGAGAGCCGTTCGGTCGTGTCGTGGGTCACTCTCAGCCCGTCCAGACCGCTGAGATGGCAGGTCGCGCAGGTCGGCACGGACATGTCCGCCGTCGTCAGCCGCTTGGGCTCGGCGCTCAGATTCAAGGAGTGGCGTTGCGCCTCGTACAGCGCGCCGTGCTTCGACTCGGTGTAGATCTCGACCTGCGCGTGGTCGGGCCCCATGTGGCACTGACCGCACGTCCGCGGCTCGCGCGCCAGCGCGATGGACGTCGAGTGCCGCGAGTGGCATTCCGTGCAGCTTCCGATGGAACCGTCGCGGTTCGGCCGGCCGATCTGGTGGCACCCGAGGCAACCGGTCTCGGTCGCCGCCGAGCCTTCCAGGGCGGCCAACGCGTTGGCGGGCCGGTCCACCGCGCCGGGATGGTGTCGCTCTCCGAACGCGATCTGTTCGGGCGACATGCCGCTCGTGCCGCTGACGGCGGCCCAGGCCGGCAGCGCGTGGCGGCTGCGCGCGAACTGCCAGTATTCCGTGCCATGGCAGCCCCGGCAGTTGAGGGACGTGACGTCCGGGGCCAGAGTGAAGTTGTAGTGCTCGTCCGTCGCCTGTCCGTCGTGCGGCTGATGGCAGTCGTAGCAGGTGACGTTGGCGCGGCTGTGCTCACTCCGTTCGTACTGATGGACGACGGCCGGCGTCTCTTCGCGGTGGCACTGCGCACACCGCCCCGTGGCCCGCACGAGCTCCGGCAACGGCTGTCGGACCTCCCATCCCGGTCTGGCCTGATTGATCAGTATTGCCGCCAGCAGCAATCCGCCGCTGACGGTGATGGCGATGAAGACTGACCTGAAGGGCATATGCCTGTTAGCGACGGTGCGCGCCGACCACGAGTTCCGTCATGGCCGTGAAGGCGAGCAGACCGCGTGTCCAGTCGCTCGATCCGGCGTCGACCCGACGACCTTCAGAAACCGAACGTGGTCCATATCATGAGCTTCGTTGTGTCGGTCGAATGCGCGTCGGCATTGTAGCGTGCGGCAGTGACCGCAAACTGCTGGTCCCACGAAGTCCGATAGACCACCTCCAGGTCGAGTTCGCGCCCGTGCCGCGCGTTCCCCGTTGCGGCGCTGAAGTCGTGGTAGGAAACTGTCCAACGGACGCGGCCAGCATCGCCGATCATCCGCACATACAGGTCGTCGAGCCCGTCGGCCGGCGTGACCAGGAACTTGTCCGCCCAGCCGTTGAACGGGTGCAGCGTGGCGAGCGGCGTGTTGAACTGCCCCCGGGCCGGGCTGCCGCCGAGCCGCTCCCAGCCGGCGCGGACGGTGGTGCCGCGGTACCGGCCGCACGAAGCGCACTCGGCCAGCGCCGCCTGACGCGCGCTGGCGGCCAAGTCGTAGGACTCCGCCCTGCTGCCTGCGTCCTGGTCGGCCGCATACGCCCCGCACCGGTTGAACGTCAGCACCACCGAGCACCCCGCGCCGCACTCGCCGAGCGCCGCCGCCCGCGCTGCCGCCGGCGTCTCGTAGTCCACCGCCCACCCGGTCTGAACTATGCCGCGAACTCGGGATCAAGCCCGTGACGTAACGCCGCACGAGTTCATCACCAAGTGGCGGGCCTCCGAGCTGAAGGAGCGCTCGGCCTCTCAGGAGCACGGGCGGCAACGGTTGGGCGGACGTCTGGAAGCGCCACCACTTCGCCTGGGAGTACAAGGGATGGCGCGCCGACCTCGACGCGGCACTTATTTCCGATTCTGACAGCTGCGCGGGTACATCGTGCAGCATCTGGATGCTTCCACATCCCGTCTGCGGAACGACGGGAACGACGTGCCGACCGCGAAAGCGCGCTGCCGAACGGTCGCCTCGGTCCGGGCTACATCACCCCCGGTCTGTGCCAGAGTTGGCCCATCAGCCGGCGCCCGCCGCCGCCGACCGCCCAAGCAGGCCTACCATCGTCAGCAACACAGCGGCGGATATCACAAGGGGAGAGAGTCAATGATCACAATGCGAGGGTGTATCGGGTCGGTCGGTCTGCTGATTCTACTGGGCACTGCGGGCGCGGCCGCACAACCCGCTGCCTTCGATCTGGCGGGTCTGAGCGAAGGGGGCCTACCGCGGCAGGCGCGTCGCGTGTTCGACCTGACGGTGGACGACGCGATCGAACGTGCCCTCGACCGGAATCTGGACATTGCCGTCGAGCGTCTCAACCCCCAGCTCCAGGATCTTTCGGTCGCGGAGGCGAACGCGGCATTCATACCCAACCTCAACTCCAACTTCAACGTCGGCCGCAGCCTGACCCCCTCACGGTCCCAGCTCGACGGCTCCGGGCACCTGTCCGAACTGCCTATCGATACGCAAACCGGTGTGGCCGGCATCGGCGTCGAGCAGGCCGTCAAGTGGTACGGCGGCCGGTACTCCCTCAACTGGGACAACGGGCGGACCGAAACGAACAACCGGTTCTTCAGCTACAACCCGAGCTTCCGGAGCTTCGTGGCCCTCTCCTACACGCAACCACTGCTGCGCGGTCGGCGGATCGACGCGCCGCGCCGCCAGTTGCTCGTCAGCCAGATCAATCGCGACATCTCCGACATCAACCTGCGCGAGACGATCACCAACACCGTGGCGGACGTGCGGAGCGCCTACTGGGACCTCGTCTACGCGAAGGCCAGCGTCGACGTCCAGCTGGAGGCGCTGGAGCTGGCCGAGCAGCTCGTCCGCGACAATCGCGTGCGGGTCGAGCTCGAGACTCTCGCGCCGATCGACATCGTGCAGGCGCAGGCCGAAGCCGCGCGGCGCCGGCAGTCAGTGGCCCAAGCGGAACAGAACCTGCGGATGGCCGAGCTCACGCTCAAGCAGTTGATCGTCGGCGGTACCGACGACGAGGTGTGGGATGCCGAGGTCAACATGGTGGACCGGCCGGTGCTGGATCTGGGAGTGGTCGACGTGGACGCCGCGATCCGGACCGCGCTCGATGCCCGCACGGATATCGCGCGCACCCGCCGCCAGCAGGAGATCAACGACGTCACGCTGCGCAACTTGGCGAACGAAACCATGCCGTCGCTCGACCTGGTCGGGTCGTTTAGATTGCAGGGACAGGGTGGCACGCAGCTTGTCACCGCGACTCTCGGCGGTAACCCAGTCCGGGAGGTTCCGGGTGGGTACAACGATGCCCTGGCCCACCTCGCCGGCGTCGACTACCCGGACTGGATCGTTCAGCTCCAGCTGTCCTACCCGCTGGGACAGAGCGCGCAGCGGGCGGCCCATGCCCGGGCGCAGTTACAGGTGCGACAGACGCGCGCCCAGCTGCGGCAGCTCGAGCTGCAGGTAGCCACGGAGGTCACCACCGCGGCGGTTCAGATCCAGAGCGTGCAGCAGCGGATCGACGCGGCGCGTGCGGCGCGCGAGTTGGCGGAGGAGCAGCTGGCGGCCGAGGAGATCAAGTTCCAGGTCGGGACGTCGATTAATTTCTTCGTCGTGCAGGCCCAACGCGACCTGACAACGGCTCGCGACAACGAGCTCCGGGCCATTCTCGACTACCAAAACGCCGTCATCGAATTCGACCGGGTGCAGCAGACGTCGTTGTCCCGTGCGGGCATCTCGATCATCCCTTAACCCGGCAGGGCGTTCGGGGCCGGCCGCCGGGCTGCGGTGACGGCCCCGAACGCGCCGCTCATCGTAGCGTTTGCCGAGGGAGGAATCGTCAGCGACGCCGGGGACATCGTCGTCACCCGCCGTGACTCGAAGACGAACGCCGCCGGTGAGCAGGCCGACCGACATCTACCGCTACTTTCCGGCCATCGACCACGAGGTGCTGAAGGCGGACCTGCGGCGGCGGATCGCCAGCCGGAACCCGAAGACCAGCTCGAATAGGCGCGAGGGGAACGCTTCGGAGTGCATGGGCGCATGGGGGCCGGCCGAGCTGGCCAAGTTGGTCAAGGCCTACGCCACGAGCACCGAGCCGCAGGCGCTCGCCATCACGTGCGTGACGTGCCGCCGCGAGCACGATATCGGCGAGACTCTTAGCGTCGGGCTTGCCACGGCTGCCGGCCGGTAGCACGGCCGGCGGCGGCGGCGGCGGCGACGTCGCCGCCGAACTGGGGCCCTCCTTCAGCCGCGAGGCGCGCTGGCGAATGGCCGCCGCGGTCCGGCTCGGCGAGCTCGACTTACGGGCTGCCGGGCGGCGGCGACGACCTTTGAGGAGCTGGCCGAGCCCACGGGTGCAGCGCACGGTCGACTATGAGGCAGGCCGGCGCGACGGCGAGCGCAATCGCGGCCTGCCGAGCATCCTCGCCCGATAATCCCATCTGGCACCGCAGCTCCCTCGCGGCCATAACCGGCCGCGAGGGGCGCGCGCGGTGAGCAGCCTGTTGTAGGCGCCGATGTCGGCGATGATCCGCATCCGCTGCCCGAGCACCTTGGCGTCCCGTGTGACCGCCAGCTCGACGTAGGCGATCGAGCTCTACCTGTGAGCGCCGGAGGCCGCGTGAAGACCGCCGTTCAGCTGCTGCTGCCCGAGATGGACGAGATCACCGGCTTCTACGAGGCCCGCACCGACCGCGTGCTCGTCCGACTGGCTCGTCGTCAGCCAGGTCCCCCCGGTGAACCCGGCCGCGGCCGGCCGCGGCCCAAGTACGTCGTCACCAAGGCGAGCAGCCGGCGGGCCTCGGCCGGCGCGAGTACTTGAGACCGTTGCCGCTCACGCAGCACCTACTCGATGAACCCCTGCCTGTCGAAATACTCCAACCGGTTCGGGATCGCTGCCAGAATCGCCGACCGATCCGCCGGGCTCAACCGCTCCGGCCGCCGACGCACCGCGAAGTACGGCAGGTTGCTCTCGGCGATGTCCTCGCGGACAGGGTAGTCGCGAGCATAGGCGGAGATGAAGACGCCGTCGTCGGCTTCTTGGCTGGCTGCCCCGCCAGCCGGTATCTCGACCGCGCTCAAAGCCGCTCGTCGAAACCTGTCGAGCCGCGGTTTCGATGCGATTCCGCAGCTATAAGCCATGATCAGGACGTAGCGCCGCTGAGTGGGAAGCGGCGCTCGAAGCGCCGCACCGCTACGCCCTCTTTAGTTGGCGTAGCGGGCCAGTGTCTGACGCCAGAGCCCCACGGGCTCGCGGGTGCCGCCAGCGCCCTCGAAGACAATCCGACGTGTCTCGAGGCGCGAGCCGTAGAAACGCTCGTTCGCGTCCACGTCCTGGCGGATGGTGGTGCCGTTGATCGTGACACCGGCAAACACGCCCCGCGCTCGCGAGTAGCTGAGGATTTGGGCGCTCAACTGGAGGTCGGTCGCCGCGGCGGCGTTGCGGCCCACCGGGCCGGCGGCCACTCCGGCGTCGACGCCGATTGAGAATTGGTTGCTGACGAGGTTGTCAAGCCCCTCCGGTACCATGATGACCAGGACGATGTCGCTGCGCTGGACGCCGATCTGCAACCCGAAGCTCCCGCCCGTGAGTGTGAGGAAGGCCGGGGCCGACCAGCTGTCACCACTGCGCGCGCTCAGGATGCCCCGGCCGCGCATGCCACCGAAGCCGAACCCGGCGCGCGTGGTTCCGGGAAACACCGCAATGCCCTGGGCACGCTCCAGGATGGCGTTCGGGATGGCGCTGTCGTCGGCGTCCATGATCGCGTCGAACGCCCCGGCCGCGCGCGTGATGCGCTCGGCTTCTTCCGCGCCATCGTCCTGGGCAGCAGGGCGGGACGTCACCCGCCGCCGTTCTTCCTCGGCCCGTTCGCGAGCCGCCTCAGCCTGCCGCCGTTCGGCATCGGCGCGCCGCACCGCCTCTTCCGCCGAGTCGAGCAGTTCGAGCGCCTCGCGATAGAATTCGCCGTCCCGGCCAGCCGTGAGCAGATACTCGTTCAGAGAAGCGACCGCGGTCTCCGCAAGGCCGGCGGCGAAGGCCACCTGCGCATACTTGAAGGGGAACTCGGGCGGCAACGCGAGCGCGTGCTCGCGCTGCAGGGCGACGATCTCGTTCATCACGTCGTGCGCCGCCCTATGGTCGTCCCGGGCCAGGAGCCGGTCGACCCGTACCAGGCGTCGGTCAATCAGAATCTCAGGGGGAAGTTCGCCGGGGCGGGACGCCGGAGCTGGAGCCTCGGACGACTCGACAGTAGGTGGTGCGGGGGTGTCGGGAGTCCCTGACAACTGGGCATTGGTCGCCGCGGGCTGGAGCCCAGCATCCGAAGCCTTGGCAGGCACTGGGATGTCCGCAACCGGCGCGGGGGCCGGTGCCGGATCGTGCGGTGCCGGCGAAGCGGTCACCGGGCGCGGAACAGCCGCCGCCAGCAGCGCGGCGACCTGGTCGCCGTCGAGATACCCAGTCTGGGGCTCGTCTCGTGCCGCCTGCCACGCCCGGATCGCCGCCCGCGTCCGTGGGCCGAACAGGCCGTCCGGTGCCCCCGGGTCGAAGCCCTCGTTGGCGAGCCCCTCCTGAATCAGCCGCCGCGTGGGTCGGTCGATGCCCAGCGCCGCCTCGACCGCCGACGCATCCTGCGCGGCGGTGACCATCGTCACCCCGAACCCGGGCGCCGTCGACGGCATCAGAACCGCTGCCGAGACGACCAGCGCCGGCAACAGAATCACGGCGAGATGCGCATGGCGCATCGCGGTCCCCTGTTCTCTCAAGAAAAAGCCCCTGCCAGCCGGAGATCGCCCGCACCTATCCGATGAGGCGCAAGATCCCGACGGTCAACGTGGCGGTCGCGATAACGGTCCCGACCATCCACCGGATGAGCCTGGTTTCCAGGTTCGCGATCTCGGTCCGCACGCCGGCGATCTGCGTGCGTTGCTCGGCGCGCAACTCGGCAATCTGCCCCCAGCGGCAAGCTGCTGGGCGACGGCGAGTGTGTCGAACATGCCCGGTCAGCGTAACACGCGCCAGCGCATGCCGACTCGGTCGACTGCGACCCGGGAAACAAGCTGGCGTCGACGCGGTCAGAGGAACCTGCGGAACTCGACGGTGGCGACGGTTCGCCGCCACCCAGGCCACCGGGGACCTCGCACGGCGGCCGCGTCGGGCTGGCCGTCGAACTCACCGGCCGCGGGGCCTCGACGCACGCCACTCAGCTCGGGGGTGGCTGGAAGACCCCCTCGATGGTCGTCCGCTATGCCGCGACCGTCGCCACCCGCGACGGCGGCGTCAGCCGATACCTGCGCTGAAGAGGAGCCGTGCAGCTCGAGAACGTCCTGATCGCCCACGGCGGTAGCCGCGGCCGAGAAGGAGAGCACGGAAACCACACGGGGGGAGGAGGGGGAGGTTCCCACCGCAGCTCGCACAGCAGCACCGTCGGCCGCGGTTGGCGGCCGCCGGGCGGCTGTAGGATGGAACCACAAGAATGAGCATCGCCGTGATCGTCCGCGATCCGTGGATCCGGCCGGGCTGGGTTCGGCTCCGCACCGAGGCCGTCGCCGCCGTGCAGACAGCGGACAGCACAGTGGACGGCGTGGCGTACGGCGTGAAAGGCGGCCGACTGCACCTTGAGCCCGCCAGCGGCGGCGCGAACGAGCGCGCGCGCGGCATCCTCGCCGCGGCCCGGGTGCTGTCGGGCGAAATCTGCGAGCGGTGCGGTGGTCCGGGCGGTCCCGTCGAGCTGGCCAGCGGCTCCCGGGGAACGCGGTGCGGCGGCTGCCGAACGGCCAGCGACCAGGTCCTGCCGCGGCCGGCGTGGCGCCGCGACCGCGATCTGGAGCGCGAGGCGGTCAACACGGCGGCGCGGGAGAGTCACCGGCAGTACGCCACGCTCGAGGATCTGCTCGGCGAGGACTTGGCCGCGCTGATGGAAGCCCGCGTTCCAGCGACCCAGCGCCGGTGGCCGCTGACGCGGGTCGGCTCGGCGCAGGGCCTGGCCCCGTGGGGCCTGGACTACACGGGCTGGCTGCACCTGCTGCGCGCGGCGTTGACGCTGCTGCTGCCCGACGAGTGCGACGGGCAGGCTCAGCCGATCCGGATCACGCAGATCAAGCAGCGCATGGGCGTGCTGGTCATCCACCATGTCGGGCGAACGGCGTTGCGGCGCGGCGTGTGCGAGCTCGTCGGGCGGATCAGCGGACACACGTGCATGAAGTGCGGCCACCCCGGGCGGCCCCGCGGCGGGCGGTGCGAGCCGTTGTGCGAAACGTGCTGGAAGCCGCCGATTCGGCCGGCTCGCGGTTCAGAGATCCTGTGGGTATTGTCAAGTTGAGGCTGACGGCCGTTTCTGATCCCCAGCATGGCGGGTTCACGGCTGGCTCGAGCCCAGTATCTTGGGGGTCGCTCGACGAGCTTTTCGTCAACTTGACAGTACCGCCGCGAGTCTTCGGACGGTATTGGTGAGCGATGCCCTGATCGACGCCTTCAGCTGCTTCTGGAGCTCTGTGCCGCGTTACTGGACCGCCGGTTCGTCCGATCCAGCGTGGATCGACCGCTCGGCACGAGGCTGCCAACCCGCATTCCTCACACCACAAACAGGCGGTTCTGCCACGGGCTGCTAGGAGTCTGCGCCGCAGAAAACGGTGCGACAATCGCAGGCGAGATCGGACGCCGGAAGGACTTGATGTCGACGACTTTTCGCCGCTACGCACCGGACCAATCGCTGCTGTTGCCGCCCGACGTGCGGGCGTGGTTGCCGGAGGGCCATTTGGCGCACCACGTCAGCGATCTGGTGGACGGCCTGGACCTGACGGCGTTCTACGCCGCGTATGCGGGGGATGGTCGGCGCAACGCGCCGTATGAGCCGCGGATGATGGTGAAGGTGCTGCTCTACGCCTACGCGACGGGGGTGTTTTCGTCGCGGGGGATTGCAAGGAGGCTGGAGGAGGACGTGGCGTTCCGGGTGCTGGCGGCCGGCAACTTTCCGCAGCACCGGACGGTTTGCGAGTTTCGGCGTCGGCACCTGGAGGACTTCAAGGCGCTGTTTGTGGAGGTGGTGCGTCTGGCGCGGGAATTGGGGTTGGCGAGCTTCGGCAAGCTGTCGATTGACGGCACGAAGGTTCGTGCGAACGCGAGCAAGCACAAGGCGATGAGCTACGGTCGGATGCAGGAGGAAGAGCGGCGCTTGGCCGGTGAGATTGACGCGCTGGTGCGGGCGGCACGCGACGCCGACGCGGCTGAGGATGAGCGCTTCGGGCCGGACGCACGCGGCGACGAGCTCCCGTCGGAGTTGCGCCGGCGGGAGGATCGCCTGGCGGCGATCCGGGCGGCGAAGGAGCGGCTGGAGGCGGCACGGTGGGCGGCGGACGACGCGGGCGGGCGGCAGCCGGGCCAGGATCGGAACCTGAAGGGCGGACGGCCGTACAAGCGGGGGTATGGCGAGCCGGACGAGAAGGCACAGAGCAACTTCACGGACCCGGAGAGCGGGATCATGAAGACGAGCAACGACGGGTTCCAGCAGTGCTACAACGCGCAGGTAGCGGTGGATGGTGAGCACCAGTTGGTGGTGGCGACGGAGGTGACGGCGAACGCGAGCGACCAGGGTGGGCTGCCGCTGCTGCTCGACGAGGTGGCGGAGACGGTCGGCGAGCAGCCGGACACGGTGCTGGCGGACGCTGGCTACAGTAACGAGCGGGACTTGGTGAACCTGGAGACGCGGGGCATCGACGGGTACGTGTCACTGGGACGGGAGGGCAAGACGGCGCGGCCCCGCGACCCGGGGCAGTACCCCGCGACGAATCGCATGGCCGAGAAGCTGTCGAAGCCGGCGGGTCGTGCGGCATACGCCGAACGCAAGTGGCTGTCGGAGGCTCCGCACGGCTGGATCAAACACGTGCTGGGATTCCGGCGCTTCAGCCTGCGGGGGCTGGCGAAGGTGCGCGGCGAGTGGGACTTGGTGTGCCTGGCGTTGAACGCCAAGCGCCTGCACGCCCTGATCGCGGCGTGACACGCGGCAACGAGGCTCGCGATGGCGACCGATCGGCGCCGCATCACAGTCTCTGGCGGACCAAGGGGCCCGTCAACGCCGGATCTCGCCATTTGCCGAGGAACTACCTCGTCGGGCGACCGCCGAAGCTGCTCCGACACGATAAGTCAGAGCATGGGCCGACGACCCACTTCACGCCGCAGCATCTCCTGCGGCGCAGACTCCTAGCCCGCATTATTCGTGAAGCTCGATATTCGGGATCGACAGGGCGTGGCCGGACGACGAACAGGGTCTCGCCCTCGTCATTTGCGGGCTGCGAGGGGGTTGCGGGGCCAGCCATGGGGCGACGGCCGGGCGCGGTGAGCCGGAATGTCGACAGCTTCTCCTGGGGACGGTCCGTATCGTCCCGGAGGGAGCTTGGTGCGGCGGGACGGATGGGCTATCCGGCACGTGCGCCGAGTGCGAGGGCGATGCGCTGCCATGCCTCGCGCTGCGGCGTGGCCCGCGGCAGATGCAGAACGAGCCGGCGGACCGAGCGGACGACCTGGACCCCGAGCTTCAGCAATCGGTCGCGTAGCCACGTCACCTGGGTGCGGGCGCACGCGGTGCCCGCCGCCCGCAGCCGCAGCTCCTGCATCAGCACGTAGGCTGCGGCGGTCAGCAAGACGCGCAGTTGGTTGGCCCAGAAGCGGCAGCAGCTCGTGCGGTCGATCTGTAGGCCATCGAGCAACTCCTTGATCCGGTTCTCGATGTCGCCGCGCGCTCGTAGATGAAACGCGGCGTCTGGCGCAGGTTCGTCACTACGAAGCGCGGGTTGTCCCGCGGCGCACGTTCGCCGAGACGGACGACCTCGGCTTTGATCACCACCCGGCGCTCATGGCGCCACGTGCGGGTGGCGTAGCGGGCGGCGGTATAGACGTGCGCGGTCTCGCCAGTGGCCTCGCTCTGCGCGCGTGCCACCTGCATGGCGGACTCGGCCTGCCGTTCCAAGACCGCGTTCTTCGCCATCGCCACTACGTAGTCGAGTCGCGGTTCGGCATCCAGGAAGTCGAAGACCGCCGGCGTCGCAAAGCCCCCGTCGAGCCGGACGAGAAACCGCGCCTGTGGAAACGCCGCCCGCAACAACGGGAGCAGCCGACACAACACCCCGACGGTCCCCACCCCCGCGGTTGCGTTGCCGGGCCGCAGCACCGCCGCGCACAGATACTGCTCAGCCTCGCGGTCGAAGGTCAGGAATGCGAGCAACGGCAGATAACACCAGCCGCCATAGTGCCCATTGAAGAACGTGAGCTGCTGGGCGCCGTGCGTCAGGTCGTCGGTCGGATCCGGATCGATGGTGACACGCCGCGCCCGCCCGTGCAGACGACGCCGATGCCGGTCGATGACGCACGCCGCCAACTCGCGCCCCATCCGGTAGAGCGCGGTGCGGGTCGCGCCGTTCTCGAACCGCGAGATCGTAGGTTGGGACGCCAAGGGCCCGCCGGACACCGGGTCCCGCCCGAGCAGCAGCTTGTGGATGGGGTCGTCGGCCAAGTGGTCGGCATCGTTGCCATCGGCATGACCGCACGCGATCCCGAAGACGCGCTGGCCGATCAGGTCCGCGAGCGTATGTCGAATCTTCCCCGGTGCGCGTTTGTCGGCCAGACACCAGGCGAACGCTTTGACCAAGCCGTACACACGCTCAGCCGCCTTGAGCAGGGCGGCGCCGCCGTCGGAACTCGCGTGTTCCTGGTTGAACGTGGCGACGAGGGGCTTGTCGAACAGATCCGGGAATAGAACAGTCTGTGGTATCGTGTGAGGCGTCACGTAGGGGTCTCCGTTGTGGCTAAAACATTGTGTGCACTACGTCTGTACCACACGGAGGCTCCTGTGTCTTCCCCTCCACCGCACCTTCACGCATAATCCGGGCTAGGCGCGGATCGAACGCCCGGCAGGGCGCCAGTCTAGCGGGCGACGACAGCGGGCGCGCCGCGCTCGGCTGGTTGAGCCAGAGACGCGGGCACCGGGCGCACCCGGGGCGGGGCCGGCGCACCGCCGGCGGGACCCTCCGAAGCATCACGAGGAACGCAAGGACCTCGGCCCCGATCGCAGCCGCCGACCGCGGGATTCTCGTTCAGCTGAACGACGCGGCGCAGATCGGCATCAAAGTCCAGAACGCCGTCGGGAATCTCGAGGCTCCGAAGGCCAGCGGGGATCCGTCAGACGACGGCGCTCGGCCTCCTGACGCAAAAGGACGGACGCGGCGCCCGTGAAGAAGTCGCCGCCCAGGGGCTCGACCGGGCCGCTCGGGGGCGAGACGGACGTCGGACGCTGATGGAGCGCAACGCCTCCACGAACGTCGCGGGCAAACCGACGGCCCCATTCGCGCAGCTGCGGGGAAACGGGCGAAGACGAAGCCATCTGAACCATGAAGCAGCCTCCACACAGGCGGACCCAGGACGCGAACCAGCCGGGGGGAACGCACAACGCACGCCGAGGCTCGAAGTATAGGTAGAGCGCCGGGGCGGCGCGAAGCAGGCCGAAAGGCAGCCCAGGCAGACACGGAATCAGGCCTGTGCAGCCAACGAGCACCACGCCGGACAGCCGGCAGACGGAGACTTCGCCAAGGCGAAAGTCGACCACGCCAGACACGACGCCACGGCGAGATTGGCGGGCAAATGGCTAAGACCACAGGCAGGGTGGGATCGAACGTTTACCGACAGAGCCGCTTGCAAAACTCCCGGGGGATTGGGGCTGGGCGCAGTCCTCAGCTCTCTTGGTGAACACGATTGCCCTGGATCGCCGACTGGATATCTTGTCGGGATAACCGGCGGCACGCCAGAGGTAGAAGTCGGATATTTCGACGTGTTCTCGACCGCGCGTTGGGACACCCGTGGGTGACTGACGCCCGTCGGGCGCCGAGGGGCGTTGCCGGCGGTGCACTGGTTATGTCACGAGGCGCACGAGCTGGTCGGCGGTGAGTGCGAGCACGCCGAACATGCAGTGGCACATTGTTTTCGAGGTGCCACGGACCCGGACATGGCGACCGCCGAACTCGTCCTTGAGTCGGCCATTGACGCGCTCACCCGCCGTACGCTCGTTGTAGCGAGCCTGCTCGGGAAGCTGAAAGCCGATACGCTGCAGGCGCCGGGCTTCGGTTCGCAATTCCTCCGCCAGCGCCTTGTCGCGGCGGGGGTTGGTGTCAATCAACGGGACGTGGCCGAGTGAGCGGCTGTGCTGGCGGATCGGTTCCGCGTCGTAGGCGGCGTCCATCAGGTCATACAGATTGGTCGTTCGCTCGGCCGACAAGGTCGCCAGCGGAATGGCGGCTTGGCTGTCGTGCAGGGAGGCGGACGTCAGCAGGCAACTGATCGGAATCTGGCCGTCGGCCACGTCGAGGTGCAGCTTGTAGCCGACCCAGGTCGACTGGTAGCCCTTGCTGTCCTTTTTCATGCCCACGTCACAGTCGGTCGGCAGGTCGTCGAGCATCGCCGGCAAGGTCATGGCCGCCTGCCGGTCGAGGCGCTTGAGGACCTTCGGCCGTTCCTCACCCTTGTTCGGCCGTCCCGGCTTGCGCTTGGGCAGCGGGGGCGTCTTTTCCTTCGCGGCCGGCTTCTCGCGGGCCTCGATGGCCGTCGAGTCGCGGCAGAGGTGACCCACCAACCGGTCGTGGTGGGTGTTGCGGATCAACGCTGCATGCGTGCGCTGGGGCAACTGTGTGTCGGAGAATTCGGCGAAGGCGCGTGAGAAGACCGACTCGCTCGGCACCTCGCTCTTCCGCTCCCAGCCGCAGATCCGCCGCAGCGCCACGTCGGTGACCAAGCGGTCCAGCAGCACGCGCGTCGTCGGCATGTCGTAGACCGCCTTGGCCACGAAGGCTCGCGCCAGTGCCGCGCGGTCCTTGCGCGGACGCCCCGGCACCCGGAAGCACCGGGGAATCCACTGCTCGATACGGATGACCTCGAGAGTCTGCACCAACTGCTGCTGTTTCCCGGTCAGCGGACCCAACACGAGCTCCAACTGGGGGAACAGCGCACGCTGGATCGACTGCCAATAGGGGGCGAAGGAACCACGCAGGCAGTTCATGGTTTGTTTGATTGACCACTCCTGCCTACTACTGTATATTAGCAGACACCAAGGATGTGAAACAATGAATCGATGGCCTACAGCGCAGCGTTACGCCGCTACAATGAATCGATGGCCTACAGCGCAGCGTTACGCCGCTATGAGGAGCAATACGACGCGCTCAAGGCGGAACTGCAAACGCTCGGGTTCGTAGGCCAGGGCAGCGTTCACACCCGCCGGATAACGTGTGGGAGGGCTACCTGTCGCTGCCACGACGACCCGGACGCCCGTCACGGCCCCTACCACTACTGGACGCGCAAGGCCCGCGGAAAGACCGTCGGCTTGAACCTCACCGAAGACGAACTCGTCCTCTACCGGGAGTGGATCGAGAACAACCGTAAACTGGAACGGCTCGTGAAGGAAATGCGCCACCTCTCTTCGCGTGCGCTTGCCCTCATAACCGGCAGGCAGGCTCCATGAACCCCCGTGTCGCCGGCTTCCCGGGCGCGGTCACTGCCATCCTGCGAACGCTGCATCCCGCCCGCTGACCGTCCCTCGCCCCGCCGCCTCCGGCAGGGAAAAACTCGGCCGATCACGCGTTTCGCAAGAGGCTCGACAGACACTTCTTTTTCGGGCGGACTTCGTTTAGTCTCCCGAAGTTGTTGTGGATACAGGCTTTGTGGCCGTTTGGCACACCAGGGTTTCGGGTGACATTGTACAGAAATTCGAAGTTGTTGCGAATAGGGGACTTGCGGCGTTTTGAGGCGCTGACTTTCGCCTATTTTGCCTGTTTTTGGGAGCTTTCGCGAGAAAAACTGATCAACGCGATCAGTTTTTCTCGCCAGAGTAGCTGTTTTGGGCAGGTTCTGAGCGAAGGTTATGCGGATGTGTGGCAGTAAACCGTTTGGTTTAAATGGTTTGTATTTATGTACAAGTTGCCCAAATCGGCAGACGCCGATACTGCAGGCTAAGTCGCTGCATAGAAGGGATTTATCAGGACTACAGAGCGTCTGGCGCCGAACAGGCCCGACTCGGAAGAAGTAGCGCAACTCACCGGAGAGCCTGCACGATGGAGCCGAGCAAAAAAAAGCCCCGGCCGCGAGTCGCGACCGGGGCGGTGAGGAAGCCAGGGGGCGAAAGTGGCTAGCGAGGCGGCTGGCCCGGGTCCTCCTGGCCCTGGGTCTGGGTACGCGCGGCCGCCTGCGTCTGGGTGGCCGAACCCGGACGCTCGGGCGGCGCCGGAACCGAATCGTCGGTCGCCGAACGGCGCTCCTGCCGCAGGGCCGTCGCGGCGCGCGCGGTGATCTCCTGCGCGGACCGGCCGGCGTACTCCGGCTGGGCGAGGTCCTCACGGGTCTTGAAGCGACCCTGGGTCCGCTTGGGAGTGAGCTCCTCGTCGAGCTTGAGGGTCCGCGTGATCTGGCGGTCGACTGACGCATAGCCGCCCGGCTCGGCGAGCTTCTGGGCCCACCGCTCCTGCATCTCGGCGTTGGCGACGTTGGGCGAGGGGTTGTAGTCCAGCCCCAGACCCGTGGTCTCGTGCAGCCCCGCGTAGCTGGCGACCAGGTCCGCCTCGGCGAACGCCGGCGACTTGGCCTGCTTGGACGGCGTCTGCTGGTAGGCCGCGACACGGGCCGCGGCCTCCTCGTTGGGCCGATCCGCCGGCGCCGCGGCGACCAAACGCTGGGCCTCGCGCGCGACGCTCCCGTGCGCGACGGCCTGCATCACCGACGAGACCTGGTGGTTGAGGTCGCGGAACGCCGACCCCTCGGGAATCTGCAGCGTGCCCTTGCCGTTGGCGTCGAGCGAGAAGCTGGCCTCCTGGAGGCGCGCGACATCGGTCTTGATGGTGACGCCGTGCTTCTGACCGAGGGTCTCGAGCATCTTGTCCATCTTCGTCTGGGCCATGCCAGCGCGGATGGCGTTGAAATCGGGATCCCGGCCGTCGTTGGCCTTCTGCCAGGCCCCGACCGCAAAGCGGCCCTGGCCCGGGGGGGTGCGGTCGCGCAGGTTCGCGACGTTGACGTCGGTGACCGAGTACGCCTGGTACGTCTCCGTCTTCCCACGGACCTGATGCGCCTCGGTGACGTGCTGGCCCTTCTCGTCGAACACGTCGCTGTCCTTCGGGCGCATCACCATGCCGCCCGCCTTGCCGCGCTCGGTGTAGCCCATCTCCTCCTGCTTGTGCTTGACCTGCACGGCGTGGTCGCCGCTGCCGGCCTTCGAGACGAGCTCGATCGGCTGCGCACCCGGCTTGAGAACCGCGGCGCTGACGTTGTTCTCGCGGTTGATCCAGCCGGCGCGGCCGACGGTGAGAACCGCGGCGCTGACGTTGTTCTCGCGGTTGATCCAGCCGGCGCGGCCGACGGTCACGAAACGCGGATCGTCGATCCCGCGCCGCTGCATCTCGCGGCGCAACGTGATCGAGTTCGCGCCCATGAAACGATGGTCGCGCTCCTGGCTCACGGTACCATCCGCGCGCCGCGCCACCTACTTGTCGGGGCCGCGGCCGAGCTCGCGAAGCCTGGCGCCCCCGCGACGAGGACTCGGCGGAGGCGCTCAAGAAGCGCACGCTGACGCACCTCTACAACGCCCGCCCCCAGTGGCTCGCCGATGCGCACGACGCCCTTGACGCCGCTGTGGCCGCGGCGTACGGTTGGTCGGCGGACATCTCCGACGAGGGCGTTCTCCGCGAGTTGCTGGCACGGAATCGCGGCAGCGGGTGAGCGGAAGCGGCGCCGCGGATGGACCGTCCGCAAACGGCGGCGGGGATGCCCGCACCAATCGCTCGTTACGTGACGCTCATGACTGTGTTCGACGATTCGCGACGTGTCCTTGGGATTGACCTCGCCTGCCGGAGTTGGGATGACATCGGATCGGCCTTGGTCGCATTCGAAAACGGGTGCTCAGAGACGCTGTGCCGGGGGTGATGGCGTGGCCGCCGGAGGATCTCACGCCGGCCGCCGTTGCCCGATGTATCGATATGTTCGCTCGCAACCGTGACGTCGCAGCCGTTTCCATCGACGGCCCACAGGCCTGGCGGGATCCGACAACACCAGCCAAACGCCCGGGCGTCGGCAGAGCTTGCGAGTACGAGACCCGCACGCCGGGCAAGACTGGACCCTGCGGCGTGGCTTATCCCTCGACGTTCCTTCGGTGGATTCGGTTCAGCATCGGCGTTTTTGCCGAGCTCTTGCGTCATCGCGACGTCGTGCTAGTCAATGACGACGCCACCAACATCGCGCCGCGTCCGGCGGGCTACTGGCTGATGGAGTGCTTCCCGACATCGACTTGGCGAACGTCCAGGCTGGAGGCGCTGCCGGGCTGGTCGCGGAGGGCAGCGGGGGCGGAGGGATCGTCGCGGCAGACGATCTGCCGCTCGGGGAGCGGCCCGGCGCGCTTGAGGCTCATTCGAGACGGGACGGTCGGCGCGCCTCGACGCGACCGGGGGAAAGCGCGTGGGGGGGCGCTCCCAACGGTGTGGGGTACAGCGTGGGGCACTCGCGTACTGCGGCGACGTAAATCGCTAGACGACAGTCGCTTATGGTGATGTACGTGCACCAGACCCCGGACCACGTAGCACTGCTCGCCGAGATGACGCACACCGTGCGCATCGTGCCGCTGGACGGGCGTCCGCGCCCGGCGCAGCCGATCAGGCAGTTCGTCGGGGATTCGCGGGGCCGCTGGGAAGGCGACACGCTGGTCGTCGAGACGATGCACTTCAATCCCTTGACGGGCGTGCGAGGCTCTACCCCCGACGTGCGTCTGGTCGAGCGCTTCACGCGTATCGGGCCGGACATCATCGAGTACGAGTTCACGGTGGAGGACCCTGCCACCTGGACGCGCCCCTGGACGGCGCGGGTAGACCTGAAGAGGACAGACGAACCCCTGTACGAGTACGCCTGTCACGAGGGGAACTACGCGCTCCCGAACATCCTCGCCGGCGCGCGCGCCGACGAGCGGGAGGACTAGAGGCACGCGAAACGCGAGACCGCATATTGTGCCAAAAGAGCCGATCCGCGTGTTGAATATATCAACGGGGTGTTGATGAGATGCGCGTTCAGCCCAGTCCTGCGGGTTAGGATCTCTGCTGGCCTCTGGCCCCGGTGGCCAGTGGTGGCCTACGATTTCGTCGATTCCAGCCAGCGGGAAGGGAGTTCGTACCGATGACTCAGATGCTCGAGGGCATGGACTTGGCCGACAGGCTTCGGGAGATGTCGAGCCGGATCAGGCAGCGGGTCGACAACGTCAAGACCGAGGAAGCGACGAAGACCGCGTTGGTCATGCCGTTCATCAACCACGTGCTCGGCTACAACGTCTTCGATCCGGCCGAGGTGGTTCCTGAGTTCGTGGCCGACGTCGGCACGAAGAAGGGCGAGAAGGTCGACTACGCGATCTTCCGCGACGGCGAGCCGATCATGCTTTTCGAGTGCAAGCACTACGGGGTCGACCTCGGCAAGGAGCCGGCCTCCCAGCTGTACCGGTACTTCAGCGTCGCCAAGGCCCGGTTCGGTGTGCTGACTGACGGGGTCATCTACCGGTTCTACTCGGACATTGAGGAGCAGAACAAGATGGACGCGCGTCCGTTCCTCGAGATCAGCATGCTCGACGTCGACGCGATCGACGTCGACGAGCTCAAGCGGTTCACGAAGGCGTCCTTCGACTTGGACCAGATCCTCGGTACCGCCAAGGATCTGAAGTACACGCGTGAGGTCCTGCGCCTCCTGACGGCCGAGTGGGCCGAACCGTCCGAGCCGTTCGTGCGGCACTTTGCCGCACAGGTCTACGAGGGTGTCAAGACGAAGACTGTCATCGAGCAGTTCACCCGCGCGACGAAGAAGGCCATGCACCAGTTCGTGGCGAAGCGCATCAGCGACCGCCTAAAGTCGGCGCTGGCTAGCACCGACCACGACGACCCTGTTTCCGCAGCCGAGCCGGCGTCGGACGAGAAGACGGCAGACGCCACGACCGTCGACGGCATCGTTACGACCGATGAGGAATGGCGTGCCTACTACGCGGTCACCGCCATCCTCAGCGAGGAGGTGTCGCCTGATCGGATCGTCATCCGGGACGCGAAGCACTTGTGCGCGGTGCTGCTTGACAACACCAACCGTCAGCCGATCTGCCGGCTGTACTTCAACAAGGCCCAGAAGCGGATCGGTCTGTTGGACGAGCAGAAGGCGGAAGAGCGTGTCCCGATCGAGTCGATCAACGATATTTTCGGCTACGCCGACCGGATCAAGGCGACGGTGCGTCGGTACGAGGCCCAACGCAGCGCGGCGCCTGCTGAGTGAAACTCGGCGGCAGCTAGAGCGGGTCTTGCTGCCGGCCGGGTATCGACCGGAGCCTCGGTCCCTCTGCTGCACTGAATCGCCTACTCGGTGTCGGTGTCCGCATCTTCGGGATTCGCGTCGGGATCGCTCTCGTCAACTGCGCGTTTCGGGTCCTGTGGTCGCTTTAGGCTCGCCGCCAAGGCGCTGGCGGCGGCCAGCGTTGGGATCGTCCACACCATCTCTCCAGTCAGGGCTGCTACCGTGTACGATGGAACCAGCATGATCGCGACCCGTGTGCACGCAAGGCTGTCTACGGCAAACGGCAAGTGCATGTGCGGAGTTTCCGGCCGACCTTGCCTCCTGTCGGCCTGGCCGTGCAGGATACCAGGTTCTACGGTGGGCGGCTCGCCGCACCTTGGCTTGGCGCCTCGACGCTCGCGAAACCCGACCGTGGGCGTTGCGCGAATGAGGCTATTGCAGGCGCCTACCCGCTCGCCCGAATGGCGGCGCGGAAGGTCCCGGCGGGGGCTCCATCTCGTTATCGCTATCACAGCGACCGGAATGACGCGTGCAACGGGTTGCAGATTGAACTCCAGTTGCGGACACGCACGCGACATGCGTGGGCGACGGCAGTGGAGACCGTGGGGGCTTTTCTCGGCCAATCACCAAAATCCAGCCAGGGTCAAAACAATGGCTGCGGTTCTTCGAGCTGATCGGTTTCGGATTCGCGCTGACTGAGGGCGGGCCGGTAGCCGAGAACGTGCCGGCCAATTCGCGCGACCTCGTGCGGCAGATTCGGAGAGCTGCCCAGAGTTCCCCAACTTACTTCGGGGATACCCTCCAGTAGGCGGCGCAGGACTCCGCCTGCACGCCGTGAGTCGCTACGGCTCGACGGTGATGGTCACGTCAACGGCTCCGTGCAGGCCGCCGTCGTGGGCCATCGCGCGCAGCGTGTAGGTGCCGGGCTCGCTGAACGTGGCCGTCACCTCGACGGGGCGATCGGTCACCACGTTCGGCGGCGGCAGCTCCACCTGCGACGCACCGCCGCCGGTGGAGGCCACGGAGGTCCGTGGGGCAGGCGAGAACGCGGTCCTCTGCAGCCGCGCGGCGATCGCCTTCTGCCGGCGGTACTCCGGGTGTTCCTGCTCGGGTTCCAGCGCGATCGCGTCGCCCGGGCCGCGGTAGACGAACCAGCCGGTGCCGAGGCCGAGGTCGTTGGAGCCGCCGATGCCCCCGCGCGGGTTGCCGTCGTCGCTGGCGTACGCCGTCAGCGCGAGCGGCTCGCCGACCTGGACGGACCGTGTGGCGGGTCCCTGCAGACGGACGCTCGGAGGCACGTTGTTCGGCTCGCCGAGTCGCTGCCCGCGGCCGCCGAACCCGCCGTTGTTCATCATCATGATCCGCTCGTCGATGATGTAGTCGGGCTTCAGCGTGGCAAACGCGTACTCGGTCTTGCCGTTCGCGGCGATCTTCCAGACCAGCTCCTGTTCGCCGAAGTCCGCGGGCACCGTGACCCTGAACGTGAACCGGCTGCGCCGTGGAAAGAAGTGGGCCGGTTGCCCCTGGTCGGGGCCGCCCGGCTCGATGTTGTTGTCCGCGCCTATCGGAACGTCGATGAGCTCCTCGCTGTTGAGGTTGAAGTATCCGAAGATCAGATCGAACGTCCCGTCCGGGTTTGCCATCCACCCTTCGTAGATCGGGGCGATGCGCTGCCCGCGCTTCATGATGAGGTTGTCCTGGGCGAAGCAGAGGGCCGGGGCCAGCCACGCGAGCGCCGCCGCCACGGCCCAGCGCCATGCGAATCGACGCCGAACACGAGCACTCATCGTCATTGTCATTCCTTGCAAGTGACCGGCGCCCCATCCCGGACACGGCCCGGATGGGGCGTCTGCTAGTCGTCCTGCTGGTTCGTGCTGGCGCCCAACTGCCGCGCCTCGCGGCGCGCGACCTCGGCCGCGAACTGCTCGTCGGTCAGCAGCGTGAGCTTCGGCAGGAACACGAACATCTCGTCGACCGAGCGGTTGCCGCCCGTCTTCCAGTTGCGCGGTTCGATGTTGTTGGAGTTCGTCTCCGAGTTGTTGTACCACCCCATGATGTGCAGAATCGTGCCTCGCGGCAGGAGCGGCGCGTAGTCGTCCTCGTAGACGTAGGTCCTGACCCAGTTGTGGTCGTACCCCGAGCAGTTGAGGATCTCGCGGTACCCGTTCGGGTACTGGGCCTCCACGCACATCCGGTCCCCGCTCATGTGCAGGTGCGGCTCGAAGGTGGTGAGGATGCCCGACTCGCTCATCGTCTGGAAGTTGTCGTACCGGATGGAGGCGTTTCCGGGCGGCAGGGCGAGGTCTTCCCGGACGTTGCTGCCTCCGACGAGCCCTGCGTTGTAGCCCGACTGCCTGTACTTCGGCTCGTAGCCCTGCGGGTGGAACTTGAACCCGACGTCGACCCGCACCGGGATGTCGCGGCCCACCGAGTGCATGTGCACGGTATAGGTCAGCGCCGAGTCCCCCCCGAGGCGGACACCGGTGTCGGCTGGGTAGAACGTCGCGTTCTGGCCGACCTCGTAGATCAGATAGAAGCCGTCCGGGGCGTCCATGTCGAACCCGAGCTCGCGGATCCCGGCATGGTGCAGGGTGAAGAGGTTCAGGCCGCTGCCTCGCTCGTTCCTGAACGCGCTGCCGTCCAGGCGGGTCTCCTTGACCTCGACCGCCGCGATGTAGCGATCCTCCGTCAGGCCGGTCGGCACCGGGCCCAGTTCGCGGTGGTAGTCGGGGGCGACGGCCTTGACCAGTACTTCCGGCCCCTCGACGATCAGGTCGGGCTCGCCGATGGCCCACTCGGCGCGATCGAGGTACTCGCGGGCCGGAGGCATGTCGGCCGGGTTGCCGCGCGGTGCGCCGCTGTCGACCCACTTCGCCACCATGGTGATCTCGTCCGCGCTCAACGACGGGTCGTTCTTGAAGTGCTGGATGCCGATATCGGGCTCGATGAACCACGGCGGCATCTCGCGGGTCGAGGTCTTCTGCTTGATCGCCCTGGCCCAGGGCCGAACCTCGTTGTAGGTCATCAACGACATGGGGGCGAACCCGCCCAGCCGATGACAACTCTCGCAGGACCGCTGGATGACCCGGGCGATGTGCTTCGTGTACGTGATTTCGGCATCGGCCTCACCGGCTGCCACGGCCGGGGGTGCCGCAAGGCCGACCGCTCCGACGAACGCTGCCAGCGTGATCGACGTCAACCTCTTCATCGCCACAGTCTCCTCGCATTGGGGTACGAAAAACCCCGGCCGGCGCCAGGACAGACGCCGGCCGGGGGGATGAACCTGGCAGGCCGGTCACGCGGGCAACCGGCCGTCCCGCGACGGTGCGCTAGCGCTCGATCGGATCCCGGCCGTCCTGCGGCGCGCCCGTGCCGGACGATCCCATGAACAGCTTGCGTCCGTCCCCGAACGTGATGTCGCGGCCGTTGGCCTTGTTCGAACCGTCCTTCGCCAGGTAACCGTCGACGAAGACCTCGTCACCAATCGGCAGATCCCGCTTGGTGAAGCCGCGGCGGAGCAGGCTGGTCGGAGGTCCGCCCTCGACCATCCAGGACTCGACCGTGCCGTCCTCCCGCGTGACGTCGATGTGCAGCCACGAGTGGGGGTTGACCCACTCCATCCTTGTGATCTTGCCTTGCAGGGAGATCGGCTTACTGGCGTCGAACTCCGCTGCAAAAGCATGATGCGCCATGGCCGGCGCCGCCGTCATGGCGACGAACAGACCAACCAGGCAACCAACGATGGCTAGTTTCGCTCGCATCTGAATCTCCTCCTGTTCGACTTGCTGGATCCAGCGCACCGCCGTTAGCGGTTCTGCGCCTCCCACGCCTCGGTTTCTTCCCACTCGGCCGCGATCTGCGGCCCGCGGTCGTTCACCTCCCGCGCCGCCTCGTCGAGCGCAATCTGCTCGTCCGCCCGGCCGCCCTTGAGCAGGCCGACCATGCCGTAGTTGTGCTCGTGGCAGGTGTACTCGTAGACGTCCGGCTCGTTCTGATCGAGATGCCAGAGGTTGACGGCTGTCCACGGGGCCACGTACACGCTCGGGTCGCTGAGCGTGTACGCATACTCCATGGTGTCGGGCCCTGTCCGCCGGACGCGCTCGGTGAGCGTCAGGTGCTCACCCGAACCCATGTGGTAGTGGGCGTGGTTGTGGCCGTAGATGCCGCCGTGCGACGGCATCACGGCGCCGCCGTTCTGCATGTTGTTGAAGTTCGTGGTCTCGATGACCAGCGTGTCACCCTCCCAGCGGCCGCGCGAGTCGCCCCACCACTGGGTGATGTCCGAGCCCAGGCGGGGCCGCCCGTCGAGCGGGACGATGCGCACCACGCCGTACTGGAGGTCGAAGACGATCTGGCCAGGGGTCTGATAGATGTCCTTCGGGACGTTCATCTCGCCCATTGCCAGGCCGGTACGGAGCAGACAGCGCTCCATGACGTTGCGGTCCGCCCACGAGTCGGCTTCCCCGCGGTGAGATCTCGCCGCCTCCCGCGCGTCCCACAGCTCGAGCATCTCGCGCGTGTAGGGTGGCAGCCTCCCGTCCGGGGGATCGACGATCTGCGACGTGCGCATCGACGCGAGGCGCGGGGTCACCGGCGCGTTCCAGAACGCGTTGTATTCCGCTCCCGAGATTTTCTGGCCCGGGCGGTTGGGATCGATGCTGTTGGACTGCTCGACGCGCTGGATATCCGCGGTCACCAGATCGTTCGCGATGATGCCTTCCTCTCCGTCGGGCAGGCCGGCCCGGTTGGCCGCACGGGCCGCCGCTTCCTCCTCGGTCAGGAACTGCCGGGTCCCGAACTCGACGGGACGCTCGAGCGGCGTCGGTGCCCGGTTCTCCCACGAGCCCTGCAAGTCGGGGTCACCCCAGGGGGTGTGCGAGACCATGTAGGCGTCTTCCTGCTGGGCCTGCCCGGCAGCCGGTACCGCCGCCAGCCCCACCATGGCGATGATGGCTGCCGTCGCCCCGGCCGCGAAATACAGCTTGCTCATCTCAAGCCTCCTGTCGTGCTCTCGGCTACTCACCACTACGGCTGCGCCCCCTTGACGAGGCTGCCGTAGAGAAACTCCTCCACGATATCGACACACCGGAACTCGAGCAGCTGGGCGTTCTCCTCCAGCCGGCGATACAGCGGCATCCGGATCGTCCAGGGCTCGGTGTAGACGTTGGGATCCTCGAGCGTGGCCTCGTACATCATGTGGTGCGGACTGCTCGGCGTGAAACGCTCGACGACGCGCAGGGCCTCGCTGTGGAAGTTTCCGGAGCGGTCCAGCCACGTCAGGCCGTTGAACCCGGTGACCTCCACCACCAGCGTGTCACCTTCCCAATGGCCGTTCGACCAACCCATCCAGAAGTCGATCGGGGCCTCCACGTGGTTTTCCATGTGGATGGTGCGCTTCGCGACGTTGAACTGGTAGGCGACGAGGATCTTGCTCGGTGTCTGAATGATCTGGAAGGGGAACGGAAGATAGGTCGCACGGGGAATCCCCGGCATCATGCACTTGGCTTCCGGGTCGCCCTGGGTGCTCGACTCGTCCGGGTTCATGGTCAGGCGCGTCTCGAAGTTCTCGCGCCGCTTCTCCAGCGCCCAGTCCTGGTACGGGATCCGGCCGCGGCCCACGATGACGCTCCGGCCGGCCGGCTGCACCCCCCAGGTTCCCAGCAGCGTCGGGAACGGCCCCGCATCGACGGAATGGTCCTCGACGTTCCAGTGCGCCGTTCCCATCGCCTGCCAGATGCCGTTCAGGTCCGGGTTCGGCGTGCCCATGAGCCGCGGCGCCTGATAGACCCCGCTCTGGCCCTCGGTCTCTGCCGGCCACAGGGCCACCGCGGCGGCTGCGGCGACGAGCGCGACAGCCAGAAACGATCTTCCGACGCGTTGCAACATGTTTGGTCCTCCAAGCCGCTCGGGCCGCAGCATCCCCGCCAGCGGAGCGCGCACGGCAGACAGCCTATTCTAGCCCGATACGTCTCGGGTCGCGGGCCACTATATACGAACGGTCCCGGGCGTCAAGCCGCGGCGGTCGCTACCAGGTCCAGCGGCTCTCGGCCGCCTCCCACAGGCCCCAACAATCCTGCGCGAGCCCCGCGTCGAGAAAATCGGACGGGAGATTGGACATCGAGCCCACCGGCTCGATCGATTCGCCGTCCGCATACCAGGAGGACAGGACGTTGCCGCGGTACGGGTAGTCCGCATCGTCCTGGGGCGCGACGACCGCCGAGTCGATGCTGACGCGCCAGGCAGTCTGTCCGCCGGCGCCGTCCGGTCCGGAGAACGTGAGCTCGATCCCGTCCCGCTCGAAATCGCTGACCCCGCCCACTGCGGCGATCTGTGCGGCGAACGACTCCCGGAGGCTGTCGGCATCCGGCAGACCGCCGGCATCCGGTGGACCGCCGGCGCAGGCAACCAGCAGTGCGATTGAAGCCAGAGCGAGCGAGGCGCGCATGCGGGCAAGCATGGGCCGATTATAGACGTTCACGGCCCGAGTGGGGCAGCCGGGGCAAGACTGTACTATCAAGACTGCACTACAATGAGCCTCTGTTGCGGCGGGAGATCAGGATGCGAGATACACGACATGCAGGATCCTTGGCGCTGGCGGCGGCAGTGCTGCTGGCGGCGTCCGGCGGGGTGCTCCGCGCGCAGGAGCATGCCGGCCAGTACGCGCAGGCGGACATCGAATTCGGCGCGCGGCTCTATGCCGACAACTGCTCGGCCTGTCACGGCACGGAAGGCGACGCGATTACCGGCGTGAATCTGCGCGGCGGGACGTTCCGCAACGCCTCGTCGGACGCGGAGCTGCAGGCAGTGATCGCGAACGGCCTGCCTGACACCGCGATGCCGCCCGGGGAGTACACGGAGGCCGAGCTGTCCGGGCTGGTGGCCTTCATCCGTACCATGGATGCTGTTGATCCGGCCACGCTCTCGGTCGGGGACGCCGGTCGCGGCCAGGCTGTCTTCGCGGGCAAGGGCGATTGCCTGAGTTGCCACCGGGTCGCGGGCCGCGGGTCGCGGGCGGCCCCCGACCTGACCGACATCGGCGCGGTGCGCTCCGCCGGCGCGCTCGAGCGGTCGCTGCTGGACCCCACCGGCTCGATGCTGCCCGTCAATCGGCCCGTCCGCGCCGTGACGCGCGACGGACGCGAGCTGAGCGGGCGGCGGCTCAACGAGGATACGTTCACGGTGCAGCTCATCGACCAGAACGAGCGGCTCGTCTCGCTCGAGAAGGCCGACCTGCGGGAGTACACGGTGCTCACGACATCGCCGATGCCGTCCTATGATGACGAACTCAGCGAGCAGGAGCTTTCCGACCTGCTCGCCTATCTCCTCTCTCTCAAAGGGGTGGACTGACCATGGCCCGATTCGTTGCTCTGACGTGCGTCCTGGCGCTGCTGCTCACCGCCGGCCTCGACGCGCAGGTCACCGCCGACCGCCTGCGCAATGCGCAGAGCGAGCCGCACAACTGGCTGACCTACTCGGGGTCGTACTCCAGCACGCGCCACAGCCTCCTGGACCAGATCACCCCGTCCAACGTCGGAGACCTGGAGCTGCAGTGGGTGTTTCAGGCGCGGTCGCTCGAGAACTTCACCGCGACGCCGCTGGTGGTCGACGGCGTCATGTACGTCACCCAGGCGCCCAACGACGTGGTGGCGCTCGACGCCAAGTCCGGGCGCGTGTTCTGGGTCTACGAGTACACGCCGTCGCCGGAGTCCCGGCCCTGCTGCGGCCGCATCAACCGCGGCGTGGCCATCCTCGGCGACACGTTGTTCATGGCGACGATCGACGCCCAGCTCATCGCGCTGGACGCGGTGACGGGGCAACCCATCTGGAAGACCGGGGTCGGCGAGCCGTCGCAGGGATACGCCATGACGGTGGCGCCGCTGGTGATCAAGGACAAGGTCGTGGTGGGCGTCGCGGGCGGGGAGTACGGCATCCGCGGCTACATCGCGGCGTACGACGCGGCCACGGGCGAAGAGGCGTGGCGCTTCTACACCATCCCGGGTCCGGGCGAGCCGGGGAACGACACCTGGGCGGGCGACTCGTGGCGCTACGGCGGGGCCTCGGTCTGGCTGACGGGCTCGTACGATCCGGAGCTCAACCTGACGTACTGGGGCATCGGCAACCCCGGACCCGACTGGAACCCGGCGCAGCGGCGGGGCGACAATCTGTACTCGGACAGCGTCGTGGCGCTCGACGCCGACACCGGCGAGCTGCGCTGGTACTTCCAGTTCACCCCGAACGACACGTACGACTACGACTCCGTCCAGATTCCGGTGCTGGCCGACATCGAGACGGCCGACGGGCAGGTCGTCAAGGTGATGTTGTGGGCCAACCGGAACGGGTTCTTCTATGCCCTGGACCGGACGACGGGCCGCTTCATCAATGGGCGTCCGTTCGTGACGGTCAACTGGGCCGAGGGGCTCGACGACAGCGGACGGCCGGTTCAGACGCCGCAGGCGCCCGGCGAGGTCACCTATCCCGGCGTGCAGGGCGGCACGAACTGGTACTCGCCGTCCTACAGCCCGGGCACCGGGCTGTTCTATCTGTCCGCCTGGGAGAACTACGGGGCGATCTTCCAGCCGTCGTCCGAACCGGAGGAGTACCGCGAGGGCCAGTTGTTCCTCGGCGGCCGGCCGATGCCGGCCATCCCGGGCGCGGCTGCGCCGCCGGCCTTGGCGCGCGGCCACGTCAACCGCTGGACGGAGGCCGCCGGGACCGGCGCCGTGATCGCGCTCGACCCGCGCACCGGCGAGCAGCGCTGGAAGTTCGAGATGACCGACGTGACGACCAGCGGCATCCTGACCACGGCATCCGACGTGCTGTTCACCGGCGGCCGGGAAGGGTACTTCTACGCGTTCGATGCCCGTGACGGGAACCTGCTCTGGCGGACGACGCTCGGCGGCGTGATCCACAACGGGCCGATGAGCTATCAGGTGGACGATAAGCAGTACGTCGCCGCCGCGGCCGGCAACGTGCTGTTCGTCTTTAGCCTGCGCGACGAGACCCGGTGAGGCGGGTCGCCCTGTCGCCGGCTGCGCTACTTGCTGCGCACGGCGAGCACGAAGACGATGTGGGCCGCGAACGCGAGGATGCCGGTAATTAGCACTGCCAACCAAGGATTCACGCTTCGACCTCCGTGGAAACCGGCCCTATTCTAGCGTCTCGGCCTGGCGCCGGGCAAATGTCCCGCCCGGGCTTGGCCGGAAGCTGACCTCCAGCGGTTCGAGCGCGCCGTGACGCCGGAAGCGGCGCACGGCGATCCAGGCCTCGCCCGTGAGCCAGACGGCCAGCACCAGGATGGCGGTCCCGGTGGCCAGCAGCGCCCACTGGGCGTTCGTCCAGAACTCCACGAGGTTGATGCTCATGGCCGATAGCGTCGAGATCAGCATCAGGAGCATCGGCACCAGCGTATAGACGATCGGCTTGCCGCGCCGCAGGAGGTAGACCGTAACCGCGAGCAGCGCGAGCCCCGCCAGCATCTGGTTGGTCGTCCCGAACAGCTGCCAGAGCACCAACCCGGCAAACTCGCCCCGCACCTGGAAGAACGCGAAGAACCAGATGGCGGCGACGGCAATGGCCGACGCCACGTACCGGTTCCCGAGGAGGGGCATACGCAGCGTCTCACCGATCTCGGTCACGTTGTAGCGCAGCAGCCGCGTGGCGGAGTCGAGCGACGTCAGGGCGAAGGAGACGACGAGCACGGCGACCCCGACGGTCGCCAGCTCGGTGGAGAAGCCCAGCGTGGACAGGAACCGCGTCGTGCCGGCGATGAACGCGGCGATGTTGCCCCCCAGGCTGTCGGCCGACTCCCAGCTCTGATAGCGCGCCAGCCAGTCCCCGCGCGACACGAAGCCGGCCGTGCAGGCCAGCACCGCCATGACGCCGAGCAGTGACTCGCCCAGCATCGCGCCATAGCCGACGAGCCGGGCGTCGGTCTCGCGGTCGAGCTGCTTGGCCGAGGTTCCCGACGAGACCAGCGCATGGAAGCCGCTGGCGGCCCCGCAGGCGATCACGATGAAGACGAACGGGAACATCGGGGGCGCCCCCGGCGGGGCGACGTCCAGCACGGGCGCGGCGAACGACGGATTGGTCAGGAAGAAGCCGGCGTACATCGCGGCGACGCCCAGGTAGAGCAGGAGGCTGTTCAGGTAGTCGCGGGGCTGCAGCAGCAGCCAGACCGGCAGCACGCTGGCGGCGAACGAGTAGATCAGCAGGAGCCATTTCCACTGCGCCAGCGAGGGGCCGACGACCGGATACCGGATGCCGGCCCAGACGAGCAGGAGCAGCACCAGGAGGCCTGCGGCGGTCAGCGCCCGGATGTCCCAGCCGAGCCGGTAGATCGCCACGCCGATCGCGACTGCCACCAGCATGAGCACGGCTGTCGGCAGCACCGATTCCGGATAGAACGCGGGGGAGAACAGCGTGGCCACGACGTGTACGAACACGCCCATGGCCAGGGCGATCAGGAAGAAGATGAGGAGATGGAACAGCGTTTTGGCGCGCGGTCCGACCAGGCTCTCGGTCACCTTGCCGATCGACAGGCCCCGGGCGCGGATCGAGACGGCGAGCGCGCCGAAGTCGTGCACCGCACCGACGAAGACGGCGCCCAGCACCACCCACGCCAGCGCCGGCAGCCAGCCCCAGATGACCGCGATGGCGGGCCCCAGCATGGGCGACAAACCCGTGATGGAGGCGAACTGGTGCCCGAAGAGCACGTAGCGGTTGGCGGGCACGTAGTCGACGTCGTCGCGGAACCGGTGCGCCGGTGTCGGCCGTGCGTCGTCGAGCGCGAAGAGCCGCCGGGCCAGGTGCCGCGCGTAGAAACGATAGGCCGCCCAGTAGACGGCGAAGGCCAGCAGCGCGGCGGCGACGGGAGATACGCTCACGACGGTCTCCCGGAGCCTACTGGCCCGACTCCCAGCCGCGCCGCAGCAGCCCCCCGACCCGCCGCAGGGAGTCGGTGCCGTAGACGTCGCGTTCGAGCAGCGGCACCACCACCCGCGGCAGGCGGGCGAAGAGACGGTCGATCTCCGCGCGATAGGCTCGCTCCTGCGTCCGCCGCGCCGCCAGGAAGTCGCCGCCGGCCGCGCTCGGCAGCACGCGGTTGACCACGACGCCCCAGACGCCGACGTCGAATCGGGACAGCAGGTCCCGGACCCGCCGGCTCTCCAGGATCGACAGCTTGTCGGTGTTCATCACCAGCAGGAAGGCGGTGGTCGCCTGGTCGAGCAGCCGCTCGCGCGCAACCAGGAACGTGCGGCGCCGGGCCTGCAGCCGGTCGTGGATCTGCGCGTTACGGCTGCCCGGCTCGTGGTCCGCCGGAGTGTCGATGAGCGACAGCTCGTCGCCGGGCGCCGGTCCGCCGCCGAAACGGCTCAGGGCGGCTGCCAGCCGGCCCGCGCGCTGCCGGTGGCGAAGGAGGCCGTCCATCCAGGCGCCCATCACCTCCGGCAGCGAGAGCAGGCGGACCGTGTGGCCGCTGGGCGCCGTGTCGAAGATGATGAGGTCGTAGCGCGAGCCGTCGTGCCCCATGAGCGTCGCGACCCGCTCGAGGAGGGCGGCTTCGGCGGAGCCCGGCGCGTCGCGGGCGAGGTCGAGCTGCCGGTCCACCTCGCCGTACAGACGCGGATGAACGAGCGCCTTCATCTGGGCTTTCACCGCGTCGATATGGCGCGCCGCCTCGAGGTCCGGATCGATCTCCACGCCCCAGAGATCCGGCGCGAGCTCCTGCTGCCGGTCGCCGATCTGCCGCCCGAAGATGTCTCCGAGCGAGTGTGCCGGGTCGGTGGAGACCAGCAGGCACCGCCGGCCCTGATCCGCGGCGGTGACGGCCAGCGCTGCGGCGATGGTCGTCTTGCCGACGCCGCCCTTGCCTCCCACGAACACCAGTTGGTGCGCCAGCAGGTCCTCGAGCATCACGTCGTCCGGGCGGTAGCGCGGCGCGCTGCGCCCGCCGGCCTCACGCGGCGCGGCACGCGCCGCAGGCTGCCAGCCAGCCAATCGTTGCCTTGCGGCTCCGCTTGGCGTCCAACCAAACCGGCAGGAGTCCGCGCCGTTCTACGGCGCGGACTCCTAGCAGCAGCGAAAGTGGTCGAGCGGCGAGTGCTCGAGGCCGATCCGGGTGTGCCACTCGTGAAAGCGCTCCAACAGGAGCGGCTGCAGTTCCAGCGTGTAGTAGGTCGCGGGATTCGGCACCCCCATCAACTCGGCATAGACGAACAGCATGAACAGATCGTCCTCGTCGCGCCTGGCGCGGGCCACGGCGCCCCGGTAGGGCGCCGTGTAGAACTCGCCGAGCAGCGTGCGGGCCCTGGCGAGCCGTGCCCCGATCCGGCGCTGCCATGGTTCGTGCATTGCCGCTTCCCACGGACTGCTAGCCGACCGCCGCCGCGAGGCGGCGTTCCCGCATGAGCGCCGACACCGCCTCGAGCATGACGAAGATGGCGGTGATGATGATCACGACGTCGATCGCGACCAGCAGGTAGCTGCCCGCGACGTACAGGTCGCGCAACTGGTAGAGCGCGCTCAGCAGTGCCATCGTCGTGACGAACACCATCGGCGTCAGCGTGTAGCGCGATGGACGCCCGAGCTTGACGAGCATGACGCTGATGACCAGCAGCGTCAGGCCGGCGAGCAACTGGTTGGTGGTGCCGAACAGGGGCCAGATGACCATCCCGCCGGTGCCGTCGGCCCCGCCCGCGCCGAACGCGAGGACGAGACAGGCGCCTACCGCGACGCCGGTGGCCACGTAGCCGTTGGTGAGCGCCGGAATTCGGTAGATGGTGCCCCATTCCTGGACGATGTAGCGCTGCAGCCGGACGCCGGCGTCCATCGTCGTGCCGGCGAAGAGAACCGCCATGACGGTCAGCAGCGTCGCGGCGAACCCCAGCGGTAGACCGAGGCCGTCCGACGCGATGCGCGCGCCGCCCTGGACGAACGCGGTGATGGCGCCGAGGCTGGCGAACGTGAAGTCGGGATTGTCCGGCCGGGCCACGTAGAACGCTTCCCAGTCCCCGAGCGACGCGAAGCCCGCCGTCGCCGCGATGATGGCGATGATGGCCAGCGCGCCTTCTCCGAGCGATCCGAAGTAGCCGACGAAGCGGGCGTCGGTCTCCGTGTTGAGCTGCTTCGACGTGGTGCCGGAGCTAACCAGGCCATGGAAGCCGGAGATGGCGCCGCAGGCGATGGTAACGAAGAGCAGCGGCATGATCGGCGGGGTCGCCGGGGGCACGTTCAGGTTGATCGCCGGCGCCACGATAGTGGGGCTGGCGATCAGGACCGCGCCGTACAGGATGCCCAGGCCGATGAAGAGCTGAATGCCGTTGATGTAGTCGCGCGGCTGCAGCAGCAGCCAGACCGGCAGCATCGACGCCGCCGCAGCATACGCGAAGAGGATCAGGATCCACTGCGCCGCCGGGCCGAGGCCACCTATGCTGGCCGGCAGTTCCACCGGCGCGACCTCGCCGAGCGCGATGACGGCGTAGAGAATGATGGTCCCGACGACCGTCGGCCAGGTGATGCCGACGCCCACCTTGTAGAGCAGCACGCCGATGGCGACCGCAACGACGATGGCGCTCCAGGCCGGAATGACGCTCGCCGGCGTGGCGATGAAGGCGTCGGCGATGGCCACGGCGAAGACCGCGTTGACCATCAGCAGGAGGAAGAAGACGATGATCATGAACAGGTTGCGCGCGCGGTGGCTCACCACCTCGCCGGTCAGCGAGCCGACCGACAGTCCCCGGTTGCGGACGCTTGCCCAGATGGCCCCGAAGTCGTGCACGCCGGCGAAGAATATCGTGCCGATGACGACCCACAGGAAGGCCGGGAGCCAGCCCCAGACCACGGCGATGCCCGGGCCGATGATTGGCGCGGCGCCGGCCACTGCCGTGAAGTGGTGCCCCCACAGCACCACCCGGTTCGTCGGGATGTAGTCGATGTCGTCCCGCATGGCGTGCGCCGGGGTCTGGAAGTCAGGGTCGAGCTGGTAGATCTTCTCGGCAATGAACTTCGAGTAGAAGCGGTAGCCGGCAAAGACCGCGATCAGGCCGATAGCTGCGAGAACGACAGCGTTCATGGTGTGCTCTCCTTGAGGTCGCGCGCCGCCGGGTAGCCCGGCAGGCCGCTGGCCGCGCGGACGGCGCGGACGATGGCCTCCGCGGTGACGTCGGCAGCCATGGCGCCGATCCGCAACAGGTCGGTCGCGTTTGCCTGCCTGCCGGTCGACAGGGCGAAGATGGCATCCCCGTCAACCGGGGTGTGCGCCGGCTGGATGGCGCGCGCCAAGCCGTCGTGTGCCATCCGCGCGACGACGCCGAGTTGCGCCTTGTCGAGGGCCGCGTTGGTGGCGACGACGCCGATGGTCGTGTTCTCCCGGGCCGCCGCCGCCGCCGGCTGCCGCAGCAGCGCCTGCGCGCCAGTCAGCTTCCGGCCGTCGCCGCTTCGCACGCCCGCAATGAGAGCGCCCGTCGCCGGGTCGTAGACGTCCCCGACCGCGTTGACCGCCATGAGCGCCGCCACCCGGATGCCGTTGGACAGCTCGAGCAGCGCCGTGCCGATGCCGCCCTTCATGGCGCGCCGGGGACCACCCAGCTTGCCCACGGTAGCGCCCGCGCCCGCGCCGACGCTGCCCTCGGCGACCGGCCCGCCGGTCGCCGCCGCCGCGGCGCGGTAGCCGCAGTCCGCCGTGGGCCGGATGGACGCGTCCCCGCCGACGCCCAGGTCGTACAGGATGGCGGCGGGCACGATGGGCACCTTGGCTGCCCGTGTCTGGTACCCGACATCGCGCTCCTCGAGGTAGCGCATGACGCCGTCGGCAGCCGCTAGACCGAACGCGCTCCCCCCCGCCAGCACGACGGCGTGGACCTGCTGAACGGTGTGCGTCGGGTCCAGCAGGGCCGTCTCGCGCGTGCCGGGCGCCGAGCCCCTGATGTCGACTGTCGCGACGGCACCGCCCTCGGTGAGGATGACCGTGCAGCCGGTCGGGCGGGCGGCGAGGGTGTAATGCCCGACCTTGATGCCCTCGATCGCCGTGATGCCCCCTGCGGCGGCGGTCGGCGGCGCTGACGCTACCGCCACGGCCACCCCGCACGCCGCAAGCAGAGCACAAACAATGGCACGCGTCATGTCGCCTTCTGGAGGAGGTCCCGGCATCGTACCCGAAAAGCGTGGCGACGGCTACCGGGGCGCGGCATCGGGCCCGTCATGAGAGGCGCTCGCCTGCGGTTATCCTGGAGACGCGGCCGGTCGGGTCGCCGCGGCTGGAGGAAGAGCCGGTGTTCTGGTCGTTGCTGGCGGATGCCGTCGTCATGCTGCATCTCGCCTTCGTCGCTTTCGTCGTGCTGGGCGGTCTGACGGTGCGCTGGCGGCCGCGGCTGGCCTGGATTCACCTGCCGGCCGCGGCCTGGGGCGTGGCGATCGAATGGTCCGGGGCGATCTGTCCGCTGACCCCGCTGGAGAACTGGCTGCGAGCTCGCGCGGGCGGGCGCGGGTACGGCGGCGACTTCGTCGAGCGGTACTTGGTGGCCTTGCTGTACCCGGCGGGCCTGACACGTACCGGACAGGTCGTGCTCGGTATCGCAGTAATACTGCTCAACGCGGCCGTGTACGCCTGGATCTGGCGCGGGCGGTGCCGGGGCGGCGGGTCGAAGGCCGGTTCCCGGGACGTGTAGGATAGAAGGATCGTATGAGGCGAGCAGGGGAGCGTGGCGTCCCGTGGCGGCGCGTCGTCGCATGCGTCGCGGCGCTCGGCTGCCTCTTGGTCTCGGCCTGTGCGCCCGCGGCCACCGGCGGTGAGGAGCGCGCGGCAGCCGGCGCGGACCGGGCGGCCGGCCGTCCGCCGGACGAGCCGCTGGTCGTCGCGTTCGGCGACTCGCTGACCGCAGGCCTCGGGCTGATGTTGGAGGAGGCCTACCCGGCCAGGCTTCAGGAGCACCTCGACCGCGCCGGCTACCGCCTGCGGGTCGTCAACGCCGGCGTGTCCGGCGAGACGACGGCCGGCGGCCTGCGGCGCCTCGAGTGGGCGTTGGAAGGGGACGTCCGCATCCTGATCTTGGCGCTCGGGGGCAACGACGGCCTGCGGGGGTTGCCGGTCGACCAAATGCGGGGCAATCTGGCGCAGATGATCGCGGCCGCCCGCGCGCGCAGTATCCGTGTGCTGCTGGCGGGCATGGAGTCGCCCCCCAATTTCGGCACGACGTATACGGACGCGTTTCGGCGCGTGTTCGAGCAGCTCGCGGCCGAGCACGACGTGGACTTCCTGCCGTTTCTGCTGGAAGGGGTGGCCGGCGTGCCGGTGCTCAACCAGGAGGACGGCATCCATCCCAACGCCCGGGGCGCCGAGCGCGTCGCGGCCCACGTCTGGTCCGCGCTCGAGCCGCTGCTGGGGGAGCTTGGGGCAGCCGCGCGATGAACGACCGGCCGGCAGGACGATGATCGAGCTGCGCGGCGTGTCGAAGACCGTGCTCAGTGGCGGTCGCCCCCTCACCATCCTCCACCCGATCGATCTCGTGGTTCCGGCCGGACAGTTCCTTGCCATCGTCGGGCCCTCCGGGAGCGGCAAGTCGACGTTGCTCGGCCTGATTGCGGGTCTCGATACCCCGTCGAGCGGCGAGATCGAGATCGGCGGCGTCGAGATCACGGGTCTCGACGAGGATCGCCTCGCGCGGCTGCGCGGCGCGAAGATCGGGTTCGTCTTCCAGTTCTTCCACTTGATCCCGTCGCTGAGCGCACTCGAGAACGTGCTCGTCCCGCTGGAGATCGCGGGCGAGGCGCGCGCCGCGGACAAGGCGGCTGCGCTGCTGCGGGACGTCGGACTCACGGCCCGGGGGCATCACTATCCCTCGCAGCTTTCGGGCGGCGAGCAGCAGCGCATCGCGATCGCCCGCGCGCTGGCCAACGATCCGCCGATCCTGCTGGCCGACGAGCCGACCGGCAACCTCGATACCGCGAACGGCCGCCACGTGGTCGATCTCCTGGTCGACGTCAACCGGAAGCGGCAGACGACGCTCGTCATGGTGACGCACGATCCCGAGTTGACGGAGCGTGCCGACATCGTGCTCTCGATGCGCGACGGAAGGACGTGCTGACCGGGCCGATGGGGTTCATCATCAGGATGGCGGGCCGGGAGCTGCGCTCGTCGTGGCGGCGCGTCGCGTTCTTCTTCCTCTGCGTGGCAGTCGGGGTGGCCGCCATCGTGGCGTTGCGCTCGCTGATACAGAACGTGCGGGTCGCCCTGGCCGCGGAAGCCCGCACCCTGCTCGCCGGCGATATCTCGATCCGCACCGACCGGCCGTGGTCGGACGAGACGCGGCGCATCGTCGACGGACGCTTGGCGGGCGTGGCCCCCCTGCGGCGCACCGAGATCGTGGACATCACGACCATGGTGCGGGTGGCGGATGCGGCAGGCGCCCGGACGAAGGTGGTCGAGCTGCGCGGCGTGCGGGCCGAGTTTCCGTTCTACGGCCGGTTTCGCCTGGCCGACGGCGGGGCCTACTCGTTCGAGCTGCTCCGGGGCCATGGCGCGCTGGTGGCGCCGGAGCTGCTCGCCCAGCTCGGGCTGGGGGTGGGCGACGACGTCCTGATCGGGGACGTCGCGTTCACGATTCGCGGCGTGATCCTCACCGAACCGGGACGCCGGCTGGGGGCGTTCAGCTTCGGGCCCCGGGTGCTCGTCGACCATGCGGCGCTCGAGGAAACAGGGGTCCTGGGATTCGCGAGCCGCGCCACCCGCCAGATCCTGCTCCAGGTCGAGGCCCCGGTCATCGATCCGCTGGTGGCCGTGCTACGCGAGGACCTGCAGGAAGAGATGGCCCGCGTACGGTCGTATCGCGGGCACGAGAGCCGCATCGAGCGCAATCTGGGTCGGACCGAGAACTACCTGAGCCTGATCGGGTTCGTCATCGTCATTCTCGGCGGGATAGGGGTCTGGAGCGTGACCCGCGTCTTCGTCCAGCAGCGCTTGCGCAGCGTGGCGATTCTCAAGTGCCTCGGCGCGACGGGCGGCCGGGTGCTCGCCGTCTACGTGACCCAGATCGGCCTGCTGGGACTGAGCGGGAGTCTGCTGGGCATCGGGGTTGCGCGCGTGGCGCTGGCGGCCGTGCCCGATTCGCTGGCAGCGCAGGCGGCGACCGCGGCGGGGCTGACGAGGGTCTCGACGGCGCTGACCGGATCGGCCATGGTGCAGGGGGTGGCCGTCGGCCTGCTCGTCTCCGTGCTCTTCGCGCTGGTGCCGTTGCTGGAGATACGCCACGCCAAGCCGCTCCTGCTGCTGCGCCGGGACGCGGTGCGCCCGCCGGCCGGCATCGACTGGACGCGGGCCGCGGTCATCGGCCTGGTAGGCGCCGGCCTGGTGGCGGTGGCCGCCTGGCAGGCGGCGTCGGTGGAGGTCGGCCTGTACGTGACCGGCGGGTTCGCCGCGGTGGCGGCCGCACTGCACCTGATCGGGCGCGGTCTCGTGAGGGCGGTGGCGCCGCTCGAGCGCGCGCCCTGGTTCGCGTTGCGGCACGCCGCCTTGAGCCTGAGCCGTCCCGGCAATCAGACGCGGGTGATTCTACTCGCCGTCGGATTGGGTAGCTTCTTCATCATCGGCGTGCGCTCGATGCAGACCAACCTGCTCGGCAACTTCGACCGGGAGCTGCGTGACGATGCGCCCGACATGTTCCTCATCGACATCCAGCAGGATCAGGCTGACGGCGTGAGCGCAATTCTCGAGGCCGGCCTGGGCGCGGCGCCGCCGTTGATCCCGGTGCTACGGGCCCGCGTCACGGGGGTCGACGGCCGCCGGCTGTCGTTCGACAGCCCGCGCGGGGCGCGGCGGGCCGGCCTGGGACGCGAGTACACGGTCACCTACCGCGCCAGCCTGGCGGAAAACGAGCGGGTCATCGCGGGGAGGTTCTGGGACGATGTCCCGGCCGCGGAGCCGGAGATATCGATCGAGGACGATCTGCGGGACGAGCGGGGCATCGAGCTGGGCGACACCGTTCGCTTCGATGTGTTGGGCCGCGAGATTGCCGCGCGCGTGACGAGCGTGCGCGAGGTCCAGTGGGACGATACCCGCAGCGGCGGCTTCATGTTCCTGTTCCGGCCCGGGTCGTTCGGCGACGCACCCCACACGTACATCGCGTTCATGCGGGGGCCGGCCGACGGCGAGGCCCGCGCGAGGCTCCAGCGGGACCTGGTCGCGCGCTATCCGAACGTATCCGTGATCGACGGCCTCACGGTGCTCCAGACGGTGCGGCGCGTACTCGACTACGTGACGCTCGCGATCTCCGTGGTCGGCGGCATCGCGTTCTTCAGCGGAGGCCTGATCCTCGTCGGGGCGGTGGCGATGACGAAGTTCCAGCGCCTCCACGAGGCGGCAATCTTCAAGACGCTGGGCGCGAACGCGAGGATCCTGACGCTGATGCTGGTGCTGGAGTACGCCGTCCTGGGCATCCTCGCCGGCAGCGTCGGCTCCATCGGCGCGTTCATCCTGACGTGGGCGCTGGCCCGCCACGTGTTCGAGATCGCCTGGTTCCCGTCGGTTCTCGCCAACATCGGCGGCGTCGTGGTGACGGCGCTGGTCGTTGGCAGCGTGGGGGTGGTGTCGAGCCTCGACGTGTTGCGTCGCAAGCCGCTGGCGACGCTGCGCGCGGAGTAGCGGCGGCGTCGGCCCGCCGGGGACCGCGTGCTATCATCGACCCTTCAGGGTGTGCGCACAGGCGACGGAGAGAACACCATGGACCTGACGGCATACAAGGAGGCACTGCTGCGGAAGCGGGGTGAAATCCTGGCCGAGGGTGGGATGAAGCCGTTCCAGACGTCTCAGGAGCACAACACGCGCCAGGGCGATCTCGCCGACCAGGCCGACGGGACGAACGAGGTTCACATCCAGCTCAAGGTGCGGCAGACCGACGCCAAGATCATGAAGGCGATCGAGGAGGCCCTGTGGCGGGTGAACCAGGGGACGTTCGGGATCTGCAGCGATTGCGGCGAGCCGATCGCCCCCGCGCGGTTGAATGCGATCCCCTGGACCCGCGTCTGCATCAAGTGCAAGGAAAAGCAGCAGACATGATCCCGAAAGTCGTCCCGCATGCCCGCCCGCCTGCTCCGGACCGCGGTTGCTCTCGGCAGTAACCTGGGCGACCGGGACGCCCACCTGCGCTACGCCGTCGCCCGTCTCCGCTCGATTCTCACGGATCCGACTGCTTCCGAGTTCATGGACACGGCGCCCTGCGGCGTCGCTACTGTCGGCCAGCCGCGCTTCCTCAACGCGGTAGTGGTCGGGTGGTCGGCGGCCGGGCCGGCCGATCTGCTGGCGCTCCTGCAGGGGATCGAGGACGCTCGAGGACGTCGACGGCCATTTCGCCACGCCCCGCGCACCCTGGATCTCGACATCATCCTGATGGGCGGATTGACTGTCTCGACGCCTGCGCTCGAGGTGCCCCATCCACGGTTCAGGGAGCGCCGCTTCGTGCTCGCACCGCTGGCCGAGGTGGCGCCGGACCTGATGGATCCGGTCAGCGGCATGAGCGTGCGGGGGCTGCTGGCACGGCTCGATTCGTCGGACGCGTGCGAGCCGCTGCTACTCGAACCGCAGCGACTCGATCGGGTCGAGACGCGCCGCTTGGCGGGCAGGGTAGAAGCCGAAGAAGATCCCCGTGGCCGCCGCGAACACGACAGCGGCCGCGACGGTGTCGGCGGGGATCGCCGTCGGCCACTGCAGGAAGCGCGTCAGTGCGGCCGAGAGGCCGTATCCGAGACCGACCCCGACCAGACCGCCGACTAGGCTGAGCACCGCCGCCTCGACCAGGAACTGCCACAGAATGTCGCGGCGCTTTGCCCCGACGGCCCTGCGGAGCCCGATCTCCCGCGTGCGTTCCGTGACCGACACCAGCATGATGTTCATGATCCCGATGCCGCCCACGACCAGCGAGACGCCGGCGATGCCGGTCAGCAGCGCGGTCATCGTGCGGGTCATCTGTGAGCGCATTTCCGTCACGTCGGTCTGTGAGCGGACCATGAAGTCGTCCGGCGAGCCCGGCGCGAGCTCGTGCCGGGCTCGCAGCACGGCGCCGATGTCCGCGGCCACACGGTCGACGCTGTCGGGGGAGTCCGCGGAGACGAAGATCCCCGACATGTTGGTTCCATCGCGCCCGCGCAGCTTCTTCTGGACCGTCGTGTACGGCGTGAAGATCACGTCGTCCTGGTCCTGGCCGAAGGCCCCCGCGCCCTTGGCAGCCATGACGCCGACGACCCGAAACGACTGGTTCCGGATTCTGATCCGTACGCCTACCGGGTCGGCGCCCGCGCCGAACAGGTTGTCCCGGACCACCGCGCCGAGGACGGCGACCTTGGCGGCGGCGCGTACGTGGGTCGCGTCGAAGAACGTGCCGTACTCGACATCCCACAGGCGGATGAGCGGCAGCTCGACGTCGGCGCCCTCGATTTGAGTGGCCCAGTTCCGGTTGCCGGCGACGACCTGATCGCGCGTGCTCACCGCCGCGGAGAGGTACTGCACGCCCGGCACGTGCTCGCGAATGGCGCCGACGTCGGCTGCCGTCAGCGTCGGTGCGCCGCCGATGCCCATGCTGACCCCGCCGCGACGATGATTCCCCGCCCGCACCCGGATCATGTTGGGCCCTGCCGCCTGAATCTGCGCCTCGATCTCCTCCTGGGCGCCGCGACCGAGCCCGACCATCGTGATGACGGCCACCACGCCGATGATCATGCCCAGCATGGTCAGCGCCGTCCGGAGCTTGTTGCGCCCGAGCGCCTTGAGCGCGACGTGCACGATGATGAAAAGCGACATCGTTCTCAGCTCGATCCTTGCGTCGGCGACCCGGGCCAGGAGGGCTGCTCTGCCGCGCGGCCTGTGCCGGCTCCTGCCCGGACGCTCGAGGCGGATTGCCGCGGGCCGGTGTCGGGCCGATCGTCGGCCATCGCACCGTCGCGGCAGCGGATGATGCGACCCATCGCGTGGACCTGCGCCGGATCGCGAACGGAAATCAGCGGCACGAGTTGCCCTACTGTCGCCGGCCTCGGCCGAATCGAGGAATTAGCGGCGATTCGCTGGCCGCGTTCTGCCGCGGCGCGCCGTCGTCGGGTGCCGAGACGTAGCTCACGAGCTCGGTCCCTGGCTGCAGCCGACGGTCGGGCGTCCCCGAGCCGGAGGCCGCGTCCTGGCTCAACAGTTCAGTCGCGGTGCCGTCGGTAAGGCCGAGGCTGACCGCCACCGGTGCCAGCCGCCCGTTCTCCAGCACCCACACCTGTCCGGCGGACGTCGTCTCTGGCAGCGGGCCGAACAGGGCGTCGATGGTCGAGGCGCCCCTCTCGACGGCCGGCAGGTTCGCTTCGGCGGCGGCGTCCGCGGCGCGCCGGCCCGTCGGCGCGCCCGCCCGCTCGCGGGCCTGTCGGCGCATGCGGAATTGCTCCCGCTCTTCCGGCGACATCGCGCGGACGCGTTCCCGGAAGCGGCGCTCTCGTGCGCTACCGGGAACCTGGGCGGCCTCCACGCGCGCTCCGGTCTCCTGTCCGGCCGGTCGCGTGACCGTCTCGGATAGGCGGCGCGAGTACCCCGGCCCGGCGCCTGCCTGCAGCCCGGGGGGAACGTCCTGGTTCAATGCCGCGAACGTCCCGGGCGTCGGCCGGAATCGAAGCGCCGCATTCGGAATCCTGTGCACGCTCTCGCGCCGGGCGATTTCGAGGGTGATCGTCGCGGTCATGCCCGGCTTGAGCTTGAGGTCCGGGTTGGGCGCATCGATTACCGTCGCGTACGTCACCACGTTCTGCTGCACGACCGGCTCCAGCCGAATTTGGGACACCGCACCTTCGAACTCGTCCACCGGATACGCGTCGACCGTGAACGTGACGCGCTGGCGAGGCCGGATCCGGCCCACGTCCGACTCGTCGACGTTGGCGATCACGCGCATCTTCGTCAGGTCCGCGGCGATGACGAACAGCTCCGGTGCCTGCAGGCTCGCCGCGACGGTCTGGCCCACGTCGACCAGGCGCGAGATGACGATGCCGTCGATCGGTGCGCGGATCACCGTATGCTCGAGGTTGACCTCGTGCTGCTTGAGAGCGGCTTGCGCCTGAACGACCTGCGCCGCGGCGGACTTGAGTTGGGCTTCGGCGGCGCGCACGCCGACATGTGCGGCCTCCAGCTCGGTCGCCGAGATCAGCTCGCGCGCGGCCAGGTCGGCGGCGCGCGCCAGCTGCACGCGCGCGTCGTCGGCGGCCACCTGGAGCCACTCCACGTCGGCCTCGGCCCGGAGCAGGTTCGCGCGCGCCTGCTCCGTCTGCGTCTCGAAGAGCGAGGGATCCAGGCGCATGATGACGTCACCCGCCCGGACGATGGAGTTGTAGTCGACATACAGGTTCCGAATGATGCCGGACACCTGGCTGCCGACCTGCACCGTGGTGACGGCCTCGAGCGATCCGGTCGCGACGACCGTATCGACGACGTCCCCGACCGTGACCGTCACGGTCCGCACCTCCGGTACGAGCTCGCCGGTGCGGGAGCCGAAGTACCCGTACGCGCTGATGCCTGCCGCCAGCAGCGCGACCGCCACCACCGCCTTCTTCATCGTGCTCCTTTCCGGGTCGCCGGTCGCCTACTGGATGATCGAGATCCCGGCCCGGGACAGCGACGTCTGCTGCACCCGCTCGAATTCGACGACGGCATTCTGGTAGTCGAGAATGGCCCGGAGCTCGCTGTCGCGGGCCGCTGCCAGGTCGCGCTGGGCCTGCACGACGAAGAAATTGGTCGACGTCCCGATCTCGAACTTGCTCTCCTCGGCCGCCAGCTGCTCCTCGGCCAGCTCGCGCGCCGCGCGCGCCGCGTCCATCCGCTGCTGCACGCTCTGGATCTGAACCGCTGCGTTGGTGACCTCCGCGGCTATCTGTAGCTCGAGCTGCCGCAGTTGGGCGCGCGTCTGCCGGATCTGCAGCTGCGCCCGGGCATGGGCCGCGCGCTGCGCGCTCTGTCCCAGCGGGTAGGACAACTGGAGCTGGACGGTCCAGTCCGGGTACTCGACGTTGACCAGGTGGTCGAGGGCGTCGGAGTAGCCGCCCGGGACCTCCAGGACCGCCGGACCGCCCAGGAACGTGCTGACGAGCTGCGTGCCGCCCTGTCCCTGCAGTCGAAACGACCCGACCACGTCGAGCGACGGCATGGTGTCGTTCGCCAGATTCCTCAACGTGACATCGTTGATGTCCTGCTGCCGCCGGGTGCGCGAGATATCCGTGCGGGCGTCGAGCGCCGACCGGATCGCCGCGTCCACGTCGATCGGTCCCTGAGCCAGCACCGGCTGGTCCACCGTGTTGACCTCGGCGCGCCACAATTCGTCGTCGGTGCCGCCCACGATCAGCTGCTTGAGCACCAGCTCGGCCGTGCGCAGGTTCTGCTCGGCTTCGGCCAGCGTCTGGCGGCGCTGCGCAGCTTCGGACTGCGCCTGCACGATGTCGATCGGGGCCAGCGTGCCGATCTCGACCCGCGCGCGATTGTCGCGGATCAGCTGCTCGGCGAGCTCCAGCGCCTGCAGCTGAACCTCGACGCTCGCCTTCGAGTAGACGAGTTCCCAGTAGGCGCGCCGTACCTCCGCCACGGTGTTGGTGACCGTCTCGCGCAGATCGATGTCGGAGATGTCGCGGTTGAGCTGGCTGACGAGCAGTTGGCGCCGCGGCCCGTCGATCCGCCGCCCGCGCAGCAGCGGTTGCGTGTAGGAGAGGGCCACGGAGCTCCGGAAGCTCGGGTTGTAGCTGAAGAACACGTTGTTCGTTTCCGTCCGCCCGTTGTCCCAGTTGACCGAGTACCGGCCGCCGTACCACTTGGTCGCCTGCTCGATGCCGAGGCCGGCGGCGCCGGTTTCCGCTTCGACGGGCCGCTCGCGCAGGCGCCCGGCACCGTCGAGCTGGGACCGCGAGGGGCTCAGGCTGCGGCCGAGGTCGAAGTTGGAGTTGAGGTTGGGCATGAACGCCGCGTTCGCCTCCGCGATCGACAGGTCCTGGAGCTGGGGGTTGAGACGCTCGACGGCGATGTCGAGATTCCGGTCGAGGGCGCGCTCGATCGCATCGTCGACCGTCAGGTCGAACACGCGGTGCGCCTGCGGCGGTGGTCCCCCTTCGACCAGCCGCGTCACGTCGAAGGTGGGGGTTTGTGCGGCGGCGCGAGCGGTGCCGAGCAGCACCAGCAGGCCGACTGACCAGATACGCCCTCGTGTTGCGATCATTGCCTTTCAATCCTCCTGAAATCGGCCGGCGGCGTTCCCTGGCTCACCGCCGGCACGCCCGCGTTGCCGCCCGCGTCTCAGCGGCAGGCGGACGGTTGTGGCCGATGGCGTCGGTTCCGCCGCAGCCACTCGCGCAGTGCGTCCCGCTGCTCGGCCGATAGCTCGCGGCGCATGCGGTAGAGCATCAGGATCCGCGCTCGGCTCAGCGCGCTGCGCACTTTCTCCACCCGGTCGATCTGGCGTATGACTGCCGCCTCGCTGGCCTCCGGCGCGCGGATCACGCGCGAGAGGCTTCCTCTTCCCGGCCGAGCTCCCGCATCAGCTCGCGCTGCCTCGGCCTCGCGGCCTGAAAGATTGCCTCGAGCGCCGCCGAGGTCTCGTCGGTCAGTTCCAGCTCGGCCGGCACCTCGTCCGACTGCCACCACTTGTGTCGCCGTTGAACCGCGGCGGCGTCGGTTGCGACCAGAACGAGAAGCAGAGAGACAAGGGCAACCGCGCGACCTCGATGCATGCGGGTTCCTCCGTCGTTGCGTCCCTGTGTTCTGGAGACGGCGCCCGCGGCAGTCCCGTTTACCGGTGCCGTCGATTTACCGGTTGGCGGTGAAGGCGACGAGTTTCTCGATGACCTCGCCCACGATGCTGTCCGGAGTCGATGCGCCGGCGGTCACCGCGACCGCGACCGGGCCCCGCGGCGGGAGCCAGGCCTGAGCCGTGGCCTGCTCGGCGCCCGGGCCGGAACTCGCCTGTCGGGTAGGTGCCGACGTGGGACGGTGCCGGAGTTCCGTGGCCGACACGAGGCACGCCGGATCGGCGATGTGATAGGTCGGGATCCGTTCCGCGCAGATCCGGGCCAGATTGCGCGTGTTGCTGCTGTTGTAGCCGCCGATCACCACGGCGAGATCGAGCGGGTGCTCATCGAGCAGTGCGATGACGGCGTCCTGGCGGTCCTGGGTCGCGCTGCAGATCGTCTCGAACATCCGGTGGTGCTCGGCCAGTGCCGTCGCACCGTACCGATCGATCATCGCCAGCCGAATCATCTCGCCGATCTCGATCGATTCGGACATCAGCATGGTTGTCTGATTGGCGAGGCCTACGCGCTCGAGGTCGCGGTCCGGATCGAATCCCGGCGAGCAGGCGTCCGCAAACGTCGCCAGGAATCGATCGCGGTCGATCGTGCCGCGGATCTGCCCGCACAGGATCTCCGTCTGCGGCCGGTCGAGAACGATGAGGTAGGCCCCGGCGTTGACGTCCGCCGCCTGCGACGCGGTCGCCCGCGTCTCCTCGTGGTGCGCCTTGCCGTGAATGACGGCCGTATAGCCGTCGCGCGCGTATTTGCGGACGTTCTTCCAGACGTTGAGCACCGAGCCGCAGGTCGTGTCGACCAGGGTGCAGCCCCGGCGCTGCAGACGCTGGAGAGCCTCCACCGTCACGCCGAACGCGGGAATGATGACGACGTCGGCAGGGTCGAGGCGGTCGATCGATTCGCCGAGGTCGCCGAGGAAACGAACGCCGGCCTCACGCAGCCGGCCGTTGACGTTCGGGTTGTGAATGATCTCGCCAGCCAGGAAGACGCGCCGGTCCGGAAACCGATGCCGCGTCTGATACGCGTAGTCGACCGCGCGATCGACGCCGTAGCAGAAGCCGAACTCGCGCGGCAGGCGGACGGTCAGGCGACCGACCCGCGAGGCGTACCCCGCCTCTCTCATCGTATCGATCAGCCGGCTGTGGTAGTCGCTCGCAATTGCGCCGGCAACGTCCTGCTTCAGGTCCAGCCCCTTGCGATATACGGTTCCAGACATGGGCTGACCGAAGGCGTTCACCAGAGTGCGATCGCCGCTTCGCGCACCTGCGGCGTGAGGGTGTCGAGGGCGCTGAGTTCGGGCACGTGCGGACCGTGCAGTGCCCGGTCGACCGCGTCCATGAACGCCTCGTCGGACACGCGGCGCGCCGCCGCCTCCGGCGGCGCCGTCGCTGCGGGAGCCGACGCGGGCCGCGGCAGGTTCGCCAGGCCCAGCGCGATCAGCAGCGCGGCCGCTGCAGTGGCGCCGAGCAGGCCCGGGCTGCGCGACAGCAGCCGGCGCGCCGACGCGGCTCGCGTGCAGCGGCGCCGATTGTCGGGGAAACGAAGAATGCGGGTCTGCGGGGGGCGATCGTTACCGGCCCGGTCCAGCCCGCGCAGGATGCGGTCCTTGAGGACGGCGAGCCGCCGGGCCGGAAAGGCGGCCTCGAACGCTTCGTCGTGAGCTGCGGCGAGGTCGTCGAGCAGCCGCTCGTGCTCCGCCCGGCGGGCGGAGCACGCCGGGCACCGGCGCACGTGACGCGCTGCTGCCGCGGACTGGCACCAGCCGGCGCCAGCGGATGGAAACAGCACGCCCAGCACGTCTGCGTCGGTCAGGTGCAGGGAGCAGGGAAGGGGCGACATGCTCATGCGCTCTCGGCCTGGCTACGCTCGGCGGACCGCAGGCGTCCCCCGCGCAGACGCGCCCGCAGCGTCTGCACGGCACGAAACAGATGCACGCGGACGGTTGCCTCGTTCAACCTGAGAATGGCGCCGGCCTCCCGGGGTGAATGTCCCTCGAAACGGGTAAGCAGCACGGCTGATCGTTGCCGATCCGGCAAGCGCTCGACGGCTTTCAGCAGGCGGCGGCGGGTCTCGCGGGCGAGCTGCTCGCCCGCGGGGCACGGACCGCCCGTCTCGCGCTGCTCGTGCAGGCTGCATCCGTTGGTGTTGGCCGCCACCAGCCGCCGCCGCCGAGTGCGCGCCTTCAGCCGATCCAGGCAGCCGTTGACGACGATGCGTGAGAACCACAGGTCGAACCGCAACTCGGCGCGGCACGCAGGCAGGTACGTGAACACCTTCAGGAACGCGTCCTGCACGGCTTCCTCGACCTCGCCGGGGTCGCGCAAGTAATGGTACGCGATCCGGGCGGCGCGCCGCTGGTAGCGCTCGACCAGCATCCCGAAGAGCCGTTGCGCCGCCGCTCGCCAGCAGCACCTTGACCTCCCGGACCAGTGCCGTGTTGGCCGGCTCGCCGGCAGGTTGCACGCTGGCGGCGAAGCGCACGTCGCTCATGCTCGAATGGCGCCGCGGCCAGCGGTCTCCCGCCGGGCATCCGGGGGAGGCCGCCGCCGCGCTTTCCCTGCTTCCAATGATAGACCAGGCGCCTGCGGTGTGACCCGCGGGGCGGGCCGGCGCAGGCTGCGCGGAGGGCGCGGCCTCGCTCCCGGGCGGGCTGTGCGGCCGAGCGCAGGTAGTCGGGCGCCTGCCGCGGGCGCGCCGCGCCGTGGTCAGCGCGCCTGGGTCAAGCGGCTGCGAGGCGTGCCGACGGCCGTCCCGGGGTAGTAGTGCTCCAGGATGGTGCGCGGCGAGTGACCCGCTCGTGCCCGCGCCCGCGCGCCGATCTGACAGAGTCCCACGCCGTGGCCGAAGCCCTGTCCCTCGAACACGACGGTGTCGCCCTCGCGCCTCACGGTGAACCGCGTGCTCTTGACCGACCGGGCCCCGAAGCGGGGTGCCACCGCGGCGCGCAGATCCTCCCCGCGCACCTCGACCGTGTGCTCGCCGCGCAGCGTGACGCGCTCGGCGCGGCCGGCCGGATCGCGGCGGGTCACCACCAGCTCGTCGAGGCGCTTGCCGACCCGCGTGCGGGCACTACGGTTGAGTTCCCGGCGCAGCGCGGACACCGTGGTCTCGAAGCGCCACGGCGCCGAGCCGTCCCGGATGCAGAAGGCATCCGGCGTCCCGCGGAGGTAGGCCGGCGCCGCGCCGGACCAGACGACGTCGGCAGCACTGGTATGGCCCCCGCAATCGGCATGGAAGACCGCGTTGATGGGACGGCCGGCATAGGTGACGACGATGTTGCGGGTGGAGCTCACGGCCTCCTCGGCGAGCCGCACGAGGTGCGACGGCCAATCCTCGAGATCGCGGTAGACCTGGCAATGTGTCGACGCGCACAGGTCGAAGCCCTCGTCGGCATGCCGGTCGAGATTCGAGAGTGCGTAGGTGCGCGCGAGGATCGCCTGGACCTGGGCCACACGGAGAGCTGCGTCGGAATCGAGGTTCGCGAGAGCCGCCTCGGGGAGTATCGCGCCCCGCACGTAGTCGTCCAGGGCGATACGCCGGCGCTTGCCGTCGTGCGTGCGAATGCGCAGCTCGATGCCGGAGAGGTCCGCGCCGGGAGCAAAGTCCGGGCGTGCGACGGGCCGCGGGCCGGAGCAGCCGGCCGCGAGCAGCGCGATGCAGATGACGAGGCACGTCGCTGTCAGGGCACGTGCCGAGCAGGGCGGGGTGTGTGTGGTCATTCGTCGAGTCACCGTCGACAGAGAGAGATTGACGAAGTTGCTGCAGGAGGTATCGGCCCGAGGGCTGCCCGCCGCCAGACCGGGAAAGCCCCGCCTGCGTTTGACTTTCCGGAGCATCGGCGTTTACGATTTTTCGTTAGCCCGGCACCCGATGGCCCTGATAGGACCTTAGCAGACATGCAAGACGCCGCGCCCACGTTCGACCTCGCCGCCCACGGCCTCACCGAGCCGCGCAACGTGTACCGCAACCTGGGCACGGCGGCTCTGTACGAACAAGCGATTCGACGTTCGGAGGGGCTGCTGGCCGAGCACGGTCCGCTCGTGTGCCTCACCGGCGTGCACACCGGGCGGTCCCCGAACGACAGGTTCCTGGTCCGCGAGTCGTCGAGCGAAGGAAACGTGTGGTGGGGCGCCGTCAACCGGGCCATCGAGCCGGGTCAGTTCGAGGGCGTCAAGCAGAAGATGCTGGCGTTGCTCCGGGGCAAGGACCTCTTCGTTCAGGACTGCTACGCTGGGGCCGATCGAGAGTACCGGTTGCCGGTCCGGATCATCACCGAGCGCGCCTGGCACAGCCTGTTCGCGCGGACGATGTTTCTCTCGGGGCCGGCCGGCACCGTGGATCCGGAGCATGCACCGCAGTTCACGGTGATCAACTCCCCGTCGATGGAGGCCGATCCCGCGGTGCACGGCACCAACTCCGGCGTGTTCATCCTGGTGAACCTGGCCGAGCGGCTCGTGCTGATCGGTGGGACCAGCTATGCCGGCGAAATCAAGAAGTCGATCTTCTCGGTGATGAACTATCTCCTGCCGCTGCGGAACGTCCTGCCGATGCACTGCTCGGCCAACATCGGCGCGGCGGACGACACGGCCCTTTTCTTCGGCCTGTCGGGCACCGGCAAGACCACCCTGTCGAGCGACCCGCGGCGCCGGCTCATAGGTGACGACGAGCACGGCTGGAGCGAGCGGGGCGTGTTCAACTTCGAGGGCGGTTGCTACGCGAAGACGATTCGGCTCTCCGCGGAGGCCGAGCCCGAGATCTATTTGACGACCCGCCGTTTCGGCACGGTGCTCGAGAACGTGGTGCTCGACCCGCGGACGCGCCGGCTGGACCTCGATGACGGCTCGCTGACCGAGAACGCGCGCGGGGCGTACCCGATTTCGTTCATCGACAACTGGGTGTCGTCGGGGCAGGGCGGGCATCCCGGGAACATCGTCATGCTGACGGCCGATGCCTTCGGTGTCCTGCCCCCGATTGCCCGGCTCAGCTCGGCAGGCGCGATGTACCACTTTCTGGCCGGCTACACCGCGAAGGTGGCCGGGACGGAGAAGGGGGTCACCGAGCCGCAGGCCACCTTCAGCACCTGCTTCGGCGCGCCGTTCATGGTGTGGCACCCGACCGTCTACGCGAAGCTGCTCGGCGAGCGGATCGCGACTCACCGCTCGAAGGTGTGGCTCGTCAACACCGGCTGGACCGGCGGCGCGTACGGCGTCGGCCACCGGATGCCGATCGGGCATACCCGCGCGATGATCACGGCGGCGTTGTCGGGGGCGCTCGACGACGTGGCGTACGAGACCGACACGCGGTTCAACGTCGACGTGCCGCTCAGCTGCCCGGACGTTCCGGCCGGGGTGCTGACCCCCCGTGCGACGTGGGGCAACGCGGCGGACTACGACGCCCAGGCCGGCAGGCTCGCGGGGATGTTCGCCGAGAACTTCAAGCGCTTCGAGGCCGAGGCTGCCGAAGACATCAGGACTGCCGGCCCCCGCGCGTGACGGTTTGCCGGGGCGCCCGCGCCATGGATTTCGAACCGGTCATCGGACTCGAGATACACGCCCAGCTCCTCACCGAGACGAAAATCTTCTGCGGCTGCAGCGCGCAGTTCGGCGGCCCGCCGAATACGCACGTCTGTCCCGTCTGCCTGGGACTGCCCGGCGCGTTGCCCGTGCTCAACCGGCGTGCCGTGGAGCTGGCCGTGCGTGCCGCGTTGGCCCTGGGGTGCACGATCCAGCCGGCGTCCCTCTTCGCGCGCAAGAACTACTTCTACCCGGATCTTCCGAAGGGCTATCAGATCTCGCAATACGAGGAGCCGCTGGCCACCGACGGCCGCGTCGAGTACGAATCCGACGGGCGGACCGTCGCGGTACGCATCATCCGCGTGCACCTCGAGGAGGATGCGGGCAAGTCGCTGCACGAGGGTTTGTCCGGCTCGGGCCGTGCCACCTACCTGGATTTCAACCGCAGCGGCGTCCCACTGATCGAGATCGTGACCCACCCCGACCTGCGCTCGAGTGCGGGGGCGGCCGATTTCTTCAGCCGGCTGCGGGCGCTGTTCCGGGCGATTGCCGTTAACGACGGCAACATGGAGGAGGGGAGCCTGCGGTGCGATGCAAACGTCTCGATGCGGCCGGCCGGGACGCAGGGGCTCGGGGTGAAGGTGGAGGTGAAGAACATCAACTCCTTCCGCTTTCTCCAACGCGCGCTCGACTACGAGTTCGAGCGGCAGGCTGAAGTGCTGCGGCGCGGTGGCACCGTCGTCCAGGAAACCCGCCTCTGGGATACGACCACCGGCTCGACGCTGCCCATGCGGACCAAGGAGGAGGCGCACGACTATCGCTACTTTCCCGAGCCCGATCTGCCGCCGCTCGAGGTGCCGGAGAGCTGGGTCGCGGCCATCCGCGCAACGCTGCCGGAGTTGCCCGAGCAGCGGAAGCGCCGCTTCCTGAGTGAGTACGGCCTCGCCGAGCAGGAAGCCGCGTGGTTGTCCCAGTCGGAAGGCATCGCCGGGTTCTTCGAGGAGACCGCGCGGAGATCAGGGAACCCGCGGGCCGCCAGTAACTGGATCATGGGTCCCGTCGGCCGGCACCTGAACGAGCACGGTATCGACATCGGGCAGTTGCGCGTCGACCCCGCCGGCCTGTGCGCCCTGATCGAGCTGGTGGACCGCGGCACCATCAGCGGCTCGGCGGCCAAGACCGTGTTCGAGCGGATGGCGGAGTCGGGGAAGCGGGCGCAGGCAATCGTCGAGTCGGAGGGGCTCGCGCAGATCGATGACACGGCGGTGCTGGGCGCCGCCGTGAAGACGGCCATGGAGGCCAATCCGCAGGCGGTTGCCAGCTACCGCGCCGGCAAGACGGGCACGCTCGGGTTTCTGGTAGGCCAGGTCATGCGGCAGACCCGCGGCCAGGCCAACCCGCGGCTGGTGCGCGCGATGGTGCAGAGCGCGCTGGATGCCGGTAGCGAGGGCCGCGAGCAGGTGTCGTCGAATTGACACCGCCGAAAGGTGACGGCTACACTGGGCGTCCGAGATCGATGCCGCCATCGAACCGCGACGGCTTACTCGGGCGCGACCCCCGGCGCCCGGCCGATTTCCGGGTTGTCGGCGGACGCACCAGCTTCTACCGGGAGGAGCTGGTCAAGCATCGCCGGTGTCTCGAACAGCAACGCGAGTCCTATTCCGAAAAGGCCATCGGCGACGTCGCGGCGGCGCTGACGCGCCTGATATCCGAGGTCGACCGCCTGTGCGAGCATGAGAACGGGGCTCTGCTCGTGAGCCGGCTGCTGCGCAGGATCGACGGCGTCACACGCCTCTCGGATTGGTCCGACCAGAAGAAGTCCCACTGAAGAACGCGATCGGCGCCCTGCGGCGCCATCTCTTCGACATCGTCGACGCCGGCATCGCCGCCGTCTCCGGGGAGCGGCTGGTCACGCGGGCGCTCGCGGGCACCCCGCTCGGCGCGGAGCTTCGCGGTCGCGCGCTCACCCTGGTGGCTGCCGGCAAGGTGGCGGAGCCGATGGCGGCGGCCTTCCTGAGCCTGTACCCCCGGTCCGTGACGGCCGGTCTCGTCGCGGCTCCGACCGGCGGGGAACCGACCGGTCCGCTCGAGCGGAAGCGGGTCGGGCATCCCGTCCCGGATACGGAGAGCGTGGCCGCGGGACGGCGCGCCCTGGAGCTCGCGGCTCGTTCCGGCGCCGGCGACCTGCTTGTCGTGCTGCTGTCGGGCGGAGCGTCGGCCGCGCTGGCGGTCCCCGTCGCCGGTCTGACCCTCGACGCCAAGATGCAGGCCACCCGCTCGCTGCTGGCCGGCGGCGTTGCCATCGACCGGATCAATTGCGTCCGCAAGCATCTCTCGGCTGTGAAGGGCGGCTGGCTGGCGGCCGCCGCGCCCGGGGCGGTCATCACCCTGGCAGTCTCGGACGTGGTCGGCCCCGTTCCCGACGACCCGGCGGTCATCGGCTCCGGGCCGACGGCGCCCGATCCGACCAGCTTCGCCGACGCGCTCGAGGTGGCGGACGCGAGCGGGGTGCGCGCGACGTTCCCGCCGACGGCCCGGCTGGCGCTCGTGCGCGGACAACGGGGGCTGATGCCGGAGACGCCCAAGCCCGGCGATCCGCGCCTGGACCGGTCGCGCGTCCACGTCATCGGCAGCCGCCTGGATGCGATGGATGCGGCGGCTCGGAAGGCGGCCGGCCTCGGATACCACGTCGAGACGCTGACCGAACCGGTGACCGGGGAGGCCCGCGTCGCCGGCGAGGCGCACGTCCGGCGGGTGGCGGCGGTCGGCGCAATGCTCCCGCGCCCGGCGTGCGTGGTGTCCGCGGGCGAGACGACCGTAGAGGTGAAGGGGGGCGGCCGCGGGGGACGCAACCAGGAGTTCGCGCTCGCCGCTGCGCCGCTGCTCGGCGAGCTGTTCGACCGCGCGGCGTTGGCCAGCGTCGGGACCGACGGCGTCGACGGTCCGACGGATGCCGCCGGCGCGATCGTCGATACGACGACCCTCGTGCGGTCCGGCGGCTCGGGGGGCTCGGCATTGCGCAGCCACCTCGATCGCAACGATGCGTATCCGTTCCTGGACCGGTTGGGCGACCTGGTGCGTCTCGGTCCGACGCGCGCCAACGTTGGCGACCTGCAGGTGATGCTGATCGAGTGACGATGCTGACGCCCGAACAGATTCTCGAGGACATCCGCGCGAAGCTGGACCATCCGGCGACGGTCCGGGAGCTCATGCAGAAGCTCGGGTTGCCGCGCGAGCAGCGCGTCGGCCTGCGGCGTGGGCTGGCTACCCTGGTCGGCGCCGGCGCACTGATCAAGGTGCGCGGGAACCGCTACGGACTCCCGGCGCGGATGCGGCTGGTGACGGGCCGCGCACACGTGCACCCGCGCGGGTTCGGCTTCGTGAAGCCGGAACATCCCGTCGACGGTCTGGCCGGCGATCTCTACATCGCCGGCGCCAACCTGAACCAGGCCATGCACGGCGACCGCGTCGTCGCGCGCATCGAGAGCCGCTCGGCGGCCGACCGGGCCGAGGGACGGATCGTCCGCATTCTCGAGCGGGTCGCCGAGCGTCTCGTCGGCCGCTACGACGTCGACGAGGCAGGGCTCGCCTACGTGCTCCCGTTCGACAGGCGGTTGATCATGGATGTGCACGTCCCTAGCGGCGAGGCGGCGACCGCCGCGCCCGGCGACATGGTTGCCGTCGAGCTGACCCGCTGGCCGACCGCCACCCGCGGGCCCGTCGGGCGCGTCACCGAGGTGCTCGGCGATATCGACGCGCCGGGCGTGGACACGCAGTTGATCATCCACAAGCATCACCTGCCCGACGAGCACGATCCCGCAGCCATCGCCGAGGCCGCGCGCGCCGGTGATGCGGTACGAGCAAGCGACATCGTCGGCCGGCAAGACTTCCGCGGCTGGCAGACCGTGACGATCGACGGCGACACGGCTCGGGACTTCGACGACGCCGTCACGCTCGAGCGCCTGCCGAACGGCAACTACTGGCTTGGCGTGCATATCGCGGACGTCGCGCACTATGTTCCGGAGGGGAGCGCCCTGGACGCCGCCGCGCTCGAGCGCGGCACGTCCGTTTATTTTCCGGACCGCGCAGTCCACATGTTCCCGGCGGCGCTCGCCACCGGTGTGTGCAGCCTGCGGCCCCATGTCGATCGACTCGTGCAGTCGTGCCTGATGGAGATCGATGCGCAGGGGACGGTGCTGAGATACGAGATCCACGACGGCGTGATCCACAGTGACGGTCGTCTGACGTACGGGGAGGTGAACGCCATTCTGACGGACCGCGATCCCGCGGTCCGGGCGGCCCGTGAGCCGCTTGTGCCGCTCCTGGAGTCGATGGCCGAGCTCTTCGAGGCGCTCAACGGGCGCCGCCGCAGACGGGGCTCGATCGACTTCGACCTGCCGGCGGCCGAGTTCCTCATGGACGACGAGGGGCGCGTCGAGGCGATTGTCGCCGCGGAACGCAACCTCGCCCATCGGCTGATCGAGGAGTTCATGCTCGTGGCCAACGAGACAATGGCAGACCATCTGGAACGGCGCCGTGTCCCGGTCCTGTTCCGTGTGCACGAGGCTCCCGATCCGTCGAAGATCGCCGAGTTCGAGGCGTTCACGGCATCGCTCGGTTTCAGCCTCGGCGTGCCTGCCGACCGCGTCACGCCGGGGGACTTTCGGCGCCTGCTGCGGCGCCTGCAGGGCGAGCCCGCCGAGCGGCCGGTGGCGTTCCTGATGCTGCGTACGATGCAGCAGGCCCGTTACGACCCCGCGTGCCTCGGTCATTTCGGGCTGGCCGCCGCGACGTACACGCACTTCACGTCGCCGATCCGCCGCTATCCCGACCTGATCGTGCACCGGGCGCTCCGGGAGTCGCGCGCCCGGACACCCGCCGCGGACGTGCGGGACGGCTGGCGGGAGGACCTGCCGGAGCTGGCCCGCCATACCTCGGCCAGGGAGCGTCGCGCAGAGGAAGCCGAGCGGGAGATCGTCCAGTGGAAGAAGGTGCGCTTCATGGCGGACAAGGTCGGCGACGAGTTCACCGGATACGTGATCGGCGTGACCGCGTTCGGCCTCTTCGTCGAGCTGATCGAGCACTTCGTCGAGGGGCTCGTGCATATTTCCAGCATGGCGGACGATTACTACCGATACGTCGAGGGCCAGTACGCGCTGCGCGGCGAGAACACGCGGAAGGTCTACCGGTTGGGCGATCCCGTGCACGTGCAGCTCGTGAGGGTCGACCGGGATCACCGCCAGCTGGAGCTGGCGCTGATCGAGATCCTCGACAGCGTGCGGCGGGCGGAGGGGCGTCCCGGCCGGACCCGGCGGCGGAGCAGCGGCGGCGGGCCGGCCGCGGCCGGCCCGCGCCGCCGCCGCCGTTGACGGCTGCGGAGACGGCACCATGAGACACGTGGTCGTTGGTACTGCGGGTCACATAGACCATGGGAAGAGCGCCCTGGTGCAGGCGCTGACCGGCGTCGATCCCGACCGCCTGCAGGAGGAGAAGGTCCGCGGAATCACGATCGACCTCGGGTTCGCGCACTACTCGCGGGACGGCGTGAACATCGCGTTCGTGGACGTTCCGGGCCATGAGCGGTTCGTGAGGAACATGCTGGCCGGCGCGAGCGGCATCGATGCCGTGCTGCTGGTGGTGGCGGCGAACGAATCCATCATGCCCCAGACCCGCGAGCACTTCGACATCTGCCGGCTCCTCGGGGTGACGACGGGCGTGGTCGCATTGAGCAAGTGCGATCTGGTCGACAGCGAGATGCTGGAGCTGGTGCAGCTCGAGACCCGCGAGCTGCTGGAAGGGACGCCCCTCGAGGATGCGCCGGTCGTCGCCGTGTCGGCGCGCTCCGGCGCCGGGCTCGACCGGCTGTGGGCGGCGCTGCACGATGTGGCGGTCTCGCTCCCGGCCCGCGCAGCGGACGGGGCCGCGCGGCTGCCGATCGACCGTGTGTTCACGGTGCGGGGGTTCGGGACCGTCGTGACTGGCACGCTCGTCTCCGGAGCGCTGGGCCTCGACATGGACCTGGACGTGCTGCCGGGCGGCCGGCGGGTCAAGGCCCGCGGGCTGCAGGTGCACGGCCGGCAGGAGAAGGCAGCCGGCCCGGGACAACGCGTCGCCGTCAACCTGCAGGGTGTGGAGGTTGCTGATCTCGGCCGCGGCGACACGCTCGTCGAGCGCGGCAGCCTCGAGACGACGCGGCGCTTCGATGCAGTGCTCAACGTTCTGGCGAACGCGCGCGCGGTCAAGCACGGCGCTAGGGTGCGGTGTCACCACGGCACGGCGGAGGCGATGGCGCGCGTGTCGTTGTGCGGGCCGACAACGATGGCGGTCGAAACGGAGGAGCCGGTGTTCCCGAACGTCCTCGAGCCCGGCGCGGAGGCGTTCGTACGCGTCCGGCTCGAAGAGCCGCTGGCCCTGACACGCGGCGACCGCTTCGTGCTGCGTGCCTACTCGCCGCCGATAACGATTGCCGGGGGGCAGGTGCTCGACCCGCTGCCGCCGCGCGGGCAGCTCCGGTCGCCGCGCGGCGTTGTCAGACTGCAGCGCTTGAGCGCCAAGGGCGGCCTTGCCGGGTGCATCGCGGTCATGGCCGGGGAAGGCGCCGGGCGCGGCGTATCGCGCGCGGCGCTGGTCCCGCGTCTGGGGGTCGGCGCGACGGTCCTGGACCGGGCGGTCGCCCGGGTCGCGGCGGCCGGGCAGATCGCCGTCGTGGGCGAGCTGCTGGTGGCGCCGGACGAGCTGCACGCCGTGCGGCGACGCCTGCTGCAGCTCGCTTCCGAGTTCCACGCGGCGCACCCCCTCGAGCCCGGACTGCCCCGGGAGGAAGCGCGAGAGCGGCTGGGCGATCGAGCGGCAGTCGCGGTGTTCGACCGCGTCGTCGCCGAGCTGGTCACCGAGGGCGCCCTCGTGGCGACCGATCACCTGGCGCTCACCTCGCACGAGCTCGCGCTGTCGGCCGAGGAGACGCGTGCCCGGGATCGCTTGGCCGAGCTGTTCCGGGCGTCGGGGTTGATGCCGCCCGGTCCCGGGAACGTGGCGACGGCCGCGGGCGTCAGTGCGGAGCTGGCCGAACGCCTGCTCAAGCTGCTCGTCCGCGAGGGCACGCTCGTCAAGGTCGAGACGCTGTTCTTTCATGCGGAGCACCTGTCCCGTCTCCGCGAAGACGTGACAGGTCTGAAGTCGGAGGCCTCGGGGCCGGCGCGCATCGACGTTGGGATGTTCAAGGAGCGGTTCGGCGTCACGCGCAAGTACGCGATCCCGCTCCTCGGCTATCTCGACCGCGAGCGGATCACGCGGCGCGTGGGCGACGTCAGGCTCGTGCTGTGAGGGGGTCGGGGCGTCGCCGGGGATGCCGCGCGCTGGTGTACACTGGGCTTGCAGCTACTCTGAGGTTCGGAATGGCAGAGAACGAGGAACGAAGCATCTTCACGGTCGGCGTTTTCCAGGACGCCGCGTGGGCCGAGCGCGGGCTCGATGCCCTGAAGCGTCACGGGTTCACCGCCGACTCGCTGTCGATTGTCGCGAAGCACAGCGCTGCCGTCGCCACGTTGGTGGAGCGCGCGCTGGCGGCCGAGATGACGCCGGTCGACGTCAGCGGTCTCGGGCCCGCCATTGCGAGCGGCTCGCTCGTCGACGCCCTGCAGGGGGCCGACGGGGATCTCGGCAAGACCGGCATCGCCGCCACGATTCGCAGGGCCGGCTTCCAGGCCCACGACGGTTTCATTTTCGAAACGCTTACGGCCCGCGGCGGGGTGCTGGTCGGCATCGAGAGCGAGGCGCTCGCTGCGGACGCGCTGACCGTGCTGCATGCGTATGGCGGCGGCAACGCGGCGATCGGAGCCTGGACCGGCAGAGTCTAGAACCTGGAACGCGGAAGCCTGAGCCGGCGGCTTGGCAATCTGTCGGAGAGCGGTCTGGGCAGCCGCTTTCGCGGCGCTGCGACGATGAGCCTGAACCTGGGTCGCATTCCGTTCTCGCCGGACCGCTCGCCGTGGGTGCACCGGCGGCGATCCGGCAAGGAGTCTGCCCGGCTTGTCGGGGCGGCGACCGGTCCGCCGGTCCGAGCCGCAGCCGGAGACGCGGGCAACGAATCGGATCTGCGCTCGCGTCTCGCCGAGCTGACCATTCGCCCGGCCGCGTTCGGGCCTGTCGACGTGCGCTTCCTCGTGGGCGCAACCGAGGAGCGGATGGGCCGCGCGCTCACGGCCTCGCTGGCAAGCCACATCGTTGCCGGCTCACTGCTGGCGTTGCTCATCAGCCTGATGCCTGCGCCCGTCTACGAGCTCATCATACCGAACCGCGAGCGTTACAGCCTCGTCTGGATACCCGAGGAGGGTCCGGGCGGCGGCGGCGGTGGCGGCGGCAACGAGTCTCTCGAGCTGCCGCCGGCGATCGAAGTGGAGGGGACCGAGGAGACGCCGCTGAGCGTTCCCGTCCAGGAGGAATCCGATTTCGTCGAACCCGAGGTCGAGCCCGAGGTCCTGCAGACCCAGGAGATGAACATTCCGGCGGTGTTGATGGCTGCCGCGCCGCAGACCCGCAGCGGGGTGCTCGACGGCCTCGCCGTCGATGCGGCGGTCTCCCAGGGCAGCGGCAGCGGCGGTGGTGGAGGCACGGGTGAGGGGACCGGCAGCGGGTCGGGTACGGGAGCGGGCCTCGGTCCGGGCGAAGGCGGCGGGGTCGGCGGCGGGGTCTACCGGCCGGGCGCGGGCATCGTCAATCCCCGGCTGCTCCGCGAGGTGAGACCGCAATACACGTCCGAGGCGCTACGCGCCAAGATCACCGGGACCGTCTATCTCGAGATGGTCGTCCTGGCCGACGGCACGGTCGGTGACGTGCGGATCACCCGGTCGCTCGACCCGGTCTTCGGATTGGACGAGGAGGCCATCAAGGCCGCCAAGCAGTGGCTCTTCGAGCCCGGGACGCGCTTCGGCGAGCCGGTCGCGATTCTGGTGAACCTCGCGCTCGACTTCAATCTCCGCTGAATGATCCCGCGGTTCCCGGAGCCCGACGGCGCGCCCTGAAAAAAAGGCTCGCCGGCACGGCCTGCCAGCGGGCCTCGAACACCTGACGCGGCGCTGCCGCCGCGCTCCTAGTACATGCCGCCCATGCCCGGGGGGTGGCCGCCGCCGGGCGCCGCCTCCGGCTTTTCTTCGGGGATCTCCGCGACCAGGGCCTCGGTCGTCAGCAGCAGCGACGCAATCGAGCCCGAGTTCTGAAGCGCGGTGCGCACCACCTTGGTCGGATCGATGACGCCCGCCTCGACGAGGTTCTCGTACCGCTCGGCCTGGGCGTTGAAGCCCTCGTTCCTGTTGGCGGCTTCGCGCACCTTCTGCACGACGATCGAGCCCTCGTAGCCGGCGTTCTGGGCGATCCACCGCATCGGCTCCTCGAGGGCGCGGCGGATGATGTTGACGCCAATCCGCTGGTCGCCGGCGACTTCGAGCTTGCTGAGAACCTCGACGCCCCGCAGCAATGCGACGCCGCCACCCGGTACGATGCCTTCCTCGACCGCCGCCTTCGTGGCGTGCATGGCATCCTCGACGCGGGCCTTCTTCTCCTTCATCTCGGTCTCGGTGGCCGCACCGACCTTGATCACCGCCACGCCGCCCACCAGCTTCGCGAGTCGCTCCTGCAGCTTCTCGCGGTCGTAGTCGGAGGTCGTGTCCTCGATCTGCGCGCGGATCTGCTTGACGCGGCCCTCGATGGCCTGCGGGGTGCCGTCGCCTTCGACGATCGTCGTGTTGTCCTTGTCGATCGTCACCTTCTTGGCCTTGCCGAGGTCCTCGACGCGAATGTTCTCGAGCTTGAACCCGAGGTCCTCCGTGATGGCCTTGCCGTTCGTCAGGATCGCGATGTCCTCGAGCATGGCCTTGCGGCGGTCGCCGAACCCGGGGGCCTTGACGGCCGCGCCCTGCAAGGTGCCGCGCAGCTTGTTGACGACAAGCGTGGCGAGCGCCTCACCCTCGATGTCTTCGGCCACGATCAGCAGCGGGCGGCTCAGGCGGGCCACCTGCTCCAGCAGCGGGAGAAGATCCTTCATCGAGCTGATCTTCTTCTCGTGGATCAGGATGATCGGATTCTCGAGCACGACCTCCATGCGTTCCGGGTCCGTGACGAAGTAGGGCGAGAGGTAGCCGCGATCGAACTGCATGCCCTCGACGACCTCCAGCGAGGTCTCGAGCGTGCGCGCCTCCTCGACCGTGATGACGCCGTCCTTGCCCACCTTGTCCATCGCCTGGGCGATGATCGTGCCGATCGTCTCGTCGTTGTTCGCGGAGATGGTCCCGACCTGGCCGATCATGTTGCCGCTGACGGGTGTCGACATGGACCGCAGCTCGTCGACGACCGCTTCGACCGCGCGCTCGATGCCGCGCTTGATTTCCATCGGGTTCGCGCCGGCGACCACGTTCTTGGCCCCCTCGCGATAGATGGCCTGCGCCAGGACCGTGGCGGTGGTGGTGCCGTCACCGGCGATGTCAGAAGTCTTGCTCGCGACCTCCCGGACCATCTGGGCGCCCATGTTCTCGAGCGGATCCTTGAGCTCGATCTCCTTGGCCACCGTCACGCCGTCCTTCGTGATGGTCGGCGAGCCGAACTTCTTGTCCAGCACGACGTTGCGACCCTTCGGTCCGAGTGTCACCTTGACTGCGTCGGCGAGCTGGTTCACCCCCTGGATGATGTGCCGACGCGAATTCGCACCGTAGATAATCTGCTTTGCCATTCCTCAAGACTCCAATCGCAAGATTAGTCGGATTCCAGGACACCGAGGATCTCGTCCTCACGCATGATGAGGAACTCGTCGCCGTCCAGCTTGATTTCCTGGCCCGAGTACTTGCCGAACAGCACCTTGTCACCCGCCTGCACGTCGAGCGGGCTCACGGTGCCGTCCTCCTTCACCTTCCCCTTGCCGACGGCGATGACCTTTCCCTGTTGCGGTTTCTCTTTCGCGGTGTCGGGGATGATGATCCCTCCCACCTTCTGCTCGGTTTCCTCGATGCGCTCAATGATGAGCCGGTCGTGGAGTGGGCGAACCTTCACAGCCATGAACGTCATCCTCCCTTCGAATGATTGGACGAAAGTTGAGATCCTGACCGGCTGGGCCTGCCGCACCTTGTCGGGTTAGCAGTTGCTCGGTCAGACTGCCAATTATAGCGCAACCGGCCCGACGATCAAGGCGCCGCTGCTAGGGTTGGGGGGTCAGGCCGAGCGCTTGAGACGGTACGCTGCCATCTTCCGGCTCAGCGTGTTGCGGTGAATCCCGAGGAGGTCCGCGGTGGCGTCCCAGGTTCCCGTTCGTGCGTGTCAGTGCCCGGCTGATGAAGCGCCGCTCGATGATCTGTCGCGCATCGTCGTAGTTGATGCCGTGGCTCAGCATCTCGTCGATCAACTGGTCCAGTTCCTTCCGCACGCGTCCGCCTCTCACGACCGTGGGGTTGCAGCCCCGGCGTCCGGCCCGGCCGCCGGGTCAGCCGAGCGCGGTACCGGTGAGCAGCCGATACGCATCCCGGTACTTCGCTCGGGTTTGCTCCACGACGTCCGGCGGCAGCTCGGGAGCCGGCGGGCGCCGGTTCCAGCGGATGCCGTCGAGGTAGTCCCGCACGTACTGCTTGTCGAAGCTCGGCTGCGCCTGGCCGGGCACGTAGAGGTCCTGCGGCCAGAACCGCGACGAGTCCGGCGTTAGCACCTCGTCGATGAGGATGACCTCGCCGCCCTCGGCCGCCGGGGTGGTTCCGAACTCGAACTTGGTGTCGGCCACGATGATGCCGCATGCCTCCGCGTGCGCCGCGCCGTACGAGTACAGCTCCAGGGTCAGGTTCCGCAGACGCTCGGTCAGCCGCCGCCCGATGCGCTGCGCCGCCTCGTCCTCGCTGATGTTGATGTCGTGTCCACTCTCCGCCTTCGTGGCCGGCGTGAAGATTGGCTCCGGGAGGTGGTCCGCCTCGCGCAGGCCCCGCGGCAGCTCGACTCCGCAGACCCGGCCTGTCTGTTGGTACTCGCGCCATCCGGACCCCACCAGATACCCGCGCGCGACGCATTCGATCGGAATCGGCGTCGTGCGCCGCACCATCATGGAGCGCCCCTGCAGCGTCTCCGCCTCGGCCTGCAGCGCCGCCGGGTACGCTGCGGGATCGACGGATACCATGTGGTTGGGCACGATGTCGCGGGTGCGTGTGAACCAGAAGGCGGACAGCTGTGTCAGCACTTGGCCCTTGTCGGGTATCGCGGACCCGAGCACGACGTCGTACGCCGAGATGCGGTCGGTGGCCACCATCAGGAGCTGGTCGCCCACCTCGTACATGTCCCTGACCTTGCCCCGACGGTGTACCGTCAGGTCGCCGAATGAAGTTTCGAAAATGGGAGATGCCGTAGACACTAGCCAACCTCGCGGGTGGGAGAGTTCCTTAGCCTAGCGGCAAGCGGGCTCGGCCGCAAGGAGGAAATGAACCGGGCGGGCGGAATCGCGGCCCGCGCCGCGGCCGACGGCTGTAGTACAGTGGCCGCCACCCGCCGTTCCGGTCGCAGCACATGGCGCGCCACGTCCGTACCGTCGTCATCACCGTGCTCGCAGTAGGCTTGATGGCGTTCTTTCTGCGAAACGCGGACCTGCGGCGCGTGTGGAACGAGCTGGGCAACGCCCGGCCGGATCTGCTGGCGGCGGGGGCCGTGCTGGCGTTCGCCTCCTACCTTCTGCGCGCGGAACGCTGGCGACGGCTCCTGCGGCCGGTCGGGCGGACGAGCTTCCGCGCGACCCTGCGGGCGACGGTCATCGGGTTCGCGGCGAATACCCTCTTTCCCGGCCGCGTGGGCGAGGTGGTACGGCCGTACGTGCTCGCCCGGCGGGAGCATCTGAGCGCGGCCGCGGTCTTCGCGACGAGCGTGATCGAGCGTCTGCTCGACCTGCTGGTCATCTGCCTGATCTTCTCCGTGCTCGTCACGTTCGTCGGTCCACAGACCTCGGCGCCGAGCGCCGATCTGCTGGCGGCGCTGAGGACGGCCGCCCTCGTCGCCGGCCTGCTCGCAGTCGCCGCGTTCGGCGTCATGCTCGGCGCGGCGGCCGATCCCGAGCGGGCGGGGCGCAGGGCGCGGCGGCTGCTGTCGTGGGCGCCGCCCGGCCGGATGGAGTGGCTCGCGGGGACGGTTCAGCGGTTCCTGGAGGCCGTGGCGGCGATGCGCGGCGGCGGCCCGCTCGGGACGGGGTTGGCGTGGTCGTTCCCGATCTGGGCGTCCGTCGCCGCGAGCCTCTGGTGCGCGTCGAGGGCGTTCGGCATCGACATCGAGCTGACGGGGGCGGCGATCCTCACGACGCTGGCGGTGGTGGGCGTGGCGGTGCCCACGCCGGCCGGCGTGGGTGGATATCATGCGGCGTACCAGCTGGGTGCGACCGTGCTCTACGGGGCCTCGCCGGATCAGGCGGTCGGCGCCGCGCTGGTGTTGCATCTGCTGTGGTTCGGGCCGGTCACCGCGCTGGGGCTCGTATACATGGGGCAGGACGGCATGCATCTCACCGGGTTGCGGAGCCTGGTGCGGCGCGAAGGGCCGCCGCCGCAGGCAGGGGCCGCGACCCGCCCGCCTGCCCGCGGAGAGGATCGGCGCACGTCATGAAGTGTCCTTTCTGCGGTCACCTCAAGGACAAGGTGGTCGACTCCCGCGAGAGCAGGGAGGGCGAGGTCATCCGCCGCCGGCGGGAGTGTCTGGGTTGCGGCCGCCGGTTCACCAGCTACGAACGAATGGATGACATTCCGTACATGGTGGTCAAGAAGGACGGTTCCCGCGAACGGTTCGGGCGCGAGAAGGTAATCGCGGGCATGCTGAAGGCCTGCGAGAAGCGCCCGGTCAGCGTGGCGGCCCTCGAGGCGGTTGCCAATCGGGCGGAGGCCAGCCTGCAGGAGCGGCCGGAGAAGGAGATCTCGACGGCGGAGGTCGGCGCCCTGGTGATGCAGGAGCTCAAGGCGCTGGACAAGGTCGCCTACGTGCGGTTCGCTTCGGTCTATCGACACTTCCGGGATGTCTCCGAGTTCATGACGGAGTTGCGGGGGCTGCTCGATGCCAAGGAGCGTTGAGGGCCCGGCGGCGAACCGGCCCGCGCGTCGAGCAGTTGAGCCGCTCGGAAGCGGTCGATTCGAAGATAGTTGACGGCCGACTCGATGAGCGCGTCGGCGGGGACGAGCCCGACGACTTCGCTGCCGGCGACGCGGACACCCAGCCGGCGGGCCTCGCGTTCGACGGCCTCGAACGCGCGGTGGAGCGGCGTCTTCGTGTAGTTCGTGAGGTTCATGGACACCTGCGCCGCGCGGCGCTCGGCGAGATGCACGCCGATCGCCTTGACGTGGGGCAGACCGCCGTTCCGGGCCCGGACGGTGCGGGCGATGCGGCGGGCGATCCGCACGTCGTCCGTGTCCAGGTTGACGTTGAACGCGACGAGGATCGGCCTGGCGCCGATTACCGAGACGCCGGCGGTGACGTGAGGCGCGGGCGGCCCGAAGTCCGGACCCCAGGTGTCGGGCTCGCGTGCCATCCGTTCCGTGAGGCCGTCGAGCTGTCCCCTGCGAATCTCTTCGAGCGCGCGCCGCTCGGGCCTCGTGGCCGCGTCCTCGTACAGGAACACGGGAATGCCGAACCGATCCGCAACGGTGCGTCCCAACGTCCGGGCGAGTGCGACGCACTCGCCGGTCGAGACGCCGTCGAGCGCCACGAACGGCACCACGTCGACCGCGCCGACGCGCGGGTGTTCACCGCGATGCGTGCGGAGGTCGATGGCGGCCGACGCGACCTCGTAGAGCGCCAACAGCGCCGCCAGCAGTCCCTCCCGATCGCCGGCGAGGGTGAGAACGGTGCGGTTGTGGGAAGGATCGGACGACCAGTCGAGCAGGCGACTGCCGGCCGCCCCGGCGGCGGCCCGCACCAGCCGTTCCACGACCTCCCGGCGGCGTCCTTCGCTGACGTTCGGCACGGCTTCGATGAGCTGCGTCATCGGACTTCGTTCGCGTTCCGGCGGCCCACGGCCGCGTGTAACCATACGGTATAATGGCGCTCCTGCATGCCCTTGGGAGCGCCGTGTCGGCGGATCGGTTGTTCCTGAGAGATGCGCAACCCCAGCATCTTCATCGCTACCTGCGGCTATGTCGGATACGTCCGGGTCGCTCCCGGTACCGCCGGATCGATCGCCGGGCTCGCGCTGTACGGCGCCGCGCGCATGCTCGGCGGCACGTATGTCGAGATCGGGCTGCTCGCCGTCGTCCTGGCGGTCGGCGTGTGGTCGTCGTCGGCGAGCGAGCGCCACTTCGGCAAGACCGATCCCGGCGTGGTCGTGATAGACGAGGTGGCCGGCATGCTGATCACGTTGCTGGGGCTCGGCGTGACCTGGAGCGGCGCACTGGTCGGGTTCCTCGCGTTCCGGTTCTTCGACGTCGTCAAGCCGTTCCCCGCGCGGCGGGCGGAGCGGCTGCGGAGCGGGTGGGGGGTGATGGCCGATGACGTGGTCGCCGGCGTGTACGCACACTTGGCGCTGCGCTTCCTGCTCTGGGGGTGGACCCCCATCATGGTGTCCTGATGCCCGCGGCCCAGATGTCTCGGGCGGTCATCCTCGCGGTCGGTTCGGAGCTGCTCACCCCGAGCCGGATCGACACCAACTCGCTCTTCGTGACGCAGCGGCTGAACGAGCTCGGCGTCCGGGTGCGGTACAAGGCCGTCGTCGGCGATCACCACGATGATCTGGCCGAGGCGTTGCGGCTGGCGATGCCGCGGGCCGACCTCGTCGTGATCAGCGGCGGCCTGGGGCCGACGGATGACGACATCACGCGAGAGACGGTCGCGGCCGTCTTCGGGCTTCCGCTGGACGAGGACCAGGACGTGGTGGCCTCCATTCGCGCACGGTTCGCCGCCCGCGGGCTGCCGATGCCTGCCATCAACCTCCGCCAGGCGCTCGTTCCGCGGGGCGGCGTCGCGCTCGCCAACGCGAAGGGGACGGCGCCGGGACTCTGGATCGAGCGGTCCGGCGTCGCGTGCGTGGCGCTGCCGGGTCCGCCCCGCGAGTTGCGCGCCATGTTCGACGCGGTTGCGCGGGACCGGGTCGCGCCGCGGAGCGGCGGGCACGGCATCTTCCGGCGCGTGATCCGTGTGACCGGCCGCACCGAGTCGCACGTGGAGGAGATCGCGTATCCGGTGTACTCGCGCTGGCGGTCGGTGCCGGTGCCGATCGAGACGAGCATCCTCGCGTCGCTGGGACAAATCGAGCTGCATCTCGCGGCACGCGGCGCGACGGAAGACGCCGCCCGCGCGCTCGACGACGCCACGACCGAGCTGGCGGGCGTCCTGGGACGCGACCTGGTGAGCAGCGACGGAGCGCAGCTCGAGGCCGTCGTGGGACGCATGCTGCGCGAGCGCGGCTGCCGTGTCGCGGTCGCCGAGTCGTGCACGGGCGGGCTCGTCGCCTCGCGCCTCACGGACGTTGCCGGCAGCTCGGCCTACGTCCATGCCGCGTGGGTCGTCTACAGCAACGAGGCCAAGGTTGCCCTGCTGGGGGTGGACGCGGCATCGATCGCGGTGCACGGTGCCGTCAGCGAGCCGGTGGCGCAGGCGATGGCGGCGGGTGCCCGCGAACGGGCCGGCGTCGACTACGGGATCGCGGTGACCGGCATCGCGGGACCGGGGGGGGGCTCGCCCGACAAGCCGGTCGGTACCGTGTATGTGGCGCTGGCCGGCCCGGACGGATCGCAGAAGGTTCGCCGTCTGAGCCTGCCCGGCGAACGCGAGCAGGTGAAATTTCAGGCCTCCCAGGCGGCGCTCGACCAGTTGCGACGGGCGCTGTTGCCGTAGCCGATGCGTCTCTTCGTCGCCGCCGCGCTCGATCCCGCAACCCGTGACGCCGTGGCCGGAACGATTGACAGGGCCCGGCGGCTTCGTGTATTTCGAACGGAGTCCGTCAGGTGGATCGAGCTTGGCAACCTCCATCTAACGCTGCAGTTTCTTGGTGAGACGAGCACGGATACCGCCGCGGCAGTCGTCGAGGCGCTCGGAGCGGTGGGCAGCCGCCCGCCGTTGCGCGCCGCCTTCGGCCCGGCCGGCCTGTTTCCCGCGCACGGCCCGCCCCGCGTGCTCTGGCTGGGGATTGGCGAAGGGCGAGGGGAGCTGGCCGCGCTGCGGCAGGCAATCGGGAAGCTTCTCTCGCCACTGGGCTGCCGGCCGGACGGCCAACCCTATCGGGCGCACCTGACCATAGGACGCCTGCGGTCGGGCACGCCGGCGGCCCGCGGCACGATCGCCGCCGAGCTGGCGGCGATCGTGCCACCGCCGCTGGCCTGGGTCGTGGACCGGGTGGCGCTGATGGAGAGCCGGCTGTCGTCCGCCGGCGCCACGTACCGGATCGTGTCCGAGGTGCAGCTCGTCGGCCCGTCGCGGCCGGCGGCGGAACCAAGAGAGTCCACGTGCTGATGCAGCGGGTCACGGTGCTGGGAGGCGGCGGCTGGGGCACGGCGCTGGCCGTCCACTTGGCGCGGCTCGGCAAGGACGTCACCCTGTGGGCGAGACGCGAGGCGCTGGTCGCCGAGCTGACCGCGGCCCGTGTGAATCGTACCTACCTGGCCGGCGTCGAGCTGCCCGCGTCGATCCGCCTGACGGCCGATCTGGAACTTGCGCTGCGCGGCGCGGCGTGCGTCGTCTGCGCGGTGCCTTCGCACGGGACACGGGACGTGATCCGGCGGGCCAGCCCCCTGCTGGCGCGTGACACCGTGGTGGTCAGCGCCACGAAGGGGCTCGAGGTCGAGACGCTGCTCCGCATGTCGGAGGTGATCGGGCAGGAGTTGGGCGCCGGGCAGCCGATCACCGTGCTGTCCGGTCCGAGCTTCTCGCTGGAGCTTGCCCGCGAGGCGCCGACGGCGGTAGCGGTGGCCGGGCGCTGTGCGGAGGCGGTCGCGGCCGTTCAGCTCGAGTTCCGCGCCCGCTACTTCCGCCTGTACGCGACGGAGGACGTCGTCGGCGTGGAGATCGGCGGGGCACTCAAGAACGTCATCGCGATTGCGGCCGGCGCCGCCGAGTCGCTGGGCTTGGGCGACAACGCCCGCTCCGCCCTGATTACGCGCGGCCTCGCCGAGATTTCGCGGTTGGCGTCGGCCCTCGGAGGGCGCCGGGACACCCTGGCCGGTCTCAGCGGCCTGGGCGATCTGGTGCTGACCTGCACCGGTCGGCTCAGTCGTAACCGGTCCGTCGGCATCGAACTGGGGCGGGGTCGTCGCCTGCCGGAGATCCTGGCGGAGATGAAGACGGTCGCGGAGGGGATCCGGACCACGGGCGCCGCACTGGCCCTGGGGGCGCGCCACGGGGTCGAGCTCCCGATCGCGTCGCAGATGGCCGATGTGCTGGCAGGTCGGAAGGCGCCGCGCGTGGCGGTGGAAGATCTGATGCTGAGACGGCAGCGATCCGAGGTGGAGGCCCGGTGATGCGCCGGGTTGCCTGCCCGTTCCCGGCAGCACCCCACGCCCAGCGGACCCGCGGCGACGATTCTGGCCCTGGTCTGCGGAGACGACGATGAGACTGCTCGACAGGCTGCGCGCGGGGCTGCGGCGGACCGCGGCCGAGCTCGGCGAGCGGCTCGACGGGATCGTCCACGCGGGACGCGGCGAGGCCGCGCGGTCAACAGGGCGCGAGACGATCGAGGCCCTCGAGGAGGCACTGTTGCAGGCGGACGTGGGGGTGGCTGCGACCGAGCGCATCACGGCCGGGCTCGGCCGGCTGCCCGCCGCACCGGGAACACCTGGGCTGCAGGAGCTGGTGAAACAGGAAATCCTGCGGATACTGTCCGAGACGCGGCCGGTCGCCGTCAGCGCCGCGTCGCCGCAGGTCGTCCTCGTCGTCGGCGTCAACGGCTCCGGCAAGACGACGACGGTAGGGAAGCTGGCGCATCTGCTGCGGCAGGAAGGGCGCCGGCCGCTCATCTGTGCCGCCGACACCTTCAGGGCGGCCGCCGTGGACCAGCTCCAGGTGTGGGCGGAACGCGCCGGCGTCGATCTGGTGCGCGCGCGCGAGGGCGGCGATCCGGCGGCGGTCGTATTCGACGCCATTCAGGCGGGGCGGGCGCGGGACCGCGATGTCGTGCTCGTCGACACGGCCGGGCGGCTGCATACCCGCGCCGATCTGATGGCCGAGCTCGACAAGATGCGCCGCGTCGCGTCACGGGCGGTGGCCGGGGCGCCGCACGAGGTTCTGCTGGTGCTCGACGCGACCGTGGGCCAGAACGGACTGGTGCAAGCCAGGCAGTTCCTCGACCGTGCGGGCGTGACGGGCATCGTCCTGACGAAGATAGACGGGACCGCGAAGGGCGGCATTGCGGTGGCCGTGGCGTCCGAGCTCGGGCTTCCGATCCGCTACGTCGGCGTCGGCGAGACGCTCGACGATCTGCTCCCCTTTGCCGCCGACGCGTACGTCGAGGCGTTGTTTGCGACGCGATGGTAGTGACGGTGCGGGGGGGCGTCGACGAAGTGCACATGGACCGCGCCCTCGCGCTGGCCCGGCGGGGCCGCGGGCGGACCAGCCCGAATCCGATGGTGGGCGCGGTGGTGGTGTCCGACCAGGGCATGGTGGTGGGCACCGGCTTCCATGCGCGGGCGGGTGAGGCGCACGCGGAGGTGCGGGCGCTGGACGAGGCCGGCGGCAGGACGCGCAACGGCACGCTGTACTGCACGCTGGAGCCATGCGCCCATACCGGGCGCACCGGGCCGTGCGCGCCGCGCATCGTCGACGCGGGGCTGCGGCGGGTCGTGGTGGCGATCGGCGATCCGCATTCGCGGGTGGCCGGCGCCGGCGTGGCCTATCTCCGCGCGCACGGGCTGCAGGTGGACGTCGGTGTGCGGCGGGTGGCGGCCGCGAGGCTCAACGAGGTGTTTCTCACCTGGGCCACGCGCCGGCGTCCCTTCGTGATCCTGAAGATCGCAACGAGTCTCGACGGGCGGATCGCGAGGCGTGCGGGGACACGAACTTCGATCACCGGCGCGGCTGCGGCTGCGGCCGTGCATCGGACGCGGGCGGAGGTCGATGCGGTCGGCGTCGGCTCGACCACGGTCCTGGTCGACGATCCGCAGTTGACGGCGCGCGGCGCGCCGCGGTCCCGTCCGCTGACGCGGGTCGTTCTGGACCGCCGGTTGCGCACACCTCCCGCCGCCCGGATGTTGCGAACCCTGGATGCGGGTCCGGTGTTGATCGTCACGACTCGCCGGGCGTTGCGCGAACAGTCCGCGGCCGCGGACCGGCTGCGGGCGGGCGGCGCGACGATCGAGCCTGTCGAGACTGGCACGATGGCGGAGGCCATGACCCGGCTCGGCGAGCTGGAGGTGACGTCGCTGCTGCTCGAGGGCGGCGCGGCGGTACACCGCGCCGCCTGGACGTCCGGTGTCGTCGACCGCGTGCAGCGCTACATCGCGCCGCTGGCTATCGGCGGCGACGGCGTCCCCTGGCTGGACGACCTCGTCTCGGTAGCCAGGCTGGGCGCCGCCCGCGTCGAGCGGCACGGTCCCGACGTCCTGATACAAGGTGATGTTCAGCGGCCTGATTGAGTCCGTCGGCCGCGTCGCGGAGGTCTCGTCGAAGCCGTCCGGGCGCGCGCTGTGCGTCGCGTCCGGGCTGGCGGGCGAGCTGTCGGTCGGAGACAGCATCGCGGTCAACGGGGTGTGCCTGACGGTTGTCCGGACCGACGGCCGCTCGTTCGATACGGACGTGTCGCCGGAGACCGCGCGGGTCACGGCGCTCGGCGCCGCGACCGCCGGCACGCTCGTCAACCTCGAGCGGCCGGTGCGCGCCGATGGCCGGCTGGGGGGGCACTTCGTGCTCGGCCACGTCGATGCCGTCGGCCTGATCGAGGAGATCCGCGCCGAGGCCGACTTCCACCGGATCCGCGTCGGGTTTCCGCCGCGCCTGCAGGCGCTGGTCGTGGAGAAGGGATCGATTGCCGTCGACGGCATCAGCCTGACGGTGATCGCCCCCGAGCGCGGCCGATTCGACGCCCAGATCGTGCCGTATACCTGGCGGCAGACGAACCTGCACGCCGCCGCCGCGGGCGCTGCCGTCAATCTCGAATGCGATATCATCGGGAAGTACGTGCTCCGGGCGGTGGAGGCCGTCCGGGGCGGGGCGCCGCCAGGGGGAGGCCCGCCCTCGTCCGGAGATCAGACGTGAGCGCTCCACAGAAGCTGGATCGGACGCTGCCGCAGGGGCCCCGGCGCGTGGGCCGCCGCCGGAGTCCGTTCGCGCCGGTCGCCGACGCGATCGAGGCCATCAACAACGGCGAGATGGTCATCGTGGTCGACGACGAGGACCGCGAGAACGAGGGAGATCTGACGATTGCCGCGGAGAAGGTGACGCCGGAGGCCATCAACTTCATGGCGCGGCACGGCCGCGGGCTGATCTGCCTGCCGATGACGGCGGAGCGGCTCGAGCAGTTGCGAATTCCCATGATGGTCAACCGCAACACGTCACGCTACGAGACTGCCTTCACGGTGTCGATAGAGGCGAAGGGCGCGACCAGCACCGGGATTTCCGCGGCCGACCGCGCGGCGACGGTCCGCGCCGCGATAGACCCGGACACGAAGCCGTCCGACCTGGCCCAGCCGGGGCACATGTTCCCGTTGCGCGCCCGGCGCGGCGGCGTTCTCGTCCGGGCCGGGCAGACCGAGGCAGCGGTCGACCTGGCGCGGTTGGCCGGGCTCTATCCGGCCGGCGTGATCTGCGAAATCATGAACGATGACGGCACCATGGCGCGGGTGAAGCAGTTGACGCGCTTCGCGCGCCGGCACGGGCTGGCGATGATCACGATCGCGGATCTGATCAAGTACCGCATGCGCAACGACCGTCTCGTCAAGCGGATTGCCACCGCCCGGTTGCCGACCGATCACGGCTCGTTCCAGGCCTATGCCTTCGAGAGCGTGATCGACGGGGAAACGCACGTGGCCATCGTCAAGGGCGATGTCGGTGACGGACGGGACATCCTGGTGCGGGTCCACTCGCGCTGCCTGACGGGTGACGTGTTCCACTCGTCGCGCTGCGACTGCGGCCGGCAGCTCGATGCGGCGATGCAACGAATCGCGTCGGAGGGACGCGGCGTGCTCCTGTATCTCAACCAGGAAGGGCGCGGGATCGGTCTCGGCAACAAGATACGCGCTTACGAGCTGCAGGATCAGGGCCTCGACACCGTCGAGGCGAACGAGCGCCTCGGGTTCCAGGCGGACCAGCGCGACTACGGAATCGGCGCCCAGATCCTGCGGGACCTCGGCGTGCAGGCGATGCGGCTCCTCACCAACAACCCGCGGAAGTTCGTCGGGCTCGAGGGCTACGGGCTGTCCGTGGGCGAGACCGTCTCGCTCGAGGTGCCGGCGTCGGCATTCGCCCGGGCCTACCTCAAGACGAAGAAAGAGAAGCTGGGGCACAAGCTCTCGTCGGTGTGAGCGCGGCCCGCGTGTCAGTGGCCCGGCGTCGCCAGGACCGCTGCATTGACACCGCGCCGCGTACAGGCTAAGATAAGCGGCTGCTTTTCAGGCGCGTAGCTATCTATCGCATCCGGTACCAGCATGTTCGACGCCTTGGGCAACCGCTTCCGCGCCGTGTTCTCCACGCTGCGGGGCGAGGTTCGGCTGACGCCCGAGACGGTCGAGTCGGCCCTGCGCCAGATTCGCTTGGCGCTGCTGGAAGCGGACGTCAACTTCAAGGTCGTCAAGGCGTTCATCGATCGCGTGCGGGACCGGGCGATCGACCGGGCCGTGCTCGCAAGCCTGACCCCGGCGCAGCAGGTGGTCGGCATCGTCAGACAGGAGCTGCTCGCGCTGTTCGGCGAGGAGGCGCCGCAGCTCTCGGCGGCCGCCCGCCGCCCGCAGGTGGTCATGCTCGTCGGTCTGCAGGGTTCCGGAAAGACGACCACGTCCGCGAAGCTGGGGCGTTGGCTGACGCGCCAGGGGCGCCACCCGCTGCTGGTGTCGACGGACGTACGGCGCCCCGCGGCGATCACGCAGCTCAACGTGTTGGGTCGGGAGGCCGGCCTGCGCGTTCACGATCCGGCGGATGCGCTCGATCCGGCCGAGCGCGCGCGGTCCGCGGTCGCCCAGGCGAGGGCCCTCGGTTGCGACGTGGTCATTGTCGACACCGCCGGCCGGCTGCACGTCGATGCTCCGCTGATGTCCGAGCTGGAGTCGATCGCGACGGTCGTCGAACCGTCGGACCGGCTGTATGTCGGTGATGCGATGACGGGCCAGGATGCCGTCAAGAGCGCCGGCGAGTTTCATCAGCGCATCGGGGTCACCGGGATCGTGCTGACCAAGATGGACGGTGACGCCCGCGGCGGGGCGGCGCTGTCGATCGTGGCGGTGGTCGGTGTGCCGATCGTCTTCAGCGGCGTGGGCGAGCGGCTCGACGACTTCGAGGCGTTCAGGCCGGAGCGCGTGGTGTCGCGCATGCTCGGGATGGGCGACATCCTGACCCTGGTCGAACGGGCGGAGCAGGCGGTCACGCGGGAACGCGCGCAGGAGGTCGAGCAGCGGCTGCTTCGCGATCAGCTCACGCTGGACGATCTGCGCGAGCAGTTGGCGATGGTCCGTCGGATGGGGCCCCTCGAGCAGCTGATGGGTTTCATTCCGGGCATGAGCGCGCTCCCGGGCGGCCGGCCCGAGATCGATCCGCGGGAGCTGTCGCGAACCGCGGCGATCATCGACTCGATGACACCCGACGAACGCCGCCGGCCGGTGCTGATTGACGGCAGCCGGCGCAAGCGCATCGCGCGGGGCAGCGGCGCCTCGGTGGAAGCGGTCAATCGCCTGCTGCGGCAGTTCGCGCAGATGCGGAAGATGCTCAGGACTGTCCGGGGCATTGCCGGGCGGAAGCGTAAGTCCAAGGCTCGTCGTGGCCGCACGGGTCCGGCGACGTTCGGGCCTCGGCGGATGCCCAGCTGAGCGCCGGGCCGGAGAGGTAGGACACGCATGGTCACGATTAGAATGCGGCGGGTAGGGTCCAAGAAGCGGCCGTTCTTCCGGGTGGTGGTAACCGAGGCGCACACCGCGCGCGACGGGCGCGCGCTGGAGGTGCTCGGCCACTACAGCCCGACTGCCCGGCCGGAAACGTTGGTGTTGGACCGGGAGCGGCTGCAGCACTGGGTGGTGCGCGGAGCGCGGCCCAGCGACACGGTGCGGACCTTGCTGGTCCGTCATCCCGCGCCGCCGCAGACCGCGGACGCACCCGCGGCCGGACAGGCAGGCGCATGACCCGTGCGCGCGACGTCGTCGAGGTCGTGGCGCGCGCGCTGGTCGATCATCCGGACGCGGTTGCCGTGACGGAGACGGACCGGCGGGACGGGACGCGCGTGGCGTTGCGGACCGAGCCGGGCGATCTGGGGAAGCTCATCGGCCGGCAGGGCCGCACGGCGGAGGCGATCCGTGCGCTCGCGATGGCCGCGGCCGATCTTGAGGGCGACCTTGCGCGTGTCGATTTCCTGGATGCCGATGAATGAGGGCGAGGCGGTGTCGTGGGACGCGCTGGCGGTGGTGGGGCGCATCGCGCGGGCTCACGGGAACCGCGGGCAGGTCATCATCAATCCCGAGACGGATTTTCCCGAGCAGCGCTTCCGGGACGGCAACCTGCTGTACGCCAACATCGACGGTCGTGTGCGGTCGTTCCGGATCGTTGCCGCGAGGTTCCATGCCGGCCGGCCCGTCGTGCTGCTCGGGGGCGTCGACACTATGACGCAGGCGGAGACGCTGGCCGGGGTCGAGTTGCGCGTTCCCGAGACCGAGCTGGCGGCACTGCCGCCCGACACGTACTACCACCACGAGCTGATCGGCTGCGCGGTGCGGACTGCGGACGGCATGCCGGTCGGCACAGTGACGGAGGTCCACCGTGCCGCGGGCGCGCATCGCCTGCTGGTGCGCCCGTGCGGCGAGGCGGCCGGAACGGACGCCGAGATCGACGTGCCGCTGGTGGAGCCAATCTGCGTTCGAGTCGATCCGGAGCACGGGCTGATCGTCGTCGATCCGCCCGACGGGTTGTTGGAGCTGAATCGCCGGCGGTGAAGCCTTGTGAAGTTTGACATCGTCACGATTTTCCCGCGGATGGTCGACGCGCTGCTGTCGGAGGGGCTGATCGCGCGCGCGGTGCAGCGCGGGATTCTCGATGTCGCCGTGCACGATCTCCGGGCGTTCGCCTCGGATCGGCGACGCAGCGTCGACGACGTGCCGTACGGGGGCGGCCCGGGCATGGTGATGAAGCCCGAGCCGTTCGTGCGGGCGGCCCGGCACCTGCGGCGCCATAGGGGCGCGCCGGACGCCATCGTGCTGATGTCGCCGCAGGGTGCGCCGCTGACGCACGCCGAGGCGATCCGCCTGAGCCGGCTGGACCACGTCGTGCTGCTCTGCGGGCGCTACGAGGGAGTCGACGAGCGGGTGCGTGAGCAGGTGGCCACCGAGGAGCTCTCGATTGGCGACTACGTGGTCAGCGGTGGTGAGCTCCCGGCGCTGGTCGTCGTGGAGGCCGTGGCGCGGCAGGTGCCGGGCGTCGTCGGCGACGCGGAGTGCGTGCGGGCGGATTCGTTCGCCCGGAACCTGCTGGACTGGCCGCACTACACCCGCCCCGCGGATCTGGGCGGCTGCCGGGTTCCGGAGGTGCTCGTCTCGGGCAACCATGCCGAGATTCGGCGGTGGCGGAAGCGGGCCGCGGTGCGCCGGACGATCGAGCGGCGCCCGGAGTTGTTGCAGCACAGCGTTCTGGACGAAGAGGAACGCGAGATCCTGCAGGACCTGCAAGGGCCCGGGCAGGCTCGCAAGGCAGGAGCAGGGATATGAACGCGATCGAGGCGGTTGAACGGCCCCAGCTACGCGAACGGCCCGACATGCGATCGGGCAACACCGTGCGCGTCCACGTCAAGGTGCGGGAGGGTGACAAGGAGCGCATCCAGGTGTTCGAGGGGCTCGTGATCGGCCAGCACCGGGGCGGCGCCCGCGCGACGTTCACGGTGCGGAAGGTGTCGTTCAGCCAGGGGGTCGAACGGATCTTTCCGCTGCATTCCCCGATCATCGACAAGATAGAGGTGGTCCGGTCGGCGCGGGTGCGCCGCGCCAAGCTGTACTTCCTGCGCAAGCTCCGCGGCAAGGCCGCCCGCCTGCGGGAGCGCCGCCGCAAATAGGAACCCGTGCCTCGGCCCTCGGCGCGGCGCACGCTCGAGAACGCGGTCCGGCGGCAGGGATTCGAGCGCGTGGCCGGCGTGGACGAGGTCGGGCGCGGGTGCCTCGCGGGTCCCGTCGTCGCGGCCGCCGTGGTCCTCGATCCCGGCCGGCCCGTGCGCGGGCTGCGTGACTCGAAGTTTCTGACCCCGGCCGCGCGCGAGCGCCTGTACGCCGAGGTCGTCGCGCGGGCCGCCGCTTGGGCGCTCGCGGCGGTGGGTCCGGGCGAGATCGATCGGCTCGACATCCACCGGGCCTCGCTGCAGGCGATGCGCGACGCCGTGGCGGCGCTCGCCCCTGCACCCGACTTCGTGCTGGTCGACGGTTTTCCGATACCCGATCTGCCCGTCGGCCAGCGCGCCGTCCGCGGGGGGGATCGCCGGTGCGCGGCCATCGCCGCCGCCTCGATCGTGGCGAAGGTGACGCGCGACCGGCAGATGCGCACGCTGCACCTGGCGGACCCGCGGTATGGGTTCGACCGGCACAAGGGCTACGCGACAAAGCGGCACCTCGCGGCGATGCAGCGGTTCGGCTACTCGCCGGCCCACCGGCGCTCGTTCCACCCGCGATCGCTGTTTGATAGGATCGGCTGATGGGGGCAGCGCCGCGACCGGCTCACGGTGCGCCGCGAGGCTTCGCCGCGGGCCGCCCGGGAGGCTGACATCACGCGCTTCCTCCATGTCCTGCTCGTCCTCTACTTCGCCGAGGTCGGACCGGTGCTCATCGTCGCGCCCTGGACGGTGTACTGGGACCGCAACTACTTCGTCGAGTCGCTGCCGATCCTGCAGGCCGTTCTGACCAGCCATGTCGTCCGGGGCGCCGTCACGGGCGTCGGAGTTCTCAGTGTCGGTGCGGCGCTGGTCGACGTGGCCGCCGCCGTCGCGAGAATCTTCTCGCGGCCAGCGGCGCGTGCGGGCGGATCGCTGTGGGCCGATGCCGCTCGCCACTCCTGAGCGGTGTAACGGCCGGCCGTCCGCGGCAGCCTCGCGCCGCGCGGCGCAACGGTTGGACCGGGCGCGATGACACGTGACCTGACGCCGCCCGTACTGTGCCTGGTGACCGACCGGATGCGCCTCGGCGGAGCGGCGGACCGGGACGACCCGGAGCCGCTCCTGGCGCTCATCGGGGCGGCGGCGGCGGCCGGCATCGACCTCGTGCAGATCCGGGAGCCCGGCCTCGGCGACCGGACCCTCGGCGGCCTGGTGGCGCGCGCCGTCGAAAGCACGCGCGGCACCCGCACCCGCGTCATCGTCAACGACCGCGTCGACGTCGCGCTCGCGCACGGCGCCGCCGGCGTGCATCTCAAGGGCGGCTCCTTCCCCGCGGCCCGCGTGCGGGCCAGCACGCCGGCCGGCTGGATCGTAGGGCGCTCCATCCACGACCTGGACGAAGGCGTCCGGGTGACCGCCGCGACGGGGCTCGACTACGTGCTGCTCGGCTCCGTCTTCGAGACAGCCTCGAAGCCGGGCAGGCTGCCCGTCGGTGTCGGCGCGCTGCGGACGGCGGCCGAGGCGCTCCCGGTTCCGGTCCTTGCCATCGGCGGCATCACGCTCGAGCGCGTCCCCCTGATTGCCGGGAGCGGCGCGGCCGGGCTCGCGGCCATCGGGCTCTTCGCCGCGCTCGGCGGCGCGCCGCCGGCGGAGCTCCGGCGCCTGGTCGACGAGATCCGCTCCGCCTGGGCGGCGGGACGGAGTTCCTGCGCGGCGACGCAGCCCCCCGCTCGACAAGGGTGCCGAGGATAGTATGGCGACCGCCGCCGCAGACTCCTAGGGCTTCTTCCGTGCCCGTGCGGTGCGGCTCCTGCGCCGGGCGAGCCGCCACTCCGAGCGCATCTGCGACAGCCCGTCCATGTAGACCGCTGCCTGCTGGCGGCTCCGCTCGTCGGGCAGTGTCTTGAACAGCTCGATCGCCTGCGCGAGATCCGTCTCGATCGTGACTTCGGTGGTCTCGAAGTAGAGGCGCCCGATGGACTCGATCGTCCGGCGGGTCATCGGTCGCACCTGGCGGCAGGGCGGCGAGCCGGTACGTGGCCTGCGCCGCGCCGGCGGCGCCGTGGACCCCGCGACGCGTCGAGCCGGCGGATGCTCACTCGCTCTGCACGCGGAGGCCTTCGGTGTCGACGTTGACATCGAGGATCTGCGCGCCGCCGGCCGCCAGCGCCTCGCGTACCGCCGGGACGGCGGGAGGGTCGGCGAAGAACAGGACGCAGCCGCCGCCACCGGCTCCGCACACCTTGGCGGCCCGGGCGCCGGCGGCGCGGCCCGCGTCGACGAGCGCGTCGATGGTCGGCGTCGACACGTTGGGCGCCAGGCCTTTCCGGATGCTCCACTCGTCCGCCAGTTGCCGGCCGACCTCCGGCCAGTCGCGCCGTTCCAGCGCGCCCTGCATGGCAGCGGCGACATCGCGAATGCGGCCGAGGGCGTCGATGACCTGCCGGTCGCCGTCCAGGTGACGCCGCATGATCTCCCAGTTGTTGACGCCCGAGTTGCGAGAGTCCCCGGTATAGACGAGGACAATCCGCTCGTCCAGCTCGCGTGCATCGATCGGCAGGGCCCGGCGCCGGACGCCTTCGGGGCCGAGCTCGATGCAGGCGAGGCCGCCGTAGACCGCCGGCCGGTAGTCCTGGGCTCCGGTGGGCGCGCCGATCACCTGGGCCTCGAGGTTCAGTGCGAGGTCGATCAGCGCCTCGGGCGCGTACGACTTCCGCTGCCAGGCAGCCAGCGCGGCGCAGAGCGCGATGTTGAGAGCCGAAGACCCGGCGAGTCCCGCGCCGACCGGGGACTGCGACCCGGTGACCACGCTCAGATCCGCGGCCCGGAAATGGCGGAGGAGCCGGGCTACGAGCCGCGGTTCCTCGTTGCCGGTGAGGGCGGACCAGTGGGAGGCCCGCAGCACGGCCCCGGTGTCGCGCGAGGTCGCGTGCAGGCCGCCCCCGGCGTGGTCTGACACCACGCACTCGGCCCGCAGCGTGATCGCGACGTTGATGGTCCGCGCGCCTTCGTGAAGGAGGTAGAGGGGCCAGATGTCGAGGGTGCCACCGGCCAGATCCAGCCGGGTGGGCGCCGATGAACGAACCTGCACGCGCGCATTATAATGTCAGCGCCGCTGCGCCCGATGCCCCCGTGGCGCGCGGTTGCGCTGGCCATGTCGAGCCCTCTTCGCCGCCGGATCGGTCAGTTGGTGATTACCGGCTTCGGGGGCGCGTCCCTCCCGGGCGAGTTGCGCTCGCTGGCCGCCGACGTGGGGCTCGGCGGCGTCATCCTGTTCGGCCGCAACATCGAGTCGCCGGAGCAGGTTGCCGACATGGCGTGCGCGGTCCAGGCCCTGCCGGGCGAGCTGCCGCCCTGGGTCAGCGTCGACCAGGAGGGCGGCCGGGTCGCCCGCCTGGGGGCGCCGTTCACGCGTTGGCCGCCGATGCGTGCGCTGGGGCGCGGCGACCCGGCGTTGACCACCCGCTTCGGCCGGGCCATGGCCTGCGAGCTGCGCGCCGTCGGTGTGACGCTCGACTACGCGCCGGTGCTCGACGTGGACACGAACGCGGACAACCCCGTGATTGGCGATCGGGCGTTGTCCGGGGAGGCCGGGCAGGTGGTCAGCCTGGGCGCGGCCGTGGTGGATGCGCTGCAGGCGGGCGGCGTCGCAGCGTGCGGCAAGCATTTCCCGGGCCACGGCGACACGGACGCCGACTCGCACGCCGAGTTGCCGATCGTGCCCCATGCGGCGGACCGTCTGCGCGCCGTCGAACTGCAGCCGTTTAGGGCGGCCGTGGCGGCGGGAGTCGCCACGATCATGACTGCGCACGTGCTGTATCCCGCCCTCGATGACCGCCTGCCCGCGACGTTGTCGCGGCGCATCCTCCGCGTGCTGAGGGACGAGTTCGGGTTCGACGGCCTGCTCCTGTCGGACGACCTGGAAATGGCGGCGATCAGCGCGCGCTACGCCGTGGAGGAAGCGGCCGTGCGCGCGGTCGAGGCCGGTTGCGACATGGTGCTGTTGTGCGGCACTGACACGGATCGGCAGGCCGCCGCGATCGAGGCGTTGATACACGCGGTGGAGCAGGAGAGGCTGCCCCGCGCGCGCGTCGAGGAGGCTCTCGCGCGGCAGGAGCGCGTGAAGGCCCGCTTCCTGGCTGGTGCCCGCGCGTGGCGCCCGCCGCGGTCCGCCGAGCTGCGCGCGCTCCTAGGGCGTGAAGAACATGCAGCAATCGCCGCGGAAATGGAGAAGTCGCTCTAGTGCCGGCGATGCGCAGGCCCCGCGCGCTGCGGCGCGGGGATCGGGTCGCGGTCCTGGCGCCGGCGAGCCCGTTCGACTACGAGGTCTTCGCGCGGGGCGTCGAGGAGCTGCAGGCGCTCGGGTTCGAGCCGGCCTTCGACGCGGGGGTGTTCGCGCGCGACGGGTATCTGGCGGGCCCGGCCGTGCAGCGCGCGGCAGCACTGCACGCGGCCTGGACGGACCCTGGGATCGCCGGCATCTTCGCGGTGCGCGGCGGCTACGGGAGCGCCCAGATCCTGCCGCTCCTCGACGTCTCGGAGATGCGGCGCAGCGCGAAGCCGCTGGTCGGTTTCAGCGACGTGACGGCGCTGCTCTCGTACCTGACGATCGTCTGCGGGACGGTCTGCTTCCACGGGCCGATGCTCGTCAATCTGGCGGAGCGTGAGGCCGGCTACGACCGGCGCTCGCTGTTGGGGTGCGTGGCCGCGCCGGTGCCGCTGGGCGAGCTGCGTCCGACCGGCGTCGAGATCCTCAATCGCGGCGAGGCGCGCGGCGTGCTGCTCGGCGGCACGCTCACCCAGTTGCTGGCGTCGCTGTCGACCCCGTTCGCCTTCACGCCGCCCAGCGGCTACGTCCTGTTCCTCGATGACGTCGGCGAGCGGCCGTACCGCATCGACCGCATGCTCACCCAGCTCCGGCAGGCCGGCCTGCTCGCCGCCGCGACCGCCGTCGTCTGCGGCGAGTTCCCGGCGTGTGACGACGCCGGACGCGACGCGCGGTCGGTCATCGCGGCGCTGTTGGCCGACTTTCCCGGGCCGGTGCTGTTCGGGTTTCCCTCGGGGCATACCGGCGGCCCGATGCTGACGCTGCCGCTGGGGGCGACGGTCACCGTGGCTGCCCGGCAGCGACCGGGCCTGATCGTGGAGGAGGCGGCGGTCGCGTGAGGAAGGTGCATCTCATCGGGATCTGCGGGACGGCCATGGCGACCGTCGCCGTCCTGCTGAAGCAGCGCGGGCTGGACGTCCGGGGCTCGGACGAGCACGGCTATCCTCCGATGAGCGAGCTGCTGGCCAGCCACGGCATCCGGCCGCTCGAGGACTACCGCGCGGAGCACATCTCGGACGATCTGGACCTCGTCGTCGTCGGGAATGCCGTGTCGCGGGGCAACGTCGAGGTCGAGGCCCTCCTGAACCGGCGGATTCGCTACTGTTCGCTGCCGGAGATCGTGCGCGAGGAGTTTCTCTGGAGGGCGCGGCCGATTGTCGTGGCCGGGACACACGGCAAGACGACGACGTCGTTCATGACAGCCTGGGCGCTCGCGGAGACCGGCGCCGACCCGGGGTTCCTCATCGGCGGGGTCTCGAGAGACTTCGGGACCAGCGGGCGCCTGGGGTCCGGTGACGGACCGTTCGTCATCGAGGGCGACGAGTACGACAGCGCGTTCTTCGACAAGACGGCGAAGTTTCTCAAGTACCTGCCGGAGATCGTCGTCGTCAATGCCATCGAGTTCGATCACGCGGACATCTACCGCGACCTCGACGAGCTGCGCCTCGCGTTCAGGCGCCTGGTGCGGCTGGTGCCCGGCGGCGGCCGCCTGCTGCTGTGCGCCGACGACGGGGAAGCGGCGGCTCTCGGCGCGGACGCGCCCTGTGCCGTGGAGACGTTCGGCCTGGCGGATGATGCGGACTGGCGCGCGCAACACGTCCGGTACGAGTCGGGGGCGACGGCGTTCGATGTCACCCGCGGGGGGCGTCCGGTGGGCAGCGTCGTCCTGCCGCTGCTGGGGGCCTTCAACGTGCGGAACGCGCTCGGAGCCGTGGCCGCGGCGGCCTGCGCGGGCGCCCCGCCGCCGGCCGCGATCGCTGCCCTGGGCCGCTTCCACGGTGTCCGGCGCCGGCTCGAGGTGCGCGGGGTGGTGCGCGGCGTCACCGTGTACGACGACTTCGCCCACCATCCGACCGCCGTGCGCGAGACGCTGCAGGCGCTGCGGGCGCCCGGGACGGAGGGACGCCTGTGGGCGGTGTTCGAGCCGCGCTCGGCGACCGCCTGCCGGCGGGTCTTCCAGCATGCGTTCGCCGACGCCCTGCAGCTCGCGGACGAGGTGCTCGTGGCGGACGTGTACCGCTCGACGCTGCCGGCGTCGGAGCGCCTCTCGGAAGGCAGGCTCGTGGCGGATCTGGCGGAGCGCGGGGTGGCGGCCCGTCACGTGCCGGGAGCCGCGGAGATAGCCGGCATCGTCGCGCGCGAGGCTCGCGCGGGAGACCGCGTCGTCCTCATGTCGAACGGCGACTTCGGCGGCGCCCACGAGCGGGTCCTGGCGGCGCTCTCGTCGCCGGCCGGAGGAACCGATGGACGGATGGACGCTGACGCGCGTGGGTGACGCCGCGCTCGCCGTCGAGTTCGAGCAGCGCATCGATCCGGCCGTCAACGCGCGGGCGCTGGCCGTCGGCGCGGCGCTGCGCGCCGCCCGGCATGCCGGCGTCCTGGACGTGGTGGAGGGGTTCTGCACCGTCACCGTGGTGTTCGACCCGTTGCGGACGGACGTGCGCCGCCTCGCCGCCGAGCTGGAGACCGAGGCCGAGCGCCAGCGCGGCAGCGTCGAGGCCGGAAGCGAGGTCGCGCTGCCGGTGTGCTACGGAGGACCCCACGGGCCGGACCTGGAACAGGTGGCGGGCTTCGCGAGCTGTAGCGCGGACGAGGTCGTCGCGCTCCACAGCGGCGCCGTGTACCGCGTCTACATGCTGGGGTTCCTGCCGGGATTCGCCTACATGGGTTCCGTCGATCCGCGGATTGCAATCCCGCGCCGGCGCAGTCCCCGGCTGCGGGTGCCGGCCGGCTCGGTCGGCATCGCCGGTCTCCAGACCGGCGTGTATCCGCTCGAGGCTCCCGGCGGGTGGCACCTGATCGGCCGCTGCCCGGTCAGGATCTTCGATCTCGATCGGGCCGAGCCGTTTCGCCTGCAGGCGGGACACCGGGTCCGGTTCGAGCCGATCACGGAGGCGGAGTACAGTCTCCACTTGGAGTCGGAGCGGTGATCGACGTCCTGCAGCCCGGGCTGCTCACCACGATCCAGGACAGCGGCCGCTGGGGCCACCAGCACTTCGGTGTGCCGGTCGCCGGGCCGATGGATCGGAGCTCGCACAGGCTCGCCAACCTGCTTGTGGGGAATCGTGTCTCATGCGCCACGCTGGAGGTGACCCTGATCGGGCCGCAGCTCGCGTTCGGACGCGATCTGCTGTTCGCCGTGACCGGCGCGCAGTTCGACCTGGCCCTGGACGGTGCTAGGCTGGCGATGAACACGGTCCACGCGGCCCGCGCGGGGCAGGGGCTCTCCTTCGGGCCGCGGCGCGCCGGCGCGCGCGCGTACGTCGCGGTGGCCGGCGGGATCGATTCGCCGCCGGTGCTCGGGAGCCGCGCCACTCACGTAGGCAGTGCGACGGGCGGGCTCGACGGTCGGGCGCTGAGGGCGGGTGATCGGCTCGCGCTAGGCGCAGACGTCGAGCGGACCGCACGCGCGGGCGATGTGCGGCAAGGCGTCGTGCGCGTGGCCGACCAGGGGGCCCGGGTGCGCATCATCCCGGGCCCGCATGACGACCGGTTCGGCCCGCGCGGCGTCGCCACGCTCGAGGCCGGCCGCTATTGCATCACCGCCAATTCCAATCGGATGGGCTACCGCCTGGCCGGTCCGCCGCTGGAGCAGGCGGCGGCCGGTGAGCTGATCTCGTGCGCCGTGCCGATGGGAGCGATTCAGGTCCCCCCCTCCGGCGAGCCGATCGTCCTCATGGCGGACCATCAGACGACCGGCGGCTACCTGCGCATCGGGACGGTGATCACCGCAGATGTGCCGGTCGTCGCGCAGCTGTCGCCGTCCGACTGGATCGAGTTCGAAGCGTGCACCCTGGAGGTCGCGCTGCGGGCGCTGATTGCGCAAGAGCGCAAGCTGATGGAGTAGGGCATCGTGAGCCGCAAGCGGGCCGCAGCATGATCGATCCCGACCGGAGGGAGGTCGGCGACGCGTTTGCCGAGACGCTCGGTGCGGACCGGGTCGGGCGCCATGTCAGGCTGGACACGCGCACGACGTTCCTGACCGGAGGCACGGCCGACTGGCTCCTGGAGACGCGGAGCAGCCGCGAGGCGGTGCGTGCCATCGCGGTGAGCCACCGTCTCGGCCTGCCCGTCACGCTGCTCGGCGGCGGGTCGAATGTGCTCGTCGGCGAGCGCGGCGTGCGCGGGCTCGTCGTGCGGATGCGGCACGGCGCCATCGAGACCGCTCGACCGGGCGTCGTCCGCGCCGCGGGCGGCGCGACGCTGAACGGTCTCGTACGGTGGACGGTCAGCCGGGGCATGGCCGGTCTTGAACGTTGGGCCGGGACCCCGGGCACGGTGGGCGGCGGCCTGCACGGCAACGCACACTTTCAGGGAGTGCTGCTCGGCGAGCGCCTCGTCTGCGCCGGTCTCGCGGACGCGCACGGTCGCGAGGTGCAGGTCGAAGCCGCCGATCTCGAGCTCGGGTACGACCGGAGCCGGCTGCAGCGCACCGGCGAGGCTGTGCTGTGGGCCGAGTTTGCCGTCGCCCCGGGGCAGCCGGCCGCCCTGCGGCAACGGGCGTGCGCGTCGCTCGCCTACCGCAAGCGGACCCAACCGCTCGCGGCTCCCAGCGCGGGCTGCATCTTCCAGAATCCCGACCCGGCTCGCGACCATCTGCCGGAGGGCGTGCCGCCGTTCGCAGGGGCGCTGATCGACCGCGTCGGCCTCAAGGGCGCAGCGGTGGGCGGGGCGATGGTGTCGCGTCTGCACGGCAACTTCATCGTCAGCGACGGGCGGGCGACGGCCAGCGACGTGCGCCGCCTGATCGAGACGTGCCGGGCTGCCGTGCACGAGCGGTTGGGCGTCGTGCTGCGGGACGAGATCGTCTACCTCGGCAAGTTCGAGTGGACAGCATGTCGCGGCGCGAGCGATCCACGGCCGGCGGGTCGAGAGTGGACGGCATGACGAAGCGGCGGGTGCGAGGCTCGACGACGCTGGTGGTCCAGGGCGGATACCCGCTGGCGGGCAGCGTCGACGTGGACGGGAACAAGAACGCGGCGTTGCCGCTGCTCGCGGCATGTCTCCTGTCCGATCAGCCGTGCCGCCTGACCAACGTGCCGCGGATCACGGACGTCAGCGTCATGGTGGAGTTGCTGCAGGGTCTGGGCGCCGATATCGAGGGGGCCGGGAGCTCCACGCTGGACATCTGCTGCCGGCACCTCACGACGGCCGAGCCGGATCCGCGCCTAGTCGGGCTCCTGCGGGGATCCGTCCTGCTGTTCGGCCCGTTGCTGGCCCGCCTGGGTCGCGCACGACTGGCGCCGCCCGGCGGCGACTTTCCGGCCCGGAGGACTATCGCCGTGCATCTGCAGGCACTGCGGGCCATGGGCGCGCGCGAGGCGTCCGCCGACGCGCACGAGCTGGAGGCCCCCGGCGGCCTCCAGCCGGCATCCGTCTATTTGGAGGAGGCGTCGGTGACCGGCACCGAGACGGCGATTCTGGCGGCCGCCGCCGCGCCCGGGACCACCGAGATCCGCCACGCCGCCTGCGAGCCCCATGTCGTGGAGCTGTGCGCCTTCCTGCGGAGCATGGGAGCCGACATCGAGGGCGACGGCACGCCCTGCATTCGGATTGCCGGGGGGGCGCCGCTTGCCGGCGCGTCACGGCGGCTGGGCGGCGACTACATCGAGGCGGGCAGCTGGGCGGTCCTGGCCGCGGTGACCGGCGGCGAGGTGGAGATACGCGGTGCCTGCCCCGCCGACCTGGAGCCGATCACGTCGGTCCTGTCGCGGATGGACGTCAACTGTACCGTCACGGAGGATCGGCTCGCGGTCAGCGCGTCCCGACCCGCGGCGATCCGCCAGATCACGACCGCGCCGTGGCCCGGCTTTCCGAGCGACATGGTCAGCCTGCTGAGCGTGCTGGCGACCCAGGCCCGGGGCCGAACGCTGGTCCACGACTGGATGTACGAGCTGCGCCTGTTCGCGCTCGAGCAGTTGAGCGGCATGGGAGCCAACCTCTTTCTCTGCGACCCGCATCGCATGATCGTGGACGGGCCGAGCAGGCTGAAGGGGCGCGATCTCGACACCCGCGACCTGCGGTCGGGCATGGCGCTGATCGCGGCGGCGCTTGCCGCGCAGGGAACCAGCCGCGTCGGACCCCTGGAAACCGTGGAACGGGGGTACGCCAACCTGGTTGAACGTCTGGTGCGCGTCGGCGCCCGGGTGACGGTCGAGCCGACAGACACCGGCAGGTAGCCCGGCCTGCGGCTCCGTCTGCCTGCCAACGAGCCCGCCAGGAGCCTCGTTCAGCGACCGAAATCGCTTCCCGTGACGACCTCGGTGCCGCGGGGGATCTCGAAGGTAAACAGCGCGTCCGGCAGCTCCCGGTTCTCCTCGAGCTCGGAGAACGTGAACGCCGACACGGCGTTCTGGAAGTCGGTGGCCCGCAGTTGGACCACGCTCAGGCTGGCGCGGTCGACCACCAGCGTCAAGCGGGTGTAGTCGACATCCTGGTGGGTCGGCGTCAGCTCGACGGCCCACGTGCGCGGGGGCCGGTCGAGGCTGTCGTCGTAGGCGGCGACGAAGTCCCGGGACAGGTCGCCGCGGCCGACAAGGAAGAGCGTCGGCGTGGATACGTTGTCTCCGGGGGGCATCGTACCGACGATGACCTGGCGGTCGACCGGGATGTACGAGTACAGCGAGACACCGTCCGAGACGAACAGCTTCTCCTCCGGTGACGTGTAGTGCCAGCGCATCTTGCCCGGTTTCTTGATCAGCACCGTGCCGCGCTCCACCAGGGTCGTTCGCAGCACGCCGCCCGAATAGGTCTGCTCGAACGCGGCCGAGAAGTTGCGGACCGAATCGTACTTGGTCTGCAGCGCCGCGATCAGCTCGGCGATAGGCGGGCGAGCGGGTTGGCCGTGGAGCGAGGAGACCCCCAGCGCGCAGAGCGCCAGTACCGCGCAGACTCCTAGCCCTTGAGGGCGCCGGCCTGCGGGGGTTTCTGCTTGGGCGCGTCCTTCGCCTCGGTCGGGAACTTGGCGGTCAGCCACTCGACGATTCCCCCTTTGAGCGCGCTGGCCCGGTACCCGCCGCGAATCAGCCGGGCGGCCACGTGGGCGCTGACCAGCTCGCCGGGATCCGAATCGTAGGCCACGACGTCGCGATCCTGCGGCAACTCGGGCAGATCGAACTCCGGGGGGGCGACCCGCACGGCGCCGGGCAGTCGGACGGTGCTGTGCTCGTAGGGGTACTTCAGCCGGACGTCGACGAGGACCGGAGCGGCAGATTCGTCACCCTCGAGGAGCGCCTTCACTTCTTCCTTGGTGATGCGGGGAATAGCCATGGAATGCGGCCATGATAGCATGGGCCTGAGCGGCCGCCGGGCGCGACGCCGGCCGCTCAGCGATCGGCCACGGCGTCGACGGTCCGCCGGACGGCATCGTAGTCGTTCGGCAGGTCCACGGGCAGGTTCGCGTGCACGGACGCCACCTCGGGCAGCCTGCCCTCGTGGTACGCGCGCTTGAAGTCGGTGAACTTCAACCCGCTCGCGGTCGAGATCACGACGACCCGGTCCCCGGCTCTGATCTCGCCGCGCGCCCGGAGCTTCATCAGCACGGCCAGCGCGACGCCCGTGTGCGGGCAGTTGAACATGCCCGTGCGGTCCGCCAGCGCGACGGCGTCGGCCAGCTCCGACTCGCTGGCCTGCTCGACGATGCCGCTGTAGCGCCGCAGCGCGCGGATCGCCTTCTCGATTGAAACCGGGTTGCCGATCTGGATGGCCGAGGCCTGCGTCGGCCTGGCGGCGATCGGCTCGAACCGCCAGTTGTTCCGGTAGGCGCGGTACAAGGGGTTCGCCGCCTCGGCCTGGGCGACGACGATGCGCGGTCGGCGGGTGATCAGGCCCAGCTGCGCCATCATGTCGAATCCGGCCCCGAGGGCGCTGACGTTGCCGAGATTCCCGCCCGGGATGACGACGACGTCGGGGACCTCCCAGTCGAACTGCTGAACGATCTCGATCGAGACGGTCTTCTGGCCTTCGAGGCGCAGGCTGTTCATCGAGTTTGCGAGGTAGATGCCTTCCTCGGTCGCAAGCTGCTGGACGATGGCCATGCAGCCGTCGAAATCGGTGTCCAGGGCCAGCACCGTCGCGCCGTTGGCCAGCGGCTGCACCAGCTGGGCGGTCGATACCTTGCCCCGCGGCAGAATGACGATGGCGGGAATGCCGCCGGCCGCCGCATAGGCAGCGAGCGACGCCGACGTGTCGCCGGTCGACGCGCAGGCAACGGCCCGTATCTTGCGGCCGTCGCGGATCATCTGGCGGACCACGGAGACCAGGACCGTCATGCCGAGGTCCTTGAACGAGCCGGTGTGCGAGTTGCCGCACAGCTTCACCCACAGCTCGTCGAGGCCCAGCTCGCGGCCGAGGCGCTCGGCCCAGAACAGGTTGGTGCCCCCTTCGTCCATCGAGACGATGTTGTCGTCGTCGACCAGCGGGCACACCCACTCCTTCTTGCCCCAGACCGCCGACCCGTAGGGCCAGGTGGTCCGCTTGTAGCGGTCGTCGAACAGGCGCATCCAGGAGCCGGCTGCGCGCTTGCGGAGCGCGTCGAGGTCGTGGGAGACCTCGAGGAGATTGCCGCACGTCGGGCACCTGTAGATCGGCTCGAGCAGCGAATGCTTCGCGGCGCAGCCGGCGATGCAGCGAAAAGCGGCCCGATAAGGCATCCTGGACAGAGTTTAACCGGGCCGCCGCCTGGGCGTGCTCGCCGAGGCCCCTGGGGAGCCAGAGAGATGCGCGCGGCGGGGTGGAGGCGGAGCTCTCGAGTCGATCGGGTGCAGCCAGGGGTGACGGTGCGGTCAGCGCCCGAGTGCCCGCTCAGCGCCGGCGATATACCTCGCGTCGATGCGCGACCCGGATGACGAGCACGACGAGTGCGTCGTCGAGCGTCTCGTACACGATGCGGTAGTTCCCGACGCGCACGCGCCGTAAGCCCAGAAGCTCTCCTTTCAGGGCGCTTCCCTTGAGTGGCTGTTCTCCGAGCCCATCTATTTCGCGCACGATCCGCCGCTGTTCAGCCTCCGGTATCCGAGCGAGGTCCCTGGCGGCGCTCTGTTTGATCCGAACCGAGTAGCTCATCTCTGACCTTTTCCCAATCCAGGACCGGATCGGTCGGGTCGCGCAGCCGCTCCAGAGCCACGGAGAGATCGTCGAAGTCCTCCAGGTAGCGCTCCACGGCTTGCCGGACGATGTCGGCGCGGCTGCGATGCAGCGCCGACGCCGCGGCGTCCAGCGCTTTAACCACCGCATCCGGCAGGCGTGCTGTTATCTGAGTCGTATCCATGAATCCAGATTCCAAAATGCAAATTTCGATTCAAGTCGGGTATCGTTTTGGATTCGTTCTTTCACTGGTTCACGTTGGTTTTCTCATGTTCTTGCTGCGAATGATGTCAATGACATTGTACTGCATCACCGCTTGCCGGGCCTTGCGGGCAGGAGGCCGCCGTCCCCGTGCGTCGAGGCCGTCGCCGCTGCGGCACCCGTCAGCCGCGCGCATCGCTGCCGGTCTCGTCGCCATCGCGCTGGCCGTGGCGTACGATTCCGGGAGCCGTCTTGCCGCGCAGGTCCGGGATGTCACGGCCGATGCCAACGGGGTCACCTGCGAGACCGTGATGGTGGTGATGCGCGACGGTGTCAGGCTCGCGACGGACGTCTACCGGCCGGCCGTGCCCGGCCGCTACCCCGTGATCATGCTGCGGACGCCGTACGGCCTGCGCCTGGGACAGGGGTGCTTCGCGTCCGGCCTCAGCGGCGGGATGGCGTTCTGGGCGGAGCACGGCTACGTCGCCGTCTCGCAGGACGCCCGGGGCACGTTCCGGTCGGAGGGCGAGTTCCGGCCCATCTTCCAGGAGCGGCACGACGGCTACGACGCGGTGGAGTGGGCGGCGGCCCAGCCGTGGTCCAATGGGAGGGTGGCCATGACGGGCGGCTCGTACATGGGGGTCACGCAGTGGCAGGCCGCGCTGGCCGCGCCGCCGCACCTGGTCGCGATCGCGCCGAACCAGACCGCGACCGACTACCACGACCACTGGACGTACGTGAACGGCGTGTTCGACCTGTGGTTCGGGCAGAGCTGGCCGCTCGCCTTCTTCGCGCCCGACGCCCTGCGCCGCGAGCGGCTTGCGGGCGCGGCGTCCGCGGAAGAGGCGCGCCGCGCGGCCGACAGCTACCTGGCGGAGGGCGAGCGGCTGATCTCGAGCGAATGGATCGATCAGGTTCCGCTGGCGGACCTGACCGGCTTCCGGGCGCTGGCGCCGTACTACCACGAGTGGCTGGAGCACCCCGACTACGACGACTACTGGGCCAGCGTGGACGTCGAGGCGCAGTGGGACCGGATCGTGGTCCCGGCGCTGGTGAGCGGCGCTTGGGGCGACCTGTTCCACATCGGGTCGGTGCGGGCCTTCGCCGGCCTGCGAGCCGGCGGCGGGTCCGAGGCGGCGCGGCAGGGGACGATGCTCGTCATGACCGGCGGGGGCGGCCACGGCCGCGAGGGCGCCCTGAGCTTCGGAGGCGCGGGGCAGATGGATCTGCGCGCGCTGCAGCTTCGGTTCTACGACCACCACGTCAAGGGGTTCGACAACGGCATCGACCGTACGCCGCGGGTGCAGCTCTTCGTGCAGGTGCCGCCCGACCAGGGCGGACAAGGCAGCGGCTTCTGGGTGACCGGCGATTCGTTCCCCCTCGCCGGCACCGAGACGGAGCGCTTCAACCTCGGGAGCGCCGGCCGCGCCGACACGCGCTGGGGCGATGGCGTGCTCGACAGTACGGCCCCGCCGCACGGTCCGGACGACACGTTCGTGTACGACCCGCGCGATCCGGTTCCGGCGCTCGGAGGCGGGCTCTGCTGCCTCACCCTGGGGTTCTATTTCCGGTCGGGCGTCCAGGATCAGTCCACGGTCGAGCTCCGCGACGACGTCCTGGCCTACACCAGCGAGCCGCTCGACGAGGATCTGGCGGTCATCGGACCGGTCACGGTGAAGTTCTGGGCCACGTCGTCGGCCCGCGACACCGACTTCACGGTCAAGCTCGTCCACGTGCACCCCGACGGGTTCGCGCAGAACGTGCTCAACTGGGTCGTCCGGGCCCGTTTCCGGCACGGCTCGAAATCCGCCCCGGCGCTGATCGAGCCGGGCCGGGCGCACGAGTACGAGGTCGCTCTGGGGTACGCCGCGAACGTGTTCCGGGCGCGACACCGCGTCAGGCTCGACCTGTCGTCGTCGGAATTTCCGCACCTGGCCCGCAACCACAATACCGGTGCCGATCCGGCCACCGATGAGCGGTTCGAGATCGCCCGGCAGACGATTCACCACGACGCGAGCCGGCCGTCGTACGTGGAGCTGGCGGTGGTGCCCGGGCTGCGGATCGCAGCGCGCTGACCGCCACGCGGAAATCTTGACAGGTAGCGGTAACGGGAAGTATTTTCCAGGAGTTAGAGGAATCAGGGCGTTGTTCGGCCAAGGTTGGAGGTGGGGTGATGCGAGCGAGTGCGGTGATCGGGTTGGTGGCTGCAGTCGGGATGCTGGTGGCGGCGTCGCCGGCCGTGGCGCATCACGCGTTCTCGGCGGAGTTCGATGCCGACATGCCGGTGACCCTGAAGGGCACGGTCACCCGGATGGAGTGGGTCAATCCCCACGCCTGGATCCACGTCGACGTGGAGAAGGAAGACGGGACGATCGAAGCATGGATGGTCGAGGGCGGCGCGCCCAACGCGCTGCTGCGCCGGGGTTTCAACAAGAACTCCCTGCCTCCGGGCACGGTCGTTTTCATCGAAGGGTACCAGGCCAAGGACGGCGCCATGCGGGCCAACGGCCGCGACATCACCTTCGAGGACGGCAGCAAGCTCTTCGTGGGGTCTTCCGGCACGGGCGCCCCGCGCGACGGGAGTGACCGGACGGAGCGCTAGGAGCCTGCGCCGTAGAACGGTGCGGACTCCTGCAGGGTTGATTTGGCGCCAACCGGAGCCGTCAGGCGACGATTGGCGGATCTAGGCGGACACGCTCGGAACGAGGGTGCACCGGCGTTGCGGATCGGGGCGGCCGGGCCGGTTCCGTCCGCTCCGGCCATGCGTGCCCGCGGCATCAGGAGCCGGCGGTCACCGCCGCCGGCTCCATCTGATCGGCTGCACCGGGCAATCTGTACCCCCCCTTTAAGGAGACGGAAACCGATGTCACAGCGGTGGCGCGATCTGACGACGAGAACGGGCGTGGCGATAGCGGCGGGCGTGCTGTGCCTCGTGGCGATGACGACTGCGGGCCAGGCGCAGTCGGGCGAGCTTCCGCGGGCCGCGGACGGCCGGCCGGACCTGAGCGGCATCTGGCAGGCGGTCGGGTCGGCCTACTGGAACATCGAGCCGCATGCGGCCTACGCGGGCCGCGTGGCGGAGACCGGCGCCGTCGGCGCCACGCCCGGCGGTCTCGGCATCGTCGAAGGGGGCACCATACCGTACCGGCCCGAGGCGAGCGCGAAACGCCAGGAGAACTTCGAGAACCGCCGGACCGAGGATCCCGAGGCCAAGTGCTATCTGCCGGGCGTGCCGCGCGCCACCTACATGCCGTTCCCCTTTCAGATCGTGCAGGGCACCAACAAGCTCTTCATCGCCTACGAGTTCGCCAGCGCCAATCGGGTGATCCACATGGATCCGGTGCCCGAGAGCCCGGTCGACACGTGGATGGGCCATTCGGTCGGCCGCTGGGACGGTGATTCGCTGGTGGTGGACGTGACCGCGTTCAACGGCCAGACCTGGTTCGACCGGGCGGGGAACCATCACAGCAGCGCCCTGCACGTGGTCGAGCGCTACACGCCGGTCACGCAGTATCACCTGCAGTACGAGGCGACGATCGAGGACCCGAACACGTTCACCCGGCCGTGGAGGATCAGCCTCCCCCTGTATCGGCGCGTGGAGGACAACGTGCAGCTCCTGGAGTTCCGCTGCGTGGAGTTCTCCGAGGAGCTGCTGTACGGGCATCTGCGGAGGCAGCCGTAGCGTGCGCGGCACCCGCCGGCAGGACGGGTCGGCCCGGTCGACGCGAGCGATGCGTCGCGACAGGAGACAACGGATGGCTCAGCGGTTCTGCGCGGGATTGTGCGCGGCGGCGGTCGTTGCGGGGCTGGCCGCGGGACAGGCGGCCGGAGCCGGGGCGCAGGGCGGCTACGAGCCGCGGCGGACGCCTTGGGGACACCCGGACCTCCAGGGCATCTGGACCAGCAACGCGGTGGTGGGCGTGCCGGTGGAGCGTCCCAAGGAGGCGCTCACGGCAGAAGACATCGCGCGGCAGGAGCGGGCGGATGCGCTGCGGCAGGAGCAGGAGCCGAACCGCGACGTGAACATCGTCTGGGACGAGCCGGAGACCGAGCGCAGCATCGCGCGGGAGTCGCTGGTGATCGACCCGCCGAACGGGCGGATTCCGATTACGGCCGAGATGCAGCAGGCGGTCGACGATTGGGGGCCGACGCACTACGGCATCGGGATCACGTCCTGGACCGATCTCGACCTCTGGGATCGGTGCATCACCAAGGGCTTCCCGACGGTGATGGCGCCGATGGGCTACAACAACGCCTACGAGATCGTGCAGACGCCCGACTACGTGCTGATCCGCTACGAGATCATCCACGACATGCGGATCATTCCGCTGGACGGGCGACCGCCGCTGCACGAGAACATCCGGCAGTTGTGGGGCGACTCGCGCGGCCGGTGGGAGGGCGACACGCTGGTCGTCGAGGTGACCAACTTCTCCGACACGACGTTCGGAACCCAGCAGCCGCTCGGCTCGTATCGCGGGGGCGGCAGCGGCATGCGCGTCGTCGAGCGCTTCACGTTGAGTGACGACAACACCATCGACTACCGCGCCGAGCTGGTGGACCCGCGTGCGTTCACCCGCCCGTGGACGCTCGCGATCCCGCTGATTCGGGACGACAGCTACGTGATCTACGAGTACGCCTGCCACGAGGGCAACTACGGCCTGGAGCACATCCTCAGCGCTGCCTTGAAGCAGCAGCCGTAGCGCGCCAAGCGTCGCCTCGCGGCTCCAGCCAACCCTTCAGGAGTCCGCGCCGCTCTGCGGCGCAGACTCCTGGCCCCGCGGGTTCGGATTCACCGGACCTGCAGTCCCTCCTCGCGCTCCGTGTCGTTGAAGTGCGGGCCCAGCGACGTGTCGGCCCCGAGCCGCGCCAGCAGGGCGGCCGTGCCGGGACGCGAGACGAACGACATCCCGCCGCCCTTGTGCCCCTGGGCAATGCGGTACGGCGTGCGTCCGGTGAAATCCTGCGCGTTCAGGTCGGCGCCGTGCGCGGTGAGGTGCTCGGCGGCGGCCTCGCCGCCGACGAACGCGGCGCCGTGCAGCGTGGTGAATCCCGCCGCGTTGGCCGCGTTGACGTCGGCGCCTCGCTCGACGAGGAACTCGACCGCCTCGCGGGCGGCCGCGAACGACCAGAACTTCTCGTAGCGGTCACCCGCGTGGCCCAGGCCGGCGGCGACCATCAGCGGGGTCGTGCCGTCGTCCGTCGCCACCGTCGGATCGGCGCCTGCGTCGAGCAGCAGCTCGAGGAGAGGCACATCCGCCTTGTGTGCCGCGACCCAGAACGGCGACGCGCCGATCCAGCTGCGCGCCACGCCGAAGTTGTCGGGATCGGTGGGGCCGCGGTCGAAGCCGGACGCCTGTCCGTCGGGGGAGTAGACGCGCGATCCGGCCTCGGGCACGCCCCGACGACGATTGGGGTCGGCCCCGGCCGCCAGCAGGTCGCGAACCAGGTCGAGCTTGTCGGGCGGCTCGTACACCACCGCGTCGGGATCGTAGCCGAGCTGCCGGCCGCCGATCGCGAAGGCGGCGGCGAGCGGCGTGCTGCCGTTGCGCATCACGATGTCCGGATTGGCGCCCCGCTCGAGCAGGAAGCGGGCGAACGGCACGCGCCCGTGCTCGATCGCGACCACCAGGGGCGCCGGCCCCGGCCCGTCCCGGTCCACAGGGACGCCCGCGCCCAGCAGCATCGCGGCGATTGCCGCGTTGCCCTGCCGGGCGGCGAACAGCAGCGGGGTGTAGTGGCCGTGCGATCGGCCTCGCACGTCGCCGCCGTGCTCGATCAGCTCGCGCGTGGCGCCGGCGTGGTTCTCCGCGATCGCCCACATCAGGGCCGTCTGCCCGGACCGGGCGGCTCGCGCGTGCGGATCGGCGCCGCGGTCGAGGAGCATCCTCACGATGGCGGTGCTCCCCGAGTGCGCCGCCCGCATGAGCACGGTCTCGCCGTCCGCCGGCAGCGTCGCGGATGCGTCGGCCCCGGCCGCCAGCAGGCGCTCGGCCACCGGCGTGCTCCTGTTCTCGGCGGCGAGAAACAGGGGAGTGACGCCGTGGTCGTTGGCCGCGTCGACATCCGCACCGGCCTGCAGCAGCGTCTCCACCGCCGCCAGGTCGTCCCAGTGGGCGGCCCAGTGCAGCGCCGTGGCGCCGTCGGCCTGCGCCGCGTTCACGTCGGCCCCGGCCGCCAGCAGGCCGTGCACGGACCGCCAGTCCTGGTGCTCGGCGGCGGCCAAGAGCGGCAGATCGTCGCTCGCCGTGGGAGCGGCTGCCGCGAGCAGCGCCACCATCCCCGCGGCCAGCATTGCCCGGCCCCCTTCGCGACATCTCGAGATCACGGCCAACTCCTTATGAATTCAACATCTTCCGGCTACGATAGCCGAATCGGAAGCGGCTTGTAAACGGCCTGGCAGTGTGGGTAGACTGGCATGGCTACATGTACGGACAATCAAGCGGGCCACGGTGGGCGGCGCCCCGTCTGGCGGTGCTCTTCCTCGTCATCGCCGCTCTGCCGCGGCCGGCAGCTGCGGCGGCGTCGCCGGCAGGCGATCGCCGAGAAATGCTGGACACCTACTGCATCGCGTGCCACAACGAGCGGCTCGAGACCGCGGGGCTGGTGCTCGAGACGACGGCGGTCGACGCCACGGACATCGCCGCGAACACGGCCGTGTGGGAGAAAGTGCTGCGCAAGGTCCGCAGCGGCCAGATGCCGCCGGCAGGCCGCCCCCGTCCCGCGGGCGCTGCGGCCGGACGGTTTGCGCGCGAGCTCGCGTCCGCCCTCGATGCCGTCGCCGCGGCCGCGCCCGATCCGGGCCGCCCCGCCGTGCACCGCCTGAACCGCACCGAGTACGTCAACGCCATCCGCGACCTGCTGGCGCTCGAGATCGACGGGAGGGTGCTGCTGCCGGCGGACGATTCGGGCTTCGGATTCGACAACAACGCCGACGTGCTGACGATGTCGCCGGCGCTCCTGGACCGCTACCTCGCGGCCGCGACCCGGATTGGAAGATTGGCAATCGGTGATCCGGCTCTGCGGCCGGCCAGTGCGAAGTACGACGTGCCCCGCACCGTGCGGCAGTACGAGCGGACGAGCGAGGCGCTCCCCTTCGGCACCCGCGGCGGGCTGTCTGTACGCCACACCTTTCCGCTCGACGGCGAGTACCTGATCAAGGTTCGCCTGCGGAAGGACGGAGACTACGGCATCGCGGGACTCGACCGGGGCGACCGGCTGGAGATCCGCCTGGACCGCGGGCGGATCAGAACGTTCACGGTCGGCGGCGACGAGGAGCTGAAGGGACTTACCTACGACAGCCAGGAGCCGATACCACCGGACCGGCCCGATCTGCTCAGGCGGAAGATCTACGACAACACGGCTGACGAGGGGCTGGAGGTGCGGCTGCCGGTGCCGGCCGGTACCCGCCTCGTCGGAGTGGCCTTCGCCAGGTACGCCGGCGTCACGGAAGCCGGCGGCCGGCTGAGCCGCGGTCCGGCGGTGGAGTCGGTCGAGATTCTGGGGCCGTACGACGCGTCGCCGCCCGCCGACACGCCGAGCCGCCGGCGGATCTTCACGTGCCGTCCGGAGCGGCCCGAGCAGGAGACGCCTTGCGCCCGGGAGATTCTGTCCGCGCTGGCGCGGCGGGCGTTCCGGCGCCCCGTTGCGGCGGCGGATATCGACGCCCTGCTCGGATTCCATGAGGCCGGCCGGGCCGCGGGCACGTTCGACAGCGGCATTCAGGCCGCGCTCGAGCGTCTGCTCGTCGACCCGGAGCTCCTGTTTCGCATCGAGCACGACCCGCCCGGGCTGGCCGCGGGCACGGTGCATGCGCTGAGCGACGCCGAGCTGGCTTCGCGCCTGTCGTTCTTCCTGTGGAGCAGCATTCCGGACGACGAGCTGCTGGCGGTTGCGGAACGCGGCGCGCTCGGGAGTCCGGGCGTGCTGGAGGACCAGGTGCGCCGCATGCTGGCCGACCCCCGCGCGTCGGCGCTGGTCGACAACTTCGCTGGCCAGTGGCTGCTGGTGCGCAACGTCCGGCTCGCCGAGCCGGACCACGCGCTCTTCCCCAGTTTCGACGGTGATCTCAGGGAGGCGCTCGCGCGCGAGACCGAGCTGTTCTTCCACGATCAGTTCCGGCGCGATCGCAGCGTGCTCGATCTGCTGCGGGCCGACTACACGTTCGTCAACAGCCGCCTGGCCGAGCACTACGGGATTCCCGACGTCTACGGCGGTCATTTCCGGCGGGTGGCGCTGGAGGACGAGCGGCGGCACGGCCTGCTCGGACACGGAAGCGTGCTCACCGTGACCTCGTACCCCAACCGGACGTCGCCGGTCCTGCGCGGCAAGTGGGTGCTCGAGAATCTGCTGGGCGCGCCGCCGCCGCCGCCCCCGCCCGACGTGCCTTCGCTCGAGGAGGGGTCGCGAAACGCGCCGACGACCGTGCGCGAGCGGCTCGAGCAGCACCGGGCTAATCCAGTCTGCGCGAGCTGCCACGCCCGGATGGATCCGCTCGGCTTCGCCCTGGAGAACTTCGATCCGATCGGCCGCTGGCGCGACGCGGAGGCCGGCCTGCCCATCGACGCCAGCGCCGATCTGCCCGACGGCTCGACGGTGGACGGCCCGGTGGCCTTTCGCCGGGCCCTGCTGGACCGGCGCGAGGAGTTCGTCGGGAACTTCACCGAGAAGCTGATGACGTACGCGTTGGGACGCGGCGTCGAGCATCACGACGCGCCGGCCGTGCGGGCCATCGTGCGCGGCGCGGCCGCGACCGACTATCGCTGGTCGGACATCGTCCTGGGCATTGCCCGGAGCGTGCCGTTTCGGATGCGGAAGGTGCCGCCATCATGATCATCACCAGGAAGCACTTGCCGCGGCGTACGTTGCTGCGGGGCATCGGCGCCTCGATTGCCCTGCCGCTGCTCGACGGGATGGTGCCGGCGCTGACGGCGCTGGGCCGGACCGCGGCCGCGCCCGTGCGCCGCATCGGCTTCTTCTACGTGCCCAACGGCATGGCGATGAAGTACTGGGTGCCTGCGGCCGAGGGGGCGGGGTTCGACCTGCCGCGGACGCTCGAGCCGCTGGCGCCGTACCGGGATGAGTTGACGGTTCTGTCGGGGCTGGCGGCCATGGAGGCGTACCCGCGTCCGGGAGAAGGCGGCGGGGACCACGCCCGGGCGGCAGGATCCTATCTGACCGGCATGCACATCAAGCGCACGACGGCGGCGGACGTGCTGGCCGGGGTGTCGGCGGATCAGATTGCCGCTCGGGAGCTCGCCGCCGACACGCAACTGGCCTCGCTGGAGCTGGCGCTCGAATCGGTCGAGCTGCTGGGCGCCTGCGACGGCACGTACGCGTGCGCCTACACCAACACCATCGCCTGGCGGACGCCGACCACGCCGCTGCCGATGGAGAACGACCCGCGCGCCCTCTTCGAGCGGATGTTCGGCACGGCCATCAGCACCGAGCCCGCTGCCCGGCTGGCCCGCCTGCGCCGCGACCGCAGCATCCTCGACTCGGTGTCCGACAAGGCGGCGGCGCTCGAGCTGCGCTTGGGCCCCGGCGACCGGATCAAGGTCACGGAGTACCTGGACGCGGTGCGGGACGTGGAGCGCCGGATCCAGATGGCCGAGGCGCAGAGCGGCCGGGAGATGCCGGTCGTGGAGCAGCCGGCCGGGATCCCGGGCGATTTCGCCGCGCACGCGAGGCTGATGTTCGATCTGCTGGCGCTGGCATACCAGACCGACCTGACGCGGGTCGCCACGTTCATGATCGGCCGCGAAGTGAGCAGCCGCCCGTATCCGGAGATCGGCATCTCCGACTCGCACCACCCGCTGTCGCACCACGAGAACGATCCGGTCAAGATCGATGATCTGGGCCAAGTGAACCGGCATCACATGGGGCAGTTCGCGCACCTGGTGGACCGGCTCGCCTCGACGCCGGACGGCGACGGCTCGCTGCTGGATCAGTCGATCCTGGTGTACGGCGCCGGCATCAGCGACAGCAACACGCATTTCCACGACAATCTGCCGGTGGCGCTGGTCGGCGGGCGGGCGGCCGGAGTGCGGGGTGGGCGCCACATCCGCTATCCGGACAAGACACCGGTCACGAACCTGTGGATGACGCTGCTCGACCGGATGGGCGTGCCGGCCGAGCGGCTCGGCGACAGCTCGGGCCAGGTCGCCCACCTCTGGGACCTGTAGGGGCCGGCTGCCGGCGGCCTGTTATACTTTTCACGGCGTCTGCGTCGGATGTCCCTGTTGCGGGAGGTGTGATGTGAAGAGCGGGTACTGGTGCGGCGGGACCACGGTGTTCCGTCTGTTCGGATGCTCGGCCATGTTGCTGCTGTCGCTGGGCGGGACGCCCGCGCTGGCGCAGACCGCGGACGGCGGCGGCGAGGTGACCTTCACGAAGGACGTGCTGCCGCTCCTGCAGCGCAGCTGCCAGGGCTGTCACCGGCCCGGCGCCATCGCGCCCATGTCGTTGATCTCGTACGAGGACGTGCGGCCCTGGGCTCGCTCCATCAAGCGGAACGTCGAGGCGCGCGAGATGCCTCCCTGGTACGTCGACCGGCGCATCGGCATCCAGGACTTCAAGGACGATCCGTCGCTGACCGACGAGGAGATCGCCACCATCGCGGCCTGGGTCGACGCCGGCTCGCCGCGCGGCAACCCGGCCGACGCGCCGCCGCCGCTCGAGTTCCTGGATCCGAACGAGTGGCGCATCGGCGAGCCGGATCTCGTCGTCTCGATGCCCGAGCCGTACCTGCTGCCCGCGGAGGGGCCGGACGTGTTTCCGAACATCCTCGCGGATCCTGGCCTGGCGGTCGACCGCTACATCCAGGCCGTCGAGGTGAAGCCGGATGCCAACAGCCTCGAGGTGCTGCACCATGCGATCACCAGCATGACGGAGTACGACGAGGATCTGGCCAAGGGCAACTTCCTCAACGAGTACGCCGTGGGCAAGAACGGCGACATCTTCGACGACAACACCGGCCGCCTCATCAAGGCCGGCACACAGATCCGGTTCGGGCTCCACCTGCACCCGTACGGGGAGGAGATCCCGGTCATGGTGCACGTCGGCATGAAGTTGTATCCCGAGGGGTACGTGCCGAAGTACCAGCTCGTCAGCCAGCACATGGGTGACGACGACGACCTGCTGATTCCGGCTGGGCAGCGGAACGTCCGCACGGACGGCTACACCATGCTGACCCGGCCCGCGGTGGTCACCGCGTTCCAGCCGCACCTGCATACGCGCGGTCAGGCGCAGTGCATCGAGGCCATCATCCCCCAGACCGACGAGGAGGGGAACGTGCTCCTGCAGGCGCCCGGTCACTCGCCGGCGCCCCTGATGCGGCAGGTGACGCTCAACTGCGTGCCGCAGTGGCGCTTCAACTGGCACCTGGTCTACAACTACGCGGAGGATGCGGCGCCGGTCCTGCCGCCCGGGACCGTCATTCACATCTCGACCTGGCACGACAACTCGGAGACGCTCCGCGTCAACCCGGACCCGCGCAACAACGTGGTGTACGGCCAGCGGACCATCGACGAGATGTCGTTCGCGTGGGTGAGCTACTACTACATCGACGAGGAAGAGTACAAGGAGCGCGTCGCCACCCGGAACGCGCGGAGCACCGACAACCAGTAGGGTGGCGCCTACTTCTTCATCCGGAGCAGTGAGCCCGGTGCGTATTCGGACAGTCCTCGCAGCGGCCGCCGTCGTGCTGACGGCGGCCGCTGTTGCGCCCGCCCAGGAGATCGACATCCTCGATACCCAGATCCAGTACAACCACGGCATGCACGTCGCCCCGATCTACGAGGGTTGGACGCGCAACGACGACGGCACCTTCGATCTGTGGTTCGGCTATCTCAACCGCAACTGGGAGGAAACGCTGCACGTTCCGGTCGGGCCGGACAACCATGTCGAGCCCGGCGGGCCGGACCGCGGGCAGCCGACGGTCTTCGTTCCCCGCCGCCGTTTCGGCCGCGCGGTCCAGCGCCGCGAGACGATGGTCTTCAGCATCCGGGTGCCGAGCGACTGGACCAGTGACGACGAGGTCGCCTGGACGGTCCGGGCGCACGGCAAGGCCGACCGCGCCATCGGCCTGTTGCTGCCGATCTACGAGCTGCCGGGACCGCGCGGCAGCAACAGGCCGCCGCGGCTGACCGTCGACACGTCGGTGGCGTCCATCGTGCTGCCGGCCACCCTGAGGCTCGGCGCGGCCGTCAGCGACGACGGCGAGATGGAAGCGCGCCGCGCCACGTCCGACATGCGGTGGGTACACTACCGGGGACCCGGGACCGTCACCTTCACGCCGTCACGCACGCCGTTTCCGCAGGCGCCGGGGCCGGTGTCGCTGGAGGCTGTCACCACCGCGTCGTTCAGCGAGCCGGGCACGTTCCTGCTCCGGGCGGTTGCCTACGACGGCGACTGGTACGACAGCTACAACGTCACGGTCACGGTGACGGAGTAGCCTGCCGGCGCAGCACGAGCACCTCGCCGCCTCCGATCGAGCGCCGGATGCCGGTCGGCAGCGGACCTGTCGCGAGCAGCACCAGATCCCCGCTGACGGCCACGTCGCGCACCGGCTGCGCCGGCCGGTGACTGCCGGCGGCACGCGGCGTGTCGGGCGCCGTCAGATCCACGACCAGCATACCGTGCAACCCGTCGGCCACGTAGGCCAGGGCGCCGTCCAGTGCCACGCGCAGCGCGCCGCCGGGCGTGGCGTACGTCGAGCGGTGAACCGGTTCGGTGGGGGCCGAGAGGTCGTACACCTGGAGGGCGCCGTGACCGAGCAGCACGGCCAGCCCGCCCGTCGCGGTGTCCGTCACCTCCACCATGCGTGGGCCGTCCGCGGACTGCAGCGCTGCCGCCGGCTCCCAGGAATCGGTATCCGCTAGGTCGAGCACGTAGAAGCCGGAGGGATCGTCCACGGCGTACGCCAGCGGCCCGGCCGTCGCGACGTCGCGGCTGTACCCGTCCAGGTACACGGAGCCCAGAGCGAGCGGGTCGCTCTGGTTCGAGATGTCGACCAGGTCGACCCCGGACATGTGGTCGGCGAGCACCGCCATGTCGCCCGAGACGTCGACGTCCTTGACCTGGCCGGGGGTTTTCACGGAGCCGACCAGCCGCGGCGTTTCCGGGTCCGACACGTCGACGATGCCCAGGCCGAAGAAATCCGCGGCCACGTAGACGAGCTCGTCGCGCACGACGAGGCCCCAGATTTTCTCCGGAAAGGTATAGGAGCCCTGGCGCCGCGGCGCGGTCGGGTCGGACAGGTCGAAGACCGTGAGCGTCTTGTCCGCGGCGACGTAGGCGCGCCCGCCGCTCGCTTCGATGAGGTCGGCAGGCCCCGGGAGCAGGGCGACCTCCTCGAACTCCAGCCTCTGCGCCGCGGCCGGTGCCGGCGCCGCGAGCAGGCACCACCCCAGCCCGAGCAGGAGCATGACGCCCGACGTCGTGCCGCGCCGGGTCATGGCGCCGCCGACCTCGCGATGCGGTACAACGACGACTGCGTCCGGATGAACAGGCTGCCGCCGACGACGGCCGGCGTCGCGAGCGTCATCTCGTTGAGCGTGTTCGTGTGCAGGATCTCGAACTCCGGCCCGGCCTTGATGACGTACGTGTCGCCCGCCTCGCTCAGCAGGAACAACTTCCCGTTGTAGCCCCAGGGCGAGGCGGTGAAGCCGCTCCCGACGCGGATGCGCTGGCGGCCGTAGACCTCCCTGCCCGTGCGCGCGTTGTGGTTCAGCAGCAGGCCGCGATCCAGCAGCGTGTAGTAGTAGCCGCGGTACACGAGAGCCGACGTGTTGTAGGTGCCCAGCAGGGGGTACGCCCACGCGATGTACTCCGACGAGGCGCGATTTCCCGGAAAGCGCCGGGACCAGGTGCTCTCCTCGTCGGCCCAGATGGAGATGTCGCCTTCGGCGCCGGGGTGGATGGCGTACACCGGGCGCAGGGCGCCGCCCGGGTAGCCCGAGCTGATGTAGACGAGATCGTTGCTGACGAACGGCGACGGCGTCGTCAGGTTCGACATCCCCTCGAGCTCCCAGAGCAGGGTGCCGTCGAGGTCGTAGGAGCGGACGCCATCGCTGCCGGCGGTCACGATCTCGGTCCGGACCCGGTTCTCCCAGACGACCGGCGTGGACCAGTTGTTGCCCCGCTCGTCGCGCCCGACCCGCCAGATCTCCTCGCCGGTGCGCTTGTCGAGCGCCACCATGAACGACGCGGTGGTGTTGTCGTTCACGATGTACAGCCGGTCGCCCTGCAGCGCGGGCGACGCCGCCGTGCCGAGCTCGATCAGGGTGTTGAAGACGCCGACCTGCCTGCGCCAGACGACCTCGCCTTCCATGTCGAGGGCGACGACCAGACCGATGCTGCCGAAGTAGACGTAGAGGCGCTCGCCGTCCGTCACCGGCGTCTCCGAGGCATAGCTGTTCTTGATGTGCCGCCGGAGCCGCGGCAGCTCGCTGTGCAGCTCCCGCTCCCAGCGGATGGCTCCGGTGTCGAAGTCGATGTCGTACACCACCCAGCGGTGGACCGTGTTCGCGCTGATGTGATCGTGCTCGTCGTACAGGCCGGGCACGGGGATCTCCTCCGGCCCGGCGGCGACCGCCGCTGTCAGGAACACGTGGTCGTCCCAGATGACGGGCGAGCTCCAGCCGAGTCCGGGCACCACCGTCTTCCAGACGACGTTCTCGGTCTCGCTCCAGGTATCGGGCAGGGACGGATCGTCCGGCACCGCGCCCGCATGGAGGCCGCGGAATCGGGGCCACTGATCATCGCTCGCCGCGAGGCCGGCGAGCGCCAGAACCAGCAGGCAGCAGGCGACGGGCATCGTGCGTGACATCCGCACGCAGTCTATACAAAGGGCCGCTTTATTGTCACGGCGCCGCGGCGGCGGGGGAGTGCGCGCGGATCGTCCGCGGTCAGCGGGTCTCGGACGCGCCGGCGGGCGCCGCGTTCGGCGCGTCGGCCGCGTTCGGCGCGCCGTTGCCCAGCCGCTCGAGGTAGTCGCGCCTGACCTCCTCGCGGCTGCGGGTGTCGATCTCCTTCGTCTCGAACGCGTAGCGCTCCTGGCCCCGCTGCAGCTCCCAGGGCAGCCCGCGTTCCCTGAGTGTCAGCAGTCACTTCGAACTGATCAATTCTGGACGCGTGTCGGTGCACCGGGCCGGTTGCCTGGTTCGTCGACGTCTTGATGAAGAAGAAGATGATGGCTGTGGTCGCTGTGCGAAACTGCGTCTGCGCGGTTTTGCAAACTCCTGTGGGCGCGGTTGTTTGCGTCCACAGGAGTGGCGGCGTCCACAGCCTCCGGAGCTGGCGGGCAGCGACTCGTTCGGGTAGCGTAGGCAGCGGGCTGAAACGTGGGGTGAGGGCCCGGTATGGCCAGCGGACCCTCGTGACCGCCCCGAGCTCCGACAGAGCGAGCCGGTCGGTGCTGTTGTGCCACGGTTCGAACGCGTTGTCCAGTCGGAGATCGCCCCGCGCGCTCCGACGCCGTGGACGTCCCGCTCCGCCAGAAGACCTGCCGACGTTGCAGTCGCCTGTTTGCCATCTGCGCGGCGTGTGATCGCGGCCATGCTTACTGCACGCCGCCGTGCCGGGTGCTCGGCCGGCGCCGCTCGGTGCGGGCCGCCCGGGCTCGGCATCAGCGGAGCCTGGAAGGTCGCCTCGACCACCGCGACCGCCAGCGCGCCTACCGCGTCCGCCGCCGCGTGACGGATCAGGGTTCCGCCGCCCCCCGGCCATCGGCCAGACTCCCCGTCGTTGATCTCGCCCCGGTTCGGGCGCCCGCGGCCACCCGCTGCGTGGTCTGCGGGCGGTCGAGCCGGTGGCTGGTCGCGAGGCGGGAACCCCGCGTCCATCGGAAGAGGAGCGACGATGATCACGCTCGCGCAGCGCGCCGAGATCCGGCGTCTGTACTACGGCGAGCACTGGAAGATCGGGACCATCGCGGCCCAGCTCGGCCTCCACCGTGAGACGGTCCGGACTGCGGTCGAGCACGAGTCGGGCGGTGTCCGCCGCGGGGTGTGCCGGCCCAGCGCTCTCGACCCGTATCTGCCGTTCATCCGCGACACGCTGGCCCGCTACCCCCGCCTGCGCGCCACGCGCATCCACGAGATGGTCCGCCAGCGCGGCTATCCCGGCTCGGTCATCCAGGTCCGACGCCTCGTCAAGCGCCTGCGGCCTGAGACCACCCGCGCCGTCTACCGTCGGGTCGTCACGCTGGCCGGCGAGTCCGCGCAGGTCGACTGGGGCTCGTTCGGCAAGGTCCGCATCGGACACGGCACCCGCGCCGTCTCCGGATTCGTCATGGTCCTCGGCTACTCGCGCGCCCTCGCCGCATTGTTCACTCTCGACCAGACCCTCGAGAGCTTTCTGCGGGGCCACGTCGACGCCTTCGAAGCCCTCGGCGGCGTCGCCCGCAACCTCGTCTACGACAACCTGCGCAGCGCCGTGCTCGACCGCCGCGGCACGGCCGTGCAGTTTCACCCCCGCCTGCTCGACCTCGCCGGCCACTACCACTTCGCGGCCCGCCCCTGCACGCCGGGACGCGGAAACGAGAAGGGGAAAATCGAACGGCAGATCCAATACCTGCGGCACGCCTTCTTCGCCGCCCGGCCCTTCCGCGACCTCGACGACCTCAACGCCCAGTTCCGACGCTGGCGAGACGACGTCGCCCACCGACGGCGTCACCCCGAACTGCCCGACCGCACCGTCGCCGACGTCTGGGCCGACGAGAAGCCCCGACTGCTGCCGCTCCCCGCCCATCGCTTCGAGACCGAGCTCGTGCGCGTCGTCCGCTCCGGCAAGACACCCTACGTCCGCTTCGACCGCAATCTCTACTCGATCCCCCACACCCACGTCCGAAAGCCCCTGACGCTGCTCGCCAGCGCCACCCGCGTCCGCATCCTCGACCAGCAGACCGAGCTGGCCCGCCATCCCCGCCCATCGCTATCGAGACCGGACCGCAGCTATGACACCGGACAGACCGTCGAGGACCCCGCGCATCTGGAAGGGCTGCTCGCCGCCACCCGCCAAGCCAACGTCCACACCACCCGCGACCGGCTCCGCGCCGCCGTCCCCGCCACCGCCGCCCTCTTCGAGCGGCTTGCGGAGCGCGGCGAGGCGCTACGACCGCATGCCACCAGGCTGCTCGCTCTGCTCGACGACTACGGACCGCAGGAGCTGGCTGCCGCCGTCGACGACGCCCTCCAACGGGACGCCCTCGGTGCCGGCTCGATCACCCACATCCTCGAAACGCGCCGGCGACAGCGCGGACTCAAACCGCCGCTCCGCCTCACGCTACCCGACCGACCCGGACTGCGAGACCTCGACGTCCGGTCCCATAACCTGGAGACCTACGATGCCCTCGGCCGACACGACCACCACGACGACGCTGGCGACTAACCTCCGGCGACTCGGCTTCAACCGCACCGCCGACGACCTCAACGACCTCATCGCTCAGGCCGCCCGCAAGCGCTCGAGCGCCACCGTCCTGCTCGAACACATCGTCGCCGCCGAGCTCGAAGACAAACAGCGCCGTAGCGTCGAGAGCCGACTCACCCGCGCCCGTCTCGGACGTTTCAAGCCGTTCGCCGACTGGGACTGGCAATGGCCCACCGCGCTGGACCGTCCCACCCTCGAACGCATCCTCACGCTCGACTTCCTCGCCCGCGGCGAGAACGTCATCCTCGTCGGTGCGCAAGGCTTGGGGAAGACCATGCTGGCGAAGAACGTCGCCCACCAAGCCATCCTCACTGGGCACACCGCCCTCTTCACCACCGCCGCCGACCTGCTGCTCGACCTCAATGGACAGGAGACCGCACGCGCCCTCGAACGACGCCTCCGGCACTACACGCGGCCCGCGCTCATCGTGGTCGATGAGGTGGGCTACCTCGCCTACGACGCCCGAGCCGCCGACCTGCTCTTCCAACTCGTCAGCCGCCGCTACGAGCACCGCTCCTTGCTCATCACCACCAACCTGCCGTTCAAGCGCTGGGACACCGTCTTCCCCAACGCCTCGTGCGCCGTCGCACTGATCGACCGGCTGACCCACCACGTCGAGATCCTGCTCCTTGAAGGCCGGAGCTATCGCAGGCGCGAGGCCGAGATCAGCCAGCAGGAGCGAAACCGCCAACGATCGCACCGTGACGACGCGCCGGAATCACCGCGACCCTCACGTCGTCAATGAGACCGGTCGATACCTGTGCAGAAATGATCAGTTTCTCGCGCTCGGCAACACCTGAGCAGATCCTGCAACAGGGCCACGGCCCAGGGCCGGATGTTGATGTTCGCGACGCGGCCCTCTTCCTCGCCGTTGGCGATCTCGAGTGGGGTATGGCCCCGTTCGTTCTCCACGTGCAGCTCGGCGCCTTCCTCGACGAGGCGCAGGATGATGTCGTTCGCGCCGCGCCAGGCCGCGCCGTGCAGCGGCGTGTCGCCGTCGTCGTTGGCGGCGTTCACGTCGCCGCCCAGTGCGAGCGCCACCTCGAATGCCTCCAGCGCCTCGGCGTTGGTGCCGCTGTCCTCGTCAGGGTTGAACATCTCCGCGCCGCAGGCAGCCATGATCGGCGTCGTGCCGCGCGCGTTCGCCAGCGAGACGTCGGCCCCGTGCTCCGCGAGGAGACGCATCAGCGCGGCGTCGGCGCCCTTGGCGGCCGCCAGCATCGGCGTCGCGCCGGTCTCGTCCAGAAGTTGCGGAACCCGTCGACGATCGGCTGCGTGATGCGCGCATCGATGTCGGCCCCGCGCTCGAGCAGCAGGCGGGCGAACTCGAGGCTGCTCATGCGCCCGGTCGGCTCCGGATGGGGGAAGAAGCCGATGTTGAGATTCCGCGTGCGGACTACCTGATGCAGGGCGGGCCAGCCCTGAGCCGCGGCGTTGGGGTCGGCGCCGGCGTCCAGCAGCCGCGCGCCCAGCTCCCAGTGGGCGTTGGCGGCCGCTATCACGAGCGCGCTCGTGCCGTCGGACGCGGTCTCGTTCGCCTCCGCGCCGGCAGCCAGCAGCGCCTGTACCGCCTCCATGCGGCCGGCCCGCACGGCGAACAGCAGCGGGGTGAAGGCATCGATCCGCGCGATGCGGCGGGTATACGTGCCGGCGCCCGCGGCCGCCGCGCCGGCCGCGGGGCTGTGCGAGCGGGCGTCGAGGTCCGCCCCGGCGGCCAGCAGCAGGCGACCGACGTCTGCGTGACCCTCGCCCGCGGCCCACATCAGCGCCGTCTGCCCGCGGGTCTCCTCGGCGGCTTTCACATCGGCGCCGGCGGCGAGCAGCGCCTCGACCGCCCGGACGCTGCCCGTCCGCGCCGCCGACATCAACGCCGTCTCGCCGCCGGGCAGCGCGGTGTTCGGGTCGGCGCCTGCCGCGAGCAGCCGGCCGATGACGGTGCCGTGGCCCCGGGAGGCCGCGAGCGAAAGCGGCTCGACGCCGTATCGGTTCGCGGCGTCGGCAGCCGCGCCGCCCCGCAGCAGCAGATCGACGAGCTCCGGCTCGTGGCGATACGCTGCCCAGTGGAGCGCGGTGGTGCCGTCCGGCTGCGCGGCGTTCGGGTCTTCGCCTGCGGTCAGCAGCCTGCTCGCGGCGAGCCGATCGCCGGTCTTGGCCGCCTCGATGAGCGGCAGCTCCGGGGGTGCGGCCGACACGCCGGCCGCCGCCAGCAGCAGCGCAGCACACACGGTCGCGCGCCAGATAGTCCGCATGTCCGGCCCTTCTAGATGTCGGCGAGACGCCCCGTGCTGTCGCCGATCCGCTCGACGTCGCGGCCCGCCCCTACCTTGTCGAGCAGGCTGAGGCCGAGGTTCATGAACGGCGTGTCGAACGTCGCCTTGACGTGGCGTCCCGGCTGCAGGCGGCCGCCGCCGCCGAGCAGCGCGACCGGCAGGTTGTGCGGTACGTGCAGGTTGCCGTCGCCGAACGACGCACCGTAGAGCAGGATGACGTTGTCGAGCAGCGACCCGTCGCCGTCGGGGGTGTCGTGCATCCGCTTGACGAGGTGCGCGAATAGCCGCATGTGGAACTCGTTGATGCGCGTGTTCTTCTCCATGGCCTCGGCCCGGTTGCCATGGTGCGAGATGTCGTGGTGCGCCTCGGGGACGCCGAGCTCCGCATAGGCGCGGTGGCTCAGCTCGCGGGCGATCTGGAAGGTGGCGACGCGTGTGACGTCGGCCCGGTAGGCCAGCAGCAGCAGATCGAACATCAGCCTCGCGTGGTCCTCGAACGCCGGCGGAATACCCAGCGGCGCGTCCTGCTCGATCTCCGGCGCAGCGGACGCACGCTTCTCCGTCTGCTGGATGCGGTGCTCGACGTCGCGGACGGCGTCGAGATACTCGCCGACGGTGCGCCGGTCGGCCGGCGCGAGCGAGGCTTGCAGCCGGGCCAGATCCTCCGCTACGCCGTCGAGGATGCTGCGGTCGATCCGCCGCTGCGCCAGGCGGGCCGCCGGGTCGCCTGGCTCGCCGAACAGCCGCTCGAACACCACGCGCGGGTTCGTTTCCATCGGCAGCGGGAGGGTGGCCGTGCGCCAGGAGAGGGTGTTGATGTACGCGCAGCTGTACCCGCCCTCGCAGTTGCCGGTCACGAAGTTCGGCTCGAGAGCGAGCTGGAGCGACGCGAGCGGCGTCTCCCGTCCCAGGGCGTCCGCGGCGTACTGGTCGATGGTCTTGCCGGCTTCGATGTCCGCGCCCTCGGTCCGCTTGGCGCGCATGCCGTTCAGCCAGCAGCCGCTGCCGCGCGAGTGCGGGCCGCTGCTGGCGTCGAGCGCGTCGCCGGCCGCGTTCGCGAGGCCGCTGACGACCGTCAGGTGCTCGCGCCAGGGCGCGAGCGGCGCGAGGATGCGCGGGAGATCGAAGCCGCCTCCCGCGGTCTTCGGCAGGAACTCCCGGAGGATCAGCCCGTTGGGCACGGACACGAATCCCAGGCGCACCGGCGGTCTGGCCGCCGTCCGGCTCAGGGCCGACAGCGCCGGCACCATGGCGTCCAGCAGGGGCAGGGCGAGCGCGGCGCCCGCGCCGCGGAGGAACCTGCGGCGCGGAAGGGCTGTCCTGGTGATGATCATCGATGGCTCCTGGGTTCAGGAGTCGGCGCCGTTCTACGGCGCAGACTCCTGCTGCGGCTGTGCCGCGGCCGCGGGCGCCTCGCTTCCCGCACGCTCGCCCGCGCCGGCTGACCGCCGCATCCGAAACGGAATGCTGTCCGCGATGCCTGCGATCAGGTCCGCGAGCCGATAGTCCGGTGCCGCGCCCCGCACGATGCGGCGCACGGCCGGCATGTCGTACGGCTTGAGGCCGCGGCCCAGGGCATACGTGAGCAGCTTCTCGGTGACGTTGGTGACGAACCGCTCGGGATGCGCCGCCAGCGCGTTGCGAAAGCCGACCACGCCGTCGAACGCGGTGCCGTCCGGCAACGTGCCCGCCGCGTCGATCGGCCGAAACGCGTCGTCCACCTCGCGCCAGCGCCCCACGGCGTCGAAGTTCTCCAGCGCGAACCCGGGCGGGTCGATCAACGCGTGACATCCGGCGCAGGCCGGATTGCGCCGGTGCCGCGCCAGGCGCTCGCGCACCGTGTCCGCCCGGCTGTGGTTGCCTACCGCATCCTCTTCCAGCGCCGGCACATCGGCCGGCGGATCCGGGGGCGGAGCGCCGAGCACGTTCATCAGAATCCACTTGCCGCGCAGCACAGGCGACGTCCGGTTCGGGCGGGACGTCACGGTGAGCACGCTGCCGTGGCCCAGCAGTCCCCGGCGGTTGGGGTCGGTCACCGGCACGCGGCGGAAACGATCGCCGTACACGCCGGGAACCCCGTAGTGCCGGGCCAGCCGCTCGTTGAGGAAGGTGTAGTCCGCCGTCAGCAGCTCCATGACGCCGCGCTTCTCGCGCAGGATGCTCTCGACGAACAGCTCCGTCTCGCGGCGGAATCCCAGCCGCACGCCGTCGTCGAAGTTGGGGAATAGTGCCCAATCCATCTCGACCGCGTCCAGGTTGCGGAGCTGCAGCCACTGGCCGGCGAAGTTGCGGACCAGCTCGGAGGCCCGCTCGTCGGCGAGCATCCGCCGCACCTGGCGGAGGTATACGCCCGGTTGGCTCAGCTCCCGGCGCGCCGCCGCGTCGAGCAGCTCGTCGTCGGGAATGCTGCTCCACAGGAAGAACGACAGGCGCGATGCCAGCTCCAGGTCGCTGATTCGGTAGTTCGTCGCGGGCGCGATGCCGGCCGGGTCGCGCTCGACGCGGAACAGGAACTCGGGGCTCACCAGCAGCCGCCGCAGCGCGGCCTCGAGTCCCGCCTCGAAGCCGCCGGCCTCGAAGCGCCCGCCGGTCTCCCGGCCGGTTCGGTACACCGGCATGAGGGTGGCGACGTCGGCCGCAGTCACCGGCCGCCTCGAAGGCCCGCCGCATGAGGCCGGACAGGATCACCTCGACGCAGGCCGGCTCGTCCGCCGCGCGTGCCGGCCGGCAGGTGAGGATGGTCGCCGGCTCGGCGTGTCCCCGGCGCCCGTGGCCTCGAACGGGCCGGCGATGGTGACGCGGTCGACGAACGGCTGGTAGATCATCTGGCTCGGCTCCCCGACGACCCCGGTCACGTAGTGGGGCTTGAGGAACCGTGCCACCCGCGAGTCGGCCTCGCGAATCGACGGCAGCTTCAGGAAGGCGGCGCTGACCTCGTGCGGGCCGCCGGCCACCGGCAGGCGGACTCGCCAGGTGCGCTCCGCGTGCGGGCGGAACTCGGCGCGGGGCGCCAGGGTGAACAGCGTCGCCCGCTCGCCGTCGATGGCGACCTCGAGCTCGTGCGCGTCGGCGAAGCCGACGCTGCCGTCGCACTCGCCCTGTATGCGGCAGAGCAGGTCGATCGCGATCTCGTAGGTGCCGTCGCGCGGAAAGTGGTGGCGCACGAGCAGGCCGCCGCGGGTGCCGAACGGCAGCCCCTCGATGTGGTCGTACTGCGGCTGTGTCTCGGCGACGCGGTACTCGGTGACGGCCGGCGCCGGCAGCTCGCCGCCCAGCGCCTCGCGGCTGATCTTCCGCGCGGCGGAGAGATACTGCTCGAGCTGCGACTGGCTGATGCGCAGGACGCCGGCGATGTTGTCGAAGCCGTAGCTGGCGTCGTCCGCCGGCAGCAGCGAGGCCACGTCGACGTCGAGCGCTAGCCCAAGTTTACCAACCACAAAACTAAACCATTTTAGAATCAGTGGTTTACGCCGACAGAAATGCCCGAGTGGCACTACAAACGCGTACGAACCGAGAAATCGGTCGGTCAGACGAGCGTCTTGCGGACGCCGCCGGGATGTGGGTCGACGCCGAGCGCGTCGTAGATGGCCCGCTGATCGGGTTCGGCTTGGGTTGCCGTGCGCACATGCAGCGTGCGTCCGTCGGGCCGGCGGAAGGTGGCGGTGACGCGCTGCTGGCCTTCGAGGACGCGGCGTAGCGTGGTCCACCTGGCGTGTTCGCCGTGCGCGCGCAGCCGAGTGCGGATGACCTGCACGAGTTGGTAGGCGATGACGGTGATGAACAGGTGGCCGTCGGCCCGCGCCGGCTTGCGGTGGTAGATGGGACGCAGGCCGAACTCGGACTTGAGCGAGCGGAAGACGGCCTCGATGTCGGTGAGCGTGGTGTAGGTGCGCCACAAGGCGTCTTCGTCCCAGTCGGTCTCGCTGCTGCGCAGGCAGTAGACGCCCGGATGGGTAACCATCGAGCCGTCCTGGGGGCGGCGGGTCCAGGTGACGGCAACGGCCTGGTTGCCGGCCTCGTTGGCGGTGACGCTGATCTGGTAGTGCGAGGCGACGCGGGAGTGCTTGGCTTTCAGCCGTCCGATGCGTTGCCAGACCTGGTCGAGCCGCTTGTGCGCGCGGGGGCGGGCCAGCCCGTCGTTGAGCTTCGTCAGGGCGGTCTCGAAGCGGGAGGCGAAACGCTCGACGATGCCTCGCTCCTTCTCGGCGCGCTCCTCGGAGTAGCAGTACAGGCGCACTTCGTCGGGGTCGGTCGAGACCACCTTGTGCATGTGCACGGTCTGGTCCGACTGCGTCTGGAGCGACACGGCGGCATCGGCATCGAAGCGGCGGTGGCGTTCGCGGCTGACCACGAGATAGCGGTAGCCGTTGTCGCGCAACCACGTCACACAGGCGTCGGTGGCGACACCGCGGTCCATCACCACCAGGGCGCCGGCCGGCGCCCCCAGCGCGTCGAGCATCCCGGCCAGCGTCCGGTGTTCGCGGACGTTGCCGGCGAAGACCTTCGAGCGGTGCACGAAGCCGCTGGCATCGAGCATCAGGCCCAGGGTCAGCAGCGGGCAGTCGCTGCGCTTCTCCTTCGAGTGCCCGCGTTGCGCCTGCGGCTGGTCGCTCGCCTCGCCCTCGAAGTAGGTGTTGGTCAGGTCGTAGAGCGTCACCGTCGGCTGCAGGTCGAACAGCCCCATCGCGCGGTCGAACAGATGCGCCTCGATCGCCTCGCGATGCTTCACCAGCACGTCCGAGGCGCGGTAGAGCTGCATCGCACCGACGGTCTCAAAGTCGACGTCGAGCAACTCCCCGAGACCGCTGCGCTGCTGCAGCCAGCGGTGCGTCGCGCGCTCCGAGGCGGGCGCGGCCAGACGCCCGACGATGGCGCCGGTGGCCGCGCTGCGCAGGGCGCCGTTGACGCCCAACCGGGTCAGCAGCGCCGGCAGGTCCAGTTGCTCGAGCGCCCACAGGCCGACCTGCTCCACGCCGACGCTGCGGGGGCGGACCAGCCGCAACGAGTCGACATCGACCGGCTGCACATCGGTCGGTCCGGCGCTCGGCGCGGCCGCGCCGCGGGCGATCAACTGCGCCGCGATCCGTTGTGCTTCCTCCTCCACGGCAGGCCGGCAATCGGCCACCAGCGGCGCCTGACCGCTCAACGCATCGTTGATGCGGGCGCACAGCAGCGGCCATTCCGCTTGGGGAATATCGAAGTGGCGACCGAGGTTGAGGAGGGTGCGCTGACGCACGGTGCTGCCGAGGCGTTCGGCGTGCACGAGGCGATGAGAGAAGTAGGGATTTCCGTCCTCAGTCCGCCGGGTTTGGGTGCGCCGAATGAACATGGCGCTCACCATAGCGGACGCACCCTGCCCCAGGCAACTATCGCCATACGATTATGGCACTACATTCGTCTCCGATAGAACCAGATCCTTTATAATCAACAGGTTGCAGGCCTCGCACTCCCCGAAAACCGCCCAAATCCGCAAAACGACCGCCAATCTTGGTAAAGATGGGCTAGCAGGTCGCGGACGGCGTTGCGGTACTCGGCCCGGTTGAGCCGGTGGAACGGTTCCTTCCGGCCCGGGTTGGGATGCGCGGCGGCCGCGCGGTCGAGCTCGGACTCCAGCCACGTGGCCAGCGTCGCGCGCACCGCGTCCGCCGGCCGCCGCCGGCCGGCCGGCGGCATCTGGCCGGCACGGAGCCGGCGCACCACCTGCTCGAGCACGCCCGCGTGCGCGCCGACGTTGGCGAGATCGAGGGCGCCCGCGTCGAGCGCCAGGCCCCCGTAGCTGTCCTTCAGGCGCTCGTTGTGGCAGCCCACGCAGTATCGATCCAGCGTGTCGCGGGCCGCCCGCGGCGTGCGCACGTTGGCGCCGGTCTCCTGCGGTTCGGTCGCCTGGCGGGGCAGCGCGTCGAGGCAGACGGTAGCCGTAGACACCACACAGACGAGAGTCAGCGCACGCTGCCAGCGCATCCGGTAATGCTACTCCCGGCGGCGAGACGCGTCACTGCGAATCGAGCGCCTGCAGCGGGCGTGAACGCAGGATTCTCACGAGGCCGGCGGCTTCGCCTCCCTGGGCCGCTGCGAAAGCACCCCCAGCCCCTCCTCGAACAGGGTGTAGACGACCGGCACCACCACCAGCGTCACCAGCGTCGACGACACCAGCCCGCCGATGATCACGCGGGCGAGCGGCGCCTGCAGCTCGGAGCCCTCGCCGATGCCGAGCGCCATCGGCGCCATGCCGAGCAGCGTCGTCGTCGTGGTCATCAGGATCGGCCGCAGCCGCGTGCGCCCGGCCAGCTCCACCGCCTCGCGCAGCGGAATTCCGTCGCGGCGCCGCAGGACGTTCGTGTAGTCGACGAGCAGGATGGCATTGTTGACGACGAGCCCGCCGAGCACGATGACACCCATGAACGCCTGGATGCTGAACGGGGTCCCGGTGACGAGCAGCGACCCGACGATGCCGATGCCGGCCAGCGGGATCGAGAGCAGGATGATGAACGGATCGCGTAGCGACTCGAACTGCGCGGCCATCACGGCGTAGACGAGGAATATGGCCAGGATCAGGACGAGCTGCATCTGCCCGAAGGAGCGGGCCTGCTCCTCGACCTCGGCGCCGAAGCCGACCGAGAAATCGGCCGGCGCTTCCATCTCGGGGATCCGCGCGTTGACGGCAGTGACCGCCTCGCTCAGCGTCGTCTCGATCTCCGCGTTGACGCGGATGATCCGCTCCTGGTTCTTGCGCTCGATCTGTCCGGGACCCGAGTCTGCCCGCACCGAGATCACCGTACGCGCCGGTATCACCATGCCCGACGGCGTGCTCAGCGGGACATCGTTGACGTCCACAGTCCGCAACCGGTCCTCCTCGCGGAGGCGCACGACGATGGGATACTCGTCGCCGCGCTCGCGGTAGAAGGCCGCCTCGGTGCCGGCCAGGCCGGTCCGCAGCGCGTCGGCCACCTGCGACACGCGCAGGCCGAGCAGTGCCGCCTTGGCGCGATCGACACGGATCGAGAGCTCCGGACGTCCCTGCTCGGTGGCTATCTCCGCGTCGGCGACCCCCTCGGTGCTGTTCATCACCGCCATGGCGCGTTCGGAGACCCGGCGGGCGTCGTCCAGATCGTGCCCGCGTATCTCCAGCGCCAGCCGCGCATCGTCGCCGGAGCTGCTGCGCATCAGCCGCGTCATCATGCGGTTGCCGCCGGAGGCCCGCGTCCTGACGACGACGCCGGGAAGGTTGTTCAGCGAGCGGCGCAGGGCGATCGCGATCTGGTCGCTCGTGCGTTCCCGTGCGGTCTTCTCCACGAGGGTCACGGTCATCGAACCGCGGTGGCTGGACCCGCCGCCGAACGGTCCGCGCCCGCCGCCTACCTGGGTGGTGACGTTGACGGACTCCGGCACCTCCGTCCTGATGCGATCTTCCAGACCCAGCATCACGTCGCGGGTCCGCTCGAAGCGCGTCCCGATCGGCAACTCCGCGTAGACCCGGATCTCACCCTCGTCGACCTCCGGCGTCAGCTCGACGGGGATGGTAGGCGCCAGCATCACCGCGGCCCAGACGAGCGCGCCCGCCGCGGCCAGCACCGCCGGCCGATGGGACAGTGCCCGGTGGATCCCGCGCTGGTAGAAATCGTCGATCCGCTCCAGGCCGCGCTCGCTGAGTGTCAGGAACCGGCCGTAGGCGCCTCTGCGCTGGTCCGCCGCGGGCGGCAGCCGGAGCAGCCGCGACGTCAATACCGGGACGAGGGTCAGGGCCACCATCAGCGACATCGCGAGCGAGATCATCACGACGACCGCCAGTTGCCCGAAGACGATGCTCGAGACCCCGGTCAGGAAGAGCAGCGGCAGGAACACCGCCACCTGCGTGAGGGTCGACGCGACGATGGCCCCGCTGACCTCCTCGGTGCCCTCCACGCTCGCGGTAATGCGGTCCTTGCCGCCCTCCATGTGCCGGAACGTGTTCTCGAGCACGACGATCGAGGCGTCGACGATCATGCCTACGCCGAGCGCCAGCCCGCCGAAAGTCAGCGTGTTCAGGGTGAAACCGGCGAAGTAGATCAGCGCGAACGTGCCGATGATCGAGATCGGAATGGCGGTGCAAACGATGAGCGTCGTCCGGACGTTGCGCAGGAAGGCGAACAGCACCACCACGACCAGCATGGCGCCCCACAGCACGACGTTGCGCACCGCGTTGATCGAGCGCTCGACGAAGATCGCCGAATCCATCCGGGTGATGAGCCGCACCCCCGGCATCTCCGTGTTGATGCGATCGATTTCGGCGCGGACGGCCCGCGCCACCGCCACGGTATTGCGCCCCGACTGCTTGCTGACCGCCATCTGGACGGCCGTCCGCCCGTTGATCCGGATCAGTTCTTCCTGGTCCTCCGTCCCGTCGGTCACCTCCGCGATGTCGCGCATGTAGACCGGGACCCCGCCGCGGATCATCACCACCACGTTGCGGATGTCGTCGAGGTTCGTGAACTGCCCCGGGCTCCGCAGCAGGTAGGTCATGTTGCCGTCGTCGAGCTCCCCGATCGGCACGTTCCGGTTCTCGGTGTCGAGCAGGCCGATGATCTCGTTCAGCGCGAGGTCGAGCGCGGTGATCTTGTCCTTGGCCAGCTCGACCCGGATCTGCCGCCGCAGCCCGCCCCGCACCGTCACGGCGGCCACGCCGGGCACCCGCTCGAGGCGCGGCGAGAGGTCGTTCTCGGCCATCTCGCGCAGCGCCACCGGTGCGAGGTCGCCCTCGAGTCCCAGGAACATGATCGGCGCGTTGGCTGCGTCGAACTTGAAGATGACGGGCGGCTCGGCGTCCTCCGGCAGCCTGCCCCGTATGCGATCGAGCCGCGATCGGAGATCGTCGGCCGCCTCGTTCAGGTCGGTGCCCCAGTCGAAGTTCAACCGGATCTGGCTCGTCCCTTCCTGGGAGGTGGAAACCACCTCCTCGAGGCCCGCGATCGCAGCCACCGCCTGCTCCAGGGGGCGCGTGACGAGCTCCTCCATCTCCAGCGGGCCGACGTCGGCGTACTCGACCGTGACGGTGAGGCTGGGGAACGTCACGTCCGGCATCAGGTCGACAGGCAGGCGGGACAGCGCCACGATGCCGAGCAGCACGATGGAGATGCTGATCATGGACATCGTCACCGGGCGGCGGACGGCAAGTCTGGCCAGGCTCATGCGGCTCAAATCTCAGGCTTGATGCCCGACGCGGCAGGCACGCTGCGGCGGTTCAGCGGGCGGTCGCCCCCGCGGCGCCGCCGCCCGGGCCGCCGCCGGCCGGCACGCTGCGTTCGGCCAATGCGTCCTGCGGTGCACCCGGGCCCGCCGCAGCTCCCGGCTGCGGGCGGCGATCCGACAGCGCGCCCGGTGGCGCGCGGCGTCCAAGTGGTGCGCCGCCCGGCCTCCCGGCATCGGCCAGCAGAATCGGATCGCCGTGCTGGAGACCCGCGGCGCCGGTGGTCACTACCCGGTCGCCCTCCGACAGTCCGTCGAGCACCTCGACGTGACGCTCGTCCTCGAGTCCGGTCACGAGGGAGACGAACTGCGCCGTCGGCGGTCCGCCCCGGGTGTCCACCCGGAAGACCCCGCGGGCGGAGGTGCGGATTACCACGGCCTCGCGCGGCACGGCCAGCGCTTGGCTCCTGCTTCCGACGACGAGGCTGACGCGCGCGTACATCCCCGGCTTCAGCCGGAAGTCGGAGTTGGGAACCTCGATCTCGATCTCCGCGGTGCGAGTCGCCGGATCCAGGATCGGGGAGATCCGCGCGACGCGGCCCGCGAACGACTCGGACGGAAACGCGTCGACCTCGATTCGGGCGCTGACACCCTTCTCCACGAGCCGCAGGTCGCGCTCGACCAGGTTCGCCGCCAGGCGCACGAGGCTGATGTCGACCACGGACACGACCGCGGTGTTCGACGTCACGTACGCTCCCGGATCGACATACCGGTGGCTGATGAAGCCGTCGACCGGCGACACCATGACGGTGTTCTCCAGGTTGATGCGCAGCTCCTCGAGCCGGGCGCCGGCCTCGTCGAACTGGGCGCCCGCCAGATCGAGCTGGGCGTTGGCCGCCTGGTAACGGGCCTCGGCGTCATCGAGGTCCTGGCGCGACAGCAGTGAGCGGGCGAACAGGTTCTCCGACCGCTCCCGGTTGGTCCGCGCGAGAACCAGGTCGGCCTCCCGCTGCCGGACGGTCGCGCGCGCCACCTCGTACGACGCCTCCGCCTGATTCACCTGCTGCCGGAGCTCGTCGTCCTCCACCCGCGCGATCTCCTGCCCCCGTGTCACCGGATCGCCGAGCCGCACGTCGATCTGCCGCAGGCGGCCGTTGACCCTCGGTGCCACCTCCACGCTGGCGGCCCCGCCCAGGTTGCCGACGAGCTGCAACTGCTCGGCAATGTCGGCCCGTGTGACGCCCGCGGAATTCACGCGCAGCGGCTGCGCGCCGAACCCACCGCGACCCCCGCCGGCACGAAACCCGCCGGGAGGCCCGCCGCCGGCACGTCCCGGGCCGGTCTCGACGGTAGGCATGACGCGCTGATAGACGAGAACGCCGGCAGCGCCCATGGCGAGGAGCAGGAGGGCGCTGAGATACCGGGACATCATGGACCATCATAGGTGATCCTGACCACGAGCCGCAGCGCCCGGTGCTGCCGGGGCGCAGGTTGATATGGCGGCAAGTCGAGGGACTGGGGGGGGCAGTGGTTGCCAGTGCCTTGCAGTTCCGACGGTTCGGTTGCGCGCCGCTTCCCGGCCTTGTTGTCGTGCCCGCCGGTGACGTACAGCGACGATAGCGGCCGTGCGCGGGTGGCTGCGGGAGCAAGAGAGGAAGCTGGTCGAGGCGGTGCACAACGGACCCGTGATCGGGCAGTGACGCCCTCGACATCAATCGATGCACTCAATATGATGCCATGCTGCGTACTACCTTAGACGATAGACGACGTCGCGGCCCGGATCGAAGAGCGTCGGCGCCGCAACGGGCAGTCGCTGAAGCAGGTCGTCAACGCGCTGCTGCGAGAAGGGTTGCGAAGCGGGCAACGGACGCCCGCGGCCAGGAATGGCCGTGGCGGGGGAGTCCCTGCCATTCTCGCGAGGCGCGAACGCCACTCGGGCAGGCAGCCGGTGTACGAGATGTTCGGCAACGAGCTGCGATTGACGATCTACGCGGCGGGGCCGGCCGCTGAAGGGGCAGCGCGATGAGAAGGAAAGTTGGAGCATGAGTCGTTTGAGGCAGAGCAACGGCGACGATTGCCCGGAGGCGGCAGGTAGACACATCCTTGACTCCAAGGTGCTCGTGGCGAGAAGGCGCTTCGACGGCGGCGCGTACCTGGCGGGGTACGTCGTCGAATGCACATTGAAGACCCTGATTCAACTCGAGACGGGAAAGGCAGATCATTCTCACGGCCTGCCGGGACTGCTCGACCAGCTCGACGCGCTCGCGGCCCAGGTGGGTGCTCGGCATGGAAAGGTCTATCTCGCTATCGAGGCGTCGTTGAGATCATCCGACATCGTCAACAACTGGAATCCGGGGCAGCGCTATCGCGGCCCGGAAGCCAGCGCGAACCTCGCCCGAGCGTGGCATCGGGAGGCGGCCGATGCCTATCGACGCGTCTTCGGCAAGCTCCATCTCGCGGGGGCAATCTGATGCAGCACCTCGATGACGCTCACGACCAGGCTGAAGGACGCTTGGCGGCGTGGCTGATGAACAAGACGGGCGGCTGGCGGGTCCTGCTGATCAAGGACGTGCTGGCGAAGCTCCGCGTGGTTCTGTGGTGCCCGAACAAGAGCTGGGAGGCAGGCCGTCGCGAGATCGACGAGCAGTTGGATGAAGTGGCATCTGATTACTGGTCGAAGGCCGTGCTCAGAGGGCACAAGAAGGAACATCCAGACGGCGCGTGGCAAGAGGAGGCCTGGCTGGCAGGCAGATCCCATGGGGAAACAGGCAAGCTTCGGATACTGGATCGACATCTGTCAAAATCCGGCTGGTTTGACGCGCCGACCGAGCCTCCCTGGAAGATTCGTGCGAAGAATTCACCCGCTATTGCGCTCTTTTATTCGTTCAAGGGCGGAGCCGGGCGGTCGACGGCGCTCGCGGCTTCTGCCTTGCAATTTGCCGCGGCCGGCGAACGGGTTGCCGTTCTCGACGCTGATCTGGATGCGCCCGGCGTGGGCGCCCTGCTCGCGGGGTACGATGGCGCCACGGCCTCGTGCGGAATCACCGACTACCTGTTGGAGCGGCGCATTCTGGGAGGCGAAGACCGTCTCAGCATGGAGGACTACTACCACCGGTACGCGGCGGGTCCGGGCGCCCGCGCGGAGGACATCTTCGTATTTCCGGCTGGCGATTTCGATCGACGATACCTTGAGAAACTTGCTCGGATTGACTACGGGGAGTCACCGGAGGGTTCGAGGCATCCATTCGTGTCGCTGCTGGAACAGATCCGCCGGGATCTCGCTCCAAGCTGGATTCTGGTCGATGCTCGCGCGGGGCTCGGCGACGTGTCCGGATTTTTGACAGGCGGCCTGTGTCACTTCCACGTACTCCTCGGTACGCTGGCGGAAGCGAGTTGGCGAGGGCTGGAGCTGATTCTGGAACGGCTCGGGGGCGACAGGGTCCGTGGAGGCAAGGCGCAGGCGGAGTGCCTGCTCGTAGCCACCATGCTGCCGCGGTCGGATGAGAAGCTGTTCCAGACGTTCGTGCGTCGATTCGAGGATCGTGCGCGGGACGTATTCAGTGAGCACTACTACGCCGACCCGCAAGAGGAGCCGGACACGCTGTGGACGCTGGATGACATGGAGAGCAGTGACGCGCCTCACGTGCCGGTCGTGTTGCCATACGAGGAACGCTTGGCGACGTTCCGCGACCTGAGCGAGATCGCGGAACCGATTCTGCTCCGAGGTTCGTATACGGAGCTTGCCGCACGTTTGCGGGCCGGTGTCCGGAGATTCACGGGGCGGTCCAGATGAACAGCATGCCGAGACGGCTCAGGAAGCAGGACTGCATCGACCTGCGAGCGCAGCTTGTCAATCTGGGATACGGACAGGCCGAGGCCGAGACAACGGAGTTGTTTGCGCATCGTCTGTATCCGGTGTCGGAACATCTTCGGGCGCTCGATCCCAACGTCGTTCTGGTCGTCGGTCCGAGAGGGTCAGGAAAAAGCGCCTTGTTCTAGGCGTTTTTCTCGGAGAACCGTGGTCTCGCGAATGCGATCACCGGCTGGATGCCGAGAAACCCGAGTTCGGAGGACCCATCCAAATCCTCGGAGTGGCGAGCCGCCTATCCGGCAGGTACGGATTTTCCTGACAGCCAGGCGCTTGCGAAGTGGGCGCGCACGGACGCGGACGCGAAGAGAATCTGGCATGCAATGTTGGTTCGGCGGCTCGCCGACCGACTCGACGGGCAGCAGCGGCAGGAGTTGCAGTCGATGCTGCAACCGCCGGCGGTCGCTGTCGGTGAGCTGCTCCGAGCGTACGAAATGCCGGAGACGAGTCCGACGGCCGCGCTGGACGACCTGGAGAGGCGGCTACGGCAGGAAGATTCCCGGATATACGTCGGCTACGACGAACTGGACACGCTGGGCGGCTTTGATTGGCCGCTCATGGCTCGCATGGTGCGCGGCCTGGTCGCGTTCTGGTCCGACTACGGCCGGCGTTGGCAGCGGATTCGTGCGAAGGTGTTTCTTCGCTCGGACCTCTTTCGCCGCCACGCGGGAATGGGAACCGCGGATTTTGCCAAGCTCGCCGCCAACCGAGCCGAGCTCGCATGGTCGGATGCGGCGTTGTTTGCCATGTTGGTGAAGCGCATCGCCAATACCACGGACGAGCTTGCCGCGTACTGCCGCGGCGCTCGTATACGACTTGATCAACACGAGGCGCTGGGGTTGATTCCGGAGATCAAGGAGCCGCAAGACGCGTATCCCTTTCTGGAGCGGTTGTCCGGTGAGTTCATGGGCGCCGGGGAGAAGAAGGGCTTTGTGCGCAACTGGGTGCTGGCGCACCTGCGTGACGGTAATGACCGGGTCAGTCCTCGATCGCTGGTCAGGCTGGTCGAGCAGGCCGCGGGCAAGGACGCGGCGAACCGGTCCCTGCGCCCGCCCAGGCTGATTCATCCCACGGCACTCCGACAGGCCCTCGACGATGTTTCGGACAGCCACGTGACACAGGGGATCTCCAGCGAGTGGCCGTGGCTGGAAGGGGTGAGGGAGAAACTGCGGCGGGGTCGACTGGTACCCTGGGCGCGGAGGGAGATCGTGGACTTGCTCGACGTCAACTGGGAAGAGACGTGGGGGGCGCGCGACGGCCCCAGCGTTCGCCCGCCGGTGGAGCAAGCGGCGGACTTCGTCGACTACCTGATCGACCTCGGTGTGTTCCGACGGCGCTCGGATGACCGGATTGACGTGCCCGACCTGTACTTGTCCGGTCTGAACCTGCGTCGCAAGGGAGGTGTCAGGAGGGGCCCGCGGTCCAAGGCACGAGCATGATTGTGAGCCCCCACGGACAATCCGCCGCGCGCACAGTCTCGGGCACCGCCCTCGATCGTTGATCGCCAGCCTTCGGCCTGCGGCACGCCGTCCGATAGTCAGACGCCGCAGGTTGCGATCCTGCGGACGGATCCGAAGCGGGATTGGCTGCCGCTGGTCGTAACAAGCCTGCGGCAGGGGAACGGGATGCCGTTCGTCGACCCGTGCCGGCGCCCGGCGGCGCGCCGCCACGCCATACTGCGCCCCAGCCCGGCGACCGGGCGGTTTCGGCGCCGCGCCGAGCGGTTTCGCAAACGGCGCCGCTTGGCGACAACCCGCCCGACGGGCAGCGTCCAGCTCCCGCTTCAGCCGCGCATTCTCGTCTTCCAGCCGTTTGTTGCGCTTGTGCAGCCACGTATTCTCGCGCTCGAGCCGATCTCGCTCGCCCTCGACGCGCTCAAGGTCGCGGCGCAGTCGTTTCGCCTGTTCCCACCGCTGGGGTTTGGCCGTCTCCTGCGCTTCAGCCTGCCGTCACAAATACTGCTTATGCTAGATCTTCGCCAAAAGCACAAATCCAACACATTAGATCCGTTGCCGCGACCCGGTAACCAATTGCCGCTGGGCGACCTGCTTCTGAGGCACGTCGACGAGTATCTTGTCCTCGACAAGTACCAGCCGGGACGGCGCACCGGCCCCGCTGGCTGGGTGCGCTGCGTCGTAGACCGCACCGTCGGCGAGCCTCGTCTACCAGACGACCGGCCACCACTCGTCTACCTGCCGGGCGTGGCGCTCGGCGACGAACCGAGGGGCAGCATGACGGCAGCGGCGCTGCGAGAGATGCGCGCGGCGGTGGCGGCGCTGCGCGCGGCCGATCCGCTGCTGCGCCGGCTGATCGACGGGTCCGGTCCGGTGGCGTTCAGGCGGACGAAGCGGCAGCCGTTCGAGGCGCTGCTGCGCGCCATCGTCTACCAGCAGCTTTCCGGCCGCGCGGCGGGCGCCATCTACGCGAGGGTGGCGGCTTTGTTCGACGGCGGTCGGCCTACCCCGCGGGCGCTGGCGGCGCTGGCGCCGGAGCGGTTGCGCGCGGCCGGCCTGTCGCGTGCCAAGACGCTGGCGCTGCACGACCTGGCGGCAAAGGCCGGGTGCGGCGTGGTGCCCGGGCCGCGGACCGTGAACGCGCTGTCGGATGAAGACGTGATCGAGCGCGTGGTCCAGGTCCGCGGCGTCGGCCGCTGGACGGGCGAGATGCTGCTGATGCACCTCGGGCGGCCGGACGTGCTGCCGGCGACCGACCTCGGCATCCGGCGCGGGTTCGCACGCGCGCGCGGACTCGACGGGCTGCCGGAGGCGGAGGAAATCCTGGCGTACGGCGAGCGCTGGCGCCCGTGGCGGAGCATCGCCTCGCTGTACCTGTGGCGCGCCGCCGACCTGTCCGCGGGCGACCTGCCGACGGAGTGAAGCGGCGGCCGTCGGTAATCTGCCCGGCCGCCGGGCCGGATCCAGCCATGCAGCGCCGAGGGGATGCTGGTCGGGGCGTGCTGCAGGACTGCGCCCGGTGGCTGCGGGAAGCTCGTCATGCGAACCGGGTTTACAGAGAGACGGATCGGCGACTATGCGCGGTAGACTGTCCGCAGTCGACCGCGCCGTGCCGTGTGCATGGCGGTGGTCGGTCCTGGAGGGAGGATGCGAATGGCACGCGCACTGCGTGAGGGAATGTCGCTGCGCCGGCTCACGGCGGCCGGGGTCGGGCTGGCGGCGGCGCTGCTGGCGGCCGCGCCGGCCGCCGCCCAGTCGCGGACGGCCGAAGGTACGTTCCAGCCCTGGCATGCGGTGATGTACCGCTCCGTTTTGGCGGCCGTGCAGTCGCCGGACGGCAGCCAGACCGCATTTCTGCGCTCCAACCCGCGGCGTCCGCTGGACGACGACAGCGGCCGGGCGTGGGTGGAGCTGTACCTGCTCGACGCCGACGGGCGGGAGGTGCCGTTCGTCACCGGCGAGGTCTCCGTAGGGCGCCCGGTCTGGCTCGGCGCCGTCGAGCTGGCGTTCGCCACACGGCGGGAGGGCGACGAGCGGCGCGCGGTCTACCGCATCTCCACGCGCGGCGGCGAGGCCCGGAAGCTGCTGGAGCACGCGACCAACATCGGGGCGTTCGACGTCAGCCCCGATGGCCGCTGGCTCGCCTTCCTGGCATCGGACGAGCGCGACGCCGACCGCGAGGCGCTCCGCAACCAGGGCTTCAACCAGAAGATCTTCGAGGAGGAACTGGTCTTCACGCGGCTGCACGTAGCCGACCTGCATTCCGGCGAGGGGCCGGACGACCGCGACGTGCGGACGCTGGACATCGACGGGTCGCTGCGGTCGCTGCGCTTCGCTCCGGACGGACAGCGGCTGCTGATAGGGGTGACGCCGACGCCGCTCGTCGACGACGGGCTCGTCGCGCGCAGGCTGCAGGTGGTGGACCTCGACGGGACGGTGCAGGCGGACATCGCCGTCGAGGGCAAGCTGGGCCGCGCCGACTGGAGCCCGGACGGCCGCCACATCGCGCTGGTCGGGTCGGTCGACCGCAACGATCCGGCGCCCGGCCGGCTGATGGTCGTGAGCGCGGGCGGCGGCACGCCGCGCGACCTGCTGCCCGGCCTCGAGGCCCACGTGGCGACCTTCGACTGGCGCGATGATGGAACCCTCGTGTACGTCACCGACATTGGGGCCGAGACGGAGGTGGCGTCGATTGCGGTGGACGGGTCCGGCCGGCGGACGCTGCTGCCGGCCGGCGAGCTGGTGGTCCTCGGCATCGACGTCGGCAGCACGGGCGAGGCTGCGCTGGTCGCGCAGACGCCGCGCCACCCGAACGAGATGTACGCGCTGTCCGCCGCCGGCGGGGAGGCGGCGCGCCGCACCACCAGCAACGACTGGCTGGCCGATCTGCGGTTCGCCGAGCAGACGGTCATCCGCTACGAGGCCCGCGACGGGCTGGAGCTGGAAGGCATCCTGATCTATCCGCTCGACTACGAGCCCGGGCGGCGCTACCCGCTCATCCTGTCCGTCCACGGCGGGCCGGAGGCCCACGACCGGAACGGCTGGCTCACCGGCTACTCCGCGCCGGGCCAGGTGGCCGCGGCGCGCGGGTTCGCGGTGCTGTACCCGAACTACCGGGGCAGCACCGGCCGCGGCGTCGAGTTTTCGAAGATCAGCCAGGCGGACGCGACTGGGCCCGAGTTCGACGATCTGGTCGACAGCGTGGACCATCTGATCGACATCGGCCTGATCGACGGCGAGAAGGTCGGCATCACCGGCGGCTCCTACGGCGGCTACGCCTCGGCCTGGGGCACGACCTACTACTCCGAGCGGTTCGCGGCGTCGATCCCGTTCGTCGGCATCAGCAACGCCATCTCGAAGATGGGGACGACCGACATCCCGCAGGAGATGTACGACGTACACCATCGCAAGTGGCTGTGGGACGACTGGGAGTACTTCGCGAAGGCGAGCCCCATCTATTACGCCACGCGCAACCGCACGCCGACCCTCATCCTGCACGGCGAGGAGGATCCGCGCGTGCACCCCAGCCAGTCGCTGGAGTTGTACCGCCAGCTCAAGGTGCTCGGCCAGGCCCCGGTCCGGCTCGTGTTCTATCCCGGCGAAGGGCACGGCAACGCCCGGTCGGCCGCGCGCCTCGACTACGCCCTGCGCACGCTGCGCTGGATGGAGCACTACCTGCAGGGTCCAGGCGGCGAGCCGCCCGACGCGGCCGTCGACTACGCGGCGTACCTGCCCTGGGCCGAGACGGACGACGACGAGCAGGCCGCGCCGGCGACGACGGACTCGGGAGCGCCGTAATGGCCAGGCAGCGGCGCATCGTGCGCCGGACCCCCCGGCCGGGCCGATCGGGCAGCCGGGGAGCGCGGGGCGGAACTCCGCTGACGCGCAGGGACCTGCTCGCCGCGGTCCTTGCGGCAGCGGTCGTCCGGCCGGGGAGGGGGATGGCGAGGCCTCTCCCGCGGGCGGCAGCGATGCAGTCGGCGCTGCCGATTCGGGTCAGCACGCTGAACCACGTCAGCTTCGGCTGCGCAGACCTGCCGAGGACGGTCGCCTGGTACGAAAGGGTCCTCGGGGTACCCCGCCACGCGTTCCAGGACTACGGCGGCGGGCAGACCGTTCTCAGGCTGGCCAGCGACCCGCCGGCGTACATGGCGCTGTCGCAGAGAAGTCCGGAGAGCTTCGCGGCGCCTCCGACGCGGCGTCCGCACTTCTGCTGGGGGATCGAGGATTTCAACGTCCACCGGATCTTCGAGGCCCTCGCCGAGATGCCCGCGCTGGCGCGGTCGGTGCTGCGCGAAGGCACCACCATCAACGGCGTCAACTTCGACGGCCCGGATGGCGCGCCGCTCCAGTTCAATCCGGTGATCGCGTGCGGCGGGCTGGGCCTGCTGGGCGAGGTGTGCGACACGTCGGCAGAGGCGGTTCGGCGGCCGGGCGACCCGCCGCCCATCCCGGTCCGGACCTTGAACCACATCAAGCATTACGTTTCGGACCTGCCGAACGCACTCGAGTGGTACCAGAGGCTGACGGACATGCCGGTGGTGGCTTACCAGGAGCCGGAAGCGGGACCGCGAACCGCCGGCCACGAAGGTCCCCCGAACCCTGTGCTCCGGGTCGGGTCGGGCCCTCAGCACCTGGCCCTGATCGAGGGCGCCGGCCCGGAAGCGTTCCGTCCGCACGTCGGCCTGGGGGTGGCGGGGTTCGACCCCGACGCGGTCATGGCGAGGCTCGCCGCGCACGGGGTCACGGCCCGCATGCGAATGCGCGGAGGCGTGACGAAGGAGGTGCTGGTGGATGCGCCCGACGGTGTCCGCATCCAGCTGCAGGACGTCAGCTACTGCGGCGGCGGAGGAGTCCTGGGCAACGCCTGCTGACGCGGGCAGAGAATGTCACGAAGCCTGAATCGGGGGAGATCATGAGCAGACCGGGTCGCGCGTTTCTCTTGGCGGTCATCGTTGCCCCGCTCCTGACCGGGAGCGCCCGGGCGCAGATCACCGAGTTCAATCTACAGGTGGTCGAGTCGCCGGCTCTCGGCGGGCGGCACTTCGGCGCGGTCGGTCAGTACGAGTGGCTGCGCGGGGTCATTGCCGGCGAGGTGGACCCGGCCGATCCGCGCCAGCAGGGGATCGTGAACCTCGATCGGGCGCCCCGCAACGCGGCGGGGCGCGTGGAGTATCGGGCCACGGTCGAGATCTACCGGCCGCTCGACATGAGCCGCTGGAACCGGGCGCTCTACCACACGGTCTCCAACCGGGGCCGGGCCGGCGCGGCCGAGCCGGCGCTGCTCGAACGCGGGTTCGCCTTCGTCCGCGTAGGCTGGCAGGGCGATCTGGCGCCGACGGCATCGAACATCGTCGCCTACCTGCCGGTCGCTTCGAATGCCGACGGCTTCCCGATTGTCGGGGCCGCGCTCGAGGAGTTCATCTTCAACGACGGCGAGCGCCGCTCGCGCGGCCGGCTGACGTATCCAGCGGCCTCGCTCGATGCGCGAGGGATGCTCTCGGTCCGCCGCACGCAGGGGGACAAGCGGGAGCGGCCGGCGGACCTGCAGTGGCGCTACGTGAATGATCAGGAGATCGAGATCACCCGGCCGGCGGGCTTCGACGGCGGGGCGATCTACGAGTTCATCTACGAGGCGAAGGATCCGATCGTGATGGGGCTCGGCTTCGCCGCGATGCGCGACGCCATCTCGTTCCTGCGTTACGAGCCGGCGGATCGCGCCGGCAATCCCAACCCGGTCGCGATGGACGGCGAACTGGCGCGCACGGCCATCTCGCTGGGCATCTCGCAGAGCGGCCGGATGCTGCGGGACTTCGTCTACCAGGGCTTCAACGAGGACGTCGCCGGCCGCATCGTGTTCGACGGCGTCCATCCGAACATCGCCGGCTCGCGCAAGACGTTCACCAACTATCAGTTCAGCCAGCCGGGCCGCTGGCAGAAGCAGCACGAGGACCACGTGTACCCCGGGGATCAGTTCCCGTTCACCTACACGACCCTGACCGATCCACTCACCGGCCGGACCGACGGGTTGCTCGAGCGCTGCGGCGTCTCGAATACCTGCCCCAAGGTGGTGCACAGCGACGGCGAGGCCGAGCTGTGGCAGGCGCGCGCGTCGCTCGTGGTGACCGACCCGGTCGGCGGGCATGTCGAGCTGCCGGAGAACGTCCGGGTCTACCTGCTCGCGGGCACACAGCACGGCGGCGGTTCGGGCGTCCACACGCGGTCGCCGGGCCGGGGGATCTGCCAGAATCTGACCAATCCGCTGCCGGTGGCCGACACGCGCGTCGCCCTCAGCATCGCGTTGCACGACTGGGTGGCGCACGGCGTCGAGCCGCCGCCGAGTCGCTTCCCGACCGTTGCCGACGGCGGGCTCGTCAGCGCCCGCGACAGCGGGTTTCCCGGCATCCCCGGCGTGACGTACTCCGGGTCGTACAATCCGCTGCGCGTGGCCGACCACCGCTTCATGCCGCCGATGGAGGGCGACGCCTATGCGGTGCTCGTCGGGCGCACCGATGCCGACGGCAACATGGTGGACGGGGTCAGGCACCCGAATCTGGCGGTGCCGATCGGCACGTACACCGGCTGGAACCTGCGGCGCGCCGGCTTCGCCGAAGGGGCGCAGTGCGCCGGGGCCGGCTCGTTCATCCCGTTCGCGGCGACCGAGGCCGAGCGCACGGCGGCGGGTGACCCCCGGCCGTCGCTGGAGGCGCGCTACACCGACCACGCCGCCTACGTGGCGGCGCTCGCCGGCGCAGTCGACGCCCTGGTGGCGGAGCGGCTTCTGCTGCGGGCCGACGCAGACACCATCATCGAGCGTGCGCGCCGGAGCCAGGGCGCGACGCAGAACTGACGAAGCTCGCCACGGGGCCGGACGACCCCGGCCGTTACTCGCCGTCTACCGCCGCTGCCACCGCCAGTGCGCTGGCGGTGGCAGCGGCTTGGAGCTGCGCCTCCGTGCGGAACTGGATGCGGGCCGCGCGACTCGCCTCCCGGTACACGACCCAGACGTCGGGGTCGCCCGCGTTGTCGACCGCGATGTGGCGCAGCTCGGCCCCGAGGCTGGGGAGCTTGAAGATCGTGTACTCCTCGGTGCCGGGATCGAACCTGGCGACCGCATCGTCGGACGACAGGTTCGTCCACACCATGTGGTTGCGGTCGACCACCGTCGCATAGGGATGCGCGCCGATCGGCAGGTGGTAGTACGTCGCCTCGAGCGTGGTGATGTCGATCTTGGCGAGGTTGGAGCCCCACCAGTTGGCCACCCACACCGTGTCGCCCGCTGGATCGGCGGCGAGCCGCCGCGGCGCCTGCCCGCCGGGGTTGTAGACGCTTCCCGAGAAACGCATCGCGCCGATGCGGTGGAAGAAGTCGCGGTCGGCCGGCGTCAGCAGTTGCTCGCGGTCCAGCGCGCCGGGCGGCCGCATCGGCACCTCGTCCACCTCGCCGGTCGTGCCGTTCGCGTGTCCCACGATGTCCATGTTGAACTGCGCCCACCAGCCGTTCCCGAGGCGGTCCGCGGCGGTGCCGTAGGTCTGGCCGTCGCCGACGGTCTTGTTCTGGAAGAACGCGAACTCGCGGGTGTCGGGATCGAACTTGAGAGCGCCGTGGCGGTTCCCGACCCAGATATTGCCGCGGCCGTCCTCCTGCAGGCTCCCGCCGACACGGAGCGGCCGCGGCGGCGTGTAGAGCTCGAACGTTTCCGTCCTCGGGTCCACCCGGCCGAGGCTGCCCGCCGTGTCGAACCACAGAATGCCGTTGCGCGCTTTCGTGATGCCGTGCGATGGGCGCGCCCGCTTGCCGTCGGGCGCGGTGACCTTGAATCCGGTGACCTGGCCGGTTCGCGGATCGAGCCTGGCAAGCGTCCGGAAGTCGTTCGGCACCGAATCGGTGATCCACACGTTGCCGTCGTCGTCGACGGCTGCGTCGTGCATTCCGCCGCCGCCGCGCATCCCCGACGGGATGCCTTCCGACCAGTTGCTGCCGTTGATCGACGTGAGCTCCGTCGGCAGCTCCGCGACGGGGATGTCGTACTCCGTGACGACGTGGCGCGCGGCGTCACCGGTGGGGCGGGGCTGCAGGTCGAACGTCAGGGGCGGCGACTCCGGGCCGCGGGCCTTCGCGAGGTACGCGGCCAGCTCGTCCCGGTAGTACTCGATGGTGATCGACGGCCGGCTGTTGGAGCCGCGCCAGCCGTGGTAGCTGACGTTCGCCATCAGGTCGATCATGGCGCGCCAGCCACGCTCGTCGAATCGGTTCTGCAGCACCAGACCGGCCTGGTGGCATTCCGTGCACGTGACGCGAAACAGCTCCTTCAGTCGGCGATCCTCGCGCGTTGCGGCGGGCAGCGCATCCAGCCACTCCACCCCTGAGAGCTGGTGGGTGAAGTCGGAGGCGGCCGCGAGAATGAAGTCCTGCGCCATCCGTCGCCCGGGGTCGAGGACCACGTCCGCGCTCGCGCTCTCGTAGCCCACGGCCTGCGCCCAGACCCGGTATCGCCCGCCTTCGCGCGGAGGCTCCAGCGCGGGAAGGTAGTACCGGCCGGCATCGTCCGTGAAGACGGAGGTCGTAATGGATGCGCCCTCCGCCCGCGCGGAGACTGCCACGCCGGGCAGCGGCTCACCGGTCGGTGCGGTGACGGTGCCGGCGAGTGGTGTCGGCGCGCCGGCCTGCGCCGCAGCAGGGGGCGTCGCCCCCGCCAGCTGCAACATGCAGCCGCCGATGATCGTTACTGCCAGTACCACGGACCGTCGGGTTTCGAGCATGTCGCCTCCTCCGCGCATCACTCCGGCGTTACGGTGTCGAGGTACGCGATTACCTCGCCGATCTGCTCCTGGGACAGCGTGTACTGCCAGCCCGGCATCCGCGCCGAACCGACCATGATGACGGCGCGGACCCGCGCGTCGCCCAGGTTGTGAACGGTCTCGCGATTGAGCAGGGGGGCGAAGCTCTCCGGATACGAGGGCTGCCCCAGCGGGTCATGACAGATCGCGCACCGCTGCACGAACAGCTTCCAGCCCGCCAGCGCATCAGCGGAGAGCGACGGCGGCCTGACGACCTCCGCCATGTCGTACTCGGTCCGCACGATCTCCGGGGTGGACACCTGGGTCTCTCGCAGCGGATCCTGCGCGAGCACGCCGAGAGCGATCAGCGCGAGCGACAGTACGACCTGCATCAGATTACTCTCATCCTACCGGTGCGGGGCGCCGCGAAACAACCCTTACCGCCCCCTTCTTTCTGTGGCGGACGTGGCGGGTGAGACGGGCTGACCACTCGACCCCATCATGATCCGCCGGCAAGAACGAATGCGTAGGGGCTACGGCGCGGCCGCAGCCTGCTCCTCGGCGCGCGCCCCGCTGAGGATGCCCTCCATGGCGTAGTTCCCCTCATGGCAGGCGTACTCGAAGAGCGGCGCGTCGGTCCTGGTCAACGGGACGACGGCGGTCCAGGGCCGCGTCCAGGTCACGGGATCGTCCACCGTGAACTCGTACAGGACGGTGTCAGGGTCGACCCGCGTGAAGCGCTCCACCAGGCGCACGTTCGCCGTGGATCCTCGGACGCTGACGTGATTGTTGAAATTGCGGGTCTCGACGACCAGTGTCGCGTCCTCCCAGCGGGCGCGCGAGTCGCCGTGCAATTGCGGGATGGCGCCGTGCGGGCGCCCGTCCAGGCGGATGATGCGTGCGTTGTGGATCATCTCGGTGAAGATCACCACGTGGTCCGGGGTCTGCAGCAGCTGCACGTTGTTGTTGTACGCACCGGGCGCCAGCGGCGGTCCGGCGTTGAACCCCACGATGCAGCGGTCGGCCAAGCTCCGGTCCTCCCAGGAATCCGCGGGGTGGTCGCGTCGGTAAGCCCGTCGGGCCTCGGCTCGCGCCTGCGCGGCAGGCGTCAGCGGTGGGATTCTGCCGTCCGGCGGATCGACGATCAGCGACGTGCGTCGGTCGGCGACCAGTCGGTTGCCGCGGTCGTACCAGAACTCGTTGTAGGGCACGACCCCGCCCTGCGACTCCGGCGGATAGACGGCCCCGCCCTTCTTCGGATCGACCAGATCGCGGTTCAGGCGCCGGTTCTCGCGGGCCTCGAAGCTGGCCGCCTCCTCGGCGGTCAGCACCTCCTTGCCGGCGAGCTCGGCCGGGCGCTCCATCGGCGTGATCGTGCGGAAGTCCCAGACACCCTGCAGGTCGGGCGCGCCCCAGGGCGTGCGGGGCGGGGTCCAGCCGTCCGGCCGGGTCTGGCCGGCGGCGGCGACCGGGACCAGCGCGAGGATGGCGACGGTTGCCAGCAAGACCGGTAGACAGCCCTTCATCTCGAACCTCCCTGCCTGTCCCCGGCGCGCGGCGCGTTGAGACGGGCGATGTTGACGTCCCGCTCGATGCCCGGCGGCGTGGGCTCGGCGCCCAGCGTCCGGAAGAGCGCCGCCATGTCGTCCGAGCGCGTATCGCTGGCGCCGAAGTAGACGCCCTCCGCGATGGCCAGGGGAGTCCACCCCAGGCCGTTCTTCAGGTTCAACTCGGCGCCCCGGTTCACCAGGAACCGGATGATCGTGTCCGACCCGCTGAGTCCGCGGTAGGCGGCGCCGTGCAGCGCCGTCTCGCCTGTCGCGTCGGCGGCCCGGACGTCGTTGCCGAGTTCGACGCACAGCTCGACCGCCGCCAGCGCGTCGGACTCCGGCACCGGACTGTAGCCGCGGAAGCCGACGCCCGCGGCTACCATGAGCGGCGTCGTGCCCCGGCTGTTCGGCTGCAGAGGATCGGCGCCGGCGGCCAGCAGAATCTGCATGAGGCGCGTGTCCCCGGTCTGGGCGGCGGCCAGGAACGGGGTGGCGCCGGCCAGATAGCCGCCCCGCGCCTGGCCGCCCGCGTACCGTCTGGGGGTCCCCTGGGCCGGGGCGTTCAGGTCCGCGCCGAAGTCGAGAAGAAGCTGCACGAATGCGTGGCGCGTCGGACCCTCGAGGCCCTCCAGCCCGCTCCACTCGTTGTTGTCCGCCCGCACGGCCGCGTCGGCCACGGTGTCGACGTTCCGCCAGTTGCCGGCGGCCCAGTGCAGCGGATTGAAACCCGGGCCGCGGTCCGGGTCGGCGCCGTGCTCGAGCAGGAGCCTGGCCAGCGCCATGTCGCTCCTGACGGTCGCCACCAGCAGCGCAGTGGACCCGTCGGCCGCCTCGACGTTCACGTCGGCGCCGTGCTCGAGCAGCAGCCGCACGAGCGTCGGGTTGCCGGTGCGCGCGGCGAACAGCAGGGGAGTCGAACCCGCCTTCGAACGCGCATGGAGGTCGGCGCCGCGCGCAATCAACGTCCGCGCAGCCTCGGTGTGGCCTTCCGCGGCCGCCCACATCAGCGCCGTCTGACCATGAAGCGTCTCTTGCGCGCCCGGGTCCGCCCCGTGGTCCAGCAACGTTTCCACGGTCGCCGCGACGCCGGTGCGCGCTGCCGTCATGAGCACGGTCTCGCCGGTGATCGGGGAGGCCGCGTTCGGATCGGCGCCCGACTCCAGCAGCCTGCCCGCGATGGCCGGGTTGCCGTTCGTGCAGGCAAGCGACAGCGGCGTCACGCCGTAGTCGTTCGCCGCAACGACATCCGCACCGGCGCGGAGCAACAGCTCCACGATGGCGAGGTCGTTCCAGTGGACGGCCCAGTGGAGCGCCGTCGCGCCGTCGGGCTGCCTGGCGTTCACCGGCGCCTGCTGCACGAGAAGACGCCGCACCGCCTGCCCGTTGCGGTTCCTGACGGCCCCGACGAGCCGCAGATCGTCCGCGCCGGCGGCCGGCAGGGCCGCCGGCAGGAGCAGCAGCGCGGCCAGGGCGGCCGAGGCACCGACCTTGGCGGGCATGGTCATTCGCTGCCGGATCTGCTACAGGGCGGCGAGCCGGCCGCTGCTGTCGCCGAGGCGGTCGATCGAGATGCCCATCCTGTCCAGCACGGTCATGTGCAGGTTGGCCAGCGGCAGATCCTTCGCCACCCGCAGGTGGCGGCCGCCGACGACCTGCCCGCCGCCAGTGCCCACCAGCATCGTCGGCAGGTCCTGATGTTGATGCATGTTCGGGTCGCTCATGCCGGATCCGTAGACGAGCATGACCCGGTCGAGCAGCGTCCCGTCGCCCTCCTCGATCGACTGCAGCCGCTCGAGGAAGTGCGCGAGCAGGCTCGTGTGGAAGGCGTTCAGCCGCGTCAGCTTCGCCAGCTTCTCGGGGCGGTCCTGGTGATGCGACAGCGGGTGATGGGGATCCGGGACACCGATCTCGGGATAGCTGCGGCTGCTCTTCTCGCGGCCGTACATGAAGGTGCTCACCCGGGTCAGATCGCACTGCCAGGCGAGCGCCCACAGATCGAACATGAGCTTCGCGTACTCCCCGTACGTCGGCGGCACGCCCGCGGGCTGTGCGACGACGGGCAGCTCCCGGCTGCTCTGGTCCTCGGCAATCTGGATGCGGCGCTCGATATCGCGGACCGCGTCGACGTACTCCGTCACCTTTCGGCGGTCGGCCGCGCCGAGCCGCTTCTGGAGCTGCGCCAGCCGCTCGCTGACCATGTCGAGGATGCTGCGCTCCATCCGGAGCCGGGCGAGTCGGGCGCCGCTCTCCGTGCTCTCACTGGAGCCGAAGAGGCGCTCGAAGACCGCCCGCGGGTCGTTCTCGGCCGGCAGTGGCGTCGTCGCGCTGGCCCACGAGACCGTGCCGGTGTAGGCGCAGCTGTAGCCGTGCTCGCAGCCGCCCGCCAGGTCGTTGGCCTCGAGGGCCAGTTCGAGCGATGCCAGCTGCGTGTGCCGGCCGAGCTGCTTCGCGGCCACCTGGTCCATCGAGATGCCGTTCTCGAGGTCGGCGCCTTCCGTCTTCTTCGCGTGCGCCCCCGTCAGGTAGCCGGCCGACGAGCGGGAGTGGTCCCCCGAGCCCTCGCCGGGCAACTGGTCGGCGGCGTTGTTGGCTAGGCCGCTCAGCACGACCAGCCGGTCGCGGAATGGCGCCAGCGGCTTGAGAATCGGCGGTAGCTCGAAGGCCGTTCCCTCCAGCGCGGGGGTCCAGTCCGTCATGTTCATGCCGTTCGGCGCGTAGAGGGCGCCGACCCGGAGCGGCAGCGTGGCGGCGCCGCCGCCGCCCTTGGCGAACGCCGGCACCATGCCGTCGAGCAGCGGCAGGGCAAGCGTGGCACCCATCCCGCGCAGAACGGTGCGGCGCGCCAGATGCTTCTTCGTGACGATGTGGGGGCTCATGAGCGAACCTTTCTCGGTGTAACTTCTCTCGGTGGAGCCTCAGTCGGGGTTTGATGCGGCGGCGAGGAGCGGCTCGGGCCCCTGCGCCGTCCGCATGCGAAACGGCACGCTGTCGACCAGTCCCAGAATCAGGGCGGACCAGCGGTAGTCGGCCGCGGCGGCGCTAGCGACGATGCGCCGGATCGCCGGACGGTCGTAGTGCTCGGCCCCGCGGCCGAGCGCATAGGTCAGGAGCTGCTCGACCAGCGTGTGCACGAACTCCGGATGGCGGCGGACGAGCGTCTTCCGCAGCTCCACCGGTCCGTCGAACCGGGTCCCGTCCGGGAGGGCGCCGGTTGCGTCGATCGGCAGCCCGAACTCGCTCTCACGCCACTTGCCGATGGCGTCGAAGTTCTCCAGAGCGAATCCGATCGGGTCCATCTGGGCGTGACAGCTCGCGCAGACGGCGTTCTGGCGGTGGGCCTCCATCCGCTCGCGCACGGTGGTCGCCGGCGCCCCGCCCGCACCGGCCTCCTGCAGGCCCTCGACGTTGGGCGGCGGCGCGGGCGGCGGCGAGCCGAGCAGGTTGTCCAGCACGAACTTGCCGCGCTGCACTGGCGAGGTGCGGTTGGAATACGAGGTCACGGTCAGGACGCTGCCTTGTCCCAGCAGTCCGCGCCGGACGGGATTGGTGACCGGCACCCGCCGGAAGTGCGTGCCGTACACGTGCGGCATGCCGTAGAAGCGCGCCAGCCGCTCGTTCACGAACGTGTAGTCGGCGTCCAGGAGGTCCACCACGCTGCGGTCCTCGCGCAGCTGACTGGCGATGAACAGCTCGGTCTCGCGGCGGAACGCCTCGCGCAGGCTGTCGTCGAAATCGCGGAACACCTGGGTGTCGGGCGCCGCGACGCGCAGGTCGCGGAGATACAGCCACTGGCTGGCGAAATTCGTGACCAGTACCGCTGCCCGGCTGTCGGCGAGCATGCGCCGGACCTGCCGTTCCAGCACGTCGGGCTCGCTGAGCCTCCCGGCCACGGCCAGATCGAGGAGCTCGTCGTCCGGAATGCTGCTCCAGAGGAAGAACGACAGGCGGGACGCCAAGTCGACGTCGCCGATGCGGTACGCGGAGTGCGGCGCCGCCTGCGGGGGATCGTGCTCGAGGCGCAGGAGGAAGTCGGGTGAGACGAGGAGCCCTTCCAGCGCGAACTGGATGCCCGCTTCGAAGCCGCCCGCGGCGCGGCCCGTGCGGTAGAACGCCAGCAGCGACTCGAGGTCGCGGGTCGTGACCGCGCGGCGGTAGGCGCGGCGGGTGAGCGTGCGGAGCACCTGCCGGGCGCACGATTCGTCGTCCTCGCCACCCGCCGGCCGGCAGACGAAGATGCGGCGGCGGCTGGGGCTGTCCGGCGGTCCCGCGGCGCTCAGGGGACCCTCGATCTCGATGCTCCCTACGTTCATGGGCGCGCGTTCGGTGTTCCGCAGCTCGGAGGTGGGCAGACGCGTGGGGCCGGCGCCTTCCATCGCCGCGACGGCCCGGTCGATGAACGACGCGCCGACGAGCCGCGGACCGCCCTTCGTCGCGAACCGCACGTGCAGGTGCAGGTCGGCCGTCCGCCCGTACTCGGAGACGGGCACCACGCCAGGCGGCAGGATGCAGCGCGGCTCGTCCGAGTCGACGCACTCGCCGCCCACCTCGAACAGTATCAGCCGCTCGCCGTCCAGGCGAACGTCGACCTGCTCCCGGACGTCGAGACCCTGAATGGCGTTGTTGTCGAATCGTCGTCCGAGGTGAACTCTGAGCCGGTACTCGCCGTCGGCCGGAAAGTTGTGGCGCACGACGGTGCCGCCCCGCGACCCGAACGGGAGATCCTCGCTGATGCGGCCCTCCTGCACGAGAAAGGGCGAGACCTTGTAGGTCGTGATCGCCGGCGGCTGCGTCGGATCGCCGACGGCGAGGCGGCTGATCTTGCGCGCCGCGCTCATGTAGCGCTCCAGCAGCCCGGGCGAGAACGACAGCACGTCCCCGACGTTGTCGAAGCCGTAGCCCGACTCGTCGGTCGGCAGCAGCGCCCGGCTGTCGACCTCCAGGGCCAGCAGGTCGCGGATCGCGTTCGCGTACTCGAGCCGGTTGAGGCGGCGGACGACCGGCCGCCCGGGATTCGGCCGGGCGTCGGCCGCCCGGTCGAGCTCCGTCTCGAGCCAGGCGGCAAGGCCGTCGTAGGCAGCCTGCGCGGGCCGCGGCCGCCCGGCCGGCGGCATCTGGCCGGCGCGGAGCTTGCGGACCACCTTCTCCCAGATCTCCGCGGCCTCGCCGACGTGCCCGACATCGACCCGATCGAGCTGTAGCCCGCCGGTCCGCAGCCGCTCGCTGTGGCAGGTGACGCAGTAGCGGTCGAGCAGTTCGCGCTGGACGTCGGCGGCTTCAGCGGTCGCGGACGCGTCCGCCTGCCCGACATTGAGGAAACCGGCCGCCAGAACCACGCCGATTCCGCCTGTCAGGATTCGTAGCATTGCTGCCGCTCCCGCCGCTTGGACACCCGTGGCGACCGGTGTACGCCGGGCCGCCGCCGCCCGCGGCCCGTCAGTTCCTGGCGAACTTCCGCAGCATGTTCCCGGCCACCTCGCCGGCGAAGATGTTGCCGTGCCGGTCGGCCATGATCCCTTCCGCGTTCACCGGCTCGATGCGCGACGTGATAGATCCGTCTCTCGCGCTGCCGACCAGCAGCGCCTTGTGCTGCTGGTAGTCGGCCACGTAGACGGTGTCGTCGGCGCTGATGTAGATTCCGCTCACCATGCCGAACTGATCCCACGACTTGAGGAAGTTCCCGTCCTGGTCGAAGATCTGTATGCGGGCGTTGGATCGGTCGCCGACGAACAGTCGGCCCCGGGAATCGATGGCGATCGTGTGCGGCAGGTCGAACTCGCCCGGCGCGGTGCCCTTGCGGCCCCACGCCTTGATGAAGGTGCCGTCCTGCGCGTACTTGACCACGCGGTTGTTGAAGTGGCCGTCGGTGATGAAGACGTCTCCGTTGGCGGCGACGGCCACGTCGGTCGGCCCGTTGAAGCTGTCCGGCCCTTCCGCGCCGACGCCCGCGGTGCCGAGCGTCATGAGCAGCTCGCCGTCGCGGCTGAACTTGAAGACCTGATGCCCCTTGCCGTCACCGCCACTCTGGTCGGTCGCCCAGACGTACCCGTCGTGCGAGATGTGGAACCCGTGCGGCCGCACGAACATGCCGTCGCCGAACGTCTGGATCAGGTTGCCGTCGGGGTCGAATTTGAGGATCGGCGGCTCCGACCGATGGAGCGCCCACACATGCTCCCCGTCCGGATCGGGGTCGACGGAGATGACGTTACCCCAGGTGATGTGCGCCGGGAGCTTGGCCCAGCCCGCGACGTGGGTGTAGTCGGCGGACCGGAATTCCAGATCGCCCTGGGCCGCCGCGACGGCGCCGAGCGCGGCGACGAGAGCGGCAACCGTGGCGACCGGCCGTGCGAAGCGGTCTGATGCAAACATTGCCACCCTCCGGGAAAGTCGCGTACCGAACCTACTCGGATTGTAGCACTGCCCGACCGTGGCGGCGGAGGATTTACGCGATCGTCAACTCGCGGTCCGCCAAGTCGTCGGGCCGCGCCACCGGGGTGATGGTCTTGTTCGTGGACGTCCCCATGAGGTCTGGATCGCCCCACGGGGTCCGGGGCACGGTCCAGCCGCCTGCCTCCTGGCCGGCCGCCGGCGGCGGCGACACGACCAGCGCGACGAGCAGGGCCGTGCCCCGCAACCTCATCGCGCGCTGCGCTGCGCGTTGTTCTCCGGCCGCAGCTCGTAGGGGGCTCCGGTGCCGGACGAGCCGAGGAACAGCTTCGTGCCGTCGGGGAAGGTGATGTCGCGGCCGTTGGCGCGGTTGGTGCCGTCCTTGGCCTGATAGCCGTCGACGTGAATCTGGGTCCCCGGCAGCAGCGACTCCTTGGTGAAGCCGCGGCGGAACAGCACGTTCGGCGTCCCGCCCTCGAACGCCCAGCTCTCGGTCGATCCGTTCGGCAGGTCGACGTCGAGATGGATCCAGACGTGGGGGTTGACCCACTCCATCCTCGTGACCGTGCCCTCGAAGTTGACCGGGCTGTTGGCGTCGAACTCCGCCGCAAAGGCGTGATGCGCCGCGGCCGGCGTTGCGAACGCCGCCAGCAGTAGACCGACTCCGAGCATTCCGACAATCAGCTTGCTTCGCATGGTTTCATCCTCCCGCTACTTGCGGTATCCAGTCCTCGACCTCGTTGTCCCGCTGCCGCTTGGACCGCTCATCGCTGCAGTGGGTCGGCCTCGTCCCCCGCCTCCGCGAACCCGCCCGCGAACCCGCCGCAGCCCGCCGTGCACATGGTAGCCGGATCGGGACCCCGCCCTGCGGCGAAGGCGCGCTCGTCGGCGCGCGCGCCCGCGAGCAACCCCGGCATGCCGTAGTTGCCTTCGTGGCAGCGGGGCTCCTTGTAGATGCGGTTGGCCTCGTTGTTCTGCAGACTCAGCTCCAGGGCGACCGTCCACGGCCGCACCCAGGTCGTCGGATCCTCCATCGTGGCGACGTACTCGATCGTCTCGGCGTCGACCCGCGTCCAGCGCTCGACGATGTGCAGGTTTTCGCGCGAGCCGTAGAAGTCGGTCTTGGGGCTGAAGTTGGTGATGTCCACCACCAGCGTGTTGCCCTCCCACCGGCCGCGCGAGTCGCCCCACCACTGGAGCAGGTCGGACGGCAGATGCGGACGATCCGCCACGGGGATCACGCGCTGCCACCCTTGCCCCTGCCCGGTATCGTAGAAGATCGACACGGTGCCGGGCGCCTGCACCACCTGCAGGAAGAACCCGGCGGCGCCCCCGAAATCGGGCAGCCTGGCGCCCAGGCAACGCTCCGACAGGCCGCGGTCCTCGGGACCGTCGGACCGGTTGAAGGAGCCGCCCGCGGCGGCGCCGGTGGCCGGATAGTGCGGCGGCGGCTCAACGCGCCGCGGCGACGGCGGTGCGTACTCACCGCCCGCGCAGGCCGGCAGGTCGTTCTTGCAAACGTCCGTGGCCTGCAGCAATGCCAACTGGTACTCGCGGATTTCGTCCCGGCGCTGCGCCGCCTCCGGCGTCAGCGCCGGAAGCTGGCCGTCAGGCGGATCCACGATCAGCGACGTACGCCGGCCCAGGTGCTTGTGGCTCAGAAAGATCGCCGCGCTGTACGCGCCGCCGACGTCCTGCTCGCTGCCGCGGTCGGCGCGCCGCCGGTCGAGGGCGAGCAGCCGCGCGCGTTCGTTGTCGATGGCGGCCCGTTCCTCCTCCGTGAAGAACTCCCGGTCGGCGTATCGCGCCGGCCGCTCCAGGGGCGTCTGGTAGTCCGTGGTCCAAATGCCCTCCAGGTTCGGCTCGCCCCAAGGGGTGAGGGCCGCCGGGCCCTGAGCCGCATCGGACTGACCCTGGCCCGCCACCGGGGCCAGCTTCAGCAGCATGGTCACGGCCACGAGCACTGCCAGCACGCCGACCGACTCTATCAGTCGCCTCTTCATCTCAGACCTCCAGATCTGGCGTCCCGCTCCATGAGAAACTCGATCACCGTCTCGTATCCCCAGTCCGTCGCCGCGTCGAGCGCGGCGCGCTCGTCCAGATCGGCCGCGTTGACGTCGACGCCGAGTTCCACAGCCAACTTCACGGTTGCCAGCACGCGCGCTTCCAGATCGGCGCTCTCGTCCGGGATCCAGGCCCGCAGGCGCCGCCCGCCGCCCATGCCGAGCGCCGCCATCAGTGCCGTCGTGGCCTCCTGGCGCCGGATGCCGCGGCGCGAAGGCACGTAGTCGGCGTGATGCACGAACGACGGATCGGCGCCGTGGCGCGCGAGCAGCCGCATGATGTCGGGCTCGAGGAGGCGCGCCGCCAACCAGAAAGGCGTTGTGCCGATCAGGGCCGGTGAAAAGTGGAAGTCCTGCGAGGCGCGCCGCGTCGGCGTCCACGTGCGGAGCCGCACGTTGGGGTCGGCGCCGTGCGTCAGCAGCGCGGCCACCAGTTGTGTGTCGCGGCGCATGACGGCGGTGTGGAGCGCGCTGAAGCCAGCGGCGTCGGCACTCGGGTCGGCGCCTTCCGCGAGCAGGAACTCGATGACCTCGCGGTGCCCGGCGTGGGAAGCCAGCACCAGCGCGCTGACGTCCCAGGCGTCCGCGTCGTCGACGTCGGCGCCGGCGGCCACGAGCCGCTGCGCCGCGGCCAGCGCGCCCTCGCGCGCCGCGAACATCAGCGCGGTGTTGCCGCCGTGTGGAATGTCGCTGTTGTACTCCGGGCGACCGTGGGGCGGTACGGCCATCACCTGGCTCCAGACGTCGGAGCGGGCATGTACGTCGGCACCGTGGGCGAGCAGCACCTCCACCGCGGCCGTCCGGTGCCGGGCCGCCGACCACATCAGCGCCGTCTGCCCGCGCGCCGCGCGCGCCTCCGGGTCGGCCCCCGCCGCCAGCAGTTGGTCGAGCACGTCCGGGTTGCCCGAGCGGGCGGCAACCATCGCCGGCGTTTCGCCGAGCAGGAGCGCCTGGTTCGGATCGGCGCCGGCCTCGAGGAGCTTGCGAACCATGCCCGGGCTGCCGTTCTCGGCCGCGAGCCAGAGCGGCGTCACGCCCAGGTCGGTAGCCGCGTTCACCGCGGCTCCCGCGCGAATCAGAAGGTCCGCCCCCTCGAGGTCGTCGCGGTAGCTGGCCCAGTGCAGGGCCGTCGTGCCGTCCACGTCGGCAGTGGCGGGCGGTGCTCCACCCGCGAGCAGCACCCGCAGCGCCTCGGTGTCGGTGTTGCGGGCCGCGTCGACCAGCGGCGGCGCCTCGCCGGCGGCCGCGGTGTGGCCGGCGAGCAGCACGAGCAGCAGTGTAGTGAGTCCTCGCATGGCCACCTCAGACGCCCGGCAGCCCATCGAGCTGGAGCTTGCCGGTGCTGCCGCCAAGTCGCTCCACCGGCACGTCCAGCTTGTCCATCAGCGTCAGCAGCAGGTTGGCCATGGAGGGCTCGTCGGCGTACCGCAGATGCCGGCCGCCATCGAGCCGGCCCGCCCCGCCGCCAAGCAGCAGCAGCGGCAGGTTGCTGCCCGAGTGCCGGCTGCTGTTGGATAGGCCCGAGCCGTACAGGAGCGTCATGTGGTCGAGCAGCGTGCCGTCGCCGTCGGGCGTCGCGCGCAGCTTCGCCAGGTACTCGCCGAGCAGCTGCGTGTGATAGCGGTTGATCTTTGCCATGTGCGCCACCAGCTCCGGGTCGTTGTTGTGGTGCGACAGCGGATGGTGCGCCTCCGGCACGCCGACCTGCGGGTAGGGGCGGGCGCTCTGCTCCTTGCCGATCATGAACGTGATGACGCGCGTGAGATCGGACCGGAACGCCAGCAGCTGCAGATCCAGCATCAGGGCCAGGTGATCTTCGAATTTCGACGGGGCTCCTTGCGGCTGAACGACCACCGGCAGCTCGACGTCGCGCTGCTCCTCGGTCCTCTGGATGCGCCGCTCGACGTCGCGCACCGCCTCGGTGTAGTCGTCGACCTTGGTCCGGTCCTCCGGTCCGAGCTCGCGCTTGAGATCCGCCAGCCTCTCCGTCACTGCGTCCAGCAGGCTCTTGTGCTGCCGCAGCCGCGCTTCACGCGCCGCCCAGTTGGTGCTGCCGCTGTCGCCGAACAGCGTCTCGAACACCGCCCGCGGGTTCCACTCCATCGGCAGCGCCTGCGTGGAGCTGCGCCAGGAGATCGTGTGCGTGTAGACGCAGCTCAACTGGCCGCTGCAGGCGCCCGCGTTGTTCGGCTGGTCCATGGCCATCTCGAGCGATGCGACCTGCGTCTGGTCGGCGAAGTGCCGCGCCAGCAGTTGGTCCATCGACACGTCCGCCAGGATCTCCACCTCGTTGCGGCCGCCGCGCGTCGTGCCGGTCAGGAAGGAGCCGGACGCGCCGGCGTGGATGTAGTTCCAGCTCGACTTGAGGCCCGAGAGCACAATCATCTGGTCCCGGAACGGCGCCAGCGGCTCGAGGATGGGCGTCAGCTCGAAACCGCGTCCGTCGGTGGCCGGCAGCCAGTGCTCCATGGCCATCCCGTTCGGCACGTAGAACGCCAGGAAGCGATGCGCCGGCTTCGCGGCGGCCTGCGCGCGCAACGACCACGCGGGAAGCATGGCGTCCAGGAGCGGCAACCCCAGTGTCGCACCCAAGCCGCGCAGGACCGTCCGCCGCGCCAACGGTTTCGTCGTCAGAATAGCCATGGTCTGCGGTTCCTCTCGTTCAGTTTCCGGGTGCCGCTGCGCCGGTGGCGCGCAGCAAAAAGCTGGGGCTCTTCACGATCCCGGCTACGATCGACGACCACCGATAGTCGCGAGGCGCGGCGTCGCGCACGATCTGCCGCACCGCCGGCCGATCGTAGTACTCCAGCCGGCGGCCGAGGGCATATGCCAGCAGCTTCTCGGTCAGGGTACGGGGAAACTGCTCGGGCTGATCCAGGAGCAGTGCGCGCAATCCCGCCAAGCCGTCGACCGTCGCCCCGCTCGCCGCGGTCCCGCGTGCATCGACCGGTTCCCCCGCCTCGTCGATGGTCCGCCAGCCCCCGATGGCATCGAAGTTCTCCAGCGCGAACCCCAGCGGATCGATGACCGCGTGGCAGTTGGCGCACGAGGGACTCCTCCGGTGCTGCGCGAGGCGCTCGCGGATGGGCAGTTGCATGGACGCGGGCGTGGCGTCGAGGTTGGTGTCCACGCCGGGCGGCGGCGGCGGCACCGGCAGGCCGAAGATATTGTCCAGCAGCCACTTGCCGCGCAGGACGGGCGACGTCCGGTCGGGATAGGAGGTGGTCGCCAAAACAGCTCCATGCGCTAGCAAGCCCCCGCGCTGCTCCCGATTCGAGAGGGCGACTCGCCGGAACCGACTGCCTTGGACGCCCATTATGCCATAGTGCCGCGCCAGCCGTTCGTTGACGAACGTGTAGTCCGCGTCCAGCAGGTCCGTGACGCTGCGATCCTCCCGCAACGTGCTGGCGACGAACATCTCGGTCTCGCGGCGGAACGCCTGCAGCAGCGTCTCGTCGTAGTGCGGGTAGCGGTGCGGGTCGACCACCACCTCCTCGACACGGCGCAGGTTGAGCCATTGCGCCGCGAAGTCGCGCACCAGCGCGTCCTCGGCGCGGGGATCGGCCAGCATGCGCCGCACCTGCTGCTCCAGGATCGCCGGGTCGGCGAGCTGCCCGCGCTCGGCCAGCTCCAGCAGGCGGTCGTCCGGAATGCTGCTCCACAGGAAGAACGACAGCCGCGAGGCAATCTCCAGGTCGCTCAGGCGGTAGGCGCGCTGGCTGCGCGGCAGGTCGACCGGTTCCCGGTAGACGCGCAGCAGGAAGTCGGGATCGACCAGGATGCGCTCGAGCCCGTATTGAATGCCGGCCTCGAAGCTGCCGCCGTCGCGCCGGCCCGCATCGAAGAATGCCAGCAGCGACTCCCGGTCGCTTGCCGTGACGGGCCGCCGGTAGGCACGCCGGGCGACGGTCGTCAGGATTCGCTCGGCGCACCGCCGTTCTTCCGCCGGGTTCCGGGGGGTGCAGAGGAAGATCCTGCGGCGGCTCGGGGTGTCGTGCGGCCGGCCGCTGACCCGATACGGGCCGCCGATCTGTACCGCGCCGACGGCCGCGTGGCCCATATAGATTTGATCGTTGGTCAGCACCCGGCCCCGCTGCAGCGGCTGCGGGAGGCCCTCCGGCTCCCAGAGCTCCCGCACGAACGACACGCCGACCACCCGCGGTCCCGCCTCGACCGGCACGCGCACCTCCAACGCCGCGTCGCCGGTCAGCTGCATGAACTCTTCCCAGCGCGGGTCCCCGGCAAAGCCCGGCTCGCCGGCGCCCGCATAGCTGGCCGCTGCCGGTCGGCCCTCCACGTTCCCTCCGACCGCGAATCGCCTGAGTAGCCGGCCGTCGAGGCGTATCTCGAGCTGCTGCGGCCAGCCCATGCCCATGATGTAGTCCTGGTACTGTCTGCGGAGGCGCACCTTCAGGAGATACTCGCCGTCGACGGGGAAGTGGTAGGAAACGGCGATGCCGCCCCGCGATCCGAACGGCAGGTCCTCGCTCTGCCGCTCGTCCTGCACGATGTGCAGCGGAATCTCGAAGGTCTCGATGCCCGGCGCCGCCGGGGGCAGGCCGGTCGCCAGCCGCGTCAGCTGCCGGGCCACCGACAGGTAGCGTTCCAGGTGGGCTCTCGAGACCGTGAGGACACCCGCGAAGTTGTCGAAGCTGCCGTCGGCCGTCTCGTCGCCGGGGAGGAGCGGCCGCACGTCGAAGCTGTCCGGGCCGATCGCGAGCAGGTCGCGCACGGCGTTGGCGTACTCCGTGCGGTTCAGCCGGTGGATCGCGCCGATCCGGCCGGGGCTGGGACTGGCGGCCCAGGCCCGATCGATCTCCGCTTCCAGCCAGCCGGCCACGGCGCGATAGGTGGCGGCGTCGGGGCGCGGCCGCCCGGGGGGCGGCATCGAGCCCGCGCGCAGCCTGCCGATGACGCGCTCCCATATCTCGGGATCGGCGTCCGGCCTGGCTGTGTCGAGGCTGTCGAGGGACAGCCCGGCGGTGCGCAGCCGCTCGTTGTGGCAGGTAACGCAGTACCGGTCCAGGAACGCCCCCGCCGCCTGCGTGCCGGCGCTGCCCGGCTGGCTCTGCCCGGCCGCTGCCGGCGCCGCGAGGGGTGCCGCCAGGACGAGGGCGCCGGCAAACAGCGCCAGCGCGGACCGCCGCCTCTCGAACTCGAAGAACCGCATGCGCGCCTCCTGGGGCAACGAACCTATGTAAGGATGCCTACTTGCCGCCCCGAAGTCGAGCGAATCAAACCGTTCAACGCACGAATCGCTCGTCGACCGGCAGGCCCAGCATGCGCGCCAGCGTCGCCACGTACTCCGTGAACGCCTCGCGGCCGGCCGCGGTGAGCCGCACGGTCGTCTGCGCCTTGCGGCCCACGAACGCCTTTGCGACCTCCAGGTGTCCGGCCTCCTCCAGCCGGCGGAGGTGCACGCTCAGGTTGCCGTCCGTCAGGTCCAGCGCCTGCTTCAACGTCGTGAAGCTGGCCTCGTCCAGCCCGTTCAGGAACGCGACGATGGCCAGACGCGCCTGGGGGTGGATGGTGTCGTCGAGTGGGCCGCGCGCAACCCTCGCATCGGTCAGGGGCGTGTCCCACGGCGCACTATCGCCAAGCCCGGGAGTGCCATCAGGCCGAGATAGAGCACGATGCCCACGGCGCCGGCCAGCGGGCCGGCATCGAGCAGGCCGGCAATCGCGGCCGCGGCCCACCAGGCGAGCGCGATCCACCGCAGCCAGCCGAGCCCGGCAATCGCCGCCGAGACGAAGAACGCGAGCCCGGGCATCGCGGACGCCACGACCCCGAAGTGCGCGAACTCGATCCCGCGCCCGGCAAGCGCCAGGGCGAACAGCAGGACGATGGTCAGGCAGAGCCCGGTCCAGACGCTGCAGTACAGGCGGACCGCGAGGTTGGTCGGATGGCGGCGCCAGGAGAACCCGAGCGCGCCCGACCCGCAGATGCCGGCGAGCAGTGCGCCCACCCAGGCATACGCGACCAGCGGTCCGGCGCCGGCGCAGACCAGCGCCAGTTGCGCAGCCTGCGCTAAGGCGAGCAGGACGCCCCAGAGCACGAGGTGGCGGCCGTCGAGGGCCACGGCCTGCCGAGCTTCCTCCATCATCCGGCGGATCAACGCCAGGTCGTGCGCCGGCGCGGCGTGGCCCGGGAACATCCCGCCGGGCTCTTCTCTCATGTCGTGTGTCCCGGTTTCGATGGTCATGATTCGGTCTCCGGCGCCACCCAGGGCGGATGCGCCGGCCGCCGCCGCCGCATACGCCCGGCCAGCAAGGTGGCCCAGCAGGCGGTGAAGAACAGGAGGACGGCCGCATGGACCGCATCGTAAGTAGTGCCGCGGTCCGCCGTACATCGGCGAGACGGACCGCAGCACGGACAGGCGCAGAAACGCCTCGTTCACGGCGCCGCCGATGAGCAGGTAGTAGCTCCACACCATGCAGCTGACGTGCGTGAGGGACCAGGGCGCACGGGCCTGGCGTGGCGCGGCGAAGGCGCCGAGCACGACGAGCAGCAGCGCGACGACGGCGAGCCAGTGGAAGATGCCGAAGCCGCCGCCGCTGTAGATGAGCAGCGCCGTAAGCTGCGCGGCGAGCATCGTGTGGACGTACCAGCCGCCCCAGCGCTTGTGGCGTGCCGAGCCCTTCCGGCTCCACAGGGCGGCAGCTCCTGCGGCCATGGCGGCGCTGCACACCGCGGTGTGCAGCCAGCCGATCAACGAGACAGGTGGAATCGACATTATGAGCCTCTTGCGAAACGCGTGATCGGCCGAGTTTTTTCCTTACCGGAGGCGGCGGGGCGAGGGACGGTCAGCGGGCGGGATGCAGCGTTCGCAGGATGGCAGTGACCGCGCCCGGGAAGCCGGCGACACGGGGGGTCATGGAGCCTGCCTGCCGGTTATGAGGGCAAGCGCACACGAAGAGAGGTGGCGCATTTCCTTCACGAGCCGTTCCAGTTTACGGTTGTTCTCGATCCACTCCCGGTAGAGGACGAGTTCGTCTTCGGTGAGCTTCAAGCCGACGGTCTTTCCGCGGGCCTTGCGCGTCCAGTAGTGGTGGGGGCCGTGACGGGCGTCCGGGTCGTCGTGGCAGCGACAGGTATTAACCTGGAAATAAGTATCATGACAATTATATAATAACCGGTATGACGAAACGTGATGGCCGCGCCTTCGACCATAAGACGCTCGAAGCCATTCGGATCCGTGCTGTCCAACGGATTGAAGAAGATGGAGAAACGCCGTCCGAGGTAATGCGGGCGCTGGGCTTTGCCCGCACGGTGGTTTATAACTGGCTGGCCAAGTATCGCACCGGCGGCCTCGCGGCGTTGCGGTCGCTGCCGATTCCGGGCCGGCCGCCCAAGCTGACCGAGCAGCAGCGCGCGTGGGTGTATCTTACGGTGACGCAGAACAATCCGTTGCAGTTGCAGTTCGAGTTTGCACTCTGGACGCGAGCGATGGTGCGGGAGCTGATTGAGCGGCAGTATGGCGTGACGTTGAGTCTGGCGTCGGTCGGGCGGCTGTTGCGGTCACTGGGTCTGACGCCCCAACGGCCGGTCCGGCGGGCGACCGAACAGGTGGCGTGGCGGGTGCGGGAGTGGTTGACGGTCGAGTTTCCCGCCATCCGGGCGCAGGCCCTCGCGGCGGGGGCACAGATTTTCTTCGCGGACGAGGCGGGGGTGCGGTCGCAGAGCCATGCGGGCACCACGTGGGCCCTGCAGGGCCAGACACCGGTGGTGCCGGCGACGGGAAAGCGGTTCGGGCTCAACCTGGTGTCGGCGGTCAGTCCGCGGGGCGTGCTGCGGTTCATGGTGGTCGACGGGCGGATGACGGCAGTGCGGTTCATCGAGTTTCTCAAGCGCTTGCTGCACAACCAGACGTGCCCGATCTATCTCATCGTCGATCAGCATTCCACCCACCGGGCGCGCGCTGTGCAGGACTTCGTGCAGTCGACCAACGGCCGCCTGCGGCTGTTCTTCTTGCCGCCGTACTCCCCGGAACTCAACCCCGATGAGCTCGTCTGGAATCATTTGAAGACGCATGGGGTCCGCAAGCGCCTGCTGCAAACGCCGGCGGAGCTCAGGCGCTACGTCCTGAGCCATCTGCGGTCTTTGCAGCGAACGCCCACCCGACTGCGCGGGTTCTTTCAAAAACCCAGCCTGCGCTACATTACTGCATAGTGTCATCAAACTAATGCCCTCCTTAATAACCCTCCCACACGTTATCCGGCGGGTGTGAACGCTGCCCTGGCCTACGAACTCGAGCGTTTGCAGTTCCGCCTTGAGCGCGTCGTATTGCTCCTCATAGCGACGTAACGCTGCGCTGGCCATCGATTCGCTGTAGACCATCGATTCGCTGCTTCACATCCTTGTGGTCGGCCAATATACAGTAGTTGGCAGGAGTGGTCAATCAAACAAACCATGTTGGCAGGAGTGGTCAATCAAACAAACCATGAACTGCCTGCGTGGTTCCTTCGCCCCCTATTGGCAGTCGATCCAGCGTGCGCTGTTCCCCCAGTTGGAGCCCGTGTTGGGTCCGCTGACCGGGAAACAGCAGCAGTTGGTGCAGACTCTCGAGGTCATCCGTATCGAGCAGTGGATTCCCCGGTGCTTCCGGGTGCCGGGGCGTCCGCGCAAGGACCGCGCGGCACTGGCGCGAGCCTTCGTGGCCAAGGCAGTCTACGGCATGCCGACGACGCGCGTGCTGCTGGACCGCTTGGTCACCGACGTGGCGCTGCGGCGGATCTGCGGCTGGGAGCGGAAGAGCGAGGTGCCGAGCGAGTCGGTCTTCTCACGCGCCTTCGCCGAGTTCTCCGACACACAGTTGCCCCAGCGCACGCATGCAGCGTTGATCCGCAACACCCACCACGACCGGTTGGTGGGCCACCTCTTCCGCGACTCGACGGCTATCGAAGCCCGGAAGCCGGCCGCGAAGGAAAAGACGCCCCCGCTGCCCAAGCGCAAGCGGGGACGGCCGAACAAGGGTGAGGAACGGCCGAAGGTCCTCAAGCGCCTTGACCGGCAGGCGGCCATGACCTTGCCGGCGATGCTCGACGACCTGCCGACCGACTGTGACGTGGGCATGAAAAAGGACAGCAAGGGCTACAAGTCGACCTGGGTCGGCTACAAGCTGCACCTCGACGTGGCCGACGGCCAGATTCCGATCAGTTGGTGCGCCGTGCGAAGGCGCCATTCGTCAGCGGGTGCGAATCCCGCCCGGCAACTGTCGCTCCAGCCGGTAGCAGTCGGAGCGGACGATGGAGGCAACGACATCGGCTGAAGCACTCCGATGACCAAGGGCCGCCCTGGGCGGTTCAGCGACCACACGGGCCGCAACGCGAGTGAACGCCGAGCAGGCCTCGAAAGGTGTGATGCGGAAGCCGACCCGCCCGGAAGATGGGGAAGGCTGCCAGCGGTCGGGAAGCGAGCGATGCGAGCACCGGCCGGTTCCGCCGGGGTAATGGCGGCGGCACGTGTGGAAGAGGGGAATGGACGCAACACGGGAAGCCCTGCCGGTGGCGTGGCACGCGCCAACCGACACAGGTCGGGCCGCGCAGGGTGGCGGAGAGGCCCGCAGTGTGCGCCAGGCAGCGCACTGGTCAGGAGGGTTGAAGTCCCTCCGGCTCCCGGATGAGGGGGGCTGTATCCAAAGGCGGGGGTAATGCCTCGCCGGCCGCAGGTGGCAGGTATGGAGACGCCTAAACGGGCACGCAGGCGAAAGCCGGACACAGCCAAGGTGGACCTGGAGCCCCCACGACGGAACTGCGGAGGACAGGGCGCCCATCGCGAGGTGGGGTCCGAAGGGTTTGCGGAGCAGTACCGGGCCGTAGTCGAGGGGGCGACCCCATGACGAACCGGTCGGCCAAAGGTGGGGCAAGGTCGAGCCTGCACTATGGAGGCGAAGGCGCTCTCATCCACCCACCGCACCAAGGTGTATGCGGACGGCACGGTACGGAAGACCAGTGCGTGACCCTGGGAGACCTCGGCGGGTCCGCGGCCGGCGCCGCGGCAACCGACCCTATAAGCGAGAGCGAAGTGGGAAGGGACGCTCGTCGAGGAGTCGGACGGCCGAATAGCACCTGAAGCGCGGTGAAAGCCGCGTGACCGTCAAGGGGCGGCAACCGAGTGGGTTGGGGAAGGCGGCCGGCGAAGACGGTCGGGACCAGACAGGACGGTGAGATGAGCAAGGGCGCTGAGGTGGACAGTTCCATGAGTGAAAGACCCGAACATCAGCGACCGAGGAGACTTGCCGACTGGCTGAACCCGACGGGCCGGAGGAGGGGCCACTCTCTGATTCCTCCATCGGTCCTCATCGCGCGAGGACGTCTTCGTGAAAGCGGTATGCGGGAAAACCGCACGTACCGTTTGAGCGGCGGACGGAGGCCAGCGCCCGCGGGGCGCGCCTCCTCCGACCCGACACCGGGGAAACCGGGTAACGCCGGCGGAAGGATGAGAAGCCTGATGCGAGGCACAGGGGCGGAGCGACCCGTACGAGCGATGAAGTCGGGGAAACTCGATGGAGCAAAGGGGTCGCGTCATCTAGCAGCCCGTGGTGAAACCCCGCGTCGCACCGAGACCGGCGAGGCGCCCGGCTGACAAGGCGTGACGAGGGAGCATATTGGCCATATTCGACCGAGGAACAACGCGGTCAGACGGGATGCATCGCCCGTCGAATGCAGCGGGGCCTTTTGCCACGGGCTGCTAGAACAAGTTTGGTATTCGGTTAGCGGGTGATTCCTCAACAAACACGGGCTGAACTGGCTTGGGAGGCTGCAGAGTCCCGAGCGGCGACGGGACTTGTCGGCTTGATCGACACTTGCGCTGGCGCGTAGCGGTAGCCGCCTGGATCGGTGGCGGTTGAAGCAGCGTTTCGGCGTTGCCAGTCCTCACCCACGGAGGGGCGTCGCGGTGTTACTCTCAAGCGGGTGGCGGGGGGAGCCCGAAAGCGTCGGGGACGACGGGGCCGGTGGCGCGCAACATCGTGGCGATCAGGGGCGGCAGATCGAGATGGCGTTGGCGGGCGGTGCGCACGACGCTGGCGAGCACCTGCTGGGTGTCGGCGCCGTGGCGGGTCCGGTTGCCACCGCAGACTGTGAGCATGATCGTGCTGCTGCCCGGCCGGTTCTGACTCCGCCGCAGACCGACTTCGTGTCCTGGCAAGGATCTGTCGGCCCGGCCGGGCAGCACGCATCCAGATGTTGCCTGGCCGGGAGGGCAGTGACCGAATAGGGGCCTGGCTTGAAAGTCCCGTCACAGTCCTGTCCGCCCGCCCGACCAGACGGCGTCGCCAGCCCGAAAGGGGGCCAGCAACATGTCGAACAGCATCGCGCGTGACGATCCGTCGGTCAAGGTGATCGTCGGCGTCGACACCCACAAGCACGAGCATGTCGCGGTAGCGATCAATGACCTGGGCGCCCGGCTCGCGACGTTCCGGGTGCCGGCGAACGGGGCCGGCTATGCCGACCTGGTGGCGTGGGCACGCACGCTCGGTGACCTCGAAACCTTCGGGATTGAAGGTACCGGTTCCTACGGGGTCGGCCTCGCGCGCTCCGTGCGCCGACAGGGGCTCCACGTCGTCGAGGTCAACCGTTGCGACCGGCGCAAGCGGCGCAACAACGGCAAGAGTGACACGCTCGATGCCGAGGCTGCGGCGCGGTCGGTGCTCGCCGGTGTCGCGACCGCCATGCCGAAAGCTGCGGACGGCGCTGCAGAAATGGTCCGCCAGATCAAGATCGCCCGCGATACGGCCGTCAAGGCCCGCACTACCGCGATGACCACGCTCAAGACGCTGCTCGTCAACGCACCGAGTCGGGTCCGCGAAGCACTCGAGCCGCTCACCGACCAACGGCTCATCGACCGCTGCGCGACCCTCAGACCAGGAGACATCCTCGACCCGACTGCCTCGGTGAAGCATGCGCTACGGGCGCTCGCGGCCCGCTGGCGCACACTTTCGGCCGAGATCGACCGGCACGACGAGTTGCTCGACATCCTCACCAGGGCGGCAGCGCCGACCCTGCGTGAGGCGTTCGGGATTGGTCCCGACTCGGCGGCCGAGATGCTGATCGTTGCCGGCGACAACCCCACCCGGATCCGTTCCGAAGCCGCGTTCGCGAAACTATGTGGCGCCTGTCCGATTCCCGCCTCATCCGGGGTTACGAACCGGCATCGGCTCTTCCGCGGCGGCCACCGCCAAGCCAACGCGGCGCTCTACCGGATCGTGATCATCCGCATGCGCTGGCACCAGCCGACCCTCGACTACGTCCGACGACGCACCGCCGAGGGCTTGTCGAAGAAAGACATCATCCGCTGCCTGAAACGCTTCGTTGCCCGGGAAATCTACCACGCGCTGATCGAAGACCACCAACCCGGTGCGACCTGCGCCAAGGCTGCCTGACGTGGTCGCGCTCTTTGGTGTGTTCGGGGTCAATGCCTTTGGCTTGGCGACGACTATTTCGGCCGGTTCCGATCTGACCGTACGCTGGCCTTGCCGAACCGGGACTCCGACCCGATCCGGAGCGTGTCGTGCGCCGCCGGTCGCTGTCGCCGTCCGGTGCCGGACACCGGTCAGTGAACCCCAACGTCACTTCCCCCGGTCTACGACCGGGGGCCCGGGAGGGCGAGCCGCAGGCGAGTCGATGCCGTTCCCGCGTCAGCGGTCCGTCATCCGCCGCTGGGCGGGGGCCTGGACGATGTCGCGCCCCGCTGCGGCGGCCGCACGTAGAGAACCTCTCGGTCATCCGGCCAGTGTTTTCAGTGGCCGGACGAATCCGTCCGGCCACAACCAGCTCTGAAGCCGGCGCGAGCGCCGAGTCATCCGAAGGACCGTAGCGCAGCGGAGGAGGCGCGAAGCGCCTTGACTCGGCGGGAGCAGAGGCTACCTCTCCGCTGTACGGACAACCTGTCTCTGGACGAAAGCCGGTGACGACGCGAGTTGGCATCGGCGATGCGGGTCCTCAACCCTCGTCCTCCCGCGGGAGATGCCCCGCCGTCATCCATGAGCTTTCTGTCCGCTCCACTTCAGATCCAACTCCGCTCGCGGCGGTGTTCACACTCTTTCTTGACATATAGGGGCGTCCTTACGGATAACGACGGCGGGACGGATGGCCTGTTCGGCGCGCCAGTTGGTGGCGTCGATCGACAGGTCCCACAAGAAGAGAAACACCGCAGCGAATTCGGTGGCCAGGTGCCGGGCAAAGCGCTCGGCGTCGTCCAGCGGTGGCGGTGCGTCAATCAGCCGACCGAGCCGGGCCACGAGTCGGCCGCGGACCGATGCCAGACCGTGCTCGCTCAGCTCGCCGGCGTTGCAGCGGTCACGCACGGCAAGGCCCGTCTGCAAGACCGCTTGCACCTGCCCGGCCCACAGACTGTGCGGATGATCTTCCTGCAGTTCCTTGCATCGTCGGAGCAGGTGATTCAGACAGGATTGGTGCAGCGCGGCTCGGTAGCAGCGATACGACACCCACCCGTCGCGCACGAGCACACCGGCGAAGTCGGCCCCCAGAACCGTGGCGGCATCGTCGAACCCGCGACCGGGGCAAATGGCGTAGACCGTCGTCTCCGGGGTGACCCAGGCCCACAGCCAGTGGCGGAGGCTACCGACGCGCCACCCGGTTTCATCCGGGGTGACCACCGGCGAATTACGGACCTGCTCGCACAGCGCCGTGTAGGTCGGCGCGGCGTCGCGGGCCGTGCGGTGCAGCAGGTGAGCGAGGCCGCCCGGCGTCACCTGCAGGCCGAACGTGGTCCGCAGCACGTGGGCGACCTTCGCCAGCGGTACGCCCATCTCCGTGTGCAACTCGACGACCAGCGCGACGACGCCGGGGCCGAGCTGCGCGCCGGCCGCTCCCAGCGCATCCGAGGTCTGCAGCGCGTGGCGGCCCTGCACGCGCCGCCGACACTGTGAGCAGCGGCCCACTTCGATGTCGAAGCGGCGCACGATCGGGCGCACCGCGGGGATTTCTTCCTGATACTGCGACGCCACGTGGGTCACTTCGACCGACCCGCCGCAGTCGGGACACGCCGTCGGCACCGGCGCTTCCAGGGTCTGGTCAACCCGTGCCGGGCGCGGGCGGCACGCCTTCCGACCATACTGCGTACCAGCCCGTCGACCGGGACGCCGGCCGCGTCCTTGCGGTCGGTCCTTGGCGAAGGGGGCGGCTTGTCGGAACCCCGCCCGGCGCGCGGCGGCCAACTGCCCCCTCAGTTGCTCGATCTCCCGCTTCTGACGCTCGATCTGGCCTTGCAGGCCGTCGATCTGACGCTGCTGGCGACCGTTCTCGCGTTGCTGGTTCTTGGTGTCGCGCTCGCGCCGCGTCAACTCCGTGCGGAGCCGTTCGACCTCGGCCTGCAGGTTCTCGTGCGAATTGCGGTCCCCGACCTTCACGCCAAGGTTATGCCACAGTTCCGAAATTTGTACAAGTCAAAACTTTGACACCTGCCCCGGAACCCGCTAAATGAAGAGCCGCTTGCAAAACTCCCGGGGGATTGGGGCTGGGCGCAGTCCTCAGCTCTCTTGGTGAACACGATTGCCCTGGATCGCCGACTGGATATCTTGTCGGGAGAACCGGCGGCACGCCGGAGGTAGAAGTCGGATGTTTCGACGTGTTCTCGACCGCGCGTTGGGACACCCGTGGGTGACTGACGCCCGTCGGGCGCCGAGGGGCGTTGCCGGCGGTGCACTGGTTATGTCACGAGGCGCACGAGTTGGTCGGCGGTGAGTGCGAGCACGCCGAACATGCAGTGGCACATCACTTTCGAGGCGCCACGGACCCGGACATGGCGACCGCCGAACTCGTCCTTGAGTCGGCCATTGACGCGCTCACCCGCCGTACGCTCGTTGTAGCGAGCCTGCTCGGGAAGCTGAAAGCCGATACGCTGCAGGCGCCGGGCTTCGGTTCGCAATTCCTCCGCCAGCGCCTTGTCGCGGCGGGGGTTGGTGTCAATCAACGGGACGTGGCCGAGTGAGCGGCTGTGCTGGCGGATCGGTTCCGCGTCGTAGGCGGCGTCCATCAGGTCATACAGATTGGTCGTTCGCTCGGCCGACAAGGTCGCCAGCGGAATGGCGGCTTGGCTGTCGTGCAGGGAGGCGGACGTCAGCAGGCAACTGATCGGAATCTGGCCGTCGGCCACGTCGAGGTGCAGCTTGTAGCCGACCCAGGTCGACTTGTAGCCCTTGCTGTCCTTTTTCATGCCCACGTCACAGTCGGTCGGCAGGTCGTCGAGCATCGCCGGCAAGGTCATGGCCGCCTGCCGGTCGAGGCGCTTGAGGACCTTCGGCCGTTCCTCACCCTTCTTCGGCCGTCCCCGCTTGCGCTTGGGCAGCGGGGGCGTCTTTTCCTTCGCGGCCGGCTTCTCGCGGGCCTCGATGGCCGTCGAGTCGCGGCAGAGGTGACCCACCAACCGGTCGTGGTGGGTGTTGCGGATCAACGCTGCATGCGTGCGCTGGGGCAACTGTGTGTCGGAGAACTCGACGAAGGCGCGTGAGAAGACCGACTCGCTCGGCACCTCGCTCTTCCGCTCCCAGCCGCAGATCCGCCGCAGCGCCACGTCGGTGACCAAGCGGTCCAGCAGCACGCGCGTCGTCGGCATGTCGTAGACCGCCTTGGCCACGAAGGCTCGCGCCAGTGCCGCGCGGTCCTTGCGCGGACGCCCCGGCACCCGGAAGCACCGGGGAATCCACTGCTCGATACGGATGACCTCGAGAGTCTGCACCAACTGCTGCTGTTTCCCGGTCAGCGGACCCAACACGGGCTCCAACTGGGGGAACAGCGCACGCTGGATCGACTGCCAATAGGGGGCGAAGGAACCACGCAGGCAGTTCATGGTTTGTTTGATTGACCACTCCTGCCTACTACTGTATATTAGCAAACATCAAGGATGTGAAACAACGAATCGATGGCCTACAGCGCAGCGTTACGCCGCTATGAGGAGCAATACGACGCGCTCAAGGCGGAACTGCAAACGCTCGGGTTCGTAGGCCAGGGCGGCGTTCACACCCGCCGGATAACGTGTGGGAGGGCTACCTGTCGCTGCCACGACAACCCGGACGCCCGTCACGGCCCCTACCACTACTGGACGCGCAAGGCCCGCGGAAAGACCGTCGGCTTGAAGCTCACCGAAGACGAACTCGTCCTCTACCGGGAGTGGATCGAGAACAACCGTAAACTGGAACGGCTCGTGAAGGAAATGCGCCACCTCTCTTCGCGTGCGCTTGCCCTCATAACCGGCAGGCAGGCTCCATGAACCCCCGTGTCGCCGGCTTCCCGGGCGCGGTCACTGCCATCCTGCGAATGCTGCATCCCGCCCGCTGACCGTCCCTCGCCCCGCCGCCTCCGGCAGGGAAAACTCGGCCGATCACGCGTTTCGCAAGAGGCTCTGAAGACCAAGTTTGCAGTTCGATTTTCACGGTGCCCTCAACACGGCGGCCTCGAATCGTCCCGGAAATCGGGGGTTCGACGGTCTCGTCGGCTACAGGCGGCCGATGCAAAGCCATTCCTGGGACACACCACTAGCAGCCTGTGGCGAAAGTCGCGGATCCGGCCTGGCCCCGGCGCGATCGAGCCCGTACACTGAACGGCCATGGCGATGGGCAAGAGACCGGCGGCGCGCCAGGCGTCGCCGATGTGGGTGGACACGGCGGACCTTCCGACGAGCGACGGGCATCCTTACTTCGAGCGGCTGAACCGGGTCCTGGCGGATTCCGGATTCGATGCGTTCGTCGAGGAGTTGTGCGCGGCTTTCTACGCGGACAGGCTGGGCCGTCCGAGTCTGCGTCCGGGTCGGTATTTCCGGATGCTGTTCATCGGCTATTTCGAGGGTCTGTCGTCGGAGCGGGGGATTGCGTGGCGGGTGGCCGATTCGCTGAGTCTGCGGTCGTTCCTGGACCTGGAGTTGACCGCGGCGGCGCCGGATCACTGGATCACTCGACGCTGTCGCGCACGCGGCGGCGGATCGACGTAGAGACCCATGAGGCAGTGTTCACGTGGGTTCTGGAGCGGCTGTCCGCAGCGGGTCTGGTTCGGGGGAAGACGGTCGGCATTGACGCGACGACGCTGGAAGCGAACGCGGCGATGCGGAGTATCGAGCGGCGGGACACGGGAGAATCCCACGAGGCGTTCATTCGGCGGTTGGCGGAGGCGTCGGGTGTTGAGACGCCGACGCGGGCGGAGCTGGCTCGGTTCGACCGTTCGCGGAAGAACAAGAAAACGTCGAACAAGGAGTGGAAATCGCCGCAGGACCCGGACGCGAAGATCGCGAAGATGAAGGACGGTCGGACGCACCTGGCCCACAAGGCCGAGCACGGGGTCGACATGGACACGGGGGCCATCGTCGCGGTGACGGTGCAGGATGCATCGGATGGTGACACGGCGACGCTGCCGGAGACGCTGATCATGGCGGCCGAGCAGGTTGAAGCGGTGCAGCCGATTCGATCTGCGGTCGTTCCTGGACGGCGTGGGGGTCGAAGAGGTGGTGGCCGACAAGGGCTATCACAGCGACGCGACGCTGGTGGCGCTCGACACGACAGGGGTTCGGAGTCACGTATCGGAGCCGGAGCGCGGCCGGCGCTGCTGGCAGGACAAGAAGACGGGAGAGAAGCCGCCGGAGAAGGCTGCTGCACAGAAGGCTCTGTATGGGAACCGGCGGCGTGTGCGGGGGCGGCGGGGTCGTCGCCTGCAACGGTGCCGGGGCGAGGTGGTGGAGCGGACTTTCGCGCACCTGTATGAGACGGGCGGTATGCGTCGCGTGTGGGTGCGCGGTCACGAGAATGTCCGCAAGCGCGTGCTGATCCAGGCGGCCGCCTGCAACATCGGACTGCTCCTGCGCCGCCAGACCGGCGTCGGTACGCCCCGGAGCCTGCAGGGGCGGGCTGTTTCGGCGATTTGCCGCTTGATCGGGCGTCTGATCGACCGCTGGGGGCGTCTGAGGCGCGCTTGGGGGTTCAAATGGACCCCGACGGCGCTCGTCGGCTCAATCGCTCATCGCCAAGTTGCCTGAACAGCGGGGCTCAGCGAACAGACTTCTTCCACGGGCTGCTAGCCCGGATTATGCGTGAAGGTGCGGTTGAGGGGGAGACACAGGAGCCTCCGTGTGGTACAAATGTAGTGCACACAACGTTTTAGCCACAACGGAGACCCCTTCGTGACGCCTCACACGATACCACAGACTGTTCTGTTCCCGGATCTGTTCGACAAGCCCCTCGTCGCCACGTTCAACCAGCGAACACGCGAGTTCCGACGGCGGCGCCGTCCTGCTCAAGGCGGCCGAGCGCGTGTACGGCTTGGTCAAGGCGTTCGCCCAGTGTCTGGCCGACAAGCGCGCCGCGGAGAAGATTCGGCACACGTTCGCGGATCTGATCGGCCAGCGGATCTTCGGCATCGCGTGCGGTCATCCCGATGGCAACGATGCCGACCACTTGGCCGACGACCCCATCCACAAGCTGCTGCTCGGGCGGGACCCGGTGTCCGGCGCGCCCTTGGCGTCGCAACCTGCGATCTCGCGGTTCGAGAACGGCGCGACCCGCACCGCGCTCTACCGGATGGGGCGCGAGTTGGCGGCGTGCGTCATCGAGCGGCATCGGCGCCGCCTGCACGGTCGGGCGCGGCTCGTCACCATCGATCTGGATCCGACCGACGACCTGACGCACGGCGCCCAGCAGCTCACGTTCTTCAACGGGCACTATGGCGGCTGGTGTTATCTGCCGCTGCTCGGGTTTCTGAGCTTCGACCGCGAGGCGGAGCAGTATCTGTGCGCGGCGGTGCTGCGGCCCGGCAACGCAGTGGCCGCCGACGGGACCCTCGGGCTGCTGTGTCGGCTGCTCCCGCTGCTGCGGGCGGCGTTTCCGCGGGCGCGGTTTCTCGTTCGGCTCGACGGGGGCTTTGCGACCCCGGAGGTCTTCGAGTTCCTGGATGCGGAGCCCCGGCTCGACTACGTGGTGGCGATGGCTAAAAATGCGGTTTTGGAGCGGCATGCCGAATCCGCGATGCAGACGGCGCGCACGCAGAGCGAGGTCAGTGGCGAGACCGCACACGTCTATACCGACACCCGCTACGCCGCCCGCATCTGGGGCCATGAGCGCCGGGTGGTGATCAAAGCCGAAGTGGTCCGCCGCGGCGAACGTGCGCCGCGGGACAACCCGCGCTTCGTGGTGACGAACCTGCGTCAGACGCCGCGTTTCATCTACGAGAAGGTCTACTGTGCGCGGGGGGACATCGAGAACCGGATCAAGGAGTTGCTCGACGGCCTGCAGATCGACCGCACGAGCTGCTGCCGCTTCTGGGCCAACCAACTGCGCGTCTTGCTGACGGCCGCAGCCTACGTGCTGATGCAGGAGCTGCGGCTGCGGGCGGCGGGCACCGCGTGCGCCCGCACCCAGGTGACGTGGCTACGCGACCGATTGCTCAAGCTCGGGGTCCAGGTCGTCCGCTCGGTCCGCCGGCTCGTTCTGCATCTGCCGCGGGCCACGCCGCAGCGCGAGGCATGGCAGCGCATCGCCCTCGCACTCGGCGCACGTGCCGGATAGCCCATCCGTCCCGCCGCACCAAGCTCCCTCGGGGACGATACGGACCGTCTCCAGGAGAAGCTGTCGACACTCGGGCTCACCGCGCCCGGCCATCGCCCCATGGCTCGCCCCGCAACCCCCTCGCAGCCCCCAAATGACGATGGCGAAACCCTGTTCGTCGTCCCGCCACGCCCTGTCGATCCCGAATATCGAGCTTCAGGAATAATGCGGGCTAGCAGCCCGTGGTGAAAGTCCCTCGTTCCAGGGATCGACGTGATCGGTCCTGTGTCCTACACTGTCTGGCATGGCGATGGGGACAAGCCGCGGTCGAACGCGGCAAGCGACGATGTGGGTGCCCACGGCGGATCTGCCGAAGAGTGCTGGGCACCCGTTTTACGAGCGGCTGAATCGAGTGCTCGACGACGCGGGGTTCGACGCGGTCGTGGAAGCACAGTGCGCGTCGTTCTACGCGGACGGGGTCGGTCGGCCGAGTCTGGCGCCGGGCCGGTATTTCCGGCTGCTGTTGCTCGGCTACTTTGAAGGACTGGATTCGGAACGAGCGATCGCGTGGCGCGCCGCCGACTCGCTGAGCATTCGCACGTTTCTGGACTTCGCCCTCCACGAGGCCCCGCCGGACCACTCGACGCTGTCGCGCACCCGTCGCCTGATTGACCTCGAGACCCACCAGGCAGTGTTTACGTGGGTGTTGCAGCGACTGGCCGACGCCACGCTGGTGGTGGGGCGCACGGTTGGCATCGATGCCACGACGCTGGAAGCCAATGCGGCGATGCGGAGCATTGTGCGGCGGGATACGGGCGAGAGCTACGACGCGTTTCTGACCCGGCTGGCCGAGGCGTCCGGCCTCACGACGCCGACGCGCGCCGAGTTGGCCCGGTTCGACCGGACCCGCAAGAAGAAGGGCTCGAACGCGGACTGGACCCACCCGCACGATCCGGACGCGAAGATCGCCAAGATGAAGGACGGCCGCACGCATCTGGCGCACACCGCCGAGCATGCGGTCGACCTCGAAACAGGCGCCATCGTGGGCGTGACGGTGCAGGACGCGAGTGCGGGCGACACGACGACCTTGGTCGACACGCTCGTCACGGCCGCCGAGCAGGTCGAGGCGGTCGGCGCGCCGGGGATCGTGGAGGTGGTGGCCGACAAGGGATATCATAGCAACGAGACGATGGTCGGGTTTGCGGCCATCGGCGTGCGCAGCTACGTCTCGGAGCCGGATCGCGGCCGGCGGCACTGGAAGGGCCAGGCGGCGGCGCGGGACGCGGTGTATGCCAACCGGCGGCGGATCCGCGGCGCGCGTGGGAAACGGCTGCTGCGGCAGCGGGGCGAGCTACTGGAACGGCCCAACGCGCATCTCTACGAGACCGGCAGGATGCGCCGCGTCCATCTGCGCGGGCATCCCAACATCCTGAAACGGCTGCTCGTCCAGGTCTGCGGCGTCAATCTCGGGTTGCTCATGCGGCACCTGACGGGCGTGGGCACGCCGCGGAGCCTCCAGGGCCGCGCGTCGGCGCTGCTGGAGGCGCTGATCGGCCTCCTGAGCGAGTGCTGGGGGCGTGTGCGGCGCTTCTGGGCCCCGGAGCGCCATGATCGGCCCGATTCGTCGTGGGATGGTCCGGCGACACGCCAATACGGACACGCGATTCTCGATTAACAATCAGCCCCTTCTGCCACGGGCTGCTAGTGGTGTGTCCCAGGAATGACTTTGCACTTCCTGACCTTGTCGAGAATGGTGTCGACGGTGGGGGTCCAGACGAACGGCTTCGGGTCCGCGTTGTGCTGGGTCAGGTAGTCGCTGATCGCGGCGATCAATTCTTGCACGCTGCCAAAGGCGCCGCGACGAAGGCGTCGCTGCGTCAATTTACTAAACCAGCTCTCGACGAGGTTGAGCCACGACGCGCTCGTCGGCGTGAAGTGCAACTTGAAGCGCGGGTGAGCGGCCAACCACTGGCGAACACGCTCATGCTTGTGTGTCCCGTAGTTGTCGAGAATCACGTGTAGGGTGAGGTCGTGAGGGAAGGCGCGGTCGAGGCGCCGCAGAAACTTGAGAAACTCCTGATGGCGGTGTCGCCCGTGGCATTCGCCGATGACCGTACCGGTCAGCACATTCAACGCGGCGAACAGCGTGGTCGTGCCGTGGCGCTTGTAGTCATGGGTCATCGTGCCGTGACGGCCCGGCTTCATCGGCAGGCCCGGCTGCGTACGGTCCAGGGCTTGAATCTGGCTCTTCTCGTCCACGCACAGCACGACTGCCTTGTCCGGCGGGTTCAGGTACAACCCCACGATGTCGGTCAGCTTCTCGACGAACGCCGGGTCGGTCGACAGCTTGAACGTCGTGACGCGGTGCGGCTGCAGTCCGTGCGCGTCCCAGATACGCTGGACGGTCGAGCGGCTCACGCCGGCCGCCTTGGCCATCGAACGACAACTCCAGTGTGTAGCGCCCGGCGGCGTCTCGTGCAGCGTGGTATGCACGATGGCTTGCACCTGGTGCGCGGTGATCTCCGGCTTGCGGCCGCGGCCCGTGCGCACTGTCCCCACCGAGCCCAGCCCATCAAAAAGAAACCGCGCGCGCCATTTCAACACCGTCGGCCGGCTGACGCCGAGCGCGGTCGCGATGCGTCTATTCGCCGCGCCGTCACCAGCCATCAGCAAGGCCTTGCCCGAGTTACCACGCGATACAGAGCGGTCGCACTCTGCGCCCAGTTCGTCAGCGTGTTCCGATCGCGGTGACTCAACAGCAGTGGCGACGCGGGATGGCTCATACCCGCAGGTATACAAGTCGGAGCACACACTGTCAATCTATTCTAGTGACACACCACTAGCAGTCTGTGGGCCAGGGGCTGGCCGGAGCGGGCCCCGCGTAAGCGGCGGTCTTACATCGCTTCGAGCATCTCCAGCGGAATCGGATACGATTTACGACAGGCAACGCCGAAGTAGTAGAGCGGTTGGCCGTCGATCGACAGCCGGTGCCGGTACCGTTCCATGTGATAGATGTCGAGGTATTCGCTCAGGATCAACGTCTTGATGAATACAGAGAATCCGCTCGTGTCGCGGTCGTCAAGGAACGTCTCCTTGATGTTGAACGCGACCCAGCCGCCATCGTCAACAAGGTTGAACGCTTCGGCGAACACACGTACGGGAATGTCGCCGAAGCCGAGCGCCGCCACCGAGATCAGACAATTGAACCGCCAGTTGGCCAAGTGCTCATGCTGAGCAGTGCTCATCCTCGACATGTCCACCGCGTGGAAGTCGTCGTAGACGCCGGGTCGATCACGCCCCACCGCCATGGCAGCCGCGGCTGAAATATCCACGCCGACGAGGCGAGCGACGCCGAACTTCTGTAACTCCGAACCGACCATGCCGTTGCCCGCGCCGAGGTCGAGGACGCGCAATTCGTTGAAGAGCCACGGTTCCTCGGCCATTGCATGGTGCAGGATAGCCACGACCTTCTCGGGTGAATGGCATTTCAAGCGATCGTAGAAAAGCTGTTCGTACAAGCCCTGGTGTGTGTAGATCGCGTCGTAATTGTGGAAGCGGATCTGAGTTTCCACACCGCCCGCGTCGACGAGCGTGAAGTAGGTCTCGTCTTGCGAGAGACCGTTCGTGTCGAATGCCGGAAAGCGGATATTGTGTCGTTTTGTAGGCATGTGTATTCGGAACGAGCCGATGGCCAGGAACACCGCTCGGGACTGAATGACCCCGTCCTATGAAACACATTATAGCAGGCCAGTTTGTTCGACCTGCTCGGTCGCCGTCGTCAGCGTCTCCGCGTCACCGGTTTCTTGCCCATCGCCATGCCTGTTCAGTGTACGGAACTCGATCGCCGCCGTCGACTCCAACCCTTTCCCCCCCCCCCTCCCCCCCCCCCCGACTTTTGCCACAGGCTGCTAGCGTGTCCCGACGGTCAACCGCGCGTGCGGGAGGAGCCGTCGAGCCACGCGAAGCCGTTCAGGCTGTTCGCCCATTGGCATCTGCTGGGGGTGACGCTGGCGGCTGGATGATGGGAGCTGTATGAGCGGAGACGTTCACGTACAGTTCTGCGAGCGCTCGGGGGTGAGATTCCCCCGGGCGACTCACCTTGCGGTGCTCGGCCGAGCGCCGGCAGCGGTGATGCTGGCCGCGGTCGAAACCCTGCTGGAGCGTCTGAAGCTGCCGATGAACGCCGAGAAGACCCGCTGCTGCCGGTTGCCGGAGGAGTCGATGACGTTCCTCGGCGACCGGATTGGGCGCAACTACCGGCGGGACACGGGGCGCGCCTATATCGGCACGCGGCCGAGTCAGTCGAACGTCCAGAGCATCTGCCGTCGCGTGAGCGAGCTGACTACGCGGCGTAACGGGCCCCTATCGCCGCCGGTGGTGGTAGCGCGCATCAATCGGCTGTTGACCGGTTGGGCGAACTACTTCACCCTGGGGCAGGTCAGCCCGCTACGCTGCGATTGATGCGTATTTCGGACGATGTGGATCGCCGATTTCGGCGGAAGTGGATCACCTGTTTCGGTCGAAGTGGATCACCGATTTCGGCGGAAGTGGATCGCTTTCGGCCGAACTGGATCACCCAGTTTCCGGGATCGTGAGCGCTCATCGGTAGCCTGACCGCGGGATCCTTCGCCTTTTGAACGGAGGGCGAAGCGATGCCGACTCGGAGGCTTCTGGTGAGGAAAATTCGGGAGATTCTACGACTCAGGTACGAACAGGGCCTGTCCCACCGAGAGGTAGCCCAAGCCTGCGTCATCGGTCCGAGCTCGGTTTCACGCTATCTGCAGAGGGCGGCTCGGTACGGGCTGGGCTGGCCGCTGCCGGCCGACCTGGACGACGCGGCGCTCGAGGCCCGGCTGTTTCGCCGCCCGGCGCCAGTGCCCAACCGAGCCCGACCCGACTGCGCGCACATCCACCGCGAGCTCAAGCGCAACGGGGTCACGCTGCAGCTGCTCTGGGAGGAGTACCTCCAGGTCCATCCCGGCGGCTACCGCTACACGCAATTCTGCGAGATCTACCGGCAGTGGTCGCGGCGGCTGCGGCCGTCGATGCGGCAGGTGCACCGCGCCGGCGAGAAGACTTTCGTCGACTTCTCGGGCAAGCGGCCGACTCTGGTCGACCGGCGCACGGGTGAGCTGCGGCCTGTCGAGCTGTTCGTCGCCGCGCTCGGCGCCAGCAGCCTCACCTACGCCGAGGCGACCGCGACCCAGCAGCTGGCGGACTGGGTCACCGCCCACATCCACATGGTCGAGTACTGCGGGGGCGCCACCACGCTGTGGGTCCCCGACCAGCTCAAGAGCGCCATCACCCGCCCCTGCCGCTACGAGCCCGACGTCAACCGCACCTACGAGGACCTGGCCGCCCACTACGGCGCCGTCGTCATCCCGGCGCGCCCCAGAAAGCCCCGCGACAAGGCGGTCGTCGAGACCAGCGTACTCGTGGCCCAGCGGTGGATCCTGGCCCGGCTCCGCGACCAGACCTTCTTCGAGCTCGGCGCGCTGAACCGGGCGATCCGCGTCCTGCTCGACGAGCTCAACGACCGCCCGATGAAGAAGCTGGGCGTCAGCCGCCGCGCCCTCTATGAGCAGCTCGACCGCCCGGCGCTACGCCCCCTGCCGGCTACCCGCTACGTCCTGGCCCACTGGAAGCTGTGCCGCGTGAACATCGACTACCACGTCGAGGTCGACCGCCACGTCTACAGCGTGCCGTACCAACTCGTCCGCGAGCAGGTCGAGGTCCGCCACACGACGAACACGGTCGAGATCTTCCATCGCGGCAAGCGCGTGGCGTCGCACCGCCGGCGCTACGACCGACAGCCGTCCACCGTGGCCGAGCACATGCCCAGCGCCCACCGCGCACATGCCGAGTGGACCCCGTCGCGGCTCATCCGCTGGGCCGAGACGGTCGGACCGGCGACCGCTCGGCTCGTCACCCGGATCCTGCACAGCCGCCCGCACCCTGAGCAGGGCTATCGGACCGTGTTAGGCATCATGCGTCTGGGACGCCAGTACGGCAACGCCCGGCTCGACGCCGCCAGCACCCGCGCGCTGGCGCTCGGCTCGTGCCGCTTCCACACCGTCAAGAACATCCTCGCCGCCGGTCAGGACCGGCTGCCCCTCGAGCCGCCGGCCGAGACCAACCCGACACCGATGCACGCCAACATCCGCGGCGCCAACTACTACGCGGCCGCGACCTCAGAGGAGGACCGATGCTGATCGAACAGACCGTCGACAAGCTCAACGCCCTGAAGCTCGGCGCGATGGCCGACGCCTTCCAAAAGCAGCTCGACACCGACCAGGCCGCCGCGCTCAGCTTCGAGGAGCGGCTCGGCCTGCTCGTCGACACCGAGTGGACGGCCCGCGAGCAGCGCAAGCTCGACCGGCGCCTCCGCACGGCCAAGCTGCGCTACCCGGCGACGCTCGAGGCCGTCGACTTCACCCACTCGCGCCGGCTCAATCGCCAGCAGATCCTCACGCTCGGCGCCTGCGCGTGGATCGCTGAGCGCCACAACGTGATCGTCACGGGACCGTGCGGCATCGGCAAGAGCTTCATCGCCTGCGCCTTCGTCGAACGCGCGTGTCGCCGCAGCTTCGCCGCGCGCTACGTCCGCATGCCGCGCCTGCTGCACGAGCTGGCCGTCGGCCGCGGCGACGGCTCCTACACCCGGCTGCTCGCCCGCCTGGCCAAGCTCGACCTGCTCGCGATCGACGACTGGATGCTCGCGCCGCTGCGCGACCCCGAGCGGCGAGACCTCATCGAGGTGATCGAGGACCGCGCCGAACGCGCCTCGACGCTCATCGCCAGCCAACTGCCCGTGACCGACTGGCACGCCGTCATCGGCGACCCCAACCAGGCCGACGCCATCTGCGACCGCCTGCTCCACGACGCGCACCGCATCGAGCTCAAGGGCCGCTCGATGCGACGCACGCACGACGCACCCGCCAACCGCCGGAAGGAGACGACATGACGATCACGTCCGCGAGACGCCCGACGCTCCCGCCGGGCGCGAACAGCCTGTGGATCCTGGCGGTGCCATGGAAAACGCGCGCGATACGCTCGGCGGCAACTGCGCCGTCGCCGAAAGCGCGTTTCCCACAGCACCTTGGACGCCGCACGCGGCGCCCACAGGAACCACAGGCAACCTCATCGATGCTCACTGACACGACAGCACGAGTAGGATATCGACCAGACGCTACGACACCGATGGGAGGCAACTGACCGACGAACGTCGCTACGCTCCGATGGGCGCTCCACTTCACCGAAATCCGTGATCCACATCCCCGGAATCGGTGATCCACTTCAGCGAAATCCGCAATTGACCGGCACGCGACGCGGCGGCTGCGCCAGTGGCTCTGTCGCAAGCACAAGGTGCAGTTCGGGAAATACGTGCGTTTCCCGGATGAGCGACTCTGGCAAGAGTACGGGCTCACCCGCCTTGTTCCGCGAACGGCGAGCTTTCCGTGGGCGAAGGCATGATCTCGTCCGAGAGCCGGATGCGGGAAATCCGCCCGTCCGGTTGTGTGTCCAGCCAAGGCTGGCCTGTTCAGCGGGAGACAGCCCCGCCGGGGCAAGAATCAGGAGCCCCGTAGCTTGGATAGCAGGGAGGAGGGAAACCAAATTCCTGAAGCCTATCGACAGGGTCTCCCTTGGGGAGATTGCGAGTCATCGGGCCGTAACGTGAAGTGAACGCGGAGGTGGCCTCGAAAGTGTATTCCGAAGGCCGAGCCTGCAACCTGAAGGCGAAGGCAGCATGGGCGGTCGAAACCTGATTGACGCGGCTGACCCACTTCGGCGGGGTGGTAGCGACAGCACGATGACAAGGACAGGCTGAGCAACTGGAGAAGCCCTCCTCGCCCCGGCGCGAAATCGCCGGAGCAAGGTAGACTCTATAACCGGCAGCACCGGGAAGTGAGCCGAAGGCGAGAGGGTGGCGGAGGGGCGTGTAGTAGCGTTGAGGCGGTGTAACTCCCGCGGAGCAAAGGCGCCCTGCTGTTGAACAGTTCTCCGACAACAAGGGAGGCAAGGACGGGATGACAAAGCCGTCCATTGGTTTGCAGGACCTGCGACGGAGAATATATCTCAAGGCGAAGGCTGACCAGAAATGGCGCTTCTGGGGGCTGTGCGTTCATGTATGTAAGCCGGAGACGCTCCGGGAGGCCTACGAGATGGCGCGACGCAACGGCGGTGCCGCGGGCATTGACGGTGTGACGTTCGCGGCCATCGAGGAGGCCGGCCTCGAGGCGTTCCTGGAAGACATCCATGACGAACTGCACTCCCGAACCTATCGGCCCTCGGCAAACCGGCAGGTGGAGATACCGAAGGATGGGGGCAAAGTCCGCATCCTCGGGATACCCACCATCCGGGACCGTGTGGTGCAGGGGGCGCTGAAGCTGATACTGGAACCTGTCTTCGAGGCTGACTTTCAGGAGGGCTCTTATGGGTACCAAAACGCACGGCCCATCGGGCGGTGCACCGGGTGACGACGGCGGTCGTAAAGAACAAGACCACGGTGATAGACGTGGACTTGGCGTCGTATTTCGATACGGTTCGACACGACATCCTGCTTGGAAAAGTGGCGATTCGGGTAGACGACGACGAAGTTTTACGGCTGTTGAAGCTCATCCTTAAGGCTGGAGGCAAGCGGGGCGTTCCCCAGGGTGGGGTTATTTCACCCTTGCTCAGCAATCTCTATCTCAACGAGGTGGACAAGATGCTGGAGCGGGCGAAGAACGTCACCCGACAAGGACGCTACCACTACATCGAGTATGTTCGATTCGCCGATGACCGTGCGCCACGAAGGCGCGGAAAGGAGGCCGAGATGGCCACCTAGCTGCAGCCATGCTGCATGAGGGATGAGGGCAGGCCCCTCGGAGCCGCCCGGCAGGGGGAGGCTCCAAACCGCCGTGCGCTGCCTCGGTCAAGAGCCGAGGTGGTAAGCGTCACGGAAACGGCGCGGCGCGACCGCGTCAGGTAGGGTGCAGGGAGACGAAGTGAATGAACCACCGGCAACGTGTCGAAAGCGTAGGGACGGTGTCGAAACCGGGGCGAGTCGTTAACCCGGGACAAGTCCAGCGGGAGCCTGCAGCTTGGCTGGGCGGCACCCGGCATAAAGGTGGCGTGACCCTGCACCAGGCCCTTGTGCGGAACGTGGGAACCTGTCGCCTCGATGCGAAGGGAGAAGTCCAAGGGGCCGACCCCCAAGGATGAGAAGCCCGATGCGAGGCACAGGGGCGGAGCGACCCGTACGAGCGATGAAGTCGAGGAAACTCGATGGAGCAAAGGGGTCGCGTCATCCAGCGTGTCCCGACGGTCAACCGCGCGAGCGGGAGGAGCCGTCGAGCCACGCGAAGCCGTTTCGTATTTCCAAGTGGGTGGTTTGGGAGGCCTACACTCGGGTCAAGGCGAACCACGGAGCAGCTGGCGTCGATGCTGAGTCTGTCGAGATGTTCGAGCAGGACCTGAAGAACAATCTCTATAAGATTTGGAATCGGATGTCGTCGGGCACGTACTTCCCGCCTCCGGTCCGGTCGGTTGGGATACCGAAGAAGGACGGAAGCGAGCGACGCTTGGGCATTCCCACTGTCGCCGACAGAATTGCCCAGACGGTGGTCAAGATGTACCTGGAACCGGACGTGGAGCCACAGTTCCATCCCGATTCGTATGGGTATCGCCCGCGGAAGTCCGCGATCGACGCACTCACGACGGCCCGGCAGCGATGCTGGCGTTATGACTGGGTGATCGATCTGGATATCCGCGGCTTCTTTGACAACCTGGACCACGCGCTCGTCATGCGTGCGGCCAGGAAGTACACCCGGTGCCGGTGGATTCTGCTCTATGTGCAGCGGTGGCTGACCGCTCCCATGCAGCAGGAAGACGGAACCCTGGTACCGCGCACGATGGGAACGCCCCAAGGGGGCGTCGCGAGCCCGCTCCTGGCCAATATCTTCTTGCACCTCGCGTTCGACGACTGGATGCGGTCAACGCACCCGGACGTTCCGTTCGAGAGGTATGCGGATGATAGTGCGCCACGAAGGCGCAGAAGGGAGGCCGAGATGGCCGCCTAGCTGCAGCCATGCTGCACGAGGGATGAGGGTAGGCCCCTCGGAGCCGCCCGGCAGGGGGAGGCTCCAAACCGCCGTGCGCTGCTTCGGTCAAGAGCCGGGGTGGTAAGCGTCACGGAAACGGCGCGGCGCGACCGCGTCAGGTAGGGTGCAGGGAGACGAAGTGGATGAACCACCGGCAACGTGTCGAAAGCGTAGGGACGGTGTCGAAACCGGGGCGAGTCGTTAACCCGGGACGAGTCCAGTGGGAGCCTGCAGCTTGGCTGGGCGGCACCCGGCATAAAGGTGGCGTGACCCTGCACCAGGCCCTTGTGTGGAACGTGGGAACCTGTCGCCTCGATGTGAAGGGAGAAATCCAAGGGGCCGACCCCCAAGGATGAGAAGCCCGATGCGAGGCACAGGGGCGGAGCGACCCGTACGAGCGATGAAGTCGGGGAAACTCGATGGAGCAAAGGGGTCGCGTCATCCAGCGTGTCCCGACGGTCAACCGCGCGTGCGGGAGGAGCCGTCGAGCCACGCGAAGCCGTTCAGGCTGTTCGCCCATTGGCATCTGCTGGGGGTGACGCTGGCGGCTGGATGATGGGAGCTGTATGAGCGGAGACGTTCACGTACAGTTCTGCGAGCGCCCGGGGGTGAGATTCCCCCGGGCGACTCACCTCGTCGCGCACTGTCGGACGGAGACGCAGGCGCAGCAGGTCCTGGCGCACATCAAACGTCGTCTGGCGCAATGCCGGCTGGAAGTACATCCGGAGAAGACGCGTATCGTCTACTGCAAGGATGACGACCGGCCGGGGCAGTATCCCACGGAGCAGTTCACCTTCCTGGGATACACGTTTCGCTCTCGTCGGGCAAAGAATCGATGGGGTCAGTACTTCATCAGCTTCATACCGGCGGTGAGCAATGCGGCGGCGACACGGATGCGGCAGAAGATGCGACGTTGGCACCTCCCTCGGCGCAGCGACAAGGCCATCGACGACCTGGCCCGCATGTGGAATCCTGTCCTTCGTGGCTGGATTCAATTCTACGGCCGTTTCTACAAGTCGGCCCTGTATTCGGTCTTTCGCCACTTCAACGACCTGTTGGTTCGATGGGCCATGCGGAAATACAAGAGGCTCCGGCGCCATCGCCGCCGCGCCATTCACTGGCTCGGTGGTCTTGCGCGTCGCGCGCCCCGGCTGTTCGCCCACTGGCATCTGCTGGGGCTGACGCCGGCGGCTGGATGATGGGAGCTGTATGAGCGGAGACGTTCACGTACAGTTCTGCGAGCGCCCGGGGGTGAGATTCCCCCGGGCGACTCACCTGGTGATCCTGATCGACGGCTACCGCCGGTGGCGGTGGCTTGAGACGACCGTGTACAAGCGGCTTCTGGAGGAACTGGCCACACTCGACGTGGAACTCAATCGTGACAAGACGCGTCGCGTCGATCTCGCAAAGGGCGAGAGTTTCACCTTCCTTGGGTTCAGCATCCGCCGCGCCTGGACGCAGCGGGGCAAGTGGGGGGTTGCCTGTGTGCCGAAGATAGCGGCACGCACCAAACTCCTGCGACGGCTCAAGGGGGTGATGCGACGACATTGCTCGCAACCGGTTGAAAGGGTCATTGCTCTCATCAACCCAATCCTGCGCGGATGGACGAACTACTTCCGCATAGGACAATCGAGCCGATGTTTCAGTCACGTGAAGGACTGGGTCGAGAAGAAGGTACGGCGACACCTGATGCGACAGCGCGGGCGACTGGGGTTCGGCTGGAAGAGGTGGAGTAGGCAGAAGCTATATGACCGACTCGGGCTGTTCTCCGAATACCGGGTCGTCTATCTGCCGAAAGCACTCCCGGTTTGAACGGCCACATAACCCTTGAGACGAAGGCAACAGGAAAGCCCAGTGCCGGAAATCGGCATGCTGGGTTTGACGAGGCGGGAGCTGGAAACGTGCCCACGGGAGCCGGACTGAGGCCCGGTGCGAAAGCGCCGGAGGAGCCACCGGACCCTACCGACAGCGCGCCAGCTCTCGACCCTACCGATGAGCGGCGACTGGAAACGGAGCCATGGCGAGGAGTGAGGCACCGGCATCAGCGAAAGCTGCCGGGAACAGCTACCCCCTACGCCTACCGCCACCGCGCCAGTCGTCGACTCTACCCTGCTGACGTCAGCCTCCCTGCACGACAGCCAAGCCGCCATTCCGCTGGCGACCTTGTCGGCCGAGCGAACGACCAATCTGTATGATCTGATGGACGCCGCCTACGACGCGGAACCGATCCGCCAGCACAGCCGCTCACTCGGCCACGTCCCGTTGATTGACACCAACCCCCGCCGCGACAAGGCGTTGGCGGAGGAATTGCAAACCGAAGCCCGGCGCCTGCAGCGGATCGGCTTTCAGCTTCCCGAGCAGGCTCGCTACAACGAGCGTACGGCGGGTGAGCGCGTCAATGGCCGACTCAAGGACGAGTTCGGCGGTCGCCATGTCCGGGTCCGTGGCGCCTCGAAAACAATGTGCCACTGCATGTTCGGCGTGCTCGCACTCACCGCCGACCAGCTCGTGCGCCTCGTGACATAACCAGTGCACCGCCGGCAACGCCCCTCGGCGCCCGACGGGCGTCAGTCACCCACGGGTGTCCCAACGCGCGGTCGAGAACACGTCGAAACATCCGACTTCTACCTCCCGGCGTGCCGCCGGTTATCCCGACAAGATATCCAGTCCACGATCCAGGGCAAATCGTGTTCACCAAGAGAGCTGAGGACTGCGCCCAGCCCCAATCCCCCGGGAGTTTTGCAAGCAGCTCCTTTGGTCTTTGTTTAGCGGGTGGCCACGCAAGATCCATTTATTTGGATTGTACTTTTTGCGCGAATATGGCATAAGTCTTGTGTGGTCAACGAGTACGGGCTGTCCGGCGACGAACGGATAGGACGGCTGCGCGACGAGGTAGAGCGGCTCCGGGAAGAGCTGTCGCGGCGCGAGCGGGAGAACGACCGCCAGAAGCGCCAGATCGACGGCTTGCGACGCCAGGACGAGCGTCAGAAGCGGGAGATCGAGCGCCTGAAACAGCAGTTGGCCGAGGCACGCCGGGCGGGTCGCCGGCAGGCGGCGCCGTTCGCCAAGGACCGGCCGCAAGGGCGCGGCAGGCGTCCCGGACGGCGGCCTGGGGCGGAGTACGGCCGGCAGGGCTGCCGCCCGCGGCCGGCGCGGGTTGACGAGACCCACGCGGCGCCGGTTCCCACGACGTGCCCGGATTGCGGCGGCGCGGTCGAAGGTACCCGCGTGGCGTCGCAGTATCAGGAAGAACTGCCCGTGGTACGGCCGGTCGTGCGGCGCTTCGACATCGAGGTCGGCCACTGTTCGCAGTGTCAGCGGCGGGTGCAGGGCCGCCACGTGCTGCAGACCTCCGACGCGCTGGGCGCGGCGGGGGTGCAGCTCGGTCCCGGGGTGGTCGCGCTGGTCGTGGAGCTGCACACGGAGATGGGGGTGCCGCTGGCGAAGGTGGCCCACCTGCTGCGGACCACGTTCGGGCTGCAGGTCACGCCGGGCGGCCTCGCCCACGTGCTGCACCGGGCGGCCCGCGCCGCCGCGCCGGCCTACGCGGAGCTGTGCGAGCAGGTTCGCAATGCGCCCGTGGTCACGCCGGACGAGACCGGCTGGCGCGTCGGCGGCGTGCGCCACTGGCTGTGGACGTTCGTCACCCCGGACACGACGGTCTACGCCATCTGCCCCGGCCGGGGGTTCAACGATGCCGCCACGGTGCTGGGGACCGACTACGTCGGCGTGCTCGTGCGCGACGGGTGGGCACCGTATCGCTGCTTCGACGGACTGCACCAAACCTGTCTGAACCACCTTCTGCAACGCTGCAAGCAGCTCCGGGAGGACTATCCTGACAGTCCCTGGGCCGGCGAGGTGCAGGCGGTTCTGCGGGCCGGCCTCGACCTGCGGGACCGCTGCAACGCGGGAGCGCTGAGCGAGCACGGGATGGCAACGGCCCGCGGCCGACTCACCGCCCGGCTCGGTCGGCTGGTCGACGCACCGCCGCCGCTCGACGACGCCGAGCGCTTCGCGGGGCACCTGGCCACCGAATTCCCGGCCGTGTTCCTCTTCTTGTGGGACCCCTCGCTCGACGCCACCAACTGGCGCGCCGAACAGGCCATCCGGCCCGCTGTGGTCATCCGCAAGGTGTGCGGCGGCAACCGCACCCGCCACGGCGCCGACACCCAGCAGGTCCTCGCCAGCGTCGTGCGCACCGCCCGCCAACGCGACCTCGACCTGCCTCCCCTGATCGCCGCGATGTTGCGCGCCGCCGAACCCGTCGTCCCCGAGCTCCTCGGCCTTCCGCCGCCGCCCCCGTAGGCGGGCACCGTCCGAATCACGGCTGCGACGCGTGACCGGTCCCGGCGGCGCGCCGCCGCAGGGGGGAGAGTCCCCGACCGCACTGCGCTCGGTCGCCACCGGACTGCGCCGAAACGCCGACGCCTGTGCGCTCCCGTACGACGGCCTCCGGTCTCCCGCGGCATCGCAACGTGGAGGCAACCCGCGTGAACACGCTCTCACTCCAGGCAACCTTCTTGTGACGCTGTAACCTCCTCGCCTCAAGCCCACTCTCGGCCCGTATTCATTGGCGGATCACCCGGTAACCAAATACCTCCTTTGTTAAACAAGGTATATGTGGAGGATTCCACGTCGTCAACTGCGGTCAACGGCGTTCTCCCGAAGCATCGGGGACCACAGGCTCAGAGATCCCCTCATTTTTTACACAGACACTCGTGGGCAGCGGTAGCCTTCCAGCCGGCTGATCCGCACCCACGGGGCCCGGCTGTCGCCTCGTCATGCCCTGGTTTCATGACTACGGGGTCCGGCGCCGCCGGGTGGAGAACTCATATGAATCAATAGAGCGAAACCCTCCGTCTCGCATTAGGCTGGAAAGTCTGAAAGGTGGCGCACTGTGAATTAGAATATGATTATATGAATATACTTCAAGACCGGCCGGCCTCATCCGGGCAATGGCTCGGGAGACACGACCTCCTGAACTTCATCACGACCGTGTACGAAGGCGACCTGCATGCCAAGAGAGTGCTGTCATTGGCTAACGCAACCGTGGGCGTGCTGACGAGCGCTTCGCTGGCAATCCATGCAGTGGGGCGCGGCTTGGCCCAGGCCATGGGGACGTTGACCAAGCATGGTGTGAAGCAGGTGGATCGCTGCTGAGCAATCGAGGTGTCGACGTCTGGGCCTTTTTCGCATACTGGACGCCGTTCATCGTCGGCGCCCGCACAGAAGTCGTCGTCGCGCTGGATTGGACGAGCTTCGCGGCCGACGGGCAGGACACGATCGTGCTGTCGATGGTGACTGGCCATGGGCGCGCGACGCCCCTGCTGTGGAAGACGGTGGCGTCCTCGACACTGAAGGGTAATCAGCGGCGCTAGCAGCCCGTGGCAGAAGGGGCTGATTGTCAATCGAGAATCGCGTGTCCGTATTGGCGTGTCGCCGGACCATCCCACGACGAATCGGGCCGATCATGGCGCTCCGGGGCCCAGAAGCGCCGCACACGCCCCCAGCACTCGCTCAGGAGGCCGATCAGCGCCTCCAGCAGCGCCGACGCGCGGCCCTGGAGGCTCCGCGGCGTGCCCACGCCCGTCAGGTGCCGCATGAGCAACCCGAGATTGACGCCGCAGACCTGGACGAGCAGCCGTTTCAGGATGTTGGGATGCCCGCGCAGATGGACGCGGCGCATCCTGCCGGTCTCGTAGAGATGCGCGTTGGGCCGTTCCAGCAGCTCGCCCCGCTGCCGCAGCAGCCGTTTCCCACGCGCGCCGCGGATCCGCCGCCGGTTGGCATACACCGCGTCCCGCGCCGCCGCCTGGCCCTTCCAGTGCCGCCGGCCGCGATCCGGCTCCGAGACGTAGCTGCGCACGCCGATGGCCGCAAACCCGACCATCGTCTCGTTGCTGTGATATCCCTTGTCGGCCACCACCTCCACGATCCCCGGCGCGCCGACCGCCTCGACCTGCTCGGCGGCCGTGACGAGCGTGTCGACCAAGGTCGTCGTGTCGCCCGCACTCGCGTCCTGCACCGTCACGCCCACGATGGCGCCTGTTTCGAGGTCGACCGCATGCTCGGCGGTGTGCGCCAGATGCGTGCGGCCGTCCTTCATCTTGGCGATCTTCGCGTCCGGATCGTGCGGGTGGGTCCAGTCCGCGTTCGAGCCCTTCTTTTTGCGGGTCCGGTCGAACCGGGCCAACTCGGCGCGCGTCGGCGTCGTGAGGCCGGACGCCTCGGCCAGCCGGGTCAGAAACGCGTCGTAGCTCTCGCCCGTATCCCGCCGCACAATGCTCCGCATCGCCGCATTGGCTTCCAGCGTCGTGGCATCGATGCCAACCGTGCGCCCCACCACCAGCGTGGCGTCGGCCAGTCGCTGTAACACCCACGTAAACACTGCCTGGTGGGTCTCGAAGTCAATCAGGCGACGGGTGCGCGACAGCGTCGAGTGGTCCGGCGGGGCCTCGTGGAGGGCGAAGTCCAGAAACGTGCGAATGCTCAGCGAGTCGGCGGCGCGCCACGCGATCGCTCGTTCCGAATCCAGTCCTTCAAAGTAGCCGAGCAACAGCAGCCGGAAATACCGGCCCGGCGCCAGACTCGGCCGACCGACCCCGTCCGCGTAGAACGACGCGCACTGTGCTTCCACGACCGCGTCGAACCCCGCGTCGTCGAGCACTCGATTCAGCCGCTCGTAAAACGGGTGCCCAGCACTCTTCGGCAGATCCGCCGTGGGCACCCACATCGTCGCTTGCCGCGTTCGACCGCGGCTTGTCCCCATCGCCATGCCAGACAGTGTAGGACACAGGACCGATCACGTCGATCCCTGGAACGAGGGACTTTCACCACGGGCTGCTATGAGTACGAGGTGCTGTGCCGGTTGCGGGAGGTGCTGCCGGCCGGGGTGAAAGTCATCGTCGTGGCGGACCGGGGCTTTGGGGACTGCAAGCTGTTCTACGCGTTGACGACAGAGCTGGCCTTCGAATATGTGATTCGGTTGCGTGGAGACATCTCCGTGACGAGTGCGCGGGGCGAGCGGCGAGCGGCCGCCGCGTGGGTCGGCGCCGGGGGGCGTGCGCGGCGGCTGGTGGGTGCTCGGGTGACCGACACGTACGAACTGCCGGTCGGCGTGGTCGTGTGCGTACACGACCCGAAGATGGACGAACCGTGGTGCCTGGTGGCCAGCGAAGCGACAGTCCCGACGCGGGTCCTGATTCGGTACTACGGCAAGCGCTGGGGGATTGAGGCGGGCTTTCGGGACATCAAGGACATGCGCTTCGGGATGGGGCTGTCTTCGATGCATGTTTCGCGCCCGGACCGGCGGGACCGCCTGTTGTTGATCAGCGCGCTGGCGATCGCCGTGCTGTCGTTGCTGGGCGCGGCGGGCGAGCGCATCGGTTATGACCGCTGGTTGAAGGCGAACACGGTGAAGCGGCGGACGCATTCGTTGTTTCGGCAGGGGCTGATGCTGTACCACCACCTCCCCAATTGGCCCGAGGATCGGGTTCGTCGGTTGATGGAGACGTTCGGAAGCTGAAGTTGCCCCGGTTTCGTGGACACCTATCCTCTTGGGGGAGAAGGAGTATCCGCGATGCCGAAGACGAGACCACCGTACGCGGCGGAGTTCCGGCAACAGATGGTCGACCTGGTTCGGTCCGGACGTGCGCCGGAGGACCTGGCTCGCGAGTTTGAGCCGTCGTCCCAGGCGATCCGAACCTGGGTCGCGCAGGCGGGCCGCGATGCGGGCGAGCGCAGCGACGGGCTGCGCACGGAGGAGCGTGAAGAGCTTCGCCGGCTGCGCCGGGAGAACCGGCGCCTGTGCGAAGAGCGAGAGATATTGGCAAAGGCAACGGCTTGGTTCGCGCGGGAGGCCCGACCCGGGAGACCTACCGGGTCATGAGCGCGAATCAGGCTCGTTTCCGTGTCGCCACGATGGCCCGGGTGCTCGGTGTCTCCCCGAGCGGGTACTACGCGTGGCGTCGTCGTCCTCCGTCGGCTCGGGCACGGGCCGATGCCGAGCTCCGGGCTCGCGTCCAGGCGATTCACGGCCGGAGTCGAGGGACGTATGGTGCTCCTCGGATTCACGCCGAACTGACCGAGGGCGGTGTCGCGGTGAGCCGCAAGCGGGTCGCCCGGGTCATGCGGTCCGTCGGCGTCGCCGGGGTGAGCCGGCGCCGCGGCCCTCGCACGACACGCCGGAATGCCCAGGCCCGCCCGGCCCCGGATCGGGTCGAGCGGCGCTTCGAGGCGGACGCGCCGAACCGGCTCTGGGTCGCCGACATCACCTACGTCCCGACCCTGGCCGGCTTCCTGTACCTGGCCATCGTCCTCGACGAGTTCAGCCGGCGCGTCGTCGGTTGGGCCATGGCGGGGCATCTTCGCACCGCGCTGGTGGTCGAGGCGCTGGAGATGGCCGTGACGCAACGGCGGCCCGAGGCGGTCATCCATCACTCCGACCAAGGCTGCCAGTACACCTCGCTGGCCTTCGGCGCTCGCTGCCGGGAACGGGGCGTCGCGCTATCGATGGGTTCGGTCGGCGATTGCTTCGACAATGCGATGGCCGAGAGCTTCTTCGCGACCCTGGAGTGCGAGCTGCTCGACCGAACGACGCTGTCAACGCACGCCGAAGCACGGGCGGCGTTGTTCGAGTTCATCGAGGGGTGGTACAACACACGGCGGCGTCACTCCGCGCTCGGCTACCGGTCGCCACTGGAGTTCGAACGGCTCCATCAGGCCGGCGCTGTGGACGGTGCCCGGCCTGTGGACGCCCTACGGGCGCCCACAAGTCCGTTGGATCCCGCGCTGCGCACGGGATCCACACCGCCCACAGGAATCAATGTTGATGTACACACCATGACGTGAACCGAAAGCCTTAACCTGTCCACGAGATCGGGGCAACCTCAAGCATGCTCATGGAACAGCGGGTGTATCGAGAGATCTTCGGCGTGATCTGATGCCTGCAAAAACAAGGGGATGCATGAGGACCACAGGAGTCGGCGCGCCTCGCTGCGCGAACGCCGAGCACGGGCTGCGGGGGGCGGTGCGCCCCGGATGGGGTCAATGGGGTTAATATGGTGTCGGCAAATCGTGACGGACCACGGGTCCGGCCGCCGCGTCATTCCGTTCGAGCGGGAGGATGATGATGATCAGGAGAGCTCTCGTCGTCGCACCGGTGCTGTTCGCGCTCGCCCTGGGCGTTTCCACGGCCGCGGCCCAGACCGCGTTCGACCCGCCGCGGCTGCCCGACGGCAAGCCCGACCTCCAAGGCGTCTGGGACTTCCGGACGCTGACACCGCTCCAGCGGCCCGAGGATCTGGCCGACAAGGCGGTCCTGGCGGCGGAGGAAGCGGCCGAGATCGAAGCGCGAGCGGCCGCGCGTAGCGCCGAGCTGAACGCGCCGACCACGAATCGGGACGAGATTCTGCCGGTCGGCGGCAACGTCGGCGCCTACAACCACTACTGGGTCGATCAGGGCGCCCGGGTGGTGGAGGACCAGCGCACGTCGCTCATCGTGGATCCCCCCAACGGCCGTCTGCCGGCCCTGCAGCCGGGTGTCGAGATGCTGACGCTTTCGCTGTCCGAGGATCTCGGCGGCACGCTGCCGGTCAGGGTTCGCGCCGCCGGCATCGGCACCGACAGCCACGAGGACCGCGGGCTCGCCGAGCGCTGCCTGCTCGGCTTCAACTCGGGTCCGCCGATTGTGCCCGCCGGCTACAACCAGAACATCCAGCTGTTCCAGACGTCCGACTACGTCGTGATTCTGCACGAGATGGTGCACGACGCGCGGATCGTGCCGCTCGACGGGCGCGACCACCTGCCCGCCGGCATCCGTCAATGGATGGGCGATTCGCGCGGCTACTGGGACGGTGACACGCTGGTGGTCGAGACGACCAACTTCACCGACAAGACCGCGAGCTTCAACCCGTCGGTCGCGCAGGCCGCCGGGACAGGGACCCACCTTCACCTGACGGAGCGTTTCAGCCTCGCGGGCGAGGACACGCTGCTGTACGAGTACACCGTGGACGACCCGACGACGTTCACGCGGCCGTTCACGGCCGCCCTGCCGATGAGTCGCGGCAACCTGATGTTCGAGTACGCCTGTCACGAGGGCAACTACGGGCTCTACAACATGCTCGCGGGCGCCCGTGCCCAGGACGCCATGACGCAGGAATAGCCATGCGACCGTCACGATGCGCCGCGATGCCGGCTGCGGCCGGCGAGTGATGCTGCACGCGAGAGCACGCGCCGCGGTCGGCGCAGCCGCCGGTGGATGCCTGCTGGCCGTCGCCCTGCTGGCGGCGCAGCAGGAGACGCCAGGTCTGCCGGCCGTTCCCTTGCCCGCCGGCCCGCTGGTCATCGAGACGGCGGAAGCTCGGATCCGGCTCCTGGTCGTCACGCGCGACCTGTCGCATCCGTGGGCGCTGGTCTTCCTCCCGGACGGGCGCATGCTCGTCACGGAGCGGGCGGGTCGCCTGCGGGTGATCCGCGACGGCGTTCTCGATCCGCAACCGGTAGCGGGCGTGCCGGAGGTCCACGCGGTCGGCGCGGCCGGCCTGATGGACATCGCGTTGCATCCGCGGTTCGACGAGAACCGGCTCGTGTACCTGACCTACTCGCGGCCCGGCGACGAGGGCGTCCGCGTCGCGCTCGCGCGCGGGCGGCTGGACGGGGCGGCGCTGGCCGACGTCGAGACGCTGTTCGCCTCCGAGCCGCTGGACGGCAGCGGCGCCGGCGCTTCGCGCGTCGTGTTCGCGCCGGACGGGACGCTCCTGCTCACGGTCGGCGGCGCGTTCGGCGAGAAGGGCGGCCGTGCGCAGGATCCGGGCGACACCGTCGGCAAGGTCGTGCGGCTGCGCGACGACGGCGGCATTCCCGACGACAACCCCTTCGTGGGCCGGGAGGGCTACCGCCCGGAGATCTACTCGCTGGGACATCGAAACCAACTCGGCATGGCCCTGCATCCCGCGACGGGCGAGCTGTGGGTGCACGAGAACGGGCCGCTCGGCGGCGACGAGCTGAACATCGTCCGCCCGGGCCGGAACTACGGCTGGCCGGTCGTCTCCTATAGCCGGCAGTACTCTGGTCCGCGCGTTGCGTCGCGGCCGTGGCAGGCGGGGATGGAGCAGTCCGAGATCGTCTGGCTGCCCTCCGTGGCGCCGTCGGGGATGGCCTTCTACGACGCCGACCGGTTTCCGCAGTGGGCGGGAGACCTGTTCGTCGGCGCGCTACGGACCGGCGGGATCCGCAACACCGGGCACCTGGAGCGCATCGTCTTCAACGCGAACGGGGAGGAGCAGCGCCGCGAATGGCTGCTCACCGAGCTGCGGCAGCGCATCCGCGATGTGCGTCAGGGGCCCGACGGGCTGCTGTACGTTCTCACGGACGCCGACGAGGCCGCGCTCTTCAGAATCGAGCCCGCCGAGTGAGGCCGGCGCGGCCGGCGCACGGGACGCACGAGCGCGGTGCGCCGAACGTGTCGGCGCGGCCTTGCGCCCGCGCCGCGCCGCCGCAGCGGCCGCGGGAACCCGTTGCCGCCGGCGCGATTTGCGGAGATACTATGGGGCAATTGTTCGGCCCATCTCGAAGGGAGTTGCGATGAGGAGCATGCAGCGGCTCGGACTTCTGGTCGTCGGTGTGCTGGTGCCGGTCGCCGCGGGCGCCCAGCCCGGCACGGAGGGCGCGGCCCGCGAGGTCACGTTCGCCAAGGACATTGCGCCGATCCTGCAGCGGAGCTGCCAGGAATGCCACCGGCCCGACTCGGTGGCGCCGATGTCGCTCCTGACCTACGATGAGGTCCGGCCCTGGGCGCGAGCCATCAAGGCCCGCACCGCGCTCCGCAACAAGCGCGGTGCGATGCCGCCCTGGTTCATCGAGAAGGACATCGGGATCCAGCACTACAAGAACGATCCGTCGCTCAGCGAGCAGGAGATCGAGGCGATTGCGATCTGGGCCGACAACGGGGCTCCGCTCGGCAACCCGGCCGACCTCCCGCCCGCGCGCGAGTTCGCCGGCCCGGATCAGTGGACGATCGGCGAGCCTGACCTGATCGTCGAATCGAACGAGGTCAACGTGCCGGCCTCGGCGCCCGACAAGTGGACGTCGCTGGGCACCATTCCGATCGGCCTGGACGAGGATCGCTACGTCGCGGCGGTCGAGGTCAAGGAGTTCAACGACGTACCCAGGACCCAGGGCAGCGGCACGGTGGGCGGGCGCTACGTGTTCCACCACATGACCTACGAGACCATCGCGCCCGAAGGGGAGGACGGCGACACCGCGACGCGCTGGCCCGTGCACGAGGTGGGCCGCAACGCGGACGTGTTTCCCGTCGAGGCCGGGCGGCTGCTCGCCGCCGGGTCGCGGCTCAACCTGGAGAACGCCCACCTCCATGCCAACGGCCGCGCGACCCGGGCGCATCTGAAGTTCGCGTTTAAGCTGCACCCCAAGGGCTACGAGCCCGAGATGAAGTACACGAGCAACATCCTGGGCAACGGCGTCGACATCGACATCAAGCCGGACGTGGCCGGCCAGCAGCTCCATGCGTACCGCGTGCTGGAGGAGCACACCAAGATCGTGCTCTTCGAGCCGCACCAGCACGCGCCCGGCACGCGCATGTGCCTGGAGGCCATCTGGGGGCACAACGTCCAGCAGCTGACCTGCGCCGGCTACGACCACAACTGGGTGAAGCAGTACATCTACGAGGACGACTACGCCCCGCTGCTGCCGAAGGGGACCATCCTGCACATCATCGGCTGGCTGGACACGACGGCGGCCAACCGCAACGTGGCCGACCCGCGGAACTGGTCGGGCGGCGGCCGCCGCTCGGTGTCCAACATGTTCATCAACATCGGGCAGGGCTTCGCGTTGACCGACGAGGAGTTCGAGCGCGAGATGGCCGAGCGCCGCGAGCGGTTGCAGCTGTCCAAGAACGACTACCTGATCGGCTGCCCGCTGTGCCAGGTCGAGTTCCCGTCGCAGCAGAACCTGGCCAACGACAATCAGCAGTAGCAGGCAATCGTAGCGGCGGGAGGGCGGGCGGTCCTCCCGCCGCGGGTTCCCGTTCGGGCCCTGCGGCCTCCGCCCTTGGCTCGCCGCCGGCTGCCCCACACGGCGCTGCATCCGCGGCTTCCCATGACCGAACAGGCGATCTCGGCGGAGATGCCCTACGAGTCGCGGTTCGTGACCGTGGCCGGCTCCCGCATCCACTACGTCGAGGCGGGCGAGGGCGATCCGCTGCTGTTCCTGCACGGCAATCCGACGTCCTGCTACCTCTGGCGCAACGTCATGCCGCACCTGGCGGGCGATGCACGCTGCGTGGCGATGGACCTCATTGGCATGGGCCGGTCGGACAAGCCGGATCTCGCCTACCGATTCAGCGACCACGCGCGCTACGTCGACGGCTTCATCGAGGCGCTCGGCTTGAAGCGGCTCACCCTGGTGCTCCACGACTGGGGATCGGCGCTCGGCTTTCACTACGCGCGGCGTCACGCGGCGAACGTCCGGGGCCTTGCGTTCATGGAGGCGCTGGTGCGGCCTGTGACATGGGACGAGTGGCCGCGCACCGTACGGCCGCTGTTCGAGGCGTTCCGGACGCCGGAGGTCGGCTGGGACCTCGTGGTGAACCAGAACGCGTTCGTCGAGCGGGTGTTGCCCGGCGCGATCCAGCGGTCGCTGAGCGAGGTGGAAATGGCGCGGTACCGGGAACCGTTCCACGAGCCGGCAAGCCGCAAGCCGGTCTGGCGCTGGCCGAACGAGATCCCGATTGACGGCCAGCCGGCCGACGTGGCCGCAATCGTCGACGCCTATGCGACGTGGCTCTCGGAATGCGACGTCCCCAAGCTCCTCCTATTCGCGCGTCCGGGCGCCATCCTGCGCCAGGAGCTGGTGGGCTGGTGCCGCGCGCACATGCGGAAGCTGACGGCCGTCGACATCGGTCCCGGCCTGCACTTCGTGCAAGAGGACCGGCCGCACGCCATCGGCGCGGCGCTGTGGACCTGGTACCGGGGCCTGCGCGCGTAGCCGCGCAGCCCCCCCGGCGACCGCTAGGCGGGGCCGCTCAGGACGCCGCCCCGCCTAGCAGGTGGCGGAGCGCAGCCTCGAGGTCCGGGTAGCCGAACTCGAAGCCGCCCTCCCGCAGGCGCGAGGGCTCGACGCGGGTGCTCGACAGCAGCAGGGCGTCCGCCATCTCTCCAAACGCCAGGCGGGCCCCGAAGGCCGGCAGCGGAAGGATGGTGGGGCGCCGCAGCACGCGTCCCAGCGTCTTCGTGAACTCCGCGTTCGTAACCGGGTTGGGGGAGACCATGTTGACCGGACCGGCCAGGCCGTCCGTCCGCAGCGCGTGCAGGATGCCGCCCAGCACGTCGTCGAGCGCCACCCAGCTCATGTACTGCCGGCCGGAGCCGATCACGCCGCCGGCGCCCATCCGGAACGGCAGGAGCATCTGCCCGAGCGCGCCGCCCGCCGGCGTCAGCACGATGCCGATCCGCAGGTGCACCACCCGGATGCAGGCGTTGCGGGCCGGCGTGGCTGCCGCCTCCCACGCCTGGCACACGTCGGCCAGGAAGTCGCTCCCCGGCGCGTCCGCCTCGTCGAGTCGCTGGTCGCCCCGGTCTCCATAGAAGCCGATGGCCGAGGCGGCGACGAGCGTCCGCGGCCGCCTGGCGAGTCCCGCCAGCGTCTCGGCGAGCCGCCGCGTTCCGTCGACCCGGCTGTCCCGGATGCGCGCCTTCCGCGCGGCCGTCCAGCGCCCGCCGGCGATATTCTCGCCCGCCAGGTGCACCACGGCGTCGACGCCGTCGAGCGCCCCGGCGGAGAGGGCTCCGCTCGCCGGGTCCCAGCTTGGCGCACCGTCGCTCGCGCTAGCCGCTGCCCGGCGCAACGGTACCGCGTCGTGGCCGCCGCTTCTCAGGAACGGCACCAGCGCCGACCCGATCAATCCCGTCGCCCCGGTCACGGCCACCTTCATCGCTTTCCCTCCGTACCGATTATGCCAGCCCGGATCGCGGGCGATCACCCGTTGCCGGTACGCCAGCAGGCGTTCGATCACACGTCGCGCGCAGCCGTCTCCGAGCCCGCCGATCGGGCCCCCGAACAGCTCGTACCGCACGTCGTCGACGAGCGTCGACGCGGCCGGGCCGCGCGGCTCGAAGGTGCCGGTGCGTCCACTCCCGAAAGGGCCCTGAGAGTTGGCGGTCGACGAACGAGCGTCCGTGCTCGAGCGGTCCGTGCTCGGCCACCCAGTCCACGGCCACCGGGTCGGCGTGCAGCCTGAGCGTCAGCCGGCTGCCCGGCTACAGGCTCTCGCCGCTGCGCGCCACCACCGCGACGCGCTGCCAGGGCGGCGCCAGCCGCTCGAACGCGCCCGGTCGCCGGTGCCATTCGAAGAGTGCGTCGGCGGACACCGGCATGTCCGCGGCACGCCGGCAGCGGCCGCTCATGGCAGCGTCACCACCGCGTCCGCCGGAACGTGCTGCGGTCGAATCGGTTGCAGTTCGACCAGGCCGACGCTCGAGCGACGCTTCGTCGCGGGGACATCGAGCGATTCGAAACGGCAGGGAGGATGTTGCGGTGCACTCGGTCCCGAAACCGCATCTGTTTTCAGCTTACATTACTGACTGGATTCACCAGTGCCGATGGGCATGCCGACTGCGTCCGGGGTTGCAATCGAGCCGGCCGGCGCCGGTTGGCGATCGTCGTGCGCGCAACGCGTACCGCGCCCGCTCACGGAGGTCTTTCCGTTCTTCGCGACGGCCCGCCACCTGGAGCGCTTGACGCCCGCCTTCCTGCACGTTCGCATCCTGCTCATCGCGCGGGAGCCGCTGGCGCGGGGGCGCGCATCGACTACGCGTGCGCCTGCACGGCCTGCCCGTCCGCTGGCGGACGGGCATCGACGCATGGGAGCCGTCGCATCGCTTCGTCGACCGCCAGGTGCGCGGCCCCTTCAGGACGTGGCTTCACACGCACACGTTCCAGGCCGTGGGCGACGCCACGCTGATCAACGACGTGGTGCTGTTCGATCTGTACTGCCCGCCGCTGGCGCGCACACTTGCGCTGGGCTGGATCTTCGCCGACCTGCGCGCCATCTTCGAGCACCGGCGGCGCGAGGTGGAGCGGGTGTTCGGCTAGAGCGACGCGGGCCTTGACCGCGTCGCTGGCTGTGCATACGATGTAATCACATGCCTGTCACCACGCGCATCGTTCGCATCGGCAACTCGCGCGGCATCCGCGTGCCGAAGACGCTGCTCGACGTGGCTGATCTACCCGAGGAAGTCGTGCTCGAGGCCGAAGCGGGGCGCCTGGTCGTGACCGCGGCGCGCACGACTCGCGCGGGCTGGGCCGAGGCGGCGCGACGGATGCACGCCGCCGGCGACGACCAGCTTCTCGACGAGCCGCCCGCGAACGTCTTCGATGACGAGGAGTGGGAGTGGTAGGCCGCGGCTTCGTGGTGCGGGGTGACGTTCACCTCGTGAGCCTGGAGCCGACCCTGGGCAGTGAGATTCGCAAGACGCGTCCTTGCCTGATCGTCTCCCCGGACGAGCTGAATCAGCATCTGCGGACCGCCATCGTGGCGCCGATGACGACCGCCGGGCGCGCGTATCCATGGCGCGTGCCGTGCCGCTTTCAGCGCCGGTCGGGCTTTGTGGCGGTCGATCAGATTCGCACGGTTGACACGCTCCGGCTGGCGCGACGCCTGGGACGGCTTGCCACGGGGACCGTGACGGAGGTACTGCAGACGCTGGAGGAGATGTTTCGAAAGAATCGCGCATAGACCCCCAAGGAGCCGCCTACCTCCTCCGTGGACCAGCCGTCCCACCTCAGTCCGCCGGCAGCGCGAAGGCCGCGAGCCGCGGCCCGCCGCCGATGGTGACGGCGATGTGCTGCCGGCCGTCGACCAGGTAGGTCATCGGCGTGCCGATGGTGCCAGCAGGCAGATCGACCGTGCCGCGAATCTCGCCGGTCTGCTTGTCCCAGGCCACGAGGGCCGGTCCGCCCTGGCTGCCCGCCGTCGGGACGGTGCTGATCAGCAAGGTCTTCGTCAGGAGCGGCCCGCCGATGGCGCCGTCGCCGAGCGGCGGCAGGTTCAGGTGGCGCAGGCGGGGGTGGTTGCGGATGCGGTCGCCGTTGCCGAGCGGGACCATCCAGGTGTGCTCGCCGGTGTTCATGTCGATGGCGGTCATCCGCGAGTAGGGCGGCTTGAGCAGCGGCAGGCCCTGCGGCATGCGCGCCTGGTAGGACAGCCCCTCCCGGATCTGGCGCAGCCGCCGCTCCTCGGGTGCCCCATGGGTGTAGCGCATCGTGGCGCCGACGGTCGGGTCGGGCGTGTAGAGGGGGATGGCGACGGCGACGTTGCGCGACGGGATGTAGAGCATCCCTGTCTCGGGGTCGACCGCGGCGCCGGCCCAGCCGGCGGCGCCGAAATCGGGCGGCCGCATCAGGGTGCCCTGCGTGTCTCCCTCGACGGGGCGTCCGGGCGGCGTGAAGAGCGGGCCAATCCGGTAGTTGCTGGCCACGTCGATCGCCATCTGGCGGATCTCCGGGGTGAAGTCGACCAGGTCGTCGACGGTGACCCCCTGGTAGTCGAACGGGGCCGGCTTCGTCGGGAACGGCTGGGTCGGCGACGGGACCTCGCCCGGCATGTTCGTCGCCTGCGGCACCGGGCGCTCCTCGATCGGCCAGATCGGCTCGCCGGTCACCCGGTCGAAGGCGTAAACGAAGGCCTGCTTGCTGACCTGCACGAGCGCCCTGATGGGGCGCCCGTCGACCACCACGTCGACCAGGTTGGGATGCGTCGGGAAGTCGTAGTCCCACAGCCCGTGGTGGACGGCCTGGAAGTGCCACATGCGCTGGCCGGTCTCGACGTCGACCGCGATGATCGACTCCGAGAAGAGGTTGTCGCCCAGCCGGTCGGCGCCGTAGTAGTCGTTCGTGGTGGTGCCGGTGGGCAGGTAGACGTAGCCCAGCTCGTTGTCGCCCGCCAGCATCGACCAGACGTTGGCGTTGCCCGAGTAGCGCCACGAGTCGTTCAGCCAGGTGTCGACGCCGAACTCGTCGGCGCCGTTCGGCACCGTGTGGAAGTCCCACGCGTGCTCGCCGGTGCGGACGTCCCAGGCGCGGACCCAGCCGGGCGGCGCTTCCTTCGTGATGCGCCGGTCGGCGATCTGCGAGCCGTGGATCACCTTGTCGCGCACGACGATCGGCGGCGAGTTGATCGAGTAGAGCAGGGCGTTGAGATAGTCGCGCGCCTCGCGCTCGACCCGCGGGATGCCGACCATCGCGTCGACCATGCCGCTGCCGTCCGGGCCGAAGTCGGGACACGGCTGTCCGGTCTTCGCCAGCACGCAGACGACGTAGCCGTTGCCCGTGCCCCAGAAGATGCGCTCGTCGCCCGCGCCGTCCGTCCAGTAGGCGACGCCGCGCTGGGTCCACGGCGAGCTCATCGTCGGGGTCCCCTCCTCGTAGCTCTTCGGGTTGAAGACCCAGAGCGTCTCGCCGCTGGCCGCGTCGACCGCCACGCCCTGCGACAGCGGCGTGTTGAAGTACAGCACGCCGTCCACCATCAGCGGCGTCGCCTGCAGGCGCGACGGGTTGGGGGACTGGCTGCTGCGGTAGAGGTTCGGGGCCTCCTCGACCAGCGAGTCGACGATGGCGTCGAGCGGCGCCCACCATTCGCCGCCGCCGGGGGTGGCCCGGCTGACGAAGTTGTCGATCGACGTCCACTCCCACGCGATCTCCAGGGTGCTGAAGTTGTGGGCGTCGATCTGGTCGAGCGGCGAGTACTTGGTGCCGGCGATGTCGCCGGCGTAGCTGCGCCATTCGCCGTTCTCGGTGCCGTAGCTCTGCCATGGCCCTTCCGATGCCTGTCCCTGGGCGAGCGCGGGGCCGCCGGCGGCCAACACGGCAATTGACGCAATCAGCAGCGACCTCATGCGGGAATCCTCTCTTCTGTGCAGCCGCGCCGCGGCGGGTGCGGGTTCGGCGTCCGGGCGGGTACGAGCGCCATGCAGTCCTATACTACGGCGGAAACGGGTAGTGATGACTGCGGACAGCAGCGCCGCCGGCTGGCAGGGCTGGGACGCCTACGCGCCGTTCTACGACTGGGAGAACCGGCGCACGATCGGCCGCCGCGATGTCCGGTTCTGGACGGACCTGGCCCGGCGCGCGGGGGGACCGGTGCTGGAGCTGGGGTGCGGCACGGGCCGCCTCTCCGTGTCCGTGGCGCGGGTCGCGCCTCGCTTCATCGGGATCGACCGTTCGGAGGCGATGCTCCGCCGGCTTCGGCAGCGGATTCGCCGGGCCCGCCTGACCGGACGCACGTCGATCGTGCGCGGCGACATCCGCGCCCTGCCGTTTCGCCGGCGCTGGCGCTGCCGTTTGGTCATGGCGCCGTACGGCATGCTGCAGTCGTTGCTTTCGGACGAGGACCTGACCGCGACACTCGAGGCGGTGGCCGGCGTGCTGCCGCGCGGCGGGACGTTCGGCATGGACCTGGTGGCGGAGCTGCCGCGGTGGCAGGAGTATCGCCGCCGGGTGGCGTTGCGCGGGCCGATGAGCGGGAAGCGCCGGGTCACCCTGATCGAGTCGGTGCGGCAGGTGCCCGAGCACGGCCTGACGGTATTCGACCAGGAGTTCCTCGAGTGGCGCGGCCGCCAGCGCACCGTGCACCGCTTCTCCATCGCGTTTCGCACGATCACGGTCCAGCAGGTGGCGAAGCGCCTGGAGGCGGCCGGGTTCCGCGTCGACGCCGTCCTCGGCGACTACGCCGGCGCGGAATGGTCGCCCGGTGCGGACGCCTGGGTCGTCATCGCGCGCCGGATCTGACGGGCAACGCAAGTACTCCGGCGCGACGACAGACGACGAGCCGATCGAGCAGCAGGCCGATCGCGCGCCTGTTTGACCGGTCCTCCGGCCGGCCGGTATTCTCCCACACGACTCGTGACGGGCGCCGCGCTCCGGGCTGACGCCCCGGCCGCAGGCTTCGGTCTCGGGCAGGCCACCGCGCGCCGACGACGGCGACGCAGCGAAGGGAGAACGCGTGATGATGTTCAGCAAGTGGCTGTCGGCAACGACAGCGATGGTGTGTGCCGCCGTGCTTTCGGTCGGCTTCGTGGCCACTCCAGAGGCCCAGGACGGGTCGCGGACCATCGACGCCCGAACGTTGCCGGTGCCGGCCGCCGCGAGCCAGGCGCTGCGGGATTCGATTGCCGCCGCGCCGGTGGTGGGGGCGGTGGGCGACGAGACCTTCGCCCTCCAGACCGACGCCGAATGGGCCGCGTTCGTTGCGGCGGCCGACGCGGCCGCCGGTGCGAACCTCGACGCCGTCGCGGAGCAGCTCGGGGTCACGATCGAGCGGCGCGAGGTGGAGGGCGTGTCCGTGCATCGCGTTCTGCCGAACGACCTCGATCCGGACCATGCCGATCACCTCTTCCTCTACGTGCATGGCGGAGCCTACGTCCTGGGCGGTGGGGACGCGAGTGCGCAGGAGGCCGTGCTGGTCGCCAGCCGGGCCAGGATCCCGGTGCTGTCCATCGACTACCGCATGCCGCCGGCGCATCCCTTCCCGGCGGCGGTCGACGATGTCGTCACCGTCTATCGCCACGTCCTCGAGAACCGGTCGGCGAAGTCGGTGGCGCTGGGGGGCACCTCGGCCGGCGGCGGCTTGACGCTGGCGGCGGTGCACCGCTTCATCGAGCTCGGCCTGGACGTACCCGGTGCGCTGTACGCCGGGACGCCCTGGGCCGATCTGACCAAGACCAGCGACACGCTGTTCACCAACGAGGCCGTGGACCGCGTGCTCATGACGTACGATGGCCTGCTGCGCGCGGCGGCCCATCTGTATGCGGGCGACCATGACCTCGAGCACCCGCTGATCTCCCCGCTGTACGGGGACTTCGACGGCTTTCCGCCGACCTACCTGATTTCGGGCACGCGCGACATGCTGTTGAGCGACACCGTGCGCACCCACAGGATGCTGCGCACGGCGGGCGCCGTGGCCGATCTGAACATCTACGAGGGCGTGTCGCACGCGGACTATCTGCTGGTTCCGGACTCGCCGGAGTCGCAGCAGGTGTACGCGGAGCTGAACGCGTTCCTGCTGCGGCACCTGGAATACTGGAATAGGGGAGCGCGCGCACCGGCGGAAGGGTGAGGCGGGCATGCCTCTGCAACACGGCGTCTGGCTCGCCCTCGCCGTCGTCGCGCTGCAGGGGCCGGCCGGGATTCCCCGGACCTGGGACGCCGCAGAGGTGGCCGACTTCGAGCTGCCGCTCGCCGCGCCCGCGTACACGCCGCAGCACGTCCCGGAGGACTACTACTACCGGCTGCCCGTACGGCCTGTCTTCAAGAGCTATCCGATCTACCATCCGGACCGCGAGCCACCGGGCTACCGGGAGTGGCTGGCCGGTCAGGCGCCGGAGGTTGTGTTCGGCCCGGCCGAGCGCGTCGACCAGCCGGACTGGGCCGCCGCCGGCGAGATCGTCTTCTCGGCGCCCATCGGCTACAACGGGCCGATCGGCCCGCGGCACGTCACCGACCCGGCCTGGTATGCCGAGGTCGGCGTGCCGCTCGCGTCGGACGGCGTCATGCCGTACGCCCGCTGGGTGATACGCCGGCGGGGCGTGCCCGAGGTCGGGAACCTGGCCTGCGCGATGTGCCACACGCGCGTGCTGCCCGCTGGGGCCGTCGTGCCCGGGGCGCAGGGGAACTTTCCGTTCGACCGCTCCATCGCGCGCGATCTGGCAGGGGCGCCGCTGCAGGCGATCCGGGCCGGCCTGCACCCGCTGACGTTCGCGCCGTGGGTCGCGGACGACCCCGCGCTCGGCCTGCCGCGGGACCGGCTGCTGGCGACGCTGGCCGGCGTGCCCGGCGGCGTCGTGGTTCGCCACGGGACGAGCGTCGCACACCCGGCCCGCGTGCCCGATCTGATCGGCATCCGGGAGCGCAGGTATCTCGACGCCACGGGCCTGGTGCGCCACCGCTCCGTCGGCGACCTGATGCGCTACTCGGCCGCGAACCAGACCATCGACATGCTCGCGCGCTACGGGGACTACGTGCCGGCCGGCGCGGGCTACCGGGAGCGGCCCCAACCGGGGCGCGGCCGCTTCGTCGGCACCGGCAGCCGCTACAGCGATGCGCAGCTCTACGCCCTGGCCCGTTACCTCTATGCGCTGCAACCGCCGCCGAACCCGAATCCGCTGGACGAGCGTGCGCAGGCCGGCCGGGCCGTGTTCGAGCGGCAGGGGTGCGGGCGGTGTCACACGCCGCCGCTGTACACGAACAACCGCCTGCTGCCGGTTTCCGGCTTCCGGCCGCCGCCGGAGCACCGCAGGCGCTATCGGATACTCGACGTGCCGATCGACACGGACCCGGGCCTTGCGTTGAGGACGCGGCGGGGCACCGGCTACTACAAGGTTCCGTCGCTGAAGGGGCTGTGGTACCGGGGCCCCCTGGGGCACAGCGGATCCGTGGCGACGCTCGAGGACTGGCTCGATCCGGATCGTCTGCGGCCCGACTATCGCCCGACCGGGTTCGCGGGGCCGGGCGGCGGGCCGCGCCCCGTTCCGGGCCACCGCTACGGGCTGTCGCTGAACGAGCGGGACCGAGGCTCGCTGATCGCGTTTCTGAAGACGCTCTGAGCGAGCCGGGCGCGGGGCGCCGTCGCGACGAGCCGTGTAGTAGGATGCCTCACGCGTTGGACACCCGCACGCATTGGAGAAGACCATGATCGATCCGACCGCACGACACCGCCAGTACTCGCGACGCGAAGCCCTCGGCCTGCTCGGCACGGCTGCCGTGGCCGGCGCCGCGGCCTCCGGAGAGGGACTGGCGCCGCTCCACGCACAGCAGCGCTTCACGAGCGTGGCCCCGCCGGCGTTCGCGGAAGGGGCCGTCATCCGCACCCTGCAGGGCGATCTCGATCCGGCCGCGCTCGCCGAGGGCGCGACGCTCTTCCATGAGCACGTCAGCCGCACAGATGTCGACCTTGCGGTCGAGGAGCTTCGCGCATGCGCCTTCGACGGGCTCGGCTGCATCGTCGATGCGGCGACCGGCCGGCGCACACCGGAGCAAGTGGAGCGTCTGAACGCCATCGCCGCCCGCAGCGAGGTGCGCATCGTGATGGCCGGCGGCTACTTCGAGGACATCGGCTTTGCCATCTACCCGGTGCGCGTGGCCGAGATGTCGGAGGACGAGCTGGTCGAGGAACTGGTGGCCGACGCGGCCGAGCAGCGCTGGGGCGCGTTCGGCGAGATCGCCTCGTCGCTCGAGATGCGGCCGGAAGAGCGGAAGGTGCACCGGGCCATCGCCCGCGCCCACCTGCGGACCGGGCTGCCGATCTTCACGCACACGCCGCACGAAAGCTGTCCGAGCTGCGCCATGGAGCAGATGGACGTCATCGAGGGCGTGGGCGTCGACCTCTCGCACGTCGTGATCGGCCACATGGCGACCCTCAAGCCGGAGCACGACCCGTTGGCCACGCACACCGCGATCGCGAGGCGCGGCGCCTTCGTGGGCCTCGACACGCTGGGGCACGAGATGGGCCGCTCCGAGATTCCCGAGGCCGACAAGGTGCGGATGGTGCAGGACCTGCTCGACGCCGGCCTGGAGGATCACATCCTCTTTTCCTCCGACCAGGGCAACGTCCGCCAGTTCAAGCGGTACTACGGCCACGGGTGGGCGTCGGTGCTGATGCAGTTCGTGCCGAAGCTGCGCTACGCCGGCGTCCCGGAGGACGCGATCCGGAAGATCCTGGTCGACAACCCGCGGCGCCTCCTCGCGTTCGTGCCGCCGGCCTAGCAGCCCGTGGTGATACCGCGCGCTGCCACGGGCTTGTTGCGGACCGGTTATCGGAGGGTTGCGGCGCGCCGCCTCGCGCCGCTGCTCCTGCTCGCCGCCGCTGGCTGCGGCGGGGGCGGGGACGGCGGCAGGCCGGACGACTACCTATCGGCGGAGCTGCGGGCCGCCGTCGAGCGGATCAAGGCCGACGTGGCGTCGCGTCCGACCGACGAGACGACGGTGGCCGAACGCGCGCGGGTCCTCGCCGACTGGGTGGATGCCTACGCCCGCGGAGGCGGGGAGGTCGGCCTCGACGGACCGGGCGTGCGGCTGCAGGCGACGTTGCCGCCGACCGGCCGGGAGGCAGTTCGGGAGGGCGCGACCATCGACCGGCTGGTGCGGCAGTTCATTCTGCACGACGAGCCCGGAGCGCTCGGGGAGCTGAGCGCCGAGTCGCTCGGGCCGTTCGAGGCGCGGACGCACCAGACCATTCGCCAGACCTGGACGGCCGGCACGCGCCCGGTGGCGACCGGCGGCGGCTTCTGGGTGGCGCGGCACGCCGCTATCGACTACGGTCCGTTCCAGGCCGACGACCCGGCCGGCGACGGCTACGTGACCATCGCAACCACCGACGGCGACGTGACGTTCGAGACCGGCGTCTACATGGCGAGCGGCCCGCACGGCGGCGTCGAGGCCCCCGCGCCGGCGCTGGTCTTCCGCGTCGCCGCGGGTCAGATCGACGCCGGCGAAGCGGTGACCATCACCTACGGCGACACGGGGGGCGGGGGGCGGGGCCTGCTGCTGACCAGCACCTCCGGCGCGCGGATGCCGTTGCCGCTCTACGTCGATCTCGACGCGTCCGGCGAGTGGCGCCCGCTCCCGATCCTGCCGTTCGCCATCAACGGGACGGGCGTGGCGGGGGTGCACGGCTTCGCGCCCAGCGTGGTCGAGCCGGGTGAGGCCTTCGAGCTGTCGGTGCGGGCCGAGGACGCGTTCCTCAACCGGGCGACCGGCGCCATTCCCGCGTTCGAGATCCTCGTGAACGGCGAGGTGCGCGCCGCGACTCCGGCCGGGGCCGAGCCGATCACGACCGTGGAGCTGATGCTGGACGAGCCCGGGCCGCACTGGATCGAGATCCGCTCCGAAGACGGCGAGATCCGCGGCGGCGCGAACCCCGTGCTCGTCGAGGAGAATCCGGCGCGCCGCATCTACTGGGGTGACACGCACGGTCACTCGGGGCACGCCGAGGGGGTCGGCACCATCGACTTCTTCATGGCGTTCGCCCGCGACGACGCGCGGCTCGACTTCGTCGCCCACTCGGCGCACGACTTCTGGCTGGACAGTGCCGAGTGGGAGCTGTCCCGGAGCGCGGTGCAGGCGTTCGACGAGCCGGGCCGATTCATCCCGTACCTCGGCTGGGAGTGGACGCGGCAGGCCCGCTTCGGCGGTCACCACAACGTGCTGCTGCGCGCTGCGGAGGGCGGCGACCGGGTGTCGGCGCTGGAGCACCCGACGCTCTCCGAGCTGTACCAGGAGCTGCATGCACGCTACGACCCGGCCGACGTGCTGGTCATCCCGCATGCCCACGACCCGGGCGACTACCGGCAGTCCGACCCGCGGCTCGAGCCGCTGATCGAGATGATGTCGATGCACGGCACCTTCGAGTCGTTCATCCGGCAGTACCTGTCGCACGGCCACCAGGTCGGCCTGGTCGCGGCGTCGGACGACCACCTGTCACATCCCGGCCGCTCCGCCCCGAACGTGAGTTCGGCGGCGCAGCGCGGCGGTCTCGGCGCGGTGCTGGCGTCCGAGAAGTCCCGCGACGCGCTATTCGACGCGCTGAAGGAGCGGCGGACGTACGCCACGACCGGCGACCGCATCATCCTCGACGTGACCGTGAACGGCACGGTGATGGGCCAGCGCGGCGAGTACGCGGAACGCCGGGCCGTCGAGGGCCGCGTGATCGGGACGGAGCCGATCGAGTCGATCACGCTGTTCAGGAACGACGCGCCGATCTGGAGCGAGACGTACGGCGTCGGCCGGGGGCGGCCGGCCGATGTCGAGGAATGGCTCCTCTCGTTCTCCTCCGACGCGACGCCGCTGCACCCGGGCGATGCGCCGCGCGGCTGGCGCCACTGGCGCGGGCAGCTCGGCGTGAGCGGGGCGGTGCTCGAGCGGATCGCCGGGACGGACTTCGCGAACCCGACCACCCAGTATCTCGAATTCGAGCCGGCGCGCAACGGCGCCCGCTTCGCGACCCACACGCGCGGCGACACCAGCGCGCTGCGGATGACGCTGTCCGGCATCCGGCCGAGCGCGTCGATCACGCTCGAGCTCGAAGCCGCCCACGAGACCGCCTCGACGCGCCCCTTCTTCCGGCCGCCGGCCGAGACTCCGGAGCGCCGGGTGCGGCTGACGCTCAACGCCGGCGGGATCGAGCGGGCGATGCCGACCGACGACTACCCGGGCGACCGCATCACGCTCCGCCGCCTGATCCGCAACGCCCCGCGCGACGTCAACTTCAGCCACACCGACGGGGACGACCCCCGGCAGGGCGACTACTACTACGTCCGGCTCCGCCAGGTGAACGGCGCCATGGCCTGGTCGAGCCCCATCTGGGTCGGCGGCTACCCGCCGCGGTAGGAGCCTGCGCCGCAGGATGGCGTAGACTCCTGGTTGGGCGAGACGGCGGCAGGGGCCGCACGATAAGATTTGCGAACGAACGGGGCGGCGATTCCGCCGGCTGCTATTCTAAAGACGCTCTAACCTGTGCCGAGGGAGGACATCTCATGAGGACACGAACGATGCTCGGGCTGCTCATGGCGGGCGCGCTGGTGCTGCTGGGCGCGACCGGCCCGCTGGCGCAGGGTTGCGATCCGGATGGGGAAGTCGAGTTTCTCTGCGGGCCGGTGAGCCCGGAGGACTTCGCCCCGATCCCGAACTCGCCCTGGGTCGTCGTCTCCAGCATGGTGGACGGCGGCGATCTGTACCTGGCCGACACCCGGGACAACACCGCGACCTCGCTCTTCTCGCCCGCAGCGGGGCAGTCGGAGCACGACACCGCGACCTACGGGGACTGTCCCGGACCGCTGACGAGCGAGTTCAGGCCGCACGGCCTCTACCTGCGCGCTTCCGACGGCGTCAACCACACGCTGCTGGTCGTGGGGCACGGAGCGCGGGAATCGATCGAGGTCTTCGACGTGCGCACGGGCGACGGGCCGCCGACGATCACGTGGGTCGGCTGCGCCGTGGCGCCCGAAGGCATCGGGCTGAACTCGGTGGTCGCGCTCCCCGAGGGCGGCTTCGCGTCGACGAGCCCGGCGGCGGGCAACATCTGGCAGTGGCAGCCCGGGGCCGGCTGGAGCCTCGTGCCGGGGAGCGAGGACATCGGCCCGAACGGGTTGGAGATCTCGCGCGACGGTCAGTGGTTCTACGTCGGGGGCTACGGGGCGCGGTCGCTGATCCGCCTGTCGCGGGGACGGACGCCCATCCAGAAGGACGCGGTGGAGGTCGGGTTCCACATCGACAACGTCCGCTGGGGCGCCAACGAGAACCTGCTGGCTGCCGGTCACATCGGTCCGACGCGGGAGGCGATCCGGGACTGCATACGGGACCGCGCCTGCGACGGGGTGAGCTCGCGGGTGTCGCAGGTCGATCCCCGGCAGATGACTGCCCGGGAGGTCGTCAACTATGCGTCCAACGATCTGATCATTCTGGGCACCGTCGCGATTCAGGTAGGCGACGAGATCTGGGTTGGCCAGGTCGCCGGCGGGGACCGGATCGGCCGCTTCCCGGCGCCGTAGCCGGACCGGGCGGAGGCACACGAGCGGAGTTGCGTAGACCCCGATGAGGCTGCCGGAGGCGATGCTCCGGCAGGGGAGGAGTGCGCCATGCGCCGACGGCGTTCGACTGCACGGTGTCTGTTCGGTCTGGCGGCCTTCACGCTGCTGACGGCCGGGGCGTCCTCGGGCCAGGCCCAGTCGGGCGACGGCTTCGAACCCGTCACCGACGCGATGCTGCAGGACCCTGCGCCGGACGACTGGCTCATGTGGCGCCGCACGCTCGACGGCTGGGGCTACAGCCCGCTCGACCAGATCGACCGCCAGAACGTGAGCGAGCTGCGGATGGTCTGGTCGCGCGCGCTGAGCGGCGGCCGCCAGCAGGGCACGCCGCTGGCCTACGACGGCGTGCTGTACATGCCGAACCCCCGCGACGTCATCCAGGCCATCGACGCCGTCACAGGCGACCTGCTCTGGGAGTACCGCCGCCCGCGGCCGGACGATCTGGAGGAGTTCGTCATCGGCGTCCTCGCCGAGGGCAACCGGAACCTCGCCATCTACGACAACCTGATCATCGACACGAGCCACGACGACTACGTGTTCGCCCTCGACGCGGCCACCGGCCGGCTGGTATGGGAGACCCGGATTCTCGACTACCGGGAGAATCCGGCCCACCAGACCTCGGGCCCGATCGTCGCCGACGGCAAGGTCGTCTCCGGGCGCGGGTGCATGCCCGAGGGCGGCCCGGAAGCGTGCGTCATCACCGCGCACGACGCGCGGACCGGCGCCGAGCTGTGGCGCACGCGGATGATCCCGGCCCCCGGCGAGCCGGGCGACGAGACCTGGGGCGACGTGCCGTTCGAGCAGCGGCGGCACGTGGGCGCCTGGATGGTGCCCAGCTACGACCCGGAGCTGAACCTGATCTACGTCGGGACCTCGGTGACCTCGCCGGCGCCGAAGTTCATGCTGGGCGGGACGGATCTGGCGCATCTCTACCACAACTCGACGCTGGCGCTCGACGCCGACACGGGCGACATCGTGTGGTACTACCAGCACCTGAACGACCACTGGGACCTCGATCACCCGTTCGAGCGGATCCTGGTGGACACGGCGGTGACGCCGGACCCGGGCGCGGTGAGCTGGATCAATCCGCGGCTGCGGCCGGGTGAGCGGCGGCGGGTGGTGACGGGGATTCCGGGCAAGACGGGGGTGGTCTACACGCTGGACCGGGCGACCGGCGAGTTCCTGTGGGCGACGCCGACGATCGCGCAGAACGTGATCAGCCACATCGACGGCGCCACCGGCGCCGTGTCGGAGAACGCGGAGGTCGTCTTCACGGCGACGGGCCAACAGGTGACGGTCTGTCCCACCTGGTACGGCGGCAAGGACTGGGAGGCCGGCGCCTACAGCCCGTTGACCAACACGATGTACTTCCCGTTGCGCAACACGTGCGCGCAAATGATGGCCACCAGCCGGGAGGAGAACTCCTTCTACGCGCTGGCGATTCGCGAGGAGATTGCGCCGGGCACCGATCAGCTCGGCACGGTCCTGGCCATCTCCGCGGAGACGGGCGAGATCGCGTGGCGCCACGACCAGCGGGCGAGCACCACGTCGCTGGTCACGACCGGCGGCGGTCTGGTCTTCGGCGGCGACGCCAACGGGCGTTTCCGGGCCTTCGATCACGAGACGGGCGAGGTACTGTGGGAGATCAACATCGGCTCGCCGGTGACCGGCTTCCCGATCACCTACGCGGTCGGTGGACGGCAGTACGTCGCCGCGAGCACCGGCAGTGCCGGCACCACGTCGGCCCAGATCCGCCTGACACCGGAGCTGCGCCCGAGCACGGGCAGCAACATCTTCGTGTTCGCCTTGCCTTGATACCCACTGGTATTCCACAGGCGTCCCGACCCGGCGCGTGCGCAACGTCGCGGCGAGCGTCACTTTCGAGTCACGTGACCGTGACCCTTTATGGACCCTGCTCCCTGGGTGACGGGTGCCCGGCCCCACCGCGGCGGGTGGAGGCTATTGCATCGCCGAGGGCGGGAGCTCGGCCGCGGGGTCGATCTCGACCTCGTAGATCTGGCTGTGGCCGGTCCGGTCCGACGTGAAGAGGATGCGCCGGCCGTCGGGAGAGAACGACGGATGCGGGTGGGTGTGCTGGGGCGCGTAGACGGAGACCTGGCCGTCGGCGTAGGGAAACGGGCCCTTCCAGTGCTCGCCGATCGACGAGGCGCCCGATGTGCAGACGGTCAGGCGGCCCGGCCCGGCGCGCACCGGGAAGAGCTGCAGGCTGACGTCGGGGTGAACGGTGTCGGCCACCATCCACCTGCCGTCAGGGCTCGGGGCCGCGTGCCAGGCGTTGAACTCGGCCAGCGTGCGCACGCTGGCCGTCGCCGCGTCGACGGCCCGGACCGCGTGCGGCCAGTCCACGAACGCCAGCTCGCGGCCGTCGGGCAGCCAGACCTCGTGGGTGACCCACTGCATGGGCCGCTGTCGGTACAGCCGGCGGTTCCCGGCGCCGTCGCGGCCGACGAGCCACAGCCGCTCGCGCGGGTCGCCCGCGTAGGAGAGCAGGCCGGCGTCGCGCGGGCAGAACTGCAGGTGGCCGATGGTCGGGGCGCGGAGGACCGTCTCGTCGGCGCCCCGACGGAGATCGACGACGACCAGCGAGGGGCCGTCGGCGGTGTCGGCGCGCACCGCCCACCAATGGTCGTCGTGGCTGAGGGCGGTCGTGCCCATGCCGCCGGACACCATGCCCGGCGCCTGGATGGACACCGCGTCGAAGCGGACGACCTCACTCTCCTCCAGCGAGTCGAGGTCGAGGCGGTAGCCCGATGTTCCCGCCGTGTAGACCGCGAACCGACCCTTGCGGCCCGGGTGGACGGACCAAGGGTTGAGGTCGTGCCGGTCGGTGCACTGAACCAGCTCGTCGGTCGCGAGGTCGGCCATGAACAGGGCGGGGAAGCCGTGGCGGTGCGACACGAACAGCCGCTGGGCCATGTCGGCGGTGTAGCTCGGCACGAGGAAGAAGTTGTGGTGATGCGTGCACGGATGGGACGTGACGCGGAGGACAGGCCGCCCCGTCGCCGCGTCGATGAAGCGCCGGCTCTCGGCCGGCAGCACGCTGCCCGCGGTCATTCCAGGGACTTTCCGCCGTCGACCGGCAGCACCGCGCCGGTGATGAAGGCGGCGCGGTCGCTGATGAGGAAGTCGACAGCGTCGGCCACCGCTCGGACCCCCGGGATGCGTCCGTGGAAGGCGGCCAGCGGCATCTCGTCGAGGATCTCGCGGGCGACTGCCGACGGGGTCCGCGCCCCGGCGAGGGCAGGATCGATGATCCGCTCGTCGAGGAAGCGGTCGGACAGGGTAGGCCCGGGGCACACCGCGTTCATGCGGATTTCCCGGGCGGCTAGCTCGCGCGCCAGCATCACCGTCAGGTGGTTCAGGGACAGCTTGCTGAGGCTGTAGAGGGGGTCGATGCCCCGCGGGCGCAGGCCGGCGGTGCTCGACACGTTGATCATGACCCCGCCGTCCCGCACCTGCGGGGCCAGCCCCACCGCGAGGCGGAAGGCACCCTTCAGGTTCGTGTCGATGCACCGGTCCCATTCGTCCTCGCGCATGTCGAGCAGCGGCTTGCGGACATTGACGCCGATGCAGTTGACGAGCGCGTCGAAAGGGCCGCCGAAGAAGGCGCAGACCGCCTCGAGCAGGGCCCGGACGTCGGTCGCCGCGGTGACGTCGCAGCGTACGTAGCGGGCTCGGCCGCCCGCCTCGTTGAGGGCGTCGCCGAGACCGATCTGCAGGTCGGCGCCGTCGAGACGGTCGCAGAGGAGCACGCGGGCGCCCCGCTCGAGGTTTGAGGTGGCCAGCTCGGCCCCGACGCCGCCGCCGGCGCCGGCGATGACGAGACGCGGGGCCGCCGCCGACCCCGCGGACTCTCTCCGCGTCGTCATTCCAGCAGTGCCAGCCCTTCTCGCTCTTCCACCCGCGGAAACACCGCGAGCGCGCTGCCGGGGGTCGCGTTGACGATGCGCCTCCCGGCCGCCTCGAAACGGGCGCGGGCGGTCGCGAACGCGGTCTCGTAGGAGCCGGGGTCGGGGGCGTGGTACGCCGCGTTCCGGTGGTAGTCGGGGCAGTAGTGGTCCGGGTCGGCGGCCGAGGACCCCGCGACTCGGACATTGGGGCGCTCCACGCTGCGGAAGCGGTGGTCGAAGCCGAGCAGCACCACCGTCGCGAAGCCGAGGAAGTAGGCGATCTGCAGCGCCACGAAGCTGACGGTGTTGCCGACCGGAACGGGGCGCGTCAGGTCACCCTCGAACGCGCCAGGGGACGCCGGGATGCCGAGGCCCCCGGTGGTGAAGATCGGCAGGCGGTGCTCGGCCGGGGGGAGCAGCACCCGGTCCCAGTGACAGTGGGAGAGGAAGCAGACGGCGTCCAGGGCGGCGATGTCGCCGGCGTTGGTGGCGATCTTGTCGGGGCTGACCGCGACGTAGAAGGCCGGCTTCCACGCGGCCCCGCGCAGCTGCGGGAAGAGGTTGTTGACGCCGATCACGAGACGGCCACGCAACCGGTCGAGGTCCGCGCCGCGCAGCGACGGGCCGCTGCCCAGTAGCGCGCAGGCGGCGCCAGCGTGCCGGTTCCTCAGCCGCTCGATGCGGGGCGCATGACGGTCCCGCCACGCGGCGTAGCCGGCGTCGTCCATCAGGGCCGCCTCTGGTCGGGGAGCGGCGGCCGCCGCTCGACGATGCGGGCGACGGCGAGGTACTCGTCGCGGTACCGCCGCCATAGGTCCCCGTCGGGGTGATCCGCGTACTCCTCGAACCAGGGTCCACCGCTCGTGTAGTGTAGCAGCTTGGTGCCCGGTCGGTGCCGATCGAGGTCGTTCCAGCCGTCCGGGATCTCGCCGATGCGCTCGTCCGGAATGTCCCGGAACCGGTGGAGGTACGCCCCCGACGCGGTCTCCACAACGGTCCTGGACCAGAGGGTCAGCGCCGCGCAGTTCATGAGCATCAGGCTGGACCAGTTCTTGCGTGGATAGGCCGTCTGCGCCACGCCGTCCATCTTGCGCGTCTCGACCGGACGGTGGTCGTGCTTGACGACCCGCAAGGCCAGTCCCGCCATGTCGAGCCGGGCGAGCTTGGCCACGTCCGCCGTGCACACCATGTCCCCGTCCATGAAGAGGGCCGTGCCTCAGAGATCCCCTCATTTTCCAACAGAAACTCGTGGGCAGCGGTAGCCTTCCAGCCGGCTGATCCGCACCCACGGGGCCGGCTGTCGCCTCGTCGTGCCCTGGTTTCATGACTACGGGGTCCGGCGGCGCCGGATGGAGAACCCATGTGAATCAATAGAGCGAAACCCCTCCGTCTCGCATTAGGTTAGAAAGTCTGAAAGGTGGCGCACTGTGAATTAGAATATGAATGCATGAATATATATCAAGACCGGCCGGCCTCATCCGGGCAATGGCTCCGGAGACACGACCTCCTGAACTTCATCACGACCTTGTACGAAGGCGACCTGCATGCCAAGAGGGTGCTGTCATTGGCTAACGCAACCGTGGGCGTGCTGACGAGCGCTTCGCTGGCAATCCATGCAGTGGGGCGCGGCTTGGCCCAGGCCATGGGCACGTTGACCAAGCATGGTGTGAAGTAGGTGGATCGGCTGCTGAGCAATCGAGGCGTCGACGTCTGGACCTTTTTCGCATACTGGACGCCGTTCATCGTCAGCGCCCGCACAGAAGTGGTCGTCGCGCTGGATTGGACGAGCTTCGCGGCCGACGGGCACGACACGATCGTGCTGTCGATGGTGACTGGCCATGGGCGCGCGACGCCCCTGCTGTGGAAGACGGTGGCGTCCTCGACGCTGAAGGGTAATCAGCGGCGCTATGAGTACGAGGTGCTGTGCCGGTTGCGGGAGGTGCTGCCGGCCGGGGTGAAAGTCACCGTCGTGGCGGACCGGGGCTTTGGGGACTGCAAGCTGTTCTACGCGTTGACGACAGAGCTGGCCTTCGAATATGTGATTCGGTTGCGTGGAGACATCTCCGTGACGAGTGCGCGGGGCGAGCGGCGAGCGGCCGCCGCGTGGGTCGGCGCCGGGGGGCGTGCGCGGCGGCTGGTGGGTGCTCGGGTGACCGACACGTACGAACTGCCGGTCGGCGTGGTCGTGTGCGTACACGATCCGAAGATGGACGAACCGTGGTGCCTGGTGGCCAGCGAAGCGACAGTCCCGACGCGGGTCCTGATTCGGTACTACGGCAAGCGCTGGGGGATTGAGGCGGGCTTTCGGGACATCAAAGACATGCGCTTCGGGATGGGGTTGTCTTCGATGCACGTTTCGCGCCCGGACCGGCGGGACCGCCTGTTGTTGATCAGCGCGCTGGCGATCGCCGTGCTGTCGTTGCTGGGCGCGGCGGGCGAGCGCATCGGTTATGACCGCTGGTTGAAGGCGAACACGGTGAAGCGGCGGACGCATTCGTTGTTTCGGCAGGGGCTGATGCTGTACCACCACCTCCCCAATTGGCCCGAGGATCGGGTTCGTCGATTGATGGAGACGTTCGGAAGCGTGCTCATGGAACAGCGGGTGTATCGAGAGGTCTTCGGCGTGATCTGATGCCTGGAAAAACAAGGGGATGCATGAGGGGCCGTGCCCCGGAACCCGCATAGATGCGGCACCAGGAAGCGCGTATAGGTAAGCTCGGTGGGCTGCAGCGGTTCCCGGGGGCGGTCGAAGTCGAGCTCACCGGCGACGAGGAAACGGATGTCGAGAGGGACGCTGGCGTGCTTGATGAGGCTGTAGGCGAGCACGGGAGCACACGACGGCTCGCGGGAATCGTGGCCAATGAAGACGCGTAGCGGCATTGGCCGCGAACCGGACGCGGATCCGGAGTCGGGGCTCGAACATGTGACAGGTAGCCTTTTATACATGCTCGCAGGGCTACCGGGTTGCGACAACACCCGTGCAACCCTCTGAGCCGCTTGCAAAACTCCCGGGGGATTGGGGCTGGGCGCAGTCCTCAGCTCTCTTGGTGAACACGATTGCCCTGGATCGCCGACTGGATATCTTGTCGGGATAACCGGCGGCACGCCAGAGGTAGAAGTCGGATATTTCGACGTGTTCTCGACCGCGCGTTGGGACACCCGTGGGTGACTGACGCCCGTCGGGCGCCGAGGGGCGTTGCCGGCGGTGCACTGGTTATGTCACGAGGCGCACGAGCTGGTCGGCGGTGAGTGCGAGCACGCCGAACATGCAGTGGCACATCACTTTCGAGGCGCCACGGACCCGGACATGGCGACCGCCGAACTCGTCCTTGAGTCGGCCATTGACGCGCTCACCCGCCGTACGCTCGTTGTAGCGAGCCTGCTCGGGAAGCTGAAAGCCGATACGCTGCAGGCGCCGGGCTTCGGTTCGCAATTCCTCCGCCAGCGCCTTGTCGCGGCGGGGGTTGGTGTCAATCAACGGGACGTGGCCGAGTGAGCGGCTGTGCTGGCGGATCGGTTCCGCGTCGTAGGCGGCGTCCATCAGGTCATACAGATTGGTCGTTCGCTCGGCCGACAAGGTCGCCAGCGGAATGGCGGCTTGGCTGTCGTGCAGGGAGGCGGACGTCAGCAGGGTAGAGTCGACGACTGGCGCGGTGGCGGTAGGCGTAGGGGGTAGCTGTTCCCGGCAGCTTTCGCTGATGCCGGTGCCTCACTCCTCGCCATGGCTCCGTTTCCAGTCGCCGCTCATCGAACCGGACAGGCGGATTTCCCGCATCCGGCTCTCGGACGAGATCATGCCTTCGCCCACGGAAAGCTCGCCGTTCGCGGAACAAGGCGGGTGAGCCCGTACTCTTGCCAGAGTCGCTCATCCGGGAAGCGCACGTATTTCCCTAACTGCACCTTGTGCTTGCGACAGAGCCACTGGCGCAGCCGCCGCGTCGCGTGCCGGTCAATCGCAGCGTAGGCCGGGCTGACCTGCCCCAGGGTGAAGTAGTTCGCCCAACCGGTCAACAGCCGATTGATGCGCGCTACCACCACCGGCGGCGATAGGGGCCCGTTAGGCCACTGGCGGCAATTAACTTGCTATCTTCTGGGTTTCGTAGTCTATTTCGGTTGCATGCAGCGCAACGTGGAATTGGAAGCCACCATCGTCGCGAAGTACGCGGTGGTCTCGCCCGTGTTGGATGAGCGCAGTCGCCGCCGGTGGGCGGCCGCCGAGTCTTTGTTCATCGGCTATGGCGGGGACGCGCTGGTCTCGTCGGCCACGGGTCTGGCCCGGGAGACGATCCGGAAGGGTCGCCGGGAGATCTCGCAAGGCCAAACGCCGACAGACCGGGTACGACGTCCGGGCGCCGGGCGGCCCCGTCTCGAACAGAGCCAGCCCGGTCTGCTGGCCGCACTCGAAGCGCTGGTGGACCCGCTGACGGGCGGAGACCCGACCTCGCCGCTACGCTGGACAGGCAAGAGTCGGGCGAAGCTGGCCGCGGCGCTGACACAACAGGGGTGGCGAGTGAGTTTGTCAAGGGCGGACCAAAACTAGACCAGAGTGGCGGAGGAAAATTAGACCATCCGGCCGCCCGGTGGCGTGTTTGAAGGTGGCTGTGCGGGTGGGCTGAAGCGGAGTCTGGGCACGCCCCCGGGGCGGGCCCGGACGCAGTGGAGGCCCGGCTGCACAGCCAGCGGCGTTGCAGGGGGAGGGGTCAGGACGCCGGGGTGGCAGCGTCTTTGCGAGCGTGCTTGCTGTGTGCGAGGCGATAGCTGTCGCCGTTCAGCTCGAGGATGTGGACGTGATGGGTCAGCCGGTCGAGCAGCGCGCCGGTGAGCCGTTCAGAGCCAAAGATCTCGGTCCATTCGTTGAAGGGCAGATTCGAGGTCACCAGCGTCGACGCTTGCTCGTAGCGCTGGGAGAAGATCTCGAACAGCAGCTCGGCGCCGGTCTTCGACAACGGCACGTAGCCGAGCTCGTCCACGATCAACAAATCCTGCTTGGCCAACTGTTTCTGGAAGCGGAGCAGGCGCTTGTCATCCCGAGCTTCGAGCAGCTCGTTCACCAGCGCGGCGGCGGTGGTGAAGCGCACCCGATAGCTTTTCTGACAGGCGGCCAACCCCAAGGCCAGCGCCAGATGCGTCTTGCCTGTGCCGGAGTTGCCCAACGCCAAGACGTTCTCTCGCCGGTCGAGATACTCCGCGCGGGTCAGCTCGAGCACGAGCCGTTTGTTCAACGACGGGATCGCGCGGAACGCGAAGGTCTCGAGACTCTTCACGACCGGGAACTTGGCGGCCTTGATGCGGCGTTCGATGGCGCGCTGCTCGCGGTCGAGCAGCTCCAGCTCGCAGAGGCGGAACAGGTAGCGTGGACAGTCCAGCCCTTCCTGCGCGCAGTGCCGCGCCACCTTGTCGTACTCGCGCAGGAAGGTCGGCAAGCGGAGGGCCTTGAGATGGGCGTCGAGCAGCAGGGTCGACTTGGCCATCACTCGGCCCCTGCTGGGCTTGATCCGGTTTGGTGGACATCTTCCGAGAGGGGAATACGATGTCGACCATGACGGACACGCAGGGCAGGCGGACGCGGCGGAGCTTCACGGATGGCTACAAGACGGGGGCGGTACGACTGGTCCTCGATGAGGGCAAGACGGTCGCGTCCGCGGCGCGCGATCTGGGCTTGACGGAGTCGTCGCTGCGCAACTGGGTCGAGCAGGCCCGCGCGGATCGGACGAAGGGCAAGACGGGCCTGACGACGGCGGAGCGTGAGGAGCTGGCGCGGCTGCGCAAGGAAGTGCGCGAGCTGCGCATGGAGCGCGACGTCCTAAAAAAAGCGGCGGCCTTCTTCGCGAGGGACCACCTGTGAAATTCGCGTGGATCCAGACGGAGAAGGCCAGCTATCCGCTCACGCAACTGTGTCGCTGGCTGGGCGTCACACCGAGTGGCTTCTACGCCTGGCAGCAGCGCCCGGAATCGACGCACGAGCGGGAGGACCGCCGCCTGAAGGTGCTGGTCCAGGCGTCATTTGCCGAGAGCAAGCAGCGGTACGGCAGTCCCCGTATTCACGAGGATCTGATCGAGCAAGACGAGCAGGTCAGCCGGAAGCGCGTGATCCGGTTGATGCAGGAAGGCGGCCTGAAGGCGCGCACCCGCAAACGGTTCACGTTGACCACGATGAGCGATCACGACCAGCCGGTGGCCGCGAATCTCCTCGACCGGCAGTTCGACGCCGCCGCACCGAATCAGCGCTGGGTCGGGGACACGACCGAGTTTGTCATCGGCTCGAGCGGCAAGCTCTATCTCGCCGTCGTCCTCGACCTGTTCTCGCGATTCGCGGTCGGCTGGGCCGTGAGCGCCGTCAACGATCGCCACCTGACCATCAAGGCGCTGGAGATGCTGAAACGACGGTGCCCGGAGATCGGCCTATTGCACCACTCCGACCAAGGCTGCACGTACGCGAGCGCGGACTACCAGGCGCTCCTGGATGCGCGCGGGATCGTCTGCAGCATGAGCCGCCGGGGCAACTGCCACGACAACGCCGTCATGGAGAGCTTCTTCTCCACCGTGAAGAGTGAGCTCGCCGATCGGTTCCACACGTACGGAGACGCAAAGATGGAGTTGTTCGACTACATCGAAGTGTTCTATAACCAACGGCGCCGGCACTCGACGCTTGGCCAGATCAGTCCAGCGGCATTCGAACGACGCGCAAACGAAGAGGGCGTGGATCCTATGGAAAACCGCCAAGGACGCGGTTTCCCACAGGCTCCACACCCGTTGTCTTTTTCAATGAGAAAAGAACAGACACCGAGGAACGATCAACTCAACGAAACCGTCCACTGAATCGGATCATGGCCATGCCCCCAGCAGCATCAAGTAGTCGGCCGCCATGGTCGTCGTCACCCGCGGGGCCGGGAGATGCGGATACTGCGCCAGGTCGAGGCGGGGCGGCCGGTGGTCGAGGCGGCACAGAACAAGATGCTTGACGGCGTCGAACCCGATCGCGCCCAGTCGCAGGGCGTCCTGGATAGCGCCGCGGACGTGGGCCAGCCGAAAGTCCTCGAGGAGCCGCAAGACCTGCACATACTCGCGGGTCCCGGCTTTGCCCAGCCGGGTCTCCAAGAGCCGCCGCAGCCGGAGAAACTCGTCTGGCAGCGCCCACCCGGTCAGCGGCGCCGCTTGATCGAGCGCGCCCGTCTTGCGCTCCAACAAGGCCAAGTAGTGCAGCGGATCGAAGATCAGCTCCTCACGCCCGTAGCTGCGACGATGACGGGCGATCTCCTCACTCCCGCAGACGATCACGACGACGTCCACGTAGCCCTTCACCACCACGTCGCGGTGGCCGTAGGCGGTTGGCGCCGAGTAGTCGTTGCGGCGGTAGCGCACCAGCGACAACGACGTGACCCGCGTCGGGCGCGTGTCGCAGGCGTCATACGGGACCGGCGGCAACGGCAACAACGCGGCGCGGTCGCGCGCGAAGCGCTCCCCGATCGTCTCGGTGTGCCGCCGTAACCGCTGCCCGCGCCGCGCGCGGCACTGGCGCGCCAAGTCAGCGTTCAACGCGTCCCAACTCGCGACGCGCGGGACCGGCACGAAGAAGTTTCGGCGGGCGTAGCCGACCAGCCCTTCCACCTTGCCTTTGTCGTTGCCCTTCCCCGGCCGTCCGAAGCGATCGTCGAACAAGTAGTGCGAGTGGAGCTCGCTGAAGCTCTGCGTTCGCTGCCGCGTGCCGTCCCCGAGAATCTTCGCCACCGCCAGCGTGGTGTTGTCGTAGACGATGCCACGCGGCACGCCGCCGAAGTAGCGGAACGCGGCGTTGTGTCCTTCGCAAAACGCCTCCGTCGTCTCGGCCGGAAACGCCTGCACGGACGCGTCGTCGCTGTGCGGCAGATCCACGACCAAGTAGTGCGCCTTGCATTCGACGCCGTCGATGACCACCAGGGCTTCGCCGAAGTCGGCCTGGGCGTCGCCCGGCGGATGCGCGAGCGGCACGAACATCTCTTGCCCGCCCAGCTTCTGCCTGCGCACGTAGTCTTTGACAATCGTGTAGCCGCCCGTGAAGGCGTGCTCGACGCATAAGCGCTCCCAGATGCGCTTGGCCGTGTGCCGTTGTTTCTTCGGGCGCTGCTGATCGTCGGTGAGAATTTGATCGATGACCCCGGTGAAGGCGTCCAGTTTCGGACACCGGATCGGTTTCGCCCGACGATACCCGGGCGGCAGGCGGTAGCGCAGCATCTTGCGCACCGTCTCCCGGGCCAGCCCGAAGCGCCGGGCCGCCGCCCGCTCGCTCAATCCCTCCACATAGACGCTGCGCCGCACCGCCGCATAGAACTCCACTCGATACATCCCTCCTGTATTCCACAGAACACCGTCGGCATGCTCGGTGGACCACTCGAGCGGTCTGGTTTTCCGCCGCCCGCAGGCAGCTTCACACCGCCGCGCTGTGGTCTATTTTTGCTCCGCCGTTCTCAACCGGTCGTGGTGGGTGTTACGGATCAACGCTGCATGCGTGCGCTGGGGCAACTGTGTGTCGGAGAACTCGGCGAAGGCGCGTGAGAAGACCGACTCGCTCGGCACCTCGCTCTTCCGCTCCCAGCCGCAGATCCGCCGCAGCGCCACGTCGGTGACCAAGCGGTCCAGCAGCACGCGCGTCGTCGGCATGTCGTAGACCGCCTTGGCCACGAAGGCTCGCGCCAGTGCCGCGCGGTCCTTGCGCGGACGCCCCGGCACCCGGAAGCACCGGGGAATCCACTGCTCGATACGGATGACCTCGAGAGTCTGCACCAACTGCTGCTGTTTCCCGGTCAGCGGACCCAACACGGGCTCCAACTGGGGGAACAGCGCACGCTGGATCGACTACCAATAGGGGGCGAAGGAACCACGCAGGCAGTTCATAGTTTGTTTGATTGGCCACTCCTGCCCACTACTGTATATTGGCCGACACTAAGGATGTGAAACAACGAATAGATGGCCTACAGCGCAGCGTTACGCCGCTATGAGGAGCAATACGACGCGCTCAAGGCGGAACTGCAAACGCTCGGGTTCGTAGGCCAGGGCAGCGTTCACACCCGCCGGATAACGTGTGGGAGGGCTACCTGTCGCTGCCACGACGACCCGGACGCCCGTCACGGCCCCTACCACTACTGGACGCACGGCCCGCGGACCGTCGGCTTGAAGCTCACCGAAGATGAACCGTCCTCTACCGGGAGTGGATCGAGAACAACCGTAAACTGGAACGGCTCGTGAAGAAAATGCGCCATCTCTCTTCGCGTGCGCTTGCCCTCATATTAAGCTGGAACTAAGTTACCTGCGGAAAGACCGTCGGCTTGAAGCTCACCGAAGATGAACTCGTCCTCTACCGGGAGTGGATCGAGAACAACTACCGGAAACTGGAACGGCTCGTGAAGAAAATGCGCCATCTCTCTTCGCGTGCGCTTGCCCTCATAACCGGCAGGCAGGCTCCATGAACCCCCGTGTCGCCGGCTTCCCGGGCGCGGTCACTGCCATCCTGCGAACGCTGCATCCCGCCCGCTGACCGTCCATCGCCCCGCCGCCTCCGCCAGGGAAAACTCGGCCGATCACGCGTTTCGCAAGAGGCTCCTCTGTAACGCGTTCTGTCGGAAGTATATTATGGGCGTCTTGGTCGCCTGACGACGCAGATTGGTTACGGCCGATGACGCGTCTCGGCGGTGACAACCCCTTCCAGGCCGCCTGCATTGCCGCACTGTGTCTCGTCGTCGGCGCTGCGCCCGCGACCGGACAGGACGGCGCCGGGTTGATCTGGGGGACAGTCACCGACCAGCTCGGCGGCGTGCTCCCCGGCGCGACGGTCACCGCGCGGCATGCCGCCACCGGCCTGACGCGCAGCGACATCACCGACCAGCGCGGCGAGTACGACATCGCGCGGCTGTCCCCGGGCGACTACGAGGTGACCGTCTATCTCCCGGGATTCCGCGCTGACCCCGCGGCCGTAGCGCTCGCGGCGGACGAGACGATTCTCGACTTCACGCTGTCCATTGCGCCTCTGGCCGAGACGGTCACGGTGACCCGGTCCGACCAGAGCCTGGAGAGCGTGGCCAACGCAGTGACAGTCCTGGGGCCCGATGTGCTCGGCTTCACCGAGCGGAAGGGGTGGCTCGACGAGTCGCTGCGGGGCATTCCGGGCCTGACCGTCCAGAACCGCCGCGACTACGGGCTGACCGGCGGCGTCGCCCTGAGCGTCCGCGCCCCGCCCGCCGAACCCCAATACGGCATCCGGGGCCTGGCCATCATCCAGGACGGCATACCGCTGACCACCGCCGACGGAACGACCGAGCCGGGCAGCATCGATACTCGGTGCGGTGCGGCGCATCGAGGTCATTCGCGGTCCGAGCTCGGTGCTCTACGGCAACTCCGCCGGCGGGGTGATCAGCCTGTTCACCGAGATCGATCCGACGCGCCGGTTGACGATACGCCCCGACCTGCAGTGGGGCAGTGACGGCTACCAGCGGCAGCAGCTCCGAGTCGACGGCCACAACGACCGCGGCACGCGGTTCATGGGCAGCGTGAGCCGTTTCCGGATCGACGGCTGGCGCGATCACAGCCAGCCCGACATCCTCCAAGCCAACGTGGTGGTGCGGCAGACTCTCTCGGAGCGGACCGAGCTGTCGGTCGTCTTCAATCACTACTACCTGCCGTTCGCCGCGAACCCAAGCTACCTGACCGGAGTCGAGGCCGGCGACCCGCGGCTGACGGCGGCGGAGCTGGACGGCCGAGTTCCGAACCCACGGCAGGCCCGCTCCTTCCGGGGCGCGCCTGTGTCCGCGCAGAACTGGGGCGAGTCGGCCCGGCAGATCCAGGGAGGCGTGACCCTCGAGCATCGCTGGCCGGGGGGACAGATCCTGCGCGCTACCGCCTGGGGCGCCCGGCGCCGCGTGGATGCCGGCCGGGGCATCCGGGCCCTCGATCTGAGCCGCCGCGCCGCCGGCCTGCGGTCCGAGTACCAGGGCGCGGCCCAGATCGGCTCGACGACGATCGAATGGACGGCCGGCGTCGACGTGTCGACTCAGGACGACAGCCGCCTGGACTTCCGCTTCCTGCCGCCGTTCGTCGTCGGCGGCGTCGCGCACCGCGGACCGCCGAATCTCGATCAGCAGGAGCAGGTCATGTCGACGGCGCCCTTCGCCCAGGTGAGCGTCTCGCCGCACCCGCGGGTCACGTTGACCGCCGGGGCCCGCTACGACCGTTACCATTTCCGGGCGGTCGACCGGAAGCTCGACGACGGCGATCAGTCGGGTAATCGCACCATGGGCGCCGAGAGCCCCTCGGCCGGCCTGACGGTGGCGCCGGGCCTCAATCTCTACGGCAACTTCGCAACCGCGTACGAGACGCCGACCACCGTCGAGCTCTCGCGGCAGGCGGGCGGGCGCGGCGGCTTCAACCAGGACCTGGACCCGTCTCGGCTCCGCAGCCTGGAGCTGGGCGTGCGCGGTTTGATTGAACCGGCGCGGCTCCGTTACGAGATCGCGGCCTACCGCTCACGCCTTCTGGACGTGGTCGTTCCGGTCCGCTCCGGCATGTTCGGGCTCTACGACGACAACGCCGGTGAGACGGCCCGCAACGGCGTCGAGCTGTCGCTGAGCTGGCGGCCGGCGGTGCGCTTCGGGGCGGAGCTCGCCTACACTTGGCAGGACTTCGTCTTCCGCCGGTTCGTGCTCGAAGGGGTCGACTACGCCGGGAAGCGGGAGCCCGGCGCGCCGCCGCGCCGCCTGTTCGCGGGCATCGACTACGCGGCGCCATTCGGCCTCCAGGCGAGCGCCTCGGTGCGCCGGGTCGGCGAGTTCTTCTTCACCAACGCCAACGAACCCGAGGCGACGAACTGGGCCTACACGGTGGTGGACCTGCGCCTTGGGTGGGTCGTACAGATGGGAGACGTCAACGTGCAGCCCTTCGTCGGCATCGACAACCTGCTCGACGAGCGCTACAACTCGTCGGGCCTCGCCAACGCGTTCGGCGGCCGGTACTACCGGCCCTCGCCCGGGCGGGAGATCTACGGCGGCGTCACGTTCGGCGGCGGCTTGCGGTAGTCGCCGCGTGTCCGCGACCTCGTTCTGCGCGTCGACTGAGATCGGCGACCCGCAGGCGTTCCGGGGTGATGCCGACGGATCCGCATGGAGCCGTTCGAACTCCAGTGGCGACCGCTAGCCGAGCGAGGACTGACGCCTCGGAGAGCACGCGATAGCGGCGCTGCTCAAGCGACCGACGCGTCGTAGAGCAGCTTGACGCCGATGACGAACAGGGACGCGTGAACGACGCGAAAGAAGAGCTCGTCAGCGACCCGGTCGTGCAGGTAGCGGCCGAGGAAGACCCCGACCGGCGCCAGCGGCAGCAGAACGAGCGACGTCTGCAGGTTGTCCGTGGTCCACTGGCCGAGCCAGTAGTAGGGGCCGACCTTCGACCAGTTGACCACGAAGAAGAACAGGACACTGGTCGCCTGGAACGTCGTCCGGTGCATCCGTTGCGGCAGCAGGAAAGCCTGCAGCGGCGGCCCGCCGGCGTGGATGGAAAAGCTCGTGAACCCGGCGGTGGCGCCCCAGAAAAGTCCGAGGCCAGGGTGCGGGGGACGGGTCGGGTCGCCCGGCCGGCGCCGGAAGTACTGCACCGCGTAGACGAGCGCGACGGCGGCGACCAGGACGCGCAGTCCGTCGGCGGAGATGGCGCGGGCGGTCACGAAGCCGAGGAGCGTGCCGAGCATGGCGGCCGGCAGCAGGATCCGGAGATTGCGCCAGTCCCATTGGCTCCAGTACGCGCGCATCGCAAGGACGTCCATCACCATCAGGATCGGCAGCATGACCGCCGCTGCCTGAAACGGGCTGACGACCATGGCCATCAGCGGCACGCCGACGACGGCGATGCCCCCGCCGAACCCGCCCTTGGCCATCCCGACGATGAGTACCGCGGCGGCGGCGACGAGATAGAAGTGCGGATCGACGATCATCGCCGGGAAGCGCACCTGACAGAGGGGAACTGGAGCATGCAGATCATCCTGAACGGGGCTCGTGCCCAAGAACGTGGCCGGTCGTGACGAGCCCCGCTGCGGGCCGCGGTCGGCGGCTCGGTCTCCCGGGCGGGCCGCGCCGACGCGCTCGACGTGCTGCGGGGCTTCGCCCTGTTCGGCGTCCTGATCGTCAACATCCAGTTCTTCGCGATGCCGGCGGCAGCTTGCTTCAACCCGACCGCCTGCGGCGACCTGGAGGGGGTAACTTCCCAGGTCTGGCTCTGGACGGACCCGGCTGCCGGGCGATCAGGAGTTCATGGCGGTCTGCAACTTCGGACGTACGCGCCGCCGACGAGGGTTTGAGTGATCGCACATCGACGGCGTAGCATACGCGCGTGGAGGAGGTCCCCGAGATGACTGTGATCTCGCTCGTCGTGGCGGTCTTGGCGGTCGTGGTGTTCACGTCGCCAGCGGCCACCCAGTTCCCGGTGGGCGCGCTGGCGGTCGATGAGCGTCAAGGAGACCACTGGGGCTGGGCGGTGGACTACGAGACGACAGCAGCGGCGCGGGCGGTGGCGCTGCGCGAGTGCGGCGCGGGGTGTTCTGTGGTGCTGACATTCGACCGCTGCGGGGCGTATGTGGCCGATCAGGACAACGCCAGCACAGCGTTCGGCTGGGCGGAGGCATATGCCTCGGCGGATGCGGCCCGGCGGCGCGCGTTGGCGGAGTGCCGTTCCCGTGGCGGTTCGGGATGCGTGGTTCGGGTATGGGGCTGCAACGGCCCAGTGGTCGAGGAGGGGTTGGGTTTCGACCGGGCCGCACGGCGGCAGATTCAGCAAGGGCTCCAGGCCGGCGGTTTCGACCCCGGCGGTGCGGACGGTCTGTTCGGCCCGCCGACGCGGGCGGCGATTCGGAGCTGGCAGTCGGCGAGGGGCGCCCGGACGACCGGGTACCTGGACGGCCCGCAAGTCGACGTGGGTCGTCCCGCTGGTTCCCTGATGGGATGAGTGATGAAGACCTCCAACAGCCCCTTTTTCCTATAAGTTACGGGGACTAGTGGTGGACCGCATGGGGCTCGAACCCACGACCTCCGCGTTGCGAACGCGGCGCTCTCCCAGCTGAGCTAGCGGCCCATCAGGCGGGGGACCCACAACCTTACAGGATCGCGCCCGCGTTCGGCCAGCCGCCGCGAGCCGGCCGGCGGCATCTGCAGGGGTTTGCAACCGTCGCGCTTAGTGTTACGCTGACGAGGACGTGTGTCCGGAACACCAAGCGAGAGGTGTATTGCGATGACGAAGACCGCCTGGAATCTGCGCCTGTCCCTCGCCGGCTGCCTGGCCGGGTTAGTGCTCACCGGCCTGGCTCTCGGGCCGTCGCCCGCCGCCGGCGCCGAGCAGGGGGCCGAGGTGACGTTCAGCAAGCACATTGCGCCGATTCTCCAGCGGTCGTGCGAGAACTGTCACCGCTCGCAGGGCGGCGCGCCGATGGCGCTCGTCACCTACGAGGATGTCCGTCCCTGGGCGCGTTCCATCAAGAACCGGATCCAGGCCCGCGAGATGCCGCCCTGGTTCATCGACAAGAACATCGGCATCCAGCACTACAAGAACGATCCCTCGTTGAGCGATGACCAGATCGCGACGATTGCGACGTGGGTGGACAACGGCGCGCCGCGGGGCAATCCGGCCCATCTTCCGCCGCCGATGGAGTGGCCGGGCGACGGCTGGACCTACGGGAGCCCCGACCTGATCGTGCCGTCGCCCGAGGGGACGATCGAGGCGGAGGCCGCCGACTGGTTCGGCGAGTGGGGGCATACCCAGACCGGACTGACCGAGGACCGCTACGTGAAGGCAATCGAGGTCAAGGAGGTCAGGCTCCACGAGGAAGAGGTCGAGGTGGACGACGACGGCCGTGCTGCCCTGGGACTGTTCGTCGTGCATCACGCGGTGCTCACCGCCGAGTCGCCCGAGGATCCGACCGGGCCGGCTGCCTGCGGCGCCCAGACGTTCTGCGGGGAGCGGGACGACGAGTTCACCCTGGTGCACGAGCTGGGCCAGAACCCGACGGTCTATCCCGACGAGGTGGGCGTTCTGTTGCCGGCCGGCTCCGTCATCACGTTTAACTCGATGCACCTGCACTCCGTCGGCCGCGAGGTGCGGGCCCGGCTCGACGTCGGCTTCACGCTGCACCCCGAGGGGTACGAGCCGAAGTACAAGCTGGGCCAGACCAGCCTGCGCCGGGCGACGCATTACGACTACGAGTTCGACATCCCCTCGAACGACGACAACGTGATGCGCGATGGCTTCCACCGCCTGACCGCGCCTACCAAGCTGCTGACGTTCGAACCCCACCTGCACTCGAGCGGCCAGCGGATGTGCTTCGAGGCGATCTACCCCAACAACGCGCGGGAGATGCTGAGCTGCGCCGACTACGACCACAACTGGGCCAAGGTGTACGTCTACGAGGACGACGTTGCGCCGCTCCTGCCGGCGGGCACGCTCGTCCACGTGATGGCCTGGTACAACAACTCGGCCACGAACAAGAACGTCGTGGACCCGCGCAACTGGAAGGGGTGGGGCAACCGCTCGATCGACGACATGATGTCCGGCATCTCCCGGATGGTGCCGATGACCCAGGAGCAGTTCGAGGAAGAACTCGCCGCGCGCGGCGGCACGCCGCGGTTCGCTACGTCGCAGGATCAGCAGTAGCCGGCCCGCCGTGGCCGCGTCATCTACGGTTATTCGGGGGTTCCGACCATGAGGACTCGCGTTATCGAGATTGTCGGTGCGGCGGTCGTGCTGGCCGCCATCGTCGGGTTGCTGGAGCTGGCTCCGCCGCGTCACACGGTGGAAGCGCAGGCGCTCATGACGTCGTGGGGCGACCCAGACCTGCAGGGCATCTGGACCGACCCGTTTACCACCCCGTTGGAACGGCCGGCGCGGTTCGGGGACAGGGATGTGTTCACGGAGGAGGAGCGGGTCGAACTGGACGAGCGGCGCACGGCGCTTCCGCGCCGCGACGCACGGGAGGGGGTCGGTACCGAACGTGACGTCCGCGGCGCGTACAACGCGGTGTTCATGTCGATCCGGCCGACCGGTCCCCGCACGTCCTTGATCGTCGACCCGCCGGACGGCCGCATTCCCCCGCTGACCCCCGAGGCGCGGGAATGGATCACCTCGCAGCGGGACTTTCGTCTCGCGTTGCTCCAGGCCACGGAGACCTGCCGGAGCCAGGAGCCGGCCTGCGCCGGCTGGGAGTACGGGCCGCCCTCGCCGCTTCGCGAGGAGCAGTCGCCCTACTACAACACCGACCGGCTGAACCGCAACGACGGCCCGGAGGATCGGAGCCTGTCGGAGCGCTGCATGGGCGCCCTGCTGCCCGACTTCAGCGGCTTCCGGCGGATCGTGCAGTCGCCTGACGCGGTGTCGATCTTCTACGACGTGGGCCAGGGCCAGGGCTGGCAACGCACCATCCCGATCACCGACCGGCCGCACATACCGTCGGGCGTGCAACAGTGGTGGGGCGACTCGCGCGGGCGCTGGGAAGGCCGCACGCTGGTCGTTGACGTCACCAACTTCAGTCCCAAGACGGACTACCGCGGCTCCCGCGAGAACCTGCACCTGATCGAGCGCTGGACGCGTCTCGATGCGGGGACGCTCGAGTACATCGTGACGGTCGAGGACCCGACGACGTGGACGGGGCCCTGGACCGTCCGGCAGGAGCTGGTCATCCAGGACGGGCAGGCCAACCGCATCTACTACGAGCCGCGCTGCCACGAGGGGAACTACGGCCTGCCGGGGCAGTTGGCGGGGTCGCGCGTCGAGGAACTGGCGTTCGCCGACGGGCGCGGCCCGGATCCGGCCACGCGGGACACCGCGACGAGCGGCGCCGGCACGGGCGGCGTCGATCCGCTGACCGGACGCTAGGGGTTGGGCGGGAGCTAGCGGCGCAGGAACCGCTGCACGCGCTTGCCTTCGAGCGTTTCGCCGACGTAGATGTTGCCGCGCGAGTCGGCCGCCAGGCTGTGGGCGGCCGTGAATCCGCCGGCCGTATGCCCGCCGAAGCCGAACGAATCGACGATCGACAGATCCGCGCGCGCAATCACCCAGACCTTCTGGTTCATCCCGTCGATGTTGTAGAGGAACCGTTGATCGGGGTCGGGCGAGAAGTCGATATCGAACGCGGCCCCGAAGGCGCGCGTCCGCGGGGCTATCACGACCTCGTCGATGAACGTGCCGTCCTTCTCGAATACCTGGATGCGGTTGTTCACGCGGTCGCACACGTAGACGCGTCCGTCGGCGGACAGGGTGGCGCAATGGACCGGCCGGCCGAACTGATCTGACAGCGGCGCATCCGGATCGTAGGTGTAGGGGTCGTCGGTCGGCACGTTGCCGTAGGCGCCCCAGTGCCGGCGGTACTCGCCGGTGTTGGCGTCGAACACCGCCACGCGCCGGTTGCCGTAGCCGTCGGCGATGTAGACCTCGTTCGCCTGCGGGTCGACGTGGATCTCGGCGGGCTTGCCGAAGTTCGCGGTGTCGTTGCTGCCCTGTCCCTGCCCCTGAGCGCCGATCTGCAGCAGGAACCCGCCGTTGCGGGTGAACTTGAGCACCTGGGAGTCGTCGTCGCCGCTGCCGCCCAGCCAGACATTGTCGAGATGGTCGATGAAGATGCCGTGCTCGGACTGCGGCCACTCGTAGCCGGCGCCCGGGCCGCCCCAGGCCTGCACGACGTCGCCCTCCTGGTTGAACTCGACAACCGGCGGGGCGGGCCGGCAGCACTCGGCGAGCGGCGGATCGGCGTCGGCACCGCGTTCCTGCGGAGTGAGGCTCCCCGGCCGGTGCACGATCCAGATGTGGTCGCGGGAATCGACGGCCACGCCGACCACGTTGCCGAGCGTCCAGTTGTCGGGCAGCGGCTTCGGCCAGGTCGGGTCGAACGTGAAGCTCGGAGCGCCTTCATCGCCCGCCTGCCCGGCGCCTGCACCGGCCGCCGAACCCGACAGCTCCGAGGCGCCGGCGCCGAGCGCGGCACCGATGGCACACAATAGCAGTCCGTAGCCGAATCGTCGATAGGTCATGGTTCCTCACTCGCTCACGACGACGGTGACGTCCTCGGATGTCATGAGGCCTCCGTCGTGCGCCAGGCAGCGCAGCACGTACGTCCCGGGGGCGGCAAAGCTCGCGGTCACGACCCATTTCCCCTCGGGCGGGACGGGAGGGGTCTCCCAGCCTACCGAGTACGGCGAGTCGGCCCAGTCCCGGTAGTTCTCCCAGGCGTCGAACTGCGGCGGGTCGAAGCTGACATCGCCGCTGCCGCGGTAGACGAACCAGGAGAGCCGCAGGCCCGTCGCGGAATCCGGGCAGCAGCGCTGGCCGATGCCGCCCGCGGACACCACCGCGCGTGGCGCCGGTATTCCGTCGTCCTCGGCGCTCGCCGTCAGGACGACCGGCTCGCCGACCCGGACGCGCCGCGCCGGCTCGCCGTCCACGCGCAGCGTCGGCGCCGTGTTGCCGAACAGATCGTTGCCGCCGCCGGCCTGGCCGCCGGCGCCGCTGTTGTTCATCACGACGATGTCATCGATGAAATAGTCGGCCTTGAGCGTGCCGTAGGCGCGCTCGGTGCGCCCGTTGCTGGTGAGCGCCCAGACTACTTCCCGCTCGCCGAAATCCGCCGGCACACGGACCTTGAACAGGAACCGGCTGCGCTGCGGATGAAAACGGGTCGGCTGGCCCTGGTCGGGATCGCCCGGCTCCAGGTAGTTCGCCGGACCGATCGGGAGATCCAGATCCTCCTGGTGGTTGCGGTTGAAGTAGCCGAAGACGAGGTTGAACGACCTGTCGGCGTTCTGCTCCCACCCCTCGTAGACGGGGACGACGCTCTGGCCCCGCGGGTACGCGACCTGGGCGTGCGTTGCGCCGGCCGTGGCGCCGATCAGCGCCAGGACCGCGACGCCTGCGGCTGTCCGCCGCGCGGCAAGCCAGGCGCTACTGCTGATCATTGCCCCGGCCTCTCGCGGTCATCGCGTCCGCGCTGCACAGCGGGCAGCCGACTACGGTCTGTCCCTTCCGCAGGTTGAGCGCCGCGCGGCGCTCGGCCATCTCCTGCTGGAACTGCTCGTCCGTCAGGTAGACGACCTCGCCCAGGTGATTCATCATGTTGTCGATCGACCGGTGGCCCAGGCCGGACCAGTTACGGGGATCGGCCACGTTCGGGTTCGTGGGCGTGTTGTTGAAGTAGCCGGTGATGCGAAGGATGGTGCCCTTCGGCAGGAGCGGCGCCGCGTGGTCCGCGAAGTTGTACGTCCTCACCCAGCTGTGGTCGTATCCGACGCAGCTGAGCGTCTCGATCTGGGTCGTCCGTCCCCAGATAGCGTCCATGCACATCCGCACGCCGGCGGCGTGCATGTGAGGCTCGAACGAGACGATCCGCGCGTTGTCCGCCAGCACGGTGAAGGCCTCGAACTTCTGGTTGTCCTCCATCGACCGGATGTCGAGGTTCATGCTGTTGCCGAACAGGCCCATCTGGCTGTGGGGCCTGGTCGGTTCGTAGCCTTGCGGGTGCAGCTTGAACCCGATCTCCACGTGGGCCCTGGCGTCCTCGCTGCTCGCGTGCAGATGGATGGAGTAGATCTCGGCCTTCGAGCCGCTGCCCAGCGGCCGGCCCGCGTCGGGATCGAAGATGTCGGCGTTGCGGCCCACCTCGTGGCACGGATAGCGCGTGCGCGTGTCACCGTCGGCCGCGATGGTGCCCCAGCAGAGGTGGTGAAAGACGAAGCGGCCGCCGACCGTCTGGCCGCCGATCCTGCCGCCGAGATCGTTGACTTCCCGCATCTCGACGGCCGCGACGTAGCGATCTTCGGCCAGGTCGGTCGGGATTTCGCCGAACGGCCCCCACCAGTCGGGGGCCCCGGCCGCGATCTCGACGCTCGGGGTCGTCAGGATCAGGTCGGGCTCGCCGAGCTCCCACGCATCCTCGTCGGAGAACGTCAGCGGGGGCGGCATGGCGGCCGGATCGCCCCTCGGGGCGCCGCCGTCCACCCAGGCGGCAATCGTCGCGATCTCTTCATCGGTCAACGACGGATCGTTCTTGTAGGCCTGGATGCCGATGTCCTTCTCGACGTACCACGGCGGCATGGCGCCGGGCTGCGTGCGGAGCCCGGTCCGGTACTTGATGGAGCGCGCCCACGGCCGGGCTTCCTCGTAGCTCAGCAGCGACATCGGCGCGAGCGAGCCCGGGCGATGACACTGTTGGCAGCTGCGCTGCAGGATGGGCGCCACGTCCTTCGCGAAGGTCACCGGCTCGCCCTGGGCGGCCGCGGCCGACCCGGGCAAGGCTGCCGGACCGACCACTGCCATTGCGGCAACGACCAGCAGTGCCGGCATCCGCGAGGCGGCCGACCCGTTCCGTCGGGGATTCCACATCTTGACTTCCTCCGCGGCCATTCTGGCGGACGCCCCCCGAGAATACAAGCCAGAACCTCATGCTCAGGATGCTCCCGCCTCGCGCCTTGTTCTGGCCGTGCGCGGCATTGTCACGACCGCGTCTCGGTGCAACGCGCGGTTTCATAACGGACTGCTGGCGCCCAGGGTCCGGCAGTGGCCGGGAGGCTCGCGCGGGCGGACGAGCGCTCGGCTGCCGGAGGACGCCGAACTCCACGGCCGCGGCTTGCCCGTCGGTCGGCCCGCGGGGCCGAAGTCCTACGGCTGCTTCAGCCCCGCAGCAGCTCGAGGTACTTGAGCGCCCCGCCGGTGTTGAACAGGACGACGCAGGCGGCCGGATCGATGACGCCCCGGCTCAGGAGGGTCCGCAGGGCGCAGAGCGTGGCGCCGCCCTCGGGCGAGGCGCTGATGCCCTCGAGGCGGCCGAGGTCGCGCATCGCGGTGATCATCTGGTCGTCCTCGACCGTTACGGCCGCGCCGCGGCTGTCCCGCAGCGCGCGGAGGATCAGGAAGTCGCCGATCGCGCCCGGAACCCGCAGGCCGTCAGCGACCGTGTGGGCATCGGTCCAGGGGGCCGCGCGCTCCGCCCCGGTCTCGAACGCGCGCACGATCGGCGCACACCCGGCCGCCTGCACCGACACGAGGTGCGGCCGCGGGCCCGTCGGCATCCAGCCGAGGCGCTCGAGCTCCTCGAAGGCCTTCCACATGCCGACGATGCCCGTACCGCCGCCGGTCGGATAGACAATCCAATCCGGCCAGCGCCAGCCGAGCTGCTCCGCCAGCTCGTAGGCCATCGTCTTCTTGCCCTCGAGGCGATAGGGCTCCTTCAGCGTCGACACGTCGTACCACCCGGCCGCGGCCCCGCGCTCGGCGGCGATCCGTCCGGCGTCGGTAATCAGTCCGTCGACCAGGGTGACCTGGGCGCCGTAGAGCTCGCACTCGCGTACGAACGGCTGCTTGACGTCGCGCGGCATGAACACCTGGGCCGACAGCCCCGCCGCGGCGGCATAGGCCGCGAGCGCGTTGCCGGCATTGCCGGCCGACGGCACCGCCAGCGTGCGCGCACCGAGGTCGCGCGCCCGCGTCACCGCCACCGACAGGCCGCGCGCCTTGAACGAGTTGGTGGGGTTCAGCGACTCGTCCTTCACGTAGAGGGAGCGCATCCCGAGCTCGCGTCCCAGCCGGACCGTGTGGACGAGCGGTGTGTACCCTTCGCCCAGGCTGACCGGTGCGCGCCCGGGGGCGATCGGCAGCACCTCGCGATAGCGCCACAGCGTCGGCTCTCGCCGCGCCAACGTCTCCCGCGACCAGGTGCGCGCCAGCGACTCCAGGTCGTAGCGGGCGAGGAGCGGCGCGCCGCAGGCGCACAGGTGGTGGGGCGCGTCGGGGTCGCGGGGAGCCGCACCGCAGGCGGCGGAGCACTCGAGGCGGGTGGGCGAGGACATGGTGGCCGCCGGTCGGCCCCGGGTCGGGGCGCACGGCAAAACTAGCGCTCGAGCAGTTCCGCGTCCTTGGTCTTCTGCAGCTCGTCGATCTGCTGGACGTGCGCGTCCGTGGTCTTCTGGACCTCGTCGAGCCCACGCCGCTCGTCGTCTTCGCTGAGCTCGTGATTCTTCTGCAGCTTCCTGAGCCCGTCATTGACTTCGCGCCGCACCTGGCGCACGTTGTTCCGGCCCGCCTCGGCCAGCTTGTGCACGAGCCTGGAGAGCTCCTGGCGGCGTTCCGTGGTCAGTGGGGGGACGGGAATCCGGACGATGCGTCCGTCGTTGTTCGGGTTCAGACCCAGGCTGGCGCTGCGGATCGCCCGTTCGATGGCGGCCATCTGGTACGGGTCGAACGGCGTGGCGACGATGAGCGTGGGCTCGGGAACCGCCAGGCTCGCCACCTGGTTCAACGGCACACGTGACCCGTACGCCTCGACCAGAACCGAGTCCAGGATGCCGACCGAGGCGCGTCCCGTGCGCACCCCGGCCAACTCGTGACGCGCGTGCTCGACGGCGCCGTCCATGCGCCGGCGGGCCTCCTCCGCAGCCGATTGAGGGTCTGTGATGTCCATGGTCTCACCTTTGGTGGGGCACGCTCACGCGGACACGACCGAGCCGACCTGTTCACCGAGGACGGCTCGCCGAATGTTTCCGTGCACGCGCAGGTTGAACACGACGATTGGCAGCTCGTTGTCCATGCACAGCGAGATGGCGGTGGCGTCCATCACCCTGAGCTGCTGCTCGAGCACCTGCAGATAGGACACCGAGTCGAGGCGTGTCGCCTGCGGATCGAGCTGCGGATCGGCCGTGAAGATGCCGTCGACCTTCGTGGCCTTCAGAATCACCTCCGCCCGGATCTCCATGGCGCGCAGGGCGGCGGCGGTGTCGGTCGTGAAGTACGGGTTCCCCGTGCCGGCCGCGAAGACGACCACGCGGCCCTTCTCGAGATGCCGGATCGCACGGCGCCGGATGAACGGCTCGGCCACCTCGCGCATCTCGATTGCCGTGACCAGACGCGTCTCGACTCCCTGGCGCTCGATGGCATCCGACAGGGCCATCCCGTTGATGACCGTCGCGAGCATGCCCATGTAGTCGGCTGTCGCCCGGTCGAGCCCGCGGCCGCTGGCCGCCAGCCCGCGAAAGAAGTTGCCACCGCCGATCACGATGGCTGTCTGAACGCCGAGCGACTGCACCTCACCGATTTCGCGGGCAATCTGGTCCGCCACCGGCGGATCGATCCCGAACTCCTGCTCGCCCATGAGGGCTTCGCCGGAAAGCTTGAGGAGGATGCGCCGGTAGGGGACGGCCATGGTCAACTCGGACCGCCGGCGGTGGAACGCCCCCGCGCGCTCCGCGGTCGGCGCAGGGCGCGGCAGTACGGCATCTCGGGCATCGGTGCCGCCGCTGAACGCCGGTCGAGCGGCGATCCCGCGCGGGATGCGTTACCGGTCGGATGCAGCGAGGCTCCTGCCACGGACCGCTCGGACGCTACGTGGCCGATTCGCCCACCTTGAACCGTGCAAAGCGGGCGATGGTTATGTTCTCGCCCAGCTTGGCGATGGCCGCGTTGACCATTTCGCCGATCGTCTGCTTCGGATCCCGAATCGACGGCTGATCCAGCAGGACCACCTGCTCGTAGTAGCTGTTGAGCTTGCCCTCGACGATCTTGTCGATGACCTGCGGCGGCTTGTTGGAGTCGGCGAACTGCGCGCGGACGATCTCTCGTTCCTGCGCCAGATCGTCGGCCGCCACCTCGTCGCGGCGCACGCAGATCGGGTTCGCCGCGGCGACGTGCATCGCCACTTCCTTGACGAGCGTCCGAAAGTCGTCCGTGCGGGCCACGAAATCGGATTCGCAGTTCACTTCCACCAGAACGCCGACCTGGTCGCCCAAGTGCACGTAGTGGCCGACCAGCCCCTGAGCGGTGGTCCGCCCGGCGCGCCTAGCCGCCTTGGCCTGGCCGCGCGTGCGCAGGACTGTTACCGCCTTGTTGAGGTCGCCGTTGGCTTCCGCGAGCGCCGACTTGCACTCCATGAAGCCGGCGCCGGTCATGTCTCGGAGTTGCTTTACCTGTGTCGCACTGATCGGCATGGTCAAGGTTCGGACGCGTCAGACCGAGGCGGGGGAGTGCGCCTGCGTCGGCGCAGACTTGGGCGCCGGTCCGGACCCGCCGCGGTCACGCGCACCGTTGTCTCCGCCGGCGGTCGGCTGCGCGGCCTCGCGCAGGCCGCGACCCATGATGACTGCATCGGCGATGCGGGCCACGAAGAGACGAATCGACCGCAACGCGTCGTCGTTGCCGGGAATGATGTAGTCGACGTCGTCCGGATTGCAGTTGGTGTCGACGATCCCGATCACCGGAATCTTGAGCGTGCGGGCTTCGTCGACGGCGATCTTTTCCTTGCGGGTGTCCACGACGAACACCGCGTCGGGCAGCCGGCTCATCTGGCGGATGCCGTCGAGGTTCCTGTGGAGCTTCCGCTTCTCCTTCTCGATGCGGGCGATCTCCTTCTTCGACAGCGACTCGTAACGGCCGTCCTCGGCCATCGCCTCGAGTTCGCGCATCCGGCCGATGCTGCGCTGAATCGTCATGAAGTTCGTCAGCAGGCCGCCGAGCCAGCGGTGGTTGACGAAGTACATCCCGCAGCGCTGCGCCTCTTCCTGAATCAAATCCTGAGCCTGGCGCTTGGTGCCGACGAACAGGATCGAGCGGCCGTCGGTCGCGAGCCGCGAGACGAACTCCTCCGCTCTCGTGAAAAGCCTGGCCGTCTTGCTGAGGTCGATGACGTAGATCCCGTTCCGCTTGCCGAAGATGTACTTCTTCATCTTCGGATTCCAGCGTCGTGTCTGGTGCCCGAAGTGGACCCCAGACTCCAGCAGTTCCTTCAGCGTGATCGGCGCCAAGCTGCCTCCATCCGATGGAATTACCGCTTGCTAAACTGGAAGCGCTTGCGGGCGCCCGCAAGCCCGTACTTCTTGCGCTCCTTGATCCGCGCGTCGCGCGTGAGCATCCCGGCCTTCTTCAGGCGCGGCCGCAGCTCGGGGTCGGCGAGCACCAACGCCCGCGCGATGCCGAGCTTGAGCGCGCCGGCCTGACCAGCGACCCCGCCGCCGGCCGCCGTGGCATGCACGTCGAACTTGTCGGCGATCTCGCACAGCTCAAGCGGCTCCCTGATGCGGGTGCGGAGCGAGGCCGTGGGGAAGTGAGTCTCCAGGGTCCTGCGATTGATGCTGATCGATCCCGTGCCGGGCTTGAGAAACACGCGGGCCGTCGACGTCTTGCGCCGGCCGGTGCCATAGAAATCGACTGCCACCGTCAACGCACCTCGTACTTTGTCGGTTGTTGCGCCCCGTGCGGATGATCGGGGCCGGGGTAGACCTTCAGCTTTCGATAGATTGCCGCACCCAGTTTGGTCTTCGGCAGCATCCCGCGCACCGCCTGCTCGACCAGTCGGATCGGGTACAGGCTGCGCACGGTCGAGGCCCGCTGCTCCCGCAACCCGCCCTCGTAGCCGCTATGCCGCCGGTAGAGCTTCTGGTTCTCCTTGCGGCCCGTCAGCCGTGCCTGCCTGGCGTTGACGATGATGACGTGATCGCCGAGATCCAGGAACGGGGTGTAGGACGGCTTGTGCTTGCCCTGCAGCAGGCGGGCTGCGACGGTCGCGATGCGCCCGAGCACATGCGAGTCGGCATCTATCACGTGCCAGACGACCTGGCGGTCATTGCGAGTTGGTACGAAAGTTGCCATGTGTAATCGCGTCGGCGCACCGCGAACGCGTCCGGCACGCAGCCAAGCGGCAATCTTACAGAGCATCGCGACGGAGAGTCAAGAATCGGCCGCGCCGCAGCGCGGCAGCGGCGGCAACCAGAGGAGATGGCACGGTGAGCAATCATTGCACTCCCGCACGGCCGGACCCGCGTCCCAACGGCCGGCGGCGGGGCACGTCGCTGGTCGGTCTCGTCATCGGCTCGACCGCGGTGAAGGCGGTACGCCTCCGCCGGAACGGCAGGTCCCATCTGATCGTGGCGCTCGGTGTCGAGCCGCTGCCGAGGGGCGCGATCGTCGACGGCGCCATCGTGGACCGCGACGCCGTGACGGGCGCCATCCGCAGGGTCTTCGCGGATCATGCGATCCGCAATCCGCGCGTGGCTGTCTCGCTTGCGGGCAACGCCGTCATCGTCAAGCGGGTCACCCTGCCCGGGATGAGCCCCGGCGAGCTGCGCACCTCCATCTACTGGGAAGCGAAGCGCTGCGTGCCGTTCGACGTCGAGGACGTCAACGTGGACTACCAGGTGCTCGCACCCCCCGCAGAGGCCGGCGGCGAGCGGGCGCTCGACGTGCTGCTCGTGGCCGCGAAGAAGGACCGCATCGCGGAATACACCGATGTCGTCGCGCGGGCCGGCCGAATCCCGGTGGTTGTCGACGTCGACGCCTTCGCGTTGCAGAACGCGTACGAACGCAGCCACGGCAGCGAGCCAGGCAGCGCCGTCGCGCTGCTCAACGCCGGTGCCGCCGCAATCAACCTGAGCGTGGTGCAGGACGGCCAACCGATCTACACGCGCGACGTGACGATCGGCGGCAACGCCTGGCCCTGCAGCAGGCGCTCGGCCTCGGTTTCGACGACGCGGAGCTGTTGAAGGGGGGCACGCCGGTCGCCGGGCGAACGAACCACGACGCCGAGCCCGTCGTGCGGGCCGTCACCGAGAACGTCGTCATGGAGATCGCCAGGACCCTCGATCTGTTTCGGGCGGCCAATCCGGCCAGCGAGATCCGCGCGCTCGTGCTGAGCGGCGGCACGTCGCGCGTCGCGGGGCTTGCGCCCGCGCTGGAGGACGCGCTCGACACGCCGGTGGCTCCGCTCGATCCGTTCCGGGGCATGACGGTCGTGGATGGCCGTGTCAGCGAGGAGCAGCGGGTGGAGCTCGGCCCGCTGGCCGTGGTGGCCGCCGGGCTCGCCTTGCGCCGGGTCGAGGACCGATGATCCGCATCAATCTGCTGGCCGGCGACCGCGTCCCGCGGCAGCAGAGCGCAGGCCCCGGCTCCCGCTGGCCGATTGCGCTCGGCTGCGGCGCGATTCTGGTGGTGACCGCGGCCGCCGTCGGCTGGCGGTCCTGGTCGCTGCAGGAGCGCTCGGCGCGGCTCGCCCAGGAGCTGGCCGCGGCGAACGAAACGCTCCGGGGGCTGGCGCCGGTCGCGGACGATCTGGCGGCCCTCGAGGCTCGCGCCGCGAGCCTCGAGCGGCGCGAAGCCCTGATCGAGGAGCTGCGCCGGGCGCGGGCGAACCCGGTGCGTATGCTCGACGCGATCGGCCGCAGCGTACCGGACGGGCTGTGGCTCTCCGCACTCAGCCAGTCGGCGGAGGGTGTCGTCGTCGAGGGGCATGCCGCGAGCCTGCACGCGCTCTCGGATTTCGCAGCGAACCTCGAGCGCTCGAGCCAGGTGACGTCCCGCATCGAGATCATCGACAGCCAAGCCGCGGACACCCCCGCCGGCGAGGCGGTGCGATTTGCGCTGCGCGCCCGATTCGGCGCGCCGGCGCGGTAGGGAGGAGTGCGGGTCATGAGGCTCGAACTGCACGGGCTGCCGTGGTACGGTCAGGTCGGCGCCATGCTGCTGGCCGCCGTCTTCGGCGCGCTGGTCTTTCACGCAGCGTGGGTCGTGCCCGCGCGCCGCGACATCGTACGCCGCGAGCAGGAGTTGGCGCGGACGCGTGGCGAGATTGCCGCTGCCCGGCAGGCCGAGCGGCGGCGGTCGGAGCTCGCTGCGCAGATCGCTTCGCGCGAGAGACGCATCGGCCGGCTGGCCGCCGTTCCCGCAGACCCGTGGGACACGGGCGCGCTGCTGCGGCGGCTGCAGACCCTGGCGAGCGCGTCGAATCTGGCCATTCGTGCCTTTGTGCCCCGGGCGGCAGAGCTGCGGGAGCTCTACGAGGAGCGGGGCAGCCGCCTCGAGTTGAGCGGCACGTTTCACGACCTGGCGCGCTTTCTCGAGCACGTCGGCAGGCTGCCGCGGATGGTTCGGATCGGCGAGCTCGATCTGCGTGCGATCGAGCCGCCCGGCCCCGGGGCCACGATCGCCGCGGCTTGCGTCGTCACGACGTTCCACCCGGAGCTGGCCGCACCGCCTGCGGCGGCACGGCGGGAATGGACGTACGACCCACAAGGATGCCGCGACCCGTTCGTCGGCCCGCGGCCGGGCGCCGACGGAAGCCGTGGCGCCGTCGACCGGCCGCGCGGGCTGGCCGGGGTGCGTGTCGCCGAGCTCACGCTGCGGGGACTGGTGTTCGCCGGGGGACGCCACCTGGGCGTGCTGGAGGCTCCCGGTGGGCGGACGTACATCGTGCGCGGCGCGGAGCGCCTGCTCGACGGCGTCGTGCAGGCGGTGACGCACGAGGCCGTGGTCTTCGAGGAGGCCGCGCGCGACGCGTCGTCAGGCGGCGGGGGGCGCAAGGTGCGCAAGGTCCTCGCGAGTGCGCAGGAGGCGCGGTAGACATGCGAGGTCTCGCCCGGTTGCTCCTGGCATCGCTGCTCGGGATGAACGTCGCCGGGTGTGGCGCTCCCGCGGCTGCAGCGCCGTCGCCCGGACAAGAGCCGCCGCCGTTCACCGGCGAGCCGGTATCGCTGGACTTCCAGAGCGCCGATCTGCGGGCGGTTCTCCGCACGTTCGCCGAGATCAGCGGCCTGAACGTCGTGATCGATCCGCAGGTGGACGGCGTCGTCGATGTGTTCCTGACCGACGTACCGTGGGACCAGGCCCTCGACGTCATCCTGCGCACGAACCGACTCGGCTACGCCGTGGACGGCACGGTCGTGCGGATCGCGCCGCTCGCGGTCCTGGCCGACGAGGAGGCGCAGCGCCGCAAGCTGGCGGAAGCGCGCGCGCTGTCCGGGGAGCTGGTCGTCCGCACGAGGACGCTGAGCTACGCGCGGGCGCCGTCCATGGCGGACCTCGTGACGTCGTTGCTCTCGGCGCGCGGTCAGGTCCAGACCGACGAGCGGACCAACACGCTCATCGTCACTGACCTTCGCGAGCGCGTCGCGGCCGCGGAGGGGCTGCTGGACGAACTGGACAAGCCGGAGCCCCAGGTGGAGATAGAGGCGCGCATCGTCCAGGCCGGCCAGGACTTCGCGCGTGCCATCGGTGTGCAGTGGGGCGTGACCGGCCGCGTCGCGCCGAATCTCGGGAACGCCACGCCGCTGGTGTTCTCGAACCGGGGCGGCGTGAGCGGCCGGCTCGGGACGCAGGGACCCGAGGCCGCAGGTGCCGACGTGCGGGCGCTGCCGACCGAGAACGCCGGGACGGCCGTCAATCTGCCGGCCGCGAACGCCGCCGCGGCGCTCGGCCTCTCCCTGGGGGCGGTCGACGGTGCGCTGAGTCTGGACGTGGTGCTGTCGGCGGGGGAGGTCGACGGCCAGGTCAAGCTGCTCTCGCATCCGCGGGTCACGACGCAGAACAACGTGCAGGCCGAGATCGTGCAGGGCGACCAGATCCCGATCCAGGTCGTCGCGAACAACTACGGTGACGGTGCAGTTCCAGGATGCCGCGCTCGCGATGCGCGTGACGCTGCAGATTACCGCCGCTCGAACCGTGATCATGCAGATCGAGATCGAGAACGGCTACGCGGACTTCGGGCGCGAGGTCAACGGCTTCCCGCCGATCGTCACGCAGCGCGCCCGCACCACGGTGCAGGTCGTCTCGGGTGGCACCACCGTCATCGGCGGGATCTTCGAGAGCGAGCAGAGCTCGCTGAACAACCGGGTACCCGCCCTGCACCGCATCCCGCTGCTGGGCTGGCTGTTCAGGAGCAAGGCGGATCGGCAGAGGACGGACGAGCTGCTGATCTTTCTCACGCCGCGGACCGTGCCCTGAAAGGCGGGTCTTGCCGATGTGGAACAGGCTTCGAAGCAACGTGCGGCGTCCGCTGCCCGCCGCGTTGCCGGGCGCGCTCGGGGTGCTGGCCGGCATCCTGGCGCTGTCCTCGTGCACCGACGGCGCCGTTACGTCGTCCCGCTCCAGCAGCCTGCTCCTCATCGAACGCATCGAAGCAGCCGCCGGCGGGACCGGCCCCGATCCGGTGCACACGTTCCTCGAGTCGGACGTGTGACGACCCGGCTGCTGCTCAAGGACCCCGGCACCGTAGACGCGCCCGCGTCGCCGACCACCGTGAACTACGTGACGGTGACCCGCTACCGCGTCGTCTACCGGCGCACCGACGGCCGCAGCACGCCCGGCGTGGACGTGCCGCTTCCCATCGACGGCGCGCTGACGTTCACGACAGCCGACGGGACTCGGACGGCCGACTTCGTCCTGGTCCTCCGGGCGGCGGCCAAGCTGGAGCCGCCGCTGCAGGCGCTCGCCGGGGGCGCCGGGGTCATCCACGCGCACGCTCAGGTGACGCTCTACGGCGCCGACCAGGCGGGAGCCGCCGTCGAGGCCAGCGGCGCGATAGGCATCGACTTCGCCGACTGGGCGGACGGCGGCAGTTCGCTCGCGGCCGCACCGCGTCCGATCCGACAGGTGGCCGCGCCCACGAGGGCGCCTGGGGTGCGCTTCGTCACCCCGACCGGCGGTGACTGCTGCCATCTCACGGCGGCGGCCGGCCGCCTGACGCGCCGCGCGAGCGGAAGCCCGGAGCCGCGAGGCGTAGCCGGGGCGCCGCCGCCGCGCACGTGACGCAGGGCAGCGTTTGCTGTCATGCTCATGATGACAGGTGATCGCCGCGGGGCCCCGGTTACCGATGACGACAACGAGCCGCGCCGCCAGTGACTCTCGAATCATTCGGGTTTGCGACCGTGCGGCGGCGCTGGGCATTCAGGGGCTGCTCGTTACCCACCTCGCCAACGTCTACTACCTGACCGGCCTGCGGGCGAGCGCGGCCGCGATGCTGGTCGACGCCGGGCGGGTCACGCTCGTGACGGATGCGCGCTATGTGACCGCGGCCCGCGCACTGGCGGACTCGGCCGCGTCGCCGGCGGGTCTCGTGGTCACCCAGGTCCGTGGGTCGTACGACGAGGCAATCCGGGATCTCGTGCGCGAGCGTGGCCTCGCGCGCGTCGGCTTCGAGGCCGACAATCTGACCGTGACGCGCTGGCGATGGCTGTGCGACAGCCTGGCCGGCGATGCGACGTTGGTGCCGACCGACGGGGTCGTGGAAGCCGAGCGGCTCGTCAAGGATGCCACGGAGTGCGAGCGCCTGCGCACCGCCGGTCGCCTCCTGGCCGCCCTCGTGCCGCCCGCGCTGGACAGGGTGCGCGCCGGTCGGACCGAACGTGAGGTGGCGGCCGATGTGGAGCACGCGCTGGCAATGGCCGGCTTCGACGATCGGGCGTTCGAGACAATCGTCGCGTCGGGCCCCCGGAGTGCCCTGCCGCACGCCAGGCCGAGTCGGCGCCGGCTGGGCGCTGGCGACCTCGTCGTTCTGGACTTCGGCGGCGTATACGACGGATACTGTGTGGATCTGACGCGCACGGCTTGCGTCGGTCGCTCCACCGACGAGGCGACGAGACTCCACGCGGCGGTTCTCGCGGCGCAGACGGCCGCGATTGCCGCCGTCCGCCCCGGGATTCCGGCCAGCCAAATCGACGCGGCGGCCCGCTCTGTTCTCGAGCAGCACGGGCTCGCGGAGGCCTTCGGCCATGGTACCGGCCACGGGCTCGGCATCGAGGTGCACGAGGCGCCCCGGATCGCGCCTGCCCACCAACTGCAGCGCGGCGGGTCGGACGTCGTCCTGCAGGCGGGGATGGTGTTCACGATCGAGCCTGGCGTGTACCTCCCGGGCACCGGGGGCGTCCGCATCGAGGACGACGTGCTGGTGACCGCGGCAGGCTGCGAGGTTCTGACGGACGTATCCCGGGTCCTGACCGTCCGCTGAGTGGGACCGGCGGCCGGTGACGATGCAGGGGTTGGCGCGGACGCGATGACAGAGTTCGACGAAATCGAACGGCTGCTCGATCTGATGGACGAGCGCGACCTCGAGGAACTCGAGGTCGAACGCGAAGGCTTGCACGTCAGATTGCGCAAGCGGCCGCGGGGGGGCGCCCCGGCCCGTCCCGCGGCCTTTCCCGCGGAGGCGCCGGTCGCGCCGCAAGCCGCGGCGGATGCCGGCGACGAGGTCGCGAATGGCGGGCTCCTCCTGGTGAAGTCTCCCATCGTCGGCACGTTCCACCGGGCCCCGGAACCCGGAGCCCGGCCGTTCGTGGAGGTCGGCTCCGCCGTGCGCAAGGGCCAGATCCTGTGCATCATCGAAGCGATGAAGTTGATGAACGAGATTGACGCCGAGCACGACGGCGAGGTCGTCGAGGTGTTCGTGGAAGATCACCAGCCGGTGCAGTATGGCGAGACGCTGTTCGCCATCAGGCCCGCATAGGAGTCTGCGGCGTAGAACGGCGCGGACTCCTGGAGGGTTTTGGTTGGGCGCCAAGCGGAGCCGCCAGGCGACGGTTTGCGGGCCAGCGCACCATCTCGACGGCGGGGCGTTCGCGCCGCCGTCACGCCGTGAGCCATGTTCAAGAAAATCCTCATTGCGAACCGCGGGGAGATTGCCCTGCGGGTGATCCATGCCTGCCGGGAGCTGGGCATCGCGACGGTCGCCGTTTATTCCGAGGCCGACGAGCACGCACTGCACGTGCGGTTTGCCGATGAGGAGGTCTGCATCGGCCCGCCGCGGCCGATCGAGAGCTATCTGAGCGTTCCCGCGATCATCGGCGCCGCGGAGATCACCGGGGCCGACGCCATCCACCCCGGCTACGGGTTCCTGTCGGAGAGCGGCTACCTGGCCGAGGCGGTCGAGGCCTGCGGGATCACGTTCATCGGCCCACCTTCCGCCGTGCTGCGCCTGATGGGCGACAAGACGCAGGCGCGCCGCGCCATGCAGCGCGCCGGGTTGCCCGTGCTGCCCGGCACCGAGGAGCCGCCCGCGACCGTGGCCGACGCGCTGCGGGCGGCGCGCCGGTTGGAGTACCCCCTCATTCTGAAGGCGACCGCCGGCGGCGGGGGTCGCGGCATGCGCATCGTGCGGGGGCCCGACGAGCTGGAGCACGCCTGGACGACGGCGCGGCAGGAAGCCGCGGCCGCCTTCGGCAACGGCAGCATCTACCTGGAACAGTACGTCGAGGCGCCACGGCACATCGAGTTCCAGGTGCTTGCCGATCACCATGGCCGCGTCGTTCACCTCGGCGAGCGGGAGTGCTCCATCCAGCGCCGCCATCAGAAGCTGGTCGAAGAGTGCCCCTCGGCCGTCCTCACGCCGCGCCAGCGCCGCAAGCTCGGCCGGCGCGTCACCGCTGCCGCGCGGGCCGTCGGCTACCGGAACGCCGGGACGTTCGAGTTCCTGATGGACGGCAAGGGGCACTTCTACTTCCTGGAAGCGAATGCGCGATTGCAGGTCGAGCATCCGGTCACCGAGATGGTGACCGGCACCGACATCGTCAAGGAACAGATCCGCATCGCGGCCGGAGCGCCGCTGTCGTTCCGGCAGAGGGACATCACGTGGAGCGGGCACGCGATCGAGTGCCGCATCAACGCCGAGTCACCGGAGACGTTCCGGCCGAGCCCGGGTGTGGTCAAGGTGTTCAGCATGCCCGGTGGACCGGGCATTCGGATCGACACAGCCGCCCACGCCGACTGCACGATCCCGCCGTACTACGACTCGCTGGTCGCGAAGGTCATTACGCACGGGGTCGACCGTGCGGAGGCCGTTGCGCGGATGCGGCGGGCGTTGAGCATGACCATCATCGAAGGTATCGAGACGACCGTGCCGCTGCAGCGCCGGATCCTCGACGATCCGGACTTTCAGCGCGGGGAGCTCAGCACGGCCTTCATGGATCGCTTCGCCGCCGAATGACCCTGCCTCGCCTGTGCGCGATCGTCGATCAACGGACAGCCGAGCGTCGCGGCTGGCAGATACCCGCGCTCGCGCGGGCGTGTCTGGAGGGCGGGGCGCGTTGGATTCAACTGCGTCTGACGGACGCCGGCAGCGGCCAGGCGCTGGCCTGGTGCGACGAGGTCGTCGCGGCCGCCCGGCGGTGCGGGGCAAGGGTCGTCGTGAACGACAGGGCCGACATCGCGCTGCTCGCCGGCGCCGACGGCGTCCACGTCGGCCAGACCGATCTGCGCCCGGAGGCGGTGCGCCGCGTGCTGCCGCGACCGGCCATCGTCGGCGTGTCGACGCACACGGCCGGCGAGGTGGACCGATCGCTGCGTGACGACGCGACCTACGTGGCGGTCGGGCCGATCCATCGCACCCGGACGAAGGAGACGGGCTACGCCCCGGTCGGCCTCGGGCTGGTCCGGTACGCGGCGGGCGCCCAGGGGCGCCCCGTCGTCGCTATCGGCGGCATCACCCCGGAGCGCGCAGGCGCGGTGCTGGACGCCGGCGCGTCGGCGGTCGCCGTCATCTCGGATCTGCTGCGCGGCGGGGATCCCGCGCAACGCGTCGCGGCCTACGTCGCCCTGCTGGAGGCCCCGCCGAAGTAGTCGAGCGTCAGCCTGCGGACGGTGCCCACCAGCATGAGCAGCCCGATCAGGTTCGGGAAGGCCATGAAGCCGTTCAGCAGCGTGCCGATCGCCCAGGCAAGCGGGACCGAGGCGACGGCGCCGACGAGAATGAGCGCGGTGAACACGGCGCGGTAGGGCATGATGACGCGCGAGCCGAACATGAACTCCATGCACTTCTCCCCGTAGTAGCACCACCCGAGGAGCGTCGAGAAGCCGAAGAGGAACGAGCAGGCGGCCACGAGCAGCGACGCGAGCGGGACCGACGTGGACAACGCCGCCGCCGTGAGATCCCCGCTGGCGTTCTGGTAGGCAGGCTCCGTCCACAGGCCCGACGCGAGAATGACGAACGCCGTCATGGAGCAGAGCACGATCGTATCCACGAAGACCTCGAAGATCCCGACGACGCCCTGCTCGACCGGATGCCGCACCTTGGCGATGCCGTGGGCGATCGGGGCGCTGCCCAGGCCGGCTTCGTTCGAGAGCACGCCGCGGCTCACGCCGGCCGACACGGCCTGGGACACCGAGGCGCCCACGAAGCCGCCCAGCGCGGCCGTCGGCGTAAACGCGCTGCTGACGATCAGCCCGAATATCTCCGGGACGCGGCCGATGTGGATGACCAGGAACGTGAGCGTGGTGGCCACGTAGATCAGGATCATCGTCGGCACGAGCCGCTCGGTCACGCCCGCGATCCGCCTTATGCCGCCGAGCAGCACCAGTCCGACCGTCACCATGATCAGCAGGCCCGGAACGACCGGGTGGACGTCGATGCCGGCAATCGTGCGGGCCGCCTCGACGAACGTCCGCGCGACGGTATTCGACTGCGCCATGTTGCCCGTGCCCAGGAGCGCGGCGCAGGCGCCGAAGAACGCGAAGGCGTAGCCGAGGCCCTTTCCCAGGACCGGCGAGGCGATCCCGCCCGTGATGTAGTACATCGGGCCGCTGGCCAGTTCGCCGGTATCGCGGCGCACCCGGTAGTGCACGCCCAGCACCGCCTCGGCGTACTTCGTGGCCATGCCGACTGTCGCCGTGGCCCACATCCAGGCCACGGCGCCGGGGCCGCCGAGCAGTATCGCGGTCGCCACCCCGCCGATGTTGCCGTTGCCGACGGTCGAGGCCAGTGCGGTCGAGAGCGCCTGGAACGGGGTGATGGTGCCTTCGTCCTGCTCCGTGCGCTTTTGGAATGCCCCCGCCATGACGAAGCGGACGGCCAGCGGGAACCGGCGGACCTGCACGAACCCGGTGGCGATCGTTACCAGTCCGCCTACGACGACCAGCACGAGCGGCATCGCGAACGGCTGCCACACGAAGCTGTCGACCGTCTGTATGCGATCTGTGAGCGTGTTCAACTCAGCCTCGGCTCTCTGGAGGACGTCAGAATATGGTGTAAAAGGTCCAGCCGATGATCAGGCCGATGCAGGCCGGACAGGCCCAGCGAATGAGGAACGCCCAGGCGCCGGGAACGGGAAACCAGGCGCCGTCGAGCCGCAGCTCGTCGAGAGCCCGGTCGACGCGCCACACGTGGCCGACGAATAGCGCTGTGAGGAAACCGCCGATCCGCCTACGACGACCAGCACGAGCGGCATCGCGAACGGCTGCCACACGAAGCTGTCGACCGTCTGTATGCGATCTGTGAGCGTGTTCAACTCAGCCTCGGCTCTCTGGAGGACGTCAGAATATGGTGTAAAAGGTCCAGCCGATGATCAGGCCGATGCAGGCCGGACAGGCCCAGCGAATGAGGAACGCCCAGGCGCCGGGAACGGGAAACCAGGCGCCGTCGAGCCGCAGCTCGTCGAGAGCCCGGTCGACGCGCCACACGTGGCCGACGAATAGCGCTGTGAGGAAACCGCCGATCGGCAGCGCAAAATCGTTCCACGCCGTGATCATCAGCGAGAGGAAGTCGATGCCGAATCCCGGCAGGTTGCTGAGCAGCGGCACGGCGCCATTGGCGAGGGCGCACGGGATCGCCAGGACGAAGACGCCCAGCGTGACCGTGAGGACGGCCCGCCGCCGCGTCCAGCCGCGGGAGTCGACGAAATGCGCCACCGGCACCTCGAGCAGCGAGATCGCGGAGGTCAGCGCCGCCATCGTCAGCAGCACGAAGAAGGCCGCCCCGAACAGCGCGCCGCCCGGCAGCGTGGCGAACAGGCGCGGGAGCACGACGAAGATGAGCTCGGGTCCGCTGCTGTTCGGGTCGAACCCCGCCAGCGAGAAACCGGCCGGAAAGATGATGAAGCCGGCCAGCAGGGCAATCCCGGTATCGAGGGCGACGATCCACAGCGCCGCCGCCGCGATGCCGGTCTGCCTGTTCAGATAGCTGCCGTACGTCAGCATGCAGCCCATGCCCAGGCTGAGCGAGAAGAACGCCTGACCCAACGCCGCGTTGTAGACCGACACGTCGAGCAGGCTCGACAGGTTCGGCCGGAGGTAGTACGCGAGGCCTTCCGCGGCACCCGGCAGCGTGACCGCCCGCGCGGCGAGCACCACCAGCAGGACGATCAGCGCCGGCATGAGGGCCTTGGTGACGCGCTCGATGCCCGACCGGACGCCGCCGAGCAGGATTGCCGCCGTCGCGCCCAAGACGAGCAGCGCGAGCAGGAGGTTGACGGGCGCGCTGGCGGTGAGGTCGGCGAAGGACGAGCCGGCGGCCTGAGGTTCCGCGGCCAGACCGCCGCTCAGGCAGTACCACGCATAGGCGACGGTCCAGCCGGCGATGACGCAGTAGAAGGACAGAATGCCGGCCCCGGCCAGCACGCCCAGCGCGCCCGCGAGCCACCAGTGCGTGCCCGGCCGCAGCAGGGCGAACGAGCGGACGGGAGACTGCTGCGTCCGGCGTCCGATCGCGATCTCGCCGACCATGATCGGGAAGCAGATCAGCGCGATGCAGGCGAGGTAGACGAGCACGAACGCCGCCCCGCCGCCCTGTCCGACGCGGGTCGGGAAGCCCCAGATGTTGCCCAGGCCGACCGCCGAGCCGGCGGCAGCCAGGATGAATCCCGTGCGTGTGCCCCAGCTGCCGCGTTCGGACATGAAGGCCGCATTCTACCGAAAGTCAGCCGCAAGCTGAAGGGCGCAGCCCGGCCGCCGGCGGGGTGGCGTGCTTTCGGCTGCGGCCAGCGGATAGAATGTGCTGCGCCACGGGCTGCCAGGCCCGGCGCGCGACACATCACTACCGCACGACACGAGGGAGAGGGTGACCGTACAACCGGCAACGGCTCGGATGCTCGACGGTTCCGCGGCCGCAACCGAGATCCGCGAGAGACTCCGGCCGCGAATAGAGTCGTTCACGCGGCGAGCGGGACGCCCGCCGCAGCTCGGCATTCTGCTGGCGGGCAACGATCCCGGCTCGGAGATCTACGTCCGCAACAAGATCAGGAACAGCGAGCAGCTGGGCATGGACAGCGACCTCAGGCGCCTGCCCGCCGCCGCGTCGCTGGAGGACGCGCTGGCCATCGTCTCGGAGTTCAACGAGAGCGGCACGCACGACGGCATCCTCGTGCAATCGCCGCTGCCGGCGGGCATGGGCGCCGACGCCGAGCAGCGCGTCTTCGATGCCATCGCCGCCGCCAAGGACGTCGACGGATTCACCCCGGCCAACGTGGGCCGCCTGGTACAGAAGCGGCCGGCGCTGGCGCCCTGCACGCCGTCGGGCATCATCGAGCTGCTCGACCGCGAGCGGGTGGAGATAGCCGGCGCGCGCGCGGTGGTCATCGGGCGCAGCGATATCGTGGGCAAGCCGATGGCGATGCTCCTGCTGCACCGCCACGCCACCGTCACGATCTGTCACTCGCGCACCGCCGAGCTGCCGGCCGTGGCCGCCTCGGCCGACATCCTGGTGGCCGCGATCGGCCGTGCCGCGTTCGTGACGCGGGAGTTCGTGAAGCCGGGCGCCACGGTGGTCGACGTCGGCATGAACCGGCTCGACGACGGTGCGGAGGTCGAAGCGATGTTCGGCGCGGGATCGAGAAAGCTGGCGGCGTTCCACAGGCGGGGCTCCGTCGTGACCGGGGACGTGCACCCCGCGGTCGCGGCCGTTGCGGGCGCGTTGACGCCGGTGCCAGGGGGAGTCGGCCCGCTGACCATCGCGATGTTGCTGTCCAACACGGTCCGGGCGGCCGAGGATCGCCTGCGCGCCCACGGGGCGTGACGGTCCGGGAGCGGCCGGCCGGGAGAGCGCCCGCGGGCCGGCATCAGCCGGCCCGGCCGGTCAGGGCGCAGTAGATCGATTCCACCTGCCGGTCGGTGTCGTCGAACGAGCCGCCGGTCTGCACGACGAAGTCGGCGCCGGCCGCCTTGACGGCGGTCGGCAGTTGCGCCGCCAGACGCTTGCGGCCTGCGTCCGACGAGAGCCTGTCGCGTTGCGCCAGCCGCGCCAGCTGGGTCGCGGCGTCGCACGCGGTGACGATGACCCGGTCGAACTCTCCCGCCCTGTCCGTCTCGAACAGCAGCGGGATGTCGGCGATGCCGAACGGCGCGGTGCCGGCCGCCGCCAGGCGCTCGAACCACTCGTCGATCGCCGCGCGGACATGCGGGTGCACGATCGCCTCGAGATCGGCGCGGGCGGCCGCGTCGTCGAACACCAGGGCCGCCACCCGCCGGCGGTCGAGCGCGCCGTCGGGGGTGAACAGTGCGGGGTCGAAGCGGGTCCTGAGCGCTGTCCAGGCCGGGCGCCCGGGCTCGACGACCTCGCGGGCGAGGCGGTCGGCGTCCACGGTCGGAATGTCCCGCGCCGCGAAGCGGGCCCGGACGTGCGACTTGCCGGTGGCGATGCCTCCGGTAAGTGCCACACGCAGCATCGCCTCGGCCGCATCCCGGAGGGCTGTCAGACCTCCGCCGGCGTTTCCTCGCCGTCTTCCGCGGGAGCGATCCGTTCTTCCACGAAGGTATTCCACTCGTGGCATTGGGGACACTGCCAGAGCAGCTCCGTGCTGCGATAACGACACCGCATGCACACGTGCGGATCGAGGTAGAAGACGGCTTCCCGGGTCAGCGCGACATAGCGCCTGACCAGTGTCTCGTTGAGGTTCAGCGCTGTGAGCGCCCGCCAGATCGCCTGATGAATGGCGAGAGCGTGGGGGTTGTGGACGAGCGACTCGAAGAGCAGATCGAGGGCCCGCGCGGGCTCTCCGGTCGCGGCGACGTGTTGGCCGAGCGCCAGCCGTGCCCGCCAGTCCTGCGGATTGGCGTCGACGAGCCGCCGACAGAGATCGAGAAAGCGGGACGGCATGCCGAGCTCCGCGTACGCGCTCTCCAGGCGTGAGAATGCGAGGTACGCGCGCTCCGGCGCCACGTGAATGATCTTCTCCCACATCTCGACGGCCGCTTTCGGCTGGCCCTGTGCCAGACGGACGTCACCCATGTTGAGATAGGCGGGAACGGTCTGCTGGTCCAGCGCGGTGGCCGCCTCGAAATGCCGGATGGCCTGCTCGGGCTGCCCGTCCCGCATGGCCTGCAGGCCGAGCTCGTTCTCCAGGAAGGCGAGTATCGCCTGGTCCCGGGGCTTCTCGGCGTCGGCCGCCGCTTCCGCCATGCGCTGCCGGAGCACCTGCGCTTCGCGCCACTGATGCTGCTCCTCGTGCAGCTTCTCGAGGTTGAGCAGGGCGTGCTTGTTGTCCGGGTCGAGCCGTACCACCTCGGAGAAGGTGTCGAACGCCCGGTCCACGAAGCCGCCGCGCCTGAAGTCCAGTCCGAGGCACAGCAGGACGTGCGCGTGCTCCGGCCTCGTCAGGCGCGGGCTCCGCAACAGGCGCTGGTGGACCTGGATCGCCTTGCTTACCTGCCCCTTCTCGCGGTACAGGTTGCCCAGTATCAGGTGAATCTCCAGGGCATCCTCGTCGAGCCAGGCCGCCTTCGTGAGCTCCTCGATCGCGAGGTCGATCTGATTGGAGACGAGGAAGTTCAGCCCCAGGATGTAGTGCGCGGACTCCCGTGCCGTGCGCCGATCGATCCACCGGCCCTCGCGGAGCTTGTACCGCTCCCAGGCCTTGCCCGCCGTCAACCCGATCAGGAGCGCCACCAGCGCGGCGAGCAGGATCAGCGTCTCGGTCATCTAGAACAGCTCGGTCCGCCACAGATCGTGCAGGTGCACGACGCCGGCCACGCGGGCGGCGCCGTCCACGACGACCAGCGATGTCACGCGCCGGGCCTCCAGAATATTGAGGGCCTCGGCAGCCAGTGCCGACAGCGGGACCGTGACCGGGTTCCTTGTCATCACGTCGGCCGCGGCAAGCGCCATGAGCTCGCGGTGCAAGGACAGGTGCCTGCGCAGGTCGCCGTCCGTGATGACGCCGAGCAGCGCACCGTCCTCCGCGGTCACGCAGGTCATGCCCAGGCCCTTGGCGGACATCGTCGCGACGACCTCCGGCAGCCGGGCGCCGGGCGCTACGCGCGGAATCCGCTCGCCGGCGTGCATCAACCGGTCGACGCGCAGCAGGCGCTTGCCGAGTTGCCCGCCGGGGTGCAGATTGGCGAAGTCGCTCTCGCCGAATCCCTTCCGCACCATCAGCGTCATCGCCAGGGCGTCGCCGAGGGCCAGCGCGGCGGTGGTGCTGGCGGTGGGAGCGAGGTTCAGCGGGCACGCTTCCGCGTCGACCCCGCAGTCCAGGGCTACGTCGGCGGCGCGGCCCAGCGTGCTCGGCGGCGCGCCGGTCATCGCGATGAGCCGTGCGCCGATCCGCCTGAGCGTCTCGAGGAGACGCAGAATCTCGGGCGTCTCGCCGCTACGGGAGAGCAGGATGACCAGGTCGTCGTCCCGGATGATGCCCAGGTCGCCGTGCACCGCCTCTGCCGGATGAAGAAAGTAGGCCGGCGTTCCGGTGCTGGAGAGCGTGGCGGCAATCTTGCGAGAGATGATGCCGGACTTGCCCATGCCGGTCACGATGACCCGCCCGGTGCAGTCCGCGAGGAGCCGCACGGCGTCGACGAAGCGGCCGTCGAGGCGCGCGCTCAGCGCCCGCACGGCGTCGGCTTCGGTCCGCAGCACCGTGCGGGCGAGCTCGACATCGATCTCCGCCGGTGCGCTGTCTGTCATCGTGCCGGCACGTCGAGTGCCGCCGGTGCGCCGCGTGCGACGCGGTCGATCGCGAGGAGGCGCCGCAGGAGCGGCTCGAGGCGGTCCAGGGGGAGCGCGTTGGAACCGTCGCTCCGCGCGGCCGCGGGGTCGTCGTGCACCTCCATGAACACGCCGTCCACGCCCGCGGCCACGCCGGCGGCGGCGAGCGGCTCGATGAACTCGGGCTGCCCGGCCGTGGCCCCGTCGCCCCCGCCCGGGAGCTGCAGGCTGTGGGTGGCGTCGAACACGACCGGGTGTCCGAGCCTCCGCAGGATCGGAAACGCGCGCATGTCCACCACCAGGTTGTTGTATCCGAAGCACGAGCCCCGCTCGGTGAGGATGAGCCGGTCGTGCCCGGTCGACGTAATCTTCTCGACGACGTGCCGCATGTCGCCGGGTGCGAGGAACTGGCCCTTCTTGACGTTGACCACGCGCCCGGTCCTCGCGGCGGCCAGGATCAGATCGGTCTGGCGCGACAGGTACGCCGGAATCTGCAGGATGTCGGCCACGCGGGCCGCAGGTTCCGCCTGCTGCGGCTCGTGAATGTCCGTCAGGATCGGAAGGCCGCATTCCGCCTTGATCCGACCCAGGATGCGGAGCCCCGCCTCGAGGCCGGGCCCGCGAAAGGAGCGTATCGACGTGCGGTTGGCCTTATCGAACGACGCCTTGAAGATCAACCCGCAGCCGCAGCGCGCGGCGAGCTCGCGGATTGCCCGGGCCATGGCCAGGGCGTGGGTCTCGCTCTCGATCACGCAGGGGCCGGCGATGAGCGCCAGCGGCTGGCCGTCACCGACCGACACGCCGCCAGCGACAACCTGTGACACCGCCTCATTATAGACAGCGGGTGGGCGCCGCCTCTCAGGCGAGCGACTCGGCCGTCGTTCTCGCCGGCACGGCGTACTGGTAGGCGGCCCGCACGAAGCCGGCGAAGAGCGGGTGCGGACGCAACGGCTTCGACTGGAACTCGGGGTGAAACTGGACCGCGAGGAACCAGGGATGGTCGGGCAGCTCGATGACCTCGACGAACCTGCCGTCGGGCGACCGGCCCGAGATGCGCAGGCCGTTCTCGGCGAGCGGCTGCTCGTAGTCCCGGTTGAACTCGTAGCGATGCCGGTGCCGCTCGCTGACCCCCGGGGCCGCATAGACACGCTCGGCGAGCGAGCCCGGCTCGAGACGACACGGATAGCTTCCGAGACGCATGGTGCCGCCCAGGTCGTCGACGCCCAGCAGGTCCCGCAGCTTGTAGATGATCTTGTGCGGAGCGTGCTCGTGGCACTCCGTCGAATCGGCGTCGGTCAGGCCGCACACGTGGCGGGCGAACTCGACCGCGGCCCACTGAAATCCGTAGCAGATGCCGAGATACGGAATGCGTTGCTCGCGGGCGATGCGCGCCGCCTCCATCATGCCCCGGCTGCCGCGGTCGCCGAACCCGCCGGGCACCAGAATCCCGTGTGCATCGGCCAGCAGGCGCTCGCCTCCGTCCATCTCGAGCGCCTCGGCCTCCACCCACTTGACGTTGATCTTGAAACCATGCTCGAAGCCGCCGTGGGACAGTGCCTCGGTGAGGCTCTTGTACGAGTCTTCGTAGCCCACGTACTTGCCCACCACGTGCACCGTGACCGTGTCGGCCGGGTTCTTGATCCGGTCGACCAGCGCCCGCCACTCGTCGAGCCTGCACTCCGTATCGTCCGGCAGGTGCAGACCGCCCAGCACGATCCGGTCGAGCCCCTCCGCACCGAGCACGAGCGGCACTTCGTAGATGCTGTCGACGTCCTTGGCCGTGATCACCGCCCGCTCGTCGACGTCGCAGAACAGCGCGATCTTGCGCCGGATGTCCCTGGGGAGGAACCGGTCGGTCCGGCACAGCAGAATGTCCGGTTGGATACCGATGGAGCGCAGGTCCCGCACGCTGTGCTGGGTCGGCTTGGTCTTGAGCTCGCCGGCCGTGCCCACGAAAGGTACGAGGGTAAGGTGAATGTAGAGCGTGTGATCGCGGCCGACGTCCCGGCGGAACTGGCGAATGGCCTCCAGGTAGGGCTGGCTCTCGATGTCGCCGACAGTGCCGCCGATCTCGACGAGGACGATGTCGACATCCTCGCTGACCGCCCGCAAACCGGCCTTGATCTCGTTCGTGATGTGGGGAATCACCTGGACCGTCCGGCCCAGGTAGTCTCCGCGGCGCTCCTTCTGGATGACGGAAAGGTAGATCTTGCCGGTCGTCCAGTTGTGGTCGCAGGTCGTCACGGTGCTCGTGAAGCGCTCGTAGTGGCCCAGGTCGAGGTCGGTCTCGGCGCCGTCCGCCGTGACGTACACCTCCCCGTGCTGGTACGGGCTCATCGTGCCGGGGTCCACGTTCACGTACGGATCGAACTTCTGCAGGGTCACGCGGTAGCCGTGTCCCTCGAGCAGGCAGCCGATCGAGGCGGCCGCGAGGCCCTTCCCGAGCGAGGACACGACGCCGCCCGTGACGAAGATGTACTTCACGGGACGCCCGGCCGCGTTGCGGACGGGCTCGGCCATCACGCTGCTCCACCCGCCACGATGCGCCGGACGCGGTCGAGGTCGCCGGGCGTGTCCACGCCGACCGGCTCGCCCGCCACCTCGACCGTTCGAATGCGGTAGCCGTGCTCGAGCGCGCGCAGCTGCTCCAGGCGTTCCGCACACTCGAGCGGGGTCGGCGCAAGGCCCGCGACGTGCAGCAGGAACGCGCGGCGGTAGGCGTACAGGCCCACGTGCCGGTAGGTTCCCGCCACCGGGCCGGTGGCGGCATCACCCTGGTACGGGATAACGGCGCGCGAGAAGTACAGGGCGAACTCGCCGGCATCGACCACGACCTTGACGACGTTCGGGTCCGCGAGCTCGCCGGCGCCGGCGAGCGGGCAGCGCACGGTCGACATCGGCACGTCGGGATTCTCGTCCAGCGCCCGCACCACGAGGTCGATGGCGCGCGGGTCGACGAGCGGCTCGTCCGCCTGCAGGTTGACGACGATGTCGCAGCGCAGGTCGCGGGCTGCCTCGGCGAGGCGCTCGGTGCCGCTGCGGTGCTCTGCGGCGGTCATGCGCGCTTCGCCGCCGAACGCCGCGACGGCGTCACGGATGCGCGCGTCGTCCGTGGCGACGAGCACCGCGTGCACGGACGTTGCCGCCTGGGCGCGCCGGTAGACGTGCTCGACCATGGGCCGCCCCCCGATATCGGCCAGAGGCTTGCCGGGCAGGCGCGACGACTGGTAGCGGGCCGGAATGACGGCGATGGCGGAGGCGGTCGGTGGGGGAGTGCCCTGGGGCCCGGCAGGGTGCACGAGCGATATTAGCACAGGGGGTCCGCGGAGCCGCCGTCAGAGACGGGCCAGGCTCACGTGACGGACCGCGGCGACCTGTCGAATCTCGTCGAGCAGCGCGCTGTCGATCGCGGGCGCCGGTCGACTCGCGTCGGTGCCGCACGTCTCGATGTTGACGACGCCGACGGCGCCGTCGGCGCCGCGGCCGAGAGCGAACGCGGCGATGTTGAGACGGTGCCGGCCGAGGATCGTGCCCACCTCGCCGATGACGCCGGGCTGGTCGCTGTTGCGGATGACCACGAGGGTGCCGGCCAGCGGCGCCTCCACCTCGACCCCGTCGAGCAGCACCAGCCGCGGCTCGCGCGGCTCGAAGACGGCCCCCTCGGCCCAGTGTTCGCCGCCGCTCGTGTGCAGCTTGATCGAAATGAGGCTCGTGAAGTTCCGGGGGCGGGAGCTGTGCGATTCCACGATTTCCACGCCGCGCTGCTGCGCCAGCGAGCGGGCGTTGACGAGCGTCACGGTCGAGGACAGCACCGTGCGGAACAGCCCGACGAGCACGGCGCCGACCAGCATGTCGTGGCTCGCGCCCGCGAGCTGGCCATAGTAGCGGATGCCGACGCTCTCGATCCGCTCGTCGGTGAGCTGGGCGAGAAAGCTGCCCAGGCGCTCGGCCAGCCCGATGTACGGCTGCAGGCGCTTGAACTCCTCCGGCGACACGGAGGGAAAGTTGACGGCGTTGCGGACGATCCCGGAGCGCAGGAAATCCCGGACGGAGGTGGCCGCCTCGAGCCCCACCAGCTCCTGGGCCTCCTTGGTCGAGGCGGCGATGTGCGGGGTCGCCACCACCTGGGGCAGGCCGGTCAGGATCTGCGACGCGGGCGGCTCCGTCTCGAACACGTCCAGACCCGCGCCGGCGATGTGGCCGGAGGTCAGCGCCGCGGCCAGTGCCGGCTCGTCGATGAGGTTGCCCCGGGCGGTGTTGACGATCCGGACTCCGGGCTTGCAACGCGCCAGCCGCTCGCGGTTCAGGAGCTGGCGGGTGCCGCTGGTCGACGGCACGTGAAGGCTGATGAAATCCGCCTGCTCGCAGAGCCGATCGAGCGACACGAGCTCGACGTCGAGGTCGCTGGCGACCTGCGAGGAGATGTACGGATCGTGTGCGATGATCCGCATCTCGAAGGCTCGCGCGCGGCGCACGACCTCGCGGCCGATACGGCCGAGCCCGACGAGGCCCAGGGTCTTGCCGCGCAGCTCCGCGCCCTGCAGCGACTTCTTCTCCCAGCGGCCGTCCTTCATCAGGGCATCGGCCCGGCTGACGGAGCGGGCGAGCGCCAGCATGAGGGCGCACGCGTGCTCCGCCACGCTGACGCTGTTGGCGCCCGGTGCGTTGAGCACCAGCACGCCGCGCCGGCTGGCCGCTTCGAGGTCGACATTGTCGACGCCGGTGCCGGCCCGGGCGATGACGCGCAGGCGTGGGGCGGCTGCGATCAGCGCGGCATCGACGCGCGTTGCGCTGCGGACGATTACGCCCTCGGCATCCGCCAGGGCCGCCTCGAGCTGGCCGCCGGAACGATCGGCCTGACTGTCCACCGTCCACCCCTCGCGGCGCAGCAGACCGGCGACAGAGGCGGGGAGGGGGTCGGCGATGACGATCTTCATGAAAACGCTGGGCCGGACGCCGTACAGTATAATCTCACCCCGTCTGCAGGAGGCCGGTCACGGTATTCCCTGCCGCACCAGGATGGTGCAAATCGCTAAACCGATCCGTTTGATACGGCTTGCCGGCGTCTGACGGGCCATTTTTTCACAAGGTTTTCCACACTTTCTGTTGAAGATCTTGTCATAGGTCACAGGGAAGTGACCTAAACGTTACGGCCCAGCTCGCGGTGCGGCACGCCGACGCGATCATCGGGAACAGCCAGGGATCGACCCCAAGAAGGAGTTGAGACGTATGAACAGGAAGGTGAGCGTCATCGGATCGGGAAACGTCGGCGCGACCGCCGCGCGCAGCATGGCGGACAAGGAATTGGCCGACGTGGTGGTGCTCGACATCCTGGAGGGGATCCCCCAGGGCAAGGGGCTCGACATGCTCGAGGCGTGCCCTGTCGAAGGCTCGGATGCGCGTGTGCTCGGCACCAACGACTACGCGGACACGGCCGACTCGGACATCGTCGTCATCACCGCCGGTCTGGCGCGCAAGCCCGGGATGAGCCGCGACGACCTGTTGACGAAGAACTACCAGATCATCAAGAGCGTGACCGAGCAGGTGGTCAAGTACTCGCCGAACTGCATCATCGTGCCGGTCACGAACCCGCTCGACGCCATGTGCCAGGTGGTCTACCGCGTCAGCGGTTTCCCGCGCGAACGGGTCATCGGCATGGCGGGCGTGCTCGATTCGGCCCGCATGCGGACCTTCATCGCGCAGGAGCTCGACGTATCGGTCGAGAACACGCACGCCTTCGTCCTCGGCGGCCACGGCGACACGATGGTGCCGCTGCCGCGGTACTCGACCGTGGCGGGCGTGCCGATCACGGAGCTGATGGACGCGGCGACCATCGACGCGATCGTGAGGCGGACCGCGGGCGGCGGTGCCGAGATCGTCAAGCTGCTGGGGACCGGGAGCGCCTTCTACGCCCCGGGGTCCGCGGTCGTCGAGATGATCGAGGCGATTCTGAAGGACAAGAAGAAGATCCTGCCGTGCGCGGCCTTCCTGCAGGGCGAGTACGGCATCCGGGACCTCTTCGTCGGCGTGCCGGTCAAGCTCGGCGCGAGGGGCCTCGAGCAAATCATCGAGATCAAGCTGATGAAGGACGAGCAGGCGGCGCTGGACAGGTCGGCCGCCGCCGTTCGCGAGCTGGTGCAGGTCATCCACGTATAGTCCCGTGAAGATTCACGAGTACCAGGCGAAGATCCTGTTCACGAAGCACGGCCTGGCCGTTCCGCGCGGCGAGGTCGCGTTCACGCCGGCCGAGGCGCGCGGCGTGGCGGAACGTCTCGGGGGCCGCGTCGTCGTCAAGGCCCAGATCCATGCGGGGGGACGGGGCAAGGGCGGCGGCGTGAAGGTGGTCGCGGACGCCCGCGCGGCCGAGGAGGCGGCGCAGGCGCTGATCGGGATGACGCTCGTCACGCCGCAGACCGGCCCCGAGGGTCGCCGCGTGTCGCGCGTCCTGGTCGAGGAGGCGCTGGACATCGAGCGCGAGCTGTACCTCGGGTTGCTGATCGACCGGTCGACGGCGCGCCCGATCGTCATGGCCAGTGCGGCGGGCGGCATGGAGATCGAGCAGGTCGCGGCTGACACGCCGGAGCTCATCCTGCGGGAGGAGATCGACCTCGGCGTCGGCCTGTCCGCGTTTCAGGGACGGCGCCTCGCGTACGGCCTGGGCCTGACGGGCCCGACGGTGACCAAGGCCGTGCGGGTGATGCAGGCGGCGTGCGTTGTTTTCCGCGAGAACGACGCCTCCCTGGTGGAGATCAACCCGCTCGTCGTGACGGCGGCCGGCGACGTGCTGGCCCTCGACGGCAAGGTGTCCCTCGACGACAACGCGCTGTTCCGGCATCCGGAGCTGCGGCACCTCCGCGATCTCGCGGAGGAGGAGGAGCTCGAGATCGAGGCCTCGAAGCACGCCCTGAACTACATCCGGCTCGACGGCACAATCGGCTGCATGGTCAACGGTGCCGGGCTGGCGATGGCGACCATGGACATCATCAAGCTCGCGGGCGCCGCGCCGGCCAACTTTCTCGACGTCGGCGGCGGCGCCAATGCCGAGCAGATCCGCAACGCCTTTCGAATCCTGATGTCCGACGCGAACGTCAAGGCGGTGCTCATCAACATCTTCGGCGGGATCCTGCGCTGCGACGTGCTGGCCGCGGGCGTGATTGCCGCCGTGCGGGAACTGGCGGTGTCGGTGCCCGTCGTCATTCGGATGGAGGGCACGAACGTGGAGCAGGGCAAGCAGATGCTGCGGGAGAGCGGTCTGAACTTCACGACCGCCGACGCGATGGACGAGGCGGCCGAGCGGGTAGTTGCGCTCGCCGGCGCAGCCGGTGTGGCGCGCTGAGCGCGCCGGGGTGAACGCTGCCGATGTCGGTTCTCATTGATCGAAGCACCCGCCTTCTCGTCCAGGGGCTGACCGGGCGGGAGGGCGCGTTCCATGCCAGGCAGGCGGCCGAGTTCGGAACCACGGTGGTCGGCGGCGTCACCCCGGGCAAGGGGGGGACGACCCACGCAGGCTGGCCGGTGTTCGACACCGTGGAGCAGGCCGTGCGCGAGACCGGCGCGAATGCGTCGGTCATCTTCGTCCCGCCTCCGGTGGCAGCGGACGCCATCCTGGAGGCGGCCGACGCGTCCATCTCGCTCGTCGTCTGCATCACCGAGGGGATTCCCACCCTCGACATGCTGTATGTCGTGCGCTTTCTCGAGAATCGCCCGACCCGGCTGATCGGTCCCAACTGCCCCGGCATCATCTCGGCCGGCGCAGCCAAGGCCGGCATCATTCCGGGGCACATCTGCCGCGAGGGCCGCGTGGGCATCGTATCGAAGAGCGGGACCCTCACGTACGAGGCGATTCATCAGCTGACGCGCCTCGGATTGGGGCAGACCACCTGCATCGGGATCGGAGGCGACCCGTTGGTCGGGACCAGTTTCGTGGATGCGCTGAGGCTGTTCGCCGCGGACGATGCCACCGAGGCGGTCGTGCTGATCGGCGAGATCGGCGGCACGGCGGAGGAGGAAGCCGCGGCCTACGTACGCACGGAGTTCGCCAAGCCGGTGGTGGGCTTCATCGCCGGTCAGACGGCGCCACCGGGGCGGCGCATGGGGCACGCCGGCGCCATCATCTCGGGCGGCAAGGGAACCGCGGCCGAGAAGATGGCGGCGCTGGCGGCGGCGGGCGTCACGGTCGTCAGGAGCCCTGCCGAGATCGGCGCCGCGGTGATGAAGCGCCTCGGAGGGGCTAAGTCCGTGCTACAATAGGGAGTTTTTGTTTCCCTAGTCTTGTTCCCATGGATGGCGAGGCCTGCGAATGGCGCCTTCTGACGTAGCCGTACTCGACGCTCCTGCAACGCATCTCACCGAGCGGATCGTCAACGATTTCAGCATCCAGGTTGCCACCGTCAACGGCTCGGGCAGCCAGACGGCGAATCTGGTGCTCCTGCGCTCAATCTTCGGGATGGGCGTCCCCGTATCCGGCAAGAACCTGTTCCCTTCGAACATTGCCGGCCTTCCCACCTGGTTCACGATTCGGGCGAACAAGGACGGCTACATCGCGCGCAAGGCCGGCATCGACCTGCTCGTGGCAATGAACGCGGAGACGGCGCGCGAAGACGTGCTCGCGCTCGATCCGGGTGCCGCGGTCGTCTACGACGAGCCGCTGAAGCTCGACGCGCTGCGCGACGACCTCGTCTTCTATCCGGTTCCGTTCGACAAGCTGGTGGCGGGTGTCTGCACAGAGGCCAAGCTGCGGCGCTTGGTCCGCAACATGATCTACGACGGGGTGCTCGCCAACCTGCTGCAGATCGACATGCGGCACATGGAGGGCGCGCTCGAGAAGCAGCTGGGCCGCAAGCCCAAGGCGGTAGCGCTGAACCGGGGCGCGCTCGAAGTCGGGTTCCGGTTCGCGGCGGAGAATCTCGAGAAGCGCGACCGGCTGGTCGTCGAGCCGATGGACGAGACGAACGGGCTCATCCTCATCGACGGGAACGCCGCCGCCGCGTTGGGCGCGATGATGGCCGGCGTGACCGTGGTTACCTGGTATCCGATCACCCCGTCGTCGTCGCTGTGTGAAACGCTCATCGACTATCTGCGGAAGTACCGCATCGACAAGGAAACCGGCCAGGCGACGTTCGCGGTCGTCCAGGCCGAGGACGAGATTGCGGCGCTCGGCATGGCGATCGGCGCGGGCTGGGCGGGCGCGCGCTCGATGACCTCGACGTCCGGGCCCGGCATCTCGCTGATGGCCGAGTTCTCCGGCTTGGCCTACTACGCGGAGGTCCCGGCCGTCATCTTCGACATCCAGCGGGTGGGGCCGTCGACGGGGCTGCCGACCCGCACCGCCCAGGGCGACGTGCTGACCATCGCATTTCTCTCGCACGGCGATACGCGGCACCTGATGCTGTTTCCGGCGTCGGTGGAGGAATGCTATTCGATGGCGATCGAGGCGTTCGACCTGGCGGAACGCTTTCAGACGCCGGTGTTCGTGTTGAGCGATCTTGACCTGGGCATGAACACCTGGATGTCGAAGCCTTTCGAGTACCCCTCGAAGCCGCTCGATCGCGGCAAGGTCCTCGACGAGGAGACGCTCGAACGGATCGGCAAGTTCGGTCGGTACCGCGACGTCGACGGCGACGGCATCCCCTACCGGAGCATTCCCGGGGACGGCATGCCCGCGTTCTTCTGCCGGGGGTCCGGGCACAACGAGTGGGCGCAGTACAGCGAGCGGCCGGACGACTACCAGATGAACATCGAGCGTCTCGGGCGGAAGTTCGAGACGGCGCGGCACTGGTTACCGGAGCCGGTCGTGACCATCAACCGGGAGGCTTCGATTGGCATCGTCGCCTACGGCACCACGCACTGGGCCGTCGTCGAGAGCCGCGACCAGTTGCTCGCCGAGGCGGACCTGCACACCTCCTACTACCGGGTGTGCGCCTATCCCTTCCGCGCGGTGCTGGCGTCGTTCATCGAGCGGTACGACCGTGTCTACGTGGTGGAGCAGAACCGTGACGCGCAGATGCTGAGCCTGATGAAGCTCGACGTGCCGAGCGACCTGGCCGGCCGGCTGCGCAGCGTGCTGCACTACAGCGGGAACCCGATTGACGCGCGCACGATCACCGACAGCATCCTGATTCAAGAGGGTTACCGCGCCGAGAAGACTGGGGCTCAGCCGGTCCGGCTGCCGCGCAGCGCCGGCGTGGGCGGAGAGTAGGGCGTTCGGAGAGGGGAGAGGGACGATACCGTGGCGAGCGTCGCACCACCGGAAGAGCGGAAGAACGTGAACAGGATCGGGCTCGTATCGAAAGAGTACCGGGGCACGAAGACGACGTTGTGCGCGGGCTGCGGCCACAACGCAATCTCGGAGCGAATCATCGGCGCCTGTTACGAGATGGGGGTCGATCCGAGCCAGGTCGTGAAGCTGTCCGGCATCGGGTGCTCCAGCAAGAGCCCGGCCTATTTTCTCGGCTCGGCGCACGGGTTCAACACGGTGCACGGCCGGATGCCCTCCGTCGGCACCGGCGCCCTGCTGGCCAACCGCAAGCTGATTGCGCTCGGCGTGAGCGGCGACGGCGACACGGGGGCCATCGGCATCGGCCAGTTCGTGCACCTCATGCGGCGCAATCTGCCGATCATCTACATCATCGAGGACAACGGGTGCTACGGCCTCACGAAGGGGCAGTTCTCGCCGACGGCCGATTTGGGCTCGACGCTCAAGACGGGAGTGGTCAACGACCTGCCGCCGATCGACACCTGCGCGCTGGCCGTCGAGCTCGGGGCGACGTTCGTCGCGCGCTCGTTCTCGGGGGACAAGAAGCAGCTCATGGCGATTCTGAAGGCTGCGCTGAGTCACCGCGGCACGGCCATGATTGACGTCCTGTCGCCCTGCGTCACGTTCAACGATCACGAAGGCTCCACGAAGAGCTACGCCTACGCGAAGGCGCACGAGGACCCGCTCGAGGAGATCAGCTTCGTGCCGTTCTTCGAGGACATCTCCGTCGACTACGAGCCGGGCACGACCCAGGCGGTGCCGCTGCACGACGGATCCACGCTGTATCTCACGAAGCTCGACGAGGCGTACGATCCGCTCGACCGGCTGCAGGCCCTGCGCGTGCTGAACGAAACGCAGCGGCGCGGCGAGTTCGTCACCGGGGTCATCTACGTCGAGCCGGACCGCGACGATTTCCTGACCATGCTCAATCTCGTGGACGAGCCGCTCGCGCACCTTCCGCAGGAGCGTACCAGGCCGCCGAAGGCCGCTCTCACCGAGATCATGGAGTCGTTACGGTAGGAGTCCGCGCCGTGGAGCGGTGCGGACTCCTGTAGGATTGGTTGGGCGCCAAGCGGAGCCGCGAGGTGACGGTTGGCGAGCCAGGAGCTGCGCATCGGCATGCAACGAACGCTGGCGATCATCAAGCCTGACGCAGTCGAGCGTCAGCTCATCGGTGCGATCATCCACCGGGTCGAGGGCGCCGAGCTGCGCATCAGGGCGATGCGGCTCGCGCACCTGACGAAGTCGGAAGCCGAGGAATTCTACGCCGTGCACCGGGGCAAGCCGTTCTTCGACAGCCTGACCAGCTTCATGTCGTCCGGCCCGCTCGTTCTGCTCGCGCTCGAGGCACCCGACTGCATCGCGCGCTGGCGGCGGCTGATGGGCGCCACGGATCCGGCCAAGGCCGAGCGCGGAACGCTGCGGCGGGAGTTCGGACGGACGATCGAGCAGAACGCGACGCACGGGTCGGATGCGCCGGAGACGGCGGCGTTCGAGCTGAACTACTTCTTTCCTGCCCTGGCATCAGACGGCCGGTAGGAGCCGTGGTGAAACCCCGCATCGCACCGAGAATGGCGAGGCGCCCGGCTGGCGAGGCGCGACGAGGGAGCGTATTGGCCATACTCGACCCTGCTGAGGAATGGTCCAGCGCCGTCCCTTACGGGATGCATCGCCGCTCGAATGCGGCGGGGCCTTTTGCCACGGGCTCCTAGTCGACTCACGGGGATGGGAAAGACGCTGCTGGTCGTCGGTCTGCTGCTGGCCGGGGCCGGCGTGCTGGTGATGGCCGGTTTGCCGCTCGGCCGCTTGCCGGGTGACATCGTGTACCGGAGAGCAGGGACGACGGTTTACGTTCCGATCGCGACGTGCATTCTCGTCAGCGTGGTCCTCTCGCTCGTCACGATGTTGACGCGGCGCTAGGAGTCCGTGGCTCCTGGGAGGGTGGTATGGCAGCATGCGGCGCCGCAAAGGGGACCGGGACATGATCAAGCCGGGGAGCGGCTGTCTTGACCCGAATTCGGCCTTCATAGTACCCTTGGAGCTCGGAGGGTAGATACTCGGCCTCCATATCCCCAGACGCTCGGATAGCTACACTCGATGAAAAAGCTCGACGAGCGCGAAGTTGCGCCCGCCCGCGGTCCGCTTACCGACGCCCCTGCGCTCGCCGTTCAGTTCTTTCTGATCCCGCTGGCCGTAGTAGCTGCAGTCGTGTTGATCTACGGCGGATTCCGCATGCTGGTGACCGACGAGCGGACGCCCGAGGAGTTTCTGAACGACGTGCGGGTCGGGGGACGCGACCGCCGTTGGCCAGCCGCGTACGAGTTGTCGCGGTTGCTGGATACGCCGGGGATCGAGGCCCGGCATCCGGATCTCGGACCGGCCATCGTGCAGGCCTTCGCCGATTCAGCCGGTGACGACCCCCGCGTGCGCCGTTACCTGGCGCTGGCGGTCGGGCGCCTCCGCACGCCGCCGCCCGGCGCGCTCCAGACACTGGTCGAGGCGCTCGAGGATTCCGATTCGGAGACGCGCATCAGCGTCATCTGGGCCCTGGCGTCGATTGGCGATCCGTCGGTGGTCGACGAGATCGAGGCGATGTATCTGTTCGCGGACCCGGGTGTTCGCAAGATGGCCGTGTACGCGCTCGGCGTGCTGCCTGCCAACGAGCGTGCCGCCACGCTGCGCAACGCGCTGGACGACGCCGTGCCGGACGTGCAGTGGAACGCCGCGGTGGCGCTCGCGCGCCACGGCCGGAGCGATGGGTTGCGGGTGCTCGGCAGGATGCTCGATCGCGACTACGTGCAACGCAACGTCGACCGCGCGTCCAGCCTGGACGGCGGCGTGGATCCGGTCGCCGAGGTGATGGTCAGCGGCCTGCAAGCCGTTGGGGCCCTCAAGGCGGCGCAACTCCACGACCGGGTGGCCGAGTTGAGCCGCAGCGACGCAAGCCTGCGTGTGCGGGAGGTGGCCTTGCGCACGCTCGAGCTGCTCGAGCCGGCGGTGGCGGACGGCGATGCAGTGGGGAACCACGGTTGAGACGCCGTGTGGTGGAGGACGACAACTGAATGGCTGACGAGCAGAAACCTGAAGTAACACCCGCAGCCGGGGCGCCGCCGCCCGCGCTGGCACGCAGGACGACCAGCGCCGCGGCGGCCAAGGCGCCGGCGAAGCCGTCGCGGCCGGCGGACGATACCTCACCGTTGATGTCGCGTCGAGGTTGGCTTGGACTGTCTTGGGGGGCGTTCACCGCGGCGACTGCCGGGTGTCTGGCGGCGACGGGCCGCTTCATGTTTCCCAACGTGCTCAACGAGCCTCCGCAGCAGTTCACCGTCGGTTTCCCGGACGAGTATGTCGACGGCGTCGACGAGCGCTGGAAGGATCGCTTCGGCGTCTGGATCATCCGCACGCCGTTCGACATCGTCCACGAAGCCTCGGGCTTCTACGCGCTCTTCTCGACCTGCACCCACCTGGGGTGCACGCCGAACTGGCTGGCGGCGGAGAACAAGTTCAAGTGCCCGTGCCACGGCAGCGGGTTTCGGCCGACGGGCGTCAACTTCGAGGGGCCGGCCCCGCGGCCCCTGGAGCGCTCTCGCATCCTCCTGGCGGAGGACGGTCAGATACTGGTTGACAAGAGCCGGAAGTTTCAGAATGAGCTCGGGCAGTGGACGGATCCCGAGTCGTTTCTCGAGGTGTAGACGACGCTATGGCCCAAACCGAGACAATCAAGCCGAACGAAGGACCGCTCGTTCGCGCCTGGAACTGGCTGACCGCGACGCAGATCTGGACGTCGATCTTCCGGCACAACGCGCCGATCAACGACCGCAACCGCGTGCTGGTGATGTTGTCGAACGTCTTCCTGCATTTGCATCCGGTGCGCCTCAAGAAGCATGGCGTCCGGCTGCGCTACACCTGGTGCATGGGCGGACTGAGCTTCTTCCTGTTCCTGGTGCTGACGTTCACGGGACTGCTGCTGATGTTCTACTACCGGCCGACGCTGGAGTACGCGTACTCGGACATCGTCGGCCTGCGCGAGCACGTGCCGCTGGGCATCATGCGCGAGATGCACCGCTGGGGCGCGCACGCGATGGTCATCACCGTCTGGCTGCACATGTTCCGCGTGTTCATGACCGGATCGTACAAGCCGCCCCGCGAGTTCAACTGGAACATCGGCGTCATCATGCTGGTCCTGACGCTGCTGCTGTCGTTCACAGGGTATCTGCTGCCGTGGGATCAGCTGGCGATCTGGGCCATCACGGTGGGCTCGAACATGGCGCGCGCAACGCCGTTCCTCGGCCACGAGGGGCCGGGCGCCGCCCTGCTCGCGCTCGGAGACGTGCAGCTGATTCACGCGGCCGACGACGCCCGGTTCGCGTTGCTCGGCGGAACGTTCGTCGGCGAGGGCGCGCTCCTGCGCTTCTACGTGCTGCACTGTGTCGGGCTGCCGCTCGTCATCGGATTTCTCATGGCTGTCCATTTCTGGCGGGTCAGGAAGGACGGCGGTATTTCCGGTCCGCTCTAGGGGCCGCCGGCCGCAAGGGACGTCATGGACGCGATCAAAGGTTTCGTCAATCTGTTTGCGGATCCCCGGTTGTTCTTTGTCCTGTCGGTGATAGCGCTGGTGTTCATCGTCTGGAAGCGGGAGACCTTTTCGAAGAATGCCGTGGGCTACGGCATGATGGGCTTTCTGGCGGTGTTCTTTGCGCTCGGCCTGTTCGACGAGAACTTCCGCCTGATTATCGTCAAGCCGGACAACGTGCCGATCGTGGCGCTCATCTTCCTCGTGGTCTTCTTCACGTGGTACGCGATTCGCGAGGGCGTGCGGAACGACCGGCGGATCGCCGGCGGGGGCGACCCGATCGAGAAGGAGGAGTCCGACCGCGTCTGGGTCTGGCCCGACCTCGTCTACACGGAGCTGATCGCCCTGATTCTGTGCACGGCGATTCTGGTCGTGTGGTCGGTCGGCCTGGAGGCCCCGCTCGAGCAGCCGGCCAACCCGGCGAACACGCCGAACCCGTCGAAGGCGCCGTGGTACTTCCTCGGACTGCAGGAGATGCTGGTCTACTTCGACCCCTGGCTGGCGGGCGTGGTGCTGCCGAGCCTGATCATCGTGGGCCTGATGGCCATCCCCTACGTGGACACGAACCCGAAAGGGAACGGCTACTACACGTTTCGCGAGCGAAAGGCCGAAATCACGATCTTCCTGTTCGGCTTCCTCGTGCTGTGGTTGTCGCTGATCGTCCTCGGCACGTTCCTGCGGGGCCCCAACTGGAACTTCTTCGGGCCGTTCGAGTACTGGGACATCCACAAGCTCGAGCCGCTCACGAACGTGCAGCTCTCCGACTTCATCTGGGTTCGCCTGTTGGGGCAGCCGCTGCCGGACAACTGGTTCGTGCGCGAGTTCTTCGGGATCGTCCTGACGCTGATCTACGTCGCCGCCCTGCCGCCGCTCATGGCCAGGGTGTTCAGGCGGTACTACGAGAAGCTGGGCGGGCCGCGCTTCTACATCACGGCGATGCTGCTGTTGATGATGCTGTCGCTGCCGGTCAAGATGCTGACGCGGTGGGTGTTCAATCTGAAATACGTCGTGTCGATACCGGAGCATTTCTTCAACATATAGCAGTACGGAGCGAGCACAGAGCAGATGGCTGACAAGAAGTCTGTCGGACACGCGTACAACATCGACTTTCTCAACGTGGTCTTCGCCGCGTCCAGCATCTTTCTGTTCGTCACGACGATCCTGATGATCTGGGACGACTACGATCGCGAGTGGAAGGACTACCAGCGCCGCTTCGTCCAGCTCGAGATAGAGGTGACCCAGGCGAATCTGGCCGCGGCCCAGGCGCAGGTCGACCCGGCGCGGGTTGCGGAGTTGCGGAGCCAGCTGGCGCAGGCCGAGCAGGAGGCGGCGGCCAGCCAGGACCAGATAGACGAGCTGCAGGCGCAGCTCGAGGACATCGAGGCCGATCTGTTTCTGACGAACCAGGAGTTCCAGTCGACCAAGGCCGTGTACGACGCGGAACGCTACGAGTTCGAGGAGCGGCAGGAGGCCGACCCCGAGCGCGCGGCAGACGAGCGCGCCCCGATCGACGAAATGTACCAGCGCTGGCTCGATCTGGGTCTGGAAGTCGAGCGGCTCACGGCGCAGCGTGACGGGCTGCGCGCGGAGATTGGCGTCTTCACGGGCCGGGCCATAGAGGTCGACGCGGAGCTGCGCGAGCTGACCTTCGAGACCGAGCGGCTCGGGACGCGGGTGGCCGACCTCCAGCCCAGCCTGGTGAACGATCTGATTCTCAACGCGCCCCTGCTGGACTTCATGGCGCCGACCATCACGGTCCGGCAGGTCATTACGCCGCAAATCGTCGAGGAGGTGAACTTCACGCGCGTCGCGAAGATGGATCGCTGCACGACGTGTCACCTGGCAATCGACCGTGAGGGGTACGAGGAGTATCCGCAGCCGTTCCGGACGCATTCGAACCTCGACGCCTATGTCGGCAGCGCCTCGCCGCATCCCGTGGGGAGCCACGGCTGCACGGTCTGCCACGAGGGAATGGGGCAGTCGCTGACGTTCCGGCACGCCTCGCATACCCCCGTAGGCGAGGAGCAGACGCTCGCCTGGGAGCATGACTTCGGCTGGGAGGAGCCCCATCTGTGGGACTATCCGATGCTGCCGACGGACATGACCGAGGCGTCTTGCGCCAAGTGTCACCGCGAGACGGTCTTCATCCCCGAGGGTCCGAAGCTGAGCGAGGCGTACGGCCTGTACGAGCGGGCCGGATGCTACGCCTGCCACAAGACGAGCGGGTTCGAGGGGTTGCGCAGGCCGGGTCCGAACCTGACGAAGATAGCGTCGAAGCTGGAGCCGGATTGGGTTGCGCGCTGGATCCGCGAGCCACGCGCGATGAAGGCCAGCACCTGGATGCCCCGCATCTGGTACAACAGCAACACGAGCGAGCCCGAGGACGCGGTCCGGAACGAGGCCGAGATCGACGCCGTGGTGGCATACCTGTTCGAGAATTCCGAGGACCACAGCTTCGCCGACCGGTTCCCACGGCGCGGCGACGCCGCGCGAGGGCAGGAGCTGGTCGAGTCGGTCGGCTGTCTCGCATGCCACATCACGGGTGACCAGAGCCGCCTCGAGGCCGGGCCGCGGCGGACATTCGGCCAGCCTCTGCAGAACATCGGCAACAAGACATCGTTCGAGTGGCTCTACGACTGGGTCCGCGATCCGCGGCACTTCAATGCCGGGACCTACATGCCGGACCTCCGGCTCACCGACAGCGAGGTCAGCGACGTCGCCGCGTACCTGGCCACGCTCGGCGGCCCGGATGGGGAGGGGGCGCGGGCAGCCTACAGCGCTGACGACGTCACCGAGATCCTGACCGACTACCTGCGGGCGATCATGCCCACGGACGAAGCCCGGGCGACGGTTGCCGCGATGTCGCCCGAGGAGCGGCAGCTCGATCTCGGCCGCCGCGCCATCGGCCGCTACGGCTGCTACAGCTGCCACGAAATCAAGGGTTTCGAGGAGACGCCGCCGATCGGCATCGAGCTGTCGGAGGAGGGCACCAAGCTGCTGGCGCGCCTCGACTTCGCGTTCATTCACGAGATTCCGCACACGAAGGTCGACTGGTTCAAGCAGAAGCTGCAAGACCCGCGCAGCTTCGACCGCAGCCGCGTCCTGCAGCCGCTCGAGAAGCTCCGGATGCCCAACTTCGGTTTCAGCGAGGAAGAGGTGACGCTGCTCGCGACGGCGATCATGAGCTTCCAGAGCGACGTGCAGCCGCTCGCGTCGCAGGCTCCGCGGTCGGCGCGCAACGATGCGTTGCGCGACGGCCGCAACCTGGTGCGGCGGCGCAACTGCATCTCGTGCCACGAGATCGAGGCCGACGGGGGGGACTATCGCCAGTTCGTGGACGATCCGGCGCTGGCGCCGCCGTTGCTGACGCCGGAAGGTGCGAAGGTCAAGCCCGAGTGGCTGTACGCTTTCTTCCGCGGTCCCATCACCATCCGGCCCTGGCTGGATGTGCGCATGCCCACGTTCGGGCTCGACGACGCGCACTGGAACCGGGCGCTCGACTACTTCGCGGCGGTGTCGGAATCGGTCGGGCCGTTCCGGACTCACGAGTCACCCCCGGCGCCGGGGGTGACTCGCACGGGCGAGGAGCTGTTCGAGCTGCTTCGCTGCCAGCAGTGTCACGTGCTGGACACGATTCCGGAGGATCAGCCGACGGACAATCTGGCGCCCGACCTGCGGATGGCGCAGGAGCGGCTGCAGCCCGACTGGATCCTCGACTGGCTGGTCGCCCCGCTCGAGATTCAGCCCGGGACGCGCATGCCCATGTTCTGGACCGAGTACCCCGGGTCGTTCTATCCGCAATTCGAAGCGGACGCGATTCGGCAGGTCGAAGCGGTCCGCGACTATCTGCTCACCTTCAGCGGTGGGCCGAGCCCCCTGCGCGGGAACTAGGAGTCTGCGTCGTAGAACGGCGCGGACTCCTGGCGGGTTGGTTGGGCGCCGAGCGCGCGTAGGACAAGGATCCGCATTTGCGGCTCGAATCCTGCGCGCGGCAAGGCGCGCAACCGCTCCGCCTCACGCTGCAAGCAGGTGGTTCTGCCCCAATCGGCACGGGCGCCGGCCCGCCGGCGCGGCTACGATCCCGGCGCGGTGGAGCGTCTTTCCAGCTGGTCCAGAATCTCCTCGGCCCGGCCGCGGACGGACAGGTCAGCGACCTCCGAGACCGGTGTCTCGTCGGGGTTGATCTCTGCCGTCAGAGCTCCGTGGCGTCTGGCCTCGTGCAGCAGGCCGGCGGCCGGATGCACCACCGCCGACGTGCCTATCGCCAGGAACAGGTCGCAGGCCGTGGCGGCCAGGCTGCGCTTCAGCACCCCGGGATCGATCGACTCGCCGAACCAGACGACACCCGGCCGGGCCAGACCCCCGCAGTGTGGACAGCGGGGCGGCAGGCGCGGGAACGGCACCGTTTCGTCCCACCAGCGCGCCGGCGCGCCGGCGCAACCGCTCCAGCATTGCATCTCCCAGATCGATCCGTGAAACCGGATGACGTCGCGTGTGCCGGCGCGCTCGTGGAGGCCGTCGACATTCTGGGTGACGAGACGAAAGGCGTCGAGGCGCCTGCTCCACGCGGCCAGCACCTCGTGCGCCCGATTCGGCCGGCAGCCGGCCGCGCGCTCCCGGCGCCACGCGTACCATTCCCAGACCAGGTGCGGGTCGGCCCCGAACGCCTGTGGGGTCGCGAGCTGTTCGGGACGATGGCGGCGCCACAACCCGTCGGGACCGCGAAACGTGGGGACGCCGCTCGCTGCGGAGACCCCGGCGCCGGTCAGCACGGTGACGCGCGGCCGGCGTATGATCTCTTCGGTGAGCTGCTGTAGAGCGGCGTCGCGCGTCAAGTTCCTGCAGGGGCTCCGGGCGTACGGACTCCGCCAATGTAGCATGAAGACGACATGGTGACCTCCGTTCCGGCACTCCTCGAGGACGCGGTGAAGCGTCTGGCGGTCGAATGGGAATCCGAGCACCGGATGACGCGGCTGTGGGCGGGGGACGCGTCGCTCTGGACAGGCGCCGACGAGGGCGGCTGGCTGGGCTGGCTGCAGGTCGTTGGCGGCCAGCGTGCACGGGTCGCGGAGCTGCGGGCGCTGCGGCAGGAGGTGGTCGATGAGGGCTTCGAGCACGCCGTGCTGCTGGGGATGGGCGGTTCGAGCCTCTGCCCCGAGGTGCTGCGGCGCAGCTTCGGCCGGGTGGCCGGGGCGCCCGACCTCCACGTGCTCGACTCGACCGACCCGGCGCAGGTCAGGTCCATCGAGCAGCGCATCGACTACCGCCGCACCCTCTTCATCGTGTCGAGCAAGTCGGGCACGACGCTGGAACCGAACATCTTCCTGAGCTACTTCGCGGAGCGCGCGCGCGCGTGGCCTGGCCAGGTAGGCAGCCGGTTCGTAGCGGTCACCGATCCCGGCTCGAGGCTCGAGCAGCTGGCCGTCGGGGAGGGGTTTCGACACGTGTTCCATGGCGTGCCGAGCATCGGCGGGCGCTATTCCGCGCTGTCCGATTTCGGGCTGGTCCCGGCAGCCGTCATGGGGCTCGACGTGGGCCGGCTGCTGGACCGCGCCGAGGCGATGCGGTCGGCCTGCGCGGCGTCGACGCCGCTCGGGAACAACCCCGGCGCGATGCTGGGGTTGACGCTCGGCGCGGCCGTGCTGGCGGGACGCGACAAGATCACGTTCGCGATCGCGCGCGCGTACCGGTCGCTGGGGGCCTGGCTGGAGCAGCTCCTGGCCGAATCGACTGGCAAGAACGGCACGGGGCTCATTCCGGTCGACGGGGAGACGGTGGCGACACCCGATCTGTACGGCGAGGACCGCGTCTTCGTCCATCTGCGTGACGAGGCGGCGCCGGACGACAGGCTGGACGACGCGATGGCGGAGCTGGAGCGGGCCGGGCACCCGGTCGTCCGTCTCGGACTGTGGGACCCGCACGACCTGGGCGGCGAGTTCTTTCGCTGGGAGCTGGCGACCGCGGTGGCCGGCTCGGTGCTGGGCATCAACCCGTTCGACCAGCCTGACGTCGAGGCGAGCAAGATCGAGACGCGCCGGCTGACGGCCGCGTACGAGGTCGGGGACGCGTCGCCGGACGAGCAGCCGCTCGCTCGAGACGGCCAGCTGGTGCTGTACGCAGCGCTGGCCGGGGGCGCGCCGCCGGCGGGCGGGGGAGCGCACGACTCGCTCGAAGCGCTGCTCGCGGCGCACTGCGGGCGGGCGGGCGGCGGGGACTACCTGGCGCTACTGGCCTACATCGAGATGTCGGCCGCGAACGAGCAGGTGCTCCAGCGCGTGCGGCACGCGTTGCGGAGCACGTTCCGCGTGGCTACCTGCGTCGGCTTCGGGCCGCGGTTTCTCCACTCGACCGGCCAGGCCCACAAGGGTGGGCCGAACAGCGGCGTCTTCATCCAGATCACGTGCGACGATCCCGTCGACGTGCCCGTGCCGGGCCGGCGCTACAGTTTCGGAGTCGTCAAGGCGGCGCAGGCGCGCGGCGACCTGCAGGTTCTCGCGGCGCGCGGCCGGCGTGTGCTGCGGCTGCACGTGACGGGGAACCTGCTCGACGGCTTGCACAGCCTTGCCGACCTGGCGGCTCGCTTGCGGTAGCGCACGTGCGCTGCCATCCTTTCCGGGAGGGTGTGGAAATGTCCGATCGTCGTCGTTTCCTGAAACAGGCCGCCGGGGCCGGCGCCGCGCTGGCCGCCGCCGGCCTCGAACGCGGCGTCAGTGCCGCGCAGGCGTCACCAAACATCGTGCGGTTCGACCACGTCGCCGTCCCGATGCGGAACACCGCCGCGATGGTCGCGTTCTACCGCGCGCTCGGCTTTCACGTGCGGGAGGGGGACCGCATCTGCTCGGTCCACTTCGGGGACAACAAGATCAACTTTCACCGTCCCGAGATGTGGGAGAACCCCGAATTCACGCTCAGGGGGCAGGCGGCGGTGCCGCCGTGCGGCGACTTCTGCTTCGTCTGGGGCGGCAGCGCCGCGGCGCTGGAGCAGACGCTGGAGCGCGTCGGCGCCGCCGTGATCGAGGGTCCGGTGCCCCGCGAGGGCGGGCGCAACGGCGGCACGGACACCGGCACGAGCCGCTACATCCGCGATCCGGACGGCAACCTGCTGGAGTTCATCGTCTATTCGTAGTCCTCGTCCGCGAGCGACAGCCGGACCACCTCGGCGTCGTTGCGCGCGACGACGTGCCGGTTAGCGAACGCCGGGTGCGCCCAGAGCACCGAGCGGTCGTCCCACCGGCCGGAGGCGCCGCCACGCGTGCGGGTCGTCGGCCGCAGCAGGCGGGTCCGATCGATTTCGTGGTAGCCCTCGGGCGTGAAGCGCGCGATGATCAGGAAGCCCTCGTCGTTCGTCACGAAGTGGCGGTCGCCGTTCCGCACGAAATAGGCCGTCCCGAACCGTTTCTGCACGGTCATCCGGTCGCTCTGCCACAGCCGCTCGCCGGTCGTTGCGTCGACGCCGCGCAGTTCGCCGTAGCTGCCGACGCCGTACAGGTGGTCGCCGCTGACGATGGGCGTCGACATGAGCGCGTGCAGCGTATCGGTCTGGTGCGGCAGCTCGCCCCGGCCGGGCCCCTGCCACAGTACGCGCGCGGCCGGCCGGTCCGGGTTCAGCGCCAGCATCATCGAGCCGTTGAAGAACTGGCTGACCACCAGGTAGCGGCCGTTCCGCACCGGCGTCGCTATCGCCAGCCCGCTGCCGATCATGAAGTCCTGGTTCCAGTAGACGTTGCCGGTCTCCGGGTCGAGCGACGTGATGGCGGTGGCGTGCCAGACGATGAGCTGGCGGACGCCGCCCGCATCGATGACGATCGGTGACGAGTAGCCGGGCTCGGACGTCGCGTCGAGCGCGCGCCACGCCTCCTCGCCGGTCTCCTTGTCGAAGGCGACGACCTTGGCGTCCGGCTCGCCGCCCAGCAGGACGATGAGGTGGTTGCCCTCGACGAGCGGCGACTGCGACACGCCGTAGACCGGCACCGTGACGTCGTAGTCGACGGTGGTGTCGATCTGCCAGACCAGATCGCCCGTGGCGGTGTCGAAGCAGGACAGCATGCCGGCCGCGCCGAGCACGTAGACGCGGTCGCCGGCGACAGCCGGCGTGGCCCGCGGGCCGGTGGCGAACTTCCACTGCAGGTTGCGGTACGTGGCCGGCCACTCCCGGGTCCAGAGCACCGCGCCGGTCTCCTCGTCTAGCGCCAACAGCCGCTCCGTCCCGTCCATCGTGCGGCTGCCCGCCGTTTCCTCGTAGTCGAGGACGAAGACCCGCCCGCCGGCGACCACCGGCCCGGCGAAACCGCCGCGTACGGGCGTACGCCACTTCACGAGGAGGCCGTCCGCGGGGAATCGCTCGACGACGCCGCTCTCGTGCCACACCGCATCCCGATCGACGCCGCGCCATTGCGGCCAGTCCTCGGCGTCGAGACCGGCGGTCGGACTGAGCGCGACACAGGCGCACGCGACGACACCCCACGTTCGTGAACTGCGTTCGGACATTCGCTGCTCCCAGATTCGTACGGACTAAGGTTGCTGCGACCTATTATGCTCCCTGCCAGCGTGGCGCCCGCTTGGCGAGGAAAGCCTCCACGCCTTCCCGGAAGTCCGCGCTCGTATAGCACATCGTGATGAGGTCGTGTCCGGCGATGGCCTCGATGCGCCGCGCGGCCTGCACGCGCCGAATCATCTCCTTGGTGGCCTTGACGGTCAGCGGGGCATTCGCGGCGATCGTCGCCGCCAGCTCGCGGACGGTCTCGTCGAGCTCGTCGGGAAGGACGATGCGATTGACCAGGCCGGCGGCCAGGGCCTCCTGTGCGCTGAACAGGCGCCCGGTATAGAGCATTTCCTTGAGCCGCGTCGGGCCGATCAGGTCGAGGAAGCGTGCGTGGTTGGCGGCCGAGAGACAGTTGCCGAGGGTCCGGGCAATCGGCACGCCAAAGCGCGAGGCCGGGGTGCAGACGCGCAGGTCGCAGGCCGCCGCGATGGCGCACCCGCCGCCGGTGGCCACGCCGTCGATCTCGGCGACGGTAGCTATCGACACACGCTCGAGTCGGTCGATAATGGCGTCGAGCCGTTGCTCGTAGTCCGTGCCGTCGCGCGCCGACTTGAACGCGCGGAACTGCGCGATGTCGGTGCCGGCCACGAACGCCTTGCCGCCGGCCCCGCGCAGCACGAGGACGCGCACGTCGGCATCGCCCGCGACGCGGTCGCAGTAGTCGACCAGCGCCTGGTACATCTCCCAGGTCATGGCGTTGCGGGCCTCCGGGCGATTGAAGGTGACGAAGGCGACGGCTCCAACTTGCTCGTACAGCACGTGGGGGGTCGGCACGAGTCGTATCTCCCTGGTCAAGGTCCGCTGCAGCACGCGGGAAGGGAACCGATGCAGCATGCACTGAGTGGCATCCGAGTGCTCGACATCACCCAGGTCATGGCCGGGCCGTACTGCGCAATGCTACTTTGCGACATGGGCGCCGACGTAATCAAGGTGGAGCCGCCCGCCGGCGATTCCACGCGCCGCATGGCAGGCGCCCGGGAGGGCGACAGCCCCGGCTTCAACGCCGTCAACCGCGGCAAGCGGGGCATCGTGGTCGACATCAAGCACGAGCGGGGGCGGCAGGTCGTCGCCCGCCTCGCGTCGACCGCCGACGTTCTCATCGAGAACTACCGGCCGGGCGCCATGGCGCGGGCCGGTCTGGATTACGAGCAGTTGCGCGCGGTCAACCGCCGGCTCGTCTACGCGTCGATTTCCGGATACGGTCAGACCGGGCCGCACGGTGCGCGCGGCGGCTTCGATCTGGTGGCGCAGGGGGTGTCCGGCATCATGTCGGTGACGGGCGAGCCGGACCGGCCGCCGGTCAAGGCCGGCATTCCGCTGACCGACCTCGGCGCCAGCCTGTTTGCTGTCGCCGGCATTCTGGCGGCGCTGCACGATCGGCACCGGACGGATGCGGGGCAGCACGTCGATACGTCGCTGGTCGAAGCCGGCGTCGCGCTGTCGGTCTGGGAGGCGACCGAGTACCTCTCGACCGGCCGCGTGCCGCAGCCGCTAGGTTCGGCCCACCGCATGAGCGCGCCGTACCAGGCCCTCGAGTGCGCGGATGGCTACATCACCGTCGGCGCCGCCAACGACAGGCTGTTCGCGCGTCTGAGCACCCTGCTCGGGCATCCGGAGTGGGTTGGTGATCCGCAGTTCGCGGACGACACCGCGCGGGTGGCCAACCGCCGCGCGCTGGGGGACCGCATCGAGCAGGTCACCCGAACCCGGCCGCGCGAGCACTGGTTGGCGCGCTTCGAGGCGGAGGGCATTCCCTGCGGCCCCATCAATACCTATGCCGACGTGCTGGCGGACGAACAGATCATGGCGCGCGGGATGGTGGTCGAGACCCACCATCCCACGCTGGGAAGACTGCGCACCCTGGGCACGCCGCTCAAGCTGTCGCGGACGCCCCTGGTAACCGGCCGCCCCGCGCCTCTACTGGGCCAGCACACGACGGAGGTGCTGCGCGAGGCGGGGTACTCGGACACCGAGGTCGCGGAGCTGCGGGCCGCGGGGGCCGTCGGGTAGCCGCCCGCAGCCCGCAGGCCGCAGCCCGCAGGCCGCTACAGGTTGAACCCGCGCTCGTTGTGCAGGGCGATGTCGAGCCCTTCCTCTTCCTCCGCGGCCGTGACTCGCAGCCCCAGGGTGGCATCCAGCACCTTGAGGATGATCCAGGTCAGCACGCCGCTGTAGACGATGGTGGCCGCCGCACCGACGAACTGCAGCCCCAGCTGGGTGCCGATGCCGTTTTCGAGTCCCGACCCGCCGAACACCTCGGCGGTGAATACGCCCGTCAGTATCGCTCCGACGAAACCGCCGACGCCGTGGACCCCGAACACGTCGAGGGAGTCGTCGTAGCCCATCGCCCGCTTCAGGTTGCTGGCGGCGAAGAAGCACAGAACCCCGGCCGCGATCCCGATCAGGATGGCCCCGAGCGGACCGACCGTGCCGGACGCCGGCGTAATGGCGACGAGGCCCGCGACCGCCCCGGTGGCGATGCCCAGAACACTCGGCTTGCCGTAGCGCATCCACTCGACGGTCATCCACGTGAACGCGGCCGTGGCGGTGCAGATATGCGTGACGGCCATTGCCATCCCCGCCACGCCGTCGGCAGCCAGTTCGCTGCCGGCATTGAAGCCGAACCAACCGACCCAGAGCATCGATGCGCCGACCACCGTCAGCACCAGGCTGTTGGGCGTCATTGGGGTGTCGGGATAGCCGACCCGCTTGCCGAGCACGATGCAGAACACGAGGGCAGCAATTCCCGCGTTGATATGCACGACGGTGCCGCCGGCGAAGTCCAGGACGCCAAGCTCGCCGAGCCAGCCGCCGCCCCACACCCAGTGGGCAATCGGCGCGTAGACGAGGGTCAACCAGATGCCCATGAACCAGAGCATCGCGGAGAACTTCACCCGTTCCGCGAACGCGCCGACGATCAGCGCCGGCGTGATGATGGCGAAGGTCAGCTGGAACATCTGGAACACGGTCTCGGGGATGGTGCCGGACACCGTATCCACGCCCACGTCCGACAACAGCAGGTGGCCCATCCCCACGAAGGCGTTGAGCCCGCCGCCATCGCCGAATGCGAGGCCATAGCCGTAGAGCGTCCACAGGATGGTGATCAGGCAGGTGATGGCGAAGCACTGCATCATCACCGACAGGACGTTCTTGGCTCGCACCAGGCCCGCGTAGAAGAGCGAGAGGCCGGGAATCGTCATGAACAGCACCAGGATGCTCGAGGTCAGCATCCACGCCGTGTCGCCGGCGTTCAGTGCGTCGTCCTGGGCCCACGCTGCATACGGCGTCCCCAGCACGAAGAGGACGATGCCAACAGGAATCAGCCGACTGCTGAGCAGTTGCATGGGTGTCGTTCCTCCTCGGCCGCGATCGTTAAAGGGCATCGTCGCCGGCTTCGCTGGTCCGGATGCGGATGGCCTGCTCCATGTCGCTGACGAAGACCTTGCCGTCACCGATCTGGCCGGTCCTGGCCGCCGCCTTGATCGTGTCGACCACGGCTGCGGCACGGTCGTCGGGGACCACGATCTCGATCTTGATCTTCGGTACGAAATCGACCGAGTACTCGGCGCCGCGGTAGATCTCCGTGTGGCCCTTCTGGCGGCCGAAGCCCCTGACCTCAGTGACCGTCAGTCCGGCGACCCCGACTCGCGACAGGGTGTCTCGAACCTCGTCCAGCATGTGCGGTTTGATGATCGCAGTGACCAGTTTCATCCTCGTCTCCTTCTCTTGCGGGGTGTGAGGCGCCTGGAGCACCCGGCCGGGCGCACGGCCGCCCGGCGCTGCGATCGGGCACTATACAACAGTGTTATGGGTCGGCAAAGAAGCCCGCGCCGGCGGGCGCGGCCCCCCGCGAACCTCCGCTCGATGGTCGCCACGGCACCGCCGGGCACCGGCCGATCGCCGCTGCGACGGCGCGCCGGCGCGTCAGGATTCGTCGACCGGCTCGATGCGCAGCACGGCTCCCTGCGCCTCGTCGACGGTCAGATACAGGAGGCCGTCGGGTCCCTGTCGTACGTCCCGGAACCGCTGCTTGAGCTCGGCCAGCACGGGGCGGATGCCGTTGCGCTGGACCCCGTCCTCGGCGTTGAACACGATCCGGTGCAGTTGGCGGGTGCCCATGTTCCCCCGTCCCATGGCGGCGATGAACGCGTTGCCCCGCCACGTCGGAAACCTGTCGCCCGTGTAGAACGTGATGCCCGCCAGTGCCGGCGACGGCATCCAGAACGCGAACGGCTCCTCCATGCCGGGGGCCCACGGATGCTCCGACGTGGTCCCGGACAGGCCGCCGAGCTTGTTGCCGGTGTAGTCGCTGCCGTACGAGACGACGGGCCACCCGTAGTTCCGGCCGGCCTCGATGATGTTGAGCTCGTCACCGCCCATCGGCCCGTTCTCCGTTTCCCAGATCTGTCCGGTGTCCGGATGGACGTACAGCCCCAGCGCGTTGCGAATGCCCAGGGCGTAGATCTCGGGCCGATAGCCCTCGCGCCCGACGAACGGATTGTCGTGCGGCGCCGAGCCGTCCTCGTCGAGTCGCAGCACCTTGCCGGCGTGGTTCGCCGGATTCTGGGCGTCGTCGGCCGTGCCGATCATGTGCCGGGTGGGCATGCCGATGGCCATGATGATCCGGCCGTCACGGCCGAAGGCGATCCGCGCTCCCGACGTGCCCTGCGACCACGCGTCGGATACGAAGACGTCCGTCACGTCCTCCAGCGCGCCGCCGCCGTCGTAGCGGGCCCGCGCCAGCGTGGCGGTGGCGGCGTCGCGCTTGATGGGCGGGCCGCCGGGTCCACCCTGGAAGTCGTCGTGCGGATTGCCCGGCATCGGCTTCGAGTAGGTGAAGAAGACGAGCTGATTCTCCGCGTACCGCGGATGCAGGACGATGTCCATCAGGCCGGAGTTCACGGCCCCCGTGTTGATCTCCGGCAAGCCGGCGATCGGCTCGGGGTCCAGTACCCCGTTCCGGATGATGCGGAGGCGGCCCTCCCGCTCGGTGACCAGAATGTCGAGATTCGGCAGGACGGCGAGTGCCCAGGGCCGGACCAGGCCCTTGACGGGCACGACGCGGAACCGTTGGCCGTCCGCGCTGAGCACTACCGGGTGGTCCGGCACACCGGCCGGCAGCGTCGCGGCGATCTCGTTCGGTGCCGGGGCCTGCGGTGCCTGCCGAGCCGCCGCGGCCGCCGCGATCAGGGCTAGAGGGATGACGAATGCCGCTGTGCGGGGTGTCATGACTGCCGGCGTCCCCTTTCTGATACGCGGAGACCGGCATGGCCGCCGGTTCCGCGACGAGTCACGAGTGACAATGCCCGATCTTCGGCCTTCCGGCCGGCCGGCGTCAACGATCTCGTCATCCCGCTCGACGGCCGTCGGCACATCGATCCGGGCACCCGCCAGTGGCACGGCCAGTCCATCGGCCATTGGGAAGGTGAAGCTCCGTCGCTCGCCGGCGGACCCACCGCGTGCTGGCATCGCGGCCATGAGCCGGCGGACCCCAGCGGGGCAGACTCGCTAGTTCAGCAGCGCCTCGTAGACGCGCGTCTGGAACTCCTGCTCGATGTCGGGAGCGGTGGGCGGCGCGACCTGGGTGAGCAGCACGCCGATCAGGTCGGCCTCGGGGTCGATCCAGAAGTACGTACTCGCGTAGCCGCGCCAGCGGAAGACCCCGTCGTTGTCGCCATAGGGCGTCGCGTCGGCGTCGGTCAGCACGCTGAAGCCGAGCCCGAATCCGTAGCCGTGCTCGGCGCCCCCGATGCTGATCGGGATCAGGTGGTCGGGCAGCTGGTTCGTGCGCATCTCGCGCACCGTCTCCTGCTTCAGCAGTCGCACGCCATCGAGCGTTCCCTCGTCGAGCAGCATCTGCGCGAAGCGCAGGTAGTCGGCGGCGGTTGAGACGAGCCCGGCGCCGCCCAGCAGCAGATCGGGCTGCGCATCGTGCACCCCGCACAGCGAGACACCGTCCTCGTGGAGCGCGCCGTCCGGCCCGAGGGTGTAGGCGGTGGCCAAACGTTCCGCCTTCTCCGGGGGTACGACGAACGCGGTGTCCTGCATCCCGAGCGGCTCGAAGATGCGCGCGCTGAAGAACTCGTCGAGCCGCTGGCCCGAGACAACCTCGACGATGCGGCCGAGCACGTCCGTTGACACGCCGTAGTTCCAGCGCGAGCCCGGGTGCGCCAGCAGCGGCAGCGCGGCGGCCTCGCTCGCCAGGTTCTCGAGGTCGCCGGAGAAGACGTCCGCTTCCCGGTAGAGCGCGTCCACGTGCGTGTCGCCGAAGAGGCCGTAGGTCAAGCCGGACGTGTGGCGGAGCAGATCCCGGATCGTGACGGGCCGGCTGGGCTCCACGAGCTTGCCCGCGTCGTACACCCGGGTACGCTCGAATTCGGGAAGCGTGCGCGAGACCGGCTCGTCGAGCGTCAGCTTGCCCGCCTCGACGAGCATCATGACGGCGGCCGAGGTCACCGGCTTCGTCATCGAGCAGATCCGGAAGATGTCGGTGCGCTCGAGCGGCGTTCGGCTGCCCAGGTCGCGGTACCCGATCGCCTCCCAGTGCACGAGCCGGCCGCGGCGCGCAACGAGGCTCACGGCTCCGCCAACCGATCCGTCGTCGACCCAGCGTTGCAGGGCCTGGGGGATGGCATCGAGAGCCGCGGCGGACAGGTCGACGGCGGCCGGCTCGCTCCAGGGCAGCGGCGAGTCCGAGCCGGCCGGCGCCGCAACGAGCAGCGCGAGCGTGCAGAGCAGCGAGAGAAGTCGGTTCATGTCAGGGCCGTCCCAATCGTGTTTGCCGGAAGTTGACCCGCCACTCGCGCACCAGACGCTCGGCCTCCTCCAGCTCCTCGGCGGTCATGATCGCCTCGAGCTCGGGGAGTGCGAACTCCGCCGCCCCGTACCCGCGCTCGGCGGCGAGACGGTACCAGCGGACCGCTTCCACGGGGCTCCTGGTGACGCCGAGTCCGTTCGAATAGGCGATTCCCAGGTTGCCCTGCGCGGCGGCGTGGCCCTGGTCGGCGGCGAGGCGGAACCAGCGCACGGCCTCGTCCGCATCCTGAGGCAGCCCGCCCAGGCCGTTGGCATGCGCAACGGCGAGGTTGTACTGTGCGGCGGCGTGGCCCTGGTCGGCGGCGAGGCGGAACCAGCGCACGGCCTCGTCCGCATCTTCCTCGACCGCCAGGCCGTTCGCGTAGGCCAGCCCGAGATGGTGCTGCGCGATCGGCAGCTCCTGCTCGGCCGCGAGGCGGAACCAGCGCAAGGCCTCTGCATCGTCCTGAAGCACGCCGACGCCGTTGGCGTAGGCCAGCCCGAGGTTGCCCTGGGCTATCGCGAAGTCCTGGTCGGCGGCGAGGCGGAACCAGCGCACGGCTTCAGCGGCATCCTGGGCCACGCCGGCGCCGTTGGCGTAGGCAGTGCCGAGTTCGTTCTGGGCCTCGACGTGGCCCTGGTCGGCCGCGAGTCCCAACCACCGCGCGCCCTCCGCGCGGTTGCGAGGGACGCCGTCGCCCCGCTGGAAGGCGCGCCCCAACTGGTACTGGGCCTCGGCCTCCCCCTGCTCGGCCGCGGCCTGCAGGGCCGCCGGGTCCTGGCTCGCCCCGAGCGTCAGGCTCGCCCAGGTCGCGAGAGCAGCACACATCACGAGGGTGAGGCCGACAGGCAGACGCATGGTCGAAGAGAATTATAGGACGTGCTGCCGACGATTCGTCAGCCAGCAGGCCCGCCTGGCATGGAACCGTCGCGGAATCAGGAAAACAGGGGGGAGAGAATTGGTTGCGGGGGGGGGATTTGAACCCCCGACCTTTGGGTTATGAGCCCAACGAGCTACCGGACTGCTCCACCCCGCGCCAATAATGCGAAGACAATGCTAACATGCCGTTGGCGCGCGGTCAATGGGAAGTCGCGCGACGGAGAGCCATCCGGAGGGCAGGTGGTGACCGACACAGGCTGCCTGGTCGTCTGCACGACGCTGCCGGCCAGCGCCGACGGCACGGTTTTCGGACGAACGCTGGTCGAGGAGCGGCTGGCGGCCTGCGTCAGCGCGCAGTCGGCTGTTCGCTCGGTCTATCGCTGGCGCGACGATGTCGAGACGGACGACGAGCAACAACTGCTCATCAAGACGACGCGGGGTCGGGTGGAGCAGCTCATCGAGCGGATTCGCCAGCTCCATCCGTACGAGGTGCCGGAGATCGTCGTCCTGCCGATCATCGGCGGCGGCCAGGACTACCTCGACTGGATCCACGCGTCGACGATTTCCGGGCCAGCCGCTACAGGAGACGGAGCACCAGGAATCCGCCCAGCAACAGGACGAAGAAGATAATCGAGGCGGCGTTGAAATGCCGCTCGAGCAACCGGCGGATCGGCGCGCCGAACGCCCGCAGGATTGCCGCGACGAGAAAGAAGCGGGCCGCGCGCCCGATCAGGCTGATGGCCAGGAACGGGAGGAACGGCATCGCGGTTGCGCCGGCGGCAATCGTGGCCACCTTGAACGGGATAGGCGTGAACGCCGCCGCCGCCAGGAACCAGACGCCCCACCTGCCGGCCAGGGCCACGAAGCGGTCCCAATGGTGGTGCGCGCCGTAGAAAGCGATAATCGGATCGCCGACCGCGGCCATGAGCCCGGAACCGATGGCGTAGCCGATCGCTGCCCCGATGAACGAGCCGGTGGCGCAGGTCGCAGCGGCCCGCAGCCAGCCGGCAGGCCGCGCCGCCACGATCGCGATCAGCAGGATATCGGGCGGGATTGGAAAGAACGACGATTCCGTTAGCGCGACCAGGAACAACGCGGTGAGCGCCTGCGGGGTATCGGCCCACCGGAGCGTCCAGTCGTAGAGGCGGCGCGGGGCGGCCAGGATCGATCTCGGCAAGGCAAACCTCAGTCATGAGTGTACGCAAAGTGGGGGAGAGCGCGGCCGCGGGCTGGCACGCCACCTGCGCCGGGGCGACCTCGAGCATCGGATTCAGGTGCGCGCCCGGGATCGGCTCGGCGAGCCGGCCGAGTCGTTCAACACGATGACAGCGAGCGTGCGGGACCTGCTGCAGCAGGTGGCAGCCAGGAAGCGTCTGGAGCAGGAAGCGTCTGGAGGAGGAGCTGCGCATAGCGCGCGAGGTGCAGATGTCTGTCGTTGCTCCCTCGCGACATGGCGACGATTCCCGGCCTCGGGGAGCTCGAGGAGCTTCTGGAGGAAGAGACGCGGCCGATCGCGTGCTGCTGGGGATGAGCGGCGGCGCGGCAGGTTGAAGATGGACACGTCGGCCGAGCTCACCGTGGTATTTCGGACGCAGTCCGACATCGAGGCGAACGTGGTGCGGGGGTTGCTCGAGACCAGGGGAATCCGGACGCTGCTGTCCTCGGCCGCGCCGCACGCGGTGTTCCCGCTCGCTTTCGACGGTCTCGGCGAGGTGCGGCTGTCGGTCCGGGCCGACGACGCGGAGCTGGCGCGGCGGACGATCGACGACTTCCGGAACGAGGCCACCGTCGCGACGCTGGAGGCGCGGCTCGGCTACACCTTCCGCGACCGCGAGCTGCTGGAGCAGGCGCTGACGCACCGCTCCCGCGCACACGAGGACGCCGGCGAAGCCGTCGCCGACAACGAGTCGCTGGAGTTCCTCGGCGACGCTGTGCTCGGCCTCGTGATCGCGGACCGCCTGTACCGCGAGTTTCCCGACTACGACGAGGGCCGCAAGTCGAAGGCCAAGTCGCTGCTCGTCTCCGGCCCGTCGCTGGCGAAGCGCGGCGAGGCGCTGGGGCTGGGTGACCACCTGCTGCTGGGGCGCGGCGAGGAGAAGAGCGGCGGGAGGCAGAAGCGCTCGCTGATTTCCGATGCGTTCGAAGCCGTCGTGGCCGCCGTCTACCTCGACGGCGGCCACGCGGCCGCCGACGAATTCATCGAGCGCCACTTCCGGCGGGCGCTGGCCGAGCTGCGCGCCGGTCAGCAGGTCACTGGCCTCGTCGACGACCACAAGTCGGCGTTGCAGGAGTGGTTGCAGGCGCGCGGCCGGCCGCTTCCCGACTACGACGTGGCGGCGACGCACGGCCCCGACCATCAGAAGGTGTTCGTGGTCGACGTGCGCGTCGGCGACGAAGCGGTGGCTCGCGCGCAGGGGCGCAGCAAGAAGGAAGCCGAGCAGATCGCGGCGGCCGAAGCGCTGCAGCGGCTCGCGGGCCGCGCCCAGGAGTCTGTGTCCTAGGAGTCTGCGCCGCAGAAAACGGTGCGACAATCGCAGGCGAGATCGGGCGCCGGAAGGACTTGATGTCGACGACTTTTCGCCGCTACGCACCGGACCAATCGCTGCTGTTGTCGCCCGACGTGCGGGCGTGGTTGCCGGAGGGCCATTTGGCGCACCACGTCAGCGATCTGGTAGACGGCCTGGACCTGACGGCGTTCTACGCCGCGTATGCGGGGGATGGTCGGCGCAACGCGCCGTATGAGCCGCGGATGATGGTGAAGGTGTTGCTCTACGCCTACGCGACGGGGGTGTTTTCGTCGCGGGGGATTGCAAGGAGGCTGGAGGAGGACGTGGCGTTCCGGGTGCTGGCGGCCGGCAACTTTCCGCAGCACCGGACGGTTTGCGAGTTTCGGCGTCGGCACCTGGAGGACTTCAAGGCGCTGTTTGTGGAGGTGGTGCGTCTGGCGCGGGAATTGGGGTTGGCGAGCTTCGGCAAGCTGTCGATCGACGGCACGAAGGTTCGTGCGAACGCGAGCAAGCACAAGGCGATCAGCTACGGTCGGATGCAGGAGGAAGAGCGGCGCTTGGCCGGTGAGATTGACGCGCTGGTGCGGGCGGCACGGGACGCCGACGCGGCTGAGGATGAGCGCTTCGGGCCGGACGCACGCGGCGACGAGCTGCCGTCGGAGTTGCGCCGCCGGGAGGATCGCCTGGCGGCGATCCGGGCGGCGAAGGAGCGGCTGGAGGCGGCACAGCGGGCGGCGGACGACGCGGGCGGGCGGCAGCCGGGCCAGGATCGGAACCTGAAGGGCGGACGGCCGTACAAGCGGGGGTATGGCGAGCCGGACGAGAAGGCACAGAGCAACTTCACGGACCCGGAGAGCGGGATCATGAAGACGAGCAACGACGGGTTCCAGCAGTGCTACAACGCGCAGGTAGCGGTGGATGGTGAGCACCAGTTGGTGGTGGCGACGGAGGTGACGGCGAACGCGAGCGACCAGGGTGGGCTGCCGCTGCTGCTCGACGAGGTGGCGGAGACGGTCGGCGAGCAGCCGGACACGGTGCTGGCGGACGCTGGCTACAGTAACGAGCGGGACTTGGTGAACCTGGAGACGCGGGGCGTCGACGGGTACGTGTCACTGGGACGGGAGGGCAAGACGGCGCGGCCCCGCGACCCGGGGCAGTACCCCGCGACGAATCGCATGGCCGAGAAGCTGTCGAAGCCGGCGGGTCGTGCGGCATACGCCGAACGCAAGTGGCTGTCGAAGGCTCCGCACGGCTGGATCAAACACGTGCTGGGATTCCGGCGCTTCAGCCTGCGGGGGCTGGCGAAGGTGCGCGGCGAGTGGGACTTGGTGTGCCTGGCGTTGAACGCCAAGCGTCTGCACGCCCTGATCGCGGCGTGACACGCGGCAACGAGGCTCGCGATGGCGACCGATCGGCGCGCATCACGGTCTCTGGCGGACCAAGGGGCCCGTCAACGCCGGATCTCGCCATCTGCCGAGGAACTACCTCGTCGGGCGACCGCCGAAGCTGCTCCGACACGATAAGTCAGAGCATGGGCCGACGACCCACTTCACGCCGCGGCATCTCCTGCGGCGCAGACTCCTAGCAGCCCGTGGCAGAAGGGGCTGATTGTCAATCGAGAATCGCGTGTCCGTATTGGCGTGTCGCCGGACCATCCCACGACGAATCGGGCCGATCATGGCGCTCCGGGGCCCAGAAGCGCCGCACACGCCCCCAGCACTCGCTCAGGAGGCCGATCAGCGCCTCCACCAGCGCCGACGCGCGGCCCTGGAGGCTCCGCGGCGTGCCCACGCCCGTCAGGTGCCGCATGAGCAACCCGAGATTGACGCCGCAGACCTGGACGAGCAGCCGTTTCAGGATGTTGGGATGCCCGCGCAGATGGACGCGGCGCATCCTGCCGGTCTCGTAGAGATGCGCGTTGGGCCGTTCCAGCAGCTCGCCCCGTTGCCGCAGCAGCCGTTTCCCACGCGCGCCGCGGATCCGCCGCCGGTTGGCATACACCGCGTCCCGCGCCGCCGCCTGGCCCTTCCAGTGCCGCCGGCCGCGATCCGGCTCCGAGACGTAGCTGCGCACGCCGATGGCCGCAAACCCGACCATCGTCTCGTTGCTGTGATATCCCTTGTCGGCCACCACCTCCACGATCCCCGGCGCGCCGACCGCCTCGACCTGCTCGGCGGCCGTGACGAGCGTGTCGACCAAGGTCGTCGTGTCGCCCGCACTCGCGTCCTGCACCGTCACGCCCACGATGGCGCCTGTTTCGAGGTCGACCGCATGCTCGGCGGTGTGCGCCAGATACGTGCGGCCGTCCTTCATCTTGGCGATCTTCGCGTCCGGATCGTGCGGGTGGGTCCAGTCCGCGTTCGAGCCCTTCTTCTTGCGGGTCCGGTCGAACCGGGCCAACTCGGCGCGCGTCGGCGTCGTGAGGCCGGACGCCTCGGCCAGCCGGGTCAGAAACGCGTCGTAGCTCTCGCCCGTATCCCGCCGCACAATGCTCCGCATCGCCGCATTGGCTTCCAGCGTCGTGGCATCGATGCCAACCGTGCGCCCCACCACCAGCGTGGCGTCGGCCAGTCGCTGCAACACCCACGTAAACACTGCCTGGTGGGTCTCGAGGTCAATCAGGCGACGGGTGCGCGACAGCGTCGAGTGGTCCGGCGGGGCCTCGTGGAGGGCGAAGTCCAGAAACGTGCGAATGCTCAGCGAGTCGGCGGCGCGCCACGCGATCGCTCGTTCCGAATCCAGCCCTTCAAAGTAGCCGAGCAACAGCAGCCGGAAATACCGGCCCGGCGCCAGACTCGGCCGACCGACCCCGTCCGCGTAGAACGACGCGCACTGTGCTTCCACGACCGCATCGAACCCCGCGTCGTCGAGCACTCGATTCAGCCGCTCGTAAAACGGGTGCCCAGCACTCTTCGGCAGATCCGCCGTGGGCACCCACATCGTCGCTTGCCGCGTTCGACCGCGGCTTGTCCCCATCGCCATGCCAGACAGTGTAGGACACAGGACCGATCACGTCGATCCCTGGAACGAGGGACTTTCACCACGGGCTGCTAGGTGCCCGTCGGACCGTGGGGTAGAATGGCGCCCGCCATGAACATCGCGACGCTGTCCATCCTGTCGTTGCTGCCGATCATCACCGTTGCCGTCTTCCTGGTCGGGCTCCGGTGGCCTGCCAGCCGGGCGATGCCTCTGTCGTACGGTGTCGCCATCGTGCTGGCGCTGGCCGTGTGGCAGGTTCCCGCGGTGCAGGTCGTGGCCGCGTCGATCAACGGCCTGGTCGTGGCGCTCACGGTCCTGTACATCATCTTCGGTGCCATCCTGCTGCTGAACACGCTGCAGGAGGGCGGCGCCCTGAAGACCATCCGGAAGGGCTTCACGGACATCACGCCCGACCGCCGGGTGCAGGTGATCATCATCGCCTGGCTGTTCGGATCGTTCATCGAAGGCTCGGCCGGCTTCGGCACGCCCGCGGCGGTGGCCGTCCCGCTCCTGGTCGGTCTCGGCTTCCCCGGCATGGCCGCCGTGGTGGCCGGCATGATCATCCAGAGCACGCCGGTCAGCTTCGGCGCCGCCGGCACGCCGATACTGGTCGGCGTGAACACCGGCCTGTCGGCCGATCCGGCCATCGCCGAGTACGCCCTGCAGCGCGGCTTCGCCGACTGGAACTCGTTTCTGGCGTTCATCGGCCTGCGCGTGGCCATCCTCCACGCGGTGGCCGGCACGCTGGTGCCGCTGATCCTGGTCTCGGCTATGACCCGCTTCTTCGGCGCCAACCGCTCGCTGGCCGAGGGCCTGCAGGTCTGGAAGTTCGCGCTCTTCGCGGCGCTCGCGATGACGCTGCCCTACGTGGCCGCCGCCTACCTGCTGGGTCCGGAGTTCCCGGCGCTGCTGGGGAGCCTGGTGGGACTGGCCATCGTCGTGACGGCGTCACGCGCCGGGTTCCTCATGCCCAAGCCGGACGAGTGCTGGGAGTTCGGCCCGCGGAAGAGCTGGCCGGCCGACTGGACCGGCTCCATCCAGCCCCGTGACGTCGCGCACGGCAGCGGATCGATGGGCCTGTTCAAGGCCTGGTCGCCGTACGTGCTCGTGGCGGCCCTGCTGCTGGTGACGCGCCTGCGCGCGCTGCCGTTCGGGAGCTGGCTCCAGGCATGGACCGTCAGCTGGCCGAACATCTTCGGAACCGACGTCTCGGCTAGCGTGCAGCCTCTCTTCCTGCCGGGCACCATCTTCATCGTCACCTCGCTGGCCACGTGGCGCATGCACCGGATTCCGATCGACGCATACCGCCAGTCGTGGGCCGCGTCGCTGCGCATCACGGCCGCGGCCTCGGTGGCGCTGCTCTTCACCGTGCCGATGGTGCAGGTGTTCATCAACAGCGGCGGCGGCGCGGCCGGGTTCGAGCGCATGCCCATCGCCCTGGCCGACGGTGTGGCGGCGCTGGCGGGCACGGCCTGGCCACTCTTCGCCCCGTTCATCGGCGGCATCGGCGCGGCGGTGGCGGGCAGCAACACCGTCAGCAACATGATGTTCTCGCTGTTCCAGTTCGAGATGGGCGAGCGGATCGCGGTCGATCCGACCTGGGTGGTCGCCCTGCAGGCGGTCGGCGGGGCCGCCGGCAATATGATCTGCGTGCACAACGTGGTCGCCGCCTCGGCGGTGGTCGGCCTGCTCGGCAAGGAGGGGGCCGTCATCCGCATGACGGTGCTGCCGTTCGTCTACTACGCGCTGCTGCCCGGCTCGGTCGGCTACTTCCTCGTGCAGTACGCGCAGACCGGTTGGATCAACGCGGGCTCGGTGCTGGTCGTGGCCATCGGTGCCGGGGCCGCCTGGTTCATCGGGCGCTACGGCGACCGCCCGCTGCCCGCGGGCCAGCCATGAGGCTGTTCCACCCGGCCGCGCATCCGCCGCAGCCGGCCGACTCGGCCAACTTCACCGGCGACGCCGCCATGGTGCGCATGGATGCGGTGTGCGAGTCGCCCACCGTCAACGCGTACCGTGTCACGTTCCAGCCGGGTGCGCGCACGGCCTGGCACCTGCACAGCGGGCCCCAGCTGCTGCTGGTCGTCGAGGGCCGCTGCCGGCTCCAGAAGGAGGGCGAGCCGGTGCAGGAGGTGGCCGCCGGCGGCGTGGCGTGCATCGGACCCGGCGAGAAGCACTGGCACGGCGCGACGCCGGACGCGCCGATGACGCACGTAGCGCTGAATATCGACGCGGCCACCACCTGGCTGGCGAAGGTCAGCGACGCCGACTACCTCGGGACCCCTTGATGCGGGCCGGCCGGCGGCTCACCAGCCGCAGGTCCGGCCGGCGTTCTGCTCCTCCAGCCAGGCCGCGAGCGGGGCGAAGTAGTCGAGGATGGCGCTGGCGTCCATCTCCCGCGTGCCGGCAATCGCCTCCAGCGCGTCGGGCCACGGGCGGCTGGCGCCCATCTCCATCATCGCGCGCAGCCGCCGCCCGGCCGCCGCGCTCTCGAAGATCGAGCAGCGGTGCAGCGGGCCGTCCACGCCGGCCGCCTGGCACAGGGCGCGGTGGAACTGGAACTGCAGGATGTGGGCCAGGAAGTAGCGCGTGTACGGCGTGTTGGCGGGCACGTGGAACTTGGCGCCCGGATCGAAGTCGTCCTCGCTGCGCGGCAGCGCGGGGCGCACCCCCTGGTACCGCTCCCGCAGCTCCCACCAGGCGGTGTTGTACGCGTCCGGCGCGATCTCCCCCGAGAACACCTGCCAGCGCCACTGGTCCACCAGCAATCCGAACGGCAGGAAGGCCACCTTGTCGAGCGCCCGCAGCAGCAGCAGGCCGATGTCGCTGCCGGCGTCGGGGACACCGTCGAGCAGGCCGACCTGCACCAGATACTCGGGCGTGATGGACAGGGCGACGGTGTCGCCCAGCCCCTCGTGGAAGCCGTCGTTGGCGCTGTCGCGGAAGAGCGGGTCCTGGCCCCGGTACGCCCGCTGATAGTAGTTGTGCCCCAGCTCGTGGTGGATCGTGACGAAGTCCTGGTCGTTGACGCCGATGCACATCTTGATGCGCACGTCCGACTCGAAGTCCAGGTCCCAGGCGCTGGCGTGGCACACGACGTCGCGGTCGGCCGGCTTGACGAACAGCGAGCGCTCCCAGAACGTCGCGGGCAGCGGCTCGAATCCCAGCGAGCTGAAGAACCGTTCCCCGTAGCGCACCATCTCCCGCTCGTCGACCCGCGCGCGCTCGAGGAGCCGCGTCAGGTCGTAGCCGGGGCCGGACCTGGCGGGGCCGACGCTCTCATAGATGTTCTGCCAGTTCTGGCTCCACATGTTGCCGAGCAGGTGCGCCCGGATCGGCCCATCCTGCGGCACCACCGCCGTGCCGAACTCGTCCCCCAGCCGAGCCCGCACGTGACAGTGCAGCGCCTCGTAGAGCGGCCGCACCTGCTCCCACAGCCGCTCGAGCTCGGCCCGGAAGTCGTCGGGCGGCATGTCGTAGCCCGACCGCCACATGTCGCCCAGGTCGGCGAACCCGAGCTCCCGGGCGCCGGCATTCGACAGCTCCACGAACCGCTCGTAGAGCGCGCGCATCGGCGGCGCCACCTGGCGCCAGCCCGCCCATGCTTCGAGCAGCTCGTCCGTGTCCCGCACGGAGGCGAACATGCGCTCCATGGTGGGCAGATCCAGGCACTCCTCTCCATCCGGCGGACAGTATTCGCCGCGGCCGTAGAGGCTCTCCATCTCGGTCATGATGCCGGCCAGCTCGCGTTGCAGGGCCGGGTCGGACGGGGCCACCGCGGCGAGCGACGTCTTCAGGCGGAGCAGCTTGCGCTCGAGCTCGAGCGGCAGCTCCAGCGCATCGAACCGGGCGGCGGCGGCCGCCAGCTCGGTGGTGGCCGCCATCACCGCGGTGTTGGCTGCCGCCGCGAGGGCGTTGGTGTCGTCGGTGATAAAGTTGTTCTGGACCCACGCCGCGCGGCCGGCGTCGATCCACAGGTCGAGCAATCGCGTCTCGGCTCGCTCGATGAACGCCTGCGCCTCTTCCACCGTCGGAACGTCCGCGCCCGCGCATGCGCACGCGCCCAGAACCAATCCGGCCGCGCAGGCCCGCAGCCAGCGTCCAACGCCGTGTACTGACCGCTCCTTCATGACCCCGGCATTATAGTGGACGGCATCATCCTGGCCCTGGATCAGGGCACCACCGGCAGCACGGCCCTCGTCTTCACCGCCGACGGAACCATCGCCGGGCGGGGCTATGCCGAGATCGGCCAACGCTACCCGCAGCCCGGCTGGGTGGAGCAGGATCCGCGCGAGCTGTGGACGTCCAGCCGCGACGTCATGGTGCAGGCGCTGCGGGCCGCCGGTTGCGGGCCGGCCGACGTCAGGGCCATCGGCATCGCCAACCAGCGCGAGACGACGCTGCTCTGGGATCGGCGCACCGGCGACCCGCTGCACGCGGCCATCGTGTGGCAGAGCCGCCAGACCGCCACCATCTGCGAGCGCCTCCGGCAGGCCGGCGCCGAAGCCGCCGTCCGCGAGCGCACGGGGCTCGTCATCGACCCGTACTTCTCGGCCTCGAAGATCACGTGGCTGCTCGAACGCCACCCGGAGGCGCGGCGGCGCGCCGAGGCCGGCGAGCTGCTGTTCGGCACGGTGGACAGCTGGCTGCTCTGGCAGCTCACCGGAGGCCGGGTCCACGCGACCGATCCGACCAATGCGAGCCGCACTCTGCTTTACAACATCCATGATCGGCGCTGGGACCCCGACCTGCTCGAGCTGTTCGGCGTGCCACCGGCCATGCTGCCGGCGGTGCGGCCGAGCTGCGGCGTGCTGGGCGAGACGGCGGCCATCGAGGGCCTCGCCGCCGGCATCCCCGTCGCGGGGCTGGCCGGCGACCAGCAGGCCGCGCTGTTCGGCCAGATCTGCTGGGAGCCGGGGCTCGCCAAGACCACGTACGGCACCGGGGCGTTCGTCGTCCTGAACCTCGGACAAAGCCATCCGGTCCTGGGCAAGGGCCTGCTGACCACGATCTGCTGCGATGCGGCCGGCGGCCCCGCCTACGCCGTCGAGGGCGCCATCTTCACGGCCGGCGCGGCGGTCCAGTGGCTGCGGGACGAGCTGCGGATCATCGACCGGGCCGCGGACACCGAGGCGTTGGCCCGCTCGGTCCCGGATACCGGCGGCGTCTATTTCGTGCCGGCCTTCAACGGCCTGGCCGCGCCGTACTGGGACATGCACGCCCGCGGCGCCATCGTCGGCCTGACGCGCGGCACGGATCGCCGGCACCTCGTGCGCGCCACGCTCGAGAGCCTCGCCTACCAGACGCGCGACGTCATCGACGCGATGCGCGAGAGCGGCGTCGAGCTGGCCGAGCTGCGGGTGGACGGCGGTGCGGCCGCCAACGGGTTCCTCATGCAGTTCCAGGCCGACATCCTGGGTGTGCCGGTGGACCGGCCCGCGGTCCTGGAGACCACCGCCACGGGCGCCGGGCTGCTGGCCGGGCTCGGCGTCGGCTTCTGGAAGGACCCGGAGCAGCTGCGCCATCTCCGGCGGCGGGAGCGCCTCTTCGAGCCGCGCATGCCGGCTGACGAACGGGCGCGCCTGTACGCCGGCTGGCGGCGCGCCGTCGGCCGCGTGCGCAGCGGCCCGTCGTCAGGCGAGCCAGCGGCCGACGATTGATTCGTCCCGGATGATGGTGTCGTGCCGGTCGGATCCGGTCGAGACCACGGCGACCGGCACTCCGGTGAGTTCCTCGACGCGCTCGATGTAGCGCACGGCCTCGGCGGGCAGCTCGTCGAAGCGGCGCAGCCCGGCGGTCGGGCGCGACCAGCCCGGCAGCGTCTCCAGCTCGGGCGTGCAGCTGGCGAGCCGCGGCATGCTGGCCGGCACGCTGGTCAACACCTCCCCGCCGCAGCGGTAGCGGGTGCAGATCTTCACCTCGGGCAGCCTGTCGAGGACGTCGAGCTTGGTCAGCGCCAGCGCCTCGAGACCGTTCACGCGGGCGGCGTAGCGCACGACGACCGCATCGAGCCAGCCGCAGCGACGCGGGCGGCCGGTCGATGCGCCGTACTCGTCTCCACTCTCGCGCAGCGCGGCGCCGGAGTCTCCGCCGAGCTCGGTGGGAAACGGGCCGCCGCCCACGCGCGTCGTATACGCCTTGGCGACGCCGAGCACGCCCCCGATCAGGCGGGGAGCGATGCCCAGCCCGGCGCACACCCCCCCGATGGTTCCGTTGGACGAGCTGACAAACGGATACGTCCCATGGTCGACGTCGAGCATCGTGCCCTGGGCTCCCTCGAACAGGATGCGCTTGCCGGCTCGCGCCCCGTCATCGAGCAACTGCGACACATCGGCGACGAGCGGCGCCAGTCGCGGCCAGCAGGCGCGCAGGTCCTCGAACACGGTCCGCCAATCCAACCGGTCGCCGCCGACGGCGCTGTTCCGTAGCGCCACGTTGGCGCGCAGCACGTCTCCGAGCGCTCCGGCCGGATCGGCGGCGGCCAGATCAGCCAGCCGAATGCCCCGGCGGCCGCTCTTGTCCTCGTAGCTCGGCCCGATCCCCCGGGCCGTGGTCCCTATCCGCTGCTCGCCGCGCCTGACCTCGGCCGCCTGCTCGATGTCGCGGTGGTACGGCAGGATGAGATGGGCCCGCTCGCTGATGAACAGCCGCCCATCGGCCTCGATGCCCTCGCGCTGCAGCTCGTCGAGCTCGGCGAACAGCGCCCGCGGATCGACGACCACGCCGTTGCCGATCACGCACGTCACCCCCGCGTGGAGAATGCCGGACGGGATCAGGTGCAGGACAAACTTGCGGCCGTTCACGAAGACGGTGTGACCAGCGTTGTGGCCGCCCTGGTAGCGCGCCACGATCGAGAACGACGGCGTGAAGAGATCGACGATCTTGCCCTTGCCCTCGTCGCCCCACTGTGTCCCGACGATTGCCACGTTGACGGTAGCCATGCTTGCTTGCAGTTCAAACAGCCGATGATAGCAGAACGGCGGCCCTCCACGAGCAGCCCTTCGCGGGCCGGCGCGCCGCGGAAAAAGGGTTTGACACCTCGTCGCCCTTTCCATAACCTTCGGCGTCGCACGCGCTGCAACCACGCACCGTCACCGCTCGACTACGCACAATCCCGTGGTTCCGGAACGCCCCGCCATCGAACGCAGGATTCTGGCGGCCGGCGCTGCGTCACCGCCCCGCATTCCCGTGCTCGTCGGCGGGTGCGGCAGCGGGCGCACCTCCCTCCTGCTGCGCATCGCCGCTCGCACGGAGCGCAACTGCAGTCAGTACATCGACGCCGAGCGGGCGGCGTCGACGCCGGAGGAATTCTGGGCCGCGGTTGCGGCCGCGAGCCTGCACGTGGCGCCGCGTGCGGCCGACCCGCCGCAGGCGCTCAGCTCGACCCGGGTAGCCTTCGACAACCTGCTGGCGTTCTTCGAGCACACGCGCACCCAGGACGGCGGAACCTCGACCTTTCTCATCGACGGGCTGCTGGAGCTGCGCACCTTCGAGAGCTTTCCGGGACTGCGCGGCGCCTGCGCGAGACGGTCGCCGCGCTGACGCGCAGCACGAACCGGTTCGTGCTGGCCACGCGGTACGCCAAGCGGGCGCGCCGTCTGCTGCGTGGCGCCGGCGCTCGGATCGAGGTAATCGACGTGCCTCCGCTGTCGCCGGCGGAGACCGCCTCGACGCTGCTCGGGCTCGGCGCCGTGCGCGACCGCCGCGACCACGCCGAGCTCGCACGGCTGCTCCACGCGCTTGCCGACGGTCGGCCTTCGTACGTGCGGGCGCTGGCCGGGGCGTTGGCCGCAACGGACGGCGGCGGCGGCGACCCGGTGCACGCGCTCGCAGCCCAGATGGCGGTGGGCGCGCCGTTGTGCCTCGTGTGCCGCCTGTCCTACGAGGCCCGCCTCGGCCGGGCGCGCGGATATGGCGCGCTCAAGGCCATTCTCCACTTGCTGGCGGATGAGGAGCAGCTGACGCTGACAGAGATCGCGCGCCGGCTGAGTCGAACCCCGGGGTCGACCAGGGACTACCTGCTCTGGCTCGAGGATGTCGATCTGGTGCAGGTGGAACAGAAGCGGTACGGCTTTCGCGATCCGCTCCTGCGGCTGTGGGTCCGCCTCCACAGTCGACCCACGCCGCCCGACCGGGCCGATCTGCTCCGTGAGGCGCAGGAGTACGCGGTGTCCCGACTGCCGTTCATGGAGGACGCGGCGCTCGCCGACCCGCCAGTCCCCGTGCGCCCACCGACCGGCTCCGAACGCGGCTGGAGCATCATCGAGATCGACTAGGAGTCTGCGCCGTAGAAGGGCGCGGACTCCTGGAGGGTTGGTTGGGCGGCAATCGGAGCCGCAGGCGACGATTTCCGGGCCAGCAGCCCGTGGTGAAACCCCGCGTCGCACCGAGACGGGCGAGGCGCCCGGCTGACAAGGCGTGACGAGGGAGCATATTGGCCATATTCGACCCCGCTGAGGAATGGTCCAGCGCCGTCCCTTGCGGGATGCATCGCCCGTCGAATGCAGCGGGGCCTTTTGCCACGGGCTGCTAGGAGTCTGCGCCGCAGGAGATGCCGCGGCGTGAAGTGGGTCGTCGGCCCATGCTCTGACTTATCGTGTCGGAGCAGCTTCGGCGGTCGCCCGACGAGGTAGTTCCTCGGCAGATGGCGAGATCCGGCGTTGACGGGCCCCTTGGTCCGGCAGAGACCGTGATGCGCGCCGATCGGTCGCCATCGCGAGCCTCGTTGCCGCGTGTCACGCCGCGATCAGGGCGTGCAGACGCTTGGCGTTCAACGCCAGGCACACCAAGTCCCACTCGCCGCGCACCTTCGCCAGCCCCCGCAGGCTGAAGCGCCGGAATCCCAGCACGTGTTTGATCCAGCCGTGCGGAGCCTCCGACAGCCACTTGCGTTCGGCGTATGCCGCACGACCCGCCGGCTTCGACAGCTTCTCGGCCATGCGATTCGTCGCGGGGTACTGCCCCGGGTCGCGGGGCCGCGCCGTCTTGCCCTCCCGTCCCAGTGACACGTACCCGTCGACGCCCCGCGTCTCCAGGTTCACCAAGTCCCGCTCGTTACTGTAGCCAGCGTCCGCCAGCACCGTGTCCGGCTGCTCGCCGACCGTCTCCGCCACCTCGTCGAGCAGCAGCGGCAGCCCACCCTGGTCGCTCGCGTTCGCCGTCACCTCCGTCGCCACCACCAACTGGTGCTCACCATCCACCGCTACCTGCGCGTTGTAGCACTGCTGGAACCCGTCGTTGCTCGTCTTCATGATCCCGCTCTCCGGGTCCGTGAAGTTGCTCTGTGCCTTCTCGTCCGGCTCGCCATACCCCCGCTTGTACGGCCGTCCGCCCTTCAGGTTCCGATCCTGGCCCGGCTGCCGCCCGCCCGCGTCGTCCGCCGCCCACCGTGCCGCCTCCAGCCGCTCCTTCGCCGCCCGGATCGCCGCCAGGCGATCCTCCCGCCGGCGCAACTCCGACGGCAGCTCGTCGCCGCGTGCGTCCGGCCCGAAGCGCTCATCCTCAGCCGCGTCGGCGTCGCGTGCCGCCCGCACCAGCGCGTCAATCTCACCGGCCAAGCGCCGCTCTTCCTCCTGCATCCGACCGTAGCTCATCGCCTTGTGCTTGCTCGCGTTCGCACGAACCTTCGTGCCGTCGATCGACAGCTTGCCGAAGCTCGCCAACCCCAATTCCCGCGCCAAACGCACCACCTCCACAAACAGCGCCTTGAAGTCCTCCAGGTGCCGACGCCGAAACTCGCAAACCGTCCGGTGCTGCGGAAAGTTGCCGGCCGCCAGCACCCGGAACGCCACGTCCTCCTCCAGCCTCCTCGCAATCCCCCGCGACGAAAACACCCCCGTCGCGTAGGCGTAGAGCAGCACCTTCACCATCATCCGCGGCTCATACGGCGCGTTGCGCCGACCATCCCCCGCATACGCGGCGTAGAACGCCGTCAGGTCCAGGCCGTCTACCAGATCGCTGACGTGGTGCGCCAAATGGCCCTCCGGCAACTACGCCCGCACGTCGGGCGACAACAGCAGCGATTGGTCCGGTGCGTAGCGGCGAAAAGTCGTCGACATCAAGTCCTTCCGGCGCCCGATCTCGCCTGCGATTGTCGCACCGTTTTCTGCGGCGCAGACTCCTAGCCGGATCGCCATAGGGCGGAACGGCCCGGCTACCGGGATAGATACGTCCGGCTGACGCCGTTGCGGCCGTTCGAGAGGGTGTAGCCGCGGCCGTCGGCGTTGACCGTGGCCTTGAGCCAGTGACCCCGGCAGTCGTCCTCGGCGGTGAGGTTGGCCGTCAACTCGTCAGCGGCGCGGTAGGCGGGATCGGTGTCGAGCGCCCGGTGCGCCTGCCAGATGTCCTCGAGCCGCGGGCTCTCGGCCACCACCTGGAAGCCCTCCGCGCTGCCGCCCTTGCGCGGGCCGTTGTTGATGACGGCTACCGCCGGCGCGAGCGCCCAGGTGAGCTGCGGCGCCACGCCGTTGCCGTGGTGGGGCACCTGGTAGATGTCAACCTCGCCGAGCTTGTTCTCCGGGCACGCCAGCTCGTACTGCACGTTGAGGGTGACGTCGCCGAGGTTCAGGAACTGGAACGCCCCGAGGGAGACCAGGTAGCCGACGCTGCGCGCGTTCTCGCCGCTGTCGTCCGGGTAGGGCCAGGTGCCGCCGCAGTGCGGGTTGGGGCCGGTCGACATGAGCGGCCGGTCCGGCGTCGCGCCGTGCGCGAGCACGAACGAGAACTCGACATCGCGCAGCGGCAGCTTGTCGCCGGGCGCGATGGTTCGCCGCCGGCCCTCGGCCACATCGATGTACGCGCTCCACGATGCCAGCCCGCCCTCCGTCGACTGCTCGACGCTGTCGCCGTGGTCGACAAGCTGGCCGATGGGCACGCGGGCCGCCAGGGTGGGCAGGCCGCCGACGTGATCGCCGTGGAAGTGCGACGCGATGAAGTAGTCGATACGGTCGACCCTGGCGTCCTGCATGGCGTCCTGGATTCGCCGGGCGTCGCGCGCGTCGGACCGCGCCCAGCCGGCGTCCATCAGGATCGACTGCCGCCCGGGTGTGACAACCAGCGTGGCGGCGCCGCCCTCGACGTCGATCCAGTAGATGTCGAGGGCCACCTCCGGCGGCTGCGCGCCGAGGATGACCGTGCTCACCGCAATCCCGAGCGCCACGCGCAATATCGGACGGCTCATTGCATCCTCCAGGGGAAGGGGTCTGGCAGGCGCGATTATAGCGCCGGCTGCACACCGGCCCGGGCTGCCCCGCAGCGGCCGGCCTCCCCCCTGCTTGCGCCGCACCGCTACCGGCGTTGACGGTTTCCAGCGGTGCAGGCTCGCGGCCGTTTGCAGCCGCTCGGGCACGATCGGGCTTCTCCCTGTCCTCCAACGAGTTGGCTGTACAAGGCGCGGTCGCCGCGGCCCTGGCGTGCATCTTGCTGTCTTGTCGCATGGGCCCCGCCGAGAGCGTCCGGTGCCGTGCCCGACCTCCACTGCAACCGCCAATCGAGGCGGGGCCCCTGATGGTCGGGCACATGTTGGGTCAGCGGGCGCTGGCTAGTTGAGGGAGGAGCAACTCATGCGCGAAATCATCGCGGTTGGCGTGCTAGCGATCGCCTGCGGACTGGTGGGCCCGGTGACCGCCGAGGGTCCGGCGCAGGCGGCCGATCGAGAGGAGGCAAGGGCGCCGGCGCAGTCTCGGGAGAAGGTGGAGCTCAACACCGCCGACCGGATGGAGCTCGAGGAGCTGCCGGGCATCGGCCCGCGCACTGCGGAGCGGATCATCGAGTATCGAACGAAGAACGGCCAGTTCGAAAAGATCGAGGAGTTGATGAACGTCAGGGGTATCGGCGAACGGACGTTCCTTCGCCTGCGGGATTTCGTTCGGGTCAGCAGTACGTCGGACCCGCAATAGTATCTGCGGCGAGTGGAGCTCACCGGTTCGTGGGCTCCACTCGCCGCGCCGGGAAGGTAGGCATGAAGCGCGGAGACTGCACAGGGATGACGCTCGTGGACAGCATGGCAGGGGTTGCCGTAGTCGCCATACTCGCCGGGATGGCGGTCCCGTTTCTGATTGCCGCGCGAGAACAATCGCAGGTGTCGGCGGCCGCAAGGTATCTCTCGGCGCAGGCGATGCTCGCACGCTCCCGCGCGGTGAAGCACGGGGCGGCGGTAGGGTTGCGGTTCGAGGCCGACGCGGGCGCCGATCGATTCTCCAGCTACGTGGACGGCGACGGGGACGGCATCCTCGGCATCGACGTCTCTCGCAGCATCGACCGGCGCCTCGGTCCTGCACAGGAACTGGGCGACGTGTATCCGTCGGTGCGCTTCGGGCTGCTTGCGTCGGTTCCGCCGATTGGTTCGAGCCGGCCGGCGGAGTCGGACGCGGATCCAGTCCGCTTCGGGCGAGGCGATACGCTCACGTTCAGCCCGCCCGGCACGGCTACAAGCGGCACGCTCTATCTGCAGGGATCGAGCGAGCAATATGCCATCCGCGTGCTCGGGGCCACCGGTAGAGTCCGGGTGCTGTACTTCGACGCCGCAGCCGGTACCTGGAGGCATCGGTGAGCGCCGCGGCGCCAGGACAGGCCGATCGCGCGTTGTCTTCGATAACGTGGGTACGCATTCGGCCAGCGCACGAAGCGCGACTGCTCGAGCTCTCGGAGCGGAGCGCGCTGGTCGAGGCGGCCCTGAGTCTCGCGCCGGAACGCGTCGTAGTGCTCGAGCTGCGCGTGCGAGAGCGGCTCGTCGAGGCTCGAGGACGTGTCGTCCGCGGGCACGTTGCGGGGATCGGAAGCTCAGAGATCCCCTCATTTTCCACACAGACACTCGTGGGCAGCGGTAGCCTTCTAGCCGGCTGATCCGCACCCACGGGGCCCGGCTGTCGCCTCGTCATGCCCTGGTTTCATGACTACGGGGTCCGGCGCCGCCGGGTGGAGAACTCATATGAATCAATAGAGCGAAACCCTCCGTCTCGCATTAGACTAGAAAGTCTGAAAGGTGGCGCACTGTGAATTAGAATATGATTGTATGAATATATATCAAGACCGGCCGGCCTCATCCGGGCAATGGCTCCGGAGACACGACCTCCTGAACTTCATCACGACCTTGTACGAAGGCGACCTGCATGCCAAACGGATGCTGTCATTGGCTAACGCAACCGTGGACGTGCTGACGAGCGCTTCGCTGGCAATCCATGCAGTGGGGCGCGGCTTGGCCCAGGCCATGGGCACGTTGACCAAGCATGGTGTGAAGCAGGTGGATCGGCTGCTGAGCAATCGAGGCGTCGACGTCTGGGCCTTTTTCGCATACTGGACGCCGTTCATCGTCGGCGCCCGCACGGAAGTGGTCGTCGCGCTGGATTGGACGAGCTTCGCGGCCGACGGGCAGGACACGATCGTGCTGTCGATGGCGACTGGCCATGGGCGCGCGACGCCCCTGCTGTGGAAGACGGTGGCGTCCTCGACGCTGAAGGGTAATCAGCGGCGCTATGAGTACGAGGTGCTGTGCCGGTTGCGGGAGGTGCTGCCGGCCGGGGTGAAAGTCACCGTCGTGGCGGACCGGGGCTTTGGGGACTGCAAGCTATTCTACGCGTTGACGACAGAGCTGGCCTTCGAATATGTGATTCGGTTGCGTGGAGACCTCTCCGTGACGAGTGCGCGGGGCGAGCGGCGAGCGGCCGCCGCGTGGGTCGGCGCCGGGGGGCGTGCGCGGCGGCTGGTGGGTGCTCGGGTGACCGACACGTACGAACTGCCGGTCGGCGTGGTCGTGTGCGTACACGACCCGAAGATGGACGAACCGTGGTGCCTGGTGGCCAGCGAAGCGACAGTCCCGACGCGGGTCCTGATTCGGTACTACGGCAAGCGCTGGGGGATTGAGGCGGGCTTTCGGGACATCAAGGACATGCGCTTCGGGATGGGGCTGTCTTCGATGCATGTTTCGCGCCCGGACCGGCGGGACCGCCTGTTGTTGATCAGCGCGCTGGCGATCGCCGTGCTGTCGTTGCTGGGCGCGGCGGGCGAGCGCATCGGTTATGACCGCTGGTTGAAGGCGAACACGGTGAAGCGGCGGACGCATTCGTTGTTTCGGCAGGGGCTGATGCTGTACCACCACCTCCCTAATTGGCCCGAGGATCGGGTTCGTCGGTTGATGGAGACGTTCGGAAGCATGCTCATGGAACAGCGGGTGTATCGAGAGGTCTTCGGCGTGATCTGATGCCTGCAAAAATAAGGGGATGCATGAGGATCGGAAGCGATGGGGAAGTGCGCTATCAGGGCATGCTGGTGTTCGATGAACGACTCGATGTGTGAAAGATGTCATAAGTAGTGCGGTGTCACCAATAGCACGATCATGATTTATTCATACAACAGCAGACACAGGTGTGCTATCGTGAAATTTGGGTAGTTGCCACTCACGTCGGTCGGAACAGGTTCGAAGCCGCGGAGCGCGTGCTGCGAATTCCGAGAACTCCTGGGGTCTTCATTTAGCGGGTTCCGGGGCAGGTGTCAAAGTTTTGACTTGTACAAATTTCGGAACTGTAGCATAACCTTGGCGTGAAGGTCGGGGACCGCAATTCGCACGAGAACCTGCAGACCGAGGTCGAACGGCTCCGCACGGAGTTGACGCGGCGCGAGCGCGACACCAAGAACCAGCAACGCGAGAACGGTCGCCAGCAGCGTCAGATCGACGGCCTGCAAGGCCAGATCGAGCGTCAGAAGCGGGAGATCGAGCAACTGAGGGGGCAGTTGGCCGCCGCGCGCCGGGCGGGGTTCCGACAAGCCGCCCCCTTCGCCAAGGACCGACCGCAAGGACGCGGCCGGCGTCCCGGTCGACGGGCTGGTGCGCAGTATGGTCGGAAGGCGTGCCGCCCGCGCCCGGCACGGGTTGACCAGACCCTGGAAGCGCCGGTGCCGACGGCGTGTCCCGACTGCGGCGGGTCGGTCGAAGTGACCCACGTGGCGTCGCAGTATCAGGAAGAAATCCCCGCGGTGCGCCCGATCGTGCGCCGCTTCGACATCGAAGTGGGCCGCTGCTCACAGTGTTGGCGGCGCGTGCAGGGCCGCCACGCGCTGCAGACCTCGGATGCGCTGGGAGCGGCCGGCGCGCAGCTCGGCCCCGGCGTCGTCGCGCTGGTCGTCGAGTTGCACACGGAGATGGGCGTACCGCTGGCGAAGGTCGCCCACGTGCTGCGGACCACGTTCGGCCTGCAGGTGACGCCGGGCGGCCTCGCTCACCTGCTGCACCGCACGGCCCGCGACGCCGCGCCGACCTACACGGCGCTGTGCGAGCAGGTCCGTAATTCGCCGGTGGTCACCCCGGATGAAACCGGGTGGCGCGTCGGTAGCCTCCGCCACTGGCTGTGGGCCTGGGTCACCCCGGAGACGACGGTCTACGCCATTTGCCCCGGTCGCGGGTTCGACGATGCCGCCACGGTTCTGGGGGCCGACTTCGCCGGTGTGCTCGTGCGCGACGGGTGGGTGTCGTATCGCTGCTACCGAGCCGCGCTGCACCAATCCTGTCTGAATCACCTGCTCCGACGATGCAAGGAACTGCAGGAAGATCATCCGCACAGTCTGTGGGCCGGGCAGGTGCAAGCGGTCTTGCAGACGGGCCTTGCCGTGCGTGACCGCTGCAACGCCGGCGAGCTGAGCGAGCACGGTCTGGCATCGGTCCGCGGCCGACTCGTGGCCCGGCTCGGTCGGCTGATTGACGCACCGCCACCGCTGGACGACGCCGAGCGCTTTGCCCGGCACCTGGCCACCGAATTCGCTGCGGTGTTTCTCTTCTTGTGGGACCTGTCGATCGACGCCACCAACTGGCGCGCCGAACAGGCCATCCGTCCCGCCGTCGTTATCCGTAAGGACGCCCCTATATGTCAAGAAAGGGTGTGAACACCGCCGCGAGCGGAGTTGGATCTGAAGTGGAGCGGACAGAAAGCTCATGGATGACGGCGGGGCATCTCCCGCGGGAGGACGAGGGTTGAGGACCCGCATCGCCGATGCCAACTCGCGTCGTCACCGGCTTTCGTCCAGAGACAGGTTGTCCGTACAGCGGAGAGGTAGCCTCTGCTCCCGCCGAGTCAAGGCGCTTCGCGCCTCCTCCGCTGCGCTACGGTCCTTCGGATGACTCGGCGCTCGCGCCGGCTTCAGAGCTGGTTGTGGCCGGACGGATTCGTCCGGCCACTGAAAACACTGGCCGGATGACCGAGAGGTTCTCTACGTGCGGCCGCCGCAGCGGGGCGCGACATCGTCCAGGCCCCCGCCCAGCGGCGGATGACGGACCGCTGACGCGGGAACGGCATCGACTCGCCTGCGGCTCGCCCTCCCGGGCCCCCGGTCGTAGACCGGGGGAAGTGACGTTGGGGTTCACTGACCGGTGTCCGGCACCGGACGGCGACAGCGACCGGCGGCGCACGACACGCTCCGGATCGGGTCGGAGTCCCGGTTCGGCAAGGCCAGCGTACGGTCAGATCGGAACCGGCCGAAATAGTCGTCGCCAAGCCAAAGGCATTGACCCCGAACACACCAAAGAGCGCGACCACGTCAGGCAGCCTTGGCGCAGGTCGCACCGGGTTGGTGGTCTTCGATCAGCGCGTGGTAGATTTCCCGGGCAACGAAGCGTTTCAGGCAGCGGATGATGTCTTTCTTCGACAAGCCCTCGGCGGTGCGTCGTCGGACGTAGTCGAGGGTCGGCTGGTGCCAGCGCATGCGGATGATCACGATCCGGTAGAGCGCCGCGTTGGCTTGGCGGTGGCCGCCGCGGAAGAGCCGATGCCGGTTCGTAACCCCGGATGAGGCGGGAATCGGACAGGCGCCACATAGTTTCGCGAACGCGGCTTCGGAACGGATCCGGGTGGGGTTGTCGCCGGCAACGATCAGCATCTCGGCCGCCGAGTCGGGACCAATCCCGAACGCCTCACGCAGGGTCGGCGCTGCCGCCCTGGTGAGGATGTCGAGCAACTCGTCGTGCCGGTCGATCTCGGCCGAAAGTGTGCGCCAGCGGGCCGCGAGCGCCCGTAGCGCATGCTTCACCGAGGCAGTCGGGTCGAGGATGTCTCCTGGTCTGAGGGTCGCGCAGCGGTCGATGAGCCGTTGGTCGGTGAGCGGCTCGAGTGCTTCGCGGACCCGACTCGGTGCGTTGACGAGCAGCGTCTTGAGCGTGGTCATCGCGGTAGTGCGGGCCTTGACGGCCGTATCGCGGGCGATCTTGATCTGGCGGACCATTTCTGCAGCGCCGTCCGCAGCTTTCGGCATGGCGGTCGCGACACCGGCGAGCACCGACCGCGCCGCAGCCTCGGCATCGAGCGTGTCACTCTTGCCGTTGTTGCGCCGCTTGCGCCGGTCGCAACGGTTGACCTCGACGACGTGGAGCCCCTGTCGGCGCACGGAGCGCGCGAGGCCGACCCCGTAGGAACCGGTACCTTCAATCCCGAAGGTTTCGAGGTCACCGAGCGTGCGTGCCCACGCCACCAGGTCGGCATAGCCGGCCCCGTTCGCCGGCACCCGGAACGTCGCGAGCCGGGCGCCCAGGTCATTGATCGCTACCGCGACATGCTCGTGCTTGTGGGTGTCGACGCCGACGATCACCTTGACCGACGGATCGTCACGCGCGATGCTGTTCGACATGTTGCTGGCCCCCTTTCGGGCTGGCGACGCCGTCTGGTCGGGCGGGCGGACAGGACTGTGACGGGACTTTCAAGCCAGGCCCCTATTCGGTCACTGCCCTCCCGGCCAGGCAACATCTGGATGCGTGCTGCCCGGCCGGGCCGACAGATCCTTGCCAGGACACGAAGTCGGTCTGCGGCGGAGTCAGAACCGGCCGGGCAGCAGCACGATCATGCTCACAGTCTGCGGTGGCAACCGGACCCGCCACGGCGCCGACACCCAGCAGGTGCTCGCCAGCGTCGTGCGCACCGCCCGCCAACGCCATCTCGATCTGCCGCCCCTGATCGCCACGATGTTGCGCGCCACCGGCCCCGTCGTCCCCGACGCTTTCGGGCTCCCCCCGCCACCCGCTTGAGACCAGTAACACCGCGACGCCCCTCCGTGGGTGAGGACTGGCAACGCCGAAACGCTGCTTCAACCGCCACCGATCCAGGCGGCTACCGCTACGCGCCAGCGCAAGTGTCGATCAAGCCGACAAGTCCCGTCGCCGCTCGGGACTCTGCAGCCTCCCAAGCCAGTTCAGCCCGTGTTTGTTGAGGAATCACCCGCTAACCGAATACCTCCTGGGGGGGGCTGGCACTATGGCATTGGAATTACTTAGACCTCGGCACACGACTGGATGAGGTTGCCCCGATCTCGTGGACAGGTTAAGGCGTCTTCATTTAGCGGGTTCCGGGGCAGGTGTCAAAGTTTTGACTTGTACAAATTTCGGAACTGTGGCATAACCTTGGCGTGAAGGTCGGGGACCGCAATTCGCACGAGAACCTGCAGGCCGAGGTCGAACGGCTCCGCACGGAGTTGACGCGGCGCGAGCGCGACACCAAGAACCAGCAACGCGAGAACGGTCGCCAGCAGCGTCAGATCGACGGCCTGCAAGGCCAGATCGAGCGTCAGAAGCGGGAGATCGAGCAACTGAGGGGGCAGTTGGCCGCCGCGCGCCGGGCGGGGTTCCGACAAGCCGCCCCCTTCGCCAAGGACCGACCGCAAGGACGCGGCCGGCGTCCCGGTCGACGGGCTGGTACGCAGTATGGTCGGAAGGCGTGCCGCCCGCGCCCGGCACGGGTTGACCAGACCCTGGAAGCGCCGGTGCCGACGGCGTGTCCCGACTGCGGCGGGTCGGTCGAAGTGACCCACGTGGCGTCGCAGTATCAGGAAGAAATCCCCGAAGTGCGCCCGGTCGTGCGCCGCTTCGACATCGAAGTGGGCCGCTGCTCACAGTGTCGGCGGCGCGTGCAGGGCCGCCACGCGCTGCAGACCTCGGATGCGCTGGGAGCGGCCGGCGCGCAGCTCGGCCCCGGCGTCGTCGCGCTGGTCGTCGAGTTGCACACGGAGATGGGCGTACCGCTGGCGAAGGTCGCCCATGTGCTGCGGACCACGTTCGGCTTACACGTGACACCGGGCGGCCTCGCCCACCTGCTGCACCGCACGGCCCGCGACGCCGCGCCGACCTACACGGCGCTGTGCGAGCAGGTCCGCAACTCGCCCACGGTCACACCGGATGAAACCGGGTGGCGCGTCGGTGCCATCAGCCACTGGCTGTGGGCCTTCGTCACCCCGGAGACGACGGTCTACGCCATTTGCCCCGGCCGCGGGTTCGACGATGCCACCACGGTTCTGGGGGCCGACTTCGCCGGGGTGCTCGTGCGCGACGGGTGGGTGTCGTATCGCTGCTACCGAGCCGCGCTGCACCAATCCTGTCTGAATCACCTGCTCCGACGATGCAAGGAACTGCAGGAAGATCATCCGGACAGTCTCTGGGCCGGGCAGGTGCAAGCGGTCTTGCAGACGGGCCTTGCCGTGCGTGACCGCTGCACCGCCGGCGAGCTGAGCGAGCACGGTCTGGCATCGATCCGCGGCCGACTCGTAGCCCGGCTCGGTCGGCTCATTGACGCACCGCCACCGCTGGACGACGCCGAGCGCTTTGCCCGGCATCTGGCCACCGAATTCGCTGCCGTGTTTCTCTTCTTGTGGGACCTGTCGATCGACGCCACCAACTGGCGCGCCGAACAGGCCATCCGTCCCGCCGTCGTTATCCGAAAGGACGCCCCTATATGTCAAGAAAGGGTGTGAACACCGCCGCGAGCGGAGTTGGATCTGAAGTGGAGCGGACAGAAAGCTCATGGATGACGGCGGGGCATCTCCCGCGGGAGGACGAGGGTTGAGGACCCGGATCGCCGATGCCAACTCGCGTCGTCACCGGCTTTCGTCCAGAGACAGGTTGTCCGTACAGCGGAGAGGTAGCCTCTGCTCCCGCCGAGTCAAGGCGCTTCGCGCCTCCTCCGCTGCGCTACGGTCCTTCGGATGACTCGGCGCTCGCGCCGGCTTCAGAGCTGGTTGTGGCCGGACGGATTCGTCCGGCCACTGAAAACACTGGCCGGATGACCGAGAGGTTCTCTACGTGCGGCCGCCGCAGCGGGGCGCGACATCGTCCAGGCCCCCGCCCAGCGGCGGATGACGGACCGCTGACGCGGGAACGGCATCGACTCGCCTGCGGCTCGCCCTCCCGGGCCCCCGGTCGTAGACCGGGGGAAGTGACGTTGGGGTTCACTGACCGGTGTCCGGCACCGGACGGCGACAGCGACCGGCGGCGCACGACACGCTCCGGATCGGGTCGGAGTCCCGGTTCGGCAAGGCCAGCGTACGGTCAGATCGGAACCGGCCGAAATAGTCGTCGCCAAGCCAAAGGCATTGACCCCGAACACACCAAAGAGCGCGACCACGTCAGGCAGCCTTGGCGCAGGTCGCACCGGGTTGGTGGTCTTCGATCAGCGCGTGGTAGATTTCCCGGGCAACGAAGCGTTTCAGGCAGCGGATGATGTCTTTCTTCGACAAGCCCTCGGCGGTGCGTCGTCGGACGTAGTCGAGGGTCGGCTGGTGCCAGCGCATGCGGATGATCACGATCCGGTAGAGCGCCGCGTTGGCTTGGCGGTGGCCGCCGCGGAAGAGCCGATGCCGGTTCGTAACCCCGGATGAGGCGGGAATCGGACAGGCGCCACATAGTTTCGCGAACGCGGCTTCGGAACGGATCCGGGTGGGGTTGTCGCCGGCAACGATCAGCATCTCGGCCGCCGAGTCGGGACCAATCCCGAACGCCTCACGCAGGGTCGGCGCTGCCGCCCTGGTGAGGATGTCGAGCAACTCGTCGTGCCGGTCGATCTCGGCCGAAAGTGTGCGCCAGCGGGCCGCGAGCGCCCGTAGGGCATGCTTCACCGAGGCAGTCGGGTCGACGATGTCTCCTGGTCTGAGGGTCGCGCAGCGGTCGATGAGCCGTTGGTCGGTGAGCGGCTCGAGTGCTTCGCGGACCCGACTCGGTGCGTTGACGAGCAGCGTCTTGAGCGTGGTCATCGCGGTAGTGCGGGCCTTGACGGCCGTATCGCGGGCGATCTTGATCTGGCGGACCATTTCTGCCGCGCCGTCCGCAGCTTTCGGCATGGCGGTCGCGACACCGGCGAGCACCGACCGCGCCGCAGCCTCGGCATCGAGCGTGTCACTCTTGCCGTTGTTGCGCCGCTTGCGCCGGTCGCAACGGTTGACCTCGACGACGTGGAGCCCCTGTCGGCGCACGGAGCGCGCGAGGCCGACCCCGTAGGAACCGGTACCTTCAATCCCGAAGGTTTCGAGGTCACCGAGCGTGCGTGCCCACGCCACCAGGTCGGCATAGCCGGCCCCGTTCGCCGGCACCCGGAACGTCGCGAGCCGGGCGCCCAAGTCATTGATCGCTACCGCGACATGCTCGTGCTTGTGGGTGTCGACGCCGACGATCACCTTGACCGACGGATCGTCACGCGCGATGCTGTTCGACATGTTGCTGGCCCCCTTTCGGGCTGGCGACGCCGTCTGGTCGGGCGGGCGGACAGGACTGTGACGGGACTTTCAAGCCAGGCCCCTATTCGGTCACTGCCCTCCCGGCCAGGCAACATCTGGATGCGTGCTGCCCGGCCGGGCCGACAGATCCTTGCCAGGACACGAAGTCGGTCTGCGGCGGAGTCAGAACCGGCCGGGCAGCAGCACGATCATGCTCACAGTCTGCGGTGGCAACCGCACCCGCCACGGCGCCGACACCCAGCAGGTGCTCGCCAGCGTCGTGCGCACCGCCCGCCAACGCGACCTCGATCTACCTCCGCTGATCGCCACGATGTTGCGCGCCACCGGTCCCGTCGTCCCCGACGCCTTCGGGCTCCCCCCGCCGCCCGCCTGAGGGTGGGCGAGCATCGCTCCCTCGCGAGACGTGAAGATCGGCAACCCCGAGACGGTCGCTTCAACTGCGACCGACCCAGGCAGGTATCGTCACGCGCAGGGGTGAAGCACCAATAGAACCGATGCAGCTCACAGCTCCGTTGCCGTTCGGAACTTCAAGAGTCCCCAACCCATTTCTGCTATTTATGCCCGTATTTGTTGAGGAATCACCCGCTAAACGAATACGTTAAGGCTTTCGGTTCACGTCATGGTGTGTACATCGGTTCACGTCATGGTGTGTACATCAACTCCTGTGGGCGGTGTGGATCCCGTGCGCAGCGCGGGATCCAACGGACTTGTGGGCGCCCGTAGGGCGTCCACAGGCCGGGCACCGTCCACAGCGCCGGCCTGATGGAGCCGTTCGAACTCCAGTGGCGACCGGTAGCCGAGCGCGGAGTGACGCCGCCGCGTGTTGTACCACCCCTCGATGAACTCGAACAACGCCGCCCGTGCTTCGGCGTGCGTTGACAGCGTCGTTCGGTCGAGCAGCTCGCACTCCAGGGTCGCGAAGAAGCTCTCGGCCATCGCATTGTCGAAGCAATCGCCGACCGAACCCATCGATAGCGCGACGCCCCGTTCCCGGCAGCGAGCGCCGAAGGCCAGCGAGGTGTACTGGCAGCCTTGGTCGGAGTGATGGATGACCGCCTCGGGCCGCCGTTGCGCCACGGCCATCTCCAGCGCCTCGACCACCAGCGCGGTGCGAAGATGCCCCGCCATGGCCCAACCGACGACGCGCCGGCTGAACACGTCGAGGACGATGGCCAGGTACAGGAAGCCGGCCAGGGTCGGGACGTAGGTGATGTCGGCGACCCAGAGCCGGTTCGGCGCGTCCGCCTCGAAGCGCCGCTCGACCCGATCCGGGGCCGGGCGGGCCTGGGCATTCCGGCGTGTCGTGCGAGGGCCGCGGCGCCGGCTCACCCCGGCGACGCCGACGGACCGCATGACCCGGGCGACCCGCTTGCGGCTCACCGCGACACCGCCCTCGGTCAGTTCGGCGTGAATCCGAGGAGCACCATACGTCCCTCGACTCCGGCCGTGAATCGCCTGGACGCGAGCCCGGAGCTCGGCATCGGCCCGTGCCCGAGCCGACGGAGGACGACGACGCCACGCGTAGTACCCGCTCGGGGAGACACCGAGCACCCGGGCCATCGTGGCGACACGGAAACGAGCCTGATTCGCGCTCATGACCCGGTAGGTCTCCCGGGTCGGGCCTCCCGCGCGAACCAGGCCGTTGCCTTTGCCAATATCTCTCGCTCTTCGCGCAGGCGCCGGTTCTCCCGGCGCAGCCGGCGAAGCTCTTCACGCTCCTCCGTGCGCAGCCCGTCGCTGCGCTCGCCCGCATCGCGGCCCACCTGCGCGACCCAGGTTCGGATCGCCTGGGACGACGGCTCGAACTCGCGAGCCAGATCCTCCGGCGCACGTCCGGACCGAACCAGGTCGACCATCTGTTGCCGGAACTCCGCCGCGTACGGTGGTCTCGTCTTCGGCATCGCGGATACTCCTTCTCCCCCCCAAGAGGATAGGTGTCCACGAAACCGGGGCAACTTCAGGAAACGCGACGGTTACATCGTGCGATCGCTCCGCGCCGATGAGTGCGTGACGCCGACCGGAGAGGCGGGCTGTCGCAACTGATTGCCCGGGCGGTGACCTGCATCGGGCACCCGCTCCCGGCGAGCCGAGCTGGAGGTGGCACAGCGGCAGGCCTTGAACGCGCGGTCGCCGATGAGTGGTGAGAATCAGAGGGCCCGGGAATGTGACGCCGACCGGAGAGGCGGGCTGTCGCAACTGATTGCCCGGGCGGTGACCTGCATCGGGCACCCGCATGGTCCGCGCGGCCGGCGAGCCGAGCTGGAGGTGGCACAGCGGCAGGCCTTGAACGCGCGGTCGGTGACCATCAGGGAGGGAGGTCTTCCGGCGGGCGTCGACGCCACGCGGATGGAGAGCGACGTCCTGCGAGTTGCACTGCCGGTAGCGAACAGGCCTGCGCTTCATCTGGAGGTCACACTCGGTCACGGGCAGCCTTTGGAAGCCGGGGTGCGCGAGCGGTTGCTCGACGCGGTGCGGGTCGCTGGCCTCGCACTGAGCGTCGCGGCGGAGAGCGTTGCCGCCGCGGAGGAGCGTCTCACGAATCCGCCCTTCGACTCGCCACGGCTCGTCGGTACGGCCGAGCCCATGGTCCGGCTCCGCCACGAGATCTCACAGGTAGCCGGCACGGCCTTCACGGTGTTGATCGAGGGGGAGAGCGGTTCAGGAAAGGAGCTCGTCGCCCGCCGCATTCACGACGAGAGCGATCGGCGGTCGGGTCGCTTCATAGGCGTGAACTGCGCGGCGCTTGTCGAGACGCTGCTCGAGGCCGAACTTTTTGGCATCGAGGATCGGACGGCTACCGATGTTCGGGGTCGCAGAGGCAAGTTCGAACTGGCGGATGGCGGCACTCTCTTTCTGGACGAGGTGTCGGATCTTTCGCCAGCCGCGCAGGCCAAGCTACTCAGGGCCATTCAGGAGATGTCGGTGGAGCGGGTCGGAGGGCACACGACACGCGCGGTCGATGCGCGCCTGATCGTGGCGACGAATCAGAGCCTGCGCAAGCTCGTCACCGCCGGCCGCTTCCGGGCCGACCTCTACTATCGTCTCAGCGGTCTCGAGATCCAGGTTCCTCCGCTCAGAGACCGCCAGAGAGATATCGTGGCGCTGGCCGATCGCTTTCTCGGCCGCCTCCGTACGCTGCGGCAGGTCCAGCTCTCTCAAAGCGCCATCGACGCGCTTCTGACGTACGACTGGCCCGGGAACGTCCGGGAACTCGAGCGTGTAATAGAGCGGGCGGTGGCGTTGGCAACCTCAACCGAGATCACGGCCCAGGATCTGCCGCCGGCGGTCAGTCGAACCTACGATGAGACAGTCGGACCTTCGTTGCGCCACGGTGACACCATGCGCGAGTGGGGCAGCCGCTACGCCCGCGTGGTGCTCGATCGATGCAACCACAACAAGCGCGAGGCTTGTCGGATGCTCGGCATCAGCTGCCACACTCTGCAGGCGTACTTGACCTACAAGGGCCCCAAATCGAGGCAGTGAGAAGTCGGTCCTGCGCGTCCCGTCCGTCTTGACCGGCGCTTGGACGGCATAGTACGGTTACGCCCGTTCGCGGCGAGCCCAGCCTGCCCGCGCCCGCCAAGATGTCTGCGACCACACCGACCGGATTGAAGCGCACGCCGCTGCACGAGCGTCAAGGCGCCCTGGGCGCGCGGATGGTAGCGTTCGGGGGCTGGGAGATGCCGCTGCAGTACGCCGGCATCGCGGCCGAGCACCGGGCCGTCCGCGAGCGCGCCGGGCTGTTCGACGTCAGCCACATGGGCGAGGTCGAGATTGCCGGGCAGGACGCGCTGGTCGCCGTGCAGCGGATCTGCTGCAACGACGCGGCGGCGCTCGACGTCGGGCAGGTGCAGTACTCCGCGCTGACGACCCACGAGGGGACCTTCGTCGACGACCTGCTCGTCTATCGGTTGGCGGCCGATCACTTCCTGCTCGTGATCAACGCCGCGAACATCGACACGGACTGCGCGTGGATCAGGCAGGAGATCCGCGCGGCGGGCGACGTTGTCGCGGTCAACGCGAGCAGCCGCTACGCGCTGCTGGCGTTGCAGGGGCCGGCCGCCGAGCGGATCCTGCAGCCGCTGACCGGCGTGGAGCTGCCGGATCTCCGGTACTATTGGTTTGCGAACGGCGAGGTCGCCGGCGTGCGGGCGACGATCTCGCGCACCGGCTATACGGGTGAGGACGGCTTCGAGCTGTTCGTCGCGCCGCAGGCGGCGCGCCGCGTGTGGGATGCGCTGCTGGACGCGGGGGGGGGCGAGGGGCTGCAGGCGGCCGGGCTGGGGGCGCGCGACACGCTGCGTCTGGAAGCGGCCATGCGGCTGTTCGGCAGCGACATCGACGGGACGACGACGGTGCTCGAGGCGGGTCTGGGCTGGATTGTAGACTGGGACAAGGGCACCTTCAACGGCCGGGAGGCGCTCGCCAGGCAGCAGGAGGCGGGGCTTGCCCGGAGGCTGGTGGGCTTCGAGATGCTCGACCGGGGCATTGCCCGGCATGGCTGTGACGTCTTCGTCGGCGGCGACAAGGTGGGCCGCGTGACCAGCGGCACGCACACGCCGTTTCTCGACAGGGCGATCGGCATGGCCTACGTGCCGGTCGAGGCCGGCAGGCCGGAGAGCGAGATAGCGGTCGACATTCGCGGCCGGCAGCGCCTGGCCCGCGTCGTCCGCATGCCGTTCTACACGCGCCAGAGGAGCTGATCAGCGATGAACCCGCCGGAGCTGCGCTACACCAGGGACCACGAGTGGATTCGGGTCGGCGCCGACCGCAGCGAGGTCGGGGTGACGGCCTACGCCCAGGAGCAGCTCGGAGACGTCGTCTTCGTCGATCTGCCGGAGATCGGCCGCACCTTCGCCCAGGGCGACCAGTTCGGCGCCATCGAGTCGGTCAAGGCCGTTTCGGACCTGTACTGCCCGGTCTCGGGCGAGGTCGTCGCCGTCAACGCGGCCGCCGTCGACCGGCCGGAGCGCGTGAACGAGGATCCCTACGGGACGTGGCTGATCGCGATCAGGATGACCGACCCGGGCGAGGTCGCCTCCCTGCTCGACGCCGACGGCTATGGCGAGCTCGTGAAGTAGATGCCACCCGAGTCGCCGGACAGCTTCCAGCATCGCCACCTCGGTCCGCGGGTCGCCGATCTCGATGACATGCTCGCCGTGGTGGGCGCGCCGTCGCTCGACGCCCTGATCGACGACGCGCTCCCGGCCCGGATCCGCCTGACCGAGCCGCTCGATCTGCCGCCGCCGGAGACCGAGTCCGATTTCCTGGAGCGGCTGCGGCAGCTGGCCGAGCGCAACGCGCGCTTCCGCTCGTTCATCGGGCTCGGCTACTACGGCTGCATCACGCCCAGCGTCATCCTGCGCAACGTGCTGGAGAGCCCCGGCTGGTACACGCCGTATACGCCGTACCAGGCGGAGGTGTCCCAGGGACGGCTCGAGGCGCTCCTGAACTTCCAGACGGTGGTCGAGGACCTGACCGGCATGGAGGTGGCGAACGCCTCGCTGCTCGACGAGGCGACCGCGGCGGCCGAGGCGATGACGATGCTGCACCGCATCCGCGCCCGAGGGCCGGGCCGGGCGGACCGCTTCATCGTCTCCGACCGGTGCTTTCCGCAGACCCTCGCCGTCGTGCGCGGGCGGGCCGAGCCGTTGGGACTGCGGGTGGTGGTGGGCGATCCGGCCGCCTTGCCGATCGACGAGACGACGTTCGGGGTGCTTTTGCAGTATCCGGACGCGGACGGCGCGGTTGCGGACCCCGGCCCGGCGATTGCCCGGGCGCACGAGGCCGGGGCGCTGGCCGCGGTGGCGACCGACCTGCTCGCCTTGACGCTGCTGGTCCCGCCGGGTGAGCGGGGCGCCGACGTGGTGGTCGGCAGCGCCCAGCGTTTCGGCGTGCCCCTGGGCTACGGCGGACCGCACCCGGCCTTCTTCGCGACGCGGGAGGCCCACGTGCGGCACATGCCCGGCCGTCTCATCGGCGTATCGGTCGACGCCGCCGGGCGGCCCGCGCTGCGCATGGCGCTCCAGACGCGCGAGCAGCATATCCGCCGCGAGCGTGCCACGTCGAACATCTGCACCGCGCAGGCGCTGCTGGCGAACATCGCCGGCTTCTACGCGGTGTACCACGGACCGCGCGGCCTGACGGCGATCGCCGAGCGCGTGCACGGGCTCGCTCGGCTGCTGGCGCGCGGCCTCGCCGCGCTCGGTTTCGGGCCGCGGCACGCGTGCTTCTTCGATACGCTGCGGGTCGACGCCGGCTCGGCCGGCGCACGCGACCGGATCAGGAACGCGGCGGAGGCCGAGGAGCTCAACTTTCGCTATGCGGGCGACCGGGACGTCGGGATAGCGCTCGACGAGACCACCGGGCGGCAGGACGTGGACCGGATCCTGCGGGTCTTCGCCGCGGCGGCCGGCGTCTCCGGGTCACCGCCGGCGGACGGCGAGGCGACGGGTGAGGACTGGCCCCCGGACGTCCGTCGGACCAGCGCCTTTCTCGGGCACCCGGTCTTCGGGCAGCACCAGTCCGAGCTGCAGATGATGCGCTATCTGAAGCGGCTCGAGCGCAAGGACATCGGCCTGGACCAGTCGATGATCCCGCTGGGCTCGTGCACGATGAAGCTGAACGCGGCGACCGAGATGCTACCCGTCAGCTGGCCGCAGTTCGCCGCGCTCCACCCGTTCGCGCCGCCCGGGCAGGCCGCCGGCTACCACGCGGTCTTCGCGGAGCTGGAGGCGGCCCTGCGCGCCATCACGGGTCTGGCCGCGGTGTCGCTGCAGCCGAACTCGGGCGCCCAGGGCGAGTTCGGCGGCCTGATGGTGATTCGGGCCTACCATCGCGCCCGCGGCGAGGGCCACCGCGACATCGTGCTGATCCCCGCGTCGGCGCACGGCACGAACCCCGCCAGCGCGGCGATGGCGGGCATGCGGGTCGTCATCGTCGAGTGCGACGGCCAGGGTAACGTCGACCTCGGCGATCTGCGGGCGAAGGCGTCGGTCAATGCCGGCCGCCTGAACGCGCTGATGATCACGTACCCCTCGACGCACGGCGTGTTCGAGGAGCACGTGCAGGAGATCTGCCGCGTCGTGCACGAGTCCGGCGGGCAGGTCTACATGGACGGGGCGAACATGAACGCGCAGGTCGGGCTGACCAGTCCGGCGGCCATCGGGGCGGACGTGTGCCACCTCAACCTCCACAAGACGTTCGCCATCCCGCACGGCGGCGGCGGCCCGGGGATGGGGCCGATAGCGGTTGCCGACCACCTGGCGTCGTACCTGCCCGGACATCCCGTCGTTCCCGTGGGCGGCCCGCAGGCCATTCCGGCCGTCTCGGCGGCGCCGTGGGGCAGCGCGAGCATCGTGCTGATCTCGCATGCGTACATCTGCTTGCTGGGTCGCGGCGGCGTCACCGAGGCGAGCCGCATCGCAATCCTGAACGCGAACTACGTCAAGTCACTGCTCGAGCCCCACTTCGAGGTGCTCTACGCCAACGCGAACGGCCGCGTCGCGCACGAGCTCATCTTCGACCTGCGGCCGTTCCGCGCGGCGGCCGGCATCACGGAGCAGGACGTGGCCAAGCGGCTGATGGACTACGGATTCCACGCGCCGACCGTCTCGTTCCCGGTCGCGGGCACCCTGATGGTCGAGCCGACCGAGAGCGAGCCCCGCGACGAGCTCGACCGCTTCTGCCAGGCGCTCATCAACATCCGCCGCGAGGTTCAGGCGGTCATCGACGGAACGGCCGATCGGTCCGACAACGTCCTGAAGAACGCGCCTCACACGGCCGAGGAGATTGCCCGGGCCGACTGGGGTCATCCGTACTCGCGCGACGAGGCGGTGTTTCCGTTGCCGTTCGTGCGCGCCGGCAAGTACTGGCCGCCCGTGGCCAGAATCGACGACGCCCACGGCGACCGGAACCTGGTCTGCTCTTGTCCGCCGGTCGAGGCCTACGCTGCGGAAGAATAGCTACTGGCGGGCCGGGGTAGCGTGAGGCATCGTTTACACCAGAGCCTCTTGCGAAACGCGTGATCGGCCGAGTTTTCCCTGCCGGAGGCGGCGGGGCGAGGGACGGTCAGCGGGCGGGATGCAGCATTCGCAGGATGGCAGTGACCGCGCCCGGGAAGCCGGCGACACGGGGGTTCATGGAGCCTGCCTGCCGGTTATGAGGGCAAGCGCACGCGAAGAGAGGTGGCGCATTTCCTTCACGAGCCGTTCCAGTTTACGGTTGTTCTCGATCCACTCCCGGTAGAGGACGAGTTCGTCTTCGGTGAGGTTCAAGCCGACGGTCTTTCCGCGCGTCCAGTAGTGGTCACTAGTGTCCCACAGTCTCAGGCCCAGGCCAGCGCGAGTTGCGGCCGGGCGCGGTCTGGTGGCGAATGGGTGGTGAAGAGGTCTTCGAGAGGCCGGCGTTCGAAGATGTTGAGCTGCAGCACCTGCAGCATCTGGTTGAGGCTCCAGCGCAGCCGCAGGACGAACTTGAGGTAGGCCAGCAGCAGGTACATGCAGGTGGCCACCCACAGTTGCGTCAAGACCGCGTTTTTCGACCGGCCCACGAAACGTTTCACCTTCAGATGCTGCTTGATCCACTTGAAAAACAGCTCGATCTGCCACCGGGACTTGTACAGGTCGGCGATCGTCTTGGCGACCCACGTGGTGTTGTTGGTCACGAACACGTAACGGTTTCTTGTCAACGGGTCGCGGTAGACGACCCGTCGCAGCCGGTCGGATAGACCTTGCGGCTGCGGGCGCTGGTCAGTTCGATCGTCTGGTCGCTGAGAATACCGGTCCCGGCTCGGACCTCATGCTCGCGGGTGACCCGGTACCGCACGCCGCGCTTGAGGCGTGTCACGAAGGTGACGCCACGGGCCTGCAACTGGTGAAACCACGTGAAATCGAGATAGGCGCGGTCGGCCACGACCACGCTGCCGGCCTCGAACGTCCACGTGCGGGCCACGGTCACGTCGGCGGTCTTGCCGTCGGTGACGCTGAGGAAACTCGGCAGGTGGCCGGCTTGGTCCAACCCGATGTGCAGCTTGATCGCGGCCTTCGTGCGGCGGAACGACGCCCACGGGAAAACCGCCAGACACAAGTCGATGGTCGACGCATCGACCGCATACAGCTTGTGCCTGAAGCGGAAACGGTGGCCCGGCGCCCGTTGCTGGCAACGACTCAGCAGACGGCCGAACAACGCTTCGTAGAGGGTGTAGGGCTGCTCGGCGTTCACCCGCGCGAGCGACGAGCGGCTGACCGTTGGCACGCCCAGGTGATAGAGCTTGGCGGGTTGAGCGCGCAGATTGCTCACGATGTCGCGCAGGCTCTGCCGGCTGGCCAACTGGCCCAGGCCGAGGGCGACGAACTGCGCCCAGCGGCTCATGACGCGCAAGCGCTGCCCGCGCTGATGGTCGCGCGCCTCGGCGTCGAATTCATGTCGCGGAAGCAACGTCAGAAGTTGCCCGAAGACTGTGTTATGATGGGCCATGGCTTGGATCTCCTGTGTTTTGAATGATTTGCAGCAAAACCATTCTAACAGACATAGAAGGTTCAAGCCGCCTCAATTAGAAGTTCTGTGGGACAGCAGTGAGTAGTGGTAGGGGCCGTGACGGGCGTCCGGGTCGTCGTGGCAGCGACAGGTAGCCCTCCCACACGTTATCCGGCGGGTGTGAACGCCGCCCTGGCCTACGAACCCGAGCGTTTGCAGTTCCGCCTTGAGCGCGTCGTATTGCTCCTCATAGCGGCGTAACGCTGCGCTGTAGGCCATCGATTCGTTGTTTCACATCCTTGATGTTTGCTAATATACAGTAGTAGGCAGGAGTGGTCAATCAAACAAACCATGAACTGCCTGCGTGGTTCCTTCGCCCCCTATTGGCAGTCGATCCAGCGTGCGCTGTTCCCCCAGTTGGAGCCCGTGTTGGGTCCGCTGACCGGGAAACAGCAGCAGTTGGTGCAGACTCTCGAGGTCATCCGTATCGAGCAGTGGATTCCCCGGTGCTTCCGGGTGCCGGGGCGTCCGCGCAAGGACCGCGCGGCACTGGCGCGAGCCTACGTGGCCAAGGCGGTCTACGACATGCCGACGACGCGCGTGCTGCTGGACCGCTTGGTCACCGACGTGGCGCTGCGGCGGATCTGCGGCTGGGAGCGGAAGAGCGAGGTGCCGAGCGAGTCGGTCTTCTCACGCGCCTTCGTCGAGTTCTCCGACACACAGTTGCCCCAGCGCACGCATGCAGCGTTGATCCGCAACACCCACCACGACCGGTTGGTGGGTCACCTCTGCCGCGACTCGACGGCCATCGAGGCCCGCGAGAAGCCGGCCGCGAAGGAAAAGACGCCCCCGCTGCCCAAGCGCAAGCGGGGACGGCCGAACAAGGGTGAGGAACGGCCGAAGGTCCTCAAGCGCCTCGACCGGCAGGCGGCCATGACCTTGCCGGCGATGCTCGACGACCTGCCGACCGACTGTGACGTGGGCATGAAAAAGGACAGCAAGGGCTACAAGTCGACCTGGGTCGGCTACAAGCTGCACCTCGACGTGGCCGACGGCCAGATTCCGATCAGTTGCCTGCTGACGTCCGCCTCCCTGCACGACAGCCAAGCCGCCATTCCGCTGGCGACCTTGTCGGCCGAGCGAACGACCAATCTGTATGACCTGATGGACGCCGCCTACGACGCGGAACCGATCCGCCAGCACAGCCGCTCACTCGGCCACGTCCCGTTGATTGACACCAACCCCCGCCGCGACAAGGCGCTGGCGGAGGAATTGCGAACCGAAGCCCGGCGCCTGCAGCGTATCGGCTTTCAGCTTCCCGAGCAGGCTCGCTACAACGAGCGTACGGCGGGTGAGCGCGTCAATGGCCGACTCAAGGACGAGTTCGGCGGTCGCCATGTCCGGGTCCGTGGCGCCTCGAAAGTGATGTGCCACTGCATGTTCGGCGTGCTCGCACTCACCGCCGACCAGCTCGTGCGCCTCGTGACATAACCAGTGCACCGCCGGCAACGCCCCTCGGCGCCCGACGGGCGTCAGTCACCCACGGGTGTCCCAACGCGCGGTCGAGAACACGTCGAAACATCCGACTTCTACCTCCGGCGTGCCGCCGGTTCTCCCGACAAGATATCCAGTCGGCGATCCAGGGCAATCGTGTTCACCAAGAGAGCTGAGGACTGCGCCCAGCCCCAATCCCCCGGGAGTTTTGCAAGCGGCTCACCAGTATGTGATTTGTAGCATGATGCGGCGGGGTCGATTCCACCGTTCCTTTGCCCCCGGCACTCGGGCTTTGGCGGGGAACCGCACATGCCAGAGGAGAAGTTGCTCACGTTCCCGATGGACCCGGTAGTCGTGGACGCCATCCGTGAGCCCTACGAGGAATTCATCCAGATGCTGCGGGAGCGGCACCTCATCGATCAGCACGACCTCGCCCACCTGCGCACGGCGCAGCGCAACCGCGCCCTCCAGGTCTGTCGGGAATACGAGATCGTCCTGACGCGGCGCGAGCAGCGCTAGCCGGCCAATCGTCGCATTGCGGCTCCGCCTGGCGCCCACCCAATCCTGCAGGAGTCAGCGCCGTTCTGCGGCGCGGACTGCTAGCGCGGTGACGCGGTCAGCTCGTGGGCCAGTCGGCGGAACCCTTCCGCGAGCGCGCCGGTCACGGGGCCCGGGCGGCCCGAGCCGACCGGTCGGCCGTCGAGGAGCGTCACGGGCAGAACTCCCCGAGTGGTGCTGGTGATGAACATCTCGTCCGCGGTCTCGAGGTCGGCGTCCGTGAGGACGACTTCCCGCACGGGCACGCCTGCGGCGCGGCCGACCTCGAACAGGAAGTTCCTCGTTACGCCTTCGAGCAGGCCCGAGTCGAGCGAGGGGGTCAGCGCCTCGCCCCGCCTGACGAGGAAGAAGTTGGACTGCGCACACTCGGAGATCTCCCCGCGGTGGTTTTGCATCAGCGCCTCGCGGGCGCCCTTGCGCAGCGCTTCCTGCATGGCCAGGGCGTTGTTCAACAGGTTATTGGACTTGATTCGCGGGTCGAGGGCGCGAGGGTGGTTGCGGATGACGGACGAGCGGACAATCGCGATGCCGCTGGCGAAGAGGGCGGCCGGCAGCGCGGTGTACGGCATCACGATGATGACGACCGTGGGCTCCGGGCAGGCGACCGGGTCGTAGCTCAGCGCGCCGACGCCGCGGGTCACGAGCAGGCGGACGTACCATTCGGGCGAGCCGTTCGCTGCGGCCATCGTCTCGTCGATCCGGGCCGCGAACTGCGGGTCGCTGAGCGGGACGGCCAGATCTATCGCCGCCGCCGAGACGCGCAGCCGCCGAAAGTGTCGATCGAGCAGGAAGGGGCGACGATTGTAGGTGCGCAGCGCTTCGTAGATCCCTTCCCCGAAGAGAAAGCCGTGGTCGAACACCGGCACGACCGCCGAGGCTCCGTCACTGATCCGTCCGTTCACGTTCACCGTGGCGTTCTTCATGGCTGCGGCCGTCGACCGGCGCCGACCCCCCCTGTGCTAGTGTACCAACGAGTTGTCGATGCGGGTGCTCGACGCCGCGCAGATGCGCGAGGCCGACCGCCGCACGATCGAGGAGATCGGGATCCCATCGATCGTGCTGATGGAAAATGCCGGGCAACGGGTCGTGGAGGCGATGGAGTCGGCCTTCGATGATCTCGGCGCGTGCCGGGTGGCGGTGCTGTGCGGCCGCGGCAACAACGGTGGGGACGGCTTCGTCGTCGCACGCTTACTGCGCGGCCGCGGCGCCGACCCGACGGTCTTCGTGCTCGGTGCGCGGGACGCCGTGCGAGGCGACGCGCGGACGAACCTGGACATTCTGGGCCGCATCGGCGCCCGGGTCCTCGAGGTGCCCGACAGCGCCTCGTGGGTGCGGCACGGATCCGATATCGCCGGGTATGACCTGATCGTCGACGCGATGTTCGGCACCGGCTTGAGCAGACCGTTGGCCGGCATGCTCCGGGCCGTGGTCGACGAAGTGAATGCGGCGCCCGCGCCGATTGTGTCGATCGATCTGCCGAGCGGGTTGTCCGCCGACAGCCACCAGCCGCTCGGCCCGGCCGTTCAGGCTGCGGTCACGGTCGCCCTCGGGGCTCCGAAGATTCCGCTCGTGCTGCCGCCCGGCGACGCCCGGGCCGGGGAGCTGGTGGTCGCCGATATCGGGATTCCCGCCGAAGTCATCGATGGCGTCGAGGGGCCGCGGCTCGAGCTGCTGACGCCTGCCAGCGTCCGGCGTCTCATTCCGAAGCGCCCCGCGGGCGCCCACAAGGGCGATTTCGGGCATGTGTTGATCGTGGCGGGGTCGCGCGGGAAGACCGGGGCCGCGTGTCTGGCCGGCATCGGCGCCCTGCGGTCGGGGGCGGGCCTCGTCACGGTGGCGACCCCCGGGTCCTGCGGCCCGACCGTTGCCGCGGGAGCGCCGGAGTACATGACGCTGCCGCTCACCGAGACAGCCGCTGGCACCGTGAGCGGCGAAGCACTGGAGGCCGTCCTCGATGCGCGCTGCGACGTAATCGCGGTCGGCCCGGGGCTGGGAACCGGGGCCGGCACGGCCCGGCTGGTGCACGGCCTGCTCGAGCGCGCACGGGTGCCGCTGGTGCTGGACGCGGATGCGCTCAATGTCTGTGCCGACGCGCCCTCGCGGCTCGACCGCCGGGCAGGCCCCGACATCGTCCTGACGCCCCATCCCGGCGAGATGGCCAGGCTGTGCGGGCGGTCGGCGGCGGACGTGCAGGCTGATCGGCTGGGCACGGCGCGCCGCTTCGCGAGCAAGCGGCGGGTGCACGTCGTGCTCAAGGGCGCCCGCACGCTCGTGGCCGGGCCCGACGGCGCCGTCTACGTCAACCGCACCGGGAATCCGGGCATGGCCACCGGCGGGACGGGCGACGTCCTGGCGGGCATGGTCGCGGCCTGGCTGGGGCAGCTCGGCGACGCGGCTGCGGCCTGCAACGCGAGCGTCTATCTGCATGGGCTGGCTGGCGATCTCGCCGCCGAGAGCAGCGGGGAGGTCGCGATGACGGCTTCCGACCTCGCCGCGGCCCTGGGGCGGGCGGTCAAGGAGACGATCGATCCGAAGTCACGGTGAGGCGGAGACGGCCCGGATCGCGTGTGAGCTGGCGTCCGCGCTCGCTCCCGGCAGCATCATCCTGCTGTTCGGCGAGCTGGGCGTCGGCAAGACGGCGTTCGTACGGGGCCTGGTGGAAGGCGCGGGCGGCGTGCCGGAGGATGTGTCGAGCCCGACGTTCACCCTGATTCAGCAGTACCCGGCACGCCTGCCCGTGGTGCACGTCGATCTGTACCGCCTTTCGCCCGCGGAGGTCGACGATCTCGGCCTCGACGAGTTGGCGTCCGCGTCCGGCATCGTCGCCATCGAGTGGGCCGACCGCCTGCCGCGCCCGCCGGGCGGTGCGGTCCGCGTCCACATCGAGGACGGGGGAGGCGATACGCGGGAGATCTGCGTCGAGCACCCGGACGCATCGTCGGCGGGACTCGCGCCGCGACGATGAGCCGCAGCGCGCTCGTCGAACGCCGGGACCGCGACTTGTCCCGACGGATCAGGCCAAGCTGCATTTGTACGGGAGGACTGATGAAGACACTGCTGACAACCGGCGCTCTGCTAATCACGTGGACCGCGGCCCCGGTCGCCCAGCCGTCGGACGGCAACGAGATTCCGCGCAACGTCTGGGGCCGGCCCGCGCTGGAAGGGGTCTGGAACTTCTCGTCCGACGTTCCGCTGGAGCGGCCGGAACGCTTCGGCGACCGGGAGTTCATGACCGAGGAGGAAGTGGCGGAGCTGCGCGCGCGCCTCGCGGCCGCGGACGCGGCCTCGGACGAGGCGATACCCGGGCTCGGCGGACCGGGCGGCTATAACGACTTCTGGGTGGAGCGAGCCGGCATCACCGATCACATCCGCACGTCGCATGTCGTGTACCCTGCCGATGGCCGGCTGCCCGCTCCGGTGGCCGGTGTCGACGCGCTGGCCGGGGGACTTCTGGAAGACGTCCCCGGCGAGCGGCCGGTTCGCTTCGTGGTCGGTGGCATCGGCACCGACGGTCCCGAAGACCGCGGCCTGTCGGAGCGCTGCCTGGTGGGCTTCAACGCCGGCCCGCCATTCGTTCCGAGCCTCTACAACAATAACGTGCAGATCGTGCAGAACCGCGACCACGTGGTGATCCTCACCGAGATGATCCACGATGCGCGCATCGTCCCGATCGGCGACCGGCCCCCGCTCGACGACAGGATCGGCCTGTGGTCTGGCAGTGGGCGCGGCCATTGGGACGGCGACACGCTGGTGGTCGAGACGCGGAACTTCAACGGGCTGACCAAGAGCTTCGGCTCGTTCGGCACCTCGGAGCACAAGGTGCTGACCGAACGGTTCACCCGCACCGATCGGAACACGGTGGAGTACGAGTGGACGATCGACGATCCCTCGACCTTCACCGACAGGTTCACGGCGATCGTTCCGCTGACCAAGGTGGCCGGAGAGCTGCACGAATATGCCTGCCATGAAGGCAACTACGGCATGGAGAACATTCTGCGCGGAGCGCGGGCGGAGGAACGGGCGGAGCAGCAGGGGCGCCGCACCCGCCCGTGCTGGCGAGGCCGATCCCGCTTTGCAGCGGGATCGGCGAAAGGCTACTCGCTGCGGTAGTTCGGCGCCTCCTTGGTGATCACCACGTCGTGGACGTGGCTCTCGCGGACGCCGGCCGGGGTGATCCGGATGAGCTGGGCGTCACGTTGCAGATCGGCAATTGACGGCGCGCCGCAGTATCCCATGCCGGCGCGGGCGCCGCCCACCAGCTGGTGAATCATCGCGGCGACGCTGCCCTTGTGCGGCACGCGGCCTTCGATCCCTTCTGGCACGAGCTTCTGGGTCCCCTCGCCGGCGGGGGTCTCGAGCAGCTCGAACTCGTCCTGAAAGTACCGATCGCGGCTGCCGCGGCGCATGGCCCCGATCGAGCCCATTCCCCGATACTCCTTGAAGCTGCGGCCCTGATACAGGATCAGCTCGCCCGGGCTCTCGTCGGTGCCGGCGAACAGGCTCCCGATCATGACGCTGCTCGCGCCCACGGCGATCGCCTTCGTGATGTCTCCCGAGTAGCGCACGCCGCCGTCGGCGATGACCGGAACGCCGCTCCGGCTGGCGACCTCGGCGCAGTCGCCGACCGCGGTGATCATCGGCACGCCGATTCCGGCAACGACGCGCGTCGTGCATATCGAGCCCGATCCGATGCCGACCTTCACGGCGTCGACGCCCGCGTCGATCAACGACTGGGCGCCCTCGGCGGTCGCCACGTTGCCGGCTACGAGATCGGTGGACGGAAAGGCGCGCCGGAGCCTGCGCGCCATCTCGATGACGTTCTCCGAGTGGCCGTGGGCGCTGTCGAGCACCAGCACGTCGACGTGCGCCGCGACTAGCGCTTCCGCGCGCTCGATCGTGTCGCGCGCGATCCCGACGGCCGCTCCGACACGCAGCCGTCCCAGCCCGTCCTTGCTGGCTCCGGGGTACTTGATCATCTTCTGGATGTCCTTGACCGTGATCAGCCCGCGGAGGTTGAACTCCTCGTCGACGACCAGAAGCTTCTCGACGCGATGGTGGTGGAGTATGTCCTTGGCCTGCTCGAGCGTCGTGCCGACCGGCACCGTGATCAGATTGTCCCGCGTCATCACCTCGGCGATCGGCCGGTGGATGTCGCCCTGGAAGCGCAGGTCGCGGTTGGTCAGGATGCCCACGAGCCGTCCTTCGTTGCGGCCGTCCTCGGTGATGGGAACGCCCGAGATCCGGTACTTCTTCATCAGCTCGAGCGCTTCATGAACGCTGCTCCGCGGCGAGAGGGTGATCGGGTTGACAATCATCCCGCTCTCGGACCGCTTGACTCGATCGACCTCGGATGCCTGCTCGGTGATGTCGAGGTTCTTGTGCACGATCCCGATGCCACCGAGCTGCGCCATGGCGATGGCCATGCCCGACTCGGTGACGGTGTCCATGGCTGCGCTGACCAGGGGCACCTTGAGGGAGATGTTGCGTGTGAAGTGGCTGGAGACGTCCACGTCGCTCGGCACGACCCGCGAGTAGCGCGGCACGAGCAGCACGTCGTCGAAAGTGAGCGCGGTGGCGATCGTCGCGCCGGTCAGGCGGCTCTGTCGTGCTCGAGTCTGGGTCTCCATCGTCAAGCCCCGTGGCATTTCTTGAACTTTTTGCCGCTCCCGCATGGACACGGCGAGTTGCGGCCCACCTTCGGCATGTCGCGCCTGATGGTCTGCAGCGCGGCGTCGTCGCCGCCCGTACGCGCGGGGCGCGGTGCGCCGCCGCCCACCGCCGCCGCCGCGAAGGCCGGGACCGGCGCGCCGGGCTGGCTGTACGAGACCGGCGCCGCACGGCGGAGCATCGGCCGGGCCGGCGCCGCCCCGTCGTGGTCCCGGGGGGCGGGGCGCAGGCGCCACAGATACTTCACCGTCTCCTCGTCGATGCGGTCCTTCATCGCCTGGAACATCGAGAAGCTCTCCCGCTTGTACTCCACGAGCGGGTTGCGCTGGCCGTACCCGCGCAGGCTGATGCCTTCCTTGAGATGGTCCAGGCCGTAGAGGTGGTCCTTCCACTGCACGTCGACCACCTGCAGCATGATGTCGCGCTCGACGCGGCGCAGGAGCGCCGGGTCGATCTCCGCCTCCTTCGCTTCGTATTTCGCGGTTGCGGCCGACCACAGCGCCCGGCCGATGTCGTCGGTGCCCAGGTCCTGCAGGTCGATCAGCGCGAGTTGCTCGTTGTCGAGGCCGAAGAGCTCGCCGGCGTACCGCTTGACCTCATTCAGGTCCCACTCCTCCGGTTCGACGTCCGGGCCGCAAACGGTCTCGACCTGCTCGTAGACCAGCCCTTCGGCCAGCGTCATGAGGTAGGTGCGGATATCGACCTCGCGGCTGTCCGTCGCGGAGTCCTCGTCGAGGCGTATGGTGCCTTCGAGCAGCTCCCTCCGCAGCACGTAGACGTTCTCGCGCTGCTTGTTCATGACGTCGTCGTACTCGAGCAGGTGCTTTCGGACGGAGAAGTTCTGCGCCTCGACCTGCTTCTGGGCGCGCTCGATGGCCCGTGTCACCATCTTGTGCTCGATGGGAACACCCTCTTCCATGCCCAGCCGCTCCATGAGCCCGGCGATCCGATCGGACCCGAAGATGCGCATCAGGTCGTCTTCCAGCGAGAGATAGAAGCGCGACGAGCCGGGATCTCCCTGCCGGCCGGCACGGCCGCGCAGCTGGTTGTCGATGCGCCGTGCCTCGTGCCGCTCGGTGCCGATGATGTGGAGCCCGCCGACGCGCACCACATCCTCGTGCTCGGCGTCCGTCTGGGCCTTGAAGTGGCTAAAGATCCGTTCCCAGTCCGGGCGCGGCGTCCGATAGTAGCGGTCCTCGTGCGAGAAGTAGACGGACGATTCGTCGTCGACGAAACGAAAGTCGGCCCTCGGAATCTCCGTGGCCACGTCCTCCTTGAGCGCCTGCTGGCGCGCCATGTACTCGGGGTTGCCGCCGAGCAGAATGTCGGTCCCGCGGCCCGCCATGTTGGTGGCGATGGTCACGTTGCCCTTGCGGCCCGCCTGCGCGACGATCTCCGCTTCCCGCTCGTGATATTTCGCATTGAGCACCACGTGGCGGACGCCGCGGCGCTTGAGCAGGCCGGAAAGCCGCTCGGACTTCGCGATCGAGACGGTTCCGCACAGCACCGGCCGTCCCTGCTCCTGCTGTTCCACGATGTCGTCGACGATCGCACGGAACTTCTCCGCCTCGGTCCGGTAGATGGAGTCGGGCTGCTCGAGTCGCACGAGCTGCCGGTTGGTCGGCACCACGACGACGTCGAGATCGTAGATCTTGGCGAACTCGGGGGCCTCGGTCTCGGCTGTGCCCGTCATCCCCGAGAGCTTGTCGTACTTGCGGAAGTAGTTCTGGAACGTGACGGTCGCCAACGTCTGGTTCTCGCGCTCGATCTTGACCTTTTCCTTGGCTTCGACCGCCTGGTGCAGCCCGTCGCTCCAGCGCCGTCCCGGCATGAGCCGGCCGGTGAACTCGTCCACGATGACGACCTGGCCGTCCTTGACCATGTAGTCGACGTCGCGGCGGAACAGCGCGTGGGCGCGCAGCGCCTGGTTGATATGGTGCAGCAGGGGCATGTTGGCCGGGTCGTACAGCCCGCCCGGCTGCAGCCGGGGCCGGAGGAGCTCCTCCGCCTTCGCCATGCCGCTCTCGGTCAGCGAGACGGTCTTGTGCTTCTCGTCCTTCAGGTAGTCGCCGGTCGTCTCCAGCTCCTCCCGCCGCTCCGCCGGGACGTTGCCCTGCGTGACGGCGCCCGGCGTGAGACGAGGCACCACGCGGTCCACCTCGTAGTAGAGCTCGGTGGATTGCTCGGCCGGCCCGGAGATGATGAGCGGGGTCCGGGCCTCGTCGATCAGGATGCTGTCGACCTCGTCGACGATGGCGAAGTGGTGCCCGCGCTGCACGAACCGCGCGATCTCGAACTTCATGTTGTCGCGCAGGTAGTCGAATCCGAACTCGTTGTTGGTCCCGTAGGTGATGTCGCACGCGTACGCCGCCCGGCGTTCCTCGTCCTGCATGTCATGCTGGATGACGCCCACCGTCATGCCCAGGAATCGATAGATGCGCCCCATCCACTCCGAGTCGCGCCGGGCCAGGTAGTCGTTGACGGTCACCACGTGAACGCCCTTGCCGTTCAGCGCGTTGAGATACGCGGCCAGGGTTGCGACGAGGGTCTTGCCTTCACCGGTCTTCATCTCGGCGATGGTGCCGCGGTGAAGGACCATGCCGCCGACGAGCTGCACGTCGAAGTGCCGCATCTGCAGCGTGCGCCTGCCTGCCTCCCGGACGACCGCGAACGCCTCGATCAGCAGGTCGTCGAGCGACGCCCCGCGCGCGACGCGCTCCCGGAAGTCGGCGGTCCTGGCTCGCAGCTCGTTGTCGGAGAGCGCCTGCGCGTCGGCCTCGCGCGCGTTGATCTCCACCACGCGCGGTTGCAGGCGCTTCAGGATGCGCTGGTTCTCAGTGCCGAAGACTTTCTTGAGGATGGTATCGAGCATCACGCTGGGACCGCTGAGTGCGCCGGCGGCCATGCGCGCCTTGGCACGGTCCCGGCCGATGGACCGTCGTGACAGGCGGCATGAGATGGGACTGAACTGGCGCAGGGACTCCTCGATTCTAGGGAAGGGCGGGGAGATCCGTCAAGAAGACGACGCCGGGAGTCAGCGGCCGTAGAACGGCGCGGCGACGATTTCCGGGCCAAGGGCCTGCGCCCGTGGAACGGTGCGGATTCCTGCAGGGTTGGTTGGGCGGCAATCGGAGCCGCAGGCGACGATTGCCGGGCTAGTCGGTGGCGACGGAACGCGAACCGATCAGGAACCTGCGCGGGTTGATCGTGCGCCCGTTGGCCCGGACCTCGTAGTGCACGTGGTGCCCGGTCGCTCTCCCGGTCGCGCCGACCGATCCGATCACGTCGCTGCGGACCACCGTATCACCCGCGGTGACAACGAACTCCGACAGGTGGCCGTAGCGGGTCGTCAGCCCGAATCCGTGATCGATCTCGACGAGGTTGCCGTACGCGCCGTTCCGGGACGCCCGCGTGACGCGCCCCGTCGCCGTCGCGTAGACAGGCTGGCCCTTGTTGGTCGAGATGTCGATAGCCGGGTGAAAGTCCCGCTGACCCGTGAACGGATCGTCGCGATAGCCGTAGCCCCCCGAAATCCAACCGTCGACCGGCCAGATGGTCGGGGTGGCGTCGGCGAGCGCCTCGCGGTGCGCCACGCCCAGCGTCACCACCTGCAGCGCGTCCTCCAGTGACTCGAGCAGGTCGCGCAGGCGCTCGAACACCTCGCCTGCCGCGTCCAGCTCGTCCGAATCCGGCCGTCCGGGAGCCGTCTGCGTTGAGTCGGGCAGGCGGTCGACGGAGGCGCGCAGGGCCGGGTCCATGCCGATCCGTGTCGTGAGTTCCTCGACTGTTTCGAGCAACGTCGGCAACTGCCCGTGCAGGCGCTCGGCAGCCGCGCGATGCGCCGAGCCTTCGCGCGCGAGCCGCTCGTTCTGCGCCCGGAGATCGTCGATTGTGACTTGCGCCGTCAGCCCCACGTACACGCCGAGGGCAAACGGTGCCGCCAGGAACGCCCCCGCGAGCGCGAGGATCCAGTGCGTCCCGACGTTGAATCGCCGCGGCGAATCCCGGGAGTCCGTTATGGTCAGGGAGTAGCGCGAACGCAGCATGGACGATGACGGCTGCACGTAATTTCCAAAGTTTACCACGCGGCGCCTGCGAATGTCAGCCCCGTTCGTCCCGAAACCCCAGGGCTTCCGCGGGATGGGCAGCCCCGACGACCGCGGAACCCTCCAGATCGGCAATCGTGCGCGCGACGCGCCGCACCCGGTCATAGGCGCGCGCCGAGAGCCCCAGGCGCGTCACCGCGCGTTCGAGCAACCGCCGCTCGTCGGGGCCGAGCCCACAGAAGCTCGCCAGTCGCTGGCCGCGCAGACCGGCGTTCGTCCAACAGGACAGGCCCCGATAGCGCTGCGCCTGTCGCTGCCGCGCGGCCATCACGCGCGCGCGGACGACGCGTGACGACTCGCCGTCGCAAGGTCCGGTCAACGTACCGGCCGGCACCGGGGCCATCGGCACCGTGATGTCCAGCCGGTCGCGCAATGGCCCGGACAGCCGCCCCTGGTACCGGCTGATCTGCAGTGGTGTGCAGCGGCACGCACGCACCGGATCCCCCAGATAGCCGCAGATACAGGGGTTCATGGCGGCAACCAGCATGGGGCCGGAAAGGTTGCGATTCCCGCGGCCCTGGCGATGTTGACGGAGCCTTCCTCGAGCGGTTGGCGGAGCACCTTGAGGGCCCGCCGGTCGAATTCCGCGATCTCATCGAGGAACAGCACGCCATTGTGGGCCAGGCTGACCTCGCCGGGACGCGGCTCGGCCCCCCTGTCGGTTGCAGGAATAGACCCGACTGACCCTGCAGGAGAAAACGGGACCAAAAAACGGGGCTGTTCGGCAGGCACCGACGCGACGTTCGGTGGCATGAAGGGGGATTCCGAGGCGCAAGACAGGGCAGTCGGGGCTATTGTGCTAAATTTGGTAGGCAGTCGGGGCTATTTCGATACACAGTCGGAACTTATCCTGCGGCGCGTGGCTTCGCGGGGGTCCGACCCTGATCAGCGCCGGAGGAGACCAGCACCCTGAGGCAACCGTTAGGACCGTGATCGATATAAGGTTGCCAAGTGCATCCAGGCGGAGCCCGTTTTCTGCGGCTTCGGGCGCTCGGCACACAGCAAGGTAATTTCCGTCAGTGTCCTTAGGATGCGGAATCGTGCTGTCCGCATACCCGACCGCTCACCGCAGCGGCGAACAAGAGGAGAAAACGAGCGGTGCAATCGGGGTGCCACGGGCACCGGCCCGACGAGCCCGGACGCCAACTCAAGAGCATGGACCTGCAACCGCAACGGAAGCTCAAGCCGACCCGGCGGAGCGTATCGGGCGTCCACGTCTTCCGCAGGCAGACGGGCATCCCATACGAGTCAACCCTCGAACGCGACTTCCTGATCCGGACCGAGTTCTTCCGGAGCGTCGCCGACATCGTCGCGCAGCCGATCCGGATCCCGTTCCGGACCACCAACGGCAGGGACGCGGTCTACACGCCCGACTTCCTCGTCATCTACCGACTCGGAAACCGGGCGTACCCCGAGTACCAGAAGCCGAAGCTCGTCGAGGTCAAGCCGGAGCGCGAGTGGCGCAAGCACTGGCGCCGCTGGAGGCGGAAATGGCGAGCCGCGATGCGCGTCGCCAAGAACCGCGGATGGACGTTCCACGTCCACGACGAATCGAGAATCAGGGACAGCACCCTGCAGAACATCCGATTCCTGCAACGCTACAAGCGGATGCGGTTCCCCGACGAGGAGAGCCAGTGGCTCCTGGACGTCATCAGCAGGGTGGGCGCGGCGCCCATGCGCCATCTCGTCGACACGCGGGTGGCCGCCGACCGACCGAGCGTGGGAATCGCCCACCTGTGGCACCTGCTGGCGACCAGACGCCTGGACTGCGACATCTCGCGACCACTGAACCACGATACCGAGTTCTGGATCCCGACCGATGAGTGAAACAAGCAAGAAGCGACCACCAACCGAGGGGCGCCGACGCGCGATGCACGTGCGCGAGGGCGAGGGCGTACTGCACGGCGACACCAAGTACACAATCGAGAAGGTTGTAGACCTGAAGTCGGTGATCGCCGTAGGCGTCAAGAGCGGCAAGACGAGGGTCCTGGACATCAAGGAGCTGACGGCGCTACCGCCACGGGCAGGTACGGCGCCGACGGAGCCGCCCAAGGCACTCGACGGAATCCCCGAGGAGGACCTGGCGATCGCCCGAGAGCGCCTCAATGCCATCAAGCCCCTGCTCGACCTGCCCGAGCGTAGTCGGCAAGATGTCGCGCAGCGCGCCGCCGAGGTGGGACGAAACACTACGACGCTGTACGAATGGATCCAGCGCTACACGGCGTACGACGACTTGGCCGCGCTGATCCCGCACACCAGGGGCTGGCCGAAGGGAAGGCGTCGGATCAAGGACAATGCTGACGCGATCATCACGAAGGTCATCGAGGACTCGTACCTCTCGGAGGATCGCCCCAGCGTCGAGGCGACGATCACCGACGTGAAGATCATGTGCCGGAAGGCCGAGGTCAAGTGCCCGAGCGCCTCGACGATCCGGGCCCGGCTCAGAGAAATATCGGAACGCCGCCGGTTCCAACGGCGCGGGTTCCGGAAGCAGAGCCGGGAGAAGTTCCACCCGACCCCGGGCCACTTCCCGAATGCGGACTACCCGCTCGCCTGCATCCAGATCGACCACACCAAGGCGGACATCTTCCTGCTCGACGACAAGCACCGCAAGCCGATCGGCCGACCCTGGCTAACCGTCGCGATCGACGTGTACAGCCGGGTCATCACGGGCTGCCACCTGTCGCTGGATCCGCCGTCGGAGACGTCGGTCGCGCTCTGCGTCGCGCAGTCGATCCTGCCGAAGGACGAGCTGCTACTCGTGCGAAACGTCAAGGCAGAGTGGCCAGTGTGGGGATTCCCCGACAAGATCCACGTCGACAACGCGGGCGAATTCCGGTCGAACAACTTTCGGAAGTCCTGTAAACGCCACGAAATCGACGTCGAGTTCCGCCCCGTGAAACGGCCGGAGTACGGCGGGCACATCGAGCGCCTGATCAAGACCTTCATGACGGAAGTCCACAACCTCCCGGGGACGACGTACTCGTCACCGGCCGAGAAGGGCGATCTCGACCCGGAGAAGCGGGCCGTCTTGACGTTCTCCGAGTTCGAGGACTGGCTCTTCGGTTACTTCTGCAACGTCTATCACCGCAAAGTGCACTCGGGGATCGGAGTCCCGCCGCTCGCTAAGTGGGAGGAGGGACTGCTCGAGGGCAGCGACGACCAACCGCCAGCCGGGCTGCCGCCTCGGCCGGAGAACGCCACGGACATCCTCCGGGATTTCCTGCCTCGGTTCGAGCGCATCGTCCACAACGCCGGCGTCGAAATCGAGAGCGTCAGGTACTACGGCGAGGCGCTCAACCCCTGGATCAATGCCTCCGACCCGAAGGACCGGAAACGCAAGCTCAAGCTGCTCTTCCGACGCGACCCCCGCGACATCAGCAAGATCTGGTTCCACGACCCGAAGCAGAACATGTACTTCGAGCTGCCGGCGGCCGATCGCCGGTTCCCGCACACGAACGTCTGGGAACTGAGAGAAGCCTGAAGGAGCGCGGCGAGAAGCTGGTCGACCAGCAACGGCTCATCGAGAGCCTAGACAGGCTCAGGACCAAGATCGAGCACGCAGCGGGGCAGACGAAGACAGCGCGCCGTCAGCAACAGCGGCGCAAGGAGCATCAGCGGAAGAAGGCCGCGGAAGCGGCAGAGACGGCGGCCAGGACCGCACAGCGGCCCCCGGCGACGATTGACCCGCTCGACGATCTGCTCGACGAGCAGCCGGAGAGCTTCGGCACGTGGTAATGACGACCGGCGAACACATCAACCCTGAGCTGCGGTACGTCCTCGGGCTCAGCGACCGAGAACGGCTCGCGTTCATGGACCGACCGACGCTGCTGCGGTACCCGGCGGGGGAGGAGATCCTGAAGCAGCTCGAACGGCTGCTCGAGATGCCCAAACGGCCGCGGATGGCCAACCTGCTCGTCGTCGGCGAATCGAACAACGGAAAGACGACGCTGATCAAGAAGTTCCACGAGGTGCACGGCAGGCCGTCCGTCGACGTCGACAACGAGCCCATCAAGCCTCTCATCATCGTCGAAGCACCGCCCACCGCCGACGAGAAGTCGCTCCACCTGTCTATCCTCGAGCGGTTCCACGCACCGCACCGGACGACGGCGCCCGTGACGCAGCTGCGATACCAGGCGCTCCACCTGCTGCGGCAGTGCCGCACGCGGATGCTGATCATCGACGAGTTCCATTCGCTGCTGACCGGGACCGCGAGGAAGCAGTCCGAGGTCATGAACACCATCAAGTTCCTGTGCAACGAGCTGCAAGTCCCGATCGTCGGTGTTGGGACACATGTGGCCGTCAACGTGCTACAGACCGACCCGCAACACGCAAGCCGGTTTGAGGTCGCGGTACTGCCTAGGTGGAAGCTCGACCGCGACTTCCAGAAACTGCTCGTCGGCTTCCAGGAGACCCTGCCCCTGAAACGGGAATCGAAGCTCGCTGACAGGAAGGCAACGCGGCAGCTGCACGTGGCCTCCAAAGGCAACCTCGGGAACCTGCGAGAGGGGCTTGTCGCATGCGCACGCAAGGCGATCGAGAAGGGCACCGAGCAGATCACGACCGATCTCATCGAGAGCATGACGAAGCGGTTCCGACCCACAGATGGCACCCCGGGGCAAAAGCGGGAAGATCCGAATGGCCGGTACCCGTAGGGCTCCTACCCGACGAGACCATCACCTCCTGGCTCGCGCGTTGCGCTCTCGCCCAGGGCTGTGCGCCGACCGTCCTGACCAGCGTGCTGTGGGGAACGTGGCGCGTCTGGACGATCGACGCCGACCGGGGCATCCGGGCCGAACGCCGGACAGCGATCAGCCGCGCCACCGGCGTGCCCGCAGAGGCGGTGCACGCCGCGGCCCTCGAACAGATCGCAACGCGGATCACCGGCGGCCGGCCGAAGAACGAGGCCGCGTGGCCGTGGATGATCACCCTTGGGACGGGAAGACAGCGCACCTCCGTCCGGCAGTACTGCCCTGTGTGTCTCGGCGACGACGGTCCGCCATACTACCGAATCGGGTGGCGGCTGGCTTGGCACACCGGCTGCGCGAGGCACGGCGTCGCGTTGGCCGACGGGTGCCCGAGCTGCGACAGGCCGCAGCAGATCCATCACCTGGACGCCGACGCGCAGGACGTCGCCATGTGCGCGGCCTGCGGCAGCGATCTCCGGGAGGCCGAGACGACCCCGTGCCGCCCCGACGCGCTCGAGTTCCAACAGGCCGCAGACCACGTGGCGAGGACCGGAAGCGGACGATGCTTCGGCGCAGCCGTCGACGCCGCGGAGTGGTTCGCGATCGCGGACTTCTTCTCGAGCGTCATCCGGCAGGCGACCAGGAACCCCACGAAGGCGCTGACGCAGATGCTCACCGCAGCCGGAGTCGAATGGCCGCTCCGGTTGCGAGCGGCGCCGGGCTCCAGAATCGAGCTGCTCGGGGCGCGGAACCGGGAGGCGTTGCTCGGTTCGGTGCAGCACGTCATGAAGCTGGACCGTGACGGACTGTCCAACGCGCTCGAGACCACGGGCATCAGCCGGCAGGGACTGTTCGGAGAGAGGCGTAGCGTCCCCAGGACGCTCGCTGCCGTCGTGCCGACGCTCCCGGACCGGGCGAAGTCGCACCGGCGTCAGCCGCCGAGGAAACACCGGGGCGGGCCACGGCCGCGCCACCAGGTTCTGAAGATGATGCACCGGCTCGAGAGCCGCCTGGAGGGCATCACGAAGTGACCGGACCGGACCCGGAGCACGCCGGAAGCCGGTGCGACGAGTGTGGCCGCGAAGGCGTGAAGATCGCACGCGTCCACCGGGGAGAACGGTTCTGTCAAACCTGCTGCGCCAGGATGTTCAAGCGGCGGCTGTGCCCGAAGTGCGGGAACTTCGCCCGGCTCCCGCGTCTCGAGCCGGACGCAGTCTGCCTGAAGTGCGAGAACGCGCGACCATGCGTGCGATGCGGGAGGACCAAGTACCGGACGGGCATGCGGACGCCCTACGGCCCGGCCTGCATCCCCTGCACTCCGTACTTCAAGGCGCCGGAGCAGTGCGAGGCTTGCGGGGCGGAGTCGAGATGGCTCTCGTGCAGCAAGGAGCTGGGGCACCACCTGCGGGTGTGTCCCCGATGCGCAAGAGAGGACCACGGGACGTGCGAGGCCTGTCGGCGGCATCGGCGCCTGGAGCCGATGCCCGGCGGCCGCAAGCTCTGCCGCGCCTGTCGGGAACAGGGCGAGATTCCGTGTCCCGAATGTCGCCGGCCGATGCCGGCCGGATGCGGCGAACGCTGCTGGACGTGCTACTGGGAACGCCTCGCACGACGCCGGATCGAGATCAGCAGCGCCGGGCTGGCGTCGCCGACGTTGGCGAAGCAGTTCGCGGATTTCGGAGCGTGGCTCGTCAGGACGACCGGGGGGCGCAAGGCGGCGCTGAGCGTTCACGCGCACCTGGAATTCTTCCAGGAAATCGAGCGGAACTGGGAAGACATTCCGGACTACTGCGGCCTGCTGGAGCTCTTCGGGGCCGGCGGCCTGCGCCGTCACCTGCTCGCGAGGCGGTGGATGGAAGAGACGGGGTTGATCACCATCGACAGCGCGGCCCGCGAGGCCGATTCCGACCGCCGGCGGATCGAGGCCACGTTGAGCCGGTTCCCGACCGGCTCCCCGGCCCGGAACCTGCTCGAGCAGTACCACGCGACGTTGTGCCGACGCGTGGAGACAGGTATCCTCTCCCTCCGTTCAATGCGGTTGGCCCTGACACCGGCAGCCGGCTTGCTCGAGGTCGCCGCCCAGCGGCTATGCATGCCTCCCGATCAGGGAGCGCTCGACGCGTTCCTCCGCGAAACGCCGGGTCACGCCGCGGCCGTAAACGGCTTCGTCAGCCACGTCCGCCAAACCCGCGACGCGGAACTGACGATGCCGAGCCCGAGAGCAAGAGCGCGCGCTCAAGAACGCCGCGCGAGGCTGCGACCTAGCATGCTTGCGTTGATGCAACAGGCTGGCAACGCGCCCGGCACCGAACGGCAATGGGCGCAACTCGCGCTGCAGTACTTCCACGACCTGCCCAGCCGGATGGCCAACAATATAGCAGAAGGCGATCTTCAACAGGAGGACGACGGAGTGAGCGTGACGCTCCAAGGACAGAAGTACTGGATTCCCTTACCGTATCGAGGAGCCCTGTCGTGAACCACAGGCTGCGGCAACCCTGCCACAACGGGCTGCTGCGAAGCCCCGTGACCGAAAGCGATCCCATCGCCCGCGCCGACCGTCGGCAACCGGCCCCAGGAGAGACGCCCGTCGCGAAACGCCCCAGAATCGGCACGGAGAACCCGATGACACATCCCATGCTGCTCTTGTCGACCCGGTTGCGCTGGCGCCGTCCGGCCACCGCATCGGCCCCTCGAAGGATAACCACCTCCCGCAGCACAGCGCCCTCGATGCTGTTCCCGCGCTCTCGGCCCATCAACGACCCGACCACGTTCCTCCGTCGAAACCCAGGGCCGACCCACCGAACCGGCGCCAGATCTCCCGCCCAACGGACTTCATGAGCGAAAGGACAAGGCACTGGCAATCTGGAACAACACGGAGTTCGAGAAGGCGCTCGAGAACGTCCTCACAGGGGAGCTCGGACCGGAGAAGGGCGGAGTCTATATGGCACGCTACGTAACCGCCCGAACAACCTTGCTCGACCAGGTATTCGAGGACATCCGCGGACGCGAACCAAACCTGACGGATCATGGGCCACGCCATATCGAACATGTCCTGAAAAACCTTTTCAAGCTGTTGGAAGGCGACTTCCAACATTTCGATCCACTCGAGCACTACATCCTCGGCTTCAGTGTCCTCTTCCACGATGTCGGCAACCTGTATGAACGGAAAGGCCACAATAAACGCATCGCGCGTTTCTACGACCATGTGCGACCGGCCAACACATTCGCGCAAGAGAAGGCGCTGGTCGTACAGATCGCGCAGGCCCATACTGGAGAAGCACTGAACGGCAGCCGCAACACCCTCGCTGACGTTCCGGAGCTATCCCAGCTCGACGGCGAACCCATCAGGGCTCGAGAAATCGCGGTAATTGTGCGGCTCGCTGACGAACTCGCCGAGGGACAACAGCGGACCTCGGAGTATATGAGAAGACACGGTCTATATGCGCCCACTGCTGTCCCACAGAGCTTCTAATTGAGGCGGCTTGAACCTTCTATGTCTGTTAGAATGGTTTTGCCGCAAATCATTCAAAACACAGGAGATCCAAGCCGTGGCCCATCGTAACACAGTCTTCGGGCAACTGCGGATTTCGCTGAAGTGGATCACCGATTCCGGGGATGTGGATCACGGATTTCGGTGAAGTGGAGCGCCCATCGGAGCGTAGCGACGTTCGTCGGTCAGTTGCCTCCCATCGGTGTCGTAGCGTCTGGTCGATATCCTACTCGTGCTGTCGTGTCAGTGAGCATCGATGAGGTTGCCTGTGGTTCCTGTGGGCGCCGCGTGCGGCGTCCAAGGTGCTGTGGGAAACGCGCTTTCGGCGACGGCGCAGTTGCCGCCGAGCGTATCGCGCGCGTTTTCCATGGCACCGCCAGGGTCCACAGGCTGTTCGCGCCCGGCGGGAGCGTCGGGCGTCTCGCGGACGTGATCGTCATGTCGTCTCCTTCCGGCGGTTGGCGGGTGCGTCGTGCGTGCGTCGCATCGAGCGGCCCTTGAGCTCGATGCGGTGCGCGTCGTGGAGCAGGCGGTCGCAGATGGCGTCGGCCTGGTTGGGGTCGCCGATGACGGCGTGCCAGTCGGTCACGGGCAGTTGGCTGGCGATGAGCGTCGAGGCGCGTTCGGCGCGGTCCTCGATCACCTCGATGAGGTCTCGCCGCTCGGGGTCGCGCAGCGGCGCGAGCATCCAGTCGTCGATCGCGAGCAGGTCGAGCTTGGCCAGGCGGGCGAGCAGCCGGGTGTAGGAGCCGTCGCCGCGGCCGACGGCCAGCTCGTGCAGCAGGCGCGGCATGCGGACGTAGCGCGCGGCGAAGCTGCGGCGACACGCGCGTTCGACGAAGGCGCAGGCGATGAAGCTCTTGCCGATGCCGCACGGTCCCGTGACGATCACGTTGTGGCGCTCAGCGATCCACGCGCAGGCGCCGAGCGTGAGGATCTGCTGGCGATTGAGCCGGCGCGAGTGGGTGAAGTCGACGGCCTCGAGCGTCGCCGGGTAGCGCAGCTTGGCCGTGCGGAGGCGCCGGTCGAGCTTGCGCTGCTCGCGGGCCGTCCACTCGGTGTCGACGAGCAGGCCGAGCCGCTCCTCGAAGCTGAGCGCGGCGGCCTGGTCGGTGTCGAGCTGCTTTTGGAAGGCGTCGGCCATCGCGCCGAGCTTCAGGGCGTTGAGCTTGTCGACGGTCTGTTCGATCAGCATCGGTCCTCCTCTGAGGTCGCGGCCGCGTAGTAGTTGGCGCCGCGGATGTTGGCGTGCATCGGTGTCGGGTTGGTCTCGGCCGGCGGCTCGAGGGGCAGCCGGTCCTGACCGGCGGCGAGGATGTTCTTGACGGTGTGGAAGCGGCACGAGCCGAGCGCCAGCGCGCGGGTGCTGGCGGCGTCGAGCCGGGCGTTGCCGTACTGGCGTCCCAGACGCATGATGCCTAACACGGTCCGATAGCCCTGCTCAGGGTGCGGGCGGCTGTGCAGGATCCGGGTGACGAGCCGAGCGGTCGCCGGTCCGACCGTCTCGGCCCAGCGGATGAGCCGCGACGGGGTCCACTCGGCATGTGCGCGGTGGGCGCTGGGCATGTGCTCGGCCACGGTGGACGGCTGTCGGTCGTAGCGCCGGCGGTGCGACGCCACGCGCTTGCCGCGATGGAAGATCTCGACCGTGTTCGTCGTGTGGCGGACCTCGACCTGCTCGCGGACGAGTTGGTACGGCACGCTGTAGACGTGGCGGTCGACCTCGACGTGGTAGTCGATGTTCACGCGGCACAGCTTCCAGTGGGCCAGGACGTAGCGGGTAGCCGGCAGGGGGCGTAGCGCCGGGCGGTCGAGCTGCTCATAGAGGGCGCGGCGGCTGACGCCCAGCTTCTTCATCGGGCGGTCGTTGAGCTCGTCGAGCAGGACGCGGATCGCCCGGTTCAGCGCGCCGAGCTCGAAGAAGGTCTGGTCGCGGAGCCGGGCCAGGATCCACCGCTGGGCCACGAGTACGCTGGTCTCGACGACCGCCTTGTCGCGGGGCTTTCTGGGGCGCGCCGGGATGACGACGGCGCCGTAGTGGGCGGCCAGGTCCTCGTAGGTGCGGTTGACGTCGGGCTCGTAGCGGCAGGGGCGGGTGATGGCGCTCTTGAGCTGGTCGGGGACCCACAGCGTGGTGGCGCCCCCGCAGTACTCGACCATGTGGATGTGGGCGGTGACCCAGTCCGCCAGCTGCTGGGTCGCGGTCGCCTCGGCGTAGGTGAGGCTGCTGGCGCCGAGCGCGGCGACGAACAGCTCGACAGGCCGCAGCTCACCCGTGCGCCGGTCGACCAGAGTCGGCCGCTTGCCCGAGAAGTCGACGAAAGTCTTCTCGCCGGCGCGGTGCACCTGCCGCATCGACGGCCGCAGCCGCCGCGACCACTGCCGGTAGATCTCGCAGAATTGCGTGTAGCGGTAGCCGCCGGGATGGACCTGGAGGTACTCCTCCCAGAGCAGCTGCAGCGTGACCCCGTTGCGCTTGAGCTCGCGGTGGATGTGCGCGCAGTCGGGTCGGGCTCGGTTGGGCACTGGCGCCGGGCGGCGAAACAGCCGGGCCTCGAGCGCCGCGTCGTCCAGGTCGGCCGGCAGCGGCCAGCCCAGCCCGTACCGAGCCGCCCTCTGCAGATAGCGTGAAACCGAGCTCGGACCGATGACGCAGGCTTGGGCTACCTCTCGGTGGGACAGGCCCTGTTCGTACCTGAGTCGTAGAATCTCCCGAATTTTCCTCACCAGAAGCCTCCGAGTCGGCATCGCTTCGCCCTCCGTTCAAAAGGCGAAGGATCCCGCGGTCAGGCTACCGATGAGCGCTCACGATCCCGGAAACTGGGTGATCCAGTTCGGCCGAAAGCGATCCACTTCCGCCGAAATCGGTGATCCACTTCGACCGAAACAGGTGATCCACTTCCGCCGAAATCGGCGATCCACATCGTCCGAAATACGCAGAACGTGCGGATCACCTGCTTGGCGTAATCGGCGGGTTTTCTGCGGCGTCTCCGGCGCGACGACGGTGGTCGTCGGGTCGACCACCTTGTAGAGGGCCTCGTTGGTAGACAGGATCCGGACGAGAGCCTCCTGAACGTGACGCCGGCCAGCTCCACCGAGTGCGACGCGTCTTCAAGCCGCTCATCGTCGGTCACGTTGATACCGCTGGCGTCGCCGAGGAAGTCCAGGATGTTGTCGGCGAACTCGATGACCAGCGGCTCGTCCGAGGCGGGGTCGAGTAGCGGGAGACGCATGTCGCGGCGCGCCTCCTCCCGAATCGCCTGTTCGGTGCCGGCGACCACGCGCCTTCGATGTGCTCGCGGAGCGTCTGCTGCAGGTTGGCGATTCTCACGGCCGCGGGTTCGTTGGACGGATCGACGGCGTGGGTTTGGCGATACTCGCGGAATGCGCCGGCGAGATCGCCGAGCGCTTCCAGCTCCGCCGCGAGGTCGGCGTGGTGGCGCGCGGCGTTGAGCAGGTGCGGGAACGCCGCGCCTCCCGGCGTCAGCAGAGCGCATGTTCGCCGCGGATTTCACGCGGCAGGCGGAGGAACCGGCGGTTGCGCTTTGCGGGCTCGACAATGGAGGAGGTCGACAGGCGCTAGATCAAGTTGGTTTTGACTTTGTCGTAGAAGCCGGTCTCGGACGCGGACATCGTGATTTCCGCGCCATGCGCCTTCACGTCCTGCCGGGCCGGCGCGCCGCAGCCGACATCTGGAAGCAGGCAAGGGAGGGAGAAACGGTCGAGGACCGACCCGCATATGCCAAGCTCATGGAGGACGGCGTGCTTGATCGCTGCGGTATGACACTACTCGCGGGCAAGGCGGTCGGTGCGCCGTTCGTGGGCGCGATCGCGGCGACGTTGGCGTTGTCGGAGGTGCTGCGGTTGCTGCACGGCGGGGCGATCTACCAGCTGATTGATATCGATCTTCTCAGCCTCGATCAGCGCTTAGTTTCTCAGCATCCTAATGATTTTGCTGACCTTAGAGCCTCTTGCGAAACGCGTGATCGGCCGAGTTTTTTCCTTGCCGGAGGCGGCGGGGCGAGGGACGGTCAGCGGGCGGGATGCAGCGTTCGCAGGATGGCAGTGACCGCGCCCGGGAAGCCGGCGACACGGGGGTTCATGGAGCCTGCCTGCCGGTTATGAGGGCAAGCGCACACGAAGAGAGGTGGCGCATTTCCTTCACGAGCCGTTCCAGTTTACGGTTGTTCTCGATCCACTCCCGGTAGAGGACGAGCTCATCTTCGGTGAGCTTCAAGCCGACGGTCTTTCCGCGGGCCTTGCGCGTCCAGCAGTGGTAGGGGCCGTGACGGGCGTCCGGGTCGTCGTGGCAGCGACAGGTAGCCCTCCCACACGTTATCCGGCGGGTGTGAACGCTACCCTGGCCTACGAACCCGAGTGTTTGCAGTTCCGCCTTGAGCGCGTCGTATTGCTCCTCATAGCGGCGTAACGCTGCGCTGCAGGTCATCGATTCGCTGCTTCACATCTTAATTGTCAGCCAATATACAGTAGTTGGCAGGAGCGGTCAATCAAACAAACCCATGAACTACCTGCGTGGTTCCTTCGCCCCCTATTGGCAGTCGATCCAGCGTGCGCTGTTCCCCCAGTTGGAGCCCGTGTTGGGTCCGCTGACCGGTAACCAGCAGCAGTTGGTACAGACTCTCGAGGTCATCCGTATCGAGCAGTGGATTCCCCGGTGCTTCCGGGTGCCGGGGCGTCCGCGCAAGGACCGCGCGGCGCTGGCGCGAGCCTTCGTGGCCAAGGCGGTCTACGACATGCCGACGACGCGCGTGCTGCTGGAGCGCTTGGTCACCGACGTGGCGCTGCGGCGGATCTGCGGCTGGGAGCGGAAGAGCGAGGTACCGAGCGTATCGGTCTTCTCACGCGCCTTCGCCGAGTTCTCCGACACACAGTTGCCCCAGCGCACGCATGCAGACACATGCGTGCGCTGCCTCATGCGGAGGTTGCCCAAGCGGTGGCGACGGTCCGGGCGTCGCGAGCGACCACCGCGGCCAAGCTGGCGTTCGAGTTCCTGGTGCTGACAGCGGCGCGGTCAGGCGAGGTACGGCTGGCCCGGTGGGACGAGATCGATCTCGACCTCGAGGTGTGGACCGTCCCCGCCGAGCGCATGAAAGCGAACCGCGAGCACCGGGTGCCGCTGTCGTGCCGCGCCGCAGAGAGCCTCCAGGCGGCCCGCGCGCTGCGGAACGGCAGCAAGCTCGTGTTCCCCAGTCCCCGTGGCAAGCCTCTCTCCGACATGACCCTGTCCAAGCTGCTCAAGGAGCACGGCGTGCAGGCCGTGCCGCACGGCTTCCGATCCAGCTTCCGCGACTGGGCGTCCGAAGAGACGAATCATCCGCGGGAGGTCGTCGAGGCGGCCCTCGCCCATCAGGTCAAGGACAGGGTCGAAGCCGCGTACGCGCGGTCGACGCTCTTCGAGCGCCGCCGCCGCCTGATGGCTGACTGGGGAGCGTACCTCACCGGAACACCGATGGCTTAGCTTAATCTGGTCTCCGCCATGCGGCTCGTCTTCCAGCTGTGGACGACCGAGTCCGCGCCTCTTGCGGCCGGACGGATCCGGCGGAGTGGCGGGACGCCGCGCCGATCACCTACACGAGCCACATCACGGACAACGCCGGCGGGGCCGATGACCAGGTAGACAGCGGCCGTGCAAGGACGCCAGTGAGATCCACGGCCCGGAAGGCGGCGCGTCTGGCCGTGACCGTGGGCAGCGGCGCTGTCGTATCGGGCGAAAACCCACGCGATGGGTTCCCGGCCGGACCGCCTCGCCCCGCTGCCACGGCCCAGGAGGCACCCGTCGTCACCGCTGTCGAAGCGGTGGCTACTGCACGATTGGAAATGGCAACTAGAAAAGGGACCTTTGTGGCCACGTGAAATGGGACCCCCATTCTTGGGTTGTGGTGCTCATCGCGACGTGGCCGGACGGAGCGGAGCGACGGGAGGCCACGTCGCGATGAGCGCTATTGCCGTGGCACCTCCTGTGGCGCGCGGGACGCCTGGTTGCGTGTGGCGGTCTTGAGCCGGTAGCTGTCGCCGGCGGTCGTCAACACGGTGGCGTGGTGGACGATCCGGTCGATGATCGCGGCGGCGGCCGTGGCGTCGAGGAAGACCTCGGCCCAGCGCGCGAACGGCAGATTCGTCGTCACCACGAGGCTCCGGCGCTCGTAACGCTGGCTGATGAAGCCGAACAGCAGGTCGGCGCCGGCTTTGTCGAACGGCACGTAGCCCAGCTCGTCGAGGATCACGGCGTCGTAGCGGGCGAGCTGGTCGAGCTTGCGTTGCAGTCGGCCCTGCTGCTGCGCTTCGACGAGCAGCGTGACCAGCTCGGCGGCGGTCACGAACCGCACCCGGTAGTCGTGCTGGCAGCAGGCCATCCCCAACGCGATGGACAGATGCGTCTTTCCCGTGCCGACGCCGCCGACGAACACGACGTTGGCGGCGTCGGCGACGAAGCGGCAGTCGAAGACCTGCAGGACCGCGTCGCGGTCCAGGTCCGGCTGTGCGTCGAACGAGAAGGCGTCGAGCGTCTTGAACATCGGGAAGCGGGCATCCTGAATGCGGCGTTGGATGCGGCGCTCCCGGCGGCCGGTCACCTCCAGATGGACCAACTGAGCCAGGTAGTCGGCCGGCGGCTGACGCTGGCGGGTGGCCTGCTCGGCCAGCGGCCGCCACTGCGTCGCGACCGTCGACAGGCACAGCGTCTTCAGGTCCGTCTCCAAATGCGGCGGCTCGGCAATCGCGGTCACCATCAGCAACGGCCCGCCACCAGGGCGTCATACGCCGACAGCGTCGGGGCGGGCACCACGATCTGCGCCAGTTCCGGACGCACCCCCGTCACCGGCCGGCACACCGGCGGCGGGCCACTCTGCTGCTGGCGGAGGAGGAGCCGCACCGTCTCGAGACGCGGCGAATGGCGCTCGAGCGCGGCCGTCACCGCGCGCTCGACGGCCGCGGCCGGCTGCGTCTCCATCAGCCGCAGCATCCGGACCCACTCCTGATCGGGCTTGCGCGTGTGCCTGGCCAGTTCGGCCCGCACCTGCCGCCACACCGGCGCCAGCCGCCAGTCGACGAGCGCCGTCGCCTCGGCCACCGCCCGGTGCTTGCGCTCGAGCAACGGCAGCACGTGAAACGCATCGAGGACCTTCGTGCCTCTGCAGAACGCCCGGGCGTGCTGCGCCACCACCTCGGCGCCGACGGCGACCGCCACCCGGTCGTGATACAGCTTCACCCACACCGGCCGGTAGGCGTGGCGGATCGGTACCGAGTAGGTGACATGGTCCACCCGGACGTGTCCGAACTTGTCGGCCACTCGCGCGACGACGCGGCAGGTGGCGGGAAGGTGCACGGGCATCGCTCGCAGATGCTGCCGTTCCAGTGTCAACGCGTCCTGCACCGAGCGCCCGTCGTCGAGGTGGCGCGTCGGCAGGTCCGCCTCCAGCTCGGCGAGGATCGCCGCGTTGAGCGCCGCCCAGCTCGCCACCGCCAGCCGCGGCCGCAACACCAGGTTGCGGACGTACTTGACACCGCCCTCCACGGAACCCTTCTCCCAGCCCTTGGCCGGCGCGCAGAACTCGGCACCGAAGGGATACCCGCCCCGGAATGCTTCGAACGCCTCGGTCTGCACCCGGTCCCGCCCCGCCAACACCTCCTTGACCGCCAGCGAGGTGTTGTCCAGGACGAGGCGTTTCACGACGCCCCCGAAGTACCAAAACGCCGACTCGATGCCGTCGAGCAGCGACTCGAGACGCTCGACCGGGTACGCCTTGGCGAAGTACGCGTTGGAGAACGGCAGCGTCGCCACCAGATACTTCACCTTGCACGGCACGCCGGCGACGTCGACTTCGTCGTGCCGGGGACCTCCTTCGCGGTGCCGGCTGCCCGCAGTCGCGACACGGCGCACCGTGCGAGCCGGGAGCGGTCCGACGGCCAGCAACCGGCGACTTTGGCGGTCAACCGACAGCCACTGCGATCTGCTCCATCGTCAGGGTGCTGGGCGGGGAGCACGCTCGCGGTGCCCGCCGCACGTCTTGAAAGCCGATCCTTCTTCGGCGGTGGCGGACGGCACTGCCCGATCAGTCCCGGCGACGAGAGCGGCGCACCGATGCGAGCGCGGGAGCGGTCCGGCCAACGGCAGCAGCAACCGGCGAATCCGTTTGGCGGTCAACCGCGGCTCCGCGCACAGCCACTGCTTGATCTGCTCGCGCCACGGCGTCAGGGTGCTGGGCTGCGGCGGCGACACCCGCACCGGCGGCGTCGGCCGGCCGATGGCCCGCCGCACCGTCTTGACATCCAACTTCAACCGACGGGCGATCTCCTTCTTCGGCACACCCTCCACCAGATGCAGGTGGCGGACCTCGACCCACTGGGACATCCTGATCACCTCCGCGTCCTCCTGGCTCGGTCGACGAGACGACCGTGTCTCGCCACCTCGATTATCGCCAGGCGAGCGCTGTTCCGAGTGCTCAGGGGGTCCCATTTTAAGTGGCCACGAGGTCCCTTTTCATCTTGCCGTTACCACACGATCGTGCTCCTGCAACTCGGCGCCGGCGGCGAGGGCCCCATCCTTGGACAGGCGTCCCTCGGCTCAAGCGTCGAGCCTCCGACGCGCCCCGGAAACCAGCAGCTCAGACTCGACCGAGCGTCGGCCTCCAGAACCGATCACGAAAAGCAAAAACCCCAATAAACCCCGGTTTTATTGGGAAAGTCGTGATCAGAAAACGTCAGAAAACGTCCAAAAACGGCTGGTAGCAGCAGAAACGGCTGGCAGTCCGGCTGGCAGAAAGATACGGTAGGCTTGCCGAGGCTGGAGCCCGAACCGGTGCACCGGCCGACGAGCCTCAGGGCCACCACGGCGGAGTCGCTGCGCCGGCCGGCGCGATCGATTATCGTCGAGTGGATGCAGGCTGAGCCCAGAATCGGAGTAGACCGTGTGAGTAACCCCCTGCCCCTCACTTTACAGAGGGCTCATGCCGTCCTGGGTTGGCCAACACCGGAAAGTGTACTGGAGCCTCCGGGCGCCGGAGCATCGGTCTTCGCCTCGCTCGTCCGCGACAAGATAGGTCGCACTGTCCGGCGGTTGCGGGACGCGGGAGACGCCCGGATCGGCGTGCTCATGGCGGATCCGAACGCAACGACCTCGGAGCCGCCAGTTGCCATCGTTGCCGAATTCCAGTCCGATGTGGGCGCTGACACACTCCGCGAGTTGCACCGGTTGTCCTGGAACTTCTCGCACTCCCCCACGGTCATAACGATTGAACCGGCCGTGCTCCGTGTATGGAGTTGTTGTGAAGCACCCGATCCGGAGCGTCCGATTGACCAGTATCTGGTAGAGAGGCTCCCAGCCGCGCACATAGACAGTGAACAGACGGCCGGTATTGAGGCCGGCGCGGCACGCGCCGTTCATTGGATCAATCTGGTGTCAGGCCAGTTCTTCGCCGAACACGCCAACCGCTTTGATCGCGATGGGCGTGCCGACCAGACGCTGCTGGGAAATCTGCGTTACATACGCAAGGAACTCGCGACGCAGGGGCTACAGGATGACGATACTTGCCACGACCTTCTTGCTCGCGTCATCTTCGTGCAGTTCCTTTTTGATCGCAAGGACCAAGACGGAAATCCCGCATTGACCGAGTCGACGCTTCTCCTTCTCCAGAAAAAGGGGCTTCTGGAGAACCGACATTCATCCTTACCCAGTGTGTTGTCGGACTATGAGGATACGTATCGTCTTTTCGACTGGCTAAACGCAAAATTCAACGGCGACTTGTTTCCCGGGAAGGGAGACACGCGTGAAGAACGCGCGCACGGCTGGGCCAAGGAAAAGAGGATCGTCCGACCTAAGCACTTATCGCTACTGGCACGGTTCATCGGAGGTAATTTGGATATGCCTTCGAGACAAATGCTGCTCTGGCCCCAGTATTCCTTCGACGTGATCCCTCTGGAATTCATCAGCAGCATCTATGAAACGTTCGTGACCGACCGGGCGTCAGCGGAGGGCATCTATTACACACCACCTTACCTGGTCGACTTTGTCTTGGACCGAGTCCTGCCTTGGGACGGCACGGAGTGGGATTTAAAGATCCTTGACCCTGCGTGCGGGTCCGGTATCTTCTTGGTGAAATCATTTCAGCGACTTGTGCATCGCTGGCGCCGCGCACATCCACGCAAACAGATCCGGGCCGACGTGCTCCGAGGAATCCTGGAACGTAATCTCTTCGGTGTCGACAAGGACGGCCACGCGGTGCGAGTCGCCTGCTTCAGTCTCTATCTGGCAATGTGCGATGAAATCGAACCCCGACACTACTGGACCCAGGTGACTTTCCCTCCGATGCGTGACCGTCGGTTGGTATTCTCTGACTTCTTCAACGAGCATCACGTTGGTTTCAGCACGAACGATAGCGATTGCGTCTACGACTTGGTAGTCGGCAACGCGCCGTTCGGTGCGGATGTCATCACCGATGATGCGCGATCGTGGGCTGAGAGTGATGGTCGTAGATGGCGCATACCGAATAACGACGTAGGCGGCCTGTTTCTCGCAAAAGGGGCCGAACTAACTTCCAGTACCGGTAAGGTTGCGCTTATCCAATCCGCAAACACACTCTTGTTCAATGTTGGCCGGGCGGCTCAGTTCCGAAAACAACTGTTCGCGACATACTCGGTTGAGGCGATCTATAATCTCGCGGCGCTTCGGTTCGATGTCTTCACTAGAAAGACGCATGTTAGGACAGCATCCGTGGCACCAGTATGTGTCTTGGTTTTGAGGAGGAAGAAGCCGTGCCTGGAAGACCCCATCGATTTCATCTCTCCTAAGCAGGTGCGACCGGTGGTCGATGAGTTTTCGATTGTGATCGAACCGCAAGACAGGCGCAGGTTGACAGTACAGGAGGCGATTGACGATCTCTCGGTGTGGCCGAGATTGATGTGGGGCGGGCCGCGGGATTGGCAGCTGCTCGGCAAATTGTCACGACACCCGACGTTCGGCACGCTGCGGCGCGGGACGAGCGTCAAATCGCGTCAAGGCGTGACTTTTGGCGATAGAAAGAAGCCGGCTCCGCACTACGAAGAAAAGAGGATGTTTGATGAGAAGCGGATCGCGGAGCGTAGAACTTGGTTGTTCGATCCGGGCGACTTTGACGTCGTCCGTGACGTCCGTGTGCACTCCCGCGCTTCAACCAACATGGAAGCGTTCTCATGGCCGCAGCTCATACTAAGGCAGAGTTGGAATCGGTCGAGTGGGCGCTTTCATGCGTGGTTATCGGTATCAGCCGATAAGACTGGTGTCTTATGCAATCAGAGCTATGTGTCAGTGCATGCCGAGGAGGCGGTGCTTCAGGCCGCAACCGTTGCGCACAACAGCAAGGTGGCTGTCTATTACCATTTTCTCACGAGTGGACGTTTCGCAGCGTATAGACCCAAACTGGCGAAAGACGAGATAATGGGATTGCCCATCCCTATTCCTGGACCGGGTTTATTGAGCGGCGTGGAGAATTACAGGCAACTCGACGAACGAGCGTTCGAACTATTCGACCTTAAAGACGCAGAGCGAGTGCTGATAGAGGATGCGATCGAGTACACTCTGGGCGATTACCTAGGGTCTGACAAGTCAAGCGGGCATGAACGAACGTCGGACGAAGACGGAACGGAAGAGGAGTTCCACCTTCGTTCCTATTGCACTTACTTGCTCCGGGTGCTAACAGCGGGTTTTGGCGGTGACAGGGGAGCTTCGGCGACGATCTTTCGGTGCGCACCAGAGCGTATGCCGTATCGGCTTGTGGCCGTGTCGTTGGGTGGCGATGCCGGAAATGAGGTGAATGTTCGCGACGTGACTTCGGAGGCTCTGTTGGAGGAACTGGAACGACTGGGCCAACGGGCGGCGGCGGGACGGAGCCACAATGAACGGGTTTTCCGGGTCTATGAGGTGAACAATGGTGTGCCGACGATTTTTCTGTTGAAGCGGGACGAGAAGCGGCTCTGGACCCGCAGTATGGGCCTTCACGATGGCGATCAGATAGCTCTCGACCTGTTTGTCTGGCAGCAAGAAACGGGCCTCCAGGGCAGCAAGGTCGAGCCCTGACATTCTAAATCATTGGAACGGCTACCGAATGCAGCGACCTGGCCCAGAGTTTCTCGCGCTGGCGCGTGCATGGATGCAGAATCCTGCACAGATTCTATTGAGGTTCATCTGGCTGGCCTACGAAGACATGAGAGCGTGCCCGCCTGATGTCGATACGCGGGATTTGGAGAGGTCCATTACTCAGCTCCTCGAACCACGCGTGCGCGATGCTATGACTGGCGACGAGCCGTTCTATGTGCAACACGGGCCGTTCGAACGGGAAACCATGAAGGCAGCGCCGGCTCAGCCACCGGAGTATGACTTAGCGTTCGTCTTCCGGGCGGATGAGCGGATCATGTGGCCAATGGAGGCGAAAGCAATGGAGACCCCCCGCAAGGTGGCACACTATGTTCGCGACATTGAATGCGAATTCTTGACGTGTAGATATGCACCGTTTTCCAGGTCGGGTGCGATGTTGGCCTATTTGTTGGCCGGGACGCCGGACCGTGCGTTCGCGGCAATTTCCGAGAGGCTAGGATGCACATTAGAACCCGTACCGGAGCAACCGGGGCGGCCCAACCGAGTCTCCCGTCATACCAGAACGGTTCCAAGTGGCAAACCTTACCCTGCCGAATTCGATTGCTTTCACTTGGTTCTCGAGTATCCCGATTTGAGCCGAGGAATGTCCGTCGCAACTGGCGCGATCGGGACGAGAGAGTGATGCGGCGTCGCTGGATACGGAACGCTTCGAGCCAGAGCTCTTGGTGCGGTCGCGCGGAACATTGAGCACCGGAGCCAAGCGAATGAAGGAGCCCCCGTGCGTATCTTGAGGACCCGGTCCATCGTCTCGCCATGCCCCGTACGTCAGTAGCCAATTCGGCCTAACCCCCGTCCTTCCGTGGGATGAAGGAGCCCCCGTGCGTCAGACAAGCCAAAGGGCGTCGCCACGTTCAACCAGGAACACGCGAGTTCCGGGCGGCGCCGTCCTGCTCAAGCGGCCGAGCCGTGTACGGCTTGAGTCAGCCGACCGGGGGGGGGGCATGTTGGGTCAGGTTCGATTCCCACCTATCTGTCAGCCAGCACGAGAAACTGATCGGTATGTCCAGCTGGTCATACTCATCAGTTTCTAGCGCTCGGCAACACCTATCGAACAGGGCACTAAATCAACGACTTAGAGGGAGGCTTCGATTCCCGCCGTGTGTGTTGCGTATTTCGGCCGATCTTGAACACCGATTTCGGAAGAAGGTGAACGCGGGTTGGACTAAACCGCGTTCCGCGGTAGACGCAGACTCGACCCGCCACCACTGAGACGGCCAGCCGGGTCGTCCGACCACCGTAACCCGTCCTGATCCTCGCCATACGCTGCTCTGCGAGCGCCTGGAATTCCCCACCTGACAGAGCCAGCCGGTTTACAACCTGGCATGGAGGCCGGACGCCGTGGCGCCGGCGATTGCGCACCCCGCGACTGATCGTGGTATTCTCCCGCTGGGGCGTGAAGCGATCGCGAGGGCTGATATGCTAGTTTGGACGCAACGGGTTTGTTCCGGAGCACGCTCGTGACGCAGCCATCGGCTGGCGAAGGTGGAGTGTGACGCAGCCAGCAGGTAGATGAATGAGAATAGCAATTCTCGGCTGGGGTTCGTTGCTTTGGGAAACCGAAACGGATCAGGCTAAGGCGTTCAATAAACATCGGGAAGAATGGCAGTTTGATGGCCCGCTCTTGAGACTTGAGTTCTCGCGTAAATCCGGGACTCGTGACGGTGCCTTGACGTTGGTTCTTGACTACAAGCACGGCGGGGACGCGAGTCAAGTGGCGTACACGGTGAGTACGCGAAGACGCCCTGAGGACGCGATCTGCGACCTGCGATGTCGAGAAGGAACCGTCTTGCGACGCATCGGTTGTTATTTTGCCGGCGCCGAGGAACGGCACAAGACGCTCTGGGCGGGTACGCCTGCTCCTGCGCAGGGAGCAATTGCGGAATGGGCACAGGGCCGAGTTGATGTTGTCGTGTGGACGGCCCTTTCCAGCAATATAAATCTGAAGGCAGGACAAACTTTTCTCGACGCGGCGAAACAACACGTCAAGGACCTTAGCCCCGACGCGAAGGCGAAGGCTGCGGAGTACATTTGGCGCGCGCCGAATTTTGTCGATACCCCTCTTCGAAGGGAACTGCAATCCGACCCATGGTTCCCGAGACCTGTTGGAATGCCCTTTCCGTCCCCCATCACATAGTGCTGTTGCTTTGAGAGTGACGGTTAGAACCACTGGCCCTAACCGTCACTTTCCCCGGCACGGTCGGGACCACGCACACGGACTGCCGTCAGCAGGTCCTTTAGGACCTGCTCGAACGACCGGGCGTCTGCCGCTGTAGACGCGAGACGGGTGTCGCCAGCGCTGATCGTGCATGCGCAGGTCCCTTTCGAACCCACGGCGATGCTCAGCTGGGTTGGGTGGTCTTCAGAGAGTCTGGCAGTGAGCACGATGAAGCCGTCCTCACTGACCCGCACGCCAGCGACGACGCCGCCGAGCCTTGCGCAGAGGAACCGCACGATGAGTTCCGCGTGCCATGCCACGGCGGCTGCATCCGTCCTGCATCGCTCATTCGACCGTGCGACCGCCTCGCGTAACACCTCGACTGTCGGGCGGGCGGTTATTAACCTGGAAATAAGTATAATGACAATTATATAATAACCGGTATGACGAAACGTGATGGCCGCGCCTTCGACCATAAGACGCTCGAAGCCATTCGGATCCGTGCTGTCCAACGGATTGAAGAAGATAGAGAAACGCCGTCCGAGGTAATGCGGGCGCTGGGCTTTGCCCGCACGGTGGTTTATAACTGGCTGGCCAAGTATCGCACCGGCGGCCTCGCGGCGTTGCGGTCGCTGCCGATTCCGGGCCGGCCGCCCAAGCTGACCGAGCAGCAGCGCGCGTGGGTGTATCTTACGGTGACGCAGAACAATTCGTTGCAGTTGCAGTTCGAGTTTGCACTCTGGACGCGAGCGATGGTGCGGGAGCTGATTGAGCGGCAGTATGGCGTGACGTTGAGTCTGGCGTCGGTCGGGCGGCTGTTGCGGTCACTGGGTCTGACGCCCCAACGGCCGGTCCGGCGGGCGACCGAACAGGTGGCGTGGCGGGTGCGGGAGTGGTTGACGGTCGAGTTTCCCGCCATCCGGGCGCAGGCCCTCGCGGCGGGGGCACAGATTTTCTTCGCGGACGAGGCGGGGGTGCGGTCGCAGAGCCATGCGGGCACCACGTGGGCCCTGCAGGGCCAGACACCGGTGGTGCCGGCGACGGGAAAGCGGTTCGGGCTCAACCTGGTGTCGGCGGTCAGTCCGCGGGGCGTGCTGCGGTTCATGGTGGTCGACGGGCGGATGACGGCAGTGCGGTTCATCGAGTTTCTCAAGCGCTTGCTGCACAACCAGACGTGCCCGATCTATCTCATCGTCGATCAGCATTCACTAGTGTCCCACAGTCTCAGGCCCAGGCCAGCGCGAGTTGCGGCCGGGCGCGGTCTGGTGGCGAATGGGTGGTGAAGAGGTCTTCGAGAGGCCGGCGTTCGAAGATGTTGAGCTGCAGCACCTGCAGCATCTGGTTGAGGCTCCAGCGCAGCCGCAGGACGAACTTGAGGTAGGCCAGCAGCAGGTACATGCAGGTGGCCACCCACAGTTGCGTCAAGACCGCGTTTTTCGACCGGCCCACGAAACGTTTCACCTTCAGATGCTGCTTGATCCACTTAAAAAACAGCTCGATCTGCCACCGGGACTTGTACAGGTCGGCGATCGTCTTGGCGACCCACGTGGTGTTGTTGGTCACGAACACGTAACGGTTTCTTGTCAACGGGTCGCGGTAGACGACCCGTCGCAGCCGGTCGGGATAGACCTTGCGGCTGCGGGCGCTGGTCAGTTCGATCGTCTGGTCGCTGAGAATACCGGTCCCGGCTCGGACCTCATGCTCGCGGGTGACCCGGTACCGCACGCCGCGCTTGAGGCGTGTCACGAAGGTGACGCCACGGGCCTGCAACTGGTGAAACCACGTGAAATCGAGATAGGCGCGGTCGGCCACGACCACGCTGCCGGCCTCGAACGTCCACGTGCGGGCCACGGTCACGTCGGCGGTTTTGCCGTCGGTGACGCTGAGGAAACTCGGCAGGTGGCCGGCTTGGTCCAACCCGATGTGCAGCTTGATCGCGGCCTTCGTGCGGCGGAACGACGCCCACGGGAAAACCGCCAGACACAAGTCGATGGTCGACGCATCGACCGCATACAGCTTGTGCCTGAAGCGGAAACGGTGGCCCGGCGCCCGTTGCTGGCAACGACTCAGTAGACGGCCGAACAACGCTTCGTAGAGGGTGTAGGGCTGCTCGGCGTTCACCCGCGCGAGCGACGAGCGGCTGACCGTTGGCACGCCCAGGTGATAGAGCTTGGCGGGTTGAGCGCGCAGATTGCTCACGATGTCGCGCAGGCTCTGCCGGCTGGCCAACTGGCCCAGGCCGAGGGCGACGAACTGCGCCCAGCGGCTCATGACGCGCAAGCGCTGCCCGCGCTGATGGTCGCGCGCCTCGGCGTCGAATTCATGTCGCGGAAGCAACGTCAGAAGTTGCCCGAAGACTGTGTTATGATGGGCCATGGCTTGGATCTCCTGTGTTTTGAATGATTTACAGCAAAACCATTCTAACAGACATAGAAGGTTCAAGCCGCCTCAATTAGAAGTTCTGTGGGACAGCAGTGATTTTTGCTCCGCCGTTCTCAACGAGGCGACAATCGGCCCCGTGGGCGCGGATCAGCCGGCCGGAAGGCTACCGCTGCCCACGAGTTTCTGTGTGGAAAATGAGGGGATCTCTGAGCGTCCACGCACCGCCCTCGCTGCGCGAAGCCCTTCAGAGCTTGACCGACCGCGCTGAAGCGCTGCGCGAGACGCAGACCCGGATCAGTCGACACGCCGACGGCATCGGCCAAACACACGCTCCGGTCCCTGGCCCACCGCAGGGTCGATCTGGCTGACGAGATTGGGACCCCCGACCGGCATTTCACGCGACTCACGGCTGAGACGGCGCCGACGCTCCGGGACGGATTCGGGGTCGGCACCGATACCGCCGCGGAAATGCTCATCATCTTCGGCGATAACCCCGACCGGATTCGCTCCGAAGCCGCCTTCGCGAAGCTCTGCGGCGCGTGTCCCATCCCCGCTTCGTCGGGGATGACCACCGGCCGCCATCGCCTCTACCGCGGCGGCCACCGACAGGCCAACGCCGCCCTCCATCGAGCCGTCATCGTCCGCATGAGGTACCATCCGCCGACCGCCGCCTATGTGGCTCGATGCACGGCAGACGGCCGGACCACACGCGAAATCATCCGGTTTCTGAAACGCTTCCTCGCGCGGGAGATCTACCAGCGCGTGATGACCGACTTCCGGGCTCGCCAAGACCGTCTTCCTACTGCCCAGGTCGTGTCTTGACAAGTAGGGGCAACAGAATCGAGCTGACCGACGCCCAACATGTAGCGGTCACAACAGGACCCGAGCCCATCATCTTGGGGTCGGCCAGACAGTTTTCGTTAACTTGACAGTGGCCTGGAAACAGTAGTTGACACCGCCAGAAAAAGTACACTATAAACATTTAGAAAATCACGCTATCTGTCGACGTTGGCGGCGTCCGGTCCTCGTTCCTGAAGGGAGCCGTCTGATTAAGCGTCGTATCGTCGCACCCAGCGACTCTCTCTCCCTCTCTCTCTCTGCCACGATGGGAGCTGGTCTTATGAAGAGCCTTGCGTCACGAGCGTCACTCCCTGTATGGCGCATGCGGACTATAGGTCTCACGATCATTGGGTACGTGGGGTATCTTGCGCTAATCACGGGAGTCGCCCACATCCAAGCTGCAGGGCAGCAGCCGCAATCGTCAACAACGCCCGCCGCCGTTCCCGCCCAGCAGGCCTTCATCACGCAGTATTGCCTGGCCTGCCACAACCAAGGGTTGCAAACGGGCCGGCTCGTTCTTGAGACTGCGGACCTCAGCGACGTCAGCGCGGATGCCGAGACCTGGGCGAGAGTCGTGCGGAAGCTTCACGGCGGTCTCATGCCTCCACCGGGAGCGCCCCGCCCTGACCGAGCGACGTCCGACGCCTTTGTGTCGTGGCTCGAGAGGCAGCTTGACCGCGCGGCCGCCGCTCAACCCAATCCGGGCAGAACGGAAACGTTCCACCGTCTGAACCGGGCTGAGTACCGAAACGCGGTTCGCGACCTTCTCGGCCTTGACATCGACGTGGCCTCGCTGCTTCCGGCTGATGGCTCGAGCTATGGCTTCGACAACATAGCTGGCGTTCTCCAAGTCCCGCCGACGTTGATGGAGCGATACCTTAGCGCGGCAAAGAACATCAGCCGCGCCGCCGTCGGAACTCCTCCGTCAGCTCCGAACTACGATGTCTTCCGGGTGCCAGCTGATTTGCCTCAGGACGACCGAGTCGACGGTCTGCCGTTCGGCACCCGCGGTGGGACGCTGATCCGTTACAACTTTCCCGGCGACGGAGAGTACACCATCCGCGTGCGTCTGGCGCGCGAAGCCGTGGGGGCGGGCGGAGTTGATGTCCCTCGGTATGATGTTTCGCAGCAGCTTGAGGTCGCGTTGGATGGCGAGCCGCTTCAGGTGTTTACGTTGCCTGCGACGGATCGGGCAGATCTGGCGCCCCGGGTCCGCAACCCACGACCGAGTCGAGACCAGGCGCGTGACGAGCAGCCCCCACAACCAGAGCCTCGACGCTACCGACAAGCGGATCGGAGCCTGGTAGACGCAGATTGGCAAGTTCGCTTTTTTTCAGAGGCTGGCCCGCGCAACGTGTCAGTGACATTTATCAACAGGGTGCCCGCGTTGCTCGAGTCTTTGAACGAACCGTACTTGCACCCCTATCCGGCGGGGGGGGAGACCCTTTGGGGTTCACGGAAGGGCGCGTACCTCAATCGGGTCGACATCAGTGGCCCTTTTCAGGTCCGAGGGCGGGGTGACACGCCGAGCCGTCAGCAGATCTTTCAATGCTACCCGGTGGATCCTTCTGAAGAGCTGGCGTGCGCAAAGACCATCCTCTCGACACTGACTCGGCGCGCCTATCGGAGGCCCGTGACTGCTGCGGATCTGGAAGGACCGCTCGGGTTCTACGAGCAGGGTCACGCGACCGGGGGGTTCGAGGCAGGTATTGAATTAGGGATCCGACGACTGCTTGTAGGCCCGGAATTTCTCTTCCGTACGGAAGCTGATCCTCCCAACGTCGCGTCTGGCACACGCTCCCCGGCGGACGTCGCGGTCGTCCAGGTGAGTCACCCGGAGAACATCGACTTGGAGGTCTATGACGTGAGCGACCTCGAGCTCGCGTCTCGTCTGTCGTTCTTCCTGTGGAGCAGCATTCCCGACGACGAACTGCTCGACCTCGCGACGCAGGGCAGGCTCAGGGACCCGGTCGTGCTCGAGACACAGGTTCGGCGGATGTTGGCCGACAGCCGCTCGCAGGCGCTGGTCGACAACTTCGTCGGCCAGTGGTTGTACTTGCGCAACGTGCCTGCCTTGACGCCAGACTTGTACACGTATCCCGATTTCAACGAGGGCTTGCGCAGAGCCATGAAGCGGGAGACGGAGCTCTTTTTCGAACACATCATGCGGGAAGATCGGAGTGTTCTGGATCTTCTGACGGCAGACTACACCTTCTTGAACGAAAGCCTGGCAAAACACTATGGCATTCCGAACGTGTACGGGGACACGTTCAGGCGCGTCACACTCCCGGAGGGCAGCGTGCGTGGCGGGCTGCTGGGGCAGGCGAGCATCCTCGCGGTGACGTCGCTGGCGAATCGGACGTCTCCCGTCGTTCGTGGCAAATGGATTCTCGAGAACATCCTCGGCTCGCCCCCGCCAGAACCTCCCGCGGACGTGCCTCCGCTCCCGGAGGAGACCGGCGATGGTCCGGTGGCGATGACGATGCGCCAGCGGATCGCCGAACACCGTGAGAATCCGGTGTGTGCGAGTTGTCACTCACAGATGGATCCGCTTGGCTTGGGGCTCGAGAACTTCGATTCCACCGGACGCTGGCGGGAGGTCGAGGCCACGGGCGACGCGCGGGCAGCGTCCTTCGCCCCGATCGATAGTTCTGGGGCGTTTCCGGATGGCACAGAGTTCAACACCGTTACCGAATTGAGGCAGGCCTTGATGGCACGGTCGGATCGCTTTGTTGCCACGATGACGGAAAAGCTGCTCACCTACGCCCTGGGCCGCGGCCTCGAGTACTACGATGCGGCCGCCGTGCGGGCGATTGCGCGCGAAGCTGCCCGCAGCGATTACCGTCTGTCTGCGCTTGTTCTCGGTGTCACGAAGAGTGTGCCGTTTCAGATGAGAGGGAGATCAGGGTCATGACGTTCATTACCAGGAAGGCGTTGCCACGACGGACGTTCCTCCGTGGTATGGGTGCCACGGTCGGGTTACCGCTGCTGGAGGCGATGATCCCGGGGGTCTCTGCCCAAACGGTGACCGCTTCCATTCGTCGGCTCGGGTTCCTGTATGTGCCAAACGGCGTGTCGATGAACCACCTCGGCGTCAATTATTGGAAGCCGAAGGCTGTAGGTAGCGACTTCGAGCTGTCGCCGATTCTGACTCCGTTGGCGCCGTTTCGCGACCAGTTGACGGTGGTGAGCGGGATGAGTCTGCCGATGGCCGAATCCCTGGGAGATGGCTCCGGCGATCACACGCGCGCCTGCGCAGCGTGGCTGAACGGTACGCATCCATTGAAGACGGAAGGGGCTGATGTGCGAGCCGGCACGACGGCCGACCAGATGGCCGCCGCAGTACTCGGCAAGGAGACAGCCTTGCCCTCGCTGGAGCTCGGCATCGACCTCGAGTACCTCGTCGGCATCGGCGAGAACGGCTATAGCCAGCTTTACCAGAACGCCATCTCATGGCGAACTCCCACGACCCCTGCCCCCATTGAGAACATTCCGCGCATCGTATTTGAGCGGTTGTTCGGTGACGGGAGCACTGCGACAGAGCGGCTGAGGGGGATACAAACGGACCGAAGCATCCTCGATGACGTGGGCGAGGAGATGAGCCGGCTTCTGGGAAGGCTCGGAGTGCGCGACCATGCGCGGTCGAGCGAATACTTTGAGGCGATTCGGGAAGTCGAGAAGCGGATCCAGAAGCTGGAGAGCAATTTTGAGCTCACGCAACCGCCACCGGAATTGGCGCAGCCGCCGGGTGGCGTACCTGAAAACTATGCAGATCATGTCAAACTGATGTTCGATTTGCAGTGGATCGCGTACCAAGCCGATCTCACGCGCGTCTTCACGTTCATGTTCGGCAGGGAGTTGGGCGGTCGACCGTACCCGGAAATCGGCATTCCCGAAGGCCACCATTCGGCATCGCACCACGGCAATCGCCCCGAGGACATGGAGCGACTCGCGAGGCTGAACGCTTACCACATGGAGTTGTTCGCCCATTTTCTGAAGCGGCTGCAGTCAACGCCCGAGGGCGACGGCACATTGCTGGACCACACGCTAATGTTGTATGGCGGCGGTCTGAGCGATTCGCAGCTACATTCGCACGTCGACGTTCCGCTGGCCGTGGTGGGTGGTGGTTCCGGTAAGGTCAAGGGAGGCCGTCACATGGCGGTTGCCGGGAACCCGCCGATGTCGAATCTTCTCGTGAGTATGCTCGACAAGGTCGGTGTTCATCCGGATCGGCTCGGCGACAACACCGGCGAGGTTGACTTCAGCGACCCCGACTTCAGCGACCCGTTGGGCTGAAGGGGGGGCATCGCTCGTCGCAGGACTGATCGCCGAATGAGAAGCGACAGATCGTCCGGGTGCCGAGGCATGAGCCGACGAAGGGCCGGATTCAGGGAGATGGACGACCAGGAGATGAGTTGACATGTCGAGAATACTCCTGAAGGGTTGTCTGGTCGTGGCACTACTCGCCATGTCGGGCGTGGGTGCGGCTGGGCAGGACATTCCGTTGATTGAAGCCGTCAAGGACGGGGACACTGCGGCCGTGCGCGCGTTGCTCGACGAGGGCGGCGACGTGAATGCTTCGGAGGTTGACGGAACGACTGCTCTTCACTGGGCCGTGCACCGCGATCACGTGGACGTGACGGACCTCGTGATTCGCGCAGGCGCCAACGTGCGCGCTATGAACCGGTACGGCGTCGCTCCGCTTTCGCTCGCGTGTCTCAATGGAAGCGAGGCAATGGTTGCGAAGCTGCTGCAAGCCGGCGCCGATCCTGAGACTACTCAGCCGGGTGGAGAGACCGCGCTCATGACAGCCGCGCGCACCGGGAACGCTGATGTCGTGCGGCAGTTGCTTGCCCGCGGAGCCGATGTGAACGCGACGGAAGAGTGGAAGGGACAGACGGCGCTGATGTGGGCCGCGGCGGAAAACAATGCAGCAGCCGTGAAGGCTCTCATCGCAGGTGGCGCAGACATCGCGGCTCGCTCTCAGGTAAGTCCCGGTGTCGCGGAGTTGGGCAACAGGGGGTTTACGGCGTTCACGTTCGCCGCTCGCGCGGGGGCGATTGACGCTGCTGAAGTGCTCCTTGAGGCTGGAGCAAGTGTGAACGAGACGTTGGCGGATGGCACGAGCGCCTTAGTTCTCGCGGTCATGAGTGCCCGGTACGAGATGGCTGCATTTCTGCTCGACCACGGTGCCGACCCGGACGCTGCCGCACAAGGGTGGACCGCCCTGCATCAGATCGTGTGGACGCGCAGACCGAATCGAGGATTCAACACCGTCTTCCAAGCACCAAAGGGCCGCGTCGACAGTCTCAGCCTCGTCGAGAAGCTTCTAGCACATGGCGCTGACATCAACGCGCGTGTTGCAACACAGCGGGCACCGCGTACCGTTACTGGCCGCAACCTCTTGAGAGTTACTGGTACGACACCTTTGTTCTTAGCCGCTCATCGGGTTGATGTTGACCTGATCCGCCTCCTCTTGCAGAGCGGTGCCGATCCTCTGTTGCCGAATGAGGACGGGACGACGCCGCTGATGGCTGCTGCTGGAGTCGGCTTGTACAACCCTGGTGAAAATCCGGGAACGGCGGAGGAGTCCGCCGAAGCGGTACGGCTCTGCTTGGAGGCCGGCGGGGATCCAACGACCATTGACGCGAACGGAGACACTGCACTACATGGTGCGGCATACTGGGATTCGCTTGGCGCGGTGGAGCTACTGCTCGCCGCGAACCCTCAGCTGGATCTGGATGTTGTGAACAACAACGGCTGGACCCCCCTGCGGGTCGCGGACGGTGTGATGGTGGAAGCTGGTACTGCCCTACACTTCGGTCCGGCTGTAGCTGCCCAACTTCGTGCGCTGCTGAAAGGACGTGGTTTGCCGGTTCCTGACCCGGTTCCCTTTGATGCCGCGCAGATACCGCCCTATTTCGACCGATGAGAGTCGATCAGGTGAGACTTCAGGATTTGGTGTGGGTGGCCAGGGCGTCCGGGTAGTCAAGCCCTCCGAGGTGGAAGTAGATGGCGTTGCGGAAGCGCTCGCGATTGCGATAGCCGCAACCGAGCCGCTTGGTCCACTGGATCTTGGCGTTCGTCGCTTCTGAACGGGCGTTCGTGACGTTCGTCAGCACCGCGTCGATCGCCCCGCCCCAATGGCGCTTGATCATCCGCGCGACCTTCTTGACCGGCTCGAGCCGACTGCGAATCGCCCACGCGTACCACCGCCGCCACATCTGTTCCGCCCAGCCCCGCGAGCGGTGGTCCCACAGCCGCATCGCCAGTTCCTTGATCGCCCATGCCCGCGCTACCCGCAGCGAGCTCCGGCGCAACGGCGTGAACGCTCGGCGTTGCCGCTGCGTCATGTTCCCGCGGCGCGTCAGCCACAGGTCGCCCGTTTTCACCAGCCGGTCGTCGCCTTGTTGCCGCAGGGCTCGGTTCTCCGACCGTCGAACCTTGTCGACCGCGGCGCCCAGGTGCTGGGCCACGTGGAACTTGTCGAACGCGATCAGCGCCTCCGTGTGCTCGCGCACCGACCGGATGTAGGCCGGCCACGTCCATCGCGACCATCTGGATCCGCCCGCAGCCCGCTTCGCCCACCGCGTCGAAGTAGCCGTCGAGGGCGGTGCCCGCGCGACCGTCGGCCACGTACAGCACGCGTGGCTCCGACGTGGTCAGGTCGTTGACGACCGTCACGTACTCGTGCCGCCGTTGGAACGACGTCTCGTCCACTCCGACCGCCGGCGCCGCGGCCACCGGGCGCCGCGACAGCCCCCGCCGAACCGCCCGCGCCTGGATCCCCGACACCGAGGACGGCAAGGCATGTCGCCGAACGTGAACGCCGAGTCCGCTGGAGGTGAACGTGTTCCAGGGCGTGAACAACGACGGGCCACAAAGGAGGAAATGACGAGAAGGCGGTGAGACGGGAGAGAGGAGGACGGACGATGGACGGAAAGGTCAAGAGCCGCGGTCGGCGGTCGTTGGTGAAGCGGCACCGAGGCAGCCGGCTGTCGGTTCCGGTGCCCGCTGCGCGCAGGCAGCGAGTTGAGCCGCAGTTGGGCAGCATGTTGTTCGCCCGCCCGACAGGTGCCGATCGAAGCGAACCGGCGTCACTGAGGTACCGGCCGCCGGGCGGCCGGACAGGACCACAGAGGAGGAGATGACGAGAAGACGGTGAAACGAGAGAGAGGAGGACGGACGATGGACGGAAAGGTCAAGAGCCGCGGTCGGCGGTCGTTGGTGAAGCGGCACCGAGGCAGCCGGCTGTCGGTTCCGCTGCCCGCTGCGCGCAGGCAGCGAGTTGAGCCGCGGTTGGGCAGCATGTTGTTCGCCCGCCCGACAGGTGCCGATCGAAGCGAACCGGCGTCACTGAGGTACCGGCCGCCGGACGGCCGGACAGGACCAAAAAGGAGGAAATAACGAGAAGACGGTAAAACTGTCAACGGTCATTCAAAATTCCCCCACCTGCGGTCATCGAAAATTCCCCCACCCCTGGTTTATAAAGCGATCAGATGAGTGCCTGTGGTCGCTGTGGGCAGGCCGTCTGCGGCCTGTCCAAGGCGCGGTGGGCGCGTCTGCGCGTCCACGGCGCCGGCAGCGTCCACAGGCTTCCCATCGCTCACGCTCCCGCTGTGGTCGGCTTGACCACCCCCGACTTCAGTTTGTCCTTCAGCCGATACGAATCGCCCCGGATGCTGATCGTCGTCGCGTGATGCAGGATCCGGTCGAGGATCGCGCTGGCGATCACCCGGTCGCCGAAGACGTCGCCCCAGCTGCCGAAGCTCTGGTTGCTGGTCAGGATCATCGGACCGCGCTCGTAGCGCCGGCTGATGAGCTGGAAAAACAGCGTCGCCGCTTGGCGGTCGATCGGCAGATACCCGATCTCGTCGATGATGAGAAGCCGTGGGATAGTGAAGACCTTCAGCTTGTCGTCGAAGCGGCCCTCGCCGAGCGCCTTGGTGAGCGTGGTCAGCATCGCCGCGGCCGTCGTGAAGAGCACCCGGTATCTCGATGGCGGTCGCACGCAGTTGACGGCCGCCTGGTTCGACATCGAGCGGGACGACATACTGGAGCGGTTCGCCCTCGACAGCGCCACGACGATCGGCGGCATCGAGTCGCGCGGTTTCGAGTTCGCGGTGTCGTCCCGTCCGACGGACGACGCGCTGGTCGGCGCGAGCGTTGCCTGGACCGACGCTGCCTTCGTACCTTCGGCGAACTTCGCACGATTCGCCGGCAACACCCCGCCCAACGTTCCGGGGGCCGTTGCCAACTTCCAGGGCAGCTACCGGAACATCGGCGGCGCACCGGTCGAGGTGGGTGGCTCCGTCCGTTTGGTCGGTGATCGTCAGGCCAACAACGCCAACTCGATCACGCTGAACAACTATGCGCTGGCGGATGCTGTACCGCACCCGGTTTCTTGGACACAAGTTTGGGCTACGCGGCTTGGCGTAGCTCGTACTCTTCGCGGGCCTCGAGTGGCGTGCGATAGGCCAGCTTCTCGAGGCGCCAGCACCGGTTGTAGCGCTCGACGAACTCGGCGACGGCGGCGCGCACGTCGGCGAGATTTTAAAAGACCCGGCCGTAGACGGCCTGCTCCTTGAGCGTGCGATTCCAGCGTTCGACGACGCCGTTGGTCTCCGGCTCTTTGAGCAAGCCGAAGCTGGGGCGGATGCCCCAGTAGCGGACCTGGTTGAGGAAGTGGTCGGACAGATACTGGCTGCCGTGGTCCATCCGGAGCGACAGGCCGCGGGCCGCGTCCGCCTCGACCGAGCCGCTGCGGCGCCGGAGCCCTTGCGCGACCGGCTCGAGGGCCGCGAAACGGTCGCCGACCTTGCACACGTGCCATCCCACACACTCGGCATTCCAGTGGTCGACGGCCGCGAAGGTCCAGACCCAGCCGTCGTCGACGGTCAACACCCGCGCGCCATCGGTACCCCACATGACGTCGGGCGCCGAGGTGACAATCGTGCCGTCGTGCGGTTTCGGCTCACCCTGCCGCCCGCGGTGAGGCGAGAGCAGGCCCTGCGCGCGCATCACGCGCAACACCCGCGTCCGCGAGACCCGCCCCCGTCGAGGATCCGCAGCCGCGCGTGGACCTTGCGATGGCCCTCGCCCTGGAACGGGGAGCGGGCCAGGTCGTTGCGAATCGCCGCCAGCAACTGCGCATCCGATAGCGCGGGCGTTGGCCCGCGGCGGCACGGACTGTCAGCCGACGCTGAACGCTGCAGGCGAGCCCGCCGCGCGTAGAACGCCGAGCGCGACTGCTCCCACAGTCGACACACCCGCTCGAGACCGTAGCGCCACCCCGTCGTCGCGGAGGTCGTTTGGCTCATCGTCGCGACCTCCGCGTCGCCAAAGGGAGGCGACGCTCCGCTGCGCGGGCACGTGACCGCAACAGCTCGTTGTCCATCGACAGCTCCCCGATGTGCCGCTTGGCCGCATCCAGCTCCGCGGCCAGCGGCTCACCGGCCTGCTCCTTCAGACCCAGCTCGAGACCGGCCAGCGCCCGGGCCTTCCACCTCTCCAGGCGATAGACCTCCACACCGACTTCACGCGAAACCGCGTCGAGCGGCTCGCCACGCAGCAGCCGCAACACCACATCCCGTTTCCGGCTCGCGCTCCACCGTTGTCCCGGCGCCAAGGCCCCCGACCCCATCGCCGCCGCGTCGGCGCCGACTCCGGTCGCCCTCCGGGCTCCCTCCGTCGCCGCCGACCCAGCTCCCTTCACCCCCCTCGACCGAACCATACCCCCACCTCCTGGTGACATCGGATTCTCCCCTAATCCGTGTCCAAGAAAACTGGGGGCGCCCCAGCGCTGGCGGATGCGTACGTCGCCTGGACACTCGACCCCGTGCGGATCACGTTCAACGCCGATAACCTGACCGACACCGCGTACGCCTCCTGGTCCGACATCTTCTACCTGGGGCAGACCGACCCGTCGTTCATCTACGCCAACCAGGTCATGCTCGGCACCCCGAGGACGTACTCGGTCATGCTGCATCTGCGGTTCTGATATAGGGTCATGGAGCCGCGCGGCCGGACGGCAACGCGCATACCGACCAATGTTCAGGCACTGGCTGATCTGGACCCACCGCTACGTCGGCATTCCGCTCAGCGCGCTGTTCGTCCTCTGGTTCGCCTCGGGCATCGTGATGATGTACACGGGCGACATGCCGCGGCTGACGTCGGCCGCGCGTCTCGATGCCCTGGCGTCGCTCGATTTTTCGCAGGTCCGCCTGACGCCGGCTGACGCCGCGGCGCGCGGCCGTGTCCCCCGGTTCCCGGAGCGGGCGACGGTGATGACCGTTCTGGGACGCCCGGCGTTCCGCTTCGACGGTGTCACCGTGTTCGCGGACACTGGCGCTCCGCTTATCCCGCTCGATGCGGCCGCGGCGCGGGAGGTTGCGGGTCGGTTCAGCGGCGCGCCGGCTCCTGCCGTGGAGCATGAAGGCTTGGTCGAGCAGCCGGACCAATGGATGCTGGTCGCGCGGGAGGCGCTGCCCGCGCACAAGTTTCGCGTGGCCGATGGCGCGGGCACCGAGGTGTACGTCGCGAGCCGGACGGCCGAAGTGGCGATGGTGACGACGCGCCGCCAGCGGGTGCTGGCCTGGCTGGGCGCGATTCCCCACTGGTTCTACTTGCCGGCGCTGCGCGTCGACCGCCCCTTGTGGGAGGCGGTGATCGTCTGGACGTCGGCGGTCGGCTGCCTGATCGCGGTCACCGGCCTGCTGCTCGGCCTGACGCAGTTCCGCTGGCGGCGACCGAGTCGCGGAAGGTCGCGCATACCGTATGCCGGCTGGATGCGGTGGCACTACCTGACCGGCATCGTCTTCGGCATCCTGACGCTGACGTGGATCTTCAGCGGTCTGCTGTCGGTGCAGCCGTTCACCTGGATGACGCTGCACGGCCTGCAGGTGCCCTCTGGCGCGCTCAGCGGGGGACCGATCGTCCTGGCTGACTTTCCGGCGATCGACCCGCCGGCCTGGGACCGGGCCACCGGCGGGCGTGCGGCCAAGGAGGTGTCTCTGCTCCGGATCGACGGCGCTCCGTACTACGACGTGCGGCTGGCGCGCCCGGCAGCCGGCTTGGCCGGCCACGACCGATTGCTATTGGAGGCGGCGGCGCTGACACCGCAGGGCACGCCGCTCAACCTCGACACCGTCGTCGCGCGATTGGGCGCGGCGCTGCCCGGCGTTCCGGTGATCGCCTCGGCGGAGCTCGCCAGGTACGACGCGTATTACTACGGCCGCGGCGCCGACGCACCGCCGCTGCCGGTGGTGCGCGTCCAGTTCGCCGATCCGTTGGAAACGTGGGTCTATGTCGACCCGGCCGTCGGCCGGATCGTCGGAACGGTCCATCGCTACAGCCGCCTGGAGCGGTGGCTGTTCAACGGGCTGCACAGCCTCGACTTCGCCTTCTGGTACGACCGCCGGCCGCTATGGGATATCGGCGTGATTACCCGCATGCTGGGAGGGCTGGCGTCAAGCGGCATCGGCCTCTGGGTCGGCGCCGGACGGATCCGCCGCGCAGTCGGCCGCCGCGGATGACGGCCGCCGCTGCAACCGGCGATGCCGGCGGAGTGTCGCCGGAGCGGGCCACCTGCTGGCGGCGCTCCCGGACGCGCAACCGGCCGCGTCTGAGGGCGGTTGGCCTCTTGAGGTAAGCTGGCTCCTGACATCTACACGTCAGGAGCCAGCTTTTTCCGTGAGCCGTTTCTCACACGCGAGCGGGCGATTTCCTCAAGATAATTGCGCTGGTCGGTCGTCAGATGAATCGGTCGCCCTTCAAATGGCATATACCTGAAAGACGACGGTCAAACGGAAAACGTTTATATAAGAGCCTCTTGCGAAACGCATGATCGGCCGAGTTTTTCCCTGCCGAGGCGGCGGGGCGAGGGACGGTCAGCGGGCGGGATGCAGCGTTCGCAGGATGGCAGTGACCGCGCCCGGGAAGCCGGCGACACGGGGGTTCATGGAGCCTGCCTGCCGGTTATGAGGGCAAGCGCACGCGAAGAGAGGTGGCGCATTTCCTTCACGAGCCGTTCCAGTTTACGGTTGTTCTCGATCCACTCCCGGTAGAGGACGAGTTCATCTTCGGTGAGGTTCAAGCCGACGGTCTTTCCGCGGGCCTTGCGCGTCCAGTAGTGGTAGGGGCCGTGACGGGCGTCCGGGTCGTCGTGGCAGCGACAGGTAGCCCTCCCACACGCTATCCGGCGGGTGTGAACGCTGCCCTGGCCTACGAACCCGAGCGTTTGTAGTTCCGCCTTGAGCGCGTCGTATTGCTCCTCATAGCGGCGTAACGCTGCGCTGTAGGCCATCGATTCGTTGTTTCACATCCTTTGTGTCTACTAATATACAGTAGTAGGCAGGAGTGGTAAATCAAACAAACCATGAACTGCCTGCGTGGTTCCTTCGCCCCCTATTGGCAGTCGATCCAGCGTGCGCTGTTCCCCCAGTTGGAGCCCGTGTTGGGTCCGCTGACCGGAAAACAGCAGCAGTTGGTGCAGACTCTCGAGGTCATCCGTATCGAGCAGTGGATTCCCCGGTGCTTCCGGGTGCCGGGGCGTCCGCGCAAGGACCGCGCGGCACTGGCGCGAGCCTTCGTGGCCAAGGCGGTCTACGACATGCCGACGACGCGCGTGCTGCTGGACCGCTTGGTCACCGACGTGGCGCTGCGGCGGATCTGCGGCTGGGAGCGGAAGAGCGCGGTGGCGAGCGAGTCGGTCTTCTCACGCGCCTTCGCCGAATTCTCCGACATACAGTTGCCCCAGCGCACGCATGCAGCGTTGATCCGCAACACCCACCACGACCGGTTGGTGGGTCACCTCTGCCGCGACTCGACGGCCATCGTACGGCGGGTGAGCGCGTCAATGGCCGACTCAAGGACGAGTTCGGCGGTCGCCATGTCCGGGTCCGGAGCGCCTCGAAAATAATGTGCCACTGCATGTTCGGCGTGCTCGCACTCACCGCCGACCAGCTCGTGCGCCTCGTGACATAACCAGTGCACCGCCGGCAACGCCCCTCGGCGCCCGACGGGCGTCAGTCACCCACGGGTGTCCCAACGCGCGGTCGAGAACACGTCGAAACATCCGACTTCCACCTCCGGCGTGCCGCCGGTTCTCCCGACAAGATATCCAGTCGGCGATCCAGGGCAATCGTGTTCACCAAGAGAGCTGAGGACTGCGCCCAGCCCCAATCCCCCGGGAGTTTTGCAAGCGGCTCTTGTTGTCAGCATTTTTTGTGCAGCCCGCGTGGTGGAGGGACAGGACTCGGAAGGACCAGAGCTGGCTCTGGCACGCGATGCGGTCGCGGTCGGGCCGCCGCCCGGATCCCCCGCGCCACGACTCGTCCGTGGCCGCGCGCCAGCGCTCCCACCACCGCTCCACCCTCGGGAAAGAGCGGCTTGCCGTCGAACTTCAGCAGCCGTTCCTTGACCATGCGCCGCATTGGGTCCGAGACGTCGGCCACGTGGACACCGTCGCGAAAGCGGCCCTCGAAGCGGTCGCCGTCGAGCAGGGCCAGGAAGAGCTGGAAGTCCTCCTCCTTGCCGTTGTGCGGCGTCGCCGTCATCAGCAGGAAGTGCGGGTCAGACCCGAGAGGAGCTACGTCATCGGGGGGGCGTCGCCTTTCTCGATGCAGGGCCGGCAACGGCCGAAGGCCGGCGAGCACGGGGCGCCGCATCGGTCGCAGTGAGTTGCGTCCCTCGCGTCGTCTGTGGCTCGCAGCCGGTCGGCGGGGTCGGCGTCCGCGCGGCGGATGGTGTCGGTCATTGGGTCATCGCCTCGATCGGGATCGTCAACTCCTCGATCTTGCTTCTCGATAGGCAGGCCGTTCTCCTCCCATGGGGCTCTGTTCGTCCGACGAGGGCGGTCGAGTGAGGGCAGTGGCGTTTCGATTACGGCGGGCTGGTAGCACTATCTGAGCATGCCACCGACGGCAAAGTCGATCACGATCCCACCTCGGGTAGCGGCAGCTGACCGGCGTCCGAGGTCGGCGACCTTCCGGCGTCAGGCGGCCGTCGAGCGGGACGAATGTCGTGCAGGTACATGCTCAGGGCGGGATACCGAACGTGGCAGAGCACCTCGCTGGGCGGGCACACAGCCCGCCAGCCAGCGAGCAGGCCGAACAGGTGCGGCTCCCAGGCGACCCGGTCGTCTCGCGGCAGGACGCCGGCGATCATGCCACCGTGCACCACCACGATCAAGACGGGTGCGGCAACGGATTGCAGCCGGCGTTCGTAGTATCCGCGGTCGCGCCGCGTCGACGGCCTGCCCGGAATTCTCAGCGCCAAGCCATCTCTGAGCCAGAGTAACGGGCGTGGATCAGGCGGCGTCCAGCGGTCGGCGGCGTGAACCCGTTCGAGATGACGGAGGCCAAGCCGATCCGGCACGAACTGCTGGCCGCCTCCGATCACTTCCCGGTCTCGCTCGACCTGGACTGAACGATGACAGGAATCGTGCGTGCGAAAGTGGACGAAGAGGGCGATCGACCTCACTGTGGTACCGTCAGTCAACGAGGGGATTACATACAAGAGTGCCCAGCAATGTGTCAGCGGCGGCGGACTCTCTGAGGATCCGCTTCTGTGCAGATAGGGCAGTAAGGATGTTGCCGCAACTTAGATTGCTATCTTTGAGGGTTCCGGCCATGCTGGCCGTGTGAAGCGGGACCTGGGTCTGGAAGCGACCATTGTTGAGAAGTACGTCGCGGTGGCGCCGGTGTTCGACAAGCGTAGTCGTCGCCGGTGGGCGGCTGCCGAGTCGATGGCCATTCGCTATGGCGGAGACGCGTTGGGTCGGCCGGCGCGGATTGCGGCGTTGCGAGCTGAATGAGTGCTTCGGCGTGCTGGTCGGCGCCGACGACGTCGACACGGACACGCTCGCGGCAATGACCGGGGGGCTCCTCGGACGTCTCGCCGGCGACGAGTGGTTGCCGGCGCCCTGGCGTGACGTGCAGGACGCTGCGTACTTGCGGTACATCGCCGGCCGGGTGGTTCAGGGACCCGCAGGCGCCGAACAGCGACCGGTGGAGACACCCGCGGCCCCGCCGTCCATCCTGACGGACCTCGCGCGAAACGGGGATCATGAAGTCGTTCTCGGCGAATCGACACCAGTCCAGGCGACCGCGCTACCGGAGCTCAAGCCGCTGTCGAAGTCGATCACGGTGCGCGGGTGGCGGCTCCGAACACCCGAAGGGCAAACCCTGTACGTCACCAGAGTCGAGGAAAACAGGCGATCACGCCGCGCCGGCCGGTCAAAGGCCGGACCGTCTTCGGTTCGGCGACCGTCTTCGGATTCTGCGACTTCCAAGTCCGACCACGCAATAACCGCGGTCCCGGATTCCGGAGCGGGCGTGGTGGCTGGCCAGGGCGATGCGCTGTACGCCGAATTCCAACGACAACTACGGACACTGTTGAGCAACGGCCCGGCGAGGCCCAAGAGAATCGAAGAGGCGCTGGGACTCATTCCTCTCCGGGTTCGCAAGTGGCTGGAACGAATGGAGCACGGCGGGGAAATCGAACGCGCTTCCAGAAATCCGGTGACGTACGCACTGACACGGAAGAGGTTGCTGTGATGACCACGTTGGCTCCATCGCACCTCGAGGCTCTAAAGTCCTTCCTGCTCGCATTGCGTGCTACCGGCGGCGACGGCTTCGAAGGCCTGATGGCGAAAGTACTGACGGACATCACCGGAATATCGTTCAGACTGGCTGCCAGTGGATCGCAATTTGGGAGTGACGGAAGTGGCGTCAGAGAGGAAGATGGAGTCTCTTTCGAGTGCAAACGCTACGAGGGCAGGATTCCGAGAAGTGAGATCCTGTCGAAGATCGCCGAACTCTCGCTGAGTTCAGCAACTGTCGATTCCTGGTTTCTCTGCGCTACCTCGGAAGTATCGGCTCAGATAGCCCGCGACGTACGAAAACATGGTCGGGAGTTCGGGATCGGTACGATTGTGCTGGATTGGGTGGGCGTTCTTCCCAGGCTGGCTGTCGCGGTCGCGATGTCGACACACGCCACGCGACACTCTTTCGGCGCTGACACCTCGGTCTCGGCTGCCGTCCAGGCGATCCGGGCAACCAGTGACTTCAATGCATGCGCCGAGGAACTTCGTCGCGACCTCCGGGAACCCCTGGTCGGAACAGAGGTCGCAAGGCAAGCGAACGCCGCTTGGCTGACGGCGGCTTTCACCAGCCGGGATCAGGCGACACTCGCCTTCGGCGAGCCATTGGCGCCGCTCGATGAGGCCCATGGCGCCGCACGCCTGCGAGCGGATCTGGTTGCAAGGGTCCAGCCGTTCATGACCGGCGATACGGCCGGCACAATCCTGTGCATCCTCGGTGGCGAGGGAGCGGGAAAGTCCTGGTTGGTCGCGCATTGCTGGTCTCGCGTCGACCGAGGGCCGTTGATGGTCGTACTGAGTCCCAAGGACTGCCAGGCAGTCGTCGGGGCAGACCACTGCGAAAGTCTGCTCGCTTCCGAACTCCCCGCACAGGCCGGCGGCCCCGTGAACGACGCCGTCATATCGGGTTGGCGCCGGAAGCTGGCCCGTTGGCGCGACGGTAGTCGCCCGGACCGTCCTCGCCTGATCGTCGTCATCGACGGCGTGAACCAGCGTCCGCAAGTCGACTGGGCTCGAGTCATCGACGCGTTCGGCGACGTGCTGAACCGAATCGGCGGTCGGCTCATCGTAACGGCTCGTACGACATATTATGAAGCCAGACTCAAGCCTCGTCTAATGGCTGCGGTCGAAGAATTGAACGCGCCGGAATGGACTGAAACCGAGCGCGACGCAATTCTTGCCGAGAACGAAATCGAGCATGCCGTTCTTCACGGCGCCCAGGACGCTCAAGCTGCGGTTGGACCATCACTTCGCAATCCGCGCCTGCTGGGAATAGCTGTAAGACTCTTGAAGGGAAAGGCCGTAGAACACATCGAAGAATTGAGCGTGAACCATCTACTGTTCGAACACCTCCGAACCCGCGAGCTGGAAAGTCGCATTCCTGAGCCGGCGCAAGAGTGCGTGCAGCGTCTTCGAACCCATGCCCAGGAGGTTCTGAACCGTCTTCGGGAGGGACTGAGCGATGACGTTGCCGTCTTTGATGCAGAGGACCTCCAGACTGTAGCGGACGGACGGTACTTCGTGCCGGTGAACGGAGATCCGACGCGCTACGCACTGCAGGACGATGGCCTGATACTCGCTCTCGGTTTCGTCGTGATCGACCGGTTGCGCATCGCATTGAGGAATGACCGAGATCTCGCGGCCGAATTGGATGCAGCTATCGATCCCATCGCCGCTCTCGATCAGACGGCCGCGGTATTGATGGCGGGGCTTACGTGCGCGTGCATCGACGACAAGCAGCCCGACGCGATCGTGGTCGCGCTTCTGCGCGCCTTCGCCGAGCTCCAGAATCCGAACCACAAGGCTCTGGAGGCATTCAAGTCGCTTGCCCGAACGCGGTCACCGGCGTTCCTGGAAGCTGCGCGCCGTTTGTGCTTGGCGGGATGGAACCAACCGAACGCGGATTGGATCGAGGCAGCTTTAGTGTCTTCCAAGGCGTACGACGATGTGCGGCGGAACATCCAGACCGCTGTCGCGGGGTGGCTGCGATGTTATTCGCTGGAACCGAGCGTGGGCGTTCGCGGAGAAGTGAGCGGGGAAGAGAGAGCCAAGAGAACTGAGAAAATCAACGACGACCTGCGGGCCTCGTCGAGTGCGGAAAGACAACTGCTGGAAGACATGGAGGAGACAGTTGGTGATATCGGGGCTCTCACTCGACTGGCATTCACCCTCATGTCGGGCGGGCGGATCGCGCCATTCACGAAAGCCATTGTTCAGTGGTGTTTCGGGCACATGCTCAACCAGAAAGGATGGCCCTACGACGAACTCCAATACGTCGTCAGGCTCAACCGCGTCGACTGGGGGGGCTGCGCGCGCGGCGTTGTTGAGGGAAGGCAGTATTTTCCGTAGAGCCGACGTATCCCGACTCGGAATCTGGGCTCTGATCGTGCTGCTGGAGGCGACCGGAGAACCCGGCGACGCGAGGGAGGCGGAGGAGCTGAGGGCCAAAGTCAGCGACTTCGAACCGCGGAACGGTTGGAGACTCGTGGAACAATACTGCTCTTCCGACCCTTGCGATCCGTCGGCGTCGAAGCCGATAGGTATAACAGGTACGGCGGGCCGTTACGAGACGATAGACGTTTCGTCGCTCCACGGTGGCCCGTACCGTACCGGAGAGGACCTTTTCTTCGAGATGGCCAGGCCGGGTGTCGTGCGGTTCGAAGCCGAAGTCGGAGTGAGCAAATATCGGGAATTCGCCGAGGACGTTATGAAGCGCCGAGGAGCCTCCTTGAAGCGGGGGTTGTTTTTCCTCTGGCCGCACAGCGCTCTTTTGACGAGGGAAATGGCGCTGAACTTAGCCGCGGAGTGCGAGAAGCGTCTCGGGACAATTTCTGATGTACCAGAGAGAGATCGATGGCGGATGGCGCAGGACCAGCTGCTTCTCGCGTTTCCGAAGCTGAGCCCGGAGGAACAGGTGAAGGCACTGTTGGGAACGACGGCCGGGAAGGACGTTCTGCGGTCGCTGTTGGGGGTGATGAAGCGGTTGGATGAAACGGTTTTCGACCGCTACTTCGGCAGGGCATGCGACGAAGAGAATCCCCGTAGCCAGTATTTCCTTCTAACATTCGCGAAAGGCAGCGGTACGCCGGTGTCCCGGCGTTCTCGGGACTATATCGGGTCGCTGATGACATCGCAGTCGGAGCTGGTCCGAATGGTCGCATTCGAGAGGAGCCTTGGCCTCCGGGACGAGAAGCTCATGAGACAGGTGGTTGATTCCGGGTGGCGCGCGAAGAGAGGAGAGGGGAGCAATAGCTACGAGAATGCCTATGGCTCCGCGATTCTGGCGGAAGGAGTGGTGCGCAACTGGATTTCAGTCGATGAAGCATTGGATAGGATGTCTTCGCGACACTACGGCTGGGCTGCAAGATGGCTTGGCTCGGCCGCCGCGCAAGAAGTTGCGCGACGGATTGACTTCTCCATAGGCGCTGCGCTCGGCGTGCATGTGGAGAACACGCTTCCGGACGTAGAGTACCGGTGCCGGCCCGAAACGCAGCCGAACTCGTTTCCGTACTGGGTAACAGAAACGGAAGGACAATCGGATGCTGTTGCCGAAGCAATGAAGCGGGGTCCACTGAGTGACGAGGAATTTGAAGAGCAGGAAAGACGGCGGCACGAAGCGTTCGAAACGTTCAGGAAGAAGTTGGACCAGGCGAATGCGGGGATCCTGGTCGACGACATTGCCAAGGAGGAATTCGAGGCGATTGTGGATGCAGATCCAGACGCCGCGGATCGCTGGTACCACTTGTTTTCGGGACTGAGTGAGGGTGGAAGGCAGCCTGTTCACAACGTGATTCTGATGCTTGCGTACGCGTTGCGAGAACGATGCCCGAAACGGACGGTTACGCTGCTCAGGGCGGTCTACGGACAGGTTGGACCCATTCGGTTCATTGTCGGCCGCGCGAGGGTGCCGCTCGCGGCGGTGATTGCGTGGAGTGCGGCGGGCAGTGGCGCAGGTCGTGAGTGGTGCCATGAGCGGCTGAACATGGCGAGGAACGACCACGAACTCGCAACGGAAGTGCTGGCGGCGTTGTCGAGTCGGGGGGAGGCCGTGTTGAACGAGTTCATTCGCGAGCGATTGGACAGGGGAGAACCGGAGGGCACGGCGAGGGCATTGTTCGTCGCGGGATTCTCGAAGCAACACGATCATATCAGGGACGTACTGGCTTCGTACCGAGACGCAAAGGGCTTCATTGGCGAGGCGTCCAAGGCGGCGAAGTACGCATATGATAGAGACGGGTGGGCTCGACACTGGTTCGAGGAGATGTGCAAGGCGGACGGTCCGACGGAGTTCTGGCGGTACTCGGTACTGTTTACCAAGATTGTGGACGGCCGGTTCACGATATGGAGTTCAGAATACGAGCGGCGAGGCGAGCCGATGGCCCTGTTCGCGCCAAGCATAGACAAGGAGGTGAACAGGCGGATGGAGAAATGGCGCAAACACAGGGAGAAGACGCCGCCCTTGTCGCCGTACAGAGAGACGCTGTTCGGAGCGAAGAAGCCGCCGGATGTGTTTCTGCCCGAATCGGCCGGGGCCAGGTAACAGTCGAGCAGGAGAAGCGCGGTGAGTGAGCACATGACGGAGCGGCATGATCGGAGAGTCGCGTGGGCCTTGCGGGATGAGGACGCCAATCACCATGGAATGGCCTGACGTGCAGCGGCGCATCGCCGGCGGGGAGGACGCCCGCACCGAGTTCAAGCGGAGGCTGGGAGACCTGCGCGGCGTCGGCAGGACGGTCTGCGCGTTCGCGAGCGGGGATGGGGGCTTGTCGTCATCGGCGTGGATGATGGCGGCGCCGTCGTTGGCGATGGGGCGAACCCGGAAACCGTTTAGGAGCGGTTGGCGAGCTTTCTGCAGACCGGTTGCGGCAAGCCCGTGACCGCGGAGTGCGGCAAGCACGAGGTCGAGGGCGGGTGGGCGCACTGGATCGACGTGTACCGGCATCAGCGCGGATACGAGCCGTTCTCCTGCGACGGCCGGTTCTGGATCAGGCGTGGGCGGTGCTCGGGGCCGCGGTCTCCCTCGGAACTGCAGGAGCTGCTGAACTCGTGCTGACGGAGAAGCAGATCATCCCGTCGGCAACCGTCGACGGCATCGATTTCGGCGCCGTGGGGGCGCTCATGCGCGCGCAGGGCTCGATCCGGACGAAGCGCCCCAGCCGGCTCGCGAGGACGATCTGGGGAACAGCAGCATCGTCGACGAGCTGGATGGTGTCCCGAGGCCGACGCTGTAGGGGTTGATGGTATTCGGCCGCGACCCCCAGGCATACGCGCACACGCTGAGGCTGTTCGTGGAGTGCACGGCGTACGGGGGTTACGGATCAGGCGCGCAAGGGCGGTGCTCCGCAGTCGCGCAACGAGATGATGGCGAACGCCATGGTCGTCGGTGGTCTGATGGAACGCCGCGGACTGGGCTGGCTGACGATGCGGCACGCCATGCGGCGTTTCAACGGAACCGAGCCGGAGCTTGTCAGCGACGAGCGCAACCGGTTCGTGCGGGAGACGTTCGAGCGGAGGACCTGTGGTGCCTGACACGGCGGCGGAGTGCCTCTGCATGGTCCGGCTCGGCGAGGACAGCGCTCGAAAGGGCGTGGGCGAGGGCCTGATCGTGACCGAAGGGATGCGCCGCAACGGCAATCGGGCGCGGCGACGGAAGGACCGGACATGACGCTTCACGAGTCCCACTACGCGCGCATTCCCTACGGCCTGGCCAACTTCCGGCGCATCCGCATGGAGCGCCGGCTCTACGTGGACAAGACGCGCTTTCTCCACACGCTGGAGCAGGTGGGCCGGCAGCTCAACGGCAACTTCCAGCTTTTGCGGCACGTCATCGGCGAAGGGCGGGTGGACGCCCAGGTGCAACCCAGCTTTCCGCTGGAGCGGCTGCACGAGCGGAAGAACTTCCTCTCCCTGGAGCCTCTTGCGAAACGCGTGATCGGCCGAGTTTTTCCCTGCCGGAGGCGGCGGGGCGAGGGACGGTCAGCGGGCGGGATGCAGCGTTCGCAGGATGGCAGTGACCGCGCCCGGGAAGCCGGCGACACGGGGGTTCATGGAGCCTGCCTGCCGGTTATGAGGGCAAGCGCACGCGAAGAGAGGTGGCGCATTTCCTTCACGAGCCGTTCCAGTTTACGGTTGTTCTCGATCCACTCCCGGTAGAGGACGAGTTCGTCTTCGGTGAGGTTCAAGCCAACGGTCTTTCCGCGGGCCTTGCGCGTCCAGTAGTGGTAGGGGCCGTGACGGGCGTCCGGGTCGTCGTGGCAGCGACAGGTAGCCCTCCCACACGTTATCCGGCGGGTGTGAACGCCGCCCTGGCCTACGAACCCGAGCGTTTGCAATTCCGCCTTGAGCGCGTCGTATTGCTCCTCATAGCGGCGTAACGCTGCGCTGTAGGCCATCTATTCATTGTTTCACATCCATTGTGTCTGCTAATATACAGTAGTAGGTAGGAGTGGTCAATCAAACAAACCATGAACTGCCTGCGTGGTTCCTTCGCCCCCTATTGGCAGTCGATCCAGCGCGCGCTGTTCCCCCAGTTGGAGCCCGTGTTGGGTCCGCTGACCGGGAAACAGCAGCAGTTGGTGCAGACTCTCGAGGTCATCCGTATCGAGCAGTGGATTCCCCGGTGCTTCCGGGTGCCGGGGCGTCCGCGCAAGGACCGCGCGGCACTGGCGCGAGCCTTCGTGGCCAAGGCGGTCTACGGCATGCCGACGACGCGCGTGCTGCTGGACCGCTTGGTCACCGACGTGGCGCTGCGGCGGATCTGCGGCTGGGAGCGGAAGAGCGAGGTGCCGAGCGAGTCGGTCTTCTCACGCGCCTTCGCCGACGTGGCGCCTCGAAAGTGATGTGCCACTGCATGTTCGGCGTGCTCGCACTCACCGCCGACCAGCTCGTGCGCCTCGTGACATAACCAGTGCACCGCCGGCAACGCCCCTCGGCGCCCGACGGGCGTCAGTCACCCACGGGTGTCCCAACGCGCGGTCGAGAACACGTCGAAACATCCGACTTCTAGCTCTGGCGTGCCGCCGGTTCTCCCGACAAGATATCCAGTCGGCGATCCAGGGCACTCGTGTTCACCAAGAGAGCTGAGGACTGCGCCCAGTCCCAATCCCCCGGGAGTTTTGCAAGCGGCTCCCTGTTGTATTTCTTCGGCCTGCTGAGCTCTCGGCACGTCGCCGGCGACACGCCGCACCTGGGGATTCCCAACCAGACCGTGCGGCGGCTGATGTACGGCTACCTGCGCGACGCGTGGCGCGACGTGGACGTGTTCTCCGTCGACGCCGGAGGTGGCCGACGCTCAAACGCGAAGGGATCGCGATCTGCACCCTATATGCACCCTACGCGAGCAGACGCCACGACTGGAAGGGCGGCGCCGGGCGAGGGAGGCGCCGACCGTGGCGGATGGGCTGGATCGGTTCTTCGACGAGTACGCACCGGCGCGGCAGGCCATCGCCCGCATGTCGGCGCGCACCGTACAGATCTACCGCAGTCAGGCGAAGCTCTACATCCGGCCGGCTCTCGGCAGGCGCCGCGTTGCTGAGGTGGGGCATCGGGACGTGGAGTTGGCCGTTGGGTCGTTGCCGAACGCGACCCGGAACCGCGTGCTGGCGTTCGTCTCGCGCCTGTTCAATCTGTTCGAGACCTGGGAGTGGAGACCGCAGCACACGAACCCCGTGCGAGGCGTCGAACGGGCCCTTGAGGAACCCCGGGACCGGGTGCTCGACTCGGCGGAGTTGGCGGCGCTGGCGACCGCGCTCGACCGACTCGACGAGCGGTTCCCGGCGAGCGTTGCGGCGATCCGGGTAGCGGCGCTGACAGGGCTGAGAATCTCGGAAGTGCTCGCGATTCGTTGGGAGCATGTCAACTTCGAGAGCCGGCGTGTGGCTCTGCCGCGGACGAAGACGGGACGGCGGTCGCATCATCTTCCCGTGGCGGCGCTCGACATTTTGCGGACGGTCCCCCGAATCAACAAGGGGCATCACGTGTTCGCGGTGGACGCCCGGGGGGCGTTGACGTATCGCACCGTGCGCCATCACTTCGTCAACGCGGCGAAGCTGGCCGGGTTGTCGGACGTGCGGCTGCACGACCTTCGGCGCACGGTCATGACCAACGCGGCGGCGGCGGGGGTCGGAACGCACGTGCTCCGCGACCTGCTCGGTCACAAGACGACAGCGATGGCGGATCGGTACGTGCGCTCGGTAGGCTCGCCGGTCGCGGACGCGCGTGAGGCGGTAGGGTCCGCGATGGCCGCCGCGATGGCCGGGGAGGGCGCTGGCGAGTGACCAGAGGTCGGCATACTTGCTTCGGGCAGGTAGCCGGAGGCAAGAAGATGTTCGATGACGACACACTGTACCTGGCCGGCGGTCCGGCGTTGCTCGAGTTGGGCCGCCCCTCGACTCTCGCGCACTCGAGGAGCGAGGGTCGGGGACCGGTGTTCATCGAGCTCGGCTCCAACGGCGCGTTGCGCGCGGCGGCGGCCGGGGCCCTCGTCGGGCGCCTGGCCCAGCCGGCATCGGAGCGCGCGACGCACCGCTGGCTGCAAGCGCGCAGCGGCCTCGGAGAGTTGCTCGGCGTCGACTTCGAGACCGTCAGCGCGATGCAGCTCTACCGGGCCTCGGACGCGTTGGTGAAGCATCGCGAGGCGGTCGAGGCGCACCTGTTCGACCGGGCCCTCGCAGCCCGTGGAAGAAGTCTGTTCGCTGAGCCCCGCTGTTCAGGCAACTTGGCGATGAGCGATTGAGCCGACGAGCGCCGTCGGGGTCCATTTGAACCCCCAAGCGCGCCTCAGACGCCCCCAGCGGTCGATCAGACGCCCGATCAAGCGGCAAATCGCCGAAACAGCCCGCCCCTGCAGGCTCCGGGGCGTACCGACGCCGGTCTGGCGGCGCAGGAGCAGTCCGATGTTGCAGGCGGCCGCCTGGATCAGCACGCGCTTGCGGACATTCTCGTGACCGCGCACCCACACGCGACGCATACCGCCCGTCTCATACAGGTGCGCGAAAGTCCGCTCCACCACCTCGCCCCGGCACCGTTGCAGGCGACGACCCCGCCGCCCCCGCACACGCCGCCGGTTCCCATACAGAGCCTTCTGTGCAGCAGCCTTCTCCGGCGGCTTCTCTCCCGTCTTCTTGTCCTGCCAGCAGCGCCGGCCGCGCTCCGGCTCCGATACGTGACTCCGAACCCCTGTCGTGTCGAGCGCCACCAGCGTCGCGTCGCTGTGATAGCCCTTGTCGGCCACCACCTCTTCGACCCCCATGCCGTTCGGCTGCACCGCTTCAACCTGCTCGGCCGCCATGATCAGCGTCTCCGGCAGCGTCGCCGTGTCACCATCCGATGCATCCTGCACCGTCACCGCGACGATGGCCCCCGTGTCCATGTCGACCCCGTGCTCGGCCTTGTGGGCCAGGTGCGTCCGACCGTCCTTCATCTTCGCGATCTTCGCGTCCGGGTCCTGCGGCGATTTCCACTCCTTGTTCGACGTTTTCTTGTTCTTCCGCGAACGGTCGAACCGAGCCAGCTCCGCCCGCGTCGGCGTCTCAACACCCGACGCCTCCGCCAACCGCCGAATGAACGCCTCGTGGGATTCTCCCGTGTCCCGCCGCTCGATACTCCGCATCGCCGCGTTCGCTTCCAGCGTCGTCGCGTCAATGCCGACCGTCTTCCCCCGAACCAGACCCGCTGCGGACAGCCGCTCCAGAACCCACGTGAACACCGCCTCATGGGTCTCTACGTCGATCCGCCGCCGCGTGCGCGACAGCGTCGAGTGATCCGGCGCCGCCGCGGTCAACTCCAGGTCCAGGAACGACCGCAGACTCAGCGAATCGGCCACCCGCCACGCAATCCCCCGCTCCGACGACAGACCCTCGAAATAGCCGATGAACAGCATCCGGAAATACCGACCCGGACGCAGACTCGGACGGCCCAGCCTGTCCGCGTAGAAAGCCGCGCACAACTCCTCGACGAACGCATCGAATCCGGAATCCGCCAGGACCCGGTTCAGCCGCTCGAAGTAAGGATGCCCGTCGCTCGTCGGAAGGTCCGCCGTGTCCACCCACATCGGCGACGCCTGGCGCGCCGCCGGTCTCTTGCCCATCGCCATGGCCGTTCAGTGTACGGGCTCGATCGCGCCGGGGCCAGGCCGGATCCGCGACTTTCGCCACAGGCTGCTCGGGCTGTTCGACCTGCAGCCGACCGTGACCCTCTACGACCTGACCAACACCTATTTCGAAGGCGAAGCGAGCGAGCAACCGCAGGCACGGCGCGGGCACTCGAAAGAGAAACGCAGCGACTGCCCGCTGTTGACCCTGGCTCTGTGTCGCTTTCCGGGGCCAATTCGTCGATAATGGAGCTTCGGCAAGAGCACATGGTTGCACTGAGTTCCCAGACTCCGGGAATATTGAGGAGGAGGAGGAGCGTTTATGCCCGTCGTCTTCTTGCTATTGCTCGTGACGGCATTACCGACCCAACACCCGGCGACTGCTGCGCTGCAGGCCCAAGACAGCGGCGCTCCAGCGGCGTCGGCTCTGGATTTCGAGTACTACAGGACCAAGGTGGAGCCCATCTTCTTGGCTAGGCGCGAGGGGAACACCCGCTGCGTCTCTTGCCACAGCACGGGTACGCCCATGCGCCTGCAGGAGCTCTTGCCTGGGGCTACCACCTGGAACGAGGAGCAATCGCGAAAAAACTTCGAAGTTGTCGAACTGCGGGTGGTTCCCCGCAACCTCGCTCAGAGCAGGCTACTTGTGCATCCGCTTGCGTCCGAAGGGGGGGGCACTTTCTACCACAGCGGGGGCAAGCACTGGACCTCGTTTCTCAACGAGGAGTGGCAGACGATCGCCAATTGGGTGTGCGGGCGGAGACCCAACGAGGAGATGGTTGAGTTGACCGGTGGGTGCGGAGAGTAACTGTGGGGTGTTCGATGACCGCGACATTAGCGCGGCGGATCGAAGCACTGCGCAGCTTGCGCGCGATTGTGCATCGAGGTGGCTGGAGAGGGTCCACCCGACCGCCGCGTCGCTATGCTAGGGTAATGTCAACCCGTTCTTATTGCGAGGAGCTGACGATGACAACTGTTCACGTGGTTCAGCGCTGTCTGACGCCTTTGGCGATCCTGCTGTTCGCGGTGCCGTTGGCGGCAGCCCAAGACCAGGTTCGGATTCTCCAGAGCAACGCCGCCGGGGATAGGGTGCACATCATTGACCCTGTCACGAACGAGGTCGTGGGAGAGATTCTGGACATCGAGAGGGCCCATGGCGTCACCGCGTCACCCGACGGAAGCCGGATCTATGTCGCCAATGAGGCCGACGACACGCTAGACGTGGCCGATTTCCAGACGTTGAAGGTGATCAAGAAGATCCCTCTGTCGGGTCGTCCCAACAACCTCGCTATCAGTCCCGATGGGCGGCGAGTCTATGTGGGGATCATGGAGGCGGTCGGGCAAGACCCGGGCGTGGCGGATGTCATTGACACTGCGTCTCTCACCAATGTCAAGAGCATCCGGACGGAAGGGCCCGTCCACAACCTGTATGTCACCCCCGACGGCAAGCACGTGGTGGCCGGCGACCCCAGAAATGGGTGGGTGAGCGTCCTCGATACGCGGACTGAGGCACCCGCGTGGGCAATCAAGATGGACCACGGCATTCGGCCGATGGCGATCTCGAAGAATCCCGATGGCTCGACCCGTTCCCTGTTCATCCAGGTCGGTAGCCACAACGGGTTTGCGGTCGTGGATTTCAAGACGCGTAAGGAAGTGACTCGAATCAGCCTCCCGAAGTTGCCCCCCGGAAGAACTCCGATCCTGGCAGGCTCCGGTGAGTCTCACGGCATAGCTGTCACCGAGGATCAAGAGACGCTTGTGGTCTGCAGCCGGTTAAACAATGCTCTCTACTCCTACTCGCTCCCTGATGTGAAGCTGTTGGGAGCTGCCTATCTCAGCGGTAAGGGCTGTGCCTGGGTGACGGTCACGCCTGACGGCAAGAGCGCGTACGTGGCCGACCCCGTGGGGAACGACACGCTGGTGGTTGACATCCCGTCGATGAAGGAAGTAGCCAAGATCGCGGTCGGACAGGTGCCGAAGCGCAACTACACCATGGTGATCCCGGCGCGGAGGTGATATCGGTCGCGAAGATTTCGTAGAGTGGACGCCGATGCCGGCTGGCGTCGGCGTCGGCGTCCGCTCTCAGTCTGCCGGCACGCGTCGCCGCCTCCCACCCGACGTCAGTGCTGGACGACGTGGATGTCCAGCCGGTCCGCCCGAAACGTAGGAGGAACGAAGATGGCGAAGCCACACGTGGTCGTCGTGAGCGCGGTCTTGGTCCTGATGTTTCTTGCTTCCTCGGCAGACATGAGTGCTCAACAGGACGAAACGAATCCTTGGAATCGAACCACGACCCGTGAAGTGAGACCGTTCGTACCCGTTACCGACGCGGTGCTGCGCAACCCCGATCCCGGCGACTGGCTGATGATCCATCGCACGTACGACTTTCAGGCGTATAGCCCTCTGGACCAGATCACGCGGGAGAATGTCGATCAACTACAGCTGGTCTGGATGCGGGCAATGGATGCAGGCCCACAGGAGATCCGCCCCCTCGTCTACGACGGCGTGATGTACGTCGCCCATCCCGGCAGTGACCATCTTCAGGCTTTGGACGCGACGACCGGCGACCTGATCTGGGACTTCACGCGCCAGGCTCCCGAAGATCTCCGTGAGTACGCGACGGTGGGAAATCGGACTCGGAATGTCTCCATCTATGGCAGCCACGTCTTGCACCTGACCGCAGACGCCCATCTCATTGCGCTGGATGCGCAGACCGGCGAGCTGGCCTGGGAGAGCCAGTTGGCCGACTACCGTGATGGGATCACGCACTCCTCGGGGCCGACGGTTCTCGAGGGCAAGGTGATGAACGGTCGTGCCTGCAGTTCGGCCACCCTCACGTCGCGCTGTTTCATCGCCGCGCACGATTCGGACAACGGCACCGAGCTGTGGCGTATGTACACGGCGGCCGGCGCGGACGAGCCTGGAGGCCAGACCTGGGGGAATGTGCCGACCTCCCGGCGCGGGCATGTATCCCCCTGGGGAGTCCCCGGAAGCTACGATCCGGTCCTCGGCCTCGTCTACTGGGGCATCGCGGTGCCCTTGCCGTTTACGCGGATCGTTCGTCGCGGCACGTGGGATGTCGGAGACGGCACGCCATGCGAGCTCTACTCCAACTCGACCGTGGCCCTGGATGTAAACACCGGTGAGATCGAGTGGTACTACCAGCACCTGCCTTGCGATGATTGGGACATGGACTTCGTGCAGGAACGGACCCTGATCGACACCGTCGTGAACCCGGACCCGGACGCGGTGATGTGGATCAACCCGAAGATCGCCGGCACGGCCGAAGAGCGGAAGGTCGTGGTGACCATGGGCGAGCCCGGCGGTTTGTTCGTGCTCGACCGCGAGACCGGCGAGTTCTTGTGGGCCACACCGTTCCCCTATACCAGCACGGAGCGGTTCGTCATCAGTGACATCGATCCCGAAACAGGCCAAGTCTTTATCAACATGGACCTGGTCGCGAGGGAGCTGGGGCAGCAGTTCATCATCTGCGGGCACAACGTGAAGGGGTGGTGGTCGTGGTCGTACAGCCCGTTGACCAAGCTGCTCTACATTCCGATCAATCGGGCGTGTTTGAACCAGACCGCCAACGAGCGGTCAGTTTCGGGGACAGGTCCGCGCTTCACGATCCCGGAACCAGGCTTCGAGGACGGCCACCTGACCGAGATTCGGGCCATCGACATCTCAACGGGACGGGAAGCGTGGCGCTACACGCAGCGCGCGCCAAACGCCGGGTCGACGCTCGCGACCGGCGGGAACGTCGTCTTCTTCGGTGACCTCCATCGCCGCTTTCACGCCTTCGATGCGGAGACCGGAGAGGTGTTGTGGGAAACGATCCTCGGCAGCCAGATTACCGGGTATCCGGTCACCTACACTGCTGGCGGCCGGCAGTATCTCACCGTCCCAGTCGGCGGCGGTCTCGGGATGTCCAGGCTGTCGAACTACGCGCCGGATCTCGAAGCCCCCAGCGGGACGAGCAACATGCTCGTGACCTTTGCGCTCCCGCGGCGCTGACGACACGCACCGCCTGCGCCCGCACGCAGGTGACGTGGCTGCGCGACCGGCTGCTCAAACTCGGCGTTGACGTCCGCCGCTCTGTCGGCCGCCTCGTCCTGCATCTGCCGCGGGCGACGCCATACCTCGATGCTTGGCACCAGCGGGGAGTATCGCGACAGATCTTGGCCTTGTTGTTGGCCGGTAGATGGCTGGAGTCGCCCGGGACGCGATCGACTGGAACCCGGTCTGGGACGTGCGCACCGGCCGCTTCGAGGGCGGCTGGTCGGTCGAGATGGAGATTCCCTTCAAGTCGCTGCGCTTCCAGCAGGGGCGGTCGCAGCTCTGGGGCATCCAGTTCGAGCGCCAGGTGCGGCGCAAGAACGAGGTCTCGCATCTCACGCCGGTCCCGATCGCGGTGGGCCCGGGCATCATGCGCCTGTCGGCCGCCGCCACGCTGGTCGGATTGGAGGTGGCGTCGGAGAACCGGCGGCTGGAGGTCAAGCCCTACGCCATCGGCTCGTCGGCCACGGATCTGACAGCCAGCCCGCCGTTCACGAATCGCGGCGCGGGCGACGCGGGGGTCGACGCCAAGTGGGGGGTGACCCAGAACCTGACGGCCGACTTCACTTACAACACCGACTTCGCGCAGGTCGAGGTGGACGAGCAGCAGGTGAACCTGACGCGCTTCAGCCTGTTCTTCCCCGAGAAGCGGGAGTTCTTCCTCGAGGCGCGGGGCATCTTCGACTTCGGAGCCGGGCCGAACGTGCTCGGGACCGGCTTCGGCGCCAACAACGGCGGGCGCCTGCAGGGTCCTCCCGGCACGCGCGCCGGCAACGAGGCGCCGCTGCTGTTCTTCAGTCGGCGCATCGGTCTGCAGGAGGGGCGCTCGGTGCCCATCGTCGGCGGCGGCCGGCTGACCGGCAAGGTTGGCAACTTCAGCGTCGGCGCGTTGAACATGCAGACCGACGATGCGCCCGACGCCAACGCGCTGGCCACGAACTTCACGGTGGTGCGCGTGAAGCAGGACATCCTGCGCCGCAGCCGGATCGGCGCCCTCTTCACCCGCCGCTCGGTGTCGCTGGACCGCAACGGCGAGAACGACGCCTACGGCGCCGACGCCTCGTTCTCGTTCCACGACAACGTGACCTTCCACGGCTACTACGCCCGCACGCGCACGCACGGCCGCGAGGGCGACGACGCGAGCTACCAGGGGCAGTTCACGTACGACGCCGACCTGTTCGGCCTGCAGGTGGACCATCTGCTGGTCGGCAAGAACTTCAACCCGGAGATAGGGTTTCTGCGGCGCCAGGACTTCCGGCGTTCCTTCGTGGCGGCGCACTACCGGCCCCGGCCGCGCGGGATAGAGGCCATCCGCCAGTTCACGTTTGGGGGCGCCGTGAAAGGCGTCGTCATCCAGCAGGTGGAAGTCCTGCCCGAGGAGTTGACGGTTCACCTCGGTAGCTACGGAGCAGGCGCGGGGGGCAACCGCCGTGCTTGAAGCCTCCGGACAGAGGCTCGATGTAGTCGAGCTGCAACACGACGGGCCGTAACATGCGTGAACTCTGAGCAGGCCCCGAAAGACTGTCGTGGACGCCGACCCGGCCCAAACGCGGGGAAGGCCGATGAGTCCGCCGCACGACAACCGTCAGCGTCGGGCTGTCCACCGGGGTAGTGGAGGCGGCACGCCGTGAAGGATGACGGGGCAACACGGGAGACCCGTTGCCGTGGACGCTTGCCACGCCCAACCGGCCGGAGGGGTCGGGCGGCGACGGGAGTCGGAGGGGCTCGTACTACCGTGGAAGCCGGGTAACGCCGGCGGAGGGAAGGAGCCCTGGTTCTGGGTGCTTGTACGGAAGCGGAGGGTCAGGGAGATTGGCATGCGCCTTACAACCCCACCAGCGATCCGGACGCTTCAACGCAAGCTGTACGTCAAGGCCAAGACCGAGCCGACCTTCCGGTTCTACCGTCTGTACGACAAGGTCTACCGAGCCGACATCCTGGCCCATGCGTATGCACTGGCGAAGGCCAATGGTGGCGCGCCGGGCGTGGACGGGGAGACGTTCGAGCAGATCGAGTCGGCGGGCCGGGCGGACTGGCTGGCGCGGCTACGGGAAGACCTGCGTACGCGCCGGTATCAACCCGCCGCGGTTCGGCGGGTGTACATTCCGAAAGTCGGAGGTGTCGGGGAGCGTCCGCTGGGGATTCCGACCATCCGCGACCGCGTCGTACAGACGGCGGCGGTGCTGATGCTGTCGCCCATCTTCGAGGCGGGCTTCACCGACGCGATGTACGGATACCGGCCGCGACGCAGCGCGCAGCAAGCGGTGGCTGCGGTGCATGAGGCGCTAGGCGCCGGATACACCGAGGTCGTCGACGCGGACCTGTCCGGGTATTTCGACACGATTCCGCAAACGGACCTGCTGAAGTCGGTTGCGAGGCGGGTTAGCGATGGGGCACTGTTGCATCTGCTCCGTCTCTGGCTCGACGTGCCGGTTGAGGAACGGGACGCTGCGGGTCGCGTGACCCGGACAGGAGGCCGTGGACATGGGCGGGGCACGCCGCAGGGCGGCCCGCTTTCTCCCTTGCTGGCCAACGTGTACATGCATCGCTTCTTGCGGACGTGGCAGGAGCGGGGCATGGACCGTCACCTGAAGGCGAAAGTGGTCTCCTACGCGGATGATTGTGCGCCACGAAGGCGCGGAAAGGAGGCCGAGATGGCCACCTAGCTGCAGCCATGCTGCATGAGGGATGAGGGCAGGCCCCTCGGAGCCGCCCGGCAGGGGGAGGCTCCAAACCGCCGTGCGCTGCCTCGGTCAAGAGCCGAGGTGGTAAGCGTCACGGAAACGGCGCGGCGCGACCGCGTCAGGTAGGGTGCAGGGAGACGAAGTGAATGAACCACCGGCAACGTGTCGAAAGCGTAGGGACGGTGTCGAAACCGGGGCGAGTCGTTAACCCGGGACAAGTCCAGCGGGAGCCTGCAGCTTGGCTGGGCGGCACCCGGCATAAAGGTGGCGTGACCCTGCACCAGGCCCTTGTGCGGAACGTGGGAACCTGTCGCCTCGATGCGAAGGGAGAAGTCCAAGGGGCCGACCCCCAAGGATGAGAAGCCCGATGCGAGGCACAGGGGCGGAGCGACCCGTACGAGCGATGAAGTCGAGGAAACTCGATGGAGCAAAGGGGTCGCGTCATCCAGCGTGTCCCGACGGTCAACCGCGCGAGCGGGAGGAGCCGTCGAGCCACGCGAAGCCGTTTCGTATTTCCAAGTGGGTGGTTTGGGAGGCCTACACTCGGGTCAAGGCGAACCACGGAGCAGCTGGCGTCGATGCTGAGTCTGTCGAGATGTTCGAGCAGGACCTGAAGAACAATCTCTATAAGATTTGGAATCGGATGTCGTCGGGCACGTACTTCCCGCCTCCGGTCCGGTCGGTTGGGATACCGAAGAAGGACGGAAGCGAGCGACGCTTGGGCATTCCCACTGTCGCCGACAGAATTGCCCAGACGGTGGTCAAGATGTACCTGGAACCGGACGTGGAGCCACAGTTCCATCCCGATTCGTATGGGTATCGCCCGCGGAAGTCCGCGATCGACGCACTCACGACGGCCCGGCAGCGATGCTGGCGTTATGACTGGGTGATCGATCTGGATATCCGCGGCTTCTTTGACAACCTGGACCACGCGCTCGTCATGCGTGCGGCCAGGAAGTACACCCGGTGCCGGTGGATTCTGCTCTATGTGCAGCGGTGGCTGACCGCTCCCATGCAGCAGGAAGACGGAACCCTGGTACCGCGCACGATGGGAACGCCCCAAGGGGGCGTCGCGAGCCCGCTCCTGGCCAATATCTTCTTGCACCTCGCGTTCGACGACTGGATGCGGTCAACGCACCCGGACGTTCCGTTCGAGAGGTATGCGGATGATATCGTCGCGCACTGTCGGACGGAGACGCAGGCGCAGCAGGTCCTGGCGCACATCAAACGTCGTCTGGCGCAATGCCGGCTGGAAGTACATCCGGAGAAGACGCGTATCGTCTACTGCAAGGATGACGACCGGCCGGGGCAGTATCCCACGGAGCAGTTCACCTTCCTGGGATACACGTTTCGCTCTCGTCGGGCAAAGAATCGATGGGGTCAGTACTTCATCAGCTTCATACCGGCGGTGAGCAATGCGGCGGCGACACGGATGCGGCAGAAGATGCGACGTTGGCACCTCCCTCGGCGCAGCGACAAGGCCATCGACGACCTGGCCCGCATGTGGAATCCTGTCCTTCGTGGCTGGATTCAATTCTACGGCCGTTTCTACAAGTCGGCCCTGTATTCGGTCTTTCGCCACTTCAACGACCTGTTGGTTCGATGGGCCATGCGGAAATACAAGAGGCTCCGGCGCCATCGCCGCCGCGCCATTCACTGGCTCGGTGGTCTTGCGCGTCGCGCGCCCCGGCTGTTCGCCCACTGGCATCTGCTGGGGCTGACGCCGGCGGCTGGATGATGGGAGCTGTATGAGCGGAGACGTTCACGTACAGTTCTGCGAGCGCCCGGGGGTGAGATTCCCCCGGGCGACTCACCTCGTCATCCTGTGTCAGGGACCGGCGGCTGAAGCGCTCGCCGTCGTGCGACGATGGATGCAGGCGTTGAAGCTGACGCTGAACGAGACGAAGACGCGCACCTGCGACGCGACGCAGGAGCACTTCGACTTTCTCGGCTACACCTTCGGTCCGATGGTGCATCGGCCGACGGGTCGGACCTACGTGGGGGCGCAGCCGTCACGGCGGGCCATGGCCCGTTTGCGCGAACGGGTACGGGGCATTCTACGCCCTGGCAATCAGGCCCCGTGGCCGGAAGTGGTGAGACAGGTCAACCGCGTAGTTGGCGGCTGGCAACGCTACTTCTCGTACGGGACGGTGAGCCGGGCGTACTGGAACCTGGACAAGTTCCTGCTGTCCCGCGCCCGTGGCTTCCTGATGCGTCGGCGCAAGCTCCCTGGGCAAGGGACGCGGCGCTTCACAGCGGAACAGGTCTTCGACCACGACGGCCTGTTTCATTTGGGCGCAGCGCATCGTGCCGCCCGGTCGCATGCCTTGCCGTGAAACCAGTCCGAGAGCCGTGTGCTGGAAAACGGCCCGCACGGTTCGACGAGCGCTCGCAGGAAACCGGGTATGGCCGGTGGGACTGAGGCGTCGCCCGAAAGGATGCGACGAGACCCACCCACGGCCTGTAGCCGCGGCGCCTGCGTTCGACTCTACCGGCAGCCTCGACTATATCGAGAACGGCGCGCGCGACCTCGAGACCCGCGGGGCCAGGGCGAAGTTCGTCACCGAGCTCGAGAACAGCGACCGCATCACCGCCGACCTCCTGCGCAGCTACGAGCTGCTCGTCGAGCCCTTCCAGATCGCCACGGACGTGGCGATACCGGTCGGGGGCTACGACTTCGAGGACGTGTACTTGTCGTATTACATGGGCCAGCAGCGGCGGGTCTCGGGCACCGCGTTCGTGCAGCGCGGGACGTTCTTCGGCGGCGACATCAACGCGTTCGGCTACCGCCAGGGGCGCATCGGGCTGACGCCGAAGATGTCGATCGAGCCGACGGTGCAGATCAACCGCATCGCTCTTCCGCAGGGGGCGTTCACGGCGACGGTCGCGACGACCCGCGCGACCTACACGTTCACGCCGCGGATGTTCCTGTCGGCGCTCGTGCAGTACAACTCCGCCGTCGACCAGATGGGGACGAACGTGCGGTTACGCTGGGAGTACAGTCCGGGCAGCGAGCTGTTCGTGGTCTACAACGACCAGCGCGACACCACCCTGCGCCCCGGCCGGCTGCCGATGCTCGAGAACCGCGCGTTCATCGTCAAGTTCACGCGGCTCCTCCGCTTCTGACGCGCCGGCCCGGACGCCCAGCGGGACCCGCAAGTCCCTACTTGCTCGATCCGGCCGCCCGCCGCTCGGCCGCGCGGGCCCCCGCCAGGATGTTCTCCAGCCCGTAGTTTCCCTCGTGGCACGCGTACTCGAATGCGGCGTGGCGGCCATGACGTTCGTCTCCTGATGCGTCCCGCGGCGCGGCCTACCAGCCCGTGGCAAGGGCCTCGCTGCATTCGACGGGCGATGCATCCCGCAAGGGACTTCGCTGGACCATTCCTCAGCGGGGTCGAATATGGCCAATGTGCTCCCTCGTCACGTCTTGTCAGCCGGGCGCCTCGCCCGTCTCGGTGCGACGCGGGGTTTCACCACCTGCTGCTACGCGGAAGCCGGCCGATGCGCCCGGGGGAAGGACCGTATCTGGCGCACCGCCAGTGGAATCCGTTCCGTGGGCTGCTTCCACGGGAACATGCTCACCTCGGACCGCGGCGCGAGCATCGCGGCCTCCGTGGCCACCTCGTACGGATGCGCCGGGACATCGTCCGGCAGGATGAGGATCGGCGTCTGCAGATCGCGCACGAAGTCTCGTGTCACGGTGAAGACGAAGTCCGCATTGGTGCGGTACATCGTAGTCAGGAACCTGTCGACCATGTCCATCGTGATCTCGGGCCGCCGCTCGACGAGTTCCGGCCCCCAACCCCGCATGTTGTTGTCGTAGAACAGCGTGGGGTGCTCCGCACTCCACCCGCTGGGCTGCGCCAGCACGGCGGCGACGACACGAGTGGGGGCCCGCCGCAGCAGGTTCCAGATGAAGGGGCCGCCGATGCAGAAGCCAAGCACCATGAACTTGTCGATGCCCAGGTGATCCATCACGCCGAGATGGTCGTCGGTATGCGAATCCCACGGCCGATCGATCTCGAGCGGACCGGAAGATCGGCCGCGGTTGGCGTTGCGCAGGTCCGCCGCAATGCAGCGGTACTCGCCCTCGAACTTCTCCATCGGGTTGAAGGGATGCGTGGCCAGACCGGCAATCGCCGAGTTCAGTCCCCCGCCGGGGATGACGAGCAGCGGGAAGCCGGAGCCGACCTCCTCGTAGCGGATGCGAACGGGACCCTGCTCGTAGAAGGACATGGCCGCTCCGTCCTGGCCCGTCTGTCCTGCCAGCCCCCGCGTGGCGGCCAGGACCGTCGCCCCCGCGCCCGTGTTGAGTCTGATTGGATCCACCTCTCACTCCTGTTTCAACAGGTGCGCGGGAAGCCACGCCGGCGTGCCTTCCTCGCGCTGGTCGGAACCGTCGGCGTTCATGATGAACAGCTCGGCATACGGCTGCGGCTGGTTGAGGACGAGCGGCGACTCGTCACTGTAGCCGAAACGCGAGCTGCTGAAGAGGATGAAGCTGCCGTCGGGCGACCACAGGGAATGGGCGTCGTTCCCTTCCGCATCGGTCAGCCGTGTCAGGTCCGTGCCGTCCGGCCGGATGGTGTAGATGTCGAACTCGTCGTAGGGAAAGCGGTCGTCGGGGGCGTAGCGGGTGAACATGATGACGTCGCCACGGGGCGACCAGAACGGCAGGGTGTCGTATTCCGTGGTCAGGACGCGGAACGTGCCGGTCGCGACGTCGACGATGCGCAGCCCCTCCCCGCGCTCGCTGCCGGTCGAGTAGCGATACACGATCTCCGTTCCGTCGGGCGACCAGCTCGGGAACCCGGCGTTGCCCGGCCCCGAGGTGACCGCATGCACCTCGGACCCGTCCGCCTTCATGATCATGATCTGGGCGGGCTCGCGGCTGCGACCGAGGAAGAAGGCGCCCGCGCCGAACGTCAGCCACCGCCCGTCCCGCGACCATTCCAGGCCCATCACCGTGACGTCATCCTGGTACACCCGCCGCGGGTTGGTCCTGTCGACGTCCCACAGGACCAGCGCCATCCGGTCGGCGCTCGGCGTGCGCTCGCTCACGACGAGGGTGCGCCCGTCAGGCGACACGGCCGGCCAGCCGCTCGCGTGCACGAGCTCGAAGCCGGGCTGCGCCACGGTGCCGAGCACCCGCCGGCGCGGGGTGTTGGAGTAGTGGTGCATCGTCTCCAGTTGACCGGCGTGATAGACGACGCGTTCGCCGTCGCGTGACCAGGAGGGATTGGCGCGGTCTTCGGGCGCGCTCTCTTCGCCGCTCGTGAACGCGAGGGTCCCGCTGCTTCTGGTCTTGAGCAGGTAGGCGATGCGATCGGGGCCGATGAACTGCGGCGACACCTTGAGACCGGGACCCGAGGCGTGGACGGTACGCTTGCCGGTGGCCACGTCGACCGAGACGATGCTCGACGAGCCTCCGCCGAAGTGCGCGCTCACGGTGTCCCGCACGGGCATCTCGTAGAACACGATTGTGCTGCCGTCCGCCGACCATTGCGGCGATCCCGCATCATTTCCGGGGCCGTCGTGAGCTTGCGCAGGCCCGTGCCGTCGACGTGGATCACGTAGACGCCGGCCGCCTGCACGTGCTCCCACTTGCCGGCAGGACCGGGATAGCCCTGGTGGGGAAACCCGGTGCCGCGGTCGGAGCTGAAGGCAATCGTGCGTCCGTCCGGAGACCAGCTCGGACGGAAGTCGCCGCCCGGGGCATTCGTGAGGTTGCGGATCTCGCGGCTTGCGAGGTCCATAATGTAGATGTCGGTGGCGCCGCCGCGGGACGAGACGAAGGCCAGCGAGCCTTTGTCCGGCGAGAGCGCCGCCTGGTCGTCGAAGGCCGGCGAACGCGTCGTTCTCCTCCGACGGCGAGTGGGTCGTGTTCACCTCGGACCGCTCCAGGTCGCGGCCATCCAGCCGTACCCGGTAGATGTCGGCCTGGTTGACACGATCCGCGCCGCCCGCTCCTCGGGTCCCCCAGGACCTCGATGCGGTTACCGCGACTGATAGATCCGGCTGTAGCCGGTCCGGCCGTTGGTCATCGACCAGCTGCGGCCGTCGGGCGCCACCGTCGCCTTGATCCAGTGCCCCTCGCAGTCGTCCTCCTCCGTCAGGTTGGCGATCAGAGCCTCCGCGGTGTTGTGGGCGGCGTCGTCGGTCAGCGTGCGGTGCGACTGCCAGACGTCGCCGACCTCCGCCGTGCCCTGGACTACGGCCAGTGAGTCCGGCGTCCCCCCCTTGCGGGGACCGTTGTTGACGACCGCCACCGTGGGCTGGAGGACCCCGGCGAGCTCGGGACGGATGGCCCCGTAGCCCCCGTGGTGGGGGACCTGCCACAGGTCAACGACCCCCAGCCGGTTCTCGGGGCACGCCAGCGCGTGCTCGCGGTCCGGGGTCAGGTCGCCGAGGTTGAGGAACTGGAACGCCCCGAGGGAGAGCAGATAGGCCAGACTGTGGCCGTTCTCGCCCAGGTCGGGCTCGGGGGGCGCGACGCCCGCGCAGAGGGAGTTCGGCACCTGCGGCTCCAGGGCGTCGACGAGCTCCCGGTGCGACGCCACGAACGTCAGCTCGAGGCCGTCGAGCGGCAGCCTGTCGCCGGGAGCGACCGAGCGGCGCCGGTCGGCGGCGAAGCCGATGTACTCGTCCCACAGCGCCTGGCCGCGCGCGCGGCCCAGCTCGACGCTGTCGCCGTGATCGACGAACTGGCCGATGGGTACCCGCTCGGCGAGGGCCGGCAGGCCCCCAACGTGGTCGGTGTGGAAGTGCGAGAACAGCAGGTAGTCGATGCGGTCGATGCCCGCGTCGTTCATGGCCGCCTGGATGCGCAGCGCGTCGCGGGCGTCGGCCCGCGGCCAGCCGGTGTCCATCAGCATCGACTCGCGGTCGGGCGTGACCACGAGGGTAGCCGCGCCGCCCTCGACGTCGATCCAGTAGATGTCGAGGTTGGCCGGCTCCTGCGCGAGCGCGGTCAGGGGCAGGGCGACCAGCATCGCGGCGGCGAGAACGGCGATACGGCCGCCGGCCGGGCGGGCGGGAAGCGGGGTCGGGTGCTGCATCATGGCGCCTCTCCGGCGCGCCGGAGCCGCGGCGACGGGGCTCCCGGCGCGCAAATGCGGTAGATGCCGGCGCCGGCACGGCCGGGGACGCGGGCATCCGCCGCGTGTCACACGGTTCTGGCTCGTTTCAGCCTATTGTAAGGTGAGCGGAGGAGAGTAGCGTGAGCGACCAGCAGCGCGCCACGAGCGCGGTCGTGGATTTCGTCGGCCGGACCCGCTGGCGGGATTTTCCGCCGGAGGCCGTCCGGATCGCAAAGCGATGCGTCATCGACGGACTCGGCGTCATGCTGGCCGGATCGACGCAGGACGCCGGCCGTATCCTGCGCGGCTACGTTCAGGCAGTTGACGCGAAGCCGGAGTCCACCGCGTTCGGCCCCGAGCCGTTCAGGAGCAGTGCGTCCTCGGCGGCGCTGCTCAACGGGACGAGCGGCCATGCGCTGGACTGGGACGACACGCAACTGGCGACCAGCGCCGACCGTATCTTCGGATTGCTGACGCACCCGACCGTGCCGCCGATGGTCGCAGCGCTGGCCATCGGCGAGCGGCAGCATGCGTCCGGCACGGCGTTCCTCGATGCGTTTCTCACGGGCTTCGAGGTGGAGTGCAAGATTGCCGAGGCCATCAGTCCCCGCCACTACATGCAGGGCTTCCACTCGTCCGGCACCGTTGGCACGTTCGGCGCGGTCGTCGCCACGGCCAGGCTGCTTGGTCTCGATGGCGCCCAGATCGCGCACGCGCTCGCCATCGCGGCGAGCTCGGCCTCCGGCATACGCGTGAACTTCGGGACGATGACCAAGCCGCTGCACGTGGGTCGGGCGTCGCAGAACGGGGTGGTCGCGGCCGAGCTTGCCGTGAGGGGCTTCACAGGAGGCCGGGATGCTCTCGATCCGCCGTGGGGCTTTTTCCAGGCCTTCAGTCACAGTGAGGGCTTCGATGCCGACCGTATCGTCGGCAAGCTCGGCAACCCGCACACGATCGTGTGGCCCGGGGTGTCGATCAAGCCGTACCCGTGCGGCGTGCTCGGGCATCCGACGATGGATGCCATGCGACGACTGGTGATCGTCCATGACGTGCAGCCGGAGAGCATCTTGGGGATTCGCGTGCGCGCCGGATCCAACATCCTCAATCCGCTGCGGTACCCCATCGCGACCAATGAGCTCGAGGCGAAGTTCTGTCCGGCGTTCATGGTGGGCGCCATCGCGCTCCGGCGCAAGGCGGGCATTCACGAATTCAACGACGAGTTCGTCCGGAGTGCGCCCATGCAGTCGATGATGCGGAAGGTGGCGCGCGTACTCGACCCGGAGATTGAAGCGCAGGGCTGGGAGAAGATCCGCAGCATCGTCGAGGTGGATCTCGACGACGGGCGCACGCTCGTCGAGGAGGCGGACGAACGCTACCGGGGCGGGCCGGACCTGCCGTTCACCCGGGAGGAACTCCACGAGAAGTTCAGCGACTGCGCATCGCTCGTGCTGCCGCCGTCGGCGATCGAGGAGACCGTCAGCATGGTCGAGGCGCTGGAGGACCTGTCCGACGTGAGCCGGCTCTCCCGCGTCCTGAGCGCAGCCACGGCGGCTGTGGCGCCATGACGCTCGCGTGGGTCTCGGTCGGGGCGCTCGTCCTGGCCGTCGCGCTGAGCGTCCTCACGACGATCAATGTCGGCATCCTGTCGCTGGCCATGGCCTGGGTGGTGGGGGTGTATCTGGGCGGCATGTCGGTCAATACCGTCCTGTCGGGCTTTCCCGTGCCGCTGCTGGTCACGCTCGTAGGCGTGACGTTGCTGTTCAGCATGGCCGACACCAACGGCACGCTGTCCAGGTTGACCGGGCGGGCCGTCCGGCTCTGCCGCGGGAACGCGGGGCTGTTGCCCATCATGTTCTTCGCGGTGGGCGTGGTCGTGTCCACGATCGGTGCCGGCGGCACACCTGCCAGCGCCCTGCTGGCGGCGCCCGCCATGGCCGTCGCGGGACGGGTGGGCATACCGGCGCTGCTGATGGCGATCATGGCTGGCAATGGCGCGTTGGCGGGCACGCTGTCGCCGTTTGCGCCCGGCGGCATCGTCGCCAACGACGTGATGTCGCGCATTGGCCTCGACGGCCTCGAGTGGCAGACCTACGGGTACAACGTGCTGGCGCACCTGCTCGTGGGCATGGGCGGCTTCGTGCTGTTCGGCGGCCTGAAGCTGTTTCGCCGACACGCAGGAGACGCCGGATCCGTGGACCCGGACGTCGAGCCCTTCGAGCGCAGGCATTGGCTGACCCTCGCCGGCATATCGGCGCTGATCGTCGCAGTCGTCGGCTTCGATGCGCACGTGGGATTGACGGCGGTCTTCATCGCCGCGTTGCTCACCCTTCTCGGAAGCGTCGACGAGCGGAAGGCCATTCAGCGCATGCCCTGGGGCGTCATCCTGATGGTCACCGGGGTGACGGTGCTGATCTCGATAATGCAGAGGACCCAGGGCATGGACCTGTTCACGAGCGGACTAGCCGGCATTTCCACCTCGGAAACGGTCGTGCCGATGATGGCGTTCGGGACAGGCCTGATATCCGTGTACAGCAGCACGTCCGGCGTCGTGCTGCCGGCGTTCCTGCCCATGGTGCCGGACCTCGCGCAGCAGATCGGCGCCGTCGAACACGTGCACCTCGCGTGGTCGATCACCGTGGGCGGCGGGCTGGTCGATCTCTCGGCGCTTTCCACCGTGGGCGCCCTGTTCCTGGCAGCGGCGCCCGCTGGCACCGACACGCGCGCGCTGTTCAACGCCCTCCTCGCGTGGGGGCTCTCGATGTCCGTGGTCGGCGCGGCGCTCTGCTGGATTCTGTTCGGGTAGCGGCTAGTGTCCAGTCTCTGAAATACGTATCACAATAGGTGCCGCCCGTACCGATGCCGATGACCGACTGAGACGTGACGTCCCCAGACGAACGGCGTAGATCACGGTGAACCGGACCAGCTTGCGTGAGCGCAGAATCATGTTGCGAATTTACGAGACGGCACACTAGCAGTCCGTGGTGAAACCCCGCGTCGCACCGAGAGCGGCCAGGCGCCCGGCTGACAAGGCGTGACGAGGGAGCATATTGGCCATATTCGACCGAGGAGCAACGCCGGCAGCCGGGATGCATGGCCGCTCGAATGCAGCGGGGCTTTTTGCCACGGGCTGCTACGACCACGGGAAACCGCTGTTCAGGGTTCGCCTCACTTGGTCGACAGCGCCGCCACGCCGCCACGCCGCCCTCGAGCGCGTGCAGGGCGCGGACCTCGTTGTCGGTCAGCGGGCGGTCGAACAGCGACAGCTCGTCGAACAGCCCCGTGTAGTTCACGCCGAGCCGGATGGCGCCGCGGTCGACGTCCCACGTGAACGGCTCGTCGACGTTGTCCGCGGCGCCGGGCACGCGTTCACCGTCCAGGTACAGGCTGGCGGCGCCGCCGGGCCGGCCGAGCCCGGCATGGGTGACCACCACGTGCGTCCAGCGGTCGCCGGCGAACGGACAATCGTCAACCACCGCCAGCCGCTCGGTGAACGCCGGGTTCTCGTTGGGCCCGAGGCCGTCCGGATTCCACGCCTCCACGTCGCCGAAGACGCCCAGACGGAACTGGAGTTGACCCGGCTATGCGGAGCTCCGCATAGCCGGGTTTGGACGAAACCGCTGCGCGGTAGACGCTCACTCGACCGGCCGCCACTGACCCGTCCGGCCAGATTTTCCGACGGCCACAGCCCGTCGCGGGCCCCGCCATACGCTCCTCGGCGAGTGCCTGGAATTCCCCAGGCCCTTCGCCGAGGAGCGTCGGATGACATCCCTCCGTCAACGCATGCTCGAAGACATGCAGGTGCGGCGGCTATCGCCGTTCACCCAACGCACGTACGTCGAGACCGTCGCGCGGTTCGCCCGCTACTTCGACCGGTCCCCGGAGCGGCTCGGTCCCGAGCAGATCCGCGCCTACCAGGTCTACCTGGCCACCGAGCGCGGACTGGCAACGAGCTCGCTGCTCGTGGCCGTGGCGGCGCTCCGCTTCCTCTATCGGGTCACGCTTCAGAAGCGGTGGTCCTTCGACGATCTGATCCCCGCGCCGAAGAAGCCGCAGTCGCTACCGGTCGTGCTCAGCCCGCAGGAAGTGGTCCGGTTTCTCGACGCGGTCAAGGCCGCAAAGCATCGCGCCATCCTGACCACCTGCTACGCCGCCGGCCTGCGCATCTCCGAGGCCATCGGCCTCACCGTGTCCGCCATCGACAGCGAACGGATGGTGCTACGCATCGCGAAGGGCAAGGGACAGAAGGACCGCTACGTGATGCTCTCGCCGAAGGGCCGAGACAGTCCTTGTGAAACCCGATCCGCGGAGACATAATCGTCGAACCAGTCAGGCGTGCAATAGAAACGCAGTCGGCGGCTCGCTCGTCACTCGGCGCTCTTTTCCTGAGAGGGGAGATCGAGATGAGACGAAGAGGCGTTAGGTCGGCGTATCTGGTGTTCGCAAGTTGCCTCCTGCTCCCGGCCGCGTCCGCGGCCCAGACCGGTAGCATCGCCGGTTCCGTGACAGACGAGACCGGCGGCGTCCTTCCCGGCGTGACCGTGGAGGCCAGGAGCCCCGCCCTCATCGAGGGCGTGCGGACGAGCGTCAGCGACGGTGCGGGGCTCTACGCCATCGAGGCCCTGCGGCCCGGGACCTACACCGTCACCTTCACCCTGCCCGGCTTCTCCATCTTCGTGCGTGAGGGCATCGAGCTGAGCTCGGGCTTCGCGGCGAACGTGGACGCGCAGATGACCGTCGGATCGATCGAGGAGACGGTCACCGTCTCGGGTGCGAGTCCGATCATCGACGTCCAGAACGTGACGACCCAGGACACCTTCACGCGCGAGCGGTTCGACGAGCTGCCGACCGGGAAGACCTACTGGGGCTACGCGGCGCTGACCCCCGGCGCGACCTCGGAGATCCTGGGCGGCGGACACGATGTCGGCGGCAGCGTCGGCGACACCTGGGGGCACACTCGGCGGCCAGCGGCTCACCGGCCTGCGCCTTCAGACCGAGCTCGAGACCGGCCAGCGCCCGGGTCTTCCACGCCTCCAGGCGATAGAGCTCTACCCCGACTTCACGCGAGACCGTGTCCAGCGACTCGCCGCGCAGCAGCCGCACAACCACGTCCCGTTTGCGGCTCGCGCTCCACCGTTGCCCGGGCGCCAAGGCCCCCTATATGGACGTCTCCCGCTGTGGCAACGGACGATTCTGGTGTGTCTGGTGGACAGGTTGCAGTTCTATATCCGGCCTGTTGATGCAGGACTTGCGCCCGCCGGCCCCGATGGAATCAGCCGACCCGCACCTCATTCGCTCCACGGGCTTGCGCCCTGGGGGCCTTTCAGGTTTAGCGGATCGCGGTCTGACCTGTTTGCCATCACACCTTGTCGTCCCTTGCGCAACCTTCAACGAACCGGTCAGTGTACTCACTGGCCGGACGATTTCGTCCGGCCATAACCAGCCCTGAGCCGGCGCGAGCGGCGAGTCGCCCGAAGGGCCGGAGCGAAGCGGAGAAGGCGAAGCCTTGACTCGCCGCTCGCAGAGGCTATCCGTCGCCAGAAATCCGCACACGATACCTGAAGACTCCTCGCGTAGTTCGAGGTTCGTATTCCCGTCTCTGCCCGTGCTCAGGCGGGCTGGCTGGCAAAGTTCGGTTCGTACTCCCGGTCATGGGCCAGCAGGGCCCAGATCGTGCGCGCTGTCTTGTTGGCCATCGCCACGGCGACGACATTTGGCGGCCGGCGCTTCGCCAGCTGAAGTTGCCATGCCGACGGCGCCTTCGTGCGAGCGAGCATCGAGCGGGCGCCATGGATCAGCAGGGTCCGCAGATAGGTGTCCCCACGCTTCGAGATGCCGAGCATGCGCACCCGCCCGCCCGTGCCGCTGTGCCGAGGTACCAGACCCAGCCAAGCGGCAAACTCCCGGCCGGACCTGAAGGCGGCAGGATCGCCCATCGTGGCAACCGCGGCCGTCGCACTCAGCAAGCCCACACCGGGGATCTCCGCGATCCGGCGGCTGGCCGCATTCTGCCGATGCCACACCTCCAGCCGCTGTTCGATCGTGCCGATCTCGGCATCGAACTCGGCCACGCGCGCCCACTGGTCCCGCAAGGTCTCGACGACGATCATCGGCAGCCGCTCCGAGACCCGCTCGAGGGCCCCGGCCATGTCCCGCTTCATCCCGGCTCGCCCTCGCGGCATGACTTCGCCGTATTCGGCCAACAGACCCCGCAGGCCGTTGATCTGCACGGTGCGGAACTTCACCAGTTGCTGGCGCATCCGATGCAGCGCCAGAACCGCCTGTTGTTCCTCGCTCTTGACCGCAACCGTCTTGATCCCGGGTTGCTGAACCGCCGTCCAGATCGCCCGCGCGTCGTGCGCATCGCTCTTGTTACCGCTGACGAACGGCCGCACCATCTTCGCCGGCAGCAGATGGACCTCGTGGCCCAGCTCCTGCAATCGCCGCGCCCAATGCTGTGCGCCGCCGCATGCCTCCATGCCGAGCAGGCCCGGCGCGCGATTGGCGAAATGCTCCAGGAACTTCGCCCGTGTCAGCTGCCGGTCCGCGAGCTCGCCCGTCTCCACATCGACCCAGTGCAACTGAAACACCCGCTTCGCAATGTCCACGTCGACCACCGTTCTGCTACTCTGCATGCTGGACCCTCCGGTTGCCCCGGGAAGACCTCGCGTCTTCCCCCCTTGGCACTATGATGCCGTCGGCCCGCGAGGGTCCATCTCAACCCCCGCCGCCCGACATCAGAGAGCGGGAGACGTCCATACCATTCGCGCCAACCGCCGCTGGGTCGGCGCCGACTCCGGTCGCCCTGCGGGCTCCCTCCGTCCGCGCCGACCCAGCTCCCTTCACACGCCTTGACCGAACCATGCCCCCTACCTCCTTCGACATTCGGATTCTCCCCTCTAATCCGTGTCCAAGAAAACTGGGGGCGCCCCAAGCTGAACATATGCTGCGTCTGCTCGTCGGGTCCGCGCACGTTGCGCATTCCGGTGAAACCGGTCATCTCAGATGAGTACGTCGGCTGGTTTCGAGACCTCCTGAATCGGCTGGCGGAGCTGACGCCCGACAGGCTTGGCCGCCACATCGATCTGTGGCCCCACCGCGCCGAGCAGGTCCGACTGCGCTCCATCACGCTGCCCCAGATGGTGAGCAACTTCGCCCGCGTGCCGCTCTTCGAGGACCCGGGGACGCGCTGGCGGTACGGCATCTCCACCACCATCCTCGGACGGCTCATCGAGATCTGGTCCGGCATGCCGTTCGACGAATTCCTCCAAGAGCGGGTCTTCGAGCCCCTCGGGATGACCGATACCGTGTTTCGGGTCGATTCCTCTCGAGCCAACCGCTTCGGACCGCCCTACCGTCCCGGGCCCGACGGCGAGCTGCGGCCGTACGCCATAGAGGTAGTGCCATTCACCGAGCAGCCGGCCCTGATCGAGGGCGGCGTCGGCCTGGTCTCTACGGTCCGCGACTACCTCCGCTTCGCCCAGATGTTCCTCAACAGCGGCGAACTCGCCGGCGTGCGTGTCCTGCGGCCCGATACCGTTGCTCTGATGACCGCCAACCGTGTCCCGGATGCCCTCCTGCCGATCGGCTTCGGCACTCCGCAAGCAGGCTGCGGATGGACCCTGGGGTTCTGCGTCGTGATGGATGGCGATGCGTCCCCCCACCCGGTCCGCGAGGGCACCTTCTGGTGGGATGGGTCGTCCGGCACGCGGTTCTTCATCGACCCGGTGGAGGACATGGTGACCGTCATCATGGCTGCTGCGTCGCCGGCGTACGGGAACGGGTTCCGGGAGGACTTCACCGAAGCGGTGTACCACGCGCTGATCGACTGACACGGAGAGCATTCCACACCGCAACCCCTACGGCACCGTACGCAGACCTGCGTGGCTCGTGCCTCGGTGGCGTGCGCGGCGATCCTCGTCTTCAGGATCTGTTGCGCCGCATGAGCTTCCCGGCCGCCGGAGCGACCTCCTGACACGCGTCAGGGCGCAGGGCGCCCCGGGATCCACCACGGCCGCCGGCGCGTCGCCCTCTCATCGAACGTCCATCAGTCGATGGCAAAGCAGTAGAACCGGCCGGCCCCTCCCGTAGCCACTAGATCGTCCTGTGAGCAACCGCGTGACGGGTGGGCGGTGTTCCAGGGCGAACCCGGCGTCGTGAAGGAGTAGCGGTCGGCGTGGCCGAGCATGGCGCTGCCTTCGCCATTGCTGGTCCAGTTGCCACATGCGCGGTCCTCGCCCGCCGGAAACGCCGTGCCGTCGATCCGTGTGCCAGTCAGCACGTCGTGCTCCGTGAAGTCAGGGTCTCCGTCGATGCGTGATGCGAACTGGTTGCCGTTCTCGTCCAACGTGTGGGTCCAGTTGAAGTTGGAGTTGTCGAAGTGCAGGCCTTCGACGCTGGTGGCCATGATGAGGCCCTCCGCGTTCGCCCACGGTCCTTCCCCGATCCGATCACGTGCGTGGACGGCTCCGGGGCCCTGCGTGCTCAGGTAGGCCCGCCAGGTGCGGTTGCCGGCGCCCACCGCGGCGGCCAGCGTCTGGCAGTGGGCGTCCGCGCCGTCCAGCCCACCCAGGTTGGCGCCGTCACCGAGGCCGGCACTGGTGATGAAGAAGCCCATCGGAGGCGGCTCCTGTGCCTGTTGCTGGGCCACGACCGATAGCCCGGACAGCACCAACGCACCGAAGACCGCCGTAGCTGCCAGCTGGATTCGTCTGTTCCTCATCTGAGCGCTCTCCTTTCAGGATGGCGAACGGATCGCTGTCGGCGCTCGGGCTGGGTGGTGCGCTCGACCTCCGCGACGAAGGCCACACCCAGGCCAGGGCTCTCGCGTTCGTAGACCGGATCCAGCTCGAGCGCCTCGACTTCGAGCTCGTCAACTCTCAGGGTCCCATCCTACCCCACCCTCATCCGGACGCCGCCGCGCCAGGGAGCGTGGAGACCGGTGTAGGCGGTCGGCCCACGCCGGCCACGTGGTGTGGACGCGCCACGGCGTGGCGTGTCCCGCGGAGGACGCCAAGATCGTGACACCCGGTCAGAAGCTCGGTGTCCGTGGAGTCGTAGCCGTCATCGGGCGGGGCGGGATGGGCGAGGTCTACCGTGCCCGCGATACCAAGCTCGACCGGGACGTCGCGCTGAAGGTGCTGCCGGAGCGCTTGTGGGCGCGAGGGCGCGCCAGCCCGTCGTTGAGCTTGGTGAGCGCTGATCTGGCCAAGCCTGGATCAACCTGTCGAGCTTCGTCTCGATTCGGTCGAGCCGATCGTCGACCCCGTTCAGGCGTTGGTTGATCGTCTTGATTGAGCCTTCAACCCGCGCCAGTCCCTCGGCCATGTTGGTCATCGCCGACCCGACGTTGGCGAGCCGTGCGTTGTGCTCGCTCAACGCCCAGCTGGGCGAGCTTCCGGGCGAGCTGTCGAGGGCGGGGCGGGCGTAGCCGGGGGGAAGCACGTCCGAGAGCCCGCGGTTGTGGCGCTCGATCGCGGCCATGGCGGCGTCCACGGTGAGGCCGACGGTGACTGCTTGGCTTGGGCCTTCAGATGCGTCCACCGGGCCTCGGGCGCCACCCAAGAAGATGTTCTCGGCGGTGTACTCGTCCAGGTCCTCGGGGGCGTCCTCGCCCCACTCGGCGAGCACCCGCGGCTCGGCGTGCCTCGAAGGCGTCGGGGAGAGATACTTCAGGAAGATCAGCCCGAGCACGACGCCCATCGAGCCGCGCAGGTCGTCGGCCATCGCCCCACAGCTCAGCCTCGCGTGACGCGCCTCGTCGGTAGTGGCTAGATTTCGGTCTGTGCTGACTCAGTGCTGACTCAGCGATTCTGGGGATCTTTCCAATGCCTCGCCTGACTCTCGTTAAGTCCCTTATTGCGTTTGGTTTAAGTTGGTTAGCCGCCGGGGACTCGAACCCCAAACCCGCAGATTAAGAGGTCGATGGTGGCGGGATCCGAGGACATCCGACCGCGTCCAAACCGGGTTGTTTCCGGTGAGAACCGACGACTTTCGCCTCCACCGGGGTCCACGAAGCACGCCGGTGTTCGCTCCGTAGGGTGTCACTTAGGGTGTCAGTCTGCCCCTACTCCCGGCCCTCCTTCGGAACGCCTCTCCGGGTCCGCGGATTGGGTTGGCCGAGAGAGTGTGTTGCGGTCGGCGGGGCGAGGGTTCGGGTGATGCGGTGCCAGTGGCGAAGTTCAGAACGTCGTGACGGCCGACGAGAACCGCCAACAGACGGTGCGCTTGCTCGCGGGCCGTGCCCACGGTTCGCGACCTCCGGCAGGCGCTGCGGCCGGATCAATGGCGTATGATGGCCGCATGGGTGATGCCCTTTCGGTCGTCCACAGCGACCCGGAAATCTCGGGGGGCATGCCGGTTTTCCGAGGCACGCGGGTGCCGGTTCAGGCGCTGTTCGACTACCTGGAAGGGGGAGAGACGCTTCACCAGTTCCTCGATCAGTTCCCGTCGGTCTCGAAGCAACAGGCGCTCGCCGCGCTGGATCTGGCTCGGGATTCCGTTCTGGCCGGTGCGCGTTCTGCTTGACGAGAATCTGCCGCGGGCTCTCGCCGCCGAACTGAGCGGACACGAGATCAGCACCGTGCGGGCGGTGGGCTGGTCGGGGACGACCAACGGTGAATTGCTTCGGCGTGCTCAGGGGCGTTTCGATGTCCTGTTGACTATGGATCAGAGGTCTTCAGCATCAGCAGAATCTGAGTGTCCTTCGGCTGCGCGTCGTGGTCGTTAGAGCGCCGTCCAACCGCATGGTCCATCTGATGCCGCTCGTGGGTAAGATTCTGAGCACTCTCGCATCGTTGCCGCCTGGACAGGTGCGCAAGGTCGGCGGTTGACTCGGAAGGCGACCCGCTGACCTACACCGCGCGGTCGAGCGATCCCAGTATCGTGCGGGTCGACATGACTGGCCCCGTCTTGAGGATCACAGCGGGGGGTTGTTGCATGGTTCGACCACGGAACCGATCTGGTGTCGAAGTCGTCGACGATTACACTGTGACCGCAGAGGACTGCGCCTTGCCGAGTGCCAACATCTTGTTCAGCACGGTGCACCCCATCATCGCTTCGCGCTGCTGCGCCTCGAACCCCCTCGCACGGTGGCGGCCGCCGAGGATCCGTTTGTACCGGAGGAACGTGCCCTCGACGCGCGCCTGCTGCCGGTAGCCGGTTTCTTTCTGCCACGCCCGTCTGCCGATCTCCGCAATTCTCTCGATATGGAGGTTCCTCTGCTCCCAGGGTCCCGTCGCCTCCGGGGACGCTGTCGCCAGCCGTCGAGGCGGGACGACGATCTCGACGCCGGTGTTGCCGGCCTCGCCGACCGCCGTGTACACGCTGCGCGTGTCGTAGGCACCATCGCCCGTGAAGCGCCGTAGTGGAGCATCGATCTGGTCCAGCAAGTTCGGAAGCATATCCGCGTCGTCGACCGTATTCTGGGTGAGCGTCTCGGCTACGATGTAGCCGTCATCGTCCACGCCGATGTGCAGCTTCCGCCAGCCGCCGCGCTCGTGCGCCTTCCGGTGCTTGCGCGAGCACCACTCGCCGGCACCATAGATCTTCAGCCCTGTCGAGTCGACGATCAGGTGAATCGGTCTGCCGTCTGCACGTCGCAGGGCCGGGACCAGAACCTCTCGGTTGCGCCGGGAGAGCGTCGTGTGGTCTGGGGCGTTCAGGTCCAGGCCCATCAGCCGGAACAACGACGCGACGAAGCCCTCGGTCTGCCGAAGCGGCAGGTGGAAGAGCATGCGCAGGGTCAGCGCCGTGAGGATCGCCAGGTTCGAGTAACGCTGCTGCCCGCCAGGACGGCGGGTCGGCGGCGGAGTCCACGTGCTGAGGGCCGCTTCGGCGAACCAGACGGTGACGTCGCCTCGGGCGCGCAGCCCGCGCTCGTACGCGGGCCAGTTCCCGACGCGGTACCTCTTTTTGTGCTTGGGGTTCACTCTGCTGGATTTCGTCGACGCCATGGCTGCGTTCCCTCCACGGCATGGTACGCCGAGCTGGCGATCTTGGGCATTCATGCACCAAAGCCACGCGGCATTGCCGAAGACCCCGAAGACCCGAGAGCATCGGCGGGCGTTGCCGTACGCGGACGTTCCCGCGGCACTGGAGGCGGTCGAGGCGTCCGGGGCGGGTCCGGTCGTCAAGGCGGCGATCAGCTTCACGGCGCTGACGGCGGTACGGTCCGGCGAGGCTCGCGGGGCGACGTGGGGCGAGGTCGATCTTGAGGTGCGGGAGTGGCGCGTACCGGCATCGCGGATGATGAAGGCCGGGGCGGAACATCGGGTGCCGTTGTCGGACGCGGCTGTGGCCGTGCTCGAGGGCATGAGAGCGCATTCTGACGGCGCGGCCGATTCGCTGATCTTCCCTGGCGTGGGCGGGCGGCCGCTCAATGGCGACACCTTGATCAAGGCGCTGCGGAGAGCGACGGGGACGGATGCGGACGTTCACGGCTTCCGGTTGAGTTTCCGCACGTGGGCCGCGGAGCGGTCCGGGGCGACAAGGGACGTGGCGGAGATGGCCCTTGCACACGTGGTCGGCGGGGCTGTCGAGCGGAGTTACGCGCGAAGCGATCTGTTCGACCAGCGGCGCCGGCTGATGGACCGATGGGCCGCGTTCGTGACCGGCTCCGTGCTTACCCGTTAACATGCCCCCCGGTCGCCGCAAACGAACGCTCCGCTGGTCGCCCAGGGCCGCGGGGGCGTTCAGCCGTACGGCGCAGAAAACCCGAGTCACCGCTACGGTGTTACCGCAAGGCGCGCCACGCCCCGGTAGAAGAAGTTGCCTAGTTGCGTCGTCTCCCGGTCGCCGACCCCGGGGCCGTGTGGCCAATCGCGGCGCGGACCACGAGGTCGACGCAACAGCAGTGGCCCGAAGACCGGCGCGCGCCGTGTACGACGTTCTCGTAGAGGCTGGCCGACAGGCCGTTCACGGCGGCCACGACATGCAGGTAGAAGCCGGTTATTGCCTTTACATGATAAACTGAGGGGCTCTCCGAGATGACTGAGACGCTGAAAGAATTAGGGACACAGATCGACGCTGCCACGGATGCCGCCGATGAAAGCGCTTTGAAGCTGATTGTTGACGAATGCGCTGATTGTTGACGAATGCGATAGTCGTCTTGAGTTCGCCTCGGGAGCAGACCGCGTCCTTCTGTATTATTTTCAAGCGAATGCGTACCATGGAATTTCTTTAACCAAACACGATGATAGTTATGCCTGGAGTTGGAGACAAACCGAGGGCGTCGCGGAGCTATTGTCCCTTAGGCGCGCTATTGCTGAACCGGCCTTTGACACATTCGAGTTGGTCAGACGGTGTCAAATCCGAACAAACCTCGCGAATAGACTGAATAGCCTCGGGCGATGTGTTGAGGCTCTCGAACAATGGCAACTGGTGCTACAAGCCATTCCGCATTTCGCCATGGCATTGGGAAATATGGCTCGTGGGATTTATTTCTATGCTCAGCACCTCTACGATTCTGGGCATGTGGGGATGTTTCTCAACGCAGCTTCGGAACAGTACTCGGGGAAGATGGGTTATGGGACCGCCAGACTGATGCGGGGAAGATGGGTTATGGGACAGCGGGCCAGACAAGCGGGCCCATGATGCATTCTCTCATGATCTTGCCAGGGTTAATGCCTACTTGGAAGCCATTGAATTCGATCATTCATCCGATCTGAGTGCTTTCGCTCTCGGAGAGACTGTTGATGAGCAACGTTACCGGCGCTGGTGTCTGCAAGAACGGTTGTTTCTCAATCCACTTAACGACGTAACTACCGCGCACGTAGCGGCAATAGATGTGCTTCACCTGCCAAGCCATGTCTACAGGGTCGGTGAGTCCCCACGTTTTCCGGCCTACTACAATCACTTGAAGCAGGAATATATATCGGCAAGATTCCAGATTTACCAATACCAAGCGTTTGATTCTCTAAGGGGTCACTTCACTGATCGTGAAGTTCTGATCCTGGATAATGCTGATGGAGGCGAGTTCGGCCACCATGTCGACCAGCTCAAAACGGCGTTCCGATCCGCCTACGCTCTATTCGACAAAATTGCGCTGTTCTTGAATGACTATTTCTCGGTCGGCATGAAGCCTCGCCAAGTATCTTTCCGGAAAATTTGGGGAAACCCGCAACTCCACACCGTCTTCGACGGAAATCAGAACTGGCCGCTTCGCGGTCTGTACTATCTGTCGCAGGACCTTTTCGATGAGGAGTTGTCGTCGGTTGCAACCCCGGACGCGAGAGAATTGGCGTCACTGCGCAACTATTTAGAGCACCGGTTTATAACGCTGCAACATTATGATGCGGGTTTAGCGAACTCTGACACCCACCTCTACATCACGGCTGATAGGTTCTTTGCGAAAACGATTCGCATCATGCGTATGGCGAGGGCGGCTTTAACTTATCTATCTCTCGCCATGTACCGGGAAGAGGCTATTCGGTCAAAGAACACAAGAACTCCGACCGCGATACCGACCCTGCGATCCGTACCGATTATGCGACCATGGGATTGAGCGAGCGAGCAAGCGAAATAGGAACTGCGTGAGCGGGCGCGCGAAGACGAACAGATGGTGCGGCTGATGAGCGTCCCGGGAAGCGGGCCGCTGAGCGCGATGGCGATCGATCCAGGGCCCTCGCGTGGCCGCTGGAGAGGCTTCCGGCGCGGCCGGGCCTTCTTCGCTGCGGCGCTGCAACCGGGATGCGCGAGCACCGACCCGCGCCGACCTTCGGTGCAGTTGTGCCGGCCGCCACGAGAACGACACAAATTATTTATTAATAGAGCCGCTTGCAAAACTCCCGGGGGATTGGGGTGGGCGCAGTCCTCAGCTCTCTTGGTGAACACGATTTACCCTGGATCGTGGACTGGATATCTTGTCGGGAGAACCGGCGGCACGCCGGGAGGTAGAAGTCGGATATTTCGACGTGTTCTCGACCGCGCGTTGGGACACCCGTGGGTGACTGACGCCCGTCGGGCGCCTCAGGGCGTTGCCGGCGGTGCACTGGTTATGTCACGAGGCGCACGAGCTGGTCGGCGGTGAGTGCGAGCACGCCGAACATGCAGTGGCACATCACTTTCGAGGCGCCCCGGACCCGGACATGGCGACCGCCGAACTCGTCCTTGAGTCGGCCATTGACGCGCTCACCCGCCGTACGCTCGTTGTAGCGAGCCTGCTCGGGAAGCTGAAAGCCGATACGCTGCAGGCGCCGGGCTTCGGTTCGCAATTCCTCCGCCAGCGCCTTGTCGCGGCGGGGGTTGGTGTCAATCAACGGGACGTGGCCGAGTGAGCGGCTGTGCTGGCGGATCGGTTCCGCGTCGTAGGCGGCGTCCATCAGGTCATACAGATTGGTCGTTTGCTCGGCCGACAAGGTCGCCAGCGGAATGGCGGCTTGGCTGTCGTGCAGGGAGGCGGACGTCAGCAGGGCAACTGATCGGAATCTGGCCGTCGGCCACGTCGAGGTGCAGCTTGTAGCCGACCCAGGTCGACTTGTAGCCCTTGCTGTCCTTTTTCATGCCCACGTCACAGTCGGTCGGCAGGTCGTCGAGCATCGCCGGCAAGGTCATGGCCGCCTGCCGGTCGAGGCGCTTGAGGACCTTCGGCCGTTCCTCACCCTTCTTCGGCCGTCCCCGCTCGCGCTTGGGCAGCGGGGGCGTCTTTTCCTTCGCGGCCGGCTTCTCGCGGGCCTCGATGGCCGTCGAGTCGCGGCAGAGGTGGCCCACCAACCGGTCGTGGTGGGTGTTGCGGATCAACGCTGCATGCGTGCGCTGGGGCAACTGTGTGTCGGAGAACTCGGCGAAGGCGCGTGAGAAGACCGACTCGCTCGGCACCTCGCTCTTCCGCTCCCAGCCGCAGATCCGCCGCAGCGCCACGTCGGTGACCAAGCGGTCCAGTAGCACGCGCGTCGTCGGCATGTCGTAGACCGCCTTGGCCACGAAGGCTCGCGCCAGTGCCGCGCGGTCCTTGCGCGGACGCCCCGGCACCCGGAAGCACCGGGGAATCCACTGCTCGATACGGATGACCTCGAGAGTCTGCACCAACTGCTGCTGTTTCCCGGTCAGCGGACCCAACACGGGCTCCAACTGGGGGAACAGCGCACGCTGGATCGACTGCCAATAGGGGGCGAAGGAACCACGCTGGATCGACTGCCAATAGGGGGCGAAGGAACGCAGGCAGTCAGGCAGTTCATGGTTTGTTTGATTGACCACTCCTGCCAACTACTGTATATTGGCCGACCACAAGGATGTGAAGCAGCGAATCGATGGTCTACAGCGAATCGATGGCCAGCGCAGCGTTACGTCGCTATGAGGAGCAATACGACGCGCTCAAGGCGGAACTGCAAACGCTCGAGTTCGTAGGCCAGGGCAGCGTTCACACCCGCCGGATAACGTGTGGGAGGGCTACCTGTCGCTGCCACGACGACCCGGACGCCCGTCACGGCCCCTACCACTACTGGACGCGCAAGGCCCGCGGAAAGACCGTCGGCTTGAAGCTCACCGAAGACGAACTCGTCCTCTACCGGGAGTGGATCGAGAACAACCGTAAACTGGAACGGCTCGTGAAGGAAATGCGCCACCTCTCTTCGCGTGCGCTTGCCCTCATAACCGGCAGGCAGGCTCCATGAACCCCCGTGTCGCCGGCTTCCCGGGCGCGGTCACTGCCATCCTGCGAACGCTGCATCCCGCCCGCTGACCGTCCCTCGCCCCGCCGCCTCCGGCAGGGAAAAACTCGGCCGATCACGCGTTTCGCAAGAGGCTCTAGTGCTAGTCGGATTCTATTCAGATTCCGACACACGGCCTGCTACGAGCGATGGGCATGCTGGTGTCAGGGAATCGCCGCGAAGGTCAACGGAATGCCGGGTGCCCCGTACCGAGACCTGAGAGCCGTCGATGTCGAGCGGGCGGTTTTCTCGCTGGCCGACTTGGGGCGAACGGACGACGCTCGCCGATTGTTGGCCGGTCCACCCGGCCGATGATGACCGCCACGTGCCGCGTCGGCGTGAGCCGCAGGCCCGCGCCTTGGCGACGCGGCGGCATCGTTGGACCCTACAGCATCCGCGTGTGCTCCCCGCCCCGCCGTCAAGGCTCGTCGCTACGCTCCGCCCCGCTGCCGCGGGCTGTCGGCCTTGACACGGGCTCCGCGCACGCTCACAGGCGGCACTTGTCCGATGATGCCGAATCGCGTCCACGCCTCACGTCCCGGCTCCGCCGCCGTCATGCTCGACAGGGCAACACCAGATCAGGCGATCAGGTCCGGCATCGAGACAACAGCGCGCACGGATGGACCGGTCAAGGCCGCCGCGGTCACGATGATCGGATCTCCATGACGACCCGTGCGAGGCTGCTCGACAGCCGGTCGATGTGGCGTGCGGCGTCGTCGTAGCTGACCGGCAGGCATCGTCTGGCTCTCGTGCCCATTGCTCAGATGTCTTCCTCGATTTCGAGCGCGTCCGCGTCGAGGCGGTACTCCTGCAGAACAGGACCGAAGAACCGAGCGAAAGTTCCCGCCACCGGCCCGGCAACCGTCAGGCGATCAATACCGCAGCACACGACGAGATCGTCAGACAGCACACCCTTGCGGCGAAGGAATCGCACCCCTTCTCGGCCATGGACCTCGGGCTCGGCGTCGTCCAGCGCAACGATCCCCTCCGGCGCGCATCCTACGACAGCACGATCCGCGAACAGGAGCACCCACTTCGGCGGCACCTCGCTGGCCGCTTCGAAGATCGCCAGCGGCCGAGGTACCGACGGAGGCGTGACGACGAGTCCTCGCGAGGGGAGTTCCTGATCGCCGTTCGCTCGCAGGATCGCCGGTGCCGAGGCCTTGGGCCAGGATGACGCCTGAGGATGCTTCAGCCGGGCGCGCAACCGTGTCGACACCACTGCCAGATACCTTTCCCAGTGCGCTTCCACCTGCTTCGGGCCGCTGAGCAGCACCGAGGCGTTGAGCAGCACCATGTGGTCGTGCTCCAGCGGCCACTGGTCGAGCGTCGCTTTCGCCAGAAGGTCGATGACCGAGTCGACGAGTGGCACCGCCAGCTCCTCTCCCACCAGATCTCGCGGCGGTTCGATTAGGCGCCGCACTGGCGCTCCCACGGCCCCGCCTGCGTCGACCGCCTCGTCGAAGGCGACATCCAGCGCGTTCTTCAGCAGAGCCCTAGCCGAGTCGTCCCCGCCGGACGATGGCCAGGTACAGGAAGCCGGCCAGGGTCGGGACGTAGGTGATGTCGGCGACCCAGCGTCCTTCCGTGCGGCGCCAGCGAACGGGCCGTCCCAGATCTCCTTCCACGCCGTCTCGCGGTCGAACCGGCACCAGTCGCACGCCAGCACGGCTAACTGCACGAAGCCCTCCTCGACACGCACCGCGGTGCGGCTGCCGGAGCTCACCAGAGGGACCTGCAGGCCGCGCCCCAGACGACTCTCCAGGTCCTCGATCGCCTGACTGGCCTCCGCCTCGTTGAGTCCGCGCATCGCCGGCAGGATCTCGACGAGCTGATCCGTAATCGCGTCACGCTTCGCCAGCGGCAGCGAAAGCAGGTCGACCGGCGGCGCCTCGGCGGCATCTGGAACCCCGTCGTCGGCGAGCGCGCGCAGCAGCGCCAGCCTCGCGAACTCGTCCGGGATCCGCGCGCGCAGGATACGGTCCAACAGCAGCCTGCGATTGTGGTCGACGCCGGGGATGCGGCGGTGCACGTCGAGCGCGAAGACCAGCGCCGCGTAGTCGGCGCTCCGCTGCACCCGCCCCGGATCGTAGGTGCGCGCCACGTGCTCGTAGACGAGCGCGACCGAGTATTCAAGGGCGTCCCTGAGCAGGGCGTCCGCGTACTTCGTCGCGACGTGCGTGCCTGCGGTGGTCAACGCCTTGCCGCCCACGTACCAGGCCGCTGCCGTGACCGGGTTCGACCCGAGGGCGACCCGCGTTGCTCCGGTCGCGATGTCGAGCAGGATCTTGTGGCGGGCATACTGCTGGTAGAGAACACGCGCCCGCTGGATCTGCTCCAGTCTGGTCTTGACCGTCGCCAAGCTCTGCGCGGGAAGATCGACGACCGGCACGAGGCGCGCGATCTGCAGGAACTCCCCGAGGACCGAGCGAGCCGTCAGCACGATGTCACCCAATCGCGCTTCCATGACGGGATCGTCCCGGTCCTGGTGATACAACCCGGCGACCTCCCGCACGACGCCCTCGATCTCCTTCCCGATCGCACCGAGATCGGGGCCGACCGTTTTCCCGCCCACCTGCCGCCAGTACCGTTTCTCCTTTATGCCACTCCAAACCCGGTCGCAGCCCTGCCGGATGAGGTTGGCGAGTCGCCGATCGACATCGTCCGTCGGCACCGCCGCTGCGGCCGAGTCGTCGTCCGTGGCGGCAGCCCGCTGCGCCAGCGCCCGCCAGCTCCTCTCGATAGGCGATACGCCGTCGGAAAGCCACTTCTCCTCCTGCGCCCGCCGTTGTTCCTCGCGCAGCTCGTCGAGTTGCCGGTCGATGCGTTCCGTCAGCTCGGCGTCGAGCACCGCCGACCGCGCCAGACCCACCAGGTAACCCAACGCAGCGGCGCCGAGCAGAATGAGCGCCATACCGAACTCGAACCACCAGAAACGGGCAAGGCCGAATCCGGCCACCATGAGACCGGCCCCGGCTGCCAGCCACCCGCCGTGCTCATGCAACCACATCTTCCGCATGGCTCCGTCATCCCCACCGAATCGGTTCAAGCCGTCCCTGTGTCATACTTGCGTGTCCAGCTGCGATTCATGGCCGCGTTCAGCGTAGCTGATCAGACGCCGCCGATCCTCCCGGCGAGGCGAGTCCCACAGGGGACACGACCCGAGGGAAGCGGGGAAGCTCCGAGCGCTTGGCCAACGGCCAACGGCTGCGACGAGATGGCATACGCCTTCATGCGCACGATGGTGCAGACGCGCAGCAAGGGCCACACGGCGACGGGCGCGATGTGCTACCGCATGGGTCTGCCGCGTCGAGTACCATCCCGGGCGCGGACGGCGAGCCGCGGCACTTCGACTACACCCGTCGGACGGGCATCGCCGCCACCGGCTGGGCGGCTCCGTCCGGCACCGACCGGAGCTGGCGCGACCCCGTCACGTGGGCGCACCGCATCGAGGCGGTCGACAAGCGCAAGAACAGCCGGCAGTTGACTCGGAAGGCGACCCGCTGACCTACACCGCGCGGTCGAGCGATCCCAGTATCGTGCGGGTCGACATGACTGGCCCCGTCTTGAGGATCACCGCGGGGGGTTGTTGCGTGGTTCGACCACGGAACCGATCTGGTGTCGAAGTCGTCGACGATTACACTGTGACCGCAGAGGACTGCGCCTTGCCGAGTGCCAACATCTTGTTCAGCACGGTGCACCCCATCATCGCTTTGCGCTGCTGCGCCTCGAACCCCCTCGCACGGTGGCGGCCGCCGAGGATCCGTTTATACCGGAGGAACGTGCCCTCGACGCGCGCCTGCTGCCGGTAGCCGGTTTCTTTCTGCCACGCCCGTCTGCCGATCTCCGCAATTCTCTCGATATGGAGGTTCCTCTGCTCCCAGGGTCCCGTCGCCTCCGGGGACGCTGCCGCCAGCCGTCGAGGCGGGACGACGATCTCGACGCCGGTGTTGCCGGCCTCGCCGACCGCCGTGTACACGCTGCGCGTGTCGTAGGCACCATCGCCTGTGAAGCGCCGTAGTGGAGCATCGATCTGGTCCAGCAAGTTCGGAAGCATATCCGCGTCGTCGACCGTATTCTGGGTGAGCGTCTCGGCTACGATGTAGCCGTCATTGTCCACGCCGATGTGCAGCTTCCGCCAGCCGCCGCGCTCGTGCGCCTTCCGGTGCTTGCGCGAGCACCACTCACCGGCACCATAGATCTTCAGCCCTGTCGAGTCGACGATCAGGTGAATCGGTCTGCCGTCTGCACGTCGCAGGGCCGGGACCAGAACCTCTCGGTTGCGCCGGGAGAGCGTCGTGTGGTCTGGGGCGTTCAGGTCCAGGCCCATCAGCCGGAGCAACGACGCGACGAAGCCCTCGGTCTGCCGAAGCGGCAGGTGGAAGAGCATGCGCAGGGTCAGCGCCTGAGGATCGCCAGGTTCGAGTAACGCTGCTGCCCGCCAGGACGGCGGGTCGGCGGCGGAGTCCACGTGCTGAGGGCCGCTTCGGCGAACCAGACGGTGACGTCGCCTCGGGCGCGCAGCCCGCGCTCGTACGCGTGAGGCGCCCCCAGTTTTCTTGGACACGGATTAAGGACACTGACGGAAATTACCTTGCTGTGTGCCGAGCGCCCGAAGCCGCAGAAAACGGGCTCCGCCTGGATGCACTTGGCAACCTTATATTGATCACTGTCCTAAGGGAGAATCCGATGTCACAGGAGGTAGGGGGCATGGCTCGGTCGAGACGGGTGAAGGGAACCGCGTCGGCGCGGACGGAGGGAGCCCGGAGGGCGACCGGAGTCAGCGCCGACGGCGCGGCGGTTGGGTTGGGGGCCTTGGCGCTCGGCCAGCGGTGGAGCGCAAGCCGGAAACGGGACGTGGTGTTGCGGCTGCTGCGCGGCGAGTCGCTGGATGCGGTCTCGCGAGAAGTCGGGGTGGAAGTCTATCGCCTGGAGGCGTGGAAGGCCCGGGCGCTGGCCGGTCTCGAGCTCGGTCTGAAGGCGCAGGCCGGTGAGCCACTGGCCGCCGAGTTGGATGCTGCCAAGCGACACATTGGCGAGCTGTCGATGGAGAACGAGCTGTTGCGGGAGCGTGCCCGTGGAGCGGAGCGTCGCCTCCCTTTGGCGACGCGGAGGTCGCGACGATGAGCGCAACGACCTCCGCGACGACGGGGCGGCGCTATGGTCTCGAGCGGGTGTGTCGACTGTGGGAACGGTCGCGCTCGGCGCTCTACGCGCGGCGGGCTCGTTTGCAGCGCCCAGCGCGGGGTGCTGGCCTGGGGCGCCGCGGGCCGACGCCCGCGCTGTCGGATGCGCAGTTGCTGGCGGCCATTCGTAGCGACCTGGCCCGCTCCCCGTTCCGGGGCGAGGGCCATCGCAAGGTCCACGCGCGGCTGCGGATCCTCGACGGGGTGTGGGTCTCGCGGACGCGAGTGTTGCGCGTGATGCGCGCGAAGGGGTTGCTCTCGCCCCACCGCGGGCGGCAGGCTGACTCGAGGGCGCACGACGGCACGATTGTCACCTCGGCGCCCAACGTCATGTGGGGTACCGACGGCGTGCGGGTGTTCACGGCCGACGACGGCTGGGTCTGGACCTTCGCGGCGGTGGACCACTGGAACGCCGAGTGCGTGGGCTGGCACGTGTGCAAGGTGGGGAGCCGTTTCGCGGCCCTCGAGCCGGTCGCGCAAGGGCTCCGGCGACTCTACGGTTCGGTCGAGGCGGACGTGGCCCGCGGGCTGGCGCTGCGGATGGACCACGGCAGCCAGTATCTGTCGGACCACTTCCTCAACCAGCTTCGGTACTGGGGCATCCACCCCAGCTTCGGCTTCCTCGAAGAGCCGGAAACCAACGGGGTCGTCGAGCGCTGGAATCGCACGCTCAAGGAGCAAGCAGTCTACGGCCGGGTCTTTCGAAACTTGGCCGACGTGCGCGCCGCCGTCGCCAGGTTCGTCGAACGCTACAATCAGTGCTGGCGCCTCGAGAAGCTGGCGTATCGCACGCCGCTCGAAGCGCGCCATGAACACGAGCTGCGTCAAGCCGCGTAGCGTAAACGTGTGTCCAAGAAACCGGGTGCGGTACACGCGCTCGTACGCGGGCCAGTTCCCGACGCGATACCTCTTTTTGTGCTTGGGGTTCACTCTGCTGGATTTCGTCGACGCCATGGCTGCGTTCCCTCCACGGCATGGTACGCCGAGCTGGCGATCTTGGGCATTTATGCACCAAAGCCGCAGACCGTCGGCAGTACAATGGGAGCAACTGACGGCCAAAGGACGGACACTATGCAGAGACGGCTTCAATCTCGTACGGGCGTGCTGCTCGGCATCGTCGCGCTGGGCTTGGTTGTCTCCATCCTGTTCGCGCAGCCGCCGGCGGCGGCGGCACAGACCAACGCGGCCACAGGGCGCACCCGCCTGGATACGTCGGATATGCGAGCTCTGCGACTGCGCTTCGAACCGGGCGCCCGGTCAAGCTGGCACAGTCACGCCGGCTGGCAGATCATCGCCGCCGAGGAAGGGCGCGGGCGGACGCAGGTGCGCGGCGGCGATATCATCGAGTTCGTGCCGGACGGAAGGCCGATCTACGCCGGTCCGGATGTCGTCCACTGGCACGGCGCAGCACCCGATGAGCACCTGGTCCAACTGACTTTCATCAGTGGCGAGGCGACCAGTTTCGGGCCGGTCAGCGAGGAAGACTACCTCGGAAGGTAGCCTGCACCCTCATTGGGGCAGCATTCTCAGAGATCCCCTCATTTTCCACACAGACACTCGTGGGCAGCGGTAGCCTTCCAGCCGGCTGATCCGCACCCACGGGGCCCGGCTGTCGCCTCGTCATGCCCTGGTTTCATGACTACGGGGTCCGGCGCCGCCGGGTGGAGAACTCATATGAATCAATAGAGCGAAACCCTCCGTCTCGCATTAGGCTAGAAAGTCTGAAAGGTGGCGCACTGTGAATTAGAATATGATTATATGAATATACATCAAGACGGACCGGCCTCATCCGGGCAATGGCTCGGGAGACACGACCTCCTGAACTTCATCACGACCTTGTACGAAGGCGACCTGCATGCCAAGAGAGTGCTGTCATTGGCTAACGCAACCGTTCGTCCTGCGGCTAGACACGACCTCCTGAACTTCATCACGACCTTGTACGAAGGCGACCTGCATGCCAAGAGAGTGCTGTCATTGGCTAACGCAACCGTGGGCGTGCTGACGAGCGCTTCGCTGGCAATCCATGCAGTGGGGCGCGGCTTGGCCCAGGCCATGGGGACGTTGACAAAGCATGGTGTGAAGCAGGTGGATCGGCTGCTGAGCAATCGAGGCGTCGACGTCTGGGCCTTTTTCGCATACTGGACGCCGTTCATCGTCGGCGCCCGCACAGAAGTCGTCGTCGCGCTGGATTGGACGAGCTTCGCGGCCGACGGGCAGGACACGATCGTGCTGTCGATGGTGACTGGCCATGGGCGCGCGACGCCCCTGCTGTGGAAGACGGTGGCGTCCTCGACACTGAAGGGTAATCAGCGGCGCTATGAGTACGAGGTGCTGTGCCGGTTGCGGGAGGTGCTGCCGGCCGGGGTGAAAGTCACCGTCGTGGCGGACCGGGGCTTTGGGGACTGCAAGCTGTTCTACGCGTTGACGACAGAGCTGGCCTTCGAATATGTGATTCGGTTGCGTGGAGACATCTCCGTGACGAGTGCGCGGGGCGAGCGGCGAGCGGCCGCCGCGTGGGTCGGCGCCGGGGGGCGTGCGCGGCGGCTGGTGGGTGCTCGGGTGACCGACACGTACGAACTGCCGGTCGGCGTGGTCGTGTGCGTACACGATCCGAAGATGGACGAACCGTGGTGCCTGGTGGCCAGCGAAGCGACAGTCCCGACGCGGGTCCTGATTCGGTACTACGGCAAGCGCTGGGGGATTGAGGCGGGCTTTCGGGACATCAAGGACATGCGCTTCGGGATGGGGCTGTCTTCGATGCATGTTTCGCGCCCGGACCGGCGGGACCGCCTGTTGTTGATCAGCGCGCTGGCGATCGCCGTGCTGTCGTTGCTGGGCGCGGCGGGCGAGCGCATCGGTTATGACCGCTGGTTGAAGGCGAACACGGTGAAGCGGCGGACGCATTCGTTGTTTCGGCAGGGGCTGATGCTGTACCACCACCTCCCCAATTGGCCCGAGGATCGGGTTCGTCGGTTGATGGAGACGTTCGGAAGCATGCTCATCGAACAGCGGGTGTATCGAGAGGTCTTCGGCGTGATCTGATGCCTGCAAAAATAAGGGGATGCATGAGGGTCTGAGGGCCGCGACGCGGTGCGGGGCCGGGGTTGGGCGTGCCCGGGCCAGGTCGCTGGCATGGTGCCAGGGACACCCAGGATCTGCCTTCGGCAGACATGTCGGCGGCCACCGTGGAATGACGGTATGCTATTCCACGGATGGAAGTTGGTGGCAGACTGGCGAAACGAGAGTGGCGATGAAGGATGTCATAGCACTGCTCCAGACCGAACGCGCCGAGTTGCTGGACCGTGTCGCTAGAGTGGATGCGGCGATTGCCGCGCTTGGCGGGAAGCCGGGAGGCTCGAGGTCGTCGGCACAGGCAGCGAAGCCCGCGCGCAGGCGGCGCAACATCTCGGACGAGGCGCGGAAGGCGACATCGGAGCGGATGAAGCAATACTGGGCGGAGCGTCGGAAGCAGCCTGCGGCGGCCGAGACCGGCAAGGCCGCGGAGGCGGAGACCGAGGCAAGCGAGGCATAGATGAGCTTCCGGTGGGTGTCTCGTATCTCGAGGTCACCTTTGGCAAGGTCGACCAGCGCCTCCTTTGCGATCGAGCGGGTGGTGCTGCCGGCGCCGACGCCGGCAGCGTGATGGACTCTACCGCCTGGACCGTTGTTGCCGCTCCGGATGAGAAGAAGCTCGCGGCGATCGTTGGATCGGCGATCGAAATCGCACAACCCGAACGGATCATCCTCTTCGGCTCGGCCGCCCGAGGCGAGATGGTCGAAGACAGCGACGTCGACCTGCTGATGGTGACGGACGCGCGCCACGGGCGAGCCGTGGCGCGCTGGGTCAGGGCGGCGCGGCTACGGCGGAGCGCGGCCCTTGACATCACTATCGCGACGTCAGCGGAGGTCGAAGCCAACCGGCACGACGCGTGCTGCATCATCCACGATGCGTTGCGCGAAGGCCGGGTTCTCTACGACGTAGCCGATGCCCCGCCGCTGGACCCCGAGTGAGGACGTCGCGGTTCGCTTGGCCGATGCGCTCGACTACGAGCACGGCGGCGGCCGCCTGCGCGAGCTCGCCGAGCGGCTCGGGCGCAGCTAGGAGTCTGCGCCGTAGAACGGCGTGGACTCCTGCAGGGTTGGTTGGGCGCCAAGCGGAGCCGCCAGGCGACGATTGGCGGGCTAGGAGTCTGCGCCGCAGAAAACGGTGCGACAATCGCAGGCGAGATCGGACGCCGGAAGGACTTGATGTCGACGACTTTTCGCCGCTACGCACCGGACCAATCGCTGCTGTTGCCGCCCGACGTGCGGGCGTGGTTGCCGGAGGGCCATTTGGCGCACCACGTCAGCGATCTGGTAGACGGCCTGGACCTGACGGCGTTCTATGCCGCGTATGCGGGGGATGGTCGGCGCAACGCGCCGTATGCGCCGCGGATGATGGTGAAGGTGCTGCTCTACGCCTACGCGACGGGGGTGTTTTCGTCGCGGGGGATTGCGAGGAGGCTGGAGGAGGACGTGGCGTTCCGGGTGCTGGCGGCCGGCAACTTTCCGCAGCACCGGACGGTTTGCGAGTTTCGGCGTCGGCACCTGGAGGACTTCAAGGCGCTGTTTGTCGAGGTGGTGCGTCTGGCGCGGGAATTGGGGTTGGCGCGCTTTGGCAAGCTGTCGATCGACGGCACGAAGGTTCGTGCGAACGCGAGCAAGCACAAGGCGATGAGCTACGGTCGGATGCAGGAGGAAGAGCGGCGCTTGGCCGGTGAGATTGACGCGCTGGTGCGGGCGGCACGCGACGCCGACGCGGCTGAGGATGAGCGCTTTGGGCCGGACGCACGCGGCGACGAGCTGCCGTCGGAGTTGCGCCGCCGGGAGGATCGCCTGGCGGCGACCCGGGCGGCGAAGGAGCGGCTGGAGGCGGCACAGCGGGCGGCGGACGACGCGGGCGGGCGGCAGCCGGGCCAGGATCGGAACCCGAAGGGCGGACGGCCGTACAAGCGGGGGTATGGCGAGCCGGACGAGAAGGCACAGAGCAACTTCACGGACCCGGAGAGCGGGATCATGAAGACGAGCAACGACGGGTTCCAGCAGTGCTACAACGCGCAGGTAGCGGTGGATGGTGAGCACCAGTTGGTGGTGGCGACGGAGGTGACGGCGAACGCGAGCGACCAGGGTGGGCTGCCGCTGCTGCTCGACGAGGTGGCGGAGACGGTCGGCGAGCAGCCGGACACGGTGCTGGCGGACGCTGGCTACAGTAACGAGCGGGACTTGGTGAACCTGGAGACGCGGGGCGTCGATGGGTACGTGTCACTGGGACGGGAGGGCAAGACGGCGCGGCTCCGCGACCCGGGGCAGTACCCCGCGACGAATCGCATGGCCGAGAAGCTGTCGAAGCCGGCGGGTCGTGCGGCATACGCCGAACGCAAGTGGCTGTCGGAGGCTCCGCACGGCTGGATCAAACACGTGCTGGGATTCCGGCGCTTCAGCCTGCGGGGGCTGGCGAAGGTGCGCGGCGAGTGGGACTTGGTGTGCCTGGCGTTGAACGCCAAGCGTCTGCACGCCCTGATCGCGGCGTGACACGCGGCAACGAGGCTCGCGATGGCGACCGATCGGCGCGCATCACGGTCTCTGGCGGACCAAGGGGCCCGTCAACGCCGGATCTCGCCATCTGCCGAGGAACTACCTCGTCGGGCGACCGCCGAAGCTGCTCCGACGCGATAAGTCAGAGCATGGGCCGACGACCCACTTCACGCCGCGGCATCTCCTGCGGCGCAGACTCCTAGCTGCTGGCCGGTCCGGTCAGACTCCCGACAGCGGATTCATGGGCGCGTCGAGGTCGAGTGTGTCACGGCTGTTGGCGATTCGCTCGACGGGCACGCCGAGCTTGTCCAGGACGGTGACGAGCAGCGACGCGGCCGGCTCGTGCTCGTACCGCAGGTGGCGTCCGCCCCCGACGTGGAACTGCTCCTGCGATCCGATCAGCATCACCGGGAGATTCTGCGAGTCGTGGGTGTTGCCGTCCGCCATGCCGGCCCCGTACAGGAGCAGCGTGTGGTCCAGCAGCGATCCGTCACCGTCGGCGGTCCGACGCAGCTTCTCCAGGTATGACGCGAACAGCGAGGCGTGGTACGTGTTCAGCTTCGCGAGCAGCGCGATCTTCGCCGGATCGTCCTGATGATGCGACAGCGGATGGTGGGCCTCGGCGATGCCGATCTGCGGGTAGGTCCGTCCGCTGTACTCGCGCCCCAGCATGAACGTCACGACCCGTGTCAGATCGCACTGGTAGGCCAGCACCTGCAGGTCGCACATCAGCCCGCAGTACTCTTCGTAGTCCGCCGGGATGCCGCCGGGCCGCTCCACCAGGGGCAGATCCATCGCGCTCTGCGCCTCGGCGTTCTGGATGCGCCGCTCCACGTCGCGCACGGCCGTCAGGTACTCGTCGAGGCGGGAGCGGTCGCCGGAGCCGAGCTCGTGCTCGAGGTCCGACAGCGACTCCAGCACCGAGTCGAGAATGCTGCGGCTCCGCCGCAAGCGCAGCCTGCGCTCGGCCGGATCGGTCGTCCCGCTGTCGCCGAACAGCCGCTCGAACACCACGCGGGGGTTGTCCTCGGCCGGCGCCTGCGTTGTCGGGCTGGTCCACGAGAGCGAGTTGATGAAGGCGCACGTGGTGTTGTCGCACGTACCGACGAGATCGAGGCGGTCGAGCGCGAGCTCGAGCGAAGCCAGCTGCGTGTGCCGGCCGAACTGCCTGGCGGCGATCTGATCGATCGACGTGCCGGCCTCGATGCCCTGGGCGGTCCGCTTCCCGACCACGCCGGTCAGAAACCTCGTCGCCGCGGTCGTATGCGTGCCGCCGCGGTTCTGCACGCCGTCCAGCCCCGAGAAGACGAGCATGCGATCCCGCAAGGACGCCAGCGGCTGGAGCGTCGGCGAGAGGTCGAGCGGGCCCTCGGCGGGCGGCGTCCAGGCGGGCATGATCATGCCGTTCGGCACGTAGACCACGCCAAGGCGCCGCACGGGCGCCGCCGGCGTCTTCGCGAACGCGGTGAGCGCCGGCACCATCGCGTCAAGCAGCGGCAACGCCACCGCGGCGCCCATGCCGCGCAGGATGCTGCGCCGCGGCAACGCCGTCTTCGTGATCATCATGGTCGGGCTCTCCCTGTCGGCGGAGGATCCACGGACGCGCGCCGCATCTGGAACGCCGGGCTCCTGACGATGCCCAGAATGACTTCCGACAAGCGATAGTCGCGCGCCGCGGCTTCGCGCACGATGCCGCGCACCGTCGGACGGTCGTAGTACTCGAGCCGGCGGCCCAGCGCATACGCCAGCAGCTTTTCCGTCATCGCGCCAACGAACTGACGGTGCTGGCTCACCAGGAACGCGCGGAGGCCGGCCGGGCCCCGCAACCGCGTTCCGTCGGGCAGCACGGCCGAGCTGTCCACGGGCATGCCGTTCTCGGCGTCGCGCCAGCCGCCGACGGCGTCGAAGTTCTCCAGCGCAAACCCCAATGGGTCCATCGGGGCGTGACAGGTGGCGCAGGCCGGGTTCTCGCGGTGCCGTTCCAGCCGCTCGCGGACCGACGCGGGCCGGCCGCCCTCGCCACGGTCCGGGAGGCCCGGCACGTCCGCCGGCGGTGAGGGCGGCGGCGTGCCCAGCAGGCTCTCGAGGACCCAGCGGCCTCTCAGCACCGGCGACGTTCGATTCGGATACGACGTCACGGTCAGAAAGCTCCCCTGGCCGAGCAATCCGCCGCGCGGCGCGTCGTCGCCGAACGTAACGCGCCGGAAGTGGCTGCCGTACACGTTCGGGACGCCGTAGTGCCGCGCGAGTCTCTCGTTCATGAACGTGTAGTTCGCGCGCAGGAGGTCGACCAGGCTCCGGTCCTCCCGGAACATGCTCTCGACGAACAACCTCGTCTCCCGCTCGAACGCCTCGCGCAGGTTCTCGTCGAAGTCGGGGAAGGCATTCAGGTCCGGCGCCGCGCCCGGCAGATTGCGCAGCAGCAGCCACTGGCCGACGAAGTTGTCCACGAGAGCCTGCGAGCGGTCGTCGGCCAGCATGCGCCGGACCTGCCGCTCGAGCGTCTCGGGGTCCCCGAGCTCCCGGCGCGCCGCCGCACCGAGCAGCTCGGCGTCGGGAATGCTGCTCCACAGGAAGAACGAGAGGCGCGATGCGAGCTCGAGGTCGCTGACGGCGTACACGGCACCCGGAGCAAGGTCGACCGGCTCCCTTTCGATGCGGAGCAGGAACTTCGGGTCGGCCAGGAGCCGCTCCAGCGCGAACTGGACCCCGTCGTCGAACGTGCCGTCGCGGCCGCCCTCCCGGTAGAACCGCAGGAGCGTCCTCACCTCGCGCCCGGTCGCGGGCCGGCGATACGCCTCACCGGCGAGCGCCGTGAGAATCCGTTCCGCGCAGGGTTCCTCGTCGCGGGGCTCCGCAGGTCGGCAGGTGAAGATCTTGCGGCGGCTCGGGGTATCGCCCGGGCCAAACACCTCGTACGGGCCGCGGATGGCGACGGTGTGAACCCACGGGTTACTCTCGAGCGACTCGTCGCGCTCGGGGTACCGCGGCGGGTGGGGTACCCCGTCCTCGACCTCGGTCGGACGCCCCAGGAAGGAAACGGTCACGAGACGCGAGCCGGCCTTCGCCGGCAGCCGCACTTCGAGTTCGGCGTCGGCGTTCCGGGTGTACTGCTCCCAGGCCGGACTCCCGAAGATGTCGCCGACGAATCCGGCCGGCGGGGCCCCGCCGATCTCCTCGCCACCGATGATCGAAGAAACGACCCGCTCGCCGTCCACCCGGATCTCGACCTCGTGCGGCGAACCGAGCCCGATGACCACGTCGAACAGCTGGCGGTACAGGCGGACGTCGATGACGTATTCGCCATCGACCGGAAAGCGATGGCGAATGGCGGCGCCTCCCCGCGAGCCGAACGGCAGGTCCTCGCCCAGATACTCGTCCTGATCGAGCCAGACCCGGTATTCCTCGGTGGTGGGGCCAGCCGGAGGCAGTCCGACCGCAAGCCGGCTCAGCCGCCGCGCCGCCGACAGATAGCGGTCCAGCAGGGTCGGTGAAACCGACAGCATGCCGGCGATGTTGTCGAAGCCGTGCTCGTCCGCACTGTCGGCCGGCAGCAGGGACGTGACATCGACGTCCAGCGCCAGCAGATCGCGAACCGCGTTCCGGTATTCGGCGCGATTGAGCCGGTGGACGCTGTCCGTCCGGCCCGGGTTGGGGTCGCGCGCGCCGGCGCGGTCCAGCTCCGCCTCAAGCCACGCGAGCATGTTCTCCACGACCGCCCGGTCGGGCCGCGGCCGGCCCGGCGGCGGCATCGCGCCGCTCCGGAGCTTGCGGAGAACCTCTTCCCAGACCTCCGCGCCTTCAGCGACGTGCACCGCATCCAGCGCCTCCAGCGAGAGACCGGCCGCCCGCAGCCTGTCGCTGTGGCAACCGACGCAGTAGCGGTTCAGTACGGGACGCAGTGGGGAGGATGTCGCCGGCGAGACCTGCTGCGGTGAAGACGAAGTCCCGCTGGCCGACAGCGGGGACAGGAGAACAAACCACGCCGCCATCAGCCCGCCCAGGGAGCGCCAGCGTGCCATGTCCATGCCTCCCGACACCGAACCAGTCCGGATGATAGCATCGTGACCCACGCGAGATCAGTCTGTTTTCCGGCAACCGTCGAGCCCGACCGGGTGCTGCGGAGGTCCGCCTCGGTCCCACTCGGCGGTCGTGGTAGACTCGGCCGACTGCCGGGTTCCTTCCCTTGCACATGCGTCGAGTCACCGTACAGGGAGGGCACGATACATGCGCATCTCGACGAGACGGCTCCGCGGATGGTCGATCGGGCTGCTGGCAGCCGCCGCGACGCTGGGCGCGAGCGCCGCCGACGCCCAGCTGCTCCAGGCAGTCAAGCGCGGCGATGCGACCGGAGTGCGGGAGATCCTCGGGCGGGACGCCGACGTGAACGTGCGGCAGGGCGACGGCGCCACCGCCCTCCACTGGGCTGCCCACCTGAATGACCTCGAGACGGTCGACCTGTTGCTCCGCGCCGGTGCGGACGTGGACGCCGCGAACGATCTGGGCGTCACGCCGCTCTGGGTCGCGGCGACGGCCGGCAGCGCGGCCATGGTCGCGAAGCTGCTGGAGGCGCGCGGCGACCCGAACATCGCGCCGGACACCGGCGGCACACCGCTCATGATCGCCGCCCGCCAGGGCAACGTCGCCGCGGTACGGTCGCTGCTCGCCCACGGCGCCGACGCGAACGCGACGGAAGGCGCGCAGGGACAGACCGCGCTCATGTGGGCCGTTGCGCGCCGGCATCCGGAGGTCGTGCGGGTCTTGCTGGACGCCGGCGCGGATCTGCACGCCCGGACGAAGTCGTCCCGCCGGCATGTCCTGTTGTGCTGCCAGAAGAGCCTCGGCAAGACCGAGGGGGCCATGTGGGTCGAGCAGGGCGGCTTCACGCCGCTGCTGTTCGCCGCGCGGCACGGGGACGCGGCCTCGGCCGCGCTCCTGCTGGCTGCCGGGGCGCCAATCGACGGCACCGCCGCGGTCGGCACCACCCCGCTGATCGTCGCGGCCGAGCATGGCTTCCACGAGGTCGCCGCGCTGCTGCTGGAGAAGGGCGCGGACCCGGACGCCGCCGGCGCCGGACAGGCGGCCCTGCACTGGGCCGCGTTGCGCGGCGATCGCGAGCTGGTGGAAACGCTCCTGGCCCACGGCGCCGATCCGGACGTACGGCTCGCGCGGGGCTCGCTGCTCAAGCGCGACAGGCGCGCGTTCGCCTTCGACAAGTTCCTGGTCCGCGCGACGCCGTTCGTGCTGGCCGCCCGGCGCTCCGATACCGAGGTCATGCGGCTCCTGGCGGCCGGCGGCGCCGACACGTCGCTGCCGCTGCAGGATGGCCGGACGGCCGCCATGGTAGCGGCCGGCGGGAGAACCGCGGGGCTGCTCCGGCTGCGGCTCGCGGAAGGGCAGATCCTGGAAACGGTCGGGTCGGCGCTCGCTCTCGGCGTGGACGTGAACGCCGCCAGCCTGTCCGGCGACACCGCCCTGCACGTGGCGGCCGACAGCAGGTTCGACAGCGTCATTCGGCTCCTCGCCGAGCATGGCGCGCTCGTCAATGCGCGGAACCGGATGGGACAGACGCCGCTGGCCGTCGCGCTCGCGCCGCCGGAGGCCCCCGACGGATCGGCCATCGGCGGCGCCGCCCTCGGGCGCTATCGGGAGGCCCACGCGGCCTGGGTGGCCAGCGGCGGACAGACGCCTACGGCGAACCTGCTCCGTTCCCTGGGCGGCACCGAATAGCGGGCGTCGTGTCGGCCGATGATGGCCGCGGCGTGGGCGAGCATCCTCAGCATGGCGATGTCCGTGACGCTCACGCCGGGCGCGGGCGCACGATAGCCTCTGCCTGCGACACGGCATCCTCCAGCGTGCACCCCGCGGTGACGACGACGTGCGCGGTCGTCCACGGCTCGTAGCGTCGGTCCAGGACCTGCTGCCAAGTCGGGAGTACGAGGCCGGCGATGTCGGTGATGCGCGACTCGACCCGCTGGCGGTGCTGGCGCTTGTCGCTGCAAACCACCTCGATCTCCACGAGCTCCACCGTCAGGCGCGCCGCGGTCCCCTGCCAGTAGTCGCGAGTAACCGCCAGCGGATTGACCGAGTCGACGATGACCGTGTGTCCGATGCGCAGGTTGTCCTCGGCGAGATCGCGAGCTGCAAGATATCCCTCCGGTCCCGACACGTTGAAACCCACGTTCCGCATCGCCTGCTCGATCGTGTCGATGCGCAGGCTGCGGGCGGCGGGCACCGCGTGCGCCCGCACCCAGGTGACGTGGCTACGCGACCGATTGCTCAAGCTCGGGGTCCAGGTCGTCCGCTCGGTCCGCTGGCTCGTTCTGCATCTGCCGCGGGCCACGCCGCAGCGCGAGGCATGGCAGCGCATCGCCCTCGCACTCGGCGCACGTGCCGGATAGCCCATCCGTCCCGCCGCACCAAGCTCCCTCGGGGACGATACGGACCGTCTCCAGGAGAAGCTGTCGACACTCGGGCTCACCGCGCCCGGCCATCGCCCCATGGCTCGCCCCGCAACCCCCTCGCAGCCCCCATATGACGATGGCGAAACCCTGTTCGTCGTCCCGCCACGCCCTGTCGATCCCGAATATCGAGCTTCAGTAGAGTCGAGGAGAGGCGCGTAGCCGGTAGGGGTCGGTGGCTTATCCGGCGCTTTCGCAACCGGGCCGCAGGCCGAGTCCCGTGGGTACGTTTCCTCCCCCCGCTCTCCGAACCCGGCGGGCCGATTTCCGGCACCGGGCTCTCCAGTGGAATCATGCGGCTCGCGCACGGGCTTCCCGGTCACGACCAGCGGACGGGTCTCGCGAGCCCTGGCACCAGGCTCGCACCCTTGAGCCGGCCGGCCGGTGCGTCGTCAGGCCTGTTGACGCCCTGGCGACGGCGACCGCTCGGGTCGTCCCCTTCGCTTGTGCATGTGATGACATCCGGCATTCCTGCTCATCTCCGGGGTGATAGGCCGTTCGGCCACTCCCGTGAGCCTGCTCCCTTTCGCCATCGCTTCCACCTGAGGTCCCTTCCCTCCGCCGGCATTACCCGGCTTCCTCGGTACCTACGGACCTCTCCGCCACCCTGACCGGCCCGACCTGACCCTCGCGGGCTGTCCGTTGGCGCGTGCCACGCCACCGGCAGGGCTTCCCGTGTTGCGACCAATCCCCTCTTCCACACGTGCCGCCGCCATTACCCCGGCGGAACCGGTCGGTGCTCGCGTCGCTCGCTTCCCGACCGCTGGCAGCCTTCCCCGTTATTCCGGCGGGTCGGCTTCCGCGTTACCCGTTTCGAGGCCTGCTCGGCGTTCAACGTCGTTGCGGCCCGCGTGGTCGCTGAACCGCCCAAGGCGGCCCTTTGTCGTCGGAGTGCTTCAGCCGATGTCGTTGCCTCCATCGTCCGCTCCGACTGCTACCGGCTGGAGCGACAGCTTTCAGCTTCACGGCGCCCGGGCGGGACGGGTCGGTTGCCTTCCGTTGCCGGGCGGGATTCGCCCCGCTGAGGAATGGCACCTTGTCACGGCGCACGGAATAATGCGGGCTAATGGACGCCACCGCTCGGATTGTTGCCGGCGCTGCGGTCGCGCTGCTGGCCGCGATCGGCGCCTCCTTCCGGAGCCTGCGCGGCAAGATGCGCCACTTGCACGCCCAGATGGCCAGGCCGCTTCGCTTCGACCCGGCCTGGAAGGCCTCGGTGACCGCCGTCGGCTTGAGGAGACCGGTCGGCGTGCGGCAGCGGAGAAACAGCTCCCGATAGCTGCGCGGCGGGTCGCCTCGGAACGGGGATGCGCTGCCGGCGCACGTTCAGGGCGGGGCGTCCGTGACACAGGTAGTCGAGCAACGCGGTCCCGACCTCGTCGGTGAGCAGCAGCCAGAGTAAGCCGGGTGTCTTCCGTTGCGGGATGCGCAGGCGCCCCACCCGCCATTCACCTGACCACGAGAACTTCGACGTCGGCCTGCTACAATACCCGTCTCCGAACTGCGAAAGGAGATTCTAGCTGACGCAATGGGGCTGTGGTTGACGGCATCGTCTTTTCCGCGATTCCGCGCCGGATCTTCGCCGGCAGACCTTGATCCATCGGTCGCCACCTTCCTCTACTACAGGTTCAGTAGCCTCTCTTCTCGACGACGAGGCAAATTGGCAACAAGATGACCGAGAGCGCTCCGGACACGTCACAGAGTCTTCCTAGTCCTACCGATAGCAGTCATCGAATTGCGCAAGAGATCGACGGGCTCGTCGCAAGTGTGGACAGCCTTGAGAACGCGCTCCCCCTGATAGTCACAGCCCTCCATTCTGCACTACAGAAAGACCAGGGGCAGCTTGAGAAATACGAGCAAAACCATGGAGAATCTGTCGATAACAAAGACGGCTCCCGAACCGTGACCTTCACATCAGATACTTTTCCTACCTTTAGCCTGCATTATTCATGAAGGTCCAGATTCGACCGCCAAAGGGCGTGATCGGCGCAGGAATGAGTCTCGGACATCGTCGCCTGCAAGCGGAGCCGGGGTTGAGCAGCCGACCGGGGGGGGGCATGACGGACGCGAGGGTTGGGCAGCGACAGCCCCGCCGGGGAGCGGCCCATGCCGCCCAGGAAGCAGGTGGGCGCGGCGCAACGGGTGGGCTATCCGGCGCGCGCGCCCAGCGCGAGTGCGATGTGCCGCCACGCCTCGAGGTGCGGCGTCGAGCGCGGCAGATGCAGAACCACGCGGCGGACCGAGCGGACGACGTGGACCCCCAGCTTCAGCAGCCGGTCGCGCAGCCACGTCACCTGGCTGCGGGCACACGCAGTACGCGCCGCCCGCAATCGCAGTTCCTGCATGAGCACGTAGGCCGCGGCGGTCAGGAAGACGCGCAACTGGTTCGCCGAGAACAGACAGCAGCTCGTGCGGTCGATCTGCAGCCCATCGAGCAGTTCCTTGATCCGATTCTCGATGTCCCCGCGAGCACAGTAGACCTTCTCATAGATGAAGCGCGGCGTCTGCCGCAGATTCGTCACCACGAACCGCGGGTTGTCCCGCGGCTCGCGGTCTCCGAGGCGAACGACTTCGGCCTTGGTCACGACCCGGCGCTCGTGGTCCCACGTGCGGGCGGCGTAGCGGGTGTCGGTATAGACGTGCGCGGTCTCGCCACCGACCTCGCTCTGCGCGCGGGCCACCTGCATGGCGGACTCCGCATGCCGCTGCAACACCGCGTTCTTCGCCATCGCCACCACGTAGTCGAGCCGGGGCTCCGCATCCAGGAAATCGAAGATCTCCGGGGTCGCAAAGCCCCCGTCGAGCCGAACGAGAAACCGCGCCCGCGGAAACGCCGCCCGCAGCAGCGGGAGCAGCCGACACAGCAGCCCGAGGGTCCCGTCGGCGGCCACTGCGTTGCCGGGCCGCAGCACCGCCGCGCACAGATACTGCTCCGCCTCGCGGTCGAAGCTCAGAAACCCGAGCAGCGGCAGATAACACCTGCGTTTGCGCAGTAATGGAGATTCGAGGAAATAGCGATGGTCGTGGCACGAGCCGCCATAGTGCCCGCGGCGTTGCTCGTACCGGGGGTCGGCCGTGCCCAAGCTAACACCAGCCGCCATAGTGCCCGTTGAAGAACGTGAGCTGCTGGGCGCCGTGCGTCAGGTCGTCGGTCGGATCCAGATCGATGGTGACGCGCCGCGCCCGCCCGTGCAGGCGGCGCCGATGCCGCTCGATGACGCACGCCGCCAACTCGCGCCCCATCCGGTAGAGCGCGGTGCGGCTCGCGCCGTTCTCGAACCGCGAGATCGTAGGTTGCGACGCCAAGGGCGCGCCGGACACCGGGTCCCGCCCGAGCAGCAGCTTGTGGATGGGGTCGTCGGCCAAGTGGTCGGCATCGTTGCCATCGGGATGACCGCACGCGATGCCGAAGATCCGCTGGCCGATCAGATCCGCGAACGTGTGCCGAATCTTCTCCGCGGCGCGCTTGTCGGCCAAACACCGGGCGAACGCCTTGACCAAGCCGTACACGCGCTCGGCCGCCTTGAGCAGGACGGCGCCGCCGTCGGAACTCGCGTGTTCCTGGTTGAACGTGGCGACGAGGGGCTTGTCGAACAGATCCGGGAACAGAACAGTCTGTGGCATCGTGTGAGGCGTCACGCAGGGATCTCCGTTGTGGCTAAAACGTTGTGTACATTACGTTTGTACCACACTGAGGCTCCTGTGTCTCCCCCTCAACCGCACCTTCACGCATAATCCGGGTTAGACGCCTCGTACGCAAGTTCCACAAGGCTGGCCGAGCAACGCAGCTGATTCCTGAAGTCTTCATCGTCGCATTGGTCAGCCAATATGATGCCTTCCTCGGCGGTCTAGTACGGGCTCTGCTGCACGGCCGTATAGAAGTCCTCCATGCTACGGACCGCCAAGTACGGCTCGGCTGGATACTGGCATTCGACTCCATATCCGCGGTGCGCGAAGCAACCCTCAATACGGAGGTTGAAGACCTCCTGAGAAAGAGCCACCCCGATCAGTTTTCCTCGCTTGAATCCAAATTTAATGTTGAGCTAAGGAAGGGCTTGCAGGAATGGCCGACTTTCGTCGAACTAACCGAGCGCCGAAATCTTTATGTGGCCAACTCACGCGCGTGGTGTCGTGTCCCGTCAGTACCTTGACATGTGCCGTAAACATGGGGTCTCCATTCCATCGACTATAGATCTCGGTACAACCTTGTACGTCGACAAAGACTACTTCGCGCGCGCACATGGTTGCATACTCAGCGTTGGAATAATGCTTGCTCACGTGCTGTGGCGCAAATTGCTGCCAGACCAGCGGGAGCATGCAGACCGACATCTGAACCACGTTTGCTATGAACTCCTTGTCGAACGCCGCTACGAACTAGCGCAAAGACTTCTCACGTTTGCCGCAGCAACCATCAAAACATTTGCCGGCGAGAATTATAGGCGGATAATGATCGTCAATCTGGCACAGACTTACAAATGGCTTGACCAGAACGCAAAATACACAGAAATCATGAACGGTGAGGACTGGAGTGCTTCAGGTGATTCGTTCAGACTGGCGCACGCAGTACTCCGGGACGATATTGACGATGCGGTTCGTATCATGCGACGGATCGGATCTACACATGACCAAGTCGACAAGGCAGCATACCGCGAGTGGCCCCTGTTTCGGGAGATTCGTAGAGAAGAACAATTCCGAACGACATATCAGGACATCTTCGGCGAACCTCTTGAACAAGTAGAGCTAAAGTCCGACTAGTGAACTGTCTCAACATTAGATTTCCCATGCTGGATGCGTCGCGTAGCAGCCTACTCGAGGCCGACGTCGAGCTCGCCGACCGACGGGTCCGATAAGCCGCATCCCGTCAACCCCGCTTCGCCCCCCGCGATCCGCCGAAACCGCCGGGTGTCAGTGGCCTAACCGACTGCAGCCGGCCGGCTCGAGCCGGATTATGTGCGCCCGATAGGCACGATCGTGGCCGAAACTGGCTCGATCCTGCATGGATATGCGGTCGTTCTCCGTGGCTCGACTGTCGCCGGCGATCAACGCGATCGCACGTCGTCCCGAACGGCGCCGGGCCGCCCGGCCACCCGTTCCAGACGCAACACGATCCACAGGACGCCGATGGCGCTGACTAGCGACAACAGCAGTGCGATTACTGCGGTCACCTCGTGCATCGTGGATATGCTATTCGTCGTCGTCGACCGGTACTCCGCGGTCGAGTCGAACGCGCGGCCGCCGTGTCATCGCAGCGCCGCCTCGCTCTCGGCCGCCGGCGACCGCTCGGCGACCGCCCGCTTCGCGTGCAGCTCGAGCAACACATCGTAGTCGGCGTACGACAGCGTGGCCATGATGTCGGCGCTCGGCCGATGGACCTTCCGGGCGAGCGCCTCGAGGCGGGCGTGCGTCGCCTTGTCGACGCGGATCGTCGTCATCGTTGGTCACCTTCCCGCGGCGACCAATGCCCAGTTGTCAGGGACTCCCGACACCCCCGCACCACCTACTGTCGAGTCGTCCGAGGCTCCAGCTCCGACGTCCCACCCCGGCGAACTTTCCCCCTGAGATTCTGATTGACCGACGCCTGGTACGGGTCGACCGGCTCCTGGCCCGGGACGACCATAGCGCGGCGCACGACGTGATGAACGAGATCGTCGCTCTGCAACGCGAGCACGCGCTCGCGTTGCCGCCCGAGTTCCCCTTCAAGTATGGGCAGGTGGCCTTCGCCGCCGGCCTTGCGGAGACCGCGGTCGCTTCTCTGAACGAGTATCTGCTCACGGCTGGCCGGGACGGCGAATTCTATCGCGAGGCGCTCGAGCTGCTCGACTCGGCGGAAGAGGCGGTGCGGCGCGCCGATGCCGAACGGCGGCAGGCTGAGGCGGCTCGCGAACGGGCCGAGGAAGAACGGCGGCGGGTGACGTCCCGCCCTGCTGCCCAGGACGATGGCGCGGAAGAAGCCGAGCGCATCACGCGCGCGGCCGGGGCGTTCGACGCGATCATGGACGCCGACGACAGCGCCATCCCGAACGCCATCCTGGAGCGTGCCCAAGGCATTGCGTTGTTTCCCGGCACCACGCGCGCCGGGTTCGGCTTCGGTGGCATGCGCGGCCGGGGCATCCTGAGCGCGCGCAGTGGTGACAGCTGGTCGGCCCCGGCCTTCCTCACACTCACGGGCGGGAGCTTCGGGTTGCAGATCGGCGTCCAGCGCAGCGACATCGTCCTGGTCATCATGGTACCGGAGGGGCTTGACAACCTCGTCAGCAACCAATTCTCAATCGGCGTCGACGCCGGAGTGGCCGCCGGCCCGGTGGGCCGCAACGCCGCCGCGGCGACCGACCTCCAGTTGAGCGCCCAAATCCTCAGCTACTCGCGAGCGCGGGGCGTGTTTGCCGGTGTCACGATCAACGGCACCACCATCCGCCAGGACGTGGACGCGAACGAGCGTTTCTACGGCTCGCGCCTCGAGACACGTCGGATTGTCTTCGAGGGCGCTGGCGGCACCCGCGAGCCCGTGGGGCTCTGGCGTCAGACACTGGCCTGCTACGCCAACTAAAGTGGAGGCCGCGACGCCTCGCCGACGACGGGCTGCGTCGCCTTCACCGGGGCCAGAGCACGGCCTCGCCGGCCGCCGAGCAACTCATCCTCGCTATCGAGGATCCGCATGATGCTCGCGTTCCTGTCTGGGGTTGGCTAAGATCGGCGCTTGCCGTGTTCCTTGGTATCACGCCGGTTGATCGAGCCCGCTTGTGGGAGGCGCAGTTCCGTGCGATGGAACGCGAATGGGGTGAGATCTCGGTGCGCCGGACGCGAGTGCGCATGGCCGCCTGGCGCGGGCCGATGTCGGAAATGCGACGCCAGCACGACCGTCTCGTTTCCGACGGGTTGTGGGTGACCGGGCCGTCGGACTTCCTCACGATCATCGATCAGGCCCGCGCCGAAAACACGCATTCACGCATGCTCCAGTGGCTCTTGAAGCCGACCGGCCGGCACGGACTCGGTTGCGGGCTGGTCAGGCGCTTGGTGGAACACTGCACTGGGGAGCCGGCACCAGCGTCCCTGGCAGTCAGGGAGGTGGCGTTCTCGCAGTGGCGCAACGACAGAGAGGCTGACCTCGTCGTGTGGGGCGAGGACTTCACGCTCGTCATCGAGAACAAGGTCGACGCGACGGAACAGCCCCGCCAGTGCGACGACTTGTACGCCAACTTCAAGAACGAGAAGGTGCCGCGGTTCCTGTTCCTGACCCCGGACGGCCGCCAGCCCCGCACGGCGACCACACCGGGCGCTCTGCGCGCGTTCAGGATCCTCTCATGGCCGGAGGTCCGCACGATGATAGAGACAGCGTTGAACGAATCACGGCCGGCGTCTGCGGGCGCCGTCGCTGTCGATGTTGTCAGGAACTATCTGCGAACGCTCCAAGAGCAGTTCAGATGAACCGAATCGAAGACGAACCGGTCAAGTTCTATCTGGAGCATGAAGCCCAGATCCGGGAGTGGGCGGCTCTGGAATTCGAAGTCGTCAAGTTCGCGGATCGCTTCTACCGTAGTCTCAAGGGCGATATCGACGCGGCACTCAGGGCCGGAAGGATCGCCGATGAAGGCGTCGAGTCGTTCATCCATGAAGTGGGAGACTGGCCAGGATTGGGGTTCCGCCGACAAGATTGGCCCAAGGGCGACGACGACCCGGATGTGAGACTGGAATGGAACTGCAAATCGACGCGTTTCTCGCCGGGTGGACACCTGGTTTGCGGAGTCAGAACGAACGCGGAACGCTACAGACAACCTTTCGCGAAGGAGCGGTGCCCCGCATATCCACGTCGGAGCGGCTGGTGGCCGGCCTATGCGCGCGTAGATCCTCCGGTTGGCAGATTCTGGGAGGGTGACAACCTCAAAGGGTATCGCGAGCGACTGGTGGAGACTCTTCTTAGTGCGTGGAGAGACTTGGCCCCCCTCGTGGACGAAGCAGTCAGTCGTTCGGTGGACCCCTGAAAGGGGTGGTCGCTCCCGTTCTTCACCCCGACCCCGAGTGTGGTTCTGTGGTCGCGGTTTGGGTCGTAGATTCAAGGACGTAATAGGTTACCGGGTGTGGATTCTATGGTGCCGGGCCTTGCAGGTCAGGTGCGACGGTGGGGACGGGCGTGCACAGGAGGTCGGCGATCACGGCATGGGGGTCATGCGCAACCGGTAATGCGCCCGGTGCTCCGGCAGTGCCATCTTCTCTTGCATCGACTTGATCCAGTCCGCCTGCGGCTCCTTCGCCAGCTGCTCCGGCGGCTCCGGTCGGAAGTCGTGCCGGCGCCGTTGGCTTTCCGCCCCCGTCGCCACCAACACCTCCATGCCGCGCCCTTCCAGTTGCGACACCTCGCTGCCCGTCGCGTAGCCACTGTCCGCCAGTACCCGATCCGCCACGCCCACCGCCGCCGGTATCGCTTCCACGTCCGCCACCAACTCGTTGCGGTCGCTCGCGCACGCGCTCACCCGCGACCCCAACACCAACTGACTGCCGTCGGCATCCACCGCCGCCTGCGCGTTGTACGCCTGGCGGTACTCATGGCGCCGGCTCTTGCGCATCAGCGCACTGTCCGCGTCCGTCAGGTTGATTTGCTCCTTCGCCTCCGGCGCTTCCGTCGGCGGCTTGATGTGCCGACCCTTGCGCGATCCCGTACGCCGCTCCCGCGTCGCCACCTTGCGCTCGTACTCTGCACGCTCGGAGTCCGCACGCGCCTGCGCACGCCGTTCCAACTCCGCGCACGCACGGTCCAGCTTCGCCCGCAACTGCTCGCGCCGCGACAACTCCTCCGGCAGACCCTGCGGGTCCGGCGCGTCGTCCGTGTCGGCCTGCTCCGCCTGATCCAACAACCCCTCGATCTCGCCTCGCAACTGCTCGCGCAACGCCCCCGCCCGGTCGTAGCGGATGCTGTTGCGCTTGTTCGCGTTCGCGTCCACCTTCGTGCCGTCCACGCTCACCGTCCCAAAACGCAGCAACTGCAGTTCCTTCGCCAGCAGCAATACCTGCAGGAACGCCTCCGCTACCGCTTCGAAGTTGCTGCGCCGGAACGTGCAGATCGTGTCGTGGTCCGGGTGACAGTTCGCCGCCACGTACCGAACGCCAATGTCCCGATACGTCGCCCGCTCGATCCGACGCGAGCCGAAAATCCCGTTCGCGTAGCAGTACACCAGCAACGCTAGCATCAGCCGCGGGTGATACTGCGCCGATCCGGTGCCCCGTTCGTTCACCTGGAACCGCTCCAGCCGCACCCGTTCCACCGCCTCAACCACGAAGTGCGCCAGATCGTCTTCCGGCAGCCAATCGCGCAGGTCCGGCGGCAGCAGATACAGCTGCGACTGGTGTCGCTGTACGAACTTCGGCATCTACTTCGACCCCCTCGACTCGACAAGCCCCATTATAAAATCCAGGCCTAAGTCCGACAGGCTGCTAGCGGGGCTGATGGAGTCGGAATGAACACCCGCAAGAGGTGGGAGTAGAATCGATCGGCTGCGCTGGTCGCCGCGCAGCGCGTCTTGGGCGCGGCATGCCAGGGTGACGGGAGGAACGAATCCAGTGAGTAATCCGCAGGAATCGAAGCTGTACTCTGCCACCTTGTTGATTCGTGGAATGGAAGGCTTGTCGCTCGGCCGTAGCGTATTTGTGCCTGCAAGGGTCATCGAAGATGCCGGTTCGGTCGAAACCGCATGCTCTATACAGGTACGGGACAATGCGCTCACACGCGTTGTCCTGTACGCGATCGTGGTCGAACTGGTCGTAAAGCACGTATGGGAGCAAGAGCACGGAAGGACCGCTAGGTACACTCACAGGATTCACGAGTTGTTCAAGGAGTTGAGTGAAGAAACCCAAACCGAGATAGAGAACCTCTACGAGAGGTGTCGCCTCCCGTACAAGAACTGGATTCGCGACGTGTACCAGCGCGCGCTCCACGCCGCGGCGCTGAACGACACTCGGGCGGCCGTACCAGAGGACGTGGCGAGCCTGGAGGAGACGCTACAGTGGAATGAATGCGCCATGAGGAACCTCAAGTACACAATGAAGCCAGAGGGCCCAAGCGTGCCTACCGGTGTTGGCTGGCATGGTGATTCTCTTGTGGTTTCGAGCAACGCCGTGCCAAACTTCGCGGTCGAACTGACGCGCTGGGCAGAGCAGCGAAGCTCTACGATCACTTCGCCTTAGCCCGCATTATTCCGTGCGCCGTGACAAGGTGCCATTCCTCAGCGGGTGCGAATCCCGCCCGGCAACTGTCGCTCCAGCCGGTAGCAGTCGGAGCGGACGACGGAGGCAACGACATCGGCTGAAGCACTCCGACGACAAAGGGCCGCCTTGGGCGGTTCAGCGACCACGCGGGCCGCAACGACGTTGAACGCCGAGCAGGCCTCGAAACGGGTAACGCGGAAGCCGACCCGCCGGAATAACGGGGAAGGCTGCCAGCGGTCGGGAAGCGAGCGACGCGAGCACCGACCGGTTCCGCCGGGGTAATGGCGGCGGCACGTGTGGAAGAGGGGATTGGTCGCAACACGGGAAGCCCTGCCGGTGGCGTGGCACGCGCCAACGGACAGCCCGCGAGGGTCAGGTCGGGCCGGTCAGGGTGGCGGAGAGGTCCGTAGGTACCGAGGAAGCCGGGTAATGCCGGCGGAGGGAAGGGACCTCAGGTGGAAGCGATGGCGAAAGGGAGCAGGCTCACGGGAGTGGCCGAACGGCCTATCACCCCGGAGATGAGCAGGAATGCCGGATGTCATCACATGCACAAGCGAAGGGGACGACCCGAGCGGTCGCCGTCGCCAGGGCGTCAACAGGCCTGACGACGCACCGGCCGGCCGGCTCAAGGGTGCGAGCCTGGTGCCAGGGCTCGCGAGACCCGTCCGCTGGTCGTGACCGGGAAGCCCGTGCGCGAGCCGCATGATTCCACTGGAGAGCCCGGTGCCGGAAATCGGCCCGCCGGGTTGTGTGTCCAGCCAAGGCTGGCCTGTTCAGCGGGAGACAGCCCCGCCGGGGCAAGAATCAGGAGCCCCGTAGCTTGGATAGCAGGGAGGAGGGAAACCAAATTCCTGAAGCCTATCGACAGGGTCTCCCTTGGGGAGATTGCGAGTCATCGGGCCGTAACGTGAAGTGAACGCGGAGGTGGCCTCGAAAGTGTATTCCGAAGGCCGAGCCTGCAACCTGAAGGCGAAGGCAGCATGGACGGTTGAAACCTGATTGACGCGGCTGACCCACTTCGGCGGGGTGGTAGCGACAGCACGATGACAAGGACAGGCTGAGCAACTGGAGAAGCCCTCCTCGCCCCGGCGCGAAATCGCCGGAGCAAGGTAGGCTCTATAACCGGCAACACCGGGAAGTGAGCCGAAGGCGAGAGGGTGGCGGAGGGGCGTGTAGTAGCGTTGAGGCGGTGTAACTCCCGCGGAGCAAAGGCGCCCTGCTGTTGAACAGTTCTCCGACAACAAGGGAGGCAAGGACGGGATGACAAAGCCGTCCATTGGTTTGCAGGACCTGCGACGGAGAATATATCTCAAGGCGAAGGCTGACCAGAAATGGCGCTTCTGGGGGCTGTACGTTCATGTATGTAAGCCGGAGACGCTCCGGGAGGCCTACGAGATGGCGCGACGCAACGGCGGTGCCGCGGGCATTGACGGTGTGACGTTCGCGGCCATCGAGGAGGCCGGCCTCGAGGCGTTCCTGGATGACATCCATGACGAACTGCACTCCCGAACCTATCGGCCCTCGGCAAACCGGCAGGTGGAGATACCGAAGGATGGGGGCAAAGTCCGCATCCTCGGGATACCCACCATCCGGGACCGTGTGGTGCAGGGGGCGCTGAAGCTGATACTGGAACCTGTCTTCGAGGCTGACTTTCAGGAGGGCTCTTACGGGTACCGGCCAAAACGCACGGCCCATCGGGCGGTGCACCGGGTGACGACGGCGGTCGTAAAGAACAAGACCACGGTGATAGACGTGGACTTGGCGTCGTATTTCGATACGGTTCGACACGACATCCTGCTTGGAAAAGTGGCGATTCGGGTAGACGACGACGAAGTTTTACGGCTGTTGAAGCTCATCCTCAAGGCTGGAGGCAAGCGGGGCGTTCCCCAGGGTGGGGTTATTTCACCCTTGCTCAGCAATCTCGAGCGCGGCAGATCCGCCTAGAACCACGCGGCGGACCGAGCGGACGACGTATCTCAACGAGGTGGACAAGATGCTGGAGCGGGCGAAGGACGTCACCCGACAAGGACGCTACCACTACATCGAGTATGCTCGATTCGCCGATGACCGTGCGCCACGAAGGCGCAGAAGGGAGGCCGAGATGGCCGCGCAAAGCCCCCGTCGAGCCGAACGAGAAACCGCGCCCGCGGAAACGCCGCCCGCAGCAGCGGGAGCAGCCGACACAGCAGCCCGAGGGTCCCGTCGGCGGCCACTGCGTTGCCGGGCCGCAGCACCGCCGCGCACAGATACTGCTGCACGAGGGATGAGGGTAGGCCCCTCGGAGCCGCCCGGCAGGGGGAGGCTCCAAACCGCCGTGCGCTGCTTCGGTCAAGAGCCGGGGTGGTAAGCGTGACCGCACGCGATGCAAGATCCGCTGGCCGATCAGATCCGCGAACGTGTGCCGAATCTTCTCCGGAAAGCGGCGCGGCGCGACCGCAGGGATCTCCGTCAGGTAACCGCACCTTCACGGTCACGGAAACGGCGCGGCGCGACCGCGTCAGGTAGGGTGCAGGGAGACGAAGTGGATGAACCACCGGCAACGTGTCGAAAGCGTAGGGACGGTGTCGAAACCGGGGCGAGTCGTTAACCCGGGACGAGTCCAGTGGGAGCCTGCAGCTTGGCTGGGCGGCACCCGGCATAAAGGTGGCGTGACCCTGCACCAGGCCCTTGTGTGGAACGTGGGAACCTGTCGCCTCGATGTGAAGGGAGAAATCCAAGGGGCCGACCCCCAAGGATGAGAAGCCCGATGCGAGGCACAGGGGCGGAGCGACCCGTACGAGCGATGAAGTCGGGGAAACTCGATGGAGCAAAGGGGTCGCGTCATCCAGCGTGTCCCGACGGTCAACCGCGCGTGCGGGAGGAGCCGTCGAGCCACGCGAAGCCGTTCAGGCTGTTCGCCCATTGGCATCTGCTGGGGGTGACGCTGGCGGCTGGATGATGGGAGCTGTATGAGCGGAGACGTTCACGTACAGTTCTGCGAGCGCCCGGGGGTGAGATTCCCCCGGGCGACTCACCTGGTGATCCTGATCGACGGCTACCGCCGGTGGCGGTGGCTTGAGACGACCGTGTACAAGCGGCTTCTGGAGGAACTGGCCACACTCGACGTGGAACTCAATCGTGACAAGACGCGTCGCGTCGATCTCGCAAAGGGCGAGAGTTTCACCTTCCTTGGGTTCAGCATCCGCCGCGCCTGGACGCAGCGGGGCAAGTGGGGGGTTGCCTGTGTGCCGAAGATAGCGGCACGCACCAAACTCCTGCGACGGCTCAAGGGGGTGATGCGACGACATTGCTCGCAACCGGTTGAAAGGGTCATTGCTCTCATCAACCCAATCCTGCGCGGATGGACGAACTACTTCCGCATAGGACAATCGAGCCGATGTTTCAGTCACGTGAAGGACTGGGTCGAGAAGAAGGTACGGCGACACCTGATGCGACAGCGCGGGCGACTGGGGTTCGGCTGGAAGAGGTGGAGTAGGCAGAAGCTATATGACCGACTCGGGCTGTTCTCCGAATACCGGGTCGTCTATCTGCCGAAAGCGCTCCCGGTTTGAACGGCCACATAACCCTTGAGACGAAGGCAACAGGAAAGCCCAGTGCCGGAAATCGGCATGCTGGGTTTGACGAGGCGGGAGCTGGAAACGTGCCCACGGGAGCCGGACTGAGGCCCGGTGCGAAAGCGCCGGATAAGCCACCGACCCCCTACCGGCTACGCGCCTCTCCTCGACTCTACTGAAGCTCGATATTCGGGATCGACAGGGCGTGGCGGGACGACGAACAGGGTTTCGCCATCGTCATTTGGGGGCTGCGAGGGGGTTGCGGGGCGAGCCATGGGGCGATGGCCGGGCGCGGTGAGCCCGAGTGTCGACAGCTTCTCCTGGAGACGGTCCGTATCGTCCCCGAGGGAGCTTGGTGCGGCGGGACGGATGGGCTATCCGGCACGTGCGCCGAGTGCGAGGGCGATGCGCTGCCATGCCTCGCGCTGCGGCGTGGCCCGCGGCAGATGCAGAACGAGCCGGCGGACCGAGCGGACGACCTGGACCCCGAGCTTGAGCAATCGGTCGCGTAGCCACGTCACCTGGGTGCGGGCGCACGTGGTGCCCGCCGCCCGCAGCCGCAGCTCCTGCATCAGCACGTAGGCTGCGGCGGTCAGCAAGACGCGCAGTTGGTTGGCCCAGAACCGGCAGCAGCTCGTGCGGTCGATCTGCAGGCCGTCGAGCAACTCCTTGATCCGGTTCTCGATGTCCCCCCGCGCACAGTAGACCTTCTCGTAGATGAAACGCGGCGTCTGGCGCAGGTTCGTCACCACGAAGCGCGGGTTGTCCCGCGGCGCACGTTCGCCGAGGCGGACCACTTCGGCTTTGATCACCACCCGGCGCTCATGGCCCCAGGTGCGGGCGGCGTAGCGGGTGTCGGTATAGACGTGTGCGGTCTCGCCACTGACCTCGCTCTGCGTGCGCGCCGTCTGCAGCGCGGATTCGGCATGCCGCTCCAAAACCGCATTTTTCGCCATCGCCACCACGTAGTCGAGCCGGGGCTCCGCATCCAGGAAATCGAAGACCTCCGGGGTCGCAAAGCCCCCGTCGAGCCGAACGAGAAACCGCGCCCGCGGAAACGCCGCCCGCAGCAGCGGGAGCAGCCGACACAGCAGCCCGAGGGTCCCGTCGGCGGCCACTGCGTTGCCGGGCCGCAGCACCGCCGCGCACAGATACTGCTCCGCCTCGCGGTCGAAGCTCAGAAACCCCAGCATCGGCAGATAACACCAGCCGCCATAGTGCCCGTTGAAGAACGTGAGCTGCTGGGCGCCATGCGTCAGGTCGTCGGTCGGGTCCAGATCGATCGTGATCCGGCGCGGCCGCCCGTGCAGGCGGCGCCGATGACGCTCGATGACGCACGCTGCCAACTCGCGCCCCATCCGGTAGAGCACGGTGCGGCGCGCGCCGTTCTCGAATCGCGAGATCGTGGGTTGCGACGCCAAGGGCGCGCCGGACACCGGGTCCCGCCCGAGCAACAGCTTGTGGATGGGGTCGTCGGCCAAGTGGTCGGCATCGTTGCCATCGGGATGACCGCACGCGATGCCGAAGACCCGCTGGCCGATCAGGTCCGCGAGCGTGTGCCGAATCTTCCCCGGTGCGCGTTTGTCGGCCAGACACCGGGCGAACGCCTTGACCAAGCCGTACACGCGCTCGGCCGCCTTGAGCAGGACGGCGCCGCCGTCGGAACTCGCGTGCTCCTGGTTGAACGTGGCGACGAGGGGCTTGTCGAACAGATCCGGGAACAGAACAGCCTGTGGTATCGTGTGAGGCGTCACGCAGGGGTCTCCGTTGTGGCTAAACGCTTGTGGACACTACGTTTGTACCACACGGAGGCTCCTGTGTCTCTCCCAAAACAACACCTTCACGCATAATCCGGGCTAGCAGCCCGTGGTGAAAGTCCCTCGTTCCAGGGATCGACGTGATCGGTCCTGTGTCCTACACTGTCTGGCATGGCGATGGGGACAAGCCGCGGTCGAACGCGGCAAGCGACGATGTGGGTGCCCACGGCGGATCTGCCGAAGAGTGCTGGGCACCCGTTTTACGAGCGGCTGAATCGAGTGCTCGACGACGCGGGGTTCGACGCGGTCGTGGAAGCACAGTGCGCGTCGTTCTACGCGGACGGGGTCGGTCGGCCGAGTCTGGCGCGGGGCCGGTATTTCCGGCTGCTGTTGCTCGGCTACTTTGAAGGGCTGGGTTCGGAACGAGCGATCGCCAACGTCCGCGGCGCGGGTCAATTGCACGCGGAACGACGGTCGGTCGGGCTGCAACGTGCAGACTAACAAGAATGTGACGAGATGCGACACCAAACATGCGAGCACGCAATTTTGTAGACCATAACATGCGGACGTTTCCCGGCGGCTCTAAGTCGCGAGTTAATGCGGCCGGCGAGCGCGTCCGTGAAGGAACGGCCACCGACGAGGATATCGCGGTGATAGATGCCTGGCGTGAAGCCCATCGTCACGTCATCAATTCTTTTCAGGCGATCCTTCGTACCCGTACACGCAACAGGAACATTATTGTAGCCCAACGGCACAAGCGACGGCGCACCATTATCGACAAACTTGCGCGCTTTCCTCGAATGCAGTTAAGCCGCATGGACGATGTGGCCGGGTGCCGCTTGATTTTTCCGACTGTCGAGGAGCTACGGAAGTTTCGCGCCGAGATCCATGGCAAGTCACGGTTCAAGCACACACTCAAGAATGACCCCGATAAGTACGATTACATCGCCCATCCAAAGGATAGCGGCTATCGCGGTGTTCATGACGTCTATGTGTACGATGTCAACTCGGTGTCTGGAAGGGCAAGAAAAGGTCTACTGATTGAGCTTCAGTACCGTACAATTTACCAACACGCGTGGGCGACGTGTGTTGAAGTCGTCGGGTTCTTGACTGAAAATCAACCGAAATTCAATCGCGGCAGCAACAGTATGCGAAAGATCTTGTGCCTGGCGAGCGAGATAATCGCGCGGTCGCATGAGGCGCGATGCTCAAGCCTCCCGGAATTGTCAAATCGGGAAATACTGGCGGAATTTAGGACTCTTGATTCGACGCTACGATTTGTAGATATGTTGAAGGGTTTAAGCAAGGCGACTAGCCGCATCGACGCGAAGAATAATTTTATTCTTATTTTCGGCGAAGACGAGGATGGCGGTGAAAGTCTTGACGTTCGCTCCTATCGGCGTACTACAGATGCGCTCCGCGCTCTATTTGAACTCGAGCGCGAATATCCCAAGCTAGACATCGTACTCGTGCGGGGAGACAAGCCAGACGACATTCGCGAAGCATTCAAGAACTACTTCTCCGATGCCATTGACTTCATCACGCTGATTGAAGACGGCTGTTCGGCTCTGGATGAATCACCGAACAGTCGCTGGGCTGCGCAGTGATCATGGTTGCCCTCGAGGCGAATGCGTGCGCTAAAGGGAGGGTAATTGGTTACCGGGTCGCGGCGGCGGATCCATGTTTTTGGATTGTACTTTTAGCGAAGATATGGCATAAGTAGTCTGTGCAACGGCAGGCTGACGCGCAGGAGACGGCCAAGCCCCCGCGGCGGGAACCGGCGGAACGACTGCGGGGCGACCTTGAGCGCGTCGAGCGCGAACGCGAACGGCTCGAGCGCGAGGTCACGCGGCTGCACAAGCGCAATAGGCGGCTGGAAGACGAGAATGCGCGGCTGAAGCGGGAGCTGGACGCGGCGCGTCGGGCCGGTTGCCGCCAAGCGGCGCCGTTTGCGAAACCGCTCAGCGGTGCGCCGAAGCGGCCGGGCCGGCGAGCCGGCGCCGCGTATGGTGTGGCGTCGCGTCGCCGGGCGCCAGTGCGGGTCGATGAACGGCATCCCGTTCCCCTGCCGCCGGCCTGCCCGGACTGCGACGGGGTGCTGCGACCGACGGGTGTGGCCACCCAGGTGCAGGAAGAGTTGCCGGTCCCGCGCGTGGTCGTCCGCCAGTTCGAGGTGGCGATTGGCGCCTGCGGGGCGTGCGGGCGCCGAGTGCAAGGCCGGCATCGGTTGCAGAGCTCCGATCGACGTCGACGGTGGACTACCGGACCGAGGACATCCGAGCGACCGCGACCAACCCCGCCGACTACCGAAGGCTCTATCCGCTCGTCACGCTGCCCCCATGAAGCGCTCGAAGCGCACCGAGAGTCGGTCTCGATCGGGGCGGTCCTTGACGCGCTTCGGCAGATGGATGGTGCCACCATTCAATCGCGTCAGGGCCTTGAGCATGGGGCCGTCGTGCTGCCCGAGCAGTCGCTCGGATACATGCAGCCGATAGTCCGGGTCGATGCCGATCAGATGCGCATCGAAGGCCGCGTGATGGATCTTCGACAACGGGAGGCCGTTTGGCACCACCGGCTGGCCGAATCGCTCGTTCGCGTCTGGGACGATGTGGGCTGCGTCCAGAAGGAGTGGTTCAGGCAATCCCGACAACGCACATCGGCCGTTATAGGCCATGATGACGGCTTCGCGGAACGACGCTTGGTGCAGTCGCTGTTTGACCGCGCGCAAGGCGTACTTCCGTTCCAGCGCGTTCTCGGGCGGCGTGAGTGTCGCTTGATCGGTCATGCCGAATGAGACACGCGCCCTCAACGCCGTGGCGTCCCACCCGGAAATAAAGGCTGGAACCATGGCCTGGTAGCGGCCCGGTGCGATACCGAGGAAATAGATGATGGGTATCCGTTGCTCGAACGCCTCGCGAAGCCAGCGATTGTCGGCGGCGTCCGGGTCCTGGCCCATAAAGGCGTAATCGATCGTTTCGTCGGCCTCGAATATCTGCCGATGCACCTTGCGCTGGTCGTCGTACCACACCTTGGCACCCGGCCTCGGAAAGACCGTCCTGATCGAAAGCAGGAACCGCATTTGCCGTGGCTTGAAAATCCCCCGCTGCGGATTCATGAGCGGAACGCGTTCACCCTCGAAGACGAAACCGGGTTTCAACTCGGTGGCGGTCAGGTGATCGTGAGTCTCGCCGAGCCTTCGCACATGCTCGAATGCTGCCAGACGCTGGGGTGTGTCACGATCAACATCAGCCATGCGCAACGACTCTCTCTACTTGTGCAGACGCATGACTTTCGCCAGGCTCCAGCGCCTCGGTGAGAAGGGCTCCAAGCAGGCGGCAGCGAGTGTTATCGCCAGTAGCAAGGCTTGCCTCTAGCCAGTCGCAGAGCGCCAGCAGGTCATCGACCTTGGCGACGATGCAGTGCTGTTCAGCGAGGGGTGGGGTGGGGATCGGCATGTTGGCCACCGACTTTGTATTGAAGTGCGTTAGCGCCACTCCAACAGTGCCTGCCTCGACATGAATCGAAGCTAGCGAGTTAAGGTAGAAACAAAGAAACTCGGGCACGACGCATTCGGGTTTCTGGATCACAACGAGGTCGGAGCAGTTCGCGACTGGCAAGTAGGCGGGGATTACACAGGCGGTTCCGACGTTTCCCGAACGTACGACAACCACGTCACCCGGTGCCAATGCCGACTTGATGATTGTCTGATGAAATTCAGGAGTGATGAAGGTCAAGCCGTCGGGCCGGAATGAATTTGCACGGACGTTCTGACTCCTGAGAAAGGGTATCCCCTCCTCGACGTACTGATCCTTCATCGGCCCAACATACCCAACTGTCACACGATGAGCGGTTTCGTCGATAGTTGTCCATTGCCAACCCAAGGCCGCTTCGAAAGCATCCTCGCGGTTTCCATTTCCGCTCTTTGACCAATCGCGCCCTTTTCGACCCTCGAATTTCGCCTTGGCGAGTCTGCCTAGGAGACCCGACGCAGGTTCGTCTGCCGGATCCTGCGCCACCAACTTCCCCCGGACGGCGAGGTTGAGGATGGTCTGACGGAGGGCCTTGATCTGGTCGCGGCGGGTAGTGAGTGGGGTGAGGTTGTCGAGGGCAAAGGCAGCGTGGTTTCGGAATACCATCGGGTCGGAATCGGGCGCGTCGAGGCGGGCGAGGCTCGCCGCCGCCAGCCGGTCCCGCGTCGCTTCCCGCTCCGCCCGTGCCTTCTCCAGTCGGTCGCAGAGCGCCATCAGTTCATCAACCTTGGCGACGATGCGGTGTTGCTCGGCGAGGGGTGGGAGGGGGAATGGAACTCCTGCAACGATCTTTCCAGAAACTTCCCTGAACGTGGTTCCCGGTGCCTTGGCGTCGATCTCAGGCGCGAAGGTCTTCATGGCAAGAGCAATGAAGCGCGAGCAGTCTGGAACATAGGGCACGATAGACTTGAAGCCCTGATTGGTCGAGATGGGATTTGCTGCGATTGCGACGTAACCGATCGGAGCCCTGCTTGTAAAAAGCACCGTTCCGGGAGGCATCAAGGTCGCTGAAGAAGTCTGAAGCCCGTTTTCGGAAAGGTCACGCGTCCCCCGGGAGATGAATCGTTCCGAGAAACTGCCTAGATCGGCTGGCGTCAGCCATGGAACGCCCGTCCCGGGGTCGGCGAAGTTGTTGGCGTCATTGGCAGATGGGGTGCCTCCACCAATGATCGCACCAACGCCATCGAGCCTTACCCAGTGCCAGCAGATGGGGATTTCAAAGAACGCAGGCAAGTCCTCACCCCAGGCAAGGTCTCGCGGCTTTCTGATCTCTCCCACTTTTATGAGCCGCGTCTTCTCTTTCGCGATTCGCTTCAGCAGTTCCGACGCCGGCTCGTCGTTTGGGTCCTGCGCCACCAGCTTGCCGCGCACGGCCAAATCGAGAATAAAACGACGCAGGCGAGGGACGGCGTCGGGCGCGTCAGCGATCCGTTCGTAATGGGCCAGCAGTCGGTCGGCATTCATCGCATGAGTGCCTCGGCCAAGATCGCTTTCAACCGATCGCGCAAGGCCGCCGTGTCGACCTCGGCGGCAGTCAGCTTTGCCAGCAGTTCTTCGGGATCGCCGTGGTCGGCGCCTGGTGTGTGCGGGTTCTTGATGTCGAGGTTGCAGGCGCGCGCCTTGACTTCATCGGCCGTCACCTTCCAGGCGCGCTCCGTCTCCTTCCGTCCCTCGCGTTCCGCTCCGCCCCACCAGTCGATGCACCCCTGCAAATGCTCCAGCCGGATCGGCCGGGTCATGGAATAGGCTTTCTGGCCCTCGGGCACCAGATGCTCGTAGAACCAAATATCCTCGGTCGGCTTACCCTTCTCGAAGAACAGCAGATTGGTCCCGATAGAGGCGTAGGGGCGGAACACGGAATTGGGCAGGCGGACGATGGTATGGAGGTGGCATTCCTCCATACAGGTGTTCCTTGAGGCGGGTCTTGACACCCTCGCCGAACAACGATCCGTCGGGCAGGACCACGGCAGCGCGCCCGCCCGGCTTCAACAGGCGGATGATGAGCGCGAGGAACAGGTCCGCTGTCTCCCGCGTGCGGAACGATTGCGGGAAGTTCGACTCGATGCCGTCTTCCTCCTTGCCGCCGAAGGGTGGGTTGGTGAGCACGATATCGACTCGGTCCTTCCGCCCCCAACCGATATAGGGTCGGGCCAGGGTATTGTCGTGGCGGACGAAGCTGGGGTCCTCGATGCCGTGTAGCAGCATGTTGGTGACGCAGAGCATGTGCGGCAACTGCTTCTTCTCCACCGCGCGCAGCGCGGCCTGCATGGTGCGCTCGTCCTCGGGCCGCGTGACGTAGCGCTCGCGCATGTGGCGCAGCGCACAGGTCAAGAAGCCGCCGGTGCCGCAGGCGGGGTCGAACAGGGTCTCGCCGGGTGTGGGGTCGACGCGGTCGACCATGAAGGCGGTGACGGCACGAGGCGTGTAGTACTCGCCTGCATTGCCTGCCGATTGCAGGTCGTTCAAGATTTGTTCGTAGATGTCGCCAAAATGCTGGCGTTCGCTCAAGTTGTTGAAGTCGACCTCGTTGATCTTGTTGACCACCTGGCGCATCAGCTGGCCGGATTTCATGTAGTTGTAGGCATCTTCGAACACATCGCGGACGACGCGACCGCGGTCACCTGAATGCCCGGTCATCCGGAGGTTCTTCAGGGCCGGGAACAGGTCGTCGTCGACGAAGGCGAGCAGTTCTTCCCCGGTGATGCCCTCGGGGTTCGCCGCCCAGGCACGCCACTGGAATCGCTCAGGAATCGGGGAGGCATAGTCCGCATGCATCAATCCCAGTTCCTGATCCTGATCGTCGATGATCTTGAGGAAGAACATCCAGCACAACTGGCTGATGCGCTGGGCATCGCCGTCGACGCCGGTGTCCTGGCGCATGATGTTTTGGATTGACTTGACGAGGGTGCGGACAGACATGGGCTACGCGGTCTCTCGATACAGGGCGGCTTGAAGCACATGGACGGCCGCGACGAAGTCTTCCCGCCCGCCGAAGGCCTCGATCAACTGAACCGGTGTCCCGAGTTGAGTGAAGGGCGGAATGCGCAGCACATTGGTATCATCCAAGTTGAGCACCCCCTCGTCGGCATACTTGGTCAGCAATGCGTCGAGCACGGCGCGTGCCCGGTCTCCGTACTTGTTGAAGATGTCGCGTTTCTTGACGTTGTCGGCCCGCTCGCGACGGGTCAGCGGCTTGGCGTCGAAGGCGACATGGCAGATGAGGTCGAAGGGGTCGAGGTCCGTGCCGAGTTCCTCGGCGATGAGATCAAGCGGCAAGCCCTCGGCCTCCAGCTCCTCGACGATCACCTGCTTGCGTACGGCCGCTCTCCAGCGTTTCAAGAAATCGTCGAGACTGGCAAAACGCTTCCTCAGTGCCCTCTTGGTGAAGTCACGCAGGGACTCGGTGACAAGCTCTCCGTCTGTGTCCAGGTATTCGACCCGTTCCGCGACAATGGTTGCGTCCACGCCGTCCACATAGACCTTGAGTCTCCCCGGCCCATCGGCTATCGGAGGTATCCACGTTGGGCCATCAATGATCGTTTCGTCTTCACCCGGTTCCGGCCGTGTGGAGTCCTCATCCGTGGGCAGAATATCGTCGGGGGGAGTGATGGGATCGTCTTCACCAGGCTCGTAAATCTGCACGGGCTCGCCATCGAAATCCGGATCGGCGAAATGACTGGTCGCGCCCCGAAAGTCCATCAGGGTGAAGTAGAACTTGCGGGTGTCCTCATGCACGCGGGTCCCGCGGCCGACGATCTGCTTGAACTCGGTCATGGAGCCGACCGCGCGGTCGAGCACAATAAGCCGACAGGTTTGGACATCGACGCCGGTCGACAGGAGCTGCGACGTGGTGACCAGCACGGGGTATCTCGATTCCGGGTCGCTGAAGTTGCCGAGTTGCCCCTGCCCTTCCGCGTCGGCCCCGGTGATACGCATAACGTAGCGATGATTCGCCTTCACGAGGTCGGCGTTCTCGTTGATGAGCGCCTGACGCACGCGGGCCGCGTGTTCCTGGTCGACGCAGAACACGATCGCTTTCTGGAAGCGGTCCCCGCTGTCCTTCAAATACTCCGTGACCTTCCGGGCGACGAGCTTCGTCCGCTCGTCCAAGACCAGCGTGCGGTCGAAGTCCCTGGTGTTGTAGAGGCGGTCCTCGACCTCGATGCCCTCGCGGTCAAGCTGCCCCTGCTCGGGACGGTAGCCCTCCAGTTGCAGGCCCGTGGCGTCACCTTCGTGAGGCGCGGCGTGCGGTACCAGCCGGGACCGGTCGCGATCGATATGGACCTTGATGACCTTGTAGGGGGCGAGAAAACCATCGAAAACGCCCTGCCTCAGGGAGTACGAGTAGACGGGCGCACCGAAGTAATGGATGTTCGAGACGTATGTGGTCTCCTTGGGGGTGGCCGTGAGGCCGATCTGCGTGGCCGCCGAGAAGTACTCGAGAATCTCCCGCCAGGCCGAATCCTCGGCGGCACTGCCACGATGGCACTCGTCGATCACGATGAGATCGAAGAAGCTCGGCGACAACTCACGGAAAATCTTCTGGCGTTCCTCTGGTCCGGTGATCGCCTGATAAAGACCCAGATAGATTTCATAGGCGGTGTCGATGCGCCGAGTGCCCCCGATGCCGCGGGGCAGCGCCCCGGACAAGCCGGGCGCGCGTTCGATGGTCCCGGCGTGCGTCGAGAGCTTCGTCATCGCCGCGCCGAACGGCCGGAAGTCGTTGACCATGGTCTGGTCGATCAAGACATTGCGATCGGCCAGAAACAGGATGCGCTTCTTGCGGCCAGCCTTCCACAGCCGCCAGATGATTTGGAATGCGGTATAGGTCTTGCCGGTGCCGGTCGCCATGACCAGCAGGATGCGATCGCCGCCCTTGGCGATGGCCTCCATGGTCGCGTTGATGGCGCTGACCTGATAGTACCGTGGGACCTTGCCGCCGTCGTCGTCGAAATAGTCCTGGAGGACGATGGATTCGACCTCGGGCGTCAGGCCCTTCCAGGCGCGATAGCGTGCCCACAGCTCGCCGGGCGACGGGAAAGCGCCAAGGCTGAGGGTGGTCTCCCGCTCGGCGCTCGCGCCCGTTCGGTCGTGGAAGAGGAATCCGTCGCCGTTAGAAGAAAAGACGAAGGGAATACCCAGCGGCTCGGCGTACTCCAGCCCCTGCTGCATGCCGTCACCGATGGCGTGGGTGTTGTCCTTGGCCTCGATCAGGGCAATGGGGATGTTGGGCTTGACCGAGAGGAGGTAGTCGGCCCGCTGGCCCTTGCCCCGGCTCACCAGCGTGCCGCGCACGATGATCCGGCCCTTGGTGAAGCTCACTTCCTCGCGAATCTGCAACAGCTCGTCCCACCCAGCCTTGCGCAGGGCGGGCGTGATGAACTTGGTGCAGATGTCACGTTCACTGAGACTTTTCTTGTCCATAGGGCGCAGGCATCAGCCGTGCCGGGGATTTCGGTCGTCCGAGATACTAGCAGGTTGCTGAAAAAGTCCGTGTGAGGGATCGACACAGCGATCCCAGCGTACTACGATGGCTCCACGCGATTAGGAAAGGATCCTCGACGTGCGCGGACCCGACGAGCAGACGGAGCATATGTTCAGCTACCTGTCGCCCGAGCAACGGGTGCCGGCGGACCACCCGCTTCGTGCGATCCGTGCTCTGACCGATGACTCGCTGCGTTCGATGTCGGCGCAGTTCGAACGCCTTTACTCGGCGATGGGTCGTCCCTCGATCCCGCCGGAGCAGTTGCTGCGGGCGCTGCTGCTGCAAGTGCTCTACGCGGTCCGGAGTGAACGACTGTTGATGGAGGAACTGGAGTACAACCTGCTGTTCCGGTGGTTCGTCGGGTTGAACATGGACGACCCGGTCTGGCACCCGACGACCTTTGCGAAGAACCGGGACCGGCTGCTGGACGGCGAGGTTGCGGCAACCTTCTTCGATGCGATCGGCCGTCAGGCCCGGGCGGCCGGTCTGCTGTCCGACGAACACTTCACCGTCGACGGCACGCAACTGGAAGCCTGGGCGAGCCTGAAGAGCTTCCGCCCGCGCACGGGGCCGCAGGGGCCGCCGCCCGATGGTCCCAGGAATCCGACGGTCGACTTTCATGGCGAGCGCCGGCGCAACGACACACACCAGTCGACGACGGACCCGCAGGCGCGGCTGTATCGGAAGGGCTCGGGACGCGAGGCGACCCTGGCCTATCTGGGCCATGTTCTGCTCGACAACCGGCATGGGCTCGTGGCCAACGTCTGTGTGACCGCGGCGACGGGGACCGCCGAACGCGACGCGGCGGCCTGGATGCTGGCGGCGAGCGCGCCGCCTGGTAGTACGGTTGGCGCCGACAAGGGGTACGACACGGCGCGCTTCGTCGACGAGGTCCGGGCACTGGAAGTGACCCCGCACATCGCGCAGAAGATCCGCTACAGCGCCCTCGACGGGCGGACCACCCGGCATCCCGGTTACCAGGTCAGTCAACGGAAGCGGAAGTTGGTCGAGCAGGTCTTCGGCTGGCTGAAGACGGTTGGCGGACTGCGGAAGCTGCGCCATCGGGGCGGGGCGCTCGTCGATTGGATCGTGACCTTCGCGGCGGCCGCCTACAACCTCGTGCGAATGCGAACCTTGGTGGTGACGTGTCCCTAACGGCATGGGTTAACGGCGGCGGACTCTTCCCGGGTACCGGGTGGCAGCCGGTGCCGCACAGCGGATCCCGGCACGGCTCGTTGCCATGAGCCTGATGCCGTCCATTGCACCGACTTCTTCAGCATCCTGCTAGAGCTCGACCAACTCGAGAAGCAGTTGGCCGCCGCGCGCCGGGCCGGACGCCGGCAAGCGGCCCCTTCGCCACGGACCGCCCCCAGGGCGCGTCGGGCGTTCGGACCGGACAGGCCGGCGCTATGACCGTGAAGACGATTGTTTTGGTCTCGCGCATGGCGTCTTTAGCTGGTCCTTTCCACGCTATCACCCTGCGGGGCCACGCGGCGATGTTCACCCTCCGCTGTTGGGCGGCCGCCGCGCGTCCGTCTAGCAGCCCGTGGTGAAAGTCCCTCGTTCCAGGGATCGACGTGATCGGTCCTGTGTCCTACACTGTCTGGCATGGCGATGGGGACAAGCTGCGGTCGAACGCGGCAAGCGACGATGTGGGTGCCCACGGCGGATCTGCCGAAGAGTGCTGGGCACCCGTTTTACAAGCGGCTGAATCGAGTGCTCGACGACGCGGGGTTCGACGCGGTCGTGGAAGCACAGTGCGCGTCGTTTTACGCGGACGGGGTCGGTCGGCCGAGTCTGGCGCCGGGCCGGTATTTCCGGCTGCTGTTGCTCGGCTACTTTGAAGGGCTGGATTCGGAACGAGCGATCGCGTGGCGCGCCGCCGACTCGCTGAGCATTCGCACGTTTCTGGACTTCGCCCTCCACGAGGCCCCGCCGGACCACTCGACGCTGTCGCGCACCCGTCGCCTGATTGACCTCGAGACCCACTAGGCAATGTTTACGTGGGTGTTGCGGCGACTGGCCGACGCCACGCTGGTGGTGGGGCGCACGGTTGGCATCGATGCCACGACGCTGGAAGCCAATGCGGCGATGCGGAGCATTGTGCGGCGGGATACGGGCGAGAGCTACGACGCGTTTCTGACCCGGCTGGCCGAGGCGTCCGGCCTCACGACGCCGACGCGCGCCGAGTTGGCCCGGTTCGACCGGACCCGCAAGAAGAAGGGCTCGAACGCGGACTGGACCCACCCGCACGATCCGGATGCGAAGATCGCCAAGATGAAGGACGGCCGCACGCATCTGGCGCACACCGCCGAGCATGCGGTCGACCTCGAAACAGGCGCCATCGTGGGCGTGACGGTGCAGGACGCGAGTGCGGGCGACACGACGACCTTGGTCGACACGCTCGTCACGGCCGCCGAGCAGGTCGAGGCGGTCGGCGCGCCGGGGATCGTGGAGGTGGTGGCCGACAAGGGATATCACAGCAACGAGACGATGGTCGGGTTTGCGGCCATCGGCGTGCGCAGCTACGTCTCGGAGCCGGATCGCGGCCGGCGGCACTGGAAGGGCCAGGCGGCGGCGCGGGACGCGGTGTATGCCAACCGGCGGCGGATCCGCGGCGCGCGTGGGAAACGGCTGCTGCGGCAGCGGGGCGAGCTACTGGAACGGCCCAACGCGCATCTCTACGAGACCGGCAGGATGCGCCGCGTCCATCTGTGCGGGCATCCCAACATCCTGAAACGGCTGCTCGTCCAGGTCTGCGGCGTCAATCTCGGGTTGCTCATGCGGCACCTGACGGGCGTGGGCACGCCGCGGAGCCTCCAGGGCCGCGCGTCGGCGCTGGTGGAGGCGCTGATCGGCCTCCTGAGCGAGTGCTGGGGGCGTGTGCGGCGCTTCTGGGCCCCGGAGCGCCATGATCGGCCCGATTCGTCGTGGGATGGTCCGGCGACACACCAATACGGACACGCGATTCTCGATTGACAATCAGCCCCTTCTGCCACGGGCTGCTAACCCAGGTCAACCAGTGGCTCCCAGGCCTTTGGGCGCGGATGGCCGGCATCGCTGGCGCTGGAGCTCGGTTGTTACCGTCCGGAGCACGCGCGCGTAGCCGGCGAGCACCGCGCCGAACATCCGCATCAGCTGCGCCGCCCCGCACCCGCGAGACCGCGAACAGCTGCTCGAGGTTGTTGACCGCCCTTACAGGTAGCGAGCGACGGCGCCGCGCTCGGCGGTCGCGCCGGCGGAGTAGTGCGCCACCATCCTCGAGGTCTTCCAGTTGCCGGCGAGCATGACGTCGGTGGTCGACGCGCCCCGGCTCGTGAGTTCTGACGCCAGCCCGACCCGGCCCGAGTGCGCGGTCATCCGGCGCTCGACCCCGGCGGCCGTGAACCGTAACCTCACCATCTGCGGCGACAACGGGACCACCCGGTCGGCCGGCTGCGGACTCGTGGCGGCGCGCAGCGTCCGGATCGCGCGCGCGACGCCGCCCTTGACGAAGCGCACGTCCCTCATCTGGAACTTGACGGGTCCGGTTCCCTACACTGGCGGGTATGGGGCAACGGACGCCCAGGACTCTCCTCGGCAGGCATGTCGGCGGCCGCCGTAGAATGACGTATGCTATTCCACTCAGCGGAGTTGATGGCGGACTGACGAAACGAGAGTGGCAATGAAGGATGTCATAGCACTGCTCCAGACCGAACGGGCCGAGTTGCTGGACCGTGTCGCTAAAGTCGACGCGGCGATTGCCGCGCTTGGCGGAAGGTCGGGACGCTCGAGGTCGCCGGCACAGCCAGAGAAGCCCGCGCGCAGGCGGCGCAACATATCGGACGAGGCGCGGAAGGCGACATCGGAGCGGATGAAGCAGTACTGGGCGGAGCGTCGGAAGCAGCCTGCGGCGGCCGAGACCGGCAAGGCCGCGGAGGCGGAGACCGAGGCAAGCGAGGCATAGATGAGCTTCCGGTGGGTGTCTCGTATCTCGAGGTCGCCTTTGGCAAGGTCGACCAGCGCCTACTCTACGATCGAGCGGGTGGTGCTGCCGGCGCCGACGCCGGGAGAGTGATCGACTCTGCCGCGTGGACCGTTGTCGCCGCTTCGGATCAGAAGCAACTCGCGGTGGTCGTCGGATCGGCAATCGAGATCGGACAACCCGAACGGATCATCCTCTTGGGCTCGGCCGCGCGAGGCGAGATGGTCGAAGACGGCGGCCTCGACCTGCTGGTGGTGGCGGGTACCCGCACGGGCGAGCCGTGGCGCGCCGGAACAGGGCGGCGCGGCTACGCCGGAGCGCGGCCCTCGACATCACTGTCGCGACATCAGCGGAGGTCGAAGCCAACCGGCACGACCCATGCTGCTTCATTCACGATGCCTTGCGCGAAGGCCGAGTTCTCTACCACGTAGCCGATGCCCCGCCGCTGGACACCGAGTGAGGACATCGCGGTGAAGCTTGCCGACGCGCTCGACTACGAGTACGGCGGCCGTCGCCTGCGGGAGCTCGCCGAACGACTAGGCCGCACCGAGGCGGCCGTCCGTCAGCGGGCCTCCAGGCTGCGGGCGGCTCGCCTCGAGGGCGACCTCGCCGGCGGCGACTAACGCGGCGGTACCGACCGTGCCACGCTGGCCGGGCGATGAGCGGCACCAGGTTGATCCCTGGCACGCCGTCCGCTCGTCGGTGTAGATCGCCAGCGCCCCGAGCTTCTCCTTGATCTGGCCGCCGCCTCGCCGGGGGTTGGCACGAGTTCGCGGCACGCCGCGCAGATCAGGTGGTTCCAGCCGGCGCCCCCGATCCCGCCCTGCGCCAGGCCGGTTGACCCGCCGACGACGAACGTCTGCGGCCACCGCTCGGTCCCCTCGTCCGGCTCCCCGCCCGCGTTCATGAGTGCCAGTAGGTCCTCGTCGCCGATGGCGTCTTCAGGGTCTCGGCGGCCTCGACGCGGCGCCGGGCCCCGCCGGTGTCCAGGCGGAACCTGCTGGCCGACCGTTCGGCAGCAGCCCTTGCAGCGCGTGCTCAGCCAGCTGTCGATGTCCCGGACCGGGGTCGCCCTGCCCGTCGCACAGCGCGCAGATCTTGCGGCTCAGCGCGGCGGTGGCCGCGGCCACGCCGGCGATCGCCTCGCGCTCGATCACCGCCGGCGGCATCGTCAGCGTCAGCCATGTCGCGGTGTCGTCCGTCAGCTCGATCGGGCGGCCCTCGAGCTCGGCGGCGACGACCTCCGCCGTTCGGATGAGCGTTTGCCAACCGGCGCACCTGGCGGCTGTCGCCTTGGGCTCAAGCTGTTGGCCGTGCGGTAGGTCCCCATCGTCGTCGCGCCTCGGCCACCCGCCGGCATTCGTCCACGATCATTGCAGCGAGCGCCTCAGCCGTCGCGGCCGGGAGCCGCTGGTGGCGCCGTCGGTAGTAGCAGTCGGGGTGGAACCGTGTAGCTCACCGTGGCGGGCCCGGTGCCCATCGTGCCGCTCGTCACCGCCAGGAACCCCGACTCGCTCGCCGCCGTCCACACGCAGCCGGGCGCGGTCGTCACGGCGACCTGTTCCGCGCCGGCCGTCCACAGCACGTCGCGACGGAGCGGCGTCACCATGAACGCGCACGGCACCTCGGCCGTCACCAGCGCGCTGCGCGCCACCTTGCCGCCGTCGACCACCGCCGCCACCTGCAAATGTAGGCGCTGCCGGACTGTACGCCGGCGTCGACGTAGCGCCGCGCCGCGGACGGCCGGACAGGGCCACAAAGGAGGAAATAACGAGAAGACGGTGAAACGGGAGAGAGGAGGACGGACGATGGACGGAAAGGTCAATAGCCGCGGTCGGCGGTCGTTGGTGAAGCGGCACCGAGGCAGCCGGCTGTCGGTTCCGCTGCCCGCTGCGCGCAGGCAGCGAGTTGAGCCGCGGTTGGGCAGCATGTTGTTCGCCCGCCCGACAGGTGCCGATCGAAGCGAACCGGCGTTACTGAGGTACCGGCCGCCGGGCGGCCGGACAGGACCACAAAGGAGGAAATAACGAGAAGACGGTGAAACGGGAGAGAGGAGGACGGACGATGGACGGAAAGGTCAATAGCCGCGGTCGGCGGTCGTTGGTGAAGCGGCACCGAGGCAGCCGGCTATCCGTTCCGCTGCCCGCTGCGCGCAGGCAGCGAGTTGAGCCGCCGTTGGGCAGCATGTTGTTCGCCCGCCCGACAGGTGCCGATCGAACCGAACCGGCGTCACTGAGGTACCGGCCGCCGGGCGGCCGGACAGGACCACAAAGGAGGAATGCCGAGAAGACGGTGAAACGGGAGAGAGGAGGACGGACGATGGACGGAAAGGTCAAGAGCCGCGGTCGGCGGTCGTTGGTGAAGCGCCACCGAGGCAGCCGGCTATCGGTTCCGCTGCCTGCTGCGCGCAGGCAGCGAGTTGAGCCGCCGTTGGGCAGCATGTTGTTCGCCCGCCCGGCAGGTGCCGATCGAAGCGAACCGGCGTCACTGAGGTACCGGCCGCCGGGCGGCCGGACAGGACCACAAAGGAGGAAATGACGAGAAGACGGTGAAACGGGAGAGAGGAGGACGGACGATGGACGGAAGGGTCAAGAGCCGCGGTCGGCGGTCGTTGGTGAAGCGCCACCGAGGCAGCCGGCTATCGGTTCCGGTGCCTGCTGCGCGCAGGCAGCGAGTTGAGCCGCGGTTGGGCGGCATGTTGTTCGCCCGCCCGACAGGTGCCGATCGAAGCGAACCGGCGTCACTGAGGTACCGGCCGCCGGGCGGCCGGACAGGACCACAAAGGAGGAAATGACGAGAAGACGGTGAAACGGGAGAGAGGAGGACGGACGATGGACGGAAGGGTCAAGAGCCGCGGTCGGCGGTCGTTGGTGAAGCGCCACCGAGGCAGCCGGCTATCGGTTCCGGTGCCTGCTGCGCGAGGCAGCGAGTTGAGCCGCCGTTGGGCGGCATGTTCGTTCGCCCGCCCGGCAGGTGCCTGGCGAACGCTCGCCCGCGTGCGTGCGCGGTCAATCTCGAACGGCGGGAGCACTCCCGGGCACGACCTGCCGTGACCGCTATCTGGACCCTGTCCGAACGCCTGCCCGCGGCAGCGCGAACATCGCGACCGACGCGGCCCTGCATCTGAACGCCGGTCGTCGCCGCGACTCGAACACTCGTCCCACGCCTGATCGCCCGTTGCCTGCGGCTGCTGCCGCAGCGTCACGACGCAAACGACCCCGAACCGCAGGCGGCGCCCGTCGCCCGGCGTTGAGATCCAAGACGAGACTTTGGGCGTGGGCGCTGCCCGGTGCAGGACGTGCGCGCCGCACGAGCGAATCACCACACGAACTGGAAATCGGTTCGCGCTTGACGACAACCGGGGCACATGAAGGAACAGACAACTGAACAAGGAGGCGAAAGAAAGATGAGCGACGACAAGCAACGAGACCCCCAGCACGGAGGCCGCGCTCCCGGCCGGAGGAGCGCGGGGATCGGAGAGACAGACGCTCGTGGCGTTGGACCAGACGCCCCGAGCCTCGCAGCGACAGCAGACCGGACAGTGCCGGACCGCCCGGCCGACGTCGGCCGACGCATCCGACGTCCTGGGAGGTCACGCATGCCAGACGACCCGTCATCGCAGCCCGGGTTCGAGTACGGAAACACGGTCTACCTGTGCGCACGCAAGGAGGCTTTCGCCCGGTCGGGCGACCTCTGCCAGCTGTGCGGCCAGCAGCCCGCCGTTGAAGCACACCACTGGGCCGTAGATTACCCGCCGGCGCACAAGACGACGGCCGCCGATCTGACGGCGCTGTGCGCCGACTGTCACTTCGTCGCCACCACGCTCCGCCGGTTCACGCGCGCCGGCGGCTCGCGGTACCAATTCTGCGCGGTCCTTTCGGAGGTAATAGCACGATGCGACTTGAATTCACCCTTGCCGGCGTCACCCCCATCATCATGCACTGCGGAGCGACCGGGCTCGACACGCGAAGCGCTCTCAGCCGCGAGATCGCAGCGATCACGGCCAAGCGAGGCGGCAACCGCACCGCCGTCGACGACAAGCGGCTCTGGGAGCTCGAGTGCCGACGCTCCCTCTATCTCGACGCTGGCGGCAGACCCACACTACCGGAGGCAGCGCTTCGGAGAATGATCGAGAACGGCGCCCGCAAGACCAAGCAGGGCTCGCTGGTGCGCGAGGGGTTGATGATCGAGAGCGTGACGTTCCGCTACGACGTCGACCGCTACGGCGAAACCGTCGAGAAGCTGATCACGACCACGCAGTTCGTCGTCCCGGTAGTGGTGACCAAGCGCATCCTTCGGAGCCGGGCGAAGTTCGACTGCCCGTGGTCGGTCGTCGGCGTCGCCGATGTCGACCCGGAACTGGTCGACATCGGCCAGCTGACCGCGTGGTTGGCCACGGGCGGCCGCCGCGTCGGGCTCGGCGACTGGCGGCCGGAAAAGAGCGGCCACTACGGGAGGTTCAACGTCGAGAAGGTGCTCGAGCTGCCGGACGCAGCTTGAGGGCGGCGTCCGCCAGTCTGAGAGTGGCGCGGCATGGCGTGGCATGGCGGGCCGGGGCTTGGCATGGCTAGGCGCGGCTTGGCGGGGCGAGGCAGGGAACGTTTCACGACATGTCGCCGCCAGCCGTCGGCAGTTCCGTCGCACCGCACCACGGGACCTACCCGTCTGAAGAGAACACGACGGCGAACCACCTGACGGCGTACTGTGAGTACTGCCACGACCTCTTCACCGAGCACATCGGGTTCATCTCCTTTGTCCCGAGCGGCCGGAGCATAGGCGCCTCGACCGGGCGCGGCTGGGGCGCCGTGGTCAGCGGCGGGTCGAGGCCGCGCGTCGGCGAAGTTGTCGCGATCTGGCTGCGCTGCTCGGGTGCGTGGCGCGACTACGTCGTGACCGGCGTCATCGACGGGGGCCCGGGATCCTGGCAGGTGCGCACGCGCCCGCCGGGTCGCGATGCCGAGGTGCGGCCGATCTGCATCGCCGACCTCGCCCGGCAGCCTGACCGGCATCGCGCCTGACCGCGAAGGGCCGAGCGGCCATTCTGTGGCCGCAGCCCTTCACGGTCGGTCGTGAGATCCACGACCAGGTCGACGGCGGCCCCGAACGTCTCCAGGCCAATCGTATGCAGTCGGTGGCGGTGGGCACAGTTCCGACGGAGCCGTGTCCGCCGCGAACCCAGATGCGGCGAGTGCGATCCGGAGAGCCGGCCGCCGCCGTTGACGAGAACCAGAGCCAATGGACGTACCAGCGAGAGGAGAAGAAATGACGACCACCGACTACAGCCTGCTGGCGGCTTCCGCCGCCACCATCCTGACCGTCGCCGCCTACTGGTGGCGCCGCGCTTCCGAGACGGCCCGAATCTACGTAACGGAACTGGGCTGGTCCTTCGGCAGTTTCTGCGCTGCCATGTACGCATGGCTCGTGCTCACCGAGGAGCGCCCCTTCAGTGTGTCGACGACCGGACTGTTCGCGCTGTGCGCCATCTGGATCGGTGCTTTGCTGCCGATCGTCACTCGCCGGTCGACGGCCCGCGAGGAGGCCGCGGCGCGGCGCAGCGCCGCGAGGATGAACCCGGGTGCTGAGCGGAACATGCACGCGTTGGCTCCACGCCCCCGCACCGCCGGGCATCAGTCGGCGGGCCGAGCTCGATGAGCTGCGAGACTGCGCCGCCGGCGCTCTTCCGCGGCATGCCGGCAGCTCCACCGCGGCGGCATCCGGCGTCGACGACCAGCATCGCCGCTCGCCGGGTGCGCGTCACGCGTATCGATAGGCCCGTCCAGACGAAGAGACCTTGCCATGGACGCCAAGGACATCGACCTGCAGCGAGTGCTGCACATCTATAACGTCGAGACGCTCTACGCCGCCGGCCGGTGCCGGCGGCAAGATCGACCGTCACACCGGTGTCGGAGAGCTCATAACCGGCCCGGTCGCGACCGGGGCCGCCGTCGAGCGCGTCGGCTCCCGCGCCGCCCTCGAGGTAATCGGCGGCATCGCCGCCAACGAGCGAGTCGGTGCCGCGACCGCCCCACAGGAAGTCCCGGCCAGTGCCGCCGACGAGCGTATCGTCGCCGCGCTGGCCCCATAGCTGGCTGCCCTCCGGGGGCCACCAGCGGGCATGAGGATCATCGTCTCGAGCGGTGAGCAAATCGGCGTGATCGGAACCACGCACGTTCTCAATACGGCGAAGCGTGTCGCCCTCGGCATCGCCGCCCGCAGCATGGCCGGTGGCCAGATCGACAGTCACGCCGGCAACGGACGACGTGTAGCCGGCGACATCGCCGCAACGGGCGTCGCGGCTGTAACCGGCAAGGCCGTAGTCATAGCCGGGATCGACACCGCCGTCGAGGACGTCCGATCCCGACTCGCTGTACGGGTCGGGTCCAGAACGGTCTCTTCAACGGGCGGTCCTCGGCCTCAGCGGCTTGCCGGTCACGTCCTCGAACATCGAAGCGGCCTCGTCGTCGCCCACGTCCGCCTCCTGCATCAGGCAGTCGATGATCCCGGCCGGATAGGCCGGTTCGTGCTCGAGCGCCGCGCACAGAGCCCGGCTGGCCATGGCCCCGGTCACCACGAGGGCCGGGCTGTTCCACAGCGTCGGCGCCGGCACTCGATTCCGTCTCGCCGCGACGCGAGCGGGTCAGCATGACGCTGCCGGAAACGAGCAACTGCAACAACAGTGGCGCCATCTGCACGCACGACGGCCGGAAGCTCAGCCACTCGACCACCGAGAGCGTCGAGGGACCGGCCGGAATCTCGATCTCGGATGCACGAGTATCGGATGCACGAGTACAGGAAGCGGCCGGCGTGGTCCTCGCCTTCACGGTGACGCTGAGCCGCACGACCGGAGCCGACGTGACCGTCGACTACGAGACGTCGGACGGCACGGCCGAGGCCGGCGCGGACTACACCGCGACCAACGGCACGCTCACTATCGGGGCCGGAAGCCGATCGGCGAGCATCGACGTGCCCGTGCTCGACGATGCGCACGACGACGACGACGAGACGCTGACGCTGACGCTGACGCTGTCGAACCCGACCAACGCGGTGCTCGACGACGCGACGGCCACCCGCACGATCGACCACAACGACGCGATGCCGCGGGCGCTGATGGCGCGCTTCGGACGGACCGCCGCGGTCCACGTCATCGACCAGATCGAAGAGCGGATCAAGGCGCCGCGCAGGCCTGGCTTCGACGGCCGCATCGCCGGCCGGAACATCGACCGGAACATCGGCCGTGACTTCGCGCTCGGATTCCTGCAGCAGCTCGGCGGCGGCGCCGGCGCTACGGGGGCATGACGCGGGGCCGCCAGGCAATGCCGGGACGAGCGAGCCAGGCGACAAGCGCCACGCACCTGATGCAACCGCACGGTGCGGGGGGAGCGCCAACGGCGACCGCGACGCCTATGGGCGCAGGCCAGATGAGACCCGGAGCGGGTCGGCACCATCAAAACGGCATGACCGGCCTCGGACTCAGCCAGGGACAGGTGCTGACCGGATCGAGCTTCGCGACGAACCGCGGAACGAAGAACGGCGGGGTGCTGTCGGTCTGGAGCCGGAGCGCGCAGTCGCGGTTCCACGGCCGCGAGGGGCTGCTGGCGCTGAACGGCGACGTCGTCACGAGCACGGTGGGCGCGGACTACGCGAAGGAGCGGATGGTAAGCGGCGTAGCCGTCGCGCACAGCAGAGGGACCGGGGGTACTCCGGAGAGCACAGCGGCGCGGTGAACTCGGCAATCACCGGGGTCTACCCGTGGGTCGGCTACGAGGCGAGCGAGCGGATAAGCGTCTGGACCGTGGCCGGCTACGGCGCCGGTTCCTGGTTCCAGAGGCCTTCGGCCCCGCTCATCGCTCGATGGCGATGGCCGCCGGGGGCGGGGCCGCGGGCGGAGCGGCAGCTCCAATGCGTGGCCCCCGGCGGCGTCTCGTGCAACGTGGCCTGCACGATGGCCCGGACCTGATGCTGCGTGATCTGCGGTTTCCGACCCCGGCCGACGCGGACCGTTCCTACCGAATCGAGGCCGTCGAAGAGAAACTGCGCTCGCGTCGAGCGCTGCGCTCTGGCCTTCCGCAAGCATCCGATCTCTGACCTCGCGCACCGAACCGGACGCCGCGACGGCCCGAGTGCCGTAGACGCGCCACCGGCCGCCCTCACGTATCCTCGCGCGCCGCGCACCGCGTCGGCGAGCGACGGAAAGACCGCCCAGACCCACTTCCGGGCCCAGCGTGATTGACACACCGCTGCACACGAGCGACGCGGCACTGACCGCAGGCCGCGAGGCCGACCTGATCATCATCCCGTGTCAGCCGGCGACAGCGGACCTGCACGGCATAAGCACGACGATAGGCATCGCGCGAATCGCACGCAAACCGGTGGTCGAGGTGATCAACCGGGCGCTCGTCGGCCACCCGGCCAACGACGAGGCGCGCAAGGCGATCCGGGCATCCAGCGTGCGGTCCTGCCCCATCATCCTGCATCAGCGGATCGATCACCAGCACGCGTTCACCGAAGGTCTGTCCGCCACGGAACTGGCGCCGGACGGCAAAGCCGCAAACGAGATACGCGAACTCGAAAGGTGGATACGGAGTGTCCAAGCGTAGGACTCGCGGCCTCGGAGAGGCTCTGCGGATCGCCGGCGAATCGAAGACGGCCGGGATCAGGCTCGAACCGGCAGTGCCACAGGCTGTCGAACGGCCAGAAGCGGCGTCAACGAGGACAGCCCCGCAGCGGCAGCGGGGTCAGCGCAAAGGACGAACCGGTGTGGTGGTGTACCTCGACACGGACACGCACTTCGAGCTGAAGCGAATGGCGCTCGAGGCGAGATGCTCACTGCAGGAGCTGTGCACGCGCGGCGTGATGAACCTGCTCGACAAGTAGCCACAGGCCACGACAAGCGCGACGCCACACGTCGCGCGGACCAGACCCGCGGCCTCGCGACCGCGGGTTCGACAAACCGGCAACCAAGCCGGAAGCCCTGGCCGCAACGCTGCGTTGCGGACGCCACACGCCCACCCCAACCCCAAACCCCCACGAACAACCGACGGGATATCCGACCGCCACGCCGGTCGGAGACCAATGCGTGGCGCGGAACGTCCCTGCGCCACAACCGACATCGTCGAAACGACAACACACAGTCGGCGACGAAGACGCCGACGATCAACGAGGCGACACAGCCTCCCGAGATGAGGAGCATCGATCCTCATCGGGTTCCGGATACAGCCGCTCCGGCTCGGCGGGTTCATCCTCGGATGGCTCACGCCACACGTCCACAACGTCCCTCGCGCCAGAGGGGCCGCGACGAACCGACGGCGCGGCCGAACGCCGGCCAGGCGTGCGACCGCCCGGGCGCAGCGCCGCACGACGCCGACGACGAAGGTCGGCGACCACATCGGGAAGGCCCGCCTCGATGGCGAGACGAACAAGCAGCGAGCGCGAAACGCGCAGCTCGGTGACGAGCTGATCGAGATCGTGGCGCTGGGACGGCGTCACGTACAGCTTGACCAGAGCACTGTACGGCTCCCAATGGGGATCGTGAACGGTCTTGCGCGACACGACCGGAGGATACCGAGCGCGGCACGACACACCGCACCACACAACGAAGCGAGGCGAACAGGGGTCGCCAGAGCGTCTACGAACCCTCGTCTCCAGCACGCGGGGGCCGAGCCTCGCCAACGGGCTCCGGGGCCCGGTTGTCGGGGTTGTCGATGACGACACGGATCGCCTGGTCGAAGAGCGACGACGCAGCGGAGATGCCGAGCGCCGCGGCATGCCCAGCCACGAGGAGTCTGCGAAGCGCCTCCTCATCCATATCGGGCGCCTCCTCGAGGATGGCGCGGGCCTGCGCCTGCAGATGCACCAGCCGTCTCGCATTCTCCCGTCCGTCTCGAGCTCGGCGGCCGACCCCGGCGCCGAGGACGGGCCACAGGGACAAGGCCGACGGAGCCAGCCACAGCACCGTGTGGCGCCAACCCGGCGGCCGCCACGGACAGCACATGGTCCCGCACGCTGGGGAGCGCATGCTCGAGAGCCCATCGCATGAGCCCAGATCGGGACCCGGCGACCGAGTCCGCAAGCGAGTCGTACTCCAACACCAGGGTGTCGGGAACGAAGATGACGAGCCGAGTGAGGGCCATTGGACCTACAAGCTGCCCAGGCGAGGGCAGCAGAACCAGAACACCGCAACGAAAAGGAACAGATCCCCGGTGGTCATATGACACCGGAATTATGCCCGAATTAAGCCGGGCAACCGAAATTCAACGCTAATCCGAGTGCGTTTTGCGCGGACAATGTACGTCGTTTGGGCCCTCCATTGAGTGGAGTTCCACGGAAGTAGCCCGCTCTTTCAGATCGGCCCGTTAATTGTCGGCACAACCCACACACCAGCAACAAGTAGCCCGCTCGAGAGCGGGCCGTTAATAGCAACACCTTGCGACGATATTCGCAGCGGTGCCATTAAACAACGGAAAATACGAACAACACAGAACAGATAGGTGAGCGACCCGCCTCGGGCGGGTCGCTCACCCCCATTTTTCCCTGCGGGAAGGCTTGTCTGATGTATCCATGTGCAAGGCACTAGGGTCATATGACCACCGATTTTTACCGGATCCGCCAGATCCGACCCGGTAAATGGCATTAACGCCGAGGCCGCTGGGCCTCGACGACCTCCACCCGGCGACGGTTGTGCAGGGGTGGTGCCTGTCCGAAAACGGGGACTGTAACGGGGTGGGGTACTCCGAAGGCAGGGTGGCAAGCGGAGAAGACACCCCAGGAGCTGGTGAGCGTGCAGACGTGGGGCCGAACCCGGGACGCGAGACAGGGGCCGAGGCCGCAATGTGCAGCCGTGAGGACAGACCAGGGAGGTCGCGGCCGGACGGCCGCGCCGACGTTGTGCAGGCGTAGTCACGCCAACGCACGGCGCTGGTGGGCTTGTGCAGCCGTGGTGAACTGTGGGGAAGGAAGCGACGTACCGGGATTCAGGTATCCCGCCACAAGCGGTGAGAACAAGGAGGAGCTACCCGCCGTAACACAGCCGACCGCGCCACGGCAGCAGTATGCTCGCTGCGTGCGCAGAAGAGAGCACTCGACACGCCGAAGGCAGGGAACCAGAAGGAGTCCCCGCAGGCGCGGGGATGAACCCGACTACGGCCTACCGCGTCGACGTCGACCACCGGCTTCCCCGCGCACGCGGGCATGAACCGCGCTCAACCTACCGCAGGACCTGGCCAGCCGCGTCACGGCCGCGAGCGTGACGCAGACACAGCGCAGACAAACCGCGCGCCACGCGCCCGGCGACGAGCTGGCGCCACCCTGGTGCGGGTGTCGCCACAAGTAGATCTACGCGGACCTGCAGGACGCACAAGCGCGCCGGCACGACGTGCGGGCCGGACCGATAGAGCTCGCGCCCAAGCGTGAACAAACAATCTCCAAGGTCGCGGTGATGAAGGGCGAGGCCGCGCCACGGATCCGCCGCATAGAGGATCGCGGCCGACAAGACGAAGGGAACCGCCAGCCCAGCGCGGAACACAAGGGCCCCGATCGCGACGCCCGGCAACAGGCGCGCAGCCGCGGCGAGACGAACACGATCGAACTGCCGGGCACGCTCGAAGTGCACGAGGGAGGCGACACGGCTCTGCTCAAGGAGACGAGGAGAGTTTCGCGGAAGGACAAGCTGCTCGGCCAACGGTGTCAGCGGCACGGGGCGCACGAGGGCGCCACAGCGCCAAGCGGCAGCGCGGGCGCACGGCGCCACAGGCTCGAGCCGCCGACAGTGAACAGCGACACCGGCCTAGTCGTTGAACCGGTGAGGCTGGGCGGCACGGTCGTCGTCGGCCAGTTCGGGGTCGATGCGATCCATCGGCTCGGCGCTGACAGTGGGCCGGGGCACACCGCAACGACAGATATGGGGCGGACCATGGAAGCAGCCACGGATGACCTGATAACCGGGAAAGTGCGGATGGGTAGCGCCGTCGACGAGTACGTACCGCTGAGTCGCCTGAACGAACGCCTTGACATCGAACCGGGCACGCTGGTAATAGGGCAGCGGTTCGAAGAGAAGCGACAGACCAGTCCTGCCGGCACTAGTCCACTTTATATCGACCGGACGGCCGCTACGCCGCTTGAAGCCGCGGTCGAGCTGCCGCAGGAACGAACGCCGCGCCGGAGAGTCGGCGGCACGCTCGATGTTATAGGGACCAGGAAAAGCAGGCTTGAGACTGGGCCGGAGGGACGGATCGAAGATGCGTTGTGGAACGGGAAGCAGCGCACGAGCGACCGTAATGGCACGCACCGAACCGAAACGCTCGGCGAGCGCCTTGGTGACGACGCGGGAGAACGCGTCCTCGTCGTTCGGAGGAACCGCGTCGAGGATCGTCAGATCGGCGCGCGCAGCCGCCCGCACACGGCGAGTCGCCTTGACGACAACCTGCTGGCACGCCCGCGCGACGTCGGGCGAGGGAACGAGCGCGGGCTCGGGATCCGCCGGCTGCGGCGGCGAGGGCTTGCCGTGCCACGCGCGATCCGTCGAGCTGAGCGCCTTCGCATCCTTGTCGACATAGGGAGTCACCGGCAGAAAGCCCGTCGGCGGAACACGCAGACACACGACCCGTTCCGCCTTGAGGCCAACCACGTAATCGGGCGTGGGAATGAGAAACAGGAAGCCGTGATGGGACAGATAATGCAGCGCCTTGTAGACCCACCGACGCGAATGCTTCACCGTGGACGCCATCTCCGGGACCGACAACGGGACGATGTCGGCGCCGTGCTCGGTACGCGACGCCAGGAAGCACAACGAGTAGAAGAACAGCGCGTACGCACTAGACGCCTTGGGGAACTCGATCTCAGCAGGGGTCGTGCTCGCCGTGACGGGCGAACCCGGAAGCTCGGAGTAGGAGTTTCGATGGAACGCCGTGTGCTTGCCGCGGCCCCCGACCGGCGACCGGGAACCGAGCGACACAGGTGCCGGCGGCGCAGCCGTGTCCTCAACAGCAACGGACTTCGAAAGAGTCTCGGTGTGCATCGAAATCATCCCTCTAAAGAGGACGGACAGACGACGGGAGCCGCCGAGGCGGCAGGGCCAAGTATCTGGCTGGCCAAGCTGGCAATGACAAGGCCACGGACAGCAGCGCGATCCGGGACTGTGCACAGGGCTCTACAGTCGCCCAGCGAGCCAGGAATCGGCGAGGCCGACAACCACGCACCGAAGCGACTCGCACTGCGCACCACGCTGCACAGACACCCGCGGCTGAAGCAGCCGCCGACAAGACGAAAACGACCGACGCGGGGACGGACCGGAACTGTGCACAGGGCTGAACAGGGTTCATCCCCGCTTGTGCGGGGAAAGCCGTCAAGGCCGCAGGTCCACACAGGTCCAGCCCCAAGTCCAGGTCCAAGTCCATCCCCGGGCACGGGGAAACCCAACTCCTCATAAGAGAGGATAGGGCGCACAGGCTCGAGTGCCCAAAGCCCCAAGGCGGCCGAGGGCATCAGCGGGCCACAACACGCTCGCCGGGCGGCACGACGAGCCGGGCGCGGTAAATGCGGTCACGGAACGAATCGCCGCGCTCCGCCGCGGCGAACACCGACCCGGGCGACGGCGGGGGAGCCCGCCACGCGCCGCCCGGAGCGACCGCATGGCCGACGGCCGAGAAGACGACCGCGCCCCCAGGGCCGCCCGGCGGGCGAACCGCCATGCCGCACACGCCGGCGCCAACGACAGCGCGGCCGTTGCCCTCGCCCATGCGACACGCATCGCCCGGCCCGGCGCCCGCGCGATAAGCATGGCCGTCGCCAATCCCGAGCCGGTAGGCCGTCCCCGGGCCGGGGCCGAGCCTCCAGGCATCGCCGACACCCGAGCCGTCGCGCCAAGCATCGCCAGAACCGGCGCCAACACGCAGCGCCGAACCGGCACCCCGACCGCCGCGCTGGGCGCTGCCGAGACCGGCGCCATCACGCACAGCCCCGCCAGGCTGCGTGGACTGGTTGAAGGCATCTCCCACAAGGGCGAAATGGTACGCGGTACCCGTGGCGGAGCCGCCAACGATCGCGTCCCCGACGGCGCGACCCGACACAACGGCATCGCCCACGCCGCTGCCCACGCGGTGGGCATCGCCATAGCCGCGGCCTTCGCGGACGGCATGGCCATCACCCGAACCAGCACGCAGAACATCGCCATGACCGGAGCCGGCGCGAATGGCATCGCCGGCGCCGGCACCGGCGCGCAGGACGGTCGCCGCGCCAGAACCCGAGACGAGCAGCGTACCGGGCTGATCGTCATCGAGGACGAAGGCTTGGCGGCCGACATCGAAGCCGACGCGGCCGCCAGGTGGCGCATCAGCAGCACAGGCCGCACCCGACACCTCTACAGAGAGAACGGGAATGGAAGAAGGAGATACGGGCAGAGAGCGCTCCAATGCAGGGACGGGCACCTGAGCGAGCCCGACCAACGCTGCGGGGAGCGCAGGAAGTACGGGCGTGTTCTGAACGGACGAGCCCGGGTCGCCGGCGGATGGCGACGCCGGCCGGAAAGCGTCGCCCACGCCGCTGCCGTGACGGCGGGCCGCACCCGAACCGCCCGCACGAAACGCGCTGCCTACTCCGAGGCCCACGCGAACAGCGTCGCCACTCCGCGACGAGAGGCACACCGCATCGCCGCTGCCGCTGCCGCGGCGAAAAGCGGAGCCGGCAACGCCCGCGTGAAGCGCATCACCCGCACCGCCCCCACTACGGACGCAATCGAACGCGCCAGCGGGATCGGTGCGCGCCTGACCAGCTCCGGAACCTGTCCGGGCAACCTGATCGCCCACCGCGGACGCGTCGCCCGCGCCAGAACCCCGACGCCGGGCAACGCCGAGGCAGGCCCGAGCATCACCATGACCTGCGCCACGCCGAACGGCGGCTCCAGGACGGCTGAAAGCGCCGCCGTGACCGACGCCGGAGCGGGAAGCACGACCCTGATGACCAGTCACCTGGACGGCGAGGCCGTGACCATCGCCGGAACGGACCGCGCATCCTGAACCAGCGCCGCTGCGGCGAGCATCGCCGTGCCCGGAGCCGGAGCGACGGGCATCGCCCGCACCACAACCGACGCGACTAGCAGTACCGGAGCCGGCCTGCATGAGAACACGGGCGCCGAAGGCTCCCGCGACCAACGTGAGCCCGGCGGCGCGCACGGGGCCCAACGCCATGCTCTCCGGACACAGCACCGGCGCGAACATGACGAGCGGCCAGTGAGCCGCCACCGCCGAGCAACCAAGCCACGTGAGATACCTCATCGTCCACCTCCCCAGGAGAGCGGAAACGCGTCCCGGTCCAATGTGTTCGCGAGCACCAGGAACTGACGAATCCTGGGCTCGTGTCGACCGCAAGATGTTGTGGTCGCCCGCGGCATCGTCAGACCGACAGCGTCGGCGTGTGCTCGCCCGCGTCAAGGTGCGTCGCTACGCTCCGCCCCCGCTTCGCGGGGCTGGCAACCTTGACGCCGGCTCCGCGCACGCACTCAGACTGGCTCCTTGTCTGACGATGCCGAATCATGACCCCCTACATCTTGTGGTCGACGACCTGTCCAGTTTCCGTCAGTCCGAAGCGACCGTTGACAAATGTGCCGATACGCCGCTGGCGTTCCTGCCGACGGAACCCCGGCACGGAATACAGCCGAAAACCGGCCAGGCGCTTGGCACGCACCTGGGCACGGGTGTAAGAGCTCGACGCCACCTCGATGCCGCGGACGAGCACGCGGCCGTGGGCATCCTCGATCTCGATCAACGCATCGGGCAGCGGGACGTCCCGCTCGAAGACGGCCAGACCGATGCGGCGGGCCGCCTGGCAGCGGGCCACGCGGGCCGCGTCCGGCCCCGAGACGACACGGGCCGTCTCACCCGCGGCGCTGAGAATGCCGCGCAGCTCGGACTCGAGGCGAACGTGACGAATTCGGCCGCCCTCGGCGCGCAGCTGCTCGGTATCCTGCATGACCGCCTCGAAGACGCGGTGATCATGCGCGAGCTGGCGCGTGTCACCGAAACCGCACCAGAAGCGCTGCTCATCGCGACGCGCATCACGGCGCCGCTTCCTGCGGCGCTCGGCGATCAGGTCGCGGCCGCCGCCGGTGAGCGAGAAGACCTGGTAGCCACTGCGGCCGCGCGCCACGGTCGACGCATCGAGAAAACCGCGCTTCTCGAGCGAGGTCAGCGTGCGAGACGCGGCGAACGGGTGGCCGTCGAACGCGAACTCGACGAGCGCGCGCCGCGAGATGACCCGGTAGGTGCCGAGCAGCTCTAGCACATCCTCCTCGCGCTCCTCGCGGCTGCGGCGGCGGGGGTCGCGGCGCTCAACGCGGCGGCCACGATGATCGCCGCCGCGATAGTCGCGAAGCTCGACGACCCGGTCCAGGCCGACAGGATCCTGCCGCGGCGGACCCTCCGACGGGGCACCCGGCTGAGCAAGGCCGGGCGCACGCGCTCGGACCCGCTGACGGGCAGGCGCAGCGCGGCCGTCGCGGCCAACCGCATCGCGGACAGATGACGGAGAACGAGAATCAGCCATCAAAACAGCCGACGACCGCCGCGAAGCACGCGTCAGGAGCAACCAGGGCGGCAAGGCGAAACGCTAGCGCCGGGCGCAGCGAAACCAAAGGAAGGGAGGCTTGCGAAGGGCCGCAAGCGGCCGCAGTAGCCGCCAGACGTAAAACGGTCAGCGACGCCGCTGGGGGCCGCGCTGCAGCGACGCGGCGCCGAAACGAAACGACTCCCAGTGAGATTCGCCGTCGACCTGCGACAGGCAGCCGTCGAAGACAGTCACCAGATCGAAATCGGGCCGACGCGCGGCCTCGAGCACGGCAAGGCCGTGGCGCCCGGCGCGCGGAACCCGCGCGCCCTCTGCCAGAGCGCGCGGGTCGTCCGCCTCGGCCGCCAGGGGCGGCAGGGGAGGCGAGTCGTCATCGACCTCGGGATCGACCTCATCGTCGGGCTCGGGGTCGAGCGGCGGATCGGGCGGCAACTCGGAGAGCGCGGGGCCGGCAGCCGACGGCCAGCTAACGGCGCCAGCGGCCGCCGCGGCGGGAAGCGACGGCTCAGCCGCCGCCGAGGCGGGAGAGGCCGCCCGCCGGCCGCGCCCGACGGCCGCGCGGCCGGCGGGCAGGGCGGCATCGCGGGCAGGACCACGCTCGGGAGAAACAGAATCGGCTGGCGGCCCGGCCGGGCGCGCATCCGACTCGGCGTCATCCACGAGGGGCTGCCAGCGGCGGCGCTGCAGGTCCCAGGCGCGATCGAAATCGAGGAACGTCGCCGGAGACCGCCGGCGGGCGTCCGCATAGTAGCGCTCGAGCAGCGGCACCCAGGCGGGCGCGAGCTCACGGCCAAGAACGGCCGTGAGCAGCAACGGGTCGATGGCCTGGACAAGCAGCCGGGGCACGCAGTCAGCGGGACGGACAACGCGGAAGCGGGCGCGCTGGCGCTCGACCGCATCGTCGCCAGCGAAGACCGCGGCAACGAGATCCTCGCTGGTCGGCGCCACGAAGGCCACCGATGAAAGGGGAGCCGATGGAACCGTACCTGAAGGACACATCGAGTAGGCCGCCGCCAAGCGAACCGCGCGGCAGGCGAAGTGTAGCGGCGCAGTGCACGCCGCAACCGGCGGCGACAAAGGCAGCAGCAATGTGCACCTGGTGTCCTAGCAGGCTAGGACGCCAGGTGCAGATCGAACGCCCTGCAGGGCGCCAGGTTAGCGGTCGACGGCAGCGCGGGCGGGGCCCTCGGCGTTTTGAGCGAAAGACGCGGGCACCGGGCGCTCTGGGGGCGGGGGTGGCACACGGCCGCCGGGACCGTCGGTGGAGTCAGGAGGCGGGTCGGCGGCTCGGGCAGGCACCCGCTCGGACCGCTCGCCCCCGCGAACAAAGTCCGGACCCGTGACGCGACGCAGATCGGCATCGAAACCCACAACGACTTCGGGAAGTACCACGAGGTGAGCGGCCTGCTCCTGCACCACAGGATCGGCAACGGAAGGAGACGGGCAATACCGCATGCCGAGCCGAGTGACTTCATCAACGGCGGCGCAATCGGCGATGAGCTCCTCGTGGGGACGATACATCAACGGGGTGGGATTGCGACCGGTACGCGGCTCATCGGACTGATACGCCAAGAGACGGTCGGCGGCGTCCTGGTCAGGCTCGGACGCATCGTCGAGAGGACCCTCGACGCTGGTAAGACGCTCCCGCGCGTCGAGCGCAAGGCGCGCGTGAGCGAGGGCGCGAGACACCGACGACGCCTGATGATCGACATCGGGAAAGGCCGACGCGGGCGGGATATAGAGATGACCAGGGCGCTGAGCGCGGTAGTCATCATAGACCAGCTCGAGGCAGAACACGGCCTCCTTCATAGGAGCTGCGTCGTAATGCACCTTGACGCCGTCGATTTTCTCCAGATCACGGATCCGCCGAGACGCCACCTCCGCGAAACGCTCGGCGCAAACATTGTCAGGCGCAACGCCACGCTGGGCCTCAAACGCCTCGACGAACTTACGCTCGCCAGGCACCACGGGCTCCGGAAGGTCCGACCGGACCAGATCGGAAACGTGATACACCTTGGCCGGCTTTTCGCGCCCGCCGGTGGGCGGGAGCTCGACAGGCGTAGCGCCGGGCCGGACCTGCCCCGGCGCTACGCCGGCGGGCACGGCCGACCAACGCGGATCCGTGAGACCACGGCGCTCGCCCTCCCGGCGCAAAACAACCGAGGCGGCGCCAGAGTAGGAATTGCCGCGGACATTAGTCGGCGGGCAGACAGACGTGGATCGCTGATGAGACGCAACGCCGGCGCGAATGTCGCTGGCAAAACGATGGGCCCACGCGCGCAAGGCGGGGGAACCGGGGACGGGCTCGTCAAAATCGACCTCAGCCATAACCTAGCCTCCACATGACGAGACAACGAGACCCAGCAGGCGAACCGAGCCGGCCAACCAATAAGGCACGCCGACGGGTCAAGTATAGTTTCCGGGCCAGGACGGCCCTAGGCCGCCCAAACCACAGGCTCGGCAGACGCGGAATCAATCAGCGCCAGGGCAAGAGCACGACGCTGAAGACCCGCCCAAGGAAGACTTCGCGAAGGCGAACCACGACCACGGCCCAGCTCAGTAGCACGCTGGGCCATCCACGCGGGTCCATGGCGCGTTGCCGCGGTGCGTCTGGCCTCGGGTTGGGGCAGAGGCCTGATACCGGCGGTCCGGATATCGTCACGACCACGGCCCGCGGCCGCGACGCACGTGGCCGCCCTCGTGGACCTTCCACCATTTCACGAGGTGCTGCTTTCTGCCAGCGTGCCGGTTGTAGATGTCCACCACCGCGGCCGCGACGCACTCCGGCACCTGGCGCCCAAGGCGCTCGCGGTACTCTTCTGCCCGACGCTTCAGCGAGTGCACCCCGTGGGGCTCCTTGCTCAGTGCGGCTACGAGCAGCTCGTCATCGAGTGCCGCATACGTACCGATGACCAGTCCGACTCCGTCGATCGCTTGCCGCCCGAGACCTGCGGGGCTGTTCTGATATGCGTCGCGCAATACGCGGAGCGCGCGCTCGAGGCTGTCTGCGCCGTAGCGCTCGTACACCCTCCGCAGCGCACCCACCGAATAGACGTTGCCCTCCGTCTTGGGGTATCCGATCTTCAGCCCGAGGCTCTCGACGATCTTCGTGATCGCCCCTTCCGTTGGGTAGCCGGCTGTGACGGCGACGCCGAAGCGCTCGAAGGCGGTCACCGGCGTGCTCCGGTTCCGACCGAGGAACATCCGGGCCATCTCGGCCATCGACAGTCCTTCGTACACCTCGCACTCGATCAGGTCGCTCGCCTTCGCGTAGCCGCATTTCCGGATGGCGTACACTCGGTGCTGCCCATCGACGATCCAGGGAATCCCGTCTACCCGGCAGACCGCCGGGAAGCCGAAGCTGTTGATGTCGAACTCGGCGGCAATCCGATCGCCCTTCGCTTCCCGGAAGGGCCGTTGCGCCTTGCCTGCCGGGGGCACGCGCAAGGTGTCGAGACGAATCGTCTCAATGCGAGGTGGTTTGCGGCGGGACTCCACGCTGAACCTCCTTGCGCAGCCGACGGATGAAACGCTGCAGCAGACGGCTTCCTTCCTCGAGGTCCTTGATCCACTGCGGCAGCTGCTGGCGGTCGAGCGCCGCGAAGTCGATGAGTTCCTCCTGCGCGGTCAAGTTTTTCGCGTTGTCGGCGACGACCTCGACGATCCGGTTCGAGTGGTTCCGGGCCGACCGCTTCGGGGTCACCCCGGTTCTGGACCCGTCGCCGTCCGCTCTTGGCGGATCCGACCTGCCGCTCGTCTCGGCTTCCGGCTCGACTGCAGCTTGCTCCGGGGGCGCGGGATCCGGTTCCTCGCCCTTGTTTTCGCGCCCGGCGCTGGCTTGCGCATTGGATGCCTCCGGAAAGTCCGTCTGGGTGTCGGCTTGCTCGGTAGGGGTCGCGGGCGCCGCGTCGTCGTCCACTGGCGCGGCTACCCGCTTCCTGGATGGCTTGGTCGCGGGGCTTCGGCGGCCGTCGCGACCCACCACCTTGTCCGGCAGGTGAATCCTAGGATTCACCTGCGCCCGCACTCTTCCCACGTAGCTCTGGTTGCACCCCACGTGAGCCGCGATCCGTCTCTGGCTGACGTCCGGCCACGCCTTGTAGGCCATCTCGATGGCCCGCCGCTTGTCGCCATCATTTAGCCGTTGGCCATGAGCCCGGTTGGCGCCAAGGGCAAACCAGAGCGCCTCGTCCGGCCCGCCCTCGTAGACGTCGGCCTCGATCTCGTCTCGACCGGCCTGCTGGTAGGCCCGCACGCGGTGGAACCCGTCGGCGAGCACGTCCGCTCCATCGGCGCGGAAGAGGACCACCGGTGGGAACCGGGCACCGTCGCCGAGCGCCTCGACGTACTCGGTGACGATGAACTCGCTGATCTCGGAACGCACCTGCGTCCCGCTGTCGGTCAGGAGCTTGGCGATTGCAACCGTCTCCCGAGCCGGGGGCCGTCCAGATTGTTCCGGCGGCAGGCGCGCCGTTTCCGCAGATTTTCTGTCGCTGTCGCCCATTGCGGGTAAAGCCTAGCGACACGCGCCCCTGGCTCGGCGGCGCCCTGTCCGGCCCGAAATCGGTCCTCGCCCGCTCCCTGTTTTGCCCCCGCACAGCGGCGGACGCGCCGGGAGCTGGGCGGACTCGGAAGCAGGTCAGCTCCGGTCCGCGGTTACTCGTTCTGAGTACCTGCGCGTTGCTCTCGCCGCGGCCGCGCTGTGAACCAGTCCTCCCGCATGCGCCGTGACGAGGCAGGAGGACCGCCGCACGTGTTCGCCTCGGGGGCGAGATCCGAGAAAGTGAGGTTGGGACTGCCGACGAGACGAACTTCGCCGCCAGCGGCGGCTTGAGCAAAAGCGATGGATGAAGACGAGGCTGGCAGAACGTGGAGCCGGCTTTCGCCAAGGCGAAAGTCCACAACGCCAGGCCGAGGCCAAGACGGTAATTTGGGGTAGGTGGGAACAGGGCCGGCGAGGCTCGCAGCATGATGATTTGCAGCAGAAAATGAAGTCAAAATCTGGGGCCAAAAGAGATGTCGCTGAGAACAAAGGACTTAGGTCGAATTTTGTATTCTGATGACGTCGACGACTGCGAGAAAATGCACTTTCTAGGCGAACCGCCGCCCACAATATGGATCGTCAGATCGATATTGTGGGCAGGAGAGCCCCTTTTTGGCATTTTTTGGCATGTTTCAGACGAAGATTTGGCGAAAATGAGCCCTTAACACCAAGTGAATAAAGGGTTTATATTTAGGGCGGGCAGTAGGCAATCAGTCTCGATTGTCCGATCTCATTGCGTTTAAAGGACTTGTCACGACAGAGTGGACTCAAGCCCCGAAACAGCGCCAGGGGCCTCAGGCCGGCCCGAGCCAGCAGACGGGAACCGTACAAGAAGACGCCCCGGCCGCAAATCGCGACCGGGGCGGTGAAGAAGCTAGGGGGCGAAAGTGAGCTAGCGATCAGCGGGCCGCGCCGCCGCCCGTCGGGTCGCCGGGGTCGCCGTCGCCCGGCGTGCCCTTGCCCTTGTCCCTTGCCTGGGTCTGCGCGCCCTGGGCCTGGGTCGCGGAACTCGGACGCGTGGGCGGCGGGTGAACCGAGTCGTCGGACGCGGAACGGCTCTCGTAACGGATGGCCGCGGCCGCGCGGGCACTGACGTCCTCCGCCGGCCGGCCGGCGTGCTCCGGCTGGGCCAGCTCCTCACGGGTCTGGAAACGGCCCCGCCTCCCGGGCTGCGGGGGTGGGAGCTCCTCGTTGAGCTTGAGGGTCCGCGTGATCTGGCGGTCGACGGACGCGTAGCCGCCCGGCTGGGCGAGCTTCTCCGCCCAGCGCTCCTGCATCTCGACGTTGCGGACATTCGGATGCGGGTCGCAGTCGAGACCGAGGCCGGTGGTCTCGTGCAGCGCCGCGTAGCTGGCGACCAGGTCCGCCTCGGCGAACGCCGGCGACTTCGCCTGCTTGGACGGCGGCTGCTGGTAGGCCGCGACACGGGCCACGGCCGCCTCGTTGGGCTGGCCCTCCGGCGCGGCGCCGACCACGCGCTGGGCCTCGCGGGCGATGCTCGCATGCGAGATGGCCTGCATCACCGACGAGGCCTGATGATTGATGTCGCGGAACGACGTGGCCTCGGGAATCTGCAGCGTGCCCTTGCCGTTGGCGTCGAGCGAGAAGCGGGCCTCCTCGATGCGCGGGACGTCGTGCTTGGCCGTCACGCCGTTCTTCTCGAGGCCCTCAATCATGTGGCCGATCTTCTTCCTGGCCATATCGCTACGGATGGCGTCGAAGTCGGGATCGCGGCCGTCATTGGCCTTCTGCCAGGCCTTGACGGTGAAGCGGCCCTGCCCCGGGGGGGTCCGATCGCGCAGGTTCGCGACGTTGACGTCGGTGACCGAGTAGGCCACGTAGGTCTCCGTCTTCCCACGGGTCTGGCGCGTCTCGGTGACGTGCTGGCCCTTCTCGTCGAACACGTCGCTGCCCTTCGTGCGCATCGCCTTGCCGCCCGCCTCGCCGCGCTCGGTGTAGCCCATCTCCTCCTGCTTGTGCTTGGAGGCCACGGCGTGGTCGCCGCGGCCAGGGGTCGAGATAATCTCGATGGGCTGCGCGCCGGGCTTGAGCGCCGGGCCGCTGACGTTGTTCTCGCGGTTGATCCAGCCGGCACGGGCGACGGTGACGAAACGCGGATCCTCGATCCCGCGCCGCTGCATCTCGCGGTGCGGCGCAGCGTGATCGAGTTCGCGCAGGGCGAAACAGATCGAGACGCGGACCAGAAAGGCTCTCTTGGAGCTCGCCGACTTGATCAGTGAGGGTGAAGGTGGTCTGTCCGATGTAATCGGAAGTCGGAGACTGGTGAAGATGCTCCGACGAGACCCGGAAGAAGACCCTGGCGACGACGACGACACTTGACAGGCACTAGGAGTCTGCGCCGCAGGAGATGCCGCGGCGTGAAGTGGGTCGTTGGCCCATACTCTGAGTTATCGCGCCGGAGCCGCTTCGGCGGCGGTTGCCCGACGAGGTAGTTCCTCGGCAGATGGCGAGATCCGGCGTTGACGGGCCCCTTGGTCCGCCAGAGACCGTGATGCGTGGAAATGGCAACTAGAAAAGGACTCCCCACCATTTTGCAAGTGTCTTTTTGCGTCGTCGTGACGGCGGTCGAGATGGGCGTGAGGTGACGGGATGGCGCATGGACGCTGCCGTCGCCGTGGACGCAAAGAACGCGCCCACCGCGCCTTGGACACGCCGCAGACGACGTGCCCACAGCGCCCACGAGCCGTTTCGTCATCGGACTCGCCAAGGCGTGGCGAATGTCGATCGAGAGCGTGTGTTACGAGTTCACGCGGTGACATTTCCTGCACGGTGCGGGTCGAAGCAGGTGCCGTCGCGGAGCATGGCGCAGGCGACGTTGAGCAGGCGGTCGGCCACTGAGCGCAGGGAGCGGGCGTGTCCATGGCCGCGGCTGCGCAGCGCCTGATACTTGGCGCGGCTGACCGGGTCGCGGTGGGCAGCGACGCGAGCCCAGTGGTAGGCGGCGTCGCGCAGCCGGTCGTGGGCAGCCAGGCGGCGCACCACGAGCAGGCTCTTGCCCGAACGCCGGGTGACCGGCGCCACCCCGCAGAGACAGCGAAGCGCGGCGTAGTCCCGCCGCCGCAGCGCGTCGCTACCCTCGGCAAGCAGACAAGCGAGGACGCCGGTGCCGATGCCGGGCAGCGCTAGCAGGATGGCCGCGTCGGGCGGCGGTGGCGACGGCTCTGGCTCGCTCTCGGCGGGCGCGTCCGGGTCTTCCGCCGGTGCGGCCTCGGCGAGCTGGTGCACCAATCGGTCGAGCTGGCTGCGCGCGTGCGCCAGTTGCCGGTTGACCAGTACGAGGCGTTCGGCGATGAGCCGCACATGCGCGGCGGCGGCCTCGGCGGCACCTGGCGCGACCCGGACGGCCGGCGCCCGCAGCCGGGCACACAGCGTCGCGGCGTCGACCCGGCGGATGCGGTGCTGTTTCAACAACTTGGCGAGCGTCGCTTCGCGAACGCGCTGCGCCGCAACCGGCGTCGGCAGGCGCCGCCACAGGGCGAGCGCCCAGGACGCCGCGACATCGTCGCTGGTCGCGGCGAGCAGCTGCGGGTAGTAGCGCCAGAGCTGCTCGCGCATCCGGTTCGCCTGGCGAACGCGTTCCCGCGTAATCTCCTCGCTCAGGCGCGACCACTCCCGCAACTCGACGATCGCTGGGTCGGTCGGCTCCAGCCGCCGCAGACAGTGCGGGTCGGTGCGTAGCGCCGAGGCCAGCACCCGCGCATCCCGTCGGTCATCCTTCGCCCCCGCCGGCGAGATGCGGTCGCGGAAGCGGTCGAGCTGCTTCGGATTGATCGCGTGGACAGCGAAGCCCCGTTCCATCAGGCTCTCGACCACCGGCCCGCGCGGTGTCTCGATCGCCACGCCGACCTGCTCCGCCTTACCCGCCGTAAAAGACAGAAGCCAGTCCGCCATCTCCGACAGCCCCTGGCCGCCATGCTCGAACGCCCGCTCGCCGAGCAGCTTCCCGGCAACGTCGCTTACGCACGCTTGGTGCGTCTGCGATCCCCAGTCGACACCCACGAACCAGGCCAGCTCCACATCGAACCTCCTATCTGCCGCATTTCACGGGCGCGCCAACGATGCCTGCCGGTCCCTGTACTGGCGCTCGATGGCGCAAACTCCCCACGGGGCATCCATCGCTGGCTGAACGCCGGGGCACAAGTCCTTTTCAAGTGCTCGAGACACAGGGACCCCTCGGTGGCTCCCGGCGGCCTGCCCGACTCCGCGAGATTTGAGATTTACTCGCGCGAAGTCATTGAGAAAGGTACAGGGACCTTTGTGGCCACGTGAAATGGGACCCCCATTCTTGGGTTGTGGTGGTCATCGCGACGTGGCCGGACGGAGCGGAGCGACGGGAGGCCACGTCGCGATGAGCGCTATTGCCGTGGCACCTCCTGTGGCGCGCGGGACGCCTGGTTGCGTGTGGCGGTCTTGAGCCGGTAGCTGTCGCCGGCGGTCGTCAACACGGTGGCGTGGTGGACGATCCGGTCGATGACCGCGGCGGCGGCCGTGGCGTCGAGGAAGACCTCGGCCCAGCGCGCGAACGGCAGATTCGTCGTCACGACGAGGCTCCGGCGCTCGTAGCGCTGGCTGATGAAGCCGAACAGCAGGTCGGCGCCGGCCTTGTCGAACGGCACGTAGCCCAGTTCGTCGAGGATTACGACGTCGTACAGGATCGGCGCAGGCACGGCGCGGCAGGTATCATGATGGCTATGTCCTCGCTCGCTTTCGACACGCACGCGGCCGTGAAACGGCTGCAAGGTGCCGGCGCCGACGAGCGCCTGGCGGAAGCCTTCGTATCCACCTTCGGCTCGATGCTCACCGAGAACGTCGCCACCAAGAGCGATATCGCTGACCTGCGGGCCACCACCAAGAGCGACATCGCAGAGCTGAGAGCGGACCTCAAGACCGCGATCGCCACGCTCGAAACACGGTTTACGAACAAGCTCTACGCCGGGATCGCGGTCTTGCTCGTGCTGTCTAAAGCCCTCGACTTCCTCATCAACTAGTCGCACCGGACCATCCCGCCGGCCGGCCGCCAGGACCGCGCCAGCGCGCTTCGCTCCCGCTGTCACGCTCCCGGCCAGATGCCGGCTACTCCCCCTCTGGTCCCCCGCCCGGCCCGCCACGACGACGTAGACTTCCCCGAGAAGGGAGAGCGCCCCCTCATGCCGCGGACCGTCCGCCTCACCCGCGCCCAGGCGCACCGACTGGTTGAGACGTACCACTACCAAGGCCCCCGTGAGCCGGCCATCCAACGACTCACCACGGCCCTGTTGTATGTTTTCGACACCCCCCGCCGTGACCGTGTAGAGCTGGACACGGATCCGTCCGGAGAGCCGATCTCATGGGTAGCACACGCTCAAATCAACCGCCTCATTCACCGCTGACACCGTGAGGGTTCCACTTTCAGTCCTCGGGCGTGTTCGCTGCCGGCCACTTGCCGGCGGGTGGTCCGAGCCGGTGCAGCGCCAGCGCGCTTCGCTCCCGAGCGACCCCCAGATGCGGCGAGGTATCGACAGACTCCGGAGAAGGGAGAAAGCCATCAACATCTCCGCCTGGTTGAGACGGCTGGTCCAACAGGGCCTCATCAAGGAGTTCCTCGACCTTGAGACCTGCTACGCTCCGCAGCCCAACCCGCCAGAGCCTCCGGCCCGACCCGAACGAAACCGCTCGTCGAGGGTTGGAAGCCCCGCCAGCTCGACCGCGGCTGGGGCGCCGTGCTCGAGGGCGAGCGGGTTGCCCAGCTTCCCGACAGCGACTAGTTGCCCGGAACGCCGATCATCGTCACCGACAGAAGGGGCGACTCCTGGACCACCACCCTGACGGAAGTCGTCAGCAGAAGCGACACCGAGATTGTCGTCACCAATACCGGCCGGCCGTAGAACCGTAGCCGGGCAGAACCTGGATCGGCGTGCTCTTCGGGGTGTGGCGGGTCGTGCATGCCGAGATTGAGGGCGGCCGGCGTGACCTCAGCGCCCAGATCTCCGCCGTCGACACGCGGATCGATAATGTGCTGCTGGCCGACCGGAAACACTCGTAGGCCTTGTCACGACGAGTCGTCTGACCGTTCCGGGCTGTTCTGACGGGCCGGAAGGGAACCTTCCGGCCGTAAGCGCCTTCTGAGCCGCCGCGGGCCGGGCGCGTCACCCGCCGGGCCGGAGCGAAGCGGAGGAGCCGCGGAGCGGCTTGACGCGCCTGGACGGCGGCGGCTATCCGGGCCGTGTTTTTGGTGGGTGTTCCTGTACCGGTAACACCCGTTCATTGTTTTTCTGAGTAAAATAGCCACTGATTCTAGACAGCTTCCCCTGACTCATCCCCTCATTCTCCGCCGTTCCGATCCCTCTGTTTTTTGTCGATAGATCGAGGATGAACAGGCCACCGGCCTGCATGTACTTGTCGGGATGTACTACTTGATCTGTACGTACTTGTAGAGTCCGTCGCGTTTCACCGATGGTCGGGGCGGAAAACCGTCGCGTTTCACCGATAGTCGGGGCGGTCTGAACCGTCGCGTTTCACCGATGGAAAACTCGCGGATTCACAGCTCTTTTGTGGAAAACTCCCGAGCGGCGCGTACGGGGCGCTGAGCGGCCCCAGGAGTGACGACCACCGGCCGACGGTCAGAGCCCAACCACCGAGGGCGAACGCCGCACAGCGGGCGACAGACGGCGCGGCGCGGCACGTTTCGGAAACAACCCCGGAGAGCCTTCACTCCCGCCCGAGTAAAGGCGCTGCGCGGCTACTCCGCTGCGCTGCGTCCCTTCGGGTGACACGGGCTCACCGTTACGGCTCAGACCGGCAATTATGGGCCGGCGGTGATCCGCCAGCCCGCCCAACGGGACCGACGACTAGGGTAGACGAGGGGCGCGCCTACACGCTGATGAGACGGAGCTGTGACGGTGGGATACGAGGCGGCGAGGGCTCGATGACCAGCGCGGCCGTGACGGTGTGATAGTGCAGGTCCGGCCATGCCCGTTTGATTTTCTTTAGCTCGCGCAGACATTGCCAGCGGAACCCGCTGATGTCCGCCGGCCCGTTCGCCGGGTGTGCGCCGAACTGTCGGTAGAGCTGTCGCCAGGAGAGCGTCAACGGAGCCTTGATCGTGTAGGTGCGATACACGAGCCAGAAGTACAAATCCAGGCCGAGCGGCGAGCGTTTGAGCGCCTTGAGCGTATTCAGATCGAGCGGGACAGGGTGCGCGATGATCTCTTCAAAGAACTTCTCCCCGAGCTGGATCGTGCTGTTCCACAGCGCGGGCGCATCCGGGCGCGTCACCGACCACCAGAACTCTGCGCGATCTGCAATGTACGACGACACGACGACCTCATGATCCCCCTCGGCGTAGACGAGCTGCACCGAGCAAGTAAACAGCCGGCGCATTTGATTCTTGAGTCGCGCCCGATCCCCGCGCGGGCTCCCGCTGCGATCTTCGAGGCCGAGCTTGTGCATGAACTCATAGAGAGAGCGGCCCAGGACCAGATCGCGCGATTGCGTCCGCACCGCCTCAGAACAGACCCACGCCAGAAGCAAGCGCGGCAGGTTGCCGTACGGCAATTTATTGAGCCCGCCGGCCACCATCACCAGGGCGTACGGGCCGTTGCGCCGGATGTACTTCGCGCGGTCCCGCGGATTGGTGCGCGGCAGAGAACACAGCGCCAGGAGCCGCGCCATGAAGCCCATGTCGGCGTCCGCTTCGCTCGCCTCGATGAGCTGATTGACTTGGCGCAGCGTGGTGAAGTGGTGCCGAGTTTGCGCCGACATTGCCCGCCCGCGCGGGACGATGCCCGGCAGCGCACCGGCCAGCTCGCCGATCGGCACGAACCCGCTGACTGGTAGAGGGGGTTTGCTCATCGCCTTCGATCCGATATTGCAACGAACACTATCACATGGTTACACTTTCACATACCCATCTGTTCACACGTTCAACGTGTCGCAGGAGGCCGAGACTATGCTCACGATCGCCCTTGTCAGCCAGAAAGGAGGGAGCGGAAAAACAACGCTCGCCCTCCATCTGGCCGTCGCGTCGGCCCACGCGGGCCGACACGCCGCGATCATCGACTTCGACCCCCAGGCCAGCGCCGCGCATTGGGCCGACCGCCGCGAGGCGGCACTCCCCACCGTCCTTGCGGCCCCGGCGAGCCGCCTGCGTCCCGAGCTAGATCGGGCGTTGGCGGCTGGCGTCGATCTGCTCTACCTCGACACCGCGCCCCACTCCGACAGCGCCGCGCTCAAAGTCGCGCGCGCGGCCGATCTGGTGCTCGTTCCGTGCCGCACCGCCATTCTAGACTTGGAGGCGATCACGGACACGGTGCAATTTCTCGCCACCACCGGGACGCCAGCCCTCGTCGTGCTCAATGCCGTCTCCCCGCACGGCCGCGATGCCGATCAAGCTGCGGACGCCCTCCACACGCTCACCCTGGACGTGTGCCCCGTCCGCGTCGGCCACCGCGTGGCCTTTGCGCGGGCGCTGCTGACCGGCCAAGCCGCCCAGGAATACGACCCGCGCAGTAAAGCTGCCGCCGATGTTGAACACCTTCACGCGTTCATTATGAAACGTGTTCACGATCTCGCGCCGTCGCACTCTGGAGTCGTCGCCAATGACTAACAACAAATTCACGACCGCCCTCAACCGCCGGCAACCCGTGCCAGCCGCCGCGACCAGCGCCGACCGCACCCGCCTGAAGCACATCGGCGGGTACTTCAACCCCCGCACGTCGACGAAGCTGCGCCATCTGGCAGTGACGGAGAACAGCAGCGTTCAAGCGTTGCTGGCGGAAGCGATCGATCTTCTGTTTCAGGCCCGCGGACTGGCGCCGAGGGACGAGTAGGTGTCTCTGGCCTAGGTCGTGAGGGAGGCGGTAGACTTGCACCTCGAAGGAGGAAGCATGACCCCGGAAATAATTGCCATCGTGACGGGGTGGGTGTCACGCTCGCGGGCGTGATCCTCACCTCGGCTCGCGGGGTGCGGCAGGACATCAACGAATTGCGCGGCGAGGTCGGGACACTCCGCGAACGCATGGCGCACCTGGAAGGGCTGATGGAAAGATTGCGCGAAGCGATCACCATCCAGGCCAGGGCCAGTTGACGATGCTGTGTGCCCCGTCCGCGTCGGCCACCGCGTGGCTCTTGCGCGGGCGCTGCTGACCGGCCAAGCCGCCGATACTTGAACACCTTCACGCGCTCACTATGACACGTGTTCACAGTTGCACGCCGTCACGCTCTGCGATACCTGGTCGAGTTGCGTGAAGTGGTGCGCCTAGCGGCGCACCGCACTGGCCCACGCACTCGACGTTTGCAAGACAGAGAATCCGACACGGGATACGACACACCGCGGATGGCTCCCAGTCGCTGGACCTGCAGCGCGACGCCCTGCGGGCCGAGGGCATCGACGACGCGGCCAACCTCTACCACGACTTCGCCTCCGGCGTACGCGACGACCGGCCGGGACTCGACAGCTGCCTGCGCGCCCTGCGGAAGGGCGACGTGCTCGTCGTCTGGAAGCTCGACCGCCTCGGCCGCAACCTCGCCCATCTGGTCAACACCGTGCAGGACCTGTCCGCCCGCGGCGTGGGCCTGCGGGTGCTTGCCGGCCAGGGCGCGCAGATCGACACCACGACCGCAGCCGGCCGCCTCGTGTTCGGCATCTTCGCAGCGCTGGCCGAGTTCGAGCTGGAGCTGATCTGCGAACGCACCGTGGCTGGGCTCAAGGCCGCACGGGCCCGCGGCCGCAAGGGCGGCAGGAAGTTCGCGCTGTCGAAAGCCCAGGTGCGGCTGGCTCAGGCAGCGATGGCCCACCGCGACACGTCGGTGGCCGAACTGTGCCGAGAACCTCGGCATCAGGCCGGTGACGCTCTACAGGTACGTCGGACCCCAGGGCCAGTTACGTGAGCAGGGTCAGAAGGTCCTCGCCTTCTGAACCGGAGTGCTTGGACCGCAACGCTTGGGGGGTACCGGCTTAGCGGTAGGATTTCGCCCCCTCCCGCAAACAACCCGCGGCCGGCCGTTTCGCGCGGCGGCCCTCCTGACGGCTTTGGTTCCTGCGCCTTTTCCAACCGTCCCATAACCCGCTTTATGCACTACCCAGCCCCCGTACCAGGCCGGCCTTGCATCCTGAACGACCGTTCACTAACCTGTCGCAGCCAGATGCCACGCCGACAAGCCGCCCATCCGCAAGGCCCAGCAAGGGTTCGCCCGGTAGACCCGTGCCCGCCAAGCCGCGCTGGCTGCTCGCCATCCCCGACGCCATCCGACAGCTCGAAAAGCTCGACCAAGACCTGCTCACCCGCCGCGACCTCGAACGGCTCTTCGGCGTCTCGAAGGTCCGCGCCGCGCAGCTGATGACGGCCTTCGGCGCCGGCCGGACCGGGCACATCCTGACCCTGCCGCGCGCCGAGCTCCTGCGCCAGCTCCGAAGCCGCCGCAAACGGGCCGCCTTCCGCGGCGAGCAGACGCGCCGCGAACGGGTCGTCACCGAGATCCGCAAGGCCCGGCTCACCGGGATCCGGGTGGCGGTGCCCATCGAGGCGCTCGAGGCGCGCCTTTCGGGCCTGCCCGAGGGCGTATCGGTCGAACCCGGGCGGATCGAGGTGCGCTTCAGCGGCGCGAAGGACGCCGTCGGGCGGCTCTTCGCGCTCGCCCAGGCGCTGACGAACGACTACGAGCAGTTCGAGGCGCTCGTCGACGGGGAGACGCCGGGAGCGGCGGGGGAGAGGTGAGGCAGTGAACGAAGACCTGGTGCGGGTCGAGCCGCCGGACGCCCTGCGCCCGGCGCGCGCGGCGTCGGCCGAGCTGCTCGCGTTGCCGCGGCTGATCGTCGACGCGGGGCCCGTGGCGGTGGCGAGGTTCCTGGAGTTCTTCGCCGCGCGGATCGCCAACCGGCGCACGCGGGCGGCGTACGGGCGGGCCGTGGGGCAGTTCCTGGCCTGGTGCGAGGCGCGGGGCCTGGCGCTCGAGGCGGTCTCGCCGCTGCACGTGGCGGCCTACATCCGGACCCACCCCGGGTCGGCGCCCACGGTCAAGCAGCACCTGGCCGCGATCCGCATGCTCGGCGACTGGCTCGTCGTCAGCCAGGTCATCCCGGTGAACCCGGCGGCGGCCGTGCGGGGGCCGAAGCACGTCGTCACGAAGGGCGCAACGCCGGTGCTCTCGCCGGCCGAGGCCCGCCGGCTCCTCGAGGCGATCGACACGGGCACGCTCGCGGGCCTGCGCGACCGGGCGCTCGTCTCGGTGATGCTCTACAGCTTCGCGCGGGTGAGCGCGGTCATCGGCATGCGGCGGCAGGACTACTTCCGGCAGGAGAGCCGGGGGTGGCTCAGGCTCCACGAGAAGGGCGGCAAGCGGCACGACGTCCCGGCCCACCATCGGGCGGCCGAGGCGCTGGACGACTACCTCGAGCTGGCCGGGCTCGACGAGGCGAAGGCGCCGCTCTTCCAGAGCGTCGACCCCGCGGGGCGGCGGCTGACGGGCCGGGCGCTGGCGCGGCGTCTCGTCCTGGCCATGATCAAGCGGCGGGCGGCGGCCGCGGGTCTGCCGCCCTCGACCTGCTGCCACACGTTCCGGGCGACGGGGATCACGGCGTATCTGTCGAACGGGGGGACGCTCGAGCACGCGCAGCAGATCGCCGGACACGCCTCGCCGAAGACGACGAAGCTCTACGACCGGACGGCGGACACGATCACCGTCGACGAGATCGAGCGCATCGTGATCTAGAGTCCGCCGAGACGCTCCCTGTCGGGCTTGCCCGCGGGCGTGTCGGTCGAGCCCGGGCGGATCGATGTGCGCTTTTCCGTTCCGCGACGAGCTCGACGCGCGCGCGGAGGTGATCGCTGCCGCCGACCAGCACGGCATGGCGATGGGTGTTGGCCGGCCGGCGGCACTTCCGCCATTGATGTAGAAGGCATGAATCTGCCGCGCTTCCGACGGCGAGCCCGCTTGAGGACTACCTGTGGGCGTTGCGCCCGCACCAGTGGGTCAAGAACATAGTCGTGTTCGCGCCCCTCGTCGCCGCGCACGAGACGAGCCCGGCGCCGTATCTCGTGGCGGCCGGGCTGTTCGGGGCCCTGTCGGTCGTTGCGTCGGGTACCTACCTGCTGAACGACCTGGTAGATCTCCCGTACGACCGCGCGCACGAGCGCAAGCGCCATCGCCCGCTGGCGGCGGGCAAGCTGCGGTTGGCGCCGGCAGGATGCCTGGGCGCCGCCCTGGTGGGCGCAGGGCTCGCTGCGGCCGTCGGGCTGTCCACGGTTGCGGGGTTGTGGGTCGCATGCTACTTGCTGGTGACCTGCGCCTACTCGCTCGCGCTCAAGCGCAGGATCTTCATCGACGTCGTCGCGCTGGCCCTGCTCTTCACGATTCGCACGGTGGCTGGAGCGGCGGTGGTTTCCGTTGCGCTATCGTCCTGGTTCGTGGCGTTTGCTTTCTTCCTTTTCCTCACGCTGGCCGTTCTCAAGCGTCAGAACGAGTTGTCGGCGGGGCTGGCCACCGGGCGATCCGGGTTGCCCGGCCGCGCGTACGCAGTCGAGGACATCGTGGTGCTGGCCGGGCTGGGCGCCGCCAGCGGAATGGCCTCGGTCGTGGTGCTCGCGCTGTACATCCAGAGCCCGGAAGTACGGATGCTCTACGGCCGGCCCGAGCTGCTCTGGCTCGCGGATCTTCTGCTCGTCACCTGGCTGGGACGGATGATGCTGTTTGCCGGCCGTGGAGCCTTCGACGATGATCCGGTACTGTTCGCCTTGCGCGACTGGACGACCTGGCTGGTCGGCATCGGTATCGGGCTCGTGGCCGCGTGCGCGGCGGTCTTGTGAGCGATGAAGCTGTCGGGGTGGGGCCGGTATCCGGTCGTCGACTGCTGCACGGCATCTCTGCACGGCCGGGGCGACCTGGGTGAGGTGCTCGCGCGCCGCGGCACGTTGATCGCGCGCGGGCAGGGACGGTCCTACGGCGACGCCGCGCTCAACCGCGATCTCACCTTGTCGATGACGGGCCTGGGCAGGCTGCAGGCGTTCGACGCCGACACGGGCCTGCTGACGTGCGAGGCCGGGGTCGGGCTCGACGACATCCTGCGGACCTTCGTGCCACGGGGGTGGTTTCCGCCGGTCGTTCCGGGGACGAAGTTCGTGACCGTCGGCGGCCTGATTGCGGCCGACGTGCATGGGAAGAACCACCACCGCGACGGGACCTTCGGCGCGCACGTCGAGTCGCTGACGCTGGCGACTGCCGGCAACGAGGTCCGCGCGTGCAGCCGCGCGCAAGACGCCGATCTCTTCCGCGCCACCCTCGGTGGCATGGGGCTGACCGGCGTCATCCTGTCCGCCAGCTTCCGGCTGCAGACCATCGAGACCGCCTTCGTCCTGGCGGAGACCGTAGCCACCGGGGACCTGGACGAGACGATGGCGGTCTTCGAGGCGTCGCATGGTTGGCCGTACAGCGTGGCGTGGATCGACTGTCTGGCCCGCGGCCGGAAGCTGGGCCGCGGGCTGGTCTCGCGCGGCGCGCCGATGAGGCGCCGCGCGCTGCCCCCGTCGCTGGCGTCCCGCCCGTTGCGCCCTGCGGCCGAGCGCACGCTCCGCGTCCGCGCGGAGGCGCCGTCCTTTCTGCTCAACCGTGTGTCGATAGGTCTCTTCAACGGCCTGTACTACCGGCGGGGACGCGCCCGCGCCGGCCCGCGGCCCGTGCATTTCGATCCCTTCTTCTTTCCGCTCGATCGGATCGACGACTGGAACCGGCTGTACGGACGGCGTGGATTCGTCCAGTACCAGTGCGTGCTGCCCGTGGGGGAAAGCGCCGCCGGGCTGTCCGCCCTGCTGGGCTGCATCGCCACGGCGGGACAGGGCTCGTTCCTCGCCGTCCTCAAGCGGTTCGGACCTGCCGGTGAGGGCCTGCTGTCCTTCCCGATGGAAGGCTACACGCTGGCCCTCGACTTTCCCCTCCGTCGGGGAACGCTGGCGCTGGTCGACGCGCTCGACGCGATCACCCACGCCTACGGCGGACGCGTCTATCTCGCGAAGGATGCCTGCTGCCGCCCGGAACGGATCCGCGAGGGCTATCCGCAGCTTGCCGCCTTCGATGCGATCCGGATGATGACGGCTGGCGAGCCGCGCAAGTTCTCCTCGGAGCTGTCCCTGCGCCTCGGGCTATGAGCACGCACATCGGTCTGGTCCTGGTGATCGGTGCGACGTCGGACATCGGTCGCGCGATTGCGCTCAGGTTGGCTCGTGAGGGTTGCGATCTGCAGCTCGCGGCCCGCGACCCGGTACGGTTGGAGGCCGAAGCCGATGACATCCGGGTGCGTACGGGCGTCACGGTGACCGGCCATCCCTGCGACGTGCTGGGCAACGACGCCGGGGTCGCGCTGGCGGACACCCTGGATCCCAGCCCGGACGTGGCGGTCTGCGTCGTCGGGTTGCTGGTCGATCAGCGGGAAAGCGAGGGCGACCTTGCCGTGGCGGGCCGGGTGATGTGGACCAACTACATCGGCCCCGCCCTGCTCATGGGGGCGCTGGCCGGGCGGTTCGAAGAACGTGGCAGTGGCGTGCTGGTGGGTGTCAGCTCAGTCGCGGGCGACCGGGGTCGAGCGACGAACTATGTCTACGGCTCGGCCAAGGCGGGGTTCACCGCGTTCCTGTCCGGTCTGCGAAATCGGCTGGCGCGTACCGGCGTTCACGTGATCACCGTCAAGCCCGGCTTCGTACGTACGCGGATGACGGAAGGCATGGATCTACCGGCGCGCCTGACCGCGACGCCGGATGAGGTCGCGGCCGCCGTGGTCGAGGCGATTCGGCGTCGTCGAGACGTGGTCTATGTGCGCCGCGTCTGGCGGCTGATCATGCTGATCGTTCGCGCGCTGCCGGAGCCCGTGTTCAAGCGCCTGAGAATCTAACCTGCTCAGTTGGTCGGGAGGGCTGGGGTTGGCCGACGGGAGGACAGGCTGCCTCATGGCGGCGCTACAGATTACGAGGGATGCATGGTTACTATCATCGGATCCGTGCGTCTCCTCCCGAGCAGGCCGGTTCAGCCTGCTTTCCGGCACCTACCGTTCGCCCTGTTTCTGCTCGGCATCCTCGCCTATGGCGCTGCCCTGGTCTGGTACATGCTGCTGCGGTTCGACCTGGGCAGCCTGTTGCGCCTGAACGGGGACAACGCCTTCTACTACTTCCAGATCGCCAGGAACCTGGCCGCGGGCGAGTTCTCGACCTTCGACGGCGGCATCACCCGCACGAACGGCTATCACCCGCTCTGGCTGCTGCTCATAACGCCGATTTACTGGATCTTCGATCCGCGGAACGCGCTGTTCGCCATCAAGGCGTTCGAGATCCTGCTGATCGCCGCCGGCTCCGCCCTGATCGCGGTGGCCGCGCGGCTGGCACGGCTGCCGTGGATGCTGCTGCTGTCCGTCCCGGTCGCGCTCTACCAACAGCGGGGCATGCTGCTCGGGTTGGAAGCCGCGGCGGTGGTGGCGCTGCTGGGACTGCTGCTGCTCACCCTGGTGCTCGCGGCCCGGAACCCGGTCCGGTGGACCTGGCCGCTGGCGGCCGTCGCCTTCAGCCTGTCCTGGGTGCGCCTGGAGCTGGTCGCGGTCTCCGTGGCCGCCACGGCGGCCGTGTGCTGCATCGAGTGGTCACGACAAGGAGCGGCGGCGGTCGGTTGGTCCCGGGCCGGGCTCGCTCGCGCGGCGCGTTCGCGGCCTGCCCTGCCGCTCCTCGGCGCCCTCGCCGGCCTGCTCGCGTACTTCGCCTACAACGGACTTGTCTTCGGGGGCCTGGTGCCCGTGAGCGGCGCGACGAAGCAGTGGTGGGCCCACATGCGGTGGGAGCGCGAGGGCGGAATCGACGTCGGCCGGAACCTGCAAGCCGTTGCGCAGACGTGGCCCTTCGACGGCGAGGTGCTCGCCGCGCTGGAAGTCTGCGCCTACCTCGTGCTGGTCTGGTGGCTGGTGCGCCGTTCCGGAAATCCGGACGACCGGCCGGCCCTGGCCTACTACGTTGGACTGGCCGGTCTGGCGGCGGGGCACCTGGCCATGTTCGTCTGGACCGTGCTCACGGCGCACCCCACCTCCGCGGTCTTTCCCTGGTACTTCGTGCCGGCGCACCTGTTGACGGCGCTGCTGGTGCCGGTCCGGATCCATGTGGCGCTGCACCTCGTGCGGCGGTTCGTCGAGCCGGTGTCGCACCGCGCGGCCACCATCCTGAGACCGGCGCTGGTCGTCGTCGGTGCGGCGCTGCTGCTTGCCGCCACGGACTTCCGCGGCCCGTTCCTGGAGCTCGAACGGCGGGCGGGAGCCCTGGCCCGCACCTGGCAGATTGCGTCCTACACGGGGACCCAGGTCATGAACCGCGTGCTGCCTGAGGGCAGCGTGATCGGCTCGCGGGACGCGGGCGTCATCGGCTACTTCTCGCGCTTTCCCGTGGTGAATCTGGACGGTCTGGCGAACTCGTACGAGTTCTTCCGGGCGCACAGGCACCTGCACGACGGTGAGGAGCGACGGTCCGCCCAGCGGGAGTACGGCCGCCGCAACTTCGGCATCACGCACTTCGCCAACGTCAGACCGGTGGACACGGAATACGGCGGAGAGCTGTTCGAGGGCGTCACGACGTCCGGACCGATCAAGGAGCGGCTGGAATTCAAGCTCTGGTCCACCGCGACCCCGGCCCGGATGCCGGGTGCTTCCGAGAGAGCGGCCCGCTTCTGGGCACGGATGGCGCCGCATTTCGACTACCGTGCGGACGATGTGGGGGTGGTCGTCGACGACGGCCTGGCGCAGGTATTCGTCCGGCGGTGCGACCCGGAACGACTACGGGACCGGAAGTTCGCGTTCGCCTGGGTTTCCGGGGACAGCGGCCAGCCGGCATCCGCCTGGTATCCGTGGGAGAGCCCGCGGAGAAACCGGCTCGGCCTGTGCGTCACCGTATTCGAGCCGCCCAACGGCGCCGTCCGCATCATGGCCCTGTCGGCCCACGACTACACGGCGCGGCTCCTCGGCGACGCCCGGCTGCTCATCCGTTCCGACTTCGACGTGTACCGCAACGAGAACCAGCTCGTCTACGTCCGGGACCACTGTTCGGCGGAAGACGTGGAGCGGCGATTCTTCGTGCACGTGTGGCCGGCCGACCCCGGCGACCTGTCCGAAGGCGGCCAGAGGCACGGCTTCGACAACCTCGATTTCGATTTCCAGCGCGGCGGCATGCGGACGGGCGGGCGGTGCATCGCGGTCCGCGCGCTCCCGAGCTACGACATCGCCCACATCAGGACGGGCCAGTTCGTGCCGGGTGTGGGGCGCCTCTGGGGAAGCAGCGTCGATTTCGGCGGATCGGGCGGTGGCCCGCGGTGAAGCGCTGATCGGGCTGCGGCAGGAGATGAACACGGCGAAGCTCGTACCATAAGCGATCAAGCCATGCGCATCGGAACGTGCCACGTCGTCATCCGGAAAACGCTCGACTGGCAGACCGCCGGCCACGACCAGCTCGTCACGCCCTTCATCCGCGACACCGCCGTGCTGTGGGATTCCATCTTCAACCTGTCGTACACGGCGTGCCGCGCTCGCATCAAGGCCATCGCGCAGGACGCGCGCCGGGCCTTGCCGCGGGTCCGCATCGTCGAGCCGGACGGCGCCGGCGATCTCGATCTCTCCCGGGTGCAGTCCGAGGACGTGGTGCTCCTGTGCGACGATGACGACTGGTATCACCCGCAGACGGTCGCCCGGCTCGAAGCGGTTGACAGGCTCCACGACTCGGTTGTCGTGTGGCCGGACGGCATGTACGGGTTCTTCGCCCCGAAGCAGAACATCGCGCGCGTGCTCCTGCCGCCCATCCGGCTGCGGCATCGCCCCCTCGACGACCTGCATGCGCAGTGCGTCGTCAAGACCAACAACTACGCCCTGAGCGGGGCGCTGCTGCGCCGGCAGCCGGAGCTCGTCAAGGCATGCTGGAGCCACGACGGAGCCGATCGCTACCTGAAGCGCACCAACCTGCCCGTCACGACGATTGCCGAGCCGCTGTCCGTGGTCAACAAGCATCCCTCCAGCCAGTTGGTGCTGCGGCGGATCATGAACTCGGTGGAGGGCGGGCAGGACCCGGCGCTCGTGCTGCGCCGGCTCGTGAAACACTTCGGGCACTACGGGGCATGCGACGAGAAGACAATCCCCGCCCCCTACCACTGGGCGGCGGGGCTCATCGAGCGGGTGTGTGCGGTGTTCCGGCAGGCCGTGCAGCGCGGGGCGGCGAGCTCGAGTACGACGAGTATCCGAAGCCTCCGCTCGACCGATCCGGCGGAGCGGCAGGTCGCCGCCGAGTCTTCCGGCTCGAACACCACGCCGACGCGCGGCGCCGGCCCCCCGGTGGTTGCCCCGAGCTACCCGAAGCCCAGGCCCGTGAGTCGTGACCTGCTCCACCGCCAGGAGGTGATTCGCGAGTTGTGCCCCGGCAAGACGTTCGCCGATGTCGGCGGGCTGTTTGGAACGGTCAACGAGATGGTGACCGTCGCAATGCTGGCCGGGGCGCGCGAAGCGACCATGATCGACTTCCAGCCTGCCGGGAACTGGCAGTGGCCCCTGTTCCATGAACGCTGCCGCGAGCTGGGCGTTTCCGGCTATCACAGCGTGGTGGGGGACATCTGCAACGACCGTCTCGTGGACGACGTCGGCCGGTTCGACGTGACGCACTGTTCGGGCGTGGTGTACCACATGCCGAACCCGATCGACGTGATTCGCAACCTGATCGGCATCACCCGAGAGCGGGTCGTGCTGTCATCGCAGGTCGTGCCCGCACAGATCACCAACCGCGCGGGCACGCTCACGCTGGCGCCCGGGCAGTGCCTGCTCGTCCCCGCGCTGGACGCCGGGGCGCGCTCGGTTCTTCAGGAGTACTTCGCCACGACCCGGCCGGCGGGCGTCGCCAGAGGCATCACCCACGAGGCGGAGGAGTTCGTCACGGAGCAAGGCCGCTTTCGCACCGGCCCGTGGTGGTGGCTGTACACGGCGGACACGTTCATCCGCATGTGCGGGCTGTTCAACGTCCGGATCGAACAGACCTGGGAGACCCCGTTGGCGGTCGGCGTCAAGGCGCGGCTCGACGCGCCCGGAGGCTGAGGGTTGGATTGAGTGCAATGACCCCCCACCCAACCGTGGGCGCGACGCCGGTGCTCTCGCCGGCCGAGGCCCGCCGCCTTCTCGACGCGATCGACACGGGCACGCTGGCGGGCCTGCGCGACCGGGCGCTCGTCTCGGTGATGCTCTACAGCTTCGCGCGGGTGATCGCGGTCATCGCGATGCGGAGGCAGAACTACTTCCGGCAGGAGAGCCGGGGGTGGCTCAGGCTCCACGAGAAGGGCGGCAAGCGTCACGACGTCCCGGCCCACCATCGGGCGGCCGAGGCGCTGGACGACTACCTCGAGCTGGCCGGGCTCGACGAGGCGAAGGCGGCGCTCTTCCAGAGCGTCGACCCGGCGGGGCGGAGGCTGACGGGCCGGGCGCTGTCGCGGCGTCTCGTCCTGGCTGGCCATGATCAAGCGCCGCACGGCGGCCGCGGATCTCCCGCCGTCGACCTGCTGCCACACGTTCCGGGCGACGGGGATCACGGCGTATCTGTCGAACGGGGGGACGCTCGAGCACGCGCAGCAGATCGCCGGGCACGCCTCGCTGAAGACGACGAAGCTCTACGACCGGACGGCGGACACGATCACCGTCGACGAGATCGAGCGCATCGTGATCTAGAGCTGGCCGTACTGACTAGCGCAGGTACCGCCGACGCAGCGCAATGTGGAAGCATCCCGCGTACCGCGTGCTGGGCGAACCCGGACACGGGCTTCTCGACTTGGTACGTCTACGTGTGCAGGACGACCCACATAATCGCCGAGTTGGCGTCGGATGTCCGGCTGAGAATGCTGTCGCACAACACTGACTTCCTCGACCCGGACGCCTACACCTGGGTCGCGCACGACATCAGGACCGGCGTGGATGCGACGACGCAGTTTGCTTAGGACCGTGATCGATATAAGGTTGCCAAGTGCCTCCAGGCGGAGCCCGTTTTCTGCGGCTTCTGGCGCTCGGCACACAGCAAGGTAATTTCCGTCAGTGTCCTTACGCGTACGGGACCGCCGTGGATTGGGGCGAGGCGCATTGGGCGATCTGGGGGCGTTATGGTCTCAGGCAAGCGGTGTGCTAGTCCCCTTGATCTTTGATTTCTTCAAAAAGTCGTTGGTCATCTGGGGCCACCGTGGACTTGAACGGTGCGCTGTCCGAACCGCTTCACCTTCGCGAGGATCTCGTCGGCTGTTTTCGTCCACTTGAAAGGCTTGCCCTCGTCATTGTGGGCGTCCACATAGGCGGAGATGGCGTGGCGCAGCGCGTGCGGGCCGACCTGTTCTTGCCATGCCGCTCAATACATCACACCCGGCACACTTCTTAAAGCGTTTTCAGACACAGGGGACTAGGTTGCGCTGGCTAGCTGGCGCCATCGTCGTCGGCGCCGTCCTCGGGCTGATGCTGGTGGATTGGACGGCTTGGGGCGGCGACCTGACACGGATGGCCCTGTTGGCGCCAAGCTCGTTGACGCGGGCGTTCATCATTGCGCCGCAGGAGGAAGCCGTCAGGCAGCGGTGGGAGCGTCAGGCCGGTCCGCGCGGGCCGACCTGGGCACGAGACCCGAGGTATGCACCAAGTGAGCGGCAAAGCCGAGGAAGAGACGTTCGACGCTGAACGCGCGGCGCGTCCGATAACGGCCGATCCGTCAACCTGCCGGATCACGTCAGGAGGCTGTATGCCGGGCTTGAAACAGGTAGGGCTACAGATAGCTCACTGCGGCAGGTGCCTACGCCCCAGCCGGCGCGTCGGCCGCGTTCTCCGCGTCACCGCTGCCGGTAGTCTCAGCCGGCTTCCTGCGTTCCGCCCAATAGTTCTTCATCCGGTCCGAGACCGCTTGCTTTGCCTCGGCTGACATCTCGCGGCGCCTACGCTTCGCAGGCTGCCTGGAAGGCGCGGACGGGCGCGGCGTCACACCAAGGGCGGCGATCGCCGCATCGATTCGAGCGACACTGCCCAGCAATTCAGACCGTTTGTCATTCAGCAGCGCGATGACGTCTTTCATCCGTAGTTCCTTTCTCTCCCACCCGCCACAAGTAGTAGTGTAGTCGAAGGAACCATCCTGGCGCTCTCGAACGCGAACGGCGCGGCCGGCCAACGTCGGCCCGACTGGCCTGCTGGCTGGCGATGCTGGCCATGGGTTCGCAGGCGGCAGCGGTGCTCGCTGGCCTGCGCTGGCTGCTCGCGATCACCCAACGCCATCAAGCAACTCGACCGCGAGCTGCTCACACCAGCGACGATGCCGAGCAGTTCTTCGGCGTCTCGAAGGTCCGCGCCGCCGCCCTGATGTCGGCCTTCGGGGCCGGCCGGACCGGGCACATCCTGACCCCTCCCGCGCGCCGAGCTCCTACGCTAGCTCCGGAGGCACCGGCGGCGGGCCGCCTTCCGCGGCGTTACTGGCGATTCACGCTCGCCACTTCCGGCCGCTCGCGTGGGCCTCGCGGCCGTTCCGGCTAGTGGCCGTCTAGCGATTTAGGGCGGATCGAGCTTATGCTGCTGCCACAGCAGGAACACGAGGACGCCAACGAGCGTCAGCACCGGCGCTACCGACAGCCCGTAGAGAACCACCGCCAACACGAGGCCGACGATCAAGTGCATCAGCCTGGACTGAAAACGTCGTGATCATCGCAATCTCCGACCATCATACATCCGAGCCGAAACCCCTCGAAAACCCGATCCAGAGGGGCCAGATCGGCCCGCAACGAGCCCGCGCGCGAGCGACCGCGGACGATCGAAAACGCCCCTGTTTACAGGGGTCCGCCCGGGGCGGGAGAATTGACGGGCATTTGCGCTGGAGCGACCCTCAGCAGCCGCGGCCGGCGACCCTCCCAGGGATCCCCAGGGGGGGTTGCATCACGCCAGGATGACTGGATGAACCTGGTTAAGTCCATAGACACTGGACACGTCGCTCTTGGGAACCGTCTCAACAACGTGACCGTGACCGTCTAGAAAAACAATGGACTCGTCCTCAACTTTGCAGTCTGCGGCCAAGACGGATCGCATCGGCCCGGCTTTCGGGATAACGTCGAACTTGGTCATCATCCCAAAAAGTGTGCCAGAGAGCGTGCGCCGGGCTGGCCCCGTAGGGATCACGATGGCAGATCGCCGCCGCTGGAGAACTGACGATGCCGCCGAAGTATCCGAATGTGACCGTGAAGCTCGTCGGTAAGAAGGATAGAAAAGCCATCATCACGGCCGTGGGCCTGGCTCTCAAGGAGAAGGTCGACATCAGCGCGTCGACCGCATGGACCACCGCGGCGTTTGGGGTGCGGAGCTATCCCATGGTGCGCCGACTGGCCCAGGAGTGGGTCAAGGTCGAGTGATGGCGGCCATCCTCCCTGTGCTGCTGTTATTGATGCTCTGGTGGGTGGATGGAATCAAAGCCATCATCACGATTCTGCTGCTGCTGGCATTCTACTCTTTGCCCGAACGCGCCGCCGTCGCCGCCATCGCCGTTGCTGGCGTCGTCATCGTCGCGTCAACAGGGTGTTGAACGGCCCGGCGTCCGATAAGTGGGGGTTCCGTCAACCCCGCTTCGCCCCCGGCCGCACGCCGAAAACGCCCCGGATTCACGGCCTCACACTGCTGTCTGCCTGCGAGCTGCGCTCGTGGATGACGATCCCCTGACGAGGCGCGTTACCCCTCCTCCTCTGAAGAGCTGGAAGGGGCAGGAAGGACCGCGACCGCAGTTGATATCGCGATGCGGGTCGACTATCCGGGCTGTCCGGATCCCCCTGCGCCGGAAAAATGTCGTCGTGAGCGCCGTTTCAGTCGCCACCGTTGAGCGCCAGCAGCTCGCGGAGGGCATCGTCGTCGGAGATGTCCGCGGGCCACCCGTAGGCGGCCGCAACGGCAGCATTGAGCGCCGCGTGCGCGTCGGCGAGCCACTGCGGCCGATCGGTGTAGAGGTTCGTCAGCGTGCGTTTTCTGAGCGCCTTCACGGCGTCCTCGTCGCGGGGCACTGGACGTTTCGGATATCCGGGAACAGGCTCGTCCTCCCACTCGACCCACTCGCGCGGATTGAGCCACCGATCGCGCAGCTCGACGAGCCGGTGAGCGCCATCGGCGATGGCGACCGCGCGTGGGTCGACCGCGTAGTCGGCTGCAGGGACGTTGGGCGTCAGACGGGCCGGGAATGGAAACGTCTCGAAGGTTGTCGTCGGGGTGTAGCGCGGATCGTTGCCTTTGCCGAGCCATGTACCGCACCGCAGCGACCAGAGCTCGTGAAACCGGCTGTGCAGGATGCCGAAGGTCGTGTCGTCATCGCGGGCAATAGTAATCAAGGCATGGTCCGGACAGATTCGCAAGTCGAACCAAGCGAACAGCCGGTGCTTGGCAACACACGGTGTTGCGATGTAGCGCGACAGACCGTCGAGCGCCGCCCACATATTCGGCCGTGGCCGATGGTGCAACCACCACCGATCACGCCTCCCGGCGACACGTTGCTTTTCCCATGTTGGCCGGACGTGTTTCTCCGCCCACCGGAACGGTTCTTCGTAGAGCGCCGCGGCGCCGATTGGCATCTTCAACCCGAAGTCGATAATTCATTTCCCCGCCGGCCGACGGGTCAGGTCCATCCCGTTTATCCACGGTTTCAGGACATCGGCGTTCGGCCGGCCGTTGGGGTTGGCCGGCAGGCGGAGCCACTCGCGCGCCTGATCGCCCGCCAGGTCGAATGGACCACCCTTCGTGTCACCCATGAACGATACGTCTGCGTTCTCTGGAAGGCGGCGGGCCCTCGTGAGGTCGACGACCGTACCGCCACGCCGCCCCGTCAGGTCCGTGTAGATTTCATCGGCGGACTGGCCGTCGAGGCGAGTGCCGGGCACGGATTCGTCGTTAGTACGCGAGAAGCAGACCAGCGACACCCGCACCGCCGCGCCGTCGATCACCCACGGCTCGTCGCTCCACGCTTCGAAGATCCGCCGCGTATCAGTCGCCGCCTGTAGAGCCCTCCGGTTCGCGCCGCCCCGGATGGAATTGGTGACGACGAGTCCGACCCGCGCCGCCTTGCCCGAGGCGATCTGCCGGCCTGCCTTCTCGAACCAGTAGCAGACCAGGTCGGCTTCGGCCGGCACACGGCCGGCGTAGGTCGTGAACATCCGCGAGACGTAGTCCTCACCCAGATGCGTGATCAGCAACTTGCCGCCCAGGAACGGCGGATTGCCGATCACAACGTCCGCAGCCGGCCACTCCGGTTCGGTGCTGTCGGCCGTCAGAATCGCATCGCGGCACTCGATGGTGTCCAGCGGCTTCAGGACTGGGTTGCGCGCCTCCGCGAAGCCGTTGCGCCGCATCCACTGGATCTCCCCGATCCAGACCGACACCCGGGCGAGCTCGGCCGCGTAGAGGTTGAGCTCGATGCCTTTGACGTTGGCCGGACCGACCTCCGGAAACGCGCGCTGGAACCCCAGCGTCTCCGCCTCGAGCTGCACCCGGTGCTCGAGGTCCTTGAGCGCTTGCAGCGCGAGGTAGAGGAAGTTGCCCGATCCGCAGGCCGGGTCGAGCACCGTGAACCCGCGCAGCCGGTTGAGGAACGCCCAGTACCGCCGCTCGGCTTCCTTCCGCCGCTTTGTGCGCGTGGCGGGCGACTTGGCGGCTTCCGCGCGCTCGAGCTCCGCGGTGATCTCGGTCTTCTCGGCAGCCCATTCGGCGAGCAGCGAGCGGATCACCACCGGCTCGACCAGCAACATGATCTTGTCCCGGTCGGTGTAGTGCGCGCCGAGCTGGGCGCGCTTGTCGGGATCGAGGCCACGCTCGAACAGCGTCCCGAGAATCGACGGGTCGACCTCCGACCAGTCCAAATCAGATGCCACCAGCACCGTCTTGATATCGGACCTGTCCAGCGGCAGCGCCGCGGCGGCGTCGAACAGCCCGCCGTTGAACCAAGCCACCGTCTCGAAGCCGACTCGGCCGCCGAAGGCCATCACCCGAAACAGCTCGTCGGCGAGCTCGCTGAACTTCTCCGGAGCCGAGTGCGCATGGCGCAGCATCCGCGTGAACATGTGGTCCGGCAGCAGGCCGACGTCGTCGGCGAACATGCAGAAGACGAGCCGGTTGACGAAGTTCGCGACCGTCTGCGGATCATGACCGCGCTCGCGCAACGCCTGGGCCACCGATGCGAACGAGGCCGCCGCGCGCTCGGTGAGCGACTGCCGAGTCTCCCCCGGGCGCAGCCGATCGGGACTCGAGAACGCCCACTTGAGCCGGTCGCGCGTCGCCGCATCGGCCAGGTCGTCGAGCTCGAACTCGTGCGTCTGGCTGACGCTGTTCGTCCAGTTGGTGCGGATCCGGAACCGCACCATGTCGGAGACGATCAGCAGCGGCGGGTTCTCCAGCGCCAGCGAGTACTGCCGGAGCTGCTCGAAGGCCGCGCCGAGGTCGGCGCGACGTTCCTTGGTACTCCCAGGCGAAGTGGTGCCGCTTCCAGACGTCCGCCCAGCCGTCGCCGCCCGTGTCCTTGCGCGCGCCCCGCTCGAAGCAGTACGTCTCGCCGGTCGGGTCGGCCTCGACCGGCGTCGGCTCGCCCAGCAGCCGGCACAGGTCGATGAAGTGTTCCTGAGAGGCCGAGCGCTCCTTCAGCTCGGAGGCCCGCCACTTGGTGATGAACTCGTGCGGCGTCACGCGGCAGCGCTCGCTCGGGGATGCCGGGACCGAACCCAGGCGGGGGTCATGCCACCGCTTGCTTCTGGCGCAGGCGCTCCTGCGCCAAGGTCTGCCGCGTGCAGCCCAGCTTCGCGGCCGTCTCCGTCACCGTCCAACCCTCGGTGAGCATCACATCGCGGAGGCTCTCTCCCGGGTCACTTCTGTCCCACAGGACTTCTAATTGAGGCGGCTTGAACCTTCTATGTCTGTTAGAATTTTTTTGTCGTAAGTCATTCACAACACAGGAGATCCAAGCCGTGGCCCATCATAACACAGTCTTCGGGCAACTTCTGACGTTGCTTCCACGACATGAATTCGACGCCGAGGCGCGCGACCATCAGCGCGGGCAGCGCTTGCGCGTCATGAGCCGCTGGGCGCAGTTCGTCGCCCTCGGGCTGGGCCAGTTGGCCAGCCGGCAGAGCCTGCGCGACATCGTGAGCAATCTGCGCGCTCAACCCGCCAAGCTCTATCACCTGGGCGTGCGGACGGTCAGCCGCTCGTCGCTCGCGCGGGTCAACGCCGAGCAGCCATACACCCTCTACGAAGCGTTGTTCGGCCGTTTGCTGAGTCGTTGCCAGCAACGGGCGCCGGGCCATGGTTTCCGCTTCAGGCACAAGCTGTATGCGGTCGATGCGTCGACCATCGACTTGTGTCTGGCGGTTTTCCCGTGGGCGTCGTTCCGCCGAACGAAGGCCGCGATCAAGCTGCACGTCGGGTTGGACCAAGCCGGCCACCTGCCGAGTTTCGTCAGCGTCACCGATGGCAAGACCGGCGACGTGACCGTGGCCCGCACGTGGACGTTCGACGCCGGCAGCGTGGTCGTCGCCGACCGCGCCTATCTCGATTTCACGTGGTTTCACCAATTGCAGGCCCGTGGCGTCACCTTCGTGACGCGCCTCAAGCGCGGCGTGCGGTATCGGGTCACCCACGAGCATGACGTCCGAGCCGGGACCGGTATTCTCAGCGACCAGACGATCGAACTGACCAGCGCCCGCAGCCGCAAGGTCTATCCCGACCGGCTGCGACGGGTCGTCTACCGCGACCCGTTGACAAGAAACCGCTACGTGTTCGTGACCAACAACACAACGTGGGTCGCCAAGACGATCGCTGACCTGTACAAGTCCCGGTGGCAGATCGAGCTGTTCTTCAAGTGGATCAAGCAGCATCTGAAGGTGAAACGCTTCGTGGGCCGGTCGAAGAATGCGGTCCTGACGCAACTGTGGGTGGCCACCTGCATGTACCTGCTGCTGGCCTACCTCAAGTTCATCCTGCGGCTGTGCTTGAGCCTCAACCAGATGCTCCAGGTGCTGCAGCTCAACGTCTTCGAACGCCGGCCTCTCGAAGACCTCTTCACGACCCATTCGCCACCAGACCGCGCCCGGCCGCAACTCGCGCTGGCTTGGCCCTGAGACTGTGGGACACTAGTGACTCCGCATGGACGACAAGCCGTGTGGCAGGCCCTTCAACAAAGCGTCGACCTGCTCTCGGTCCAACCGTTCTTGGCTGGAAGTGAAGACCGACCACAATTCGCGGTACAGGGATCGAAGGCGATCCCGGATCGGGTGCTCCAGCGTACGCTTCCCGGCCGCCAGTGCTAGCAGCTTCAAGGCGAGAATGGTGTCCGCGCGGGTAAACAGACTTGCCGGGAAGGCGAGAATCGCGAGCGCGGCCTTCTCCGCCTCATCGATCTTGCCCAGCGACAGCCATAAGCGTCCCCAGTATTCGAGAGCATCAAGCCCACATCGTCTTCCGTCTCCAAAACGATCAGACGCGATGGAGGCCAGCTCGGTGACGAACATCTCGTCCAAGCGCGGCCCCGCTCCTCTGTCCCCGACTCGCCCGAGTTTGAGCCTGCCTTGGTCGATCACTGCCCACAAGACTCGCGCACCCGCCGCTGGGTGCCTAGCCAGATCAAGCAGCCACCGCTCGCTTGGATCTCCGAACTCAACGGCGCAACGGGCCGCAAACTCAGCCTCGACCGATAACGCGGGACGGCCAACGACATACGGTTGCGCGTAGCGGCAGTGGTCGCAGAACGTCTCGGTGAGGGAGAGAACCGCCGCCGGATCGACTTTCCTACCAAGCTCCTCGAGCCGTGAAATGGCGTGGAATGCCACGAGAAACCAGTGCCGAGCGACTCGCTCGGCTGTATTGAACGTTTGGTCCTCTTGGACATCCGCATCCCAGACGCTCAGAGGCAATTGTTGGCACCGGTCCACGACCCACTTCCGAAGATCCAGTGTTCGATGCGCGACGGCGAGGCAGGTGCCCAGACTGCCGATCCACTCCCGGTGATCCCAGTAGCGCCAATCCAGCATCGGTAGGTTGTGCTCCAGCACCTGTTTGACGCGGGCTTCGTGACTTCGGAGAGCAGCCCGCGCGATTTCGGCTGCGCGCTTCGGTGCCGACTCGCGCAGAACCCAGGCAAGGTCACCCAAGTGCCGAGTCCAAGTCTCGCGAGGGTCTGTACGTAGTCCCGTAATCAGGATCTCTGGCAGATCACTGGACCAGGATTGATGCACCAAGCGCACGAGAGCCTCGGTGCACGCCGCCTCAAGCTGGTGGGCGCGGAGCGGTTTGCCGTCACCGTGCGAATGTAGCGAGCGAGGCGCTGCGCCGAGCAGTTCACCGATCCACCGGGCGCAGGCTCCTGGTTTTAAATGCGACAGGCTATCGGCCAATCCGGCTAGGAGGCTCGCAGCCGCCGCGTCGAGGTCGTCGCAGGGAGGACGCAGTTCGGTAGCCCAACTGTGTCCGTCCATGTCCTCGCGGCCTGAGGACCGGAGGTCGTCGTCCAGGGCGTTGACGGTTTCGAGCGAGTACACGATCGCCAACGCAATCTGCGCAGGGCATGAAGCCGCACGGATCCAATCCAGGGTCACGCGATGGTTCGAAGGGCGGGCAGCCTCGACCGCGCAGCGAGCCGCCCTGGTCTGCACTACCGGATGATCAAGTCTCTCGACCAGGAGGCCGAGGAGATCCGGACGCAGTGCCACCGTCAGCGCTATCAGATTCCCAACGGCAGGGTGCAATCCACTGACGACGAAGCGAAGTCCATGATTCAAGAGGTTCTGGAAGGTCCCGACGCTCCTTTCTCGCGCGAAGGCCTCCCCAGGGATTCCGGCGTTGGCGGAATCTAGGTCCCAGCCGAAGCTGCGGCTTGCGTCAAGAATCTTGTTTCGGTCGCACGCCGTCTTCAGGGTCCTGAGCGTCGCGTGCACGAAGCCGTCGATGGCAGAGGCGGACCAGTTAGAACGAATCTTGCTGGCAGAAAGCTCGGCATTGACGGAACCGATCGCCCACACCGCTGTCTCCGACTGATCCGCCGGTCCGATTCCATCCAGGATGACTGCCGCTACCCGCTCCTGCATCTCGGGCCGGAGCCAATAGCGTTTCCCGTGCGACTCGAACCACCCTTGAATCTCGCGCATCACCCTGTTCCGGTCTGGGGCCGTGACATGGTGCTCGACCATCGGACGAATGAGTTCGTAGGACGACCGGTCCTTGAGCGGGGACTCGCCCTCGCCGAAGATGCGCCAGACGACTTCTCTGGCTTGATCGGATAGCGACGGATCGGCACCGAAGTCGGCCGACATCAGCACAATTCCTCCACGTAGGCGTCCGCTGCGCTGGACCCGAGATCCATCGACCAAAACCGCTCCGCTTCGGCACGGTAGACGCCGTAGGGCAGGCTCGCGAATGTGACTCCGGCGTCGGCCCAGCCGTTGACCGAGTGCGTGATCAGGACCTCGTGTTTGGGTGTGATCAGGTAACGATCGTGAAACGCCGGTTTTCCGTCGCCATGCTTGGTGCAGATCCGAGCCCGCACATGAGCAGTCATCGGCTTGGGGCAGCCCGACCACCACTGCGGCAGGCCGTCACCCTGCCTGCCTTTGCCGCACAATATGTGAAGGGGGCCTCCCGCCGTCGCTGCGAAGACATCGAGCCACAGTTTGATCTCCTCTGGCGTCTTCGCGGAGCCCATGAAATAGGGATCGGCGAAGTAGATCGGAGATGGCGGATCGCGATCCGCTGCGAGGACTCCTAGAAGGTGACGGACCGCCTGATTCCACTCGCCGGACCCGAAACGAATGAGATCGCCCCTCCTCCGAACGGAGGACTCCCGCCGGTGGCTAAGGTGATCGAGCCGCTGCTGGCGGATTCTCCTGTCGAGTGCGGGGCTATGTTGATCGGCGCGTACCCTGACCGTGGAGACATGGTGGAACGGGTTGACCTCATGAGCGATTTGGCGCCTCCGGTCCTGGAGGCGCAGTATCGGCCCCATTTGGACGTCAATGCGTCCGGACACTTCCATCAGCATGTGATGGCTCATCAGATCGACGCACTGGCCGTCGGCGACCCGGAACACCGCAAGCCCGACGCTATCGATATCCGACTCGAGGGCGATCGTTGTCTCACCGGACGTGATCGCAATCTGCCGCCGGAGCACCTCGTCGCCACTGTGGCTGGCCCATACCGTTCCACAATAGGATCCAGGTGTGTGGTCCTCGGCTTCCACGAGGACGGTGAGCGTGCGGTCATGATGCGCCAGGAGATCGCAGGTGATCGCATCCTCTGCACCCGCAATCATGAGGTTGCCGACCCTGTCCGAGCGATGGTCGAGTGGGAATCCCAGATGTGCGAATAGTGATCGCCCTGGGCTCAAGGACGACTCCACTTCCTCCCGCCACCGTTGCCGAGGTTGGGCCGTGAAGCTCCAATATTCGAGAATCTCCGCGCTGTGTCTCGCGAACGGCGAACGCAGGGAGTGGTCGAGCGCTGCGCGCTGGTCGCGATACGCCCAGTGGCTGCGAGGGACGGATTCCAAGGCATATTCGACTTCGAGGCCCTTGACGTGCAGGGTTCCAGAATCCAAGACGCGATCGATGATGGGTTCGCAGCGTTGCAAGGACGCGTCGAAGGAGAGCAGGTAGAGATCACCCGCGAGCTCCTCGAACTGCCAATCCTCGTTGGGCTCCCTCCCCCAGGGTCCCATTCCGTCCTCGCGGCGGTGCCGGACCAACGTGAATAGATTCCGAAGCCGGCCGTCCAGCCCCTTCCAAGCCAGCACCGTCATCCGCGCCGCTCGATCACGCAGGCGCGTCACCGCCCGGCGCGCCGCCGGCGCGATATGTCGTTTGCCCGTGCATCGGCGTGTAGACGAAAGATCAGGGTTGGTTTAGGTCTCACGCGAGGCGGGTCGCAGTGCGCTAGCCGGTTCGAACGGGGCGTGCGCACAGCTCGGGCGAAAAAAGCACATGCGACAGTGTCTTCCCGGGCGCGGCGCATTGCCGCCGGACAGTCGCCGGAGCCACCGGTGCAGAGCGAGGCGGACGCTTGCCGTGTCCTCGAGACGAAGCAAGATTCTGTCTTCCTCGCCACTCGCGAGATAGTGCCGGCACAGAAACACATCCTTTGTATCGTACTCCAGAAGGGCAGCCACGCCGTAGCCGGCGAGTTGCAAGAGGTCTGGGATCCGTGGTCGGGACGAAGAAGCCACAAAGCGCGTCTTGTAGTCAATCACCTCGATGATGCCGGTGCGGGTTCGGACGAGCCGGTCTACGGTTCCTGTCAGGACGACGCCACTACCGAGATCGAGTGCAATGCGTTTCTCGGTACTCAGGGTCTCGCGGGTGTCACAGGTGAACGACGTTCGGTAGTGGAACTCTAGAATCTGGCGCCCCCGCTCGAGCAGCCACTGGCGCTCTTCCCCCCCATCGAATTCGGCTGCGACTATCGCCTCGAACACCGCGACCAGCGAGCCGAGACTCATCCCAGACGCCTTGGGTGAGTAGAGTTGCGCGAGAGCGAGGTGCAGGCACTTGCCCAACCAAACCGGCGCGGGCATAAACTCCTCTTCACGCCCCTCGATGCACTTGAAACGGTGCGACAGTGGGCAGACTTCGTACGTCGCAAGGCGCGAAAAGCTGAAGACGCCGTGAGCCACTCTCTGCCCTTGTGCCTGGTTCTCGAAAGCGCGCACGATCTGCCTGTCAAGGGCGATGTCGTCCGGCAGCTCGCCCTTGGCCCTCTGGGGCGTCTCGTCGCTGACGGCGATTGCTCGTCTCCTTTTCAGCGCAGGTAAGCGGCTGACGCCGCCTTCGGCGGTGGCGACGGCGGCAGCGTAGCGGACGACCATCGGAGTGGGTCTTCCAGCCGCCGGCGAGCTGAATGGCGTGCGTGGAGGCCCCGCGGGCGGTGAGTTCGACGGCGAGTCCCACGCGGCCGCCGGGCGAGGTTCTGCGGCCCTCGAGGCCGGCCGCGGCGCAGGCGGCCGCAAACCGGCGGTTCACCTGGTCGACACCGAGACCGACGACCGCATCATCGGGTTCCGGCGCGGGCGCCGCCTGCAGGCGGCAGATGGCGGCCGCGCAGCCGCCGACCAGGCGGCGGATGTCGGGCCGATTCCGGAAGGCCTTGGTGCAGATCCAGGCAAGCAGCAATCGGGGGATGATGCCGTATGGTGGGGGCGTGGAGGTGTTGATGGGTAGCCGTGGGACCGAGAGCGCGGATACGGCCGCCTGGCCCGATCGGCCGCCCGGTCGGCGACGTCGCCCTTGAGCTCGTCGCCGACGGCCGCCAGGAGCGCCCGGAGCCGCGGCGCTCGACTGGGAGCATGGCGGCCGCCGCCTGGTCGACCTGGCCGAGCGGCTCGGCCGGACCGAGGGGGCTGTCCGGCAGCGGGCGGCGCGGCTGCGCGCCGTCCAGCTCGAGGGCGACGTTGACCTCGCAGGCGGCGGTGTTAGCGTGGATCCGTGAACCGCATCCGTTCCTGGATCGCGATCGCCATGATCGCAGTGGCCGTGCTCGGAGCCGGCGCGCTGCTGGTCACCATCTACGCCACGTTGCCGACGAAGACCGACCTCGCCAGGATGACCAGGCCGTTGGCGACGAAGGCCGACGTCGCCCAGCTGGCGACGAGGGCTGAGCAGCGGGTACGCGTCGACCAACAGCTGCCCGATCTGATCGGCGACGTGAGCGAGACGACTGCCGCCGTCAATCGGGTGAACGAGGAGCTCTACCGGACGAACGCCGAACTGGTCTTCCTGATCGAGACCGTCAAGGCGACGAACACCGAACTGGTCCTCGTGATCGAGACCCTCGAGAGGACGAACGGCCGTTTGGAGCAGACCGTCGACACGGCGATCGCCAGACTGGTCGACCTGCAACCGCCGCAGCCTGGCGTCCCATAACGGCATCTTCCGTTAACCCCGCGCCGCCCGCCGCCTGAACGCCCCCCGGGGCTGTGTCCACGCCGCCGTGCGTGGGCGATCGGGACGTTCGCGAGCCGCACGGGCTCCTCTTCAGCGCAGGTATCGGCTGACGCCGCCGTCGCGGGTGGCGACGGTCGCGGCATAGCGGACGACCATCGAGGGGGTCTTCCAGCCGCCGGCGAGCTGAATGGCGTGCGTCGAGGCCCCGCGGCTGGTGAGCTCGACGGCCAGCCCGACGCGGCCGCCGTGCGAGGTCCGGCGGCCCTCGAGGCCGGCCGCGGCGCAGGCGGCCGCGAACCGCTTGTTGATCTGGTCGCCGCTGAGGCCGATGACCGGGTCGGCCGGTTCCGGCGTCGTCGCGGCGTGAAGACGGCGGATGGCGGCCGCGCAGCCGCCGACCAGGCGCCGGACGTCGGGCCGTTCACCGGCGGCGTTCGTCGTCGCGTGGCGGCGGGTGACGACGACGTCCTCGCCGTCGCTGAGGTCGACGTCGGTCCAGCGCAGGGCCGCCACCTCGCTCCGGCGCAGCGCACCGTGGAAGAGCAGCCCCACGATCGCGCCGTCGATCAGGCCGCGGCGCTCGGCCGTCTCCTCCCGCTCGAGGCCGCGGCCGCTCCGTCGCCGTCTCGTGCAGGTGGCGAGGATGGCGGCGCACTCGTCGGCCGTCAGCCCCTGGGTCTGTCTGCGGCGGGCGGCGGCGACTTCGGTGCCGCGGAAGTTTTCGAGGGCCTGGCGGGTGAGCGGCCCGCCGGGCGGTTGCTGGCCGGCGTCGCGGGCGGCCCGCCGGGCGGCGGTGACGGCCAGCGTGGCGGTTCTCTTCGCGCGGCCGGTTGCCTGCAGGTGGCCGATGTAGGAGGCGAGTCCCGCGTCATCGAGCGGGCGGCTGTTGAGCCAGGCGGCGAGCTGGCGCTGTGCCGTGGCGTAGGCGCGGCGGGTATTCGCCGGGGCGTCGGCTTGGCTCAGCTGGCTCGTCGGCTCGGCGCCGGCCCGCTGGGTGGTGTCGGAAGCGGGCGGTTGTAGATTGGCGGGGGGCGGGCCTCTCATGCACGACAGACTACACTGTCGCGACAATCTGTGCTACACTGGAGATCGATGACATAACCCCAATGGGGTGTCGGGCCGCTGTTGATAGCAGCGACCCGACAGCCCAGCAAATCGTGAGGACACACGAAATGCCAGACCTGCCGCACAGCGTACACCCCTCACCGTTCGCCTACGACGACCCCGTCTACCAGGCCGCCCGCAAGGAGGTCATCACCCAGGCGGGCGAGCGCTGTCCGACCTGCCACCGGGAGGTTCCCCTCGAGGCGCACCACCGGACCGTACCCTACCCGCCACCCAAAAAGACGACGCCCGACGACCTGATGGCGATCTGTCGCGACTGCCACGAGCTCGCACACCTCTTCTCGTTCTTCCTGAGCACCGGGGGCTCGCCGGAGGACTTCCGCGCGGCCGTGTCGGAAGTCGTCGCGATTCTCACCCGCCCCGCGGACGACGGTCGGCAGGTAGGCCGCGCTGTGTGCGTCGACAAGGACACGTGGGGCGCGCTCGTCACCGGCGCGTCGAGACCCCGCGTCGGTGAGCGTTTCTGGCTGTTCCTGCGCACGTCGCGCCAGTGGCGGGACGTCGCCGTGACCGACGTCCTCGACGGCCGCCCCGGACACTGGCTCGTCCGCAAGCAGTTCCTCGGCCGCGACGCAGAGGTGCGGCTGCCGTCCGCCAACGGCGGCGGCGTGCCGGCGGCGGTTGACACCACCTCGCAGCCGCCCGTCCCGCTCATGCTCACCGCGTCGACCTCCCGGGACAGCGCAAGCGCGTGCCGCCCCGTCCCCTTGACGTGAGATGGGAGGTGTCTCGGGTCCGCTCTCGTTGCCGTGTAGTTGGGATCCCGCCTAGCCGCTCCACCTGACCCCGACCCCATAACCAGCCCATACGAAACCTTCCGCGTTGCCCCCGCTGCTGCTCGAACCGGATCCCGGAAGGCCTTGGTGCAGATCCGGGTAAGCAACAATCGGGGGATGCTGCCGAGACCCGGGCCGGAAGAGCACCAAACCAGAGGCCGACGCAGGCGCTGCGGCCTCAAACGCGACGCGGGCCGCCGTCGAAGGACTAATGAAGACGAAGGGGACGCCGCTGATCGGAGGCCGGCCGACTGAGGTGGCGCGAGGCGGGCCCCGAAAACGATAAGGCGCTGATCGTCGCCGGCGGACAGCGCGTGGCGCACCGACACGAGCTCGACAGGCTGTGGAATCAAGCCGAGTCCATCGCAGGCGAGTTGCCGGGATACATCAGTGAAGCCGATCTCAAGCACCTGACCAAGTACGCCGGGGAGTTCCTGTATCCGGCGCAAGGCGCCAGAGAACTAGACCCGGGGAGCATCTGGAAACGGCTCGAGGCTCCAATCCGCGAAGTGGTGGGGTACGCCGAACAACGCGTGCCAGAGCTGATATCTACCACCATGAGACAGATCGAATAGCAAGGTACCGCCCGGCGGACGCCAGAGCGACGAGTAGTACCCTCCGCGCACCTGGGGATAAGCCGGCACTATGTGATCGGACGGCGCGACAGCAACGAGGGGTATCCCCCGCGCGCGCGGGGATGAACCGGCGCCATCTCCAAGGCTGCCGCTCGAGACATGGAGACCCCGCACGCGCGGGGACGAACCGGCGCCAAGTCGGGGCAACGGCCGATCGTCTGCCCCGGGCGCACGGGGCTGCAACACGGCGACCAGCAGCCAGATCGGGATCAACTCCGGACCAAGCAGGGGAGCGATCGGGATGATAGGCTAGGAAAAACCAGCATGGAAACAACGATTTTCTGGACGGTAATTGGAACCGGAGCCGTGATCACAGGGGTCCTGCTGACCGTCGCAACGCTGTTGAACCAAGCGATCAACGCACGGTTCAACGACATGGGTACACGGTTCGACAACCTGCGAAACCACATGGACAAGCGGCTGGACGACCAGAACAAGCTGATAGCAGGACGATTCGAGGACCACAACCGAAGGCTCGACGACACCAACCGACACCTCGAGAGCGTGGCCGCCGAAATGCGCCAGCCCGCCGGCGGAACACGCGCCGCCGGGTAAAGCGCTGGATGCGCCGAGGCCCCAACAAGAATCGCTCCACCAATCCCGCGTACACAACCTGTTCCACAGGGGCTCCCCGCACGCGGGGATGAACCGCGGAGTGTCTGCTGGCTCGCGGAGGAGATCACGTAGTCCCCGCACGGGCGGGGATGCACCCCCGGAGACAGCGTGACGGCAACGACTGCAAACGGCTCCCCCGCAGACGCGGGGATGAACCTGGGTGTCGATCCCGATCCGGTTGGCCGCGTAGGGCTACCCCGCCGGCGCGGGGATGGACCCAAGGAGCGGCGCGGTCCGACACGACCCCGCAACAGCGGGGAACTCAGCTCGTATCGATGGTGCAAGGGCGTCAACTCGAGGCCGGGAGACAGAGCGATGGTGCAAGGGCGTCAACTGAGACGCCCGCCAGACACAACAAGTCCGCCGAGACGACGCCGGGCCAGACCGCCCGGGGCCCCGCAAGCGCGGGGATGTACCACGTAGCGGGCGCTGGCCAATGTCCGGATTGCGTGCCGGCCGGCAGTTCCCCGCGCGCGCGGGGATGAACCCCCTGATGTCGATCCGGCCGACCTGCGCCGCGAGGGCTGCCCCGCATGCGCGGGGATGAACCCACGGCGAGGAACGGCCCTGGCTAACCGGGTTACGGCTACCCCGCGCGCGCGGGGATGAACCAGCGGTAGCGGCCCTGATAGACGCCATCAAGGGATATTCCCCGCGCGCGCGGGGAGAAACCGCTGGCGGAAAGGATCGCCCACACGGGCGTCTCGTATTCCCCGCTGACGCGGGGGCAAACCGTGGCTCAACGTGGGCCTGGCGGGCGCGGATCGGGACCGCCAGGCTTGCGCGGAGATGAACCGCGTGCGCCATTTGATCGTAAGGCACTACCCCGCAGACGCGGGGCTGAACCAAAGCGGGGATGGACCCTCGCGGCGCTTCGAGACGCTGATACTGTAAGCGCTTGCCCCGGGCACGCGGGGATGCACCGGCTGTTCTACCTGGACCCGAAGGCACCGCTCAGTCCACCCTGCGCGCGCGGGGATGAACCGTGCCTAGTCGGTCCCAACGTGCTTCGCGTCGTGTGTGTCCGGAGGTCTGCCCCCGCCCGCGCGGGGATGAACCGCCCATCTCCTGAGGACCGGTCGTGCCGCGGCTCTCGGCCCCGCCCGCGCGGGGGGGGGGGGGGGGGTGCAGCGATAGGGGAGATCGTCCTCGTGGCCGGCAACAAATCCACCCCGCGCGCGCGGGGATGAACCAGAGGGCTCATCACACGCACCATCGTGTGCTTCAAAACCCCGCACACGGGGACGAAGGGAGCAGCGAGCAATAAGCGGCGACAAGGCCGGCGACAGCGTCGCCGCACCGGTGGAGGCCAGGCTCGAAAGAACCGAACAGCTGCATGCGGAGCTGAAAGCGCGGATCGAGGAGCTGCGCGATGACGCGGAGAACGCCGAAGCGCGGGAACTGCGCGAGCTCGAACCGAAGCTCGCAGCGCACAACGGTGAGCTGCGCAACACCATCGCCGTGCTCCGGCTCATCGAGCACCAGATCGCGCTCGAGCACTACGTGCGGATCGACGGCGACGCACCGCTGATCACGCGCATCCTGGGATTCGTGGCGATGGCCGACGAGCGGTCGCGCCAAGAGATGATGGCCACGTTCACCGAACGAGGCGAGAAGCGCTACACGATCGAGGATTCGGTCATGCAGCTGTGCAGACGCGGGCTGCTCAAGCGGACAGGCGTAGGCAAGGTCCAGCAGTCCAGCAAAAGGCATGGGAAGCCATCGAAAGAGGGGAGTCCGGACTGACGCATCGGATCCTCACGATGATCGAGTCGGGAGAACGACCAAGCAGCCGGCGGGACATCCTCGCACACTTCAGGGGCGAGGGCTTCGCCAAAGGAGCAATCGACAGCAGCCTGCAACGGCTGCGCCAGCAACAACGGGTCTCGACGACACCGACGGGCAGGACGACCACCTACAGCGTTACGACGCCGAGACACGAGCCGACGCCGAGACCGCTAGTGTCCTAGCGTCCTAGACGGGCGGGCAGGCAAGAGGGCCAAGCCGATAAAGCGTTCGAGGGGCGTCGCCTCTCGCGCGCCGTGATGGAGCCAGCAACGGACTGTGATACCGAGCTGGAGATTGCTGTCGACAAGGCTCAAGTTCGATTTCACCGCGTCAAGGAGGATGCACCGAGCCGTGTCGCCGGTTAGGAGATCAGAAGGCGCAAGCCCCGCAGCGGCGGGGATGGACCATGGACGTGCTCGGCGACGACCTCGGAGAGGAGGTCGCCCCCGCGCGCGCGGGGATGAACCAACGGCACGGACGAGACGGCGGTGGGAACTTCTTCGGCCCCGCGCGCCCGCGCGCACGGGCATAGTTTGATGAGTAGCGATGAGTTCGGACGGCGGGCCGGGATACGATGAGTGCCGATCACCGAGGCGGAACGGTGCATGAAAGTCAGAGACGTGACCAAGCGGATCACCGCCGACGGCTGGTACTACGTGAAGAGCCGGGGAGACCACCATCATTTCAAGCACCCGGCCAAGCCGGGCAAGGTGACGGTCAAGGGGCATCCGAGCGACGAGATCAGCGGGGCACTGCTGGCGAGCATCTGGCGCCAGGCGGGTCTCGGAAAGCCCGAGGAGTAGCGTCATGAGCAACATGGAAGACACAAGAACGCGCAGCCAGCTTGAGGAGCGCATCGCGGTGCTCCAGCAGGTCTGTGCGGAGGCATACCAGCTGGCCGGCGCCGTAGGGGCGCCAGAGAGGGCGCTGGACAACCTCGCGGCGGCAGCCGACGGCAGGCCGATCCCGCACGCCACGTTCCTGCCGGTGTCCGCAGCGGACTGCGACGAACTGGGCGAGGCAGAAACGGCCCGCGCCAACAGACACGGGACAGCGACCTCAGCAGTCCAATCACGGGGATAGTCGGAGCCTGAACCGTACCTGGTCTACTGGAGGCTTCATGGAGGTCTCGCGAGCAGCTGCGCCGGCTGACCCGTCCCCGCAGAAGCGGGAATGCACCAGGCTTGATACCGCCCGGTCGACAGCGCCGGAACTTGCCCCGCGCACGCGGGGATGCACCGGCCAGGAAGCCAGCTGGCAAGGCCCTGGCCGAGTCGCCCCCCGCGCGCGGGGATGCGCCCGAGCCGTGCAGGTGGAAGAGAACCATGCCGCGGTCTCCCCCGCGCGCGCGGGGATGCACCGCCACAAGTGGAGGGCTAACCCGCCGGTGGCCCATATTCCCCGCCCGGGCGGGGATGGACCCGTACTCAGCGGCTACACCGCATTGGGCGAGGAGGCAGCCCCGCGCACGCGGGGATCGACCGCTGCGGCGCGGGACATAGCCACACCGGGCTCAGGCGACCCCGCTGACGCGGGTATGACGACCGCGTAACGCTAGAGGTACAGATGGCAGAAGCACCGACACGGCCGGCAGCTCGACGAGATCACCGGACGGCAGCACGCGGCGTGCGCGTCGTCGAGCGCCATAGGATGGATCCGCCCGGACTGAGGCCGCGGACACGACCAGCGCGAACCTGGACGGTCTGGCAAGTAGTGATGGACGGCTACGTGCGGTCCACCCACCACGACGAGCAGACGGCGCTCGACTGCGCCGCGTGGTGGCGTAGTCTGCCGACCGACCTGCGCGAGTGGATGGCGGATCTGGTCCGGTGCGAGGTCGCCCCGGAGTGGGAGGGCCTGCTGCCGCAGTGGTCGCGGCGAGCAGTTGCCTATCCGGCGTAGGATGAGGACGAGCCCGACGAGACGAACCGTCTGTGGGTAGCGGTCCACGTGATGGAGGCAAGCTCAACCGTCAGCGGACATAGCGGCTGCGAACGCGGTAGCATGGGGCGAAATGACGATTGAGCAACGGGTCAACGCCGCGGTCGCCGAGGTCGTCGCGGCGACCGATCCGGAGCAGGTCGTGCTGTTCGGTTCGGTGGCCAAGGGGACCGCAGGCCCTGAGAGCGACATCGACCTGCTGGTAATCGGCGACCCGGCGCGGCACGCCGACGGGAAACGCACCTGCCAAGCGAGCGGCGACCAGGTCGATGTCTTCATGACCGATCGCGCCAGCGCCGAACGGTACCGGTACAGCGCAGCGTATCTGGAAGGCATCGCGCTGGAGGAAGGCCGCACGGTCTACGCCAAGAACCCGGAGCAGGCGCTGGCGGCGGGAGAAGCGATGATGAGACGCACGCTGTACGACCCCGACAAGGCGGTCGAATGGGTCGGGGAGGCTCGGGACCGCCTGGAGCGCTTCGAGACCGACAAGAAGGACCTGCACAAGTGCGAGTCTCTCGTCGACGCCATCGAGCGGGCGCTCAAGGCGCTGATCGTCGCCGGCGGACAGCGTGTGGCACACCGGCACGAACTCGACAAGCTCTGGAACCAAGCCGAGGCTATCGCCGGCCGATTTCCCGGGGAGATCAGCGAGGCCGATCTCAAGCACATGACCAAGTACACCGGGGAGTTCCTGTATCCGGCACAAGGCACCAGAAAGCTGGATCCTCGCAGGTTCTGGGAACGGCTCGAGAGCCCGATCAGGAAAATCGTGGCGTACGCGGAACGGCGGGTGCCGGAGCTGGTGAAGGACACGCAGTCGCGTATCGAATAACAGACGCGGACGCCAGCGGTGCTAGCCGCCGCACCCCGCAACCGCGGGGATACACCGCCGGTGAGACTCTGTATCGACAGACCGTGGACGTCCCGCCCCTCGAATAGAGGGATGAACCAAGCCTACACGCCGGGTGTAGCGAATAAGATGTTGACCCCGCAAGAGCGGGGATGAACCCAGATCGCCATCAGGTCGTCGGGCGTCGTCTTGGTCTGCCCCGCGCACGCGGGGATGAAGCGGGCGCGATTATCCAAAGGCAACGCCCTCGAGCTGCCCCCCCCCCGCAGAAGCGGGGATGAACCCGACAGAGGGCCCGCGTTCTGTCGGAGGTCGAAGGCTACCCCGCACGCGCGGGGATGAACCCGTAGGGGGGCACCCGACGTGGCCGCCTGGGAGGGCTACCCCGCGCGCGCGGGGATGAACCTCGGACCCGGGCACGACGCACGGTTGCGTTGGATAGTCCCCCGCGCGCGCGGGGATGCACCCGGACGCCCCTGATGATGAGGCGCTGCACCCAGCTCTCCCCCGCCCCACTTCCGGGTAGGATTTGAGCCGGGGCGCCGTCGGGGAGCACCAGAGTGCGCTAGGAGTCTGCGCCTTGGAACGATTTTGGCACGGTGCTTCGAGCTCACCGCCGAGGACTTGGCGGGGGCCGCGAGCGCGTAAATGTCCTGGACCGACCGAATCACCGTGCTGGTCGCAGCGGGAGCAATCGTCGCCACGCTCAGCGTGGGAACATGCTCGACGAACGGTCGATTCGACGATGTCAACCAACGGATCGACGACGTGAACGACCGGTTCAACGTCCGATTCGACGACGTGAACGGACGGTTCGACGACGTGCAGACAGACATCCGGGAGCTGCGAAGCCTCGTCATCGAGGCGATCAAGACCGACACGGCCGACGAGGCCGACGGCGACGCGACGGCGAACTGAACGGCAGCGCCGCGGGGCCATCTGGCAACTGACGCCTAGGCGTAAGTTGGCCCCGTACGCGCCCTACGTACTGCTGGCCGCAGCCGACACCATGGCAAACCCTGGAATCATCCCGACAGTGCTGACCGCGATCGGCATGGTCGCAGCAGTGCTGCTGGGCGTGTGGGCCATCATGGCTCGGCACGACGAGCGGGTTCGAGACCGGATAGACGCCCAAGGGAAAGAAACTACCGAGCAGCTCGGCCAAGCTGCGGGAACGAATGGCCAAGCTCGAAGGACTCCTGGAAGGGCTCCGGGAGGCCATCACGGGAAAACGGGCCGCATAGGCCAAGACCGACACGGATGAACCGGCAACATGCGCCTAGTTGCATGTTGCCGACGTCGGTGTCCGATAAGCGGGGCTATGTTGATCCCGCTTCGCCCGAGGCCGTCCCTGGTCGTGCGCGGCGCCGCGTGACGTTTCAGTCCTTCGGCTGCGGTTCGGAGGCGCGCGCGGGCGGCTTGGCGGTCATCATCGCCTGATGCTACGGCGTGACGGCGGGCTGGTGGTGCGGGCGTCGCGCGGGGCGGGGAGACGCCCGTGTGCAGAAAGGCGTCAGTAGCTGCGCGTCGTCAGCTCGACTTCCGGCCCGACTAGCTCGTTGCGGCGAAGAAAGACGTGCTGTATGGCTCCCATGAACACGTCCGTTCCCACCTCGTGCCATCTCTCGCCACACTCCGGGCATCTGAAGATCCGCTTCGGGATGCCGACGGTTACGCGGTCCCTGAAGAGGAACTCGCGGTGGCAGGTCGGGCACTCACTCTTCGATTTGGGCAGCTGCTCGTTCATGGGTCTGATCATGACCGATTGAGAATTTGCCTGCAAGGAGCTGGCATGCTCCCCCGGTAGCCCTCCCCTCCGGCATGCTGCGTCCGATAACGGCCGATCCGTCAACCTGCCGGATCACGTCAGGAGGCTGTATGCCGGGCGTGAAACAGGTAGGGCTGCAGGTAGCTCACTGCGGCAGTTGCCTACGCCCCAGTCGGTGCGTCGTCCGCGATCCCCGCGTCACCGCTGCTGGTAGTCTCCGCCTGCTTCCTGCGTTCCGCCCAATAGTTCTTCATCCGGTCCGAGGCCGCTTGCTTTGCCTCGGCTGACATCTCGCGGCGCCTACGCTTCGCAGGCTGCCTGGAAGGCGCGGATGGGTGCGGCGTCACACCAAGGGCGGCGATCGCCGCATCGATTCGAGCGACACTGTCCAGCAATTCAGACCGGTGGTCATTCAGCAGCGCGATGACGTCTTTCATTTTTAGCTCCTGTCTCTCCCACCCGCCACGAGTAGTAGTGTAGTCGAAGGAGCCATCCTGGCGCTCTCGACCGCGAACGGCGCGGCCGGCCAACGTCGGCTCGATTGGCGTGCTGGCTGGCAATGCCGGCATGGGTTCGCAGGCGGCAGTGGTGCTCACCAGCGCCGCAGGTGAGTGACTCGCACTCCGGTGTGTTCCACCGGGTGGATCGCGGAACGTACGAACTTTCGGCTAGGGGGCGTCGGCTCGTTAAGGCGCGCGTCAAGGTTCCGTGACGGAACGGTCGTGTGCCGAGGGGCAATTGCCGGCTTGCTGGCCCGCGCCGGCCGGGGGCCGAGCACGTCGTTCACCAAGGGCGCGATGCCGGTGCTCTCGCCGGCCGAGGCCCGCCGGCTCCTCGACGCGATCTATACCGGTACGCTCGCGGGCCTGCGCGACCGGGCGCTCGTCTCGGTGATGCTCTACAGCTTCGCGCGGGTGAGCGCGGTCATCGCGATGCGGCGGCAGGACTACTTCCGGCAGGAGAGCCGGGGGTGGCTCAGGCTCCACGAGAAAGGCGGCAAGCGTCACGACGTCCCGGCCCACCATCGGGCGGCCGAGGCGCTGGACGACTACTAACTCGAGCTGGCCGGGCTCGACGAGGCGAAGGCGGCGCTCTTCCAGACCGTCGACCGCCGGCGCCCACTCGACAGAGCGGCGTCGGCTGGACAGTAGCGGGCAGCAACGCCCGGGACACCCGGCGAACAGCGTCCCAGGCTGGGTGGCTGGTTGGGGGTCCCCCTCAGGGGGCCACGGCCAGCGTCGCGGTGTACACCGACAAGCCGTCGACCAGACGCCGGCGGGCCGCGAATCAGCAGACGCGCAGATGCAGGAGCTCCGCGGGTACATCGTCCAGCACCTCGAGCAACACGGCCGTGACGGCGAGTGACGTTGACGACCAACCGACCTACCACTTCGACCAGGCCCCGCACCGGAACCACACGGGCGACGCCACGCCCCCGATCCGCCCCGGTTTTACAGGCTTGTCTTGAGATTCCGACGCAGCGGATACCCGCCTGTTACCCCAATCGGGAAAGGCAGGCCGGCGGCGGGACGCCCGACCAGTACGGCCCGCCCCGGGCTCGCGGCTACTTCTTCTTCTCAAAGAGATGCTTGTATGCTGCGCGGAGAGTGTCCCGCGTGGTGTCCGGGGCGCGCAGGGGGCCGGTTGAGAAACTCTCCCGCGCCAATGGTAGCGACAGGTAGTCTTCTCGTGAGTTCGTGTACTGGCGGAGAGCCTGCAACTCCTCCCCTAGAAAATCCGTGCTGCGCTCGCCCCTGATTGCCCGCGGATAGACAGATAGCGCGTCAAGCTGCGCCGCCAGCTGCCTGAGCGCACCGCGGTTGACAGCCCCGTCCCGGTCCCGCTGCTCCAGAAGGCCCTCGACAAGGGGGGCGAGAGATCGGAACTTGCGTAGCGCGCAACGCGAGCACAGACGGTACCACCCGCGCTGTATCCAACGCCAGACCGCCGGGAGCAAGAGCACACGAGCGACAGGATTCACGACACCGGGATCAATGCTCGGCATTCGGTACCTCGCAAACGTCAGGTGCCAATTTGCGCCGCAATCAACTGCTTCAAGATCATCAGCATCGTCTGTATGGTCATGGTACCGCCAAGGCTCGCGGCCTTGTCTTTCGCCCTTTGCCACATCGTGTCGTCTCGCGCATACTCCAAGAAGTCATGGCCGCTGTACGTGAGGCACCTTGGCATGTAGCTGTGGACGGACTGACCTAGACCGGTTGATTCAACTCCTTCGATCAATTCCGCCTCGGCAAGCAACCAAGCGTTGTACCCAATTTGCTCTCTGGTGAACCCCTCGATCTCAACCTCCTGGGGGGCGAGCGTGGTTGACCAGCTTTCGACCTCGATCAAAATCTTCCGGCACAGATCCATGTCGCGCTTCATGAGAAGATCCTACTACGCTGCCTGTCGTAGCCGCCGTCCACCCACGCGCCATCAATCGAATCCCGCGCCCGCCGCGATCGCTTCGTCTCCGCTTTCCGGCACCACCTGCAAACCGTTGAGCCGCGCGGCGCGGGTCACGGATCTTGGCGGCGGCAACAACACCTTGTGGGCGAGCATCCAGGTCGTCGCCCGATCGAACAGTGCGCTCGGACGTTCGGTGCCCGTCCAGCACTGTGCGTAGAGCCATCGCGTGAGGCCAAACCCGGCCGCGCGATCCGCGAGGTCGCGATACCCATGTTCCGTCCGGATTTGTGCGGCATGAGCGAAGCGCCACTTACCGTCTCGATAGTCGGTCAAGTCCGTGGTCGTATCGATGCCAAGTTGCCGGCTCATCGTGGCGAATACCGGCGGTGGCACGGCCGTCGGATCATTGAGGAACGTCCCCACGAAGCGCACCGTGGTGGAGCTGCAGAGCGAATCCGAGACGGTTGGCATCGCCGCGCTTCTCGACGATCTGCGTGTGATCGCTGTCATCGAGGTGGAAGTACCTGGCCAGCTCTTGGGTTGACGGGTCGCCCAGGTACTGGCCGTAGCTGTCGCGCTGCGCCGGGCTCAGGAAGCTCACGGGCATCGCGGCCTCCCGACGTGGCGGAGTTGCATAAACGATGGTTTGCGCACGGAGTGGCGATCGGCAGGAAACCCCACGTTTACAGGGTGCAAAACAGTATTGCATTACCAGGCACGTATGCAATACCTTTACGCAATCATGCTCATCGGCTACGCGCGCGTCTCCACTGGCGAGCAAACTACCGCCGCTCAGGTCGCCGCGCTCAAAACCTCCGGCTGTGAGCTCATCTTCCGCGACAACGCCTCCGGCGGCCGCTGGGATCGGCCCGAGCTGCACAAGCTGCTCAGTCAGCTCCGGAAAGGCGATGTGTTGGTCGTCTGGACACTCGATCGCCTGTCACGCTCCCTGCGCGATGTACTGACCATCATGGAGCGGGTGCAGGAGCGCCACGCAGGCTTTCGCAGCCTCAAGGAAGCGGTGGACACCACCACGCCCGCGGGTCGGATGATGATGCAGATGGTCGGCGCGTTCGCCGAGTTCGAGCGCGCGATGCTCAAGGAACGGACCAAGGCGGGCCTCGACGCCGCGCGCAAGGAAGGCCGGATCGGCGGCCGGCCGCCGAAGCTCAAGCCCCACCAGCAACAGGAAATTGTGACGCTCGTCAAGCAGGGGAAGAAGACCGCCGCCGACGCGGCGCGCCTGTTCGGCGTCCACCCGGCAACGGTGTCGCGGCTACTCCGGCGGACCTAGATCGAGTCTTCTACCGTACTTTCGGTTCCATTGCTCCCCAAGCCCCAACGTGGTGAGCTCGCGCCAGCTGCACTCCCGGAGGACCGCACACGCGCTCCCGTGACCCGCGATCCGGACGCCGGCGCGCCGATTCCGCCGGCACTCGATTCGGAATCCGCCGACAGGGAACCAGTAGGACCGCGCATCGTCGCCAGCCGATTCTGCGCCAGATCACTGAACACCCCATTCGCGAGCCGGCGCAGAGATGCCTCGAAGTCCGATAGGGTTCGTGCTGCTGACCCGGACCGGCAACGTCTACGTCATGGACGAGCCGATCACCGGCCTCCATCCGGCCGGACATCGACCGCCTGCCTTCGGCTTTCACCTTGTCATCTGTCCTGCCCTTTGCTCCTCGCCTCGATCTCACTCCATGACATTGGCTCGCGCCAGCCGGTCAGCTCGATATCGCCATCGGCCGCGGCCGCGCGCCTAGCCCGGATTATGCGTGAAGGTGCGGTTGAGGGGAAGACACAGGAGCCTCCGTGTGGTACAAATGTAGTGTGCACAACGTTTTAGCCACAACGGAGACCCCTGCGTGACGCCTCACACGATACCACAGACTGTTCTATTCCCGGATCTGTTCGACAAGCCCCTCGTCGCCACGTTCAACCAGGAACACGCGAGTTCCGACGGCGGCGCCGTCCTGCTCAAGGCGACCGAGCGCGTGTACGGCTTGGTCAAGGCGTTCGCCCGGTGTCTGGCCGACAAGCGCGCCGCTGAGAAGATTCGGCACACGTTCGCGGATCTGATCGGCCAGCGGATCTTCGGCATCGCGTGCGGTCATCCCGATGGCAACGATGCCGACCACTTGGCCGACGACCCCATCCACAAGCTGCTGCTCGGGCGGGACCCGGTGTCCGGCGCGCCCTTGGCGTCGCAACCTACGATCTCGCGGTTCGAGAACGGCGCGAGCCGCACCGCGCTCTACCGGATGGGGCGCGAGTTGGCGGCGTGCGTCATCGAGCGGCATCGGCGCCGCCTGCACGGGCGGGCGCGGCGCGTCACCATCGATCTGGATCCGACCGACGACCTGACGCACGGCGCCCAGCAGCTCACGTTCTTCAACGGGCACTATGGCGGCTGGTGTTATCTGCCGCTGCTCGGGTTTCTGAGCTTCGACCGCGAGGCGGAGCAGTATCTGTGCGCGGCGGTGCTGCGGCCCGGCAACGCAGTGGCCGCCGACGGGACCCTCGGGCTGCTGTGTCGGCTGCTCCCGCTGCTGCGGGCGGCGTTTCCGCGGGCGCGGTTTCTCGTTCGGCTCGACGGGGGCTTTGCGACCCCGGAGATCTTCGATTTCCTGGATGCGGAGCCCCGGCTCGACTACGTGGTGGCGATGGCGAAGAACGCGGTGTTGCAGCGGCATGCGGAGTCCGCCATGCAGGTGGCCCGCGCGCAGAGCGAGGTCGGTGGCGAGACCGCGCACGTCTATACCGACACCCGCTACGCCGCCCGCACGTGGGACCACGAGCGCCGGGTCGTGACCAAGGCCGAAGTCGTTCGCCTCGGAGACCGCGAGCCGCGGGACAACCCGCGGTTCGTGGTGACGAATCTGCGGCAGACGCCGCGCTTCATCTATGAGAAGGTCTACTGTGCTCGCGGGGACATCGAGAATCGGATCAAGGAACTGCTCGATGGGCTGCAGATCGACCGCACGAGCTGCTGTCTGTTCTCGGCGAACCAGTTGCGCGTCTTCCTGACCGCCGCGGCCTACGTGCTCATGCAGGAACTGCGATTGCGGGCGGCGCGTACTGCGTGTGCCCGCAGCCAGGTGACGTGGCTGCGCGACCGGCTGCTGAAGCTGGGGGTCCACGTCGTCCGCTCGGTCCGCCGCGTGGTTCTGCATCTGCCGCGCTCGACGCCGCACCTCGAGGCGTGGCGGCACATCGCACTCGCGCTGGGCGCGCGCGCCGGATAGCCCACCCGTTGCGCCGCGCCCACCTGCTTCCTGGGCGGCATGGGCCGCTCCCCGGCGGGGCTGTCGCTGCCCAACCCTCGCGTCCGTCATGCCCCCCCCGGTCGGCTGCTCAACCCCGGCTCCGCTTGCAGGCGACGATGTCCGAGACCCATTCCTGCGCCGATCACGCCCTTTGGCGGTCGAATCTGGACCTTCATGAATAATGCAGGCTAATGGACGACTGGGCGGCCTATCTGGAGGGAGAGCGCCGGCCGGAGGATCCACCCGCCGCGCCGCTGACACAGCGCCGAACCTATACCAGCGTGGACGTGTCCGACGACGTGGTCCATAATGGCCGTGGTTAACACAGAGAGACAGGATGGCGACTATCCGGTTCTTCCACGAGATTTGCGGCAACGTCCACGAGCTTCCGGATAGGGGGCCTTTCCCCTACGAACGCGGGCTGCAAGAGTTCTTCGAGAAACACTTGCGCACCCTGACCGGCGTCGAATTCCTCGATTCGGAGTATTCGACCGGCGAACGTCACAGCCGGCGTATCGACACGCTGGGAATCGACGGAGCCGGTCGGCCCGTGGTTGTCGAGTACAAGCGGCGCCAGGATGAGAACGTCATCAATCAAGGTCTGGACTATCTGGCTTGGCTGGACGACCATCGGGCGGAATTCCGCGAGCTTGTCCGGGCGAAGCTTGGTGATGGGCGCGTCACGGACATCGACTTTAGGACGCCGCGTCTACTATGTATCGCCGGCGAGTTCTTGCGTCAGGACCAGATTGCTGCGGAAAGCAGCCGCCGACGTATCGAATTACTGCGCTATCGACGTTACGGCGATGCTTATGTGGCGCTGGAGTGGGTGTACGGCGGCGAGGCGGTCGAGCCAGCACCGCGCCCCGCCGTGCCTCCCCGCCGTACCGCCGGCATAGAGCAAGCCTCAGTTGCGCCGCTTCTGGCAGGATCTTCCGCCCGCGACGTTGGCGAAGACCCAGACTACTCCATCTACGAACCTTGGGACAAAACCAGCGAGGAAACCCGGACTCTTTTTCGCGAGCTCAAGACGTTGGTGGAATCGTTGGGCAACGTGCGCACGGACGCTTTCAAGAGTGAGATGTCATTCAAGTGCATGGCCACACCCGGCAACAAGCAACCGGTTGTTGCCTACGTCCATTTGCGCATGCGGAACGGCATCCGCGTAAACATCCAGGAGAAGCACCTGCGCGACATCCCGCTTGAGGACGGCTTCACTCGCCCCTACGATCGCGGTCAGTACCGAGAGATCGCCATCCGCGACAGGGAACACATCCGAAGGGCGGAGCCGCTGCTGCGTGCGGCCTACGACAGTCTCAGCGAGTCAGGAGAGCACGCTGAGTCTCCCAGGTCGGCCGCTGCGCGCAAGGCGTGGGAGACCCGCCGGTCCCCGCGAGTTACGGGACCACGTTGAGTCTCCCTGAGTGTCAACGGTCGCTCAAAAGGGCGTCATTGTGAACAGGACGGCGACCACAACATATAGCAGCCCGTGGCAAAAGGCCCCGCGCCACAGGCTGTGAAGGTCGAACTGACCGAGCTTGAGCGGTTACCGGTAGGAAGGGGCCGCTTGCAGGCCGTGTCGTCCGGAACGTGCGTCTGGCACGTGCAGGAACTCCACGAAGAAGCGCACGGGCCCGGTGGGATCGACCTGGTGTGACGCCTCCGGCGCGACGATGCCCGGCTGCTCCGGCGTGAGCGCGACGTCGATGCCGAGCTCGGCGCATCGGTACCGCAGCGCGCCCACGGTCACGACGATCCGGCCCCAGACGCCCGCTGCGGTCACGTGGCGGGCGCGGAGGCTGTTCGGGATCGAGTCCTCGGTGAACTCGGGCGTGCGCGCGAAGGTCACGCACGCGTCCGGCAGCTCGAACCGGTCGCAGCGCACGCAGTCGAGCTGCTCGCCAAGACGGCTGGCGCGGCCTGCAGCCGTGACCGTCCACGGTCGGCTCACGAACGGCGGATCGTGCCGCACGTGCTGGCGATGGCCACAGCTGAGCAGGGCGGTCCAGTCGCCCGACTCGTCGCGCGCAAAACCGGTGATGGGCCGCTGCATGGGAGCGGTCCCATCATGCCACCCGGCGGCACCTCAGCGACAGGTCACCGAGAGATGGCCCGGCGCGTCGGGGCGGCGGCGCGCGTGCAGCCAGACCAGCGCCCGGGCCACCGACAATCCCCCGATCGCCGCACCGAGCAGGAAGCAGCTGGTGTCCGGCACGCCCGTAAGGACGATCACGACGCTGCCGACCACGAATATCAGTCCGCCGACGTCGCCGCCGACGTGGATGGCAGAGAAGTTGATCTCCGGCTGGTGCCCGCGCTGTGCGACCGGAGGCGCGAGGGGTGGCGCAGGTACGGCGTAGTTGTGATCAGAGATCACTCTGCTGCGTTTGAGCACATTTGGACAAATCCTCCGCGACAAGACGCTGGTGGCGCTCGACGAGATTGGGGTTCGCAGCTACGCATCGGAGCCGGCGCAGGGTCGGCGCTGCTGGCAGGACAAAAAGACGGGGGAGACGCCGCCAGACAAGCGTGCTACGCAGAAGGCGTTGTACGGGAACCGTCGGCGTATTCGTGGAGCGCGGGGTCGGCGTCTACAATGGCGGCGTGGCGAGTTGGTAGAGCGGCCTTTCGCGTATGAGTACGAGACCAGTGGTCTACGGCGGGCGTGGGTGCGCGGTCATGAGAATGTCCGCAAGCGCGTGCTCATCCAGGCGGCCGGCTGCGGCCTCCGGCTGATGCTGTCGCCGCCGAGACCGGCGTCGGCACGCCCCGGAGCCTGCAGGGGCGGGCTCTTTTGATCATTTGCCGACTGCAACGGGGATTTGATTGACCGCTGGGGCCGGTCTGACGCGCGCCTGGGGGTCCAAATGGAGACTCCGCGGCGTTCGTCGACTCAATCGCTCATCGCCAGGCTGTCTTGAACAAGCCGGCGACCAGCGAACAGACTTCTTCCACGTGGCTGGTACCCGCGCCTCCTGATCGACAGGCCGAGCGATGCGTTACTGGTGGGTGAATCAGAATCAGACGTATCGGGCCGGAGGTGCGCGGCAGCTTCATGTGGTCGCCGAAGCGGAACGCGCCCGGTGCGCGTAACCGGTTCTACGAGAACATGCGATCCGTGGCGCCGGCGCGACGTCATCTTCTCGTTCTGCCGACACTCGCATCAAGGCGATCGGCGTCGTCACGGGTCCCGCCGAGACCGGCCCCAAGCCGGACTTCGGTTCAGCGGGCGTGAACTGGTCCGAGGAGGGCTGGTTTGTTCCCGATCGACTACTGCACGCTGGAGCACTCGGGCGTCGCCCGAAGGACCACGCGTCGGTATCATCCGGCCGTTTCTGCCTGCGAAATACTCACCTGCTCCAAACGAATGGTGACGGCCTCCAGTCTGTGTATCGTCGCCGAGCTACCTGAGCCATTCGCCCAGGCGCTCATCGGTCTCATCGGCCAGGCGTACTGGGATGCCTACGCTGACGATCGCTGACTACCAGACGGCCTCTGATTCATCCGCGCCGGACCAGAACCGGTCATCGACCGCGGCATCGTCGGCCCTATCTTCAGAGATCAAATTGTGAAGTCGCGGCGTGGTCAAGGTGTCTTCAGGGCGACATGTTTTACTCCGAGAGTGGTCGTGCCGGGTCACTCGCGGTGGACCAGATTCCAGGCATCTCAAGGCCAGCCGACATCAAGCCGTGGCGTGACGCGACCGATGCAGGAACGCCTCGATGGGTCGAACCGGCTGCTGCTCTCGCCGCATATCGATCACTTGTTCGACGTGAGGCCACATCACGTTCTCGACCGATCAGTCGCTCGTCATCGTTCCAGAGGTCCGAGACAGTTTGATCGACGCCTGGGGAATCGACGCTGGCGTCCGCGTGGGCGATTTTTCCCAGGAGCAGAACGCCTACCTCGACTAGGTACCGCGCCAACGTGTTCAAGGATGCCCTCATGAAGACGTAGCGCCGACGCGGTTCCACGTAGCAGCCCGTGGTGAAACTCCCTGACAGGGATCGACAGGACCGATCCCGGTCCCTACACTAAATCCGATATCGATGGAGCCGCTTCGCAAAACTCCCGGGGGATTGCGGCTGGGCGCAGTCCTCAGCTCTCTTGGTGAACACGATTGCCCTGGATCGCCGACTGGATATCTTGTCCGCCAGAACCGGCGGCACGCCGGAGGTAGAAGTCGGATGTTTCGACGTGTTCTCGACCGCGCGTTGGGACACCCGTGGGTGAGCTGACGCCCGTCGGGCGCCGAGGGGCGTTGCCGGCGGTGCGACTGGTTATGTCACGAGGCGCACGAGTTGGTCGGCGGTGAGTGCGAGCACGCCGAACATGCAGTGGCACATCACTTTCGAGGCGCCACGGACGCCGGACATGGCGACCGCCGAACTCGTCCTTGAGTCGGCCATTGACGCGCTCACCCGCCGTACGCTCGTTGCTAGCGAGCCTGCTCGGGAAGCTGAAAGCCGATACGCTGCAGGCGCCGGGCTTCGGTTCGCAATTCCTCCGCCAGCGCCTTGTCGCGGCGGGCTCTTGGTGTCAATCAACGGGACGTGGCCGAGTGAACGCGGCTGATGCTGGCGGCCGTCTGGTTCCGCGCCGTAGGCGGCGTCCATCAGGTCATACAGATTGGTCGTTCGCTCGCGGCGACAAGGTCGCCAGCGGAATCATCGGCTTGGCTGTCGTGCAGGGAGGCGGACGTCAGCAGGCAACTGATCGGAATCTGGCCGTCGGCCACGTCGAGGTGCAGCTCCTGTAGCCGACCCAGGTCGACTTGTAGCCCTTGGGTGTCCTTTTTCATGCCCACGTCACAGTCGGTCGGCAGGTCGTCGAGCATCGCCGGCAAGGTCATGGCCGCCTGCCGGTCGAAGGCGCTTGAGGAACCTTCGGCCGTTCCTCACCCTTCTTCGGCCGTCCCCGCTTGCGCTTGGGCAGCGGGGGCGTCTTTTCCGTTCGCGACACCGGCTTCTCGGCGGGCGTCGATGGCCGTCGAGTCGCCGCAGAGGTGACCCACCAACCGGTCGGACTGGTGGGTGTTGCGGATCAACGCGTGCATGCGTGCGCTGGGGCAACTGTTTGTCGGAGAACTCGACGAAGGCGCGTGAGAAGACCGACTCGCTCGGCACCTCGCTCTTCCGGTATCCCGGCCGTTTCCGCCGCAGCGCCACGTACTCACCAAGCGCTCCAAAGAACGCGCGACGGCCTCCAGGCATGTCGTAGACTACCTTGGCCACGAAGGCTCGCGCCAGTGCGCGCGGTCATTGCGGTCGCCCCGGCACCCGGAAGCACCGGGGAATGCCTACTGCGATACGGATGACGCTCGAGAGTCTGCACCAGACGGCCTGCTGTTTCATCCGGTCAGCCGGACCCAACACGGGCTCCATCGGGGGAACAGCGGCATCGCTGGCCCGACTGCTTCAGAGGGCAAAGTGAACCACGCAGGCAGTGGTCATGGTTTGTTTCATTGCGAATCCTGCCTACTCCGGTATGGTCGTGCCGGGTCACTCGGATGTGACGATTCCAGCATCGAAGGCCTACAGCGCAGCATCACGCCGCTATGGGAGCAATACGACGCGACTCGATGCCGAACGCCTCGATCGGGTTCGAACCAGGGCTGCGTGCACTCGCCGCATATCGGATAACTTGTGACGTGAGGCTACATGTCGTTCCACGACCGACCCGGACGCTCGTCATCGGCCCAGAGGTCCGACTACAGGACGCTCAAGGCCTGCGGGAAGACCGTCGGCTTGAACCTCACGCGTGGGCGAACTCGTCCTCTACCGGAGTGGATCGAGAACGCCGTAAACTCGAACGGCTCGTGACCGAAATGCGCCACCGTGTTCAAGGCGCTTGCCCTCATAACCGGCAGGCAGGCTCCATGAACGCCCGACGCGGTTCCACGTAGCAGCCCGTGGTGAAACTCCCTGACAGGGATCGACAGGACCGATCCCGGTCCCTACACTAAATCCGATATCGATGGGCAAACGCCGCCCCGGTGCGCGGCAACGGTCGATGTGGGTGGCCAGCGAGGATCTGCCGCGAAGCGCGGGTCACCCGTTCTACGAGCGGCTGAACCGTGTCCTCGACGAGGCGGGCTTCGACGCCTTCGTCGAGGCGCAGTGTGCGAAGTTCTACGCGGACGGGGTCGGCCGGCCAAGTCTGGCGCCGGGCCGCTACTTCCGGATGCTGCTTCTGGGCTACTTCGAAGGCCTGGATTCGGAACGCGCGATTGCGTGGCGGGCGGGCGATTCTCTGAGCTTCCGGCAGTTCCTCGACGTCGCGCTCTGGCGGAGGCACCGCCGGACCACTCGACGGTGTCGCAGACACGGCGACGAATCGACCTCGAGACGCACGAAGCGGTCTTTAACCCGGATTATGCGTGAAGGTGCGGTTGAGGGGGAGACACAGGAGCCTCCGTGTGGTACAAACGTAGTGCACACAACGTTTTAGCCACAACGGAGACCCCTTCGTGACGCCTCACACGATACCACAGACTGTTCTGTTCCCGGATCTGTTCGACAAGCCCCTCGTCGCCACGTTCAACCAGGAACACGCGAGTTCCGACGGCGGCGCCGTCCTGCTCAAGGCGACCGAGCGCGTGTACGGCTTGGTCAAGGCGTTCGCCCGGTGTCTGGCCGACAAGCGCGCCGCGGAGAAGATTCGGCACACGTTCGCGGATCTGATCGGCCAGCAGATCTTCGGCATCGCGTGCGGTCATCCCGATGGCAACGATGCCGACCACTTGGCCGACGACCCCATCCACAAGCTGCTGCTCGGGCGGGACCCGGTGTCCGGCGCGCCCTTGGCGTCGCAACCTACGATCTCGCGGTTCGAGAACGGCGCGAGCCGCACCGCGCTCTACCGGATGGGGCGCGAGTTGGCGGCGTGCGTCATCGAGCGGCATCGGCGCCGCCTGCACGGTCGGGCGCGGCTCGTCACCATCGATCTGGATCCGACCGACGACCTGACGCACGGCGCCCAGCAGCTCACGTTCTTCAACGGGCACTATGGCGGCTGGTGTTATTAATGACCGCATTAGTATGGTGACACTATGCGGTGATATAGCGCAGGCTCGGCTTCTTGAAGAACCCACGCAACAGGGCTGGCGTCCGCTGTAAGGACCGCATGTGGCCGAGGACGTAGCGTTTGAGTTCCTGCGGCGTCTGCAGCAGGCGTTTGCGAACCCCGTGTGTCTTCAGATGGTTCCACACGAGTTCATCCGGATTGAGTTCCGGGGAGTACGGCGGCAGGAAGAACAGCTCAAGGTGGCCGTCCGTCGACGCTACGAACTCCTGGACCGCTTTCGCCCGGTGCGAGGAATGCTGATCGACGATGAGGAAAATCGGCTGCGTCTGATTGTGCAGTAAACGCTTCAGAAATGCGATGAAGCGCACCGCCGTCATCCGCCCGTCGACCACCATGAACCGCAACACGCCCTGCGGACTCACCGCCGACACCAGATTGAGCCCGAACCGTTTGCCAGTCGCCGGCACCACCGGTGTTTGGCCCATCGGCGCCCACGTGGTGCCCGAATGATGGCTGTTCGACCGCACGCCCGCTTCGTCCGCAAAGAAAATCTGCGCGCCTGCCTTACGGGCTTTCGCCTGAATCGCAGGATAGTCGACCGTCAGCCACTCCCGGACCTTGGCGGGCACCTGTTCAATCGCCCGGCGAACCGGCCGCTGGGGCGTGAGCCCCAGCGAGCGCAAGAGCCGCCCAACTGAGGCCAGGCTCAGGGTCACGCCGCAGTGCTGCCGAATCAGGTCTCGGACCATCGCCCGCGTCCAGAGGGCGAACTCGAACTGCAACTGCAGCGGGTTGTTCTGCGTCACCGTGCGATACACCCAGGCGCGCTGCTGCTCCGTCAGCTTGGGTGGCCGCCCCGGAATCGGCAACGCCCGTAGCGCCTCGATACCACCGGCGCGATACTTGTTCAGCCAGTCATAGATTACAGTGCGGGCGAATCCCATCACCCGCATCACCGCGGAGGGGGCTTCCCCGGCTTCAACCCGCTGTACTGCCTGTATGCGAATGTCTTCGAGTGCCTTGTGGTCAAGCGAACGACCATCGCGTTTCCTCACACTCTCCATTATATAGTGTCAGGTAACTTAGTTCCAGCTTAATATCTGCCGCTGCTCGGGTTTCTGAGCTTCGACCGCGAGGCGGAGCAGTATCTGTGCGCGGCGGTGCTGCGGCCCGGCAACGCAGTGGCCGCCGACGGGACCCTCGGGCTGCTGTGTCGGCTGCTCCCGCTGCTGCGGGCGGCGTTTCCGCGGGCGCGGTTTCTCGTTCGGCTCGACGGGGGCTTTGCGACCCCGGAGGTCTTCGATTTCCTGGATGCGGAGCCCCGGCTCGACTACGTGGTGGCGATGGCGAAAAATGCGGTTTTGGAGCGGCATGCCGAATCCGCGCTGCAGACGGCGCGCACGCAGAGCGAGGTCAGTGGCGAGACCGCACACGTCTATACCGACACCCGCTACGCCGCCCGCACCTGGGGCCATGAGCGCCGGGTGGTGATCAAAGCCGAAGTGGTCCGCCTCGGCGAACGTGCGCCGCGGGACAACCCGCGCTTCGTGGTGACGAACCTGCGTCAGACGCCGCGTTTCATCTACGAGAAGGTCTACTGTGCGCGGGGGGACATCGAGAACCGGATCAAGGAGTTGCTCGACGGCCTGCAGATCGACCGCACGAGCTGCTGCCGGTTCTGGGCCAACCAACTGCGCGTCTTGCTGACGGCCGCAGCCTACGTGCTGATGCAGGAGCTGCGGCTGCGGGCGGCGGGCACCGCGTGCGCCCGCACCCAGGTGACGTGGCTACGCGACCGATTGCTCAAGCTCGGGGTCCAGGTCGTCCGCTCGGTCCGCCGGCTCGTTCTGCATCTGCCGCGGGCCACGCCGCAGCGCGAGGCATGGCAGCGCATCGCCCTCGCACTCGGCGCACGTGCCGGATAGCCCATCCGTCCCGCCGCACCAAGCTCCCTCGGGGACGATACGGACCGTCTCCAGGAGAAGCTGTCGACACTCGGGCTCACCGCGCCCGGCCATCGCCCCATGGCTCGCCCCGCAACCCCCTCGCAGCCCCCAAATGACGATGGCGAAACCCTGTTCGTCGTCCCGCCACGCCCTGTCGATCCCGAATATCGAGCTTCAGTAGAGTCGAGGAGAGGCGCGTAGCCGGTAGGGGGTCGGTGGCTTATCCGGCGCTTTCGCAACCGGGCCGCAGGCCGAGTCCCGTGGGTACGTTTCCTCCCCCCGCTCTCCGAACCCGGCGGGCCGATTTCCGGCACCGGGCTCTCCAGTGGAATCATGCGGCTCGCGCACGGGCTTCCCGGTCACGACCAGCGGACGGGTCTCGCGAGCCCTGGCACCAGGCTCGCACCCTTGAGCCGGCCGGCCGGTGCGTCGTCAGGCCTGTTGACGCCCTGGCGACGGCGACCGCTCGGGTCGTCCCCTTCGCTTGTGCATGTGATGACATCCGGCATTCCTGCTCATCTCCGGGGTGATAGGCCGTTCGGCCACTCCCGTGAGCCTGCTCCCTTTCGCCATCGCTTCCACCTGAGGTCCCTTCCCTCCGCCGGCATTACCCGGCTTCCTCGGTACCTACGGACCTCTCCGCCACCCTGACCGGCCCGACCTGACCCTCGCGGGCTGTCCGTTGGCGCGTGCCACGCCACCGGCAGGGGCTTCCCGTGTTGCGACCAATCCCCTCTTCCACACGTGCCGCCGCCATTACCCCGGCGGAACCGGTCGGTGCTCGCGTCGCTCGCTTCCCGACCGCTGGCAGCCTTCCCCGTTATTCCGGCGGGTCGGCTTCCGCGTTACCCGTTTCGAGGCCTGCTCGGCGTTCAACGTCGTTGCGGCCCGCGTGGTCGCTGAACCGCCCAAGGCGGCCCTTTGTCGTCGGAGTGCTTCAGCCGATGTCGTTGCCTCCATCGTCCGCTCCGACTGCTACCGGCTGGAGCGACAGTTGCCGGGCGGGATTCGCCCCGCTGAGGAATGGCACCTTGCCACGGCGCACGGAATAATGCGGGTTAAGTGTCGGAGCCGGACCGCGGGCGGCGCCGGTGGCGCGGGAAGGCCGCGGCCCGCGCCGCCGTGTATGCCAACCGGCGCCGGATACTCCCCCGAGTCCCGGCGGACGATACTCCGCAACGCCGCGTTCGCTTCCAGCCCGTGGGCTGCGCCTGCTCCGTCCAATGGCTCGGCAGGAAGCGCCAGAAGCGGCTGAAGGCGACAACCTGCGGGGCCATAATGACGCTCAATACCGCCCGAGTGCGCGAAACCCTTGAACACGCGGAGCGTTTTTACGCCGCATATCACGCAGCGGAAACCTTCGGCGGCCCAAGCCTCTACTTCCATCGCCGTGCGCTCGAGAGCGGCAGCTGATGGACAATTAGGCCGCCTACCTCGCCGGCGAGCGCCGACCTATTGGACCATGAGACACGCCAGTTCTTCCCTGTCTATTCGGTCCGCGCGTGAGATCGGCCGGGGGCGTCGGACCCGGTTCGATCGGGATTACGGGCTGCCGATTTGACATCAGATGCTCAGAGATCCCCTCATTTTCCACACAGACACTCGTGGGCAGCGGTAGCCTTCCAGCCGGCTGATCCGCACCCACGGGGCCCGGCTGTCGCCTCATCATGCCCTGGTTTCATGACTACGGGGTCCGGCGCCGCCGGGTGGAGAACTCATATGAATCAATAGAGCGAAACCCTCCGTCTCGCATTAGGCTATAAAGTCTGAATTGTATGAATATATATCAAGACCGGCCGGCCTCATCCGGGCAATGGCTCCGGAGACACGACCTCCTGAACTTCATCACGACCTTGTACGAAGGCGACCTGCATGCCAAACGGGTGCTGTCATTGGCTAACGCAACCGTGGGCGTGCTGACGAGCGCTTCGCTGGCAATCCATGCAGTGGGGCGCGGCTGGCCCAGGCCATGGGCACGTTGACCAAGCATGGTGTGAAGCAGGTGGATCGGCTGCTGAGCAATCGAGGCGTCGACGTCTGGGCCTTTTTCGCATACTGGACGCCGTTCATCGTCGGCGCCCGCACGGAAGTGGTCGTCGCGCTGGATTGGACGAGCTTCGCGGCCGACGGGCAGGACACGATCGTGCTGTCGATGGTGACTGGCCATGGGCGCGCGACGCCCCTGCTGTGGAAGACGGTGGCGTCCTCGACGCTGAAGGGTAATCAGCGGCGCTATGAGTACGAGGTGCTGTGCCGGTTGCGGGAGGTACTGCCGGCCGGGGTGAAAGTCACCGTCGTGGCGGACCGTGGCTTTGGGGACTGCAAGCTGTTCTACACGTTGACGACAGAGCTGGCCTTCGAATACGTGATTCGGTTGCGTGGAGACATCTACGTGACGAGTGCGCGGGGTGAGCGGCGAGCGGCCGCCGCGTGGGTCGGCGCCGGGGGAGGTGCGCGGCGGCTGGTGGGTGCTCGGGTGACCGACACGTACGAACTGCCGGTCGGCGTGGTCGTGTGCGTACACGATCCGAAGATGGACGAACCGTGGTGCCTGGTGGCCAGCGAAGCGACAGTCCCGACGCGGGTCCTGATTCGGTACTACGGCAAGCGCTGGGGGATTGAGGCGGGCTTTCGGGACATCAAGGACATGCGCTTCGGGATGGGGCTGTCTTCAATGCATGTTTCGCGCCCGGACCGGCGGGACCGCCTGTTGTTGATCA
>CBDCHF010000009.1:0-533094 GCA_965217045.1 Vicinamibacterales bacterium | reverse complement strand
CTACGGGGTTCCGAACGTCGCGGGGAACCACTTCCGGCGTGTGACGCTGCCGGACGAACGGCGCCGCGGCATCCTGGGCCAGGGCAGCGTCCTGACCGCGACCTCCTACGCCAACCGCACCTCGCCGGTGAAGCGGGGCGTGTGGGTGCTGGAGAATCTGCTCGGCGCGCCGCCGCCGCCGCCGCCGGCCGACGTTCCGGGGCTGGAGGATTCGGACTCGGTGGCCGACCCGTCGAATCCCGAGAGCCGGCCGCGCTCGGTCCGCGAGCGGATGGAGCGGCACCGGACCGACCCGGTCTGCGCGAGCTGCCACGTCCGCATGGATCCGCTCGGCTTCGCGCTCGAGAGCTTCGACGCCATCGGCGGCTACCGGGAGCTTCCCGTGGAGGAGACCTCCGGCACGCTGCCCAGCGGACGCGAGCTGAACGGGCCGGCCAGCGTGCGCGAGATGCTGCTCGCCAACCGCGAGGACTTCGTCGGCACCGTGACCGAGAAGCTGCTGACCTACGCGCTCGGCCGAGGCGTGGAGTACTACGACCACCCGTGGATTCGGCGCATCGTGCGGCAGGCCGAGGCGGACGACTACCGCTGGTCGTCGCTGATTCTCGGTATCGTCGAGAGCACGCCGTTTCAGATGAGGAAGGCGCGAGAGCAATGATCATCACGAAGACGCATTTGCCACGACGGACGTTCCTGCGCGGTGTCGGCGCGACGCTGGCGCTGCCGCTTCTCGACGGCATGGTGCCGGCGTTCACGCCGCTCCGCGTCTCGGCCGCCGCGCCGGTCAAGCGGCTCGGCGTGGTCTACGTGCCGAACGGCATCGTCATGGAGGAGTGGACGCCCGATGCGACCGGCAAGGCTTTCGACATGAAGCCGGTCATGCAGTCGCTAGCGCCGTACCGCGATCGACTGATCGTCGTGAGCGGGCTCGCCAACAAGCACGGCGACGCACTGCCCGGCGAGGGCGCCGGCGACCATGCCCGCGCGGCCGGGGCGTTCCTGACCGGTGTCCATCCGAAGAAGACCGCCGGCGCCGACATCCGCGCCGGCATCTCGATGGACCAGATCGCGGCGCGGGCGCTGGAGAACGAGACCCAGCTCGCCTCGCTGGAGCTGTCGCTCGATTCGAAGGAGCCGCTCGGCGCCTGCGACCCCGGCTACAGTTGCGTCTACGCCAACACCCTCAACTGGCTGGGGGAGACCACTCCGTTGCCGATGGAGAACAATCCGCGGGTGGTCTTCGAGCGGCTGTTCGGCGGTAGCGGTACGACCGACGCCGCGGCGCGGCTGGCGCGGATGGAGGAGGACGGCACGATTCTCGACGCCGTCGCCGAGAAGCTCGCCCGGCTGCGCAGCAAGCTCGGCGCACGGGACCGCGGCAAGCTCGACGAGTACACGGAAGCGATTCGCGACGTCGAGCGCCGCATTCGGATGGCCGAGCAGCAGGGGCTGACCGACCTGTCGGTGGCGATGGAACAGCCGGCCGGCATCCCCGGCGCGTTCAGCGAGCACGCGAAGCTGATGTTCGACCTGCAGGTCTTGGCCTACCAGGCCGACCTGACCCGCATCATCACCTTCATGGTGGCTCACGAGACGAGTAACCGCGCCTATCCGGAGATCGACGTCTCGGACGCCCACCACCCCCTGTCGCACCACGGCGGCGACCAGGAGAAGGTCGAGAAGCTGATCAAGGTCAACACCCATCACGTGGAGCTGTTCTCGTACTACCTCGAACGCCTCGACGCGACCGAGGACGGCGACGGCTCGCTGCTCGACCACGCCATGGTCCTGTATGGCGCCGGGATGAGCAACGGGAACGTGCACAACCATCACAAGCTGCCGATGGTGGTGGCGGGCGGGCGGCACCGGCACGCTCAAGGGCGGGCGGCACATCAGCTACGACGACGATCCGCCGGTGACGAACCTGTTCATGAGCCTGCTCGGCAAGCTGGGCGTCCATCTGGAGACGATCGGCGACAGCACCGGGGCGCTGCACGAGCTGTCGGATGTATAGAACCCGAATCGTTTTCCTGGGCGTCGGGGTCCGCACGTGGGAACGGAGACAGATCTGATGCGCAGCTACCACCGGGTCTGGCTCCTGGCCGCCCTCTTCCTTTTCGCGGTTTCCGGCGTGCCCGCGCTGGCGGTGGGCGCCGACGATGACCTGCGCGTCGTCGAGGCGGCCGAGCGCCAGGACTGGGAAGCGGTCCGCGCGCTGGTCGACGCCGGCGCCGGCGCCGGCGCCACCGCGACGCAGCCGGACGGCGCCACCGCGTTGCACTGGGCCGCGCACTGGAACGACGGAGAGACTGCCGGCCGGCTGATCGCGGCCGGCGCCGACGTCGACGCCGTCAACGATCTCGGCATCCCGCCGCTCTGGATCGCTCTCGACAACGCCAACGTCGACGTGGCGCTGCGGCTCATCGATGCCGGCGCCGATCCCGACACGCGGCTCCCAACCGGCGAGACGGTGCTGATGACCGCGGCGCAGCACGGGCTGGGGACCCTCGTCGCGCGGCTGCTGGAGCGCGGCGCGGACGCCCGGTTCGCCGAGCACGAGCGGGGCCAGACCGCGCTGATGTGGGCCGCCGCGGGCGGTCATGCCGACGTGGCGCGCCGACTGCTGGAGTCGGGCGGCGGCGTGCGCGTACGCACCACCGGCCGGTTCACGGCGCTCATGTTCGCGGCGCGGGCCGGCGACCTCGAGACCGTGCAGCTTCTTCTGGAGGCTGGCGCCGAACTCGAAGCGCGGGCCATCGACGGCAGCACCCCTCTGCTCGTCGCCAGCCGCAGCACCGACGCGCTGGCCGGCATCGACTGGCGGATCATTCCGTACGCCAGCGGTCACGAAGAGACGGCGCACTACCTCATCGAGCGCGGAGCCGACGTGAACGCCGCGGACCGGCGTGGCCGCACCGCGGTGCACGCGGCGGTCGAGACCAACCGGCCAAACCTCGCCGCGGCGCTCATCGCGGCCGGCGCCGACGTCGACGCCCGGTTCGCCGATCGCGTGCCGGCTCTGCGCGGCGACTACATCTCGCGGGCGCCGTACAAGGGAGCGACGCCGTTCTGGCTCGCGGCCCGGGATGCCAACCTGCAGATGATGCGCGTGCTGCTCGACGCCGGGGCCGATCCGTTCGTGGCCAATGCCTTCGGCACGACGCCGCTCATGGTCGCCTCCGGGCTCGGCGAGAACGACGCGCGTCGCCCGCCCGACCACCGGGTCGAGGAGACAGTGTCCCTGCTCATCGAGGTGGGCGCCGGCGTCAAGGCCAGCACGCCGGCCGGCAGCACCGCTCTCCACGGAGCGGCCGCGATGTGGGAGGACGGGGTCATCCAGCTCCTCGTCGACCATGGCGCCGACGTCAACGCCGAAGACAACCGCGGCCGCACGCCGCTCTATCTGGTCGAGTACGGCAACGCCAACGCACCCTCGGAGAGCACCGCGGATCTGCTGCGCGCCCTCGGCGCGCGGGAGCCGGTGGTCGAGCAGTAGCCCGCTACGGTGCCGCCCAGCGGCGCCTGGGCGAGTCCGCGATAGACGAAACCCTCCGCGGCCGTCACCGCTGAGGCAACGCGCGTACTCCCGATGAAGCGCATCAGGCCAGGATTTCTCGCCGCGGCGCTCGTCACCGCGTCCGTGGCCGCGGCCCAGGCTCAACCCCAGCCGACAGGGTCTGCCGACGTGCCGGCGGTCCCCTCCGCAGGCGCCGTGATCGAGGCGGCTCTCATCGACGGTCCCCCGGCACCCGTCGCTCCGGCCGTGATGACCCGCGACGAACAGGGACGCGCGACGGTCCGCGCAATCCGCCTCGACGAGGGTCTCCGTCTGGACGGCGTGCTCGATGAACCGGTCTATGGAGCGGTGCCGGCCATCACGGGCTTCATCCAGCAGTTGCCCGACAGCGGCGCGCCCGCGACCGAGCGGACGGAGGCGTGGATCATGTTCGACGAAACCAACGTCTACGTCTCCGCGCGCGTTTGGGACTCGGCCCCCGAGAGCCAGTGGGTGGCCAACGAGATGCGGCGCGACACCACGCAACTCCGGCAGAACGACACGTTCACCGCGTTCTTCGACACCTTCTACGACCGTCGCAACGGCTTCAACTTCTACACCAACCCGCTCGGGGCGCGCTCCGACTCGCAATTCACGAACGAGGGCAACCCGAACAACGACTGGAATCCGGTCTGGGACGTGCGGACCGGCCGCTTCGAGGGTGGCTGGACGGTCGAGATGGAGATTCCGTTCAAGACCCTGCGCTACCGGTCGGAGCCGCCCTATATCTGGGGCATCCAGCTCCGGCGGGCCATCCGGCGCAAGAACGAGTGGGTCTACCTGACGCGGCTGCCCATGTCGGCCGGCGGCGGCAGTGGGGCGGCCGGCATCTTCCGGGTCTCGGCGGCCGGGTCGCTGGTCGGCATCGAGCCGCCCCCGGCCAGCCGCAACATCGAGGTCAAGCCGTACGCCATCGGGGGCCTGACCACCGACCTGACCGCGTCCCCGCAGATCGTCGACGAGGGGAGCGGCGACGGGGGCATCGACGTCAAGTACGGCATCACCCAGAACCTGACCGCGGACTTCACCTACCGCACGGACTTCGCCCAGGTCGAGGTGGACGAGCGGCAGGTCAACCTGACCCGCTTTCCGCTCTTCTTCCCGGAGAAGCGGGAGTTCTTCCTGGAAGGGCGGGGCATCTTCGGTTTCGCGCGCGGCGGCGTCACGGGCCGGTTCGGCGGCCCCGGCGGCGGTCCGGTCGGCGGCGTCTTCGGCGACGCCAACGTGCCGCAGCTCTTCTACAGCCGGAAGATCGGGCTGGAACAAGGCCGCGTCGTGCCGATCGTCGGGGGCGCGCGGGTGACCGGCAAGGTGGGGCAGTTCGACGTCGGGGCGCTGAACATCCACACCGACGACGAGATGGTGTCCGCCTCCCGGCCGACCAACTTCACCGTCGTCCGCCTGCGGCGCGACATCCTGCGGCGGAGCTCGGTCGGTGCGATGTTCACCAACCGCTCGATCTCGCGGGTGGCCCCCGGCTCCAGCCAGGCCTACGGGGTCGACGGCACCTTCGCCTTGTTCGAGAACCTCAGCGTGATCACCTACCTCGCCCGGACGAAAGTCCCCGGCCCGGATTACCGGGACAAGGACCTGAGCTACCAGGGCAAGTTCGAGTATGCCGCCGACCGCTACGGCTTCCAGGTGGACCACCTGCTGGTCGAGGACAACTTCCTGCCCGAGGTGGGCTTCCTCCGGCGCGACAACTTCCGGCGCACCTACACGTCGGGACGGTTCAGCCCTCGGCCGCAGTCCATCGCGAGCGTCCGGCAGTTCAGCCTGGAAGGGAGCATCGACTACATCCTGACGGCCGACGAGAACCACCTGGAGACGCGCCAGAACGTCGTGGCGTTCCAGACCGAGTTCGAGTCCAGCGATCAGCTCACCTTCACGGCGACCGACAACTACGAGCTTCTGGTCGAGCCGTTCACGCCGCCAGGGGCCGACTTCTCGATCCCGGTGGGGGGCTACAGCTTCTCCGACGCCCAGATTTCCTACTCCATCGGCCAGCAGCGGCGCGTCAACGGGACGGTGGCGGTCAAGCGGGGCGCCTTCTTCGACGGCGACCTGACGACGGTGCAGCTCAGCCAGGGACGTATCGCGGTGCTGCCGCAGATGTCGGTGGAGCCGACGGTCTCGTTCAACTGGATCGACACGCCGTACGGGAAGTTCCAGACCAACCTGGCAGTGACGCGGGTGAACTACGCGTTCAACCCGCGGATGTTCTTCAGCGGCCTGCTGCAGTACAACTCCGCGAGCAACTCGTTCGGCAGCAACCTCGGCCGGCGTCGGGGCCGGCGCCGGGCGGGGTGCGGACCATGATCGGGTCGCCCTCGCTGACGAAGAGCAGCGTCCTCGTCAGCAGCGTCATCGCGCGGCCCGGCTGGCCGAGCGGTGGCAGGTCGAGGTGGGCGATGGCCGGGTGGTCCCGCGGCCCATCGCCGTTCGGCACCATCCAGACATGCTCCCCCGTGTTCATGTCGATGGCGGTGATGCGGCCGTAGGGCGGCTTCGTGAGCGGCAGCCCCTGCGGCCCGTCCGGAAAGGCGCGCGTCCCGCGCGTGTAGCGCACGTTCATCCGATCCGGATTGCCCGGCATCAGGTCGGCGGCGAACGCCCCGGTCACCGACGGCACGTACAGCAGGCCGGTCTCGGGGTCGAACCCCGCGCCGCCCCACTCCGCCCCGCCGACCGAGCCAGGGAGCTGCAGCGTCCCCCTGGTGTCGGTCGCATGGTCGCCGCGGATCGACGGCGGCGTGAAGATCTGTCCCAGGATGTACGGCTCGACGATCTCGATCGCCTCGGCGCGGAGCTCCGGCGTGAAGTCGATCAGGTCGTCGACGGTGATGCCGTGGCGGTCGAACGGCAGCGGCTTCGTCGGGAACGGCTGGGTCGGCGATATCCACTCGCCCGGCGTGTTCGAGCCGGACACCGGGCGCTCGACGATCGGCCAGACCGGCTCGCCGGTCACCCGGTCGAAGGTGTAGGCCATCGCCTGCTTCGTGAGCTGGACCACCGCCTTGACGTCCCGGCCGTCGACCGTGATGTCCATCAGGATCGGCGCGACGTTGTTGTCGTAGTCCCAGAGGTCGTGGTGCACCGTCTGGAAATGCCAGACGCGCTCGCCAGTGGCGGCGTCGACGCAGACCAAGCTGTTGGCGTACAGGTTGTCGCCCGGGCGGTGCCCGCCGTACATGTCGTTGGTCGGCGCCCCGGTCGGCAGATAGACGTAGCCCAGCTCGAGGTCGGCGCTGAACATGGTCCAGACGTTCGCCATCCCCGAGTACACCCAGGAGTCGTCGAGCCACGTCTCGACGCCCGGCTCGCCGGCGCGCGGGATCGGGCTCCACGTCCAGCGCAGGGCGCCGGTGCGCACGTCGTACGCGCGGACGTCACCCGGATGCTGCTCCTTGGTGAACGGATGGTCCGCCATGGCGCTGCCGAGAATCACGACGTCGCGGACCACGAGCGGCGGCGACGTCCCCCGGTAGCCGGCCTGGGCGTCGTAGGTCAGGTCGACCCGGCCGCCGTCGCCGAAGCCGTCGATCGGGCGGCCGGTCGCGGCATCGGTGGCCATGAGGTACGGCGGCCGGATGGAGAAGATGCGCCGGTCGTTGCCCCGCTCCCAGTAGGCGACGCCGCGGCTCGGCGCCCCGCGCGGCGTGTCGTCGCCGGGCAGCGCCGCAGCCTGCACCCAGATCGTCTCGCCGGTGCCCGGATCGAACGCCTCCACGAGACCGATGCCATTCGAGGCGTAGAGCACGCCGTCCACCATGATCGGCGTCGAGCGCAGCTGATTCGAGTAGCGGAGCTCCGGCCAGCGCGCCCGGAGCGACGCGTCGACCGCCTCGCGCCGCCACGCGACCCGCAGCCGGCCGACCGTGTCGGCGTCGATCTGATCCAGGGCGGCATAGCGCGTGTAGCCCACGTCGCCGCCATGGACCGGCCACTCGCCGCTGACGCCCTGCTGGGCCGCCGCCGGGCCGGAGCCGGCGAGCGACATGACCAGAACCAAACTGCCAACCCGCTGCCGGTGGGACATGGTTACCGTATTACTGTCCGTCGCGTGCCGTACTCGATCGCCGGCAAACGGGCTACTTGAGCGCGGAGTACGAGGTCGGCTCCAGGATCCGCGCCTCGATGTTCTCGATCAGTTTCCGCTCGTCGTCCCGCTCGACGGCGATGATGATCTCCTGGAAGTCCTCGTAGGTCCCGAGTTCCTGCCACATCTCGTCGCGCGCTGCGCGCGACGGATACGCCAGCAGGTAGACGAACGTCTCCTCAGCGTTGTCGCCGGTGGCCGCGTTCCAGTAGCCGACGTTCGTCATGCCGGCCCGCTCGAACATCTTCGAGGTGTGGTCGCGGAAGCGATCCGCCAGGGCTGGCCGCTTGCCCGGCAGCGTCGTGTAGACGCGCAGCTCGTAGACCTGCGAGGCCGCGCGCTGCTGCTCCGCCAGCGCCCAGCCGCTGCCGACGATCCCGAACGCGAACCCGACGATCGCGAGAATGCGCCACTTCAACATGGTCTTGCCTCCGATTTCGTTCGTCCTGAATGTGATGCGCCGCAGGTTTGCATGATCCGTCAGTGCGCCAGCGGATCCGGCCGGATCTGAAACCTGACCAGATTCCCCGGCTCGACCGGGCCGCCCTCGACGTGCCAGGCCGCGTCGGCGCCGTACGTAGCGTAGACGCCGCGGCCCTTCCAGCCGGCGTCCGGGTCGTCGATGCGGCCGTCGAGGCCGCGGCTGTGGAATCCCTGCGGATAGGGCACGCGCAGGATGGTCCACTCGCCGGTGGCCGGATCGAGCGCCAGCAGCGAGTCGGAGCTCGAGCCGTTGGTAATCGGGACGTTCTCTCCCAGGCCCAGCGTGTTGAACTGGTCGACCCAGTTGTAGTAGTGGAAGTCGGTCCCGATGTCCGTGCCCCGGAAGTTCGGACCGGGCACCTTGTAAAACGACCAGCCCTCGTCGCACTGGCGGCCGTCGCGCACCTCCGGCCCGCCGAAGACGGTGCACTTGCCGCGGTCGAACGAGGCGAAGTGGCTGCTGCCGGTCAGCGCCGTCCACAGCACGCCATCACGGTCGACGTCGAGGCCGCGCGTCCGGTACCCCTTCTCCACCGGCACGGTGTACAGCTCGCTGATGCAGCTGGCCGGCGGATTGTCGCCGCGCTCGAGCCTCAGCATCCGGCCCGGGAAGTCGTCCGAGACGATCCAGACGGCGTCGTCGAGCGGGTTCGCGATGACGCCGTAGGCCCCGATGACCACGCGCGTGTCGAGCGCCGGGTCGAATGCCGCCGCCCCGCGGCTGCCGCGCGGCGGCGGCTCGTTCCACGGTTTCGTGATGACCCCGTCGCCGTTGGTGTCGATCACGGTCGGGCACCAGCCCTGCGCGAGCTGCTCGTCGCCGGTCGCATCGTACAGCTTCGTGTCGAGCCAGCCGATGACGGGACCGCCGCCGCTGAAGTACAGCGTGTCCTGGGCGTCCTCGGCGAACTGCAGATGGTGCGTGCCGTAGCAGGTGCCGATCAACTCGAAGTCGTCGGCTTCCGGGTCGTAGTACCCGGTGTGGCGCCCGGCGCGCTCCAGCGGGAAGTACTGCGCGTAGCGGTTGCCGGATCCCTCACGGCACCAGTCGGGGTTGTTCGGATGGCGGATGCGCGTCGTCAGCCAGACCCGCCCTTGCGCGTCGATCATCGGGTTGTGCGGGTTGGCCGGATCGTTCCAGACCGCCTCGGCGCCGAAGTCGCGCCACGGCTTGAAGCCCTCGGTGGCGAACATCGACGGAACTTTCGGGTCGTCGTCGCGCAGCGGGATCTTGATCATCTTCGAGCCGTGCTCGGCGGTGTCGGTCACCAGCAGGAAGTCGTTGCCGATGTCGACGCCGTAGAGCGGCCCGTTCGCGTTGACGCGCGGGTTGCGCTTGTCGGTGGCGATCTCGTCGTGGACGAAGGCGACGTTGTTGCCCCAGTTCCACATCGTGAGCACCACGTTCCGCTCGATGCCCTGCGGCCGCGGCGGGGCCGGCGGCGCCTCGCCGGCGGCGATCCCGTCGGTCCAGTCGACCAGCATGTCGAGGGCGCGCTCGCGGCCGAAGCGGGTGATGAAGCTGTACATCAGCGACCCGCGCTGCCCGCGCTGCGTGCGGTCGTCCCAGGCCGAGCGCGCCGAGTCGAAGTCCGCGACGTCCGGGACCTCGCGGGTACGCTTGCTGCCCACCTGATGGCACCGCTGGCAGCCCTTGAGGTTGTTGATCCACTCGCTCTGGCTGCCCATCAGCGGGTTGATGCCGTTGCCCTCGGGGCCGGTTCCCGGGAACTCGTGCGAGGCCGGCAGGTCGATGAGCGACAGCCAGTAGCTCGAGGGATAGACCTCGGCCGCTTCCTGCGGCGTCGCCGCCACGACCGCGGTCAGGTCGAGCTGCTGGTCGGGCCGGCCGGCCACCGGCGCGGAGTCGACGAGGCCGTAACCGCGGACCCAGACGTCGTAGGCCGCGTCCGGGAGCTCCGGCAGGACGTACCGTCCCGCGTCGTCCGTGACGACGATCTTGCGGAACACCGTCTCGAGGTCGTCGGTCTCGGCAATCACCCAGACGCCGGCCTCCGGTCCGTTGGCGCTCGTGACCACGCCGCGAATGACACCGTCGTTGTCCGCCGCCTCAACCGCAACCGGGCCCGGCGCGGCGACGAGCGCGGCGCAGGCGAGCAGAGCCGTCAGGCTTCCGAGCTGTTTCCTGGTCATCATCGGCTTCACCATTTCCAGCCGCGCCCATCCCGGAGCGGCCACTCCATGTACTAACGGATAACCGGCCGCTGTCAAGTGCTGTCGGGCGTAGAATGGCCGCACGGGAGGAGACATGAGAATCGCCACTCTGACAGTCCCACTCACGCTCGTGCTTGGCTGCCTGCTGTCGGGCGGCGCCGCGCTGGCGCAGCCGGCCGGCCCGGCGACGCCGCTGTTCAACGGCCGCAACCTCGACGGCTGGGAAATCGTCAACGGCGGCCGGTTCACCGTGGAGGACGGCGTGCTCAAGGTGAACCGCGGCACCGGCTGGCTGCGCTCCAGGGACACGTTCGGCGATTTCGTGCTCACCATGGAGTTCCGCTTCCTGGAGCCGGAGGCGCCGAGCGGCATCTTCGTCCGCACCGGCCCGACCAGCAACGACGACGAGAACGGCTGGCCGAACAAGGGCTACCAGGTGCAGTGCATGGACACCGTCACCGGCGAATTCCCGCTCGGCCAGCTCATGCCGTACGGCGCGCCGCCGTTCGAGCACGAATTCGATTCGGAGGCGCTGCAGCGCGCCTACAGGCCCACGGGCGAATGGCATACGTACGAGATCACGGCCCAGGGGGAGAACCTCTGGGTCCGCCTGAACGGTGAGCTGATCACCACCGGCACCAGCATCAAGCAGCTCACCGGGCACATCGGCATCCAGGCCGAGCACGGTCTGCTGGAGTTCCGCAGGATCGAAGTCGCGACCCAGGAGGCGGGGCGCAGCGCCGGCGCCGACTGGCCGACCTACAACCGCGACCTGGCCGGCACGCGCTACTCGCCCCTCACCCGGATCACGCCCGACAACGTCGGCGAGCTGCGCGAGGCCTGGTCGTACCGCTTCCATCACGACGACCGGCTGGTAACCGGTCCGGACCCCACCGACGTCTTCCAGCAGGTCACGCCCATCGTGGTCGACGGCGTGATGTACCTGGCGGCGGGCGACCGGGTGGTCGCCCTGCGCCCCGAGACCGGCGAGGAGATCTGGCGGCATCAGCTCACCGAGGGGCTGGTGTCGTACCGCGGGCTGACCTACTGGCCGGGCAGCGGGGAGCACGGCCCGCGCATCTTCTTCACCTCGCTGTGGAAGGTCATCGCGCTGAATGCGGCGACGGGCGCGCGCGACCCGGCGTTCGGCAACGGCGGCGAGGTAGAGCTGCGGGTACCGTACGCCGGCGTGCCGGTGGTCTCGCGCGACATCCTGGTGCTGGGTTCCAACGCCTACGGCCCCGGCGAAATCCACCGGGCGCCGCACCTCGATCAGCCCCGGGGCGGGGGCGAGCCGGCCTACGCCTACCCGCGCGCGCTCGACGCGAAGACGGGCAGGCTGCTGTGGGAGTTCCCGACCGTCCCGCAGGAGACCGACTTCGGCAACCATACGTGGGGCAACGAGAGCTGGCGCAACCGGATCGGCAACAACGTGTGGGCGGTGACACTGACCGTCGATGAGCAGCGCGGCCTCGTCTACATTCCGGTCAGCGGACCCGGCTCGAACTTCTACGGCGGCGACCGGCCGGGCGACAACCTGTTCGGGAACTCGACGGTCGCGGTGGACATCGAAACCGGCGGGCTGGAGTGGTATTTCCAGAACATTCATCACGAGCTGTGGGACTACAACCTGCCGCCGGCGCCGGGGCTGTTCGAGATGGAGCGCGACGGGCAGACGATTCCCGTCCTGGCGCAGGTGGGCAAGTCGGCGCTCATGTTCATCCTGAACCGGGCGACGGGCGAGCCGGTGTACGGGGTGGAGGAACGGCCGGTGCCGGCCGGCGACGTGCCGGGCGAGCACTACTCGCCGACGCAGCCGTTTCCCCTCAAGCCGCCGCCCCTGGCGCGGATGAGCATCGACCGCGACGACATCGTCACGGCGGCGGACACGAACGAGCGGCACGCGGCGGCGTGCCGCGAGCGGTGGGACGAGGTCGGCTACTACAACGACGGCCCGTACACGCCGCTGCGGCTGCGGCAGGAAGGCACGCCCCCGTCGCTCGTCTTTCCCGGCAGCGGCGGCGGCGTCAACTGGGGCGGGACCGCCTACGATTCCGAGCTCGGCTATCTCTTCGTCAACACGCGGGACCGCCCGGGTCTGCTCACCGGCTGGATGCAGGAGAACCCGCGCTACGGCTTCGACACGCCGGACCACGTGCCGTACATCCGCGTCAGCGGCCCGCCCTTCGTCGCGCCGTACTTCGACGACGACGGCACGCGGCGCGGATTCCTGCCGTGCTTCGCCCCGCCCTGGGCGCGGCTGCTGGCGGTCGACGTGCGCTCCGGCGAAATCGCCTGGGAGGTGCCGCTCGGCATCAACGAGATGCTTCCGGAAGGCAGGCAGCACGTCGGCAGCCTCGGCGTGGGCGGCCCGATGGCCACCGCCAGCGGGCTCGCGTTCATCGGGGCCACCTCGGACCGCCGGTTCCGGGCCTTCGACTCCCGCACGGGCGACGAGCTGTGGTCGGTCGCGTTCGATTACAACGTCGAGGCGGTCCCGATGACCTACGAAGGAAACGACGGCCGCCAGTACCTGGCCGTCAACGTCTCGGCGGGCGCCACGGAAGAGACGCGCGGCAACGAGCGGCTGGTGGTGTTCGCCCTGCCTTAATACCCAAATGGTGGTCCGAGAACGTCCCGGTTCATGCCGAATTGGTCATAAATCATTGGGCAGTAGTAACTTATGATTCGTCATCGTGTGCTGAGCGGGTCAGGACGTGTAGCCACATCCGGCCCAATCCCGCATATAATGGGGGAATGGATGTTGTAGCCACGACCGTCGCTACATCCCACAGAACCAAGCGCCGAGGCCGCCATCCCGACAAGGCGCTCTCGGCCGCCTTCGTCCGTGCGGCTCCGCCAGGACGGCACGCCGACGGCAACGGCCTGTACCTGTTCGTCCAGCCGACCGGAACCCGAAGCTTGGTCCAGCGGCTCGTCATCCGCGGCCGACGCCGCGAACTCGGGCTCGGCGCCGTCGCGCTCGTCCCGCTCGCCAAAGCCCGCGAGCAGGCCCTCGCCAACCGCATGCTGGCCCGGTCCGGGGGCGACCCGCTCTCCGAGAAGCGCCGCGCGGAGGGCGTTCCCACCTTCGCCGAGGCCGCCGAGCGCGTGCTCGAACAGAAGCGCGGCGGCTGGCGCGGCCGGTGGCACGCGCAGAACTGGTGGCGCAGCATGGAACACTACGCCTTCCCGCGCATCGGCCGCCGGCCGGGCTCCGAGGTCAACACGGCCGACGTGCTGGAGATCCTCACGCCGATCTGGCACGCCAAGGCGGAGACAGCCCGCGCCGTGCGCCAGCGCATCCGGTCGGTGCTGGAGTGGGCGATCGCCATGGACCTGCGCAACGACAACCCATGCGACCGGGTCCTGCCGGTGCTCGGTCCGCAGAACGACATCGTGACGCACCGGCTGGCGCTACCCCACTAAGGACAGTGATCGATATAGATTTGCCAACTTCACCAAGGCGCAGCCTCTCTTTCGCTGCTTGGCACGCCTGGGACGCGGCAAGGTTATTCCCGTCAGCGTCCTAAGGATGTGGCCGCGGCCATCGAGACGGTGCGGGCAGCCCGCCGTCAAGCTGGCGTTCGAGTTTCTGGTCCTGACCGCGGCGCGGTCGGCGGAAGTCAGACTCGCCACGTGGACCGAGATCAACACGACGGACCACGTGTGGACCATTTCGGCCATGCGGATGAAGGCGAAGCGCGAGCAGCGGGTCCCGCTCTGCCGGCGGGCGCTGGAGATTCTCGACGCCTCGCCGACCCTCGGCGACGGCAATCCACTCGTGTTCCCGATGCGGAGCGGGAGGCCGATCGCGGCGACGACGCTGCCCAAGATGCTTCAGTACCACCGGATCGCCGCGGTGGCTCACGGCTTCCGCTCGTCGTTCCGGGACTGGGCGGCCGAGGAGACCGACCACCCGCGCGAGGTAATCGAGGCGGCGCTCGCTCACGTGGTCCAGAACAAGGTAGAGGCGGCCTATGCGCGCTCGGACCTGTTCGAGCGGCGGCGGCGTCTGATGGACGATTGGGCGGCGTACCTGAACGGAGAGCGACAGGCGGAGGACTCACGGGACCTCTGACGCCGGGCCGAACCGGGGAACCCTGCTTCATGGCTCCAATCCAACGACGACGCGCCTCAGGGCCGCAGCCCGGAGCATGATGTGGCCGCGGCTCGCGCGCATCGGCAGGTCGGCCGCAAGGACGGAGGGCTAATCTCTGCTCGACATGCACGTCCACGCCCCTCGCTGGCTGAATGACGAGAACCCGGTCGTTGCACTGCGCCGCACCCGGGTACAGCGCCTTCACGGGCCGAAAGCCGCATCTGCTACACTGCATGGTGAAGGATTCTAGTAGGGGGCCGGGCCGAACCAGGAGTGCAAGAAATCCGCAGGAGATTCACCATGCGCATTACCAATCTGCTGTCGCTCGCGACCGTCTTGACGCTGATGACCGTCGCCAGTCCTGCCGCCGCGCAGAACGAGGATGTGGCCGGCGTGCTGGCGGCCTTCGAGGGCGCCGTCGCGGCGCTCAACGCTGGCAATCTCGAGGGATTCCTCGATACGGTGCACGACGAGGCGCTCTCCTTCTACTCGTGCGGCCCCACCTCCGGCAAGCAGGGGCGGGAAGCGTGCTCGGTCGACTGGCAGATCTTCATGAACACGACGACCAATGCGCGGTTCGAGACGAAGAACGAGGAGTACCGCATCATCGGCGATGCCGGCATCGCCTACGGCGAGTATGAGCTGTCGGTAAACTACGATGGACAGGGCCGGCAGACGGTGCACAACGGACGCTATACGATGACCTACACCAAGGTCGGCGATGCGTGGCGCATCATCATGCAGCACAACACGCCGGCCGCCGAGGCGCCGCAGCCGGTCCGCAGTCTGCTCCGAGAGTCGAGGTAGGAGCCGTCATCGGCCGGGAGGAAAGACCATTCCGCCGGCTGGCGCAGTCAAATACAAGCGCGGCTCCTCCATGTCGTTTCGGCCTTTCAGGTGACTCGCCGCCCTCAGGCCGGGTCGGAGCAGTTGTGGAGGAGATCTCTGATGTTCGGGCGCCAGGGCGCCGGCGTGGATCCGGCGCAGCCGGCCGCCGGCGAGAAGGGCTTCCTCTTCGGCGCCCTCGGGAACGAGAGCCCGCTGCAGCTCGGCCTCGACATCCGGCCCTCGCATCTGGGCGTCAACGTGCCCGGCCGCACCCTGGCCGACCGCAATTTCCTCATGAACCTCGATCTGCAGGCGGCCTGGCGGCAAGACCGCTGGACCGCCTACGGCACGGTCGGACGCCAGCCCAGCGGCGGCGGCCGGGTAGTGTCCTATGAGCACTGGGTCGCATACCAGGCTACCGATGGGGTGAGCGTGCGCGGCGGACGCTTCCTGCCCGCCTACGGCGTCCGGTTCGCCGACCACACATCGTTCACCCGCGAACGTCTCGACCTCGCCCAGGACGATCAGATCTACGGCGTCGAGGTGGGCGTCTCGACCGACCGGACGCTGTTGCAGGTATCCGCCGGTCCGGGACGCGCCGAATCCCTGGTCGACGACGACGGACGCGGCGCCTTCACCGGCAGCGGCCGGTTCCAGTTCGACTTCGGTTCCCGCACCGTCCTAGCCGGGTCGGCCATGTACCGAGGCGCATCGGAGGCCGTTCCGTCACGCACCGGCGGCGGGCTGTCCTTCGGCTACGCCCCAACCGCCTGGTTGACCACCTGGACACATGCAGATATTCAGCACCAGGCGCTGCGGACGAGCAACCGCTCCTACATCGTCGCCAACCAGACGTCGATCGAGGCGCTGCGCGGGCTCTGGCTCCGCGTGTCGCCGCAGGTGCGCTGGACGGATACCGACCCACGGGGCGAAATCCGCCGGATGGTCTACGGCCTGGACTTCTATCCGCGCACTCACTGGCACGTCAACCTGTCCTACTACCGGGACCGCCTGCAGTTCAGCGGCCAGCGCACGCGGACGTTGCTGGCGCAGTTGCACCTCTACCTGTAGACGGAACGTGCGTGGGTGGCGAGGCGCTTGGCAAGCTACTCGACCGGCGGGCTTTCGTCGGCTTGCAGATTCCCGTTTAAAAAGTGGGAATGAGTAATAGGAGTCGCCGGCCGCGGCAGCGGTGCGTTCCACTGCCGCGGGCCGGCGAGACGATTGGGTCGGGGGAGCGCCGGCTGGCGCTCCGCTAGGCTACTTGAACTTGGAGTAATCGGTGGCGCTCATCATGAACACTTCGGCGTTGAGCGGCACCTCGTACTGCGCGCGCAGCTCGTGCCACGCCGGGTCCTCGCGGAAGTCCGCGAACACCTGATCGCGATGGGTGCGGTCGCGGTAGGCCAGCATCCAGATCAGCGTGTTGGGATTGTCGAGGCTCTGCCAGGCCCAGACGACCTCGGCGCCGTGCTTCTCGAAGAGCGCGACCTCGCCCTCGCGGAAGCGCCGGTGCAGGTTGTTGATGCCGCCCTTGCCGTTCATCTCCGGCTCGGCCGTGTACATGCGGATCTCGAAGCAGCGCGAGTCGGCCGCGACGTTCTTGGAGAATTCCATCGCGAGGTCGCCGGCCGGCCCGCAGGGCGGCGGCGCGTCGTCCTGGGCGAAGGCCAGGCCGCTGAACGCCAAGCTGACGACGACGGCGAGCATTGCTGTTCTCATCTTCTGTCCCCTTCCCGAATGGTTACCAGCGTCCGTGCCGAGCACGGAATCCTAACACCTATCGAACGCCGACGCGCGTTGTCGTCGCCGCGGGATGCTACTCCGGCAGCGCGAGCCCAATGAGCTCCGGTATGCGGCCACCGCCGACCGTCAGCGCGATGTACTGCCGGCCGTTCAGCATGTACGTCATCGGCGTGCCGATGGCGCCGCCCGGCAGATCGATCTGCGCCAGCTCCTCGCCCGTCGCCTTGTCCAACGCCACGAGGCGCGGGCCGTCGTTGCTGCCCCCCGCGGTCAGCGCGTAGATCAGCAGGTCCGGCGTCAGCAGCGGGCCGGCGCGGCTGCTGTCGCCCCCGACGGGCGGCAGATCGAGATCGCGCAGCAGCCGGTGGTTGCGGATTCGGTCGCCGTTGCCCATCGGCTTCATCCAGACGTGCTCGCCCGTGTTGAGGTCGATGGCGGTCATGCGCGAGTAGGGCGGCTTGAAGAGCGGCAGCCCGAGCGGCATCTGCGGCCGCGTGCGGGTCTCGCCGCGCCGCTCGAGGACGGCGAGCGTCGCACCCTCGCCGGGGAGCGGCTCGCGGTACTGCATCACCGAGTACGCGTTGGTCGACGGGACGTACAGGATGCCGGTCTGGGGATCGAAGGCGGCTCCCGACCAGTTCGCCCCGCCGGCGGCGCTCGGCCGCTGGACGGTCCCGTCCCACATCGGCGACGTGAAGATCGGTCCGAGCCGGTAGCCCTCGACCGCCTCGATGGCCATCTGCCGGATCTCCGGCGTGAAGTCGACCAGGTCGTCGATCACAGCGCCCTGATACTCGAACGGCGCCGGCTTCGTCGGGAACGGCTGCGTCGGCGACGGCACCTCGCCCGGAACGTCCGTGTCGGTCGCGACCGGACGCTCCTCGATCGGCCAGATCGGCTCGCCGGTCGCCCGGTCGAACACATACGTGAACCCCTGCTTGCTGACCTGCGCGAGCGCCTTCACCGGCCGGCCGTCGACCACGACGTCCACGAGGTTGGGCGCCGCCGGGAAGTCCCAGTCCCAGAGGCCATGGTGCACCGCCTGGAAGTGCCACGCGCGCTCGCCCGTCTCGATGTCGAGGGCGACGACGCTCTCGGCGAACAGGTTGTCCCCCAGCCGGTGCCCGCCGTAGTAGTCGGGCGCGGCGGTGTTGGTCGGCAGATAAATCAGTCCCAGCTCGGGATCGGCGCTCATGAAGGACCAGACGCCGACCTTGCCGGTCACCCGCCACGAATCGCCGGCCCACGTGTCGTTGCCGTACTCGTCGCCCTGCGGGATCGTGTGGAACGTCCACCGCGTGCGCCCGCTCCGCGCGTCGAAGCCGCGCATCCAGCCGGGCGGCGCTTCCCGCGTGATGTTGTACGACGAGATGGACTGCGGAGTGACGATCGTGTCGCCCACCACCAGCGGCGGCGACTGCACCGAGTACTGCAGGGCGTTCAGCCAGTCGCGCGCGCCGCGCGCGGCGCGCGGCAAATCGGTGATCAGGTCGACCCAGCCGTCCTCCCCGAAGTCGGGACACGGCTGCCCGGTCTTCGCGTCGACGCAGATGAGGTAGCCGTTGCCGGTGCCGAAGAGAATCCGCTCGTCCGCGCGCTGCGGCCCGTCCGACCAGTACGCCACCCCGCGCTGGTTCCAGCGCGCGGTCATCGTCGTCGTGCCCTCCTCGTAGGTCTTCGGGTTGTAGACCCAGAGCGTCTCGCCGGTCGCGGCGTCGATGGACGCGACCTGCGACGTCGGCATGTTGATGAACAGGCGCCCGCCCACCATCAGCGGCGTGGCCTTGAGGTTCGTCGTGTAGGGCGCCTGCGCGTCGCGCCAGCGGTCCGGGTCGCGCCGCAGCAGCTCCTCGAAGATCAGCCGCGAGTCCGCCCACCATTCGCCGCCGCCCGGCATGTCGATGCTCAGGAAGGCGTCGGCCGACAGCCAGCGCCAGGCGATCTCGAGGTCGCCGAAGTTGTCGCGGTCGATCTGGTCGAGCGGGGAGTACTTCGTGCCGCCGAGGTCGCCTCCGTAGGTGGGCCACTCGCCGTTGGCCGGCGCGCCCTGCTGGGCCATCGCGGGCCCGCCCGCCAGCACCACCGCGGCCAACATGACGACGGCCGCCTTCCCGACACGTCCCTGCCGTGCTCTATCGCGCATGGTTGCCTCGCTTGCCTCGCTGCCGGGCGCGCGGCCGGATCAATTGGACCGCACGCCCAGTTCACGGAAGAACGCCCGGACGTCGTCGACAAACAGCGCCGGCTCCTCGCTGGCGGCGAAGTGGCCGCCGCTCGGCATCAGGGTGTAGCGCGCCAGGTTGTAGCCGGCCTCGAGCCAGCGCCGCGGGCTGAAGATGATCTCCTTCGGGAACGCCGCGCAGGCGGTCGGCACCTCGACCCGCGGCGGGCTGGCCGGGCGCCCGCCGTGCCGGCCCTCGTAGTAGTAGCGGGCCGCCGACGTCGCCGTCTGCGTCACCCAGTAGATCGTGATGGTGGTGAGCAGCTCGTCCTTGCTGAACTTGGTCTCCGGATCGCCTTCGCAGTCGCACCAGCTCCGGTACTTCTCGACGATCCACGCCGCCAGCCCCACCGGGGAATCGTTGAGGCCATAGCCGAGGGTCTGCGGCTTCGTACCCTGAATGTGGCTGTAGCCGCGCTCCTCGTCGGTCCAGAACGCCGCGCGCTCGCGCCGCAGCGCGGCCTCGGCCTCCGGCACGCCGGCCAGAGGGTCGTCGGGGTCGGGCGGGGCGCCGCCGCACAGGTTGAGATGCAGGCCGGCCACGTGCTCGCGGTCGTTGATCGCCATCCAGCGGCTGATCCCCGCGCCGAGGTCTCCGCCCTGCGCGCCGTAGCGCTCGTAGCCGAGGCGCGCCATCAGCTCGGCGAAGATCGCCGCCGTCCGGACGCGGCCGTAACCCATCTGCCGCGGCCTATCGGAGAAGCCGTAGCCGGGTATCGACGGCACCACGACGTGGAACGCGTCCTCCCGGCGTCCCCCGTGGGCCACCGGGTCGGTCAGCGGCCCGATGACCTTGGCGAACTCGGCGAACGTCCCCGGCCAGCCGTGGGTGAGGATGAGCGGGAACGCGTCGGGCTCCACCGACCGCTGGTGGACGAAGTGGATGTCGACGCCGTCAATGGTGGTCTTGAACTGCTCGAAGCGGTTGAGCCGCCGCTCCTGCGCCCGCCAGTCGAACCCGTTGCGCCAGTAGTCGACGAGCTCCCTGAGATAGGCCTGGTTCGTGCCGAGCTGCCACCCGACTCCCTCGGGCTCGTCGGGCAGGCGGGCGCGCGCCAGCCGGTCCTCGAGATCGGCCAGCACCTCGTCTGCGATGTCGATGGCGAACGGCTCGATGGGCGCCGGCGCCGGCGCCTGGCCGGCAGCGGGAGCGGCCTCCATCGTCGTCCCCGGCAGCGTCCAGGCGAGATGAGCCAGGACGCCGAACGCCGCCGCCAACGCCAGCCTTCCCGAGAGTGAACCGACTGAACGCCTCATGGGTCACGCTCCCTTCGCCATCGCGGTCTCTCGCGTATCATAACCGGCACGCGTCGTTGCCGGTCACACGGTGAGAGCGGACCCACTGGAGGTCGATCATGAGGAACACTGCCGGACTGCTCGCGATTCTTCTCGGCGTGGGGTCGGTCACGGGGCTGGCCCAGACCACGGAAGAGCTGATCAACGACGGAGCGAACACGGAGAACGTGCTCCTGCACAGTATGGGGTACCACCGGCGGAGCTACAGCCCGCTCGACCAGATCAACAAGTCGAACATCCACCGGCTGGTGCCCATCTGGAGCACCAGCATGATGAATCAGCTGGGCGAGCTGGCGGCGCCGGCCATCTACGACGACGTCCTGTACTACATCAACGGCAACTGGACGTTCGCCGTCGACGTGAACACCGGTCGCCAGATCTGGCGCACGCCCGCGACCCTCGAAGAGGGGACGCGGCGCAATCCGTTCAATCGCGGCGCAGCGGCGATCTACGAGGGCCGGCTCTTTCGCGTCACGGTCGACAACCACGTGCTGGCGCTCGACATGGAGACCGGCGAGGAACTCTGGAACAACAAGTTCGCCGACGGCGCCGAGGGCTACTACGCGACGGGCGCGCCGATCGTGGCCAACGGCGTGCTGATCTCCGGGATGTCCGGCGGAGAATCCACCACCCGGGGCTTCCTCGACGGCTGGGATCCAGCGACGGGCGAGAAATTGTGGCGCCGACACACCATCCCCACTCCCGGCGAGCCCGGCTCCGAAACGTGGCCCGCGGACAGCGACGCCTGGATGTACGGCGGCGGACCAACCTGGCGCTCCGGTTCGTACGATCCGGAACTCGACCTCGTCTATTGGGGCACCGGCAACGCGGAGCCGTACGATCCCGCCCCGCGCGGGGCGCTGGACAGCCTGTACACGTCGAGCGTGCTTGCGATCCGCCCCCGCACGGGAGAGATCGTCTGCTACTACCAGTACACCCCCAACGACGTGTACGACGTGGACGGCATCGACGAGCTGGTGCTCGCCGACCTGGAGGTCGACGGCCGGCCCCGGAAGGTGATGATCCAGGCCAACAAGAACGGTTTCCTGTACGTGCTGGACCGCACCGACTGCTCGCTGATTGCGGCGCACCCCTACGTGCGCGTCAACTGGGCCACGCATGTCGACCTCGAGACCGGCCGGCCCGTGCTGACCAACCTGTATCGGGACTTCCTGGCGGGCGAGGAGGTCCACATCTGGCCGTCGCGGGGCACGAACGCGGTACCGATCGCCTTCAATCCGAACACGGGCCTGATCTACTCGACGACGTGGCACGTGCCGCGCATCCAGCAGCTCGCGGAGCGGGAGGTGGTCATCGGCGGAAGCTCCACGGGCGTCACCAACCGGTTCCCGCAGGTCGAGCCGGGCGATGTGCTCGGCCACATCGTGGCAATCGATCCGCTGACCGGCGTGAAGAAGTGGGAGATCCCGACGACCGACTTCCCGAGCTCGGCGGGCGTGCTCGCGACCGGCGGCGGGCTGGTGTTCACGGGCAAGATAACCGGCGAGTTCATCGCGCTCGACGCGGAGACCGGAGAGACCGTATGGGAGTTCCAGACGGGCTCGAGCGTCAACGCGACGGCGATCACCTACACGCGCGACGGGCGGCAGCAGATAACCGTCGCGTCCGGACTCGGGGGCAGCCTGGCGAACCGCTACGCGCGCGGGCAGGTGCCGACGGGCGGCTCGCTCTGGACGTTCGCCCTGCTGCCGGAGTAGCACTGGCCGGTCCCGAAACACGCTCGAAACTTGCCGGACGGCCGGCGTTCGTGTTTAGGTGTGCAGTTTGCCGGCTTGCCGGCCGAACGTTTCGGACCAGGATGATGAGGAGGGAAAGTCGATCATGAGCACCTCTCGGACGTCCGCGACATCACAACGTCTCCGGCGCCTGAGCTTCGTGGCGGCGGCCAGCGTTGCGTGCCTGCTTGCGCCCACCCTCGCCCGTGCCCAGGCCATCCGCGGCACGGTCAGCGACTCCACGGGCGGCGTCCTGCCCGGGGTCACCGTCGAGGCGCGCAGCCCGGCCCTGATCGAGCAGGTCCGCACCGCCGTCACCGACGGCAACGGCCAGTACCTGATCGTTGCGCTCGAAACGGGCAACTACACCGTGACGTTCACGCTGCCGGGCTTCAGCACGCTCGTGCGCGAGGGCGTCGAGCTCAGTACCGGGTTCACCGCGAACGTGGACGGAGAGCTCGCCGTCGGCTCGCTCGAAGAGACGATCACCGTCACCGAGGCCACCCCGACCATCGACGTGCAGAGCGTCCGGCAGAGCGCGACGATCAACCGCGAGATGTTCGAGGTGCTCCCCACGACGCGCGGGTACGACTCGCTGGCGCTGCTGATCCCGGCCATGAACGTGCAGGGCGGCCCCTCGACGGCGGTGCCCATCGACACCGGCGGCCTCAGCGGCGTGCCGAACAACCGGCTCACCATCCACGGCTCGAGCGAATACGACGCCGAGGTCCACGTCGACGGCTTCGACGTGAATTCCGTGGCGTTCGACGGCGCGCCCGGCGCCCTGCCGCAGGATGCGTCGATCGCGGAGTACGTCTACGACTATTCCTCGAACGCGGCCGAGGTCGAGACGGGCGGCGTGCGGATGAACATGATCCCCAAGGAGGGGAGCAACACGTTCACCGGCGGCTTCTACGCCAACTACGGCCACTCGAGCTGGCTGGCCAACAACGTCGACCAGGACCTGATCGACCGCGGGATCACCGGCGGCAAGGACGGCGCCTTCAGGGCCGACCAGACGTGGCAGGTCGCCCCGCAGGTCGGCGGCCCGCTGGTACGCGACAACCTTTGGTTCTACGGGAGCTACACCTATCGCCGCGCCAGCTTCTTCCCCAGCGGCCTGTTCAACAACACCGACACGTCGGCCCTGGCCTACGTACCCAACCTCGACGACCCGACGCGCGAGGTGTCGAACAACTACGAGTACACGCTGCGCCTCACGTGGCAGGCGACCGAGCGCGACAAGATCCAGGCCTTCTACGCCAACAGCAACGTCAAGCAGACGCCGGCGCTCACCGGCTCGCAGCTCTATCCGCTCTACATCGCCCCGGAGGCCGGCAGCGACGGCACGTCCGCATTCAACACGTACCAGCTCACCTGGGTCCGGCCGCACACGGACCGCATCCTGTTCGAGGCCGGCTACTCGCGGCTCCCCGCCCACAGCGTCCTGTACCCGCTGAACGACGAGTTCGGCTCCCCGGGCAACGGCGCGCACTTCGGCGCCCGGACCGATCTGCCGGGTCTCCTGGAGATCAGCAATCTGACGATGTCGCGCAACATGGGGGGGCTGTTCCAGGGCAACACCGTGTGGTTCTCCACGCGGAACCAGACCGCGCGCGCATCGATGTCGTACGTCACCGGCAGCCACAACCTGAAGTTCGGTATCCGGACGACGCTCAAGTGGCAGAACGAGGCGTACCGCAACGGGGCCAACTGGACGAACCTCCAGACCTTCTTCGGCTTCCCGGTAACGTCGGTGTTCGTGTCGAGACCACCCGAAACCAACCAGCTCACGAATACCGGCATCTATGCCCAGGACCAGTGGACGATCGACCGGTTGACGATCAACGCCGGCCTCCGGTTCGACTACTTCCGCGGCCACTACCCCGACCACGTGTCGACGCCGGGCGCCCCGACGCATTCCACCTGGGTGCCGCATGCCATCATGGTGGACGGGGCGACGGCCGTGAGCTGGAAGGACCTGCAGCCCCGGCTGGGCGTGGTCTACGACCTGCGCGGCGACGGCCGGACGGCGCTCAAGGTATCGGCGTCGCGGTTCGGCGCCCGGGACGCCATCTCCCTGGCCGGGGAGCTGAACCCGATCGCGAACAACACGACGCACACCTGGCTATGGGGCGACGGCGCTCCCGGCCACCTGTTCATTCCGGGTGCTCAGTTGCCGCCTTGTTTCGGCGGCGTCGAGTGCATTCCCGGCGACGGCCTGCCGCAGGGCGATCCCACCCTGCCCTATGCCAACGGCGAGCTGATCGCCCCCACCGACAACGTAGTGCTCGGCGCGCATGGACTCACGCAGCGCTTCGATCCTGAATGGGCGTTCGGCTGGGGCGTGAAGAAGGCCAACTGGGAATTCTCGGGGAGCGTCCAGCACGAGCTGTTCGACAACGTGTCGCTGGATGTCGGGTACTTCCGGCGCAGCTACATCAACTTCGACGCCTGGGACAACCTGGCCGTCGGCCCCGAGGACTTCCAGGAGTACACCATCACGGTCCCGCGGGACGACCGGCTGCCCGGCGGCGGCGGCTACCCGCTCACCGTCGTCGACATGACGCCGGAAGCGTTCCTCCGGGCGCAGGACAACATCCAGACGGGTACCGACAACCTCGGCGGCGAGAGCGAGATGTGGCACGGTGTCGACATCAGCGTCAACGCCCGCCTCGAGGGCGTGCTGCTGCAGGGCGGCGTGGCCACCGGGCGGCGGATTTCCGACTACTGCGGCTACCAGGCGCAGCAGCCGGAGGTCATCTGGCAAGACTTCAGCGTCTACCCGGCATCCCGCGTTGGCCGCGGGGCCACCGGGCAGCTCGCGGGCATCGCCGGCAGCCGGGGCAACCTGATCGCCACGGGCTTCTGCCGGGCCGAGGACAACTGGCTGACCAACCTGTCGCTTTCGGGCTCGTACACGTTCCCCTACGACATCGACGTCTCGGCCGCGTTGTTCTCCCGGCCCGGACCGCGGCGCGAGGCTATCTATGCGGTTCCGCCTGCCGAGGCTGCGGCGGCGCTCGGGCGCGCGACGACCGTTCAAGGTCCACGCCTCAACATTCTCCCGCCGGGAACGGTGTTCGGGGACACGCTCAACCAGCTCGATCTGCGGTTCGCCAAGGTCCTCGACTTCGGCGTGGGCGGGAACGTGCGGGCGAGCTTCGACATCTACAACCTGTTCAACGCCAACGCCGTCTCGCGCGAGGTGGCCGCTTTCGGCGCCGATTACCTGAGGCCGATCGGCCTGCAGCCGGGCCGCCTGGCGAAAATCTCCTTCCAGTTCAACTTCTAGTCCGGCGGCGCATGTGGGGCATGTCCGCCCCACGTGCGCCGCGCCGTTCCCTGCCGTACACGCGGCGGCGCCACGGTCGAGGAAGGCGAACATCTCCGTGTCCTGCGGTGGTAGAGTCGCGCCATGATGTCTGCACATGGAGTGCGTATCGTCGTGGTGCTCGCGGCAGCACTCGCCGCGGACGGTTTCGGGATCGCGGCGGCGGCGGGCGGCCAGCCCGCCGCCCACCGGGAGACGGTTCACGCGAGCGGCCTCGGCGCCCCGGTCGAGGTCGTGACCGACCGCTGGGGTATCTCCCACATCTACGCCGAGAACGAGCACGACCTGTTCTTCGCCCAGGGTTATGCGGCGGCCCGCGAGCGGCTGTTCCAGTTCGAGATCTGGCGGCGGCGCGCGACCGGCACGGTGGCCGAGATCCTGGGTCCGCGCGAGCTCGAGCGGGACATCAGCGCCCGGCTGTTCCGCTTCCGGGGCGACATGGCGACCGAGATGCGCCACTACCACGAGCGGGGCGACGCGATCATCCGCGCGTTCGTCGACGGCATCAACGCCTACATCGACCGCACGGCCCGCGAGCCCGGCCTGCTCCCCCTGGAGTTCGAGCTGCTCGGCATCGAGCCCGGGCACTGGACGCCCGAGGTGGTCGTCTCGCGCCATCAGGGACTGGTGTCGAACGTGACGCAGGAGATCGACAACGCGCTCGCCGTGGCCGCGCTCGGCGCCGACGCCGTCGAGGAGCTCAACTACTACATCGGCGACCCCGACCTGATACTCGATCCGGCCATCGACCCGGGGCGCCTGGGCCCGGCCATCCTCGACCGGTACCACGCCCACCGGCGGCCGATCGTCTTCGAGCCGGATGACGTCGCTGCCGCGTACCGCGGCGACCGTGCTTCGTTCGAGCGGCTGGCGGCCGCGATGCCGTCCGAGATCGACCTAGCAGGCGGCGAGCAGGATGCGATCGGCAGCAACAACTGGGTGGTGCACGGCAGCCGGACGCTGAGCGGGTATCCGATCATGGCGAACGACCCACACCGGGCGCAGTCAGCGCCGTCGCTCCGCTACTGGGTGCATCTGGTGGCGCCGGGCTGGAACGTCATCGGCGGCGGTGAGCCGGTGCTGCCGGGCGTGTCGATCGGCCACAACGAGCACGGCGCGTGGGGGCTCACGGTATTCGGCCAGGACAACGAGGATCTCTACGTCTACGAGACCGACCCGGCCGACCCGCACCGGTACCGGTATCTCGGCCGCTGGGAAGCGATGACCGTGATCCGGGAGACCGTTCCGGTGCAGGGGCAGCCGGACGTCGAGGTGGAGCTGAAGTACACCCGCCACGGACCGGTCGTCCACGAGGACCCGGCCAACCGCACGGCGTATGCCGTGGCGGCCGCCTGGCTCGACTACGGCTCGGCGCCGTACCTGGCGAGCCTGCGGATGGATCAGGCGACGAGCTGGGAGGAGTTCGTCGAAGCGTGCAGCTACAGCCGGATCCCCTCGGAGAACATGGTCTGGGCCGACCGCGCCGGCAACATCGGCTACCAGGCGGTGGGCGTCTCGCCGATCCGGCCGCACCATAGCGGTCTGCTGCCGGTGCCGGGCGACGGGCGCTACGAATGGGACGGGCTGCTGCCGATCGAGGCGCTACCCAGCGTCGTCAACCCGCCGAAGGGCTACTTCGCCACGGCGAACAACTACACGCTGCTCGACGTGCCCGACCGCTATCCGCACTGGGAGGCGCTGCACTATACCTGGGGCGACCAGATGCGCGCGGCGCGCGTCGAGGAGGTCCTGGCGAATACGCGGCACATGACCGTCGTCGACAACATGCAGCTGCAGATGGATGAGCTGTCGGTCGCGGCGCTCAACCTCGTCTCCCTGTTACGGGGCGTGGACGGCCTCGGCGGTGTCGCCGAGCGGGCGCGCCAACTGCTGCTCGACTGGGACGCCGTACTCGACAAGGACTCGGTGGAGGCGGCGATCTACGTGAGCTGGGAGCGGGAGCTGCAGCGCGCCGTGCACCGCACCGTGGTGCCCGCGCAGGCGCGCGACCACATCCGCGGCGTGAACACCAAGCGGCTGATCGACTGGCTGGTCGCGCCCGACGGACGGTTCGGCGATGACCCCATCGCGGGCCGCGACGCGCTGCTGCGCGACGCGCTCACGGCGGCGGTTGCCGGTCTCGAACGGCGGTTCGGCAGCGCCGACGAGAGCGCCTGGCGCTACGGGGATGCACGCTTCAAGCACGCCCTCATCCGCCATCCCCTGAGCGCCGCGGTCAACGCAGCCCTGCGCGGCCGGCTCGACGTCGGGCCGGTCCGGCGCGGCGGCTACGCCGGCACGGTCCACAACACCGGGGCCGGCGACAACCAGACCTCGGGCGCATCGTTCATGATCGTCGCCGACACGGCGGACTGGGACAATTCGGTCGGGCTGAACTCGCCCGGCCAGGCAGGTGATCCCGGCAGCCCGCACTACCGCGACCTGTTCGAGCTGTGGGCGCGCGACCGCTACTTCCCGATCTTCTTCTCGCGGGCCAAGGTCGACTCGGTGACGGAGTCGACCACCCTGCTCCAGCCGGCGCGCCAAGCCCCCAGGTAAATCAGACCGTGGGCGACCGCGCAACGCCGGAGAGCTCTCCGAGCTGCTCGCCGGTGCTGTCGCCGAACTGCTCCACCGGCACACCCAGCGTGTTGAGCAGCGTGAGCTGCAGATTCGTCAGCCGCTGGGTGCCGGCCGGATACCTGAGATGGCGGCCGCCCTCGATGCGCCCGCCCGCCCCGCCGGCCAGCAGCAGCGGCAGGTTCCGGGAATCGTGCCGGTTCCCGTCGCTGATGGCGCTGCCGTAGAGGATGACCGCGTTGTCGAGCACCGAACCCTCGCCGTCGGCGGTCGCTGCCAGCCTGTCGAGGAAGTAGCCTAGCAGCGTGACGTGGTAGGTGTTGATGCGCTGCAGGCTGGCCATCTTGTTCCTGTCGCCGCCGTGGTGCGAAATCGGGTGGTGCGAGTCCGAGACACCGATCTGCGGGTACGTCGCCCCGCTCTGCTCCCGGCCGATCTGGAACGTGATGACGCGCGTAGTGTCGGTCTGGAGCGCGAGCGCCTGCATGTCGAACATCAGCCGCGCGTGCTCGTCGTAGCTCACCGGGATGCCGGCCGGTGAATCGACCAGCGGCAGCTCCCGGCCGCCCGCCTCGGCGTTCTGGATGCGCCGCTCGATCTCGCGCACCGAGTTGACGTACTCGTCGAGCTTGCGCTGGTCGCGGCGCCCAAGCTCGCCGTGCAGGTGGCGGACCTTGTCGAGCACCGAATCGATGATGCTGCTCTGCCGGCGCAGGCGGGCGCTCCGCACGGCCGGGTCCGTGCTGTCGATGGTGCCGAACAGGCGCTCGAAGACCACGCGCGGGTTCGCCTCCACCGGCAGCGGCGTCGTCGGGCTGGCCCACGCCAGGCTGTTCTGGTAGGCGCAACTGAAGCCGACGCCGCACGTCCCGACGCCGTTGACGGTATCCGTGCCCTCCAGGCCCAGCTCCAGCGACGGGAGGGGCGTCTCCTGGCCGATCGTCTTCGCCGCGATCTGATCCATGGAGATGCCCAGCTCCAGACTGGCGTTGCTGGTCGTCTGGAGCGGCTCGACCCCGGTCAGGAAGGCGCCGGCCGGCTTGGCGTGCGAGCCGGGGTTCCCGGTGCGCGAGCTGGCGCCGGTGTTGTCGAGTCCGCTCAGCACCAAGAGGTGCCGGCGGTGGGCCTCGAGCGGCTTCAGCGTCGGCGTGAGCTCGAAGGCGCTCCCCTCGGCTGCCGGCGTCCAGTGCTCCATGATGATGCCGTTCGGCACGTACACCGTGCAGAAGCGGGCAACCGGCCGCGCCGGGGTCTTCGCGAGCGCGGTGAGCGCCGGCACCATCCCGTCGAGCAGCGGCAACGCGAGCGTGGCGCCCACGCCGCGGAGCACGGTCCGCCGGGGAATGGCTTTCTTGGCAATCATCATGATTCTGACCTCCGCAGCGGGAAGAGACTGTCCGCCATCATAGCCCCGCGCGGAGCACGATCCAACCACTTTCCCGTCCTGAAAGCGATTGTCGAGGCGCCGGCAGCCTCGGAGCCGCGCCCGTGGAGCATCCGCTGCTCCACGGGCGCGGCCCGTTCCTATTCCTTCTTGAAGCGGGCGCCGCTGAGGGCGTTGGGCACCGAGTAGTTGCCCTCGTGGCAGGCGTACTCGTAGATGTTGTACGTGTTGTCACGCCTGAGGGGGAACGCCGCGGTCCAGGGGGCGGTGTAGGTCTCCGGGTCGTCGACGTGGAGCGAGTACTCGAGGGTGTCCGGACCGACGATGGTGAAGCGCTCGACCAGGCGCTGCCGCTCGGTCTGCCGTGAACGAACGACGGCCGACGCCCCGCGCATGCTCTGTGCCTCGCGGAAATTGGTCGACTCGACGACAAGCGTGTTGCCTTCCCAGTGGCCGCGCGGGTCGCCCTCCCACTGGCGGATCCCGTCGTCGATGTGCGGGCGCCCGTCGACCGGAATGATGCGCGCGCGGTGGATCATCTCGGCCACGATGACGACATAGCCGGGCGGCTGCAGGATCTGGGCGCCGTTGTTGTACACCCCGGGCATCATGATGCCGATCACGCCGCGCGTGATGCAGCGATCAGCCGACTCCATGTACTGCCAGGAGTCGTGCAGGTGCTCCCGGTTGTGGCGCAGCACCTCATGCGCCTCGGGCGTCCAGTCGGGGATCTGGCCGTTGAGGGGCTCGACGATCAGGGCGGGTGCGGGGTGGTCCTCCGCGTCGTTCCAGAACGAGTCGAACCAGTGCGCCCCATAGGCGCCCACGCTCTTCGGGCGCGGCAGGGCCGCGCGCCGCGCGGCCTCCTCCTCGCGGGCCTCTGCGATGGCCTGCAGATCCTCCACGGAGAAATCGGGGCCCGAAAACCCGCCGGGCAACTCGAGGGGCGTGACCAGGGCGTCGACGTTGTTCCACATGCCCTGGATGTCCGGCTGGCCGTCGGCGAGTAGCGCGGGCGCCCACGCCGTGTCCCCAGCCTCCTGCGCCCGTGCGGGTGCCGACAGGCCGAGGCCGACTGCGAGCGCAACCGCTGCGGCGATGATCGAACGAGTTGACATGCTGCCTCCTGTTTCCTGTTCTTCCGCCGTTGCGTTCTTCCGGGTGAAACGGGTATTCCGGCCTCAGTCGCGCAGCGCGAACGTCGAGAGCGAGTGCCCGGAAATGACCGCCACGTACTGCCTGCCGTCCACCTCGTAGGTCATCGGGCCGTTGGAGATCGGCCCCCCGAGGCTAGTCTTCCAGAGCAGCTCCCCCGTCCGGGCATCGAGCGCCTGGAAGTAGCCGGACCGCAGGCCCGTGAACAGCAGATCCGAGCCCGTCGTCAGGATGCCGCTCGTGATGACGTCCGTCAGCTCGAACTTCCAGCGCTGCTCGCCCGTCAGCGCATCCATGGCGAGGATGGCGCCCTGCCCGGACTCGTCGGTCCAGTCGTTGATCGGGCCGCGCGTGAAGGGCAGAACCGGCGCGTCCGGCACCGAACTGTAGGTGCGCGGGAAGCCCTCGACCGTCCGGCCCGTGAAAGAGCGGCCTTCGACGTACTCCTGCGGCACCGCCGCGAACACCGACGCGTAGCCCTCCCAGGCCGGGATGTAGAACAGCTCGGTCCGCGGGCTGTAGGCGGGCGAGTACCAGTTCGTTGCGCCCAGGAGTCCCGGATAGGTCGGCGCGCCGGGCGGCTGCGGCGTCTCGACGGGACGTCCGCTATCGTCCAGCCCTTCGGCCCAGTTCAACGACACGAACGGCAGGCCCGTGAGGAAGCGGCCCGTCGCCCGGTCCAGCACGTAGTAGAACCCGTTGCGGTTGGCCCACAGCATCACCTTGAACTCGACGTTGTTACGCGTGATGTCCGCCAGCACCGGGACCTGCACCGAGTCGTAGTCGTACAGATCGGCGGGCGTGAACTGGAAGTGCCACCGCAGCTCGCCGGTGTCGGCGTCGAGCGCGACCACCGAGCAGGAGTAGAGGTTGTCGCCCGGGCGCTGCGCGCGGTTGTAGTCGGGACCCGGATTGCCGGTCCCCCAGTAGATCAGGTTGAGCTCCGGATCGTACGAGCCCGTGATCCAGGCCGCGGCGCCGCCGTGCTTCCAGGCCTCCGGGTCGCAGTAGGTGGTCGGATCGGGCGGACACGGCTCCCACGTCTCGTGACCCGGTTCCCCGGGGCCCGGAATCGTGTAGAAGCGCCAGACCTCCTCGCCCGTCTCGGCGTCCAGCGCCGCGATGAAGCCACGGATGCCCTGGTCGCCGCCGGTCGAGCCCACGATTACCTTGTCCCCGATGGCCAGCGGCGCCAGCGTGAAGGCGTACGCCACTTTCATGTCCGCGACCTCAGCATCCCACAGCTCGGTGCCGGTCGTGGCATCGATCGCCACGACGTGGGCATCCAGCGTGGCCATGAACACCTTGTCGCCCAACACGGCCACGCCGCGGTTGTTGGCCCCGCAGCAGGCCAGCTGGTCGGGCGAAGTCGGATGCCGGTAGATCCAGAACACCCGCCCGGTGCGGGCGTCGAGCGCGACGATGTCGTTGGGCCGCTGCGTCAGGTACATCACGCCGTCGACCACGATCGGCGTCGCCTGCCACGGCCCCATGACCGGCGTCTGGTACACCCACTGCCGCTCGAGGTCGTCGACGTTGTCGGGCGCGATCCGGTCGAGCTCGCTGTAGCGCTGGCTGAAGTAGCTGCCCGAATAGGTCAACCAGTTCTGCGGCTCGTCCGCCGTGTTGCGCAGCCGCTCGAAGGACACCTGCGCGGATGCGTCGCCGAGCGCCAACCCGAACAGCGCCAGGGCCAGCACGGCGCTCCGCACCATCGCTATACGTGACATGGTCGTCATCTTGCCACCTCCTCGTCGGCGCGGAGCTACGGAGCGGGGAAATAGGCGATCCGTTCCCCACGGTGCGTCCCCAGCCACATCTCGTCGCCGATCCGAATCGCCGTGGTCGACGCGACGAACCCGTCGATGGCGGGATGCTGGAAGATCCGCCGCATCTCCAGCGTGTCCGGGTCGATGGTGGCGACGTTCGAGAACTCCTCGAGCGGCCGGCGCGGGTTCTGGATACCGGAGTGCCCCGCGGCATAGATGACCGACCCGTCGAGCGACATCCGCACATTGTCGGGTCGGAAGCCCAGATCGATGACCCGCTTCCGGACCGGCGTCTCGCCGCGCGACAGGCGCGTCAACTTCTCCTCGGCCCAGCCGGCGACATACAGCCAGCGCCCGTCCGCGGAGACCTCCAGGCCGTTCGGCGCGGTGTCCTCGCTGCCCGGAACCTGCGTCCAGCCCGCATCGGTGTGCCACTCCCAGACGTCGCCCGTGCCGGGGCTTGTGGCGGCGAACCCGCCGTCGGGCAGCGCCACCACGCCGTTGAAGCGCATCGACTCGAGGCCGACGGCACATCCGATCCAGGTCAGCGTCGGACGCGCGCGCGCGTCGACCTCGAACACCTCGATCGACTCCCGGCGGCCGTGATGCACGACGTACAGGGTGTGCACCGCGTCCGATCCCGGCTTCAGATAGAGCCCGTGCGCGGTGAACTCATCGCCCTCGTCGGGGTCCAGCGGGCCCGGACACGTCGGGTACGTCGCGGCATCGAGCCGCTCGCTGCGGGTCGCGCCCGGAAAGAGCTCGGTCGCGGTCTTGTCGCGGACGCTCACGAGATGGATGCGACCGCCGGGGCGGTTCCCCGACGCGATGACCCACTCCGAGCCGGGCACGACAGCCAGATCCTCGGGACTGACGAGGTCGCAGATGAACTGAATCTCCCCGACGGTCTCACACGGCAGGCCCTCCGGTGCGGCGGTAGGGATCTGGCCGGCCAGCGCCACGATGCCCAGCGGCAGGGAGACGGCGAACGACAACGCGACACGCTTCAATAGATGCATGGTGCACCTAGCTTATCGTCAAGCGAGCCCGCGGTGAAAGCTCCGGCGTCGGCCGCTCTACCGCCCCTGCAGACTGACGGGCCGGTTGCTACCGCCGTCCGCGGAGGCTGGATCCGGACGGGCGTGGCGCACCTTGATCCGCCACCCGTGAGCCGTCTTGACGTAGGTGTCGTGGTAGATGCCGGTGTCCGTGACGACGATCGGCTCGGCGCTCGGGTCGAAGCCCATCCAGTACACCCGGCCCATGGCGCCGGCGTTGCCGTCCGGGGTGATCACCCAACTGCTGTTCCAGTGGCGGTAGGCATACCCGTCCGGACGCGGAGCGAACGTCTCGCGCCGATAGCGGGCGATCTCGTCGCGCCCGACCCACTCGCCGTAGTTGGCGATCCGGAAGATCCCGTCCTCCGCGAAGACGTTGACCCACATGTCGGCGTCGCCGAGATCGCTGCCCTGGCTGTACTGCGAGGACAGCTGCTGAATCTCCGCGAGATCCGCGCCGCTCAACCCCCCGGACGCATCGTCGCCCTGGGCGTTGACGTAGCCGAGGGCCGCAACCCAACCGAGCAGGCCACCAATCAACAACAGTCGCAGTCCGCTCATGGTTCCTCCCTTGTCTTGAGCGTTTCAGGCCGCAGAAGGCCAATCGCGGTCAGTCTAGCAGCCCCACCCGTCGATATTCGCGTGGACTGGCTGGTCACCGGCGGCGACCGCGAACGACGAGCCGCTACGGGCGCGCGAGCGCGATCAGCTCGCCTTCGTGCTCGTTGTCGCTGATCGCCACCACGACGTACTGCTTGCCCTCGTGCAGGTAGGTCATCGGCGCGCCGGACGTCCCGGCTGGCAGCTCCGTCTGCCACAGCACCTGGCCGTTCGTCTTGTCGTAGGCGCGGAACATCCGCCCGCCACCATGCGGCGGAATCACCACCAGCGACGGCGATCCGTCACCCAGAAACAGCAGCGTCTTCGTCAGCAGCGGGGCCGCGCGTCCGGGCGCGCCCAGCCAGGGCAGCGCCAGGTCCTGCAGCGCCAGGTCGTCGCGCGGGCCGGGACCGTTCGGCGTCATCCAGACGTGCTCGCCGGTATTCAGGTCGATGGCGGTGATGCGGCCCCAGGGCGGCTTGACCAGCGGCAACCCCCGCGGGCCGTCGATGTAGACGTTCCGATTGCCGCGGACGTAGCGGAAGTTCGACACCGCCGGGTCCGGCTGGCGCAGCCACACCAGGATCGGCGCCGTGATCGACGGCACGTAGAGCATCTGCGTCTCGGGGTCGTACGCCGCGCCGTTCCAGTTCGAGCCGCCCACGTAGCTCGGGAGCTGCAGCGTGCCGAGCGTGCCGCCCGGGGACTCGTCGCGCACCGACGGCGGCGTGAAGATCGGCCCCGAGCGGTACTGCCTGAATATCTCCAGCGCCTCGGCCCGCAGCTCCGGCGTGAAGTCGATCAGGTCGTCCTCGGTGATGCCCTGTCGGTCGAACGGCGCCGGCTTCGTCGGGAACGGCTGCGTCGGCGACAACTTCTCGCCGGGCACATCGGACGGCGGTACCGGCCGCTCCTCGATGGGCCAGACCGGCTCGCCGGTGACGCGGTCGAAGACGTACGTGAACGCCTGCTTGCTCACCTGCGCCACCGCCTTGATCTCCCGGCCGTCGACGGTGATGTCGGCCAGGATCGGCGGCGAGGCGATGTCGTAGTCCCAGACGCCGTGGTGGATCAGCTGGTGGTACCACACCAGCCGCCCGCTGTCGCAGTCGAGACAGAGCAGGCTCTCGGCGAACAGGTTGTCGCCCGGCCGGTGCCCGCCGTACCAGTTGTGGGTCGGCGTGCCGGTGGGCAGGTAGGCGTAGCCGAGCTCCTCGTCGGCGGTCATGACCGACCAGACCGTGGCGGAGCCGGTGTACTCCCAGGAGCCGTCCTCCCAGGTCTCGTTGCCCGGCTCCCCCGGCTGCGGCACCGGGTTGAACTGCCACTTCAGCCGGCCGGTGACCGCGTCGAACCCGCGGATGTAGCCGGGCGCCTGCTCCTTGTTCATCGGCACGTCGTTGACGTAGATGCCGACGATGACGGTGTCGCGGCAGACCAGCGGCGGGGCGTTCCACTGGTACTCCTCGAGCCGCGGGATGCCCGACCGCAGGTTGACCTTGCCGCCCTCGCCGAACTCGCCGATCGGGCTGCCCGTCTTGGCGTCGAGCGCCACGAGCCGCTCGCCGCTCACGACGAAGATGCGCTCGTCGTCGAGCCCGGGGTCGTGCCAGTAGCCGACGCCGCGCGTCGAGCCGCCGCGCGGCCGGCCGGCGCCGTCGCCGAGCGCGCGGTAGACCCAGAGCGTCTCGCCGGTGGCCGGGTCGATCGCCGCAGACTGGCCGAGGTTGGTGCTCATGTACAGCCGCCCGCCGACCATCAGCGGCGTCCCGAGCAGCGTGTGGTTGAAGCGCAGGTCCGGGTTGTCGTCGACCAGGTCGTAGTCGACCGACCGCCAGCGCCAGGCGACGCGCAGGTCCCCAACGTTCTGCGGGTCGATCTGGTCGAGCGGCGAATACTTCGCCCCGCGCCCCTGACCGCCGTACGTGCGCCATTCGCCGTCGGCGCCGGACGGCTGCGCCGCTGCCGGCTGCGGACCGGCAATCAGGATCGTGAGGAGCAGCGCGGCCGGGACGGGCAGCGTCGCTGGCCGCACGCGGTAGGTTCTTCGTCGCGGGCTGTCAGGCATGCCTCATCTTAATCCCCGTAAGGTAAGCTTCGCTGTAAGCATGCCGTTACTCTCCGGACTCTTCCGTATCGTTGCCTTCGTTGCCACCGGGGTGCTGCTGGCCGCCGCCCCGGCCGCCGCCCAGCGCCCGCTCGCCTCGCTCGACGCCCAGCGCGGCGTGGACTCGAATCCATACAACTCGGAGGAAGATGTCGCGGTGGGAGCGGAATTGTTCGCGTCGCGCTGCGTCACTTGCCACGGCGCCGACGGCCGCGGCGACCGCGGGCCCGCCCTGACGCGCGAGGTGTTCCGCCACGGCAACAGCGACCGCGCGATCTTCATGAACATCCTGAGCGGCATCCCGGGCACCGGCATGCCGTCGGTCCGCCTGTCCGACAAGGAGATGTGGCAGGTCGTGGCCTACGTCCGGTCGCTGCGCGCCCCGGCGGAAATGGCCGAGACCGGCGACCCGGACGCCGGGCAGGAGCTGTACGCCCGCCACGACTGCGGGCGCTGCCACTTCGTCAACGGCGAAGGCGGGCGGCTGGGACCGGAGCTGAGCACCATCGGCTGGAGCCGCTCGCCGGTCCACCTGCGCGCGTCCCTCGTCGATCCCGGGGGCGACATCGAGGACGACTACCGCCAGGTGCGCGTGGTCGGCGCCGGCAGCACGCCGACGATGGGCGTGCTGCTCAACGAGGACTCCTATTCGATCCAGCTGCTCGACATGGCGGGCCGGCTGCGCTCTTTCATGAAGTCCGACATCGGGGAAATCGAGCGCCCGCAGGCGTCGCTCATGCCCAGCTTCGCAGGCCGCCTCGACGACCCGGAGTTGGACGATCTGGTTGCGTACCTGTCTTCCCTGCGACGGAGATGAATCCGAATATGCGAACCCTATCCCGCGGGCGGACCGTCTACCTGGCGTTGGTTGCACTGCTCGCCGCCGCCGCCGTACTCGGCGCCCAGGGCGGCGTAACGTACGAGCAACTGCAGCGCGCCGGCGAAGATCCCGCCAACTGGATCACCTATTCCGGCCAGTACCACGCGCAGCGATTCAGCCGCCTCGCTGAGATCGACCGCTCCAACGTCGACCGACTGGAGCTCGCCTGGGTGCGGCAGTTGCCCGTTCTCGGCCAGGTGCAGACCTCGCCGCTCGTGGTGGACGGCATCATGTACCTCACCACGCCGGAGAACGAGGTGTATGCCCTGGACGCCGCCACCGGCAACGTGTTCTGGACCTACCAGCACGATCTCTCCGATACGCTGGCGCTCTGCTGCAGCAAGCAGAGCCGCGGCGTGGGAATTCTCGGCGACCGGCTGTACCTGACCACGATGGACGCGCACCTGATCGCGCTCGATGCCGCCACCGGCACCGAGCTGTGGGACCAGGATATCGCCGACCACCTCGCCGGTTACAGCATGACGGCGGCGCCGCTCGTGGTGAAGAACATGATCGTCACCGGCACGGGCGGCGGCGAGTACGGCATCCGCGGCTGGGTCGACGCCTACGATGCCGAGACGGGTGAGCGGCGCTGGCGGGCGGACACCATCCCCGGGCCGGGCGAGCCGGGCAACCACACCTGGGAGGGCGATTCCTGGCAGACCGGCGGCGCGTCGACCTGGATGACCGGGTCGTACGACCCCGACCTCAACCTCATCTACTGGGGCGTCGGCAACCCCGGCCCCGACTGGAACGGGGCAGCGCGCGAGGGCGACAACCTGTACTCGGACAGCGTCATCGCCATCGACGCCGACAGCGGCGAGATCAAGTGGCACTTCCAGTTCACGCCGCACGACATCCACGACTGGGACGCCTGCCAGGTCCCGGTGCTGGTCGACATGGTGATTGGTGGCCGCGAGCACAAGCTCATGCTGTTCGCCAACCGCAACGGCTTCTTCTACGTGCTCGACCGCGAGACCGGCCGCTTCGTGCAGGGGCGGGAATATGCCGTGCAGACTTGGGCGCAGGGCCTCGACGACAGCGGGCGGCCGATCCGCGTGCCCGACATGGAGCCGACGCCCGAGGGCCGGCTGGTGTTTCCCGACGTGAACGGCGCCTCCAACTGGTGGTCGCCCTCCTACAGCCCCGACACCGAGCTGTTCTACACGATGGCGTATGACGGCGGAGCGATGTTCTACTCCGCGGAATCCGAGTACGTGCCGGGCCAGTTGTTCGTCGGCGGCAGCCATGTGCCGCAGGCGCCGCGCGACACCAACGTGAGCGCCGTGCGCGCCATAGACCCGCGGACCGCCCGGATCGTCTGGGAGCACCGCGTGCAGCCCAAGTCGATGTCGGGGGTGATGTCCACCGCCGGCCGCCTGGTGTTCGCCGGCACCGTCACCGGCAACTTCATCGCCCTCGACGCCGAAACCGGCGACGACCTGTGGCACGCGCGCCTGGGCGGCAACGTGATTGCCGCGCCGATCACCTACCTGGTGAACGGCCGCCAACAGGTGACCATTGCAGCCGGCCAGGCCATCTTCACCTTCGCGCTCGGAGACTGACCGAACAACGCCATACGACCCGGCGTCGTTCTCATCCCGCTCGCCGTCCCGCTCGCCGCGGCCGGCTTGGCCCTTTGCCATCGTGGTCGCCGTCCCGCTGACGCAGGACGCCCCCGGCCCGGCGTCCCTTGTGCACATCCAGACCACCACCGGCGGCGACGGCGAGCCGGTCAACCTGTCCGAGTTGGCGCGGTGGGGTCCGGCCCGACCGTCGCACACCCGACGACGCTGGTCCCTGGCTCCTCGCGAGGCTCTCGCCGATACTACGTGTGACCCAAATGACGGCATCTTGGCCGTCAAGGACTCGGGCTACCGTACCGAGAGTTGACAACCCGCACGCCCATTCCGAGAATGAGCGCGGCTGCGCGTAGGAGGACCGTTTTGTCGACCAAACCGGAACGACCTCGAGGAGTGCCTGCGGCTAGAGGTATCCGGCGTGGATCGCGGGCAGGAACGCGCTATGGCTCGATCGTGAATGCCCGCGCCGAACCAGATGCGAGGGTCGCTGTGACCTCCTCTGTTCACTGACGTGCGGTAGATTGGGAAAATGGCGGACAAATCACTTCGGTTCGACGAGATCGGTTATTGGTCTGAAGTCAAGCTTGAAATTGTCAAGAAGTACGCCAAGGCATATTCAACAATTATCGCGAATCAGCAATGGATCAAGGCGCACGTCTACGTCGACGGCTTTGCGGGTGCCGGCAGGCACGTCTCAAAGACCACAGGTGAGGCGGTGACCGGCAGTCCACTGAACGCGATGAACATCGAGCCGCCGTTCTCAGAGCTTCACTTCATCGACCTTGAAGGAAGCCGGGCCTCGGAATTGCCGTCGACTGGGAAGTGCTGCGGACTGCGGGTGAGATGAAAAGCAGTATTCGAGTCGTTTGGCGGCCGGAGATCGTCGTGTCAGTGTACATGAGGGTGACTGCAACAAGATCTTGCTCAACAAAGTATTCCCCCACTGCAGATGGGACGATTTTCGCCGGGCGCTGTGCCTCCTGGACCCATACGGGCTTGCCGTCGACTGGGAAGTGCTGCGGACTGCGGGTGAGATGAAAAGCATTGAAATCTTCTACAACTTTATGATCATGGATGCGAACATGAACGTGTTCATGCGCGACCCCGGTAAGGCTATGGCCGCTCAGGCGCATCGGATGGATACAGTCTGGGGAGACAATTCCTGGCGGTCGGCTGCATATACGACGACGGAAGGACCTCTTCGGCGAGATCGAGACGGGAAGACAACGAACGAAGACATCGCTGAAGCCTTTAGATTACGACTGGAAAAGATCGCCGGGTTCGCGTATGTGCCGCCGCCCATGCCTATGCGAAACTCGAAGGGCGCTGTCGTCTACTATCTGTACTTCGCCTCTCAAAATAAAACAGGCGCGAGGATCGTGAAGGACATCTTCGATACCTACGGTGCCAGGGGAGCGGCTTGATGGCGACCAACTCTCCGATCGAGTGGACCGAGTCCACGTGGAATCCGGTCACCGGGTGCGACAAAGTGAGTCCCGGCTGCGCACACTGCTATGCCGAGCGGATGGCCTTGCGGCTGCAGGCGATGGGGCAGCAGAATTACACCCGTGGTTTCGACCTTACCTTGCACTACCAAATGCTGGACCTGCCGCTCCGGTGGCGGAAGCCGCGGCGCATCTTCGTGAACTCGATGAGCGATCTCTTCCATGCACGGGTTCCGGACGAATTCATTCAGCGCGTCTTCGGTGTCATGCGCCAAGCGGACTGGCATGAGTATCAGATACTCACCAAGCGCTCCGAGCGGCTCGCCGAGCTGCATCGCACGCTGCCGTGGGCACCTCACGTCTGGATGGGAGTCAGCGTCGAGAATTCCAGATTTACTTTTCGCATCGGGCACTTGCAGGAAACCGATGCGCTAGTGAAGTTTCTCTCGCTGGAGCCACTCCTGGGTCCGCTTCCCGATCTCGATCTGCGTGGGATCCATTGGGTCATCGTCGGCGGCGAGTCTGGGCCTGGAGCGCGGCCCATGGAACGATCCTGGGTTCTTGACATCCGCGATCAGTGCACTGCAGCGGGTGTCGCGTTCTTCTTCAAGCAGTGGGGCGGCGTCTTCAAGAGCAGAACCGGACGCGAGCTGGACGGGCGTACCTGGAACGAGATGCCTGCCCGCGCTTAGGACAGCGATCGATATAGATTTGCCAACTTCACCAAGGCGCAGCCTCTCTTTCGCTGCTTGGCACGCCTGGGACGCGGCAAGGTTATTCCCGTCAGCGTCCTTACGGCGGCCGCACGGCGAGAACGGCGAGAACGGCGATGATACCGAGGTGAGCGCGCCTCGGCCTTAGGGTCCGCGCAAAAACAACTCCCTAGAAGTGGCTGTAGTATCGCAGTAGAAGCACAACCGTCTCGCACGCCCCTGTCCAGCGAGTTCTCCCCAACTGACAAGCACACTCGTCGGTTTCTGAGGTGCAATCAGGCCAGAATTGCGGCATCATTACGAAATCTGAAGTCCGTAATGATGCCGCAATGAGACCAACCCAGTTTTCCGCCGACACCGTCGTCGCCCTGCTCCGCAAGCAGACCGTCGTCTCCCTGACCGACGTGATGGCCGCGTTCGGCCCCCGAGTCAGCAGGCACACCGCGTTCCGCAAGCTCAAGGACCTCGACGCCCACACCAGCTACTCCCATCGCGGCGGCTACTACACCCTCGACGAGCTCGCCGACTTCGACGAACACGGCCTGTGGGCGTTCGCCGGCGTCCGCTTCTCCCGGGCCGGCACTCTCGTCGCAACCGCCGAGGCGTTCGTCAACCACGCCGAGGCCGGACACTTCGTCGACGAACTCGACAACCTCCTCGGTGTCGGCACCCAGGACGCCCTGCGCAAACTCGTCGGCGACGGGCGGCTGACGCGGCACAAGCTCGCCGGCCACTTCCTCTACTGCGCGACCGACCACGCGCACCAGACGCATCAACTCCGCGCCCGACGGCTGCTGATGGCCACGCCCGGACTCGGGCGGCCCCTGCCCGACGCCGACCTGATGCCCGAGGAGTTGCGCGCCGCCATCGCCTTGTTCGCCAGCCTGCTCGACGAGCGCCAGCGCCGGCTGTTCGCCGGACTCGAATCGCTCAAGTGCGGGTGGGGCGGCGACCGGCGCATCGCCAGCCTGCTCGGCGTCGACCCGTCCACGGTCGCCACCGGCCGCCGGCAGCTCGTCGAGCGCGATGTCGAGGTCGACCGGGTGCGGCGCGCGGGCGGCGGACGAACACGGACGGAAAACAAACGCCCGAAGTCTGCGGCCTCGAAGCCCTGATGGCTCACGAGACGGCCGGCGACCCCGTCACGAACACGGCCTGAAGTGGAAGCGATGGCGCCGCACCACCGCCAAACGCGCCGCACCACCGCCGACGAACTCCACGGGCTCGGCATCGACGTCTGCCCGCAGACGGTCGCCCGACTGCTCAAGGCAATGGGCTATTCGCTGCGCGTCAACCACAAGAAGCTCGCCGGCGCCTCGCATCCGAACCGCGACCAGCAGTTCCGGCACATCACCCAATTGCGCAAGCGCTGCGCCGCCGACCACAGCCCCCTCATCAGCGTCGATACGAAGAAGAAGGAGCTCGTCGGCACGTTCCGCAATCCCGGCGCCAAGTGGGACCGCAGCCCCGAACTCGTCAACGACCACGACTTCCGCTCCGATGCCGACGGCCTCGCCGTGCCCTACGGCATCTACGACCCCCGCGCCAATGCCGGCACCGTCTTCGTCGGCCGAACCGCCGACACCCCGGCGTTCGCCGTCGACTGCATCGAGAAGTGGTGGCGCACCGAGGGCCGCAAGCACTATCCCGAAGCCAAGACCCTGCAGATCCTCGCCGACGGCGGCGGCAGCAACAGCTGCACAGCGCGCGCCTGGAAGTTCAACCTGCAACATCGCCTCTGCAACCGGCACGGCTTGCGGGTGAGGGTGGCCCACTACCCGCCCGCCACGTAGAAGTGGAATCCTATCGAACACCGCCTGTTCTGCGAGATCAGCAAGAACTGGGCCGGCCGACCCCTCGACAGCTACGAGACCATCCTCAAATACCTGCGCACCACACGCACCTCCACCGGACTGCGTGTGCGCGCCCACCTGGTGCGGAGAACCTACAAGACCGGGGTCAAGGTCACCGACGCCCAAATGCGAGAGCTGCGCATCACACCGAACCGCGCCATGCCCAAGTGGAACTACACCATCGAACCCATGTAACCGAAAAACGGAATCTATTCTTGCGTCGACCCTTAGATCGTCACGCAGGCGAGTCGTTGCATGTCCCATTGATTCGTCCGAGCGTCGTAGCCGTTCACAAAGGCGGCTTCGTCGACAACGCGGCGACCGTCGGCGCAGGCTAAGTGGATCACCATCGCGATGCCGTCCGCAACGCGTCGGCACATCACATCCCGCGGGAGGTCGCCGCCGCCTCGCATCGTGCAGCTCGCCAAGCGGGACAAGGCGCTCTCGGCGTTGTTGGCATGGCCGGTGGTGAGCGAGCCGCCGTGGGCGGTGTTGAGGGCTTGCAACAGGTCAGCCGCTTTTCCGCCGCGCACTTTACCGACGACGATGTTATCGGGACGGTGCCGGAGGGCGTGCCGCACCAGTACACTGGGGGGATACTGCCGATCGGTGCGATGAGCCGGCCGCGGGACGGACTCACACCGCCGACGTCAGAAGGCGACGCCCTGCGAATCGGCCGAATAGTCGGGGACGTTCCGCTGGAACACGCGCCAGTAGTGCATGACCGACTTGACGTGCTCCCGGCCGTCGGGCCCGCGCTCGACCGTTACGGGGTCTCTGCCCATCACCTCCGCAACCTCGTCACGGTCCGTCATCAACGCGAAGGTCGCCTCGTAGATCTTGTCGTCTATCTTCAGGCGCACCCTCGGGTCGCGGGACACGTTCTGGGTCCAGCGCTTGTCGTTCGGGAAGGGCGTCCGCATGCGGTTCTCGTCCGAATGGGCATGGATGTAGAGCTTGTCGCCGCGCCCGACGATGCCGATGGTTACGGAGTGGGGTATGCCGTACCACGTGCGGGTCTCGAGCATGACGGTGTCTCGGCGCTCCGGATCTTCGAGCTTGTTGACGAAATCCCAGTTCGTCACCACCTCCCGAAACACCTCTCCCTTGAGCCACAGTCCGGGTCTGGCGATCCGGTTGTTGTTGGCGAATTCGTCGCCGCTGGGATCCAGGTATTGGGGCTCGAGACCGACCAGGCGCAACGTGAGGAGCGCTAGGAGTCTGCGCCGCAGAAAACGGTGCGACAATCGCAGGCGAGATCGGACGCGGGAAGGACTTGATGTCGACGACTTTTCGCCGCTACGCACCGGACCAATCGCTGCTGTTGCCGCCCGACGTGCGGGCGTGGTTGCCGGCGGGCCATTTGGCGCACCACGTCAGCGATCTGGTAGACGGCCTGGACCTGACGGCGTTCTACGCCGCGTATGCGGGGGATGGTCGGCGCAACGCGCCGTATGAGCCGCGGATGATGGTGAAGGTGCTGCTCTACGCCTACGCGACGGGGGTGTTTTCGTCGCGTGGGATTGCGAGGAGGCTGGAGGAGGACGTGGCGTTCCGGGTGCTGGCGGCCGGCAACTTTCCGCAGCACCGGACGGTTTGCGAGTTTCGGCGTCGGCACCTGGAGGACTTCAAGGCGCTGTTTGTGGAGGTGGTGCGTCTGGCGCGGGAATTGGGGTTGGCGAGCTTCGGCAAGCTGTCGATCGACGGCACGAAGGTTCGTGCGAACGCGAGCAAGCACAAGGCGATGAGCTACGGTCGGATGCAGGAGGAAGAGCGGCGCTTGGCTGGTGAGATTGACGCGCTGGTGCGGGCGGCACGGGACGCCGACGCGGCTGAGGATAAGCGCTTCGGGCCGGACGCACGCGGCGACGAGCTCCCGTCGGAGTTGCGCCGGCGGGAGGATCGCCTGGCGGCGATCCGGGCGGCGAAGGAGCGGCTGGAGGCGGCACGGTGGGCGGCGGACGACGCGGGCGGGCGGCAGCCGGGCCAGGATCGGAACCTGAAGGGCGGACGGCCGTACAAGCGGGGGTATGGCGAGCCGGACGAGAAGGCACAGAGCAACTTCACGGACCCGGAGAGCGGGATCATGAAGACGAGCAACGACGGGTTCCAGCAGTGCTACAACGCGCAGGTAGCGGTGGATGGTGAGCACCAGTTGGTGGTGGCGACGGAGGTGACGGCGAACGCGAGCGACCAGGGTGGGCTGCCGCTGCTGCTCGACGAGGTGGCGGAGACGGTCGGCGAGCAGCCGGACACGGTGCTGGCGGACGCTGGCTACAGTAACGAGCGGGACTTGGTGAACCTGGAGACGCGGGGCATCGACGGGTACGTGTCACTGGGACGGGAGGGCAAGACGGCGCGGCCCCGCGACCCGGGGCAGTACCCCGCGACGAATCGCATGGCCGAGAAGCTGTCGAAGCCGCCGGTCGTGCGGCATACGCCGAACGCAAGTGGCTGTCGGAGGCTCCGCACGGCTGGATCAAACACGTGCTGGGATTCCGGCGCTTCAGCCTGCGGGGGCTGGCGAAGGTGCGCGGCGAGTGGGACTTGGTGTGCCTGGCGTTGAACGCCAAGCGCCTGCACGCCCTGATCGCGGCGTGACACGCGGCAACGAGGCTCGCGATGGCGACCGATCGGCGCGCATCACGGTCTCTGGCGGACCAAGGGGCCCGTCAACGCCGGATCTCGCCATCTGCCGAGGAACTACCTCGTCGGGCGACCGCCGAAGCTGCTCCGACACGGTAAGTCAGAGCATGGGCCGACGACCCACTTCACGCCGCGGCATCTCCTGCGGCGCAGACTCCTAGCCCAGGTTTAACAACGGCATAGCCAAGGCATTTTAGAATCAGTAGTTTACGCCGGTCGAATGGCGCAAGTGGCACTACAAGCGCGCGTCAACCGGGGAAGAGGTCGGTCAGATGATCGTTTTTCGGACGCCGCCCGGCTGCGGGTCGACGCCGAGCGCGTCGTAGATGGCCCGCTGTTCGGGTTCGGCTTGCGTGGTCGTGCGCACGTGCAGGGTGCGCCCGTCCGGCCGCCGGAAGGTGGCGGTGACGCGCTGCTGGCCGTCGAGGATGCGGCGTAGGGTGGACCAGCTGGCGTGGTCGCCGTGCGCACGCAGGCGGGTGCGGATGACCTGCACGAGCTGGTAGGCGATGACGGTGAGGAACAGGTGGCCGTCGGCCCGCCGCGGTTTGTGGTGGTAGATGGGACGCAGGCCGAGTTCGGACTTGAGCGAGCGGAAGACGGCTTCGACGTCGGTGAGCGTGGTGTAGGTTCGCCACAAGGCGTCTTCGTCCCAGTCGGTTTCGCTGCTGCGCAGGCAGTAGACGCCGGGATGGGTGGCCATCGAGCCGTCCTGCGGGCGGCGGGACCAGGTGACGGCGACGGCTTTGTTGCCGGCCTCGTCGGCGGTGACGGCGATCTGGTAGTGCGCGGCGGCGCGGGAGTGCTGTGCTTTCAAGCGCCCGATGCGCTGCCAGACCTGGGCGAGGCGCTTGTGGGCGCGGGGGCGCGCCAGCCCGTCGTTGAGTTTGGTGAGCGCGGCCTCGAAGCGGGTGGCGAAGCGCTCGACGATGCCTCGTTCCTTCTCCGCTCGCTCCTCGGAGTAGCAGTACAGGCGCACCTCGTCGGGGTCGGTGGAGACGACCTTGTGCAGATGCACGGTCTGGTTTGACTGGGTGCGGACCGACACGGCGGCATCGGCATCGAATTGCCGGTGGCGTTCCCGGCTGACGACCAGATAGCGGTAGCCGTGCTCCCGCAGCCACGTGATGCAGGCGTCGGTGGCGACACCGCGGTCCATCACCACCAGGGCGCCGGCCGGCGCCCGTAGCGCCTCGAGCATGCCGGCCAGCGTCCAGTGCTCGCGGATGTTGCCGGCGAACAGTTGCGAGCGGCGCACGAAGCCGCTGGCGTCGAGCATCAGCCCCAGGGTCAACAACGGGCAGTCACTGCGTTTCTCTTTCGAGTGCCCGCGCTGTGCCTGCGGCTGCTCGCTCGCCTCACCCTCGAAATAGGTGTTGGTCAGGTCGTAGAGGGTCACGGTCGGCTGCAGGTCGAACAGTCCGAGGGCCCGGTCGAACAGGTGCGCCTCGACCGCCTCGCGATGCTTCACCAACGCGTCCGAGGCGCGGTAGAGCTGCATCGCGCTGACGGTCTCGAAGTCGACACCGAGCAACTCCCCGAGGCCGCTGCGCGCTTGCAGCCAGCGGTGCGTCGCGCGCTCCGATGCCGGCTGGGCCAGGCGCCCGACGAGGGCCCCGGCCGCCGCCGCGCGCACACGCGCCGTTGACGCCCAAGTCGGCCAGCAGGGTCGGCAGCCCCAATTGCTCCAGCGCCCACAGGCCCACCTGCTCCACCCCGACGCTACGGGGGCGGACCAGGTGGTAGCGGCAAGATGAAGGGACCCCCTGAGCACTCGGAAACAGCGCTCGCCTGGCGATAATCGAGGTGGCGAGACACGGTCGTCTCGTCGACCGAGCCAGGAGGACGCGGAGGTGATCAGGATGTCCCAGTGGGTCGAGGTTCGCCACCTGCATCTGGTGGAGGGTGTGCCGAAGAAGGAGATCGCCCGTCGGTTGAAGTTGGATGTCAAGACGGTGCGGCGGGCCATCGGCCGGCCGACGCCGCCGGTGCGGGTGTCGCCGCCGCGGCCCAGCACCCTGGCCCCGTGGCGGGAGCAGATCAAGCAGTGGCTGTGCGCGGAGCCGCGGTTGACCGCCAAACGGATTCGCCGGTTGCTGCTGCCGTTGGCCGGACCGCTCCCGGCTCGCACGGTGCGCCGCTACGTCGCGGGACTGCGGGCAGCCGGCACCGCGAAGGAGGCTTTCGTGCACCGTAGCGTGCTCCCCGGCACGACGATGGAGGTCGACTTCGGCGAGTCGTGGGTCGACGTCGCCGGCGTGCCGTGCAAGGTGAAGTACCTGGTGGCGACGCTGCCGTTCTCCAACGCGTACTTCGCCAAGGCGTACCCGGTCGAGCGTCTCGAGTCGCTGCTCGACGGCATCGAGTCGGCGTTTTGGTACTTCGGGGGCGTCGTGAAACGCCTCGTCCTGGACAACACCTCGCTGGCGGTCAAGAAGGTGTTGGCGGGCCGGGACCGGGTGCAGACCGAGGCGTTCGAAGCATTCCGGGGCGGGTATCCCTTCGGGGCCGAGTTCTGCGCGCCGGCCAAGGGCTGGGAGAAGGGTTCCGTGGAGGACGGTGTCAAGTACGTCCGCAACCTGGTGTTGCGGCCGCGGCTGGCGGTGGCGAGCTGGGCGGCGCTCAACGCGGCGATCCTCGCCGAGCTGGAGGCGGACTTGCCGACGCGCCACCTCGACGACGGGCGCTCGGTGCAGGACGCGTTGACACTGGAACGGCAGCATCTGCGAGCGATGCCCGTGCACCTTCCCGCCACCTGCCGCGTCGTCGCGCGAGTGGCCGACAAGTTCGGACACGTCCGGGTGGACCACGTCACCTGCTCGGTACCGATCCGCCACGCCTACCGGCCGGTGTGGGTGAAGCTGTATCACGACCGGGTGGCGGTCGCCGTCGGCGCCGAGGTGGTGGCGCAGCACGCCCGCGCGTTCTGCAGAGGCACGAAGGTCCTCGATGCGTTTCATGTGCTGCCGTTGCTCGAGCGCAAGCACCGGGCGGTGGCCGAGGCGACGGCGCTCGTCGACTGGCCGCTGGCGCCGGTGTGGCGGCAGGTGCGGGCCGAACTGGCCAGGCACACGCGCAAGCCCGATCAGGAGTGGGTCCGGATGCTGCGGCTGATGGAGACGCAGCCGGCCGCGGCCGTCGAGCGCGCGGTGACGGCCGCGCTCGAGCGCCATTCGCCGCGTCTCGAGACGGTGCGGCTCCTCCTGCGCCAGCAGCAGAGTGGCCCGCCGCCGGTGTGCCGGCCGGTGACGGGGGTGCGTCCGGAACTGGCGCAGATCGTGGTGCCCACCCCGACGCTGTCGGCGTATGACGCTCTGGTGGAGGGCCGTTGCTAATGGTGACCGCGATTGCCGAGCCGCCGCATTTGGAGACGGACCTGAAGACGCTGTGCCTGTCGACGGTCGCGACGCAGTGGCGGCCGCTGGCCGAGCAGGCCACCCGCCAGCGTCAGGCACCGGCCGACTACCTGGCTCAGTTGGTCCATCTGGAGGTGACCGGCCGCCGGGAGCGCCGCATCCAACGCCGCATCCAGGATGCTCGCTTCCCGATGCTCAAGACGCTCGACGCCTTCTCGTTCGACGCACAGCCGGACCTGGACCGCGACGCGGTCCTGCACGTCTTCGACTGCCGCTTCGTCGCCGACGCCGCCAACGTCGTGTTCGTCGGCGGCGTCGGCACGGGGAAGACGCATCTGTCGATCGCGTTGGGGATGGCCTGCTGCCAGCACGACTACCGGGTGCGGTTCGTGACCGCCGCCGAACTGGTCACGCTGCTCGTCGAAGCGCAGCAACAGGGCCGACTGCAACGCAAGTTCGACCAGCTCGCCCGCTACGACGTCGTAATCCTCGACGAACTGGGCTACGTGCCGTTCGACAAGGCCGGCGCCGACCTGCTGTTCGGCTTCATCAGCCAGCGCTACGAGCGCCGGAGCCTCGTCGTGACGACGAATCTGCCGTTCGCGCGCTGGTCCGAGGTGTTCCTCGACACCACGGCCGCCGCCGCGGTCATCGACCGGATCGTCCACCACGCCACCGTGTTGACGACCGCCGGCGACAGCTACCGGCTCAAGACCGCCACACGCAACCAGGCGTCCCGCGCGCCACAGGAGGTGCCACGGCAATAGCGCTCATCGCGACGTGGCCTCCCGTCGCTCCGCTCCGTCCGGCCACGTCGCGATGACCACCACAACCCAAGAATGGGGGTCCCATTTCACGTGGCCACAAAGGTCCCTTTTCTAGTTGCCATTTCCAGACCAGGCGCAGCGAGTCGACATCGACCCGTTGCACGTCTGCCGGTCCGGCGGCCGTCGCGTCCCCCGCTGCGCCGCGGGCGACCAACTGCGCCGCGATCCGCTGCGCCTCGTGTTCGACGGCGGGCGGGCAATCGGCCACCAGGGGCGCCTGGCCGGACAAGACGTCGTCGATGCGGGTGCACAACAGCGGCCACTGTGCCCGGGGGATGTCAAAGTGTCTTCCGAGATTGAGCAGCGTGCGCTGACGGACGGTGCTTCCGACGCGCTCGGAGTGGACGAGGCGATGGGAGTAGTAGGGCTGTCCGTCCTCGGTCCGCCGGGTTTGGGTGCGCCGAACGAACATACGGGCCACGATAGCGGGTGGACCCGCTACAGCGCAACCATGCTGATAAGATTATGGCACTACATTGAGCGAAACCAGACCCCGGTCCTGTGGAATCAATAACTTACGGAGATGAGACGCTCGAAATGCCGTGCAAATCGGCAAAATGACCGGCCATCTTGTTAAACGTGGGCTAGGAGTCTGCGCCGCAGGAGATGCCGCGGCGTGAAGTGGGTCGTCGGCCCATGCTCTGACTTATCGCGTCGGAGCAGCTTCGGCGGTCGCCCGACGAGGTAGTTCCTCGGCAGATGGCGAGATCCGGCGTTGACGGGCCCCTTGGTCCGCCAGAGACCGTGATGCGCGCCGATCGGTCGCCATCGCGAGCCTCGTTGCCGCGTGTCACGCCGCGATCAGGGCGTGCAGACGCTTGGCGTTCAACGCCAGGCACACCAAGTCCCACTCGCCGCGCACCTTCGCCAGCCCCCGCAGGCTGAAGCGCCGGAATCCCAGCACGTGTTTGATCCAGCCGTGCGGAGCCTCCGACAGCCACTTGCGTTCGGCGTATGCCGCACGACCCGCCGGCTTCGACAGCTTCTCGGCCATGCGATTCGTCGCGGGGTACTGCCCCGGGTCGCGGAGCCGCGCCGTCTTGCCCTCCCGTCCCAGTGACACGTACCCATCGACGCCCCGCGTCTCCAGGTTCACCAAGTCCCGCTCGTTACTGTAGCCAGCGTCCGCCAGCACCGTGTCCGGCTGCTCGCCGACCGTCTCCGCCACCTCGTCGAGCAGCAGCGGCAGCCCACCCTGGTCGCTCGCGTTCGCCGTCACCTCCGTCGCCACCACCAACTGGTGCTCACCATCCACCGCTACCTGCGCGTTGTAGCACTGCTGGAACCCGTCGTTGCTCGTCTTCATGATCCCGCTCTCCGGGTCCGTGAAGTTGCTCTGTGCCTTCTCGTCCGGCTCGCCATACCCCCGCTTGTACGGCCGTCCGCCCTTCGGGTTCCGATCCTGGCCCGGCTGCCGCCCGCCCGCGTCGTCCGCCGCCCGCTGTGCCGCCTCCAGCCGCTCCTTCGCCGCCCGGATCGCCGCCAGGCGATCCTCCCGGCGGCGCAACTCCGACGGCAGCTCGTCGCCGCGTGCGGCCGGCCCGAAGCGCTCATCCTCAGCCGCGTCGGCGTCGCGTGCCGCCCGCACCAGCGCGTCAATCTCACCGGCCAAGCGCCGCTCTTCCTCCTGCATCCGACCGTAGCTCATCGCCTTGTGCTTGCTCGCGTTCGCACGAACCTTCGTGCCGTCGATCGACAGCTTGCCAAAGCGCGCCAACCCCAATTCCCGCGCCAGACGCACCACCTCGACAAACAGCGCCTTGAAGTCCTCCAGGTGCCGACGCCGAAACTCGCAAACCGTCCGGTGCTGCGGAAAGTTGCCGGCCGCCAGCACCCGGAACGCCACGTCCTCCTCCAGCCTCCTCGCAATCCCCCGCGACGAAAACACCCCCGTCGCGTAAGCGTAGAGCAGCACCTTCACCATCATCCGCGGCGCATACGGCGCGTTGCGCCGACCATCCCCCGCATACGCGGCATAGAACGCCGTCAGGTCCAGGCCGTCTACCAGATCGCTGACGTGGTGCGCCAAATGGCCCTCCGGCAACCACGCCCGCACGTCGGGCGGCAACAGCAGCGATTGGTCCGGTGCGTAGCGGCGAAAAGTCGTCGACATCAAGTCCTTCCCGCGTCCGATCTCGCCTGCGATTGTCGCACCGTTTTCTGCGGCGCAGACTCCTAGCAGCCTGTCGGACTTGGGCGCGGCAAACGCGCGCGGAAGCGACTTGGTACCTGTGTGAACGACGCCCTGTGTCTCTGTGCAGGGAGGGCCGCTTCGACCGAAACGGGGGGGCTGTATCCTGGCCATCGGTCGCAGACTGCGCCTGGAGGCCTTTCTAACGCCTCTGGTGGGTCGCGAACAAACCGAGTTCCGCCCCCTATAGCCCCGTCATGCCAGCCTGAGCTTGTGCACGCGTCGGCAGTTATACGCCAGCGTGACCAAGGCCCATTCGCCCTCCACCTTCTCAAGACCCCGCAGCAGAAACTGCCGGAAGCCCATCGCCTGCTTCACGATCCCGAACACCGGCTCCACTGTCTGCTTGCGCAACCGGTAATGCGCCCGGTGCTCCGGCAGTGCCATCTTCTCCTGCATCGACTTGATCCAGTCCGCCTGCGGCTCCTTCGCCAGCTGCTCCGGCGGCTCCGGTCGGAAGTCGTGCCGGCGCCGTTGGCTTTCCGCCCCCGTCGCCACCAACACCTCCATGCCGCGCCCTTCCAGTTGCGACACCTCGCTGCCCGTCGCGTAGCCACTGTCCGCCAGTACCCGATCCGCCACGCCCACCGCCGCCGGTATCGCTTCCACGTCCGCCACCAACTCGTTGCGGTCGCTCGCGCACACGCTCACCCGCGACCCCAACACCAACTGACTGCCGTCGGCATCCACCGCCGCCTGCGCGTTGTACGCCTGGCGGTACTCATGGCGCCGGCTCTTGCGCATCAGCGCACTGTCCGCGTCCGTCAGGTTGATTTGCTCCTTCGCCTCCGGCGCTTCCGTCGGCGGCTTGATGTGCCGACCCTTGCGCGATCCCGTACGCCGCTCCCGCGTCGCCACCTTGCGCTCGTACTCCGCCCGCTCGGAGTCCGCACGCGCCTGCGCACGCCGTTCCAACTCCGCGCACGCACGGTCCAGCTTCGCCCGCAACTGCTCGCGCCGCGACAACTCCTCCGGCAGACCCTGCGGGTCCGGCGCGTCGTCCGTGTCGGCCTGCTCCGCCTGATCCAACAACCCCTCGATCTCGCCTCGCAACTGCTCGCGCAACGCCCCCGCCCGGTCGTAGCGGATGCTGTTGCGCTTGTTCGCGTTCGCGTCCACCTTCGTGCCGTCCACGCTCACCGTCCCAAAACGCAGCAACTGCAGTTCCTTCGCCAGCCGCAATACCAGCAGGAACGCCTCCGCTACCGCTTCGAAGTTGCTGCGCCGGAACGTGCAGATCGTGTCGTGGTCCGGGTGACAGTTCGCCGCCACGTACCGAACGCCAATGTCCCGATACGTCGCCCGCTCGATCCGACGCGAGCCGAAAATCCCGTTCGCGTAGCAGTACACCAGCAACGCCAGCATCATCCGCGGGTGATACTGCGCCGATCCGGTGCCCCGTTCGTTCACCTGGAACCGCTCCAGCCGCACCCGTTCCACCGCCTCAACCACGAAGTGCGCCAGATCGTCTTCCGGCAGCCAATCGCGCAGGTCCGGCGGCAGCAGATACAGCTGCGACTGGTGTCGCTGTACGAACTTCGGCATCTACTTCGACCCCCTCGACTCGACAAGCCCCATTATAAAATCCAGGCCTAAGTCCGACAGGCTGCTAGCACGAAGACGCCGACAACTAGCGAGCCGCCGATCTTGACCGTTTTCGTCATGGTCGTCCTTCCGGGCGCGGCCGGCCGTTGATCGCGGGATCAATCCGCGCCAGAGTATCACGCCGGTCGCCCACGACAAGTCAGCCCAACGGCGGACGTTCAGCCGCGGCACGATGCCCGGTCGTTGTGCGCGGGCCGGTCGGTTGCTTCACCGCGGTAGAGCAACACGGCGGTCAGGACGGATGCGAAGCAAGGAACCTGCTGAGATGGTCCGTGAGGATCTCCGGCTGATCGATCGGGACTAGCTAGCGTCCGGCTGTCGTCGACCCACACCAACTGCGAGTTCTCGAAGTGCTCGGCCAGTCGTTTGGCGTGGGCGGCCGGCATGAGCTTGTCCTCCCGTGCCCAGACAATAAGGACTGGCCCGCGGAATGAGCGCGGTTGCTCGGCCCACTCGAGCAACCGCTTCTTCTTTGGGACGTTTCGAAGGTACTTGTTCAGGTCGCGACGAACCTTCGGATTGTAGCGCGCGGGATGGATCCAGCTCATGAAGAGGTCGTTCGGAACCCGCTTCTTCGACATGCCGCCGAAGATCAAGGGGAGATGTCGAATCCAACGATGCCTCAACAATTGAACCGAGTGGACAAGATACCTCTTTCCGATGATGGAGCCTCCAGGAAACCCGGCGCGGTTCCCGCCCGCAGGCCCGCCTCAGCCCGCTGCAACAAAGAGCAAGGAAAGACAACGGAACGGCAAGGCAGTGGAATGCGCGGCCGCGGCGGCGGGCGTTAGCCTCGGAGTTGAATCCAGCGGTGGAACCGCGGCGCCATTAGCCGCCCCGCTGTAACATGTTTGGGCAATAACGAGGGCCGCCTTATGTAGAACAAACGACCGGAATTCACTCATCACATCCGGCGCGATGACAACGTCTTCATCGTCGCGCTGCGGGGGTATCTGGATTGCGTCGCCGCGAGAGGACTAAGGCAGGAGATAGAGGAACTACTCAACGGTGGCGCCATGTGTGTGGTCTTCGACTGCCACGAGCGTCGCTATACAGGCCTGTCCGGCTACGGGATCGTGCTCACCGCAGCCAAGGAGCTGCAACGGCGCAAAGGGCATTTCGCCCTGTGCAACCTGGTTCCCGACCTGAAGGATGTCTTCCGGCTGGCTGGCATGATGGATCTGAACATCCCGATCTTCGACTCCCTGGACGCAAAGGGCAGTCTGTCGTGAAACCCTGTCGCACCGATACCGGCCGGGCGCCCGGCGGTCGTTAGCGGCAGCCCTCTCGGTATGCCCCGGGCGTGGCGCCGACAAGCCGCTTGAACCACTTTGTGAAGTAGGCCTGGGAGGCAAACCCCAACAGATAGGCGATTTCGGCGAGCGGGCGCCCTTCCGAAATCCAGGACTTCGCTTTTTCGATCCGGCGGTCCGTGAGGTAGCTATGCGGCGCCATCCCGGTCGCCGCCTTGAAGACGCGGGCGAAATGGAAAGGACTCAGGCAGGCTTCGTTCGCCAGCGTCTCGATGGTCAGGTCCTTACCGAGATGGGTGTCGATGAAATCCTTGACCCGCCGGAGACGCCTGAGGTCGAGCGCGCCGCGGGCAACCGGCAGCGATACCGATGCCGACTCCAGATTTGAATGATGTCGCAGGACGTGAACGCCAAGCGCCGAGGTCAGGGTCTCGACCAGCATCTTTCCCGCCGGCGCGGGATCGAGCATCTCGGCGCGAACGCTCCACGCGATCTGTTCGATCAGGGGATCGCGAAACCCGCCGTCGTAGCGCAGGCTGACTCTGTCGGGATCGACATCCAATTCGCGAAGTACGGTTCCCGACAGCGGCGACGCGGGGCTGGTGCCAGTTGGGGTTTCCAGCCAGCGCCGATGTGCATGCCGCGCTCGTTCAACGGCTTCGCGGTTGCGCCGGGTGCCCTGCCGGCGGTCGCCGAACTGCGTCAGGCCCTTGATGACGGCCTTGTAGCGTTCCAGATCGAGATATCCTCAGGGGACACGACAGCGGGGAGGGAGAGCGATGCGAAGAAGTCCAGATTTCGGTCGGCTTGGCGCCTGCGTTTTGATCACCGCGGCGGTCTGGTTGATCGCGATGCCAGCGCAAGCCCAGACGGCCGGCGAGCGCACCGGCGGGACGACCCGCACGGCATGGGGAGATCCCGATCTGCAGGGTGTCTGGGACTTCTCGTCCAACACCCCGCTGAACCGGCCGGAGGAATTCGGTGATCGGGCGTTCCTGACGGAAGAGGAAGCGGCGCAGCGGCAGCAGGTCAGGATTGCGGCCCGCGACCGGCAGGACAACACCTCGGCGCAAGATGGCTCCACCGGCACATACAACCGCTTCTGGACCGACAATCCCCGCGAGACGCGGCACACGTCGCTCGTCGTCGATCCGCCCAACGGCAGGGTGCCGCCGCTGACGCCCGCGGCGCAGCGGCGGGTCGAGGAGCTGGCGGCGGCGCGGCGCGGCGTGGATGACGATGCGCCAACACCGGGCGGCTTCGTGGAAGACCTCGGCCCGCGGGGTCTGTTCGTCCGCTGCCTGATGGGATTCAACTCGGGTCCGCCCATGAAGCCGCAGTCGTACAACCAGAACGTCCAGATCTTCCAGACCCCGGAGCACGTGGTGCTGCTGAACGAGATGGTCCACAGCGCCAGGGTCGTCCCGCTGCGAGATCATCCGGATCTGCCGGATGGCATTCGCCAGTGGCTGGGCAGCTCACGGGGCCGGTGGGAGGACGACAGCCTCGTGGTCACGACCACGAACTTCCGGGATACGGTGTTCGATCCGGATCGGACTGGAGGCGGTCACCGCCCGGGCGGCTCGGCGCTCGTCATGGAGGAGCGGTTCACGCGCACCGCGGACGACGCCCTCGTCTACGAATTCACGATGAACGATCCGACGTGGTACTCGGCGCCGTGGACCGCCCGGCTGCCGATGGCCAGGTCCGACCAACCACTCTACGAGTTCGCCTGTCACGAGGGGAACTACGGCCTGGAGAACATCCTCGCCGGGGCCAGGCGCGCCGAGCAGCTACCCGCGGAGAGCCGCTAGGCAAGACATCCGACCCCTTGCCGCATTCGTCGGCGGACTGGTCGAGGCCGGCCTGCGAGGGTCCGTCACCGTGAACTCGTAGACACGCCGGCCGGGACCGTGCGCGTGAAGCTCCGCCTGAAAGATCATGGCTGGGCAGCTCACGGGGATTGTCCGCACCCGGAGCGGCCGACGGTGATAGTGTGTCCGGGGATACGCTGCAAGACCCGGTTGCGGCCGGCGGCAGGCAGTCTGCGACATCCGAGGGAGACGAACATGAAGACATGGTGGTACGGCACGGTCGTTGTTGCCTTGGCGGTGGGGCTCGCGGCAACGCTGGAGCCGCGGGTCGCGGCCCAGCAGTCGGAAGAGCTGCCGCTCGTGAGCCAGGCGCAATTCGAACGCTGGATGGACGAGCTGTCCAACTGGGGCCGCTGGGGGCCGGATGACGAGGCGGGGGCCTTCAACCTGATCACGCCGGCCAAGCGCGCCGCCGCGGCGGCGCTCGTCACCGAGGGGTTCACGGTGTCGCTGGCCTCGAACACGCAGAACTACGAGAGCGTCGACGTGCCGTGCCCGACCGAATGGAAGATGACCCGCGCCTCGCGCCGGGGCGCCAGCGACAGCATCGCCTACCCGTGCATCCACGGGCCCGGCACGACGCACCTCGACGCGTTCGCCCACGTCTTCTTCGACGGCAAGATGTGGAACGGGTACGACATCGACGGCCTGGTCACGATGGAGGAAGGCGCCACGAAGAACTCGATCATGACCATGAAGGACGGCATCGTGACGCGCGGTGTGCTCTACGACATGCCGCGGCTCAAGGGCGTGCCCTGGCTGGAGCCCGGCACGCGCATCACGGTCGCGGACCTCGAGGCCTGGGAGGAGATGGCCGGGGTGAAGGTGGGTCCGGGCGATGCCTTCCTCATCCGCTGGGGGCGCTGGGCGCGCCAGGACGCGCTCGGGCCGTTCGACACCGGCCAGGAGGCGGCCGGCCTCGACAATCACGTGATCGCGTGGCTGCGGGAGCGCGACGTGGCGGTCGCGGGCTGGGAGACGCCCGGCTACGTGCCGCAGCCGGAGGGCGACCTGCCGCGCGCGGCGCTCCACAACTTCGCGCTGACGATACTCGGGATCCAGGTGCTCGACCGGGCAGACTTCCAGGCGCTCGCGGCCGCGGCCGCGGAGCGCAACCGCTGGGAGTTCATGGTGACCATCGCGCCGCTGCGGATTCCGAACGGCACGGGCTCGCCGGTCAATCCGATCGCGATGTTCTGAGTGGCCGGCTTGCTCGTACACGAAACAGCGGCTGATCGAGAGCTCGAGCAGCCGCTGTTCGTCGGCGCATGGCGCCGCTCGTAAGCCCCGCTCCGTTCAGATTCAGACGGTCGCGGCCCGCGCGACCCCGGACAGCTCGGCGAGCTGCTCGCCGGTGCTGTCGCCGAACTGCTCCACCGGCACGCCCAGCGCGTTGAGCAGCGTGAGTTGCAGATTCGTCAGCCGCTGGGTGCCGGCCGGATACTTGAGGTGGCGGCCGCCCTCGATGCGTCCGCCCGCCCCGCCCGCGAGCAGCAGCGGCAGGTTGTGAATATCGTGCCGGTTCCCGTCGCTGATGGCGCTGCCGTAGAGGATGGCGGCGTTGTCGAGCACCGAACCCTCGCCGTCGGCGGTCGACGCCAGCTTGTCCAGGAAGTAGCCGAACAGCGTGGCGTGGTACGTGTTGATGCGCTGCAGGCTGGCGATCTTGTTCTTGTCGCCCCCGTGATGCGAAATGGGGTGGTGCGAGTCGGAGACGCCGACTTGCGGGTACGTCGCGCCGCTCTGCTCCCGGCCGATCTGGAAGGTGATGACGCGCGTCGTGTCGGTCTGGAACGCGAGCGCCTGCATGTCGAACATCAGCCGCGCGTGCTCGTCGTAGCTGACCGGGATGCCGGCCGGCGAGTCGACCAGGGGCAACTCCTGCCCGCGCGTCTCGGCGTTCTGGATGCGCCGCTCGATCTCGCGGACCGAGTCGACGTACTCGTCGAGCTTGTGCTGATCGCGGCGCCCGAGCTCGCCGTGCAGGCGGTGGACCTTGTCGAGCACCGAGTCGATGATGCTGCGCTGCCGGCGCAGGCGGGCGCTCCGCACGGCCGGATCCGTGCTGTCGATGGCGCCGAACAGCCGTTCGAACACCACGCGCGGGTTCGCTTCCACGGGCAGCGGCGTCGTCGGACTGGCCCACGCCAGACGGTTCTGGTAGGCGCAGCTGAAGCCGACGTCGCAGGTGCCGACACCGTTGACCGTATCCGTGCCCTCCAGACCCAGCTCCAGCGACGGGAGCAGCGTGTCCTGGCCGATCGTCTTCGCGACGATCTGATCCATGGACGTGCCCAGCTGCAGGCTGGCACTGCTCGTCGTCTGCAGCGGCTCGACCCCGGTCAGGAAGGCGCCAGCCGGCTTGGCATGCGCGCCGGAGGCGCCCGTGCGCGCGCTGGCGCCGGTGTTGTCGAGCCCGCTCAGCACCAGCAACTGACTGCGATGGGCCTCGAGCGGCCTCAGCGTCGGCGTGAACTCGAAGGCGCTCCCTTCGGCGACCGGCGTCCAGTGCTCCATGATGATGCCGTTCGGCACGTACACCGTGCAGAAGCGGGCAACCGGCCGCGCCGGGGTCTTCGCGAGCGCGGTGAGCGCCGGCACCATCCCGTCGAGCAGCGGCAGCGCGAGCGTGGCGCCCACGCCCCGGAGCACGGCCCGCCGGGGAATGGCTTTCTTGGCAATCATCATGATTCCGACCTCCGCATCAGGAAGGGAGTGCTCTTGGCGACAGCGGCAATCAGGGACGACCAGGTGAGGTCGCCGGCCGCCGATTGCCGGCTGATCTGCCGCACCACCGGCATGTCGGTGTGCTCCAGGGTGCGGCCCAGGGCGTACGTCAGCAGCTTCTCGGTAACCGTCTCGATGAACTGATCTTCGCGGCTCAGGATCACGTTCCGCAGTCCGGCCAGTCCGTGCACCTCGGTCCCGTCGATGAGGGTACCCGACGCGTCGATCGGGATCCCCGTGTCGAACGGCGTGCCGCCCCCGGCGGTGGCGCGCCAGCGGCCGATGGCATCGTACTCCTCGAGGGCGAACCCGAGCGGATCGATCGCGTTGTGGCAGCTCGCGCACACGGCGTTGGAGCGGTGCACCTCAAGCCGTTCCCGCACCGACCGGGCCACGCCGCCGTCGCCCGCGGACGGCAGGCTCGGCACGTCGGGGGGCGGCGGCGACGGGGGTGTGCCGAGGAAGTTCTCGAGCAGCCAGACGCCGCGCACCACCGGCGAGGTGCGGTTCGCGTACGACGTGATCGTCAGCAGGCTGGCATGCCCTAGCAGCCCGCCGCGGGTGTCGTCGGGATAATCCACGCGCCGGAAGTGCACGCCGTGGACGTCCGGAATCCCGTAGTGCCGCGCGAGGCGTTCGTTGATGAACGTGTAGTCCGCGCGCAGCGCGTCGACGACGGGGCGATCCATGCGCAGCTCGTGCTCCAGGAACAGCTGCGTCTCCTGCCACATCGCCTCGCGCAGGTTCTCGTCGAAGGCGGTGTAGGTGGCCGTATCCGGCACGGCGTTGCGGAGCTTGCGGAGCTGCAACCACTGGCCCGCGAAATTCTCTACCAGCGCACGCGAGCGGGGGTCGGCGACCATACGCCGAAGCTGTCCGTCCAGAACGGCGGGATCGCTGAGCTCGCCGCGAGCCGCGACGTCGAGCAGCTCGTCGTCCGGGATGCTGCTCCAGAGGAAGAAGGACAGGCGCGACGCCAGCTCCAGATCGCTGATGCTGTAGACCGTCCCGGCCTGCACGTCCGGCGGATCGGTCTCGATGCGGAACAGGAACTCGGGATCGACGAGCAGGCGCTCGAGCGCCGCCCGCAGGCCGGCATCGACGCTCCCCTCCGCGCGGCCGTCGCGGTAGAACGCCAGCAGCGTGTCCACGTCGGCGTCGGTCGCCGGCCGGCGGTACGCGCGCCGCGCGAGCGCGGACAGCACGGTCCGGACACACGCTTCCTCGGCCGCCGCGTCCCCCGCCGGACGGCAGCCGAGCAGCTTCGCGCGGCCCGGCAGATCGGCGGCGCCGCTGGGGTTGTAGGGACCGATGATCTGGACGCCGGAGACCGCCGGGTTGCCGTCCTGTAACTCGTCCTGCGAGTACGAGTAGGTCGAGCGGTCGAGCGGCAACGGCAGAATGCCCTCCGGCAGCGCCGACTGCCGATCGAACGAGATGCCGACGAAGCGGCGTCCGCCCTTGACCGTCGCGCGAACTTCAAGCCCCTTGTCCGCGTTGAGCGCGTAGGCCTCCCACTCCGGGAAGGAGTGCGAGCCGTACACCTGGTCGAACTTGCCCGCGTAGCCCATCGGCGGCAGCTGCTCCAACTCCCACTCGCGACCGACCGTGAAGGTGCCGACGAGCGCGCCATCGACGCGCACTTCCATCCGATGTGCCTGACCGAGGCCGCGCACGTAACCGTACTCCTGCTTGCGGAGGCCGATGCGGATGATGTACTCGCCGTCGACCGGGAAGTTGTGGTGCACGGCGGCACCGCCCCGCGAGCCGAAGGGCAGGTCGTCGCTGACCGTTCCATCCTGGTCCAGCGCGCCGTGCACGGGATAGGTCTCGCCCGCCGGTCGCAGCCCAAGGTCGCCGACCGCGAGTTGGCTGATGCGCCGGCCCGCCGCCAGGTAGCGCTCGATCAGGGTCGGCGAAACGGAGAGCACCTCGGCGATGTTGTCGAATCCGTGCTGCTCGTCGTCGGCCGGCAGCAGCGCGTTGACGTCGATCTCGAGGCCGAACAGGTCGCGGATGACGTTAGCGTACTCGGCCCGGTTGAGCCGGTGGACGGTCGGGCGTCCCGGATCGGGATTGGCCAGCGCCGCGCCGTCGAGCTCCGCCTCAAGCCACGAGACGAACGCATCCGACGCCGCGGCTGCTGGACGCGGGCGGCCGGCGGGCGGCATGGCGCCGGCGCGCAGGCGCCGCACGACGTGCTCCCAGACGGCCGCCGCATCTCCGACGTCCGCCAAGCTCAACGTCTCCAGCGTCAGGTCGGCCGTGCGCAGCCGCTCGTTGTGGCACGCCACGCAGTAGCGGTCGAGTAGCGCGCGACCCGCCGCGGCCGAGCCGGTCGCCTCGGCCGCGGACTGCCCGGCCGACGCCGCGTGCGCCGCCCCGGCCGGCGACTGCTGCGCCTGCAGATGAGGCTGCCCGGCGCCAGCCAGCGCCGCCGCCGTCACGCCAACGAATATCCAACGTGGCATCGTTCTGCCTCCGTGAAAGAGCTCGCGAAGATCGCGCGTGCCGCGCCGTTCCACGGCGCAGACTCCCTAGTTCCCGCCGGCCGCGGCGCTGCTCCGCACCTCGATCAGGGCGCGCGGCGTCTCGCCTCGCCCGTTCTTCCGGTCGAGGTCGGCGCCGTGCGCTACGAGCAGATCGGCAACCGCCAGGAACCCGCGCTGCACCGCGCCGTGGAGTGCCGTGTCGTCCGCGTTGTTAGCCGCGCCGATGGCCGCCGCCGCGCCTGCGTCGATGGCCGCCTCGACGGTGGCCAACACCCGGTCCTCCGCCGCCCACTCGGCCCGGACGAGCTCGGGCGCGATCAGCCGGCTGCGGCGCGTCGTGGAGCGGCTCAGGCGCAGCCCCACGGCGGCCATCAGCGCCGTCGTCCCGTCATCGAACGCCAGCAGCGGGTCGGCCCCGGCGGCGGCCAGCAACCGCATCAGCTCCGGCTCCAGGTACTTGGCGGCCAGCAGGAACGGCGTGCCGCCCTTTTCCCGGAGCGTGAGCACGTACTGGTACGTCCAGCGGGGAACCGGCGTGCTCCCCGTCAGCCTCGCGTTCGGGTCGGCGCCCGCTGCCAGCAACGCCTGCAGGAGGTCCGCATCCGCGCGCAGCACCGCAGCGTGCAAGGCATTGTAGCCAGCGCCCGCCGCGGCCGGGTCGCCGCCCCGCTCGAGCAGGAACTCGGCGAGCCGGGCATGGCCGCTCAGGGCGGCCAGGACCAGCGGGCTGTTGCCGTCCGCCGCCGGCTGGTTCACGTCGGCGCCCGCGTCCAGCAGCAGCCGCGCCGACGCGGCGGCGCCGTGGCGCGCGGCAAACAGCAGGGCCGTGAAGCCGCCGGCATCAAAGTACGTGGCCCCGGCGGGGCTGGTCGTGCTCTGCAGGCCCACGCCGCGCAACTGGCGCACCGTCCGGGTGCGCGCGCCGACCGCGGCGCCATGCTCCAGCAGCACGCGCGTGACCGCCGGCTGCCGATTCGCGGCCGCCCACATCAAGGCGGTCTGACCCTGGGACGGCTCGCTGGCGTCGATTTCGGCGCCGTGGGCGAGCAGCGCCCGCACGGCCACAGGGTCGCCCGTGGACGCGCAGCGCATGAGCAGCGTCTCGCCCGAGCGCAGCGCACGATTGGGATCGGCGCCGGCCGCGAGCAGGCGTTCGACGATGTCCGTGTTGCGGTCGGCGCAGGCCACCCACAGCGGCGTGGCGCGCAACGCGTTCTCGGCGTCCACGTTAGCGCCGGCGGCAAGCAGGCCGTCCACCGCCTCGCGGGCGCTCCAGTGTGCCGCCCAGTGGAGGGCCGTGGCGCCGTCGCCCTGCGGGACGTCGGCGTCCGCGCCCTGGCGCAGCAAGGCGGCGACGGTGTGCCAGTCCCGGCTCTTGGCCGCCTCCACGAGCTGCAGGTCCGGATTGCCCGCGACGGGGGCGGCGAGCGCCAGCAAACCGCACAGCAACCCGCCGGCGACGAGCCGCGCCTGCAGGCGGTGACACTTCATGAGCATCCGCCATCATAGCCCCGCACCGCGCCCAGACCAACCACATTATTCCCCGCCTGCGCGGCGACCTGCCGTCTCCGCGACTACCACATCCGCCGGAGCAGCTCGAGCAGCGCCTCCTCCCCGCCCTGCCGATCGTGCCATGCGGCACTCTCCTTCAGCGCTTCCCGGGCGACGATGTGAAGCTCGTCCTCTCTGGCGCCGACGTCGCGCAGGCGGGTCGGCACATCGAGCGACCGGATGAACGCGGCCACGGCGTCCGCCGCCTCCCCTGCCACCGCCGCCGGCTCGCGCCCGTCCGTGCGGATGCCCAGGGCCGCGGCAATCATCACCTACTGCGGGAGCGTCTGCGGCGCGAGAAAGCGCATGCAGTGCGGGATGGTGATGCAGGACGTGACGCCGTGCGGGACATCCCAGCGCGCGCCGATGCTGGTGCCCGAGAATATGGCTCAGGCGCACGCCCACGCTGGTGATGCCGAATATGGACATCCAGGCGGCGATCTGGCACTCGCCGCGTGCCTCGAGGTTGTCGGGCTCCGCGAGCGATGCGGGCAGGTGCCGGTGCAGCCTGCGGATCGCCTCCACGGCCAGCACATCGCTCACCGGCTGCGGGTTGACCGACCAGATGGCCTCGATGGCGTGATCGAGGGCCTTGACGCCGGTTGTGGCCCACAGCCGGCGGGGCGTCGGAAGCGTGACCTCCGGATCGAGGACGACCGTCCGCGGGCAGATCCGCGGGTCGCTGCGCAGCCCCTTGACCCGGGTATCTTCGTCGGTGATGCCCGCGAACGGGGTGAACTCGCCGGCGGACAGGGTGGTCGAGACCGCGATCTGCGGCATGGCCTCCTGGGGCTGGCCGTCCTCCAGCAGCTCCAGCGCCACGATCTTCGCCGCGTCGATCGGGCTGCCGCCGCCCAGGGCCACGATGGCATCGGGGCGCACCTCCCGCGCGTGCCGGACCGCGGCCGCGACGGTCCGGCTCGGGACGTGCTGCCGAATGCCGTCGTGCGTCCCGGCCCAGCGCCCGCCCAGCACGCGTTCGAGCCTCTGCACGAGATCGGTGCGGGTCGCCAAGCTGTTGCCCGTCAGGATGAGGGCCCGCCGCCGGCCCAGGCGGTCCAGCTCGCCGCCGACCTCTCCGAGTGCTCCGGCCCCGAGGATGACCTTCTCGAGCATCGGGAATCTGTATTCGCGAATCATGCGGCCAAGGCTATGCCCGCCGGGACACGGGCGCAACAGCGCCTCGGTGCCCGAGGCGCGCGGACCGCGGCGCAATCTTCGCAATTGCGCCGCCGCCGGCGCCGGTGTAACCTGCAGGTGGAATCAGATCTTTCGGGAATAGTAGGAGGTCCGACGATGAGAACGTTGCTGGCAGGGGCCGTCGGTCTTGGCGTGCTGCTCGCGGCGGCGTCCGGAGCCGCGCATCACTCCTTCTCGGCGGAGTTCGACATCGAGCGGCCGATCACGTTGCAGGGCACGCTGACCGAGCTCGAGTGGGTGAACCCGCACGGGTGGCTGCACATGGACGTGGTGGGCGGGGACGGCGAGGTCGTGAACTGGGCGGTGGAAATGGGCAATCCGACGTCGCTGCTGCGGCGCGGTCTCCGCAAGAACGACTTTCCGCCCGGCACCGAGTTCGTCGTCGACGGCTATCTGGCCAAGGACGGCACGCCGACCGCCAACGGCATCACGATTACGTTCCCCGACGGGCGCAACTTCTTCGCCGGCTCGTCCGGCACCGGGGGACCGGAACCGCAACGGTAGGAGCCTGCATGTCCACGAGATCGGGAGTGGCGGCGCTGGCCGCCGCCAGCCTCTGCCTGCTGGCGCCGCTGCCGGCGGCCGGGCAAACGCCCGTCGACTCCGGGTCGGCATACGCGACGCCCCGCACAGCCGACGGGCAGCCGGATCTGCAGGGCGTCTGGCAGGCGCTCAACACGGCCGTCTGGGACATCCAGGCTCACTCGGCCAGCCCGGGCATCCCGGCCGGCCAAGGCGTGGTCGTCGGGAACGAGATCCCGTACCAGCCGTGGGCGCTGAAGCAGAAGCAGGAGAACTTCGAGAACCGGCATACGGCGGACCCGGAGACGCAGTGCTACATGCCCGGCGTGCCCCGGATCACCTACATGCCGTATCCGTTCCAGATTCTCCAGTTCGCCGACCGGATACTCATCCTTTACGAGTACATCCACGTCACGCGCACCATCTACATGGACGGGAGCCCGCACCCCGAAGGGCACATCGACTTCTGGATGGGCGACTCGCGCGGGCGGTGGGACGGCGACACGCTGGTGGTCGACCTGATCCACTTCAACGATCGGACGTGGTTCGATCGCGCCGGCAACTTCCACAGCGTCGCCCTGCACGTGGTCGAACGCTACACGCCCACCGGCCCGGATCACCTGCAGTACGAGGTCACCATCGAGGACCCGCAGGTGTTCACGCGGCCCTGGACGATGCACATGCCGCTCTATCGGCGCCAGGAAGCGGACGTTCAGCTGCTGGAGTACGAGTGCTACGCCTACTCCGAAAGCGAGCTGGCGGCCGACAAGTAAGGGAGGATCCGATGAGTCATCGCACTGCCCTCGGGGTCGCGGTGCTGGCCGTGCTGGCGACCGCGCCGCTGGCGGCCCAGGACGGACCGCTGCCGCGCACCGCCGACGGTCATCCCGATCTGCAGGGCTACTGGGACGGCGGCCCGGTCAACGCCTCGCACAGCATCGAGGACGGCTGTTGCGATGCCGCCCACTCCCGGATGCAGAGCCGCGGCCCGGAGCGGCTCGGGTTGCCGGAGCCGGTCATCATCGAGCCGCCGAACGGGCGCATCCCCTATCAGCCGTGGGCTGCCGAGCGGCGCACGGAGTACCTGTACGCCATGGAGACCCCGACGGAGCTGGCGCACATCGATCCGGAGGATCGCTGCCTGCTGGTCGGAGTGCCGCGCAGCAACTACCGGGGCGATCTGCAGATCCGCCAGAACGACGGCCACGTGGTGATGCTCTACGAATGGGCGCACGCCTACCGGGTCATTCCGACCAACGCGCGCGCGCACGTGGGCGGCGACATCCGTCTGTTCAACGGCGACTCGCGCGGCCGCTGGGAGGGCGACACGTTCGTGGTCGACGTGACGAACTTCAACGATCTGCCCTGGCTCGACTCGCACGGCAGCTTCTACAGCGAGGCGCTGCATGTGGTGGAGCGCTGGAACCTGGTGGACGCCGACACGCTGCGCTACGAGGCGACGGTCACCGACCCGACGGTGTTCACGCGGCCGTGGACGCTGGCGTTCACGATGGGCCGCATCGGCGGCGACGGCTACGAGTTCTACGAGGAAGGGTGCTGGGAGGGCGCCACCAACAAGCACCGGTTGGCGGCGGGCCGCCTCGCGGTGGCCGCCGGCGAGCGGCGCCTGCACACCCACGAGGAAGAGTCCCGGTAGGCCGATGTCGCCTGCCGGTCGCGCGGGATCGACGCTGGCGGCGGTCGTCGCGGCCTGCATCGCGTTGGCGGCGCAGGCCCAGCCGGGCCGGGGCGGCGACCAGCTCCAGCTTCCCAACCCGTACCGACTCGTGGAGGACTGGCCGACCCTGCCGCCGCACATGAACGGCGGCCGTTGGGGCGAGTTGATTCGCGCGCAGCTCGATCCCGACGGCAACATCTGGATCTTCCACCGCTGCTTCAACACCGTGCCCCCGGGGGCCGCCACCTGTGTCGGCCGCGCCGACCCGCCGATTCTGCAGTTCGATCCCGCCGGGCGCCTGTTGGCGAGCCTGGGGGCCGGCATGTTCGCGTTCCCCCACGGCTTCACCGTCGATGGCGAGGGCAATCTGTGGACCACCGACGCGAACGGGGACGAGGCGGTGCTCGGGATGGCCGCGCGGGCCACGGCCGGCCCGTTCGCGGGCGCTCCGCTGGGCCAGCAGGTCTTCAAGCTGAGCCCCCGGGGCGAAGTGCTGACGACGCTCGGCCAGGCCGGCGTGGCCGGCAACGGTCCGGACACCTTCGACCGGCCGACCGGCGTGGCCATCGCGCCCAACGGCGACATTTTTATCACGGACGGGCACGGCCGTAACGACCGCGTGTTGAAGTTCTCCAAGGACGGCCGGTTCATCAAGACCTGGGGCCGCACCGGAGCCGGACCCGGGGAGTTCGACCAGCCTCACGACATCTCGATCGGCGGCTCGCAGGGACACGTATTCGTCGCCGACCGCAGCAACAACCGGGTGCAGGTCTTCGACCAGAACGGCAACTTCATCGCCGCCTGGAGGCAGTTCGGCCGGCCCAGCGCGCTTCACGTGGCGGCCGACGACACGCTCTACGTGAGCGACTCGCAGTCGAACTCGACGGTGAACCCCGGCTACGTCCGGGGCATCACGATCGGCAGCGCCAGCGACGGCTCGCTCCGCGCCTTCATTCCCGACCCCGACCTCGCCGCCGCCGACGCGACTCGCATCTCCGGCGCGTCCGGCATCACGGCCGACGCCGAGGGCAGCATATTCGCCGCCGACGTCGGCCCGCACACGCTGCGCAAGTACGTCAGGGCGAATCCCTGACGGCCCGCGGCGGCCGGCCGCCGTCATGCGTCCGCCTGCCCCGCCCGGGTCCGACGTCCCGTACACTGTGATGTGATGGCCGAGGGGATCGAGCGGCCGCCCGTTTCGATCGCCGGCGTGCGCCTGGACCTGGGCGGCGGCCGGCGCGGCACGGACATGGGCCCGTCGGCGGTGCGTCTGGCCGGCCTGCACGCCGCGCTGCGCCGGGCCGGCTTCGAGGACGTGGCGGAGCTCGGCGACATCGAGTGTCCGGGAGCCGAGACCGCGGATCCCGGCTCGGCGGAGGCGCGCTTCCTGGGCCCCATCGCGACCGCGTGCCGCCAGGTGGCGCGCACGGTGCGCGGCATCCTCGACGCCGGACGAATCCCCGTTCTGCTCGGCGGCGATCACAGCCTGGCCGCGGGCAGCATCGCCGGCTTGGCGGCGCACCATCGCCGCGCCGGACGGCAGGTGGGCGTCATCTGGGTCGACGCCCACGGAGACATGAACACCCCGGAGACGAGCGAGTCGGGCAACGTCCACGGCATGCCCCTGGCGGCCCTGCTCGGGCTGGGACCCGCGGAGCTGGCGAAGATTGGCGGCAGGGCGCCCGGGCTCACCCCCGACCGCGTCGTGCTCGTCGGAATCCGCGATCTGGACCCCGGGGAACGCCAGCTCGTGAAGCAGTCCGGCGTGGGCGTCTTCACCATGTCGGACATCGACCAGCAGGGCATCGCCGCCGTCATGCGCGAGGCCATCCGGCGCGCGGGGGGTGCCAACGGCCTGTTCCACGTGAGCTTCGATCTGGACGTCGTCGACCCGCAGTACGCGCCGGGAGTCGGCACCGTCGTGGACGGCGGCCTGACCTACCGCGAGGCGCACATGGCCATGGAGCTGTGCGCCGCGGCGGGCGGGTTGACCTCCCTGGAGATGGTGGAGATCAACCCTATCCTCGACGTGCAGAACCGCACCGGCAAGCTGGCGATGAGCCTCATCCTGTCGGCGCTCGGCAAGTTCATCTATCGCGACTGACGGCCGCCCCTGCGGGCTTCAGTCGGGTAAGGCGAACGCCAGCAGCTCCGCGGGCACGTCCCGGCCGCCGACCGCCACGACGAGGTACTGCCGGCCGTCGACCAGGTAGGTCATCGGCGTGCCGGTCTGCGGGGCCGGCATGTAGGCCGCGCCGACGTTCTCGCCGGTCGCCTTGTCGTACGCTCGCAGCATCGCGCCGCGCCGGCCGTCCGGCGTCGTGATGAAGCCGCCGTCGGCCGCCTGCCGCCCGCCCTCGCCGGAGATGAGCAGCGTGCGGGTCGTCAGGGTGCCGACCGGTCCCTGCCGCCCGGTGCGCGGGATATCGATCCCCTGCAGCGCGGGGTGCGCCTTCACCCAGTCGGGCGTCTCGCCGTGGGCGACCTGCCAGACAATCTCGCCCCGGTTCAGATCGATGGCCGTGATCCGCCCCCAGGGCGGCTTCATCAGCGGCAGACCCTGCACCGTCATGCCCGGCCCGCCGGCGGGGCCGTTGATGTAGTCCATGTCCGAGCGTCCCGGGTCGTTGCGCATTGCGAGGACGCGGCTCAGCGTGTGCGAGAAGAGATACAGGATGCCGGTCTCCGGATCGTAGGAGCCGCCCGGCCAGTTGGCGCCGTTGGGGACGAACAGCGTCCCGTACTGGTCGCCGTCGCCGCGCGTGATGGGCGGCGTGAAGATCGGGCCGGTCCGGTACTGCTGGACGATGCGCAGCGCCTCGGCCTCGATCTCCGGCGTCAGATCGATGACCTCGTCGAGCTCGAACCCCTGCCGCTCGAACGGAGGCGGCTTGGTGGGGAACGGCTGCGTCGGCGAGTAGGTCTCGCCCGGAATGTCGCCGGCCGGCACGGGCCGCTCATCGATGGGCCAGACCGGCTCGCCCGTGACGCGATCGAACACGTAGACCCAACCCTGCTTGGTCGGCTGCGCAATCGCCTTGATGTCGCGGCCGTCCACCGTGATGTCGGCCAGGATGGGGGCGCACGGGACGTCGTAGTCCCAGAGCGGGTGATGGACGAACTGGAAGTGCCAGAGCCGCTCGCCGGTGCGGAGATCCACCGCCACGAGGCTCTCGGCGAACAGGTTGTCGCCCGGACGGTGCCCGCCGTAGTAGTCGCCGGTCGGGATCTCGACCGGCAGGTAGGCGATGCCGAGCTCGGCGTCGACAGTTATCTGGGTCCAGACCCCCGTGTTGCCCGTGTACTCCCAGGAGCCGTCCTCCCACGTCTCGTTGCCGAACTCGCCCGGCTGCGGGATGGTGTGGAAGATCCACAGGCGCTCGCCGGTGCGGGCGTCGAAGCCGCGTACGTACCCCTTCGCGTTGCGGCGCGACGGCGGCGTGCCGCCGGGGCGGCTGGCGGCCCCGATGAGCACGACGTCGCCGGCCACGACCGGCGCGCCGTTCCAGGCCAGCTCGCTAGTGATCGGGTCGAGGTCCTGGTCGTTGTTCTGCTTCAGGTCGACGATGCCGCCGGCGCCGAAGCCCGGCACCGGCCGGCCGGTCGCGGCGTCGAGCGCCACGAGCTGATAGCCGATCGTGACGAAGTAGATGCGCGCGTCGCCGGCGCCGTCCGTCCAGTACCCCACGCCGCGGCCCGAGAGCCGCCGCACCGACTGCGCGGCGCGCTCGCCCTCGTCGAGGCGGTACAGCCAGAGGTACTCGCCCGTCGCCGCATCGAGCGCGACGACGGCGCGCCGGCTGCCGGCGGTGGTGTAGAGCACGCCGTCCACCACGAGCGGCGTCGACTGCAGATTGAAGTCCGGACGCGGCCCGAGGTTGTCGGTCCGGAAGCGCCAGACGACCTCGAGGTCATCGAAGTTGCCGGCGTCGATCTGGTCGAGCGGCGCGTAGCGGGTCGCACCGAGGTCGCCCGCCCACGTGCGCCACTCGCCGTCCGCCGCGCCGCGCTGCGCGGCCGCGCGCGGCACCCCGCCCAGCAGCAGGGCAATCGAGAGGCAGATCATCCAGCGCCGGCCGGCCGAGAACGCCGTGCGGGTCAGGGAATCTCGCATCAGTGGTTCCTCGCGTTTCGATCCACGGGTATCCTTAGAGCCTGAAGCATGTCGTAACTTGCTGCGCGACATGATACCCGGGGGCAGCTGCTCTGAGTTACCGGTCAGCCGCCCGGGTTGCTGCCGGCCCGCCCGATTGGTGGGCCAGGAGGACATGATGCGGAAAACGTTACTCGCAGTGCTGGCGCCGCTGGCGCTGGCCCTGTCGTTCGCCTGCGGGGGCGGCGAGCCCGCTGCCGAGCCGGAAGAGGCCCCGATGGCCGAGATGTCGAACCCGAACGATCAGTTCGCGGGCGCCTGGTCGCTCGTGCGGCGCGAGCGCCGCGACGCCGACGGCGCGGAGGTGGAGCCGCCGGTCGACAACCGGGTCGGCTACATCATCTACCACCCCTCCGGGTACATGGGCGTAACGACCATGAGCCCCGACCGGGAGCCGTACTCCGAGGGCGGGCCGACCGCCGAGGAGGCCCTGGCGCAGATGGGGACCTATAACTCGTACTTCGGGCGCTTCAGCGTCAACGAGGAGGGGGGCTACGTGACCCACCACCTCGAAGGCAGCCTCGACCCGAGCGGGGCCGGCTCGGACTACCAGCGCTTCTTCACGTTCAGCGACGACGGCAACACGCTGACGCTCCAGCCGCCGCCCGACGAGAACGGCGTGAAGTCGTTCATCACCTGGGCGAAGCAGCCCGACCTGCCGGAGTCCGAGCTGACCGAGACCCACCGGCGGCTCTTCGACTTCTACCGCATCGAGTCGATCAGCCGCGAGACGACCGACGGCGAGCCGATCGAGGCTGAGCAGTACGAGACGGCGTACATCATCTACACGCCGTCGGGGCACATGGCCGTGCACCTCATGCGGGGCGGCCGCATGCCCTACGCCGGCGACGAGCCGACCGCCGACGAGGCGCTGGCGACGGTCCTGAGCTACGGCAGCTACTTCGGCCCGTTCTCGGTGAACGAGGAGGGCGGATACCTCGTCCACCACCGCGTCGGCAACGAGGATCCGGGGCAGAGCGGGACGGACGCCCAGCGCTTCTACGAGTTGACGGATACGCACCTCGCGCTGCAACCGCCCGCCGCCATCGACGACCAGGGGCGGGAGGTGCAGGGCACCATCCTCTGGGCGCGGATCAGCGACTGACAGCTGCGCCGCGGCTTGCGAGAACAATGCTTGCGCTCGGCGCCACGGCAGCGGCCTGCCGGGGCGCCGGGCGCCGGTCCCGCTCAGAACATCGCGATCGGGTTGAGCGGCGAGCCGGTCCCGCCGCGGATCGGCAGCGGCGCGGCCATCAGCATGAACTCCCAGCGGTTGCGCTCGGCGGCCGCCGCGGCGAGCGCTTCGAGGTCGCAGTTGTCGAACATGTGCACGCCGAGGTAGAGCAGCGCGAAGTCGTGCACCGCCCCGGGCAGCTCCGACGGGGCCACGTAGGTCGGGTGGTCGCTGCCCATCAGCGCGATGTCCCGTTCCTTCAGCCACGGGATGACCGACGGGTGCAGCCCGGCCGAGCGCCCGCCGGGACTGCGCCCCCGGAGCCACGGGCCCTCGGCGGCGCGCCGCGCCCATACGCCCGTGCGCACGAACAGTGCATCGCCGGCCGAGACGCGCACACCCGCCTGCGCCTCCCACGCCTCCAGGTCCTCGACGTAGATCGGCGTCCCCGGCTCCAGATAGGGCACGCCCTTGAGCCGCGGGATGTCGATGAGGACGCCGCGGGTCACGATGCCGCTCTTCAGGTTGTGGATGGAGTTCTTCGCGTGGCCGCTCCCGGCGACGGCAGCGGCGTCCGGCGCGTAGCCGTTGTAGAAGACGCCGTCGTCGTTGACGTGCGCGAGCGCGTCGAGGTGCGTATGGGAGATGCCGTGATAGCGCACCGCGATCCGGTCCGAGCTGATGCCGATCATCTCGTGCTCGTAGGGATACGGGTTGTCGACCGCCTCGACGGTGTTCGCGTCGCCGGCCAACGACACGGTGAAGCCGTCCGCGACCAGCGCAACCGCCTGCAGCCGCTTGGCGGGCGTGACGAGGTTCAGCGCGCCGATCTCGTCGTCGGCTCCCCACCGCCCCCAGTTCGACAGCTCGGTCTTCCACTGCTCGTACTGCGCCTCGGTAACGGCCCGGTCGGACTCGCCGGTCTGGGCCGACGGTCCGGACGCCGCCAGCACCGCAAGCAGCAGAACCGCCGACGCGCGCACTGTCATCTTCGTCATGTTCCCCTCCCAGTGGGCCGCCGGTCGATTGTAGTCCTTCATCACCTGACGTAATCGAGCCGGGTGCCGCGCGGCCGCATGATTGTCGTGGTGATCTCGCCGGAAAAGGAATAGGCTAGGCCCGGATCATAGGGAAGCACGGAGGAAATCATGGCCAGGCGACTTGGATTCTTCGTAGCCGCCGCGATGCTGGTCGTTGGACCGGCCGCGGCACAGGACGTGGGGGACGTGCAGGCCGTGCTGCGGGCGGCCGCCGACACGATGGGCGTCACCGACATGATGTCCATCGAATACAGCGGGAGCGGCTGGGTCGGCCGGGTGGGCCAGAACTACGCGCCCGACCAGGACTGGCCGCGCTTCGAGCTGGCCAGCTACATGCGCACCATCGATTTCGAGACGAACTCCTCGAAGGAGGAGAGGGTCACCCGGCAGGGCGACTACCCCGCCCGCGGCGGGGGCGCGCCCATCGTGGGCGAGCGGCGCGAGACGCTGCTGGTCAGAGGCGAGCATGCCTGGAACGCAGGGATCGATCGCGACATCCCCATGCCCCAGGTCGCCGAGCAACGCCTGCTGGAGATATTCCTGACGCCGCACGGGTTCCTCAAGGGCGCCATGGCCGGCGATCCGATCGCGGTCACGCGCAACGAATACGGCGGGCGGGTGACCGTCGTCTCGTTCATCGCGCTCGGCAAGTACCGCGTTAACGGCACCATCACCGAGGACAACGTCATCGAGCGGGTGCAGACTTGGCTCCCGAATCCGGTCGTCGGGGACATGTACTACGAGACCGTCTACACGAACTATCAGGACGTCGGCGGGGGCATGATGTTCCCCATGAACTGGCACCAGCATCAGGACTACGATGACGGCGCCCACCAGCCGAACGTCAGCGGCGGCGACCACTCGTTCGGCCTCACGACCATCGACGGGGTCACCGTGAACGTCGACGGCGCGGCGCTCACGGTGCCCGACTCGGTGCGCGGCGCCACCGTGCCGCCCCTGCGCGTGGAAACCGAAGAGGTGGCCGACGGCATGTGGCTGATCGCCGGCGGGTCGCACCACAGCGTGGCGGTGGAGTTCGGCGACTTCGTGGCGGTCATCGAGGCGCCGCTGAACGAGGCGCGGTCGCTCGCCGTGATCGCCGAGGTGATGCGCCTGGTGCCGGACAAGCCCATCCGGTTCATCGTGACCACGCACCACCACTGGGATCACCTCGGGGGCCTGCGCGCCTACGTGCACGAGGGGGCGACGGTCATCACGCACGAGGACAACCGCCCGTACTACCAGGAGGTGCTGCGCGCGCGGCCGTGGCTGCTCGAGCCCGACCGGTTCTCGCTGTTTCCGCCCGAGGAGTGGTCGGAGGGCTACATCTTCGAGACGATGCGGGAGAAGTACATCCTCGGCGACGACACGCGCCTGATGGAGCTGCACCACGTGCAACGCCTCGCGCACGTGACCGGCATGCTGATCGCGTACTTCCCGAACGAGAAGATCGTGGTGGAGGCGGACCTCTACACGCCGCCGTCGCCGGGCCGGCCGCTGCCCGCCGAGCCGACCGCCAGCCACCGGACCTTCTACGACAACGTGCAGCGGCTGGGACTCGACGTCGAGACGGTCGTCCCGATTCACGGGCGGCCGGGGCCGTGGTCCGAGTTCGAGGCGTTCGTCACCGGCGCGCCCTGATTCCCGTTGCGTCGCCCCAGCGGCCTGCGAGCTACGCGGCCCTCACGCGCCCGCCCCGGGCGCGTGAGGGCCGCGGCGCCTTGGGCGCGGCCAAGAGGGAACGAACGCGGCGATCCGTTAGACTTGCTCGTTCGGCCTGCTTCCAGGAGAGAAGACGATGCGTAGATGCCAGCACCGGTCCGTGCCCGTGACACGTCGCGATGCGCTACAGCGGCTCGGCGCCGTCGGAGTCGGCGTCCTGGCGGCCCCGGGCCTGTCGACCCGGCTCCTGTCGGCTCCGCTGCAGCAGACCCGTGCCAGCGGCGTGACCTTTCCCGAGGGCGCCATCATCCGCACGCTGCTCGGCGACGTCGACCCCGAGCAGCTCGCGGGCGGCGCCACCCTGTTCCACGAGCATCTGTCGATCGGCGACCCGGTGCCTTCCTGGTTGACGCCCCCGGAGGACGCCCAGCCGAGCTTCACCGCCGACCTCGACCTGATGACCGAGGAGGTCAACGCGACCGCGGCGGACGGCGTGAGCTGCATCGTGAACGGCGGCACCAGGGACCTCGGCCAGAATCCCGAGAAGCTGCGGGAGCTGGCCGGGCGGGTGAACCTGCACATCGTGCTGGCCGGCGGCCTGTGGACGCAGCCGCGCTACCCGCCGGAAATCGCGCAGCAGACCGAGGAGCAGGTGGCCGCGGACTTCATGCGCGACGCCGAGGCCGAGCGCTGGGGCGCCATCGGCGAGATCGGCTCGTCGATGACGATGCATCCCGACGAACGCAAGGTGCTGCGCGCGTCGTGCCTGGTCCACCAGCGCACCGGGCTGCCGCTCTTGACGCATACGCCGCATGAGGGCTGCTCGCAGTGCGCGCTCGAGCAGCTCGACATCATCGAGGCGATGGGCGTGGACCCGCGGCTCGTCTGCATCGGCCACCTCGCCGACATCACCGGCGACCCGACGGCGGAGGTGCACAAGCAGCTCGCCAGCCGCGGCGCGTTCCTCGGCTTCGACACGGTCGGCCACCAGATCACGCAGGGCGACGCCGAGAAGGTGAAGATGATCGTCTCCTGCATCGACGCCGGCTACGAGGACTACGTGCTGCTGTCGGCCGACTTCGCCCGCGAGGCGGAGATCAAGGCCAAGGGCGGCGCCGGCTACTCGTCGGTCCTGCAGATCTTCGTGCCCAAGCTGCGGTACGCCGGGGTGCCGGACGAGACGATCCACAAGATTCTGGTGGACAACCCGCGGCGGTTCCTGGCCTTCGTGCCCAAGGGCATGTAGCAGGGCCGGCCGTCTCGCACGCACCATCGATGCCACTCAGCCGGAGAGATGTCCGAGTGGTTGAAGGAGCACGCTTGGAAAGCGTGTGTAGGGGTAACCCTCCTACCGTGGGTTCGAATCCCACTCTCTCCGCCACTTCATCTCCGTAACTCACCGTGCATCCGGAGGAGACGATGCGGACCCGCAGGCACTTCATCACGCAGACGACGGCCGCGATGGCCGGCATGGCGCTGGCCGGCACCGGGGTGCGGGGCGTGGTTGCTGCCGCCGCGCAGCCGGCGGGCGCGGCGGCGCGCCGCGAGGTCGTCGTGGGCGGACGCCGGATCAAGACGGTGGACGTGCACGCGCACTGCGAGATTCCCGGCATCCGGGAGATGATGGGGGACGCTCCGACGGCGAACCCCGCGCTCACCATCGGCCCTGACCGTCTGCGGGCCATGGACGCCCAGGGGATCGACGTCGAGGTCCTCAGCATCAACCCGTTCTGGTACGCGGTCGATCGCGACCTGGCTCCCCGCTTGATCAGAGCGCAGAACGAGGGCCTCGCCGCGATCTGCGCGGCCTACCCCGATCGATTCGTGGCGCTCGCCACCACGACGTTGCAGCATCCGGATCTGGCGGCCGCGCAACTGGAGGAAGGGGTCGTGACGCTGGGGTTGCGGGGCGGCTCGGTCGGGGCGAGCGTCGGGAGCGAGGAGCTGGCCTCCCCCCGCTTCGATCCGTTCTGGGCCAAGGCCGAGGAGCTGGACGTGCCCATCTTCCTGCATCCGCAGGGCGTCCCGGAGCTCGCGACTCGGCTGCAGGGAAACGGTTTTCTCGGCAACGCGATCGGCAATCCGCTGGCGACGACGATCGCCCTGTCCCATCTGATATTCGAGGGCACGCTGGATCGATTCCCGGGGCTGAAGCTGTGCGCGGCGCACGGCGGAGGCTACCTGCCGTCCTACGCCGACCGCTCCGACTACGGGTGCGGCACGCGTCCCGACCAGTGCACCGGCCTGCTGGCGCAGCGGCCCACCGAGTACGTGAAGCAGCTCTACATCGACGCGCTCGTCTTCTCGAGCGAGGCCCTCCGCCACCTGGTGGCGGTGGTCGGCGCGAGCCGGATCGTGATTGGAACCGACTACCCGTATCCCTGGACGGCAACCCCCGACGACGCCCGGCTGCCGCGCTTCGACGTGGTGGACCACGTGCTCGACACGCCGGGCCTGAGCGACGCAGACCGCGCCGCGATCCTGGGGAGCAATGCCGCCGGCCTGTTCGGCATACCGTTGTAGTGTTCTTCTCGGCAACGCGAGGGAGGCTGGAGATGGCGACGAAACCCGTTGACGAACACGAAAATGCACGACTCGAGAGCGAGCACGGTGTCAGCCGGCGGGACTTCGTCAGGACGGGAGCGGCCGCCGGCCTGGGTGCGGGCGCGCTGCTGACGCCGGACCCGGCGCACGCGCAGGCCCCGACCGCGGCCGGCGACGACATCGCCTGGGACTACGAGGTGGACGTGGTCATCGCCGGGGGCGGGTGCGCCGGCCTGACCGCGGCCATTCGCGCGCGGGACCTCGGGGCCAGCGTGCTGGTGGTCGATCAGAACTACGACCTCGGCGGCAGGATGCTGCACAGCGGGTCCTTCGTGTCCCTCGGCGGCGGCGACCCGGTCCAGCGCCGGGACATGAAGGGCGAGAAGGACAAGGAGGGATTGATCACCGTCGATCCCGCCGAGGCGCCGGAAGAGCTCGACGACAACGTCGATCTCCTGTTCACGGACATCACCGACTGGTCGGTCGTCGACCCCAAGGCCCAGAGCCCGTACCGCTACAACGAGCGGGAGCTCGTCCGCGCGTGGGCCGAGAACTGCCCGGCCACACGGCAGTTCCTCATGGACAACTACGTCCGGTTCACGCGCGTCAACGGCACGCACGGCGGCGGCGGCCTGTCCCGCGCGCGCGGGGCGCGCTGCTTCCTCATGCTCGGCGACCGGACAGACATTAAGGCGGGCACCATCACGCCGGAGGATGCCGGCGTTGCGGACCCCGAGCGCACGAGCGCGTTCGCGCCGCAGCAGATGAACGACGCGCGCCGCCTCGTCGGACCCAAGGCCGTGAGCAACGGCGTGGCCCTCTCCCGGCCGCTGGAGTACGCGGCGCGGGAGAAGGGCGTCGAGTTCATGCTGCACCGCCGGTTCGCCGACCTCGTTCGCGAGCAGCCGTTCGCGGGCCGGGTGCTGGGGATCAGGGCCCACTACTCGCCGCGCCGCCACCCCGAGACCGGCGAGCTGCTGCAGAGCTACTGGCAGAACGGCAACGTCGACGAGCGGCGCGAGACGGTGACCATCCGGGCCCGCCGGGGCGTCATCCTGGCCAGCGGCGGCCACGCCGGCAATCCCGAGGTCCGCAGCATGTTCTACCCGGCCATGCGGGAGCCCGCTTTCCCGACGAGCGGCGTCGCCCTGCAGGGCCCCCACGGCCAGGACGCCAGCGCGCTGGTCGCCGGCCTGCGGGTGGGCGCCAACCTGGCAGGAATGCAGCAGAACCTGTCGTATCCCACGACGTTTCACATCTCGACCCGCCTCGGCACCCCGGACGCGTACACGACCATGATGCCGGGGCACCCGACGTTCGGTTTCCGCGGCTCCGCGGGGGTCAACGTCGGCAGCGCCGGCTTCGAGGAGTTCATCGCGGTGAACCAGGTCGGCAAGCGCTTCTTCAACGAGGTCCGTCTGCCCGCCAAACCCGGCTTGAACCGGTACCCGGGCGACGGCGGCGCCCCGGGCCAGGGGCTCGACCACAAGCCGCTCGACTGGCGCAACTGCCAGCAGAAGTGGGTCAGGGAGATGTACGGCTACGACCACGGCCTCGATGCCGCGCTGGCCATGAACGAGGGGTCGCAGGCGCCGGACTACTACTCCGGGCCGCTGTGGGCCATCTTCGATCAGGAGGCGGTGGAGCGCACGGGCTGGGAGCTCCGCCACCCCTACGTGGCGGACAACGGGTACTTCTTCCAGGCCGACACCATCGAGGAGCTGGCCGAGAAAATCGCCGCCGGCCACAAGTACCAGCGGATGCCGCTGCGCTACCTGGCCGAGACGGTCGCGAAGTGGAACGGCTGCGTGGACGCCGGCGCCGACCCCGAGTTCGAGCGTGAGGCGGATGCCCCGATGAACCGCATCGAGACGCCGCCGTTCTACGCGCTGTCGATCATGGTGGTCTGGCACGACTCCTACGGCGGCCTGCGGGTCAACGGCCGCCAGCAGGTCGTGGACATGCAGGGGCAGGCCATTCCGGGTCTCTACGCCGGCGGCGAGGCGGTGGGCGGGTTCAACAAGCATGGCCTCGGGAAGGGCCACGTCCACGGCTACATCGCCGGCACGCATGCGGCCGAGGACCCCGCCGACAAGGCATAGCCGGGCAACGACCATGGCTGATGAGGACGACAGCGTCGAGCCGCACGACACGCGGGTCGTCGTCTGGGACACGCCGCCGGCCATCGAGCGCGGAAAGCGTTTCGCCGTCAGGCTCGGGGTAGCCTGCTCCGCCAGGTGCCCGCCAGCCAGCTGGGTGGTGGAAGTGCGCGACCACGACGGCGAGAGACGGACGACGACTACCCTCGGCGACGAGCCGTGGCCCGGCACCGACGCGCTCTACCATGCCGAGGTCGCCCTGCTGGCCCCGGACGCCGAGGGCCTGTACACCTGGGAGGCCGCGGCCCTGACGGACGGGGCGGCGGTCGCGCACACCGGCTGCAGCGCCCGCTTCGGGGTACGTGTCGTCTCCCCGCCGGCGTGCCTGTTGACGGTCGTCGCCCTGGACGCGGAGAGCGGCACCCCGGTGGCCGGCGCGAAGGTGGTCGCGCACCCGTATCGGGCCGTCACGGACGCACGCGGCGTGGCGGAGGTACGGGTGCCGGCCGGCGAGTACAGACTCTTCGTGTCGGGCAAGCGCTACCGTCCCTTCCGCTTCGACGGCGAAGTGCAGGCCGACACGACGATTCGGGCGGAGTTGGCGCACGATGTGGAGCTTTCGGATGCCGACCTCTGGTCCTGATCGCCACCCCCGGCGCGAGGCTGGAGCGCCTCGAATGAAGCAGATCGTGGTCGGTGCCCTGAGTCTCGGATGCCTCGTCGTCCCGTGCGCCGTCGCCGCGCAGGTCGACGACACCGTGCGCTTCGAGCAGGGAGCGCAGCTCTACGCGGAGCATTGCGGGCGGTGCCACGGCGCCTCGGGCGCGGGGAACCCGCCGGCGTTTCCGGCGCTGAGCGGCAACGACCGGCTCGGAGACGCGGCCCGGATTGTCCGCGTCCTGCAACAGGGCAACGGGAACATGCCTCCGTTCCCGGCCCTGACCGCGGCCGAGACCGCCGCGCTGGCGAGCTACGTCCGCAACGCCTGGACGAACGACTTCGGCAGCGTGACGGCCGACGAGGTGGCGGCGGTGCGGGACCAGCTCGCGGATGCGGGACAGGCAGCGTCGGTCTGGGACGGGGTCTTCACCGAGGCGCAGGCGGCGCGGGGCCGGGAGGCATACTCGGGCGCGTGCGGCTTCTGTCACGGCCGCCGCCTGAACGGCGCGCCGGACGATCCCGACATGCGGTCCACGCCCCCCCTGGCGCGGGCGAGATTCCTTCGCGAGTGGGATGGCCGCTCGCTGGCCACCCTGTTCGCGTACACTCGGCAGACGATGCCCGAGGACAACCCAGGCTCTCTCGCCGACCAGGAGTACGCCGACATCATCGCCTACATGCTCTCGGTCAACAGGATGCCGGCTGGAGACGACGAGCTCCCACCCGATCCGCGAGGTCTCGCGCGGATCGTCATGCGGCAGCAGCAATAGACCTCCGCACCGCGTGCGGGTTGGGTCGGCTTCATGACCGCGCTCACTGAAGCAGCCGTCTCCTGCGCCGGCGTCGTCAAGCGCTACGGCGACGTGCTGGCGGTCGCGGGTCTCGACCTCGAGGTCCGGCGCGGCGAGTGCTTCGGACTGCTCGGACCCAACGGTGCCGGCAAGACGACGACCATCGAAATCCTGGAGGGACTGCTCGCGCCCGACGAGGGCCGGGTGCGCGTCCTGGGCTGCCGGTGGGGCTACAACGACGACGCGCTGCGGGCGCGGCTCGGGATTCACCTCCAGGAGTCGCAGCTGGACGAGAAGCTGTCGGTCCTCGAGACGCTCCGGCTGTTCCGCTCGTTCTACCCGCGCGGGCGGGCGGTCGACGACGTGCTGGCGCTGCTCGAGCTCGACGGCAAGCGCGGAAGCTGGGTCGGCAAGCTGTCGGGGGGCCAGCGGCAGCGATTGGCGGTCGCGTGCGCCCTGGTCGGCGATCCGGAGCTGCTGTTCCTCGACGAGCCCACCACGGGACTCGACCCCCAGTCGCGCCGGCAGTTGTGGGGGTTGCTGCGACGCTACCGCGCGGAGGGGGGCACCATCCTCCTGACGACCCATTACATGGACGAGGCGCACGTGCTGTGCGACCGGGTCGCCATCGTCGACCAGGGACGCGTTGTCGCCCAAGGCAGTCCCGACGAGCTGGTCCTGTCGCTCGGAGCGCCACACGTGGTGGAGGTCACGCTCGCGAGCGGCGCAGCTTCGGGGCCGGCAGATATGCAGGCACGGCTGAGCGGCCTGCCGGACATCGACAGAGTTCGCGCGGGCGAGACCTCGGACGCCTGGACCGTCACGGCCCGCGCCCTGCACCGGGCGCTGCCGGCGCTCGTCGGACTGGCTGCGGCCGCCGGGGTCGAGATCGAGACGCTGACCACGCGCACCGCCACGCTGGAGGATGTCTTCGTGGCACTGACCGGACATCGACTCCGCGATGACTGAGACCCGAGCCAGGGCGCCGCGTCATCCGTTCATCGAGATGACGATCACGCGCCTGCTCATCCTGGTGCGCGAGCCGGAGATGATCTTCTGGGTCTTCGTCTTCCCGCTCCTGATGGCGCTCGTCCTGGGCATCGCCTTCCGCTCCCGGCCCGAGGCGCCGGTGGCGGTCGCCGTCGAGCAGGGAGCCGGCACGGCGGCGCTGATCGATGCACTGTCCGCGCACGACAGCGTCGAGGTCGTGTCCATCGCTCCCGGAGCAACGGCGACTGCGCTGCGCGACGGTCTCGCGCACGTCGTCGTCTTGCCGGGCGACCCGCCGACCTACCGCTACGACCCCACGCGGCCCGAGAGCCGGCTGGCCCGGCAGACCGTCGACGACCTGCTGCAGCGCGCCGCCGGCCGGAAGGATGTCTGGACGGGCCGGAACGAGACCGTCACCGCTCCCGGCAGCCGCTACATAGACTGGCTGATACCCGGCCTGCTGGGCATGAACATCATGGGCACCAGCATGTGGGGCATCGGCTTCACGCTGGTGGTGCAGCGCAGCCGCAAGCTGTTGAAGCGGCTGATCGCAACGCCGATGCGGCGCTACCAGTACCTGGCCGCCCTCGTGACGGCGCGCCTCGTGCTGCTCGGGGTCGAGCTGGTGGCGCTGGTCGGTTTCGCCCGCCTGCTGTTCGGTGTGCCGATCGAGGGCTCGCTGGCCAGCCTCGCTGCCGTGTCGCTGCTCGGGGCGATGACCTTCGGCGGCATCGGACTGCTCACGGCCAGTCGCGCGCAGACGATCGAGGGCGTCTCCGGCATCATGAACGTCGTCATGGCGCCCATGTGGGTCTGCTCCGGCGTCTTCTTCGCCTCGTCGAACTTCCCGGACCCGATGCAGCCGTTCATTCAGACGCTGCCCCTGACCGCGCTGAACGATGCGCTGCGGAGCGTGATGCTGGACGGGAACGGGCTGATCGCGACCGGCCCGGAGCTGCTGATCCTCGCGGCCTGGGGCGGGGCGAGCTTCGCCGTGGCGCTCAGGATCTTCCGCTGGCGGTAGACCGCCAGGATTCTCCAGGCGCGTGACATGGGCAGGCTCCAGCCGAAGCAGGAGCCCGCCCCGTTCCACAGCGCGGCCTCCTAGCGCGACGACGCGGGGAAGCGCGCGATGCGCTGGCCACCGCCGATGCCGCCGACCCAGATCTCGTCGCCCACCTCGATGCCGACGGTGCCGACGATCACGAGATCGTTCGAGGGGTAGTGAACGACCTCCTGCGCCGCGAGGCTGTCCGGGTCGACCCGCGCCACTCGCGACGTGACCCCGTCGCAGTCGCCCTCGCGGATGCACGCGAAGATCGAGTCCGGCCCGTTGCCGGCATGACCGGCGGCGAGCAGCGACCCGTCGGGCGCCCAGTGGACGTTGTCGATGTGGAACCCGACGCCGACAGAGTCGGTCTCGATCGGCGTCCGGCCGCGCGAGAGGCGGACCAGCGACTGCGTGCCCCAGCCGCCGATGTAGAGCCAGCGGCCGTCGGAGGACGCCTCGATCCCGTTCGGACCGGCCATCTCGCTGCCCGGCACGCGGCTCCATCCGGCGCCCGGCTGCCATTCCCAGAGCTCGCCCGCAGCAGGCTGGAAGTGCGTGGCGACGATGCCGCCGCCGGGCAGTGCCGCCACCGAGTTCAGGCGGACGCCCTCCGGGGCGACGGCGCATCCGACCCAGGTGGCCGCCGGCGATGCGCCGCTGGCGTCGATCTCGAACACCTCGACCGCCTCACGGGCGCCGTGCCGGACCACGTACAGCGTGTGCACCCCGTCCGTTCCGTGCCGCAGCCCGAGGCCATGCGGCCGAAAGCCAGTCGCGTCGGGACCTGGGCACGACCCGTAGGTGGCCGTGTCGTGGCGCGGCGCCGAGGTCTCGAGGGGGAAGATCGGCCTGGAGGTGTGGTCTCGGGAATCGGTCGCGTAGAGACCTCCATCGTCGGCCATGCTCGACACGATGACCCACGGCGATTCCGGCACCGCAGCCAGATCCTCGGGGTTGCCGGGGCCGCAGACGAACTGCACGTCTCCGTCCGGAGCGCACTGCGCCGCCCCGGCGGCAGGCAGCGCGAGCAGGCAGGCGACCGCCGCCGTCGACATCAGGAACGTGCGCAGCTTCATGGGACCTCCTCTTACGGATTGTGCGAAGTGCTACAGATTATGTCACTCGTGAGGCACAACGCCCTGCGTGATGCTACGGTGATGCTACGGTAAGGTGGCCGGCGTCGCAATGGGGCGATGCCATTGGCTGGGAGGTGTCCGATGCGGAGAATTGGCCTTGCGACCGGCGTGATTCTGATCTGCGGAGCGCTCATGGTGGCGGCGACCGCCGCCGAAGCCCAGGAGGGCGCGGCGACCCGCGTGGCGCCGTTCGACCGGCTCGACGGCCCCCGCATCGCGCTGCCCGACAATGTGTCGGACGGCCCCATGCGGGAGCTCTGTCCCGAAGGCACCGAGATGTGCGGCAGGTACTGGGACTACACGGGGTACTTCGTCCGCAATGCCACGATCCCGACCCGCGACCGCGAGCTGCTCATCCTGCGCACGGCCTGGCTGTCGCGCGGTGACTACATCTGGGGACGCCACGACGTCATCGGGCAGGAAGCCGGGCTGACGCCGGAAGAGATCCGGCGAGTTACGGCGGGTCCCGACGCTGCCGGATGGAACGACTTCGACCGCGCTCTCGTACAGGCGGCCGACGATCTGCACAACAGCCGGTTCGTCTCCCACCCGACGTGGGACACGCTGGCCGGGCGATACACGGAGGCGCAACTCGTCGAGGTCGTGCTGATCGTCGGCAACTACACGCAGCTGTCGATGTTCCAGAACTCGCTGGGCGCCCAGCTTCCGACCGGGTTCGAGGGGCTGCCGGAAGACGGAGCACGCTGAGGGGCTGAACCGGCGGCGGCGCGGACCGGAGGCGCAGGACGAGACGGCCCGTCCGTGCCCTGTAACGCCGGTGCGCGTCGCCGAAGCGCTCGACGCGCTTCGCTTCCTCGGTCGCGGTCCGGATCACCGGGAGCGCCAGGGCGGCGAAGCCCGTCAGCGCGATGCACCAGTTCGCCGTCGTGAGGGCGTTGGCGGCGAAGGCGAGGGCGGTGGTGACGTGGAACGGGTGACGGACGGAGCGGTACGGACCGCTGGCCGCACCCCGCAATCAGCTTCGCGGAGATGTTCATGCATTTCGAGCACGCCCGACCGGCACCCTTCGTCGTGACCGCCGTGGTCGCCGCGTTCCTCGGGTTCGGGCCGGCGGTCGGCCACGCGCAGGCGCCGATCGTGCAACCCGGGGCGCCCGGCGAGCCGAGCAGGGAGATCTCGGCCGCCGAGGCTTCCGATCTCGCCGGGATCCGGTTCACGGACGGCGACGTGAAGTTCATGCAGGGGATGATCCCGCACCATGCGCAGGCGCTCGAGATGACCGCGCTCGTCGCCGAGCGGACCGCGAACGAGACCATGCGGCGCCTGGCGCAACGCATCGAGCTCTCGCAGGAGGACGAGATCCGGATGATGCAGGAGTGGCTGCGGGCCCGCGGGCAGGCGGTCACGGAGGTCGACGCGCACCACGCCGACGGCTGGGAGCCGATGCCGGGCATGCTGACCCCGGACAAGATGGCGCAGCTCGCGGCGGCGACGGGGAGTGCGTTCGACCGGCTCTTCCTCGAGCGGATGATCGAGCACCACCAGGGCGCCGTCACGATGGTCGAGAATCTCCTCGAGCAGCGCGGGGCGGCGCAGGATTCGGAGCTCTTCGCGTTCACGTCCGACGTCACGTCCGACCAGACCGCGGAGATCGATCGGATGGACGCGATGCTCGCCGAGCTGTGGCCCGACCCCCGAGTGGGGCTCGCGGCCGGTTTCGAGGACGCCGGGCAGGCGGCCTCGAACATGGCACTGGTGGCGACGCGCACGAAGCCCGCGGGCTTCTTCGATCCCCTCCGTCCGGCAGGCAGGCGCATGCCCGTGGAACCGGAGCCGGAGGCCGGGCCGACCGCACCCGGGCCGGCCGAGGCGGATGAAGCCGGGGACGACGCCCGTCCCGATGCCGACCGGGACGAGGGTCAAGCGCCGGGTCGCAACGATGCGGAGGCCGGCGACGCCGAGCCCGAACGGGCGGCGGAGCAGGAGGAGGAGGACAGCCCACAGCGGCGAGGCCTTCTCAGTTTCGGGAACACCGATCTGGCGTTCGCCGGCGACAGGCTGTTCGTCGGCAGCTACCACGGATTCAACACCTACGGGCTAGAGACTCCGGCAGCGCCCCGGCTGATAGGCTCCGTCGTCTGTCCCGGCGGCCAGGGCGACGTGTCGGTGGTCGGCGACCTGCTGATCATGTCGGTCGAGCAGACGCGGGGGCGCCTCGACTGCGGGCTGCAGGGGGTCGCCGAACCCGTCAGTGCGGAGCGCTTCCGCGGCATCCGGATCTTCGACATCAGCGACCTGCGGATGCCGCGGCAGGTCGCGGCGGTGCAGACCTGCCGCGGATCGCACACTCACACGGTGGTGACCGACCCTGACGAGGCGGGCAACATCTACGTGTACGGCGCCGGGACGGCGCCCGTCCGATCCGGGGACGAGCTCGCGGGCTGCTCGGACGAGCCGCCCAGCGAGAATCCGGACACCGCGCTCTTCCGGATCGACGTCATCCGGGTTCCGCTGGCGAGCCCCGAGGACGCGCGCATCGTCAGCCGGCCTGCCGTGTTCCAGGATCCCGACACCGGCGCCCTCGCGGGTCTGTGGCGGGGCGGCGACCACGGACCGGGGACGCAGCGCACCGCCGAGTCGAACCGCTGCCACGACATCACGGCCTTCGCCGAGGTCGGCCTCGCCGCGGGCGCGTGCTCCGGGAACGGCATCCTGCTCGACATCTCCGACCCGGTGAATCCGGCCCGCATCGACGAGGTCGTCGACCCCGGCTTCGCCTACTGGCACTCGGCCACGTTCAACAACGACGGCACGAAGGTGATTTTCACCGACGAGTGGGGCGGCGGCGGGCGTCCGCGCTGCCGCGCGTCGGACCCCCGCGAGTGGGGTGCCAACGCGATCTTCGACATCGTCGACGGCAGGATGCAGTTCCGCAGCTACTACAAGCTGCCTGCCCCGCAGACCGAGCGGGAGAACTGCGTGGCGCACAACGGCTCGCTCGTCCCGGTGCCCGGGCGCGACATCATCGTGCAGGCGTGGTACCAGGGGGGCATCTCGGTCTTCGACTTCACCGATTCGTCGAATCCGGTGGAGATCGCATTCTTCGACCGCGGCCCGATCGACGCGGAGCGGTTCGTCATGGGCGGGTTCTGGTCGTCGTACTGGTACCGGGGCTACATCTACGGCACCGAGATCGCCCGGGGCCTCGACGTGCTGGAGCTGCTGCCCAGCGAGCACCTGACCGAGAACGAGATCGCGGCGGCCGCGGCGGTGACCCCGGCCGCGTTCAACGCGCAGCAGCAGCGGCGCATCGACTGGCCGCCGCGGCCGGTCGTCGCGCGCGCCTATCTCGATCAGCTCGAGCGCAGCGACACGCTCGCCGCGGAGCGTCGGGCGGCGCTGTCGAACCTGCTCGGCCGTGTCGACGAGCTCGTATCCGACAGCGACGCGGCGGTCGGGGCGGAGCTGGCCGCCGCCGCCGACGAAATGGAGGACGCCGCCGCGGAAGCCGACGGTCGCAGCCGGCAACGGCTCCGGGCGCTGGCGGGGACGCTGCGGGGCCTTGCCGAACGCCTGCGTTGACCTGGTGAGGCCTTGTCGTCCCTGGTACCCTTGGAGCAAGAAGAGTCCGACCGAGCCTCCGCCACCGCGCGGGCGGGGCGGAGTGTTGCCGTCTCGGGAAGTATCGCGAGAGGAGGTCGAGCATGACCGCGGAGCCACGCGCCGCCGGCGCTTCATCGATGTCCGTCAGGAAGAACCTCCCCATTATCGCGGCCACGCTGGCGTTGGTGGTCGTGGCCGGGGGCGTCGTCTGGACCATCAACTGTCCCTGCGAGGGCACCCCGGGCTTCGTCCTGCTGGGTGACACCCACGAGGCGCCGGTCGCCGACTGGAGCTTCGCGAACGACGTCTCACTATGCCAGATCCAGATCGGGATCTGGTTGAGACCCCATTCGGTCAATGTCAACTGCATGGCGACACCGGAAGGTGATCTCTTCATCAGTTGCTCGGTCGGCGCGAGCAAGTACTGGTGTCCACGGGTGGGACAGGACCACTCGGGACACCTCCGGCTCGACGGCGTCGTCTACCCCGTCGTCCTCAACCGGGAGATGGACCCGGCCACGCTCGATCGGGTCTGGGCCGCACGGATCCGGAAGCTGCAGAAGCCGGCAGTGCAGGCGCGGCAGCCCGGGGGCGGCGGCCAACCGCCTCCGCTCGATACCCCGCGGCCGGACAGCTGGTGGACTTTCCGCGTCGTGTCGCGCACGTAGCGAGTCCTGGCCCGGAAATCGTCGCCTGCGGCTCCGATTGCCCCTCCTACGGACGCTCGCGAAAGCGGGTCTCGGTGCAACGGGTGAAGTCGACGACCCCCAGCATCTCGAACTGCAGAGTGCCGAACTCCTCGTCCGCCATGAGGATGTCGGCGAAGTCCAGGCGCATCTCGGGGTCGGGGTGCCGCTCGGTGAACAGGATCTGGTTGACGGGCCGCTCGAGGTTCTGAAAACCCGTCATCCAGCGCCCCGTCCTCACCGACATCTCCACGAAGGGGTACTTCCGCACGACCAGGTCGTCCATGGCCCGCGCGAGCGCCGCGGCGGCGGCATCCTGGCCCGGTTCGATGTTGCAGATGCGGCGGAAGACGAACAGGTCCTCATCCTGCTCCGCGGCCCCGACGGCGACGAGCAGCACGACGGCGACGATGACGGTTCTCATGGAGCTACCTCCCTCACTAGATCAGCTCGACGCGGACGTTCAGCCCCGGAGCGCCGGCCAGCTTCCGGTCCCCGGTGACCAGCGATTCCCCGAGCGTTTCGGCCAGGGCGACGTAGAGCGCGTCATACGCTGTGACGTTGCTGCGAAGCCCCCAGACTCTGTCGAGGAACGGTTCGTGCGGATACCGTTCGACATCGAGCTTTCGCCAATGGTCGAGCGCCTGCACCGCGCGCCGTTCGATGAACGTGCCGTCCAGCACGTACCGTCGCAGCACCTGGGCGATCTCGATGTCGATGAGATGGGGGACGTGGACCACCTCGGCGTCATCGGCGAGTCTCGCACCGAGTCGTCCACCGCGGGCCGTGTTCAGCAGCAGCTCCATGGCGCCGGAGGCATCCAGCACCATCAACGCAGCCCCCGCTCCTCCCGGAGAACGTCCGCAGGGGAGCGGCCGAGCGTGGCCTTCGGCTGCTCACGAATCGCCCGGAGCAGCTCTTGTCGGCTTGGTCGTGCAAGCGCCCTCTCGATTTCCGAAGTACGTAGAGCGACATCGAAACGCCTTCCATGGCAGCGCGGGCCTTCAGCCGCCGGTGCAGAGAGTCCGGCACATTGCGAATCTGAATCATGGTCGTCATGTGCAGAGCATGAAAACCGCATCTCGAGCTGTCAATCGATCCGGCTCGCATGAAGCAAGAGGACCGGAAGCTCGGGATGCGGCGGTGGGGCGACGAAGATGGCCTCGCCCATGATCGACGAAAGCGGCGCCAGCAGCAAAGATTAAGGATCGGAGTCGAGCAAAAGGCGCCGGCAAGGTTGCACACGGGGCCGCGCTACGCCATCATGCATGTACTGCAAAAAGGCCCGCCGGACAGCGGGCAGGGAGGTGTCAGATGAAGGGTCGCTTTTTCGTTGCGGCGTTCGCCGTTGTCGCCGTCGTGTCGCTCATGCCGGTGACCGTCGCCGGGCAGTCCAAGTGGGAGACGCCGTGGGGCGATCCCGACCTCCAGGGCGTCTGGACGAACAGCACCACGACCGGGCTGGAACGCCCCGACGATCTGGCCGGCCAGGCGTTCCTGAGCGATGAGGAACGCGTTGCGCGGGACGAGGAGCGGGCGCGCAACTCGGATCAGCCGCCGCCTCCCGGACAAACGGGCGCGTACAACAGCTTCTGGCTCGAGCGGGGCAACGAATCGGTGCGAACGTCGCTGATCGTCGACCCGCCCACCGGGAAGCTGCCGACCCTGATGCCCGGTGAAGCGGAACGGCGCGCCACGTACAACGCCGCCCGGGGCCTCGATCCGGCCGGACCGGAGGACCGCAGCCTGTACGAGCGCTGCATCTCGCGCGGCATGCCGGGTTCGATGATGCCCGGCTTCTACAACCACAACTACCAGATCCTGCAGACCCCGGGATACGTCGTGATTCTCGTCGAGATGATCCACGACGCCCGCATCATTCCGCTGGACGGGCGCCCCCATGCGAATCAGCGGATTCGCCAGTGGCTCGGCGACTCGCGCGGCCGGTGGGAGGGCGATACGCTGGTCGTGGAGACGACCAACCTGGCGCAGGTTGCCGGCAGGACCCGCACCGTGTTCGGTGCCAGCGAGACGACGCATCTGGTCGAGCGGTTCACGCGCGTCGACGCGGACACGATCGACTACGAGTTCACGCTGACCGATCCGACGGAGTACCACAGCGCCTGGACCGCGTCGATTCCGATGGCGGACCTCGGTGGGCCGCTGTACGAGTACGCCTGCCACGAAGGGAACTACGGGCTCGAGAACATCCTGGCGGGTGCCCGCGCCGCCGAGCAGGCCACGGAGTAGCACCGGGCACACGATCGCCATCCCTTGCAAGAGGCCATGTCGACAGGCCATCATGAGGGGCGGCATCAGAACGACGGCAAACGGAGTACTCAGGAGGATGAGATGCGGTATCCATATCTGGCGGCGTGGACGGTAGCCGCAGCGCTGCTGCTGGCGCCGGCATTCGCCGCGGCGCAATCGAGCGACATACGCACGGCCTGGGGCGATCCCGACCTGCAGGGAGTCTGGCATTCGTCGGGAGCCGTTCCGATGGAGCGGCCGGACGAGTTACAGGGACGGACGACCCTGACCGACGAGGAGACCAGTCAACGCCAGACCGAAGCTGCCCAGCGCGATGAGCAGCTCCTGCTAGCCGCGCCCCAGCGGACGGTGGCCGGCGGGAACGTGGGCGCCTACAACAACTTCTGGATGGAGCGCGGGACGCCGACGAACCGCACCTCGCTGCTCGTGGATCCGGCGGACGGCAGGTTCCCGGCGCTCACGGCGGCCGGGGAATTCGCCAGGGACAACAAGCCTCGCGACGACGACACATGGGAGGACCGGCACATCTGGGAGCGTTGCGTGACCCGGGGGGGCATGCCCAACGCCATGTTCCCGCGCGCCTACAACAACAACTTCCAGATCTTCCAGGCACCCGGGTACGTCGCCATCCTGCACGAGCAGATCCATGAGACGCGCATCATCCCGCTCGACGATCTTCCGGCGCTGCCGGAGCGGATCGGCCAGTGGAACGGCGTGCCGCGCGGACACTGGGACGGCGACACCCTGGTGGTGACGACCACGAACCTCCACTCCGACGTGAGCGCGCTCCAGCCCTGGTCAGCCTTCAACTCGCACAGCGGGTCGGGCGAGGGCATGGTCCTCGTCGAGCGCTTCACGCGGGTGGGCAGGGACACCGTCGAGTACGAGATCGAGGTCAACGATCCGCAGATGTACACACGGCCCTGGAGGGTCGCGTTTCCGTTCACGAGCCTCGGCCAGCCCATCTACGAGTATGCCTGCCACGAGGGCAACTACGGCATGGAGGGCATCCTCACCGGCGGGCGCGCGGACGACGCAGCAGCCGCCGCGGCATCGAGGCAGTAGCCTGCACGGCGTGCCCCGGCGGTCATCCGTGGCCGCCGGGGCGCGGCGCTGACGCGCCGCTCTCACCCGGGCAGGCAATCGTGCGGACGATCACCCCCTGCCTCTGGTTCGACGGCCACGCCATTTCGTTCCTCGTGCCGTGCGATACGCAGGCAGCCGTCGACGAGCTGTGGGCGAAGCTGTCCGCCGGCGGCGAGCCGGGGCGCTGCGGCTGGCTCGCGGACCGCGTCATGACCGCGATGCTCGAGATGGGCAAGATCGAGATCGACGCGCTGCGCCGGGCCTACGACAGCCAGGAGTCTGCGCCGTAGCACGGCCCGGACCCCTGGAGGTTTGGCTGCCCGCCAAGCGGAGCCGCAGGCGACGATTGGCGGGCTACACGCCCCTTGTTTTGGCGCCGGTCAATCTCCTATGCTTCGCGGCATGACAGACATCGAAAACCGCGTTCGACGTTCGGCCGGGCAACTACCCGCTCCCCTGTCGCGGCGCGGGTTCATGTTGAACGCTGCCGGCGGCGTGAGCTTCCTTGGCGTCATGCATCTGTTGCGCGAGGCCGGACTTCTCGCCCAGAGCGGCGGCCGTGTGGGGGCGGATCCCCGGCAGATCTTCCAAACGGCCGTGGACGAGGCGCTCCAGGCGGGCGAGGTCGGCATCCAGTTCGCCGTCTACAAGGACGAGGAGCTGGTCGTCGACGTCTGGGGCGGCGTGGCCGACCAGGCGACGGGCCGCCAGGTCGGCCGGCAGACACTCTTCAACGTATTCTCCGTCACCAAGGCGATCACCGCCACCGCGCTGCACATCCAGGCGGAGCGCGGGCTGGTTTCCTACGACGCGCCGATCGCCAGCTACTGGCCGGAGTTCGCCTCGCACGGCAAGGACAAGGCCACGGTGCGCGACGGGCTGAGCCACCGCACCGGCATCCCGGCGATGCCGGCCGGGGTCACGCCGGAGCAGATGGCCGACTACGACTGGATGGTGAACGCGCTCGCCAACCTGGAGCCGGTCTTCGAACCCGGCACCACCAACGCGTACCACAGCTACACCTGGGGCTGGATCATCTCGGAGATCGTGGAACGCACGGATCCGAAGCAGCGGCCGTTCCGCCAGTTCGTGCACGAGGAAATTGCCCAGCCGCTCGGCATCGACGATCTGTGGATGGGCCTTCCGCCCGAGGACGAGCCGCGGGTCGCGCACATGTACAACTCCGAGACCTCGATCGCTGATCAGAGCACGGCGCGCGGGCGCTCCATGCCGATACAGGTGGCCGGCACGCAGGACGTGTTCGGGCGCTCCAGCGTCCGGCAGGCGGTCATCCCGGGAGCCGGCGGCATCTACAACGCCAGCAGCGCGGCGCGCTTCTTCGCGCTGCTGGCGAACGAAGGCCAGCTCGACGGTGTGCGCCTGCTCTCACCCGAGCGGGTGCGCGGCTGCCTCGAGCCGCGCCCGGATACCGACAAGCTCGACGTCGGCCGCGGCACGATCACGCGCGTGTCGAACGGTGGGTTCTGGCTTGCGGCGCCCGGCGTGGTCGGCAGCGGGCGCATCCTGAGCCATCCGGGGCTCGGCGGCTCCGTCGGCTGGGCGGACCTCGACAACCGTTTGGCCGTGGCGATGTGCCATAACCGGCACGGGCTGGCGTATGCCGAGCCGCTCGCCGGTGCGATGGGCAAGGCCTTCGGCGTGATGTAGGCCGCGGCGCGGCAGACGTCAGGGGGCCGGGTTGACGAGCCCGGCCAGCAGCTCGCCGGCGCGCTCTCTCGCCGTCGCGAGGCGCTCCTCGAGCTGATCGAACACGAAGCGGTGGCCTGCCTGCCGCGCCTGTATCAGGGAGACCTCCGCCTGCCGGTAGGCCGCCCGGAAGGCGGCCTGCCGCTGCTCGTCGCGGATGCGGTCGATCAGGTGCTCGGCCGCGTCGAGCGATTCCCGCACGTCCGCGATCCCCTCCAGCAGCAGCCGTGCCCCCGCCGCCCGCCCCGGTCGCGGCGCGATGCCGCGCCCGGGACCCGCTGGTCCCGGCGCAAGCTCCCCCGGCGCGCGGCGGCGTGCCGCACGCCGCCGGAGACCGCTCAACCGCTGCGCTGGATGGCCCTGCCCGCCCGAGCCTTCCGAGGGGCTCGCGCCGCACCCTTGAGAGTCCGGGCGCTCGCCGGACGGGGGATGTGGGTAGGCCATTCGACAGGTTCCGGCCAGTTCTCGGACAGGAATCGGAGGGCGCGCTCCGCCCGGCGGGTGGTGATTGCGCCGCCGCTGCGCAGCCGCGCAATCGTGTCGCCGCTGCCGGTCGCACGACGGGACACCGTCGAGACGCTGCGACCGGTTTTCTTGGCGAAGAGCGCGCAGAGAACGGCAAGGTGCCGCACCGTGTCATCCAAGGCGCGGTTACGTTGCCACAAATAACATGCCATGGCAAGGGCGGTTCGTGTATCGTGCTATATGTGACACGTTTTGGCGTCGACTACCTGCGGCGGGCCGTCCAGCGCCGGGTCGAGACGGAAGGGCTGCGGCCGTTCTCCATGCGCACCGGCATTCCGCTGGGACAACTCCGCAGCCTGCTCCAGGGCCGGGCGGCACGGAGCACTACCCTTGAGCGGATGTCGTCGGTGCTGGGCCTGGAGTTCTACATCGGCCCGGCGCGCAAGGAGAAGCTGCCGCGGGCAGGACTGCCGCCGGAGATCGCGGAAGTGCTCGAGCTGCCCAAGGACGCCCACGTCGCCGACGCGGTCGGGTTGATGGCCAAGGACCTGATGGCATCGCAGCTGCGCAAGGGGATGGGCGTCGTGCGGGACCTGGTGGACCGGGCTGCAGCCGCGGCGGAGTTGCTTCCGAGCCTGGTTCCCGGAGAGCGTGACGCCCCGGACGCGCGGCAGGCAGACACCGTTGCCATCATTCCGTTCGCGCCCCACTTCCAGCTGCCGGCCGGCCCCGGGGAGGTGGTGTTCGAACAGTCGTCGGAGATGTCGATAGCGGTCGCCAGGGACGCGGTGGCGTCCTGGGCGAGGCCGGAGCGACTGACTTGCTTCCGCGCGGACGGCGACGCGATGGAGCCGACGGTCCAGGACGGCGACCTGATTGCCGTCGACCAGCACCGGACCGACCCGCTCGAAGATGAACTGTTCGCCGTGCTCATCGAGACCGGGCTCTCGATCAAGCGCCTGCACCAGACCGCAGGGCGCTGGTTCCTGGTCAGCGACAATCCCGCCTATCTGACGCGGCCGCTTGGCGATCGCGATCGCATTGTCGGGCAGCTGGCGTGGTGCGGGCCGCACGGCCGCGACCATCCCTCAAGCGGCTCTCTCCCCTACCCGGCCAGGCGGTCCAGGCCCGCCTCGTAGAGCGCCCTGACCTCCGCCGTGGTGTCGCGATAGCGCGCCAGCAGTTCGCCGCCCGACATCGGCGTGCCGAGCTGGCGCGCCAGCGGCTCGAGCGCGGCCGGCTCGGTGGAGATGGCGCTCGCGTCGCTGTCGGCGTGGATCCGGAGCACGGTCTCCAGCTCGCGGAGAAACGCGTAGGCCTCACGCAGCACCGCCGCCTCGCCGGCAGGCAGGACCTGCGTGGCGGGCAGCGCGGCCAGCAGGCGCCGCGTGCCGGCCACGCGAAAGCCCTCGCGGGCGGCTCCCTCCCTGAGCTGCAGCACCTGCAACAGGAAGTCGATGTCCGCCAGCCCGCCGCGGCCGCGCTTGAGATCGAGGTGGCCGCCGGCCGCCTCGTCGGTCAGCTCGCGCTCCATGCGGCCGCGGACGTGCCGCGCATACCCCGGAATCTCGGGACTCCATGGCCCGTAGACGAAGCGGCCGACCGCCTCCTGCACCTGCCCGGCGAGCGCCGCATCGCCGCCGATGAACCGGCAGCGCGTCCAGGCCATTCGCTCCCAGATCTCGGCGCGCCCGACCAGGTAGCGTTCGAAGGCGCCGAGCGGCGTCGCCAGCGCTCCCATCCGGCCCTCGGGACGCAGCCGCGTGTCCAACTTGTACGCAAAGCCGGCGGCCGTCGTCTTCGAGAGCAGGTCGTAGACCGCCCGCACGAACTTCTGGTGCCGCTCGAAGCAGCGCGGATCGCCCGCGTCACCCGCGTACAGAAAGACCAGGTCGAGATCGGAGTAGACCGTGAGCTCGCGCCCGCCGAGCTTGCCGAGAGCGAACACGGCCCAGCCGGCGTCGGCGTCCGCCGCTCCCGGCGTCGGCGGAAACCGGCGTGCGACAGCCCGCGCCGCCGCGCGCACCGCGCAATCCGCGACCATGGACAGCTTCTCGTTCAGGAGGTCGAGACGTCTGGCCGTCAACCATTCGACCAGCACCTTGAACTCCTGGATCGCCTTCACGCGGCGGAACGGATCGAGCGTGGATTCGATGTCCCGGCCGGGCGCGACCGCCTCGTCGAACGCTTGCACGACAGCCGCGTGGAACGCGTCCCGGTCGAGCGCGCCGGCGGCCAGGAAGTCCAGGACCTCCGGGTAGGCGGCCAGCCGGGCGGCGTACAGGTCACCGGCGTCGAGGCCGGCCAGGAGCCGGTGGCGCAGCGCAGGGTCCTCGAGCAGGGCGCGGTAGAACGAGGCCGCCGCGCCGGTGCCGGCAACCACCCTTTCGAGCCGCATCAGGACGGTGCCGGGCGCAAACAGCGGCACCTCGTTCGCGACAATCGTCGCGAGCAGATTGGCCAGCAGATTGCGCGTCGACGAGCGTCCCTGCCCGCACGTCGCGTCGAGGGCGCGCATCGCATCGAGCGTGCGGTCCGGCTCACCGAAGCCTGCCACCACGAGACGCGCGCGCACGTCGTCGGCGGCACCGTCGTCGGCAAGCAGACGGAAGATCTCGCGGCTGGCGAGGCCTTCATCCTCGGCTCTCCCCTCGAACAGCCGGGCGTAGACGGCATGCACGCGCTCCCGGTGCCGGTCCAGCACGGCCGTCAGCGTCTCCGGCTCGTCGAAGCCGAGACGCCGCGCCAGGGCGCGGACTCCGCGCTCGGCACCGGACAGACTGTGCGTCTGCTGGCCCTCGGCGGCCTGCAGGCCGTGCTCTACGTTGCGGAAGAAGATGTACGCCGCCTCCAGATCGCGCTGGACATCGGTCTCGATGAAGCCCTGCGTGCCGAGCTGCTCCAGCGCCGTGAGCGTGCGCCCCGTCCGCAGCGCCAGCCTGTCGCCGCCGTAGATGAGCTGGAACACCTGCACGAACAGCTCGACTTCGCGAATGCCGCCCCGGCCCTCCTTCACGTTCCGATCGAGGTCGCCGTGCCGGGCATGCTCGCGGTCCGCCCGCGCCTTGTAGCGCGCGAGCTCCTCGATGGCCGCATGGTCGAGGTACTTGCGATAGACGAAAGGCTGAACGAGCTCCAGGAACTGCTCGCCGAGCGACCGGTCGCCCGCGATCAGCCGCGCCTTGAGCAGTGCGAACCGCTCGAACGTCTCACCGAGGCTCTCGTAGTACTCCGCCAGCTGCTGCAGCGAGTAGACGAGCGCCCCCCGCGAGCCCATGGGGCGCAGCCGCATGTCGACGCGGTAGAGGTAGCCCTCCCCCGTATGCTCGGAGAGCAGCACCGTGAGCCGGCGCCCGAGCTTCTGGTAGCGCCAGTGGACGTCGCCCGCCGCCTCCCGGGGAACGTCGTAGACGTAGATGAGGTCGATGTCGGAGCTGTAGTTGAGATCCGCGGCGCCCAGCTTGCCCATGCCGATCACGGCGAACCGTCCGGGCAGCGCGCCCCCCTTCGCCGTCTGCTCGGCGGTCGCGATGCGCAGCACGGCGTCGACGAGGGCATCGGCCAGACTCGACAGCAGGGTCGTGGTCGCCATCAGGGTCTTGCGGTCCAGCATGCCGAACAGATCCCGGGCGGTGATGCGCAGCAGCTCGCGCCGCTGGAAGCGCTTGAGCGCGTTGACCTGCTTCTCGACGCCCTGGCTGGCGTCGAGCCAGCGGCCGATCTCCGCGTCGAACTCGGTGCGGTCCGGTGCGGCTCCGTCGAGCTCGCGGCGCAGCCAGTGGAGGTACTCGGGGTTGCGGATCAGGATCTCGCTCAGGAACGGCGACGTCCCGAGAATCTGCGCCAGGATCTCGAGCATGCGCGGGTCCGCATGCAGATTGCCGATGAACCCGGCCCTGGGCGTGCGCGTCGCCACATAGCGGCAGAATCCGAGCAGCGCCGCGTCCGGATCCGGCGCGCTGGCCACCCCGTCGAGCAGCGTGCCCGCCAGCGCGCCCAGCGCCTGGCGGCTGGGCAGATCGTCGGCGAGCTGCTGCAGCTGCCGGTCCGCGGCCGCGCCGTCGCGCAGGCCGTACTGCGCAAGGAAAGCGGCCGCCGCCTCCTCGGTCAGGTCGCGCGACAGGAAGATGTCCTGCGGTGTGACGGCGTGCGGTTCGGGTGGCATTCCGTTCGGCCGCGCGGGAGCACGCCGAAACGACCGACGTCCCCGGCGCATGATAGCGCCTCCGTCTGGATTATGCTGATCGGACCATGCACAGACTTGCCGGCACGTCGGCGTTCGCTCTGCTGATGGCGGGAGCCCTGCCGCCCGCGGCCGGGCAGCTCGCAACCGCCAACGACCACGGCGTCGCGATGGGGCACCTGCACTACGTGGTCCGCGACGTCGAGGCCAACACCCGCTTCTGGGTGGCCCTCGGCGGCGACGCCAGGACCGTTGGCGACACCGCCGTGGTGACGTTCCCGGACGTCCTCGTGCTGCTCGACGAGGGCGAGCCGTCCGGCGGCACCGAGGGCTCGATCCTGAACCACATGGCGTTCCGGGTGCAGTCGCTGGATGACGTCGCGGCGGCGGGCATCGCGCTCGAGCGCCTCGGTGCGGGGGGCATCGCCAACGCGTTCTCACCCGAGGGCGAGCGCATCGAGCTGTTCGACGAGACGGCGACGAACCTGACGTTCACGCGCGCCGACGGCGGCGCGGATCCCGTCACCCGGCGGCACAACGAGCCGCTGGTCGGCCCGATCCGCGCCCATCATCTGCACCTCTATCTGCTCGAGGACGCAGTGGCGGAAGCCCAGCGCTGGTACGCGCGCCTGTTCGGCGGCGTCGCTGGCATGCGCTGGCGCTACGACGCGGTCGATCTGCCGGGCATCAACTTCAACTTCTCCCACAACCCCGACGGCGGCGGAGCGCCCACGAAGGGACGCATGCTCGACCACATCGGCTTCGAGGTGGAGGGCCTCGAGCGGTTCTGCCGCACGCTCGAGGCGCAGGGCGTAACGTTCGACGTGCCCTACCGCCGCAGCCCCGCGGGCATCGGCTACGCCTTTCTGACCGACCCCTGGGGCACGTCCATCGCGCTCACGGAGGGCCTGCGGGAGTTCCAGGAGTCTGCGCCGTAGAACGGCGCGGAGTCCTGCAGGGTTGGTTGGGCGCCAAGCGGAGCCGTCAGGCGACGATTGGCGGGCTATCCGACCTCAACGGGCGGCGCCGGCGGCCCGCCAGCGCCGCAGCGCGGCGGCGATCTCGCGCCGGGCCGCCGCGCGCGCCGCCGGGTGGTGATTGACGAAGTAGCAGAAGAAGACCGGCGCGTCCGACTCCGGATCGAGCAGGCCGGCCAGCGCGACGGTGTGACGTAGCGTCCCGGTCTTGGCGGCCACCGGCTCCAGGCGGGGCCACGCCGCGAGCGTCCCCTCGCCCGGCACGGCCAGCGCGTCGATGAGCGTCCGGCCCCAGGGCCGGCCGGCGGCGTGGGCGAGCACCTGCACGACGGTGGCCGGCGCCACCAGGTTCCCCGGCGAGAGGCCGGACCCGTCCACGAGCCACGCCTCGACCTGCACGGGCGCGCCGGCCGCGGGCAACCCGGCCACGAAGTCGGCGATCACCTCGACCCCGTCGTCGAAGCGGCCGCTCCCGGCCACCTCCAGTCCCAGCGTCAGCGTCAGGGTGTCGGCATACCAGTTGTGGCTTCTCGTGAGGACGTGCGGCAGGAGCTCCCCGAGCGGCGGCGAGCTGAGCTCCGCCAGCACGGATGCCGGGCCCGAGCCTGCGCCCAGCGGCCCTGCGAGCCGCACGCCGCCCGCCACGGTCACGCCGGCTTCGTGCAGCGCGTCCCGCAGGCGCTGCGCCGCGCGGCGCGCGGGGGACGGATCGCTGGCGGGCACCAGGAACGACGACTCGCTGATCGGGTACTCGCCCCGCAGCAGCAGCGTGTCGGTACCCCACAGCGGGATGAAGTCGAGGGTGCCGGAGCCGTGACGGTCGCCGCCGACCGTCGTCGTGAGGTTGATCAGCTCCAGGCCCTCCGGCGCAGCGGCCCGCGCGGGCGCGCCGACCGCCGCTCCCGGTCCGACCCGCACCGCGATCGTCGCCTCGTCGACCGCGAGCGCCGCCGGCGGCGTGCCGTGGCGGTACGGGAGATCGTCGTAGCCGCGGTCGACGGGATGCGGGCGGCCGGGGAAGCGGGCGGCGTCGACCACGAGATCCCCCGTGACGCGCTCGATGCCGCGCTCCCGCACCTGCACGGCCAGCGCCGCGAGCGGCCCGGCCGCGCCGCCGTCGAAGAACTCGCCCCAGGTGGGATCGGCCCCCGGCTCGACCACGAGGTCACCGTCGAGCGCCGCCCCGTCCACCGCGCCGTGCGCGGTCAGGCGGGTGACCCAGCGGTACCCGGCGCCCAGGTGCTCCAGCGCGGCCGCGGCGGTCAGCACCTTGAGCACCGACGCGGGCACGAAGAGCCGGCCGGCGTGCAGCTCGTCGAGCACCTCGAGAGCGCCGTCCTCCCCCAGCCGCGCGGCCAGGTAGCCGCGGTAGGCGCCGTCGCCGGCGGAGTCGGGCGGCTGCGCGGCAGCCGTGCGAGGCGCGGGCAGGCCCGCGAGCACGGCCAAAGCGACCAGCACGAACAGGCGTAGCGCTGTCATCGCACCGATTGTCCCACAGGTTCCCGTGGATACCCCGCGGAGCGACCGGCCCTGCACTAGAACCGAACGCGCACGCCGAACGAGGGGATGAGCGGGAAGCCGGCCGTCGGGTGCGTGACGATGCGCGGCATGCTGCCGGCGGGGTTGTGCTGGAGGCCGGTCTCCAGCTCGACCGGGTTGTCGCGGTTGAGCAGGTTGATCACCTCGATGTACCACGACCAGCGGCCGGCGGCTCCGCCCGGCCGCTGGGTGATCCGCAGGTCAACGCGGGCGTAGGGCGGCAGGCGGCCCTGCTGCAGGTTGGCGAGGCCGCCGAAGTCGACCGTGTAGACGAGGGCTCCGGCAGCGTCGCGCGTCGCGCCGAGCTGCCCGCTGGCGTCCTCCTCCGCGGCCACCCGCACGCCGGCCGCCGGAGTGTAGGGGAAGCCGGTCGCCACCTGCGCGGTGGCCGCCACGCTCCAGCGCTCGCCCAGCCGGTAGCGGCCCACGGCATTGAGCGCGTGGCGGCGGTCGTACTCGAACGGATACCGCAGGCCGTACGTCTCGCGATCGGCGCGCCCCCAGGCGTACGACAGCCAGCCCGCCAGCCTGGCGCCCGGATCGCTGCGCACGAGGTAGGCGTCCACGCCGTACGCGGCGCCGCGGCCGCCGTTCACCGGGATGGTGGTGATCTGCGGCGCGGTTGGTACGTTGCCCCGCAACCCCGGCGCGAAGGCGTAGCGCTCGACCCGCCCGCGGCGCTCCGCCTCGGACTCGAGCCGGCCGACGATGAGATCGTCGAACGTCTTGTAGTAGCCCTCGACGCGCGCCAGCGTCCCGGCGCCCAGATCCTTCTCCACCCCGAGCACCAGGTGCGTCGCCCGCTCGTGCCGCAGCGTCCGGACCCTGGCCGGCGACAGATCGAACAAGTAGTCCGATTGAATCAGCTTCTCGTAGCCGGGGCTCTGCGTGTACAGGCCGCCCGCGGCGCGCAGCCGGCTGCCGCCGCCGAGCGCGACGGTGAGGGCGAAGCGCGGCGACACGACGGCGTCGCCGTTGACCGTGCTCCAGTCGACGCGCAGGCCGGGCTCGAGGGACAGCCGCGGCGTCACCGTGTAGCGGTCCTGGATCCAGGTTGCGGCGCGCGTTCCGGCCAGTTCCGACTCCAGCTCGTCCGGCAGGCCGGCGCCGCCGCGCACGCTCGACGGATTCGCCACCGTCTCGTTCCGGTCGCCGGCGATGGACAGACCGAGGCCGGAGGCCAGGCGGTGCAGCTCGAAGCCGGTGTCGACGGTATGCGCCGGCGACAGCTGCACGGCGAACTCCTGCCGGAGCGACAGGTCGCGCACGGCCAGCGCCCGGTTGAAGATGACGTCCGTGAAGCCGCGCGCGATGCGCTCGGCCGGGGTGTTCGACCGCCGCGCATCCGCCTCGAAGGAGGCGTCCACGTCGAGCAGGTCCGTGTTGCGGTACCACGACACGATGGTGCGCGACGTGGCCCCGGTTCCGAGCAGCGCGTCGAACCGCAGCGAGCCGAGGTCGTTCCCCGCCTCGGACATGAGGCGTCCCCTTTCGCTCGCCTCCGCGTCGTCCTCGTCGTCGAACCGGAAATCGGAGCGCTCGCGGCTGGTCAGTCCCAGCACCGACAGCCGGTGCCCCGGGCCGAACGTCCAGTTGGCCTGCAGCTGCACGTCGGCGAACGACGGCAGCCCCTGGTCGGTGAAGAGCCCCGCCACGACGTCGTAGTAGGTCCGCCGGCCGCTCAGCAGCCACGATCCGCCGCCTGGCGCGGCCCCCTCGAAGACCACGTTGGCGTCGGTCACGCTGGCCGACGACGAGCCCTGGAAGTCGCGCTGCCCGGTCCGGTTGTCGACGACGAGCAGCGACGACAGGCGGTCGCCGTAGGCGGCGCCGAACCCGCCGGCCGTCAGCTCGAACCGCTCGACGGTCTCGGGGTTGAACGCGCTGACCAGGCCGAACAGCCGAAACGGGTTGTGGATCTCCACGCCGTCCATCATGGTCAGGTTCTGATCCGGCGTCCCGCCGCGCACCACCAGCCGGCTGCCGAAATCGCCCGTCAACGCCACGCCCGGCAGGGTGTCCAGCGTCCGGAAGATGTTGTCTATCGCCCCGGCCACGGCGAAGACCTCCTCCGCCGTGATGGGGGTCGCCGAAGGCCGGTCCGCCGTGGGCGGCGGCGAAACCACCTGCACCGTCTCGGCGAACGTATTCCGGAAGAGCACGATCTCCAGCGCGGGGCGTTTTCCGGCGACGGGCGCTTCCAGCTCGACGGCCGTGTCGAGGTAGCCGTCCGCCGTCACCCGCAACGTCTCGTCCTCCGCCGCGAGCGCGACCGCGAACCGGCCCGCGGCATCGGTCGCGACCGTCTCGGCGCCGCTGGCGACCTGGGCATCCGCCAGCGGCGCGCCGCTGGCGCCGTCAACGACGACGCCCGTCACGTCGGCCGGCGCCTGAGCCTTCACCGGAGCGCCGGCAAGCAGCGGGAAGATGAACGGCAGGACCAGCAGGCGAAGCAGCGCCGGCCGGAATCGACGTGACAGGCTTTCCTCCGTACGGCTACCAAATACGATACTCTAGAAGGCCCTGAGCGGCCCGGCCCGAAGGGCCGCCTGCTCTCCGCTGTGCGCCGCCAAAAGGAGAACCGACCGTGAGGCTGCTGCCAACTTCGATCCTGCTGCTTGCCCTCGCCGTCTTCCCGGCGCCGGCTGCCGAGGCCCAGCTCGCGGCACCGAACGCCGACGGCATCACCTACGGCCACGTGCACCTGAACGTGGCCGACATCGAGGTCCACAAGAAGCTCTGGGTCGACTACTTCGGCGGCGTCGTCGTCGAGAAGGGGCCTCTGACCGCGATCCGGCTGCCGAACTTCCTGATCGCGCTGACCGAGCGTGAGCCGACCGGGCCGATGCAGGGGTCCGTGCTCGACCACTTCGGCTTCAAGGTGCGCAACACCGCCGAGTTCCTCGCGAAGTGGCGCGCGGCCGGCATGGAGGTCGGCCCGGAGTTCATCGGTGCCGAGGGGATGCCGAACGCTTACGTGCTGGCGCCCGACGGCGTCTGGGTCGAGCTGCAGGAGGACCCGTCGCTGCACGTTCCGATCGCCGGCTACCACATCCACTTCATCACGCCGGACTACGAGGAGCTGCTGGCGTGGTACGCGCAGGTGTTCTCGCTCGGCGTCCGCCCCCGCGGGCGCATCGAGACGACGACCGACGTGCCCGGCATGAACATGAGCTTCGGGGACGCCGAGGAGGCGACCGCCCCGACCCGCGGACGCGCCCTCGACCATATCGGGTTCGAGGTCGACAACCTGGAAGCCTTCTGCCGGAAGCTCGAGGCGATGGGCATCGAGTTCGACGTCGCATACCGCGAGGTGGAGAGCGTCGAGCTGAAGATTGCCTTCCTGACCGACCCCTCGGGCACCTACATCGAACTCACCGAGGGCTACGACAAGTACTGACGCCGGAAGCCAGTTCCGTCAGGAGGTTGTCATGCGAATCAAGGTTGCGATCGGATGGCTCGTGTTGTCGCTGGCGGTCGGGGTGCACGCCTCGGCCGGGACGGCGTTCGCACAGGCCGGGAACATGGACATCTACTGGATCGACGTGGAAGGCGGGGGCGCCACCCTGGTGATCGCGCCGTCCGGGGAATCGCTGCTCGTGGATGTGGGATGGCCGCGGCCGGAAGGCCGCGACGCCAGGCGCATCGTGGCGACGATGCAGGAAGCAGGGCTCGAGAAGCTGGACTACATGCTGATCACCCACTTCCACACAGACCATGTCGGCAGCCTCGCCGAGCTGGACGAGATGATCCCGATCGACCACTTCCTCGATCACGGGGGCGACACCGAGGAACGCAACCAGCAGTGGCGCGACCTCTACCTGGAGGTGGCCGGCGACGCCCGCATGGTCGCCGCCGCGGGCGACACGATGCAGCTGGGCGACGTCGACGTGAAGTTCATCTCCTCCAACATGGAGCTGCTCGCCGAGACGCTCGACGGCGGCGGGCCCAACCCCCACTGCGAGGGCGCGGAGTACAAGCCCGCCGCCTCGCCCGAGAACCAGCGGACGCTGGGGGCACTCTTCAGCTTCGGCCGCTTCTCGTTCCTCAATCTGGGCGATCTCGACTGGGACATGGAGATGAAGCTGTCGTGCCCCGTCAACCGGCTCGGCACGGTCACGGTCTACCAGACGAGCCGCCACGGGGCGTTCGACGGGGCCGGTGCGCCGGCCCACCTGTGGGCCATCAGCCCCCAGGTGGTCGTCGTCAACAACGGGCCCCGCAAGGGGATCACCGCGCCGCACATGTACGAGCGGATTGCCGCCATCCCCGGTGTCGAGGGCATCTGGCAGACCCACCTGGCGCTCGAGAGCCCGGGCCACAACACGGCGGAGGACATGATTGCCAACTTCGAGGAGACCGAGGACTGCCAGGGGCACTGGCTCAGGGCGTCGGTGGCTCCGGACGGCCGGTTCACCTTGACGAACGGCCGCAACGGCTACAGCCGGACCTACACGGCCCACTGACGAGGGAGTCTCGCAATGCACCGACGGTTTCCTGCTGCGCGTTGCGTTCTGCTGGTCGGGCTCGTGCTGCTGCCGCCGGCCGCCGGTTCCGCGGGCGCGCAGACTCCCGACTTCGTCCCGGTCACGGACGCGATGCTCCAGAACCCGGATCCCGAAGACTGGCTCATGTGGCGCCGCACGCTCGACGGCTGGGGCTACAGCCCGCTGGACCAGATCGACCGCGACAACGTGGGCGACCTGCGGCTGGTCTGGTCGCGCGGCCTGCACCCCGGCAGCCAGCAGGGCACGCCGCTGGTGTACGACGGCACGATGTACATGCCCAACCCGAACGACATCCTGCAGGCCATAGACGCCGTGACGGGCGATCTGCTGTGGGAGTACCGCCGCCCCATACCGGATGACGTGGACGAGTACATCCGCGGCCTCGTCGACGTCAACCGCAACGTGGCCATCTACGGCAACCTCGTCATCGACACCGGGAACGACGACTACGCCTACGCCGTGGACGCCACCTCCGGCCGGCTGGCGTGGGAGACCGAGATCCTCGACTACAAGACGCACCCCGCCCGACACTCCTCTGGCCCGATCATCGCCAACGGCAAGGTCGTCTCGGGGCGCAGCTGCCGGCCGTGGGCCGGGCCCGAGGCATGCGTGATCACCGCGCACGACGCGACGACCGGCGCGGAGCTGTGGCGCCGACGCCTGATCCCGGCGCCCGGCGAGCCGGGCGACGAGACGTGGGGCGGCGTGCCGTACGAGGAGCGCGGACACGTCGGATCGTGGATGGCGCCGAGCTACGATCCGGTGTTGAACCTCGTCTACATCGGAACGTCGGTCACGTCCCCCGCGCCGAAGTTCCTGCTGGGCGGTATCCAGAACACGCACCTCTACCACAACTCGACGCTGGCGCTCGACGGCGACACCGGCGAGATCGTCTGGTACTACCAGCATCTGAACGACCACTGGGACCTCGACCACCCGTTCGAGCGGCTGCTGGTCGACACCGCCGTCGCCCCGGATCCCGGTGCCGTGAGCTGGATCAATCCGGGCATCCAGCCGGGCGCGGTGCGCAAGGTGATTACCGGTATCCCGGGCAAGACCGGCGTGGTCTACACGCTGGACCGCGAGACCGGCGAGTTCCTGTGGGCCACGCCCACCGTCACCCAGAACGTCATCAGCGACATCGACGGCACCACGGGCGCGGTGACGGCCAACTCGGAGCTGGTCTTCACCGGGACCGGCCAGGAGGTGCTAGCCTGCCCGAGCTGGTACGGCGGCAAGGACTGGGAGGCGGGCGCCTACAGCCCCCTGACCAACACCATGTACATGCCGCTGCGCAACGTCTGCGCCCGCATGCTGGCCACGCCGGAGGCCGAGAGCCACTACCAGCTCGCGGTCATCAACCAGCTCGCGCCGGGGACGGACCAGGTCGGCACCGTGCAGGCCATCTCGGCCGAGACGGGCGCCACCGTCTGGAAGCACGAGCAGCGGTCCGCCACCATGTCGCTCGTGGCGACCGGCGGGAGGCTGCTGTTCGGAGGAGACGTCAACGGGCGGTTCCGGGCGTTCGATCAGGAGACGGGCGAGGTGCTGTGGGAGGTCAACATCGGCTCGGCGGTGACCGGCTTCCCCGTCACGTACGCGGTCGGTGGCCGGCAGTACGTCGCGGTCAGCACCGGCACGGCCGGGACGTCGTCGGCCTTCACGCGCCTGACGCCGGAACTGCGCGCGAGCGCCGGCAACACCCTGTTCGTCTTCGCGCTACCTGAGTAACCAGCCAATCCCGGCGCTTGTCCAGAATCATGCCAGAAGCAACATAAATCGTTTATTGATAGCCACTTACTACCATACGTCGGATCCCGGTCCGGTCGGGGGAACTCAGTGAAACACGCTCCATCAACCTTGCCAAAGTGGTGGGAATGTGGCAAGCTCCGACAGCTACTTTTCTGAGACCTGCCGCTGGCTCTCGGCGTTCCGTCGATCCTGAAGCTCCGATCCTCATCAAAGCAGCTACAAAGTGCGCGCGGCCTCATGGGGAGGCCCAGGGGCACGGTAGTCGTCAACTTGACGGTGCCCTCGGCGCGTTCGTGGCCCATTTCGGCCGACTTCACTCGGAGGACTCACCCATGGCATCTGCAACCGGCACGATCAAGCGCATCACCGACAAGGGCTTCGGCTTCATCGCCGCACCCGACGGCACCGAATACTTCTTCCACCAGTCCGCTTGCACGAGCACGCCATTCGACTCGCTGCGCGAAGGCGACAGCGTGACGTTTACGCTCGGCCAAGGTCCAAAGGGCCCCCGCGCCGAGAACGTCACACCTGCCTGAACGACACGTCGCGGATTCCCTTTCGGATCTACCGGCGACAGATCGATCTCGACCGGAGTCGCGGCGTGTCCAAGGCGCCCGCCGCGCCTTGGACACGCCGCAGCCTGAAGCGCATCGACTTCAAGCCATGACCGTCCCGATCTGCTAGAATTAGCAATCGCCTGCCCCGAGTGCCAGCAGATTGCCGGCGAGCGGTCGTCGGCTTTTTTCTCTCCCTCGTCCCGTCAACAACGTGAAGGAGCATGACATCTATGCCTGTCAAGATTCGCCCACTCCACGACCGACTGATCGTTGAACGTATTGAGGAAACGGAACAAATGGTTGGCGGCATCATCATTCCGGACACGGCGAAGGAAAAGCCCCAACAGGGCAAGGTCCTGGCCGTAGGTAAAGGCAAGGTACAGGAAGACGGCACGCTCGTCCCGGTCGACGTCAAGGCCGGCGACAAGGTGCTGTTTGGCAAGTACTCCGGTCAGGAGATCAAGCTCGACGGCATCGAGTACTTCATCATGCGCGAGGATGAAGTGCTCGGAGTCATCGAAGAAAGTCAGTAGTAGCCACTGCCTCGAGCACCCGCACGGGTGCCGCCACATTGGCCAAGGCACGAAACTGAACAGGGGATTGGAGTTCCAAGAGATGGCCAAGCAGATTGTGTACGGTGAAGAAGCACGACGGATGATCATCGAAGGCGTCAACAAGCTCGCCAACGCGGTCAAGGTCACACTCGGCCCGAAGGGTCGCAATGTGGTGCTGGACAAGAAGTTCGGATCCCCGTCGATCACGAAAGACGGTGTAACGGTCGCCAAGGAGATCGATCTCAAGGACCCGTTCGAAAACATGGGCGCCCAGATGGTCCGAGAGGTTGCGAGCAAGACATCCGACATCGCCGGTGACGGCACCACGACCGCCACGGTACTAGCGCAGGCCATCTACCGCGAGGGCGCCAAGAACGTCACCGCCGGCGCAAATCCGATGGAGATCAAGCGCGGCATCGAGGTCGCGGTCGAGGCGGTGGTCGGCGCGCTGCAGAAGATGTCGACGCCGGTCAGCGGCGACATGATTGCGCAGGTCGGGACGATCTCGGCCAACACCGACCAGACGATCGGCACGATCATCGCCGAAGCGATGGACAAGGTCGGGAAAGACGGCGTCATCACGGTCGAGGAGGCCAGGACGCTCGAGACCTCCTTGGATGTCGTCGAAGGGATGCAGTTCGATCGCGGCTATCTCTCGCCGTATTTCGTGACCGACCCCGAGCGGATGGAGGTCGTGCTCGAGAATCCGTTCATCCTGATTCACGAAAAAAAGATCAGCTCCATGAAGGATCTGCTGCCACTGCTGGAGAAGGTGGTCAAGTCGAGCCGTCCCTTGCTGGTCATCGCCGAGGACATCGACGGTGAGGCGCTGGCCACCCTCGTGGTCAACAAGTTGCGGGGCACGCTGCATGTCGCGGCGGTCAAGGCCCCGGGCTTTGGGGACCGCCGCAAGGCCATGCTCGAGGATGTCGCCATCCTCACCGACGGGAAGGCCATCACGGAAGACCTGGGCCTCAAGCTCGAGAACCTCCAGTTCGAGGATCTGGGTACGGCGAAGAAGGTCACGATCGACAAGGACAACACGACGATCATCGAAGGCGGAGGCACACAGCAGTCCATCGAGGGCCGCGTCAAACAGCTCCGCGCACAGGTCGAGGACACGACGTCGGACTATGACCGCGAGAAGCTTCAGGAGCGACTCGCGAAGCTCGTGGGCGGCGTAGCCGTGATCAAGGTCGGGGCGGCCACCGAAACGGAAATGAAGGAAAAGAAGGCCCGTGTCGAGGACGCCATGCACGCCACGAAAGCGGCGGTCGAGGAAGGGATCGTGCCCGGCGGCGGCGTGGCCATGTTGCGTGCCGCCAGTGCACTCGACAAGCTCGAGGTCCACGACGACCGGCAGCTCGGCGTCAACATCATCCGTCGCGCCCTCGAGGAGCCGATGCGGTGGATCGCGCAGAACGCCGGATTCGAGGGCTCGATTGTCGTCCAGAAGGTGCGTGACGCCGAAGACAGCGACGAGGGGTTCAACGCCCAGACCGAGACGTATGAGAACCTTGTCAAGGCCGGTGTCATCGACCCCGCCAAGGTGGTGCGCTCGGCGCTCCAGAACGCCAGCTCCATCGCGTCGCTCCTGCTGACGACCGAAGCGCTGATCGCGGAAATTCCCGAGGAGAAGAGTGCGGCTCCAGCCGGTGGCGGTGGCCATGAGGGCATGGGCGGGATGGGAGACATGTACTAGAGACGTCGGCAGAAGGCAGACGTCTGAATGGCACCGGAAGGCCCGTCGGCAACACATACGCGACGGGCCTTTCGGCTCCTCTAGAATCGTGTCGTGAGGTGTTTGAACACAGTCTCCGTGGTGATTCTTTCGCTGCTGGGCGCCGCAATCGCGATCGGGGGAGTCGAGCCGGGGGTAGAACCGACCCGAGAGACCCTGCGCCGCTACCTCACCGACCAGATCGGCTACTCCGACAGGGACTGGCGTGATGTCCTGGCCGGTCGAGCCGTGGCGAAGAATCTCGAGACCCCCGAAGCGGTGGACGTGTCGATCTTCGGCGCCGTGCGGGTTCGGGGCCGGTCTGGCGACCTCGCCGAACAGATACGGGAGATCGACGTATTCGAGCGCAAGCTCAATATCATCGGCGTAGGCAAGTTCAACGATCCGCCGCGGCTCAGTGATCTCGACGCGCTGGAACTGCTCGAGTCGGACGTCCGTGACCTCCGCAACTGCCGGCCGGGCGACTGCGAACTACAGCTCTCCGAAAAATCCATGGCGCGGTTCGACGCGCACGTGGACTGGGACAGCGCGGATGCTCCGGCCCAGGCGACTCGCATCTACCGGGAGATGATCTTCGACGCGCTTCGCACCTATCGGGTCGGCGGCGTCGACACACTGGGCACATACGCAGACCGCATCCCGGCGGTGCCGCTCTCCGAAGAGGTCCACGGCCTGGCGCATCCGCTCGACACGCCGATGCCGATCCCGGAGCTGACGCGGTTCCTCCGGGAGTACCCTCGCTCGAGCCTTCCAGGCGCCGACGAGTTCTTCTATTGGAACATGGGCGAGTTCGGCATGAAGCCGACGACCCGGCTCAACCAGGTGGTCATCCAGCCCTTCCCGGCCGGCGTCGCAAGCCTGCCCGGCCTGCGCTACGTCATCGCCACGCGCCAGATCTACGCCAACCACTACTTCAGCGCGACGCTGGAACTGCGAACGCTCGTCGAGGACGACGGCGGCGAGGACGACGGATTCTTCCTGCTCTACGCCACCCGATCGCGGGTCACGGGCCTGTCAGGTTTCTTCAAGGGCCTGCTGCGCGCGATCGTCAAGCGGCGCGCACGGTCGGGGATGGGACGGTACCTGACGAATACGCAAGCCGTGATCGAAGGCCGTTCCCCCGGCGGTCACTGAACCCTACCGGGGTCGTGAGAAACGGCGCCAGCTCATCGCGAGACCGGTCCAGACCATGACGGCGACGCCCAGAGACACGAGGCCGGCGAGCGACTGCCCGATCACGCCGTACACCTCTCCGGTGTGCGCAAACCGCAACCAGCGGCGGATCTTGTGGCCGCGGCTGAAGGTCGGATAGCCGGCGCGCCCGACCAGCTCCCCGGTCGCCCGGTCGAACAGCAGGTCCTCGCCCTTCGACGGCTGGCGGCCGGTCCCGCGGTCGACCCCGACCCGGACGGCGTCGTGAATCGACTCGGGGAGGCCGATCGTGATCGTTCGCCAGCCGGGCGTCTCGGCAACCGCCTTCGTGACCAGCACCTGCAGCTCGACCAGCGGCGTCGCCGGGCCTGGCATGACTGACAGGTCGCCCCGGGCGACCGACTCCAACGGCTGCGGCGACGTCTGGGGCGGCGGCGCCTCACCCGCCAGCCGATAGACGAGGTTGGCGGCCCACTGGTATGAGATCGTGGCGCCGCTGGCAACGATGACGGCGAGCGGAACGACCGACCAGAAGCCGATCACACGGTGCCAGTTGAGATTTCTCGACCGCCCCCGGAGGCCGCGGCGAAACCACAGCGCCTGTCTCCAGGCGGCGCGGCTTCCGGTCGGCGGCCACCAGAGGTAGAACCCACTGACGAGCAGGAACAGGAACCCGAGGTTGGCGGTTGCCGTGAACGTCCGACCGATGATCCGATAGTCCCCCTCGAGGGCGAACCACCGGTGCCAGTACATGACGCTCCGGAGGAGGCGGCGCGTTGGTGTGTTGCCGTCGCCCAGCCGCTCGCCGGTGAAGCGATCGACATGGACGGTGGCTCCGTCGTCGAGCCGGACGACCGCCGGCTCTCGCGGATCCCTTCTCAAGGCCACGGAAGTGACGAGACCGGTGGGCTGCTCGCCGGCGACGCGCGCGATCAACTCGTCGAGCCCCAGCGGTGCGACGCCCGGGGCCGGCGAATCGGCGCGATACTCGCGAAGCGCCCACCGGTTGAGCTGCGCCTCGTAGGTGAGGACCCCGCCGGTCACCGCCATCATGAGGATCACGATGGCGGCGGCGACACCGACCACCAGGTGGGCCCAGAAGATCGCCCTGCGCAAGGACATGTCGCCCGGCAGGATCCGCGCCATCCCATGGCGCAGACTCCTAGTGGGAGTCGCTGTCGGAGGCGCCGTCGGAATCGGTCCCGCCGGGGCACGCCGCGGTCAGAGCGGCACCCGCCGCGATCGAGCCGGCCACGATCGCACGCGAGAGAAACGAGCGACGATCGACCCGGACGGTGGTGATGTCCGCGTCTGTCAGCGACATCGGCAATCCCTGACGATTCGCGTTGGGCTTCCGGTTCTCCGGTCTGCGCATTACATTTCTCCCGCGTCTGTAGGACCAAATGTTAGTGGCGCGGGCCCTGGTCGTCAAACTGTGGCGCGGGTTGCAGGACCCCAGCACGCGAACGAAGTACCATCCGTCGCATTGCACGGAGCGTTCATGCGATGACGGACCACACCAGGCCAGGATCGGCGATCGACCGCGACTGGTACACCTGGCTCACCGATCCGCTGCCGACCGCGGAGTTCGAACGCGACTACTACGAGCAACGGCTCTTGCACATCCGGCGCAGGGCGTCCCCCTACTACGCCGAGCTCCTCTCGGTGACCGACCTCGATATCGTGCTGGGTACCCACTCGGCCAGCTATCCCGACATCAGCCTGGTCCGGGGCGACGGCGACGTCGCCGCCGGCGATTACACGAACGCCGCCGGCAGGATCCAGCCGCTCGAGGTCGCGAGGCACTTCGACGACGGCGCGACCGTCATCTTTCGCCAGCTCCACAGCCGTGTGCCGGCGCTGGCGCGGCTGTGCGTCGCGCTCGGGCGGCGCTTCTCGTCGCGCATCCAGACCAACGTGTATCTCACGCCGCCCGACGCGCAGGGATTCGCCCCGCACTGGGACACCCACGACGTCTTCGTGTTGCAGATCAGCGGCGCGAAGCGCTGGTCGATCTACGACACCAGGGTGAGATTGCCGCTCCGCGGCCAGCGCTTCGAACCCGGCACGCCTCCCGGCGACGTCAGCGACGAGTTCGAGCTCGGCCCGGGCAGCGCCGTCTACCTGCCGCGCGGTCTGATGCACTCGGCCCGTTCGACGGGCCAGGCGTCGTTGCACATCACGCTCGGGCTCACGGCGTTCACATGGGCCGAGTTCCTTGTCGAAAGCGTCACCGCGGCGGCGCTCGAGGAAGAATCCCTGCGCCGGAACCTCCCTCGCGAGTTCGCCCGGGAGGCGCTTCCCGTCGCCGAGCGAGCGCGTCTGTTTCGCGAGAAACTGGCGTTCGTGCAATCGCGGTTCGACCCGGAGGTCGTGTGGCACCGCTTCACGGACGAAGTGCTGGCCACCGACGTGCCGCTGTTCACCGACCTGTTCAGTCAGCGGCTCCGCGGAGAGCCGCTGACGCCCCGCTCGCGGGTAGGACGCCGTGTCGGCCTGCTCACTGAGACCGTGACGGAGGGCGAGACGTGCCTCCTCCGGTTCTGCGGCCGCGAGCTCAGGCTGCCGGGCGGCGTGTGGCCGGCGCTGCAGTTCGCCACGACGGCTGACGAGTTCGCCGTCCAGGATCTGCCCGACTGTCTGGATGCCGAGGGAAAGTTGACCCTGGTGACGCGACTGGTCAGAGAGGGCGTCCTCCAGCGGAGGTCGCCCTCGGACGACGAGAACGGTGCGGTTCGCGAACGGCTGACGCTGCCGGAAGGGAACTGACGCGCGACGCGGCGGGATGCGTTTCGCCCGCGTCGTCGCCTGGCATCAGCCAGCCGAGCACGTCACCGGACGCGCTCAGCGCGACTCGTCCGCCGCCGCCGCCCGCTCGGCGGCCCGCGCCGCCTGGAGCATGAAGGTCATGTTGTAGTTCGCCTCGTGGCAGGCGTACTCGAAGATCTGCCAGTAGGCGGGGTCGCTCCTGCCCTCGATGATCGCCGTCCAGGGCCGCGTCCAGGTCGACGGGTCGTCCACGGTGATCTCGACGCGCACCGTGTCGGCGTCCACCCGGCTGTAGCGTTCGGTCAGCCGCAGCGTGGAGCCGGCGCCCTTGTAGTTCGTCCGGTCGCTGAAGTTCGTCACCTCGACGACCAGCGTGTCCCCTTCCCAGCGCCCCCGGGATTCGCCGAACCACGTGCGGATGCCCTGCTCGAGCGGAGCGCGGCCGTCGAGCGGGATGATGCGGTGTTCGTGCAGCCGCTCGTAGAGAACGGCCACGTAATCCTGGTTCTGCACGATCTGGAAGCCGTTGTTGTAGAGGCTGGGGAACCAGGTGTTCGGCAGCCCGCGCGTGATGCAGCGGTCGATCGGGTTGTAGTCCTCCGGACCGTTGAAGGGACCGGGGCCGAAGCTGCCGCCGGCGAAGCCGATGGTGGCCGACGGGTCGTCGGGCCGCAACCGGGCGCCGAGGGTCAGCGGCGGGATGCGCCCGTCCGGGGGATCCACGATGAGCGACGTCCGCGCGGACGGGTCGTCCGACCACTCGTCCCAGTGCACCGGCGTCCGCAGGTTCTCCCGCGCGCCGTCCGGACGTACCGACGGGTCGTCCACCGCGCGCAGCTGTTCTCTGGCGGTGCGCGCGGCAAGCTCCTCGTCCGTCAGGACGGCTCGCTCGCCGTACACGGGATCGCGCTCCAGCGGCACGCTCCGCAGCGCGTCGGTGTCCCAGATGCCCTCGAGGTCCGGGTCGCCCCACGGGGTCCGGAACGGCGACGCCTGCTCCGCCGCACCTTCGCCGACTTCCTGCGCCCGCGCCGGGTCCGCCGTGAACGCCGCGGCCACTGCCGCGACCAGCAACCCACCGATCAGTTGGCGTCGCATGCCACCCTCCCTCCGTGTTCGTTCCGCAGCCGCCGCCGGGGGCCGGCGGCGACGAATTGCACGACGTTTCAGACCTCGCCGAAGCGGCGCCGGCGGCCGCTTCAGCGCTGCTCCGCGGCGAGCTGATCGAGGTACAGCTGCTCCAGACGCTCCACCTCGGCGTGGAAGCCTTCGGGATCCACGAACGTGTCGGGGTGGTACCGCTGCCCGGGCTCGTACTTGTCGTGCAGGTTGTACTGCCCCCCGTGCGACGCGACCCAGACGTCGATGTTCAACGCCTTCTGCCGGCGGAACGTTTCCGCGAAATCGTCGGCCATGCCCGGATAGGTCGGATCGACCACCAGCCGCTTCCCCTCGTTGATGGTGGCCATGTTGGCGATGATGACATCGTAGTCCACGCCATTTTCATACACCGCCATGGTATAGCTCACGCTGCCGGCCGTATGCCCCGGGCTCGCCAGCACCGTCAGCCGCGTCCGCCCCAGCTCCAGCACCTCGCCGTCCTCGATGATCCGGTCGACGGCCACCGGCGGGAACGACTGCCGGCCGCCGAAGTGCGGATCGCTGAACCCGCCGTCCTCCAGCACGGGCGCGTCGCCGGCCGTCGCCCACATCTCGGCGCCGGTGATCTCCTTGATCTCCGCCAGCGCGGCCGTGTGGTCCCAGTGCGCCTGCGTCGTCAGGAGCACCTTGACGTCCTCGAGCCGGAAGCCGAGCGACTCGATGTTCTCGCGGATCAGCGGGACGGAGTCCTCGAGCCCCGTGTTGATCAGGAAGTGGCCGTCGTTCGAGGTGACCAGGAAGGCCGCCAGGTCGTAGGTCCCGACGGCGTACAGCTCGCCGATGACGCGGTGCCCGGGATACGGCCGCGTCCAGCCGTCGGGCTGGGCGGCGAGCGGGGCGGCGGCGATGAGCAGGAGGCAACAGGTTGCGACAAGACGTTGCATGGCGGCGCTCTCCAGTATCGAAACGGTTGACGCTGAATGTTAACCAAACGTCACGCCGGAGTCTCCCCTTCTTGACACCTCCGTCACCGATTCTTGACAGCGCTTCGATACGATTCCAGCGATGCCTGGACTACGAGTGCTTGCCTGGCTGCTTGCAGCCATCCTGCTCGCGACGCCGGTGGCCGCCCAGAACCGGGCGACCACCGGCGAGATCACCGGCCTGCTCGAAGACGCCACCGGCGGGGTGCTGCCGGGCGCCACCGTGACCGTCGTCAACCTCGACAACGGCCTAATCCGCACCGCCGTGTCCGACAGTGCGGGCGTGTACCACGTCATGCTGCTGCCCCCCGGCCGCTACGACGTGCGCGCCGAGCTGGCCGGCTTCGGCGCCGGCGCGCTCGACGACGTGACGCTCACCGTCGGGGCCAGCCGCACGATCAACTTCAGGCTGACGCTCGCCGGCGTGGCCGAGGAGGTCACCGTGACCGCGACAACCTCGGCCGTCGAGACGACCACCGACACGTCCGACGTCACGCTCGACGGCCAGGCGATCTCGAACCTGCCGATCAACGGCCGGCGGTTTCACGATTTCGTCACGCTGACCCCCGGCGCGCAGGTCGAGCCGCAGCGGGGCCAGATATCGCTGGCCGGGCAGCGCGGCATCAACGGCAACATCAGCATCGACGGCGCCGACTACAACCAGCCGTTCTTCGGGGGCATCCGCGGCGGCGAGCGGTCCCAGTTCACCTTCACGATTCCGCAGGAGGCGATCCGCGAGTTCCGGGTCGTCAAAGCGGGCTACTCGCCCGAGTTCGGGCGCTCGACCGGGGGGCTGGTCAACGCCGTCACGAAGTCGGGGGCGAACGACACGAGCGGGACGGCCTTCTACCTGCTGCGGCCGGAGCAGCTCGCGGCAACGAATGCGTTCGGCCAGGACGCGGCGCCCACGCAGCACCAGTTCGGCGGGTCGCTGGGCGGTGCGCTCGCCCGCGACCGGGCGTTCTACTTCGTCGCCTACGAGCAGCAGGAGTTCAAGGCGCCGCGCGAGGTGCGCTTCGCGCGGCTCGACGGCTTCACGCCGACCGCGGCCAGCCGGGAAGGCTACGACCACTACCGGCGCTTCGAGACGCCGTTCGAGGTGACCAACGACGCCAGGGCCTGGCTCGCCCGCATCGACGTCAACCTGCCGCGGGGCAACCGCTTCAACGTGCGCTACAACGGCAGCACGAACCGGGCGCTCAACTCCGACGGCGTCGGCGGCGTCATCACCCCGACCACCGATCGCTCGCTCGAGACGAACGGCACGGAGGAGGACTCGACGCAGACGCTGGTCGGCCAGTTCACCAGCGTGCCGTCGTCCGACCTGCTCTTCGAGCTGCGCGGGCAGTACTCGCGCGAGGACCGTCCGCGCTCGGCCAACGCGCTCGAGCCGCTCGTCGATCTGTCGCTCGGGGAGTTCGGGACCCGCAGCTTCCGCCCGACGACGCAGTACGACTGGCGCGCGCAGGCGGGCGGCAACGTGACCTGGCTGGCCCGCGGCCACAGCGTCAAGGCAGGCTTCGACTACAACCACGTCTTCATCGACCAGACGTTCGGCTTCTTCCAGAACGGCGGCTATCTCGTCTCCGGGTCGAATGTCGAGACCACGCTCGACATCATCGGCGTCGGCGGCGCCATTCCGAACCGCTTCGGCTCGCCGTCGCTGATCTACGTGCAGCAGATCGGCAATCTGAAGACGTCGTTCGCGACCGACGAGGTGGGCCTGTTCGTGCAGGACGAGTGGCGGGTGGCGGCCAACCTGACGGTCAACTACGGCCTACGCTGGGACGGCCAGTTCAACCCGACCCCGGACGCCGACAACGACATCCTGCTCGCTCAGCTGCGCGGCGTGAGCTTCCCCATCGGCCGCACGGTCGATCCGACGACCATCCCGAGCAGCGGCGGCCAGCTCGGACCGCGCGCGGGCTTCGCGTGGGATCCGACCGGCGAGGCCAGGACCGTCGTGCGCGGGTTCGCCGGCATCTACTACGCCCGCACACCCCTGCTGCTCATGGCCGGCCCGGTCAACAACTTCCGCGTGCCGCCCGGCGACGTGACGGTGGCCCTGCCGTTCCGCGTCCCGCCGGGAAATCCGCACGTCACGTTGTACGACCAGATGCGGCTGATCGGGATCGACCTGAACGAGCGCTCGCTGGACACTCTGCCCACCCTGACCGCGGACCAGATAACGGGCATCGCGACCGCCCTCGGCATCGAGAACAACCCGTTCGCCGGCGCGCGCGTCACGATGATGGACGAGGACTTCCGGAACCCCATGGCGCGGCAGGCGGGCGGGGGCGTACAGCACGAGATCAGCCCCGGCTGGTCGCTGGGCGCCGACGTGCTCGTCGTCGACACCATCCACCTGCAACGGAACCGGGACCTCAACGTGCCGCCGCCGACCGTCACGCCCGACGACCCGGCGCAGCGCCCGTTCTTCGGCCTGCGGAGCGGAACGGCGCGGCCGGTGCCGGCGCTCGACAGCGTGACGGTGCGCGAGTCGACCGCGTCGGCGCTCTACCGCGCGCTGACGATGAGCTCGGAGGTCCGCCGTCCGTGGGGACAGCTCAACGCCTACTACGTGCTGTCGAAGAATGAGTCCAGCGACGACAACGAGCGGGCGGCGGGCGGCGTGTCCTACGAGAACGCGTACGACCTGACCTCGGAGTACGGCCCGAACGTGCTCGACCGGCGGCACCAGTTCCACCTGAACGGGGTGGTCATGCTGCCCGGCGGCGTCGACCTCTCCACCGGCCTGTACGTCCTGTCGGGTGCCCCGTTCGACGCGCGGATGGGCACCGATTCGAACGAGGACCGCGGCGGCGCCGACCGCCCCTACAGCGCCCCCGGCGTGGCGTTCACGCGCAACGCCTTCCGGGACAAGCCCATTGCCGACATCAACCTGCGCGTGCAGAAGCGGTTCTCACTCGGCGGGAGCCGGCAGGCGCTCGTGTCGCTGGAGTTCTTCAACCTCTTCAACCTCGACAACGTCACGCTCGACCAGGGGTACTCCACCGTCGCCAACTACTGCGCCAGCTCGCGCGACCTGGCCTGCGGGCTGAGCGGGCAGCCCACGAACTCCAACTTCGCCCGGACGCGCGGCGAGGACGGCGAGTACCTGACGGGGAACATCCCCGGCCCGCCGTTCCAGATGCAGGTCGGCTTCCGGCTGCTGTTCTGACGAGCATTGCAGCGGCCGTTCGCGGCGTGGGACACTGACGGAAATTACCTTGCTGTGTGCCGAGTGCCCGAAGCCGCAGAAAACGGGCTCCGCCTGGATGCACTTGGCAACCTTATATCGATCACGGTCCTGCGTCGCAGCGGGGGTAGAATCAGCTGCCCATAGCTGCTCGTTCCTGACCACGGCGGCGTTCGACGAGGTGCCGCGCTGCGAGGGGTACGTGATAATCGACCGATGCCACTGTTCGAACGCATGAAGCAGCGCTGGGGTGTCGGGCCGTGGGGCGTCCTGGCGATCCTGCTGGCCTTTTCGCTCGCCGGCCTGACCACGGTGAGGCTGAAGACGCCCATCATCGGACTCTTCATGCCCGCGACCGCGCCCGACTGGCTGGAGTGGGCGCTGTATCTGATCATCATGGTGCCGCTCTACCAGCTGCTGCTGCTCGGCTACGGGACGCTGCTCGGCCAGTTCGACTTCTTCTGGGGCAAGCTAAAGGCCGTGGGCCGGCTGGTCAGCGGCCGGCCGGCCGGCGCGTCGAGCTGAGCTCCGGCCGGCCCGGACCGGCCGCGGCCTCCCGCCGGACGCGCCACCTCACCAGCCCAGCGCACGCTCGACCGCCCAGACCAGTCCGACCAGGGCGATGCCCGCGGACGCCGGGATCGCCAGCCAGCGGCGATACCAGGGCCGCGCCCGGAACCAGCCGAACGACAGCGCGGCAGCGGTGATGACGGCCAGTTGACCCAGCTCGATCCCGGCATTGAAGGTCACCAGGGCCAGTAGCCGCTCCTGCTCGGGCAGGCCCAGCTCGCCCAGGACACCCGCGAAGCCGAGCCCGTGCAGCAGTCCGAACCCGAAGACGACCGCAGGCCGCCAGCGGGTGAGCCGATCGACCAGCGCGTTCTCGATGCCGACGTAGGCGATCGACAGCGCGATGAGCGGCTCGACCAGCCGTGGCGCGAGGGCGAGGAAGCCGAGCGCCGCGAGCGACAGCGTGCACGCGTGGGCGACGGTGAATGCCGTCGCCTGCCAGACCAGCGGCCGCAGCCGTGCGCTCAACAGGAACAGGCCGAGGACGAACAGGATGTGATCGGCGCCCTCCGGCACGATGTGCACGAAGCCGAGGCGCAGGTAGAGCAAGGCGACCGAGGCGGGCCCCGGCGGCGTGACCGGAGCGGTCAGGTCCAACGGGTCGCTGCGCGCCCCCGGCTCCAGGATGGAGCGCACCTCGACGTCCCGCGCCGGATCGGCCACGGTGAGATGCACCTCCCCGAACGCGCGGGAAGCGAAGAAGCCGACCGAGGCCGCGCCGTCCGGGATGGTCCCGGTCAACCGGGCCGTCAGGCCCAGCACAGTGGGGATTTCGGCCGCGGTCGCCCGCGGCGTCCCGTAGTCGGGGAACGTCACGTCGAAGGGCGCGGGCTGGCCGTCGAACCGGACCCGCACCCGCCGCTCGAACAGGCGCCGCAAGCCCGCGACCCGGGCCTCGAAATCGCCTAGCGTGAGGCTCTCGAGCGCCGCGACCAGCTCGGCGTCGTCCGTGTCGAGCGGCGCGCCGAGCGCCAGCGCGTCGAGGTCGCAGATCAGCTCGGCCTGGAACGAGCCGCCGGGCTCGAGCGTGAGCGTGGCGGCCGTGAACGCCAGCGGATGGGCTCCGCCCGGGGCCGCCCCGGACAGAAGCAGGACGGCCGCGAGCAGCCAGCTCGGGACCAGGGCGAGTCGGATGCGGCGCACGGAGCAAGGATAACGCGGCGCCCGCGGCATCGCCCCGGGTCACCGGTCGCGGGCCGCCGGTCCGGCAAGCGGATGCGCCCCGGGAGCCGATATAGCCTCAGCCAACTCGAGGAAGCGGCAGAACGGGTTCGCCAGACGCATCTGCTCCGGCGTCCGCCAGTCCGGCGCCAGGAGCGCCGGGCTGGCGACTATGGCCGCGACGCAACGGGCACGCGACGTGGCGACGTTGAGCCGGTTCAGGCTGTAGAGAAACTCCATGCCGCGCGGCGCCTCGTCGGGGGTGGAGGTCGCCATCGAGTAGATGACGACCGGCGCCTCCTGGCCCTGGAACTTGTCCACCGTGCCGGCGCGAGCACCGTCCGGGAGCGCCGACCGCAGCGTCGCGACCTGGGCGTTGTAGGGCGCCACGACCAGGATGTCGTTCAGTGTGAGCGGACGCCGGGCTCCGTCCTTGTCCACCCACGCGGGGCCGCCGTCCAGCAGCTCGCGCAGCAGCGCCGCGACCCGCGCGGCTTCCTCCGTCGAGGCGTTCGTGTTGCCGGCGTGCTCGACCGCGACGAAGCGCAGGCCGCTGCCGGCCAGCGGTCCGGGACCGATTACCTGCTGCCGGGCCAGCTCCGGCCGCGGGCCGAGGCGGCCTGCGTAGAACTGCTCCGTCGTGAACGCGCACACGGCTGGATGCATGCGCCAGGTGTGGTCGAGGAAGATCCCGCGAGACGGCTCGATCGTCAGCGACTCGCCCAGGAGGTGGCCGAGTGCCGAGACGTCGGCGCCGGGCGGGTGGATCCCCTGGATCGGCTGATCGAGCTGCCGCGGGTCGCCGAGCAGCACGATGCTGCGCGCGGCCTGGGAGGCGGCCAGGGTGTTGGCCAGGCTCATCTGCCCCGCCTCGTCGATGACGAGCACGTCCACCGCGCCGGCCAGCTCCTCGCGAGCCCACAGCCAGACGGTGCCGGCCGCCAGGTTGGCCTCGCCGCCGGCGAGCGCCGCGGCCACCGCGGTGTTGGAGTCGGCCCGGGTGATGCGCTCGTCCGGGCAGGCCTCCGCGGCGCCCGCCTTCTGGATGCCGCTGACGACGACCGGCTCCTGCGCGTCCTGGTCCCTCTCGTCGGCCGCCGTGCAGACCGCGCGGAGCAGATTGGAGATCACCTTGTGGCTGTTGGCCGTGACGCCGACCCGCTGCCCGCGCGCCAGCGTACGTCTTGCCGCTGCCGGGTGGCCCCTGGACCGGCAGGACGGACCGCTCGAGGAGCGGAGCGCTGCGGCGGACGGCGTCGAGCGGCGTCTCGCCCGGCTGCACCAGGGCCGGCCCGTTCGGCTCGGGCGGCGCTGCCCCGACGCGCGGCGGCACACGCCGCAGCAGATCGAACGACGCGCGCCGCGGACTGTCCGGCGCGAAGTCCCCGGACACGACCTCCCGCGCGAGCCGCAACAGACTCTCTCGGAGCACCCCGGCGCCGACGTTGTCGAGCGGCACGAGCGCCCGTGGATGGGGTACCGACGACGCGCGCCCGCGCTTCAGGTCTATCGTCGCCGCGACGTCGTCGAGCGCGACGACCTCGCCGCAGAATCCCCTGCGCTGCTCGTCGGATTCGGCGGTGGCCGGGTTCTTCGGCGAGTCCCCGACCTCGATCTCGTGGGGCTGGTCCGGGAAGCGGTACCGATGGACGACGGAGCGTTTCACCTGTCCCGCCTCGCCGACGTAGGTCAGCGCGCCCAGCGTCGCACGGTCGGCGACCAGTTCCTCCTCGCTGAGGCCGCAGCGGTGGAAGAACTCCCACCACATGGACTTGTCCTCGCGCCGGTGGAACTCCAGGAGGTACGCCAGCAGGCGGCGCGCCCGCTGGTCGTCATCCAGCGCCGCGTCGTCCGCCGGTAGCCCCGCGGTCAGCGCGTCGAACAACGCCTCGACCTCGGCCGCCCCTTCCCGCTCCTGGTCGCGTTCGTCGTCCCGGAGCGCCGGCCGCGGCACCGGCTCCCCGGTCAGGTCCTCGAGCTCGCGCCGGCAGGCCTCCAGCCACTCGGCGAGGCGCAGGGTCGACAGGCAGTCGTCCCGGTTGTAGCCCTGCACCTGCGCGCGCAGCTCCTCCGGCGCGCCGGCGCCCTGACCGGACTCCAGCCGCGCCTCGAACCCGACGAGCGCCCGCGTCGCGGCCGTCAGATCGACCTCCCGCACGAAGCCGTAGAACGGCTCCAGCTTCTTGATCGAGTAGCTCTCGACCGAGGCGCGCAGCCCCTGCCGGACCACGCGATGCAGGTCGACGAACACGCGCCCGCGCAGCAGCCGGTCCACCTCTTCCTCGCGGGTGGCGTAGCGGCTCATCAGACGCTTGACGGCGGTCGTTTCGTATGCGGCGTAGTGATAGACGTGGAACTCCGGATGCTGCGCCCAACGCGCCATGAGCCAGTCGATGAAGACCTCGAACGTGCGCCTCTCGGCCTCCGGGTCGAGCGCCCAGTGCGCCTCGTAGCGGCCGTCGCGGTCCGCGGTGCCGAAGAGGTACTCGAGGCCGCCGTCCGCAGCGAACGCGTCCCCTTCGATGTCGAAGAAGACGTCGCCGGCCGAGGGCGCCGGCAGGGCGGCGAGCCCCTTGTCCGCCTCGACCGGCGTGAGCAGCTCGCGGATGCGCCGGCGCTGCCGGCGCGCCTGATCCTGGACCCGCGCCTGCTCGCGGATACGGGCCAGCGCGGCGCTGCCGACACCGTCGACCGGCGGCACCATGGGCAGGCCCAGGGCGCCGAGACCGACCATCGTCGTCACGTCCCGCTCGACGAGCCGGCGCCGCTGACCGCGGGTGATGCCGGCGACGAGCGACAGATGGTCGTCGGCCCGGCGCCGATCCGCACAGGATCGGCGCCAGTCGCAGATCGCACAGTGCTCAACGGGCTCCGGGTAGGTCTGCGGCGGCGCGTCCGCATGCGCCTCGAAGCGCCACCGGACGGCGCGGTAGTACGCCGCGTACTCGGCGACCCGGAAGCTCGCGTCGACCGCCCCGCGGCCCCCGCCCAGCGCCAGGTGCATCGACTCCGGCGCGGCCCCCTGCCTGCGCTGCAGCAGGTCGGAGTACAAGAGGAGCTGCAGCAGCGCGGCGCCCTTGGCCGTCCGCGCGAGCTTGGCGTCGATTACCTCGTACGACCAGCCGCCCAGCTCACTCGGCCGCTCCACCCGGATCAGGAAGTCCGGGTATCCGCTCCAGCGCCCGTCGCCGTCCTCCAGCCGGCCCTGGTAGATCACGTCCGCCCCGCGCCGCATCGCGTCCACGGTGCGCGCCGCGGCCTCCGCCCGGTCGCGCTGCGCGAACGGCACGCCGGCCGCGGTGACGGCCTCCACGGTGCGGCCCTCGGCGGCGAACCGTTGCAGCAGGTGCTGCTCGTGCTCGATCCCGCGCTGCCGCAGCACGTCGGCGCGCGGGTCGTCGTAGGGCTTCGGCCGCTCGAGCTCGCCCAGCGCGACGGCGCGGCGCAGGCTCGTCAGGTGGCCGCAGGCGAGGTGGCTGCTCAGATCGGTGGCCGCGAACGCCAGCCGGCCGGCCGCATGGCGCATGGCGCATGGGCCGAGACCATAGCACGGGCCGGTATCAGGATCTGTCAGGGGGAGCAGCGTGCGTCGATTGTCCCCTAATCCAACAGCCCTGCCAGCGCCGAGGTCGCCTCCCAGCCGGTGTCCGACTCCGAGAGCCGCTGGCGCTGCCGGCTCGTGAGCCACTCCGTCCTGCTGCCGGCAGCGACGCGCGTCACAGCAAGGACGTGGTCGATCTGTTCGGCGACCGCGCGGACGTGGGAGATCACGGCGACCAGGCGCCCCCTGGCGGCCACGGTTCCGAGGGCGTGGACGGCGGCGTCGAGGTTGTTGCGGTCGAGCGAGCCGAAGCCCTCGTCCAGGAAGAGGGATTCCAGGCGGCCGCCGCTGCGGGCCATCATCTCGACCATTCCGAGCGCGAGCGAGAGGGATGCGATGAACTGCTCCCCGCCGGAAAGGCTGGCGGGCGTGCGCGGCTGATTGGAATCCCGATCCAGGACGCGCCACTGCTCTTCGGTCTCTCCCGGATCCACGAAGGAGTACTTGCCGCCGCTCATCTCCTCGAGCATCCGGGACGCGTACACCAGGAGGCGTCGCGACCGGCGCAGCGTGAGCCACTTCAGGAACGCGCCGGGCTTCAGGGCGTCCTCGAGATCGCCCAGCGCCCGTTCCTTGTCCTGGACCTCCGCGAGCAGCGCGCGGAGGTGCTGCACATCGTCGATGATGGCCGCGAAGTCCACGGCGGATTGCCGCTTGCTGCGCATTTCGAAGCGGGCGTCGTTCGCCTTCCCACGCGCGTAGTCCACGATTGCATCGAGGTTGCCCGCATCGGTGTCGGCCCCCAACCGCGTCCCGATCGCGGCGAGCTCCGCACGTGCGGCGTCTCCGGCGGCGGCAGCCGCGCGCGCCCGCTCGTTGGCGGCTCGCGAAACGTCGGCCGTCGCCGCCCCGAGCTCGTCGATCCACGCCGCCAGCGCTTCGACCTCCCGCGTCGAGACCGCCGGAGGCACGTCCCTGCCGAGAGTCAGGTGCCTGATCGCCTCGACGATGACATCGCGGTGCCTGTTGAGGTCGCGAAGGACTTCATCGAGCGGTCCATCGATTTCGTCCGCCCGCCGCCGTGCCAGGACCGCGCGTGCCCTGGCGGCGGCGTCAAGATCCTTCCGCAGGCGTTCACGTTCCGCCGTGCGCACCGCGAGGAGCTCCTGGCGCGCCTGTGCCGATTGCGCCTGCGCCCTGAGCGGGCTCGTGTTCACCTTGTGCAAGTCAGCGACATCGGCCGGCAGGTCCAGGCCCGGCCGATATTCCGCTGGCACGCGCTGGACCGCACCATGCAATCGGCTCAAGGCCGCTTCCGCCGCGGCCCGCGTGTGTGCTGCCAGCGTGTCGGCGCTGCCGGCCGCCCCGCGTGCAACACTGGCCTCCGTGTCCCGGCGGGAAGCTTCTTCGCGAAGCGCCTCATGGGCGCTGTCGTGCGCCGCGAGCAACGCCGCCGACCTCGCGCCGGCGGCAGCGAGTGGCGCGAGCAGGGCGTCGCGTGGCGGCACGGGCGCTCCCGCGTCGAGATCGACGTGTTGTGCAAGTTCTCGAAGGACGTCGGCGAGTTTCGTCTCCGCTGCGCCGAGTTGTGCCGCGGTGTCGGCAGACTGACGCTCGACCTCCGCCTTCTGCGTGTGGAGCGCGGTCGCGCCTCTCTCCGCTTGCCGCGCTGCCTGCCGGGCAGCCTCGGCGAGTTGCTGCGCCTCTCTCACCCCGGTGTCGTCAGGCGCCTCCCAGTCGGCGGCGAGGTCGCGATGGCAGATCGGGCACTCGTCGCCCGGGTGCAATCCGTGAGCCGCGGCTGCCGCAGATTCCGACCGGCGCGCCGCGGCCAAGTGCTCGTCGGCTTCGGCAGCCGTGCGCTCGGCGCGCAGGCCGCGGTGCTGCGCGCTTTGCAGCCGCTCGGCGAGGGCGTGCAGCGACTGCCGTAGCGCGCCAAGCTGTTGGCGCTTGTCGTCCAGCTCGGCCCCGCGTTCCTCGTATCGGGAGTACTCCTGATCGACCGCCGCGCGCCGTGCCCGCGCCGCCTCGACGGCGTCAGCGAGCGGCGGTCGCTGCGCGGCGTGCTCCGTTGCCTGCTGCCGCGCGTCCGCGGCGCTCTCTTCCAGGCGCCGCGCTTCGGCGTGCTTCCGGGACGCATCTTCCACGCTCCCGCGGAGCGTGTCGGCTGTTTCCTCAGCGGCTGTCACCAGGCCGCCGATGCTCCTCAACGTCGTCAGGGCCGCGGCGACGTCCTCACTCGTCGGGCCGTCGTCGGAAGGGATGCGCGCAAGCTCCTGCTCGATCCCGGCCTGGCACTGCTCGAGGACCGCGTCCTCGTCCGCGATGCGGCGGTCGATAGTCCCGATCGGCGCCAACCTCTCGGCCGGGCGGTCGATCTCGAGAACACGCAGCCGCTCGACGACGTCGGATGCAGCTCTCTGCGCCTTCTCCATCACGCGCACGATCTCCAGGGACCTCGACGCTGCCCCCTCGGCCTCCGAGGCCGCCGCTTCGTGGTGCACCGCAGCGTCGTGCGCGTCCTCGAGTCGCGCCAGATGCCCGGCCGGATCTGCGGGGTAGGCGGAAGCCTCCTGCTGCAGCTGGACGCACAGCTTGGCGGCGTCCTGGCGGGCCGCACCGGCAGCCAGCCCCGCCGCGACCAGCTCGTCCGTCCGCCAGACCTGCCGCAGGATGTTGCTGCGCTCGCTCGGCTTGTCTTCCACGAGCAGGCGGGCGAAACGGCCCTGCGGCAGCACGACGGTCCGCAGGAATGCATCGCTGTCGAGCCCGAGCAGCGCCTTGATGCGCTCATTGACGGGCTTGACCTGTTCGATCTGCTCGATCGTGCCGCCGTCCTCGTCGACACGCCGCAGTTGCACCCTGGCTCCGCCGACCTTCCCGTCGCCCGCCTTCTTGAGCGTGCGGGCCACTTCCCATTCCTCACCGGACACCTGGAAGCGCAGCACGACCCGCAGCGTCGTCGACGTGTCGTTCATCAGCTCCTGATTCGCCTGCGCCGTGAACGTCGTCTCGCCGTACAGGACGTACGTGATCGCCTCCAGAATCGACGACTTGCCCGCACCCGTGTCGCCGACGATGGCGATGTGGTCGCGGCCGGTGAAATCGATTGACGCGGCAGGTGACCGGAACGAACGCAGCCCCTCGATCGCGAGCTGGATAGGGCGCATGTCAGCTTCGCCTGCCGTTCCGCTGCGACGCAAGGCGATCCAGCATCTCCTGCGCGCTCGACGTGAGCGGCGTGAGGCCGAAGTCGGGTGTGGCCACCTGATCCACACTGCCGAGCGCCTGGGCGAAGAGCACCTGCACGGCCTCATGCGGCGCCTTGACGCCGTGGGCGGCGGTTGCGCGCCACTCGAGGAACAGGTCGTCGAGCGCGGGTTCGGCGTTGCTCTCGCCGGACGGGTCGATCGCCTTCACCGGTTGGTTCGCGATGGCGTTGAGCAGCTCGAACACGGCGCAGTGCGGCGACCAGTCCGCCAGCCGGTCCGCGAGATCCGGGATGGGATCGTCAGAAACGACCCGCGCCTTGAGGATGCAGCCGTCGAGCCCGCCGTGCGCCGCGCGCCGTTCCAGATCCGCCAGCGTGCCAGTGATCTCCGTCAGCGGTCGGCCGCCCGGAAGATCATGTGTCTGGACCTGGACATCGTCCGCGATCGTGACCAGTACCGCCTGCTTGGTCTGTTGACGCTCGCCGAAGTCGAGCGGAATCAGCGAGCCCGCGTAGCGCCCTTGCGCCGTGCTGCCCGGCAGGAGCTGCGGGTCGTGGATGTGGCCGAAGGCGCAGTACATGGCGCGCTGGAGCCCGTCGACGTGCGTGGCGTAGTCCTCGCCGACAGTGATCGGCCGTTCCGACTTCCCCGGCCGGGCGCCCTGCACATGCAGGTGCGCGGCGTACAGGACGATGCCGTGTGCGCCCGCGCGCCGGTGCGCGTCTTCGAGCAGACCCGCGTTCAGCGTCCGGATGCCGTCGGCGTAGTCTCCCTCGAACCGGGACGGATCGCCGGCGGCGTAGTTGGCGATGGCGCTCGGTGCAATGAAGGGGACGCACGCCACGGCGACCGGTTCCCGGGCGATGTCCGGGAACTCGACCACCTCGGGCTGCGTCACCAGCCGCAGCCGGCGCGGGCTGGCGGCGCCTGCCAGATCGTCGATCACGCGCAGCAGCACAGACGAGTCGTGGTTGCCGGACAGCACCAGCGTCGGCGCGATCTTCGCGAGCCGGCCCAGCGCCCGAACGCCGAGCTCCAGCGCTTCGTAGGGCGGACGCGACGCGTCGAAGAGGTCGCCGGTGTGCAGGATCAGGTCCAGGCGGGCCGACTCCGCGAACTCCAGCAGCCCGCGCAGCGCCACCAGATGATCCGGGGTGCGATCGTGCCGCCCGAGCCTTGCGCCCAGGTGCCAGTCGGACGTGTGGAGCAGCTTCACAGATCCACCTTCGGGCCGGCGAGGGCGCCGACGTTGCGGATGATGTCGGTGGCCCGCGTCCGCGCCGCTTCCTCGTCCGCCGCCGCTTCGTCCGGATTGGTGGCGAACGGCGGGAACGGGAAGCGGACAGGGATTGGCTCCGGCACGATGGGCTGGGACACGACCATGGTGCCCGGCATGAAGCGGGTCGCGCGCTCGCGCAGGGCCGGCGTCAGGAAGCGGTAGGCGTCGGACTCGCTGGCGTCAAGCCGGCCGGCCACCTTGAGCGAGGCGTTCCGCGGCAGCGCCTGCGCCACGGCCGAGGCGGCCTGCTGCGCGCCGATGAGCAGCACACCCAGAGACCGGCCGCGCTCGGCAATGTCCACCAGCAGGTCCTTGAGCGGCGAGAAACCTTGCGCCGGCGCATACTTGTTGAGCTCGTCGAGCACGATGAAGCGGAGCGGGTTGCGGCCCGTTCCCTGCTTCTCCCGCCAGACGCGGTCCAGCAGCGCGCCGACGACGAAGCGCTGGGCATCGTCGTGGAGCGTCGAGATGTCGACGACGTGGAGCCTCGCGTTCTCCGACGAGACCGGCTCCAGCCCACACCCGATCAGCGGGCCGACATGGCGGCGCAGCCGCATCAGCCTCCGGAGAAACGCCTGCCGCGTGCCTGCCTGCGTCCGGCCGAACCACGCGTCGATCAACGCCTCGTCGTCCCCGGACGCGACGCCCTCGAGCAGGTCGACGAGATCGCTGAAGTCGCGCATGACGTGGCCCGTGCCGGCGAGCGCGGCATCCGGCGTGCGTTCCGCCAGGCGGTCCGGATTGAAGCTCGTGTTCGGCGGCACCAGATCGGCGATCACCACCGCGCCGGACGAGTCTCCCTCCAGCCGTCGCAGGCGGCGCAGCAGTTGAATCCGGACCTGCTGTTCCACGAAGCCCACCTGCGTCGAGCGATCGTCGTCGGACGTGAAACAGAACTGCAGGAGTTGATCGCGGATGAACTGCTCCGGCGTCCAGCCGTAGGCGTTCACGTCCGCCGTGTTGCGGCTCCTGACGTTGGCGACCGTGTTCGCCGACGCGTCGGACTGGCGCGGCGCATAGAGGCGGACGGAGCGAAAGGGTCCTGGATCGTCGATGCCGAGGGCCCGCCACTTCTCCCTCTCGCCCGGCTTGCCGGCGAATTCGGCGTTGGCGCGGTCCAGGTGCAGCAGGTCCTCGCCCTTCGTGTTGAAGACCAGCGCCCGCACGTTCTCCCGCGCGGCCCGGCCGCCCAGCAGATCCATGCCCTGCTCGGTCTCCAGGAGCTGGTAGAGGAGGAACAGGGCGTACGATGTCTTCGTGGCGACGCCGGAGATGCCCGAGATCGACACGTGACCGCCCGAGCGGCCATCGACGAAGCGCATGTCCGCGTAGACCGGCACGCCTCCCAGGTCGAGGCCCACCGGCAGCTTGCCGCGCGTCATCTCGTCCTCGAAAAGCGCGATCGCGCGGTGCTCGCCGCTGGCACGCGCCGCCGCCGAGCCAGCATGCGGCGAAACGAAGAGCTCCGGCACGACGCGCAGGACGCGGATCTCGGCGCGGCGCACGTGCTCCGCCGGCAGCGTGCGGTCGACCACCCGGCCGGTATCGGAAGGCAGGTCGGCCCCTTCGAAGCGCGAACGCAGCTCCGTCACGATGCCGTAGTGCGTCACCTGCTCGCCGCCGGGCAGATCGGTGCCGACGGCCACCAGCTCGTCCAGCTGGATCACGACCTCCGGATCGAGTACGACGTGGAACGTGCGCGAGTCGCTGTCGACCGAGCCATCGACGAGTCCAATACGTCCACCGTCGCTCATGCGGTCCATTCCTCGTTACTGCGCCGCAGAACGGCTTCACGCACGGCGCGGAGCGCCAGGCGCGAGTCGCCCTGCAGATGGTGCAGGCGCCGCTCCAGGCCGGCGATCGGCGTCAGGTTGACCGGCGCCCGGGCATCGCGGTGGAGCGCCGAGGCGAACTCCGGCAGCCAGCCCGCCGCCGCGTCAACCGTGTCTATCGCGGCGGCGCGGCCGATCCCGGCCGGGACCTCGATCCGGGCGATTCCCGCCCAGGGCCCCGCCCACGGGCCGGGACTACCCACGCGCAGATAGCATCCGTACAGCTCGTCCGGCAGCGCGAACAGGCTGGAACGTTCCCCGCTCGACAGCCCAGGAATCCTGGGCCACTGATCGTGGGCGAGCATGCGCCGGTGATGCGTCTTGACGTACCCGATGAGCGGCAGATTGCGACGATGCCTGATACCGTGCAGCGGGCCGTCGAGGACAGTCAGCCATCCGGTGCTGCAGAGCTGCTCCGCGATCCCCGTCTCGGCGTCGCGCATGAGGCGCTGAAGCTGCTGGCGAGCCGCATCGATGTCGACGCCCTCGACGGCGTACGGCGCCCAACGCCAGCCGTTCGGATGGTCGGGAAGCGGAACCGGGCGTCCGCCCGTGAAGACGGACGCGCGTCCGACCACGATCCGGTGGAAGCGTGCCGGTTCGTCCTCCGTGACGAGCACCGCGCCGGCTGCCCAACTGCCCGCCAGGCCCGTGTTCACCGCGCCGCGCGCGTGCGTTTGCGTCAGACGCGCCTCGGTACGCATGGTGCCGTCGACGAATGCGAGGCGGTGCGGCCGGCCGCCGACTTGCGGGTGGTGCGCCGCGAGCTCCCCGCCGTCCTCGATGATCTCGCACTCGAGGGCCTGCGGTGAGTCGTCCTCCACCTGGAACCCGGCCCCGTAGCCCGCGTCGAACGGCTCGACACCGATCGTGCCGCTCGGGCTCGCATCGAGTGATCGCGGCTGCGTCATCAGAGCGCTTGCGAGGAGGTCAGCCCGCCACATCGATTCTATGACGCCCGGCTGCCGCCCGTTGACAGCGCCGTTGGGTCAGCGCACCGGGAAGAAGATGCCCGTGCGCCACTTTCGTGCGGGCACCATTAGCCCGGTCGAGCTCGGGAGCCCTGCTTCGGTCCGCGCCGCACGGCTGGCCCTGCGCAGGCGGCTTCCTGGACGGCCGGGCACGAGACGGGCGGCCGGGTCTTCGTCGCTGGCGTCGCGGCGAAGCTGCCGCGCCAGAACCGGACTGCCGATCCGCCTACACCGCGACGCCGGCCTCGCCCTCCGACCGGCGCAGCGCCTCGATCCGCTGCAGCACCGGCGGGTGGGAGTAGTGCAGGAACACGTGCAGCGGATGCGGGGTGAGGTTGGTCAGGCTGTCGGCCGACAGCTTCTTGAGGGCGGCGATCAGCGCCTCGCCGTTGCCCGTGGTTCCGGCGGCGAACGCGTCGGCCTGGAACTCGTTCTTGCGCGAGACGACGTTGATCAGCAGCGAGAGCAGCAGCTCGACCGGCGTGAACAGCAGGCCGAAGAAGACGAGCCCCGCGTAGATCGACATCTCGCTCATGTAGAAAGCGGCGAACAGGCCCTCCTGCCGCAACACCAGCGACAGGATGAAGAACAGCGCGCCCAGGTAGCCGATCTGCAGCGCCAGCCCCTGCGTGACGTGCCCCTTCTTGTAGTGGCCCACCTCATGCGCCACGACGGCGACCAGCTCGCCCACGCCGTAGTCGCGCACGAGCGTGTCGAAGAGGCCGATCCGCTTGTTGCGGCCGATCCCCGTGAAGAACGCGTTGGCCTTCGATGAGCGGCGCGAGCCGTCGACGACGAAGATGTCATTCACCGGGAATTCCGCCTGCCGAGCGTAGTCCAGGATGGCGTCGCGCAGCGCGCCCGACTCGAGCGGCGTGAACGTGTTGAAGAGGGGCATGATCCACGTCGGCGCCACGAACTGGAAGACGAGCAGGAAGACGGTCGCCGCCAGCCAGCACCAGAGCCACGCCAGGGCGCCCGTCCACTCGAAGAAGACGAGCACCGCGCCGAGCAGCACGCCGCCCAGCACCAGGGTCAGCGCCAGGCTCTTGACCGCGTCGGCCGCGAAGGTCGCGGGCGTCGTCCGGTTGAAGCCGAACCGCTGCTCGATTACGAACGTGGAGTAGATCCGGAACGGCAGGCCGAGCACCGTCGACCCCAGCCCGAGCGCTGCCATGTACAGCAGCCCGGTGACGATCGAGCCGTACCCCAGACCGCGCAGCAGCTGGTCCAGCCACTCGAAGCCGCCCGCCTGCCACCAAGCCAGGACGACGAGCAGGCTCACCGCGCCGCGGACCAGGCCGAAGCGGGTGCGGGTGCGGGTGTAATCCTGGCTGCGCGCGTACCGCTCGCCTTCGAATACGCCGCCGAACTCCGCGGGCAGCGCGGGGCTGAGCGCGCGCAGGTTCAGCGCGCTCGAGAGCGCCGACAGCGCGTACTCGCCCACGATCGCGACGAGGATGATGAGGGCGAATTCGTTCATGGGATGGCCCCTCGGAGACTGCGTCCGGAACGCCCCTATAGTCTACCCGCTGGCGGCGCTCGCCGACCCCGACCGTCTATACTGTTTCGTCGCGTGAAGGAGTGATTGCTGCAAGATGACGGTCGATTTCCGCTATCAGAAGCTGTTCGAGCTCGGGCCCGACGACACGCCGTACCGCAAGCTGACGAGCGACGGCGTTGCCACGGTCGAGCTCGGCGGCCGGACGTTTCTCCAGGTCGAGCCCGAGGTCCTGCGACGCGTGGCGCGGCAGGCGTTCGACGACGTCGCGCACCTGCTCCGTCCCGGTCATCTGGCGCAGCTGCGGCGGATTCTCGACGATCCGGAAGCGTCCGCCAACGACCGCTTCGTGGCCCTCGAGCTGCTGCGCAACGCCAACATCGCCGCGGGCCGCGTGCTGCCCGGGTGCCAGGACACCGGGACCGCCATCGTGATGGCCCACAAGGGCGAGCGCGTGCTCACCGGAGGCGACGATGCCGAGGCATTGTCGCATGGCATCTTCGACGCGTACGAGCAGCGCAACCTGCGCTATTCGCAGCTCGCGCCGCTCGACATGTACACGGAGAAGAACACCGGCTCCAACCTGCCGGCCCAGGTCGAGATCCACTCCGAGCCGGGCGACGAGTACGAGCTGCTGTTCATTGCCAAGGGCGGCGGCTCGGCCAACAAGACGTTCCTGTACCAGGAGACCAAGGCGCTGCTCAACCCGGCGTCACTGCTCGCCTTCGTCGAGGCGAAGCTCAAGACCATCGGCACGTCCGCGTGCCCGCCCTATCATCTGGCCCTCGTGGTCGGCGGGACCTCGGCCGAGTTCACCATGAAGACGGTCAAGCTGGCCAGCGCGCGCTACCTGGACCGGCTGCCCACCAGCGGCAACGACCGCGGCCGGGCATTTCGCGATCTCGACATAGAGCGGCAGGTGCTGGAGATCGCTCAGCGGATCGGCGTGGGCGCCCAGTTCGGCGGCAAGTACTTCGCTCACGACGCGCGGGTCATCCGGCTGCCGCGGCACGGGGCGTCGTGCCCGGTGGGCCTGGGCGTCTCCTGCTCAGCCGACCGCCAGGCGCTGGCGAAGATCACGCGCGAGGGCGTGTTCCTCGAGCAGCTCGAGGAGAACCCGGCGCAGTATCTCCCCGACGTCACGGACAACGAGTTCGAGGGTGACGTGGTCCGCATCGGCCTCGACCGGCCGATGAACGAGATTCGCGCGGAGCTGAGCCGCTACCCCGTGGCCACGCGCCTCTCGCTGAACGGCACGATGGTGGTCGCGCGCGACATCGCCCACGCCAAGCTGAAGGAGCGCATCGACCACGGCGAGGGCCTCCCGCAGTACATCAAGGACCACATGGTCTACTACGCCGGACCGGCCAAGCGGCCGGAGGGCCGGGCATCGGGATCGTTCGGCCCCACCACGGCCGGCCGGATGGATGCCTACGTCGACCTGTTCCAGTCCCACGGCGGCAGCATGGTGATGCTGGCCAAGGGGAACCGTTCCGCCCAGGTCACCGAGGCCTGCAGGCGCCACGGCGGCTTCTACCTCGGCTCGATCGGCGGCCCGGCGGCGCGTCTGGCGGACCACAGCATCAGGAAGGTCGAGCAGCTCGAGTATCCCGAGCTGGGGATGGAGGCCGTCTGGAAGATCGAGGTGGAGGACTTCCCCGCGTTCATCGTCGTCGACGACAAGGGGAACGACTTCTACGCCGAGCTGATGGCGGCCAAGCCGGCGACGCTGATCCGGTCGTGATCGGCACTCGACAGACGGGGTCCGCCACGCCCGCACCTACCCCGTTGCCTGGCGCCCCGGAGCCGTTTACCCACCGCCAGATCCTGCTGGTCTTCTCGGGCCTGATGGCGGGGCTGCTGCTGGCCGCGCTCGACCAGACGATCGTCGCGACGGCGCTCCCGAGAATCGTCGGCGAGCTGGGCGGGCTCGACTACTACTCCTGGGTCGTCACGGCCTACCTCCTCAGCTCGACCGTCTGCACGCCGCTCTACGGCAAGCTCAGCGACCTGTACGGGCGGCGCATCATGGTGCAGAGCGCGATCCTCATCTTTCTCGCGGGGTCGCTGCTGGCCGGGGTCGCCCAGGGGATGCTGCAGCTCATCCTCTTCCGCGGCATCCAGGGCGTCGGCGCCGGCGGGCTGATGGCCCTGACGTTCGCCGTGGTGGGCGACGTGGTGTCGCCCCGCGAGCGCGGGCGCTACATCGGGCTGCTGGCCGGGACCTGGGCGTTCGCCAGCGTCATCGGACCGTTCATCGGCGGATTCATCGTCGACAACCTGTCGTGGCGCTGGGTCTTCCTCATCAACCTGCCGATCGGCGCCGCGGCGTTCGCCATCACCTCGAGCGTACTGCGCCTGCCGGTCGTCCGCCGCCCGCACCGGATAGACGTGGAGGGGGCGTTCCTGCTGATCGCGGGCGTGAGCAGCCTGCTCCTGACGCTCGTCTGGGGCGGCACGGAGTATCCGTGGGGGTCGCCCGTCATCGTCGGCCTGGGCGTCGGAGGGACCGTGCTGCTGGCCGCCTTCGTCGCCTGGGAATCGCGCGTGGCCGAGCCGATCCTCCCGTTGCGACTGTTCCAGGACCCCATCTTCTCGGTCAGCTCGGCGCTCGGGTTCCTGACCGGCTGCGGGCTGTTCGGCAGCGTGATCTTCCTGCCGCTGTTCCTGCAGGTGGTGAGCGGCGTGTCGGCGACGGACTCGGGGCTGCTGCTGCTGCCGCTCACGGCCGGCGTCGTGATCGGCTCGATCGGATCCGGCCGCATCATCAGCCGGACTGGACGCTACCGGGGCTGGCCGATCGGCGGCCTGGCGCTCGCCTCGGTCGGGATGGCGCTGCTGACGCTGATGCGGGCCGAGACGCCGCTCGCGGCGAGCTCGCTGTACATGATCATCCTCGGGCTGGGCGTCGGGGCGACCATGCAGGTGACGATCCTCGTGGTCCAGAACTCCGTGGAGCACCGCGACCTCGGCGTGGCCACAGGAGCCGTCCAGTTCTTCAGGCAGATGGGCGGAGCGTTCGGGGTCGCCGCCTTCGGCGCCGTCATGAACCACCGGCTAGCGACCGACCTGCCGGAGCGGATCCCGGCCCGGGCCCTGGCCGAGGTCGGCGGCGAGATCGGCGCCCTGCTCAGCAGCCCGGAAGCCATCCGCGCGCTGCCGCCCGTCGTGGCCGCGGGCGTCGCGGCGGCGGTCGAAAGCGCCATCCACGCGGTGTTCGTATGGGCCGTCCCACCCATGGTGCTGGGCTTCGGGCTGGCCTGGTTCCTCAGGGAGATTCCGCTCCGCGAGACCGTCGGCGCGGCCAGCCTGGTGGAGGGCGCCGGCGAGGCGCTGGAGCTGGAGGCTGCGGGCGACCCGGCGGCGGCGAACGGCGGCGGCCGCCGCTGATGCACATCGGCCTCGACGACGTCGGCCGCGGCGAGCCCGTCGTCCTGCTCCACAGCTCGTGCTACTCCCGCCGGCAGTGGCGGCGGCTGGTGGCCGAGCTGGCGGGGCGCTACCGGACCCTCGCGCTCGACCTGTACGGCTACGGCGAGACGAGCTATCCGGCCGACCCTGAAGCATTCAGCATCGACGACGAGGTGGCGCTCGTCGAGCACGTGCTCGACCGGGTGGCGGGACCCGTGCACCTGGTGGGGCACTCCTACGGCGGCGTCGTGGCGCTGGCCACGGCCGTGCGGTATCCAGAGCGGGTGCGGAGCCTCGCGCTCCACGAGCCGGTCGTCTTTCAGGTGGCGCAGCACGACGGGGCGCTCGCGCCGGTCGGCGCCGAGATCGAGCGCATGGTGGAGCTGCTCGCCGAGCGGGTGGAGGCGGGCGCCGCGGCCGAGGCGGCCCGCTACTTCATCGACTACTGGCGCGGGGCCGGAACGTGGGCCGCGTTGCCCGAGCAGGGCCGCCAGGAGGCGGCCCGCGTCATCCCGAAGCTGCCCGTCGAGCTGCGGGCGATCCTGCGGAGCCCGTACGGCCTGCGGGACTACGGCGCCATCCGGAGCCCCGTCTGCCTGACGGCCGGGACCGTCGGCCCGCCGGCAGCGCGGCGGGTCGCCGAGCGGCTGGCCACCGTGTTCGACGATGGGTCGCTGCAACTCGTCGCCGGCGCGGGTCACATGGCGCCGGTCACCCACCCGCAGCTGATCAACCCGCGGATCGCGGCGCACCTGGCCGCGCACCGGATCCCTTCCGGCTGATCTCGTGCCCGGAGCGGCGGATCAGGCGCTGCCGGCGCCCCGCGTGCCGCGCCACCAGCGCCGCTGCAGCCGGCACCAGCGCGGTCCCCAGGAATACGCGGCGGTTCACGGTCGAGCGGCGCGTGTCCATGGTCTACTCCAGCAGAGCCAGCTCATCGGCGTCGATCCGGGTCGCCGGCCCATGGAAGATGGCGTTGAAGAGAAGCTTGAACGTGGCGCGCGTCTGGGTGCGGAAGGCGATCTGACTACCCATGGTCACCACCCGGCCGTTTCCGACGGCGAACGACACCACGTTGGCCTGGTTGCGCAGGTGCTCGCCCCCAAGCAGCCACCCGCTGGCGGTCATGTCGACCTCGTCCGGGTAGCGGGAGACCACCTCGGCGGTGACGTCGAAGCTGGGCGTCAGCCTGTAGGCCTGGTCCAGCCGGAAGAAGACGGGCCAGTCGGCCGGCATCCCGTAGCCGACCGGATGGCTCGGGTTGTGCTCCTGCTTGAGCAGCGAGCCGGGGCAGTAGAAGATCGAGGTCGGGTCGACGACCTCGCGCAGCGTGGTGGCCAGCTCCGCGGGGCTGCGGAACGCGTCGCGCAGCCGCCGCTGCACCTCGTCGGCCGGGACCCGCCGGGCCGGCTGGCTCGCCAGCTGCCGCCGGCCGGCCGACGGCAGCACCGGCTCGATAGGCAGGTCGAGCAGGTCGCGCGCCGCGTCGACCGCGCTGCCCAACGCCACGAGCGTGCCGCCGTCGAGCACCCACTGGCGCAGTCGCCGCCAGCCGCGCTCCCCGATGCCGAATGCCCATCTCCACGACCCATCGTGGCGCCGCGGGTTGAGCCCGTTGATCATCCTGCTCCGCGTCGTCCCGGACGGCAGCACGATGACGTCGTAGCGATCGGCGAGGTCGCCGTCGAAATCCAGCGCGGAGACGACCCGGTGGTCGAGCTTGTACTGCTCGAACAGCCACATCATCCAGCCGCCCGGCATGTTGTTGGCAACGCGCCACAGGCCGACCCGGGTCGGATTCTTGAGACGGTAGGCATCGACCGCCGGGGCCCGGTCCGTCCCGGACACGACGAGGCCGGTCTCGGCGGCCACGCGCGCCAGAATCCGCTCGGCGTCCGGCGTCGGCGGTACGATCCACGCGCCGGGCTCGAGACGGCCGCCGCCGGACAGCTCGAGCACGTCGGCCGCACGAAAGACCGGCACGCCCGCCGACTGCAGCTCGGCGGCGGCGAGGAAGCCCGCGTTCGAAGCCGGTGAGATGGCGTACGCCCAGTCGGGCGGCGGCGGCAGCGGTGCGCTCGGCGGGACGATCTCGTCGAGCAGCTCCAGGTCGGCCCGGAACGGTTCGTCGATCTGCCTGACGTCGACCCCCATCAGCAGGCCGAGCGTATGGGCGGTGACGTCGTAGGGCGGGACTGGAGGTCCTCCAGGGTAGTACCGGAGGTCCGGATACTCCTGCACCTCGAGCATCGTCTTGGCGAAAGCGCCGTAGGGCTGCGCGAGCCGAATCACCCAGGAGCCGGCTGGGTAGGCGCGGCCGGCGGCCTGGAACGGAGCCCTGGCCCGATGAATCTCGACCTCGCCGAAGTGCAGGATCTCCAGCAGCTCGTAGGCCTCAAACGGATCGCGCTGATCGGCGGGGACGACGAACGCGTACGGCGCCTCGTCGCGTTCCGCCCAGTCCCGGTGCACGCGGTGGAAGTTCTCGAGCCACCGGACGCGATGCTTCGCCATGTGCTCGAGGCCGGCGAACACCGCGATGCGGCCGTACTCGACGATGTCTGACAGCCGCCACACGCCCTGGTCGTACGGCACCGGAAAGTTCCCGCGCGGCTGCTGCGGGCCCAGCGGCCGGTGCGTGCCGGCCGGGTTGTACAGCGGATCGGCCAGCCGGGCGCTCGCGATCTCGGTGAGGATGCGCGGCTGCCCGTGGTAGAGCATGTACTGCCGCGCGGGTGACCACAGATCGTACTGATCGTCGTAGATCACCCCCTTCTTGCCAGCCGCGATGAGCGCCGACGCCATCGCCATGCCGATCTGCTCCTGGCCCTTGAGCAGGATCGGGTGGATGTTCGGGTCGTACGGGTCCTGGAAAGGCGGCACGAAGATGCGCGCGCCGTTCCACCCCATCTGGTGCATGTCGTGCGTGAGCTGCGGCTTGTACTCGCGGTGTATCCCGATGGCGAGGCGCGTCTCCTGCTGGGTGAACATGAACCAGTCGCGGTTGTCGTCGTGCCCGGTGTAGCGGTGGTACAGGTCCGGGTACATGCGCTCGAAGCTGGTGCCGCGCGTCTCGTACCAGTGATCGACGACGAGCATCTGGCCGTCGGGGTTCTGCGACGGGACGAGCAGCACGACCGTGTTGTCGAGGATCTCCCGTATCTCCGGCGATTCCTCCGTCGCCAGCCGATGCGCGATCTCAATGATCGCCTGCCCGTTGCCCACCTCGGTCGAATGGATCGTGGCGTAGAGGAAGTAGAACGGGACCCCTTCGCGCGCCAGCGCCGCCGCGTCGGCCTCCGACAGCCCGCGGGGATCGGCGAGCCGGTGGTTGATCTCGATCAGCCGGTCGAGCCGGTCCAGGTTCGCCTTCGAGCTGAAGGTGGCGAGGACGTACGGATGGCCGCTCGTCGTCGTGCCGCGCTGCTCGTACAGTACGCGCTCGGAGCCGGCCGCCAGGTGGCGCAGGTACTCGAGCACGCGGGGGTAGCGAGCCAGCTCGCCGTCGGCGCCGATCTCGAAGCCGAAGAAATCCGGTGGCGTGCTGATCGACTGCTGGGCCGCCGCAGGCGCGCTAAGCGCGGAGACGGCAAGGACCGCCGCGAGGAGGCGTTGCGATATCATGCCCGACCTTTTGTTTCGACGGCTCGCGAGGAACGGGAACGAGGGCAGGATAACATGGGGTATCGGAGGTCGCCATGCACTGGACATCGCCTGCAGCGGGAGTAGCGTCATGACGCGGCGCACGCTGGCGCGCGCCGCGCCGGCGGCGTGGGCGCTCGCGGCCGTCCTCGCCGCGCCGGGCAGCGCCCAGACGGCACGCACGGAACGGCACCGGATGCCGGCCGAGTTCATGAGCTACCTCGGCGCCGACTGGCTGGAGCGGGCCGAGCGCGTCGACGAGGAGCAGCCCGAGCGCGTGCTCGACGCGATGGGCCTCGAGCCCGGCGACGTAGCGGCCGACGTGGGCTGCGGCTCCGGCTACTACGCGCGCCGGATGGCGCGGCGCGTCCAGCCGGGCGGCACGGTGTACTGCGAGGACATCCAGCCCGAAATGCTCGACATCATGCGCCGGCGGGCGGACGCGGAAGGGGTGACCGGCATCGAGGCCGTGCAGGGCACACCCACCGACCCGCGGCTCCCGGACGGCGCGATCGACTGGATCATCATCGCCGACGTCTACCACGAGATGGCGGACCCCGAGCCGATGCTGGCGGGCATCCGCCGCGCGCTGTCGCCCACCGGGCGGGTGGCGCTGCTCGAGTACCGCGTGGAGGACGGCAGCGGCGATCAGATCAAGGCGGACCACGCGATGTCCGTGCGGCAGGTGCTGATCGAGTGGCAGGCGGCCGGCTTCGAGCTGGTGGCGCTGCACGACTTCCTGCCCAGCCAGCACCTGTTCTTCTTCCGCGCCGCCGGCGGCGCGGGCGGGGGCCCCGTGCTGACCGACCACGACCTGTTCGAGGCGCGCGCGGCCGGACTGGCCGAGGTCGAGGCCCGCGGCGCGGGCGCCGCGGCGGTGACGCTGCGCATCCGGCGGACGGGCGGCGAGCCGCTCGTCGTCACCTCGCCCGTGGCGACCTGGTTCGCGGCCGACGGCGCCGGCGACATGGTGGCCCGGCGCGACGGCTGGGTCGTCCTCGCAGACGACGAGTGGCGCGACTGGCGGCTGCGCGCCGTCGAGCGCCGCCCCGACGGCGAGCCGCCCGGCCCCGGCCAGGCGCTGGAGATCCGGCCGCCTGCGGCCATCCCGCGGCTCGAGGCGGTGCTCTACCAGGTCCAGGCCGGCACCTACACGGTGGCCGACTCGCCCACCCTCTATCCGCTGCGGACGCGCGCCGTCGAGGAGGCCGCGGTCTGGATTACCGGGGTGGATGCGGGCTACGCGGCGCTCGAGCCGCTGCTGGCCGGGACGCGCGTGCCGCCCCAGTACGCCGTGGCGTTCGCACTGATCTTCATCGAGCGGGCCGGCATCGACGTCACGCGGCGCCAGGTGTGGAACGACCGGGTGGAGGTGTTCGGCCAGCTGCGCGATCAGGGGCTGCGCGTCTGGTACGAGCTGAAGACGCGCGGGCGCTAGCGGGCGCCGGTGCGGGCGCTCACCGCGCGGCGGACGCGCCGCCGTTGCGCTCGAGCTCCCCCGTGTCCGTGAACAGCGTCAGCGCCACGCCGTCCCAGCGGCCGTTCCCCGCCGGGCTGCCGTCCGCCTCGGCGCCGAGCGGCATCGTGCCGGTCAGCTCCGCCGAGCGCCGAAACGTGCGGGTCAGGTAGTTGTGCACCAGCCCGGCGCGCGCGCGCGCCGCGAGGTACTGCTCTCCCGCATTGCCCTCGGTGGCGTACCCCTCGACCACGAGCGGGCTGTTGCGCGGGTACTGCAGCAGCTCCCCCATCGCCTCCTCGAGGCGGCGCTCCGCCCCCGCGCTCAGCTCCGGGGGGGCACCGGCTTCGAACAGCACGTCCGCGTCCAACCAGATCCGGAGCGGCGTGTAGCGTTCGTCGCGCAGCAGCATGCGGTAATCGTCCACGGTGAGCTCGTCGAGGTTGTAGAAGCCGCGTTCCGAGAAGAAGCCGCGAAACAGCCAGTTGCGCTTCATCGCCTCGGTGTTCTCGGCCAGGTCCGCCATGGCGTTGCGCGCGTGGCTGATGGCGTCGCCCGCGTCGACCAGCAGCTGCTGCGCGGCGCTCTCGGGCGCTTGCAGCCCGGCGACGAGCTCCTCGACGTGCTCGGCGCTCTCGCGCACCGCCTGCATCGTCGCCGCGGTCTCGCGCGCGATCCCCGCCATCTGCGTGTACAGCTCGTCGTCGGTCAGCAGCTTGCCGGCGGTCCCTTCGCCGGCCGCCACGCTGTCCATGACGCCCTGCACGTCCGTCATGACGCCGCGGGCGGCATCCATGAACAGGGCGCTGGTGGTGGTCACCTCGCGGACGTCGTTGCCGACACCGTCGATGAGCCGGATCGTGCTCTCGACCGTCTCGCCGAGGCCGGTGAACGTCGCGGAGACCTCCTCGCGCAGCGTGACGAACTCGGCGGCGACCGACCGGAACGTCTCGCGGCCCTCCTCGATGAGGTCCGCCACCGCCACCGCGTCGGCGCCGGCCAGCGTGCCGCCGTCGGGAACCTCGGGAGCGGACTCGGTGCCCGACCGGATCTGGATGAACACGGAGCCCAGCAGGCCGTCGGTCAGGATGGCCGCCACCGAGTCGGTGCGCACGAGCGAGTGCAGGTCCTCCCGTATCCGCATGCGGACCATGAACCGGCCGCCGGGCGCAGGCGGGATGGTGATGCCGATGACCTCGCCCGCCGGCAGTCCGGCCAGGCGGACGTTGGTGCCGATCTGCACGCCGCTGACGTTGCCGAAGTCAGCCTCCGCCTCGAACTGCTCGGCGAACAGCAGCCGCCGGTCGCCGATCATGAACAACCCGACCGCGAACACCAGCAGTCCGCCGACCACGAACGTGCCGACCAGCGCCAGGCGTGGGGAACCCATCGTCAACCTCCGTCCATTCCGTCCGTCCGTCTCGTATTCGGATTCGGACCCTTCTCGCGCCGGCGGCCGGCCGCGCCGCCGTCAGCCACCCGCTTCCGACTGCATGAAACGCCGCACCAGCTCGTGCTCGCTCCGCTCGAGGTCGGCGGCGGTCCCGCGCGCCAGCACCCGGCCCTGGTGCAGGAACAGCAGCGTATCGCCGATGCACCGCGCGCTCGGGATATTGTGCGTCACCACGATCAGCGTCGTGCCGCGCTCCTCCTTGACCCGCACCAGCAGGTCGTCGATCTCCCCGGACGTCACCGGGTCGAGGCCGGCGCTCGGCTCGTCGACCAGCAGCACCGCCGGGTCGAGCGCCATCGCGCGCGCCAAGCCGGCGCGCTTGCGCATGCCGCCCGACAGCGCGGCCGGCATCAGCTCCAGGGCGTGCCCGAGCCCGACGGCCGCCAGCTTCTCCTCGGCGCGCTCGCGAATGTCATCGTCCGCGAGATCCGTGTGGCGGCGCAACGGAAACGCCACGTTCTCGCCGACCGTGATGGAGTCGAACAGCGCGGCGTTCTGGAACAGGAAGCCGATCTGCCGGCGCACGAGCGCCATGGCCGGGGGCGCGAGCCCGGTGATCTCCTCATCGCCCACGAACACGCGGCCCGCATCCGGCTGCAACAGGCCGACGATGTGCCGCAGCAGCACGCTCTTACCGGTGCCGCTGCGACCCAGCACGACCGTCGCCTCGCCGCGCGGGATGGCCAGCGACACGTCGTCGAGCACGCGGAACGCGCCGAACGCCTTCGAGACGTGGTCGAGCCGGATGGCCGCCGCGCCGGCGTCGTCCTCGACCATCAGGCGCCCCCCGGGAACATGAAGAAGATCAGCCGCACCAGCACGACGTTGGCCGTGATGAGCAGGATCGACGCCGTCACCACGCTGCGCGTCGCCGCCTGGCCGACGCCCTGCGTCCCGCCCCGCGTGTGAACGCCGAGGTACGAGGCGGTGACGGCGATGATGAAGCCGAAGACCATCGTCTTGAGGGTGCCCGGAATGTAGTCGGCGAACTGGACGACCGAGAAGGCCGCGCGGAAGTAGGTGCCGAAGCCCATGCCCGAGACGGCCGTCTCCGCGGCCCAGCCGCCGATGATGCCGGTGAAGTTCATGACCGAGGTCAGGATGGGCATCGCCAGCATGCAGGCGACCACCCGCGTGACGACCAGGAACTTGAACGAGTCGACCGCCACCGCCTCGAGCGCGTCGATCTGCTCGGTGACCTTCATGGCCCCGAGCTCGGCGCCGATCCCGGCGCCGACCCGCCCCGACACGAGCAGCCCGACCACGAGCGGACCGGTCTCGCGCACCAGCGCCAGCATGAGCGCCGCCGGAATCAGCGCCTCGGCGCCGAAGCGCTCGAGCGAGGCGCGCGTGTGCATCGACAGCACGATCCCGACCGCGAAGCCGGCCACCGCGATCAGGGGCAGCGAACGCCAGCCGATCTCGTACAGCTGGCGTGCGGTTTCCTTGATCTCGAAGGGCGGCCGGAACATCTCGCGGAGCGCCCGCCCCGCGAACACGACGGCGTATCCCGCGCCGGCGAGGGGTGCCACGACGAACGTGTGCGCGAAGCCGGGCATCTGCTCAGGTCCTCCGTTGCGGATGCGGCGCCGGCAAGCGCCGGGCTAGAAGATCCAATACGCCGCCCCGACGCTCAGGACCACCGCGTTCGCGCGCAGCCGGTGCGTAACGACCGCGGTGTCGCTCGCGAACGTCACCTTGGGGCGGGCGAACAGGTAGCCGCCGAAGAGGTTGATGCCGAACCGCGGCGCGACGTCGTACCAGAGCGACGCGCCCGGGCGCCACACGAAGCTGTTGCCCACGGCCACGGCCCGGCCGGCGCCGGCCACCCGCGTGTCGACGTCGAGGCTGTTGAACGAGTAGCCCCCCACCAGCGACAACCCCGCGGCCAGCCGGCCCCGGACGAAGCCGTACTCGGCGCCGGCCATCACCGGGCGGAGCTGCAGGGCGGCGAGCCCCGGCTGCCCACCGGGGCTGGTCTCGATCTCCGTGTCCGTCCAGTTGAACGCCACGGTCGCCCCCAGCCCGTTCCGGGGGCGCAGCCGCAGCAACGGACCGATGCTCAGCGCGTGAGCCAGGCCGTCGCCCGACGGGTTGGTGCGCCGCACCGAGATGCCGGCGCCGATGAGGCGGACCGGTCCTTCTTCGGGGCGCGGCGCCAGGGCGGGCAATGTCTGATCGCCGCGATCCACCGACGGCTCAGCCTCGCCGATCTTCAGCTCCGACACCGCGCGCGCGACCCCCGCCACCCCGCGCGCGACCGCCAGGGCACGTTCGACCTGGGCCTCCTCCGCCACGGTTCCGTGGAGCGTCACCACGCCGCCGCTGGCCTGCACGTCGATGGGCAGGGTGCCCAGCTCGACGTTGTTGACCAGCGCCGTCTTGACGCGCACCGCCGTCTGCGCGTCGGCCACCGCGTTCCCCCCGACCGGCGGCCCGGAACGCGCAGCGCAGCCGGCTGCCCCCGCGGCAAGGACGAGAACCATTGCCAGCACGCCGGGCGCGCGACGAAGGCGCCCCTGCCGCGGCGCGGCGCGCGCCGGCCGACAGCCCAACGGCAGATCGTCGGGCGAGGATACCGTCGTCAGAACCTGTTGCATACCGGCCAGGGTGGGTGACACCTTCGGAGCCACTGCCTCAATCGAGGCGAGCACACATCATAAGCTCGGGGGGCCAGCATCCCAAGCCCGATCCGAGGCGGACGGACGGCCGTGACACGACCGCCGTCTCGCGGCGACCGGCATGATACGCTGGGCCGATCGATGCCCGGAATAAACGGGCGGCCGCACCTGGGAGGACGACCATGACGAGGACGTTGAAGATCGGCGGACTAGTTGTCGGCATCCTGCTGCTGGCACTCTTCACGCTGCGCGCGGTGGGCTACGAGCCTCAGTACCTGGACCCCCGCGGCGAGGAGTTCGCGCGCAACAACCGGATTGCCAAGCCCGGATTCTGGCTGACCGGGGAGGTCGCCCGGGAGGTGGTGACGGACTGGGACTTCGTCAACCACCTCAACGATTCGGAGCGCAGCAACACCGTCATGCTGGAGACCCGCACCTGGTACGGCATCCCCCACTCGGTCACGATCGGCATCGTCGGCCGCGGCGACAAGCTCTACATCCACGCGCACTCGGACGAGAACCGATTGCAAACGCCGTTCCCGAACGACAAGTTCTGGACCCAGAACGTCTCCCGCGACCCGCGCGTGCGCTTGAAGATCGAGGGCAAGATCTACGAGGCGACCGTGGCGCTGATGACGGACCGCGACGAGGTCGCGGGCGTGATGGGGCGAGACCCGGTAACGGTCGAGCGAGGCCCCGACGGCCGGGAGCACGTCGAGTCGGTCATGCACTACTGGCGCGTGTTCCAGCGCAATGTGCCCGATTACTCGGCGGACTCGCAGGGGGTCGCGTTCTGATGCTCATCGATAGTCCGCGGCGTCCAGCGAGAACCGCACCACTTCCCGGTCGTTGCGCTGCACGACGTGGCGGTTGGCGAACGCCGGATGCGACCAGTTGACCAGCCGATCGAAGAGACGCCGCGGCCCGTACCCCGCCTGTGACGTCGGCTCGAGCAGCATCGTGCGGTCCAGCTCCACGTAGCCCTCGGGGGTGAAGCGCGCGATGAGCAGGTAGCCGTCGTCGTTGCTGACGAAGTAGCGCTCGCCGTGGCGCACCATGTAGGCGGTGCCCCACCGGGCCTGGGCCGTCATCTCGCCGCTCATCCAGAGCCGCTCGCCGGTGCGGGCATTGAGGCCGCGCAGCTCGCCGTAGCTGCCGACACCGTAGACCTGATCGCCGCTGATGATTGGCGTCGTGAGCAGCGCGTGCAGCCCGTCGGTCTCGCCCGGCATCTCGCTGCGGCTGCCGCCCTTCCAGATCATCGTGGCGCCCGGCCGGTCGGTGTCGAGCCGCATCATCATCGAGCCGTTGTAGAACTGGCTCACCAGCAGGAGGTTGTCCTCCTTCACCGGCGTGGCGACGCTGATGCCCATGCTCACTTCCCATGGCTCTTCCCAGTACACCTCGCCGGTCTCCGGATCGAGCGACGCCAGCGCCCCAGGGTGCCAGATGATGAGCTGGCGGACGCCGCCCGCCTCGTAGATGACGGGCTGGACGTAGCCCATCTCGCCCACCACGTCGAGCGCGCGCCACAGCTCCTCGCCGGTGCGCTTGTCGAACGCCACCACCAGCGCATCCGGCTCGCCGCCGACGATGGCGATCAGCCGCTCGCCGTCGACCAGCGGGGCGCTCGAGACGCCCCAGGTGGCGACGCTCGTGTCGTATTCGTCGATGTAGTCCCTCGTCCAGATCAGGTCGCCCGTCTCGACGTCGACGCAGCGCAGCACCCCGGACGCACCGACCACGTACACGCGGTCGCCGTCCACCGTCGGCGTCGCACGCGGGCCGATGGCGTAGGAGACCTGCAGCATCCGATACGACGTGGACCACTCGTCCGTCCAGAGCTCGGCGCCGGTCTCCTCGTCGAGGGCCACCAGCCGCTCGGTCCCGTCGAGCGTGCGCGACTCCGGATCCTCCTGCCAGTCGAGCACGAACACGCGGCCGCCAGCCACGGCGGGTCCCGCGAAGCCGGAACGGATCGGCGCACGCCACTTCACCTTCAGGCCCGTATCCGGAAAGCCGTCGACGATGCCGGTCTCATCCCACACCGCCAGCCGGCCGGCCCCGCGCCACTCCGGCCAGTCCTCGGCGCTCACCGCCTGCACACCCCAGGCGACGCCCGCGACGACGAACGCGACGAACACGAATTGCCACCCGGTGCGGCCGGACCACTGCATCATCTCCATGCTCCCCTCTCCACTGCGCTCTCCGTTACCGATTCGACCGGAGCATTCTAGTCCGTCGGCACGCGCCCGCTCCACACCGCCGCGCGGTGCCGGGTTTCGCATCCTCTACGACACAGCCCCCGCCTACGACGTGAGACAGTGTGTGCGCGGCACGCGGTTCCTCGAGGGAGCGGGCGCCGGTGTCCTGCTGACCGTTCCTCCTTTCGCCTGTGTCCACCTACACGTCGGCCACGATTTCCACGGCTCGCTACGGCTCCACGCCGGGCTCCGCTCCTGACGCCCACCGACCGGCGCAGGGTCCTCCCACCGCCGCCTCGGCGAACGTGGCCCCCGAACTTGGAAACCGACCGCTACAACCCCACGTCGCGTTCGGCCGTCCACGCTGCGGTAGGTTTCTCTTTCGATCTCGATGGCACGCTCATCGATCCCATCCCGCTGATCATGGAATCGTTCCGCCACACGATGCGGATCCACCTGGGTGCCGCGGCGGACGACGCGGTCTGGCGGGCCGGCTTTGGCAGACCGCTCCGGCCGCAGCTCCGGAGGTTCGCGCGCGACGACCACCACGCAGCGCAGATGGTCGACACCTACCGAGCCTATACCAACGCCCATCACGACCGGCTGCTGAAATCCTACACCGGAATGACCGAACTCCTGGCAGCTCTCCGCCACGCGGGTGTGCGCTTGGCCGTTGTCACCAGCAAGACTCACGCGCTGGCCCGGCGCGGACTGCGGTGTTGCGGGCTCAGCGAGCAGTTCGGCGTTCTGGTGGGCGCCGACGACGTATCGAGGCACAAGCCGCATCCGGCACCGGTGGTGGCCGCGCCGGCGACGCTGTCGGCCGATCCGGTCGATGCGGTCTTCATCGGGGACTCGCCCCACGACATCCAGGCCGGACACGCCGCCGGCGTGCTGACAGCCGCGGCGCTGTGGGGGGCGTTCACCCGCGAGGTGCTGGCCCGCGGCATGCCGGACCACTGGCTCTCCACGCCGGCCTGTATCGCCGAGCTTCCTCGTTGACCTGATTCCTCCAACGTGTTCGCTCAGGGAAACCGAAGCCGCGACAACGCTTCCGACTCTGGTGGTACTCTCGATCCATCGGGGCCCCGGACAGCACTTACATGGAGACCCTTGGCTCTCTGACTTGCGATCGACGGGTCGCTGCATGAACCGGCTCACGGCGCCGCCTCGGGCGCTGACGCCGGCCGCGTAGCGAGCGACCATGGCGCCAGCCTTGCAGCCGCCAGCGAGCTCGACCTCGCGGGTGCTCGCCCCGCGCGCGCTCAGCTCCCTGGCTAGTCCGGCAGGGCGGCTGTGCGTGGTCCGGCCGCCTTCGAGGCCCGCCGCCGCGAGGTCCCCAGGCTGTGGGCAATCGCCCGGATGCTCAACGCCGCGGCGAAGTACAGCCGCAGCACCTCTCGAATCTTCCGCATGGACAACCTCCTGTTCGCCAGCTCTGTCCCTCCTGCAAAAGCAGGGAGGATCCCACGCCGGCGGGGTTGTCCCGCGTCGCTCAGCCCCGATTGAGGGTGATCGGTTTCGACCGGAATCAGTGATCGGTTTCGGCCGGAATCGGTGATCGGTTTGCCCCGGAATCCGCAGGAAGATGATTCGAGAGCACCGAGACAAGTGGTACAAGACGGTTACTGGAGAGGCGCCAGGGACCGTCGTCAGGGCGTCGCCGTACACGTCTTTCGGCAACTGCCGCTACTCATTTGTCCGGGACGAGTTCATCCACCCCCTGATACTCAGGGAATTACTCGGCTGGCTGTCAGACGCGGACGAGACTGTAGCAGCGGTGAACCTGACCGCTGCGAACCGGAGCAACCGGTTCTTTGGGGAGTTCTGCCCATGCCGCCATGATGATGGAACACTGTTTGTCCGGTGGCGGCATGGTAGAGAATCCTTCACATACACTCACATTGCGACTTCGCCTTCCGGAATTGAGATGGCCGCTGCTCGGACTGGGGCGGTGGAAGTGGTGTGTTCGGCCGCGTTGGGCTGTTCTACCTCGAACAAGACAGAGCGGTGGAGTACGTCGACAACGGCGCGGCTGAGCCCAAGCGCATCCTGACTCGCGAACGAGCAATCATCAAGACGCTCGATTCTATCCCCCTCGGAGACCGATACGACGGGAAGATAGGCTACGGTGGTGGAGTGCTTTCCGTCGGACCTGACGTAGGTTGGTTCCGACGGGGAGAGGCAGCCGCCCAGGCGGTTGAGGTTCCTTGATGGCACCCACTGAAGCCCGGTCACGGTTTCGCATCAGAAGCCTGATCGCCGCTGCGCCTTCCCGCACGAGACGATTTCAAAGGGAGCGACCGAACTAACGGAGCGGTGGGCGTGTGATCACGCACCCCCGCCGATGCCGCTGGCACCCCTGAATGGGATGGGTTGCTCCTCAGAGATCCCCTCATTTTCCAACAGACACTCGTGGGCAGCGGTAGCCTTCCAGCCGGCTGATCCGCACCCACGGTGTCCGGCTGTCGCCTCGTCGTGCCCTGGTTTCATGACTACGGGGTCCGGCGCCGCCGGATATGGAACTCATATGAATCAATAGAGCACAACCCTCCGTCTCGCATTAGGTTGGAAAGTCTGACAGGTGGCGCACTGTGAATTAGAATATGATTGTATGAATATACATCAAGACCGGCCGGCCTCATCCGGGCAATGGCTCCGGAGACACGACCTCCTGAACTTCATCACGACCTTGTACGAAGGCGACCTGCATGCCAAACGGGTGCTGTCATTGGCTAACGCAACCGTGGGCGTGCTGACGAGCGCTTCGCTGGCAATCCATGCAGTGGGGCGCGGCCTGGCCCAGGCCATGGGCACGTTGACCAAGCATGGTGTGAAGCAGGTGGATCGGCTGCTGAGTAATCGAGGCGTCGACGTCTGGGTCTTTTTCGCATACTGGACGCCGTTCATCGTCGGCGCCCGCACGGAAGTGGTCGTCGCGCTGGATTGGACGAGCTTCGCGGCCGACGGGCAGGACACGATCGTGCTGTCGATGGCGACTGGCCATGGGCGCGCGACGCCCCTGCTGTGGAAGACGGTGGCGTCCTCGACGCTGAAGGGTAATCAGCGGCGCTATGAGTACGAGGTGCTGTGCCGGTTGCGGGAGGTGCTGCCGGCCGGGGTGAAAGTCACCGTCGTGGCGGACCGGGGCTTTGGGGACTGCAAGCTGTTCTACGCGTTGACGACAGAGCTGGCCTTCGAATATGTGATTCGGTTGCGTGGAGACATCTCCGTGACGAGTGCGCGGGGCGAGCGGCGAGCGGCCGCCGCGTGGGTCGGCGCCGGGGGGCGTGCGCGGCGGCTGGTGGGTGCTCGGGTGACCGACACGTACGAACTGCCGGTCGGCGTGGTCGTGTGCGTACACGATCCGAAGATGGACGAACCGTGGTGCCTGGTGGCCAGCGAAGCGACAGTCCCGACGCGGGTCCTGATTCGGTACTACGGCAAGCGCTGGGGGATTGAGGCGGGCTTTCGGGACATCAAGGACATGCGCTTCGGGATGGGGCTGTCTTCGATGCATGTTTCGCGCCCGGACCGGCGGGACCGCCTGTTGCTGATCAGCGCGTTGGCGATCGCCGTGCTGTCGTTGCTGGGCGCGGCGGGCGAGCGCATCGGTTATGACCGCTGGTTGAAGGCGAACACGGTGAAGCGGCGGACGCATTCGTTGTTTCGGCAGGGGCTGATGCTGTACCACCACCTCCCCAATTGGCCCGAGGATCGGGTTCGTCGGTTGATGGAGACGTTCGGAAGCATGCTCATGGAACAGCGGGTGTATCGAGAGGTCTTCGGCGTGATCTGATGCCTGCAAAAACAAGGGGATGCATGAGGGGTTGCTCCCCAATTGTCTCTGACCCCACTTATCGTCTCGGAGTTGGATCGTGGGTGTGCATTCGCGTCAATGAATACGGGGTGTTGTCGGCATGGCAAGTGTGATCCGGGGTGTGATGAGGCTGTGTCGGGCGACAGGGTCTGGGCACACTCCAGCGCGGCATCCTTTCGCCTGATCTCCCCTCTCTATGTCCTCCCGATTCTCCATTTCTTCCATGTCCTCGGTCTCGGCGCCGTGCTTGATTTCGTTCTCGTCGGTTCCCTGGAGCGATCGGGCTAACACACCACGGAGTCCGACCCCGGCGCTCGAAGAGATCACTGCGGGAGTAGGCCGCCTCGGTGGGGTTTTGTACCGTATGGGCGAGTGCGGCCTCGACCACTTCGCGGGGTGTGTTCGTCCGTTCCGCGGCCCAGTCCCGGAAGCTCGACCGGAACCCGTGCGGCACGGCGGCGATGCCGAGTTCCTTGGCCAATTTCGATAGCGTCACGGTGGAGAGTGGCTTCCCGCGCAGACTGCGGAACACGAGGCCGGTGCCATTGCTCAGTCTCGGTACGTCGTGCAGGATCGCGAGCGCCCGCCCCGAGAGCGGGACGTGGCGATCCCGCTTTGCCTTCATGCGCGCGGCGGGGATGGTCCAGACGCCCGCGTCAAGATCCATTTCGTCCCACGTCGCCAGGCGCACTTCGCCGGACCGCGCTGCCCTCAGCACCAGGAGCTCGAACGCCCGCTTGGTGGTGACCGAGGCCTGGGAGGCTCGCACGGTCGCGAGGGCGTCCGCCACCGTGCCGTGGGGCAGCGCCCGCATGTGCTGGACGATGGCCTGCTGCCGCCCGAGCGTCTGGCCGAGGGCATCGCCCGCCGGGTTGTCCGGCCGGTGGCCCATGGCGACCGCCCACTTCATCACGGCACCGATCCGCTGCCGCAACCGCCGTGCGGTCTCGGGCTCGTCGTGTCAGATCGGGGTGAGGATTGCCAAGACGTCGGCCGTCGTTACCTCGGACACGGGCAGCGCCCCGATGCGCGGGAACGCATAGGCGCGCAGACTGCGCGGCCAGACCTGCCCGTACCTCGCTCCACACTGAAGAACCCAGCAGTGTTCCCATTCGACACGACAAGATTCGTTGGTCGCTTGGATCCGAGCGAGATCGAGCGGAATCCAGTTCTTGATCTGGCGCCATGATTATGGGGACCATGTGGGGGACCATGCCTCTTCATGGTAAACATAAGATCCTGACAATAAAGGCGCTCTTGTAAAGACATGGCGGAGAGGGTGGGATTCGAACCCACGTGCCGGTTTCCCGACAAGACGCTTTCGAGGCGCCCCCGTTACGACCACTTCGGTACCTCTCCGCGAACGGACGCTGACCCGGAACGGCTAGGAGCCTACGCTGGCGACCTCCTCGTGGTGGCTGCCCGCGGAGCGCCGCTGGCGGAAGAACGCCTGCATGAGCTCGCGGCACTCGGATTCGAGCACGCCGCCGACGATGTCCACCCGGTGGTTGAGCGCCGGATGGTCGAGCGCGCGCATCACCGACCGGACGGCCCCTGACCGCGGCTCGGACGCGCCGTAGACCAGCGTGGCGATCCGCGCGTGGACGAGCGCGCCGGCGCACATCAGACAGGGCTCCACCGTGACGTACAGCGTGGCGCCCGTCAGGCGGTAGTTGCCGACCGTGCGCGCGGCTGCGCGCAGGGCGACCAGCTCGGCGTGCGCCGTCGGGTCCGCCGACCGGATCGGCTGATTGAACCCGGAGGCGATCAGGCGGCCGTCGCGTACGACCACGGCCCCGACGGGCACCTCGCCCGCAGCGAGCCCCCGGAGGGCCTCGTCGCAGGCCGCCTGCATCCAGTGCGCGTGCTCGTCGCCGGTCATCGCACCGTTACCCGGTACATCGTCCTATCCTACCGCATTCGTATGGGCCGCCCGCAGGAGCGTGACGCAGGGAACGGACGGTGGTGAGGTAGACGCGGAACGCGGGCCGGATGCGGCGCTACTGCCCGGGCGTCTCGTCGATCCAGATGCGGACGCTGCGGTTCGACTCGGTGACCTGGACGACCTCGCCGCGCAGCGTGCTCAGGGCGGCGAGCGCCGCGTCGATGTGCAGCGCGTCCTCGCAGCCCGACAGCAGGGCCTCCGCTACCGCGGCGGGGACCTCGGCCTGCGCGGCGCGGCCGCCGTCCTCGACGTGCACCTCAAGCCGCTCGCCGACCCGCGCCACGCGGACCAGGGCGCCTTCGTACTCGCCGGTGACGGTCTCGCCCTCCCCGGCCGCTTCGAGCTGCTGCCACACGGTGCGCATGGCGCGCAGCGCGGGGAGGTACTCGTCGCCCAGCCGCAGTTGGCCGTTCTCGATCATCGTGCCCTGCGCCTGCGCCATCTGCAGCAGCGCCCCGACGGCGGCGACCGGCAGGTGCAGGCCGCCGTCTTCGCCGCCCTCGTTCTCGATCTGCACGTGCAGCCACAGCGGCGCCTGCCCGGTCTGAGCGGCCGGCGTGGTCAGCGTCACGAGCAGGGCGGCAGCGGTCAACGCGCGGGTGGCGAGTGCGGTGGTGCGCATGGGATCGGACCTCAGTCGTCGGGGGCGAACGCGTCAGTGCTTTCGGACAGGTCGCCGCCCGCAGAAGCTTACAGCACGCGCGGGGCGGCCGCGGCCGTCACGGAGCCGGACGTATCGGTCCCTCGACCGGCCGCTCCGTCGTCCCCAGCTCGTATCCCTTCGCCTTCCAGTCGTTCAGCGCGCAGAATTCGCCCGCGCTGTAGCCCCGCGATCTGAAGAGCTCCGCAGCCCGGGAGCTCCGGCCTCCGGCGTTTCAAAAGAAGACGAGGCGCACGTCCTTCGGGATGTCGGGCATCCGCGCCTCCAGCTCGCCGACCGGGATGTGGATGGCGCCCGGAATCGAGCCGCTCTCGACCTCGTAGTCCTCGCGCACGTCGATCATCAGCACCTCGGCGCCGGCGTCGAGCTGCCGCTTCAGTTCGTCGATCTCCGTCCGCTCCGACTGCGCCGCGGCGGTCGCCGCGAGCGCGAAGCCGAGCACGGCCAGCGCGGCCGTGAAGCGATGCCGTAACGGGTGCAGCGTCATCGTAGGCCTCCTCCCGGGCGCGCCGGACCGCAGCGCGCCCGACGCCCCAATCATGCGCGAAACGACGTGCCGTGCGCCAGTCGCATTCAGAAGCGGGAGGCGAAACGCTCTGTATACTCGGCTATGCCGTCGAGCACGCCGACGCAGAGCCGGCGGACTGCCCCTGCCGCGGCCCACGAGCCGCTGTCGCCCGACGCCCCGGTGCGCATCGAGGTCGCGATGCCGCGGGCGCTCTTCGACCGGCTCACAAGTCATGACGACGCGCCCCGCTGCCGCTACGACGAACACGTGGGCATCGCGGAGTTCGTCACCGAGCCCGACTTCGCGCACGAGGGTCCGGCGGCGGAGATCGGCCAGGAGATCGGCCAATTGTTCGTTCGCATCGCCGATGCGCTAGCCGTTTCCGGGCGCGAGGTGGCCTGGCAACACGCCGGCGCGCTGCGCCTGCTCAGCGACGACGGCGCGTTCGAGGCCGACGCCAGCTTCCACCTCACGTCCGAGGCGGAGCGCGCCGTGCGGCGGGTCGACGGCTACCTCGACGTGCGGGACGGCCTGCCAGCGCCCGATCTCGTGGTGGAGATCGACCGCAGCCGGCGGTCCCGGCACAAGCTCGGCCCGTACTTCCGGATGGGCGTCCGGGAGGTCTGGACGTCGCATCGGACCGACGGGGCCGCCATCTGGACCCCGGACGCCGGCACAGTCGACGGATTCAGCGCCGCCGCGGAGAGCCGGCTCTGCCCGGGCCTGACCTGCGGGGATCTCGCACGGCTCTGCACCCGAGGTGAGCCGTCCGCCGCCCGCGCCCGCTTCTCCCGGCACCTCGCCCGCGCGCATCGCAGACCGCCTCGCACCCACGCTGCCGGGGCCGGCTGGCGACCGGCACGGCTCCGGCTAATGGACCGCCGCCGGGCCGGCGGCGACCGGCAGGGCGTCGAGGCCGCGGAGCGTGATGCTGCTGCGGAACGCAGGGCGGTCGGACAGCAAGCGCAGCGCGGGGCAGCGCTCCAGCAGCACCTCGATGGCGATGCGGCCCTCCAGGCGCGCCAGGGGGGCGCCGAGGCAGTAGTGGATGCCGCGGCCGAACGCCACGTGGTTGACCTCGCCACGCCGGACGTCGAGCCGGTCCGGATCGTCGAACGCCGCCGGGTCGTGGTTGGCCGCCCCGTTCAGCAGGACCGCGTTGTCGCCGCGCCGCAGCGCAAAGCCGTTCACTTCGCAGTCCTCGAGGACCAGCCGCAGCGTCGCCTGCACCGGCGAGTCGAAGCGCAGCAGCTCCTCGACCGCCATCGGGATCAATCCCGGATCGTCCCGCAAGGCGCCCATCTGCTCCGGGTGGCGCAGCAGGGCGAGCATGCCGTTGCCGATGAGGTTGGTCGTGGTCTCGTTGCCGGCCACCAGGAGCAGGCGCAGCATGCCGAGCATCTCCCGCTCGGTCAGCCTGTCCCCCGCCTCCTCCACGTGGACGAGCGCGCTGATGATGTCGTCCCGGGGCTCGACGCGCCGGGCCTCGATGATCGTCCGGAAGTACGCGTCGAGCGACCGGCTGGCCTGCTGCGCGATCTGCAGCTCCCGGCCGCTGACCGTCGGCTCGAGGATCCGGGCGCGCTGGTTCGACCATTCCCTGAACTGCACCCGGTCTTCCGGCGGCACCCCCAGCATCTCGGCGATGACCATCACCGGCAGCGGGTTCGCCAGGGCCTCCATCAGGTCGAACCCGGCCGGGTCGGCGGCGGCGTCGAGCAGCGCGCCCGCCATGCCGCGGATACGTGCCTCGAGGGCCGTGACCGCTCGGGGCGTGAACGCCTTGTTGACTAGTGACCGCAGCCGTGTGTGATCGGGCGGGTCCAGGAAGAGGATGGTCGGGTCGGGCAGCGGCAGCGACCACCGGCGGCGCCGAAGCCGGGGGTCGCGCTTGCGCTGATCGTTGGAGAAGCGCCGGAAATCGCGCAGGATGGCGTCCACGTCGGCATGGCGGCTGAACACCCAGGCGTCCAGGAGCCGGCTGTGGTGGACGGGGTCCCGCGCCCGCAACTCGGCATAGAGCGGGTACGGGTTGCGGGCCATGCGCCGCGAGAGCGGGTTGTAGGTGACGCCGCTGCGCCAGCGCTCCGGCACCAGCATGGCGCCGACGACCGCCCTCTGCAACGCCTGGCGCAGCAACGTCGCCAATCCCGTCTTCCAGGTGCGCAAGCCCGCGGGGCCGGCCCGCGGCCTCAGTCGCCGACCCGAACGAACTTCTGGTTGCGCCGCCCGCCGACCGTCTCGGCCAGGTACAGGTCGCCGTGCGAATCGACCACGATGGTGTGGACGAAGGTGAACTCGCCGGCCATGTGACCGGAGCGGCCGAAGCTGCCCACGATGTCGCCGCTCTCGCGCTCCAGGATCCAGACCCGGTTGCTCCCGAGGTCGACCACGAACATGTGCCGCTGCCCGGCATCGCGCGACAGCTCGATGTCGGTGGCGCGCAGCGTCGCCTCGCCGTAGGCGGGCGGGTCGATCGGGATCGTCCGCACCAGGCTGCCCTCGCGGTCGAAGACCTGCACGCGGTTCTGGCCGCGGTCGCAGGTGTAGACCAGTCCGTCGTTGCCCAGCACGACGCAGTGCGGGTGCCCCCCGCCCGCGGCGACGAACTGCCCGTCGCCGCTGCCGGCCGAGCCCCACTGCCGCAGGTAGTTGCCCTCGGCGTCGAAGACGACAATCCGGTGGTTGCCGTATCCGTCCGCCACGTAGACCGAGCCGCGCTCGCCGGTGACCGGATCAGGCTCGGGGTCGACCGCGATGTCGGCCGGGGCGTTCAGCCGGGTCTCGCTCGTGTTGTAGCCCGGCTCGCCGCACGACGGGTAGGGCGCATTCGGGCGCAGCGTCGGCGGGCCGTCGCAGACCCCCTTGGTCCCGATCTGCAGCAGCATCTGCGAGCCGTCGTTCGACCACTTCTGGACGACGCCGTCGGAGTTGCCGGCGATCCAGATGTTGTCCATGTAGTCGACGAAGCAGCCGTGGATGCCGTGGGGCATGACCGCGGCCGCACCGGCGTCGGTCAGCGTCGGGTCGCCCCAGCTGTCGGCGACGTTCCCCTCGCGGTCGTAGATGACCACGGGCGGCGACGGGACCGACTGATCGCCCTCCTGGCCCAGCAGGCCGTTGGGCAGGAAGCCCCGGTTGACGGTGACGATCCGGTCGCGCGAATCGACGCAGCTCGCCCCCACCATGCCGGTGACCCACTGCCGCTCCAGGCCGTTCTCGTCAGTGACGACGGGCATCGGCTTGGGCCAGAACGGATCGACCCGGTAGCTGGGCGCCGCGTCCTGCACGGGCGGCACCGCGAACGCGAGCACGCCGCCGACCAGGACCATGAGCAGACCGACCACGATGCGGGCAGATGGCTTTCTGGGCATAACGGCGCTATCTTACTCCCCAGCGAATCGCGCTGCGCGCAGAATCGTCTCAGGAGGTCACGTGACACAGCCGGCCGGTGCCTGGATCGTCCTTCTCGTCTGCGTCATCGGCGGCGGCGCGCTCGCCCAGGAGCAGCGGGTCGCCAGCCCGCCCGGACGTTCGGCCACCCAGGTCGGCGGGTCGTACGACGAGCGCGCGGGGTATGTCGGCGGCCAGTGGATCGAGATCCGTTACGGCAGGCCGATCAAGCGCGGCCGCGACCTGTTCGGCCCGGCGGACTACCGCGAGTTCCTGAACGACGGCGCCCCGGTCTGGCGCGCCGGCGCCAACCAGTCGACCCAGCTGCTGACCGAGCTGCCGCTCGTCTTCGGAGGCCAGGCGATCCCGCCCGGCGAGTACACGATCTTCATCGACCTGGCGACCGAACCCTGGACGTTCGTCGTCTCCACCTGGCCGGCGCAGCAGGCATACGACTACGAGAACAAGGCGGCGCTCTTCGGCGCGTACTACTACACGCCGGACAAGGATGTCGTGCGCATGCCGCTGCAGCGGGAGACCGCGCCCCACTCCCACGACCAGCTCTCCTGGCAGTTTGTCGACATGACCGGCAGCGGCGGCCGGCTGGCGCTGTTCTGGGAAACCGTCGTCGCGTCCGTGCCGTTCACCGTCGGCGAGTGACGGCGGGCGGCCCGTCACGCCTCCAGCAGGACGAGCACGTCGTCGAGCGCCTTGCGCCGCAGATCCGGCACTCGCGCGTCCGGGGCCGGATAGCCGACGGGCATCAGCAGGCACGCCGTTTCGTTGTCCGGCCGGCGCAGGACCTCCCTGAGGAAGCCCATCGGGCTGGGGGTGTGGGTCAGCGCCACCAGCCCGGCGTGGTGCACCGCCGTCAGGAACAGGCCGGCCGCGATGCCGACCGACTCGGCCACGTAGTAGTGGCGGATCCGCTCGCCCGCCGGGCCGAGCCCGTAGTTCTGCCGGAAGAGCACCACCAGCCAGGGGGCGCTCTCGAGGAACGGCTTGTGCTCGTCCGTGCCCAGCGGCTCGAGCGCGCGGAGCCATTCGTCGGGCATGCGCCCGCCGTAGTTCTGCCGCTCCTCACGCTCGGCCGCGAGGCGGATGCGGCGCTTGACGTCCGGATCCGAGACGGCGACGAACGTCCACGGCTGCCGGTGCGCCCCCGACGGGGCGGTCGACGCGGCCCGGACGAGGTCCTCGATGACGGCCGCCGGCACCGGGTCGCGACTGAAGTCCCGCACCGTGCGGCGCCGGTTCATGACATCGTAGAAGCGCCGCGCGCGCGCGGCGACGTCCGCCGGCAGCGGCTTCTCGTACGGCAAGGGAATGAATTGTGGTTTCATGTGTGCGCCTGGGGGGCGGCACGTGAAGTTCACGCCGTCCCCGCGGGTTGCGTGGGCGGCCGTTGTGCGCGATCATCGTCCATCGAAACGCGGCGGGCAACGACTGGGGGAAAACGCAATGCGGAATCGAATACTCACGGCGTTAGCGGCGGCGTTGCTTGTCGCCGGATGGGGAGTAACGGCGGCCGGACAGGACCGTGCGGCCGCGGACGGCGACTGGACGCCGCCGCGGACGGCCGACGGGCAGCCGGACATCCAGGGCATCTGGACCAACTTCGACAACACCCCATTCGAAGCGCCCAGCGACGCGGACGTGGAGCGCCTCGCGGCGCTCGCCGCTTGGTTCCCCGGAACCAACGACCCGAACCGCTTGCGCAGTGCCGCCGCCCAGCCCAGGGACATTGACATCAGTGAGCGGATCGGGTTCGCAGACGGCCCGCACGCCGCGCTCCGCAACGCGAGCCGGCGCTCGATGGTCGTCGACCCGCCGAGCGGACGGGTGCCGGTGCGCCCGGAAGCCGAGGCGACGCGCGACTACAACCTCGTCAACCTGACCGACTCCTGGCTGAACCACACGCCGTGGGAGCGCTGCATCACGCGCGGCGTGCCGGGCGGCATCTTCCCGCCCGGCTACGGCGCCGGGTACCAGATCTTCCAGGCGCCCGGGTACGTGGTTCTCTACTATGAGATGATCCACGAGGCCCGCATCATCCCGCTGGACGGCAGGCCGCACCTGCCGTCGGCCATCCGCCAATGGAACGGCGACGCGCGCGGCCGCTGGGAAGGCAACACGCTGATCGTCGAGACCACGAACTACAACGACCAGGGCACGATCGGCACGAACATCGCCACGCGCGCCATCCGCGGGATCCCGCAGAGCGAGGCGCTGCACGTCGTCGAACGCTTCACGTTCAGCGACGTCGACACCATCGACTACGAGGTGACGATCGACGACGAGAACGCGTTCACGAGCCGCTGGAAGGTGGCGATGCCGCTGAACCGGGACGTCGCGTACCAGATCTTCGAGTACGCCTGCCACGAGGGGAACTACGGCCTGGTGAACAGCCTCAGCGCCGGTCGCGCCGAGGACGCGGCCGCACGCTGAGGCCGGGGTTGCCTACTTGGCCGGCGACGGCTGCCAGGCCGGGGTGCCCTCCTCCCAGCGGTTGTCGGTCAGCGCAAGCTGCTCCGAGCCGTCGGGCCGCATGACGAACAGCTCGCCGTAGGGCTGCGGGATGTCGGCCATCGGCGCCTCGTCCTTGAAGCCGTACCGCGAGCTGCTGAACAGGATGTGCTCGCCGTCGGCCGACCACGCCGGATGCGAGTCGTTGCCCGGCGACGTGGTGAGGCAGGCAAGGCCGGTGCCGTCGGGCCGAATCGTGTAGATGTCGAAATCGTCGTCGGCCAGCCGGCTGAAGACTATCCGGTCGCCCTGGGGCGACCAGCCCGGGAAGTTGTCGTAGCCCGTGGTCAGGGTGCGCACGGCGCCGTCCTTAAGGCTCAGGACGCGCAGGCCGCCGGCCTTGTCGCTCCAGAAGCGATACACCACCGCGGTCCCGTCGGGCGCGAAGCTCGGGAACCCGGCGTTGCCCGCGCCGGTGGTCAGCACCCGCGCGTCGGAGCCGTCGGGGCGCACCATCATCACCTGGGCCGGGCGCGTGCGCGCCAGGAAGTAGTTGCCGACGCCGAACACGATCCACTGGCCGTCGGCCGACCATTGCGGTGCGAGCGCCGAGCCGTCGGCGCGGAAGATGCGGCGCGGCTCCGTGCCGTCCGTGTTCCAGAGCGCCAGCTGGGTCCGGTCGTCCGGGCGCCCCCGGCCGGTGCGCTCGCTCACGACGAGGTGCCGCCCGTCCGGCGACACGGCCGGGAAGCCGCTGGCGTAGACCAGCTCGAAGTGCGGGTCGCGGCTCGCCAGCGCCGAGCCGGGCGAGCGCGGGGCGGGAATCGTCGCGATCGGCCCCTGCTGGTAGACCACCCGCTGGCCGTCGGGCGACCAGGCAGGGTTCCCGATATCGCCCGCGCTGCCGCTCTCGCCGGGGCTAAACATCAGCTTGGCGGTCGGCCCCGATTTCAGGAGGTAGCCGATGCGGTCCGGTCCCAGGAACTGCGGCGACAGCTTCAGGCCGCTGCCCGCCGCATGCTCGGTGCGGGCGCCGGTGGCGATGTCGACGGACACGATGCGGGAGTGCACGCGGGACTGCAGCGGCAGCCAGCGCGCATTGAACGTGTCCGCCACGTCCAGCTCGTAGAACACGAGGCGGCGGCCGTCCGCCGACCACTTGGGCGAGCCGCCGAGCTGTCCCGCGGCCGAGATCCGGCGCAGGCCGGCGCCGTCCGCGCCCACGATGTAGACGCTCGCCGGATGCACGTGCTCCCAGCGTCCGGCCGACTTCGGGAACCCGCCGCCGCGGTCGGAGGAGAAAGCCAGCAGCCGCCCGTCGGGCGACCAGCTCGGCCGGAAGTCGCCGCCGTCCGAGTCGGTCAGGTTGCGGACCTTGCCGGAGGCCAGATCGAGGATGTGGATGTCGGTCGAGCCGCGCGTCCGGGTCGACACGAAGGCGAGCTGCCCGCCGTCAGGCGACAGCGCCGCCTGATCGTCGAAGGCGGGGTCGTCGGTCAGCCGCTCGAGGCCGATCCCGTCCGGGCGCACCCGGAAGATGTCGGCCGAGCCGAAGCGCTCGGACGTGAACACCACCCACTCGCCGTCGAACGAGAACGACGCGTTAGTAGTCGCGGTGGGTGCCTGCCACGAGCTTCCGGGGATCGCTTCCGTCGGCGTCGGCCACGTACAGCACCGAGCGGGTCGGGCTCCACTGGTCGACGAAGATGCGTTCCCTGGCGCCCGGCGCCGCGGGGCCGGATACGAGGAGCAGCAACACTGCCAACGATACGCGCTGCAGGGTTCGGCTCATCGCGCTGTCCTCCCTTGTCCCGTCGCACCAGTGTAGTCGGTTTGCTGTCATGAACGTGCCGGTCTCTGATATCCTTCGGGGTTACGTTGAGGAGGTAACAAACCATGACCTTGAACCGTGTCGCTCTCTCACTCCTGACGGCCGTGGCGCTCGGCGCGGCGCCCGCGTCGGTCTGGGCGGCCGACTACCACCACGTGCACATCACGACGTCGAGTCCGGCGAAGGGAGTCGAGTGGTACTCCGAGCATATGGACTGCGAGCCGCTCGCGGACCGGGACGACGCCGCCAGCTGCGACGGCGTGGAGCTCGTGTTCGTGCCGCAGGCGACGACGGGGGGCAGCCAGGGCACCGGCGTCAACCACATCGGCTTCTCGTTTCCAGATCTGACGGCCAAGATGGCCGAGCTCGAGGCGGTCGGGGTCCGCGGCTCGGGCGTGCGCCTGCAACGGTTCGACGACGGCTCGATGGTGCGCGACATCCCCGGGCTGTTCAAGATCGCCTTCATCTTCGATCCGTGGGGGACGCGGATCGAGCTCGTGGAAGACGATGAGTATCTCGGCTTCCACCACATCCACCTCAGCGCCACCGACCGGGAGGCGACGCTGGCCTGGTACCGCGACGTGATGGGCGGCGAGCCGGCCTCGATGCGGGGCCTGCTCGACGGCCTGCTGTTCGACGACGTCTGGCTCCTGGTCTCCAACCACCCGGAGGGCAGCGCGCCGGCCACCACCGCGGGACGGGCGGTCGACCATCTCGGCTTCCTGGTCGCTGACCTCGGCGTCGCGGCCGACGAGATGCGCGCGCAGGGGGTTGTCTTCCGGCAGGAGCCGATGGTGCCGGCGAACGGGCGCACCTCCGCGCGGCAGGCGTTCGTGGCAGGGCCCGACAACGTGCGCATCGAGGTGGTCGAGGCCGGCTTCGCCGGCGTCGAGGTCGACCTGACGCCGGTCGTCGAGATGGACCAGGGGCCGTACGACGCGCCGCTGACGTCGTGGGGCGAGCCCGATCTGCAGGGCGTCTGGACCAGCAACTCGTCGCATGGCATCCCGCTCGAGCGGCCCGACGACATCGAGGTGGCGGAGCTGACGGTCGAGGAGGCGGTGGCGCGGCGCGAAGGCGGCACGCTCGGCAGCATCTGGGGCTACGACCGTGAGTGGCGCGACACGACGCTCGGCTACGGCCATGCCGCGGTCTCCACGCAGGTGGCGATGGTCATCGATCCACCCGACGGCCAGATACCGCCCATGACCCCGGGAGGCGAGGAGCTCGCGGCCCAGGCGGAGCTGGAGCGGCGGGCCTACACACGCGGGCCGTCCGCAGGTCCGGAAGATCTCACACCGTACGTGCGCTGCATCACGCGCGGTCTGCCGTCGATGATGATGCCGTCGGTGTACAACAACGGCCTCCAGATCGTGCAGGGACCCGGCCACGTCGCGATCACGAAGGAGATGATCCACGAGACGCGGATCATTCCGACGGCGCCGCGACCGGCGGCCGCGGAGGGCCTCAAGCTCTGGCTCGGCGTGCCGCAGGGCCGTTGGGAAGACGACACGCTCGTGATCGAGACCACCCACTTCAACGGGCGGGCATCGTACCGGGGCTCGACCGAGAACCTGAAGCTGACCGAGCGCTATACGCGCATCGCCCCGGGCATCCTGGAGTATCAGTTCACGATCGACGATCCGAACGTCTGGACGCGGCCGTGGACCGGGATGTTCCGGTTCGAGAAGGACGACGACCAGTACGAATTGGTCGAGTACGCCTGCCACGAAGGCAACTACGGCATGACGAACATCCTCAGCGGATCGCGTGCGCTGGACGCGGCGGCTGAGGACCCGTCCAGGTAGGACGACCTGCCCGTCGCGAGGGCCGGGGCCGGCTGCGGCCGGCGCCCGGTCCTCCCTTCGCCTCGCATCGACCGCCGTTACGGGATCGACGCCGGCAGCCCGTCGAAGAAATCGACGAGGCCGGTGTTGAGCGAGTACTCCGCCCCGACAACGGCCAGCCCATCCTCGCGGATCAGCCGCTCCAGCAGGGGCGACCCACGTTGCAGCTCGTGCGCCGACGCGCGGATGTTGGCCCGGACGGCGTGCGCGACGAGAGCGTCGTCCGTCAGGCCGGCGTCGAGCAACCCCTCGACCGCGGGCCGCACGCGATCGGTGATCGCCCGCAGATTGCCGGACAGCCGCGCGTCAGGCTCGCGGAGGGCGTCGACGGTGGCCCGGACCGCGCCGCACCGAGTATGGCCGAGCACCACCACCAGGCGCGTGCCGAAGTGCTCGGCCGCGAACTCGACGCTGCCGATCTGCGACGGTCCCGCGACGTTGCCGGCGACGCGCACGACGAACAGCTCCCCTGGAGCCTGCGCGAACACCGCCTCGGGCGGCACGCGCGAATCGGCGCAGCCGAGGATGACGGCGAAGGGGTGCTGGCCGACCGCCAGCTCCGCGCGGCGGGCCGGGCTCAGCGAGACGTCGCTGCCGCGGCCGGTCGACACGAAGCGCGCGTTGCCGTCGCGCAGGCGTTCGAGAGCGTTCCGGGCTGCCGTTTCGGACGGAGGTATCCTGGCCATCTCTCACTATTAGCGCAGGTTCCGCGAGTGCGCCTGAACATTCTGACCGGCGCGCGTACTGCAGAGGAGAAGAGCCGCTGAGAAGAGTGGGCGGCCCGCGGGTAGGAAAGAAGCGCCAGGAGCCCGCAGCCTGGTGTGGCGCGGGCTCCTGGCGTGCAGACTGCTATTGCTCGGCGGCTGCTGCCTCGACGATGAAGGTGATGTCCTCGGACGCTTCCAGGCCGCCGTCGTGGGCCTGCCCCCGCAGCACGTAAGTCCCGGGGTCGGCGAACGTCGCGTTCACCACCCACCGGTTATCCTCGGGAACCGGCGGCGGTGCCCAGCCCCGCGCCCACGGCGAGTTCGCCCCCGGCCGGGGATCCTCCCAGACGTTGAACTGCGGCGGATCGAAGGTGACCGACCCGGCGCCCCGATAGACGAACCAGGCGAACCGCAGCCCGCTCGCGCTGTTCGGCGTCCCCGAGACGGAGCCGAGCGGATCGGGCGGCGGCATCGGCCGCACCTTGGGCACGCCGTCGTCGGTCGCGTACGCCGCCAGCGTCACGGGCTCGCCGACCTTGACGCGACGGGTCTTCGCGCCTTCGACGGCCAGCTCCGGACCGACGTTGACGGAGATGTTGTACGCTCCGCCGCCGGGCCCGCCCGCGCCGTTGTTGTTCATGATCACGATGTCGTCGATGAAGTAGTCGCGCCGCAGGGTACCGTACGCCCGCTCGGTCACCCCGTCACTCTTCAGCGTCCAAACCACCTCGTTGTCGCCAAAGTCGGCAGGCACGCGCACGCGGAAGAGAAACCGGCTACGCCGGGGCAGGAAGCGCGCCGGCTGCCCTTGGTCAGGCCCGCCCGGCTGGACGTTGTTGTCCGGGCCGATCGGCACGTCGATAGCCCGGTCCCAGTTCCGGTTCATGTAGCCGAAGACTAGGTTGAAAGAGCCGTCCGGATTCTGCTCCCACCCTTCGAACGCGGGCGCGACGTTCCGGTCGGGTGGCGACGGCGCCTGCGCGCTCAACGCGTGCGGCGCCGCCGCCACCCCAATCACCGTGAGCACGACGGTCCACGCGAGCGCGCGTGGACCGAACGTGCGACAGATCCCCCTCGTCACCATTGTCAACCTCCGGGGTGATGCGAGTGCCTACTGCTGATTTCCGTCCGCGGCACTCGTTGCGGCGAACCCGGTCGGGCAGAGCGGACAACCCGCCACCAGCTGGCCCGGCTGCAGGTTGAGCTGCTGGCGCCGCTCGGCCATCGCCAACTCGAACTCCTCGTCGGTCAGCTCGGCGCCCCGCCCGAGGTGCAGGAGCATCTGGTCCACCGAGCGGTGGCCCATCCCGGTCCAGTTCCGCGGGTCGGCGACGTTCTTGTTGGCCGCCGTCGTGTCGAACCAGGCCCGGGCGCGCAGGATCGTGCCCTTGGGCAGCAGCGGGGCCGCGTCGTCCTCGTACGTGTAGACGGTGACCCAGCTGTGGTTGTAGCCGCTGCAGTTCAGCGTCTCCACCTGCGAGCCCCAGATGGCGTCCAGGCACATGCGCACCCCGGCCGCGTGCAGGTGCGGCTCGAAGATGGTCAGCATCGTGTGCTGCATCAGCGGCATCATCGCCTCGAACTGCTGGTCGGCCTGCAGTCCCCGCAGATCGATGTACGGCGTCGACGGGCCGATCCGCTTCAGATCGAGCGACGGCTGGTAGCCCTCGGGGTGGAACTTCAGGCCGATGTCCAGTCGCGCGATGGTGTGGCGGCCGTTGGAGTGGAGGTGCGTGGACGGGAACGCGAACTTCGAGTCCGCCTTCAGTAGCTTGCCCGCCTCCGGGTGGAAGAAGTCGGCGTTGCGGCCCACCTCGTGCACCGGCCAGCCGACGTTGTCGACAATGTCTTCCGCCGGCTTGCCGTCCGCCTCCAGCGCCGTGAGCACCATGTGATGGATCACGTAGTTGCCGCCGACCGTGTCCCTGGAGCCCGGCTCGGCGTCGTTGACTTCCTTCATCTCGATCGCGGCGACGTAGCGATCCTCGGTCATCCCGGTGAGCACCTCGCCCGTGGGACCCCACCAGTCTGGCCGGCGCCCGGGCACCTCAATGTTCGGCGACGAGATGATCAGGTCAGGCTCGCCAATCTGCCACTCGTTCGGGCCGGCGAACACCAGAGCCGGCGGCAGGTCGGCGGGGTTGCCGCGCGGGGCGCCGCTGTCCGCCCACGACGCGATCTTCGCGATCTCCTGCTCGGTCAGCGACAGGTCGCCCTTGAACCGCTGGATGCCGACGTTCTTCTCGATGAACCAAGGCGGCATGGCTTCCTGCCCGCTCCGCAGGCCGGTGCGGTACTTCATGGCGCGCGCCCAGGGACGCGCGTCCTCGTAGGTGAGGAGCGACATCGGCGCCACGGATTCGGGGCGGTGGCAGCGCTGGCAGCTCCGCTGCAGGATCGGCGCGATGTCCTTGGCGAACGTGACGTCCTTCACCTCCGGTGTGGCCTGTGCGCTCGCGGGCAGGGGCGCCGCCAGCAGGGCGGCGACAGCCGCCGCGAGCAACGCCGTCCGGAACAGATGCCGCTTTATCATCATGTAGCAATCCTCCACGGTCGGTAACGGATGTGAAGCCCCCTTTATACACCGGCCGGGCCGAAAGGCCAAGCCTTTCGTCGGCGCCGGCGCGGCAAGGTATGATGGGCACCTACACGAACAAGACCGGGACGACTCTACGGACGAGGTAGTCGGGAGGTGACGATGCGGGCCCTCGGTACAGCTTTCGGGTTGCTCTTCCTGGCCTCGGCGGCCGCGGCTCAGGCGCCGCAGCCTGCCGCGCCGCCCACGGCGAACCTGGCGCAGCTCATGCGCGCCATCATGTTTCCCAATTCGAACATCATCTTCAATGTGCAGAGCCAAGACCCGGCCGAGCCGAAGCCGATCTACGAGCCGGGCAGCGGCGGCGGCGGGTTCTCGTGGGTCGACTGGGGGGCCGGCATCTACACCGGCTGGGAAGTGGTGGAGAACGCCGGCATCGCGCTGGAGGAGGCCACCGACCTCGTCATGAAGCCCGGGCGGGTGTGCACGAACGGCCGGCCCGTGCCGCTGGAGCAGGCCGACTTCGTGACGGGGATTGCGCGGCTCCGGGCGGTGGCACGGGCCGTGCAGGCCGCCGCGCGGGAGGAGAGCCAGGAGCAGGTGACCGAGCTGACCAACCAGCTCGCCGAAGCGTGCTACGGCTGCCATCAGGTGCACCGCATCGCCCCGCCGGGCGGCGAGGACCGCTGCGTGCAGTAGCGGCGGGCCCTTCCTGCGGGCCGGCACGCCGCCCGTCCGACCCGCAGGGGCGAGCGCGGGCGCTATCGTCCGCGCTCGGTGGGCGGGCTTCCACACCGCGCGAGCCGTCCCCGCCCAGTGCGCCGGAATGAGGCTGGCTCGGTCGAGCGCAGCCCGCGGACCGCGCGATTTCCGGTTCCCATTCGAGTCGGCAGGGCGTATAACTCTGGGCATGCGGAAGATCCTGCTGCTCTCGACGCTGTTCGCCGTCGCCCAGCCCGCCCTCCACGCGCAACCGGCCGGGACCCACGCCGAGTCCGCGCCGCCGGACGAGCGGACGGCGGGCGCGCGCATCTTCCAGCAGAAGTGCGCGGTCTGCCATCTCCCGATTCTCCGTAGCGGCGACACGCCGTACGCGAGCCGGCTGGACGGCGCACGCGTCGCGGCCGGCCGCGACCACGCGCGCCGCGTGATCGAGGACGGCAACGCCGCCGGGATGCCGGGCTGGAAGCACACACTGCAACCGGCCCAACTCGACGCGCTGATGAGCTATCTGGTGACGCTCGACGGCTCCGCCGCGCCGCCGGCCGATCTGGCGTCCGGCGCGGCGGGGGGGCGCGGCGGGCCGCCGGGGGAAGAGGACTCGCTGCTGGCGGGGCGGGTCTCGACAGCTTCCGGAGAACCGCTGGAGGGGGTCACGGTCTCCGCGAGGCCGCCCGGGCGGCCGATCACGACGTCCGTGTTCACCGACGAGCGGGGCGCGTACGTCTTTCCCGCGCTGGAGAGCGGCCCGTACCAGGTGTGGGCGCAAGCGGCCGGCTGGAAGGGCGTGCGCCAGCGGGTCGAGCTGGCCGGCGCGCGGCAGCGGCAGGACCTCGTCCTGCGCGAGACCGCCGACTTCGCGGCGCAGCTCACGGGGGACCAGATCGTGACCGCGCTGCCCGAGGACACGCCGGTCCGCCGCCGCATGAAGGCCGTCTTCGTCGGCGTGTGCACGGAGTGCCACGCGGCGAACATCGTGCTGCACAACCGCTTCGACGAGCAGGGCTGGGACGCCGTCATCACGGCGATGAGCCGCATCGGCGCCATGAACGCATTCCGCGAGCAGCCCTCGCCGGTCATCGAGCACTTCCGCGCCGATCTCGCGGCCTACCTGGCCGAGATGCGCGGGCCCGGCCCGTCGCCCATGCGCTTCGAAGTGCCGCCGCGCCCGCACGGCGACAGCACGCTGCCGGTGGTGTACGAATACGACCTGCCGCCGGATGCGGGCGGCCGCGTGCTGAACGCCGGGAGCGACTGGTCGCTGGGCGGTCCGAGCGCCTCCGGCGGCGGCTTCGGCCTGCACGACGCCACTGTCGACCTCGACGGCAACGTCTGGTTCACCTACAACGAGCCCGAGAGCGCAACGCGGACGGTGGGTAAGGTCGATACCGAAACCGGCCGCGTGACCGACTTCGCCTATCCTCGCGCCGACGGCCGGCCGGCCACCAGCCACGGCATCATCACGGCCCGCGACGGCGCGGTCTGGTTCAACGTGAACCTGCGCCGCCCGGGGGAGCCGGGCAACGAGAGGCTGGGCCGCATCGATCCCGGGACGGAGACGCTGGAGGTGTTCACGCCGCCGGGAGAGATGCGGGGCATGGCGATCCACGTGGCCGAGGACGCGCAGGGCAACCTCTGGGGGGATACTGCCACCGGCGCGATCCGCTACGACCCGGCGGCGCGCGCGTTCACCGCGTTCACGTCACCGACGCAGCCCGGCAGCACGTACGGCGCGGCCGGCGACCGCGACGGCAACGGCTGGTGGACGCAGATCGGCATCGACGTGATCGGCCGCGGCGACCTGGCGACCGGCCGATCGTCCGAGATCCGGCTGCCGGCCAAGCTGCCCGCGTTCGTGCAGGACGGCGACTTCTCGCCCGAGGACCTGGCAATCTACGCTGGCCGGGGCCGGGGCCTGCAGGCGCCGCGCCGCCCGGCCGCCGACCTGGTGACCGGCGACGTCTGGGTACCCAACTACGCAGGCAACAACCTGCTGCGGATCGACATCGACACGCTGGAAACCACCTACTACCCGCTGCCGCGCGTGGGGATGAATCCGTACATGGCCGGCGTCGACGGCGACCACGACGTGTGGGTCAGCCTGCAGGGCGGCGACGAGGTCGCGAAGCTGGACCGCGAGAGCGGCGAGTGGAGTCTCTACGCCTGGCCCTCGCGGGGCACCGGCCTGCGCAACCTGGCCGTCGTGGAACGCGACGGCCGCGTCGAGGTCATCGGCGCGTACTTCAACGCGAACAGGATCGGCCGCATGGTCATGCGCACGCGCGCGGAACTGCAGCCGGACGCATTCTGATGCCGCGGCCGCTCGCGTTCGTCGACCGCAGGGAGGCAACCTCATGAAACGTCGAGTCACGGTGCTGCTCGCCGGCGCGCTGCTGGTGATCGGCGTCACCGGAAACGGGCAGCGCACGGCCCACAGCCAGGGTCAGGCGCCGGAGGCGACCCCCGAGGACTATCTGCGCTGGCGGGAGGAGCTCAAGAACTGGGGCCGGTGGGGCCCCGACGACCAGCGCGGCGCGGCGAACCTGATCACGCCCGCGAAGGTGGTCGACGCGGCGGCTCTCGTGCAGGCGGGCATCGTGGTCTCGCTGGCGCACGCCGTGCCGCAGGTGGCGGCCGCGGACGTCCCGGAGAGCGGGCTCTTCCGCCGCACCACGAACCGCATCGGCGACTCGAATACGAGCGATACCTACCAGGTGAGCTACCACGGCCTGACCGTGGCGCACATGGACGCCCTCTGCCACTTCTTCTTCGACGGGCAGCTGTACAACGGCTATCCGGTGGCCGACCACATCAGCCCCGAGCGGGGTTGCGAGAAGGGCGACATCATGGCGTGGCGCGACGGCATCGCGACGCGGGCCGTGCTGTACGACATCCCCCAGCTGCAGGGGGTCGACTGGGTCGAGCCGGGGCGTCCGATCACGCGCGCCGACCTCGAGGCGTGGGAGGCGCAGGCCGGCGTCCGGGCCGGGCCGGGCGACGTCGCGCTGCTGTACGTCGGCCGCTGGAAGCGGCGGGCGGCGGAGGGTCCGTGGCGGGATGCGGTGGCCGGCTTCCATCCCGACACGATCCCGTGGATGAAGGAACGCGACGTCGCGTTTCTCGGCCACGACTTCAACATCGACTGGAGTCCCAGGCCCGGCTGGGGAGCCGACGAAGGCATCCCGAGCAACCCGGTGCACCAGGCGGCGCTCAACTGGATGGGCGTCGGCATCGTCGAGTGTCTCGACCTGGAGCGGGCGGTCGAGACGGCCCGGCGGCTGGGGCGCTACGAGTTCCTGATGACGTTCGCTCCCCTGCCGGTCGAGGGCGGCACCGGCTCGCCGCTCAATCCGCTAGCCATCTTCTGAGCGCGGCCCCGGGGCGCGGGCGGCCCGCAAGGCTGCCTTCGCTCGGGGCCGCAACGATGGCGATGCGGGCAACCGACCGACGACGCGGGTTCATCGAGGCGGGCGACCGCCTCCTCGGCCACGTGGCGGCGGTCCTGCTGGGATTCGTCCTCATGGTCATCGGCCTCGGGCTGGGGGTGACCATGATCATGCTGCCGGTCGGCCTGGTCGTCGGCCTGGTCGGGCTGCTGGCGTTCGTCTGGGGCCTGGTGGGCCACCTCGAACGCGACGGGTGAAGGCCGGAATCAATCTGCTAGAGTTGCTGGTGCGCCTCGCGCGGCGGGCCACAAGCGATCGGGCGCTCCGTCCGAAGACTACAGCAAGGAAGACTACAATTAAGGAGGTCGTGATGAGCCATCGTCTTCTCGGAACGCTGCTCGTGCTGGCCATCCCGCTGCTGCTCGCACCGGCACCGGCGGCCGCACAGCAGGAGACCGCTGCCGGATCGTGGACCCGGCCCCTGACGCCCTGGGGCGATCCGGACCTGCAGGGCACCTGGACGAATACGACCACCACGCCGCTGGAGCGACCCGCGGAGCTGGCCGGCAAGGCGGTGCTCACCGATGAGGAATGGGCGCTGCGCAATCCCGAGTCGGGGCTGAGCGACGATCGCCCGAGCGGCGACCCCGTCGGTTTCTACAACGACTACTGGCTGGAGCAGGGCGAGCTGTCGCGGCAGACGTCCCTGATCGTGAACCCGGCCGATGGCCGGCTGCCGGCGGCAACCGGTCCGGAGCAGGAGCTGCAGCGCGGCCGGAAGAGCTCGTTCAGCTCCATCGGCGGCGAGAGCTTCGACTCGTACACCGATTTCAACGCGTACGACCGGTGCATCACCCGCGGCATGCCGGGCGCCATGACGCCCGGGTTCTACAACCACAACTACCAGATTCTCCAGACGCCCGACTACGTCGCGATCGTCGTGGAGATGATCCACGACGCGCGCATCATCCCGCTGGACGGGCGCTCCCGTCTCGCCCCCGCGGTACGGCAGTGGCTGGGCGACTCGCGGGCGCACTGGGACGGCAACACGCTGGTCGTCGAGACCAGGAACTTCACGGGCAAGATCCAGCAGCGGACCGGCACCGTCTCCGGCGGCGACGAGCATCTGCGCGTCGTGGAGCGCTTCACGCGCGTTGCCGACGACAGGATCGACTACCAGGTCACGGTCACGGATCCCACCGTGTGGACCAGCTCCTGGACCGCCTCGATGCCGATGACGGCGCTGGACGGAACGCTCTTCGAGTACGCGTGCCACGAGGGGAACTACTTCCTGGCGAACGCGCTGAGCGGGTCGCGCGCCCAGGAGGCGGCCGCCGCGACATCGCGGTAGCGGCTGCCAACAAGGGTCTGGAGGACATTGCCATGACGATCAGCAGGATTCGGTTGCTCGCGGCGGGCGTCGCGCTGGCGGCGCTGGCGACACTGCCGGCCTTCTCCCAGGAGGAGGGCGGCGAGATGAGCTTCTTCATCACGAGCGCGGGGCCCGGCGTCGGCGCCAATCTCGGCGGCCTCGAAGGCGCCGACGCACATTGCGCGATGCTGGCCGGCGCGGTTGGAGCCGGCGGCAAGACCTGGCGCGCGTATCTGAGCGCGGACGGCGTCGACGCGCGCGACCGCATCGGATCGGGTCCCTGGCACAACGCCGAAGGCGTGCAGGTGGCCCTGAACGTCGCGGAGCTGCACTACTCGAACGTCGGCCTGACGAAGGCGACGCAGCTCAACGAAAAGGGCGAGGTCGTCAACGGGCGGGGCGACAATCCCAACCAGCACGACATCCTCACGGGCTCGCAGCTCGACGGCACCCGGTTCACCGACGGCGAAGACCATACCTGCAGCGACTGGACGAGCAACGGCGACGGCAGCGCACAGGTGGGCCATCACGACCGCTCGGGCGGCGGCGCGGTGCCGTCCTCGTGGAACTCGGCGCACGGCAGCCGGGGCTGCAGCCAGGCGAATCTCCAGGCGACGGGCGGCAACGGCTACTACTACTGTTTCGCCATCGACTAGGGAGTCTGTTCGGTTGGACGCCGGCGAGGGCGCTGCACCCCGGCACCGGGCGGGCGACATGCGAACGCTGCGCCTCGGGCGGACCTTCGACGCGGTCTTCGTCCACGATGCGGTCTAACCGAGGCGGACCTCCGGCGCGCCATGGAGACGGCCTGGGTCCACTGCCGGGCGGGCGGCGCCGTGCTCTTCGCGCCGGACTACGTACGAGAGAACTTCGTGGTGGGCGCGACGACCGGCGGCTGCGACGAACGCCCGGGTCCGGACGGCGCGGGCATCTGCGCGCGCGGGCTGCGCTATCTCGAATGGGTTTGGGATCCGGATCCGCACGACACGGAGTACCTGGTCGACTACGCCTTCCTGCTGGGCGAGCGCGACGGTTCCGTGCGCGCGGTCCAGGACCGCCACGTGGAGGGGCTGTTCCCGCGCGACCGATGGCTGGCGCTGCTGGCCGACGTCGGTTTCGCGGCGCGCAGCGTGCCGCTGGTCCTCTCGGACGTGGAGCCGGGCCGGCACGAGCTGTTCGTGGGCTGCCGACCGCGTTGAGCGGGCGCCGGCCAGGTGTTGCGGCACATCCGGCCGGCGAGTATCCTCGCAGGCACGCGAGCCGCGGAGGCGGCGCGCCGGCGGCGGCTGCGGGCTCCGCCCGGGTCGCCTGCCCGCAACCGCCGTTGCGAAGGAGAGATTGACCGATGGCAAGACTGGTCGGACGCGTGTTGCTGCTGCTCGCCGCCGGCGTTCTCGCCGGCCTGCTGATGTGGGTGCTGACGCCGGTCGTTGTCGAAGGGCAGACGCAGCTGCCCCGGACCGGTGACGGCCAGCCGGATCTGAGCGGCATCTGGCAGGCGATCGGCACGGCCCACTGGGACCTCGAGGCCCATTCCGCCCGCGCCGGGGCCATGGTCCCGCTCGGCGCCGTCGGCGCGGTGCCGGCGGGCAAGTCAGTGGTTCAGGGCGGCGAAATCCCGTACCAGCCCTGGGCGGCGGAGCAGAAACGGCAGAACGCGGAGCAGTGGCTGACGGCGGATCCGGAAGTCAAGTGCCACCTGCCGGGCGTCCCGCGCGTCATGTACATGCCGTTCCCGTTCCAGATCGTCCAGAGCCCCGGGTTCATTCTGATCGGCTCCGAGTACGTCGGGACGACGCGCTCAATCCACATGACGGCGGTCGAGCCGCCCCCGATCGACACGTTCATGGGGCACTCGGTGGGCCGCTGGGAAGGCGACACCTTGGTCGTCGAGTCGGACACCTTCAACGACCTGACCTGGTTCGACCGGGCGGGCAACTTCCACAGCGCGGCGCTGCGGGTCGTGGAGCGGATCACTCCGATCAGTCAGGATGCGCTGCAGTACGAAGCGATCATCGAGGACGAGAACGTGTTCACGCGTCCCTGGACGATCAGCCTGCCACTCTATCGCCGGCTGGAGCCGGACGCCGAGATCCTGGAGTTCAACTGCGTGGAGTTCGTCGAGGAGACGCTGTGGGGACACCTGAAGAAGCCGGGCAGCGAGTGAGGCCCTGGGAACGCGGGTGACAGCCATGACGAGGAGAGACCCAATGCGATATCGGTGGCTCGTTGCAGTGATCTTGCCGTTCGTCGCGGCGGTTATCGGGGCCATGACGCTGTCGGCCACTGGGGCAGGTGCCGGAGCGAGCCAGCCTGCGGACTGGACCGTGCCGCAAACGCCCTGGGGGGACCCCGATCTGGAGGGCATCTGGACCAACGAGAACACGGGCACGCCGATGCAGCGGCCGGGCCGGTTCGGGGACCGCGAGTTCCTCACCGACGAGGAGGTGGCCGAGCTGGAGCAGGAGGCACTGGCGCGCTACGAGGCGGCTGTGGCCGCGGACGACGACGCCGGCCCCCGCAGCGCCGCGGACGTCGAGCGGACGGAGAACACGGTCGAGGCGGGCATCTACGGCCAGGAATACAACAACGTGTGGATGGAGCAGCCGCAGCGGCCGGGCCCCCTGCGGTGGACGCGCACGTCACTCATCGTGGAGCCGTCGCACGGACAGATTCCGCCGTATGCGCTGGAGCTGCTCGATCGGCTCGAGGTTCGCGAAGAAGCCCGGCGGCATCGCGGCGAAGCCGACACATGGGAAGACCGGAACCTGAACGAGCGCTGCATGCGGCCGCAGGCAGCCACCGGGCTCCAGGGCACCGTCCGCATCGTGCAGGCCCCCGGCTGGGTCGCGATTCTGCCCGACGGCTTCCAGTATCCCCAGCTCGTACCGCTCGACGGACGCGAGCAGGCTTCTCCGCAGATCCGCGGCTGGTTCGGCCGCTCGCGGGGCCGCTGGGAAGGCGACAAGCTCGTCATCGAGACCACGAACTTCAACGACAAGCAGGATGGGGGTCCCGTCCTGCCGTCCCGCCGGCCGCTCGCGTTCTACCTCGGATCGGGCGAGGCGTTGCGGCGCGTCGAGACCTACGAGCGCGTGCGTCCCGACCAGCTCGCCTACGGACTGACGATCGACGATCCGAGCGTGTACGTGGAACCGTACACGGTGCTCCGCCCCATGATCCTGGCGAACGACTTCCTGATGCTGCAGTCGGGATGCCATGAGGGCAACTACGGCATGCCGTTCATCCTCAGCGCGGCGCGGGCCGATGAGGAGTACGCGATGCGGGCGGCGGTCGAGGCGGCCGAGAACCGCAGGCCCGAGATCGCGGCGTTGAGGGCGAGAACCGAGGAGTGGCTGCGGACCGGGACGGTGCGCGCGGACGACGCGGGCGCGGTCGAGGAGGCCAATCCGGACCGCTGACGGCCGCGCCGGGCCGGCCCTCACGCGGCGGCGTACATTTCGCTTCGACCGGGACCTACATAGCCGGAGGTGATCTCGTCATGTGCACCGTTCGCGCCTTCGTCGGGCGAGCTCTTGTTCCGTTCCTCGTTCTCGTGCTGGCCACCGCCGTGGCGCAAGCCGCGGCCACCGACCTGCGCCTCCTCGACGCCGCGGCGCGCCAGGACTGGCAGCGCGTGCGGGCGCTGCTCGACGAGGGTGCCGACGTCAACACCCCCCGTGCCGATGGCGTGACGGCGCTGCTCTGGGCGGCGCATTGGGACGATGTCGAGATCGTCAATGTCCTGCTGCGCGCCGGCGCAGACCCGAACGCGGCGGACGACCACGGCGTGACGCCGCTCATGCGGGCGAGCGAGAACGCAGGCATCGACGTCGCACGAGCCCTGCTAGAGGCAGGCGCGAACCCCAACCTGGCGCAGGGCAGCGGTCTCACGGCGCTCATGCTCGCTGCCGGGACCGGCAGCCGCGACGTGGTACGGGCGCTGCTGGCGCACGGGGCGGACGTCAACGCGATGACGCACGGCTCGGGCGCGACCGCTCTGATGTGGGCGGTAGAGGCGCCGCACCCCAACGTCGTGCACATCCTGCTCGAGAGCGCGGCCGACGTCAGCGTGTCGTCGAAGAAGGGGTTCACGCCGCTGCTGCTCGCGGCGCGCAACGGGGACGTCGAGCTGGCTAGGCTGCTGCTCGCGGCGGGCGCCGACGTCAATCAGCCGGGATCCGACGGGACCCACGCGCTCCCGCTGGCCATCATCAGCGGTCACGGCGCGTTCGCGATGCTCCTGCTCGAGCAGGGGGCCGACCCGGGCGGCACGATCGACGGTGTGCCGGCGCTCCACGTAGCGGCCGGCGACGTCGGCACCTGGCTGGTCGACTGGTACCGGGAGCACGGCGGGCGCCGGGCCGTGGACGCCGGCGGGCGCGGCATCGCGGGGCTGAGTCCCGAGCGGCGGCTGCCGCTGGTGGAGGCGCTCCTGGCCCACAGTGCGGACCCGAACGCCCGGATCGACAGATCGGCGGTCGTGCTGAGCTACATCGGAACGACCCGCTACGGCGTGTTCGAGCAGAACTCGGTCGGCACCGGTGATGTCCGCGGCGCGACGCCGCTCTGGGTCGCCGCCAAGTCGTCCAACGGGGGCGGCCTGCAGGGCGCGCAGGGCCCGACCGCGCGGTACCGCTACGACAGCAGTCCGGACATCATCCGGGCCCTCCTGCGGGCCGGCGCCGGCCCGAACCTCGCAACGGATGACGGCACCACGCCGCTGATGATGGCGGCCGGGCTCGGCGTGCGGTCGCATCAGCCGCTCACGCCGCGCGGCGTGCCGTCGCCGCCCACCGAGGAAGCGGTCCGGGTGCTGGTCGAGGCCGGCGCCGACGTCAACGCGGTGAACCACGGCGACTTCACGGCGCTGCACGGCGCCACGTTCCGCGGACTCAACGAGGTGATTCAGTATCTCGTCGAGCAGGGCGCGGACATCGACGCGCGGGACTACCGGGGCCGCACCGCGTACCGCATGGCGGAGGGCGCCAAGCAGTCGTTCCAGTTCCAGGCATTCCCCGAGACGGCGGAGTTCCTGAAGCAGTTGGGAGCCAACCCGCGCCTGGGAATCCCGGGCACGATCCACGAGCGTGCGGACCGTGAGGCGCTCGCCGAGACCGTCGGCGGCTCGGAGAACCGCTGAAAATCATGTTACAGAAAACCGCTGGCGTCATCGCCTGCGCGCTCGCGCTGGCAGCCGCAACTGTCCCGGAAGCGGCCGCTCAGGCGCCGCCTCGCGAACTCCTCGACCGCTACTGCGTCACCTGTCACAACGAGCGGTTGAAGACCGCGAACCTGATGCTCGATCGAGTCGACCTCGAGCAGATCGGCGACCATGCCGAGGCCCTCGAGAAGGTCGTTCGGAAGCTCCGCGCCGGGCAGATGCCGCCTGAGGGGCGCCCGGGGCCCGGGCGGGACGCTGTCGAGACGTTCGTCGCCGCGCTTGAGGCGGCGCTCGATCGCGAGGCCGCCGGGCAGCTCGCGCCGGGGCGGGTCGCTTCGCGGCGATTGAACCGGGTCGAGTACGTCAACGCGATCGAGGACCTGCTGGATCTGCGGGTCGACGGCGCCGAGCTGCTGCCCAGCGACATGGCGGGCTTCGGCTTCGACAACAACGCCGAGGTCCTCGCGATGACCCCGTCGCTGATGGCGCGCTACATCTCCGCCGCGACCGCAATCAGCCGGGTGACGGTGGGCAGCCTGGACAACCGCCCGGACGGCCGCGTCTACTCGCTCGGCTTCGAGATGCAGGACGCGCGGATGCACGAGGACATGCCGTTCGGCACGCATGGCGGGCTGGCGGCGCGCCACGTCTTCCCGCTCGACGGGGAGTACCGCTTCACGATCCGGATGAAGCGCGCGGCGGGCGGCACGAGCGGCACGATTCAGGGGATCGCGGAAGACGGCCACGACATCGAGCTCCGCATCGATCACGCCCTCATCGAGCGCTGGAACATCGGGGGCAGATTCCGGGGCGCGATACCCGGGCTCACCATCGCGGACGACAATGTGAACGCGATTCGGACCAACCAGTACCGGATGACGGCCGACCACGAGATGGAGGTACGTGTCCCGGTCGAGGCCGGCCAACGGCTGGTGAGCGTCGCCTTCACCGACTCGAATCCGACGCCGGTCGACGGCGTCTACGGACGGCCGGGGATCGACCGCGTCTTCATCGCCGGCCCCTACGGCGGGACGGTACCCGACGAGACGCCGAGCCGCGCGCGGATCTTCGTGTGCCGCCCGGCCGGCGCAGCCGCGGGGGACGCGGAAGCGTGCGCGCGCGAGATTCTGGGCACACTGGCCCGGCGGGCGTATCGGCGGCCCGTGACGGAACGCGATCTCGGGGTGCTGATGCCGTTCTATCGGGACGGCCGGCGCGAGAGCGACTTCGAGACAGGGATCGAGCGCGGACTGGAAGCCATCCTCTCGATGCCGGAGTTCCTGCTGCGGGCGGAGCGGCAACCCGCCGGGGTCGCCGCGGGCGAGCCATACCGCCTGTCGGATCTGGAGCTCGCCTCCCGCCTTTCGTTCTTCCTGTGGCGCAGCATTCCGGACGACGAGCTGCTCGACCTCGCCGCGGACGGCCGGCTGGGCGAGGCGAGCGTCCTGAATCGGCAGGTCCGGCGGCTGCTGGCCGATCCGAAGGCCGCGCGCTTCATGAACGACTTCGTCGGCCAGTGGCTGCAGGTGCGCAACATCGACGAGCAGTCGCCGGACGGCGGCCTGTTCGCCCAGTTCAACGACACGCTCCGCAAGGCGATGGTGACCGAGACCGAGCTGTTCTTCCAGAGCCAGGTGCGGGAGAACCGGCCGATCCCGGAGCTGCTCCGCGCGAGCTACACCTACCTGAACGAGTTGCTGGCGCGGCACTACGGCGTGGACGACATCTACGGGAGCCGGTTCCGCCGGGTCGAGCTCGAGGACGACCGGCGCCATGGCCTGCTGGGGCATGCGAGCATCCTGACGATCACCTCCTACGCGAACCGCACCTCGGTGGTGCTGCGCGGGAAGTGGATGCTGGAGAACATCCTGGGTGCCCCGCCGCCGGCCCCGCCGCCGAACGTGCCGCCGCTGGAGGAGAACGACCCGGTGGGCGAGCCGACGTCGCTACGGGAGAAGATGGAGCAGCACCGCGGCAATCCAGTTTGCGCGAGCTGCCACGCGATGATCGACCCGCTGGGGTTCGCGCTCGAGCACTTCGACGCGATCGGCCAGTGGCGCGAGACCGACGGCGGCGCGTCGATCAACGCGACGATCGACTGGCAGGGACAGACGATCGACAGTCCGCGCGCGTTTCGCGAGGCGCTGGTCGGGCAGGGCACGACCTTCGTGCACACGGTGACCGAGAAGCTGCTGACCTACGCGCTCGGCCGCGGCCTGGACTACCGGGACGCGCCCACCGTGCGGCGGTTGATCCGCGACCTGGCGGAGAACGACTACCGGTGGTCATCGTTGATCGAAGGGATCGTGGGCAGCACGCCGTTCCGGATGCGGCAGGCCCCGGTTGCCGGCAACCTGGTTGCCGCCGCGGTTGCGGATACGGCACGTCGGGAGGATAATCGCCAGGAGTCTGCGCCGTAGAAGGGCGCGGATTCCTGCAGGGTTGGTTGGGCGCCAAGCGGAGCCGCAGGCGACGATTGGCGGGCTAGCCAGGGTCCGTTGTTCCCGGCTGCCCGGGGAAGGTGCGCCATGTATATCACCAGGAAGCATTTGCCGCGTCGCACGGTGTTGCGGGGCCTCGGAACCACGCTCGCGCTGCCCTTTCTCGACAGCATGGTGCCCGCCCTGACGGCGCTGAGCAAAACCGCCGCGGCCCCGGTGCGCCGCTTCGGCGTGTTCTACGTGCCCAACGGCATGTCGATGCCGTTCTGGTCGCCGGAGCAGGAAGGGCCGCTCGACACGCTGCCGCCGACGCTGCGGTCGCTGAACGACCTCAAGGAGCATGTCCTCCTGTGCGGCGGCCTTGACGACGAGGCCGCCAACAAGGTCAAGGGCGGCGGCGACCACTCGCGCTCGGCCGGGACGTTCCTGACCTGCGTACCGTACAAGCTCACCGCCGGCGCGGACGTGTACGCCGCGGTGTCGGTGGACCAGATCGCCGCGCGTGAGCTGGGCAGGCAGACCCAGTTGACGTCGCTGGAGCTGGGGATCGAGTCGAACGCGATGCTCGGCTCGTGCGACGGCGGCGCGAGCTGCGCGTACACGAACACGGTTGCCTGGCGGACGCCGACCACGCCGCTCCCCATCGAGAACAACCCGCGCGCCGTGTTCGAGCGGCTGTTCGGCTCCAGCGGCACGACCGATCCCGAGGCACGCCTGGCGCGGATGCGCAGGGACCGCAGCCTGCTCGATGCGGTCAACGGTGAGCTCGAGCATCTCGGCCAGTCGCTCGGGCCGGGCGACCAGGTCAAGCTGGACGAGTACCTGTCGGCGGTGCGCGACGCCGAGCGGCGGATCCAGTTGGCGGAGCGCCAGAGCGAGACGGATCTGCCGGTGGTCGACCGGCCGATCGGCACGCCGAGCGACTACGCCGAGCACGCGAAGCTGCTCATGGATCTGCTGGCGCTGGCGTATCAGACCGACCTGACGCGGATCAGCACCTTCATGCTGGCCCGCGAGGTGAGCTCGCGGGCGTATCCCGAGATCGGCGTGTCGGACGCCCACCATCCTCTGTCGCACCACCAGGACCGCCCCATCAATCTGCAGCGGCTGCACCTGGTCAACGAGCACCACTTCCAGCAGTTCGCCCATCTCGTCAAGCGCCTGGCGGAGACGCCGGAGGGGGACGGGACGCTGCTCGACTCCACGCTCTTCCTCTACGGGACGGGGATCAGCGACAGCAACACCCACTTCCACGAGGATCTGCCGATCGCGCTGATCGGCGGCAAGGCGACCGGGATAACCGGCGGGCGCTACGTGCGGTATCCGGAGGGCACCCCGCTGGCGAACCTGCACACGACCATCCTCGAGATGCTGGGGACGCCGGTCGAGACCTTCGGCGACAGCACGGGCACCCTGAGGCGCCTCTCCGTATAGAAAGGCGGCGGGCCACGGCGCACGCCAAGGTTGCGGCAAGGGTCAAGGACGAGCGGAAGGGCCGGATCGGCCCGGCGCATGCGGACGCTGCGCCGGGCCGGTCTCTCGATGCGGTTGGCGTACGCGATCCGGCGGGCTACTGCCCCCGGTACTCTTCTTCGGTCACGGGCCCGAACCAGGAGGTCGGCCCGCCGTCGCCGCCGCCAAGGACGGTGAGCTGCACGACGTGCTCGTCGGGCGACGCGCCGTGCCAGTGCACCAGCCCGCCCGGCGCGAACACCGGGCGGGCGCCGGGCACCAGCTCGATGATCTCGCCGTCGCGCGCCTGCGTGCGGCCCCGGCCCTCTTCGGCAGCCAGGATCTGCCAGCCGGCATGGCTGTGCCAGTTCGAGCGCACCCCGGCCTCGAAACGCAGGCGGATCGCCCGCATGTCGGACGAGTCGGGCCGGCTGGGCTCGCCGCCGACGAAGTTGCTCTGGACAGCCGCGGTCGTCGCCGGCTGGCCGAACATGAAGGTCGCGAACACGCCCACCGCAACGATGGCGAGCAGCACGCTCATCCGGGATCGGACCTGTTTCTGCATGTCGACTCTCCCTTGTTCTACTCCACTGTAAAGGTGACGTCCTGCGACGTCATCAATCCCCCGTCATGCGCGAGCGTGCGGAGCACGTAGTTGCCCGGCTCGGAGAAGGTGACCTGCGCGGCCCAGCGGTTGTCCGCGGGGATCGGCGGCACTTCCCAGCCCGCCGACCACGGCGAGTTGCGTGCGTCCCGGTAATCCTCCCACTGCGCGAACTGCGGCGGATCGAATGTCACGTGCGCCGCCTGCCCGCGATAGATGAACCACGACAGGCGGAGACCGCTGGCCGAGTTCGGACAGCACCGCGAGCCGATCCGGCGCTCGATGACGTCCCCTTCTTCCCACGGCAGCAGCAGCGGCACCTCCCGCCGCTCCGGGATGCCGTCGTCGGTCGCGGTCGCGACCAGCGTGGCCGGCTCCCCCACCGCTGCGATCCGCGATGGCGCGCCCGCGACCATCAGCTTCGGCGGCGTGTTGTCGTTGATGAAGTTCGCGCCGCCCCCGCTGCCGCCCGCGCCTTGGTTGTTCATGATGACGATGTTGTCGGTGTAGTAGTCGGGGTGCAGGATGCCGTACGCGGTATTCGTCCGGCCGTTGCTGGTGAGCGTCCACACCAGCTCCTGCGTCCCGAAGTCCGGGGGAACCCGGACGCGGAACAGGAAGCGGCTGCGCTGCGGGTAGAAGTGGGTCGGCTGGCCCTGATCGGGCCCGCCGGGCTCGATGCGGTTGTCGGGCCCGATGGGTATGCCCAGCTCCTGCTCCTGATTCCGGTTGAAGTAACCGAAGATCAGGTCGAACGACCCGTCGGGGTTGTCCTGCCACCCCTCGTACACGGGGGTGACGTCCTGGCCGGTATACGGTATCCCTTGCGCGCCGAGGGCCCAGGCCCCCAGCAGCACGATCACCGCGACCACCGCGGCGCGGCGCACGGCCGTGCGGAAGCGGACGCAGCTGATTCGTTCGTACATCTGTCGGCCTCCCTAGCGATTCGCGGAACGGCTACTGTTGCTGGTTCGTCGTCACGGCCTGGCGCTCGCGCAGCGCGACGGCGCCGCACAGGGGGCAGCCGAGCACGGCCTCACCAGGCTGCAGCTCGAGCTTCCGGACGCGGTCCACCATCTCCTGCCGGAACTCCTCGTCGGTGAGGAGCTGGACCTCGCCCAGCTCGTTCATCATGTTGTCGATCGACCGATGCCCCATGCCCGACCAGTTGCGGGGCTCGGTGACGTTGGGGTTCGCCACGGTGTTGTCGAAGTACCCCGTGAGCCGCATGATGGTGCCCTTGGGCAGCAGCGGCTGCACGTCGTCGGCGAAGTTGTATACCCGCACCCAGCTGTGGTCGTAGCCGACGCAGCTCAGCGTCTCGAACGTCACCCCGGTGCCGTAGATGGCGTCGAGGCACATGCGCACGCCGGCCGCGTGCATGTGCGGCTCGAAAGAGACGATGCGCGCATGCTCGGGGAGCACAGAGAAGGCCTCGAACTTCTGGTCGGCCTCGCTCGGCCTGATGTCCAGGTTCATGCTGTTGCCGAACAGGCCCCGCTGCCGGATGGTGCGGCTCGGCTGCCAGCCCAGGGGATGGAACTTGAACCCGATGTCCAGACGGGCCTTCGTGTGTCGGCCGTTCGGATGCAGGTGCGCGCTGCCGAACACCAGCCGGGAGTTGGCCTTCATCAGCCTGCCCACGCCCGGGTCGAAGACATCCTCGTTGCGCCCCACCTCGTGCGTCTCGCCCACCGCGTCGGCCGGCCGATCCGTCAGGCTGTCGACGCCCTCGGGCAGCGCGTAGAAGGTCAGGTGATGAATGATGAAGCGCCCGCCGACCGACGTGAGGTCCTGGTCGCCCTCCATCGCGAGCGTGGCCTCCTTCATCTGGATCGCCGAGACGTAGCGGTCCTCCGTCAGCCCGGTCGGGGTCTCGCCCGGGACGGTGCCCCACCAGTCGGAGCCCGCGGCCGGCAACTCGATCACCGGGCTGGACAGCACGAGGTCCGGCGTCCCGATGGTCCAGCCGTCGTTGAACTCGACCGGGGGCGGCATGTCGGCCGGGTTCCCGCGCGGCGCGCCGCCGTCGACCCAGGCCGCGATCAGGTCGACCTCGGCCTGGCTCAGCGACGGGTCGTTCTTGTAATCCTGGATGCCGATGGTCTTGTCGACGTACCACGGCGGCATGACGCCGGGCCGCGGCCCCAGGCCGGTCTTGGCCTTGATGGAGCGCGCCCACGGCCGTATCTCCTCATAGGTGAGCAGCGACATGGGCGCGATCGAATCGGGCCGGTGACAGTCCTGACAGACCCGCTGCATGATCGGCGCGATGTCCCTGGTGAACGTCACCGGGTCGGGAGCCGCCGCCCCGTTCTGCGCCGACGCGACCTGTCCGCCTGCGAGCACCGCCGCCAGCACCGCGACGACGACGCCGAGCCCGAACGCCGGTCTCCTGGGCAGATGCACAGCCATCGGAGGATCTCCTCTCTCGCGAGCAGGTCGCTCGCATATCGGACGCCGGACGAGAATAGCCTTCGCGCGCTTTCGAGACCCGCCCCGGAGGCGGTGTCCAAGGGGAGTAGTTTACCGCTCCGGGCGGCTGGACCCTAGCGATCATTTCGAGTTCGAGCCGATTGCGGAGGCAGACGCCCCGCGGTAAGCTACGGCTGGGATGCGGGAGTCGCCATCGTCGTGCCACCGGGAAGGGAGATTCACGATGCGTTGCAGAGTTCTCTGTGCGGTGCGGTTCGTGATTGCCGGCGCCGTCCTCCTGCTGGGCGTGCACGGGGCTGCCGCCCAGGTGACGGATGCCGTAGCGGCGGCCGTTGAGGATGAAACCTGGGTGCAGCCGCGGACCGCGTGGGGCGACCCCGACCTGCAGGGCATATGGAACAACACCGCGTGGAATGCGACGCCCCTCGAGTTCCAGACCGAGGAGGACATCGCGGAAACGGAAGAAGCCAGGCGAGCGCGTCCCAAGCTCCCCGGCGCCGCAAGCCTCGGCTATGACAGCGACATCTGGGGCGAGGGTGCCCGCGCCAATCGGGCTACGCCGCCGATCGACATCACCCACTTGGTAATCGACCCCGCCAACGGCAAGCTGCCGCCCTTGATGCCCGACGCGCAGCAACGCTGGGACGCCCGGCGCGAGGCCCGTCGGGGCCTGTCGCAGGACGAGCCGCGACCGGGCGCCTGGGTCGAGGATGTCACCGTGTGGATGCGTTGCATCTCGCGAGGCCTGCCGGACGCGATGTTCCCCAGGCTCTACAACAACGTCTACCACATTCTCCAGATTCCGGGGTACGTCGTCATCGTTTACGAAATGATTCACGATGCCCGCATCATTCCCCTGGACGGCGGGTCACACCTTCCTCCGAACATGCGCCAGTGGCTGGGGGACTCGCGCGGACGCTGGGAAGGCGACACGCTCGTGGTCGAGACCAAGAACTTCGTCGGCTACGAATTCAGCCTCATACCCCATGGCGGGGGAGGCAGCGGGACCTACAGCGGGGCGGGCGGGGCCCTGAACCTCACCGAACGCTTCACGCGGGTATCGGACGAGTTCATCGACTACCGGTTCACGGTCGACGACCCGAACCTGTATACGGCGCCATGGACGGGCGCGGTTCCCCTGACGACGATCGATAGTCCGGAGGGGATATTGGAATACGCGTGCCACGAGGGGAACTACGCCATCGCATCCGCCCTCAGCGGGGCGCTGGCGCGGGATGCCGCCCGCGAGTCCAGGTAGAGCGGACCCACGGTTCGGGAGGAAGACTCCGATGACCAGACTATTCATCTGTCCGGAATTGGCGGCAGCCTGCTTTCTGCTGCTCGCGAGCACGCCCGGTTCGGCGCAAACCGCCGAGAATCTCGCCAGCGTCCACGTGGTCATGACGGAAGGGCCGGTCGCGCACCCGGACGGGACGCTCTACTTTACGAACCTTGCCAACGATCGGATTCTGAAGCTGGGAACCGACGGGCTGGTCACGACGTACCGCCAGCCGGCCAACCGTCCGAACGGCCTGCGGCTCGACGCGCAGTTCAGACTGCTCGCCGCCGAACGGGGCGACCCGGAGCGCAACGCGCCGGGCAGAATCACCCGGACGGATCTCGAAACCGGCAATCTCGAGGTGCTCGCGGACAGCTCCGGGGCGGTGGACTTCGGCACGCCGAACGACCTGACGTTCGACGCCCGCGGGCGAATCTACTTCAGCGGGTCGGGAGAGGTGTATCGCCTCGACACGGATGGTGTCGTGACGAAAATTGCCGCGTCTCCGCTGGTTCAGGGATCGAACGGCCTGATCCTGTCGCTCGACGATCGCACGCTGTACCTGGTCGAGATCAATCGCGGCGCGGGCCAGCCCCGGCGGATCCGGACATTCGACGTCAGCCCCGAGGGCGCGCTGTCCAATCCGCGCGTCTTGTATGACTTCGCCCCGGGTCGCGGCGCGGACGGCATGGGAATCGACGTCGAAGGCAACATCTACGTCGCCGCCGGCATGAACCAGACGCGGAACACGAGCGAGACGTTGGACAACCCGTCCGGCGTCTATGTCTTCTCCCCTGCCGGCGAGCTCATCAATCGGATTCCGATCCCGCAGGACACCATCACCAACCTCGCCTTCGGGGGACCGGACATGAAGACCATGTACGTGACGGCGGGCAACTCCGTATTCCGCGTCGCCATGGACATTGCCGGGACGCGCCGCTGAACTCCGGACGAAGCCGGCACGGAGCGCGATGGTCCCCCCGCTCACCCCGGCGGACGGCTGCCGCCTCGGGGCGATAGCCGCCCATCTTCGGCATGACAGCCAAGTGACCGGGGCGGCGGCCTCCCCGCGGCTACGCTGGCATTCAGAACGCGATGCGCAGGCCGAGCTGGGCTTGGCGCGGGGCGCCGACGAGTGCGCTGGCAAGGCCGAACTCCAGGTTCGGGGTCACGCCGTCGTTCTGGAAGACCTCCTGCTGGTCGGTGTGCCCGACCCGGAAGGCGCCGGTGTTCAGGAGGTTGAAGACCTCGAAGAGCGCCTCGACCCGCGCCCCGCCTAGCTGGAAACGCCGGGTCAGCCGTAGATCGAGGTTGGTCCAGAGCGCGTTCCGCTCCCCGTTCGCGGACGCGAGCTCGCCATCTACCACCGCCCGGGTCTGGGCACCGTGTGGACCGACGGCGAAGCCGGGGTGGTTGTGGAAGCCCACCGCCGGATCGAGTGCGGTATAGGGAAAGCCCGACTGGGCTGTGAAGATGCCGCTCGCAGTGATGTCGAACGGAAGGGAGAAGATACCGCTCGCCACGAAGCGGTGGGGGATGTCGCGGACCGAGAGTCCCCAGTCGTAGTCCGGGTCTGTGGGGTCGGTCAGGGTCAGGCTGCCAGAGCGCTCGTTGTCGTCGTTCGAGCGGTCGCGCGACCAGGTGTAGTGCGCCTGGAACTGAACCCCGCCACGGAAGCGCCGGCGCAACGCGGCGGTGAGCGCCAGATAGTCGGAGCGGGCCGGCGATGCGCGCACCAGGATGGGCCCGTAGGCCGGATTGATCCGCTGGCCGGAGTATACCGGCCGCCCGAAAGGGTCGCGAGTGGGCACCGGGACGTTCGCGTCGAAGTTCGAGGCGAGCGAGTCGCTCCGCGCATGCAACAGATCGAACGAAGCGGCGAGGTTGCCGTCGAGCTCCCGCTCGTACCCGACGTTGAAGCGGATGGTGCGGGGATCCTCGAAACCGGGGTCGAAGTGGCTGAGCGCGGGGATCAGGCCGGCCGGCGGACTGTCGTTGTCGATCGGGGCGCCCAGCGGCACGAAGCCCGTCTCTCCTGGCGACACGATCGCGTTCCCGTAGCGCGGATAGATGCCGGTGTCGCTGTGGGCGGTGGAGAACAGCAGCGTCGGCGTGCGGGCATAGAAGATCCCGGCGGCACCCCGGACGACGCTCCCGGGGTCGGGCGACCATACCAGGCCGGCGCGGGGCGAGAAGTTGTCGAGGTCGTCGGGGATGAACCGCCCCGCGGGAAGCACGTGCTCGATCGCGCTTGGGTTCAGGGTCCCATCCCAGCGTGCTCCGACCTGCAGGGTAAGGCTCCGGTTCGGGCTCCAGGAGTCCTGGATGTAGGCGCCGAGAATCTGCTGGGAAACCTCGAAGTTGGGGTTTTCCATGATCCCGAAGAAGATGACGGCGCGGGCGGGCGCGCCGTCGGCGAAGTCCTGGAGCGTGTCGAAGTCATAGCTCCCGTCAGCGTTCCCCGCGAAGAACTCGCTCAGGGCGTCGTGGCTCAGCGAGAAGCCCGCACGAAGCTCGTGGTTCCCCGAGAGATAGGAGAATCGCTCCTGGATCTCGAACTTCCGCTCGTCGTTCGAGACCGGCAACCACCAGGGTTTGCCGAAGGAGCCGAACGAAGGATAGAAGATCCGGAAGTGCGCCTGCAGCGCACTGTCGGGCAGGTGCGATCGACGGTCGAAGTCGTCGTAGGCGGACTGGGCGCGGAGCTCGTTGACGCCGTTGTCTCCGACTACCGAGACGAGCGCGCCCACCGTGGAGTGGCTCCTTACGAACCGCCGCGACTCTTCGCCGACGAAGTCGGACACGCGCGAATAGCGTGTGAAATTGTAGCGCAGCGTGAGCGCATGCCGTTCGTTCGCCCGGTGGTTCAGTTTGCCGAATAGAATCAGGTTGTCGGTATCCTGGAGGAACCGTCCGCTCGCGGTTCGCCCGCGCGCCGGGTCGGCGGCGGCGATCCCATCGTCGTTCGGCAAGTATCCGGCCAGCAGCTCCGGGAAGGTCGCAAGGACTGCATCGTACTGCCCGCGTCCACGGATATCCCTGAGGAAGGGCTGGTGCTGGGCGGTCTGGTCGTAGGAGACGAAGAAGTGGGTGCGGTCGCGCCGGATCGGCCCGCCGAGGGACGCGCCCCAATTGCATCGGCGGAACTCGTCCACCTCATACCGCGGGTCGTCCGCAGGCACGCCGCGCGTAGCGTCGAGCGGCGAGCGCGGCAGCCGGGCCGCCATCTGGTCGTCGCGCCCGAAGAGGACGACGGAGCCGGCGAAGTCGTTGGTGCCGCTCTTGGTGACCACGTTCATGGCGCCGCCGCCGGAGCGGCCGGCCTCGGCCGAGTACCCGCTCGTGACCACCTGGAACTCCTGGACGGATTCCTGCGCAACCAGGGCGCCACCGCCCTCCCTGGCCAAACCGCCCCGCCCGAAGCCGAAGAACGCGCTCTTCGCGTCAGCGCCGTCGATGGTGAATCCCGAGTTCACGGCGCGCTGGCCGCTGAGCGAGATCCTGCCGCTTGCGTCCACCTGCACCGTCGGCATCAAGAGGGCGAACCGCACGAAGTCGCGGCCGGAGATCGGCAGGTTGGAAATCTCTTCCTCATTGACGTACCCGGCAACCCCGGCGCGCCCCACTTCGAGGAGCGGCGCCTGCCCGACGACCACGACGGTCTCTTCGATCGAGGCGAGACCGAGCCGCAGGTCCACCTCGAAGCTCTGCCCGACGAGGAGGCGAACGTTCTCCCGCCGGGTCGTGCGGAAACCGGCCAGCGATGCCACGAGGTCGTACTCCCCGCTGGGAAGCGCGCGGAGGGCGAAAAAGCCCTCCTGGTTCGTGACCGCTGCGCGGCGCTGGCCGCGCTCGAGGTCCACGAGCTCGATCGTCACTCCCGCAAGGCTCGCGCCGGTGTCGTCGCTCACAAAACCCTGCACCGACGCGAGCGACTGGGCGGCGGGCGGCGCGGAAACGGCGAGGGTAAGGGAGAACACGACGGCGGCCAGCGCACGTCGTCCAATTGAGCTTTCTTGGGCCAGCTTGGAAAGTGGAATGGCGCGCCCTGCAGGAGTCGAATAATTAACATAACTATATATATATCAATATCTTACAGGACCACATTTCTCAGATATACCACGTTTCAGCCCACACGATTGGCGCCATGGGCGATCGAGCACGACCACCGCGCACGGTTCACGAGAAATAGCGGCAAGAAGAGTCGCCGCGTCAGCTCCGTCACCCTGACCTCGACGTAGCGGCCCCAGCCCCGACGGCTTCCGCCTCGAAGCGCCCGCCCCAGGCGCAGCACCTCTGTCTATCCGCTGGCCAAGAAGGCCGCGGGCATCTTCGCCGGGCAGGTTCTCATGCATCCCCTTATTTGCTGTGAAACGCTCCCCTCACGCAGGCATACGGAGGGCGTGACGGCCGATCGGCGGGACCGGACGGTGTGTTGGGCGTCCGATGCGGAGATCCCGATCGGGCGGCTGGGCGCGGGCAGCCCCGTTCTATGGCCCTGCGCTGCCGTGTGATCGGGAGTCGGTCAGCCGCGCACGGCTTGTGCTTCCTCGAGGAAACCGTGCTGCGTGAGCATGCGGATCCACCGCGGCGCGTTGCGTGCGACGACGAGGTGTTCGTAATCGATGCCCGGATCGGTGTATGGCCGGTCGTGGCGGAGCACGGCGTGGATCACGCGCAGCAGCTTGTGGGCGGTGGCGAGGATGGCGCGCTTGTAGCCCAGGCGGGCCGCCAGTGCCCGGTGATAGCCGTGGAACTGCGACCCGGTGGTCCCGCGCGGCCCCGTGGGCGCACTCGGCCAACGTAGCCCGTAAGGTCGGGTTTCCCGGGCGCGCCCGTCCGGAGCGGCGCTTGCCCGCACTGGTGTTGTTGCCCGGCGCCACGCCTGCCCACGATCCCAGGTGGCGCGCCTCGCGGAAGGCCCCCAGGTCCAGTCCGATCTCGACCAGGATGGTGCAGGCGCTGCCGAGGTCGATTCCCGGAATCGTCTGCAGCAGGCGCAGGGGGCGCTGGTAGTCGGCCAGCGCGGTCTGGATGCGCGTGTCCAGTGTGGCAACGGCGGCGTCGGCCCGGTCGACGGCCTCCACCTGCATCTGCAGCGCGAAGAGCGCGAGCGGGTCGAGTGTGGCGGCCAGGGCCTTGGCCAGCGGCGCCAGCTTTGCCCGCACGTGGCTTGTGAGGCCGGCGAGGATGCATCGCGGCGAACGCTCGGCGACCAGCCCGTCGAGCACCCGTCGCCCGTTGACGCCGAAGATGTCCGACAAGACACCGCCGAGCCGGAGCCCGTCGTGGTCGAGCGTCTTGTGGACGCGGTTGCGGGCCCGACTGCGCTCGCCGACGAGGCGGCGGCGATAGCGGGTCAACTGGCGCAACTGGCGGAAGAGACGCGGCGGGACGTAGCTTGGCAGGGCGAGGCCGAACTGGCAGATGCGGGCCAGCCACAGGCTGTCGTTGGTATCGGTCTTCTTGCCGCGGATCTGCTTGACATGCTGAGCATGAAGCAGGTCGGCGTGGATACCCGCTTCTTCCAGCGCCTCGAATGGCGCCTTCCAGTAGACGCCGGTGCCTTCCATCGTGGCGGCGGTGACGCCGTGTCCTCGCAGCCAGTCGGTCATTGCTTGCAGACCGTCCGGCAGCGCGCTGAATTCGCGCACGGCGGTGCGGGCCGCCCCGCCGCCGGCCTCGCACAGGCGCACCGCGGCGGTGATGCACATCTTGTGCACGTCGAGACCGGCCGCTCGCGGATAGACCACGTGCATGTCGTCGGTGCGCCAGATGTCGGTATCGACCGTCTCTCGCCTCATTAGCCCGCATTATTCCTGAAGCTCGATATTCGGGATCGACAGGGCGTGGCCGGACGACGAACAGGGTCTCGCCCTCGTCATTTGCGGGCTGCGAGGGGGTTGCGGGGCCAGCCATGGGGCGACGGCCGGGCGCGGTGAGCCGGAATGTCGACAGCTTCTCCTGGGGACGGTCCGTATCGTCCCGGAGGGAGCTTGGTGCGGCGGGACGGATGGGCTATCCGGCACGTGCGCCGAGTGCGAGGGCGATGCGCTGCCATGCCTCGCGCTGCGGCGTGGCCCGCGGCAGATGCAGAACGAGCCGGCGGACCGAGCGGACGACCTGGACCCCGAGCTTGAGCAATCGGTCGCGTAGCCACGTCACCTGGGTACGGGCGCACGCGGTGCCCGCCGCCCGCAGCCGCAGCTCCTGCATCAGCACGTAGGCTGCGGCGGTCAGCAAGACGCGCAGTTGGTTGGCCCAGAAGCGGCAGCAGCTCGTGCGGTCGATCTGCAGGCCATCGAGCAACTCCTTGATCCGGTTCTCGATGTCGCCGCGAGCACAGTAGACCCGCTCGCAGATGAAACGCGGCGTCTGGCGCAGGTTCGTCACTACGAAGCGCGGGTTGTCCCGCGGCGCACGTTCGCCGAGACGGACGACCTCGGCTTTGATCACCACCCGGCGCTCATGGCCCCAGATGCGGGCGGCGTAGCGGGTGTCGGTATAGACGTGTGCGGTCTCGCCACTGACCTCGCTCTGCGTGCGCGCCGTCTGCATCGCGGATTCGGCATGCCGCTCCAAAACCGCATTTTTCGCCATCGCCACCACGTAGTCGAGCCGGGGCTCCGCATCCAGGAAATCGAAGACCTCCGGGGTCGCAAAGCCCCCGTCGAGCCGAACGAGAAACCGCGCCCGCGGAAACGCCGCCCGCAGCAGCGGGAGCAGCCGACACAGCAGCCCGAGGGTCCCGTCGGCGGCCACTGCGTTGCCGGGCCGCAGCACCGCCGCGCACAGATACTGCTCCGCCTCGCGGTCGAAGCTCAGAAACCCGAGCAGCGGCAGATAACACCAGCCGCCATAGTGCCCGTTGAAGAACGTGAGCTGCTGGGCGCCGTGCGTCAGGTCGTCGGTCGGATCCAGATCGATGGTGACGCGCCGCGCCCGCCCGTGCAGGCGGCGCCGATGCCTGCGCTCGATGACGCACGCCGCCAACTCGCGCCCCATCCGGTAGAGCGCGGTGCGGCTCGCGCCGTTCTCGAACCGCGAGATCGTAGGTTGCGACGCCAAGGGCGCGCCGGACACCGGGTCCCGCCCGAGCAGCAGCTTGTGGATGGGGTCGTCGGCCAAGTGGTCGGCATCGTTGCCATCGGGATGACCGCACGCGATGCCGAAGATCCGCTGGCCAATCAGATCCGCGAACGTGTGCCGAATCTTCTCCGCGGCGCGCTTGTCGGCCAGACACCGGGCGAACGCCTTGACCAAGCCGTACACGCGCTCGGCCGCCTTGAGCAGGACGGCGCCGCCGTCGGAACTCGCGTGTTCCTGGTTGAACGTGGCGACGAGGGGCTTGTCGAACAGATCCGGGAATAGAACAGTCTGTGATATCGTGTGAGGCATCATGCAGGGGTCTCCGTTGTGGCTAAAATGTTGTGTGCACTACATTTGTACCACACGGAGGCGCCTGTGTCTTCCCCTCCACCGCACCTTCACGCATAATCCGGGTTAGGTACCTCCATGCCGGCGGAAGCGGGAGAGCGCACCTGGTGCACGAAACACCCGCCTTGCGGCGGGGCTCGATTTGCTGCTCGTTCACGGCCTGCGGGCTGGGATGATTCGGGGCTCGATGCCAAGCGCGCAGCGTCAGTTTTTGCCCGGGGACGGGTCGAAGCCCTCCGCCAGATAATTTCTGCGACGACTGTCCCGCTTCCGCCCTATCGAGGATGACACGCCGCCTGGGCCGTCAGCGAAACGCTCGACGACGCCGTGGACAGAAGCCGCCCGCGTTTCATGACGTCGGGGTGAGGGGGGCGCCGATCATGAGGTTTTTGCAGGCATCAGATCACGCCGAAGACCTCTCGATACACCCGCTGTTCCATGAGCATGCTCCCGAACGTCTCCATCAACCGACGAACCCGATCCTCGGGCCAATTGGGGAGGTGGTGGTACAGCATCAGCCCCTGCCGAAACAACGAATGCGTCTGCCGCTTCACCGTGTTCGCCTTCAACCAGCGGTCATAACCGATGCGCTCGCCCGCCGCGCCCAGCAACGACAACACGGCGATCGCCAGCGCGCTGATCAACAACAGGCGGTCCCGCCGGTCCGGGCGCGAAACATGCATCGAAGACAGCCCCATCCCGAAGCGTATGTCCTTGATGTCCCGAAAGCCCGCCTCAATTCCCCAGCGCTTGCCGTAGTACCGAATCAGGACCCGCGTCGGGACTGTCGCTTCGCTGGCCACCAGGCACCACGGTTCGTCCATCTTCGGATCGTGTACGCACACGACCACGCCGACCGGCAGTTCGTACGTGTCGGTCACCCGAGCACCCACCAGCCGCCGCGCACGCCCCCCGGCGCCGACCCACGCGGCGGCCGCTCGCCGCTCGCCCCGCGCACTCGTCACGTAGATGTCTCCACGCAACCGAATCACATATTCGAAGGCCAGCTCTGTCGTCAACGCTTAGAACAGCTTGCAGTCCCCAAAGCCCCGGTCCGCCACGACGGTGACTTTCACCCCGGCCGGCAGCACCTCCCGCAACCGGCACAGCACCTCGTACTCATAGCGTCGCTGATTACCCTTTAGGCCACTGGCGGAAATTAACTTGCTGTCTTCTGAGTTTCGTAGTCTATTTCGGTTGCATGCAGCGCAACGTGGAATTGGAAGCCACCATCGTCGCGAAGTACGCGGTGGTCTCGCCCGTGTTGGATGAGCGCAGTCGCCGCCGGTGGGCGCCACCGAGTCTTTGTTCATCGGCTATGGCGGGGACGCGCTGGTCTCGTCGGCCACGGGTCTGGCCCGGGAGACGATCCGGAAGGGTCGCCGGGAGATCTCGCAAGGCCAAACGCCGACAGACCGGGTACGACGTCCGGGCGCCGGGCGGCCCCGTCTCGAACAGAGCCAGCCCGGTCTGCTGGCCGCACTCGAAGCGCTGGTGGACCCGCTGACGCGCGGAGACCCGACCTCGCCGCTACGCTGGACAGGCAAGAGTCGGGCGAAGCTGGCCGCGGCGCTGACACAACAGGGGTGGCGAGTGAGTTCGACCACCGTCGGCCGGATGCTGCATCAACTGGGCTACCGGCTGCAATCGCCCCGCAAGCGCCAGGAGGGAGCGAGCCACCCGGACCGTAACGCGCAGTTCGAGCACATCAACGCGACCGCGGACGCGTTTCTGGCCGAGGGGCGGCCGGTGATCTCGGTCGACACGAAGAAGAAAGAGCTGGTCGGAAACTTCAAGAACGGCGGGCGGGAATGGCAGCCGAAGGGCACGCCGCCGGCGGTGTTGGTCCATGATTTCCCAACCGACGCCGAGGGCAAGGCGATTCCGTACGGCGTCTACGACATGGCGCGCAACGAAGCCTGGGTGAGCGTGGGATGGGACCACGACACACCGACGTTCGCGGTGGCGTCGATTCGCCACTGGTGGCGCCAGATGGGCTGCGGCGCCTACCCCGACGCCACCGCCCTGTTCGTCACGGCCGATGCGGGCGGGAGCAACGGGTATCGGTCTCGCGCCTGGAAGCATGAGCTTCAACAGTTGGCCGACGAGACCGGACTGACCATCCAGGTGAGTCATTTTCCACCCGGCACCAGCAAGTGGAACAAGATCGAACACCGGCTCTTCTGTCACATCACGGCGAACTGGCGCGGCACCCCGCTGACGACCTATGAGACTATCGTCGACCGCATCGGGAACACCCGGACGGCGACCGGGCTCCGGGTCCTGGCCGAACTCGACGCCGGGCAGTATCCCACGGGCGTTACGGTGACCAAGGAACAGATGGACGCAATCGCGCTGGTCCGCGATACGTTCCATGGGGAATGGAATTATAAACTGTTACCCCGATGAAGTTGATAACTTTATATCGATCACTGTCCTTAGCGTCGAGGACGCCACCGTCTTCCACAGCAGGGGCGTCGCGCGCCCATGGCCAGTCACCATCGACAGCACGATCGTGTCGTGCCCGTCGGCCGCGGCGAAGCTCGTCCACTCCAGCGCGACGACCACTTCTGTGCGGGCGCCGACGATAAACGGCGTCCAGTATGCGAAAAAGACCCAGACGTCGACGCCTCGATTGCTCAGCAGCCGATCCACCTGCTTCACACCATGCTTGGTCAACGTGCCCATGGCCTGTGCCAAGCCGCGCCCCACTGCATGGATCGCCAGCGAAGCGCTCGTCAGCACGCCCACGGTTGCGTTAGGCCACTGGCGGCAATTAACTTGCTATCTTCTGGGTTTCGTAGTCTATTTCGGTTGCATGCAGCGCAACGTGGAATTGGAAGCCACCATCGTCGCGAAGTACGCGGTGGTCTCGCCCGTGTTGGATGAGCGCAGTCGCCGCCGGTGGGCGGCCACCGAGTCTTTGTTCATCGGCTATGGCGGGGACGCGCTGGTCTCGTCGGCCACGGGTCTGGCCCGGGAGACGATCCGGAAGGGTCGCCGGGAGATCTCGCAAGGCCAAACGCCGACAGACCGGGTACGACGTCCGGGCGCCGGGCGGCCCCGTCTCGAACAGAGCCAGCCCGGTCTGCTGGCCGCACTCGAAGCGCTGGTGGACCCGCTGACGCGCGGAGACCCGACCTCGCCGCTACGCTGGACAGGCAAGAGTCGGGCGAAGCTGGCCGCGGCGCTGACACAACAGGGGTGGCGAGTGAGTTCGACCACCGTCGGCCGGATGCTGCATCAACTGGGCTACCGGCTGCAATCGCCCCGCAAGCGCCAGGAGGGAGCGAGCCACCCGGACCGTAACGCGCAGTTCGAGCACATCAACGCGACCGCGGACGCGTTTCTGGCCGAGGGGCGGCCGGTGATCTCGGTCGACACGAAGAAGAAAGAGCTGGTCGGAAACTTCAAGAACGGCGGGCGGGAATGGCAGCCGAAGGGCACGCCGCCGGCGGTGTTGGTCCATGATTTCCCAACCGACGCCGAGGGCAAGGCGATTCCGTACGGCGTCTACGACATGGCGCGCAACGAAGCCTGGGTGAGCGTGGGATGGGACCACGACACACCGACGTTCGCGGTGGCGTCGATTCGCCACTGGTGGCGCCAGATGGGCTGCGGCGCCTACCCCGACGCCACCGCCCTGTTCGTCACGGCCGATGCGGGCGGGAGCAACGGGTATCGGTCTCGCGCCTGGAAGCATGAGCTTCAACAGTTGGCCGACGAGACCGGACTGACCATCCAGGTGAGTCATTTTCCACCCGGCACCAGCAAGTGGAACAAGATCGAACACCGGCTCTTCTGTCACATCACGGCGAACTGGCGCGGCACCCCGCCGACGACCTATGAGACTATCGTCGACCGCATCGGGAACACCCGGACGGCGACCGGGCTCCGGGTCTTGGCCGAACTCGACGCCGGGCAGTATCCCACGGGCGTTACGGTGACCAAGGAACAGATGGACGCAATCGCGCTGGTCCGCGATACGTTCCATGGGGAATGGAATTACAAACTGTTACCCCGATGAAGTTGACAACTTTATATCGATCACTGTCCTTAGCCAATGACAGCACCCGTTTGGCATGCAGGTCGCCTTCGTACAAGGTCGTGATGAAGTTCAGGCGGTCGTGTCTCCGGAGCCATTGCCCGGATGAGGCCGGCCGGTCTTGATGTATCTGCATACAATCACATTCTAATTCACAGTGCGCCACCTTTCAGACTTTCCAACCTAATGCGAGACGGAGGGGTATCGCTCTATTGATTCACATGGGTTCTCCATCCGGCGCCGCCGGACCCCGTAGTCATGAAACCAGGGCACGACGAGGCGACAGCCGACCCCGTGGGTGCGGATCAGCCGGCAGGAAGGCTACCGCTACCCACGAGTGTCTGTTGGAAAATGAGGGGATCTCTGAGCTAACGATGGTCGATAGAGCCACTCTTGAACGCCTCTGCACCAGATTCGGGTGAACATCGTACAGCGGGTCTGGCGCGAGGCGGACCTGCGGCCGCACCGGCTGGCCCGCTACATGGCGTCGAACGACCCCGACTTCGAGACGAAGGCCGCCGACATCATCGGTCTCTACCTGGACCCGCCCCGTCATGCCGCCGTGTTCTGCATTGACGAGAAGACCGCCATTGAGGCGCTCGACAGGCGGGACCGGGTGTTGCCGCTCTCGCCGGGCCGTGGGGCAGCAGGTCGACGGCGGCAGATCCGCGGCAGCCGCGCGCCGCTTGATCCATCGCCAGAACGAGACGCCGCGACAGCGCCCGGCCCGCCAGCCTCCGCCCCGCCGGATCGACGCTCTGGAAGAGCGCCGCCTTCGCCTCGTCGAGCCCGGCCGCCCGATGGTGGGCCGGGACGTCGTGCCGCTTGCCGCCCTTCTCATGGAGCCTGAGCCACCCCCGGCTCTCCTGCCGGAAGTAGTCCTGTCGCCGCATCCCGATGACCGCGCTGACCCCGCGCGAAGCTGTCGGCCCCCGGACGGCCGCGCCGGGTTCACCGGGAGGACCTGGCTGACGACGAGCCAGTCACCGAGCATGCGGATCGCCGCCAGGTGCTGCTTCACGGTGGGCGCCGACCCGGGGTGCGTCCGGAGGTCGCCTTCGTGCGTGTGCTCGGCAGATTCCCCCAACAGGCGCCTCTGGAGATCGACGAGGAGATCCTGAGGTTCGCGGCCCTGCAGTTGGACGTCGACGCCGAGACGATCCACGCCTCTACGCCCGCCGGCAGCAGACGGTCTCGGAGCATCAGCAGCGCATCGGCCAGTACCTGCGTCTGCGCACGTTCGACCCCGCCACCGAAGAACAGCTGCCGCGGTTCCTCGAGGACGAAGCGCTGCGGCTCGATCGCACGGGCTCGCTGCTGGCGCGGGCGCGGGTCTGGCTTCGCGACGAACACGTCCTCGCCCCGGCCGACTTTGTGCTGCGCCGCGCGGTGGGGGCTGCCCGACAGAAGGCCCGCGCCCTGCTGACAAAGCGCATGGCCGAGCGTCTGTCGCGAAGACGGCGTCGCCGAGCTTCAACGTGTTCCAGTAGATGATGATTGCGGCCAGCAGGTTGAGCCCGGCGACCCGGTAGTGCTGCCCCTCCCCGGTTCGGTCCCGCAGTTCGCCGCGTTGGTGGAAGTTGATGGCGCGCTTGAGGGCATGGTGCGCCTCGCCCTTGTTCAAGCCGACCAGGGCGCGCCGGCGCACGTCGGGGTCCGTGGTCCACTCGATCATGAACAGGGAGCGGTCGATGCGGCCCGACTTCCCGCAGGGCCGCCGCCAGCTGCTCGTTCTGGCGCGGGTACGCGGCGAGCTTGCGCAGGATCTGGCTCGGCCGCATGGTCCCGGCGGCCATGGTGGCCGCCACCCGCAGGATGTCCGCCCAGTTTCGGTCGATCAGGTCCACGTTCACCTTGCCGCCGACCAGCGGGCGCAGGCGCTTCGGGACGCCCGCGCGCTCGAACACGTAGAGGCGCTTCGAGGGCAGGTCCCGGATGCGCGGGACGAACGCGTAGCCGAGGATCGAGCACGCGGCGAAGACGTGGTCGGTGAAGCCGCCGGTGTCGGCGTACTGTTCGCGGACGCGCCGTCCGGTCTCGTTCATCAGGAGCCCGTCGAGGATGTAGGGCGCTTCGTGGACGGTGGCCGGGATGGTCTGGGTGGCGAACGGGGAGAATCGGTCGGAGACGTGCGAGTACGCCTTGACGCCGGGTTCGGCCCCGTACCGGGCGTTGACCAAGTTGAGCGCTTCACCCCGGCCGCCGGCCGGGAAGAACTGGCCGTCGCTGGAGGCGGTCCGCCCCGGTGCCCCAGAAGGCGGCCATCGGTAGTGCGGCCTGGGCCTCGACGACGACGGCCAACGCCCGGTCGAACGCGTCGCCTTTCCACGTGCCAGCGGGCGATGCGCATCAGCTCCCAGAACCCGTGCGTGGTCGTGGCCTCGGCCATCTTGCGCAGGCCGAGGTTGATGCCCTCGGCGAGCAGCACGTTGAGCAGACCGATGCGGTCGCGGCAGGGCTCCCCAGTTCGCAGGTGCGTGAAGGCCTCGGTGAACCGGGTGGCATCGTCCACCTCGAGGAGGATGTCCGTGATCCGCGCCTCGGGCATCCGCCGGTAGAGGTCGGCGACCAGGTCAGCGGCCCCGTCCGGCACGGCGGTTTCCGTCCTCTCGACGCGTAGCACGCTGTCTTCGATGCTCCCGCCAGCGACCGCACCGGCCCGCGCCGCGGCGGCCAGCCGGCGCAGACCCGCGTCGAGGGCGAACCGGCGCTCGGCGAGCCAGTCGTGCGGACTGGCCGGTGCCGGCAGGCTGCGGTCGGCATCAGTGACGGCGGGAGCCGACAGCAACGCCTGTCGGATGTCGCCGTAGCGGCGGGACCGCGCCAGCCAGATATCGCCGGCGCGGAACGCGTCCCGCAGGTGGAACAAACACCGCCATCTCCCAGAGGCGGTGATCGGATTGGGTGCGCAGCAGCCGGCTCCACCTCGAATTCGGCCGCAGGAAGCCGGTCGGCCGCGCCGTGCCGTCGCTGCGCAGGACGCCGACCGCTTCCAGCAAGGGCTCGGCCGCCGGCGACGCCTCGATGTCCAGCGTGCGCAGCATTCGCGGCGTGTAGCGGCGGAAACGGCTGTAGCCCCCAAGACGTGATTCAACGGATCCGACACGGCCGTGCTCGCAAGCGCGGCCGCCTTGGCGACAAGGCCGCCGAGGCCCTCCCATCCGGGACCGTCCGCGATCACCGCGTCGAGGGCCTCGCCGGTGTCCCGAAGCGCCCTCCCCAGCTCGGCGAATGCCCGGATGCGACTCGCGGACCGCGACCGTCTCGTCTCCGAGCTGCGCTTCGCAGGCACGGGCGGCTTCGCGATACGTTCTGCCGACGATCCGGCCGTGGGTCTCCACCACCGCGTCGGCGAAGAACATCTTCCACTCGACGGCGCAGACCGCGAGAATCGCGAGGCGGCGGTTATCCGGGAGCTCGCGGAGCCCGTCGGCAAAGTAACGCTCTCCCTGCCGGCGCAGCCGCGTGATCCGATACGGAGGGATCGCGTGAAAGAGGCCTTCCGGAACATCGAGGCGCCAGAGGTGCTCGAGGCGGTCCAGCAGCCGGTTGGCGTCGGCGGAATTGCTGCCCGGCTCGAACTGCCTGAGCCAGACGAACCGCGTCACGCCGGCGTCGGCCGTCTCTTCGAGCAGATGCACTTATCGAGTCCGCCAAACGGCCGACCATGGCGATCACGTCTCGTCCGAGCAGTTCAAGCCGGAACGGGAACGACTAGCCGATGGAGCGCGCCGAGGAGGTTGACGAATTGGTTCAACGACACGCTGTCGGGATCCTGCCAGACCAAGAAGGAGAAAAGGCCCGCGCTGCGGCGCTGAAGCCCGAGGGCTGTCAACGGTCGCTTCGGACTGACGGAAACTGGACAGGTCGTCGACCACAACATGTTAGGGGTCATGATTCGGCATCGTCAGACAAGGAGCCAGTCTGAGGGCGTGCGCGGAGCCGGCGTCAAGGTTGCCAGCCCCGCGAAGCGGGGGCGGAGCGTAGCGCGCCTTGACGCGGGCGAGCACACGCCGACGCTGTCGGTCTGACGATGCCGCGGGCGACCACAACATCTTGCGGTCGACACGAGCCCAGGATTCGTCAGTTCCTGGCGCTCGCGAACAAGGGCCGAGAGTACCGCGAAGCACGCGGCTGCAGCGCGTTGGCGTAAGCGGTAGATCAATCAGTCCAATTCCCTCACCTCGTCGAAAACCTGCTGAACGCGCTCGATGTACGGTGCGGCCCACGAGAACGCCGGATCCATCGGCTGATCGACCCGCGCGAATCCGTAGCGCGTCACGAGCCGCCGGAGCACGATGCCGATCTCGTCGTGCTCCACGCCGCGCAGCGCGTGCTTCCAGACCGTGTAGCTGCACGGGTGCCGGTTGACCAGCGATAGCGGCCTCGATAGCCGCGTTGCAACCGGCCCCTGTTCTTTGAATAGTCGAACGATGCGCGGATGCGCCCAGACTGCCCGCAGGCTCTTGGCCATCTCGCCACTCACGGCATAGTTGTTTGTCTTGACCGGACCGCTCACGCATGGCTCGTCGAGCGGGCGCAGGCGCGGATCGTCCACATGGAACGTCCCGGCGTGATACCCGTACACACCGTCCGGCCACAGTAGGAAGCCGCCTGTGAACGGCGCGGCCGTTCTGACTTCCTCAATGACCTCTGGGTGGTACCAGTCGTCATCGTCGCAGAACAGCAACACGTCGTCCGGTTGGATGGCGAAGACCGGGAAGGTTCCCGCCTCGTGAACTTGGACGTCCGGATCGAGCGAGCGGAGGCAGTCCATCGAGAGCGCCTTGATGCGAGCACGGACCGTAAAGTAGCTCATGGCAAACGTCCGATTCCACACTCGCACCGTAGACTGTGCGAACTCATCCATGAGAACGCCAACGGTGGCCGCCTCCCAGTCGAGAGTCTGCCGCACCACCACATAGATCATGAGCTCCCGACCTCCCTCTGCCCGGCCCCGGAATTGGATCGCCGGGCTCGTCGCCAAACACGCCGCCTGTCATTGTGCGGTTTCCGCGTATTCCCCCGCGTACACGGGGTCTTGCATGGGGCGGGGAGCCCGGGGCCAGACGACGGACGAACGTGTTTGGCAGGGGAAGTGTACCACGATTTGCCTAGCGGTGTCGCGCCCCGGGCGCTGGCAACTGGTATCATGGATACTAGTGTCCTGCCAGCGATTTTGCATACTGGTGCGCGAAAGGCCGCTTAACCGCGAGTGTCGCGCCCCGGGCGCTGGCAACTGGTATCATGGATAGTCTAGTGTCCTGCCAGCGAAGTTCCGGTTGCATACTGGTGCGCGAAAGGCCGCTCCACCAACTCGCCACGCCGCCGTTGTAGACGACGGCCCCGCGCGCCGCGTATGCGCCGGCGGTTCCCATACAACGCCCGCTGCGCAGCACGCTTCGCCGGCGGCGTCTCGCCCGTCTTCTTGTCCTGCCAGCGGCGCCGACCCCGCTCCGGCTCCGATAACGTAGCTGCGAACGCCAACCTCGTCGAGCGCCACCAGCGTCTCGTCGCTGTGATACCCCTGTAACCCTTCCAATCGACTTCGGGTGGGCAATCTCGTGGGGTCGGGCAGGCCGCCGGGAGCACCAGTGATATCCCGGCGCTCAAGCACCTGACAAGGACTTGTGCCCCGGCGGTCCAGCCACCGATGGATGCCCCGTGGGGAGTTTCCGCCGTGGAGCGCTGGTACAGGGACCGGCAGGCATCGGGGCGCGCCCGTTCGATTCGACAGACGGGAGGTTGGATTTGGAGCTGGCCTGGTTCGCGGGTGTCGACTGGGGATCTCAGAAGCATCAGGCGTGCGTGCTCGATGCTGCCGGAGAGGTGCTCGGGGAACGGGAGTTCGAGCATGGTGGCGCAGGCCTGTCGGAGATGGCGGACTGGCTGCTATCGTTCACGGTGGGCGACGCGGTCGATGTCGGCCTGGCCATCGAGACGCCGAGCGGGCCGGTCGTCGAGAGCCTGCTGGAGCACGGCTTCGCCGTTCACTCGATCAATCCCAAGCAGCTCGATCGCTTCCGCGATCGCCTCTCGCCAGCGGGCGCGAAAGACGACCGGCGGGATGCGCGGGTGCTGGCCTCGGCGCTGCGGACCGACGCGCACTGTCTGCGACGGCTCGCGCCGACCGACCCGGCGATCGTCGAGCTACGCGAGTGGTCGCGCCTGAGCGAGGAGCTGACGCGGGAACGCGTTCGCCTGGCGAATCAGATGCGACAGCAGCTCTGGCGCTCCAGCCCCGCGAAGCGGGGGCGGAGCGTAGCGACGCACCTTGACGCGGGCGAGCACACGCCGACGCTGTCGGCCTGACGAGGGGAACTCGAGACCCCTGTCACCCTATCCAGGCCAACGCGGGGGGGTCCACCTCACCTCCCGCAAACAACCCTTTATTGATAGACGGCGACGATGTTCCCTTCGACCTTGCCGGTCAGAACAGTCGTCGTGTGAACGCCCTCCGTCCCAATCCGGATGACGCCCGATTCGCCGTCCGCTCCCGCGTTGGCGATGTAGACATTGCTATCGCCCGTCAGATTGTCATTCCCGGCCTGAAACCCGATGGCGATGTTGTTCGAGCCATTCGCATTCTGGCGGAGCGCGTTGCCGCCGATGGCGATGTTTCCGCTCCCCAGGTTTTCCATGAGCGCTGCTGAGCCGATGGCGACACTGTTGCTGCCGGAAACATTTCGGCGCAAGGCGCTGCCCCCGATCGCCACGTTGAACGAGGCGGTGGTCGCCTCAAACATGGCGCCGGTGCCGAAGGCGAAGTTGCTGCGCCCTGCCGTCAGACTCTGCAGGCTCGTGCTGCCGTACCCGTTGTTGAAGCGACCCGTGGTGAGATCGCGGAGCGCATTGTCGCCGAACGCGTTGTTGTAGTTGCCGATCGTGAGGCTGCGGAGCGCGTTGTTGCCGAACGCCGTGTTCCCCGTGCCCGTCGTCACGGAAGCCAGCGCGTTGTTCCCCCCGTGCGTGTTGTCCGCACTGGAGTGGCCCTGGGTAGGGGCAGGTTCGGTTCCCAACCGCCCTTGCCTTGCCGAATGTCAGCAGCACGTTGGGATCCGTCTTCCGTGGTCATTCCAGGATGTATTCGGCCTCGGCCCGCCCTTTCGGTCGCGCCGGCCCGTTGGCGGGCGCCGCATCCATCGGGTCGGCTCCGCGCCCATTCCGAGGAGCAATCGGATCGCCGCCGCGACCGCGGCGGGTCACTGCTGTCCCACAGAACTTCTAATTGAGGCGGCTTGAACCTTCTATGTCTGTTAGAATGGTTTTGCCGCAAATCATTCAAAACACAGGAGATCCAAGCCGTGGCCCATCGTAACACAGTCTTCGGGCAACTTCTGACGTTGCTTCCGCGACATGAATTCGACGCCGAGGCGCGCGGCCATCAGCGCGGGCAGCGTTTGCGCGTCATGAGCCGCTGGGCGCAGTTCGTCGCCCTCGGGCTGGGCCAGTTGGCCAGCCGGCAGAGCCTGCGCGACATCGTGAGCAATCTGCGCGCGCAACCCGCCAAGCTCTATCACCTGGGCGTTGGGACGGTCAGCCGCTCGTCGCTCGCGCGGGTCAACGCCGAGCAGCCCTACACGCTCTACGAAGCGTTGTTCGGCCGTCTGCTGAGTCGTTGCCAGCAACGGGCGCCGGGCCACGGTTTCCGCTTCAGGCACAAGCTGTATGCGGTCGATGCGTCGACCATCGACTTGTGTCTGGCGGTTTTCCCGTGGGCGTCGTTCCGCCGCACGAAGGCCGCGATCAAGCTGCACGTCGGGTTGGACCAAGCCGGCCACCTGCCGAGTTTCGTCAGCGTCACCGATGGCAAGACCGGCGACGTGACCGTGGCCCGCACGTGGACGTTCGAGGCCGGCAGCGTGGTCGTCGCCGACCGCGCCTATCTCGATTTCGCGTGGTTTCACCAGTTGCAGGCCCGTGGCGTCACCTTCGTGACACGCCTCAAGCGCGGCGTGCGGTACCGGGTCACCCACGAGCATGACGTCCGAGCCGGGACCGGTATTCTCAGCGACCAGACGATCGAACTGACCAGCGCCCGCAGCCGCAAGGTCTATCCCCACCGGCTGCGACGGTCGTCTACCGCGACCAGCTGACAACAAATCGCTACGTGTTCGTGACCAACAACACCACGTGGGTCGCCAAGACGATCGCCGACCTGTACAAGTCCCGGTGGCAGATCGAGCTGTTCTTCAAGTGGATCAAACAGCATCTGAAAGTGAAACGTTTCGTGGGCCGGTCGAAGAACGCGGTCTTGACGCAACTGTGGGTGGCCACCTGCATGTACCTGCTGCTGGCCTACCTCAAGTTCGTCCTGCGGTTGTGCTGGAGCCTCAACCAGATGCTGCAGGTGCTTCAACTCAACGTCTTCGAACGCCGGCCTCTCGAAGACCTCTTCACGACCCATTCGCCACCAGACCGCGCCCGTCCGCAACTCGCGCTCGCTTGGGCCTGAGACTGTGGGACACTAGTGGCGGCGGGTAGATCGTCGTCGGATCACCAGTGGTCGAGCACTATCTGTCCGTCGGTCCACAGCAGCCGGGCGCGTCCGAACGTCAGCGTATGCACGTCCCAGAACGGTGGCCGTACCACTTCCGGTCCCACCACCACCCGGTGCTTCCTCCGTCTTCTTCTGGAATTCGTGCGGCGATCGCGCCGCTGCCGACCAAGCACCGGACATCGGGCCATGCTCCAGCGGGGTTCGTCTTCGAGTGGCGGGCGGGTGACGACGACGTCCTCGCCGTCGCCCGGCGGCACGTCACGCACGTGATGGCGAACGCCAGGGCTCGGTGCTCGTGGCGTAGGCCTTGACCAACTTGGCCAGCTCGAGCCGCTTGTAGGTCGCCGCGACCGCGGCCGGGTCGACGTCGGCCATGGTCACGTAGGTGCCACAACTCGGGCAGGCGATGACGTGCCCGTGCTTGGCGAGCACCTGCGCGAGGGTTTCCTTCTCGGGCTTCAGCATCAGTCGGTTTCCCGGCGTTCGATCATCATCCCGACTCCGTCAGCCCCGTTTCACCCCGCCACAGCCCGAAACCGCCCGGCTCAGGGGCCTCGACCCCGGCGCCGTCCATTCGAGCCCGTCCCGAGCCGACCGCCATGCACTCCGAAGCGTTGCCCTCGCGCCTAGTCGAGCTGGTCTTCGGGTTCCAGGGGCTGGCTGTCAGTTCTCGCAATAGTTGCGACTCGGCCGCTAATACGCGCGACTCGCGGTGCGTACGCGGTGTGTGATGGCGCAACCTCTGACGCGGCCGCTTTGGTGTCGGGGCCGGCTCTGACCCTGTCGTGCGGGACCGGCTCCGTACGGCGGTTTTGGCGGTGCGGGCGGCTGGTTAACTGCGCCGGTCGTTGGCGCCCGTCGCGCTCTAGCCGCGGGAAGACTTGGCTCGTGCAGGACGATTCTTCAGGCTGCTGCGACCTTGCCCTGGTTCTGGATGAACGTCGAGAGGGTACCTTCGAGCTTGCCGGTCCGGTCCCGCAACTCGCCAATGTCGCGGCCGATCTCGTCGACGCGAGTCTCAACTCGTTGGAGCCGACGGTTCGTGTCGTCGATCCGCGTGTTCGTGTGCGTGAACTGGATGTTCATGCTGCGGAACATGAATCCGATCATCAGCCCCAGGATCGTGATGATTCCCACGGCGCTTCCGACGATCGACGTCACGATGGTGGTTGTGGTGCTTGCCTCGATCATGCGCTCCTACCTTATCATGCTGTCCGGCTGGGTCCACTTGCCGTAGGCATCTCCCGCAGGCGTCTCGGGGGAGACCTCGTTTCGAGCAGCTCGCGGCAAGCGGCCGTCTGTCGTCCGTCCCTGCGCGTGCGGGGCCACCGCATGCCTCGACCTGTCTACTCGGCTGGTGCATCCCCGTTTGTCCGGGATTGATTCCCAAAATGTTGGACGTGTCGACCCGCCCGGTTCACCCCGCGTCTGGTGGGACTCTTGCTCGTCTATCCCTACGACTCCGGGGCTGACGTGCCGCGTCCGTTCCGCAGTCGCATCTATTGCTGTCCGCCTTCCGGCGGTCGCGTCTATTGTCTGTTTGAGTCGCGCCGATTTCCCGATCCGTCGGACTGGCTCGGCCGCCCCCGGTCGTTCCTGAGCTTCACCGTTCGACCGCTCCGGTCGCACCTATTGCCGTTTCCGACACTGGCCGCCGCCCTCTCGTCGCAACAGCCGGCGCGCCGCCTCGACGTCGGCCTGCGCCGCGCGCCCGGTGAAGAACTCGGCAGTCCGCAGTATCGAGACCTTCTCAGCCACCGCCGTCGCCACGAACTGGTTGATGCTCGTGCCGTCGACCTTGCTGATCTCGGCGACGACCGCCTTCAACGACGCGGGTAGCCGCAACGGATGGGTACTCAGCTGTTTCTTCATGGTGACAGTCTCCTCAGGGCCTCCTGGGGCGACAGCAGCTCGAGGCCGAACCGGGCGGGCGCCTGCCCGAAGTCCCGCCGGTTGAACGTCACCAGCACGTCGGCCGCGCCCTTGATCGCGGCGTCGAGCACCATCTCGTCCGCCGGGTCGTGCAGTTGCGGCCGCCACAGGAACCGCGTCTCGACGGGCTCGGCGACCGCGCACAGTGCTGTGACGGTCGTTTTGGAAATGGCAACTAGAAAAGGACTCCCCACCATTTTGCAAGTGCCTTTTTGCGTCGTCGTGACGGCGGTCGAGATGGGCGTGAGGTGACGGGATGGCGCATGGACGCTGCCGGCGCCGTGGACGCAAAGACGCGCCCACCGCGCCTTGGACACGCCGCAGACGACGTGCCCACAGCGCCCACGAGCCGTTTCGTCATCGGACTCGCCAAGGCGTGGCGAATGTCGATCGAGAGCGTGTGTTACGAGTTCACGCGGTGACATTTCCTGCACGGTGCGGGTCGAAGCAGGTGCCGTCGCGGAGCATGGCGCAGGCGACGTTGAGCAGGCGGTCGGCCACTGAGCGCAGGGAGCGGGCGTGTCCATGGCCGCGGCTGCGCAGCGCCTGATACTTGGCGCGGCTGACCGGGTCGCGGTGGGCAGCGACGCGAGCCCAGTGGCAGGCGGCGTCGCGCAGCCGGTCGTGGGCAGCCAGGCGGCGCACCACGAGCAGGCTCTTGCCCGAACGCCGGGTGACCGGCGCCACCCCGCAGAGACAGCGAAGCGCGGCGTAGTCCCGCCGCCGCAGCGCGTCGCTACCCTCGGCAAGCAGACAAGCGAGGACGCCGGTGCCGATGCCGGGCAGCGATAGCAGGATGGCCGCGTCGGGCGGCGGTGGCGACGGCTCTGGCTCGCTCTCGGCGTGCGCGTCCGGGTCTTCCGCCGATGCGGCCTCGGCGAGCTGGTGCACCAATCGGTCGAGCTGGCTGCGCGCGTGCGCCAGTTGCCGGTTGACCAGTACGAGGCGTTCGGCGATGAGCCGCACATGCGCGGCGGCGGCCTCGGCGGCACCTGGCGCGACCCGGACGGCCGGCGCCCGCAGCCGGGCACACAGCGTCGCGGCGTCGACCCGGCGGATGCGGTGCTGTTTCAACAACTTGGCGAGCGTCGCTTCGCGAACGCGCTGCGCCGCAACCGGCGTCGGCAGGCGCCGCCACAGGGCGAGCGCCCAGGACGCCGCGACATCGTCGCTGGTCGCGGCGAGCAGCTGCGGGTAGTAGCGCCAGAGCTGCTCGCGCATCCGGTTCGCCTGGCGAACGCGTTCCCGCGTAATCTCCTCGCTCAGGCGCGACCACTCCCGCAACTCGACGATCGCTGGGTCGGTCGGCTCCAGCCGCCGCAGACAGTGCGGGTCGGTGCGTAGCGCCGAGGCCAGCACCCGCGCATCCCGTCGGTCATCCTTCGCCCCCGCCGGCGAGATGCGGTCGCGGAAGCGGTCGAGCTGCTTCGGATTGATCGCGTGGACAGCGAAGCCCCGTTCCATCAGGCTCTCGACCACCGGCCCGCGCGGTGTCTCGATCGCCACGCCGACCTGCTCCGCCTTACCCGCCGTAAAAGACAGAATCCAGTCCGCCATCTCCGACAGCCCCTGGCCGCCATGCTCGAACGCCCGCTCGCCGAGCAGCTTCCCGGCAACGTCGCTTACGCACGCTTGGTGCGTCTGCGATCCCCAGTCGACACCCACGAACCAGGCCAGCTCCACATCGAACCTCCTATCTGCCGCATTTCACGGGCGCGCCAACGATGCCTGCCGGTCCCTGTACTGGCGCTCGATGGCGCAAACTCCCCACGGGGCATCCATCGCTGGCTGAACGCCGGGGCACAAGTCCTTTTCAAGTGCTCGAGACACAGGGACCCCTCGGTGGCTCCCGGCGGCCTGCCCGACTCCGCGAGATTTGAGATTTACTCGCGCGAAGTCATTGAGAAAGGTACAGGGACCTTTGTGGCCACGTGAAATGGACTCCCCACCATTTTGCAAGTGCCTTTTTGCGGCGTCGTGACGGCGGTCGAGATGGGCGTGAGGTGACGGGATGGCGCATGGACGCTGCCGTCGCCGTGGACGCAAAGAACGCGCCCACCGCGCCTTGGACACGCCGCAGACGACGTGCCCACAGCGCCCACGAGCCGTTTCGTCATCGGACTCGCCAAGGCGTGGCGAATGTCGATCGAGAGCGTGTGTTACGAGTTCACGCGGTGACATTTCCTGCACGGTGCGGGTCGAAGCAGGTGCCGTCGCGGAGCATGGCGCAGGCGACGTTGAGCAGGCGGTCGGCCACTGAGCGCAGGGAGCGGGCGTGTCCATGGCCGCGGCTGCGCAGCGCCTGATACTTGGCGCGGCTGACCGGGTCGCGGTGGGCAGCGACGCGAGCCCAGTGGCAGGCGGCGTCGCGCAGCCGGTCGTGGGCAGCCAGGCGGCGCACCACGAGCAGGCTCTTGCCCGAACGCCGGGTGACCGGTGCCACCCCGCAGAGACAGCGAAGCGCGGCGTAGTCCCGCCGCCGCAGCGCGTCGCTACCCTCGGCAAGCAGACAAGCGAGGACGCCGGTGCCGATGCCGGGCAGCGCTAGCAGGATGGCCGCGTCGGGCGGCGGTGGCGACGGCTCTGGCTCGCTCTCGGCGTGCGCGTCCGGGTCTTCCGCCGGTGCGGCCTCGGCGAGCTGGTGCACCAATCGGTCGAGCTGGCTGCGCGCGTGCGCCAGTTGCCGGTTGACCAGTACGAGGCGTTCGGCGACGAGCCGCACATGCGCGGCGGCGGCCTCGGCGGCACCTGGCGCGACCCGGACGGCCGGCGCCCGCAGCCGGGCACACAGCGTCGCGGCGTCGACCCGGCGGATGCGGTGCTGTTTCAATAACTTGGCGAGCGTCGCTTCGCGAACGCGCTGCGCCGCAACCAGCGTCGGCAGGCGCCGCCACAGGGCGAGCGCCCAGGACGCCGCGACATCGTCGCTGGTCGCGGCGAGCAGCTGCGGGTAGTAGCGCCAGAGCTGCTCGCGCATCCGGTTCGCCTGGCGAACGCGTTCCCGCGTAATCTCCTCGCTCAGGCGCGACCACTCCCGCAACTCGACGATCGCTGGGTCGGTCGGCTCCAGCCGCCGCAGACAGTGCGGGTCGGTGCGTAGCGCCGAGGCCAGCACCCGCGCATCCCGTCGGTCATCCTTCGCCCCCGCCGGCGAGATGCGGTCGCGGAAGCGGTCGAGCTGCTTCGGATTGATCGCGTGGACAGCGAAGCCCCGTTCCATCAGGCTCTCGACCACCGGCCCGCGCGGTGTCTCGATCGCCACGCCGACCTGCTCCGCCTTACCCGCCGTAAAAGACAGAAGCCAGTCCGCCATCTCCGACAGCCCCTGGCCGCCATGCTCGAACGCCCGCTCGCCGAGCAGCTTCCCGGCAACGTCGCTTACGCACGCTTGGTGCGTCTGCGATCCCCAGTCGACACCCACGAACCAGGCCAGCTCCACATCGAACCTCCTATCTGCCGCATTTCACGGGCGCGCCAACGATGCCTGCCGGTCCCTGTACTGGCGCTCGATGGCGCAAACTCCCCACGGGGCATCCATCGCTGGCTGAACGCCGGGGCACAAGTCCTTTTCAAGTGCTCGAGACACAGGGACCCCTCGGTGGCTCCCGGCGGCCTGCCCGACTCCGCGAGATTTGAGATTTACCCGCGCGAAGTCATTGAGAAAGGTACAGGGACCCCCATTCTTGGGTTGTGGTGGTCATCACGACGTGGCCGGACGGAGCGGAGCGACGGGAGGCCACGTCGCGATGAGCGCTATTGCCGTGGCACCTCCTGTGGCGCGCGGGACGCCTGGTTGCGTGTGGCGGTCTTGAGCCGGTAGCTGTCGCCGGCGGTCGTCAACACGGTGGCGTGGTGGACGATCCGGTCGATGACCGCGGCGGCGGCCGTGGTGTCGAGGAACACCTCGGCCCAGCGCGCGAACGGCAGATTCTTCGTCACGACGAGGCTCCGGCGCTCGTAGCGCTGGCTGATGAAGCCGAACAGCAGGTCGGCGCCGGCCTTGTCGAACGGCACGTAGCCCAGTTCGTCGAGGATTACGACGTCGTAGCGGGCGAGCTGGTCGAACTTGCGTTGCAGTCGGCCCTGTTGCTGCGCTTCGACGAGCAGCGTGACCAGTTCGGCGGCGGTCACGAACCGCACCCGGTAGTCGTGCTGGCAGCAGGCCATCCCCAACGCGATCGACAGATGCGTCTTTCCCGTGCCGACGCCGCCGATGAGAACGGCGGAGCAAAAACAGACCACAGCGCGGCGGTGTGAAGCTGCCTGCGGGCGGCGGAAAACCAGACCGCTCGAGTGGTCCACCGAGCATGCCGACGGTGTTCTGTGGAATACAGGAGGGATGTATCGAGTGGAGTTCTATGCGGCGGTGCGGCGCAGCGTCTATGTGGAGGGATTGAGCGAGCGGGCGGCGGCCCGGCGCTTCGGGCTGGCCCGGGAGACGGTGCGCAAGATGCTGCGCTACCGCCTGCCGCCCGGGTATCGTCGGGCGAAACCGATCCGGTGTCCGAAACTGGACGCCTTCACCGGGGTCATCGATCAAATTCTCACCGACGATCAGCAGCGCCCGAAGAAACAACGGCACACGGCCAAGCGCATCTGGGAGCGCTTATGCGTCGAGCACGCCTTCACGGGCGGCTACACGATTGTCAAAGACTACGTGCGCAGGCAGAAGCTGGGCGGGCAAGAGATGTTCGTGCCGCTCGCGCATCCGCCGGGCGACGCCCAGGCCGACTTCGGCGAAGCCCTGGTGGTCATCGACGGCGTCGAATGCAAGGCGCACTACTTGGTCGTGGATCTGCCGCACAGCGACGACGCGTTCGTGCAGGCGTTTCCGGCCGAGACGACGGAGGCGTTTTGCGAAGGACACAACGCCGCGTTCCGCTACTTCGGCGGCGTGCCGCGTGGCATCGTCTACGACAACACCACGCTGGCGGTGGCGAAGATTCTCGGGGACGGCACGCGGCAGCGAACGCAGAGCTTCAGCGAGCTCCACTCGCACTACTTGTTCGACGATCGCTTCGGACGGCCGGGGAAGGGCAACGACAAAGGCAAGGTGGAAGGGCTGGTCGGCTACGCCCGCCGAAACTTCTTCGTGCCGGTCCCGCGCGTCGCTAGTTGGGACGCGTTGAACGCTGACTTGGCGCGCCAGTGCCGCGCGCGGCGCGGGCAGCGGTTACGGCGGCACACCGAGACGATCGGGGAGCGCTTCGCGCGCGACCGCGCCGCGTTGTTGCCGTTGCCGCCGGTCCCGTATGAAGCCTGCGACACGCGCCCGACGCGGGTCACGTCGTTGTCGCTGGTGCGCTACCGCCGCAACGACTACTCGGCGCCAACCGCCTACGGCCACCGCGACGTGGTGGTGAAGGGCTACGTGGACGTCGTCGTGATCGTCTGCGGGAGTGAGGAGATCGCCCGTCATCGTCGCAGCTACGGGCGTGAGGAGCTGATCTTCGATCCGCTGCACTACTTGGCCTTGTTGGAGCGCAAGACGGGCGCGCTCGATCAAGCGGCGCCGCTGACCGGGTGGGCGCTGCCAGACGAGTTTCTCCGGCTGCGGCGGCTCTTGGAGACCCGGCTGGGCAAAGCCGGGACCCGCGAGTATGTGCAGGTCTTGCGGCTCCTCCAGGACTTTCGGCTGGCCCACGTCCGCGGCGCTATCCAGGACGCGCTGCGACTGGGCGCGATCGGGTTCGACGCCGTCAAGCATCTCGTTCTGTGCCGCCTCGACCACCGGCCGCCCCGCCTCGACCTGGCGCAGTATCCGCATCTCCCGGCCCCGCGGGTGACGACGACCATGGCGGCCGACTACTTGATGCTGCTGGGGGCAGGGGCCGAGTGATGGCCAAGTCGACCCTGCTGCTCGACGCCCATCTCAAGGCCCTCCGCTTGCCGACCTTCCTGCGCGAGTACGACAAGGTGGCGCGGCACTGCGCGCAGGAAGGGCTGGACTGTCCACGCTACCTGTTCCGCCTCTGCGAGCTGGAGCTGCTCGACCGCGAGCAGCGCGCCATCGAACGCCGCATCAAGGCCGCCAAGTTCCCGGTCGTGAAGAGTCTCGAGACCTTCGCGTTCCGCGCGATCCCGTCGTTGAACAAACGGCTCGTGCTCGAGCTGACCCGCGCGGAGTATCTCGACCGGCGAGAGAACGTCTTGGCGTTGGGCAACTCGGGCACAGGCAAGACGCATCTGGCGCTGGCCTTGGGGTTGGCCGCCTGTCAGAAAAGCTATCGGGTGCGCTTCACCACCGCCGCCGCGCTGGTGAACGAGCTGCTCGAAGCTCGGGATGACAAGCGCCTGCTCCGCTTCCAGAAACAGTTGGCCAAGCAGGATTTGTTGATCGTGGACGAGCTCGGCTACGTGCCGTTGTCGAAGACCGGCGCCGAGCTGCTGTTCGAGATCTTCTCCCAGCGCTACGAGCAAGCGTCGACGCTGGTGACCTCGAATCTGCCCTTCAACGAATGGACCGAGACCTTTGGCTCTGAACGGCTCACCGGCGCGCTGCTCGACCGGCTGACCCATCACGTCCACATCCTCGAGCTGAACGGCGACAGCTATCGCCTCGCACACAGCAAGCACGCTCGCAAAGACGCTGCCGCCCCGGCGTCCTGACCCCTCCCCCTGCAACGCCGCTGGCTGTGCAGCCGGGCCTCCACTGCGTCCGGGCCCGCCCCGGGGGCGTGCCCAGACTCCGCTTCAGCCCACCTGCACAGCCACCTTCAAACACGCCACCGGGCGGCCGGATGGTCTAATTTTCCTCCGCCACTCTGGTCTGGTTTTGGGGTAGTGTCTCCATTTGATTATGCCGATTTTTGTGCAGGCGGGGGCGTGCTGCCCGGCTGTACAGTACCGGACAGCACGTAATGAGCTGATGCGACTAGAACCCGATCCGACTCCCGACCGTCACGCCCCCACGCAGGGGCGACACGCTCACGTCGCGCATGACTGGCACACTGGACCAAAGCGCAGCCACGGCTGCCCCTGCGACAGCCAGCGCCGCCCCGCCGTACCGGAGCCCGGCGTTCGGCTTCTCGAAGGGCTGGATCGTGCCAGCGTAGACGGTGCGGTCGCCGACAGTCGAGACGGCTATCCCTGCGATGGCTCCATTCTGCGCGCCGACAACAAGCCCCGCGGCGCAGTGGATCGGCAGGAGTCCACACGTCGGGAGCAAGGCGATAGTGTCGGCGGCAGCCTCATCAATGAACGCATCCGTCTGGATCAGATCCTGTGCATCGGCAATCAGGGTCCTGTCGGCTACCGTGCCCGGCTGCGTCGGCTGGCTCGGCTCGATCAGCATCATGGCGACGCCGGCCGCAGCCATGGCGATCCCGATGGTCGTACGCATCGGCGAGCGCCGGAACTCCGGCCCGCCTTGGAGCGTGGTTTCGGCTGCCAGCCGTTCGGCCGACTCCAGAATCCGATCCTGTGCCTGGACGGCTCCCGGCGCGGCCAGAGCGACGACGAGTACGAATGCGGCTTGTCGTGTCCTGGTCCCTCCCCTGTAGGGCTGCCGGGCAACCGAGAGTGGTCGCCGGGCCGTTCTGCCACGACACGTCTGCTCCCACGTTCAGGGTGCAGGGTCCTGCGTATTGGATATTCCGCAGGCGACCCGGCGTCGGACGAACGTGGGAGAAAACAACGAAAACAGACGGTCGTGGCGGGGCGATCATAGCCCGGCAATGCCTGTCAGGCAAAGGGTGATACACTCGCGGAAAGGACATACGCAGATGCCCAGAGGACCACGTGGAGAGTGGCGGCCAGTAGGCGACAACGAGTGCGCCGCGCTGATCTGTCGGATCGCGACCGGCGAGAGTCCGGAGGTCTACGAGCCGCCAGAGCAGCCGAAGGCTAGCGAGGATGCACGCCGGGCGGGCAAGGCTCGCGCCGCAGCGCTGGAGCCTGAACGTCGAGAGTACATCGCTAAACACGCAGCCGCAGCCCGTTGGGGGAAGCGGTAGCCCAGCATTTCGCAATGCGGCTCAGGATATGCGTGGGATGTGCTTGATATATGGGTTAGAGATATGTTAGTGGCACAGATTAACGATGTTTCCATTTGACATGGGGTTACCATAATGGGCGCTATATTGGCAGGTGCATTGACTTGGACAAGTTACGGGGCTGTTCCGACATCGGAGGAGTATGCTGCCGTTGTCCGGAGGGTCTCCAAGCTGGTAGCATTTAGGCTCACGTGGCGAGCCGCAGTAATATGGTGCAAGGCGCAGATAATCGTTCGGCTTGCATGGGTGAACGTGCTTGCTTCATTTCAGGATTGGAACCTGCATGCGGTTCTTTCTGCGTGCTCTGGGACAATTCCAGCGGGTAACGTGGAGCACCAGCTAGGGACAACGCTGGAGAAACTGCATCTGGCAGCAGAAAAAACCGCCGGGCTCCGCAAGACAGTGGCGACATCTGGTTTCGAGAGTCCGATTACCGTCTGGCTGCTGGAACGCCAATTGGCGATTTTCGGGGATATGATTGAGACACTAGAGTTGAGTCTTAACTCAGAAGTAAGGGAGTACCTTGCCCGCGAAATCCAGCAAATCGCCGGTCAACAGGACGCAAAAATTCAACAACCAACTCAACAGCCTTAGCCGGAAGTATCGACAACTGGCGTCCACGGTAGACAAGGCACTGGAGCAATTTGGGGAGACGGGAAGCATAGATATCCAGCTACCGAGCATAGATACTCACGCTGTTTTCAAGGTTAGACTAAAACTGAATGGTCTTGGCAAACAGCGAGGAGCCAGGATGATTTGTGCCACTATAAACGAGCAGCATTGGGCGCTGCAAATCTACGCGAAGCCAGAGAAAACCGACTTGTCGCCTCGGGAACTAATCGACGCCGTCCGGTCGGTTGCTACTGACAACGGCGAAGGCCGATAGCCACAGGGAGGAAACTCCTTAGGGCTTTTTTCTTTTCCGGGATGTCCTTGCCCGACGCGAGTAGTTTTCTGTGGTGCCGCATCACACTACTTTGATCTGTCTCACCGGCCGCGTCAACTTCCCTTACTGCATATACCCTTTCCTATTTGACAAACCCTGCTTACGCCTGTATACTTTTAATTATAAACAGGCTGAGCACGGCAAAGCGGGTCCGCATCCTGAAGCAGCTCGTTGAAGGCTCCTCGATGCGCGCCATCACCCGCGTCGATGAAGTCGGCATCAACACCGTGACACGGCTTCTGCAGGACGCGGGTGATGCCTGTGCGGCCTATCACGACGAGCATGTTCGTAACGTGCCGGCGCTCCGTGTCCAGGTCGATGAACTCTGGGCGTTCACCTACGCCAAGCAGAAGAACGTCAAATACGCCAAGTCAGCGCCGGAGGGTGCGGGCGACACGTGGACGTGGACAGCCTTGGACGCCGATCACAAGCTCATCATCTCGTGGCTCGTGGGGCCGCGTGACCTCGGCTCCGCGTATCCCTTCATCAGCGATCTGGCCGAGCGCCTGAAGTACCGCGTGCAGCTCACATCGGACGGCTTGGGTGCCTACGTGAGCGCCGTAGAGGATGTGTTCGGGGCCAACGTCGACTTCGCGCAGATCATCAAGATTTACGGCCGTGGCGACGACAGCGACACGACGGAGGCACGCTACAGCCCGCCGTCGTGCCTCGGCGTGAAGGTCAAGCACGTCACCGGCAACCCGGACCCGAAGCACATCTCGACGAGCTACGTGGAGCGCCAGAACCTGACGATCCGGATGTCCAACAGGCGGTTCACGCGGCTGACCAACGCGTTTTCGAAGAAACTACGCAATCACGAGCACCACAACGCGCTGCACTTCACGTACTACAACTGGTGCCGGATTCACAAGAGCCTGCGGACCTCCCCGGCCCAGGCGGCTGGCCTGACCGACACGCTCAGGGACATGGAGTGGATCGTCGGGCTGATCGACGCGAGGGCGCCGGAGCCCGGGAAGCCGGGGCCGAAGGGGCCGTGGAAGCACAAGCGTGCTGGAGAGAATCAGGCAGATGGGGCATAATCAAATGGAGACACAACCGGTTTTGGTCCGCCCTTGACAGCTGAGCCGGAAGTACGCCTACCAGGTGCTGTTGATCGAAGAGTTCGGACGTCATGGAGTCGAGACTCGCTTCCTCAACGCCCCATCGAGCGCCACCGCCGAGGATCAGCTGCTGGTGCAGTTTCAGGGCATGATCGCCGAGTACGAACGCGCTCAAATCCTCGAACGGTCGCGTCGGGGGAAGCGGCATCGCGCGCGAGCGGGTGAGATCAGCGTCATGAGCGGCGCCCCCTATGGATATCGCTATCTCCGCAAGCGTGACGACGCGCCCGCCTCGTACGCTGTCGTCGAGGCCGAAGCGCGGGTCGTGCGAGACATCTACGAGCACTACACCGTCACGGGCTGGAGCATCGAGGCGATCTGCCGGTGGCTCAACGAGCAAGGCGTGGCCGCGCGGAAAGCCGGAGTCGGCTGGGGGCGCTCGACGGTGCGGCAGATGCTGCGCAACCCGGCCTATTGCGGCACGGCCTGCTTCGGGAAAACGCAGATTGTCCGAGGAGTGTCCCGGCAGAAGCGCGTAACGCGGACGCTACGGATGGGCGCCGCCGCCTTGCGTCGCGACAGTGCGCCCTGCGAACGCCCGCGCGAGGAGTGGATTGAAATCCCGGTGCCGGCGATCATCGACGAACCGACCTTCGCGCGGGCGCAGGAACTGCTGCACGAGAACAAGGTGCACGCCCGGCGCCGGACGATCGAGCCGAGCCTCGTGCAAGGACTGGTGAGCTGCCGCAAGTGTGGCTATGCGTTCTCCCGCATCTCGACTCGGTCGAGCGCGCGCAGGATTCAGTACTATCGCTGTATCGGGTCCGACCGGTGGCGCCACCTCGCGGGTCCGCGGTGCGACACACGTCCGGTTCGGCAGGAGCTGCTGGACGAGGTGGTATGGACCGAAGTGCTGCGGTTGCTTGAGGAGCCGGCCTTGATCCAACAGGAACTGGATCGCCGGCTGGCTGCCGCCCAGGCCGCCGACCCCACGAGGACCCGTACGCAGGCGGTGGAGCGGGATCTCGCGCGCGTCGGGAAGGCCATCGAGCGCTTGCTCACTGCGTACCAAGAGGACTTGGTATCGCTCGAGCAACTGCGCGAGCGGATGCCGCTGCTGCGTCAACGCGAACAGACGCTACGACACGAGTTGAACGCACTGTTGGAGCAGACACGCGATCGCGCCGCGCATCTGCGTCTGGCCGAAACCCTCTCGGCGTTCCTGACACGCTTGCGGTCGGCGGCCGAGACCCTCGACATCCTGGAGCGGCAACGGATCGTGCGGCTCCTCGTCAAAGAGGTGCTCGTCAGCGACGACACGATCGTGATCCGCCACTGCATTCCCGTTCCCGCGGGACCGCCAACGCGCTGTGGACCGAACGGCGACGCCGCTGAAGTCTCCGACCGCCCAAGTTACCTTTTGCGTTCAGGGAGTAGCTCCGCATAGCCGGGGCAACCTCAAGCCGCGCAGCGCCGGCCCGGCTTGCGGGGAGCCGCCAATCATCGAGGCGACCGGCGCAAATTGCTGCGCACGCTGCTGTGGCTCCGGAAGTTCGACCGGGTGGAGTTTCGGTAGGCGCCGGAACGCCCCGCGAGTTGATTGCGGCGACGCGGGCGAGCTGGCGGGGAGGCATGGTGCCGCGGCTGGTGCACCTACTCGGAGTTTCGGTAGGCGCCGGAACGCCCCGCGAGTTGATTGCGGCGACGCGGGCGAGCTGGCGGGGAGGCATGCGGCTGGTGCACCTACTCGGACCGCTGGACCCAGATCTCGTCCATGCCCACCACCGCCACCTGCTGATAGCCGGCCGGGCCCATGATGTCCTGATACGACTTCGATTCGCGGCCACGCTGATTGTTCTCGATCGTGAGCGCCGCGATGTCGAACTCGTCGAAGTCCACGGAACGGAGAACGGCGCGCTCGGCCCCGTCGACGTCGATCGAGCAATAGTCGATCTTCTTGAGGCCATGGGCGCGAAGCAGGGTATCGAGCCGCGTCGCCGGCACAGTGACGACGGTCTCCGCGTGCCGCTCGTCGCGACGTATCCTCCCCAGCGTCTCGCTGGGATAGTGGTCGATCAACCCGCTCATCTGCGTCATGCCGGACGTCACCTCGAGGAACTCGGCGGTTGCGTCCTGGTCGGATACCGCAGCGTGAACGACCATGGCGCTCCGCGTCTCGCCAATCCGCCTTACGAGCTGCGGCGACGCCTCGACAACGAGGCCGGTCCAGCCCAGCACCTTCTCGAAGAAGATGCAGTTGCTTCCTGTCCAGCCGTCGTAGCCGCCGATCTCGACGAACGTGCCGTTTCGTTTGTTCCTGAAGAGCTGTTCGTTGAGGTAGCGGTCCTGACCTGCCTGAGAGAAGTACCTGGCGTGCATGCCCAGTTTCTTCTCCACCTCCCACAGATGCATCCGAACGTAGCCCTTCAAGTGCACGGGCATGTTGTCCTGTCGCAGACAGAGCCGGTAGGCTGCCCGCGCCTCTTCCAGGACAGCCCGAATGTCTCCGTTCACGGTTCGGACGATCTCGTTGACGCGGCGTCCGTCATACTTGCGTGGGTCGAAGCCAGATATCGAATTTATCAGTAGTCGCTTACGAGCACAGCATCGCATCTACGAGCGACGGCGAACAGGTGCCGATCACCAAGGCGTCGGTCATGCGCGCTGCTTCGCGCCGGCCGGCTGCGCCAGCCGGACCTCCACCTCGCGGCGGACCTCGCGGACCACCCCCGCCCAGTCGTTGGGCGCCGACTGGCGGAACAGGCGCATCGTCGGGTACCAGGGCGTGTCGGCGCGGTCGAGCATCCAGCGCATGTCGGGGGCGAACGCCAGCAGCGTCCAGACCGGACGGCCGAGCGCCCCGGCCAAGTGGGCCAACATCGTGTCGACCGTGATGACCAGGTCCACCTCCATCAGAGCGTCGGCCGTCGCCTCCAGAGTCGCCAGCGCGTCGCCTGGGTCGTGGACCAGCCCGCGCCAGCCCGCGCGCAGCTCACGGGCGGGCGGTCCCACCTGAAAGCTGACGAACGCCGCGCCGGGCAGATCAAACAGCGGCTCGAAGTCCTCGAGGCGGCAGGAGCGGCGGCGGTTCTGCTTCTGCGTGGGGTTGCCCGCCCAGACGATGGCGACCCGGAACTGCCGCGCCGGGGACAGCACGGGTGTCTGCCGCACACGCGGGGGCAGATAGGGCCACGCCGACGGAATCGCATCAACATCGTGCTCCCAGACGGCGGGCACGTCCAGGAGCGAGCAGTGCCAGTCAGTCGGCGGCGGGGGCTGGTGCCCGGGACCACCCTGTCGATGCCGCGGACGCGCCGCAGCAGGGCGACCAGCCGAGGTTTGCACGCCACCACCACTCGCGCCCCGCCTTCGGCCACCAGCGCCGCGTAGCGCGCGTACTGGATCACGTCGCCCGGCCCCTGCTCGCCGTAGAGCAGGATCGACTGTCCGGTGATGTCCTGCCCCTCCCACTCGCTTCCGGATGTGCCCTTCGGGCGCCTGTCGAGGTCTCTCACCAGACGGTAGCGGTCAGGCCAAGCTATGCCGCCAGCGCCCCGCGAGGAAGTGGGCGCGACCGCGCGCCAGCCACCCGTCTTGATGATCGGGGTCGACCGCAAGCGCCCTGCGCACGCACTCCAACCCTTCGTCAAGGCGGCCTTGAGCGATCAGGTTCTGTCCCAGCGCCGCGAGCAGCGACGCCGAGTCAGGTTCCCGCGCCAGTCCCACGCGCAGTTACTCCTCGTCTTCTTCGTCATTCCCCAACCAGCGCAGCAAGCCGTGCAGAAGGGACCGCAAGTGGGATGACGCTGGATCGAGCGCGACCGCGCGCCGCAGAGCCGCCCTCCGCAGCTTCCAGAGCGCCAACCCCAGCCCCGCGTAGAGCCGGCTGTCGTCCGGACGCCGGCCCAGCGCCGCCGCGTAGTGCTCGACGGCCTCATCGAACCGCTCGGGCCGCATGAGCATCGCGCCGCAAGCCCGGGCCGCCTTCAGGTCGTCCGGCTTGAGGGTCCAAGCGGCCCGATAGTGCTTCAGCGCGCCCCAGTAGTCGCCGGCGTCATTGAGCACGTTGCCCAGGTTGTAGTTGAGATCGCCCCCCCCGCGGGCAGACGCGCACGCCCCGGCGCAAGACCGCGAGGCCCTCGTCCTTGCGGCCGAGCGACCGCGCGGCCCTCGCCGAGCGCCTTGGTGAGCGTGGTCAGCATCGCCGCGGCCGTCGTGAAGAGCACCCGGTAGCCGTGTTCGATCGCCTTGAGCCCGAGACCCACGGCCAAGTGCGTCTTCCCGACCCCAGGTGGACCGAGCAGGACCAGGTTCTCCCCGTGCTCGACGAAGTGGCACAGGCTCAGCTTCTGGATCTGCTTCCGGTCGACCGAGGGCTGGTAGCCGAAGTCGAAGCTGTCGAGCCCCTTGATGAACGGGACCCGGGCCAGGTTCGTCCGCATCGTGACGTGCTTGGCGGTCTTCGCTGACACCTCTTCGCTCAGCAGTCCGTCGAGGAAGTCGGCATAGGAGAGCTCCTTTTCCGACGCCTCCTGGAGTAGGGCTTCGACACGCTCGCGCACCGTGTTCAGGCGCAGCCGCTGCAGGTGCTCGTCGAGGCGGGCCATCTGCGGCGACGTCATTGCGCACCCCCGAGGCCGTAGGCCGCCTCGTAGCAGGCGAGGTCGCGGATCTCGACGTCGAGCGGAACCGCCTCGGTCGAGCACCCGCCTGTCGAGTAGCGCACGCGCGCATTGCGGGCGATCGGCCCCGGACCGTGCTCGGGGAGGATCCGGAGCTGGTGCCGGCTCCCGAGCACCGGATGCGTGGCAACCACCTGGCCGCGGTGTCGCATCTGCAGGCATCCGTCGCGGCGGAGCACCTCGACCGGCTGGCCGATCAGCGTGAACGGCACTGAGTAGCGATTCGTGTCGACGGTTACCAGGTAGTCGGTCGCCACCACCCGCGTCAGCGGCGCCTCGAGCCGGAACGCCCGGCCCGCCACCGCGGGCACCAGCCCGTCACGCTCCCGCGCGAAGCGGTCAATCGGCCGCTCGTGCGTCGTTCCGTGCACCCGCACGTCGGCGACCGTCGCCGTCCACTCCGCCAACTGCTCGTTGAAGTCGAGGTCGTCACGGAATCGCCGGCCCGCCAGGAAATTGCGCTTGAAGTACTTCACACCCGACTCGACCTTCCCCTTCGTCTGGGCCCGATACACCCGGCACAGCCGCGGCTCGAAGCCCCAGAAGTCAGCGAACGCCTTGAACGTCGTGTTCCACCGCACCCCGTCCGCCCCGCGCGGTACGCACACCGTCCGCGGCCGGTCGTAGAGATGCTCCTGGGTGTGGCCACCGAAGTGCGTGAACGCCTGCTCGTGCGCATCGAGCAAATCGCCGAGCGCTTCCGTCAGGCACGGTAAGTAGACGCTCCGCCGCGAGTAGCCGAGCGTCAGTACGAAGATGTGCCGGACCTGGCGCTGCGCACCCAGCCAGACCCGCGCTTGACCCCAATCAATCTGGCTCTGCAGCCCTGGCGGTGTTTCGAACCGCGTACGCGTCACCGCCGCGTACAACTGCATCTCCCGCAACGGCCGCACGAACCGCTTCACCGTTTCGTAGCTGCCTTCGTACTGCCGACCGCGCAGCTCCTGAAACAGAACCTGAGCCGAGTAGCCGACATCGGCCGCCCGCCGCCGCAGATACGCCGCGTGCGTGGCCAGTAGCGTGTCTGCCCGCGCCGCCCGCTGGTACGGCTTCCACTCCGTTTGCCGCAGGCATCGCCGCACCGTCTTGCGGTCCACGTCCAGCTCGCGAGCAATCGCCCGAATCGATGCGCCCGCACCCGCCCGACGATGGATCTCCTCCCACCGGTCCTGTCCGACCATCTCGACCTCCCCGAGCATCTGACGCTCAGGGTCGATCATCGTCGCTCTCGTCGACATCCTGCTCCTCCCCTCAGCTATCGAGGTGAGGAGTTTTCAGTGACCACAGGGGGGGATTATTGGGTGACCGGTGACACGGGATCGGGTTGATCGGTGAACCCGTGCCACCCTTGATGGGCAGCGGCCCCGGGGCCGGGCGAGGGCAGCGCCGGTCTTCGGGGTAGATGGGCTTCCGGTGGCGGAGTAGGGTGGTGTCGGTGCAGGGACTTGAACTCGAAATACGTGATTCTCTAAGTTAATGATGGCAAAGGGCTTCTGGCAATAAGTCTTTGCATATCATCACGTTACAGCCATGCGGACGTGCCCTCCCGTCCCCGGGAGTCCCCCCGAATCGACCTCAGTCTTGGCAACATTGTGGCAACGCTCCTCGCTAGGAGGACCTGCCTGTTCAGTTGTTCGCGACCGCGAGGAAGTGGCGAATTCTGAGCTTCCGTCGACCGCAAGATGTTGTGGTCGTCGACGGGCATCGTCGGACCGTCAGCGTGCGCGTGTGCTCGCCGTCGGTTGAGGTTCCAGCCGGCGTCCTTGAGAAGGGCGTCGATCTTGACACGGGAGAAGGCTAGGAGTCTGCGCCGCAGAAAAAGCAGACCCCAATATGAAGTGGATCATGATGTTCATAACCACGACAGGTAGTGGCCGATCGTGCCGAAAATCGTCCCACGGCGCAGACTCCTAAGTCGTTGGACTCATGCGCCCGACCATGAATCAGACGAGTTGACCGCCGACGCGGACGGGGAGCGGAATTCCGTATCGGCCCGTGCCCATATCGGGAGTCAGCCGAGCAACCGGAGGATGGCGACGACAGCCCCCACGATGGCGCCGGCCTGCAACAGCATCGCACGGTAGATGTCTGCACGGAGTGAGTTGATCGCGCCGTGCACCGTGGCGACCTCGGCGCGGAGCGTCTCCGGCGTCACGTGCTCGCCATGCTCGGCTGCTTGGCGGATGGCATCCGCCAGCACTCGGCTTGGGTGCGTTCAATGCCGGCCTCGGTCAACTGACGGGCGATGGTGAGTGAATCGAACATCGGATCTACCTGGCTTCGCCCCGGTCGCCGCCCGCCCTCGACGGCTCTGGCGCCGGTGTGCGGGTGGACGCGGGCGCGGTCAGCATGACCGTCTGCCAGCGCCGCCGTGCGACCGAGGACAGTATACCGTGTGGCGGTCCGCCGCCGTCGTGTAGCTGACGCCGCAGGTGCTGGCCCCCTTATGAGGCGATGGACTGGCTGGTCGAGCGGCAGGCCGCCATCGAGCAGCGACTCGCCAAGCGGCACATCGAGGAGCACACGCTGGTGCTCTACGACCTGACCGCCCTCGGCAACCAGCTTCTGATACAGCAGCCCGCTGTAGGTCAGCATCCGCACCGCCATCGCCCGGTCGACCCCGGACTGGAACTCGAGCAGCAGCACCAGATACAGCCACCGCTCGCCGCCGAAACGGACACGCCACACCAGGTCGCCGTGCCGCTGCCGAAGGTCCCGGCTGACGTAGCTGGCTGGAAGCGGCGTCAGTGAGGCGAAGTCCAGCGCCCCGCTCCAATCCCGCGCCGCGAAGCCGCGCAGCAGATCCCGCACCATGCCCGGCCGAGAGAACAAGCGCTTGTAGGCGGCGTCGTCCATGCGATGACGAGACTCATCATATCCTGCAAGTCGATGCCGTTGACGCCGTGCCGCCACGGGTCCAGGTGAGCATCGAGGACGCAGGTCCGCAGCATGAATCTGACTACCGGCGACATCGACGACGGGGAGCGAACCAGCGCAACGTCTCGCCGATCCGCCTTACAAAGTGCGGCGACGCCTCGACAACGAGGCCGGTCCATCCCAGCACCTCCTCGAAGAAAACGCAGTTGCTCCCGGTGCAGCCGCCGTAGCCCCCGATCTCGACGAACGTGCCGTCGCGCTTGTTCCTGAAGATGCGCCCGTTGAGGGAGCCGTCCTGACCCGCCTGCGAGAAGTACCGCGGGTGCAGGCCCAACTACTTCTCCACCTGCCATAGTCGCATCCGAACCCTACCGTCGTGATCTTGTCAGCGAACTGTTCGCGACGCCAGGGGATGCGCGGCGTGGTCCGTAATTTCCTGCGCCCCTCGGATCTGAACATTCGCCGCTGCATGGACGCAGAGCATGTTGAAAGACAGGATCCTGCGTTCGAATATGTTCTTCGTGCTACCGGCGAAGTTGTCCGGGGAGTACAGCGGCGGGCGGTGCCAGAAGAGCCGGTAGCCGTGGCTCCGGATGAGCCTGATGAGCTCGGGCGACTTCTCGGCCCGGTCGTTCTCCGCGTAGATGACGGGCTTGTGCCGCTGGATCAACCCACCGGCTCCCCGCAGCACGTCGGCCTCCATCCCCTCCACGTCGATCTTGATTAGGTCCAACCGGGGCTGTTCGTAAAAGTCGTCGAGCCGTACCACGGCAACCCGGTACTTCGGCGGCGAGTCGCCCTGGGGGCGAGCAACCGCGTCAAGGGAGACGCCACCGAAGTTGCCCTCGCGCGAATAGTCGATGTCGGCGAGCCAGAGGGTGTCATCCTCCGCCCCGACTCCCAGATGATAGGTATGGACGTTGGTCAGGCTGTTGAGCGCGACGTTCGCAGCCAACACCTGCGCCACCATTCGCTGTGACTCGAAGGCGAACACCCGTCCATGCTTGCCGACCAGGCGAGCGAAGGCGAGCGTGTGGGTCCCGATGTTGGCGCCGACGTCGACGACGTAGTGGCCCGGCCGGCAGAACTGGCCGAACAGCGCCGTCTCTCCCGGGCTCCATTCGCCGTAGTGCTCGACGCTGCGGCCAATGTCCCGGTCGTTGACGTTGTAGAGCATGTAGCCGTGCCGCGCCTCGACCAGGTGGTTGAAGCCGGGGCCGCTGACGAGCTTCTTCATCTCCCCTGACCCGCCTGCGAGAAGTACCGCCAGTGCAGGCCCAGCTGTTTCTCCACCTGCCATAGCCGCATCCGGAGGTTCCCTTCCCGGTGAGCCGGCAGGTTCCTCTGCCGCAGACAGAGCTGGTACACCGCGTGGGTTTCTTCCAGGACGCTCCAAATGTCTCCGTTCACGCTCCTGACGACCTCGTCCAGGCGACGGCCGTGATACTTTCGCGGGTCAAAGCCAGACATGGGAGTCGCGGGCAGTTACCAGAGCGTTCAGCGGGCCAACGCGCGACGGCGAGCGGGCGACCGACCGTCGCGCTGCTGACACTGGTCACGCATGCCGGCCGGCCCGCCCGCTCGCGCCAGATGCGCCTCCAGCTCGCGGCGCACCTCGCCGAAGACGCCCGCCCAGTCGTTGGGCTTTGGTTGCCGGAACAGTCGCATTGTCGGATACCAGGGTGTGTCGGCGCGGTCGAGCATCCAGCGCGAGTCCGGGGCGAACGCCAGCAGCGTCCAGACCGGCCGGCCGAGCGCGCCGGCCAGGTGGGCCAGCATCGTGTCGACCGTGATGACCAGGTCCACCTCCATCAGCGCGTCCGCCGTCGCCTCCAGGCCGTCCAGCGCGTCGCCCGGATGGTGAACCAGCCCACGCCAGCCCGCACGTAGCTCCCGGGTGGGTGGCCCCATCTGAAAACTGACGAACTCCGTGCCCGGCATCTCGAAGAGCGGCGCGAAGTCCTCCAGGCGGCAGGAACGGCGGCGGTTCTGCTTCTGCGTGGGGCTGCCCGCCCAGACGATCCCGACCCGGAACTGCCGCGCCGGGGGCAGCACGGGCGTCTGCCGCACACGCGGGGGCAGATACGGACACGCCCCCGGAATCGAATCGACGTCCTGCTCCCGGACGGCGGGCACGTCCAGGAGCGAGCAGTGCCAGTCGGTCGGTGGGGGGGCTGGTCGCTCGGCACCACCTTGTCGATGCCGCGGATGCGCCGCAGCAGGCCGACCAGCCGCGGCTTGCACGCCAAGACCACCCGCGCCCCGCCTTCGGCCACGAGCGACGCGTAGCGTGCGTACTGGATCACGTCGCCCAGCCCCTGCTCGCCGTAGAACAGGATCGACTGCCCGGCGAGGTCCTGCCCCTCCCACTCGCGCCCAGAGGTGCCCTTCGGGCGCCTGTCGAGGCCCTTCACCAGACGATAGCGATCGGGCCGAGCAATGGCGTAGCGTCCCGCCAGGAAGTTGGCGCGACCGCGCGCAAGCCGCGCGTCGTGATGGCCAGGGTCGATCGCGAGCGCCCGGCTGCAGCACTCCAATCCTTCGTCGAGGCGGCCTTGACCGATCAGATTCTGTCCCAGCGCCCCGAGCAGCGACGGCGAGTCAGGCTCCCGCGCCAGTCCCGCGCGCAGTTGCTCCTCGTCTTCTTCGTCACTCCCCAACCAGCGCAGCACGCCGTGCAGAAGTTGCCGGAAGTCGGATGACGCCGGATCGAGCGCGACCGCACGCCGCAGAGCCGCAGCGGCGGCCGGCCTCCGCAGTTCCCAGAGCGCCAACCCCAGGCCCGCGCAGAGCTCGCTGTCGTCCAGATGCCGGCCCAGAGCCGCCGCGTAGTGCTCGACGGCCTCATCGAACCGCCCCAGCCGCCTGAACATCGCACCGCAAGCCCGCGCCGCTTCCAGGTTGTCCGGCTTGAGCGTCCAGGCCGCGTGATAGTGCTTCAGCGCGCCCTCGTGGTCGCCGGCGTCCCTGAGCGCGTTGCCCAGGTTGTAGTTGATCCCGACGCTCCGAGGGCAGACGCGCGCGCCCTGCCGTAACACCGCGAGGCCTTCGTCCTTGCGCCCCAGGGTCCGCAACGCCATCCCGAGGTTACACCAGCAGGCGCATGTCTCGGGATCCCGCTTCAGGATCGCCCGGTAAGGACACTGACGGAAATTACCTTGCTGTGTGCCGAGCGCCCGAAGCCGCAGAAAACGGGCTCCGCCTGGATACACTTGGCAACCTTATATCGATCACTGTCCTAAGCGTCGACGGCGGCAAGGAATTGGCCGTCGCCATGCAACTGGATCGCGCGGCGAACGGCGAGGCTAACGTTCATGGGATCCTGTAACCGAATCGCCACAAGCGAGAACAAGCCACCTCCCGCAAAAACGAGGCAGCTTCGTCGAAGCCGGGCGTTCGGAAACCTCTCGCCCAGGGAAGCATGTGCTGGATCACAAAGTCCCCTTTGGCTATCGGGGCGTACCCTGCGCTGAGGTTGATGCAGGCGTTGGTCTCGAGGCGTGCGGCTGGCTCAGCCGGTCGACCAGCGCGGTGCGGACATCGCGGAAGACTCCGGCCCAATCGCCGGGTGCGGACTGTCGGAACAGGCGCATCGTTGGATACCAGGGGGTATCGACGCGACCGAGCATCCAGCGCCAGTCCGGGGCGAACGCCAGCAGCGTCCAGACTGGCCGGCCGAGAGCACCGGCCAAGTGCGCCATCGCCGTGTCCACGGTGATGACCAAGTCAATCTCCAGAAGGGCGTCGGCGGTCGCCCCAACGAGACTATGGCATCTCGCCAAAATAGAATGATTATTACGTGGTCTCTCGCGACGTAAGACTGTAGTTCCAGTCGCCGTGAAACTTGTCCCGCTTGAGCGAAAGACTCTCCATCTGTTCCGCCGTCACCGGCTGTCCCGTCGGGTAGCTGTTCTCGTCCAACTCGGAACGAATCGCCAAGCCGCTCTGCGTCGTCGTGTGGCCGATCAGGTTCACCACCACCTCCCGACTCACCAACGGCCGGCCCCGCCAGTTCTCCGTGATGTGACAGAACATCCGGTGCCGCAAGAGCGTGAGACCCAGGTTGCAGGTGAGATCAACGGATTGCTGGCAGACATCCGCGCCATGCTGTAGCACACTCAGAGCCTCGTCCTTGCGGCCAAGCCTGAACAGAGCGACCGCCCAGGTTCGACCAGCAAGTACACGCCCCGGGATTCCGCTCCAGGACTGCCTGGTCCGCGTCGACCGCGGCGTCTAGCTTGCCTTCGGCAAGGAGCTGTCTCGCGCGGAGGATAGCGGCACGCATTCGGTCCGGGTGGGATTGCGGTCGGGACTGGATTGTCGGCAAAACGACAGTGGCGATGGAGGTTCGGGTGCCCCGCTCTCCGTTCCCCACAAAAAAGAGATGGCCGACGAGACGCGTCCGTCCCGTCGGCCATCGGATTCCGCTTCCGCAGGGGAAGTGCTGTCTCAGATGATGAAGTCGCCGGCATCCAGCTCGGCAAAGCGTTCCTCCATCACGACGGTGATGGTGCCTTGCCCGAGGGCGGTGCCGTTCAGGTCCAAGGTGTACGTAAGAATCGTCGTGTTGGGCTCGTCGGGATCGCCAATCAGCGCCGCAAGCTCCGTGGCGGTCAGCTCGAAGGCCTCCAGGTTGATCTTGTCACCGTCGACCTTCGAGAAGTCCGTGATGGTGACGGCGTCACCGACGCCATGGTCATCATCGAACAGGAAAGTGTCGGCACCGCCGCCGCCTGTAAGGGTGTCGGTCCCGCCGCCGCCCTGTAACACGTTCCGACCGCTGTTACCCTCAAGGGCATCGCCCATGGAACCACCGTACAGATTCTCGATACTAACCAGCACGTCAATTGGGGTTTCAAGGGCGCTGGTTCCAGCGTCCAGTGTGACAGTGGTAGCCTGACCATCATCCCCAACGGCGTTGTCAAAGACAACGTCCTTGGTCCCGAAGTCACCACGATCATCAAGCTTGATCTGTATTGCACGGTCGCTGACGTTCGAGTAGTCCGCCGTGTCGACTCCAGTGCCACCATCCAGCTTTTGCGCAGCCTCTCCGCCCATGAGCGTGTCGTCGCCGGAACCGCCTGAGAGTATTTGGTTGAACGTATCCAAGGCACGATCCATCGCCTGGGCGCCGAATGTGTCGTCATCCTCCTGTACGGCGTACCGACCGACCGGCTGATCAGTCTCCCCCTCCTCGGGGTCTTGGTCACCACCGTCGAGCATGTCGTTGCCCGACCCGCCCATCAGGATGTCGTCGTCTTCGTCGCCTTTGAGCCAGTCGTTGCCGGCGCCTCCTTCGAGGGTGTCGTCGCCCAGGCCACCGTAGAGGCCACCGTCCTTCCCACTGATGGCCATCTCGTTCCAGTCGTCGCCGCCGCCACCCTTGAGGTGGTTGTCGTTGGCGTCGCCCTCGAGCATGTCCTTGTGGGAACTGCCCGTCAGGTGCTCAATGCCCACCAGGACGTCGCCCTCGGCGTCGCCGCCGTAGCCCACGATGTTGGCGGCGGTGGCGGGGTTGTTGTCGTGGTCGGTCGGAATCAGGCTGATGCTGACGCCCTCGCTCGACGTCGAGTAGTCCGCCGTGTCATCCATGCTGTGGTCGTCGCCAGGCCTCATGTCGGCGGCGATGAACCTCCCACCGAACAGCTTGTCGGCGCCGGGGCCGCCGATCAGGGTGTCGTCGCCATCCTCGCCCTTGATGGCGTCGTCGCCCATCTCGCCCATGAGCTTGTCGTTGCCGTCGCCCCCGTACAGGGTGTCGTTGCCCTTCCCGCCATGAAGCGTGTCGTTGCCGTCCATGCCCTTGAGCATGTCGTCGCCCATGTTGCCGAAGAGCATGTTCCCCGTCGTGGGCATCGACTCATCCACGTCCATCGTGGACATGTCGTCCTCATCGGCCGGCGCCATGCCCACGTCGTCGCCGATGAGCATGTCGTCGTACATGGACCCGCGCAGGTTCTCGATTCCCACGAACGTGTCGCCCATGGCGTCGCCGCCCATTGGCGCCTTGATCGTCGAGCTGCCCGGCCCCTCGCCGAACCGGAGGTCGACCGTGACCGCCTCGGAAGACATCGTGTAGGCCGCGGTGTCCATCTCCATGCCGCCGATCAGCGCGTCGGCGCCAGGGCCGCCTTCGAGGAAGTCGTCGCCGTAGCCCCCCTGCAACTCGTCGTTGCCCATGCCGCCGAACAGCATGTCCATCCCCGTGCCGCCCTGGAGCTGGTCGTTACCCTCGCCGCCGTACATCGTGTCGTTGCCCGCTTCGTCTGAGCCGGTAGAGGTGCCTTCGGCCGTATCGACGGCCATGCCGCCCAACCGGTCGTTGTCGGCTCCGCCGCGCAGCAGGTCGTTGCCGCCACCACCGTGGATGATGTCGTCCCCAGCGGGGATGAACGCTGCACGACACTCGGTCGCGGGCGACTCACCTGAAGACTACCCCCGGAGGGCCAAGCGGCCGGCTAGCTTGACGTCCCGGCGTTGCAGGGTTCGACGGTCAGCGGGACGCCAGCCCCCGGAGGGCCAAGTAGCCGGCAGGCTTGACGATCCCGGCGTTGCAGGGTTCAACGGTCAGCGGGCCGGCAGCCACCCGGCTGCTCCGCGCGCGGCGCGGAAACGGACCCGCTAGTTCCCGAGCATCCACCCCACGGCGAGCATCGACGACGGCGCGATGATCGACCCAACGGCGAAGATCGACGCGCACACCTAAGGTAGGGGGTGGCGCGCAGATCGCCGCGCACGTCTGGGTGAGAAGCGGCGCGCAAATCGGCCGGGGGGCCAACCTGAAGCGCAGGTGCCAAGTGGGAACGAGCCCCCGGAGACCATCTCCCCGGAGACCGTCCCCTGCTAAGTGTGGCCGACGGCGGTTGCGTGGGCTGCCGCGCGCAGATCGGCAACAACGCAACAGTCGGACCGTATGCCAAGGTCGGTGCGGGAGTAAAGGTGCCCATCGGCACCTACGTCACAAGATTCCAGGACGGGGCATTCCCGGAAGCGATCCAGGTGTGGGAGCTGCAAGAAGGCACCCTGACGCTTGAGCAATGACCCGGGAGGAAATGCCTAAATCACCGCGGCACGCCGTCAACCTAAAGCTGTCGACTCAGGAATTTGCGGCACTGGCCGACGATGCCGACAGGCACCAGACTCCATCGACGACGATGGCGCTCTGCTACGTCCTCGGCGGCATGCAGCGCTTTCGGGACGTGGGTTCGGATCTGATCGGGCCGGCAGCGCGCGCGAGGATCGCTATCGAGGCGGCTGCCGAAGCGCTGCGTGAGGCGGGCAAGCCATCCGAGGCAGCCGCCGCGGAGGCGGCCGGTCAGGAACTCTCCCGGGCGCACGACAGGCGTATGGACGGATACAGATGGATCGTAGCTCCTGGGTGGCGGCTCGCCGCGTATCGCCATCGCATCACTTGGAGCGGAGAAAGCCCCGGACGGCCGGACTTGTCCGAGTCCATCCTCCGCCGATCGGGGCGCGGCTCCCGGAGGGGTGGTTAGGAGTGGGGCCAAAGCGCGTGCCGGGGACAGTAGCGTGCACAAGGCCGTCGCGCCGATGCGGATCATCCTGTTCGGCTCGGCCGCGCGCGGCGAGATGCGGGCCAAGAGCGACCTCGACGTGCTCGTGGTCATCGCAGACGGACAGCATCGCGGGCACGCCGCCGAGGCCATCTACTGTGCGAAGCCGCGACGGACGCGGCCACTGAACCTGGTCGTCGCGACCGAGAGCGACGTCGAGCACCAGCACGACGCGCCGTGGTACGTCATCGCGCCGGCGCTGCGCGAGGGACGGGTGCTTTATGACCGCACCACGCAAGCGTAAGGCCGCAAGGTACTGGCTGGACCACGCGCACCGCCGCCTGCGGGACGCCGCGCAGCGCGGGCCAGACCGCGACCGGCGCGTGCAGTGTGAACAGGCCCACTACGCCGCCGAGTTCGCCGTCAAGGGCGTGATCATCGCGCACGGCGCGGACTTCGAGACGACGCACGACATCGACGCGCTCCTCGACAGGGCCCGCGACGCCGGCGAGAGCATCCCCGCCGACGTCGAGGAGGCGGCCGCCTTGTCAAGGGACGCCGGGAGCGGCCGATACGAGTTCGACACCGACGCAGAAGGCGTCGAGGTAACCGAAGAGGACCTCCAGCGGGCGCTGAAGCGGGGGCGCGCAGCCGTCAAGTGGGCTGAGGACGGGATCCGACGCATCCTGGGAGCGGGAAAGACAGCCGGACAGCCGTAACCGGCACCGGTAAGCAGAAAAGCTCCCACCGAGCCGACCTCGAAGCAGAAGGCCAGGATATTCGAGCGCCCCCGCACCCGCGGGGATGAACCGTGGAGGTGATCTGGTAAAGCCGGGTTCACGGCGGACTGCCCCGCACGCGCGGGGATGAACCGGATCGCTGGCGCTCACGTGCACCTCGACGAAGGCTACCCCGCGCGCGCGGGGATTAACCGTCGTGCGAGCAAGGCACGACCAGTCGGACCAAGCCTGGCTGGGCAGCTACTTGAAACGCTCAGCCAGACCCCGCACGCGCGGGGATCTACCGTCCGGCGGCTAAGGCTTCCGTATATCCCCCGCAGCAGCGGGGATGGACCTCTGCCGCGGGCATCAGCGGCGATCATGAGCACGTATTCCCCGCGCGCGCGGGGATGAACCCGGGTGCTGAGCGGAACATGCACGCGTTGGCACCGCGCCCCCGGACCGCCGGGCCGCAGGCTGGCCAACCTGCTGCAGCTGGCGAGCTCGTACCGGGAGGGGCGCGAGTGGAGCTGCGAGTGCCACTACTGCCGCCTCCTGGCGGGCGTTCGCAACTATCTGGCCCATCACGGGGCGCGAGGTCCTGTCGCCTTCGCGATATCGGCCGGCCGGTCGAACGCGGCCGCGATGGAGGTCCGGCAGGACAACGCCGCCGACGGCAGCGACCTGCGCAGCTACGCGCCGCAGGTCGACATCGACCTGGTCAGCAAGCGACTCAAGGAACGGCGCAAGTTCGACGCGGCGGCCCGCGCGCTCGGTAAGCGCGCCCGGCGGTTCAACGTGGGGCCCGCCGTCGAAGGCTGCCTGCGGTGCCTGTCGGCGAACCATGCCGGCTGGCGCTCGGAGAATCCGCTGCCGGAGCTTGCCGACCACCCGCACAGCGGCCCGGGCGCCGACCTTCTCGAGCTAGCCAGGCAACGCCGGCAGGCGTCGGTGGGGCGGGCGCCGGGCAGTCTCGGATCGGCAGGCGGAACCTGGACGTGACGCGCGCCAAGGGGTGACCGTCCATCCGCGGTCAAGGTGTCGCGCCGGCTGCCGCCGCGGTGCGGTCGGCAATCGAGAAACGAACACTACGGGAGGATCCGATCGATGAGTGAGACGACAGACTGGTTCGGTTTGGTGTTGTTGGTCCTGGCCATGATCTTGATCGCCGAGCTGCTCGACGCGGGGCTGAGCAGCGAACACGACAAGCTGTGTGACGAGATCGCCGCGCTCCGCGCCGAGGTTCGGTGCTTCGCCGAGCACGAGGACTGCGACGTCGCCAGGCTGCTGTTGGAGTTGGAACGGAGGCGGTGAGCGTCGGGTCCGCCCAAGACTCGGCGTAGATCCGGTTGATGCAGTTCTCGTTCAGCCCCCGGAGGACGTTGAGGTGGTTCTCCCGGTTCGGTTGCAGTTGAGTTAGATCGGGTCCATCCCCGCGTGTGCGGGGAAGTCAGTCAGCGCGGCACCACCTCCGGAGGCGGTCCCCGGGGTTGTTCGCCGGTGCGCCCTCGGATGCGTACCGGGCCGGTGTTGCCTTCAGTTGGCTGGCTGGATCCGGACCTGCAGCTGGTGCCACGCGACCTCCCCGCTGTCGATCAGTTCGAGGACGCGGTCGTTGTTGCGGGCGCTGGCGATCACTGCGCGGCAGGGTTTGTTCGTGAGGCGCTGCATCAGTGCCGCATGGTTTCGCGCCCGGTCGGCGTCGTGGAGGTCGCCGGTGTAGGACGCTTCGACCGCGAGGTAGGTCGTGTTTCCCTCCGCGTCCCTGGCCTCCGCCATGATGTCGCTGGCGACGAAGCTCTTGATCTTGTCGTCCCGCAGGTCGGCTCCGTTGTCTCTGGCGACGCGCCTGAGTTCGACTCCCGGAACGATCCGTCGGTACTCGAGATCCAGTTCGTCGGCGATGACCGCGATGTTCGCGCGGGCCTTCGTTTCGGCGTGGGCGCCTTTCAGCGTGCCCACGTCGTTCTTCAGCGTGCCCACGTCGTTCTTCAGCGTGCCCACGTCGTTCTTCAGCGTGCCCACGTCGTTCTTCAGCGTGCCCACGTCGTTCTTCAGCGTGCCCACGTCGGCGGCCAGGCGGTCGAGTCGCTTGTTCGTCGCTGCCAGTTCCTGCGTCAGGAGGTCGAGTCGCCTGGTCGTCTCGGCGGCGAACTTCGCGAACAGGGCGGGCAGTTCGAGCAGCTCCTCTCCGAGGAGCTGTTGGCGCAGCGCGGTGCGCCATTCCGGGTGCCGCTGGAGTGCGGTCAGGATGTCCTGCAAGCTCCGCACCGGGACATCGGGTGGTGCTGTCGTGGCCATCGTCTCTCCGTCATTCTACGCGGCGTCCGCGCTGTTGGGAATCCGTGCTCGCGCGGATTTTCGTGCCTTGTTGGCGGGCCGCGAACGCAACGATCAGCGCCAAAGCGGAAACGCTGAACACGAACGAGCCCGTGAGCGACCCGGAAAGGCTGGGATCGGACGCCGGCGACGAAGCATGGATGCCGTGGTTCCATGCCGCGTGGGCCTACCGGGCGATCACGGTTTCGTCCCCGCTACTGCGGGGCAGCCCGATCTTGAACAGTGCTCTGGTCCCGGCCGTCCGGTGGCCTTCGCACGGTTGATCCCCGCGCTCCCTGGTTTGGTCCGCGTCTATGCGGGGCCGCCCCGCCCGTCAGTGCTTGGTCGACGGCGCTCGTCGGCTCATCCCCGTCGGCGCCGCGCTGCGTTTTACCGCGTGTACCCTCGGGTCTGGTCCCCCGCCTTATCGTTGCCCGATCGGCTCGGTCGTTCAGGCGCGGCTGCGACTTGCGGGTCACTGGCGCGGTACCTCCGCGCCGGCAGCTGGAGCCGGCCTGGCGGCGGATTCTCCTTCAGGTAGGTTGCGAAGTCCCGCAGCCGCGGCAGTGTCTCGCGGTCTTTCTGCTGCCCTCGTTGTCGAGCATCTTCGTAGCGCTCGATTCCGCGCTCGTGCACGATGTCCATCGAACGGGCCCGTCGGACCTGTGAAGTCTTTTCCCTGGGGCGTGCACGATGTCCACGTCGAACGGGCCCGTTCGGACCTGGATGAAGTCTTTTCCCTGTTGGATCTGTTTGACCTGCTCGGGGGCGAGTTCGAACCCGAGGTCGCGCAGTGCTTCCACCAGTCGCGTTCCGTTTACCGCTGACCGTTCCACGAACAGGTCCGCGTCTTGCGTCGTGTCGGGAAATCCCTGGACGATCGCCGCCATCTTCCCGATCAGCAGGTATTCCACCTCGTGCTTTGCGAGCGTGTCGCGGAGCCGCTCCAGATCACTGTTGCTGATCGGTTCCATAGCCCAACCACGATGGCAGATTTTCATTGCACCAGCGCCGGTAGTCGGCGGTGCTCGCGAATGCCCGGAACGGCGAGTCGTCCATCACCGGCTTGTACGTTCGGAAGAACATGCCCATCCGCTGGCTCAGCGGTCGGCGACGTGCCGCCTCGAAGTCAGCGAGGTTCTCTGGATCGATTCCGATCGCTCGTGCGCGTTCCTCGATTCCGTTGGGCATGGGCTACATCTTCCGTTCGCTGATTCGGTTTCTTGCCTCAATCGGTACTGCCTTGTCAACCTCATGCGCGTTCTGGTGCCGCTGCCGCTCTAGATCTTCGGCCGTGCGCCTTGTGCGTTGCGTCGTGCCCGTTCGGCTCATCCCCGCGCGTGCGGGGGAGAGACCGTTGCGCCGGCTACGGCGGACCAGATCCCGGGTTCATCCCCGCGCGTGCGGGGCTGACGACATCGCGACTGCATTTCGAACACGTGCCCTCGGTTCATCCCCGTGTGTGCTGGGAAATCCTCGGTCGCCTCCCGGTGCCCACGCCGGCATAGGGTTCATCCCCGCGTGTGCGGCGCCGCGTCGGGCCCATCCCTGTTGTTCAGGCGGCTTCGACCTTGCCCTGACTCTGGATGAAGGTCGACACCGTGCCTTCGAGCTTCCCGGTCCGGTCCCGCAACTCCCCGATGTCACGGCCGATCTGGTCGACGCGGGTCTCGACACGTTCGAGGTGGCGGTTGGTCTCTTCGAGGCGGGTGTTCAGCTCGCTTCTTGTGTCGTCGATCCGGCGGTTGGTTTCGTTGAGGCGTTCCTTCAGATCCGTTCTGACGTCGTCGATCCGCTGGTTCGTCTGCGTGAACTGCCTGTTCATGCTGCGGATCATCACTCCGAGCATCGCGACGATCAGTCCGGCGCTGCCGATGATCGACGTCACGATTGCGGTGGTCTCGCTCATCTGGGGTTTACCTTACCACGCGGTCTTGTTCGGCTTGGAGGTCGGCTTCACGCTCTGTCTACGGCCATCTCGTGTGACTTGAGGCCCGGCCTCGTACGCGTCTTCGGCCGCCGTTGTCCCGCCTACCCGTTGGTCTCTTTGGGTTCCTCGTTGCCGTCCCCGGGCTCGTCGTCGGACGTTCCCACTGGTCTCCCGATAGTCATCGTGATTCCCAGCGCCCGGCCGAGCTTGTCGGCGCGGTCGAGGGTGGGCTGGTGTCCCTTGATCGGCGATCGGAACGTCTGCTCTGGCAGTCCGACCTCTGTAGCCGCCCGGCGTCTGCTCAGGCGCCGTTTTTTCAGGTACGCCGTCACGACCGTCAATAGATGCCGGGTCGTTCGTCCGGCCGGCTTTGCTGCGTCTTTCCGCAATTCTCCCTCCTCTCCCTTGCGCCAGTCCCTGGCCGGATGGCCGAGGAGCGCCAGGCCGGGTCTGGCGTCCCGCAACCCCTTCCGCCCGAGGCGGTCGAGCAGGCGCGCGAAGCGCCGCTCGTGTGCTCCCCTGTGCCGGCGTCACGCCGCGGCCACGTACCGCATCACCCCGTAGGCGCCGAGCTCAGCCATGCGCCGCCGGGCGTCCGCGAGTGTCGCGTGACGGCGGTAGTTCGGGTCGCCCCGCCACCCGCAGCCGCTCGCCGTCGTCTCGATTGCGCAGGGTGGCCCGATGTCCCGCTTGTACGCGGTCCCGGGCTTCCCGCCAGTGGCGGGCCAAATGGTCACCAGGGAGGCGTCGCCCACCCGATCCATCTCGCTGTTGTTCACGGTGTACCAGTCACCGTGCACCTTAGTGGTATGTCATGTCGAACTTTCCTCCTGCCGGCGTCGCGACAGGCTCTCCCGCGCGGAGTCGATCCTCCTTTGGTTCCGGCGTTCATTCGCGCGTTTCGCGGAGCTCTTCCATCGCGAGCTCCATTTCCTGGTCCAGGCGCGTCTGGACCTTCGCCGGCAAAGTCCCCTTGTGCGCGTGCGCTATCGGTGTTGCAGGGTTCGACGGTCACAGGCCTATCCCCGCGTGTGCGGGGAAGCCTCCTCGGGCGCCGGTTCCTCGCTGCGCCTGCGGGGTTGACCGCACTCGTCGGCCCTGCCGTCAGCCCTACACGCGGTTCATCCCCGCGCGCGCGGGGCGCTGGGCGTCCGGAAGATCCGGATCGTGCTGTGGTACGGTTCATCCCCGCATGTGCGGGGGCGCTCGAATGTCCTGGCCTTCTGCTTCGAGGTCGGCTCGGTGGGATCTCTTCTGCTTACCGGTGCCGGTTACGCCTGTCCGGCTGTCTTTCCCGCTCCCAGGATGCGTCGGATCCCGTCCTCAGCCCACTTGACGGCTGCGCGCCCCCGCTTCAGCGCCCGCTGGAGGTCCTCTTCGGTTACCTCGACGCCTTCTGCGTCGGGGTCGAACTCGTATCGGCCGCTCCCGGCGTACCTTGACAAGGCGGCCGCCTCCTCGACGTCGGCGGGGATGCTCTCGCCGGCGTCGCGGGCCCTGTCGAGGAGCGCGTCGATGTCGTGCGTCGTCTCGAAGTCCGTGCCGTGCGCGATGATCACGCCCTTGACGGCGAACTCGGCGGCGTAGTGGGCCTGTTCACACTGGACGCGCCGGTCGCGGTCTGGCCCGCGCTGCGCGGCGTCTCGCAGGCGGCGGTGCGCGTGGTCCAGCCAGTACCTTGCGGCCTCACGCTTGCGTGGTGCGGTCATAAAGCACCCGTCCCTCGCGCAGCGCCGGCGCGATGACGTACCACGGCGCGTCGTGCTGGTGCTCGACGTCGCTCTCGGTCGCGACGACCAGGTCCAGTGGCCGCGTCCGTCGCGGCTTCGCACAGTAGATGGCCTCGGCGGCGTGCCCGCGATGCTGTCCGTCTGCGATGACCACGAGCACGTCGAGGTCGCTCTTGGCCCGCATCTCGCCGCGCGCGGCCGAGCCGAACAGGATGATCCGCATCGGCGCGACGGCCCTGACGATCGCCGCGGTCAGCCGATCGAGCGTCTCCTCGCTCGGTGTCCCGTCCCGGTTGATCCCGCGCCATGCCCACGTCGCACCGTCCTGCCCTGTCATTGTCCTCGTCCGTTCATTCTATGCCCGGACCTGAGTTCTCCCCGCTCTTGCGGGGTGTTGTTGCGCGGCGATTGTAGCGCTGCGCACATCGCAGGTTCATCCCCGCTTCTGCGGGGGATATATTCGGCTCGCCGTTCGCCGGTTCTCGAACGCCGGTTCATCCCCGCGATGGCGGGGGCCCCGGGACCGCTTCAGTGGCACCGCCTCCAAGGACGGTTCATTCCCGTCGCTCCAGGCGACCCTGGTCGGTGTTCACCGTCTCGTCGCCGGTCCCCGGCTTCTTTCTGTCTGCCGGTTTCCGTCAATGACAGCACGGGTGCATCTCTGCACAGGCGCAGCACTTGGCTTTCTGTCGGGCCGGCTGTTCGACCGGATTCTCCGATGCCGCTAGCAGCGATGCCACACGTGTCTCGGCAAGGCGTTGGAATGTGCCATTTGGGAACTGGGCGAGATACGCCTCGAACTCCGACGGATCTGTGCTGTTCATCACCGACTGCCAGAAAAGGCCCTCGAGCTCCGCTGAGCCACCTGCCGCTGGAAGCATTGCGGTGGTTGGCCCGTGCTGCGCGACTCCGCCATTGTTCAGCAGCCACGCCGCCTGCTCGCTACGGGTCGTCGCCTCCGTTCTCTGAGACGCCTGCCACTGTTGCGTCGCTGTCGTTTCCAGTTCCGGGTTCAACTCATTGCTCAGGCGGATCCAGCCGCCTGACGGCGTTGCCACGACCGCGCCGGCAATCCCGCGGTTCGGCGCGTCGACCCGGCAGGAAAGCGTTCGCACCCTGGCCCGGTCGCCGTTCGTGGTGAACCTCGTAGAGGTGGCGCCTTTGCGCGTCTACCAGCGTATCGCCTTCGAGGCGGCCGAGCTGTGGGCTCAGGGTGTCAGGGTCGCTGCTATCTCGCGGCATTTTGGTGTCGACCACCACACTGTCGAGAAGGCTCTTCGCTGGTTTTTGCAGCTCTGAGGCTTGGTGCCGTCTGCCCCTGTTCAATCCTGTGCCTGTTTCGTCATGCACGTCTCCGTGGCGCCGCTTGCTCCGGCCGCTCTCCCGCTCGCGGCAGGGTAGCACTGGTCAGCGTCCCCGCTTTCTTGTCCCGGGACTGTTCTCGGTTTTGGGTGGTTCCGGTCGAGTCGGTGCCGCGGGAATGTTTGCGTCTTGGCCGCTTCGCATCGGCCTTTGGCCCTTCGGCGCTTTCGATCGGGCGTCTTGCGCAGCCGTGCTCTGGTTCGTCTGCGGTTGTCCTTTGCTTTCAGTCAAGCCCCGCGACCCTTGCGTCTCGCGCCGCTCTTGCAGTTCGTCGGCCATCCTCGCCGCCACAGCCTGGGCCGTCTCTGTCGGTGCGCCTCTTGCGCTTGGTCCGCTCGGCGGTCCCTGCATCCGTGCCTTCGTGATCGCGTCATCGACCTTCCTGACTGCGTCTGCCGGTACCTCGCTGTGAGGGAAGTGCTGCTCGGCCAGCTGCTTCGCTTCCTTGCCGCTCCCGACCTTCGAGAACTTCACGAGCTGTTCGATGTCTTTCAGGTCCGTTCCTCGCCGCGCGTGGAGCTTCATGGCGAGCATCCGGTCCACCGACGCGGTCCTTAGGCCACTGGCGGCAATTAACTTGCTATCTTCTGGGTTTCGTAGTCTATTTCGGTTCACTAGTGTCCCACAGTCTCAGGCCCAAGCGAGCGCGAGTTGCGGACGGGCGCGGTCTGGTGGCGAATGGGTCGTGAAGAGGTCTTCGAGAGGCCGGCGTTCGAAGACGTTGAGTTGAAGTACCTGCAGCATCTGGTTGAGGCTCCAGCACAACCGCAGGACGAACTTGAGGTAGGCCAGCAGCAGGTACATGCAGGTGGCCACCCACAGTTGCGTCAAGACCGCGTTCTTCGACCGGCCCACGAAACGTTTCACTTTTAGATGCTGTTTGATCCACTTAAAGAACAGCTCGATCTGCCACCGGGACTTGTACAGGTCGGCGATCGTCTTGGCGACCCACGTGGTGTTGTTGGTCACGAACACGTAGCGATTTGTTGTCAGCTGGTCGCGGTAGACGACCCGTCGCAGCCGGTGGGGATAGACCTTGCGGCTGCGGGCGCTGGTCAGTTCGATCGTCTGGTCGCTGAGAATACCGGTCCCGGCTCGGACGTCATGCTCGTGGGTGACCCGGTACCGCACGCCGCGCTTGAGGCGTGTCACGAAGGTGACGCCACGGGCCTGCAACTGGTGAAACCACGCGAAATCGAGATAGGCGCGGTCGGCGACGACCACGCTGCCGGCCTCGAACGTCCACGTGCGGGCCACGGTCACGTCGCCGGTCTTGCCATCGGTGACGCTGACGAAACTCGGCAGGTGGCCGGCTTGGTCCAACCCGACGTGCAGCTTGATCGCGGCCTTCGTGCGGCGGAACGACGCCCACGGGAAAACCGCCAGACACAAGTCGATGGTCGACGCATCGACCGCATACAGCTTGTGCCTGAAGCGGAAACCGTGGCCCGGCGCCCGTTGCTGGCAACGACTCAGCAGACGGCCGAACAACGCTTCGTAGAGCGTGTAGGGCTGCTCGGCGTTGACCCGCGCGAGCGACGAGCGGCTGACCGTCCCAACGCCCAGGTGATAGAGCTTGGCGGGTTGCGCGCGCAGATTGCTCACGATGTCGCGCAGGCTCTGCCGGCTGGCCAACTGGCCCAGCCCGAGGGCGACGAACTGCGCCCAGCGGCTCATGACGCGCAAACGCTGCCCGCGCTGATGGCCGCGCGCCTCGGCGTCGAATTCATGTCGCGGAAGCAACGTCAGAAGTTGCCCGAAGACTGTGTTACGATGGGCCACGGCTTGGATCTCCTGTGTTTTGAATGATTTGCGGCAAAACCATTCTAACAGACATAGAAGGTTCAAGCCGCCTCAATTAGAAGCTCTGTGGGACAGCAGTGATTTCGGTTGCATGCAGCGCAACGTGGAATTGGAAGCCACCATCGTCGCGAAGTACGCGGTGGTCTCGCCCGTGTTGGATGAGCGCAGTCGCCGCCGGTGGGCGGCCACCGAGTCTTTGTTCATCGGCTATGGCGGGGACGCGCTGGTCTCGTCGGCCACGGGTCTGGCCCGGGAGACGATCCGGAAGGGTCGCCGGGAGATCTCGCAAGGCCAAACGCCGACAGACCGGGTACGACGTCCGGGCGCCGGGCGGCCCCGTCTCGAACAGAGCCAGCCCGGTCTGCTGGCCGCACTCGAAGCGCTGGTGGACCCGCTGACGCGCGGAGACCCGACCTCGCCGCTACGCTGGACAGGCAAGAGTCGGGCGAAGCTGGCCGCGGCGCTGACACAACAGGGGTGGCGAGTGAGTTCGACCACCGTCGGCCGGATGCTGCATCAACTGGGCTACCGGCTGCAATCGCCCCGCAAGCGCCAGGAGGGAGCGAGCCACCCGGACCGTAACGCGCAGTTCGAGCACATCAACGCGACCGCGGACGCGTTTCTGGCCGAGGGGCGGCCGGTGATCTCGGTCGACACGAAGAAGAAAGAGCTGGTCGGAAACTTCAAGAACGGCGGGCGGGAATGGCAGCCGAAGGGCACGCCGCCGGCGGTGTTGGTCCATGATTTCCCAACCGACGCCGAGGGCAAGGCGATTCCGTACGGCGTCTACGACATGGCGCGCAACGAAGCCTGGGTGAGCGTGGGATGGGACCACGACACACCGACGTTCGCGGTGGCGTCGATTCGCCACTGGTGGCGCCAGATGGGCTGCGGCGCCTACCCCGACGCCACCGCCCTGTTCGTCACGGCCGATGCGGGCGGGAGCAACGGGTATCGGTCTCGCGCCTGGAAGCATGAGCTTCAACAGTTGGCCGACGAGACCGGACTGACCATCCAGGTGAGTCATTTTCCACCCGGCACCAGCAAGTGGAACAAGATCGAACACCGGCTCTTCTGTCACATCACGGCGAACTGGCGCGGCACCCCGCTGACGACCTATGAGACTATCGTCGACCGCATCGGGAACACCCGGACGGCGGCCGGGCTCCGGGTCCTGGCCGAACTCGACGCCGGGCAGTATCCCACGGGCGTTACGGTGACCAAGGAACAGATGGACGCAATCGCGCTGGTCCGCGATACGTTCCATGGGGAATGGAATTACAAACTGTTACCCCGATGAAGTTGATAACTTTATATCGATCACTGTCCTTACCGTCAGGTGCGACCCTTGGTACGACGGTGTTGCTTTGTCGTCCGGATCCTCCGGCACGTGGTGCGCCGCCGCCGCAGTTTCGTTCAGCCAGTCGGCTGGGAGTCCCGGCCGCTCGGCGGCGATCTCTGCCGCTGCTTGGTGGATCCTGTCGGCCCCGTCGCTGATTACGCAGTCAATGTCCGTCGTCGCCCGCGCCGCCTCGTACTCGAGGATCATCGCGGCCCCGCCCACGAGGTACATCTCGCCGTACACGTCGTCCTCCGCGAGCTTCTCGTTTATCTCATTGAGCAGTTCCCTGATCAACTCGCCGTCGAGCTTCAGCTTCTCTATCCGGGACCCAGGCTCCATTCTCCCCTCCCCGCCAGTCGAGGTCTCTGGGGTCCGCGAGCGCGCCGTGCCGCAGGAAGGCTCCTGGCCCCCAGCAGATAGCGTTCTCCTTCTCGAATGCCGCGTAGCTGTGCGGCGGCTCGTTGAAGCGGCCGGCGTCGTCGACCCACGCCGGCCTGGGGTACCCCGTCAGCCACGCGATGTGTTCCATCGCGGCCGCCAGCAGTGCGTCCCACGCCGTCCCGCTCAGAGGGGGCGCCGCCTCGAGCGCTTCGCGCCGCTCGGCCTCCTCGAGGTGAGGCCAGGTCCTCGCGATTCCGCGCATCAGGATCCGTAGCCACCCGTCTCCGTCCGGGTCGGCACGTACCTCCTCGGCCAGCCTCGTCAGGATCGACTCGCGGCGCCGTTCCGGACGTCCCGTCGGCTCGCTCGCCCCCAGCGGCGCGTGCCCGCTCATTCGGCCGCCGCCCCTGTCGGGGCGCATCCACCTTCTCGCTGCCGTCGGCAGGCTTTCCGTGGTCGTCTCGGCGAATGCCGCCTCGAGTTCGCGGCCGCTGCACTCGGCCGCCGCGCCGAGTTGTTCGAGGTCGCTCTCGTCGTACTCGTTAGGCCGGCGGAGCGCAGTCAGCAGCGCGTGGCTGCTGGTCACGCCCGTCACCACTAGGTGCCTGGTGTTCCAGATCACTGGCGGCACTCGTGGTCCGCCCCTCGCCTTCACTTTGAGGTCCTCTGCCCATCGTCCGAGCTCCTTCGTCCTCAGCGCCACCCGTATCGCGTCGCGCGTCGGTCGCGGTCCGATGATTGCGGACCTTCCGCGAGTTCCTTCCGCCGTCGTGATAATCAGCGGGCCTGTCGGCGGCAGGTGCACGTGACCACGCTGCCCCTTCTCCTTCAGCGCCTGGTCGATCCTCAGAAATTCCCGCTGGCTGCTCGCATCCATTGCTGCTCCGCGTTCCGCCCGAGCGCGCCGGTCTTCCGGTCTTCCTTTACGCCGCCGCCCGGTGCGTCTTTCGACGCCGAGCCTGACGTGGCGTCCGTGAACTTCTCGCCCTCTCCGTGTCGTCTTCGCGCTGCGGCCAAGCCTCATACATCGCCGATTAGCCCGGATTATGCGTGAAGGTGCGGTTGAGGGGGAGACACAGGAGCCTCCGTGTGGTACAAACGTAGTGCACACAACGTTTTAGCCACAACGGAGACCCCTGCGTGAGACCTCACACAATACCACAGACTGTTCTGTTCCCGGATCTGTTCGACAAGCCCCTCGTCGCCACGTTCAACCAGGAACACGCGAGTTCCGACGGCGGCGCCGTCCTGCTCAAGGCGACCGAGCGCGTGTACGGCTTGGTCAAGGCGTTCGCCCGGTGTCTGGCCGACAAGCGCGCCGCGGAGAAGATTCGGCACACGTTCGCGGATCTGATCGGCCAGCGGATCTTCGGCATCGCGTGCGGTCATCCCGATGGCAACGATGCCGACCACTTGGCCGACGACCCCATCCACAAGCTGCTGCTCGGGCGGGACCCGGTGTCCGGCGCGCCCTTGGCGTCGCAACCTACGATCTCGCGGTTCGAGAACGGCGCGAGCCGCACCGCGCTCTACCGGATGGGGCGCGAGTTGGCGGCGTGCGTCATCGAGCGGCATCGGCGCCGCCTGCACGGTCGGGCGCGGCTCGTCACCATCGATCTGGATCCGACCGACGACCTGACGCACGGCGCCCAGCAGCTCACGTTCTTCAACGGGCACTATGGCGGCTGGTGTTATCTGCCGCTGCTCGGGTTTCCGAGCTTCGACCGCGAGGCGGAGCAGTATCTGTGCGCGGCGGTGCTGCGGCCCGGCAACGCAGTGGCCGCCGACGGGACCCTCGGGCTGCTGTGTCGGCTGCTCCCGCTGCTGCGGGCGGCGTTTCCGCGGGCGCGGTTTCTCGTTCGGCTCGACGGGGGCTTTGCGACCCCGGAGGTCTTCGATTTCCTGGATGCGGAGCCCCGGCTCGACTACGTGGTGGCGATGGCGAAAAATGCGGTTTTGGAGCGGCATGCCGAATCGGCGCTGCAGACGGCGCGCATGCAGAGCGAGGTCAGTGGCGAGACCGCACACGTCTATACCGACACCCGCTACGCCGCCCGCACCTGGGGCCATGAGCGCCGGGTGGTGATCAAAGCCGAAGTGGTCCACCTCGGCGAACGTGCGCCGCGGGACAACCCGCGCTTCGTGGTGACGAACCTGCGCCAGACGCCGCGTTTCATCTACGAGAAGGTCTACTGTGCGCGGGGGGACATCGAGAACCGGATCAAGGAGTTGCTCGACGGCCTGCAGATCGACCGCACGAGCTGCTGCCGCTTCTGGGCCAACCAACTGCGCGTCTTGCTGACGGCCGCAGCCTACGTGCTGATGCAGGAGCTGCGGCTGCGGGCGGCGGGCACCGCGTGCGCCCGCACCCAGGTGACGTGGCTACGCGACCGATTGCTCAAGCTCGGGGTCCAGGTCGTCCGCTCGGTCCGCCGGCTCGTTCTGCATCTGCCGCGGGCCACGCCGCAGCGCGAGGCATGGCAGCGCATCGCCCTCGCACTCGGCGCACGCGCCGGATAGCCCATCCGTCCCGCCGCACCAAGCTCCCTCGGGGACGATACGGACCGTCTCCAGGAGAAGCTGTCGACACTCGGGCTCACCGCGCCCGGCCATCGCCCCATGGCTCGCCCCGCAACCCCCTCGCAGCCCCCAAATGACGATGCCGAAACCCTGTTCGTCGTCCCGCCACGCTCGGTCGATCCCGAATATCGAGCTTCAGTAGAGTCGAGGAGAGGCGCGTAGCCGGTAGGGGTCGGTGGCTTATCCGGCGCTTTCGCAACCGGGCCGCAGGCCGAGTCCCGTGGGTACGTTTCCTCCCCCCGCTCTCCGAACCCGGCGGGCCGATTTCCGGCACCGGGCTCTCCAGTGGAATCATGCGGCTCGCGCACGGGCTTCCCGGTCACGACCAGCGGACGGGTCTCGCGAGCCCTGGCACCAGGCTCGCACCCTTGAGCCGGCCGGCCGGTGCGTCGTCAGGCCTGTTGACGCCCTGGCGACGGCGACCGCTCGGGTCGTCCCCTTCGCTTGTGCATGTGATGACATCCGGCATTCCTGCTCATCTCCGGGGTGATAGGCCGTTCGGCCACTCCCGTGAGCCTGCTCCCTTTCGCCATCGCTTCCACCTGAGGTCCCTTCCCTCCGCCGGCATTACCCGGCTTCCTCGGTACCTACGGACCTCTCCGCCACCCTGACCGGCCCGACCTGACCCTCGCGGGCTGTCCGTTGGCGCGTGCCACGCCACCGGCAGGGCTTCCCGTGTTGCGACCAATCCCCTCTTCCACACGTGCCGCCGCCATTACCCCGGCGGAACCGGTCGGTGCTCGCGTCGCTCGCTTCCCGACCGCTGGCAGCCTTCCCCGTTATTCCGGCGGGTCGGCTTCCGCATCAATCGTTTCGAGGCCTGCTCGGCGTTCGCTTGCGCTACCGCCCGCATGGTCGCTGGGCCGCCCAAGGCGGCCCTTCGTCATCAGAGTGCTTCAGCCGATGTCGTTACCTCCATCGTCCGCTCCGACTGCTACCGGCTGGAGCGACAGTTGCCGGGCGGGATTCGCACCCGCTGAGGAATGGCGCCTTCGCACGGCGCACCAACTGATCGGAATCTGGCCGTCGGCCACGTCGAGGTGCAGCTTGTAGCCGACCCAGGTCGACTTGTAGCCCTTGCTGTCCTTTTTCATGCCCACGTCACAGTCGGTCGGCAGGTCGTCGAGCATCGCCGGCAAGGTCATGGCCGCCTGCCGGTCGAGGCGCTTGAGGACCTTCGGCCGTTCCTCACCCTTCTTCGGCCGTCCCCGCTTGCGCTTGGGCAGCGGGGGCGTCTTTCCCTTCGCGGCCGGCTTCTCGCGGGCCTCGATGGCCGTCGAGTCGCGGCAGAGGTGACCCACCAACCGGTCGTGGTGGGTGTTGCGGATCAACGCTGCATGCGTGCGCTGGGGCAACTGTGTGTCGGAGAACTCGGCGAAGGCGCGTGAGAAGACCGACTCGCTCGGCACCTCGCTCTTCCGCTCCCAGCCGCAGATCCGCCGCAGCGCCACGTCGGTGACCAAGCGGTCCAGCAGCACGCGCGTCGTCGGCATGTCGTAGACCGCCTTGGCCACGAAGGCTCGCGCCAGTGCCGCGCGGTCCTTGCGCGGACGCCCCGGCACCCGGAAGCACCGGGGAATCCACTGCTCGATACGGATGACCTCGAGAGTCTGCACCAACTGCTGCTGTTTCCCGGTCAGCGGACCCAACACGGGCTCCAACTGGGGGAACAGCGCACGCTGGATCGACTGCCAATAGGGGGCGAAGGAACCACGCAGGCAGTTCATGGTTTGTTTGATTGACCACTCCTGCCTACTACTGTATATTAGCAGACGCCAAGGATGTGAAACAATGAATAGATGGCCTACAGCGCAGCGTTACGCCGCTATGATGAGCAATACGACGCGCTCAAGGCGGAACTGCAAACGCTCGGGTTCGTAGGCCAGGGCGGCGTTCACACCCGCCGGATAACGTGTGGGAGGGCTACCTGTCGCTGCCACGACGACCCGGACGCCCGTCACGGCCCCTACCACTACTGGACGCGCAAGGCCCGCGGAAAGACCATTGGCTTGAACCTCACCGAAGACGAACTCGTCCTCTACCGGGAGTGGATCGAGAACAACCGTAAACTGGAACGGCTCGTGAAGAAAATGCGCCACCTCTCTTCGCGTGCGCTTGCCCTCATAACCGGCAGGCAGGCTCCATGAACCCCCGTGTCGCCGGCTTCCCGGGCGCGGTCACTGCCATCCTGCGAACGCTGCATCCCGCCCGCTGACCGTCCCTCGCCCCGCCGACTCCGGCAGGGAAAAACTCGGCCGATCACGCGTTTCGCAAGAGGCTCTGAAGACTATCTCGCCACGCCCCAGCGGATGGTCAGGTAGGTGGACCCCCAGATGACGTAGACGGCCGCAAAGGCGGCCACGAGCGAGACGCGCGAGGGATGGGCCACCGGACCGCCGTGAGCTGGGCTGAGCGACCGCGCGCGATGCGGGGAGCGCGGCGAGACGCGGCAAGTGTAGCACCGGAGAACCGGTCCGGCACTCGCTCGGCCAGGCGTCCAGCCCCGGCCGGGAGGTGGCATAATCCAGCCGATGCCGTCTGCCGCGCTCACCCGCCGCCAGCTCCTGCAAGGCGCCGCGGCCGGAATGGCCGCGGGCGCCGCGACGCCGCGCCCCGCGGCGCCGAGCCCGCCGGCGCAGCGCAACCGCCTGGGTCCCTACGCCGCAGGCGTGCTCCCGCGCGGCGTCCGCTCCAGGTTCGTCGCCGACGTCAACGGCCTGCGCATGCACGTGCTGGAAGCCGGGTCGCAGGCGGGCGCGCGGGCGGGCGTCCTGCTGCTGCACGGCTTCCCGGAGCTGGCCTACAGCTGGCGGCGGCTCATGCCGGCGCTCGCGGCCGCTGGGTACCACGTCATCGCGCCCGACCTGCGCGGGTACGGCCGCACCGACGGCACCGACGTGCGCTACGACGACGAGCTGCGCCCGTTCCGGATGCTGAACGAGGTGCGGGACATGCTCTGGCTGGTGTCGGCGTTCGGCTACCGTCAGGTCCATCTGGCCGGCCACGACTTCGGATCGCTGGTAGCTTCCTGGTGTGCGGTCGCCCGGCCGGACGTCTTTCGCTCCGTCGTGCTCATGAGCGCGCCCTTCGGCGGCACGGCGACGCTGCCGTTCGCCGTGGCCGACGCGGCCGGGGGCCCCACGGACACCAGCGCGGCTGCCGACATCGACGCGGACCTCGCGCGGCTGACGCCGCCGCGCTGGCACTACCGGCGCTTCTACGCCACGCGCGAGGCGAACGACGACCTGTGGCGGGCGCCGCAGGGGGTGCACGACTTCCTGCGCGCCTACTACCACATGAAGAGCGCCGACTGGAGCGGCAACCGCCCGGAGCCGCTCCGCGAGTGGTCCGCCGCCGAGCTGGCCCGGCTGCCCCGCTACTATGTCCTGGATCTCGGCAAGGGCATGGCGGAGACCGTCGCCGAGCACATGCCGTCGCCGGCGGAGATCGCGGCCTGCGAGTGGCTGCCGGAAGACGAGCTGCGCGTCTACAGCGCCGAGTACCGCCGGACCGGGTTCCAGGGCGGGCTGCAGTGGTACCGCAGCGTGACGTCCGTGTCGTCCCTCTTCGGCGGCGGCATCAACGCCGACCTGCAGGTGTTCGCCGGGCGCACCATCGACCAGCCGTCGCTGTTCATCGCGGGCGCCCGGGACTGGGGAATTCACCAGCGTCCGGGCACCCTCGAGCGCATGGAGGCGCGCGCCTGCACCGACCTGCGGGGCCTGCACCTCCTGGCTGAGGCCGGGCACTGGGTGCAGCAGGAGAAGTCGGCGGAGGTCAACCGGCTGGTGCTCGAGTTTCTGCTTGCGCTGTGAGGCAGAGAAGAGGTGATGCATGAGTCACGATTTCGAGAGGATGACCGCCGCGTCGCGAGCGGTCGCGGCGACGCAGGCCGGCGCGGCGCGCTGGCTGATCGTCGCCGGCCTAGTGATCGCTGCCGGCGCCGAGCCGTGGGCCCAGGAGTGGGCCGGCTGGCGCGGGCCCGCACGCGACGGGATCGCGCCGGCCTCGCAGTCGCCGCGGACGTGGCCCGACTCTTTCGCCCGCGCCTGGCGCGTCGAGGTCGGCGCGGGCTACTCCTCGCCCGTGGTCACGGGCGGGCGGGTCTTCATCCACAGCCGGCGTGGGGAAACCGAGATGGTGACCGCGCTCGACCTGGCGAGCGGGGCCCGCCTGTGGCAACAGGACTACCCTGCGCGCTTCGTCCAGAACACGATCGCCCCGGCCGAGCTGCAGGGCCCCTTCGCGACCCCGGTCGTCGATGGCGGGCTCGTGTTCACCCTCGACGCCGGCGGGATTCTGTCGAGTTGGGACGCGGCGTCCGGCGCCCTCGCCTGGCGGAACGACTACTCGGGGTCGGTGCGCGTGACGGATCTGTTCTGCGGCACCGCCGCCTCGCCGCTCGTGGCGGGCGGCGTGCTGTTCGTGCAGGTCGGGAGCGATCCCGCGGGCGGGCGCGTGCTCGCGCTCGATCCGGCGACGGGCGACGAGATCTGGTCCTGGAGCGGTGTCGGCCCCGGATATGCGTCGCCGATCGTAATCGAGGTCGAGCGGCAGCGCCAGCTCGTGACGCTGACCGAATCGTCCCTCGTCGGGCTCGACGCAGCGAACGGCATCCTCCTCTGGAGCGTGCCGTTCGCCGACGAATGGCACGAGAACATCGTGACACCTGTCTGGACCGGCGTGCACCTGGTGGTCTCCGGTCCGCGCCAGGGGACGCACGCGTTCGCGATCCGGCGCCAGGACAACCGCTGGCAGGCGACGCGCGCCTGGAGCAACGCGGGCGTGACCATGTACATGAGCTCCCCGGTGCTGGCCTCCGGCACGCTGTACGGCCATTCATCGACGCGCAGCGGCCAGTTCGTGGCTCTCGACGCCGCCACGGGCGCCGTGCGCTGGGCGAGCGAGGGGCGCGAGGGCGACCATGCGTCGGTACTGATCGCAGGCGACGATCTCCTGCTGCTGACCAGCGACGCCGAGCTGCTGGTGGCGGAACCCGACGCGGCGGCGTTCGAGGTCACGCGGCACTACCAGGTGGCGGACGCCGCCACCTGGGCGCTGCCGGTCCCGCTGCCCGACGGTCTGCTGGTCCGCGACGCGACCGGCCTCGCGCGCCTCGTCCCCGCCGAGCGCCCGCCGGATCAGGACTAAGGACGGCGATCGATATAGATTTGCCAACTTCAGCGAGGCACTGGCCGACGATTCCGTTGCCGGCGCGCTGTGACGCGGCAAGATAATTTACGCCAGTATCCTTAGAGCCGCTTGCAAAACTCCCGGGGGATTGGGGCTGGGCGCAGTCCTCAGCTCTCTTGGTGAACACGATTTGCCCTGGATCGTGGACTGGATATCTTGTCGGGAGAACCGGCGGCACGCCGGGAGGTAGAAGTCGGATGTTTCGACGTGTTCTCGACCGCGCGTTGGGACACCCGTGGGTGACTGACGCCCGTCGGGCGCCGAGGGGCGTTGCCGGCGGTGCACTGGTTATGTCACGAGGCGCACGAGCTGGTTGGCGGTGAGTGCGAGCACGCCGAACATGCAGTGGCACATCACTTTCGAGGCGCCCCGGACCCGGACATGGCGACCGCCGAACTCGTCCTTGAGTCGGCCATTGACGCGCTCACCCGCCGTACGCTCGTTGTAGCGAGCCTGCTCGGGAAGCTGAAAGCCGATACGCTGCAGGCGCCGGGCTTCGGTTCGCAATTCCTCCGCCAACGCCTTGTCGCGGCGGGGGTTGGTGTCAATCAACGGGACGTGGCCGAGTGAGCGGCTGTGCTGGCGGATCGGTTCCGCGTCGTAGGCGGCGTCCATCAGGTCATACAGATTGGTCGTTCGCTCGGCCGACAAGGTCGCCAGCGGAATGGCGGCTTGGCTGTCGTGCAGGGAGGCGGACGTCAGCAGGGTAGAGTCGACGACTGGCGCGGTGGCGGTAGGCGTAGGGGGTAGCTGTTCCCGGCAGCTTTCGCTGATGCCGGTGCCTCACTCCTCGCCATGGCTCCGTTTCCAGTCGCCGCTCATCGAACCGGACAGGCGGATTTCCCGCATCCGGCTCTCGGACGAGATCATGCCTTCGCCCACGGAAAGCTCGCCGTTCGCGGAACAAGGCGGGTGAGCCCGTACTCTTGCCAGAGTCGCTCATCCGGGAAGCGCACGTATTTCCCTAACTGCACCTTGTGCTTGCGACAGAGCCACTGGCGCAGCCGCCGCGTCGCGTGCCGGTCAATCGCAGCGTAGGCCGGGCTGACCTGCCCCAGGGTGAAGTAGTTCGCCCAACCGGTCAACAGCCGATTGATGCGCGCTACCACCACCGGCGGCGATAGGGGCCCGTTACGCCGCGTAGTCAGCTCGCTCACGCGACGGCAGATGCTCTGGACGTTCGACTGACTCGGCCGCGTGCCGATATAGGCGCGCCCCGTGTCCCGCCGGTAGTTGCGCCCAATCCGGTAGCCGAGGAACGTCATCGACTCCTCCGGCAACCGGCAGCAGCGGGTCTTCTCGGCGTTCATCGGCAGCTTCAGACGCTCCAGCAGGGTTTCGACCGCGGCCAGCATCACCGCTGCCGGCGCTCGGCCGAGCACCGCAAGGTGAGTCGCCCGGGGGAATCTCACCCCCGGGCGCTCGCAGAACTGTACGTGAACGTCTCCGCTCATACAGCTCCCATCATCCAGCCGCCAGCGTCACCCCCAGCAGATGCCAATGGGCGAACAGCCTGAACGGCTTCGCGTGGCTCGACGGCTCCTCCCGCACGCGCGGTTGACCGTCGGGACACGCTGGATGACGCGACCCCTTTGCTCCATCGAGTTTCCCCGACTTCATCGCTCGTACGGGTCGCTCCGCCCCTGTGCCTCGCATCGGGCTTCTCATCCTTGGGGGTCGGCCCCTTGGATTTCTCCCTTCACATCGAGGCGACAGGTTCCCACGTTCCACACAAGGGCCTGGTGCAGGGTCACGCCACCTTTATGCCGGGTGCCGCCCAGCCAAGCTGCAGGCTCCCACTGGACTCGTCCCGGGTTAACGACTCGCCCCGGTTTCGACACCGTCCCTACGCTTTCGACACGTTGCCGGTGGTTCATCCACTTCGTCTCCCTGCACCCTACCTGACGCGGTCGCGCCGCGCCGTTTCCGTGACGCTTACCACCCCGGCTCTTGACCGAAGCAGCGCACGGCGGTTTGGAGCCTCCCCCTGCCGGGCGGCTCCGAGGGGCCTACCCTCATCCCTCGTGCAGCATGGCTGCAGCTAGGCGGCCATCTCGGCCTCCCTTCTGCGCCTTCGTGGCGCACAGTCGTCTGCGTAGTTGACGATTTCCGCCTCGAAGCGCCGGGCGTAGCCCATTACCTTCCAGCCCAGAATGAAGCGACGCATGTAGACGTTGCTGAACAGCGGTGAAATCGGTGCCCCTTGCGGGGTACCCTTCCGCTCGCGACGTGCCCGGTTCGTGCGGCGGCGTCCGCCGTGTCCGTCGGCTTCCTCCACCGCCATTTCCAGCCACGCCTTGACCCAGCCCAACAGCCGCCCGTCGCTCACGCGTCGGGCGATGGACTGCATCAGGGCCGCGTGGGGAATCTGGCCGAAGTAGTCCGACAGGTCGGCGTCCACCACCTCCCGGTGGCCCGCGTTCAACAGCCGGTGCACGCGGTTGACAGCGTCGTGCGCGTGTCGGCCCGACCGGTACGCATACTGCTCCGGTTGCAGGTCGGCCTCGAAGACCGGCGATAGCACTAGCATCGCCGCCGTCTGCGCCACCCGGTCCCGGAGGCAGGGAATGCCTAACGGCCGAAACTTCCCGCGTTGCTTCTTCGGGATAAGGACCTGCCGTACCGGTTGGGGCCGGTAGGTCCCCGCCTTCAGGTCCCGCGCCAGCGCTTCCAACCACCGGTCCACCCCGAACGACTCAACGTCCGCAACCGTCTCGCCGTCCACCCCGGCCGCGCCGTCGTTGCGACGAACGGCCTGCCAGGCGACCGCGAGCACGTCATCGCGCCACACCTTGTCGCTCAGTGAGTAGAACCGGAAGTCAGGAGCTTCCTTCGCTTTCGCATGTAGCGCCGTCTGGAGTCGCTGAACTCGTTCTGAGGCGGTTAGGTTCTCACCAGTCCCCACGTCCCTTCCCCCGTCATGCGCTGCTCTCGAACTGAGGCCCCTTCCCTCCGCCGGCGTTACCCGGTTTCCCCGGTACTACGGGCCTCTCCGCCACCCTGCACGGCCCGACCTGACCCTCGCGGGCTGTCGGTTGGCGCGTGCCACGCCACCGCCAGGGCTTCCCGTGTTGCGTCCATTCCCCTCTTCCATGCGTGCCGTCGCCACTACCCCGGCGGAGTCGGTCGGTGCCTGCGTCGCTCGCTTCCCGACCCATGCCAGCCTTCCTCGTCAATTGGGCGAGTCGGCTTCCGCATCAATCGTTTCGAGGCCTGCTCGGCGTTCGCTTGCGCTACCGCCCGCATGGTCGCTGGGCCGCCCAAGGCGGCCCTTCGTCATCAGAGTGCTTCAGCCGATGTCGTTACCTCCATCGTCCGCTCCGACTGCTACCGGCTGGAGCGACAGTTGCCGAGCGGGATTCGCACCCGCTGAGGAATGGCGCCTTCGCACGGCGCACCAACTGATCGGAATCTGGCCGTCGGCCACGTCGAGGTGCAGCTTGTAGCCGACCCAGGTCGACTTGTAGCCCTTGCTGTCCTTTTTCATGCCCACGTCACAGTCGGTCGGCAGGTCGTCGAGCATCGCCGGCAAGGTCATGGCCGCCTGCCGGTCGAGGCGCTTGAGGACCTTCGGCCGTTCCTCACCCTTGTTCGGCCGTCCCCGCTTGCGCTTGGGCAGCGGGGGCGTCGTTTCCTTCGCGGCCGGCTTCTCGCGGGCCTCGATGGCCGTCGAGTCGCGGCAGAGGTGACCCACCAACCGGTCGTGGTGGGTGTTGCGGATCAACGCTGCATGCGTGCGCTGGGGCAACTGTGTGTCGGAGAACTCGGCGAAGGCGCGTGAGAAGACCGACTCGCTCGGCACCTCGCTCTTCCGCTCCCAGCCGCAGATCCGCCGCAGCGCCACGTCGGTGACCAAGCGGTCCAGCAGCACGCGCGTCGTCGGCATGTCGTAGACCGCCTTGGCCACGAAGGCTCGCGCCAGTGCCGCGCGGTCCTTGCGCGGACGCCCCGGCACCCGGAAGCACCGGGGAATCCACTGCTCGATACGGATGACCTCGAGAGTCTGCACCAACTGCTGCTGTTTCCCGGTCAGCGGACCCAACACGGGCTCCAACTGGGGGAACAGCGCACGCTGGATCGACTGCCAATAGGGGGCGAAGGAACCACGCAGGCAGTTCATGGTTTGTTTAATTGACCACTCCTGCCTAATACTGTATATTAGCAGACACCACGGATGTGAAACAACGAATAGATGGCCCACAGCGCAGCGTTACGCCGCTATGAGGAGCAATACGACGCGCTCAAGGCGGAACTGCAAACGCTCGGGTTCGTAGGCCAGGGCGGCGTTCACACCCGCCGGATAACGTGTGGGAGGGCTACCTGTCGCTGCCACGACGCCCCGGACGCCCGTCACGGCCCCTACCACTACTGGACGCGCAAGGCCCGCGGAAAGACCGTCGGCTTGAACCTCACCGAAGACGAACTCGTCCTCTACCGGGAGTGGATCGAGAACAACCGTAAACTGGAACGGCTCGTGAAGGACATGCGCCACCTCTCTTCGCGTGCGCTTGCCCTCATAACCGGCAGGCAGGCTCCATGAACCCCCGTGTCGCCGGCTTCCCGGGCGCGGTCACTGCCATCCTGCGAACGCTGCATCCCGCCCGCTGACCGTCCCTCGCCCCGCCGCCTCCGCCAGGGAAAAACTCGACCGATCACGCGTTTCGCAAGAGGCTCGAAGGCCAGCTCTGTCGTCAACGTGTAGAACAGCTTGCAGTCCCCAAAACCCCGGTCCGCCACGACGGTGACTTCCACCCCGAACGGCAGGACCTCCCGCAACCGGCACAGCACCTCGTACTCATAGCGCCGCTGATTACCCTTCAGCGTCGAGGACGCCACCGTCTTCCACGGATCGGCAATCCAGATCGCACAACCCGAACGGATCATCCTCTTGGGCTCGGCCGCGCGAGGCGAGAGGGTCGAAGACAGCAACCTCGACCTGCTTGGGGTGGCGGACACTCGCCAGGGGGAGCCGTGGCACGCCGGATCAGGGCGGGGCGGCTGCCGCCGAGCGCGGCCCTCGACGTCACTATCGCGACGTCAGCGGGCGGAATAAAGGAATACGCATCGTGAGGTGATCGAGGCCGCGCTCGCCCATGCGGTGGGCAACCCCACCGAGGCGGCCTACGCGCGCATTGATCTCTTCGAGCGTTGGCGCCGCCTGACGGGCGACTGAGCGGGCTACCTCAGTGGGACACGCGGGCACGTCGCGGCAGGACGTCTGTGAACGCACGTCGCCGTAGACGATACGTGAGTGCTCCGCTGCACCTATCAGTCGTGCTCCATCGACCGTCACGAGTGCCAGGGCGTTGACCGTCGTTCGCCAACGACGGGAGCCGTGCCAGACGGGCAGCACAGGCCCGAAGGCCACGGGCGGCGAGTCCAGTTTTCGGATAGACTGCAAAGCGGCATGGGTAGAGTAGCGGTAAGCCCCGACCTTCTTCGCTGGGCGCGCGAGCGGTCTGGGAAGGATCCTGAAGGGCTACGTCAGCGGTTCCCGAAGCTCTCGGAGTGGGAATCCCAGGAGATGAGCCCCACGCTCAAGCAGCTTGAGGCCTACGCGAAAGTCACATACACGCCGCTCGGTTACCTGTTCCTGATACAGCCACCAGAAGATCGTCTTCCAAAGCGGCATGGGTAGAGTAGCGGTGGCTCCGCGAGAGTCCGCGCAGGCCGGGGAACCGATTCTTGGTTCGGCACGCATTGAGGAACGCGCGCGGCGTCGCTACGCGCATGCGAGAATCTGGGAAGGATCCTGAAGGGCTACGTCAGCGGTTCCCGAAGCTCTCGGAGTGGGAATCCCAGGAGATGAGCCCCACGCTCAAGCAGCTTGAGGCCTACGCGAAAGCCACATACACGCCGCTCGGTTACCTGTTCCTGAAACAGCCACCAGAAGATCGTCTTCCAATCCCGTTCTTTCGAACGGGCAACGCTCAGCACGGTCGTGCACCCAGCCTCAACCTACTCGACACCATCCAAGCGATGCAGAGACGGCAGGACTGGCTCCGCGAGAGTCTCGCGCAGGCCGGGGAACCGATTTTGGATTTCGTTGGTTCGGCACGCATTGAGGAACCAGCGCGCGGCGTCGCTACGCGCATGCGAGAATCGCTAGGGCTGGAGCGGAACTGGGCTCAGACTCAGCAGACATGGACCGCCGCGCTGGAGACTCTTCGGAACGCAATCGATGCTGTCGGCGTAGTCGTAGTCACGAATGGTGTGGTCGGCAATAACACCCACCGCAAGTTGGACCCTGGAGAATTTCGTGGCTTTGTGCTCGTTGATCAGCACGCACCCTTGGTCTTTGTGAACGGCGCCGACCCCAAGGCCGCTCAAATGTTCACTCTCGTTCACGAGCTGGCCCACCTGTGGTTCGGGCAAAGCGCCGTGTTCGACCTTCAGGAGTTGCGGCCCTCCGCGGATCGAACAGAGACGGCATGCAACTCCGTGGCCGCAGAGTTCCTGGTGGCTGAGGAAGAACTGCGTGCAGCTTGGGCCAGGGTGCAGAACCAGGGCGACCCGTTCAACGTCCTCGCGCGCCAGTTCAAAGTGAGCGCGATCGTCGCCGCGCGACGTGCCCTAGATCTTCAGTTCATACCGCTCACGGACTTCCTGACGTTTTTCCGCGACCATCTCGCTGAGACTGCTCGCCGCAAGAAAACGAAGCCAGACGGAGGTGACTTTTATCGCACGCAGAACGTGCGCCTCGGTAGGCGGTTTGCGGTCGCCTTAGTACACGCTGTTGAAGAGGGCCGCCTAGCCTACCGTGAGGCATACGCTCTCACAGGACTCTGGGGGCAGACCTTCGATAAGTACTTTGCAAGCCTTCAGCGGCAACGCCGTACATGATGGCGATCGCCACGGCGAGCGGTCAGACTGCCGATGTCATGTTCGTGCTCGACGCCAATATCTTCATCGAGGCGAAACGTCGCTACTATGCGTTCGACGTTTGTCCGGGATTCTGGGACGCCTTGGTCTGGCTCCATAGTCAGGGACGAGTAGTTAGCATCGACCGCGTGAAAAACGAGCTTGAGGATGGCGACGACGAGCTAAGGCCACTGGCGGAAATTAACTTGCTATCTTCTGGGTTTCGTAGTCTATTTCGGTTGCATGCAGCGCAACGTGGAATTGGAAGCCACCATCGTCGCGAAGTACGCGGTGGTCTCGCCCGTGTTGGATGAGCGCAGTCGCCGCCGGTGGGCGGCCACCGAGTCTTTGTTCATCGGCTATGGCGGGGACGCGCTGGTCTCGTCGGCCACGGGTCTGGCCCGGGAGACGATCCGGAAGGGGCGCCGGGAGATCTCGCAAGGCCAAACGCCGACAGACCGGGTACGACGTCCGGGCGCCGGGCGGCCCTGAGAACGGCGGAGCAAAAATAGACCACAGCGCGGCGGTGTGAAGCTGCCTGCGTGCGGCGGAAAACCAGACCGCTCGAGTGGTCCACCGAGCATGCCGACGGTGTTCTGTGGAATACAGGAGGGATGTATCGAGTGGAGTTCTATGCGGCGGTGCGGCGCAGCGTCTATGTGGAGGGATTGAGCGAGCGGGCGGCGGCCCGGCGCTTCGGGCTGGCCCGGGAGACGGTGCGCAAGATGCTGCGCTACCGCCTGCCGCCCGGGTATCGTCGGGCGAAACCGATCCGGTGTCCGAAACTGGACGCCTTCACCGGGGTCATCGATCAAATTCTCACCGACGATCAGCAGCGCCCGAAGAAACAACGGCACACGGCCAAGCGCATCTGGGAGCGCTTATGCGTCGAGCACGCCTTCACGGGCGGCCACACGATTGTCAAAGACTACGTGCGCAGGCAGAAGCTGGGCGGGCAAGAGATGTTCGTGCCGCTCGCGCATCCGCCGGGCGACGCCCAGGCCGACTTCGGCGAAGCCCTGGTGGTCATCGACGGCGTCGAATGCAAGGCGCACTACTTGGTCGTGGATCTGCCGCACAGCGATGACGCGTTCGTGCAGGCGTTTCCGGCCGAGACGACGGAGGCGTTTTGCGAAGGACACAACGCCGCGTTCCGCTACTTCGGCGGCGTGCCGCGTGGCATCGTCTACGACAACACCACGCTGGCGGTGGCGAAGATTCTCGGGGACGGCACGCGGCAGCGAACGCAGAGCTTCAGCGAGCTCCACTCGCACTACTTGTTCGACGATCGCTTCGGACGGCCGGGGAAGGGCAACGACAAAGGCAAGGTGGAAGGGCTGGTCGGCTACGCCCGCCGCAACTTCTTCGTGCCGGTCCCGCGCGTCGCGAGTTGGGACGCGTTGAACGCTGACTTGGCGCGCCAGTGCCGCGCGCGGCGCGGGCAGCGGTTACGGCGGCACACCGAGACGATCGGGGAGCGCTTCGCGCGCGACCGCGCCGCGTTGTTGCCGTTGCCGCCGGTCCCGTATGAAGCCTGCGACACGCGCCCGACGCGGGTCACGTCGTTGTCGCTGGTGCGCTACCGCCGCAACGACTACTCGGCGCCAACCGCCTACGGCCACCGCGACGTGGTGGTGAAGGGCTACGTGGACGTCGTCGTGATCGTCTGCGGGAGTGAGGAGATCGCCCGTCATCGTCGCAGCTACGGGCGTGAGGAGCTGATCTTCGATCCGCTGCACTACTTGGCCTTGTTGGAGCGCAAGACGGGCGCGCTCGATCAAGCGGCGCCGCTGACCGGGTGGGCGCTGCCAGACGAGTTTCTCCGGCTGCGGCGGCTCTTGGAGACCCGGCTGGGCAAAGCCGGGACCCGCGAGTATGTGCAGGTCTTGCGGCTCCTCGAGGACTTTCGGCTGGCCCACGTCCGCGGCGCTATCCAGGACGCCCTGCGACTGGGCGCGATCGGGTTCGACGCCGTCAAGCATCTCGTTCTGTGCCGCCTCGACCACCGGCCGCCCCGCCTCGACCTGGCGCAGTATCCGCATCTCCCGGCCCCGCGGGTGACGACGACCATGGCGGCCGACTACTTGATGCTGCTGGGGGCAGGGGCCGAGTGATGGCCAAGTCGACCCTGCTGCTCGACGCCCATCTCAAGGCCCTCCGCTTGCCGACCTTCCTGCGCGAGTACGACAAGGTGGCGCGGCACTGCGCGCAGGAAGGGCTGGACTGTCCACGCTACCTGTTCCGCCTCTGCGAGCTGGAGCTGCTCGACCGCGAGCAGCGCGCCATCGAACGCCGCATCAAGGCCGCCAAGTTCCCGGTCGTGAAGAGTCTCGAGACCTTCGCGTTCCGCGCGATCCCGTCGTTGAACAAACGGCTCGTGCTCGAGCTGACCCGCGCGGAGTATCTCGACCGGCGAGAGAACGTCTTGGCGTTGGGCAACTCCGGCACAGGCAAGACGCATCTGGCGCTGGCCTTGGGGTTGGCCGCCTGTCAGAAAAGCTAACGGGTGCGCTTCACCACCGCCGCCGCGCTGGTGAACGAGCTGCTCGAAGCTCGGGATGACAAGCGCCTGCTCCGCTTCCAGAAACAGTTGGCCAAGCAGGATTTGTTGATCGTGGACGAGCTCGGCTACGTGCCGTTGTCGAAGACCGGCGCCGAGCTGCTGTTCGAGATCTTCTCCCAGCGCTACGAGCAAGCGTCGACGCTGGTGACCTCGAATCTGCCCTTCAACGAATGGACCGAGATCTTTGGCTCTGAACGGCTCACCGGCGCGCTGCTCGACCGGCTGACCCATCACGTCCACATCCTCGAGCTGAACGGCGACAGCTATCGCCTCGCACACAGCAAGCCGCTCGCAAAGACGCTGCCGCCCCGGCGTCCTGACCCCTCCCCCTGCAACGCCGCTGGCTGTGCAGCCGGGCCTCCACTGAGTCCGGGCCCGCCCCGGGGGCGTGCCCGGACTCCGCTTCAGCCCACCCGCACAGCCACCTTCAAACACGCCACCGGGCGGCCGGATGGTCTAATTTTCCTCCGCCACTCTGGTCTGGTTTTGGTCCGCCCTTGACACGGGCAACTAGATCTGGTCGTACACCCCGAGTCTCGGCCAGGACGAGAGCGTTCCTTAGCCTGCATTATTCGTGAAGGTCCAGATTCGACCGCCGAAAGGGCGTGATCGGCGCAGGAATGGGTCTCGGACATCGCCGCCTGCAAGCGGAGCCGGGGTTTGAGCGGCCGACCGGGCCTCCACTGAGTCCGGGCCCGCCCCGGGGGCGTGCCCGGACTCCGCTTCAGCCCACCCGCACAGCCACCTTCAAACACGCCACCGGGCGGCCGGATGGTCTAATTTTCCTCCGCCACTCTGGTCTGGTTTTGGTCCGCCCTTGACACGGGCAACTAGATCTGGTCGTACACCCCGAGTCTCGGCCAGGACGAGAGCGTTCCTTAGCCTGCATTATTCGTGAAGGTCCAGATTCGACCGCCGAAAGGGCGTGATCGGCGCAGGAATGGGTCTCGGACATCGCCGCCTGCAAGCGGAGCCGGGGTTTGAGCGGCCGGGGGGGCATGCCGGACGCGAGGGTTGGGCAGCGACAGCCCCGCCGGCGGAGCGGCCCATGCCGCCCAGGAAGCAGGTGGGCGCGGCGCAACGGGTGGGCTATCCGGCGCGCGCGCCCAGCGCGAGTGCGATGTGCCGCCACGCCTCGAGGTGCGGAGTCGAGCGCGGCAGATGCAGAACCACGCGGCGGACCGAGCGGACGACGTGGACCCCCAGCTTCAGCAGCCGGTCCCGCAGCCACGTCACCTGGCTGCGGGCGCACGCGGTACGCGCCGCCCGCAATCGCAGTTCCTGCATGAGCACGTAGGCGGCGGCAGTCAGGAAGACGCGCAACTGGTTCGCCCAGAACAGACAGCAGCTCGTGCGGTCGATCTGCAGCCCATCGAGCAGTTCCTTGATCCGATTCTCGATGTCCCCGCGAGCACAGTAGACCTTCTCATAGATGAAGCGCGGCGTCTGCCGCAGATTCGTCACCACGAACCGCGGGTTGTCCCGCGGCTCGCGGTCCCCGAGGCGGATGACTTCAGCCTTGATCACCACCCGGCGCTCGTGGTCCCACGTGCGAGCGGCGTAGCGGATGTCGGTGTAGACGTGCGCGGTCTCGCCACGGACCTCGCTCTGCGCGCGGGCCACCTGCATGGCGGACTCCGCATGCCGCTGCAACACCGCGTTCTTCGCCATCGCCACCACGTAGTCGAGCCGGGGCTCCGCATCCAGGAAAGCGAAGACCTCCGGGGTCGCAAAGCCCCCGTCGAGCCGAACGAGAAACCGCGCCCGCGGAAACGCCGCCCGCAGCAGCGGGAGCAGCCGACACAGCAGGCCGAGGGTCCCGTCGGCGGCCACTGCCTTCCCGGGCCGCAGCACCGCCGCGCACAGATACTGCTCCGCCTCGCGGTCGAAGCTCAGAAACCCCAGCAGCGGCAGATAACACCAGCCGCCATAGTGCCCGTTGAAGAACGTGAGCTGCTGGGCGCCGTGCGTCAGGTCGTCGGTCGGGTCCAGATCGATGGTGACACGCCGCGCCCGCCCCTGCAGGCGACGCCGATGACGCTCGATGACGCACGCCGCCAACTCGCGCCCCATCCGGTAGAGCGCAGCCCGGCCCGGCCCGTTCTCGAACCGCGAGATCGTCGGTTGCGAAGCCAGGGGCGCGCCCGCCAGCGGGTCCCGGTCGAGCAGCAGCTTATGGATCGGGTCGTCGGCCAAGTGGTCGGCATCGTTGCCATCGGGATGACCGCACGCGATGCCGAAGACCCGCTGGCCGATCAGGTCCGCGAACGTGTGCCGAATCTTCCCAGGGGCGCGCTTGTCGGCCAGACACCGGGCGAACGCCTTGACCAAGCCGTACACACGTTCAGCCGCCTTGAGCAGGACGGCGCCGCCGTCGGAACTCGCGTGCTCCTGGTTGAACGTGGCGACGAGGGGCTTGTCGAATAGATCCGGGAACAGAACAGTCTGTGGTACCGTGTGAGGCGTCACGAAGGGGTCTCCGTTGTGGCTAAACGTCTGTAGACACTACGTTTGTACCACACGGAGGCCCTTGTGTCTCTCCCAGAATCAACACCTTCACGCATAATCCGGGTTAGGTCCTCACGCGTAGTGCGGTGCGGGCCACGCTGCCGAATATGGGCAAGTAGGCCATCAAGAGCCTGACTGAGTAGTTCCGCCGCCGACAACGGTAGAGGACGTACGGGTCGATAGTAGGTCGTCGTGAGAAGGTCGCCATCGTGGTGATTCAGGATGGGTGGGCCGGGGTCGTGCTGTGCGGCGGCCAGTAGGGACTCACGTGTGATGGCCGTTGTCCGGCAGAGAATCGGAAGAGGGAACGGCGCCGGGACCTGCTGCAGAATGTAAAACACCGAGGCCAGGCTGGCTTCTTGCTCGTCCAGTAGCGCAATTGGTGCGCCGAGAGGTGGCGGCTCTACTGCAGGTTGATCAACGAGCCGGCGCAGCAGGGCATCGTAGCCAATGTCACTGGGGTCGGGGTGGACAGCGTATCTCGTGGTATCACGGAGTTCAGGAGGAATGTAGCGCGTATCGTCGGGTCCCAGTACGATGGGAATGACTCGGCCGTTGAGGCCTTCTTGGGAGTAGAGAACCTGGCGAATCAACCGTCCTTCGTACTTCGCCCCGAGCCCGACGGCGGCTCGTTCAGCCAGGAGCCAGCGGCGAAGGTAACTCGGTGAGGCAATCACAAGAACGGAGCGCTCGTCGTCGAAGATATTGTGGGCCATCCATGATGGCCAGCCTTGCTCAGGTGCGTCGTGGTACTGATCGAACTCACATTTCACGCGGTCGCGCCAGAATTGGTCCGCTAGGGCGTTATTAACAGGGTCATTGGTTGCCTGACAGGATATAGGTAATTTCCGGCTTGATTTCCTCATATTTCGGCATACTGCGACGTCAGAAAACTTATTTCCAGATTAATAACAAGGGAGTCATGCTTGGCGTCCTCGTGAGCGTAGCTGATCAGCGCTTTGGGCGGTAGGGGCTTCGGCACGGTGGGCTCTCAATGCGGGACTTTCCATGTAAGCGTACACGAAGGCGCTCGGCGGCAGCAACTCAGAGGCTGAAGGGAGGCGAGCAGGTCGCGGCGCATTTGAGAAGGCGTAGCCACGACCGAGGTGGTCCGGTGATTGTCCTGGAGTAGAGTAAGGTGGGACGCTTGATCCGCAGATCCCGCGGGTACCTCTGCTCGGAATCTTCGGCTGGCGTTCCACTGCAGGGGCGGTCAGCGGGGTCGCCGGAGGGGGACGGGATTCGGTGGGCCAAGCCGAGCTCACCGACGACTGACCGCTACCCAGCGGCACGACGTGCAAGCGGTGTGAGCGTCGTGCCGCTCCACACCTCGCCGGACGACACCCTCCCCCGGGGCGTCTGCTGATCTTCGCGGACAGCCGGCTCTACGCGGATGCCACTGGACGGCCCGAATTCCTTCTCTTAATCTGCGGGTTCGGGGTCGTGGGACCGGAACGTACCTTCCGGGCCGGTGGCCGAGTGTCGGGAGCGGTCGGAAGCACGAATCACGGCAGTGGCCAATAGATGCGTTTGAGGGCGATGAACTGCCGTGCCTCAGTATCCATCCTCTCGTAATTGTCCAGTATCACCTTTACCAAGGTGTCTAAGTCCATCAGTGTCACCGGGATATTGGCCCGCTTGGCCTCGTAACTGGCGTCTTTCGAGAATCCGCCGGTGCTCACGTAGAGCCCCTTGTCCGAGGCGTGACGTCCACCCTCGAAGCCGAGCCCATCGGTTGATGCGACAATGTCCTTCCCGCGGTCCGCTCCGGGCGGTGACACCCGCGTCTTGTAGCCCATCGCCCGGAGAAGGCCTGCAACTAACTCTTGACCTCCACCCTCAAATCAGTAGTAATGTCACGGTCCGCCGTGGGCGAGAGCCCCCTCTCCGCTACTCTCTGCATCTCCTGCTCGGCCCCGTGGGAGAGCAGGAACAGAGTGAGTGTAGAACCGAGAGTGTTCCTGGTGCCCGTCGAGAACGCGTCGCAGGAAATCTCCTGGTCTCTCCACTTCACAGGCCTAACGTTCGGGTCGTCGACATCAAACGAGGGATCGTGGCGATATTCTCCACTTATCGTCCCTACCGCGTATACCCGCCGCTGTTGGTTGTAAGGCTGGCCCGGTCGACGGCGCGGACCAGTCCGCTGCGGGAGGTCACAGGTCAGGGGCGATCTCGCCTGTCCGCGTTGTCCGGCGAATGGGCTGGCCAGCCAGCGCGCCTGTCGCGTCACCGTCCCGTATCGCGAAACGACCGTTGACGAGCACATGCACTGTCCCCTCGGCCTGCTGTCGCGGGCGGTCGTAGGTGGCGCGATCGCGGATGCGGTCGCCGTCGAACACCGCGATGTCGGCGATGGCGCCGGCCCGCAGGTACCCGCGGTCATCCAGGTGCAGGAAATCGGCTGCCAGACCGGTCATGCTGCGGATGGCGAATGGCATCGTGATGATCCGCTCATCGAGCACGAACTGGCGGAGCTTGCGCGTGAAGGCTCCGAATACGCGCGGGTGGGTGACGTTCTGCGTGGGGGATGGGGTGCGACCGTCGGTGCAGGTCATCATCCAGGGTTGCCGTGCCAGGTAGCGCGTGTTCTCGATGTCGTAGAGGTCGAGGTTCATCACCGCCGCATTGCCGGCGGTGATGATGCGCCGCACGGCCGCGGGTATCGACAGCTCCCACTCGGCCGCCACCGCGGCGAGCGTCCGGCCGTTCAGCTCCGGCCGCGGGTCGGCGAACAGGAGCTTGTCGGCGCCCCCGCGGATCGCCAGCATCTCCATCGTCTCGACGTCGAGCCGGCGGGCGGTCTCGGGGTCGCGGAACCGTTCGAGCATTTCCTCACGGCCACCGTTCGAGGCCCACCGCGGTATCGTATAGGCAGTCAGGCTCGACTGGGTTGCCGTGTAGACGTGCTGTGCCGCCGCCACCTCCACACCCCGCGCGCGCGCCTCTTCGATCAGGCGGGCCCCCTCGGGTGCGCGGCCGTAGTTGCTCGCGCCCTGCGCGTTGAAGTGGCTGAAGATGACGCGCGTCCCTGCGTCTTCACCGATCCGGATCGCCTCACGTATCGAGTCGAGATAGCCGCCCCCCCGGTAGCTGGCGCCGAGGTCACGATCGTGTGTGTCGTAGATACCGTCGAACGCCGCGGCGACCCGCGCCAGCTCGATGACCTCCTCGGTGGTCGCGTAGTATCCCGGAACGTAGAAGAGTCCGGTCGAGAGACCGAACGCTCCTTCGTTCATGGCCTGCCGGACCAGCGCGCGCATCTCGTTCAGCTCGGCCGCCGTCGGCGCGCGGTCAACCTCTCCGATCACCCGTTCCCGGATCTCGCCGTGACCCACGTAGGCGAACGTGTTCGCCCCGATGCGGCCCTCGAGCCCGGCGAACAGCTCGGCGACGTCGGGCGTACCCCCACCGTCTACCCCAATCGCCACCGTGGTGATGCCCTGATGGAGGAACGGCAGTGCGTCCCGGCCGTAGTCTTCCGTCAGTTCGGCGTGTGAGTGCATGTCGATGAAGCCCGGCGTGACCATCAGCCCGTCGACGTCAACGACCACGGCAGCATCGAGGCCGGCTGCCGCGGCGTCACCGACAAAGCTGATCCGCTCCCCCACGACGCCGACGTCCTGCCGGCCCGGCGGCTGTCCCGAGCCGTCGTAGACGATACCGCCGACCAGTAGAAGGTCCGCAGCCGGCTGGGAGCGAAGGTCACCGATCCACAACGCGGCCACCGCCACGGCGGCCAGGAGCGCGCGGTACCGCCAGCGTATGTCACGGTCGGTCCTGATAGGCATGACGGAATCCTAACCCCCGGATTGGAGCAGACTCGCATGCTCCCCGAGAATCATCCGCGCCTGTGTCCCGGCGGCGGCGAGCGCCGGTGGTCGGCGCCGCATTCCGGCGGCCAGCGCGGCGCCCAACCCCGTCCACAGCAGCACGATGGCCCACTCCTCCGGCCAGACGAGCGCCGACGGGCTGCCCGGTAGATACAGGAGGATGAAGAACACCGTAGCCGCCACCGCGAACCAGCCGACGAGTGACGGCGCCGCGACCCGATACGGACGCGGCAGGTCCGGGTACCGGCGCCGGATGACGAGAAACGCCACGGCCACCAGCAGGTAGGCCACCACCGTCGCCAGCGAGCCGGCGTCGACCAGCCACACCAGGGCGGGTTGGCCGAAGAACGGAGCGACCACGGTGATACTGGTCAGCACCGCGACCACCACCACCGGCGACCCGTGCCGCGGGTGCAGGCGGGCGAAGACGGCCGGCAGCATCCCGCCGCGGGCCATCGCGAACAGCAGCCGCGAGGCGCCGAGGAAGAACGCGTTCCAGCTCGGAAACGCCGACGCTGCGACCTCACAGCGCCGGATCCGCGTCCGCCGACGCGAATGCGGAGCTGGTCGACGCGCTGCACGATGCGCTCGGCCATTCTTCGACGGTCATCGACGTGGCTCCGCGAGGCAGCGACGTTCCAGAGGGGATCGAATCTTCATGCGCTGATCAGAGCATCCAGTCGCTCGAGCAGCGCCTCGTAGTCATGCACCCAGGTGGAGATCGCTCCCGCCGTCTCGGCCGGCAGAGCCATTCGTTCCGCCAAAGCGTCGAGATACCGCTCTTCCTCGGCACTCATACCATCGACCTGCGCCAACGTCACCGCATCGCGAAAGACCAGAACCCGCGTGGCCCACGGCAGCGCCGACAGGTCGCGGGGCACCGCGGGAAGGTCGTCGAGGTCTACGCCGAAATGGGCGGCATGGTGTTCGAGAAGCTCCCGCTCGGCGGGATGAAGCCCGTCCGCATGCGCGATCTCCGATAGAGTCGCAACGTACAGCGCCGGTGACAGACCGTCGAGCGGATTGTGCAAGGCGTCCATGGTCACTTCTGCATGAAGGTGTCGAGATCGTCGGTCGTGCGGAGAATCAGCGCGTCGTGCACGCCGACAGTCTTCGCCATCCGGACGCTGGCTCTCAAGAGCTCGTTGTTCACCTCGGGGTCGAAGGCGGTCACAGCCAAGCGTTCCAGGTTGCCGAACCAAGCGTCCAATCGTTGCGTGACGGCGCGGAACTCCTCGTCGAGCTGCCCGAAGGCGTACCGCTCGTACTCGTCGAGGCGTGAAAGCAAAGCCGACTCGGATTCTCTCAGACCGTCCTTGAGAGCGGACGTGACGAGTTTCCCGGCGAGACCGCCGAGCAGGGCGCCAAGCAGCGGAACGGGGATCATGGTCTGGCCGGCCGCGGACACCAACCCCACGACCGCGGCGTCCATGGCGATGATGTGCGACATCTCCACAAACTGCTCGCCGTCTATCGTTCCGGCGTAATGGTCCCGCAGAAGCACTCCGATGCCCATCAGGCCGCTGACGAGAGAGCCGGCGAACGGCGCCGCGAGCGCGGTCGAGTTCGTCAGGAGGTACAGCGAGCTACCGGCAACCGCACCGCCACCAGCACCCTGCGCTGCTACGACGCCAACGTCCTGCCAGTCGTGGATCGAGAACTCTCCGCGGAAGGGATTCCGGCCCTCTCGGCACTTGATCCAGATTGCCTGGGCCAAGCCGACTCCCCCCCGACCGCGACGCCAAGACTCGCGGCCTTGACGAACCCAGCCGTGGATGGGCCATGCTCGACCCGCGCCGTCCGTTCGAGCTCCTCGTTCTCATGAGTGAGCCGGTCCTCACGGTTGCGAAGCGTGTCGTGGACGCGCCCCCGTTGAACCTCGGCGTAACTGGCGTCGCCAGGCTCGATCAGGTCATCCGCCGGTCGGCCCGTCGTCCGCTCGAGATCGTCGAGCCGGCGCTGGAGCGCGCTTGCGCTGCGGTCGGACTGCCCTTCGATCCCGCCTATCCGCAGAAACTCGTCCAACTGCCGGTGCTGGTCGCGGGGAATATGGTAGCGACCGGGCCCATCAGGAAAGCCCGGGTACTTCTCCGCGTGGGAAGCCACGCCGTCCAACGTATTCCGGAGGCCGTTGTAGTACTTGGACTGAATGTCCACGCCGTCCACCCGGTAGTCCACCGGGCCGGTGCGTGGAACCCCGTCGGTCGTCGCAATCGGAGCGCGGCGGTGGAGTACATCCCAGGCCCGGCTCACGCCCACATGGACCCGCTCGGCGATCTCGCCGTGCTTGGTGGCCGCCCTGCCGAGGATGTTCTCCGGCGATCCCACGAAGTCGCGGACGGCCTGCAACTCCCGCATGGCGTCGAGAAAAACCCGATCCTGCTCCTGGAGCGCACCGGCTCGACTCGTTGCGTCCAGACGGGCCAAAGCCGCGGCGACCTGCGCGGAGACATGCAGATCGGCCCGGTCGGCGGGAGACCGCTTCACAGAGCGACCTCCTTGCGGAGCAGTTCGCCAAGCGAGCGAACGTGATTGACGAGGGTCGCGAGACGTTCCTTCTGTCCGGCATCGAACTGCTGGTAGTCGTTCGGGGCGTTGTCGCCGAGCCAAGCGAGCACATCCAACGTTCCGTCGATGTGCGTCCTCGTACTCGTCCCGAGTCCCCTGATTTCCCGACTGGCCGTCCGCAGGGAACGGATCTCCCCTTCGACCCCGAGACGCTCCTGCGTGGCCTTCCTGGCGAGATCACCGTTGCGGTAGTGGAGATAGATTCCCGAACCCGCCACCGCGAGGCCCCCGACGGTCCAGCCCACCGGTCCGGCCAGGGCCAGGAGCGCGTGTCCGGCCGCCATGCCACCGCCGCCCGCCGCAAGGGCCCCGCCGCCCAGCCAGGCGAGGGCCGCGTTGGCGGCAGCAGCGCCGGACAGCGCAGAGATGGCGGTTCCCGTCGACGCCGTGCCGAAAGTCGTCGCCACCGCCATGGCCACGGTCGGACCGAATGTAGCCATCCCCCCCCGGCCATGGCGCCGGCCACCCCAGCGCCGCCTCCAATCGCCTCGGACCTCTTGGCTTCTGTCTCGATCCGCCGCACAGTGCTCTTGAACCGATCGATTTCGATGCGATACTCGCGAACCGACCGGTCGAACTCCTTGGGCGAACGCGCCAGTCGGTTCACGTAGCCCTCGACCGGCTCGACCACCTCGGCGACGGCCCGTTGCCGCTCCTCGAACAGCCGCACGCTGGCCTGTTCGACCTCCTGGCGGACGGTCTCATGTTCTGCGAGCGACTTCCGGAGCTTCTCTACCGCCTCGCGACGGGCAAATGCATTGAACATCACGACAGCGCGTACGCGACGAGCGAGCCCGGAACCCCGGCCTGATCGCTCTCGATCTGCACCACGATATACCGGTGCCCCCTGTTCAGGCAGTCGGGTAAGCTGAAAGCGCAAGGACGTGCTCGGCGAGCGGGGGGCAACCGATGAACCTGGTGCAATTCAAGCGCCACGACGGCGACGGCGACGTCTTCATCAACCCGGCCCACGTCGCGATGGTCGAACAGAGCGGCACCGGCGACGCCAACGTGACCCACGTCGTGGTCGCCGCCCAGGCGGGGGCTGGCGCTCGTTCGCGTCCAAGAACCCCAACAGACCCGACCAGACGGTGGACCATGCGCCGGGCCTCGCAAACCGCCGCAACAGACGAGCCGGGCCCATTGCTACTCCAACTTCCCGTTCTGTTGGCGGCACGCCTCGCACCATTCCGAACCGGCCATCCGCCGCCGTTGTCCACACTCTGTACAGGCATCGACCAGCGTCCACACGTCCGGGTCCTGGTCGGCACGCATCCGGTACATCTACATCTCGCCGGCGCCGCCGTTCGCGCGGTAGTCCGCGCACCGCACGTTGCCAGCGCTGTCCGGCTCGCTGGCCGTGAACACGTTGACCACCTCCACGACGACCACCTCGCCATGCTCGCCGCGGCGTTCCAATACATCCCCAGGGCGGGCTTTCGTCAGTTTCAGCGGTTTCGTTCTCCTCCCATCCCGGTCTGGCCAACCACCACCAGCAGCCGAATCGAATGGATACGCGCTGGCCCGCCTCGGCGCTACATCTGGACACGTCCCTGGAAATGCGCACCGTCGGCAATCATCACGCGCGGAGCCGAAATCACCCCTTTAAACGACCCGGTCTCGCCGATGCGCACCAGCTCGTTCGCCGTCAGCTGCCCGGTCGCCGTACCGAGCACCACGACCGACCTCGCCAGCACTTGCGCCTCGACACGGCCCTGAGGGGCGACCGTCACCACATGCTGCTGCAGCTCGATCGTGCCGACCACCTCGCCTTCGACCTCCACGTCCTCGTTCCCGCTCACATCACCCTTGATGACGATCCCACGCCCGCTCATGGTGCCCCCAGCCACCGGCGCGCGACTCCCACCGCCGTGCTCCGGCGGTCGCCGACGTCCCGCCGCCGCGATGTCAACGACGGCGGGCTCGGCCATGACCCGACTCGACCTCTCCTGTTGCGCCATCAGTCCGTTCTCCTCTTCGCACTCAACCCTCAGCTCCCCGGACCCGTCATGCCAACCTTGAACATCGTCATCGCGATCGTCCAGCCCGACGCGACTCACCAGGTTGGCCGCGACCGGCGTCGATGTGGCGCGCGCGATCGTCCTGATGATCGAGCGGCGGCGGAAAGCGTGAGGAAGCCATTGTCCGCAAGCGCGATCCACGGACCCCTTCAGTCTCGATCTTTCGAAGTTCTCTCCCCGCCGACGAGCGCTTCGAAGGGCACTGTCAAGTTGACGAACACTCGGTCGAATCCCCCCCAAGGTATCGCGATCTCGTCTGAACTCGAACACAGCATATTGGGCATAGATTTAGGGTGTCTGCCAGCAACTTGACAGTACCCTGACACCTTCTTCCAACGGCGCCGGCCGAGCTGCTTCACCAACGTGATCGCCCGATCCCGCGCGGGCGACAGCCACGCCTGCCGCGGCCCCCGTGTTTCGCGGCAGCCCACTCACCTGCCCCGACGATGGACAGACCTGTGCTGTCAAGCACGAGATGGAGGCCCTCGTCGGTCGGGACCAGAATGAAGTCGAAGGTCCATCCCACGTACAAAGGACGATGCGCGGGACGATCTGCAGCGGGGGCACCAGCGGCTCGGCAAGTTTCTTGCGGCGCTCGATCGCGTGACACCGGATGGAGTTATCGTCAGTCGGAGCTACGGTACGATCAGATAGAATGGGGGCCGTAGATGCCGGAGAGAGGAAGGCCTGCTGCGAGTTCAGGCAACGCCTATCATGACGTACGAGTAGCGTCCTGTTCGATCGACCTCCTTGAAGATGTGTCGGTCATGTCGGTCGCCGTCGAAACCCTTGATGCAATCGACGATCTTGCTGTCCAACGCTCTGATGGAACCGTTCGGTATGAACAGGTTAAGGAGAGAGCGCCTGGCGGTGGCAGTTGGACGGCTCAACGTCTGAGCGACGAGGGCGTTCTCAAACAGTTTGTTCGGCAGCATCGAATTGATCCTAGCAGCCCGTGGTGAAAGTCCCTCGTTCCAGGGATCGACGTGATCGGTCCTGTGTCCTACACTGTCTGGCATGGCGATGGGGACAAGCCGCGGTCGAACGCGGCAAGCGACGATGTGGGTGCCCACGGCGGATCTGCCGAAGAGTGCTGGGCACCCGTTTTACGAGCGGCTGAATCGAGTGCTCGACGACGCGGGGTTCGACGCGGTCGTGGAAGCACAGTGCGCGTCGTTTTACGCGGACGGGGTCGGTCGGCCGAGTCTGGCGCCGGGCCGGTATTTCCGGCTGCTGTTGCTCGGCTACTTTGAAGGGCTGGATTCGGAACGAGCGATCGCGTGGCGCGCCGCCGACTCGCTGAGCATTCGCACGTTTCTGGACTTCGCCCTCCACGAGGCCCCGCCGGACCACTCGACGCTGTCGCGCACCCGTCGCCTGATTGACCTCGAGACCCACCAGGCAGTGTTTACGTGGGTGTTGCAGCGACTGGCCGACGCCACGCTGGTGGTGGGGCGCACGGTTGGCATCGATGCCACGACGCTGGAAGCCAATGCGGCGATGCGGAGCATTGTGCGGCGGGATACGGGCGAGAGCTACGACGCGTTTCTGACCCGGCTGGCCGAGGCGTCCGGCCTCACGACGCCGACGCGCGCCGAGTTGGCCCGGTTCGACCGGACCCGCAAAAAGAAGGGCTCGAACGCGGACTGGACCCACCCGCACGATCCGGACGCGAAGATCGCCAAGATGAAGGACGGCCGCACGCATCTGGCGCACACCGCCGAGCATGCGGTCGACCTCGAAACAGGCGCCATCGTGGGCGTGACGGTGCAGGACGCGAGTGCGGGCGACACGACGACCCTGGTCGACACGCTCGTCACGGCCGCCGAGCAGGTCGAGGCGGTCGGCGCGCCGGGGATCGTGGAGGTGGTGGCCGACAAGGGATATCACAGCAACGAGACGATGGTCGGGTTTGCGGCCATCGGCGTGCGCAGCTACGTCTCGGAGCCGGATCGCGGCCGGCGGCACTGGAAGGGCCAGGCGGCGGCGCGGGACGCGGTGTATGCCAACCGGCGGCGGATCCGCGGCGCGCGTGGGAAACGGCTGCTGCGGCAGCGGGGCGAGCTACTGGAACGGCCCAACGCGCATCTCTACGAGACCGGCAGGATGCGCCGCGTCCATCTGCGCGGGCATCCCAACATCCTGAAACGGCTGCTCGTCCAGGTCTGCGGCGTCAATCTCGGGTTGCTCATGCGGCACCTGACGGGCGTGGGCACGCCGCGGAGCCTCCAGGGCCGCGCGTCGGCGCTGGTGGAGGCGCTGATCGGCCTCCTGAGCGAGTGCTGGGGGCGTGTGCGGCGCTTCTGGGCCCCGGAGCGCCATGATCGGCCGCATTCGTCGTGGGATGGTCCGGCGACACGCCAATACGGACACGCGATTCTCGATTGACAATCAGCCCCTTCTGCCACGGGCTGCTAGCCTGCATTATTCATGAAGGTCCAGATTCGACCGCCGTGATCGGCGCAGGAATGGGTCTCGGACATCGTCGCCTGCAAGCGGCCATGAAGGGCGTGATCGGCGCAGGAATGGGTCTCGGACATCGTCGCCTGCAAGCGGAGCCGGGGTTGAGCAGCCGACCGGGGGGGGCATGACGGACGCGAGGGTTGGGCAGCGACAGCCCCGCCGGGGAGCGGCCCATGCCGCCCAGGAAGCAGGTGGGCGCGGCGCAACGGGTGGGCTATCCGGCGCGCGCGCCCAGCGCGAGTGCGATGTGCCGCCACGCCTCGAGGTGCGGCGTCGAGCGCGGCAGATGCAGAACCACGCGGCGGACCGAGCGGACGACGTGGACCCCCAGCTTCAGCAGCCGGTCGCGCAGCCACGTCACCTGGCTGCGGGCACACGCAGTACGCGCCGCCCGCAATCGCAGTTCCTGCATGAGCACGTAGGCCGCGGCGGTCAGGAAGACGCGCAACTGGTTCGCCGAGAACAGACAGCAGCTCGTGCGGTCGATCTGCAGCCCATCGAGCAGTTCCTTGATCCGATTCTCGATGTCCCCGCGAGCACAGTAGACCTTCTCATAGATGAAGCGCGGCGTCTGCCGCAGATTCGTCACCACGAACCGCGGGTTGTCCCGCGGCTCGCGGTCTCCGAGGCGAACGACTTCGGCCTTGGTCACGACCCGGCGCTCGTGGTCCCACGTGCGGGCGGCGTAGCGGGTGTCGGTATAGACGTGCGCGGTCTCGCCACCGACCTCGCTCTGCGCGCGGGCCACCTGCATGGCGGACTCCGCATGCCGCTGCAACACCGCGTTCTTCGCCATCGCCACCACGTAGTCGAGCCGGGGCTCCGCATCCAGGAAATCGAAGATCTCCGGGGTCGCAAAGCCCCCGTCGAGCCGAACGAGAAACCGCGCCCGCGGAAACGCCGCCCGCAGCAGCGGGAGCAGCCGACACAGCAGCCCGAGGGTCCCGTCGGCGGCCACTGCGTTGCCGGGCCGCAGCACCGCCGCGCACAGATACTGCTCCGCCTCGCGGTCGAAGCTCAGAAACCCGAGCAGCGGCAGATAACACCAGCCGCCATAGTGCCCGTTGAAGAACGTGAGCTGCTGGGCGCCGTGCGTCAGGTCGTCGGTCGGATCCAGATCGATGGTGACGCGCCGCGCCCGCCCGTGCAGGCGGCGCCGATGCCGCTCGATGACGCACGCCGCCAACTCGCGCCCCATCCGGTAGAGCGCGGTGCGGCTCGCGCCGTTCTCGAACCGCGAGATCGCAGGTTGCGACGCCAAGGGCGCGCCGGACACCGGGTCCCGCCCGAGCAGCAGCTTGTGGATGGGGTCGTCGGCCAAGTGGTCGGCATCGTTGCCATCGGGATGACCGCACGCGATGCCGAAGATCCGCTGGCCGATCAGATCCGCGAACGTGTGCCGAATCTTCTCCGCGGCGCGCTTGTCGGCCAAACACCGGGCGAACGCCTTGACCAAGCCGTACACGCGCTCGGCCGCCTTGAGCAGGACGGCGCCGCCGTCGGAACTCGCGTGTTCCTGGTTGAACGTGGCGACGAGGGGCTTGTCGAACAGATCCGGGAACAGAACAGTCTGTGGCATCGTGTGAGGCGTCACGCAGGGATCTCCGTTGTGGCTAAAACGTTGTGTACATTACGTTTGCACCACACGGAGGCTCCTGTGTCTCCCCCTCAACCGCACCTTCACGCATAATCCGGGCTAGCAGCGCATCGCGCGCACCCGGTGCTGCAATTGCGCAAGCTCTCTCCAGGGCGTCATCGACATTCATGTGCAGCTCGAACCCTGTCCTGACAGTCTGCCGTTATTCTTCACTCCTTGCCGTGATCCGCCGCGCCCGCGCGGCGGATCTTGTCGAGCGCGAACTCGTGCAGCCGGTCGCGCTCTCCGAACAGATGTTCCTCTACGTACGGCAGGACGTTGTGCTTCCAGATGCGCTCGACGGCGGCCTCGTCGAGGTTATGCGCATGAAGTAGCTCGGGCCGATGGCGGCGTGGCGGTCGTCCAGTTTCGTATTCGCGCGCTCCACGACATCCGCCACCCATTCCATCTTGCCCAGGCCGTTCGCCTCCAGCCAGTGGCGCAGCAGACCCTTGACCGGCTCTTCGTCCGCAGAGAAATCGACGAACGCGAACCGCCGCCGCAGCGCGAGGTCCACCATCGCGATGGAGCGATCGGCGGTGTTCATCGTCCCGATGATGTGCAGGTTGCCGGGCATCGTGAAAGGGGGCTCGTCCTCTTCCTGATACATCAAGTTCATCGGCGTTTCGCGGTACTCCAGCAGGAAGTACAGTTCGCCGAACACCTTGGCGAGGTTCCCGCGGTTGATCTCGTCGATAATCAGGAAGTACTGCCCGTCCGGGTCATCCTCCGCCTGCCGTGCGATTTGCATGAGCGGCCCGTCCTTGAGCGCAAACCCCGGCTGCCCGTTGTCGAGCAGCCTCGGCCGGTAGCCCTGCACGAAATCCTCGTACGAATAAGACGGGTGGAACTGGACGAGCCGGCAGCGCTCGTCGCCTCCGGCGAGATGTCGGGCCAACTCTTTCGCGACGTACGTCTTCCCGGTGCCGGGTGGCCCCTGGAAGATGACCTGTTTTTTCTCCTGAAGCAGCGTTTCAATGTTTCGAAGGAAAACGACCGGGAGGTGCAGCACCCTGGCGAGCGGAGCCAAGTCGGGGCCGTTCCGCCGGCCCGGCAGCTCGGGCCGCCCCCGCATCACCCAAACGATCGACTGGGCTTCAAGCCGGTTCGCCGGCCTCTCAAGCCCTCGGTTCTTCGCTCTCGATACGAGTTCATCGAGAAAGGCCAGCGCGTGCCAGTAGATGGCCTCTTCGTCGGCACCCGCGGGCGGACTGTCGTAGCTCAGCCGCCCGAAAGACTGGCCGTAAGCCCTCGCCACGTACGGTGGATATCGGTCCGGGCCGAGAGCCATGAGCAGTACTGAGATAGTCCTCAGGCGGCTTCGTGCTCCCCCTCGCCCCACGTCGGATGGAAATGACCCCGAGAACGCGCGAATGTCGCCCGGCTTCAAGTTCCCGTCAGACCAAATCGTCCTGAGCGCCTCGCGCCCAGCCTCCCGGTCGCCCTTCATCCACGTCTTGAGATAGTCGGCATCTCTCCAGTCCATTGGGTGGCCCTTCCCGGAGAGTGCCTGCTTGAGGAGATCGAACCAACCGTCCTCACCGGCCAAGAGCGCACTGCGAGTACCTTCCAGCTTCCGCCCGATCTCGACCTTGTAGTCGATCTCCTCGGGGTCAAGCCTGCCGGTGGCGAGATACCGCCGCACCCCTTCAAGGTACTCGTCCCACTTCTCCTCGATCGGCATCTGACCTTGCTCCCAGAGTTCTTTGGGTGGGCACGGGCCGGACAGGTGCAGCTGCTACAACCCTGTGGCGCATCGCGCCGGGTACGGCGCGGCCCTGTTTGTCGGTCGGTCGGGCAGTGAATCTCGTGCCAGGTCGTTGTCCCGCGAGCGGAGAGGATAGCACGCCGGACGACTCCAGCGGGTCGTCCGGCGTGACGGTGACGCCCCCTTCCAAAATGGAAAACTGACCACGGGAGCGACCCCGAAGGCCCCGGCTGGGTATTGTCAAGTTGAGGCTGACGGCCGTTTCTGATCCCCAGCATGGCGGGTTCACGGCTGGCTCCAGCCCAGTATCTTGGGGGTCGTTCGACGAGCTTTTCGTCAACTTGACAGTACCATTCCCGACGTGGTATTTTATCTTGTACTTCGGGTGCACTCTCGACTTCATGTCGAGATCATGCGCCTGCCGTCGCTACACGATCGCCAGGATGTCGAGCGTGGCTCACCCAGGGCACGGGAACCGTGCACCAACGCCCCGGCGAGTGTTCATCCCGGCCTTGTGCTGGGCGGAGAGTTAACTTGACAATACCCATCCGGGACAGGCAGGATGGAAATCCTGGTCAAAGGCATTGCTAGTAGGAGTGAGCCCGATTCAGCGCCCATCTTAGCCAAATGGGTCCGCAGGCGCACTTTCCCCCTCCTTCTCACGTGCAGGCGAGCGCCAGATTGGCTCAGACCTCAAGGGTGGCTCTATGAGGAGGTGCCGAAAGGAAACGGTGTCGGCGGTGGCGGCCGGATTACGGCACACTACGGGATACAATGGCCTGCGCGACGTCAACATACCGCGCCACCGGTGAACCTTCCGTTCGAGATCTGGCGCACGGTCTACGGTCGCGGTGAACCCGCGTGGTCGAGCTGCCGGAGTTCGACCACGCTCTGCAGAAGACGGAGAAGTCATTGACCATGTACGCAGTGATGATGCATTCAGCGAGTCGGCGAATCGTCCCCGCAGTTCTCATCGCCGTTGTCTTGGCGGTCCCAGCTGCCGCTCAGGAGTTTGCGGCTGGTGAGCCGATCGGCGCGCTCAATGAGGCCGGCGTGTGGCAACCGATGTCGGACAACGTCACGGTCTATGGCAGCTTTCATTTTTCTGAAAGCTGCACGTTTGATTCCAACAAGAACCTGATTCTGGCCATGAATACCGGTAACCGGGGAGACACCAGCGAAAATGATGGCTTTGTCTCCCTCATCAATCCCGATGGGAGTGTGCATACGCCCAAGTGGATCGGCGCCACTCGGGACGGATTGGAACTCTATGATCCGTTGGGCAGTGCCATCAGCAATGGCGTGCTCTATACCGTTGATGTGGGATACGTCCGTCTATTTGATCTGGAAACAGGGCGACCCCTGCGGTCCATTCCTGTTCCTGAATCTACGATACTAAATGGCATTGCCGTTGCGGATGATGGCACCGTGTACGCTTCCAATACTCGGAACCCGGAGCAGATCTGGAAGGCCACCGCAGACGGTGAGGTGTCGGTGTTCGCAGAGGGCGCTCCACTCGCTGCCCCCAACGGCGTGGCGATCGACCAGAACGGCAACATTGTGGTGGTCAACGTCGGTGACAATGCCATCATCACCTACGACCAAGCCGGAGCGGTCATTCGGATAGAGCATAGCGTCGAAGGCGGGAACGATGGCATCGTGATAACCGCCGACGGGACGAAATACGCGAGCAGCGTGCGTTATGGCAGCGTGTCCCGTATCCGCCCGGGTCAAGAGGCAGAGGTCATCGCCTCGGGCATACCAAGCGCGGCGTCCATGTGCTACGACTCGACTCAGAACCAGCTGGTCATTCCGTTGAACAGCAACTACGCGCTCGCGTTTGTTCGGCTTAATAGTCAGGATTAGACTGCCGACATGGGCGACCGAGTTGGGTATCGGTCGGTGGTACAGCCAGACGGCACTGTCAAGTTAACGAGTCCGGGACATACGACGGCAGGCTAATCAGAGATCAGGCTGCCGTCACCGCGGTCCACACTGTGAACGCTCGTGCCCGCAACATTCGATGATGAACCGATCTCTGCCGGTGCCGACCCACGCGAAACAGATTTTGAATAATGCCGTGAACGTGCAAGAAACACTGCGCGTGGGCGGGTGACGTGAAGCCGCGCATCTGACGCTCCCGTTGTCGCGTGGGTTGGTGCGACACTTCGGCCCGATTGTTCGCGTATCGCGTCGTGTCATGGGTGACCAAAGGCATGACGTCCCGATGGGCGACACGGTAGCTGCCCAACTTGTCGGTCACGAGCCGCACGGGTTGTCAAGGGCGGACCAAAACTAGACCAGAGTGGCGGAGGAAAATTAGACCATCCGGCCGCCCGGTGGCGTGTTTGAAGGTGGCTGTGCGGGTGGGCTGAAGCGGAGTCTGGGCACGCCCCCGGGGCGGGCCCGGACGCAGTGGAGGCCCGGCTGCACAGCCAGCGGCGTTGCAGGGGGAGGGGTCAGGACGCCGGGGCGGCAGCGTCTTTGCGAGCGTCCTTGCTGTGTGCGAGGCGATAGCTGTCGCCGTTCAGCTCGAGGATGTGGACGTGATGGGTCAGCCGGTCGAGCAGCGCGCCGGTGAGCCGTTCAGAGCCAAAGATCTCGGTCCATTCGTTGAAGGGCAGATTCGAGGTCACCAGCGTCGACGCTTGCTCGTAGCGCTGGGAGAAGATCTCGAACAGCAGCTCGGCGCCGGTCTTCGACAACGGCACGTAGCCGAGCTCGTCCACGATCAACAAATCCTGCTTGGCCAACTGTTTCTGGAAGCGGAGCAGGCGCTTGTCATCCCGAGCTTCGAGCAGCTCGTTCACCAGCGCGGCGGCGGTGGTGAAGCGCACCCGATAGCTTTTCTGACAGGCGGCCAACCCCAAGGCCAGCGCCAGATGCGTCTTGCCTGTGCCGGAGTTGCCCAACGCCAAGACGTTCTCTCGCCGGTCGAGATACTCCGCGCGGGTCAGCTCGAGCACGAGCCGTTTGTTCAACGACGGGATCGCGCGGAACGCGAAGGTCTCGAGACTCTTCACGACCGGGAACTTGGCGGCCTTGATGCGGCGTTCGATGGCGCGCTGCTCGCGGTCGAGCAGCTCCAGCTCGCAGAGGCGGAACAGGTAGCGTGGACAGTCCAGCCCTTCCTGCGCGCAGTGCCGCGCCACCTTGTCGTACTCGCGCAGGAAGGTCGGCAAGCGGAGGGCCTTGAGATGGGCGTCGAGCAGCAGGGTCGACTTGGCCATCACTCGGCCCCTGCCCCCAGCAGCATCAAGTAGTCGGCCGCCATGGTCGTCGTCACCCGCGGGGCCGGGAGATGCGGATACTGCGCCAGGTCGAGGCGGGGCGGCCGGTGGTCGAGGCGGCACAGAACGAGATGCTTGACGGCGTCGAACCCGATCGCGCCCAGTCGCAGGGCGTCCTGGATAGCGCCGCGGACGTGGGCCAGCCGAAAGTCCTCGAGGAGCCGCAAGACCTGCACATACTCGCGGGTCCCGGCTTTGCCCAGCCGGGTCTCCAAGAGCCGCCGCAGCCGGAGAAACTCGTCTGGCAGCGCCCACCCGGTCAGCGGCGCCGCCTGATCGAGCGCGCCCGTCTTGCGCTCCAACAAGGCCAAGTAGTGCAGCGGATCGAAGATCAGCTCCTCACGCCCGTAGCTGCGACGATGACGGGCGATCTCCTCACTCCCGCAGACGATCACGACGACGTCCACGTAGCCCTTCACCACCACGTCGCGGTGGCCGTAGGCGGTTGGCACCGAGTAGTCGTTGCGGCGGTAGCGCACCAGCGACAACGACGTGACCCGCGTCGGGCGCGTGTCGCAGGCTTCATACGGGACCGGCGGCAACGGCAACAACGCGGCGCGGTCGCGCGCGAAGCGCTCCCCGATCGTCTCGGTGTGCCGCCGTAACCGCTGCCCGCGCCGCGCGCGGCACTGGCGCGCCAAGTCAGCGTTCAACGCGTCCCAACTCGCGACGCGCGGGACCGGCACGAAGAAGTTTCGGCGGGCGTAGCCGACCAGCCCTTCCACCTTGCCTTTGTCGTTGCCCTTCCCCGGCCGTCCGAAGCGATCGTCGAACAAGTAGTGCGAGTGGAGCTCGCTGAAGCTCTGCGTTCGCTGCCGCGTGCCGTCCCCGAGAATCTTCGCCACCGCCAGCGTGGTGTTGTCGTAGACGATGCCACGCGGCACGCCGCCGAAGTAGCGGAACGCGGCGTTGTGTCCTTCGCAAAACGCCTCCGTCGTCTCGGCCGGAAACGCCTGCACGAACGCGTCGTCGCTGTGCGGCAGATCCACGACCAAGTAGTGCGCCTTGCATTCGACGCCGTCGATGACCACCAGGGCTTCGCCGAAGTCGGCCTGGGCGTCGCCCGGCGGATGCGCGAGCGGCACGAACATCTCTTGCCCGCCCAGCTTCTGCCTGCGCACGTAGTCTTTGACAATCGTGTGGCCGCCCGTGAAGGCGTGCTCGACGCATAAGCGCTCCCAGATGCGCTTGGCCGTGTGCCGTTGTTTCTTCGGGCGCTGCTGATCGTCGGTGAGAATTTGATCGATGACCCCGGTGAAGGCGTCCAGTTTCGGACACCGGATCGGTTTCGCCCGACGATACCCGGGCGGCAGGCGGTAGCGCAGCATCTTGCGCACCGTCTCCCGGGCCAGTCCGAAGCGCCGGGCCGCCGCCCGCTCGCTCAATCCCTCCACATAGACGCTGCGCCGCACCGCCGCATAGAACTCCACTCGATACATCCCTCCTGTATTCCACAGAACACCGTCGGCATGCTCGGTGGACCACTCGAGCGGTCTGGTTTTCCGCCGCCCGCAGGCAGCTTCACACCGCCGCGCTGTGGTCTATTTTTGCTCCGCCGTTCTCACACTGATCAGGCGCGCCAGCGGGAGCGACGGTTCGATGGTGCGCGCGACCTGGTTGAGTACGAACTTGAAGTCACGCCACGGGCTGCGGGGGCGCCGGCGCCGGCACGTCGTAGCCCCAGGGGGAAATCGCGCGGGCGTGGTGGATCAGCTTCTCCACCAACAGCGCCACGAACAGTTTCCCGTAGAGCCACGCCTTGGCGCTGTCGTCGTCGTACTTCGGCACGTGCCCCAACTGGGCCAGCGACTTGAAGCGCTTGAACACCAATTCGACCTGCCAGCGCAGGCGATACCACTCCAGCACGTCCGCGGCGGAAAAGGGCGGCTCGGGAAAGGTTGTCAAGACGATCACGTACTCGGCAAACCGCAGGGTGGCCGGTTGCATCTGCTTGCCTTTGCGGCTAGCGGCGCGACGGATCTTCTTGTGCGCCAAGCGGATGGCTTCGGCCGACTTACGGAGCACGCAGACCCGGCCCACAATCTCGCCCGCGGGGCCGCCGTCGTCCCCCGGCACGGCGACCGTGGTCGCCCAGGAGCGAACGGCGCCCGGACGTGTGACCGACGACGCCGCGGCCAGCAGGTCAAACGGCCGCCCGGACGCCGTGCACAGCGGTAGCGACCCGGTAGTGACACGCACAATCAGCCGCCCGCCCGCGTCGACCACGTGGCGAATACCCCGCGCCGTCGAATAGCCGCGGTCGGCCAGTACGTGGTCGCCGACGCGGATCGGGAATTGCGCCAACGATTCTCCCGTGCCCGGCCCCTCGGTCCCCGTCAGCTTGAAGAAGTCGCACGTCAGCGACGGCAGGCCCACGCTGTAGTGCAGGCGCCACAGCGACCCGCTCGGTCCCGGTTCCTTCACCGTCGTTGCATCCACGGCCCGAACCTGGAACGCGCCCCCGGGGATGACCGCCAGGCCCTGCTCCTCGAACAGACGGACAGTTGCGGTAGGGAACCGGGTTGCCCCGGTCCCCCCGCTCAGATCCGTACGTGCGCGTTAACGCATACGGCTCTCACCTTGGGTGGTTGACGGCAAACCGCGTGTTGGGCCAAGGATGCCGAACCCTCGCGGGGGGCCAGTACAACGCCGTGAGGCGCGTCACTTGAGCTATCGTCGTCCGTGTCCTCTGGGACCGCCGACGCAAGGTTGTGAGCCAAATCCACTCAAGACGCCTTACGAAGCCGCCAAGGGTCCGGGAGCTGGTCGGCACGGCGTAATAGTTCAGCCAGCCGTTGACCACCTTCCCCAACCATTGCGCCGTCGCGTGGACGTCTTCGTGCATCCGCGTGCGGAGTCGCTCCTTGAGCCGTTTCAAGGTTCGTGTGACCCGCTTCGTCCCAGGCCGAAGCCGCCGTTCCTCGTCTTCCGGCAGTAATGCGTGAATCCAAGGAAGTCGAAGGTCTCCGGGCGACGCTCCCCCCGCGCCCGGCGGTTCGCCATCGCGAACCGGCCGAACTCGATGAGGCGTGTCTTGTCGGGATGCAGTTCGAGCGCGAATTGGCTCATCCTCTCCCTGAGGTCGTGGAGAAACTGCTCCGCATCCGCCTTGCGTTGGCAACCAACGACGAGGTGAGTCGCCCGGGGGAATCGCACCCCCGGGCGCTCGCAGAACTGTACGTGAACGTCTCCGCTCATACAGCTCCCATCATCCAGCCGTCGGCGTCACCCCCAGCAGATGCCAATGGGCGAACAGCCGGGGCTCGCGACGAGCAAGGCCACCGAGCCAGTAGCTGGCGCGACGGCGATGTCGCCGTAGCCTTTTGTATTTCCGCATGGCCCATCGAACCAACAGGCCATTGAAGTGGCGAAAGACCGTATACAGGGCCGATTTGTAGAAACGGCCGTAGTATTGAATCCACCCGCGAAGGACAGGATTCCACATGCGGGCCAGGTCGTCGATGGCCTTGTCGCTGCGCCGAGGAAGATGCCAACGTCGCATCGTTTGCCGCATCCGCGTCGCTGCCGCATTGCTCACCGCCGGCGAGAAGCTGATGAAGTACTTACCCCACCGATTCTTCGACCGACGCGCGCGAAACGTGTAGCCCAAGAAGGTAAACTGCTCCGTGGGACACTGCCCCGGCCGGTCGTCATCCTTACAGTAGACGATGCGTGTCTTCTCCGGATGTACTTCCAGCCGGCACTGCGCCAGACGACGTTTGATATGCGACAGGACCTGCTGCGCCTGCATCTCCGTCCGACAGTGCGCGACGATATCATCCGCGTACCTCTCGAACGGAACGTCCGGGTGCGTTGACCGCATCCAGTCGTCGAACCCAAGGTGCAAGAAGATATTGGCCAGGAGCGGGCTTGCGACGCCCCCTTGGGGCGTCCCCATCGTGCGCGGCACCAGGGTTCCGTCTTCCTGCTGCATGGGAGCGGTCAACCACCGCTGCACATAGAGCAGAATCCACCGGCACCGAGTGTACTTCCTGACCGCGCGCATGACGAGCGCGTGGTCGAGCTTGTCAAAGAAGCCGCGGATATCCAGATCGATCACCCAGTCATAACGCCAGCATCGCTGCCGGGCTGTTCTGAGTGCGTCGATCGCGGACTTCCGCGGGCGATACCCATACGAATCGGAGTGGAATTGTGGCTCCACCTCTGGTTCCAGGTACATCTTGACCACCGTTTGGGCAATTCTGTCGGCGACAGTGGGAATGCCCAAGCGTCGCTCACTTCCGTCCTTTTTCGGTATTCCAACCGACCGGACCGGAGGCGGGAAGTACGTGCCCGACGACATCCGATTCCAAATCCTATAGAGATTGCTCTTCAGGTCCTGCTCGAACATCTCGACAGACTCAGCATCGACGCCAGCTGCTCCGTGGTTCGCCTTGACCCGAGTGTAGGCCTCCCAAACTACCCACTTGGAAATATTGAACGGCTTCGCGTGGCTCGACGGCTCCTCCCGCACGCGCGGTTGACCGTCGGGACACGCTGGATGACGCGACCCCTTTGCTCCATCGAGTTTCCCCGACTTCATCGCTCGTACGGGTCGCTCCGCCCCTGTGCCTCGCATCGGGCTTCTCATCCTTGGGGGTCGGCCCCTTGGATTTCTCCCTTCACATCGAGGCGACAGGTTCCCACGTTCCACACAAGGGCCTGGTGCAGGGTCACGCCACCTTTATGCCGGGTGCCGCCCAGCCAAGCTGCAGGCTCCCACTGGACTCGTCCCGGGTTAACGACTCGCCCCGGTTTCGACACCGTCCCTACGCTTTCGACACGTTGCCGGTGGTTCATCCACTTCGTCTCCCTGCACCCTACCTGACGCGGTCGCGCCGCGCCGTTTCCGTGGCGCTTACCACCCCGGCTCTTGACCGAAGCAGCGCACGGCGGTTTGGAGCCTCCCCCTGCCGGGCGGCTCCGAGGGGCCTACCCTCATCCCTCGTGCAGCATGGCTGCAGCTAGGCGGCCATCTCGGCCTCCCTTCTGCGCCTTCGTGGCGCACAATCATCGCAGTAGCGCACGATGATGGTGTCCCCCGTGGCCTTTCGGGCGCGCCATTTCTTCTGGAACCAGAGGTCGAGGACATAGTGCAGGTAAACATTGGCGAGGATGGGCGAAACCACCGCGCCTTGCGGAGTCCCCTGCAGGTCGTCCTTCCACTCGGCGCCTTCCATGACGCCGGCGTTCAGCCACTTGGTAATCAGCCGCAGTACCCGTTTGTCCCCGATTCGGTGCTCGAGAAACCGCAACAGGTGGTCTCGTGAGAGCCGGTCGAAGAACGCCCGGATGTCGGCATCGATTATCCAGCTGACCTTGCGCCGCTCTATCCCGAAAGCCAGGGCGTCGAGCGCATCGTGCGCACCACGCCCCGGTCGGAACCCGTAGCTGAACCCGAGAAATGCCGGCTCGTAAATCGGCGTCAGGATGACATCCACCACCGCCTTCTGGACAATTTTGTCCTCCAGGGAGGCAATGCCGAGCGGTCGTGTCCCGCCGTCAGGCTTGGGTATTGCAACCCGCCGCGACGGCAGCGCCCGATACGCTCCTGAATGTACGCGGCCGTGCAGGTCAAGCAGTCGCTCTTCCAGTCCGTCCTCGTACTCCTTCCACACCAGACCATCCACGCCAGCCGTTGCGGTCTGCTTCAGACCGTAGAAGGCGTATCGCAGCGCATCCGTCGTGATGTGGTGCAAGAGCGCAGTCAGTTTCTCCTGCGGCTTTCTCGTTGCAGCTTGCCGTACCCGCTCGACCGCCTGTGACACGCTCCCCCGTCCCTGTGTCCGGTACGTGCTTTGGTCTCGCGGATTCCCCTTGGTTGAGGCCCTTCCCTCCGACGACTCCGCAGGCGTTTGCGCGCCCTTGTTCGTCGCCATCATCGGTATTACTGCCTCGCCATCATCGGTATTACTGCCTCATCCGACTTCTTCATTCCGTCCATCATCGGTTACGGAATCTTCCCTTCCTCTGCGGCCCCGGTTCGACTGCCGGGGCGGAATGAAGACCTCCCAGGTCCCGGCGAAGGACGTACGGACGTGCCTGGGTTCTTTGACACCGTGGAGCCCGCCATCCCCTCACCCGGCGCGGTGATGTCGGTGTGGCCTTCGACCGCTGTGATAGTCTCGGCGCTCCAGACCTCCACGCTTTCGATGCTCAATAGCCCTGCCTGTCCGCGCCCCTGTCAACGCTTCACCTGCCGCCTCACAGCGACCGGCGCATGACTCGGGGTGAAGGTGGTTGGTTACTCCTTCCTTCCGCCGGACTTTCACCGGCCATCCTTCGCCAGTTTGCCTGGCGCACCACAGCGCGTGCAACCAACCCTTGGATTTCTTCAGCCGCTTCAGCAGCGCCACGTCCGACAGGTCCGCCAGATGAGCCTGCCGGGCGCGAACCACCGTTTCCCGCAACGAGTGTCCGCAGCCGAGATGCAACAGGAGGGTCCGCAACAGGTTGTCGACCGTCTTGTCTTTACGCAGTCCCTTCAGCGCCCCGGTATCCTGCGCCAGCTCGCGCCAGTCCTGGGGGAGGAACGACAACAGCACCTCCCAGTCCTCGTCCACCGTGCCGGCCTCCGTGTCCTGCATCCGCATGCCACGATCCGCCAGCCACGCTGCGAAAACAAGTTAGCGCCTATGGGGCTGAGCCCCCCGCGTGCGAGGGGACCTCCTGATCGTTCGCCGGATGTAGTCAACGTGGCACGGTTCATCCCCGCGCGCGGGGTGGAGGTGGACTAGAAAGCTAACAAACCTGCATCAGATCGCTTCATCCCCGTGAGAGCGGGGCCTAATTCCTCTCATCCGCCAACCAGCGGACACTGCGCGGTTCATCTCAGCCGCCGCGGGGTCCGTGTCCCCGCATTCGTCCTTTCCCGCGCTGGCCTGGATGTATTTCCCGCCTGGAGCGGACGCCGGCCGCACGACGACCACGGTCAAAGGTGCAGCCGGAAGACCGCAGCTGGGTAATCCACCTGCACTACAGAACACCGGCGGCGCCGGAACCGCCAGATCCAAAGACCAGCATCGGAGGCGACCACGGAATCGCGCATGCCCTGACAACCACCGACGACCAGGGCCTGTCGGAACACCTGCAGCACAACCCCGAGGAGGTCGAAGAGAGCAACCGCAAGGCGAAGAAGCTCCACCAGAAGGCTGACCGGCAGTGCAAACACCACTCCCGGCGCTGGAAGCAGCGCAAAAGTGCTGCCTACAAGGTGAAGGCGCGCCAGCTCGGCCGCAACCAGCAACGGCGGCTCGAATGGGCCAACCGAATGGCCAAGGCCTACGACATGGTCTGCATCGAGGACCTGCAGATACGCAACCTGCTGGCCTCCGCGAAGGGAACGAGCGAAGCTCCCGGAAAGAACGTCGGAGCCAAACGCACGGTGTCGCGCAAGTTCGCCGGCATCGCGCCGGCGACACAGGCTCGAGCAATCGAAGAAGCCTGTCTGCGCCACGGCGCCTGGTGCGCCCTGGTTCAGGCACAGTACACGAGCACCACCTGCAGCGCCTGTCGCGCAGTGGACACGAAGAGCCGCGAAACCCAAGCGCGATTCCGGTGCACGAGCTGCGGGTACAAAGCCAACGCCGACGTCAACGCCGCCGAGAACGTACGGCGACGCGGCGTCGCCATGATCAGGGCCCGGGTCAGTGGGTCCAGGGGCAACCCGAAGCGCCGAGCACCCCGGCGGAACGGCAGAACGGCAACCGAGGCTCCCCGCGGGGGAGTCGGAGAAACCTGAACTGCAGGCAAAGCCGAGGGGTCCGACAGGACAGGGAGAGCACCAGCACTCCCGGCGTCTGAGGCAGCAACTACAAACGGAAAGAAACCGGCCAGTCGGGGCTATTCACCCAACAGTCGGAAGTAATTCCATTTCTGACACGAGCAGGCCATAGAGCGTCTGACACAGAAAGGAGAGAGCCGACGTACGCACCGGAACGCGCAGAAGCTACGCAGACACGCGGGTCCGCAGAACCGGGCAAGCGGACAACGAACCGCGAAGCCGCCCGAACAACAGAAAGAGGACCGAAGAACATGCGACAGACCGTACAGGTATTGGCGATCGTGGCAGTGGTGCTGGCGGGAGGACTACCCGCCAACGCTCAGGACGAACAAGGCGATTCCTGATGCTCGCGACCTCGCGCACGGGCACCATGGAAACCGAGCTCAACGATGCGGGCGCCGACGGGTACCGGTTCGTGGCCGCGCAGGGCGGGGAGACGGCGTTCGGCGGGCGCGAGGCCGTCGTCGTGATGCAACGCGACCCCACGGGCGGGCGCTACCAGTACATCCTGCTGGCAACGAGCAGCACGACGACCATGGGCGACGAGCTCAACAACGCCCCGCCGGACTACGAGCTGGTGGGCTTCACCGTGTTCACATCGGTATTCGGCGGAAAGGAGGCCGCCGCGATTCTCGAAGCGCCGCTGACCGAACCGTAGGACAGGCCGGACGACAACAGCGGGGGACGGAGAGCCGGGCCAGGAACCAGGTCCGGCGCCGTGCCCCGCGCCGCGGCCGCGAAGCCCGGCCACCGCGGGGGATGAACCCGATGCAATCCGTTCCACACGAGATGGTCGCTGTTCCTCCCCGCGCGCGCGTGGAGAAACCCCGGCGCAAATTGACCGACGCGAGACGACACGGTAGGCTGGAGGACCAAAGCATCATGATCACTTGGACTGTCGTCGGATCGGTGGTCGCCGTTGTCGGAGTCGCTCTCCTGCTGGTCGGCGCTATACGCGGAGACCGAGCGAACACTCAGGAGCACGCGGAGCTGTCAACCCAGATTCAGAAGGTCGACGCCGAGATTCAGAACGTAAAAGGCGACGTAAAGGGTCTCCGCGAGGAGACGCGCAACGTGAAAAGCGACGTAAAGGGTCTCCGCGAGGAGACGCGCGCAGGCTTCGAGTCGCTCTCGAAGCAGATCTCGGAGCTCAACACCAACGGCTCCGACGACCGCGACGACGCCGAGAACTAGCCCGCCTGTACGCCCTGGCGATCATCTTGTCGGTAAGCCCAAACTCGACAACGATCGGGTGATCGCTCCAGCCCTTGACGGCCAAGGACCATCCCCGCGGCGCTGGTCCCCTATCTCGAGAACCCCGGACGAGCGGGGATGAACCGTATTCAGCGAATGCGGCGGAACCCCCCCGCCGGCGCGGGGATAAGGGCCAAGGGGAGTGAACCGATGGAACCAACTCGGGCCGTCAAGGACACAGGTCGAGCACGGATTGAGCGGGACCCCGGCTTTCGGAAAACGCTCCTCGAGGAGGGAATCCAGCGCCTTCTGGCTGGGGAACAGGAGCTCGGTAAAGCGGTCCTGCGCGACTACGTCAAGGCGACGATCGGGTTTCAGGAACTGGGCAGACTGAACGCTACCCCGGATTGACAGAAATGTAGCCTGCGGGCTACTTTTACAGCATGCTGAAAGTTCGCAAGACCGAGATCTACGCCAGGTGGCTGGACGGGTTGCGCGACGTGCGCGCCCGCGCCCTTGTGCTGGTGCGAGTCGAGCGGCTGGCGACCGGTAATCCGGGCGACGTCAAGCCGGTGGGCGAAGGCGTCTCGGAGATGCGGATCGACCACGGCGGGGGCTACCGGGTGTACTTCAAGCGGCAGGGCCACACTGTCATCGTACTACTGGCCGGCGGCGACAAACGCACCCAGAAGAGCGACATCGAGACGGCGCTGCACCTGGCGAGAAATCTGTAGGTGACACCATGACCAAGACCGCCACATCCCGCTACGACGTTGCCGAGCACCTGCGCACACGCGAGGACATGGCGGCGTACCTCGAAGCGTCGATCACCGAGGCCGACGGCGACGCCGCGTTCGTCGCCAAGGCGCTGGGCGACATCGCCCGCGCACAGGGGATGGCACAGGTGGCGAATGAGGCCGGCCTGTCGCGCGAAAGCCTCTACAAGGCGCTGTCGGGGGAACGCGTGCCGAACTTCGACACCGTGCTGAAAGTAATCAACGCGGTGGGCCTGAAGCTGCGCGCGGAAGTCTCGCCCGCCGTAGAGCGACAATCGCCCACAGGGCCGAGTGAATCTAGCTGAGCAGCCGCGATCGCGGACGACGCCGTCCAGGGGCGCGGCTAGTGCACCCGGCAGGACTACGCCCGGCTCAACGCAGTCCTCGCGGAATTCTGCCGGCTGGGAAACGGGGCGCTCCAGGAGCGCCGCGACGGCTTAAAAGGCGCGTAGTGTCCTAGGACACTACGAAACCTGCTGCCCTGCCAAGCCGAGCGCTGTCCAAAGCCAGCGTGCCGAGCAACAGCGAGCCAGGCAGTAAGCGGGCGCGCGGGGCCAACGCGACCGACAGGCGCACCAGCAGCGCCGACACAAAAAAAGGAGTCATCGCGTCCTAGGACACTAGGACACCGGAGCGAAGCGGCGGCAGGGGGGCGGGTCGACGGGCTGTGCCGCTGGGCCCACTCCGGCAGAACCTGTGAGAGAATCGCGCGCCATAGGGGAACGCTCGCCGCCAGGGCTACGCGAGGAGCGCGCCTGGCGACGTACGCTGAGCGTCCGGCTGGACGCCGGCGCCAGTGGAACTGGCCGCAGCAAAGGAGAACAAAATGAGAAGACTGGTAATGACCGTACTGGCCGCACTGATCGCCGGGGCCTGCGGACCGCCGATCGACAGGATGCAGGACCAACTGTCGGAGGCGCACGACGCACTGCCGGAAGTGAACGAAATCTACGCCGCCCTTGACACACCGGGCTCGGTCGGAGCGTCAGCCCGAGCGCTCGACTCGTAGTCGTCACGCACGCCGCGTCGCTCACGATCCCTTTGAGGGCGTGCAGTCTGCTCTCTGCCGCTCTGCTCATCGAGGCCGTGGGTTGCCCAGGGGCGCTGGTATCGTCGCCCTGGCTGAATGTCGTACGGTCGACTTGCCGGACGCGTGAGCGGGGCCGTGGACCGGAACCAACGATGCATTCGCGCTTCCGTGCGGTCACTCTAGTGCGAGTAGTTCTCGCCCTCTGTGTTGGGGCCGTTTCGTACGCGGGCTTTTTGGTTGGCGCTTTTTGCTTGCGATGCTGGCGTTGGTCGTTCAGGCGCCGCGCCCACCTTGGCGTTTCGCCCCGACGTCGGCTCGTTCCCCGATCCTCGCGTCCGCCAGCCGGATTCCCAAACCGTCAGCGTCTCGTCGCTTCCCGTGCGCCGTCTTCCCGCTTCTACCACCGCGATTATGGTGTCGATCCTTGTTGGTGTGTTCCGCCGTACGTAGTCCGCGATCCCTGCCCGTTCTATCGCGACCTGGATCTGTCCTCGGCCTCCTGACGGCAGTTGTCGAGTTTGTTGCTCGCCGTCGTCGTTCAGTGTGTACACCTGGAGCTTTCCATGGCTCCAACTGAGCGTCATCTGTTGGTAGCGGCTTCATGATGTCCCGGTAGGCGTCCGGGACGCTTTTTAGATCCTTGGTCGCACGGTCTTGGTGGTATCGGGTCAATCCCTCCCACCTGGCTGTGATTTCGTCGATCGTTGCTCTCGGCATGCAGTTGACCGCAATTTCCAGTGCTTTGCGGTCTTTGCGCCGTGTGACGGCGATATCGTAGAGGTCCTTCGTCGGGGAGTAGTATCCGCGGCCCTCCAGTTTTCCGTGCAGGATCTGCGCGTTGCTCAGCACTCGCTGTATACGTCCGTTGACCTTTCGCTCCTCCTGCGCGAATCGTGGTCGTGACCCTCAGAGATCCCCTCATTTTCCACACAGACACTCGTGGGCAGCGGTAGCCTTCCAGCCGGCTGATCCGCACCCACGGGGCCCGGCTGTCGCCTCGTCATGCCCTGGTTTCATGACTACGGGGTCCGGCGCCGCCGGGTGGAGAACTCATATGAATCAATAGAGCGAAACCCTCCGTCTCGCATTAGGCTAGAAAGTCTGAAAGGTGGCGCACTGTGAATTAGAATATGATTATATGAATATACATCAAGACCGGCCGGCCTCATCCGGGCAATGGCTCGGGAGACACGACCTCCTGAACTTTATCACGACCTTGTACGAAGGCGACCTGCATGCCAAGAGAGTGCTGTCATTGGCTAACGCAACCGTGGGCGTGCTGACGAGCGCTTCGCTGGCAATCCATGCAGTGGGGCGCGGCTTGGCCCAAGCCATGGGGACGTTGACCAAGCATGGTGTGAAGCAGGTGGATCGGCTGCTGAGCAATCGAGGCGTCGACGTCTGGGCCTTTTTCGCATACTGGACGCCGTTCATCGTCGGCGCCCGCACAGAAGTCGTCGTCGCGCTGGATTGGACGAGCTTCGCGGCCGACGGGCAGGACACGATCGTGCTGTCGATGGTGACTGGCCATGGGCGCGCGACGCCCCTGCTGTGGAAGACGGTGGCGTCCTCGACACTGAAGGGTAATCAGCGGCGCTATGAGTACGAGGTGCTGTGCCGGTTGCGGGAGGTGCTGCCGGCCGGGGTGAAAGTCACCGTCGTGGCGGACCGGGGCTTTGGGGACTGCAAGCTGTTCTACGCGTTGACGACAGAGCTGGCCTTCGAATATGTGATTCGGTTGCGTGGAGACATCTACGTGACGAGTGCGCGGGGCGAGCGGCGAGCGGCCGCCGCGTGGGTCGGCGCTGGGGGGCGTGCGCGGCGGCTGGTGGGTGCTCGGGTGACCGACACGTACGAACTGCCGGTCGGCGTGGTCGTGTGCGTACACGACCCGAAGATGGACGAACCGTGGTGCCTGGTGGCCAGCGAAGCGACAGTCCCGACGCGGGTCCTGATTCGGTACTACGGCAAGCGCTGGGGGATTGAGGCGGGCTTTCGGGACATCAAGGACATGCGCTTCGGGATGGGGCTGTCTTCGATGCATGTTTCGCGCCCGGACCGGCGGGACCGCCTGTTGTTGATCAGCGCGCTGGCGATCGCCGTGCTGTCGTTGCTGGGCGCGGCGGGCGAGCGCATCGGTTATGACCGCTGGTTGAAGGCGAACACGGTGAAGCGGCGGACGCATTCGTTGTTTCGGCAGGGGCTGATGCTGTACCACCACCTCCCCAATTGGCCCGAGGATCGGGTTCGTCGGTTGATGGAGACGTTCGGAAGCATGCTCATGGAACAGCGGGTGTATCGAGAGGTCTTCGGCGTGATCTGATGCCTGCAAAAACAAGGGGATGCATGAGGTCGTGACCTGGACTCGAACAGGTCGAGCACCGAGTCGCCAAACGTTGTCACCAGCTGGTTCTTCCCGGCGTATGTTGCGCCTCCACCCAGCGCTTCAAGGCTCTTGATGTAGTGTTCGTTCGCGCCTACCTCGAGACGTCCCTCGCGTTCGGTAGGCTCCAGTTTCAGGTCGATGTCCGTTGTCTCGCGATGCTGCCATTGCGCCACGAGCACCGTGCCGCCGCCGAGCGCCCATTTCTCGCCCGGCTCCAACACTTGGGCCAGTGCTTCGTCCAGCCCGCCGCGCACGCGTTCCCACAGTCTGCTTGGTGTTGGTGGGAGTGTCAGATTCTCAGCCACGTTCGGTCACCGTGTTGGTAGAGAGCTTTTCGGCACCAAGCTCTGGTCGTAGGCGTGCATGTTCATAATCCGATGCCGTTCCCAGAACGGCAGCCCTGTGAGCTGCATGGCGCGCGCGAGCATCCGCCAGCTGTAGGCTTGTTCCACCCATGCCCACCATTGTTGCTCGGGCGTCGCGTGGATCAGCCACGACGTCAATACGTCGAGGTCCCTTTCGTTCGGCTCGCGTCGCCGCATCGCCGCGTACAGTTCCGGCGCGGTGGCTGCCCTCCTCTCGCCGCAGCATCGGGAGGCAAAAACCAGGCTCACCGTGGCGCTACGTGAGCGCGTCGCGGCCGGTTCCGCATGAGGCCGCAGCCGTGCGAGCAGGTCCGCCGGCGCCAGCTCGTTGCTGAACGCCTCTGGCGGTGCAAGTTCGCACGGCCTGTGGTTGGGGTTGGTCATTACTCCCATCGCTCGTCACTATAGTCGCGGCTTCGTAGTGCTGTCCGGGGCTTCCCGGTTCATCCCCGCGCGCGCGGGGGGACGCGTGGTCATCTTGAGTTCCTGTCGGTCCATCACGGTTCATCCCCGCGCGTGCGGGGTCTCCCCGTTCGGTTCGCCGGCCACCAACCCATCTCGTGGTCCATCCCGCTGCTGCGGGGTGGGACGTCGGTAATACTCGCCGTAGGTAGACGAACGTCATCAGGCTGGTTCCCGTTGCGATGAGCACCAGGCCCTGGGCTGTGGCTCTTCAGATCTCGATCTCGCGTCCCAACACGGCTGCGGTTGTCACACCGAAGACGATCGCCATTGTGTACGACGCGTATTTGAATCCGATCGCTATCGTGCCCGACGCGCGTTTCATCGTGTTGTTTCCCTCGAAGCTCGAGGCGGGTCCATCGCCGCGCGTGCGGGGATTGCTCAGCTCGCAAAGATATCGTCGAGCTCGAGTTGCAGCCCCTCAAGTAGCCCCGTCCGAAGGGTGTCGCGGCGCCCGAAGGTGTCGGCGAGTTCGAGCCTCCCCTCCCGTTGCCGATGGACGGCGATGGTCTCGGCCATCGGATTGACGATCCAGTACTCGAGCACGCCGTATCTGCCGTACAGGTCGTGCTTGTAACCTAGGTCCTGGTCGGCGGTGGACGGCGAGAGTATCTCGATCACGAGGTCGGGCGCTCCCCGCACGTTCGCGTCGGTGATCGTGTGCTCGCGCGCTCGCGAGATGAACAGCACGTCGGGCTGCACGACGTCCGTGTCCGACAGCACCACGTCGCAGGGTGCGACGTACACGTTCCCAAGCTCGTGTTCCTCGGTGAAATTACCCAGTCTCCGGTCAAGCCTGGACAGCACCCTTTGGTGCTTCATGTTCGGTGCGGGAACCATCATCAGATCGCCGTTCAGCAGCTCGTAGCGCTTGTCGTCCGCTGTTGCGCAGTAGTCCTCGTACGTCCGCTTGACGGCGCCTTGAGTCGTGTCCATCGGCTTGCTTCTAGGCTGGGTACCACTCGTCAGGTGTGATCCGACCCTCGTGCGGCGGTGGCCACCCCGCCGCGAATGAGACATGAGCGTTCGGGGCGCGGACGATCACGCCTTGCGCCGTCTCTTCTGCCCTCGAACCGTCGGGTACGATCACCCGCACAGGTCGCGATTCGCCGTACACGAGCCGTGTGTCGATCAGCTCGTCGTGTTCTCCAGCTCGCGGTTGAACCCACGGGTCCAGTGCGTAGTGAGGTTGTGGGTCTCTGCCGATGTACACCGGTTCCACGTAGTGTAGCGTCGGTTCGTTCATCGGTGTCTTCTCTCGCTGTTGTCAGGTGAGCCGCCCAGGCCGAGCCAAGGGAGCATTCACAAATCCGAGCGTAGCACGAGGGACCGTCCCAGGCTAGGCGAGGGACACCACTCGAGTCGCGCCGCCGCCAAGCCGCTCTGCGGTTCATTTCTCGGGCGCTCGCGGCTGGGCCGTACGCCGTCCCGGCTTCATTCCCGTTGCTGCGGGGGAGACTCGGGTTCCTCGCCGCGTCGGTTCATCCCCGCGTCTGCGGGGGGTACTCCCCCGCGCTAGCCTGGGTTCCTCCCAGCGCGCCTGGGGAAGCTCTCCGCAACTGTGACTCGCGGCGGATCTCAGCCGGTTCATCCCCGCGCGTGCGGGGCTACTTCTCGGCCCGCGGGTAGCTCATGGCCCAGTGCGGTTCATCCCGGCAGTCGCACGTCCTCCTGCCGGAGCCAGAGATGGACCTGCCGGATACTCTCGAACTCGGCGAACTTCCGGAACACGAGGCCGATCGCTTCCTGAACGCGCCGGTCGGGATCCTTCTCGATCCGGTCGTGCCGGACCTTCACGTAGCCAACCGCGACGCCCAGGAACAGCTCACCACGACGCGCCTTCTGCCGGAGGGCTTCGAGCGAACGCTGGCGCAGCAGCGACAGCTCCATTTCACTGAAGGTGCCCTTCATGCCGAGCAACAGCCGGTCGTCGGGCAGGCGCGGGTCGTAGACGGCCTCCTCGTCGGCGAGCAGGCAGCTCACCAGCCCGCAGAACTCGAGCAGCGTGTGCCAGTCACGGCCGTTCCCCGCGAGCCGCGACGCCTCCGCCGCCAGCACGATGCCGACGCGTCCCTCGCAGATCGCGAGCAGCAGCCGCTCGAACCCCGGTCGAGCGCTGCCGCCGCCGGACCGCCCGAGGTCGTCGTCCACCACCACGGGGTCGGTCCAGCCCAGTCGGCGTGCACGGTCCGCGAGCCCGTACTGCCGACGCCGGCTCTCGTGATGGTGACGCAGTTGGTCTCGCGTCGATTGCCGGACATAAACGAAGGCCTGACGGCTGAGATGGTCAGATGCGATCTTGCTCATCGCCTTCCTCTATCTCTCGCGCTTCCGGTACCTCCGCCACCGTCCCGGGCGTCGCTACCGCTTCGAGCAGCAAGGTCGCCACCAGCCGAAGCGCCGTCCCCCGTGTCTTCGACGTGAGGGTCGGTCCGGGCTCCATCTGCGCCAGTAACTCGCCTCGCCGCACCACCTGCGTCTGTGCCATGCCGCTCTCCTTCCTGCATGCTGGAGAACGACGATAGCGCCGCGTCGAGAACGAGCCGCAGGTCGCGCAGACCCGCCAACGCGACGCGCGGGTGGCCTACCACTGCCAGCGCGGCCGCCGACGGATCGCACATCCAGGTCGGGATGTGCGCCGAAGTGCCGTCCCGTTGCTGAACGACGACCATGCTCTGGCCACGAAACTGCTGGCGCCGCACGACCTCCACGCGTTCCTCGCTTCGAGGATGGAACGGATAGTGGATCGTCGCGTCGGAAGCTTGATATCGGGCAGTATGGGACGGTTTCCCCCGGTACGGGCAAGAGCCACCTTGCCCAGGCCATCGGACGCGCCGCCATCCAGCAGGGCTAGCGCGTCATCTACCGCGAGGCGCACACCTTCCTCGAGGAACTCGCCGAGGCCACGCTCGCCGACACCCGCAAGGCCTATCTGGCCGAGCTGACCCGCGTGCCCCTGCTCATCATCGATGACCTCGGCATGCGAAAGCTGCCGCACACCGCCGCCGAAGACCTGCTCGAGCTGATCATGCGCCGCTACGAGCGGGAGTCGACGCTGCTCACCTCGAACCGGCCGGTCGACGACTGGGGAAAGCTCCTCGGCGACACCGCCGCCGTCACCGCGCTGCTCGACCGCCTGCTCCATCACGCGCACGTGCTCAAGTGCGGGCCGCGCAGCTGGCGCACCAAGGTCCAAATATCCGCGGGTGGGTCGAGGGCGATCGATGGGCTCCGCCACGGGTAGCTACGCGACGGGCGGCGTGTCAACCGGCTGCGCGCGTCCTCCGCTTGCGCTTCGGCCCTGCCGGGTGACACGCCGCCCGTCGGAGCCCCTGCCGGGTGACACGCCGCCCGTCCCTCCGCTCACAGAGCCGTTATGGGCCTTGCGGCCCGGGTTTCAGGAAACTCAGACATCCTTGCGCGTACACGAGCCCTTGAAGTAGAACTCAGGTGCCGTCTCGGGACGCCCGAAATGGCCGGATTTGCGGTGTCCACAAATGGCCGGATTTGACCCGTCCACCGAGGTTCCTGGTGATGAAGAACGGCGACGTCCACCTACTCGAAGGCGGACCGCCGCACTTCGCCGGCGCCCACGCTTGCTGCTTCAAGGAAGGCGAGATTGACGGGATCGCGCTAACCAACCGAAACAACCGGCCCTAGTGTCCTAGGACACTAGTGGACTGTCTCAGAATTATATTTCCCATGCTGGATGCGTCGCGCCGGGTTGTCGTACTTCCAGCGAAAGGGCTTGGCCTGCTTCGCGTAGGCTTGAATGTAGCGGCGTAGCTTCCGAGCGAGGTCGGCGATGGACGTGAAGACACCCCGCGACAGCACGTCCCGCTGGACCTTCGAGAACCACAGTTCGACCTGATTCAGCCACGAGGAATAGGTCGCGGTGAAGTGGAGCTTGACGTTCGGATGCGCATCGAGAAACGCGACCACGGTTTGGGTCTTGTGGGCCGAGAGGTTGTCGAGGATCACATGGATCTCTTGAGCGGGCTCGCAGGTCGTGACCACCTCGCCGAGGAAGCCCACGAAGTCCTGGCTTGTATGCCGGGCCGTCGTCTTGCCCTGAACCTCGCCGGTCTGGATGTTCAGCGCCGCGTAGAGCGACAGCGTGCCGTGTCGCTTGTACTCGAACCCGTGCCGCTCGATGCGACCCGACGAGAGCGGCAGCACGCGGTCCCGACGGTCGAGCGCCTGGATGGCGGTTTTCTCGTCGACGCAGAAAACCGCCGCGTGACGCGGTGGGTCAAGGTAGAGGCCGATGACGTCGGCCGCCTTCGTCTCGAAGTCCGGGTCGTTCGAGGCCATGTAGCGGGCCAGCCGCTTGTCGGCCTTGGCCTGGTTCACGCCGAACTACCGCTGGAGGAAAGCTCAAGTGTAGTGAGGGGTTACTCCAATCTGGGTGCACGCTCGTTCGTACTCCACCCGCGCTTTTTGGTACTCTAGGCTCGCCTTGACGAGTGCTCGCTCAGCCTCGAAGAACACCCTGCGTGCCTTGATGACCCCGTCCCACTCCGATTGTGCTGCTGCCATCTATCGCCTCCGGTTCGGATATTTCACCCCATTTTAGGCTTCGCGTCGGCGAGGAGCGCGTTGACCCTGGTCGTCCCGGGGTCATGGCCAGCGACGGCGGCGTCCCCAGATAACTCACGAGGGGCTGGCTGCGGGCGAGTCCGCCATCGACGGCGCTTTACCAGACCGAAAATCAGGGTGTAACGGCACTCGTTCTCGCAGTTCCCCTCGGCCTTCCCGCCAATCACGGTCGGACAGTCGCTCACCCGGCGACCGCGGCCACGTTGACGACGGTCGCCGTGCAGCGCGGCTCCGGCACCGGCTCACCGCCGGGTGGCCGAGCTGGGCTCGGCCCCAGCGGGCGTCCCGCAGTCCCCATGGGTCGGGCACTTACAGCAGGTGCCCGTACGTCGGTTCGTCGGTCAGGCTGTGGTCGCTGAGCGTCTCCGGTTCGTGCCAAAACCACGTCGCGTGCTGGCGCCAGTCGCCGGTGCTCATTCGGCGCTGGGGGATGTTCAGGGCTGTCGTGCCCGTGATGTGCCGTCGCGGGGAGGGTGCCGGTCGCCTCGTCGGCGACCAGGTCCATCATCGCCAGCACGGTGTAGCCGATCACCGGCTGGCGGGGACCCCACCACACAGTCCGTGCTTGTCTTGCGGTCGCCGAGCCGGACGGTGACCGGTCCCGCGAGGGCCCCTGGCTCCCCCAGCCCGAGGCGCTCGACCAGCTCCCGCGGCAGCGTGGGCCGCACGCCGGTCGTGTCGACGGACGCGTGGACGCTCGCCCGCCGGATGTCGGACTCCTTGCGGTCTCCGCGCTCGACTTCCCCGCGGTCGACCGCGTTCTCGAGCTTCACCTCGGCGGATATGGTCTCCATGGCGGGATCCTATGCTGCGGCCTGGCGCGATATCACCCCGGCTCGCTCCGGCGGCCGCGGCGGCGTGCCAGCGCCACCGTATGCGCGGTCGTCGCCTGCGGCTCGACGTCGCCGGCCAGCAGCGCCCGTGCCGTCGCGGCCAGCCCCGCAAGCCGCACCGGCCGGTAGGCGGTGAGCTCGACGTTGACGTTCAGCTGGCGCCTCGACCGCCTCGCGGCCGACCGCGCGGGGGCGCCGTGCAGGTGGCCGTGCACGCTCGCGCAGCCGGCCGGCACCGTCTCGAGCGGTTCATGCGTCAGCAGCAGCGGCGGGTCGCTGTCGCACATGAGGGTTGGGTACACCGCGTCGAAGCCGTAGTCCTTGGGCCGGGCCTGGTTGTCGAAAAATTCGTGATTGCCGGCCGGATCGCGTTCCTTGTCGCTCGGGCTGCGTCGAATTGCCGGTGCGACGCGCGGGCCAGGCTCTGTCAGCGCCCGGCCAGGTCTACACATGGATACGGGAGTGGGACGGTCTCCGGCCACGGGAGTGGCGGTTCCCGTGCCGGTCCCGGCCGCGGGTCCCGCCGAAGGGTCGGTGGACACCTGCGCGGAAATGGCCGGATTTGACGGCCGGGTGCGAGGCCGGTCACGGCCCTGCACCACCAGCCCTGCGGCCTTCAGGTAGCCACTGGCCGTCTCGCGTCGGACCCCGGTCGCCCGTTCGATGCGCCGCAGCGACCAGCCGAGGCGCCCCAGCGCCAGGATCTGCTGTCGTTTCTCGTCGTCCAAGACGTTGCTCATGCCGGGCAGGAACGGTCTGTTCCCGACCGGCGTCAACGTCTCGGGGCGCTATCGGAAATGGCCGGTTTTCAACTGTCCACTAATGGCCGGACTTGAGTGGTCACCGAGGCTCCGGTGTGCGCAACGCTGCGAAGCGGACGAACGACCGTATGGCGGTCAGACGCGCATTGCGGGACTGAACGCTGTTGCCGCGATTCTCTTCGAGGTGGTCGAGGAACGCCAGGATCGCGGGAGTATCGAGGTCGTCGAGCGTGAGCGCGTCGGGCTTCCGCTGGCGGTGTTGATCGAGAAAGGTGAGCAGCAGTCGGAAGGCGTCGGTTCTCTCCCGGTGGACCTGGATCGGTATCCTTCGCCCGCAACTCGCACTTCCCGACCCGCTGATTCTGTTTTTCTGGAGGGACCATGAAGTCCAGACGATCACGCTCCGGCGATGCCGGCCGCACCCACCTCAGCCAGCCAACCATCGCGCACGACCATTTGGGAAAGCTGGTCGCCGCGAGTGCTCGCTTCCTCGACGCCGAACCGTGGACTCTCGTTGACGAAGACCAGAGGCTGCGCATGGACATCCCCGACCTCGGACTCACCCATGCCGTCGTAAGTGTCATTGGCGCCGTCGGTCGGTACCGGGGCCTCCTGATCTTTCCCTCGGCAGTTGGCTACGAGGGGTTCCGCAAGACCATTGCCGGGACCGGACGCATCCCGTTCGGCACTAGCTCCTTCGGCACAGAGGTGCTCGGGCTCACGTTCCAGGACGTGACGGAGCTTTCGCCGGCGGTACGCCGAGGGGCCCTCCGGCACGGCCTCTTTCCCATCGAACGCACCGTCGGAGCCTTCCGCCAGCACGGTTGTCACGCGCGGCTTGTGGCGGCGGGCATCCGCGTCGTCCCCGTCTACGCGGGGAGCGTCACGCTCTTCCCACAGCACACCGCTTGGTCCCGCTACCCCTGCGTCGCACGCTTCGACGATCACGGCAGTCACATGCCGCTGACTGTGCGGGCCATCGAGACCGTCACCGCTTGCGCAGGGGCCCTCAGCGCGTTCCTTTCAACGTACGCCGTGTACTTGCGAGCCGACGACCCCGTACCGATCCGCGGATGCTGTCGCCGCGCCAGCGGCTGTGAAGTCCGGTTCACCGTCCCCTACACGGCGTCTTTGGACTGAGTAACTCCACCCAGCGTGTCCAGGTCAAGGTCCTGGGCGCGTGTCAAGCGTGCCCCCGGGCACGCCATCTCGCGAATTGCCCTCCTGCTCAGGCCGGCCTGAGCAGGAGCATACCGAAGCCGTGGAAGTTGACCGCCCGTGTGCGTGCCCGGGTGCTGGCCGCCACGCGCCGCCCGCCGCCGGACGGGACGACGCACTGGTCCTGCCGCCGCTTGGCCGCCCACTTGGGCGTGGGCAAGGACGTCGTGCAGCGCGTCTGGCGCGAAGCAGACCTGCGACCGCATCGGCTGGCCCGCTACATGGCCTCGAACGACCCGGACTTCGAGACGTAGGCGGCCGACGTCATCGGCCTCTACCTTGACCCGCCGCGTCACGCGGCGGTTTTCTGCGTCGACGAGAAAACCGCCATCCAGGCGCTCGACCGTCGGGACCGCGTGCTGCCGCTCTCGCCGGGTCGCATCGAGCGGCACGGGTTCGAGTACAAGCGACACGGCACGCTGTCGCTCTACGCGGCGCTGAACATCCAGACCGGCGAGGTTCAGGGCAAGACGACGGCCCGGCATACAAGCCAGGACTTCGTGGGCTTCCTCGGCGAGGTGGTCACGACCTGCGAGCCCGCTCAAGAGATCCATGTGATCCTCGACAACCTCTCGGCCCACAAAACCCAGACCGTGGCCGCGTTTCTCGATGCGCATCCGAACGTCAAGCTCCACTTCACCCCGACCTATTCCTCGTGGCTGAATCAGGTCGAACTGTGGTTCTCGAAGGTCCAGCGGGACGTGCTGTCGCGGGGTGTCTTCACGTCCCTCGCCGACCTCGCTCGGAAGCTACGCCGCTACATTCAAGCCTACGCGAAGCAGGCCAAGCCCTTTCGCTGGAAGTACGACAACCCGGCGCGACGCATCCAGCATGGGAAATACAATTCTGAGACAGTCCACTAGCAGCCCGTGGCGAAACCCCGCGTCGCACCGAGACGGGCGAGGCGCCCGGCTGACAAGGCGCGACGAGGGAGCATATTGGCCATATTCGACCGAGGAGCAACGCTGTCAGATGGGATGCATCGCCCGTCGAATGCAGCGGGGCCTTTTGCCACGGGCTCCTAGGCAGCGACGCAGTCCCGCCGAAGCCAGAACCGTCACGCGACCGCGACGACGCCCAAGGCATCGGGCGACAAACAAACGCGCCTGGGCCTAGCGTCCTAGGACACTAGCGCAACGCCATGAGAGGATCGGTGCGGCGCGGCAAGAGCGAGACGTCTACACGCGCAGACGGCGGGGCCAGACACCGTCTGACAAAGGAAGGAGGGAGCCGACGTACGCGCCGGAAGGCGCAGAAGCTGCGCCGACACGCGGGTCCGCAGAACCGGGCAAGCGGACAACGAACCGCGAAGCCGCCCGAACAACAGAAAGAGGACCGAACAACATGCGACAGACCCTACAGGTATTGGCGATCGTAGCAGTGGTGCTGGCAGGAGGACTACCCGTCGACGCCCAGGACGAACAAGGGCGATTCCTGATGCTCGCGACCTCGCGCACGGGCACCATGGAAACCGAGCTCAACGATGCGGGCGCCGACGGGTACCGGTTCGTGGCCGCGCAGGGCGGCGAGACGGCATTCGGCGGGCGCGAGGCCGTCGTCGTGATGCAACGCGACCCCACGGGCGGGCGCTACCAGTACATCCTGCTGGCAACGAGCAGCACGACGACCATGGGCGACGAGCTCAACAACGCCCCGCCGGACTACGAGCTGGTGGGCTTCACCGTGTTCACATCGGTATTCGGCGGAAAGGAGGCCGCCGCGATTCTCGAAGCGCCGCTGACCGAACCGTAGGACAGGCCGGACGACAACAGCGGGGGACGGAGAGCCGGGCCAGGAACCAGGTCCGGCGCCGTGCCCCGCGCCGCGGCCGCGAAGCCCGGCCACCGCGGGGGATGAACCCGATGCAATCCGTTCCACACGAGATGGTCGCTGTTCCTCCCCGCGCGCGCGCGTGGAGAAACCCCGGCGCAAATTGACCGACGCGAGACGACACGGTAGGCTGGAGGACCAAAGCATCATGATCACTTGGACTGTCTCAGTAGTCGGTCATCGGAGTCGTCCTCCTGCTGGTGGGCGCAGTGCGCGGAGACCGGGCGAACACTCAGGAGCACGCGGAGCTGTCAACCCAGATTCAGAAGGTCGAAGGCGACGTAAAGGAGCACCGCGAGGAGACGCGCGCAGGCTTCGAGTCGCTCTCGAAGCAGATCTCGGAGCTCAACACCAACGGCTCCGACGACCGCGACGAGGCCGAGAACTAGCCCGCCTGTAAGCCCTGGCGATCATCTTGTCGGTAAGGCCAAACTCGACGGCGATCGCGTGATCGCTCCAGCCCTTGACGGCCAAGGACCATCCCCGCGGCGCTGGTCCCCTATCTCGGGCACCCCGGACGAGCGGGGATGAACCGTATTCAGCGAATGCGGCGGAAACTCCCCGCCGGCGCGGGGATAAGGACGGCCCGCGCATTCCGGGGCCATGCAAACCCAGAAGAGCAGCAACGGCTGCGGGCGATCTTCGCCCAACCGCGGGCATTGACATACCTGGCTAACCCGTTCTGGGTTTTCAGGCTGTATTTCCGGCTCGAGCGGCGGCCCGTCCGCTGCTTTTCGAGCCCAGGGCGCGCATGCCGGCCCTGTGGATATTGATCGCGGCGTTGACGTCGCGGTCGTGTTCTTTGTGGCAGTTTTCGCACTGCCACCGTTCCCGTCCGTCTGGCTTCGTCCGGCGTTTGCCGCACGCCGAGCAGTCCTGCGATGTGAAGGCCGCGCGCACCGTCACCACTCGTCTACCGGCCCATGCTGCCTTGTAGACGAGCTGGTCGAGGATCGCACCCCACGACTGCTCGAGGATCGAGCGGTTCAGACCTGCTTTCGCCCGCACGTTCCGGCCGGGCGCCGCGGTGGTCCCTTTTGGCCGGTCAGGACCTCGCTTCCGGGCACGCCGATGATGCCCTCGGTTTCGGTGGCGAGGTTCCCGATCTCGATCGTGACCAGTGCGACCGGCCGCTCCACGCGCCGTTCGTCTGCGTAGACGACAGTCCTCGTCCTCCACTCGGTCGTCGCTGTTCTCCAGCGTCACGCTGGCTCGAATCTCTCCCATTGTCATCGTTCTCCGATTTTCACTTTGTCCGGCCCGCTGTGGCAACAAGGGGAGGATCGAAACCCAACGAGACAGGGCGCACGCCAACCCCAACAGCGCTGTCGGCATTGGCGCGCCGACACACTACGCGAGGAGGAAGTCCTCCGCGGTCACGTCGGCAGCGCTGACCCCAATCAACGTGAGCACGGCATCTCCAATCTCGACTGCCACGTCGTCGCCGCTCTGTCGAATCGTGACGTTCGTCTCGAAATTGTCGGCGTTGATGTCGCCGAAGGCGTTGATGCTGATCAGGTCGCTGCCGTCCTGGAAGTCCGCAACCCTGTCGCCATCCCCGAAGACGAACGTGTCGGCACCCTCGCCACCGTCCAGCCAGTCGCGACCCGCGCTGCCTTCCAGGGTATCGTTGCCGGCGCGGCCGCGGAGTGAGTTGTCCCCGTCGTCGCCGGTGAGGTGATCGGCGTGGTCCGACCCGGAGAGGGCCTCGATCCCCGCCAGGGTGTCACCCTCAGCGTGCCCGCCCTGCGCGGCGCCCGTCGCGAGGTTGACCGTCACCCCCGCATCGGAATTCCAGTAACCGGCAGTATCGCGACCTTCACCGCCGTCGATCATGTCCGCGCCCGCAAGGCCTTGGAATCGGTTGTCCCCGTCGTCGCCGGTGAGGTGATCGGCATGGTGCGACCCGTTGATGCTCTCAATCCCCACCAGCGTGTCGCCCTCGGCGTGCCCGCCCTGCATGGTGCCCGTCGCCAGGTTGATCGTCACCCCCGCATCGGACCCGCCGTAGTTGGCCCAATCGTCATCACTTTCACCGCCGTCGAGCCTGTCCGCCCCCGCGCCGCCGTGCAGTTGGTCGTAGCCCGCGCCGCCGTCGAGCGCGTCATCGCCTTCCTCGCCCCAAAGGCGGTCATCCCCGGCCCCACCGCGCAACGTGTCGTCGCTGCTGCTGCCGGTGAGTGTGTCGGCATTTTCCGATCCGCCGATCCCTTCGACGTTGCTGAAGGTGTCGCCCTCGGCATGACCGCCGCTCCCCGCCCCGGTCGAGAGGCTGACGTTCACGCCCGCATCCGACGCGCCATACCACAGCCAGTCATCACCGGCTCCACCGTCCATCCGGTCGGCTCCGGCGCCACCGGTGAGCGTGTCGTCGCTGTCGCCGCCCGTGAGGATGTCGGCGTGCCGTGAACCGATGACCCCCTCGATGCTCCTGAGAGTGTCGCCCTCGGCGTGGCCACCGCCGGCTGTTCCGGCCGACAGGTCGACGGACACACCCGCCGCCGAACCCGCGTAGGACACCGTGTCGTCGCCGCCGCCGCCGTTGAGGTGATCGCTGCCTGCGCCGCCTACTAGGGTGTCGTTGCTCCAGTCGCCATACAATCGGTCGTCGCCCGCGCCGCCGGCCAGACGGTTCGCGGCGTTGCCGTTGCAGCGATGAACGTGTCAGCCTCCAGGTGCTCAATGCTCCGAAGGGTGTCGCCCTCGGCATGGCCACCGGTGGCCGCTCCCGTGCGGAGGCGCACCCGCACCCCAGCGCTCGACGAAGCGTAGGACGCGGTATCGCCGTCGCCGCCGCCCTCCAGGGTGTCGGCGCCCGCGCCGCCAACGAGCGTGTCGTCGCCGCCACCACCGCCAAGCCAGTCATTGCCGCTCCCGCCGGAGAGCGTGTCGGCATGCGCGGAGCCGCCGACGCCTTCGATATTCTCGAACCTGTCGCCCTCTGCGTGACCACCGCTCGCGGTCCCGGCCGACAGGTCAACCGCCACACCGACATCGGACCCGCCGTACCACAGCCGGTCGTGGCCGTCGCCGCCGTCCAGCGTGTCAGCGCCCGCGCCGCCAACGAGCCCGTCGTCGCCAGCGCCACCGGCGAGCCAATCGTCGCCGCCACGGCCGTTGAGCCAATCGTTGCCGCCACCGCCGGTGAGCGTGTCGGCATACGGCGAGCCGACCACCTCCTCGACGTTCTCGAACGTGTCACCCTCGGCGTGACCGCCACGAGCTGTCCCGGCCGAGAGATCGACCTCCACACCCGCATCGGACGTGCTGTACGAGAGCCGGTCGTGACCAGTACCGCCGTCCATCGTGTCAGCACCGGCGCCCCCGGCGAGCCCGTCACGGCCAGCACCGCCAGCCAGCACATCGTCGCCGGCCTTGCCCGAGAGCCAGTCACCATCGTCGCCGCCGATGAGCGTGTCGGCATGCGGCGAGCCGACGACACCTTCGACGTTCTCGAAGGTGTCACCTTCCGCGTGACCGCCGGTGGCCGTCCCGGCAGACAGGTCGACCTGCACGCCCGCGCCGGATGCTTCGTACCACAGCCGGTCGTTGCCGTCGCCGCCGTCAATGGTGTCGGCGCCCGCGCTACCGGCGAGCCGGTCGTTGCCGCTCCCACCTGAGAGCGTGTCGTCTCCACCTCCCCCGGCGAGCGTGTCGTTGCCCGCGCGGCCTTCCAGCCGGTTCGCGCCGTCGTTGCCGAGGATCGCATCGTCGCCCCACCCGGCGACGTAGTTCTCAAGCGCCGTATCGCGGGCAATGACCAGGTTGCCGGTCAGGCCCAGAACGTCCGAGATCCCTTCCGGACGCAGATCCACCCGCTGGTCGTCGGCGTCCCACCGCAGGTCGAGCGTGTCGTTGCCGGCGTTGTCGTAGAGCGTCAGCGCGACCGGCCCGTCGCCGTACACGTCGGAGTCTGGTTCCCCACCGCTCATTGCCGCAAAGAGCCGGCCGAGGTAGCCGCCCACGTTGCCCTCATAGCCGTACACGGTGTCTCCGCCGTTGATGGCCGGGGGCACGCCGTAGAGGCTCTGGATCGCGATGATGTCCGCGGGCATCGGCGTGACGGGCCGGGCAAAGCTCGCGTCGATGTAGGTGTTCTTGGTCTGGTCGAAGTACGACATCACCGACGCCTGCCAGGAATCGTTCAGGAACTTGGCGTCGGCTTCATACGTGGTAGCTCCAGGGTTGGCGTAGTTCCCAGGATGGCCGAGTCCGAGCACGTGCCCGATTTCGTGTATGTACACGCCAAAGGCTTGGCTGTCGATTGTGGAACCGTTCTCGAGGATCTCCACGGGGACGTTGACGTGGGACTTGAGGATCTCGCCGCCGGGACCAACGGCTCTCGCCCGGCCGTAGGCGGTGGCTTCGTTGTCATCGAACGTGATGTGGGCGCCGCCGGTCACGAACCGGAACTCGATGCCGGTGACGTTGGTCCAGGCTTCCAGAGCCCAACGGGCGAGCTGCTGGCCCTCGGGGGTGAGCGTGGTGATGTCGGCGGTCAGCGTGTCGCCGGGTGCAACGTCGAAGGAGTGTCCCGCATGACCAAAGAATTCCCGGTGGCCGTCGGTGAGCTGATGGGTGAAGTCGTCGTAGGTAGCCAGCCGCATGATGTGATGTGAGCCATCGGGTCAGTCCGTAGCTCGGCCCTCGTCGACCGGGTTAGTCATGTTAATGCCCAAACGCGCTGGCGGGCGCCGGGAGCCCGCTGAAACTGAAATATAAGGCGGTCGAATGGCTGGGGGACGCCCGCGACCGCATCCGGTGCCTCGCGCGAGAGGACGCCGGCCGCCAGCGGCCGCGGGCGCAAGCCGCGGGCCCGAAGAACCGACCTGAACGCTCTACCTGCACCACCAGACGCTGCGGCCGACACCTCGCGAGCCGGGCTCGAACGTCGGCAACCAGGTGCCGAGGAAGCGACACCCGAGGTAACATATCCGTTACTGTGGGCCGATGTTTGACATCAGAGAGTACGTCAATGCACGGGGCGGCAGCCCATTCGCTCGATGGTTCGAGCGCCTCGATGGCCACGCGGCAGCGAAAGTCACGACCGCATTGACTCGGATGGAGCTGGGCAACCTGTCAAACACCAGAACCGTTGGAGCAGGCGTCTTGGAATATTGGATCGACTTCGGACCGGGCTACCGAGTCTACTTCGGTCGAGATGGGGAAGCACTGATCGTCCTGCTCGGTGGGGGAACAAAGACACGCCAGCAACGAGACATCGACAGCGCCCGCAAACTGTGGGCGGAGTACCGCAGGCGGAAGGACCAAGGGGAGTGAACCGATGGGACTAACGCGGGCCGTCAAGGACACCGTTCGAGCACGGATTGAGCGAGACCCCGGGTTTCGGAAAACGCTCCTCGAGGAGGGAATCGAGCGCCTTCTGGCTGGGGAACTGGAGCTCGGTAAAGCGGTCCTGCGCGACTACGTCAAGGCGACGATCGGGTTTCAGGAACTGGGCGGACTGACAGCCAAGTCGCCGAAGAGCCTGATGCGGATGCTGGGGCCGCAAGGCAATCCGCAGGCACGACACCTGTTCGAGATCATCAGCTGCCTTCAAGAGCACGAGGGCCTACACCTAAAGGTTCAAGCCGTCCGTTGAGCGCAGCCGGCGAACGCGTTCCGAACTTCGACACCGTGCTCAAGGTGATCGGCCCGCTGGGGACCCAGTCCTCGCAGAACTCTGGCGGCTGGTAAACGCAGCGCCCCAGGAACACCGCGACGCCTGAAAGGTCTCGTAGTGTCCTAGGAGTCTGCGCCGCAGGAGATGCTGCGGCGTGAAGTGGGTCGTCGGCCCATGCTCTGACTTATCGTGTCGGAGCAGCTTCGGCGGTCGCCCGACGAGGTAGTTCCTCGGCAGATGGCGAGATCCGGCGTTGACGGGCCCCTTGGTCCGCCAGAGACCGTGATGCGCGCCGATCGGTCGCCATCGCGAGCCTCGTTGCCGCGTGTCACGCCGCGATCAGGGCGTGCCACTGCTGTCCCACAGAACTTCTAATTGAGGCGGCTTGAACCTTCTATGTCTGTTAGAATGGTTTTGCTGTAAATCATTCAAAACACAGGAGATCCAAGCCATGGCCCATCATAACACAGTCTTCGGGCAACTTCTGACGTTGCTTCCGCGACATGAATTCGACGCCGAGGCGCGCGACCATCAGCGCGGGCAGCGCTTGCGCGTCATGAGCCGCTGGGCGCAGTTCGTCGCCCTCGGCCTGGGCCAGTTGGCCAGCCGGCAGAGCCTGCGCGACATCGTGAGCAATCTGCGCGCTCAACCCGCCAAGCTCTATCACCTGGGCGTGCCAACGGTCAGCCGCTCGTCGCTCGCGCGGGTGAACGCCGAGCAGCCCTACACCCTCTACGAAGCGTTGTTCGGCCGTCTGCTGAGTCGTTGCCAGCAACGGGCGCCGGGCCACCGTTTCCGCTTCAGGCACAAGCTGTATGCGGTCGATGCGTCGACCATCGACTTGTGTCTGGCGGTTTTCCCGTGGGCGTCGTTCCGCCGCACGAAGGCCGCGATCAAGCTGCACATCGGGTTGGACCAAGCCGGCCACCTGCCGAGTTTCCTCAGCGTCACCGACGGCAAGACCGCCGACGTGACCGTGGCCCGCACGTGGACGTTCGAGGCCGGCAGCGTGGTCGTGGCCGACCGCGCCTATCTCGATTTCACGTGGTTTCACCAGTTGCAGGCCCGTGGCGTCACCTTCGTGACACGCCTCAAGCGCGGCGTGCGGTACCGGGTCACCCGCGAGCATGAGGTCCGAGCCGGGACCGGTATTCTCAGCGACCAGACGATCGAACTGACCAGCGCCCGCAGCCGCAAGGTCTATCCCGACCGGCTGCGACGGGTCGTCTACCGCGACCCGTTGACAAGAAACCGTTACGTGTTCGTGACCAACAACACCACGTGGGTCGCCAAGACGATCGCCGACCTGTACAAGTCCCGGTGGCAGATCGAGCTGTTTTTCAAGTGGATCAAGCAGCATCTGAAGGTGAAACGTTTCGTGGGCCGGTCGAAAAACGCGGTCTTGACGCAACTGTGGGTGGCCACCTGCATGTACCTGCTGCTGGCCTACCTCAAGTTCGTCCTGCGGCTGCGCTGGAGCCTCAACCAGATGCTGCAGGTGCTGCAGCTCAACATCTTCGAACGCCGGCCTCTCGAAGACCTCTTCACCACCCATTCGCCACCAGACCGCGCCCGGCCGCAACTCGCGCTGGCCTGGGCCTGAGACTGTGGGACACTAGTGAGGGCGTGCAGACGCTTGGCGTTCAACGCCAGGCACACCAAGTCCCACTCGCCGCGCACCTTCGCCAGCCCCCGCAGGCTGAAGCGCCGGAATCCCAGCACGTGTTTGATCCAGCCGTGCGGAGCCTCCGACAGCCACTTGCGTTCGGCGTATGCCGCACGACCCGCCGGCTTCGACAGCTTCTCGGCCATGCGATTCGTCGCGGGGTACTGCCCCGGGTCGCGGGGCCGCGCCGTCTTGCCCTCCCGTCCCAGTGACACGTACCCATCGACGCCCCGCGTCTCCAGGTTCACCAAGTCCCGCTCGTTACTGTAGCCAGCGTCCGCCAGCACCGTGTCCGGCTGCTCGCCGACCGTCTCCGCCACCTCGTCGAGCAGCAGCGGCAGCCCACCCTGGTCGCTCGCGTTCGCCGTCACCTCCGTCGCCACTACCAACTGGTGCTCACCATCCACCGCTACCTGCGCGTTGTAGCACTGCTGGAACCCGTCGTTGCTCGTCTTCATGATCCCGCTCTCCGGGTCCGTGAAGTTGCTCTGTGCCTTCTCGTCCGGCTCGCCATACCCCCGCTTGTACGGCTGTCCGCCCTTCGGGTTCCGATCCTGGCCCGGCTGCCGCCCGCCCGCGTCGTCCGCCGCCCGCTGTGCCGCCTCCAGCCGCTCCTTCGCCGCCCGGATCGCCGCCAGGCGATCCTCCCGGCGGCGCAACTCCGACGGCAGCTCGTCGCCGCGTGCGTCCGGCCCAAAGCGCTCATCCTCAGCCGCGTCGGCGTCGCGTGCCGCCCGCACCAGCGCGTCAATCTCACCGGCCAAGCGCCGCTCTTCCTCCTGCATCCGACCGTAGCTCATCGCCTTGTGCTTGCTCGCGTTCGCACGAACCTTCGTGCCGTCGATCGACAGCTTGCCAAAGCGCGCCAACCCCAATTCCCGCGCCAGACGCACCACCTCCACAAACAGCGCCTTGAAGTCCTCCAGGTGCCGACGCCGAAACTCGCAAACCGTCCGGTGCTGCGGAAAGTTGCCGGCCGCCAGCACCCGGAACGCCACGTCCTCCTCCAGCCTCATCGCAATCCCCCGCGACGAAAACACCCCCGTCGCGTAGGCGTAGAGCAGCACCTTCACCATCATCCGCGGCGCATACGGCGCGTTGCGCCGACCATCCCCCGCATACGCGGCATAGAACGCCGTCAGGTCCAGGCCGTCCACCAGATCGCTGATGTGGTGCGCCAAATGGCCCTCCGGCAACCACGCCCGCACGTCGGGCGGCAACAGCAGCGATTGGTCCGGTGCGTAGCGGCGAAAAGTCGTCGACATCAAGTCCTTCCGGCGTCCGATCTCGCCTGCGATTGTCGCACCGTTTTCTGCGGCGGAGACTCCTAGGCCACTACGAGACCTGAGGCAAACGCGGGAAAGCCCCACCGCCGACCCGCGGGACCACGACCAGGTCAACCGCGTCGAAACGCGGCACCGAGATCTACGCCAGGTGGCTGGACGGGTTGCGCGACGTCCGCGCCCGCGCCCGTGTGCTGGTCCGGGTCGAGCGGCTGGCGACCGGTAATCCGGGCGACGTCAAGCCGGTGGGCGAAGGCGTCTCGGAGAGGCGGATCAACCACGGCGCGGGCTAGGAGTCTGCGCCGCAGGAGATGCTGCGGCGTGAAGTGGGTCGTCGGCCCATGTTCTGACCTATCGTGTCGGAGCAGCTTCGGCGGTCGCCCGACGAGGTAGTTCCTCGGCAGATGGCGAGATCCGGCGTTGACGAGCCCCTTGGTCCGCCAGAGACCGTGATGCGCGCCGATCGGTCGCCATGGCGAGCCTCGTTGCCGCGTGTCACGCCGCGATCAGGGCGTGCAGGCGTTTGGCGTTCAACGCCAGGCACACCAAGTCCCACTCGCCGCGCACCTTCGCCAGCCCCCGCAGGCTGAAGCGCCGGAATCCCAGCACGTGTTTGATCCAGCCGTGCGGAGCCTCCGACAGCCACTTGCGTTCGGCGTATGCCGCACGACCCGCCGGCTTCGACAGCTTCTCGGCCATGCGATTCGTCGCGGGGTACTGCCCCGGGTCGCGGGGCCGCGCCGTCTTGCCCTCCCGTCCCAGTGACACGTACCCATCGACGCCCCGCGTCTCCAGGTTCACCAAGTCCCGCTCGTTACTGTAGCCAGCGTCCGCCAGCACCCTGTCCGGCTGCTCGCCGACCGTCTCGGCCACTTCGTCGAGCAGCAGCGGCAGCCCACCCTGGTCGCTCGCGTTCGCCGTCACCTCCGTCGCCACCACCAACTGGTGCTCACCATCCACCGCTACCTGCGCGTTGTAGCACTGCTGGAACCCGTCGTTGCTCGTCTTCATGATCCCGCTCTCCGGGTCCGTGAAGTTGCTCTGTGCCTTCTCGTTGGTAGCGGCAAGATGAAAGGGACCCCGTGGCCACTTGAAATGGGACCCCCTGAGCACTCGGAAACAGCGCTCGCCTGGCGATAATCGAGGTGGCGAGACACGGTCGTCTCGTCGACCGAGCCAGGAGGACGCGGAGGTGATCAGGATGTCCCAGTGGGTCGAGGTCCGCCACCTGCATCTGGTGGAGGGTGTGCCGAAGAAGGAGATCGCCCGTCGGTTGAAGTTGGATGTCAAGACGGTGCGGCGGGCCATCGGCCGGCCGACGCCGCCGGTGCGGGTGTCGCCGCCGCGGCCCAGCACCCTGGCGCCGTGGCGGGAGCAGATCAAGCAGTGGCTGTGCGCGGAGCCGCGGTTGACCGCCAAACGGATTCGCCGGTTGCTGCTGCCGTTGGCCGGACCGCTCCCGGCTCGCACGGTGCGCCGCTACGTCGCGGGACTGCGGGCAGCCGGCACCGCGAAGGAGGCTTTCGTGCACCGCAGCGTGCTCCCCGGCACGACGATGGAGGTCGACTTCGGCGAGTCGTGGGTCGACGTCGCCGGCGTGCCGTGCAAGGTGAAGTACCTGGTGGCGACGCTGCCGTTCTCCAACGCGTACTTCGCCAAGGCGTACCCGGTCGAACGTCTCGAGTCGCTGCTCGACGGCATCGAGTCGGCGTTTTGGTACTTCGGGGGCGTCGTGAAACGCCTCGTCCTGGACAACACCTCGCTGGCGGTCAGGAAGGTGTTGGCGGGCCGGGACCGGGTGCAGACCGAGGCGTTCGAAGCATTCCGGGGCGGGTATCCCTTCGGTGCCGAGTTCTGCGCGCCGGCCAAGGGCTGGGAGAAGGGTTCCGTGGAGGGCGGTGTCAAGTACGTCCGCAACCTGGTGTTGCGGCCGCGGCTGGCGGTGGCGAGCTGGGCGGCGCTCAACGCGGCGATCCTCGCCGAGCTGGAGGCGGACCTGCTGACGCGCCACCTTGACGACGGGCGCTCGGTGCAGGACGCGTTGACACTGGAACGGCAGCATCTGCGAGCGATGCCCGTGCACCTTCCCGCCACCTGCCGCGTCGTCGCGCGAGTGGCCGACAAGTTCGGACACGTACGGGTGGACCACGTCACCTGCTCGGTACCGATCCGCCACGCCTACCGGCCGGTGTGGGTGAAGCTGTATCACGACCGGGTGGCGGTCGCCGTCGGCGCCGAGGTGGTGGCGCAGCACGCCCGCGCGTTCTGCAGAGGCACGAAGGTCCTCGATGCGTTTCACGTGCTGCCGTTGCTCGAGCGCAAGCACCGGGCGGTGGCCGAGGCGACGGCGCTCGTCGACTGGCCGCTGGCGCCGGTGTGGCGGCAGGTGCGGGCCGAACTGGCCAGGCACACGCGCAAGCCCGATCAGGAGTGGGTCCGGATGCTGCGGCTGATGGAGACGCAGCCGGCCGCGGCCGTCGAGCGCGCGGTGACGGCCGCGCTCGAGCGCCATTCGCCGCGTCTCGAGACGGTGCGGCTCCTCCTGCGCCAGCAGCAGAGTGGCCCGCCGCCGGTGTGCCGGCCGGTGACGGGGGTGCGTCCGGAACTGGCGCAGATCGTGGTGCCCGCCCCGACGCTGTCGGCGTATGACGCTCTGGTGGAGGGCCGTTGCTAATGGTGACCGCGATTGCCGAGCCGCCGCATTTGGAGACGGACCTGAAGACGCTGTGCCTGTCGACGGTCGCGACGCAGTGGCGGCCGCTGGCCGAGCAGGCCACCCGCCAGCGTCAGCCGCCGGCCGACTACCTGGCTCAGTTGGTCCATCTGGAGGTGACCGGCCGCCGGGAGCGCCGCATCCAACGCCGCATCCAGGATGCTCGCTTCCCGATGCTCAAGACGCTCGACGCCTTCTCGTTCGACGCGCAGCCGGACCTGGACCGCGACGCGGTCCTGCACGTCTTCGACTGCCGCTTCGTCGCCGACGCCGCCAACGTCGTGTTCGGCGGCGGCGTCGGCACGGGGAAGACGCATCTGTCGATCGCGTTGGGGATGGCCTGCTGCCAGCACGACTACCGGGTGCGGTTCGTGACCGGCGCCGAACTGGTCACGCTGCTCGTCGAAGCGCAGCAACAGGGCCGACTGCAACGCAAGTTCGACCAGCTCGCCCGCTACGACGTCGTAATCCTCGACTAATGTTGAGTGATCAGTAATGTGGAGTTGCGGCGGGGGCGGCGCTCGTACCAGACACGAAGGGTCGCCGGACTCCACATTACCGATCGCTTCTTCAGAGTGCTTCAAGCCATTCGAGCACGGACGCGTCGGTGCGCCACAGGGCCGGCCCCGCGGTGGCGCGGGCGGTGGGGCGGGCCTTCGCGAGTGCCTGTCGTTTCATGTCGAGATCGACGGTCGCGTGCCGGTGCGTGGTCGTGACGCTGGCGTGGCCGAGCCACTGGCTGATCGTGACGATGTCGACGCCGGCGCGAAGCAGGTGGACAGCCGTGCTGTGCCGCATGCTGTGGGGATGGAGGCGCTTGGCGCGCAGGGCCGGCACGGTGGTCTGCGCACGGGTGCAGTACTTCTGTAGCAGGTAGCGGACGCCGAATCGTGTGAGACGTGTCCCGCGGTGATTGCGGAAGACCGGCTCATTGGGTTGCGGCTCGCGGCAGCGTTCGACCAGCAGCGCTCCTAGCAGGTCGGCGGTCTGGGGCCACAACGGGCAGACCCGCTCTTTCCGCCCCTTGCCATGCAGGTGGACTTGCGCGGGTGTGTCCAAGCGCAGGTCGGCGACGCACACGGCGACGATTTCCCCGACCCGTGCGCCGGTATTGAACATGGTGGCGAGCAGCGCATAGTCGCGGCGGCCGTCGACCGTGCCGCGATCGACGACGCCGAGGATGGCCTCGACCTCCTCGTGCTCGAGGTACTCCACGAGGTACTCCACGGGGCGGCTGCCGGTCCGCTTGAACGGGACGGCGAGGACGCGTTGACAGTGTGCGAGTCGTGCGGGGTGCTCCAGGGTGCAGTACCGGAAGAACGCGTGGATCGCGGCGAGGCGCACATTGCGGGTAGCGACGCTGTTGCGCCGGTCGAGCTCCAGGTAATGGAGAAACGCGAGGATCGGCTCGGGGCCGAGGTCGTCCAGGTCCAGCTGGATGACGGACTGGTGCGTCCGTGTTGCGACGAAGCGCAGCAAGAGCACCAGGCTGTCCCGATAGCTCTGGATGGTGTGGGGACTCGTCCCTCGCACTCGGGGCAGGTGATCGACGAAGAACGCCCGGAGGGCTCGTGCCAGGTCATTCGGGCCGGCGGCGCTCATCGCGCACCACCGGTGGGTCCTGTGATGAGAGCGCCGCAGTGGTCGGCGAATCGCGCACTCGCGGGGCTCGCGAGGGGCTCGACAAACTGGAGGTAGTACGCGGTCGAGACGATCGAGACGTGCCCCATGTAGGCGGCCAGGAAGGGCAGCTTCGACTGCACGTCCAGTCCGGCGCGGTACCACCGGAGCAGCGCGTTCACGGCGAATCCGTGCCGAAAATCATGCGTGCGGGGAAGGTGACCGGTCGCGGTCCGGACGCCGGCCCGCCGGAAGAGTGCTCGCACGGCACAGCCGAGGCCGTCGCCGCTGTAGCCGCCAGTGCGCGGACTGCGATGCCAGAGGAGCGGGCTGTCCGCCTCGGTCGGCCGTCGCCGCCGGCCGCGAACCGCGATCAGGTGCTCGATCTCGCGGGCGGTATCCGCCGACACCGGGATGAGGCGCGACTTGTGGAACTTGGATTCCCGGATCGCCAGCGTGCGCTGCGGCGGATCATAGTCTCCCACGGTCAGCCGCGTCAGCTCTCCACGTCGCAGCCCGGTGGTGGACAGCACCACGATCGCGAGGCGCATGTTCTCGGGACGGAGAGGCGAATTGGCCGTGCGGGCCAGGGTGCGCGCGGTGGCCAGCAACTGGACTATCTGGTTTTCGGTGAAGATATGCGGCCGGATGGCTTGGTGGATCCGCGGAAACAGTCGCTCGTCCGGGACGAAGCAGCCGGGCTCGCTACGTCCTCGATACAGACACAGGTTGCGCACGACCCGCATGCGGCCCCGACGCGTGCCGGAGGCCAAGTGCTCCAGGGCGAGACACCAGGCGGCGAACGTCTCGGCGTTGAGATCGACGCGCCGGGCGGCGAGGAATCGATCCAGGTGCGCCAGCACCCACTCTTCCACGGCGTACTGCCGGCCCAGCGCTCGCTTGAGCGTCAGGTGGCTTCGGATGGTGGCGGACAAGCCGGAGCTGAACGTCGTCATGACGCCACCTCCGGCGCACTGCGGTCAGCCGCCGCTGGCAGAGGCAACGCGACGTCGCGGAGGTCGTCAATCGCCAAGCGGAGATACACACACGTGCTCTCCAGGGTGCGATGGCCCAAGAGGTCGCCGATCGTCTTGAGCGACAGACCGGACCGCAAGAGGTGCAGGTGGCTTCGGATGGTGGCGGACAAGCCGGAGCTGAACGTCGTCATGACGCCACCTCCGGCGCACTGCGGTCAGCCGCCGCTGGCAGAGGCAACGCGACGTCGCGGAGGTCGTCAATCGCCAAGCGGAGATACACACACGTGCTCTCCAGGGTGCGATGGCCCAAGAGGTCGCCGATCGTCTTGAGCGACAGACCGGACCGCAAGAGGTGCACCGCATACGAGTGCCGCACGCAATGCGGCCCCTGAAACGGAATGGCCAGGCCGCTTCGCTTCGACCAGGCTTGGAAGGCCTCGGTCACCGCCGTTGGTTTGAGGATGCCGGCCGGTGTACGGCAGCGGAGAAACAGCTCCCGAAAGGTGCGCGGGGGCGCGCCTCGGAACGGGACGCGCTGCCGGCGCACGTTCAGGGCGACGCGTGCGTGACGGAGGTAGTCGAGCAGCGCCGTCCCGACCTCGTCGGTGAGCGGCAGCCAGAGCGTGCCGCGTGTCTTCCGTTGCGGGATGCGCAGCCGTCTCGCCCGCCACTCCACATCGTCGATCGTGAGCGTCACGACCTCGCACGCGCGCAGACCGTAGGTGGCCATGAGGATGAAGATCGCGTAGTCGCGGCGCCCCAGCGGAGTCGTGCGGTCGATCGTCTGGAGGAGCGCCCGAACCGTGTCCCAGGGCAGCGCCCGTGGGAGCTTCTCGCCTCGATACACCCGAGGCGTGTCGATCTGCGTGTCGAGCCCGGTCGGGATCTCACCGTCAGAGGCCAGGAACCGCAGGAAGGCTCGGAGGTGGGCTACCACATGCTGAAGGGACGCACGCGACTGGTGAGGGCCGACGGCACACAGAAAGGTGTCGAGATCGCGGCGGTCGAGCGCGGCGAGCCGCGGCGGGTGCGTCTCGTAGTCGATGTGTGCCAGAAACTCGCCGGCCGTGCGGCCATGGTGCGTCAGAGTCGAAGGCGCGAACCCTCGGACCTGCTGCAGATAGGTCCTGTAGGCGGCGACTCGCTGCTCGATCCGGGTCAACGCGGGCGGCGGATACAGCGCCAGCTCGGACTCGCAATACCGCGCCAGCTGCCGCACCAGGACCGCCAAATTGGGATCCTCCTGCGAATCGCTGGGAGCACAGGCCCACAATCGCGCCCGTGTCAGGCTCGTCAGGGCCCGGACGCCGCGTTGCTGTAGACCGCGGACGAGGCGCGGCGCCGCCTGGAAATGCTCGCGGGCGCGTTCGGTTGAGTAGCCCTGCTTCAAGAGCCACGTACCGTATCCGTCCAGGATCGGACCGATGATCGCCAACGACGAGTACCGCCGGTGCACCCTGGGATACAGATCGACCAACATCGGGACCTCCAGGAAGGCGGTGCCGGGATCGGCACGGTCTCGATGCTACGTACGTAATGTGCAGTCCTGGAGGGAATGCGCTCGGCGCCGCGGGGGCAAGAGGCGGCAACTCCACATTACCGATCGCTCAACATTAGTCGAGGATCACGGCGTCGTAGCGGGCGAGCTGGTCGAGCTTGCGTTGCAGTCGGCCCTGCTGCTGCGCTTCGACGAGCAGCGTGACCAGCTCGGCGGCGGTCACGAACCGCACCCGGTAGTCGTGCTGGCAGCAGGCCATCCCCAACGCGATTCGCCGACCAGCGTGTCGTTGCCCTCGCCACCGTCCAGGACGTCGTCGCCCAGCCAGCCCATCAGGGTGTCGTCGCCAAGATGGCCACGGAGATCGTTGTTCCCGTCGTCGCCGACAAGGCGGTCGGCGTGCGCCGATCCCGAGATATTGTCGAAGCCGGTGAACGTGTCGCCCTCGGTGTGTCCGCCCGCCGACGCGCCAGTCGCCAAGTCGACCGTCACGCCCGCGTCAGAGAAAGTGTAGTCGGCAGTATCGACGCCTGCGCCACCGTCGAGCATGTCGGAAGCTCGACCGCGCCTCGGCCATACCCTCGTCCACGTGGTCAACACCGTGCAGGACCTGTCGGTCTGCGGCGTGGGCCTGCGGGTACTCAACTTCCTCAAGGCTTCCATGCGGGTCGGCCGAGAGCGTCTCACCTTCGTGACATCGTTCCATCACGTTGGCCGAGAGTTGTCGGGAATCATGGAGGTGACGGCCTTCGCGCGTTTGGAGTCGTACGAAAACTCCGACGATCGAGAAGTGGTGTCGGAGGATTTTTCACCTACATCTCTTGAGCCGTTCGTAATCACGTGGGAGACTCGCGACAAAGAGATTACCAGTGCATTTGAACGTTGGCTTGACGCGGCCCTTGCGATCGCGATTAAAGAGTTCGGAGATCGGTTGTAGATGGCGCTCCCCCCGGCGGCCGCGACAACCCTGGGCGGCCTCGGGTGAGCCGTAGTCATTGTTCCCGATCGGGTGAACGGAAGCATCTGGCGGGCAACCTCGCACTGCGAAAGGACAGCATGCCGCTTCTGGATCGATACGGTGAATGGGCTCTGGTGGCCGGGGCCTCGGAGGGCCTGGGGAAAGCATGGGTGCGGGCGTTTGCGGCGGCCGGGCTCAACGTGGTGTTGGTCGCCAGACGCCGGGAAGCCATGGAGCAGGTCGCCGGCGGAATTCGCAGCGACTTTGACGTGGAGGTCCGGATCGAAGTCCTCGACCTGGGAACGCCGGCGCTGGCTGGCCGGCTGGCGGCGCTGGACGATGAGCTGCGTATCGGAATTTCGGTCTACAACGCCGGCTACGCGCCCATCGGCGCCTTCCTGGACCAGACGCTCGAGGACAAACTGATGGTGATCGACGTGAACGCGCGCGGGCCGCTGATCTGGTCGGATGTGCTCGGCCGGCGCATGGTCGAGCGGGGCCGTGGAGCGCTGGTGCTCATGTCGTCGATAGCCGGCTTCAACGGCTCGGCGCTGGTTGCGACCTACGCAGCCAGCAAGGCGTTCGACACGGTGCTGGGCGAAGGGTTGTGGGAGGAGTTTGGTCGCCACGGCGTGGACGTGATGGTCTGCGCCGCCGGGTCGACCCTGACACCGAAATTCAAGGAACAGACCCCGGAGGACAAGCGGGCCGGCAACTCGGCGATGGAGCCCGAGGAGGTCGTGCGCCAGACCCTCTTCGAGCTCGAGCGCCGATCGGGGCCGACCTTCATTCCGGGCCGCTTCAATCGCGGGTTCCGGCAAGTGATCGGCCGCCTACTGTCGCGGCGCGCGGCCGTGCGCCTCATCAGCAACGGCCTCCGCGGCACCTACGGAGAACAAGGAGCGTAGGCGACGACGGCGCGCACGCTGGCTGCGGCCGTCGGGTCGCCCAAGCCGCGGCCGGGCGCGGCGGGCAGCGCGCCGGTGCCGCGGGCGTGGCACCAAGCCTCAAACTTCGCCCACTGGCCCTGATACGTGCGGCGGGTGTTCGAGGCGCGGGCATCCGCAGCGGTGGAGGTCGCCTCCGGTAGAGCCGAGGGGGAACTCGAGGCGGGCGTCCAATAACGGCCGATCCGTCAACCTGCCAGATCACGTCAGGAGACTGTATGCCGGGCTTGAAACAGGTAGGGCCCACTGCGGCAGTTGCCTACGCCCCAGTCGGCGCGTCGTCCGCGTTCTCCGCGTCTCCGCTGCCGGTAGTCTCAGCCTGCTTCCTGCGTCCAGCCCAATAGTTCTTCATCCGGTCCGAGACCGCTTGCTTTGCCTCGGCTGACATCTCGCGGCGCCTACGCTTCGCAGGCTGCCTGGAAGGCGCGGCCGGGCGCGGCTTCACACCAAGGGCGGCGATCGCCGCATCGATTCGAGCGACACTGTCCAGTAATTCAGACCGGTGGTCATTCAGCAGCGCGATGACGTCTTTCATTCGTAGCTCCTTTGTTTCCTACCCACTACGAGTAGTAGTGTAGTCGAAGGAACCATCCTGGCGCTCTCGAACGCGAACGGCGCGGCCGGCCAACGTCGGCCCGGCTTGCGTGCTGGTGGGGCGATGCCGGCCATGGGTTCGCGGGCGGCAGCCGTGGTCGCGATCCACCCGACGCCATCGAGTTGCTCGACAGGCTCGACCGCGAGCTGCTCACCAGCGACGATGCCGAGCAGCTCTTTCGGCGTCTCGAAGGTCCGCGCCGCCGTCCTTGCGACGCGCTCGGAGGAGACGACGCCTCCACCCGGACCCGTGATCCGGAAGCCGTCGCGGCCTCCTGCGTCCCCGACTCCCCGGACAATCCGTTCTGCTACGCCTCCGGCTTCGATTTTAACTCCGCTTCATGTTCTTTGATAAACGCTCTAATCTCATCGGTCATGGAAAGCAACGTTGTCCACTGCTCCTTATAGAGCGTGACGGGAAAGCGACCGAGACCATAGACCGACACGCCGCCCTTCGCGCTGACCTTGAGGCTTACGGTGCGACCACGATCGCTCTTCAGGCGCTCATTTTCTGCTTTAAGCCGCTCGATTTCTGATTGCAGATTGTCGTCTGCCATGTGGTGGCTCCCAAAAATAGAGTGAAGCACGAGGCATCGCGTCTAGAGGCTCCAATTGTATCTGGGACTGCGGTTGGCGGGCCAGAGCCGACGCAGGGAGAGTAGCTAGTGTCAGCCAGAAAACCTCCTTCGCGGGCGGATGTTTGCAAGCGATGCGCTGCGCCAATTGACGTGATTTCGCTATCGAACGGGTTGCGACTACGATTCTGGCAACTCCGCGGAAAGCAGCAGTAGGTAATCAGCCCGGAAGGCCGGCCTCCGGCGACGGCAGGGCCTTGCCCTCGGGCGACGGCTGGATCTCCACAGGAGGCAGAGCCGGTCCGATCCGGTCAGGCGACGCGTCGGCGTCGTTTGCGCTCGCGCTCTTGCAGAATCAACCCGATGCGATGCAGGTTGGTGGCCAGCACCGACAAGGCAACCGCACGCGCGAAGCCGTCGACACCATGATGGCGGACACGGTTGAGCCCTCGGTGCTCCAATCCGTTATTAAGCTGGAACTAAGTTACCTGACACCATATAATGGAGAGTGTGAGGAAACGCGATGGTCGTTCGCTTGACCACAAGGCACTCGAAGACATTCGCATACAGGCAGTACAGCGGGTTGAAGCCGGGGAAGCCCCCTCCGCGGTGATGCGGGTGATGGGATTCGCCCGCACTGTAATCTATGACTGGCTGAACAAGTATCGCGCCGGTGGTATCGAGGCGCTACGGGCGTTGCCGATTCCGGGGCGGCCACCCAAGCTGACGGAGCAGCAGCGCGCCTGGGTGTATCGCACGGTGACGCAGAACAACCCGCTGCAGTTGCAGTTCGAGTTCGCCCTCTGGACGCGGGCGATGGTCCGAGACCTGATTCGGCAGCACTGCGGCGTGACCCTGAGCCTGGCCTCAGTTGGGCGGCTCTTGCGCTCGCTGGGGCTCACGCCCCAGCGGCCGGTTCGCCGGGCGATTGAACAGGTGCCCGCCAAGGTCCGGGAGTGGCTGACGGTCGACTATCCTGCGATTCAGGCGAAAGCCCGTATGGCAGGCGCGCAGATTTTCTTTGCGGACGAAGCGGGCGTGCGGTCGAACAGCCATCATTCGGGCACCACGTGGGCGCCGATGGGCCAAACACCGGTGGTGCCGGCGACTGGCAAACGGTTCGGGCTCAATCTGGTGTCGGCGGTGAGTCCGCAGGGCGTGTTGCGGTTCATGGTGGTCGACGGGCGGATGACGGCGGTGCGCTTCATCGCATTTCTGAAGCGCTTACTGCACAATCAGACGCAGCCGATTTTCCTCATCGTCGATCAGCATTCCTCGCACCGGGCGAAAGCGGTCCAGGAGTTCGTAGCGTCGACGGACGGCCACCTTGAGCTGTTCTTCCTGCCGCCGTACTCCCCGGAACTCAATCCGGATGAACTCGTGTGGAACCATCTGAAGACACACGGGGTTCGCAAACGCCTGCTGCAGACGCCGCAGGAACTCAAACGCTACGTCCTCGGCCACATGCGGTCCTTACAGCGGACGCCAGCCCTGTTGCGTGGGTTCTTCAAGAAGCCGAGCCTGCGCTATATCACCGCATAGTGTCACCATACTAATGCGGTCATTAATAATGGCCGACTCAATCGCCGGGTGCACGCAGCGCGCGGCGGCGAAGGATGCCTCTTCCTCCCGCTCCCGGTCGACGTTCGAAAGGCGTCCCTTCTTCGGCAACGCGTTCAGGTCGAGCAGCGCGTCCAGCCCGACCCGGTTGTCCGGGCTGTGAAAGCCCCGGTCGAAGCTGCACGCCCGCAACTCCGGATACCGCGCCTGCGCTTTCTGCACCAGCGGCACCGCCACGTCCACATCCGCACCCTGCCACAGGATCTCGTGGTGAAGGATGAATTGATACTGATCCTCGATCAGGGCGACAGGGACCCCGAGTTCCACCGGCGCACCCGCCTTGCCCTTCGAAACCCAGCGCGTGTGTTCCTCGAAAATCGAGAAGACCTTCTCTTCGTGAGGTATCGTCTCGCCCCGCACCAGCCGCCGTTCCACCTGGCCGATCTGCCGCAGAGCATGAGCGACGTAGCCTTCGATAGAGCCACAAGTGACGGCATCGACGCCCTGGTTCCGCAACGCGTCAAGCGTGTCCACCGCCCGCTCGACCAGCCCGCGGCAGCGGGCCAGATACCCCTCCACGCGCTCCGGATGCCGCTTCGCTCGCCGCGTCGACCGCACCCGGTTGAACAGACTCCGGACCTCTCGGGTCAGATACCGCCACTGACGCCATCCGCCCACCGCATTCTCCCCAGACGCCCGTCCCGTCTCCCGCAGCAGGCACCGCATCGCGTCCCACAACAGGCTGACGTCCGTCGGGTAGTGCACGTCGGTCTCGACCACGAACGAGTCACACCGGCCGCGCAATGGCTCGCCAGGCTTTTTTTTAGCGACCTTGTGCCCACTCTCCACTACCAGTTGCCCGACCGCCGACAACAGCTCGGGGGTCAACAGAGACACGTTGTCCACCACCGTCTGGTACTCGTAACGCGTCCTGTCGCCGAAATCACTGTGCCCCAGGAACGCGCGTATCGTCTCGTGATGGTTCGCCAGGTCGTGCAGACGGTCGAAGTCACAGCCCAGGCCCTGCTTGAGAACGCCCAGCACCAGGACCTGCCACAACTCCATCCCCGGACGACCGACCGTGCGGTCGGTCTCCGGCACGATATGCTTGTCCAACAGCGCAAACAGACGAGCGCGCAGCTTCTCGTCGGACCAGATGTGCTGAAGCCCCTTCAACACCGCCGGGATGTCGTCCCGCGACTTCGGGTTGATCCAGATCTTCTCGATGGGCACCTGTCCGATCTGGAACTGCCGCCTGTGGACTTCTCTCATGGCGTTCGCTGTCGCGAAGATCCCCCCGAAAAAGACCGAAATCGACGATCTCCTCCGCGAGAATACGACATCTAGGACGATCTTCACTACTCGAAATCCGCGATACGTCTTGTAGAATCAAGCAGTTACTGATTTTCTGGCCGACACTAGCTAGGACGGCAGCAGCCGCATACCCACCGCCGTAGACGTGTTCCGGACCCAGCCCGGAGCAGCGACCACGGTCAAAGCAGCACGTGGCCACTATCCGCATGCTCGGCGACTGGCTCGTCGTCAGCCAGGTCCTCCCGTGAACCCCGCGGCGGCCGTGCGGGGACCGAAGCACGTCGTGACGAAGGGCGCAACGCCCGTGCTGACGCCGGCCGAGACGGGCTCGCTCCTCGACCGGATCGACCCGGGGCCGCTGGTCGGTCTGCGCGACCGGGCGCTGCTGAGCGTGCTGGTCTACAGCTTCGCGCGGGTGAGCGCAACGGTGGGGATGCGACGGCAGGACTACTTCCGGCAGGGGCTGCGCGGGTGGCTGCGGTTGCACGAGAAAGGCGGTAGGCGCCACGACGTGCCGGCCCACCACCGGGGGGAGCAGGCTGTCGCGGCGTACGTCAACGCCGGCGGCATCGAGGACCCGACGGCGCCGCTGTTTCAGAGCGTCGACCGGGCCGGGCGGCCGCTGGGGCGCCGCGCCGTGCTGGCCATGATCAAGCGCCGGGCGGCGGCCGCGGGGCTGCCGGCGTCGACCTGCTGCCACACGTGTCGGGCGACAGGAATCACGGCGTATCTGTCGAACGGGGGGACGCTCGAACACGCGCAGCGGATCGCCGGGCACGCCTCGCCGAAGACGACGAAGCTCTACGACCGGACGGCGGACACAATCACCGTCGACGAGATTGAGCGCATCGTGATCTAGCGGCCTGTACCTCGGTCGACGAGATCGCGGTAGCTCGGCGGTCTCGGGACGGTCGAGGCCTCCGCAGTTCGTCCGGCGGATGCCGACGAATAACCCGCTGCTTTCCTGCTGCGCCCTTTGACCCCTCCTTTCAGGAACCCTTCCGCTCAACCACCTCCTTCACAACCGAAAGGTCGAAGATGGTGAGGACCTCGTTGTCTGCGCTGTAGAAGCGGTACTGCTGCCTTCCGGTGGTCCTGGATCATGCGATCTGCGATGACCTCTCCGTGTTCGCCGCCCTTGAAGACGATCTCGAACACCTTCATGCTCACTCCCGCGCAGGCGCCGAGCCGACCGACATGCCCCGCTCCGCCCACCGCCGCACGAGCAGCTCTTCGAGTTCCGCAGCTGCCGCCGCGCCAATGTTCCACTTGGCGTCATCGCGCCCGCGGCGAGCTTCTCCGGCGGCCGGCAACAAGCAGGCCCATGCACGTCGGTCGGGTCCCGCCGCGGGATCCCTGCGTCCAGAGGAGGGACGATCAGGCGTGCGCCTCGCGCCGCCGAGCTCGAGAGCCTGTATTGCGGCGAGTGCTGGAAGGACGGGACTATTGCAGTCCATCTGGGTGTCCACCACCGTGAGCCGGTCCGCGGCGGCGGGGAGCACGAGGGGGGAGGCGTCCGCCGCGGCTTGTGGCGGCCCGGCGGGCCCGACCCGTACCTGCCGTTCGTTCAAGACACCCCCCCTCGGTCGGCGGCTGCAGCCCGCGCCCCACCCCGGCGGCTGCCTCGTGGTCACCCTGCCCGTCGCGCCGGAGCAGGATGTCTGGGGGGGCGCCCTGTCCGCCCGCCGCTGGTCGGCCTCGGGCGAGGACGGCACGTACGTAGGCACGCGTCTCATCGTAGGGCGGAATGCCGTCGTAGCGGCGCACGGCGCCGGGCCCGGCGTTGTAGGCGGCGAGCGCGAGAACGGTCCCGAACTCGTCGGTGAGGCGCCGCAGGTAGGCGACGCCTGCATCGACATTCTGCCGGGGGTCGAAGGCGTCCGAGACGCCGAAGTCGCGCTGCGTGCCGAGCATCAACTGCATCAGGCCCTGCGCTCCGGCCCGCGATTGCGCGCTCGCGCGGTACCCTGACTCGACGGCGATGACGGCGTGAACCAGGTCGGGGTCAACGCCGTGACGCCGGGCGGCCGTGTCGACGAGGTTGGCGAAGGGCAGCTCGGAGGCCTCGGCCGGCACGGTGAGGAAGCAGGAACCGGCGGCGGCGAGAAGCAGGAACACGAGGAAGACACGCGGCAGCGGCATGGCGAGCGCGAAACCATACCACGGGGGCTGTGGACCCGCCGGTTCGTTTCTTTACTTTCGGTCGTGTGATGGTTCTTCTTCGTGCAGGATTGCGCATTCCGGCGAAATCGATGCACGTCGTCGACCGCTCAGACCGGGCTCGCGGGCGCAAGGGTGGCAGGACGCCGCGCGGCCGGCGCGCGTTGAGCGGGGCGAGCTGGTGCTGCCGCGGCTGATCGTCGACGCGGGGCCGGCGGCGGTGGGGAAGGTTTCTCGAGTTCTTCGCGGCGCGGATCGCCAACTGGCGGACGTGGGCGGCGTACGGACGGGCCGTGGGGCAGTTCCTGGCCTGGTGCGAGGCCCGGGGCCTGGCGCTCGCGGCGGTCTCGCCGCTGCACGTGGCGGCCTACATCCGGACCCACCCCGGGTCGGCGCCCACGGTCAAGCAGCACCTGGCCGCCATCCGCATGCTCGGTGACTGGCTCGTCGTCAGCCAGGTCCTCCCGGTGAACCCGGCGGCGGCCGTGCGGGAGCCCAAGCACGTGGTCACCAAGGGCGCGACGCCGGTGCTCTCGCCGGCCGAGGCTCGCCGGCTCCTCGAGGCGATCGACACCGCGGCGCTGGCGGGCCTGCGCGACCGGGCGCTCGTCTCGGTGATGCTCTACAGCTTCGCGCGGGTGAGCGCGGTCATCGGCATGCGGCGGCAGGACTACTTCCGGCAGGAGAGCCGGGGGTGGCTCAGGCTCCACGAGAAGGGCGGCAAGCGGCACGACGTCCCGGCCCACCATCGGGCGGCGGAGGCTCTGGACGACTACCTCGAGGCGGCCGAGCTCGACGAGGCGAAGGCGCCGCTCTTCCAGAGCGTCGACCCCGCGGGGCGGCGGCTGACGGGCAGGGCGCTGTCGCGGCGTCTCGTCCTGGCCATGATCAAGCGGCGGGCGGCGGCCGCGGATCTCCCGCCCTCGACCTGCTGCCACACGTTTCGGGCGACGGGGATCACGGCGTATCTGTCGAACGGGGGAACGCTCGAGCACGCGCAGCAGATCGCCGGGCACGCGTCGCCGAAGACGACGAAGCTCTACGACCGGACGGCGGACATGATCACCGTCGACGAGATCGAACGCATCGTGATCTAAACCAGGCTGATCCGCTGGATGGTCTGGAACCGTCATTGCGACCACCCACGCTGACCGTCGGAATCCTGCGCCTCCAACCGTCCCCCATCGAAGAACCAGGTCGAGGGATTGAGCGCGGGAACGGCTGGAGGAACACACTAACCTGCATTATTCATGAAGGTCCAGATTCGACCGCCAAAGGGCGTGATCGGCGCAGGAATGAGTCTCGGACATCGTCGCCTGCAAGCGGAGCCGGGGTTGAGCAGCCGACCGGGGGGGGCGGATGCCGCCGGGGAGCGGCCCATGCCGCCCAGGAAGCAGGTGGGCGCGGCGCAACGGGTGGGCTATCCGGCGCGCGCGCCCAGCGCGAGTGCGATGTGCCGCCACGCCTCGAGGTGCGGCGTCGAGCGCGGCAGATGCAGAACCACGCGGCGGACCGAGCGGACGACGTGGACCCCCAGCTTCAGCAGCCGGTCGCGCAGCCACGTCACCTGGCTGCGGGCACACGCAGTACGCGCCGCCCGCAATCGCAGTTCCTGCATGAGCACGTAGGCCGCGGCGGTCAGGAAGACGCGCAACTGGTTCGCCGAGAACAGACAGCAGCTCGTGCGGTCGATCTGCAGCCCATCGAGCAGTTCCTTGATCCGATTCTCGATGTCCCCGCGAGCACAGTAGACCTTCTCATAGATGAAGCGCGGCGTCTGCCGCAGATTCGTCACCACGAACCGCGGGTTGTCCCGCGGCTCGCGGTCTCCGAGGCGAACGACTTCGGCCTTGGTCACGACCCGGCGCTCGTGGTCCCACGTGCGGGCGGCGTAGCGGGTGTCGGTATAGACGTGCGCGGTCTCGCCACCGACCTCGCTCTGCGCGCGGGCCACCTGCATGGCGGACTCCGCATGCCGCTGCAACACCGCGTTCTTCGCCATCGCCACCACGTAGTCGAGCCGGGGCTCCGCATCCAGGAAATCGAAGATCTCCGGGGTCGCAAAGCCCCCGTCGAGCCGAACGAGAAACCGCGCCCGCGGAAACGCCGCCCGCAGCAGCGGGAGCAGCCGACACAGCAGCCCGAGGGTCCCGTCGGCGGCCACTGCGTTGCCGGGCCGCAGCACCGCCGCGCACAGATACTGCTCCGCCTCGCGGTCGAAGCTCAGAAACCCGAGCAGCGGCAGATAACACCAGCCGCCATAGTGCCCGTTGAAGAACGTGAGCTGCTGGGCGCCGTGCGTCAGGTCGTCGGTCGGATCCAGATCGATGGTGACGCGCCGCGCCCGCCCGTGCAGGCGGCGCCGATGCCGCTCGATGACGCACGCCGCCAACTCGCGCCCCATCCGGTAGAGCGCGGTGCGGCTCGCGCCGTTCTCGAACCGCGAGATCGTAGGTTGCGACGCCAAGGGCGCGCCGGACACCGGGTCCCGCCCGAGCAGCAGCTTGTGGATGGGGTCGTCGGCCAAGTGGTCGGCATCGTTGCCATCGGGATGACCGCACGCGATGCCGAAGATCCGCTGGCCGATCAGATCCGCGAACGTGTGCCGAATCTTCTCCGCGGCGCGCTTGTCGGCCAAACACCGGGCGAACGCCTTGACCAAGCCGTACACGCGCTCGGCCGCCTTGAGCAGGACGGCGCCGCCGTCGGAACTCGCGTGTTCCTGGTTGAACGTGGCGACGAGGGGCTTGTCGAACAGATCCGGGAACAGAACAGTCTGTGGCATCGTGTGAGGCGTCACGCAGGGATCTCCGTTGTGGCTAAAACGTTGTGTACATTACGTTTGTACCACACGGAGGCTCCTGTGTCTCCCCCTCAACCGCACCTTCACGCATAATCCGGGCTAATGCCTGCCGGAACGCAAGAGAGGACACGAACCCGTGGCCGTCACAAGACCACGGAGCAGACGTCTGCGGAGACACCCCCCGGGTCAGATGGAGGATGAGACGATGCCGACAACACCCCAGCGAGGCAGGAAAGCCACACAACCGACCGAGGTCGCCGAGGTCGCGTACGTGCTACCCGGGGACGATCCGGCGCCGAAGTGCCAGCGGTGTCTCGGTACTGGTTTCGATCTGGTGGGCAACCCGTGCCCGCGTTGCACGCCGATGGAGGGAGCAGTATGACGCCGAATCCGGGGCGAGCCGGCAAACCACGAGCGACCACCCCGTCGGCGCCGACCGGCATGTGGAGCGCGATGCGGGCGGTCACTCGAGCGCGGGCGCGTCGGGCCGGAAGGGGCCAGGTTCGAGGGAAATGCCGGGCCCGGGCCTGCTCCGAACCGTCGGCACGGTATTGTCAAGTTGAGGCTGACGGCCGTTTCTGATCCCCAGCATGGCGGGTTCACGGCTGGCTCGAGCCCAGTATCTTGGGGGTCGAAGCGTCCTACACCGGCGACCTCCACGACGCCGACCGGGCGCGAAACCATGCGGCACTGATGCAGCGCCTCACGAACAAACCCTGCCGCGCAGTGATCGCCAGCGCCCGCAACAACGACCGCGTCCTCGAACTGATCGACAGCGGGGAGGTCGCGTGGCACCAGCTGCAGGTCCGGATCCAGCCAGCCAACTGAAGGCAACACCGGCCCGGTACGCATCCGAGGGCGCACCGGCGAACAACCCGGGGGACCGCCTCCGGAGCCCGCGCGGGGCGGGACCCGCGCGGACAGGCGAGGTGGTGCCGCGCTGACTGACGTCCCCGCACACGCGGGGATGCACCCGTAGCCGGCTACCGCCACGGGACGCGGGCGCAGGGTCCCCGAAGGAGTCGGAATGCACCGCTCCGAAGCGCCATCTCACGGTCGGGGTAGGCAATCACCCGGCAAGAGCGGGAACTCTCTGTACCCGCCAGAGCTGAAACGGCCAGCCGGGCCGTCGCGGCCCGGCGATGAGAAGGCTTTCGCCCTCACCCGTCAGAGTCGCTGCATCCCCATTGTGGCGACCCAAGCGATCGTCTCGCTCAAGTCCGTCCTCAGCGAGGGCGAGGCCTGGCGCGCGGTTCGTTCGGAGCCTCGCGACACAGGACTCGGCGAAAAGCGTACGTGAAGCGGCGGAATGAGCATCCGCGCGAGTCAGCCGCAAGGGCGCGCCTCAAGAGCCGCGACACCTCCCCACGACGAGGACGGAACGAGCCGCCGGCACCGGACAGGCTGGTGGGGCTTATGATTGCATGCAATCATAAGCAATGAAAGAGATCAGGAAGGACGAGATGCCCAGCATCACGATTCGCAACCTATCAGCGGAATCGAAAGCGCGGCTACAGAAACAGGCGGAGACGAGAGGGTGCAGCCTCGAGGGCCTCGCTCGGCTGATCCTCGACCAGGCAGCGGAGCAGACGCCCGTCGCGACGAACTTCCCGGAAAACCTCATCGCCATGATCGAACCCGGCGATGACATCGAACCATATCTACGAGAGCACGACCAACTCCTGGAACCGGTCGACCTGACGTGATTCTCCTCGATACGAACGTGCTGTCAGAACTGGCGAAGCCAAAGCCGTCACCGCGAGTGATCGCCTGGCTCAAGGCCAACGAACCGCTGCTCGCTCTGCCAGCGATCGCCCTGGCGGAGGTGCGCTACGGAATCGCGCGACTGCCGCAAGGCCTGAGGCGCGCGAGCTTGATGGGTTTCTGGGAAGCAACCTGCGAGCAGTTCCGCGGGCGGATCGTCTCATTCGACGAAGGCGCAGCCTTGGCATTCGGAGATGCCGCAGCCAAGGCCGAAAAGAACGGAAAGCGGCTCAAGTTGGCGGACGCCCAAATCGCGGGCATCGCGATCGCCCACAGAATGAAGATCGCCACACGCAACACGGGCGACTTTGAGGCATCCGGCGCTCCGCTGGTGAACCCGTGGGAGTGACAGGACCACGGGAAGCGCAACACCCGCGCGGGCGACCACCGCGCGGCAGCGGGGATCGACCGTGGGGTGACGCAGTCGACAAGCGTGCGCGAGCGAACCCCCGCAGGAGCGGGGGATGGACCCCGCCATCTCCTCGTCGACCGCGGTCCGGAATGGCCCCGCATGCGCGGGAATGAACCGAGGGTGGCCCACCACGAGCGGCTGTTCGCGCGAGCGGATCCCCGCAGCAGCGGGGATGATCCGGCGGGCAGCGTGACGCTAGCGCCGCAGCAGACACAATCCCCCGCACGCACGGGGATGAACCGACGAACCGCGAACTGGCCAACCTGCTATGCGCAAAGTCCCCGCACGCGCGGGGATGAACCGCCGGACTGGGCGCGAGGCGATAGCTGGAATGCGGTGACCCCGCACGCGCGGGGATGAAGCACGAGTGGGCTACAGAGAGGATTACCGGTTTGGACCTGGCCCGCAGTAGCGGCGATCGACCCCCTGATCGGAGGGTGTCCCTGCTGGCCTACACGCAGCGCCCGCAAGGGCGGGGATGCAGCCAGCTGCATCGGCTCGTCCAGATGCGGGTAATGGGTCACCCCGCAGGGGCGGAGAACACCAGATTGTCTCCGAAGGAACAGGCAGGACACGCACCCGGAGGCAGCGTAGAATGAGGAACCAGGAATGACCGATACACAAGAAGACAAGGCGACGCGCGGCAAAGGCTTGACGCCCGGCCACTGGATCGGGATCTCGACGATCGCAGTAGTCGTGCTGGGCGGCGTGCTCAGCTGGGGGTTGGGCCAGCAGAACGCACGGTTTAGCGAGAACAACACACGGCTCGCCAACGTCGAGTCGGCAACGACCAACATGGCCGAGGGACTGGCGCGGGTTGAAGGCTCAATCAAGACAACCAACGAACACCTCAGCGGGTTCGAGCAGCGGGTCGACCAGCGGTTCACCCAGGTAGACGAGCGGTTCAACCGACTCGAGATGAACATCGACGAACGGTTCAACCGAATGGACGATCGGCTCGACCGAATCGAGATGAACATGGACGATCGGCTCGGCCGAATCGAGATGAACATGGACGATCGGCTCGGCCGAATCGAGACAAACATCGATAGGCTGATCCAGCTGCACCTGCAGGCCGGCACCACACAACCGGCAGCCTCGCGCCACCTGGACAGCGAGAGACGCCGCCAGAACGCTGGCACGCGCCGCTAGCCGACGCGAACTGCGACGTCGCTAGCCGGAACGAGATCAGCTCGGGCGCACGGGTAGGCCACCTCACGGTCACCGGAACAGAGTGGGCGGGGCCGCGGTGATCCTCGAGTACGAGCCGGCGCGGGCGACGACGGACATTGACTGCTAGCTGGGAGCAGACGAGTAACGGCAGCGACGACGCTGCGCCGACGACCGCGCGACCAGAAACGCAAGATCGACGGAATCGCCCTGACCGACCGAAATGCACTTTGCTAGTGTCCTAGGACGCTAGCAGACGAAAGCGGGCGAATGGGCGGACGGAAGACGGAGCGGCTCGAGCCGCGTTGCCGCGGCCGACGCGTGAACCTGTGCAAGGTGGGGAACCACGTACCTGCGGGTTTTCTCGAGGCTCGGACGTCAACTGGACATAGTGTCCAGTTGCGGCTATTCCTCCGGCGTTTCGCGGCGCTCGATCCGGTCGCGCAAGGGCGCGGGCGCCGCTACGGCCCAGTCGAGGCGGACACGGTCCGCGGTCTGGCGCTACCTAGAGTCGGTGCTTCGGAAAGAGGCGTCGGAGCGATGAACCGAATTGACGAGGTGTTGGCCCAAGACCGGAGCGGTCGGACCGCCGCTGAATACTACGGCGATCCGTCGGAGTACCCGGATTGTCCCATGCCGGATTGGCTGAAGCGGCGGCTCGGGCTGCCCCCCGACAAGCGCTTGATCGGCGAGGCCGCCGCAGCGATGCGGGCGGCCTCGATGGGGTCGCGGACAGTCCCCACGATGGAACAGGTCCGCCGGGGCCTTTCCGACGGAGCTGATGCGCCCGCCGTCTTCGCGGCGCTCTCCCGCTGGATCGGCGGGCGTTCGCCCTACCAGATGATGGCGGGATGGGCGGGGGAGCTCTACACGCCCCGGCAAGCCGTCGCGAAAGCCGTCGAGCACGGGATCATGATCCCCGGTCTGCGGGACCAGCTGCGCTGTGTCAGAGCGCGCGAGTCAGCCGCGCCTAGGAACTGGCTGCGTTGGAGCATGGCCCCTGAGGAGCTGATCATGAAGTTGCCCGAGTCCGCCCGGACGTTGTACCTGCGCGAACGCGGTCTGATTGACGCTTGGACGGCGGGTGCCGGCCTGGCGGCCGCACAAGTCGCCGTGGGTGGCGGAAGCGTTCTGGCGGCCCGGTGGCGCCACCGGTATTCCGATGATATCGATGTCGTGGTTCAGGGCCCAACGGCGTATGCCGAGATGCTGAGCGCCCGGAAGACGCTCGAGGCTCTCGCCGAAAGCCGCGGGGGCACGGTGTTCTGGGTGACCGACCTTCAGGCGATCCGTATAGCGTGGCCGAACCGGGACTTGGGTACCACCGACAAGCTTGAGTTCTTCGGCGAAGCGCAGAGCCCGCCGGGGCACGCCGAGCGAATCGACAATCTCGAAGGCCGGTGGACGAGGACGCTCGGAACCCGACAGATCCTCTGGGGCAAGCTTGATCGGTGTCGGCGAGGTCTCACCGCGAAGGACATCTTTGACATCCGGGAGGCCGGTCGGCGCGACCCGGAGGCGTTGGTGGCCGCCGTGAACGCGTGGCCTGGTTTCACCATGCGTCAGCTGGCGCAGACCCTTCGGTCAGACGCGTCGGCCGCTGGTGAGGAGATCGAGGCGGAGGTCCGGACCGCCGCCGGGATCGAGCCCGGCGGCGGGCGTATCATCGCGGAAGAGGCGGGTAACGCCGTCGAGCGGGCGCTCTACCGTCAGGTGACAGTCGGTGTCGAGAAGGGCCTCGTCCGGGTCGATCGTGTGAACGGAGCCGGACCGCTGCGGCGGCTGCGGTGGTCGGCCGACGAGACGGCAGTCGAAGCCGAGAGAACTGGGATGGCACGCCACCTTACTGCCGTCGGCATGAGTGTGGTGCTCGAAGACGCCGCCTCTGTTTCCGGACAATCGCAAGGTGCGGCTGCGATCTGGACCGCCCGAGACGGCGAGATCGTCAACTGGAGACGACCGCCCGAAGCACTGAGGGCGATGGCCGCGACCTCTGCCGGGCGTGCCTGTGCGGCGGAAGACCCGAGCGGCGATGCCGGCCCCGCCTAGCGTGCTCGACCGTGCGCTAACGCGCCAGGAAGTGCAGCGTGGTCGGCAGAAACGTAAGGGGTTTCCCGCGCGCGCGGGGATGGACCGCAAATCGCCCGCCGCCTGAATCAGGGTGGGCAGGTTTCCCCGCACGCGCGGGGATGGACCGCCGGCTGCCGCCGAGGCGGCTATCGCTGAGCCGGTTTCCCCGCGCGCGCGGGGATGGACCCCAGGCCGAGCGCCAGTGGGCCATCACAGGGCGGTATTCCCCGCACACGCGGGGATGGACCAGGCCAACACCGCGACTAGGCTATCCCCGCACATGCGGGGATGAACCCGGGATCGTTCGGTGGGACGGCGTCGTCTACGAGGCTTCCCCGTTCGGGCGGGGATGAACCGTGCGCGATTATCCAAACGCAACGTCCTCGAGCTTGCCCCCGCAGACGCGGGGATGGACCAGCGCGCGAGCCGGCGAGCGTCGGAGTGGCTTGATCTCCCCCGCGCGAGCGGGGATGGACCCGATGCCGGGCGCCTGTTCCTACACCGAGGAGTGGTTTCCCCGCCCGCGCGGGGATGAACCCGGCACTCTGCAATCGTCCAGCGCCTCGGGCTGGGCTACCCCGCGCGCGCGGGGATGAACCCCGGATGCCCATCCCAACAGCGCTCGACGACGCGGGTTCCCCGCAGTAGCGGGGATGGACCGCCGGCGCCGCATGTGCTGCATGGTCAGAATGCGTATCCCCCGCAGACGCGGGGATGATCGGTCGGCCGCGAGAAGAATCCCGTTCGGTCATTTGTCTGCCCGCACGCGCGGGGACGCACAGACTGGTGGGCACAGAGCCAGGGATTCACATCAGGCGCATCTCCGCAAGGAGACGGCTTACGATGGGGGGAACAAGGAGAAAAGCCGTGGACTACGCAGTTGAGCTGGTCCCGACGACGCGCCGCCGGCACATCACGGGCACCACGGCCCTGAACATTCCGGGCAGCTACCGCCTAGGGGGCGACTGGCACGAGCACAGCACGTGGTTTTCACACCGACGCGAGAGAGTGAATGAGGGCAATCTGACAAACGAAGAGACCCACAGCCGGCTGCTGGACCTGCTCGGCGGATGGGGACTTCGAGACGCACGCAGAGGGCTCGCCCGGCTGGGACACCCAGGGGCGGAGAGCACCAAAAAGGTCTGGGCGGCGAGCCACGACCGCGCAGTAGTTGAAGCCGGATGGAAACAGTTGATCAGGTGGACGGCGTGTGGGCTCAGCCACCCACCGTTCGACCTGATGGAGCTCGAAAGACTGCTGCCGTACCCGGACCAGTGGGTCCGCCTGCACTGGTGGGCCTGGAGGCTGCGTCGCGTGATGACGCCAGCGGAGCTGGAACTGTGGGACAGGTGGCGGAAGCAGTGGACACCATGGGAGATAAGCGGGAGACGTATCCGGAGATCGCACTGAACGACGAGGAGCGACGCCGCGAGCCGCTGCTCAGGGGCCTCGGCAGCGCGTACCAACAGGAAATGACCGCGCAGGGAAACCCCTGCGCCCTCAAGGGCGGAACCGCAATGCGGCTGTCGCTGGGGCTTCCGCGGCCATCAACGGACCTCGACTTCGAGGGAGATAAAGCGGTGTCGGTGCGGAAGACCGTGCAGCGCGCAGCGGCGGCAGCGTTCCCGAATCAAAAGTGCTCGGTCGGGTGGGACTGGCTGAAACGCGGAACAGTACGCGTCACGATCCACGACAACCAGACCGGCGCCGGGATTAGAACGAGCCTCGACTACCGACAAGCGGGCAGCAGGGAGTCCATTCCAGCACGAATAGACCTGAGCAAGTGCAAGCGATTGCACGGGATGAACGTGTACGAGAACCGGGATCTCGTCGAGCGAAAGCTGAACACCGTAGTGGGCAGCACCGCGCGGCAAAAGCCGCGGGACCTGTACGATGCAGGCTGGCTGGTCCACGAACACCCGGAACTGATCTCGCAAAGGCAGGCTGCAGGTCTGAAGGCGTGGCTCGCAGACCTGAGCGCGGAGAAGAAGAAGAGCTTGAAACAGGAAATGCGAGACGAGCAGGTGATCGGCCGCGCCGACGTAGACAAGGCATGGACGATGCTTGAGGACGGCATCCGAAGGCTGAGCGTCGAAAGGGACGACGGTGGGAATCGAGGATCCGGATCAAAGGCACCGCGAACCCGGCCTCTCGAAGACCTCTTCACGGCATCCGAAGGCTGAGCGTCGAAAGGGACGACGGTGGGAATCGAGGATCCGGATCAAAGGCACCGCGAACCAATCCGACCGGGCCGCCACCTGGCTTGGGCGGCACGAGAACAGGAGAATCGCCGGCGACGCGGCCACAGCACCACTCCGCGGCGGACGCTCCGGCACCGCCGGCACGGCCGGGTCCGGCAGCGCAACCGACGAGCAGCAGAGAGCAACAACGCGGACCCGCACGTTGAGGGAGACAGGCGCACCCTGCGGCACGCGCCGGGATGTACTCCGGCTCAGTTTCTGGACAGTACGATCTGGCCGGCCTCGCCCACACGGGCGTAAACAGCCGGGGGGATCAACCGCACGGGACCGGAGAAACCGAGGCAGACAAACGCGCACCAAACGTGTGGCGCGCGCGCGGTGCGCGCGGGGATGGATCCGGTCGCCAGGTCCTTCGGCCAAGCCTGAGCGAGGTATTCCCCGCGCGCGCGGGGATGAAGCCGGCTTAGGATGCGACGATTTCGGGATCGACGAAAGTCCCCCGCACGCGCGGGGATGAACCGACGGAAGCGTGAAGCATCGACCAGTGCCGAACGACTGCCCCGCACGCGCGGGGATGAACCAAGTCCGCAAGGACGAGGGCAAGGACCACAGGCACCGTTGCCCCGCGCGCGCGGGGATGAACCCTGCATCGGAGACTGGGCGAACGGCGCCTGCGCGACGGCCCGGCACGCGCGGGGAGGAACCATGGACCGAGTTCGACGGTCTGGTCGACCAGAAGCTACCCCCGCACGCGCGGGGACAAACGCGAGGGACCCGCACACGCGGGGAGAGCACCTGGAAATATGGTCCGCGCGGTCCCATAACCGAAGTTTCCCCCGCGCCCGCGGGGACGACCACGAAGCGACAAAAAGGGAACCGCGACGCCGAGGGACGAAGGCGCTCAGGTCGACAGACGCCGGTGCGACCTGGACGACGAAACCGTGAACCGAGCGGACCGCTCCTGAAATGCCCGTGATACGGTAGCGGAAGAGAGGACAGGCGCGGAGCAGGTGAAGGAATCAGCCAAGGACCGCAACGCACTGCTCGCGCACTGGCACGAGCTCACCGGACCACTGCCACCGGAGCTCGCACACCGGCGGCCGTGCCTGCTGGGGCCGGCCGAAGCATTCCCGGACGAACAGGCGCCCGGGTCATACTTCGATGACTGGAGCAACCACAACCCAAACCACATGGGACCGTCGAGCATGGCGGTGGCGCGCCGGCTCGCGAGCAGCTGCGCCGGCTGGCCCAGGCGGCCGACGGCCGCAGAATTCTACGCGGCGATCCACGCAGGCGAGATCGACGCGCGGCAGCAGGCGCTGCTGTCAACATGGGCGGTGGAAGCAAGCTACCTCGACATCATCGACGCGTGGGGCGAACACGTGTACACGATCCGAAAGCTGGTCGCGGCGCTGCACAAGGTCGAGGGACTCCACACGTTCACGAGGTTCCGGTGGCTCAACCACATGGCACTGGTGCCGGAAGCCGACGGGATCCCGCTATGGAACTGCTGAGGCTACCCGAGCCGGCAGCAGGGATCTGGAAACGGACCGCCGAGGCGCTGCACAAGGCGCTCGCACAGACACGTAACGCGCCCCCGCGATGGAGCATCGGCGGCGGAACCATCCTCGCCGAGCGCTGGCAGCACCGCGGCAGCGCGGACATCGACCTGACGGCGCCGGCCGGAACCGGAATAGACCGGCTCAACACACGGTCCGGTGGAACGCTCGAGGCCGATATAAAGGCCCTGGGAGCAGGGCTCGTATCAACCGGCAGAACACGCCACCAGGTGATGTTCAAGGAAGGGACCATCGACATCGCGGAACTCGACGCCCGGCCGGCCACGGGCGCAACGAAGGCAGTCGCCGAAGGCTACGAGATCGACGTCAAGAGCACGACGCAGATCCTGCGCGGCAAGCTCGAGCGGGCATTGCGGCAAGAGAGCCCGGCACGGGACCTGTTCGACATAGCGGTCGCGCACCACACGGACCCGGACGCACTGGCGCACGCCGCCAACATGCTTGACGAAGAGGAGGTGCGCCACATCAAAGCGCACTGGAAGACGAACTCGCACCGCCTGGAGCAGGAAGCCAGCGACAAGCTCGCCGACATCAACCCGGAATACGAAGCCGAGCGACGCCAGCTCGTCGACCGCGCGACCAGGCGGCTCGAAGGGGCACTGTACCAAGCGGTCCAAATCGACGCGACGCGCTCGGGTCTGAGAGTCGAGACGCGCACGACCGGAAGAGCGCCGCGGGTGATGACGATCAACAGCGCCGACGTCGCCGCAACGCTGAACCGAACGGGCATGAACGAGTTTCTCGACCGTGACTGCGCCGGTGGACTGAGGAAAGTGTTGACGAAGGCGGCAGCCGCCAGAGCGATCGGCAACGAAAAGACAACCGTTCTGGCATGGACACGACCGGCGCGTCGGCGGGAACCGAGTGAGAAGACCCGCGTAGGACAAGGACCGCGGCTGGCCGGCAGGGGTCCCGAAGCGGCGGAGCCGCCGCCGGTACGACCAACACCCGCCGGAACGACGAAAAAGCAAACTGGACGCAACGAGTACGGCAGAGAAGACAGCGCCCCAAAGGGCTACCAGCGCTGACGTTCGGATCGGTAAACGCCTGGGCCGCCCGGCGAGCGCCGGGCGCACCGGCGGCGCACGAGATCGATGTCCTGTTCCGAGCTTCCATCCCGTCCGTGCAGCACGAACACGCCGATTCAACCGCCTGAACCTATCGAGGCGGCCGACATCGTGAATGAGTTGTCGAACGAGACGTGGTACAGCGCAGAAACGGGGACGCAGCCCGCTTGTTTTCAACACCTTACACGCTACCCGGCAGAAGCGGGGATCGACCAGAGGAAGAGCTCGACGCACTCGTAGGGGCGACGCGAACCCCGCGGCCGCGGGGATGAACCCTATGCGGGCGGCGCGAGCACCGGGAGGCGACCCAAGGCTTCCCCCGCACACGCGGGGATGAACCTCGGATCGTGTCCGTGGTCGCCTGGTATTCCCCGCGTGTCGGTGCCGCTCGGCTACCTGCAGGTCGTGTTTCGTTCGCTCGCTCATACAGGACGCGTCCTTCCTGTAGCGCCTTTCCAATGACGGACCCAGCTTCGTGTCCGTATTCCTCTATGTCTTCTGGTTGCACCACGAAGATGTCTGTGATTGGCATTGATGAGTTCCACGGCAACCGTTCACGGATGCGAGCTCCTGTTGTTGTCGTGCTGCAGTCAGCCTTCACTATGAGGAAATCCAAGTCGCTCTCTGGCGTCATTTCCCCGCGCGCGCCTGATCCGAAAAGCACGATCCGGTCCGGCTCTGCCGTCTCGATCATGCTCTGCACGATCTCTTGCAGGAATCGCTCGTTCGGTTCCACTGCTCTCCTCCGTCTCAGCCAGCCTGCCGGCCCGTCGGTGCATTCCTTTTGCCTCCGTTTGCTATGCGGCGCGTCCGATAAGCGGGGCTATGTCGACCCAGCTTCGCCCCTGAAAACGCCCGTATTTGCTGGCCTAACCGCGCCGACCTGCAGCCACGGCCGCGGCCGCGGCCGCGACCACGCCGTATGCAGGATCAGGGGGCGAAACCAGCCCCCCGTGCATGAAAACTCGGCCCGGACGCCGCAACCGAGCGGCAGCCGAGACGACGAACCGGACTGGTGCTAAGGTGATGGCACGATGGGCGATCTAGCGATCATCTGGACCGTGATCGGCACAGGAGCCGCTGTCACGCTCACCGTCCTCGCGGTCCTGCTGCCCGTGATGATCCGGCACCAACGGCAGTTCGAGCAGCTCTGCGCCGCTGCCTGCAGCTCGGGCTACCCCGCGCGCGCGGGGATGAACCCGCGATCGACCCCTCCAATCGCGTCCGCTGCTCGGCTACCCCGCAGTAGCGGGGAGGGACCGGCGTCGGAACGGTCGACGTCCGCCGCAGCCGCGGGTTTCCCGAACACGCGGGGTTGGACCACTTATGCGAGTGGCGCTGAAAGACGGAATTGAGAGCGCCCCGCACGCGCGGGGATGAAGCCAGAGTCGAGACTCGATCCGTGTGTCCTAGAGTGCTAGGACACTTGCATCCCAGGACCCGCAGGGGATGCGGGGGAGAGGAACCACACGAACGACGGGATCGGATGGGTCTGCCCGCGCACGGGGGGATGCGCCGCTGCGCGGCCGCCGAGTTAGATGAGGCCAATCCAGAAAGACAAGCCGCGCGAGAGCCCGCAGGGCAGTCGCCAGGAGTCGGGAGCGGCGCGCTCGGGCGGAACGCAGAGCAGCAATGGATGCGAGCAGCCAGCGGGACTTTCTGAGGATCGACCAGGCGCTGAAGGAGAAGGAGCAGCGTGGTCACGTGTACCTGCCGCCGACAGGCCCGCTGATTATCACGACGGCGGAAGGAACTCGCGGAAGGTCCGCAATCATCGGACCGCGACCGACGCGCAACGCGATACGGGTGGCGCTGAGGACGAAGGAGCTCGGACGATGGGCAGAGGACCTCAAAGTGAAGGCGAGAGGCGGACCACGAGTGCCGCCGGTGATCTGGAACACCAGGCACCTAGTGGTGACGGGCGTGACCAGCAGCCACGCGCTGCTGACTGCGCTCCGCCGGCCTAACGAGTACGACGAGAGCGACCTCGAACAGCTCGGCGCGGCGGCCGAGTGCAGCGGCCGCGAACTCGAGGCGGCATTCGCCGAGACGACCACGGAAAGCCTGCCGACGGCAGCGAGAAGGTGGATGCGCCCCGACAGGGGCGGCGGCCGAATGAGCGGGCACGCACCGCTCAGGGCGAGCGAGCCGACGAGACGTCCGCAACGGCGCCGCGAGTCGATCCTGACGAGGCTGGCCGAGGAGGTACGTGCCGACCCTGACGGAGACGGGTGGCTACGGATCCTGATGCGCGGAATCGCGAGGACCTGGCCTCACCTCGAGGAGGCCGAGCGGCGCGAAGCGCTCGAGGCGGCGCCCCCCCTGAGCGGGACGGCGTGGGACGCACTGCTGGCGGCCGCGATGGAACATATCGCGTGGGTGACGGGGTACCCCAGGCCGGCGTGGGTCGACGACGCCGGCCGCTTCAACGAGCCGCCGCACAGCTACGCGGCATTCGAGAAGGAGAACGCTATCTGCTGGGCGCCAGGAGCCTTCCTGCGGCACGGCGCGCTCGCAGACCCCAGAGACCTCGACTGGCGGGGAGGGGAGAATGGAGCCTGGGTCCCGGATAGAGAAGCTGAGAACCGCGGCAGCAACGCGGCCAAGCTTGGCGACACGCCGCGCGCCACCGCTACGCGAACACGAAGTCGTCAATCGTGATACTGCCGGCATCAACACCGGCAAGCGTGAGAACGTCGTCCCGGATCAGGATCCGTGCACCCTGGGGATCGGCCCAGCTGCCGCGGCCCGCGGTCAGATCGAGGCGAACGCCGCCGGCTGATTGCCAGTAATCGGCCCAATCGACGCCCGAAGCACCGTCGAGCACATCATCGCCGCGGCCGCCGTAGAGGCGGTCGTGGCCGCCGCGGCGATGGAGGGCATCGTGCACGTCCCCGCCAAAGAGCGAGTCGACACCACGACTGCAGGGGACGGAGGGGTGGGCCGCGAGGCGTCCTGCTCAGACCCGGCGGGACCTCAGCCCCGCGACCCCCAGACAACGAGGAGACAGATGCCCAGATACGTGCTGGTGGATGAAACCCTGTATCACGATGGAAATGGCAACTAGAAAAGGGACCTTTGTGGCCACGTGAAATCGGACCCCCATTCTTGGGTTGTGGTGCTCATCGCGACGTGGCCGGACGGAGCGGAGCGACGGGAGGCCACGTCGCGATGAGCGCTATTGCCGTGGCACCTCCTGTGGCGCGCGGGACGCCTGGTTGCGTGTGGCGGTCTTGAGCCGGTAGCTGTCGCCGGCGGTCGTCAACACGGTGGCGTGGTGGACGATCCGGTCGATGACCGCGGCGGCGGCCGTGGCGTCGAGGAAGACCTCGGCCCAGCGCGCGAACGGCAGATTCGTCGTCACGACGAGGCTCCGGCGCTCGTAGCGCTGGCTGATGAAGCCGAACAGCAGGTCGGCGCCGGCCTTGTCGAACGGCACGTAGCCCAGTTCGTCGAGGATTACGACGTCGTAGCGGGCGAGCTGGTCGAACTTGCGTTGCAGTCGGCCCTGTTGCTGCGCTTCGACGAGCAGCATGACCAGTTCGGCGGCGGTCACGAACCGCACCCGGTAGTCGTGCTGGCAGCAGGCCATCCCCAACGCGATGGACAGATGCGTCTTTCCCGTGCCGACGCCGCCGACGAACACGACGTTGGCGGCGTCGGCGACGAAGCGGCAGTCGAAGACCTGCAGGACCGCGTCGCGGTCCAGGTCCGGCTGTGCGTCGAACGAGAAGGCGTCGAGCGTCTTGAGCATCGGGAAGCGAGCATCCTGGATGCGGCGTTGGATGCGGCGCTCCCGGCGGCCGGTCACCTCCAGATGGACCAACTGAGCCAGGTAGTCGGCCGGCGGCTGACGCTGGCGGGTGGCCTGCTCGGCCAGCGGCCGCCACTGCGTCGCGACCGTCGACAGGCACAGCGTCTTCAGGTCCGTCTCCAAATGCGGCGGCTCGGCAATCGCGGTCACCATTAGCAACGGCCCTCCACCAGAGCGTCATACGCCGACAGCGTCGGGGTGGGCACCACGATCTGCGCCAGTTCCGGACGCACCCCCGTCACCGGCCGGCACACCGGCGGCGGGCCACTCTGCTGCTGGCGGAGGAGGAGCCGCACCGTCTCGAGACGCGGCGAATGGCGCTCGAGCGCGGCCGTCACCGCGCGCTCGACGGCCGCGGCCGGCTGCGTCTCCATCAGCCGCAGCATCCGGACCCACTCCTGATCGGGCTTGCGCGTGTGCCTGGCCAGTTCGGCCCGCACCTGCCGCCACACCGGCGCCAGCGGCCAGTCGACGAGCGCCGTCGCCTCGGCCACCGCCCGGTGCTTGCGCTCGAGCAACGGCAGCACGTGAAACGCATCGAGGACCTTCGTGCCTCTGCAGAACGCGCGGGCGTGCTGCGCCACCACCTCGGCGCCGACGGCGACCGCCACCCGGTCGTGATACAGCTTCACCCACACCGGCCGGTAGGCGTGGCGGATCGGTACCGAGTAGGTGACGTGGTCCACCCGGACGTGTCCGAACTTGTCGGCCACTCGCGCGACGACGCGGCAGGTGGCGGGAAGGTGCACGGGCATCGCTCGCAGATGCTGCCGTTCCAGTGTCAACGCGTCCTGCACCGAGCGCCCGTCGTCAAGGTGGCGCGTCGGCAGGTCCGCCTCCAGCTCGGCGAGGATCGCCGCGTTGAGCGCCGCCCAGCTCGCCACCGCCAGCCGCGGCCGCAACACCAGGTTGCGGACGTACTTGACACCGCCCTCCACGGAACCCTTCTCCCAGCCCTTGGCCGGCGCGCAGAACTCGGCACCGAAGGGATACCCGCCCCGGAATGCTTCGAACGCCTCGGTCTGCACCCGGTCCCGGCCCGCCAACACCTTCTTGACCGCCAGCGAGGTGTTGTCCAGAACGAGGCGTTTCACGACGCCCCCGAAGTACCAAAACGCCGACTCGATGCCGTCGAGCAGCGACTCGAGACGCTCGACCGGGTACGCCTTGGCGAAGTACGCGTTGGAGAACGGCAGCGTCGCCACCAGGTACTTCACCTTGCACGGCACGCCGGCGACGTCGACCCACGACTCGCCGAAGTCGACCTCCATCGTCGTGCCGGGGAGCACGCTGCGGTGCACGAAAGCCTCCTTCGCGGTGCCGGCTGCCCGCAGTCCCGCGACGTAGCGGCGCACCGTGCGAGCCGGGAGCGGTCCGGCCAACGGCAGCAGCAACCGGCGAATCCGTTTGGCGGTCAACCGCGGCTCCGCGCACAGCCACTGCTGGATCTGCTCCCGCCACGGCGTCAGGGTGCTGGGCCGCGGCGGCGACACCCGCACCGGCGGCGTCGGCCGGCCGATGGCCCGCCGCACCGTCTTGACATCCAACTTCAACCGACGAGCGATCTCCTTCTTCGGCAACTGGCGCACGCGCGCGGCACATCCTCCACCAGATGCAGGTGGCGGACCTCGACCCACTGGGACATCCTGATCACCTCCGCGTCCTCCTGGCTCGGTCGACGAGACGACCGTGTCTCGCCACCTCGATTATCGCCAGGCGAGCGCTGTTTCCGAGTGCTCAGGGGGTCCCATTTCAAGTGGCCACGGGGTCCCTTTTCATCTTGCCGCTACCAATCACGACGAAGGACGTGATCGGCGGACGCGCTGCGGGCAGCACAAGTGGTGGTTGCACATCCGAGGAGACAACTAACGGTGAGGACACCGACAACACCGGAGAAGCGGCAGACCGACCGACTACAGATCGTGGCCAACACGATCCGATACATGAAGGACGCTCCGAAAGGGAGCACGGACAACATCGAATGGCCCAGGCTCAACCTGGCGGAGCTCGAGAGTGATCGCCAAGTGGACGGCTTCAGCATGGCGATATGGCTGGCCGGGCCGCAAATAGTCGGAGAGGAGCCGCACCAGGGCGGGTGCAAAACGATCGGCTGCATCGCCGGAACAACAGTTGCCCTCTTCCGACACGAGGTCAACGACACAGACCCGAGCGAGCCAGGGATCTTCGAATTGGCGGGAGATATGCTCGGCCTCGACGAGGAGACGGCGCAGACGCTGTTCTGGGGGCCAGCGTTGGACCTATCCAACCTGCCCTCCATCACACGCGAGCAAGCAGCCAGGGCATGCGAGAAGACAGCCTCCGGCTGTGAACCGGACGACATCTGGTCGCACATCTGCACCAAGCCCGGCTAAAGCCGCGGGGTGCCCTAGGGGAACCACAGGGACAACGCCGGCGCGGAGCCGGACGGGTCGACGAACCGGTACACGCCGAGCGGGCCGCGACCGGAGCGATGAAGCGCGGCTGGAGTGACCGCTCGGCTCGGAGGCCGACGCAACCCCGCAGGCGCGGGGATGAACCTTTGCCGTCGTGAGACGCAGCAGGTTCACGAACACTCCCCCGCCCGCGCGGGGATGGACCTGCGGAAAGTCAACGCCGCTCCGCTGCAGGTGTCACTCCCCGCCCGCGCGGGGATGAACCCCTGGCCCCGGCTCACTCCAACCTGAACCAGAGACCCAGACCATGTACGACATCAAACAACTCGAAAACACCGGCACACCGCTCGACTACGACGACCCGAGCTACCCCGACATCGAAGACGCCATCCGAGGTGCGACAAACGGTGTACCAATCACCGAGATCGGTGCACGGGCACACGGGATCATCATCCCGCTGACGCTCAAGCTCCGAGACAAACTCGAGATCAAGCCAGAAGGCGAAGGGCTGCTGTGGTGGAGCGACGAAGATCCGGACGACCCGTCGGACGGGATCAACGTGATCGACACGAAGACGGTAAACCAGCTGACCGAAGAATCGGCGGGAGCTATCATCAAGCGCGTAGTCGCGTACTACAAGAGAATCGGAAACGACGACGGCAACCCCGCCTACGCGCTCTATACGCGCGAGCAAGGAGCAACGGAAGCAAACCCGGTCGGCGAACGGTCGTAATCGAAGTGGCGGCCGCAAGAGCACCAGGGGATCAACGGAACAACCCCGCGCACAAGGGGATGAAGCCGGGATCGTGCCGTGGGGCGGCAGCGTCTACGAGACGAGAAAGCGAAACCATGAGGCTCATCAAGCTGACCGTGAACGCCGCGTTCCAGGATTCCGCACCAGGAACGAAGGCGGAACTGATCGATCGAATCGCGGAGGCCCTCGACGACGCCGAGGTCTTCGCAGTCACGAACGAAATGGAAGAGCAGGTCGAGCACCCCGACCCGGACGACGAGGCGCAGGACGACGAGTACAAGCCATGGCAGAACAAAGCCAGGGAGTTGCTTGAACTGTAAGCCATGAACGGGTGCTTCCGGTGGGTACAGCCGAGGTGAGCACATGGATAAAGGACCAAGCCATCCAGGCGGCAATGCCTGAACTCGCCGCGGAAGAACGCTAGTTCCTGCTCGCCGGCATCAGGCCCGAGAAGTGGGGCGGCGAGCAGGTGGATGCCATGGCCGGCAACGACCCTACTCGAAACATGGACCAACTGTTGGACGAATATCGGAGACTGACCGTCGACGATACTTCGCAACGCGAGTCGCACTTATTGACGTACGAATCGCAATTATACGAACGGACAACCGAAGACGGAGGAGAGCCTGGACAGACGCCGACGGCGGCCGAGACGAACAACCGAAAGTCCGTGCGCGAACGCCGGGGACGAAATGTTCTACATCGCCGAGATCCCCGTCGAGAGCATCCGCCCGATGCTGCTCTTCGCGCTCGAGTTCTACTGCCACTTGGTGAACGGTCAGCCCGTGGAGACGTCACGGATGCCAGGTGGCGACGACAGCGGCGGCAGCCTCGCTACAGCACACGGCCTGCTCACGAACGCCGGCCAACCGGCGCGGCTGCACAAGCAGCAACAAGCTGAAATAGACGCCATACTCGCCGAGGACGGCTCGGGGCACGGCGGGCTGCTCGGCGCACTCGGCATCGCACTGATAGCGCGCGCGCACAAGGGGACTTTGCCGACGAAGTTCCAGACGCGCCTGGACCAGGAAATGGACCTCGCGATGGAAGAGCTCAGGCAAACGCGCGAATGAACGAAGCAGGATCGACCCCGCGCGGGAGAGCCTGTCGCGACCCCGGCAGCCAGTCGGAGGAAGCCTGGCTGGAGAGCTACGTGAAAGGCTCAGCGAGACCCCGCACGAGCGGGGATCTACCCTCACAGGGCAAAGCCTTCCGGATATGCCCCGCGGTAGCGGGGATTAACCGCTATGCTGCCTCAAGCAGCGACAAGCCCCCGAAGCCGCCCCGCACGCGCGGGGTTGACAGTACGGGAACACAACGAGAGACAGATGCCCAGATACGTACTGGTCGACGAGACGCTGTACCACGACATGTGCGTGCCGAAAGGCGCGACGATCACGGAGCACCACGTCTTTCCAGACCAGCCGAGCCAATCCGACGACGACGACGACGCCAGCTACGAGGCGGCACTCGACGCCGCCTACCTGTGCAACGGCTGCAACGCGTACAAACCGCCGGAAGAGGCAACGGCTGAGGACGAGGACGACCTCGAGTGACAAGCTCGAGCAGATATGTCACACCGGAGCCATGATGATAAACAGCAACACAAAGAAGGCGCAGCAGGCAACAGGAGCAGCGCGGCTGCGAATCGAGATGCACACGCCCACACGAATAGTGCGGCGAGTCATCGACGTGAGCATGGCAACGAAGCTGCCAAAGCTGGCGAGCATAATCCGGACGGCCCGCGGATGGGTGACGAGCCGGCCCTACGAGTTCCGAGTCAACGGACAGACGTACCGCGAGCGGGCGGGAGCGCATCCGAACGGCTGCCTGTCAGTCCACGGCCGGCAACTCGGAGACGTGCTAGCCCGGATTATGCGTGAAGGTGTTGTTTTGGGAGAGACACAGGAGCCTCCGTGTGGTACAAACGTAGTGTCCACAAGCGTTTAGCCACAACGGAGACCCCTGCGTGACGCCTCACACGATACCACAGGCTGTTCTGTTCCCGGATCTGTTCGACAAGCCCCTCGTCGCCACGTTCAACCAGGAGCACGCGAGTTCCGACGGCGGCGCCGTCCTGCTCAAGGCGGCCGAGCGCGTGTACGGCTTGGTCAAGGCGTTCGCCCGGTGTCTGGCCGACAAACGCGCACCGGGGAAGATTCGGCACACGCTCGCGGACCTGATCGGCCAGCGGGTCTTCGGCATCGCGTGCGGTCATCCCGATGGCAACGATGCCGACCACTTGGCCGACGACCCCATCCACAAGCTGTTGCTCGGGCGGGACCCGGTGTCCGGCGCGCCCTTGGCGTCGCAACCCACGATCTCGCGATTCGAGAACGGCGCGCGCCGCACCGTGCTCTACCGGATGGGGCGCGAGTTGGCAGCGTGCGTCATCGAGCGTCATCGGCGCCGCCTGCACGGGCGGGCGCGCCGGATCACGATCGATCTGGACCCGACCGACGACCTGACGCATGGCGCCCAGCAGCTCACGTTCTTCAACGGGCACTATGGCGGCTGGTGTTATCTGCCGATGCTGGGGTTTCTGAGCTTCGACCGCGAGGCGGAGCAGTATCTGTGCGCGGCGGTGCTGCGGCTCGGGAAGGCAGTGGCCGCCGACGGGACCCTCGGCCTGCTGTCTCGGTTGCTCCCGCTGTTGCGGGCCGCGTTTCCGCGGGCGCGGTTTCTCGTCCGGCTCGACGGGGGCTTTGCGACCCCGGAGATCTTCGATTTCCTGGATGCGGAGCCCCGGCTCGACTACGTGGTGGCGATGGCGAAGAACGCGGTGTTGCAGCGGCATGCGGAGTCCGCCATGCAGGTGGCCCGCGCGCAGAGCGAGGTCGGTGGCGAGACCGCGCACGTCTATACCGACACCCGCTACGCCGCCCGCACGTGGGACCACGAGCGCCGGGTCGTGACCAAGGCCGAAGTCGTTCGCCTCGGAGACCGCGAGCCGCGGGACAACCCGCGGTTCGTGGTGACGAATCTGCGGCAGACGCCGCGCTTCATCTATGAGAAGGTCTACTGTGCTCGCGGGGACATCGAGAATCGGATCAAGGAACTGCTCGATGGGCTGCAGATCGACCGCACGAGCTGCTGTCTGTTCTCGGCGAACCAGTTGCGCGTCTTCCTGACCGCCGCGGCCTACGTGCTCATGCAGGAACTGCGATTGCGGGCGGCGCGTACTGCGTGTGCCCGCAGCCAGGTGACGTGGCTGCGCGACCGGCTGCTGAAGCTGGGGGTCCACGTCGTCCGCTCGGTCCGCCGCGTGGTTCTGCATCTGCCGCGCTCGACGCCGCACCTCGAGGCGTGGCGGCACATCGCACTCGCGCTGGGCGCGCGCGCCGGATAGCCCACCCGTTGCGCCGCGCCCACCTGCTTCCTGGGCGGCATGGGCCGCTCCCCGGCGGGGCTGTCGCTGCCCAACCCTCGCGTCCGTCATGCCCCCCCCGGTCGGCTGCTCAACCCCGGCTCCGCTTGCAGGCGACGATGTCCGAGACCCATTCCTGCGCCGATCACGCCCTTTGGCGGTCGAATCTGGACCTTCATGAATCACTAGTGTCCCACAGTCTCAGGCCCAGGCCAGCGCGAGTTGCGGCCGGGCGCGGTCTGGTGGCGAATGGGTGGTGAAGAGGTCTTCGAGAGGCCGGCGTTCGAAGATGTTGAGCTGCAGCACCTGCAGCATCTGGTTGAGGCTCCAGCGCAGCCGCAGGACGAACTTGAGGTAGGCCAGCAGCAGGTACATGCAGGTGGCCACCCACAGTTGCGTCAAGACCGCGTTTTTCGACCGGCCCACGAAACGTTTCACCTTCAGATGCTGCTTGATCCACTTGAAAAACAGCTCGATCTGCCACCGGGACTTGTACAGGTCGGCGATCGTCTTGGCGACCCACGTGGTGTTGTTGGTCACGAACACGTAACGGTTTCTTGTCAACGGGTCGCGGTAGACGACCCGTCGCAGCCGGTCGGGATAGACCTTGCGGCTGCGGGCGCTGGTCAGTTCGATCGTCTGGTCGCTGAGAATACCGGTCCCGGCTCGGACCTCATGCTCGCGGGTGACCCGGTACCGCACGCCGCGCTTGAGGCGTGTCACGAAGGTGACGCCACGGGCCTGCAACTGGTGAAACCACGTGAAATCGAGATAGGCGCGGTCGGCCACGACCACGCTGCCGGCCTCGAACGTCCACGTGCGGGCCACGGTCACGTCGGCGGTCTTGCCGTCGGTGACGCTGAGGAAACTCGGCAGGTGGCCGGCTTGGTCCAACCCGATGTGCAGCTTGATCGCGGCCTTCGTGCGGCGGAACGACGCCCACGGGAAAACCGCCAGACACAAGTCGATGGTCGACGCATCGACCGCATACAGCTTGTGCCTGAAGCGGAAACGGTGGCCCGGCGCCCGTTGCTGGCAACGACTCAGCAGACGGCCGAACAACGCTTCGTAGAGGGTGTAGGGCTGCTCGGCGTTCACCCGCGCGAGCGACGAGCGGCTGACCGTTGGCACGCCCAGGTGATAGAGCTTGGCGGGTTGAGCGCGCAGATTGCTCACGATGTCGCGCAGGCTCTGCCGGCTGGCCAACTGGCCCAGGCCGAGGGCGACGAACTGCGCCCAGCGGCTCATGACGCGCAAGCGCTGCCCGCGCTGATGGTCGCGCGCCTCGGCGTCGAATTCATGTCGCGGAAGCAACGTCAGAAGTTGCCCGAAGACTGTGTTATGATGGGCCATGGCTTGGATCTCCTGTGTTTTGAATGATTTGCAGCAAAACCATTCTAACAGACATAGAAGGTTCAAGCCGCCTCAATTAGAAGTTCTGTGGGACAGCAGTGTTCATGAATAATGCAGGCTAGGCGAAGTACGCAGCTTCACCTTCGTCCATCACAGGACGGCCGAGCGCAGCCAGCACGTCGACGTGGAGAAGCTCGTGAACCAAGAGGAAGAAAGCACGTTCCCACGAGATCGAGGCGCTCGGAACGCTCGCGCTCGGCGATCTGACCCCTGACGACAGAGATCACCAGTACACGATGGACGCGGCCAACCCCCTGGCGCGCAATAGACGCCTGGCGGTTCAGATGTGCAGGGACGAAGAACTGCGCGCCCTGGCCGGCCAGGCATGGGTGAAGCTCGGCATCAACGCGATTCGCCAAGGAGAGCGCCCCCCGCGCTGGACCGACCTGATGCACATGCAGGGCAACGGTTTGGAACAGCTGCAAGCGATGCTCGAGGGCCGGCCTGAACACCAGCTACAGATAGCGACGAGACTCTCGGCCGGGCTGCCGCTGCGACGATCCGCAGGACGGCCAGTGACAGAGATCCGAGACGGGCGGGTCCTGCTGAGCGACGACTCGAAGACCCGGGACATTCGCGACAGATGCCGGGCATCGCAAGCCGCAGGCACTGCCGAGAACAACTCGAAGAACCACGCCAGGGCCTGCCGGCGACTGGCCCTGGAAGCACCGGGGGACATCGCGGTTCTGACAATATATGGAAAGGCGCTCGAGGGAATCGGCGAATGGCGAGCGGCAATCGACGCGTACAGACAAGCCGTCGCCACAGCAATGACAGATCTACCCACTCAATTCGACGGACCCGTCGAGACCACGACCGAAAGCGGCCGGGGGCTCATCGAGGCAGCAACGGGGCTCGCACGGTGCGAGTGCGACTACGCGAGCACAACAAGCGGAATCCGGATGTACGAGCTAGCGCTCCAGTGGGAACCGGACACGGCGAATGAAGCGGCGCTGCGCCTCGGCAGCGAGTACGTGCACAGCGGCGCGCTGGGCCAAGCGATTCCGCTGCTCGAGAAGCACGCGGCGAGATGGGCTCCGTACGACTACGACCTGGCGCTGTGCAGGCTGCTGAGAAGAGAATGGCCTGCCGCGATAACAGCCACGCGGCGCGCGCTGCTCACGAACCCGTACATCGCCGAGGCGCTGTGGGGAGTCCGAAGACCACTCGAAGTCCAGATGGGACAGACGAAGCGCGGGCGCACGGTGAACACCGCGCACGAGTACATCCGGCGGTACGGCCACACGTGGAGATGCACGGACGAAGCAACAAGGATGCTCAAGTGGGTCGCAGCACACCCCGCGGCGCTGGCAGAGCGGGCGCTGCTGCGCACGCCGGACTACGAGGCGGGAAACGAGGACGATCCAGGCCGAACGAGCAAGCTGAACAAGCAGTTCCACGAACAGCTCGCGGCAATGGATAAGCGACTATCCGAGGCGATGCTATCCGAGAACTGCGCGGGCTCCGAGCAACCATGGTCAGTTTGACGCCTACCCACCCGGAGAGGGCGGGAAGGAACGCATCGGTCGCAGGTACGGCCGTATGGACCTGCACCGGACCCGACAGGGGCGGCGATTTACCCGGAATGTCGGCGCAGATCGCAAGCACCGCCGCGACTACCTCGCGGACGCAGGTCGGGGATAGCGAAAATCAAGCGCCGCACGACGAGAGCAACCGAAGCGGCCAAAGCGATCGAGGGGCAGGATGCGATCACAACAGGAAGTCAGCGTCGCGATGGCGCTGGAAGCGGTGGGGGGCTACCGCGACGGCGGCGCCCCGCACATGGTGTTCACTGGAAGGGGCGCGCGCATGGCGAGCGCCGAGGTCGAAGGCGAAGCCCGCAACGACGAAACGCTGTGCAAACGTTGGGGAACAGCGCGCGTCGAAATCCTGGCGGAAGACGACACGCCTGAAGCGCTATGGGCCGCGGCAACGACAGCGCTGGGACTAGCCGGGACGCCCGAGACGGCCCTGGGAGTGCTGAGCCGGTGGCTCACAACCCACCAGCACGGACTCCTGCTATTCGCCGACAGATTCGACAGACTGATGAGCAACCTGGCCGACAACGACAAGGACTGGTCGCTCCGACAGACTCTGCAAACGGAGCAGCGAATCATCATAATCGGGAGCGCGCCGACGATCTCGCCAGTCACCGTGGGGTACACGAAGGCGTTCTACGGATTCTTCGCCCAGCGCCGGACGGAGTAGCTAGACGTCGAGCGCGCACAACGCCGCACGAAGCTCAATAGAAGCGGCGATGAACCGACCGCGACGAGGGTGCTCTGCACCACTGGAATGATCGCTCCACAGTCGCGGGGATGAACCGTAGCGGGTCTGGCGAGCTGATCGACAGTATTCCCCGCACTAGCGGGGATGCACCTGAGCCAGAGGGCACGAAGCCACACGGGCAGGCGCGGACCCCGCAGCAGCGGGGATGAACCGCCCGGGCAACACCGGAACGACGACGAAGCGGGCCACCCCGCACTAGCGGGGATCACTAGTGTCCCACAGTCTCAGGCCCAAGCGAGCGCGAGTTGCGGACGGGCGCGGTCTGGTGGCGAATGGGTCGTGAAGAGGTCTTCGAGAGGCCGGCGTTCGAAGACGTTGAGTTGAAGCACCTGCAGCATCTGGTTGAGGCTCCAGCACAACCGCAGGACGAACTTGAGGTAGGCCAGCAGCAGGTACATGCAGGTGGCCACCCACAGTTGCGTCAAGACCGCGTTCTTCGACCGGCCCACGAAACGTTTCACTTTCAGATGCTGTTTGATCCACTTAAAGAACAGCTCGATCTGCCACCGGGACTTGTACAGGTCGGCGATCGTCTTGGCGACCCACGTGGTGTTGTTGGTCACGAACACGTAACGGTTTCTTGTCAACGGGTCGCGGTAGACGACCCGTCGCAGCCGGTCGGGATAGACCTTGCGGCTGCGGGCGCTGGTCAGTTCGATCGTCTGGTCGCTGAGAATACCGGTCCCGGCTCGGACCTCATGCTCGCGGGTGACCCGGTACCGCACGCCGCGCTTGAGGCGTGTCACGAAGGTGACGCCACGGGCCTGCAACTGGTGAAACCACGCGAAATCGAGATAGGCGCGGTCGGCGACGACCACGCTGCCGGCCTCGAACGTCCACGTGCGGGCCACGGTCACGTCGCCGGTCTTGCCATCGGTGACGCTGACGAAACTCGGCAGGTGGCCGGCTTGGTCCAACCCGACGTGCAGCTTGATCGCGGCCTTCGTGCGGCGGAACGACGCCCACGGGAAAACCGCCAGACACAAGTCGATGGTCGACGCATCGACCGCATACAGCTTGTGCCTGAAGCGGAAACCGTGGCCCGGCGCCCGTTGCTGGCAACGACTCAGCAGACGGCCGAACAACGCTTCGTAGAGCGTGTAGGGCTGCTCGGCGTTGACCCGCGCGAGCGACGAGCGGCTGACCGTCCCAACGCCCAGGTGATAGAGCTTGGCGGGTTGCGCGCGCAGATTGCTCACGATGTCGCGCAGGCTCTGCCGGCTGGCCAACTGGCCCAGCCCGAGGGCGACGAACTGCGCCCAGCGGCTCATGACGCGCAAACGCTGCCCGCGCTGATGGCCGCGCGCCTCGGCGTCGAATTCATGTCGCGGAAGCAACGTCAGAAGTTGCCCGAAGACTGTGTTACGATGGGCCACGGCTTGGATCTCCTGTGTTTTGAATGATTTGCGGCAAAACCATTCTAACAGACATAGAAGGTTCAAGCCGCCTCAATTAGAAGCTCTGTGGGACAGCAGTGAGCGGGGATAGACCCGGCTTCGCATCCTCCGCCAGCCGGCCGTCCTCGGTGACCCCGCGCGTGCGGGGAATAGCGCAGGGAGCGCCACAAGCGCACACGAACTCTGTGCTGCTGAGGCCGGCAGCCAGAAGTAATTGGAATCCAGTGACTTAGCGATTCAGTGGTTTGCGCTAGTGGTGTGTCCGCGAAATGGCCTTACATCGCTGTCCGTGGCCGACAACACCGCGAAACCCGCCGATTGTCGGTTACCGATGGGGGTCGCTGTGTCGCGCGCGCGGAAGCTGAAGTGTCAAATTGTTCTAGTGACACACCACTAGGAACCCCCAGGACGGCACAAATGTGGGACGAGATGTTGGACAGCGAAAGCCCGATCCCGCCGGAGCCAGATGCCGGGCGACGCGACGCCGTCTCGTCGCCGAATCAGCTCGACGGGCGACGGCGAGGGTCCACATAATCAGCCGAGGCCTGCATGAGATCGACGCACGCGTCGAACAGCGGGGCCGTCGCGGAGATAGGCCCTGACGGTCGCCGTCTCGCGATGAGCAAGCGCAGCCTCGGCCGCTTCGCGAGGAGCCTTCGCGACCTCAAGAGCCCAGCTACGGAAACTGGCTCTGAAGCCATGCACCACAACGCGTCGGCCATCGGGATCGCGCAATCCAAGGCGGCGCAGCCAATAGTTCAAGGACTCGCCGCTCACGGGACGCGTCTGTCCATCTGACGATCGAGCCGGCACCACACGAAGCGGTAGAATCACAGGACCGACATGGTCACAACGAAGGGCCCGAACGGGCGGGTGACCCTCAAGGTAAGGGTCCCGGCGACAGGACACCGCACGGGAACACGGACGATCGACCCTGGCGTAGACGCCACGATCAGCAATCTCGACCAGGCCGGACACTGGTGGTGGCTGCGCGAAGCCGCCCTGTGGCAGGATCCCGCGATTCTCAGCGAGAACGAGCAACTGGCGGTGGTTCTGAACGAACTCGCGGATCCTGACCACCCCGAACACAGCGGAACATCCGTGATCACCAGCACGCTCGGGGCGGAAGGCGTCCGGCGAGCCAGAGACGCGAGTGGAAGCCAAGGACGGCTGACCGAGGAGAGCTGGAGGTTCTGGAGCCGCGAAGCGGGACTCAACCCCGATCACCATCGGGGACCGAAGCCCGAGTTCTACGAGAGCCTGTGGGCCGAACCAAACGAGACCGCCGAAGACGAGGACGACGATCAACGCAGCTACGTCCTCCTGGACGACGAGCGCGAGATATTCGTCGGTAAACCGTGAACGGACTACAGCCGAAGCACACCGCCAAACTTGGGCCGAAGATCCGGAACATCTGGCCCGCACTCGGGAACTTACCTGACACGTACAGCCTGATTGGCGGAACCGCCATCGCTCTGTACTGTGGACACCGCGAGTCGGTCGACATCGACATAAGCTGCAGCGGGGGTGCCGAGCACCCCCGGAGAACGAGAGAACGCATCGCGACCGAGATCGGTAAACACAAGGTTTTCCAACGACGCTCCGGAATCGTGGTTAAATTCTTCGAGACGGCCCACAGCCCGAAGATCGAGATCCACGGGACCGACCCGTGGACTCAGAAAGCACCGCGTCGACAAGCGGACAACGGCCTGCTAATCGCGGCGCCATCGGACCTGGCGGCGCGGAAGCTCTACGCAATGAGCGCCCGCGATGTCGAACGCGACGGGTGGGACCTGCAGGCATTGTCGAACGCCGGAACCGACATGGCAGCTGCCGCGCGGACGTTTCTCGACCAAGCCAGCACCGCCCAAATCAAGGCGCTGCACGAACGGCTGCACGCCAACCCGGGAACCCGATGGCCCGAACTGGCCGACCACAGGAAAATCCTTGATCGGCTAGACAACGCCACCCAGGGGTACATCGAACCACCGCCCTACGAGATCATATTCGAGGAGCGGGACCACGGCCGGTTCGCCATCAACCAACGGGAAAGAGAGACAGGCTCCACGAAGACCCTCACGTCGACGGACAGCATCCCGGCGGGACTCGCGTGGCTGGCAACCCAAAAGATGATCGCGAAGGAGGAAATACCCCAGCTGGAGCGCAACCTACTCGAGGATCTGAAGCGAAAGCGCGAACGAGGACATGGCCGATGAAGACGAAGGAGACCCATGCCCACGACGTGACAGAAACTCGCTGCGGGGTTTCATGAAACTTTCCGGCTAGGGACACCGCGTACAGGCACACCAACGAAGGCGGGATGTTCGGCCGACTCTCCGTCATTGCACCGAGACCCAGATCCGAGTGGATGCACGGCTCCGGGCCAGCCACAGCATGACGCTGGACGAGACACTGGTGAACCGGAACGCCCTCACAAAACAAAGTAAAGCATTGGCCGCGGCCCAGCGAGGAAGATCCTCGACGACGCTGTCACCGGAAGAGACGAGCGGCGACGCGCGACTCAGGCGGTCGTGGAACAGCACCAGAACAGCGGTGCGACCCGCTGAGGCAGATTGTGGAACGAACTGTGGGTCTAGCGGACCTCGAGCGGACAACCCACTTATTTGTCAACATGTTACACGCGACCCCGCAGAAGCGGGGATGAACCGGAATGACCAACGCGACGCGCGGCAGGGGCTTGAAGCCCGGCCACTGGTTTGCGATCGCCACGATCGCAGTGGCCGTGCTGGGCGGCGTGCTCAGCTGGGGGTTGAGCCAGCAGAACGCACGGTTGAGCGAGAGCACCACGCGGCTCGCCAACATCGAGTCGGTAATGGCCAACATGGCCGAGGGACTGGCGCGGGTTGAAGGCTCAAGCAAGACGATCATCGAAAACCTCAGCGGGTTCGAGCAGCGGGTCGACGAGCGGTTCAACCGGGTCGATGAGCGGTTCAACCGACTCGAGACGAAGATCGACGATCGGCTCGACCGAATCGAGACGAACATCGATAGGTTGATCCAGCTGCACGTTGTCCCCGCGCGAGCGGGGATGAACCTGCCGAACCGCGGCCCGAGACGAACCGGACACGTTCGAGGTGGCGGTTGACCGCCTGCCTTGAGGTTGCTGTGCTCTTGCTGCGGTGCGGGATCGAGCTGCCCTGGCGATGGGCCGCTTGGGGACGGGTTGGGGGGCAGCGCCGGCCGTAGCGGAGGCGGCGTCTCGGCTGCGACGCTCAGCGGCTGGGGTGTATCACTCTCCCGGCTGGTCGTCGCCGGGCAGCACGACGCGCTCGATCGTCAGCAGTCTCTGGTTCACCTTGCCCAGACCGATCTCGAAGTTGCGGAGTCGCTCGTCCAACCCGTCGAACTGGTCTTCGAGGCGGTTCAGTCGCCCGTTCAGACTCGTGCTCAGGTCGTCGATCCGGGCGTTCAGGCTTGTTCCCAGGCCCTGGATCTGTGCGGACAGCAGTCCGCCCACGAGTCCCGCCAGGACCACGCCGGTCCCGATCACCCACTTCATGTCGCTGCTCATTCGCCCTCTTCTCGCAGCTCGTTGATCCGGCGGTTTACGTCGTCGATCCGGCGGTTTACGTCGTCGATCCTGAGGTTCACGTTGTCGAAGCGCGCGTTTGTCGAGCACGTCCCTATGCCGAGCGTGGCCACGATGGCTCCGGCTGCGACGAGCATCGCCATTCGCTCAGTCCAGGACATGTTCAGGCGGCCTCACTCTGACTCTGGATGAAGGTCGACACCGTCCCTTCGAGCTTCCCGGTCCGGTCCCGCAACTCGCCGATGTCACGGCCGATCTGGTCGACGCGGGTCTCGACACGTTCCAGGTGCCGGTTGGTCTCTTCGATGCGGCGGTTGGTGTCATCGAGGCGGCTGTTCAGCTCGCTTCTCGTGTCGCCGATCCGCTGGCTCGTCTGCGTGAACTGCCTGTTCATGCCGCGCAGCATCACTCCGAGCATCGCGACGATCAGTCCGGCGCTGCCGATGGATGTCACGATTACGGACATTCACCTGATCTTGCATCATCGCGTGCGCGACTGTCAGTGCGCTTGGCCAAGGCCCGGCGCCTGGTCGTCGCGGGCGACGTCGGCGCGGGCGGCCTCGGTGGCGGCCGTTGGCCGCCTGGGCGGGGACCCCGGGCCGCTCAGGCCCAGTGCTGCCCGGCAGAGGGCGCGCACGGTCTCGATGAGCGCCTCCATCAACTCGGCCACCGCGCCGGCCGTCCTCTCCGCCTCCGCTGCTTTTTCGCCCGCGGCGCGGTCCCGGAGCACGGCGGTCCGCTCGACAGCGTACGCCGCTACCCGATCGGTAGTGTCGCCGTCGCGCCGCAGCTCGTTGGCGACGACCCGTAGCCCTGCGTTCGAGAGCGGGATCCCCTCTGGATGAACGTCGTGCAGCTGCACCCGAACTCTCATCGCGGCCAGCTGCTGGTCAGGCGTCAGCCCGTGCGCGGGCTCGACCTGGGCTGCAGGCGGAGGCGCGGGCACCTCGACCTCGGGCGGCAACGGCGCGACTGACGCCATTCTCGTCCGGCTCGCCATACCCCCGCTTGTACGGCCGTCCGCCCTTCGGGTTCCGAGCCTGGCCCGGCCGCCGCCAGCCCGCCTCGTCCGCCGCCCGCTGTGCCGCCTCCAGCCGCTCCTTCGCCGCCCGGATCGCCGCCAGGCGATCCTCCCGGCGGCGCAACGCCGACGGTAGCTCGTCGCCGCGTGCGTCCGGCCCGAAGCGCTCATCCTCAGCCGCGTCGGCGTCGCGTGCCGCCCGCACCAGCGCGTCAATCTCACCGGCCAGGCGCCGCTCTTCCTCCTGCATCCGACCGTAGCTCATCGCCTTGTGCTTGCTCGCGTTCGCACGAACCTTCGTGCCATCGATCGACAGCTTGCCGAAGCGCGCCAACCCCAATTCCCGCGGTAGAGTCGAACGCAGGCGCCGCGGCTACAGGCCGTGGGTGGGTCTCGTCGCATCCTTTCGGGCGACGCCTCAGTCCCACCGGCCATACCCGGTTTCCTGCGAGCGCTCGTCGAACCGTGCGGGCCGTTTTCCAGCACACGGCTCTCGGACTGGTTTCACGGCAAGGCATGCGACCGGGCGGCACGATGCGCTGCGCCCAAATGAAACAGGCCGTCGTGGTCGAAGACCTGTTCCGCCAGGTGGTGCGTCACAACAGCTCCACCTTGGCACATTGCGATGCCGTCGAGAGGAGGCGTCCACCCCATCATCCAAGGTGCTGTGGGAAACGCGCTTTCGGCGACGGCGCAGTTGCCGCCGAGCGTATCGCGCGCGTTTTCCATGGCACCGCCAGGATCCACAGGCTGTTCGCGCCCGGCGCGAACAGCGGGCGTCTCGCGGACGTGATCGTCATGTCGTCTCCTTCCGGCGGTTGGGGGGTGCGTCGTGCGTCCGTCGCATCGAGCGGCCCTTGAGCTCGATGCGGTGCGCGTCGTGGAGCAGGCGGTCGCAGATGGCGTCGGCCTGGTTGGGGTCGCCGATGACGGCGTGCCAGCTGGGGCGCGCCGGGATGACGACGGCGCCGTAGTGGGCGGCCAGATCCTCGTAGGTGCGGTTGACGTCGGGCTCGTAGCGGCAGGGGCGGGTGATGACGCTCTTGAGCTGGTCGGGGACCCACAGCGTGGTGGCGCCCCCGCAGTACTCGACCATGTGAATGTGGGCGGTGACCCAGTCCGCCAGCTGCTGGGTCGCGGTCGCCTCGGCGCAGGTGAGGCTGCTGGCGCCGAGCGCGGCGACGAACAGCTCGACAGGCCGCAGCTCACCCGTGCGCCGGTCGACCAGCGTCGGCCGCTTGCCCGAGAAGTCGACGAAGGTCTTCTCGCCGGCGCGGTGCACCTGCCGCATCGACGGCCGCAGCCGCCGCGCCCACTGCCGGTAGATCTCGCAGAATTGCGTGTAGCGGTAGCCGCCGGGATGGACCTGGAGGTACTCCTCCCAGAGCAGCTGCAGCGTGACCCCGTTGCGCTTGAGCTCGCGGTGGATGTGCGCGCAGTCGGGTCGGGCTCGGTTGGGCACTGGCGCCGGGCGGCGAAACAGCCGGGCCTCGAGTGCCGCGTCGTCCAGGTCGGCCGGCAGCGGCCAGCCCAGCCCGTACCGCGCCGCCCTCTGCAGATAGCATGAAACCGAGCTCGGACCGATGACGCAGGCGTGGGCTACCTCTCGGTGGGACAGGCCCTGTTCGTACCTGAGTCGTAGAATCTCCCGAATTTTCCTCACCAGAAGCCTCCGAGCCGGCATCGCCTCGCCCTCCGTTCAAAAGGCGAAGGATCCCGCGGTCAGGCTACCGATGAGCGCTCACGATCCCGGAAACTGGGTGATCCAGTTCGGCCGAAAGCGATCCACTTCCGCCGAAATGCAGAGCATTTTTCGGTCGGCGGCGCGGCACCAGCGGCGCGACAGAAGGCGTACGATGGCTCGCCGCGCCGGTGAACGAAAGATGGGTTGAACTAAGCCGCTGCCCGGTCGGCGCTATGGGGACTGAATCGCCGCGGCTGTCGACAGAGCGTGCAAGGTGGTCGCGTGGCTTGGGTCCGGCGGACGCCGACGCGCGGGTCCGGACAGTTGCGACGAGCAATGTCGGAGGCTTGGAGGGCACGAGGGCCGTCGAGGTGTCGTGAAACGGGGGCCCGAGACAGACGAGTCCCGTCATGTGCGGCAAGCAGCGTTGCGGTGTGCAAGCGGTCGGTCGTGTCATGAAGTATCGATGAGGGCTGGCCGCGTGTACGCACGTGGCACGGTCTCGACCACCTTCATGTGTCCGTCGCCGCAGATCGGACACGTGCGCAGCGACTCATCGGTGAGCGCTTCGTGGCGATCGCGGTAGTCGGTTGCCGCAGCGATCGGGCGCGGCGGTGACATACCGAGCAGCTGCCGGCAGCGGGCCAGCTTCGCGGTCCGATGGCGATTGCCGAACAAGCCGTAGTAGCGGATGCGGTGGAAGCCGGTCGGCAAGACGTGGAGCAGAAACCGACGGATGAACTCCGGCGCGCTGAGCTTGGCCGTGGCGACCGCGGGTTGTCCCGCCCGGGAGTTCCGATACCGGAACCGGACGTGGCCATGATCGTCGGAGATGGCAACGCGGTGCGTGTAGCGACCCACATAGTCGAGCACCTGCTGCGGGCCGCCGAACGGGAGTTTGGCGTACACCACCCACTCGGTCTTCCGCGCGGGCGCCAGGTGCGCGACGAACGTGCGACGCTCGGTCAGGGCCCCGCCGAAGCGCAGCCGCGCCGCGTCGAAGGCTTCTTCGAGGTACCTGAGCAACAGGCGGCGGAATAGCCGGGAGAGCACGGGCACCGGTAAGAAGAATCCCGGCCGGCACGCGATCCAGCGCGTCCCATCGTGGGAGAGGCCGCCCCCAGGAACCACACAATGCAGATGCGGATGCAGGCCGAGGGTCTGGTCCCACGTGTGCAACACCGCGATGAAGCCGATCTCGGCGCCCAGATGTTGCGGATCGGCGGCGATCGTGCGCAGCGTCTCGGCGGTGGCCCGGAACAGGATCCCGTACACAACGGCGGGATTCTGCAGGGCGATCGCCGCGACCACCTGCGGCACGGTGAAGACGACGTGGAAGTACTCGCAGTCGAGCAACTCCGCGGTGCGGGCGTCGACCCATCGTGCCCGCGCCAACGATTGACACGAGGGGCAATGCCGGTTGCGGCAGCTGTTGTACCAGACCCGCGTGTGCCCGCAGCGGGCGCACGTCTCGACATGGCCGCCGAGCGCAGCGGTCCGACACTGCTCGATAGCGGTCATCACGCGCAGGTGCGCGGTCGACAACGCAGCCCCGGCTCCGGCACGATACACGTCGCCGAAGCGGCGGAAGACCTCCGCCACGCGAAGGACGGGACGAGCCACGGCGGCCCCCGGTCAGTGCGTGGGGACCGACGCGGTTTCCGGTCGGGGCAGCAAGTCGAGCGGGCTCGTCGCCGAACAGACCTTGGTGGTCGCCAACCGGAGGTAGCGCGCCGTGGCCTCCAGCCGCCGATGACCGAGCAGCAGTTGAATGGTGCGGACGTCGGTGCCGACTTCCAGCAGGTGAACGGCGAACGCGTGGCGCAAGGCGTCAACACACTGCTCATCACTCGCAGCTGAGCCAGGTTCACTACCGCCACCACCCGCTCTTCGGCCAGGACGTGCGGGTCGTTCGCGATCTCCATCAGCGAGGAGCGCCGTCCGTCATCATCGAGCTACCGGACGGCGCGCAGATCGCCGTGCCGAAGTGGATGCTCGATCCGCTTCGGTGCCGTGCCATGCGTGAGGAGGACACGCCCATCATCGCGATTGTTGCCGAGCGCGAGAAACCGATCATTTCTGCACAGGTATCGACCGGTCTCATTGACGACGTGAGGGTCGCGGTGATTCCGGCGCGTCGTCACGGTGCGATCGTTGGCGGTTTCGCTCCTGCTGGCTGATCTCGGCCTCGCGCCTGCGATAGCTCCGGCCTTCAAGGAGCAGGATCTCAACGTGGTGGGTCAGCCGGTCGATCAGTGCGACGGCGCACGAGGCGTTGGGGAAGACGGTGTCCCAGCGCTTGAACGGCAGGTTGGTGGTGATGAGCAAGGAGCGGTGCTCGTAGCGGCGGCTGACGAGTTGGAAGAGCAGGTCGGCGGCTCGGGCGTCGTAGGCGAGGTAGCCCACCTCATCGACCACGAGGAGCGCAGGCCGCGTGTAGTGCCGGAGGCGTCGTTCGAGGGCGCGTGCGGTCTCCTGTCCATTGAGGTCGAGCAGCAGGTCGGCGGCGGTGGTGAAGAGGGCGGTGTGCCCAGCGAGGATGGCTTGGTGGGCGATGTTCTTCGCCAGCATGGTCTTCCCCAAGCCTTGCGCACCGACGAGGATGACGTTCTCGCCGCGGACGAGGAAGTCGAGCGTGAGGATGCGTTCGAGGGCGGGACGGTCCAGCGCGGTGGGCCATTGCCAGTCCCAGTCGGCGAACGGCTTGAAGCGTCCGAGACGGGCGCGGGTGAGTCGGCTCTCGACGCTACGGCGCTGTTTGTCTTCGAGCTCGGCGGCGACGATGTGTTCGAGCAGGACGGTGGCGCTCGAGCGCTTGCGGGCGGCCTGAGCGATGAGGTCGTTGAGGTCGTCGGCGGTGCGGTTGAAGCCGAGTCGCCGGAGGTCAGTCGCCAGCGTCGTCGTGGTGGTCGTGTCGGCCGAGGGCATCGTAGGTCTCCAGGTTATGGGACCGGACGTCGAGGTCTCGCAGTCCGGGTCGGTCGGGTAGCGTGAGGCGGAGCGGCGGTTTGAGTCCGCGCTGTCGCCGGCGCGTTTCGAGGATGTGGGTGATCGAGCCGGCACCGAGGGCGTCCCGTTGGAGGGCGTCGTCGACGGCGGCAGCCAGCTCCTGCGGTCCGTAGTCGTCGAGCAGAGCGAGCAGCCTGGTGGCATGTGGTCGTAGCGCCTCGCCGCGCTCCGCAAGCCGCTCGAAGAGGGCGGCGGTGGCGGGGACGGCGGCGCGGAGCCGGTCGCGGGTGGTGTGGACGTTGGCTTGGCGGGTGGCGGCGAGCAGCCCTTCCAGATGCGCGGGGTCCTCGACGGTCTGTCCGGTGTCATAGCTGCGGGGATGGCGGGCCAGCTCGGTCTGCTGGTCGAGGATGCGGACGCGGGTGGCGCTGGCGAGCAGCGTCAGGGGCTTTCGGACGTGAGTGTGGGGGATCGAGTAGAGATTGCGGTCGAAGCGGACGTAGGGTGTCTTGCCGGAGCGGACGACGCGCACGAGCTCGGTCTCGAAGCGATGGGCGGGGAGCGGCAGCAGTCGGGGCTTCTCGTCGGCCCAGACGTCGGCGACGGTGCGGTCGGGCAGTTCGGGGTGGCGTCGTTGGTGGGCCACGTCGTCTCGCCAGCGTCGGAACTGGGCGTTGAGGTCGTCGAGGTCGCGGAAGGGCCGGGCGGCGAAGAAAGCGTGCCGTAGATATTGGATCTGCCGCTCGATTTTCCCCTTCTTCAAAGCTGCAGAATGCTCCTGGTGCTGTAGAAGCACCACAGATTCGGATCACCCACCCGTTCCATCCGCTCCGGGGCGCCCGCTTCCCGTTCGTGGTGACCAAGTCCCTCTGGGGCGAAGACCGGGTAACGGTGCAACGCCCGGACGGCACGGTCTGGTCGATTCCCGTTGGCTGGACGGACTTTGCGCCACCGGACCCCGCAGTGGTGGCGGGGCGCGGGCGTGCGCCATTTCGACTCGAGGACCTGCTGCGGCTCGCCGAGATGGTGAGCGAGAGGGTCCGGACATGAGCGGCGGGGGCGTCACGGAGATTTCGTCCATGATGTCACGTGGATTTCATCCAGTAGGAGTGAGCAACAAGGCAGGAGTGTGTTGCAAGAGTCCGCAATTAAAACGGTGCTGTCTTTGGGTTCCAGGTCGGATTCTCTTTGACGTCGCCCGAGTGAATAGTCATAATCTATTGGACACACGCGATGCGCCGTCCTCCCAAGCTACCGCCGGACGCCAAGACGCAGGCCCTGCGCGAGGCAGGCGCCCTACATCCGCACCCCGAGGCCGTCCGCGACGACGCCTTTGTGAGCCATCCGTTCTTCGACCCGCGCGACCGCGTGCAGGTCAAGTACGAGATGGTTCGCCGCCACCAGGTCGATGGACGGCCGGTGACCGAGATCGCCGCGCGCTTCGGGGTCAGCCGCCAGACGTTCTACCAGACCGCGGCCGCGTTCGAGGCGCACGGGATCCCCGGGCTGGTGCCCAAGCGTCCCGGACCGAAGGGGGCCCACAAATGCACCGACGCGGTTGTCGACTACGTCGAGCGCTGGCGCGCGGGCGAAGACGTGCGACCGGACGAGCCGCTGACAGCGGCCGTGGCGCGGCGGTTCGACATCTCGGTTCACGCCCGCTCGCTCGGCCGGGCGGTGGCGCGACGCAAAAAAAAACCGCGCCCGCAGACGACCCCATGACCGCGTCAAGCCTCGACGTCGAGCAGGTACGCCGGCAGTACGAGGTCGCGCGGCAGGACGCCGCCACCGATGTCGCGTTCTCTCGCCGGGCCTACGGCGTGGCGGTGTTGATGAGCCGCGGCATGCCGGCGTGGCTGAAGGCCGTCGCGACCCTCTGCCTGCCGCCGGTCGAGCCGCCACCGGCCGAAAGCGGCGACCTCGACCTGGCGCCGTCCGTCCGTTCCGAGATGGCGCGTGTGTTGGCGAGTTTGGTCCTCGGCCGCATTGCGGAGGGCATTTCCCCATGAGTCAATCGACCGCGGTCACGGCGGACCATCTTCGTCGCCTCGCCTGTCTCTACGTGCGGCAGTCGTCGCTGCAGCAGGTGCAGGACCATCAGGAGAGCACTGCCCGCCAGTACGCCCTGAAGCGGCGGGCCCTGGCACTGGGCTGGGCCGCCGAGCGGATCGTGGTCATCGATGACGACCTCGGTCTGTCGGCCGCGTCGGCGGCCGAGCGGGCCGGGTTCCAACGAATCGTCGCCGACGTCGGCCTCGGTCGCGTCGGCATGGTCATGGGGCTGGAGGTCTCGCGGCTTGCCCGTAACTCCAGCGACTGGCATCGCCTGCTGGAGATCTGCGCGCTGAGCGAGACGCTCATTCTCGACGAAGACGGGCTCTACGACCCGGCCCACTTCAACGACCGCTTGCTGCTCGGACTCAAAGGCACCGTCAGCGAGGCGGAGCTGCATGTGCTGCGCGCGCGCCTGGTCGGGGGACAACTGAACAAGGCGCGCCGCGGCGAGCTGTGGATGCGGGCCCCGCTGGGCATGGTCTTCGACGCGGGCGGAAAGCTCATGCTCGACCCCGACGAGCAGGTGCAGGGCGCCGTCCGCCTCGTGTTCGACACCTTCGACCGCACCGGCTCGGCCGGCGCGGTGGTGCGATACTTCCAGCAGCAGCAGATCGCGTGGCCGCGGCGGGTCGCCAAGCGACCCCGTCCCGGGGCGCTGGTCTTCGGCGAGTTGGAGCGTGACCGTGTGCTCGCCATCCTGCACAATCCGCGCTACGCGGGCGCGTACGTCTATGGTCGGACGCGACAGCGCAAGCTCCGCCTCGCCGGGCAGGCGCGGTATCGACGACTTCCCCGCGATGAGTGGAAGGTCTTCCTGCCTGACGCGCACCCCGGCTACATCACCTGGACGCAATTCGAAGCGAATCAGGAGGCGTTGCGCGCCTGCGCCCAGAGCTTCGGCGCAGACCGGCGCAGCGCACCGCGCGAGGGCGTGGCCCTGCTGCAGGGGCTCGTCATCTGCGGCCGGTGCGGCGGCCGCATGACGGTCCGCTACATCGTGTCTGGCGGTCACCCGCGGCCGCTCTATAGCTGTCAGCGCCGGACGATAGCGCGGGCGGAGCCGCCGTGCCAGAGCCTGCCGGGCGCGGCGATCGACCGCGCGGTCAGCGAGCTCGTGCTCGAGGCCGTCACCCCCGCGGCGATCGACGTCGCGGTCGAGGTGTTCGAGGAGCTGCGGTCCCGGGCCGCCGAGGTCGACCGCGCCAAACGGGCGCAGATTGCCCGGCTGCGAGAGGACGCCGAGCTGGCGCAGCGGCAGTTTCTGCTCGTGCGTCCCGAGAATCGGCTCGTGGCCGACAACCTGGAACGGCACTGGAACGAGGCGCTCCAGCGGCTGGCCGCAGCCGAAGAAGCGTACGCCGGCGCGGACAAGACCCAGCCGCCGCCGGTCACTCCCGAGATGAAGGAGCGGGTGGCGGCGCTGGTCGCCGACCTGCCGCGCGTCTGGCATGACCCGCGCACCCCGGCGCGCGACCGCAAGCGGATGCTGCGGCTGCTCATCGAGGATGTCACCCTGCTGCGCGACGACGTGATCCGAGTGTCCATTCGCTGGCGGGGCGGCGCGACCCGCCGGATCGAGTGTCCACTGCCTCTCGCGGCGCCGGATCTGCGTCGTACTCCGGCTGCGGTCGTCGAACAGGTCCGCGCGCTCGCCACCGAACAGACCGACGCGCAGATCGCTGACACCCTCAACGGCCGCTGGCTCCGAACCGGAACCGGGCTGCCATTCAGCCGCCCGCGCGTCCGCATGCTGCGCGAGGCATACGACATCGACAGCTACGCCGAGCACCTGATCGGGGCGCGCTGGCTGACCGTACCGCAGATGGCCGAGCTGCTCGACGTGCACCCGGCCACCGCCAAGCGCTTTGCGCACCAGGGCGTGCTGCGCGCCGTGCGCGCCGACGACAAGGGCACGATACTCTTCGAACCGCCGACCGGACCGCTGCCTGTCGCCCATCCGGGAAGACGGCTACGCGACCGGCGGCGGTACCCAGAGCTTGTATCGCAAGTACAGGAAGGCGCGTAGTATGAAGCCTGAAACTTCTCGTTTCCGCGTCCCGGCGTGCAGGGGCGGGGCGCGAAGTGGTAGTGGCCGGCGAGGTCGAGCAGGCGGGGGTGAAACTGCACGGCCGTGCCGCGGCGGTCGAGCACGGCGCTGCGCAGGTTGTCGTAGACGAGGTTGCGGGCGACGCCGCCGAGGGCTTCGAAGGCGTCGACGTGGCCCCGCAGAAAGCTCTCGAGGGTCTGGTCGAGGGTGAACAAGGCGGCGAGGGCGCGCGAGTAGCCGAGGACCATGACGAATCCGGAGACGGCGCGGGTGCCGTGTCCGATGCGGACCTTGCCGAACGAGCCCCAGTCGACCTGCGCGGACTCGCCGGCCAGCGTGACGACCCGACGGTAGACGGCGCGGGTGGTCTCAGGCCGCAGGCGCTTGACGAGGCGTCGGACCTGGATGACCGAGCCGGGATAGCCGCGCTGGCGGACCATCTCGTGGATGCGCGTGGCGCGCAGGCGGGGGTAGCGGGCCAGCGTGTCGCGGATGAACGGCAGATACGGGTCGAGAGCGCTGGGCCGGCACACCCCGCGGCGGACACCGCCCGACTCGTGCTCGACCGCAGTCCGGACCGTCTCACGGTGGAGGCCGAGCTGGGCCGCGATGGTCCCGATCTTCCAGTGCTCGCCGTAGTACAGACGCCGGATCTCGGCGCGCTGCGCGGGCGTGATCATCGTCGCTCCTCTTCCGATGGACGCGGGGTTCCCGCCTCGCGACCAGCCACCGGCTCGACCGCCCGCAGACCACGCAGCGGGTGGCCGCGGGCGCCCGAACCGGGGCGAGATCAACGACGGGGAGTCTGGCCGATGGCCGGGGGGCGGCGGAACCCTGATCCGTCACGCGGCGGCGGACGCGGTAGGCGCGCTGGCGGTCGCGGTGGTCGAGGCGACCTTCCAGGCTCCGCTGATGCCGAGCCCGGGCGGCCCGCACCGAGCGGCGCCGGCCGAGCACCCGGCACGGCGGCGTGCAGTAAGCATGGCCGCGATCACACGCCGCGCAGATGGCAAACAGGCGACTGCAACGTCGGCAGGTCTTCTGGCGGAGCGGGACGTCCACGGCGTCGGAGCGCGCGGGGCGATCTCCGACTGGACAACGCGTTCGAACCGTGGCACAACAGCACCGACCGGCTCGCTCTGTCGGAGCTCGGGGCGGTCACGAGGGTCCGCTGGCCATACCGGGCCCTCACCCCACGTTTCAGCCCGCTGCCTACGCTACCCGAACGAGTCGCTGCCCGCCAGCTCCGGAGGCTGTGGACGCCGCCACTCCTGTGGACGCAAACAACCGCGCCCACAGGAGTTTGCAAAACCGCGCAGACGCAGTTTCGCACAGCGACCACAGCCATCATCTTCTTCTTCATCAAGACGTCGACGAACCAGGCAACCGGCCCGGTGCACCGACACGTGTCCAGAATTGATCAGTTCGAAGTGACTGCTGACACGATTGGGGCACTGGTCGAGCTGAGCGTTCTGGTTCGCCTCCTGACCCCATCGCCCTCCTTGGAACGTCCGCATATCGTGGATCTCGAAGGGGGACCTGATGACGCAGCACGCGGACCAACCGCTCCTGCCGGTGCGCCAGCCACCGTTGACATTCACTCGAGAGGGACCGCATCTGCCGAGGACCGCCATGGCTGAGTGTCAGGCCCTGTTGACGCGGCTACTCGTGGAGGTCGGACGCGAGGAGGCAGCAGCAGCAGCAGCGACGACGACGAAGGAGAAGGTTCGATGACTGAGAAGATTCGTCCGGACCATCTCCGCCGCACCGCCTACGTCTACGTCCGACAATCCAGTGCCCATCAGGTCCGCCGCCACCAGGAGAGCCGGCAGCGCCAATACGCGCTCGCCGACCGCTCCCGAGCGCTGGGGTTCGCCGAGACCGTGGTCATCGACGAGGACCAGGGCAAGAGCGGCAGCGGCAGGCAGGAGCGGTCCGGGTTCGGGCACCTCTTGACGGCGGTGTGTCAAGGCCAGGCGGGCGCGGTGTTCGCGTTGGAGGCGTCGCGGCTCGCGCGGAACAACGGTCGCGCTTCGCGGGATAGGAAGGAGCGGCGATTCTGGGCCGCGGTGGCTGAGCAGCACGCCGGCGGGCTATCAGCCGTCAGAGCGCTTGGGACGTCGAGTGCTGCGCTCGACGCCTTCCGCAAGCATCCGATCTCTGACCTCGCGCACCGAACCGGACGCCGCGACGGCCCGAGTGCCGTAGACGCGCCACCGGCCGCCGCCGTCGAGCCTCACGTATCCTCGCGCGACGCGCACCGCGTCGGCGAGCGACGGAAAGACCGCCCAGATCCACTTCCGCGCTTGGCCGGGCACCCGCCAGCCAACCGCGTAGAGTTCGTCCGTCATTCCTACATTCTGTCCCGCGGCGTTGCGGATAGAGAGACGGACGGCAGGGGTGCGGCCCGAAGGACCCCGGTGGTGGCCTGCGGGCGTACCGTCGATCTCGTCGGCGGCAACGTGGGCGAACTGCTCAAGAACGCCCCGCCGGTCGTCCTGCAGGAGGGCCTCGGGGCGGCGCACACGGCGGGCGGCGGGCCCAGCGTGATCGACACACCGCTGCACACGAGCGACGCGGCACTGACCGCAGGCCGCGAGGCCAACCTGATCATCATCCCGTGTCAGCCGGCGACAGCGGACCTGCACGGCATAAGCACGACCATAGACATCGCGCGAATCGCACGCAAACCGGTGGTCGTGGTGATCAACCGGGCGCTCGTCGGCCACCCGGCCAACGACGAGGCGCGCAAGGCGATCCGGGCATGCGGGGTGCGGTCCTGCCCCCTCATCCTGCATCAGCGGATCGATCACCAGCACGCGTTCGCCGAAGGTCTGTCTGGCCACGGAACTGGCGCCAGACGGCAAAGCCGCAAACGAGATACGCGAACTCGAAAGGTGGATACGGAGTGTCCAAACGTAGGACTCGCGGCCTCGGAGAGGCGCTGCGGATCGCCGGCGAATCGAAGACGACCGGGATCAGGCTCAAGCCCGGGCCGCCAGAGGGCATCGAGCAACCTGCGGCCGCGGCAGCCAGACCAGCCCCGCAGCGGCAGCGGGGCCGGCGCAAAGGACGAACCGGCGTCGTGGTGTACCTCGACACGGACACGCACTTCGAGCTGAAGCGAATGGCACTCGAGGCGAGATGCTCACTCCAAGAGCTGTGCACGCGCGGCGTGATGAGCCTGCTCAACAAGTAGCCACGCGGCGCGACAAGCGCGGCGCCACACGTCGCGCGCACCAGAACCGCGGCCACGCAACCGCGGTAGGCACACCGGCAAGAGGGCCTCGAGCCCCTGGCCGCAACTCGGCGTTTTCGCTCTTGGAAGGCTCACGCCACGCGTCCACGACATCGCTCGCGCCGGAGGCGCCACGACGCACCGACGCCGCGGCCGAGCGCCGGCCGCGCATGCGCCCGCCCGGACGCAGCGCCGCACGACGCCGACGACGAAGGTCAGCAACCACATCGCGAAGCCCCGCCTCTATGGCGAGACGAACAAGCAGCGAGCGCGAGACGCGCAGCTCGGTGACGAGCTGATCGAGATCGTGACGCTGCGACGGCGTCACGTACAGCTTGACCAAAGCACTGTACGGCTCCCAATGGGGATCATGAACGGTCTTGCGCGGCACGACACACCGCACGAGGGAACGAAGCGAGGCGAGCTGGGTTCGCCACAGCGTCTACGAACCCTCGTCTCCAGCACGCGGGGGCCGAGCCTCGCCAACGGGCTCCGGGGCCCGGTTGTCGGGGTTGTCGATGACGACACGGATCGCCTGATCGAAGAGCGACGACGCTGCGGAAATTCCGAGCGCAGCGGCATGCCCGGCAACGAGGAGTCTGCGAAGCGCCTCCTCATCCATATCGGGCGCCTCCTCGAGGATGGCGCGGGCCTGCGCCTGCAGGTGCACCAGCCGTCTCGCATTCTCCGAGCTCGGCGGCCGACCCCGGCGCCGAGGACGGGCCACAGGCACGGCCGACGGGCCGGCCACGGCACCGTGGAGCGCCAACCCGGATGCCGCCACGGACAGCACATGGTCTCGCACGCTGGGGAGCGCATGCTCGAGAGCCCATCGCATGAGCCCAGATCGGGACCCGGCGACCGAGTCCGCAAGCGAGTCGTACTCCAACACCAGGGTGTCGGGAACGAAGATGACGAGCCGAGTGAGGGCCATTGGACCTACAAGCTGCCCAGGCGAGGGCAGCAGAACCAGAACACCGCAACGAAAAGGAACAGATCCCCGGTGGTCATATGACACCGGAATTATGCCCGAATTAAGCCGGGCAACCGAAATTCAGCGGTAATCCGAGTGCGTTTTGCGCGGACAATGTACGTCGTTTGGGCCCTCCATTGAGTGGAGTTCCACGGAAGTAGCCCGCTCTTTCAGATCGGGCCGTTAATTGTCGGCACAACCCACGCACCAGCAACACCTTGCGACGATATTCGCAGCGGTGCCATTAAACAACGGAAAATACGAACAACACAGAACAGATAGGTGAGCGACCCGCCTCGGGCGGGTCGCTCACCCCCATTTTTCCCTGCGGGAAGGCTTGTCTGATGTATCCATGTGCAAGGCACTAGGGTGATATGACCACCGATTTTTACCGGATCCGCCAGATCCGACCCGGTAAATGGCCGACGACCTCCACCCGGCGACCTTTGTGCAGGGGTGGTGCCTGTCCAAAAACGGGGACTGTAACGGGGTTGTGTACTCCGAGGGCAGGGTGGCGACCGGAGAAGACAGGCCACGAGCTGGGGACCGTGCAGACGTGGGGCCTGACCCGGGACGCTAGACATGGGCCCGGAACCCCAATGTGCAGCCGTCATGACATTACCGAGCAGGTCAGGGAGGCCGCGGCCGGACGGCCGCGCTGGGCTTGTGCAGGCGTAGTCACGCCGACGCACGACGCTGGTGGGCTTGTGCAGGCGTAGTGAACTGTGCGGAGAAAGCGACGTACCGGGATTTAGCTATCCCGGCACAAACGGTGAGGACGAGCAAGGGGCTACGCGCCGTAACAAAACAGCCGAGGCGCCACAGCAGGAATTTGCTCAGTGCATGCCGACCAGAGCCCGACTGCCGCGCGCGCGCGGGGATGGACCCGAGCCTGCGCTCCTGACGCGGCGTGCGTGAGCGGCTGCCCCGCGCGCGCGGGGATGGACCTGTCGTCAGCCGCGTGTCGCGCGTGGTCAGGAGTACATGGCTGCCCCGCACGCGCGGGGATGGACCGGCCCGGGACGCGACACGACGAAGCGGCCGCGGCGAGTTGTGTCCCCCGCACGAGCGGGGAGAGACGGGAAGCAGCAGGAACGACCACGCGGGGAGAGAGAGACGAAAGGCGACCGTGGCGGCTGCCGAGGTCATGAGAGTTCGCGCTTGTGAGTTTCACCGCGCGCTCGGAAGAACGACGGCGCCAGGTGAAGCGCGGGCTGAACGGCCGCGCCACGGCTACCGTCGGCGCGCAGCCACAGGCCCGACAGACCGCGCGCCATGCGGCGGGTGATGGCCTGGCGCGGGCCAGGGTCGGGAGCCGCCACGAGCAGATCGAAGCGGACCTGCAGCAGACACAGACTGGCGACATGCGCGCAGGATAGCGCGCCACAGCGACGGAGCACGGCGGCGCGGACGGCGCCACAGCCGCCGGCGGCGACACCGACACGGACGCCGTCTACCGGTTGAAGACGTGGGGCATGGCGGCAAGCTCGGGGTCGGCCAACTCGGGATCAAAGGGCGTCATCGGGTCAGCGCAGACAGTGGGCCGTGCGTGCAACGCGCAGCGGCAGACGTGGGGCGGACCATGGAGACAGCCATTGATCACCTCGTAACCCGGAGAGTCCGGGTGCGTGGCGCCGTCGATGAGCACACGCTCGCTGCACGCCTGGACAAACGCCTAGCAGCCCGTGGCAAAAGGCCCCACTGCATTCGACGGGCGATGCATCCCGTCTGACCGCGTTGTTCCTCGGTCGAATATGGCCAATATGCTCCCTCGTCACGCCTTGTCAGCCGGGCGCCTCGCCCGTCTCGGTGCGACGCGGGGTTTCACCACGGGCTGCTAGACGTCGAACTTGGCGCGCTGGTAGGGAGGCGCAGGGAGGCAACGGCTCGAAGAGGAGCGAGAGAGGTGTGCCGCCGTGCGGAACGCGCCACCCGTCCTGAACGGTGCGGCCGCTGCGCAGGTTTGAAGCCGCGCTCGAGCTGACGCACGAACGAACGCCGCGACGCCGAGTCGACGGCGCGTTCGATGGTGTACGGCCCGGGGCGACCGGGGTCGTTCTTGACTTGCGGCTCGAAGATCCGAAGAGGAACGGGAAGCCTCGCGCAGGCGATGGGAATGGTACGGACGGAACCGAAACGCTCGGCCACGGCAGCCGTGACGACGCGGCAGAACGCATCCTCGTCGTTGGGAGGAATCTCGTCGAGGATCTTCAGGTCGGCCCTGGCAACAGCCCTGGCCATTCGGCATCGTCAGACAAGGAGCCAGTCTGAGTGCGTGCGCGGAGCCGGCGTCAAGGTTGCCAGCGCCGCGAAGCGGGGGCGGAGCGTAGCGACGCACCTTGACGCGGGCGAGCACACGCCGACGCTGTCGGTCTGACGATGCCGCGGGCGACCACAACATCTTGCGGTCGACACGAGCCCAGGATTCGCCAGTTCCTGGCGCTCGCGAACAGAAACACGAACCCGTGATACGAGAGGTAATGCAACGTCTTGTAGACCCAGCGCCGCGAGTGCTGGGCCATGGAGCCGATCTCCGGCGCCGGCAACGGAACGATATCGGGACCGTACGGCGTGCGCAGCGCCAGGAAGTACAGGTAGTAGAAGAACAGCGCGCACGCGCGCGAGTCCCGTGGAAACTCGAGCAGTCGCCGACTGCGTGTCGGCGGTCACGAGGGCGCCCGGCAGGGCAGAGTACGAGCTGCGATGGAACGCAGTCTGCCGACCCTTCGGCCGGACCGACGGCGGCGCGGCAAGCGAGACAGGCGGCGTCGCGGCCGCGTCCTGAGCGACGGTCTGCGTGTGAACGGTCGTGTGAACGGTCTCGGTCTGCATCACGCTCATCCCTCGTAACACGACGGACAGACGACGCCGGCGGCCCCGTGGGCGGCGCCGGACGATGAGCGAAGACTGGAGGTCGAAGCCCGGGCGGGCGTGTGTGCACGCCGCTGCACAAAGGCCAGGCCACAACCGGGAGTAGCAGCGGCGAAGGCCGGGGCCGGCAGGGCGCCGGCGGTGTGTGCAGGCGCGTGCACAGGGCGAAACAGGTAGCCAGGGGCACCCGGGCGCACTGACGCGACGCGCGGGGTTGAGCACACCGCTGCACAGCGGCTGCCAACGACCGGGAGCAGCAGCGGCGCGGCCGCGGCCTCACCGGCGGTCTGCGTGGGAACGGTCTCGGTCTGCATCACGCTCATCCCTCGTAACACGACGAACAGTCGACGCCGGCGGCCCCGCGGGCGGCGCCGGACGATGAGCGAAGACTGGAGGTCGAAGCCCGGGCGGGCGTGTGTGCACGCCGCTGCACAAAGGCCAGGCCACAACCGGGAGTAGCAGCGGCGAAGGCCGGGGCCGGCAGGGCGCCGGCGGTGTGTGCAGGCGCGTGCACAGGGCGAAACAGGTAGCCAGGGGCACCCGGGCGCACTGACGCGACGCGCGGGGTTGAGCACACCGCTGCACAGCGGAGAACGCCGAGGCCCTCAGAGCAGCGGCGGCCTGTGCAGGGCCGTGCACAGCGCCGGGTGGATCCCCGCATCAGCGGGGGAAACAGGCGCGCGGGGGTCACCTTGAAAGGATAGTGAAAGGACAGAACAGCCCCAAACCGGCGAGACACCAGCGAGGGTCAGCGAGACGCTACAGGCTCGCCACGCGGCGCGACGAGCTGCGCGCGGCAGATCCTGTCGCGGAACGAATCGCCGCGTTCGGCAGCGGCGAACGGCGAGGCGGGCGACGGCGGGGGAGCCCGCCAGGCGCCGCCCGGCGCGACCGCATCGCCGACGGCCGAGAAGACGACCGCACCGCCAGGGCCGCCCGGAGGCCGCACCGCCATGCCGCAGACGCCGGCGCCGAGCCGCTAGGGATCGCCCGCAGCCGAGCCGTCACGCCACGCGTCGCCATGACCATCGCCGTCACGGAGCGCCGGACCAGAAGCCCGGCCGCCGCGCTGGGCGCTGCCGAGGCCGCCTCCGCCGCGGACGGCCGCGCCTGGGCCGGGACGAATGGTTGAAGGCGTCGCCAGCGCGACCGAAGTGAAACGACGGTGCCGGAAGCGGACCCGCCGACAATCGCGTCGCCGAGACCTCGGCCACGAACAACCGCATCGCCCGAACCGCTGCCGAGGCGGTGGGCATCGCCGTAACCGCGACCGTCGCGAACCGCATGGCCGTCGCCCGAGCCGGTGCGGATCGCATCGCCGGCGCCGGCGCCGGCGCGGACGACGTTCACCGAGCCGGGTCCGGAAACGAGCAAGGTGCCAGGCTTGTCGTCCTCGAGGACGAACGCATGGCGGCCGGCGTCGAAACGAACGCGGTCGCCAGGGGCCGCGACGCCAGCGCAAGACGCTCCGGACACCTCGAGACGAACGACGGGAACAGGCGTCGGCGGACACCGCTCGGGCGCGGGGGCCGGGGCCAGGGCCAGTCCGGCAAGCTCGGACGGGAGTTCAGGGACAGAGGGCGTGTCCTGCGAGTGGGGCTCGAGCGCGCCGGAAGAACGCGACACCGGGCGAAAGGCGCCGCCGACACCATGGCTGAGACGTGGCGCCACGCCGGCACCGCCGGCTCGAAACGCGCTGCCTACCCCGAGGCCGAGGCGGACCGCGCCGCCACGGCAGGACGAGAGACAGACGACATCGCCGCTCCCGCTGCCGCGGCGAGAGCGGAGCCGCCGACGCCGTCGTGAACCGCATCGCGAACCGCGAGGAAACTCGAGCATGGCCGGCTCTGTGTCTGTGGTCACGGGAGCGCCGGGCAACTCCGAGTACGAGCTGCGATGGAAAGCAGTAGGCCTGCCCTTGGGACGGGCCGACGCATCCTCGGCAGGCGGAACAGGCAGCTGCCCGGCCGCAGCCTGATCGACGGTCTGCGTCTGAACGGTTTGGGTCTGCATCAAGATCATCCCTGAGAACACGGCGGACAAACAACAACCGCGGCGCCGAGGGCGACGCGGGGCGAAGCGAGCGCCAACTCAGTCAGCGCGTCGGCCGGTTGTGCACGCGCATGCACAGGGCAAACCGCAGCAGCGCCACGGCACCAACGGGGGACGCCGCGCGAGCGGGCGGACGCTGACGCCGCCAGGGCGGGGGGTTGTGCACGCCCGTGCACAGGCGAAACGGAGTAGCCAGCGGGGATCCTGGAGTGGCGCACAAACAAAGGATAGCCACTGGGCCCGGCAGGCCCAAACCGGAGGGTTCGGTGCACACGGTCAGGTGCTGTCGTGTGTCCGGCCTCATTGATTGCGGCACATCGACCGCCGCGGGCCCGTATGGAGATACGCGGGTCGGGTCCAAAATCGTCGAAGTGTGCTCGAAGGCACGTGACCCGTCGCTGGTTTCCCTACCCCGTCTCATGACCGTTTGCCGTTACCCTCGTCCGACCTGCTCGCGTGTCCAACGGTGCCGCACCGGCTCCTGCCTTCTCAGGCGGCAAGGACCGGTATGCGGTAGGAGTCGTTCTTCGTCACCAGCGCCCAGGCGATGCGCGCCATCCGGTTGGCCAGCGGCACGGCGACCAGCATGCGCGGCTTGCGCGCCAGCATCCGGACGAGCCACGGGTCGTTCGTGCCGCGTCGCACCGCCCAGTTTGACCGTCGCCATCGCGCCGGAGATCAACAGCCGCCGGAGATCGCGCCGACCCATCTTCGATATCTTGCCGAGCTTCGGCTTCCCGCCGGTTGAGCTCTGACGGGGAACCAAGCCCAGCCAGGGCCGAGAAGTCGCGGCCGTGTCGGAAGCTCTCGAGCGGCGGCGCGAAGGCCGGATCGCCATCGCGCACCGCGGCCCGATTCCCGGGATACTCATCAGCCGCACCGTCTGCTCGTCTTCGCGCACCCGCTCACGCAGTTCCTGCTTGAGATCTGCGATCTTCTCGTCGAGCTCGGCGATCTGAACGAACAACAGCGCGCCCAGCTCCCGAACCGGGCTCGGCAACCCCGAATCGGCATCTTTAATTGCCTCCGCCAGCCGCTCGACATGAACCGGGCCCCGCGGCGCGACGACGCCGAACTCCGCAAAGTGTCCCCGCAACGCGTTGATCGTCTGCGTACGCTGGCGCACCAGCAGATCGCGCGTGCGGAACAGCATGCCCTGAACCTGCTGCTCCCGCGTCTTCACCGCCACGAAGCGCATCGTCGGACGCGATGTTGGCAATCTTCTGAAACCGCGCCGTATGACCAGCTGGTCATACTGGCCGCTTCCACGCGACCGCCAACACGATGGAATGACCCGTGCCCGCTACCCTTCCCGCGACCGAATCTCGGTTCGGCCCAGCAGCGGGTTCGCTGCGGATTGGCACGATTCCGGCGCCGGCGGCAGACCAGGACTGCGTCCGAAGCCAGGAGGTGGACAAGTGGAACTAGACATCAAGGGTGCACAGCGGGGGGACGCCGCTGCGCAGAAGGCGGTGGGAGATGCGTACTGGGACGGGCGGGGCGTGCCGCAAAGCTATGTGCAGTCGTTCGTGTGGTACTTGCGTGCCGCGGTCCAGGGACACGCTGCGGCCCGCTGCTCACTTGGGCACTTGTACCGTCTCGGCTGTCCCGTCCCACGGGATAGCTCGCAAGCCGTCGCATTGTACAGGAAGGCCGCCGACCAGCGATACGCCCACGCCGAGTTCTGGTTGGCGAGATCGTACCTGTCCGGCGACGGGGTTCGCCGCAACACCGCGGCAGCGGTCCGGTGGTATCGACGGGCGGCCAGCCAGGGGCACTTGGACGCAATGGTTGAGTTGGGCCTGTGCTATCAACTGGGGCTCGGTGTCCGAAAAGACGTCTCGAAGGCTCTCGAGTTGTTGGAGCACGCGGCCGGGCATCGCCATCCCGCGGCGCACGTCTGCGTGGGTCACGTGTACGACACGGGCGATGGCGTCCTGCCCGACGTCGCAGAAGCTGCGCGGTGGTATAGGCAGGCTGCCGACCAAGGGTTCGCCGCTGCACAGACCCGCCTGGGGTGGATGTGCATGCGGGGCCGCGGTGTGTCTCAAGACTACGCCGAGGCTGCCACGTGGCTCCGTCTCGCGGCCGACCAGGGCGACGTGTCCGCGCAGTTCTATCTGGGCTCGCTCCACGAACAGGGGCTGGGCACCCCGCAGGATGACACCGCAGCGGTCGAGCTGTACCTTCGAGCGGCTGACCACGGACTCGCCGAGGCCCAGGAACTCGTTGGCGACTTGTATGCTGCCGGCCGCCGCGGAGTACAGCAGGATGATGTCCGCGCGCTTACCTGGTACGCATTGGCGGCACTCGGGGGTCTCGAGTCCGCCCGCGAGCGCCGGGACGCTCTTGCCACGAAGATGAACGTTGCGGACGTCGACCGCGGGCTGTGGGCGGCGCGGGCATGGGCGTCCGAGGGAACTTCCACTTCACTCGGACGGACCGACGGGTCCGCTTGATCGAAATCGTTGCATGTGCGGGTGCAGGTGATTCCAAGCGCAGTCATCCGGCGTTTGTCCATAACGATCTCGGCTCGCTTGCCAGTCTGAGCTGCGATTGTCACGACCTCGTCGTGTGGTAGCGCCCCGGGGCGCGCACCCACGATCGCGATTGGCTCGCGCTTGAGGCGTCGCCAGGATGGGAGCACGCTGAAGAACCGCGCGTGATGCCCGTACCAACTGCGTCGCATGTCTTTCGCCGAGTCGCGCTCGCCCGTTCCCCGGGCTATCAGGCTCGTGGAGTGGCAGCAATCAACGCCTTTCATGGCGTGCGCTTGTCTGAGAAGTGCCCACGCGCATTGCGCCAGTGTGTCCCGCACGTTGGCTCTGTAATGGACGCCACCGCTCGGCCATTGTGCTCAGTCACGCCGATGTAGCGCACGATGTGCAGCGTGTGCGTCGTAGCGCTCCATCACGTCGCCCGCCGCGCACACGCGGAGCTTCCGGCCATCGGCCGGCCGCGCAACGGCCAGGGCCTCGCGGGTTATCGAGACGCTGCCGCCGCTGCTCGTCTTCAGCTCCATGTGCCGCCCGTCCACTAGCATCGCCACCCCGACGTGCCGGACGTAGTAGTCGTCCACCACCTCCACGCGCGCTTGCTGGCCAGCCAGCCCCCTGAATTGGTGCTCGGTCATTGCCGTTCCCTCCACCGGCGCCGCCACGTCCCCGCCCGCCGCGGGTGCCCTCGCCGGCCTCGAGGCCTGTCACGTCGGCGTCCCTCACGTTCCTCGCACCGAAACCTGTCGCGTCGGAGACCGGGTTTTCAGGCGTCGACATGAGGTCATATCAACTCCGGGGCGTCGTATGGAACCTCCCACCGGTTCCACGCGAATCGTCGTTGTCGATCAACATACGCCGTTTCTTCGGGGATCAGTTTTCGGTGTCGCCAGCGCGTCAGTTTTGAGTGTCGCCAAGGATGTTTATCCCCGCGCGCGCGGGGTAATCCGAATGCTCCGCCGCTGGTTCGGCAGCGAGCTGCGGTCCATCTGGAAATGGCAACTAGAAAAGGGACCTTTGTGGCCACGTGAAATGGGACCCCCATTCTTGGGTTGTGGTGGTCATCGCGACGTGGCCGGACGGAGCGGAGCGACGGGAGGCCACGTCGCGATGAGCGCTATTGCCGTGGCACCTCCTGTGGCGCGCGGGACGCCTGGTTGCGTGTGGCGGTCTTGAGCCGGTAGCTGTCGCCGGCGGTCGTCAACACGGTGGCGTGGTGGACGATCCGGTCGATGACCGCGGCGGCGGCCGTGGCGTCGAGGAACACCTCGGACCAGCGCGCGAACGGCAGATTCGTCGTCACGACGAGGCTCCGGCGCTCGTAGCGCTGGCTGATGAAGCCGAACAGCAGGTCGGCGCCGGCCTTGTCGAACGGCACGTAGCCCAGTTCGTCGAGGATTACGACGTCGTAGCGGGCGAGCTGGTCGAACTTGCGTTGCAGTCGGCCCTGTTGCTGCGCTTCGACGAGCAGCATGACCAGTTCGGCGGCGGTCACGAACCGCACCCGGTAGTCGTGCTGGCAGCAGGCCATCCCCAACGCGATCGACAGATGCGTCTTTCCCGTGCCGACGCCGCCGACGAACACGACGTTGGCGGCGTCGGCGACGAAGCGGCAGTCGAAGACCTGCAGGACCGCGTCGCGGTCCAGGTCCGGCTGTGCGTCGAACGAGAAGGCGTCGAGCGTCTTGAGCATCGGGAAGCGAGCATCCTGGATGCGGCGTTGGATGCGGCGCTCCCGGCGGCCGGTCACCTCCAGATGGACCAACTGAGCCAAGTAGTCGGCCGGCGGCTGACGCTGGCGGGTGGCCTACTCGGCCAGCGGCCGCCACTGCGTCGCGACCGTCGACAGGCACAGCGTCTTCAGGTCCGTCTCCAAATGCGGCGGCTCGGCAATCGCGGTCACCATTAGCAACGGCCCTCCACCAGAGCGTCATACGCCGACAGCGTCGGGGTGGGCACCACGATCTGCGCCAGTTCCGGACGCACCCCCGTCACCGGCCGGCACACCGGCGGCGGGCCACTCTGCTGCTGGCGGAGGAGGAGCCGCACCGTCTCGAGACGCGGCGAATGGCGCTCAAGCGCGGCCGTCACCGCGCGCTCGACGGCCGCGGCCGGCTGCGTCTCCATCAGCCGCAGCATCCGGACCCACTCCTGATCGGGCTTGCGCGTGTGCCTGGCCAGTTCGGGCCCGCACCTGCCGCCACACCGGCGCCAGCGGCCAGTCGACGAGCGCCGTCGCCTCGGCCACCGCCCGGTGCTTGCGCTCGAGCAACGGCAGCACGTGAAACGCATCGAGGACCTTCGTGCCTCTGCAGAACGCGCGGGCGTGCTGCGCCACCACCTCGGCGCCGACGGCGACCGCCACCCGGTCGTGATACAGCTTCACCCACACCGGCCGGTAGGCGTGGCGGATCGGTACCGAGTAGGTGACGTGGTCCACCCGGACGTGTCCGAACTTGTCGGCCACTCGCGCGACGACGCGGCAGGTGGCGGGAAGGTGCACGGGCATCGCTCGCAGATGCTGCCGTTCCAGTGTCAACGCGTCCTGCACCGAGCGCCCGTCGTCGAGGTGGCGCGTCGGCAGGTCCGCCTCCAGTTCCGTGACGATCGCCGCGTTGAGCGCCGCCCAGCTCGCCACCGCCAGCCGCGGCCGCAACACCAGGTTGCGGACGTACTTGACACCGCCCTCCACGGAACCCTTCTCCCAGCCCTTGGCCGGCGCGCAGAACTCGGCACCGAAGGGATACCCGCCCCGGAATGCTTCGAACGCCTCGGTCTGCACCCGGTCCCGGCCCGCCAACACCTTCTTGACCGCCAGCGAGGTGTTGTCCAGGACGAGGCGTTTCACGACGCCCCCGAAGTACCAAAACGCCGACTCGATGCCGTCGAGCAGCGACTCGAGACGCTCGACCGGGTACGCCTTGGCGAAGTACGCGTTGGAGAACGGCAGCGTCGCCACCAGGCACTTCACCTTGCACGGCACGCCGGCGACGTCGACCCACGACTCGCCGAAGTCGACCTCCATCGTCGTGCCGGGGAGCACGCTGCGGTGCACGAAAGCCTCCTTCGCGGTGCCGGCTGCCCGCAGTCCCGCGACGTAGCGGCGCACCGTGCGAGCCGGGAGCGGTCCGGCCAACGGCAGCAGCAACCGGCGAATCCGTTTGGCGGTCAACCGCGGCTCCGCGCACAGCCACTGCTGGATCTGCTCCCGCCACGGCGTCAGGGTGCTGGGCCGCGGCGGCGACACCCGCACCGGCGGCGTCGGCCGGCCGATGGCCCGCCGCACCGTCTTGACATCCAACTTCAACCGACGAGCGATCTCCTTCTTCGGCACATCCTCCACCAGATGCAGGTGGCGGACCTCGACCCACTGGGACATCCTGATCACCTCCGCGTCCTCCTGGCTCGGTCGACGAGACGACCGTGTCTCGCCACCTCGATTATCGCCAGGCGAGCGCTGTTTCCGAGTGCTCAGGGGGTCCCATTTCAAGTAGCCACGGGGTCCTTTTCATCTTGCCGCTACCAGTCCATCCCCGCTGCGGCGGGGACTACGGCCGTCCGCAAACCAGCAAACGGTTTCGGCCAGGTCCATCCTCAGACCCGCCGACTGGGGGAAGGCCAACGAATCAGGTCGCGGCCGCTGCCGGTCAGCGAGAAGACCTAGTAGCCGCGCCGGCCGCGCGCGACGGTCGACGCTTCGAGGAAACCGCGCCGCTCGAGCGAGGTCAGCGTGCGCGAAGCGGCGAACGGGTGGCCGTCGAACGCGAACTCGACGAGCGCGCGCCGCGAGATGACCCGGTAGGTGCCGAGCAGCTCTAGCACATCCTCCTCGCGCTCCTCGCGGCTGCGGCGGCGCGGGTCGCGGCGCTCGACGCGGCGGCCGCGATAGTCGCGAAGCTCGACGACCCGGTCTAGGCCGACGGGGTCCTGCCGCGGCGGACCCTCCGACGGGGCACCCGGCTGAGCAAGGCCGGGCGCACGCGCACGGACCCGCTGACGGGCAGGCGCAGCGCGGCCGTCGCGGCCAAGCGCATCGCGGACAGATGACGGAGAACGGGAATCAGCCATCAAAACAGCCGACGACCGCCACGAAGCAGGCGTCAGTAGCAACCAGGGCGGCAAGGCGAAACGCTAGCGCCGGGCGCAGCGAAACCAAAGGAAGGGAGGCTTGAGAAGGGCCGCAAGCGGCCGCAGCAGCCGCCAGACGTAAAACGGTCAGCGACGCCGCTGGGGGCCGCGCTGCAGCGACGCGGCGCCGAAACGAAACGACTCCCAGTGAGATTCGCCGTCGACCTGCGACAGGCAGCCGTCGAAGACAGTCACCAGATCGAAATCGGGCCGACGCGCGGCCTCGAGCACGGCAAGGCCGTGGCGCCCGGCGCGCGGAACCCGCGCGCCCTCTTCCAGAGCGCGCGGATCGTCCGCCTCGGCCGCCAGGGGCGGCAGGGGAGGCGAGTCGTCATCGACCTCGGGATCGACCTCATCGTCGGGCTCGGGGTCGAGCGGCGGATCGGGCGGCAACTCGGAGAGCGCGGGGCCGGCAGCCGACGGCCAGCTAACGGCGCCAGCGGCCGCCGCGGCGGGAAGCGACGGCTCAGCCGCCGCCGAGGCGGGAGAGGCCGCCCGCCGGCCGCGCCCGACGGCCGCGCGGCCGGCGGGCAGGGCGGCATCGCGGTCAGGACCACGCTCGGGAGAAACAGAATCGGCGGGCGGCCCCGCCGGGCGCGCATCCGCCTCGGCGTCATCCACGAGGGGCTGCCAGCGGCGGCGCTGCAGGTCCCAGGCGCGATCGAAATCGAGGAACGTCGCCGGAGACCGCCGGCGGGCGTCCGCATAGTAGCGCTCGAGCAGCGGCACCCAGGCGGGCGCGAGCTCACGGCCAAGAACGGCCGTGAGCAACAACGGGTCGATGGCCTGGACAAGCAGCCGGGGCACGCAGTCAGCGGGACGGACAACGCGGAAGCGGGCGCGCTGGCGCTCGACCGCATCGTCGCCAGCGAAGACCGCGGCAACGAGATCCTCGCTGGTCGGCGCCACGAAGGCCACCGATGAAAGGGGAGCCGATGGAACCGTACCTGAAGGACACATCGAGTAGGCCGCCGCCAAGCGAACCGCGCGGCAGGCGAAGTGTAGCGGCGCAGTGCACGCCGCAACTGGCGGCGACAAAGGCAGCAGCAATCTGCACCTGGTGTCCTAGCAGGCTAGGACGCCAGGTGCAGATCGAACGCCCTGCAGGGCGCCAGGTTAGCGGTCGACGACAGCGGGCGGACCGCGCTCGGCCGTCCGAGCCCGAGACGAGGACGCGGGCCGAACGGGTCGGGTATCGTCACGACCACGGCCCGCGGCCGCGACGCACGTGGCCGCCCTCGTGGACCTTCCACCATTTCACGAGGTGCTGCTTTCTGCCAGCGTGCCGGTTGTAGATGTCCACCACCGCGGCCGCGACGCACTCCGGCACCTGGCGCCCGAGGCGCTCGCGGTACTCTTCTGCCCGACGCTTCAGCGAGTGCACCCCGTGGGGCTCCTTGCTCAGTGCGGCTACGAGCAGCTCGTCATCGAGTGCCGCATACGTACCGATGACCAGTCCGACTCCGTCGATCGCTTGCCGCCCGAGACCTGCGGGGCTGTTCTGATATGCGTCGCGCAATACGCGGAGCGCGCGCTCGAGGCTGTCTGCGCCGTAGCGCTCGTACACCCTCCGCAGCGCACCCACCGAATAGACGTTGCCCTCCGTCTTGGGGTATCCGATCTTCAGCCCGAGGCTCTCGACGATCTTCGTGATCGCCCCTTCCGTTGGGTAGCCCGCTGTGACGGCGACGCCGAAGCGCTCGAACGCGGTCACCGGCGTGCTCCGGTTCCGACCGAGGAACATCCGGGCCATCTCGGCCATCGACAGTCCTTCGTACACCTCGCACTCGATCAGGTCGGTGGCCTTCGCGTAGCCGCATTTCCGGATGGCGTACACTCGGTGCTGCCCATCGACGATCCAGGGAATCCCGTCTACCCGGCAGACCGCCGGGAAGCCGAAGCTGTTGATGTCGAACTCGGCGGCTATCCGATCGCCCTTCGCTTCCCGGAAGGGCCGTTGCGCCTTGCCTGCCGGGGGCACGCGCAAGGTGTCGAGACGAATCTTCTCAATGCGAGGTGGTTTGCGGCGGGACTCCACGCTGAACCTCCTTGCGCAGCCGACGGATGAAACGCTGCAGCAGACGGCTTCCTTCCTCGAGGTCCTTGATCCACTGCGGCAGCTGCTGGCGGTCGAGGGCCGCGAAGTCGATGAGTTCCTCCTGCGCGGTCAAGTTTTTCGCGTTGTCGGCGACGACCTCGACGATCCGGTTCGAGTGGTTCCGGGCCGACCGCTTCGGGGTCACCCCGGTTCTGGACCCGTCGCCGTCCGCTCTTGGCGGATCCGACCTGCCGCTCGTCTCGGCTTCCGGCTCGACTGCAGCTTGCTCCGGGGGCGCGGGATCCGGTTCCGCGCCCTTGTTTTCGCGCCCGGCGCTGGCTTGCGCATTGGATGCCTCCGGAAAGTCCGTCTGGGTGTCGGCTTGCTCGGTGGGGGTCGCGGGCGCCGCGCCGTCGTCCACTGGCGCGGCTACCCGCTTCCTGGCCGGTTTGGTCGCTGGGCGTCGGCGGCCGTCGCGACCTACGACCGTCTCTGGCAACTTAACCCTAGGGTTAAGTTGCGCCCGCACTCGTCCCACGTAGCCCTGGTTGCAGCCCACGTGAGCCGCGATCCGTGTCTGGCTGACGTCCGGCCACGCCTTGTAGGCCATCTCGATGGCCCGCCGCTTGTCGCCGTCATTTAGCCGTTGGCCATGAGCCCGGTTGGCGCCGAGGGCAAACCAGAGCGCCTCGTCCGGCCCGCCCTCGTAGACGTCGGCCTCGATCTCGTCTCGACCGGCCTGCTGGTAGGCCCGCACGCGATGGAACCCGTCGGCGAGCACGTCCGCTCCATCGGCGCGGAAGAGGACCACCGGTGGGAACCGGGCACCATCGCCGAGCGCCTCGACGTACTCGGTGACGATGAACTCGCTGATCTCGGAACGCACCTGCGTCCCGCTGTCGGTCAGCAGCTTGGCGATTGCCACCGTCTCCCGAGCCGGGGTCCGTCCAGACTGTTCCGGCGGCAGGCGCGCCGTTTCCGCAGTTTTTTTGTCGCTGTCGCCCATTGCGGGTAAAGCCTAGCGACACGCGCCCCTGGCTCGGCGGCGCCCTGTCCGGCCCGAAATCGGTCCTCGCCCGCTCCCTGTTTTGCCCCCGCACAGCGGCGGACGCGCCGGGAGCTGGGCGGACTCGGAAGCAGGTCAGCTCCGGTCCGCGGTTACTCGTTCTGAGTACCTGCGCGTTGCTCTCGCCGCGGCCGCGCTGTGAACCAGTCCTCCCGCATGCGCCGTGACGACGCAGGAGGACCGCCGCACGTCTTCGCCTCGGGGGCGAGATCCGAGAAAGTGAGGTTGGGACTGCCGACGAGACGAACTTCGCCGCCAGCGGCGGCTTGAGCAAAAGCGATGGATGAAAACGAGGCTGGCAGAACGTGGAGCCGGCTTTCGCCAAGGCGAAAGTCCACAACGCCAGGCCGAGGCCAAGACGGTAATTTGGGGTAGGTGGGAACAGGGCCGGCGAGGCTCGCAGCATGATGATTTGCAGCAGAAAATGAAGTCAAAATCTGCGGAAAAAAGAGATGTCGCTGAGAACAAAGGACTTAGGTCGAATTTTGTATTCTGATGACGTCGACGACTGCGAGAAAATGCACTTTCTAGGCGAACCGCCGCCCACAATATCGATCGACACGATCGATATTGTGGGCAGGAGAGCCCCTTTTTGGCATGTTTCAGACGAAGATTTGGCGAAAGTTAGCCCTTAACACCAAGTGAATAAAGGGTTTATATTTAGGGCGGGCGGTAGGCAATCAGTCTCGATTGTCCGATCTCATTGCGTTTAAAGGACTTGTCACGACAGAGTGGACTCAAGCCCCGAAACAGCGCCAGCGGCCTCAGGCCGGCCCGAGCCAGCAGACGGGAACCGTACAAGAAGACGCCCCGGCCGCAAATCGCGACCGGGGCGGTGAAGAAGCTAGGGGGCGAAAGTGAGCTAGCGATCAGCGGGCCGCGCCGCCGCCCGTCGGGTCGCCGGGGTCGCCGTCGCCCGGCGTGCCCTTGCCCTTGTCCCTTGCCTGGGTCTGCGCGCCCTGGGCCTGGGTCGCGGAACTCGGACGCGTGGGCGGCGGGTGAACCGAGTCGTCGGACGCGGAACGGCTCTCGTAACGGATGGCCGCGGCCGCGCGGGCACTGACGTCCTCCGCCGGCCGGCCGGCGTGCTCCGGCTGGGCCAGCTCCTCACGGGTCTGGAAACGGCCCCGCCTCCCGGGCTGCTCGGGTGGGAGCTCCTCGTTGAGCTTGAGGGTCCGCGTGATCTGGCGGTCGACGGACGCGTAGCCGCCCGGCTGGGCGAGCTTCTCCGCCCAGCGCTCCTGCATCTCGACGTTGCGGACATTCGGATGCGGGTCGCAGTCGAGACCGAGGCCGGTGGTCTCGTGCAGCGCCGCGTAGCTGGCGACCAGGTCCGCCTCGGCGAACGCCGGCGACTTCGCCTGCTTGGAGGGCGGCTGCTGGTAGGCCGCGACACGGGCCACGGCCGCCTCGTTGGGCTGGCCCTCCGGCGCAGCGCCGACCACGCGCTGGGCCTCGCGGGCGATGCTCGCATGCGAGATGGCCTGCATCACCGACGAGGCCTGATGATTGATGTCGCGGAACGACGTGGCCTCGGGAATCTGCAGCGTGCCCTTGCCGTTGGCGTCGAGCGAGAAGCGGGCCTCCTCGATGCGCGGGACGTCGTGCTTGGCCGTCACGCCGTTCTTCTCGAGGCCCTCGATCATGTGGCCGATCTTCGTCTTGGCCATAGCGCTACGGATGGCGTCGAAATCGGGATCGCGGCCGTCATTGGCGTCCTGCCAGGCAGCGACGGCGAAGCGGCCCTGCCCCGGGGGGGTACGGTCGCGCAGTTTCGCGACGTTGACGTCGGTGACCGAGTAGGCCACGTAGGTCTCCTGCCGGCCACGGGTCTGGCGCGTCTCGGTGACGTGCTGGCCCTTCTCGTCGAACACGTCGCTGTCCTTCGGGCGCGTCACCTTGCCGCCCGCCTCGCCGCGCTCGGTGTAGCCCATCTCCTCCTGCTTGTGCTTGGAGGCCACGGCGTGGTCGCCGCGGCCAGGGCTCGAGACAAGCTCGATGGGCTGCGCGCCGGGCTTGAGCGCCGGGCCGCTGACGTTGTTCTCGCGGTTGATCCAGCCGGCACGGGCGACGGTGACGAAACGCGGATCCTCGATCCCGCGCCGCTGCATCTCGCGGCGCAGCGTGATCGAGTTCGCGCCCATGAAACGGTGGTCCTGCTCCTGGCTCGCGGTGCCATCCTGACGCCGCGCGACCTGCTTGTCGGGGCCGCGGCCGAGCTCGCGAAGCCTGGCGCCGGGCAGCACGAGCGTGGGGGGTAGACCGCGCTCATAGGCGACGTCGACCCGCGAGACGTCGTGGCTGCGAGCCTGTAGCCGGGCTCGACCCTGCGCCCGCACTGCCCTGACCATACGGCGTTGGCCAATGTTCGCGAGCGCCAGGAACTGACGAATCCTGGGCTCGTGTCGACCGCAAGATGTTGTGGTCGCCCGCGGCATCGTCAGACCGACAGCGTCGGCGTGTGCTCGCCCGCGTCAAGGTGCGTCGCTACGCTCCGCCCCCGCTTCGCGGGGCTGGCAACCTTGACGCCGGCTCCGCGCACGCACTCAGACTGGCTCCTTGTCTGACGATGCCGACTCGGCAGCTGCCGTCTGGGGATCGCTCGACGAGCACCGCTATCCCGGCGATCCGTGCGGCGTTTCGCCCCGTCGCTTCCTGCGCTGTCGCTCTTGCGAGCAGCGCCTCGTTGATCGGCGCCCAGCCGGTCTCTTCGATCAGGCTGTCGCTCACGTAGTCCAGCACTCGCAGCTGGGCTCCTGTCGGCCCGTTGCCGACGCTTTCTCCTTCGGCTCCGTGTTGCCTGCCCGCCTTGCGCTTCGTTGATTCCAGAGTCGTGTCGTTGTCCATCATCCCTGCCTGCTCTCGTCGTCTTCCCCGGCCGTGCTAGCGGTTCTCGGCTGCTGGACTCTGTCCGGGGGTTCCTGTCTCCCCGCCGGCGCGGGGAGACAGCGCTCGGGCGGCCCGCTTCCGAAGCGTCCGTCCCTTCCGCGGGTGCGCGTTCGGTCGTGGTCACCGGTTCATCCCCGCGTCTGCGGGGGCAAGCTCGAGGACGTTGCGTTTGGATAATCGCGCACGGTTCATCCCCGCCCGAACGGGGAAGCCTCGTAGACGACGCCGTCCCACCGAACGATCCCGGGTTCATCCCCGCTAGTGCGGGGCAGCCGCGGTTCTGGGTTGACGCCCTTGCACTACCGGGTTGTCGCGCGGTGCTCGGCCTGTCTTCAGTCCTTGGCTGGCGCCCGTCCGTCTTGTCGGTGCGCCCTGCGGCCACCGCTCCGCTTGCAGTGCGATCCCGGCTGCGATTATCGTGTCGAACCATAGGAGCACGCCCTTCTCCTCGGTAGCGCGCATCGGGTTCTGGTAGCGCACGACGTTCTTCCTACCCTTGGGCGGCTTCTTGTCGTGTAGTGTTGCCATCATTGGCCCGCCGGGTCCTCCGTATTCCCAGCTGTACCAGGGTCCGTTCTCGTTGGTCGGTGCCCCGTCGGTGTAGCACGTCCAGAATTCGGTTGTCGTGTCGTTGTCCGTCGGCCCTGGCCTCTTTGCCGACGACGCAACCCAGAACATGGTCCCGTCCGCTCTTGTCACTCGAACGAAGTTGTCGCAGTGGCACCCGTCGGGTGTCACCCCAACGAGACCTGGGTCTATCGGTGTTACCTCGTAATCCGCGTAGCGTAGTTTCTGGTGGATCCTTTACGTTCGCGCTTTCCAGGACTTTGGCTTGGTACTCATTTTGGTTCGAGCTCTTGATCTGCTCTTCTCAGGCTGGATCCGCCGGCGTTATGTTTCAGCCTGCCACGCTGCTGAAGTACAAGCCGTTCATCCCCGCTGGTGCGGGGCCGCCAATTCGCGGACGGTTCTGCTGAGAATCGCGTCGGGTTCATCCCCGAGTGTGCGGGGCAACCCCGCAGGACTGCCGCCTCCTCGCACGAGTCACGGGTCCATCCCCGCTGGCGCGGGGGGGGTGTCTCGCTCGAGTCGTGGTTGGCCGTTATCGTAGCTGGTTCATCCCCGCCTCGGCGGGGGTGCCGATCGGTCGACCAGTTGCTGGAAGTCGAGCTACGGTGCAGCCCCCGCGTCCGCGGGGGTGGCGTGCCGCCTGGCGTGCGTTGAGCGGTGTTCACCGGTTTCGCGCCGGCCTCGGTGGCTCGTCCCCGGGCTTGCCCGCCGCTCCCGGCCGTATCGGCGGCTCTTCCTTGGTCCGCGGCGCCCACTCGAGTGTTTCCCCGTCCGCTTCTCGGTAGATCCGCGTGTAGGTGTCTACGTCGGCGCCTCGCTGCTCTGCCGTCAGCCGGATCAGTCCCGCGCCTGGCCGTTGACCCTTCAGGTAGCCGTTCAGCCCGATTGTCTCGAATCCTGCGTGCGTGTCTCTCTGGATTTTGATCGGCTTCTCTTCGCCGAATCCCGTTGTTCCCTGCACCAGGATTCCGTTTCTGTCGACACCGATCTCCAGCGTCCTGTAGAGCGCCCTTCTCAGGACGTCGCCGGCGTCCGATCCCAGCCTTTCCGGGTCGCTCACGGGCTCGTTCGTGTTCAGCGTTTCCGCTTTGGCGCTGATCGTTGCGTTCGCGGCCCGCCATATTCCCGCGATGGTCGTCGTCCAGCTCCGGCCCGCGGCCGAGGCCGCTGCCACGAGGCTTTGCCGGTCGAGCCTTGCGGCCTGCAGCACGTCGTAGACGTCTCGTACCAGACAGTCCTCGCCGCGCTCGAGCTTGCCGCGCAGGATCTGGGTCGTCGACAGCACCACTTCCGGCTTCCCGTCCACCACCGCTTCGCGGCTTCCGCTTTGCGGCATCGGAGCGGTGGCCCACAGCTCCACCTTGATGCCCGGCCAGCTCGCCCTCACGAGTTGTTCTCGTTGGCCCGCGGTGACCGTTGCGCCGAGGCGTTCGCTGCGTTGCCTGAAGGCGCTCGCGGCGTTTCCGAGCACTACGCCTGGGCTTGTGTCTGGCGGGACGATGATGTCGACGTCGTAGCTCGCCCGGTGTTGCCAGCGTGCAGCCAGGATGCTGCCCCCGCCTATTGCGTACCGCGTCGGGTCGCCTGTGAGTTCCGTGACCGCGTCGCGGACTATGTCGCGCGTCTCGCGCCACAGCGCGGCTGAGTTGGCTGGCAGCTTGAGCTCTTCGGGTCCGTTCATCGGTTGTTGGCCCTGGTGTTTGCCGCCACGCCGAAGTTGTTGAGGAATCTTGCGGCCTTGCACGTTGTCAGCCCGCTCCGATGCAGCGCGGCGGCGAGTCTCCGCGGCGTATACGCGCCTTCGGCCCAAGCCCGGAACAGCTCTTCCTTCGTGGCCTCCGTCACCCACGCGTCCAGGATGTTCCTCTCCCGGCTTGTCGGCTCGCTCGCCCTCAGCGCATCGTAGAACTCGAGTTCCGTTGCGGGTCTCTTCCATCCACAAGTGGCTGCTGCCAGGCGTGATCGGAGCGTTGCGCTCGTTCCCGGTGTGCGCGTCGCTCCGATGTCGCCGCGCGTGCGCGCGTCGATGTCGGCGTCCGTCAGCCTTTCGGGTTCTCGTAGCCGCCTCAATCCGCGGTCAGGCATCGCGCTCTCGTTGCTGTACCCCCGCGGCTGCGGGGTTGTTTCCTTGTACACCGAAAACTGCTCGGTTCATACTCGCCAGCCCCGACGGACCTTTGAAAACGAGGGTCGAAGTGCTGCATCCCCGCGTGTGCGGGGAAACAACTTGCACCTGGTTGCAAGTTGGGTAGCCGGTTCGACGTCTCGCAGGCCGATCGTGGCGGCTCGACGGGTCAGCGGATGGCCAGGACCGGGCCCTCCGGATGACGCGGCGTGAGCGTTCCCGTTTTGGAGTCGGCGGTGAGGTCGAGCATCGCCAGGACGACCTGCCCGATCAGGACCTGGCTCCCGGCCACGATGGCCTCGGTCCGCGTGGCGAGGTTCCCGATCTCGATCGTGACGTCCGTCAGTGGGCGCTGTTCCCGCCACTCGTCTGCATAGACGACCGTTCTCGTTTTTCCCCAGTGTCGGAGTCCCAGCTCCGTCGCGATCTCCTCCGGGATTACGAGGCTCACGGCGCCGGGGTCGACGATCCCTTCGACGGTCGTACGTCGGATGTCCGTTTCGACTCCGTGGCCGCGGTCCACGTTCTCGCGGTCCCACCCGTTTTCCAGCGTCACGCTGGCTCGAATCTCTCCCATCGTCATCGGGCGACGCTCGGTCCATCCCCGCGCGTGCGGGGAACACCGCCTGACATCGAGCGGTAATGCTTCCACCAGAGTTGCTCTCGCTGCGCCTCGGACAGCTGGTGCGGCGGTTCGTGGTCGTCACGAACTGTTCGTTCCGGCCCTTCGAGGTGGTGTCGGACCCGTGCCTCGATCGCCTCGCTCGTCGCTCCGGGGCGGGCCTTCCGTACGACCTTCCGGATGTTTTCCTCGAGTTGTGCTTCCGCTGCGAGTGACCTTGCGATCATGCTCACCTCCGTGCCGTCCGTGTGGGGTTCATCCCCGCGCGCGCGGGGTAGCCTTGATCCGCGGCTGGTCAGGTCCGGCGAACCTGGGTTCATCCCCGCGTGTGCGGGGATGTCCTCAGGGCCCGCCGGCATGCCGGCGACAAGCGGGGTCCATCCCTGCGCGTGCGGGCTAATGTCCACTATCCTTGGCTCTGCCCACGGCTGCCCTGGTTCATCCGGGCTAATGCGCTTCGGATCTCAGTGGGACGGCGCCATTAAATCCCGGAAAGTGCCCACAAGACAGAGCTTTACCAGCTGGGGCATTGCGACTCGCCCCTAAAGGTGTGTGAGTCGGGCGTTGGTGACCGCGGCTCCTGCATGGGGCAACCTAGCGCTGGGAGCCTCGTTGTCGCCCGGTCGGCTGCCGCGTCCCGCTTGCGGGTTGGGGCCGCTTGGGGGGCTCGCCGACCCTGGGGTCTGCCGCACTCAGCGGCGGCCCCTCGAGTCCTCCTTTGCCTGCCCGGCTCGCGCGCTGCAGTTCGCTGCGCGTCTTCTCAACAAGCCCAGGCACCCGTCGCCGTGCGTCGCTGACGACGTCGTCACCAGTTCGGCGGTTTTGCTCCCACGTGCCAGCCGGGTTCTCGTCGGCTGGCACCTCGTAACGCCAATCCCCGGCGTAGCGGGTCAGCTTCGTGAGCCCGGCCGAATCGCGCGAGGCCGCTATCGGCTCGCTGCCGGTTTCGGCTTGGTCCCAGAGATCATTCAGGTCGTGCGTGTGATCGACGCGGCGCCCGCTGGCGACAATCAGCGCCTTGAGCGCATGTTCGATTGCCTGCTGCAAGAACTCGCACTTGTCAGCCGGATGGCGTGCCTCGTTCGCCTGCCCCCAGCGCCGCTCGCCCTTCTCGAGGAGTGTCTGGGCGTGGTCCGGCTCGAACTTCGTGGTCCTGACCATGGCTGCCCCATTCCAATAGTAGGTCGGCCCTGTTCGTAAGAGCTTGGCGCCCGGACGGGTGTAGATCGTCCGGCCTTCCTCGAGGGCGAGCGCCTGTACGTAATACGCGCTCAGGCGATGGCGTTCGGCGGTCGAGCGGTCCATGATCACCACGTCGAGCCGATCGCCTGTCTCGCCGCATTTCCAGTGCTCCTGGCTCGGTTGGCCGGCGTTGCCAGGCCGGATCGCCAGCAGATCGATGTCGCTCGACGGCGTCATCTCGCCGCGAGCCGCCGAACCGAAGAGGATGATCTGCTCCGGGTCGACTTTGGCGACGACCAGGCCTACGGCGGCCCTCAACCGGGCGGTCAGACCCGTCTGCGCCAGACGAGATTCAAGCTGCACGACCATGCCACCTGCGAGCGTAGCACGCGAGGCGTGGGAGGAAGACAGCCCAGTGACCCGTGAGGCCCGTGCGCACTGTTCATCCCCGCTAGTGCGGGGTAGCTTCCGCCTTGAGCTCGGCGATCGGGTTCATCCCCGCGCGCGCGGGGTAGTCCGGCGATTGACGCTCGGCCTGTACTTGCCGCGAGGTCCATCCCCGCGCGTGCGGGGCAGCTTCGGGAGCTTGCCGCTGCTTGAGGCAGCACAGCGGTTCATCCCCGCGTGTACGGGGACGCCAGTTCGCGGACGGTCCTGCTGAGAATCGCGTCGGGTTCATCCCCGCTACTGTGGGGAAACCCGTTGGTTCTGCAGCAGGTCGACCCGGCGGATTGGTTCATCCCCGCGTACGCGGGCTCCGCCTGCCGGCCGGTGGCAAGGTCAGGGCCCAGTGGGGTTCCTCCCCGCGTGCGCGGGGGATACCCCTCGTTGCTGTCGCGCCGCCCGATCACATAGTGCCGGCTCATCCCCAGGTGCGCGGAGGGTACTACTCGTCGCTCTGGCGTCCGCCGGGCGGTGCCCTGCTATTCGATCTGCCTCATGGTGGTAGATATCAGCTCTGGCACGCGTTGTTCGGCGTACCCCACCACTTCGCGGATTGGAGCTTCGAGCCGTTTCCAGATGCTCCCCGGGTCTAGTTTTCTGGCGCCTTGCGCCGGATACAGGAACTCCCCGGCGTACTTGGTCAGGTGCTCGAGATCGGCTTCACTGATGTCTCCCGGCAACTCGCCTGCGATGGACTCGGCTTGATTCCACAGCTTCTCGAGTTCGTGTCGGTGCGCCACGCGCTGTCCGCCGGCGACGATCAGCGCCTTGAGCGCGCGCTCGAGGGCGTCGACGAGAGACTCGCACTTGTACAGGTCCTCGTCGTCCCTCTCGAAGCGCCGCAGGCGCTTGCGCGCGTCTTCGATCCATTCGACTGCCTTGTCGGGGTCGTACAGCGTGCGTTTGACCATGCCTTCTCCCGCCGCGAGCGCCCGCGTCGCATCCTTGGCGTAGACGGTGCAGCCTTCTCCCAGCGCGATGCCCTCCAGATATGCCGCGCTGTACCGGTACCGCTCGGCGGTCGCCCGATCGGTGACGAAGACGTCCACCTCGTCGCCAGTCGTTCGACAGGTGCGCTTTCCGTCGGCGTGCCGCACCGGGTCGCCGATCACCAGCAGATCGATGTCGCTCTCGGGGCCAGCGGTCCCCTTTGCGACCGATCCGAAGAGCACGACCTGCTCCGGATCGATTGCCGCGACGATTTCGTCTACCGCAGCGTTGACCCGCTGGTCGATCGTCATCAGCCCATCCTAGTCTGGTCCCCGAGGCGCTGTCCCCTGGGCCGGCGGGTCGTACGTGGTGACATTGTGAAACCTCACGATATCTGGCCGTCCGGCCAGTAATCCTGTGTGCGGCATGTACTCTTCCCCCGTTCCGGTGGGCGAGCGGCGGCGGACTCCGTCCGCTGTTTCGCTCGGGCGGCTCGTGAAGCGCCGCATTCCAGTGGCCGCCCGGATGTACTGTTCCGTCTCACGGAGGGTGAATGGATCAGAACCTGACGGCTGAAGAGACGATGCAGCTTGAAAGCAAGCTGCGAGTCGCAACTGCGCGCTTTGAGCTGCAGCGTCGTGATGACGCGCTTTCGGCAGCCCGCACCGCGGTTACCACGGCGAAAGGCGTGGCTCTGCAAGCGCATTGTAGAACGTTGCTTGGGCGTGCCTACTTCGGCCGCCTGCTCGATGAGGCGTTGTCGAAGACGCAGCCGAACACGGCGGACCAGATCCTCGCCGCCTTTCAGCAAGCGGTGATCGCCGACTCTGCGCTCCCGATTGCCGAGGGGGCGCCGGATCTCTTGGCGGCCGAGGCGGAGTCATCGCCGCCCGCCATTGATGCTTCGGTCGTCACGCAATCCGCGCCGATGAATGAGAGCGATAGGGACCTCGCGCTTCGGCGCCAGGTCGAATGCAACCGCGTCGCGGAATCCGAGATGGCCGCGACAACCTGTCTCAGGGCGTGGCTGGAGCTGGTGGTTTGCTGCAGCCCGTGGGAGGCATGGGACGCGGCCGGTAAGCTGGCCGGTTCGGATCACTATCGCCCGATCCGTACGACGGCCGGACTGCTCAGTCGTTTCAATGACAGCGTGCTCTTGCAACTGTGCGAGTCGCCGCGCGTCATATGCGTTCTGCCTGGATCTTACCCTTGCATGCCGTGACTCTATCGCGGCCGTATTTCGGGTATTGATTATGGCGGTGTCCTTGGTAGATTGGGGCGCCCATCGTCTTTCTAGCCTGTTCGGATGCCATCGATTGACCGCGCGCGGGTGAGCTCCTCGTGTCCGGACCACGTCAGCTGGAACTGAGGCTTCACGCCGTCCCTCCTCTTCGTGTCGTGCTCCGCGTGGATCTCGACCCGCGCTGTTGCCCAGCGCTTCGTCAGCGTTTCGTCGTTGCGCGCCTCGCTTTCGACTTCGGCGCTCGCCGTGCGTGCGCCTCTTCCGTTGAATATCATGTGGGGGGGGGCGCCGTCGCTGTAGTCCCCCACCGTCTCGACCGCCATTGCGACGCTGACTTCGTGCCGTGTCCGCATCGTCGTCCCTGTGTCTTCACCTCGTGGTCCTTGATCTCTCAGATCGGTTCACCGGAGTGCTCGTCGACCTTCCAGGTCTCCGTTCGCCGTGGCCACGGCCGGTCCTTGTGGTTCAGCTTCCCGGTGCGCGTAGGCGCATTTCAACTCGTTCTGCAGGTCAGGCGCGGCATCAGCTCCGGCCTGCTTCTGGCCAGACACGTCAGCGCGGAGCACGGCCGTCTGCCGGAACCGTGTGCATCCGGCCGGCGCTCACCGCGCCTTTGGTCTATCCCCGCTCGTGCGGGGCCGGTGTGCCGTGGCTCTGTCCAGTAGTCGCGCTGCCGGTTCATCCCCGCGTGTGCGGGGCAAGCTTATCGTGACGTCTGGCGGGCGCTTCCCGAAGCGGGTTCATCCCCGCTCATGCGGGGTCGACTCGTCGGGCTCTCAGCTGAGCCAGGCGTGAGTCGGTGCATCCCCGCTCGTGCGGGGCTTGGGGTCCGGTCATGGCGATCCAGCGCACGGCGTGCGGTTCATCCCCGCGCCTGCGGAGCAAGGGCCCGCTCACTCCTGTGGCGCCTCGGTTCATACCCGCCCCGGCCGGGCCGCGGCATAGTCCTGCTTCGGTCGACCCTGGCCATGTGTGCGTGCGACCCGTGCCTTTGCCGGGTCCCTCACTGGGTTCACTGGCCGACTCGCCCTGGCGGCCGGTGCCTCACCCTTGTTCACGGGACCTTGTGATTCGTGGGATCAGTTCGCTCGCCCACTGCGGTGTGGCTCCGTGCTGCCGGATCTCTTTTCCGTTCTCGATCCGCGCCACGGTGCGTGCGGGCGGTCCACTGTTGTCGATGAGCTCGATGCTCGCGATTGCGTTGGCCGTTCTGATCAAATGCTCTTGCGCCGTTGTCCATCTCCGGCGCGTTGCAGCCGGGTCGACGGCGTGGCCGCTCTTCGTCCGCACCCGCCACGCTATTCGCTGGATGTTGATCTCCGGGTGCCGCGTTCCGATGAACACCACTGTTGTTTCGTAGCCCAGCTCTCTTGCCCGTTCGACCAGTCGCGGCCGGGTTCGGCCGGCGTAGGTCGTCTCGACGCCGAAGTCCTCGCGCCGTTCCAGGTGCTCTCGGATCGCTCGGCTGACCACCTCGGCAGCCGCCCTCTGCTTCGAGCTGCGGCTCGCGCCCCCCAGGCCCTCGGCGATCTCGTCCGGGTTGTAGAAGTCGTCCGGCAGCCGGTGCCGGTGTCGTCGGCACCAAGTGGACTTGCCGGCTCCGTTGGCGCCGACGATGAGCGTTAACCTCGGCACTCGTTCTTCTCGCTGCTGTCCCCGGCTCGGCGCCTCAGCTCTCTCGTCGCGGCCAGTGCGGAAACCTCTCCCCCTCGGCGGCGCTCTTGCTGTCCTCGGTTCCGTCGGGCCACCGCCGGATTCTCGCCCCGGTTGCCAGCGTGTACCGGTCGACGACCCCGTTTGGCCACTCGGTCACGATTACGCCGAGTTCCTCTTCAGGTTCGTATATGCAGGGCTTTCCCTGCTCGAAGCACATCTCCCGACTGTCCTCGCTGTCGGGAGCCAGCCACCTCTCCCCCGGCTTGGTTTCCGGCGTGGCCTCCTGTCCCGCTATCACCGTTGTCTCGTCTCGGTTTCCCATGGTCCGCCATCCTAGCAGTCCCGTTGGGCCGCCGGGTGATTCCGGCCCCGGCGATCTCGAAGGGGTCGCTCACCGGTTCGCAGCCATGTTCCGTTCCCGCCGCGCCGGGTCTCGCCGTACTAGCCGCTCGGGTTGCCTCACGGGCCCTGGCTATCCCCGCTTGTGCGGGGCGCTTCCGATTAGTGAGGCCAAGCCTCTCCTTGTCTCGGGTTCATCCCGCCTGCGTGCTGATCTGTTTCCGGGCGGGCGACTCTATCCCCGCCACTGCGGGGTCCGTCTCCTCGCACCCGTCGCTTCCCACGCTGGCCAGGGTGTATTCCCCGCCTGCGCGGGGTGGGCGGGTCGGTTCGGTGGGTATATCCGTCCCCAGTGCGGTTCATCCCCGCCTGTGCGGGGAACGTGTGCAGCCGGGGCGTCTGGTCGAGCCGGGCGGCCGGTTCATTCCCGCTGATGCGGGTCTTTGGCTATTGCCCGCTCCAGTTGGCTTGTCGTCGTCAGCCATGCGTCCATAGGGTTCGGCGGCCGAGACGGCGTGCCCGCGCGACCGTGCGTGCGGTCGTCGCCTGCGGCTCGACCTCGCCGGCCACCAGTGCCCGGGCCGTCGCGGCCAGCGCCGCCAGGCGCATCGGCCGGTACGCGGTCAGCTCGCAGTTGACGTTCAGGTGGCTCTTCGAGCGCCGGGCCCTCGTCCGCGCTGCCGCGCCGTGCAGGTGTCCGTGCACGTTCACCGTTCCGGGCGGCACGTCCGTGAGCGGCTCGTGCGTCAGCAGCAGCGGCGGATCGGTCTCGCAGACGAGCGTCGGGTAGACCGCCTCGAACCTGTAGCCCTTCACGCCTGGGTTCCCCGCGGGGAACTCGTGGTTCCCGACGACGAGGACCTTCTCGCCCGGCAGCGCTCCCAGCGCCTCGTCGACGGCCGGCCTCGCCGGTCCCACCGTCACGTCCCCCAGGCAGATGATCACGTCGTTCTCACCGACCGTCTTGCGCCAGGTCTCCAGGAGCGCTCGGCGCATCCCCTCGACGGTCCGGAAGGGACGCTGGAAGCACCAGACGACGTCGGCGTGATCGAGGTGCAGGTCCGCCCAGATCCAGGCTCGCGCTGCCTGGCTGGCGCTTAGCCGGCCGCCCCTGTTGCTGTCCATCCACTGCAGCAACTCGGTGCTCTGCCGCCTGTCGGCGTGTCCGCTCATCAGGCTGGCGACGAGCTGACCCGATACGCGGCATCGAGCGCAGCTGGCGTCATCGGCGGCCCTCCGGTCGCCGCTCCCGTCGGCCGGTACCCTCGCCTCGCCAGGGCCTCGAGCCGTGCGCCCGTGCCGGCGTCGGGGCCGATCTCATTCGGTTCCTTCCCATTCGGCAGGCCCCGGAAACGTGTTTACCGGCCACCCCTATGTGGTTTGGAGTCAACGAGATAATGCCCAAAAAGCGTCCCCAACCGGCCACCCCTGAACACCTCCAGGAGCGACGACCCGCTCAGGATGTCGTGCCGGGCCCTTGGCGGCACCACGGCGCCATCCGGATCCACCCGATGCCCGTGGCCGCCGTCGTGTCTCGCGATGACGGCGACGACGCGTGCGGCGCGCCGCCGGCGTCAGCCGTCATTCCCATGGCGGCCGCACCCTTTTTACCGCCGCCTCGATGTCTGCCACGAGGAGCATCAGGTCCCCTCGTCGGCGTACCGCTTGCTGAGCATCGTGGCGTTCGACCCGGTGCGGTTCGACAGGCTCGCCGCTGCGGTTGAGGCATGTTTGCCGGCCGTCCGGCGTCACTGCCCTTGCCGCCGTGCACGAGACGAGGACTTCGCCTCCGAGCTCTTCCACCGCGGCTGCGTCGTTGCCTTTGTGTTCGAGCGCTCTTGCCGCTGCTACCATCGGCGGCCACTCGTGTGCATCTGCCTCCACGACATACAGGTCTGTGTGTTCAGGCCGTGTTGTTGTCACCTGCTGCTCTCCTGGGCGATTCTCAAGGCGGTGGGCTACCCGGTTGCTGCCTGCCGCTCGTTTCGTGCACCGAACAGCTGCGTTCGCAGTTCCCGTACGTCCGCGGCCAGTTGGCTTCCCTGGTTGCCGAGGTCGGCTATGCGCTGGTTCTGGTCGTCGAAGCGTCCCTGGATCATCGTGTTCTGGTCGTCCATCCGCTTGTCCATGTGCTGCCGCAGGTCGTCGAACCGTTGGTTCTGGTCGTCGAACCGTCGGTTCTGGTCGTCGAGTCGCGCGTGCATCGCACGTGCCTGCATCATCATCACGGTCAGCAGCACCGTGAGCAGGATGCTCGTGACTCCGACTCCTGTGCCGATCACGGTCCAGATGATCGCCGTTTCGCTCATGGTGTTTTCACCTTATCACCTGTCCGGCTCGTCGTCTTGGCGCGCCTCCCGGTCCGCCGCTCTCCTTGTCGTGCGCTGCGGTGTTCTATCCGGCGGTCGGCCCGCCGGCGGGTTCCGCGTGGGTCGCGTCCCGCGGCCGCGCCCTCGGCGATCTGGGCCCTGCCATCGCGCAGCTCTCTTCCCGCCGGTGGTCTGCTGCGTCGTTCAGTGCATCGTTCGCCCTGGCGTGTCCATCGCCGTCCTGATTTCCTTCATGCTGTCTCGCAGGAGCCTGCACATTGCGAGTATCGTCTCGTAGCGCGGCCTGCCGCTGGCGGCCCGGCCGATCGCCGCCAGCCGGTCCTGCTCTTCGCTCGTCAGGCGGCCCGGATGGATCAGCGTCGCAACCGCGACGTTCAGCAGGGCTGTTCCCGCTGCCGTCGCTGTTCTCACGGCCCGGGGCCCGTCTTCCCCCTCGGCCGGTGTTTCCGGTAGGCGGCTTCCTGCCCTCACCAGCTCGAGCGTCTTCTCTTCGCAGTCCGTTACTGCGGACCGCACGTGGCTGAGCACGGCGGCCAGCCTTCTCACTTCAGGGCTGGTTATTGCTCTCATGCTTCCTCTGCTGCGTCCCGTGCGATCCCCTCGGTGACGCTCAGGGCGTTTTCGATGAAGTCCTCGAGCGTCGCCGTATTGGCCTGGATGGCCGTGAACGTGGCCGCTGTTTGCGGCCTCAACCACATCCGTCCGAGCAGCATGGTCGCCATCAGCAGCACGTCGCGTCCCAACGCGACATGCTGCTGGTATAGCGGCTCCATCTCGTCTCTCGACAAATGCGGCATTGCCGCGTTCCATGCTTTGATTAGTTGGTCGGTCAGCGCGATCAGCTCGTCGCTCTTTTTTTCGATGGCGCTCGCGGCTTCCAGCGCCCTGGTACCGGCCCGTGCTCTCTCGCCCTGTTTTCCCTGTTGGTTCGAACCCATTGACGTGTGGCTCCTGCTTCTGCCGGTCGAGGTCCGCGGCCTGCGCGTTTGCAGCCGGGTGACACCTGGCTCGGCTCCGGCCCGTCTCCGGAGTCGCTCGGTGCGCCGTCCGCTCGCGCCCCGCGGCCAGCCCCTCGGCGCCGTCAGTGCCCCGCCGCCGTGGTGGCGCCGGGGCCGCACGCGGTTTCCCCGTACGGTCGGGGGATCTATCGGGAGGGCCTCGCGCCCGCGGCTCGCCGAAGGTTCATCCCCGCTGCTGCGGGGAAGGCGATCATCCTGGCGCAGTCCATCGTGCCGCAGGCGGATCATCCCCGTGGGTCCGGGGAAGGCTCGTAACCAGTGGCAAGCGAGCCAGCCGGCTCGGGTCCATCCCCGCGCGTGCGGGGCGTCCGGTCAGGGCGCGCGACGGAAGCTTGTTCACCGCGGCTCATCCCCGCCCCGGCGGGGTCCGGTCACATCCGCGCCGGACGCAGCAGCAGCATGCCGTAGCCATAAGCCTTGTGGTGGCCGACGCCGCGGCGAAGGAGCCGAGTAAAAGCCTCAGTATCGGCGACCGCAAGGTCGCCCTGCAGCGTCACGTCCGGCCCGTTTGGCCCAAGCCCGTCGCCCCGATTTGTTCGCGTCCGCCTGAAGGCGGTGAGGCGGCACCGTTCGACGCGGACCGCCTCCCCGCAGCGTTCACCGAACCAGTCGATGTAGGCCCGTTCGCGGCGGGCCGTACCGGTCCCGCCGTCCGGCATGGGAAGCCGCGCGTTGAACCCGGCCGCGTCGACCTCCGTCCCCCTCGTGCTGCCCGCGCCCGACTCCGCATCGCGGCAGTCCCGCTAGGATCGCCGCACCGGGCGGACGCGGACGTCGAAGCCGAGGCGCTGATCCGCCGCGAAACGAACCGGCAATCAGCTTCGTCTGGCTGAACGTCGCGACCGCCCGCGACGCACCAGGGAGCCGGTGGAGCACGGATCGAGCCATAAGAGCTATCATGGGCCGATGAAAGAGATGGCCGCCCGGGAGGCGAAGAACCAATTTGGACAGTTGCTCGACGCGGCGCAAAGAGCGCCGGTCCGCGTGACGAAAAAAGGCCGCGCGGTCGGCGTGATGATGTCGATGGAACAGTACGCGCGGCTGCGAGGCGCAGCATGGGACGCACTGAACGAGACGATGGACCGGATGGCGAAGCGAGCGACGGCACGCGGTCTCACCGACGCCGAACTCAAGAAGCTGTTGGCGGATGACAGCTGAACGGTTCGTGGTCGACACGAACGTACTGATCAGCGCGGCGCTACGGGAAACCAGCACGCCGAGGGCAGTCCTCCGGAGAATAGGAGACAGCGGCGGAACACTGCTGTTCTCGGACGAGACGTTCGAGGAACTGCGCACGAGGTTGCAGCGATCCCGATTCACGCGGTACATCGAACCGGAAGACCAGGATGTCTTCCTGGCCCAACTGCTGCGGATTTCCGAATGGATCGCGATCACCAACAGCAAGCTGGGATGCCGCGACGAGGACGACGACAAGGTGTTGGAGACGGCCCTGCTCGGGCAGGCGGACTGTCTGGTCAGCGGGGACCAGGACCTACTGGAGATGTCACCGTTCCAGGGGATCCCAATCATCAGCCCCGCAGAGCTGTTGCGCTCGAGAGAGAGAAAGCCTGAATGAGGCAAGACTGAAATAACGAGCCAACAACACCCCGTAGCGTCGCGGCAACAACCCCGCGACACGTGAGAACTCGTGGACAATACGGTGCTCACCGATCCTCGGTGGCCAGCCGCACACCACCGCCGGGATCCAGCACCGCGAGGCAGTCGGGCGTGCCGACCTCGAAGGCGACCTACACCGGCCCGACCGCCGCGTCCACGCTCGCCATCAACTCCCAGCAGGGCTGCGGCGTGAGTGGGGAACACTGGCCAGACCAAGTCGATCATGAACGGCTCGACCGCGTAGACGGCGGCCACCGTCGCCATCCGCTTCGCGAGTGCTTCGTCTCCCCCGGCTTGAGGCGGGATCCGGCGGGGCTCGGGAAGCTGAGCCGCTACGCCGGGGATTGGCGCTACGAGGTGCCAGGCGACGAGAGCCCGGCTGGCACCTGGGAGCAGAACCGCCGAACTGGCGACGACGTCGTCAACGACGCGCGGCGACGGGTGCCTGAGCTTGTCGAGAAGACGCGCAGCGAACTGCAGCGCGCCAGCCGGGCAGGCGAAGGAGGACTCGAGGGGCCGCCGCTGAGTGCGGCAGACCCGAGGGTCTTTCAGTAGCTGCATGGAGACCACGTGCCGATCATCTGCCACGGCGACGTCGCCGTGGGGCCGCCGGCGCGCCGGCGGCGTCAACGTCCACGGTTACCCGCACGGGGTTGCGGTTTCGTTGCGCGGGCGTGGTGACGCCCGGCCACGCCACGCACGACACCGTGTCCGTAGCGGGATGCAACCGCTGACCGCCTGACACACCTCAGCGAGCATCCGCTCGTCCGGAGTCCTGCCGGGGTTGATCCCGCGCCGAGGCCGCCGGTTGCGCCGTGCCGGCGTCCAGGTGCAGGTTGATCAACCTGTCGAGCGGCGATCGCCACGAGGACAGTGATCGTGGCGCCGACGACGGTCCAGGCAGTTGTGTCCATGGGCGGTTCCCCCGCCCGCGCGGGGGGCAAGTGGCACTAGCCACGCCACCAGCGAGTGCTGGCAATCTTCTGAGACCGCGTTGTATGCCCAGCCGTCCAGTCGTGTTCGCGACCGCGAGGAACCGGCCAATTCCGAACTCGTGTCGACCCCAAGATGTTGTGGTGGCCGGGGCATCGTCCGACCCACAGCTTCGGCGTGTGCTCGCCGTCGTCAAGGCGCGTCGCTCCGCTCCGCCCCCGCTACGCGGGGCTCTCGGCATTGACGACGGCTCCGCGCACGCCTGCCCAGACTGGCTCCTATCGGACGATGCCCAACCCTGACCCCCTACATGTTGTGGTCGATGACCTGTCCAGATTCCGTCGTTCCGAAGCGACCGTTGACAAGTCGGGCTTGTCAAACCACCACCGTCTTTGCCTGCCGCGCCATCTTTCGCTCCCTTCTCAGGACAGTGCCGCGGCCCGCCGGCCACGGCATCCGCCGTCATCCATCCGTCGTCCGTCTTCCCGTCCCCCTCGTGTTGTTGCCCTGCGCTGAAGCGTTCGTGGCGGTCGCGGCTGCCGCGCGGCGGCGGCAGCATCTCGTTGGCGAGCAGCCGGCTGCTGGCTGCTCACAAACGGCGGGGCGAGCTGGCTCCGCCCCGGCGGGCCGCTCGGCCGCCTACTGGAAGCGGTCGCCCGCGTCCGGTTCGCCGCGTCGGACCGGTCCTCGCGCAGCTCCGCCGCAGGCACGGTTTGTCGAGGTTGGCCCGGCCTCGGCCAGCGGTGCCAATTGGCCGGAGCGCGCCGATCGATACGACCGGCGGCGACCGACGCCTTGTCTTCGGCATCTTCGGGCCCTTGGCGGAGTCCAAGCGGTAACCGGGCTGCGGACGCGCCCTGCAAGGGAATGACCGACGTACAGGACCACGGCCCCGTCCTCAACGGCGATGACGTCGGCATGGCGCGGGGGAACTGGCGAGATCGGACGCTGTGCGGGCAGATTCTCCGGGTCTCGGCCTCAAGGTGCCGGTCGACGGACGGCTACGGGCTGGCGCGGGTCATCCTGTCGCGGTAGAACAAGGGACGACGGGGAGCACGGCGACGACTTCCGGCGCGCGGTCACCGTCGACGATGTGACGCGGATCGACGACCCGCTGCTGGAACTGACCTACGGCGCGCGCCAGCGGCGGACGCCCGGCCGACCGCGCGTGTCCTGACTCCGAGTCTCGGCGACGCGAGCAGCCGGCGCCCGGCACGGGGGTGTCCACTCCGCCACGGCTGGACCCGTTTTAATCGGTGTCGGCCTCAATGCGGAACGAGAACGCCTCCCGCCTCCCGTGCTCGTCGATCGCCAGGCAGCCGCACTCCTGCGCCGGGGCCGGGAAAGCGACCGGCGGATCGACGACGACGAATTGGAGTGGAAATGGCCGCAGTCCGGCTCGGGGATCGGGAGGCCGGCCGCGGGTGGGCTTTCCGCCGCAGCGAACGCACAGCGCGCGGTCGATGCGAGCTTCGTAGAAGCCGGCATCCCGCCCATCCCGGGCGACCGCAGTTGAGCGGCGTCCCAGGGTCTGCACGTGGCGCCCGGCGCTCATTGGGTGGCGCGCCGCGGCGCCGTGTTGGTCGGCTCGACCCAGCCGCGCAGGCACTGAGCGCCCGCAGGCCCCTGGGGACGTTGCCCGTGACGTACCGGAGGTTGGCCGTCTCGCTGTTGGGGTGGGGTCCGTCTTGGCGCGGCGAACGGCGACGAGCAGCATACCCTCCATCCGGCAGCACCATCGCATGGCAGGATGCCGAGCGCGGTTCGCCCGGCTGGAACGGCGCCTCGCGGCGCTCGCTCGACGATCGCTCGCGGCGCGGCTAGCTGTACTCCAGCCGCGCCGCGTCGGGGCACGGGTCTGCTCCGACACGCCGCAGGATCCCTTCAATCTTCGAAACCGAGCCGCACAGAGGGCTGCGAGCCAGTTTCGAAACGCACGTAGATCGCCGACACCATCCCCAGATCCTCATGCGCAGGGCCGGCGCCCACGGCGCCAGCGGACGAGCCGCGAGGCGTCCAGGTCGGTGAGCGCCTACAGAGCGACGACCGGGCAGACGCAGTCGCCGTTCGACAGACGGTTCGACGCGGCGCAGAGCCGCGGCGAGTAGCGCCCGAGGCGGAGCCGCAGACCCTTGAAGCCGGCAGCGGACCCGCCCGGGCCGAGCGGGCCGCTCTGAGCCATCGCCGCCAACAGGCAGTAGACGCCGGCGTATGGCGCCAAGGCCGGCGGCAAGTTGTGCGAATCGGCGTGCTCCGGGCTGGCCACCGGCGCGCGCTGCGGCCCGCGGTACGAGCAGTGGCAAGGGGAGGATCGCCTACCGGGACAGCTGGCGGGACCACCGGGGGCAGTGGGGTCAGCGAAAGTTTCCACAGAAACGATAAATGCGATATTATAAATACCAGTCTTTATAGTCTATTTTAAACGACGCTGATGAGGTGACTACTATGGGCCGCGGTAGACCGCCGACGCCGTCCGATGAACAAGCCGTCATGCTGCGCCTCGAGCGGCGGCACGTCGCGATTCTCGACGAGCTCGTCCGCAAGCGCGCCAGGGCCGAGTTCAGCATCGGCCAGCGCCTCGTCGAGCAGCGTGGGGCCGCCGACGGCGAGGCCTACACGCTCGAACGGCGCGTGAATCTCACCGCCGAGCGGCGGCAGCTCTTCGGCGAGATAGTCGAATGGTACCAACGCCTTCACGCGGCCCCGACGGTCAAGGTGGTGGCGCCCTGCGAGAGCGACCCCGAGAGCCGGCGCGAGGCCGCGGCATGGGTTGAAGCCGTCGAGGCGCGCCTCACCGACGAGGCGCCCGTCGGCATCCAGGTCGCCCTCGCCAGACGAGCGCTGGGCCGGCTCGACCGGGAGGACTCCGAGACGCTCGTGCGGGTGCTTCGTGCCGCGCGCGCCCGCCGGGGCAAACCCGGCGCGGACGATGACGACACCGCTTGATGTCGGCGAAGCGGCGCACCCGGGGGATGGCGGCATCGGACGGTTGACACACGTGTCTCGGGCGCCCGGCCGGCCGCTGCCGCTCCCCAGCCGGCCGGCGAGCGGCCCTGTCGGGCTTGCGAGAGGCGCGGCGGCGGAGACGGAGCATGACGGCGCCGCGGGGCCGGGTTTGGCCGCTCCCGCGCCGGCCGGGGCGCCCGCGGCGCGGCAGGTTGGGCCGCTCGCGGCGCGGCGGCGGAGATGATCGGAAAGGACGGGCTTATTGGCATGTCTGGAAGCAGAAAGCCGGGGGATCGGCTGCTGACGCGCGCCGAGGTCGAGCGGCGCACCGGCTTGGGGCGGTCGACCCTGTACCGGTTCATGAGCGAGGGCAAGTTCCCCAGGCCGCTCCGAGTCGGGCGGCGGGCCGTTCGATGGTCGGAGCGGGAAGTCGAGGCGTGGATCGCCTCGCTGCCCCGGTCCGAGGGCGACGCCGATCCGAGATGACGAGCGAGCGCCGACGATCCAGTCTAGCCGGCGAGGCGCGTCGCCGCCGGTCACAGACGCCGCCCACTGTGTCCATCAGCTCGCGGCGCTTGCCGAACAGGTCCGAGCGCGCGTCGCTCCGCTCGACGTCGGAGCCGACCGCATGGGCGAGCGCCATCTCGGCGACGGCGTGCGGCGCGCGCGTCCGCTCGGCGGCCCAGCTCCGGAAGGCGCTGCCGAAGCCGTGCACCACGGTGCGGTCGGCCAGGCCTGTATCGCGCAGCACCTTGGTGAGCGCCATGTCGCTGAGCGGCCTCGCGGGCCTGACCGGCGACGGGAACACCCAGCCGGCCGGCTCGCTGGCGAGCGGCCGCATCCGCTCGAGAGCGGCCAATGCCGCGCCCGAGAGCGGGACGCGGTGCTCGACGTCGGACTTCATTCTCTCGCGCGGGATGCGCCACTCGCGGCCCTCCCAATCAATTTCGTCCCAAGTTGCGCCGCGCGCCTCGCCGGAGCGGCAGGCGGTCAGCACGACCAGCCGCAGGCACGACTTCGCCGCGAGCGACGCCCGCGACGCCTCGATGAGGTCGAGCGCCGCGGCCGCGTCCCAGTACGGCAGCGCGCGCAGGTGGCCGCGCGCGGCCGGCATCGGGCGCAGCGCGCCGTCGATGCCGGCGGCCGCCACGTTGCGGTCGACGTGGCCGTGCGCCTCGCACCAGGCGAGGACGGCGCGGATGCGGCGGCGCAGCTTGCGGGCCGCCTCGGGCTTCGACGTCCAGTCATCGATGCAAGCGCAAGACCTTCGCGCCGCCGCCGAGCACGTATTGCGCCCACTGGCCCATCAGCCCGCGGCGCTTGTCGAACAGGTCGGACCTGGCATAGCTCCGCTCGACGCTGCTCCCCACGGCGTGGGCCAGCGCCATCTCCGCGACCGCGTGCGGCACGCTGGTCCGCTCGCTCGCCCACGTTCTGAACGACGTGCGGAAGCCGTGCACGGTCGCGCGGTCGGCCAGCCCGGTGTCTCGCAGCACCGTCGTCAGCGTCATGTCGGACAGCGGCCTGCCCGACCGCTGCGGCGACGGAAACAGCAGGCCGGACCGACCGCGCAGCGGCCGGACCGACTCGAGCACGGCCAGGGCCGCATCGGAGAGCGGGACGCGATGTTCCGCCTCGGTCTTCATCCTCGACGCCGGGATGCGCCACTCGCGAGACTCGAGGTCGACCTCGTCCCAGCTCGCGCCGCGCGCCTCCCCCGACCGGCAGGCGGTGAGCGCCACGAAGCGCAGGCACGCCTTCGCCGAGAGCGACGCCCGGGACGCTTCGATGAGCTCGAGGGCGTGCCCCACCTCCCCGTAGGGCAGCGCCCGGAAGTGCGCCGCGACGGCCGGCATCGCGGGCAGCGCGCCGTCGATGGCCTCCCCCGCCACGTTGCGGTCGACGTAGCCGTGAGCCATCGCCCATTGCAGCGTGGCGCGGATGCGCTGGCGGACCTTGCGGGCAAGCTCGGGCTTGGACGTCCAGATCGGCGTCAGCACGCGCAGCACGTCCTCGCGGCCGATCTGATCCACGGGCCGGCCCCCGAAGACGGGGAAGGCGTGCTTCGTCATCGACTCGGTCCAGTTGGTCGCCGTCTTGGCGTTGCGCCAGCGCGCCCGGTTCGCCTCGAGCGCCAGCCCTGCGGCCTGCTCGAAGGTCGGCGGCGCGGCGCGCTGCCTGTCGGCGCGCGGGTCGCGGCCCCGCCGCGCCTGCCGGCGGTTGTCGAACGCCTGCTCGCGCGCCTCGGCCAGCGTCACGAGCGGGAATCCGCCGAGACCGAGGTCGCGCCGCGTGCCGCCGATCATCAGCCGCTGCACCCAGCTCTTGCTGCCGCGGGGCGCGACGACGAGGTGCAGCGTCCCTCCGTCGCCGTACCGCCCCGGTTGCTTGAGCGCCTTCACCATCCCGACCGTCAGCCGGCCCATGGTTCGATTCCTCTTTTCCCACATCCGCAATCGAATCGGTCTACCACAGATTCTACCACATGGGGTGTGGGATAAGGGGAGACTGGCCGGGAACGGCTCGGACACGCGAGGGCGAGATCACCCCGTGTTTATGGGACCAACTGGGACTTTCCGGGACTGGCTGGGAAGGGGGTTTGGCGCGCCCTGCAGGATTCGAACCTGCGGCCTCCTGGTTCGTAGCCAGACGCTCTATCCAGCTGAGCTAAGGGCGCGAGGGAACGTTGATTATAGCAACAGCCCGGCCGTGATGCCGGGGGCTGCGCGCGTGCAGGGCCGCCGGCCTCAGCCAGGTCCCGGCGGCGGCGCTCTGACGGGATCCCGATCCAGGCCGTGTCCGACGGGAAACTGGTCGCCGAGCGCCACGGGCAGCCGGCCTCGAATCTGACTCTCTCCGGCCACGGCGCGCACGGCCGACGCTTCCGCGAGGTCGTAGAAGTCGTACGCGAGCAGCATCGCCGGCAGGTCGGCCAGGAAGGTGGCTGCGTAGGGGTTGCCGAACAGGACCGCGACGAACGGCTGTCCGGTCTCTGCGGAAGCGCGGCCCAGCCGTGCCAGCAGGTCGACGAGCGCGGGCGCCAGATCCATGCGGCCGCTGTACGACGCCGCACGCACGAACACGCCGGCCACCACCGCATCGTACCGCCGGGCGGTCTCGCGCACGAGCTCGATCTCCGAGAGCGGCGTCCGGTCCGAGAGCTCGATCGCGGTGACGTTCGGCCACCGCGCCTCGAGCTCCGGGATGAACGTGCGGCTCGGCGCGCCGATGCCCCAGCCGGCGGGATAGTCGAGCAGCGACAGGTACAGCACGGAGCCTGTCCGCGGCGTGGGCAGCGGCAGGTGGCGCCGCTCGTCCTTGATGAGCGTCAGCGATCGCTCGCTGATGTCGCGCGCTACGGCGCGGTGCGCGCGGGTCCCGACCACGACCGGCAGGGTGTCGAGGCTGACCCGCCGCTGCCGGTGGAGGCCGAGGCGCGCCTTGGCGCCGAGGATGCGGCGGACCGAGCGGTCGATGCGGTCTTCACCGATCCTGCCGGCCGACACGGCTGCCCGCAGGGCGTCGAACGCCGCGACGTCTGCGGGCGAGTGCACCACCATGTCGTGCCCGGCGGCGACCGCGCGCGCCGCCGCCTCGCCGGGCGGCGCCAGCTCCGATACCGCGCGCATCCGCATCGAGTCGGTGAACACGAGACCGCCGAACCCCAGCTCCTCGCGCAGGAGGCCGTTCACGATGCGGGCGCTGAAGGTGGCGGGCGTGGCGGGCGCCGGCTCCAGCGCCGGGAGCTGGATGTGAGCCGTCATCACGGCCGCGGCGCCGGCAGCGAGACCGGCCCGGAACGGGATCAGCTCGATCCGCTCGAGACGGTCGCGCGGATGGTTGATGATCGGCAGCCCGAGATGCGAATCCACGTCGGTGTCGCCGTGACCGGGAAAGTGCTTGACCGTGGCCAGCATGCCCCCGGCCCGCAGCCCCGCGACGTAGGCCCCGGCGAGCGCGCCGACCTGCCGGGGATCCTCGCCGAACGAGCGGATGTTGATGACCGGGTTGCGCGGGTTGTTGTTGACGTCGACGACCGGGGCGAAATTGACGTGCACGCCGATGGCCCGTGCCTCGGTGGCCGTGATGCGGCCCGCCTCGAAGGCCAGCTGCGGATCACCGGTCGCGCCGAACGCCATGGCGTGCGGGAAGACCGTGCCCCCGGCGAGGCGGAAGCCGACGCCGGTCTCGAAGTCGGCCGTCACCAGCAGCGGCAGGTCCGAGACCGCCTGCAGGCGGTTGATCAGGGACGCCGCGTTGAGCGGCTCGCCGAGCGACGTGCCCGAATAGCTCGGATTGAGCAGAACGTCGGGCCGCGGATGGCGGGCGCCGAAGAGGATCAGGCCGCCGATATGCTGCTCGCGGATGAGCGCGGTGAGATCGTCGTACGTGCGGCTGTCGCTGCTCGTATAGACCGCGCGGAACGAGGGCAGCAGGAGCTGGCCGATCTTCTCCTCGAGCGTCAGCCGCGCGAGGGTGTCGTCCACCCAACGCCGCGCGGCGGCGTCCAGATCGCCCGCGCTCTGACCGGCAGGACTCCCGAGGCACAGCGCGGCGAGGACGAGCGCGAGCCCCGGGACCGACAGCCTCCGCAGCGACAACGGCGGGACGCGCGCCGGCACGATTCGATCGTAAGGGCTTCGTGCGGGCCGGGCAACCGCCGGGCGCGCCCGGCGGTTGCTATAATCCCGCGCGTGAGCCATCTCGCGCACCGTGCCGATGCGCCGAAGACGACGCGCTGCGCCGTCGTGACGGTGAGCGATACCCGGACCCGGGAGACCGACCGCGGCGGCGCGGCCATCGTGGAGCTGCTCGCGGAGGCGGGGCACGAGGTGGCCGGGCGGGCGATAGTGCCGGACGATCCGGACCGCGTGCGGGGCGCTCTCCAGACCCAGATCGCGGCGCCCGCCGTGGACGTCGTCATCACGACCGGGGGCACCGGCCTCACGCGCCGGGACGGCACCTACGAGGTGGTGTCTGCGCTTCTGGAGAAGCGCATCGACGGCTTCGGCGAGCTGTTTCGCGGGCTGAGCTTCCAGGAAATCGGGCCGGCGGCCATGCTGAGCCGCGCCTGCGCCGGTTTGGCCGGGGGGACCATCGTCATCAGCCTGCCCGGCTCGGAGCATGCCGTGCGCCTGGCCATGACGAAGCTGATTCTGCCAGAGCTCGGACATCTGGTGCGCGAGGCGAGGCGATGACCAACGACGGCGGCGCGAAGATGCGCCCCATCCGTACGACGATCCCGCTCGACGAGGCCCTCGGCCTGATCACCGCCGCCGCCCGCCCTATCGAGCGCGCGGTCCGGGTGCCCCTGACCGACGCGGCCGGCCGCGTCCTCGCGGCGGAGGTCGTCGCAACCGCCGACGTGCCACCGTTCGACCGCGCCGCCATGGACGGGTTCGCCGTCATCGCGGAAGACACGTTCGGCGCCGGAAGCCACGCGCCCCGCACGTTGCGTTGCATCGAGACCGTCCATACCGGCCATGTTCCCACGCAGCGTCTCGAGCGGGGCGACTGCACGCAGGTTGCCACCGGGGCCCCGATGCCGGAGGGCGCCGACGCGGTGGTGATGGTCGAGCAGACGGACCGCGGCGAGGACGGCGGCGTGCGCATCTTCACGCCGGTCTATCCCCTCCAGCACGTCGGGCGGCGCGCGGCGGACATCGCGGTCGGCCAGGCGCTGCTCGCGGCCGGCGACCTACTTACCCCCAGCCGCCTGGGGTCGGTCGCGGCGCTCGGCAGCGCGGAGGTCGACGTGTTCGAGCGCCCGTCCGTGGCCATCCTGTCGACCGGCAACGAGATCATCGAGCCGGGGCGTCCGCTCGGTCCGGGCCAGATCTACGACATCAACCGGTTCACGGTCGGCGCCGTCGTCGAGCGGCACGGCGGCCGGGCGGTGGGCCACCCGACCGCGGCCGACACGCTCGAGGCGCTCGACGACGCCCTCGACGCCTGCAGCGACGCCGATCTGCTCGTCTTCTCCGGGGGCAGCTCCGTCGGCGAGCGCGACCTGATGCTCGACCTGCTCGTGCGGCGAGGCGAGGTGCTGTTCCACGGCATCGCCGTCAAGCCCGGCAAGCCGACCGTGTTCGGGCGGATTGGCGAGACGCCGGTCTTCGGGATGCCGGGGTACCCCAGCTCGTGCCTCTCGAACGCCTACATGCTGCTCGTGCCGATGCTGCGGCGGATGGCCCGGCTGCCCGCCTACCGGCCGCGGACGGTTTCCGTCCCGAGCGCCCAGCGCATCGTGTCGACGACCGGCCGCCATCAGTTCTACACGGTGCGGGTGGTGGGCGGCGAGGCCGTGGGCGCCTTCAAGGCCTCGGGAGACATCACGAGCATGTCGCAGGCCGACGGCTACATCGAGATCCCGGCCCAGACCGATATCGTGGAAAAGGGCGAGGTCGTCGAGGTGAATCTGTTCTGACGGCCGCCGCGCCATGCCGCCCGCGCCGCTCGAGCCGTCGCTGGCAACGATTCTCACCATCTGGTCCGCGCTCGGCCTGTACGCGACCGGCGAGTACGGCCGGACGCGGCGACCGCCGCGCCCCTGGGCCAGGCCCGTCTGGCTGCTGGGCGCCGCCTGCTACCTGGCCCACGTCGCCGTCACCTTCGCGACGCACCACGGCTGGAGCCACGCCGCCGCCTACACGTATACGGCGGCCCAGACGGACGCGCTCTTCGGCCTCGTCTGGGGCGGCGGCCTGTGGGTGAACTACGGCTTCACCCTCCTCTGGCTCGGCGAGGGGCTCTGGTGGCAACTGCTGCCAGCCGGCTACGCGCGGCGCCCGCACGCGTGGACCCTCGCGGTGCGCGGCGCGTTCCTGTTCATGATTGCCAACGGTGCGGTGGTCTTCGTGAGCGGGCCGCGGCGACTGCTCGGGCTTGCCGTCGTCGCGGCGCTGGTAGCGAGCTGGCGCCGCCCGCGCACGTAGCCGCGCCGGCCCAGGACCGCTACCGCTTGCCGATCCGCCGCGCCCATTCGAGCTCCAGATCGTCCGCCGTGTGGAGGTCGAAGAACGGCGCGGTCCGGCGGTAGTCGCCGCGGAACTCCGTGTGGCAGCGGTAGCAGACCGACAGGTCGCGCAGCCGGCCGTAGACGATCAGATCGAGTAGCGCGGCGGCCCCGAGCACGCCGTAGGCGACGAGGTCCATCCCGAACCAGTAGAAGCCGGCGCTGACGAGCGCGCCAGTGACGATCACGGCCAGCCCCAGCTGCGGATCGAAATCCTTGCGGATGTACAGCTCGCGGCCCTCGCAGACGGGACAGACGTCGGCCTCCTCGTCGGCGCGGACCTTGGCGCTCACCGCCAGCGCGATGGTGCGGCCGCAGCCCCCGCACCGGACGGCCGCCGGCGCAGCGCCGGCGGCCACCGGCAGGCGGCCGGCGCAGTCGGGGCAGACGAGCGTGAGGTTCACAGCGGCACCCGCGTCGAGACGAGGAGGTACTTGGCCAGCACCTCGCCGACGATGACGGTGAAGAAGTCCACGTAGAGAATGCCGGTGGCCGACTGGGTCGAGCGGATCTTCGCCGTCTCCCAGGTCAGGTAGGCCAGCACGAGGGGCCCGAGCAGGCCGAACAGCACGCGCTGCCACAGGAACACGCCGTCGAGCGACCAGACGTAGCTGGCGTACCCGGCGCCGGACGGCGATTCCCACATCGCCAGGGCGGCCCAGAGCACGCCGGCGACGACCGCGATGCGCAGCACGGTCGAGCCGATGTGGAACCTGACGATCGATTGCAGCAGCGAGACGTCCATCGACGGCAGCACCAGGTACCAGTGGCCCAGGATCATCGCGGTGCAGGTGCCGCCGAGGAGCGCGGCCGACGAAACGAAGCTGGCGATGGTCAGGGCGGCCGAGGGCCCGGCCTCGACGGCGGCTGCTGCCAGGCCCTGCGCCACGAGCGCGGCGGCGCCGGCGGCGGCGATCGTCCAGAGCAGGAGCGGTCGGATGCGCGCCAGGGCGCGCCCGACGGTGGCCCAGTAGACGAGCAACGCGCCTGCGGTCACACCCAGCGCCCACAGCCCGACCGTCGCCGCGGGCGCCGGAGCCGCCGCCTCGGGGCGAAACGCCAGCGCGACCAGAAGCAGGACCGCCGCCAGCCCGGCGTTGAAGCGGAAGAACTTCACGCCCGCCGTCGAGTTGACGAGCAACAGCGTGCCGGCGATGCCGACGCCGAGATGGGCCAGGAACAGAAACAGGACGGACGACATCCCGCCCCGGCCCCTACCCGAGCCTGCGGTTCACCTCATCCCAGTTGATGGTGTTGAACCACGCCGCGATGTAGTCGGGCCGCCGATTCTGGTACTTCAGGTAGTAGGCGTGCTCCCAGACGTCGAGCCCGAGGATGGCCGTCTTGCCGTCCATCATCGGGCTGTCCTGGTTGGGCGAGCTCTGGATGCTGAGCACGCCGCCCGTGCTGACCAGCCAGACCCAGCCGCTGCCGAAGCGGCCGGCGCCAGCGGCGGCGAACTGCTCCTTGAAGGTGTCGAACGAGCCGAACGCGGTATCGATTGCCGCGGCCACCTTGCCGGTCGGCGCGCCGCCGCCGTTCGGCTTCATCACCTGCCAGAAGAGCGTGTGATTGGCGTGCCCCCCGCCATTGTTCCGCACGGCCGTCCGGATGTCGTCCGGCACGCTGGCGAGATCGGCGATGAGATCGTCGACGCTCTTGCCGGCCAGCTCCGGATGCTTCTCGAGCGCACCGTTGAGCTTGGTGACGTACGTCTGGTGATGCTTCGTGTGGTGGATCTGCATCGTCTGCTCGTCGACGTGCGGCTCGAGCGCGTTGTAGTCGTACGGGAGCGGGGGCAGTTCATGGGCCATCGGCGCCTCTCTTTCGAATCGAATGCAGCAAGAAAAGTCTAGTGGATCTCCAACATCCGGTCGAGAGCCACGCGTGTCCAGTGCTTCTCGCGGTCCGGTACGACGATGCGGTTGTGCACGACCCCGTCGCGCAGCCCCTCGAGCACCCACAGCAGGTGGTTGGGCGACACCCGGAACATGGTCGAGCAGAGGCACCCGATCGGATCGAGCGTCATCACCGTCCGCTCGGGCGCGAGCTCCTGCGCCAGGCGGTTGACGAGGTGTATCTCGGTGCCGATCGCCCACCTAGACCCCGCCGGGCTGTCCTTCACCGCCCGGATGATGTACTCGGTGGAGCCGCTGTCGTCGGCTGCCTGGACGACGTCCCACGTGCACTCGGGGTGGACGATGACCTTGATGCCCGGATGCACGCGCCGCAGATGCTCGACCTGCTTGACGTTGAAGCGCGTGTGGACGGAGCAGTGGCCCTTCCAGAGCAGCATCCGGGCGGTCTGGAGGCGATCGGGTGACACGCCGCCGTATGCGAGATCCGGATCCCAGACCACCATCTCGTCGAGCGGCACGCCCATCCTGTAGGCGGTGTTGCGGCCCAGATGCTGATCCGGGAGGAACAGAATCCGCCGGCCGCGCTTCCACGCCCACTCGAGGGTAGGCCCCGCGTTGCTCGACGTGCAGACCACGCCGCCGCGCTCGCCGCAGAACGCCTTGATCGCGGCCGCCGAGTTGATGTAAGTAACCGGCACGACGTCCGTCGCGCCCATCGCCTGCAGCTCGTCCCAGCAGACCGCGAGTTGATCGACCTGGGCCATGTCGGCCATCGAGCACCCGGCGGCCAGGTCGGGCAGCACCACCTGCTGGTGCGGCGCGCTCAGGACGTCCGCGCTCTCCGCCATGAAGTGGACGCCGCAGAACACGATGTAGTCGGCGTCGCTCCGGTCGGCCGCCTGCCGTGCGAGCTTGAACGAATCGCCCCTGCAGTCCGCGAAACGGATGACCTCGTCCCGCTGGTAGTGGTGGCCGAGGATGAGCAGCCGCGAGCCCAGGTCGGCGCGGGCGCAGGCGATGCGTTCCTCCATCTCCTCGTCCGAGAGGCCGAGGTACCGATCCGGCAACGACTGCCGCTGGCCGATCTGCTCGCTCTCGAATCGGGTCAGGAGCTCGACGTCCATTCGTCCTCTCCTTTGCGCGCGTCTGGGCGCGTCATCCTTGAAACTCTTGTCAATCCGGCCCTTCAGGCCGGCTGCGACACGACGTTGTACAGGGTATCGCGCTCGACCGGGGTGCGCCCGGCAGCGCGGATGAGCCGACTGATCTCGGCCGGCGTCATTGCCTCGGGCGTCAGGGCACCCGCCATGTGGTAGATCCGTTCCTCCTGCACCGTGCCGTCGAGGTCGTCAACGCCGAACCACAGCGCGGTCTGGGCCACCTCGACGCCGGTGGCAATCCAGAACGCCTTGACGTGCGGGATGTTGTCGAGCATCAGCCGCGCGACTGCGTGGACGCGCAGGGTGTCGGCGGCGCTCGGCGGCGGCAGCTTCTCCATCCGGTTGTTGTCGGGGTGGAACGCGAGCGGGATGAACGCCTGGAAGCCGCCGGTGTCGTCCTGCAGCGCCCTGGCCCGCAGCATGTGGTCCACCCGCTCGGGGTGCGTCTCGATGTGGCCGTAGAGCATCGTGACGTTCGACCGGAGACCCAGCCGGTGGGCAACGCGATGGATCTCGAGCCAGCGCGTCCCGTCGCACTTGTCGTGGCAGATCTTGCGGCGGACGCGCTCGGCGAACACCTCGGCGCCGCCGCCCGGCAGCGAGTCCAGCCCGGCCTCCATCAGCTCTCGGAGCACCTGCTCGTCGGTCTTCCCGTACAGCTCCGCGAAGAAGGCAATCTCGACGGCGGTGAAGCACTTCAGGTGGATGTCGGGCTTGATCCGCTTGAAGCCGCGCAGCAGTTCCAGGTAGTACTCCCAGGGCAGGTCGGGGTGCAGGCCGTTGACGAGGTGCACTTCCGTGAGCGGCTGGTCGGCCCGGACCCGGAGCTTGTCCCACGCCTGCTCGAGCGTCATCGTGTAGGCGCCGTCGTCGCCCGGCTGGAGGCGGGCGAAGGCGCAGAAAAGGCAGCTCGCGACACAGACGTTCGTCGCCTCGAGGCGGATGTTGTGGTTGAAGAATGCCTGCGCGCCATGACGCCGCTCGCGCTCGCGGTTGGCGAGCCACCCAATCGCGAGCAGATCGGGACACTCGAAAAGGCTCACGCCGTCGTCGAGCTCGAGACGGATGCCCGCGTCGAGCTTGGCAGTCACGTCGCGCAGGCCTACCGCGGCAAGTCGGGCGTACATCAGTCGAACTCTCAATCCCCTTCAGGCATCTTAATGTCGCCGGGCCGGTACAGGCAATCGACGGACTTCAGCGCCAGCCGACGAACTCGACGGGGACGGGGCGCGGGACCAGCCGCCGGTCGTAGGCGTCGGCGAACAGCCGCTCCACAGCCGCGCGGCCACGCTCCCCGTAATCGAGCGTCAACTCGTTGACGTACATGCCGACGAACCGGTCGGTGCGGTCGACGTCGAGGCCGCGGCCGAAGTCCAGCGCGTATGCGATCGCGTCGTCCCGGTGGTCGAGGGCGTGCGCGATGCTCGCGTGGAGCAGGCGGGACACCTCCAGCATCGTCTCGGCGCCGAGGTCGCGCCGAATGACGTTGCACCCGAGCGGCAGCGGCAGGCCGCCGGTCCGCTCGGCCCACCAGATGCCGAGGTCGACCAGGCACCGCAGCCCCTCGTCCCGATAGGTCAGCTGCCCCTCGTGGATCAGCAGGCCCGCTTCCACGGTGCCGTCGACGACGGCCGGCTGAATCGCATCGAACGGCATGACGCGGTAGGCGACGCCCGGATGAAACAACTGGAGCGCGAGGTACGCGGTCGTCAATTCGCCGGGAATGGCCACGGTCACGTCGGCCAGCGAGGTCGGCCCATCGGACCGCGTCACGACAATCGGCCCGTAGCGGTCGCCCATGCTCGCGCCGTGCGGCAGGAGCGCGTACCGCTCATGGAGGTGCGCGTAGGCGTGGAACGACACCGCGGTCACCTCGTACCTGCCCTCGAACGCGGCCCGGTTGAGGCTTTCGATGTCGGCGAGGACCTGGTCGATCGCGAACCGCTCCGCCGCTACGGCTCCGCAGGCGAAGCCGTAGAACATGAACGCATCGTCGGAATCGGGACTGTGCGCCACGGTGATGCGGGTCGGAGCGGTCGGGACGTCAGACATCGTCGTCTTCCGGTTCGGCGTACGGTTGCGCCACGCGCCGGACAACGATGGTCAGGCCGAACATCGCGATCACGGCGGCCGCCGACAGGCCGAGATAGGCGCCGGGGGCCATGCCCGGCTCCGGCATCTCGACCGGTGACCCGCCGACCACGATGGCGCGCGCCTGGGAACGGGCCCAAGCCTGCTCGGACACCTGCCGTTCCATGAGCCGTTCGGCCACCAGCAGAATGGCGAACGCGGCCAGACCTACCAGCAGGAGCGGGTGCCGCGAGTTCTTGCGGGTGATGACGCTGAGCACCGCGAGCAGCACGGCGAGCAGTCCGAGACCGAGCACCCACACGCCGGCAACGCCCGGCACGCCGCTGAAGCGCAGCTCGCCCATCAGAATCCACGGCATGAAGGCGCTCGCCGCAAGCACGACGCCCGCCGCCAGCGGCACGTAGTACGCCCGCATGCTGTGCCGCATGGCGCCGCTCAAGGCTTCGCGCAACGGCATGGCGGGGAGTCTAGCACGGGCGGTCAGTCAGGCAGGCTTGACGCTGCGGGGCGACGCGCCGCGAAATGCTGACGCGCGACGACGCGTCAACAGCGCTCCGCTCGGCGCTGGCGGCAGCGCAGACGGGTCCAGGCTGTCCAGCTCTTCGAGAATATCGGACGCCCAGCTGAATACGTCGCGACCGGCAACGACGCGCCGGAGCGCGCGCATGCGCCGCTGGCGCTCGTCGCGCGGCATGTCGATGGCGTGCTCCAATGCCTGCGCGAACCCTTCGACGTCATAGGGGTTGATGGCGAGCGCATCGTGGAGTTCCTGGGCGGCGCCCGCCAGCTCGCTCAGGACCAGGACGCCGTCCAGATCCTCACGCGCCGCCACGAACTCCTTGGCCACCAGGTTCATGCCGTCGTGCAGCGAGCTGACGACACAGAAGTCGGCGAGACGGAACAACGCGACCAGCCGCTTGATCTTGAGCGCCGACTTCCGGTACCGGATCGGCCCGCCGGCCTGCGGGTAGCGGCGGTTGATCTCCTGGACCTTCTGGTCGATGGCGGCTTCCACCGCTACGTAGCTGTCGATGGTCGAACGGGACGGCACGCCGATCTGCACGAAGGTCAGCCTGCCCCGGAGATCGGCGCGACGCGCCAGGAGGAGATCCAGCGCGTCGAGCCGCTCAGGTATGCCCTTGGTATAGTCCAGACGGTCGACGCCGACGCCCACGATCGGCGTCCTGATCTGGAGCTCGGCGGCGAGGCGGTGCATGTCGTCCGACAGCGCGGAGTCGCATGCGATCTGCTGGATCCGGTCGTAGTCCACGCCGATCGGCACGGCCTCGATGGCCGTGACCCGGCCGGACACGCGCACGACTCCCCGCGCCACGTCCGCTCCGAGCTCGTCGCGCGCGGCCGCGATGAAATTGCGGCGGTCGCGCGGCAGCTGGAATGCGAGCAGGTCGTTGGCCAGTAGCCCGGCCAGCAACTCCTTGCGCCAGGGGCAGATGCGCAGCCGGTCCTGGTGCGGCCACGGAATGTGCCAGAACAGGGCGGTCTTCACGTCCGGACAGCGTGCGCGCAGGGTCGGCGCGACGAGCGCCAGGTGATAGTCCTGGATGAAGACGGGCGCGGAGCGATCGGGAAGCTCCTGCTCGATGACCGCGGCGAAGCGCTCGTTCACGCGCTGGTAGTGTTCCCAGTCGACCGCGCGGAAGACCGGGCGCACGTGGACCTCGTGGCACAGGGGCCAGAGCCCCTCGTTGGCGAACCCCTCGTAGTAGTGGCTTTCCTCTTCCGGCGTGAGCCAGAGGCGCCGCAGGGGGTAGGACGGGTTGTCGGGCGGCACGCTCACCCGATCGTCCGCGTCAACGACATCCCGGTCGGCCTCGCCCGACCCGTGCGCGATCCACACCCCGCCCCGTTCCCGCATCAGGGCGTCGAGGGCCACCGCGACCCCGCCCGTCGTCGGTGACCACCCGACGGTTCCGTCGTCCTTCCGAAAGTGCTGGTACGGTTCCCGATTGGACACGATGACCACAGGCCGGTCGGCAGGCGAGCCTGGATCAATGGATGTCATCGCTCAGTGGAGAACATGTACCCTGTCCGCCCGGTGGCAAATGGGCGGATGCCCGGGGCGTGACCCCGCAACGGGGCCCCTTGCCACGGACTCCTAGACCTGGAACGACAGGCCGCAACCGCACTCGCTCTTTGCGTTGGGATTGCGAAAAATCAGCGACTGGCCGAGCATGTTGGCGTCGCAGTCGAGAACCGTGCCGTCGAGATACTTGTAGCTCTTGCTGTCCACGAAGATGCGCGTGCCGTCGGGACTCGTGAACACCTCGTCGCCGGGCCGCGGCACCGCCTCCCACCTGAAGACGTAGCTGAGACCCGAGCAGCCGCCGGCCTTCACACCGACGCGGAGACCGCCATCGGCCATTCCTTCGTCGACCATCGCGGTCCGAATTCTCCGGGACGCCGCCGTAGTGATTTCGATCATCGGGTGCGGGTGTTCGTCCCGACAGTGTATCCCATCGCCCGCGGCGCTGTCAGGAAGCCCGGCCCACCGGCGACAGCTGCCGGAGCCGGTTCACCAGGCTGGTCACCTTCTCGATGGCGTAGTCGACCTCTTCCGCGGTCGTCCACCGCCCCAGCCCGAAGCGGAGCGATGCCCGCGCGAGTTCGTCGCGCACACCAATGGCTCGCAGCACGTGCGACGGCTCGGGGTTCACCGAGGTGCACGCGGCGCCCGACGAGACGGCGCTGCTCGTCGAGCCCGACGAGCAGCGACTCGCCCTCCAGCCGGTCGAAGCTCACGTTCAGATTGTGCGGCAGACGCGCCGTCGTCGAGCCGTTGACGGTCACGCCGCCAACGCCCTCGGTGAGGCCCGCGAGCAGGCGATCGCGCAACTCGCCGACCCGCTCCGCTTCCCGCTGCATCTCGGTCCGACAGATCTCGGCCGCCGCGCCGAAGCCGACGATTCCGGGGACGTTCAAGGTGCCGGAGCGGAGGCCCTGCTCGTGACCCCCGCCGTCCAGCAGCGGCTCGATCGCCAGCCGCGGCCGGCGCCGCCGCACGTACAGCACGCCGATACCCTTCGGGCCGTACAGCTTGTGCGCCGTGGCCGACAGCAGGTCGACGCCGAGCTCCCCGACGTCGACCTGCACCTTGCCGACAGGCTGCGCGGCGTCCGTGTGCAAGACGATGCCGCGCGGGCGCGTCAGCTCGGCAATCCGCGCAATCGGCTGCAGGACGCCGACCTCGTTGTTGGCCGCCATGATCGAGACGAGGCGGGTGTGCTGCAACAGGGCACGCTCGATGTCGGCCACATCGCAGAGCCCGTCCGGACGCGGCGCCACGTACGTCACCTCTACTCCCTCGCGCTCGAGCCGGCGGCAGAGATCGAGCACGGCGTGATGCTCTGTCGTCATCGTCACGACGTGCAGCGGCCGGCGCGACTCGGCGTTCACGATCCCCCGGACGGCCAGGTTGTCCGACTCCGTGGCGCCGCTCGTAAAGCAAATCTCGCGGGAATCCGCGCCGATCAACTCGGCGATCTGGCGCCGCGCGGCCGACACGGCGTCGCGCGCCGCCCACCCGAACGCGTGGTGCCGACTCGAGGCGTTGCCGAAGCGCTCCGTGAAGTACGGGACCATCGCGTCGGCCACCCGGGGGCCGACCGGCGTCGTGGCGTGGTAGTCGAGGTAGATGGGCAGCTCAGGCATGCTCAGCGAGGTATCGGGCTCGGGGCGCGACCCGGCGCGGCGGATCGGCCGGCGGCGAGCGTCAGTTCTCCGACGGCGTGCTCCACGCCAGCGGCGCGGCCGGCGTGCGGCTCGCAGCGAGCGGGAGCGGCGCCGGCGGGTCCGCGCGCGCCAGCTCGTCGATGGTGAACTCCGCCAGCGTGTGCACGATGCGCTCCTTCAGCCGCCACAGCGGATCCCGCACGTTGCACGTCAGGTACTGGTCGCAGCTCTCGTCGATGTCGGAGCAGGCGGTCACCATGACCGGCCCGTCGATGGCCTGCACGACATCCGCGACCGAGATACGGGCCGCGGGTCGGGCGAGGTGGTAGCCGCCGCGCGTCCCCTGGTGGGAGGCAAGCAGCCCGCGTTTGGCGAGCCGTTGCAGGACCTTGGCCATCAGCTCCACCGGAATCTTGTAACGCGCAGCGATCTCCCGCGCGCTCGACGACGTGCCGGGCGGACTGGACGCCAAGTCCTTCAGGGCGATCAGGGCGTAGTCGGCCTTCTTCGACAGTCGCAGCATCCGCCCCCTCACGGCGGGAGGAACTCGCCAAACGTCATTCTAGCCCGCGAGTCCTGACGCATCCAAGCGCCGCAAGCGACGTGGCGGGCGCCCCGAGATGCGCGACAGCCGCCTCGACGAATCGCGGCCGCGTCCTGATTGTTGCCCGGCCGCATCCAATGCCACATGATGAGCAGGATGGGTCATACGAGCGCCGAGCGGCCGCAGCTCGTGACACGCCTGACCCGTGCTCTCGAACCTCGGGTCGAGATCCTCGAGGCCTATCTGTTCGGCTCGCAGGCGCGCGGCGATGCGCACCGGCAGAGCGACGTCGACGTGGCGGTCTACATCGACAAGTCGCTCGCGGACGAAGGCCACTGGGGGTACCGCGCGGAGCTGACCACCTCCCTGATGGACGCGCTCGGCACGAACGACGTCGACGTCGTCGTGCTGAACCAGGCGCCGCCGCTGCTTTATCACCGGGTCCTGCGCGACGGTGTCCTGCTCGTCACCCGGGACCTGCAGGCAACGACGACGCGCGCCGGCTACGCGCTCTCACGCTACTTCGACTTCCTGCCGCAGCTCGAAAAGATGGACGCCGCCCGACGATTCGCGGCCGGAGAGGACCGGTCTTGACGCCGGGCCGGCCCGATCGGCGCGTGGTGGATCGGCACCTCATCGCGGCAATTCAAGCGCAGGGAAGTTACCCGCGACGATGTGGTCGATGCGCTGGCCGCAGCACTGACAGCGTCGGCGCCGGCAGCAGCGCTGAGGACCTTGCCGCCGCGGGCGCAAGGGGATCGCGCGGGGCTGCGGATGGAAATGGTCTACGTCGAGTCCAACCCTGTCTCCCCCGCCGCGGCGCGGGGTCGTCGCTGACGATGGCTGCGGCGAGCGATCAGGGGTACGTCAGTACTTCGGCAGCGACGGGTCGACGGCGTCGATCCAGCGCAGGATGCCGCCGCGCAGGTTCTTCGCCTGGGCGAAGCCGGCGTCGCGGAGCAGCTTGACCGCCTTGGCGCTGCGCGCTCCCGACTTGCAGTGGACGATCATCTCGCCGCGTCCCGCGAGCTCGTGGAGACGGCTCGGGAGATCGCCGAGCGGAATCAAAGTCGAGCCGGGGATGGCGCAGATCTGGTACTCCTGCGGCTCACGGACGTCGAGGATGAAGACGCCGTCGCGGCTGTCGATGCGCGCCTTGAGCTGCTCGACGGTCGCGTCATCGTCCGCGCCCGCGGACGACTCGCCGGCGGGGGCCGCGGGCGTCACGCCGCAGAACTGCTCGTAGTCGATCAATTCCGTGACGGTCGGGTTATCGCCGCAGACGGGGCAGTCGGGGTCCTTGCGGAGCTTCAGCTCGCGGAAGCGCATGCGGAGTGCGTCGTAGACCAGGAAACGGCCGACGAGCGGCTCGCCGACACCGATGATGAGCTTGACCGCCTCGGTCGCCTGGATGGTGCCGACCACGCCGGGGAGTATCCCGAGCACGCCGCCCTCGGCGCAGCTCGGCACGAGGCCGGGCGGCGGGGGCTCGGGATAGAGGCAGCGGTAACACGGCCCGTCCTGGGCGGCGAAGACCGAGGCCTGCCCCTCGAACCGGAAGATGCTGCCGTAGACGTTCGGCCTGCCGAGGAGCACGCACGCGTCGTTGACGAGATAGCGCGTCGGGAAGTTGTCGGTGCCGTCGACGATCACGTCGTAGCCGCGCAGCACGTCGAGTGCGTTGCTGGACGAGAGCGCGAGCTCGTGGGTCTCGATGTGTACCTCGGGATTGATCGCGTGCAGGCTGTCGCGCGCCGAAGCGAGCTTCGACCGCCCGACGTCCGGCGTCCCGTGAATCACCTGCCGCTGCAGGTTGCTGTAGTCGACCACGTCGAAGTCGACGATGCCGAGCCGGCCGACGCCGGCCGCGGCCAAGTACATCGCCACGGGCGAGCCCAACCCGCCGGCCCCGATGCAGAGCACGCTGGCCGCCTTCAGCTTGAGCTGCCCGTCCATGCCGACCTCCGGCATGATCAGGTGCCGGCTGTAGCGGGCGACCTCCGCATTGCTCAGCGCCGGCGCCGCGGTGGCGACCGTCACGACAGCCCCCCGCCCGCCACCGACGGGATGATGCTGATGGTATCGCCTTCCTTGACCGGCGTCGCTTCCTTGTCGAGGAAGCGGATGTCGTCGTCGTTGACATAGATGGCGACGAAGCTCCGCAACCGGCCGTCATCCGTGTACAGGTGCTTGCGCAGGTCCGAATACGTCTCGGTCATGTTTGCCAGCAACTCGCCGACGGTGCCGCCCTCGGCCTCCACGACGTCCTGCTTGCCGGTGTAGACGCGTAACGGCGTCGGAATCAGAATCCTGGTTGGCATGGTCTCTCGCCTGTCTCACTTCGCGCCGGGCCGCCCGGCTCCACCGCGATTGGCTCCTCGTCGAACGCCGACCGATCCTCCCGCAAGCGCCACGAGGTCATCGTCCGCGGCTGCCCGCCCTCGACCGCAACGATGACGTAGGCAAACACCGGCCACGCGTGGTCGAGATCGTACCGCGACGGACGTGCGGGGTGGTCCGGATGCGAGTGATAGAACCCCAGCAGCTCCGCGCCCAGCTCGCTCGCGCGGCGCTCGGCCGCCAGATAGTCGGACGGCCGGACCCGAAACCGCCGCCGGGAGCTCTCCTCGGTGACGTTGGGCAAGGCCAGTGCTTCCAGCACCTTCCGGCCGCGGCCGATGAGCGCCCCGCAGCACTCGTGCGGGTACGCCTCGCAGCCATGCCGGCGAATGCCGCTGTCGGCTTCGGCCCGCAGGGTGAGCGTCGGTTGCCCCATGGCCTACGCGCCCGAGTCGGTGGCAAACCCCTTCTCACGCCACGCCAGCGTGCCCCCCGTGATGCTGCGGACGTTGCGATAGCCCAGCGACTTGAGAAACAGCAGGCCCGAGAGCGAGGCGTTCCCGCGCTGGCAGACGCTGAGAATCGGCGCGCCGCGATCGGCCGGCAGTGCGCTGCGATCGGTGCCGAGCTCGGCGAGCGGCATGTTGACGGCGCCGGGGATGTGCGCCTCCAGGTACTGCTCGGGCGGCCGCACGTCCATGACGAACGGCTTGCCGTTCTGCAGCTGCGCATGCGCGGCGTCGACGTCGATCGTCAAATCGGCATTGCCGCGCACGTTCTCCCGCAGCACCTCGAGCAGCGGGTCGCGGGCCGCGGCCTTCGCCGGCTGCGCCGCGAGCCCCGGCAGATGCTTGACCACCGACGATGCGTACTTGAAGGCGTTGTCCGGAAAGATCACGACTGCGACGTTGCCGGGCTCATCGGGCACGAGCTCGAAGGCACCCTGCAGGGCCATGGCCGAGCTGGGCCCCGCGATGACGCTCTCCTCCCGGTTCAGGCGGAGGCAGAGCTCGAAAGCCGTCTGGTTCTGCACCTCGACCAGCCCGTCGTACTCGTCGCGGAAGAACAACTTGGTCTGCTGCAGCTGGCGCAGACTGCGGACCCCGGGAATGTCATGGCCCTCGGCCGGGTGTACCCCGAGAACCTGGACCGAGGCGTTCTGGGCCTTGAGAAAGCGCCCCGTACCGGTGATGGTGCCGCAGGTGCCGAGGCCGGCCACGAAGTGCGTCACGCGGCCGTCGGTCTGCCGCCAGATCTCCGGGCCCGTCGTCTTGTAGTGCGCCTCCGGATTCGCCTCGTTGGCGTACTGGTTCAACATGTGGAAGTCGGGCCGCTCGGCAATTTCCATCGCCTTCGCAATGGCGCCTTCCGGCGCTCCCGGGGCCGGGCACAGCGTGTCCTGAAGCTCCATGACGTCCGCGCCGAAGAAGCGCAGCATCGTGCGTTTCTCGAGCGGGATCTCGCTCGACAGCGGGGTGGTGAGCGTGTAGCCTTTCGCGTTCGCGATCATGGCCAGCGCCATCCCGGTATTCCCTGAGGTCGGCTCCACCAGCTTCTGGTCCGCCTGCACCGTGCGGCGCGCCTCGCCATCGTCGAGGAGGTTGGCCGCCACGCGATCCTTGACCGCGCCGAACGGGTTGTACCACTCGAGCTTGGCGTACACCTGCGTGTGGCGGAACGGCGTCACGCGGTTCAGGCGCACCAGCGGGGTGGGGTTGTCGGCGCTGGACAGCAGGCCGAGAATGGAGTCGTAGACGCGCCGCCCATGATCATCCATGCTCCGACAATCCTACCGCAATCCTGCGGCATGGATCAGGCGCCCGGCGGCCGGGCGCGAAGCACGTGAGGGGGCACTCAGGAACCCGATGATGACCGATACCGATGGACCGACGACCGACGGCGACGGCGCGCTCGCCGGCCTGACCGTGCTCGACCTCACGCGCGTTCTCTCCGGCCCGTACTGCACGATGATGCTGGCCGACATGGGCGCGCGCGTGATCAAGGTGGAGCGACCCGGCAAGGGCGACGATACCCGGGCCTGGGGGCCGCCGTTTCAGGCGGGCGAGAGCACGTACTTCCTCAGCATCAACCGCAACAAGGAGAGCGTGACGCTGAACATGAAGCACCCCGACGGGCGGCGCGTGCTCGACCAATTGATCGCGCGGGCCGACGTCCTCGTGGAGAATTTCCGGCCCGGCACACTCGAACGGATGGGCCTCGGGTACGCCGACCTCGCGCGCCGGCGCCCGAACCTCGTCTACTGCTCGATCTCCGGGTTCGGGCAGAGCGGTCCGCGCCGGCGCGAGCCGGGCTACGACGCGGTGATGCAGGGCGAAGGCGGACTGATGAGCATCACCGGCCCATCAGACGGGCCAGCGTACCGTCTCGGCGTGGCCATCGTGGACATCGTGTCGGGTATGTTCTCGGCCTACGGCATCGCCGTCGCGCTCCTGGCGCGGGAGCGCACGGGCCGGGGACAGCTCGTCGATGTCGGGATGCTGGACGCCGTGGCAGCGATATTGACCTACCAGGCCGGGACGTACTTCGCCACTGGCGAGGCGCCGGGCCGGCTCGGCAACCGGCATCCGTCGATCACGCCCTACGAATCGCTCGAGGCGGCGGACGGCGAACTGGTCGTCGCCGTCGGGAACGATCAGCTCTGGCGCACGTTCTGCGGCGTGCTCGGCCTGGACGACCTGGCCGACGACCCGCGCTTCCGGACGAACAAGGACCGTGTGCACGCGCGCGGGGCGCTCAGAACGCTGCTCGTCGAGCGGCTGCGAACACGGCCGGCCGCCGACTGGCTGGCCCGGTTGAAGGCCGCCGGCATCCCGTGCGGCGCCGTGCGCAATCTCGAGCAGGTGTTCACCGATCCCCAGATCCTCGAGCGGGCGATGGTCGTGGCGCTCGACCACCCGATTGCCGGCGCCATCCGCCAGCTCGGTGTGCCGGTCAAGCTCGGCGGGACGCCGGGCGCCGTGCGCACGCCCCCGCCCACGCTGGGCCAGCACACCGACGCGGTCCTGCGCGACGACCTCGGATTCGATGCGGCCGAGATCGCCCGGCTGCGCGCTGCCGGCGCGGTCTGACTAGCGCTCGACGAACGGGACGAGCCGCTCGAGGACTATTTCGACGGCGTCGTCCTCGGTCAGCCCGCGGATCGGCGCTGTGCGCACCACCTGCTCATCAACGAGGACGCGCCGCCCCCAGGCGCGGCTCACGCGGGCGACGAGCGCCGGCGGGTCGCGGGTCGTGTCGAGGTTGATCTCGATGAAGTCCTCGGAAGCCGCCTCCGCCGCCAGGCGCACGGAGCCGACCGGGGTCAGCACGTGGAATCCGTAGCCCTCGGCCTTGAGCGCCGCGGCGACGGCCTTGAAGACCGGCGCCACCACGCTGGCCAGTACCGCCGTCCCCTCGCCCTCGGCTTCCGCGGCGCGGACCCGGCGTTCCGCCGCGGCGCGTCGAGCGGAATCGATCGCGTGGAGCACGCGCTGCCGAACGTCACCAGCCGCTATGACCATCGCCTCAAGCTCGCGACGGCGTGCCGACCTCGTAGATCCGCACCAGCTCGACCAGCTTGTAGCCGCGGGTCTGATACGGAGGCACGACGCGCTCGGTGTGCAGGTACTGGATCATTCCCTCATCGGCGTAGTCCGGCTCTCCCAGGTCGTCCGTGCCGGAGAGCTGCGACTCGAGTTCATCCAGCGTCATGACCTTCTCGGTCACGGCACGCCGGATCGGCACGATCCAGAGCAGCCGGCGCCGCTCGATGCGGCTCCGGGTGTGAAACCGCAGGAATATCTCGTTGCTGACGAAGTTGTACTCGACATCCGCGCGGCTGGACGGCGCGTCCTCGACGCGCACGAACGCCACCGCGAGCTGGCTGGCGCACCAGTCGATGAGCTTGCGGGTGAAGTCGCCCTCACCCGACCAGTTGGAGGAATCCAGCTCCGCGGACATCGGCCCGTGCGATCCTACTGTGCCTCACCGCCGTTGGCCATGCACGGGCCGGATCACGTCGCGACCAAACGCCACACCTGCGCCACGAGGAAGCAGACGGTCACGCCGACGGCGACGGGCAGCAGGGTGGCGAGCGTCGTCCACGCCGCGCTCCGCGTCTCCCTGTAGATCGTGTAGATGGTGGTAGAGCACGGATTGTGCAGAAGGCTGAACAGCATGAGGTTCACGCCGGTCAGCAGGGTCCAGCCGCCGGCGCGCAGCAGCTCGCCGGTGGCGCCGATGTCGTCGAGCTCGAACATCACGCCCGCCCCCGCCCCGGCGCCGCCGGCGCTGAGCACGGTCAGCATCAGCACGGTGGGAATGACGATCTCGTTGGCCGGAATCGCCACCACGTAGGCGAGCAGGATGACGCCGTTGAGCCCGAGCAGGAACCCGAACGGGTTCAGCCACGCGACGCCGTGCTCGGCCAGGCTGGCACCGCCCAGGTGGATGTTCGACACGAGCCAGATCACCGCGCCGGCGGGCGCTGCGAAGACGATCGCCCGCCCCAGCACGATGAACGTCCGATCGATCACCGACGTGTACAGCGTCTGCAGAATGCGCGGGGGGCGGTAGGGCGGCAGCTCGAGGCTGAAGCGCGTCGCCGCGCCGCGGAGCACCGTGCGGGACAGCAGCCACGAGGTGACGAACATGGTGATGATGCCCAGCACAGCAATCCCGACGACGGCGGCGGCCGAGACGACGCCTCCGAGGTGCGCCGGCGCCAGCGCCCCGATGAAGATCGTGGCGATGAGGATCTGGGTCGGCCAGCGGCCGTTGCAGAGTGAGAAGTTGTTGGTGATGATGGCAATCAGACGCTCGCGCGGGCTGTCGATGACGCGCGTGGAGACGACGCCGGCCGCGTTGCAGCCGAAACCCATGCACATGGTGAGTGCCTGCTTGCCGTGAGCGCCGGCCGTCCGGAAGAGCGCGTCGAGATTGAAGGCCACCCGCGGGAGATAGCCAAAGTCTTCCAGCAGCGTGAAGAGCGGGAAGAAGATGGCCATGGGGGGCAGCATGACGGCGACCACCCAGGCGGTCGCCAGGTACACGCCGTCGAACAGGAAGCCGCCCAGCCACCAGGGCAACCCGGCAGCGTCGCCGAGGCTCTTCAACCACGGATGCACGGTGTCGAGAAGCAGCGCGGCAAGCATCCGGGACGGGACGTTGGCGCCCTCGATCGTGATCCAGAAGACTGCCGCGAGGATCGCCAGCATCAGGGGGAATCCCAGCCAGCGGCTCGTGAGCAGTCGGTCGAGGGTCCGGTCGAAGTCGAAGCCGGCCCGCTTCAGTCCACGCATCTGCGTGCCGTCGGCGATCTCCTGTGCCGCGGCATAGAGGTGCTCCGTGATCGTGTCCTGAAAATCCGTGGGGAGGTCCCACCGCCGGCGCCGGGCTGTCCGCAGGACATGCTCCCGCGCAGCCTGCGGCACGAGAGGCCCGTCGGCCGCGTCGGGCGCCTCGCCGAGTTGCCCGAGCTCGCCGGAGCGCACGGCCTCGATTACGGCGTCGTCCCCGTTCAACAGGCGCAGCGCCACCCAGCGGGGGTTCGGCACCTGCGGGAACGCGCCATCCACGACCTGGGTCACTGCGGCGACGGTGTTCTCGACGCGGTCTTCCAGGTGCGCCACACGGTAGGGGGTCGTGGACGTCGCGCCGGTGGCGACACGATGGGCTGCCGCCAGCAGGTCGTCGATGCCGACCTTCGAGCGGGCGACCCCGCTCACCACCGGGACGCCCAGCTGCTGTTCCAGACGCGCCGCGTCGACCGCGATGCCGTGACGCCGGGCCTCGTCGACCAGGTTGAGGTAGACGACAACGCGATCCGTGATGTCGAGAATCTGCAGGACGAGGTGGAGGTTCCGTTCCAGGCGCATCGCATCGACCACCACAACCGTCACGTCCGGCCGGCCGAACAGGATGAAGTCGCGCGCCACCTCCTCATCGGAGCTCTCCGCCTGCAGCGAGTAGGTTCCGGGCAGGTCGACGATCTTCACCCGCTGGCCCTCGTAGGCAAACGCCCCCTCCGCGCGCACGATCGTCTTGCCCGGCCAGTTGCCGGTATGCTGCCGGAGCCCGGTGAGGGCGTTGAACACCGTGCTCTTGCCCACGTTGGGATTGCCAGCGAGCGCGACCAGGATGTCCCACTTGTCCGGGTTCAGCCCCAGTCGCTGAAGGCTGTCGGCGCGGTGCTGCGAACAGCCGCCGCAGGCGCCCGCGGGCCCGCTCAACGCGCCGCCTCCGGCAGTTCGCCGCTGGTGCGCTCCACGCGGATCCAGGACGCCTGTTGATGCCGCAGTGCGATGAGCGCGCCCCGAATCTGGTAGGCCACCGGATCGCCCGACGCGCTCACCAGCTCCGGCGTAATCGGGGTGCCGCGGACGATGCCGAGGTCGAGCAGCCGGCGGCGTTGCGTGGCCTGGCAGGCGCGGGAGATCTCCACGACCCGTACCGTCTCGCCCGGCCGGGCATCCCGGAGCGTTGTCCAGCTCGCCGCGGCGCGCTCGCCCGCCGGAAGCTGGCGGACATTGACGTTGCGTGCCGCGATGGCGTCGAGCGTCCACTCGCGCCCGCCGGCTCCCCGCACGCGAACGCCGTGGTCCGCGCGCGCGACCACGTCGAGGCGTCCGCCGAGGACGAGTCCCTCCCCGAGCAGGGCGTCGTAGATCTCCCGGGGCTCGTCCTCCAGATGCACGATCTCGACCGTGCGGCCCGGTTCGACGGCCGCCAGGCCGATGCCGGGAACCGGAGGGATCTCCCCCGACGCGTCCGGGATCGGATCGCCGTGCGGGTCCCAACTCGGGTAGCCCAGCCGCAGCTCGAGTGCGTCGGTCTGCTCAGGAGAGAGAGCATGCTCCATCCGCTCGGCCTGGTCGTGCCACTCCGCCGGCGGGATGCCCGTGCGGTCGGCCAGGTACCGCTCCCAGAGCCGATGCGTGCGCACGATGCGAATGGCCGACTGCGCCCCCTCGCTCGTCAACACCGGTCCGTCCGGCGCCATCCGGACGAGCGCCATCCCGGCGAGTCGAGACAGCAGCGCGGCGGCCCGCGCGGTGGAAATCTCGAGGCGACCCGCCAGGCTGTCGAGCGAGCACGCCTGACCGCTCTGCCGGCACGTGAGCACGTGCTTCAGGGCATCCTCGAGCCGCACCCGCTCGCCGAGCCTCCAGAGGCGCAACACGCGGGAGAGCACGCCGCGCTCGGGCCACAGCAGGGAGGCCAGGATCAGGCCGAGCGCGGCGAAAACGAAGAGTGCGAAACCAGGATCCGGCATTTTGGGGGCGCGGGCAGTCAAGCATGCGCCGCTTTGATGTTTAACAATTAGAATTTTGATAGCTCAAAATACCATAGCATAATGTCAGCCATGGCGCTCCCATCAAGCACGGTCGAGAACTACCTGAAAGCGATCTATCAGGCACAGGCCACCCAGGGTCCGGAGCGTCGCCTCGTGCCCATGGGCCGCCTCGCCGGCGCGCTCGGCGTGGTACCGGGCACCGCGACCACCATGGTCAAGACGCTGGCCGAGTCGGGGCTGGTCGACTACGAGCCGTACGCGGGCGTGCGGTTGACGCCCGCCGGCGAAAGGCTCGCCGCGCTCGTGCTCCGGCGCCACAGGCTGATTGAGCTGTTCCTCGTCAAGGTGCTGGGGATGAGCTGGGCGGAGGTGCACGACGAAGCCGAACACCTGGAGCACGCGGCGTCGGACCGCCTCATCGATCGGATCGATGCGATGCTCGGGCGCCCCGCCGCCGACCCGCACGGCGACCCGATCCCCGATTCGACCGGCTCGATGGTGACGCCGGAGTACCAGACGCTGCTCACCTGCCCGCTCGGAGCCCCGGTCGTCCTGACCCGGGTCACCGACCAGGATTCGGCGTTCCTGCGCTTCCTCGAGAGCAGCGGCCTCAAGCCCGGCCAGGCCATTCGGGTCGAGTCCCGCGACACCGCGGCCGACCACGTCATCGTCCGCGGCAAGCGCGAGCGGCAGATCATGATTGGGATGCGGGCCGCCGCGAAGCTGCAGGTGGCGCCGCTCGAGCAGACGGCCTGAGTCGGGACCCCGTCCCTCACAGCGACTCGAGGAAGGACATCAGCGCCGCGAGATCGGCGGCGGACAGCCCGAGCAGCCCATCCCTGGCTGCCTGCGCCTCGCCCGCATGCCGGACCACGGCTTCGAGAATGGTGGCCGCGCTCCCGTCGTGCAGCAACGGGCGCCGATGGCGCAGCCAGGGTCGGACATCAGCCGACGGCGGTGGCTGAAGATTCGGCGTGGGGAGCGCCGTCCCCCGTCGCGGCAGGCGGCGAGGCGTACGTCGCGAACGAGGTGGGGGTCTCCCACACCGTCACGCGAATGGCCGGAAATCCTTGTTCGCGGACCTGATCGAAGATCAGCTTCGCGATATGCTCCACCGTCGGATTGTGGTCGACGACGAACACCGGCTCGCCCAGCCGGCGCAGCGGCTCGAGCAGCGGATCGTCCCGGCGGAGAATCATCTTGTGGTCCAGTTCGCGGTCGATCCAGCCCTTGATGATGCGTTTGATGTCACCGAAATCACAGACCATGCCGCGCGGGTCGAGCGACTCGGTCCGCACCTCGATCTCGGCGACCGCGTTGTGGCCGTGAGGATGCCGGCAGACGCCTTCGTACTCCAGCAGCCGGTGGCCGTAGCAGAAGTCGATCCGCTTCGTGACGGAATACATCGGAGGTCGCTAACGTGACGAAGGAACGATGGTAGTCGAGCGTTCGAACGACGGTCAAGAATCGGTGGCGGCGGTCCTCTGCTCCGGCGGCCTCGACAGCGCCGTGCTGGTGGCGCGCGAGGCGACGGCCGGGGTCGTGCAACCCCTCTACGTGAGCGGCGGCCTCGCGTGGGAGCAGTCGGAGCTGGCAGCCGTCGCCCGGCTGCTGGCCGCACCGATCTTCGCGACGTCCGTACGCCCGCTCGCGCAGCTCGCGGCGCCGCTGACGGACCTCTACCCGCGCTCGCACTGGGCACTTCGCGGAACGCCCCCCGCCTACGGCACGCCCGACAGCGATGTCTACCTCGTGGGACGCAACGCGGTGCTGCTCTCCAAGGCGGCCGTCTACTGCGCGCTGCACGGGATCGCGCGCATAGCCGTGGGTCCGCTCGCCGGCAACCCCTTTCCCGATGCGACGCCCGAGTTTTTCGCGATGATGGCGCGCGCCCTGTCACTGGGTCTGGACCATCCGCTGGACATCGTGGCCCCCTTCGCGACCCTGGAAAAGCCGGACGTCATCCTGCTGGGAGCGACGCTCGGTGTACCGTTGGAGCTCACGGTGTCGTGCATGAATCCGGTCGGGCCGGCGCACTGCGGTCGCTGCAGCAAGTGCCGCGAGCGGCTGCAGGCATTCGACGCGGCTGGCATTCACGACCCGGCCCCCTACGCCTTCCGGCCCGACGACGTGTCGACGGGTCGCTGAAGCACCAGGCGAGCGACCGGCGTCCCCAGGCTGCCCGGTCAGGTGCGGGCGGCGGCCGCCTGCCGCTTGAGATCCGCCATCAGCGCATCGAGGCGATGGAAGAGCGCCTTGCGCGGGCGGCGGCCGCGCGGCGATCCGACGACGTACTCGCAGAACAGCGGAAACGCGATGGTCGAGTCGCAATAGGCCACGACCGTGTCGGGGAGCTGCCCGGGATTCACCTTGCCCCAGCTGACCGCCTCGGCCGGGGTGGCGCCCGACAGCCCGCCCCAGACCGGCTGATCGGTCGTCAACTGGATGAAGAACTCGTTGCCTCCCTTGGGGATGCCGTAGATCTCCCAGAGGGTCGGCTGGCCCTGAAGGTAGAAATTCTTGGGCGAGCCGCCGCCCAGGATCACGCAGCCGTTCTTCCTGCCCGCGAGAATGATGGCGCATACCTCGTTGACGTCCCTGTTCGGGTCGACCATGCAGCAGCCGTCGTTGAGCAGCGCGTGGTAGGCGAGGTTCATGCCTATCGAGCTGTCCCCGGGCGACGAGGTGTAGACGGGCACGCCGGCCGCGGCCGCCTTGGCCACCAGCGAGTACTCGTCACAGCCCGGGTGCCGCTCCAGCAGGTCGCGGCCGAGCCGGTAGTGCAGCTCGGCCGACGAGATGGGCGCGCCGAACGCCTCGCGCGAGAGGAAGTCCCGCAGGTAGGCGTCGGTCTCGAGCAGGACCTCCGACGGAAACAGGACGTCGTAGATCCGGATGATCCCGTGTTCGTACAGCTCGACGTCATCGAGGAACGGCGAGCCGCGGTGCAGCGTGAAGTTCAGGGCATGGTGGAGATCGTGGTACAGGTTGGCGCCGGTGCTGACGAGAAAGTCCACCAGCCCCCGGTCCATCATTTCGATGACGCAGCCGCCGAGCCCGGCCGGCGTCAGCGCCCCGGCCATGGTCAACCCGATCGTCGTATCGTGTGCCGGGTCGAGCATCCGATCGGTGAAGACGTGACACGCCTCCGACAGCCGCCCGGCGTTGAAGGCCTGGAATCCCTCGTCGATGAGCCGCCGCAGCTCCTGGCTGCCGCGCGGCCGGTAGTAGCGGATTGGCTTGCCGCCGAGATAGGGCCGCTGGTCGGCGGTGGGAGCGCCTTGCCGGCGGTGGGGCACGGCGGTAGTCTACTACCTGCCCGCGCGGCGGTCGGCGGGATCGATCCAGTCCGGCCGGCGCCCGCCGGCCGCGGCGAGCAGGAGCGCCACCCCGGTCGCGCCCAGCAGCCAGCCGAGACCATCGGACAACCGTGACTCCCAGGTGAAGTCGAAGACGCGCAGGCCGGCGCAGGCCGCGGTCAGGATGCCCCCGACGAGGGCGGCGGCGCGGCGATCGAGCGCCAGGCGCAGGACCAGGCCGCGCGCGCGGCGCAGCCCCAGGCCCCCGGGGCGTCTACATGCCGGTGACGTGGTATCCGGCATCGACCATCAGGACCTCGCCGGTTACGGCGCCGCTGCGCGGTCCCAGCAGGAACACCGCGGCGTCGGCGACCTCCGTGCTCTCCGCGGTTCTGCGCAGCGGCGCACGCTCGCGATAGTGCTGGAGAATGTGGGTGAAGCCGGCAATGCCGGAGGCCGCCAGCGTCTTGATCGGACCTGCCGAGATGGCGTTCGCGCGGATGTTGCGCGGGCCGAGATCGCTGGCGAGGTACCTGACGGAGGCCTCGAGCGCGGCCTTGGCCACGCCCATGACGTTGTAGTGCGGAAACACCCGGGCGCTGCCCAGGTAGGTGAGCGTCAGGATGCTGCCCCCGCCGCGCCGCTCCATCAACGGTGCGGCGCCGCGGGCCAGCGCGATCAGCGAGTAGGCGCTGACATCGAGCGACTGCCGGAAGTCGTCGCGGGTCGTCTGCACGAACGGTTCGGAGATCGCCTCCCGTGAGGCGAACGCGACGCCGTGCACGAGGAAGTCCAAGCCGCCGTGCTCGGCATCGACCGCGCGGTAGAGCGCCTCGATCTCGTCGTCGCGGGTGACGTCGCACGCCAGCAGTTGAGCCGGTCGGCTCAGGGTGGCGGCCAGGGCGCGCGTGTTCTCCCCGAACCGATCGTTGGCGTAGCTGAGCGTGAGGCGAGCCCCCGCCGCGTCGGCGGCCTTGGCGATTGACCAGGCGAGCGAGCGCCGGTTCGCCACCCCGACAACGAGACCGTTCAGTCCGTCCAGATCGCCCATCCGCCTGCCGGTTGGAGGATAGCCGCCGGGGTCACACGAAGCGGCCGATCCTCAGCGGGAGCGTCCCTTTCCCCTGCCCGAGGAGGCGGACCGCGAGGTGGAGTTGACGCGTTGCGGCCCGCCCCGTTCGTTGCGCCGGGCCGCGCGCGCCTTGTTGCCGTTGACCTTGTCGGGGTCTCCGTTAGCCGGGTCGGGACGGCCGTTGCGGGGTCTGAAGTCGCCGCGGCCGGTGCCCGCACCGCCCCGCGGCTGCTGGTGCATCGTGAACACCGGCGGCTGACGAGGCGTCAGCGGGATACCCTCCTGCGGCTTCAGCGTCGCGCGGATTAGCACCCGGCGTACCGACTCGCCGTCGCCGCGCTCGGACGCCGCGTCGGCGACGGCCGGCTCATCGGAAGGGTCCACCGCAAGATCGACTTCACCCGGACGGTCGTGCTCACTCATTGAATCGACCCGTCCCCTACGACGAAGCGGAACTCGGTGACACGGTATTCAAGTGGTCTCGCTCACACCCACGCGAACTAGGCACCGACCAGCTTCCCGAAGGCCTGAGGCGGGAATGGGAACGTGATTTCGTAGACTTCATAGGATAGCAGACAGCGCCGAGACGACGCAAACCAGAAGTTTCGCACGTTCACCGGCAGGCAGCCACCCACGTGCGCGCATCATTGAGCGCCGCTCTGACCGCCGCGGGGCTCGTGGACTGCGGGGTCTGCCGCGCCTCCACGGAGCCGCGGGCGGTTATCCGCGCCGCGACGTCGTTCTCGAAGAGCTCGTGGTTTCGCTTCCACTCGGCCGGCGTCAGCGCCGCGAAGTCGCGCCCGCTGGCCACCAGCTCGCGAACGATGCCGCCAACCACCTCGTGGGCGCGGCGGAACGGCAGTCCCCTGGCGACGAGATAGTCGGCAACGTCGGTCGCGAGCAGCAACCCGCCGGCCGCCGCCTCGCCGGCGTCGGACCGGACCTCCAGGCTCGCGATCACGGTCGTCACCGCCGCGAGCGACCCGCTGACCGCGCCCTCGGCATCGAACACCGCTTCCTTGTCTTCCTGCAGATCCTTGTTGTACCCGCTCGGCAGCCCCTTCATCGTCGCGAGCCAGCCGGCCGCACGCCCCACGACCCGCCCCGCCTTGCCCCGCACGAGCTCCAGCGGATCGGGATTCTTCTTCTGCGGCATGAGGCTGCTGCCGGTCGCCACCCGGTCCGACAACTCGAAGAAGCCGAACTCCTCGGCGGTGAACAGGATGAGATCCTCCGCCAGCCGGCTGAGGTGCACCATCAGGAGTGCGCATGCGTGCAGCATGGACGAGACGAAGTCACGGTCGGCGGCGGCGTCCAGGCTGTTGGACACCACCCGCGAGAACCCCAGCCGGCGGGCCAGCGCGTCGACGTCGATCGGGTAGCTCGTCCCGACGACCGCTCCCGAGCCCAGCGGCATCGCGTCGGCCTCGTCCCTGGCCTGCTCGAGGCGGGCGTGGTCCCGCCGCAGCGCGGCGGCGTGAGCGAGGAAGAAGTGCGCGATGAGCGTTGGCTGCGCCCGGCGCAGATGCGTGTACGCCGGCATCAGCCCCGTCCCGGCGGCGTCCGCCCGGTCCGCCAGGGCGTCCACGAGCCGGACCACGGCGTGCTGCACGCCCGTCAGGCGGCGGCGCAGATAGAGCCGCAGATCGAGCGACACCTGCTCGTTGCGGGAACGGCCGGTGTGCAGCCGGCGCGCGACGTCTCCCACCCTCTCGATGAGCTTGCGCTCCACGAACGCGTGGACGTCCTCGTCGTCGCCGTCGACGAAACCGGGTTCCCGACGGCCCTCGTCGAGAATGGCCGCAAGCCCGTCGCGGATGGCTGCGGCGTCGCTTGCAGACAGCACGCCGGCCCGGGCCAGCGCGTCGGCCCACGCCAAGCTGCCCTCCACATCGTCCTCGAAGAGGCGGCGGTCGAAGCCGAACGAGGCCTGAAAGCGAAAGACGTCGGCGTCCGGCGCGGTCGCGAACCGTCCGGACCACAGGTGCCGTGCGCCGCTCATCCCGTCACCGCAACACCTCGCCCGCCGCGGCATCGGGCACCGCGGCGCGCGGCGCCTTGCGCGCGGACGTCTCCACCGGGAGTCCCCAGATCTTGATGAACCCCTCGGCCGCCGAATGGTCGAACTCGTCCCCTGCGTCGTACGTGGCGAGCCCCGTCTCGTACAGCGCGTTCGCGGACCGCCGGCCGACGATGCGGCAGTCGCCACGGTAGAGCTTCAGTCGGGCCGTCCCGTTAACCAGCTCCTGAACCTTGGCGACGAACGCGTCGATCGCTTCGCGGGCGGGCGTGAACCACAGGCCGTTGTAGACGAGATCGGCGTAGGTCCGGCCCATGTCGTGCTTGAGCCGCTCGAGGTCCTTCGGAATGACGAGCGCTTCGAGCTCGCGGTGGGCGGTATGGAGCAGCGTCGCGGCCGGCGCCTCGTAGATCTCGCGCGACTTGATGCCGACCAGCCGATTCTCCACCATGTCGATGCGCCCGACACCGTGCACGCCGGCAATCGTATCGAGGGAGTTGATCAGCTCGCTCAACGGCATCGCGACGCCGTTCACTTTCTTCGGCACGCCCGCTTCGAACTCCACCTCGACGTAGGCCGGGGTGTCCGGGCACTCGGCCGGGGACTTGGTCAGCGCGTAGATGTCCTCGGGCGGCTCGGCCCAGGGGTCCTCGAGCACGCCGCACTCGATGGACCGCCCCCACAGGTTCGTGTCCGTGCTGTACGGATTGTCGACGGAGGCTGGAATCGGGATGCTGTGGGTCCGCGCATACTCGATCTCGTCCGGGCGCGTCATGCCCCACTCGCGGGCCGGCGCCACGACGCGGATGGCCGGGTTGAGCGCCCTGGCCGACACGTCCATCCGCACCTGATCGTTCCCTTTTCCGGTGCATCCGTGTGCGATGATACCCGCGTTCTCGAGCTCGGCAATCTCGACCAGCTTCTTGGCGATCAGCGGGCGCCCCAACGCGGTGGCGAGCGGATACTTGCCTTCGTAGACCGCCCCGGCCTGCAGCGCTGGCAGCACGTACTCCCGGGCGAACTCCTCGCGCACGTCCACGACGTGGGCCCGCACGGCCCCCACCGCGAGCGCGCGCTCGCGAATGTCGTCGAGCTCCTTGCCCTGCCCCAGATCCATCGTCACCGCCACGACCTCGGCGTCGTACTTGTCGGCGAGCCAGCGGACAGCCACCGACGTGTCCAGGCCGCCCGAGTACGCCAACACTATTCGTTCCATGCCAGTTCCTTTCCTCGTCCTTCCCGCGAACGCGCGGTCATCCGCGCGCCCAGCCCTCCAGCAGCCGCGTCACCTCACGCCCCGCCCGGGCATGGCGCGTGATGACCAGAATCGTGTCGTCGCCGGCGACGGTACCCACGACCTCCGGCAGGTCCGCGCGATCGATCGCGATCGCCAGCGACTGCGCCTGGCCGGGATCGGTCCGCAGCACGAGCAACTGCTGGACCTGATCGAGCCGCCGCAGATACTCTCCCACCGCTCGCCGGACACCGTTCTCCGCGCCCCGACCCTCGTCCCCGCGCCCGCCCGGCGGTACGCCCGGCTTCTGGTACGCCCCGTCCGCGGCGCGCTTGACCAGCCTCAACTCCTTGATGTCCCGCGAGATGGTCGCCTGCGTCGCGTGAAATCCGCGCGCCCGGAGCCGTTGGCACAGCTCGTCCTGGCTGCAGACCGACTCCTGGGTCACCAGATCGAGAATGGCGGATTGCCGGTATCTCTTCATGAATATCCTTCAGGCCGCATGATTATACGTCCCCGGCAGCGTACGATCAAATTCGATCATCGCACTGATTACCGCTGCTTGGCGGACACCGGCAGGAACGTGCCGCCCCGGCGGCCACGCGCTGGCAGTATAACTATTCTTCTGTTAGCATATTCACTCATGCTTGGCGTGCGGGTCGGGATCGCGGGAGCAACCGGGTACGGCGGACAGGAGCTGTTGCGCCTCCTGGCGCGGCACCCGCATGCCGACGTGACGGTCGCCATGGCTTCGAGCACGAGCGCCGGGGTGCGCACGCTGCCGGCGCTGACGGGCGTGTGGTCGGGCCGGATCACGCCGCTCGCAATCGACGAGCTGACCGCCGCCGCGGACCTGGTGTTTCTCGCGCTGCCCGAGGCCGCCAGCGCCGCGCTCGTCCCGGACCTGGTCGAGCGCGGCACGCGGGTCCTGGATTTGTCCGGCGCGTTCCGTTTGCGGGACCCGGCGACCCGGGCGCGCTGGTATCCGCAGACGCCCGCTCTGAAGCTGCCGGTGGCCTACGGACTGACCGAGCGGCGGCGGGATGCCCTCAAGGAGGCGCGCGTGGTCGCCTGCCCGGGCTGCTATCCCACGTCGGCGCTCCTGCCGCTGGAGCCGCTCGTGGCCGCCGGGCTGCTCGCGGGCGACATCGTCATCGACGCCAAGTCGGGCATCTCGGGTGCCGGCAAGACGCCGAGCGAGCGGACCCACTTCTCGGAGCGTCACGGCAACGTCGCCGCATACGGGGTGTTCGGCCACCGCCATGCGGCCGAAATCGAGCAGGAGCTGGGCCGGCCGGTGACCTTCGTGCCCCACCTCGTCCCGCTCGACCGCGGCATCCTGACCACGATCTACGCGCGCGTCAGCGCCGGGACCACCGAGGCGGCCATCGCGGCGCGCTTCGAGCAAGCGTACCGCGAGGCACCGTTCGTGCGCCTCCGGCAGGGAGCGCTGCCGGAGATCAAGCACGTGGCGCATACCAACTTCTGCGACATCGGCTGGAAGCTGGATGCGGACAGCGGCCGCCTCGTGCTGGTGTCGTGCCTGGACAACCTCGTGAAGGGAGCCGCAGGGCAGGCGGTTCAGAACTTCAACATCGCCTGCGGTTTCGACGAGCAGGCGGGGCTGGTCTGATGGCGCGCCCGCACGTCATCAAGTTCGGCGGCGAGCTGATCGAGGAGCCGCGGCGGCTGCGACGGCTCGCCCGCGGGGTATGCGAGGCTGCCACGCGGCGGCGCGTGCTCGTGGTCCACGGGGGCGGCCGCGAGGTGGACGCCGAAATGGTCCGGCTGGGGATTCCCAAGCGCGCCGTCGACGGGCTTCGAATCACGGATGCCGACACGCTGGACGTCGTGCTGGGCGTGCTGGCCGGGCGGGTGAACACGCGCCTGGTCGCGGCCATCGGGGCCGCCGGCGGCAGTGCGGTGGGCCTCACGGGCGCAGACGCCGGGCTCGTCCGCGTGGCGGCCGCGCGGCGGTATCGGGCAACCGACGGGCGGCACGTCGATCTGGGCTTCGTCGGCCTGCCCCGGCGTGCCGCGCCGCCGCCCCGGCTGCTGATCGACCTGCTGCGGGCAGGCCACGTCCCGGTCGTCGCCAGCATCGGCAGCGACGGGCGAGGACGGCTCTACAACGTCAACGCCGACACGCTGGCCGCCGACCTGGCCGTCCGGCTCGGTGCGGACCGGCTGACCATCGCCGGCACCACCCGCGGCGTGCTCGACGCCGACGGAAGGACGATTCCGGTCGTGGACGGCGGGCGACTCGCCCGGCTGATTCGCGACGGCCACGTGAACGCCGGCATGATCGCCAAGCTGCTCGCCTGCCGCACGGCGCACGGCGGGGGTGTCGCACAGGTGCGGATCGTCGACGGGCGGCGTCCGGGCATGCTGGAGAATGCCGACGCGGCCGATACGACGATGGTAACCGCCAGCGGAAAGAAACGGACGGCAGCAGAACGATGACTACGGTCGCTGAACAGGTGCGCGGCATCGAGGACAAGCATGTCCTGCAGGTCTACAAGCGCCTGCCCCTGGTCCTGGTACGGGGCGAGGGCTCCCGGATCGTCGACACCGACGGGCGCGAGTACCTCGATTTCCTGTCCGGCATCGGCGTGGCCTCACTCGGTCATGCCCACACCGGTCTGGCGGAGGCGCTCGCCGCCCAGGCGCGGGAGCTCGTGCACACGTCCAACCTTTTCTTTCATCCGCTGCAGGGACAGGTGGCCGCCCGGCTCGCCGGGCTGTCCGGACTGCCCCGCGCGTTCTTCTGCAACAGCGGCACGGAGGCCGTCGAAGCCTGCCTCAAGTTCGCGCGGCGGTACTGGCACACGGCCGGCTCTCCCGCACGCACGGAGATCGTGGCCTTCGAGCGCTCGTTCCACGGACGCACGTTCGGGTCGCTCTCCGTGACCTCGGGGACGCCGTACCGCGAGCCCTTCGCACCGCTGGTCCCGGGCGTGCGGTTCGTCCCGCCCGACGACCCCGAGGCGCTCAGGCAGGCCGTGTCGCCGGCCACCGCCGCCGTCATCGTCGAGCCCATCCAGGGCGAGGGCGGCGTGTGGCCGCTGTCCCGGACGATGGCCGCCGCGATCTCGTCGGTCTGTGCGGAGACCGGCACGCTCCTCATCGCAGACGAGATCCAGTGCGGGCTGGGGCGCACGGGCCACCCGTTCCACTCGGCCGTCCTCGGGCTGCAGCCGGATCTGATGGCGCTCGGCAAGGCGCTTGGCGCGGGCTTCCCGGTCGCCGCCGCCCTGCTCAGCGAGCAGGTCGCCGGCGCGGTCGCCTTCGGTGACCACGGCACCACCTACGGGGGGAACCTCCTCGCCTGCCGCGCCGCGCTCGTGTTTCTCGACGCCCTCGAGGACGGTCTGCCGGCGCGCGTGGCCGCGGCGGGCGCGCGCCTCAAGGCGGGGCTGTCGAGGCTGGCTGCAGCCAACCCGGCGATCGGCGACATCCGGGGCGCCGGCCTGATGTGGGGCATGGAGCTCGAGTCCGCTGCCGCGGAGCGGATCGTCGCCGCCGCGCTGCAGCGGGGCGTGATCGTCAATCGCACGGCCGGAACGGTCGTCCGGCTGCTCCCGCCGCTGACGATTGCCGACGCCGACATCGATGAGGGCCTCGCACGGCTCGCGGCGGCGCTCGAGGATGTGACGTGATCGAAACCGCACCCGGGCCAACCCCCACCGAGCAGGCCGTCGCCGCCGATCGCGACGTCGTGATCCGTGCGGCGGCCGCGGGCGAGGCGACGGTGCTGTTCCGCCTGATCGCCGACAACCTGGAGACCGGGCACCTGCTGCCGCGACCGTTGGACGAGGTCGAGCGCCATGCGCCGCGGTTCCTGGTGGCGGCGGCAGCCGCAGGCGTGATCGCCTGCGGCGAGCTCGCGGAGCTGGGAGGACGCGTGGCGGAGGTCCGGTCGCTCGTCGTCACTCCGTCGCACCGCAGCCGGGGAGTCGGCACCCGGCTGCTGGCCGCGCTCGTCAAGACCGCCCGGGAGCACGGGTATCCGCTGCTCTGCGCGTTCACGCACGACCCGCGTCCCTTCCTTCGCCTGGGCTTCTCCATCGTTCCCCACCACTGGGTGCCGGAGAAGATCTCGACCGACTGCCGCTCCTGCGTCTGGTTCAGGCGCTGCCGGCAGTACGCCGTCGTGCTCGACCTAAAGAGGAAGAGACCGCGACCATGATCGAAGCCATCGGCGGCGGCATCACCGCGGCGGAAGGCTTCCAGGCGGCCGCCGTCTCCTGCGGCATCAAGGCGGAGGGGCCCGATCTGGCCCTGCTGGTCGTCGACCAGGCGACGAGCGCGGCGGCGGTGTTCACGACCAACCTGACGGTGGCCGCCCCGGTGGTGGTCTCGAAGCGGCATCTGGAGCAGTCGGGCGGGCAGGCCCGGGCGATCGCGGTCAACAGCGGCTGCGCGAACGCGTGCACCGGTAACGCCGGCATGACCGCCGCGCAGGCCATGGCGGCCGCGGCTGCCGCCGCCGTCGGCTGCCGGATCGAGCATGTCCTCGTGGCGTCCACGGGCGTCATCGGCCTGCCCCTGGATGCGACCCGGATCACCCGGGGCATCGAGGCGGCGGCAACCGCCCTGGCGCGCGACACCCATACGGCGGCAGCTCGCGCGATCATGACGACCGACCGCGAGCCCAAGGAGGCGGCCGTGCGGGTCGCCGGTCCGGCCGGCTCGTTCGTCATCGGCGGGATGGTCAAGGGCGCCGGCATGATCGAGCCCAACATGGCCACGATGCTCGGCTTCCTGACCACCGACGCGGCGGTCGAGCCGACCCTCCTCCGACGCGCCCTGTCCGCCGCCGTCGGCGACACCTTCAACGCGATTACCGTCGACGGCGAGTGCTCGACGAACGACTCCGTCTTCCTGATGGCCAGCGGCGCGAGCGGCGTGCGGATCGACGAGGCGGCCTACCCGCCGTTCGTCGACGCGCTGCGGGGCGTGTGCGGCACGCTCGCGCGCGCCCTCGTGCGCGGCGGCGAAGGTGCGACGAAGCTCGTTGCGGTCAGGGTGACTGGCGGCCGGACGGAGGAGGAGGCGAAGCGGGCCGCCAAGGCCATCGCCAACTCGTTGCTCGTGAAGACGGCGCTCAACGGCGGCGATCCGAATTGGGGACGGCTGGTCGCGGTGGCCGGCCGCGCCGGCGTGGCGTTCGAGCCATCGCACGCGCGCGTGCGGATCGGCCCGGCGATTCTGTTCGCGGACGACACCGTGTTCGCCGATCGGGAGCCGGCCGCCGCCGCGCATCTGGCGGGCGACGAGGTCGAGATGGAGGTGGATCTCGGGACCGGCGGCGAGCACGACGCCACCGTCTGGACCTGCGACCTCAGCGCGCAGTACGTGCGGATCAACGCCGACTACCGAACCTGACAACCGCCCATGCCGCGCACACCCCCCGCCCGTCTTCCGGCGCCGCGAGATGCGACCGGCTCGAGCACGTTGGCCGGCCGCTGCTTCCTCTCGATACTCGACTTCGACCCGGACGACCTGGAGCACCATCTGGCGCTGGCGGCCACGCTCAAGCGCGATCGGCGCCTGGGACGCGAGGCGGCGACCTCCGCCGCGCTCCAGGGCACCTACATCGCCATCCTGTTCGAGAAGCCGTCCCTGCGCACGCGCTCGACCTTCGAGATCGCAATTCGCGAGCTCGGGGGCGACTTCATCGACCCCTCGGCCGACGTGGCCCTGGGCACCCGCGAGTCGCTCGCGGACGTCGGCCGCAGCCTCGAGCGGTGGGTCGAGGGCGCGGTCGTGCGGACCTTCGACCAGGCGCGCATCGTCGACCTCGCCGTGGCCACGCGCGAGCTGCGGGTGATCAACGCGCTCAGCAACGACGAGCATCCCTGTCAGGCGCTGGCCGACTGCCTCACGCTGCAGGAACGGTGGGGCACGCTCCAGGGCCGGCGGGTCGCCTTCGTCGGCGACGGCAACAACGTGGCGACATCGTTCGCGCAGGCCGCGACGATGCTCGGCATCACCGTGCACGTCGCCTCGCCGGACGGCTTTGCGCTGCCCGCACAGGTCGGCGCCGACGTCGAGCGAATCGCCCGGCACGGCGCGGAGCTGGTGCAGTTCACCGACCCGGTGGCCGCGGTCCGCGACGTCGACGCCGTCTACACCGATGTCTGGACATCGATGGGACGCGAGGCGGAACAGGCGGATCGCAAACGGTTGTTCGCCCCGTATCAGGTCAACGATCAGCTGATGGCGCATGCCAAGCCGGAGGCCTGCTTCCTCCACTGCCTGCCGGCGCACCGCGGCGTGGAGGTCACCGACTCGGTGATCGACGGACCGGCGTCGGTCGTGTTCGAGCAGGCCGAGAACCGGTTGCACACCGAAAAAGCCCTCCTCGTGATGCTCTTCGAGGACTGACCGCGATGCCGACGAGCGAATCGGTCATTCGACGAATGACGCGGCTCGCGCATCGGCACGGGGCGATCAATCTCGCACAGGGTTTCACGGACGAGCCGCCGCCGTTCCCACTAGTCTGGGGGGCGATCGGCGCGCTGCTCGGCGGCAGCGACGCCGGCATCGAGCGACTCGAGCAGGCGGCAGCGCCGGCTGCGGCGCACGACGGCAGCTCGCCCGAGCCGCTGCGGGACGTGCTCCGGGATCTGCAAGGCGACCGCGACGAGCTGAACCAGTACTCCTACCCGTTCGGTTTGCCCGAGCTGCGACGCGCCATTGCCGCGTACACCGCGCGCTGGAGCGGGTTCGAGCCCGATCCGGAGACCGAGACGACCGTGGTGCTCGGCTCCACCGAGGGGCTCGCGGCGGTGCTGGCCGCTCTGGGGCACCGTGGCGACGGCGTGGTCGTGATCGAGCCGTTCCACGAGATGTACCCGGCCCAGGCGGCCGTGTTCGGCCTGACGCCGCGCTTCGTGACGCTGCGGGAATCCGCCGGCGACGGCGTCTGGCGGCTCGACCCGGACGAGCTCCGGCGCGCCGCCGCCGGTGCCCGCCTGCTCATCCTGAATACGCCGCACAACCCGACCGGCAAGGTGTTCGAGGCCGCGGAGCTCGAGTCGATCGCCGATGTCGCCCGGTCGCTGGATCTCGTCGTCGTCACGGACGAAATCTACGAGCACATCGTCTTCGACAGCGCGCGCCACTGCTCGCTCGCCACCTTCCCCGGCATGCGGGAGCGGACCGTCGTCGTCAACTCGATCTCGAAGACGGCCAACGCGACCGGCTGGCGGGTCGGCTGGGTGCTGGCGCCCCCGCACCTGACGCCGCGCGTCCGGGCGGTGCACGACACGCTGGTGATTCAGGCCCCGACCCCCCTGCAGAAGGCGGCCGTCGCTCTGCTCGCGATGCCAAGCGCGTTCTTTCGCGACCTCGCCAGCGCCTACGCCGGCAAGCGCGCCCTCCTCGGCGGCGCGCTGCGCGCGGCCGGCTTCCGGACCAGCGAGCCGCGCGGCGCCTACTACCTGTTCGCCGACTACCGCGGCGTGGACGACATCCGACATCTCGAGCCGCTGGCGGCCGCGCTGCATCTGATCGAGCACGCCGGCGTGGCGGCCGTCCCCGGCGACAACTTCTATGCGCGCGGCACCGACGGCTCACGCTACCTGCGCTTCGCCTTCTGCCGCAGCCGCGACACCCTCGCCGAAGCGGCGCACCGTCTCCGGCGGCTGGCCGGCAGGCAGGCGCAGCCGGGCGACGCCACGTCTGCCACTCGAAGCCCACGATAGAGCCCCGGACGGTCACAACCCGTCAGGCAGGCGCCGGCCCCGCCAGCGGTTGGTAACGCCGTCGAGGCGTCAGGCGCCGTCGCCCTCCACCCGGGCCGCGGCGGCCTCGACCTTGCGGGCGAGCTGCCGCTTGTACTCGTCGAGCGCCGCGGCGATCCGCGCGTCGCCGACCGCCAGGATCTGGGCGGCAAGGACGGCCGCGTTGGTGGCGCCGGCGGCACCCACCGAGACGGTGGCCACCGGCACCCCGGGCGGCATCTGCACCGTCGCCAGCAACGCATCCCACCCCTTGAGCGGGGACGAGTCGATCGGCACGCCGATGACCGGCTGCGTCGCGTGGGCCGCCACGACGCCGGCCAGGTGCGCCGCGGCGCCGGCACCGACGATGAACACCGCCACCCCGTCCTCGCGCGCCTGCCGGACGAGCCGGTGGACGCGGTCGGGCGAGCGGTGCGCCGAGGCCACCGTCATCCCGCACTCGATGCCGAACTCCCGCAACTGGTCGACGGCCCGTTTCATGACCGGGGCGTCGGAGTCGGAACCCATCAGAATCTGCACCTGTCGCTTCGCCATCGCGCCACCTCACGCTGCGCCGTTGTCACCGGCTGCCATCGCCTTCAGGCCGATATCGGTCCGCACGTGCTTGTGCGGAAACGAGATGCACGCCGCCGCTGCGTACGCCCGGACGCGGGCCTCCGCGAACGTGCGTCCCCGGCCGACGACCGTCAGCACCCGGCCGCCGCTCGTCACGATTCGGCCGTCCCGCAAGCCGGATCCGGCGTGGAAGACCACTACGCCGGGCAGCGCCTCCGCCTCGTCCAGGCCGCCGATCTCGTAGCCGGTCTCGAAGGCGCCCGGATAGCCGCCCGACGCCACCACCACGCCCACGTGCGGATCGCCCGCGGTTCGCCACTCAGCCGTGGCGAGATCTCCGGTCGCAGCCGAGAACAGGACCGGCGCCAGGTCCGTCTCGATCATGGGCAGCACGACCTGTGCCTCCGGATCGCCGAAGCGGACGTTGAACTCGATCACCTGCGGGCCGTCGCGCGTCAGCATCAGTCCGACGTAGAGCACGCCGCGGTACTCCTGGCCTTCCGAGCGGAGCCCGTCGAGCACCGGCTGCACGATGTCCGTCATCACCCGCCCCGCCAACGCGTGCGAGACGAGCGGGCTCGGCGCGAAGGCACCCATGCCGCCCGTGTTGGGTCCCCGGTCGCCGTCGAGCGCCCGCTTGTGATCCTGCGCTGAGGGCAGCGCGACCCCGCGGCGGCCGTCGCACAGCACGAAGAACGACGCCTCGTCTCCAGCCAGACATTCCTCGATCACCAGGCTGGCGCCGGCGGCGCCGAACCGGCCGTCGACCATCGCCGCGCGCACCGCCGCCTCCGCCGTCTCCCGATCCGGCGCAACGGTCACCCCCTTGCCGGCCGCCAGCCCGTCCGCCTTGACGACCACCGGAAAGCCGAACTCGCGGCCGCTGACGGCGCCGAGGGCGGCCGCGGGAGTCTCGCACACGCGGAACCGGGCGGTCGGAATGCGGTGCCGCTCCATGAACCGCTTGGCGAACACCTTGCTGCTCTCGAGGCGCGCCGCGGCCTTGCGGGGCCCGAACAGCGGCCGGCCGGCAGCGGCAAAGGCGTCCGCCACGCCGTTGGCCAACGGCAGTTCCGGACCGACCACCGTGAAGTCGACCCGTTCATGCGCCGCGGCGGCGAGGATCGCCTCGGGATCTGCGATGTCCAGCGGAATGCACCGTGCCAGACGGGCGATGCCGGCGTTCCCGGGCGCGCATATCAGCTCCCGCACCGTCCGCTCCCGGGACAGCTTCCAGGCCAGGGCGTGCTCGCGCGCCCCGCCCCCCACCAGCAGCAGTTTCATCGGCATATCCTACGCTCTTGCATTGCCTTGAGATTTCAGCCTAACATTCCAGGTTCGGCACCCGCAGGGGAGCGGGATCAGGGGTGCCGCCGAGGGGGGTGACAAGCGAGTTGGCAGAGGTCAGAATCCAGGAAAGCGAATCGATCGAGAGTGCGCTTCGCCGTTTCAAGCGGAAAGTTCAGCAGGAAGATATCATCAAGGATATCAAGAAGCATTCGTACTATCTGAAGCCGGGCGACAAACGCCGCGCGAAGCAGGCGTTGGCACGCAAGCGCAGCCGCAAGAAGTTGCGGCGCGAAGCCGAGTAGCGACCCAGTGGAGCCGCGCGTCGCGCTCGATGCCTGCTCGGTGAGGCGCAACGAAGGAGCCTATCGGCATCTTGGACCGGGGAGCAACGCCAAGCAGGAGGCATGCGCCGCGCGGGCTGCGCAGGATGCGGCGCCATCCTCTCCGGTGTCGGGGGTAAGGAACGATGGAGATCGCGGAACGCTCTAGCGGGGACGTCAAGGTTCTGGACCTGCGTGGCAAGCTGACGATCGGTGACGGCGACGAGCTTCTGAAGGACAAGATCAACAGCTTGGTCCAGCAAGGCCACACCAAGATCGTGCTGAATCTCGGAGACGTGTCGTACGTGGACAGCGCGGGCCTGGGGCAGATGGTGTCGAGCTACCGCACGGTGGCCCGCAACGGCGGCAGCCTGCGGTTGCTGAATCTGACTGCGCGAATCAGGGAAGTGCTGACCATCACCAAGCTGCTCACCGTGTTCGATACCTACGAGTCGGAATCGGAGGCGCTGGCCAGCTTCAGCTGAGTGCTGCCGGCCCGAGAGTCCGTTGCTGCGCCGCGGACCCTCTCAGCCTTGGTGGACCTTGGGAACCGAGACGAGGTTGCCAGGGCAACTCATGTCCGAGTTCTCCATCCAGTCAGACGGCGTCGACGTAGTGCGGATCATGGAACAGGTCCGCAACCGCATCAAGGAGAAAGACGGCGAGGACTACACCGAACAGCAGATCCGGGAGCTGGCGAACGTGAAGCTCGAGGGGCTTGTGGAACCGGCCAAGGCCCGCCCGGAGCTCGTGGAGCGCTCCCGGCGCCGGGAACAGGGCGCGGCGCCGGCGCCGTCTGCGCCCGAGTCGTTCGAGTTCGGTCCCCAGAGCATCTACGCCTCGCGCGGGTTCCTGGGGTGGCTGCTCTACCCTGTCCGCAGGCTGCTCAGTCCGGTGCTCAAGTTGTTCTTCAACGTCGACCCGATCGTGCACGCGCTGCAGGTCCAGCGCGAGATCAACGCGCAGCACGGGGAATTCGTCGACCGGGTCGCGAGGCTCCTCGAGCTCAGCAATTCGCGGCTGGCTGCCCGCGAGGAGATCGATGCCCTGAACTACGAGGTCATGAACAATCTCGTCCTCGAGATGACGCGCCTCTCCATCGACATGAAGAACCACCGGATGCGTGTCGAGTCGGTCGCCGGACGACTGGACTTCGACGAGCGGCGGGCCCGCACCGTGGAAGGCGTCGTGCACCAACGGGACGAGGCGCACGCAGCAGCGGCCGACGCGAGCAGCGGCGAGGGGCAGGCCGAAGGCGCGGAACCCAAACGCCGGCGGCGGCGCCGTGGCCGGCGGCGGCCCACGCGGACCGCAACGGAGCCCCCGAGCGAGAGCGAGTCGCCGGCATCCGCGCAGCCGTCCGGCGAGCCGGATCCACCGAGCCAGTGAAGCCCTTGGTGCCCCAACGCGTGCCACGCTGTCCGGTCGTACCCGCCCCGCCGCCACGGCGGCGCTGCGTTGCCGCCGCCCGCCTCGTGCCCGTGTCGATGCCGTGAGAATCGCTCTCATCGTTCAACGCTACGGTGCCGAGCTGGCGGTCGGACCCGAGCTCCACTGCCGGTTGATTGCCGAGCACCTGTCGCAGCGGCACGACGTCGACGTGCTGACCACCTGCGCCCGGGAGAGCACGACCTGGGACAACGCGTATCCGGAAGGACCGGACCGCCTGCGCGGCGTGACGGTGTGGCGATTCGCCAATGCGCAGACCAGCGACCCCGGGGCATTCAAGGAGTACTCCGACTGGATCTTCTCCAATTCCCACACGGCGCAGGACGAGGAGAGCTGGCTGCAGCAGCAGGGACCGTGGTGCCCGGCGCTCATCGAGTACCTCGAGCAGCATCATGAGTCGTACGACGCCCTGATTTTCTTCAGCTATCGGTACGCGCCCACGGTGCTCGGCCTGCGCGTCGATCCGCGGCGCAGCATCCTGGTGCCGACAGCGCAGGACGAGCCGGCGATTCGTCTGGACATCTACCGGCCGGTGTTCTCCCTGCCGGCGGGAATCGCCTACGACACCGCGGTCGAACGCCGCTTCCTGCGCAGCCACTTCTCGATCGAGGCGCACGTCGAGGAGATCGTGGGTTGCGGCGTCGAGCTGCCCCCTCATCTCGATGCGGAACGACTTGCGCCGGCGGAGGGCGACGCGGAGACGAACGGCGCGACGACGAAGGAGGACGGCGGCGACGCGCAGCCTCCGATGGGCGGTGCCGTCTTCAAGCGCCGGCATCGGCTGTACGGACCGTTCGTGCTCTACGGCGAGCGTATCGAACCCGGCAGGGGGTGCGAGGAGCTCATCGAATACTTCGGCAGCTATGCGGCGCAACGGGGTGAGGCAACGCTGGTCCTGATGGGCGTCAAGCTGATGCACATTCCCGAAGAGCCGTTCATTCGATTCGCCGGCATGCTGACGGAGAGCGAGCGGCTCGAAGCGCTGGAGGCGGCGACGGTCGTCGTCGTACCGTCACCCCACGAAAGCCTGTCGCTGCCCGCGCTCGAAGCGTTCGCCGTCGGGACGCCGGTCATCGCCAACGCCCGGAGCGACGTGCTGACGGACCACTGCCAACGGAGCAACGGCGGGTTGTACTACGTCGACCGCGCCGAGTTCGCCGAGTGCCTGCAACTGCTGGTCGGCAACGACGAGTTGCGGGCCGAAATGGGCCGCAACGGGCGGCGCTATGTCCGGGAGCACTACAGCTGGCCGGCCATCCTGGACAAGTACGAGCGGTTGATTGCGGCCGTCGGACGCAGGAACCGACGGCGAGCGGCCCCCCGCCGCCGACGCAAGCCGCGCGGGCAGCAGTCAACCGCGTGACGACAGCCGCTTGTCGATCAGGTTGGCGGCGACCGAATCCGGCACGTCGCGGGGGCGCGGCCGGCTGCCGGCAAGCTCCGACTCACTCTTCCCCTCGGCGGCTGCGCCGCGCTTCCCCCGCGGGCGTATGCCGTAGCGCTTGATCATCTCGTTGAGCGTGGTCGGCTTGATCTGCAGCAGCTCCGCCGCGCGCTTCTGGATGCCGCCGGCCGCGTCGAGCGACCGCGTGATCAGCATCGTCTCCATCTCTTCGATCACCTTCCGGAACGGGATCCCGTCGGGCGGCATCTCGAAGCTGGGCAACTGGAACCGGCGCGGGGTCCGGATCGGGTCCGGCATCAGGCTGGTGCCGATGGTCGTTCCGGACGTGAGCACGACGGCCCGCTCGATCACGTTCTCGAGCTCCCGTACGTTGCCCGGCCAGTCGTACTCCTCCAACAGCCGGAGCGCCTCCGGGGCGAGCTCGAGGTCGGGCTTCCGGTTCTCTTCTCCGTACTTGGCCAGGAAGTGCTGCGCGAGCAGCGGAATGTCCTCCCGGCGTTCGCGGAGGCCCGGGAGCTCGATGGTGATGACGTGAAGGCGGTAGTACAGGTCCTCCCGGAACTCTCCGCTGTCGACCAGCCGCTTCAGATCGACGTTCGTCGCGGCGATGATGCGGACGTCCACCTTGAGCGTGTCCACACCCCCCAGACGCATGAACTCGCGCTCCTGGATGACACGCAGCAGCTTGGCCTGCGTCTCGAGCGGCACGGTCCCGATTTCGTCGAAGAAGATGCTTCCCCGATCCGCGAGCTCGAACAACCCCTTCTTCAGCGAGACCGCACCCGTGAATGCGCCCTTGACATGGCCGAACAGGTTCGACTCGAGGAGGTCGGGCGGCAGACTTCCGGAGTTCACGGTGATGAAAGGCCGGTCGCTGCGTGCGGAGTTGGCGTGGATCGCGCGGGCCACCAGCTCCTTCCCGGTTCCACTCTCGCCTTGAACCAGCATGGTCGTCCGGCTCGGCGCCGTCTGGGTGATGAGGTCGAACACCCGGCCCATGCGCGGGCTGCGCCCTATCAGATCGCTGAGACGATGGCTCTGCAGCCGCAGACTCTGACGAAGCGTCCGATTTTCGGTGACGAGGCGCCGCTGGGCCACCGCGTTGCGCAGCACGACCAGCACGTCATCGTTCTTGAATGGCTTCTCGATGAAGTCGAACGCACCCCGCTTGAACGCTTCACGGGTGTTGGCGGCCGTTCCGAAGGCCGTGATCATGACGACGGGCAGGTCGGCGTCGATCCGCTGCAACTGCTCGAGCGTCTGGAGCCCGTCGATGCCGGGCATCATCACGTCGACGACGGCGGCGTCGAACGGGTCCGACTTCGCCACCTCGACCGCTTCCTCGCCCGAGCTGGCGAGGCGCACCCGACACCCCTGGCGGGACAGCAGCGACTCGAGGATCTCGCGCATGATCTCTTCGTCGTCCACGACCAGGATGGAGGCGTTGCGCAGCATGTCTGGATGGCGAGGATCAGCGTGCGGCGCCGGCCGTCCGCTCCCGCGCGGCCGCCAGCGGCAGCCTCAGCGTGAACCGTGTGCCCCGATTCGGCTCGCTCGCGCACTCGATCACACCATGATGCTCCTGCACGACCCCGTAGATCACCGACAGGCCGAGGCCGGTACCCTTGCCGGTCGCCTTCGTGGTGAAGAACGGATCGTAGATCCGGGAGAGCAGCTCGGGCGGAATCCCGGAGCCGGTGTCCGCCACGTCGACGACCACCTGCTGGCCCTCGACACGCGTGCAGATGGTGAGCCATCCGCCGCCGGGCATGGCATCGCGGGCATTCAGGAAGAGATTCAGAAAGACCTGCTGCAGCTTGAAGTCCAGACCCTGCACGACGAGCGGCAACGCGACCAGCTCCCGCCGCACCCTGACGCTGCCGACGGCGAGCTGGGGCTCGAGCAATGCCAGTACCTCGTTGACGACGCCGTTGATGTCGACCGGGCCGGCCGCCTCCGAGCGTCCCGGGCGCGCCAGGTTCAGCAGCCCGTTGACGATCTTCGCGGCGCGAAAGGTCTGTTTCTCGATCTTCTTCAGAACGGACGTCCGAGGATCGTCGGGGTCGGCTTCGTCGAGCAGCATCTGCGTGAAGCTCGAGATGCCGGTCAGCGGCGTGTTCACCTCGTGGGCCACGCCGGCGGCAAGCAGTCCGACAGACGCCATCTTCTCCGATATCTGCAGCTGTTCCTCGAGCTGGACACGCCGGGTGATGTCCTCGACGATGACGATCATGCCGCTCGTCCCACCGTCAGGCGTCAGCAGCGGAGCGGTCGCGAGGTTGACCAACAGCCGACGCGGATCGCCTGTGTGCCTGGACAGCAGCGGCACCCGACGGCGAACGCCGGGGATCTCGCCGGCGTCGGGCCGCAGCCGGGCGACCACGGACGGATCGAAGAGGATGTCGAGGGTGCGCCCGACGGACGACGCGCGCGCGACACCGTAGAGCCGTTCGAGTTCCGCGTTCCACAGAATGACGCGTCCGGCCAGGTCGACGGCCACGAGCCCGTCGCTCAGCGACTCGATGATGTTCTGGCTGAACTGGTGCATCCGATCGAGCTCGGCCGCCTTCTGCCGCAACTGTCCGTACAGACGGCCGTTCTCGAGTGCGGTCGCGACCTGGCCCGCAACGGCCGCCAGCAGGGCCATGTCCTCGCTGCTCAGCGGCTCGCCGCTGCTCTTCCGGCCCAGCGCCATCACGGCAATCGTCGCGCCTTCAGCGATGCAGGGCGCGAAGTAGTAGAGCCCGTGATCTCTCCAGAACGCGGCATCGTTCGAGGCCAGCCGCTGCGCGATCGCCGGGTCGTCGAGCGCCACGGTGCGGCACTCCTGCAGCAGCCCGGTGACGCCCGCGTCGGCGCCCAGCGGAGGCGGAGGCGCCTCGAAACCGGTCCACCGCACCGGACGAAAGGCGCCGTTGGACGGCCCGCCGCCTGCCGCACCCTGCAGCAGGACCATCCTGTCGACGACCAGCGTCTCGGCAACGCGCGTCACGAGCCGCTCGGCCAATCGCTCGAGGTCCAGATCGCTGTTGAGATCCCGCGCGAAGTCGACCAGCGCCCGACGATAGTCGTACCGGTCTCGGTAGTAGACGCGGTCGAGCATCGTTTCGATCGCGTCCTTGACCGGCCTGGCCAGCAACACCACAACGAGCGTCGCCAGGAGCGCGATGACCGAGTTGTGCTGATCCGACTCGTCGAGAAAGACCGCCGTCGCAAGTCCCTCGAGGAGCAGATAGATCGCCGCCATCGCCGCGACTGCGCCCGCGTAGACGAGACCGCGCTTGACGATCACCTCGACGTCGCCGAGCCGGTAGCGGACGATGGCGGCAGCAAACGCGAGCGGGATCAGAACCAGCGTCACCGCCGTCAGGTGCAGCCAGTCGGAATCGAAGCCCAGCGCCCACGGCACGGCATAGCCCAGGGTGAACGGCAAGCCGCCCAGCACGGCTCCCGACACGACCCACCGCAACTGGAGCCGCGCGGTGCCCGACGGCGCCTGCCGCAGGGCCCGGATCATGATGACGAGGCCACCGACCGCGCAGGCCGCCAGGTAGGCGATCTCCAGCTGCCAGATGAGTTGCACGGTGCCGGTGAACCGCGAGCCCGCCGCAGGCCCGGCGAGCACGGCAATCTCGGCCGCCGCGAGCGCCAAGGTCGGGAAGTAGACGGAGGCGAGCACCGCCCGGCCTGGCCGGCACCGCGCCGAGCCGGGCGCGCGGGCGGGGAAGACCAGGGCGAAATGCATGAACAGCGGGGCGAGCAGCAGCATCGACACTGCGTCCGCCCAGTAGAACACCCAGTCGAGGCGATCCAGGCGCCCACTGAACGAGAAGGCAAAGACGCCGAAGAACGCGACGGTCAGCCAGAAGAAGTGCAGCGTCGCCTGGTCGTCGGGACGCCGCAGGCGCACCGAGGTGCCGATGAGCAACGTGAAGATCCCGATGGCGACGAGCACCAGATACAGGCGGGGCCTGCCGTCCGGAAGGACTTCCAGGGAAAGCTCGTGCAACTCCTGACGGCCCAGCCGGAGCACGGTGTAGGCACGTGTCGTCCCGTCGCTCCCGGCATGAAAGACGTCGAGCAGTGCGGCCCGCGTCTCGATCGACACGCCGTCGACCGCGAGCAGGATGTCCCCGGGCGTGAGACCGGCGCGGACTGCCGGGGATCCCGGCGCGATTTCGGCCGCAACGAGGCCGGCCGGCCGCTCCACCCACAGCACGCCGTCCTCGGCCTCGGTCCAGCCTGCACGCAGCACGTTGGCCGTCGCCAGGCACAACAGGACGGCCACGACACCGACCGCCAGCAGCGCACGGCTCCAACCGATTGAGCGACGCCGACGATAGGCGTCCCGCCGAATCGACGGAAGGGAATCCGTCATGGGCCAAGTCCAGCTAGGTTCTTGCAAAGAACGTTCCGTGAAAACACCGCAACGTGATGAGATACATCCCGCTCAGGGGGCAGCCGGGATCAGCGGCGACCAAATTATTGAAGAGTCGATTCAATCGTTCGGATGAGCCGCGCCATAAGCCGCGCGGCGGCCGGGGCCTCGGTCAGAAGTGCACGACGAGCCCGCCCACGAACTGCTTCGGGGGATTGACGACCAGCAGCTCGTCGTAGACCGACGCACCGACCGTCTGCTCGTGCAGCAGGTTCCGCACGTCGACGAGCAACTCCCAGTCGCTGTCTCCGAACGGCGCGAACGGCAGAGTCTGCTTGACTCGAAACGCGAAGCGGGCGCCCAGCCCGGGCCCAACCGACATGGCTGCAGCCCTCGAAAACGCCGTGTTGACGCGCGCCAGGACGAAGACGCTGGTGGCGGTCTCCGGAATCTCCGCCTCCACCGACGTCGTCACGTCGTGGAACCTCTCCGGCCCCGTGCGCCACACGCTCGCGGCCTGCGGAAGGAACCAGGCGCCGCGCCAGGGCTCCCACTGCGACCGTGTCACGCTGTACGCCACCGCTCCCCGCACACGTCCGGCCAGCTCGTGGCTGAGGCTCACGCCCCACCCGGCCGCATCCAGACCGCGCGCGTTCGCCAGGTAGTAGTGGTCGGACGCCGAACTCGCCCCGCCAGGCTCCACGCCGAACACGGTGATCGTCTGGCTGGCGACACGCTGCTGGAAACGCCGTGCGCTGATGATGGATGCCGATCCCAGGTCACGCTCGATCGCCAGCTCGACGTGCCGCGTCCGCTGCGCCTGCAGCGGCTCGAGGGACGACAAGGGAGCGAACGTCCGTTCCGGGGGCAGCCAGAACCCCGCCGCCGAGGGCAGAAACTCCTCGGCCCCGGGCGCGGACATGTTGCGGGCGACGGCGACGCGCACGCGGGTCCGTGCGACGGGCTCCACAACCACCTCGGCATGCGGGCTGAACAACCGTCCCTGCTCCAGATAGCCGTAGCGCGCGAGAGCGGCGCCGTAGCCGACGGACATGCGCCGGGACAGCGTCCATTGGCCGTCGGCCTTGACGCTGCCCACCTCGCGGTCCGCGTACAGATTGGACGTGCTGCGCTCGACGGAGGTCAGGTCGACCTCCTGCGGAGGACGCTGCTTGCTGTAGGACGCGCCGAGCGCGATCACGTGGTCGGCCGTCAACTCGGCCAGGTACGAGCCGGCGAGCACCCACGAGCCACTGTCGCCCATGGTGACCGCCCCGCGCACGCCCCACCCACTCTCATCCGCCGGCGCGCCGACGTCCACGTAGGCGACCTGCCCGGGCAACTGGTTCGCCGACCACGTGCCGGCGAGGGAATCAATCTGCGTCCGGGCCAGCAGCTGAAACTGGCCCGACAACGCGAATCCGTTCAGCAGATCGCTCGCAGGGCGCCCCGACAGCGCGCGGCGAGCCGCAGCTCGCGTCCGGTCGCCGCCGCCCGACGCCTGCACCGGGCCCGACAGGTCCCGCAGCACGCTGCGCCGGGCGCGGCGCAGACGCCAAGCCTTCTCCGTATGCGCGTGGGGCGCGGCCGACAGGCGGTCCGGGGGCTCTGAAGATGCGGGTTCGACCGGGTCCGGCTGTGCGGCCTCGGCGCCCTCGGCATTCTCGTGCAGCCAGTCCGGGCCGGAGGCCCCGCGCAACCCTGGCGCCACGCCCGCCGCCAGCACCGTCGAGGGACCGGCGCCGGCAGGCAGCACCCGCCGCAGGCGCATCGAATGCAGCGTGGACAGACCGGGGTTGATCTCGACGATGTGGCGACCCGTGGTCGCGAAGCCGGACGCATGGGCGCGCAGGAGGTACAGGCCGGGATGCAGGCTGCTGAACTCGAACCGCCCGGCGGCGTCGCAGGTTGCGACGGTCGTCCCGGTCGGACCGGACGCAGTCACCAGCAGCGTCTCGAGCGGCGCCTCCGCGTCGCTCGTCACTGTACCCAAGAGACGACCCGTGTCGGGCTCCTCCGCCTGCGCGGCGGCGGACACCAGACCGACGACGAACAGGCAGGCCACTAGACGGAATACGCGCATCGCACTCCCGGCGGTAGGCCTCTTGCCACGAGCTCCTAGGTCTCGCGAACGGTGAAGTTCACGTTCCGGGTCACGCTGGACCCGGCCTCGTTGTCGGTGATGATCACCTCCAGGCGGTACTCGCCGGCCGGAAACAGCCTGAGCGGGACCGACTGCCCGGCCACGACCTGGTGGCCGGCCACCACGCTGAACCCCGGCGGCAGCGTCTGGGGGTTGAACTCCTGCGGGGTCGTCTTGTTGAAGAACTCCTCGCCGTCCGCGGTGACCGTGTGGAAGTTGAACTCGACCGTCACGTTGGGCATGTCGTTGGAAAGCCGGGGGTTGTACACCATCATCAGCAGCGACAGCTCCTCCTGCCTGCCGAAGCTGTTGTCGTGCTTCGGGATAATCCGCAGGGGACCGAACGTATAGGGCTGCTCGATCTGCTCCTGCGGCGACAGCGGGGCCGACAACTGCTCGATCTGCCCGACGAACACCGTGCTCGTCTCGAGGTCCGAGGTCCAGAAGTCGGGGACCGCGACCGGCACCTTGAAGACCATGAGCGGCCTGGCGTCGCGGTCGTCGTCGTCCGCATCCTCGCCCAGGCTGTCCCGTACCGCCAGGTACACGTCGTAGTCGCCGCCGGGGGCCGAGAAGGCGCGGCTGAGGCGGATCGGCTGGTCGTCCTGGCGGTCGACATCCACGAAATAGGCGTCCTCGAAGACCGCCTCGCGGACTTGGTCGTCCTCCGACTCGACCATCCGCCGGTCGTCGACATACAGGTAGACCGCCACGGTCGAGGAGTCGATCCTCCCCTGGTCGATCGCCAGCGTGAACGGTACGTACGTATTGCCGTCGGTCCCCTTCACGAAGCTGGGCGCCAGCTCGATGGGATCCTCGGTCGGCGCCTCGCCCTCCAGCGCCTCGCCGACGGCCTCGACGAGCGCCTGGAGCTCCTCGCGCTCCCAGTCCTCGAGCTCCCGCGCGGCCTCGTCCTGGCCGGCGGCCGGCGCGGCGAACAGGAAGGCGGCCAGCATGACGCAGGCGGCAGCCGCCAAGTAACGAAAGCAGCTCTCATGCATGGGGAATCGTCTCCTAATCCCAGTGGACAGTGTGTCGACCGGAGGATCATAGGCGACCCCACGGGTCAAGTCAACCGGGTAGATCCCGTTGCAAACTATTGAAACTAATGGCTTTGCAGCAGCCGCGTCGTCCACCCCATGGTATCATCTGCCTATCTTCGCCCAATGCCACAGATGCCGCCACCCCTCGCGCTGGTCGTCCTCGACGGATGGGGCCTCTGCGCGAGCCCGGACCACAACGCGATAGCGCTGGCGCGAACGCCGGCGTACCGGGAACTCGTCGAGCAGTATCCGCACGCGGCGCTGGTCGCGAGCGGCGAGGCCGTGGGGCTACCGGCCGGGCAGATGGGCAACTCCGAGGTCGGCCACATGAATCTCGGCGCCGGGCGGGTCGTCTACCAGGACCTGACGCGCATCGACCTCAGCGTTCGCGACGGGCGGCTCTTCGACAACCAGGCCCTGGCGGTCGCGCTCGATCGCTGTGCCGACGACCGCCAGGCGCTCCACTTCATCGGCCTCGTCTCCGACGGCGGCGTGCACAGCCATCAGCGCCACCTCGACGCGCTGATCGAGATGGCATCCCGGCGCGGTATCGCGCGGGTGTTCGTGCACGTCGTGACCGACGGCCGCGACACGCCGCCGACCGGCGGGGCGCAGTATCTCGCCGCGCTGGAACGGACGCTGTCGAACGCCGGCGCCGGCCGCATCGCGACGGTGTGCGGGCGCTACTACGCGATGGATCGCGACCGGCGCTGGAATCGCACGCAGCGGGCCTACGACGCCCTGACCTGCGGCGCCGGACGGACTGCCCGCCAGGCGCGGACGCTGATCGACGAGTCGTACGCCGCCGGCGTGACCGACGAGTTCATCGAGCCGGGCGTCGTGATCGATGCGGCCGGGCAGCCGGTGGGCTCGCTTGCGGACGGCGACTCGGTGGTGCTCTTCAATTTCCGGGCGGACCGCGTGCGCCAGTTCACGCGCGCGCTGGCGCACGCCGACTTCGACGGTTTCGAGCGCAGGGCTCACCCGCGGGTTCACTGCACGACGATGACCCAGTACGACGCCACGTTCGACCTGCCGGTGGCGTTCCCCCCGGCGGCGTTGTCGGCGAGCCTCGCGGACGTGCTGGCCAACCGGGGATTCAGCAATCTGCGGCTGGCCGAGACCGAGAAGTACGCCCACGTCACGTACTTCTTCAACTGCGGCGAAGAGCGCCCGTACCAGGGTGAGGACCGGATCCTCGTGCCCTCGCCGAAGGTGCCGACCTACGACCTGAAGCCGGAGATGAGCGCCGCCGGGATCACGGCGCAGCTCGTCGCCGACGTCGAGGCCGCGCGCCATCGCGTCATCATCTGCAACTTCGCCAACGCCGACATGGTCGGCCACACGGGCCGGCTCGACGCGGCGGTCGCCGCCGTGTCGACGCTTGACCGGTGCCTGCTCGAGATAGTCAAGACGGTGGAGCGCGCCGGAGGCACCGTCGTCATTACCGCGGACCACGGCAACGCGGAGCAGATGTGGGACGGCGAGCGCGGGGAGCCTCACACCGCGCACACGAACAACCCGGTGCCCGTCGTGCTCGTGCAGCCGGAGTTGCGCGGCCGCGGCTACGCCCTGCGCGACGGCTCGCTACGCGATGTCGCGCCGACGATGCTCGGCATCCTGGGGATCACGGCGCCGGCCGAGATGACCGGGGCCGACCTCAGAACCTGGGAACAATAGCCTGGGAGTCGCCGCCTGCGGCTCTGCTTGCCGCGGGACTGCCGGCTATTCGACGCCCTGCCCCATCTCGTCAGCGGCGATCCGGAGTGAGCGCAGAAAGCGCCGGTCGTTGGCCGTAATCTCGGCCTGCTGGCGCGGGGGCTCGACGGTCGCGGGCATTTCGACCTTCGCGAGCGCTTGCGAGCTGCTCCGGCTTCCAAAGCCGACGACCGCTTCGAGCGAGACCTGCATCTCGTACCCGGCGGCGCGGGCCTTCTCCCAGCACGCTTCCACCTTCGCGTCTTCCTCGACGGCCGCACCGATGGCGTCGGCCAGCTCACGCGCCAGCTGACTCATGACGTTGTCCATGCCAGAGACCTCCTGACGCCGCCGGGCCGGGAACCGGGGCGAACGGGCGCCCGCGCTGATACCGTAGTGTAGACATGCACTCCGAGGGGGGCAACAATATCGGGCGGGAAAAATCAACAGAGTAAAAATAAAAGTTTGCTCTGTAATTGTAAGTAGGCGTTTGGATACTTGTCAAGGGCTGGTCACGGCAACGCGCCGAAACCAGGACCGCGTGTGAACGATCGGAGGCGCCCTGGCGTGCATCGGGCCCCCGATCGGGTCATTCGCTGTACAATCCCGAGCGCCATGTCATCGGTCACCTATTCCAGCGGCGACCTGCCCGGATGGGACCCCGAAACCGAACTCGGCGCCCCGGGAGCGTACCCTTATACTCGGGGGATCCATCCCTCGATGTATCGTGGCAGGCTCTGGACCATGCGGCAGTACGCCGGGTTCGGCACGGCCGCGGACTCCAATCGCCGCTACCGCTATCTGCTCGATCAGGGTGTCAGCGGCCTGAGCGTGGCGTTCGACCTGCCGACGCAGATCGGCTACGACTCCGACCACCCGCTCGCGGCTGGCGAGATCGGACGCGTTGGCGTGGCGATCGACTCGCTCGAGGACATGGCGGAGCTGTTCAGCGGGATTCCGCTCGACCGCGTATCCACGTCGATGACGATCAACGCGACCGCCATCATCCTGCTGGCGCTCTACGTGGCCGTGGCCAGGCGGCAAGGGGTCGAGCCCCGCAAGCTGACCGGCACCGTGCAGAACGACATCCTCAAGGAGTACGCGGCCCGCGGCACGTACATCTTTCCTCCGCGCCCCTCCCTGCGCATCGCAATCGACATGTTCGCGTACTGCGATGCGGAGCTGCCCGGCTGGCACCCCATCTCGATCAGCGGGTACCACATTCGCGAGGCCGGGTCGACGGCCGCACAGGAGGTCGCGTTCACCTTTGCCCACGCGATCGTGTACGTCGGCGCGGCGATCGACGCCGGCCTCAACGTCGATTCGTTCGGGCGCCGCTTGTCGTTCTTCTTCAATGCCCACAACAATTTCCTGGAAGAGATAGCGAAGTTCCGCGCCGCGCGCAGGCTGTGGGCCAGGATCATGCGCGAGCGCTTCGGAGCGACCGAACCGCGCGCGCAGCAGCTGCGCTTTCACGTCCAGACGGCGGGCAGCACCCTGACGGCGCAGCAGCCCGACAACAACATCGTGCGCGTCGCGCTGCAGGCACTCGCGGCCGTGCTCGGGGGCACGCAGTCGCTGCACTGCAACAGTCGGGACGAGGCGCTCGGCCTTCCGACGGAGGAGGCGGCCCGGCTCGCCCTGCGCACCCAGCAGATCATCGCCGCCGAGACAGAGGTTGCCAAGACCGTCGATCCGGTGGGCGGCGCCTGGGCCATCGAGCAGCTCACCGACCGCGTCGAGCGCGAGGCGGCGGCTCTGCTCGAGCGCATCGACAAGCTGGGCGGCGGCCTGGCGACGGTCGAGACCGGGTTCATTCAGCGGGAGATCCAGGAATCGGCCTACCGCGCGCAGCAGGCGGTCGACTCCGGCACCTCGACGGTCGTCGGCGTCAACCGGTACGCGGCCGACGAGCCGACGCCGATCAAGGCCCTGCGCATCGACCCGAACCTGGAGGCCGAGCAGATCGAGCGCGTGCGCGCCGTGCGGGCGTCACGCGACGACGCGCGGTGCCGGGCCGCGCTCGGGCAGGTGGACCGGGCGGCCCGCGAGCAGACGAATCTCGTCCCCCCGATCATCGACGCCGTTGAGGCGCACGCCACGGTCGGCGAGATCGCCGACACCCTGCGCAGCGCATTCGGAGAACATCAGGAAGGCGACTAGGAGGCCAGCGCCGGCCGGTCGTGCTCCACCCGCCCGTCCCGAATCTGGACGACGCGGTCGGCGTGAGCGGCGATGCCGGCCTCGTGGGTGACCAGCAGCACCGTGTTCCCGGCGGCGTGGAGCACCTGAAACAGGCCGATGATCTCGTCGCCGGTCCGGCTGTCGAGATTCCCGGTCGGCTCGTCCGCCAGCACGAGCGACGGCGAGTTGACCAGCGCCCGGGCAATCGCCACCCGCTGGCGCTGCCCGCCGGACAGCTCGTTGGGCCGGTGCAGCAGCCGGTCCTCAAGCTCCACCATCTGCAACGCCGCCGTCGCCCGGCGCTCGCGCTCCCGGCGCCTCACCCCGGCATACACGAGCGGCAGCTCCACGTTCTGCAGGGCCGTCGCGCGCGGCAGCAGGTTGAAGGTCTGAAAGACGAACCCGATCTCCTCGTTGCGGATGCGCGCCAGCTCGTCGTCGTTCATCTGATCGACGTTCCTGCCGTTGAGGCGGTAGGTGCCGCGCGTCGGCGTGTCCAGGCAGCCGATGAGATTCATGAGCGTCGACTTCCCTGAGCCCGACGGCCCCATGATGGCCACGTACTCGCCGCGCTCGATTGCGATCGATACACCCCGCAGGGCGTGGATGCGCTCCCCGCCCATGACGTAGGTCTTCCACAGTTCGACGGTCTCGATCAGCGCCATCGACGCGCCGCTAGTCGTAGTACTCCAGGCCGAGATGGGTAATGAGCTCCTCGCCGCGCAGATACCGCAACGTGTTCTTGAGCTTCATCAGCTGGATGAACAGGTCGTGCTCCGGATAGATGTCGCGGGCGTGGATGGGGCTCTTGAAGTAGAAGGACAGCCACTCCTGGATGCCGGTCATCCCGGCCCGCTGCGCGAGGTCCAGGAACAGGACGAGGTCGAGAACGAGAGGGGCGGCGAGCACGCTGTCCCGGCACAGGAAATTGATCTTCAACTGCATCGGATACCCGAGCCATCCGACCAGGTCGATGTTGTCCCAGCCCTCCTTGTTGTCGCCCCGCGGCGGATAGTAGTTGATCCGCACGACGTGATGGAGGTTACTGTATAATGTCGGATACAGATCCGGTTGCAAGATATAGTCCAGAACCGACTTCTTGCTCTCCTCCTTCGTCTTGAACGACTCCGGATCGTCGAGGACCTCGCCGTCGCGATTCCCGAGGATGTTGGTCGAGTACCAGCCGGACACCCCCAGCAGGCGTGCCTTGAGGCCGGGTGCGACGATCGTCTTGATCAGGGTCTGACCCGTCTTGAGATCCTTGCCCGCCAGCGGCGCACCGGTCTCGACGGCCAGCCCGGTCAGCGCCGGCACGTCGGCGCTGAGATTGGGTGCCGCGTTGGCGTACGGAATGCCTGCCCTGATTGCCGCGTAGGCGTAGATCATGCTCGAGGGAATGGCCGGATCGGACCGCTCCAACCCAGCCTCGAACGCGGCCAGCGACTGATGCACCGGCGCTTCCTCCATGAAGACCTCGGTGCTGCCGCACCACACGAGGACGAGCCGATCGAGTCGATTGGCCTCTTTGAACCGGCGGATGTCGTCGGCTACCTGCTCGGCCAGCTCGCGCTTGCTGGCCCCGCGCTTGACGTGCGGACCAGTCAGTCGCTTCACGTACTGCCGGTCGAAGACGGCCGGCCACGGCCGAATCGCTTCGAGCTCGGGCCGAATGCGTTCGAGCAGCGCCGCGTCCAGCACGCCGGCGGTGCGCGCCGCCTCGTAGCAGTTCTCCTCGAAGATGTCCCACGCGCCGAACACCAGATCGTCGAGCGCAGCCAGCGGCACGAAGTCGCGAATCAGCGGCGAGCGTCCCTCGGTCCGTTTGCCGAGCCGCACGGTCCCCATCTGCGACAGCGAGCCGGTCGGTTCCGCGAGGTTCTTGCGCAGGGCGTGGACTCCCGCGATGAACGTGGTGCTGACCGCACCCAGGCCGACGAGCAGCACCCCGAGACGACCGGTGGGAGCCTCGATTTCCTGCGGACTTTTCACGGGGAGAGCATATATCATGTGCCTCGTTCGCAAAGGTGAGCCGGCGGGTGCCCCACCACCGGCAGCTTGCGGATCGGTCATGCCCCTGTTCAAGCTGAAGAAGGGCGGCGGCCCCCACGACCTCGCGGTCTCCATGGCCGGGTTGAAGCTCGGCTCACGCGTGCTGCAGGTCCACGGCGACGGCGCGCTGATCGCCGCCATGGCGGCGGCGGTCGGACTCAGCGGTCGGGCCTGCGCGCTGGTGCGGGACCACGGTGACGTCGAAATGTTCGAGCGGGCGACAGCCCGGGCCGGCGTGCTGGTCGAGATCGATGTCGCCCCCTCCACCGCACTGCCGTACGAGCCGGGCTCGTTCGATCTGGTGACCATCAAGGATGTCCTCGGCACGATGCGGCCGAACGAGCGAGTCCTGTCGCTTCAGGAGGCCTGCCGCGTGCTGCGCGGCGGCGGGCGCTGCCTGGTGATTGAACGGTCGCTGCGCGGCGGCCTCGGCGCGCTGTTCTCGCGCCAGACCGTCGATCGCCAATACGCTGCCGGCGGAGCCGTGACCGCACTCAGGGCGGAAGGGTTCCGGGGCGTCCGCGTACTGTCGGACCGCGACGGGCTCCGCTTCACCGAGGGGACCAAGCCGGCACAGGAGACCGGCCCCTGACGACCGCGTTTACCGGCGGCGCCCATGCCGAGTGAGGCCATCTCGGGTCCGCGGTCGGGCCGCGGCCGTCTCTATCTCATCGACGGCAGCTCACAGCTCTACCGCGCCTATCACGCCATCCGCGAGTTGAGCGGCCCGGACGGCCGGCCGACGAACGCCGTGTACGGCTTCGTCAACATGCTCAGGAAGCTCCTGGCGGACCACGATCCCGATCTCATCGCCGCCGCCTTCGATACCCGGGGACCGACTTTCCGGACCGGTCTCGATGCGAAGTACAAGGCCAACCGGCCCTCGATGCCGGACGACCTCGCCGCGCAGGTACCCGCCGTGCACGAGGCGTGCGAGGCGCTCGGGGTACCGATTCTGACCCACGACGAGTTCGAGGCGGACGACGTCATCGGCACGCTGGCCGAGCAGGCCAGGGCCGACAGCTACGACGTGGCGATCGTCACCGGCGACAAGGATTTCTACCAGCTCATCCGCGACGGGATCCGGATGTTCAATCCGCGCGACGAGGGCGCCTGGTTCGACGCCGACGGGGTGCGGGCGAAGTTCGGCGTCGCGCCGGACAAGGTGGTCGACGTGCTGGCGCTCATGGGTGACGCCGTCGACAATGTAAAAGGGGTGCCCGGCATCGGCGAGAAGGGCGCGCGCGAGCTGATCGAGGCGCACGGCTCGCTCGACGCGCTGCTGGCCGATCCGGCGCAGGTCGCACGCAAGCGGTACCGCACCGCTCTCGAACAGCACGCCGACCAAGCGCGGCTCAGCCGCGAGCTGGTGCGCATCCGGACCGATGTGCCGGTGGCGTTCGACGCCGCGGCGTTCCGCTACCGCGGCCCGGACGCCGGGCGCTGCTTCAAGCTATTCTCCGAGCTCGGGTTCCGCACCCTGATCCCGGAGTACGCGCCGACCGTCGACATGGTCGAGACCGACTACGGGATCGTCCGCACGACAGCGGAGATCGAGACGCTGGCGAACGACGCGCGGGCAAGCGGGCGCTGCAGCCTCTACGTCCTGGCGGACGATGTCCGGCCTCGGCAGAGATCGCTGGTCGGCGTGGCCGTGTCGACCGCGCCCGGCCGCGGCCGCTACGTTCCGCTCGGCCACGCGGCCCTCGGCGGGGAGGCCAACCTGGACGCCCCGGCAGCGCTCGCGGCGCTGCGCCCGCTGCTGGGCGACCCCGCCGTGCGGAAGATTGGTCACGACCTGAAAGGCAGCGTCATGGTACTGGCCCACCACGACGTGCCGCTCGGCGGTCTCGACGTCGACACGATGATCGGCAGCTATCTGCTCGACGCCACGCGGCCGCCCCACCGCATCGAGGATCTCGCGCTCGAGTACCTCGGCTACAAGGCGATGGCGGAGGACGAGCTGCGGGGCCGCGGCGCCAAGGCTCTCAAGTTCGGCGATCTTCCGGCCGACGCGGTTGTCAGATACTGCAACGAGCGGAGCGACCTCGCCCTCAAGCTGGCCGCTCCGCTGTGGGGTCGGCTGGCAGACGAAGCGCTGGAACCGCTCTACCGCGAGCTGGAGCTGCCGCTCATCCCGGTGCTCGCCTCGATTGAACAGGCGGGGATTCGCGTGGACACCGATGTGCTGGGCCGCATGTCGGCGCGGCTCGAGGCGGATCTCGCGGCGCTGCAGCGCGACATCCACGAGCTGGCCGGCGTCGAGTTCAACATCAACTCGCCGAAGCAGCTCTCCGAGGTGTTGTTCGAGAAGCTGCAGCTTCCGTCATCCCGGCGCACCGGCAAGACACGCGTGGCGTCGACTTCAGTCGACGTGCTCGAGGAGCTGGCGCTGACGCACGAGCTGCCGCGGAAAGTGCTCGACTGGCGAAGCCTCCAGAAACTCAAGGGCACGTACGTCGACGCGCTGCCGCAGCTCGTCAACCCGGAGACCGGCCGGGTGCACACCTCGTTCAACCAGGCCGTTGCGGCGACAGGCCGGCTCAGCAGCAGCGATCCTAACCTCCAGAACATCCCGATTCGCACGGAGCTCGGGCGGCAGATCCGCGGCGCCTTCGTCGCCCCGCCGGGCACCGTGCTCATATCGGCAGACTACTCGCAGATCGAGCTGCGCGTGCTGGCGCACCTGTCGGGCGACGACAGCCTGATCGCCGCGTTCCGGCGCGGCGACGACATCCACGACCAGACGGCGCTCAAGGTCTTCGGCCCGGCCAGCAGCCTCGACCCGCACGAGCTCCGGCGGCGCGCCAAGATCATCAACTACGCGCTGCTGTACGGAAAGACGGCCTTCACGCTCGCCCGGGACATCGGCGTCAGCCAGCCGGCGGCGCAGGCGTTCATCGACGCCTACTTCGACGGCTTCCCCGGCGTCCGCCGCTACATCGAAGCCACGATCGCCCGCGCCCGCGAGTCCGGCAGCGTCAGCACCATGCTCGGCCGCCGGCGCCGCGTGCCGGAGCTGTCCAGCCGCAACGGCCAGGTGCGCGCCGCGGCCGAGCGGGTCACCGTCAACCTGCCCATCCAGGGCAGCGCGGCCGACATCCTCAAGCGCGCCATGCTCGACATCCATGGCAGCCTGCCCGCCGACGCCCGCATGATCCTGACCGTCCACGACGAACTGCTGTTCGAGGTCCCGGAGGCCGTGGCCGACACCGTCGCCGCCCTGGTCCGGGACCGGATGGAGCATGCGCTGCCGCTCGCCGTGCCGTTGACCGTGGACGTCGGCGTCGGCAGCAGCTGGAAGCAGGCGAAGGGGTGAAACTGCAGCTGCCGTATAATTCCGCCATTGGTTGAACCGCTTGTCGTTGGCCGCGCCGACCACACGATTTCACGCCGCCAGATCGATCCCGACGCGCTGAAGGTCCTGTACCGCCTGCGCAGATTCGACCATGTGGCCTATCTGGTGGGCGGCGGCGTGCGCGATCTCCTGCTGGATCGGCATCCGAAGGACTTCGATATCGGGACCTCGGCGCATCCATACGAAGTCAAGCGGATCTTCCGCAACTGCTGGATCATCGGGCGGCGTTTCCGTCTGGCCCACGTGAAGTTCGGGACGAAGACGATCGAGGTCGCAACGTTCCGGTGCCTGGCGCCCGAACCGGAGGCCGCGGCGGACGAGACCGCCGAGCAGGCGGCTTCCGGCGCCGCGCGCGGGCGCGGTCCGATCCGGCGCGACAACACGTTCGGCACCCCTGAGGAAGACGCGTTCCGGCGGGATTTCACCATCAACGCGTTGTTCTACGACATCGCCACGCTGGCGGTGATCGACTACGTCGGCGGCCTGGCGGATTTGCGGGACGGCGTGATCCGGGCGATCGGCGATCCGAATGAGCGGTTCGTGGAGGATCCGGTCAGGATGGTCCGCGCGGCCTCGTTCGCGGCCCGTCTCGGCTTCCGCCTCGACCCGGCGGTGCGGCGGGCCATCGCACGCCACAACGGTGAGATCGCCAACGCCTCCCCGGCCAGGATGACGGAGGAGCTGTACAAGATTCTCCGTAGCGGCGTGGCCGCTCACACGTACCGGTCGCTCCTGGAGCTGGGACTCCTGAGCTGGATCGCGCCCGAGATCGCGCGGGGCGCGTCGCGGGCGCTGTGGAAGTCGCTCGAGGCTCTCGACGCGTATCGGCGCCGCTTCAAGTCCGCGCCGGGCGGCCTCACCAACGCGGTGCTGCTGGGGAGTCTGGCTACGCCCGTGCAGCCGCTCGACCTGACGCCGCGCCGGCGGGACGACGCCGGCACCGCGAACGGGGGCATCGCACTCGGCCGGCTGCCGGTTGCCCGGCGCGACGTCGAGCGCTTGCGCCAGCTGCTCGTTCTGCAGCCGCGGCTGGTCGATTCCGCGCTGACGCCGCGCGCCCAGCGGGCCCTGCTGCATCGCGGCGCGTTCGACGACGCCATGACGTGGCTGGAGATCCACGGCGGCGACGCGGACGCGCACAGCCGCTGGCGCCGGGTGGCCGCGGGGGGCGCCCCGGCCACCCGTCGGCGGCGGCGCAGACGCCCGCGCAGGCGGGCGCGCTCAGCCGCCCAGCAACGCCTGGGTGACCTTGACGAACGACATGACGATGCCGGCGGCGGTCAGGACGATCAGCACGAGTGAGGCGATCAGCATCGCCGAGCTCTCCCGCTGCTCGTCGATGAAGCCCATGAGGTGAGCCGCGATCCAGCCGCCCGCGAACCCCGCCCCGTGCGCCCAGTTGTTGACTCCGCGCATGATGAAACCGAAGACGAACAGCAGGATCGCCCACTGCCACAACTGGGTCTCCATCGCGCTGCTGCCGCGTTTCCGCCCGTAGACGATCAGCGCGGCGAGCAGCCCGAAGATGCCTCCCGACGCGCCGATGGTGGGGCTGGCGAACGCCCCGGGGTTCGTCATCGACGTCATCACGTTCGAGACGAGGAACCCGGCGGCGCCGGCGACGTTGAACAGCACGAACGCGCGGGCCGGGCCGTACACCTCGGTGGCGGCAGGCCCGAGGTTGCGGATCCACATCATGTTGAACAGGATGTGGAGCACGCCGCCGTGGAGATAGTTGGCCGTCAGCAGCGTCCACCACCACCCCTGCTCCCAGGCCACGCCGCCGGTCATCCCGAGCTGGTACAGCGCCCGGCTGCCGGGCGACAGGAAGGAGAACAGGCCGCGGCCCGTGAAGATGGCGTCGGGCTCGAGCAGCAGCGCGACGGCGTACAGCGTGATGCACGCCATCAGGATCAGCGAGACGAGGTCCAGACGCTGGCCGACGAGGTTGCGGATGACCGGCCCCCAACCGAACAGTCCCGGCCGCCAGGCGCCGCAGTGAGGGCAGCGCGGCTCGTTGATGCCGACCAGCGTGCCGCAGTCCGCGCAGACGATCGACCCTTGCGTTTGCCGCACGGCCTACAGCGTACAGGGTCGGCGCGCGCCGGGCCAGCCCGGGTCGCCGTCCGCCGCGTTAGTCAGCGGGCAGCGCGAAGGCGATGAGCCGCGGGCCGGCGCCGACCGTGAGCGCGATGTACTGCCGGCCGTCGGCCATGTAGGTCATCGGCGTGCCGATGCCGCCGGAGGGGAGATCCACCGAGGCGAGCTCCGTGCCATCCGACTTGTCGTAGGCGACCAGCCGCGGGCCGTTGTTCGTACCGCCGCCGGTCAGGCAGTAGATGAGCAGGGTCGAGGTCAGCAGCGGCCCGTTGATGGCGTTGTCCCCGCCAAGGGGCGGCAGATCGAGATCGCGGAGCAGCGGGTGGTTGCGGTAGCGGTCGCCGTTGCCGGTCGGCACCCACCAGGCGTGCTCGCCGGTGTTGAGGTCGATGGCCGTCATGCGCGAGTAGGGCGGCTTGACGAGCGGCAGCCCCCGGGGCATCTGCGGCTCGCGACGGATGTTGCCGCCTCCCGCTAGGCGCTCCGCCTCCGGCGCGCCGTGGGTGTAGCGCACCGTCGCGCCGAGAGCCGGATCGGGCTGATAGAGAGAGACGACCGCCGTCTGGTTGCGTGACGGGACGTAGAGCATCCCGGTCTCGGGGTCGACGGCGGCCCCGGACCAGCCCGCGGTGCCGCCCGGCGGCGGGCGCATGAGGGTGCCGTTCGTGACGCCCTCGATCGACCGGTCCAGCGGCGTGAACAGCGGTCCCAGCCGGAAGCCCTCGACCGCGGCGAGCGCCATCTGGCGGATCTCCGGGGTGAAGTCGACCAGGTCGTCGACCGTCACGCCCTGATAGTCGAACGGCGCCGGCTTCGTCGGGAACGGCTGGGTGGACGACAGTACCTCGCCCGGCATGTTGGACCCTTGCGGGACGGGCCGTTCCTCGATCGGCCAGACGGGCTCCCCCGTGACGCGGTCGAAGACGTAGACGAACCCCTGCTTGCTGACCTGCGCGATCGCCTTGATGGGACGACCGTCGACCGTGATGTCCGCCAGGTTGGGATGGGTCGCGAAGTCGTAGTCCCACAGCCCGTGGTGCACCGCCTGGAAATGCCAGACGCGCTGCCCGGTCTCGACATCGACCGCGATCAGCGTCTCCGAGAACAGGTTGTCCCCCGGGCGATCGACGCCGTAGTAGTCGTTGGTCGGCGTGCCGGTCGGGAGGTACACGTGACCGAGCTCATTGTCGCCGGCCAGCATCGACCAGACGTTGGCGTTTCCCGAGTAGCGCCACGACTCGTTCAGCCAAGTGTCGACGCCGAACTCGTCCGCGCCGTTGGGCACGGTATGGAAGTCCCAGGCGTGCGCGCCGGTGCGGACGTCCCAGGCACGGACCCAGCCGGGCACCGCCTCCTTCGTGATGCGGCGGTCGGCGACCTGCGAGCCGTGGATCACCCGGTCGCGGACGACGATCGGCGGCGAGTGGATACCGAGCAGCATGGCGTTCAGGTAGTCGCGCTCCGCGCGGTTCGCCCGCGGCAGGCCGACCATCGCGTCGACCATGCCCCCGCCGTCGGGGCCGAAGTCGGGACAGGGCCGGCCCGTCCGCGCGGCGACGCAGACCAGGTAACCGTTGCCGGTGCCCCAGAAGATCCGCTCGTCCCCCGCGCCGTCGGTCCAATATGCGACGCCCCGCTGCGACCACGGGTTGCTCATCGTCGGCGTGCCCTCTTCGTAGGCCTTCGGGTTGAACACCCAGCGCGTCTCGCCGGTCGTCGCGTCGACCGCGACGCCCTGCGACAGCGGCGTGTTGAAGTAGAGAACGCCATCCACCATCAGCGGCGTCGCCTGCAGGCGCGACGGCAGCGGCCGGTGGCCGGCCCGGTAGCGGTCGGGAGCGTCCGCGACGAGCGTGTCGACGACGGTGTCGAGCGGCGCCGACCACTCGCCTCCCCCCGGTGTCGTCCGGCTGATGCGCTGGTCGACGGAGCGCCACTCCCACGCGATTTGAAGGTCCGCGAAGTTGCTCGCGTCGATCTGATCCAGCGGCGAGTACTTCTGCCCGCCGATGCTCCCGGCGTAGCTTCGCCATTCGCCGCCGGAGGTATCGTAGGTCTGCCACGGCCCCGCCCCGCCCGTGGGCTGGGCGGCCGCTCCGCAGGAGAGCAGTGCGAATGTCACGGCGAGCGAGAGGGACTGGCGCATGGCGCAACCTCCGTTCGTGCTGCGGAACCGGATTCTGACGACCCGGAACGTCGGAATCCCACCGGTGCCGGCAATCCTACACCGGTTTCCCGCCGATCATCCGTCTCCGGGCGAGGGTCTCGGGAGAACGCGCAGCCGAACGTCCGGGCCGACCGCAGGAAGCGGGCGGCACGAAACGCGCGGTGCCGGGTCAGCCGCGTGTCCGCTCGAATTCGGCCATGAACGAAGCCAGGGCGTCGACGCCCGCCTCGGGACAGGCGTTGTAGATCGACGCCCGCACGCCGCCGACCGACCGGTGTCCCCGCAGCCCGACCAGCCCGGCCTGCCTTGCTTCGTCGACGAAGCGCGTCTCCAGCTCCGGCGCGGGCAGCCGGAACGTGACGTTCATCGACGAGCGGCTGTCGGGGGCGGCCGTACCCCGATAGAACGGCGTGCGGTCGATCGCCTCGTACAGCTTGCGGGCCTTGCGCTCGTTCCGCCGCGCCAGCTCCGCGAGTCCGCCGTTGGCGAGCAGCCACTTGACGACCAGGCCGACCATGTAGATGGCGAAGACCGGCGGGGTGTTGTAGCGCGACCCGGCGCCGATGTGGGTTGCGTAGCGCAGCATCGTCGGCACGCCGGATCGCGCTGGCGCGCGGCGCACGAGGTCGTCGCGGACAATCACGAGCGTGACGCCCGCCGGCCCGAGATTCTTCTGGGCACCTGCATACAGCAGGCCGACGCGCTCGAAGTCGATCGGCCGGCTGAAGATGTCGGACGAGGCGTCCACCACGAGCGGCGCCTCGCCGCTGTCCGGCAGCGTGCGCCACTGGGTGCCGCAGATCGTGTTGTTCGAAGCGAGGTGCAGGTACGCCGCCGAGTCCGCAAGGTCGAGCTCGCCGGCGGCCGGAATGCGGGAAAACCCTTCGCTCTCCGTCGAGCCGGCCACCCGCACCGAACCGAATTGCCCGGCCTCCTCGTACGCCTTCCGCGACCAGACGCCCGTCAGGACGTAGTCGGCCGATCCGGCGGGCGGCAGCAGATTCAGCGGTACCATCGCGAACTGCTGGGTGGCACCCCCCTGCAGGAACAGCACGTGGAAGTGTTCCGGGAGCCCGGCCACCCGGCGGATGTCGGCGACCGCGCACTCGAGGATCGCATCCACGGTTTGCGAACGATGGCTCACCTCCAACACCGACATCCCGACTCCTGGCAGCGCCACGAGGTCGCGCTGGACCTCCGCCAGCACCGTCTCCGGCAGGACGGCGGGACCCGCATTGAAGTTGAACACCCGCGCGGCAGGCATGATCAGCGGTGCGCGGCACGTGCGCCGGGCAGGTCAGACATGTCAGATCGGATGCAGCAACAAGCCGTCCCGCAGCTTGGGCTCGAACCAGGTCGACTTGGGCGGCATCATCCCGCCGGCGTCGGAAACCGCGAACAGCTCATCCGTGGTCACCGGTGCCAGTGAAAACGCGACGGCGGCCTCGCCGGTGTCGACCAGCTGCTCGAGCGCTCGCGTCCCGCGCGCTCCGCCCACGAACGCGACCCGCGGATCGGTCCGGACATCCCCGACCTCGAGCAGCGGCGCGAGCAGCGCGTCCTGCAGCACCGCCACGTCGAGCCTGGCGGCGGGATCGGCCGCCGGGCCCGCGGCCCGCGCAGACGGCAGCTCGACGTCGTGCCACGTGCCTGCGCTCAGGTAGATCGCGACGTGACCGCGCTGCGGCTCGGCTGCGGCGTCCGTCCGGACCGTGAACCGCGCTCGCAGCGCGTCCAGGAACTGCCCGGGAGCCTGCCCCGCCAGGTCGGCCACGGTGCGGTTGTACGCCTGAATCCGCGTGTCGGAATCGGGGAACGCGACCCCGAGGACGAAGCGCGCCCGGCCGGCATCGTTCTCCGTTGCAGCGAGCTGGTCGCGGGCACGGGCGGCGCTCGCAATCCGATGGTGTCCGTCCGCGATGTAGAGCGCCGGCACGTGCGCGAAGCCCGCCTCGGCCGCCGCCTGATCCTCGGGGCCCAAGCGCCAGACCGTGTGACGCACGCCGTCTGTTGCCTGCACGTCGAACAGCGGCGCATCCCGCGCTGCCCGCCGCATCAGGGCGGTGAGCTCGGGCACGGCCCGGTAGGTGAGGAACACGATGCCGGTCTGCGCCCGCAACGCGAGCATGTGCCGGGTCCGATCGTCCTCCTTGTCGGGTCGGGTCTTCTCGTGCCGCTTGATGGCGCCGCGGTCGTACTCGTCGAGCGAGTAGCACGCCGCGAGGCCGGTCTGCTCGTGACTGTCCGACCGCAACCGATAGACGTACATGGCCGGCGCGGCCTCCTCCACGAGCGGCGCGTCACGCCTGAGCCGCTCCAGATTGCCGGCGGCGGCCCGGTAGACCGCCGCGTCGTGCGGGTCGGTGTCCGGCGGCAGGTCGATCTCGGCGCGGGAGACGTGCAGGAAGCTCAGGGGATTGCCCGCGGCCAGCGCCCGCGCCTCGCGGGTCGTCACGACATCGTACGGCACGGCCGCGACGGCGGCGGCGACACCCGGCTCGGGACGCAGGGCACGAAACGGATGAATGAGGGCCACGCGGTCCTAGTCGGTGGCCAGGACAGGCTTGCCGGCCTGGGCGATCTCCACCGACATCTGTTGGAGCGAGCGGTCGCGACTCTCGTAGAAGGCGGCCAAGTGCCGTTGCGGTACCGGGGCGCCGGGCGGCACATTCCGGTGCTCGAGCAAGGGATCCACGAACTGGCCGTTCTTGCTCATCCGGTAGTCGAGATGCGGACCGGTCGCCAAGCCGGTCGCGCCGACGCGGCCGATCGTCTGCCCCTGGAAAACGCGCGCACCGCGCCGCACGCCGGACGCGAATGCCGACAGGTGCAGATAGTACGTCTCGTAGCCATTGGTGTGGCGCAGCCGCACCATGTTGCCCGACGCCCTGCTGCGTCCGGCCGACACCACCGTGCCGGTGGCCACGGCCACGACGGGCGTGCCGGTGGGCGCGCCGTAGTCCACGCCCAAGTGCGGGCGGTACGTCCCGAGAATCGGATGCAGCCTGCTCCGCGAGAAACGCGACGTGACACGCGGCTCGAACTTGAACGGCGAGCGGAGGAACTGCCGCCTGAGCGACCTGCCCTGCTCGTCGTAGTAGAGCGCTTCCTTCTCGCCCGGGGACGTGAAGCGAAACGCCTGCAGGCGGTGGCCGGCGTTGATGAACTCGATGGCCAGCACATTGCCGTAGTTGGCGAACTCGCCTTCGCGGAGGTACTTCTCGAACAGCACGTCGAACTGGTCGCCGGGCTGCAGCTCAGTGTTGAAATCTATCTCGCCGCTGAGCACGGCGGCCAACTCGATCGCGAGCAGCGCGTTCTCGCCCGCGCCGTCGAGCGCGGACGCCAGCGACGTCTGCTCGCGGTTGATGAAGCCGCGCATCGCCGCCTCGACGCGCTCCTTCACGTAGGGCGCGAGCTTGGCATCGAAGTCCCGGGAGGGGGCGGCCGCTTCGCGGACCTGCACGAACCACTCGTTGTCCACCTCGTACTCGAAGCTGCGCAGCGCGCCGTCGCGGCCCAGCTCCAAGCGGTAGGCGTTGCCGACGCGCATCCGCCGCGGGTCGAACACCAGGCGGACCGCCTCGATCACTGGCGCGGCCTGGTTGCGATCGAGACCGTGGTCGTAGAGGATGCTGGCCAGGGTCGCCCGGTTCGGGACGATGCCCTCGACGAGATGGCTCTCGGGCTCAGTCTGGGGCTGGGGCACCGGCTGGAGGAAGATGTCCTCCGCGCGCGCGGGCGCGGCGCCGACGCCGGTACGGGCCGGTGCTTTATCGACGCACGCGACGGCCGCGACGGCCGCGACGATGACGGAGCATAGAATAGTGTAACGTGGGGAAGCCGACCGGTTCCGCATACGAAGCGTGGAGTCTAGCACAATGGACGCCGTACGCCGCCCGCCTCAGGTTCGAGGCGCCACGGCGGCGCGCAGGGTGCGCAGCTTCTCACGGACCTTCTCCGCGTGCCCCGCTGCCCGCACGGCGCGCCAGTGATGGACGATCGTGCCCGCCCCGTCAATCAGGACCGTCGAGCGGATCACCCCCACCGTCGTCTTGCCGTACAGCTTCTTCTCACCCCATGCGCCGTACTGCTGCATCACGGTCCGTTCCGGGTCGGAGAGCAGGGTGACCGTCAGCGCGTGCTTCTCGATGAAGGCGCGGTGACATGCCGGATCGTCCGGGCTGCAGCCCAGCACCACGGCATCCAGCTTGCCGAAGCTGTCCATGTCGGCCGAAAACTCGCATGCCTCCTTGGTGCAGCCGGGCGTGTCGTCCCTGGGATAGAAATAGATCACCATCCATCGCCCGGCGAACTGCGACAGGCGAACCGTTCGATCGTCCTGATTCTTGAGCGCGAAGGCCGGCGCCTTCTCTCCCACTGTGATCATGCGTTCTCTCCAGTTTGACGGACCGTCCGGCGGTCCCGCCGCCGCCGGGGTTGCAACCGCGAGCCGGCCCGGGAATCGTCGCCTGCGGCTCCGGTCGCCGCCCAGCCAACCCGCCAGGAGCCCGCGCCCCTCTACGGCGCGGGCTCCTACAGCTCGATCGTGATCTGCTCTTCCCGGGTGCCGCGCGGCTCGACGCTGCCGATGTCGGCCGCGCGGTCGTAGCCCAGCGCCTGCAGCTCGTCCAGACACCCCTCCGCCCGCGCGGCAGGCAGGCTGGCCAGCAGGCCGCCGGCCGTCTGCGGGTCGAACAGGACAGGATAGATCGACGTGGCGGCGGCGGCAGCGGCGTTGACGACGGCGCTGCCCAGCCGCGCGTTGTGCGGGTGCAGCGAGCTGAGAAACCCCTGCGCGACCGTCTCGCGGGCGCCGGCGAGCAGCGGCACCGCGGGGAGCGACAGGCGCACGTCCACGTTGGAGGCGCGGGCCATCTCGACGAGATGACCGAGGAGCCCGAAGCCCGTCACGTCGGTGCAGGCGGTCGCCCCGTGCGCACGAAGGCACTCGGCCGCGGTCCGGCTCGATTGCAGCATCGAGCGCACCGCGCCGTCAATCCAGCGGCCCCTGGCCTTCAGCCGCATGTGCGCGGCGAACAACGTCCCGGTGCCGAGCGGGGCGGTCAGGATGAGGCGGTTCCCGGGCTGCATCCCTCCCTTGCGCAGCACGTGCGCCGGATCGACGACCCCGCTCAGCGCCAGACCCAGGGCCACGTCGTCTCCTTCCGTCGTGTGACCGCCAACGAGCGCCGTCTCCGCCTCGTTGAGCGCCTTCACCATGCCCCCGAGCAGGTCGCTCAGCAGCGCTTCCATCTTGTCCTCCGGACCCAGCGGCACCGTGACGATAGCCAGCGCCGTGCGCGGTTCGGCACCCATCGCGTAGATGTCGCCCAGGCAGTGGTTAGCGGTGATCTGGCCGAAGAGGTACGGGTCGTCGACGATCGCCCGGAAGGCGTCCACCGTCCGCACGGCGACGAGGCCGGGCGGGATACGCTCGACCGAGGCGTCGTCGGGCGCGTCGAGGCCGGTCAGGACGTCGTCGCTCCGGAACGGGGTCAGCCGCGAGAGGACCCGGTCGAGCAGGGTGGCACCCACCTTCGAGCCGCAGCCCGCGCACCGCATGGCGGCGCCGGACAGCTCGCGGACGGTGCCCGCTGGCGCCAGCCGCTCCAGATCCGCGTCGGGGGTGGCGCCGGCATCCATCGCGGGCAGGCGGCTGAAACGGGTCATGAAGCGCCGGTCGATGCGGTCCTTCAACGTCCATACCCAGCGGCCCGCGAGGGCCCACGGCCCGCGCGATGCGACCGCGTAACGGTCGCCGGTGCTGATCAGGCTCAGGAAGCGCCGCTGCGGCCTGAAGGGCCGGAGCGGCTCGCCGCGCACGGCTCGCCGCAGATTGGCGTCGAGCGGCGGACCTTGCCGCACCGCGAACACCCCGGCCTTTTCCCGCGGATGATTCACGACGGCCGCGATGTCGCCGGCGGCGAAGACGCCCGGATGCGACGTCGACTCCAGCGTGTCGGCCACGCGGATGAAGCCCCGCTCGTCGACGGCCAACCCTGCCTCGCGCGGCCACGCCTGGGCGCCCGCCTCCGTCGCCCACAGCACCTCGTCGACGGCGTGCTCCGACCCATCCTCGACGACGATGGCGCCCGGCCGCACCGCCGCGATGCGCGCTCCCGCGTGGACCTGCACGCCGCGCGCCCGCAGCACGCGCTCGAACCCGGCTCGGGCCCGGCGGTTGTGCGTGGGCAGGATGCGGTCGGTGGCGCTGAACAGATGGAAGGTGGGCACCGCCGCCGGCCGGCCGGCGGCGTTCTGCATGCGCTGCAGGGCGTGCTGCATGGCCAGGACGAGCTCTACGCCCGCCGCGCCCGCCCCGACCACGCCGACCTGTAGGGCGCGGGACGCCGCGCGCACCCGGGCCTGCAGCCGCTCCCAGCGGTCCACCAGCGTGGCGATCGGCTTGATCGGCACCGCGTGAGCGGCCGCGCCGGCCGCGTTCAGGGCAGGGGACGCGCCGATATCGATCGACAGCACGTCGTAGGCCACCGGCGGGCGGCTGCGGCATTGCACCGTCCGGCCGGCCAGGTCGAGACCGACCGCCTCGTCGTGGTAGAGACGGGCGCCCGCGAACCGGGCCAGCGGCCCCAGATCGATGTGCACATCGTCGAAGCCGTAGTGCCCGGCGATCAGTCCGGGCAGCATCCCGGAGTACGGCGTGTGAACCTCGCGCGCGATCACGGTGACGCGCAGGCCGGGCACCGGCTCCATCCCCAGGCGCTTGAGGACGATGACGTGACTGTGCCCGCCCCCGATCAGCACGAGGTCCTTCAGCACGGGGGCGTGTGCGGCGTTCATCGGCCCGGCTCGCCTGCAACGCGGGCGAGCACCCGCGCGATGCCCGCCTCGAACGCATCCGGCGCGGGGAGCAGGCTCACGACGAGGAATGCCTCGCGAGGGAAGTCGAAGAAGTAGCCGGGATGCACGAGGACGCGGTCGCGCTCGAGCAACTCGAGCACGACCGTCTCCTCGGGCTCCGTGGCCGGGATCTGCAGCACAGCGTACCATCCCCCGTCGACGGCTGGTAGCCGGATCGCCGGATGACGCTCGACGCGCAGCCGCAGCGCCGCGTAGTTGGCGCGCACGCGCGCGGCGATCTGCGCGGTCACGGCCGCGCCCTCCTCGAGCAGTACGCCGGCGGCCAGTTGGACCGGCGCAGCCACCGACAGATACGTGTCACCGATTAGCTCCAGTCTGGCCAGCGCGCGCTCGACGACCGCGGGCGGTCCGTCGGCCACGATCCATCCGAGCTTGAGCTGCGGCAGGCCGACCGCTTTGGAAAGCCCGCCGAGACTGAACGCGAGGACGTCCCGCCGGGGCCGGTCGAGCACGCTCGGGCCCGGGGCGGCGCCGTGCAGCGGGTAGGCGCCGAAGACCTCGTCCGCGATGAGTGCCAGGTCGTGCTCGCGGCAGATCCGCGCGACCGCTTCGACCTCGCCGGTTGATACGAACGAGCCGGTGGGGTTGTTCGGATTCACCAGCAGCACGGCCCGGGTGCTCGGGGTCAGGGCTTCCCGGAGCGCGCCCGGATCCAGCTCCCAGCGGACGTGGTGATCGAGCGCATACGGCAGCGCGCGGACCCCCTCGAGCCGGGTCAGGTGCTCGAAGAGCGGGTAGCTGGGCCGCGGCACCATGACCGCGTCGCCGGGGTCGCACAGGAGCTTGAACAGGAAGCCGTAGGCCTCGCTGGTGCTGGCGGTCAGCGCCACGCGCTCCGGCGCCACCACCCGGCCAGGGCGGGTGAGATGCGCGGCGACCGCGGCGCGGGCCGCCGGCAGGCCCAGGGGCGCGGGTCGATATACCTGGACCTGCGGCTCGGCCACGCCGCGCAGCAGGCCGGGGGGGAACCGGAACCCGACCCGGGTCGGGTTCGATTCGGTCAGGTCAATGAGCTCCGCCTGCGCGGCCCGCAGGCGGCTGACGGCGCGGCCGATCCGGTTGGGCGCGAGATTGGCGGGAATCCGGGCGGAGAACATGGGTCGGACGCAGAACGGAGCGGCCGCGTCGCGGACCGCCCCGGGCGGCGGCGACGCACCGAGGTCACCACAGCGACCGGCGGAGTTCATGTTACATTCTCTAACCTTCAACTTCCAACCTTCGACGCATCGGTTGCGGAGTATCGTCATGAAACGTGGTACGCAAATCGTCCTGACGGCACCTTTCACCGAAATGATCGACCACGCCGGCTACTTCATCCAGATGGGCATGGCGTCCATTCCGATCTGGATGGAATGGGTCATGGACAAGAAGTATCCGGAGTGGCGCAACGTGAAACGGTTCGACGACGGATCAGCGCACGCGGCGCCGGCCGGGCTGCGTGTGCTCGAGCGGGTCATGGCGACGGAGTTCGGCCGCGACAACGTCGTGGTTTGCTACCCGGACGACCTCGACCAGTTCATCGGGCCCGACACACGGATCGTGGCGCTCTCGACCCACAACCCGCTGGGCGTGACGTTCGCGGCCGGCGTCTATACGTCCATCTTCGGCAGCTCCCGCGAGCCCATCAACTCCCATTACGCGGCGAAGCTGTTCGACGCCCTCAAACAGAATCCGCACCGGGAAGCGTTCCGGGTCATCCTGGGCGGCTCGGGCAGCTGGCAGATCACGCAGACGAAATCCATGGAGCGGCTCGGGATCGACTGCATCATCGACGGCCGCAGCGAGTCGGCGGAAACCATCAAGCTGTTCCGGCGCGCGCTCGAGGGCGGTGAGCTGCCGGACCACGTGGAGGTCGAGCATCCGACCGACGCCTTGACGCTGTTGTTTCCGGACCGCCCCACGACGTTCGGCGTGGTCGAGATGACCACGGGCTGCGGCCGCCGCTGTCAGTTCTGCGTGCCCGACCTCAACCCGCAGATCGACCTGCCCAAGGAAGGGATCCTCGAGGCTGTCCGGGCCAACGTGGAGAATGACAACAAGCAGATCTCGCTGGCGACCGAGGACATGTTCATCTGGGGCCAGGTGCGGACCAAGACGCCCTTCTTCTTTCCGAACCGGGAAGCGCTGGTCGACCTGTACCGCAGCATCGTGGAAACGCCGGGGGTAGAGCAGCACGTGCTCAGCCACTCGACGATGGCGCCCGCGGTGGTCGACCCGGTGCTAATCGAGCAGTTGACCGACGTCCTGCTGCCACATAGCCCCATCCATCTCAAGCGCCTGAGCTCGCATCCGGAGGGCAAGGCCCTGGTGCCGTTGATCGGCCTCGAGACCGGGTCGGTGCGCATGGCCAAGCAGATCATGCCCAGCAAGGGCGTGCCCTTCAAGATCGAGGACTGGCAGAGCGTCGTTATCCGCGGCCTCGATGTACTGAATCGGAACAACTGGTTCCCGATGCTGACGTTGATGGTCGGCAACCCGGGCGAAACCGACGACGACGTGAAGGAGACGCTCGATCTGATCTACGAGATAGAGCGCCGCGGGCTGTTCGGTTTCCTGGTACCGTCGGTGTTCACGCCGCTCGAGGGCACCCGCATGGAGCACGGCAAGGGTGTCACCGAGACGCGCAATCTGAGCAGGCTGCAGTGGCAGCTGATCCTCCGCTGCTGGAAGATGAACATGCGGCCGGGCCTCTACAGCTGGTGGGGACCGACCTCGTTCAAGATCGGCGGCGTGGGCCTGTGGGCGCTGCGCCTGCGGAAGACGAACGGCCCGAACTTCACCTGGCCGATGATGATGTTCTGTAGCGCGCTGCCGGAGAACCTGCTGTATGCGACCGGCAAGCTGTACAAGGGGCGGCCGATCGAGGTGAAGACCCGCGCCGAACTGCTGGCCTCGATCAAGCCGAGCTACTGGCAGTACCTCCGCCCGGACGCGGGCGATCTGCCGCCCGGCGCGCAGGCGCCCCTGGCCGCACCGGCGCAGGTGCCGCAGTTGGCGACGGCATAGGCCGCCGCGGCGGTGCTGACGGCGCGATTCACCAGATGCCTGGCATCATGCTGCTGACTTGGGCGGCCGTCGCGCTGTCCGCCGCCGTCGCCGGCGCGCAGGACCAGCGCCCGGCGCCGGAGGCCGTCGTCAGCCCGGGGGGCGACGCGGTGGCGCTGGCCTACCCGGCCGGCCGGCCGGCGGTCGTGGACGAGCGCCGGCTGCGCGAGCTTGGCGGACTCCGGATCAATACCCGTAACAACACGCCCTGGCCGGCGCCGCACATCGAGCGCATCGTACTGGTGCGCCTCGCCGACGCGGCCGTCCACGAGGTCCTCGCGCCGTTCGAGACCACACTGGGCTGGGTACGATTCTCGCCCGACGGTTCCTATCTCTCCTACGTGGTGATCCGCGACACCGGCGTCGAGCAGTGGGTCGTCGACACGGCCACCGGCATCCCACGCCCGCTGACATCCGCCTCGCTCAACGCGACGTGGGGCGAGCCGTGCGCTTGGCTGCGGGACGGCACGCGCGTCCTGTGCCGGTTCGTGATGTCGGCACGCGGAGCGCCGCCGGCCGGAGTGGATGCGCTCTTCAGCTACTACTTCACGAGCCAGCTCGGGACGGTCGAGCTCGCGACCGGCCGGCGGAGGAACGTGGGTGCGCCGGAGCTCTTCACCCGGGCGACCCCCTCGCCGGACGGCGAGTTCGTCCTCGTGGCGACGCTCGGGGAGCCGGCGGCCGACGCAGCGGCGGCGGCGCGCAGCCGCTCGGCGCAGATCCGGGATGCAGACGGAAGCCTGGTGCGGCATCTGGCCGACCTGCCGGCGGCCGACGCAGCACCCGCGCGGCGGCGGCACGGCTGGAACCCCACCGCATCGGCCAGCGCGGTGTGGAGCGAGCCCGGCCCTGCGCCGGGAGATCGGGTGCTCGGCCTCGCCGCGCCGTTCGACGGCACGCCCGAGACGCTGATCGACACGGAGCTCGGGTTTGCGGGTATCGCCTGGACCGAGAGCGGCCTCGCCCTCGTGACCGAAGCGGACGAGCGGACCGGGCGCCAAAGGACGCTGCTGCTGGACCCTGCCGGCCCGACGCCCCGGACACTGCTCGACTGGAGCCCGGCGGAGGGCACCGCGGCGCCCGGGACTCCCGTCCATCGCCCGGGCGGACCCGCGGCCAGCAGCGCGGTCATGCAGGACGGAGACCACATCCTGCTCACCGGAGACGGCGCACGGTTTCTCGATCGACTCGACGTGACCACGCTGCGCGCGGAGCGGCTGTTCGAGAGCGCCGAAGCAGATGGCGAGTCGCTGGTGGCGCCGCTCAGCGCCGACGGCCGCGCGCTGCTGATACGGCGCAGTGACGGCAGCGGAGAAGCCGGCTACTTCATCCGCGACACGACCGACGGGACGTCGAGACCGCTACCCGGCGCGTCTACCCGCTAGCGCAGGACCGCGACGGGCGCTGCGCCGCCGCAAGTCAAGTACAATTGGATCCGGGCGAATCACCCGCCCGAGTTCACAGAAGGATACCGATGGGAGAACACACGCAGACCCTGAGTGACAACAACTTCGACGAGTCCGTGCTCAAATCGAACGTGCCCGTGCTCGTGGACTTCTGGGCCGAGTGGTGCGGGCCGTGCCGCATGATCGCTCCCACGGTGGAGGCGCTGGCCGAGGACTACGCGGGCCGGGTGACCGTCGGCAAGCTCAACGTCGACGACAATCCGAACACCGCGATGCAGTTCGGCATCCGGTCGATCCCGACGCTGCTGCTGTTCAAGGACGGCGAGGTGGTCGAGTCGATCGTCGGACTTGCCGACAAGACCCGGCTGCAGGCGGCGATCGACAAGACGCTCCCCGCGGCGACCGAGTCGGCGTAGCCCGGCAATCCTCCAGGACCTCCAGGAGTCCGCGCCGTTCCGCGGCGCAGACTCCTGCCCCGGAAATCGTCGGTGCTTCAGCCCTGCAGGTGCGCCAGCAGGGCGTCGATGCCGGCTTGGGCCACGATCTCGTCCTGATCCGGATGGCCCGAGCTGCAGCCGACCCCGCCGACGATCTGGTCGTCGAAGAACAGGGGCAGGCCGCCGGCGACTACCATGAAGCGGCCTTGGTTGCTGACGTGGATCCCGAACGCCGGTCCGCCGGGCTGGCTGATATCGCCGTACGAACGCGTGGAGCGCCGGGCCGCGGCCGCCGTGAACGCCTTGCTGATCGCCACGTCGATGCTGGTGATGCGGGCGTTATCCATGCGGTGAAACATCAACAGGCTACCGCTGTCGTCGGTGACCGCGATATCCATGTCGACACCGATCTCACGTGACTTCTCCTCGGCCGCGGCCATGATGATGCGGGCCTCGTCGAGCGTAAGCTTCGGAACTGTTCTCACGTATCGTCTCTCCGGCTCGGTCAGGGCTGAATCGCCTCGAACAGGAACTGCTCCAGCATGGCGGCTCGGTCGGGCAACTCGCGCTCGCCGGCCGGAAACTCGTTCGCGTGCAACATGAAGGCCAGGATATCGGCCTTCTGGGACCGGGTGACGCTGGCCGGGTCTTCCTGCGGCATCGAGATCCGCAACCGCTCGAAGAGCTGACCGACCGTCAGGCCGCTCCAGTTCCAGACGAACTCGCCGCCGACCAGCCCGGAGGCCAGGTCGCCGCCCGACAGGTCCGACGCATGGCAGCTGGCGCACCACTCCTGATACAGGCCGGCGCCGCGCTCGGCCTGCTCCTGCGTATAGATGCCGTCCCAGACCGTCCGTTCCTGGCGTTCCGCCAGCAGTATCCGTGCGCCGGGCGCAGCGCTCAGGAGGGCAACGGCAACCCCGATAACGACGACAACCCGCGCGCGCATCTCCCGCATGGCCAGCCCCCCAAGTCTGCGCCGTTCTACCGCGCAGACTCCTGCAGTCCCTCGTCGAACACACCGAGATCTATCGAGCCGCCCAGCGCCGCATACCCGAACACGTTGGGATGGATGCCGTCACAGTCGTAGACGGGATTGATGAGATCGGGATCGCTGGCATCCTTCGTCACCGCGTCGAAGTCCAGGACCGCGTGGAGATCGTCGTTGCTGCGGATCCACTCGTTGACGGCGTGCCGCCGCTCGTTCTGCTCCGACCCGAACCCCAGCTCCGGCGGCAGGCCGCGGCGCGGCGTCGGATTGCGCGCGATGATGGTGGCCGCCACGACCTTCAGCCCCCGCGCCCGAGCCCGCCCGACGACCTCGTCGAGACCGGCAATCACCTGCTCGGCCGTCGCGTGCCGGCGAAGATCGTTGGTTCCCAGGAACATGATGACGTGCGTGGTGCCGGCCAGCGTCAGCACGTCCCGATCCATCCGCTCGACGCCGGGCGTGCTCGTGACCGGCGGCACCCGAATCACCGTGTTGCCGCCGATGCCGGCATTGACCACCCCGAGGCGCGCCGTGCCGGCGGCGTGCAGGAGCCGCGTGTGCAGGATGTCCGGCCACGTGTCGTGACCGTCCGTGGTGGCGCAGGAACCGTCCGTGATGGAGTCGCCGAAGGCGACGATCGCACCGCGTGCCGAGGACGAGAACACCTCGATGGCCGACAGCCAGTGCATCCAGGGGGTCGTTTCCGTGTACGGCTCGCCGTCGACGTTGCCCGTCCAGTCCCCGGCGCCCGCCGCCGTCAGATACGACGTGGTGAGCGCGGTGCGGTGCGTGCTGCTGCGCAGGCTGGCAGCGGGTACGTGCAGGCTGACCGCCAGCCCCTGCCCGGCCTCGACCGCCAGGTCGACCGGGTCGCTGACGACGTACTCGCCGGCCGGGATCGTGACCGAGCCAGAGCCGCCGAAGCGCAGGGCGCGGCTCGATCCCGCGACGAGCGACGGCCCGTTGTTCTGCAGGCCGACGGCGGCCGCGCCGACGGTCAGCGGCTCGCTGCCGTACGTATTCTCCAGCCGCACGCGTACCCGGTCGCCGGCGACGGTGGACCGCGCCATGAGGCGGACGGTGGCGTTCGTAATCGTCGCCTCCTCCGGCGACAGTCCCTGCAGGGACGATCCCCACGAGGCCACCCACTGCTGCGCGCCGGCGGCCGGCGCCAAGCCGACCGCAAGCGCGACCTGGACGATCACCCCGACCAGCACGAGCGCCCTGCCGCGCGTCTCGCTGCTCTCCATGCCTGAGGTGCCTCCGCTCAAGGAACCGTGATCGACAACGGCACGATGGTCGTGCCCCAGTGCAGCCGCAGCTCGGCGTCCTTCTTTTCGACGGCGGGGAAGTAGAACGCGAGCGTCTCCATATGGTCACCGCTGGCCGGGACCACGTTCAGGCGCAGCGCGTCGTGCTCCTCGCCCGGATACGGCTGGTGATACACGTCCGCGGCGCGGCTGAAGATCAGCGTCCACTCGGCCGGACCCGGGATGGCCCAAATGCTGTACTTCCCGGCCTCGAGCGGGTGGCCGTTGATGGTGACCGGACGGCTGAACGCGATCGCCGTCGCGTCGTTGGCCCCCGGGTTCCAGATCTGGCCATACGCCACGATGCCGCCGTACAGCTCGCGTCCACGCGCCACGGGCCGATCGTACGTGACCGTGATCTCCGTGTTCGCGACGGTCTGTGACACCGACCCGCTCTGGCTCGCCTGCACCTGGCCCAGGGACAGGATGGGGAGCTCCTGCGCTTGCGGAGCCGTGCCCCCCTGGCACACGACCGGGAGCACCAGCACCGCCGACAGCAACGCGAGCAGCTTGCGCATCTGACACCTCCTCCGCAGCCCACGACGGTATCGCGAAGACTCGATTCGCGCAAGGACCGGCGGCCGGCTACTGCCGCCACGCCGGCGGCGCCTTGCGTGGCAGCGGGTCGTCGCGCATCGCCGTGTTGTACGCGAAGACCGCCGCCACCACCGCCATCTGCTTCAGGTCGGCTCGCTGGAGCCGGTCGAAGAAATCCATGTTCGAGTGGTGCGTCCGCGAGTTGTACTCGAGCCGGTCCTGCATGAACTGAAAGCCTGGCAGGCCGACCTCGTCGAACGACACGTGGTCCGTGCCGCGCGTGGCGCGCGGACCGAGCGCCACGACCCCCAGATCCGCCAGGGACGCCAGCCAGGGCTCGAAGATCGCGCCGACCTCGGGGTTGTCCTGCAGCCACACGCCCCGAATGCGCCCCGGCCCGTTGTCGAGGTTGTAGTACGCCGACAGCCTGTCGTAGCCGGGCTTGCGCTCCAGCGTCCGCCGATCGGCGAAATGCCTTCGCACGTACGCCCGCGAGCCGAGCAGGCCCTGCTCCTCGGCGCCCCACAGCGCGATCCGGACGGTGCGGCGGGGCGCGGCGCCGACGGCCCGCAGGATGCGCAGCGCCTCCATCATGGCGGCCGTCCCGCTCGCGTTGTCGGTGGCCCCGGTTGCCGCGTGCGTCGAATCGAAGTGGGCCCCGAGCATGACCACCTGATCCCGCAGATCGGTGCCGGGGATCTCGCCGATGATGTTGAAGCCGTTGAGCCGTTCGCCTTCCGGGTGGAAGCGCGTGCGGATGTTGATCTGCACCCGCACGGGAAGACCCCGCTCCAGGATCCGGACCATGCGGTTGTAGTGCTCGACAGCGATGGACGCTGCCGGCACGACGCGGCCGGCAGCGTCGTCCCACGGCCCGCCGCGACCAACGAACACCGTGCCGCCGTCGACGCGCTGAGTCGGCCACCGGAGGCGGCTGCCGCTGGGTGCGCCTTCCACCATGAAGTGGTCGCTGCCGCGGTCCAGCACCGCGACCACTCCCTCGTCGAGGTAGAACTGCTCGACGGCGTGGGCCGGCAGCCGTGCCGGTCGCGGGCTGGCCGCCGGCTGCCGCGGCGGCAGCGGCCGGCGCGCCTCGGCCAGCAGCGCCCGGTCCATCCGCAGCACCAGGTCGCCCTCGAGCATGCGCACCTCCCGCGCGGGTTGCGGGAGGACGATCGCACCGCGGAGCGTGCCGCGGTACCTGTCGAGATCCTGACGCGACCGGATGTCGACGCGGACGACGTCGGCGGCAACCGTGCCGTCCGTGCTGCTGGTCCACGACTTCGGATAGCCGATGATCGGCATGACCTGCGGCTCGACCATCTGCGCGTGGAACTGCTCGAGCGACCATCCCTGGCCGAATGCGAACCGCTCCTCGTGCACGTTGGCGACGCCCCATGCGCGGAGTTGCCGCATGGCCCAGTCTCCCGCGGCCTCGATGGCCGGCGAGCCCGTCACGCGCGGCCCGTACACGTCGCTGAGCCAGCCGGCCAACTCCATGACCTGCGACCGCTGCAGGCCTTCCTCACGGATGGCCGCCACCATCTCGTGGTCCGGCTCCTGCGCCGCGGGGAGCGCCGGGACGACGGTCAGGCTCACGAGCAGGAGGAGCAGGCCCTTCATGTTCCGTTCATTCGGCGATCGTCCCGTCCGGCGCGACGAGGAGCACGAGCGCGTCGTTGCCGACCACTGTCGTCAGCGGCGTGCCGTTGGCGAACACGCCGGTGGTCACGCGCCCGTCGGCGAACCGGCCCTGGACGCCGGGCGTGCCCGCGATCACCGGCATGCGCCGGCACTGGTTCACGTCGTGCACGGTCAATGTGAGCTGCACGTTGGCCGGCACGTCCCGGAACAGCGCGGCGAAGGTGTTGGGAGACGTCTCGACGAGCGGCACGCGCTCGGGATCGAACTGGCGGGTGAAGGCGTTGTCCCGCCAGCTGGGGCGGACGTGGGTGCCGACGTCGCCCAGCCGCGCCAAGCAATCCTCGACCGCCCGCCGGTCGGGGGGCGGAGCGGCCGGCCTGCTCTGCAGCACGATCTCGACCGCCGCGATGCCCGTGGGTACGGCGCCCCGCGGGGTCTCCTGGCAGTCCGTGGCCAGCGAAGCCAGGACCGGGAACACGAACCAGTAGCGCCGCAGCGCGTTGCGTATGCCTCGCATCGTCGGTCGGTTCGCCCCGGGGCGTTGACGCCTAAGCTTATCAGTCGGCACCTGTCAGCCGGCCGGAGCCACCGCGTGAATCATCTTCACGACGTCGAGATATACAGGCTCCACCGCCCGGACCTCGAATCCGGCGCTGGCCACGTTGCTGACGGTATCCCGGTTCAATTCCGGGCCGAACCGGCGGGAGAGCGGGGTCATCAGATGCAGCATCAGGCTGAACGGCAGGTAGCGGCTGCTGGTGTGCTCGAACATGTGCAGCTGTCCGCCCGGCTTGAGCACCCGTCTGAGCTCGCGGAGCCCGGCGATTGGCTGCGGCACCGAGCAGAAGGTGCACGAGGTGAAGGCTTGGTCGAACGTGCCGTCCGGGTAGTCGAGGTGGCGCACGTCGATCTGCCGCAGCGCGAGGGTGCCCGGGTACGCCGCGGCGCGCGGCCGGGCAACCTCCAGCATGCGGCCACTGATGTCGATCCCCGTTATCTGCCGGGCGGGCGGGAAGAACTGGATATCCTGACCAGTCCCGATGGCCGCGAAAACCACGTTGCCCCGCATCAGCGCGAAGAGACGCCGCTTGAACGGCGCCCAGCGGCGCTCCGGTCCGTACCCGTTCACCAGATCGTAGGCGCGGGCGGCGCGGTCCCACTTCCGCCGGGTCAGGACGTCCACCGGGTCCCCCTGGCCCGCAGGTGCGCGTTCAGGATGTAGGTCGCCGCCAGCACGGCCACACCGGTCAGCGCACCGGTTGCCGCAGGTGCCGCCGCGGAGCCTGCTGCGGCACGCATGCCCACCAGCATCCCCGCCGCCATGCCGGTGGTCATGACCGGCAGCATGATCTCGAGCGCACCGAACAGCAGCGACGCCGCCGCCGACAGGATGGTCGCGACGAGACCGCCGAGCGCCATGCCCGCGACCATGCCGGCCGGCACCGGCCAACCGTCACCCACCACCAGCGCGATCGTCGAACCGACCACCGCGCCGGCGCCCGCGTTCGATACCAGATCGCCGATGACGAAATAGGGGCGCTTCTCGAACAAGCTCTCTTCGTTGGAGCCGCGGTCGCGCATTCCGAATCGTTGATCGGCCGCGGCGGCCAGTCAATCGGCGCCGAAACCCAACTGTGGTATGCTGCGCCTGTCATTCGCTACGACTCGCTCGCTTCACCCGCGTTCGAGAGCGGCCAGCAGAGCCTCGCCCTCCTTCCCCAGGTGATCACGCAGCGACGGATGTGCCCGGCACTTCCGCTAGCGAAGACAAGACAAGGAGTCCTCTCATGGGTGTGAGGTTGTACGTCGGGAATATTCCCTATTCGGCGGGCGAAGACGACCTGCGCACCCTTTTCGGTAAGATCGGCGCAGTCGAGTCGATCAGCATCCCCATGGACATGGCGACAGGACGGCCGCGGGGGTTCGCGTTCGTGGAGATGTCGGCAGAGGACGAGGCGGCACGGGCCATCACGGAGCTCAACCAGGCCGATTTCCAGGGGCGCCGCCTGACTGTCAACGAGGCGCGCCCGAAGACACCCCGCGCCGCGCCGGACGACGGCTTCGATGGTGGACGCCGCGAGCCGCGCTGGTAATGACCTCCGGGGCGTGCGGTTTGCTAACATGAACGCGGGCGGCGTGTGCCGACGGGCCAACCAGGCATGGGCAGTGGAGGTGCGCGAAGTTGGCAAATCGGGGACGACCGACACAAACCAAACGGCAGCGGGAACGTGCACGGCTGGAGCGCTCGAAGATGAAGGAGATGCGACGCGCCGAGGTCAGACTCCGGCGGGCAGGCAGCCCGCCGCGACCTAGCGACCACGATCCGGACATCGTCGGGATGGTTGCCGGACCGCAGGAGCCGCCCGATTGGCAACGTGAGTTCTTCGAGGAAGAGCGAAAGGCCAAGGAGGCCGCCGATCTCGAGCAGGACAAGAACCAGTAGCCGTTCCGACACCCCTCGCTGGCCGATCCCCCAAGTGTATCCTTGAGGCCTTAGGCCCCGAGCCCAACGCGGGACCCCGCTGCCAGCGAGTCGACGGCCCGCGCGAGTCGCCGCGACGAGCAGTCACTCGCGGAGCTGATGCCGCTCGTCTACGACTAGTTGCGCCGGCTGGCGCGCGGCTACCTCCTGCTTGCCGTCGGGGCGGCGCTCGCGCCCGTTCACGGGCTATGGGCTGCGTTCTTCATCACGATGGCGATCTCGAGCACCGTCATCGCGCGGGTGATGGAGCCGGCCACGACGCGCGCCGCCTTTCCACACGGGTGACGGCAGGGGCCGGCACGGGATCCCGGTTCACTCCCTGTCGGCCGGCAGGCCCGGATCGAGCTTCGTCCGCATCGATTGCAGCATGTCCACGAGCGCGGCGCGCGTCTCTCGAATCACGAGCGGCGCGGCCATCCAGCGCACCAGGAGCGGTATGGACCGGCTCAGCGAGACGACCTCGCATTCCATCAGCACGCCGGCGGCGACCTCCTCGTAGCGCCAGTACACGTTCAGCCGCCACAGGAAACCGCGGTCGTTGCCAACTGGCTTCTCGCGCTCCTCCGGCGATCCGAAGTCGTCCAACTCGGCAATCCGCGTCGACTCGCTCCGGCTCCAGGCCCGCCCGCCGCCCGGGCGCACGTACTCCACCCCATGCTCGGTGTTGTAGTGCATGGTTATCACGGCCTTCCGGCTCAGCTTGAGAAACGTCCCCAGCTTGTCGCCGGCGCGCCAGAGGACGCGCGACTCGAGGACGTCGTTCTGCAACTCGTGCGGCGGAATCGAGTACTGCAGACCGTCGACCACGTGGTCCACATCGGCGTTCGGAATCAGGATGACGCCGAGCCAATGGTGGATCTTGCCTTTCGGCACCGGGATCGATCCGCCGCGATCATCGCGCGTCTCCGCCCGCCAGATGATCGGTTGGCCGGCCAGTGCCTGCCGGCGCGCAGGCTCCGCATCGTCGCGGAAGTCCAGCACGAGGAACCGGTTGCCGTCCCCGATCTCACGGGCGATGCGGCGCTCGGTGGCCTCGACGTACCGCTTCCATGCCGCGATCGTTTCCTCCGTCAGCTCCGCGGCGTGGAGAGCCGCTGCACTACCGACCGCGAGCGCGAGTGCCAGCGCCACGTGCAGCAGCGGCCGCTCGGCGGCGGGGCCGCGCGGGCGAGCTTTCATCGTCCGGCTCTCCTTTCAGCGTACGCACCCGCGAGCGCTGAGGCGGGACGATCGTTCCTTGCACGAAACACGAGGCGGTCGTTCGCGAGGAAGTTCGCCAGTGAAAACGACGCGATCGCCATCATATTCGCGAAGAGGTAGTGGATGCCAAACATCGTCGCATACAGCGCGGTGAACACGACACTCGCCGTGATCGACACGGTGCCCAAGACGGCGTTGAACCGCACCACCCGCATCCACCGCCCGCGGGGCGGCGGCGGCGGGTGCCGGCAGGTCGCGGTATCCTAGCGGGGCCCGATGCCGCTCGAGGTGACGCTGCGTCCTCTGGCTTCCCGCGACGACTACGCCGCCTGCGTGCGGCTGCAACGCGAGATCTGGGGCCAGGACTTCGCCGACGTCGTCCCGGTCACCCTGCTCATGGTGAGCCAGCGCGTGGGCGGCGTCGCCGCTGGAGCGTTCGGCGCCGATGGGCGGCTGCTCGGCTTCGTGTTCGGCATCAGCGGCGTGCGCGACGGGGCGCCCGCCCACTGGTCGAACATGCTGGCCGTGCATCCGCACGCCCGGCGGCAGGGATTGGGCATCCGCCTGAAGCAGTATCAACGCTGGCGGCTGCTCGCCGACGGCATCGAGATCGCAAGTTGGAGCTTCGATCCGCTCGTGGCCACCAATGCCAACCTCAACGTGAACGGGCTCGGCGCACTGCCCGTGGAGTACGTCGTCGACATGTACGGCGACACCGACAGCACGCTGCACCGGGGTCTCGCCACGGACCGTTTCGTCGTCGAATGGAATCTGACCGGCGCGCGCGTCGAGCGCCTGCTGGCCGACCGCGGCGACCCTCTGCCGGGTGCGGCGGACGCAGCGCCGGCGGTCGGCCTCGATTGCCGTGCGCCCGGCGCCAAGCTCCCCGTCGAACCCTGGGTCCGGGTTGCACTGCCCACTCGCATCGACGTGCTCAAGGCGACCGATCCGGCGCTCGCCCACGCGTGGCAGCACATGCACCGCCACGTGCTGCCCTGGTACCTTGCCCGCGGCTACCGCGTGGCCGGCTTCCGCCATCTGCCGGCGGCGGACGACTCCTGGTACCTGCTCACGAACGAGCCGGCCGGCGCGCGAACGGCCCATCGATGAGCCTCCGTCTGGCACGTGTCACCTTGCGGGAGATACGGATGGCGCTGCGCGAGCCGTTCGAGATCTCGTCGGGCCGCACGACCGTTCGGCGCATCCTGCTGCTCGAGCTTGAGGACGCGGACGGGACCACGGCCTGGAGCGAGTGCGTGGCCGGCGAGCAGCCGAACTACTCGGACGAGACGGTCGACACGGCCTGGCTGGCCCTGACGGAATGGATCGTGCCGCGGCTGCTCGGCCGGGGCGTCGTCCATCCGCGCGCGCTCGACGGCCTGCTCCGGCGCGCGATTCGCGGCCACCCGATGGCGAAGGCCGCCGTCGAGATGGGCGCCTGGACGCTGCTGGCCGAGCGGGACGGCGTCAGCCTGTCGCGCCTTCTCGGCGGCACGCGCGACGCGATCGCGACCGGCATCTCCATCGGCATCCAGGCCAGCCCCGGCGAGCTCGCCGACAAGGCCCGCGCCGCCCTCGCCGCGGGCTATCAGCGCATCAAGATCAAGATCCGGCCCGGCGCGGACATCGAGCACATCCACGCCGCGCGCGAGGCGCTCGGCCCGCGCGCCCCACTGATGGCGGACGCCAACAGCGCCTACACGCTCGGCCACGCCGATCACCTGGCCGATCTGGACGCCTACCGGCTGCTGATGCTCGAGCAGCCGCTGGCGCAGGACGACCTGCTTCGCCACGCCCAGCTCCAGGACAGGCTGGCCACGCCCATCTGCCTCGACGAGTCGATTCGCCACGTCGAGGCCGCCGAGGACATGCTGGCCCTCGGCGCCGGGCGCATCGTGAACATCAAGCCGGGCCGGGTGGGGGGGTTCACGCAGGCCAAGGCGATCCACGACCTCTGCCACCGGCACGCCATGCCGGTCTGGTGCGGCGGCATGCTGGAGAGCGGCATCGGCCGCGCCTGCAACGTGGCGCTCGCGTCGCTCCCCAACTTCACCCTGCCGGGGGACGTCAGCCCCAGCGCGCGCTACTGGGAGCGCGACGTCGTGACGCCGGAGTGGACGATGGACGCGAACGGGATGGTCGCCGTGCCGGCCGACCGGCCGGGACTGGGCGTAACGGTCGACGTCGACCACATCGACGACCTCACCGTGCGCACCCGGACGCTGGCGATGCCCTGACCTCGCGCAGGTCGGGGGGCGGCGGTGGAGCGGCGTATAATCGCGCGAGCCTTATCCGCACTGGAGGACAATCGCATGCGCCACGCCCGCTTCCACACCACGGCGACGGCGACGCTGGTCGCGCTGCTCACGACAGTCGCGTTCGTCTCGGCCGAGTCGGAGAACTGGCCCGCCTTCCGCGGCCCGGACGCCGCAGCGGTGGCAGCAGACGATCCCCGGCTGCCCCTCACCTGGAGCACCACGGAGAACGTCGTCTGGAAGACGCCGGTCGACGGCCTCGGCTGGTCGTCGCCGGTGGTCTGGGAGGACCGCATCTTCCTCACCAGCGCCGTCAGCGAGGGCGAGGAAGAGGAACCGCGCATGGGGCTGTACTTTCCGTACGGCTCACCGGAGCCGATGCCCTCCGGCGGCCGCTTCCGCGACCCCGAGCCGGGCGATCTCATGGAGCGCTCCGGGGCGGTCCACCACTGGCTGGTCACCGCCATCGACTTCGAGACCGGCGCGGTGCTCTGGACGACGCAGGTGCACGCCGGTGTGCCGGACTTCGACAGGCATCTGAAGAACACGTACGCCTCCGCCACGACGGTGACCGACGGAGAGCGCGTCTACGCCTACTTCGGCAACATCGGAGTCTACGCCCTCGACATGGAGGGCAACCTGGTCTGGGAGAAGCGTTTCGAGGCGGTCTCCACGCGCCTGGGATGGGGCCCGGCGGCGTCGCCGGCACTGCACGACGACACGCTCTTCATCGTGAACGACAACGACGACAAGTCCTTCGTGGTGGCGCTCGACACGGCGACCGGGGCGGAGCGCTGGCGCATCGACCGGGACGAGGGGACGAACTGGTCGACCCCGTTCGTGTGGCGGAACGGGCAGCGGACCGAGCTCGTGACGGCCGGCAGCGACCGGGTGCGCTCCTACGACCTGGAGGGCAACGAGCTGTGGCACTTCAGCGGCCTGAACTCGATCTCGATCCCGCAGCCGTTCAGTGCCCACGGGCTGCTCTACGTCACGTCGGGCTACGGCGGCGACCCGGTCAAGCCCGTGTACGCCATCCGGCCCGGGGCCGCCGGCGACATCACCCTGCCGGAAGGGGCGCAGAACAGCGCGCACGTGGTATGGTACGCCGACGACGCCGGACCGTACCATCCGACGCCGCTCGTCTACGGCGACTACTACTTCACGCTGCACGACCGCGGTTTCTTCACCGTCCACGACGCGAAGACCGGCGAGGAGCTGTACTTCACGGAGGAGCAGATCCAGAACCAGGAGGCCCGCCGCCGCGTGGCGCGCGGGGCCAACGGCTTCACGGCGTCCCCCTGGGCGTACAACGGCAAGGTGTTCGTGCTCAGCGAGGACGGCGACACCTACGTGCTCGACGCCGAGAACCGGTTCCAGGTGGTCGCCACCAACTCGCTCGACGAGGTGGCCATGTCGAGCCCCGCGATCGCCCGGGGCAACCTGTTCATCCGGACCCGCTCGCACCTGTGGCGGATCACGGACACGTCGGTGTCGCGGTAGGACCGCGAAACACTGCCCCTTGCCGCGCGCCAGCGATCGCCCTCTGGACGCGGCACTATCACCGCAGGTTCGCGCACGCCACGGCCACCGCCGGGTAAGACGGGCGCGGGCATGGCGTCCCCGCGGTGACAGCAATATGCAGACGGACGGGCCGGTAGGAGAACGGCTCCCACGTCGAGGCTGCCCGGCTCCGAGGAGGTCATGCATGTCTTTGAATACGTACCTGACGTTCGACGGAAATTGCCGGGAGGCGTTCGAGTTCTACCGATCCGTCTTCGGGGGCGAGTTTTCCGTGCTGCAGACGTTCGCCGACGGCCCGCCCGACATGCCAGTGCAGGAGGCCGAGAAGGGCCGCGTGATGCACGTGTCGCTGCCCGTCGGCTCGAGCGTCCTGATGGGGAGCGACAAGACCACCGGGTCCGGGCCGCCGTTGGTTGTCGGCAACAACTTCTCCATCTCCATCGAGGGGCGGAGCCGGGAGCATTGCGACGACGTATTCGCGCGGCTGTCGGAGGGCGGCTCGGTGCACATGCCGCTGCAGGAGACGTTCTGGGGCGCGTACTACGGCCTGTGGACCGACCGGTTCGGCATCAACTGGATGGTGAACTACACCCTACCGCAAGAGTGAGCTGGCCGCGCGGTCGCGGCGAATCAGCAAGGACGGACCGCTTGGGCACCACGCGCTTCGTCGACCTGTCGCATACCGTCGAGCACGGCATGGTGACCTATCCGGGCCTGCCGGGGCCGGTCATCGGCGGCCATCTCTCGAGAGCGGACTCCGTTGCCCGCTACGCCGCCGGCACGACCTTTCAGATCGGCCGCGTCGAGCTGATCGCGAACACCGGCACCTACGTCGACGCCCCGTTCCACCGCTACGAGGGCGGAAGCGACCTTGCTGATCTGGATCTCGCGTCGCTCGCGCACCTGCCGGCGATCGTCTGCCGCGTACCGGCCGGCGTGCGTGCGGTCGGCCCGGACCGGTTCGCCGGACGCGACGTGACGGGCCGCGCTCGTGCACACCGGCTGGGATCGCCACTGGCGGACCGCCGCCTACGGCCAGGGCCACCCCTTCCTGACGCGGGGCGCGGCGGAGCTGTTGCGCGACCGGGGCGCGGCCCTGGTCGGGATCGATTCGCTGAACATCGACGACACGGCGGACGGCGGACGGCCCGTGCACACCATCCTGCTCGGTGGCGGAATCCCGGTTGTGGAGCATCTCAGAGGTCTCGACGCCGTGCCCGACGAGGGCTTCCGTTTCTACGCGGTCCCCGTGAAGCTGCGGGGCGTCGGGTCGTTCCCGATGCGGGCGTTCGGCCTGCTCGACACGTAACGTCCGCCGGCGCACATCTTGCGGACCCGGCGTGATGCGTCGCCGTGTGCGGCACGCATTCCGGGCCCCCGCCGCGTGTTCCCGCGCGCGGCGGGGCGAGGTCTCGCGGCGCGTTCAGCCGCAGCCGTTGACCGGCCGCCGCTGGATCTCCGATTCACAGCGGATCCAGTCGTAGAGTCGCCCGGCGACGAGCGCGCCCGCGATGGGTCCGACCCAGTACAGCCAGTGGGCCGTGAAGTAGCCGCCGACGAGGGCGGGACCGAACGAGCGGGCCGGGTTCATGGACGCACCCGAGATGGGACCGGCAAACAGCGCCTCCAGCGTCACGGTCCCGCCGATGGCGATTGCGGCCAGTTGGCCGTTGGTGCGAGCGTCGGTCACCACCGCCATGATCACGAACATCAGAAAGAAGGTGAGCAGGACCTCCAGGCCCAGCGACTGCGCCGCGGACCCGGCCGGCAGCGTTGCCCCGAGTCGGGCGTGGTCGCCGATCAGGACGCGGACGACCAGACTGGCGGCGCTGGCGCCCAGCAACTGCGCGGCGACGTACCACGGGACCTCCCGTGCCGGGAAGCGCCCCGTGCTCCAGAACCCCAGGGTCACGGCGGGGTTGATGTGAGCGCCGGAGATGTGGCCCGCGGCAAGGATCATGGCCGCGACGATCAGGCCGAAGGTCAGGCCGATCCCCACGTGCGTAACCGCGCCGCCGCTGACCTCGTTGACCACGATGGCGCCCGTTCCGGCGAAGACGAGCCCGAACGTCCCAATCAGCTCCGCAGTCGCCCGTTTCAGCAGAGAGCCTTCCACCGCTATCCTCCTTCTCTCTGCCCAGGCGGTGTGGCTCGCTCGCTGGGATTGTCCCCTGCCGCGCCTGCGCCGGCCGCGGCTTCAGCCGAGCCGCTCGGTTGCGAATCCCGGGAACCGGTCGAAGTCCCGATCCTCGGTGCGCAGCTACCGTACGCCAGCCTCGCGGCAGAGCGCCACGATTTTCGTGCCGCCGTTGCGCCCCGGCGGTCATAGCGGGCAGCTTTCCGTCCGGCGGATCGACGATGAGCGACACCTGGGCCAGGAGGCTCCCCCGCTCCACCCAGAACTCGTTGTAGCCACCCCGGCCCCGCCCATTGACAGCGTCCGGAACCGTTACATACCATGCCGGAGCGGCTCGAGGCGAGCACTCCCATGCTCCGGACGCCTGTCCTGATCGCGTGCTGGCTCGCGGCATCGGCTGCCGGCGGCAGTGTGCAGGCGGCCGGTTCCCCGCAGGCCGCGGCGACGGCCGCCGCCGTCCCCGGCGCGCCGCGGGCTCTCCTCGATCGCGACTGCGTCTCCTGCCACAACGACGCCGGGCACCGGCGCGGCACCGTGCCGGTGTCGCTGCTGGCGATCGATTCCGCGAACGTGGGCGCCGACGCGGCGCTCTGGGAGAACGTCCTGCGCAAGCTGCGCGCCGGGATGATGCCGCCCGCGGGGCGGCCGCGCCCGGACCCGGCGGCGCATGATGCCCTGCTCGCGTGGCTGGAGCGCGAGCTCGAGCGCGCAGCGGCCGCGCGGCCGAACCCGGGCCGCACGGAAACGTTTCACCGTCTGAATCGCACGGAATACGCGAACGTCATCCGCGACCTGCTGGCGCTCGACATCGACGCCGCTGCCCTGCTCCCGGCCGACGATGCCAGCTACGGCTTCGACAACATCGCCGGGGTGCTCAGGCTGAACCAGTCGCTCATGGAGCGCTACCTGGCGGCGGCCTCCAAGATCAGCCAGGCCGCGGTGGGGCGGCCGCTCACCGCGCCGACGGCGCGCGAGTTCCGCGTGTCGGAGGAGATGCGGCAGTACGAGCGAGTCGCGGGGCTGCCGTTCGGCACACGCGGCGGGGCGCTGATCCGGCACACCTTTCCCCAGGACGGCGACTACGTCATCGAGGTCGATCTGCTGTGCCGGATTGCCGGCGAGTGCGACGGGTCGGCCGGGTTCGCCGATCGCCACGAGCTGGAGGTGGCGGTCGACGGAGAGCGGGTCGAGCTGTTCACGCTGGATCCGCACGACGGGGCCGGCGTCGAGCCGCGGGACCTGCGGGTCCGGCTCGCGGTCGAAGCCGGGCCGCACGAGAGTTGCCTTCCTCAAGCTGCCGTCCACGGTGGAGGTCGAGTCGCTGCGCCAGCGCTTCTTCCGTCCCTACTACCTCAATGGCAACTCGCTGCAGCAGCGCTGGGCAATCTACCAGCCCTTCGTCGACCGCATCACGATCACGGGTCCGTTCACGCCCGGCACACCGGGCGAGACGCCCAGCCGCGCCCGCATCTTCACGTGCCGGCCCGCTGCCGGCGCCGACGAGAGCCTGTGCGCGCGGATGATCCTCGCCGCGCTGGCGCGCCGCGCGTACCGCCGGCCGGTCGCCCGCGACGATGTCGACCGGCTGCTGGCGTTCTTCGCGGCCGGGCGGGCCGAGGGGAGCTTCGACGCCGGCATCGAGCTCGCGCTCAGCCGGCTCCTGACGAGCCCGGAGTTCCTCTTCCGGATCGAGCGCGATCCGCCCGGCGCCCCGCCCGGGACGAACTACCCCGTCAGCAACCTGGAGCTGGCCTCCCGCCTGTCGTTCTTCCTGTGGAGCAGCATTCCGGACGACGAGCTGCTTGCGCTCGCCGCGCGCGGCGAGCTGCGCGACCCGCCGGTGCTGGCGCGGCAGGTGCGCCGACTGCTCACGGACCCGCGGTCGCGGGCGCTCGTGGACAACTTCGCCGGCCAATGGCTGCAGCTTCGCAATCTCGATGCCGCGCATCCCGCCGTCCCGCTGTTCCCCGACTTCGACGACAGCCTCCGGCAGGCGTTCCGCCGCGAGACGGAGCTGTTCGTCGCGAACATCCTGCGCGAGAACCGGAGCGTGCTGGAGCTGCTGACCGCCGACTACACGTTCGTCAACGAGCGGCTGGCGCTGCACTACGGCCTCGCCGGCGTGCGGGGGAGCCACTTCCGGCGCGTCGCGCTGCGCGGCACCGCCCGGCGCGGACTCCTGGGCCACGGCAGCATCCTGACGGTGACGTCGCGTCCCAACCGGACCTCGCCGGTCCTGCGCGGAAAGTGGATCCTCGAGAACATCCTGGGCGCCCCGCCGCCGGCCCCGCCGCCGAACGTCCCGCCGCTGCCCGGCGACGAGGGCGGCGGAGCGGCCGCGCCGCAGACCATGCGCGAGCGCATGGCCGCGCACCGGGCGAATCCGGCCTGCGCAGGTTGCCACGCCATGATCGATCCGCCCGGCTTCGCGCTCGAGAACTTCGACGCGGTGGGCCGCTGGCGCGAGGTCGACGAGTCCTTCCGGCCCCTCGACGCTTCCGGCCGGCTGCCGGACGGCTCGGCGTTCGCGGACCTGGCCGAGTTCCGGGCGCTGCTGCTCGCGCGACCCGCGCAGTTCGTGACGACGGTCGTCGAAAAGCTGCTGACCTACGCGCTCGGGCGCGGGCTCGAGGCCTACGACCTGCCGGGCGTGCGCCGGATCGTCCGCCAGGCCGCGGCGGCGAACTACCGGCTCCCGGCCCTGATCGAAGGTATCATCCGGCACGAGGCGTTTCTCATGCGACGCGCGGCGGCGCAGCCCGTGGAGGCGGAATGATCATCACGAAGCGGTCGTTGCCACGACGCACCTTCGTGCGCGGTGCGGGCGCCGCGCTGGCCCTGCCGCTGCTCGACGCGATGGTGCCCGCGCTGTCGGCGCTGGCGCGCACGCCGGCGCAGCCCCGGATGCGGATGGGCTTCCTGTACGTGCCGAACGGCGTCCAGATGGAGAACTTCCGGCCGCGGAGCGCGGGCGCCGGGTTCGAGATCACGCCCATCCTGCGTCCCCTCGAGCCGTACCGCGAGCAGACGATCGTCTTCGGTGGCCTAGGAGTCTGCGCCGCAGGAGATGCTGCGGCGTGAAGTGGGTCGTCGGCCCATGCTCTGACTTATCGTGTCGGAGCAGCTTCGGCGGTCGCCCGACGAGGTAGTTCCTCGGCAAATGGCGAGATCCGGCGTTGACGGGCCCCTTGGTCCGCCAGAGACCGTGATGCGGCGCCGATCGGTCGCCATCGCGAGCCTCGTTGCCGCGTGTCACGCCGCGATCAGGGCGTGCAGGCGCTTGGCGTTCAACGCCAGGCACACCAAGTCCCACTCGCCGCGCACCTTCGCCAGCCCCCGCAGGCTGAAGCGCCGAAATCCCAGCACGTGTTTGATCCAGCCGTGCGGAGCCTCCGACAGCCACTTGCGTTCGGCGTATGCCGCACGACCCGCCGGCTTCGACAGCTTCTCGGCCATGCGATTCGTCGCGGGGTACTGCCCCGGGTCGCGGGGCCGCGCCGTCTTGCCCTCCCGTCCCAGTGACACGTACCCGTCGATGCCCCGCGTCTCCAGGTTCACCAAGTCCCGCTCGTTACTGTAGCCAGCGTCCGCCAGCACCGTGTCCGGCTGCTCGCCGACCGTCTCCGCCACCTCGTCGAGCAGCAGCGGCAGCCCACCCTGGTCGCTCGCGTTCGCCGTCACCTCCGTCGCCACCACCAACTGGTGCTCACCATCCACCGCTACCTGCGCGTTGTAGCACTGCTGGAACCCGTCGTTGCTCGTCTTCATGATCCCGCTCTCCGGGTCCGTGAAGTTGCTCTGTGCCTTCTCGTCCGGCTCGCCATACCCCCGCTTGTACGGCCGTCCGCCCTTCAGGTTCCGATCCTGGCCCGGCTGCCGCCCGCCCGCGTCGTCCGCCGCCCACCGTGCCGCCTCCAGCCGCTCCTTCGCCGCCCGGATCGCCGCCAGGCGATCCTCCCGCCGGCGCAACTCCGACGGGAGCTCGTCGCCGCGTGCGTCCGGCCCGAAGCGCTCATCCTCAGCCGCGTCGGCGTCGCGTGCCGCCCGCACCAGCGCGTCAATCTCACCGGCCAAGCGCCGCTCTTCCTCCTGCATCCGACCGTAGCTCATCGCCTTGTGCTTGCTCGCGTTCGCACGAACCTTCGTGCCGTCAATCGACAGCTTGCCGAAGCTCGCCAACCCCAATTCCCGCGCCAGACGCACCACCTCCACAAACAGCGCCTTGAAGTCCTCCAGGTGCCGACGCCGAAACTCGCAAACCGTCCGGTGCTGCGGAAAGTTGCCGGCCGCCAGCACCCGGAACGCCACGTCCTCCTCCAGCCTCCTTGCAATCCCCCGCGACGAAAACACCCCCGTCGCGTAGGCGTAGAGCAGCACCTTCACCATCATCCGCGGCTCATACGGCGCGTTGCGCCGACCATCCCCCGCATACGCGGCGTAGAACGCTGTCAGGTCCAGGCCGTCCACCAGATCGCTGACGTGGTGCGCCAAATGGCCCTCCGGCAACCACGCCCGCACGTCGGGCGGCAACAGCAGCGATTGGTCCGGTGCGTAGCGGCGAAAAGTCGTCGACATCAAGTCCTTCCGGCGTCCGATCTCGCCTGCGATTGTCGCACCGTTTTCTGCGGCGCAGACTCCTAGCCAACGCGCAGGCCAATCCGCTCGACGTGGGCAGCGGCACGCATGCGCGCGCGAGCGCGGTCTGGCTGAACGGCATGCGGCCGAAGCGAACCGAGGGCGCCGACATCCGCGCGGGAACCACCATCGACCAGTTCGCGGCCCGTGCGCTCGGTGTGGACACGCCGCTGCGGTCGCTCGAGCTCGCGCTCGAGCCCAACTTCACGGTCGGCAACTGCGAGGGCGGCTACAGCTGCGTCTACGTGAACACGTTCTCCTGGCGCACCCCCACCATGCCGCTGCCGATGGAGACCAATCCGCACGCCGTCTTCGAGCGCCTGTTCGGGGCGGGCGGCGACCCCGCGGCGCGGCTCGCGCAACTGCGCCGGGACCGCAGCCTGCTCGACGCGGTGACCGAGGACATGGTCCGCCTGCAACGGACGCTCGGCCCGCGCGACCGCGCGACGGTGGACGGCTACCTCGACGCCGTCCGCGACGTCGAGCGCCGCCTGCAGAACACGCTGGCGCGCGCCGACGCGTCGCCGGCCCCGGCCAGGGAGGTGCCGCTGGGCATCCCGGACTCGTTCGCCGAGCATGCGCGGCTGATGTTCGATCTGCAACTGCTCGCCTACCAGGCCGACATCACGCGCGTCGTCACGTTCCAGATAGGGCGTGAGCTGAGCACGCGATCGTACGCCGAGCTCGGCGTGCTCGAGTCGCATCACGACATCTCGCACCACCAGAGCGATCCGGTGCGGATGGCGAAGAATACGAAGATCAACCTCTTTCACATGAGCCTGTTCGCGGAGTTCGTGGAGAAGATGCGCGCGACGCAGGACGGCGACGGCACGCTGCTCGACCACGCCATGCTGCTCTACGGGGGCGGCCTCGGCGACGGCGACCGGCACCTGCCGCACGATCTGCCGCTCGTGCTCGTGCTCGTGGGCGGCGGCTGCGGCCAGCTCCGGGGCGGCCGCCATCTGGTCTGCGAGACCGACACGCCGCTGATGAACCTCGGCCTGACCCTGCTGGACAAGGTGGGCGTGGAGCTCGACGGCGTCGGCGACAGCACGGGCCGGCTGACGGGCGTCTAGCGAACCATGCGCGCCTGGCCCCGGCGGTTGCTCGTGCTGCTCGGCGTGCTCGGCGCCGCCGCGTCGGTGGGCGCCGCCGCGGGCGCCGAGACCCCGCTCGTGGAGGCGGTCAAGGCCGGCGACGCCGACGCCGTACGCGCGCTGCTGCGGCAAGGTGTCGACGCGAACGCCACGGCCGCGGACGGCACGACCGCGCTGCATTGGGCGGCCCACCTCGACGACGCGGAAGCCGTGGATGGGCTGCTCGCCGCCGGCGCGGACGCGACGGCGGCCAATCGCTACGGGGTGCAGCCGCTGAGCCTGGCGTGCACCAACGGCAGCGTCCGCATCATCGCGCGCCTGCTCGCGGCCGGGGCGGATCCCGACGCCGCGCTGCCGGGCGGCGAGACGGCGCTCATGACCGCCGCGCGCACCGGGCGCGCGGATGCGGTCGAGCTGCTCCTCGCGCACGGCGCGGACGTGAGCGCACGGGAACGGACCCGCCAGCAGACCGCCCTGATGTGGGCCGCCGCGCACGGACACCCGGCCGTGGTCGCGGCGCTGCTGGACGCGGGCGCGGATATCCATGCGCGCTCGAGGGGGCCGGCGTCGGCCGCCGGCCGGGACGGGGCGCAGGCCGCCGTCTTCCGGGACTACTCCCGCCGCAGGCGGGTCGACGCCTTCAACCCGCTGCTGTTCGCGGTGCGGGCCGGCCACATCGACACGGTGCGCACGCTGCTCGACCGCGGCGCGAACGTGAACGACACGGCGCCCAACGGCGCCAGCGCGCTGGTCGTGGCGGCTGTCAACGCCCACTGGGAGCTGGGCGCGCTGCTGCTCGATGCCGGCGCCGATCCGAACCTCGCCGGCCAGGGTTGGACCGCACTGCATCAGGCGGTGCGCACGCGGACCCTCAACATCGGCCAGTTCCCGCATCCCGTGCCGACGGGGCGGCTGAGCGGTCTGGACTTCGCCCGCAGGCTGATTGCGGTCGGGGCCGATGTCGACGCCCGCGTGACGAAACCGATCGACGACGGCTACCGCGGGCCGCGCTTCAGCCAGATCGACGCGACCGCGTACGTGCTGGCCGGCAAGGGCGCCGACTACGAGCTGCTGCGGCTGCTCGCCGACGCCGGCGCCGATCTGACGCTGACGAACGAGACCGGCACGACGGCGCTCATGGCGGCCGCCGGGGTCGGCATGTTCTACGTCAACGAGGACAGCGGAACGAACGAGGACGCGCTGGAGGCCGTCAAGGTCGCGCTGGAGCGCGGCGCCGACATCAACGCCGCGGACGAGAAAGGGGACACGGCGCTGCACGGCGCGGCCTGGCGGGGCTCGAACGCGATCGTGCGGCTGCTGGTCGAGCGCGGCGCCCGGCTGGACGCCGTCAACAGGAACGGCTTCACGCCCCTGCGCGTGGCGAACGGCGAGGAGTTCACCCGGGCCGGTCTGCAGCGGCGCCCCGAGACCGTGGCGCTGCTGCAGGAGCTGATGACGGCGCGCGGACTGCCGGCCGAGCTCGGGTCCGACGCGGCTGCGAATACCGCGGCGCGCTAGTGGTGTGTCCCAGGAATGGCTTTACATCGCCCGCCTGTAGCCGACCAGACCGTCGAACCCCTGATTTCCGGGACGATTCGGCGCCGCCGTGTTGGGGGCACCGTGACGTTCGAACTGTAAACTTGTTCTAGTGACACCACTAGGAGTCTGCGCCGTAGAACGGCGCGGACTCAGGAGCATCCAGGAAATGACACCGAGCAGGCGCGAGTTTCTGAAGAGCGCGGGCGTCGTGGGCGCGGCGGCGGTGACCGGCAGCGCCGCGCGCGGCGGCAGCCGCCCGGCGCAGGCGGCCGCCGCGCAGGACGGCGTACGGACGGTCCGGACCCCCGTGCTCGACATCGGCTACGAGGAGAGCGGCGACAGCGCCGGCTTCCCTGTCATCCTCCTGCACGGCTTTCCGTACGACATCCGCGCGTGGGACGGCGTCGTGCCCGTGCTGGCCGAGGCCGGCTACCGCGTGCTGGCGCCGTACCTGCGCGGCTACGGCCCGACGCGGTTTCTCGACCCCGACGCGCCACGCATGGCGGAGCAGGCCGCCATTGCCCAGGACGTCGTCGACTTCGCCGACGCGCTGGGAATCGAGCGGGCGGCGCTGGCCGGGTTCGACTGGGGCAACCGCGCAGCGTGCATCACGTCCATCCTGCACCCGGAGCGCGTGCGGGCCCAGGTGGCCATCGGCGGCTACTCGGTGCAGGACACCGTGTCGCCCTCGGCGCCGGCCGCCTCAGCGCTCGCCGAGGCGCGCCTCTGGTACCAATGGTACTTCAACACCGAGCGCGGCCGCGCCGGCCTCGAGGCGAACCGCCACGCCATCTGCCGCCACCTCTGGGAGACGTGGTCGCCGACCTGGGAGTACACCGACGAGGCGTACGAACGCTCCGCGCCGTCGTTCGACAACCCCGATTTCGTCGATATCGTGATCCATTCCTACCGGCACCGGCACGGCTACGCCCCCGGGGAGGAGCGGTTCCTCACCGTCGAGCGCCAGCTGGCCGAGCGGCCGCCGATTGGCGTGCCGGCCATCGTGCTGCGCGGAGCCGACAGCGGGTTCGGCCCGCCGTCTCCGGACCCCTCGGGAGACCAGGCCCGGTTCACCAACCTGGTCGCACGGCGGATCGTCGAGGGGGCCGGCCACGACCTGGCGCCGCAGCGGCCGGACGCAGTTGCGACGGCGCTCCTCGAGCTGCTGGCCTGACAGGCCGGCACGCCGCCACGCGCGGCCGTTCCTCGACGATTTCCTCCGGAACGTGCGCGACGAGCGGAAACCGTTCTTCCTCTCCGTCGACGTCCTGCCGCCGCGCCCCTTGCCGATCTCCAGCGAATCGCCCGGGATCCTCTGCAAGACAGGGCAGGCGTGGCACGAAGCCTTCTCGCCATCAACGGCCCGAACGGCGTACGGACTGACCGTCGCGTATGATGAAGCGACCGGGGACTGCCTCCCCGTGGCGAGGGCCGAGCAATCCGAGAACAGAGGGATTTCCGGGTAGAGGGTCTGGACTGTACGGAAGAGGCGTCCCTGATCCGGCGCGAGCTGTCCGGGCGCGAGGGCGTACACGGGATCAGCTTCCATGTCATCGACGGCCGGATGACGGTGGATGCCGATACCGATGCGTTCGGTCCCGACCAGGTGGCCGAGGCGGTCGCCCGCCTCGGGATGCGCGCCGAGCCGTGGGCGAAGTCGGCCGCGCCGGTCGAATCGTGGTGGGACAGGCACGGCCGCCGCGCGCTGGCGGCGACGAGCGGCCTCGCGCTGGCAGGAGGGCTGGCGCTGCACGTTGTCGTGGCGGGCGGCGGCATGCTGGAGACCGTGCTGTCGCACAGCCACGGCGAGCACGGCATCGACTATCCCGTGGTCGCGCTGCTCGTGCTCGCCATCGTCGCCGGCCTCCTGCCTTCCTTACCCAAGGCCGGCGCCTCGCTGCGGCGCCTGCGCCCGGACATGAACGCCCTCGTGCTGGTGTCGGTGATCGGCGCCGTCGTCCTGGAGGAGTGGGCGGAGGCAGCCACGCTCGCGTTCCTGTACGGGCTGTCGGGGCTGCTGGAGAACTGGAGCGCCCGGCGCGCCCGCAACGCCATCGGCTCGCTGCTGCGCATCTCGCCGGCGACGGCCGCCGTGGTGCACGGCGACCACGAGCACCGGATGCCCGTGGACGAGGTGACGGTCGGCGCCCGGGTGCGCGTGCGGCCCGGCGAGCGGATTCCCTGCGACGGCGAGGTGACGGACGGCAGCTCCTACGTCGACCAGGCGCTCGTTACCGGCGAGTCGGTGCCGGCCTGGAAGACGGTCGGCGATTCGGTGTTCGCGGGGACGGTGAACGGCCACGGGGTAATCGAGCTGCGCACGGCGCGGCCCGCCTCGGACACGACGCTGGCGCGCATCATCCGGATGGTCGGGGAGAGCCATCACCACCGCGCGCAGACCGAGCGCTTCATCGATCGGTTTGCGCTCTACTACACGCCGCTGATGTTCGCGGTGGCCGCGGCCGTCGTCCTCGTCCCGCCGCTGCTGTTCGGGGCCGATCTGGGGCGCTGGTTCTACCAGGGGATGCTCATCCTGCTGATCTCCTGCCCCTGCGCCCTGGTGATCTCGACCCCGGCCACGATCGCCGCCGCCATCGCCTCGGCGACGCGGCACGGCGTGCTGATCAAGGGCGGCGCCCCTCTGGAAGGGCTCGCGCGCCTGAGCACCGTCGCGTTCGACAAGACCGGCGTCGTCACCCGCGGCGAGCCCGACGTCCACGAGCTGCGCCCGACCGGCCGCTGGACCGAGCCCGAGATCCTGGCCCGGCTGCTGGCCATCGAGATGCGCAGCGAGCATCCGCTGTCACGCGCCATCGTGCGCTACGCCCAAGCGCGCGGCGTCGAGCCCGCGGCATTGGCTGCCTTCCAGGCCGTGGAGGGGCGCGGCGCCGAGGCGCTCGTCGACGGCCAGCCGTTCTGGGTCGGCAGCACGCGCTTCGCGCGCGAGAAGACCGGCAGCAGCGAGGTCGACCGCGCACTCGCGGAGATACAGCGACCCGACGGCACCGTCGTCGCCTGCGGCGCGGGGAACGACGTCTGGGCGCTGATTGCCGTGGCGGACCCAGTGCGGGCCGAGGCGCCCGACAGCGTGTCGCAGCTCCATGCCCAGGGCCTGCGGTCCGTGCTGCTCACCGGTGACAACGCCGTGACGGCCAACCGCGTCGGAGAGCGGGTGGGCGTGGCGGATGTCCGCGCCGAGCTGCTGCCCGAAGGCAAGGCCCGGGCCGTCCGCGAGCTGGCCGCCCGCCACGGACCGATCGCGATGGTCGGCGACGGCATCAACGACAGCCAGGCGCTGCTGGCCGCCTCGGTCGGCATCGCCCTCGGCGGCAACGCCACCGACGTGGCCGTCGAGTCCGCGGACGTCGTCTTGCTGCAACCCGACCTGCGGACGCTCCCGTTCCTCGTCGGTCACGCCCGGCGGGCCCGCTCGGTGATCATCGAGAACGTCACCCTGGCGCTCGGCTCCAAGGCGCTCTTTCTCGCCTTCATGGCGTTCGGCGAGGCGACGCTCTGGATGGCCGTGGCCGCCGACATGGGCGCGACCCTGCTCGTGACGTTCAACGGCCTGCGAATGCTGCGCCGGTCCGGAGCCGCCGCCCGATCCGCACCGGACCTGGCGCTGGCCGGGGCCGGGCAGGACGCCTGACGGAAGCACGCAAGCGTCCAACCCGGTTGCGCCCGATGACCTCGACATCAAGAACGAGGAGACCTGCCGGCTCGCCGACGAGCTCGCCCGGCTGAACAGCGAGACCAAGACCGGCGCGATCACGGCCGCCCTGCGCGACCGGGTCCCTCCGCTGCCGAGCACGGCGACTTCCTCTACGACGAACGGGGATTGCCGAAGCGATCATCGACACGTCGGCGGTCGCGGCCATTCTGCTCGGCGCCGATGACCTCACTGCGCGATGTAGAACTCCTGCTCGAAGCTCTCTTTCGTTCGGATCGTTATGCCGTACTCGAGGGCCTTCTTGCCCTTGCCGGTCGGCTAGGCGTCGGCGCCCGCCACGAGCAGTGTCGTGATCCTTCTGGAGATCCCGCTGACGACCGTGCCGCCGGCATTTCCGATTCTCGCCGCCAGCACCTCGTCGCGGAACCCGGTGAACACGAACACCTGACCGCTCAGGTCGGCGTCGCACGCTATTTCCGCGGGTGCCGGGTCGTCATCGGGCGGCACCAACGGCGCGAGGCTGACGCTGCCGCCGAGGAGGCGGCGCACCGCCCGATACACACCGATCGTCGCGCGACAGTCATCGAGCGCGCGGTGGCTGCCCTGGTCCGAAACGTCGAGCCTCTCGGCGAGGGCCGCCAGCTTGTACGGCCCGCCCAGCGGCACCCATTGCGCCATGCGCATCGTGCACACCCACTCGTTCCCGGCGAACGTCATTCCCACGAGCCGGGCGTTGTGCTCCAGGAACCGCCGGTCGAAGTGGGCATTGTGCGCGATGACACGAGCATCGCCGACGAAAGCGGCGACCCGCGGCAGCACCCGGTCTATGGCGTCCGCGTCCGCCACCGTTTCGTTCGTGATGCCGGTCAGTTCACGAATCCGCTTGGGGATGTTCCCCGACGGACGCACGAGCTCGTTCAGCATCCGCTCGCGCGTGATGCCATCCTTTGCCTCGCTGCGGATAACCGCGATCTCGATGATCGCGTCGCGTTCCGGACTGAGTCCGGTCGTCTCGATGTCGAGGACGCAGAACGGAGACGCGTCGCCGTCAGGCTCGTCTGGCTCGACGGGGCGCTCGACGAGGGGGCGCCGCCTGCCTCGGACGGTGAAGTCGGTCGACCCATCGGCATCGACATCCTGTATGCCGACGGTCCCGATGCCCGCCACGAAGCCGGCCGCGAACAGCTTTCGCGCCTTGTCGGTGAGCCTCATCATCCGAAGAGGAGAACGTCGCAGGAGAATTGGCGCGCGACTTCGGGCGAGTGGCTGTTGAGAACGACCTGTCGCAGCGGATTGCCAGCGCCCACCGCGTCATTCGCGTCAACCGCGTAGTCCCGCAGCAGCTCCGCCAGGTTGGGCACTCGCGAGGGGTGACTAGATTCATGGTAGCCGATGCCGTCAACGATGCAACGCGCTGTGGCCGCATGATCGCGAGCAGCGCCGAGCGATCCGCACGGCAATCCGAAAACGGATCCTACGGGCGCCGCGCCGGCAGGTATGATCGCCGGTGATCGAGTTGAACCCGCGCAGGCAGCCGCGGCTCGCTGGAGGATTGTCATGAGGACAGCCTGGACGAATGCGGCAACGACGGACGGGATGCGGCGGCGGGCGGCGGCGGGCGCACGGGCGGCAGCGCGGCGCGCGTCGATCGCGGCCCTGGCGGCCGTGCTGGTAGCGGTCGGTGCGGCCGGCCCGATGGGCGCGCGGCCGGCCGCGGCCCAGGCCGCTTCGCCGCGTGACGGCACGGCGACTCTCTCGGGGATGGTCGCGGCGACCGCGCCGTTCACCACTGCCCAGGTCTACATCCGGAACGTGGACCGGCGGATTCTGTACATGGTGTACACGCAGGCCGGGCGATTTCGCGCCGTGGCGCTCTTCCCTGGCGCCTACGAGGTGTCGGTCCGGGCGCCCGGGCTCGAGTCCGACGTGCGGCGCCTGGTGCTGAACGCGGGCGACAGCGCCAGCCTGGACCTGTCGCTGCGGGCGGCGGGCGGCGACCGGACGCAGGCCGCGCCGGGCGGCGGCGGGGAGATGCCGGCGGCGCGCGCCGCGACGGAGCATCTGCCCTACGACGAGCTGTATCCGCCGGGACCGGGCCGCGACATCGCGGAGCGGACCTGCATGCCGTGCCACGGGGGGAACTTCCTGTCGTCGCGGCCCACCCGCCGCGCGGCGTGGGAGGCGGCCATCGACAAGATGTTCGGCAGGGCGCTCCCGAACCGCCCGTCCCTCTCCTACGGCGACGGCATCATCTCGTACCGCGACACGCAACGCCGCTTCTCGGTGGCAGATCGCGAGACCCTGCTCGCCTATCTCGTCGAGCACTTCGGGCCCGACGCTCCGCCGCGCCGCATCCGCATCGAGCAGCAGATGCCGGTGGACGAGGCGGCCCTCGGCAAGGCGATGTACATCGAGTACTACCTGCCGGAGGATGCGCCCGGCGAGGGCGTGAACGCCCCGGAGTTCGCCGGTCTGTCCGGCAACTTCGTCGGGCGTAGGGTGGGTCAGGACGTACGGTTCGATCAGCACGGCAACGTGTGGCTGACGGACCGGGGCTATCCCCACCGGGTGGTGAAGCTGGATCCCCGGACCGGCGCGTTCACCGACTACGTCCTGCCGGACCCGAAGAACGGCATCCACGAGGTCAACGTCGACCGTGAAGGCATCATCTGGGTTCCCGAACACCGCGGCGTCCAGTCCTCGGAGGTCAAGCGGCTGCTGGGCCTCGACCCGGAAACCGGGCAGTGGAAGCACCGGATCGCGATGGATCCGGACAACGTCGTCCGGAACGCGCACAAGTGGATGCAGTCGCTGGCCATCGACTCGAAGGGCAACATCTACGTCGGCTGGATCATGGGCGGCGCTTTGAGCAAGTGGGAGCGCGCGACCGGGAAGGTCTCCGTGTTTCCCATTCCCATGCCCGGGGCCGTGCCGTACGGCGTGGTGCCCGACCGCAACGACAACATCTGGGTCGGCCTGTGGAACGCCGGCAAGGTGGCGAAGTTCGACACCACGACCAACCAGTGGACCGAGTTCACGCCGCCGACCTATCCGGGGCACGTGCGGCGGCCGAACGTCGACTCGCAGAACAACGTCTGGTTTGGCATCTACCAGGCGGGCCCGCGCCCCGGCAAGCTGGTGAAGCTGGACCAGTCGACGGGACGCATGACCGAGCACACCATCCCGCAGCAGGACGCGGCGCCCTACGACGTGGCGATGGACGCCGACGACAACATCTGGGCCGCCGACGTCGGGCAGGGCAACGACGGCGACCACGGGGCATCGATCTGGCGGTTCGACCCCCGCGACGAGACGTTCACGTTCTACCCGAAGCCCCAGCCGGGCGCCGACTCGCCGAAGATCCAGGTGACGCAGGAGGGCGCCGTCTGGTACTCTCCGCGCGGCAGCCGGGACGCGCCGGCGATCGGCGTGCTGTACCCCGACATGGATCGCATCACGACGCTCGGCGCGTACTACCAGTACGGACCGCCCGGAAACGCGTTCCCGAGCGGACAACAGTGAAGAGGCATTCCCGACAGCACAAGGCGCAGACCGACCGAAAGGAACCAGCCATCATGACGCAGCGTTTCTCGACCCGTAGCGGACGTCTCATTCTGACCACCGCCCTGACCGGCGTCCTGCTGGCGGGCATGCCGGCCGCAGGCACGGCGCAGGATCTGACGCCCGAGGCAGCCGTCAAGGCGGCCTTTCTCGCCGACATCGAGGTGATGCGCGGGAAGTTCCTCGGGCTCGCCGAGGCGTTCCCCGCGGAGACCTACACGTGGCGCCCGATGGACGGCGTCCGCTCGGTCTCGGAAGTGCTGATGCTCATCGCGGGCGAGGGCTACGCGTTCGCGCCGATGGCGCTGGGCGCGGAAACGGCGATGACCTTTCCGGAAATGCAGGCACTGGCCGAGATCACCGACAAGGCGCAGGTCATCGACCACCTGACCAAGGGCTTCGACTACACACGGGAGGCGCTCGAAGGCATCGACCCGGCGACGCTGGCCGGCTCCCGGGAGGTATTCGGGCAGCAGCGCACGACGCCGGAGCTGGTGCTGTTCGTGGCCGGCGACATGCACGAGCATCTCGGCCAGCTCATCGCGTACGCCCGGGCGAATCAGATCGTGCCGCCTTGGAGCCGGTAGACTGGACGGCCCGACGGTGGTGGGTCGCGCCATCGCCTTCGGCCCCTTCCCCAGTCGTCCCTTTGCTCGCGGAGATAGGTGGCTGCGCGGGCCGCGGACGGTCAGCGAGTTGCGGGTGCAGGAAAAGCTCGCGGTCGCCGCCGGCGCGCTCGTCCACGAGGCAGCCCTCTGGACGCTGAACCCCGATGATTTCAGCGACGTGCCCGGGTCGAAGCTGCCGTAGGCGGCTCACTCCGGCAGAGCGAAGATGAACAGGTTGTTGCCGAAGCTCGGGCGCAGTTCCGGCGTCAGCTCGAGGAAGCGGCCGGTGCCGGTGCTGATCGCCACGTACTGCCGGCCGTCGACCGCGTACGAGATCGGGAAGCCGGACACGGGCGAGCCAAGGTTGATCTCCCAGAGAATCTCCCCGGTCTCGTGGTCGAAGGCTCGGAACCGACCGTTGACGTCGCCGCCGAACACGAGCCCGCCGCCGGTCGCGGCGAGCGCCATGGTGGCGGCCCGCTGCTCGTGCTTCCAGACGACCTCACCCGTCTCCGCCGAGATGGCGTGCACCGCGCCCACCTGGTCGGTCCCCGGCGTGATCTGGCTGCGCCAGGCGATGGCGTACAGCCGGTTGGACTCGTCGCCATCCTCGGCGGTGCTGGCCTGCATCCGCGCACAGACGTTGCGGAGCGGCATGTACATGGTGTTGGTCAGCGGACTGTAGGCGCCCGCCTCCCAGTCCTTGCCGCCGCTGGCATGCGGGCAGGCCAGCACGGTCTGGCCGCTCGCGGTGAAGACCAGCTCCGCGTTCTCCGTCACCTCCCCCGTCGCCCCGTCGATGCCGCTGATCACGTTCTGCGTGATCGTAGGCGTGGCCCAGAGGAACTCCCCAGTCGCCCGGTCGAGCGTGTAGACGACCCCCGTCTTGCCCGGGATGCCGGTCACCACGCGGCGTTCCTCGCCCGGATTCAGCCGCGGGTTGATCCAGCTCACCGCGGCCGGGTCCGGACGCACCGGCGTGTCGACCAGCAGGCGCTCGAACGGGTGGTCGAGGTCCCAGCTGTCGTTCAGGTGCTGGTAGTACCAGACGATCTCGCCCGTGTCCGCGTCCAGCGCCAGCGTCGAGTTGTGGTACAGGTGGGCCAGATCGACCCCGCCCAGCATGAACTTCGGCGCGGGCGACGTGACGGACGTGCCGACGTAGACCAAATTCAGCACCGGGTCGACGCTCGGCACCATCCAGGCCCCCACGTGCCGGCGCTCCTCGAATGGCACGTCGCCCCATGTCTCGTCGCCCGGCTCGCCGGGCCCCGGGATCAGCCGCCGCCGCCAGAGCTCCGCCCCCGTCGCCGGGTCGTGCGCCGTGACGATGCAGCCGTTCGGCCCGCCGCGGGGGTCGCAGCTCCGCCCGGAGAACACCTTCCCGTTGGCCACGATCGGCCCGGACGTCTGGTTGGCCGGGTTCACCGTGTAGTCGAGAATCTCGGTGTCCCAGACCACCTCCCCCGTCTCCGCGTTCAGCGCGAAGATGTGGTCGTCCATGCTGGTGTCGATGATCAGCTCGCCATGGATGGCCAGGTTCCGGTTGGTCTCGGTCAGGGTGCCGCCGATCATGTACTCGCCCAGGTCGTCCGGGCGGGGGCGGGTGTGCTGCCAGAGCAGGTCGCCGGTCACCGCGTCGAGGGCCTGGATGATGTCGCGCGGGTTCGGCATGAACATCACGCCGCCGCGGACGAGCGGCGTCCCCTGCTGGCGCCCCGGCGCCAGCGCACGCGTCCAGACCAGCCGGAGCTGGTCGACGTTGCCACGGTTGATCTGATCGAGCGGGCTGTAGCCCCAGCCGTCCAGCGTCCGGCGCCACATCAGCCACTCGTCCGGACTCGGATTCTCGAGCTCCGCGTCGGTGACGGGCCGGATGCGATCGTCCTGCGCGAAGACCGGAGCCACCGCCATGATCGCCAGGATCGCGGCGACGCAGCACGCGACAGGCGCCAACCGAACCTGGAACGACGGACTGCCGAATGCGAGCATGACCCCTCCTCTGTTCCTGGAATCAAAAGAACCGTGGCGAGTAGCCCACGCGGACCCCGCGGCCCATCTCGGAGGCCAGATCCTTGATGAACGACGTGTGGTTCCGATAGAGCGCGTTCGTCAGGTTGTACCCGGTGAACGACACGACGTGCGCCACGTGCTGGCGCGGCCAGACGTAGGACGCGTCCATGCTGACCACCGAATAGCCGCCCGTCTCGGTCTCGTCTCGGAAGATCCTGTTCTGGCTCCCGGCGAACATCAGCTCCGGGCTGATCGTCAACCGCCCCACCGGGATGTCGAGACTCAGCGTGCCGCGTAGCGGCGGTATGCGCGGCAGCGGCTCGCCCGTGGTTGTCAGGGTCGCATCGACGTAGCCGAGTCCGAGCGTGGCCCAGACCTGACCGCCCAACCGCAGGCTCCCGCGCGCATCGAATCCGATGAACCGGCTGTCGCCCTGCCGGATGTTCAGGATCCGCAGGTTGTCCACAATCTCGTTGGTCAGGTCTCCGAAGATGAAGTTGTCGATGCCGTATACGTAGAAGTTCGCCTCTCCCTGGACGCGGCCGAGGCGTTGCCGGAAGCTCACGTCGAGGCCGCGCATCGTCTCCGCCTCGAGGTCCGGCCTGCCGATCTCGAAGTTCCCCAGGTGCGGGCCGAAGTTGTAGAGCTCCTCGAGCGCCGGCACGCGATGCGAGTGCGTGAAGTTGGTCACGAGCGCGGTGGTGTCACCGAGATCCACGTGCATGCCGATGGACGCCGACGCCGCGATGAACTGCCGGTCGCGGGGGTCGGGCGGCACCAGCACGTGCTCCTCCCCCTCTTCATCGTGGTCGTCGTCGTGCCCGTCTTCTTCGTGGTCGTCTTCGTGACCGTGGTCGTCGCCGGGCAGTACGGGGCGCCCGGCCGCGTCGTAGTCGGTACGCTCGAGGCGGCCGCCTAACTGCAGTCGATAGCGTCCGAAGGTCAGCTCCTCGTAGCCGAAGGCCGAGAGCGAGACCTGCTGCGTGCGCGGGGCGAGCGCCTCGGCGCCTGTCGCAGCGAAGTTGCGGAACCGCAGCTCCGAGCCGAACCGTCCGGTGAGGTGCTCCTGCTGCCGCTGATAGACCAGGGTGCGCGTGATGTAGGTCCGGTTGTCGAAGCGCGTGTCGATGTTCTCGACCCCACCGAGAGTGTCGCCGTGGTCATCCTGGACGTCGATAGCGTGGAACCCGGTGCGGATCCCCTGGATCACGCTGTTGTCGATGTTGCGCACGCCGATGTCGAGCCGGGCTACGCGGCGTTGGGAAGCGAGGTCGATCTCGAGCCGATCCTCGTCGTCCTCGTGCCCGTCGGCTTCGTGATCGTCGTCCTCCTCCCCGTGGGAGTGGAAACGATCCTCGAAGGGCAGGCCGAAGCGGCTGTCCTCCATCGTGAGGCTGAGGCTCGTGAAGAAGCGGTCGCCGAAATAGCCGAGGCCCGCGCGGCCGCTCGACAGCTCGGCGGCCGAGTTGAAGACGCTCCCCTCCGGCGTATCGTAGTCGCCCGCCTGCCGGTAAGTGCCGCTCCCCCAATAGAGGAGGTTGCCGCGGGAATGCTGCAGGTTGGCGTACGTGCCGACCTGCGCGTTCGCGCTTGTGGCATCGGCGCCGAACCTCCCCCGCGTGCCGTCGAGCAGCGTGTCGCCGTAGCTCTCGGGCGGCGTGACCAGGTTTCGATAGGCCGCGTGCGGCGTAATCACGTTGATGAGGCCGACGATGTTCGACCCGTAGAGCAGGGTGGCCGGTCCGCGCGTGATCTCGATCCGCTCGGCGCTGTGCGGGTCGATCGTGACGCCATGGTGATCCGAGGAGCTGGAGAGGTCGCCCGCCGGGATCCCGTCCTCGATGATCTGCACCCGGTCCCCGCCGAACCCGCGGACGATCGGCCGGCTCGCCCCCGGTCCGAAGCTGCGATTCGCAATGCCCGGCTCGTCCTCGAGCGCCTCCCCGATGGTGCCGGGTGCGTCCCGGGCAATGTCGAAGGAGTCGAGCGTCGTGACGGCGTTGAACGCCTGGAGCGTCGCCTCGGCCCCCACTGTCGCCTCGGCGGTGACGGTCACCTCCTCGCGCAGCGGCGACAGGCTGAGCGCGAAATCGACGCTGGCCGTCTCGCCGGCGGCTATGGTCACCGCCTGCTGGACGGTGATGAGGTGCTCGCGCTGCGCCGTGACCACGTACGAGCCGGTCGGGACGTTCGTGAACTCGAAGGCCCCATCGTCGGTGAACGTGAACGCGCCCGTCCCGAGGATCAGGATGACCGCGCCATCGACCGGGTCGCCGTTCTCCACGAGGGTCACGGTGCCGCGCAACGTGCCGGTCTCCTGCGCCTGGACCGGCGCTGCTGCCGCGCTCAGTGCGACGGCCAGAACACCGAGCCGCAGCCCCCAACCCGAGCCTGCGGGCGCGCGCGATGCCTGCCGGCAACCGGCGCGTCTCGGCACCCCGAAGGCCGGCTGATCCACTACAGCGTCGAGTTCCTCGCCAGACATGGGCCAATCATAGCTAAATGGCGCCGTGTAGCATGACTCCGTGTTCGACATCCACACGACCGTCAACCGGAATCGGTGATGCTGATTGCCCTGGGTGGTCTCCCGGGCGTGGGGAACTCAGCTCTCGCCACGTCGCTGGCCCGGCGGATTGGGGCAGTGCATCTACGCATCGACACGATCGAGCAGGCGATGCGGAACGCGGGCCTCAACGTTTCGGGGCAACTGCCGCGCCGCGGCTGCGTCAGCCCACCGGCTGTTCCGACGTCGTATCTTGTGCACGCCGCTGCACCTCGTCATCGATCTGATGCATCAAGACGACCAGGTCCATGACGTCCTGGCTAGTGACCGAGCCCAGGAACCGGTCCGTGCCTCTCTCCATGACCGGGATCACTGCTACCGAGTTGTCGGTCATCCGCTCGAGCATCTCGTCGATTAGTTCATCGGGCCACGCCCGCGGGAAGTTCGGGCGCATCACCTCGGAAAGCGGCGTGGCCGTCCACGTTCCTCTGGGCAAGCGACGCAGCCTTCCGAGTGTCACGACGCCCACAGGAGTGCCACCCTCCACAACCAGATAGTCCGGTTGATGCGACACGATCCACTTGTCGACGAAGTCCATTACCGGCAGCGTCGAAGCGGGATAGTTTCGTGTCCAATCCATCACCGAGTTGACCGTGATGCCCTCCAGCGCCTGGCGGGCGAACGACGGAGGCATGGTCATCTTCGGCGCCGTGCGCTCCGGCTCCTTCGCATGGCTGATGGCAAAACCCATGGCCGCGGGCGTCAGCAGAATATAGCCGAACATGACGAACACGAGCAACGAGAAGATCTCCTGCTCGATCACACCGGTCTCTAGAAGGACGAGGAGGAGCGCAATCTCGGCGACGCCCTTTGCCATCAACGATGTCGCCAGAACGGACGGAGTCTCGAGCCGCGCCAAGTGTGTGCCGATGAACGCGCCGGCCAGCTTCCCAGCCAGGGGGACGAGCGTCAGTGCGGCGATGGTCTGCACCGGCAGGCCGACGAACGAGAAGTCCAGGCTCAGGCCGACCGACGCGAAGAAGAGCGGCACGAAAAGCCCCTCCGCGGCGCTGAGCATGCCCGGCATGATGGTCTTCATTTAGCGGGTTCCGGGGCAGGTGTCAAAGTTTTGACTTGTACAAATTTCGGAACTGTGGCATAACCTTGGCGTGAAGGTCGGGGACCGCAATTCGCACGAGAACCTGCAGGCCGAGGTCGAACGGCTCCGCACGGAGTTGACGCGGCGCGAGCGCGACACCAAGAACCAGCAACGCGAGAACGGTCGCCAGCAGCGTCAGATCGACGGCCTGCAAGGCCAGATCGAGCGTCAGAAGCGGGAGATCGAGCAACTGAGGGGGCAGTTGGCCGCCGCGCGCCGGGCGGGGTTCCGACAAGCCGCCCCCTTCGCCAAGGACCGACCGCAAGGACGCGGCCGGCGTCCCGGTCGACGGGCTGGTACGCAGTATGGTCGGAAGGCGTGCCGCCCGCGCCCGGCACGGGTTGACCCACTGCTGTCCCACAGAACTTCTAATTGAGGCGGCTTGAACCTTCTATGTCTGTTAGAATGGTTTTGCTGTAAATCATTCAAAACACAGGAGATCCAAGCCATGGCCCATCATAACACAGTCTTCGGGCAACTTCTGACGTTGCTTCCGCGACATGAATTCGACGCCGAGGCGCGCGACCATCAGCGCGGGCAGCGCTTGCGCGTCATGAGCCGCTGGGCGCAGTTCGTCGCCCTCGGCCTGGGCCAGTTGGCCAGCCGGCAGAGCCTGCGCGACATCGTGAGCAATCTGCGCGCTCAACCCGCCAAGCTCTATCACCTGGGCGTGCCAACGGTCAGCCGCTCGTCGCTCGCGCGGGTGAACGCCGAGCAGCCCTACACCCTCTACGAAGCGTTGTTCGGCCGTCTGCTGAGTCGTTGCCAGCAACGGGCGCCCACCGGGCACACCGTTTCAGCTGTATGCGGTCGATGCGTCGACCATCGACTTGTGTCTGGCGGTTTTCCCGTGGGCGTCGTTCCGCCGCACGAAGGCCGCGATCAAGCTGCACATCGGGTTGGACCAAGCCGGCCACCTGCCGAGTTTCCTCAGCGTCACCGACGGCAAGACCGCCGACGTGACCGTGGCCCGCACGTGGACGTTCGAGGCCGGCAGCGTGGTCGTGGCCGACCGCGCCTATCTCGATTTCACGTGGTTTCACCAGTTGCAGGCCCGTGGCGTCACCTTCGTGACACGCCTCAAGCGCGGCGTGCGGTACCGGGTCACCCGCGAGCATGAGGTCCGAGCCGGGACCGGTATTCTCAGCGACCAGACGATCGAACTGACCAGCGCCCGCAGCCGCAAGGTCTATCCCGACCGGCTGCGACGGGTCGTCTACCGCGACCCGTTGACAAGAAACCGTTACGTGTTCGTGACCAACAACACCACGTGGGTCGCCAAGACGATCGCCGACCTGTACAAGTCCCGGTGGCAGATCGAGCTGTTTTTTAAGTGGATCAAGCAGCATCTGAAGGTGAAACGTTTCGTGGGCCGGTCGAAAAACGCGGTCTTGACGCAACTGTGGGTGGCCACCTGCATGTACCTGCTGCTGGCCTACCTCAAGTTCGTCCTGCGGCTGCGCTGGAGCCTCAACCAGATGCTGCAGGTGCTGCAGCTCAACATCTTCGAACGCCGGCCTCTCGAAGACCTCTTCACCACCCATTCGCCACCAGACCGCGCCCGGCCGCAACTCGCGCTGGCCTGGGCCTGAGACTGTGGGACACTAGTGAGCAAAAATAGACCACAGTGCGGCGGTGTGAAGCTGCCTGCGGGCGGCGGAAAACCAGACCGCTCGAGTGGTCCACCGAGCATGCCGACGGTGTTCTGTGGAATACAGGAGGGATGTATCGAGTGGAGTTCTATGCGGCGGTGCGGCGCAGCGTCTATGTGGAGGGATTGAGCGAGCGGGCGGCGGCCCGGCGCTTCGGGCTGGCCCGGGAGACGGTGCGCAAGATGCTGCGCTACCGCCTGCCGCCCGGGTATCGTCGGGCAAAACCGATCCGGTGTCCGAAACTGGACGCCTTCACCGGGGTCATCGATCAAATTCTCACCGACGATCAGCAGCGCCCGAAGAAACAACGGCACACGGCCAAGCGCATCTGGGAGCGCTTATGCGTCGAGCACGCCTTCACGGGCGGCCACACGATTGTCAAAGACTACGTGCGCAGGCAGAAGCTGGGCGGGCAAGAGATGTTCGTGCCGCTCGCGCATCCGCCGGGCGACGCCCAGGCCGACTTCGGCGAAGCCCTGGTGGTCATCGACGGCGTCGAATGCAAGGCGCACTACTTGGTCGTGGATCTGCCGCACAGCGACGACGCGTTCGTGCAGGCGTTTCCGGCCGAGACGACGGAGGCGTTTTGCGAAGGACACAACGCCGCGTTCCGCTACTTCGGCGGCGTGCCGCGTGGCATCGTCTACGACAACACCACGCTGGCGGTGGCGAAGATTCTCGGGGACGGCACGCGGCAGCGAACGCAGAGCTTCAGCGAGCTCCACTCGCACTACTTGTTCGACGATCGCTTCGGACGGCCGGGGAAGGGCAACGACAAAGGCAAGGTGGAAGGGCTGGTCGGCTACGCCCGCCGCAACTTCTTCGTGCCGGTCCCGCGCGTCGCGAGTTGGGACGCGTTGAACGCTGACTTGGCGCGCCAGTGCCGCGCGCGGCGCGGGCAGCGGTTACGGCGGCACACCGAGACGATCGGGGAGCGCTTCGCGCGCGACCGCGCCGCGTTGTTGCCGTTGCCGCCGGTCCCGTATGAAGCCTGCGACACGCGCCCGACGCGGGTCACGTCGTTGTCGCTGGTGCGCTACCGCCGCAACGACTACTCGGCGCCAACCGCCTACGGCCACCGCGACGTGGTGGTGAAGGGCTACGTGGACGTCGTCGTGATCGTCTGCGGGAGTGAGGAGATCGCCCGTCATCGTCGCAGCTACGGGCGTGAGGAGCTGATCTTCGATCCGCTGCACTACTTGGCCTTGTTGGAGCGCAAGACGGGCGCGCTCGATCAAGCGGCGCCGCTGACCGGGTGGGCGCTGCCAGACGAGTTTCTCCGGCTGCGGCGGCTCTTGGAGACCCGGCTGGGCAAAGCCGGGACCCGCGAGTATGTGCAGGTCTTGCGGCTCCTCGAGGACTTTCGGCTGGCCCACGTCCGCGGCGCTATCCAGGACGCCCTGCGACTGGGCGCGATCGGGTTCGACGCCGTCAAGCATCTCGTTCTGTGCCGCCTCGACCACCGGCCGCCCCGCCTCGACCTGGCGCAGTATCCGCATCTCCCGGCCCCGCGGGTGACGACGACCATGGCGGCCGACTACTTGATGCTGCTGGGGGCAGGGGCCGAGTGATGGCCAAGTCGACCCTGCTGCTCGACGCCCATCTCAAGGCCCTCCGCTTGCCGACCTTCCTGCGCGAGTACGACAAGGTGGCGCGGCACTGCGCGCAGGAAGGGCTGGACTGTCCACGCTACCTGTTCCGCCTCTGCGAGCTGGAGCTGCTCGACCGTGAGCAGCGCGCCATCGAACGCCGCATCAAGGCCGCCAAGTTCCCGGTCGTGAAGAGTCTCGAGACCTTCGCGTTCCGCGCGATCCCGTCGTTGAACAAACGGCTCGTGCTCGAGCTGACCCGCGCGGAGTATCTCGACCGGCGAGAGAACGTCTTGGCGTTGGGCAACTCCGGCACAGGCAAGACGCATCTGGCGCTGGCCTTGGGGTTGGCCGCCTGTCAGAAAAGCTATCGGGTGCGCTTCACCACCGCCGCCGCGCTGGTGAACGAGCTGCTCGAAGCTCGGGATGACAAGCGCCTGCTCCGCTTCCAGAAACAGTTGGCCAAGCAGGATTTGTTGATCGTGGACGAGCTCGGCTACGTGCCGTTGTCGAAGACCGGCACCGAGCTGCTGTTCGAGATCTTCTCCCAGCGCTACGAGCAAGCGTCGACGCTGGTGACCTCGAATCTGCCCTTCAACGAATGGACCGAGATCTTTGGCTCTGAACGGCTCACCGGCGCGCTGCTCGACCGGCTGACCCATCACGTCCACATCCTCGAGCTGAACGGCGACAGCTATCGCCTCGCACACAGCAAGCACGCTCGCAAAGACGCTGCCGCCCCGGCGTCCTGACCCCTCCCCCTGCAACGCCGCTGGCTGTGCAGCCGGGCCTCCACTGAGTCCGGGCCCGCCCCGGGGGCGTGCCCGGACTCCGCTTCAGCCCACCCGCACAGCCACCTTCAAACACGCCACCGGGCGGCCGGATGGTCTAATTTTCCTCCGCCACTCTGGTCTGGTTTTGGTCCGCCCTTGACACCTGCAGTGCGTCATCGAAGCGCCGATAGGGCGCCCATCCGTCGCGCACTAGCCCGGATTATGCATGAAGGTGCGGTGGAGGGGAAGACACAGGAGCCTCCGTGTGGTACAAACGCAATGCACACAATGCTTTAGCCACAACGGAGACCCCTACGTGACGCCTCACACGATACCACAGACTGTTCTATTCCCGGATCTGTTCGACAAGCCCCTCGTCGCCACGTTCAACCAGGAACACGCGAGTTCCGACGGCGGCGCCGTCCTGCTCAAGGCGGCTGAGCGTGTGTACGGCTTGGTCAAAGCGTTCGCCTGGTGTCTGGCCGACAAACGCGCACCGGGGAAGATTCGACATACGCTCGCGGACCTGATCGGCCAGCGCGTCTTCGGGATCGCGTGCGGTCATGCCGATGGCAACGATGCCGACCACTTGGCCGACGACCCCATCCACAAGCTGCTGCTCGGGCGGGACCCGGTGTCCGGCGGGCCCTTGGCGTCCCAACCTACGATCTCGCGGTTCGAGAACGGCGCGACCCGCACCGCGCTCTACCGGATGGGGCGCGAGTTGGCGGCGTGCGTCATCGACCGGCATCGGCGTCGTCTGCACGGGCGGGCGCGGCGTGTCACCATCGATCTGGATCCGACCGACGACCTGACGCACGGCGCCCAGCAGCTCACGTTCTTCAATGGGCACTATGGCGGCTGGTGTTATCTGCCGTTGCTCGCATTCCTGACCTTCGACCGCGAGGCTGAGCAGTATCTGTGCGCGGCGGTGCTGCGGCCCGGCAACGCAACCGCGGGGGTGGGGACCGTCGGGGTGTTGTGTCGGCTGCTCCCGTTGTTGCGGGCGGCGTTTCCACAGGCGCGGTTTCTCGTCCGGCTCGACGGGGGCTTTGCGACGCCGGCGGTCTTCGACTTCCTGGATGCCGAACCGCGACTCGACTACGTAGTGGCGATGGCGAAGAACGCGGTCTTGGAACGGCAGGCCGAGTCCGCCATGCAGGTGGCACGCGCGCAGAGCGAGGCCACTGGCGAGACCGCGCACGTCTATACCGCCGCCCGCTACGCCACCCGCACGTGGCGCCATGAGCGCCGGGTGGTGATCAAAGCCGAGGTCGTCCGTCTCGGCGAACGTGCGCCGCGGGACAACCCGCGCTTCGTAGTGACGAACCTGCGCCAGACGCCGCGTTTCATCTACGAGCGGGTCTACTGTGCTCGCGGCGACATCGAGAACCGGATCAAGGAGTTGCTCGATGGCCTACAGATCGACCGCACGAGCTGCTGCCGCTTCTGGGCCAACCAACTGCGCGTCTTGCTGACCGCCGCAGCCTACGTGCTGATGCAGGAGCTGCGGCTGCGGGCGGCGGGCACCGCGTGCGCCCGCACCCAGGTGACGTGGCTACGCGACCGATTGCTGAAGCTCGGGGTCCAGGTCGTCCGCTCGGTCCGCCGGCTCGTTCTGCATCTGCCGCGGGCCACGCCGCAGCGCGAGGCATGGCAGCGCATCGCCCTCGCACTCGGCGCACGTGCCGGATAGCCCATCCGTCCCGCCGCACCAAGCTCCCTCCGGGACGATACGGACCGTCCCCAGGAGAAGCTGTCGACATTCCGGCTCACCGCGCCCGGCCGTCGCCCCATGGCTGGCCCCGCAACCCCCTCGCAGCCCGCAAATGACGAGGGCGAGACCCTGTTCGTCGTCCGGCCACGCCCTGTCGATCCCGAATATCGAGCTTCACGAATAATGCGGGCTAGCACCCCGTCGAGGTCGGCCCGGAGGATGGTGACCGCATCGTCGAACCTGCGGCCGGGGCAGATAGCGTACACGGTTGTGTCCGGGGGTGGCGAAGACCCACAGCCAGTGGCGCACGGCGCCGACGCGCCATCCGGTCTGTCGGCCGTGAGGACGAGCGCGTTACGGATCTGCTCGCACAGCGCCGTGTAGGTCGGCGCGGCGTGGCGGGCCGCGCGATGCAGCACCTGCGCCAAGCCGCTTGAAGGACGACCGATTCATCTGACGACCGACCAGCGCAATGATCTTGAGGAAATCGCCCGCTCGCGTGCCTTGGCGGCCGGCTTCGTGCAGCGCGCCAAGATCGTGTTGCTGCTCGCCGACGGCGTTTCGGCACGGGCGGTGGCCACGAAGCTCGAGGTCTCTCGCCCGACCATCACGAAGTGGCGCCGGCGGTTTCTCGAGGGCGGCGTGGATGGCTTGACGAGCCACTATACCGGGCGGGCGCCGTGGAAGTTGACCGCCCGTGTGCGTGCCCGGGTGCTGGCCGCCACGCGCCGCCCGCCGCCGGACGGGACGACGCACTGGTCCTGCCGCCGCTTGGCCGCCCACTTGGGCGTGGGCAAGGACGTCGTGCAGCGCGTCTGGCGCGAAGCAGACCTGCGACCGCATCGGCTGGCCCGCTACATGGCCTCGAACGACCCGGACTTCGAGACGAAGGCGGCCGACGTCATCGGCCTCTACCTTGACCCGCCGCGTCACGCGGCGGTTTTCTGCGTCGACGAGAAAACCGCCATCCAGGCGCTCGACCGTCGGGACCGCGTGCTGCCGCTCTCGCCGGGTCGCATCGAGCGGCACGGGTTCGAGTACAAGCGACACGGCACGCTGTCGCTCTACGCGGCGCTGAACATCCAGACCGGCGAGGTTCAGGGCAAGACGACGGCCCGGCATACAAGCCAGGACTTCGTGGGCTTCCTCGGCGAGGTGGTCACGACCTGCGAGCCCGCTCAAGAGATCCATGTGATCCTCGACAACCTCTCGGCCCACAAGACCCAGACCGTGGCCGCGTTTCTCGATGCGCATCCGAACGTCAAGCTCCACTTCACCCCGACTTATTCCTCGTGGCTGAATCAGGTCGAACTGTGGTTCTCGAAGGTCCAGCGGGACGTGCTGTCGCGGGGTGTCTTCACGTCCATCGCCGACCTCGCTCGGAAGCTACGCCGCTACATTCAAGCCTACGCGAAGCAGGCCAAGCCCTTTCGTTGGAAGTACGACAACCCGGCGCGACGCATCCAGCATGGGAAATACAATTCCGAGACAGTCCACTAGCCCGGATTATGCGTGAAGGTGCGGTGGAGGGGAAGACACAGGAGCCTCCGTGTGGTACAAACGTAATGCACACAATGTTTTAGCCACAACGGAGACCCCTACGTGACGCCTCACACGATACCACCACTGCTGTCCCACAGAGCTTCTAATTGAGGCGGCTTGAACCTTCTATGTCTGTTAGAATGGTTTTGCCGCAAATCATTCAAAACACAGGAGATCCAAGCCGTGGCCCATCGTAACACAGTCTTCGGGCAACTTCTGACGTTGCTTCCGCGACATGAATTCGACGCCGAGGCGCGCGGCCATCAGCGCGGGCAGCGTTTGCGCGTCATGAGCCGCTGGGCGCAGTTCGTCGCCCTCGGGCTGGGCCAGTTGGCCAGCCGGCAGAGCCTGCGCGACATCGTGAGCAATCTGCGCGCGCAACCCGCCAAGCTCTATCACCTGGGCGTTGGGACGGTCAGCCGCTCGTCGCTCGCGCGGGTCAACGCCGAGCAGCCCTACACGCTCTACGAAGCGTTGTTCGGCCGTCTGCTGAGTCGTTGCCAGCAACGGGCGCCGGGCCACGGTTTCCGCTTCAGGCACAAGCTGTATGCGGTCGATGCGTCGACCATCGACTTGTGTCTGGCGGTTTTCCCGTGGGCGTCGTTCCGCCGCACGAAGGCCGCGATCAAGCTGCACGTCGGGTTGGACCAAGCCGGCCACCTGCCGAGTTTCGTCAGCGTCACCGATGGCAAGACCGGCGACGTGACCGTGGCCCGCACGTGGACGTTCGAGGCCGGCAGCGTGGTCGTCGCCGACCGCGCCTATCTCGATTTCGCGTGGTTTCACCAGTTGCAGGCCCGTGGCGTCACCTTCGTGACACGCCTCAAGCGCGGCGTGCGGTACCGGGTCACCCACGAGCATGACGTCCGAGCCGGGACCGGTATTCTCAGCGACCAGACGATCGAACTGACCAGCGCCCGCAGCCGCAAGGTCTATCCCCACCGGCTGCGACGGGTCGTCTACCGCGACCAGCTGACAACAAATCGCTACGTGTTCGTGACCAACAACACCACGTGGGTCGCCAAGACGATCGCCGACCTGTACAAGTCCCGGTGGCAGATCGAGCTGTTCTTCAAGTGGATCAAACAGCATCTGAAAGTGAAACGTTTCGTGGGCCGGTCGAAGAACGCGGTCTTGACGCAACTGTGGGTGGCCACCTGCATGTACCTGCTGCTGGCCTACCTCAAGTTCGTCCTGCGGTTGTGCTGGAGCCTCAACCAGATGCTGCAGGTGCTTCAACTCAACGTCTTCGAACGCCGGCCTCTCGAAGACCTCTTCACGACCCATTCGCCACCAGACCGCGCCCGTCCGCAACTCGCGCTCGCTTGGGCCTGAGACTGTGGGACACTAGTGCGATACCACAGACTGTTCTATTCCCGGATCTGTTCGACAAGCCCCTCGTCGCCACGTTCAACCAGGAACACGCGAGTTCCGACGGCGGCGCCGTCCTGCTCAAGGCGGCTGAGCGTGTGTACGGCTTGGTCAAAGCGTTCGCCTGGTGTCTGGCC
>CBDCHF010000008.1:0-459184 GCA_965217045.1 Vicinamibacterales bacterium | reverse complement strand
CCGCACGTCGCCGCGTTGGCCGCCGGAATCCTGACGGCGCTGCTCGCGGCCTGCAGCACGGCGTCCTCGACCCCGCCCGCACCGGCCGAGACCATCCGCGCCGGCGGCGGGTCGGGCGGGGTCAACGACCCGGCCGTCCGCGACCGCCCGTACGTCGTGCTCGTGTCGTTCGACGGCTTCCGGCCCGACTACCTCCACCGCTTCCACACCCCGAGCTTCGCCCGTCTGGCGGCACGCGGCGCCCGCGCGGACGGACTCGTCACAGTCTTTCCCTCGGTGACCTTTCCGGGGCACTACTCCATCGCGACCGGCCTCTATCCGGAAGCGCACGGCATTGTCGGCAATCGCTTCTTCGATCCGCTGCGCGACGACGAGTTCGACTACCGCGGCGACGACGCCCGGGACGGCTCGTGGTGGGGCGGCGAGCCCATCTGGGTCACCGCCGAAATGCAGGGCATGGTGACCGCGGCGTTCTTCTTTCCCGGGACGGAAGCGGACATCGGCGGCGTCCGCCCGAGCCACTGGCGCCCCTACGACGGCGGCGTTCCGAACGCCGAGCGGATAGCGCAGGTGCTCGCGTGGCTCGCGCTGCCGGACGGCGAGCGCCCGCACCTGGTCACGCTCTACTTCTCGCTGGTCGACCGCGCGGGCCACGACCTCGGCCCCGACGCGCCGGGCATGCGCCAGAGCGTCGAGGCGGCCGACCGGCTGCTGGGCCGCCTGCTGGACGGCGTCGACGCGCTGCCGCACGCCGCCCGCGTCGCGCTGGTCGTCGTATCCGATCACGGGATGGCCGCGCCCGATCCGGATCGACTGACCGTACTGCCGGACGTTGCCGACCTCAGCGGGGTGCGGCTCGTGGCCGCCGGCCCGGCGATGAGCGTGCACGTCGGTGAGCCGGCGCGGAGCCGGGCGCTGCGCGACGAGCTGAACGCGGGACTGCCCCATGCCCGCGCCTACCTGCGCGCGGAAATCCCGGCGCGGCTGCACGTCCGCGGCAGCCCGCGAATCGGCGACATCCTGGTGATTCCGGAGGGGCGCGGGTTGGTGGGCTTCCGGCGCGTCGTCGAGCGGGTACGCCTGCTGCTGCGTCCCGGCATGCACGGCTGGGACCCGCATCTGCCGGCGATGCACGGCATCTTCCTGGCGGCCGGTCCGGGCATCGAGGCGGGCGTCACGCTCCCGCCGGTCGAGGCGGTCGACGTGTATCCGCTCGTCAGCCACCTGCTCGGCTTGACGCCGCATCCCGATGTCGCCGGCGATCTGGCGCCGTTCGCGACGGCCCTCCCGGAGTAGGCCATGCCCACACGCGTTCATACCGTTCTCGAGCGGGCCGGAACGTCCGTCTTTCCCGGTGTCTACGACGCGCTGTCGGCGAAGATGGCGGAACGGGCCGGATTCGAGCTCGCGTTCGTCTCGGGCTACGCGGTGTCGGCGACGCACATCGGCGAGCCGGATCTCGGGCTGTTGACGCAGACGGAGGTCGTCGAGCGCGCCCGCTGCATCTGCCGTAGCGTCGACATCCCGATCATCGTCGATGCCGATACCGGCTACGGCAATCCGTTGAACGTGGTGCGCACGGTCGACGAGCTGATCGCGGCCGGCGCCGCCGGCTGCTTCCTCGAGGACCAGCAGTGGCCGAAACGGTGCGGGCACATGCGCGGCAAGCGGGTGGTTGCGCGCGCCGAGTACCTCGCGAGGATACGCGCCGCCGTCGACGCCCGGGGCGACCGCGACTTCTTCATCGTGGCCCGCACGGACGCCATTGCCGACGGCGGCCTCGACGAGGCGCTGGCCCGGGCGGAGGCGGCGCGGGCCGCCGGCGCCGACGCCACGTTCGTCGAGGCGCCGCAGTCGGCCGCCGAACTGGCGGCCGTCGGCCGGCGGGCCCCGAAGCCGACGGTGGCCAACATGGTCGAGCGGGGCCGGACGCCGCTGCGGTCGCGGGCAGAGCTGGCGGCACTCGGCTTCCAGTTGATCCTGTACCCCCTGACCGGCCTGCTCGCCGCCGCCCGCGCGCTCGAGACGGCGTACGGCCGCCTGCAGGCCGAGGGAGGCAGCTCCGGGTACCAGGACGGGCTGTTCGAGTTCGATCGGTTCAACGACCTGCTTGCCGCCGACGCGAAGCAGGACCTGGCGGATCGCTACGGCGGCGGGTCGTGACGGCGCCGATTCGGGAGTGGCGCGCATTCCCCGCCGAGCGATATAATGCCGCTCCCCTTGGGAGGTGACGTGTGAAAGTTCCCGTCAGCATCACGGTCAACGGCCGCCGGCACGAACACGAGGTCGAGCCGCGACTGCTGCTGGTCCACTTCATCCGGGCCCTTGCCGAGTTGACCGGCACGAAGGTCGGATGCGACACGAGCCAGTGCGGCGCCTGCACCGTGCTCATCGACGGTGTCTCGGCCAAGTCCTGCACCACGCTGGCGGTGCAGGCCGACGGCGCCGACGTCACGACGATCGAAGGACTGGCCGACGGCGAGCATCTGCACCCGCTCCAGGAGAGCTTCTGGAACAAGCACGGCCTGCAGTGCGGCTTCTGCACGCCCGGGATGATCCTGGCGGCGCACGAGCTGCTGCGGACGAACGCGTCGCCCAGCGAGGCCGAGATTCGCCACGGGCTCGAGGGCAACCTGTGCCGCTGCACCGGCTACCAGAACATCGTGCGCGCCGTGCAGGACGCAGCGGGCGCGGTGGCGGACCGCAAGTAACGGAGACAGAGCGATGAGCAGCAGAATCTTCGGCTCCGGAATCCGCCGCCGCGAGGATCCGCGCCTGATCACGGGCAGCGCCATCTACACCGGCGACATCACGCTGCCCGGCATGGTGCACGCTGTCATGCTCCGGAGCACCCACGCGCACGCCCGCATCACCCGCATCGATACGAGCGGGGCCGCCGCGGCGCCGGGCGTGGTCGCCGTCTACACCGGCACCGACACCGAGGGCGCCCTGCAGCCGGTGCCGTGCGCCTGGCTGCTGCCCGATGCCGGCCTGAAGATCGCTCCCTATCCGTGCATCGCGAAGGACGTCGTCCACTACACCGGCGACATCGTGGCGGTGGTCGTAGCCGAGCGGCTGTACCAGGCGCACGATGCCCTGGAGCTGATCGAGGTCGACTACGAGCCGCTCCCCGCCGTCACCGACCCCGAGCAGGCGGCCAGGGCGGACGCGCCGCAGCTCCACGCCAAGGACATCAACGGGGACGACATCGAGGGGAACCTGGCGTTCCACTGGACGGTGGCCGGCGGCGACGTCGACGCGGCGTTCGCCGCCGCCGAGGCGGACGGCGTCATCATCAAGGAGCGCATTCTCCAGCAGCGGCTCATTCCGAACGCGATGGAGACCCGCGGCGCGGTGGCCCAGTACAACCGGGCCACCGGCGAGCTGACGCTCTGGAACACGACCCAGAACCCGCACATCCTCCGCTTCCTGTGCTCCGTCGTCACCGGCGTGCCGGAGGACAGGCTGCGCGTCGTCGCCCCCGAGGTGGGCGGCGGGTTCGGAAGCAAGATTGCCGCCTACCCCGCCGACTTCGTCACGGTCTTCTGCTCGAAGATGCTGGGGCGCCCGGTCAAGTGGATCGAGACCCGCAGCGAGAACTACCAGGCCACGACGCACGGCCGCGACCACGTCCAGGATGTCGAGCTGGCGGCCACGAAGGACGGCAGGATCACCGGGCTGCGATGCACCGTCCGCGCCGGCATGGGCGCCTATCTGTCGACCGCCGCCCCCGGCATCCCGACCATCCTGCACGGGCTGATGCTGTCGGGCTGCTACACCATTCCGGCCCTCAAGGAGGATGTCTACGGCGTCTACACCAACGGTGTTCCCGTGGAGGCGTACCGCGGCGCCGGCCGGCCTGAAGCGACGTTCATGCTCGAGCGGCTCATCGACATGCTCGCGCACGAACTCGAGATGGACCCGGCCGACGTGCGGCGGAAGAACTTCATCCCGAAGTTCGACAACGGCCACGAGGTCGTCACGAAGCTCAACTACGACAGCGGCGACTACCCCGGCGCGCTTGAGAAGCTGCTCGAGCACACCGGCTACCAGGCGTTGCGCGAGAAGCAGAAGGCGGGTCCCGCGAACGGCAAGTACCTCGGCCTGGGCCTCTCGTCCTACGTCGAGATCTGTGGCCTCGGACCGTCGCAGGTCGCGGGCGCGATCGGCTTCCAGGGCGGGCTGTGGGAGAGTGCCATCGTGCGCTTCCACCCGACCGGGAAGGTCCACGTCTTCATCGGCGCGTCGCCGCACGGCCAGGGCGAGGAAACGACCTTCGCCCAAATCGTCGCCAGCGAAATCGGCGTCGGCACGGACGACGTGAAGGTCGTCCACGGCGACACCGACGCGACGCCGATGGGCTGGGGCACCTACGGCAGCCGGACCACCGCGGTCGGCGGGGCGGCGCTCGCGGTGGCGGTGCGCAAAATCCGCGACAAGGCGAAGGTGCTGGCGGCACACCTGCTCGAAGCGTCGGTCGAGGACATGGAATACGAGGACGGCAAGTTCTTCGTCAAGGGGTCGCCCGACAAGGCGAAGACGATTCAGGACGTCGCCCTGATGGCGAACGTCGCCTGGGACCTGCCCGAGGGCATGGAGGCCGGCCTGGAGGCGTCGACCTTCTACGATCCGCCGAACTTCGTCTTCCCCTACGGCGCGCACCTCGCGGTCGTCGAGGTGGACGCTGCCACCGGGCAGGTGGAGCTGACCGGCTACACGGCGCTCGACGACTGCGGGCCGCAGATCAACCCGGTCATCGTGGAAGGCCAGGTGCATGGCGGCGTCGTGCAGGGCATCGGCCAGGCGCTCTGGGAAGGCGCGGTCTACGACGAGAGCGGGCAGCTGGTCACCGGATCGCTGCTCGACTACGCCCTGCCGCGCGCCGACGGGCTGCCGCCGATCGACGTCATCTCGACGGTGACGCCTTCGCCACACCATCCGCTCGGCGTGAAGGGGATCGGCGAGGCGGGCACCATCGCCTCGACCGCCGCTGTCTACAACGCCGTCATGGACGCGCTCAGGCCGCTGGGCGTGACCCGGGTCGACATGCCGTTCACGCCCGAGCGGGTCTGGCGCGCCATCCAGGAAGCGAAGGGGAGCTGAGTCATGTTTGCTGCCGACTTTGACTACTACCGGGCGGACTCGGTGGCGGCCGCCGGCCGGCTGCTCGCCGAGCATCCGGGCGCGAAGCTGCTCGCCGGCGGGCACAGCCTGATCCCGCTGCTCAAGCTCCGACTCGCCGCGCCGGCGGCCGTCATCGACATCGGACGCATCGCCGAGCTGCGCGGCATCTCGGTCGACGGCGACACGCTGCGGATCGGGGCGCTGACGACCCATGCCGAGATCGCGGCCTCTGCCGATGTTCAACGGCATGCACACGCGCTGGCCGAGGCGGCCGGTCAGATCGGCGATCCGGCCGTTCGCAACCGCGGCACCATCGGCGGCAACATCGCGCACGCCGACCCGGCATCCGACCTCCCCACGGTGCTGCAGGCGCTCGGCGCGACGCTGGCGGTCGCCGGCCCACAGGGTGAACGCTCGGTCGGCATCGACGGGTTCTTCCAGGGCGTGATGACGACGACGCTCGCGACGGACGACCTGCTGACGGCCATCCACATCCCGATCGCCGGCAAGTCCCACGGCACGGCGTACGTCAAGTTCCCCCACCCCGCCTCGCGCTACGCGGTCATCGGCGTGGCCGCCGCGCTGACCAGCGGCGCCGGCGGCAGCTGGCGGGCCGTCCTCACGCCGAGCGCGAATCGCGAGACCGTCTGCTCCAGCGCGTCCGTCGCCATCGGCGGACTGGTGCCCACGCCGGTGCGCTGCGGCGCCGTCGAGCAGGCGATGGCCGGCAAGCCGCTGTCCGACGAGGCGTTCGCGGAGGCGGCCGCCGCGGTCGGCGGGGATCTCGGCGACGATCTGCTGGGCGACGTCTTCGCGTCGGCGGACTACCGCAAGGCGATCGCGCCCGTCTACGTCCGCCGCGCCCTCGCGGCCGCTGCCGAGCGGGCTGGATAGGAGCCCGTGGCGAAACCCGCGGCACCGCGCTGACGGATCCGGGCCGGGTCCGGACGCGCGCGCCGGGGCGGGCCGGGCAACACGATCATGATCCCATCGACGCCCGCATCCATCGACGACCTCAGGCGGCTCCTCGCCGAGCAGCGGTACATCGCCGACGACGGCCTCGCGACATCCGTCTATCTCGCGCTGAAGCTCGCGCGGCCCCTGCTGCTGGAGGGCGAGGCGGGAGTCGGCAAGACCGAGGTGGCCAAGGCGCTCTCGGCCGGGCTCGGCGCCGACCTGATTCGCCTGCAGTGCTACGAGGGACTGGACGTCAACCACGCCGTGTACGAATGGAACTACGCGCGGCAGCTGATCGAGATCCGCCTCGCCGAAGCCGAGGGTGCCCCGGCGGGCGACCGGCACGCGCGCGCCGGGGAGCTGTTCGGTCCCGACTTCCTCATCGAGAGGCCGCTGCTGCAAGCCTTGCGGGACGGTCGCCCGCGGCCGCCGGTGCTGCTCATCGACGAGCTCGATCGGGCGGACGAGGAGTTCGAGGGCTACCTGCTGGAGCTGCTCTCCGACTTCCAGATCACCATTCCGGAGCTCGGCACCATCAAGGCATCGTCGCCGCCGGTCATCGTGATCACCTCGAACCGGACGCGCGAGCTGCACGACGCCCTCAAGCGGCGCTGCGTCTACGCCTGGATCGACTACCCCGGCTTCGAGAAAGAGCTGCAGATCATCGCGACCCGGGTGCCCGACGCGCCGGCGACCCTCGCCGCGCAGGTCACCGGCTTCGTCCAGGAGCTGCGCCGGGCCGAGCTGTACAAGGTGACCGGCGTGTCGGAAACGCTCGACTGGGTGGCGGCGCTCGTCGCGCTCGACAAGCGGGAGCTCGACGCCGCGACCATCGAGCGGACCCTCGGCATCGTCCTCAAGACGCAGGAGGACATGCAGAGCATGCGCGGCGACCGCATCCGGGACATGCTGAACCGGGCCAAGACACCGGGAGCGCGCTCGTCCGGACCGGAGCCCGTTACGCGCGGGTGAGCCCAGCACGCGGTCCCTCGACGGCGTGAACCGCTGCGGCGATGTCGTACCTGCTGCACAACCTGGTCCACTTCACGCGGCTGCTCCACCGGCTGGGTCTCGACGTGCAGGCGGGGCGGACGCTCGACGTCGCCGCGGCGCTGGCGCACGTCGACGTGGGGCGGCGGTCGGACTTCTACCACACGCTGCGGAGCCTGCTGGTGCACCGCGTCGACGACCTGGCGCTGTTCGACGAGGCGTTCCGCGTCTTCTGGCGGCGGCCGCACGGCGACTGGACGGCGACGGACCTCAGCGCCATGGGCGAGACACGCCGCTCCGGAGCACCGGAGTACGAATCGGAGGCGCCGCCGGGAGCGGACACCGAGGGCGGCGACAGCGGCCGCCAGCCCGCCTACCGCGTGGAACGGATGGCGGTCCTGAGCTACAGCCACCGTGAGGCGCTCTACGCGAAGGACTTCGAGCAGTTCACGGCGGAAGAGGTGTCTGCCGCCGAGCAGATGATAGCCGCCCTCGACTGGGAGCTCGGCGAGCGGCGGTCGAAGCGCTGGACCGCCGGGCGGGGTCCCGCGCTCGACCTTCGGCGGGCGGTGCGCGCCAACATGCGCTACGGCGGCGAGCTGATCGACCTGCCGGCGCGGCGGCGGAAGACGCGGCGGCGGCCGCTGATTCTGCTGTGCGACGTCAGCGGCTCGATGGAGCGCTACAGCCGGATGCTGCTCCACTTCGTCCACGCGCTCTCGGGCGGTGGCCGGCTGGGCCGGGTCGAGTCGTTCGCCTTCGCGACGCACCTGACCCGCATCACCCACGAGCTCACGGCACGCGCCGCGGACGCCGTGGTGCCCACCCTGCCGCGGAAGATCGACGACTTCGGCGGGGGCACCCGCATCGGCGCTGCGCTACGGACCTTCAACGTCGAGTGGGCGCGGCGCATGCGCGGCCAGGGCCCGATCGTCCTGTTGATCTCCGACGGCTGGGATCGCGGCGAGCCGGAGGTGCTGCGGGCCGAGATGGCGCGCTTGCAACGCTCCTGCCAGCGGCTCATCTGGCTCAACCCCCTGCTCGGATCGCCCGACTACCTGCCGCTGACGCGCGGGATGCAGGCGGCGCTTCCGGCGATCGACGACTTTCTTCCAGTCCACAACCTCGCGAGCCTGGCGGCGCTCGCCCGGCATCTGAACAGCCTGCCTGCGCGCCGGCCTGCGCGCCGCCGGGTGGTCTCGCCGCGGCAGACGGAAGGCGCCCGCTGACCCGCGGCCGCCGAATCTCTGTATCCTTTCCCCGATGGAAGTCTCTGCGACGTACCTGTTCGACGCCCCCCGCCAGCGGGTCTGGGAGCTGTTGATCGACCCGGAGGCGATCGCCGGCTGCCTGCCAGGCTGCGAATCGATGGAGCCGACCGGCCCGGACACCTACCGGGCGACCCTGACGATCGGGATCTCCGCCATCACCGGTCGCTATCAGGGCACCGTGCGGATAGCGGAGAAGCAGGAACCGGCGCGCTACACCCTCGTCGTCGAGGGCAAGGGGAAGCCCGGCTTCGTCACCGGGTCGGCGTCGGTCACACTGGCGGAGACCGACGGCGGCGATCGGACGAGCGTCGCGGTGGCCGGGAAGGCGAACGTCGGCGGCACGATCGCCCGGGTCGGCCAGCGGCTGCTCGGCAGCGTCTCGAAGCTGATGATGGACCGCTTCTTCGCGTGCCTCAACGCGCAGGCCCGCGGTGGGGCGGCCGGGTGAGACTGGTCCTGACTCTGCTCGCCGCGGCGGTCGTGCTGGTCGTCTTCGTGGCCGGTCTCCTCGTGGTCTTCGCCGATCTCCGCATCGAGCTGGCGGGCAGCGGGCTGTTCCCCATCGTGTCGTTCGGCGACGTGGACGAGCACTTCGACTCGCTCGAGCTGAACCGCTCCCAGCACTATTCGCGGTTGCTGCCGGGCGGCCCGTCGCCCCCGGCGGCGGCGGCTGCCGGCGCCGCCGACCCGGCGGCCCCCGACGACGTCTACTGGACCGACTTCCGGGGTCCCCGCCGAGATGGCCGGTACACGCAGACGCCCGTTCTGACGAGCTGGCCGGCGTCCGGGCTCGAGCCTCTCTGGTCGCAGCCGATCGGCGGCGGGTACGCCTCGTTCGTCGTCGCGCAGGGACGCGCGTTCACGATCGAGCAGCGCCGGGAGCGCGAGGTGGTCGCCGCCTACGACGCCGCGACCGGACGCGAGCTCTGGACCCACGGCTGGGACGCGCGCTTCGCCGAGGCCATGGGCGGCGCCGGACCGCGGGCGACGCCCACCTGGCACGCGGGCCGCGTCTACGCGCTGGGTGCGACCGGCCGCCTGTGGGCGCTCGACGCCGCCACTGGCGACGTGCTCTGGCAGCAGGACATTCTGCGCGATGCCGAGGCCGACAACCTGACCTGGGCGATGGCCGCCTCGCCGCTCGTCGTCGACGACCTCGTGGTGGTGCAACCCGGCGGCGGGCGCGGCTGGTCGGTGGCGGCGTACGACCGGGCCACGGGCGACGTCGTGTGGCACGCACTCAACGACGTCCAGGCCTATACCTCGCCGATGATCGTGACGCTGGCCGGCGTGCGGCAGATCCTGACGGTGACCGCGGAACGCGCGGTCGGCCTGCGCGTCGGCGACGGCACGCTGCTGTGGGACTACGCGTGGGTGACGCCGACCGTACCCAACATGTCGCAGCCGATCGTGATCGGCGACGACCGCGTCTTTCTCTCGGCCGGCTACGGCCACGGCGCCGCCGTCGTCGAGGTGGCGCGCACGGCCGGCCGGCTGGTCGCGCGCGAGATCTGGCGCAGCCAGCGTATGAAGAACCGGTTCAGCAGCGCCGTCCTGCACGAGGGCTACATCTACGGGCTCGACGAGTCCATCCTGGCCTGCGTCGACGCGGCGACCGGGGAGTTGCAGTGGAAGGGCGGGCGCTACGGCTACGGCCAGCTCCTGCTGGCCGACGGCCATCTGGTCGTGCTCACCGAGCGGGGCGACCTTGTGCTCGTGCGGGCGACGCCCGAGGGTCACGAGGAAGTGGCGCATTCGGCCGCCATCACGGGCAAGACGTGGAACGTGCCGGCGATGGCCGAGGGGCGGCTGCTGGTGCGCAACTCCCGGCAGATGGCCGCCTTCGACCTGTCGGGCCGCTGAGGCCGCGCGGGACCGCGCTCACGCGCCCGCCGTCGCCTTGGCCGGCTTCTTCTTCGCCTTGCCGACCGAATCGAGGCTCTTCCGCAGCGCCTCCATGAGATCGATGATCTTGGCGGGTGCCTCGTCCTCGGCCACCACGACCTGCTCGCCGGCGACCTTGGCGTCGATGATGCGCCGCAGCTCCGCCTGTTACTCGTCCGTGAACTCGGTGAGGTCGAGGCCGCCCTCGAAGTTCGCGATGACCTGCCGCGCGAGCTGGACCTCAGCCGCGCTCGCCTCCTCGGGAATCTGATCGAGCTCCTCGATGGCCGACATCCGGCGCACCTCTTCAGCCGGCCGCAGGGTGAACATCGCCAGACCGCGCTCGCGGGGCTGCACCGCCACGAGGTTCTCCCGCCCGGCGAGGGCCAGCTTGCCGATGCCGGCCTTGCCGCGCAGCGCCTCGCGTAACACCCCGAACGCCTCGGCGGCCACCTTGCCGTCGGGGGCCAGGTAGTAGGGCCGCTCGACGCAGATCGGGTCGATCGATTCCATCTCGGCGAAGCGCAGGAAGTTGATGATGCGGGTGGACTCGGGCCGCGCCTTGGCGATGTCCTCGTCCTCCATCACGACGTAGCGTCCCTTCTCGAACTCGTAGCCCTTCACGATCTCGGTCTTGTCGACCTGCCGGTCGCACACCGGGCACCACTTTCCGCTGCTGGATCCGCGACTGGCACTCCGACGCCTCGACCGGCCGCTGCTGATCGACGGCGAGATCGTCGCCGTCGACGCCCGCGGCGCGCCGCTCGGCTTCCAGCACCTCCAGGGCCGCCTGCAGCAGCGCGGTGCGGCGGCGCGCCGCTCGTCGCGAGCCGTCCCGGTAGCGTTCATCGCCTTCGACCTGCTCCGCGACGGCGCGGACGACCTGCGCGCGTGTCCCTTCACGGAGCGGCGGCAGCGGCTGGAGGCGCGCCTGCGCCGCACCGGTTCCCGCAGCCTGCGCGTGACCGCGAGCACGACCGGGAACGGAGGCCGGCTGCGACGCCGCGCCGAGCGCCTCGGATGGGAGGGGCTCGTCGCGAAGGAGCCGCTGGCGCGCTACGTGGACGGCCGGCGCCATGCCGCGCGGCGCAAGCTCAAGTTCACGCGCACCGAGGAGTTCGTCGTCGGCGGCTGGACCGATCCCGCAGCAGCGCGCACGGGATTCGGGGCGCTCCTGCTGGGCTACCACCCCGACACCGCTGCGGCCGGCGGCGCGAGCCGGCGTTCGGCGGCGCCCTCCTCTCCGGCGCCGCTCGTCTTCGCGGGACAGGTAGGCTCGGGCTTCACGCAGGCCGATCTGGAGCGCATCGCCGCCCGCCTGGCGGAGCTTGCCGCGGACCGGCCGCCGTTCGCGGACGCGCCCGCCGCGCGCGGGCGGCACCACTGGGTGCGGCCCGTGCTGATCGCGGAGGTCAGGTTCACGGAGTGGACGTTCGACGGCCTGCTGCGCAACCCCGTCCACCTGCGCCTGCGCGACGACAAGCCGGCCGCCAGCGTCCGGCTGCGCCAGCGCCCCGGGCGCGCAACGCGGCCCGGCACCGCCCGACCCGGCGCTGGCGGCCCTGCTCGACACGATTGCGGACCTGGAGCAGCGGCGGGCGTGGGGCACGCTCGTTCTCCCGGGTGGCGCGCGCGTGGCGGTCGGTAATCTAGAGAAAGTGTTCTGGCCCGACCCGGGCATCACCAAGGGCGAGCTGCTCCGGTTTCAGGTGCGCATCGCGCCGTATCTCCTGCCCGTCGTCGCCGACCGGCCGCTCGTCATGAAACGGTTCCCGAACGGTGTGCGCGGTAAGTCGTTCTACCAGCACCGGGCCCCGGACACGCTGCCCGACAGCGTGCGCGTGGCGCGCGTGCGGGAGCACCCGGAGACGGCCGGCTCGGAGGTGCCGTACCTGGTCGGCGGCCAGCTCCGGACCCTGCTCTACATGACCCAGTTGGCCGTCATCTCGCAGGACCCCTGGTTCTCCCGCCTGCCTGCGATAGCCGAGGCGGACCACGTCGCCCTCGACCTCGATCCGCCGCCCGGAACCCCGTTCGCCCGGGTGCTCGACATCGCCTGCTGGCTGCACGACGAGCTCGAGACGCTGGGCACGCCCAGCTTCCCGAAGACTTCCGGCGCGAGCGGCCTCCACATCCACATCCCGCTGCCGCCCGCAACGCCGTACGAGGCCGGCCTCATCTTCTGCCAGATCATGGCCACTGTCGCGGCAAGCAGGCACCTGTACCGCACCCGGTTTCTTGGACACACGTTTACGCTACGCGGCTTGACGCAGCTCGTGTTCCTCGCGCGCTTCGAGCGGCGTGCGATACGCCAGCTTCTCGAGGCGCCAGCACTGATTGTAGCGTTCGACGAACCTGGCGACGGCGGCGCGCACGTCGGCCAAGTTTCGAAAGACCCGGCCGTAGACTGCTTGCTCCTTGAGCGTGCGATTCCAGCGCTCGACGACCCCGTTGGTTTCCGGCTCTTCGAGGAAGCCGAAGCTGGGGTGGATGCCCCAGTACCGAAGCTGGTTGAGGAAGTGGTCCGACAGATACTGGCTGCCGTGGTCCATCCGCAGCGCCAGCCCGCGGGCCACGTCCGCCTCGACCGAACCGTAGAGTCGCCGGAGCCCTTGCGCGACCGGCTCGAGGGCCGCGAAACGGCTCCCCACCTTGCACACGTGCCAGCCCACGCACTCGGCGTTCCAGTGGTCCACCGCCGCGAAGGTCCAGACCCAGCCGTCGTCGGCCGTGAACACCCGCACGCCGTCGGCACCCCACATGACGTTGGGCGCCGAGGTGACAATCGTGCCGTCGTGCGCCCTCGAGTCAGCCTGCCGCCCGCGGTGGGGCGAGAGCAACCCCTTCGCGCGCATCACGCGCAACACTCGCGTCCGCGAGACCCACACCCCGTCGAGGATCCGCAGCCGCGCGTGGACCTTGCGATGGCCCTCGCCCCGGAACGGGGAGCGGGCCAGGTCGCTACGAATGGCCGCCAGTAACTGCGCATCCGACAGCGCGGGCGTCGGCCCGCGGCGCCCCAGGCCAGCACCCCGCGCTGGGCGCTGCAAACGAGCCCGCCGCGCGTAGAGCGCCGAGCGCGACGTTCCCACAGTCGACACACCCGCTCGAGACCATAGCGCCGCCCCGTCGTCGCGGAGGTCGTTGCGCTCATCGTCGCGACCTCCGCGTCGCCAAAGGGAGGCGACGCTCCGCTCCACGGGCACGCTCCCGCAACAGCTCGTTCTCCATCGACAGCTCGCCAATGTGTCGCTTGGCAGCATCCAACTCGGCGGCCAGTGGCTCACCGGCCTGCGCCTTCAGACCGAGCTCGAGACCGGCCAGCGCCCGGGCCTTCCACGCCTCCAGGCGATAGACCTCCACCCCGACTTCTCGCGAGACCGCATCCAGCGACTCGCCGCGCAGCAGCCGCAACACCACGTCCCGTTTCCGGCTTGCGCTCCACCGCTGGCCGAGCGCCAAGGCCCCCAACCCAACCGCCGCGCCGTCGGCGCTGACTCCGGTCGCCCTCCGGGCTCCCTCCGTCCGCGCCGACGCGGTTCCCTTCACCCGTCTCGACCGAGCCATGCCCCCTACCGCCTGTGACATCGGATTCTCCCTTAATCCGTGTCCAAGAAAACTGGGGGCGCCTCAACGCTGGCGGCCGCCTACAGCGCGCGGACGAGTGCGTTCGCCGGTGTGTCCACGCCGCTCACCTGGCAGGAGGTGCGCGACGGCGTGCGGAGCGGCCTCGATCCGGGCGATTTCACGGTGCGGTCCATCTTCGCCCGCCTCGGGCAGGTCGGCGATCTGTGGGCCGCGCTCCGCACCTCGGAGCCGGCGCGGCTCGAGGCGGCGTTCGCCTACGACCGGCGCAGCCGGTGAGCGCGCCCGGCCGCCCGCTCGCAGGCCCGTTGTACGATGGGACGAACCCATGCGCAGGAAACGCCTCCCGGCCCGGCTACCGCTACTCGCCGCCGCGGCGGCCGCCGCCGGCCTCGGCGCCTGGGCGCTGGCCGCACGGCCCCTCGACACCGCCGCCAGCGAGACGCCGCCGCCCCGGGGCCGCCGGACCGAGGTCGTCGGCGCGGTCCACGTGCACACCACGCATTCCGACGGCGCGGGCAGCGTGGAGCACGTCGCGGCCGCGGCGCGGCGAGCCGGGCTGGACTTCGTCGTCGTGACCGATCACAACACCTTCGACGCCAAGCCGGCGGAGGGCTACGCGGGCGGCCTACTGTTGATCGTCGGCACCGAGATATCCACGCACGCCGGACATCTGCTCGCGCTCGGCATCGAGGAGCCCGGCTATCGATTCCCGCCCAGCGCACCCGACGTACTGCGGGACGTCGCGGAGCTCGGCGGCACGGCGATTGCCGCCCACCCGACCAGCCCGCGGGACGACCTCCGGTGGAAGGCCGGCACGCTGCCCGGCGGATGGGGCCTCGAGGTGCTCAACGGCGACACGCAGTGGCGCACGGCGCCGCGCCTGAGCCTCCTCTCCAGCCTGCTCGTCTATCCGCTGCGAAGCCGGCACGCGCTCGCGCGACTGCTGACAAGGCCGGCCGCCCTGCAGCTGTGGGACGATCTCCTGAGCCGCCGGCATGCCGCGGGCATCGCCGGGGCCGACGCGCACACGCGCCTGCCGTCCTACGAGTCGGTTCTGGGCGTGGTCCGGAACCACGTGATCCTGGACGCCCCCCCGACCGGCGACGCCGAGCGGGACATCGGCTCGCTAGTGGCTGCGCTCGCCCGCGGACGCCTGTTCGTCGGCATCGACGCGATTGCCGCCACGAACGGCTTCTTCTTCGTCGCCGAACGCGACGACCGCACGTGGACGATGGGCGACACCGGCGCGCCGCATCCGGCCCTCACGCTGCGCGCCGGCGGCGTGGGCGACGCACGCGCGCGGTTCAGCCTGTTGAAGGACGGCGCCGTGCTGGCGACCGGGAATGGCGCCCTCGAGGCGCCGGCGACGGGCAGCGGAGTCTACCGGGTCGAGGTCGCCCTGCCAGGGTGGGACGTCCCCTGGATCCTGTCGAACCCGATCTACGTATTCGACGACTCCGACCGCCGCCGGCGGCGGCATCGCGCCACGCTGGCACCCCTGCCGGCCGGCGTCCCGGCCGCGTACCTGGACAGGTTCGAGAACGGATCGATCTTCGCGCCGGCTTCCGATCCCACGTCGTCGATCGCCCTGGCAACCGAGCTCCGCGGCGGCGGTGCGGACGGTGCGGCCGCCCGGGTCGCGTACCGGCTCGGCGCGCGAACGCGCGCGACGCCGGCGCCGTACGTGGCGCTCACGAGCTTCGCGCCGCGGGATCTCTCGAGCTACGACGGGCTCACGCTGGCCGTGAGGGCCGACGGCGTGTACCGCTTGTGGGTTCAGGTCCGCGACCGCAATCCGCGGTCGTCCGAGGGCACCGAATGGTGGTCGGCCTCGCTCAAGGCGACCCCCGAGTGGCAGCGGACGACCATCCCGTTCAGCCGCCTGCGGTCGCAGGATCCGGCAACCGACGGCCGCCTCGACCTCGACGAGGTCGAGGCCGTCATCTTCATCGTGGACGTCGATTCCGTGCCGGCCGGGACGGCGGGCACGCTGTGGTTCGACGACGTGGGCCTGTACCGCCAGCCTGATGGCGAGGAGCAACGACCATGACCTGGACGCGTATCGCAAGAACAGCCGGCGGCGGCGCCGTCGGACTTCTGGCCACCGGCCTGCTGGCCGACGGAGCGGGCGGGCAGACGCCCCAGCCCGGCCTCCACCTGGACGTCGACGAGATCCGGGCCATCGCCGGCCAGGTGCGCGCCGGCCGCAGCCTGCAGCCCGCCGCCTGGCCGAACGGCGCCCGCGTCGCGGTCATGATCTCCTTCGACGTCGACAACGACACCACCACCATCGTGCGCAACGCCGAGCCGTCCATCGGCGCGCTGTCGCAGGGCGAGTACGGCGCCCGCGTCGGCCTGCAGCGTGTCGTCGACCTCATGGACCGGCACGAGATCCCGGCGTCGTTCTTCATTCCGGCGGTCAGCCTCGTGCTGCGCCCGGAGATGGTCGACATCATCCGGGCCTCGGGGCGGCACGAGTTCGGCGTGCACGGCTGGATCCACGAGCTGAACAGCGCGCTCGACGCGGAAACCGAGCGCGAGCTCGTCGTGCGCGCGACCGACTACCTGGAAGCGGCGACCGGACGCCGCCCCGTCGGCTACCGCGCCCCGTCGTGGGACTTCAGCCCCAACACGCTGGACATCATCAAGGGGCTCGGGTTCCTGTACGACAGCTCCCTGATGGCCGACGACCGGCCCTACGAGCTGCTGCAGCGCGGCGAGCCGACCGGCATCGTCGAGCTCCCGGTGGAGTGGATCCTCGACGACGCTCCCCTGCTGAACCCGCGCGGCACCAGCTACACGCCGCCGCGCGAGCTGCTGCAAGTCTACGTCGACGAGTTCGACAAGGCGTACGAGGAGGGCACGATGTTCCTCCTGACCACCCACCCCCACATCATCGGCCACCGCTCGCGCATGGTCATCCTCGAGGAGCTGATCGAGCACGTCAAGACGCGCGGCGACGTTTGGTTTGCGACGCACGAGCAGGTGGCGCGCTACGTCAAGGAGCAGGCCGGGCTGTGAACGCCGGCAACCGGCGGCGCCCCGGCGCGGCGGTACGCGCCCGTTGCCCGCTGCGGAGGGTTCGGCCTAAGATGGGAAACGACGATGCGCGCCCGTAGCTCAGCTGGATAGAGCGCCGGGCTTCGAACCCGTAGGTCGGGGGTTCAAATCCCTCCGGGCGCGCCACCTCACCGCCGCCGTCACGGGTTCTTGACGGCCGTCCAGCTGCCGCTGGCGTACCTGCCGAACGCCACCGACCCGCGCATGCTGGAGCCGTCGATCCTGCCGCTGAAGGCGAGCGTGAGCATGCCCACCTGCACGCTGTCGACCTCGTAGGACATGTTGATGCGGTCGCCGTCGACAGTCCCCTCGAGGAGCGAGTCGCCCGCGTGGCCGGTGAGCGTCTCGCCATCTTGCTCGAGCGTCAGCGGCACCTCGTTGTTCATCCCCAGGGGATCGGAAATGGTGAGCGTCCAGCTGCCGCCGACATCGGCCTGCGCGAGGGCGAGCAGGCTGGCGGACAGGACTGCGAAGACCGCGATCATCAGTGAACGAAGCATGCTTCTCCTCCTGGCCGCACGCCGCCGCAAGCGGACCAATGCGTGATACGTAGTGATACGTCGAGGCGGGCCGGTGGGTTCCCGGAAATCGTCAGCGGGCGCCGCGTTCCGCCGGCACGCGGCCTGGCATGCTAGAATCGCCCTTGTGTACCCTGCGCCCGTAGCTCAGCTGGATAGAGCGTCGGCCTCCGGAGCCGAAGGCCACAGGTTCGAATCCTGTCGGGCGCGCCATTTCTTCAGGCCTTTGTTCCTAGGAACAAGGGCCTTTTTCTTGGGGATAATGGCACCGTTGGCTCTGTACGCCCGTTGCGGTCGATCGGGTCAGAAAGGGTCAGAACCTGCCGCATAACCCCTCTTCCGAGCACCAAAAGTTAGCAGAATAGTTAGCACGCCGCGTCGGCGCTCACCGTGGGTGCCGGCGACGTCTTCTGGACTTGGCCGGGACCAGCCGATCTCGCACCGCACCGCCGACTTTCTTGCGTGACTGCCACTGTGCCGGCCCCACCCTCTTGGCATACGTCGTCGCACCGTCCACGAGCGCGACCAACAAGTTCGCGCCCACGGTTGAGGACACGCCGGTCATCCTCGACATGCTGACACTCACCCGCACCGGCAGGCCGATCTTCGTCGACAGCCTGTCGGTGCCGCAACACGGCGCGGCCACCATCGAGGCAGGGCGCGTGCCCGTCGCCCCGGACCGGACCACGGCGGCACAGACCGTTTCACCTACACGCTGATCGACCACAGCGGCAACGAGGCCTCGGCGACAGTGCCGGTCGCGGTCAAGCCGGTAACGACCCACCGACGGCGGTCGGCACCTGCCACAGAGCCCGACGCCGGCCCTCGGCCACATCAATGCACCTGCCGATGTCGAGTTCTCATTCCCGCATCACTCGCAGACGTGGCCGTCGCGGTCGCGATCTCTCCCTCTGCTCAGCTCGTATGTCCGCCGCTTTCCGGCACAGCACGGCGTCGGGGATCGACGAGACGCGTCAGCGAGCCGTCGAGAAAGCTCTGTAGGCAGCAGCGGTGTTGGGCCGCGCGAAGACGTTGGGAATGAACGAAGCCGTTCGAGTGGTTACAGCGGGTCTCCGCTACGGAGGCGGGACGCTCACGCCGTCCGCTTCCGGGCGAGTGTCCACCCGGTTCCTCCGACGACGAGCCACCGCAACACGGCCGCCTTGCTCCACCGCCGGGACCCGTCGAACCGCGCCAACTCCGCGCGCGTCGGCGTCTCAATCCCCGACGCCTCCGCCAGCCGCCGAACGAACGCCTCGTACGATTCCCCGGTGTCCCGCCGTTCGATGCTTCGCATCGCCGCGTTCGCTTCCAGCGTCGTCGCATCGACGCCGACCGTCTTTCCCTTCACCAAACCCGCTTCGGCCAGCCGCTCCAGAACCCAGGTGAACACCGCTACGTGGGTCTCGACATCGATCCTCCGCCGCGTGCGCGACAGCGTCGAGTGGTCCGGCGCCGACTCCATCACGTCCAGATCCAGAAACGACCGCAGACTCCACGAATCGGCCACCCGCCACGCAATCCCCCGCTCGGACGACAGCCCCTCGAAATAGCCGATCAACAGCAACCGGAAATACCGGCCTGGCCGCAAACTCGGGCGGCCCAGCCGGTCCGCGTAGAAGGCCGCGCACAACCCTTCGACGAAGGCATCAAACCCGGACTCCGCCAGAATTCGGTTCAGCCGCTCGAAGAAAGGATGGCCGCTGCTCGTCGGAAGGTCTTCCGTGTTCACCCACATCGTCGACGCCTGCCGCGCCGACGGTTTCTTACCCATCACCATGCTCGTTCAGTGCACGGAACTCGATCGCCGCCGTCGACTCCGACCCTCTCCGACTTTCGCCACAGGCTATTCGTTTAGCGGGTGATTCCTCAACAAATGCGGGCATAAATAGCAGAAATGGGTTGGGGACTCTTGAAGTTCCGAACGGCAACGGAGCTGTGAGCTGCATCGGTTCTATTGGTGCTTCACCCCTGCGCGTGACGATACCTGCCTGGGTCGGTCGCAGTTGAAGCGACCGTCTCGGGGTTGCCGATCTTCACGTCTCGCGAGGGAGCGATGCTCGCCCACCCTCAGGCGGGCGGCGGGGGGAGCCCGAAGGCGTCGGGGACGACGGGACCGGTGGCGCGCAACATCGTGGCGATCAGCGGAGGTAGATCGAGGTCGCGTTGGCGGGCGGTGCGCACGACGCTGGCGAGCACCTGCTGGGTGTCGGCGCCGTGGCGGGTGCGGTTGCCACCGCAGACTGTGAGCATGATCGTGCTGCTGCCCGGCCGGTTCTGACTCCACCGCAGACCGACTTCGTGTCCTGGCAAGGATCTGTCGGCCCGGCTGGGCAGCACGCATCCAGATGTTGCCTGGCCGGGAGGGCAGTGACCGAATAGGGGCCTGGCTTGAAAGTCCCGTCACAGTCCTGTCCGCCCGCCCGACCAGACGGCGTCGCCAGCCCGAAAGGGGGCCAGCAACATGTCGAACAGCATCGCGCGTGACGATCCCTCGGTCAAGGTGATCGTCGGCGTCGACACCCACAAGCACGAGCATGTCGCGGTAGCGATCAATGACCTGGGCGCCGGGCTCGCGACGTTCCGGGTGCCGGCGAACGGGGCCGGTTATGCCGACCTGGTGGCCTGGGCGCGCACGCTCGGTGACCTCGAAGCCTTCGGGATTGAAGGTACCGGTTCCTACGGGGTCGGCCTCGCGCGCTTCGTGCGCCGACAGGGGCTTCACGTCGTCGAGGTCAACCGTTGCGACCGCCGCAAGCGGCGCAACAACGGCAAGAGTGACACGCTCGACGCCGAGGCTGCGGCGCGGTCGGTGCTCGCCGGTGTCGCGACCGCCATGCCGAAAGCTGCGGACGGCGCGGCAGAAATGGTCCGCCAGATCAAGATCGCCCGCGATACGGCCGTCAAGGCCCGCACTACCGCGATGACCACGCTCAAGACGCTGCTCGTCAACGCACCGAGTCGGGTCCGCGAAGCACTCGAGCCGCTCACCGACCAACGGCTCATCGACCGCTGCGCGACCCTCAGACCAGGAGACATCGTCGACCCGACTGCCTCGGTGAAGCATGCCCTACGGGCGCTCGCGACCCGCTGGCGCACACTTTCGGCCGAGATCGACCGGCACGACGAGTTGCTCGACATCCTCACCAGGGCGGCAGCGCCGACCCTGCGTGAGGCGTTCGGGATTGGTCCCGAGTCGGCGGCCGAGATGCTGATCGTTGCCGGCGACAACCCCACCCGGATCCGTTCCGAAGCCGCGTTTGCGAAGCTGTGCGGCGCCTGCCCGATTCCCGCCTCGAGCGGGGTCACGAACCGGCATCGGCTCTTCCGCGGCGGCCACCGCCAAGCCAACGCGGCGCTCTACCGGATCGTGATCATCCGCATGCGCTGGCACCAGCCGACCCTCGACTACGTCCGACGACGCACCGCCGAGGGCTTGTCGAAGAAAGACATCATCCGCTGCCTGAAACGCTTCGTTGCCCGGGAAATCTACCACGCGCTGATCGAAGACCACCAACCTGGTGCGGCCTGCGCCAAGGCTGCCTGACGTGGTCGCGTTCTTGGTGTGTTCGGGGTCAATGCCTTTGGCTTGGCGACGACTATTTCGGCCGGTTCCGATCTGACCGTACGCTGGCCTTGCCGGACCGGGACTCTGACCCGATCCGGAGCGTGTCGTACGCCGCCAGTCGCTGTCACCGTCCGGCGCCGGACACCGGTCAGTGAACCCCAACGTTACTTCCCCCGGTCTACGACCGGGGGCCCGGGAGGGCGAGCCGCAGGCGAGTCGATGCCGTTCCCGCGTCAGCGGTCCGTCATCCGCCGCTGGGCGGGGGCCTGGACGATGTCGCGCCCCGCTGCTGCGGCCGCACGTAGAGAACCTCTCGGTCATCCGGCCAGTGTTTTCAGTGGCCGGACGAATCCGTCCGGCCACAACCAGCTCTGAAGCCGGCCCGAGCGCCGAGTCATCCGAAGGACCGGAGCGCAGCGGAGGAGGCGCGAAGCGCCTTGACTCGGCGGGAGCAGAGGCTACCTCTCCGCTGCACGGACAACCTGTCTCTGGACGAAAGCAGGTGACGACGGGAGTCGGCATCGGCGATCCGGGTCCCCAACCCTCGTCCTACCGCGGGAGATGCCCCGCCGTCTTCCATGAGCTTTCTGTCCGCTCCACTTCAGATCCAACTCCGCTCGCGGCGGTGTTCACACCCTTTCTTGACATATAGGGGCGTCCTTTCGGATAACGACGGCGGGACGGATGGCCTGTTCGGCGCGCCAGTTGGTGGCGTCGATCGACAGGTCCCACAAGAAGAGAAACACGGCAGCGAATTCGGTGGCCAGATGCCGGGCAAAGCGCTCGGCGTCGTCCAGCGGTGGCGGTGCGTCAATGAGCCGACCGAGCCGGGCTACGAGTCGGCCGCGGATCGATGCCAGACCGTGCTCGCTCAGCTCGCCGGCGGTGCAGCGGTCACGCACGGCAAGGCCCGTCTGCAAGACCGCTTGCACCTGCCCGGCCCAGAGACTGTCCGGATGATCTTCCTGCAGTTCCTTGCATCGTCGGAGCAGGTGATTCAGACAGGATTGGTGCAGCGCGGCTCGGTAGCAGCGATACGACACCCACCCGTCGCGCACGAGCACCCCGGCGAAGTCGGCCCCCAGAACCGTGGTGGCATCGTCGAACCCGCGGCCGGGGCAAATGGCGTAGACCGTCGTCTCCGGGGTGACGAAGGCCCACAGCCAGTGGCTGATGGCACCGACGCGCCACCCGGTTTCATCCGGTGTGACCGTGGGCGAGTTGCGGACCTGCTCGCACAGCGCCGTGTAGGTCGGCGCGGCGTCGCGGGCCGTGCGGTGCAGCAGGTGGGCGAGGCCGCCCGGTGTCACGTGTAAGCCGAACGTGGTCCGCAGCACATGGGCGACCTTCGCCAGCGGTACGCCCATCTCCGTGTGCAACTCGACGACCAGCGCGACGACGCCGGGGCCGAGCTGCGCGCCGGCCGCTCCCAGCGCATCCGAGGTCTGCAGCGCGTGGCGGCCCTGCACGCGCCGCCGACACTGTGAGCAGCGGCCCACTTCGATGTCGAAGCGGCGCACGACCGGGCGCACTTCGGGGATTTCTTCCTGATACTGCGACGCCACGTGGGTCACTTCGACCGACCCGCCGCAGTCGGGACACGCCGTCGGCACCGGCGCTTCCAGGGTCTGGTCAACCCGTGCCGGGCGCGGGCGGCACGCCTTCCGACCGGGCGCACTTCGGGGATTTCTTCCTGATACTGCGACGCCACGTGGGTCACTTCGACCGACCCGCCGCAGTCATACTGCGTACCAGCCCGTCGACCGGGACGCCGGCCGCGTCCTTGCGGTCGGTCCTTGGCGAAGGGGGCGGCTTGTCGGAACCCCGCCCGGCGCGCGGCGGCCAACTGCCCCCTCAGTTGCTCGATCTCCCGCTTCTGACGCTCGATCTGGCCTTGCAGGCCGTCGATCTGACGCTGCTGGCGACCGTTCTCGCGTTGCTGGTTCTTGGTGTCGCGCTCGCGCCGCGTCAACTCCGTGCGGAGCCGTTCGACCTCGGCCTGCAGGTTCTCGTGCGAATTGCGGTCCCCGACCTTCACGCCAAGGTTATGCCACAGTTCCGAAATTTGTACAAGTCAAAACTTTGACACCTGCCCCGGAACCCGCGAGGTGGCGATTGGTGCCTGCCGGGCGTGCGGGCGCCGGGTGCAAGGCCGGCATCGGTTGCAGAGTTCCGATGCGCTCGGGGCGGCCGGGGTGCAACTCGGCCCGCAGATGGTGGCCTGGGCGGTCATCCTCCACAAGTGTCACCGGTCACGCAAAAATCCCCACCCGTGGTCACTGAAAAGTCCTCACCTCGATAACTGAGGGGAGGAGCAGATGTCGACGACAACCACGACGATCGACCCCGAGCGTCAGATGCTCGGGGAGGTCGAGATGGTCGGAAGGGAACGATGGGAGCAGATTCATCGTCGGGCAGCGGCGGGCGCATCGATTCGAGCGATTGCTCGCGAGCTGGATCTAGACCGCAAGACAGTTCGTCGGTGCCTGCGGCAGACGGCGTGGAAGCCGTACCAGCGGGCGGCGCGTTCGGACACGCTGCTGGCCGCGCATGCGGAGTATCTGCGGCGGCGGGCGGCCGAGGTTGATTACTCAGCACAGGTGCTGTTCCAGGAGCTTCGATGCCGGCAGTATCGCGGCAGCTACGAAACGGTGAAGCGGTTCGTGCGACCGTTGCGGGAGACGCAGTTGCACGCGGCGGTGACGCGTACGAGGTTCGAAACGCCGCCAGGGCTGCAGAGCCAGATTGATTGGGGCCAGGCGCGAGTCTGGCTGGGTGCGCAGCGCGAGGTGCGGCACATCTTTGTGCTGACGCTCGGCTACTCGCGGCGGAGTTTCTACGTGCCGTGCCTGAGCGAGACGCTCGGCGATCTGCTCGATGCGCACGAGCAGGCGTTCACGCACTTCGGCGGCCACACCCAGGAGCATCTCTACGACCGACCGCGAACGGTCTGCGCGCCGTGTGGGACCGACGGCGTGCGGTGGAACACGACGTTCAAGGCGTTCGCCGACTTTTGGGGCTTCGAGCCGCGATTGTGCCGGCCGTACCGGGCCCAAACGAAGGGCAAGGTCGAGTCGAGTGTGAAGTATTTCAAGCGAAATTTCCTGGCGGGCCGGCGGTTTCGCGACGACCTCGACTTCAACGAACAGTTGCAGGAGTGGACGGCGACGGTTGCCGACGTGCGCGTGCACGGGACGACCCACGAGCGACCCATCGACCGCTTCGCACGGGAGCGTGAGGCGCTGGTGCCCGTGCCGGCGGTCCGGGCGTTCCGACTCGAGGCGCCGCTGACCCGGGTGGTGGCGACCGACTACCTGGTCACCGTCGACACGAATCGCTACTCGGTGCCGTTCACGCTGATCGGCCAGCCGGTTGAGGTACTCCGCCGCGACGGCTTCCTGCAGATGCGGCACCGGGGCCAGGTGGTCGCCACGCATCCGGTGCTCAGAAGCCGGCACCAGCTCCGGATCCTGCCCGAGCACGGGCCGGGGCCGATCGCTCGCAATGCGCGCGTGCGCTACTCAACGGGCGGGTGCTCCACTGGTGCGGTTCCGCTCGACGTCGAGATCCGCGACCTGGCCTGCTACGAGGCGGCCTATGGCCTCGGGGGTGCGCAATGACGTCGCCGCAGATGGCCCGCCTCGACGAGCACCTGCAGCGGCTGCGCCTGAACACGGTGCGCGAACGGCTCGAAGCCTTGCTCCAGGAGGCCTCGGAGAAGGAGCTGTCGTATGCCGACTTCCTCGACGGACTGCTGAGCGAAGAGGTGTCAGCGAAGACCGCCAAGCACGTCACGATGCGAACGAATCTGGCCCGCTTCCCGTTCATCAAGGGTCTCGACAGCTTCGACTTCGGCTACCAGCCCTCGGTCGACCGCAAGCAGATCCAGAAGCTGAGCCTGTGCCACTTCGTCGAGCACGGCGACAACCTGGTCCTGCTCGGGCCGCCCGGGGTCGGCAAGACACACTTGGCCGTGGGACTCGGGCTCAAGGCCATCGAGCACGGCTACCGGGTTCTCTTCACGACGGCCGCGGCGATGCTGACGACGCTCACCAAGGCGCTGAGCGAGGGGCGCTTCGACGACAAGCTGAAGGTCTTCACGATCCCGCGGCTTCTCATCATCGACGAGATCGGGTATCTGCCGATCGACCGTCAGGCGGCGACGCTGTTCTTCCAGCTCATCAGCCGGCGCTACGAGCGCGGCCCGATGATCCTGACCAGCAACCAGAGCTTCGGCAGCTGGGGCGACGTCTTCGGCGACCGCGTGATCGCCAGCGCGATCCTCGACCGGATCCTGCATCACGCGACGACGCTCAGCATTCGCGGCGATTCGTATCGGCTGAAGGACAAGTTGAAGTCCGGGGTGGTCAAGCCGACGACGGCGGGAACGTGAGCGACGGGAGGCCCGTGGACGCTGCCGGCGCCGTGGACGCGCAGACGCGCCCACCGCGCCTTGGACAGGCCGCAGACGGCCTGCCCACAGCGACCACCGGCACTCGTCTCATCGTTGTTCTCAACCAGGGGGGTGGGGGAAATTTCGATGACCGCAGGTGGGGGAAATTTGAATGACCGTTGACACACAAGCAATTGGGGTTGTCGTTCGGCAAGGTGGCAACCTTGCTGCGACAGCACTACGGCATCACCGTCAGCCGCAGCGGACTGGTCCGCGCCGTCGACCGGGCCAGCCGGCACGCGCAGCCGACCTATGCGGCCCTGCGGCACCAGGTCCGCCACAGTCCCGCCGTCACGCCCGACGAAACCGGCTGGAAGGTCGCCGGCCGGCTCAACTGGCTGTGGGTCGTGGCAACCCCCCAGACGACCGTCTACCAGATCCAGCCCGGCCGCGGTTATCCGGAGGCCGCCAACCTGCTCGGCAAGGACTTCGCCGGCGTGATCGTTCGCGACGGCTGGGCCCCGTATCGCCGGTTCACCGCCGCTACCCATCAGAGCTGTCTGGCGCACCTCTTACGCCGGGTAAAGACGCTGCGAACCGATCATCCGTACAGTCACGTCGTCGTCGAGATCCAGACCGCGTTGCAACAGGCCCTCGGCCTGCGCGACCAGCTCCGCGCCGGCACACGCTCACCTGCTGGCAGCGACCAAACCCTCGCAGCGTTGGCCGCCCGCCTCGCCGAACGCATCGCCCATCCCGGGCCACTCGCCGACGTTCGACGCTTCGCCAACCACCTCGGCACCGAATGGACTGCGCTGTTCAGCTTCCTGCGCAACCCCGCCATCGACGCCACCAACTGGCGCGCTGAGCAGGCCATCCGCCCCGCTGTCGTCACCCGCAAAGTTTGCGGCGGCAATCGCTCCTGGCGGGGCGCAGACGCCCAGCAAATCCTCACCTCCCTCATCCGCACCGCCACACAGCGCCGGCTTGACCCCCATGCCGTGATCGCCGACCTCCTGTGCACGCCCGTCCCCACCGTCGCACCTGACCTGCAAGGCCCGGCACCATAGAATCCACACCCGGTAACCTATTACGATCCGGTTTGGTGGACATCTTCCGAGAGGGGAGCCGCTTGCAAAACTCCCGGGGGATTGGGGTGGGCGCAGTCCTCAGCTCTCTTGGTGAACACGATTTGCCCTGGATCGTGGACTGGATATCTTGTCGGGAGAACCGGCGGCACGCCGGGAGGTAGAAGTCGGATGTTTCGACGTGTTCTCGACCGCTCGTTGGGACACCCGTGGGTGACTGACGCCCGTCGGGCACCGAGGGGCGTTGCCGGCGGTGCACTGGTTATGTCACGAGGCGCACGAGCTGGTCGGCGGTGAGTGCGAGCACGCCGAACATGCAGTGGCACATCACTTTCGAGGCGCCACGGACCCGGACATGTGAGGTGGTCTCGGTTTTTCGGACAACCGGCTAAGGTGTATTCCAGGGCCTTGGGGAGGCACTGGGATGATGACGAAACGGCGCCGCCGGTTCACGGCGGACTTCAAGAAACGGGTGGCGCTCGAGGCGTTGCGGGGGGACCGAACGGTGCAGGCGATCGCGGCCAAGCACGAGGTCCATCCGAACCAGGTGGGCACCTGGAAGCGGCAGGCGGTCGAGGGGTTGGACGAGGTGTTCGCCCGCGGCGGATCGCCCGGCCCGTCGGAGCACGAGGCGACGATCCGCGACCTGCACGCGAAGATCGGCGAGTTGACGATGGAACGGGATTTTTTTCAGCGGGGGTTGCAGCGCTGAGCCGGCCGGCGCGGTGGAACCTGGTCGACCGGGACGGCGCGTTGAGCATCAGGCGCCAATGCGTGCTGCTGAGCATCAGCCGCTCATCGGTGTACTACGCGCCGCGGGGAGAGAGCGCGGAGAACCTGGCGTTGATGCGGCGGATGGACGCCTTGTCGCTCCAGTACCCGTTCTACGGCAGTCGGCAGATGGCGGGCCACCTGCGGCGCGAGGGCGTGGCGGCGGGGCGCCTTCGAGTCCGGCGCCTGATGCGCCTGATGGGCCTGGAGGCGATCTACCGCAAGCCGCGCACGAGCGACGCCCAGCCGGATCACCACGTCTACCCGTACCTGCTGCGCGAACTGAAGATCGACCGTCCGGACCAGGTGTGGTGCGCGGACATCACGTACATCCCGGTGACGACCGGCTTTCTGTACCTGGTCGCGATCATGGACTGGGCCAGCCGACATGTGCTGTCGTGGCGGCTGTCGAACACGATGGATAGCAGCTTCTGCGTCGAGGCGCTGGAGGCGGCGCTGCAGACGCGGACGCCCGGCATCTTCAACACCGACCAGGGGTCGCAGTTTACGAGCGCGGCGTTCACCGACCGTGTCCAGGCTGCGGGCGCGCGGTGCTCGATGGACGGCCGCGGTCGGTGCCTGGATAACGTCTTCATCGAGCGGCTCTGGCGGTCGCTGAAGTATGAAGCGGTGTATCTTCACGAGCTGGCGGACGGGTTTGCGGCCGAGCAGGTGATCTCGGAATGGATGACATTTTACAGCGACGTGCGTCCGCACTCGGCGCTCGGCGGACGCACGCCGGCCGAAGCCTACCGCGAGGAGCGGGCGGCGTGAACACGCGGGCAGCGGGGCGTGGGACCACCACGGCGGGCATCGCGGCCACGACCGACGCCGTGACGACCGTGCCAGCCGCCGGCGCGCATGGGAGGCAAGGGACGACGCGGGGCGTGATTTACCAACCGGGGTCCACCTTGACCAAGTCCGGGACCTTTCCGGAGAACCGGACCACGTCGGTGAGCCGTTCGTTGACCGGCTCCAGCACCGTTCCAGTTCATCGAGAAGGAGGAAGCCGTCAGCGCATGAGCGGACCGAGCACCATGTCCCACCCGGCGCTGTGGACCTGCCCGGCCTGTGGACGCCCGCTCACCGTCGCGCTGAATCCGGAGGGAGGCGAGGCGGGCACCCACAGGCCGTTGGAAATCTCGCGGGCGAGCGCCGCCGCCCATGCCTGCGCACCGGCCGCGAGATTCCCACAGTTCCACAGCGCATCATCATCATCGATAACCGGATACGAACCGGCCTCGTGCCAACCGTGGCAGCCGCCGGTCAGTGCAGGAGCCGAGGACGACGAGGGCGTGCTTTCGCAATCGGAATACACCTTAACCAAGCCCTCGAGTTGTCCAAACCACCGGGACCACGTCAATGGCGACCGCCGAACTCGTCCTTGAGTCGGCCATTGACGCGCTCACCCGCCGTACGCTCGTTGTAGCGAGCCTGCTCGGGAAGCTGAAAGCCGATACGCTGCAGGCGCCGGGCTTCGGTTTGCAATTCCTCCGCCAGCGCCTTGTCGCGGCGGGGGTTGGTGTCAATCAACGGGACGTGGCCGAGTGAGCGGCTGTGCTGGCGGATCGGTTCCGCGTCGTAGGCGGCGTCCATCAGGTCATACAGATTGGTCGTTCGCTCGGCCGACAAGGTCGCCAGCGGAATGGCGGCTTGGCTGTCGTGCAGGGAGGCGGACGTCAGCAGGCAACTGATCGGAATCTGGCCGTCGGCCACGTCGAGGTGCAGCTTGTAGCCGACCCAGGTCGACTTGTAGCCCTTGCTGTCCTTTTTCATGCCCACGTCACAGTCGGTCGGCAGGTCGTCGAGCATCGCCGGCAAGGTCATGGCCGCCTGCCGGTCGAGGCGCTTGAGGACCTTCGGCCGTTCCTCACCCTTGTTCGGCCGTCCCCGCTTGCGCTTGGGCAGCGGGGGCGTCGTTTCCTTCGCGGCCGGCTTCTCGCGGGCCTCGATGGCCGTCGAGTCGCGGCAGAGGTGGCCCACCAACCGGTCGTGGTGGGTGTTGCGGATCAACGCTGCATGCGTGCGCTGGGGCAACTGTGTGTCGGAGAACTCGGCGAAGGCGCGTGAGAAGACCGACTCGCTCGGCACCTCGCTCTTCCGCTCCCAGCCGCAGATCCGCCGCAGCGCCACGTCGGTGACCAAGCGGTCCAGCAGCACGCGCGTCGTCGGCATGTCGTAGACTGCCTTGGCCACGAAGGCTCGCGCCAGTGCCGCGCGGTCCTTGCGCGGACGCCCCGGCACCCGGAAGCACCGGGGAATCCACTGCTCGATACGGATGACCTCGAGAGTCTGCACCAACTGCTGCTGTTTCCCGGTCAGCGGACCCAACACGGGCTCCAACTGGGGGAACAGCGCACGCTGGATCGACTGCCAATAGGGGGCGAAGGAACCACGCAGGCAGTTCATGGTTTGTTTGATTGACCACTCCTGCCTACTACTGTATATTAGCAGACACCAAGGATGTGAAACAACGAATCGATGGTCTACAGCGAATCGATGGCCAGCGCAGCGTTACGTCGCTATGAGGAGCAATACGACGCGCTCAAGGCGGAACTGCAAACGCTCGAGTTCGTAGGCCAGGGCAGCGTTCACACCCGCCGGATAACGTGTGGGAGGGCTACCTGTCGCTGCCACGACGACCCGGACGCCCGTCACGGCCCCTACCACTACTGGACGCGCAAGGCCCGCGGAAAGACCGTCGGCTTGAAGCTCACCGAAGACGAACTCGTCCTCTACCGGGAGTGGATCGAGAACAACCGTAAACTGGAACGGCTCGTGAAGGAAATGCGCCACCTCTCTTCGCGTGCGCTTGCCCTCATAACCGGCAGGCAGGCTCCATGAACCCCCGTGTCGCCGGCTTCCCGGGCGCGGTCACTGCCATCCTGCGAACGCTGCATCCCGCCCGCTGACCGTCCCTCGCCCCGCCGCCTCCGGCAAGGAAAAAACTCGGCCGATCACGCGTTTCGCAAGAGGCTCAGGGGAAAATGATATCCACAATTGCCATAGCAGCTATCTGCCCCTGTGTTTCTGCTGCGCGCCAGCTCGGCAGGTTGGTGATCTCCAGAGCGAGGGAGACAGGAGTGGGGAGAGGGGTTGCGATCACGCGTGAGTTGGTCATGGGTAATCTTCTATGTAATGTCCAATCGTTTTCAGCAGCCTCCCGAGCGCCTGCGGAGGCTATCCGAGTCCCGTTGTTCGCAGAAAAGAGCGCCGACAAATTCCCAAGGAGTAGCGCATGACGTCGCCACCTGAAGAGATTACGCTTACCTGTCCGGACTGCAAACGCGTCTACAAGGACTGGTATCGCCCGTCGATCAACTTAGGCCACTGGCGGCAATTAACTTGCTATTTCCGGGTTTCGTAGTCTATTTCGGTTCACTAGTGTCCCACAGTCTCAGGCCCAAGCGAGCGCGAGTTGCGGACGGGCGCGGTCTGGTGGCGAATGGGTCGTGAAGAGGTCTTCGAGAGGCCGGCGTTCGAAGACGTTGAGTTGAAGCACCTGCAGCATCTGGTTGAGGCTCCAGCACAACCGCAGGACGAACTTGAGGTAGGCCAGCAGCAGGTACGCAGGTGGCCACCCACAGTTGCGTCAAGACCGCGTTCTTCGACCGGCCCACGAAACGTTTCACTTTCAGATGCTGTTTGATCCACTTGAAGAACAGCTCGATCTGCCACCGGGACTTGTACAGGTCGGCGATCGTCTTGGCGACCCACGTGGTGTTGTTGACGAACACGTAGCGATTTGTTGTCAGCTGGTCGCGGTAGACGACCCGTCGCAGCCGGTGGGGATAGACCTTGCGGCTGCGGGCGCTGGTCAGTTCGATCGTCTGGTCGCTGAGAATACCGGTCCCGGCTCGGACGTCATGCTCGTGGGTGACCCGGTACCGCACGCCGCGCTTGAGGCGTGTCACGAAGGTGACGCCACGGGCCTGCAACTGGTGAAACCACGCGAAATCGAGATAGGCGCGGTCGGCGACGACCACGCTGCCGGCCTCGAACGTCCACGTGCGGGCCACGGTCACGTCGCCGGTCTTGCCATCGGTGACGCTGACGAAACTCGGCAGGTGGCCGGCTTGGTCCAACCCGACGTGCAGCTTGATCGCGGCCTTCGTGCGGCGGAACGACGCCCACGGGAAAACCGCCAGACACAAGTCGATGGTCGACGCATCGACCGCATACAGCTTGTGCCTGAAGCGGAAACCGTGGCCCGGCGCCCGTTGCTGGCAACGACTCAGCAGACGGCCGAACAACGCTTCGTAGAGCGTGTAGGGCTGCTCGGCGTTGACCCGCGCGAGCGACGAGCGGCTGACCGTCCCAACGCCCAGGTGATAGAGCTTGGCGGGTTGCGCGCGCAGATTGCTCACGATGTCGCGCAGGCTCTGCCGGCTGGCCAACTGGCCCAGCCCGAGGGCGACGAACTGCGCCCAGCGGCTCATGACGCGCAAACGCTGCCCGCGCTGATGGCCGCGCGCCTCGGCGTCGAATTCATGTCGCGGAAGCAACGTCGAAGTTGCCCGAAGACTGTGTTAGATGGGCCACGGCTTGGATCTCCTGTGTTTTGAATGATTTGCGGCAAAACCATTCTAACAGACATAGAAGGTTCAAGCCGCCTCAATTAGAAGCTCTGTGGGACAGCAGTGATTTCGGTTGCATGCAGCGCAACGTGGAATTGGAAGCCACCATCGTCGCGAAGTACGCGGTGGTCTCGCCCGTGTTGGATGAGCGCAGTCGCCGCCGGTGGGCGGCCACCGAGTCTTTGTTCATCGGCTATGGGTCGACGCAAGAATAGATTCCGTTTTTCGGTTGCATGGGTTCGATGGTGTAGTTCCACTTGGGCATGGCGCGGTTCGGTGTGATGCGCAGCTCTCGCATTTGGGCGTCGGTGACCTTGACCCCGGTCTTGTAGGTTCTCCGCACCAGGTGGGCGCGCACACGCAGTCCGGTGGAGGTGCGTGTGGTGCGCAGGTATTTGAGGATGGTCTCGTAGCTGTCGAGGGGTCGGCCGGCCCAGTTCTTGCTGATCTCGCAGAACAGGCGGTGTTCTATGGGATTCCACTTCGACGTGGCGGGCGGGTAGTGGGCCACCCTCACCCGCAAGCCGTGCCGGTTGCAGAGGCGATGTTGCAGGTTGAACTTCCAGGCGCGCGCTGTGCAGCTGTTGCTGCCGCCGCCGTCGGCGAGGATCTGCAGGGTCTTGGCTTCGGGATAGTGCTTGCGGCCCTCGGTGCGCCACCACTTCTCGATGCAGTCGACGGCGAACGCCGGGGTGTCGGCGGTTCGGCCGACGAAGACGGTGCCGGCATTGGCGCGGGGGTCGTAGATGCCGTAGGGCACGGCGAGGCCGTCGGCATCGGAGCGGAAGTCGTGGTCGTTGACGAGTTCGGGGCTGCGGTCCCACTTGGCGCCGGGATTGCGGAACGTGCCGACGAGCTCCTTCTTCTTCGTATCGACGCTGATGAGGGGGCTGTGGTCGGCGGCGCAGCGCTTGCGCAATTGGGTGATGTGCCGGAACTGCTGGTCGCGGTTCGGATGCGAGGCGCCGGCGAGCTTCTTGTGGTTGACGCGCAGCGAATAGCCCATTGCCTTGAGCAGTCGGGCGACCGTCTGCGGGCAGACGTCGATGCCGAGCCCGTGGAGTTCGTCGGCGAGTTTGGCGGTGGTGCGGCGCGTCCACTTCAGGCCGCTGACGGGGTCGCCGGCCGTCTCGTGAGCTATCAGGGCTTCGAGGCGGGCGCAGACTTCGGGCGTTTTTTTTCCGTCCGTGTTCGTCCGCCGCCCGCGCGCCGCACCCGGTCGACCTCGACATCGCGCTCGACGAGCTGCCGGCGGCCGGTGGCGACCGTGGACGGGTCGACGCCGAGCAGGCTGGCGATGCGCCGGTCGCCGCCCCACCCGCACTTGAGCGATTCGAGTCCGGCGAACAGCCGGCGCTGGCGCTCGTCGAGCAGGCTGGCGAACAAGGCGATGGCGGCGCGCAACTCCTCGGGCATCAGGTCGGCGTCGGGCAGGGGCCGCCCGAGTCCGGGCGTGGCCATCAGCAGCCGTCGGGCGCGGAGTTGATGCGTCTGGTGCGCGTGGTCGGTCGCGCAGTAGAGGAAGTGGCCGGCGAGCTTGTGCCGCGTCAGCCGCCCGTCGCCGACGAGTTTGCGCAGGGCGTCCTGGGTGCCGACACCGAGGAGGTTGTCGAGTTCGTCGACGAAGTGTCCGGCCTCGGCGTGGTTGACGAACGCCTCGGCGGTTGCGACGAGAGTGCCGGCCCGGGAGAAGCGGACGCCGGCGAACGCCCACAGGCCGTGTTCGTCGAAGTCGGCGAGCTCGTCGAGGGTGTAGTAGCCGCCGCGATGGGAGTAGCTGGTGTGGGCGTCGAGGTCCTTGAGCTTGCGGAACGCGGTGCGCCTGCTGACTCGGGGGCCGAACGCGGCCATCACGTCGGTCAGGGAGACGACGGTCTGCTTGCGGAGCAGGGCGACGACGGTGTCGGCGGAGAACTGGGTGGGTCTCATTGCGGCATCATTACGGACTTCAGATTTCGCAATGATGCCGCAATTCTGGCCTGATTGCACCTCAGAAACCGACGAGTGTGCTTGTCAGTGGGGAGAACTCGCTGGACAGGGGCGTGCGAGACGGTTGTGCTTCTACTGCGATACTACAGCCACTTCTAGGGAGTTGTTTTTGCGCGGACCCTAAGGCGGGGACGCGCTGGTCTCGTCGGCCACGGGTCTGGCCCGGGAGACGATCCGGAAGGGTCGCCGGGAGATCTCGCAAGGCCAAACGCCGACAGACCGGGTACGACGTCCGGGCGCCGGGCGGCCCCGTCTCGAACAGAGCCAGCCCGGTCTGCTGGCCGCACTCGAAGCGCTGGTGGACCCGCTGACGCGCGGAGACCCGACCTCGCCGCTACGCTGGACAGGCAAGAGTCGGGCGAAGCTGGCCGCGGCGCTGACACAACAGGGGTGGCGAGTGAGTTCGACCACCGTCGGCCGGATGCTGCATCAACTGGGCTACCGGCTGCAATCGCCCCGCAAGCGCCAGGAGGGAGCGAGCCACCCGGACCGTAACGCGCAGTTCGAGCACATCAACGCGACCGCGGACGCGTTTCTGGCCGAGGGGCGGCCGGTGATCTCGGTCGACACGAAGAAGAAAGAGCTGGTCGGAAACTTCAAGAACGGCGGGCGGGAATGGCAGCCGAAGGGCACGCCGCCGGCGGTGTTGGTCCATGATTTCCCAACCGACGCCGAGGGCAAGGCGATTCCGTACGGCGTCTACGACATGGCGCGCAACGAAGCCTGGGTGAGCGTGGGATGGGACCACGACACACCGACGTTCGCGGTGGCGTCGATTCGCCACTGGTGGCGCCAGATGGGCTGCGGCGCCTACCCCGACGCCACCGCCCTGTTCGTCACGGCCGATGCGGGCGGGAGCAACGGGTATCGGTCTCGCGCCTGGAAGCATGAGCTTCAACAGTTGGCCGACGAGACCGGACTGACCATCCAGGTGAGTCATTTTCCACCCGGCACCAGCAAGTGGAACAAGATCGAACACCGGCTCTTCTGTCACATCACGGCGAACTGGCGCGGCACCCCGCTGACGACCTATCCCGGATTATGCGTGAAGGTGCGGTGGAGGGGAAGACACAGGAGCCTCCGTGTGGTACAAACGTAATGCACACAATGTTTTAGCCACAACGGAGACCCCTACGTGACGCCTCACACGATACCACAGACTGTTCTATTCCCGGATCTGTTCGACAAGCCCCTCGTCGCCACGTTCAACCAGGAACACGCGAGTTCCGACGGCGGCGCCGTCCTGCTCAAGGCGGCTGAGCGTGTGTACGGCTTGGTCAAAGCGTTCGCCTGGTGTCTGGCCGACAAACGCGCACCGGGGAAGATTCGACATACGCTCGCGGACCTGATCGGCCAGCGCGTCTTCGGGATCGCGTGCGGTCATGCCGATGGCAACGATGCCGACCACTTGGCCGACGACCCCATCCACAAGCTGCTGCTCGGGCGGGACCCGGTGTCCGGCGGGCCCTTGGCGTCCCAACCTACGATCTCGCGGTTCGAGAACGGCGCGACCCGCACCGCGCTCTACCGGATGGGGCGCGAGTTGGCGGCGTGCGTCATCGACCGGCATCGGCGTCGTCTGCACGGGCGGGCGCGGCGTGTCACCATCGATCCGGATCCGACCGACGACCTGACGCACGGCGCCCAGCAGCTCACGTTCTTCAATGGGCACTATGGCGGCTGGTGTTATCTGCCGTTGCTCGCATTCCTGACCTTCGACCGCGAGGCTGAGCAGTATCTGTGCGCGGCGGTGCTGCGGCCCGGCAACGCAACCGCGGGGGTGGGGACCGTCGGGGTGTTGTGTCGGCTGCTCCCGTTGTTGCGGGCGGCGTTTCCACAGGCGCGGTTTCTCGTCCGGCTCGACGGGGGCTTTGCGACGCCGGCGGTCTTCGACTTCCTGGATGCCGAACCGCGACTCGACTACGTAGTGGCGATGGCGAAGAACGCGGTCTTGGAACGGCAGGCCGAGTCCGCCATGCAGGTGGCACGCGCGCAGAGCGAGGCCACTGGCGAGACCGCGCACGTCTATACCGCCGCCCGCTACGCCACCCGCACGTGGCGCCATGAGCGCCGGGTGGTGATCAAAGCCGAGGTCGTCCGTCTCGGCGAACGTGCGCCGCGGGACAACCCGCGCTTCGTAGTGACGAACCTGCGCCAGACGCCGCGTTTCATCTACGAGCGGGTCTACTGTGCTCGCGGCGACATCGAGAACCGGATCAAGGAGTTGCTCGATGGCCTACAGATCGACCGCACGAGCTGCTGCCGCTTCTGGGCCAACCAACTGCGCGTCTTGCTGACCGCCGCAGCCTACGTGCTGATGCAGGAGCTGCGGCTGCGGGCGGCGGGCACCGCGTGCGCCCGCACCCAGGTGACGTGGCTACGCGACCGATTGCTGAAGCTCGGGGTCCAGGTCGTCCGCTCGGTCCGCCGGCTCGTTCTGCATCTGCCGCGGGCCACGCCGCAGCGCGAGGCATGGCAGCGCATCGCCCTCGCACTCGGCGCACGTGCCGGATAGCCCATCCGTCCCGCCGCACCAAGCTCCCTCCGGGACGATACGGACCGTCCCCAGGAGAAGCTGTCGACATTCCGGCTCACCGCGCCCGGCCGTCGCCCCATGGCTGGCCCCGCAACCCCCTCGCAGCCCGCAAATGACGAGGGCGAGACCCTGTTCGTCGTCCGGCCACGCCCTGTCGATCCCGAATATCGAGTTTCACGAATAATGCGGGTTAATCGTTCCTCGGTGTCTGTTCTTTTCTCATTGAAAAAGACAACGGGTGTGGAGCCTGTGGGAAACCGCGTCCTTGGCGGTTTTCCATAGGATCCACGCCCTCTTCTCGACCGCTGGGGACGTCTGACGGACTCCTGGGGGTCCGAATGGAGACCCCCGGCGTTCGTCGGCTCAATCGCTCATCGCCAAGCTGCCTGAACAGGCCGGCTCAGCGAACAGACTTCTTCCACGGGCTGCCAAGCTCGGTCTCTTACTTCGGAGTGCCGCCAATAAGGCCACCACCTCCCGCTGCATCCTGTAACGCCTTAACAGCGTCTTCGTAACGCATGTCGGTCGTGACTCTGTTGTCATCCATTAACAGCACGATTGCAATTCCGGTATTTGATTTCCTAATCCCCTCTATGCGGTCTATATTCAGAAAGGCTGTTCCGAAGTCTACAAACATATGTATTTACTCCTTTTTGCAGGCAATCACTTAACGCCAGAGCAGCGCCCGGCTAACGGAGTCCCAGGTCCGTTAGCTGCTGTAGCACACTAGTAGCGTGTCGTTATTTACCATCGGGATGGAATGCGCCTGGGCCGGATCCGGCCGGTGCCAGTTTAGCCCGTCTCCATTACTCGGAGCCGCTCATCTGGCTGGTTGTGATCATCGTGCAGTCGGCCCAGGTCGGAGCGCACGTCGTCAATGCGCCGGTGCGTGCCGTTCACCAACGCGTACATCACGCCGGCGAGCGCAACGCCCACCGTGATCACGGTGCCGATAATCCAAACAGTGTCCGGGCTCACGGCTCTATCCTACCGCTATTGTCACTGAATACGGGTCGGCAACGCGTCGCACGATCTGAGGGGAGTGGTGCAGTCGAAGTCCGGCCATCCTGCAGGGTGCCTCATGGGCCCCGGCCCGAACACCTTCGAAGGCCGAGAATCTTTCTCTCGCCGTGCCTTCGCCCTCGCACATTCCGCTTCCCTGTCGCGGCCGCCAGAGCGAATGTGGACGGACGCCGCCTGCCCGCGGCCGCCACCAAGGAGGGACCAAGCCCATGACCCCGCACGAGACCGACTCGACCGTCACCCCCGGTGCCCCCCGCGCGACGGCACCGCCGCCGCGCACGTTCGCCCCCCAGGGGCCGACCCTGGGGGACCTCATCGACGCCTATCTCCAGGACTACCAGGTCCGGCAGTTCCGGTCCGTCAGCACCGCCCGTGGCCGGACCGCCCATCTCGCCGCCTTCTTCGGCCGCGCCGCACGGGCCGCCGCGCTCACCACCCATCAAATCCGCCAGTACCAACCCGCCTGGCGCGCCGCCGGGGCGGCCACCGGCACCATCAACCGGGAGCCCTCGGCCCTCCACCGCATGTGCACCCTCGCCGTCCACTGGGGCTGGCTCGACACCGTGTCCGGCTTCCCCGACCGGCTCCGCGAAAATCCCCCCCGCCAAGGCTTCTTCGAGCACCCCGAATACCTCGCCGTCCGCGCCCATCTGCCCGCCCCGTGGCAGGACATCCTCGACGTCGCCTACTATTCCGGCTGGCGCAAGCAGGAGATCCTCGGCCTCACCTGGGACGAGATCGACGAGGCCGGCGGCGTTATCCGGCTCTCGCCGGCCCGCTCGAAGACGCTCGTGGGGCGGATGCTCCCCATTTCACAACCCATCGCCGAGGCGCTGGCGCGACGGCGGGCGCGCCGTGATCCCGACAGCCAGCTGGTCTTTCACCGCGACGGCATTCCGACCCGGCGCTGGCGCACCGCGTGGCGCACGGCCTGTCAGGCGGCCGGGGTGCCGACCCGCTTCCTCCACGATTGCCGCCGCACCGCCGCCCGCAACCTGATCCGCGCGAGCGCCCCCGAGCGGGTCGCCATGCTCCTGACCGGCCACAAGAGCCGGGCGATCTTCGACCGCTACAACATCATCCACGAGCAGGAACTGCTCGACGCCGGAGACCAGCTGGTCGCCTATCTGGCGCAGCAGGCGCCGGCGGCGCCTGCCCGTCGGCGGCCCCACGCGGCCGACACTGCCGCCCCGCGCACGGCCCCGCCCCTCCGCCTCGTGCGACGCGGCTCCGCGTAAGGGCCGCGCGCCCCCCCGGCACCGGCTCGCAGCTGCGGGCCGGGGGGGCGCGCAGGGGCCGGGCACCACCAGTCGGTGTGCCGCGGCTCGCCCCAGCCCACCGTTTGTCCGGCGCGACGGACGACTGCAGGTTGTTGAGGTTGCCCCGATCTCGTGGACAGGTTAAGGCTTTCGGTTCACGTCATGGTGTGTACATCAACATTGATTCCTGTGGTCGGTGTGGATCCCGTGCGCAGCGCGGGATCCAACGGACTTGTGGGCGCCCGTAGGGCGTCCACAGGCCGGGCACCGTCCACAGCGCCGGCCTGATGGAGCCGTTCGAACTCCAGTGGCGACCGGTAGCCGAGCGCGGAGTGACGCCGCCGCGTGTTGTACCACCCCTCGATGAACTCGAACAACGCCGCCCGTGCTTCGGCGTGCGTTGACAGCGTCGTTCGGTCGAGCAGCTCGCACTCCAGGGTCGCGAAGAAGCTCTCGGCCATCGCATTGTCGAAGCAATCGCCGACCGAACCCATCGATAGCGCGACGCCCCGTTCCCGGCAGCGAGCGCCGAAGGCCAGCGAGGTGTACTGGCAGCCTTGGACGCTCTCATATATGTCAAGGGCTCGATCGAGGAGTCGCTCGCTGCTGGCTCCGTCCGACCGACAGCATGCGCGTGTGCTCGCCGCCGTCAAGGCGCCTCGCTACGCGGGACTGACGGCCTTGACGGCGGCTCCGCGCACGCTCGGACTGGCTCTTGTCGGACGAAGATCGATCTTGAGCCCTCCCATGGGACCTGTGTTGTCGCGGGCTGGCCGAGGTCCACCGCCGTAGGCGGCTGTTGACGGTCACGGGCTCGGCTTGACCAAGGTACGAAACACCTCGCGGGCCACGTAGCGTTTCAAGCAGCGCATGATCTCCCTCTTCGACAGTCCCTCGCCAAGACGACGAGCTACGTAGGCTTTCGTGCGCTCGTCGATGCGCATACGCGAAACGACCACCATGTGCAGGGCCGAATTGGCTTGGCGGTCTCCGCCGCGGTTCAGCCGATGACGGGTAGTCTTGCCGGACGACGCGGGTATGGGGCTCGCACCACACAACATCGCGAAGCTCGCTTCCGAGCCCAGGCGCGACGGGTTGTCTCCCGCCGTGACGAGGAACTCGCCAGCCGATTCCACCCCGACGCAGGGCAGCGCGAGCAGCGCCGACGCGAGCTCCTCGACGAGCGGCTCGATCAATCGGTCGAGGTCGGCGATCTCGTCGTTGAGCATCAGGATGCGTCGCGCCAGCGCCTTGAGTGCGATCTTCGCGGCGGTGGCGGGGTCGCGATAACCGATCACGTCGGGTCGCCACGAGGCGCAGGTCCGCAGTCGTTGCATCCGCGTCAGGTTGCGAACCTGATCTCGGACTTCATCGGCAGCAGCGACGATGGTGTTGTGAAGGAGCTGCAGGGTGGCCCGACGCGCCTTGACGGCATTACGACGCGTCGTCCGGAGCGTTCGCAACGCTTCGACCGCGCCGTCACGGTCCTTGGCTACCTGAACTCGCTGGCCCCAGAGCGCAGCGTGCGCGGCCGCCACCGCATCGATCAGATCGTCCTTGCCCTGGCGGCGCCGAGACTCCAGATCGGGACGCGTGACCTCGAGCACCGGTATACCCGCCAGGGCCAGATGGCGGGTAATGCCCGCACCGTAGCTGCCGGTGGATTCGACACCGACCCGGCGGACGTCGCCCTTCGAGCGCAACCACGCGAGCATGGCACGATAGCCGGAGCGGGTCGTCGAGAAGGCCTCGGTGCCGAGCACGTGTCCCGTATGGTCCACGACCGCGGCCCAGTGCAGGTCTTGATGAGTGTCGATGCCGCCAACGACGGCACCGGGTTCCAAGGGCGTGATGGGCATATCGGCTCCTTCAGTAGAACGGGAGTCGGTACCGATCTCGCCCGAACTCGGACGCGACAGTGACGGGACGCCTTGGTCACGCTCTCATCAGGTCACGAGGGCGGTCGAGGTCGGAACCTCGACCGGCTGCTCCCAATGGCCGACATGTCCAGGGAATGACACGAGGTCGATCTGAGTGAGGGTCAGGCCATCAGAGAGCAACCGGCTACGTCATTCTCACTGTCGGAGTGATGGATGACCGCCTCGGGCCGCCGTTGCGCCACGGCCATCTCCAGCGCCTCGACCACCAGCGCGGTGCGAAGATGCCCCGCCATGGCCCAACCGACGACGCGCCGGCTGAACACGTCGAGGACGATGGCCAGGTACAGGAAGCCGGCCAGGGTCGGGACGTAGGTGATGTCGGCGACCCAGAGCCGGTTCGGCGCGTCCGCCTCGAAGCGCCGCTCGACCCGATCCGGGGCCGGGCGGGCCTGGGCATTCCGGCGTGTCGTGCGAGGGCCGCGGCGCCGGCTCACCCCGGCGACGCCGACGGACCGCATGACCCGGGCGACCCGCTTGCGGCTCACCGCAACACCGCCCTCGGTCAGTTCGGCGTGAATCCGAGGAGCACCATACGTCCCTCGACTCCGGCCGTGAATCGCCTGGACGCGAGCCCGGAGCTCGGCATCGGCCCGTGCCCGAGCCGACGGAGGACGACGACGCCACGTGTAGTACCCGCTCGGGGAGACACCGAGCACCCGGGCCATCGTGGCGACACGGAAACGAGCCTGATTCGCGCTCATGACCCGGTAGGTCTCCCGGGTCGGGCCTCCCGCGCGAACCAGGCCGTTGCCTTTGCCAATATCTCTCGCTCTTCGCGCAGGCGCCGGTTCTCCCGGCGCAGCCGGCGAAGCTCTTCACGCTCCTCCGTGCGCAGCCCGTCGCTGCGCTCGCCCGCATCGCGGCCCACCTGCGCGACCCAGGTTCGGATCGCCTGGGACGACGGCTCGAACTCGCGAGCCAGGTCCTCCGGCGCACGTCCAGACCGAACCAGGTCGACCATCTGTTGCCGGAACTCCGCCGCGTACGGTGGTCTCGTCTTCGGCATCGCGGATACTCCTTCGACCCTCGGGTCTTAGGTGTCGTCCCGGGGGTCACGACCGAGCCAGATCGGGAGACTTTCGGGCTGCTAGAGGATAGGTGTCCACGAAACCGGGGCAACTTCACCACCCATCCAGATGAAACGTGGAGACTTCCACCTCGGGCAACGCCTGCGTGCTAGTACCAGGTCAGGGCAGCGAAATCCCCCCGGTGGGCCGACGGCGGAACGGACTCGCTGACCGGACGAGTGCTCTTGCTGGACGATGTCGCTTCGTTGCTGCGCTGCTCGCCGTCGACGATCAAGAGGATAGCCGCTGTCCACGGCGCGCGGTGGAAACCGGGGCAACCCGGACGGACACGCCCGGGCAAACGGACCTCGGCGTTCAGCGGAGACCGACTGCCACCACGGAACGAGTCCGTTCGCTCCCAACGTCATCGCACCCGTCCCAGCACTGCTGGCGCCTACGCTCCGCCGCCTACCACCGCCGCGAGAGTCCAAAACTGCACCCGTTCGCCCGCCAGCTCGTCGGCTCGCAGGCGCGGATTAAAGGAAGCGCATCGGCGGCCTCGTGTGGAGGTCAATGGTGACTTCTGCCATTAGGTGCGCGGCATCCTGAACAACGCCGGGCGCGCCGGCGACTAACGTCGAGCTGGGCCTGGGCCTGGGCCTGGGCCGGCGCTGGCGGTGAAACCCTCTGGGCGACGACCTGCTCGACACCTGCTCGCTCGCCGACACGGCTGATCACAACCAGCTCTTCGGTAATGGCAAGGAGCCGTTCCGGCAGCAGGCCTACGTGAACGCTGGTGCGCTGGATCATCGAGCTGCACCGGATGTCGCCGGACCGCTGGGTGACGCTGTGCGACGTCTACCGCTGCACGCTCGACCCCGGAGCGGATCGAGAGCAAGATCGCCGTGGTCGAGGTGCTGGTCGAGCCGCCGGCCGAGATCCGGGTCCGGACGGCGGATCTCGCGCCGCGTGGGGACGAGCTTCCGGCCTGGTCCTGGAGTCCCGCGGGGGACGGCACGTTCCGCACGGAGGACGACGCGGCATCGCGCGAGCAGCTCACGGGACTCGGGATCCCGTTCGAGATCGACAGACCGGCCGCGGCGACCCGGCGCGCCGGGACCGACTCGACGCCGTGCGGGCTGACGCGCCAGTCGCAGCTCATCCCCATCGTGGCGACGCAGTCGATCTCGTCGCTGCGCGAAGTGATGATCAACGAGCCGGGGACCGTCTTCGTCGAGCGGGCCGGCCGGATGACGGCGCTCGAAGCGCCAGCGCTGACCGTCGAGACGGTGGCGCGGGCCCTGATTCAGATCGCCCGCCCGCTCGGCGAGGATCCGGCGACCGATCCGATCATCGACGCGCTGCTGGCCGACGGCTCGCGCGTGGCGGTGTGCAGCCCGCCCGCGGCGCCGAGAACGGCGATCACGATCCGCCGCTTCGGCGGCCGGGCCTTCACCATCGCCGAGCTGAACGGGAGCGGTTCGCTGCCCGCTCCGGCGGTCGAGGCGGCGGTGGCCGTGCTCCGGGGCGAACGCAACGTCCGCTTCGGCAGGTGAAAACTAGTTTTCACCTGAGCCCGTGCTGATCTCGGGCGGCACCGGCTCCGGCAAGACGACGCTGCTGAACGCCTTGGCGTCGCTGCTGCCGGCCGGGGGCCGCGTCATCTCGATCGAGGACACGGTGGAGCTGCGGCTGCGCCGCGCCAACGGCCTGCGATTCGAGGCCCGCGGGCTCGCCGGCCGCGACGTGACGATCCGCGACCTGATGCGGCACGCGCTGCGCCACCGGCCCGACCACATCGTCGTGAGCGAGCGTCGCCCTTCCGAAGGGAGGGCGACGCGATGCGGGTACCGAGGCTACTGATGAGGAAGATACGTGAGGTTCTCCGGCTCAAGCACGAGCGAGGGTTGTCGCACCGGGCGATAGCCTGGGCCTGCGCCATCGGCGTGGGCACGGTCACCCTGCTATCTGCAGCGGACGGCTCAACGAGGGGTAGGCTGGCCGTTGCCGGTCGAGCTCGACGACGCCGCGCTCGAGCTGTCGTGGGACGGCACGCGTCTTCGTGGACGAGGTGGCCGCGCTGAGGTCGCGCGCCCTGCCGAAGTGGGGCTCCGGGACAGGGAGAGCCGCCGGTTCGGGAGTGACCGGACCCGGCGGCGGCTAGCAGCCCGTGGCAGAAGGGGCTGATTGTCAATCGAGAATCGCGTGTCCGTATTGGCGTGTCGCCGGACCATCCCACGACGAATCGGGCCGATCATGGCGCTCCGGGGCCCAGAAGCGCCGCACACGCCCCCAGCACTCGCTCAGGAGGCCGATCAGCGCCTCCAGCAGCGCCGACGCGCGGCCCTGGAGGCTCCGCGGCGTGCCCACGCCCGTCAGGTGCCGCATGAGCAACCCGAGATTGACGCCGCAGACCTGGACGAGCAGCCGTTTCAGGATGTTGGGATGCCCGCGCAGATGGACGCGGCGCATCCTGCCGGTCTCGTAGAGATGCGCGTTGGGCCGTTCCAGTAGCTCGCCCCGCTGCCGCAGCAGCCGTTTCCCACGCGCGCCGCGGATCCGCCGCCGGTTGGCATACACCGCGTCCCGCGCCGCCGCCTGGCCCTTCCAGTGCCGCCGGCCGCGATCCGGCTCCGAGACGTAGCTGCGCACGCCGATGGCCGCAAACCCGACCATCGTCTCGTTGCTGTGATATCCCTTGTCGGCCACCACCTCCACGATCCCCGGCGCGCCGACCGCCTCGACCTGCTCGGCGGCCGTGACGAGCGTGTCGACCAAGGTCGTCGTGTCGCCCGCACTCGCGTCCTGCACCGTCACGCCCACGATGGCGCCTGTTTCGAGGTCGACCGCATGCTCGGCGGTGTGCGCCAGATGCGTGCGGCCGTCCTTCATCTTGGCGATCTTCGCGTCCGGATCGTGCGGGTGGGTCCAGTCCGCGTTCGAGCCCTTCTTCTTGCGGGTCCGGTCGAACCGGGCCAACTCGGCGCGCGTCGGCGTCGTGAGGCCGGACGCCTCGGCCAGCCGGGTCAGAAACGCGTCGTAGCTCTCGCCCGTATCCCGCCGCACAATGCTCCGCATCGCCGCATTGGCTTCCAGCGTCGTGGCATCGATGCCAACCGTGCGCCCCACCACCAGCGTGGCGTCGGCCAGTCGCTGCAACACCCACGTAAACACTGCCTGATGGGTCTCGAGGTCAATCAGGCGACGGGTGCGCGACAGCGTCGAGTGGTCCGGCGGGGCCTCGTGGAGGGCGAAGTCCAGAAACGTGCGAATGCTCAGCGAGTCGGCGGCGCGCCACGCGATCGCTCGTTCCGAATCCAGCCCTTCAAAGTAGCCGAGCAACAGCAGCCGGAAATACCGGCCCGGCGCCAGACTCGGCCGACCGACCCCGTCCGCGTAAAACGACGCGCACTGTGCTTCCACGACCGCGTCGAACCCCGCGTCGTCGAGCACTCGATTCAGCCGCTCGTAAAACGGGTGCCCAGCACTCTTCGGCAGATCCGCCGTGGGCACCCACATCGTCGCTTGCCGCGTTCGACCGCGGCTTGTCCCCATCGCCATGCCAGACAGTGTAGGACACAGGACCGATCACGTCGATCCCTGGAACGAGGGACTTTCACCACGGGCTGTTAGGTGTCCACCGAGGGGCCAGCAAGTCGACGGTGCCGAAACCTTCTGGTTGTTGTTTGGTCGGCCGCGCGCGACGCCGACACTACGCGGCATTGTCACGACCGCGTCTCGGTGCGCCGCGGGGTTTCACCACGGACTGCTAGCGATCTACGACGTAGCCTTCGCTGCCGGCGCGTGCTGCGCCATGCGCTCCTGCATCTGTCGGGTGAGATGCGGCACCAGACCGATCATGCGCTGAAGCATCATGAGTTGACCGCGGTGGTGCATCTCGTGCTCCTTTGGCGACAGGAGCATCTCGAAACGCGTCTTGGTCGCAGGCTCCGCGCCGGGGGGCATCGCGACGGGTTCCGCAAGAAACTCATCCGACAGGCCCTCGAGGAACGACGCGAAAGCCTCTCCCTGTGATGTGAGGTAGGCGATCGTTTCTGCTTTGGTCCGCGGCTTGGCCTCTTCCGCGCTGAACTTCTGGAACAGCTCCATGAAGTTCACGTCCTTGAGGTCGGTGACCTTGTTGCGCTGGATATAGTCCTGAGCCCCGGTGCTCACCGCGATGTGGACCAAGGTGTCGCCGATGCTGCGCGTGTCGGGACTCGCCTGGGATCCGTACTTGTCCCCCGGAATGTCCTCGGCGGTCTGAATGGTGTTGCCGCGAACCTGGCGAAAGCTTCGTGCCAGGTCCTTGCCTCCGTAGTGCGTCATTGCGATGTTTCCTCCGATTTCGATATCAAGTCATCCTCCTCTTGCGCGGCGCTCCGGCAGGCCGCCGGTTCGCCAGCCGTTCGAGGCGCCCGCCCGGGGAACCCTGGGACGACCCCCTCGGACGGCATGACGGACGTGGTGCGTCGCGCGCTTACGCGACGAGTCCGGCCGAGCCATCTCCGGCCGGCGTAGCCGTGCCAATCGCGATCCGGCGCGGCTTGGCGGTATCAGACAGCGGCAGGGTCAACTCCAACATTCCGTTGTCGTAGCGCGCGGTGACGTTCTCGGTGTCGACCTTGGTCGCCAGCGTGAACGCCCGCTCGAACGTGCCGTAGTGGAACTCCGAGGAGCAACTGTGGCCGTTCGGTTCCGGGCGCGTGCGCTCGCCGGAAATGGTCAGGCTGTTGCCATGCAGGTCGACGTGGACTTGGTTCGGGTCGATCCCCGGCAGCGCCACTCGCACCGTACAGCTCTCCTCGTCCGAGCCGACCTCAGTGGCCGGTATCCAGGCCGCCGTGGACACTGCTGCCGGCTCGTTCCCGGCGTAGCGACCGAACGCGCGGTCCATTTCCCGATGCAGGTTGGTGAGATCTTCGAACGGGTTCCAACGTGTCATGCTCGAGATGATGCCTCACAGGTCCATACCGTGTTTCCGATGGGCAAACCAATACTCGCACATGATTTTAATATTGTCAATATATATGCGCCTTATACACTAATGGTTTATCTATCGAACGAGAGCTTGGCCGGAAGTGCCCCGGTTGCAGGGGCGGGCTCTTCCGGTCAACTGCCGACTGATCGGGGCTTTGATTGACCGCTGGGGGCGTCTGACGCGCGCCTGGGGGTCCAAATGGAGACCCGCGGCGTTCGTCGGCTCAATCGCTCATCGCCAAGCTGCTTGAACAAGCCGGCTCAGCGAACAGACTTCTGATCAGCAGCGTGGCAAACCATCTGCGTGACACGCATCCGTCCCCACCGCGGGACGCTCCCGGGTGAGAGTTGGTCGATGCGCGCATGAATGTTCACGCGAGCGGAGCTGCTGAAGAGCGTGGAGCCCACGAGAGCCATTCTGGCACATCAGCCAACTCGACCTCGCGGCCGACGCCAGCGCCGCGGTTGTCGCGGCGGGCGGTTTCGATCAATGAATCAGTCGGTTTCGGCGTCGGGTCAGGGGTGAAGCCAGGTTAGCGTAATTGGGACCATGGGACCATCACGGCCCGTACATCTCATGCATCCCCTTATTTTTGCAGGTATCAGATCACGCCGAAGACCTCTCGATACACCCGCTGTTCCATGAGCATGCTTCCGAACGTCTCCATCAACCGACGAATCCGATCCTCGGGCCAATTAGCCTGCATTATTCATGAAGGTCCAGATTCGACCGCCAAAGGGCGTGATCGGCGCAGGAATGAGTCTCGGACATCGTCGCCTGCAAGCGGAGCCGGGGTTGAGCAGCCGACCGGGGGGGGCATGACGGACGCGAGGGTTGGGCAGCGACAGCCCCGCCGGGGAGCGGCCCATGCCGCCCAGGAAGCAGGTGGGCGCGGCGCAACGGGTGGGCTATCCGGCGCGCGCGCCCAGCGCGAGTGCGATGTGCCGCCACGCCTCGAGGTGCGGCGTCGAGCGCGGCAGATGCAGAACCACGCGGCGGACCGAGCGGACGACGTGGACCCCCAGCTTCAGCAGCCGGTCGCGCAGCCACGTCACCTGGCTGCGGGCACACGCAGTACGCGCCGCCCGCAATCGCAGTTCCTGCATGAGCACGTAGGCCGCGGCGGTCAGGAAGACGCGCAACTGGTTCGCCGAGAACAGACAGCAGCTCGTGCGGTCGATCTGCAGCCCATCGAGCAGTTCCTTGATCCGATTCTCGATGTCCCCGCGAGCACAGTAGACCTTCTCATAGATGAAGCGCGGCGTCTGCCGCAGATTCGTCACCACGAACCGCGGGTTGTCCCGCGGCTCGCGGTCTCCGAGGCGAACGACTTCGGCCTTGGTCACGACCCGGCGCTCGTGGTCCCACGTGCGGGCGGCGTAGCGGGTGTCGGTATAGACGTGCGCGGTCTCGCCACCGACCTCGCTCTGCGCGCGGGCCACCTGCATGGCGGACTCCGCATGCCGCTGCAACACCGCGTTCTTCGCCATCGCCACCACGTAGTCGAGCCGGGGCTCCGCATCCAGGAAATCGAAGATCTCCGGGGTCGCAAAGCCCCCGTCGAGCCGAACGAGAAACCGCGCCCGCGGAAACGCCGCCCGCAGCAGCGGGAGCAGCCGACACAGCAGCCCGAGGGTCCCGTCGGCGGCCACTGCGTTGCCGGGCCGCAGCACCGCCGCGCACAGATACTGCTCCGCCTCGCGGTCGAAGCTCGGAAACCCGAGCAGCGGCAGATAACACCAGCCGCCATAGTGCCCGTTGAAGAACGTGAGCTGCTGGGCGCCGTGCGTCAGGTCGTCGGTCGGATCCAGATCGATGGTGACGCGCCGCGCCCGCCCGTGCAGGCGGCGCCGATGCCGCTCGATGACGCACGCCGCCAACTCGCGCCCCATCCGGTAGAGCGCGGTGCGGCTCGCGCCGTTCTCGAACCGCGAGATCGTAGGTTGCGACGCCAAGGGCGCGCCGGACACCGGGTCCCGCCCGAGCAGCAGCTTGTGGATGGGGTCGTCGGCCAAGTGGTCGGCATCGTTGCCATCGGGATGACCGCACGCGATGCCGAAGACCCGCTGGCCGATCAGATCCGCGAACGTGTGCCGAATCTTCTCCGCGGCGCGCTTGTCGGCCAAACACCGGGCGAACGCCTTGACCAAGCCGTACACGCGCTCGGCCGCCTTGAGCAGGACGGCGCCGCCGTCGGAACTCGCGTGTTCCTGGTTGAACGTGGCGACGAGGGGCTTGTCGAACAGATCCGGGAACAGAACAGTCTGTGGCATCGTGTGAGGCGTCACGCAGGGATCTCCGTTGTGGCTAAAACGTTGTGTACATTACGTTTGTACCACACGGAGGCTCCTGTGTCTCCCCCTCAACCGCACCTTCACGCATAATCCGGGTTAGGGAGGCGGTGGTACAGCATCAGCCCCTGCCGAAACAACGAATGCGTCCGCCGCTTCACCGTGTTCGCCTTCAACCAGCGGTCATAACCGATGCGCTCGCCCGCCGCGCCCAGCAACGACAGCACGACGATCGCCAACGCGCTGATCAACAACAGGCGGTCCCGCCGGTCCGGGCGCGAAACATGCATCGAAGACAGCCCCATCCCGAAGCGCATGTCCTTGATGTCCCGAAAGCCCGCCTCAATCCCCCAGCGCTTGCCGTAGTACCGAATCAGGACCCGCGTCGGGACTGTCGCTTCGCTGGCCACCAGGCACCACGGTTCGTCCATCTTCGGATCGTGTACGCACACGACCACGCCGACCGGCAGTTCGTACGTGTCGGTCACCCGAGCACCCACCAGCCGCCGCGCACGCCCCCCGGCGCCGACCCACGCGGCGGCCGCTCGCCGCTCACCCCGCGCACTCGTCACGTAGATGTCTCCACGCAACCGAATCACGTATTCGAAGGCCAGCTCTGTCGTCAACGCAGAACAGCTTGCAGTCCCCAAAGCCACGGTCCGCCACGACGGTGACTTTCACCCCGGCCGGCAGTACCTCCCGCAACCGGCACAGCACCTCGTACTCATAGCGCCGCTGATTACCCTTCAGCGTCGAGGACGCCACCGTCTTCCACAGCAGGGGCGTCGCGCGTCCATGACCAGTCACCATCGACAGCACGATCGTGTCCTGCCCGTCGGCCGCGAAGCTCGTCCAATCCAGCGCGACGACCACTTCTGTGCGGGCGCCGACGATGAACGGCGTCCAGTATGCGAAAAAGGCCCAGACGTCGACGCCTCGATTGCTCAGCAGCCGATCCACCTGCTTCACACCATGCTTGGTCAACGTGCCCATGGCCTGGGCCAGGCCGCGCCCCACTGCATGGATTGCCAGCGAAGCGCTCATCAGCACGCCCACGGTTGCGTTAGCCAATGACAGCACCCGTTTGGCATGCAGGTCGCCTTCGTACAAGGTCGTGATGAAGTTCAGGAGGTCGTGTCTCCGGAGCCATTGCCCGGATGAGGCCGGCCGGTCTTGATATATATTCATACAATCATATTCTAATCCACAGCGCGCCACCTGTCAGACTTTCTAGCCTAATGCGAGACGGAGGGTTTCGCTCTATTGATTCATATGAGTTATCCACCCGGCGGCGCCGGACCCCGTAGTCATGAAACCAGGGCATGACGAGGCGACAGCCGGGCCCCCTGGGTGCGGATCAGCCGGCTGGAAGGCTACCGCTGCCCACGAGTGTCTGTGTGGAAAATGAGGGGATCTCTGAGCCCGTACATGGAGAGAGACACCGCGAAGGTGCCTCTCTTCCCCACGCCCTCGGCCTTGCCCTGCCTTGGCGTGCCTTTCCACGGCTGTTGACAAAGGGCCCTGCCACCTGACGGTCACAGACAGAGCCCCCGATTCAGTGCCCCCAGTCAGCTTGTCATCGCCGGCTGGGACTGCTACCACCCCGAAGGGGGTAGTCTTACGGCCTGCGTCAAGACCAAGAGCAACGGCCACGCTTCGGCGTATTGCGACGAGGTCCTGATCGAGCACTCGCATCGAAGTTCGGCCGCTCACCCAGTCGAGTCTCCGCAGACGGACCGCGTAGAAGGCGTTCGCGCCCGGCAGCGCGGCCTATCGGCGGTCTGCTCCTTCGGTGTGCATACTTGAGACCGTCGCCGCTCGGGCAGCAGCTACTCGATGACCCCCTGCCTGTCGAAATACTCCAGGCGGTTCGGGATCGCCGCCAGAATCGCCGACCGATCCGCCGGGCTCAACCGCTCCGGCCACCGACGCACCGCGAAGTACGGCAGGATGCTCTCGGCAATATCCTCGCGGGCAGGGTAGTCGCGAGCATAGGCGGAGATGAAGACGCCGTCGTCGGCCTGTTGCGCCGCGAGCCAGCCAGCCGCAGTCGCGTGGTCGCCGTCCAACGAAACGTGCCCCCCTTCGTGGAAGAACACCTCCTCTACGAACCCGCTCTCGATGTACTCTCGCCCCCTGTCGGTGTGAATCAGGAAACTCCGGTCGTGCGAGTTTCCTCCGAACAGCTCGTAGCCAGCGTTGACATGCACCTTCTCAGCTCTGGAAAGCAAGAACGCCGGCAGCCGACCCAGCGCCGGCGCGTAGGCGTCGACCTCCGCCTGTGCCGCGTCGATGCTTCCGAACTCCGGGTGTATTCGGTTAGCGGGTGATTCCTCAACAAACACGGGCTGAACTGGCTTGGGAGGCTGCAGAGTCCCGAGCGGCGACGGGACTTGTCGGCTTGATCGACACTTGCGCTGGCGCGTAGCGGTAGCCGCCTGGATCGGTGGCGGTTGAAGCAGCGTTTCGGCGTTGCCCGTCCTCACCCACGGAGGGGCGTCGCGGTGTTACTGGTCTCAAGCGGGTGGCGGGGGGAGCCCGAAAGCGTCGGGGACGACGGGGCCGGTGGCGCGCAACATCGTGGCGATCAGCGGCGGCAGATCGAGATGGCGTTGGCGGGCGGTGCGCACGACGCTGGCGAGCACCTGCTGGGTGTCGGCGCCGTGGCGGGTCCGGTTGCCACCGCAGACTGTGAGCATGATCGTGCTGCTGCCCGGCCGGTTCTGACTCCGCCGCAGACCGACTTCGTGTCTGGCAAGGATCTGTCGGCCCGGCCGGGCAGCACGCATCCAGATGTTGCCTGGCCGGGAGGGCAGTGACCGAATAGGGGCCTGGCTTGAAAGTCCCGTCACAGTCCTGTCCGCCCGCCCGACCAGACGGCGTCGCCAGCCCGAAAGGGGGCCAGCAACATGTCGAACAGCATCGCGCGTGACGATCCGTCGGTCAAGGTGATCGTCGGCGTCGACACCCACAAGCACGAGCATGTCGCGGTAGCGATCAATGACCTGGGCGCCCGGCTCGCGACGTTCCGGGTGCCGGCGAACGAGGCCGGCTATGCCGACCTGGTGGCGTGGGCACGCACGCTCGGTGACCTCGAAACCTTCGGGATTGAAGGTACCGGTTCCTACGGGGTCGGCCTCGCGCGCTCCGTGCGCCGACAGGGGCTCCACGTCGTCGAGGTCAACCGTTGCGACCGGCGCAAGCGGCGCAACAACGGCAAGAGTGACACGCTCGATGCCGAGGCTGCGGCGCGGTCGGTGCTCGCCGGTGTCGCGACCGCCATGCCGAAAGCTGCGGACGGCGCGGCAGAAATGGTCCGCCAGATCAAGATCGCCCGCGATACGGCCGTCAAGGCCCGCACTACCGCGATGACCACGCTCAAGACGCTGCTCGTCAACGCACCGAGTCGGGTCCGCGAAGCACTCGAGCCGCTCACCGACCAACGGCTCATCGACCGCTGCGCGACCCTCAGACCAGGAGACATCCTCGACCCGACTGCCTCGGTGAAGCATGCGCTACGGGCGCTCGCGGCCCGCTGGCGCACACTTTCGGCCGAGATCGACCGGCACGACGAGTTGCTCGACATCCTCACCAGGGCGGCAGCGCCGACCCTGCGTGAGGCGTTCGGGATTGGTCCCGACTCGGCGGCCGAGATGCTGATCGTTGCCGGCGACAACCCCACCCGGATCCGTTCCGAAGCCGCGTTCGCGAAACTATGTGGCGCCTGTCCGATTCCCGCCTCATCCGGGGTTACGAACCGGCATCGGCTCTTCCGCGGCGGCCACCGCCAAGCCAACGCGGCGCTCTACCGGATCGTGATCATCCGCATGCGCTGGCACCAGCCGACCCTCGACTACGTCCGACGACGCACCGCCGAGGGCTTGTCGAAGAAAGACATCATCCGCTGCCTGAAACGCTTCGTTGCCCGGGAAATCTACCACGCGCTGATCGAAGACCACCAACCCGGTGCGACCTGCGCCAAGGCTGCCTGACGTGGTCGCGCTCTTTGGTGTGTTCGGGGTCAATGCCTTTGGCTTGGCGACGACTATTTCGGCCGGTTCCGATCTGACCGTACGCTGGCCTTGCCGAACCGGGACTCCGACCCGATCCGGAGCGTGTCGTGCGCCGCCGGTCGCTGTCGCCGTCCGGTGCCGGACACCGGTCAGTGAACCCCAACGTCACTTCCCCCGGTCTACGACCGGGGGCCCGGGAGGGCGAGCCGCAGGCGAGTCGACGGTCCGTCATCCGCCGCTGGGCGGGGGCCTGGACGATGTCGCGCCCCGCTGCGGCGGCCGCACGTAGAGAACCTCTCGGTCATCCGGCCAGTGTTTTCAGTGGCCGGACGAATCCGTCCGGCCACAACCAGCTCTGAAGCCGGCGCGAGCGCCGAGTCATCCGAAGGACCGTAGCGCAGCGGAGGAGGCGCGAAGCGCCTTGACTCGGCGGGAGCAGAGGCTACCTCTCCGCTGTACGGACAACCTGTCTCTGGACGAAAGCCGGTGACGACGCGAGTTGGCATCGGCGATCCGGGTCCTCAACCCTCGTCCTCCCGCGGGAGATGCCCCGCCGTCATCCATGAGCTTTCTGTCCGCTCCACTTCAGATCCAACTCCGCTCGCGGCGGTGTTCACACCCTTTCTTGACATATAGGGGCGTCCTTACGGATAACGACGGCGGGACGGATGGCCTGTTCGGCGCGCCAGTTGGTGGCGTCGATCGACAGGTCCCACAAGAAGAGAAACACCGCAGCGAATTCGGTGGCCAGGTGCCGGGCAAAGCGCTCGGCGTCGTCCAGCGGTGGCGGTGCGTCAATCAGCCGACCGAGCCGGGCCACGAGTCGGCCGCGGACCGATGCCAGACCGTGCTCGCTCAGCTCGCCGGCGTTGCAGCGGTCACGCACGGCAAGGCCCGTCTGCAAGACCGCTTGCACCTGCCCGGCCCACAGACTGTGCGGATGATCTTCCTGCAGTTCCTTGCATCGTCGGAGCAGGTGATTCAGACAGGATTGGTGCAGCGCGGCTCGGTAGCAGCGATACGACACCCACCCGTCGCGCACGAGCACACCGGCGAAGTCGGCCCCCAGAACCGTGGCGGCATCGTCGAACCCGCGACCGGGGCAAATGGCGTAGACCGTCGTCTCCGGGGTGACCCAGGCCCACAGCCAGTGGCGGAGGCTACCGACGCGCCACCCGGTTTCATCCGGGGTGACCACCGGCGAATTACGGACCTGCTCGCACAGCGCCGTGTAGGTCGGCGCGGCGTCGCGGGCCGTGCGGTGCAGCAGGTGAGCGAGGCCGCCCGGCGTCACCTGCAGGCCGAACGTGGTCCGCAGCACGTGGGCGACCTTCGCCAGCGGTACGCCCATCTCCGTGTGCAACTCGACGACCAGCGCGACGACGCCGGGGCCGAGCTGCGCGCCGGCCGCTCCCAGCGCATCCGAGGTCTGCAGCGCGTGGCGGCCCTGCACGCGCCGCCAACACTGTGAGCAGCGGCCCACTTCGATGTCGAAGCGGCGCACGATCGGGCGCACCGCGGGGATTTCTTCCTGATACTGCGACGCCACGTGGGTCACTTCGACCGACCCGCCGCAGTCGGGACACGCCGTCGGCACCGGCGCTTCCAGGGTCTGGTCAACCCGTGCCGGGCGCGGGCGGCACGCCTTCCGACCATACTGCGTACCAGCCCGTCGACCGGGACGCCGGCCGCGTCCTTGCGGTCGGTCCTTGGCGAAGGGGGCGGCTTGTCGGAACCCCGCCCGGCGCGCGGCGGCCAACTGCCCCCTCAGTTGCTCGATCTCCCGCTTCTGACGCTCGATCTGGCCTTGCAGGCCGTCGATCTGACGCTGCTGGCGACCGTTCTCGCGTTGCTGGTTCTTGGTGTCGCGCTCGCGCCGCGTCAACTCCGTGCGGAGCCGTTCGACCTCGGCCTGCAGGTTCTCGTGCGAATTGCGGTCCCCGACCTTCACGCCAAGGTTATGCCACAGTTCCGAAATTTGTACAAGTCAAAACTTTGACACCTGCCCCGGAACCCGCTAAATGAAGACCTCCGGGTTTATCTGAAACTCCAGCTCCTGCCCGTGGATTCGCACCACTAACAGGTAGGCGTCAACCGTGATCCACGCATCAACCCGGCGGTCGTAGATCACCCGCTCGCCGCGCCCGGTGTAGGTCACGCCTTGAAGACCCGTGGGGTCGGAGGGTCGGAGAATGTCCGGTGTGATGAACACGGTTCCCTGGAACGGCGGCTCTCCGGTGTGGTCGAGCGCAAAATCGACCGCGCGATTCTGGTCCATCGTGACCGCAACCGACGCAGCGACGTGGTGCGCGCCGGCCGCGGTTACCGTGACCTCGCCGGACACATTCGCGAACCTGTAATGCCCGTCGGGACCGGCCGCGGTCGACTGCCCGGTATCGAGCCGCACGGCCGCGCCGGCGAGAGCTGGCCCGTTCGTTCTGCTGTCGCGAACCGTCCCGGAGAGCGTGAACGATGTTGCCCCGGGGCCTCGGAGCGCCGTTACGGCGGCTCGAAGCTCGGCGATGTGAACCGCCCGGATTGCGGTCACGCAGCCTGCAGCGCCAGGTCCGAATAGGTCGGCCGCCGGCCTCCGCACGCCGCGTAGGCGGCGTCGAGGGCCGTCCGCAGCTCGGTGACATGGAGGGCGCGGACCAGTGTCACCCCAACCGTGAGCGTGGGGTCGGTGAACGAGAAGGCCGTGCCGCCGCACCCGGTCAGCCGATCGTTGATCCTCGCCCGCAGCTCGGTGAAGTGCACGGCCTTGATCGGCGTCCGGCCAGGCACGAGCGGGTTGTCCGTCCAACCGTCCTGGGCCGCGGCTGATGTCGCGAGGATCGTGAGGGCAGTGCCGACTGCGAAGCCACACGTCAGGACGACCGCCAGTCTCAGAACGACCCCGCACTGCTCAGGTCGCATCTCCGTCTCCCCCACGCTCCCCTACTCGAGTCACCGCACAACCAGGTTCCAGTACGTTGGGACGGCTGTCGAAACAGAATCGGACACCCTGGGCCGTCGAATCCAGGTTGTTTGCGGGAGGGGGGTAGAGTCGACTACTGGCGCGGTGGCGGTAGACAGAAGGGGTAGCTGTTGCCGCCTTTCGCCGCGGGGAGGACGACCCGCTCGAATGGTGAGCAGACGCTGGTCGAGCTTGCCGAAGGCGATCTCGACCTCGCGCAGCCGCTCGTCGAAGCCGTCGAGGCGCGCCTCGATGCGGTCCATCCGGACCTACCCAGGCGAACTCGCCTGATGGAGAACATTGATGGGGCCAGTTGAGAAAGCCGTCCGCGAAAAGGGACTCGCGACCCTCAAGACCATCGCCCGTGAAGTGCCCTTCGAGCTTGCTGAGTTTTCGACCGAAGGCCTGGTGCTTGAGGTCGGCCAGGGATGGAGGTCCCGATCTCTTGGCCATGCTTGGAAGGAGTCTCGCAGTTTCTCGGCGAGTCCGATGTGAGGATCAACGGAGATCTCAGCCGTCCCTCCCCCGACACCCTGGATGGCTATCTCAAGGCCGCAGGCGTTCAGCGCCGCGCCAGGAACTACGTCGCCGCTGTGCTTGTAGAGGCGGGCATCGTCGAGGCCGTACGCGAGTGATCTTGGCGTATCCGAAGCTGTGATAGCGGAACGAACTGACCGATGTGCGGCAGCGCCGGCACCGGCATGGGCGGTTTTCGCTGCCCAGTGTGGCCCACGTCGGCAGCGCGGGCGCGGCTCGCAGTTGCGATAGCCGAGGGATGAAAGGGTTTCGCGTGCCTCTTCCGTCAGCGCGGTATGATTTCGAGGGTGTACACCTCGTTCGCGAGCTCACCGAGCACCGCCGCCTAGTAGCCGATCCGGAGAGTCGAAGGAAATGCCGCTGCAAATGCGGTCGCGAACCCCAGCGTCGCCGTTCGTTGCTACCATAGCTGAATGGCCCTTGACGAACGCGACCTTTTCACGGACAAACCGGAAATCCGACCCGCACGGTATCAGTGCCCCAGGTGTCGCCGGACTGCCGAATACGGCATTCGGTGGACACGGCGATCGAAGAAAGGCCGTCTGCCGGCTGGAGCGAACGAGGAGGACCGGGCCAAGTTCGCAAAAGTACGCGACTATCTGCTCCGTCTCGATGACCAGATCACGTGCAAGGCCTGCGGGAAGAGATTCGAGATCCCGTCGCAACACTCCCTGATGTTCGCGGACCAGCTCGCAGGTTTGCCCAACGAAGCGGAACTCGAACGGGAGATTAGCGCCGCGTCTGGAGAGCCGGAACCGGAACCTGCGCCTGACATCAAGCCGGCGCTGCCCGCGCGGTTCACGCGCAAATCGACTGGCTGGAAGTAGTGGATGTCGGCAGTGTGCCGCTGCTGACGGCACGCACCTCACGTCAGGGAGAACCATGAGCGAAGACGCACACGCCCGGCCGTCAGGCGACGCGCCGGAGCCGCTGTACGACGTAAATATTCCGACACCCACGCACGCCGAGCGCGCGCGAACGCTGGTCGCGCGGATCTCGACTGGGACTCTGTGTACCCTCGCGCTGGAGCCGGCCGGCTACCCCTACGGCTCGTTCGTGACCGTTGCCTCCGAGAATGGAAACCCGGTCTTCCTCATCAGTAGACTCGCCGAGCACACCAAGAACCTGGAGCGGGATTCTCGCGCATCCCTGCTGGTGGCCGAGGGCGGCTCGATAGACCCCCTCGCTAACGGCCGTGTCACGATGCTCGGTCTGTGCACCCGCGTCGAGAGCGACAGGGGCAGCGCTCGTGCCGCCTTCCTGGCTTCCCATCCGAATGCTTTGTACTACGCCGACTTCCGCGACTTCGCGTTCTGGAGGCTCCAAGTGGCTTCGGTCCGGTACATCGGGGGCTACGGGCGGATGTCGTGGGTGAGCGAGGCCGAGTGGCAGGCCGCCGAGCCGGATCCCCTCGGTCCGTCGGCGGCCGGCACGATTGCGCACATGAACGCCGACCACGCAGAGGCGATGGTGCTCTACTGCAAGGCCTTTTCGAAGGCGACGGAGATCACCGCCGCCAGCATGACGGGCGTCGATCGGTACGGGTTCGAGATGTCGGCGAAGACCACGGAGGGCCCGCGGCCCGTCCGCCTGGCGTTTACCAAACCGGTCAGTACACCCGAAGAAGCGCGAGCCGCGTTGATCTCGATGCTGAAGGACGCCAGAAACAAACTGGCCTGCTAGCAGGTTGCTGAAAAGGGTTAGCCCGGATTATGCGTGAAGGTGCGGTGGAGGGGAAGACACAGGAGCCTCCGTGTGGTACAAACGTAATGCACACAATGTTTTAGCCACAACGGAGACCCCTACGTGACGCCTCACACGATACCACAGACTGTTCTATTCCCGGATCTGTTCGACAAGCCCCTCGTCGCCACGTTCAACCAGGAACACGCGAGTTCCGACGGCGGCGCCGTCCTGCTCAAGGCGGCTGAGCGTGTGTACGGCTTGGTCAAAGCGTTCGCCTGGTGTCTGGCCGACAAACGCGCACCGGGGAAGATTCGACATACGCTCGCGGACCTGATCGGCCAGCGCGTCTTCGGGATCGCGTGCGGTCATGCCGATGGCAACGATGCCGACCACTTGGCCGACGACCCCATCCACAAGCTGCTGCTCGGGCGGGACCCGGTGTCCGGCGGGCCCTTGGCGTCCCAACCTACGATCTCGCGGTTCGAGAACGGCGCGACCCGCACCGCGCTCTACCGGATGGGGCGCGAGTTGGCGGCGTGCGTCATCGACCGGCATCGGCGTCGTCTGCACGGGCGGGCGCGGCGTGTCACCATCGATCCGGATCCGACCGACGACCTGACGCACGGCGCCCAGCAGCTCACGTTCTTCAATGGGCACTATGGCGGCTGGTGTTATCTGCCGTTGCTCGCATTCCTGACCTTCGACCGCGAGGCTGAGCAGTATCTGTGCGCGGCGGTGCTGCGGCCCGGCAACGCAACCGCGGGGGTGGGGACCGTCGGGGTGTTGTGTCGGCTGCTCCCGTTGTTGCGGGCGGCGTTTCCACAGGCGCGGTTTCTCGTCCGGCTCGACGGGGGCTTTGCGACGCCGGCGGTCTTCGACTTCCTGGATGCCGAACCGCGACTCGACTACGTAGTGGCGATGGCGAAGAACGCGGTCTTGGAACGGCAGGCCGAGTCCGCCATGCAGGTGGCACGCGCGCAGAGCGAGGCCACTGGCGAGACCGCGCACGTCTATACCGCCGCCCGCTACGCCACCCGCACGTGGCGCCATGAGCGCCGGGTGGTGATCAAAGCCGAGGTCGTCCGTCTCGGCGAACGTGCGCCGCGGGACAACCCGCGCTTCGTAGTGACGAACCTGCGCCAGACGCCGCGTTTCATCTACGAGCGGGTCTACTGTGCTCGCGGCGACATCGAGAACCGGATCAAGGAGTTGCTCGATGGCCTGCAGATCGACCGCACGAGCTGCTGCCGCTTCTGGGCCAACCAACTGCGCGTCTTGCTGACCGCCGCAGCCTACGTGCTGATGCAGGAGCTGCGGCTGCGGGCGGCGGGCACCGCGTGCGCCCGCACCCAGGTGACGTGGCTACGCGACCGATTGCTGAAGCTCGGGGTCCAGGTCGTCCGCTCGGTCCGCCGGCTCGTTCTGCATCTGCCGCGGGCCACGCCGCAGCGCGAGGCATGGCAGCGCATCGCCCTCGCACTCGGCGCACGTGCCGGATAGCCCATCCGTCCCGCCGCACCAAGCTCCCTCCGGGACGATACGGACCGTCCCCAGGAGAAGCTGTCGACATTCCGGCTCACCGCGCCCGGCCGTCGCCCCATGGCTGGCCCCGCAACCCCCTCGCAGCCCGCAAATGACGAGGGCGAGACCCTGTTCGTCGTCCGGCCACGCCCTGTCGATCCCGAATATCGAGCTTCACGAATAATGCGGGTTAGGGGCCCGCGGCTCAGCAGCCGCGGTCGGGCGGCGTGCCTTCGAAACGCTCGGTCGCGGCCGAGAGCTGCACGATCAGGCCATCCGGGTCCGGAACGAGGACGCTGGTCGATCCGGCCTGACGCACGCCTTCGAAGCCGGCCTCCTCGAGCGCGCCGGCCACCCGCTCCGCGTCGAAGTTCTCGATGCCGACGCCGAAGTGGTCGATCTCGCCGGCCACCGCGCTGCCCGCGGTCAGGCTGCAGTTGCCGCCCTCGACCGGACAGAGGCTGATCAGTCCGCCGTCCGGGAAGTCGAGCGCGTAGGCGTCGCCGACGATGTAGCGACGCGGCGGCAGGCCGAGCAGGTTGCGGTAGAACCGCTCCGACCGATCGAGGTTCGCAACGCCGACGTTGACGTGCTGCAGCGAGCGCGCCCGCACCGGGCTGCTCTGTGCCCCCGCCGCGGCCGGCGCGGCCAGAACGGTGAGGACGCCCAGCAGCTGCCGCCGCGTCAACCGGCCATCCTCGTACTGCTTCAACAGCGTGTCGAACGACTCCGTCATCCGGCCCTCCCCTTCTGCCGTCAGAGCTACGGCTGCACGTCGTCGGGCCCGCCGAGGCGCACGAACTTCTGGATTCGCTGCCCGGAGTTGACCTCCGTGGTGTACAGGTTGCCGCGCGAGTCGACGGCCAGGTTGTGCAGCCGGTGGAACTGACCAGCGTACATCCCCATCCGGCCGAAGTGGTTGCGGACGCTCAGCGTCGCGCGATCGAGGATCCAGACGACGTTGTTCGTGCCGTCGGGGATGAACAGCCACTGCTGGGCCGGATCGACCGACAGGACCACGCCCGAAACCGAGCCGCTGCCGAGCGTGGCCGGACGCACGAACGCCTCGCGCACGAACGTCCCGTCCTTCTGAAAGACCTGCAGGCGGTCGTTCGTCCGGTCCGCCACGTAGACCAAGCCGTCGTTCGCGACGGCGACATCGTGCACCGGGCTGCGATAGTGGCGGATCGGCTCGGCCTCCGGATCGTAGGGCGGCAGCTCCGCATCGTCCGGGCGCTCCCCGTAGGCGCCCCAGTGGCGCCGGTAGGCGCCGGTCCGGGCGTCGAAAACGATGACGCGGCGGTTGCCGTAGCCGTCGGCGACGTACACCTCGTTCGTTTCCGGATCCACTCTGATGCCCGCCGGACGGCCGAGGTTCTCGGTGTCGTTGCTCCCGCCGCTCTGCCCGGCGCGGCCGATCTGCAGCAGGAACTCGCCGTCGGCTGTGAACTTGAGGATGTGGGCGTCGGTGGCCGCGTTGCCGCCGATCCAGACGTGGCCCTCGTGATCGATGTGAATCCCGTGCTCGTTCTCCGGCCACTCAAAGCCGTTGCCCGGGCCGCCCCAGGAGCGCAGCACCGTGCCGTCCGGCGCGAACTCAATCACCGGCGGCGCCGGCACGCAGCACATCCCGTGCTCGCCGCGCTGGCGGGCGTCGAGCAAGCGCGGCCGATGAACCAGCCACACGTGGTCGTCCGCGTCGACCGCCACGCCGGCCGCTTGGCCCAGGATCCAGTTGTTCGGCAGCGGCGGCGGCCAGAACGGATCGACCCGGAACTCGGGGACCTCCGCGGACTGTGACTGGCTCCCCGCCGGCGGCGGCGTCAACGCGCCGACCAGGACCATCCCGACAGCCGCTATCACGACACCCTGCACACGCTTCCCACTGTTCATCGACATGCTTCCTCCCCGCACGATGGGGAGTCGGCGCCGTTCAACAGCGCCGACTCCCAGGAGCCCTCGGCAAAAGGCCCCGCTGCATTCGACGCGGGCTTTCGCCACGGACTCCTAGCATAGCCGAGGCCAAGCCGGGCCACGGCGTATAATCGGCCGGAAGGCTCGGTGGCCGATCCGCCCTCCGTTCCGGGCGGTCCGCTCGGCGATGCCCATCTGCGAATACGCCTGCCACGAGGGCAACTACGGCATGACCAACGCGCTGTCTGGCGCGCGCGCGGCGGAAGCCGCGCGGTAAGGAGAAGTTCCCATGCATCGGATCGTACCGCTCTCCGTCGCCGTCGCCGCGTGTCTCCTGGGGCTGCCCGCGCCGAGCGCGGCGCAGTGCGAGCCTGACGGCGACGTCGCGTTCGTCTGCGGGCCGGTGAGCCCGGAGGATCTGGTCGCCGTGCCGGACACCCCCTGGATCGTCGTGTCGAGCATGGAAGACGAGGGCTACCTCAGCCTGACCGACAGCCGCGACCACACGTCCGTGCTGGCCTACCCGCTGGAGACCTCCGAGCCGCGCCATGACACGGCGACCTACGGCGGGTGTCCGGGACCCGAGACGAGCGGATTCCGGCCGCACGGCCTGAACCTCCGCCCGGGAGACGGCGGCGTGCACACCCTGTACGTCGTCCGCCACGGCGCCCGGGAAGCCGTCGAGGTGTTCGAGCTCGACACCGCGGGCGAGCGCCCGACGCTCACCTGGATCGGCTGCGTCGTGGCGCCCGAGTCGGTCAGCCTGAACTCGGTGGCGGCCCTGCCGGGCGGCGGGTTCGGCGCGACGAACTTCAACCTGGAGGAGGGGCAGGTCTGGGAATGGCAGCCCGCGGCCGGGTGGACCGCGGTGCCCGGCAGCGAGACGGTGGGTCCCAACGGGCTCGTGGCCTCGCCGGACGGGCGCTGGTTCTACATCGGCGGCTGGGGCACGCGGTCGCTGATCCGCGTCTCGCGCGGGCAGGCGCCGCCCAGTGTCGACGCGGTCGACGTCGGGTTCCAGATCGACAACGTCCGCTGGGCCCCCGACGGCTCGCTGCTGGCCGCGGGACACCTCGGCGACGACGGTCCGGAGTCGATCTTCGCCTGCCTTGGCGAGCGCGCGTGCGACGGCGTGACGTCGCGGGTGGCCGCGGTGAACCCGGAGACGCTGACGGCGCGGGAGATAGTCCGCTACCCCTCGAACGACAACATCATCATCGCGACGGTCGCCCTGCAGGTCGGTGACGAGATCTGGGTGGGCGGCATCGGCGGCAGCGACCGCATCGCGCGCTTCGCCGCACCGTAGATCGATCTTCGCCCCGAGCGGGCGCCGCGTTCGGCGGGCAGTGGGGCGGCTGCCGCGCTGCCTGCCGAACCACGGAACCGCACAGCGGCTACTGCGCCACGGGCCGCGACCCGGCCTGCGAAGCCCTGAACTTCGCCAGCTCTTCCCTGACGACGCCGACCACGCGGGTGATCACGGCCACGTCGTCCACGAATCCCAAGCCCAGAATGAAATCCGGCACGAGATCGGCCGGCATAAGGAAGTACACGACCGCGCCGACTATGAGCAGCAGGTTGGCATTCGCGACGCCGGAGTAGGTGCCGCTGGCCCATGCCCGCAGCAGGTCGAGCATCGTCCTCAGCTCCTCGAGCACGGGCTCGAGGCTGCGCACCTTCCCGGCTGCCGCCAGCTTGCGCCATGCCTGCTCGATGACGCGCAGCAGCTCCCGGGGCGACTCGACGAGCCGCCGGGCACGGGCGCGCGCAAAGCGTGGCAGCTCCATGGAAGCGAATGGAAATATACAATGCGCTCTCGTTGGCGTCCGGCCTCGCCGCTCGAATTCGATACGAGAAGAAGAGAATGGACGTAGGCTCCCGGCCCGGTCGCGGGCGAGACTCGACCTCGCGCTGCCCGCTTGTGATCCTGTTGGCCCTGCTCATGCTGGCGGCCGCCCGTGGCGCGAGCGCCGGGTGCGACGAGGCAGGCCCCTGCGGCTACGCGGGCGCCTTCGTCGGTTCCGGCCGGATGTACACGCGGATCGTGGACATCGACGGCTTCGCGAACTGGGGCCATCCCGGCTCGGGTCTCGACTACGCCGACGTCGAGCTCGTCGGCGGCGGTCTGGTGGGAACGCGCTTCGACGTCGGCGGCGCGTTGCTCCGGATCGAAGTCGACGCAACGGCCGGCGGCATGGCGGCGGCGACGAACCGGCTCGATCCGGCCGGCCTGGACGAGACGGCCGAGTCGGAGTTCCGCTGGGTCGCCACGGCAAGCGGCGGGATCGAGCGGGCCATCGGCCGCGTGGCCGTGTTCGCCACCGGCGGGCTGGCGATCGCCAGGATCGCCGACTCGGTCACCGACGTCGACTACAGCCGGACCGGGCCGCCCCGGATCGACCTGGACGATTCCTTTCACGACGTCTCGACCGACATCGGGTGGCAGGTCAGGATCGGCGTCGAAGCGTCCCTGACCGCGGCCTGGGCCCTGCGGCTCGACGCCTCCTACCTGGATTTCGGACGCCGCGCCTACGAGGTGAACCGCTCCGGCGACAACCGCTGCGGGCCGGGCGGGCCCCGCAGGCCCTGCCCGTACAGCGTCAGGCACGAGCTCGGCCTCGTGCGGCTGGCGGTCGTGTATCGGTTCGCCCTGTAGCCAGATGCGAGCAGACGTCGCGCCCCACGGCGGCGAGCCGACGGCTTCCGCGGCACCCCGGCCGGCGCGTCCCCTGCTGAAGTGGGCCGGCGGGAAACGCCAACTCCTGCCGCAGATCCGCCAGTTCTATCCGGCGCGCTTCGAGCGCTACATCGAGCCGTTCGTCGGCAGCGGCGCCGTGTTCTTCGATCTGTACAACCACGGCAGGCTCGCGGGCCGGCGATCCGTCCTGATCGATCGCAACGCCGACCTGATCGGCTGCTACGCAGCCGTGCGGGACCACACGGCTGAGGTAGTCCAACACCTGTCCCGTCTGGCCGCGGGCCACGCGGCCAATCCCCGCGAGCACTACTACGCCGTACGCGACCAGCGGTTCAACCCGGCCCGGCGGCCGATCCTCGACCCCGCCGCCCTCGGCAGCGCCCGCTACACGCCCGACCTGGCCGCGATGCTCATCTACCTGAATCGGACAGGGTTCAACGGGCTGTTCCGCCTGAACTCCCAGGGTGGCTTCAATGTGCCGATCGGACGCTACGCGAACCCGCGCATCTGCGACGAGGCGAACCTCGAGGCGGTGGCGACGGCGCTCGCGGCGCGCGTCGAACTCGTGCAGGACAACTTCGAGCGCGTCCTCACCCACGCGGAACCCGGCGACTTCGTGTACATCGATCCCCCCTATGCGCCGCTGACCCGTACCGCGCTGTTCACGTCGTACACCGCAGGCGGGTTCTCGCTGGGGGATCAGGAACGCCTGCAGCGGGTGGTGCTCCGGCTCGCAACCCGGGGCTGCCGGGTGCTGCTCAGCAACTCGACGGCGCCGGACATCACCCGCCTGTACGACGGCAATCCCGAAGCCATGTCCGCGGGCCTCCGGGCCCACAAGGTCCCCGCCAGGCGGGCCATCAACTCCGATGCAGCGAAACGCGGCGCGGTGTTGGAGTATCTGGTGACGAACATCCCGCGCGGGGGAGGAAGGGACAGATATGGCGCGTGATGAGACCCCGGCGAGTCTCGGCAGCGAGGGCGGCGCCCGGGGGCGCAATGTCCTCGTCGTGTACGGCCGGGACGAGCGCGCGCTCGCGGAGCTCGATGCGATGCTGAGGCGCTGGCAGGTCGAACCCTTGATTCTGGGTCACGTTCCGTTCGAGGGGCAGACAGTGATCGAGGAGCTGGAACACTATCGGGAGGGCGCCGCGTTCGGCGTCGTGCTGGCAACGCCCGACGACGAGGGGCATCGCAGGGGAAGACCGGACGAGAAGCTCCCTCGCGTTCGGCAGAACGTCGTCTTGGAGCTCGGCATGCTGTTGGCCAGCCCCGGCCTGGGCCGCAGGCGTGAAGTTGCCCCGGTTTCGTGGACACCTATCCTCTTGGGGGGGAGAAGGAGTATCCGCGATGCCGAAGACGAGACCACCGTACGCGGCGGAGTTCCGGCAACAGATGGTCGACCTAGTTCGGTCCGGACGTGCGCCGGAGGATCTGGCTCGCGAGTTCGAGCCGTCGTCCCAGGCGATCCGAACCTGGGTCGCGCAGGTGGGCCGCGATGCGGGCGAGCGCAGCGACGGGCTGCGCACGGAGGAGCGTGAAGAGCTTCGCCGGCTGCGCCGGGAGAACCGGCGCCTGCGCGAAGAGCGAGAGATATTGGCAAAGGCAACGGCCTGGTTCGCGCGGGAGGCCCGACCCGGGAGACCTACCGGGTCATGAGCGCGAATCAGGCTCGTTTCCGTGTCGCCACGATGGCCCGGGTGCTCGGTGTCTCCCCGAGCGGGTACTACGCGTGGCGTCGTCGTCCTCCGTCGGCTCGGGCACGGGCCGATGCCGAGCTCCGGGCTCGCGTCCAGGCGATTCACGGCCGGAGTCGAGGGACGTATGGTGCTCCTCGGATTCACGCCGAACTGACCGAGGGCGGTGTCGCGGTGAGCCGCAAGCGGGTCGCCCGGGTCCGTCGCCGGGGTGAGCCGGCGCCGCGGCCCTCGCACGACACGCCGGAATGCCCAGGCCCGCCCGGCCCCGGATCGGGTCGAGCGGCGCTTCGAGGCGGACGCGCCGAACCGGCTCTGGGTCGCCGACATCACCTACGTCCCGACCCTGGCCGGCTTCCTGTACCTGGCCATCGTCCTCGACGTGTTCAGCCGGCGCGTCGTCGGTTGGGCCATGGCGGGGCATCTTCGCACCGCGCTGGTGGTCGAGGCGCTGGAGATGGCCGTGGCGCAACGGCGGCCCGAGGCGGTCATCCATCACTCCGACCAAGGCTGCCAGTACACCTCGCTGGCCTTCGGCGCTCGCTGCCGGGAACGGGGCGTCGCGCTATCGATGGGTTCGGTCGGCGATTGCTTCGACAATGCGATGGCCGAGAGCTTCTTCGCGACCCTGGAGTGCGAGCTGCTCGACCGAACGACGCTGTCAACGCACGCCGAAGCACGGGCGGCGTTGTTCGAGTTCATCGAGGGGTGGTACAACACGCGGCGGCGTCACTCCGCGCTCGGCTACCGGTCGCCACTGGAGTTCGAACGGCTCCATCAGGCCGGCGCTGTGGACGGTGCCCGGCCTGTGGACGCCCTACGGGCGCCCACAAGTCCGTTGGATCCCGCGCTGCGCACGGGATCCACACCGCCCACAGGAATCAATAGTTGATGTACACACCATGACGTGAACCGAAAGCCTTAACCTGTCCACGAGATCGGGGCAACCTCAGGCGGATCGCAATCCTGCTGAAAGATGCGATGGAACGGCCCTCCGATATCGAGGGGCTGACCTACATAGGCTTTCGCGACAGCGGCACCGAGGCCGGCACCGAGGCCGGCACGGAGCTGGCAAAGGAGTTGACGCGGAACGGCATTCCGATCGCCATTCACAACCTGTAGCCCAGCGGGGATCGGAACCCCGGCAGTCCAAGGCTTGCCGCCCGCTACGCCGCGGTGTTCCGCAAGCAGCGCTGACCGCGGCCGGGCGGTCGCCTGCCGCCGGTTGTCAGGACTCGGCCAGGGCGGCCTGGCGCGAGTCCCGGATCGGGATGATCTGGTCGAAGCCGCTGATCCGGAAGACCTCGTGGATGTGGTCCTGCATCGAGCAGAGCACCAGGATGCCCTGCTTGGAATGGAGCTGCCTGGCGGGCATCAGCAGCACGCGCATCCCCGAGCTGCTGATGAAGTTGAGCTTGCTGAAGTCGACGACCAGCCGCTGTTCGCCGGCGCCGATCCGGTCCATCACGATCGCTTCGAACGCGCGCGCGTTCGCGCTGTCGAGGCGCCCCACCGGCAGCAGCACCAGCGCGCCGTCCTCCCGCTCCTCCCCGACTTCAACGTCCATGATTCCCTTCAGTGGCGGCGCAGCACGAGGCACGTCATGTCGTCGGCCGCCGGCGCACCCGCCGAGAACGCGTAGATCGACGTCCAGGCGTGGTCCACGATCTGCGCCGGCGAGCGCCCTGCCGCTCCGACGAGCGTTGCCTCGAGCCGCTCCTTGCCGAACAGCTCACCCTCGTGGTTCACCGCGTCCGTCAGCCCGTCGGTATACAGGAACAGCGTCTCGCCCGAGGCCAGCCGCTCGTGGCCGGCCGTGTACGGGAAGTCGTCGATGACGCCCATCGCCACCCCGCCCGTCCCCGGCAGCGGCCGCCGGGTGTCGTCCGCCCGCACCAGCAGCGCCGGCTCGTGCCCGGCGCAGACATAGTCGATGACCCCGTCCTAGAGGTCCACGAACGCCACCACGCACGTCACGAACAGCCCCATCGGGTTCTCGCTGCACAGCCGCTGGTTCGCCGCCCGGGCAATCGCCGCAACGTCGCCGGTGCCCGCCGCCGCCGACGTGATCGCTCCCTGCGCCGCCGCCATGAACAGCGCCGCGGCAACCCCCTTGCCCGACACGTCGCCCACCGTGATGAACAGCCGGCCGCCCGCCGCCGGCTCGAGCAGATCGACGAAATCGCCACCCACCTGCTGCGCCGGCGTCATCCGCGCGTACGCGCCGAACGGGCCGAGGTCCGCGTGTCCCTCACGTACCAGCGCGGCCTGCACGGACTTCGCCATCTCCAGGTCCTGCTCGAGCGCCTCCTGCGCGAGTCGCAGGCTCCGGTTCGTCGTCTGCAGCTCAGCGGTCCGCTCCGACACCAGCGTCTCGAGCTGCTCTTGCCGCATGAAGACCTGCGCCGTCATGTCCGAGAACACCCGCGCCAGGCTGCCAAGCTCATCCGTGCGGCGCTGCACTGCCTGCAGCGGGGCGTCGTCCGGCGGCCGGCCGCTCTCCACTTCCCGCGCCGCCGCCGCGATCACCTCGATGGGACGCGTCACCCAGCGCGTGCCCCACAGGGCTGCCACCCCCGTCAGCGCGAGCAGCCCGAACCCGATCAGCGTCGTGTTGAGGGCCTCGAGGCGCACCGTCTCCGCGATGCCGTCCAGACTCATGGCCAGCGCCAGCCCACCGATCGGAATCCCGCCGGCGTTGATGATCGGCGAGGCGACCCAGACACCCCGGTCGTCTGGCGACAGCAGGCTCAGCTGCGCGGTGCTGACCACACAGCCATCGGCCATCGACCGGTCCACGAGCCCGGCGGCCCGGCGGCCGAACACGCGCGCCGCATCGCCGGTCCCGCCGCCCGTCTGGCCCGCGCGCGGCGCCGCCGCGACCAGATCGCGGTCGAGATTGACCACCCAGAGCGTCTCCAGGTTGCGCGATTGCACCAGCAGGTCCGCCTCGCGCTGATAGACCGAGCACAGCAGGTTGCCCGCACCGCCCTCGATCGGCAGACCCACCTGCACGAGGTGCGGCGCCGTCGCCGTCCCGGCTACCGTGACGTACTTGTACAGCGCCCCGTCCGTCGGCCGCGACGCCGTCGGATGGTCCACCACCCGCTCCGTCCCGGCCAGCAGCGCCTCCAGCGCCTCGGCGTGCAGCAACCCCCCCGGCTCCCCGCGGCCCAGCGGCGACAGCTCGCTGGTATGGACCACCGCCCCCGTCCGGTCCACAATGCGGATCTCCCCGAGCGCCGTCGTGCCGACGATCCGCCGCAAGTGGCCGCCGACCTCCTCCGGGGTCCACTCGGCGCCCTCGGCCGCCGCTACGAAGTAGTCCACCAGCGTTGCCTGGACCGCCATGTGCTGGCCCAGGATCCCCTCGATCACCGCCGAGACGTCCGGCCGCTGCGTCGCGTAGACGTTGGTCAGGATCTCCTGCTCGCCGAACGCCAGCGCGTTGCCCACCTGTACGATCCGGGGCTGGTCGACTCCCCCTACCCCGACGTACTTGTAGACCTGCTGATCGATCTCGCGCACCTGAGCCGGCTGCGTGATGAACTCGTCGCCGTCGAGCGGCGCCGCCAGCAGCACGTAGAACTTCGACGCCTGCGGCTGCACGCCCGGGTCGGGGTCGAAGCGGAACGGCACCAGCGCGCCCGTCTCGTCGCGCACGTTCGTCAGATAGGCGAACCCCTGGGCGTCGGTGATCCAGAACTCGTCGAGGACCGTCGTCGCGGTGACCGCCTCCAGCGTCGCGATGATCTCGTCCGGCGACTGCCCAGCCGCCTCGGCCGCCGCCACCAGATGCGCCGCAATCCGTGCCTGGGCCGCCATCTGCCCGTCGAGCGTGGCGTCGAGCGTCCGCGCCACGTTGGCCAGCGAGATCTCCCCCATCTCGGCGAAGCTGGCCGACAGCAGTTCCCCCAGCTGGATCGCCGCGCTCTCCGCCTCGTCGCGCAGCGCCGTCGCCGCGTTGAACAGCAGCGTTGCCGACGTGGCGGTTATCGTCACCGCCAGCAGCACCGCCAGCGCGAGGAATCCGCGCACGGCCAGCCGTACCTGCCGCGGCTGAATGCCTGGAAGCGGAAGCGCCACGGTAGCTACAGAGGATCGACTCATCTCAACCTGCCCTGCGCAGGGGCGGCGCTCAGAGCCGCCACATGATCCACAATTGCGCCAGATTCTCGTCGACGTTCACGCCGAGCTTGTTCCGCCAGTACTGATACTCGACGCCGATGAACAGCTGGTTCGCGCGGCCCGTCAGCGCCTTGCCGATGTCCCAGCCGAGCTGCGGCTGAGCGAGGATCCAGTCCTCGACGACCCCGCCCAGCTCGTTGGTGGTGGCGCCGATGTACTCGGCGTGACCGGTGAACCAGAACGACTGGGCGCCGATCTGGAAGGGCGATCCCCAGCTGACGTCGACCATGAAGCTGTCGCCCGTCCGGGGCGCGCCGCCCTCCGCCACGCCGTTGCTGGCGTCGATGAAGGCGGTCACGTCGGTGTTGAAGAACACGAAGCCGGGCACGTCCCAGGCGAGCCGCGCGCCCGGCAGGTACTTGAAGACGTCGGCGTCGCCGTCGAAGTTGATGCCGCCGATGATGGCGATGTCCCGCAGGGGTCCGGCGCCGACCCGCCGCTGGGAGATCCGGCTGAGGCTCAGCGTCGGATACCACTCGCCGTAGAACTCGACGTCGTTGAAGCCGTCCGGACGGTTGTCGTCGAGAAAATCGATGAAGAAGAAGCTCTCGCCGAGCGACCAAGCCGCGGCCTGCTGAATGGTGAGGATGGAGCTGGCCACCCCGTCGCCCGAGAACGGATTGACGAGCTTACCGTACTAGTAGTGGAACTCGGTTTGGGCGGAGGCCGCGGCGGGCACCAGCAACAGCGCCGAGGCGGCCGCCGCCCGGAGCAACGACCGGATATGCGCGCTACTCATGCCTAGACACCGCAGTCTAGGAGTCTGCGCCGCAGGAGATGCCGCGGCGTGAAGTGGGTCGTCGGCCCATGCTCTGACTTATCGTGTCGGAGCAGCTTCGGCGGTCGCCCGACGAGGTAGTTCCTCGGCAGATGGCGAGATCCGACGTTGACGGGCCCCTTGGTCCGCCAGAGACCGTGATGCGCGCCGATCGGTCGCCATCGCGAGCCTCGTTGCCGCGTGTCACGCCGCGATCAGGGCGTGCAGACGCTTGGCGTTCAACGCCAGGCACACCAAGTCCCACTCGCCGCGCACCTTCGCCAGCCCCCGCAGGCTGAAGCGCCGGAATCCCAGCACGTGTTTGATCCAGCCGTGCGGAGCCTCCGACAACCACTTGCGTTCGGCGTATGCCGCACGACCCGCCGGCTTCGACAGCTTCTCGGCCATGCGATTCGTCGCGGGGTACTGCCCCGGGTCGCGGGGCCGCGCCGTCTTGCCCTCCCGTCCCAGTGACACGTACCCGTCGACGCCCCGCGTCTCCAGGTTCACCAAGTCCCGCTCGTTACTGTAGCCAGCGTCCGCCAGCACCGTGTCCGGCTGCTCGCCGACCGTCTCCGCCACCTCGTCGAGCAGCAGCGGCAGCCCACCCTGGTCGCTCGCGTTCGCCGTCACCTCCGTCGCCACTACCAACTGGTGCTCACCATCCACCGCTACCTGCGCGTTGCAGCACTGCTGGAACCCGTCGTTGCTCGTCTTCATGATCCCGCTCTCCGGGTCCGTGAAGTTGCTCTGTGCCTTCTCGTCCGGCTCGCCATACCCCCGCTTGTACGGCCGTCCGCCCTTCAGGTTCCGATCCTGGCCCGGCTGCCGCCCGCCCGCGTCGTCCGCCGCCCGCTGTGCCGCCTCCAGCCGCTCCTTCGCCGCCCGGATCGCCGCCAGGCGATCCTCCCGGCGGCGCAACTCCGACGGCAGCTCGTCGCCGCGTGCGTCCGGCCCGAAGCGCTCATCCTCAGCCGCGTCGGCGTCCCGTGCCGCCCGCACCAGCGCGTCAATCTCACCGGCCAAGCGCCGCTCTTCCTCCTGCATCCGACCGTAGCTCATCGCCTTGTGCTTGCTCGCGTTCGCACGAACCTTCGTGCCGTCGATCGACAGCTTGCCAAAGCGCGCCAACCCCAATTCCCGCGCCAGACGCACCACCTCGACAAACAGCGCCTTGAAGTCCTCCAGGTGCCGACGCCGAAACTCGCAAACCGTCCGGTGCTGCGGAAAGTTGCCGGCCGCCAGCACCCGGAACGCCACGTCCTCCTCCAGCCTCCTCGCAATCCCCCGCGACGAAAACACCCCCGTCGCGTAGGCGTAGAGCAGCACCTTCACCATCATCCGCGGCTCATACGGCGCGTTGCGCCGACCATCCCCCACATACGCAGCGTAGAACGCCGTCAGGTCCAGGCCGTCTACCAGATCGCTGACGTGGTGCGCCAAATGGCCATCCGGCAACCACGCCCGCACGTCGGGCGGCAACAGCAGCGATTGGTCCGGTGCGTAGCGGCGAAAAGTCGTCGACATCAAGTCCTTCCGGCGTCCGATCTCGCCTGCGATTGTCGCACCGTTTTCTGCGGCGCAGACTCCTAGCACGCACGCCTCGCGACGGGCCGTGCAGCGGCGCGGTCCCGCCCGCCCGTGCGCGTCAGGACCCCCACCCGTAGTTGAGGCGGGCGTAGTAGTAACCGCCGTTGATCCCGAACGGGGTGTGCGCGCTGTATCGATTCCCCTTCGCGCGCGCGCTCGGATTCTCTTCCGGGTCGTTGCCGAACACGTTCTGGCCGCCGACGGTGAGCGTGACGGACTCTCCGAGCGGATGCGAGGCTTCCACGTCGACGACCGCGTCACCGTGGTAGACGTGGAGATCGCGTGAGTCGAACCACTCGTCGTAGTAGCTCAGCCGCGCGAGCAGGCGCCAGCGGCCGAGCGCCTGGCGGACGGTGGCATTCCAGCGCGTGCCCGGAATCGCCTCCTGGAGCTCGCGGACTCGCAGGGCGTCGAGCACCTGCGGATCGAACTGCGTCACGGCCGTGCTGGTGTGGTTGAAGAGGAAGCCCAGCGTCGTGCGGCCGCCGAGGCGCGGCGGCGCGTACGTGGCGATCAGGTCGAGGCCCTGCGTCCGCGTTTCGAAGTGGTTGGTGAAGAACCGGAAGTTCTGCAGGTTGCGCGCGCTCGTCACGCCCTCCACGAGCAGGCCGTCGACCTCCGCCGGCGCGAGGGCGAAGAGCTGCGTCAGCGCGAGCCGATCGGAGAGGCGAATCCGGAAGTAGTCGGCCGTGATGCTGAGCGGCCCCGCAGCGAGCACCGCGCCGAAGGCGTAGTTGACGGAGCGCTCCGGCTGCAGCGGCTCGCCGCCGCGGAGCTGGGCCACGCGCGACGTGGACGGAATGGTGCCGTTGTTGACGAGGTCCATCAGCTCGTGGTCGTACTCCGTCGACACGTTGAACGCGTTCTGCTGGCCGGGGGTCGGCGCGCGGAAGCCGCTGCTCGCGCTCGCCCGCAGCGCGAGCGCGGCGGTCAGCCGGTAGCGTCCCGACAGCTTGCCGTTCGTCGTGGTGCCGAAATCCTCGAAGTCCTCCAGCCGGAGCGCGCCGCCCACGGTCCAGGCCTCGTCCTCGCCGCGCACCTCGACGTCGCCGTAGAGCGCCGTGTTGGCGCGGCTCCAGGCCCCGGCGGCGATCGGGCTGAAGCCGGGAAAGCCGTTCGACCCCGCGCTAAAGCCTTGCGCGGCGTACGGACCGATCTGCCACGACGCCTCTTCGCCCAGCCCGATCTCGAACCGCTCGTTGCGCCACTCGGCGCCCCCGGCCAGGTTGATCCGCGCGGTGAGCGGATAGCTGAAATCGACGTTCAACCCGACCTCCGCCTGCCGGTAGAGGCCCGGGTCGAACGTCGTGGGCGTGGCCGGACCGAGCGAAGCGTTGACGGTATCGTGGATGAAGAAATCGGCCTCGCTGGAGCCGGCGCTGGCGCTCGCGTCCCAGAGCACGCCGCCGGCGAACTGCCCGCGCACACCGGCTACCAGCGACGCGTCGCGCACGTCGCCCCCGAACTGCGGCGTGAAGCCGCCCGGAAAGCGCTCCTGGAAGGAGAAGCAGGCCGGATCGGCGAAGACCCGCGCCAGGGCGGCCGGTTCGGGCCGGCCGGCGGCAACCGGCACGGCGGGGCAGGCGGCCGACCCGTCGGCCACGCCGTCCTGCACGTCGAACACGTCGCCGATGAGCAGGCTCCGACCGCCATCGGCGCTGAAAACGGCGGCCCGCGTATTCGGATTCCGGAAGAAGAAGCCGCTGGCCACCCGCCGGCTGGCGTAGTTGGCGTGGCCGTAGGCCTGCACGCCGGCGGCGAAGAGGTGGCCGAAGTTGCCCCACAGCTTGATGTTGTCGTCGATCCGGGGCGAGCCCCAGATCTGCGCGGGATCGGCCACGGCGTCGTTGCCCGCGGCGACCAGCAGCGCGGCGTCGTCACGCTGGACGCTGCGGCTGGTCGCTCCGGCGTTGCCGTACTCGAGGCTGAGGTTGGCGAAGCCGGTCCGGCCGAGCGGCAGGCCGGCGTTGGCGGCGACGGTGTACGCGCCGCCGTCGCCCGCGCCGTAGCCGCCGGTGTGCAGCTCGACGCTGCCGCCGGACCGGTCGTCCTTGAGCAGGAAGTTCAGCACGCCGGCGATGGCGTCCGAGCCGTACTGGGCCGCGGCGCCGTCGCGCAGCACCTCGATGCGCCGCAGCGCGATGGCCGGGATGGTCGAGATGTCGGGACCCTGGGCGCCATCCCCCACACCGTTGCCGATCCAGGTGATGACCGCGCCCCGATGCCGGCGCCTGCCGTTGACGAGCACGAGCGTGTGGTCAGGCGCGAGGCCGCGCAGGTTGGCGGGTCGAATGAGCCTGGCCGCGTCGCCGACCGGCTGGGGGTTCACGTTGAACGACGGCACGATGGTCCGCAACCGATCGCCGACATCGCTATTCCCCTGGCTGACGATCTCTTCGGCGGGGATGGCGTCGATCGGCACCGTCGACTCGGCGACCGACCGCGGCCGCGCCCGGCTGCCGACGACCACCACCTCGTCGTCGAACTGGGGCGGCGCGGGCTCCGCCTGCTCTTCCTGTGCGGCCTGCCCGGCCGGCGGGTCCGCGCCGGCCCGCGAGTCCGACTCGTCCTGCCGGGACTGACCTGCAGCCGGACGCGGCGACAGCGGTTCGGCGCGCGCCGGCGCGCACCACGCCGCGCAGGCCGCCAGGCTCAGTGCGAGCGCCCGCCGCGTAAGGACATCAGCCGCCACAGTTCCTGCCGCGCCGCGGTCGAGCTAGCCTCCCCAGCCGTAGTTGAGGCGCGCGTAGTAGTAGCCTCCGCTCAGACCCCACGGTGTGAACTGGCTGTAGGGGAGGCCGAAGATCTCGGCGAACAGATCCATCCGCTGCGAGAAGGTGTCGAAGACGTTCTGGCCGCCGACCGAAAGCGTCACGTCGCGGGCGAGCGGGATGCTCACCTCGAGGTCGAGGATGTAGCTGCCGTCCAGAATCAGCGCGTCGGCGCCGCGCACGAACCGCGCGTCGAAGTGATCGACCCAGGCGCCGTAGTAGTGCAGGCGGCCCAGCACGCCGACCCGCCCCACCTGCTGATTGACGGCGACGTTCCAGCGGGTCCGCGGCACGCCGCGCTCGAGGCCGAGCACGTCGCCCGGCGTGAGCAGGTTTGACTCTTCCGTCAGCTCCGTGTGGGTGTAGTTCAGCGTCAAGCTGAAGACCGTGTCACCGCGCAGCGCGAGCGGCGTGTAGGTCGTGACGAGGTCCACCCCCTGCGTCCGGCTCGAGAAGTCGTTGATGAAGAAGCGGAAGAACTTAAAGGGTTCCGGCCGACGTGATCCCTTCCGACAGCAGGGGCGCACGCTCATCGCCCTCGAGCGTGAACGTCTGCGACAGGGCCAGGCGGTTGTCGAGCTCGACGCGGAAGTAGTCGGCGGTGAAGGTGAAGGGACCGGTGTCGACCACCATTCCCGCGGTCGTGTTGAAGGACGTCTCGGGTTCGAGCGGCTGGCCGCCGCGTAGCTGCGCGGCCAGGAAGGTGGACGGAACGTTGGCGCTGTCGACGAGCTGCAGCGTCTCGGGATCGATCGTCGTCTGCACGTTGAGCGTGTTCTGCTGCCCGGGCGTCGGCGCGCGGAAACCGGTGCTGATGCCGCCGCGAATCGAAACGGCGTCGCTCAGCCCGTAGCGGGCCGAGAGCTTGCCGTTCGTCGTGGCCCCGAAGATGTCGAAGTGCTCGAACCGCAGGGCGCCGCCCAGGGTCCAGCGATCGCCGGGGTCGCGCAGCTCGAGGTCGCCGTAGAGCGCCACGTTGCTGCGGTTCCAGGCGCCGGCCGTGTAGTCTGGAAACCCGGGGAAGCCGTTCGACCCGGATACGAATCCCTGCGAGGCGTACGGCCCGACATCCCAGGACGGCCGCCCGCCCGCGCCGATCGTGAAGCGCTCGTCGCGCCACTCCGCGCCGGCCGCGACGTTGACCAGGTCGGTCGCGGCATACGAGACATCGAAGTTGAGATTCACTTCCTCCTGCCGGTAGAGGCCCGGATCGAATTCGCGCGGGGTGTCCAGACCGAGCGAGGCGTTGACGGTGTTCAGAAAGAAGAAGTCCGACTCGTGCACGCCGTAGCTGGCGCTGGCGTCCCAGGTCAGGCCGTTCTCCGCGGTGCGGCGCAGGCCGGCCACCACCGACGCGTCGCTCACGACGCCGCCGAACTGCGGCGTGAACCCGCCCGGGGCGAGCTCCCGGAAGGTGAAGCAGTGCGGGTCGGCGGCCACCTGCGCCAGGGCCGCCTGATTCGGCACGTTGTTGACGATCGGCACCGTCGGGCAGTTGCCGGCGCCGGGCACCCCGGACTGGGCCCACAGCCGGTCACCCACCAGCAGCGTCTGCCCGTCGTCGAGGCTGTAGATGTTGGCCCGGTTGTTGGGGTTGCGGAAGTAGAACCCCTCCGTCACCTTCTTCTCGGCATAGTTGGCGTGGCCGTAGAACTCGAGCCGGTTGGCGAACTGGTGGCCGAAGTTGCCGAACAGCTTGACCTCGTCCTCGACGAGCGGGTTGCCCCAGATCTGCGCCGGGTCGGCCACGTGGGTGTTGCCGGCCGCGATCAGCGCCGCCGCGGCGGCGCGCTGCACGCTGCGGTTCGTCGGGTCGGCGTTGCCGTACTCGAAGCTGAGGTTGGCGAAGCCGGTCTCGCCGAGCGGCAGGCCGACGTTGCCGGCGATGTTGTACGCGTCGCCGTCGCCGGCGCGGTAGGTGCCGGTGTTGAACTCGAGGCTGCCCCCCTCACGGGCGTTCTTGAGCAGGAAGTTCAGCACGCCGGCGATGGCGTCCGAGCCGTACTGCGCCGACGCGCCGTCGCGCAACACCTCCACCTGCCGCAGGGCGATCGACGGAATGGTCGAGATGTCCGGGCCCTGCGCGCCGTCCGTCACGCCGGCGAACCAGGCGATGACCGACGAGCGGTGGCGGCGCTTGCCGTTGACCAGCACCAGCGTATGGTCGTGGGCCAGGTTGCGCAGGCTGGCCGGCCGCACGAGCGTGGCCGCGTCGCTGATCGGATGCGTGGCCACATTGAACGAGGGCACCAGCGTCCGCAGCTGGTAGTCGAGCGTGGTCGACCCCTGGCGGACGACGTCCTGGAACGGGATGGCGTCGATCGGGACCGGCGACTCGGTCACCGACCGCGGCTGTCCGCGGCTCCCGACGACCACGACCTGCTCGAGGAGCTCCACCGACATCTCCACGTCGAGGGTCGCCGCCGCCCCGGCCACGACCTCCACACCGGTTTCCACGACATCGTGGAAACCCGGCAACGTGAACGTCACGTCGTAGGCGCCCGGCTCGAGTGCGGTGAGCGTGAATACGCCGGTAATGTCGGTGACCGCCGTGCGGACCTGACGGTCGGCTGCCGCGGGCCGCGCCTCCACGTTGACGCCGGGCAGCGCGAGGCCCGTCGCGTCGGTCACGGTCCCGGAGAGCTCCGCGGCCTGCATGCCCGACGCGCCGGATGCCGTGGCCACGGAGAAGAGTGCCGCCGCCATGAAGACACCTGCCGAACGCCGTGCCTTGGTGTACATCTGCGAGCACCTCCGCGCCGAATCGCGTCCTGTATGCGACGAGACACGCATCGCACGCGACCAAGCGTGCCGCCATGCGACGGCCCAGTATAATATCAACTGGCTGCATTTCCATCGCAGCCAGTCTGGCCGCGACGAGCCGGCCCCGTGCGCGCAATCCCGCGCGCTGCGCCGAGTCATGCCGAACGCCTGCACGCTCCGCCTTCCCTGCCGCCCCGCGCGCGCCCTGGCCGCCGTGCTGCTGGCGGCGGCGTTCCTTTCCCTGCACACGCGGCAGCTTACGGCCCAGGCCGGAACGACCACCGGCGTCATCCGCGGCACGGTCCGCGACCCGCTCGGCCACCCGGTGGCGGGGGCGGTCGTCATCGTGCAGCACCGGGAGACCGACCTGCTGACCACCGTGGAGACCTCTTCGTCCGGGACGTTCGTGCGCGCCCTGCTGCCGCCGGGGACGTACGACCTGACGGTGGCGGCGGCGACCACCGGCTTCGGCACCGAACGCATCGAGGGCGCGACGCTGCGTGTCGGGGAAATGCTCGATCTGGCCGTCGCGCTCAGGGTCGTGACCGCCGAGACCGTCACGGTCGTCAGCGAGCTGCCGACAACGCTCGACGCCGCGGACGTCACCAGCTCGCAGCGCGTGCTGGAAGAGGTGGTGGACGGGCTGCCGAGCGACGGCCGCAACTTCATGAACCTGACGCTCCTCACACCCGGCGCATCCATCTCCCAGGGACCGGACGGCGACGAGCTCAACATTAGCGGCCAGCGCGGCATCTTCAACAACTTCATCGTCGACGGGGCCGATTTCAACAATCCGTTCTTCGGCGAGCAGCGCGGGGGACAGCGCCCGGCGTTCACATTCAATCAGGACGCCATCGAGGAGCTGGTGGTGGTCAATCAGGGCGCCACCGCCGAGTTCGGCCGCTCGGCGGGCGGCTTCGTCAACGTGATCACCAAGTCGGGGACCAACGAGCTCACCGGCTCCACTCACTACTTCGGGCAGTGGGACGAAATTGCCGCTCCCTTTCCGGCGGGGCGCGGCGGCGGACGGCCCGACTTCCACCGGAATCAGGCGGGCGCGACGCTGGGCGGCCCCCTCGTGCGCGACCGGGCGTTCTTCTTCCTGGCCTACGATCAGCAGGCGGCTGCGGAGACCAAGCAGGCGGTCCGCCACGTCGGCAGCCCGGCGAACCTGCAGCGGCTGGGGCGCTTCCTGCAGGCGCGCTGGCCGGGGCTCTTCGACGACGAGTTCGGGCCGATCCGGCGCACGGACGACGCGCGCTCGCTGCTCGCCAAGCTGGACCTGAACCTCGACGGCCGGCACCAAGCCTCGCTCAAATACAACTACACTATGGTCCGAGCAGGTGAACGGCACCTTCGACGTCGACTCGTGGGGCGCGTCGGCCAACGGGATCGAGGGCGACCGCTCGCACGCGATCAACGGGAGCCTGCGCTCGCTGCTGACCAATGCGCTCTCCAACGAGCTGCGCGTGCAGGCGGCGCGCGAAGATCGGCCGCGCTGGTATCGGGGACCGCTGCTGCCCGGGGCGCGCCTGCCCGGTCCGCCGCAGTTCGCCGATCTGGGCGGCCGGCCGTTCCCCGACATCACCATGGACTTCGGCGACGGCTTCCGCATCGGACTGCCCTTCTTCCTGCCGATCGATCCGTCGTTCGACACACGGCTGCAGGTGGTCGACAACGTCTCGTTCGCCACGGGCAACCACCTCGTCAAGGCCGGGGTCGAGTACAACCGGACCCGCGCCGAGCAACAGTTCATCGGGCTGGCTAACAGCCGCTACATATTCGATTCGGTCGGGGGCTTCATCGGCTTCGTCACGCACGGCGACCGCTACGTCACGTGCTCGGATGGATCGGCCGGCGCGTTCGGGACCTGTCCCCCGGGCTCCGCGGTCACCGGCCCAGTCCTGCTCTACCTGCAGTCGGCAACCGTCCCCGGCGTCCCCCCGGAGCAGCTCGGGCGCCAGCAGTTCCAGACGCACGAGCTCGGCGTGTTCGTGCAGGATACGTGGCATCCGCACGAGCGGGTGACGCTGGACCTCCGGCTGCGCTGGGACGGCGCGTGGCACCCGAACGTCTTCATCGAGCCGGCCGAGACGTTCTTCGCGCCGTACCTGGGCGATCCGCGGTTTCCGTCCGACGGCCGGATTCCGGACGACCTGGACAACCTACAGCCCCGCCTCGGGCTGGCGTGGGACCTGGCCGGCAACCGCCGCACCGTGCTGCGCGCCAACGCCGGGTCGTACGTCGCCCGCGTCCCGATGCTCGTCTTCGCCCAGCACCGGACGACCAACGGCGCGTTCCAGCAGACACTCTTCCGCAGCAGCAGCGCGCCCGGGCTCGGCCCGGTCCCTGCCATCGACGAACAGATCGACACGTCGGCGTCGCCGCCGTTCCTGCCGGACATCCAGGTCGCGGATCGCGATCTGGAGCTGCCGCGCACCTTGTCGTTCAGCACCGCCATCGACCGCGACCTGGGCCACGGAATTACGGCCAGCGTCGGCTACATCCACGCGCGCACCGACAACCTCTTCCGCTTCGTCAACCGCAACGATGCGGTCCTCGGGGCGCCGTTCGGGATCGGGACGCACCCGGCCGGCGGCGGCATCAACACGCTCACCGTCACCGAGAGCAGCGCCCGCTCCCGGTACCAGGCGCTCACCGCCGGGCTGCGCGGGCGCGCCGGCCTGCGCGGCCGGCCTATCACCTTCGAGACGCACTACACGCTGGCGTTCGATCGCTCCGACGACGACAACGAGCGCGATCCGTTCACCGTCCGCTACGCCCACGCCGGCGACCTGACACCGGAGTACGGCTGGTCGGATCGCGACCGGCGCCATCAGGTGAGCGGATACGTCCTGGTCAGCCTCCCGGCGCAGGTCGAGCTGAGCAACGTCGTCCGCTACCTGTCGGCGTCGCCGGCCTCCGAACAGTGCGCCAACCGCGGCGCGCGGGCAGCCCAGCCGGCGGACCGGGTCTGCGCCGACGGCTCGATCCTCACGCGCAACACGCTGCGGCGGCAGAACGAGTTCTTCACCTGGGACCTCCGGGTGTCGCGGCGCTTCGCGCTGGGAGGCGGCACCGTCATCGAGCCGATCTTCGAGGTCTTCAACCTGACCAACGCCGACAACTTCGTCGACCCGGCCGTCGGCTCGCTCCTCTTCAACTTCGACGGGGCGCTCCGCAGCGGGCTCGGCGACACCCGGCGCGCGCAGGTGGGGCTCAGCGTGCGGTTCTGATCGGTTGCGCCGCGCTTCGATTCCGCCTTGTCGCCGGCCGCATCCGCGCTATGATCGGGCCACCCCTCCCGGCTACAGGGGTGCGAACGACCCGCGGGGAGTTGCAAGAGTTGGAGGGAAGGTGCTTGCCATGCCGCTGCTGAACCGGTTGACCGTCACACTCGTCGTTGGCCTCGCCATAACCCTGCTGTGCGCGGGCGGACTCCGTGCGCAGTCCGAATCAGGCTTCCCGCAGTTCTTCGCGCCGGTGGTCGTCGACCCCGCCGCGGAGCCGCTGCCGAATCCGACGCCCGGCATCATCAAGGAATGGGGCAAGCTGCCCGACGGGCGGGAGTGGGGCTCGACGGCCGGCGTCGACATCGGCCCCGACGGGCACGTCTGGGCCTACGACCGCTGCGGCGACTTCGGCCTGCGGGGCGGCTGCGTCAGCTCCGACGTCGACCCGATCCTGAAGTTCGATCGGCACACCGGCGAGCTGCTGGCCGCCTTCGGCTCCGGGCTGTTCGTCGTGCCGCACGGCTTCCACGTCGACAGCGACGGCAACGTCTGGGTGACCGACTGGCAAGGCAACGAGGAGGGCACGAAGGGCCACCAGGTGATCAAGTTCAGCCCAGAGGGCGAGGTCCTGATGCGGCTCGGCACGGCGGGCGTCGCCGGCAGCGGGCCGGAGACCTTCAACCAGCCGTGCGACGTGATCACCGCGCCGAACGGCGACATCTTCGTGGCGGACGGCCACAGCGGCCAGAACCCCAGTCCGTCCGCCGGCTCCACGGGCCGGATCATGAAGTTCACGAGCGACGGCCAGTTCGTCAAGGAGTGGGGCCGGATCGGCTCGGCGCCGGGCGAGTTCCGGACCCCCCACGCGCTGGAGTTCGACTCGCAGGGACGCCTGTTCGTCGCGGATCGCGGCAACCACCGCATCCAGATCTTCGACCAGGACGGCAACTACCTCGATTCGTACTACCAGTTCGGCCGTATCAGCGGACTGTTCATCACCGACGACGACACGATGTATGCCATCGACTCGGAGTCCGACCAGATCCGGCATCCCAACTGGCGCAACGGCGTGCGGATCGGGAAGGCCACGGAAGACAAGGTCACCGCGTTCATTCCGCCGCACTTCTCCGACACCCGCCTGCTGGGCACGGCCGGCGAGGGCGTGGCCGTGGACGCCGACGGCAACGTCTACGCCGCGGAAGGACCCAACTCCCGCCGCGATGCCGGGGGCGGGCTGACGAAGCACCTCGCGCGCTGACCGCTCGCAGCGCAGCGCATCAAGTTCACGTCGCACGGGCGAGTCCTGTCTGGAGGAAAACGATGAAAGCCGACCGGAGAACACCTCGACCGGCCACCACAACGCATCTCGCGCTCACGCTGGCTGCCCTGCTGCTCCTGCCGCTTGCCGCCGTCGCCCAGGAGCGCGGCACGCCGGAGGGCGAGTGGTGGTATCAGAGCGGCGACGCCTGGGGCACCCGCTATTCGCCGCTCACGCAGATCGACGCCGACAACTTCGAGCAGCTCGAAGTAGCCTGGGTGTGGCGCGGCGACAACTTCAGCCCGCACCCGTACTACCTGTCGCGCTCGACGCCGAGCTACATCGACGGCGTGCTGTACACCGTCGCCGGCTACCGCCGCACGATCGCCGCCATCGATCCCGCGAGCGGCGAGACGCTGTGGACGTATCGCGAGCCCAGCACGAAGCGCTGGGAGGAATCGATGCGCGCCAGCTACGGCAAGGGCGTGGCCTACACGGAGATCGACGGGCGCGGCGTCATCTACGTCATCACGCCGGCGTTCTTCCTCCACGCGCTCGACGCCAAGACCGGCGAGCACCTGGAGGGCTTCGGCGGGCCGGTCGGCATCCCCGGCTTCCCGACGACCGGCGTGGTCGACCTGCTGGCCGACCTCGGCTACCCGTACGACCCCGAGAACGGGATTCCGATGGAGACCGGCTACATCACGAGCTCGTCGCCTCCCATCGTCGTCAACGGGACCATCGTGGTGGGCAACGCGCACGAGCAGGGATACAACCAGACGCGGATCGAGAACGTGCCGGGCCACATCCTGGCCTACGATGCCCGCACCGGCGAGCACAAGTGGAAGTTCAACGTCATTCCCCAGTCGGAGAGCGAGTTCGGCTTCGACACCTGGGAGAACGACGCCTGGCAGTGGACGGGCGACGTCTCGTCGTGGGCCCCGCTCTCGGCCGACCTCGAGCGCGGCATCGTCTACATCCCGACCAACGCACCAACCATCGACTACTACGGCGGGTTCAGGCCCGGCGACAACCTCTTCGGCGACAGCGTGATCGCGCTCGACGCCAAGACCGGCCAGCGGCTCTGGCACTTCCAGGTGAACCACCACCCGATCTGGAACTACGAGATCGCCAACGTCCCGATCCTGGCCGACGTCACGGTGGACGGCCAGGAGGTGCCAGTGCTCGTGCAGACGACCAAGCAGGGCTTCACCTTCGCGTTCAACCGCGTGACCGGCGAGCCGGTGTGGCCGATCGAGGAGCGTCCCGTGCCGCAATCGATCGTGCCGGGCGAGAAGCTCTCGCCGACCCAGCCGTTCCCGACCTGGCCCGCCCCGCTGAATCCGCTCGGGCTGAACGAGGACAACATCATCGACTTCACGCCGGAGCTGAAGCAGGAAGCGCTCGAGATCATGGCGCAGTACCGGATCGGCGGCCCCTACATGCCGCCGCTGCCCGACAACCACACCGAGCCCGTCAAGGGCTGGGTGGGCTGCTCGGGCGGGATCAACATCACCTACCCGGCCGTGCTCGATCCGGAGACCGGCGTGCTGTACCAGTCGTCCGGGCCCGGCTGCTCGGGCCGCACGGTGCAACCGGGCGCGGACGTCGACGCACCCGACCACGGATGCACGTCGGACTCGGGGCGCTGCACCACGACCGGCACGACCCTCTCCGACTGGGTCAGCGGCGGCGGCGTCGGCTGGGGCGGCCCTCAGGGCCTGTCGATCCACAAGCCGCCGTACAGCAAGATCACCGCGATCGACATGAACACGGGCGAGCACGCGTGGGAGGCCCCGGTCGGGCGGGCCGACGACCGCATCGTCAACCATCCGGCGCTCGCCGGGGTCGATCTCGACCCCGAGGCCCTCGGCGGACAGGGCCGGGCCATCCTCATGGCGACCGGCAGTCTGCTCCTGGCCACCGAGGGCGCCAACCAGCGGCCGGTGCTCAACGCGCACGACAAGACGACCGGGCGGAAGCTCGCCACCGTCGAGCTGCCGGCGCCCGGCCAGTACGGCATGATGACCTACCTGCACGCAGGCCGGCAGTTCATCGTCGTGCAGATCGGCGAGGGCGGCGTCTTCCCGGGCTCGCTGGCGGCGCTGGCCCTACCCGTAGAGGGTTCCGAGAAGAAGTAGGAGTCCGAATCATCGCGTCGTGGGCCGCCGCCCGGGCGGCTCACGACGCCCCCTCCTCCAGCCTGCGCAGAATGCCGGTCGCGCGCAGGCTGACCATTTGGCTGCGTATCCAAGATTGGCGCCCCCGTACGTAGGCGGACGGCTGGTCGACGCGCAGAACGGACGGGTTGGGGAGGACCGCCGCGAGTAGCGCGGCCTCCGCCTCCGTGAGCGCCGCGGGCTCTTTCGCGAAGAACCGTTCGCTGGCCGCGCCGACCCCGAATATCCCCTCGCCGAACTCCGCCACGTTGAGGTACACCTCGAGGATGCGGCGCTTGCTCCACAGCAGCTCCAGCTCGGTGGTTATGCCTGCCTCCAGCGCCTTGCGGACCAGGCTCCGCCCCGGCCACAGGAACAGGTTCTTGGACACCTGCTGCGAGATGGTGCTGGCCCCCCGCAACGGTCCGCCGCGCCAGGCGGTGCGAAACGCGTCCCGCAGGGCGTCGAAGTCGAAGCCCGCGTGCTCCAGGAACTTCTGATCCTCCGCCGCGATCACGGCCAGCGCGGCGTCCGGGGCAATACGGCCCCAGTCGACCCAGTGCGCGTCGAGCGGTGACCGCTGCGCGCCGTCGAGCCGGTAGCGCACCATGAAGGCGGTCGTCGGCGGCGGAACGATGCGGAGTGCGAGCAGGATCAGGGGCGGCAGGCCGATGGCGAGCAAGACCAGGGCCAGGCAGGCCGTGCGCAGCCTCCGCCTCCACCTGCCCTTGCGCCTCGGGCGCCGGCCGCGTCGCGACGAGCGAGCCACGTCAAACACATTAGCAGCAATCGGCGGCGGTTCGCGCCCACCACCATCGGGATGGCGACCGCCGCGCCGCCTGCCTGCCGATGCGGATGCCGAGATCTGTCCATGCGTCTCCGTTGCGGTCTTTACACACACGTCGCCTTGCCGTAGCCGGTTCGACACCAGCCGGCCGCATACTCGCACCAATAGCAACCCCATGCCCGTGATCGAGCACGTCAACCGCCACGTCTTCGATCTGGTCCAGCGAAACAACCTCATCTACAACACCTGCTGGGAAGATCCCCGTCTGGACCGCGTCGCGCTGAACCTGACGAGGTGCGACACCGTCCTCGCCATCACGTCGGCCGGCTGCAACGTGCTCGACTACGTCCTGACGGAGCCGGCGCACGTGTACGCCGTGGACGTGAACCCCCGCCAGAACGCGCTGCTGGAGTTGAAGATCGCAGCCATCCGGCGGCTCGACTTCGAGCAGTTCTTCGCCATGTTCGGCCGCGGCTATCTCGAGGACGCGCGGGGCGTGTACCGGGCGTGCCTGCGCGCGGAGCTGTCGCCCTGGTGTTGCCGAGCGCGAGAAACTGATCATTTCTGCACAGGTATCGACCGGTCTCATTGACGACGTGAGGGTCGCGGTGATTCCGGCGCGTCGTCACGGTGCGATCGTTGGCGGTTTCGCTCCTGCTGGCTGATCTCGGCCTCGCGCCTGCGATAGCTCCGGCCTTCAAGGAGCAGGATCTCTACGTGGTGGGTCAGCCGGTCGATCAGTGCGACGGCGCACGAGGCGTTGGGGAAGACGGTGTCCCAGCGCTTGAACGGCAGGTTGGTGGTGATGAGCAAGGAGCGGTGCTCGTAGCGGCGGCTGACGAGTTGGAAGAGCAGGTCGGCGGCTCGGGCGTCGTAGGCGAGGTAGCCCACCTCATCGACCACGATGAGCGCGGGCCGCGTGTAGTGCCGGAGGCGTCGTTCGAGGGCGCGTGCGGTCTCCTGTCCATTGAGGTCGAGCAGCAGGTCGGCGGCGGTGGTGAAGAGGGCGGTGTGCCCAGTGAGGATGGCTTGGTGGGCGACGTTCTTCGCCAGCATGGTCTTCCCCAAGCCTTGCGCACCGACGAGGATGACGTTCTCGCCGCGGGCGAGGAAGTCGAGCGTGAGGATGCGTTCGAGGGTGGGACGGTCCAGCGCGGTGGGCCATTGCCAGTCCCAGTCGGCGAACGGCTTGAAGCGTCCGAGACGGGCGCGGGTGAGTCGGCTCTCGACGCTACGGCGCTGTTTGTCTTCGAGCTCAGCGGCGACGATGTGTTCGAGCAGGACGGTGGCGCTCGAGCGCTTGCGGGCGGCCTGAGCGATGAGGTCGTTGAGGTCGTCGGCGGTGCGGTTGAAGCCGAGTCGCCGGAGGTTAGTCGCCAGCGTCGTCGTGGTGGTCGTGTCGGCCGAGGGCATCGTAGGTCTCCAGGTTATGGGACCGGACGTCGAGGTCTCGCAGTCCGGGTCGGTCGGGTAGCGTGAGGCGGAGCGGCGGTTTGAGTCCGCGCTGTCGCCGGCGCGTTTCGAGGATGTGGGTGATCGAGCCGGCACCGAGGGCGTCCCGTTGGAGGGCGTCGTCGACGGCGGCAGCCAGCTCCTGCGGTCCGTAGTCGTCGAGCAGAGCGAGCAGCCTGGTGGCATGCGGTCGTAGCGCCTCGCCGCGCTCCGCAAGCCGCTCGAAGAGGGCGGCGGTGGCGGGGACGGCGGCGCGGAGCCGGTCGCGGGTGGTGTGGACGTTGGCCTGGCGGGTGGCGGCGAGCAGCCCTTCCAGATGCGCGGGGTCCTCGACGGTCTGTCCGGTGTCATAGCTGCGGGGATGGCGGGCCAGCTCGGTCTGCTGGTCGAGGATGCGGACGCGGGTGGCGCTGGCGAGCAGCGTCAGGGGCTTTCGGACGTGGGTGTGGGGGATCCGAGTAGAGATTGCGGTCGAAGCGGACGTAGGGTGTCTTGCCGGAGCGGACGACGCGCACGAGCTCGGTCTCGAAGCGATGGGCGGGCAGCGGCAGCAGTCGGGGCTTCTCGTCGGCCCAGACGTCGGCGACGGTGCGGTCGGGCAGTTCGGGGTGACGCCGTCGGTGGGCGACGTCGTCTCGCCAGCGTCGGAACTGGGCGTTGAGGTCGTCGAGGTCGCGGAAGGGCCGGGCGGCGAAGAAGGCGTGCCGCAGGTATTGGATCTGCCGTTCGATTTTCCCCTTCTCGTTTCCGCGTCCCGGCGTGCAGGGGCGGGGCGCGAAGTGGTAGTGGCCGGCGAGGTCGAGCAGGCGGGGGTGAAACTGCACGGCCGTGCCGCGGCGGTCGAGCACGGCGCTGCGCAGGTTGTCGTAGACGAGGTTGCGGGCGACGCCGCCGAGGGCTTCGAAGGCGTCGACGTGGCCCCGCAGAAAGCTCTCGAGGGTCTGGTCGAGGGTGAACAATGCGGCGAGGGCGCGCGAGTAGCCGAGGACCATGACGAATCCGGAGACGGCGCGGGTGCCGTGTCCGATGCGGACCTTGCCGAACGAGCCCCAGTCGACCTGCGCGGACTCGCCGGCCAGCGTGACGACCCGACGGTAGACGGCGCGGGTGGTCTCAGGCCGCAGGCGCTTGACGAGGCGTCGGACCTGGATGACCGAGCCGGGATAGCCGCGCTGGCGGACCATCTCGTGGATGCGCGTGGCGCGCAGGCGGGGGTAGCGGGCCAGCGTGTCGCGGATGAACGGCAGATACGGGTCGAGAGCGCTGGGCCGGCACACCCCGCGGCGGACACCGCCCGACTCGTGCTCGACCGCAGTCCGGACCGTCTCACGGTGGAGGCCGAGCTGGGCCGCGATGGTCCCGATCTTCCAGTGCTCGCCGTAGTACAGACGCCGGATCTCGGCGCGCTGCGCGGGCGTGATCATCGTCGCTCCTCTTCCGATGGACGCGGGGTTCCCGCCTCGCGACCAGCCACCGGCTCGACCGCCCGCAGACCACGCAGCGGGTGGCCGCGGGCGCCCGAACCGGGGCGAGATCAACGACGGGGAGTCTGGCCGATGGCCGGGGGGCGGCGGAACCCTGATCCGTCACGCGGCGGCGGACGCGGTAGGCGCGCTGGCGGTCGCGGTGGTCGAGGCGACCTTCCAGGCTCCGCTGATGCCGAGCCCGGGCGGCCCGCACCGAGCGGCGCCGGCCGAGCACCCGGCACGGCGGCGTGCAGTAAGCATGGCCGCGATCACACGCCGCGCAGATGGCAAACAGGCGACTGCAACGTCGGCAGGTCTTCTGGCGGAGCGGGACGTCCACGGCGTCGGAGCGCGCGGGGCGATCTCCGACTGGACAACGCGTTCGAACCGTGGCACAACAGCACCGACCGGCTCGCTCTGTCGGAGCTCGGGGCGGTCACGAGGGTCCGCTGGCCATACCGGGCCCTCACCCCACGTTTCAGCCCGCTGCCTACGCTACCCGAACGAGTCGCTGCCCGCCAGCTCCGGAGGCTGTGGACGCCGCCACTCCTGTGGACGCAAACACCCGCGCCCACAGGAGTTTGCAAAACCGCGCAGACGCAGTTTCGCACAGCGACCACAGCCATCATCTTCTTCTTCATCAAGACGTCGACGAACCAGGCAACCGGCCCGGTGCACCGACACGCGTCCAGAATTGATCAGTTCGAAGTGACTGCTGACACCCTGGGCACGCCGCTACTGGGACCGGTGGATCGTCTTCTTCGCGAACCGCGGCTCGTCGTTCTTCTTCCGCGGCACGGCCGGTCGCCTCGCGCGCGCGCTCAACCTGCTACATCGATCGAGTCATCGGCGCCCGCCGGCACGTCGACGAGATCCTCGCGGCGCCGTCGGTGGACGAGCAGCGAGCAATCTACCGCGGCAAGCTCCGCGACCGGTTCTGGTCGACGCCGATGCGGCTCGCGCTGGGGCGCGACGTCGTGCTGTCGATGATCGACGTGCCGGCCGCCCAGCGGCGCCAGGTGGAGGCGCAGTACGGCGGCGGGATCGTGCAGTTCATGCAGGATCGCACGGATGCTGTCTTCACTCGGATCCCGCTCCGGGACAACTGCTTCTGGCGCGTGTACCTCTCGGGGCGCTACACGCGCGAGTGCTGCCCCGAGTATCTGAGGGCCGCCAACTTCGCACGGCTGAAGGGCGGCCTCGCGGATCGGATCAGCATCCACACGATCTCGATCGGCGGGTTCCTCAGGCGGTTCGCCGGGGAGATCTCACGCTTCGTGCTGCTCGACCACATGGACTGGCTGTCGGACAGGCACCAGCCGTCGCTGGTCGCCGAGTGGCAGGCCATCGTGGATCACGCGGCGCCGGGCGCCGGCGCGGTCTGACGCAGCGGCGGCCTGCGAGCCGATTTCCTCGATGACGTCACCGTGCGGGTCGGCCTCACGCTGTACCGGCTTCAGGATGTCCTCACCTATCCCATCTTTACCAAGATTGGCGGTCGTTTTGCGGATTTGGGCGGTTTTCGGGGAGTGCGAGGCCTGTAACCTGTTGATTATAAAGGATCTGGTTCTGTCGGAGACGAATGTAGTGCCATAATCGTATGGCGATAGTTGCCTGGGGCAGGGTGCGTCCGCTATGGTGAGCGCCATGTTCATTCGGCGCACCCAAACCCGGCGGACTGAGGACGGAAATCCCTACTTCTCTCATCGCCTCGTGCACGCCGAACGCCTCGGCAGCACCGTGCGTCAGCGCACCCTCCTCAACCTCGGTCGCCACTTCGATATTCCCCAAGCGGAATGGCCGCTGCTGTGCGCCCGCATCAACGATGCGTTGAGCGGTCAGGCGCCGCTGGTGGCCGATTGCCGGCCTGCCGTGGAGGAGGAAGCACAACGGATCGCGGCGCAGTTGATCGCCCGCGGCGCGGCCGCGCCGAGCGCCGGACCGACCGATGTGCAGCCGGTCGATGTCGACTCGTTGCGGCTGGTCCGCCCCCGCAGCGTCGGCGTGGAGCAGGTCGGCCTGTGGGCGCTCGAGCAACTGGACCTGCCGGCGCTGCTGACCCGGTTGGGCGTCAACGGCGCCCTGCGCAGCGCGGCCACCGGCGCCATCGTCGGGCGTCTGGCCGCGCCCGCCTCGGAGCGCGCGACGCACCGCTGGCTGCAGCAGCGCAGCGGTCTCGGGGAGTTGCTCGACGTCGACTTTGAGACCGTCGGTGCGATGCAGCTCTACCGCGCCTCGGACGTGCTGGTGAAGCATCGCGAGGCGATCGAGGCGCATCTGTTCGACCGCGCGATGGGGCTGTTCGACCTGCAGCCGACGGTGACGCTCTACGACCTGACCAACACCTACTTCGAGGGCGAGGCGAGCGACCAGCCGCAGGCGCAACGCGGGCACTCGAAGGAGAAGCGCAGCGACTGCCCGCTGCTGACCCTGGGCCTGATGCTCGATGCCAGCGGCTTCGTGCGCCGCTCGAAGGTCTTCGCCGGCAACGTCCGCGAACACCGGACGCTGGCCGGGATGCTCGACGCGCTGGGGGCGCCGGCCGGCGCCCTGGTGGTGATGGACCGCGGTGTCGCCACCGACGCCTGTGTGACGTGGTTGCGCGACAACGGCTACCGCTATCTCGTGGTCAGCCGCGAACGCCACCGCCGCTTCGATGCCGATGCCGCCGTGTCGCTCCAGACGCAGTCGGACCAGACCGTGCACATGCACAAGGTGGTCTCGACCGACCCCGACGAAGTGCGCCTGTACTGCTACTCCGAGGAGCGCGCCGAGAAGGAGCGAGGCATCGTCGAGCGTTTCGCCTCCCGCTTCGAGACCGCCCTGACGAAGCTCAACGACGGGCTGGCCCGCCCCCACGCGCACAAGCGGCTCGACCAGGTCTGGCAACGCATCGGACGGCTGAAAGCCAAGCACTCCCGCGTCGCCTCGCACTACCAGATCAGCGTCACCGCCAATGAGGCCGGCAACCAGGCCGTTGCCGTCACCTGGACCCGCCGCCCCCAGGACGGCTCGATGGTTACCCATCCGGGCGTCTACTGCCTGCGCAGCAGCGAGACCGACTGGGACGAAGACGCCTTGTGGCGCACCTACACCACGCTCACCGACGTCGAGGCCGTCTTCCGCTCGCTCAAGTCCGAGTTCGGCCTGCGTCCCATCTACCACCGCAAGCCGGCGCGGGCCGACGGCCACCTGTTCATCACCGTCATCGCCTACCAACTCGTGCAGGTCATCCGCACTCGGCTGCGCGCGCACGGCGAACACGCCAGGTGGACCACGCTACGCCGCGTCCTCGAAGGCCAGCAGCGCGTCACCGCCACCTTCCGCCGGCCCGACGGACGCACGCTGCATGTGCGCACGGCAACCCAAGCCGAACCCGATCAGCGGGCCATCTACGACGCGCTCGGCGTCGACCCACATCCCGGCGGCGTCCGCAAGACGCTCGTCTGACCGACCGATTTCCCGGTTCGTACGCGTTTGTAGTGCCACTCGGGCATTTCTGTCGGCGTAAACCACTGATTCTAAAATGGTTTAGTTTTGTGGTTGGTAAACTTGGGCTATCGGTCGCGGCTGGCCGCCGAGCTCCATGCGTGCGACCGCGTGCACACCTACGGCAGCTTCTACATCGCCGACATCATGGCCTCGTCCGCGTGACGCCGTCCGGCCTACCTGCCGTGCAGATCGCCACTCACCTCCGGGTTCTGTATCACCTGACGCTCAAGCCGGTACGCGGGCGCGACCACGCGGAGCGCCTCGAGGCGTTCTACCGCGGCCAGGCGGATCTCTACGACGAGTCGCGCGCGCACCTACTGGCCGGGCGGGCGGCACTCTACAGCCGCATCGCCGCACCGGACGACGGCGTCTGGGTCGACATGGGGGGCGGCACGGCCGCCGGCCTCGAGCATCTCGGCTCGCGGATCGAGCGGCTCAGGAAGCTGTACGTCGTGGATCTCTCCCCGTCGCTGATCGACCTGGCCTGGGCGCGTGCCCGGGCGCGCGGCTGGCGGAACGTCGAGACGATCGTCGGCGACGGGGGGACGTTCCAGCCGGACGAGCCGGCGGTCGACGTCGTCACCTTCTCCTATTCGCTCACCATGATGCCGGACTGGTTGCGGCCCTGGACCACGCCGCGGCGCTGCTCCGGCCGGGCGGCCGGATCGGCGTGGTCGATTTCTACGTGGCGCGCAAGCATCCCGCCCCCGGGTTCGCCTCGCATCCGTGGTTGGCCCGCGCGTTCTGGCCGCTCTGGTTCGCTGGCGACAACGTCCACCCGTCGCCCGATCACCTGCCGTATCTGGCGCGCCGCTTCGAGCCGTTGTGGATCACCGAGCGGTACTCGCGCGTGCCGTATCTTCCGCTGCGTGTGCCGTACTACGCGTTCCTGGGCCGGACGCCGGCGGCCGGCGGCCCGTCGTCACGTCTGGCACGCGGTCTCGAACAATTCCGCCCGGAGGTGCTCAGGTGCCCGCGCCGGGATCTGGATCACGAGGACATCAGGAGCTGACATGCCAGGCTATGAACCGTACCTGCTGTGCGACCTGCACGTGCACACCCGCTGGAGCGACGGCCAGCTCACGGTCCGCGAAGTGGTCGACCTGTTCGGCGAGACCGGCGCCTTCGACGTCATTGCCGTCACCGACCACATCCTGCACCAGAAGGACTGGCTGGCCCGCGCCGGACGCGCGGCCACCTTCGGCACACGGCGGTTCACGGTCACCGAGGAGTCGTTTCCGGACTACCTGGCGGACATCCGGGCGGAAGCCGAACGCGCGCGAGAGAAGTACGGCATGCTGGTCATTCCGGGCGCCGAGATCACGCGCAACCACAGCCGGCGCGCCCGCAACGCCCACATCGTGGGGCTGGGCATCGACGAGTTCATCAGCGCGGATCAGTCGCCCGAGGCCATCCTGCTCGACATACGCCGGCAGGGCGGCCTGAGCGTCGCATGCCACCCGCACCAGCGCCCCCGCCGGCAATTCGCCATCGAGACCACCTATCTGTGGGACCACCGCGACGAGTTGGCCGACATGGTCGACGTCTGGGAAGCGGCAAACCGGGACGACCTCTTCTCGGTGACGAGCCTCAAGCACTTCCCGTACATCGCCAACAGCGACTTCCACAAGACGAACCACCTGTACTCGTGGAAGACGCTCGTGCGGTGCGCGAAGGAGTGGCCCGCCCCCTGCGCCGCAACGTGAACGTGGCGATCACGCTCTACCGCAACGGCTCCTGGCTGTGCGACCCGGCCTGAGTCCGGACCGGCGCCGGAGCCGACCAAGCCGGCCGCGCCGGATTGCGGATCGACCCGCGGATACCGCCGGGCGCGGGGCCGGCGTCGGCTACTGTTCCTGCGCGCGGGCGCCGCGGAGCATGTTCTCCATCGAGTAGTTGCCCTCGTGGCAGGCGTACTCGAGGATCGGCGCGTCGAGCGCCGTCATGGGAATGGCGGCGGTCCAGGGCCGCTCGAACGTCGTGGGATCGATGACGGTGAAGCGGTAGTCGAGCGTGTCAGCGTCGACGCGGGTGAACCGCTCCACGAGGCGCATCGCCCGGCTGGCGCCGAAAACGGTGTTGGATACGCGCCGCTCGTACACCTTGTCCGTGAAGTTGGTGGTCTCGACCACCAGCGTATCGCCCTCCCAGCGCCCGCGCGAATCGCCGAGCCACTGCCGCACGCCGGCCGGCAGATGCGGCCGCCCGTCGAGCGGGACGATGCGCGCGTCGTGCAGCATCTCGGCATGGATGACGACGTAGTCCGGCGTCTGCAGGATCTGATAGTTGTGGTTGTAGAAGCCGGGCATCATCGCCGCCGGCAGGCCGCGCGTGATGCACCGCTCGAAGACGCTCGGCTCCTCCCAGGTGGCCGGATAGGACGCCGCCGCCCGGGCCGCGGCCAGCGCATCCGCGCGCCGCTGCGCGCGCGGCGTCACGGCCGGCAGCCGCCCGTCCGGCGGATCCACGATCAACGACGTCTGCAGCGTCCGCGTGCCCTGCTCGAGCCAGAAACTGTTATACGACCCCGTGCTGGTCGCTGGCGGGGGATGCTGCAGCACCACCAACTCGGTGGCGCAGGCGCGCGCCTCCGTGCGGGCGCGCACCTCGTCGAGCTCGGCCCGCTCCTCGAGCGTGAGGCGCTCCCGGCCGGCCAGCTCCAGCGGCCGCTGGAGCGGCGTCGTCGTGGTATTCGTCCACGTACCCTGCAGGTCCGGATCACCCCATGCGGTCGGCGGCACGGCAGGACCGGCCTCCGCCTGGGCGGCCGCGGCGACGGCCGGCAACGATGCGAAGGCGAGCATGGTCAGCGCCGCGGCGAGACGTACACGGCCCATCTCAATCCTCCCCCGTGCGCGCGTCACATCCCCGCGGGATTCTCGTCGGCGGACGGCCCGTAGATCGACGGCACCGCGACGTCGTTCAGACGCAGATAGACGCCCAGCTGGGCGCGGTGGTGAATCAGGTGGTTGAGGACGAAGCTGCGCAGGACGGCGAGCTTCGGCAAGGTCATGACCTGCTGGCCGTTCTGCAGCATCGTCCACGGCTTCATCAGCTCGTCGTCGCCGGCCGCCGCAATGGCGGCCCGGGCCTCGGCCGCCACGCGGTCGAGCGTCGCCACGAGATCGGCGCTGTCGACGGGAGGCGGCGGCGGATCGAGCGGCTTGCCGCCGGGCGCCAGGTCGAGCTCGTCATGCCTGAGGGGCAACGTGGCCCACGACGGCAGATTGGTGATGTGCCCGGCCAGCCAGCGCATCGTGCCCGACTTCTGATGGGGAGCCCAATCCAGACGGTCATCGGGGATCCGCTCCAGCGTCCTGCGGGTGCTTGCAATCTCCTGATCGAACTCGGGCAGCAGCGTGTCGCTGATCACCATCGTAACCTCCCGGCTACCAGTGTAGCGGCAACGGCGCGGCCCTGCGAGGCGGCGCGCACGCCGCGACCGCCGGCGAGAACCCGCGCATCCAGCATATTCGTATACTTCGGAGCCTCTTGCGAAACGCGTGATCGGCCGAGTTTTTTCCTTGCCGGAGGCGGCGGGGCGAGGGACGGTAAGCGGGCGGGATGCAGCGTTCGCAGGGAGCGCGTCGTATTGCTCCTCGTAGCGGCGTAACGCTGCGCTGTAGGCCATCGATTCGCTGCTTCACATCTTCATTGTCCGCCAACATACAGTAGTTGGCAGGAGCGGTCAATCAAACAAACCCATGAACTGCCTGCGTGGTTCCTTCGCCCCCTATTGGCAGTCGATCCAGCGTGCGCTGTTTCCCCAGTTGGAGCCCGTGTTGGGTCCGCTGACCGGAAAACAGCAGCAGTTGGTGCAGACTCTCGAGGTCATCCGTATCGAGCAGTGGATTCCCCGGTGCTTCCGGGTGCCGGGGCGTCCGCGCAAGGACCGCGCGGCACTGGCGCGAGCCTTCGTGGCCAAGGCGGTCTACGACATGCCGACGACGCGCGTGCTGCTGGAACGCTTGGTCACCGACGTGGCGCTGCGGCGGATCTGCGGCTGGGAGCGGAAGAGCGAGGTACCGAGCGAATCGGTCTTGGGCTTGATCCGGTTTGGTGGACATCTTCCGAGAGGGGAATACGATGTCGACCATGACGGACACGCAGGGCAGGCGGACGCGGCGGAGCTTCACGGATGACTACAAGACGGGGGCGGTACGACTGGTCCTCGATGAGGGCAAGACGGTCGCGTCCGCGGCGCGCGATCTGGGCTTGACGGAGTCGTCGCTGCGCAACTGGGTCGAGCAGGCCCGCGCGGATCGGACGAAGGGCAAGACGGGCCTGACGACGGCGGAGCGTGAGGAGCTGGCGCGGCTGCGCATGGAAGTGCGCGAGCTGCGCATGGAGCGCGACGTCCTAAAAAAAGCGGCGGCCTTCTTCGCGAGGGACCACCTGTGAAATTCGCGTGGATCCAGTCGGAGAAGGCCCGCTATCCGCTCACGAAACTGTGTCGCTGGCTGGGCGTCACACCGAGTGGCTTCTACGCCTGGCGGCAGCGCCCGGAATCGACGCACGAGCGGGAGGACCGCCGCCTGAAGGTGCTGGTCCAGGCGTCATTTGCCGCGAGCAAGCAGCGGTACGGCAGTCCCCGTATTCACGAGGATCTGATCGAGCAAGACGAGCAGGTCAGCCGGAAGCGCGTGATCCGGTTGATGCAGGAAGGCGGCCTGAAGGCGCGCACCCGCAAACGGTTCACGTTGACCACGATGAGCGATCACGACCAGCCGGTGGCCGCGAATCTCCTCGACCGGCAGTTCGACGCCGCCGCACCGAATCAGCGCTGGGTCGGGGACACGACCGAGTTTGTCATCGGCTCGAGCGGCAAGCTCTATCTCGCCGTCGTCCTCGACCTGTTCTCGCGATTCGCGGTCGGCTGGGCCGTGAGCGCCGTCAACGATCGCCACCTGACCATCAAGGCGCTGGAGATGGCGCTGAAACGACGGTGCCCGGAGATCGGCCTGTTGCACCACTCCGACCAGGGCTGCACGTACGCGAGCGCGGACTACCAGGCGCTCCTGGATGCGCGCGGGATCGTCTGCAGCATGAGCCGCCGGGGCAACTGCCACGACAACGCCGTCATGGAGAGCTTCTTCTCCACCGTGAAGAGTGAGCTCGCCGATCGGTTCCACACGTGCGGAGACGCAAAGATGGAGTTGTTCGACTCACTGCTGTCCCACAGAGCTTCTAATTGAGGCGGCTTGAACCTTCTATGTCTGTTAGAATGGTTTTGCCGCAAATCATTCAAAACACAGGAGATCCAAGCCGTGGCCCATCGTAACACAGTCTTCGGGCAACTTCTGACGTTGCTTCCGCGACATGAATTCGACGCCGAGGCGCGCGGCCATCAGCGCGGGCAGCGTTTGCGCGTCATGAGCCGCTGGGCGCAGTTCGTCGCCCTCGGGCTGGGCCAGTTGGCCAGCCGGCAGAGCCTGCGCGACATCGTGAGCAATCTGCGCGCGCAACCCGCCAAGCTCTATCACCTGGGCGTTGGGACGGTCAGCCGCTCGTCGCTCGCGCGGGTCAACGCCGAGCAGCCCTACACGCTCTACGAAGCGTTGTTCGGCCGTCTGCTGAGTCGTTGCCAGCAACGGGCGCCGGGCCACGGTTTCCGCTTCAGGCACAAGCTGTATGCGGTCGATGCGTCGACCATCGACTTGTGTCTGGCGGTTTTCCCGTGGGCGTCGTTCCGCCGCACGAAGGCCGCGATCAAGCTGCACGTCGGGTTGGACCAAGCCGGCCACCTGCCGAGTTTCGTCAGCGTCACCGATGGCAAGACCGGCGACGTGACCGTGGCCCGCACGTGGACGTTCGAGGCCGGCAGCGTGGTCGTCGCCGACCGCGCCTATCTCGATTTCGCGTGGTTTCACCAGTTGCAGGCCCGTGGCGTCACCTTCGTGACACGCCTCAAGCGCGGCGTGCGGTACCGGGTCACCCACGAGCATGACGTCCGAGCCGGGACCGGTATTCTCAGCGACCAGACGATCGAACTGACCAGCGCCCGCAGCCGCAAGGTCTATCCCCACCGGCTGCGACGGGTCGTCTACCGCGACCAGCTGACAACAAATCGCTACGTGTTCGTGACCAACAACACCACGTGGGTCGCCAAGACGATCGCCGACCTGTACAAGTCCCGGTGGCAGATCGAGCTGTTCTTTAAGTGGATCAAGTGGATCAAACAGCATCTGAAAGTGAAACGTTTCGTGGGCCGGTCGAAGAACGCGGTCTTGACGCAACTGTGGGTGGCCACCTGCATGTACCTGCTGCTGGCCTACCTCAAGTTCGTCCTGCGGTTGTGCTGGAGCCTCAACCAGATGCTGCAGGTGCTTCAACTCAACGTCTTCGAACGCCGGCCTCTCGAAGACCTCTTCACGACCCATTCGCCACCAGACCGCGCCCGTCCGCAACTCGCGCTCGCTTGGGCCTGAGACTGTGGGACACTAGTGTGTTCGACTACATCGAAGTGTTCTATAACCAACGGCGCCGGCACTCGACGCTTGGCCAGATCAGTCCAGCGGCATTTGAACGACGCGCAAACGAAGAGGGCGTGGATCCTATGGAAAACCGCCAAGGACGCGGTTTCCCACAGGCTCCACACCCGTTGTCTTTTCAATGAGAAAAGAACAGACACCGAGGAACGATCAACTCAACGAAACCGTCCACTGAATCGGATCATGGCCATCTTCTCACGCGCCTTCGCCGAGTTCTCCGACACACAGTTGCCCCAGCGCACGCATGCAGCGTTGATCCGCAACACCCACCACGACCGGTTGGTGGGCCACCTCTTCCGCGACTCGACGGCTATCGAAGCCCGCGAGAAGCCGGCCGCGAAGGAAACGACGCCCCCGCTGCCCAAGCGCAAGCGGGGACGGCCGAAGAAGGGTGAGGAACGGCCGAAGGTCCTCAAGCGCCTCGACCGGCAGGCGGCCATGACCTTGCCGGCGATGCTCGACGACCTGCCGACCGACTGTGACGTGGGCATGAAAAAGGACAGCAAGGGCTACAAGTCGACCTGGGTCGGCTACAAGCTGCACCTCGACGTGGCCGACGGCCAGATTCCGATCAGTTGGTGCGCTCAGCGGGTGCGAATCGTGCGAAGGCGCCATTCCTCAGCGGGTGCGAATCCCGCCCGGCAACTGTCGCTCCAGCCGGTAGCAGTCGGAGCGGACGATGGAGGTAACGACATCGGCTGAAGCACTCTGATGACGAAGGGCCGCCTTGGGCGGCCCAGCGACCATGCGGGCGGTAGCGCAAGCGAACGCCGAGCAGGCCTCGAAACGATTGATGCGGAAGCCGACTCGCCCAATTGACGAGGAAGGCTGGCATGGGTCGGGAAGCGAGCGACGCAGGCACCGACCGATTCCGCCGGGGTAGTGGCGACGGCACGCATGGAAGAGGGGAATGGACGCAACACGGGAAGCCCTGGCGGTGGCGTGGCACGCGCCAACCGACAGCCCGCGAGGGTCAGGTCGGGCCGTGCAGGGTGGCGGAGAGGCCCGTAGTACCGGGGAAACCGGGTAACGCCGGCAGAGGGAAGGGGCCTCAGTTCGAGAGCAGCGCATGACGGGGGAAGGGACGTGGGGACTGGTGAGAACCTAACCGCCTCAGAACGAGTTCAGCGACTCCAGACGGCGCTACATGCGAAAGCGAAGGAAGCTCCTGACTTCCGGTTCTACTCACTGAGCGACAAGGTGTGGCGCGATGACGTGCTCGCGGTCGCCTGGCAGGCCGTTCGTCGCAACGACGGCGCGGCCGGGGTGGACGGCGAGACGGTTGCGGACGTTGAGTCGTTCGGGGTGGACCGGTGGTTGGAAGCGCTGGCGTGGGACCTGAAGGCGGGGACCTACCGGCCCCAACCGGTACGGCAGGTCCTTATCCCGAAGAAGCAACGCGGGAAGTTTCGGCCGTTAGCCCGGATTATGCGTGAAGGTGTTGTTTTGGGAGAGACACAGGAGCCTCCGTGTGGTACAAACGTAGTGTCCACAAGCGTTTAGCCACAACGGAGACCCCTGCGTGACGCCTCACACGATACCACAGGCTGTTCTGTTCCCGGATCTGTTCGACAAGCCCCTCGTCGCCACGTTCAACCAGGAGCACGCGAGTTCCGACGGCGGCGCCGTCCTGCTCAAGGCGGCCGAGCGCGTGTACGGCTTGGTCAAGGCGTTCGCCCGGTGTCTGGCCGACAAACGCGCACCGGGGAAGATTCGGCACACGCTCGCGGACCTGATCGGCCAGCGGGTCTTCGGCATCGCGTGCGGTCATCCCGATGGCAACGATGCCGACCACTTGGCCGACGACCCCATCCACAAGCTGTTGCTCGGGCGGGACCCGGTGTCCGGCGCGCCCTTGGCGTCGCAACCCACGATCTCGCGATTCGAGAACGGCGCGCGCCGCACCGTGCTCTACCGGATGGGGCGCGAGTTGGCAGCGTGCGTCATCGAGCGTCATCGGCGCCGCCTGCACGGGCGGGCGCGCCGGATCACGATCGATCTGGACCCGACCGACGACCTGACGCATGGCGCCCAGCAGCTCACGTTCTTCAACGGGCACTATGGCGGCTGGTGTTATCTGCCGATGCTGGGGTTTCTGAGCTTCGACCGCGAGGCGGAGCAGTATCTGTGCGCGGCGGTGCTGCGGCTCGGGAAGGCAGTGGCCGCCGACGGGACCCTCGGCCTGCTGTCTCGGTTGCTCCCGCTGTTGCGGGCCGCGTTTCCGCGGGCGCGGTTTCTCGTCCGGCTCGACGGGGGCTTTGCGACCCCGGAGATCTTCGATTTCCTGGATGCGGAGCCCCGGCTCGACTACGTGGTGGCGATGGCGAAGAACGCGGTGTTGCAGCGGCATGCGGAGTCCGCCATGCAGGTGGCCCGCGCGCAGAGCGAGGTCGGTGGCGAGACCGCGCACGTCTATACCGACACCCGCTACGCCGCCCGCACGTGGGACCACGAGCGCCGGGTCGTGACCAAGGCCGAAGTCGTTCGCCTCGGAGACCGCGAGCCGCGGGACAACCCGCGGTTCGTGGTGACGAATCTGCGGCAGACGCCGCGCTTCATCTATGAGAAGGTCTACTGTGCTCGCGGGGACATCGAGAATCGGATCAAGGAACTGCTCGATGGGCTGCAGATCGACCGCACGAGCTGCTGTCTGTTCTCGGCGAACCAGTTGCGCGTCTTCCTGACCGCCGCGGCCTACGTGCTCATGCAGGAACTGCGATTGCGGGCGGCGCGTACTGCGTGTGCCCGCAGCCAGGTGACGTGGCTGCGCGACCGGCTGCTGAAGCTGGGGGTCCACGTCGTCCGCTCGGTCCGCCGCGTGGTTCTGCATCTGCCGCGCTCGACGCCGCACCTCGAGGCGTGGCGGCACATCGCACTCGCGCTGGGCGCGCGCGCCGGATAGCCCACCCGTTGCGCCGCGCCCACCTGCTTCCTGGGCGGCATGGGCCGCTCCCCGGCGGGGCTGTCGCTGCCCAACCCTCGCGTCCGTCATGCCCCCCCCGGTCGGCTGCTCAACCCCGGCTCCGCTTGCAGGCGACGATGTCCGAGACTCATTCCTGCGCCGATCACGCCCTTTGGCGGTCGAATCTGGACCTTCATGAATAATGCAGGTTAGGCATTCCCTGCCTCCGGGACCGGGTGGCGCAGACGGCGGCGATGCTAGCCTGGAAAATTCACAACAGACCCCGGCCCCGGTAGAGACACAAAAGCCTCCGTGTGCTAAAACGCTGTTGACCGCAAACGTTTCTGGCACAACGGAGGCTCTTGCGTGACGAACCCCACGATACCACAGACTGTTCGGTTCCCGGATCTGTTCGACAAGCCGCTCGTGGCCACCTTCGACCGCGAGCAGGCGAGTTCGGATGGCGGGGCCGTGTTGCTCAAGGCAGCCGAGCGGGGGTATGGCCTGATCAAGGCGTTCGCCCGCTGTCTGGTGGATAAACGCGCGCCGGAGAAGATTCGGCATACGCTCGAGGACCTGGTCGGCCAGCGGGTCTTCGGTATCGCCTGCGGCCATCCCGATGGCAACGATGCCGACCATCTCGCCGACGATCCGATCCACAAGCTGCTGCTGGGACGCGACCCGGTGGCCGGCGGGCGGCTGGCGTCGCAACCGACGATCTCGCGGTTTGAGAACGACGCGGGCCGCTCGGCCCTCTATCGGATGGGGCGCGAGTTGGCGGCGAGCGTCATCGAGCGGCATCGGCACCGACTCAACGGGCGGGCGCGACGCATCACGATCGATCTGGACCCGACCGACGACCGGACGCATGGCGCGCAGCAGTTGACGTTTTTCAACAGCCACTACGACAGCTGGTGTTACCTCCCGTTGCTGGCGTTCGTGCGCTTCGACCGCGAGGTCGAGCAGTATCTGTGCGCCGCTGTGCTGCGGCCGGGCAAGGCGGTGGCTGCCGACGGGACGCTGGGGGTGTTGTCTCGGTTGCTCCCGCTGCTGCGCTGCGCGTTTCCGCGGGCGCGCTTCCTCGTCCGGCTCGACGGGGGCTTTGCCACCCCGGAAATCTTCGACTTTCTCGACGCCGAGCCGCGGCTCGACTACGTCGTGGCGATGGCCAAGAACGCCGTCCTGCTGCGGCACGCCGCGTCCGCCATGGTCGAGGCGCGGGCCAAGAGCGCGCAGGACGACCAGACGGCGCACGTCTACACCGACACCCGTTGCTATCGAGCGGGCACATGGGACCATGAGCGCCGTGTCGTGATCAAAGCCGAAGTCGTGCGGCTCGCCGGCCGCGAGCCGCGCGACAACCCGCGCTTCGTCGTCACCAATCTGCGCCAGACGCCACGCTTTATCTACGAGAAAATCTACTGTGCCCGCGGCGATATCGAGAACCGCATCAAGGAGCTGCTCGACGGTCTGCCGATCGACCGTACGAGCTGCTGCAAGTTCTGGGCGAACCAGTTGCGCGTCTTCCTGACGGCCGCCGCCTACGTGCTCATGCAGGAACTCCGCTTGCGCGCCGCACGCACCGCCTGCGCCCGCACGCAGGTGACGTGCTGCGCGACCGGCTGCTCAAACTCGGCGTTGACGTCCGCCGCTCTGTCCGCCGCCTCGTCCTGCATCTGCCGCGGGCGACGCCATACCTCGATGCTTGGCACCACATCGCCCTCGCCCTTGGCGCGCGCGCCGGGTAGCCTGTCATCCTGCCGTCTGCAGCCAAATCCCACAGCCGCTCTGACGCGCCCCAGCCGCCGGCGCTGTCGTTGCCGCGCGCTTCGGGCACGCCGTCACCCTGCCACGGCGGCTCAACCACGCCGCAACCTGCCCCGACACAGTCCGCAGGCTGCGCTCGTCCGACGATCAGACCCCACCCGTGACCGATTCGACAGCCTCAGTAGAGTCGAGGAGAGGCGCGTAGCCGGTAGGGGTCGGTGGCTTATCCGGCGCTTTCGCAACCGGGCCGCAGGCCGAGTCCCGTGGGTACGTTTCCTCCCCCCCGCTCTCCGGTAGGGTCGAGAGCTGGCGCGCTGTCGGTAGGGTCCGGTGGCTCCTCCGGCGCTTTCGCACCGGGCCTCAGTCCGGCTCCCGTGGGCACGTTTCCAGCTCCCGCCTCGTCAAACCCAGCATGCCGATTTCCGGCACTGGGCTTTCCTGTTGCCTTCGTCTCAAGGGTTATGTGGCCGTTCAAACCGGGAGCGCTTTCGGCAGATAGACGACCCGGTATTCGGAGAACAGCCCGAGTCGGTCATATAGCTTCTGCCTACTCCACCTCTTCCAGCCGAACCCCAGTCGCCCGCGCTGTCGCATCAGGTGTCGCCGTACCTTCTTCTCGACCCAGTCCTTCACGTGACTGAAACATCGGCTCGATTGTCCTATGCGGAAGTAGTTCGTCCATCCGCGCAGGATTGGGTTGATGAGAGCAATGACCCTTTCAACCGGTTGCGAGCAATGTCGTCGCATCACCCCCTTGAGCCGTCGCAGGAGTTTGGTGCGTGCCGCTATCTTCGGCACACAGGCAACCCCCCACTTGCCCCGCTGCGTCCAGGCGCGGCGGATGCTGAACCCAAGGAAGGTGAAACTCTCGCCCTTTGCGAGATCGACGCGACGCGTCTTGTCACGATTGAGTTCCACGTCGAGTGTGGCCAGTTCCTCCAGAAGCCGCTTGTACACGGTCGTCTCAAGCCACCGCCACCGGCGGTAGCCGTCGATCAGGATCACCAGGTGAGTCGCCCGGGGGAATCGCACCCCCGGGCGCTCGCAGAACTGTACGTGAACGTCTCCGCTCATACAGCTCCCATCATCCAGCCGCCGGCGTCAGCCCCAGCAGATGCCAGTGGGCGAACAGCCGGGGCGCGCGACGCGCAAGACCACCGAGCCAGTGAATGGCGCGGCGGCGATGGCGCCGGAGCCTCTTGTATTTCCGCATGGCCCATCGAACCAACAGGTCGTTGAAGTGGCGAAAGACCGAATACAGGGCCGACTTGTAGAAACGGCCGTAGAATTGAATCCAGCCACGAAGGACAGGATTCCACATGCGGGCCAGGTCGTCGATGGCCTTGTCGCTGCGCCGAGGGAGGTGCCAACGTCGCATCTTCTGCCGCATCCGTGTCGCCGCCGCATTGCTCACCGCCGGTATGAAGCTGATGAAGTACTGACCCCATCGATTCTTTGCCCGACGAGAGCGAAACGTGTATCCCAGGAAGGTGAACTGCTCCGTGGGATACTGCCCCGGCCGGTCGTCATCCTTGCAGTAGACGATACGCGTCTTCTCCGGATGTACTTCCAGCCGGCATTGCGCCAGACGACGTTTGATGTGCGCCAGGACCTGCTGCGCCTGCGTCTCCGTCCGACAGTGCGCGACGATATCATCCGCATACCTCTCGAACGGAACGTCCGGGTGCGTTGACCGCATCCAGTCGTCGAACGCGAGGTGCAAGAAGATATTGGCCAGGAGCGGGCTCGCGACGCCCCCTTGGGGCGTTCCCATCGTGCGCGGTACCAGGGTTCCGTCTTCCTGCTGCATGGGAGCGGTCAGCCACCGCTGCACATAGAGCAGAATCCACCGGCACCGGGTGTACTTCCTGGCCGCACGCATGACGAGCGCGTGGTCCAGGTTGTCAAAGAAGCCGCGGATATCCAGATCGATCACCCAGTCATAACGCCAGCATCGCTGCCGGGCCGTCGTGAGTGCGTCGATCGCGGACTTCCGCGGGCGATACCCATACGAATCGGGATGGAACTGTGGCTCCACGTCCGGTTCCAGGTACATCTTGACCACCGTCTGGGCAATTCTGTCGGCGACAGTGGGAATGCCCAAGCGTCGCTCGCTTCCGTCCTTCTTCGGTATCCCAACCGACCGGACCGGAGGCGGGAAGTACGTGCCCGACGACATCCGATTCCAAATCTTATAGAGATTGTTCTTCAGGTCCTGCTCGAACATCTCGACAGACTCAGCATCGACGCCAGCTGCTCCGTGGTTCGCCTTGACCCGAGTGTAGGCCTCCCAAACCACCCACTTGGAAATACGAAACGGCTTCGCGTGGCTCGACGGCTCCTCCCGCTCGCGCGGTTGACCGTCGGGACACGCTGGATGACGCGACCCCTTTGCTCCATCGAGTTTCCTCGACTTCATCGCTCGTACGGGTCGCTCCGCCCCTGTGCCTCGCATCGGGCTTCTCATCCTTGGGGGTCGGCCCCTTGGACTTCTCCCTTCGCATCGAGGCGACAGGTTCCCACGTTCCGCACAAGGGCCTGGTGCAGGGTCACGCCACCTTTATGCCGGGTGCCGCCCAGCCAAGCTGCAGGCTCCCGCTGGACTTGTCCCGGGTTAACGACTCGCCCCGGTTTCGACACCGTCCCTACGCTTTCGACACGTTGCCGGTGGTTCATTCACTTCGTCTCCCTGCACCCTACCTGACGCGGTCGCGCCGCGCCGTTTCCGTGACGCTTACCACCTCGGCTCTTGACCGAGGCAGCGCACGGCGGTTTGGAGCCTCCCCCTGCCGGGCGGCTCCGAGGGGCCTGCCCTCATCCCTCATGCAGCATGGCTGCAGCTAGGTGGCCATCTCGGCCTCCTTTCCGCGCCTTCGTGGCGCACGGTCATCGGCGAATCGAGCATACTCGATGTAGTGGTAGCGTCCTTGTCGGGTGACGTCCTTCGCCCGCTCCAGCATCTTGTCCACCTCGTTGAGATAGAGATTGCTGAGCAAGGGTGAAATAACCCCACCCTGGGGAACGCCCCGCTTGCCTCCAGCCTTGAGGATGAGCTTCAACAGCCGTAAAACTTCGTCGTCGTCTACCCGAATCGCCACTTTTCCAAGCAGGATGTCGTGTCGAACCGTATCGAAATACGACGCCAAGTCCACGTCTATCACCGTGGTCTTGTTCTTTACGACCGCCGTCGTCACCCGGTGCACCGCCCGATGGGCCGTGCGTTTTGGCCGGTACCCGTAAGAGCCCTCCTGAAAGTCAGCCTCGAAGACAGGTTCCAGTATCAGCTTCAGCGCCCCCTGCACCACACGGTCCCGGATGGTGGGTATCCCGAGGATGCGGACTTTGCCCCCATCCTTCGGTATCTCCACCTGCCGGTTTGCCGAGGGCCGACAGGTTCGGGAGTGCAGTTCGTCATGGATGTCATCCAGGAACGCCTTGACAGCCTGTGGCGAAAGTCGCGGATCCGGCTTGGCCCCGGCGCGATCGAGCCCGTACACTGAACGGCCATGGCGATGGGCAAGAGACCGGCGGCGCGCCAAGCGTCGCCGATGTGGGTGGACACGGCGGACCTTCCGACGAGTGACGGGCATCCTTGCTTCGAGCGGCTGAACCGGGTTCTGGCGGATTCCGGATTCGATGCGTTCGTCGAGGAGTTGTGCGCGGCTTTCTACGCGGACAGGCTGGGCCGTCCGAGTCTGCGTCCGGGTCGGTATTTCCGGATGCTGTTCATCGGCTATTTCGAGGGGTTGTCGTCGGAGCGGGGGATTGCGTGGCGGGTGGCCGATTCGCTGAGTCTGCGGTCGTTCCTGGACCTGGAGTTGACCGCGGCGGCGCCGGATCACTCGACGCTGTCGCGCACGCGGCGGCGGATCGACGTAGAGACCCACGAGGCGGTGTTCACCTGGGTTCTGGAGCGGCTGTCCGCAGCGGGTCTGGTTCGGGGGAAGACGGTCGGCATTGACGCGACGACGCTGGAAGCGAACGCGGCGATGCGGAGTATCGAGCGGCGGGACACGGGAGAATCCCACGAGGCGTTCATTCGGCGGTTGGCGGAGGCGTCGGGGGTTGAGACGCCGACGCGGGCGGAGCTGGCTCGGTTCGACCGTTCGCGGAAGAACAAGAAAACGTCGAACAAGGAGTGGAAATCGCCGCAGGACCCGGACGCGAAGATCGCGAAGATGAAGGACGGTCGGACGCACCTGGCCCACAACGCCGAGCACGGGGTCGACATGGACACGGGGGCCATCGTCGCGGTGACGGTGCAGGATGCATCGGATGGTGACACGGCGACGCTGCCGGAGACGCTGATCATGGCGGCCGAGCAGGTTGAGGCGGTGCAGCCGAACGGCGTGGGGGTCGAAGAGGTGGTGGCCGACAAGGGCTATCACAGCGACGCGACGCTGGTGGCGCTCGACACGATAGGGGTTCGGAGTCACGTATCGGAGCCGGAGCGCGGTCGGCGCTGCTGGCAGGACAAGAAGACGGGAGAGAAGCCGCCGGAGAAGGCTGCGGCACAGAAGGCTCTGTATGGGAACCGGCGTCGTGTGCGGGGGCGGCGGGGTCGTCGCCTGCAACGGTGCCGGGGCGAGGTGGTGGAGCGGACTTTCGCGCACCTGTATGAGACGGGCGGTATGCGTCGCGTGTGGGTGCGCGGTCACGAGAGAATGTCAAGCGCGTGCTGATCCAGGCGGCCGCCTGCAACATCGGACTGCTCCTGCGCCGCCAGACCGGCGTCGGTACGCCCCGGAGCCTGCAGGGGCGGGCTGTTTCGGCGATTTGCCGCTTGATCGGGCGTCTGATCGACCGCTGGGGGCGTCTGAGGCGCGCTTGGGGGTTCAAATGGACCCCGACGGCGCTCGTCGGCTCAATCGCTCATCGCCAAGTTGCCTGAGCAGCGGGGCTCAGCGAACAGACTTCTTCCACGGGCTGTCGAGGCCGGCCTCCTCGATGGCCGCGAACGTCACACCGTCAATGCCCGCGCACTGCTGTCCCACAGAACTTCTAATTGAGGCGGCTTGAACCTTCTATGTCTGTTAGAATGGTTTTGCTGTAAATCATTCAAAACACAGGAGATCCAAGCCATGGCCCATCATAACACAGTCTTCGGGCAACTTCTGACGTTGCTTCCGCGACATGAATTCGACGCCGAGGCGCGCGACCATCAGCGCGGGCAGCGCTTGCGCGTCATGAGCCGCTGGGCGCAGTTCGTCGCCCTCGGCCTGGGCCAGTTGGCCAGCCGGCAGAGCCTGCGCGACATCGTGAGCAATCTGCGCGCTCAACCCGCCAAGCTCTATCACCTGGGCGTGCCAACGGTCAGCCGCTCGTCGCTCGCGCGGGTGAACGCCGAGCAGCCCTACACCCTCTACGAAGCGTTGTTCGGCCGTCTGCTGAGTCGTTGCCAGCAACGGGCGCCGGGCCACCGTTTCCGCTTCAGGCACAAGCTGTATGCGGTCGATGCGTCGACCATCGACTTGTGTCTGGCGGTTTTCCCGTGGGCGTCGTTCCGCCGCACGAAGGCCGCGATCAAGCTGCACATCGGGTTGGACCAAGCCGGCCACCTGCCGAGTTTCCTCAGCGTCACCGACGGCAAGACCGCCGACGTGACCGTGGCCCGCACGTGGACGTTCGAGGCCGGCAGCGTGGTCGTGGCCGACCGCGCCTATCTCGATTTCACGTGGTTTCACCAGTTGCAGGCCCGTGGCGTCACCTTCGTGACACGCCTCAAGCGCGGCGTGCGGTACCGGGTCACCCGCGAGCATGAGGTCCGAGCCGGGACCGGTATTCTCAGCGACCAGACGATCGAACTGACCAGCGCCCGCAGCCGCAAGGTCTATCCCGACCGGCTGCGACGGGTCGTCTACCGCGACCCGTTGACAAGAAACCGTTACGTGTTCGTGACCAACAACACCACGTGGGTCGCCAAGACGATCGCCGACCTGTACAAGTCCCGGTGGCAGATCGAGCTGTTTTTTAAGTGGATCAAGCAGCATCTGAAGGTGAAACGTTTCGTGGGCCGGTCGAAAAACGCGGTCTTGACGCAACTGTGGGTGGCCACCTGCATGTACCTGCTGCTGGCCTACCTCAAGTTCGTCCTGCGGCTGCGCTGGAGCCTCAACCAGATGCTGCAGGTGCTGCAGCTCAACATCTTCGAACGCCGGCCTCTCGAAGCGCCGGCCTCTCGAAGACCTCTTCACCACCCATTCGCCACCAGACCGCGCCCGGCCGCAACTCGCGCTGGCCTGGGCCTGAGACTGTGGGACACTAGTGATGCCCGCGGCACCGCCGTTGCGTCGCGCCATCTCGTAGGCCTCCCGGAGCGTCTCCGGTTTACATACATGAACGTACAGCCCCCAGAAGCGCCATTTCTGGTCAGCCTTCGCCTTGAGATATATTCTCCGTCGCAGGTCCTGCAAACCAATGGACGGCTTTGTCATCCCGTCCTTGCCTCCCTTGTTGTCGGAGAACTGTTCAACAGCAGGGCGCCTTTGCTCCGCGGGAGTTACACCGCCTCAACGCTACTACACGCCCCTCCGCCACCCTCTCGCCTTCGGCTCACTTCCCGGTGTTGCCGGTTATAGAGCCTACCTTGCTCCGGCGATTTCGCGCTGGGGCGAGGAGGGCTTCTCCAGTTGCTCAGCCTGTCCTTGTCATCGTGCTGTCGCTACCACCCCGCCGAAGTGGGTCAGCCGCGTCAATCAGGTTTCGACCGCCCATGCTGCCTTCGCCTTCAGGTTGCAGGCTCGGCCTTCGGAATACACTTTCGAGGCCACCTCCGCGTTCACTTCACGTTACGGCCCGATGACTCGCAATCTCCCCAAGGGAGACCCTGTCGATAGGCTTCAGGAATTTGGTTTCCCTCCTCCCTGCTATCCAAGCTACGGGGCTCCTGATTCTTGCCCCGGCGGGGCTGTCTCCCGCTGAACAGGCCAGCCTTGGCTGGACACACAACCCAGCATGCCGATTTCCGGCACTGGGCTTTCCTGTTGCCTTCGTCTCAAGGGTTATGTGGCCGTTCAAACCGGGAGCGCTTTCGGCAGATAGACGACCCGGTATTCGGAGAACAGCCCGAGTCGGTCATATAGCTTCTGCCTACTCCACCTCTTCCAGCCGAACCCCAGTCGCCCGCGCTGTCGCATCAGGTGTCGCCGTACCTTCTTCTCGACCCAGTCCTTCACGTGACTGAAACATCGGCTCGATTGTCCTATGCGGAAGTAGTTCGTCCATCCGCGCAGGATTGGGTTGATGAGAGCAATGACCCTTTCAACCGGTTGCGAGCAATGTCGTCGCATCACCCCCTTGAGCCGTCGCAGGAGTTTGGTGCGTGCCGCTATCTTCGGCACACAGGCAACCCCCCACTTGCCCCGCTGCGTCCAGGCGCGGCGGATGCTGAACCCAAGGAAGGTGAAACTCTCGCCCTTTGCGAGATCGACGCGACGCGTCTTGTCACGATTGAGTTCCACGTCGAGTGTGGCCAGTTCCTCCAGAAGCCGCTTGTACACGGTCGTCTCAAGCCACCGCCACCGGCGGTAGCCGTCGATCAGGATCACCAGGTGAGTCGCCCGGGGGAATCTCACCCCCGGGCGCTCGCAGAACTGTACGTGAACGTCTCCGCTCATACAGCTCCCATCATCCAGCCGCCAGCGTCACCCCCAGCAGATGCCAATGGGCGAACAGCCTGAACGGCTTCGCGTGGCTCGACGGCTCCTCCCGCACGCGCGGTTGACCGTCGGGACACGCTGGATGACGCGACCCCTTTGCTCCATCGAGTTTCCCCGACTTCATCGCTCGTACGGGTCGCTCCGCCCCTGTGCCTCGCATCGGGCTTCTCATCCTTGGGGGTCGGCCCCTTGGATTTCTCCCTTCACATCGAGGCGACAGGTTCCCACGTTCCACACAAGGGCCTGGTGCAGGGTCACGCCACCTTTATGCCGGGCGCCGCCCAGCCAAGCTGCAGGCTCCCACTGGACTCGTCCCGGGTTAACGACTCGCCCCGGTTTCGACACCGTCCCTACGCTTTCGACACGTTGCCGGTGGTTCATCCACTTCGTCTCCCTGCACCCTACCTGACGCGGTCGCGCCGCGCCGTTTCCGTGACGCTTACCACCCCGGCTCTTGACCGAAGCAGCGCACGGCGGTTTGGAGCCTCCCCCTGCCGGGCGGCTCCGAGGGGCCTACCCTCATCCCTCGTGCAGCATGGCTGCAGCTAGGCGGCCATCTCGGCCTCCCTTCTGCGCCTTCGTGGCGCACGGTCATCGGCGAATCGAGCATACTCGATGTAGTGGTAGCGTCCTTGTCGGGTGACGTCCTTCGCCCGCTCCAGCATCTTGTCCACCTCGTTGAGATAGAGATTGCTGAGCAAGGGTGAAATAACCCCACCCTGGGGAACGCCCCGCTTGCCTCCAGCCTTGAGGATGAGCTTCAACAGCCGTAAAACTTCGTCGTCGTCTACCCGAATCGCCACTTTTCCAAGCAGGATGTCGTGTCGAACCGTATCGAAATACGACGCCAAGTCCACGTCTATCACCGTGGTCTTGTTCTTTACGACCGCCGTCGTCACCCGGTGCACCGCCCGATGGGCCGTGCGTTTTGGCCGGTACCCGTAAGAGCCCTCCTGAAAGTCAGCCTCGAAGACAGGTTCCAGTATCAGCTTCAGCGCCCCCTGCACCACACGGTCCCGGATGGTGGGTATCCCGAGGATGCGGACTTTGCCCCCATCCTTCGGTATCTCCACCTGCCGGTTTGCCGAGGGCCGATAGGTTCGGGAGTGCAGTTCGTCATGGATGTCATCCAGGAACGCCTCGAGGCCGGCCTCCTCGATGGCCGCGAACGTCACACCGTCAATGCCCGCGGCACCGCCGTTGCGTCGCGCCATCTCGTAGGCCTCCCGGAGCGTCTCCGGCTTACATACATGAACGTACAGCCCCCAGAAGCGCCATTTCTGGTCAGCCTTCGCCTTGAGATATATTCTCCGTCGCAGGTCCTGCAAACCAATGGACGGCTTTGTCATCCCGTCCTTGCCTCCCTTGTTGTCGGAGAACTGTTCAACAGCAGGGCGCCTTTGCTCCGCGGGAGTTACACCGCCTCAACGCTACTACACGCCCCTCCGCCACCCTCTCGCCTTCGGCTCACTTCCCGGTGTTGCCGGTTATAGAGCCTACCTTGCTCCGGCGATTTCGCGCCGGGGCGAGGAGGGCTTCTCCAGTTGCTCAGCCTGTCCTTGTCATCGTGCTGTCGCTACCACCCCGCCGAAGTGGGTCAGCCGCGTCAATCAGGTTTCAACCGCCCATGCTGCCTTCGCCTTCAGGTTGCAGGCTCGGCCTTCGGAATACACTTTCGAGGCCACCTCCGCGTTCACTTCACGTTACGGCCCGATGACTCGCAATCTCCCCAAGGGAGACCCTGTCGATAGGCTTCAGGAATTTGGTTTCCCTCCTCCCTGCTATCCAAGCTACGGGGCTCCTGATTCTTGCCCCGGCGGGGCTGTCTCCCGCTGAACAGGCCAGCCTTGGCTGGACACACAACCCAGCATGCCGATTTCCGGCACTGGGCTTTCCTGTTGCCTTCGTCTCAAGGGTTATGTGGCCATTCAAACCGGGAGCGCTTTCGGCAGATAGACGACCCGGTATTCGGAGAACAGCCCGAGTCGGTCATATAGCTTCTGCCTACTCCACCTCTTCCAGCCGAACCCCAGTCGCCCGCGCTGTCGCATCAGGTGTCGCCGTACCTTCTTCTCGACCCAGTCCTTCACGTGACTGAAACATCGGCTCGATTGTCCTATGCGGAAGTAGTTCGTCCATCCGCGCAGGATTGGGTTGATGAGAGCAATGACCCTTTCAACCGGTTGCGAGCAATGTCGTCGCATCACCCCCTTGAGCCGTCGCAGGAGTTTGGTGCGTGCCGCTATCTTCGGCACACAGGCAACCCCCCACTTGCCCCGCTGCGTCCAGGCGCGGCGGATGCTGAACCCAAGGAAGGTGAAACTCTCGCCCTTTGCGAGATCGACGCGACGCGTCTTGTCACGATTGAGTTCCACGTCGAGTGTGGCCAGTTCCTCCAGAAGCCGCTTGTACACGGTCGTCTCAAGCCACCGCCACCGGCGGTAGCCGTCGATCAGGATCACCCACTGCTGTCCCACTTCTAATTGAGGCGGCTTGAACCTGTCTGTTAGAATGGTGCCGGCGACTGGCAAACGGTTCGTCCACAGAACTTCTAATTGAGGCGGCTTGAACCTTCTATGTCTGTTAGAATGTTTGCTGTAAATCATTCAAAACACAGAAGATCCAAGCCATGGCCCATCATAACACAGTCTTCGGGCAACTTCTGACGTTGCTTCCGCGACATGAATTCGACGCCGAGGCGCGCGACCATCAGCGCGGGCAGCGCTTGCGCGTCATGAGCCGCTGGGCGCAGTTCGTCGCCCTCGGCCTGGGCCAGTTGGCCAGCCGGCAGAGCCTGCGCGACATCGTGAGCAATCTGCGCGCTCAACCCGCCAAGCTCTATCACCTGGGCGTGCCAACGGTCAGCCGCTCGTCGCTCGCGCGGGTGAACGCCGAGCAGCCCTACACCCTCTACGAAGCGTTGTTCGGCCGTCTGCTGAGTCGTTGCCAGCAACGGGCGCCGGGCCACCGTTTCCGCTTCAGGCACAAGCTGTATGCGGTCGATGCGTCGACCATCGACTTGTGTCTGGCGGTTTTCCCGTGGGCGTCGTTCCGCCGCACGAAGGCCGCGATCAAGCTGCACATCGGGTTGGACCAAGCCGGCCACCTGCCGAGTTTCCTCAGCGTCACCGACGGCAAGACCGCCGACGTGACCGTGGCCCGCACGTGGACGTTCGAGGCCGGCAGCGTGGTCGTGGCCGACCGCGCCTATCTCGATTTCACGTGGTTTCACCAGTTGCAGGCCCGTGGCGTCACCTTCGTGACACGCCTCAAGCGCGGCGTGCGGTACCGGGTCACCCGCGAGCATGAGGTCCGAGCCGGGACCGGTATTCTCAGCGACCAGACGACCGAACTGACCAGCGCCCGCAGCCGCAAGGTCTATCCCGACCGGCTGCGACGGGTCGTCTACCGCGACCCGTTGACAAGAAACCGTTACGTGTTCGTGACCAACAACACCACGTGGGTCGCCAAGACGATCGCCGACCTGTACAAGTCCCGGTGGCAGATCGAGCTGTTTTTCAAGTGGATCAAGCAGCATCTGAAGGTGAAACGTTTCGTGGGCCGGTCGAAAAACGCGGTCTTGACGCAACTGTGGGTGGCCACCTGCATGTACCTGCTGCTGGCCTACCTCAAGTTCGTCCTGCGGCTGCGCTGGAGCCTCAACCAGATGCTGCAGGTGCTGCAGCTCAACATCTTCGAACGCCGGCCTCTCGAAGACCTCTTCACCACCCATTCGCCACCAGACCGCGCCCGGCCGCAACTCGCGCTGGCCTGGGCCTGAGACTGTGGGACACTAGTGAGGATCACCAGGTGAGTCGCCCGGGGGAATCTCACCCCCGGGCGCTCGCAGAACTGTACGTGAACGTCTCCGCTCATACAGCTCCCATCATCCAGCCGCCAGCGTCACCCCCAGCAGATGCCAATGGGCGAACAGCCTGAACGGCTTCGCGTGGCTCGACGGCTCCTCCCGCACGCGCGGTTGACCGTCGGGACACGCTGGATGACGCGACCCCTTTGCTCCATCGAGTTTCCCCGACTTCATCGCTCGTACGGGTCGCTCCGCCCCTGTGCCTCGCATCGGGCTTCTCATCCTTGGGGGTCGGCCCCTTGGATTTCTCCCTTCACATCGAGGCGACAGGTTCCCACGTTCCACACAAGGGCCTGGTGCAGGGTCACGCCACCTTTATGCCGGGTGCCGCCCAGCCAAGCTGCAGGCTCCCACTGGACTCGTCCCGGGTTAACGACTCGCCCCGGTTTCGACACCGTCCCTACGCTTTCGACACGTTGCCGGTGGTTCATCCACTTCGTCTCCCTGCACCCTACCTGACGCGGTCGCGCCGCGCCGTTTCCGTGACGCTTACCACCCCGGCTCTTGACCGAAGCAGCGCACGGCGGTTTGGAGCCTCCCCCTGCCGGGCGGCTCCGAGGGGCCTACCCTCATCCCTCGTGCAGCATGGCTGCAGCTAGGCGGCCATCTCGGCCTCCCTTCTGCGCCTTCGTGGCGCACGGTCATCGGCGAATCGAGCATACTCGATGTAGTGGTAGCGTCCTTGTCGGGTGACGTCCTTCGCCCGCTCCAGCATCTTGTCCACCTCGTTGAGATAGAGATTGCTGAGCAAGGGTGAAATAACCCCACCCTGGGGAACGCCCCGCTTGCCTCCAGCCTTGAGGATGAGCTTCAACAGCCGTAAAACTTCGTCGTCGTCTACCCGAATCGCCACTTTTCCAAGCAGGATGTCGTGTCGAACCGTATCGAAATACGACGCCAAGTCCACGTCTATCACCGTGGTCTTGTTCTTTACGACCGCCGTCGTCACCCGGTGCACCGCCCGATGGGCCGTGCGTTTTGGCCGGTACCCGTAAGAGCCCTCCTGAAAGTCAGCCTCGAAGACAGGTTCCAGTATCAGCTTCAGCGCCTTCTGCACCACACGGTCCCGGATGGTGGGTATCCCGAGGATGCGGACTTTGCCCCCATCCTTCGGTATCTCCACCTGCCGGTTTGCCGAGGGCCGATAGGTTCGGGAGTGCAGTTCGTCATGGATGTCATCCAGGAACGCCTCGAGGCCGGCCTCCTCGATGGCCGCGAACGTCACACCGTCAATGCCCGCGGCACCGCCGTTGCGTCGCGCCATCTCGTAGGCCTCCCGGAGCGTCTCCGGCTTACATACATGAACGTACAGCCCCCAGAAGCGCCATTTCTGGTCAGCCTTCGCCTTGAGATATATTCTCCGTCGCAGGTCCTGCAAACCAATGGACGGCTTTGTCATCCCGTCCTTGCCTCCCTTGTTGTCGGAGAACTGTTCAATAGCAGGGCGCCTTTGCTCCGCGGGAGTTACACCGCCTCAACGCTACTACACGCCCCTCCGCCACCCTCTCGCCTTCGGCTCACTTCCCGGTGTTGCCGGTTATAGAGCCTACCTTGCTCCGGCGATTTCGCGCCGGGGCGAGGAGGGCTTCTCCAGTTGCTCAGCCTGTCCTTGTCATCGTGCTGTCGCTACCACCCCGCCGAAGTGGGTCAGCCGCGTCAATCAGGTTTCGACCGCCCATGCTGCCTTCGCCTTCAGGTTGCAGGCTCGGCCTTCGGAATACACTTTCGAGGCCACCTCCGCGTTCACTTCACGTTACGGCCCGATGACTCGCAACCTCCCCAAGGGAGACCCTGTCGATAGGCTTCAGGAATTTGGTTTCCCTCCTCCCTGCTATCCAAGCTACGGGGCTCCTGATTCTTGCCCCGGCGGGGCTGTCTCCCGCTGAACAGGCCAGCCTTGGCTGGACACACAACCCGGCGGGCCGATTTCCGGCACCGGGCTCTCCAGTGGAATCATGCGGCTCGCGCACGGGCTTCCCGGTCACGACCAGCGGACGGGTCTCGCGAGCCCTGGCACCAGGCTCGCACCCTTGAGCCGGCCGGCCGGTGCGTCGTCAGGCCTGTTGACGCCCTGGCGACGGCGACCGCTCGGATCGTCCCCTTCGCTTGTGCATGTGATGACATCCGGCATTCCTGCTCATCTCCGGGGTGATAGGCCGTTCGGCCACTCCCGTGAGCCTGCTCCCTTTCGCCATCGCTTCCACCTGAGGTCCCTTCCCTCCGCCGGCATTACCCGGCTTCCTCGGTACCTACGGACCTCTCCGCCACCCTGACCGGCCCGACCTGACCCTCGCGGGCTGTCCGTTGGCGCGTGCCACGCCACCGGCAGGGCTTCCCGTGTTGCGACCAATGGAAATGGCAACTAGAAAAGGGACCTTTGTGGCCACGTGAAATGGACCCCCATTCTTGGGTTGTGGTGGTCATCGCGACGTGGCCGGACGGAGCGGAGCGACGGGAGGCCACGTCGCGATGAGCGCTATTGCCGTGGCACCTCCTGTGGCGCGCGGGACGCCTGGTTGCGTGTGGCGGTCTTGAGCCGGTAGCTGTCGCCGGCGGTCGTCAACACGGTGGCGTGGTGGACGATCCGGTCGATGACCGCGGCGGCGGCCGTGGTGTCGAGGAACACCTCGGACCAGCGCGCGAACGGCAGATTCGTCGTCACGACGAGGCTCCGGCGCTCGTAGCGCTGGCTGATGAAGCCGAACAGCAGGTCGGCGCCGGCCTTGTCGAACGGCACGTAGCCCAGTTCGTCGAGGATTACGACGTCGTAGCGGGCGAGCTGGTCGAACTTGCGTTGCAGTCGGCCCTGTTGCTGCGCTTCGACGAGCAGCGTGACCAGTTCGGCGGCGGTCACGAACCGCACCCGGTAGTCGTGCTGGCAGCAGGCCATCCCCAACGCGATCGACAGATGCGTCTTCCCCGTGCCGACGCCGCCGACGAACACGACGTTGGCGGCGTCGGCGACGAAGCGGCAGTCGAAGACGTGCAGGACCGCGTCGCGGTCCAGGTCCGGCTGTGCGTCGAACGAGAAGGCGTCGAGCGTCTTGAGCATCGGGAAGCGAGCATCCTGGATGCGGCGTTGGATGCGGCGCTCCCGGCGGCCGGTCACCTCCAGATGGACCAACTGAGCCAGGTAGTCGGCCGGTGCCTGACGCTGGCGGGTGGCCTGCTCGGCCAGCAGCCGCCACTGCGTCGCGACCGTCGACAGGCACAGCGTCTTCAGGTCCGTCTCCAAATGCGGCGGCTCGGCAATCGCGGTCACCATTAGCAACGGCCCTCCACCAGAGCGTCATACGCCGACAGCGTCGGGGTGGGCACCACGATCTGCGCCAGTTCCGGACGCACCCCCGTCACCGGCCGGCACACCGGCGGCGGGCCACTCTGCTGCTGGCGCAGGAGGAGCCGCACCGTCTCGAGACGCGGCGAATGGCGCTCGAGCGCGGCCGTCACCGCGCGCTCGACGGCCGCGGCCGGCTGCGTCTCCATCAGCCGCAGCATCCGGACCCACTCCTGATCGGGCTTGCGCGTGTGCCTGGCCAGTTCGGCCCGCACCTGCCGCCACACCGGCGCCAGCGGCCAGTCGACGAGCGCCGTCGCCTCGGCCACCGCCCGGTGCTTGCGCTCGAGCAACGGCAGCACATGAAACGCATCGAGGACCTTCGTGCCTCTGCAGAACGCGCGGGCGTGCTGCGCCACCACCTCGGCGCCGACGGCGACCGCCACCCGGTCGTGATACAGCTTCACCCACACCGGCCGGTAGGCGTGGCGGATCGGTACCGAGTAGGTGACGTGGTCCACCCGGACGTGTCCGAACTTGTCGGCCACTCGCGCGACGACGCGGCAGGTGGCGGGAAGGTGCACGGGCATCGCTCGCAGATGCTGCCGTTCCAGTGTCAACGCGTCCTGCACCGAGCGCCCGTCGTCGAGGTGGCGCGTCGGCAAGTCCGCCTCCAGCTCGGCGAGGATCGCCGCGTTGAGCGCCGCCCAGCTCGCCACCGCCAGCCGCGGCCGCAACACCAGGTTGCGGACGTACTTGACACCGCCCTCCACGGAACCCTTCTCCCAGCCCTTGGCCGGCGCGCAGAACTCGGCCCCGAAGGGATACCCGCCCCGGAATGCTTCGAACGCCTCGGTCTGCACCCGGTCCCGGCCCGCCAACACCTTCTTGACCGCCAGCGAGGTGTTGTCCAGGACGAGGCGTTTCACGACGCCCCCGAAGTACCAAAACGCCGACTCGATGCCGTCGAGCAGCGACTCGAGACGCTCGACCGGGTACGCCTTGGCGAAGTACGCGTTCGAGAACGGCAGCGTCGCCACCAGGTACTTCACCTTGCACGGCACGCCGGCGACGTCGACCCACGACTCGCCGAAGTCGACCTCCATCGTCGTGCCGGGGAGCACGCTACGGTGCACGAAAGCCTCCTTCGCGGTGCCGGCTGCCCGCAGTCCCGCGACGTAGCGGCGCACCGTGCGAGCCGGGAGCGGTCCGGCCAACGGCAGCAGCAACCGGCGAATCCGTTTGGCGGTCAACCGCGGCTCCGCGCACAGCCACTGCTTGATCTGCTCCCGCCACGGGGCCAGGGTGCTGGGCCGCGGCGGCGACACCCGCACCGGCGGCGTCGGCCGGCCGATGGCCCGCCGCACCGTCTTGACATCCAACTTCAACCGACGGGCGATCTCCTTCTTCGGCACACCCTCCACCAGATGCAGGTGGCGAACCTCGACCCACTGGGACATCCTGATCACCTCCGCGTCCTCCTGGCTCGGTCGACGAGACGACCGTGTCTCGCCACCTCGATTATCGCCAGGCGAGCGCTGTTTCCGAGTGCTCAGGGGGTCCCATTTCAAGTGGCCACGGGGTCCCTTTCATCTTGCCGCTTACCAGCGACCAATCCCCTCTTCCACACGTGCCGCCGCCATTACCCCGGCGGAACCGGTCGGTGCTCGCGTCGCTCGCTTCCCGACCGCTGGCAGCCTTCCCCGTTATTCCGGCGGGTCGGCTTCCGCGTTACCCGTTTCGAGGCCTGCTCGGCGTTCAACGTCGTTGCGGCCCGCGTGGTCGCTGAACCGCCCAAGGCGGCCCTTTGTCGTCGGAGTGCTTCAGCCGATGTCGTTGCCTCCATCGTCCGCTCCGACTGCTACCGGCTGGAGTGATGGGGTGGACGCCTCCTCTCAACGGCATCGCGATGTGCCAAGGTGGAGCTGCTGTGACGCACCACCTGGAGGAGGAGGCATCCAATGGAACACGCTACCATCATCGGCATCGATCTGGCGAAGCGCAGCTTTCAGCTTCACGGCGCCCGGGCGGACGGGTCGGTTGCCTTCCGGAAGAAGCTGAGCCGGGACAGGTTGCTGGCGTTTGTGGCGTCGCATCCTCCGTGCATCGTCGCGATGGAGGCGTGCGCGAGTTCGCATCACTGGGGCCGAGAGATCGGCAAGCTCGGCCACGAGGTGAAGCTGGTCCCGCCGATCTACGTGAAGCCGTTCGTGAAACGGCAGAAGAACGACGCGGCCGACGCGGAGGCGATCTGCGAGGCGGCCTCGCGGCCAACGATGCGCTTCGTGGCGGTGAAGACGCGGGAGCAGCAGGCGCAGGGCATGCTGTTCCACACGCGCGATCTGCTGGTTCGCCAGCGCACGCAGACAATCAACGCGCTGCGGGGACATTTTGCGGAGTTCGGCGTCGTCGCGCCGCAAGGGCCGGCCCATGTGGAACGGCTGGCGGAGGCAATTGAAGATGCCGAGTCGGGGTTGCCGGGCCCAGTTCGGGAGCTGGGCGCGCTGCTGTTCGTTCAGCTCGCCGAGCTCGACGAGAAGATCGGGGATCTCGAGCAGGAACTGCGTGAGCGGGCGCGCGAAGACGAACAGACGGTACGGCTGATGAGTGTCCCGGGAATCGGGCCGCTGTGCGCGATGGCGATCCAGGCCTTCGCGCCGCCGCTCGAGAGCTTCCGGCGCGGCCGGGACTTCTCGGCCTGGCTGGGCTTGGTTCCCCGGCAGAACTCGACCGGCGGGAAGCCGAAGCTCGGCAAGATCTCGAAGATGGGTCAGCGCGACCTCCGGCGGCTGCTCGTCGTCGGCGCGATGGCAACAGTCGGCTGGGCGGCGCGGCGCGGCACGAAGGACCCCTGGCTGGCCCGGATGCTGGCTCGCAAGCCGCGCATGCTGGTCGCGGTGGCGCTGGCCAACCGGAGAGCGCGCATCGCCTGGGCGCTGGGCGCTGATGACGAAGAACGAATACTACAGCGCGCCGCTGCCGACTGCGTGAGAAGGTAAGAGTCGGTCCGGGCGCCGTCGGGAATGCGAGCAGGTCGGAGGATGGTAAGGGCAAACGGTCAACGAGACGAGGTCGGGAAAACCAGGCAACTGTCAGGTGCCTTCGAGCACACTGGAGCGATTTTGGACCCGACCTGCGTATCTCCATACAGGCCCGCGGCGGATGATATGCCGCAATCAATGAGGCCGGACACACGACAGCGCCTGACCGCATGCACCAAGCCACCTGAAGCAATGAGCGCTTTCCCGAAACAGGCAGACACCGTCGGTGCGCACGGTCACCCGCGGCCGTCAACCCGCTGGCGCGGGTCCTCCGCTCCGCTCCGGCCCTCTGGGTGACTGCCGCGGCCGACCGTGCGGGAAGCTTGTTGCGGGCCAGCTGGGAAGCTGGCCCGTGTTCCACCGGCGCAATCGCGGGGCTGGGGGAGCCGCTCCGTTGTCGCGGACAAAGGAGGAGACGCAGAAAGGGCTTGCATTCTCGGAGGCGTCCACACACGACAGTTGCCGGGCGGGATTCGCCCCGCTGAGGAATGGCACCTTGTCACGGCGCACGGAATAATGCAGGCTAGTGCTATCAGCCCGTGGCAAAAGGCCCCACTGCATTCGACGGGCGATGCATCCCGTCTGACCGCGTTGTTCCTCGGTCGAATATGGCCAATATGCTCCCTCGTCACGCCTTGTCAGCCGGGCGCCTCGCCCGTCTCGGTGCGACGCGGGGTTTCACCACGGGCTGCTATCGCCGGTCTTCGAGGCCGACCTGCAACCGGAGCAGTATGCGTACCGGTCGGGCCGACACGCGCACGACGCTGTCAACCGCGTGCACCGGCTGTTGAACGCGGGCCACCGGGAGGTGGTGGACGCCGACCTGTCGGACTACTTCGGCCAGATTCCCCACGCGGCCCTGATGCAGTCCATCGCCCGACGCGTGAGCGACGGGCGGCTGTGGGCTGGGTCAAGGCGTGGCTGGAAATGGCGGTGGAGGAAGCCGACGGACACGGCGGACGCCGCCGCACGAACCGGGCACGTCGCGAGCGGAAGGGTACCCCGCAAGGGGCACCGATTTCACCGCTGTTCAGCAACGTCTACATGCGTCGCTTCATTCTGGGCTGGAAGGTAATGGGCTACGCTCGGCGCTTCGAGGCGGAAATCGTCAACTACGCAGACGACTGTGCGCCACGAAGGCGCGGAAAGGAGGCCGAGATGGCCACCTAGCTGCAGCCATGCTGCATGAGGGATGAGGGCAGGCCCCTCGGAGCCGCCCGGCAGGGGGAGGCTCCAAACCGCCGTGCGCTGCCTCGGTCAAGAGCCGAGGTGGTAAGCGTCACGGAAACGGCGCGGCGCGACCGCGTCAGGTAGGGTGCAGGGAGACGAAGTGAATGAACCACCGGCAACGTGTCGAAAGCGTAGGGACGGTGTCGAAACCGGGGCGAGTCGTTAACCCGGGACAAGTCCAGCGGGAGCCTGCAGCTTGGCTGGGCGGCACCCGGCATAAAGGTGGCGTGACCCTGCACCAGGCCCTTGTGCGGAACGTGGGAACCTGTCGCCTCGATGCGAAGGGAGAAGTCCAAGGGGCCGACCCCCAAGGATGAGAAGCCCGATGCGAGGCACAGGGGCGGAGCGACCCGTACGAGCGATGAAGTCGAGGAAACTCGATGGAGCAAAGGGGTCGCGTCATCCAGCGTGTCCCGACGGTCAACCGCGCGAGCGGGAGGAGCCGTCGAGCCACGCGAAGCCGTTTCGTATTTCCAAGTGGGTGGTTTGGGAGGCCTACACTCGGGTCAAGGCGAACCACGGAGCAGCTGGCGTCGATGCTGAGTCTGTCGAGATGTTCGAGCAGGACCTGAAGAACAATCTCTATAAGATTTGGAATCGGATGTCGTCGGGCACGTACTTCCCGCCTCCGGTCCGGTCGGTTGGGATACCGAAGAAGGACGGAAGCGAGCGACGCTTGGGCATTCCCACTGTCGCCGACAGAATTGCCCAGACGGTGGTCAAGATGTACCTGGAACCGGACGTGGAGCCACAGTTCCATCCCGATTCGTATGGGTATCGCCCGCGGAAGTCCGCGATCGACGCACTCACGACGGCCCGGCAGCGATGCTGGCGTTATGACTGGGTGATCGATCTGGATATCCGCGGCTTCTTTGACAACCTGGACCACGCGCTCGTCATGCGTGCGGCCAGGAAGTACACCCGGTGCCGGTGGATTCTGCTCTATGTGCAGCGGTGGCTGACCGCTCCCATGCAGCAGGAAGACGGAACCCTGGTACCGCGCACGATGGGAACGCCCCAAGGGGGCGTCGCGAGCCCGCTCCTGGCCAATATCTTCTTGCACCTCGCGTTCGACGACTGGATGCGGTCAACGCACCCGGACGTTCCGTTCGAGAGGTATGCGGATGATATCGTCGCGCACTGTCGGACGGAGACGCAGGCGCAGCAGGTCCTGGCGCACATCAAACGTCGTCTGGCGCAATGCCGGCTGGAAGTACATCCGGAGAAGACGCGTATCGTCTACTGCAAGGATGACGACCGGCCGGGGCAGTATCCCACGGAGCAGTTCACCTTCCTGGGATACACGTTTCGCTCTCGTCGGGCAAAGAATCGATGGGGTCAGTACTTCATCAGCTTCATACCGGCGGTGAGCAATGCGGCGGCGACACGGATGCGGCAGAAGATGCGACGTTGGCACCTCCCTCGGCGCAGCGACAAGGCCATCGACGACCTGGCCCGCATGTGGAATCCTGTCCTTCGTGGCTGGATTCAATTCTACGGCCGTTTCTACAAGTCGGCCCTGTATTCGGTCTTTCGCCACTTCAACGACCTGTTGGTTCGATGGGCCATGCGGAAATACAAGAGGCTCCGGCGCCATCGCCGCCGCGCCATTCACTGGCTCGGTGGTCTTGCGCGTCGCGCGCCCCGGCTGTTCGCCCACTGGCATCTGCTGGGGCTGACGCCGGCGGCTGGATGATGGGAGCTGTATGAGCGGAGACGTTCACGTACAGTTCTGCGAGCGCCCGGGGGTGCGATTCCCCCGGGCGACTCACCTTGCGGTGCTCGGCCGAGCGCCGGCAGCGGTGATGCTGGCCGCGGTCGAAACCCTGCTGGAGCGTCTGAAGCTGCCGATGAACGCCGAGAAGACCCGCTGCTGCCGGTTGCCGGAGGAGTCGATGACGTTCCTCGGCTACCCCAAGTTTACCAACCACAAAACTAAACCATTTTAGAATCAGTGGTTTACGCCGACAGAAATGCCCGAGTGGCACTACAAACGCGTACGAACCGGGAAATCGGTCGGTCAGACGAGCGTCTTGCGGACGCCGCCGGGATGTGGGTCGACGCCGAGCGCGTCGTAGATGGCCCGCTGATCGGGTTCGGCTTGGGTTGCCGTGCGCACATGCAGCGTGCGTCCGTCGGGCCGGCGGAAGGTGGCGGTGACGCGCTGCTGGCCTTCGAGGACGCGGCGTAGCGTGGTCCACCTGGCGTGTTCGCCGTGCGCGCGCAGCCGAGTGCGGATGACCTGCACGAGTTGGTAGGCGATGACGGTGATGAACAGGTGGCCGTCGGCCCGCGCCGGCTTGCGGTGGTAGATGGGACGCAGGCCGAACTCGGACTTGAGCGAGCGGAAGACGGCCTCGACGTCGGTGAGCGTGGTGTAGGTGCGCCACAAGGCGTCTTCGTCCCAGTCGGTCTCGCTGCTGCGCAGGCAGTAGACGCCCGGATGGGTAACCATCGAGCCGTCCTGGGGGCGGCGGGTCCAGGTGACGGCAACGGCCTGGTTGCCGGCCTCATTGGCGGTGACGCTGATCTGGTAGTGCGAGGCGACGCGGGAGTGCTTGGCTTTCAGCCGTCCGATGCGTTGCCAGACCTGGTCGAGCCGCTTGTGCGCGTGGGGGCGGGCCAGCCCGTCGTTGAGCTTCGTCAGGGCGGTCTCGAAGCGGGAGGCGAAACGCTCGACGATGCCTCGCTCCTTCTCGGCGCGCTCCTCGGAGTAGCAGTACAGGCGCACTTCGTCGGGGTCGGTCGAGACCACCTTGTGCATGTGCACGGTCTGGTCCGACTGCGTCTGGAGCGACACGGCGGCATCGGCATCGAAGCGGCGGTGGCGTTCGCGGCTGACCACGAGATAGCGGTAGCCGTTGTCGCGCAACCACGTCACACAGGCGTCGGTGGCGACACCGCGGTCCATCACCACCAGGGCGCCGGCCGGCGCCCCCAGCGCGTCGAGCATCCCGGCCAGCGTCCGGTGTTCGCGGACGTTGCCGGCGAAGACCTTCGAGCGGCGCACGAAGCCGCTGGCATCGAGCATCAGGCCCAGGGTCAGCAGCGGGCAGTCGCTGCGCTTCTCCTTCGAGTGCCCGCGTTGCGCCTGCGGCTGGTCGCTCGCCTCGCCCTCGAAGTAGGTGTTGGTCAGGTCGTAGAGCGTCACCGTCGGCTGCAGGTCGAACAGCCCCATCGCGCGGTCGAACAGATGCGCCTCGATCGCCTCGCGATGCTTCACCAGCACGTCCGAGGCGCGGTAGAGCTGCATCGCACCGACGGTCTCAAAGTCGACGTCGAGCAACTCCCCGAGACCGCTGCGCTGCTGCAGCCAGCGGTGCGTCGCGCGCTCCGAGGCGGGCGCGGCCAGACGCCCGACGATGGCGCCGGTGGCCGCGCTGCGCAGGGCGCCGTTGACGCCCAACCGGGTCAGCAGCGCCGGCAGGTCCAGTTGCTCGAGCGCCCACAGGCCGACCTGCTCCACGCCGACGCTGCGGGGGCGGACCAGCCGCAACGAGTCGACATCGACCGGCTGCACATCGGTCGGTCCGGCGCTCGGCGCGGCCGCGCCGCGGGCGATCAACTGCGCCGCGATCCGTTGTGCTTCCTCCTCCACGCCCGGCCGGCAATCGGCCACCAGCGGCGCCTGACCGCTCAACGCATCGTTGATGCGGGCGCACAGCAGCGGCCATTCCGCTTGGGGAATATCGAAGTGGCGACCGAGGTTGAGGAGGGTGCGCTGACGCACGGTGCTGCCGAGGCGTTCGGCGTGCACGAGGCGATGAGAGAAGTAGGGATTTCCGTCCTCAGTCCGCCGGGTTTGGGTGCGCCGAATGAACATGGCGCTCACCATAGCGGACGCACCCTGCCCCAGGCAACTATCGCCATACGATTATGGCACTACATTCGTCTCCGACAGAACCAGATCCTTTATAATCAACAGGTTACAGGCCTCGCACTCCCCGAAAACCGCCCAAATCCGCAAAACGACCGCCAATCTTGGTAAAGATGGGCTACCGGATTGGGCGCAACTACCGGCGGGACACGGGGCGCGCCTATATCGGCACGCGGCCGAGTCAGTCGAACGTCCAGAGCATCTGCCGTCGCGTGAGCGAGCTGACTACGCGGCGTAACGGGCCCCTATCAGCCCGTGGTGAAACCCCGCGTCGCACCGAGACGGGCGAGGCGCCCGGCTGACAAGGCGTGACGAGGGAGCATATTGGCCATATTCGACCGAGGAACAACGCGGTCAGACGGGATGCATCGCCCGTCGAATGCAGTGGGGCCTTTTGCCACGGGCTGCTATCGCCGCCGGTGGTGGTAGCGCGCATCAATCGGCTGTTGACCGGTTGGGCGAACTACTTCACCCTGGGGCAGGTCAGCCCGGCCTACGCTGCGATTGACCGGCACGCGACGCGGCGGCTGCGCCAGTGGCTCTGTCGCAAGCACAAGGTGCAGTTAGGGAAATACGTGCGCTTCCCGGATGAGCGACTCTGGCAAGAGTACGGGCTCACCCGCCTTGTTCCGCGAACGGCGAGCTTTCCGTGGGCGAAGGCATGATCTCGCCCGAGAGCCGGATGCGGGAAATCCGCCCGTCCGGTTCGATGAGCGGCGACTGGAAACGGAGCCATGGCGAGGAGTGAGGCACCGGCATCAGCGAAAGCTGCCGGGAACAGCTACCCCCTACGCCTACCGCCACCGCGCCAGTCGTCGACTCTACCCTGCTGACGTCAGCCTCCCTGCACGACAGCCAAGCCGCCATTCCGCTGGCGACCTTGTCGGCCGAGCGAACGACCAATCTGTATGACCTGATGGACGCCGCCTACGACGCGGAACCGATCCGCCAGCACAGCCGCTCACTCGGCCACGTCCCGTTGATTGACACCAACCCCCGCCGCGACAAGGCGTTGGCGGAGGAATTGCGAACCGAAGCCCGGCGCCTGCAGCGTATCGGCTTTCAGCTTCCCGAGCAGGCTCGCTACAACGAGCGTACGGCGGGTGAGCGCGTCAATGGCCGACTCAAGGACGAGTTCGGCGGTCGCCATGTCCGGGTCCGGGGCGCCTCGAAAGTGATGTGCCACTGCATGTTCGGCGTGCTCGCACTCACCGCCGACCAGCTCGTGCGCCTCGTGACATAACCAGTGCACCGCCGGCAACGCCCCTCGGCGCCCGACGGGCGTCAGTCACCCACGGGTGTCCCAACGCGCGGTCGAGAACACGTCGAAACATCCGACTTCTACCTCCCGGCGTGCCGCCGGTTCTCCCGACAAGATATCCAGTCCACGATCCAGGGCAAATCGTGTTCACCAAGAGAGCTGAGGACTGCGCCCACCCCAATCCCCCGGGAGTTTTGCAAGCGGCTCAGTATCCTAACCCGGATTATGCGTGAAGGTGCGGTGGAGGGGAAGACACAGGAGCCTCCGTGTGGTACAAACGCAATGCACACAATGTTTTAGCACTAGTGTCCCACAGTCTCAGGCCCAAGCGAGCGCGAGTTGCGGACGGGCGCGGTCTGGTGGCGAATGGGTCGTGAAGAGGTCTTCGAGAGGCCGGCGTTCGAAGACGTTGAGTTGAAGCACCTGCAGCATCTGGTTGAGGCTCCAGCACAACCGCAGGACGAACTTGAGGTAGGCCAGCAGCAGGTACATGCAGGTGGCCACCCACAGTTGCGTCAAGACCGCGTTCTTCGACCGGCCCACGAAACGTTTCACTTTCAGATGCTGTTTGATCCACTTGAAGAACAGCTCGATCTGCCACCGGGACTTGTACAGGTCGGCGATCGTCTTGGCGACCCACGTGGTGTTGTTGGTCACGAACACGTAGCGATTTGTTGTCAGCTGGTCGCGGTAGACGACCCGTCGCAGCCGGTGGGGATAGACCTTGCGGCTGCGGGCGCTGGTCAGTTCGATCGTCTGGTCGCTGAGAATACCGGTCCCGGCTCGGACGTCATGCTCGTGGGTGACCCGGTACCGCACGCCGCGCTTGAGGCGTGTCACGAAGGTGACGCCACGGGCCTGCAACTGGTGAAACCACGCGAAATCGAGATAGGCGCGGTCGGCGACGACCACGCTGCCGGCCTCGAACGTCCACGTGCGGGCCACGGTCACGTCGCCGGTCTTGCCATCGGTGACGCTGACGAAACTCGGCAGGTGGCCGGCTTGGTCCAACCCGACGTGCAGCTTGATCGCGGCCTTCGTGCGGCGGAACGACGCCCACGGGAAAACCGCCAGACACAAGTCGATGGTCGACGCATCGACCGCATACAGCTTGTGCCTGAAGCGGAAACCGTGGCCCGGCGCCCGTTGCTGGCAACGACTCAGCAGACGGCCGAACAACGCTTCGTAGAGCGTGTAGGGCTGCTCGGCGTTGACCCGCGCGAGCGACGAGCGGCTGACCGTCCCAACGCCCAGGTGATAGAGCTTGGCGGGTTGCGCGCGCAGATTGCTCACGATGTCGCGCAGGCTCTGCCGGCTGGCCAACTGGCCCAGCCCGAGGGCGACGAACTGCGCCCAGCGGCTCATGACGCGCAAACGCTGCCCGCGCTGATGGCCGCGCGCCTCGGCGTCGAATTCATGTCGCGGAAGCAACGTCAGAAGTTGCCCGAAGACTGTGTTACGATGGGCCACGGCTTGGATCTCCTGTGTTTTGAATGATTTGCGGCAAAACCATTCTAACAGACATAGAAGGTTCAAGCCGCCTCAATTAGAAGCTCTGTGGGACAGCAGTGATGTTTTAGCCACAACGGAGACCCCTACGTGACGCCTCACACGATACCACAGACTGTTCTATTCCCGGATCTGTTCGACAAGCCCCTCGTCGCCACGTTCAACCAGGAACACGCGAGTTCCGACGGCGGCGCCGTCCTGCTCAAGGCGGCTGAGCGTGTGTACGGCTTGGTCAAAGCGTTCGCCTGGTGTCTGGCCGACAAACGCGCACCGGGGAAGATTCGACATACGCTCGCGGACCTGATCGGCCAGCGCGTCTTCGGGATCGCGTGCGGTCATGCCGATGGCAACGATGCCGACCACTTGGCCGACGACCCCATCCACAAGCTGCTGCTCGGGCGGGACCCGGTGTCCGGCGGGCCCTTGGCGTCCCAACCTACGATCTCGCGGTTCGAGAACGGCGCGACCCGCACCGCGCTCTACCGGATGGGGCGCGAGTTGGCGGCGTGCGTCATCGACCGGCATCGGCGTCGTCTGCACGGGCGGGCGCGGCGTGTCACCATCGATCCGGATCCGACCGACGACCTGACGCACGGCGCCCAGCAGCTCACGTTCTTCAATGGGCACTATGGCGGCTGGTGTTATCTGCCGTTGCTCGCATTCCTGACCTTCGACCGCGAGGCTGAGCAGTATCTGTGCGCGGCGGTGCTGCGGCCCGGCAACGCAACCGCGGGGGTGGGGACCGTCGGGGTGTTGTGTCGGCTGCTCCCGTTGTTGCGGGCGGCGTTTCCACAGGCGCGGTTTCTCGTCCGGCTCGACGGGGGCTTTGCGACGCCGGCGGTCTTCGACTTCCTGGATGCCGAACCGCGACTCGACTACGTAGTGGCGATGGCGAAGAACGCGGTCTTGGAACGGCAGGCCGAGTCCGCCATGCAGGTGGCACGCGCGCAGAGCGAGGCCACTGGCGAGACCGCGCACGTCTATACCGCCGCCCGCTACGCCACCCGCACGTGGCGCCATGAGCGCCGGGTGGTGATCAAAGCCGAGGTCGTCCGTCTCGGCGAACGTGCGCCGCGGGACAACCCGCGCTTCGTAGTGACGAACCTGCGCCAGACGCCGCGTTTCATCTACGAGCGGGTCTACTGTGCTCGCGGCGACATCGAGAACCGGATCAAGGAGTTGCTCGATGGCCTACAGATCGACCGCACGAGCTGCTGCCGCTTCTGGGCCAACCAACTGCGCGTCTTGCTGACCGCCGCAGCCTACGTGCTGATGCAGGAGCTGCGGCTGCGGGCGGCGGGCACCGCGTGCACCCGCACCCAGGTGACGTGGCTACGCGACCGATTGCTGAAGCTCGGGGTCCAGGTCGTCCGCTCGGTCCGCCGGCTCGTTCTGCATCTGCCGCGGGCCACGCCGCAGCGCGAGGCATGGCAGCGCATCGCCCTCGCACTCGGCGCACGTGCCGGATAGCCCATCCGTCCCGCCGCACCAAGCTCCCTCCGGGACGATACGGACCGTCCCCAGGAGAAGCTGTCGACATTCCGGCTCACCGCGCCCGGCCGTCGCCCCATGGCTGGCCCCGCAACCCCCTCGCAGCCCCCAAATGACGATGGCGAGACCCTGTTCGTCGTCCGGCCACGCCCTGTCGATCCCGAATATCGAGCTTCACGAATAATGCGGGCTAAGGATAAATCGCCGCGCCGGCCGTGAACTCCCCGCGGGTGAGTCGTCCGAGGAATCCGGTCCGCAGCGCGTCGAGCGCGGCAGCGTCGCGGGTGCTCATGCGGTGGGCCTTCACGGCAGCCGTCGTTGAGAAATAGAACGCCACCGTGAAGCCCTCGGCGACGGCGATCTCGCGCGCGACGCGCTCGAGATCGCCGTCGCCGAGGGCGAGATCCGGGACGAGCACCTGCCCGACGGTGCCGAGGTCGGGCACCTGCTCGCGCGCCTCCACCGTGTAGTCGACCGTACCCGTCCGGTCGGGCGTGCCCGGTGCGGCGATGAACCAGGCCACCAGTCCCGTGAGCACGATCAAGCCGAGGAGCGCGCCGTAACGGACGGATGCGGTCATTTCAGCTCACGACCCGCGCCGCCGTAGCGTTCAACGCACCGGGAACAGCTTGAAGCCCTGGGCCATCCGCGCGTCGACGTCCGAGCGGGTGTAGATGCCGCAGAGCGCGTTGTGCCGCACGCAGGCCTGTCCGACCGTCTCGATGGCTTCCTCCACCTCCGGCGCGCGCGGGTTCGCGGCCGGCGTGCCGACGCCGAGCGAGAGGCTGAGGTCCGACGGTCCGATCAGCACGCCGCCGAGCCCCGGCACCTGGAGGATCTCGTCGATGTTCTCGACGGACTCGCGGGTTTCGATCATGACGATTGCCAGCAGCTCGCCCCCCGGGTTGAGCGGCCACACGTCGGCCCGGCGGGCGTACTCGTCGTTGTCCAGGTTCCAGACCCGCCGCGCGCCCGTCGGGCCCCAGCCGCGCCGTCCGCGCGGCTCCGGATACTCGGCGCCGGCCTGCGGCGGATACCGCATGGCGCGCACGAGCGGGTCGATGTCGGCGGCGGTCCGCACCTGCGGCAGCACGATGCCCATCGCGCCCGCGTCGAGGATCTGCTTGACCACGTGCTGGTAGGGCTGATCCGCCTCGTGCGGAATGCGCACGATCGGCGTCAGCCGCGGCCGGGCGCCGGCCTGGTCCGCGAGTTCGCCGAGGAACGCCTCGAGGTCGTCGACCAGGAACGGGTTGTGCTCCAGCGAGACGATCCGCCAGTGCTCGTTGGCGAGCGCCGCCTCGCCCAGCTCGAACTGCTCGATGATGCGGTTCAGCCTGCCGCCCGACTCCTGCGCGGCCGGCGCCGCCGCCAGGCCGGCGTACAGCGCCACGGCCAGTCCGATGGCCCATGCCGCTCGCCGTGTCGATGTCCCTGTCGTGCGTGCTCTGTAGGTCATGCGTCTCTGCCTCTTTTCGCGGTCGTCAGATGGGCCGGCCCCGTCAAGCCGTAGCCCGCAAGCGGTTCGGTTCAGCGCAGCAGGTCGAACAGGTAGCTGTACTTCAGGGTCAACGTGCGCCCGAAGGCGGCGTCGTCGATGTCGAGGTGCGGGTCGAGGCTGGCCAGTCCCTGGATGTCGTTGTAGACGATGAAGAGCCCCGTGTTGGCGTCTGACAGCAGGCCGAAGCGCACGTTGGACGACCAGACGTCGGCCCGATCGTTGTACTGCAGCAGCGCCTGGAGGAACAGCCGCGTGGTGAACGAGTACGACACGCGCAGGCTGGCCAGGTTCGTCGTGAAGTCGCCGGTCGGCAGCTTGATGTCGTTCCAGTCCCAGCGGAACTGCGCGTTGAGCGTCTCGCCGAGCCGCACCGACACTTCCGGGATCAACCGCACCCGGTCGCCGCCGAAGAGCCCGCCTATCGTGCTGCTGATCGAGGCGCTGACCGGCGCGCCGCGGTTGGAGTTGAAGGTGAGCTGGGACTCGACGTGATCGTACAGGCCGGGCGGAACGACGACGCCGGGGAAGATCTCGAACGGCACGAAGAGGCCCTCGCGCGTGAGGTTGATCCCCGTATGGGCTTCGTGGCCGCCCTCCCACTCCCAGTGGTTGTCCATGTGGGTGTACTGCGTCTCGTGCAGGCCGGTCCGGAAGTTCCACACCGTGTAGTGCGCCACGTGCGGGCGCAACTCGTGGATGCCGATGAAGTTGTCCGGCCGGAAGAACGTGAAGATCGTGGCGTCCATGCGGCGATAGCCGCGCCGTTGGTAGAACCCCACCTCGGGATTGAAGTTCGGGCCAACCTCGGTGTAGCGCACGTTGAGCCGCGAGTTCTCGTTTTCGTACTCGCCCGTGAACCCGAGCGCGTGCGTATCCGCGGCGCTCCCGCCGGCCGTCTCGGTCTCGCTCGCAAAACCGGATAGCGTGCCGGACTGGCCGATGCCGAAGCGCCCATCGACGGCGAAGGTGCGGTTGTAGTCGGCCGTGCCGGCCAGGCTGCTGCTAGCCTGCCGGTTGACCACCATGGCGCCGATGTTCGACCGGCTGGGCAGATCCTGGCGCACGCGCCCGACCGTGAAGTTCTGGGAGGCGCCGCCGCCGTCGAACGAGGCGGTCTGCATGTTCAGGAAGCCGACGTTCGTATCGCCGCCGACCTTGCCCGACAGGCGTGCGCCGCCGATGATCGGCACCTGCTCGCCCTCGTCGCTGATGCCGATGCGGCGGCTGAAGAAGATCTCGATCTGCCCCGGACGCCCTATCGAGAACAGTCCGGCGTTCTCGAGGAAGAACGGCCGCTTCTCGGGAAAGAACAGGTTGAAGCGATCCAGATTGATCTGCTCCTCGTCGACCTCCACCTGCGCGAAGTCGGTGTTGTAGGTCAGGTCCAGCGTCGTGCTGGGCGTGATGCTGTACTTCAGGTCCGCCCCGATTTCGCCGCTGCCGATCGTCCGGCGCTGCCCCGTGGACCGCACCGCCTCGCCGAGGACGTACGGCGTCAGCTTGAGGTTGCGCTGGGCCGGCACCTCGATCCCCTGCAGTTGACCGGCCAGCGAGAGCCGGTTCAGGTTGAACTGGCGCGGCAGCGGTGCCCAGAACGCGCTCTCGTTGCGGCGGCGGATGTTGCGCTGGAAGTTGACGCCCCACGTCTGCCGCTCGCCGCGCGGGTAGCGCAGCGTGCGAAACGGAATGGCGAATTCGGCGGTCCAGCCGATGTCCGACACGCGGGCCGAGACCTGCCAGGCGCCGTCCCAGTTGAGGTTGAAGCCGCCGCCCGATCCCCGCTGCTGCTGGCTGCCGCCGCCGCCTCCGCCGCCGCCCCCCCCACCACCGCCGCCGCCCATGCGGCCGCTGCCCTGACCCTCGTTGGTGACCTGTCCGTCGTACTCGACGCCAGCCGGGTTGGTGCCGAAGACGAAGCCGTTCTGCTGGTCCAGGTACGTGTCGAGGATGATCTGGACGCTGTCGGTATCGTCCAGCGACGAGTCGCGCCGGCTGTCGGCGACGATGATCGTCCGCGGGTCGCTGACATAGCAGACGACGCCGAAGTACAGCGTGTCGTCGGTGTAGACGATGCGCACCTCCGTGCGCTCGGACGAGCGCTGTCCCTCGTCGGGCGTGTTCTGGCGGAAGCCGCTGGCTACCTCCGCGTCCGCATAGGCGGGATCGCCGAGGACGTCGCCGTCGATAAGCGGGGGAGCTTCAATCCGGCGTGCGTGGGCCGGCGGGAAACCGCCCGCCACGGCGAAGCCTGCCGTCCGCGTGCCGGCGTCCTGCGACGACTGCTGGGCCTCCGCCGTTGCGGCGCTCGCGATGCACGCGAGGACTGTCAGGATGCGGAACGGGTTCAGCATGGCAACGCGAACGCTTCAGTGTATACGAAGAGCCGCTTGCAAAACTCCCGGGGGATTGGGGTGGGCGCAGTCCTCAACTCTCTTGGTGAACACGATTTGCCCTGGATCGTGGACTGGATATCTTGTCGGGAGAACCGGCGGCACGCCGGGAGGTAGAAGTCGGATGTTTCGACGTGTTCTCGACCGCGCGTTGGGACACCCGTGGGTGACTGACGCCCGTCGGGCGCCGAGGGGCGTTGCCGGCGGTGCACTGGTTATGTCACGAGGCGCACGAGCTGGTCGGCGGTGAGTGCGAGCACGCCGAACATGCAGTGGCACATCACTTTCGAGGCGCCACGGACCCGGACATGGCGACCGCCGAACTCGTCCTTGAGTCGGCCATTGACGCGCTCACCCGCCGTACGCTCGTTGTAGCGAGCCTGCTCGGGAAGCTGAAAGCCGATACGCTGCAGGCGCCGGGCTTCGGTTCGCAATTCCTCCGCCAACGCCTTGTCGCGGCCGGGGTTGGTGTCAATCAACGGGACGTGGCCGAGTGAGCGGCTGTGCTGGCGGATCGGTTCCGCGTCGTAGGCGGCGTCCATCAGGTCATACAGATTGGTCGTTCGCTCGGCCGACAAGGTCGCCAGCGGAATGGCGGCTTGGCTGTCGTGCAGGGAGGCGGACGTCAGCAGGGTAGAGTCGACGACTGGCGCGGTGGCGGTAGGCGTAGGGGGTAGCTGTTCCCGGCAGCTTTCGCTGATGCCGGTGCCTCACTCCTCGCCATGGCTCCGTTTCCAGTCGCCGCTCATCGGTAGGGTCGAGAGCTGGCGCGCTGTCGGTAGGGTCCGGTGGCTCCTCCGGCGCTTTCGCACCGGGCCTCAGTCCGGCTCCCGTGGGCACGTTTCCAGCTCCCGCCTCGTCAAACCCAGCATGCCGATTTCCGGCACTGGGCTTTCCTGTTGCCTTCGTCTCAAGGGTTATGTGGCCGTTCAAACCGGGAGCGCTTTCGGCAGATAGACGACCCGGTATTCGGAGAACAGCCCGAGTCGGTCATATAGCTTCTGCCTACTCCACCTCTTCCAGCCGAACCCCAGTCGCCCGCGCTGTCGCATCAGGTGTCGCCGTACCTTCTTCTCGACCCAGTCCTTCACGTGACTGAAACATCGGCTCGATTGTCCTATGCGGAAGTAGTTCGTCCATCCGCGCAGGATTGGGTTGATGAGAGCAATGACCCTTTCAACCGGTTGCGAGCAATGTCGTCGCATCACCCCCTTGAGCCGTCGCAGGAGTTTAGTGCGTGCCGCTATCTTCGGCACACAGGCAACCCCCCACTTGCCCCGCTGCGTCCAGGCGCGGCGGATGCTGAACCCCCGGGAGCCGGAGGGACTTCAACTCTCCTGACCAGTGCGCTGCCTGGCGCCTCAGAGATCCCCTCATTTTTTACACAGACACTCGTGGGCAGCGGTAGCCTTCCAGCCGGCTGATCCGCACCCACGGGGCCCGGCTGTCGCCTCGTCATGCCCTGGTTTCATGACTACGGGGTCCGGCGCCGCCGGGTGGAGAACTCATATGAATCAATAGAGCGAAACCCTCCGTCTCGCATTAGGCTAGAAAGTCTGAAAGGTGGCGCACTGTGAATTAGAATATGATTATATGAATATACATCAAGACCGGCCTGCCTCATCCGGGCAATGGCACGGGAGACACGACCTCCTGAACTTCATCACGACCTTGTACGAAGGCGACCTGCATGCCAAGAGAGTGTTGTCATTGGCTAACGCAACCGTGGGCGTGCTGACGAGCGCTTCGCTGGCAATCCATGCAGTGGGGCGCGGCTTGGCCCAGGCCATGGGGACGTTGACCAAGCATGGTGTGAAGCAGGTGGATCGGCTGCTGAGCAATCGAGGCGTCGACGTCTGGGCCTTTTTCGCATACTGGACGCCGTTCATCGTCGGCGCCCGCACAGAAGTCGTCGTCGCGCTGGATTGGACGAGCTTCGCGGCCGACGGGCAGGACACGATCGTGCTGTCGATGGTGACTGGCCATGGGCGCGCGACGCCCCTGCTGTGGAAGACGGTGGCGTCCTCGACACTGAAGGGTAATCAGCGGCGCTATGAGTACGAGGTGCTGTGCCGGTTGCGGGAGGTGCTGCCGGCCGGGGTGAAAGTCACCGTCGTGGCGGACCGGGGCTTTGGGGACTGCAAGCTGTTCTACGCGTTGACGACAGAGCTGGCCCTCGAATATGTGATTCGGTTGCGTGGAGACATCTCCGTGACGAGTGCGCGGGGCGAGCGGCGAGCGGCCGCCGCGTGGGTCGGCGCCGGGGGGCGTGCGCGGCGGCTGGTGGGTGCTCGGGTGACCGACACGTACGAACTGCCGGTCGGCGTGGTCGTGTGCGTACACGATCCGAAGATGGACGAACCGTGGTGCCTGGTGGCCAGCGAAGCGACAGTCCCGACGCGGGTCCTGATTCGGTACTACGGCAAGCGCTGGGGGATTGAGGCGGGCTTTCGGGACATCAAGGACATGCGCTTCGGGATGGGGCTGTCTTCGATGCATGTTTCGCGCCCGGACCGGCGGGACCGCCTGTTGTTGATCAGCGCGCTGGCGATCGCCGTGCTGTCGTTGCTGGGCGCGGCGGGCGAGCGCATCGGTTATGACCGCTGGTTGAAGGCGAACACGGTGAAGCGGCGGACGCATTCGTTGTTTCGGCAGGGGCTGATGCTGTACCACCACCTCCCCAATTGGCCCGAGGATCGGGTTCGTCGGTTGATGGAGACGTTCGGAAGCATGCTCATGGAACAGCGGGTGTATCGAGAGGTCTTCGGCGTGATCTGATGCCTGCAAAAATAAGGGGATGCATGAGGCCTGGCGCACACTACGGGCCTCTCCGCCACCCTGCACGGCCCGACCTGACCCTCGCGGGCTGTCGGTTGGCGCGTGCCACGCCACCGCCAAGGCTTCCCGTGTTGCGTCCATTCTCCTCTTCCATGCGTGCCGTCGCCACTACCCCGGCGGAATCGGTCGGTGCCTGCGTCGCTCGCTTCCCGACCCATGCCAGTGAGAACGGCGGAGCAAAAATAGACCACAGCGCGGCGGTGTGAAGCTGCCTGCGGGCGGCGGAAAACCAGACCGCTCGAGTGGTCCACCGAGCATGCCGACGGTGTTCTGTGGAACACAGGAGGGATGTATCGAGTGGAGATATTCGGTTAGCGGGTGATTCCTCAACAAACACGGGCTGAACTGGCTTGGGAGGCTGCAGAGTCCCGAGCGGCGACGGGACTTGTCGGCTTGATCGACACTTGCGCTGGCGCGTAGCGGTAGCCGCCTGGATCGGTGGCGGTTGAAGCAGCGTTTCGGCGTTGCCAGTCCTCACCCACGGAGGGGCGTCGCGGTGTTACTGGTCTCAAGCGGGTGGCGGGGGGAGCCCGAAAGCGTCGGGGACGACGGGGCCGGTGGCGCGCAACATCGTGGCGATCAGCGGCGGCAGATCGAGATGGCGTTGGCGGGCGGTGCGCACGACGCTGGCGAGCACCTGCTGGGTGTCGGCGCCGTGGCGGGTCCGGTTGCCACCGCAGACTGTGAGCATGATCGTGCTGCTGCCCGGCCGGTTCTGACTCCGCCGCAGACCGACTTCGTGTCCTGGCAAGGATCTGTCGGCCCGGCCGGGCAGCACGCATCCAGATGTTGCCTGGCCGGGAGGGCAGTGACCGAATAGGGGCCTGGCTTGAAAGTCCCGTCACAGTCCTGTCCGCCCGCCCGACCAGACGGCGTCGCCAGCCCGAAAGGGGGCCAGCAACATGTCGAACAGCATCGCGCGTGACGATCCGTCGGTCAAGGTGATCGTCGGCGTCGACACCCACAAGCACGAGCATGTCGCGGTAGCGATCAATGACCTGGGCGCCCGGCTCGCGACGTTCCGGGTGCCGGCGAACGGGGCCGGCTATGCCGACCTGGTGGCGTGGGCACGCACGCTCGGTGACCTCGAAACCTTCGGGATTGAAGGTACCGGTTCCTACGGGGTCGGCCTCGCGCGCTCCGTGCGCCGACAGGGGCTCCACGTCGTCGAGGTCAACCGTTGCGACCGGCGCAAGCGGCGCAACAACGGCAAGAGTGACACGCTCGATGCCGAGGCTGCGGCGCGGTCGGTGCTCGCCGGTGTCGCGACCGCCATGCCGAAAGCTGCGGACGGCGCGGCAGAAATGGTCCGCCAGATCAAGATCGCCCGCGATACGGCCGTCAAGGCCCGCACTACCGCGATGACCACGCTCAAGACGCTGCTCGTCAACGCACCGAGTCGGGTCCGCGAAGCACTCGAGCCGCTCACCGACCAACGGCTCATCGACCGCTGCGCGACCCTCAGACCAGGAGACATCCTCGACCCGACTGCCTCGGTGAAGCATGCGCTACGGGCGCTCGCGGCCCGCTGGCGCACACTTTCGGCCGAGATCGACCGGCACGACGAGTTGCTCGACATCCTCACCAGGGCGGCAGCGCCGACCCTGCGTGAGGCGTTCGGGATTGGTCCCGACTCGGCGGCCGAGATGCTGATCGTTGCCGGCGACAACCCCACCCGGATCCGTTCCGAAGCCGCGTTCGCGAAACTATGTGGCGCCTGTCCGATTCCCGCCTCATCCGGGGTTACGAACCGGCATCGGCTCTTCCGCGGCGGCCACCGCCAAGCCAACGCGGCGCTCTACCGGATCGTGATCATCCGCATGCGCTGGCACCAGCCGACCCTCGACTACGTCCGACGACGCACCGCCGAGGGCTTGTCGAAGAAAGACATCATCCGCTGCCTGAAACGCTTCGTTGCCCGGGAAATCTACCACGCGCTGATCGAAGACCACCAACCCGGTGCGACCTGCGCCAAGGCTGCCTGACGTGGTCGCGCTCTTTGGTGTGTTCGGGGTCAATGCCTTTGGCTTGGCGACGACTATTTCGGCCGGTTCCGATCTGACCGTACGCTGGCCTTGCCGAACCGGGACTCCGACCCGATCCGGAGCGTGTCGTGCGCCGCCGGTCGCTGTCGCCGTCCGGTGCCGGACACCGGTCAGTGAACCCCAACGTCACTTCCCCCGGTCTACGACCGGGGGCCCGGGAGGGCGAGCCGCAGGCGAGTCGATGCCGTTCCCGCGTCAGCGGTCCGTCATCCGCCGCTGGGCGGGGGCCTGGACGATGTCGCGCCCCGCTGCGGCGGCCGCACGTAGAGAACCTCTCGGTCATCCGGCCAGTGTTTTCAGTGGCCGGACGAATCCGTCCGGCCACAACCAGCTCTGAAGCCGGCGCGAGCGCCGAGTCATCCGAAGGACCGTAGCGCAGCGGAGGAGGCGCGAAGCGCCTTGACTCGGCGGGAGCAGAGGCTACCTCTCCGCTGCACGGACAACCTGTCTCTGGACGAAAGCCGGTGACGACGCGAGTTGGCATCGGCGATCCGGGTCCTCAACCCTCGTCCTCCCGCGGGAGATGCCCCGCCGTCATCCATGAGCTTTCTGTCCGCTCCACTTCAGATCCAACTCCGCTCGCGGCGGTGTTCACACCCTTTCTTGACATATAGGGGCGTCCTTACGGATAACGACGGCGGGACGGATGGCCTGTTCGGCGCGCCAGTTGGTGGCGTCGATCGACAGGTCCCACAAGAAGAGAAACACCGCAGCGAATTCGGTGGCCAGGTGCCGGGCAAAGCGCTCGGCGTCGTCCAGCGGTGGCGGTGCGTCAATCAGCCGACCGAGCCGGGCCACGAGTCGGCCGCGGACCGATGCCAGACCGTGCTCGCTCAGCTCGCCGGCGTTGCAGCGGTCACGCACGGCAAGGCCCGTCTGCAAGACCGCTTGCACCTGCCCGGCCCACAGACTGTGCGGATGATCTTCCTGCAGTTCCTTGCATCGTCGGAGCAGGTGATTCAGACAGGATTGGTGCAGCGCGGCTCGGTAGCAGCGATACGACACCCACCCGTCGCGCACGAGCACACCGGCGAAGTCGGCCCCCAGAACCGTGGCGGCATCGTCGAACCCGCGACCGGGGCAAATGGCGTAGACCGTCGTCTCCGGGGTGACCCAGGCCCACAGCCAGTGGCGGAGGCTACCGACGCGCCACCCGGTTTCATCCGGGGTGACCACCGGCGAATTACGGACCTGCTCGCACAGCGCCGTGTAGGTCGGCGCGGCGTCGCGGGCCGTGCGGTGCAGCAGGTGAGCGAGGCCGCCCGGCGTCACCTGCAGGCCGAACGTGGTCCGCAGCACGTGGGCGACCTTCGCCAGCGGTACGCCCATCTCCGTGTGCAACTCGACGACCAGCGCGACGACGCCGGGGCCGAGCTGCGCGCCGGCCGCTCCCAGCGCATCCGAGGTCTGCAGCGCGTGGCGGCCCTGCACGCGCCGCCAACACTGTGAGCAGCGGCCCACTTCGATGTCGAAGCGGCGCACGATCGGGCGCACCGCGGGGATTTCTTCCTGATACTGCGACGCCACGTGGGTCACTTCGACCGACCCGCCGCAGTCGGGACACGCCGTCGGCACCGGCGCTTCCAGGGTCTGGTCAACCCGTGCCGGGCGCGGGCGGCACGCCTTCCGACCATACTGCGTACCAGCCCGTCGACCGGGACGCCGGCCGCGTCCTTGCGGTCGGTCCTTGGCGAAGGGGGCGGCTTGTCGGAACCCCGCCCGGCGCGCGGCGGCCAACTGCCCCCTCAGTTGCTCGATCTCCCGCTTCTGACGCTCGATCTGGCGATCTGGCCTTGCAGGCCGTCGATCTGACGCTGCTGGCGACCGTTCTCGCGTTGCTGGTTCTTGGTGTCGCGCTCGCGCCGCGTCAACTCCGTGCGGAGCCGTTCGACCTCGGCCTGCAGGTTCTCGTGCGAATTGCGGTCCCCGACCTTCACGCCAAGGTTATGCCACAGTTCCGAAATTTGTACAAGTCAAAACTTTGACACCTGCCCCGGAACCCGCCAAATGAAGACGAGTGGAGTTCTATGCGGCGGTGCGGCGCAGCGTCTATGTGGAGGGATTGAGCGAGCGGGCGGCGGCCCGGCGCTTCGGGCTGGCCCGGGAGACGGTGCGCAAGATGCTGCGCTACCGCCTGCCGCCCGGGTATCGTCGGGCGAAACCGATCCGGTGTCCGAAACTGGACGCCTTCACCGGGGTCATCGATCAAATTCTCACCGACGATCAGCAGCGCCCGAAGAAACAACGGCACACGGCCAAGTGAGGTTGCCCCGATCTCGTGGACAGGTTAAGGCTTTCGGTTCACGTCATGGTGTGTACATCAACATTGATTCCTGTGGGCGGTGTGGATCCCGTGCGCAGCGCGGGATCCAACGGACTTGTGGGCGCCCGTAGGGCGTCCACAAGCCGGGCACCGTCCACAGCGCCGGCCTGATGGAGCCGTTCGAACTCCAGTGGCGACCGGTAGCCGAGCGCGGAGTGACGCCGCCGTGTGTTGTACCACCCCTCGATGAACTCGAACAACGCCGCCCGTGCTTCGGCGTGCGTTGACAGCGTCGTTCGGTCGAGCAGCTCGCACTCCAGGGTCGCGAAGAAGCTCTCGGCCATCGCATTGTCGAAGCAATCGCCGACCGAACCCATCGATAGCGCGACGCCCCGTTCCCGGCAGCGAGCGCCGAAGGCCAGCGAGGTGTACTGGCAGCCTTGGTCGGAGTGATGGATGACCGCCTCGGGCCGCCGTTGCGTCACGGCCATCTCCAGCGCCTCGACCACCAGCGCGGTGCGAAGATGCCCCGCCATGGCCCAACCGACGACGCGCCGGCTGAACACGTCGAGGACGATGGCCAGGTACAGGAAGCCGGCCAGGGTCGGGACGTAGGTGATGTCGGCGACCCAGAGCCGGTTCGGCGCGTCCGCCTCGAAGCGCCGCTCGACCCGATCCGGGGCCGGGCGGGCCTGGGCATTCCGGCGTGTCGTGCGAGGGCCGCGGCGCCGGCTCACCCCGGCGACGCCGACGGACCGCATGACCCGGGCGACCCGCTTGCGGCTCACCGCGACACCGCCCTCGGTCAGTTCGGCGTGAATCCGAGGAGCACCATACGTCCCTCGACTCCGGCCGTGAATCGCCTGGACGCGAGCCCGGAGCTCGGCATCGGCCCGTGCCCGAGCCGACGGAGGACGACGACGCCACGCGTAGTACCCGCTCGGGGAGACACCGAGCACCCGGGCCATCGTGGCGACACGGAAACGAGCCTGATTCGCGCTCATGACCCGGTAGGTCTCCCGGGTCGGGCCTCCCGCGCGAACCAGGCCGTTGCCTTTGCCAATATCTCTCGCTCTTCGCACAGGCGCCGGTTCTCCCGGCGCAGCCGGCGAAGCTCTTCACGCTCCTCCGTGCGCAGCCCGTCGCTGCGCTCGCCCGCATCGCGGCCCGCCTGCGCGACCCAGGTTCGGATCGCCTGGGACGACGGCTCGAACTCGCGAGCCAGGTCCTCCGGCGCACGTCCGGACCGAACCAGGTCGACCATCTGTTGCCGGAACTTCGCCGCGTACGGTGGTCTCGTCTTCGGCAGCGCGGATACTCCTTCTCCCCCCAAGAGGATAGGTGTCCACGAAACCGGGGCAACTTCAAAGCGCATCTGGGAGCGCTTATGCGTCGAGCACGCCTTCACGGGCGGCCACACGATTGTCAAAGACTACGTGCGCAGGCAGAAGCTGGGCGGGCAAGAGATGTTCGTGCCGCTCGCGCATCCGCCGGGCGACGCCCAGGCCGACTTCGGCGAAGCCCTGGTGGTCATCGACGGCGTCGAATGCAAGGCGCACTACTTGGTCGTGGATCTGCCGCACAGCGACGACGCGTTCGTGCAGGCGTTTCCGGCCGAGACGACGGAGGCGTTTTGCGAAGGACACAACGCCGCGTTCCGCTACTTCGGCGGCGTGCCGCGTGGCATCGTCTACGACAACACCACGCTGGCGGTGGCGAAGATTCTCGGGGACGGCACGCGGCAGCGAACGCAGAGCTTCAGCGAGCTCCACTCGCACTACTTGTTCGACGATCGCTTCGGACGGCCGGGGAAGGGCAACGACAAAGGCAAGGTGGAAGGGCTGGTCGGCTACGCCCGCCGAAACTTCTTCGTGCCGGTCCCGCGCGTCGCGAGTTGGGACGCGTTGAACGCTGACTTGGCGCGCCAGTGCCGCGCGCGGCGCGGGCAGCGGTTACGGCGGCACACCGAGACGATCGGGGAGCGCTTCGCGCGCGACCGCGCCGCGTTGTTGCCGTTGCCGCCGGTCCCGTATGAAGCCTGCGACACGCGCCCGACGCGGGTCACGTCGTTGTCGCTGGTGCGCTACCGCCGCAACGACTACTCGGCGCCAACCGCCTACGGCCACCGCGACGTGGTGGTGAAGGGCTACGTGGACGTCGTCGTGATCGTCTGCGGGAGTGAGGAGATCGCCCGTCATCGTCGCAGCTACGGGCGTGAGGAGCTGATCTTCGATCCGCTGCACTACTTGGCCTTGTTGGAGCGCAAGACGGGCGCGCTCGATCAAGCGGCGCCGCTGACCGGGTGGGCGCTGCCAGACGAGTTTCTCCGGCTGCGGCGGCTCTTGGAGACCCGGCTGGGCAAAGCCGGGACCCGCGAGTATGTGCAGGTCTTGCCTCGAGGACTTTCGGCTGGCCCACGTCCGCGGCGCTATCCAGGACGCCCTGCGACTGGGCGCGATCGGGTTCGACGCCGTCAAGCATCTCGTTCTGTGCCGCCTCGACCACCGGCCGCCCCGCCTCGACCTGGCGCAGTATCCGCATCTCCCGGCCCCGCGGGTGATGACGACCATGGCGGCCGACTACTTGATGCTGCTGGGGGCAGGGGCCGAGTGATGGCCAAGTCGACCCTGCTGCTCGACGCCCATCTCAAGGCCCTCCGCTTGCCGACCTTCCTGCACGAGTACGACAAGGTGGCGCGGCACTGCGCGCAGGAAGGGCTGGACTGTCCACGCTAGCTGTTCCGCCTCTGCGAGCTGGAGCTGCTCGACCGCGAGCAGCGCGCCATCGAACGCCGCATCAAGGCCGCCAAGTTCCCGGTCGTGAAGAGTCTCGAGACCTTCGCGTTCCGTGCGATCCCGTCGTTGAACAAACGGCTCGTGCTCGAGCTGACCCGCGCGGAGTATCTCGACCGGCGAGAGAACGTCTTGGCGTTGGGCAACTCCGGCACAGGCAAGACGCATCTGGCGCTGGCCTTGGGGTTGGCCGCCTGTCAGAAAAGCTATCGGGTGCGCTTCACCACCGCCGCCGCGCTGGTGAACGAGCTGCTCGAAGCTCGGGATGACAAGCGCCTGCTCCGCTTCCAGAAACAGTTGGCCAAGCAGGATTTGTTGATCGTGGACGAGCTCGGCTACGTGCCGTTGTCGAAGACCGGCGCCGAGCTGCTGTTCGAGATCTTCTCCCAGCGCTACGAGCAAGCGTCGACGCTGGTGACCTCGAATCTGCCCTTCAACGAATGGACCGAGACCTTTGGCTCTGAACGGCTCACCGGCGCGCTGCTCGACCGGCTGACCCATCACGTCCACATCCTCGAGCTGAACGGCGACAGCTATCGCCTCGCACACAGCAAGCACGCTCGCAAAGACGCTGCCGCCCCGGCGTCCTGACCCCTCCCCCTGCAACGCCGCTGGCTGTGCAGCCGGGCCTCCACTGCGTCCGGGCCCGCCCCGGGGGCGTGCCCGGACTCCGCTTCAGCCCACCCGCACAGCCACCTTCAAACACGCCACCGGGCGGCCGGATGGTCTAATTTTCCTCCGCCACTCTGGTCTGGTTTTGGTCCGCCCTTGACAAACGAGAAACCGCGCCCGCGGAAACGCCGCCCGCAGCAGCGGGAGCAGCCGACACAGCAGCCCGAGGGTCCCGTCGGCGGCCACTGCGTTGCCGGGCCGCAGCACCGCCGCGCACAGATACTGCTCCGCCTCGCGGTCGAAGCTCAGAAACCCGAGCAGCGGCAGATAACACCAGCCGCCATAGTGCCCGTTGAAGAACGTGAGCTGCTGGGCGCCGTGCGTCAGGTCGTCGGTCGGATCCAGATCGATGGTGACGAGCCGCGCCCGACCGTGCAGGCGGCGCCGATGCCGCTCGATGACGCACGCCGCCAACTCGCGCCCCATCCGGTAGAGCGCGGTGCGGCTCGCGCCGTTCTCGAACCGCGAGATCGTAGGTTGCGACGCCAAGGGCGCGCCGGACACCGGGTCCCGCCCGAGCAGCAGCTTGTGGATGGGGTCGTCGGCCAAGTGGTCGGCATCGTTGCCATCGGGATGACCGCACGCGATGCCGAAGATCCGCTGGCCGATCAGATCCGCGAACGTGTGCCGAATCTTCTCCGCGGCGCGCTTGTCGGCCAGACACCGGGCGAACGCCTTGACCAAGCCGTACACGCGCTCGGCCGCCTTGAGCAGGACGGCGCCGCCGTCGGAACTCGCGTGTTCCTGGTTGAACGTGGCGACGAGGGGCTTGTCGAACAGATCCGGGAATAGAACAGTCTGTGGAGCCGCTTGCAAAACTCCCGGGGGATTGGGACTGGGCGCAGTCCTCAGCTCTCTTGGTGAACACGATTGCCCTGGATCGCCGACTGGATATCTTGTCGGGAGAACCGGCGGCACGCCAGAGGTAGAAGTCGGATGTTTCGACGTGTTCTCGACCGCGCGTTGGGACACCCGTGGGTGACTGACGCCCGTCGGGCGCCGAGGGGCGTTGCCGGCGGTGCACTGGTTATGTCACGAGGCGCACGAGCTGGTCGGCGGTGAGTGCGAGCACGCCGAACATGCAGTGGCACATCACTTTCGAGGCGCCACGGACCCGGACATGGCGACCGCCGAACTCGTCCTTGAGTCGGCCATTGACGCGCTCACCCGCCGTACGCTCGTTGTAGCGAGCCTGCTCGGGAAGCTGAAAGCCGATACGCTGCAGGCGCCGGGCTTCGGTTCGCAATTCCTCCGCCAGCGTCTTGTCGCGGCGGGGGTTGGTGTCAATCAACGGGACGTGGCCGAGTGAGCGGCTGTGCTGGCGGATCGGTTCCGCGTCGTAGGCGGCGTCCATCAGGTCATACAGATTGGTCGTTCGCTCGGCCGACAAGGTCGCCAGCGGAATGGCGGCTTGGCTGTCGTGCAGGGAGGCGGACGTCAGCAGGCAACTGATCGGAATCTGGCCGTCGGCCACGTCGAGGTGCAGCTTGTAGCCGACCAGGTCGACTGGTAGCCCTTGCTGTCCTTTTTCATGCCCACGTCACAGTCGGTCGGCAGGTCGTCGAGCATCGCCGGCAAGGTCATGGCCGCCTGCCGGTCGAGGCGCTTGAGGACCTTCGGCCGTTCCTCACCCTTGTTCGGCCGTCCCCGCTTGCGCTTGGGCAGCGGGGGCGTCTTTTCCTTCGCGGCCGGCTTCTCGCGGGCCTCGATGGCCGTCGAGTCGCGGCAGAGGTGACCCACCAACCGGTCGTGGTGGGTGTTGCGGATCAACGCTGCCTGCGTGCGCTGGGGCAACTGTGTGTCGGAGAACTCGGCGAAGGCGCGTGAGAAGACCGACTCGCTCGGCACCTCGCTCTTCCGCTCCCAGCCGCAGATCCGCCGCAGCGCCACGTCGGTGACCAAGCGGTCCAGCAGCACGCGCGTCGTCGGCATGCCGTAGACCGCCTTGGCCACGAAGGCTCGCGCCAGTGCCGCGCGGTCCTTGCGCGGACGCCCCGGCACCCGGAAGCACCGGGGAATCCACTGCTCGATACGGATGACCTCGAGAGTCTGCACCAACTGCTGCTGTTTCCCGGTCAGCGGACCCAACACGGGCTCCAACTGGGGGAACAGCGCGCGCTGGATCGACTGCCAATAGGGGGCGAAGGAACCACGCAGGCAGTTCATGGTTTGTTTGATTGACCACGGATGTGAAACAATGAATGGATGGCCTACAGCGCAGCGTTATGCCGCTATGAGGAGCAATACGACGCGCTCAAGGCGGAACTGCAAACGCTCGGGTTCGTAGGCCAGGGCGGCGTTCACACCCGCCGGATAACGTGTGGGAGGGCTACCTGTCGCTGCCACGACGACCCGGACGCCCGTCACGGCCCCTACCACTACTGGACGCGCAAGGCCCGCGGAAAGACCATTGGCTTGAACCTCACCGAAGACGAACTCGTCCTCTACCGGGAGTGGATCGAGAACAACCGTAAACTGGAACGGCTCGTGAAGGAAATGCGCCACCTCTCTTCGCGTGCGCTTGCCCTCATAACCGGTAGGCAGGCTCCATGAACCCCCGTGTCGCCGGCTTCCCGGGCGCGGTCACTGCCATCCTGCGAACGCTGCATCCCGCCCGCTGACCGTCCCTCGCCCCGCCGACTCCGGCAGGGAAAAACTCGGCCGATCACGCGTTTCGCAAGAGGCTCTGTGGTATCGTGTGAGGCATCATGCAGGGGTCTCCATTGTGGCTAAAATGTTGTGTGCACTACGTTTGTACCACACGGAGGCGCCTGTGTCTTCCCCTCCACCGCACCTTCACGCATAATCCGGGCTAGTGCGCTCGGTCAGGCGTACTGTGAACGCTGTGACGAGACGCATTTCTGGCACATCCGCCCCGGCCGGCCGCCGGCGAGGTTCGTGCGCTGGCTGAAGCCTCTGGGATGGCTGCTGCGGCGGCTCATGTTGGAAGTCGTGAGACGTGTCTCTTGGGAAGACATCAGTGAAATCCTGGACGCCTTGTTTGGGCTGTTCCGCTGGCGGGCCGCCAGGGCCCGGGTCCGATAACCGGGTCTTCCGTTAACCCTTGATGACCCCGTCCCCCCGTCTCAAGATCCTCTACGAGCACGCGAAATGGACCGCGTTCGCGGCTGTCAAATTCCCGGGATTTCAGCTCGCAGGAGGCGGCGCGCCGGTCGGTCTCCTACTCGACGAGGTCGCGTGGTCGGAGGTACTCGACGAGTCGAAGGGGCCGATCTCGTGCGAGGACTTCAACGCGTGGCACAAGTGCCAGACCGAGGCTCTATGCGACCGAGCGAAACCGCACCTGAAGGAAGGTTGGAGCGAATTCCCGGTCGGCTGGAGCGTCAAGCTGATCAACATCTACCTCAAGACGGTGGCCTACGTCGGGAACCTCGGACGCCCTGGCCTTAGCTGCGCGCTGCACCCGCCGCTCGACAGCAGCGTCAAGAAGGGGCTCATGGAGCACTTCAAGGGCCAGCCGGCCATGGTCGCTAAAGTGGATTTCGGCGCAATCAAGGACATCACCACCTACGAGCGGTACCGAACCGTGATCGACGGCTGCGAAGTTGCCGCCAAAGACCTCCGGTGCTCCCTGTTCGAAGTCGAGCAATTCTTCTCACCTATGGGGCCAGCGTCCCATAACCCGTTCTTCCGTTAACCACCCCGCCCCCGGAAACACCCCTGTTTCCATGGGCTTTTCGCGTACCAGCACGCCAGGCCGGCCGGAGAACATGCAGACTCGGACCCGAAACGGGCCGATCCTGCATACCTATCCGGCCTGGCGCGCTCGCTCGTAGGCCTCGACGGCGCGCCGCAGGAACTGCACGCCCTTGAGGTCCGCATCGAGCGCCAACTGCTTGAAGCGGCGGCGAAACGCGACCGGCACCTTGAAGTTGAGATCAACGAGCTGGTCGCTCGTCCGCTCCCCGCGCTGAAGCGCGTCGGTCGCTGGCTGAAGCGGCGTTACCTTCGTCGCAAGGATGGTGCTGGCGTCAATGGCGAGCGGCTTTTTCGGCACGGTCCACCCTGGCATGCTCCCCCGGTAACCCTCCCCTCCGGCCGTGGAGCCCGCTGGCCAGGCCTCGACCGACTATCGGGACCGCTACGAGGCGTTGACCGGTCGCTCCTTACGCCAGTGTCCCCGGTGTCACGACGGGGACATGCATGTCGTCGACCGCCTCGTCAACGCGTGGCCGTGTCCGGCCATTCTGGATTCGTCGTGACCGGCCCATCGATGACGGCCAGGCGCCGCACGCCAGCCCCGGCCTCCCGACCATGCAATACCCATAGCCGAGCGACCGGCCAGCGGTTCAGTCCAATCCATTCTTGGTTCACCGGCGCGGACACGCTCCTTGCCACTCGCCTCCTGCCGTCTGCCGCGCCGCCGACCCAAGAATGCTCCGCATTATCGGTAGGGATTCTAGCAGGCAATCCGGGTTGGCTTTCCGGCGCTCCGTGGCCCCGCGCCTGGCGCTCATCGTGGAGGCCCTGGCGAGTGGGGAGATCACCGTGACTGCCACGTGAAGCCGGACCTGATGCTGATCTACCCGGAAGTCCGGCGCCGACACCCTGTGCCTGGTGCGCCTCGGATCACATTCAGAACTCGGTTTATAGCGCGGCGGACTCGGCCGTCTGCGACAGGCGTGAGGCTATCGATTAGCCCATTCCCGTGCCCACGCTTGCGCCTCGGCGATCTGTTCGCGCGTCATGTTGGCGGCGACACTATCGCGGGCCTTGCGGGCATTCTCGCCGCCGGTCGCGGCGGCAAGGTTTAGCCACATGTGTGCGGAAACGTAGTCTTGCGGTAAGCCCTCACCGTTGGCGTACATCAGCCCGAGGTTGAACTGGGCGCTGGCGTTGCCCTGCTCGGCGGCCAGACGGTACCACCGGACGGCTTCAGCGTAGTCCTGCGGTACGCTCTCACCGTTGGCGTACATCAGCCCGAGGTTGAACTGAGCGCTGGCGTTGCCCTGCTCGGCGGCCAGACGGTACCACCGGACGGCTTCAGCGTAGTCCTGCGGTACGCTCTCACCGTTGGCGTACATGAGCCCGAGGTTGTTCTGAGCGCTGGCGTTGCCCTGCTCGGCGGCCAGACGGTACCACCGGACGGCTTCAGCGTAGTCCTGCGGCACGCCCAGACCGTTGGCGTACATGACCCCGAGGTTGAACTGGGCGTCGGCGTCACCCTGTTCAGCCGCGTACCGTGTCGCTTCGAAGTCCTGAGCACCGGCTGGCGTGACCGCGAGCAGGAAAACCGCGGTCACGCAGGTCAATATCCAGCGCACCTTCAACGGGCGGGTCCTGGTTAACGAAACGAACATAAGTAGTAGAGTCGAGGAGAGGCGCGTAGCCGGTAGGGGTCGGTGGCTTATCCGGCGCTTTCGCAACCGGGCCGCAGGCCGAGTCCCGTGGGTACGTTTCCTCCCCCCCCCCGCTCTCCGGTAGGGTCGAGAGCTGGCGCGCTGTCGGTAGGGTCCGGTGGCTCCTCCGGCGCTTTCGCACCGGGCCTCAGTCCGGCTCCCGTGGGCACGTTTCCAGCTCCCGCCTCGTCAAACCCAGCATGCCGATTTCCGGCACTGGGCTTTCCTGTTGCCTTCGTCTCAAGGGTTATGTGGCCGTTCAAACCGGGAGCGCTTTCGGCAGATAGACGACCCGGTATTCGGAGAACAGCCCGAGTCGGTCATATGGCTTCTGCCTACTCCACCTCTTCCAGCCGAACCCCAGTCGCCCGCGCTGTCGCATCAGGTGTCTCCGTACCTTCTTCTCGACCCAGTCCTTCACGTGACTGAAACATCGGCTCGATTGTCCTATGCGGAAGTAGTTCGTCCATCCGCGCAGGATTGGGTTGATGAGAGCAATGACCCTTTCAACCGGTTGCGAGCAATGTCGTCGCATCACCCCCTTGAGCCGTCGCAGGAGTTTGGTGCGTGCCGCTATCTTCGGCACACAGGCAACCCCCCACTTGCCCCGCTGCGTCCAGGCGCGGCGGATGCTGAACCCAAGGAAGGTGAAACTCTCGCCCTTTGCGAGATCGACGCGACGCGTCTTGTCACGATTGAGTTCCACGTCGAGTGTGGCCAGTTCCTCCAGAAGCCGCTTGTACACGGTCGTCTCAAGCCACCGCCACCGGCGGTAGCCGTCGATCAGGATCACCAGGTGAGTCGCCCGGGGGAATCTCACCCCCGGGCGCTCGCAGAACTGTACGTGAACGTCTCCGCTCATACAGCTCCCATCATCCAGCCGCCAGCGTCACCCCCAGCAGATGCCAATGGGCGAACAGCCTGAACGGCTTCGCGTGGCTCGACGGCTCCTCCCGCACGCGCGGTTGACCGTCGGGACACGCTGGATGACGCGACCCCTTTGCTCCATCGAGTTTCCCCGACTTCATCGCTCGTACGGGTCGCTCCGCCCCTGTGCCTCGCATCGGGCTTCTCATCCTTGGGGGTCGGCCCCTTGGATTTCTCCCTTCACATCGAGGCGACAGGTTCCCACGTTCCACACAAGGGCCTGGTGCAGGGTCACGCCACCTTTATGCCGGGTGCCGCCCAGCCAAGCTGCAGGCTCCCACTGGACTCGTCCCGGGTTAACGACTCGCCCCGGTTTCGACACCGTCCCTACGCTTTCGACACGTTGCCGGTGGTTCATCCACTTCGTCTCCCTGCACCCTACCTGACGCGGTCGCGCCGCGCCGTTTCCGTGACGCTTACCACCCCGGCTCTTGACCGAAGCAGCGCACGGCGGTTTGGAGCCTCCCCCTGCCGGGCGGCTCCGAGGGGCCTACCCTCATCCCTCGTGCAGCATGGCTGCAGCTAGGCGGCCATCTCGGCCTCCCTTCTGCGCCTTCGTGGCGCACAGTCATCGGCGAATCGAGCATACTCGATGGTCTTTGTTTAGCGGGTGGCCACGCAAGATCCATTTATTTGGATTGTACTTTTTGCGCGAATATGGCATAAGTCTTGTGTGGTCAACGAGTACGGGCTGTCCGGCGACGAACGGATAGGACGGCTGCGCGACGAGGTAGAGCGGCTCCGGGAAGAGCTGTCGCGGCGCGAGCGGGAGAACGACCGCCAGAAGCGCCAGATCGACGGCTTGCGACGCCAGGACGAGCGTCAGAAGCGGGAGATCGAGCGCCTGAAACAGCAGTTGGCCGAGGCACGCCGGGCGGGTCGCCGGCAGGCGGCGCCGTTCGCCAAGGACCGGCCGCAAGGGCGCGGCAGGCGTCCCGGACGGCGGCCTGGGTCGGAGTACGGCCGGCAGGGCTGCCGCCCGCGGCCGGCGCGGGTTGACGAGACCCACGCGGCGCCGGTTCCCACGACGTGCCCGGATTGCGGCGGCGCGGTCGAAGGTACCCGCGTGGCGTCGCAGTATCAGGAAGAACTGCCCGTGGTACGGCCGGTCGTGCGGCGCTTCGACATCGAGGTCGGCCACTGTTCGCAGTGTCAGCGGCGGGTGCAGGGCCGCCACGTGCTGCAGACCTCCGACGCGCTGGGCGCGGCGGGGGTGCCGCTCGGTCCCGGGGTGGTCGCGCTGGTCGTGGAGCTGCACACGGAGATGGGGGTGCCGCTGGCGAAGGTGGCCCACCTGCTGCGGACCACGTTCGGGCTGCAGGTCACGCCGGGCGGCCTCGCCCACGTGCTGCACCGGGCGGCCCGCGCCGCCGCGCCAGCCTACGCGGAGCTGTGCGAGCAGGTTCGCAATGCGCCCGTGGTCACGCCGGACGAGACCGGCTGGCGCGTCGGCGGCGTGCGCCACTGGCTGTGGACGTTCGTCACCCCGGACACGACGGTCTACGCCATCTGCCCCGGCCGGGGGTTCAACGATGCCGCCACGGTGCTGGGGACCGACTACGTCGGCGTGCTCGTGCGCGACGGGTGGGCACCGTATCGCTGCTTCGACGGACTGCACCAAACCTGTCTGAACCACCTTCTGCAACGCTGCAAGCAGCTCCGGGAGGACTATCCTGACAGTCCCTGGGCCGGCGAGGTGCAGGCGGTTCTGCGGGCCGGCCTCGACCTGCGGGACCGCTGCAACGCGGGAGCGCTGAGCGAGCACGGGATGGCAACGGCCCGCGGCCGACTCACCGCCCGGCTCGGTCGGCTGGTCGACGCACCGCCGCCGCTCGACGACGCCGAGCGCTTCGCGGGGCACCTGGCCACCGAATTCCCGGCCGTGTTCCTCTTCTTGTGGGACCCCTCGCTCGACGCCACCAACTGGCGCGCCGAACAGGCCATCCGGCCCGCTGTGGTCATCCGCAAGGTGTGCGGCGGCAACCGCACCCGCCACGGCGCCGACACCCAGCAGGTCCTCGCCAGCGTCGTGCGCACCGCCCGCCAACGCGACCTCGACCTGCCTCCCCTGATCGCCGCGATGTTGCGCGCCGCCGAACCCGTCGTCCCCGAGCTCCTCGGCCTTCCGCCGCCGCCCCCGTAGGCGGGCACCGTCCGAATCACGGCTGCGACGCGTGACCGGTCCCGGCGGCGCGCCGCCGCAGGGGGGAGAGTCCCCGACCGCACTGCGCTCGGTCGCCACCGGACTGCGCCGAAACGCCGACGCCTGTGCGCTCCCGTGCGACGGCCTCCGGTCTCCCGCGGCATCGCAACGTGGAGGCAACCCGCGTGAACACGCTCTCACTCCAGGCAACCTTCTTGTGACGCTGTAACCTCCTCGCCTCAAGCCCACTCTCGGCCCGTATTCATTGGCGGATCACCCGGTAACCAAATACACTCGATGTAGTGGTAGCGTCCTTGTCGGGTGACGTCCTTCGCCCGCTCCAGCATCTTGTCCACCTCGTTGAGATAGAGATTGCTGAGCAAGGGTGAAATAACCCCACCCTGGGGAACGCCCCGCTTGCCTCCAGCCTTGAGGATGAGCTTCAACAGCCGTAAAACTTCGTCGTCGTCTACCCGAATCGCCACTTTTCCAAGCAGGATGTCGTGTCGAACCGTATCGAAATACGACGCCAAGTCCACGTCTATCACCGTGGTCTTGTTCTTTACGACCGCCGTCGTCACCCGGTGCACCGCCCGATGGGCCGTGCGTTTTGGCCGGTACCCGTAAGAGCCCTCCTGAAAGTCAGCCTCGAAGACAGGTTCCAGTATCAGCTTCAGCGCCCCCTGCACCACACGGTCCCGGATGGTGGGTATCCCGAGGATGCGGACTTTGCCCCCATCCTTCGGTATCTCCACCTGCCGGTTTGCCGAGGGCCGATAGGTTCGGGAGTGCAGTTCGTCATGGATGTCATCCAGGAACGCCTCGAGGCCGGCCTCCTCGATGGCCGCGAACGTCACACCGTCAATGCCCGCGGCACCGCCGTTGCGTCGCGCCATCTCGTAGGCCTCCCGGAGCGTCTCCGGCTTAGGACAGTGATCGATATAAAGTTATCAACTTCATCGGGGTAACAGTTTGTAATTCCATTCCCCATGGAACGTATCGCGGACCAGCGCGATTGCGTCCATCTGTTCCTTGGTCACCGTAACGCCCGTGGGATACTGCCCGGCGTCGAGTTCGGCCAGGACCCGGAGCCCGGTCGCCGTCCGGGTGTTCCCGATGCGGTCGACGATAGTCTCATAGGTCGTCAGCGGGGTGCCGCGCCAGTTCGCCGTGATGTGACAGAAGAGCCGGTGTTCGATCTTGTTCCACTTGCTGGTGCCGGGTGGAAAATGACTCACCTGGATGGTCAGTCCGGTCTCGTCGGCCAACTGTTGAAGCTCATGCTTCCAGGCGCGAGACCGATACCCGTTGCTCCCGCCCGCATCGGCCGTGACGAACAGGGCGGTGGCGTCGGGGTAGGCGCCGCAGCCCATCTGGCGCCACCAGTGGCGAATCGACGCCACCGCGAACGTCGGTGTGTCGTGGTCCCATCCCACGCTCACCCAGGCTTCGTTGCGCGCCATGTCGTAGACGCCGTACGGAATCGCCTTGCCCTCGGCGTCGGTTGGGAAATCATGGACCAACACCGCCGGCGGCGTGCCCTTCGGCTGCCATTCCCGCCCGCCGTTCTTGAAGTTTCCGACCAGCTCTTTCTTCTTCGTGTCGACCGAGATCACCGGCCGCCCCTCGGCCAGAAACGCGTCCGCGGTCGCGTTGATGTGCTCGAACTGCGCGTTACGGTCCGGGTGGCTCGCTCCCTCCTGGCGCTTGCGGGGCGATTGCAGCCGGTAGCCCAGTTGATGCAGCATCCGGCCGACGGTGGTCGAACTCACTCGCCACCCCTGTTGTGTCAGCGCCGCGGCCAGCTTCGCCCGACTCTTGCCTGTCCAGCGTAGCGGCGAGGTCGGGTCTCCGCGCGTCAGCGGGTCCACCAGCGCTTCGAGTGCGGCCAGCAGACCGGGCTGGCTCTGTTCGAGACGGGGCCGCCCGGCGCCCGGACGTCGTACCCGGTCTGTCGGCGTTTGGCCTTGCGAGATCTCCCGGCGACCCTTCCGGATCGTCTCCCGGGCCAGACCCGTGGCCGACGAGACCAGCGCGTCCCCGCCATAGCCGATGAACAAAGACTCGGTGGCCGCCCACCGGCGGCGACTGCGCTCATCCAACACGGGCGAGACCACCGCGTACTTCGCGACGATGGTGGCTTCCAATTCCACGTTGCGCTGCATGCAACCGAAATAGACTACGAAACCAAGAAGATAGCAAGTTAATTGCCGCCAGTGGCCTTACATACATGAACGTACAGCCCCCAGAAGCGCCATTTCTGGTCAGCCTTCGCCTTGAGATATATTCTCCGTCGCAGGTCCTGCAAACCAATGGACGGCTTTGTCATCCCGTCCTTGCCTCCCTTGTTGTCGGAGAACTGTTCAACAGCAGGGCGCCTTTGCTCCGCGGGAGTTACACCGCCTCAACGCTACTACACGCCCCTCCGCCACCCTCTCGCCTTCGGCTCACTTCCCGGTGTTGCCGGTTATAGAGCCTACCTTGCTCCGGCGATTTGCGCCGGGGCGAGGAGGGCTTCTCCAGTTGCTAGCCTGTCCTTGTCATCGTGCTGTCGCTACCACCCCGCCGAAGTGGGTCAGCCGCGTCAATCAGGTTTCAACCGCCCATGCTGCCTTCGCCTTCAGGTTGCAGGCTCGGCCTTCGGAATACACTTTCGAGGCCACCTCCGCGTTCACTTCACGTTACGGCCCGATGACTCGCAATCTCCCCAAGGGAGACCCTGTCGATAGGCTTCAGGAATTTGGTTTCCCTCCTCCCTGCTATCCAAGCTACGGGGCTCCTGATTCTTGCCCCGGCGGGGCTGTCTCCCGCTGAACAGGCCAGCCTTGGCTGGACACACAACCCGGCGGGCCGATTTCCGGCACCGGGCTCTCCAGTGGAATCATGCGGCTCGCGCACGGGCTTCCCGGTCACGACCAGCGGACGGGTCTCGCGAGCCCTGGCACCAGGCTCGCACCCTTGAGCCGGCCGGCCGGTGCGTCGTCAGGCCTGTTGACGCCCTGGCGACGGCGACCGCTCGGGTCGTCCCCTTCGCTTGTGCATGTGATGACATCCGGCATTCCTGCTCATCTCCGGGGTGATAGGCCGTTCGGCCACTCCCGTGAGCCTGCTCCCTTTCGCCATCGCTTCCACCTGAGGTCCCTTCCCTCCGCCGGCATTACCCGGCTTCCTCGGTACCTACGGACCTCTCCGCCACCCTGACCGGCCCGACCTGACCCTCGCGGGCTGTCCGTTGGCGCGTGCCACGCCACCGGCAGGGCTTCCCGTGTTGCGACCAATCCCCTCTTCCACACGTGCCGCCGCCATTACCCCGGCGGAACCGGTCGGTGCTCGCGTCGCTCGCTTCCCGACCGCTGGCAGCCTTCCCCGTTATTCCGGCGGGTCGGCTTCCGCGTTACCCGTTTCGAGGCCTGCTCGGCGTTCAACGTCGTTGCGGCCCGCGTGGTCGCTGAACCGCCCAAGGCGGCCCTTTGTCGTCGGAGTGCTTCAGCCGATGTCGTTGCCTCCGTCGTCCGCTCCGACTGCTACCGGCTGGAGCGACAGTTGCCGGGCGGGATTCGCACCCGCTGAGGAATGGCACCTTGTCACGGCGCACGGAATAATGCGGGCCAAGGACAGCGATCGATATAAGGTTGCCAAGTGCATCCAGGCGGAGCCCGTTTTCTGCGGCTTCGGGCGCTCGGCACACAGCAAGGTAATTTCCGTCAGTGTCCTAAAGGGCGTCATTCTCCAGTAATCAGTGGTCCGAAGAAACCGGGCAGGTCAGTGCGCGGCCTCGGTCGTGGCGCGGAAGCGGATGGCGTCGGCGGCGGCGTTCAGCGCGGCGTCGAGGGTGCGGCCGGTGGCGTCGATGTCGCCCGAGGCGGCTTCGATGCGCACGCTGTTGTTCGGCGTGCGGCCCGTGGCCAGCAACTGGGCGTCGATCCACGCGTCGATGTGCGGGCCGGTGAAACGGCCGTGGTAGTTTCATCAGCAACGGCCAGTGCTCTGGGTCGGGGCGCCTTGTGAGGCGTGAGGCGAGCATGTTTGTTCGTTTCCCGGCGCGCGCGGCACGGTCGCGCGGCGTTATCCTAGCGCGGCCGGGGGATTATGGCTGCCCATCTCGTCATCGTCGAGTCGCCCGGGAAGACCAAGAAGATCAACGAGATCCTCGGGTCCGGTTATCGGGTGCGCGCGTCGTTCGGGCACGTGCGGGATCTGCCGTCGCGCGCGCCGGCGGCCTCGGGGGGCCGGGGTCGGACCGGCGGCGCGCGGGGTGGGGGCGGCGAGGTGCCGCTCGGCCTCGACATCGCCGGCGGGTGGAAGCCTACCTGGGAGGTTCTCGCGTCGAAAGCCGACGTCGTCGCGAAGCTCAAGGCCGCGGCGGCCGGGGCGGAGACGGTGTACCTGGCGACCGACCTCGACCGGGAAGGCGAGGCGATCGCGTGGCATCTCGCGGATCTGCTCGGCGGCCGGCCGGATCGGTTCCGGCGCGTGTCGTTCTCCGAGATTACGCCGGCGGCGGTGCGGGCGGCGTTCGCCGAGCCTCGGCGGCTCGACGTCGCGTTGGTGCGGGCGCAGCTCGCGCGGCGCTTCCTGGACCGGGTCGTCGGTTGGCAGCTGTCTCCGCTGCTCGGCCGCCGCGTGCAGTACGGGCTGTCGGCCGGGCGGGTGCAGACGGCGGCGCTCAATCTGCTCGTCGAGCGGGACGAGCAGATCCGGACGTTCGTCGCCGCGCCGTTCTGGACGGTCGAGGTCTCGTTGACGGTGGAGGCCGGGGCTGATCCGGTGGTCGCGCAGCTGGTCGACGACGCGGTGAAGGTCGTCCGCTTCGAGAAGCGCGCGGAGCTCGACGAGGCGTTGGTCCTGGCGCGTTCGGCCCCGTTGCGGCTCGAGGGGGTCGATCGGCAGGCGGCGACGCAGAATCCTCGCGCGCCGTTCACGACGTCGACGCTGCAGCAGGCGGCGTCGAGCCGGTTGAAGCTGTCGGTATCGGACACGATGGCTTCGGCGCAGCGGCTCTACGAAGCCGGGCATATCACCTATATGCGGTCGGACGCGGTGGCGTTGGCGCCGGAGGCGAAGGCGGCGGCGCGCGCGTGGCTGGTGGCGGCGTTCGGGGAGTCGGCGGTGCCTGCCAAGCCGCCTACATACGAGGCGAAGGCCGGCGCGCAGGAGGCGCACGAGGCGATCCGACCGACGGATCCGGCGCGGTCGCCGACGGCGCTCGGAAACGTCGAGGACGTCGACCGGCACCTCTACGATCTCGTCCGCCAGCGGATGCTGGCGTCGCAGATGGCGCCGGCGCGGTTCGAGCGGGTGACGTGGCGTCTGGTGTCGGAGGCGCAGGGCGGACTGAGGTTCGCGGCGCGTGGGCGGAGCGTGGTTGATCCCGGGTTCCATCGCGTCCTGCCGCCGGAGTCGTTGGCCGACGAGCCGCCAGCGGTGCCGGACGTTGCTGTGGGCCGGTTGTGGGATCCGGCGCGCGGCGGGGATGCGGTCGTGGAGGCGGTCGAGAGCCACACGAAGCCGCCGGCGCGATTCACGGAAGCGTCGCTGGTCGCGGAGCTTGAGCGGCAGGGCGTGGGGCGGCCGTCGACCTACGCGCAGACGATCAAGACGCTCATCGACCGCGGGTACGCGTTGCTGGATCGGCGGGTGTTCGTCGTGACGCCGCTCGGCCGGCTGCTCGTCGACCGGGTCGCGCGGTATTTCGCGGGGTTGTGCGACGTCGGGTTCACGGCGAAGGTCGAGGCGGATCTCGACGTAATCGCCGCCGGGGGGCGGGATCACCTTGCGTTCCTGGACGGGTTCTACGCGGGGTTTCGGGAGGAGCTCGGGCGCGCCGCGGGGGCGGCCGACTTCTGCCGTCCGGCGCGGTTGCAGCTTCCCGGGCTCACGTGCCCGAAGTGCCGGCGGGCGCGGCTGCTGTCGTTCTTCCGCGGGGCGATGACGGCCGATTGCCCGGGGTGCCGGCGCGAGGTGCCGTCGCTTGGTCTCGAGTGGGCGCCGAAGCGCGCGTCCCGCAAGGCTCGGCGGCCGGAGTCGGCGACGGCTGCCGATGCCGAGCAGTCGGCGGCGGACCAGCGGATGCAGTCGCGGTGTCCGGCGTGCAGTGGGGCGCTCGGCCGGTGGAAGGTCCAGGGCGGCGGCTACCTGCACCTGTGCCAGGCTTGGCCGCGCTGCAGCGGCGTGGTCTTCGAGGCCGGGCGCGGCGAGGCGCGGGGCGGCGGTCGCGGTCGCGGCGGTCGCCGTTGACGGGCGGTCAGTCGAACAGCGACGCCTGGTCCTTCCGCGGCACCAGTTTCGGTATGCCTCCGAGAGCACAGGGAGATGTTTCGCGTCACATAAGGAACAGCACGTCAATGGCAGGGCCGCCAACGTCTGCCGCTGAATCGCGGCCCGCATACGTGACAACTCGACAGTACCGTGTTCAGTCCTGCCGATAGAAATCGAGGATGTGCTCGACGGCCATGACCGTTGGTCCGCGGACGAGCACACCGAGCTCGATGTTGTGTCCGGCGATACCCGCTTCTGTCACGTTAGGCCACTGGCGGAAATTAACTTGCTATCTTCTGGGTTTCGTAGTCTATTTCGGTTCACTAGTGTCCCACAGTCTCAGGCCCAGGCCAGCGCGAGTTGCGGCCGGGCGCGGTCTGGTGGCGAATGGGTGGTGAAGAGGTCTTCGAGAGGCCGGCGTTCGAAGATGTTGAGCTGCAGCACCTGCAGCATCTGGTTGAGGCTCCAGCGCAGCCGCAGGACGAACTTGAGGTAGGCCAGCAGCAGGTACATGCAGGTGGCCACCCACAGTTGCGTCAAGACCGCGTTTTTCGACCGGCCCACGAAACGTTTCACCTTCAGATGCTGCTTGATCCACTTGAAAAACAGCTCGATCTGCCACCGGGACTTGTACAGGTCGGCGATCGTCTTGGCGACCCACGTGGTGTTGTTGGTCACGAACACGTAACGGTTTCTTGTCAACGGGTCGCGGTAGACGACCCGTCGCAGCCGGTCGGGATAGACCTTGCGGCTGCGGGCGCTGGTCAGTTCGATCGTCTGGTCGCTGAGAATACCGGTCCCGGCTCGGACCTCATGCTCGCGGGTGACCCGGTACCGCACGCCGCGCTTGAGGCGTGTCACGAAGGTGACGCCACGGGCCTGCAACTGGTGAAACCACGTGAAATCGAGATAGGCGCGGTCGGCCACGACCACGCTGCCGGCCTCGAACGTCCACGTGCGGGCCACGGTCACGTCGGCGGTCTTGCCGTCGGTGACGCTGAGGAAACTCGGCAGGTGGCCGGCTTGGTCCAACCCGATGTGCAGCTTGATCGCGGCCTTCGTGCGGCGGAACGACGCCCACGGGAAAACCGCCAGACACAAGTCGATGGTCGACGCATCGACCGCATACAGCTTGTGCCTGAAGCGGAAACGGTGGCCCGGCGCCCGTTGCTGGCAACGACTCAGCAGACGGCCGAACAACGCTTCGTAGAGGGTGTAGGGCTGCTCGGCGTTCACCCGCGCGAGCGACGAGCGGCTGACCGTTGGCACGCCCAGGTGATAGAGCTTGGCGGGTTGAGCGCGCAGATTGCTCACGATGTCGCGCAGGCTCTGCCGGCTGGCCAACTGGCCCAGGCCGAGGGCGACGAACTGCGCCCAGCGGCTCATGACGCGCAAGCGCTGCCCGCGCTGATGGTCGCGCGCCTCGGCGTCGAATTCATGTCGCGGAAGCAACGTCAGAAGTTGCCCGAAGACTGTGTTATTAATGACCGCATTAGTATGGTGACACTATGCGGTGATATAGCGCAGGCTCGGCTTCTTGAAGAACCCACGCAACAGGGCTGGCGTCCGCTGTAAGGACCGCATGTGGCCGAGGACGTAGCGTTTGAGTTCCTGCGGCGTCTGCAGCAGGCGTTTGCGAACCCCGTGTGTCTTCAGATGGTTCCACACGAGTTCATCCGGATTGAGTTCCGGGGAGTACGGCGGCAGGAAGAACAGCTCAAGGTGGCCGTCCGTCGACGCTACGAACTCCTGGACCGCTTTCGCCCGGTGCGAGGAATGCTGATCGACGATGAGGAAAATCGGCTGCGTCTGATTGTGCAGTAAGCGCTTCAGAAATGCGATGAAGCGCACCGCCGTCATCCGCCCGTCGACCACCATGAACCGCAACACGCCCTGCGGACTCACCGCCGACACCAGATTGAGCCCGAACCGTTTGCCAGTCGCCGGCACCACCGGTGTTTGGCCCATCGGCGCCCACGTGGTGCCCGAATGATGGCTGTTCGACCGCACGCCCGCTTCGTCCGCAAAGAAAATCTGCGCGCCTGCCTTACGGGCTTTCGCCTGAATCGCAGGATAGTCGACCGTCAGCCACTCCCGGACCTTGGCGGGCACCTGTTCAATCGCCCGGCGAACCGGCCGCTGGGGCGTGAGCCCCAGCGAGCGCAAGAGCCGCCCAACTGAGGCCAGGCTCAGGGTCACGCCGCAGTGCTGCCGAATCAGGTCTCGGACCATCGCCCGCGTCCAGAGGGCGAACTCGAACTGCAACTGCAGCGGGTTGTTCTGCGTCACCGTGCGATACACCCAGGCGCGCTGCTGCTCCGTCAGCTTGGGTGGCCGCCCCGGAATCGGCAACGCCCGTAGCGCCTCGATACCACCGGCGCGATACTTGTTCAGCCAGTCATAGATTACAGTGCGGGCGAATCCCATCACCCGCATCACCGCGGAGGGGGCTTCCCCGGCTTCAACCCGCTGTACTGCCTGTATGCGAATGTCTTCGAGTGCCTTGTGGTCAAGCGAACGACCATCGCGTTTCCTCACACTCTCCATTATATAGTGTCAGGTAACTTAGTTCCAGCTTAATATGATGGGCCATGGCTTGGATCTCCTGTGTTTTGAATGATTTGCAGCAAAACCATTCTAACAGACATAGAAGGTTCAAGCCGCCTCAATTAGAAGTTCTGTGGGACAGCAGTGATTTCGGTTGCATGCAGCGCAACGTGGAATTGGAAGCCACCATCGTCGCGAAGTACGCGGTGGTCTCGCCCGTGTTGGATGAGCGCAGTCGCCGCCGGTGGGCGGCCACCGAGTCTTTGTTCATCGGCTATGGCGGGGACGCGCTGGTCTCGTCGGCCACGGGTCTGGCCCGGGAGACGATCCGGAAGGGTCGCCGGGAGATCTCGCAAGGCCAAACGCCGACAGACCGGGTACGACGTCCGGGCGCCGGGCGGCCCCGTCTCGAACAGAGCCAGCCCGGTCTGCTGGCCGCACTCGAAGCGCTGGTGGACCCGCTGACGCGCGGAGACCCGACCTCGCCGCTACGCTGGACAGGCAAGAGTCGGGCGAAGCTGGCCGCGGCGCTGACACAACAGGGGTGGCGAGTGAGTTCGACCACCGTCGGCCGGATGCTGCATCAACTGGGCTACCGGCTGCAATCGCCCCGCAAGCGCCAGGAGGGAGCGAGCCACCCGGACCGTAACGCGCAGTTCGAGCACATCAACGCGACCGCGGACGCGTTTCTGGCCGAGGGGCGGCCGGTGATCTCGGTCGACACGAAGAAGAAAGAGCTGGTCGGAAACTTCAAGAACGGCGGGCGGGAATGGCAGCCGAAGGGCACGCCGCCGGCGGTGTTGGTCCATGATTTCCCAACCGACGCCGAGGGCAAGGCGATTCCGTACGGCGTCTACGACATGGCGCGCAACGAAGCCTGGGTGAGCGTGGGATGGGACCACGACACACCGACGTTCGCGGTGGCGTCGATTCGCCACTGGTGGCGCCAGATGGGCTGCGGCGCCTACCCCGACGCCACCGCCCTGTTCGTCACGGCCGATGCGGGCGGGAGCAACGAGTATCGGTCTCGCGCCTGGAAGCATGAGCTTCAACAGTTGGCCGACGAGACCGGACTGACCATCCAGGTGAGTCATTTTCCACCCGGCACCAGCAAGTGAAACAAGATCGAACACCGGCTCTTCTGTCACATCACGGCGAACTGGCGCGGCACCCCGCTGACGACCTATGAGACTATCGTCGACCGCATCGGGAACACCCGGACGGCGACCGGGCTCCGGGTCCTGGCCGAACTCGACGCCGGGCAGTATCCCACGGGCGTTACGGTGACCAAGGAACAGATGGACGCAATCGCGCTGGTCCGCGATACGTTCCATGGGGAATGGAATTACAAACTGTTACCCCGATGAAGTTGATAACTTTATATCGATCACTGTCCTAACCCGCATTATTCCGTGCGCCGTGACAAGGTGCCATTCCTCAGCGGGGCGAATCCCGCCCGGTAACTGTCGCTCCAGCCGGTAGCAGTCGGAGCGGACGATGGAGGCAACGACATCGGCTGAAGCACTCCGACGACAAAGGGCCGCCTTGGGCGGTTCAGCGACCACGCGGGCCGCAACGACGTTGAACGCCGAGCAGGCCTCGAAACGGGTAACGCGGAAGCCGACCCGCCGGAATAACGGGGAAGGCTGCCAGCGGTCGGGAAGCGAGCGACGCGAGCACCGACCGGTTCCGCCGGGGTAATGGCGGCGGCACGTGTGGAAGAGGGGATTGGTCGCAACACGGGAAGCCCTGCCGGTGGCGTGGCACGCGCCAACGGACAGCCCGCGAGGGTCAGGTCGGGCCGGTCAGGGTGGCGGAGAGGTCCGTAGGTACCGAGGAAGCCGGGTAATGCCGGCGGAGGGAAGGGACCTCAGGTGGAAGCGATGGCGAAAGGGAGCAGGCTCACGGGAGTGGCCGAACGGCCTATCACCCCGGAGATGAGCAGGAATGCCGGATGTCATCACATGCACAAGCGAAGGGGACGACCCGAGCGGTCGCCGTCGCCAGAGCGTCAACAGGCCTGACGACGCACCGGCCGGCCGGCTCAAGGGTGCGAGCCTGGTGCCAGGGCTCGCGAGACCCGTCCGCTGGTCGTGACCGGGAAGCCCGTGCGCGAGCCGCATGATTCCACTGGAGAGCCCGGTGCCGGAAATCGGCCCGCCGGGTTCGGAGAGCGGGGGGAGGAAACGTACCCACGGGACTCGGCCTGCGGCCCGGTTGCGAAAGCGCCGGATAAGCCACCGACCCCTACCGGCTACGCGCCTCTCCTCGACTCTACTGAAGCTCGATATTCGGGATCGACAGGGCGTGGCGGGACGACGAACAGGGTTTCGCCATCGTCATTTGGGGGCTGCGAGGGGGTTGCGGGGCGAGCCATGGGGCGATGGCCGGGCGCGGTGAGCCCGAGTGTCGACAGCTTCTCCTGGAGACGGTCCGTATCGTCCCCGAGGGAGCTTGGTGCGGCGGGACGGATGGGCTATCCGGCACGTGCGCCGAGTGCGAGGGCGATGCGCTGCCATGCCTCGCGCTGCGGCGTGGCCCGCGGCAGATGCAGAACGAGCCGGCGGACCGAGCGGACGACCTGGACCCCGAGCTTGAGCAATCGGTCGCGTAGCCACGTCACCTGGGTGCGGGCGCACGCGGTGCCCGCCGCCCGCAGCCGCAGCTCCTGCATCAGCACGTAGGCTGCGGCCGTCAGCAAGACGCGCAGTTGGTTGGCCCAGAAGCGGCAGCAGCTCGTGCGGTCGATCTGCAGGCCGTCGAGCAACTCCTTGATCCGGTTCTCGATGTCCCCCCGCGCACAGTAGACCTTCTCGTAGATGAAACGCGGCGTCTGGCGCAGGTTCGTCACCACGAAGCGCGGGTTGTCCCGCGGCGCACGTTCGCCGAGGCGGACCACTTCGGCTTTGATCACCACCCGGCGCTCATGGCCCCAGATGCGGGCGGCGTAGCGAGTGTCGGTATAGACGTGTGCGGTCTCGCCACTGACCTCGCTCTGCGTGCGCGCCGTCTGCATCGCGGATTCGGCATGCCGCTCCAAAACCGCATTTTTCGCCATCGCCACCACGTAGTCGAGCCGGGGCTCCGCATCCAGGAAATCGAAGACCTCCGGGGTCGCAAAGCCCCCGTCGAGCCGAACGAGAAACCGCGCCCGCGGAAACGCCGCCCGCAGCAGCGGGAGCAGCCGACACAGCAGCCCGAGGGTCCCGTCGGCGGCCACTGCGTTGCCGGGCCGCAGCACCGCCGCGCACAGATACTGCTCCGCCTCGCGGTCGAAGCTCAGAAACCCGAGCAGCGGCAGATAACACCAGCCGCCATAGTGCCCGTTGAAGAACGTGAGCTGCTGGGCGCCGTGCGTCAGGTCGTCGGTCGGATCCAGATCGATGGTGACGAGCCGCGCCCGACCGTGCAGGCGGCGCCGATGCCGCTCGATGACGCACGCCGCCAACTCGCGCCCCATCCGGTAGAGCGCGGTGCGGCTCGCGCCGTTCTCGAACCGCGAGATCGTAGGTTGCGACGCCAAGGGCGCGCCGGACACCGGGTCCCGCCCGAGCAGCAGCTTGTGGATGGGGTCGTCGGCCAAGTGGTCGGCATCGTTGCCATCGGGATGACCGCACGCGATGCCGAAGATCCGCTGGCCGATCAGATCCGCGAACGTGTGCCGAATCTTCTCCGCGGCGCGCTTGTCGGCCAGACACTGGGCGAACGCCTTGACCAAGCCGTACACGCGCTCGGCCGCCTTGAGCAGGACGGCGCCGCCGTCGGAACTCGCGTGTTCCTGGTTGAACGTGGCGACGAGGGGCTTGTCGAACAGATCCGGGAACAGAACAGTCTGTGGTTTCGTGTGAGGCGTCACGCAGGGGTCTCCATTGTGGCTAAAACGTTGTGTGCACTATGTTTGTACCACACGGAGGCTCCTGTGTCTCCCCCTCAACCGCACCTTCACGCATAATCCGGGCTAAGCCCGCATTATTCCTGAAGCTCGATATTCGGGATCGACAGGGCGTGGCGGGACGACGAACAGGGTTTCGCCATCGTCATTTGGGGGCTGCGAGGGGGTTGCGGGGCGAGCCATGGGGCGATGGCCGGGCGCGGTGAGCCCGAGTGTCGACAGCTTCTCCTGGAGACGGTCCGTATCGTCCCCGAGGGAGCTTGGTGCGGCGGGACGGATGGGCTATCCGGCACGTGCGCCGAGTGCGAGGGCGATGCGCTGCCATGCCTCGCGCTGCGGCGTGGCCCGCGGCAGATGCAGAACGAGCCGGCGGACCGAGCGGACGACCTGGACCCCGAGCTTGAGCAATCGGTCGCGTAGCCACGTCACCTGGGTGCGGGCGCACGCGGTGCCCGCCGCCCGCAGCCGCAGCTCCTGCATCAGCACGTAGGCTGCGGCCGTCAGCAAGACGCGCAGTTGGTTGGCCCAGAACCGGCAGCAGCTCGTGCGGTCGATCTGCAGGCCGTCGAGCAACTCCTTGATCCGGTTCTCGATGTCCCCCCGCGCACAGTAGACCTTCTCGTAGATGAAACGCGGCGTCTGACGCAGGTTCGTCACCACGAAGCGCGGGTTGTCCCGCGGCGCACGTTCGCCGAGGCGGACCACTTCGGCTTTGATCACCACCCGGCGCTCATGGCCCCAGATGCGGGCGGCGTAGCGGGTGTCGGTATAGACGTGTGCGGTCTCGCCACTGACCTCGCTCTGCGTGCGCGCCGTCTGCAGCGCGGATTCGGCATGCCGCTCCAAAACCGCATTTTTCGCCATCGCCACCACGTAGTCGAGCCGGGGCTCCGCATCCAGGAAATCGAAGACCTCCGGGGTCGCAAAGCCCCCGTCGAGCCGAACGAGAAACCGCGCCCGCGGAAACGCCGCCCGCAGCAGCGGGAGCAGCCGACACAGCAGCCCGAGGGTCCCGTCGGCGGCCACTGCGTTGCCGGGCCGCAGCACCGCCGCGCACAGATACTGCTCCGCCTCGCGGTCGAAGCTCAGAAACCCGAGCAGCGGCAGATAACACCAGCCGCCATAGTCCCCGTTGAAGAACGTGAGCTGCTGGGCGCCGTGCGTCAGGTCGTCGGTCGGATCCAGATCGATGGTGACGAGCCGCGCCCGCCCGTGCAGGCGGCGCCGATGCCGCTCGATGACGCACGCCGCCAACTCGCGCCCCATCCGGTAGAGCGCGGTGCGGGTCGCGCCGTTCTCGAACCGCGAGATCGTAGGTTGCGACGCCAAGGGCGCGCCGGACACCGGGTCCCGCCCGAGCAGCAGCTTGTGGATGGGGTCGTCGGCCAAGTGGTCGGCATCGTTGCCATCGGGATGACCGCACGCGATGCCGAAGATCCGCTGGCCGATCAGATCCGCGAACGTGTGCCGAATCTTCTCCGCGGCGCGCTTGTCGGCCAGACACTGGGCGAACGCCTTGACCAAGCCGTACACGCGCTCGGCCGCCTTGAGCAGGACGGCGCCGCCGTCGGAACTCGCGTGTTCCTGGTTGAACGTGGCGACGAGGGGCTTGTCGAACAGATCCGGGAACAGAACAGTCTGTGGTATCGTGTGAGGCGTCACGAAGGGGTCTCCGTTGTGGCTAAAACGTTGTGTGCACTACGTTTGTACCACACGGAGGCTCCTGTGTCTCCCCCTCAACCGCACCTTCACGCATAATCCGGGTTAGCGCTCCCAATGTAGGCGGCGAAGGAGTCGGAGGGGTATTGTCAAGTTGAGGCTGACGGCCGTTTCTGATCCCCAGCATGGCGGGTTCACGGCTGGCTCGAGCCCAGTATCTTGGGGGTCGATCGACGAGCGTTTCGTCAACTTGACAGTACCCGACCCAGGCTTGGAGCGACCGAGTCGCGGATCTGCCGGCCGCGGTCGAGACGCCCCAGGTCGGCCGCGAGCAAGAGGCCGGCGGCGGCATCCTCACCAGCCAGGGAGTCGTGTTCCGGATCCGGTACGACGCCACGGTCGACCCCGCGGACCGCGTCCGCTTCGACGGCTCGATCTACCGGATCGAGAGCCTGCAGGATCCGGACGGACAGCGCCGGGAGCTCCGCATCATCGCGGAGCTGCAGGCATGAGAGAGCTCGACGCGGCGATCCGCGCGCAGCTGACCGAGACGGCCGGACACCTGACGCCGGCCGCAGTAGGCGACCTGCTCGACGCCCCGGACCCGACCGACCGCGCGGCCGCGGCCCTCCACGTCGTCGCCAACTACGGCGGCGAGAAGCCCGCCGACCCGCTGGTGCTGATTCGCCGCATGAGCGACCGCCAGACGTACACGGCCGGCGCCGGCGCCGCGCAGGCCCCGACCACGACGCGCGCCCGGTTCGACCTGTTCACGTACCACGTCGAGGCCATCGCCTGCGGACCCTCGCCCGCGAAGGCCCTCGCGATCGAGCAGCTGCTCGATCCGCTCATGGACGATGCGCCGCTCGACGTCGACGGATGGAGCCTGCTCGATTGCCGCATCGTTGACCGCGTCGAGGATCAGGCCCTGGTCGAGACCAGCACCGCCAAGGGAACGCTCGTCTGGACACGCGGCCTGGTCATCCAGGTCGAGCTACAGCGCGCCTGATGCCGGGAACCTGCCCCCGCTGCCACAACGATCACAACGCGGAGACGGTCATGTGCGACCGTTGCAAGCGCATGAAACGCGAGAACCGCGAGCGCCGGAACGCCCTCCGGAGCGCCCGCGCGGCACCGGAGACACAGCGCCACAGGCAGGACTCGATCAGCCTGCCCCCGAGCCGCCCGCGCCCGGGCGAGAAGCGCCAGACCGTCCGTGACCTGGCCCCGCGCCTGCCCGCGTATCTCGAACCGGACCCCGACGACCCCGCCGCGTTGCAGGAGGCCTGGCAGGACACGGTTCGATCGCTATGCTCGCCGGAAGCCGGCACCGACGCCATGCGCCGCGCGTGCGCCCTCGAGGCCGCACGCGTCGAGCGCGCAGTCGCCCAGCGAGCCGCCCTCGAATCCCAGCAACCAACGCCACAGGATGCCCGCAGGTTGAAAGAACGCGGCAAGCGGCCCTCGAAGCCGGTCGCGGCCTCGTAGTGAGGCTGCCGGCGTTCCGTCACATGTCATGCGTCGTGTTACAGTTCGGGTATCGAGATCGCACACAAGGGGCTGTTGGCTTTCTTCGAGCGGGGTGACGCTCGCCGAATCCCGACAACCCTTGCCCCACGGATTCGGCGCACCCTGTCAGACCTGGACGCCGCGGTGCAGCCGAGGGACGTGGACCTGCCCGGCTACCGCCTGCATCCGCTGACGGGCGACCGCCGGGGCCAATGGAGCGTGCGGGTCTCCGGTAACTGGCGTATCGTCTTCCGCTTCGTCAATGGCGAGGCGGTTGACGTGACCTTGGTCGATTACCACTAGGAAGGGAGGAGGCCCGATGCCCACGATGCACGACCCGGCGCACCCGGGTGAAAGCCTCCGCGATGTGATGCTCGCCGAGGGTTGGACGGTGACGGAGGCGGCGGCGAAGCTGGGCTGCACGCGGCAGACCTTCTCGCGGCTGCTCAACGGTCGCACCGGCATCTCGCCGGCGATGGCGCTGGCGTTGGAGCGTATCGGGTGGAGCAACGCGGTGTTCTGGATGCGCCGGCAGGCGCAGTACGACTTGGCGCAGGAGCGCCTCCGCCAGGAGCAAGCGGTGGCATGACCCTCGCCTGGGTTCGGTCCCGGCATCTCCAAGCGAGCGCTGCCGCGTGACGCCGAAGGAGCGCTCGGCCTCTCAGGAGCACTTCATCGACCTGTGCCGGCTGCTGGGCGAGCCGACGCCGGTCGAGGCCGACCCGACCGGCGAGACGTACTGCTTCGAGCGGGGCGCGCGCAAGGACACGGGCGGCGACGGCTGGGCGGACGTCTGGAAGCGCCACCACTTCGCCTGGGAGTACAAGGGACGGCGCGCCGACCTCGGCCCGGCCTTCGAGCAGCTCCGGCAGTACTCGCTGGCGCTGGAGAACCCGCCGCTGCTGATCGTCTCCGACATGGTGCGGTTCCGCATCCGCACCAACTGGACGAACAGCGTCAGCCAGACGCACGAGTTCGAGCTCGGCGACCTGGCCGACGCGACGACGCGCGACCGGCTCAAGTGGGCGTTCTCAAGTCCCGATCGGCTGCGGCCAGGGGAGACCCGGCAGTCGCTCACCGAGCGCGCGGCGTCGTCGTTCGCGTCGGTGGCACAGGCGTTGCGCGAGCGCGGCCACGATCCGCCGGCGGTCGCGCACTTTCTCAACCGGCTCGTCTTCTGCATGTTCGCCGACGATGTCGGCCTGCTGCCGGACCACATGTTCACGCGGATGCTGCGCCATGCGCAGACGGCTCCGGAGAAAGTTCAGCGAGCTCGCCGGCGAGCTGTTCCGGGTGATGGCCTACGGCGGCCGAGTCGGCTTCGAGACGGTGGCTTGGTTCAACAGCGCGGCGGTGTGAAGCTGCCTGCGGGCGGCGGAAAACCAGACCGCTCGAGTGGTCCACCGAGCATGCCGACGGTGTTCTGTGGAATACAGGAGGGATGTATCGAGTGGAGTTCTATGCGGCGGTGCGGCGCAGCGTCTATGTGGAGGGATTGAGCGAGCGGGCGGCGGCCCGGCGCTTCGGGCTGGCCCGGGAGACGGTGCGCAAGATGCTGCGCTACCGCCTGCCGCCCGGGTATCGTCGGGCGAAACCGATCCGGTGTCCGAAACTGGACGCCTTCACCGGGGTCATCGATCAAATCCTCACCGACGATCAGCAGCGCCCGAAGAAACAACGGCACACGGCCAAGCGCATCTGGGAGCGCTTATGCGTCGAGCACGCCTTCACGGGCGGCTACACGATTGTCAAAGACTACGTGCGCAGGCAGAAGCTGGGCGGGCAAGAGATGTTCGTGCCGCTCGCGCATCCGCCGGGCGACGCCCAGGCCGACTTCGGCGAAGCCCTGGTGGTCATCGACGGCGTCGAATGCAAGGCGCACTATTTGGTCGTGGATCTGCCGCACAGCGACGACGCGTTCGTGCAGGCGTTTCCGGCCGAGACGACGGAGGCGTTTTGCGAAGGACACAACGCCGCGTTCCGCTACTTCGGCGGTGTGCCGCGTGGCATCGTCTACGACAACACCACGCTGGCGGTGGCGAAGATTCTCGGGGACGGCACGCGGCAGCGAACGCAGAGCTGCGCTCCACTCGCACTACTTGTTCGACGATCGCTTCACCACGCTGCGGTGGCGAAGATTCTCGGGGACGGCACGCGGCAGCGAACGCAGAGCTTCAGCGAGCTCCACTCGCACTACTTGTTCGACGATCGCTTCGGACGGCCGGGAAGGGCAACGACAAAGGCAAGGTGGAAGGGCTGGTCGGCTACGCCCGCCGAAACTTCTTCGTGCCGGTCCCGCGCGTCGCTAGTTGGGACGCGTTGAACGCTGACTTGGCGCGCCAGTGCCGCGCGCGGCGCGGGCAGCGGTTACGGCGGCACACCGAGACGATCGGGGAGCGCTTCGCGCGCGACCGCGCCGCGTTGTTGCCGTTGCCGCCGGTCCCGTATGAAGCCTGCGACACGCGCCCGACGCGGGTCACGTCGTTGTCGCTGGTGCGCTACCGCCGCAACGACTACTCGGCGCCAACCGCCTACGGCCACCGCGACGTGGTGGTGAAGGGCTACGTGGACGTCGTCGTGATCGTCTGCGGGAGTGAGGAGATCGCCCGTCATCGTCGCAGCTACGGGCGTGAGGAGCTGATCTTCGATCCGCTGCACTACTTGGCCTTGTTGGAGCGCAAGACGGGCGCGCTCGATCAGGCGGCGGCGCTGACCGGGTGGGCGCTGCCAGACGAGTTTCTCCGGCTGCGGCGGCTCTTGGAGACCCGGCTGGGCAAAGCCGGGACCCGCGAGTATGTGCAGGTCTTGCGGCTCCTCGAGGACTTTCGGCTGGCCCACGTCCGCGGCGCTATCCAGGACGCCCTGCGACTGGGCGCGATCGGGTTCGACGCCGTCAAGCATCTCGTTCTGTGCCGCCTCGACCACCGGCCGCCCCGCCTCGACCTGGCGCAGTATCCGCATCTCCCGGCCCCGCGGGTGATGACGACCATGGCGGCCGACTACTTGATGCTGCTGGGGGCAGGGGCCGAGTGATAGCCAAGTCGACCCTGCTGCTCGACGCCCATCTCAAGGCCCTCCGCTTGCCGACCTTCCTGCGCGAGTACGACAAGGTGGCGCGGCACTGCGCGCAGGAAGGGCTGGACTGTCCACGCTACCTGTTCCGCCTCTGCGAGCTGGAGTTGCTCGACCGCGAGCAGCGCGCCATCGAACGCCGCATCAAGGCCGCCAAGTTCCCGGTCGTGAAGAGTCTCGAGACCTTCGCGTTCCGTGCGATCCCGTCGTTGAACAAACGGCTCGTGCTCGAGCTGACCCGCGCGGAGTATCTCGACCGGCGAGAGAACGTCTTGGCGTTGGGCAACTCCGGCACAGGCAAGACGCATCTGGCGCTGGCCTTGGGGTTGGCCGCCTGTCAGAAAAGCTATCGGGTGCGCTTCACCACCGCCGCCGCGCTGGTGAACGAGCTGCTCGAAGCTCGCGATGACAAGCGCCTGCTCCGATTCCAGAAACAGTTGGCCAAGCAGGATTTGTTGATCGTGGACGAGCTCGGCTACGTGCCGTTGTCGAAGACCGGCGCCGAGCTGCTGTTCGAGATCTTCTCCCAGCGCTACGAGCAAGCGTCGACGCTGGTGACCTCGAATCTGCCCTTCAACGAATGGACCGAGATCTTTGGCTCTGAACGGCTCACCGGCGCGCTGCTCGACCGGCTGACCCATCACGTCCACATCCTCGAGCTGAACGGCGACAGCTATCGCCTCGCACACAGCAAGCACGCTCGCAAAGACGCTGCCGCCCCGGCGTCCTGACCCCTCCCCCTGCAACGCCGCTGGCTGTGCAGCCGGGCCTCCACTGCGTCCGGGCCCGCCCCGGGGGCGTGCCCGGACTCCGCTTCAGCCCACCCGCACAGCCACCTTCAAACACGCCACCGGGCGGCCGGATGGTCTAATTTTCCTCCGCCACTCTGGTCTAGTTTTGGTCCGCCCTTGATAGATCTGATGCCTGCAAAAATAAGGGGATGCATGAGGTCGTAAACCGCTGCCGCCACTTGCCGACCGTCACATTCGAACAGCGCAGTTTCGCCGCGACCGCCACGTTCGATTCGCCATGCGCGCACCTCAGGACGATCTTCGCCCGCAAGGCCACATGCCGATTCGTTCTGGCGCGCCTGGCGAGCCGCTCAAGTTCTCCTCGCTCCACGGCGGTGACTTCCAATCTCGCTTTGGGCCGACCTGTTCTTGCCATGCCGCCCAATACATCACACCCGGCACACTTCTTAAAGCTTTTTCAGACACAGGGGACTAGGTGTGAACAAGAACAAATTGCGACTTTTCTCGATATCCAGACAGTTCAGTTCAGCGCCCTGTCTGCCAAGGTCCGCGAAGCCATCGACCGCCTCAAGGAATTCCGCACCGCCCTGATCTCCGCGGCGGTCACCGGCAAGATCGACGTGCGGGAGGCAGTGCCGCGATGAGCTTCGAGCCGAGCTTCACGGTCACCCACGCGATCACGGCCGATCTCACGCGGATCGAGCGGGCGCGGGGGTTTCTGGAAGCGGCGACACTCTCGGCGGATTGGATCCGCCAGATGGGTGCCCGGGCGCTCGTCCTCGAAGCGCACCATACGACTCACATCGAAGGAACGAAGCTCACATTGGAGGAATCCCGGCTGCTCCTTGCGGGCGAGGCGGTGCCCGAGGCGGACCCGGACGACGTCCGCGAGCTCCTGAACTACCGAGACGCATTCGAGTTCGTCTCCACCTGGCTTGGCAGCGGTGGGCCGATCACCGAAGGGCAGGTCCGAGAGATCCACAAGTGCCTCGTCGAGGGCGTCCGCGGCGAGTCTGCCGCGCCGGGAGAATACCGGCGTATCCAGAACTACGTGGTGAACTCGGGCACCGGAGCGGTCGTGTACACGCCGCCGGCGGCGCACGACGTGCCGATCCTGATGCGGGAGCTGATCGATTGGCTGAACCATGAACGGGATGTCCATCCCGTGCTGGTCAGCGGAATCGCCCAGTTTCAGTTGGTCCACATCCACCCCTTCCTGGACGGCAACGGTCGAGCCTCGCGCCTGCTCTCTACCCTCTGCTTGTACAAGGCTGGGTACGACTTCAAGCGCCTCTTCACCATCAGCAAATACTACGACCGGGATCGGGCCGCGTTCTACCGGGCGATCCAAGGTGTACGCGAGCAGGACATGGATCTCACGGGATGGATCGAGTACTTCACGGCAGGGTTGGCCACGCAGCTCGACGAGGTAAAGGCGCGTGGCGAGCGGACGATCCGCCGGGACGCCCTCGTGCGGCAGCACGCGTTGTCGGACCGGCAGGCCGTCGCACTCGGCCACGTCATCGAGCATGGGCGCCTCACGATTCACGACTACGAGGAGCTCTGCCCCGGAGCGAACCGGCGGACGCTGCAGCGAGACCTGCGGGGGCTTGTGGAGAAGGGACTGTTGGCCGAAGCGGGTACCGCACCGACGGACCCGACACGGCATTACCGGCTGGCCGAGGGGCTCGTGAGGTCGGGGTCAGAGCTGTGACATGCTGTGGCATCGAGCTATAACGCGGCGGCCAAGAGACCTCCGCGAAGAGGAACGCCAGGCGTGACTCCAGACATCTCCGAGCGCGCGTTCGAGGAGGCGATCGAGTGCGCGCTGCTGCGCCACGGCCCCGACGCCTGCCCGGACGAATCGACGACAGTGCGGGAGTCGGCGCCGGAGTTTGGGAACGAGCCGCTGCCGGGGAACTACCTCAGGCGCCGGCCTGAGGACTACGACCGCGGGCTGTGCCTGATCCCGACCGACGTCCTCGACTTCCTCCTGGCCACCCAGCCGAAGGTGTGGGAGAAGTTGAGGCAGCACCACGGAGCCGACGTGAAGCCGCGCTTCCTCGGCCGGCTGTCGCGCGAGATCGCCCGGCGGGGGGCGCTCGACGTGCTGCGCAACGGCGTCAAGGACTCGGGCTGCAAGTTCCGGCTGGCGTACTTCCGGCCGGCGAGCGGGCTCAACGAGGAACTGCAGCGGCTGCATGCGGCCAACCTCTTCGCGGTCGTGCGGCAACTCAGCTTCAGCGAGCAGGGCGAAGAGAGCCTCGACCTCGCGCTCTTCCTGAACGGCATCCCCATCTTCACCGCGGAGCTCAAGAACCCGCTCAACGGGCAGGACGTCGAGGACGCGATCCATCAGTACCGGAACGACCGCGACCCGCGCGAGCCGTTCTTCGCCTACGGGCGCTGCCTCGCCCACTTCGCCGTGGACCCGGAGCTGGTGTTCGTGACGACCCGGCTCGCCGGGCCGCAGACCCGCTTCCTGCCGTTCAACCAGGGCCGCTTCGGCGGCGGCGGGAACCCACCGGTCCCACCCACCCGCGCGGGCTTCCCCACCGACTACCTGTGGGAGGAGGTTTGGGCGCGGGACAGCGTCCTCGACCTCGTCCGCCAGTTCATCCACGAGGTCGAGGCCGAGGACGACCGCGGGCGCAAGACCGGCGCGCGCTTCCTGATCTTTCCGCGCTACCAGCAGCTCGACTGCGTGCGCCGGCTCGTGAGCCACGCGCGCAACCACGGCCCGGGCGAGCGCTACCTGATCCAGCACTCGGCCGGCAGCGGCAAGAGCTTCACCATCGCTTGGCTCGCCCACCAGCTCTCGGTGCTGCACGACCGCGACGACCGGCGCGTCTTCGACTCGGTCGTGGTGGTGACCGACCGGCGCGTGCTCGATCGCCAGCTCCAGCGCACCATCCGGCAGTTCGAGCAGACGCTCGGCGTCGTGGAGAACATCGACCAGACCTCGCGCCAGCTCCGCGAGGCCCTCGAGGCGGGACGGACGATCATCGTCACCACGCTGCAGAAGTTCCCCGTCATCGCCGAGGAGATCGGCCAGCTACCCGGGAAACGCTTCGCCGTGATCGTGGACGAAGCCCATTCGTCGCAGTCCGGGGAAAGCACGAAGAGCCTCAAGGCGGTGCTCAAGGCCGCGAGCCTGGAAGTAGCCGAGCGGGAGGAAGCGGGCGCCCAGACTCCGGAGGAGGAGCTCGACGACCGGGTCCTCGACGAGATCCGCAGCCGCGGGCGGCTGCCGAACCTCTCGACGTTCGCCTTCACGGCGACCCCGAAGCCCAAGACGCTGGAGCTGTTCGGCCTGAAGCGGCCGGACGGCAAGTTCGAGCCGTTCCACCGTTACAGCATGCGCCAGGCGATCGAGGAGAGGTTCATCCTCGACGTGCTGGCCAGCTACGCCACCTACAAGGCCTACTGGCGCCTGCTGAAGAAGATCGAGGACGACCCGCGCTACGACAAGCGTCAGGCGGAGCACCTGCTCAAGTCATTCGTCGACCTGCACCCGCACGCCATCCACGAGAAGATCGCCATCTGCGTGGAGCATTTCGCCGCGCAGGCCGCGGGCGAGATTGGCGGGCGGGCCAAGGCGATGCTCGTGACGCGCTCGCGCCTGCACGCCGTGCGCACGAAGCTCGCCCTGGATCGTTACCTGGCGGAGAAGGGTCACCCATGGAAGGCGCTGGTCGCCTTCTCGGGAACAGTGAACGACGGCGGCGAAGCCTACACGGAGTCCGGCATGAACTCGGCCGGTCAGGAGCGGGTTATCGGCGAGCGGCAGACGGCCGCCGAGTTCGAGAAGCCCGACTGCCGCTTCCTGGTGGTCGCCAATAAGTTCCAGACCGGCTTCGACCAGCCACTGCTCCACACGATGTACGTGGACAAGAAGCTCGGCGGCGTCAACGCGGTCCAGACGCTGTCGCGCCTGAACCGCACCCATGCCGGCAAGCAGGGCGCGATGGTGCTCGACTTCGCCAACGAAGCCGAGGAGATCAGGAAGGCCTTCGAGCCGTACTACGAGACCACGCTGCTCTCGGAGGAAACCGACCCCAACCTCCTCTATGAGGTCCAGGGCAGGCTGCTCGACTTCGGCGTGTTCCTGGCCGGCGACGTCGAGACCTTCGCGCGGCTGTACTTCGATCCCAAGACGACCCAGGACAAGCTCTACGCGGCGCTGGAACCGGCGCGCCAGCGCTTCGTGGAGCTCGACCCCGACGAGGGGCACGACTTCCGTGGCCAGCTCGTCGACTACATCCGCCTGTACGCCTTCCTCTCCCAGGTGGTGACCTTCGCCGACTTGGACCTCGAGAAGCTCTACGTTTTCGCCCGACACCTCCGGCGCCTGCTGCCAGCCGACCGTGAGGAGCTGCCCCGCGAAGTCCAGCAGAACATCGACATGGAGTCGTTCCGCATCCAGCGGACGAGCCGCGGCCGAATCGCGCTGGACCGGCAGGCCCGGCCGCTCGACCCCGCCGGGAGCAAGCCGCGCGGCGGAGGCCCCGACGAGGGACTGGAAGCGCTCTCGCGGATCATCGAGGCGCTGAACGAGCGCTTCGGTCTGAACCTGGGCCCCGAGCACCGCGTCACGCTGGAGCAGATCCGCGCGGCCCTCGACGGGGACGCGGGCCTCGACGCCAGCGCCAGGGTCAACACGCGCGAGAACGTGCGGCTGACCTTCGACCCCAAGGTCGAGGACAAGATTCAGGAGATCGTCGAGACCAACTTCGGCCTCTACAAGCGCATCACCGATGACCCCGACTTCGGCCGGGCGATCAAGAACTACCTGTTCGACGACTACATCCGGCGGCACCGGCGGGCCGAGGAGCTGCTCAAGCTCCAGGAGTCGAAGACGCTGGAGTTCAAGTCGAGCCTGTGCTGGAACCTGAAGGAGGACCGCAAGGACGACAAGCACGTCACGCACGCCGCGCTCAAGACCATTGCCGCGTTCCTGAACACCGAGGGCGGCGACCTGCTGATCGGCGTGGACGACGACCGCAAGGTGCTCGGCATCGACCACGACCGCCTGGACAGCGACGACAAGTTCATGCGCCACCTGGCCCAGGCCGTGCGCAATGGCCTCGGCGACCGCGCCGGCACCTGCATCGATCCCAAGATGCAGAGCGTCGAGGGCAGGACCGTGTGCCTTGTGAGCTGCCAGCGGAGCCCCGAACCGGTGCACCTGCGCTGGAAGGGCGTGGAGAAGGCGGCTGAGGGCGACCTCTACGTCCGCAGCGGCCCGGGTACGGTACGGCTCGGCGAGGAGGATGCCGGGAAGTACGTCGCGACCCGCTTCGGCTCGACGTAACATAGGCTTCGCAAGAGGAACGGGTAGTCCGCCACTCGCAAACGTTCATCCCGGTGCGGTAACGGCCACGGCCGGAGAGCTCATGGCGATCTTCGTCACCGATCGAATCAGTCTCGCCGAGGACGAGATTGGCGAGCAGTTCGTGCGTGCGCCAGGACCCGGCGGACAGAACGTCAACAAGCTGGCAACCGCGGTCCAGCTTCGCTTCGATGCGCGCGGGTCGACGTCGCTGCCGGACGACGTCCGCACCCGGCTCATCGAGCTCGCGGGGGCGCGGGCGACGAAGCGCGGTGAGATCCTCATCAACGCCCACCGGTTCCGTACCCGCGAGCGAAACCGCGAGGATGCGCTCAAGCGGCTCGTATCGCTCGTGCGCCGGGCCACGGTCGTTGCGAAAACGAGAAAGGCGACGCGACCAAGCCTGGCGTCGATACGGCGCCAGGCAGAGGAAAAGCGCCGCCGCGCACAACTCAAGCGCGCCCGCCGCCCACCCGACCAGAGCTGAGACTCACCGCGGACGCCCGCGCCTCCGACCCCCGAGAGCCACGGGCTGTCGACGACGCGCCTGGCGAGGCCAACATGGGCGCGGGTTACACTCTGCAATGACGCAGCGGAATCGAGGTGAAGCGCGTCCGCGGCAACCTGTTCGTGCGGACACGGAGCGGGCCGGTGACCGCTTCATCGGTCAACGAGGGTGACGCGAGACCAGTTGGAACACGCTGCCGTCCGCCTCGCGCGCCTGTGACAAGGGAGACATGCAATGGGAGACAAAGGCGGTCAGAAGGACAAGACTAAGGGCCAGAAGCAAAGAGCCGCAAAAGACGAAGCAAAGAAGAAGAAGCAACGGGACAAGCAGGTGAAAGCGAGACAAGGCTGAACCCGGCGCGAGTCTCGGGCGCTGGCCGCCGCAGAGACCGCGGCGGTCTGGTACGCCGTGTCGGCGGTCACGCTCGCGACGTCTCCGGGTGCGGTCTCGACGCTACGGACGCGGGGCGTCGCGTGACTTAGGATCGACGCAAGAATAGATTCCGTTTTTCGTCACATGGGTTCGATGGTGTAGTTCCACTTGGGGAGGACGCGGTTCGGTTCGTGTGATGCGCAGCTCTTGCATTTGGGCGTCGGTGACCTTGACGCCGGTCTCGTAGGTTTTCCGCACGAGGTGCGCGCGCACACGCAGTCCGGTGGAGGTGCGCGTGGTGCGCAGGTGCTTCAGGATGGTCTCGAAGCTGTCGAGGGGTCGGCCGGCCCAGTTCTTGCTAATCTCGCTGAACAGGCGGTGTTCGATCGGGTTCCACTTCGACGTGGCCGGCGGGTAGTGGGCTACCCTCACGGGCAAGCTGTGCCGGTTGCAGAAGCGATGTTGCAGGTTGAACTTCCAGGCGCGCGCCGTGCAACTGTTGCTGCCGCCGCCGTCGGCGAGGATCTGCAGGGTCTTGGCTTCGGGATAGCGCTTGCGGCCCTCGGTGCGCCACCACTGCTCGATGCAGTCGACGGCGAACGCCGGGGTGTCGGCGGTTCGGCCGACGAAGACGGTGCCGGCATTGGCGCGGGGGTCGTAGATGCCGTAGGGCACGGCGAGGCCGTCGGCGTCGGAACGGAAGTCGTGGTCGTTGACGAGTTCGGGGCTGCGGTCCCACTTGGCGCCGGGATTGCGGAACGTGCCGACGAGCTCCTTCTTCTTCGTATCGACGCTGATGAGGGGGCTGTGGTCGGCGGCGCAGCGCTTGCGCAATTGGGTGATGTGCCGGAACTGCTGGTCGCGGTACGGATGCGAGGCGCCGGCGAGCTTCTTGTGGTTGACGCGCAGCGAATAGCCCATTGCCTTGAGCAGTCGGCGACCGTCTGGGGGCAGACGTCGATGCCGAGCCCGTGGAGTTCGTCGGCGAGTTTGGCGGTGGTGCGGCGCGTCCACTTCAGGCCGCTGACGGGGTCGCCGGCCGTCTCGTGAGCCATCAAGGCTTCGATGCGGGCGAAGACTTCGGGTGTTTTTTTTCCGTCGGTGTTCGTCCGCCGCCCGCGCGCCGCACCCGGTCGACCTCGACATCGCGCTCGACGAGCTGCCGGCGGCCGGTGGCGACCGTGGACGGGTCGACGCCGAGCAGGCTGGCGATGCGCCGGTCGCCGCCCCACCCGCACTTGAGCGATTCGAGTCCGGCGAACAGCCGGCGCTGGCGCTCGTCGAGCAGGCTGGCGAACAAGACGATGGCGGCGCGCAACTCCTCGGGCATCAGGTCGGCGTCGGGCAGGGGCCGCCCGAGTCCGGGCGTGGCCATCAGCAGCCGTCGGGCGCGGAGTTGGTGCGTCTCCTGCGCGTGGTCGGTCGCGCAGTAGAGGAAGTGGCCGGCGAGCTTGTGCCGCGTCAGCCGCCCGTCGCCGACGAGCTTGCGCAGGGCGTCCTGGGTGCCGACACCGAGGAGGTTGTCCAGCTCGTCGACGAAGTGTCCGGCCTCGGCGTGGTTGACGAACGCCTCGGCGGTTGCGACGAGGGTGCCGGCGCGGGAGAAGCGGACGCCGGCGAACGCCCATAGGCCGTGTTCGTCGAAGTCGGCGAGCTCGTCGAGCGTATAGCAGCCGCCGCGATGGGAGTAGCTGGTTCGGGCGTCGAGGTCCTTGAGCTTGCGGAACGCGGTGCGCCTGCTGACGCGGGGACCGAGGGCGGCCATCACGTCGGGCAGGGAAGCGACGGTCTGTTTTCGGAGCAGGGCGATGACGGTGTCGGCGGAGAATTGGGTTGGTCTCATTGTGGCATCATTACGGAAAAAATATTCCGTAATGATGCCACACTTCCGAACAGGTTGGCCTCGAGAATCCGACGAACACTGTTTGCCTGTGGGGAGACACAGCCCGACGGGAACATGAGAGACCGTTGTGCCTCTACTGCGACACTACAGCCACTTCTAGGGAGTTATTTTTTCGCGGACCCTTAGCCCGCATTATTCCTGAAGCTCGATATTCGGGATCGACAGGGCGTGGCGGGACGACGAACAGGGTTTCGCCATCGTCATTTGGGGGCTGCGAGGGGGTTGCGGGGCGAGCCATGGGGCGATGGCCGGGCGCGGTGAGCCCGAGTGTCGACAGCTTCTCCTGGAGACGGTCCGTATCGTCCCCGAGGGAGCTTGGTGCGGCGGGACGGATGGGCTATCCGGCACGTGCGCCGAGTGCGAGGGCGATGCGCTGCCATGCCTCGCGCTGCGGCGTGGCCCGCGGCAGATGCAGAACGAGCCGGCGGACCGAGCGGACGACCTGGACCCCGAGCTTGAGCAATCGGTCGCGTAGCCACGTCACCTGGGTGCGGGCGCACGCGGTGCCCGCCGCCCGCAGCCGCAGCTCCTGCATCAGCACGTAGGCTGCGGCCGTCAGCAAGACGCGCAGTTGGTTGGCCCAGAACCGGCAGCAGCTCGTGCGGTCGATCTGCAGGCCGTCGAGCAACTCCTTGATCCGGTTCTCGATGTCCCCCCGCGCACAGTAGACCTTCTCGTAGATGAAACGCGGCGTCTGGCGCAGGTTCGTCACCACGAAGCGCGGGTTGTCCCGCGGCGCACGTTCGCCGAGGCGGACCACTTCGGCTTTGATCACCACCCGGCGCTCATGGCCCCAGATGCGGGCGGCGTAGCGGGTGTCGGTATAGACGTGTGCGGTCTCGCCACTGACCTCGCTCTGCGTGCGCGCCGTCTGCATCGCGGATTCGGCATGCCGCTCCAAAACCGCATTTTTCGCCATCGCCACCACGTAGTCGAGCCGGGGCTCCGCATCCAGGAAATCGAAGACCTCCGGGGTCGCAAAGCCCCCGTCGAGCCGAACGAGAAACCGCGCCCGCGGAAACGCCGCCCGCAGCAGCGGGAGCAGCCGACACAGCAGCCCGAGGGTCCCGTCGGCGGCCACTGCGTTGCCGGGCCGCAGCACCGCCGCGCACAGATACTGCTCCGCCTCGCGGTCGAAGCTCAGAAACCCGAGCAGCGGCAGATAACACCAGCCGCCATAGTGCCCGTTGAAGAACGTGAGCTGCTGGGCGCCGTGCGTCAGGTCGTCGGTCGGATCCAGATCGATGGTGACGAGCCGCGCCCGCCCGTGCAGGCGGCGCCGATGCCGCTCGATGACGCACGCCGCCAACTCGCGCCCCATCCGGTAGAGCGCGGTGCGGGTCGCGCCGTTCTCGAACCGCGAGATCGTAGGTTGCGACGCCAAGGGCGCGCCGGACACCGGGTCCCGCCCGAGCAGCAGCTTGTGGATGGGGTCGTCGGCCAAGTGGTCGGCATCGTTGCCATCGGGATGACCGCACGCGATGCCGAAGATCCGCTGGCCGATCAGATCCGCGAACGTGTGCCGAATCTTCTCCGCGGCGCGCTTGTCGGCCAAACACCGGGCGAACGCCTTGACCAAGCCGTACACGCGCTCGGCCGCCTTGAGCAGGACGGCGCCGCCGTCGGAACTCGCGTGTTCCTGGTTGAACGTGGCGACGAGGGGCTTGTCGAACAGATCCGGGAACAGAACAGTCTGTGGTATCGTGTGAGGCGTCACGAAGGGGTCTCCGTTGTGGCTAAAACGTTGTGTGCACTACGTTTGTACCACACGGAGGCTCCTGTGTCTCCCCCTCAACCGCACCTTCACGCATAATCCGGGTTAGGACACTGACGGAAATTACCTTGCTGTGTGCCGAGCGCCCGAAGCCGCAGAAAACGGGCTCCGCCTGGATGCACTTGGCAACCTTATATTGATCACTGTCCTTACCGCGCGCGTGCCAGCTCGAGGACCTCTTCCTGGGTCATCGGGCTCCGTGGATGGTCGGGCATCGTAGAGCACGCGGCCTCGCCAGACCCCGCAGGCGCGGGGGCAGCTAGATCGGATCGACGCCGGCGCGCACGCAGAAGTACTCCCAGGCGCGGTCGAGGGCAAGCGGCGAAAACTGCGTCGCGCGTGAGAGCTCGACCTCACGATCCGACAAGCCTCGTGGCGTCCCGATCGCCATCGCCTGCAGCTGCACCTCGGCATTGACCTTGAGATAGATGGCTATCATCACGGCCTCCTTGAGCGAATTCGCTGCGACGACGGCGCCGTGTCCACGCATGAGCACGCAGGAGTTGCTACCGAGCGTGGCCGCGAGATCGCGCCCCTGCTCCATCGAACGCACCAGCATGTCCGTCTCATTGAACCGGGCGGCGATATCCCAGATCGGCACTTCGGATCCGATGACGGACGCCGCGTGCACCATCGGCTCGAGCGCGCGACCCGTGATTCCAAAGGGAAGCAGCGGATAGGCGTGATTGTGCACGACGGCGTTGACATCGCTGCGCGTTTCGTAAATCGCGCCATGAATCATGCGTTCGCCATAGGGCGTGCGATTTCCAGGATCGAGCGAGCGGCCATCCTGCTCGAACCGAATCAGGTCGGCGTACTCGACAAGCTCCGGGCTGCGCGACCGGGCCATGACGTAGCGTCTTGCGTTCTCGGGATCTCGCACGCTGACATGGCCGAAGGCATCGACGATCTCCTCGTGCGCGAGGATGCGGTTGGCAGCGACGAGGCGTTTGAATTCGATTCGCTCCGCGAGCCCGGCAGTGTCTTGTGCGAGAGCACGCGCAGCGAAGGGCGCAACCGCAAGCATGCCGAGCGCCGTGCGAACGAATTCACGGCGTACCACGTGTGCGTTCGAAGACATTGCGCTCTCCTGAATTGAATTCCGAGCGTTCGCAGGACCGTCGGTCCGCCTCTCTACAGTTCGTGCGACGTCTCTGGCTCATGGCACCGTGAGCCGGAACCACCCTGCCCGCCTGCGCGCGCTGCTCCCTTCCCTGTTCGGGACTCCTCGATCTGGACGCCGAACAACGCGTGCTCGTGGAGACCTGCGCTACGCGAGCAGCCTGCGGCGGCGGTAGCCTCTGCCCGCGCCGATCTCACCATCCAGCGGCTGGTCAACGGCAATGAACTCCTGTCAGCGCGGGGCGTCGCGTGGCTTAGGATACTGACGGAAATTACCTTGCTGTGTGCCGAGCGCCCGAAGCCGCAGAAAACGGGCTCCGCCTGGATGCACTTGGCAACCTTATATCGATCACGGTCCTTACCGCGCGCGTGCCAGCTCGAGGACCTCTTCCTGGGTCATCGGGCTCCGTGGATGGTGGCTCAGGCACATCGGGCTGCGTACACGTTGAAACGCCACCGTGTCGCTTGCAGCGAAGAACTCCCCGGGCCGCAGGCGGGCGATGCCCTGCGCATCGCCGCCCTTCTGGGCGGCCATCTCGCGAGCAGCCGCGATCTGCGCGGGGGCATTGAGCAGGCCGAAGAACTGCGTTGTCGCGTTGCCCGGGATCTGGTTGTGCAACCCCTTCGGCGCCTGAGTGGCGAAGACCAGGCCGAGGCCATACTTCCGCGCCTGGGAGGCAAGGGCGAGCGTGCTGTCCGTAGTGGCCGTATGGCCCGCCGAAGGTGCGAAGGTCTGCGCTTCGTCCATGACGAACAAGCCACCCAGCGGCCGGTCGCCGGCGGGGTGTTTCTTGACCCAGGCGAAGAGTGCCATCTGTAGCTGATTGACGAAGTGCTGTCGCTGCTCGTCGTTCGGCAGTCCGACGAGACTAATCACGGAGACGCGGGCACGTCGGCCGCCCGCCGGCTGGAGCAGGACCGATGGATCGACGGCCTCGCCGGTTCCACCCAGCAGGGGATCGTTCACGGTCTCGGCGAGCAGCGTCTGGGCGATGTCTGCCGCCAGCCTCCCGCCGCTTGCGAGCCGACTGACTCCCTCCGGCAACGCCGACAGGTAGCCGAGGAACCCCTCGAGGTCCCCGCCGCCGGGTTGCACGTAAGCAGCCAGAGCCTCCTTCAGCACCGCTCGGCCCTGGCTCAGCCGCGCGCCGGATCCGGGCAGACCCGAGCGAGGAACAAGCGAGGCGACGGCGTTGTCGAGCGCGATCTCGAACTCGTCGGGATCGTCCGCCACGTCGCCCAGGCCGGCCAACGGTGCGAACGAGAGCGGGCGGCCCGTTGTCAGGCGCGGCGTCCACACGACGACCTCGGTGTCGCGAACGTAGGTTGCCGCCTTCTCCGCGTCGCCGTCGAGCCAACCCTGGGGAGACTCGGGCCAGGACAGACCGAGTCGTGAAAGGTCGTTGTTCGGATCGAGCACCACGGCCGAAACGCCCTTCAGCGCGCACTCCTCGATGAGCCGCCGGATGAGGACGGTCTTGCCGGAGCCGGAGCCCGCGAAGATCACCGTATGGCGCCGGAGGTCCTCGAGCGGCACGGTCACGTGTCGACCCGTGCCTTCCGCGATGCCGATGAGAATGGAGTCCTCGTCGGCCTCCTGGGACGACGCAGCAGGCGAAGGTGCAGCGGCCTTGGATGGTGCGGCGGCCTTGGCCGGTGCAGCGGCACCGGCGGGCTCGGGACTCAAGGTTGCGAGCAGTGTCGTCTCGCTCGCGTGACGACGCGCTCTGAGCCACGTGGCGACGAGCCCCTTCGGTAACTCCTCGAGGAGCTGCTGCAAGGCCCGGAACACCTTGAGGTCGGCCTCCAGCAGGTTCACGACGGTGCCGCCATGGGCATTGAACCCGTCGAGCACCTGCTGAGTCTTCTTGCCGTGGGACCACGATGCGTTGCGCAGGATTAACAGTCGCCTCCGCTCCCCCGAGAGCTCGATCCCCGACGCCGTCATGGCGGCCCGCAGCCGGTGCAGCGCCGCCACCGGGTTGTCGTTCAGCACGGCTCGAAACGACCAGTGCACTTCATCATCCGTGTCCACATCGACTATCCGCCGCAGCCGGGCATGCAGCGAGGGGTTTCTCCCGAGCGGCGGATCCACCGAGAAGTGACCTGCTCCGGCGTTTTCCTCCACCCAGGCAGTCAGGCCGGCGCCCAGTAGCGCGGGCAGACCACCGTCCACCTTTTTCTCGTCGAGGGCGTCGGCGATGTCTGCCTCGCGCACCAACTGGCTGAACCGCCGGTCGAGATCGGGGTCAGGCGGCAAAACAGGTGTCGGAGGATCCGGCTCCGGCGGGCGCTCGCCCGGTAACTGCTTCAACTCGGTGACGCGACCGTTCTCCCCACAGCGCGCACAGTGGTGCTGAACGACGTTGATCAGACTGCGCGGCGAGAACAGGGGCGCGTCGGCGAACGCGGTCGACCGCACCGGCCAGGTCGGATACTGGGGCGTGAACTCGGCGCGGGCGTAGGCCGCGCGGAGGTACGCGGCGATCAGCGCCTCCCCCACCTCCGCCGAGGGGATCTCGCGAAGCTCGACGACCGTAGGATACCGATGGTGCGCGGACGGCACGGCCTGCTCGCGGATCAGCATCCAACTGTCCGCCAGGCACGACACGACGATCAGCGAGCGCTGCACGTCCTCGGCGAGATCCATGAGCCCGGTCGCCACCTGATCGAGCAGCGTTTGCTCGTCGGCGCCGGCAAGCGACCGTCCCAGCGCGATCAGTCCATCGATCTGGTCTACCGCCACGAGGGTCGCACGCCCCGCGGCGCCTATGAGCCGGTCGAATGCGCCGACGACCTCCCGGCACGGAATCCTGCGCGCGCGGATGGCATGCGCGCGCGCCGCGTCGATGTCGATTTCCAGCCCCTGGATCAGCGCGTCTCCGATGTCCTGGTGGGCGAGATCCTCGCTGTTGGTCAGGATGAGCGCGAGCGCCACGTCCACGGCGACCCGATCCTCGGGCCGGCGACCGAGATGCGCCTGCAGGCTTCGGCGAACGTCCTGCAGGTGCGCGAGGTCGAACATTCCCGCCACCAGGTCCTCGATCTCTGCTCGCTGCAGCCCAATCGCTTCCCCCAAGCCGTGGAGGACGGTACGCAACTGGGTCCCGCCGGCACCCACTCTCCGATGCAGGGCATCCACGTAGGCGAGCGCCAGACTGTCCCAGAACCGGCGCGCGTTACTCGGCTGGAAGAGGACGAAAACCTGTCCCCGCTCGATCACCGCGTGGCGGACCCGTCCGAGAAAGTGCGACTTGCCGATTCCCGGCCGCCCCCGGATGACGAGGTTGCCGACCGGCGCGCCGTCGCGCAGCCGGGCGAGCGTGTCCAGGACCCGGAAGAACGGCCACGAATGCATGCCGTCGACGTGGATGACGTCGTCGCGCCAGATGTCGTTGCCGGCATACGCCGTACGGAACGCGACGTGCCCGAGTGCTTCCAGTTCTGACGTCACAACGGCTCACTCCATGCTGATCAAGTGCATGTCGTCCACGCCGAGCCGCAGCGCCGCGTCCCGGTCGGCCTGCGTGAGCCGGCCGCGGTCCTCGTGCAGCGTGAGATTGGCGTCCTTCTCGCGGAACATCCGGATGAGCTCCAGGTCCACCTCACGGCGAGGCCAATCGCCGAGTTGCGCCCGGAGGTCACGCAGCTCCACCCAATCCCACGGTCGGGACGCAAGGTTGCGGTAGGCCTGCCGAATCCGATCCCGAAGCGGGCCGGGCTGTCGAGGAGCTGCCGGATCGATCGGATCGAACAGTTCCTGAATCACCATCCCGCGCGCCTCGAGCGCGACCTTCAGACCGTTGAGAAGCGCGTACAGCGCGCCGCCGGCCGAGCCGGCCCGGGGCGGCACCTGTGCATCGAGTTCAGCCACGACCCAAGCCCAGCCGGCATCCGTCAACTCGTGGGCAAAGCCCTTGGCTCCCAGACTGCGGCTCTGGAGAAGCCCCTCCCGGTTGAGCTTCTCCCGCGTCGACTTCTTCAGGTCGAGTCCATAGCGACGCTTGAGCTCTGTGTTCGGCGTCTCCTTGTTCAGAGCCATCAGCGCGATCATCACAGCGCGTTCCGGAATTCCATACGCCATCTCACGTCTCCCGTGCCGTGGACCGCCGCCGGTCCTCCAAGAATCGTTCGAGCTCGTCGAGGGTGCGCGCGACATCGCCGAGCACTTCGCCATTCGTGTATCGAAGGACCATGAAGCCCGCCCGCTGCAGCGCGCGATCGCGCACACGGTCGGCGGCGTACTTGTCCGTGTCCAGGTGGTCGGGTCCATCGAGCTCGACGACGCACTTTTCCCGCGGCCAGATGAGATCGACCCGGATGGAGTTGGCCAGAACACCCGACGACCAGGTCTGGTTCCAGGCGCGACCCGTTGCCCATGGGGATCGGGCGAGATGCGCCTCCAGGTGCCGCTCTGCCCGGCTGAACGGGTTGGGCCGGCCCTGCAGAGACGTCAGGTACGGGGGACGTGGCGTAGCCGGCGGATCCGACGCCGGCATCCGGTCGTGCACGGAAGAACGGGGCACTCGGGTCATCAGAGCGGTTGAGGCCCCGAAGAGCCATACGGTAAGCTCCCCAGGCCCCGCGAGCCAGAGTGCGTTCGCTTCCGCGACTTCGATCTGCGCGGTGCTCCAGGTACCCGTCAGCTCGATGGTGATGACGAGGTGCTCATACCCGTAGGCGCGGAGGATCAGCTTCCGGGCTTGGCGTACGACCGTCTCCTGCGCGAACTCCGCCACTCCAACTGGCCGCCCGCACAGGGACGCCTCCGCGGCCGCGAGAAGGAACGGGCCGAACAGGTCGGTGCTACAAGCCGCTCGCTCGCAGATCGTGCGCACTGCGGCCAACCCGGCGCCACCGGGTCCCGCGAGATGTTGCGCCTCCGGCAGCCACGCAGGATATGTACCTGCGATGGCTTCCGACAACGCGTCGATAGCGTGCTTTGTGAGATCGCTCCCGTCCAGACTCACGGCGTCCACAACGACCGCCAGGATTGCTGTCCCCACCCCATGAGTGGATTCGACAATCTCTCGCACCGCAACCGGGGACACCTCGGGCCAGCCCACCAGGGGCTCGCGCAGCAACGCTTCGATCTGCGAACGGCTCAGGACGGCGTCGCAACACGGGTCCATCGGCACGAAGCTTGAATCGTACCCGAACCACGTTCCGGCCGAAGAGGCTTGTCGTGCCACCCCGGCAGGCACGCAATACCGTTGACGATGACGGCCCTTCTATATCAGAGTCATGGCGTCCGCTCCGTGCGCAGGCATCGCGTAGTGCGAAACAGGAAGTGACATGGTCAGAGCCCTCGATCGGCGCGAGTTCCTTGCGACAGGCGCGGTCGCTGCCGCGTACGCGTTGAGCGCTCCGGCGTTCGCGCAGGCCGCCGACCCGACGACGCTGAGCATTGCCGACGCGCAACGGCTCGTTCGTTCCGGCGCGCTCTCGCCGCTCGAGCTGGTGGAGGCCTACCTCGAGCGCATCGATCGCTTCGACGCGCGCCTCAACGCCTTCGTCACCGTGACCGACGAACGTGCCCTGGCGCGCGCGAGGGCACTCGAGGCAGAGCTCGCCCGCGGGCGGTGGCGCGGGCCGCTGCACGGCATTCCGATCGCGCTGAAGGACAACATCGACACGGCGGGCGTGCTGACGACGGCCGCGAGCGCCGTGTTCGCGGACCGCGTGCCGGATGAGGACGCCGAGGTGGTGACGCGGCTCGAGCAGGCTGGCGCCGTCATCGTGGGCAAGCTCAACATGCACGAGTTCGCCTACGGCGCGACGTCGGCGTTCGCGCACACCGGCCCGGTGCGCAATCCGTGGGATGTGGACCGCATCCCCGGCGGGTCGTCCGGCGGGTCCGGCGCGGCGGTCGCCGCGCGGCTGTGCGCCGGCGCCCTGGGGACCGATACCGGCGGGTCGGTGCGTATTCCGGCCGCACACTGCGGAATAGTCGGTCTGAAAGCGACCTACGGGTTGGCGAGCATTCGCGGCATCATCCCGCTCAGCGTGTCACTCGATCACGTGGGCCCGATGTGTCGCACGGTGGCCGATGCCGCGCTCATGCTGCAGGCGCTGGCCGGGTACGATCCGCGTGGAATCGCGAGCATCAGAGCGGACGTGCCCGACTATGCGGCCGCGCTCCTGCGCCGCACGTCGTCGCTGCGCCTGGGCGTGCCCCGCACGCCGTTCTATGAGGACGTCGACCCGCAGATCGCGGAGGCGGTCGAGCGGGCGCTCGGCGTGCTGCGTGACCTGGCGGCGAGCACGCGCGACGTGGAGCTGCCTGCGCTGCCGCAAGCCCGTCCGGTTGCGGTGGAGGCCTACGCCTATCACGCCGATCTCCTCGACGGGCGGCGGGAGCTGTACGACGCGAGCACGCTGGCGCGCATCGAGCCCGGCGCCGAGGTGTCCGCGGCGGACTATGCCGAAGCGCTGTATCAGTTGAAGCTGGTGAGAAAGGCGATCGCGGGGGCCTTCGACGACGTAGACGTGCTGGTCACGCCGACTCTGCCTAGACTGCCGATGCGGATCGAGGCGGCCCGCGAATCGCCGGCCGAAGCGACCCGGATCCTGGTTCGCAACACGGCGCCCTTCAATACCTACGGGATTCCGGCGATCAGCGTCCCCTGCGGATTCAGCCGGGAAGGTCTGCCCATCGGCCTGCAGATCAGTGGCCGCGCCTTGGGCGAGGTCGACGTGCTCACCCTCGCGCACGCCTACGAACAGTCGACGGCCTGGCACGCACGCACACCGCCGCTGTGAGACGCCTCCTACTGCAGGAGGTCGAACACCTGGCTGTACTTGATGGTGAGGGAGCGACCCGTGCCGCTGTACTGCATCAGGTGGCGGTCGAAGAGGTCGCCGTGGTCGAAGAACCGGATGTCGTTGTAGACGACGAACAGGCCGGTGTTCGCGTCCGAGAGCAGGCCGAAGCGGACGTTCGACGACCAGATCTGGTCGCGGTCGTTGTACTGGACGAGCGCCTGGAGGAACATGCGCGTCGTGAAGGAGTAGTTCACCCGTGTGCGGACCAGGTTGGTCACGAACGGGCCGCTCGGGAGCGTGATGTCGTTGCGGTCCCACGCGAGCTGGGCATTGAACGTCTCGCCGGCGCGGACGCTCAGCCCCGGTCCCAGCCGCAGCCGCCGGCCGCCGAAGAAGCCGCCCGCGACGGCGCGGAAATCGAAGCTGACCGGGGCCCCGCGGTTCGTGTTGAACAGGAACTGGCCCTCGGAATGGGAGTAGGCGTCGACCGGCACGTCGATGCCGGGATAGATCTCGAACGGCTGCAGCACGCCCTCCTTCGTCACGTTCCAGGCGGTCGACATCCGGGACCCGTTGCGCCACTCGACCGTGCTGTCGAGGTGCGTGTACTGGGTCTCGTGCTGGCCGGTCGTGTAGTCGAGGATCGTGTAGTGCGTGAAATGCGGCGTGAACTCGTGGAACCCCCAGGAGTTCCGGGGACGGAACGCCGTCCGGAAGCGCGCGTCCATCCGGCGGTAGCCGCGCCGGGCGTAGAACCCGACCTCCGGGTTGAAGTTCGGGGCGACCTCCGTGAAGCCCGCCCCGATACGGTAGCGCTCCGAGTCGTAGCTGGCCTGGCCCGAGTACGCGTGGGTCTCCGAGACGACGTCCGGGGTCTGCGTCGCGGCCGCGAAGCCGGAGAGCGTCACCTCCTGCCCCAGGCCGAGTCGCCCGTCGGCCGCGTAGCTGCGGTTGTAGTCGCTCCCGCTGCCGGTCCCGGTCCCGGTCCGGTTGACGAACATCACGCCGACGTTGGAGCGGTTCACGAAGTCCTGCCGCAGGCGGGCGACCGTGAAGTTGTTCGCCAGCCCGCCGTCCAGCGCCTCGGTCTGCATGTTGAGGAAGCCGACGTTGGTGCTGTTGCCCACCTTGCCGGAGAGCCGCCCGCCACCGGTGATCGGGGTCTGCGTCCCGTCCTCGGCGATGCCGATCCGCCGGCTGAAGAAGACTTCCAGCTGGCCCGGCTGTCCTACGGAGAAGAGGCCGGCGTTCTCCAGGAAGAACGGCCGCTTCTCCGGGAAGAAGAGGTTGAACCGGTCGAGGTTGATCTGCTCGTCGTCCACCTCCACCTGGGCGAAGTCGGTGTTGTAGGTCGCGTCGAGCGTCAGGCCAGGGGTGATGCTGTACTTGAGGTCGGCGCCGAAGTCGGGCCGCTCGGTCTCCCCTCCGCTCCGCCAGTAGCCGACCGCGAACGGCGTGAGCTTCAGGTTCCGCTGTTGCGGGACGGCAAGGCCGTGGAGCTCACCGGCCAGCGAGAGCCGGTTCAGGTTGAACTGGCGCGGCAGCGGGGCCCAGTACGACTGCTCGTTCCGGCTCCGGATGTTGCGCTGGAAGTTCACCCCCCAGGCCTGCGCGTCGCCCGAAGGGTAGCGCAGCGTCCGGAAGGGAATCGCCAGCTCCGCGGTCCAGCCGATGTCGGAAATCTGCGCGTTGACCTCCCACACGCCGTCCCAGTTCAGGTTGAATCCGCCGCCCGAGCCGCGCTGCTGCCCGCTGCCCGAGCGGATGACGAAGCCGCCGGACCGGCCGCTCCCCTGCCCCTCGTTGGTCACCTGCCCGTCGTACTCGACGCCGGCCGGGTTGGTACCGAAGACGAAGCCGTTCTGGCCGTCGTGGAAGGAGTCCAGGATGATCTGGAAGCTGTCGGTCTCCTCGAGCGACGAGTCGCGGCGGCTGTCGGCGACGATGATGGTGCTCGGGTCGCGCACGTAGCAGACCACGCCGAAGTACAGCGTGTCGCCGCTGTAGACGACGTAGACCTCGGTGCGCTCGGAGGCCGGCGCGCCCTCGTCGGGCGTGTTCTGCCGAAAGCCGGTGGCGGGCGTCGCCTCGGCCCAGGCGGGATCGTTCAGGACGTCACCGTCGATCTCCGGCGGCGCCGAGACCCGCCAGGCGCGGGCGAGGGGAAAGCCGGCCGCGGTCACCTCGCGCTCGCCGGCGCCCAAGGCGCCGACGGCGGACTGACCGGTCGCCACGGTCGACTGGCCGGCCGCGAGGGCGGACTGGCCGGTCGCCACGGCGGGCAGCGCGGCGCTCGCCAGCGCCAGGGCGGCCAGGACGGGCCGGTATCGGGCGAAACTACTCAGCCCGCAGTCGCGCATGGGCACCAGGACTTGCCGCCAGCCACGAGTGAATCTTACCAGTCTCGCGCGTTGCCATGGACCGGCGCTGGCGCCGACGCGATCCTCCCTCGCGTCGCATCGGCGTATCCTGAGCAGGCGCGACGTGGCTGCATGCCAGGCACGCGGGGCCGGCCGGCCCCACAACCGGAGGAAGCAGATGCTGACGCAGGCTGATCATTCGAAACGCCGGTGCCTGGCCGCGGCCATGATCCTGGCCGCCTGGACCGCCGCGCAGCCGGAGCTGCTCGCGCAGGGCGAGTCGGCGTTCGTCCCGGTGACCGACGCGATGCTGCAGGCGCCGGCACCCGGCGACTGGCCGATGTGGCGCCGCACGCTGGACGGCTGGGGCTACAGTCCCCTCGACGGGATCGACCGCGGCAACGTCGGCGACCTGCGCCTGGTCTGGTCGCGCGCCTTGCGCCCCGGCGGGCGGCAGCAGGGCACGCCGCTGGTCTACGACGGCGTCCTGTACATGCCGAATCCGAGCGACGTCATCCAGGCGCTAGACGCCGCGACCGGTGACCTGCTCTGGGAGTACCAGCGGCCGCTGCCCGACGACGCCTGCGAGCGCATCCTGCCCGGGGTGTGCACCACGAACCGCAACCTGGCAATCTACGACGACCTGATCATCGACACCAGTGTCGACGAATTCGTGTTCGCCCTCGACGCGCGGACCGGCGAGCTGGTGTGGGAGACCCAGGTGCTCGACTACCGGACACATCCCGCGAACCAGAGTACCGGGCCGATCATCGCGAACGGCAAGGTCATCTCCGGGCGAAGCTGCATGCCCGCCGCCGGACCGGACGCCTGCGTCATCACCGCGCACGACGCGCGGACGGGCGAGGAGCTGTGGCGGCGCCGCACCATCCCGCGGCCCGGCGAACCCGGAGACGAGACGTGGGGCGGTGTGCCCGACGAGCAGCGCCGGCACGTCGGCACGTGGATGGCGCCGAGCTACGACCCGCAGCTGAACCTCCTCTACATCGGCACGTCGGTGACGTCGCCGGCGCCGAAGTTCATGGTGGGCGGCGCCCACAACCGGCACCTGTATCACAACTCGACCCTCGCCCTCGACGCCGACACCGGCGAGATCGTCTGGTACTACCAGCACCTGAACGACCACTGGGACCTCGACCATCCTTTCGAGCGGCTGATCGTCGACACGGCGGTGCGGCCGGACCCGGCCGCGGTCAGCTGGATCAATCCGCGCCTGCAGCCGGGCGAGGAGCGCCGGGTGCTCACGGGCATCCCCGGCAAGACCGGCGTCGTCTACACCCTCGACCGCGCGACCGGCGAGTTCCTGTGGGCGACCCCCACCGTGGCGCAGAACGTGATCAGCAGCATCGACGGGGCGACCGGCGCGGTCTCCGAGAACCCGGAGCTGGTCTTCAGCGGCTTCGGGCAGGAGGTCCTGACCTGTCCCACCGCCATGGGGGGCAAGGACTGGGAAGCCGGGGCCTACAGCCCGCGCACGAACATGATGTACATGCCGCTGCGCAACGCCTGCGCGCGGATGGCGCCGCTCGACGACGGCCGCCGGTCGCTCTACAGCCTCAGCATGCGCAACGAACTGGCCCCGGGCACCGACCGGCTCGGCGCGGTTTGGGCGATCTCGGCGGAAACCGGCGTGACGGCATGGACCTACGAGCAGCGCGCGGCCACGATGTCACTCGCGGCCACCGCCGGCGGGCTTGTCTTCGTGGGGGACGTCAACGGCCGGTTCCGCGCCCTCGACGACGAGACCGGCGCCGTACTCTGGGAGATCAACCTCGGATCGCCGGTGAGCGGATTCCCCGTCACCTACGCGGTCGACGGCCGGCAGTACGTGGTGGCGGGCACCGGCACGGGCGGCAACGCGTCGCGCTGGAGCGCGCTGACACCGGAGCTGCGGCCGAGCAGCGGCAACAACATCTTCGTCTTCGCCCTGCCTTAGCCAGGAGCCCGTGGTGTTCTGAGCGGCAGGGTCGAAGGGCACATCGTCGCCGTGTATCAGTAGGAGACGGATCGCGGTCGCGGATCGCGCTTGCTACTCCAGCGCCGCCACCGCCGCCCGCAGCTCCATCAGGTGCGCCGCCCTGATCACGGTCGCGCCGGCCGTGACCACGGGGTCCGTGTAGGTGGGCGCCGCACGCCCCGCGGCCACGTACGCCTCGGCCAGCGCCGCCCGCAGCTCCGTCAGGTGCACGCGCCTGATTGGCATCGCCCCGGGCGTCAGCACGGGGTCCGTCCAGCGAAACGCCGGCCGGCCCGCGCTCTCCCGCAGGGCGTCTATGCGCGCCCGCAGCTCGCGGAAGTGAATCGCCTTGACCGGCGTCACGCCGCGCTCGATGGGATGGTCCGTGAACACCGTCGGCGACGCCTGGTACACCGTCACTCGCTGGCCCGCCACCACCAGCGCGCCCGTCCGCGGGCCGCCCGCGTTCGCCGCCACGGTGTAGCTCACCGCGGCGGGCCCGGCGCGCCGCTCGTCACCGCCAGGAACCCCGACTCGCTCGCCGCCGTCCACGCGCAGCCGGGCGCGGTCGTCACCGCCACCTGCTCCGCGCCGGCCGTCCACAGCACGTCGCGACGGAGCGGCGTCACCGTGAAGGCGCACGGCACCTCGGCCGTCACCCGCGCGCTGCGCGCCGCCTCCCCGCCGTCGACCACCGCCGCCACCTGGTACGTGTAGGCGCAGCCGGGCTGCACGTCGACGTCGACGTAGCGCGCGCCGCGGACCGCCGGCGCGACCGTTTCCACCGTCGTGCCCGCCTCCCGGGTCACCGTGTAGACGACCTCGGGCGCCGGCGTCCAAGCGCTCGTGTCCGCCGCCGTCCACGTCAGCACCACCTCGGCCGGCACGCCCGCCGGCAGCGCGGTCAGCGTGGGACCGGCCTGGAGCTGACGGCCCAGCTCCTGCCAGCTCGCCCGCCCGTCGCCGTCCACGTCCAGCGACAGCACCGGATACTGCGCAGCCGTCCCGAGGTGCCACGGGCCGTCGGCAGCGCCGTCGCCGTCCGCGTCCACGTTCCACGCCGCATACAACCCGCCGTAGGCCGTCGGCCGCTGCAGCGCCGAGGTCGCCAGCCCTCCGCCCGCCGCGCTCGACTGCAGGCCCGACGTCTCCGTGTCCCAGTAGCCCGCCGTCACCGTCCCCGGCGGCTCCGCCGCCCCCACCAGGCCGCCCGCCTCGCTCCCGCCCCGCACGCGCCCGGTGGCGTAGCTCGCCGTCAGCGCCCCGCGGTTGTGCCCGACCAGGCCGCCCACCCGAGCCGTCCCCGACACCCGGCCCGTCGCATAGACCGCCGCGAGACGGCCGTCGTTGACGCCCACCAGGCCGCCCACCGCCTCGGTCCCCGCTACGCGGCCCGTCGCCCAGCAGCCCGTCACCCGCCCGCCGTTGCGCCCCGCCAGAGCGCCGACCGCGGTCGTGCCGGTCACGTCCGCCGCGATCAGCCCCACCCGGGCGACCACGCTCGACGGCCCCGTCGCCCCGAACAGGCCCGCACCCTCGCCCCCGGCGACCAGCAGGTGGCGAATCACCCGCCCGTTGCCATCGAACGCCGCCGCGTACGGCTCGGCCTCCGTCCCGACCGGCGACCATCCCGCGCCATCGTTCCAGTAGGCGTCGCCGGCGTCGAGGCCGCCGCTGCCGTTCGTGTCGAAGTCCAGGTCCCCCAGCAGCTCGTACCCGCGGCACCCCGCGCCGGCGCACGACAGGCCGCCGACCGCGCCGTCGAACGCTGCCGCGTGCGCCGCCACCCCGGCCGCCGCCGGCACCCCGTCGCCATCGAGGTCGTGGCGCAGCGCGTCGAACTGCGCCAGCGTCCGCACCTCGATCAGGCCGTCCGCGTCGGCGTCGTAGTCGACCACCACCGTCACCGTGAACGCCTGCGCCGCAGGCGCGTGCGACGCTTCGCCGTCGGCCGCCGTCACCGTGACGACCGCCGTCCCGTCCCCCACCGGCGCCACCGTCACCACGCGGCCTTCCACGGCCACCGCCGCCACGTCCTCCGCCGACGAGGTCGCCGCATACGTCAACTCATCCCGGTCCGGGTCCCTGAACGCCGAGGCCACGTCCACCGCCACCGGGCTCGCCCCGAACGTCAGCGAGCGATCCGCCAGCGTCCCCACCGCCTCCGGTGGCCGGTTGGGCCGACGGCCACCACCACCGCCACCCCCGCCGCCGCGGGGGCGGGGGGGCGGAACCAGCCCGCCCGTCACGCTCACCCCGAACTGCTGCAACGCTGGCGTGTTCGAGCCGCCCACGTCGGTCGCCGTCACCGACACCGTCGCCGTGCCCCCGGACAACGGCGTCACCTCCACCTCCGAACCCGACACCGACACCGTCGCCACCGACTGGTCCGACGACGACGCCCCATACGTCAGCGTGTCACGGTCCGGGTCCCGGAACGCGCCCGATACCTCCACCGTCCTCGCCCCGTCCTCGAGCCGCAGCGACAACGGCGGCAGACTCCCCACGGCCTCCGGGGAACGGTTCAGCGCGGTGGCGGTCCCTGAGACGGACCAGCCGCTGCTGCCGACCGCATTCAACGCCAGCATCTGGACGGCAACTTCCTCACTTCGCGGTTCCGTGATCGTGAATGCCAGGCTGGTGCCGGAGTCTACAACCGACCATCCGAAGTGCTGACCGGTCGGCTTGTGACGCAGTCTGTACCCGGTAACGGGAGATCCGTTGTCTGCCGGTGCTGTCCAGGCAACGATGATCTGCCCTGAGCTGGACGTGAGCGTGGGCGCCGCGGGTGTGGCCGGAAGGGCGACGTCGACGAAGAGAAAGGCCGCGCTGACCGCCCCCCAGTTGTTGTCCGCATCCTTGGCGCGCACGAAAACGGTGTGCCGGCCGGCACGCCACCCGGTCGTGTCGATCGATGCCGTGCCATCCTCCGCCTGGCTGTCGAAGGCCCCGTCGGACGCAGACAGCGGCACCGCCGCTGCCCCTTCGGCCCAGGGAGGGGTATCGACGTAGTACTCGCCGGCGGCGATGTCCTGAGACGCTTCGGTGCCGCCTCTGTCTCCGTAGCGCGTGTCGTCGAAAGTCGCCGAGAGCGTGACCGCCGTGCCCGCGGTGACGCTTGTCGTCGACGCAGCGTCGCTCAGCGACACCTCGCGAACATCCGGGCCGGCCGGAATGACGTACGGCTGTCTGGCCACCTTGAAGGCGTAGAGCAGAGACGCCAGGTTGCCGTCGAGGATTGAGTCCTCGAAGTCGCTGCAGCTCTGGAAGAAGGTCGTACCCAGCTCGTATGTGAAGCTCGCGCGTCCGAGCACGCCGTACGCGTAGTCCTCCGTTGTGCCGCTCGTAGGATATAACCCGATTGCCTGGTGGGGATGGTGGTCATTGAAGAATGCGAGCTTGCGGCCGAGCGTCTGGAGTGCGACGCCGTTCGGGGCGGCGTCCGCGACGTGGCCCCACGGCCACAGAATGAGGCGGCCGTGGCTGTGGATATCCAGGAAGATGCCGCTTGTATCGGAAGGCGCTGCGTCGGCGTCGCCCTCCCCCCGAGCGTCCGGAAACAAGGTGTCCATATACGTCCTGATGGCCCGGGTCTCCGGTTCGGAGGCAGCCGACGGACCTCGGTAGGTCCCGGAGCACGCCTCGCTACTGGAGCCGCCGGAATATCCGAACTTGAGAGCCGCTTGCAAAACTCCCGGGGGATTGGGACTGGGCGCAGTCCTCAACTCTCTTGGTGAACACGATTGCCCTGGATCGCCGACTGGATCGCCGACTGGATATCTTGTCGGGAGAACCGGCGGCACGCCAGAGGTAGAAGTCGGATGTTTCGACGTGTTCTCGACCGCGCGTTGGGACACCCGTGGGTGACTGACGCCCGTCGGGCGCCGAGGGGCGTTGCCGGCGGTGCACTGGTTATGTCACGAGGCGCACGAGCTGGTCGGCGGTGAGTGCGAGCACGCCGAACATGCAGTGGCACATCACTTTCGAGGCGCCCCGGACCCGGACATGGCGACCGCCGAACTCGTCCTTGAGTCGGCCATTGACGCGCTCACCCGCCGTACGCTCGTTGTAGCGAGCCTGCTCGGGAAGCTGAAAGCCGATACGCTGCAGGCGCCGGGCTTCGGTTCGCAATTCCTCCGCCAGCGCCTTGTCGCGGCGGGGGTTGGTGTCAATCAACGGGACGTGGCCGAGTGAGCGGCTGTGCTGGCGGATCGGTTCCGCGTCGTAGGCGGCGTCCATCAGGTCATACAGATTGGTCGTTCGCTCGGCCGACAAGGTGAGTCGCCATCGCACCCCCGGGCGCTCGCAGAACTGTACGTGAACGTCTCCGCTCATACAGCTCCCATCATCCAGCCGCCGGCGTCAGCCCCAGCAGATGCCAGTGGGCGAACAGCCGGGGCGCGCGACGCGCAAGACCACCGAGCCAGTGAATGGCGCGGCGGCGATGGCGCCGGAGCCTCTTGTATTTCCGCATGGCCCATCGAACCAACAGGTCGTTGAAGTGGCGAAAGACCGAATACAGGGCCGACTTGTAGAAACGGCCGTAGAATTGAATCCAGCCACGAAGGACAGGATTCCACATGCGGGCCAGGTCGTCGATGGCCTTGTCGCTGCGCCGAGGGAGGTGCCAACGTCGCATCTTCTGCCGCATCCGTGTCGCCGCCGCATTGCTCACCGCCGGTATGAAGCTGATGAAGTACTGACCCCATCGATTCTTTGCCCGACGAGAGCGAAACGTGTATCCCAGGAAGGTGAACTGCTCCGTGGGATACTGCCCCGGCCGGTCGTCATCCTTGCAGTAGACGATACGCGTCTTCTCCGGATGTACTTCCAGCCGGCATTGCGCCAGACGACGTTTGATGTGCGCCAGGACCTGCTGCGCCTGCGTCTCCGTCCGACAGTGCGCGACGATATCATCCGCATACCTCTCGAACGGAACGTCCGGGTGCGTTGACCGCATCCAGTCGTCGAACGCGAGGTGCAAGAAGATATTGGCCAGGAGCGGGCTCGCGACGCCCCCTTGGGGCGTTCCCATCGTGCGCGGTACCAGGGTTCCGTCTTCCTGCTGCATGGGAGCGGTCAGCCACCGCTGCACATAGAGCAGAATCCACCGGCACCGGGTGTACTTCCTGGCCGCACGCATGACGAGCGCGTGGTCCAGGTTGTCAAAGAAGCCGCGGATATCCAGATCGATCACCCAGTCATAACGCCAGCATCGCTGCCGGGCCGTCGTGAGTGCGTCGATCGCGGACTTCCGCGGGCGATACCCATACGAATCGGGATGGAACTGTGGCTCCACGTCCGGTTCCAGGTACATCTTGACCACCGTCTGGGCAATTCTGTCGGCGACAGTGGGAATGCCCAAGCGTCGCTCGCTTCCGTCCTTCTTCGGTATCCCAACCGACCGGACCGGAGGCGGGAAGTACGTGCCCGACGACATCCGATTCCAAATCTTATAGAGATTGTTCTTCAGGTCCTGCTCGAACATCTCGACAGACTCAGCATCGACGCCAGCTGCTCCGTGGTTCGCCTTGACCCGAGTGTAGGCCTCCCAAACCACCCACTTGGAAATACGAAACGGCTTCGCGTGGCTCGACGGCTCCTCCCGCTCGCGCGGTTGACCGTCGGGACACGCTGGATGACGCGACCCCTTTGCTCCATCGAGTTTCCTCGACTTCATCGCTCGTACGGGTCGCTCCGCCCCTGTGCCTCGCATCGGGCTTCTCATCCTTGGGGGTCGGCCCCTTGGACTTCTCCCTTCGCATCGAGGCGACAGGTTCCCACGTTCCGCACAAGGGCCTGGTGCAGGGTCACGCCACCTTTATGCCGGGTGCCGCCCAGCCAAGCTGCAGGCTCCCGCTGGACTTGTCCCGGGTTAACGACTCGCCCCGGTTTCGACACCGTCCCTACGCTTTCGACACGTTGCCGGTGGTTCATTCACTTCGTCTCCCTGCACCCTACCTGACGCGGTCGCGCCGCGCCGTTTCCGTGACGCTTACCACCTCGGCTCTTGACCGAGGCAGCGCACGGCGGTTTGGAGCCTCCCCCTGCCGGGCGGCTCCGAGGGGCCGGCCCTCATCCCTCATGCAGCATGGCTGCAGCTAGGTGGCCATCTCGGCCTCCTTTCCGCGCCTTCGTGGCGCACGGTCGCCAGCGGAATGGCGGCTTGGCTGTCGTGCAGGGAGGCGGACGTCAGCAGGCAACTGATCGGAATCTGGCCGTCGGCCACGTCGAGGTGCAGCTTGTAGCCGACCCAGGTCGACTTGTAGCCCTTCATGCCCACGTCACAGTCGGTCGGCAGGTCGTCGAGCATCGCCGGCAAGGTCATGGCCGCCTGCCGGTCGAGGCGCTTGAGGACCTTCGGCCGTTCCTCACCCTTGTTCGGCCGTCCCCGCTTGCGCTTGGGCAGCGGGGGCGTCTTTTCCTTCGCGGCCGGCTTCTCGCGGGCCTCGATGGCCGTCGAGTCGCGGCAGAGGTGACCCACCAACCGGTCGTGGTGGGTGTTGCGGATCAACGCTGCCTGCGTGCGCTGGGGCAACTGTGTGTCGGAGAACTCGGCGAAGGCGCGTGAGAAGACCGACTCGCTCGGCACCTCGCTCTTCCGCTCCCAGCCGCAGATCCGCCGCAGCGCCACGTCGGTGACCAAGCGGTCCAGCAGCACGCGCGTCGTCGGCATGCCGTAGACCGCCTTGGCCACGAAGGCTCGCGCCAGTGCCGCGCGGTCCTTGCGCGGACGCCCCGGCACCCGGAAGCACCGGGGAATCCACTGCTCGATACGGATGACCTCGAGAGTCTGCACCAACTGCTGCTGTTTCCCGGTCAGCGGACCCAACACGGGCTCCAACTGGGGGAACAGCGCACGCTGGATCGACTGCCAATAGGGGGCGAAGGAACCACGCAGGCAGTTCATGGTTTGTTTGATTGACCACTCCTGCCTACTACTGTATATTAGCAGACGCCAAGGATGTGAAACAATGAATAGATGGCCTACAGCGCAGCGTTACGCCGCTATGAGGAGCAATACGACGCGCTCAAGGCGGAACTGCAAACGCTCGGGTTCGTAGGCCAGGGCGGCGTTCACACCCGCCGGATAACGTGTGGGAGGGCTACCTGTCGCTGCCACGACGACCCGGACGCCCGTCACGGCCCCTACCACTACTGGACGCGCAAGGCCCGCGGAAAGACCATTGGCTTGAACCTCACCGAAGACGAACTCGTCCTCTACCGGGAGTGGATCGAGAACAACCGTAAACTGGAACGGCTCGTGAAGGAAATGCGCCACCTCTCTTCGCGTGCGCTTGCCCTCATAACCGGCAGGCAGGCTCCATGAACCCCCGTGTCGCCGGCTTCCCGGGCGCGGTCACTGCCATCCTGCGAACGCTGCATCCCGCCCGCTGACCGTCCCTCGCCCCGCCGACTCCGGCAGGGAAAAACTCGGCCGATCACGCGTTTCGCAAGAGGCTCTTGAAGTCGAAGTTTCGGTTCAGATCGACGCCGACACCCGGCGAATAGTCGGGACAGTGGTTCGTGTTGTGATTCTTTCGCCACAGGAGTCCCTCCTCGGCCCGCTTTCTTCCGTCCGGGTTGGCCTGGAGCATGATGTGGACTTCCTGGTGGTCGAGAAGCCAGCGCACGTCCGCATCCGTCTCATAGGCGTCGGCGAGGTATTCCGCGAAGCGCGTCCCGAGCTCGGCGGTCGCATACTCCCGCGCGTGGACCGCCGTGGTGATGAACAGGGTTGGTTTCGTGCCCGAGGTCGCCGAGTTCGTCAGCTTCAACACCTTCAGGTCGTAGCCGGCGGAAGGGGCCTGCTCCTTCTTCCAGGACTCGCCAACCACGTTCCACGTGGCAAGATTCGGATGACGGTCGACGATGGCCTCGGCATCGGCGTAGGTTCGTTCGACGGTACGGTAGCAAGCGAAGCCGGGTATCGTCCCGGCCGGGCTCGTTAAGTCGGCTAGGAGTCTGCGCCGCAGGAGATGCCGCGGCGTGAAGTGGGTCGTCGGCCCATGCTCTGACTTATCGTGTCGGAGCAGCTTCGGCGGTCGCCCGACGAGGTAGTTCCTCGGCAGATGGCGAGATCCGGCGTTGACGGGCCCCTTGGTCCGCCAGAGACCGTGATGCGCGCCGATCGGTCGCCATCGCGAGCCTCGTTGCCGCGTGTCACGCCGCGATCAGGGCGTGCAGGCGCTTGGCGTTCAACGCCAGGCACACCAAGTCCCACTCGCCGCGCACCTTCGCCAGCCCCCGCAGGCTGAAGCGCCGGAATCCCAGCACGTGTTTGATCCAGCCGTGCGGAGCCTCCGACAGCCACTTGCGTTCGGCGTATGCCGCACGACCCGCCGGCTTCGACAGCTTCTCGGCCATGCGATTCGTCGCGGGGTACTGCCCCGGGTCGCGGAGCCGCGCCGTCTTGCCCTCCCGTCCCAGTGACACGTACCCGTCGACGCCCCGCGTCTCCAGGTTCACCAGGTCCCGCTCGTTACTGTAGCCAGCGTCCGCCAGCACCGTGTCCGGCTGCTCGCCGACCGTCTCCGCCACCTCGTCGAGCAGCAGCGGCAGCCCACCCTGATCGCTCGCGTTCGCCGTCACCTCCGTCGCCACCACCAACTGGTGCTCACCATCCACCGCTACCTGCGCGTTGTAGCACTGCTGGAACCCGTCGTTGCTCGTCTTCATGATCCTGCTCTCCGGGTCCGTGAAGTTGCTCTGTGCCTTCTCGTCCGGCTCGCCATACCCCCGCTTGTACGGCCGTCCGCCCTTCGGGTTCCGAGCCTGGCCCGGCTGCCGCCCGCCCGCGTCGTCCGCCGCCCGCTGTGCCGCCTCCAGCCGCTCCTTCGCCGCCCGGATCGCCGCCAGGCGATCCTCCCGGCGGCGCAACTCCGACGGCAGCTCGTCGCCGCGTGCGTCCGGCCCGAAGCGCTCATCCTCAGCCGCGTCGGCGTCGCGTGCCGCCCGCACCAGCGCGTCAATCTCACCGGCCAAGCGCCGCTCTTCCTCCTGCATCCGACCGTAGCTCATCGCCTTGTGCTTGCTCGCGTTCGCACGAACCTTTGTGCCGTCGATCGACAGCTTGCCGAAGCTCGCCAACCCCAATTCCCGCGGTAGAGTCGAACGCAGGCGCCGCGGCTACAGGCCGTGGGTGGGTCTCGTCGCATCCTTTCGGGCGACGCCTCAGTCCCACCGGCCATACCCAGTTTCCTGCGAGCGCTCGTCGAACCGTGCGGGCCGTTTTCCAGCACACGGCTCTCGGACTGGTTTCACGGCAAGGCATGCGACCGGGCGGCACGATGCGCTGCGCCCAAATGAAACAGGCCGTCGTGGTCGAAGACCTGTTCCGCTGTGAAGCGCCGCGTCCCTTGCCCAGGGAGCTTGCGCCGACGCATCAGGAAGCCACGGGCGCGGGACAGCAGGAACTTGTCCAGGTTCCAGTACGCCCGGCTCACCGTCCCGTACGAGAAGTAGCGTTGCCAGCCGCCAACTACGCGGTTGACCTGTCTCACCACTTCCGGCCACGGGGCCTGATTGCCAGGGCGTAGAATGCCCCGTACCCGTTCGCGCAAACGGGCCATGGCCCGCCGTGACGGCTGCGCCCCCACGTAGGTCCGACCCGTCGGCCGATGCACCATCGGACCGAAGGTGTAGCCGAGAAAGTCGAAGTGCTCCTGCGTCGCGTCGCAGGTGCGCGTCTTCGTCTCGTTCAGCGTCAGCTTCAACGCCTGCATCCATCGTCGCACGACGGCGAGCGCTTCAGCCGCCGGTCCCTGACACAGGATGACGAGGTGAGTCGCCCGGGGGAATCTCACCCCCGGGCGCTCGCAGAACTGTACGTGAACGTCTCCGCTCATACAGCTCCCATCATCCAGCCGCCGGCGTCAGCCCCAGCAGATGCCAGTGGGCGAACAGCCGGGGCGCGCGACGCGCAAGACCACCGAGCCAGTGAATGGCGCGGCGGCGATGGCGCCGGAGCCTCTTGTATTTCCGCATGGCCCATCGAACCAACAGGTCGTTGAAGTGGCGAAAGACCGAATACAGGGCCGACTTGTAGAAACGGCCGTAGAATTGAATCCAGCCACGAAGGACAGGATTCCACATGCGGGCCAGGTCGTCGATGGCCTTGTCGCTGCGCCGAGGGAGGTGCCAACGTCGCATCTTCTGCCGCATCCGTGTCGCCGCCGCATTGCTCACCGCCGGTATGAAGCTGATGAAGTACTGACCCCATCGATTCTTTGCCCGACGAGAGCGAAACGTGTATCCCAGGAAGGTGAACTGCTCCGTGGGATACTGCCCCGGCCGGTCGTCATCCTTGCAGTAGACGATACGCGTCTTCTCCGGATGTACTTCCAGCCGGCATTGCGCCAGACGACGTTTGATGTGCGCCAGGACCTGCTGCGCCTGCGTCTCCGTCCGACAGTGCGCGACGATATCATCCGCATACCTCTCGAACGGAACGTCCGGGTGCGTTGACCGCATCCAGTCGTCGAACGCGAGGTGCAAGAAGATATTGGCCAGGAGCGGGCTCGCGACGCCCCCTTGGGGCGTTCCCATCGTGCGCGGTACCAGGGTTCCGTCTTCCTGCTGCATGGGAGCGGTCAGCCACCGCTGCACATAGAGCAGAATCCACCGGCACCGGGTGTACTTCCTGGCCGCACGCATGACGAGCGCGTGGTCCAGGTTGTCGAGCGCGTGGTCCAGGTTGTCAAAGAAGCCGCGGATATCCAGATCGATCACCCAGTCATAACGCCAGCATCGCTGCCGGGCCGTCGTGAGTGCGTCGATCGCGGACTTCCGCGCGATACCCATACGAATCGGGATGGAACTGTGGCTCCACGTCCGGTTCCAGGTACATCTTGACCACCGTCTGGGCAATTCTGTCGGCGACAGTGGGAATGCCCAAGCGTCGCTCGCTTCCGTCCTTCTTCGGTATCCCAACCGACCGGACCGGAGGCGGGAAGTACGTGCCCGACGACATCCGATTCCAAATCTTATAGAGATTGTTCTTCAGGTCCTGCTCGAACATCTCGACAGACTCAGCATCGACGCCAGCTGCTCCGTGGTTCGCCTTGACCCGAGTGTAGGCCTCCCAAACCACCCACTTGGAAATACGAAACGGCTTCGCGTGGCTCGACGGCTCCTCCCGCTCGCGCGGTTGACCGTCGGGACACGCTGGATGACGCGACCCCTTTGCTCCATCGAGTTTCCTCGACTTCATCGCTCGTACGGGTCGCTCCGCCCCTGTGCCTCGCATCGGGCTTCTCATCCTTGGGGGTCGGCCCCTTGGACTTCTCCCTTCGCATCGAGGCGACAGGTTCCCACGTTCCGCACAAGGGCCTGGTGCAGGGTCACGCCACCTTTATGCCGGGTGCCGCCCAGCCAAGCTGCAGGCTCCCGCTGGACTTGTCCCGGGTTAACGACTCGCCCCGGTTTCGACACCGTCCCTACGCTTTCGACACGTTGCCGGTGGTTCATTCACTTCGTCTCCCTGCACCCTACCTGGCGCGGTCGCGCCGCGCCGTTTCCGTGACGCTTACCACCTCGGCTCTTGACCGAGGCAGCGCACGGCGGTTTGGAGCCTCCCCCTGCCGGGCGGCTCCGAGGGGCCTGCCCTCATCCCTCATGCAGCATGGCTGCAGCTAGGTGGCCATCTCGGCCTCCTTTCCGCGCCTTCGTGGCGCACAATCATCCGCGTAGGAGACCACTTTCGCCTTCAGGTGACGGTCCATGCCCCGCTCCTGCCACGTCCGCAAGAAGCGATGCATGTACACGTTGGCCAGCAAGGGAGAAAGCGGGCCGCCCTGCGGCGTGCCCCGCCCATGTCCACGGCCTCCTGTCCGGGTCACGCGACCCGCAGCGTCCCGTTCCTCAACCGGCACGTCGAGCCAGAGACGGAGCAGATGCAACAGTGCCCCATCGCTAACCCGCCTCGCAACCGACTTCAGCAGGTCCGTTTGCGGAATCGTGTCGAAATACCCGGACAGGTCCGCGTCGACGACCTCGGTGTATCCGGCGCCTAGCGCCTCATGCACCGCAGCCACCGCTTGCTGCGCGCTGCGTCGCGGCCGGTATCCGTACATCGCGTCGGTGAAGCCCGCCTCGAAGATGGGCGACAGCATCAGCACCGCCGCCGTCTGTACGACGCGGTCGCGGATGGTCGGAATCCCCAGCGGACGCTCCCCGACACCTCCGACTTTCGGAATGTACACCCGCCGAACCGCGGCGGGTTGATACCGGCGCGTACGCAGGTCTTCCCGTAGCCGCGCCAGCCAGTCCGCCCGGCCCGCCGACTCGATCTGCTCGAACGTCTCCCCGTCCACGCCCGGCGCGCCACCATTGGCCTTCGCCAGTGCATACGCATGGGCCAGGATGTCGGCTCGGTAGACCTTGTCGTACAGACGGTAGAACCGGAAGGTCGGCTCGGTCTTGGCCTTGACGTACAGCTTGCGTTGAAGCGTCCGGATCGCTGGTGGGGTTGTAAGGCGCATGCCAATCTCCCTGACCCTCCGCTTCCGTACAAGCACCCAGAACCAGGGCTCCTTCCCTCCGCCGGCGTTACCCGGCTTCCACGGTAGTACGAGCCCCTCCGACTCCCGTCGCCGCCCGACCCCTCCGGCCGGTTGGGCGTGGCAAGCGTCCACGGCAACGGGTCTCCCGTGTTGCCCCGTCATCCTTCACGGCGTGCCGCCTCCACTACCCCGGTGGACAGCCCGACGCTGACGGTTGTCGTGCGGCGGACTCATCGGCCTTCCCCGCGTTTGGGCCGGGTCGGCGTCCACGACAGTCTTTCGGGGCCTGCTCAGAGTTCACGCATGTTACGGCCCGTCGTGTTGCAGCTCGACTACATCGAGCCTCTGTCCGGAGGCTTCAAGCACGGCGGTTGCCCCCCGCGCCTGCTCCGTAGCTACCGAGGTGAACCGTCAACTCCTCGGGCAGGACTTCCACCTGCTGGATGACGACGCCTTTCACGGCGCCCCCAAACGCACCACCTCCACAAACAGCGCCTTGAAGTCCTCCAGGTGCCGACGCCGAAACTCGCAAACCGTCCGGTGCTGCGGAAAGTTGCCGGCCGCCAGCACCCGGAACGCCACGTCCTCCTCCAGCCTCCTCGCAATCCCCCGCGACGAAAACACCCCCGTCGCGTAGGCGTAGAGCAGCACCTTCACCATCATCCGCGGCGCATACGGCGCGTTGCGCCGACCATCCCCCGCATACGCGCCGTAGAACGCCGTCAGGTCCAGGCCGTCTACCAGATCGCTGACGTGGTGCGCCAAATGGCCCTCCGGCAACCACGCCCGCACGTCGGGCGGCAACAGCAGCGATTGGTCCGGTGCGTAGCGGCGAAAAGTCGTCGACATCAAGTCCTTCCGGCGCCCGATCTCGCCTGCGATTGTCGCACCGTTTTCTGCGGCGCAGACTCCTGGGCTCGTTAAGTCGGCTAGGCTCGTTGAGTCGGCTAGGCTCCGCAGCACCCTCGAGCTTCCTGGATCGTCCTCGACAACTCTCATTCCGGCACGGCGTAGAGCGTCGATATCCTCCTCCGCGGCCCGTACCACGATGTAGCCCTTCTCGTACGCCGACTCCAGGGCTTCCAGCGAGATTACGGCCTTGGCGGCGACCAGAGGATCGTCGAAGTACGCGCGAACCACCCTCGCATCCTCGTACCTTCCTGTTCGTGCCTCCTCCTGGGCTCGCATCGGCGAGCCCAGGAGAACGGCCGCCGACAGGAGACACAGGCCTGTGGCGATGCTACGCGTTGTCGCGGCTCCGAACTCGCACGGACCTAAGCGTGGCGTCCCGGAAACATAACGATGTAAGTCTTTCGACTCGTCACGCCTTGTTCTGGCCGTGCGCGGCATTGCTACGACCGCGTCTCGGTGCGACGCGGGGTTTCACCACGGGCTGCTACTCAGCGATTCCGCGCTTCCCACGCCTCGGTTTCCGCCCACTCCGCGGCGATCTGGGAGGCTCGCTCGTTGAGCTCCCTGGCCGCCTCGTCCATCGCGATCTGCTCGTCGGCGCGTCCACCCTTGAGCAGACCGACCATGCCGTAGTTGTGCTCGTGGCAGGTGTACTCGAAGACGTCCGGGTTGCCCCGGACGATGTGCCACGTGTTGACCGCGGTGAACGGCGCGACATACACGCTCGGGTCGTTGATGGTGTAGGCGTATTCGATGGTGTCGGGGCCCGTGCGCCGGAACCGCTCGACCATCGTGAGATGCTCGCCAGTGCCCAGGTGATAGTGCGCGTGATTGTGCCCGTAGATCCCGCCGTGTGAAGGCATCATGGGACCGCCGTTCTGCATGCGGTTGAAGTTGGTGGTCTCGACAACCAGCGTGTCGCCTTCCCAGCGGCCACGCGCGTCGCCCCACCACTGCCTGATGTCCGGGCCGAGGTGGGGCCGGCCATCGAGCGCGATGGTGCGTACGACGCCGTACTGCAGATCGAACGTGATCGCGTCCGGGGTCTGGTAGATATCCTTCGGGACGTTCATCTCGCCCATGGCCAGACCGGTCCGGAGGATGCATCGCTCCATGACGTTGCGGTCCAGCCAGGAATCGGCTTCGCCCCGATGGGCCCGCGCCGCCTCCCGTTCATCCCACCTCTCGAGGATCTCGCGCGTGTAGGGTGGGAGCCGGCCGTCTGGCGGGTCGATGATCTGCGACGTCCGCACGGACGTGATCCGCTCACTCACCGGCGCGTTCCAGAAGGAGTTGTACGCCGCGCCCGAGAGCGCCCGACCGGGGAGGTCCGGGTCGATGTCGTCGGCCCGCTCGAAACGCCGGACGTCGGCACTGGCCAGGTCGTCCGCAATCGCGCTCTGTTCGCCGTCGGGGAGCCCGCCACCAGTTGCGGCGCGCTGTGCGGCTTCTTCTTCCGTCAGGAACTCACGGGTTCCGTACCGGGGATCGCGCTCGAGCGGGGTCGGGGTCCGGTTCTCCCAGGAGCCCTGGAAGTCAGGCTGCCCCCACGGCGTGCGCGGCACCGTATACGTCCCTTCCTCTTGTGCCTGGACGGCACGACCAGTGCTCACGCCCACCACGGCGACCGCTCCGACCAGCGCGCCGACCGTCCCGAGAAAACGTTTGGTCATCTCAAGCCTCCTGCCTGTCAAGCCTCCTGCCTGACTCGATTCATGATGCCGCCAAGTCGAGACCGGACACAATAGCCAATGGACTCGATCGCGCCGCGTTTCGTGCGGCCGGCTGCGCGCAGAACGCGCGTTGCGCGGGCGGAAGATCAGGACCGCCGCGGACGCCGCGACGCCGGGATCGCGATAGATGCAACCAGCCGAACAGGTTGCAGAAATCGACCCGCGCGGCATTGCTCTCCACGAGCGCCGGTGCTACAATGCGGCTGCTGAGGAAGAACAGCGTCCTCCGCTTCCGCTCGCGGCCCCGGCCCTCTACCGTGCCGTCGAATGAGGAGTTCCTATATGCGTGCCGTCCTTCCCTCGAAGGCTGCCGTCCGGCGCATCGGATGGCTGGGCGCCCTGGTGGCAACCGCGCTGTGTTCGACATGGAGTGGCCTCGCCCGGGTTGCACCCGCTGAATCCATCCCGGAGACGGTCGGGTTCAATCGTGACATCCGACCGATCCTCTTCGAGAAGTGCTATCGGTGTCATGGCCCGGATTCGGGCACGCGACAGGCGAACCTGCGCCTGGACAGAGACGAAGCGACGACGAAGGATGCGACCCGAACCGTGGCGGCGGACGGCCCGCTGAAGATCATCGCGCCCGGTGCCCCGGACCGCAGCGCCGTGCTGCGCCGCATCACGGCGACGGACCCCGAGCAGCGGATGCCTCCTGGCGAGCAGCCGCTCAGCGATCGCGAAGTGGCACTGATCCAGCGGTGGATCGAGCAGGGCGCGCAATATGAACCGCTATGGTCGTTCATTGCTCCCGTCCGGCCGGACCTGCCGACAGCAGGAGATGCTGCCTGGCCCAGGAATCCGATCGACGCGTTCATCCTGGATCGACTCGAGCGTGAAGGGCTGCGGCCCTCGCCGGAGGCTGACCGCGCCACGCTGCTCCGCAGGGTGACGTTCGATCTGACAGGCCTGCCGCCATCCCCTGCCGAGGTCGACGCATTCCTCGCCGACAAGTCCCCGGGGGCGTACGAGAAGGTGGTCGACCGTTTGCTGGCGTCACCCCGCTACGGCGAACGGATGGCCGTGCATTGGCTGGCGGCGGCACGCTTCTCGGACACGTACGGGTTGTACTTCGATCAACGGAAGGAGATGTGGCCCTGGCGCGACTGGGTCATCAACGCCTTCAATCGGAACCTGTCCTTCGATCGGTTCACGGTCGAGCAGCTCGCGGGAGACATGCTGCCGAACGCGACGTTGGAGCAGAAGATCGCCAGCGGCTTCAACCGCAATGCCCGCATGACGTCGGAGGGTGGTTCGTCCGAGGACGAATACTTCGTGGAAACCGTCGTCGATCGCGTCGCGACGACGGGGACCGTATGGCTCGGGCTGACGGTGGGGTGCGCGCGCTGCCACGACCACAAGTTCGATCCGCTCAGCCAGAAGGAGTTCTATCAGTTCTACGCGTATTTCAACAGCGTTCCCGAGTCCGGCCTGGCGCAGCACGTCGGCAACACGCCGCCTCTCGTGCATGTGCCGAACCCGGAACAGCAGGAGAAGTTGCAGGCGTTCGACGATCGAATCGCGGCGGCGGAAGAGCGGTTGGCCGAGTTGCGGCCGGCGATCGAGAAGGCGCAGCGGGAATGGGAGGCATCGCTCGGCGATGCGAATCCGGTCCTCGGGCACCTCGAGGACGGAATGACCGGCTATTTCCCGCTGGCGACCGAGGCGGAGCGCCGCTTCGACGGGAACCGGTACGTCGATGGCGGGACCGCGGGACGCCGCGGCCGGGCGAGGCTCGACGCCTACCTGCAGGAGCCGGATCCCAACGGCTTTTCCAACAACCGCGGCGGCGGGAACGCGTTCACCGTGGCGGCGTGGATCGAGCCCGACGCGCCCAGCGGGCCGATCGTCACGAAGACGCTCCTGGATACCGCGCGGGGCAAGGGTTTCAGCTTCCTGCTCGCGGACGGCAGGCTGCAGGTCAACCTGGTGGGAGCCAACGGCATCGGCTGGATGGATATGGACGCCGGCCACGTCGAGACGGCCGCTCCCGTGGTGCTGAACGGGCGGCATCATGTGGCGGCGACGTACGACGGGTCGCGGCACATCGAAGGGGTCCACGTCTACGTCGACGGCAAGCCGGTCGAGCTGAAGGTGCTGCACAGGAACCTCGGTCCGTTTTCTCCCACCCGCGACCCCCTGCGCATTGGCGCGGGCGGGGGCCCCGAACGATTCCGCGGGGCAATCTGGGACGTGCGGCTGTACGACGTGGCATTGGCGCCGAATCGAATCGCGGCCATCGCCGAGCCGGCCTCGCTGGCGGCGATCGCGGCGATTCCGCCGGACGGGCGCACCAGGCCTCAGGTCGACAAGATCGACTCGTATTTCCTCGAGCATGAGGCGGCCTTCTGGGTCGCAGGACCGCCTCGGCAGGAGGCTCGGAAACGGCGGAGCGCAGGCGAGCCGGTGACGGTCGACGAGGTTCTGGCCGAGTCGAGGGCGGCCCGGAGAGCGAAGGAGGACTTCGAGGACACGCTGCCGACGACGATGGTCATGCGGGAGCTGCCCGCGCCGCGTCCGGCGCATCTGCTCCTGCGCGGCAGCTGGGACCGGCCCGGCGAGCAGGTGGAGCGGGCGACGCCGTCGTGGCTGCCACCGCTGCCGAAGGGCGCGCCCAAGGACCGCTTGGGGCTCGCCCTGTGGCTGGTCGATCCGTCGCATCCGTTGACCGCGCGCGTCCAGGTGAATCGCTATTGGGAGATGACCTTCGGAACCGGCCTGGTGGCGACCGCGGACAACTTCGGCGTACAGGGCGACCTGCCTTCCCATCCGGAGCTGCTGGACTGGCTGGCCACCGAGTTCGTGCGCAGCGGGTGGGACGTGAAGGCCATGCAGAAGCTCATCGTCACGAGCGCGACCTACCGGCAGTCGTCCGGCACGACGCCGGAGCTTCTCGAACGGGATCCCGACAATCGCTTGTTGGCGCGCGGGCCTCGCTTCCGCCTGCCGGCCGAGATGGTGCGCGATCAGATGCTGGCTGTTGCGGGTCTGCTGGTGGAGAAGATCGGGGGGCCTTCGGTCAAGCCGTATCAGCCGGATGGCGTGTGGGATGGCGGATTCGGCGCCATCTACGAACAGGATCACGGGGAGAGCCTCTACCGCCGCAGTCTGTATACGTTCTGGCGGCGCAGCACGCCCCCGGCGTCCCTCGCGATCATGGATGCCGCCGACCGCGACAACCCGACGGTCCACAGCAGTCGCACCAACACGCCCCTGCAGGCATTGACGCTGATGAACGACGTCGCGTATCTGGAGGGCGCGCGCATGCTGGCCGAGCGGATGCTCGAGGAAGGCGGCCCGACGGACGTCGATCGCATCACGTTCGCGTTCCGCCTGGCCACGGCCGAGGCGCCGTCCGAGGTGGAGCTCCGGGAGACCCTGAAGGTCCTGCGGGCCTTCCGTGAGCGGTATCAGGGAGATCGTGAGGCGGCGCTCGAGTTCCTGAGCCAGGGCGAGCACCCGCGGGACGCGACGCTCGATGTGAGCGACCACGCCGCGCATGCGGCAGTGGCGAGCCTGATTCTCAACCTAGACGAGGTCGTCACGAAGGAGTAGCCATCTTGGATCCGCGAAACGAATACGCGCGGCTGACGACGCGACGCTCCTTCCTGCGCGCCAGCGGAACGGGGATCGGATTCGCGGCGCTGGCGACGCTGCTCGGCGAGGACCTCGGGGCGCAGACCGGATCGGAAGCGTTCGGGGGCCTGCCGAGCCTGCCGCACTTTGCACCCACGGCAAAGCGAGTCATCTTTCTGTGCATGCCGGGGGCGCCGTCGCACCTCGACCTGTTCGACTACAAGCCGGGGCTGACGGAGATGGCCGGCCAGGAGCTGCCCGAGTCAGTGCGTCAGGGGTTGGAGCTCACCGGCATGACGGCGACGCAGAGTGCGCTCCGCATCGTGCCTTCGGCGTTCGAATTCGCGCAGCACGGAGAATCAGGCGCGTGGGTGAGCGAGCTGTTGCCGCACACCGCGAAGATCGCCGACGACCTCTGCTTCGTCAGCATGTGGACCGACCAGCTCAACCACGATCCCGCGCTGACGGAGCTGTTCACCGGGTTTCCGCTGTCCGGTCGGCCCACGATGGGCTCCTGGGTCTCCTACGCGCTGGGCAGCGAGAACAGCGATCTCCCCGCGTACGTGTGCATGCCGACGGCCAACTCGGCGAATACGGGCACGCCGTTCCTGACGCGCTATTGGGGCGCCGGCTTCCTTCCCAACCGACAGGCCGGCGTGAAGTTCGGGGGCGGTCCGGAGCCGGTGCTGTACCTGTCGAATCCCGAAGGATTCACGCGCGAGGACCGCAGCCGCTTCCTCGACAGCCTGGCGGCGATCAATCAGTCCAAGCTCGAGGAAACCGGCGATCCCGAAGTCGGGACGCGGATCGCGCAGTACGAGATGGCGGCGCGCATGCAGTTGTCGGTTCCCGAATTGGCCGACCTGTCCGACGAGCCGGAGAGTACGTTCGAGCTCTACGGGCCGGACTCCCGCACCCGCGGCACCTTTGCGGCCAATTGCCTGCTGGCGCGGCGGCTGGCCGAGCGCGACGTCCGGTTCGTGCTCCTGTCGCACGCAGGCTGGGATCACCACACCAATCTGCCGACCCAGATTGCCCGGCAGTGCAAGGAAGTCGACCAGGCATCGGCCGCGCTCGTGCAGGACCTGAAACAGCGCGGGATGCTCGATGAGACGCTCGTCGTATGGGGCGGCGAGTTCGGGCGGACCGTGTACGGCCAGGTCCGCGCCGGCGACTCCGCCGACAGCTACGGACGCGACCATTACGCGAAATGCTTCACCCGTTGGATGGCGGGCGGCGGCGTCAAACCCGGGATCACGTACGGCGAAACCGACGACTTTGCCACCCGCATCGTCCGCAACCCCGTGGGCGTCAACGATCTACAGGCTACAATCCTCCATTGCCTGGGCATTGACCACTTGCGACTGACCTACAGGTACGAGGGGCGCAACTTCCGTCTCACCAACGTCGCCGGCAGGGTAGTACAGGACATTCTGGCCTAGAGGAGAACGATATGAGCACCAAGAAATCGAGTCGAAGACGGTTCATCTAGAGCGGCGCCGCGTTGGCCGGTCTGGCCGCGACGCCTGCCGGTCTGGCGGTCGGCACGCGTCCTGCGAGCGGCCAGACGCGCGGGGCCTCCGTGCCCGACATGAACGAGATGGAGTATGTGCTCTACGGCCAGCGCTCGCGGTTCGTGGACAGCGAGCGTATCCTCGAGGACGCCCATCATCACGTGGTGCACAGGCCGCGGCCGGAGCCGTATCGCCCGAGCGCCGGCACGCCGATTCGCGATCTCGTCGGGACCATCACGCCGTCCTCGCTGCACTTCACGACCCAGCACCACTACGGCATCCCCGACATCAATCCCGGCGAGCACCGGCTGACGATCCACGCCTGGTTGAGCGTCCCCTGGTGTTCACGGTGGATGATCTCAAGCGCTTTCCGACAGCCTCCAGGATCCATTTCCTCGAGTGCCTCGGGAACCGGCAGCGCCCGACGGACAAGACCGTCAACGACACGCACGGCAGGATGGCGTGCTCCGAGTGGACGGGCGTGCCCCTCTCCGTGTTGTTGCAGGAGGCCGGCATCAAGAACGCCGCGAGCTGGATTGTGGCCGAAGGCTCCGACGCCGGCCAGCACACCAAGAGCGTCCCGATGGCCAAGGTCATGGACGATGTGCTGATCGCTTACGGTCAGAACGGCGAGCCGGTACGACCGGACCAAGGCTTTCCGCTGCGGCTGCTGGTCCCCGGCTTCGAGGGGATCTACAACGTCAAGTGGCTCAAGACCATCAAGGTGGTCGACCAGCCCTACATCACGTTCCAGGAGCGGTCCCGGTTCCTCGGTCCCGACCGCCGTTCGAGCAACTTCATCTACGAGCTGGGACCGAAGTCGGTCATCACGTACCCATCCGGCGAAGACCGGCTGCTCGAGCCGCGCAACTACGCGATCACCGGTCTGGCGTGGTCCGGCGGCGGGGCCGTGCGCCGGGTGGAGGTATCCGTCGACGGCGGGCAAAGCTGGACCGACGCGACGCTGCGCGGGCCGGCGCTGAAACGGGCGTTCACGAGGTTCGACCTGACCTGGCGCTGGAACGGGGAGGAGGCGGAGCTCCAGTCGCGCTGCACCGACGAACTGGATCAGGTGCAGCCGTCGGTCGCCGAGTTCGCGAGATTCTGGAACTATACGCTGGAGGAGCTCCACGAGGGCGGGGGCAGCCGCTTCGGTCATGTCAACTTCATCCAGCCATGGCGGGTAGCCGCCAATGGGACGGTGCACAATGGCCTGGCGACGTAGTCTGCTCGCCGTCCTGTTGCCGGTGGCGTTCGGCGCCCCCGCGGCGGCGCAGGAGCTGTTCGGCGCGGGACGAGGCGCGACGGCTGAAGAAATCCGCGACGTGGATACGACGGTCGGTCCCGAAGGGAAGGAGCTGCCCCCTGGCAGCGGAACCGCTATCGAGGGCGCCGCCGCCTTCGCGACGCGGGGATGCGGGCGATGCCACGGGCCCAACCTCATCGAGGGTCCGGGCCCGGTGCTGGTGGGTGAAAACCTGGAGGGCGTGAGCTACTACCCGGTGAGCTACTGGCCGTACGCGCCGCTCATCTTCGACTTCGTCCGTCGGGCGATGCCCTACGACCGGGCCGGGACTCTCAGTGCGGACGAGGCGTACGCGCTGACCGCGCTTCTCCTCTATCGAAACGGCATCATCGAGGAGGAGGACGTGATGGATGCCGACAGCCTGCCCCGGGTGGTGATGCCCAATCGGGATCGCTACACGGTGCCGCCGGCAGACTGGCAGCCCGGGAGGCCGCGGCCCTGGACCACGGATCCCTGACGTCCGGCATCAGGCGCCGCGGCCGGGCCGGGCCGGCCTGATGCTGGTATCGGCGGCCCGCCAGACGTGACCGCCCTCGCCGACGAGGGCGGTCACGTCATGGTGGCGGCGCCAGCGCCGCAACGACACCACCCTCCCGGCTCGCGACGCTCGCCGGACTACCGCTTGTCCGCCGTGACGAACACGCCGCCGCGGGCAAGCGCCGCGGCAAGGGCTAGAGCCTACCCACGCCATCCTGAATCCAACTGCGCCTCGGCGAGGTCGAATTCAACCAGCGCTGTCGCCGCCGCAGGGTGCATGTAGGTTGCAACTCCGTCCACCGCACGCCGCGAAGCGACAGCCCCCGTCGCACTGCATCGCCCTCGTCGTGCTGCTCGCGGCGGTGTCGGTCGGCGCCGCCGGACAGGAACCGGGCCGGGTCCGGGTCGCGGTGCGGGCCGGCGGGGATGCGGCCGCGGGGGCGACAGTCGTCGCGGCGGGAACCACCCGGGTGACCGACGCCGACGGGATCGCGCTCGTGCCGGCGCCGGCCGGCGTGGTGCAGGTCAAGGTGGTCCAGGAGGGATTCGTCCCGGTCACGGTGGCCGTCACCGTGACCGCCGGTGCCGAGCGCGTTGTCCGGATCGAGCTCGAGCCGGGGCTGACGCTCGAGGAGGAGGTCACGGTGGTCGCCAGCACCCGCAGCGGCCGGCGCATCGAGGACCAGCCGATCCGGGTCGAAGTCCTCGATCGGGAGGAGATCGAGGAGAAGATGCTCATGACGCCCGGCGACATCGTCATGCTGCTCAACGAGATGGGCGGCATGCGGGTGCAGGCCACCTCGCCGTCGCTCGGCGCGGCGAGCGTCCGCATCCAGGGCATGCGGGGGCGCTACACCCGCTTTCTCTCCGACGGACTGCCGCTCTACGGCAGCCAGCCGGGCGGCCTCGGGCTCCTCCAGATCCCGCCCATGGACCTCGGGCAGGTGGAGGTCATCAAGGGGGTGGCCTCCGCGCTCCACGGGGCCGGCGCGATGGGCGGCGTCATCAACCTCCTGTCGCGGCGGCCCGGGGACGAGCCGGAGCGGGAGGTCCTGTTCAACCAGTCGACGCGCGGCGCCACCGACGCCGTGGCGTGGCTGTCCACCCCGTTGTCCGACACGTGGGGGATGACCCTGGTCGGCGGCGGCCACAGGCAGAGCCTCACGGACGTAGACGGCGACGGATGGGCGGACATGCCCCGCTATGGCCGCGGCGTCGTGCGGCCGCGGTTCTTCTGGGACGACGGGCAGGGCCGGTCGCTGCTGCTCACGGCCGGTGGGACCCGCGAGACCCGTAGCGGCGGCACGCAGCCGGGCCGCGTGCTCCCCGGCACGGAGACGTCCTACCGGGAAGCCCTCGACACCCGCCGCCACGACTTCGGCGCGCTGTGGCAGACGCTGGCCGGCCGGTCCGTCGTGACCGTGCGCGCCGCCTTCGCGCGCCAGTGGCACGACCACCGGTTCGGGAAATCCCTCGAACGCGATCGCCACGAAACGGGCTTCGCCGAGCTCGCGGTGCGGCGGGCGGCGGGGCGGCATACGTGGGTAGCGGGCGCCGCGTTCGAGCAGGACGCCTACCGGCCCGCCGACGTCCCGCGGTTCGCGTATGCCTTCACCACGCCCGGCCTGTTCGTGCAGGACGACATCGACGTGCGATCGTGGCTAGCGCTGTCGATGAGCGGACGGCTGGACCACCACAGCGCATACGGCTGGTTCTTCAGCCCCCGCGTCTCCGCGCTCCTGCGATCGGGCGACTGGTCGACGCGCCTGTCGGCGGGGACCGGGTTCTTCGGGCCGACGCCGCTCACGGAAGAAACCGAGGCGGCCGGCCTGACCCGACTCACGGTGGATGGCCCGCTCCGGGCGGAACGCGGCCGCAGCGTCTCGATCGACCTCACGCGCACCCACGGTTCCGCTGCCTACACCGCTACCCTCTTCGCGTCGCGCATCGCGGACCCGGTGCACGTCGAACGCGCGACCTACACGTTGCGCAACCTCGAGCATCCGACCACGAACGTCGGCGTGGAGCTGCTGGGAACGCTCCGGCAGCCGCCGTTCGCGGTCACGGCCAGCTATACCCACGTGCGGTCGCGCGAGCGGGTCGGCGGCGTGGTCGGCGACGTGCCGCAGACTCCGAGGCACAGCCTCGGATTCGTGGCCATGGCCGAGAACGAGGACGGCCGCATCGGTTTCGAACTGTACTACACGGGGCGGCAGCGGCTCGAGGCCAACCCGTATCGCGACATCAGTGAGCCCTATGCCGTGGCGGGCGTCCTGATCGAGCGGCGGGTCGGCCTGCTCCGGCTGTTTGTCAACCTCGAGAACCTCACCGACGTGCGGCAACAGCGGTGGGACCCGGTCCTGCGTCCCGACCGCGCCCGCGACGGACGCTGGACGGTCGACGCCTGGGCGCCCCTGGACGGACGCGTCATCAACGGCGGCGTGCGGGTGCAGTTCTAGCAGTCCTATCTGCTGACGAAGAGCGACGGCCGGGTCCGGAAGCTGGAGCACGTGAGACCCCGATGATCGACTGGTTCGCCCGCAACTCCGTCGCCGCCAACCTGCTGATGGCGTTCATCGTCATCGGCGGGCTGCTCGCGGCCTTCAACGTGACCTCCGAGGTCATGCCGGAGATCTCGCTCGATCGCATCCTGGTGGAGGTGCCCTACCGGGGCGCCGCGCCGGAAGAGGTCGAGGAGGCGGTCTGCGTGCGGATCGAGGAGGCGATCTACGGCCTCGACGGCATCAAGCAGGTCATCTCGACGGCGTCGGAGAACGTGGGCACGGTCATGATCGAGATCGAGCTCGGCGCCGACATGCGCCGCGTGCTCGACGATGTCAAGGGCCGCGTCGATGCGATCGACACCTTTCCCGAGGAAACCGAGAAGCCGATCATCCGCGAGCTGGTGGCCCGCCAGCAGGTGATGGACCTGGCGGTGTCGGGTTACGCGGACGAGTTCGTGCTGAAGACCGTGGCCGAGCGCGTCCGCAACGAGCTCGCCTCGCTCCCCGAGATCTCCCAGGTGGAGCTGATGAGCGCCCGGCCCTACGAGATCTCGATCGAGGTCTCGGAGACGGCGCTCCGCCGCCACGGCCTGACCTTCGACGAGGTGGCCAGTGCCGTGCGGCGCTCGTCGCTCGACGTTCCGGGCGGCTCGCTGCGCCGCGAGACCGGCGAGGTGCTGCTGCGCACCATAGGACAGGCCTATCGCGGCCACGAGTACGAGAATCTGGTCCTGCTGGCGCGGCCCGACGGCACCCGGCTCCGGCTCGGCGACGTCGCCACGGTGGTCGACGCCTTCGCCGAGACCGACCAGTCGGCGCGCTTCAACCTCGCGCCGGCGGTGCTGCTCTCCGTCTTCCGCACCGGCGAGCAGGACGCGCTCGAGATTGCCGACCGCATCGCGAAGTACATCGAGCGAGCCCGGCCGACGATGCCCGAGGGAATCTCGCTGACCGCCTGGCAGAACGTTGCGGAGGTGATCGACTCGCAGCTGCGTCTGATGGTCAGGACCGGGGTCACGGGGTTCGCTTTCGTGTTCCTGATGCTCACCCTGTTCCTCGAGCTGCGGCTGGCGTTCTGGGTCAGTCTCGGGATTCCCATCTCGTTTCTCGGCGCCATCATGCTGATGCCCGGCGCGGGCGTCACGATCAACTTCATGTCGCTGTTCGCCTTCATCCTGGTGCTGGGCATCGTCGTGGACGACGCCATCATCGTCGGCGAGAACATCCACGCCCACCAGGAGCGGCACGGGGAGGGCCTGCGCGGATCCATCGAGGGGGGCCGCGAGATCGCCACCCCGGTGATCTTCGCCGTGCTGACGACCGTGGCGGCCTTCATGCCGCTGATGTTCGTGCCGGGCATGATGGGCAAGTTCTTCCGGACTATCCCGCTGATCGTGGTTCCGTGCCTGCTGTTCTCGCTCATCGAATCGCTCGCCATCCTGCCCGCCCACCTGTCGCAGCTCCCGCTGCGCCGGCGCGCCGGACCGTGGCGCCGATTCCAGCAGCGGTTCTCCGAGGGGCTGAAGCGGTTCATCCGCGGCGTCTACAGCCCGGGCCTGGAGGTCGGGCTGCGGTGGCGCTACACGACGGCGGCGTCCGGCGTCTCAATCCTGATCCTGACGGTCGGGCTGGTGCTCGGCGGGTGGACGAGCTTCCACTTCTTCCCCAACATGGAAGCCCCCTTCATGGCCGCGTCGCTCACGATGCCGCAAGGCACGCCCGAGCGCGACACGGCCGCCGCCGTGCATCGCATGGAGCAGGGCGCCGAGCGTCTCAGGCGCGAGCTCCTGGAAGAGACCGGACGCGACTACTTCCTCCATATCTTCGCGGCGGTCGGCGACCAGCCGGTGGCGTCTCGCGAGCAGTCGTTGGGCGCGCTGGTCGACACAGGGGCTGCCCATCTGGGCGAAGTGGTGGTGGAGCTGGCGCCGTCGGATCAGCGGATCTACTCGAGCGAGCAGCTCGGCAACCGCTGGCGGGAGATCACCGGCCCGATTCCCGAGGCGGTCGACCTGAAGTTCAACGCGACTTCCGCCTCGCCCGGCGAGGACGTCGACGTCATGCTGGTCGGGCCCGACATGGCCCGGCTGCGGGCCGCGGCCGAGGACGTCAAGACCCACCTGCGCGCCTACACCGGCGTCTACGGCGTCACCGACTCGTTCCGGGCGGGAAAACGCGAGGTGCGGCTCGGGCTCGAGCCGGACGCGGAAACCCTCGGACTCACCCTGGAGGCGCTCGGCCGCCAGGTCCGTCAGGCTTTCTACGGCGAGGAGGCGCAGCGCATCCAGCGGGGCCGCGACGACATCCGCGTGATGGTGCGCTATCCGTACGACCAGCGGCGATCGCTGGGCGATCTCGAGAACATGCGGATCCGGACGCCCGCCGGCGGCGAGGTGCCGTTCACCCAGGTGGCGTCGGTCGACCCGGGTCGAGGCTTCGCCACGATCAAGCGCGTCGACCGCAACCGCGCGGTCAACGTGACGGGGTCCGTCGACGAGGCGGTGACCTCGGGCGGCACCGTCATCGCCGACCTGCGCGCGCGGATCCTGCCGGAGGTCCTCGCAAGATACCCGGATGTGCGCTACGTCTTCGAGGGCGTCCAGGCCGAGCAGGAGGAGGCGACCGGGGGGCTGCAGACCGGTTTCCTGATCGCCCTGCTGGTCATCTACGCCCTGTTGGCGATTCCGCTGAAGTCGTACATCCAGCCGCTGATCATCATGAGCGCCATTCCGTTCGGTCTGGTCGGCGCCGTCTGGGGCCACGCCATCATGGGGCTGGACGTCACGCTGATGTCGATGTTCGGGCTCGTGGCGCTCGCGGGCGTCGTGGTCAACGACAGCCTGGTGATGGTCACGTTCATCAACCGCAAGCGCGAGCTCCACGAGGAGCTGACCGTCGCGGTCCGCGAGGCGGGCGCAGCGCGCTTCCGAGCGATCCTCCTGACCTCGCTCACGACCTTCTTCGGACTCGTGCCGCTGATGGCGGTGGACAGCTTCGATGCGCTGTTCGTCGTTCCGATGGCGGTCTCGCTCGCCTTCGGCGTCCTCTTCGCGACCTTCATCACGCTCGTGCTGGTGCCGACGGCCTACCTGATCATCGAGGACGCCAAGCGCCTGGTGCGCCGCGTCTTCGCAGGCGACCCTGACGTCACGCGGGCACTGCCTGCCCGCAGCGGTCCCTGACGCCGGTCGTCAGAAATCGATCTGGAACGTGAACTTGAGCAGCCGGCCCGGCATGAAGCCGAGGGGCAGCAGGTAGTCGTCGCCCACGCCATACTGCTCCTTGACGACGGCGTTCGCGTTGAACAGGTTAAACAGGTCGACCATCGCCCGCAGCCGCGTGTCGCCGCCGACGCCGAAGATCTTCGTCATCCGCAGGTCGAACTGGTTGAACCGCTCCCCGTACTCCGTGCCGGGCGGGACCGCGTTCACGGTTAGCGCCCCGGGGCGCGCCTGCGGCCGGCCGAGCGCCGCCTCGATCTCCGCGGCCGGAATCGCGACGATGCCGAACCGCTCCGGGCCGGGCTGCATTTGGAGCGTCCCGGCGAGCTGGATGTCGTAGGGCAGGGTGTACGACCCGAGGAACTTGACCTGGGTCAGCCAGCGCGACGCGGCGTTGCAGTACTCCTGCGGGATCATATCGGTGTCGTACAGCAGATCGGCCCGGGCGGCCAGATGCTCGGGCACGGCGTTCCACAGCCCGCAGTAGTCGATCGACGTCCTCCCGGTGGACAGCCCGCCCTGGAGCAGCAACCGGTCCTGCCGCGCGTCGACCGTGATGTCGACGCCGTTGAACCGCTTCTGCTCGCCGCCGTGGTTATCCGCCGACGTGAGCAGGACGTCGGCCGAGCGGCCGAAGGCCGCCGGCGAGATTTCCCACAGGGTGAGCGCATCCACACCGCCGAGCAGCCCGCGGTCGCTCAGGTCCACGGGGAACAGGTCGTAGTCGCCCGCGGCCAACGCGCGGTCGTCCTGCACGTTGAAGTTGACGAAGGCCCGCCGGAAGTAGCTCACGTCGAGCGACATGCCGGGCATCAGCTCCTGCTGCAGCCCGGCCGATATCTCCCAGTTCGAGTAGCGCTGCCCCCACCCGTACGCCCACGCCTGGTCCAGGAACGTGGTGATGGCGGGCTGGCCGAAGTTCGGGTTGTTCCGCGGCGACAGCAGCTCCCCGTTCGGGCCCGGCGCGAGCGGGTTGCCCTGCGGAATGCCGTCGCCTAGCACGCAGCCCGCGGGGGCCCCGATGCAGGTGCTGTCGTTCCAGGTCCGGCGCTCCAGGCGGTTGGTCAGGATCGGGTTGACCTGCTGCGCCCAGTAGGCGTTCTCCCGCGCCCCGTAGCGGTTGACCACCGCCTTGAGTGCGGTCTTCCCGTCGCCGAACAGGTCGTACGCCACCCCCACCCGCGGCTGTAGGTCGTTCCAGCCGACCACCGGCTCACCGGTGATCGAACGGCCGTCCGGCTCCCAGATGGTCGCCTTGCGCGACTGGTCCGGATACCAGTTGCCGACGCGGTCGTAGCGCAGGCCGGCGTTGAGGGTGAGCTGGTCGAGCGTCCACTGCTCCTGCACGTAGATCCCGAAGGCGAGGCCGCGGTTCTGCGAAATGTTGGGCAGCCGGTAGTTCGCCAGGATGGGGTTCCCCACGAACGTGATGACGTCCACCCAGTTCGAGGCACTGTTGTGGTCCGCCCGGTCGTTGGCGACGTACGTGCCGTTCACCCCCACCTTCAAGTTGTGGCTGCCGGTCACGTACGACATCGAGCCGCGAAAGGCGCTGGTCGTGCGGTACGACAGGTACGGCCCCCCCTGCGCCCAGCCGGCCAGGTTGCGGTTGATGGTCAGGTCCGGCAGGTCGGTGACTCCCGGCAGCTCGGCAATGGCGTCCGGGTGGTTACGAACGTCCTGGTGGTTCCGGTGTACCGATCCGCTCGCCTCGAACAGCAGGCGGTTGGTCTGCGGCCGCACCCATCCGAGCTGGACCGTGTTGAGCCGGGTCGACGCATCGGCGGTCGCGTCCGGCGCCACGAACAGCGATCCGAGCACGGCCCCCTGCAGGCCGTTAGGCTTCAGGAAGTAGGCGTGGCTGTAGTAGCCCTTGACCTTGTCCTGCGCCGTCGCCTGCCAGGTCAGACTCAGCGACTGGTCGTAGGTGTCCGTCTGGTCGAGCGCCGGCCGGCTCTCGTCCGCCACGTAGGTGAGCGCCGCCGGGTCCTGGCTGTGAAACGTGTTGGGGGCGAAGAAGTTGGCCCGCTGCGTGGTGTGGCCCAAGAAGAACCAGAGGCGGTCTTCGACGATCGGACCGCCGAACGACGGATTGACCAGCCAGGCCTCGGCGGTCTCCTGTCCTCCCACGACGCCGCGGCTCCGCAGGTCTTCGTCGACGTTGTCCGACTGCAGCGACGGGTGGGTGAACGTCCCGAACAGCGCGCCGCTGAACCGGTTGCTCCCCTCCCGGGGAATCAGGTTCACGCGGACGCCGCCTGTCTCCACCTCGGCGGAGTGCGCCGAGTACTCGATGGCCATCTCTTCGAAGTCGCCGTCCGAGATCAGGCCGTACATGCGCCCCTGGCTGTTGGCGTCGCTGACGTCGAGGCCGTTGATGGCGGTGATCTGGTCGTTGAAGTCGCCGCCGTGGATGGCAATCGACTGGTAGCTCTGGGCCACCTGGCCGCCCGAGTCCTGGTTGAGGTTCGTGCCGAAGGGTGCGCTCCCGGCCATCCCGGGCACGAGCAGCGCGTAGCTCTGGAACGACTTGCCGGTCGGCACGCTGTCGATGACCGCGCGGTCCATCACTTGCCGCTGGTCGACGTTCTGGATATCGACCACCGGGGTGGCGCCGGAAACCGTGACCGTCTCCTCGATGTCGCCGACCGAGAGCTGTACGTCGACGTTCGCGGTGAACCCCGTGGTGAGCACGATCCCCTCGCGCACCAGCGTGCCGAACCCGGGCAGCGTGTAGGTGACCGCATAGGTCCCCGGCTCGAGTGCGATCACCTGGTACTGGCCGGCGCCGTCGGTGACCGTCGTCCGCACCTGCTCGATGAGCGAGGGGCTCCGGGCCTCCACCGTCACGCCGGGCAACACCGCACCCGTGGTATCGGTGACCGTCCCGCTGAGGGCCTGCGCGCTCGCCAGGCCGGGCGCCAGGAGCGCGACGGCCATGGTCACTGCCGGCATGAACCGACCGGATCCGCCACGACGACTTCTGGTGAGCATGTTTCCCCCCTTGGCGAGCGGGCGACGTATCAAGCTGTTGTGGCCGGCAGGGTACCACACGGCGCTGCCGCCGCCAGCAGAATCTCGCGGGGCGCCGGGGAACGCCGCTGCAGCCGCGGCCGCAGAGTCAACGTGTACAATTCGGCGCGCTGGCCGCTACGCGGTCCAACCTCCGTGCCACGGAATCCGAATCCTTCCGCGACCACTGCGGCGCCTCGACCGACCGGCAGGGCCGGTCTTCCGCCTGCGTTGGGCGCGGCGTTCTGCGTGCTGCTCGCCGCCGCGACCGGAACGGTGGACATGGCGCTGGCGCAGCCGGTGGCGGGCGAGCCCGCCGCGGCCGGCGCCAGCGTCCCGGACGTGCCCGACGGGGCCATCGACGGACCGCCGGCGCCGGTTCCGCCGGCCGTGATCACCCGCGAGGGCGGGCAGGCAACCATCCGCGCCATCCGGCTGGCTGCGGGAATTCGCGTGGACGGGCAGCTCGACGAGCCGGTCTACGCGCTGGTCGCACCGGTCTCGGACTTCATCCAGCAGCTTCCCGACGAGGGGGCGCCCGCCACGGAGCGCACCGATGCCTGGGTGATGTTCGACGACGAGAACCTCTACGTGGCCGGCCGCTGCTGGGACAGCGCGCCGCCGAGCGAGTGGGTGGCCACCGAGATGCGCCGCGACTCGTTCAACGTGCTGAACAACGACCTGTTCGGCTTCCTGATCGACACCTTCTACGACCGGCGCAACGCGCTGCTTTTCTATGCGAACCCGCTGGGCGGGTTCGTCGATCAGCAGATCACCAACGAGGGCAATCCGAACCGCGACTGGAACCCGGTGTGGGACGTGAAGACCGGCCGCTTTGACGGCGGCTGGACCATCGAGATGGTCGTGCCGTTCAAGTCGCTGCGCTACCGGCCGACGCGCGCGCAGATCTGGGGCATCCAGCTCCGGCGCACGGTGCTGCGCAAGAACGAGTGGGCGTACCTGACGCTGATTCCCATCTCGGCCGCGGGGTTCGGCGGACGCGGCGGCGTCTTCCGCGTGTCGGCGGCAGGCACGCTGGTCGGCCTCGAGGCGCCGCCGGCGAGCACCCACCTGGAGGTCAAGCCGTACGCCATCGGCGGGGTGGCCGCCGACGCGCGGGCCGGTCCGGCAGGGGGCTGGGCTCGCGACGGCCAGGTCGGCGTCGATCTGAAGTACGGCGTTACCGGGAGCCTCACCGCGGACTTCACCTACAACACCGACTTCGCCCAGGTCGAGGTGGACGAGCAGCAGGTGAACCTCACCCGCTTCAACCTGTTCTTCCCGGAGAAGCGGGAGTTCTTCCTCGAGGGGCGCGGCATCTTCGAGTTCGCACGCGGCAGCTTCCGAACCGCGCGCATCCTGCAGCGCGACAGCGTGTCGGGCACGGGCGATGCGCCGACGCTCTTCTACAGTCGCCGGATCGGACTGCAGGACGGGCGCGTGGTCCCCATCCTCGGCGGCGGGCGGCTGACGGGCAAGGCGGGCGCGTTCGACGTGGGCATGCTGAGCATCCAGACGGACGACGAGAGCGGCTCGAGCGCCGACGACACGAACTTCACCGTGCTGCGCGTCAAGCGCGACCTCCTCCGGCGCAGCAGCATCGGCGCCATCGTGACGCATCGCTCCGTCTCGCTGACCGGCGACGGGTCCAACCAGACCTACGGCGCCGACGCCAGCTTCTCGTTCCTCGACGACGTCAACTTCCTCGGCTACTACGCGCGCACCCGCACCACCGGCGTCACCGGCCGCGACGCGAGCTACCAGGCGCGCTTCGACTACGGCGCGGACCGCTACGGCTTCGAGCTCGACCACCTGCTCGTCGAGGAGAACTTCCGGCCGGAGATCGGCTTCCTGCGCCGCGACAACTTCCGGCGCACGTCGCTGTCCGGCCGCTTCAGCCCGCGCCCGCGGTCCATCGAGTCGGTGCGGCAGTTCGTCCTCGAGGCGACCCTCGACTACTTCCTGACGGCCGACACCGCCGTGCTCGAGACGCGCCAGACGCAGGTGGCCTTCCAGACCGAGCTCGAGAACAGCGACCAGTTCGGCGTGCGGCTGAGCGACAGCTACGAGCTGTTGCACGAGCCGTTCTCGCCGGGCGGCGGCGTTGCCGTCCCGATCGGCGGCTACGGCTTCACCGACGTGCGGCTGACGTATGCGCTGGGCCCCCAGCACGTTCTGAACGGGCGGGTGGAGGTGACCACCGGCGGCTACTTCAACGGCCGCATCACGTCGGTCGATCTGAGCCGCGGGCGCGTCGACCCCTTCTCGCGGCTCTCCGTCGAGCCGAGCTTCTCGCTGAACTGGATCGATCTGCCGGTCGGGTCGTTCCGCACCGACCTGCTGCGCGCGCGCGTCAACTACACCTTCTCGCCGCGGATGTTCTTCAGCAGCCTGCTCCAGTACAACTCGACGAACCGGGCGCTCGGCGCGAACCTGCGGCTGCGCTGGGAGTACTCGCCCGGCAGCGAGCTGTTCGTCGTCTACACCGCCGAGCAGGACGTGGACCCGCTGCGGCCGACGCGCCGCCGCGAGCTCGCCGACCGGGCGTTCGTCATCAAGATCAACCGGCTGTTCCGGTTCTGAGCGGGCGCCGCGCAGCCGGCGGGCCTGCGGTCCGCTAGAATCTGCTGTGACCGGCAGGGCCGCGGGCGGCGCCGGACGGGGCCGCCGCGCGCCGGCATCGCGAACGTGTCCGATACCGCGCTGTCTCCGGCGACGCCCCCCGTGCGGTCGGCGCGACCGCGCTGCCTCGTCATCGGCCTGTGGGCGGCAACCGCCGTCGCGGCAGCCGGCTACCTCGGCGTGGCGCTGTTCGTCGCCGACACCCTCACGAAACCGCGGCGCCGGGCGCTGGTCTCCTCCCCCGCCGCCTTCGACCTGACCTACGAGGACGTCACCTTCACCAGCACCGTGGACGCGGTCACGCTCCGCGGCTGGTTCCTGCCGGTCGCCGGCAGCGACCGCGCCGTCGTCATCGTCCACGGCCGCAACTCGACGCGCGCCGGCGACAACGGCCAGCTGCTCCCCGACGCGGCGGTGCTCGTTGGCAGCGGCTACAACGTGCTGCTGTTCGACTTCCGCGCCCACGGGCTCTCCGGCGGCAAGCGCTACACCCTGGGCGCGGACGAGCAGCGGGACGTGCTGGGCGCCGTCGCCTACCTCGAAGGCCGGGGTTTCAGCGCGGAGCGCCTGGGCTTCTGGGCGCATTCGATGGGCGCGGCCACCGTGCTGCTCGCAGCGGCTTCGTCGCCGGCACTTCACACGATCGTGGCCGACAGCAGCTTCGCCCGCCTGGAGGACCTGCTGGCGAAGGAGCTGCCGCGGGCCAGCGGGCTGCCCAGCTTCTTCAATCCGCCCATCCTCTTGTTCGGCAGGTTGCTGTTCGGCATGGACACCACCGTCCTCAACCCGGTGGACGCGGTGGCCGCCCTGCCGCCCCGCTCGGTGTTCGTCATTCACGCCGAGGCCGACGGCCTCGTGCCCGTGGAGCACGCGCAGCGCATCGCCGCGGCTGCCGGCCCGGCCGTCTACGACTTCTGGATCGTTCCCGGCGCGCGCCACGACCGGGTATCGGCCGTGGTCCCGGACGAGTATCGGGCGCGCGTGCTGGCGTTCTTCGGGGCAAGGCTCGGATGAAGCCCGCCGGGCGAGAAAGTCTCGAGCCACCAGACACATGGGGTATATACTGCCGTTCAAGGTAGTGGGAGGTAGTTGCTGATGATCCATGCAGAGAACGCTCGAATTCTCCGTTGCTCCGGCTGGTCCGTCCTGGCCATCGCGCTGGCGGCGCTCGTACTGGGCGCGCCCGCGAACCTGCACGCCGAGGAGGCGGCCGCTGACTCGGTCACATTCACCAAGGACATCGTGCCCATCTTTCAGCGCTCCTGCCAGGCCTGCCATCGACCGGGGTCCATCGCCCCGATGTCGCTGCTGACCTACGAGGAGACGCGGCCCTGGGCGCGCTCGATCAAGCAGCGGGTCGAAACCCGCAAGATGCCGCCCTGGTTCATCGACAGGACCGTCGGCATCCAGGACTTCAAGGACGACCGCTCCCTGAGCGACGCGGAGGTCGCCACCATCGCGCAGTGGGTGGACAGCGGCGCGCCGCGCGGCAACCCGGCCGACCTGCCGCCGCCCGTGGAGTTCAACGACAACCTCTACGAGTGGACGGTGGCGGACGAGCTCGGCCGCGAGCCCGATCTGGTCGTGCCGATCCCGGAGCCGTTCCTGGTCCCGGCGAGCAGCCCCAACTGGTGGATCGAGCTCATCAGCGACACCGGCCTGACCGAGGATCGCTGGGTCAAGGCACTGGAGACCAAGCCGTCGAGCGAGGGCTTCCCGGTCGTGCACCATGCCTCGACCAGCATGTTCCAGCCCTCGGCGCCCGAGGAGAGGGAGCGGTTCGGCGAGTACGCGCTCGGCAAGACCGCCGACATCCATCCCGACGGCACCGGCCGCCTGATGAAGGCCGGCACGCACCTGCTGTGGAACCTGCACTACTCGGCCAACCCGAATGGGGAGGACACGTACGACCAGACCAGCATCGCGCTGTGGTTCTACCCGCCGGGACAGGAGCCGGACCGCCGCCTGTCCCGGCAGCCGGTCGGCAGCGTGACCGACCTCGACTTCCCGGCCGGCGAGAGCCTCGTGCGGACGGACGGCTACACGTTCCTCCAGAACAACGTCCGGCTGTCGGTGTTCCAGCCCCACCTCCACAACCTCGGCAAGCGCCAGTGCATGGAGGCGATCTATCAGGACGGGCGGGTCCAGACGCTGAACTGCGCCGACTGGGATTTCGGGTGGCACATCGCCTACAACTACGCCGACGAGGCGCAGCCGCTCCTCCCGAAGGGAACCGTGCTGCACACCATCAGCTGGCACGACAACTCGGAGGCGAACCGCTGGGCAGCCGATCCGCGCAACTGGGTCGGCTGGGGGAACCGCTCGACGGACGACATGGCGTTCGCCCACATCAGCTGGTACGAGCTGACCGACGAGGAGTACCAGGCGCAGTTCGAGGAGCGGCTGGCGGCGCGGGCGACCAACGACAACTAGCCGGTCCGGGGAAGCAAAAGAGATGATGCGCTGCCAGATATCGTGTGCCCGACTTGGGCTCGCGCTGGCGGTGCTGGTCTGGGCGTGGGCCGGCGGCGACGCCGGCCACGCCCAGACCCTGCACCGCTTCGGCCAGTCGGTCCAGCCGGTGTACGAGGGCTGGACCCAGAATCCGGACGGCAACTTCACGATGTGGTTCGGGTATCTGAACCGCAACTACGAAGAGGAGCCGCACGTTCCGACCGGCGCCGGCAACGGCTTCGTGCCGGGTCCGGCCGACCGGGGCCAGCCCACTCACTTCTATACCCGGCGGCAGAACTTCGTCTTCGGCGTGCCCGTGCCCGCGGACTGGGGCGATAAGGACTTGGTCTGGACGCTCACAGTGAACGGGACCACATACCAGGCCCTGGGGTCGCTGTGGGACTCCTGGGTGCTCGACGAAGGCGTCTGGCGCGCCAACCGCGGCGCGGGTACCAGCGGGCGGTACGGCGGCGAGGAGCAGACGAATCGGCCGCCGCGGGTCGCCATCGTGGGTGACCAGCAGGTGTCCGCGACGGTCGGCAGCGCGCTGGCGCTCACCGCGACCGCGAGCGACGACGGGCTGCCCGGACCGCAGAACCGCCGTCCACCCGGGACGTACGACCCGCTGCCGAACGATCTGCCCACGATCGGGGGGCGGCGCAGCGGGGCGGGCAGCGGGATCGGCGGGCCCACGGATCAGAACGTGGTGAAGGTGCGCAACGCGTACGAGACCGGACTGGCCATCACCTGGCTGCACTACCGGGGGCCCGGACGTGTCACCTTCAGCCCGATGGTGACGCCCGTGCAACCCGTCGACGGGCAGGCGACGACCGCCGTGCAATTCAGCGAGCCCGGCACCTACACGATCCGGGCCGCCGCCGACGACAGCAGCTACATCTCGACCGCAGAGGTGACGGTGGTCGTGAAATAGCAGCGTCCGCGGCCGCGCATGGCCGCGACCGATTCACCCCGGCCGGTGGACCTGAGCGGGTCCATCGGCCGGTTTTCTTTCCGCCTGCACCGGCTTGGCCGCCGCACGTCCCCTGATGGCTCCGCTCGGCGTCCCGTGGCCGGCCACGTTGAGGTGCACGTTCGCGCCGCCCGTTCTTGGTACGTCCGGCACGTTCCGCTAGAATCCGGAGCGTTCGGACGGCCCATGCCTGCATCTCATCACTTCATCGGGGACGGTCCCCTGTCGGAGCGGCTGCGCGGCCCGCAGGGCGCTGGCGCGGCGCCCGTCGAAGACATGACGCGCCTGGTGCGCGTCGCCGGCCTGGAGATACTGGCCGACCAGGTCGTTCCCCTCGACCACGGCGGCACCACGCTGGTCTGGGTGCTGGCCGAGTCGCATCTGGTGATCCACCTGTGGCCGGCGCGCGACTTCGCGACGATAGACCTGCACGTCTGCGACGACCGGTCTTCGCAGCTGCTGAAGGCGGTGCGGCTGCGGGACGCACTCGACGCCTTCTGCTTCGTCCCCGGCACCGGCACGTGGCGCACCACCACGGCCGGCCGGTAGTGCGCAGGGCGTGCGCCGACCACGCAGCGCGCACCACGACGCCGCGCCACTCGCGGCCAGGTCAGCCGCCGCGCGCCCGGGCGTGCTCGAAACTCTTGGCGATCAGCTCGCGGAGGACGGCGAGATCGACGTCGGCGAGCTTGTTGACGTAGAGGCACGACGCGCCCTTGCGGTGCTTGCCGAGCGCGGCCAGGAGCGCGTCGTACTCGGGAAATCCGGACGGGATGTAGAGGGAGAGGCTCTGCTTCCTGGGCGAGAATCCCACGAGGAAAAAGTCCCCTTCCCGACCCGACTCGTAGCGGTAGTGGTAATCGCCGAAGCCGACGATGCTGGGACCCCACATGTCCGGGTCGAGACCGGTGATCTCCTTCATCACCCGCAGGAGGACGAGCCCGTCCGCCCGGCGCCTCTCGTGCTCGATGGAGCTCAGGAACTCGTCGGCGCTGGCGCCCGTCTTGAGCGTCTTGTTCTCGGCCATCCGGCAACTCCTCCGATGTCAGCGGAGCAGCCGGGCCGCCGGATTCTCATCGGTTCGGTTCATCAACGGGATGCAGACGCTCGTGTCGAACAGGCAGTTCATCGCAACGTCTCGACATCCTCGGGAGCCGCATCGGCCAACTATAGCCGCAAGAAAGCACCGTGCACACCACGCGTGGCGACCGACGAAGTCCTGCGCGCAGCGCGCGCCGGGCCGGGATAGAATCGCCTATCGTCCGCACCCCGATCGTTGGCGGAGTCGCGTCGAGACAGGAGGCCCGAGATGTTCCGACCGAGTCTGACCGCAAGCCGCATGCTGCTCGCCGCGCGCGCGACCGCGTGCTGGCGCTCGTGCCGGGCGCCGCGCTCGCCCAGCCGCCGTCCGGCTTCGTGCCGGTTACCGACGCGATGCTCCAGAATCCGGCCCCCGGCGACTGGCTGATGTGGTGCCGCACGCTCGACGGCTGGGGCTACAGCCCGCTCGAGCAGATCAATCGCGACAACGTCGCCGATCTGCGGCTGGTCTGGACGCGCGCGCTCGGGGGCGAGGGGCGCCAGCAGGGCACGCCGCTGGTCTACGACGGCGTGCTGTACACGCCGAACCCCTACGACGTCATCCAGGCGCTCGACGCCGCGACGGGCGATCTCATCTGGGAGCACCGCCGGGCGGTGCCCGACGACGCCGCCGAGGACATGATCGCCAGCCTCGTCGGCATCAACCGGAACATCGCCATCTACGACGACATCATCATCGACACCAGCACGGACGACTACGTCTTCGCCCTCGACGCGGCGTCGGGCGGGCTCGTCTGGGAGACCGAGATCCTCGACTACACGAAGAACCCGGCCAACCAAACGTCCGGGCCGATCATCGCGAACGGCAAGGTGGTCTCGGGCCGCAGCTGCGCGCCGCTCGGCGGGCCGGACGCGTGCGTCATCGTGGCCCACGACGCGGCCACCGGCAGGGAGCTGTGGCGGCGGCGCACCATCCCGGCGCCGGGCGAGCCGGGCGACGAGACCTGGGGCGACGTTCCGTTCGAGGAGCGGCGGCACGTCGGGGCCTGGACCGCGCCCAGCTACGACCCGGCCCTGAACCTCCTGTACATCGGCACGTCGGTCACCTCGCCGGCTCCGAAGTTCATGCTCGGCGGCGCCGACCTCCGGCACCTCTACCACAACTCGACGCTCGCCCTCGACGCCGACACCGGTGCGATCCGCTGGCACTACCAGCACCTCAACGATCACTGGGATCTCGACCACCCGTTCGAGCGGCTCCTGGTCGACACCGTCGTGGCGCCGGATCCGTCGGCCGTGAGCTGGATCAACCCGCGCATCGAGCGCGGCGAGACGCGCCAGGTGCTCACCGGCATTCCGGGCAAGACGGGCGTCGTCTACACGCTCGACCGCGCCACCGGCGAGTTCCTGTGGGCGACGCCGACAGTCACCCAGAACGTCATCAGCAGCATCGACGGCGCCACCGGCGCGGTCTCGGAGAACTCGGAGGTCGTCTTCCGGAACGACGGCCAGGAGGTGCTCGTCTGCCCCACCCTGGTCGGCGGCAAGGATTGGGAGGCTGGCCGCCTACAGCCCGCTCACCAACGCGATGTACATGCCGCTGCGCAATGCCTGCGCCCGGATGATGGCGACCCGCGAAGGCATCCGATCCACCCTCTACGCGCTGGCGGTGCGCGACCAACTGGCGCCGGGAACCGACCAGCTTGGCGTCGTGCAGGCCATCTCTGCCGAGACCGACGCAACGCTCTGGAAGCACGAGCAGCGGGCCGCCACGACCTCGCTGGTCACGACCGGCGGCGGGCTCGTCTTCGGCGGCGACATGAACGGCCGGTTCCGGGCCTTCGACCAGGAGACCGGCGAGGTGCTGTGGGAAATCAACCTCGGCTCGCCGGTCACCGGCTTCCCGATGACCTACGCCGTCGACGGCCGGCAGTATGTCGCCGTCGGCACGGGAACCTCCGGCACCTCGTCACGGTTCCTGCGCCTGACGCCCGAACTCCGCCCGAGCTCCGGCAACAACCTTTTCGTGTTCGCGCTGCCGGAACAGGATTGGAATCCGTAGTAGTCCCTAGAGTGCTGCCACTGTCGCGTTTTACTCCTGTTTCCCACGGGTATCTGCCGTTTCTGTTCCCTGCCGCTCCGTATGGGTTCCACCCGTTCCAGGTCCTGACGTGGTATATTCATGGAATACACTGGAGCGGGATATCCGGATGGCGGGACGACTCAGAGCCAAGCAGATCGGGACGTTGCGACCGGGAAGGCACAGCGACGGCGGAACGCTCTTCCTCGTTGTCGAGCCCAGCGCCCGGAGCCGGCACTGGGTCCAGCGGCTGACCGTTGAGGGCAAGCGCCGCGACCTGGGGCTCGGCGGGTATCCGTACGTCGGGCTCGCCGAGGCGCGCGCGGCCGCGTTCGCCAATCGCCAGGTGGCGCGCCGCGGCGGGGATCCGACGGCGGGGGTGCGCCCGTCAAAGGCCCCGACGTTCCGCAAGGCGTGCGAGCGGGTCGGTGCGGCCGCAACATGGAAGGGCCTCGGAGCGAAGAACCGGGAGCGTGCTCTGGAGAGGTATTGCGGTTCGCTCATGGACCGGCGTCTTGAGCAGATCCGCCGGGCCGACGTGATTACCATCCTGGCGCCGGTCATGGCCGAGAAGCCGGCCATCGGGTCGAAGCTGCATGGGTGGATCCGCAGCGCGCTGGCGTGGGGCGTGGCACGCGAGTACCTCGAGTTCAATGTTGCGGATGGTATCGGTGCGGCGTTGCCCACTCGAAAAGCGAAGAGACACCACGCGGCGCTCCCCTATCGCGAAGTAGGGACGGCGCTGGACACTATCGCGATCTCCGGGGCGAGCGACGTGGTGAAGGCCTGCCTCCGGTTCACGATACTCACCGCCGTTCGGTCCGGTGAGGCACGGGGCGCCAAGTGGAGCGAGATGGACCTGCAGGCCGCCGAATGGCGCATACCGGCCGAGCGGATGAAGGGCGGCCGTGAGCATAGAGTGCCGTTGTCCCGGGCCAGCGTTGAAACGCTGGAAGCCGTGAGGAAACTGCACAGTCCGGTCGGCTGGTACTTCCCGGCCCCGACCCGCGCCGGCAAAACAATAGCCGCGACGTCGATGGCGAAGATTCTGAAGGCGATCTACGGGGACCGCTGCACGGTGCACGGTTTCCGCTCCTCGTTCCGCGACTGGGCGAGCGAGCAGACCAGCGTCCCGCATGCCGTCGCGGAGGCGGCTCTGGCGCATCAGGTGGGAAGCGCCGTGGAGCGGTCCTACGCCCGGTCGGACCTGTTCGACAAGCGCCGCGACCTGATGGACCGCTGGGCGGAGTTTATGATCAAGGAGACCGCAAACTAACGGGTGCGAATCCTCCCTTCGCGCCAGTGAGTGCGGTCGTCGAGCACGCGCAGCAGATCGCCAGCACCTCCTGGAGGAGCAGTATTCGCGCACCAACGCCCTTCGGCACCCGCTCCGTCGCCGAGACGGTGATTAAGGACGCTGACGGGAATAACCTTGCCGCGTCCCAGGCGTGCCAAGCAGCGAAAGAGAGGCTGCGCCTTGGTGAAGTTGGCAAATCTATATCGATCACTGTCCTAACCCGCATTATTCCTGAAGCTCGATATTCGGGATCGACAGGGCGTGGCGGGACGACGAACAGGGTTTCGCCATCGTCATTTGGGGGCTGCGAGGGGGTTGCGGGGCGAGCCATGGGGCGATGGCCGGGCGCGGTGAGCCCGAGTGTCGACAGCTTCTCCTGGAGACGGTCCGTATCGTCCCCGAGGGAGCTTGGTGCGGCGGGACGGATGGGCTATCCGGCACGTGCGCCGAGTGCGAGGGCGATGCGCTGCCATGCCTCGCGCTGCGGCGTGGCCCGCGGCAGATGCAGAACGAGCCGGCGGACCGAGCGGACGACCTGGACCCCGAGCTTGAGCAATCGGTCGCGTAGCCACGTCACCTGGCTGCGGGCGCACGCGGTGCCCGCCGCCCGCAGCCGCAGCTCCTGCATCAGCACGTAGGCTGCGGCCGTCAGCAAGACGCGCAGTTGGTTGGCCCAGAAGCGGCAGCAGCTCGTGCGGTCGATCTGCAGGCCGTCGAGCAACTCCTTGATCCGGTTCTCGATGTCCCCCCGCGCACAGTAGACCTTCTCGTAGATGAAACGCGGCGTCTGGCGCAGGTTCGTCACCACGAAGCGCGGGTTGTCCCGCGGCGCACGTTCGCCGAGGTGGACCACTTCGGCTTTGATCACCACCCGGCGCTCATGGCCCCAGGTGCGGGCGGCGTAGCGGGTGTCGGTATAGACGTGTGCGGTCTCGCCACTGACCTCGCTCTGCGTGCGCGCCGTCTGCAGCGCCGATTCGGCATGCCGCTCCAAAACCGCATTTTTCGCCATCGCCACCACGTAGTCGAGCCGGGGCTCCGCATCCAGGAAATCGAAGACCTCCGGGGTCGCAAAGCCCCCGTCGAGCCGAACGAGAAACCGCGCCCGCGGAAACGCCGCCCGCAGCAGCGGGAGCAGCCGACACAGCAGCCCGAGGGTCCCGTCGGCGGCCACTGCGTTGCCGGGCCGCAGCACCGCCGCGCACAGATACTGCTCCGCCTCGCGGTCGAAGCTCAGAAACCCGAGCAGCGGCAGATAACACCAGCCGCCATAGTGCCCGTTGAAGAACGTGAGCTGCTGGGCGCCGTGCGTCAGGTCGTCGGTCGGATCCAGATCGATGGTGACGAGCCGCGCCCGACCGTGCAGGCGGCGCCGATGCCGCTCGATGACGCACGCCGCCAACTCGCGCCCCATCCGGTAGAGCGCGGTGCGGCTCGCGCCGTTCTCGAACCGCGAGATCGCAGGTTGCGACGCCAAGGGCGCGCCGGACACCGGGTCCCGCCCGAGCAGCAGCTTGCGGATGGGGTCGTCGGCCAAGTGGTCGGCATCGTTGCCATCGGGATGACCGCACGCGATGCCGAAGATCCGCTGGCCGATCAGATCCGCGAACGTGTGCCGAATCTTCTCCGCGGCGCGCTTGTCGGCCAGACACCGGGCGAACGCCTTGACCAAGCCGTACACGCGCTCGGTCGCCTTGAGCAGGACGGCGCCGCCGTCGGAACTCGCGTGTTCCTGGTTGAACGTGGCGACGAGGGGCTTGTCGAACAGATCCGGGAATAGAACAGTCTGTGGTATCGTGTGAGGCGTCACGCAGGGGTCTCCGTTGTGGCTAAAACGTTGTGCACACTACATTTGTACCACACGGAGGCTCCTGTGTCTTCCCCTCAACCGCACCTTCACGCATAATCCGGGCTAAGCGTCCGACTGGCGACCGCTGCAGACGACGAACCGCCCGGTGTCGACCCGGTAGCCGCCGTGTCGAGAACCCCGCCCGCCGCTCCAGACCAAGAGCGCCGCACGGAAGGCCAGCGACATTCAATGATGGAGCCAGTCCGTGAACGACTCTCGGGTTAGCGGTGTCCGCATCCACGATGTGTCTGGCAACGGAAGCTGCATGGCCTGATCAACAGTAAGCCATCCACTCGGAAGAGCCATCGTGGCATAGCGTCCTTTTGCAGTCACCCATTCGATGTTACCGCGTTCCTCGGCTGCACGAGCCACGGCGAACGTGGTCCGGCAGTCACCAGCGACGTAATCCAGCACGTCCGACTGGTGACCGCTCGCCCACAACATCGGGGCCTTACTCCCACTCATGCCAGAGGGCTTCCCGGGAAGTCCCATCCCTTGCGCGACCTTGTCCAAGGCAAGTGGGAACCCGCGACTGCACACGATGTGAAACATCATGTCGACATGGGCCAACGCCAAGCTCGCACACTCGACCTGTAGTCCTGACTCTTCGGCAAGAATGTTGAAATCAAATCCCGCGCCGTTCCATGTCATCAGCGTGTAGCCGTCTTCTACGAATCCAACCAGGTCGTGAACCAGTCTTTGAGCCTCCGCTCGTGACATCTGCGCAGCAAACGTCCCCGACTCCATTCCGTACCAGAGCTTCTCGTGCTGGCCTTCTATGTCAACGGCCGCGGCGCACGCGATGCCGAGCGGTCGATGAGAGAGTAGATCCGGCAAGTCTGCGGGCAGGGGCTTCGCCGTTTCAATATCGAATGCTAGAAGGCGTTGCTTCATGTGGTAGCGACTCCAACGCTGGGACGCTGATGTGCAGGATTCGGATCAGTCTGGTGTCCGCACATGCTCGACGCGTCCCGAGGTCATGAACACAATCAGTCCTCGCCTCGCACCCGTAGCCGCCAGATAGTCGAGGACTTGACCACGGTAGATATCGATCTGGGCGGGCACCGGATCGACGTCACTTTTCCAGTCAACGACCGCGTCGATGCGGCCCCTCTCGTTGGTGACGACCGCATCGGCGACGCCAGCGGTTAACGTCACGGTGCGATCTGCGTACGTGGCAGCATAGACATGGAGTTCGGGCACAAGGTGCGGCCGCAGTGCGACGACTTCCGAAAGGTGGAGGGCGCGTTGGAGCGCCTCCGCCATTTCCCCGCTACAGGGGCCGACGGTTGGGTCCTCGACGTCAGGGACTCCGAGGTGTCCGAGCAATTCGCGCGCGCGCGCCTTGAGTGCGGCCCCATCTTCAGTCAACTCACCAGTGAGCACTTCTTCGACCAGCTTGTGCAACACGAGGCCGCGCTCACGACCGCCTCGGATTGCCCACTCCGTATCCGTCGTTGGCAGTTGCTCCTGGAGTGCGCGGGCTTCGACAACGACCCCATCAGCCGTGTCTCCCGGAATCAACGGTTCCTCGTGGCTACTAGGCTGGTGCCAGCGGATGTGACGCTCTGACGCCGCGAGTGCCGCGGCTTCGCGTCTCCATGTCGGGAGATCCTGGACGTTGACGACGCTGTCCGTGTTCTGGGGCGACGACCCATTGAAGCGGGTCAGGTCAAAGGACGGTAGCGCTCCGATGTCGAGGTTGACGAGACTGAGCCAATCGTTGTAAATGCGCGCGGTCTGCCGCGGCAGCAGCAGAAGGTCGCGTGCACGCGTTAACGCCACGCACCACAGGCGCACACGTTCGCGGCGCAGTTCCTCGGCCTCTTCCTGGCACACGTGGTCATAGTCAGGACTAGGGAAGCCGAACACTTTAACCCGGATTATGCGTGAAGGTACGGTGGAGGGGAAGACACAGGAGCCTCCGTGTGGTACAAATGTAGTGTACACAACGTTTTAGCCACAACGGAGACCCCTGCGTGACGCCTCACACGATACCACAGACTGTTCTATTCCCGGATCTGTTCGACAAGCCCCTCGTCGCCACGTTCAACCAGGAACACGCGAGTTCCGACGGCGGCGCCGTCCTGCTCAAGGCGGCCGAGCGCGTGTACGGCTTGGTCAAGGCGTTCGCCCGGTGTCTGGCCGACAAGCGCGCCGCGGAGAAGATTCGGCACACGTTCGCGGATCTGATCGGCCAGCGGATCTTCGGCATCGCGTGCGGTCATCCCGATGGCAACGATGCCGACCACTTGGCCGACGACCCCATCCACAAGCTGCTGCTCGGGTGGGACCCGGTGCCCGGCGCGCCCTTGGCGTCGCAACCTACGATCTCGCGGTTCGAGAACGGCGCGAGCCGCACCGCGCTCTACCGGATGGGGCGCGAGTTGGCGGCGTGCGTCATCGAGCGGCATCGGCGCCGCCTGCACGGGCGGGCGCGGCGCGTCACCATCGATCTGGATCCGACCGACGACCTGACGCACGGTGGCTATTTCGGTGAACGTGAACACCGATTTCGGTGAACGTGAACGCCCGTCGGAGCGCAGCGACGTTCGTCAGTCAGTTTTCTCCCATCGGTGTCGTACGGGTCTTCGATATCCTACCCGTGGTGTCGTGTTCGAGAGTACAGAAGAGAGTGCCTGTGGAGCGTTTGGGCGCCGTCTGCGGCGTCCAAACGGTGTGGTAAACGCGCTGTCGATGACGACCCAGTTGCGCTGGGCGTGGCGCGCGCGTTTTCCACGCCGTGCCACGATCCATAGGCCGGCTGCCGGTCGCGTGCTCATGTCGTCTCCTTTGTCTTCTTCGGGCGGTTGTCCGGCGCGTCGTGTGTCCGTCGCATCGAGCGCCCCTTGAGCTCGATGCAGTGCGCGTCGTGGAGCAGGCGGTCGCAGATGGCGTCGGCCTGGTTGGGGTCGCCGATGACGGCGTGCCAGTCGGTCACGGGCAGTTGGCTGGCGATGAGCGTCGAGGCGCGTTCGGCGCGGTCCTCGATCACCTCGATGAGGTCTCGCCGCTCGGGGTCGCGCAGCGGCGCGAGCATCCAGTCGTCGATCGCGAGCAGGTCGAGCTTGGCCAGGCGGGCGAGCAGCCGGGTGTAGGAGCCGTCGCCGCGGCCGACGGCCAGCTCGTGCAGCAGGCGCGGCATGCGGACGTAGCGCGCGGCGAAGCTGCGACGGCACGCCCGTTCGACGAGGGCGCACGAGAGGAAGCTTTTGCCGATGCCGGTTGGGCCGACCAGGATCAAGTTGTGGCGTTCGGCGATCCACGCGCAGGTTCCCAGCGTGAGGACCTGCGGGCGGTTGAGTCGCCGGGGGTGGGTGAAGTCGACGGCCTCGAGCGTCGCCGCGTAGCGGAGCCTGGCCGTGCGGAGGCGCCGCTCGAGCTTGCGCTGCTCGCGGGCCGTCCACTCGGTGTCGACGAGCAGGCCGAAACGGTCCTCGAAGCTGAGCCCGGCGGCCTCGGCGGTCTTGAGCTGTTGCTGGAAGGCGTCGGCCATCGCGCCGAGCTTCATGGCGTTGAGCTTGTCGAGCGTCTGTTCGGTCAGCATCGGTCCTCCGTGGTCGCGGCGTAGTAGTCGGCGCCGCGGATATTGGCGTGCGTCGGTGTCGGGTTCGTCTCGGCCGGCGGTTCGAGCGGCAGTCGGTCCTGGCCGGCGGTGAGGATGTTCCTGACGGTGTGGAAGCGGCACGAGCCGAGCGCCAGCGCGCGGGCACTCGCCGCCTCGAGCCGGCTGTTTCCGTAACGCCGCCCCAGCTGCATGATTCCCAGACAGGCGCGATAGCCCTGCTCGGGGTGCGGGCGGCTCTGCAGGATCCGGGTGACGAGCTGTCCGGTCGCCGGTCCAGCCTTCTCGGCCCAGCGGATGAGCCGCGACGGGGTCCACTCGGCATGCGCGCGGTGGGCGCTGGGCATGTGCTCGGCCACGGTGGACGGCTGACGGTCGTAGCGCCGCCGGTGCGATGCCACGCGCTTGTCGCGATGGAAGATCTCGACGGTGTGGGTGGTGTAGCGGACCTCGACCTGCTCGCGGACCAGTTGGTACGGGACGCTGTAGACGTGCCGGTCAACCTCGACGTGGTAGTCGATGTTGACGCGGCACAGCTTCCAGTGGGCCAGGACGTGGCGGGCGGTGGGCAGGGGCCGCAGCGCCGGGCGGTCGAGCTGCTCGTAGAGGGCGCGGCGGCTGACGCCGAGCTTCTTCATTGGCCGGTCGTTGAGTTCGTCGAGCCCGACGCGGATCGCCCGATTCAGCGCGCTGAGTTCGAAGAAGGTCTGGTCGCGGAGCCGGGCCAGGATCCATCTCTGGGCCACGAGCACACCGCTTTCGACGACCGCCTTGTCGCGTTGTCAGCAGTCACTTCGAACTGATCAATTCTGGACGCGTGTCGGTGCACCGGGCCGGTTGCCTGGTTCGTCGACGTCTTGATGAAGAAGAAGATGATGGCTGTGGTCGGCGACGAGCCGAACGACTTCCGAGAGCGGCGGACGGGCGCGACGGCTGGCAGGGGGTTCGAGGAGGGCGCAGCGTCCCCCTCGCCAGACCCCAATGTGCGAACATTGGGTACGATGCCACCCCGTCGTCCAACTCGTCAATCCGCGCGCGAGCGCGGCTCCTTCGCTGGCGCTACGGCCCTTCGGGTGACGAGCCGGGCGCCGGGGCGGACGGTGGCAGTTGCGGCCGGACGTTGGCGTCCGGCCTCCAACGGACCGGCGCGACCACAAGACCCTGCCGGCCGTGCTCCCGACAGCCCACCACGCCGACCACACCGAATACTTTTTCGGAGAGCGTCCAACTGAGCAGGTCAGATTCTCAGGCGCTTGAACACGGGCTCCGGCAGCGCGCGAACGATCAGCATAATCAGCCGCCAGACGCGGCGCACATAGACCACGTCTCGACGCCGCCGAATCGCCTCGACCACGGCGGCCGCGACCTCATCCGGCGTCGCGGTTAGGCGCGCCGGCAGATCCATGCCTTCCGTCATCCGCGTACGCACGAAGCCGGGCTTGACGGTGATCACGTGAACGCCGGTGCGCGCCAGCCGATTTCGCAAACCGGACAGGAACGCGGTGAACCCCGCCTTGGCCGAGCCGTAGACATAGTTCGTGGCTCGACCGCGGTCGCCCGCGACCGAGCTGACACCCACCAGCACGCCGCTGCCACGTTCTTCGAACCGGCCGGCCAGCGCCCCCATCAGCAGGGCGGGGCCGATGTAGTTGGTCCACATCACCCGGCCCGCCACGGCAAGGTCGCCCTCGCTTTTCCGCTGATCGACCAGCAACCCGACGACACAGACCGCCACGTCCGGGCTGGGATCCAGGGTGTCCGCCAGCGCGACCCCGGCGTCGTTGCCCAGCACGTCGCAGGGATGGCCGGTCACCGTGACGCCCGTACGCACCCGGATGTCATCGGCTTCGGCCTCCAACCGTACCGGGTCGCGGGCCGCGAGCTGCAGATCGCAACCCTCACGAGCCAACCTGAGCGCAATCGCGCGACCGATGTCCGACGTCGCACCGATCACCAGGACCAGACCGATGTGCGTGCTCATAGCCCGAGACGCAGGGACAGCTCCGAGGAGAACTTGCGCGGCTCGCCAGCCGTCATCATCCGGATCGTATCGAAGGCGGCCAGCTGCGGATAGCCCTCGCGGATCCGTTCCGGGCGGCAGCAGGCATCCTTCGCGAGATAGACACGTCCGCCGTAGGCGTGGGTGATCGCGTCGAGCGCGTCGACCAGCGCCAGCGTTCCCCGACGGAGGGGAAAGTCGAGGGCCAGCGTGTAGCCTTCCATCGGGAAGGACAGCAGGCCCTCGCCGGCAGGTCCGAACCGCTTGAGGACGGCGAGGAACGAGCCCTGTCCCGCGGTGGCGATGCAGCCCAGCAGGGCGGACAGCCCGGCGGAGCTCTCCCCGGCGGGCAGCACGCACTGGTACTGGACGAATCCACGCCGTCCGTACAGCCGGTTCCAGTCGTCGATCCGATCGAGCGGAAAGAAGAAGGGATCGAAATGCACGGGCCGCGGGCCAGCGTGGGCGCGTCCCCGCCGGTAGTACAGGCCGTTGAAGAGGCCTATCGACACACGGTTGAGCAGAAAGGACGGCGCCTCCGCGGGGACGCGGAGCGTGCGCTCGGCCGCCGGGCGCAACGGGCGGGACGCCAGCGACGGGGGCAGCGCGCGGCGCCGCATCGGCGCGCCGCGCGAGACCAGCGCTCGGCCCAGCTTCCGGCCACGCGCCAGACAGTCGATCCAGGCCACGCTGTACGGCCAACCATGCGACGCCTCGAAGACCGCCATCGTCTCGTCCAGGTCCCCGGCGGCTACGGTCTCCGCCAGGACGAAGGCGGTCTCGATGGTCTGCAGCCGGAAGCTGGCGGACAGGATGACGCCGGTCAGCCCCATGCCGCCGAGGGTGGCGCGGAAGAGATCGGCGTCTTGCGCGCGGCTGCACACGCGGACCTCGTTGTCGGCAGTCGCCAGCGTCAGCGACTCGACGTGCGCGCCGAAGGTCCCGTCGCGGTGGTGGTTCTTCCCATGCACGTCGGCCGCGATCAGGCCGCCGACGGTCACGAACTTCGTCCCCGGAACGACCGGCGGAAACCACCCCCGCGGCACGAAGGTCCGTAGGATGTCGTCGAGCCCAACGCCGGCCTCGCACGTCAGCAGGCCCGTGTCGGCGTCGAACGCCTGCAGCCTACCCAGGCCCGTCATCGACAAGGTGAGATCGCGGTTGAGCGCGGCGTCGCCGTAGGACCGTCCCTGCCCGCGCGCGATTAACGTGCCGCGGCGCGCGAGCACCTCTCCCAGGTCGTCCCGGCCGTGCAGAGATGCCGTGCAGCAGTCGACGACCGGATACCGGCCCCACCCCGACAGCTTCATCGCTCACAAGACCGCCGCGCACGCGGCCACGAGCCCGATACCGATGCCGACCAGCCAGGTCATCCAGTCGCGCAAGGCGAACAGTACCGGATCATCGTCGAAGGCTCCGCGGCCGGCAAGCAGCATCATCCGTCCCAGCCAGGTGACGAGCAGAAGATCCGCGAGCCAGAGCAGCTCGGGCCGGCCGTAGAGCATCCGTACTTCCGGGCTCTGGATGTACAGCGCGAGCACCACGACCGAGGCCATTCCGCTGGCGGCGCCCAGCCCGGCCAGCACCACGATGTCCTCGACCGAGTACGCGCGGCCGGGCAACCCGGATCGCCCGGTGGCCCGCCCCGCCGACAACTCGCTCTGACGCTTGAGAACGGCCAGCGTGAGGAAAAGGAAGAAAGCAAACGCCACGAACCAGGACGATAGCGCAACGGAAACCACCGCCGCTCCAGCCACCGTGCGAATCGTGAAGAGTAGGGCCAGCGCGACGACGTCGATGAAGATCCTGCGCTTGAGCGCGAGCGAGTAGGCGCAGGTCACCAGCAGGTAGCACGCGACCCACAACCCCGCAACCGTGGACAGCCCGACGGCCGCAGCGAGCCCTGCGCCCACCAGGGCGGCTCCCAGGCATCCTGCCGGCGCCAACCGCAGTTTGCCCGCCGCCAGCGGGCGATGGCGCTTGCGATCGTGCGCGCGGTCGTACGGGAGATCAACCAGGTCGTTCAGCAGGTAGGTACCCGACGCAACGGCCGACAGGGCCCCGAACAGCCCGGCCGCCACGAGATACGACGCCGGGCTTGTCTCATGCGCGGCGACGAGGGGCGCGAACACGACTATGTTCTTGACCCACTGGTGCGGGCGCAACGCCCACAGGTAGTCCTCGAGCGAGCGCGCCGCTCGCCGCCGGAAGCGCGGCAGATTCATGCCCTCGACATCAATGGCGGAAGTGCCGCCGGCCGGCCAACACCATCGCCATGCCGTGCTGGTCGGCGGCAGCGATCACCTCCGCGTCGCGCTTCGAGCCCCCCGGCTGCACGACCGCTGTCGCACCGGCCGACGCGAGCGCGTCGAGCCGCGTGCCGGCAAGGCTCTTCCCGGCCTTCATCACCGCCACGTTGGATGCTGCGTAGTCCGGTCACGATCATCGCGTCGCGGTCGCCCTGACCGGAAACCGCTGAGTGCCGGCCCGGTCGAGCAAGCGGGCGAAGGCGAGCGTGTGCGTCCCGATGTGGGCAGCCGGATACAACACCCGGCGCCAGCGATACCCGAACCTCGTCAACCACCGGGCGGCCTACCTCAACGGCAGGGACGAATCCGATGACCAGCTGCACAACGGGCGCCGGACTCTTGACCCTGGCGATCTGGACCCGTGTCCAGTCGACCACAGGTTCAAACGACGGTTCGGGGTCACATCAGGGTGTAAGTAGACTGCGGTCGCCTGATTACAGCCAAATTACAGCCTAGCTTACACTTGCCCTGCTCGAAAACCCCGTATTCACTGACGCAACTGCACGCCCACGATCCATTTCTGGTGCGGTCGCTCCCGTCAAAATCTTCCCCGTGCGGGAAGGCTGACCGCGCCCGACGGTCGTTGGCCAAGCCGCGTCGAGACGAGTTCTGGAGGGGAACCCCGGTGGGACATACCTGCTCCGCACGGCGGCAACGGTCCGCGAGTCGCACGCCGAAGACGCGCCGCGTCGTGAGACCTATTCCAGCGCCATCATGGGGTCCGTGCGTCTCCTCCCTGGCAGGCCGGTTCGGCCTGCTCTCGGGCACCTTCGGTTCGCCCTGTTCCCGCTCGGCATCCTCGCCTATGGCGCTGCCCTGGCCTGGTACATGCTGCTGCGATTCGACCTGGGCAGCCTGTTGCGCCTGAACGGGGACGACGCCTTCTACTACTTCCAGATCGCCAGGAACCTGGCCGCGGGCGAGTTCTCGACCTTCGACGGCGGCATCACGCGCATCAACGGCTATCACCCGCTCTGGCTGCTGCTCATCACGCCGATTTACTGGATCTTCGATCCGCGGAACGCGCTGTTCGCCATCAAGGCGTTCGAGATCCTGCTGATCGCCGGCGGCTCCGCCCTGCTCGCGGTGGCCGCGCGGCTGGCACGGCTGCCGTGGATGCTGCTGCTGTCCGTCCCGGTCGCGCTCTACCAACAGCGGGGCATGCTGCTCGGGTTGGAAGCCGCGGCGGTGGTAGCGCTGCTGGGACTGCTGCTGCTCACCCTCGTGCTCGCCGCCCGGAACCCGGTCCGGTGGACCTGGCCGCTGGCGGCCGTCGCCTTCAGCCTGCCCTGGGTGCGCCTGGAGCTGGTCGCGGTCTCCGTGGCCGCCACGGCGGCCGTGTGCTGCATCGAGTGGTCACGACAAGGAGCGCGACGGCGGTCGGTGGGTCCCGGGCCGGGCTCGCTCGCGCGGCGCGTTCGCGGCCTGCCCTGCCGCTCCTCGGCGCCGTCGCCGGCCTGCTCGCGTACTTCGCCTACAACGGACTTGTCTTCGGGGGCCTGGTGCCCGTGAGCGGCGCGACGAAGCAGTGGTGGGCCCACATGCGGTGGGAGCGCGAGGGCGGAATCGACGTCGGCCGGAACCTGCAAGCCGTCGCGCAGACGTGGCCATTCGACGGCGAGCTGCTCGCCGCGCTGGAGGTCTGCGCCTACCTCGTGCTGGTCTGGTGGCTGGTGCGCCGTTCCGGAAATCCGGACGACCGGACGGCCCTGGCCTACTACGTCGGACTGGCCGGTCTGACGGCGGGACACGTGGCCATGTTCGTCTGGACCGTGCTCACGGCGCACCCCACCTCCGCGGTCTTTCCCTGGTACTTCGTGCCGGCGCACCTGCTGACGGCGCTGCTGGTGCCGGTCCGGATCCATGTGGCGCTGCAGCTCGTGCGGCGGTTCGTCGAGCCGGTGTCGCACCGCGCGGCCACCATCCTGAGACCAGCGCTGGTCGTCGGCGGTGCGGTGCTGCTGCTTGCCACCACGGACTTCCGCGGCCCGTTCCTGGAGATCGACCGGCGGGCGGGAGCCCTGGCCCGCACCTGGCAGATTGCGTCCTACACGGGGACCCAGGTCATGAACCGCGTGCTGCCTGCGGGCAGCGTGATCGGCTCGCGGGACGCGGGCGTCATCGGCTACTTCTCTGCGCTTTCCCGTGGTGAATTTGGACGGTCTGACGAACTCTTACGAGTTCTTCCGGGCGCACAGGCACCTGCACGACGGTGAGGAGCGACGGTCCGCCCAGCGGGAGTACGGCCGGCGGAACTTCGGCGTCACGCACTTCGTCAACGTCAGACCGGTGGACACGGACTACGGCGGAGAGCTATTCGAAGGCGTCACGACGTCCGGACCGATCGAGGAGCGGCGGGAATTCAAGCTCTGGTCCACCGCGACTCCGGCCCGGATGCCGGGTGCTTCCGAGAGAGCGGCCCGCTTCTGGGCACGGATGGCGCCGCATTTCGACTACCGTGCGGACGATGTGGGGGTGGTCGTCGACGACGGCCTGGCGCAGGTATTCGTCCGGCGGTGCGACCCGGAACGACTGCGGGACCGGAAGTTCGCGTTCGCTTGGGTTTCCGGGGACAGCGGCCAGCCGGCATCCGCCTGGTATCCGTGGGAGAACCCGCGGAGAAACCGGCTCGGCCTGTGCGTCACCGTATTCGAGCCGCCCAACGGCGCCGTCCGCATCAAGGCCCTGTCGGGCCACGACTACACGGCGCGGCTCCTCGGCGACGCCCGGCTGCTCATCCGCTCCGACTTCGACGTGTACCGCAACGAAAACCAGCTCGTCTACGTCCGGGACCACTGTTCGGCGGAAGACGTGGAGCGGCGATTCTTCGTGCACGTGTGGCCGGCCGACCCCGGCGACCTGTCCGACGGCGGCCGGCGGCACGGCTTCGACAACCTCGACTTCGATTTTCTGCGCCGCGGCATGCGGGCGGGCGGGCGGTGCGTCGCGGTCCGCGCGCTCCCGAGCTACGACATCGCCCACATCAGGACGGGCCAGTTCGTGCCGGGTGTGGGGCGCCTCTGGGAAAGCAGCGTCGATTTCGGCGGATCGGGCGGTGGCCCGCGGTGAAGTGCTGCGCCGCTGGGCGGAGCGCCTTCCGGAACGCCAGATCGACCTGTCCGCCGCCGGCTGCGGTGGTCCAGTACGGGTTGTTTGCGGGAGGGGGGTAGAGTCGACGACTGGCGCGGTGGCGGTAGACAGAGGGGGTAGCTGTTGCCGGCGGCTTTCGCCGATGCCGGTGCCTCACTCCGCGCCGTGGCTCCGTTTCCAATCGCCGCTCGTCGAACCGGACATGCAGATTTCCCGCATCCGGCTCTCGGACGAGATCATGCCTTCGCCCACGGAAAACTCGCCGTTCGCGGCGCAAGGTGCGTGAGCCCGTAGTCGGACCAGAGCCGTTCGGCCGGGAAGCGCACGTCTTTCCCGGTCCGCACCTTGCGCTTAGGACACTGACGGAAATTACCTTGCTGTGTGCCGAGCGCCCGAAGCCGCAGAAAACGGGCTCCGCCTGGATGCACTTGGTAACCTTATATCGATCACTGTCCTTACGGCAGAGCCACTGGCGCAACCGCCGTGTCGCGTGCCGGTCAATCGCCTCGTAGGCCGGCCTGGCCTGTCCCAGGAGGAAGTAGTTCGCCCAACCGGCCAGCAACCAGTTGAGGCGTCTCACCACGACCCCGGGCGGCAGGAGCACGTAACGCGGCGTCGTCAGCTCGCTCACACAACGGCAGATGCTCTGAATGCTCGCCCGGCTCGGACGTAACGCTGCCGCGAAATTCGACTCTCTCCCCGTGGTGCAGCGCCGCCGCGATGCTGCCGAACAGGGTGTCGACGATGATCTCGGCGCGCTTCTTCGTGAGATCGGCGGCGTGGGCCACCTCCTCCACGAGCGCCGCCTTCGTCAGGTTGCCGTCGATCATGGGTTCGTCTGTCGCCAGAAGGGCGCTGTAGTGGCCGCCAGGGCGCGGGAGTTGCAACCCGGCGACGACCCGCGGGGGAGAATGATAGCAGCGGCAGGATGGTGAGCGCGCCGGCTACCGGACTGCGCCGCCGCGGCCGGAGGCAACGTGTTCCGGCCCGGCTAGGCCGCGCGCGACCGTGGCCATCCTTGGCCGTTCACGCTCGAATGGCCGCCGCCATTGCTTGCATCTGCGGCCACGACCCCGGCGAGGACAGAGTGCAGACGTTCATCTTGCTGTCGCTGCTGGGTACGTCCGCCCTTGACGCCGTGAAGCAAGCTGGTGTGCAGATCGGCACGAAGGCATCCACTCACGTAATCAAGCAGATCCCCGGTCGACTCCTGATTGCGATCAACAAGCAGGTCGGCTTCCGGCCCGTGACGAAGACCGGACAGAAGGGTGTCGTGAACTTCATCAAGATCGTCCCGTTCGTTGGCGGTGCGGTTGGGGGTGCCGTCGACGCCGTCACCTGTCTAGCGACCGCGAAACTCGCGCGGTCGCTGTTTTGCGGAAAGGAACTCGGCGCTGGCCTGTGGGCCGCCGCACCGACAGCACAAGACGTAAGGACCGTTCGGACAGAGCATCGCCGGTGACGGCGTTGATCGCCGGCGTCGGAGTCCGTGAACGGCCTCGTCAGTGCCGTAGATTCCCGTTTAGAATGAGGGGAACGACGAGGGAAGCATGGCGAGACTGCTGACAGTAAGTCACGTGGTATGAATCACTTGCGAGACTCATGCAGCTAACGCTGCCCGAATAGACAACCATTCCCAGCAGTTGTCCCGGCATAGGAACATCGTCACAGGAGGCTCGTCATGACACGGATCCTCGTGCATTGCGCGGCAGTCGGTATCGCCCTGGTCGTCGCGGGGGCGCTTACTCCGGCGACGCGGGCGCAGACGGGTGACCCGGAGGCAGGCGGCCGGGCGTGGGACGCGATGTGCGACAACTGTCACGGACCTGATGCCGAGGGCGGCTTCGGGCCGGACCTCGCCGGTGGCCGGGGCCTGACGCTCGATCAGTTTCGCCGGGCGATCCGCCGGCCGTGGGGCGTCATGCCGACCTTGAGCGAGCAGCAGCTGTCCGATCAGGGGGTCGCCGACGTGTACACCTTCGTCGGCACGAAGCCCCGGGTGTCGGAGCCCGGCGAGTGGCACTGGAGACGCGCCCCGGAGACGGCGCCCGTCGGGCAGCGGCTGTACATGAGCACCGCCGGCTGCGGGCAGTGTCACGAGCCGGAGAACGCCTATGGGCGAATGTGGCTTGGCGAGCACGCGAAGGAGGCGGACTTCGACTACTTCGCGCGGCAGATCTACGAGCACACCGACAAGTACCCGCGCGGCCGGATGGGCACCTACCGCCGAGAACGACTGCCTGAATCCGTACTGCGCGAGATCTACGAGTGGATGGTGATCGACCTCGGGATGCGCGCCTCGATCGGAGCCGTCATCGAGATGCGCGAGCGACGCGGGGAGGAGACGGGTTTCACCGTCACGCTGACCAACCGGGGCGTGACCAACGTCGGTCTCGACGCGCACGGCCTCACGGTGTTCGTCAGAGTGCCGCCTCCCATGACGGTCGTCGGTGGAACCGGTGCGGGCTATCAAGGGGTGGAACCGCTTGCGACGCTGGGGCTTGAGCCGCGGCTGCCGCTCGCGCCGCATGCACACGACGATACGGGGCACGTGGAACGCCCGCGCCAGGACCTGTCGGGCGACGTAGTGGTCTGGAAAATCCCGCACCTGGCGGCGGGTGAATCGCTCACCCTGTCGTTCGCCTTGTCGGGACCGCCGCCGACGGAGCAGACGCTGCAGTCTTTCTCCGGTTCGACGGTTCACTGGGAGTCTCCCGGACGTAACGCCAACGGCAGCCCGCCGGTGATGGTCTACCGTGATCTCCGCTTGCCCGACCAGGGCGACCACGAGCTGATCAGGCCGCCGCGGCTGACCCGCTGAGCGACGGGCAAAGACCCTGAGAGCGCGCGACCGGAAACCTGAAAGAGAAGATCCGCGGCCGCCGGCCCCGACTCCGCCCTCCTCAGTCTTCCTTCCAGGGGTTGTTGGCGAAGATGGCGAACTCAGGCCAGAGCACCCGCGGGTCCATGTCGAGCACCGCCATGATGGCCTCGGCGATGTCGACGGCGTACAGCTTGTTGGGGTTGTTGCGTCCGGTCCGCCCCATCCAGTCCGTCTGCACCTCCGACGGACAGACGCAGGTGACGTGGACGCCGTGAGGACGCAGCTCCGCCTGCCAGCACTGGCTGATGCCGCGCACCGCCCACTTGCTGCCGGCGTAGACCGTTCCCGACTTCGCCCCCTTCATGCCCGATGTCGACGCGACGTTGAAGATGTAGCCGCGCTGCTGCGCCTTGATCAGCGGCGCGACACGGTTGGTCAGGTCGACCAGCCCGAAGACGTTCGTGTCGAACAGCGCCCGCATCCTGGCCATGTCGAGGTCGCCAATCTCTGCCGGATAGCCGAACGCGGCGTTGTTGACGAGCACGTCGATGCCGCCCATCCGCTCGACGCAGGCGTCGACGGTGCGCTGGTTGTCCGCGGCCTGCGACACGTCGGCGCGCAGGCCGTGGGCGCCGCTGCGGGCGGCGACCCGTTCGATGCGTTCCGCGTTGCGCCCGGTGAAGACGACCTCGTGCTCCCGTTCGCGTGCGAGGTCGACGAGCGCGGCACCAATCCCCTGGCTGCCGCCGGTGATGAGAAAACGCAGTCTGTCCATTCGCTCAGGCTCCTTCGCAGCTCTTGGCGGCCGGAACGTACCGGGCGCCATGCTATCTTGATTGGTTGATCGTTTCACATTCGGGAGTGCCACCTTTGTCAGAGACACCGACCAGAACCACCCACCAGTTCCAGACCGAGGCCCGGCAACTGCTCGACCTGATGATCCACTCCTTGTACTCGAACAAGGAGATCTTCCTGCGCGAGCTGATCTCGAACGCCTCGGACGCCTGCGACAAGCTGCGCTTCGAGGCGCTGACAGACGCCGCCCTGCTCACGGAAGACCCCGACCTGACGATCCGGATCGACTTCGACGCCGCGGCGCGCACCATCACGGTCGCCGACAACGGGGTCGGGATGTCGCACGAGGAAGTGATCGCCAACATCGGGACCATCGCCAAGTCGGGCACGCGCGAGTTCGTCCGGCAGCTCACCGGCGACCAGGCGCAGGACGCCCAGCTCATCGGGCAGTTCGGCGTGGGCTTCTACTCGTCGTTCATCGTGGCCGACCGCGTCACCCTGACCACGCGGCGGGCCGGCCTGGCGGCTGACGACGCCGTGCGCTGGGAGAGCGGCGGCGACGGCGAGTACACCATCGAGCCGGTGTCGAAGCCGGCGCGCGGCACCGAGGTCACGCTCCATCTCCGCGAGGGCGAGGACGAGCTGTTGTCCGGCACGCGGCTGCGCACCATCCTGCGGAGGTACTCCGATCACATCACGCTCCCCATCCTGATGGAGAAGGAGGAGGTTCCCGGCAAGCAGATGGACACCGGGAACGTCGAGACCACCGAGCAGGTGAACCAGGCGTCGGCGCTCTGGGTCCGCCCGCAGTCGGAGATCACCAGCGAGCAGTACGACGAGTTCTACAAGCACGTCGCGCACGACTTCGAGCCGCCGCTCGCGCACGTGCACGCCCGGGTCGAGGGGCGTCAGGAGTACACGGTCCTCCTCTACGTTCCGCGCCGGGCGCCGTTCGACATCTGGGACCGCGAGCGGCGCCACGGCGTGAAGCTCTACGTCCGCCGCGTGTTCATCATGGACGGCGCGAAGGAGCTGCTGCCGGGCTACCTGCGGTTCGTCCGCGGCCTGATCGACTCGAACGACCTGCCGCTCAACATCTCGCGCGAGATCCTCCAGGAGTCGCGCGACGTCGAGACCATTCGCACCGCGGCCGTCAAGCGGGTACTGGGGCTGCTCGAGGAGCTGGCCGCGAAGCAGCCCGAAAAGTACGGCGACTTCTGGCGCGAGTTCGGCCGCATCATCAAGGAAGGTGTCGGCGAGGACCACGCCAACCGGGAGCGGATTGCGGGGTTGCTCCGCTGCGCGTCGACGCACCGCAACACGGGCGACCAGACCGTGTCGCTCGCCGACTACGTCGCGCGCATGAAGGACGGGCAGGAGAAGATTTACTACGTCACCGCCGACAGCTTCGCGGCCGCGCGGCACAGCCCCCATCTGGAGGTCTTCCGCGAGAAGGGAGTCGAGGTCCTGCTCCTCCACGACCGGGTCGACGAATGGGTGGTCGCCCACCTCGACGCGTTCGACGGCAAGCCGCTGCAATCCGTGGCGCAGGGCGACCTCGACCTGAGCCAGCTCGCCGGCAGCGAGGCCGACGCGAGGCAGCAGAAGGAAACCGAGGACGAGTTCAAGCCGCTCGTCGAGCGGGTGCGGAAGGCGCTCGGATCGAAGGCCAGCGACGTACGGCTGACGCACCGGCTCACCGAATCGCCCGCCTGCCTCGTATCCGCCGAGGACGGGATGAGCGCCAACCTGCAGCGCGTCCTGCGGGCGACCGGCCAGGCCGTGCCGGACGTGCCGCTCGTGCTCGAGCTCAACCCCGCCCACCCGATCGTCACGCGCCTCGGGGGCGAGCCGGACGAGGCGCGCTTCAAGGACTGGAGCCACATCCTGTTCGATCAGGCGATGCTGGCCGAGGGCGGGCAGCTCGACGATCCGGCCGGCTTCGTCAAGCGGCTCAACGAGCTGATGCTGGCGTTGGCGGGGGCGCCGAAGTCACGACTCTGGACGCCGGGCAGTCAGTAGCGGCGAAATGGCGGCGTCAGTTGCCGTGCCCCTCCCGAATGCGCGCGATCTTCCGGTCGCGGTCCGTGGCGAAGCGCCCGAGGTCGCGCCGGTGGTTCGCCTCGAGCTGCTGGCGGGCAGTCGGCTCCAGCGTGGTTGCCAGCGCCGACTGGTAGAGGATCCTGCACTCGGCCAACTGCGCCTCGTAGGCGCGCCGCACCTCGGCAATCGCCTCGCGCTGCGCGTCGGTCAGCGCGACCGCCTCGACGCCGGCCGCCTCGTCCTGCCGCCTGAGCTTTTCCATCGCCAGCTCGAAGGCGCTCCTGGGTGCTCCGTCTGCCACAATCGACTCCCTGATCAAAGCGCCATGATAGCTTCAACCGGTTGCCCGGCGGACGAGAGGAGCCTTCCCGAATGAGCGACCTGCGCTATCCCATCGGGCCGTTCGTGCCCGCGGAGAACATCACGCCGGCCGGGGTGCAAGCCTGGATCGACGACATCGCGGCGCTGCCGGCCGACCTGCGGCGAACCGTCACGCCGCTGACGGACGCCCGGCTCGACACACCGTACGGCCCCGGCGGCTGGACGGTCCGACAGGTCGTCCATCACCTGCCCGACAGTCACATGAACAGCCTCATCCGGTTCAAGTGGGCGCTCACCGAGGACAGGCCGCGCATCAAGGCCTACGACGAGAAGGGTTGGGCGGCGCTCCCGGACAGTCGACAACCGATCGCGCATTCGCTCGATCTGCTCGATGCCCTGCACGCCCGCTGGGTCGACCTGCTGCACGGCCTGAGCTGGGCGCAACTGCAACGCGAGTTCGTGCACCCGGAATCAGGCGCCGCTACGCTGGCGGTCACCGTGGGCGCCTACGCCTGGCACGGCCGGCATCATCTCGCGCATATCGAGCGGCTGCTCGAACGCGAGGGGTCTCCAGCGCCCCGGTGACCCGACCCCGGCGGCACGCACGGTCGGCCCGGCGGCGGCGTCTCTACCGCGGATACCAGTCGCCGTCGCGGACCTCGATCGATTCCCCCTCGAGCGCATCCCGCAACGCGGCGACCGTGGCGGCGATCTCCTCGACGTTGTCTGGCCGGGGCTGATCGCGATCGCCGAACCAGCGCGCGGTGGCGTTGTCGTAGTGGATGAGGTAGACGACCTCCGGGCCGAACGTCTTGACGCACTCGGCCACCGGTCGGGGACGCATGCGGTCGAGCGGCAGGTTCATCGGCATGAAAGCCACGTCGATGCCCTCGAGCGCCTGAATCTCGGGAACGCATTCCCCCACGCCCGAGAAGAACAGGCGCCGCCCGCCGAGGGTGATGACGTAGCCGTTCGCCTCGCCCGGCGGATGCCACGGCCTGCCGGGGGTCATGTCGTACGCGGGAACGGCTTCGACGGGAACGCCCGCGAAGACGCCCTGCGCGCCGTTGGCGAGGACCTCGCCGGCGCCGAACTGCGCGTGGGCCGCCGCGGTCAGCACGACCGTCGCGCCCGGCTTGCGCAGCTGCGCGATCGCCTCCGGATCGAGGTGATGCCCCGGATCGTCGGTCACCAGGATGAGGTCGGCCGGCTTGGCCTCGGAGAGGTCGCCGGCGCTCCACGGATCGATGTGCACGACCGTGCCGGCATGCTCGATCTGCACGCTCGAATGCAGGATCGGCGTGATGATGATGTCGCCGCCCTCGGCCGCAATCCGGTCCGACGGTTGCGCCGACAGCGGCGTGGAGCCAAGCAGGAGCCACGCGACGAACGCCGTGACAGTCAGGAATCGCATAAGTCCACCGATTGTAGCAATCAACCGGCGCCAGTCGTAGACGTTCCTGGCCCCCGGATCACTCCGGCCGCCCGGTGCGGGCCAGACGGCGCGCCTCCTCCACGTAGGACGCGAAGGTCTCGCGCACCCGGAACAGGAAGCGTTTCAGCTTCTCCCGATCGTCCAGGTCGGGCAGGACCCGAGAGACCTTGAAGGGCGGCTTGATGATGGCAGTGCAGACGGTCGAGTGGACGCGCCGGTCGAAGTTGGCGACGGCAATCGGCACGATCCACGGCTCCGGCTGCACGCTGACGGCCAGGCGGAACGCGCCCGGCTTGAACGGTCCGGGCGAGTCCTCGGTCCAGTAGCTGGTCCCCTCGGGACTGAGAATCAGGTTCGTGCCGCCCCGCAGATACCGGCCCGCGGTCTCGAAGAACTCGCTACGGCGGCTCTGGCGCTGCGCCTCCGTCTCCTCGCGCCGATCGGACTCGTCCGTGTAGACCGCCATGTGGCCCAGCCGGTCGTAGTACGCCTGATGCCCGTACTCGGTGCCCCGGCTGTGCCGCACGACACGGATGCCGCTGTCGCCGTAGCGCCGGTCCAGGATCATGGCGCTGACGAAGTGGGAGTCGAGCGTGAGCTGGAAGTTGTTGGGCAGCGTGTTGTACTCGTGGTTCTTGAGGTGGTTGAAGATGAAGATGTGCCCCGGCGTGGCGGGCAGATGGCGCTCCCCGTCGATGACGTAGCGTAGCCGCCCGAACGCCTCCCGGAACCCGCGCGCGCAGAGCTTGCGCACATCTCGCGACGGCATCTCCGGCGGCGCCGTGACCACGACGTGATAGACCTGCCGGAGTGCCTCGAAGAACTCGTGCTCGCGCTTGACCTCCCCGAGCAGGTCCTGGCAGAGCTGCGCCAGCGAGCGCTCGATCGCGTCGGGGCTGTCGGCCATGCGATCGAGCAGCTCGAACGCGTCGCCGAGCGTCAGATGGCTGTCGAGCAGGTGCGGCAGCCGATGGATCAGGGAGTTGACGCTGAGCTGCGTGCAGCTCTGTTCGAGCAGGTTGCGAATCGCCAGGCGCTCTTGCGCGAAGCGGCGCGAGATGAAGACCGCGCGGGCCGCCCGCAGGTGGCTGGCGACCAGCCACAGCAGCCGGCGGACCAGGGCCAGCGCCAGTTGCGGCTCGCGCTGGAGCGACGGATTCAGCCGCTGCGGGTCGATGCGGTACAGCGTGCAGTCGCGCATGGCCCGCACGGACGTCTGGCTCGACTCGATGCAGGCGATACCGGCCAGCGCCACGACCGACCCGGGATTCGAGAGCGTCCGCAGCGCGAACGCCTCCTTCATGCCGGCCGGCCGGTAGTTCAGCGCCACGCGCCCGGTGGCCAGCACCCACAACCCGGAATCGCGGCTGCCCTGCTCGACTATCGGCTCGCCGCGGCAGAAGTAGCGGCTCTCGACCGCCTGCGCGAAGTGGCGCAGCTGCGACTCCTGGAACACCTCGAAAAACGCCGACTGCCGAAACAGCTCCATGACGGGCGGTGGGGCACGGTTGTAGGCCTCTTCCTCCCCCTTCGCGTCGAGCGACTGGGCGAAGTTCACGGGCGTCTGTGAGTGCCGCACGATCCGCGACCGCCGCTCGGCGAGGACCTCGAGACAGCGGCGGAGCACGAGCTCGAGAAAGCCGGCGCCCAGCGCGGGCTCGGCGGCGAAGAGCGTCGCCAGCACCTGATGGCTGAGCCGCAACGTGCGGCAGTCGGTCTTGCACAGCACCGTCGTGGAGTATCGCCGCGGCTCGAGAAACCCCGACCAGCCCACCGGCGTCCACGCCGCCTTGCTCTCTCCGACGTCGATGTCCTCGTTCCCCTCCTCGATGCGGTTACGGAACTGCACCGCGCCCTGGGCCACGAGGAACACGTCGGTCGCCGGGGCAAACTGTCGCGTCAGGACATGCCCGGGCTCGAAGCGCTGCTCCTCGGCCAGCTCCGCCAGCCGGTCCCACGCGAGCGCCCCGCCCTGCCCCGACGGCGCGGTGGCGGCGGAGGCGTGAGCGATAAACTCTTCCCTCGTGGCATCCATGCGTCAGTCCGACTCTACAACGGTCCACGCCACCCGCCCGCCTCTCACCCGGCCCGCCGACTTCTTCGCGTTCTGGTCCGAGGCGCTGGACGCGCTCGCGCGCACGCCCGCCGAGCCGCGCCTGGGCATCGCGGTGACGTCCCCGGAAGGCGCGCGCGTACTGCCGGTCCGCTTCGCATCATTCGACGGCTGTGGCATCCAGGGCTTCCTCATCACGCTCGACGATGCCGGCCGCGCCGGGCCGCCGCCGACCCGGCGACCGCTCGTCGTCACCACGCACGGCTACAACTCGCAGTGCAATCCGGTGCTCGAGGCCCGGCACGCGGCGGCGTGCCAAGCCGACCTGTTCTGCTTCGATGTGCGCGGGTTCGGCCTGTCCCGGAACGACTGCCCGGTCGATCCCCGCGGGTACGTGCTCACCGGCCTCGCCAACCCGCGCTCGTCGATTCTCAGGGGCGCGGTGTGCGACTTCGTGCGCGCCGCCCAGGTCGGCACGCTCCTCGGGGCGGGCGGCGGCGGAACCGTGTTCCACGGGCGCAGCTTCGGCGGCTCGCTGGCGCTCATGGCGCAGGTCGTGTCCGGCATGGCCAACTATCTCGTCGTGGCCGTTCCCACGTTCGGCTGGACCGCCGGCCGGCGGCGGCTGGCCAGGGGCGGATCGGGCCAGGAGATCAACGACCACCTCGCCCGGCATCCCTCGGACGAGGCCGCCATGATGCGGACGCTCGCCTACTTCGACACCGTCAACTTCGCCGATCGCATCCGCTGCCGGGCGCTGGTCGGCGTCGGCCTGCAAGACGAGGTGGTGCCGCCCGCCACGGTCTACGCCATCGCCAACCACATGGTGCCGCGGCCGGAGGTCATGGAGCTGCCGGTGAGCCATAGCAACGACCTGGAGGAACGCCACTGGGTACGGTTCGACAGCCGCTGGACCGGGGCGGTGGCGGCAGGGCTGGCCGGCCGCGCCTGACCAGCCCCGACGTCCGGCCGGATGCCTCCCCGTCCTTCCGGCTATTCGGCGGCGAGCCACTCGAGAATCGCCGGCGTGACGATCCCGGGCGCCTGCGTGTGCGGGCCGTGGCCGATGCCGGGCAGGACCAGGAGCGTCAGCGGCGCGTCGACCCAGCGCCACGTATCGTTGAGGGTCCCGGACGTGAACGGTTGGCTGTCCTTGCCGTAGATGAGCAGCGTCGGCGCCTGGACCGGCGGGAACTCCCCACTGCGGAAGCCGAAGCCCTCGGTCTCGAGCGAGAACGGCGGCCGCGGCCAGTTGGCCTTGTAGAAGTTCGCGACCGACTCGACGTCCAGACGGCCGTACGCGGCCGCGCGCAGCTCGGCCAGCTCGGGCGTGTCGTCCGGCTGGGGTGGCCGGCTGCGTACGCGCTCGCCCAACGCGGCGGGAGCATCCGGGTTCTCCTGCATGCCGCGCTGGAACATGCTTGCCTGCTGCTGCGCGGGATTCGACGCGAGCTCGCGGATCAGGCCGGCGGGGTGGACCGTGCCGATCGAGACGAGACGCTCGGTCCTGTCGGGGTAGGTCATCGCGAAGTGCCAAGCGTAGAAGCCGCCGCTGTCCTGTCCGACGATGATCGCCTTCTCCTCCCCAAAATGCCGGATGATGGCGTCGATATCGCCGGAGATCTTCGCCATCGTGTAGTGCTCCACGCCTTCCGGCTTGCCGCTCTTGTTGGTGCCGCGCGTCGACATCACCGCCACCCGGTAGTGCTCCGACAGGGCGACCAGTTGGTGGCGCCAGTCGAACCACGGGCCGGTGATGCTGTGGACGAAGACGACCAGCGGCCCCTCGCCGGCGGTGTGGTACACGATCTCGACGCCGTCCGAGTCGACTCTGCCCTCCGTGACGGCGACCGCCGCTCCCCGCCAGTCCGTGATGGTCACGTTGGCGAGCGCCGCCGTGGGCGTGATGGCAGCAACGACGATCAGCAACCCGCACAGCATCCTCATGGCATCCCCCTTCGCCCCGAGCCCTCCACGTTCGGCGTCAGTGTAGCAGGACGCCTGCCGGCCGGCCCGTGCCTTGACCCGGTGTGCCCCATCCGCTACGCTCACAGCCTCGTCGGTGCTCCAGATGGCTGGAGCGGCAAGAGGGAACCCGGTGCGAATCCGGGGCTGCCCCGCAGCGGTAAACGGGAACGACCGCCGTCATAGCACTGGCTCCGAGGAGCTGGGAAGCGACGGCCAGTAGGTTCAGCGAAAGCTGAACGCCCGCAAGCCCGAAGACCTGCCGGCGTCGTATCTACCGACCTGGACCTCCGAGGGGAGGCGAGGGCGCTTGGCCGGCCGGCCTCCCTGCCCCTGTCCCCTTTCGGCGAGCCCCCGGGTCGTGGTCGAGGGACCATGAGCGGCGCGCATTCGATTCCGGCAACCGGGTCGCCACACGCCCGGCAACCACACCCGATCGGCGCGCCCTCCCAGCCGCACGGCGCGAGGAGAGGCATGCGAACAAGGCAGCAGGTGAGCTCGGCGCGTAGATGTTGCAACTCGATAGTCATCGCGGCGGCCCTGACGGCCGTGCTGCCGCGTCCCCTCGTGGCCGACAGCCTGACGGGGCGCATCCTCGACCCGCAGGACCGGGTGGTGCCGCACGCGCAGGTCCGCCTCTTCGACCGCGCGAGCGGCGAGGTGCGCGAGACCGCCAGCTCGCCGGGCGGCGGCTACCGGTTCGACCACATCCCTGCCGGCGACTACGTGCTCGAGGCGCAGGGGTCCGCGGGGTCGCTGTCCGGCGCCACCGTGGTGCGCGTCGAAGGCGGCAGCAGCCGCGATCTGGCGCTGGGCGTCTCGGGCTTGACCGCGGAGGTGGTGGTGACCGCCTCGAGCACGCCGCTGGTGGCCCGGGAGGTGGCCAAGGCGCTCGACGTCATCGACGCGGCCGAGATCGCCCTGCGCGACGAGCTGTCGGTGGCCGAAGCGATCCGGACGCTGCCGGGCATCCGCGTGCAGTCGCTGGGGGGACCGGGCAGTTTCACGACCATCGCGACGCGCGGCATGCGCAGCTACGACACAGTCGTGCTGATCGACGGCCTGCGCTTTCGGGACGCGGCGAGTCCGCAGAACGACGCCACCGGCTTCCTCTCGAACCTGGCGACCGTCAACACCGAGCAGATCGAGGTGATGCGCGGCTCGGGGTCGTCGCTCTACGGCTCGAACGCGATGGCGGGCGTCATCAACGTCACGTCGCGCACCGGCGGCGGTCCCACCGAGGGCGACGTTTTGCTCGAAGGCGGCGGGCTCGGCATGATCCGCTCCGTGCCGAGCCTGCGCGGCGGACTGGCGGGCGATCGCCTGACCTACAGCGGCGCCGTGTCGTACATCGACGTGACGGAGGGCATTCGCGGCGCCAACCCCTACCGCAGCGTCTCGCCGCAGGGGATGCTGCGCTACCAGCTCAGCCCCACGCTGTCCGCGACGGGACGTGTCTGGTACGCCCGCGACGAAGCGCAGACCCGGAACAGCCCGGACTTCCCAGCCGAGGTGCTGGCCAACTTTCCGGCGGTGGGCAGCGTGCGGGCGGCCGCTCTCCCGACGGACCAGCTCGCGCGCTTCGAGCAGGGCCTGCCGTTCGATGGCGGCACGGCAACGTTCGTCCCCAGCGCCAACGACCCGGACGCCGTGCGGAGATCTTCGTTCCTCAACGCCAGCGCCATGCTGCGGCACAGCGTCGCCCCCGGCGCCTCCTACCGCGTCGCCTACCAGGCCGTGGCCACCGAGCGGGAGCACGCCAACGGCCCGCGCGGCGTCGGCTTCCAGCCGTTCGACGAGAACAGCAGCTTCTACGACGGCCGGACCGACATGGTGCAGGCGCGGCTCGATGCGGCGTTCGGCACGTCCAACTTCTTCAGCACCGGGTACGAGTTCGAGCGCGAGCGGCTCTTCACGGAAACGTCGGGCAACATCGCGACCATCACCATCGATTCGTACAGCCACGCGCTGTACGCGCAGGATCGCATCGAGCTGCTCGGCGGGCGGCTGCAGGTGAGCTTCGGCGGCCGCGTGCAGACCTTCGACCTGCCCGACCCGACGTTCGCCGGTGGCAGCCACCCCTACGGCGGCGCCGGGCTCGACGTCCCCACCGCCTATACCGGCGATGCGGCCGTGGCCTGGTTCGTCCCCGGCAGCGAGACCAAGCTCCGCCTGCACGTCGGCAACAGCTACCGGGCGCCGTCGCCGTTCGAGCGCTTCGGCGGGACGTTCTCCTCCTTCTTCCGCTCCTTCAGCTTCTACGGTGATCCGCGGCTGGAGCCGGAGCGCGCCGTGGCGGTCGACGGCGGGGTCGACCAGTGGCTCTTCGACTCCAGGCTGCAGGTCGGCGCCACCGCCTTCTACACCGACCTGCAGAACACCATCCTCTTCGACTTCGCGAACTTCCCGGCGGCGACCGATCCGTTCGGCCGGTTCGCCGGCTACCGCAACTCGGGCGGGGGCCGCGCGCGCGGCGTCGAGGTGAGCGTGCGGGCCGCCCCCTCGGTCGCCACCAGCCTGCGGGTTTCGTACACCTACACCGACTCGGAATCGGATACGCCGACCATCGGCGACGATTTCTTCGGCGTGCCGGGCCTGTCGAAGCACCTGTTCACGCTCACCGCCACGCAGTGGATCGCCCGGCGCGCGAGCATCACGTTCGACCTGTTCGCCGCCAGCGACTACCCGCTGTCGCCGTACGGCGCGCTGGGACGCCGCATGGTCTTCGGCGGCCCGGTGAAGGGCGATCTCGTCGTCCGCTACGACCTGCTGGCCCGCCCGGACCTGGGGCTGGATCTGTACGCGAAGGTGGAGAACCTCTTCGATCACGACTACTACGAGGACGGTTTCCTGACGCCCGGCGCCTGGGCCATCGGCGGACTGCGCGTCCGCTACTGATCGTGTAATGATGTAATAGGTTTCTGGAGTTCGCCCTGCGCCATACCAAGATCGTCGCCACCCTCGGACCGGCCTGCTCATCCGACGCCGCGGTGGACGCCCTGCTGGCGGCCGGGGTCGACGTGTTCCGGGTCAACTCGTCGCACGGCGTGCGGGACGACCGGCGTCGCATGGTGGAGCAGGTGCGGAGCCGCGCCGCCCGGGCCGGCCGCATCGTGGCGGTGCTGCAGGACCTCGCCGGTCCCAAGATCCGTATCGGGCCGCTGGCCGATCCGGACGGGGTGCAGATCAAGACGGGCGCGCGGCTGCGGATCGCGGTGGGCGAGTTCCCGGGTGACGCGGAGCGGGTGTCGACCACCTGTGCGCCGCTCGTAGCGGCAGTGCGCGGCGGCGAGCCGCTGCTGCTCGGCGACGGGCAGATCGTCCTGCGGGTGGTCGCGAGCGACGGCACCGAGATCGTCGCGGAGGTGGAGCACGGCGGTCTGCTCGCGCCCCGCAAGGGAATCAACGCGCCCGGTGTCGACCTGCCGCTCTCGGCCGTGACCGCCGCCGACATGGAAGAGATCGCGGCGGCCGCCGCGATGGGAGTCGACTTCCTCGGGGTCAGCTTCGTCCAGAACGGCGACGACCTGCGGAAGGCGCGGGCGGTGGCGTACGGGCACGGCGCGGACCGAGTCGGCCTGGTGGCCAAGATCGAGCGGCCGCAGGCGCTGGATCGTTTCGACGACATCCTCGCCGCCTCCGACGCGGTGATGGTGGCGCGCGGCGATCTCGGCCTGGAGATTCCGCTCGAGCGCGTGCCACGCGTCCAGAAGGGTCTGACCCGCCGCGCCCGGGACGCCAGCGTGCCGGTGATCGTGGCGACCCAGGTGCTCGAGACCATGCGACATGCGCCGCGACCCACGCGAGCGGAAGTGAGCGATGCGGCCAACGCCGTGGACGATGGCGTCGACGCCATCATGCTGGCCGGGGAGACCGCGGCCGGCGAATATCCGGTGCTCGCGGTGCAGACGCTCGACGCGGTGCTGCGAGATGCCGAATCGGCGGCGCCGGATCGCGTGGTTCCGGGCGACATCGGCAACCGGCACGACCGCGCGCTGTGCGATGCGGCGGTGACGTTGGCCGCCGCATCGCACGCCACGGCCATCGTGGCTGTCACCGGGAGCGGCACGACGGCGCGCCAGATCGCGGCGCTGCGGCCACCCATCCCGGTCTACGGCGTCACCGCGGACGCCGCCGTGGCCCGTCAACTGGCGCTCTACCGGAGCGTGGTACCGCTGGTGGTGCCGGCCGATCGGCTCGTGGTGGGACAGCTCAAGCCGGAGCTCGCCCGGCGCGGAATCGTTCGTGCCGGCGACGCGGTGGTGATCGCCCGCGTGCACTCGGACCTGGACGTGGCGAATGCGAACTTCGTCGAGCTCCAGCGATTCTGATCGGATCGAACGCGAACCGACCTAACCTTCAACACGCAGGTCGTCCAGAAACTCGGAGGCCGGCGAACCAAGCCGCAACGCGCGCGTTGCATCGCCCGCCCCTGCGGAGCAGGCCGCCCATCCTGCGCTGTATAGCATGGTGCACCCGGCGTCGAGCGCCGCCGCGACGATGAGCGAGTCATGGTGGCGCATCGATACCGCGAGCGTATGTCGAGCGATGCGTGGTAGAGCCGCAGGGCCGGCTGGGCCCTCGGCAGCACGCCAGCACGGATTGCAGGTGCCGCCGCAGGTCGCTCTCGCCCAGCAGGATGTCCGCCTTGCGCAGTGCTGTGTTCAGGCATTCCTGGACCACCTGAGCACTACGTGTCGTGCCGTTGATGGCACGGACGGCCATTCTTCGCTGGTGCTACACTTGACGCTCGCCGGCGCACGAGCGCAGGAACGGGAACCAGGAGGAAGCATGGGCAGGTGGCCACGTCATCTCTCGCGCCTCACCCGCCGCGAAGCGCTCGGCGTGCTCGGCGCGGGCGCCGGCTTCGCGCTGGCCGCCGGCGGCGGCCGCCCGGCGGCGGCTGGCCAGCCCCCCGCGGCCGCGCCCGACATCGCCTTCCCCGCGGGCGCCGTCATCCGCGCCATCCTCGAGGACCTCTCGCCCCAGGCCCTCGCGGGCGGTGCCACGCTCTTCCACGAGCACCTGGATCTGTTCCAGAGCTACAGCAGCCCGCCCGTGGAGCGCGACCCCGCCGCGGGGCCGCTGACCGACGCACAGGCCGAGGCTTTCGTCGCGCTGGTCGCCGAGGAACTGCGCATGGCCGCCGCCGACGGGATGAGCTGCATCGTCGATGCCGGCATTCTCCGGCGGTCGGAGCGGGAGCTCGAATTCCTGCGGCAGATGTCGCTGCGCTCCGGCGTGCCGGTGGTCGTGGCCGGCGCCTACTGGCGGGCGCCCTTCCCGGACGAGGTGGCCGCGCTGAGCGTGGACGAGCTGACCGCACACTTCGTGGCCGATGCGCGGGCGCAGAACTGGGGGGCGTTCGGAGAGGTGGGCACATCGCTGGAGATGCTGGAGGTCGAGCGGACCTTCCTGCAGGCCGTCAGCCGCGCCCATCACGCCACCAACCTGCCGATCTTCACGCATACGGAGCACGAGGGCTGCCGGCCGTGCGGCCTCGAGCAGCTCGACGTGCTCGAGGCGGAGAACGTCGACCTCGGCCGCGTCTGCGTCGGGCACCTGTCCGACGTCACCGCGGCGCAGGACCCGGGTTGGACCTCGCATCTGGAAATCGGCCGCCGGGGCGCCTACCTCGGGTTCGACACGGTGGGCCGGGCGCTGGGCCTGGAAACGTCCCCGGACATCCCGGAGGCCGACAAGGTGCGGATGGTGCTGAACGTGCTCGAGGCGGGCTACGAGGACCAGGTGCTGCTGGCGTCCGACTTCGCGGCCACGCGCGATCTCAAGTCCAACTGGGGCAACGGCTTCGCCACGGCCATCGTGCAGTTCGTGCCGAAGCTGCGCCACGCGGGCGTGGACGACGCCACGCTGCACAAGATTGCGGTCGACAACCCCCGGCGCTTTCTGGCATTCGTGCCGCAGGAGGCCTAGCCATGTCGCTGAGAGATTGGATGCTTGCGCTGCTGATCGTGGTCGTCACCTGCGTCTTCGCGGCGGGCGCCGCGGCGCAGCAGGCACTGCCGGATCCGCCGCGGGCCGACCGGCAGCCGATGGGCCTCGCAGCGCCGCGGATCGCGCCGCTGCCCGCAGCGGAATGGACCGACGAGCACCGCCGTCTGGCCGAGCAGTACGGCGGCGACGAGCGGGCGGACAACCAGCTCCACACGCTGCTCAACGTGCCGGCCATCGTGGAAGGACTGATGCCGATCACGGTCTACCTGACCGCGGAGTCGACGATCCCGGCCCGGCACCGCGCGCTCCTGATCCTGCGCGCGGCCTGGCTGTGCGGCAGCCAGCCGCTGTGGGCCACGCACACGGCGCGCGGCCGCGACGGAGGCCTGACGGACGACGAGATCCGCCGCGTCGCCGAGGGTCCCGACGCGGACGGGTGGGACCCGTTCGAGCGGACGCTCCTGCAAATGGCCGACCAGCTTTACCTGAATTCGTCGGTGACCGACGCGACCTGGAGCGCCCTGTCAGCGCAGTACGGGGAGTACAACCTGATCGACGCCGTCGAGACGGTGAACCACTTCACCGTGCTGTCGATGATCTACAACTCGTTCGGCATCCAGCCCGACGACGAGACGCCCGACCGGCTCCCCGCCGACGTGCCGTACCGCATCTCGGTGCCGGGCCGCGAGCCACGCCTGGCAGTGGCGCGGTTCGAGCCGCTCGACGGGCCGGGCATCGCCGTGTCACGCACGTTCGCACGGCATCCCGCGCTGGCCCAGGCGCGCAGCCGGCGCGCCAACTACATCAACCGCGTGTCGCCGCTGACGCCGCACGACCGGGAGATTCTCATCCTCCGCATCGGGTGGGATTGCCAGGCGGTCTACGAATGGGCCAAGCACGTCGGCACCGTGGGGCGCGCGCGCGATCATGGGGTCGACCCCGAGGCCGTCGCGAAGGGCCCCGACGACCCCGGGGCGGATGCGTTCGATGCCACGCTCCTGCGCGTGGTCGACGAGCTGTACCAGAACGCCGTCGTCTCGGACGAAACGTGGGGCGCCCTGACCGCCGAGTACAACACCGTCGAAGCGATGAGCGCGGTGTACACACCCAGCTCCTACCGCGCGACGTCGATGTCGCTCAACACCTACGGCGTGCAGTTGGAACCGGGCGACGAGGGATTTCCGGACGTCCCGCTGCGGTGAGCCACCGGGCGCGCTAGAGCCTGATCACGTTCTCGGCGGCGGGACCCTTCCCGCCTTCGACCACGTCGAACTCCACCCGCTGGCCCTCGGTCAGGCTCTTGAACCCGTCCCCCTGAATGGCGGAATAGTGGACGAAGACATCTTTCTCGCCGTCATCACGGGTGAGAAAACCGAAGCCCTTGCTGTCGTTGAACCACTTGACCGTTCCCGTAACTGCCATGACCGTACTCCTGCGGCTTGAATCGTCGGAGTCCGGTCCTGCCGTACGCCGACTACAACCATGCGCGATGCTTCCGCGCGTTCGGCACCCCGCGAGGGTGCCATGTTCATCATTCGCAAACGGGAGGATGGACGAGCGGGCGCCCGTTGTCAAGTAGCCGCGCACCGGTCGCGGGCAGCAGCGGCGGTGAGCGTTCTGCTCGTCGCCTCCCGGTCAGTCCGGGAGCCGAAAAACGATCAGGCCCGGCACGTCTCCGCCGACGGTCACCGCGATGTGCTGCCTGCCGTCGAGCAGGTAGGTCATCGGGCCGCCGAGAGCGCCGGCCGGCAGGTCGAGCGAGGCGAGCTCGGCGCCGCTCAGCTTGTCGTACGCCACCAGCCGGGGCCCGTTGCTGCTGCCGCCCGCCGTCAGCGCGTGCAGCAGCAGCGTCTTCGTGAGCAACGGGCCGCTGCGGCCGGCGTCGCCACCCACCGGCGGCAGGTCGAGGTCGCGCAGCATCGGATGGTTGCGGATCCGGTCGCCGCGCCCCGTCGGAATCATCCACGCTTGCTCGCCGGTGTTCATGTCGATCGCCGTCATGCGCGTGTAGGGCGGCTTCCAGAGCGGCAGCCCGCGCGGCATCACCGGACCGGCCGTGGTGGAACGCCGGATGTAGCGCAGCGTCGCCGGCTCGTGAGGCTCCGGCTCGCTGAGCTGAATCGTCGAGTGGGCGTTGGTCGACGGCACGTACAGATAGCCGGTCTCGGGGTCGACGGCCGCGCCGGACCAGCTCGCGCCGCCCGCGACGGCCGGCCGCATGATGGTGCCCCGCAGCGTCTGCGGCGTGTAGAGCGGTCCCAGCCGGAAGCCCTCGACGGCCTCGACCGCCATCTGCCGGATCTCGGGCGTGAAGTCGACCAGATCGTCGATCGACGTGCCCTGGTACTCGAACGCGGCCGGCTTCGTCGGGAAGGGCTGGGTCGGCGACATGACCTCGCCCTCCAGGTCGGTGTCGGTCGCCACGGACCGTTCCTCGATCGGCCACACCGGCTCGCCGGTGACGCGATCGAAGACGTAGACGAACCCCTGCTTGCTGACCTGCGCCACCGCCTTGATCTGCCGGCCGTCGACCGTGATGTCGAGCAGGTTCGGCGCCGCCGGCAGGTCGTAGTCCCAGAGGCCGTGGTGAATCATCTGGAAGTGCCACTGGCGCTGGCCGGTCGCCACGTCCACCGCCACCAGGCTCTCGGCGAACAGGTTGTCGCCGAGCCGGTGCCCGCCGTAGTAGTCGTTCGTCGGCGTCCCAATGGGCAGGAACACCCAGCCCAGGTCCTCGTCGCCGCTCATCATCGACCAGATGTTGGTGTTGCCGCTGTAGCTCCACGACTCGTTCAGCCAGGTGTCCGACCCGTACTCGTCGGCGCTCTGCGGCACGGTGTGGAAGTCCCACTTGTGCTGCCCCGTCCGCACGTCGTAGGCGCGCGCCCAGCCGGGGGTGGCCTCCCTGGTGATCGTGCGGTCGTTGATGGTCGAGCCGACGATGATGGTGTCGCGGACGACAATCGGCGGCGACTGCGACGTGAGCGTCAGCAGATTCAGGATGTCGCGCCGTCCGCGTTCGGAGCGCGGGACCCCGACGGTGAGATCCACGCGCCCGTTGTCGCCGAAGTCCGGATCCGGCAGGCCGGTCTTCGCATCCACCGCGACGAGGTAGCCGTCGCCGGTGCCCCACACGATGCGCGCCTCGCCGTCGTTCTCCCAGTACGCCACCCCGCGATGCCGCCAGCCCGCGATGGCCGGTGTCCCCGACTCGTAGGCGCGGGGATCGTGCACCCACAACGTCTCGCCGCTGCGCGCGTCGATGGCGACCGCCCGGTAGAGCGGCGTGCTGAGGTACAGGACGCCGTCGACCATGAGCGGCGTCGCCACCAGCGAGCTGATCGACGGACGGGAACGGGTCTGCGTCCGCCCGTCCCAGGCGGTCCAGCGGTCCGGCTCCTGCTCCTGCAGGATGTCGAACAGCTTGTCCGCGGCGATCAGGGAATCGCCCGCCGGGGTCGAGCGGACGAGGTGGGAGTCGACCGACCTCCAGTGCCACAGCACCTCGAGATCGGCGAAGTTCTCCGGCGTAATCTGGTCGAGCGGCGAATACTTCGTGCTCCCGGTGTCCCCGGCGTAGCTGCGCCACTCGCCGCTCGCCGACGCCCCGTACTGCGCCTCCGCCGGGCCTGCGGCCAGACCTGCCGACGCCGCGACCGCCGCCGCTACCGTACCAATCCATCGCATAGTCATGACCTCGGTTACCCTTGGGATGCGGCGTCAATTCTAATATGAGCGGACCATGGCCACACCACGCTCGGTGATTACGCGCATCCTGCTCGGGGCCGTCGTCCTGGGCGTCCTGTCGCTGCTGTTCCTGCGCACGCTGCGCGACACGGTCACGGCGCCGTATCTGGTGCGCCCGGAGCACCTGACAGGCTGGCAGGTCCTGCTGGATCCCCCGCTGGGCCCGGGCGGCCCGCTGCTGCTGCTCGCGCCGCCCCGCGAACTGCCCATGGAGCTGTTCCAGCAGGTCTTCCAACGGACCATGGAGTCGATGAACACGCCGCCGTCGTACGGCGTGACGCTCCTGCTGCGCAGCGAGTACCAGCGCGATCTGGCGCCGTTCATGGCGCCGGACGAGCTCGCGACCCTGGCGCACGAGTCGGGTCTGGCCGGCGCGGCGGTCCAGCCGCGCTGCCTGGCCGTGCAGACCGGGCTCACGGCCGCCGAGCCGCGCAGCACGTACTTCGTGCTCTTCGAGCTGCCGGCGCTGCGTGCGTTTCGCGAGCGGGTCGCCCAACTGCTCGCGGAGCGCGGAGGCGATGCGGCGGCGTTCGATCAGGACGCCCTGGCCCCGGCTCTGTACCTGGCCGCCACCGACGGGGGTCTGCGAGCCTGGCCGGTGGCCGGCGCCTCGGCCGAAGAGTACTGCGTCGCGCCGGTGGCGGTCGACGGCTCAGGCTGACTGCCCCGCCCCCCGCCACCGCAGCCAGTGGTCGGCCAGCACGAGCGCGATCATCGCCTCGCCCATCGGCACGAACCGCGGGAGCAGGCAGGGGTCGTGCCGCCCCTTCGTGCTGATGGTCGTCGGCTCGCCGCCGCGGGTGATGGTCTCCTGCTCGCGCGGCAGGCTGCTGGTCGGCTTGACGGCGGCCCGCAGGACGATCGGCATGCCGGTCGAGATCCCGCCCAGCATCCCGCCGTGGCGGTTCGTGCGGGTCGCCACCTGCATCCCGGCGGGCGATTGGTCGGCGTAGAAGACGTCGTTGTTCTCGGTGCCGCGCAGCGTTGCGCAGCCGAATCCGACGCCGTACTCGACGCCGAGGACGGCCGGCAGGCTGAACAGCCCCTTGGCCAGGTCGGCCTTCAGCTTGTCGAAGACCGGCTCGCCCAGGCCCGCGGGCACCCCGCTGGCCACGAACTCCGCCACGCCGCCGATGGAGTTGCCTGCGCTGCGCGCCTGCTCGATGAGCGCAATCATCTCGGCCGCCTTGGCCGCGTCCGGGCAGCGCACGATGTTCGGCTCGCCGTCCGGGAGGCGCTCGACCTGATCCAGCGTCAGCGCGGCCGGGTCCGCCACCGGCGCGACCACCTCCCCCACCTGGCGGACGTAGCCGACGACCCGCCCGCCGAAGGCGCCGGCAATCAGCTTCTTGGCGACCGCGCCGGCCGCCACCCGCACGGTCGTCTCGCGCGCGCTCGAGCGGCCGCCGCCCCGATAGTCGCGGAAGCCGTACTTGGCGTCAAAGCTGTAGTCGGCGTGGCCGGGGCGGTACTTGTCCTTGATTGGCGCGTAGTCGCGGCTGCGCTGGTCCCGGTTCGCGATCAGGATGGCGATGCTGGTGCCCGTGGTCCGGCCTTCGAACACGCCGGAAAGTATTTCGGGGGTGTCCGGCTCGTCGCGCTGCGTGACGATCCGGCTCTGGCCGGGCCGGCGGCGGGCCAGATCGGGGACCAGATCGGCCGCGCTCAGCTCGAGCCCGGCCGGGCAGCCGTCGATGATGACCAGGTTCCCGGGGCCGTGCGCCTCGCCGGCGGTCGTAATGCGGAACGCCTCCCCGAAGCTGTTGCCCGCCATCCTACGCGCCCCGCCGCAAGCCGCCGGGGCTGCTAGCTCGCGGCCGCACGCAGATGCTCATCGTAGAAGGCGACCATCCGGTCCCAGCACTGGTTCGCGCACGCCGCCTGATAGACCTCCGCCCGGGTGTCGTTGAAGAAGGCGTGATCCGCACCCTCGAACACCGTGATCTCGACCTGCTTGCCGGCCGCCCGCAGGTCACTCTCGAGCTGCCGGGCCGCGGCGGGCGGGACGAAGCCGTCCTGCTCGGCGAAGAAGCCGAGGACGGGCGCCTCCAGCGCGCCCAGGTCGGGCTTCACGTTGGGGTGGATGCCGTAGAAGTCGACGCAGGCGCCGACGCGCGGATTGGCGCACGCCGCGTACAGCGACAGCTGCCCGCCCATGCAGAATCCCACCGTGCCGACGCGGCTGCCCTCGACCTCGTCACGCGCCAGCAGATAGTCGATGGCACTGCGCAACTGCTTCTCGGCACCATCAATGTCGAGGGCCATCATCAACTTGCCGGCCTCGTCGGGGCTCGTCGTCGTCCGGCCGCCGTAGAAGTCGGGCGCGAGCGCCGTGAAGCCCACCGCGGCCAGCCGGTCCGCCACGGCCTTGATATGGTCGACCAGCCCCCACCACTCCTGTATCACGACCACTCCGGGGCCCGACCGCGACGGCGGAGTCGCGAGGTAGCCGCCGCCGGTCTCTCCATTCATCGGAAACCGAACCATCTCACCCATGCCGTATTCTCCACGGTCCGCGCACAGCGTTCGCACTGCTACGGAATTGCCCCGATCGCCTCCCCCGCATCATCGTAGAGCGACACGCTCGGAAAACCGTCGGCCGCTACGCCGACGACCACGCGCGACTGCCCCGGGCCGCTCACGTTGATGACGGTGGCCTGCGCCACCACGCCGAGCCTCACCCGCGCGCGGCCCGCATGGTACAGGGTCAGCAGCGGTGCGTCGTCGCTGTCCATGCTCAGCTCGGCGCTGCGCTGGCCGTCGGCGCCGGCCAGCACCACGCTTGGCCGTCCGTCCTCCCCCATCTGCAACCGTATCCGCACCTGCCGGCCGTCGGCGAAGCTCAGCAGCGGGATGCCCTCGGCGGAGCCGAGCACGCCGTGCGCCTGCCGCTCGTCTCCGACGATCAGCAACCCGTCGTCGCGCGTCACGCCGGCCGAAAGGCGCGGCTCGCCGGCCGCGTTGCGGAGCTCGAACTCCGGATCGCCTTGCGGCCCGACACCCAGGCGTGCGCGGGTTCGTCCGTCCGCGTCGTAGAACGCCAGCGAGGCCTGCCTTCGCTCGTCGCGCGCGCTCAGCACACCCCGCAGCACCCCGTCGGCATCGACCAGGTTGACCTGCGAGGTCGTGACCGCCCGCGGACTCTGGGCCTCGACCTGCCCGCCGAGCAGCAGCGTGGCCAGCGCCCCGCCGCAGAACGACGCGGCCAGCAGCATTCCGGCCAGCAGCACCCTCTCATGCTTCATTGCACACTCCTGCCGCGGGCGGCGCCCAACCCCGCGCTCATCTCGCCGGCGGGAACAGGTCCGGATTGTCGGTGAACACGCCGGTCGCGCCGAGCTCGTCGAACAGATGGGTCATCAGGTCGGTGGCATCGCCGAACGGCTCGGGCACCCGCGCGGCGCGCACCGTGAACGGATGCAGCTCCAGCCCCGCCGCCCGGATCGCCCGGGCGCGCGACGGATCGGCCAGCAGCAACGGGAAGGCCGGACCCACACCGTCAGCATACTCGGCCACGCGGGCCAGACCGTCGTCGGTCAGCAGCTCTTCCGTCCCCGGCCTCCCGACGAGCTGCACCAGGGGATAGGTGTCGCCCGCCAGATCGCGCAGGCGCCGCAGGCTCGCAGGGCTGAACGACTGCACGAAGATCGGCGTGGCGGTGCGGGTCGCCGCCGCATCCAGCCCGTTGGCGGCGAGCACGCGCACCAGCTCCTCCTCCATGGCGAGTCCCAGCGCGTCGTAGGTCTCGGGATCCTTCGTCTCCATGTAGAGACCCGCCTCGCCCCGCACCAGATCGATCGCCTCCTGCAACGTGGGGACGCGGACCCCGACGAACTCCGCGCCGAACCACGACCCCGCGTCGAGCTGTTTGACCTCATCGAGCGTGAACGCCGCCACCGGCCAGACCCGCCGCGGCCCGCCATCCGTCTCGACGGTCACGGCGCGATCCGGAAACACCTCCTCGACGTCGGTCGTTCGCTCGAGGGTCGCATCGTGCAGGCAGACCAGTTGGCGGTCCCGCGTGAGCTGCAGATCCTGCTCGACGTAGTCCGCCCCCATCTCCAGCGCCAGCCGGTACGCGGTCAGGGTGTGCTCCGGCGCGTAGGCGGATGCCCCGCGGTGCGCGATGTTGACCGGCGCCGACGGCAGCGCCGGATCGGCGGCAGGCGCAGTCTCCCGGACAGGCGGCTGCGCGCAACCGCAGAGGCCGACGACCGTGAGCGCCGCAAGCCGCGTCGACACCGTCATCCCTGGCAGTCCGCAATGAAACGGCTAGATCGGCATCTGAATCTGCAGCAGCTCGTAGATGCGCACCACGGCGCGCGGATCGGCGTTGCGGACGCGGCTGCCGTACTGCGACTCGTACGCGCTCATGTCCACGCGGCCGGCGGCATCCTCGGCGGACAGGCCCAGGGCGCGCAGCTCCGCGACCTGCGCCCACAGATCCCGGAGGTACCGCTGATACAGATCGATCTGCGCGCGCTCGCGGAACGGCTCGCCGTGCCCGGGAACCATGATGTCGAAGTCCAGCTCCTTGAGGCGGCCGAGGCTGGCTGGCCACTCGTCGATGAACGCGTCGCCCATGTACGAGATGCGGGGCGCGCCCGGGGCCCCGAGCAGGAAATCGCCCGTGAACGCCATCCGCTCGGCCGGAAGCAGGACGATGGTGTCGCCGCCGGTGTGGCCGCGCCCCACGAAGTGCAACTGCACCTCGCGGCCGCCCTTGTGAATCGTCATCGTGTCGCTGTAGGTGACGTTCGGCGGCGAGACCACGATTTCCTGCAGCGCGGTCTGGTGGGCGCGGGCTATGCGCAGGTCGGTCTCGAGCCGCGCTCTCTCCGGCCCGTCGGCGGCCGCGATCTGCCGCTCGAGCCGTTCGATCTGCACCGGCACGGCCGCGTCGAACGAACGGTTGGTGCGCTGCTCCAGGACATTGCTGAGATGCATCCGGCGGATGTAGTCGTGGCCGATCACCTCGACGTCGTCGCCGAAGATCTGGTTGCCGTGCGCGTGGTCGAAGTGGTAATGCGAGTTGAAGACGTAACGGATCGGCTTGGCCGTCAGCTCGGCCTGGATCTGCGCCACGAGCTCGCGTGCCGCGGCCGGCGTGACGCTGGTGTCCACCAGCATCACATGGTCGTCGTTGATGATGACCAGCGAGTTGCTGAAGACGGTCATCGCGCCCGTGCCGATGGCGAAGTGGACACCGTCGGCGAGCTCTTCGAACCGGTACGCCGGGCCGTCCGGCACGGTCCCCGATTGTCCGCGCGCGACGGCCGAGACCGACGGATCGACCAGCCACGGGAGGCCGGCGAGCAGTCCGGCCATGGCGAGCAGGAACAGCAGACGTGTCATCGTACTCCTCGCTTCGAGTCTTGCGGGTGGCGCAGAAGTGCGCCGCTGCCATTCTAGCAACCGCTCCGCGCCGTGGGACATGGCGGCTGCTAAGATCGGCCGCGGGAAGAGGTGTCGACATGACAGCACGAAGCCTTCGGTGGAGCGCGAGTCTGCTCGTTCTGGCCGTTCTGACCACGGCCGGCCTGTCCGCCCAGCACGGGGCGCCGGCCCAAGGGGAGTGGCCGACGTACAGCGGCGACCTGGGCGGCTCGAAGTACTCGCCGCTCGATCAGATCGACGCGGGCAACTTCGGCCGCCTTGAGGTGGCGTGGCGCTGGCGATCGGCCGACGCGGTCCTCAGCCTCGACATGCCGGGCGGCGGCGAGTGGCGGGCCGACTCGCGTCTGATCTTCGCCGAGCTGGACCGGCGCGACCCGAACCGGTGGCGCGACGCCCTGTCGCCCACCATCACCAACTTCAAGGCCACGCCGCTGATGGTCGGCGGGCGCCTGTTCGTCAACATGCCCACCTCGGTCGGCGCCGCGGTCGACGCGCGCACCGGCGAGACGCTCTGGGTCTACAACCCGAAGAGCTACGAGGAAGGGACGACCACGATGACCGCCCGCTGGAACCAGCGCGGCGTGGCGTACTGGTCGGACGGGCCGGAGCGCCGCGACGAGCGGATCTTCTGGGGGACCGGCAACGGCTACCTCATCTGCGTCGACGCCGGAACGGGCCAGCCCTGCGCCGACTTCGGCGAGGGGGGACGCCTCGATCTGATGGCGGACATCCCGCGGGCCACCCGCGGCGAGCGCGACTGGCTGAACGCCCTGCTCTACTCGGTGCAGTCGCCGCCGATCGTGGTCGGCGACACGGTGGTCACGCCGATGTCGATCTCCTCGCTGAACGACACGAAGGAACGGCCGCCCGGCTGGATGCGCGGATTCGACGCCCGGACCGGGAAGACCAACTGGACCTTTCACACCATCCCGCAGGGCGACGAGTTCGGCAACGACACCTGGGAGGGCGACTCCTGGCGCCACACCGGAAAGGTGGGCGTCTGGTCGATCATGAGCGCCGACCCGGAGCTCGGCTACCTCTACCTGCCCCTGAACACGGCGGCGCCCGACTACTACGGCGGGCACCGGCTGGGCAGCAACCTGTTCGCCGAGAGCCTGGTGGCGCTCGACCTGGAGACGGGCGAGCGGGTCTGGCACTTCCAGTTCGTCCACCACGGCCTCTGGGACTACGACCTGCCGGCCGCCCCCAACCTGGTCGACGTCGTCGTCGACGGCCGGCCGGTCAAGGCAGTCGCCCAGATCACCAAGCAGGGCTTCGTCTTCGCCTTCGACCGGGTGACGGGCGAGCCGATCTGGCCGATCGAGGAGCGCCCGGTCCATACCGACACCGACCTCGAGGGTGAGGTGCCCTGGCCGACGCAGCCGTTTCCGACCCGGCCGGCGCCGTTCGAGTATCAGGGGGTGACGATCGACGATCTGGCGGACTTCACCCCGGAGATCCGGGAGTTGGCGATGGCCGCCGTCGAGCCGTTCCGGATCGGTCCGCTCTACACGCCGCAGAGCCTGCGCGGCACCGTGTTCCGGCCGAGCACCGGGGGCGGCGCCAACTGGGGCGGGGCCGGGTTCGACCCCGAGACCGGACTGCTGTACGTGCCGTCGCAAAACGCGTTCGCCGTCAAGCAGTACCGGGTTCCGACGCCGGACGAGGGAGCCACGCTGCGCTACATCGAGGTGCGCGGCCCGGGCAGCTCGCGGCCCGCGATGCGGCAGGGCCTGCCGCTGTTCAAGCCGCCCTACTCGCGCATGACCGCCATCGATCTCAACACCGGCGACCATGTGTGGATGACGCCGACGGGCAGCGGCGACCGGATCCGCAACCACCCGCTGCTCCGCCACCTGAACCTGCCGGCGGTGGGCGGCGACGCGAGCCGCAGCGGGCCGCTCGTGACGAAGACCCTGCTGATCTACGCCCTGACCACGGGCGGCTCCAACGACGGGCCGCGGCTGGTGGCCTACGACAAGGCGACCGGCGCCGAGGTCGCGTCGACCGACCTGCCGGGCGGCGCCATCGGCACGCCGATGACCTATCTGCTCGACGGCAGGCAGTACATCACGCTGACGGTCGGCGGCAGCCGCGTGCCGGAGCTCATCGCGCTGGCCCTGCCCGGTCAGGAGTCGGCGCCGTAGCACCTTGGACTCCGTCATCCGCCTGCTGCGCGACCTGATCGCCATCGACTCGGTCAATCCGTCCCTGGCGCCCGGCGGCGCCGGAGAAGCCGGGGTTGCCGAGCGCATCGCGGCCGAGCTGCGGGCTGCCGGCATCGACGCCGAGTTGACCGACGCGGCGCCCGGTCGCCCGAACGTCGTCGGCGTCATCGAGGGACGGACTCCCGGACGCACGCTGCTGCTCTGCGGCCACATGGACACGGTCGGTGTCGACGGAATGGCGGCGCCGTTCGATCCGATCGCACGCGACGGCTGCCTCTACGGACGGGGCAGCCAGGACATGAAGAGCGGCGTCGCCGCCATGGTCGACGCCGCCGCCGCGGTCGCGCGACGCGGCGGGCTTCCGGCCGGGCGGCTGATCGTGGCGGCGGTGGCCGACGAGGAGCATGCCAGCGCAGGCGCCGATCTCCTCGTCGGCGAACACCGGGCCGACGGCGCCGTGGTGACCGAGCCGACGGACCTGCGGATGGCCACCGCGCACAAGGGCTTCGAGTGGGTCGAGGTCGAGACGCGCGGGCGCGCCGCCCACGGCAGCCGGCCGGCGGACGGCCGGGACGCCATCGTCCACATGGGCCGGGTCCTCGGGCGCCTGGAAGCGCTCGACGCCACGCTGCAGGGCGGCCGGCGGCACCCGCGGCTCGGGAGCGCCTCGCTCCACGCCTCGACCATCCACGGCGGGCAGGGCCACAGCATCTATCCCGACCGGTGCGTCCTCCGCTTCGAACGGCGCACGCTGATCGGCGAGCCGGCGGAGGTCGGCTTGACGGAGGTTCGCGCCGCCCTCGCGGCGCTCGGGCGGGACGACGCCGATTTCGACGCCTCCGCCCGCCAGCTCATGACCCGTCCCCCGCACGAGACTGCCGATGATCATCCGGTCTGCCGCACCCTGATGCAGGTGCTGCGCAGCCGCGGCCTCGACGCCGCCCCGACCGGCATGTCGTTCTGGACCGACGCCGCCATCCTCGGCCGCGCCGGCACGCCGGCGGTGCTCTTCGGCCCGGCCGGCGCGGGTCTCCACGGTCCGGAGGAGTACGTGCGGATCGACTCGGTGCAGGTCTGCCGCGACGTGCTCGCCGACGTGATCCGGGCGTTCTGCTGACTCCCAGCCTATACTGGGCGGCGCCATGTCGACGCTGCCCACTGCCGGATCGAAGGCCCCAGCGTTCGCCCTCCGCGATGCCGCGGGCAGGACGTGCGAGTTCGGACCCGAGAGCTCGGGGGCGCCCGCGACGCTGCTGTTCTTCTTCAAGCACGACTGCGCGACCTGCGAACTGACCGCGCCGCTCGTCGAGCGCGTGCACCGCGCGCTGTCCGGCGCCGGCCTGCGCGTGCAGGGCGTGTCGCAGGACGACGCGACGCTGACGGCGGCGTTCGCGGAGCGCCACGGGCTCTCGCTGCCTTGCGCGCTCGACGCCGAGCTGCTCGTCTCCGAAGCCTACGGCTTCGACGCCGTGCCGGCCCTGGTGCTGACGGCACCCGACGCCGTGGTGCTGGCGAGCATGGAGGGCTGGTCGAAGGCCGAGTTCCTGGAGCTGGTGACGCGCGCCGCCGGACGCTGCGGCGCGCCGGTGCCGGCGCTCGAGCTCGCCGGCGAGTCCCTGCCGGCGCAGCGCCCGGGCTGCGGGTCGCGGTTTCACGATCCCGACGTCGCGCGGCGGCTCGCGGTGCGCCGGGGCGAAGAGCGGCTGGCCTCGCGCCGGGTCCGCGTGCCGGCCGGCCCGGACATGGACGAGTTCGAGTTTCTCGCCGATCGCGGGCTGACCGATGGCCTGCCAGTCGTGCCGCCGACCCCGGCGCGGGTGCTCCGCATGCTCGCAGGCACGTCGCGGCCCGCCACCGACGTGGTCGCGCACGTCCCGCCCAATCTCGCCCCGGCCACCGTGGAGAAGGTCGCCATCAACGCCGTGCTGGCCGGCTGCAAGCCGGAGTACCTGCCGGTCGTCATCGCGGCCGTCGAGGCCGCCTGCACCGACGAGTTCAACCTGCACGGCGTGCTGGCGACCACCTACTTCGTCGGGCCGCTCGTCATCGTCAACGGCCCCATCCGCAACGAGATCGGACTCAACTGCGGCCGCAACGTCTTCGGCCAGGGCTCGCGCGCCAATGCGACGATCGGACGCGCGCTGCAGCTCCTGGTGCGCAACGTCGGCGGTGGCCGGCCCGGCGAGGTCGACATGTCGACGCTCGGCCAGCCCGGCAAGCTCGGCGCCTGCATCGGCGAGCTCGAGGAGCTGAGCTGCTGGGAGCCGCTGCACGTCGAGCGCGGCTTCGCGCGCGAGCAGAGCACGGTGACCGTCTTCGCCGCGGAGGCGCCGCGCGCCATCCGCGATCAGCTCTCGCGCAACGCCCGGTCGTTGGGTGCGACGATGGGCCTGTCGCTGGAATCGATTGCGCACGTCAAGCTACACGGGATGGACCAGGCGCTGCTGGTGGTCTCCCCCGAGCATGCACGCACGTTCGAGCGGGAGGGCTACAGCAAGGACGACCTGCGCGCCCGCATCCAGGAGGTCACCGCCCGGCCGCTGCGGGAAGTGCTCCCGAACGACGATTGCCAGAAGGGCACCGGGCTGCGGGCGCTGCCCCGAGACTGGCTCGACGAATCCGGGCGCCCGACCCCCGCGGCCCTCGACCGCCCGTTCCCCAAGTTCGCCCGCCCCGACCACATCCTGATCATGGTGGCCGGCGGCACCGCCGGAAAGTTCTCGGCCGTCGTCGGCGGCTGGGCGACCGGCGGAGCGGGATCGAAGGCGGTCACGCGGGTCATCGAGCCGTAGAACCCCCCTCGAATGTGGACCCGCCAGCGTACAGGCGCCCATCCAGCAGACACGAGTGGCGGCGGGCCGATGAACGCCAGCACGGCGCATGTCCGGTAGCAGCATCCTGATCGAGCAGGTCCGCGCGCGAGTGGACGCCGACGACCAACTCGCCGTCGAGGCCGGGTTGCTCGTGCTGGCGGCTCTGGATGGAAGGGATGCCCTGGAGCGGGCGCTGGCGGAGGACCCCGCAGTCCACGCCCAACCAACTGCCTTACCCCGCACCGCGCCCGCACTGCCGGACCGGGTGTCCGCGTCCGCATATCTCGAATCAATTTCGGTCCAGGGATTTCGCGGTATCGGTGCCCGCGCCACCCTTTCCATCGCGCCCGGGCCCGGGCTCACGCTCGTGATCGGACGCAACGGCAGCGGCAAGTCCAGCCTTGCGGAGGCCCTGGAGCTGCTGCTGACCGGCGAGAACCGTCGCTGGGCGAAGAAAGCTGCCGTCTGGAAGCAGGGCTGGCGCAATCTGCACTGGGATGGGGCCGTCGCGATCGAGGCGAGTCTCACGATCGAGGGCGAGCGGCAACCGCTCGTCGCACGTCGCGAATGGCCGGCGGGCACCGCGGACCTGGATGCGGCTTCCCCTACCCTGCTCGGCGCGCGACGCGGTGATGGCGTCGCATCGCTCGGCTGGGAAGCAGCGTTGTCGACCTACCGCCCGTTCCTGCCCTACAACGAGCTCGGATCGATTCCCGACTTCAAGCCGTCCGAGCTCTACGACATGATGTCCGCCGCCCTCGGCCTCGATGCGCTGCTCGACGCGCGGAAACACCTGCGCGAGCTCAGACTGGAACGCCAGAAGCAGTGCCAGGAGGTGGAGAAACGGCGAGCTGTGCTGCTTGCCTCCATCGAACATCTGAAGGACGAGCGGGCTCGCGAGTGTGCCCGGGCGATCCAGGCGACCAAGGCGGACCGGTGGGACCTCGATTGCGTGGAGCTGGTGCTGGAAGGTGCCGTCGACCCGAGCGGCGAGGGCAACATCGCTCTCCTCCGTGAGCTCGCGACGGTGCGAGAACCGGATGCGGCGGAAGTGCGGTCGGCCGCGACACACCTTCGCGCCGCGCTGGACGCGGCCTAGGTCGCGGCGGCGACCGATGCCGGCCGCGCCCAGCAGATTGCAGACCTTCTCGAACGCTCGCTGGAGCTGCACGCCGCGCACGGTGATCAGGCGTGCCCTGTCTGCGGCGAGGGCACGCTGCACGGCGGCTGGAGAGTAGAAGCGGAGGCCGCCGTGGGGCAACTGCGCAGTGAGGCTTCCGATGCGGTGCGGGCGTGGCGTGCACTGGACGCGGCGCGGCACACGGCGCGGGATCTGTTGGCCGCGCCGCCAGCCGCACTGCGGCGCGCCGACGTGGCGGGCGTCGACACGGCACCCCTGTCGGCAGCCTGGGCTCGTTGGCACGACTTGCCGTCCAGTGCCCACGACACGAACCTCGCCGCGCACCTCGAAGACACCCACGGCGATCTGGTCACCGCCGCCGAAATCATACGCGCCGAGGCCGCCGGCGAGCTGGACCGCCGGGAGAGCATCTGGCGACCGGCCGCGAGGGGATTGCGCGAGTGGCTCCCCGCCGCGCGGCTCGCGGCAGCGGGGAGCACGACGGTTCCCGTTCTGCGCGCCGCCGAGGGGTGGCTCGGCGCAGAGACCGACCGGATCCGGGCGGAGCGGTTTCGTCCCATCGCGGACGAGGCGGCGGCTGTCTGGAACGAGCTCCGCCAGAACAGCGCTGTTGTGCTTGACGGTCTCGAACTCGCCGGCACCGCCACGAAGCGCCACCTCGTCCTCGACGTCAGCGTGGACGGCGCCGAGGGTCAGGCGCTCGGCGTGATGAGCCAGGGCGAGATCCACGCGCTCGCGCTGAGCCTCTTCCTGCCGCGCGTGCTCCTGCCGGATTCGCCCTTCGGATTCGTCATCATTGACGATCCTGTGCAGGCCATGGACCCAGGCAAAATCGACGGCTTGGCGCGAGTGCTCGAAAAGACGGCCCGCAGGCACCAGGTCGTCGTCTTCACGCACGACGAGCGCCTGCCGGAGTCTGTGCGGCGGATGCAGATCGCCGCGACGGTAGTCGAGGTCAACCGACGCGCCGGCTCGGCCGTCGAGTGCAGGCCGACCCGCGACCCGGTCACGCAATACCTTGACGATGCACGCGCCTTGACGCTGACCGACGATATCCCCTCGAACGCCGTCGCGCGCGCGGTACCGCTCTTTTGCCGCCTGTCGATCGAGGCTGCATGCGCGGAGGCGGTACGCCGGCGCCGCCTTGGTGGCGGTGAGCCGCACGCCGCTGTGGAAGAAGCTCTTCTCTCAGCGCGAACGTTACTGCAGAAGCTGGCCCTGGCGCTGTTCGACGATCGCGACCGTGCCGGGCACGTCATGCGCCGCGCCAACGAGCAGTGGGGCCCCAAGGCGGGCAACGCCATCGCCGACGCGAACCGAGGTACGCACGAAGGCTTCACGGTCGAGCATCTGGCCGTGTTGATCGAAGGAGCCACCCGTGTGACCGAGCGGGTGCGCGATCTCGAGTAGCGGAATGAAACCTTCCGAACTTCTCTCGGTGGCGGAAGGCCTCGTGACCGGCGGAGACACGGCCCGCACGGCCGGGTGGCCACGGACGGCTGCGGTCCTCGGGCGGCAGGCCATTGAGGAGACGCTCCGGCAGTACTGGCAGCTCCGCGAGCCTGGCATGGAACGTTGCAGCGCGCACGCGCAACTGCTGTGCCTGAGGGTGTACCTCGACAACACCGGGCTGGTGCGCGCTACCGCCGCTGCCTGGTCGGATCTGAGCCGGGCCTGCCACCACCATCCGTACGAGCTCAACCCGACCGCCGTTGAACTGCGTGCCTGGCTCTTCGCCGCCCGCAGCTTCGCGGTCGAGGTCGCGAGGCAGATCGCGGCCGCCGGGCCACGCGGTAGAAACGGGGCGGCCGGTGGCTGACTCGCAGACAGGGCGATGCCCGTTGCCATCCATGGTCGCGCACGCCGACTGGAGCAAGGACCCGGGCAAGCGCTGGTGCGCGACGGCTGTCCGGGACCCGGACGGGCGTTATCGAGCAGAAACGCCGGCGCCGGTCGGCGACTTGAGCACGTACTTCGACCGGCTTCGCCAACGCGCCGGTGGAGGCAGCGTCCTGGCCGGCTTCGATTTTCCGATTGGACTGCCCGGGTGCTATGCCGCCAGCACTGGACTGAGCGACTTTCGGCGGGCGCTCGCCGAATTCGGTCACGGTCGCTGGCGCTCGCTCCGCACCATCCGTCAGCGTCCCGGCGACGCGGGGCGGCGCCCGGCAACGCCACAACCCGACTGGAGGGGCGAACGCTGCGGCATGCGTGTCGCTGCCTACAGGCGGCACGAGGGCCCGGCTGCGGCATGCGCGGCCGCGACCAAGGCGCCCAGCGCTTCCAGTTCCGCCGGCGCGCACGCGGCCTGCATCCGCTCGAAGAGCCCGCGTTCCTCCCTGTGGATGTGGGCCTTGAGCAGGTAGCCGAACGCAGGCAGACGCTCGTCGAGGCCGAAGGCGGGATCGGCCTCGAAGCCCCGAATCATGGCGCGCATGGCCTCGTGGTCCGCGAGCAGCGCAGCAACCTCACGGTCGCCGCCGGCCAGGCGTTGCCCGGCAGCCGGAAAGACATGCGCCTCCTCGATCTCGAAATGCGAGCGCAGGTCGGTCTCGAAGAACTCGATCAGCCGCGGCACCTGCTGCGCACGGTCGGTGGGCCAGTCGGCGCGCGGGTTGGTCGCCCGGCCCAGGATCAGCCGCTGGGCCATGATGAGGCCGAAGTGGTGGTCGCGCGACAGCGGGACGAGGCTCTCGTGCCGTTTCATCTCCCCGGTCAATGATCCATCGTTTATCCTCATTGGTGCAAGGAGGGCGCATGCGTCCCAGGCTGACGTGTTTGATGATCGTGGCGGCCCTGTCGGGCGTCCTGGGCCCGGCCGCGGCCCAGACCGGACCGTACATCCAGATGGACCTGGGGCTGGCGGTCGCCCCGCCGCTCGCCGTCCACGGCTCGAACAACGACTGGGGCACGAAGTGCGACCTGCTCCTCAATCCGCACGGGCTGGAGGTCACCAGCGAATGCGACGCTGCGCCGCCCAGAGCGGCGTGGCTGAACGAGCTGGACGGCGCCGCCGGCATCCGGACGGGCTTCGCTTTCGGGTACGACTGGGGCGCCGTCAGGCTCGAGGCCGAGTACTTCCATCGCATCGCGGCCTACAACGAGCACACGAACACCAGCACGGAGACCGCGGTGATCCTTGCCAAGCAGCAGCAGGAGATCGCACTGGCGGTCGGCGGCATCGACGACCTGCGGTCGCACGGCGTCTTCGCCAACGTGTACTACGACTTCGGACCGGAGACGTCGTCCTGGACGCCCTATGTCGGCGCCGGCGTCGGGACGGAGCGGGCATCGCTCGACTACTTCTCACTCTGGAAGCGGAACCACGACCCCGACCTGATAGCGACGTTCGTCGACCCGCTGCTGCGCGCCACGCTCGCCGGCACGACGAGCGTGGCCGAGGCGCGGCTGACCGATTCCATGCCGGGATATCAACTGCTCGCCGGCGTGGACTATCGGCTCGGCGAGCCCGTCACGCTGGGCGTGAAGTTCCGGTGGGCGGAACTCGGGGAGTTCGCGAGCGAGCCGCGCCCCTGGAACCAGCTCCGCAGCCACGAGTCGGACATCGGCCGGGGCGAGCCGGTTGTGTACCGGGTGACGACGGACGACACCCGGTTCTGGGGCGTGAGCCTCAGCCTGAAGTACCAGTTCTGAGCGCGCTGCGAGGATCCGCCGAACCTGGAACGGCCGGCCGCAACCCGGTGCGGCCGGGGCCGCGCCCTCCCGCTACGGCTCCAGGCTCGCCATGTAGGCCACGATGCTCACGATGTCCTCCACGGTGAGATTCGCCACCGCGGCGTCCATCAAGTCGGACCACGCGCCGTTGCGCGCGCCGCTCTGCAGGTCGTGGAGCTGCCGCGCCATGTAGGTCGGCGAGCGGCCGGCCAGCGCCGGCACCGGACCGATGCCGCGCAGGTCGTCCCCGTGACAGATCGTGCACGAGACCGAGTTGGCGCCGCCCGTGGTCACAATCTCGCGTCCGCGCGCGACCGCGCCAGTAGGCACATAGGCGATGAAACCGGAGGCGTCGTCGCGCAGCTTGGTCCGACCCAGGTCCTCGGGCGTCTCGACCACGCGCATGCCGATCGGCTCCGTGCCGCCGTCCTCGACCACCTCGTGGATCCACCCCGCGAAGCGCGTCACGGGCACCGTGTCGGTCTCCACGACGCGGACCCATGGCTTGAACTCGATCGACGAGAAGTACTCGGCCGCGATGCGCGACTCCTCGTCGGTGGCGGCCAGCCCGATCCGCTCCATGAAGGACGGCGGCCCCATGCGCGGCTCGCCGGGCTTGCGCCGGCCGTTCCGCCAGTCGGTCATCTGCTGCACGATGTACTCGTACGGCTGGCCGGCGACGCCGGCGTTCTCCGGCTTGCCCTGGCCGTTGGGGAGGTGACAGTAGCCGCACGCCGCGACGCCCGCGCCGCCGCCGCGCGCCACGACCTCCGGCATCGGCGGATGGCCGTCGGGGTGCCAGTCCGGCGGGCCGTTGGCGATGGCGATGGCCGAGCGCCGCATCAGCACGCCGGAGCCGGGTACCGTGACCACCTCGTGGGGGTCGGGCGTCTTGGCGTCCGCGACAGGCTCGTTGAGCACGTAGGCCCACGGCAGCACCGCGTTGGCCCCTTCCCTCTGCTCCTGCGCCTGCAGCTCCGCGCCGGCTGCGAGTCCGGCCGCCGCCAGCAGCACGGTCCATACAACGCTCGACTGTCGCATCGCGTCCTCCTCGTGGTCGCGCGCCGCGCGCGGCGATAGCTTCCGCCGGAACAGCCCCATCATACACGCCGGGCAGCCCCGCATCCGCGCCCCGAAGTTCACTATATGCTTGCGATGCGAGCGAGCAGGGAACGCGGCTGCGGACTGCCGCGGCGCATCGTTGGAGGCGCCCTTGGAAGAACGAACCGTCGGGTTCATCGGGCTCGGCCGCATGGGGCTGGGGATGGCGCGCAACCTGGTGCGGGCCGGCGTGCCGCTGGTGGCGCACGACGTCTGCCGGCAACCCGCGGAGGTGCTCGCCGGCCACGGGGCCGACGTCGCGGCGGAGCCTGCCGACGTGGCCGCACGCGCCGAGTTGATCTTCCTCTGTTTGCCGTCAGAGGCCGAGGCCGAGGACGTGCTCCTCGGCGAGCGCGGCGTACTCCGGAGCGGGCAGCGCCCGGCCGTCGTCGATACGACGACGATGAACCGCGGCGCCGCGCTGCGGCTGGCCCGGCGGTCCGCGGACGCCGGGGTCGTGTACGGCGATTGCCCGGTCTCGGGGATGCCGCTGCGCGCCGACCGCGGCACGCTCACCATGATGTTCGGCGGCAGCGACGAGCTGTTCGCGCTGGCGCGGCCGTACCTCGACATCATGGGCGAGTTCGTCGTGCATTGCGGAGAGGTCGGCTCGGGACAGCTCATGAAGGCCGTCAACAACATCGTCTACGACATCAACATCGCCGCGCTCTGCGAGGTCCTGCCGCTCGCCGTGAAGGCCGGCCTGCAGCCGGCGCAACTCGCCGCGGCGCTCACCACGGGCAACGCCCGGAGCTTCGCGAGCGAGCACTTCGTGCCGCGCATTCTCGAACGCCGCTTCGAGGGCGACTTCTCCCTGCGTGCAGCGTACAAGGACATCGTGAACATCCAGGAGGCGGCGACGCAGCTCGCCGCCTCGCTGCCACTGGTCGAGGCCATGGTGTCGACCTACCGGAGAGCAATCGAGATGGGTTTCGGCGACGAGCCGAAGAGCGCGATGATCAAGGTCTACGAGGAGCTGCTGGGCCAGCAGGTCGGCGGGCGATAGGCGCGAGACTGCCGCATGGCCGGAGGCACCCGCCGCGACGCTTCCGCAGGTAGCGCCGCACCCGACTCCTTTGTCCGCCGTCTGCTCGCCTGGTGGGACGCCCACGGCCGGAAGGACCTGCCCTGGCAGCGGGAGCGCACGCCCTACCGCGTGTGGATCGCGGAGATCATGCTCCAGCAGACCCAGGTGGCCACGGTCGTCCCCTACTTCGAGCGGTTCATCGGCCGGTTTCCCGACGTGGACGCCCTGGCGCGCGCCGACATCGACGAGGTGCTGCACCTGTGGAGCGGCCTCGGCTACTACGCCCGGGCCCGCAACCTGCACCGCGCCGCGGGCATCGTGGCGCGCGACCACGGCGGCAGCGTTCCGGACGACGTCGAGGCCGCCCGGACGCTGCCGGGCATCGGCCGCTCAACGGCGGCGGCTATCGTCGCCCAGAGCTATGGCAGACACGCCGCGATTCTGGACGGCAACGTCAAGCGCGTGCTGGCCCGCCGGCACCGGGTCGTCGGGGCGGTGTCCTCGGCGGCGACGCTCGGCGAGCTGTGGCGCCTGGCGGAATCCCACACCCCCACCGAGCGGGTGGCGGATTACACGCAGGCAATCATGGATCTGGGTGCGACCGTCTGTCGCCGGACCCGCCCCCGCTGCGGACAGTGCCCTGTCCGCGCCGACTGCCGGGGGCTCGCCGCGGGCGATCCGGAGCGCTACCCGGAGCCGGCGCCGCGCCGCAGGCGCCGTCTCGAGCGGAGCCGCTTCTTCGTGCTCGTCGATCCGGACGGCGCGTGCCTGGTAGAGCGGCGGCCGCCGCGCGGCATCTGGGGCGGTCTCTGGTCGCCGCCCGAAGGCAGCGCAGACAAGACGGTGGCCGGATTCCTCGACGAGGCCGGCATCGACGTGCAGCTGGTCGACCAGGTGCGAGCCGCCGGCAGCTTCCGCCATGGCTTCACCCACTACGACCTCGACATCGAGCCGGTCTACGTGCGTCTCAAGGCGCGGCCGGCCGTGGTTCGCGAGCGCCCTGGCCGCTGGATCGACCCCGGCAATCACCGCCTGGGTCTCTCGACCGTTGCCTCCAAGCTGGTCGCGGTCGCCGGCGGGAAGAAGCATTGACATGGGAATCGTCGCCGCCTGCGACAGGACGAGCGCATAATGACTAGCGATCGGCCATGACCACGTCCACCACCTCGCCGAACGCCCTGCACGCACTCCTGCGCGAGGTTCTCCCGCCCCAAGGGGCCTGGAGCGACGAGGAGTACCTGTGGCTCACGGACAGGTGCAACCGGCTGGTCGAGTTCACCGACGGCCACGTGCAGGAACTGCCCATGCCCACGTTCACGCACCAGGCCGTCCTTGCGTTCCTCTATCGCCTGTTCCACGCACACCTAGATCCGCGCGGCGGTGTGGTGATGTTCGCGGCGTTGCGCATGCGCATTCGTGAAGGCAAGTTCCGCGAGCCCGATCTGCTGCTGCTCCGCAACCGCTCGGATTCCCGCTGCCAGGACCGCTACTGGCTGGGCGCAGACCTGGTGGCGGAGATCGTCAGCCCGGACGATCCGGACCGGGATCTGATAGAGAAGCGGGCCGACTACGCGGAGGCCGGCATACCCGAGTACTGGATCGTCGATCCCCGCGACGAGACGATCACCGTGCTGGTTCTCGACGGGGATGCGTACGTCGAGCACGGTGTGTACTCCACCGGCGAGTCTGCTGCGTCATCGCTGCTCGATGGATTCGCCGCCGACGTGACCGCTGTCTTCGACGCTGCGCGGGGCGGCGGCTGAACATCGCTGCCCGTGGCACCTCGGGCCCGTCTGAATGTCCAGCACTCGTGAATGCGTCCGGGGAGAGTCAGCGTCGGGACCAGCCAGCGGTCCGGGTCTCGGCAGCATCCGTAGCGGCGTCCGGGGCTGCTCGCAATCCTGCTCGACCGCCTCCGGAATGCGCCGCTCCGACGTCCACCAACGACCACTCGACTGCCCCTCCGGGAGCACGACCGGACACGCGCTCCGGCTGGCATTTCATCTCGCCGGGTGGGATGGAGCCGCGCCCGCACGACCGTTGGTGAAAGACGAGTCAAACTTCCAATTGGAACCGAAGAGCTTCCACGATATCTCGTCGAATCCGTACATCCGTCACTTCTCCTAGTTGTCTTTCCAGACGCCGCTTGTCGATAGTACGGATCTGGTAGCATAATGCAATAGAGTCCACCTGTAGCCCAGCCGTTCCACGCGGGACCAACGCCTCATTAGGATAGACTCGACGCTCGGCCTTGCGAGATGTCAGGGGGACGGTCTTCACCACTGGCAAGACCTGATTGATTTCGTCTCGACTGACAATGAGGACCGGCCTTCGCCCTGACTGCTCGGACCCCCGAACAGGATTCAGGGCGGCGAGAAAGACGTACCATTGGCACGTCACCTGTCCGGCTTCCACCACTCGGAATCCGCTTGGGCGAGCGGCTCCATGGTTTCCTTCAGGTCGGCGAGAAACAGCGGATCGTGAATGGCCTGCTTCAGCCGATCCAGTCTCCCCGAGTCCGCCGCAGGAGAGGTGCTCAAGACTGTAGTCTCGATCTCCTCCCTCACTTCGAGCAGGTTTCGGACAATGCCACAGACATCGCGTGCCTCCTCCGGTGTTGCCGCGTATTCGTTGGCGTGGGCAATCTTGTGTCTGAGTCCTTCGATCCTTTTCAGTGGATTGCGCAGCTCCTTTTTCCTGGAGGAAAAACAGGACAACTTGGTCAATATGTCTCTCTTGTCACAAAACTCCGTAAACAGCAGCTCGTCCACAAAGCCGTCCTGGTCCTTGCTTCTGGTGATCTTCTGCTGGATCTTTTCCTGTCGAGACTGGCTGAGGCATGACCGCCAGTCTCCAGTCGGGAGCTTTCTCTTGATCGCTTCATACATCGAGATCTCGAGTCCGGTGACCAGTGCAAACAGAGCTGCGCGGACGGGGAGTTTCTGGAGGTCGGACAGGGTGACCAGGCCGACGATTCCTGTTCCTGAAACGACAAGGCGACAGGGGCGGCAATCCGCTTCCCTGATGAAATCCAGGATGCTCGCATCCGCTCCAATCAAATGCTCTTCCGACTGCGGGCGGCAATGCTCTCTGACGCGCCCTGCGGGGCGAGACTTGTCAGTGAAGTCAACTGCATGAAAAAGGCCGACGATTCTGCCCCCTTTCTCGGCGGTCACCGGGAGGTAGTCGTAGGACTCCGTGTTGTGCTCGACGACATCGGAAAGGGAATCACCCAGACTGCACGTCTTCAGGTCGTCGCGGGGCGTCGAGATCAACTTGACTGTCAACCCGCCATGCAGCGTCTCGAAGGTATCGCCGGCACGAATCCTCCCGTGTCCCTCCCATGGATCGGTCATGTCCGCTCCCTGTTCTTGTCTGGACGCAGCACGGCGTCGGAGGCACGCTGGTGCGGACCATCGTCCATCGTCGTCGCCCAGAACGCGCCCGCAATCCTCTACTGGAATGGCGCCCAGCCGCATGGTACCAGAACGTCCCCGCACCCTTCCGCACCACCCGGCCCCGTTCCGCGGGCGCTCTCGCGACCGCGAAACGTACGAGCCGGCACCTCACCACAGCCCCAGCAGGCGCCACCAGAGGCTCCCGGCGCCCAGCCAGATCACGATGTGCAGCAGGCCGATCAGCGCCCCGAGCCGCCACCAGGTGCCGAGGTCGACGTTCCCCGACCCGAAGAGGATGGGCGCGGCCGCCGTGCCGTAATGCGTCAGCGAGGCGAAGAGATTGCTGAAGAAGGCCAGCACGAGGGCCGCCAGGACGGGCGGTGTCCCGACCGCCAGAGCGAGCGCCAGGAACGGCGCGTACATGGCGCTGACGTGGGCGGTGTTCGAGGCGAAGAAGTAGTGCACGTAGAAGTAGATCAGGCTCAGGCTCAGGAACGCCGGCAGCCAGTGTCCGGTTGCCAGCACGCCCGATACCCGGTCGGTGAACCACTCCAGCAGGCCCAGCTCCCCGAGCTGGCTGGCCATCATGACCAGCACGGCAAACCAGATGAGGGTGTCCCAGCCGTTGCGTTCCTCGAGGATGTCGCCCCACGCCAGGGCGCCGGTGGCCAGCAGCGCCGCCACGCCGGCCAGGGCCGTCGTCGTGGCGCTGATGCCGAGCGCGCCGCCCAGAATCCAGAGGCTCAGCAGGCAGACGAACACCGCCAGGAGGATCCATTCGTCCCGCTTCATCGGACCGAGCTCCGCGAGCCGCTGCCGCGCCAATTCGGGCGCCGCCGGAGTCCGGGTGATTTGCGGGGGATACAGGCGGTAGATCAGCAGCGGCACGAGCAGCAGGCTCAGGACGCCCGGCACGAACGCCGCCAGCGCCCAGAGCGCCCAGGTGAGATCCACCCCCTGCTGCCCCGCCAGCTCGGCCACGAGCGGGTTCGCCGCCATGGCCGTGAGGAACATGGCGCTGGTCACCACCACGCCCTGGTAGGCGGTGAACGTCAGGAAGGCGGCGATGCGGCGCTCGGTGCCGTGCTCGATGTCGCTGCCCAGGGAGACGCAGAGCGACTTGAGGATCGGGTAGATGACGCCGCCGGCGCGCGCGGTGTTGCTGGGGATGGCGGGGGCAAGGACCAGATCGGCGGCGATGAACCCGTACGCCAGCCCGAGGCTGCGCTTCCCCAGCACGCGCATGAAGTGGTACGCGATGCGCGTCCCGAGCCCGGTCTTGACGAAGGCGGTGGCGATGAAGAACGCGGCCACCACCAGCCAGACGACGGTGTTGCCGAAGCCGGCGGTCGCCTCCGCGATCGTCAGGGTGCCGGAGAGCACCGCGAACGCGGCGGCCACGAACGCGACGGCGCCCATCGGCAGGGGGCGCAGCACGATCCCAACCATCATGGCGACGAAGACGGCGAGCAGTTGCCACGCCCGCGGCTGCACCCCGGCCGGCTCCGGGACGAGCCAGATCGCGGCGCCGACCAGCACGACCACGGCGAGCCGCGCGGTGTCGACCCGCGGCGTCCGTCCGGCTATCTGCGGCGCCTCGACCGGGGCCATGGTTACTGGCGATACACGTCGCGGCGGTTGCCGATCCGGACCACCAGGACGCGCACGGCCGCGTCCTGAATGTCGCAGACCACGCGGCAGTCCCCGACTCGATAACGCCACAGGCCGCCGAGCGGACCTGTCAACATCTTGCCGGTGCGGCGCGGATCATCCGACGCTGCGACACGCTGGTCCATGTAGTCGAGGACGCGACGGGCCGTCTGCCCGTCGAGCTTGCGAAGCTGGGTTCTGGCCGTGTCCGTGTACTCAATCGTCCAGGCCAAGATCCCTTCTCACGTCCGCGGCGGAGTGCACCTCCTCGCGGTCTTGCCGGACCCGCTCTAGCACCTCGGCGGCGAGGTAGTAATCCTCCATGTCATCGAGACCGCGCTCGATCATCTCGCGCAGGTAGAAGGCCTTGGTGCGACCGGTCCGCGACGCCAGAAGGTCGAGTCGTCGCTCGGTCTCGGGAGCAAGTCGAATGGAAGTGGCCATGCCGCTGAACGCCGCTCGGTGAATATGTGCATTCAGCGTATCACGCCGCGGCGCGCGCGTGTTTGACGTCGATCGACGAGCGGCATATTCTCCTCGATGACTCTCCCGTCCATCAGGAGGCCAACCGTGAGCAGACAGCCGCTCGTCTCGATTGCCGCGCTGGCGCTGTGCGTCACCGTCTTCTCCCCGGCTCCGCTCGCTGGCCAGGAGAGCGACTACGCGCCGCCGCGTACGCCGTGGGGCGACCCCGACCTGCGCGGACATTATCTGCCGGGAACGTCGCAGCCGCTGGAGACGCCGCGCCGCGAGCCGTGGGGCGATACCCGGTACACGGGCCACAATTACACATTCACCCGGTTCTTCCGTCCCGAAGGCGATGCGCCGGCGCCGCCGCGCGAGCGGATGCGGACCCCGATGATCATCGACCCGCCCGACGGCCGCGTTCCCTTGCAGGAGTGGGCCGCCGCGAGGCGGGAGGAGATCATGGACAGGCAGGACGAGCTGGGGTTCCTCGATCCGCGCGTGAAGTGCCTGCCCGCCGCGCTGCCGCGCGCGCACCTGCCGGTCGGCTACAACACCTACCAGATCCTGCAGGTTCCGGGCGCCGTCATCATCCTCTACGAGTGGAACCACCACTCGCGGTACATCCCGCTCGACGGGCGCCCGCATCTCCCGTCGGCCATCCGGCTCGGGATGGGCGACTCGCGGGGCCACTGGGAGGGCGACACGCTGGTCGTGGAGGTGACGAACTTCACGGACAACACGTGGCCCGTGGGGCACGGGGCGCCGCCCGAGGGCGCGCCGGCCAGCTCGATCAACACCGGGCACGGCGTTTTCCACAGCGGCGCGCTGCGCGTGATCGAGCGCTTCATTCCGGTGGACGAGAACACGATCAACTACCAGGCGACCATCGAGGATCCGAACGTCTTCACGCAGCCCTGGACGCTCAGGTACGAAGGGCTCAGGCGGGCGCCGGACGACCATATCCTGTACGAGTACGCCTGTCACGAGGGCAATGCCCGCAACCTCAAGCTGATGACCGGCGCGGACTTCCAGTAGGCGGAGAACGAAATGCAAGATTCCACGGTCATCCTCGACCCGACGGACGAGCGCGAGCCGATCCAGAGGCCGCTCGCCGCGCGCCCGGGGGCGTTCGCCGGCCCGCTGGGGATCATCGACATCTCGAAGCCGCGGGGCGACGTCTTCTGCGACGAGCTCGAGCGCCTGCTGGCCGGCCGGCTGCCCGGCGTCGAGATCGTGCGCCTGCGCAAGCCGACCTTCACCAAGCCGGCGCCGCCCGACCTGCGCGCGGAAGTGGCGGCACGCTGCAGCGGCGTGATCCAGGCGCTCGCCGATTGAGGGTCGTGCACGTCGTGCAGTGTGCACGACCTGGTCGACTACGAGGCGCGGGGCATCCCGACCGTGATGGTGGCGTCGTCGGAATTCGTCGGCGCGGCCGAGCGGCAGTCCACGGCGCTCGGGATGCCGGGCGTGGCGAGCCGCGCGGTCTACGTTCCCCACCCGATCCAGGGTGCCACCGACGACGAGATGCGCGCGAAGGCACGCGCCGCGCTCGACGCGATCCTGGACGCGGTCACCCATTAGAACCGGGCGGGCGGCGTTCCCGTAGCGCCGCCGCCCGCCACCTTCACCGGAGGCATACGAACCGCTCATGCCAGGCTCCGTCGAGTTGGAACGCCATGACGACGTCGCGCTGCTGCGCCTGACGAACCCGCCGGTCAACGGCCTGAGCTTCGCCATGCGCGCCGCGCTGGGCGACCGGGTGATGGAGGTGCTGGCGGACGACGGGGTCGCCGCCATCGTCGTCGCAGGCGCCGGCCGCATGTTCTGCGGCGGGGCCGACATCCGCGAGTTCGACGCCCCGCCGCCGCCCGGCGCGGCGTCCCTACCCGCGGTCCTCGCCGAGATGGAGGCGTCGCGCAAGCCGGTGGTCGCCGCCATCCACGGCGTCGCCGCAGGCGGCGGGCTCGAGGTGGCGCTCGCCTGCCACGTCCGCATTGCCGCCCCGGGCACCCGGCTCGGCCTGCCGGAGGTGACCCTGGGGATCGTGCCGGGCGCCGGCGGCACCCAGCGCCTGCCGCGGCTGATCGGCGTGGAAGCGGCGCTCGACGTCATCGTCGGCGGCCAGCTCCTGCCGGCCGGGCGCGCGCTGGCCCTGGGCATCGTCGACCAGGTCGTGGACGGCGATCCGATAGAGCTGGCGATCGCACGGGCGCGGCAGCTTGCCGCCGAGCGCACCCCGCTGCACCGCGCGTCGACTCTCGACGAGCGCGTCGCCGAGGCCCGGGCACGGCCCGGGATCTTCGCGGCGTTCCGCAAGCAGATGGCCAGGCGCGCCCGCGGCTTCGACGCCCCGTATGCCTGTGTCGAGTCGGTCGAGAACGCCGTCTCGCTCCCGTTCTCGGAGGGCATGGCCGCGGAGCGCCGGATCTTCGAGCGGCTGCGCGCCTCGGACCAGTCGCGGGCGCAGCGGCACGCCTTCTTCGCCGAGCGCGAGGCCACGAAGATTCCGGACGTGCCGCGCGCGACGCCGGCGCTGCCGATCGAGCGCGCCGCGATCATCGGCTGCGGGACGATGGGCGGCGGCATCGCCATGACGTTCGCGAACGCCGGCATCCCGGTGACCGTGGTCGACATCGCGGAGGAGGCGCTCGACAAGGGGCTCGCGGTCGTCGCGCAGAACTACGCGGCCACGGTGTCGAAGGGCCGGCTGTCCCAGGCCGAGATGGACGAGCGGCTGGGACGCATCGCGCGCAGCGCCAGCTACGAGGACGTGCGCGACGCCGACATCGTGGTCGAGGCGGTCTTCGAGCGGCTGGACCTGAAGCAGGAGGTGTTCCGGCGGCTCGACGCCGTGTGCAAGCCCGACGCCGTCCTGGCCACGAACACGTCGACGCTGGACGTCGACGCGCTCGCGGCGGCCACCTCCCGGCCCGAGTCGGTGATCGGCACCCACTTCTTCAGCCCGGCCAACGTCATGCGGCTCATGGAGAACGTGCGCGGCAAGCGCAGCTCCGCACGCACCATCGCCACGGTCATGCAGCTCGCGAAGCGGCTCGGCAAGGTGGGCGTCCTGGTCGGCGTCTGCGACGGGTTCGTGGGCAACCGGCTGCTCGCGCCCTATCTGCGGGAGGCGGAGTTCCTGCTCGAGGAAGGGGCGCTGCCCCAGCAGGTCGACCGGGTCATCCACGAGTTCGGCCTGCCGATGGGACCGTTCCAGATGTCGGACCTCGCGGGCAACGACGTCAGCTGGTTCATCCGCCAGCGCCAGGCGGCCACCCGGCCGGCCCACCTGCGCTACTCCCCCGTCGCGGATCGCATCTGCGAGCGGGGCCGCTTCGGGCAGAAGACAGGCGCGGGGTGGTACCGCTACGAACCGGGCCGCCGCACGCCTGTGCCGGACCCGATCGTCGAGGAGCTGATCGCCGCGGCAGCGACGGAGGCCGGCATCGAGCGCCGTGCCGTCGGCGACGACGAGATCGTGCCGCGCTGCCTGTATCCGCTCGTCAACGAGGGGGCGAAGATCCTCGACGAGGGAATCGCCCTGCGCGCCAGCGACATCGACGTGGTCTGGATGCACGGCTACGGCTTTCCGCGCTACCGGGGCGGACCGATGTTCTGGGCCGACCTGGTGGGCCTCCGGACCATCTACGACACGCTGAGCCGCCTGTACGACGAGCACGGCGAGCGGCTCGAGCCCGCCCCGCTCCTCAAGCGTCTCGCCGAGCAGGGCAAGGGGTTCGGGGATGTTACGTCGTGACGAGAGCGGCGACACCGCGCACCTGATCGAGCACTACTTCGAGCAGGGCTGGACGGACGGCCTGCCCGTGGTGCCGCCGACGCCGGAGCTGGTCGACGCGATGGTCACCGCGTTGGGCGGCCTACCGGATCATCTCGAAGCCCGCATTCCGCCCCGCTGGGGCAACCTGACGCGCGAGGTGCTGGCGGTCAACCTGGTGCTCGCCGGGTGCCGGCCGGAGTACGCGCCGGTGGTCCGCGCCGCGCTGCTGGCTCTCACGGGCAGCCACTTCAACCTGCACGGCGTGCAGGCGACCACCCACATGGCGGCCCCGCTCGTGGTGGTGAACGGTCCGATTCGGCGCGCGATCGGGCTCAACGCCGGCGCCAACGTCTTCGGCTCCGGATGCCGGGCCAACGCCACGATCGGCCGCGCGATCCGTCTCGTGCTGCTGAACGTCGGAGGCGCCTGGCCGGGCGACCTCGACAAGAGCACGCTGGGGCACCCCGGCAAGTACACGTTCTGCATCGCCGAGAACGAGGAGGCGAGCCCCTGGGCGCCGTACCACGTCGAGCACGGCTACCGCCCGGACGACAGCACCGTGTTCTGCATCGCCGCCGAGGGACCGCACAGCGTCACCAACCATGTGGCCAACGACCCGCAGGGAATCCTCGACAGCATCGCCTCGGCGATGAGCACCATCGCGCACAACAACGCCGTCAGCAGCGGCTCGTGCGCCGTCGTCATCGGACCGGAGCACGCCGCCACGATCGCCGCGAAACGGTGGACGCGCCAGGACGTGCGCCGCTACCTCTGGTCGAATGCCGCCAACACCTGGGACGACGTCAGCTTCCGGGACCGCTACGGAAAGATCTACAACCGCAACCTGCCGCGCTGGTACCGGCGCGAGCCGGGCGCGCGCATCCCGATCGTCCCCTCCCCCGACGACATCCACCTGTTCGTCGCCGGCGGTGAGGCGGGCCGGTTCTCGGCGTTCCTGCCCGGCTGGGGCCACATGACGTCGCCCGTGCTCCGCTCGATCGACGGCCGCCCGCCGGCCGGCGGCGACAGCACCTGCACCGACGGAACGTGCGAGCTGTGATGACGAGAATCCGACGGCGATGTTCGAACGGCCAGGGCGGCAACGCCTGCCGCGTGCAGCACGGAGTCGGGCGAGTCCTGTGACGGACATTGCGCCCCGCCGCCGCTTTGCATCAGACTGGGTGACGAGGGATGCCGGGAACGAGCGAGAGGCGCCTGCCGGACGGACGGATCGTGTACGACCCGCGCGGAACCGTCAGCGCCGAGCCGCATCCGCTGGCGCGGCGTCCGGCCACCCTCGACGGCCTGCGCCTCGGCATCCTCGACAACACGAAGTGGAACGCGTCGAAGCTGCTGCGCCAGATCGTCACCCAGCTCGAAGCAGGTCTGGCCTTCAGCGCCGTACGCGTCTACACGAAGTCGAGCTTCTCGCGCCTCGCGCCACCGGATCTGCTCGACCGCATCGCGTCCGAAACCGACGTCGTGATCACGGCCATCGGCGATTGAGGCTCCTGCACGTCGTGCAGTTTGCACGACGCGGTCGGCCTGGAGGGGCGGGGCGTCCCGACGGCGGTCGTCGTCACCGACGCGTTCCTGCGCGAAGCCCGCGTGCAGCAGGCGGCGCTCGGCGCGGAGAGCCTCGAGCCGGTCGTCATCACGCATCCGCTCAGCACGTTGACCGCCGACGAGATTGCCGCCCGGGCGGTCGAGGCGGCCGCCGGCGTCAGGCGAATCCTGACGGGCGGCGCAGGATGAACCGTCGCGCGAGGTTATGATCCCGGCGTGAACGTTCAGCTTGCCTACGGCCGGGGCCGGCTGTCGGTCGACTTTCCCGACGACCGCACCACGGTCCTCGAGCCCGCGTACATCGCCGGCCTGCCGGACGAGGCCGCCGCCATCCGCCGGGCGCTGCGGGCGCCGCTGGGCTCGCCGCCGCTGGCGTCGCTCGTCGGACGCGACCAGACCGTCGCCATCTCGGTCTGCGATGTCACCCGGCCGATGCCGAGCCGCACGCTGTTGCCGGTGCTGCTCGGCGAGCTCGCGCACGTGCCCGACGAGCGGATCGTCATCCTGATTGCCACCGGCACGCACCGCCCCAACGCTCGCGACGAGCTGGTCGAGATGCTCGGCGAACCGGTCGTCGATCGCTACCGCGTGGTCAACCACAGTGCTTTCGACGAGGCGGGACTCGCCTACCTGGGAGAGGTCGAGCCGCGCGTGCCGGTCTGGATCAACCGGCTCTGGGTGGAGGCCGACGTGCGGATCACCACCGGCTTCGTCGAGCCGCACTTCTTCGCCGGCTTCAGCGGCGGCCCCAAGCTGGTGGCCCCGGGACTGGCCGGCTTCAGGACGACCATGCGGCTCCACGATGCGGAGATGATCGCCAGCCCACACGCCACCTGGGGCGTGCTCGAGGGCAACCCGATCCACGAGGCCATCCGCCGCATCGCCGCGCACGTGGGCGTCCACTTCAGCGTCGACGTGGCGATCAACCGCGACCGCCGGATCACCAGCGTTACCGCGGGCGAGATCTTCGCGGTCCACCGGTCGCTGGCCGAGCGCGTGAAGCGCAGCGCCATGCAGGCGTTCGCGGCGCCGTTCGACGTGGTGGTGACCACCAACAGCGGCTATCCGCTCGACCAGAACCTGTACCAGACCATCAAGGGACTGTCGGCGGCGGCGCAGGTCGTCAGGCCGGGCGGCGCCATCGTCTGCGCGGCGGAGTGCGCGGACGGCCTGCCGTCGCACGGCGAGTACGGCGCCATCCTCGCGGAACGCGATTCGCCCACGGCGCTGCTGGAGATGATCTGCGCGCCGGGTCACAACCGGCACGACCAGTGGGAGGTGCAGATCCAGGCGCAGATCCAGCGGCGCGCGCAGGTGTTCCTCAAGGCCGACGGCCTCTCGCCCGACGCCGTGCGCGCCGCGCATCTCACCCCCATCGAGGACGTCGAGTCGACGGCGCGCGAGCAGCTCGACCGGGTCGGGCCCGGGGCGCGCCTGTGCGTCCTGCCCGAGGGACCGCAGACGATTCCGTACCTGGCGGCCGGGTGACGGCATGGACTTCGCCTTCAGCCCGCGGGTGAGCGAGCTCCGGCAACGGCTGCTCGCGTTCATGGACGAGGTCGTCTATCCGCACGAGCGGACGTACGCCGAGCAGCACGCGGCCGCCCCGAACCGCTGGGAGTCCCCGCCGGTCATGGACGAGATGAAGCGCCGGGCTCGCGCGGCCGGCCTCTGGAACCTCTTCCTCCCCGAGAGCGAGCTCGGCGGCACCCTCACGAACCTCGAGTACGCGCCGCTGTGCGAGATCATGGGGCGCTCGCCGATCGCGCCGGAGGTGTTCAACTGCGCGCCGCCCGACACCGGCAACATGGAGGTGCTGGTGCGCTACGGCACCGACGCCCAGAAACGCCGCTGGCTGGGGCCGCTGCTCGACGGCGCCATCCGCTCGGCCTACGCGATGACCGAGCCGGACGTGGCGTCGTCGGACGCCACGAACATCCGCGCCCGGATCGAGCGCGACGGCGACGAGTACGTCATCAACGGCCGCAAGTGGTGGATCACCGGGGCCGGCAGCGCCCATTGCGAGATCCTGATCGTCATGGGCAAGACCGACCCGCACGCGGAGCGGCATCGGCAGCAGTCGATGATCCTCGTGCCGAAGGACACGCCCGGCGTCACCGTCGTGCGGCCTCTCACCGTCTTCGGGTACGACGACGCGCCGGTCGGCCATTGGGAGCTCCGCTTCGAGGACGTCCGGGTACCCCGCGACAACATCCTCCTCGGCGAAGGGCGCGGCTTCGAGATAGCCCAGGGCCGGCTGGGCCCCGGCCGGATCCATCACTGCATGCGCGTCATCGGCCTCGCGGAACGCTCGCTGGAAGCGATGTGCGCGCGGGCGCGGTCGCGCGTCGCGTTCGGCACGCCGCTGGCGGATCAGGGCGTCGTGATGGAGGCGGTCGCGGACTCGCGGATGGAGATCGAGCAGGCGCGGCTTCTGACCCTCAAGGCGGCTCACATGATGGACACGGTGGGCAACAAGACCGCCCGCGCCGAGATCGCGATGATCAAGGTGGTGGCGCCGGCGGCGGCCCTCCGCGTCATCGACCGGGCCATTCAGGTACACGGCGGCGCCGGCATGTGCGAGGACTTCGGCCTCGCGCGCGCCTGGGCCCACAGCCGGACGCTACGGGTGCTGGACGGGCCGGACGAGGTGCACCGCCGGACGGTGGCGCGGATCGAGCTGCGCAAGCAGCGCGAGGAACCGCCAGCTCACTCGTAGGCGAGCGTCACGAACTCCGCGACGCAGGCCGGCTTGTCCGAGCCCTCCGCCGCGACGACGTACGAGCTGGTCAGACGCAACGCATCAGGCTGCACGCGTTCGGCCGCGACGAGCGTCTCGGTGCCGCGCACCCGCGTCCCGACCGCCACGGGACTGATGAAGCGGACGCGGTTCAGGCCGTAGTTGATGGTGCGCCTCACGCCCCGGAGGTCCAGGATCTCGTCGCGGAACCGGACGACGAGCGACAGGGTGAAGAACCCCTGCACGATCGGCCGGCCGCCCGGCAGCTCCCGCGCGGCGCGCTCCGCGTCGAGATGAATCCATTGATGGTCGCCGGTCACGTCCGAGAACGTGTCGACCATCTCCTGCGTGATCCGCAGCCAGCCGCTCGTGCCCAGCTCGCTGCCGACCAGCCCCTCGAGCTCGCTCAGACCTTGCACCGTTCGCATTGGGCACCCCTGCCGCCGGCACCGTGGAAGGCGCCTATTATAGGCTGTGGCCGCACATCCGCCGCGCGCCTCGGAACTCATCGACATCCGCCCCGACGAGCGGCTGGACCTGGGCCGGCTCGAACCCTGGCTCCGCGCGCGCCTGCCGGCCGTCCCGGGCGCCCTGACGATCAGCCAGTTCGGCGGCGGCCACGCCAATCTCACGTACCTGGTGCGGTTCGGCGACCGCGAGTACGTGCTGCGGCGGCCGCCGCTGGGACCCGTGGCGCCGACGGCGCACGACATGCGGCGCGAGCACCGGGTGCTGGCACGGCTCGGCACCTGCTATCCCCTGGCCCCGACCAGCTACGCGCTGTGCGACGACCCGGCCGTGATCGGCGCGGACTTCCACGTGATGGAGCGCCGGCACGGCTTCGTAATCCGCCGGCAGCTGCCCCCGGACGTCGCCGGCGACCCGGTCCTGGCTAGGCGCCTCGGCGAGATGCTGGCGGACAGCCTGGCGGCGCTGCACCGCGTCGACCCGCGGGCGGTCGGCCTCGACGGCCTCGGCCGGCCGGACGGCTACGTCACGCGCCAGCTCGCGGGCTGGACCGCGCGCTGGGGGGCGACCGGCCGCGAGCTGCCGGCCATGGACCGCATCGCCGTCTGGCTGCGCGCCGGCCTGCCGCCGCAACAGGCGGCCACACTGGTGCACAACGACTACCAGATCGAGAACATCCTGGTGGATGCGGCCGATCCGGCAACGGCCGTGGCCGTGCTCGACTGGGACATGTGCACGCGGGGCGACCCGCTGATGGACCTGGGGTACCTGCTCAACTGCTGGAGCGACCCGGACGACGACCCGGCCTGGCGCGGCGTGAGCCCGACGCCGGGCCGCGCGCCGGGGTTGCCCACGCGCCGCGAACTCGTCGAGCGCTACGCCCGGTCCGCGGGCTTCGACGTCGAGCACGCGCACTGGTATCACGTATTCGGGGTCTTCAAGCTCGCCGTCGTGCTGGAGCAGATCCACGTACGCTTCCGGCGCGGGCAGACGCGCGACACCCGCTTCGCCACGCTCGGCGAGCGGGCGCAGAGGCTGGCCGCCAAGGGACTGGCGCTGCTGTAGGAGGCCCCGGCGCAGAGGGCCCCGGCGCGGGGCCCCGCCGTATTCGACGCGGTCGTGCGGAGCCGGCCCGCTCGCCGATCCGTCAGAACGGCTTCAGCACGACCACGACGACCGAGAGCAGCACGGCCAGGACGGCGACGGTCGCCAGCATCCGCCCCTGCCCGGGACGGCGGAAGGCGAGGCCGGTCAGCGCGGCCAGCGCGATCCACGCGGCGAGCTTGACGACCACCCACCCCGGGAAGCCGAAGCGGCCGATCCCCAGCAGCCCGAATCCGCTCACGAGCGCGACCGCGGCGGCGACGCCTGACCCGATCAGGACCAGGCGCCGATTCTCAGGCTGGGGCGCGGCCAACGCGGCGAACGTGATTCCGGCCAGCAGAATCACGGAGAACAGGTGGGCAATCTGATACAACCAGTACGGCATCGAAGCCTACCGCCGGCTCACCGGGATGGCCGAGTAGCTGAGCTCGGCGTCGTAGCGCAGCACCGTCCGCTCGATCGACGTCACGATGCCGGCCACGCGGGCGTTGGCCGCGTCGGCCTCGTCCCCGAACGCCCTGACCAGCAGCGACGGCTGCTCCAGCTGGGCGAAGCTCGAGTAGTTCTCGACGATCAGCCACGCCGCCGGTCCGGGCCCGAACACTCGCTCGTACACCCCGAAGACAAGGCTCGCGCCGGAGAACGTCGGGAGCGCCGAGAGCATGAACTGCTCCCAGTCGCCGCCGCGTCCGGGCGCAATCTCCACGGTGGTGACGCGCGCCAGCGACAGCCCTCCGACCTCGTCCGCCTCGACGCTGACGTCGGGCCGGTAGCGTATCGCGTAGCGCTTCCGTGACACCGTCATCCGCCGCAGCCGCTCGACCAGCCGCAGGCGCCGGTCGAGATCGAGCACCCTCGCCAGCGGACCGCCCGTGTCGTACTGCGCCAGACTGGACATGGGCGTCACCAGCTGCAGCTCGTAGCTGTTGCCGAACTCGGCCACGCGCCACACCGAGCGCCACGGCACGCCGGCTCGTTGCAAGGCCGGATTCACCTCCTCGAGCTGCAGCTCGACGTAGTCGTCGAGTCGATTGGGCACGACGTTGACGATATCGACCTGCATCCACTCGGCATCTTGGGCGTGCGCCACGGGTACGAGACCCAAGCTCAGGACCAGGGCCAGGGCCACGCAGAACGACTGCATGTTGACGGCCTTCATGATCTCCTCCCTTGCACGCAGGACTCGCGCCCCTGCCTCCTAACTCTATCACCGCTCGCGCTGGCTCCCCATGGCTATCGTCGCGCCCCCGTCGACCACCAGCACCTGTCCGGTAACGAACGCGCCGGCCCGCGATGCCAGCAGCACCGCCGCACCCGCGATGTCCTCCGGCTCCCCGATGCGCCCGAGCGGATACTCGTCGAGCGACTCTCGCAACGCCTCGGGATCCTCCCAGAGCGGCCGCGCGAAGTCGGTACGCACCAGGCCCGGCGCAATGCAGTTGACGCGCACGTTGCAACGTCCCCACTCGACCGCCAGGTTGCGCGCCAGCTGCATCTCGGCCGCCTTCGACAGGGCGTACAGCCCCAGGGTGCGATGCCCCCGGAGGCCGCTGATGCTCGAGACGATGATGACCGCGCCGTCCCGGCGCTCGGCCATCTGTGGGATGACGCGGTGGCAGAGTCCCAGCACGTGCCTGACGTTCGTATCCATGATCTTGTCGTAGACCGCTTCCGAGGCGCCCGCCATCGGCCCCATGTACGGATTGACCGCGGCGTTGCACACGAGCACGTCCACGCGCCCCCAATGGTCCAGGCAGCCGGAGACCAGGCCGTCGAGCTGATCCGCGTGCGACACGTTGCACGGAACCGCCAGCGCCTCCCCGCCGGCGCGCACGATGGCGCCGGCCACCTCGCGGCAGGCCTCGGCCTTGCGGCTGGAGATCACGACGCGGGCGCCGAAGCGGGCCAGCGCCTCGGCGATCGCCCGGCCGATCCCGCGCGTGGATCCGGTCACGAGCGCTACCTTCTCCGTCAGGTCGAACAGCGTCCGGTAGTCCATGTCTCCTGCACCGACGCCGCGGGGGCCGCTGCTATCCGGCGCGGGCGGCGGCGATGGCCTGCCGCTCGTCCACGCGCCACAGGCACAGGCCGCCGAGGAGGAAGAAGATCAGCAAGCTGGCGATGCCGACGCGCTGGCTGTAGATGTCGCTCAGCACGCCCAGCAGCGCCGGCCCCAGAAACGACGTCACCTTGCCCGAGAACGCGAAGAAGCCGAAGAACTCCGACTCGTGGCTCCGCGGCACGAAGCGGGCCATCAGCGAGCGGCTGGCAGACTGGTTCGGGCCGGCGAAGATGCCGACCAGGATGGCCGCCGCCCAGAACCAGGCGGCTGTCGGCGCCAGCGCGCCCAGCACGGTGGCCGCCGCCAGCGCCGCCACGCTGAGGCCGATGGTCGTCTTGCCGCCCAGGCGGTCGTCGACGAACCCGAAGGCCAGCGCCCCCAGTCCGGCGCCGGCGTTGATGACGATGCCGAACGTGACGAGCTCCGCGAAGCTGAACCCGAACGTGCCGACCGCGTAGATGCCGCCGAAGGCGAAGATCGTCACGAGGCCGTCGTTGTAGAACAGCCGCGCCAGCAGGAACAGCCCGACCTGCCGGTACCGCCGCAACTGACGCACCGTGGCCGCCAGGTCGGCGAAGGCGCGCCGGACGCTGAGCCGCTCGCTCGTGACGGACTCGTCCTTCAACCGGAAGAACGCGGGCAGGGCGAAGATTAGGAACCAGCCGGCCACGAGCAGGTTCGTGGCGCGCAGGTTGAACCCTTCGGCCGTGCTGATGCCGAACAGCGGCGTCTCCGGCACGAAGACCACCAACGCCGCGACGAGCGCCGCCAGCCCCCCGCAATAGCCGAGCGCCCACCCGTAGCCCGAGATGCGCCCGATGCGATCCGGCTCGGCGATGCGCGGCAGGAACGCGTTGTAGAACACCAGGCCGAGCTCGAAGGCCACGTTGGCAATGACGAACAGGCCGAGCGCGGTCACGACGGCATGCGGCTGGCTGGGCGTCACGAACGTCAGCGCCGCCGTGGCCGCCACGCACAGCAGCGAGCAGAGCACCAGATACCTGCGCCGACCGCCCCGGTCGGCGAGCACGCCGGCGATGGGCGCCAGCGCGGCGATGGCGAGCGCGCTCGCCGTGATGCCGCGGGACCAGAGGGCCGTGCCGTGGCCGGGGTCGTCGGCGAACGCGTTGCTGAAGTACGCGGAGTAGATGAAGCTGACGACCAGCGTGGTGAACGCGGAGTTGGCCCAGTCGTACAGGCACCAGGCGGCGATCGGTCCCGCGCTCCCGTGACGGTCCGACAAGGCGCCATCATAGCCTGAAGCGACGGTGCGCGCCGCTGCGCCGCGCGCCCTGGTCCCCGCCGTCCGGAGGATGCGGGATTGACCAGGGGGACCGCTCGGAGCATAGTGGGCACGGAGACCATTCAGCGAAGGAGCTCCCATGCCGATCGACGAGGTGGGTGACAGCCGCGAACCGGGGACCCCGACCGGCATTTCCCGCCGCCTCTTTCTCCGCGCGGTCGCGGCCGGCTCGGCCGTCGCCGCCGCCGGTTGGCCCGTCTCGCCGGCCGCCGGCCAGGCCGGCATCGCCGCCATCGAGGCTGCCCAGGACGGCGAGCTGTCCGAGGCCGATTTCTGGGCGCAGGTGCGCAGCGAGTTCCTGACCTCGGACGAGCTCGCCTACATGAACAGCGGCAGTCTCGGTCCGATGCCGAGGCCGGTGTACTACGCCCTTGTCGACGGCTATCGGGGGCTCGCCAGCGATCCGGGCCGGGAGAACTCGCGGCACACCGCCGCACAGGCGGATCTGCGGGCGAAGCTGGCGGCGTTCGTCAATGCGGATCCCGGCGAGATCGCGCTGACCCGCAACACCACGGAGGGGATGAGCTTCATCGCCAACGGCCTCGACCTGGAGGCGGGCGACGAGGTGCTGGGCTCCTTCCACGAGCATCCCGGGGGCCTGGAGCCGTGGAAGCTGCAGGCGCGGCGCAGGGGCATCGTCGTCCGCGAGCTGCCGTTCCCCATTCCGCCCCCGGCCCCGGAGGACATCGTCAGCCGCTTCGAGGACGCGATCACGCCGCGCACGAAGGTGATCAGCGTCAGCCACGTGACGTTTCCCACGGGCTGCATGCTGCCGGTGAAGGAGCTGGCCGCGCTGGCCAGGCCGCGCGGGATTCTCACCGTGGTCGACGGCGCCCACGGTATCGGGATGCTGGCCCTCGACATGCACGATCTCGGCGTCGACTTCTACGCGTCGAGCCCCTACAAGTGGATGGGCGCGCCGGTCGGAACCGGGTTCCTCTATCTGCGCCAAGAGGCGCAGCAGCAGGTCTGGCCGACCGTCGCCAACACGGGGTGGGACGATCCGGATCGCGGAGCCGCGCGCTACGACCGGCTCGGCCAGCGTGCCGGTCCGCTGCTGATGGCGACCTCCGCCGCCCTGGACTTCCAGAACGCGATCGGCCGGAAGCGGATCGAGCAGCGCATCCGCGCCCTCGCCGGGCGGCTGCGCGAGCGGCTGGCGGAGATTCCCCAGGTGCGGGTGCACACCTCGACCCACCCGCTCCTCGCCTGCGGCATCACCGGTTTCGCCCTCGAGGGGTTCGACCGGCGCGACGTCGTGGACACGCTGTGGCGCCGGCACCACATCTGGGTGCGGCACACCGACCTCGGTCTGAGCACGGTCCGCGTGTCGACCCACCACTACAACACGGAGGCGCAGGTCGATCGGGTCGCGGAGGCGCTCCGCGACATCCTGGCGAACGGCGTCCTGCCGGCCGCGTAGCGCTGTGCAGCCCGGACATGCGACCCTTGTCAATACCGCCCAATCCTGACGTAGAATGCCGGAGCCGCCGGCGCGGGATGTTCGTACCGAAACCCAGCGAAGACGCAGGAGAGCAACCGCGATGCCCTGGTTCGCCTTGATCGCGCGCGACCGCCCCGACGGGCTCGAGCACCGCAAGAAGCACCGCCCCGCGCACCTCGAGCACATGGCCCGGCTGGATGCGGCGGGCCGGCTGCGATACGGCGGGCCGCTGCTGAACGAGCAGGGAGAGATGGGGGGCAGCCTCATCATCGTGGAAGCGGACGACCTCGACGCCGCGCGGAGCACGTACGCCGAGGATCCGTACGTCCTGCACGGGCTGTTCGATACCTATGACGTCATAGAGACCAAGCCGATCTTCCCGCGGGGCAACTGACGCCATGATCTACCGCAGCCCGTTTCCGGACGTCGAGATCCCGGAGGTCGCGCTGCAGAACCACGTGTTCGAGCTCGCGGACCGGTGGCCCGACAAGCCGGCGCTGATCGACGGCCCCACGGACCGGACCATCACGTACGGGCAGCTCCGCGCCGCGACGCGCGCGGTGGCGGCGGGACTGGCGGCGCGCGGGTTCGGCAAGGGCGATGTCTTCGCCATCTACAGCCCCAACCTGCCCGAGTACGCGGTCGCGTTCTTCGGCGTCGCCACCGCCGGGGGCGTCGTCACGACGATCAACCCGCTCTACACACCGGCGGAGCTGACGCGGCAGCTCGCCGATTCGGGCGCCAGGTTCCTGGTGACGATTCCGCCGTTCCTGGACAAGGCGCGCGAGGGAGCGCAGGGCACCGCCGTCGAGGAGGTGTTCGTCTTCGGCGAGGCCGCAGGCGCCACGCCGTTCGCCGCGCTGCTCTCGTCCGACCCGCCGCCGGCCGTGTCGATCGACCCCCGCGAGGACCTGGTGGCGCTGCCCTACTCCAGCGGCACGACCGGCATGCCGAAAGGCGTGATGCTCACCCACTACAACCTGGTGGCCAACGTCGTCCAAACGGATACGGTGGAGCGGCTCACCGAGAAGGAAGTCTTCATCGGCATCCTGCCCTTCTATCACATCTATGGCATGGTCGTGATCATGAGCGGCGTGCTCCGCGTGGGGGCCACGGTGATCACGATGCCCCGGTTCGACCTGGACCAGTTCCTCGGACTGGTCCAGAAGCATCGGGTGACGAAGGGCTACCTCGTCCCGCCCATCGTGCTCGCGCTTGCCAAGCATCCGGCGGTCGACAACTACGACCTGTCCTCGCTGACCGACATCCTGTCGGGTGCCGCGCCGCTGCCGGAGCCGGTAGCCCGGGCCTGCGCCGCGCGCAACGCGATCTCCGTGCGGCAGGGATACGGCCTGACCGAGACGAGCCCGGTCACCCACTTCACCCCGCGCGATCACGAGATCAAGATCACGTCGGTCGGCCCCGCGGCGCCGAGCACCACCTTCCGCGTCGTCGACTTGACGACCGGCCAGGACGCGCCCACGGGCGAACTGGGCGAGATCTGGGTGCGCGGGCCCCAGATCATGAAGGGCTACCTGCACAACCCGGAGGCCACCCGTGCGATGATCGACGATGAGGGCTGGCTGCGCACCGGCGACATCGGCCGCGCCGACGAGGACGGCTACATGTACGTCGTCGACCGGGTGAAGGAGCTGATCAAGTACAAGGGCCTGCAGGTGGCGCCGGCCGAGCTCGAGGCGGTCGTGCAGGCGCATCCCGCGGTCGCCGACGCGGCCGTCGTTCCGAGTCCTGACGAGGAGGCCGGCGAGGTCCCCAAGGCCTTCGTCGTCGTGAAGCCGGACGCCGCCGTGACAGCCGACGAGATCATGGCGCACGTCGCCGAGCGCGTCGCGCCCCACAAGAAGGTGCGGCGGGTCGAGTTCATCGACGCCATCCCGAAGGTGCCGTCGGGCAAGATCCTGCGGCGCGAGCTGATCGACCGCGAACGGGCGGCGGCGGCCGGCAACTGAGACGGAGGCACCCGATGCCGTCCACCCGTTTTCCTGCCACGCGCCTGGCCGCATTCGTCGGCGCGCTCGCCCTGCTGCCCGGCCCGCTCCCGGCAGGGGCGCAGACCACGACGCTCGAGCTGGTGGCCCGCCTGGACGTGCCGGCCGCGCTCGTCGAGCTCGCGGGCGACTACGCCTACGTCGCGGGCGGCGAGACGCTCCAGGTCGTGGACGTCTCCGATCCAGCGCGGCCGGCCGCGCTGGGGACGTTCACGGCGCCGGGGCCCATCTGGGCGTTCCACGTCGCCGCGCCCCACGTCTATCTGACCGCCGGGCTCGAAGGGCTGTACATCATCGACGTGTCGGACCCGCGGGCCCCAGTCCTGGCGGGCACCCATCGGACCGCCGGCCAAGCGCTGGGCGTCACGACCTCCGGTACCACGGCGCTGGTCGTCAACCTGATGACCGGACTCGAGGTCGTGGACCTGTCGGACGAAGCGGCGCCGGTGCTGCTGCAGACCCAGGAGACGCCCGGCTACCAGTGGGGCATCGCCGGCGCGGGCTCGCGCGTGCTGGTCGTCGACCAGCCGTCGGGGGTGCACCTGTTCGATCTGTCGGACCCGGAAGCACCCGTGGAGCAGGGGGTCTACGTCACCGAGCAGCCCGCCCAGTCCGTCGTGCTCGGCGATCGCGGCCGGGCCTACGTCGTCTACGCGCGCACCGGACGCCTGGAGATCCTCGACGTGGCGGACCCCGCCGCGCCGCGCCTCGCCGGCTCGTATCAACCGGCCCGCTCGAGCGGCCGCTTCCAGCGGGTGGCCGTCGAACGCTTCACCCTCGTGGTGCCGGTCGGCGAGGACGGCATCGAGGTGGTCGACGTCTCCGACCCGGCCGCGCCCACCCTGGCCGCTGCCCACGACACCCCGGGCAACGCGCAGGGAGCGGCGATCAGCGGCGACATCGTCGCCGTCGGCGACGGCGACGCGCTCCTGATCTTCCGCATCGGCTGAGCGCGGCTTCCGCCGCGAGCCGGTCGCCGCCGATCACGGCGCCAATAGGCGCACGGCCCTCGGCAGACGCCGCTGCAGCACGTCCCTACTGCTCGACTAGCGGCAGGAAGATGGAGATCCGGTCTTCCGTTCCGACCGCGCGCGAGATGTGGCCCTGGCCGGCCGTGTCCTCGGCCAGCAGGATGTGTCCGGGATGCAGGCGGATCTTCGTGCCGTCCCCGATCTCGACCTCGCTCTCCCCTGCCAGGGTGATCACGTACTGCCGCCGCGGCGCGGTATGCCAGTCGATGAAGTAGTCGGGCGAGTTGCGACGGAACTGCACGCTGGTGACCGGCACCGACTCCGACAGCTCGGTCGTGGCCCGCCCCTGCATCAGCGGCACCTCGAGCTCCTCGGCGTGGGTCTTGCCGTCCTCGCCGGTGTAGATCCGCGTCACCTTGATCGGCGTCCGCTCCTGCGCCGCCACCGGCTCCGGCGCGAACCAGCGCACGCCCCCGGCGACCAGCAGCGTCGGAATCCAGCCCAGCACCAGCACGCCCTGTAACCATCTGTTCATCGTCTTGTCTCCTCGTCCAGTGAGTCCCGGTCCCGCGCAACGCCGAGCGGGGTGCCGAGTGTAACGCAACCGCCGCACCGGATCAGCGGCCAGCGCCGCGAATCTGCTCCGCGAACCGCACGGGATCGGTGGTCGGCAGGTCGCATACGCGGTTCTCGCAGACATAGGCCGTGGCCTGTCCGCCCCTGGCGTACTTGCCTGCGAGCAACGGGACGACGCGCGCCTGCTCTTCGAGATCGGGGCCCTCGACGGCCACCGCCAGAATACGGTTCGGAAGGAATGTCGCGCCGAGCCGCTGCAGAAACGGATCGGCCTCGCGGCGTGCCGTGGGCGTGACGATGATCACTTCCTTCGGCGTGTCGAGCCGGTAGTCGAGGACGAGCAGCATCTCGGCCGCCGCCGTGGGCGCGCGGTTCAGCGTCGACGCGAACGCCTCCAGCGCGCGCCCGGCGCGCGTGCGGAACCGGTCGTCGCCGGTGAAGTCGTGCAGGCGCACCAGATTGAGAAGCTGCGCGGCGTTGCCGGACGGCTCGGCGCCGTCGTAGTGCGGCTTCTCCCGCGCCAGCAGCGGATCGGCGCCGGCGGGCGTCCTGAAGAAACCGCCGTCGGTCCGATCCTCGAAGTCCGCCTCGAGGACCCCGTCGAGCGCGAGCGCCGCCCGCAGCCACCGGGTGCGGCCGCTCGCCTCGAACAGGTCGAGCAGGCCGCCGATCAGGAACGCGTAGTCGTCCAGGTAGCCGGGCTGCTCGCCGGTGACGCCAACGACGCTGCGGACCAGCCGGTCGCCGTCCCGCGCGCGGGTGAGAAGGAATTCCGCGGCGCCGGCGGCGCGGTCGGCGTAGGCGGGGACGTGCAGTACGAGCGCGGCCCGCGCGAAGGCCGAGATCATCAGCCCGTTCCAGGCCGTGAGGATCTTCTCGTCGCGCAACGGCGCCGGGCGCCGGGCGCGGGCGTCGTACAGGCGGTCGCGCGCCTCGCTCACGCGCCGCCGCAGATCGGCCGGCGCCACACGGAGCTCACGCGCCAGGTCCACCTCGCCGCGGGGGCGGTGCAGCACCGTGCGGCCGTCGAAGTTGCCGGCGGCCGTCACGCCGAAGTACGGATTGACCAGGCGTGCGGCGTCCGCGCCGACGGCCGCCTCGATCTCCGCGGGCGTCCAGGTGAAGAACCAGCCTTCCTCCCGTTGCCCGCTCGGTGCCAGGCTGTCGGCGTCCGTCGCCGAGTAGAAGCCGCCGCCGGGCGCGGTCATGTCGCGCTCGACGTAGCGCAGAATCGAGCCGACGACCTCGGCGAAGTCCTCGCGGCCGGTGATCTGGTACGCCTCCAGGTAGGCCAGCGCCAGCAGGGCGTTGTCATACAGCATCTTCTCGAAGTGCGGCACCAGCCACTGCGGATCGGTGGCGTAGCGGTGGAACCCGCCGCCAATCTGATCGTGCATGCCGCCGGCCGCCATCCGCTCGAGCGTGGTCGTCACCATGCCGAGCAGTTCCAGGTCGTCCGTCCGCCGGTGCTCGCGTAGCAGGAACCGGAGCGGCAGGCTGGCCGGGAACTTCTGCGGCCCCCGGATGCCGCCGAACTCCGGGTCGAACTCGGCGCGGTAGATGGCCGCGGCCCGGCGGAGCGGTCCGTCGCCGGCTACCGCGGCTCCGGCGGCGGGCGGCGTCAGGTGGGCTCGGATCTCGTCGACCACCTGGCCGGCGACCTCGACAACCCGTTCCGGCTGGCGGTCGTACGCGTCCTTCAGCCGCTCGAGGAGCGTCAGCAGCCCGACGGCGACGCCGCGGTCCCCGTCGCGGGCGGGAAAGTAGCTGCCGCCGCTGTACGGCTGCCGGTCCGGCGTCAGCCACAGCGTCATGGGCCAGCCGCCGTTCCCCCGCGTGAAGAGCTGGACCGCGCTCATGTAGATCGCGTCGAGGTCGGGACGCAGCTCCCGATCGACCTTGACGGCGACGTAGTTCGCGTTGAGGTAGCGCGCGATCTCCAGGTCGTCGAACGACTCCTCCTCCATCACGTGGCACCAGTGGCAGGTGGAGTAGCCGATTGAGAGCAGGACCGGCCGCCCGAGCGCGCGGGCCAGCTCGAACGCCTCGTCGCCCCAGGGGAACCAGTTGACCGGGTTGTGGGCATGCTGCCGCAGATAGGGGCTCGACTCCAGCAGCAGCCGGTTGACGAACAGCGGGGTCCCGTCCTCGCGCAGGTGCTGCGTGCGCGGCACGTAGCCGGCGGGGCGCGCCTCCCAGGCGGCGCCGAGGGTGCGGTCCAGCGCCGCGTCGAACGGCTCGGCGCCGGGCAGCGTGCCGGTAATCCCGCGCGCGCCGAACTGGGCGGTTCCCTCGGTGACCGCGCACGAGGCCAGCACGACCAGCAGCAGGATGACGCCGGGTGTGGACTTCATGGGGGACTGCTCCCGCGCCGCGGCAACGCGACCAGTTCCGATGGGCCTTCCGACTAGTTCTGAGGCGCCGGGTTGACCCTGCGGTAGACGTCGACGGCACGTGCGGCCATCGCCTCGGCGGTGTAGTGCTCCCGGACCCCGGCCGCGCCCTGTCGTCCCAGCTTCTCGCGGTGCGCAGGATCCGCCGCCAGGCGTTCGAGCGCCGCGCAGAGGGCCTCGACGTCGTCCGGCGCCACGAGCATGCCACCGCCGGTGCGCTCGACAACCTCCGTATACGTGCCGCGCCGCGGGACGACGGTGGGCACCCCGCACGCCATCGCCTCGAGCAGCGGCAGGCCCTTCGGGTCGTCATAGGCGGCCGGCACGGCGAGCATGTCGAGCCGGCCGAGGAACGCGAGCTTCCCGGCCCGGTCCAGCTTGCCGTGGTACGTGATCTCGCCCGCCAGCCCCCACTCGCGCGCCTGGTCCAGGATGGAGTCGAGGTACGTCTGATGCGCCGGCGACAGGTAGCCGGCGATCTCGATGGAACCGTGCTCGAGCTTGCCCGCCTCCCGCAGCCGGCGATACGCCTCGCACAGCACGTGCAGCCCCTTCTCCGGCGCCACCCGCCCGAAGTGGCCGATGGTCAGTCCGTTGTTGCGCGGGGGCGTCCGGCGTTCGTAGCCGTCCAGGTTGATCCCGAGCGGCACGACATCGATCTTGGCGCCCGGGATGCCGGCCAGACGGCTCATCCGCTCCGCGCAGTAGTCGCTGACCGCGATGAAGCGGTCGACGTACTGCGAATGCTTGGCAATCAGGGCGAGCGCGCGGCTGTGATGCGGCTCCGGGAGGTGGCCGAGGAAGATGTCCTCACCTTGCAGCGTGCAGCAAACCGGCGCACGCAGCGCTTCCTTGAGGGGCCGCGCCAGGGCAATCAGCATCGAGTTCGAGATGTCGATCACGTCCGGCCTGGGCTGTTCCGCCAGCCAGTGGAGCAGCTTGGCGATCTCCTTGGCCTGTCGCCCGTCGCGGCCTTCCAGCACGGATACCGTCAGGTCCCCCAGACGCTCCGGGCTCGTCTGCACGGCCCGGTCGGCCAGCGCGCGGATCAGCCAGGGCGCCTCCCACAGGCGGTCGACCAGCCACGGCGTGTGCCGGAAGAGCGACAGGTGCTGCTCCAGGTAGACGCTGATGCCCCCGTAGAACACCCGGTCGGCGCTGATGTTCTCGTCGTCGGTCAACAGGGGGGTGTACAGCGGCAGCAGCAGGACGTCGTGCCCCGCCGCCGTCAAGGCCTTGGCCAGCGCGTTGTCCCGGATGCAGCTACCGCAGTACATACCGCCCGCGCCGGCCGTAATGTAGGTGATGCGCATCGCGGATGAGTGCCTAATGTAGCTTACTCCTGTACTGATACCATAGCCGCATGACGAAACCGACCCGCTACGCTTTCCTGCTTCCCATCCTCGTCGCCGCCGCCGGCGCGGCGCTGGCCGCGCAGATTCCTGCGCCGGACGACGTCGCCGCCGCGCCCGGCGACGCCGAGACCTCGGCGTCCGGGCTGGTGAGCAAGGTACTCGAGGCCGGCTCGGGGTCCGTTCACCCCAGCGCCACCAGCAACGTAACCGTTCACTATACGGGATGGACCACGGACGGCCGCATGTTCGACAGCTCGGTCGCGCGCGGACAACCTTCGATGTTCCCGCTCAATCGGGTCATCCGCGGCTGGACCGAGGGCGTGCAGCTGATGGTCGTCGGCGAGAAGCGGCGCTTCTGGATTCCCGAGGAGCTGGCCTACGGCGGCCGTCAAGACCCGCGCGGGATGCTCGTGTTCGACGTCGAGCTGATCGCCATCCAGTAACGGAGCACCACCGTGGCGTCGGATCACCCCGTCACCCGCCGGCGGTTCGCCCGGGTCGGCGCCCTGGGCGCGGCCGGCCTGTCGCTCGGCACAGTGGCGGGGGCCGACCCGGCAGGAGCGGTTCCGGAGCTGCGCTCGACGCTGCTGATGGAGCTGGCGCTCGATGTCGCCGGCACTCACGATGCCGGGCCGCGGTGCATCATCCCGGTGACGGGCGGCACGTTTCGGGGGCCGCGGCTGCGCGGGCGCGTGCTGGGCGGCGGGGGTGGCTGGCGCATCGACCGCCCGGACGGCGCCGGGGAGTTGAACCTGCGCGCCACCCTCGAGACCGATGACGGCGAGCTGATCTATCTCTGGTCGCGCGGCATCGCCCGCAAGCCGGCCGGCGGGGTGCCCTACGTGCGCACGACGCCGGTGTTCGAGACCGCCTCGGTGCGGTACGGGTGGCTGAACCGGCTCGTCGCCGTGGGGGTGGGCCGGGACGAGCCCGGAAGGACGTCGTCGTACCGGGTATACGAGGTTCTCTGACCGCGAACGGCCCCGGGCTGGCCGCCCGCTACTGGGCCGAAATCGCGCTCCGGCCGGCGCGCAGCACGTACTTCTGAATCTTTCCCGTGGCCGTCTTGGGCAGTGCAGCGACGAGTTCGAACGCCCGCGGCACCTTGAAGTGGGCCATCTGCTCGCGGGCGAACGCGGTCAGCTCCGCGGCCGTGGCCGCCGCCCCGTCCGCCAGCACGACGAACGCGTGGGGGCTCTCCCCCCACTTCTCGTCGGGCATCCCGACCACGGCGATCTCCTTCACCGCCGGGTGCCGCATCATGACGCCCTCGACCTCGATCGACGAGATGTTCTCGCCGCCGCTGATGATGACGTCCTTGAACCGGTCCCGGATCTGCACGTAGCCGTCCGGGTGCACCACGGCCGCGTCGCCGCTGTGAAACCACCCGCCGCGCATCGCCTCCGCGGTCGCGGCCGGATCGTCGTAGTAGCCCGCCATCACCACGTTCCCGCGCACGACGATCTCGCCCAGGGTCGCGCCGTCGTGCGGCACCTCGTTGCCGTCGTCGTCGACCACCCGCAGTTCGCCGGACGTGACCAGCTCCACCCCCTGGCGCGCCTTGATGGCGGCGCGCTCCTCGAGCGTGCACGCATCGTGCTCGGGCCGCGGCTCGCACACCGTGATGAACGGGGCCGTCTCGGTCAGGCCATAGACGTGCATGAGCTCCCAGCCGAACTCCCCCTCCACGCGCTGAATGGTGGCGGCGGCCGGCGGGGCCCCCGCGGTCATCACCCGCACCCCGCGCGGCACCTCGCCCCGCACCGCGGCGGGCGCGTTCGCCAGCGTGATGAGCACGGTCGGCGCCGCGCACAGCATCGTGACCGCCTCGTCCCGAATCAGCCCGAACGCCCGGGCCGGATCGAGCTGCCGCAGGCAGACGTGGGCGCCGCCGACCGCGGTCACGATCCAGACGAACGTCCAGCCGTTGGCGTGAAACATCGGGAGCGTCCAGAGGTACCGGTCCCGGCAGCCGAGCGGATGGTGGATCAGCGTCCCGACCACGTTCATGTAGGCGTTCCGGTGGGTGATCATCACCCCCTTCGGCCGCGAGGTCGTGCCGCTGGTGTAGTTGATGGTCAGCAGGTCGCGCTCGTCGATCGCCGGACGCTCGACGCCCTCCGGCGCCGCCGCGGCGAGCAACTCCTCGTAGTCGTGCCAACCGTCCCGCGCACCCTCCAGGGCGACCGCATGCTCGATGTCGGGGCACGCACCGCGGATGCCGTCGACCAGCTCGAGGTAATCGGCATGCGCGCAGACCACCCTGGCGCCGCTGTGCCGCAGGATGTACTGCACCTCCGCGGCGTTGAGCCGGTAGTTGATGGGCACCAGCACGGCGCCGATCTGCGGGACGCCGTAGAACGACTCCAGGTTGGGGGCGGTGTTCGGCGAGACGTACGCCACGCGGTCGCCCTGGCCGACGCCCAGCCGTTGCAGCGCCGCGGACCAGCGGTCGCAGCGCTCGCAGAACTGCGCGTAGGTGCGGCGTACCTCGCCGTCGACCACCGCCTCGCGCTCCGGGTACAACGCCCGGGCGCGGCGCATGAACTCGAGTGGCGTGAGCGCGGTTTCCATCGGCCTGTGCGCCCGCCTGCCCGCGGAGCCGCGGGCAGGCGCACGGATCCTGCCTACTGCTGGTCGGTCGTCCGCCCGCGCTGCCCCACCGTGTTGCGCAGCACGCCGACGCCCTCCAGTTCGATCTCGACGATGTCGCCCGGCTGAATGGCGCTCGTCGTGCCGGGGGTCCCAGTGAAGATCATGTCGCCCGCCTCGAGGGTGATGTACCGGCTCACGTAGCTGACGATGGCGGCGGCGCCGAAGATGAGATCCTTCGTCCGCTGCGACTGCATCACCTCGCCGTTGACCCGAGTCTGGAGCAGCAGGTTGTTGTAGTCGACGCCAGCGGCCATCACCGGGCCGACCGGTCCGAACGTATCGGCCCCCTTGGCCCGGAACCACTGCAGGTCGTTGCGCTGCCAGACCCGCTCGCTCACGTCGTTGCCGGGCGCGACCGCGAAGATGTGGTCATCGGCATCGGCCTCCGCCACGTTCTGGGTCGTCTTGCCGATGATGAGCACCATCTCCCCTTCGTAGTGCAGGTCGGTGGCGTCCTTGTAGTAAGTGATGACGCCCTCGTGGGGGATGATCGACGTGGGGTACTTCGAGAAGATGCCGGGATGCTCGGCCTCGGGAGCCTCGCCGAGGTGGCTCCGGTAGTTGAAGCCGACCGCGATCACCTTGCTGGGGGCGGTCGGCGCGAGCAGCCGAACCTGGCCCAGCGCCACCGTGTCGCCGGTACGCTCGGGCGACTCGAAGACGTCCCCGCGTAGCGGGTGAATGGTCTCGCCGTCGAGGACGCCGTACGACACGCTGCCCTCGTGCTCGTACCGAACGTACTTCGTCACGCCCTGCGCGAGCGCGCCGGTCGTTCCCGCCAGGAGCAGCGCCGCCACGAACAGGCTGGTTACTCGCATCTCTCCCCCTTCGTTGAACCGAAGCGCTGCAATATAGCACCCGGCCGCTTCGCGCGTCGAGTGGCCCGGCCGCGCGGCCCGATGGTATGGTCGGAAGCATGAACGCGACGCAAGGAACGAACACCGCGCTGCTCCAGCGCGATCAGGCGCATCTGGTCCATCCGCTCCACGAGCCGGCCCTGCACGCGCAAGGGCGCGTCTGGGTGCGGGGCGAGGGCGCGATCCTGACCGATGCGGACGACCGGGAATGCATCGACGGGCTGGCGGGGCTCTGGAACGTCACGGCCGGGCATGGCAGGCGGGAGCTGGCGGACGCGATGCGGGCGCAGGCCGAGACGCTAGCCTACTGCTCGGCGTACAGCGGCAACTCGAATCCCCGCGCCATCGAGCTGGCCGAGCGGCTGGCCGCCCTGTGCTATCCCTCGATCAACCACTTCTTCTTCACCAGCGGCGGCGGCGAGGCCACCGAGAGCAGCATCAAGGCGGCCCGCGCCTACTGGAAGCTCAGGGGACGCCCCGCCAAGACGAAGGTCATCTCCCGCATCGACGGCTATCACGGCGTCACGCTGGCCGCGATGAGCGCGACCGGGATCTCGCCCTACTGGTCGCTGTTCGAGCCGCGGGTGCCCGGTTTCATGCACATCCCGTCTCCCTGTCCCTATCGGTACGAGGCGCCGGCCGGCGTCAGCCAGGGCCTCGCGGCGGCGAACGAGCTCGAGCAGGCGATCGTCCGGGAAGGCCCTGAGACCGTGGCGATGTTCATCGCCGAACCCGTGCAGGGCGCCGGAGGAGTGATCGTCCCCCAGGACGACTACTTCCCGCGGATTCGCGCCATCTGCGACCAGTACGACGTGCTGTTCGTCGCCGACGAGGTGATTACCGGCTTCGGCCGCACGGGCCTCCCCTTCGCGCTCGCGCACTGGGGCGTGGAGCCCGACATCGTCCAGTTCGCCAAGGCGATCACGTCGGGGTACTTCCCGTTCGGCGGCATCGGCATCGGCGACACCGTCATGGACGTCCTGCAGGACACCGCCGGGCCGTGGATGCACGCGTTCACGTACAGCGCTCATCCGGTCGGCTGCGCCGTCGCGCTGCGGACGCTGGACATCATCGACGACGAGCGCTTCCCGGAGCAGGCCGCGACCAAGGGCGGCTACCTCCTGGATGCGCTGCGGACGGCCCTGGGCGGCCATCCTCACGTCGGAGACATCCGGGGCAAGGGGCTGATGTGCGGCGTCGAGATCGTCGAGGACAAGGCCGCGAAGCAGCCCTTTCCCGCCGGCGCGAAGGTCGGCCCGCGCGTGCTCCGGACGGCTCTCGAGCGCGGCCTCCTCAGCCGGGTGAAGGGCGACAGCTACCTGCTCGCGCCGCCCATCGTCATCACGCACGAGCAGCTCGACCGCTCCGTCGCGATCCTGGCCGAGGCCATCGAGGCGGTGCTGGGCTGAGCCCGCCGCCCGGACACTATAATTCCCGCGTGCCGACACAGCCGACCGCCGGAGAAGACAGAGAAGACCTGGTCGCAGGGGAGCGCCAGCTCGCCGCGCGCTACGCCGAGCTGCAGGCGCAGGGCCTCCGGCTCGATCTGACCCGCGGCAAGCCGAGTCCCGAGCAGCTCGCCCTGGCCGACGCGCTCGACGGCGCGCTCGACGGCGACTACCGCGGGCCGGACGGCGTCGACGTCCGCAACTACGGGGGACTCGACGGCCTGCCCGCCGCGCGGCGGCTGGGGGCCGTCCTGCTCAGCGTGCCGGAGAGCGACGTCATCGCCGGCGGCAACGCGAGCCTCACCTTCATGTACCAGTACCTGCTGAACGCCTGGCTGCGGGGGCCGCTGGGCCTGGAGACCGCCTGGCGGCGCGCGGGCGAGGGGCTCAAGTTCCTGTGCGTGGTGCCGGGCTACGACCGGCACTTCACCATCACGGAATCGCTCGGCTTCGAGCTGATCAACGTGCGGATGCTCGCCGACGGGCCGGACATGGACGAGGTCGAGCGGCTGGTGTCGGGCGATCCGCTGATCAAGGGCATCTGGTGCGTCCCGAAGCATCAGAATCCGACAGGCCACACCTACTCGGACGCCGCCGTCAGGCGCCTGGCCCGCCTCGGCACGATCGCCGGGTCCAACTTCCGCATCATGTGGGACAACGCCTACGCCGTGCACGATCTGTACGACGACGCGCCGGTGCTGCTCGACATCATGGCGTGCTGCCGCGAGGCGGGCACGGAGGACAGCGTCGTCATCTTCGGCTCGACGTCGAAGATGACGCGCGCCGGCGGCGGCGTCGCCTTCCTGGCGGCCTCGCCCGGCAACCTCGCGCAGTTCAGGAAACATCTCGCGGTGCAGACGATCGGGCCGGACAAGCTGAACCAGCTCCGGCACGTCCGCTTCCTGCCCGACCGCGCCGCTATCGCCGCACTGATGCGCCGCCATGCCGCCATCATGCGGCCCAAGTTCGAGAAGGTGCTGCGGCGCCTCGACGAGGGCCTGCCGGGAATCGCCACCTGGACGCGGCCGCGCGGGGGCTACTTCGTGTCGGTCGACGTCCCGCCCGGCACGGCCCGCGAGGTGGTCCGGCTGGCAGGTGAAGCCGGCGTGAAGCTGACCCCGGCGGGCGCGACGTTTCCGTACGGGCGCGACCCGGACGACGCGAACATCCGGCTCGCGCCCACCTATCCGGGCCTCGACGAGATCGAGCAGGCAATGCCTGTGTTCGTCACCGCGGTCAGGCTGGCCGACGTCCGCCGGCGGCTCTCGGCGTAGCCGCCGGCGCCGGGCCGGCATGCCGCGTCACGTAGTCCGCGACCCGGGCGAAATCGGCTTCGACCGGGATGCCGCCGGGCAACCCGGGTATCTCGCCGGCCGACCGCAGATGCGCCACGCACGGCCGCCCGTAGCGCACCGCCAGCCGGGCCTCGCTGGCCGTGCCCGTGGCCCCGGGCAGCAGGATCACGACCGTCGACGTCAGGATGTTGACGTGGTTGCGCGAGCTCGACTCGTCGCCAGCCGGGCCGCCGCTGTCGAGGTGTGCGCGGATCGCAATCTCGACCCAGGGATTCGGATAGCCCGGCAGGGGCGCGCCGGGCCGCGCCGGCACCGACGGCACGACGCCGAGCGCCAGCCCGGCTCGGTGCGGCACCGCGACGAACGCCTCGGTCACCGCGGCCATCACGCCGCCGCCGGCGCCGGTCAGCAGGTGATAACCCTGCCGCGCAACCCATTCGCCGACCCGCCGCGCGCGCTCGGCGTGCGCGGCGTCGTGCGAGCCCATCACGCCCACGATGGGGCGGCGGCCGGGGCGTATAATGCCGGGAGTCATGGCGTGGCGGATGCCGCTGGTCGCGCTCCTCCTGGCGCTACCGGCTTGCGGCGCGGACGGACCGGGGGGGCCGGGAACGGAGCCGGTGGAGCTGACCGTCGTGCACCGCTCCGAGTGGCGCCAGCTCTGGCTCGAGGGTGAGACGAACCTTCCGGACGGGGCGGTCGTCAACTACCGCGTGACGCACGAGGCGGCCCACACCACCGAGGTCGCGGAGTGGCCGGCGACGAACCTCATCGAATCGGGACGGAGCGCCGTGCAGGACGGCGCCTACTGGGCCCGCATCAGCACGTTCAACTGGCCGCCCGGCGCGGTGCGCGTGGTCGTCCAGTTCCCGCTGCCGCCCCAGCCCCCCGCTGTCGTCGCACGTTACGGCGAGTTCGGCGAGCGCCTGGCCGGCGAGCACGTTGCGGAGCTGCGCGGCATGAAGACGATCCAGGTCGAGCACGCGTTCGAGCACCGCCGCTGACGGCTACTGCCCTCCGGCCCGCTCCCGGGCGCGCGCGCCGCTCAGCATGTTCACGATCGCGTAGTTGCCCTCGTGGCAGGCGTACTCGAACAGCGGTCCGTCGAGCGCGACCATCGGCGTCGCGGCCGTCCAGGGCCGCTCGAACGTCGTCGGGTCGATCACCGTGAACCGGTAGTCGATCGTGTCGGCGTCGACGCGCGTGAAGCGCTCGATCAGGCGCATGTGCCGGCCGGTGCCGTAGACCGTGTTGGAGGACCGCCGCTCGAACACCTTGTCGGTCAGGTTGCGCGTCTCGACGACGAGCGTGTCCCCCTCCCAGTAGCCGCGCGAATCGCCCAGCCACAGGCGGATGGACGGGTCGATGTGCGGGCGGCCGTCGAGCGGAATGACGCGCGTGTCGTGGATCATCTCGGCCCGCAGCACCACGTAGCCGGGCGTCTGCAGGATCAGATAGTTGTGGTTGTAGAAGCCCGGCATCATCGTCCCGGGCATCCCGCGCGTGATGCACCGCTCGTAGATGTTCACGTCCTCCCAGGTCGTGGGGTACGACGCGGCATCCCGTACGGCCGCCAGCGCGTCGATCCGCGCCTGCTCCCCAGCGGTGATCGGCGGCAGCCTGCCGCTGGGCGGGTCGACGATCCAGGACGTCTGGTCCGTGCGCACGCCGCGCTCGAACCAGAAGTTGTTGTACGCGCCCGTGCTGCCGGGCGGCGGCGGGCGGTCGGCGTTGCGGATCGCCTCGGCGTCGAGCTCCGCGCGCTCCTCGGCGGTGAGCCGCGCTCTGTCGGCCAGCTCGTCAGGCCGCTCCAGCGGCGTGGTGGTGGTGTTGGTCCAGCTGCCCTGCAGATCGGGATCACCCCACTGGGTGCGGAACGTGTCCTGTGCCGACGCCAGGGCAGGCACCAGCAGCAGGAGCCCGCAGCCGACCGCCGCAGCGCCCGCCGACGGGAGCCATCGATACTGCATCGCCATCCTCCTCAGACCGGCCTGTACGCCAGCCAGCGCCGCGAGTTGTCGACGAGAATCTTGTGAATCGTCTCGTCCGGCACGCCGAAGTAGCGCAGCTTCGGCACGAACTGGATGACCACCGTGGAGAACCCGTTGCCCCAGTTGGCCTTGATCTGCGTGGTGTTGGCGAAGTCGGCCGACAGCAGGACATGGTCCTCGTAGCCCGCCTCGATCATGTTCAGGACCATGTCCACCTTCTGCCGCTCCGGAATGAACGAGGACGACATCCGGTGCCCCACCGTGTCGAAGCCGACGAACGCGCCGCGGCGGGCGATCTCCTTGTGCGTCTCCCACGTCGAATCGTCCGAGCGCTTGATGGTCGACTGGTGGCCGATGCACAGGTGCGCCAGGTCGACGCCCTGCGCCTCGTAGATGTCGAGCTGATCGATCGCGCACGTCGGACAGCTCTCGTGCGGGACGTGCGTGAAGATGGGCAGCCCGGTCTGCACGTGCACCTGGGCGGTCGCGGCGATCACCTTGCGCTCGTCGTCGTGCATCGCCGGAAACGAGCTGCCGACCTCGCCCAGCGCACCCCAGCGCTCGCGCGCCGCCTGCCCGACCATGCTCGCCGTGATCTCCTCCTGCGACATCGCGATGATCTCTTCCGGATAGCGCGCCTGCAGGAAGTAGCTGCCGCCGAGCACTACGTGCACGTCCGAACGGGTGGCCATCGCCCGCAGGTTCTCGAGCTGCTGCGGCGTGCGCGGCCCGACCGACGAGTCGACGATGCAGCTGACGCCATCGAACGCCGCCATCTGCAGCTCCTCGACCAGCAGATCGACCATCTCGGCGTTGGTCGGCGGCGCCGGCTCCGGCGTCCCGGGTGCCCGCGGCTCGGCCGGCGGACTGGCGTAGTTGAAGGCAAGGTGCTCGTGAAACAGCGTCGCTCCATCCGCCAGCACGTCCGGCGACAGGTCCTCCAGCACGGCGCGGACGATGGCGCCCTCCGGGAACGTCACCTGGGAGGCGCCGGCCGCCTGCCGCAACGCCCGTGCGGCACCGGCCGCGGACCCCGCGCCCGCGGTCAGCCCCAATCCGGCGCCGGCGGCGCCGATGCCGAGCATGCGCAACGCGTCCCGGCGGCTCGGGCGCGCGGAATGATCGTCGTGAATCGCCACGGTCGTCCTCCTCTCGCTGACGGGCAGCATCATACACGCAAACACGGGCGTCATCGTCCCGTAACGAATTTGACAACCGAGGGATCGGAGGGGGAAAATTATGCGTGGAGAATTATACGTTTGTCATCATGAGATTTGGCTTGTCAAGGAGATGTGGATGAACCAGCGTAGTCGCAACACAACCATCGCGCTACTCGTAGCGCTGGCCGGCCTGCTGCTGGCGCCTCTGCCGGCGGCCGCGCAGCAGATTGGCGGCACGGTCACCGACACGACGAGCGGCGTGCTGCCGGGCGTCACGGTCGAGGCGCGCAGCCCCGCCCTGATCGAGCAGGTGCGGTCGGCGATCACTGACGGCAACGGGCAGTACCTGATCGTCGCCCTCGAGGTCGGCACCTACGACGTCACGTACTCGCTGCCCGGGTTCGGCACGGTGTTGCGCGAGGGCGTCGAGCTGAGCAGCGGCTTCACCGCCAACATCGACATCCAGCTCAGCGTCGGCGACATCGAGGAGACGATCACCGTCTCCGGGGCCACGCCGGTGGTCGACATCCAGAACGTCGAGCAGCGGCAGGTGATGGACCGCGAGGTCATCGACAGCATCCCGACCGGCAAGTCGTTCCAGTCGTACGCGCTGCTGGTGCCGGGCATGGGCGGCTTCGACAGCTACCTGACGAGCCTGTCCCAGGACCAGGGCGGCATCAGCGGCCAGACGCTGCAGCGGCTGGCCATCCACGGCGGCAACCAGGAGGACCAGCAGCTCGAGATCAACGGCATGGACGTCGGCGACTCGCTGACGCAGGGGGCCAACTACTCGGTCTTCCCCGACTCCAACTTCGAGGAGCTGGCGTACAACTACTCCGCCAGCCCGGCCGAGATCGAGTCGGGCGGCGTGCGGATCAACATGATCCCGCGCGAGGGCCGCAACGACTGGAGCGGCCACTTCTTCACCACCTTCGCCTTCCAGGGGCTCAACGCCAACAACGTCGGCGGTGACGACGCGCTGCGGGCGGCGAACCCCGACCTCACCGCGACGTTGATCGACGAGATCTGGACGGTCAACGCGGTGGTCGGCGGCCCGATCGTCCGCGACCGGGTCTGGTTCTTCGCGACGCACACCTCGCAGGCGGCCGACACGATCGCCGGCGGCGTCTTCCACGAGACGCCGGAGAGTCTGGCGAACCCAAACGAATGGGGCATAGTCCAGGACTTCAACAACCCGGCGATCGACGCCACGACGATCCGCGAGCAGTCGATCAACTTCACCATCCAGGCGACTCAGCGGGACAAGTTTAAGCTGTACTGGACCAACAGCAGCACCGACCAGCCGCACCTGCTGCAGGGGCGCACGCTGTCGTCGATCGCCATCTCGCCGGCGGCTGCGTTGGGGGGCGAGATCCGCACCAACACGTACCAAGCCAACTGGACGCGGCCGCACACCAACCGCCTGCTGTTCGAGGTGGGCGCGTCGATGCTGCCGGTCCGCTACTACCTGCACCCGACGGAGTCGGCCAACCTCAACGCGCCGGGCGTGGTGTTCGTGCCCGGACCGTGGGCCACGCGCAACATGTCGGGCTGGTTCTCGGGCGCGCAGGAACGGAACAGTCCCAAGCACACCAACATGATCCGCGGGTCGGTATCGTACGTTACCGGCAGCCACAACCTGAAGTTCGGGATGACCGGCTTGTGGCTGGGCGAGAACGCCATCAACTATAACCACCACCAGTGGTACCACGTCCTGGCGGTCGGCCCCCGGCCGATCCGGGCCACGTTCCGCACGCCGGCCTGGCAGATCAACCGCGCGCGGAACATGGGCATCTACGCGCAGGAGCAGTGGACGCTCGACCGGCTGACGATCAATGCCGGGGTGCGGTACGACTACGAGGAGTCGAGCTACCCGGATCAGGCGACCCCCGGCATGAACACCTGGCTGCAGGGCGGGCGCGATCTGTTCATCGCGGGCGAGCAGGCGAACGGCTGGCGCGATCTGCAGCCGCGGGTCGGCCTGGCGTGGGACGTTCGCGGCGATGGGCGGACAGCGGTCAAGGTCGGCGCCCACCGCTACGGCAAGCGGAACTCCACCGACGTCGCCAACCTCCTGAACCCCGGACTGAACAACCGCGCGATGAACCGGTCCTGGTCTGACAGCGGCTGCATCCCGCACCCGGGGTTGGGCAACACGGGTACCGCTTGGCAGAACAGCCTGTGGCCGGGGGACTGCATTCCCGGCGACGGCCTCGTACAGGGCAATCCCCTCATCAACGAGCCGAACGGGGAGTTGACGAGTTCCAATCCGACCCCCTTCTTCGGCAACCCCATCGCCACCACGTTCTTCGACGAGGCGTGGCGGTACGGGTGGGGCAACCGGCAGTCGAACTGGGAGATCACGGCCAGCATCCAGCAGGAGCTGGCGCCCGGCCTGTCGCTCGACGTCGGCTACTTCCGCCGCTCGTGGATCAACTTCTACGTGGAGGACGACCGGAACCTCGGCGCGGCAGACTTCGAAGCGTTCAGCGTGGACCTTCCGCAGGGGCTCCGGGACCTGAACCCGGATCTGCCTCAGTCGATCATGTTGTACGACCAGCGGCCGGAGACCATCCAGAGGCCGGACAACATCTTCACCGCGGCGGGCAATTTCGGCGATCAGTCCCAGAACTGGCAGGGACTTGACGTAACGATCGACGGCCGGCTCGAGAACCTGCTGATCCAGGGCGGGCTCAGCACGGGCGCCACCAGCACCGACAACTGCGATCTGGTCACTGCTCAGCCGGAGATCCAGTTCAACGAGCGGGCGGCGACGTCCCCGGTGACCCCGCAGTCGTACTGCGCTGCGAGCCACAACTGGCTGACGCAGGTCAAGTTCCTGGGGTCGTACACCTTGCCGTACGACGTCCAGATCGCGGCGACGCTGCAGAACCAGCCGGGACCGGGCCGCATCGCCGAGATGGTCTTCAGCGGCGCCACCCTCGTGAACGGGCGGCCGCATACGCAGGGCTCGATCGAGGCGAACGTCATCCCGCCCGGCTCCTGGTACGGCGACCGCTTCAACCAGTTCGACCTGCGGCTGACGAAGATCTTCCGCATGGCCGGCGGCACGCAGCTCCGGGCGATGTTCGACATGTTCAACCTGTTCAACGCGAACGCGATCACGCGCGAGGCGCCGGGTTGGGGCTCCGCCACCGGTGCCGGTGCCGGCTACCTGGTGCCGCAGGTGACCATGGCGGGCCGGCTGGCCAAATTCGCCTTCCAGCTCGACTTCTAGCTCGGCGCACGCTCCGGGACCGGCCGGTCCCGGAGCCGCGGCGCATGTTCAGGGGATGATCCTCACGGGTCATCCCCTTTTTTCTTTTGCCTCGGGATGCGTCTGCCCGGGGCGTGCCGGGCGCGGGGTGCGGAGGGGAATCGTCAGCGCCCGAGCGCCGCGGCGGCAATGGCGGCGACGGCGCCCACCATCGCGAGAACCGTCGTTATCTGGATGCCGACCACCCACAGGAACTGCCGGGACATCTTCTGGTCCAGTACCTCGAATCGGCGATCGAACGTTGCTCCATGGATTCGAACCGACGGTCCAGCGCCTCGTAGCCACCGCAACCTCCGCAGTATAGGCTGGCGCACCATCCCCGACAACGCCGATTCACGGAGGCAGTGGCAGCAGGAAACGTGCCGGCGCCCGGTAGCTTCCACACGCCGGGAGCTGGACCGCAATGCCGCGACCTTCCTCCGGCGCGGGAGCGAATCATCCCGGCCGCGGGCCGGGACAGGGTGACTGCTAAGATCCACCTCGGCGCATGTCCCAACGACGGCAGCGAGCGGCGCGGAAGGGGCGCCGGGCGGCTTCGCAGGACGCGGCATCGCACGCCGCGGTCACCGGGCTCGCGGGCCTAGCGCCCGCGCGGGCGCTGGCGTTGCCGCTGGCGTTCAGCCTAGCGCTGGCGGCATTCGCGGCCGTCGGCGCGGTCCACCAGCGGCCGCCGCTGCTGGGGGCGGTCCTGGGCGTCGCCGCGGTGCTGCTGGCCTGGAACGGCGCGCTCCTCGCCCTGGCGCGGCGCGACCGCCGCAGGCTGACCGTGGAGGTCGTCCTGCGCAAGCAGCACTACGTGCAGGCCTGCGCGCAACTCTCCGTCTACCTCTACTGGGGCTGGTACTGGCGCGAGGTGTACGACTCCGCCCACCTGATCGCCGCGCAGGTCGTCTTCGCCTACGCGTTCGACATGCTGCTCACCTGGTCGCGGCGCGACCGCTACACGCTCGGCTTCGGGCCGTTCCCCATCATCTTCAGCATCAACCTCTTCATGTGGTTTAAGCCGGACTGGTTCGCGCTGCAGTTCGTGATGGTGGCGGTCGGCTTCGCCGTGAAGGAGCTGATCCGCTGGCACAAGGACGGGCGCCGGGTGCACATCTTCAACCCGTCGTCGTTCCCGCTCGGCCTGTTCGCCCTCCTGCTGATCGCGACCGGCACGACGGACCTGACCTGGGGCCCCGAGATCGCGGTCACGCAGATCTTTCCGCCGTACATCTACCTGCTGATCTTCGCGGCGAGCCTGCCGGCGCAGCTCCTCTTCGGCGTCGTGTCGATGACGCTGTCGGCCGTCGTGACGACCTACGCGTTCATCCTCGCCCACTTCGCGCTCACCGGCGGCCACTTCTTCAGCCCCGCGTCGCTCGGCGGCGGGGCCGTCCCGATCGCCGCGTTCCTGGGCATGCACCTGCTGTTCAACGATCCCTCCACGTCGCCGCGCACCGAGCTGGGACGCATCGTCTTCGGCATCCTGTACGGCGCCAGTATCATCCTGCTGTTCGGCGTGCTGGAGCGCGCCGGCATTCCGACCCACTACGACAAGCTGCTGGCGGTGCCGGTGCTCAACCTGCTGATCAGCGCGATCGACGGCGCGGCGCGGTCCGAGGCCTTCCGGCGCCTCGACCCCGCGGCGCTCGGGCGCGGGTTGACGCCGCGGCGCCGCAACCTAGCCTACGTCGCGGTATGGGCCGGCGTATTCGCGGCGATGCAGCTCCAGACGGGGGCCGAGGTGGCGCTGGCGCGCGGCGTCTCGCTGCTGTCGCAGGGCCGCGTCGCGGAGACGATCGCCCACTACCGCGACCTCGTGCGGGCGCAACCGGACCGGGCGGCGCTCCAGAACGAGCTCGGCTACGTGCTGCTGCGGGCGGGGCGGACGGCGGAGGCCCTGGCGCCACTCGAGGCCGCGGCGGCGCTCGCTCCGGACGTGGCGCAGACGCACAACAGCCTGGGCGTGGCGCACGTCCAGGGCCGCCGCTGGGACGCCGCCGTCGCCGCGTTCCGGCGGGCGCTCGAGCTGCAGCCGGACTACCCGGAGGCCAGCTTCAACCTCGCGCAGCTGTACGACAGCGGTCGCGGGGTGGCCGCCGATGCGGCGGAGGCGGCGCGGCTCTACCGCCAGGCGGCGGAGCACGGCCACCCGGGGGCCCAGGTCAATCTGGGCCGGATGTACCGCGACGGCCGCGGTGTGGGACAGGACGACACGGAGGCGGTGCGCTGGTACCGGCGCGCCGCCGACCAGGGCCATCCGTTCGCGCAGTTCAACCTGGCGCTGATGTACCGGTCAGGCGACGGTGTCGAGCCGGACGACGCGACCGCCCACATGTGGCTCAGCCTGGCGGCGGACCGCCTGGCCGGCGACGGGCGCGAGGCCGCGGTGGCCGCTCGCGCCCGCGCCGTCGAGTCGCGGGCCGCGCTCGAACGGGGTATGAGCCCGGCCGAGATTGCCGCGGCCGAGCAACTCGCGCGGCAGTGGCGGCCGGGCGGCGGGTCGCCGTAGAGCGCGAGCGCGACAGCCCGCAGCGCGCGACGGCAGCCCGCGGCAGGGCTACTGCGCGAGCGCGAACACCCACAGCACGCCGCCCTGGGGCAGGAGCGTGGTGGTGCCGCGGCTGCGGTCGAGCGCGTTCTGCATGCGCGCGGGGTCCAGGCCCCAGCCGGCCTGCACTGCGACGTACTGCACGCCGTCGACCAGGTACGAGACGGGCACGCCGATGACCCCGGAGTTGGTGCGCTGTTCCCAGAGCGTCTCGCCCGTCCGCCCGTCGAAGGCCCTGAAGTAGCGGTCGTTGGTGCCGCCGGCGAACACGAGGCCGCCCGCGGTGGTGAGCACCGGACCCCAGTTGTGCGACTCAAACTCGCGGGTCCAGACTTCCTCGCCGCTGCTCAGGTCCCAGGCCTGCAGCTCGCCGATGTGGCGCGCGCCGTCGCGCACGAACATCTGCGACGACGCGCCCGTGAACGCCTGTCCGGGCGTGTAGTCCACGTCGCGCGTGGTCATGTAGGTGCACAGGTTGTCGTTGGCGGAGAAGTACAGGTAGCCGGTGACCGGATTGTAGGCGGCCGGCGGCCAGTTCTTGCCGCCCCAGAGCGACGGGCAGAACATCGCGCGCGCCCCGGTCCGCGGCGTGTGCTCGGGGTCGTACTCGGGCCGGCCCGTCTCCGGATCGATGCTCGCGAACGCGTTCTGGTGGACATACGCGGTCGCGTCGACGAACCCGATCCGGCCGGCGCTGCGCTCGAGCAGCCACAGGTACCCGTTGCGGCCCGGATGCACCAGCCCTTTCACCGTGCGCCCGCCGCGATCGAAGTCGATCAGCAACGGCGGCGCCACCTCGTCCCAGTCCCATGACCCGTTCCAGTGGTACTGGTGATACCCCTTCAGCTCGCCCGTGTCGGCATCGAGGGCGATGACGGAGTTGGCGTACAGATTGTCGCCCGGCCGCAGGTCGCCCATCCAGGGGCCGCCGTTGCCCGTCCCCCAGTACGTGAGGTTCGTCTCGGCGTCGTACGTGCCCGTCACCCAGACCGGCACGCCGCCGGTGCGCCAAGTGTCCCCCGGCCAGGTGTCGCCGCCCGGCGCGTCCGGCGAGGGAATGGTGTGGGTCCGCCAGACCTCGTCGCCGGTCGCCGCGTCGAGGGCGGCGACGAAGCCGCGGATGCCCATCTCGCCGCCGGACACCCCGACCAGCACCTTGCCGTTGACCGCGAGCGGCGCGAGCGTCATGTAGTAGCCGGTCCGCCAGTCGCCGACCGACGTTTCCCATGCCACGCTCCCGGTCGCGGCATCCAGGGCGACCACGAACGCATCCACCGTCGCCAGGTAGACCTTGTCGTCGTGCAGCGCCACGCCACGGTTGGTCGGGTGGAGCTGACGCAGCTCCTCCGGCAGTTGCCGCACGTAGCGCCAGCGCATGTCGCCGGTGCGCGCATCGAGCGCGATCACGTTGTTCTGCGGCGTCGTGACGAACATCGCGCCGTCGTTGACGATCGGGGGCGATTCGTGGCCCTCGGTCAGGCCGGTGGCGAACGCCCAGGCCGGGCGGAGCTCGGACACGTTCTCCGTCGTGATCTGGTCGAGCGGGCTGTACCCCCAGCCGTCGTAGGTGCGCCGGTACATCAGCCAGTCGCCGTCGGGCGGGTCGCGGAGCTCGGCATCGGTGACCGGGCTGTACGCGGGCGCCTCCTGCGCGGCCGGGTGCGAGGCGGCCAAGGCGCCCCCCGCAACGGCGACAGCCGCGAGCGAGAGGCGCACCAAGCCGAACGAGGTCATGCAGCGCATCTTATGCATCGTCACTCCAGGTCAAGTAGTACAGACGTCCGTCTACCGCGCCAGCCACCACGTCGCACGACCGTCCGGCCGTGCTGCAGGCAGTCACCGTGCCCATCAGGGGGATGGGCTGCTCCCCATCGGCCGGCATCCCCAACGACTCGAAGCGGCTCCAGTCCGCGCCGTCCCACGCCGTGTGCACGAGGTCGCCGCACGGGCCGCGCGCGAACACGTCGAGCCGGTCCGCTCCCCGGCTGCAGGCCGCCGGCGGTCCGGTCAGCGGCCCCGGCGCCGTCACGGCCGGAGACGACTCGGCGGGCACGTCCGGCGAGCCGAGCGAGGCGTAGTCGCTCCAGTCCGCGCCGTTCCACCACTTCAGCAGCAGCTGGCCCTCCGCACCGCGGTGGAACAGCGCAATGCCCGACGGCCCGTAGCGGCACGCGGCGACCGCCTCGACCACCGCCTGCCGTCCCGCGAGGCGGTCGCCGGACGGCTCGGGCGGCGTGCCCAGCGATTCGAACGGACCCCATTCGTCCCTGCTGCGAATCGCGTGCAGCACCTCGCCGCCGGGTCCCATGGCAAAGACGTCCAGGCGCCCGGGGCCGGAGCGGCAGATGGCGGGCGGCGCGGCGAGCCCGACCCGGATGGCCCGCCCGGCGGGGGCGGCCGCCGGCGCGCCAAGGCACTCGAACTCCGCCGGCCCGTCCGGCGTCAGGCGCAGGTGCAGCAGGTCGCCGTCCGGACTGCGCGCGGCCAGCTCGATCGCGTCCGAGCCGCCGGTGCAGGCCGCGAGTTGCCAGTCGACCGGCACGGCGACCTCGCCGCCCCGGCTGCGCGCTACCGGAACGCCCAGCGAGCGGGGCGGCCACCAGCCGGCTCCGTCCCTCTCCACGCGGACCAGCTCTCCGCCGCCGGCGCGCGCGAGCAGCACCACGCGGCCGCTCTCGGGCGACACGGCGACCGGACAGAACAGGCCGGCCCCGACAGCGGACCACGCCGCAGGCATCGGTCAGCGCACCCCGGTACGGGTCATACCTTGGCCCGCATCCAGCCGTAGCGCGTGTGGCCGGGCGCCGGCCCGAGGGCCGCGTACTTGTCCTTGAACTTCGTCATGTCGTCGACCGTATAGCCCGAGAACCGGACCAAGTTCCCAGCGTATCATCGCCTCTGCGACAGGCTCAATGCGATAGGCATCGATATGATGGCCTGCCCGCCCCTTCGTTGCCGCGCGCGGCACGCCACCCGCGCGGCACGGTAAAATGGTCGGTACGGCATGCATCGCGCATGCCGGGTACAGGCGAAGACATGGGGATTGCAACGATGACCACTGGATCTGGAGTCGGTCGGTGGCGGAGCGTGCCGTTTCTGGCGGGTTGGGCCGCATTGCTCGTTGCCGCGCCGGCCGGCGCGGCGGCGCAGCCGGAGCACGAGGTGACGTTCGCGAAGGACATCGCGCCGATCCTGCAGCGGTCGTGCGAGAGCTGCCACCGCCCGGGGGGCGGGGCGCCGATGTCGCTGATCAGCTACCAGGAGGTGCGCCCCTGGGCGCGCTCGATCCGGCAGCGCACGCTGGCGCGCGAGATGCCGCCCTGGTTCATCGACAAGAACATCGGGATCCAGGCGTTCAAGGACGACCCGTCGTTGAACGCCGACGAGATCGCGCTGATCGGAAGCTGGGTCGACGCGGGCGCCCCCCGGGGCAACCCCGCCGACCTGCCGCCGCCCCGCCAGTGGCCGGCCGGCAGGTGGACCATCGGCGAGCCCGATCTGATCGTCGAGTCGCCGGTGGCCCAGGTCGCGGCCGTAGCGGCCGACTGGTTCGGGGGCATCAACCCGCCATCTCCGACCGGCTTGACCGAGGACCGCTACGTGCAGGCGGTCGAGGTCAAGGAGGTGCTCCTGGACGACGACGGGCTGGAGATCCAGCCGGCCGCCGCGAACGCAGGTGACGACGCCGGCCGCGCCGAGCTGAACCTGTTCGTCGTCCATCACGCGGTGGTCGCCGCCGTGACGGACCGCCAGGAGGACGAGCCCGGCGCAATCGGCCAGATGGGCAACTTCAACATCACGCACGAGCTGGGCCAGAACGCGACGTACTTCCCCGACTGGGTCGGCATCCGGCTGCCCGCCGACTCGGTCCTGACCTACGACCGGATGCACTACCACTCGGTAGGCCGGGACGTACGGGTGCGGGTCGACACGGCGTTCAAGCTGCACCCCAAGGGGTACGAGCCGAAGTACCTGCAGGGATTCGGCGCCCAGTCGGGCGCCTTCGACCTGGAGCTCGACATCCCGGCCGGCGAGGGCAACATCATGCGCGACGGCTTCTACCGGCTCGACCGGCCCGCGCTCATGATGACGTTCGAGCCGCACCTGCACTCCAGCGGAAAACGGATGTGCCTCGAGGCGATCTACCCCAACAACGCGCGCGAGATGCTCAACTGCGCCGACTACAACCACAACTGGGTGAAGGTGTACGTGTACGAGGACGAGGCGGCGCCGTTGCTGCCGGCCGGCACGGTCCTGCACCTGCTCGCGTGGTACGACAACTCCCCTACCAACCCGCGGGTTCTCGACCCGCGCAACTGGAAGGGCTGGGGCAACCGGTCGATCGACGACATGCTGTACCACCTGCCGCGCATGGTCCACCTGACCGAGGATCAGTTCGCGGCCGAGGTGGCGGCGCGCGGCGTCAGGCAGGCGTTCGCGACCTCGCAGGACCAGCAGTAGGCGCCATGCGGACGATGCACACCGGGCGGCAGTGGACGCACGCCGCAGCATTTACGGCGGTCGCGTGTCTGGCGGGCCTGACCGCCGCCAGCGGCCAGACGATCATCTACTCGCGCGGCCAGAACGTCGCGCCGGCGTTCGAGGGCTGGGAGCAGAACCCGGACGGCACGTTCAACCTGGTGTTCGGGTACATGAACCGCAACATGGACGAGATGCTCCACATTCCGGTCGGTCCCGGCAACCGCCTGGAGCCGGGCCCGGCGGACCGGGGACAGCCGACGTACTTCCTGCCGCGGCGCAACCGATACGTGTTCCGCGTGCAGGTGCCGCACGACTTCGGCGAGCGGGAGGTTGTCTGGACCCTGACCGCGCACGGGAAGACCGAGAAGGCGTACGCCAGCCTCAAGCCCGACTACATCATCGACGACCTGCTCCGCATGAAGGACATCGGCGGGCTCGGCGTGCGGGCGATCGAGCGGCAGAACCGCGCGCCGCTGGCGCGCGTGGAAGGCGCCGCCGCGCGGACGGCGAGCGTCGGGCAGCCGCTGGCACTGACCGCGGTCGCCAGCGACGACGGCGTTCCCGAGCCGAAGCCGGCCGCGGCGCGCACGCCGGTCAACTACAACGCGTGGGGGCTGCGCGTGGCGTGGTTCGTCTATCGGGGCGCCGGCGAGCAGGTGTCGTTCGAACCCGAGCAGTTCAAGGTGTACACCGACTATCGCGGCAACTCGCCCTGGTCGCCCGGCTGGGCGCCGCCGCCGGTCCCGGCGGACGGCAAGTTTCCGGTCACGGCCACGTTCGCCGCGCCCGGCACGTACGTGCTGCGCGTGATGGCCCACGACGGCGGCCTGATTACGAACGCGGACGTGACGGTGACGGTGACCGAATGAGAGATCCACGAACACGTTTCGGCGCCCTCGCCGCGGCGCTGGTGCTGTGCGGGCTGACCGCCGCGGGCGGCCAGCAGATCGTCTACCTCAGCGGCCAGACCACCGCGCCGGCGTTCGAGGGCTGGGAGCCGAATCCCGACGGCAGCTTCAACATGGTGTTCGGCTACTTCAACCGGAACCTGGAGGAACACCTCCACGTGCCGATCGGCCCGGACAACCGTATCGAGCCGGGCGGACCGGACCAGGGCCAGCCCACCTGGTTCATGCCGCGCCGCAACCGCTTCCACTTCAAGGTCAGGGTGCCGGCGGACTTCGGCGACAAGGAGCTGGTGTGGACGCTGACGACGCAGGGTCAGACCGAGAAGGCGTACGCCACGCTGATCCCCGAGTACGTCATCGACAAGCAGCTGCCCATGCTCGACGTGGGCAACTTCGGGCGGGACCCGGAAGGCCGGGACATGCTCAACGAAGCGCCGACGGTGCAACTCGAGGGACCCGCCGCGCGCCGGGTGGCCGTGGGCGCGGCGCTCCACCTGACGGCGGCGGCCCGCGACGACGGCATGCCCGAGCCGAAGCCCGCGCCGCAGGGACGGCCCGGCTCGCCCCGCAGCCGGAGCAACGCGCTGGGACTGCGGGGCGCCTGGTACGTCTACCGGGGCGACGGGGCGCACGTCACGTTCGACCCGCCGCAGTTCAAGGCCTATCCGGACTACCGGCTGAACAGCAACTCGCCGTGGTCGCCCGGATGGGAGACCCCGGAGCTGCCCGCCGATGGGAAGTGGCCGGTCACCGCCACCTTCAGCCGACCCGGGGAGTACGTCGTGCGCGTCCTGGCGACCGACGGAGGCCTGACCGACCACCGCGACGTGGCCGTGACGGTGCACTGACCGGGCGGATTCCGGCGCTCGGAACCGGCAGACTCCTGACCGCCGACCGCGCGCCCGTCCCGTTGCAATTACCGGCGCGTGCCCGCGATGTCGGTCCTGACCCGGAACAGCGTCTTGCCGGCGGTGATGTAGAGCGTCCTCAGGTCTGGGCCGCCGAAGGCGACGTTCGTTATCGAATCCTCCGGCACCGGAATCAGCTCCAGCAGCTCGCCGTTAGGCGCGAACACGTGGACGCCGGCGCGGGTGGCCAGGGTCTCGCTCGTGCCGCGCAACCGGTTGAGGCCGGCCGCCACGTACAGGTTGCCCTCGCTGTCGATCGTCATCCCGTCGCCGCTGCGCCCCGGATAGAAGTCGTGGAAGGCGCGCGAGTTGCTGGCCGTGCCGTCCTCCGCCAGGTCGAACGCGCGAATCAGCCGCGCGCCGCCCTCCCTCTGCTGCGTCTCGATGACGTAGAGCGTCGTATCGTCGGGCGAGACGACGATGCCGTTCGGCCGCACGACCTCCGGCTCCGTCAGGATCCGCTCGATCGAGCCGTCCGGATCGATCCGGTAGACCCCGTTGACCCCCGTGTACTCGTCGCCGTGCTCCGGCTCGGGGCGGTCGGTGAAGTAGATCCGGCCGCTGCCGTCGATCGTCAGATCGTTGGGCCGGTGGAACAGCTTGCCCTCGTACCGATCAACGACCACCTCGACCTCGCCCGTCTCGACGTCGGTGCGGGTGATGCGCGCCTCGGCGGTGGAGCCGTCGCCCCCCTCGCATGCGAGGAGCCGCCACTCGGCGTCGAAGATCAGGCCGTTCGCCCGGTTGCCCGGCCGTCTGAAGGTCGACAGCGCGCCGTCGGGCGCCATGCGGAGGATCCGGTTGTTGGCGATGTCGGTGAAGTAGACCGACCCGTCGGCATGGACGGTGGGCCCCTCGGTGAACGCGATGGTGGTCGCCACCTCGAGGGTCCGGCCGCCCGCCGGCTCCTGGGCGCCGGCGCCGGCACCCGCGACGAGGATTACTGCAGTGATGATGGTCAGGACACGGCTGGTCGATCTGAATCGTGACACGATCGCCTCCTCGAAGTAGGACCCGGGCGGTCATCCGCGGCGCTTGACGCGGATCCGACCGGGACCTATTCTACGACACTAGCATCTCTTCCCCCCGCAGGAGGCGTTCGTGCAATCGCGCTCAACGGGCTGCCGGAACCTGTCTCGACTCGCCGCGGCCGGCGCCTGCAGCGCCCTGCTGGCCGTCGCGACCGGATCGGCTCAGACGATCCCCGCGGACGACAACTGGCCGAAGTTCAGAGGTCCGAACGCCGGTGCGATCGCCGACCACCCGGTGCTGCCCGAGACGTGGAGCCGGACGGAAAACGTCGTCTGGAACGTCGCGGTACCCGGCCAGGGATGGAGCTCGCCGATCGTCTGGGACGATCTGATCTTCGTGACGTCCGTCCTCAGCGACGAGCCGCGCCAAGAGCCCGGCCGCGACCTCATCCCCGAGCCAGGACAGGAAGGCGCGCCGGTCACCTCCGTCGACGGCATCGGCAGCGCGGCGCCGCTGTCCACGCCCTACACGTGGATGCTGTACGCCATCGACTTCGACACCGGGGAGACGCGCTGGCAGCGCGTGCTGCGCACCGGGGTGCCAGCCAATCCGAAGCATCCCAAGAACACCTACGCGTCCGAGACGCCGGTGACCGACGGCAGGTTCGTCTACGTGTTCCATGCGAACGCCGGCCTGTTCGCGGTCGATTTCAACGGCGAGATTGCGTGGTCGCGCGAGGTGACCGTGCCCAGCGCGCCGCCTGACGTGGCGACCGAGACCCGCATCGCGCCCGGGCGCACGCTCGACGCCGACTACTTCGCCGGCATCGGGCAGGCCGCCTCCCCCGCCCTGCACGACGGCCGCATCTTCATCGCCGCCGACCACGAGGCGCGCTCGTGGTTCTTCGCCGCCTACAGCACGCAGACCGGCGAGGAGCTGTGGCACGTGCACGAAGGCAAGACGGAGGAGGCGTACGGCTGGTCGTCGCCGTTCGTCTGGGAAAACGCCCTGCGCACCGAGGTCGTCATTCTGGGCAACAACCGCGTGCGCTCGTTCGACCTGGACGGCACCCGGCTGTGGGAGCTCGAAGGGCTGTCGGTGAGCACCACGCCGACCCCGCTCGCCGCGGACGGCCTGCTGTACGTCAGCTCCGGCTTCCCGTCGATGCTGTTCCGTCCCGTCTACGCCATCCGGCCCGGCGCCAGCGGGGACATCTCGCTCGCGCCGGGCGCGACGAGCAACGAGCACGTAGTCTGGTTCCGGGCGGCGGCCGGCACGTACATGCCGTCGGGGCTCGTCTACGACGGCCTGTTCTACGGCCTGTACACGCAGGGCTTCATGACCGCCCACGATGCCCGCACCGGCGACGAGGTGTACGGGCGCGTGCGGATCGCGCGCGGCACCGGCGGCTTCACCTCCTCACCCTGGGCGTACAACGGCAAGGTATTCGCCATGAGCGAGGACGGCGACACCTACGTCATGCGGGCCGGCCCGGACTACGAGCTGCTGGGCGTCAACTCGCTAGAAGAAATGGTCAACGCCACGCCCGCCGTCCTGCGCGGCAGCCTGATAATCCGCACCGTCTCGTCGCTCTGGCGGATCGCGAAGTCCGACTGACGGCGGAACGTCCCCGCGTCGCCGTCAGGCTCGCGGCAACCGCATCCACTTCTCCCCGGACCGGGCGCTCCTGACGACTGCCTCGATGAAGAGCATGCCGCGCAGCCCGTCGTCGACCGTCGGGAAGTCGAGGGCGAGCGAGTCCGGCTCCGCTCCCTGCAGGCGCGCGCGGATGGTGTCGCAGGCGTTGGCGTAGACGTTGGCGAGTGCCTCGATGAAGCCCTCGGGGTGACCGGGCGGGAGCCGTGTGGCGCGCGCGGCGGCCGGGCTGCGCGCCGCCACGTAGCCGTGGCCGCGGCTCCAGATCTCTGCGGGGCCGTCCAGGGACGTCAGGTGCAGCGCGTTCGGCGCCTCCTGCCGCCAGCGGAGCCCGCACCGGTCGCCGTAGACCCGGATCGACAGGCCGTTCTCCTCGCCGACCGCGACCTGACTGGCCAGCAGCGCGCCGCGGGCGCCGCCGTCGAAGCGCAACAGCAGGCTGGCGTCGTCGTCCAGCTTCCGGCGCCGGACGAACGTCGTGAGGTCGGCCGCGACCGCCGCGATCCGCCGGCCGGTGACGTACTCCGCCAGGTTCGCCGCATGCGTGCCGATGTCGCCGATGGAGCCCGCGGCCCCGCTCTGCCGCGGGTCGGTGCGCCAGCGCGCCTGCTTCATGCCGGTCCGCTCCAGCGGCGTCGCGAGCCAGCCCTGCGCGTACTCCGCCACCACACTTGCGCACGCGGCCCAGCTCACCCGCACGCACGAGGTCCCGGGCCAGCTTCACCATGGGATAGCCGGTGTAGTTGTGGGTGAGGGCGAACACGCAGCCGGACTGCGCCACCAGCTTCCGGAGGCGGCGCGCCTGGGCGACGTCGAACGTCATCGGCTTCTCGCAGACGACGTGAATGCCGGCGGCCAGCAGCGCCCGGGCCATCTCGTAGTGCAGGTGGTTGGGCGTGACGATCGACACGAAGTCGACCCGCTCGGCCGCCGGCAGCGTCAGCTCGTGGGCGATCAGCGCCTCGAGCGAGCCGTGGACGCGCGCCGGGGCCAGGTGTAGCTCGCGTCCCTTCGCCCGCGACTTGCGCGGGCTGGACGAGAAGGCGCCGGCGACCAGCTCCACGCCGCCGTCCAGCAGGGCGGCGCGCCGGTGCACGTCGCCGATGAACGCGCCGGGGCCGCCCCCGGCCATGCCCATCTTCAGCATCCGGCCCGGCGTCGGCATCGCGTGCGGATCAGGCCTGCCCGAACGCCGCGTCGAAGGCGCGGCTCGACGGCGCGAAGTCGATCTGCCTGACGAACTCGCACGACTCGCGCGCCCCGTGCTCGCGGTCCATGCCGGAATCCTCCCACTCGACCGACAACGGGCCCTGGTAGCCGATGCGGTTCAGGGCCCGGACGATCGCCTCGAAGTCGACGTCGCCGCGGCCGACCGAGCGGAAGTCCCACCCGCGGCCGGGCGCGCCGAAGTCGAGATGCGAGGCGAGCAGGCCGCTGCGGCCGTCCAGGGTGACGGCGGCGTCCTTCATGTGCACGTGGTAGATGCGGTCGGCGAACTCGTCGAGAAAGCGGACCGGATCGATTCCCTGCCACTGCAGGTGGCTGGGGTCGAAGTTGAAGCCGAAGGCCGCACGCCGCCCGACGGCGTCGAGGGCGCGCGCGGCGGTCACGACGTCGAAGGCGATCTCCGTCGGGTGCACCTCCAGCGCGAACCGCACGCCGCGCTCCTCGAACACGTCCAGGATCGGATGCCACAGATCGGCGAAGCGGGCGAAGCCCACGTCGATGGCCGCCGGGCTGACCGGCGGGAACGAGTACAGCAGGTGCCAGATGGGCGAGCCGGTGAAGCCGCAGACGACCGGCACGTCCAGGTTCCGGGCAGCGCGCGCGGTGTCCTTCATCGTCTCGACGGCCCAGGCGCGTTTGCCCTCCGGGTCGCCGGCGAGCGCCGCGGGTGCGAAGGCATCCGAGCGCTCGTCGTTCGGATCGCAGACGAGCTGCCCGGCCAGGTGGTTCGAGATCGCCCAGCAGCCGAGTCCCTGCGCCTCCAACAGCGCCCGCTGGGCGGCGCAGTAGGCGGGGTCGGTCGCCGCCCGCCCGACGTCGAGATGATCGCCCCAGCAGGCGAGCTCCAGCCGGTCGTACCCGAAGCCGGCCGCCTTGGTGGCAACCTCTGCCAGCGGCAGATCCGCCCACTGACCGGTGAACAACGTGACGCGGCGTGCCATGCACAAACTCTTACCACACTGGGCGGCTATAATCTGCAGGTGCGCCAAGCCGCGCTGATCGTTGCGAGTTGCTGGACATTGGGGCTGGCCGCGCCGGCGCTTGCCCAGTCCGGATTCCGCCCGCCCAGCGAGCTGTACCGCGTCGAGCCGCCGCGCGTCGAGCAGGGCCCCGCCATCGACGGGCGCCTCGACGAAGCAGTGTGGCAGGGCGCGGCGGTCATCGACAACTTCACGCAGCAGGAACCCAACGAGGGCGCCCCCGCGACCGAGCGGACGATGGTCCGCCTGCTCTACGACGCGGGCGCCCTGTACGTCGGGGTCGAGGCGTACGACTCGCAGCCCGCGGGCGTTATCGCCACCGAGATGCGGCGCGACTCGCCGCGCCTGTTCGACGAGGACAACTTCCAGATCATCCTCGACACGTTCCACGACCGCCGCTCGGGCTACATGTTCGTCATCAGCCCGCTGGGCGCCAAGCTGGAGCAGCAGGTGGCGGAAGAGGGCGAGGGCGGCTTCCGCGGCAACAACAGCCCGAACGTCAACGTGGACTGGGACGGCGTCTGGAACGCCGTGGCCCGCCGCACCGCCGAGGGGTGGGTCGCGGAGATCGCGATCCCGATGGTCACCCTCCGCTTTCCCTCCGCCGACTCGCAGATCTGGGGCGCCAACTTCATGCGCAACATCCGGCGCAAGAACGAGCAGATCTTCTGGGCCCCGATCTCGAAGGAGTACACGCTGACCCGCGTCAGCCAGGCCGGCACCCTGACCGGCATTGGCGCGGTCAACCGGGGCCTGGATCTGCGGCTGACGCCGTACGTGCTGGCCGGCGGGCGGCAGGACCGGGTCGGCGGTCGCCTCGACCCGTCCGGATTCAACGAGTACGGCATCGACGTCAAGTACGGCGTCGCGTCGGGGCTCAACCTGGATCTGACGGTGAACACCGACTTCGCCCAGGTGGAGGTGGACGAGGAGCAGGTCAACCTGACGCGCTTCGCGCTCTTCTTCCCCGAGAAGCGCGACTTCTTCCTCGAGAACGCCGGCATGTTCAACGTCGGCGGCGGCGGCGGGTTCGGGCGCACGGTCGACCTCTTCTTCACGCGCCGCATCGGCCTGTCGGAGGGCGGCGTACCGATCCCGATCATCGGGGGCGCGCGGTTGACCGGCAAGAGCGGCCGGCACAACATCGCCGCCATGAACATCACCACGCAGGAGGGGTTCGGCAACCCGGGCGACAACTTCTTCGTGGGGCGCTACAGCCGCGACATCCTGGCGCGCTCGAAGGTCGGCGCAATCGTCATCAACAAGGACGCGGTGAGCGGTGGGCACTACAACCGCACGTTCGCGGCCGACACGACGCTGGCCCTGCATCCGAACTTCTCGATGACCGGCTTCCTGGCCAAGACGCAGACGCCGGCCGAGTCGTTCCGGGGCCACTACGAACCGCTCGAGCCGGGCGCCGGGGCGCGCGACATGGCCGGCTACATGCGGACCACGTGGCTCAGCCCGTCGTGGCACTTCTACACCGAGTACGTCGACCTGCAGGAGCACTTCAATCCGGAGGTGGGCTTCGTGCCCCGCGTGGGGATCCGGACGTCCTCGTTCCACGGCGAGTGGAACCCGCGGCCCGACCGGTGGAACATCCGCATGCTGGACCCGATGTGGAACATCACCTATACCACCGATCAGCGCAACCGGCTGGTGACGCGGCGGATCCACAACATGCTCGGCACCTACTTCGAGGACGGCTCCCGCTTCATGTTCTGGTACAACGACTACTTCGAGCAGCTCGACCTGCCGTTCCACATCCGTCCCGACGTCACCATCCCGGCCGGCACCTACCGCTTCGGCGAATGGATGTTCCAGTACCAGTCCGATCCGTCGCGGCGGGTGTACACCCAGGCGCGCTACTCGCCGCAGACGTTCTTCGACGGGACGCGCACCGACGTGCAGGCGACGCTCGGCGTGCGCGCGACGAGCCGGATATCCGCCGAGGCCATCTTGAACCGCAGCGACGTCACGCTGCCCGGGGGCGCGTTCGTCGCCGATCTCGCGTCGCTGCGGCTCGACCTGACCATCTCGCCGCAAATGACGTTCCGGTCGCTATCGCAGTACAACTCGACGACCGGCGAGCTGAGCAACAGCATCCGCTTCAACTGGATCTACAGCCCGGGCAGCGACATCTACATCGCCTACGACGAGTTGCGCCTCGACGGCGACCCGCTGATGCTCAATCCGCACATCCGCCGGCCGCTGTGGGTGCGGAACCGGCAGCTCGCGATCAAGATGACGTACATGCTGTCGCGCTAGGCGCCTGCGCCGTAGAACGGCGCGGACTCCTAGGAGGGTCGGTTGGGCGGCAAGCGGAGGCGAGCAACGACGCAGCTCACACGGCGCGAATGGCAGAGGCTGGCGTTCGGCGGGGTTGCGGCCGCAGCCGGCCGCGTTCTGCCCGGGACCCAACCGCGGGCCGCCGCCGCCGAGTCACGCTTCGCCGGCGTGCTGATCGGGATGCAGAGCTACAGCTTCCGCGACATGAGCCTCGACGAGGGGCTCGCCGCCATGCAGCAGCTCGGCATCAGCAGTTGCGAGCTGTGGTCGCTGCACGTCGAGCCGCGCGAGCTGTACCGCCCGGAGAACCGCGAACTGCTGCAGCGCTGGCGCCTGACGGTCTCGCTCGACTACTTCCGCGACATCGCCGGCCGGTTCGAGGACGCGGGCATCGAGCTGAACGCCTACAACCTGAGCTTCAGGGACGATTTCTCCGATGCGGAGATCGAGCGCGGCTTCGAGATGGCCCGGGCGCTGGGGGCGCCCGCCGTCACGGCCTCGGCCCAGATGAGCACCGTGCCGCGCATCGCCCGCGTTGCCGAGCGGCACGGGATGCCGGCGGCCATGCACAACCACTCGCGCATCGATCCCAACGAGTTCGCCACGCCCGCCGACTTCGACCGGGCCATCCGCCTGGGCGGTTCGGCCCCGATTGCGGTCAACCTGGACATCGGCCACATGGTGGCGGCCGGCCACGACCCGCTCGCCTACCTCAAGGCTAACCACGCGCGCGTCGTGACGCTGCATCTCAAGGACCGGAAGCGCGACCAGGGCCCCAACGTGCCGTGGGGCGAGGGCGACACGCCGATCCGCGAGACGCTCCTCCTGCTGCGCGACGAAGGCTGGAACATCCCGGCGAACATCGAGTACGAGTATCCGGGCGGCGATACGCTGACCGAGCTCCGCCGCTGCCTCGACTACTGCCGGGACGTGCTCGGCGCGTGAGAGCCGCCGCGCGCGCGGCTCTCACGCGGATTCGCGGGCGTACACACGAGCGGCCCCGCGCCGGCCGGTCGCCGAACCGCGGGGCCGCTCGTGAAAACCGCCCAAGCGCAGCCACAAGGCGACGATTGGCGGGCTACGGCAGCCCCTCGGCCTTCTTCATCAGGTTGGCGTGCGTCTGGGCCGCCTCGAGGCCGCCCTCGCCCGTCTGCCAGCCGACCCGGCCATCGCCGTTCGCGTCGACGCCGCCGAGCAGCTGCTGCGCGAGCGTGTTCAGCTCGGCCACGAGGCTCGAAGCGTCGGCCGCCGAGTCGGCCATCGCGATCTTCTTCGCGAGCATGACGATCTCGTCCGCCCGTGAGACGGTGTTCTGGGTCGAGGCCGCGACGTGCTCGGCGTGGGCCTTGACCGCGTCCGAGGCGCCATCCGAGCTCGCTGCCGCCATGATGTGCTTGGCGGCTCCTTCCGCGCCCTGCTTCACGCCGTACCCCTGTCCCGGACCGGCGTCGATCTGGGTGGGATCGACCGCGTGCAGCACGTGCGCCGCATGCAGCTTGATGGCGTCCAGATTGCTCGGATCCTTGGCGGCCAGCGACGCATGCCGGGCGGCAATCTCCGCCTCGCCGATCGCGGCCGGCAGCAGACCGACCATCTCGGGCGTGTCGCGCCACTTGTCCATGACGTGACCGATGTGATTGTGGGCGGCGTTCTGCGCGACGGCCGCAGGCGCCCAGGCGACGACGACGGCGGCGGCCAGCGCGAGCGCCAGGCCGATGTTCAAAGTCCGAGACATGCGAACCCTCCTTGGATTGACTGACGTGCCGGGAACGACCGAGCGCACCCCAACGGAGCTGCGCCTTTTATACCCTGCCCGGTCTCCGGCGGCAAGCGGCGCGGCCGAACCGGCGGCCGCGCTCGTCGAACGGCCGAATCAGGGCGCCAATGCCTCCGGCAGACGCCGGAGACGGCGAACGATCTCGTCGCGCGCCAGCGGTGCGTTGGTCAGGAACTCGCGGTGGGTCCGATCCCCGCGCCACGCGGGGCGGCGCGGGGGCTCGGGCAGCAGCGCGTCGACCAGGTCGAGGTCGAAGTCGTAGAGCAGCACCCCGTGATGCAGCAGCGCGCCGCGCACGCGCCGCTGGGCGTGCCCGGCGAACTTCCGCTCGCGGAGCGCGAGGTCGGTCGCGCGGATCGCGATACCGTCGATGGCCAGGACGCCGGCCACCCTGCCGAGCAGCCAATCGTAGCTGCATCCGACGTCGGCCAGCCAGGGACGCCTGTCGAGCGACAGGACGAGGGCGACGTTCAGACATCCGGGTCCGACGACGACCGCACCGCCGCCGGACTCTCGACGCAGCAGCGGGATGCCGCGAGCCGCGCAGGCCGCGACGTGCACCCAGGCGGCGGGATCACCTTGCCGGGGCACCATCACGGCGGGCCGCGCCGATTCCCAGACGAGCAGCCGCTCGCGCGCGGCCGCCGGTGACGTCGCATCGCCCCTCACCACCGGCGCGCGGCCGCGCGCGGTCGCGCGGGCAACCGTGCCTCGCGCCGCAGCCTGTTCCAGGCGCCGCAGCGCCTCGATTTCGAGCGCGAGGCCGCGCCCGGGCGGGAGCGATCCGTGGTCCTCGACCTGCATGGGCAACGGGTTCGCGCGAGGTCCTGTCCGGCTGCCGGCGACCGCGCCTGCGAAGCGGCTCGCAACGGCGTCCGCGACGCGTGGCGGTTGCGTCCGGGTACAATCTGGATCCACCGTGCCAGCACCTGCACCCTCCGGGCCAGTCTATCTGGACTGCGCGGCGACCTGTCCCCTCGATCCGCGGGTGCAGGCGGAGCTCCGCCGCTTCACGGAGGTCGACTTCGGCAACGCGGGCAGCCGCACGCACGCGTACGGCCAGACCGCGCGCCAGGCGGTGGAGCGAGCCCGCGCCCGCGTGGCGCGGGTGGCAGGCGTCCGGCGCAACGAGGTGGTCTTCACGAGCGGGGCCACCGAGTCGAACAACCTGGCGATCCTCGGCCTCGAGCCTGCCGGTCGCGCCGAACGGCGCATGCATCTGGTCGGCACGAAGATCGAGCACCACGCGGTGCTGGAACCGCTGCGGGTGCTCGCCTCGCGCGGCTTCGACCTGACGCTGGTCGATCCGGAACCCGGCGGGTGGGTGGACGCCGACCGCACAGCCGCCGCGGTGCGGCGCGACACGCTGCTCGTCTCGGTGATGCAGGTCAACAACGAGACCGGCATCCAGCAGCCGATCGCGGAGATTGCAGACCGGCTCGCCGGGTCGCCGGCGTTCCTGCACGTCGACGCGGCGCAGGGATTCGGCAAGGCGCTCGCTGCGCTCCGGCACCCGCGGGTCGATCTGATCAGCGTCAGCGGCCACAAGATCTGCGGCCCCAAGGGCATCGGCGCCCTCATCGTCCGCCGCCGCGACGGCGAACGCCCCCCGCTGACACCGCTGCTCCACGGCGGCGGACAGGAGCTGGGACTGCGGCCTGGCACGCTTCCGGTCGCGCTCATCGCGGCGTTCGGCAGGGCGGCCGAGCTGGCGCTCGACGAGCACGACTCCCGCCTCGCGGCGGCCAGAACATTTCAGGACCGCCTGCTCGCGGGCCTGGCGGCGCTCGCCCCACGGGTGCACGGCGACCCTGACCGCCGGCTGCCGTACATCCTCAACCTCTCGATCCCGGGCTGGGACAGGGAGACGCTCATCGAGGTCTGGGCCGGACTGGCCGCCATCTCGGACGGCGCCGCCTGCACCTCCCAGTCCTACACCTGCAGCCATGTGCTCGCCGCGATGGGGCTGTCTCCGGCGGAGGAGGCCGGGGCGGTGCGATTCTCGTGGTGCCATCTCTCCGAGCTGCCCGACCTGGAGGCGATGACCCGCGCGCTGGTCGCGGGCGCCGTGTCCGGAGCGCCGCAGTCATCATGACGTCACCCGGAAGCCGCTTCATCCGCTACAAGCGATCCCGGTTCTCGACGCGCCTGCCGGTGGGCCACCGCTACACGCGGTCGCACTACTGGCTGGACCGCGACGACAACGGTCGCTGGCGGATCGGGCTGACGACCTTCGCCATCCGCATGCTGGGCGATCTGGTAGAATGCACGTTCGTCGTAGCACCGGGCGAGTCGGTCGCGCTCGGCCAGACGATCGGGTCGATCGAAGGGTTCAAGGCGGTGTCCGACGTCTACGCGGTCGCAGCCGGCCGCTTCGTGGAGACCAACGCGGCCCTCGACACTGACATCACGCTGGTCGAGTCGGCGCCCTATCGCGACGGCTGGCTCTACACGGTCGACGGCACGGCGGATCCGGAGAGTGTCGACGTCGACGACTACGTCCATGTCCTCGACGCGACGGTCGACCGGATGCTGGCCAGCCGCCGCGAGGGTGAGAAGGATGTCTAGCCTCGAGCCGGTACCGAGGGTGCCGCCGCCGGGCGGCGCACGGGCCCGCTACATCATGGTCGGCGGCTTTCTCGGCGCCGGCAAGACGACGGCGATCCTCCGACTCGCGCGGTTCCTGACGGAGCAGGGTCAGCGAATCGGACTGATCACCAACGACCAGAGCGTCGGCCTGGTTGACACCGCGATCGCCCGCGCGCAGGGATTCCCGGTAGAGGAGATCACCGGCGGCTGCTTCTGCTGCCGGTTCAACACCTTGATGGACGCGGCCGACCGGCTGAACGCGGAGGCGCGGCCGGACGTCTTCATTGCCGAGCCGGTGGGCAGCTGCACGGACCTGCGGGCCGCGGTCAGCTATCCGTTGCGCCGGATATACGGGGACACCTTCGAGATCGCGCCGCTGACCGTGCTCGTCGATCCGATTCGCGCGTCGCGCGTGCTCGGCCTGGAAACGGGCCGGTCGTTCTCGAAGAAGGTGCTGTACGTCTACGACCGGCAACTGGCCGAGGCCGACGCGATCGTGGTGAACAAGGTCGACCTCCTCGACGCCGCGCGCCGGGAGCGGCTGCGCGCGGCGCTGGCGGCGCGGTATCCGCAGGCCGCCGTGCTCGAGATGTCCGCGCGCGACGGAAGCGGGACGGCGGCCTGGTTCGAGCGGGTCACCCGCGGCGCGATGGGCCTCGGCACGTCCCCTGAGGTAGACTACGAGGTGTACGCTGAGGGCGAGGCGCTGCTCGGCTGGCTGAACGCGACGGTGCGCGTCGCCGGCGACGCGCCGTTCGACGGCAACGCGCTGCTGCGCGACCTCGTCGGGCACATGGCCGGCGCCATCGGCGCCGGGGAGATCGCACACCTCAAGATGACCCTCACGGCGGAGGAACTGCCGTCGGACATCGCGGTTCTCAACCTCGTCGCGGGGGACCGGCGTGCGGAGATGGCGCATACGCTCAAAGCACCCATTGAGGCGGGCGAGCTGATAGTCAACCTGCGGGCCGAGGACGATCCGGGGCGTCTGAACGACGCCGCTCGCGCCGCGCTCACGGCGTGGGAGGCGGGCGGTCCCGGCCGCCGGGCGGCGATCGGCCACATCGAGCATTTCCGGCCGGCCAAGCCGACCCCGACCTACCGGATGGTGACGGTGTGATGAGCGAGAAACCCGCAACGGCCCCGAACTTGGTCTACTGCCGCTGCACCTACGCGCGGGTGGTGCCGCGCGGGGTGAAGGACGGCGTGCTCGAGGCGCTGGCGGACTCCGGCGTCGACTTCGACGCGGTGCCCGACCTGTGCGAGATGTCGGCCCGCAAGGACCCGCGACTGGCGGAGATCGCCGGCTGCAAGGACGTGACCATCGCGGCCTGCTACCCGCGCGCCGTGCGCTGGCTGTTCTCGTCGGCCGGAGCGCCGCTCGACAACGACCGGGTGACGATTCTCAACATGCGGGAAGAGACGGCCGAGGCGGTAGCAGGTGCGATGCTGAACTCGAAGGACGGAGGCGAGGGATGAGTGGTGCCGGCGGCTTGTCACTGCCCGTGCTGCGGGTGGCGCTGTACGAAGGGCGCGGGGCCCGACCGCTGGACGGTGCGCACCGCTTCGCGGTGATGCAGACGCTGCTCGACAAGGGCTACCGCGTGACGCGTATCGGGTCGGGGGACGCGAGCGCGCGCGCCGACGACGGCAACGCACTGGCGGTGTTGGGCCGCTTCACGGAGCAGCAGCCGGTCGAGGCCGTCGGCGATGCCGGCGGCCGGGTCTGGTTCCGCGATGTCGGCGACGAGACGCCGGACGCCGTGGCGGCGCTGGTCGACGCCATCCGCGCCGAGTGCGAGGTCCACGCACCGGGGGCCTGGAAGCCCTGGTTCCCGGTCATCGACTTCGACCGCTGCACCAACTGCATGCAGTGCCTGAGCTTCTGCCTCTTCGACGTCTACGGCGTTTCGAAGGGCGGCCAGATCCAGGTCCAGAACCACGACAACTGCAAGACCGACTGCCCGGCCTGCTCGCGCGTCTGCCCCGAGGTGGCGATTCTCTTCCCCAAGTACCGCCACGGGCCAATCCACGGCGGCGAGATCCAGGCGGACGACGTACGCCGCGAGGCGATGAAGGTGGACATCTCGGCCCTGCTCGGCGGCGACATCTACGCGGCGCTGCGCGACCGGAGCGCGAAGGCGAAGTCGCGCTTCTCGAAGGAACGCGACGAGGAGCGGGCGCTCAAGGAACGCCAGAAGTGCCTCGTCAAGTTGCAGGAGAACCTCGACATCCCGGCGGAGGTGCTGGCGAGCCTGCCGACCCTCGACGAGATCCAGGCCAAGGCCGACGCGGCCAAGGCCCGGGCACAGGCCGCCATCGACGCCGCCGCGGCACGGCAGGAGGGCTGACCAAGTGGTGCTCGGACTAGCCAGACGGATGCTCACGGAGCCCGACCCGCGCGCCCTGCGCAAGCTGGTCTGGAACATGGGCGTCAAGGGCGTCCGCTCAGTGCAGCTCTACAAGCGGCGGCTGAAGCGGGGTGAGCACTTCCCGCCGTTCCTCTTCATCTCGGTCATCTCGGGCTGCCAGCTGCGCTGCCAGGGGTGCTGGGTCGACGTCGAGGCGCCGAGCCGCAAGATCGAGATCGGCGAGCTGAACCGGATCGTGGGCGATGCCAAGCGGCACGGCAACAGCTACTTCGGCATCCTGGGCGGCGAGCCGCTGCTGCACCCGGACCTGTTCGACCTGTTCGCGGCGCACCCGGACTGCTACTTCCAGCTCTTCACGAACGGGCACCTGATCGACGACGCGCGGGCGGCCGAGCTGCGGCGCCTCGGCAACGTGACCCCGCTGGTCAGCATCGAGGGCACCTCGGTGGTGAGCGACGAGCGCCGCGGCCGGACCGCTGTCCTCGACAAGTCGCTGGCGGGGTTGGAAGCCTGCACCCGGAACCGCCTGGTCACGGGCGTGGCCACCAGCGTCTGCAAGACGAACATCGACGACCTCGTCCAGGAATCGTGGCTGCAGCGGCTCATCGAGCTCGGCGTGCATTACGCCTGGTTCCATACCTACCGCGTCATCGGCCCGAAACCGACGGCGGAGATCGCGCTGACGCCCGAGGAGGTGCTCCGCGTGCGCCGGTTCATCGTCCGCATGCGCGCGAAGCTGCCGATCGCCATCGTCGACGCGTACTGGGACGACGAGGGGCAGGCGCTCTGCCCCATGGCGACCGGGGTGAGCCACCACATCAGTCCGTACGGGGACATCGAGCCGTGCCCGATCATCCAGTTCGCGACCGAAACCGTCTATGATCGGCCGAGCGTCTACGAGACCATGACGACCTCGTCGTTCCTCAAGGACTTTCGCGAGACGGCGGCGCGGACCACGCGCGGCTGCATCGTGCTGGAACGGCCGGACCTCGTCCGCGAGATCGTCGAGCGCCACGGGGCGCGGGACACGACCCAGCGGCAGACGGCGTCCGCGGAGTTGGCGAAGCTGGCGCCTCGGAGCAGCCAGTACAATCCGGGGAACGAGGTCCCGGAGGAGCACTGGGCGTACGCCTTCGCCAAGAAGCACTGGTTCTTCGGGTTCGGCGCGTACAGCTAGCGAGCGTTACGGAGATCCTGGCTACGCCGATCACGAAGCGAGCAACGCTGGACAGCAACGGACGACTCCCATGAGCTACCAACTGCCCGTCGTTTCGCTCCCGCGCGCGGTGCCGTCGACGGTCATACGCCCGCCGCAGGAGAACATTCCGCAGACCCGGACGGAGCGCGAGATGATGCTGCGGCAGGTCCAGGCCTATGTCGCGGCCCGGCAGAGCGAGATCACCCCGCCGCTCGTCCTCGACGAGTTGCGCGCGCGCTCCGAGGAGATCGTGCACGCGCACGGCATCGATCCCAGGTACTTCGACTATGTCGGGGTGCTGCTCGGCAACGAGACGTGGCGCGAGCATCTGGCCACCGTGCCGTACGATCGGCGCCTGCTGCTGCTGCCCAAGTGCCTGCGCGTGGAGGATCGCTGCCCCGCCCCGTTCGACGAGTTCGGCCTGCTGTGCAAGCAGTGCGGCCTCTGCACCATCCAGGACCTGCAGGAGGAAGCGGAGAAGCTCGGTTACGCGGTGCTCGTCGCCGAGGGCTCGGCACTGGTGATGGCGCTCATCCAGACCGGCAAGGTCGAGGCGATCGTCGGCGTGAGCTGCCTCTCGGTGCTGGAACGGGCCTTCCCCTTCATGGAGGCGGCGGCGATCCCGGGCGTGGCGATCCCGTTGCTGCAGGACGACTGCAAGGACACCGGGGTGGACGTCGAATGGGTCTGGGACTTCATCCACGCGACGAGCGACGACCGCACGCGCCGGTTGGATCTCGACGCGCTGCGCAAGGACGTCGAGAGCTGGTTCACGCCCGCAGCGCTCGACGAGCTGTTCGGCGGCCCGCCGGAGGGCGAGACCGAGACGCTGGCCCGCGGCGAGTTGACCCGCGCCGGCAAGCGCTGGCGGCCGTTCCTCACCGTCTGCGTGCACCAGGCGCTGCAGGACGACCCGCACGCGCCGCCGCCCGACGCGCTCCGCAAGGTGGCCGTGGCGGTGGAGTGCTTCCACAAGGCATCGCTGGTTCACGACGACATCGAGGACGGCGACGCGCGCCGCTACGGCGAGCCCACGCTGCACGCGACGCACGGCATTCCGGCGGCGCTCAACGTCGGAGACTTCCTCGTCGGAGAAGGCTACCGGCTGCTGGCGGAGAGCAACTTCGCGCCCGGGGTCCGGGCCAAGATGACGGCGATAGCGGCCCGCGGCCATCGGACGCTCTGCCTCGGGCAGGGCGAGGAGCTGGCCTGGGCGCGCAACCCGCATCCGCTCACCTCGCAGCAGGTGCTCCAGATCTTCCGGCAGAAGACCGCGCCGGCGTTCGGCGTGGCGCTCGAGCTCGGGGCAGCCTGCGCCCGCGCCGACAAGGCGGTCTTCGACAAGCTGCGGGCCTACAGCGACGCACTGGGCATCGCCTATCAGATCCGCGACGACCTGGACGACTTCGAGCCCTCCGCCGACGCACCGGACGATGTCGCCGCGTTGCGCCCGTCGCTGCCGCTAGCCGTCGGCTACGAGCAGGCCAAGTCCGAACCGGACGCGCGGGCCACCCTCGAGGCGGCGTGGCGCCGCGAGCAGGCCAGCGACGGCCGATCCGACGAGCTTCGCGAGCTGCTCGACCGCTTCGACGCCGCGGGCCGCAGCCGCCGCCTGATGGAGGGCTACAAGGAAGAGGCGATCCGCTGCCTGCCCGGCCTGACCAATCCCAGCCTCAAGGGACTGCTCCGCCGGGTCATCGGCAAGATCTTCAGCGTCGAGATTCAGGGCTGGTGCAGTGAGTTTGAGGCTCGAAATGCTGCAGGTAGCCAGGTTGTCGCCGACGCTGCTCGGTGACGCGGCGGACCTGACGGCGGGTTTCCTCTCCACCAGGTTGAATCCGGACGGCGGCTTCCAGGATCGGGACGGCAAGAGCGACCTCTACTACACCGTCTTCGGCCTCGAAGCGCTCACCGCCCTCCGTCGCGAGCTGCCGGCCGCCGAGGTGCGGCGGTACCTCGAGTGCCACGAGGATCCGGCGGGGCTGGACTTCGTGCACACCGCCTGCCTCGCCCGGTGCTGGGCCGACATCGGGGCCGCGAGCGAGGCGCCGGCCACGGCGCTGCTGGCCCGGATCGAGACCTACCGCACGCCGGACGGCGGCTACAGCCCGACCGATGGGGCCGGCCACGGCACCGCGTACGGCTGCTTCCTGGCCCTGGGAGCGTACGAGGACCTCGGCGCCACGCTCGACGCTCCCGGCCGTCTCCTCGCGTGCCTGGCCACCCTGCGTGCCGCCGACGGCGGGTACGGCAACCAGCCGGGCGTCCCGACGGGCCTGACGCCGCCGACCGCCGCGGCGGTGACCGTTCAGCGGCGCCTTTCCCGGCCGGCCGATCGGGAGGCCACCGAGTGGCTGCGGGCGCGCCACGCGGCCGCCGGCGGGTTCTGCGCGTCGCCGTCGACGCCGCTGCCCGATCTGCTCTCGACCGCCACGGCCCTGCACGCGCTCGCGGGCGCCCAGGCCCCGCTCGAGCCGATCAGGGAGCCCTGCCTCGACTTCATCGACAGCCTCTGGACCAACTCCGGCGGCTTCTACGGAAGCTGGGGCGATGACGTGCAAGACTGCGAGTACACCTTCTACGCCCTCCTCGCGCTGGGACACCTGAGCCTGTGAGCGCGCACCCGGTTCACCAGCCTCCGCCGGAACCGCCTCCCGCGACGTCGAACGCGGCGGCACGGGGCGGACGCGAGCAGCGGCGGGCAGCGCTCGACCGGCTGACCGCGGGCCTGCTGGCGACGCGCAACGCGGTGGGTCATTGGGAGGGCGGGCTGTCGTCGTCCGCGCTCTCGACCGCCACCGCGGTCATCGCGCTCACGCTGGTCGACCGCCATCAGCCGCGCCGGGGGCTCGATGCGCACGTCCGCGGCGGCGTCGGGTGGCTGGTGCGGACCCAGAACGCGGACGGCGGCTGGGGTGATACCACCGACAGCCCCAGCAACGTCAGCACGACAGCCCTCTGCTGGGCGGCCCTCACCATCGGTGGCACCGCCGACCCGCCCTGCATCGCGGCGCTCGAGGGGGTGCGCGACTGGATGCTGCGCGCCGCCGGCAGCCTGGCTCCGCGGTCCCTCGCGCGCACGATCAGCCGGCGTTACGGCAAGGACCGCACGTTCTCCGTCCCGATTCTCACCGTGCTGGCCCTGGCCGGACTCCTGGATGCGGACGAACGGAGCGGCGAACCGAACGCGCCCGCCCGCGCGAGCAGCGCGGGTGCGCCGGCCGACGGCTCCAGCGGGGTCATCGGCAGCGGCTGGCGCCACGTTCCGCAGCTGCCGTTCGAGCTGGCCGCGGTGCCGCCGGCCTGCTACCGCTGGCTGCGGCTACCGGTCGTCAGCTACGCCCTGCCCGCCCTGATCGCCATCGGGCAGGCCCGCCACCGGCAGCGCCCCACGCGCAATCCGCTGACGCGCCTCCTGCGCCTGGCGGCACGCCGCCGCACACTGCGCCGGCTGGAAGCGATTCAGCCGCGCGGCGGCGGCTTTCTGGAGGCGGCGCCGCTGACGAGCTTCGTCGTCATGAGTCTCGTCGCTGCCGGCGAATCGACGCACCCTGTCGTGGACCGGGGCGTGGCGTTTCTGGAGCGCTCGGTGCGCGCCGACGGGAATTGGACCATCGACACGAACCTCGCCACCTGGGTGACGACCTTGAGCGTCAACGCGCTGGCGCGCCTGCCCGACTGGCGCGCTCGACTCGCGCCCAACGAACGGGCGACCCTGCGCCGCTGGCTGCTCGATCAGCAGTACCGCGAGCGGCACGTCTACACGGACGCCCCCCCCGGCGGTTGGGCGTGGACCGACCTGCCCGGAGGGGTCCCCGACGCCGACGACACCCCCGGGGCGCTGCTCGCCCTCCACGCCCTGGACCCCGATGACGCCGAGCACCGGGAGGCCGCCGGCGCCGGCATCGGCTGGCTGCTCGACCTGCAGAATGCCGACGGCGGCATACCGACGTTCTGCCGCGGCTGGGGAGCGCTGCCGTTCGACCGCAGCAGCCCGGACCTGACCGCCCACACCCTGCGGGCGTGGACGGCGTGGCGGCCGACGCTGCCGGACAGGACGCGGAGCCGTACCGAGCGCGCGGCGAAGCGCGCGGTCAGGTTCCTGGCGCGGGCGCAGCAGCCCGACGGATCGTGGATTCCACTCTGGTTCGGGAACCAGGCTGCCCCGAACGAGGCCAACCCGGTCTACGGCACGGCGCGGGTGCTCGAAGGGCTCGCCGCGCTGCCCGACGCCGAGGCGATCCCGACGACGGAGCAGCGGGCAATCCGCTGGCTCGTCGACGCGCAGGGGAACGACGGCGGCTGGGGCGGCGCGCCCGGCGTCGCGCCGTCCATCGAGGAAACTGCCCTGGCGGTCTCGGCGCTGGCCGTAGGCCGGCGGCTTCCGCGAACGCCGGCGCACCCGGGTCTCGACGCGGCGGTCACAGGCGGCGTGCGGTGGTTGCTGGACGCCACCGACGGAGGCCGGCACACCGAGACCGTCCCGATCGGGCTCTACTTCGCCAGGCTCTGGTACTCCGAGACGCTGTACCCTCGCGTTTTTTCGCTTGCCGCGCTGGCGGCCGCGGCCCTGCCGCCCGAGACGCCCGGCGACTGACCACGCCCGCCCCGCGTACGGCTTATACCTTGGGGACGACCGCGAGGAAGCGGCGCGGATTGTCGACCAGGATCTTGCGGATGGTCTGCTCGGGTACGCCGGCATACAGCAGCTTCGGCACGAACTGCATCAGCACGGTTGCGTAGCCGTGGCCGTAGTTGGCCTTCCAGTGGTTCGTGTTGCCCATGTCGGAGGAGAACACGATGTGATCCTCGAAGCCGGCGTCGAGCAGGTCCTGCACCATGCGCACCTTCCGGATCTCCGGAATCTGCGATCGGCTCATCTCGTGCCCCACGGTGTCGAGGCCGACGAAGGCGCCGCGGCGCGCGATGGCCGAGTGCGTCCCGAGCGGGTCGTGCTCGTCCCTGATCGTCGACATGTGACCGATGACCAGGTGGCTGAAGTCGACCCCGACCGATTCGAGCGCGTCCATCTGGTCCATGGCACAGCTCGGGCAGCTCTCGTGCGGCGTGTGCGTGAAGATCGGCAAGCCGGTCGCGACGTGGGCCCGGCCGATCGCGCGGTGCACCTTGCGCTCGTCCGGCCGCATCTCGAGCGACGAGCCGATCTCGCCGAACGCCCCCCAGCGCTGGGCGGCGGCGTCCTGCACGAGCTCCTCGACCAGCTCGTCCTCGCTAGCCTCGGCGATGCGCACGGGATAGATCCGGAAGCCGATGTCCTCGAAGTAGCCGCCGGCGCGCACGATGCGCACGTCGGTCCGGTCGGCCACCGCCTGCAGATGGTCGAGCGCCTCCTGCGGGCGCCGGCCGGTGGCCGAGTCCACGAGGCAGGTCACGCCGTCGTGGCCGGCCGCGTCGACCTCGTAGAGCACCTCGTCGACCGTGCCGCCGCGCAGGTGCTCGTGGATTAGCGTCGCGCCGTCGGCGAGATCCCGTGGATCGACGTCGCCGCGGAGCGTGCGGATGACCGCTCCGCTCTCGAAGTCGGGCGCCTCGGCGCTGGTGAACCGTAGCGGCTGGGCGGCGCGGAGCGAGACGCTGCCAGACCCGGGCGCCACCAGCCCCAGTCCCGCCGACGCGCCGAGCAGTCCGAGCGCTTCGCGGCGCGTCCAGCGTCCTTCCCGCAGGTGTCGCTTCGTGGTCATGGATCCTCCCGGGACGGGATTGTAGTGGTGCCGGCGGAGAGCGTCCAGCGGGCCTCTCCGCGCACGGCGACGGCCGCCAGCTGACGATACCTTGGTGCGCGTCGACGCGCTGCAGGCGTCAGTGGGTCATCGTGTAGAGCAACACGTTGATCCCCAACTGGTAGCCGTCGGGCGAGAAACGCTCGAAAAACCGCGAGTCCTCGCCCTCGCGTTCCCAGGCGTCCTGGATGTCGGTGTTGTGCGTCATGGCGACCATCAGCCGGCCGTTGTCATCCGTGATGCCCCGGAAGTGCGGGACTGCGCTGTCGTCGCCGCGCTCGGAGGTCGTCGTGCCGCCCGACCAGCGCCAGAAGTGAATGTTCGTGATCTGGGGTACCTCCAGGATGTTGAACATCGTCCTGAAGAGCTGGTGATCGAGCGGCAGGTCCCTGATCGGGTACTCGGACGGCGGCAGAACCTTGCCAATCTCGCCGGACCATTGCTGCCAGGACCGCGTGCCCCAGAAGTCGTCCACCCAGAGGAACCCGCCCTTCAGCAGGTAGTCCCGGAGCCGGACGATCTCGACCGGCCTGAGGCTCATGGTCCCCACGTCGGACGTCATGAGGAAGGGGCAGCTGTAGAGCGAGTCGTCGGCGATGGTCACGACCCAGTGGTTCGGGTCGCCGACCTGGTCGAGATCCACGTGGGTGGACGTCATCTCCGACAGCCGGATCATGAAGTTGATGTCGGCGTACGGGTAGTCGGTCGACCAGCCGCGCCCCGAGCGCTCGCGCCGGTTGCTCGTGTACATCAGGCGACAGAAGGAGAACCCCTCGTCGACGTGATCGGCAGGTCGAAACCGCGGGGGGTAGCGGCTCCACCCGCCCCACTGCCCCAGGGCAACCGAAGCCGCGGCGGTTGCCGCGAGCACGATGATCACGATCCGTGTTGCTGAAGCACGCGCCACGCGCATCCCTCCACGCCACGAGGCCGGACGACCCTACCCATTGTGCCACGTTCGACGCGGGTCCGACACACAATCGTTATAATCGGCTCTCCAGCCACCGCACAGCGAGGGATCGGACCGCACCGTGGCGCACGTCGACCCGGAAGCACTGGCCCACCACGAGCTCGCCCGCGTCTACATTGCCGGCACGCTGGCCGAGGCGAAGGCGGTGGAAGAGCTGCTCACGGGCAACGGCGTGGACTACGTCGTTCAGGTCGAGCCGTACCGCGCGAGTATCCTGTTCGGACCGCGCAACGGCGCCGCGTTCTACGTGGCCGACGGCCAGGCGGAGTTCTGCCGGCAGCAGCTGGTTGCCGGCGGGTTCCACCGCGGCCTGCTGGAAGAATGACCCGCCCTCAGCGCGCGCCCGGGCCAGCGGCCGCCGCCTCTTCCGCGCGCGCGCCCGCCAGTATCCCGATCATCCCGTAGTGATTGCCTTCGTGACACGCGAACTCGTAGATGGGCTCGTCCGTGCGCGTCAGCGGCATCCGCACCGTCCAGGGCGCCGTCCAGGCGGTCGGATCGGTCAACGTGACCTCGTAGCTCAGCGCATCCGGTGCGGCGCGCGTGAAGCGCTCGACCAGCTGGAGGTTGCGATCGGAGCCCAACACGCTCGCCCGCGACGAGAAGTTCGTGGTTTCGACCACGAGCGTGTCCCCTTCCCACCGGCCGCGCGAGTCGCCGAGCCACTGGCGAATGCGGCCCGGCAGGTGCGGGCGCCCGTCGAGTGGAATGATGCGCGCGTCGTGGATCGTCTCCATGGCGAGCACGACGTACCCGGGGATTTGGAAGATCTGGTAGTAGCCGTAGATCCCCGCCCCGGAGGTACCGCCCAGCCGCGGCAGGCCGCGGGTCAGGCAGCGCACCCACGTGGAGAGGTCCTCCGGACCGGCCGGCCGCTCTTCGGCTGCCGCGGCGGCGCTGCGCCTGCCCTCCGCGGCAGCGGTCAACGGCGGGATCCTCCCGTCCGGCGGATCGACGATGAGCGAGGTGCGGTTGTCGAACTCGCGCTCCAGCATCGCGAGCGAATTGCAGGTCGAGCGCGGGTTGACGTAACGGTCCACGTCCGCGAGGGTGGCCAGAAACAGATTGTCGCCGGCGGCGAAGTCGCTGTTGCCTTCAGCGAAGAGACGGTCCGCGCGCCGCTGCAACTCTGCGACCTCGTCATCGGTCAGCAGCGCCCTACCCGCCAGCTCATCCGGGCGCTCGAGTGGTGTCGCGCTGCGGCTGACCCAAACCCCCTGCAGGTCGGGATGACCGGCGGTGGTGCGCGGGGTTGCCCAGCCTGCGGGAGCAGTCTGGGCGGCGCCGGGCAGCGGGTGAAGCAGCAGCCAGAACGCCGCCGCCACGAGCGAAGGGAAGGAAAGTGGTCGTCGGTGCAAGGGCCCTTCCTAGTGGAATGCGGCCGACCACCGAGCCGACCGCATTCATGTTCGCTCAGGACGGACGCCCTGGCAAGCTGTTTCCCAGGTGCGGCTACTGGCCCAGCACCTTGAGCTCGCTGCGGACGACGACCTCGCTGGCGCCATCACTGTCGACCAGCTTGCCGACGACCTCGTACTCGCCCGCGGGCAGCGCCCACCAGGTGAAGCTGTGCTGCTGCGGCGAGTCGAGGCCGTTCAGACGGATCGTGATGTCGCGCTGGATCGAGCCGGAATCAGCCTGGACGCGCAGCTCTTGGCTCTTCGCGGTGGGCGTTATCCAGACGCTGATCTCGACGTCGCCCGGCGCGCTCAGGATCAGCGCCCCGCTGGCCTCCTCCACCTCGGTGCCGCAGTCGTCGGCGCGCAGCGTGGCCTGTTGGTGCGCCGGTGGCGCCGCTTGCAACAGCGGCGGGGTCGCAAGCAGAATCGCGCTCATTGAGCAGAGCAGAAAACTGGTCAGCCGCATGGTCACCCCCTTTCCGGAGACGGCAGCTATTCGCGGAGTTGCCACAATGTTTCGCGCATGTTAACAACCAGTTAATTACAAGTAAACACCTATTTGCAATTTGTCGACGATTCCTTCAGGACCGAATCGGCCGCTGGACCGCACTCACGTCCCGATGTGTGAGAAGATCGTGCGGTCGGGGCGTAGCGCAGCCCGGTAGCGCGCCTGCCTTGGGCGCAGGAGGTCCCGAGTTCGAATCTCGGCGCCCCGACCACGTGCGTCCGATCGTGATCCACCCCGACCCGTCAGCACGGAGGCCGAACATGATACGCGCGGTTCGTCTACCTGTACCTGCTTGTTGCCTGGCTGCGGCTCTGGTTCTGCTGGCAGCCGGCGCCCCGCTGCGGGCCCAGATCGGCGCCCCCGGCGGCGAGTGGCCGACGTACGGGGGCGACCTCGGCCATACCCGCTACGCCGCGCTCGACCAGATCGACGCGCAGAATTTCGACGAGCTGGAGATCGCCTGGCGGTTCAAGACGGACAACCTGGGCCCGGTCCCGGAGTACCAGTTCGAGACCACGCCGCTGATGGTGAACGGCGTCCTCTACTCGACGGCCGGCTCGCGCCGCGCGGTCGTCGCGCTGGACGCCGGCACGGGCGAACTGCTGTGGACCTACAGCCTCCACGAGGGGGCGCGCGGCGCCGCGGCGCCGCGGCGGCTGTCGGGCCGCGGGCTGGCGTACTGGAGCGACGGCAGCGACGAGCGCATCCTGTACGTCACGCCCGGCTACCGACTGATCGCCCTGGCGGCCCGGACGGGGCGGCCCGTCCCCGGCTTCGGGCAGGACGGCAGCGTCGATCTCAAGCAGCACAACGACCAGAACATCGATCCGGTGACCGGCGAAGTCGGGCTGCACGCCACGCCCATCGTCGCGCAGGACGTGGTCATCGTGGGCGCCGCTTTCAGAACCGGCGGTAACCCCCGCAGCCGAAGCAACGTGAAGGGGTACATCCGGGGCTTCGACGTGCGGACGGGCGAGCGCCTGTGGATCTTCCACACGATCCCGCTGCCGGGCGAGTTCGGGCGCGAGACGTGGCTGAACGACTCTGCGGTCTACACCGGCAACACCGGGGTCTGGGCGCAGATCTCCGTGGACGAGGAGCTCGGGATCGTCTATCTACCGGTCGAGACCCCCACGTCGGACTACTACGGCGGCAACCGGCCCGGCGACAACCTGTTCAGCGAGAGCCTGGTGGCGGTCGACCTGCACACCGGCGAGCGGAAGTGGCACTTCCAGCTCGTGCACCACGGCATCTGGGACCACGACATCCCCTGCGCGCCGATTCTGATCGACATCACCGTCGACGGGCGGCCGATCAAGGCCGTGGCGCAGCCGACCAAGCAGGTGTTCCTGTACGTCTTCGACCGTGTGACGGGCGAGCCCGTCTGGCCGATCGAGGAGCGGCCGGTGCCCGCGGGCGACGTGCCGGGCGAGTGGTACTCGCCCACGCAGCCATTCCCGACGAGACCCCCGGCCTACGACCGCCAGGGCGTCACCGTCGACGATCTGATCGACTTCACCCCGGAGCTGCGCGCGGAGGCGCTCGAGGTGGCGTCACGCTACAGGATGGGACCGCTCTTCACGCCCCCGGTCGTGAGCCGGCGGGAGGGCCCGCTGGGCACGTTCATCCGTCCGTCCCGGACGAACTGGCCGGGCGGGGCGTACGATCCCGAGACCCATATCCTCTATGTACCGTCGAGCGCCGCCTTCAGCGCCCTCGGCCTCGTCCCGCCCGATCCCGGCCAGTCGGACCTGCCGTACATCCAGGGCAACGCCATCACCGGGCCCCGCCGCACTGCCGGCGCCGGCTCGCAGGTGGGCGGCGGGCAGCGCGTGGCCAGCGGCCGGGGCGGCGGCGGCGAGAGCGGCAACGCCCGGACGACCGTGCGGGGCCTGCCGCTGTTCAAGCCCCCGTGGGGCCGGATCAGCGCGATCGACATGGACCGGGGCGAGATCCTCTGGCAGATCCCGCACGGCGAGACCCCGGACTTCGTGCGCAATCATCCGGCGCTCGCCGGCCTCGACATCCCGCGCACCGGCCGCACGGGCGCGCCCGGCGTCCTGGTCACGAAGACTCTCGTCATCTCCGGCGAGATGGGCTATTTCAGGACGCCGTCGGGCCAGCGCGGCGCCATGCTGCGGGCGTACGACAAGGCCGCCGGCGAAGAGATCGGCGCGGTGTACATGCCGGCGCCGCAGAGCGGCTCGCCGATGACGTACATGCACGAGGGCCGGCAGTACATCGTCGTCGCCATCAGCGGCGGGAACTACTCGGGGGAGCTGCTCGCGTTCAGGTTGCCGGCGCAATCGTGAGTCCACGTGCGGACTTGACAGGTGCGGCCGGCGTGCTAGCATCGCGCATGAGGCCAATTGCAGCTCCGCGCGGCGCGCTTGAGGAGAGCGGGATGTCTACACTGTCACGCGTAGTGTCGTGCGGCTGCGCCGTCGTGCTGGCGCTGGCCTGCCACTTGCCGGCAGCCTTGCACGCGACCGGTCCGCCGGAGGCGCCGCCGGATGCCCGCGCCCTCCTCGACCAGTACTGTGTCACCTGCCACAACGAACGACTGCAGACGGCGGGCCTCCTGCTGGACGGCACCGACGTCGGGCACATCGGGGCGGACGGGGCGACCTGGGAGAAGGTGGTGCGCAAGCTGCGGAGCGGCGCGATGCCGCCCGCCGGACGCAGCCGCCCGGACGAGCAGGTGCTCGACGCGTTCGTCGCCTGGCTCGAGAGCGAGCTCGACCGCGAGGCCGCGACCCATCCGAATCCCGGCCGGCCCGCTGATCACCGCCTGAACCGGTTCGAGTACGGCAACGCGGTCCGCGACCTGCTCGCGCTGGAGATCGATCCGGAGGCGCTGCTGCCACCCGACGAGTCGGACCACGGCCTCGACAACATCGCCGAGGTCCTCTCCATGTCGCCGACCCTCCTGCAGCGGCACCTAGTCGCGGCGCGCAAGATCAGCCGGCTCGCGGTCGGCGATCCGGCGCTCGGTCCCAGCATCGAGACCTTCGACCTGTCGCGCGGTCTGCGGCAGGACGAGCGCATGAGCGAGGACCTGCCGTACGGCACGCGCGGCGGCACGGCCATCCGCCACTACTTTCCGCTCGACGGCGACTACGTCGTCAAGGTGCGGCTGGGCAAGAACTTCACCAACTCGAAGATCCGCGCCATCGCCACCCGCGAGGAGATCGACGTGCTGCTCGACGGCGCGCCTGTCACGCGCTTCCGCATCGGCGGCAGCTGCGCCGACTCGGATGCGGCGGAGTGCGAGCAGACCGACCGCTACTACCGCACCTCTCGCTACGACCTGACGGCGGACGAGTCGCTCAACGTGCGGTTCCCCGTAACGGCCGGGATGCACACGCTCGGGGTCACCTTCGTCAGGAAGAGCGTCCTGACGGAAGGGCCGGCGCCGACGCTGCTCCCGCCGCGGCATACGAGCTCCACCTACGAGGCGCCGCGCATGGATATCGACTATGTGCGCCTCGAGGGCCCGTTCGATCCCACCGGCCCGGGCGACACGCCGAGCCGGCGCCGGATCTTCATCTGCCGCCCCGCCGCAGCGGACGACGAGGAACCGTGCGCGCGACAGATTCTGGAGGCGCTCGCGGGGCGGGCCTACCGGCGCCCGCTGACCGACGCGGACCTCGAGATGCTGCTGCGCTTCTACCATGGCGGGCACAGCGAGGGCGGCTTCGAGCGGGGCATCCAGGAGGCGCTCACGCGGCTTCTGATCTCCCCGGAATTCCTGTTCCGCATCGAGCGCGATCCGGTGCACCTGCCGGCGGACGACGTCTACCCGATCAGCAACGTGGAGCTGGCTTCCCGCCTGTCGTTCTTCCTGTGGAGCACCATCCCGGACGATCGGCTGCTCGACGCCGCCGCGCGCGGAGAGCTGCGGGACCCGGACGTTCTGGAAGCACAGGTGCGGCGGATGCTGGCCGATCCCCGGGCCGCGGCCCTGACGAAGAACTTCGGCGGCCAGTGGCTGCTCGTGCGGAATCTGAAGGCCGTGGATCCCGATGCGAACGCGTATCCCGAGTTCGACGACAACCTGCGCCAGTTCTTCCAGCGCGAGACAGAGCTGTTTCTTGAGAGCCAGATGCGCGACGATCGGCCGCTCGAGGGACTGCTGACGGCCGACTACACGTTCCTGAACGAGCGGCTCGCGCGCTTCTACGGCGTCCCGAACGTATACGGGGCGCATTTCCGGCGCGTCCCGATGGACGACCCCAATCGCGCCGGCCTGCTGGGCCACGGGAGCGTGTTGACCGTCACGTCGTACGCCACGCGCACGTCCCCGGTGGTGCGCGGCAAGTACCTGCTGGACAACATTCTCGGGGCGCCGCCGCCGGCGCCGCCGGCGGACGTGCCCGCCCTCGAGGAGTCGGACGAACCGGGTCACGCGCCGGCATCGATGCGCGAGCGGATGGCGGCGCATCGCCGCAGCCCCGCCTGCGCGGCATGCCACGCGCGGATCGACCCACTCGGGTTCGCGCTCGAGAACTTCGACGCCATCGGGCGGTGGCGGACCACCGACGGGACCGCGCCCATCGACGCCTCGGGGGCCCTCCCGGACGGCACGGCGTTCAGCGGTCCGGGCGAGTTCCGGCAGGCGCTGCTGGCGCACCGCGAGGAGTTCGTCCACAACTTCACCGAGCGACTGCTGACCTACGCCCTCGGGCGGGCGGTCCAGCACTACGACATGCCGGCGGTCCGCGCCATCATGCGCGACGCCGCAACCGACGACTACCGCTGGTCGTCGATCATCCTGGGCATCGCCCGGAGTCAGCCGTTTCAGATGCGGAAGGCGCGCGAGGTCGTCACCGTCGCGCAGCAGTAGCGGCAACCGTGCTGTCATCCCGATCGGCATTGCGGAAGAGGGGTTCGAGATGGTGATTACGAAGAAGTATCTGTCGCGCCGCACGGCGCTCCGGGGTCTCGGCGCGACCGTCGCGCTGCCGCTGCTCGACAGCATGGTGCCGGCCTTCGCCGCGGTGCGGAACAGCGCGGCGCGCCCCATCAAACGGCTCGGCGCGGTGTACGTACCGAACGGGATGAGCATGCCGAACTGGACCCCGGCCGCCGAGGGCAGCCTGGAACTCACGCCGGTCCTGACACCGCTGGCGCCCGTGCAGGACCGGGTGCTGGTCGTCAGCGGCACCGCCAACCAGGAGGCCAAGCAGCGGCTGAACGAGGGGGACGGCGACCACTCGCGCTGCCAGGCGGCGTTCCTGACCGGGGCGCACGCCGTGAAGGCCTCCGGCGCGAACACGACCCTCGAGGTTGGCGTGTCGATGGATCAGCTCGCCGCCCGCACCCTGCGCGAGGACACGCAGCTCCCCTCGCTCGAGCTCTCGCTGGAAGCCAACGAGCTCGTGGGCCAGTGCGAGGACGGCTACGGCTGCGCCTACAGCGCCACGCTCGCCTGGCGTGACGCCAACACGCCGATGCCGATGGAGACCAATCCGCGCGCCGTGTTCGAGAACCTGTTCGGCGCCGTGAGCAGCACCGGTCGCGAGGCGCGCCTGCGTGCGCTGCGGATGGACCGCAGCATTCTCGACTCGGTGAACGACGAGCTCACGGACCTGGTGCGCAAGCTCGGCCGCGGCGACCGTTCCAAGCTGGCTGGCTATCTCGAGTCGGTGCGCGACATCGAGCGGCGCATCCAGATCGCCGAATCGCAGAGCGACCGGGGACTGCCGGAGGTGGCGCAGCCGCCCGGCATCCCGGCCAGCTTCGAGGAGTACGCCAGTCTGATGTTCGACCTGATGCTGGTGGCGTTCCAGGCCGACCTGACCCGCGTCTCCACGTTCCTGTATGGCCGCGAGAAGAGCGTGCGCACCTACCCGGAGGTAGGGGTCGCCGAGCCGCACCACCCCGTGTCGCACCACCGTCAGCGTCCCGAGCAGATCGAGAAGCTGGCCCGGATCAACACCTTGCACATGGGGATCTTCGGGCGCTTCCTCGACAAGCTGCGAGCGACGCCCGACGGCGACTCCTCGCTGCTGGACCAGGTGATGATCGTCTACGGCGCCGGCATGGGCAACAGCAACGCCCACGACCCGCTGGAGCTCCCGATCGTGGTGACCGGCGGCGGCGGCGGCACCATCAAGGGCGGCCGGCACTTGCGGGCGCCGGAGGGCACGCCGCTGGCGAACCTGCATCTGACGCTGCTCGAGAAGATGGGGGTCCCGGCCGAGAGTCTCGGCGACAGCACGGGCGAACTGCCGGTCGTTTCCAATGTGTAAAGGTGGAACCACGATGCGCATCGACATCCGACGCACGCTTGGGGCGCTCGTTCTGCTGCTGGCCGGCGCGAGTCTGGCGGGCGCCGCGGTAGACGCGCGGCTGACGGAAGCCGTCAGGCACCAGGACAGCGGGGCGGTACGGGCACTGCTGGCGGAGGGCGCTCCGCCCAACGAGACCGGCGCTGACGGCCTCACGCCGCTGCACTGGGCCGCGCAGTGGAATCACGCGGAGATCGCGGATCTGTTGATTGCTGCCGGCGCGGACGCGAGCGCGGCGGACCGCTACGGCGTGACGCCGCTCACGCTGGCGTGCATCAATGCCAGCGCCGGCATGGTCGATCGGCTCCTGCAGGCGGGAGCCGATCCCCGCGGCGCGCAGACGAACGGCGAGACCGCGCTCATGACCTGCGCGCGGACGGGTGCGCCGGCCGCAGTGACAACGCTGCTGGACCGCGGCGCGGACGTGAACGCGGCTGAAGCCGCCCACGGCCAGACCGCGTTGATGTGGGCCGCCTGGGAAGGCCACACCGAGGTGGTGCAGTCCCTGCTGGCCCACGGCGCCGACGTGGACGCGCGGACGACGACCGGCTACACGGCATTGCTGCTGGCGTCCCGCGAGGGCTACCGCGAGACGACGGAGGCGCTGCTGGCGGCCGGTGCGGACGTCAACGCAGAGGCGGCGGACGGCACGACGGCGCTGGTGATCGCCATCATCCGGCGGCATCTGGAGCACGCCGAGTTCCTGCTGGACCAGGGCGCCGACCCCAACCTGGGGCCGGGCTTCACGCCGCTGCACTGGGCCGCCGGCAAGTGGGACACCGAGCTGAACGACCTCTCCAACGGGGTGGCCGAGGGCAACCAGTGGAGCGCGTTCGCCGGGTTGCGCCATCCCGACCGGCTGCGAGCCGTGAAGCTGCTGTTCGCCCATGGCGCGGATCCCAACATCCGGACGCAGCGGACGCCCGGGTTCGGGATCCAGGTGAAAGGCCACCTGGGGAACCTGAAGGGCGCGACGCCGTTCCTGATCGCCGCGAAGGCCAACGATGTCGAGGTGATGCGCGAGTTGATCGCCCACGGGGCAGATCCCTTCGCCGCCACAGACAACGGCACGACGCCGCTCATGGTGGCCGCGGGCGTGGGGCATGCCCCCGGCATCACGCGCTCGGCGGAGGGCGAGGCCCTGCCGGCGGTCACCCTGTGCGTCGAACTCGGCGCCGACGTGCACGCGGTGAACGACGCGGGCGACACCGCGCTGCACGGCGCCGCGTGGCGCGAGCGCGCGGACTCGATCGTGCAGTTCCTGGTCGAGCGGGGCGCCGAGATGGACGCCAAGAACCACCGCGACTGGACGCCGCTGGTCATCGCCGAGGGCATCCACACCGGCGGCAACTACATCAAGTCGGACACGACGGCCGCGCTGCTGCTGCAGCTCGGCGCGGCGCCCAGCCCGCCCGACATCCTGAGAGAGCCCGAAGCGCGGTAGCGACGCCGCGCCACGTCCTGATCGGGCGGTGCGGGATTCGTCCCGCGCCGCCCCCCCCCCTGATTGCGTGGTGCGTTCCGGTCGCGCCATGGCAGTCGACAGACGCCGGTTCATCACCACCACCACGGCCGCGGGTCTGGCCATCGGCGCCGGTGTCGGCGCGGGGCCGACCGGCGTGCCCCGCCCCGGGACTGCCGGCGCCGCACGCCGGGGCGGCCAATCCCCCGACGTCGTCGTGGTCGGCGCCGGCACCTTCGGTCTCTGGACAGCGCTTCATCTGCAGCGGCTCGGCGCCCGGGTGACCGTGGTGGACGCCTACGGCCCGGGCAACTCGCGCCAGACCTCCGGTGGCGAGACGCGCGGCGTGCGCTCGTCGTACGGCGACCGGCCGCACGGCCGCCTGTGGACACGGTGGGCGAACGACGCGATCCGCAAGTGGATCGAGTGGGACGAGAGCGGCCGGGACCGGCTCCTCCCCCGTCTCTTCTTCCAGACGGGCGACCTCATCCTCCGCGAGCGGGCCGGCCCCTACATCGAGACCACGCGCAGCCACTGGGATGCACTGGCGGTGCCCTACGAGGTGTTGACGCCGGACGAGGTGGCCTACCGCTGGCCGTGGATCCGCTTCGACAGGCTCGGGCTCGCGCTGCACGAGCCGGCGGCCGGCGTCGTTCGCGCGCGGCGCGCGATCGAGTCGGTGGCGCGGGTGTTCGAAGAGGAAGGCGGAATCGTCCGCATCGGCCGCGCGTCGCCGGGCGCCCGGGACGGCGCGACGCTCGAGGCGGTGGCGCTCGACAACGGCGACGCCGTGTCCGCGGGCATCGTCCTCTTCGCCTGCGGGCCCTGGTTCCCCAAGCTGTTCCCGGCGCTGATGGAACGGCGGCTGCGCAACCCCGTCGGACACGTGTTCTACTTCGCGGTGCCACCCGGCGACTCGCGCTTCTCGCACCCGCACATGCCGAGCTTCGGCGTGCCCGGTTGCACGGGATGGCCGGCGCTCCCGCCCGACCATCGCGGCTTCCGCGTGCGCGCCGGCAGCCGTCCGCCGGAGGATCCCGACACGAGCGACCGCTGGATACCGCCGGAGGCCCACGCGCGTCCGCGCGAGATTCTCGAGCGGCACTTCCCGGATCTGGTCGGCGCCCCGCTCAACGAGACCCGCGCCTGCCACTACGAGATGAGCGTCGACCAGAACTTCATCGTCGATCGCCACCCCGACTTCGACAACGTCTGGCTGCTGGGCGGCGGCTCCGCCGAGGCGTTCAAGTTCGGTCCGGTCCTCGGCGAGTACATCGCCCGCCGCGTTCTCGCCGTGGAGGACGACCCCGAGCTGGCCGCCGGCTTCCGCCTCAAGGACGCCCAGTTCGACGTGGCAGCCCGCGGTGAAACCCCGCGCCGCGCCGGGACGAGGGCATAGTGCTGGTAGACCGCTGGGAACGCGCGGCCTCCGAGCGCGCCGCGCCGCAGGCAGACGCCCCGGCGGCGGCTATTCCGGCATCAGCGCAAAGGTCCACACCGAGCCGCCGGTCGGCACCCTGCCCCGTACCTGGCGGTTGGCATTGCCGCCGCCGAGTCCGGAGGCCACGCTCACGTACTGCCGGCCGTCGCGGGTGTAGGTGATCGCCGTCGAGTTTACGCTCGAGCCGGTCTGGAACTGCCACAGCGGCTCGCCGGTTGCTTCATCGAGGGCGATGAACTCACCCGTCAGATTGCCGGTGAACAACAGCCCGCCGCCCGTCGCCAGCATGCCCGCCGAGCTCGGGAAATCGGTCATCGGGATTTCCCACTGCTTCTCGCCGGACAGCGGGTCGATTGCCAGCAGGTGACCGACCAGATCGCCCGGCTCCGCGATGGGGGACCTGCTGGAAACGCCGGTGGCGCGCCCGCCGATGACCCGCTCCTGCGGCGGCTCGAGCCGCACGATGCGCGGAACATTCCACGTGCTCGTATAGACGAGGCCGGTGTCCGGATTGAACGCGATTGGCACGGCGTTCGAGCCGCGCGACGGCCAGATGGCGACCTCCTCGCCGGACAGGATGCGCTCGTACAGGTCGGTCAACACCGGGCGGCCGGTGTCGAGATCGATATGCGTGGCCCAATTGACCTTGACGTAGGGGTGGGCGGCGATGAGGCCACAGTCGGTGCGGTCCAGCACGTAGAGGAAGCCGTTCTTGTTGGCCTGGATCATCACCTTGCGGAACCGGCCGTCAATCCGGACTTCGGCCAGCACGTGCTCGTCGGTGCCGTCCACGTCGTAGGCGTCGTTGGGCGTGTACTGGTAGTGGCAGGCGATCTCTCCGGTGCGCGGCCGCACGGCGATCACGCTCGACGCATAGAGGCTGTCCAGCTCTCCGCGCGGGCGGGGGTCCCAGGGCGACGCGTTCCCGGTGCCCCAGTACACGAGGTCTAGCTCCGCGTCGAACGACCCGGACCGCCACGTGGGCGCGCCGCCGAACCGCCACGCATCGCCGTCCACCGGCCACGTCTCCGACCCGGGCTCTCCGGGCGCGGGAATGGTGTGGCGGCGCCAGAGTTTCGTCCCCGTTGCCGGATCCCAGCCGTCGAGGAAACCACGCGTCGTGGACTCGCCGCCCGACGTCCCGGAGATCAGCACGCCGCCCGCCAGCACCGGCGCGCCGGTCGCGTAGTATCCCTCGTTGGATTCCGCGAACTTCTGTTTCCACAGCTCTTCACCGGTCTCCATGTCGAGCGCCAGCAGGTGGTTGTCCAGCGTCACGCGGAACAGCCTGCCTTCGTGGATGACCGGCGCGCCCCGATTGAGCGGGGTGCGGCGCGTTCCCTCTTCGAGGACGACCGGCGTGCGCCAGATCTGCCGGCCGGTGTCGACGTCGATGGCGAACGTCCACCGCCCGTTGATCACGTACATGACACCCTCGTAGACGACCGGCGCGGCCAGCTCGCCGAATTCGTTCATCACGCTCGCGCGCCAGACGGGCACCAGCCGCTGAATGTTGGACCGGTCGATCTGCGCCAGCGGGCTGTAGCTCTTGCGATCGTAGCCCATGCTGTGCGTGAGGACGTTCTCGGGGGTCTGCGGGTCGCCGACGAGCTCATCGGCGGTCTGCGCGAGTGCCGGCGCGACCGGCAGGCTCAGCACGATTGGGAGTACCCAGGCGTTCTTCATCAGTGGCCTCCTGCGGCGCCTTCGCCACGGGCTGCTGGGACGGATGACCCGCTGTCCGCGCGGAATCGCGCCGTTGGCGGGCACGATTGCGCCCCAAGGCGCCTATGGTACTCACACGACCGGCGAGACCGTCAACCGCGAATTGGCGCGCGACACCGCCCGGTGACGGCCGGCTGGCGGCTCAGCTCCTCCCAGTCAGTAGGCTCCGGAGGCCGGCGCGGTCGCCGCGCGGCGGACGATTGGCCGCTCGTCGATCGGCAGGTGAATCAGCGCTGCGGCGAGACCCAGGGCGACGCCGGCCCACCAGACGCCGTCGTAGGATCCGGTGACGTCGAAGAGCCGCCCCCCCAGCCACACCCCGAGGAAGCTGCCGAGCTGGTGGCTCAGGAACACCACGCCGAACAGCGTGGCCAGGTAGCGCACGCCGAAGATCTGGCCGACGATCCCGGTGGTGAGAGGCACCGTCGAGAGCCACAGCACTCCCATCACGGCCGCGAACAGGTAGATGACGGTGGCCGTCTTCGGCAGCAGCATCAGCGCCGTGATGGCGATCGCGCGCGATGCGTAGATGGTGCTCAGCCCGTACTTCTTGCTCCAGCGCTGGCCGGCGGCGCCGGAGGCGAACGAGCCGACGATGTTGAACAGGCCGATGACCGCGATCGCCCCCGCTCCCAGCGAGGCGGAGAGCCCGAGGTCGCGGACGTAGGCGGGGAAATGGACCGTGATGAAGGCGACGTGGAAGCCGCAGACGAAGAAGCCAGTGGTCAGCAGTGCGTACCCGCGGTGGCCGAACGCCTCGCGGAGGGCGCCCGGCAGCGACAGCTCCGCCGCCGACGCCTCGCCGCGCACGGCCGCAGAGCCGGGCAGCGCGAAGGCCAGCGGCACGATCAGGAGCGCCGACGCGGCCAGGAACAACAGTGCGGCCTGCCATCCGTAGGCGGAGATGAACGCCTGGCCGAGAGGCGAGAAAACCACCTGCCCGGCGGACCCCGCCGCCGTCCCCAATCCCAGGGCCAGCGAGCGCCGCTCGGGGCCGACCACCTTCGCCATGGCGGCGAGCGCGATGGAAAACGCGGTGAACCCCACCCCGATCCCCACCAGGATGCCGGCCGTCAGGTGCAGCATGCCGGCGCTCTCGGCGATGGTCATGCCCCAGATGCCGGCGGCGTAGATCAGCGCCCCCAGAGCCAGCACCCGCGGCGACCCGAACCGGTCGCTGAGCGCCCCGGCGAACGGCAGGGCGATGCCCCACATGAGGTTCTGGACCGCCAGGGCCAGTGCGAACGTCTCGCGGCCCCAGCCGCGCCCTGTGGTCATCGGCTCCAGAAACAGGCCGAAGCTCGAGCGCGCACCGAAGCCGAGCATCGCGATGGCGCACGCCGCCGCCATGACCAGCGCCGGTGTCTGCCAGCGCGGGTTGCCAACGCGATCGTGCGGGGCGCCGGTGGAGCTGCTCATCAACGCGGCGCTCAGCTTATCAGCCTCCGCCCGCGGTCAGGAAGCCGACCGCCGCAGCTGATCGCGGCTCAGGCGGCCGCTCTGCAGGAACCGCCGGAGCCCGAGGACAGCGCGTCCGGCTCGTACGAGTTCCGGATCATCTGCCGCTCATCGCGTGGAATGTTCCGACCCCGGCGGCTGTTCTGAATACAATGCGGGGATGCTGACATCTCTTCCGCATGGTTCTGCTCTTCCCGCGCAGGTCCTGCCGCCGCTGCTCTCCGCGGTGGTCGCGCTGGCGATTGCCGTGCCTGCCGCGTACGCGGACGACTGGCCCGAGTACCGGGGCAAGGGACGTCGCGGCGTCTGGACGGAAACCGGGATCGTCGAGATGTTGCCCGCCGAGGGTCTGAAGGTACGCTGGCGAACCCCCATCGAAGCGGGATGGAGCAGCCCGGTGGTATCCGACGGGCGGGTCTTCCTGACCGACTTCACCCGCGCGGAGCTGAGCACGGACGTCGTCGAACGCGCGATCTGTCTGGACGAGGAGACCGGGCGCATCCTGTGGACCCGGTCCTGGGAGGCGGACTACCGCACGGTCGGCGCCACGTGGGAGGGTCCGCGCGTTACGCCGACCGTCGACGGCGACCGCGTCTACTTCGTCGGCGCCACCGGGTTGCTGTTCACCCTCGACGTGGAGAGCGGCGCGGTGCTGTGGACCAAGGACATGATGAACGACTACGGAGCGCCGCCCCCGACGTGGGGCTTCAGCAGCGCGCCGCTGGTCGACGGCCCCCGTCTCATCACCATCGTCGGCGGCGAGGACAACGCCCGCGTCGTGGCGTTCGACAGACAGACCGGCGAGGAAATCTGGCGCGCGCTGCCGTCGGACGCCGACATCGGCGTGCCGCTGCCGATCATGGTCGAGGCAGCCGGACGGCCGCAACTGATCATCTGGTTTCCGGAGAAAGTCGTGTCGCTCGACCCGGCCACCGGCGAGCTCTACTGGGAGGAGCCGACGCGAACCGACTTCAGCATGAACATCACGCCCCCGGTGCACAGCGGGTCGCGCCTGCTGATCAGCAGCTTCTACAACGGCTCGATGATGCTGGCGCTCGACGACGACCGGCCGGACGCCGAGCTCGTCTGGCGGGGCCGGAGCAACAACGAGATCGCCACGGACGGGCTGCACTCCGTCCTGACGACGCCGGTGATCCTCGGGGATCATATCTACGGCGTGGGCAGCTTCGGCCAGTTCCGGGCGCTCGACGCGACGACGGGCGAGCGCTTGTGGGAAACGCAGGAGCTGACGGGCGAGCGCGCGCGCTGGGCCAGCGCCTTCATCGTGGCGCACGAGGATCGCTTCTTCATCAACAACGACCGCGGCGACCTGATCATCGCGCGGTTCTCCCCCGCCGGCTACGAGGAGCTCAGCCGGACGCCGCTCATCAAGCCGACGTCCAACTCGAGCAACCGGCGGCGCCTCGGCGGCGTCAACTGGGTGGCGGCCGCCTACGCCAACCGGCACGTCCTCGTCCGCAACGACGAGGAGGTGCTGAGCGCATCGCTGGCGGCGGCCGACTACGGCGACCTGCCGGCTGCGTCCGCGCCCGTCCGCGCGGCGGTGACCCGCCCGGCCGCGCCGGCACCCGCGGACACGGGACTGCCAGCGCTCAACATCCAGTTCGCGGCCAGCGGGACCGCCACCGGCGACTCGACGACGTTCGAGTTCGGCGAGTTCTACCTGCTGTCCGGCCGAGGCATCAACACGCCGGTGTTCGTCACCGACTACGGCATCGTGGCCATCGACCCCGCCCGGTCGGGCTCGTTCGAGGAGGTGCGCACTGAGGTCAACCGGATCACGGTGGCGCCGATCACCACGATCATCAACACGCGCGCGCATGCCGCCGACCCCGGGCGCCTGGCCGGATACCCGGAGCTGACGCAGGTGGTGGCCCAGGACGACGCCGCGGCCGCCTTCAGGGGAATGGACGCTTTCACGGGCGAGCGCGCCAGGTTCGCGCCGACCCGCACGTTCGAGAGCGAGCTGTCCCTGTTCGACGGCCGCAGCCAGGTCGTCCTCTACCATTTCGGCGCGGGGGCGACCGGCGGCGACTCGGTGGTGCTGGTGCCGCGCTTCAACATGGCGTACCTCGGCGACCTCTTCCCCTCGAAGGGCGTGCCGCTGATCGACACCGGCCTGGGCGGGAGCGCCGTGGCCCTGCCCGACACGCTCGATGCGGTCGTGGCGGCACTCGAGCGGGCGGCCGTGACGTTCGTCCTGCCCGGACGCGCCGCCCCGCCGACGCAGCAGACGATCCTGGGGTGGCTCACGGTGGACGACGTGCGCGAGTATGCGGCGTTCTGCCGCTATCTGCTGGAGACGGTCCGCGACCAACTCCGGGACGGAAGCAGCGTCGACGACGTCGTCGCCAGCCTCGCGCTGCCGGAACGCTACAGCGGCTACGATCTGCAGCACGCAAGACCGTACGTCGAGGCCGTGCTCGCCGAGTTGCGCTAGATCTCGGGAGATCTCGATGGCGATCACGCTGACGGTGAATGGCCGGACCCGCACGGTGGACGTCGAGCCGGACACGCCGCTGCTGTGGGTCCTGCGCGACACGCTAGGGCTGACGGGCACGAAGTTCGGCTGCGGCATCGCGGCCTGCGGCGCCTGCACCGTGCACCTCGACGGCCGGGCCGTCCGCACGTGCACGCTGCCGGTCTCGGCAGCCGAAGGAACGGCCATCACGACGATCGAGGGCCTGGCGCAGGACGGCAAGCTGCACGCGGTGCAGCAGGCCTGGATAGAGCACGAGGTGCCGCAGTGCGGCTACTGCCAGTCCGGCATGATTATGGCCGTCTCGGCACTGCTCGAGCAGCGGCCCGACCCCACCGACGAGCAGATCGACGCCGCGATCACCAACATCTGCCGCTGCGGCACGTTCGTCCGCGTGCGCCGGGCGATCCACGCGGTTGCCGGGAAGGTAATTGCCAAGGACGAGGAGGCGCGTCATGGGTAAGTGGACGCGACGCGCCTTCATCGGGGCCGGGAGCCTCGTCGGCGGCGGGTTCGTCCTGGGCGTCGCGGGCGTCACGTTCGCGCCGGGCCGCCACGGCCTCGTCTCGGGCGACGCGGCCGCCAAGGGCCAGTTGACGACCTGGATCACCGTGACGCCCGACAACTTCGTGACCATCCTCGTACCGCACTGCGAGATGGGACAGGGCTCGCAGACCGCGCTGGCCATGATGGCCGCCGAGGAAATGGAAGCCGCGTGGGAGCTCGTGCGGATCGAGGAGGCGCCGGCGCTCGACGAGTACGCGAACGGCTACCTGCTGCGCGCGTTCACGGGCGATTCAATCCCGCCGCCGCTGGGACGCGCCATCGACTACGGTGCGTACCGCCTGGCGCGCTGGGTCGGACTCCAGGCAACCGGCGGCTCGCTGGCTGTCCGCGGTACCGGCTTCGGCATGTGCGTGGCCGGCGCGGCCGCCAGGGAGATGCTGCTTGCGGCCGCCGCGGAACGGTTCGGCACGCCCGCCGCGGAATGCCGGGCCGAGCTCTCGCGCGTCACCCACGCGGCCTCCGGGCGGAGCGCCAGCTTCGGTGAGCTGGCGCGCGACGCCACGGCAATCCCGGTCCCGTCGAACCCGGCCCTGAAGGATCCCGATACCTACACGATCCGGCGCACCGCCCGCGCGCGCTTCGACATCCCGCCGAAGGTCGACGGCAGCACCGGCTACGGCATCGACTTCACGCTGCCGGGCATGCTGCACGCGGCGGTCGACATCGCGCCGGTCCAGGGCGGCCGGCTGGTCTCGGTCGACCCCGGGCCGGCCGAGGCGTTGCCCGGCGTCAAGCAGGTGGTGCAACTCGAGGAGGCGGTCGCGGTCGTCGCCGACAGCTACTGGCACGCGCACCGGGCGCTCGGCGCGCTCCGGCCGGTGTACGACGACGCGGGCCACGGCAACGTGTCGAGCGCGTCGATCTTCGCGGCGTTCGACGAGGCGCTCGGCGACCCGCCGGAGATGCCGGCGGACGCGGCGCAGGTCGTGACCGCCGACTACCGCGTGCCGTTTCTCGCCCACGCGACGATGGAGCCGATGGTGTGCACCGCCCGCGTGGAGGACGGCCGCGCGGAAGTGTGGGCCGGCACCCAGGATCCGCTCAACGCACGCTCGACGGCAGCCGGCGCGTTGGATCTGGACGCCGGGCAGGTGCACCTGACCAATCTCCCGCTCGGCGGCGGCTACGGGCGGCGTCTGCCCTTCACGTTCGACTACGTCGACCTGGGCGTGCGCATCGCGCAGGCGGTGTCGCCGGCGCCGGTCAAGATGGTGTGGAGCCGCGAGAACGACATCCAGCACGACTACTACCGGCCGGCGGCGATGTCGCGTTTCGCCGGGGCGCTGAACGCGGCCGGCCGGCCGCTCGCCGTGGCGTCCCACTACGCCGGCGGCGGCAACGGCGAGGCCGTGTACATGCCGTACGCCATCGCGGACAAGCGCAACGACGGGCGGGACGCGCCCCACCACATCCGTCTCGGCCAGTGGCGCTCGGTCCTCAATTCGCAGCACGGGTTCTTCAAGGAATCGTTCATCGACGAGCTGGCGCACGCGGCGGGCAAGGACCCGTACCGGTTCCGGCGCGACCTGCTCGGCGATCAACCGCGCTTCCGGGCAGCGCTCGAGCGGGTGGCCGCCATGGCCGACTGGGACAGCCCGCTGCCTCCAGGCGAGGGACGCGGGATTGCCATCTGCCAGAGCTTCGGCTCCATCGTCGCCCAGGTCGCCCGCGTCGCCGTAGCGCCAGATGGCAGGCTCCGGGTCCGCCACGTATTCGCGGCCGTGGACTGCGGGGACGTCGTCAACACCGACACCGCGGCGGCGCAGATCGAGGGCGGGATCATCTTCGGGTTGTCCGCCGCGCTGGTCGGCGAGATATCGATCGCGGGCGGCCGCGTGGTCGAGAGCAACTTCCGGGACCACCAGATGATCCGCATGGCGGATGCGCCGGACGTCAGCGTCGAGTTCATCCGCTCCAACGCCTGGCTGGGCGGACTGGGCGAGCCGGGGGTGCCCCCGGTCGCGGCGGCCGTCACCAACGCCATCTTCGCGGCGACCGGCATCAGGGTGCGCGACCTGCCGATCAGAAATCAGGATCTCTCGCGGGCCTAGAAGCCTGCCGCGAAATACGGGAGGACAGCATGTCGAAGAGCACAACGCACCGGTTGTTGCGGCCGGCGGTCGCCATCGCCGCGGCCCTCGCCATCCTGACGCTCGGGGCCGCCGAGGTCGCGGCGCAGCGTCAGCCGCCGCCCGGCATCCAGCCGATGAGCATCAACGCGGAGGACATTCCGTACCCGCATCCCGTCCACTACCTGGACCTCACGCTGTACGGCGAGGACGTGCGGATGGCCTACATGGACGTGCAGCCGAGCGGTACGTCCAACGGCCGGACCGTGATGCTGTTCCACGGCATGAACTGGTTCGGCGAATACTTCCGCCACACGATGGAGGTGCTCGCGGATGCAGGCTTCCGCGTCGTCGTTCCCGACCAAGTCGGGTTCGGGCGATCGTCGAAACCGTTCATTCCGTACGACTTCAATCTGCACGCCGCCAACAGCAAGGCGCTGCTCGACGAGCTCGGCATCGCCGGAGCGGCGATCGCCGGGCACTCGATGGGGGGCGCGCTCGCGACGCGCTTCGCGCGCCTCTACCCGGAGACGACCACGCACCTCGTCATCGTCAACCAGATCGCCCTCACCGACGCGCGGCTCGAACGGCCCTACCGGAGCTTCGACGAGGCCTACGAAAGGAGTCTCGCGCGCGACTACGAGGCGGTGCGGCGGACCGTCGAACGCTACTTCGTGACCTGGAAGGCCGAGTACGACCGCTACGTCGACGTGATGTACGCCTGGACGCTGAGCGGCGAGTGGCCGCGGCTGGCCCGCGTGCGCGCGCTGCACACGATGCTGCTGTACTCCGACCCGGTGGTCTACGACCGGCCGCACATCAAGTCGAAGACCCTGTTCCTGAGCGGGGCGGAAGACGGCCCGCGGTTCCGGGAGCTGGCGCGGTGGATCGTCGATTCGATACCGAACGCCGCGCTGCATCTGATCGACAACGTCGGGCACAACCCGTTCATGGAGGCCCCGGAGCTGTTCTTCCCGCCGTTCGTGGAGTTCCTCAAGTCCGACCCGCTGCCGGTGACGGAGGAGCAGTAGCGGTGCGTTTTTGCCGGGTAGCGTTTCGCAAATCTTCGGAACGGCGGTACACTGTGGCATTGCGAGTCAGGCGTCCGTGGTGTGCCACGGGCTCCCAGGCTCCGGAACACAAGAGGAGATCATTGATGAACAGCAGGCATCGTCTCGGCGTCCTGGCCGTCAGCCTTCTGGTGCCCGTCGCCCTGAGCGCCCAGTCCAACGGCGCGGGCGCGTCCGCCTCGGACGAGGTCACCTTCGCGAAAGACATCGCGCCGATCCTGCAGCGCAGCTGCCAGCAGTGTCATCGGCCGGCCTCGGTGGCCCCGATGTCGCTCCTGACCTACGAGCAGGTGCGACCCTGGGCGCGGGCCATCAAGGCGCGGACCGCGCTGCGCAGCAAGCGCGGCGCCATGCCGCCGTGGTTCATCGAGAAGGACATCGGCATCCAGCATTTCAAGGACGACATCTCGCTGAACGATGACGAAATCGAGAAGATCGCGACCTGGGCCGACAACGGGGCGCCGCTCGGCAACCCTGCCGACCTTCCGCCGCCGCTCGACTTCGGCAACGAGGACGCGTGGTCGATCGGCGAGCCCGATCTGATCCTCGAAACGCCGGAGATCGTGGTCCCGGCCTCGGCACCCGACAAGTGGACGTCGCTCGGGACGCTCGAGACGGGATTGGCCGAGGACCGCTACGTGGCGGCAGTCGAGGTCCGCGAGTTCAACGACGTGCCGAAGGAAAGCGGCAGCAACACGGTGGGCGGGCGCTTCGTGTTCCACCACATGTCGTACGACTCGGTGGACCCGGAAGCGACCGGCAGCGAGACCGCCACCCGCTGGCCGACCCATGAGGTGGGCCGCAACGCGGACATCTTCCCGCCCGAGGCGGGGCAAATGCTGCCGGCCGGCTCGCTGATTCACCTGCGCAACGCGCACATCCACGCGAACGGCCGCGAGACGCGCTCGCACCTCAAGTTCGCGTTCAAGCTGCACCCCAAGGGCTACCAGCCCAGCCTGAAGTACGTGCGCAACACCGTGGGCAACGGCGTCGACATCGACATGAAGCCGAATCAGGCCAACCAGGAACTGCACGCCTACACGGTGCTCGAGGAGCATACGAAGCTGCTGGTATTCGAGCCGCACCAGCATGCCCCGGGGACGCGGATGTGCCTGGAGGCGATCTGGGGACACAACATCCAGACGCTGAACTGCACCGGCTACGACCACAACTGGGTCAAGCAGTACGTCTACGAGGACGACCACGCGCCGCTGCTGCCGAAGGGCACCGTCCTGCACCTGATCGGCTGGCACGACACGACGATCGCCAACCGCAACGTGGCCGACACGCGGAACTGGTCGGGCGGCGGGCGGCGCTCCGTGGCGAACATGTTCATCAACCTCGGCAAGGCCGTGGCCCTGACCGACGAGCAGTTCGAGCAGGAGATGGCCGAGCGGCGCGCGCGGCTCCAGTTGACGAAGAACGACTACGTCATCGGGTGCCCGCTGTGCCAGGTCGAGTTCCCGTCGCAGACCGCCCAGGCAAACGACAACCAGCAGCAGTAGCCGGGACTCGATTCGCACGCCGGCGGCCGTGGGAGGACAGGCGATGAGACGCGCATTCCGCATGGTCGTCGGCTCCGTCGTTGCAGCAACCGTTACGTTCTGGGCCGCCGCGCCCGCGGCGGCCCAGAACGGCGCGCCGGACGGCGAGTGGCGCACGTACGGGGGCGACCTCGGCAACACCCGCCATTCCGCGCTGGACCAGATCGACGGCGGCAACTTCTCCGACCTGGAGATCGCCTGGCGCTTCAAGACCGATTTCCTGGGTCCAAGGCCCGAATTCCGCTTCGAGTCGACGCCGCTGATGGCGAACGGCGTCCTCTACTCGACCGCCGGCGCGCGGCGTACGGTGGTCGCCCTGGACGCAGGCACGGGCGAGCTGCTCTGGGTGTACCGGCTCGACGAGGGCGAGCGCGGCGCGGCGGCGCCGCGGCAGCTCTCCGGGCGCGGGCTGGCGTACTGGACCGACGGCGACGAGGAGCGGATCGTCTACGTGACGCCCGGCTACCGCCTGGTCGCCATCGACGCGCAGACCGGCAGGCCCGTGCCGGGATTCGGCCAGGGCGGCATGGTCGACCTCAAGCTCGAGAACGACCAGAACATCGACCTGGTGACCGGCGAGGTCGGGCTGCACGCCGCGCCGGTCGTCGCGAAGGACGTGGTGATCGTGGGCGCCTCGCACCGCACGGGAGGCAACCCGCGCAGCCGGAGCAACGTCAAGGGATACATACGCGGGTACGACGTGCGGACCGGCAGGCGCCTGTGGATCTTCCACACCATCCCGCTGCCGGGAGAATTCGGACGCGAGACCTGGCTCAACGACTCCGCCATCTACACGGGCAACACGGGGGTCTGGGCACAGATCTCCGTGGACGAGGAGCTCGAGACGGTCTACCTGCCGGTGGAAGCGGCCACCGGAGACTACTTCGGCGCGAACCGTCCGGGCGACAACCTGTTCGCGGAGAGCTTGGTGGCGGTCGACCTGTACACCGGCGAGCGGAAGTGGCACTTCCAGCTCGTGCACCACGGCATCTGGGACCACGACATCCCCTGCGCGCCGATTCTCCTCGACATCATGGTCGACGGACGGTCGGTCAAGGCCGTGGCGCAACCGACCAAGCAGGCGTTCCTGTACGTCTTCGACCGCGAGACGGGCGAGCCGATCTGGCCGATCGAGGAACGGCCGGTACCGGCCGGCGACGTGCCCGGCGAGTGGTACGCGCCCACGCAGCCGTTCCCGACCCGGCCTCCCGGCTATGACCGCCAGGGCGTCACCCTCGACGATCTGATCGACTTCACGCCCGAGTTGCGGGCGGAGGCGCTGGAGGTCGTGTCGCACTACAAGCTGGGGCCGATGTTCACACCGCCGGTGCTGAGCAGAGCCGAAGGACCGCTCGGCACGCTGATGGCGCCGGCCATGGGCGGCGGCACCAACTGGCCCGGCGGCTCGTACGACCCGACGTCGCACATCCTGTACGTCTCGTCGAACAGCTCGCTCGGCGCCATCGGGCTCGTCCCGCCCGGTCCCGGCCAGTCGGACATGGAATACATCCAGGGCGACGCGATTGCCGGCCCCCGCCGCACCGGCGGGGCCGGGTCGCAGGCCGGCGGCGGCCAGCGGGTCGTCAGTCCGCGCGCCGCGGCCGCTCCGCCGCCGCCGCGCGCCCGCCGTCCCCGCCTGACCGTGCAGGGTCTGCCGCTGCTGAAGCCGCCCTACGGCATCATCAATGCAATCGACATGGACCGGGGCGAGATTCTCTGGCAGATCCCGCACGGCCGGACGCCCGACCACGTCCGGAACCACCCGGCGCTGGCCGGACTCGACATCCCCCGCACCGGGCAGCCGGGCAGCGTTGGCACCCTGGTGACCAACACGCTGCTCATCGCCGGCGAGGGCGGCGTCACCCGCACGGCGTCCGGTGCGCGCGGCGCCATGCTGCGGGCGTACGACAAGACGACCGGCGAGGAGGTCGGCGCCGTCTACATGCCGGCGCCGCAGAGCGGCTCGCCGATGACCTACATGCACGACGGCAGGCAGTATCTCGTGCTGGCTGTCAGCGGCAGCAACTACTCCGGCGAGTTCCTCGCCTACCGGCTGAACTGAACCGCACCCTGCCCGACGCCCGTCGCGTGCGGCCGTCAGCTTTCCCGTGACGAAGACGCCCATCGTCTGGCTCGGCGCCGGGCTGGGCTGCGCCGCGGCCGGCGTGGCGGTCGGCCTGTTCGTGTCCGTCGAGGCCGGGGTGATGCTCGTCCTGATCGGTGCCGCCAGCCTGGGAGCGGCCGCGGCGCTCGCGTGGGCGTCCCCCGCCGCCGACCTCGCCATCATCGCGGAGATCGAGCGGCGCATGGCGGCGCGGCGGGAGGCGGAACGCAAGGAGATCGAGGCACGCTGGCTCGCCGGCGGCGTGTCGCCGACCGAGCAGGCCTACCACGCACTCCTGCGGCCCGGCGGCGAGGGGGCGCCGGCACGGCCGGAGTCCCTGAATGAGACGGAGCGCCGCCTCGGGGAGCTGATCCAGGCCCGCTGCGACCGCGTCTGGAACGGTATCGGCGACCGGCGCTACGTCAAGCGGCAGGACGGGCAGATCACCGGTCTCGACGGCGGCACCCTCTTCGCCGAGTTCCGCGACATCGTGCAGGAGGTCGCCGCGCTGTACAAGCCCGAATCGACGAACGCCGTGCTCGACGCACGCACGGGCGACATCGCGCTGGCGGTCCGCTCGGCCATCGGCGAGCTCCTGCAGGTGGCGCGGCAGGTGCCGTTCGTCGACCCGGCCGGCTGGTCCGTGCGCGAGGTGGTCACGCGCCTGGAGCAGGTGCAGCGGGTCCGCGACCTCTACCGGAAGCTCACGCCCTACCAGCACTACGTCAGCGGCGTGACCATGGCGGCGCGCCTCGCCCTGGGCGCCAGCCCGATCGCACTCGCGGCCTGGTATCTCGGCAGCGAGGCGGCCAAGCGGATTGCCGGCAAGGCCCTCCGGACCTACGGCGAGGCGTGGCTCAAGGAGCTGCTGGAGAGCTCGGTCGCCCTCGTGTACCTGCAGGTGGCGCGCACGTACGACCCGCAACGTACCTATCGCAGCGCCGATTGGGCGGCGCTCGCCGAGGCGCTTCGCATCCACAAGCAGATTCCCGGCATCGATCACAACCGCCGGCTGCTCCTCGACCGCATCTTGCACGCGCAGATCCCGGACGAGTTCGCCAAGATGACGCTGCTGCGCGCGCTGGCCGCCGACCGAGACCCGGATGCCGAGACCAGCCCGCCGATCGACCTCGCGTCGCTCCGCCCGGGCCAACGCCGCACGATTGCCGATCGCCTCGCCGAGCTGCTGCCCTCCCTGCGGGGCCTGAACGAGCCGGCGGCCAGCCAGGCGATCGAGGATCTGGAGCACCGGCTGCAGCTCGGCCTGCAGGTGGATCTGGTCGGCTCCGGCAGCCGGGCGCAGGTGCGCGCCGGGGAGGGCTTCGCGCAGCTTGCGGTGGCCGCCCATGACTGGTGCGGACTCGACCGCGACGAGGCGCTGGAGGCGCTCGCCGGAAGTGGCTTCGCCGCGGAAGCGCGCAAGATCGTTGGCGACGCTGCCACGGTTCAGGCCATTCTGGAGCGGTCGGTGGCCACGGCCTGCGGCGGCGCCGGGGCTGCTGCGGATGCGCCCCGCCTGGTGGAGCCGCCGCGCGATCTGGTGGGCGATCCGCTGGCTAGGCCGCTGGTCGCGACCCTCGTCGACCTGCTGGCGCAGCGGGCGCCGGCCGGGTGGCCGATCGAGCACGATCACATGGTGCTGCTCAACGCGTCGGTGCTGCTGCCCGAGCGCAAGCAGTTGGCCGCTGCCTGGCGAGGTTACCTGGACGCCGCCTCCGCGCGGCTGCGCGGGCTGCTGGAATGTCCGGAGCCGTCCACCTGGCCGCCGGTCGCGGCGCCGGCGATCCTGCGCCGGACCGGCCCCCAGGACGGCGTCCAGCCCCCCCCCGGCCGGCGCATCGCGCCGCCGCCGGCTGCCGGCCGGCCGCCCGTCGCGGTGTTCGAAGCCACGAGCTCGACGTCCCGCAGGCGGTGGCTTCTCCTGTGCGCCGACCGCGCCGTCGTCGGACGGGTGCCGCAGGACGATCTCGCGATCGACGACGGCGACGCCGAGAGCTATCCGAGAGAGGCGGTACGCTTCATTCGCAGAAAGCGGTTCATGGCCGACGACCTCGTCCTCCGCTGCGGCGACGAACGCCTGACGATCACCGGCAGTCCCCTCAGATCAGGCTTCCCACGCGTGCTCGGTCGGCTCGGCCTCCGCTGGGAGACGCTCGAGACCGAGTCGTGAACATGGCCGCACCGCGACGTCGTCCTTGACACCCGCGCCGCGCGCAGTGGACAGGCTAGCTGTTCCTGTAGTCGTCTACCAACGCAGCGCGGGAGGATCTTGATGAGTGCCAAGCACGCAAGCCGCAGGCGGTTCCTGAAGGAAGGCGCCGTATTCGCCGGCGGCCTAGCCGTGGGCGCGAAGACCGCGAGCGGTCAGGGGCTGGGAGCGCCCCGGCCGGGCGGCGTCGCAGCCCACGCCATGGCCTACGGCGAGCGCTCCCGTTTCGTGCAGACCATACGCACGCCGATGACCATGATCGGCCACATCGACCTGCACGGCGACCCCGACGGTCTCGATGCGCGGACGCCGCTCTCGGAGCTGACCGGCACCGTCACGCCGTCGGCGCTGCACTACGTCTCCTCCCACGGCAACCAGCCGCCGGACGTCGACCCGCGAGAGCACCGCCTCATGGTCTACGGCAAGGTGGACCGGCCCCTGGTGTTCACCCTCGAGGAACTGATGCGCCTGCCTTCCGTCTCCCGGGTGCACTTCATCGAGTGCATCGCCAACTCGCCGCGGCCCGAGGAGAAGACGCTCGATCAGATGCACGGGATGGTCGGCTGCAGCGAGTGGACCGGCGTGCCGCTCTCCGTGCTCCTCAACGAGGTCGGCGTCAGGGACGGCGCGCGCTGGGTGCTCTCGGAAGGGGCCGAGGCCACCAAGATGGGGGCCAGCATGCCCCTGGCCAAGGCCATGGACGACACGCTCGTGGCCTACGGCCAGAACGGCGAGCCCCTGCGTCCCCACAACGGCTTCCCCCTGCGCCTGGTCGTCCCGGGCTTCCAGGGCAAGTACCACGTGAAGTGGCTGCGGCGGATCAAGGTGGTCGAGCGGCCCTACATGACCTGCTGGGAAAAGCATTCGTACTCGACGCGGCGGGGATCCTCACGAACCGGCCCCGACCGGATGTCGAACAGCCATGTCGCCGGCCAGGGCGCCTACTTCATGGAGCAGGGGCCGAAATCCGTCATCACCTTCCCGTCCGGCGAGCAGCGGCTGCCCGACCGCGGCTACTACACGATCACCGGCCTGGCATGGTCCGGCAGCGGCACGGTCCGGCGGGTCGAGGTGTCGACCGACGGCGGCCGGACCTGGACCGACGCCAAGCTCCAGGAGCCGCTGCTGCGCATCGCACTGACCCGCTTTACCTTGCCCTGGACCTGGAACGGCGGCGAGGCATTGCTGATGTCCCGCTGCACCGACGACCAGGGTCAGGTGCAGCCGACCGCGGCGGAGTTCGCCAGCTTCTGGGGCACCTCCGGCGCGCCGCCCGGAAACCAGATTCAACCCTGGAGAGTGTCCAATGACGGGACCGTCCACAACGCCGTGTAGGCTGCTGATCATCGCGGCGCTCGTTCTGGCGTGCGGCGCGGCCGCGGCCGCGCAGGGACCGACCTACAACCTGGGCCGGACGCCGACCGAGGAAGAGCTGAACCCGCCCGACGCCGCGGTGGGGCCGGAGGGCGAGGGACTCCCGCGGGGGCGCGGCACGGCCAAGGAAGGCGAGATCGTCTGGCTCGCGCGGGGCTGCGCCTCGTGCCACGGGTCGACAGGGCTTGAGGGCCCGGGCCCGCGGCTGCTCCAGCGCACGGCCGGGGGGCCGTACCCGCGCATCGCGGACGCGCAGCATCCGTTCGCACCGCTGATCTGGAGCTACATCAACCAGATGATGCCGCTCGACCTGCAGCACGAGCACGTGGAGATGCGGCGTTTCAGCAGCTCGGTCTGGACCGTGGCCGCGGCGCCCTGCTGTCTCACGCCCGACGAGGTGTACAGCCTGACCGCCTATCTGCTCCACCGCGCCGGCATCATCGCCGAGGACGAGGTGCTGGACCAGACGACGCTGCCGCAGGTCCGCATGCCGAACCGGGACTCCTACGTGCCGCCGCCGTTCGAGAAGTGGAAGCGGGGCATGCGGAAGGAGCACGCCAAGTAGCGACTTGGCGCCGGCCCGTCCGTGGGCGGGCCGGCGCCGCCTCGCCGCGAGCGCAGGAAGCCCGGCGCGCGCTCTCCTGCCGCCGGGCCGTCGGTGTCAGGGTACGCCGTTGGCTACTTCGAGCCGCCCGCCAGCGCCTGTCCGGCCTGCTGCGCCGCCCGCTCGGCGGCCATCCGCGCGTAATTCTCCTCGTCCAGGTAGGTCATGCCGACCCAGGCATGCGACATCTCGTCGACGCCGCGCGCGCCGAACACGACCCACTGATCCGGATCGGGGTTGATCGGATTGTCGGACGTGTTGTCGTAGTGGGAGTGGAACATCAGCACCGTGCCCTTCGGCAGCAGCGGCTGGACGTAATCCTCGTAGAGGTACTGGATCTGCCAGTTGTGGTTGTAGCGGTTGACGGTGCTGAGCAGCTCCCGGGTCCCGTCGGGATAGAGCGCTTCCATCGACATCGCGGAGCCGCGCATGTGCATGTGCGGCCGGAAGCTGTGCAGCATGACCGGCCGCTCCATCACGTAGGCGTGCTCCAGCGTGAGATGGCCGTGCGGCGGGATCAGCAGATCGCGCGCGCGGGGGCCGCTGGTGAACGTGCCGTCGACCAGCAGCCGGACCTCCCCCTCGGTGACCAGCTCCGGCTCGTACCCCGGCGGGTGGAACCAGACGCCCACCTCGACGATGTCGTCCTCGACCGTCTCGCCCACCGGAAAATAGTGCAGGCTGAAGCGGACCTGCGCCGGCCCCGGACGGACCAGCTTGGCGACCCCGTCGGGCAGCACCTCCCAGCGCTTCCCGACGCCCATGCCGGCCAGCCGCACGACGAAGTCGTCCCGCGTCTGCTGCAGCCGGGCGTGGCCGTGATGGACCACCCGCACGCCGAGGGGATAGGACGGCTTGAACTCGGCCGCCTTGATCCAGCGCGGCTCGTCGATTCCGTCGAACTCGATGGTGGGATTCCACCACTGGTCCTGACCGTTGGCGGTGACCGTGTAGGGCGTGGAGCTCACGACCATGTCGGGCTGGCCGAGCATGCCAGCCAGCTCCCACTCGGATGCCGGCGGCCACTCGATGGACGGCGGCAGGTCGGCGGGGTCGCCTTGCTGCGCGCCCGCATCCACCCAGCGGACGACCGCGTCGATCTCCTCGTCCGTCAGCGAGAAATCGTTCTTGAACGCCTGGATCCCGACCGTCCGGTCGATATGCCAGGGCGGCATGATCCGCCGCTCCACCCGATCCTTGATCTGGCGCACCCACGGACGGACCTCTTCGTACGTCACGAGCGACATCGGCCCGATGCCGGTCTCCTGGTGGCAGCGCTGGCACGCGCGCTGAAAGATGGGAGCTACATCGGCGCTGAACGTCGGCGGGGCGGCGAACGCCGGGGTCGCCAGAACGAGCGGCGCGGCCATGGCCAGCACCGCGCAGGCGGTGATCACGCGTTGCATCGCGTTCTCCTTTGGATCGTCCGTCAGTCGGTCACCGTGACGTGCACGTAGCCGTTCGTCCAGCAACACTGAAACTCGAACTCGCGAATCGTATTGTACGCCAACACCCGGAGCACGTAGTCGCCCGGCGCGCTGAACGTCGCCTCGGTCGCCACCCGCGCGCCGGCGCCGCCCGCCCGCCACGCCTGGGCCCGGATTGCGGCCCGCGGCATGCTGAACGTCACGTCGCCCGGTCCCTGATGCTTGAACCAGCGCACGTTGATCGGCCGGCCGTCGCCGCGGAACGGCTCGGCGCGCGTCGTCCAGATCGTCAGCGGCAGCGGTTGGCCGGCCACCGCTTCGAGCGGACCGCGCCGCACGCCCCAGGGCCCCCGACCCTGCGGGCCCTGCGGCTCGAGCGCCAGCAGCGGCGACGCGGTCGCGTCACCCGGGAAGATCCAGCCGTGGAGCTGGTACGGCGGCCGCGTCACGCGGCCCGGCACGGAGAACTCGCGCCCGTCGACGCGCAACGTCCAGACCACGTCCTGCTCGCCGAAGTCGGCCGGCACCGTCACCGTGAACGCTCCCCAGTGGCGGCGGTCCCCCTCCGGCACCGGCAGGAAGTGCGTCGGCTGCACCCCGTCGTAGCGGCTCGGCGCGATGAAGTTGTCCGGCCCCAGCGGAATCTCCAGCACCTCCTCCGTGTTCACGTTGAAGTAGCCGAACGACAATTCGTAGCGGCCGTCGGGGTGCCGGTACCAGCCCTCGAAGATTGGGATGACCGGTCCGCCCGACGGCCGCAGCAGTTGCAGGTTGAACTGCGTCTCGCCGGGACCGGCCACGCGCCGCTCGGACTGGCGCTGCCGCTGACCGGCGGCGGACGGCGCCCACGCCGCCAGCAGCAATCCGACCGCCACCCAGCGCGCGGCCCGGCGCCGCCGCCGCAGTGCCGAGAGCCCCGGCCGCTCTCCGTCGATGCGCATGCGCGCCGTCTCCCTTCCCGTGCTTCCCGCCCGTCAGCGCGGGGGCAGCAGCTCCCAGTACAGGTGGCCGCCGGTGCTCTCGCCGTTGGTCGTGCGCGGCGGTCCGCCCAGCCTCAGGATGTCGCCGTCGAGCTCGTAGAACCGCTGGGCGTCCATCTCCGTTTCGGGACTGAGCCGCCCCTCCTGGTGGTGGATCACGTAGCGGGGATCTTCGTCCTCGTGGACCGTGAACCGGCCGAAGTAGCCCCCGTAGCTGCTATACGCCGCCAACGCCTCTTCCGGCGTCGGCGTCTCCCCCGCGTAGGGCATGCGTCCCTCGCGGTCCGGCAACTGCACCAGCATGTGGCCGGTGGGCGTGTAGATGATGACGGAGCCCGCGCGGCTCTCGTTCCGCTCTCCGTGCTCCACGAGCTCGCCATCTCTCGTGGTGTAGCGGTCCGTGTACACCAGCTCGCGATGGCCCAGGAACTGCCTGGCCTCCTCCGACAGCTCGGCGTCCGGCAGCCGCTCCCAGACGATGCGGCGGGCGGCCTCCTCCTTGCCGCCCATGGCAGGCGCCGGCGTGAGCATCAGCCGGTCTCCGACGAAGTCGTAGAAGCGTTTGGCGTCCACCTCGCCGCCCGGGTCGATCTGGCCCACCCGATGGTGCACGACGAACCCTTCCGCCTCGTTCACCGTGTAGGGCCCGTAGTAGGCACTGTAGCTGGCGATAGCGGCCTGCGCCTCCTCCGGGGTGGGCTCGTCGCCGGCGAACTTCGTCCGGTTGTTATCCCTGGAGCTGACGGCCATGTACCCGCGGTCGCTGTACGTGATGTAGCCGACGCGGTCCTCGCCCGGCGTCGGGCTCCATGCCCCGTTCTCGTCCCGCACCTCGCTCGTGACGCGCCGGTAGGTGCCGACGATCTTCTCGCGATCGCCGCCCTCCTGAACGGACGCCTCGCCCCCCGGCCGCGCACCGGCCGAGTTCCACACGGCGCCAGCGGCGAGTGCAACGGACAGACACACGACGGCTGCGACAGTCGGTCGGATGCTTGGATTCCTCATGATGCTCCTCCTTCGTCGGGCGGCGCGCCTGCGCCCTGCCCAGACCTGCTCGCGGCGGACCGAGCGGACGCGTGCCGACATTCTACCGGACAAGCCGCGGCCGGCGGGGTCCGGCCGCCCGTGGTGAAACCGCGTGTCGCTGCTATCATCCCCCGTGTCGGTGTCGGTTCCGCGAAGGAGACGGCCATGAAACGGTGGCTCACGCATTTGGTCCGGCCGCTTGCGCCCGCGGCGGCGGCGACGGCGCTCTCGTTCTGCCTGGCCGCGGCGGCCGCCGCGCAGCCCTCCCTGGAGGCCGGCGAGTGGGGCCACTACGCCGGCAGCACGCACGGCATGAAGTACTCGCCCCTGGATCAGATCGATCGGGACAACATCGGCGAGCTGGGCGTCGCCTGGCGCGCGCCGTTGCCGGACCTGGCGTTCCGGGACGACCCGATCCTGAGCCGCGTCCGCTACCAGGACACCCCGCTGATGGTGAACGGCACCCTGTACACCGTCACCGGGCTCGGCATCGTCATGGCGCTCGATCCCGCCACCGGCACGCGGCGCTGGGTCTACGATCCCGAGAGCTATCGCATCGGCCGGCCGAACAACGGCGGCTTCCTGTCGCGCGGCGTGGGGTACTGGACCGACGGCAGCGCCGAGCGGCTCCTGATCGGCACCCACGACGCCTATCTGCTCTCGCTCGACGCCCGCACCGGCCAGCCCGACGAGGCGTTCGGGGCGGGCGGGCGGGTCGACCTCACCCTCGACATCCGCAACGTGCGGCGCAGCACGAACTTCTCGGCGAAGCGGCCCCTGGTGGCCGGCGACGTCGTCATCGTCGGCAACTCGATTGCGGACTCCGGACGGGGCACGATCGGCAACGCGCGGACCCGGCTGCTGCCCCCCGGCGACGTCCAGGCGTACGACGTGCGCACGGGGCGCAAGCTGTGGACCTTCCACACCGTGCCGAAGGAGTACGAGGCCGGCTACGAGACCTGGCTCAACGGATCGGCGGAGCACACGGGCAACGCCAACGTCTGGGCCGGCATGGCGTACGACGCGGAGTTCGACTACGTGTACATGGCGACCTCGACGCCGACCAACGACACGTACGGCGGCGACCGCCTCGGCGACAACCTGTACGCCGAGAGCATCGTCTGCGTGAAGGCGCGCACCGGCGAGCGCGTCTGGCATTTCCAGGCGATCCATCACGGCCTGTGGGACTACGACTTCGCGTCGATGCCCGTGCTCGGTGAGATCACGGTCGACGGCAGGCGCATCGCAGCCGTCATGGTCGCCAGCAAGCAGGCGTTCACCTACGCCTTCGACCGCGCCACCGGCCAGCCGGTCTGGCCTGTCGAGGAGCGTCCGGTCCCGGCGTCGACGGTGCCGGGCGAGCAGGCGTCGCCGACCCAGCCGTTCCCGACGAAGCCGCCGCCGTTCGACCTGCAGGGGTCCACGGTCGACAACCTGATGGACTTCACGCCCGAGCTGCGCGCGAGCGCCGTCGAGGCGCTCAACGAGTTCGACCACGGCCCCGTCTATACGCCGCCGTCGCAGCGGGGCACGCTGGCGCTGCCCGGCACCCGCGGCGGCTCGAACTGGGGCGGCGCCGGCTTCGACCCCGAGACCGGCGTCCTGTACGTCCCGTCGCGCACGGCGCCCGCCTTCCTGCGCGTCGGCGCGAGCCGCTCCCCTGCGCCGGAGCAGCGCGCCCTGATGCGCTGCTGCCGCTCGGTCGTGACGAAGGAGGGCCTGCCGCTCTTCAAGCCGCCGTACGCCCGCCTGACGGCCATCGACATGAACCGGGGCGAGCACCTGTGGACGAGCCCGCTCGGCAACGGACCGCGTAACCATCCGCTGCTGCGCGACCTGGATCTGCCGCCGCTGGGCGACCACATCGACGGCCAGAGCGTGCTGGTGACGAAGGCGCTGGTGTTCGCGACCGTCTGGAAGCGTGACCGCAGCGCCGGCGAGACCCCGATCGTGCCCATGTGGGATCCGTGGGGCGACCCGGACGCCGGCCGCAAGCTGGTCTACGTGTTCGACAAGCAGACCGGCGACCTGCTGCGCGAGATCGAGCTGGACGGCCACACGGCCGCCGCGCCGATGACCTACCTGCACGAAGGGAAGCAGTACATCGCCATCGCGACCGGCGCCAACGCCGAGGTCGAGCTCGTCGCCCTGGCGCTGCCGGAGTGACGGCGGTCACGTATCGAAGGGAGGTCAGGAGGAATCATGCGACCTACCGCAATCACCGTCGGCATCGCGTGCCTCGTCCTTGCGGCGCTCGCGGGTCCGGCGCCCGCCGCCCACGCGCAGTCGTGGTCGCCGCCGCCGCGCGACGAGCGCTGCCCCAGCAAGTGGGGCGCCGGCGACGAGCTCGGCGCGGTGAACCACATGAGGCCGGAGACGGTGCTGCGCGCCGCCCGGCTGATACGCACGGGCCGCGTCATCGAGCTGGGCCAGGTGCTGTCGAGCGACATGCCGCTGGGCGACACGCGGCACTTCGACCTGTACATGAAGCCGACGCGGATGAGCCCGGAGTCGAACGCGCGCGGCTCGAACGAGGAGATCGTCGTCGCCGAGATGGGCCAGGTAGGAACCCAGTTCGACGGCTTCACGCACCAGACCATCGGCGACGACCTGTACAACTGCATCGACCAGAACGAGGTGCTGACGCGCTCCGGGTTCACGCGGCTCGGCATCGAGAACGTCGGTACCCTCATGACGCGCGGCGTGCTCATCGACGTGGCGGCCCTCAAGGGCGTGGCGGTGCTGCCCGAGAGCTACGAGATCACCGTCGACGACCTGCAGCAGGCGCTCGGCCGCCAGCAGGTCGCGCTGCAGCCCGGCGACGCGGTGCTCATCCACACCGGCTGGGGCACGTACTGGGACACCGACCCCGATCGGTTCTCGACCAACGGACCGGGCATCGGGCTCGCGGCCGGGGAGTGGCTCGTGGAACACGACCCGATGCTGGTCGGCGGCGACAACGTCCCCGTGGAGGTCTCCCCCAACCCGGACCCGGAGCTCTCCACCCCCGTGCACCAGATCATGCTCGTGATCAACGGCATCCACCTCGTGGAGCGGATGAAGCTCGACGAGCTGGCCGCGGCCGGGGTGTACGAGTTCGCCTTCGTCGTGCAGCCCCTGAAGCTGAAGGGCGCCACCGGCTCCACCGTCGCCCCGGTGGCGATCTACTGAACCGTCACCGTCACGTCGGCGGTGGTGATGAAGCCGCCGTCGTGGCAACCTGGTCTCCGGGACCGCGGTAGACGAGCCACGCCACGCGCAGCCCCCAGGCATTGTCCCTGATGGGCGTCGCGAGCCCCGGCCAGAGCGACCGGGCGCTCTTCGACTCCGGGATGCCGTCGTCGTCGGCCAGCGCGGCCAAGCGGAGCGGCTCGCTACTCCGGTGGCACCGCTCGCAGGAGCGTTGCAGGATTGGCGCGATGTCCCTGGTGAACGTCGCACCGTCCGTCGGCCCGGACTGCGCGGCCGCGAGACCCGACGCGGCCAGGATTCCGACAGCCGCCAACCCAGCAGCGACGCCAGGATGTCCCCGCGGTGCCGCACCCCCTGATGGTGATAGCCCTCATCGAGCCCTCCATTGCTGTCGGAGGCTGCCGCGCCTGCGCGCCGGTCATTCCGCCAGCGGGTGCGGCCGCAGCTGGAACTGAATGACGGAGCTGCGCCGGCCCTTGCCGCCCTCGATGTGCCAGTTCAGGTTCGAGCCGTAGTTGGCCCACAGGCCGCGCCCCTTCCAGCCCGCGCCCGGATCGTCGATCCGCCCGTCGACGCCGCGGGCGAAGAAGCCGAGCGGATACGGCACGCGCAGGACGACCCATTCGCCGGTGTCGGGCTGCAGCGCCAGCAGCGAGTCCGACCCGGAGCCGGTCGCAATCGGGACGTTGGCGCCGAGCCCGAGCGTGTCGAACTGGTCTACCCAGTTGTAGTAGTGGTAATCGGCGCTGCCCAAGCCGCTCACGCCCTTCATCTGCGGTCCGGGCGTCGGATAGAGCGTCCAGCCCTCGGGGCAGTGCTGTCCGGTCGCATCCGGTCCGTTCAGGACGCGGCACTTGCTGCGGTCGAAGCTGGCCAGGTGCCCGCTGCCGGAGAGCGCCGTCCAGAGCAGGCCGTTCCGATCGACGTCGATGCCGCGCGGGCCATACCCCGCAGCCGCCGGATCGACGGCGGGATTGTCGCCCGACGGCGGCTCGTACACCTCGGCCATGCAGGTCTCGGGCGGATTGTCGCCCCGCTCGAGACGCACCAGGCGCCCGGGAAACGGCCCCGTCCGCACGACCCACGTACTGCCGTCCACGGGGTTGGGGATGACGCCGTAGGCATGCCCCGCGACGCGCGTGTCGCGCGCCGGATCGGCCGTCTCGCCCGGCTCGTTCCACGGCCGCGTGATCCGCCCGTCGCCGTTGGTGTCGATCACGGTCGGACACCAGCCCTGCGAGGCCTGCTCGTCGCCGGTCTCGTCGAACCGCTGCGTGTCGAGCCAGCCGACGACGTTCGGGTCTCCGCTGAACCAGAGCGTGTCGTTCGCGTCCTCGGCGAACTGCAGGTGGTGCGTGCCGTAGCAGCTGTCGATCAGGGTGAACGACTCGGTCGCCGGGTCGTAGTTCGAGATCTGGCGCCGGCTGCTCGGCACGGGGAAATACCGCGCGGAGGGGTGCGCCGAGCCGGCCTTGCACCAGTCGGGATTGCCGCTTCCGCGGATGGTGGAGGTCATCCAGACGCGCCCGCGCGCATCCATCATCGGATTGTGCGGGTTGGCCGGCGCGTCGAAGATGATCTCGTCGCCCCAGTACGGCGACGGCTCGAAGCCCAGTTGCGTGGGGAAGAACGAGGGAACCGTCTCCACGGGCGCCCGGAGCGGGATGTCGAGCGCCGTCGACCGGTGCCGCACGGTGTCGGTGATCACCAGCGTGTCCTGCGTGATCGAGACGCCGTAGACCAGTCCGTCCGCGTTGACGGTGGGCTGCCGCTTGTCGGTCGTGATCTCGTCGTGGACGTACGAGGTCTCGTTCGCCCACTCCCACATGGTGAGCACCACGTTGCGCTCGACGCCTTGCGGTCGGGGCGGCGCGGGCGGCACCTCGCCCGCGGTGATCCGCTCGCTCCAGTCGGCGTACATCGCGAGGCCGCGTGCGCGCCCGAACCGGTTCATGACCGCGCTCATCTGCGCGCCGCGCTGCCCGAACGTGACGCGGTAGTCCCACGCCTCGAGCGCCGAGTCGAAGCCGTCGAGGTGCGTGGTGTCGAAGGTGAAGCGGTTGCCCATCTGGTGGCAGAGCTGGCAGCCCTGCTTGGTGATGTCGACCCAGGCGGCCTGGCTGCGCAGGCCCGGGGAGATGCCGTTGCCGTCTGGCCCGGTGCCCGGGAACTCGTCCGGCGCCGGCGGCTCGAGCAGGGAGTACCAGTAGTTGGCGGGATAGACCTTGGCCGCTTCCCGCGGCGAGGTAGCCGGCGTCACCTGGAGCGCCAGGGTCCCGCCCGGCTCGGCCCTCACCGGCTCGGAGTCGGCCAGACCGTAGCCGCGGACCCAGACGCGATACGAGGCCTCCGGCAGATCGGGCACCAGGAAGCGCCCGTCGTCGCCCGTGACCACGATCTTGCGGAAGCGTGTGTCCAGGTCATCGGTTTCGGCGATGACCCACACCCCGGCCTCGACGCCGGCTGAGCTGCGCACCACGCCGCGCAGGTCGCCTGCCGCCTCCGGGAGCTGCAGGGCGGACAGTCCGGCGACCAAGGCCGCGACGGCGGCGACGACGAGCCAAACGACCGGTCTGCGCTGTGTCATGGGACTCCTCGGTGATGTCGTTGGCCACAGTCTAGCAGCCCGAGCCGGCAGGCCAGATCCCGTATTGAAATACCCTCGGGAGCGGGCTAGAATACGGCCCAATTCCAACAGAATACGTCCGGGCACTCGCAGGCACCGAGGAGATCTCATGATGACGATGCGGTACTCCCGGCGGACGTCGCTCGCACTGTTCACCGCCCTGCTCCTGGCGGCGGTCGCGGCCCGCGCGCCGGCTCTCGCCCAGGCGGGCGCCGAGCACGAGGTCACCTTCAGCAGGGACATCGCCCCGATTCTGCAGCGCAACTGCCAGAAGTGTCACCGGCCGAACGCGCTCGCGCCGATGTCGTTGATCGACTACGACGATGTGCGCCCTTGGGCCCGGGCAATCAAGAACCGCACCGGGCTGCGCGACAAGCCGGGCGTCATGCCGCCCTGGTTCATCGAGAAGGACATCGGCATCCAGGCGTTCAAGGACGACCCGTCGCTGTCGGACGCGGAGATCCGCCTGATCGCGACCTGGGTCGACGGCGGCGCCCCGGAGGGCAACCCGGCCGACCTGCCGCCGCCGCTCGCCTTCATCAATGTGGACGAGTGGGAGATCGGCGAGCCCGACCTGGTCGTCTCGTCGCCGAGCGTGGAAGTGCCGGCCGATGCGCCCGACTGGTGGGGCGCCATCGGGGAGTCGCCGACCGGGCTGACCGACGACCGCTACGTCGCCGCGCTCGAGTTCAAGGAGGTCACCGAGTCGCGCGAGGGGCCCGGCCGCGACACCGTCGGCGCCCTGTTCGTCGTGCACCACGCCTCGCTCAACGTCGTCGCACCCGACGGCGAAGGAGCCGAGCGCTCGCGCTTCGGCTCGTGGCCGGTCCACGAGGTCGGACGCAACGCCGACTTCTTCAATCCCGACGGCGGCAAGCTGATGAAGGCCGGCTCGAAGCTGGCTTTCAACTCGGTCCACCTGCACGCGAACGGCGCCGACACGCGCGCCCATGTCAACGTCGGCTTCAAGTTCCATCCGCGGGGCTACGAGCCGACCGTGCAGACCGAGCACATGTTCTTCGGCAACGGCGTCGACCTCGACATCGAGGCGATGGACCCGAACCAGGAGATGGAGGCGTACTTCACGCTCCCGGAGCACGCCAAGCTCAGCATCTTCGAGCCGCACATGCACGCGGCCGGCTACCGGATGTGCCTCGAGGCCATCTGGGGCATCACCGTCGAGACGCTCAACTGCGTGGGCTACGACCACAGTTGGGTGCGGGTCTACACCTACGACGACGCTGCGGCGACGCTGCTGCCGAAGGGCACGATCCTGCGCATCACCGGCTACTTCAATAACTCGCCGTCGAACCCCAACGTGCCCGACCCGCGCAACTGGTCGGGTGGGGGGCACCGCTCGTTGGAGCAGATGTTCATCAACCTGATGCGCGGCGTCTACCTGACCGAGGAGCAGTTGCAGACCGAGATCGAGGAGCGGCGCCAGACCCTCGAGCTGGCCGATGGCGACACCGTCATCGGCTGCCCTCTGTGCGGCACCTCCGCCGCCCCGGCTGAGGCGGCTGACGACGCCGCGGGAGATCAGCAATGAGAAACGCGTGGATCATCATCGCCGCGGCCGCCGTCGCGGTCGTGCTGAGCGTCCAGGAACTCGCCGCGCAGCGCAATGCGGGCCGGCGCTCGTATGCCACCGGCCAGGAGGTGGTGCCGGCCTACGAGGGCTGGGAGCAGAACGACGACGGGTCGTTCAACCTGGTCTTCGGGACCATGAACCGCAACTGGGAGGAGGAGCTCCACATCCCGATCGGCCCGCACAACAAGATCGAGCCGGGCGGTCCGGACCGGGGACAGCCGACGTACTTCCTGCCGCGCCGCAACCGGTTCCTGTTCCGCATTCGGGTGCCGGCCGACTTCAGCGACAACGAGGTGGTCTGGACGCTGACGAGCCCGAACGGCGAGATCAAGCAGGCCTACGGGACGCTCAAACCCGACTACTTCATGGACGACATCGTCCGCATGGCGAACAACGGGGCGGGCGTCCGGGGGGACCTGTACAAAAACGTCCCCCCGGAGCTGATGTTCGACGATCCGTTGCGCCGGACCGCGAAGGTGAACGAGCCGATCGTCCTGGCCGTCGTTGCACGTGACGACGGGCTGCCGGAGGTGCGCCCGATGCGGCCGACCGACCCGGCACGGCCGTCAAGCCTGGCGCCCACCTCGGCGACGGGGCTGCGCCTGTCCTGGTTCGTCTACCGGGGCGAGACCAACGTGGTGGCGTTCGACCCGCCGCAGATCAAGGTGTGGGAGGACACGCGGGCGAACTCGAACTCGCCGTGGGGCGCCGGCTGGGCGACGCCGCCGCCGCCGAAGGACGACAAGTGGGTGGTGCGGGCCAGGTTCAGCAAGCCCGGCACCTACGTGCTGCGCTGCATCGCCCACGACGGCGGCCTCTCGACCTACGAGGACGTCACCTTCGAAGTCACGGGTTGAGCGCGCCGGTGACTGCCTGCAGCCCAACGGCTGCAGGCAGTCACCGAGGTTCGCCCTCCGGCTGTTGAAATGCCCCCAGGGGCCGACTAGAATAGTGGGACTCTAAAGAAACAGGTGCGGGTACTCCCAGGCACCGAGGAGATCTACAGATGATCATGCGGTACTCCCGGCGTGCACCATTCGCATTGCTCAGCGCCCTGCTGCTGGCGGCGGTCGCGGCCCCTGCGCCGGCCCTCGCCCAGGCGGGCGCCGAGCACGAGGTCACCTTCAGCAAGGACATCGCCCCGATTCTGCAGCGTAGCTGTCAGAAGTGCCACCGGCCGAACGCGCTCGCGCCGATGTCGTTGATCGACTACGACGAGGTGCGCCCTTGGGCCCGGGCAATGAAGAACCGTACCGGGCTGCGCGACAAGCAGGGCGTCATGCCGCCCTGGTTCGTCGAGAAGGACATCGGCATCCAGGCGTTCAAGGACGACCCGTCGCTGTCGGACGCGGAGATCCGCCTGATCGCGACATGGGTCGACAGCGGCGCCCCGGAGGGTGATCCCGCCGACCTGCCGCCGCCGCTCGCCTTCATTGATGTGAACGAGTGGGAGATCGGCGAGCCCGATCTGATTGTTTCGTCGCCGAGCGTGGAAGTGCCGGCCGATGCGCCCGACTGGTGGGGAGCCATCGGGGAGTCGTCCACCGAGCTGACCGAGGACCGCTACGTCGCCGCGCTCGAGTTCAAGGAGGTCACCGAGTCGCGCGAGGGACTCGGCCGCGACACCGTCGGCGCGCTCTACGTGGTGCACCATGCCACGCTCAACGTCGTCGGGCCCGACGGCGAAGGGGCCGATCCCTCGGAGCGCAGCTCGTGGCCGGTGCACGAGGTGGGACGCAACGCCGACTTCTTCAACCCCGAGGGCGGCAAGCTGTTGAAGGCCGGCTCGAAGCTGGCCTTCAACTCGATGCACCTGCACGCGAACGGGGCCGACACGCGCGCCCATGTCAACGTCGGCTTCAAGTTCCATCCGCGGGGCTACGAGCCGACCGTGAAGACCGAGCACATGTTCTTCGGCAACGGCGTCGACCTCGACATCGAGGCGATGGACCCGAACCAGGAGATGGAGGCGTACTTCACGCTGCCGGAGCACGCGAAGCTCAGCATCTTCGAGCCGCACATGCACGCGCCCGGCTACCGGATGTGCCTTGAGGCCATCTGGGGCATCACCGTCGAGACGCTCAACTGCGTGGGCTACGACCACAGTTGGGTGCGGGTCTACACCTACGACGACGAGGCGGCGCCGCTGCTGCCGAAGGGCACGATCCTGCGCATCACCGGCTACTTCAACAACTCGCCGTCGAACCCCAACGTGCCCGACCCGCGCAACTGGTCGGGTGGGGGGCACCGCTCGGTGGACCAGATGTTCATCAACCTGATGCGCGGCGTCTACCTGACCGAGGAGCAGTTCCAGACCGAGATCGAGGAGCGGCGCCAGGTCCTCGAGTTGGCCGACGGCGACACCGTCGTCGGCTGCCCGCTGTGCGGCACCTCCGCTGCTTCGGCCGAGGCGGCTGACGACGCCGCGGGAGACCAGCAGTGAGAGCCGCATGGATCATCATCGCCGCCGCTGCCGTCGCGGTGATTCTCGGCGTTCAGGAGATCACCGCGCAGCGCAACGCGGGCCGGCGCTCGTATGCCACCGGCCAGGAAGTGGTGCCGGCCTACGAGGGCTGGGAGCAGAACGACGACGGGTCGTTCAACCTGGTCTTCGGGACCATGAACCGCAACTGGGAGGAGGAGCTCCACATCCCGATCGGCCCGCACAACAAGATCGAGCCGGGCGGTCCGGACCGGGGACAGCCGACGTACTTCCTGCCGCGCCGCAACCGATTCCTGTTCCGGATTCGGGTGCCGGCCGACTTCGGCGACAACGAGGTGGTCTGGACGCTGACGAGCCCGAACGGCGAGACCAAGCAGGCCTACGGGACGCTCAAACCCGACTACTTCATGGACGACATCGTCCGCATGGCGAACAACGGGGCGGGCGTCCGGGGGGACCTGCACAAAAACGTCCCCCCGGAACTGATGTTCGATGGTCCGTTGCGCCGGACCGCGAAGGTGAACGAGCCGATCGTCCTGGCCGTCGTTGCACATGACGACGGGCTGCCGGAGGTGCGCCCGATGCGGCCGACCGATCCGGCGCGGCCGTCGAGCCTGACGCCCACCTCGGCCACGGGGCTGCGCCTGTCCTGGTTCATCTACCGGGGCGAAACCAACGTGGCGTTCGACCCGCCGCAGATCAAGGCGTGGGAGGACACGCGGGCGAACTCGAACTCGCCATGGGGCGCCGGCTGGGAGACGCCGGCGGCGCCGGAGGACGACAAGTGGGTGGTGCGGGCCAAATTCAACAAGCCCGGCACCTACGTGCTGCGCTGCATCGCCCACGACGGCGGCCTCTCGACCTACGAGGACATCACCGTCGAGGTCACTGGCTAACGCTCGGAAATGCCTGGGAGTCGCGGTGTGCCGCTTGGGGCACCGCGACTCCCAGGACGCTTTTCCCCGCATCAGGGCGGCTCTTCCCGCCGCCCGCCGTTCTCTACGGCAAACAACCTTACCTTGTCGCGCCCGCAAGGGCCGGGGCTCACGGGAGCCGAAAGACGAACAGCATGTTGCCGCGGCCCGGTTGCCGGATCTCCGGGGTGAGCCCCCGGAAGTTGATGCCCCCGCCGGCGGCGATGGCGATGTACTGCACGCCGTCGTGCATGTAGGTGACCGGAAACCCGCCTGCGCTCGAGTTGAGTATCTGCTCCCACAGGACGTCCCCGGTCCGCGCATCGAAGGCTCGGAAGCGCCGCGCGTCGTCGGTCACGAACACCAGGTCGCCGCCGGTGGCCAGCACGGAGCCGGCAACGCCCGCGCGCTGGCGGTACACCCAGGCGGGCTCGCCGGTCGCCAGGTTCATCGCCGTGAACTGCCCGATCTGGCCGTCGATGTCCGGCGCGGGCTCCAGGGCGACCCGCGCCGAGCCGTGGTGGGCGCCCGGCCGGTCGCGGAACTCGTTGAGCGTCAGGGTCATGCAGGCGTTGTTGGTGGGCGCATACAGCAGATTCGTCCCGGGGTGGTAGGCCGTGGCCTGCCAGTTGATGCCGCCGTAGTAGCTGGGGCACACGAAGACAGGCTCGCCGACCTGCGGGAACTTGAGCGACTCGTTGAGGATGACCCGGCGGCTCTCCGCGTCTATGTCCACCACGACGTTCTGCGGATTGGTGGGCTGGGCCCAGAGGAACGCGCCCGTAGCCGCGTCCAGCGCCCACACGATGCCGGTCTTGCCGGGGATGCCGGTCACGATCTTGCGCCGCCGGCCGGGAATGATCGCGTTGTTCCGCCACTCGACCGCGCCCGGTGAGACCTCGGTCTCGACGATCAGCCGCGCGAACGGATGGTCGAGGTCCCACTCGTCGTTGGGAATGTGCTGGAAGTACCAGGCGATCGCCCCGGTATCGGCGTCGAGGGCGAGCGTGGAGTTGGTGTACAGCACGTCGCCGTCGCCGGTGCGGCGCTGCACCGAGCCCCAGGGGATCGGCACCCCGACCCCCGTGTAGATCAGGTTCAGCTCCGGGTCGTAGCTGGGCGCATTCCAGGGCGAGCCGCCGCGCCGCTCCTCGTCCGGGATGTCGCCCCAGCTGTCGTAGCCGACCTCGCCCTTCCGGGGGATGGTGTACGTGCGCCACACCTCGGCGCCGGTCTCCACGTCGTGGGCCGAGACCCAGCAGCGCGTGTTCTGGTGATAGCAGCCCGACATGCCGGCGACGACGCGCCCCTTGATCACCATCGGCCCGCCGGAATAGTGGTGGCCCACGGTCCAGTCGCCGACCTGCACGTCCCACTCCACCTCGCCGGTCCGGGCGTTCAAGGCCACCAGATGCGCATCGTGGGTGCCGATGAACAGGCGGTCCTGGTAGAGCGCGCCGTTGCGGCTGACGCAGGCGAGACTGGCGCCGTGCTCGACCTGCTCCCGGCGATACTCCCAGACGCGCGAGCCGTCGCGGACATCGAGCGCTTCGACGAAGTCGCACGCCTGCACCAGGAACATCATGCCGTCATGGACGAGCGGCGTCGTCTCCTGGCGGCCCGGCTCCATGGTCCACGCCCAGGCCAGGCGCAGGCTGCCCACGTTCGAGGCGTCGATCTGGTCGAGCGGGCTGTATCCCCAGTGGTTGTAGGTCCGCCGCCACATGGGCCAGTCGCCGGGCGGCGGGTTGCGCAGCATCTCCTCGGTCACCGGCACATAGTCGCGCGCGTCCGACTGCGCCGCTGCGAGTATGCCCGCGAGCAGCAGCGCGAGGCAACCGAGCACGGCGCGGCACACCGTTCGCGTTGTCAGCATGTCAGCGCCCTCCGTTGCCCGTCCGCTACGGCAACTCTTTCAGCAGCCACTTCTGGGGCATGCGCTGGCCGCACGTATACAGGTTGCCCTGCGAATCGGCGTCCATGTAGTGCTGCCCGGTGCTCCGGAACGACCCCAGCATCTGCAGGTCGCTGCGGCGCAGGACGAAGATGCGCGCCGTGGCGTTCATCCCCCCGGCATAGAGGTAGTGCTGCTCGGGGTCCGGCGAAAAGGCGACCGAGTTGAACGGCCCCGGGAGCCTGGCCTCCGCCACGAACGTCCCGTCCGTCCGGTGCACGTAGAGCATGCTGTGGGAGCGGTCGGCGACGTACACCAGGCCGTCTTGCGACACGTTCACGCCGTGCACGTACCGGGGCAGGTTGGGGCTCATGTTGGGCGGCCGACCGACCAGGAACGGCGAGGGCAACCAGGTCGGCTGGTCGCCCGGCTCGAAGTTGTCGTTGGGCGGAATGCCGAAGCGGCCCCAGTGGCGCTTGTACTCGCCGGTGTGCGCGTCGAAGACGATGACGCGCTGGTTCCGGTAGCCGTCGGCGATGAAGACCTCGTTGGCCGGCGGGTAGAAGTCGATGCCCGACGGCCCGCCGAGCAGCGTCGTATCGCCGCTGCCGTTGGTCCGCGTGGCGTGGCCGATCTGCAGCAGGAACTGCCCGTCCGGCGTGAACTTCACGACTGCATTGCCGCGCGTCTCCTCGCTGACCCAGATATTGCCTTCCCAATCGACGTTGATGGCCTGCGCCGGAAATGCCTGGCCCGCGCCCGCCGTCCAGCCGCCCTGGCCGGGCTCGCCCCATGCCTGCAGGAGGTTGCCCTCCTGATCGAATTCAAGGACCGCCGGCGCCGGGTCCTTGCCGGCCGCCTCGATCGGCGCCATGTACCGCGGCGAGTCGATCTGGTGGACCACCCAGATGTGATCGCGGGCGTCGACGGCGACGCCCCACACTTGGCCCAGCCCCCAGTTGTTCGGCAGCGGCTTCGGCCAGGACGTATCGAGCTCGAATGCGGGGGCCGGCTCCGGACCGGCCAGGTTGGCCGCGGCGGTTTCCGCGACGCGCTCGGCCACCTGCTCCGCGGTCTGCGCGTGCGCCGGCGACGCGGTCCAGGAGGCCGGCGCCAGCCAGCCCGACCAGCAGGCGAGCAGTCCCAGGCCGAGAGGAATGCCGCCCCCGAGACGCATCCGGCGGTTTCGTTTTCCGGTAGTCATCAGTCGATACTCCAAGTCCCGGGCCCGTTCAGCCCCCCGGCCGGGGAAGCGCAAGCGCCACGTATTCGCTCGGGGCGCCCGCCGCGCCGACCGTCGCGACGATGTACTGCCGGCCGCCGGCCAGGTACGTCATCGGCGCCGCGGTGACCTGGCCCGGCAGCTCCAGCTCCGCAATCACGTCGCCGGTCGCCTTGTCGTAGGCGCGGAACATGTTCCCGCCCGCGCCGCCCCACATCGGCAGCACCGGGCCCGCGCTGCCGCCCTCGGCCAGCAGCAGCAGCGTCTTCGTCACGAGCGGCGCCGCGCGGCCGCCCTGCCCCAGCGGCGGCAGATTCAGGTGCCTGATGGCCGGATGATCGCGCGGGCCGTCGCCGACCGGAACCGTCCAGAGGATCTCGCCCGCATCGAGATCGATCGCCACCAGGCGGGAATAGGGCGGCTTGAACAGCGGCAGTCCCTGCGGCCCCTCGGCGTAGCGGTACCCCTTCCGGACGAAGGCGACGTCCGCAGCGGGGTTTTCCGGCCGCACGATGCCGATGACGGTCTGCGTATGCGCCGACTGCACGTAGAGGACGCCGGTCTCCGGATCGAAGCCGGCGCCGGTCCAGTTGGCGCCGCCCGACGTGCCAGGCATCTGCACCAGCCCCTGCTTGCCGCCCGGGCGGTCGTCGATCAGGGTCGGCGGCGTGAACAGCGGGCCGTACTCGAACCGCTCGAGGATCTCGAGCGCTTCGCGTCGCAGGTCCGGGGTGAAGTCGATCAGGTCCTCGACGGTCACACCCTGCTGGTCGAACGGCGGCGGCTTCGTGGGAAACGGCTGGGTGGGTGACGTACGCTCGCCCGGCACCGTCGACTGCGGCACCGGCCGCTCCTCGATCGGCCACACCGGCTCGCCCGTCGCCCGGTCGAACACGTACGTGAACGCCTGCTTGCTGACGATCGCCACCGCCTCGATCGCGCGCCCGTCCACCGTGATGTCGACCAGGTTCGGGGCCGACGCGAAGTCGTAGTCCCACAGGCCGTGATGCACGGCCTGGAAATGCCAGATGCGCTCGCCGGTCCGCGCGTCGAGGCAGACGAGACTCTCGGCGAAGAGGTTGTCGCCCGGCCGGTGCCCCCCGTAATAGTCGTTGGTCGGCGTCGTCAGCGGCAGGTAGACGTAGCCCAGCTCCTCGTCACCACTCGGGAACGACCACATGTTGGTATGGCCGGAGTACTCCCAGGAGGCACGGTCCTCGTTCGGATCGGTCCCCCACGTCTCGTTCCCGAGCTCGCCCTCGCGCGGGACCGTGTGGAAAAGCCACAACTGCTCGCCGGTCCGGACGTCGTAGCCGCGCACATCACCCGGCGGACCCGCCTTGGTCACCGGCTGCACGGCCGCCAGGTAGTCGGTGTGGTAGGAGCCGACCACGATGACGTCGTTGACCACGATGGGCGCCGACCGCCACCGGTAGCTGTCGACCGTGCGATCGTCGTAGCCCTGCCGGAGGTCGACCGCTCCCCCGTCACCGAAGTCCGCAAGGCGTTCCCCCGTCCGCGCGTCGAGCGCCACCAGGTACGGGCCGACGATGGCAATGATGCGCTCGTCCGGCCCGGCCTCGGCTCGGTCGCCGGAGTCGTCCCGCCAGTACGCCACCCCGCGCACCGCGCCGCCCGCGCCCTGCTCCGGGTCGTCGAACCAGACCACCTCGCCCGTCGTCGCATCGAGCGCCGCGACCGATCCGAGGCCGGTGCTGATGTAGAGCAGGCCGCCCACCATGAGCGGCGTGTTCTGCGACCGCGCGCGCGCGCGCACGGTGCTCCCCCGCCGCACGGCATCGGGCACGGTCGACTGCCGCCACGCGATGCGCAGGTCGGCCACGTTGTCCTGGTCGATCTGGTCCAGCGGCGAGTACTTGCTGGCCGCCTTGTCGGCCGCGTAGGCGCGCCACTCCCCGGCCGGCGCGCCGGATTGGGCGTAGGCGCCGGGCGCCGGCCCCCACCAACCCGCGAGGCACCCGGCGACGATCGTCAGCGAGGCGGCGTTTCTGGCGGACAACATGGTGGTGACCATACACCCCCTCATGGCCGACCGGGCGGACATGGACACCGCATTCTACTTGAGCGTGGGCGGAACGTGGCAGTCGGAGGGCTGGCTCGAGTTCGTGGAGTCGGGCGCGGCCGCTATTTGCCCACGGGCGCCCCTTCGCCCGGCGAAAGGGTCGCCGGGCCGGTTGCCACACACGTCTGCTCGCTTCGCTTGCAGAGTCCCGCCTGTTCCCCCCGGTTGGAGGTATTGCATTCAGCAGGCGACCCAGCGTCAGACGAAGCGTGCTGACGTTCAACGTGCGTGGCGCGGAAAGTGTATCCGATCCGGATCTGAAAGCGGTGCAAAATCGGGGTACTGCCTGAGGAGTTGAGGGCCGAGCGCGTCGGCGCGCACCCGTACACGAGCAGGGCATGGCGCCCGGGCGCCATGCCCTGCAACTCATCCGTTCAGGCGAGGACTAGAGGTCGAGCTCGAGGGGCGCACGTGCTCGCGGAGCGCGGAGCGTGTCGAAACCCTTGCCGTGGTTCGTGGCCTCGTCGCGCTCGGCCTGGCTGAGCCCGCGGTTGTTCGGGTTCATCGTCAGCCCGGAGGCACCGCCGCGGGCAGGTGCAGGCGCCGCCGCATCGTCGCAACAGCCAGGGCCGTTCCTCCTAGGAGCCCGTGGTGAAACCCCGCGTCGCACCGAGACGGGCGAGGCGCCCGGCTGACAAGGCGCGATGAGGGAGCATATTGGCCATATTCGACCGAGGAGCAACGCTGTCAGACGGGATGCATCGCCCGTCGAATGCAGCGGGGCCTTTGCCACGGGCTCCTAAATCCGGGCCGCTCAGCGGTCGCGCACCTCGTTGCCTCGCAGATCGGTCAGGGCGTGATAGCCGTCGGCGCGCTCGCGCGCCTCGTGGGCCTCGCTGTAGAACCCCGCCGTCGAGAGCGAGATGGTGACCTGCTCGGGCGTGAAGTTCTCCCAGTACCACCCGTGGACGCCCGTGAACGGCGCCGCGTAGGAGCCGTGCGCGCTGTCGCTCTCCTGCGCGTCGAAGCTCTCGGCGTACCCGGGCGGCGCGCCGTCCGGCGCGCTGTGGAAGTTGTAGGTCAGCGGGCCGGTCGCCTGCCACGAGAAGAGCATGCTGCCACCCTCCTCGATCCGATAGGTGTACTCGAGCCACCCGGACGGCCCGATGATCAGCTCGGCCTCGTCGAGCCGGTACTCGTCGGATTGCAACGCGATTGGCTGCTCCTGGGCCAGGCCGAGCAGGCCCAGCGCCGCCCCCGTGCCCAGCGGATCGATGCCGCGCTCGGCCGGCAGGATGGCGCCCACGAGCAGCAGCGCCGCGACGAGCAGGGCAACGACGGCCGCCAGCGCGATCTTCCGTGGCGACGCGGCTTCGGTCGTCTCCCCCATCGACTCCTTCCGGCTCCGGACGACTACGAGAACAGGACGTATCCGACCATCTGGTAGCCGGCCAGCAGGAACCCGCCCACCATCAGGGCGGCATTCGTCAGAAAGGCGTGACGCAGGAAGCTGGAGCGGGTGCGCCAATAGACGAACCCAATGAGCACCGCGGACAGCGCGAGCATCTGGCCGACCTCGACGCCCGCGTTGAAGCTAAGGATGTTGGCGACCAGCCCGCTCTCGCTCAGCGTGAACTCCTGCAGCTTGGTGGCCAGCCCCAGACCATGGAAGAGGCCGAATACCAGCACCGCGATGCGCGTATTCGGGCGGACCTTCAGCACGCGCTCGAACCCGCCCATGTTCTCGAATGCCTTGTAGACGACGGACAGGCCGATGATGGCGTCGATCAGGTACGCGTTGACGCTCAGCCCCCCGAGCACGCCCAGCAGCAGCGTGATGCTGTGCCCGAGCGTGAAGAGGCTGACGTAGAGGACCACGTCCCGCAGGCGATACAGGAAGAAGATCACCCCGACGAGGAAAAGGAGATGGTCGTAGCCGGTCACCATGTGCTTGGCGCCCAGATACAGGAAAGGCCAGAACGCCACGCCGTCGACGCTCTGGACGAAGGCCGCGTTGCGCGCGTCCATGGGGTGCGCACCGGCCATTGCAGGCAGTGCCGCCACCGCGAGCGCGGCGCCCGCCACGGCGAGGATCAGCCTGCGGCCGGTAGGCATGGCCCCATTCTACTCAGAGGAACGCCCGGGCGTGCCACGAGCTGGCGACCGGGGTCTCCCACCGCCCCGCCCGCACGTCGCCGAGCCGGGTGAGCGTATTGTCGAAGACGGTCGTCTCCGGTCCGACCGCGCCCGCCGCGGCGAGCGCCGCGAACTCGTCGCGCGCCACGCGCCTGATCTCATCCCCCTCCCGAAAGGCGACCGGCGCGTGGTCGACCAGCGCGACCTCGAGCTCCCGCTCGAGCCGCTTCATCTCCCGCACCAGCGCGTCGATCGAGCAGCCAGACGGCCCGACCCGCCGCTGGTCGACGGCCACGAACAGGAACCGGTCGTAGCGCAGCTCCCGCCCGGCCGTCAGCGGGGAGTCGTGCGCTCCCCAGCGCTCGATGAAGCGGTCGACCTCGACCAGCAGCCGGTCCTGCTCCGTCCGCTGGAGCGGCCGGGCCGCCGCGAAGATCCAGACCCGGGCGTCCTCGGGCAACTCGTCGAAAGCGATTCGCGGCATCTCGTCTCCCCTGCTTCCTGCGGATACTCAACGTCGTCGGCAACGGCGAACACGGTGCCACGTTCTCGGGCCAAGTTCTGACCGCCCTGCTCATCGCGGGTGGCAGCGACGGCGTCTACCGCGTCTTCACGCGTTTGGGGCTGGGCCTACACCTTCTCCTTGAGCGTCACCGCGTCGAGGAAGGGCATCATCTTGCGCAGCTCGGCCCCGACCTGCTCGAGCTGGTGGGCCTGCTCCTGCCTCCGCTGCGCCATGAACCAGGGCCGGCCGGCCCGGTCCTCGGCGATCCACCGCTCGGCATACGTGCCGTCCTGAATCTCCGCCAGGATCTGCTGCATCACCTTGCGGGTCTCGTCGGTAACGACCCGCGGGCCGCCGGTATAGTCGCCGTGCTCGGCCGTGTCGCTCACCGAGTAGCGCATGTAGTTCAGGCCGCCCCGATAGAACAGATCGACGATGAGCTTGAGTTCGTGCATGCACTCGAAGTAGGCCACCTCCGGCTGATAGCCGGCGTTGACCAGCGTCTCGAAGCCGGCCTTCACCAATGCGCTCACGCCGCCGCACAGCACGGTCTGCTCGCCGAACAAGTCGGTCTCGGTCTCCTCGGCGAACGTCGTCTCGATGACGCCGGCGCGCGTCAGCCCCAGCGCCTTGGCGTAGGACAGGGCCAGCGCCCGGGCGCTGGCAGTGGCGTCCTGCTCGACGGCGATCAGGGCCGGCGTGCCGCCCCCTTCGAGAAAGACCTCGCGCACGCGGTGCCCCGGCGCCTTCGGTGCGATCAGCGCCACGTCCACGTCGGCCGGCGGCGCAATCGTCTTGAAGCGGATGTTGAATCCATGAGCGAACATCAGCATCTTGCCGGCGCTCAGATGCGGCGCGACCTGCTCGGCGTAGATCCCGGCCTGCGTCGTGTCGGGCGTGAGCAGCATGATGACGTCGGCCCAGGCCGACGCGTCGCCGCCCGGCGTCACGGTCAGCCCCTCTGCCTCGGCCCTGGCCCTCGATCGGCTGCCGGCCTGGAGCACCACCCGGACATCCACGCCGCTGTCCTTGAGGTTCAAGGCATGCGCGTGTCCCTGCGAGCCGTATCCGAACACCGCCACCTTCTTCTCGCGAATCAGCGAAAGGTCGGCCGCATCGTCATAGTAAATCGTTGCCATACCGGCAGTCCTCGTTCGTGATCGTGGCGCTCACCGTCGAGCGCGGGGATACTCTATACCGAATAGGAGATGGACCCGTCGTCGGCCGTGGCCGGCCGATCGGACCGCGGCCGCTGGGGCGCCGGCTCGACCATGACGCTCTGCGGGCCGCGCACCATCCCGACCCGGCCGGTCCGCACCAGCTCCAGCACGCCGTGCGGGCGCAACACCTCGAGCAGGCCTTCGATCTTGTCTTCCGTGCCGGTCGTCTCGACGATGACCGAATCGGGCGCGACGTCGACCACGCGCGCCCGAAACACCTCGGCGAGCTGGAGCACGTGGATGCGGTTCTCGAGCGTCCTGGTGGCTACCTTGATCATCACCAGCTCGCGGTACACCGCCGGCTCGGACGTGATGTCGTGCACGCGCAGGACGTTGACCAGCTTGTACAGGTTGGCCTCCAGCCGCCGCGCCCCCTGCGTGTCGCTGTTGACGAGAATGGTCATCCGCGAGACGCCGGGGGTCTCGGTGTGGCCGACCGTCAGCGACTCGATGTTGAAGGCGCGGCGCCGGAACAGCGAGGCGATCCGGTTGAGGACCCCGGGCTTGTCCTCGACGTAGACGGAGAACGTATGCCGTGTCGTCATGGACAGCTACTCGTCGTCGGCCGTCTCGACGATCGGGGCGGGGCTCGGGCGGCGGATCATATTGTGGAGATCCGCGCCGGCCGGCACCATCGGATAGACGGTGTCCTCCTGCTCGACGCGGAAGTCGATGACGACCGTCCGCTCGTCGGCGCGCGCCCGCTCGACGCCGGGCACCACATCCTGCCGCTTGTCAATCCGCATTCCGGTCAGGCCGAAGCACTCGGCGAGCTTCGCGAAGTCGGGGCTCAACAGCGGCGTGGCCGCGTAGCGCCGCTCGTAGAAGAACTCCTGCCACTGGCGCACCATCCCGAGGTAGCCGTTGTTGATGATGGCCACGTTGATCTTGATCTTTTCCTGGGCGATCGTCGCCAGCTCGGCCATCGTCATCTGAAAGCCGCCGTCGCCGGCGATCACCCAGACCTCCGCGTCGGGCTGCGCCAGCTTGGCGCCGATGGCTGCGGGCAGGGCGAACCCCATCGTGCCGAGGCCGCCCGAGGTGATGAGCGAGCGCGGCTGCTCGTGATGGTAGTACTGCGCCTCCCACATCTGGTGCTGGCCGACGTCGGTCACCACCACGGCCTTGCCCTTCGTCAGCCGCCAGATGTCGTGGATCACGTGCGCCGCGTAGAGGTGGCCGCTGTCCGGCAGGTTCTGGATGTCGCGCACCGCCACCTGGCCCTTCATCTCCCGAATGGCGGCGAGCCAACTCTTCCGGTCGCCGGCGGCGATCGGCGGCGACAGATCCTCGAGCACCGCCCGCAGATCGCCGGCCAGCGCCACGTCGACCTGCACGTTCTTGTTGAACTCGGAAGGGTCGATGTCGATGTGCACCTTGCGGGCGTTCGGCGCGTAGGTCTTCACGTTGCCGGTCACCCGGTCGTCGAAGCGCATGCCCAACGCCAGCAGCAGGTCGGCCTCCTGAATGGCCTGGTTCACCCAGGCCTCGCCGTGCATCCCCATCATCCCGAGGTTGAGCGGATGCAGGGCCGGAAAGCCGCCGATGCCCAGCAGGGTCATCGCCACCGGAATGTCGGCCCGCTCGGCGAGCTCCCTCACCGCGCCCGACGCGCCGGAGAGCTGCACGCCGTGGCCGGCGAGGATGAGGGGGCGCTTCGACCCGTTGATCAGCTCGGCGGCGCGGCGGTACTCGGCATCCGACGCGCGCAGGTCGGGTCGATAGCCGGGCAGCCGCACGGGGCCGGCGTCGCACTCCATCTCGGTCGACGCCTGCTGTGCGTCCTTGGTGATGTCGACGAGCACCGGGCCCGGCCGCCCCGACCGGGCCACGTACAGCGCCTCGTGGATCGTGGGAGCGATGTCCTCGACGTGCGAGACCAGGTAGTTGTGCTTGGTGATCGGCAGGGTGACGCCGGTGACATCGGTCTCCTGGAACGCGTCGGTGCCGATCACCTTGCTGCCGACCTGGCCGGTGATGCAGAGGATGGGCGACGAGTCCAGCATGGCGGTGGCGATGCCCGTCACCATATTCGTCGCGCCGGGTCCGGACGTGGCGATGGCGACGCCGACCTGGCCGCTGGCGCGCGCATAGCCGTCGGCCATGTGCGTCGCCCCCTGCTCGTGGCGCACGAGCACGTGCCGGATCGGGTACTCGAGCATGGCGTCGTACGCGGGCAGAATCGCGCCGCCGGGATAGCCGAAGACGGTCGTGACACCCTCCCGGACGAGCGTCTCCCACACAATCTGCGCACCGGTCCGCATCGAAGACATGACTGGCTCCTGGTAGCTTCCTAGCTCGTCACCGCCCCGGTCGACGCCGACGAGACCAGGCGCGCGTACTTGGCCATGACGCCGCTGGCGAAGCGCGGCTCGGGCGGCCGCCAGGCGGCCAGCCGCGATTCGATCTCCACGTCGCTCACCTCGAGCTGCAGCTTCCGGTTCCGCTCGTCGAACAGGATGGTGTCGCCGTCGCGCACGATGGCGATCGGCCCGCCCTTGGCCGCCTCGGGCGCGACGTGCCCGGCCATCATGCCGCGGGTGGCGCCCGAGAACCGGCCGTCGGTGAGCAGCGCCACCGACTCACCGAGCCCGGCCCCGACGATGGCCGCCGTCACCGCGAGCATCTCGCGCATGCCGGGACCGCCGTTCGGCCCCTCGTAGCGAATGACCACGACGTCGCCGGCCCGAATGCGCCCCTGCCCCACCGCTTCGAACGCCGCCTCCTCGCTCTCGAAGACGCGGGCCGGACCGCGGTGCGTCGCGGGCTCGTGACCCGCGACCTTCACCACGCAGCCTTGGGGAGCCAGGTTGCCCTTCAGGATCACGAGCCCTCCCGTGGGGGTCAGCGGCCGGGACACGGGCCGCACCACCACCTGGCCGGCGGTCTCGGTCACGGCGCGCGCCGCCTCGCCGATGGTCTGGCCGGTCACCGTGAGGGCGTCGCCATGGAGCAGGCCGGCCTCCTGCAACCGCTTGGCCACCAGCCCGATCCCCCCGGCGTGATAGAGGTCGGCGGCGACGAAACGTCCCCCGGGCTTCAGGTCGGCCAGCAGCGGCGTCCGCTCGCTGATGCGCTCGAAGTCGTCGATGTCCAGGTCGATCCCCGCCTCGTGCGCGATCGCCAGCAGGTGCAGCACGGCATTCGTCGAGCCGCCGCTCGCGGCGACCGCGGCGATGGCGTTGTCGAGCGCGGCCCGCGTCACGATCCGGCGCGGCCGCAGATCCGTCCGTACCAGATCCATCACGAGCTGGCCGGCGCGGCGCGCCACGTCGTTCTTCTCGGCGGCCATCGCGGGCACGCCGTTCGCGCTCAGCGGCGACACGCCCAGCAGCTCGCACACCATCGACATGGTGTTCGCCGTGAACTGCCCACCGCACGCGCCCGCCCCCGGGCAGGCGCTGTTTTCGAGGGCGCCGAGCTGCGCATCCGTCAGCTTGCCGGCAGCGTGCGCCCCGACCGCCTCGAACACGTCCTGGATCGTGACGTCCCGGCCCTCCCAGCGGCCCGGGGCGATCGACCCGCCGTAGAGCACCAGGCCCGGCGTATTCACCCGTACGAGCGCCATGACGCCGCCCGGCACCGTCTTGTCGCAACCGACCAGAATCACGAGGCCGTCGAACAGGTTGCCGCGGGCGACGAGCTCGATGGAGTCGGCCACGACCTCGCGGCTCACGAGCGAGGCCTTCATCCCTTCGCTACCCATCGTGATGCCGTCGGAGATCGACACCGTGTTGAACTCCATCGGCGTGCCGCCGGCGGCGCGAATCCCCGCCTTGACCTGCTCGCCGAGGTCGCGCAGGTGGTAGTTGCACGGCCCGATCTCGATCCACGTGTTCGCCACGCCGATGATCGGCCGGCGCAGGTCCTCGTCGGTGAAGCCGACCGCCTTGAGCATGGCGCGCGCCGGCGCCCGGCTCGGACCCGCGGTAATGGCGTCGCTACGCTTCGGATGCCCGTTGTCGCCCATGTTGAGAATCGTCGGCAAAAAAAATAGCCATCACCCGGCTGCGGATGATGGCCCCTGGAGGCCCGCTCGCTCCCGCAGGCTCATCACCCGGCGCCCGCTGGCGTCGTAACGCCAGCGGCACCGACAACGACTACCCGCGGTAGGTCGTGGAGCGCCATCTGATCAGTTTGCATTCTACCCGATCCGTCTTGACAGCGGTTTGCCGCTTGCACACTATGCACACTATTGAGTGGAGGAACGCACATGTCACTGCGAGCCAGCATCGGACTGACGGCGACCGCTGCCGTCCTCGTTCTCCTGCCGGGGCTCCCGGCGCACGGCCAGGCCGGGGATGCCGCCGGGGCCGCGTGGACGCCGCCGCGGCTCGCGGACGGGCAGCCCGACATCCAGGGCATGTGGAACAACATGGATGCCGTCCATACGCCGCTCGAGCTGCCGGAGGAGTTTGCGGACCGCACCGACCTGTCGACCGCAGAGCTCCAGTCGCGCGCGGAGGCCCGCAAGCGGAGCCGAATCGAGCGCGCCGAGTGGCAGGGCTTCGAGCAGAGCCGCGGGGTCGGCGGCTACGCGACGTACTGGTTCGACTGGTTCTGGAAGGAACCGGCCGCCGGCGACGCGCCCTCGCTCGTCGTTTCCCCGTCGGCCGGGCGGATTCCGGGCTGGACGCCCGCGGCGCACGAGGTGCTCGCCGACACCCGCGAGCACCTGCACGACTCGTACGAGTACATGGAGTCGGGGGACCGCTGCATCACCCGCGGCGTGCTCGGCATAGATGATGCCGACCGAGTACAACTAACGGTACGCTCATCCTCCAGCCGCCCGGGTACGTGGTGCTGCACAGCGAGATGATCCACAACGCGCGCATCATCCCGGTCGATGGCTCGCCGCACCTCGACGGGGCCATCCGGCAGTGGGACGGCGACCCGCGCGGGCGCTGGGAGGGCAGCACGCTGGTGATCGAGTCCACCAACTTCCGGGCCGTGCGGAACATGCGCGGCGCGGCGGCGAGCATCCGCTCGCGGCAGACGGAGCGCCAGCGCATCGTCGAGCGGCTGACGATGGTCGATCCGGACACGCTGCGCTACTCGGTCACGATCGACGACCCGGAGACCTACCTCGAGCCGTGGGAAGCCGCCTTTCCGATGCGCCGGGACAACGACTACCTGCAGTTCGAGTACGCCTGCCACGAGGGCAACTACTCGGTCCCGAACGCCTTGAGCGGCGCGCGCGCCAGGGGCGAGTAGGCGAGCCGCGAGCAGGAGGAGGCCCAGCCAGATGACCAGAGTCCTCGCGATCGTGCTCGTGGCGGCCGCCGGCGCGCTCGGCGCGGCCCAGGGCCGCGATTCGATGATCGAGTGGCCGTACGTCGGCGGCGATCAGGCACACACCAAGTTCTCCCCGGCGGACCAGATCACGCCGGCCAACGTCGACCAGCTGCAGATCGTCTGGGAGTGGGAGCCGAACGAGCAGCCGCTGCCCGAGTACGGCACCCGCCCGGGCAGCTTCGAGACGACGCCGCTGATGATCGACAACGTCCTGTACCTCTCCACCATGTACACCCGGGTGGTGGCGCTGGACGCCGAGACGGGCGCGGAGCTGTGGGCCTTCGACCCGCGCGCCTACGAGACCGGCGCGACGGGCGCCAGCCCGGGCGGCTACAAGCACCGCGGCATCGCCGTGCACGGCGAGGGCGACGACATGCGCGTGTTCATCAACAGCCGCGTGAGCCTGTACGCGCTCGAGGCGCGGACCGGCGAGCTCATCACCAGCTTCGGCGACGGCGGCGAGGTCGCCTTGACCGAGGGCTTCCCGAACGAGGTCAGCCACGACGAGTTCGACCAGACGTCGCCGCCCGTCGTCTTCGAGGACCTGGTCATCGTCGGCAGCCGCGTGCCGGATCGCATCCAGCACCGCTTCGACACCCCGGGGTCCGTGCAGGCGTTCGACGTCCATACGGGCGAGCGCCGGTGGGTCTTCTACACGGTGCCGCAATCGAACGACGAGTTCGGAGCCGAGACCTGGGAGGACCAGTCGTGGCGCTTCACCGGGCACGCCAATGCCTGGGGCCTGCTGTCGCTGGACGACGAGCGCGGGCTCCTGTACGTGCCCACGAGCACGCCCAGCGGCGACTACTGGGGCGGACGCCGGCTGGGGGCCAACCTGTTCGCCGAATCGCTCCTGTGCCTCGACGCGCGGACCGGGGAGCGGCAGTGGCACTTCCAGGCCGTCCATCACGGGCTCTGGGACTACGACTTCACGTCGCCGCCGAACCTGGTGACGATCACGGTGGACGGGCGGACCATCGACGCGGTGGCCGAGGTGTCGAAGCAGGGCTTCACGTACGTCTTCGACCGGGTCACGGGCGAGCCGGTCTGGCCGATCGAGGAGCGTCCGGTCGACACCGAGACCGACGTGCCGGGGGAGGTCCCGTGGCCGACCCAGCCCTTCCCCACCAGGCCGCCGCCGTTCGCCGGCCAGGGCACGTCGCTGGACGACGCCAACGACCTCACCCCCGAGGTGCACGCGCTGGCGATCGAGCAGATGCAGCAGTTCAGGCTCGGACCGCTATTCACGCCGCCGAGCCTGCAGGGCACGCTGATGCGGCCGCGCGAGTCGGGCGGCGCGAACTGGGGCGGCGCGACGTTCATTGAGGAGCTCGGCCTGCTCGTCGTGCGCTCGTCCGAGGGGGTGTCGCCCAATCAGGTCTGCGCGACGGATCCCAATTTGCCCGCCGTCGACGTCGCCTACACGAACAACTGCGCCTGGGGCGCGTCCGGCGGGATCTTCCGGGGTCTGGCCGGCGAGGTCCCGGCCGCGCGGAGCCGCCTCGGTCCCATCCCGATGATCAAGCCGCCGTACGCCAACCTCGTGGCCATCGATCTCCACCGGGGCGAGATTGCGTGGAGGGTGCCGTTCGGTGAAGGCAGCCCGCTCATTCGGGCGCACCCGCTGCTACGGAACGCCGACGTCCCCGCGCGCCTCGGCACGCCGGGCAACAACGGGCCGATGTCGACCGCGAGCGGGCTCGTCTTCATCGGCGGCGGTGAGCGGTACCTGTACGCGTTCGACGCCGCCACCGGCCGCGAGATCCATCGCGCGCCCACGGACCTCCAGACGAGCGGGAACCCGATGACCTACGTCGCCCGCTCGGGCCGCCAGTTCGTCGTCATTGCAACCGGCGCGGGACCGGACGCCTCCCTCGTCGCGTTCGCGCTGCCGGGGGGCCAGGAGTCGGCGCCGTAGATTCCCGGGCCGGCGCTATACTGTTCGAATCATCTTGAACGCGATCAGGGAGGGTCGGATGCACCGCAGCCTTGCCGCGCTTGTCACCGTAGTCGGGATCGCAGCGTTGACGTCGGTCGCCGCCGTCGGGGCGGCACAGGCCCAGGAGGACGGGGCAACGTGGACGCTGCCGCGCACGCCGGACGGCCAGCCCGACCTGCAGGGATACTGGACGACGCAGACGTTCACGCCGCTGGAGCGGCCCGAGCGGCTCGCCGGCCAGGAGTTCTTCACGGACGAGGAGCTGGCCCTGCTGCAGCGGCAGCTCACCGCGGAGGGCGTCGATCCCCTGCGGCGCGACGCCGTCGCGATCGAGGATCCGGAAGTCCGCGAAGAGGCGCTCTATCAGGACAACCGGGAGCAGTCGTACGTCCACTACGACAACCAGGTCTGGCTGCGCACGCCGGTGCCGAAAGGCCTGTCGACCCGCCGGACCTCGTTGCTCACCTATCCGCGGAACGGCCGGATGCCCCCCATGACGCCGCAGGGCGCCGCACGGGTGGCGCACGAGCGCGCGATGCGCAACGTGTTCGACGGCTACGAGACGCGCCCCCTGATGGAGCGCTGCATCATCTGGACACACGAGGGGCCGCCGATGCTGCCCCCGGCCTACAACGACATCCACCAGATCTTCCAGACCCCGGACCACGTCGTGCTGTTCACGGAGCTCGGGACCGGCCTGCCGCGCATCATCCCGCTCGACGACCGGCCGCACCTGCCCCCGACCATTCGCCAGTTCGGCGGCAGCGCACGGGCGCGCTGGGAGGGCGACACGCTGGTCGTCGAGACGAAGAACTTCGTCGCGCGCCGGAACTACCGCGGCTCGAACCAGTTCCGGCAGATCGTGGAGCGCTTCACCCGCGTCGCCGAGGATCAGATCCGTTACGAGTTCACCGTCGACGATCCGACCACCTGGACGAGCTCCTGGAGCGCCGAGGTGCCGATGCTGAGGACCGAGGGGCCGATGTTCGAGTACGGCTGCCACGAGGGCAACCACGACATCCGGCACATCCTCGAGATCAACCGCAATCTCGAACGCCAGGCGGCAGAGGCGGCCTCCGGGGCGGGCTCGAAGTAGCTCTTCGCGTCGCTGCGGAATCCGGCGCAGGGCCGGTGCGGTTCCTGCTTGCACCGGCCCTGCGCCGGCATCATACTCGCGTATCCATCGGTGGGTAAGGGAGGATTCAGATGAGCCACTCCACTTTGGCTGCATCGGCAGCGGTCGTCGCTATTGCATTGCTGGTGCCGGTCCCCGCGGCCGCGCAGGAGGGCGACGCGGCGGACGGGTCGGCGTGGACCATGCCGCGCACCCCGGACGGGCACCCGGACCTGCAGGGCTACTGGACGACCCAGACCTTCACGCCGGTCGAGCGTCCGGAGCGCCTGGGCGACAAGGCGTTCTTCACGGACGAGGAGGTCGCGGAGTTGCAGCGGCAGCTCACGGCCGAGGGTGTCGATCCGTTGCGGCGTGACGCCATCGCCATCGAAGATCCGGAGGAACGGGAAGAGGCGCTCTATCAGGAGAACCGCGACCCGTCATACGTGCACTACGACAACCAGGTCTGGCTGCGCACGTCGGTGCCGAAGGGCCTGTCGACCCGCCGGACGTCGCTGATCACGGATCCGCCCAACGGCCGGATTCCGCCCTTGACGCCCGCGGGCGCCGCGCGGATCGCCCACGAGGCCGCGATGCGGAACGTGTTCGACAGCTACGAGACCCGGCCGCTGCCCGAGCGGTGCATCGCCTGGCGGCACGAAGGACCGCCGATTCTCCCGCCGTCCTACAACGACATCCATCAGATCTTCCAGACGCGGGATCACGTGGTGGTGTTCACCGAGTTGGGCACCACGCTGCCGCGCATCATTCCGCTCGACGGGCGCCCGCATCTGCCGGACGGCATTCGCCAGTTCGGCGGCGACTCGCGCGGCTACTGGGACGGCGACACCTTGGTCGTCGAGTCGAAGAACTTCGTGGCCCACAGGAACTACCGTGGCTCGAACCAGTTCCGGCATGTGGTGGAGCGCTTCACGCGCGTCGCCGAGGATCAGATCCAGTACGAGTTCACCATCGACGATCCGACGACGTGGACCAGTTCGTGGAGCGCCGAGGTGCCGATGATCAAGACCGAGGGGCCGATGTTCGAGTACGGCTGCCACGAGGGCAACCACGACATCCGGCACATCCTCGAGATCAACCGCAACCTCGAACGCCAGGCGGCAGAGGCGGCCGCAGCGGGCAAGTAGGTCTGCTTCGGGCGCGGCGCGCCGGGCCGTCCGGCGCGCCGCGATCCCGCTTCCGTTCGGCCTACAGGATCGTGAAGTCGCTCCACTCCGCGATGCTGCCGTCCACGATGTAGAACACGCCGACGCCGTGCCACTCGATGGTGCGCGACGGCAGCGTGAACCGGTCCCAGCGCTCGTTGACGACGAGCGAGCCCCTGGCGAAGCTCTCGACCACCTCGAACTCGCAGAACGTGGCATCGCCCGCGAACTGCCCGAGCGATGCGATGATGATGTCGCTGCCCGTCCGCGCCGGCGTGCTCTCCGTCGGCCGGTAGCTGCAGCCGTCGGCCAGGAACGGCCGCAGCTTCTCGGTGTCCATCGGCGCGGCCCAGACCGCGCAGAAGTCGTTCACCAGCTTGAGGTTGGCCTGCTCGGCAGGGCTCAGCTCCGCCGCGCGCGGGCGCGCCGGCCAGAGCGCAGCACCCGCCGCGCCGGCCGCCGCCGTCCTGAGGAAGTCCCGCCGGCCGCCGCCGTGATCCGCGTTCCGCATCTGTCTACCTCCACGTGCTGCAAGGGAAAGGCCCGATTCTATACCCGCGGGGACGCGGCTTCCGCTTGCACCGGATATCGGCGGGCGTCATACTCACGTATCCATCCGTAGGCGAGGGGGGGAAGAATGGGCCACGCCGCTCGTATCGCGCTGGCAGCAGTTGTCGCAGTCGGGCTCCTGGCGCCGGTCCCGGCATCCGCGCAGAATCAGGCGCAGCCTGCCGAGGACGGGGCAGCGGAGCAGGCGTTCCCGCGCCTGCCCGACGGCCGTCCGGATCTGCAGGGGTACTGGACGACCCAGACCTTCACGCCGCTCGAGCGGCCCGAGCATCTGGGCGAGAAGGCGCTCTTCACGGAGGAGGAGTGGGCCTGGCTGCAGGACACGCTCACCGCCGAGGGCGTCGATCCGTCCGCGCGCGAGATCCTCTCCATCATCGAGATCGACAACCGCGAGGAGCTCGAGCGGTACAAGTTCCAGGGCAACCGCACGCCGGAGGAGCGCCACCACATCCACTACGACAACGAGATCTGGCTGCGCACGCCGGTGCCGAAGGGCCTGTCGACCCGCAGGACCTCGTTGATCACCTACCCGCGCAACGGCCGGTTCCCGCCGCTGACCCCCACGGCCGCGGCGCGCGCGGCCGCCGAGGCGGCGGCGCGGGCGCTCCCGAGCGCGTTCGACAGCCACGAGACCCGGCCGCACAGCGAGCGGTGCATCACCTGGGGGCACGAGGGACCACCCATGATGCCGCCGTCCTACAACGACATCCACCAGATCTTCCAGACCCCGGACCACGTCGTGGTGTTCACCGAGCTGGCCAACAATCCCCCGCGCATCATCCCGCTCGACGGGCGCCCGCACATCTCCGCGAAGATTCGCCAGTTCCCCGGTGACTCGCGCGGCGGCTGGGAAGGCGACACGCTGGTGGTCGAGACCCGCAACTACGCCGAGCGGCGGCGCTTTCGCGGCGCCACCGGCGCTCTCCACGTCGTGGAGCGCTTCACGCCCACCGGCCCCGACCGGATTCACTACGAGTTCACGGTCAGCGATCCGACGACGTGGGTGAGTCCCTGGACGGTGGAGCTGCCCCTGGTCAGGACGGAGGGGCCGATGTTCGAGTACGGCTGCCACGAGGGCAACCACGACATCCGGCACATCCTCGAGATCAACCGCAACCTCGAGCGGATGGCGGCCGAGGCGGCTGCCGGTCAGGGCTCGAAGTAGGCGAAAGGCTGGCGACGATGACATCAGGAGCGATGGCCCGGCGCACCTTGTCCGTGACGATCCTGTTCGGCCTGCTGTCCGCTCCCTTGTCGGCGCAGGTGACGTTCGACCGCCTGCGCGGGGCGGCTGACGAGCCGCAGAACTGGCTGACCTACTCGGGCGGCTACTTCAGCCAGCGCTACAGCGAGCTGGACCAGATCACCCCCGACAACGTGGGCGACCTCGGCCTGCAGTGGGTGTACCAGACCGCCGTCGGTGGGCCGTGGCAGACGACGCCGGTCGTGGTCGACGGCGTGATGTACCTGACGCAGCGACCCAACGACGTCGTCGCGCTCGACGCCCGCACCGGACGGGTGTTCTGGATCTACCGTTATCCGACGTCGCCCAACCACCTGGCCTGTTGCGGGGCGAACAATCGCGGCGTGGCCGTGCTGGGCGACAAGGTGTTCATGGCCACGCTGGATGCGCACGTCGTGGCACTCGATGCCACCACCGGCGTCGAGCTCTGGAACACCCGGGTGGCGGACATGACACTGGCCTATGCCTTCACCCTGGCACCGCTGGCCATCGAGGGCAAGGTCATCGTCGGCTCCACCGGCGGCGACCAGGGCATCCGCGGATTCATCGCGGCGCTGGACGCCGACACGGGCGAGGAGGTGTGGCGCTTCTACACGATTCCGGGCCCCGGGGAACCGGGTCACGAGACCTGGCAGCCGTGCCCGCCCGATCCGACCACCTACTGCGACCCGGAGGCCTGGAAGCACGGCGGCGCCGCGGCCTGGATCACGGGCTCGTACGATCCGGAGCTCAACCTGATCTATTGGGGAACCGGCAATCCGGGTCCCGACTACAACCGGGCGCAGCGGCCGGGCGACAATCTCTATTCCTGCTCGGTGGTCGCGCTGGACGCGGACACCGGTGAGATCCGCTGGCACTTCCAGTTCACGCCCGCCGATCCGTACGACTACGACGCGGTGCAGGTTCCGATTCTGGCGGACATCACCCGCAACGACACGCTGTTCAAGGTGGTGTTGTGGGCGAACCGCAACGGCTTCTACTACGTGCTGGATCGGGCCACGGGCCGCTTTCTGACGGGCCGCCCGTTCGTGTCGGTGAACTGGGCGGAGGCGCTGGACGACAGCGGGCGTCCGGTCGAGACCCCGCAGCCCCCCGGGGCGCCCACCTATCCGGGCATATCGGGCGCGACGAACTGGTACTCGCCGTCCTACAGCCCGCGGACGGAGCTGTTCTACATTCCCGCCTGGGAAGACTACGCGACGGTCTTCGACGCCGCGCCGCAGGTCTACGTCGAAGGGCGGTCGTTCACGGGTCGCCACCTCGACTTTCCGAGAACCTGGCAGCCCGTGCCGGATGCGCCCGTCCCGCCGACGCTCAGCCGCGGCCCCATCAACAACTGGACCGACGTCGCGGGCCGCGGCGCCGTGCTCGCCCTGGACGCGCTGACCGGGGAGGAGCAGTGGCGGTTCGAGATGACCGACGTCATCCGCAGCGGCATCCTCACGACAGCGTCGGACCTGCTGTTCACGGGCGCCCGATCCGGCTACTTCCAGGCGCTGGATGCGCGCACCGGCACGCTGCTGTGGAAGGCGAGCCTCGGCAGCCAGATGATCAACGGCCCGATGACCTACGAGGTGGACGGCAGGCAGTACGTGGCCATCATCTCCGGGCACTCCCTCTCGACCTTCGCGCTGCGCGACTGATCGCTCCCCGGTGGCGGCGCCCCGATGCTGACCGCCCTTGGCGCCGCCACCATCGCCATCCTGCTCGTCCTGATCCTGTTCAGGCTGACGTCGGTCCTGGTGGCCCTCGTCGTCGTGCCCCTGGCCATGGGGTTGGCCGCCGGGTTCGGCCGCGAGATCGGGACGTACGCCCTGGCGGGCGTCCAGGGCGTGTCCGGCACGGCGGCGATGCTGGGCTTCGCGGTGCTCTACTTCGGGGTGATGAACGATGGCGGCCTGTTCTCGCCGCTGATCCGGACTGTCGTGCGAGGCTGCCGGGGGGACCCGGTCCGCCTGGTCACCGGCACCGCGGTCGTCGCCATGCTCTCGCACCTCGACGGCTCCGGCGCCTCGACGTTCCTGATCGTGATCCCGGCCCTGCTGCCCGTCTACGACCGGCTGGGTCTCGACCGGGGCGTGCTGGCGTGCACGGTGGCGCTCGGCGCCGGGACGATGAACCTCATGCCCTGGGGCGGCCCCACGCTGCGGGCCGCCGCCGCCCTCCAGGTCGAGGTCGGATTGCTCTTCCGTCCCCTGCTGCCGTCGCTCGCGCTCGGCCTGCTGGGTGTGCTCGCGGCCGCCGCCTGGATGGGCCGCTGCGAACGGCGGCGGCTCGCCGCCGCCGTTCCGCTCCAGCCGACCGGGGAGCCTGCAGCCGCGCCGGACGCCGGGCCGCCGGGGACCGGGCCGCGGCGACTCGCCTTCAACGCCCTGCTGACCGGGGCGACGCTCGCGGCCCTGGTGCTCGAGCCGCTGCCGCCGCCCGTGGTTTTCATCTGCGCGTTCGCCGTAGCGCTGCTAGTCAACCATCCGCACCCCGGGGCGCAGACCGAGCAGCTCGCGCGGCACGGCAGCCACGCGATGTCGATGGTGGCTCTGATCCTGGCGGCTGGGGTCTTCGCCGGCGTCCTGCGCGAGTCCGGCATGCTCGCCGCGATGGGGCAGAGCCTGGTCGCGGCGCTGCCGTCCGGCGCGGCGACCCATCTGCCGGCGATGATGGCCGCGACGGCAATGCCGCTCAGCCTGCTGTTCGATCCCGACTCGTTCTATTTCGGCGTGCTGCCGGTGATCGCCGAAGCCTCCGGTGCGGTTGGCGTGCCGGGGGTGGAGGTGGCTCGAGCGGCGCTGCTGGGCCAGATGACGACGGGGTTTCCCGTCAGCCCGCTGACGCCGGCGACGTTCCTGCTGACCGGGCTGAGCGGGGTCGATCTCGGCGACCATCAGCGCCGGACCATTCCCTACGCCTTCGGGGTGACCCTCCTGATGGCCGCCGCCGCGCTGGCCACGGGCGCGTTCCGCTGGTAGATACGGGGCGCCGCTCGCGACGGTGCGGCGCCCCGCCGGCGGGGATCAGTCGCGCGACGGCTCCAGGGCGCGGGCACCAACCAGGAGGTTCGTCATGCCGTAGTTGCCCTCGTGGCAGGCATACTCGAACAGGTGCGCGCCCAGGCTGCCCGGTTCCGCGCCGAGCGCCGACTGCAGGCTGCTGAGCGGCCAGGCGGCGGTCCAGGGCTGCGTCCAGGCGGACGCGTCCTCGACGGTGTACTCGTACATCAGCGTGTCTGCATCGACCCGGGTGAACCGCTCGACCAGGTGCAGATCGGGGCTCGATCCGCTGAAGCGCGTCTTGTCGGTGAAGTTGGCCGTGACGACCACCAGCGTCTCGCCCTCCCAGCGGCCCCGGGAATCACCCAGCCACTGGCGGATGTCCGACCCGAGATGCGGGCGGCCGTCCAGCGGCACGATGCGCACGTCGTGGATCATCTCGTTGACGATCGCGACGTGGTCGGGAGTCTGCAGCAACTGGAAATTGCTGTTGTAGGTGGTCGGCTGCATCGGCGGCCCGGCGCTCCCCCACAGGATGCACCGCTCCGCCAGACCGCGGGTCTCCGGGCCGGCCGGGTACTCGCCGACGCCGCCGTGATAGGGGGATGCGGCGGGCCGCGCGCCCGACTTGTACGGAATCCGTCCATCCGGCGGATCGACAATCAGCGACGTCTGCTGGAGCATCCGCCCCCGCTCGCGCCAGAACTCGTTGTACGCGCGGCCGACATCGGTCCGCCCGTCCGGCGTGCCCGCCTCCCGGTCCCCCCGGCCCCCGCCCACCCGCTGATCGCCGTCTATCCGCAGCAGCTCCAGCTGCGTCGAGGCGGCCGCTTCCTCCTCGGTCAGCACCGCCCTCCCCGCCAGCCCCTGACGCCGCTCGAGCGGCGTCAGGGTGGCGCTGGTCCAGACATGCTGCAGGTCCGGGTCGCCCCATGGCGTGCGGAACGTCGCGGCGTCCGGCTGGGCGAGCGCACCCGCGGGCAGCAGCGCCAGCACGCCGGCCAAGACCATGTTGCGGGCCATGAATCCTCCTCGTTCCGTGTAACGTGAACAGGCCGATTGTATACCTGCAGCAAGCCGCCGGGACGTCCGCGGCCGCCGGACGTGCGGGCGCGCCGTGCTATCGTTGGCGGGTACGCGCTGCGGACGGGAGGAACCATGATTTGTAACGCGATTCGCGCCGGCGCCTTCGTGGCCGCCGTCGGCATGTGGCTGGGCGGGGCTCCGCTCACGGGACACCTGAGCGCCCAGGAAACGCCGGCCGGCGACGAGACCGTCCCCACCTTCAGCCGGGACGTCGCGCCCATCTTCTACGAGAAGTGCATCAGTTGCCATCGGCCGGGCGAGGTGGCGCCGATGTCGCTCATCACGTTCCGCGAGGCACGGCCCTGGGCGCGCGCGATTCACGAGAAGGTGACGACGCGCGAGATGCCGCCGTGGCACGCCGACCGGCGCTACGGCGTCTTCCGCAACGATCTGACCCTCACGCAGCCGGAGATAGACACCATAGCCACCTGGGTGACAGGCGGCGCCCGCGAGGGCGACCCGGCGTATCTTCCGCCCGTGCCCGAGCTCACCGAGGGCTGGCAGATCGGCACCCCGGACATCGTGTTCGAGATGCCGGTCGACTACGAGGTGCCAGCGGCCGGCACGGTCGAGTACCAGTACTTCGACGTGCCCACCAACTTCACCGAGGACCGCTGGATGCAGGCCGGCGAGGCGCGCCCCGGCGACCGCGCGCACGTCCACCACATCGTCGTCTACGTGCGGGAGCCGGAGTCAAGTACGCGGCCCAGGGTCGTCTCCGTGCGGCCGATTCTGCGGGACGGACAGCGGCCGTCGCAGGAGGCTCGGCGCGCGCTGGCCGCAAGCGCCGGCCAGCGTCCCGTCGGCGGCGGCGACGCGATGCTGGTCAACTGGGCGGTCGGGGAGGACGCGCCCGCCTACCTGCCCGGCACGGCCAAGCGCATCCCGGCCGGCTCGACGCTGGTCTTCCAGATGCACTACACGACCGACGGCCAGCCGGGCGTCGACCGCTCGAAGCTCGGCCTCGTCTTCGCGGACGAGCCGCCCGCGCGGGAGATTCGCACCGGCATGATCCTCAACCCGCTGTTCGAGCTGCCGCCCGGCGCGGCGAACCACGAGGTCGAGGCCGAAGCGACCTTCAGCGCGGACATCAAGGTCTGGACGATGCACCCGCACATGCACCTGCGCGGCAAGGACATGACGTACACGGTCACCTACCCCGACGGCCGCAGCGAGATCGTCCTGCGCGTCCCGCGCTTCGACTTCGGCTGGCAAACGGACTATTGGCTGGCGGAGCCGCTGCTGCTGCCCAAGGGATCGCGGATGCACGTCAGCGCGCACTTCGACAACTCGGCGGCCAACCGCGACAATCCCGACCCGACCGCCACGGTCCGCTGGGGCGACCAGACGTGGGAGGAGATGATGATCGGCTTCTTCACGTACACCGTGGAGGGCCGGACCGCGGCACGCAGCCCGGCCCAGTAGGCGCCCCCGGTCGGCGTCGCTCGGGCCTCGCCCGCCATCAGGCCCGGCTGGGGCGGCTTCCGCATCCAGGCGCGCACGCGCTCCGCGTCGGCCGGGTTCTCCCGGGTGTGCGCCGCCCAGCCGTAGTCGCGGATGCGCCAGCCGGACGCGGTCCGCACGACGCCGCACAGGTAGACGCCGGCGAACGCGCTGCCCCCGCCGACGTGCATGTACGTCCGCCGTGGCGGCGGCGGTGAACACCGTGTCGAGCCGCTCCCAGTCCATGAAGTCGACCGTGTGGGAGTAGCGTTCGAGCAGCTCGCGGATCTCGAAGCGGTCGTGCAACTCGCCCGCCTCCAGGGCCGCCGCCTCCGCTCCGATCCCGGCCGGTTACTGGGCGGCCCGGGGCGCGCCGGCACCCCGCACCTCGAAAGGCGTCGCGAGCACGCCGAGCCCGAACGCCGACAGGAACTTCCGCCGCCTGAAGAAGCCACCCACTGCCAACCTCCAATCCGGGCCGATCCGCCCGTGTAGCGCAGGTTAACGTGCCCCGCGGCGGCGGTGCCACCATCGCGGCTCGCCTGTCCGGACGGGTAGCAGAGATTGTTCCGTGTATGCTGGATTGCGGAGTGGCAACGTGTCGTTACTTGTAATGGCACAGAGGAGTATCTGTACCGGTCGTGCCGTGGCATCACCGTGCCAACCTGGCCATCGAGGTTGACGAGGTTGACAATGTCTCACATTCTTCCAGTCGCACCCGAGGAATACCGGCCGGCCGCCGGGCGCGCCCGAGCGGCGCAGCTCCTGCTGCTGACCGCCGCCCTGCTGGCCGCGACGGCGACCGGCGCGTCGGCCCAGGGCCGCCAGACCGGCACCATCCGCGGCACCGTGCTCGACGCCCAGGGCCTCGTCCTGCCCGGCGTGACGGTGACCGTCCGCTCCTCCGCGCTCCAGGGCGTGCGCACGACGGCGACCGACATCAACGGCAACTACCAGATCGTGGCGCTGCCGCCCGGTGCGTACCGGGTCGTCTTCGAGCTCTCCGGGTTCGCCGAGATTGTCGAGACGGCGACCGTGTCGCTGGGCGGCGACGTCGGGGTGAACGCCGCCATGGCGCCGGCCGGCGTCGTCGAGACGGTACAGGTCGTGGGTGTTGTCCCGACGCCGATCGAGACCACCGTCACCAGCTCCAACATCACGGCGGACGAGGTGAATGCCCTGCCGACGAGCCGGCAGCCGTGGCGTATCGCGGAGTTGCAGCCGGGCCTGACGGACAACACCCCGAACGTGGGCCAGGTGACCATCAACGGCGCATTCGCCTATGACAACATCTTCCTGGTGGACGGCGTCGACGTCAACGACAACCTGTTCGGCGTGGCGAACAGTCTCTACGTCGCGGATGCCATCCAGGAGACGCAGGTGCTCACCTCCGGGATCTCCGCCGAGTACGGGCGGTTCTCCGGCGGTGTCATCAACGTGATCACCAGGAGCGGTGGCAACGACTTCTCGGGCAGCTACCGCCTCAACATGTACAAGCCGTCGTGGACTGCGCTGACGCCGTTCGAGGACGAGCCGCGCGAGGGGGATCTCAGCGACAACCTGGATCATGAGATCACGTTCGGAGGCCCGGTCGTCAGAGACCGCCTGTGGTTCTTCTACTCGGGTCTGGTCACGCGGCAGGAGCAGAGCGACACGTTCAACGAGACCGGCATCGGCTACGACACCTCCGTGGCCGAAGACCGTCACCAGGCCAAGCTGACTGCGACGCTCGCGCCCGGCCACACGGTGTCGGGCAGCTACCTGCGACGAGCATTCACTGACACCGGCTCGACCTTCGGCTTCAGCATCGTACCGAGCACGATCATTGCGCGCGAAAGGCCGCAGGACCTGTTCGTCACCACCTACCGCGGCTCGCTCGCCAATGATCTATTCGCAGAGGTGCAGTACTCCCAGAAGCGGCACGGGTTCCGCGGTGGTGGCGGCACATCGACCGACATCTTCGACTCGCCGTTCCTCACGCGCACCCAGGCTCTGGGCCACTACAACGCGCCGTACTTCGACGCGACGGATCCGGAGGATCGCAACAACCGGCAGATCACCGGTAACGTCACATGGTTCCTCTCCAGCCGCTCGGTCGGCTCGCACAGCCTCAAGGCGGGATTCGAACGCTACACCTCGACCAACAGTGGCGGCAACTCGCAGAGCTCGACCGGCTACGTGTTCCGCGCGGACTACGCGGCCGGCCCGGACGGCAGCCCGCTGCTCGGCGACAACCAGCAACTGATCCCGCGCTTCATCCCGGGCCCGCGGACGCTGATCCTGAACTGGCTGGCGACGCGCGGCGCGCGCATCGACATCAACACCACGTCGTTCTTCGTGAACGACGAGTGGGCGCTGAACGATCATTTCTCGTTCAACCTGGGCGTGCGCGGCGAGACGGTCGACAGCGAGGCGACCGGCGGGATCACGACGGTCGACACAAGCTCCGTGGTGCCGCGGCTCGGCATGGCGTACGACCCGCGCGGCGACGGCCGTCTCACCATCCAGAGCACCTACAGCCACTACGCCGGCAAGTACAGCGAGGCGCAGTTCGCCGAGACCACGAACGTCGGCAACCCGGACCTGCTGGTCGGCATCTACACCGGCCCGCCCGGCGCGGGCCGCGGCTTCGCGCCAGGCTTCGATGTCGACAACTACCTCATCGTCGACGGCTCGTTCGCGTCGCAGAACGTCATGCTCGATCCCAACTTGAAATCGCCGCTCACGAAGGAGTTCACCGCGTCGGTCGGCGGCACGCTGCGCGACCGGGGGCACCTCAAGGCGACCTACATCCGGCGCCGGGCGGGCAACTTCATCGAGGATTTCCTGGACACGACGACCGGGGCGACGGAGATCATGCACGAGGGCCGCAGCTACGGCATGTTCGTCAACGAGATGTTTCGCAACACGGACGAGCTCGAGCGCAACTACGACGCACTGCAGTTCGACGGCCGCTACCGTGTCACGAGTCGCTTCCAGCTCGACGGCAGCTACACCGTGCAGCTCCGCAACGAAGGCAACTTCGAGGGCGAGGCCACGAACCAGCCCGGCGTTGCGTCGGTCGCCTTCGATTATCCGGAGATCTTTCCCGCCGACCGCCTGTATCCGTACGGCCGGCTGAACGACTTCCAGCGGCACAAGGTCCGCATCTGGGGCATCTACAACCTCGGCCTCGGCTGGGCCGGCGACGTCGACCTGGGCGGCATCTGGCGCTACAACTCCGGACAGACCTACAGCCTCACCTCGAGCGGCGTCGGCCTGACGGCGCGGCAGCAGGCGATCCTCGACGAGCTGGGCTACGCCAGCGGCCCGACGTCGCAAACGCTGTACTACGCGGAGCGCGGCACGGAGAACTTCAAGGGCTACGGCCTGCTCGACCTGTCGGTGCAGTACCAGTTGCCGATCTGGCGGACCGCACGGCCGTACTTCAAGTTCGAGCTGTACAACGTGTTCAACACCGACACGTTGATCACCTGGGACAACACGGTGAACCCCGTCTACGACGGGCCAGTGGACGAGCTGGGCCTCCCGACCACCTACGAAGAGGGACCGCGGTTCGGCGAAGGAACCTCGGTGGGCGACTATCCGCCGTGGCTGGCCGGCCTCGACGGCGGCCGGACGTTCCAGATGTCGCTCGGCTTCCGGTTCTGAGGAGCTACCGGCGTTGCGGACCTTCGTCGGACCAGGGGCAGGGGGATGAATCAGGGCATGGTGAACTCGTCGTCCTTGTCGAAGCACCTTCCGGGATCGCTGTACATGTCGTGGAGATCCTGCCACGCACTGTCGTCCAGAAGGGACACCAGCTGTTCGACGCCGCGCTCTTCGTCGAGTCCCTTGTCGAGCTTGTAGCCACCCCGATCAGTCAGCACGTACCGGGCATGAAAGTCGTGTGCGGAATCGTCTCGTATCCGCCAGCGGCAGACTCGCACTGACGCTATCTTCCCGGCTATCGTCGGCTCGACGTGCTTCCGGCAATGTTTCTCGAATTCGGCGAAGCTCCGCTTCTTGTCCGTGTCCAGCGTGTGGATCTCGACCTTGGATTCGTCATGGACGGTCGCCGCAGCCAGCTCAATGCACGATTCCACGACAGGTAACCACCGAGAGTCGTACGGATCGAAGTGTGGGTCTATTAGGAAGAGCCTGCGGCTGTTCCGAACGAGCGTCCGGACATGTGCCGCAAGCGCCTCAGGTTCTCGCAACACCAATACCTCGCGCGGCACGTCAAGCTTGGAATGTGTTTCATCAATGTCTTCCTCAATCACTACGTCCCGATGATGTACGGGGTTCCGCGTCGCCAGGATCGCTCGAAAGGTTCCGGCCGCGTCCTGATGGGCGGTCGCGTTCCGGATCCAGCATTCTTCAGCGGGCGAAATCGATCCATCGTAGTTGTTTAATCGATCCGCAAGCACGAGCTTGCGCTTCGAGTCAAGAAGCTTCTCGTAGATTCGTTTGGATTCCCTCTCGCCGCAACTCTGGCTCCTGTTGCAAGCATCGAGAATCATCCGTTTCCATCGTTTCCACGACGGATAGGGGACGATCGCTCGCCCGTGCTGAAGCCCCATCAGGTTGAGCGTATTGCGGCACTTGTCCCAGGTCACGAGCACATCAGGCTCGATGGCGTACTTGTGAAGCATCAGAACAGCTCATCTGCGCGCTCGTGGAAGAACCCGTGCGGCCAGCGATCCTTGAACTCCCCGGTTTCGTCGATCCGCAGCGGCGTAGTCCTGGCCTCACCGTCGATCTGCTCCACGAACACGACGGAGACCTGATCCGGCTTCAGGGGCGGCCTTCCCTCCGGCAGTTCTCCGCTGTGCGTCTCCTCGATGCGGCGCAGCAGGCGTAGCATCAGGTGCTCGCTGTGCGTCTCGATCAGGAACACGCCGCCCCGGTCGAAGCGCTGCGCGAAGAGGTCGCCGAGCTCCACCTGCATTTTGGGATGGACGTGCAGCTCCGGCTGCTCGATGGCAGTGATTCCGGGACGATCGGGATCGAGTGCGGCGACGACCACGGGCAGGATCTGGGAGATGCCAGTGCCGATGTCTGATGTCCGCACGGGCAGCCCCGTCGCGTTGGTGACGAGCTGAAGCTCTCGTCGAGGCTGGCCGGCTGCAACGGCTCCGACAAGCTCGTCGACCTCCGCCGACGTGAAGGCGCGTCGTCCCATCCTGGCAACGAGCTCGGCCACACGACGATAGTCCTCCCGCGCCAGCTTCACGCGTGCCTCGATCTCGTCGATGCCGGACACCTCGATTTGTTCCTCGATCGACTTGACGTTCCCGTAGCGCGCGTGAATGTCGAGCTGCTGGCTGATGATGGCCCTTATCTGTTCGAGCGACACCTTTGTCTCTTGGAGCCTAGCCGTGGGCTCCGGTACCCTCTCTCGCAACTTGTCGACGAGTTCGTCTCCGCCTGCCTCGTGGTCGACATGCTCGCCGCCAGAGAGCTCGGTGAGCTCGGCAAGCTTCCGATCACACTCGGTAAGCTGTTCCGCACAGTCATCGTCCTTCGCCTTGAGCTTTCGTATCTCTTCGCGGTGCTTGTCGCGTTCATCCATCCTGGTGATGAACTCGGCCACGCGGCGGTGTTCCGCTGGTGCCCATGCGGCAGGAATACGGATCTCGTCGTTGCCGCGCGCCTTGATCCGTGCCTCAATCGCGTCGACGGATCCCGAGTGGAACAGGTGCTGCAAGTACCGGTCGACCAATTCGGCCCCCTGCACGGCCTCCTGCACTTCGGCATCAAGGTAGTCGGCCTGACCAACCCTCGTGACGTCGGCGAATCGCTCGCAAATCTGGTGACACTTGCCGATCGCGATGCGTATCGCACTGTCCACGCTGCCGACGACGTTCTCGGCCTGCTGACGCACCCAGGCGTCAAGGTCGACCGCTCCGCCCGCATTCCCGAATCTCTCTTGAAGCTGGTGGTACTCTCGCATCGAAGAGACGAGTTGCGCATCTTCTTCCACGATTTTCAAGATGGACCGGGCACGCAGCGCATAGCCGGTGTCGAGCCGGTCCGCTCGCGCAAGCCACGCGCTTACGTCATCGATCAGCCCGACACCAGGGCTGTCAAGAAGGTGCGCCCACGCGGCCGAACCGTCGGCCCAGCCCCCGGGATCCGGTGTTCGGGATTCGATGTCGCGGTGTGGATGCGCATTGCGGATCGGGCCGATGTATCGGAAAGCGGCCAATTCGCTGTGCAGATCATGCCCGATTCCGACGAGCAGGGCCGACACCAGCACGCTGAAGTGCGACACATCGACGTAGTCGACACCATGTTCCAACTCACGCTCGTTCAGGCGCAGGAGCTCCTGCCAATGCGGCAGCGGCGTGGTCAGCTCATGCACCGCCACGCGGCGCAGCTGCAAGTCGTCGGCCTTCGAGCCCGCTGCTTCACGTACCTGCTCTGCGTTGGATCCCTGATGCGCCGCCGACGTGTCGAGCTTCGGCGCGTCCAAGGTGGGACCAAACGGCCGAGGCGGCCGAAACGCGTCGTTTAGCAAGGGATGTGCCGGGTCGAATTCCAGCACTACCCCTGCTCTGTCAGCCGCGTGAAAGCGGCCGACAAGCGCACCATTGACGCCCACCTCGTAACTGACCAACTTAGGCTGTCCATGTCGCCTGTCGACCTTCAGTTCCACCCATCCGGTCTTGACCGTTTCCGACAGTTTCGCAAGTCCGGCGTCACCGATCCCCTCGATTTCGATGGGAGAATCGATCTTGTCCCACAGCGTGTCCGGCACGCGCCACTCCTCCAGGTTCAGCTCGAAGCGCAGCCGCACTGCCCGATGCCGATCGGGCGCATGGACGAAGTTGTGGAAGCCGCCGAGGTCGATCTGGTCGCCGCCTAGGTTGGTCTTGCGCGCGTCGACGGAGTGATGGCTGAGAATCTCGTGCGCGTAGCACAGCGCGTGAAGAACCGTGCTCTTGCCGGCGCTGTTGCGTCCGAAGAGCAGGGTAATCGGCCGCAGGTCAACGCGGATCAGCCGGCCGATCCCCTTGAAGTTCTCGATCTCGACGGCCGCTATGACCGGCGCCCCCCCCGGAATTGCCGAGTCTCCGATCCTTGCCCCAGAGCCCAGGGCTTCCGCAAGCGGCCTCGAGGGCTCAGGCTCCGCGCGGTGATCGTGTTGATCCAGCATCGTCACATTCTCTAGCAAAGGGCGTGCCATCACCTGCGAGCCCCTTCGTCGACCGTCATAATCGTAGCGTTGAGAGAGTCCAGGCTCGACCCGTGGGTGCGAGAACCTGCCTATGGGACCTCGAAGCGGTCTCGCAGAGCATGTCGTCGGGCCGCCGGGTCGAACTCTCGCTGGATATCGTCACGGTCTCTTCTTCCGAGTCGAGTCCATGTTGTGGCGGCGCCCGGGGGGTTGGAAGTGTCGAAGCCGTTCGGCAGCGAGATTCCGATAAGGTTGCTGAGCAGGTAGCGATCGTGGAAGTCGTCCCATATGTAAACGGTTGCGGTGAGACCCGCGACGCGCAACGATTCTGTCAGCGCACCACGAAAGATGGGTGCGAAGTCCGGGAACCACCGGTTTCGGCCGGATCCCTCGTAGCAGACGCGGTGGATCTCGATCCGCGGTGCGGGCATCCTCCATCCGGCTCGCTGCAGGAGCGTTCCGAATCCTCCGTACCTCGGCTTCTCGGGATCCAGATGCGGATCGATGAACATGACCGAATTCGAGCAGCGCAGGATCGGATCGAGATGTGTTTCGTAGTCGGCAAGGGTCCTCGTCAGCCGGACTGACGGGCTTCGAGCAGCCCACCACGGTGCGCTCGGCAGCCGGTCGATGCGGGCAACCGCCTGCTCATTCGGGTAGCTATCCTTGACCGGCTCCGTCGCGATCACGCCGCCGGTGAGCGGCATCCGGCCGTGAGTCGCCAGGGCCTCGGCGCACCAGCCTCGATCATCCGCGGGTGGATCGGGCAGTGTCGACGCACACGGAACGAGCCGTCCCTGCGTGGCCAGCCTCTTGACGAGCTCCAGGCCTCGACGGTGCCATTGACGCCCGTCGTGCTCGAAAACGCCGTGCCACTCACCACCTCGGAGGTCGCGAACGAGCCCTTCGGTGAGCATTACCTGGCGGATGTTGTCCAGGCGGGCCTCACATTCGCCTGGGGTCGGGTACGAGGCCGCGTCGAACACGTCAGGCGTGATGGCGTAGTCGGCGAGTAGCGGCATCAGAAGATTTCGCGCAGGTCTTCCTCGAAGAAGCCGCCCGGCCACGCCTTCACCAGCTCGCCACGTTCGTTGAGCGGCATTTGCCGGACCAATGTCTCCCCGCCGTCCGGCTCGACGAAGAGCACTGCGACGTCCTGGGGACGCAATCCGGGGGCGCTTTCGGGCAACGTGTCGTCGCTCGTTTGCCGCATGCGCCGCATGAGCCGCAGCAAGAGATGCTCGCTGTGGGTCTCGATCAGAAAAACCCCGCCCTTGACGGCCTGCTGCGCGAACAGATCACCGAGCTCGACCTGCAGTCTGGGATGGACGTGGAGTTCTGGCTGCTCGATGGCCGTGATTGTCGGGCGATTGAGGTCGAGCGCCGCGACGACGACAGGCAGGAGCTGGGAAATACCAACGCCGACGTCGAACATCCGCACGGGCCGGTCGATCCGCCTCGACACGAGCTCGACCCGCTTGCGTAAACCGTTTCTGATCCGGTCGGCGAGTGCATCGACCAATGATGGATCCGCGGCCCTCAGAATGTCGCCAGGTGGCCGATTCGCTTCAGGCTCCGGCTGATTCGAACCGGTGCTCGTTTTCTTCGGTTGCTTCGACTCCAGAATGCCGGCCACGAGCGGCTCGTCTCCCCGCAGCTCCACGACGGACCGTACGTGCAGCTCGTAGCCGGTATCGAGCCGATCTGCACGCGACAACCAGTGGCTCGTATCGCGAACCAGCCGGGCGTCGCGCCGAGCACGTTCGTTCAAGAGATCCCAGGCCGCGGAACCGTTCGCCCAACGCCGAGGAGGCGGGACGGTGTCATAGAAGATCTCCTGAACGACGTCGTCCACGGGTCCACGGTTCTCCCGCCCCGGATCGCCACGCGGCTTCAAATCACGCAATGGACCGATGTACCTGAGAGTCGCCACCTCTTGCTGCAGGAGGCGACCCACGCCCACGAGCAGCCTGGAGGCCCGATAGCGGAGCCTGCGCAGATCGTCATCGTCCCAATTCTCAACGTCGTCGATCTCGAGATGGCGATCAAGATTTGGCAATGCTGACCCCAAGAGCACCTTCAGGCGTTGAAGCTCCCCGCCATACGGCTCCGACGCGAACCCCTCGCCGACCCGGCTGATCGTCGCTGACGCGGCCTTCGTCACGTCCCGTTTCTCGCACTCGAGCAGCGGATGTGACAGGTTGGCCACCAGTTCGGCCCTGATACCATCCCCCGCGTTGATCCATCCGACGGTCTCTCCGTCAATCCCGACCGCGTAGCTTCCGACGATCGCCACTCCCGCCTTCAACTCAGCTACCAGCTCCACCCAGGCCGACTCCCCGACGAGCGGAGGTTCGTCGAACTCCCATGCGGAGGCGGAATACCACCCGGCAAGCTCGGGCAGGTCTCGACCGCGCAGCTTCAACTCGAAGCGCAATCGCACCGGCCGATCCAGATCGTGGCCGTGAACGAAGTTGCGAAAGCCCCCTAAATCGATCTGGTCCCCGCCCAGCTCCGTCGTATGCGCATCCACGTTGCGGTGGCTCAGGATCTCGTGCGCATAGCAGAGCGCATGGAGGATCGTGCTCTTGCCCGCGCTGTTGCTCCCGAAGAGCAGCGTGATGGGCCGCAGGTCGACCCGGACGGGCCGGCCGATCCCCTTGAAGTTCTCGATCTCGACGGCAGTAATCAGCGGCGCCTTGGGCCGAGGTGCGGAATCTTCCTTCGGAACGGCCCCGGCGGATTCATCGGGTTCCCGCCCCGGCGTAGCGCGCTTCGTTCCTACCGACTCCGGCGGGGTCCCGCCGCCGGTGCGGTCGTGGTGTTCATCCGGCATCGTCACACCCAATTGGCAATGTCCGTGCCATCATCGCCGGCGATTCCCAATGGGAACCTTCACCTCGTAGCGGTTCATCCAGTTGGTGAACGTCTGGTAGCTCGGCAGGCCGACCAGATCCGCGGCGCGGGTCTTGTTCCCGTCCGCCTCCGCGAGAGCACGCTCGAGGTAGTGGCGGGCGAGATCGGCTACGAGCCTGGGAAGCTCCAGCCCGTTGCCGAGGGGTCGGCCCAACAGATCGGCCGGCGCGTCATGGACCGTCCCCAACAGCTCCTCCTGTACGTCGTCCCCGGCGACCACCCGGTTGGGCGCCCAGAGCACGAGCCGATCGATGGTCGCCTGAAGCTCGCGGACGTTGCCGGGCCACGCGTGTTGCAGCAGAAGGTTTCTTGCTCGAGGAGAAAGGGTCTTCTGCTCGACGCCCGGCTGGTCGGCGAACTTGCGGTTCGCGGCAGCCAGGAAGTGATCGATGAGCGGCGTCAGGTCGCCGGGCCGCGCGCGGAGGGGCGGAAGCCGGATGACGCCCGTGGCGAGCCGGTAGTAGAGATCTTCGCGGAACCGGCCGGCCGCGACCTCTGTGCGCAACTCGCGGTTCGTCGCCGCGATGACCCGGACGTCGACGGCTATCACCCGGTCCGACCCCAGCCTACGGGCGGTCTTCTCCTGCAGCACCCGCAACAGCTTGACCTGGGCGGCCAGCGGGAGCTCCCCGATCTCGTCGAGAAAGAGCGTCCCGCCGGCGGCGGCCTCGAAGTGGCCTGCGCGGGCGCGGTCTGCGCCCGAGAACGCACCCCGCTCGTGGCCGAAGAGGAGCGATTCGACGAGCCCTTCCGGCAGCGCCCCGCAGTTGACCTCCTCGAACGGACCCCGGCAACGGCGGCTCTCGGCGTGAATTGCCCGCGCGAACAGCTCCTTGCCGGTTCCGGAATCGCCTTCGATCAGGACGGTGACATCGTGCGGCGCAACCCGTTGCGCGCGCGTCCTGGCTCGGACCATCAGGGGGCTCCTGCCGATGATCCGCTCGAGCTCGGCCGATGCGAGCGGCAGGCCCGCTGTCAGGCGAGCGAGCTTCTCGTCCGCCTCGCGCAGTAGCGCCGGCACGTACTCGGCCGCGATGTCGAACGGTACGGATACCGTACGGACACCGGTCTGCTCGTGGGACTGAACCAGTTCGGCAGGATAGCGGGTCTTGCCGAGCAGGACCCACACCGCCTGCATGGCCGGCGTACCGGGACTGATGTGAACCGTCAGGTTCACGTCGACACCGAACGTGTCGCGCGCGAAGTCCAGCGCCCGAACGGCCGCGGCATGAATTGCTCCATAGTCGGTCGGATCGTCCAGGGGCTCGGGCCGGAGATGGACGGTAGGTGCGCCCGCCGCTGTGAGCCACCCTTCGAAAACGCGGTTCAGCTCGGCCGCGTAGTTCGAGAGGAGCACGAGCGCGTCGAAGGCGCGGGCCGCTACGACGCTGGCGATGGGGCCTCTGCCCTGCCGTCTCCCGGCAGCGCAGTCGAGATCGGTCTGACCGATCCAGGCGAGGAGCACCTCCGGCACACCTGGATCATAAACTTCCTACCGGCAGACAGGAACGACGTTATGTGCGGCGCGGCGTCAGTTGCCCGACTCTCCCGTGCCGGTCAGGCCCAGGTAGCCGATGTAGAACCGGCTGCCGTCCGCGTAGGTCAAGGTGTGGCCGCTCGCGAGCAGCGTCCCGTCCTTGGCCCGGTAGCCCTCGACGGTGACGTGCGTGCCGGGCCGGATCGAGTCGGGCGCAAACCCGCGACGGAGCAGGTTCATCGGCGCGGCGGCCTCGACCATCCAGCGGTCCGGACGGCCGTCGTCGCCGGCGACGCGGATGTGGATCCAGGGATGCGGGTTGATCCACTCGACCCTTACCACCTCGCCCGTGAGCGTGACCGCCTTGGCCCGATCGAACTCGTTGACCTCGATATGGTGCGCCAGCGCGCTCGCGCCCCCGAGCGCCAGCCCGGCGACCACGGCCAGCGTTCCGCACGCTACCGGGATGCCCCTGCTCCTCATCTGCCACCTCCACGCCTGACGGACGCCCTCAGCCCCTTCATCATTTACCAGGACAGCGCGCGCGCGCAACCCGCCGCGCCGTCAGGGATGCGTGCCCCACAGCAGCTCGGCCAGGAAGCCGGCCGGAATCCCGACCATGAGCAGCGCCAGGCTGACGAGCAGGAAGCGGGAGTAGATCGGCGTCTTGACGGCGCGGTGCGTCAGCTCGACGCGCACCGCCTCGAGCTCGTCGATCGCCTCATACGCCCGGATCAGGCTGTCCTGATCGGTGACGTCGAAGTAGTCGCCCCCGTACTCGCGGATGGTCTCGACCAGTGGGGGCGACTCGGGCGCGGCGACGCGGCTGCCGTCCGTGTCGCCGGTGTTGATGTAGATCATGTACGGCACGATGTTGCGCCGGCTCAGCGCCGCGAGCTCGGCGAACGGCACCTCGTCCACGTCCGCGTCCGTGATGATGAGCACGGCGCGGTGCTGGTTGGCCCCGGTGCCGGCGCTCGCCTCGTCGCTGTCGAAGTGCCTCACGATCGACTGCAGCGCCCGGATGAGGTTGGTCGTACCCTCGGTCGGGATGATCCGCACCTTGTCGGGCGGGACGTAGATCTGGTCGCGCGTGGTCCGGAACTGCGGTGCCAGCAGCCTCACCGTCACGTACGGGGCCTCGAACACCTGGAAGTAGTAGATCTCGTCGTCGAGGATGAAGTCGTCCACCATGTAGGGATAGGACGAGAACAACCACAGCGACACCCGATCGTGCTTCTCGCGGCGCATCTCCAGGAACTGCAGGTGCGCCTCCCGCGCGATCTCGGCCCGCGACTTGCCGGTGTCCGGGAACTCCCAGGCCATCGACAGCGACGTGTCGACGAGGTCGACCCGCACTCTCGACTCCACATCGCCCCGGACCTCCTCGGTCGCGGTCAGGAAGGGGTCGGACACGGCCACGAGCAGCACTACGACCGCCAGGATCAGCAGCAGCTTCGGCAGATGGTAGAGCGCCCGCACCACCGGGCCGCGCTGCAGCTTGTGGTCGATGAGATGGCCGGAATGATGCCGGGAGTGGCTGCGGCGGCGAATCACCAGGCGGAACAGGGTGAGCAGGATGGCTGCCGCGACGACGACGGTGAGCAGGAAGGCCAGGTCCACGCTCCCGTAGCGCACCTGATCCAGCTCGGTGCGGGCGAGCTCCTGGACGCGCGTCCGCAGAAAGTCGACGAACTCGGTCCATTCGATCAGCATCTTCGTCCGTGGCCTCCGCCAGGACCGATTCTAGCCGATAGGCGTCACTCGGCCCATGCGGCTCGCAACCCCGGCCGGTCGACGTGCGCGCCGCGCAGGTACACGGCCGCGATGCGCCGGGTGTTCGTGATGGCGTCCAGCGGGTCGGCGTCCAGCACGATGAAGTCGGCCGACTTGCCGGCCGCGAGGCTGCCGGCGTCGCCGAGTCCCAGGACCTCCGCCGCGCGGCTGGTAGCCGCCACGATCGCCTGCGCCGGCGTCAGGCCGGCCGCCACCATCAGCTCCAGCTCGCGGTGCTCCGCGTAGCCGAAGAAGTGGTCCCGCACCCCGGAATCCGCGCCCAGAACCACCCGCGTGCCGGCGCGTGCGAGCTTCTCCAGGCTGCGCTCCATCGCACCGTAGCGCTGTCTCGTCCGCGCCGCGTCGCCGTCCTGCGTGCGGAGCGCATCCGCCGCCCGGCGCCGGACGGCGGCCGGCACGCTCTCGGCCAGGAACGGATCGTCGAGCCAGCCGGGAGCGTCGGCATGCAGCCGGCGCTCGGACACGCCCAGATTCGGCATCACGAACACGCCCCGTTCGACGATTGCCGCTATCAGCGCATCGTCCATCTCCCGGTCGCGCACCAGATGGGCCAGGCCGTCGACGCCTGCGCGCACCAGCTCCCACGCGTCGTCGTGGTAGAAGACGTGCGCCACGACGCGCAGGCCGCGGGCGTGGGCCTCGTCGATGATCGCTCGGTAGAGGACCGGATCGAGCTTCTGCACCGTGCCGCCGCGGTCGTCCACCCAGATCTTGACCACGTCCACGGCGCGCGCCGCGAGCTCGGCGACGTACCGGCGCCCCTCCTCCGCGTTCGTCACGCCGTAGGCGGAGCCGCGCAGCGCGAGTGCCCCCGGGCCGGCGTTCGGCGCCGCCAAGCCCCGTCCCGCCGTGCGCAGCCGCGCCGTTGCCGCCAGAGCCGTTGTCTGCTCGTCACGAACGTCGAACGCGGTGCCGCCGGCATCCGTCCCAAGCGAGACGATCGTCCCGACGCCGTAGTAGGCGTAGCGCTGGAGATGGTCGATGATGTTGGCGCGCGTATAGTTGCCGGCGGCGTAGCTCAGACCGTCCTGGAAGCCGAGATGCCCGTGCAGGCTGACCAGGGCCGGCATGATCGTCCGGCCCGACAGGTCGACGCGCCGCGCGGCGGCCGGGGGCGTCAGCTCGCCGCGCGCGCCGACACCCGTGACGGCGCCGTCCGCGACCAGCAGCACCGCGTCTTCGATGGGCGCGACCGGCAGACCGGTGATCAGGCGCGCGCCTTCGTAGGCCACGACGGCGGCGGGCTGCGGCGCGCCACCGGCGGCCGCGGCGGCCATAACGCCGCACACTAGTGCGGCGGCACCCCATGCGCGCGCGCCGGACGGTCGGAAGGGTCCTATCGTGAGCCCTCGACGGCCTGGGTGTTCTTGTTGCGTGCCCCGGCCAGAATGCCTTCCAGGCCGTAGTTGCCCTCGTGGCAGGCGTACTCGAACAGCGCCCCGTCGGTCCGCCGCAGGGGAAACTGCGCCGTCCACGGGCGCGTGAACGAGTTCGGATCCTCGGCCGTGAACTCGTACAGGATGGTGTCCGGATCGACCCTCCACAGGCGCTCGACCAGCCGGGTATCAGCCGTCGATCCCCGGAAGGCGGTCTCGCGCAGGAAGTTCTTCGTCTCGATCACCAGCACGTCCCCTTCCCAGCGCGCGCGCGAGTCGCCTACCCACTTCCGGAGTGAGCCGTGCAGACTCCCGTCGATCGGAATGATGCGGGCGTTGTGGATCATCTCGTTGTAGATGACCACCTGGCCCGGCGACTGGAGAATCATGACGTTGTTGTTGTAAGCGCTCGGCACCATCGGCGGACCCGAGTTGAAGCCCATGAGGCAGCGGTCGGCGAGGCTCCGGTCGGTATAGGAATCGGCGAAGCCGGCGCTCAGATTGGCGCGCGTGATGCGGTTCTTCTCGCGTGCCGCGTCGGTGTACGGGATCCGCCCGTCGGGGGGATCGACGATCAGGGACGTGCGCCTGTCACGTGTCAACTCCACGCCGCGCTCGTACCAGAACTCGTTGTACGACAGGACGCCGCCCGCGGCCCGCGGCGCATACCCGGCGTTCGGCGCGCCCTCGATGGGATCGAACAGATCCCGATTGAGCCTTGTGTTCTCCGCCGCCTCGAACGCCGCAGCCTCCTCGGCCGACAGCGTCACCTTGCCCTCGAGCTGGGCGGGGCGCTGCATCGGCGTGATGGTGCGGAACGTGAAGACGCCCTGCAGGTCCGGGACGCCGTCCGGCATCATCGGCGCGGTCCAGCCGTTGCGGGGCTCGGTCTCGAGTTGACCGACGGCGACTCCGGGCACGAGGCAGGCGAGCGCGAACGCGGTCAGCAGCGCAGCGTCGCATCGACGGTCCATCTCCGTTCCTCCCAATCGATTCTTCGACAAAACGCAATAGTCCCCTACCACACCGTTCGGAAGCAAGTTCGGCCGCTGGCAGCCCATGTCGAGGCCGGGCGAATCAGCGGCGCGGGGCGCCCGCGCGGCCGCGATAGACGGAGAGCCGCCAGTCCAGGCCGTAGTCCGCGGGCAAATGACGTTCGGCGCGCAGGACCAGCTCGCGGATCTTGAGGGCGCGGTCGTGGGTGAACAGACACAGGCTGGCGGGGCCGGCATGAGTCGCGACGAAATGCGCCAGCCGCTCCTGGTTGCCGTCCGGATAGTTGACCACCACGCCGACTTCCCGCAGGTCGAGCCCGCAGGAGGCGTAGGTGGCCACGTCGCAGTAGTCGCCCTCGACAGGATGCGCCTCGGAGCGGCCGGGGGCCATCCGCAGGACCCGGCGCAGGTTCTGCTTGGCCCGGGAGTAGAGCACCGCATCCCGCTCGATCCCGTACACGGGGCGGGACGGCTCGAGCCAAGCCAAGACCGCCGCCACCCGGCCGTCGCCCATGCCGGCGTCCACGACCGCCCCCGACGCCGCGGCGCTGCCGAGGAGTCCGATCTCTCTCAGCGACGACACGACCTCCACGATCACGGAGATCGGGGACGGCACCCAGATGCCGGCGCTCGTCTTGCGGATCGGCACGCCGGGCGCCAGCGCCCGCTCCGACCGTTGGAAGATTGCCTCCAGCCTTGCGATCGACATCGTTCGCGTATGGGCTCGCGTATCGACTGTTATACTGCGGCGAAGCTCCGAGTACGAACTCGTCGAGTACGCCTATCACGAAGAAAACTACTCCATGGTCAACTCCCTGAGCGGAGCGCGGGCCGTGGAGCGGGCCGGCTCCGACCGGTAGCGTCGGGCCGCGTCAGCCAGGAGGCATGACATGAAGCGCAGCATCGTTCTCGCTCTGCTGATCGGGATCGGCACCGTCTCACTCGCAGTGGTGGCCGCGCAGGACGCCATGACGATCGAGGTCGACCAGCTCCAGGACAACCTGTACGTGCTCAGGGGCCAGGGCGGCGGCGGCAACACGGCCGTGTTCATCAGGACGGACGGCGTGGTCGTCGTCGACACGAAGAACCCCGGGTGGGGCGACCCGATCCTGGCGCAGATCCGGGAGCTGACGAACAAGCCGGTGACGACGCTCATCAACACGCACAGCCACCACGATCACGTCAGCGGCAACGTGGCCTTCGCGGAGACGGTGCAGGTCGTGACCCACGAGAACACCAAGGCCAACATGGAGGTGATGCGGCCGTACACCGGGCGGACGGAGCCGCCCGCGAACGTGTTCCGGGATTCGAACGGACACGGATTGCCGACCACCACCTTCTCGGAGCGCATGTCGCTGGGCAGCGGCGACGACCAGATCGACCTCTACTACTTCGGCCGCGGCCACACCGGCGGCGACGCCTGGGTGGCGTTCCCGGCGCTGCGGATGCTGCATGCCGGCGACGTCTTCCTGGGACAGCGGGTGCCGTTCCTGGATGCCGCCAACGGCGGCAGCGGCGTCGACATCCCCGACACGCTGCAGACGGCCCACGACAACATCGAGGGCATCGACACGATCATCACCGGCCACAGCTCGCAGATGACGTGGGCCGACCTGAGCGAGTGGGCCGCCTTCAACCGCGACTTCCTGCAGATGGTCCGGGACGGCCGGGCCGCGGGCAGGTCCGTGGACGAGATCGCCGCTGCCTGGTCGCTACCGGCAGCCTATGCGCACTACGATGCGCCCAACGCGGCGGGCGTCAGGCGCAACATCCAGGTGATCGTCGACGAGTTCGAAGGCAGCGGCGAGTAGCCGCGACGGCCGGCCGCTACCGCTCGCCGGCCGCCGCCGACGGCTCCTGGGCGCGGTGGCCGGCGAGGATCCCTTCCATCCCGTAGTTGCCCTCGTGGCACGCGTACTCGTAGAGCGCGTCCTCGCTGCGCGTCAGCGGGATCGACGCGGTCCACGGCCGGATCCAGGTGGTCGGGTCGTCTACCGTGACCTCGTACTCCAGCGTGTCGGATCCGGTGCGCGTGAACCGCTCGACGAGCCGCAGGTTGTCCGACGCCCCCCGGAAGTCGCTCTTCGCTGAATAGTTGGTCGTCTCGACCACCAGCGTGTCGCCCTCCCAGCGGCCGCGCGAATCGCCGTGCCACAGCCGGACTCCGGCGTCGAGCTGCGGACGTCCGTCGAGCGGGATGATTCGCGCGTCGTGGTTCATTTCCATCAGGAAGACCACGTGGTCCGCGGTCTGGAAGATCTGGTAGTAGCTGTTGTAGCCGGCGCCGAGCCGCGGCACGCCGTACGTGATGCAGCGCTCCTGGAGCGGCACGTCCTCCCACGTATCGGCCGGATGCGCGGCGCGGTACGCCGCCCGCGCGGCCATGAGCCGCTCGGCCGCCGGCGCGAGGGCCGAGATGCGGCCGTTCGGCGGATCGACGACCAGCGACGTGCGGTTGTTGAAGTCGCGCTCGACGATCCAGAACTGGTTGTAGTTGCCGGTCGCCGGATCGTACGACGTGGCCTGCTCGCCGGCGATGGCGGCGAGCACCAGCTGGTCGCCGAAGAGCGCGTCCCGGCCGGGATCGGTCGCCTCGGCCGCGGCCGCCTCGAGCGCCGCCAGCTCCTCGTCGCTCAGGCGCGCCCTGTCGGCCCACTCCGCGGGCCGCTCCAGCGGCGTGGCGTTGTTGTTCGCCCAGACGCCCTGCAGGTCCGGATGACCGTCCGCGGTGCGGGGCGGACTCCACGCCGCGCCGGCCGGGGCCGCCGCGGCCACCGGCCGCGCGTCGAACAGGGCGAGGTCGACCGCCTCGGCCATGGCGCGGTAGCCGGCGTCGTTACCATGAATCGCGTCGCCCGGATCGTACGCCGGCAGGATGCGCCGTGGATGATCCGGATCGCGAATGGCCGCGTCGAAATCGATCACCGCGTCGTACGGACTCTCGGTGCGGAGCCACGCGTTGAACGCCTGCCGCTTCGCCTCCCCGGTCTCCGAGAACGTGATGGCGCCCTCGAACGGCGTCAGGATGCCGCCGTAGATCCGCAGGCCCCGCGCGTGCGCCCGCTGCACCAGCGCGGTGTGCCCCGCGATCAGGTCCTCCACCGCCGGCCAGGCGTTGTCGAACGCGAACCCGACGTCGTTGATCGATTCGAGGACGATGACGTGGGTGACGCCGGGCTGGAGCAGGACGTCGCGGTCGAAGCGCGAGAGCGCCGACGGGCCGAAGAACGCGTCCGGGTCGGGCTGCCGCTCGTCCGGGCCGAACGGCCGGCCGCGCCGCAGGATCGTCTCCATCCCACCGTTGTGGCTCAGCACGCGGTTACCGCCGATGCCGACGTTGAGCACGCCCGGCGCCGTCTCGCCGTACGCCGCGACCAGCCGCGCGGCGAGGAAGTCGGGCCAGCGGCTGTTCGTGTCGGGCGTCGACGCCGTGCCGTCGGTGATCGAGTCGCCAATCGTCACGATGGCGCCGCGGGCGGTGCGGGTCGCGACCTCGACGCGCGACAGGAAGAACCACGACAGCACGGTCGAGTCGACCGGCAGCTCGGCCGCGCCGGTGTGGTCGCCCGGCGCGGACAGATAGGTGGTCGACAGGCCCGTCCCGTGGGTGGTCGCCGGCGACGTCGTCTCCCACGTGTCGCCCGGCAGGTAGAGATCGATCGCCAGGTCGCTCAGCGGCGGCACCGCCAGGTCCACCGGATCGCTCAGCAGCGTCGCGCCGCGCTCGATGGCCGCGGTCGGCTCGCCGTCGAACGTCAGCCGGCGGCCGGAGCCGCCCGCGATGGCGGCGCCGGCGTCGCGCAGCGCGATGTGCGCGCCGCCGATCTCCAAAGGCTCGGTGCCGTACTGGTTGCTGAACAGCACGCGCACCTGCGAGCCGCCGATGCTCGTGTGGACGACCTGCCGCACCGTCTGATCGGCGATGCGCGGCGGCGCGTTGCCCTGCGCCGCGGAGCTCTCCTCCGGCGCCGGCAACGACACGGGTCCGGTCGCCCAGGTCCCGATCCAGCGGGCCTCCTGGGCCTCGGCGACGGCCGCAGCCGCGGCCAGCAACGCGACGAGCAACGCGACAGCCGCGCGCGCGACCAGCCGGCGCCCCGCCAATGGGCCGTTCCACGTAGGATGAGATCTCATCTCGCCTCCAGTCCGTTCGCCACGATCAGAGTGCCGGGCGCTGACTTCAGACGCATCGGCAGGATGGCTTTGTACTCCGGCGAGTCGTACCAAGCGCGGCAGGCCTCCCGCGTCGGAAACTCGACGATGACGGTGCGCGGAAGATCCACCGCCCCCTCGATGACCTCCGGCGTCTCGTCGAAGGCGACGATGCGACCGCCGTGTGCGCTGATGGTCGGAATCGCCCGCTTGACGTACCGCGCCAGCACTTCCGGATTCTTGATGCGCCCCTGCGCGACGACGTAGACCGCCATTGGATGCCCCCTCGCTCGGCTGAGCCGCCTGCCCCGGATTATACGGCCGAACGGTCCGACGCCCGGGCACGCTACAATCTGAGCGGCATGAGCGCGCCGTGGCGACCCGCAGAGCACGGAACAGGCAAGCGAGTGACGCAACGCGCGTCAGGCGTCTGCGCCGCAGGACTGTGCAGACGCCTGGCAGGGTCGGTGGGGCGGCAATCGGAGCCACGGGCGACGATTTCCGGACCAGCGCGACACGGGACTGCAGCGGGGTCGTGACACGGTTCCGGTGCGGGTCGCTCGCGTTGGTTGCCGTGCTGGCCGCCGCCCCGGCGGCGGCCCAGCCGGACGCCGCCACCTCGTCGTCACCGCCCGCGCTGCGCGGTACGGTCGCCGTGCTGCCGTTCGCCAACCTCAGCGGCGATCCGATCCACGACTGGATCGGCGAGGGCATCGCGGCGTCCCTCATCAACGACCTCCAGCGCCGTCTCGCGCCGCGCCTGGACGTGCTGCCACGGCAACGGGTCGGCGCGGAGCTGGCCGGCGGCGAGATCCCGGTCGCGGTGCCCCGCGTCCAGGAAATCGGCCGCAGCCTCGGTGCGCGCTGGGTGGTCTCCGGCAGCCACGCGCGGCTCGGGGGACGCATCGCCATCACGGGACGGCTCATCGAGGTCGCGACCGGCGACGTAACGCGCAGCTCACGGGTCGAGGGACCGCTCGGGGAGCTGTTCGCGCTGCAGGACCGGCTGGCGTCGGAGCTGGTCCCGGGCGTTCCCCCCGGTGCCCCGGCCGCGGCTGCCCCGGCCGTGCCGCTGCCGCGAGCCTCCGGGCCGCTGGCGGGTACCGCGGAAGCGCCGCCCGCTGCCGCGCCCCGGCCGACCGGCGGGGGCGCCGGCGCCGGATTCAGCCTGGCCGGCGGCCCCGCCATCGACGGTCCGCCGCCGCCCGCGCCGCCCGCGGTCATCGCGCGCGACGACCGCGGGCGGGCCACCGTCCGCGCCGTCCGGGTGGCGGAACCCCTCCGGCTAGACGGCCGGCTCGACGAGCGCGTGTACGAGACCGTCCAACCGCTCACCGGGTTCATCCAGCAGATTCCGGACGAGGGCGCCCCGGCCACCGAGCAGACCGAGGCCTGGCTCCTGTTCGACGACGAGAACATCTACGTCGGCGTCCGGGCCTACGACTCGGCGCCGCCCGGCGAGTGGGTCGCCAACGACATGCGCCGCGACACCCCGCAACTGCGGCAGAACGACACGGTGGCGGTGATATTCGACACCTACTACGACCGCCGCAACGGGGTGGCCTTCTACACGAACCCGCTCGGCGCGCGGGCCGACTTCGCCATCACCAACGAAGGCAATCCGAACAGCGACTGGAACCCGGTGTGGGACGTCCGCACCGGCCGCTTCGAGGGCGGCTGGACCGCCGAAATGGAGATCCCGTTCAAGTCGCTGCGCTACCGCCCCGGCGCCGCGCAGGTGTGGGGCTTTCAGATGCGGCGGGTCGTGCGGCGCAAGAACGAGGGCTCCTACCTGACGCAACTGCCGATCTCGGCCGTGGTGCGCGGCGGGGCGATTGCCGGCATCTTCCGCGTGTCGGACGCGGCCACGCTGGTCGGGCTCGAGGTGCCGCAGGGCGGCCGCACCCTGGAGATCAAGCCGTACGCCATCGGCGGGGTCTTCACCGACCTCGAGGCCAGCCCTGTCGAGAAGAACGCGGGCGCCGGGAACGGCGGTCTGGACGTGAAGGTGGGCCTCACGCAGAACCTGACGGCCGACTTCACCTACCGCACCGACTTCGCCCAGGTCGAGGTCGACGAGCAGCAGGTGAACCTCACGCGGTTCAACCTGTTCTTCCCCGAGAAGCGCGAGTTCTTCCTCGAGGGACGCGGCATCTTCGAGTTCGCCACCGGGGCGGCCATCGGCAGCGGCGGCGGATTCCGTGACCGCAACGCCCCCATCCTCTTCTACAGCCGGCGCATCGGCCTGCAGGACAACCACGTGGTGCCGATCGTCGGCGGCGGCCGCCTGACCGGCAAGGTGGGCCCCTTCGACGTTGGCGCTCTGAGCATCCAGACGGACAGGGACGACGTCTCGGGCGCCGTGGGAACGAACTTCACCGTCGCGCGCATCAAGCGCGACCTGCTCCGCAAGAGCAGCGTCGGCGCCCTCTTCACCAACCGATCCGTCTCGACGCATGGCCCCGGGGCCGCCCGCACCTACGGGGTCGACGGCACGTTCAGCTTCCACGACAACATCCACCTGCTGGGGTACGCGGCCCGCACGGACACGCCCGGCTACCGCGACCGGGACATGAGCTACCAGGGGAAGTTCGACTACACGGGAGACCTCTTCGGCGTCGTGGTCAACCATCTGCTCGTCGAGTCGAACTTTCTCCCCGACGTGGGATTCGTCCGCCGCGACAACTTCCGCCAGACGGTCCTGCAGGCCCGGTTCAGTCCGCGGCCGGACATCGACGCGATCCGCCAGTTCCGGTTCGGGGGCAACATCGACTACACGCTGACGGCCGATACGTCGCTGGTCGAAACGCGCACCCGCATCCTGGGCAGCGAGGCCGAGTTCGAGAACGGTGATCGCCTGACCTTGACGATGTTCGACAACTACGAGCTGCTCCGGGAGCCGTTCTCGCCGGGCGGGGACGTGACGCTGCCGATCGGCGGCTACGATTTCAGGGAATTCAGCCTGACGTACCTGCTCGGGCAGCAGCACCGGGCCAACGGGCAGGTGTCGGTACGCAAGGGCGGCTACTTCAACGGAGACATCACCGCGGTCGACTTCACCAGCGGGTACGTGGAGCTCACCCCGCAGTTGTCCATCGAGCCGAGCGTCTCGTTCAACTGGATCGACCTGCCCCAGAGCTCGTTCCGCACCGATCTGGCCCTGGCGCGCATCAACTACACGTTCACGCCCCGGATGTTCTTCGCGGGCCTGGTGCAGTACAACTCGAGCAACGACACGGTCGGGGCGAACCTCAGGTTCCGCTGGGAGTACAGCCCCGGCAGCGAGCTGTTCATCGTCTACACGGAGGACCGCGACACCCTGACGCTGCGGCCCGACCGCTCGACCTTCCTGCGCAACCGGGGCTTCGTCGTCAAGATCAACCGGCTCTTCCGCCTGTGACGCCATAGCGGCCAGGTAGAGCGGTCTGCGCTATCCGCCTCCGCCGCGTCCGGCAACGCGCACATTAACAGGGGCGTGTCCTACTCCGGCAGCGCGAGCGGGAAGACAGTGGCGCCCTGCAGTTTTAAGAAGATGCCAGCTCCGGTTGCTCCTCAGTCCCGCAGGCCGAAGACGAACAGGGAGTGGCCCGCGGCGATGGCGACGTACTGGCGGCCGCCGACCTCGTACGTGATCGGCGCGGCGAGCGTGTTGCCGCCGGTGACGGCGCGCCACAGCAGCTCGCCGGTGCGGGCGTCGAGGGCCTGGAAGTAGCCTTCCCGGCCGCCCACGAACAGCAGATCCGTGGCGGTGGTCAAGATGCCGCTGCTCATGACGTCGTGCGTCTCCCACTGCCACACCTTCTCGCCGCGGATGGGATTGAAGGCCAGCACGGAGCCGGACCCGACCTCCGCGGTCCAGGTGTTGATGTGCCCGCGGCCGACGGCGGGCGGCTCCGGCATGCCCCTGACCGGGCTGCGGTTGCGGCTGCCCGTGTAGAGCTGGCCGGGCGTGTATGCCACGGGCGCGGAATCGAAGACGGTCGCGTATCCCTCCCAGGTCGAGAAGTACATCAACCCGGTCCGCGGGCTGTACGAGGGCGAGTACCAGTTCGTGCCGCCCTGCTTGCCGGGATACGTCGGGCGGTCGGGTCCCTGGGGGGTCTGGATCGGCGTGCCGCTGTCGTCGAGCCCCTCCGCCCAGTTCACCCGCACGAACGGATTGCCGGTCAGGAAGCGGCCGGTCACCCGGTCCAGGATGTAGAAGAAACCGTTGCGGTTGGCCCAGAGCATCGCCTTGACGGTCGTTCCGTTCACGTCGAGGTCGACGAGGACCGGGATCTGCACGGCGTCGTAGTCGTAGCGGTCGCCCGGGGTGAACTGGAAGTACCACGCCAGCTCCCCGCTGTCGGCATCGAGCGCCACCACCGAGCTGGCGTACAGGTTGTCGCCCGGCCGCTGGTACCAGGCGTAGTCCGGCCCCGGATTGCCGACGCCCCAGAACGTCAGGTTTGTCTCCGGATCGTACGAGCCGGTCAGCCACACGGCGGCGCCCCCGGTCTTCCAGGCGTCGGGGTCGCAATGCTCCATCTCGGGCGTGCAACGCTCCCAGGTCTCGTGCCCCGGCTCGCCCGGCCCCGGGATAGTGTAGAAGCGCCAGGACTCCTCGCCCGTCTCTACGTCGTAGGCCGCGATGAATCCGCGGATGCCCATGTCGCCGCCCGACGTGCCGACGATCACCTTGTCCTCGACCACCAGCGGGGCATGGGTGATCGCGTAGCTGTAGGTGGGATCGGCCACCTGCGTCTTCCAGAGCGGCCCGCCGCTCTTCGCGTCGACCGCCACGACCATCGCGTCGACGGTCCCCATGAGCAGCGTGTCGCCGGCAATGGCGAGGCCGCGGTTGCTGAACCCGCAGCACGGCCGGGCGTCGGGCGTCGGGACGTGCTCGTAGACCCAGAACACGCGCCCGGTGCGGGCGTCGAGCGCCACGACGTCGTTGGGCGGCTGGGTGAGATACATGATGCCGTCGACCACCAGCGGCGTCGTCTGGAAGTGGTGCGACGTGCGGGACTGGAACACCCACTTCATCTCCAGGTCGCCGACGTTGCCGGGCGTAATCCGGTCCAGCGTGCTGTGCCGCTGGCTGGCGTAGGTGCCGGAGTAGGTCAGCCAGTTGTGCGGCTCTTCCGCGGCGTTCACCAGGCGCTCCGGGGTCACCTGCGCGGCGGCCGCCGCGGGCAGGAGCACGGCGAACGCGGCCAGTGCGACAGGAGATCGTCTCATTGCGGTACCAATCCCTTCAACGTCACGAGATACGCCAGCAGGTCGGCCAGCTCCGCCTCGCTCAGCGTCTCGGCGTACGACGGCATCGGCGATGCCGCCAGCACGGTCAACTCCTGCAGGTCGGCCTTGTCCAGGGAGACGAGACGCTCCCGCTCGTCGAAGATCTGCACCGTGTAGGTGTCCTCGTTCAGACGCCGGCCGGTGATGACCTCGCCGTCGCGTGTCACCGCGCGCAGCGGGCGATTGAGCGGCAGCATCGATCCGGTGGGATCGAGCAGCGTCTCGCGCAGCGACCCCGCGCCGCGTACGGCGCCGATCGCCGTGAGATCGGGCGCCAGGCGCGACCCCCGTCCCGCCACCCGGTGACAGCTCCCGCAGTCGCCCTTGCCCTCGAAGATGGCGCGGCCGCGGGCGGCGTCTCCCAGGGTGACGATGCCGCCGTCGTAGTCGCGCATGTTGCGCACGTACGCTATCAGCGCCACCAGATCGGCGTCGGCGTAGTTGCTCGGCGGCATCCCGGCGGCGGGGATGCCGTTCGTCAGGACCCGGCGGAAGTTCTGGTCGGTCGAGGCGCGGCGGAACTGCCCGCTCATGAGGTTGACGCTGCCGACCCCGTCGCCTTCCGAGCCGTGGCAGTTGGAGCAGAACTCCTCGTAGAGCTGTGCGCCCCGCTCGATGTCGGCGCGCTCGTACTCCTGGGCATGCTCCTGAGCCGCCCAGGCGGCAACCCCCTGCCCGACCACGCCCGCGACGAGCGCCGCCGCCGCACAGGACAACCGGAATCGCATCGGCAATGTCCCACCAATCATTGCCTCTACAATACCGGCCACGTCAACCGTGCTTCCCTGCTTGGAGGTTCCGTCATGAAGAAGTCTTACGCATGGATGGCCATCGGACTGCTCGGCGTGCTGGCGGCGGCGGGCTGGAGCCAGGCGCAGAGCCCGCCGCCGTTCACCGGCGCGGACATCGCCGAGATCCAGCAGCTCTACGTCCGTTACAACCAGGGCCTGGACTTCCAGGACGAGGAGCTGTACCTGTCGGCGTGGGCCGACGACGCGGTGTTCACCACCGGCGCGGGAGTCGAGTACGCGGGCAGGGAAGAGATTCGGCGGCGGTTCGGCGGGCGGCCGGGCGGCGAAGGCAGGACCATCACCCACAACAACACGAGCTCGCTGATCGCACCGACCGAGGACGGCGGCGCCAGCGGCCGCACCTACTGGATCGTGCTCGACGTCAGCGAGGCGCAGCCCCGCATCATGGCCCACGGGTACTACTTCGACACCTTCAAGCGCACCCCCGACGGCTGGCGCATCGCTACGCGCGGCTCGCAACGCGGCTGGGACTGGCGGCTGGACAGCCAGTAGGCACCGTCTCGAGGACCGTCAGGGACGGGACCCCGGTCCCGCCCGGCGGCGCCCCTCTCGTCGCCGCGGTGCGGCGGATCAGTGGTGGTGATGGTGGATGGCTTCGTGCTCGGCGTGCGCCTTGTCGCGCTGCACCTTGCGTGCCGAGACCCGCGCCTTCTGCAGGTGGAGCTGCCGCGTCCCTTGCGAGTCGACGGCGAACAGCGACCACTGCCGGTCGAGCTCGCGTCGCTGGCACGCCGGGCAGGTGCCCGGGTCGTCGCCCAGCACGAGGCGCTCGAACTCGTGTCCGCAGCCCCGGCACTTGTATTCGTAGATCGGCATCGTCCGTCCCCCTACGGCCCAGACTCCTGGCCCGGAAATCGTCGCCTCTGGCTCCGCTTGCCGCCCAACCAACCCTCCCAGGAGTCCGCGCCGTTCTACGGCCCAGACTCCTGGCGCGGAAACGACGGCAGCGTCACCGGCGGCGGCTCCACGTCCTGCCTGAGCGGCGTGCGGGCCGTGTTCATGACCATGGCCAGCAGCGAGTAGTAGCCCTCGATGGCCACCGCTTCGACGATGCCCTCCTGGCCGAACGCCTCGAGCGCGCGCGCGTATGTCGCGTCGCTGACGTGCCTGTTGCGGTGCAGCTCCATGCTGAGGTCGTACAGGATGGCCTCCTCCCCGGACATCCGCGCCGGGCGCCGGCCGTCGGCGATCGCGGCGATGATCTCCGGATCGAGCCCAGAGCGGATGGCGGCAGGATAGTGCGCGTTCCAGACGTAGTTCTGCGTCCATTCCCGCGCGGCGATCAGGATCGCCAGCTCCGTCAGCTTGAAGCTCAGCAGGCTGCGATCGCGGACGTGCTCGCGCACGTCGACCATCAGGTCCATCATCTCCGGGCTGCGCAGCAGCGGCACCCACGGGCCGCGCAGGCTGTAGCCGCGCTCGGCCTCGACCGTAGCGGCGGCCGTCCGCTGGGCGTCGGTCATCTCGCTCTCGGGAATCGGCGGCATCCGGTCCTGCGCGGCGCCGGAAGCCGCGCACGCACAGACGAAGCCCGCCGCGAAGCACACCGCGCGCACTTGGATACTCTTCATCGGCAGCCTCCTGGCGCATCCCGCTCGCCTCGTCCGCCCGCTCGACGAATTATAGCGTCCCGGAAGGAGGCGGCGAGCCACCCGCCAGGCGTCTGCGCCGTAGCACGGCGCGGAGTCCTGGAGGATTGGTTGGGCGGCTAGCGGAGCCGCAGGCGACGATTTCCGGGCTACCGATCGCCGCGCTTCGCGGCGGAAAACCGTGTGTGAGGTCCTTGCGAGCGCGTGCTGCTGTCGGCCGCGGACAGGTTCGCCGCCCCGGAGCGGGCGGCGTCGTCGAAGATCTCGATGTCGCCGTCCGCCACGTGGCGCTGCACCGCGTCCCGCTCCGCGTCCTGCGTGGCAATCTGCCCTTCCTTGCGTGGGCCGAGGCGCAGCACCCTCCCGCGAGCCAGCACGATCTTCAGCGGTCGCCCGGTCTTGTTGAGAACCGTCTTCATGGCTGCTCCTCCGCAGACCCACGATTATAGCCCTGCGCTGGCCGCGAATCGTCGCCTTGCGGCTCCGCCTGGCGCCCAACCAACCCTGCAGGCGTCTGCACCGTCCTACGGCGCAGACGCCTGGTCGACGATCTCGGTCCGCGGAGCCGCGACCTCGACGACGCGCGCCTCGCGCTCGGTCCCGCGCCGCACCACGAGGTCGTAGGCGCCGTACGGCACGCCGGTCAGGGTGAACCGCCCCTCCCGATCGGCGACCGCGGCGAACGGGCTCGACGTAACGCTGATCGTGGCGGCCATCTCCTGATGCACGTTGCAGCGGACCGCGTAGTCGCCGGCGCGGTCGAACCGGTGATCGAAGGTTCCGCCGAGAATGGGCATGCCCACGTTGAAGATCGTCACGCCGCCCTCGTCGGTGACGTTCACGTTGTGCAGCTCGTTCTCGCTGTTCTTGAACCGCACGGTCTGCCCCTCGCGCACCACCAGCAAGCGCGGGGTGAAGGTGCGGCCGTACTGATCCATCTCCGCGGGCTCGGCGGGCAGCGGCATGTCGAGCGGCGCATGCGGCTCGAGCGTGACGATTGGCGTGGCTGCGCCCGGCCGCCGTTCGAGACGGCCGGCAACCTCGCTGGTTCCGGGCGCCGCCGGAGGCGCCTGTTCCTCAGACGGCTGCGGCAAATCGGCCGGCGCGTTCCGGCAGGCCCCCGCCCCGAACGGCAGCGCGCCCAGCATCACGAACACGCCGCACGCTGCACGCGCGCGTCGCAGGAACCTACCCATGGCGCAGGATCGTACACCGTGTCCGTGCGGCCGGGGGCCGGCCCCCGGGGAGGCAACTCACGCGCAGCCGGCCAACGGCCGATACAAGGGGCGGAGGACTTCCCCATGCCGACCAGCCTGTTTCGTCTCGTCGTCTGCGCCGGATCGATTCTGTTCTTCGCCGGCGAAGCCGTCGAGGTGGCTGGCGCGCAGGAACCGGCCCCGCCCGGGGCGCTGCACCGCCTGACGGTGGGCGGGACCGCCGACCGGGTGGTCGTCGAGCTCGCGAGCGACCGCGCCATCGGCGGCCGGCTGCAGACCGTCGGAAACCCGGCCACGCGGCTGTTCGTCGACCTCCGCGGCATCGTGCCGGAGGTTCCGGACGTGACCGACGTGAACCTCGGGGCGGTGCGGCGCGTGCGGGTGGCGCTCAACCAGGCACGACCGCCGGTCACGCGCGTGGTGCTCGACCTGGAGGAAACGGCCCGGTACAGGCTGGAGCAGGGGCCGACGCCGCACGAGATCCGGATTACCGTCGAGCCCGACCGGCCGCTGCCGGCAACGCGCGCGGATCCCCTGCGCGGTACCGACGCGAGCGGGTCGTACCGCGGCAGCGCACGGCCCGCGCAAGGCGCGCCCGGCGAGGCTCACCGTCCGGCTCGGGCAGGCAACGCCGCGGCCCAGCCGGGCTGCCGTGCCGGCCGCCTGCCGGGAGGGGCCTGCGCCGGTCCGCTCGACCCGGAGACGGCTTCGTATTCGGCCTGGTTCACCGGCGCGGTCCGCACGCTGGCGCGTTTGATCGATCTGACGACCGACGCGCATCCGAGTCCGGCCGGAGATCCGCGTGACGACGAGCGGATGGTGTTCGAATGGAGCGCCCTGCAGGACTACCTGACCACCGGCGACCCGCCTCCGACGCTCGAGGCGGCTCACGCGCTGCTGCTCACGGCCGGCGCCGTGGGGCACGCGGCCGTCACGATGGCGCGCGAGCACCTGAGCGCCGCCGACCTGCAATCGGCCGTCGCGGGCGCGGCCATGCTCCTGCGGCAGGCCGAGCAGTTGGCGGGTCCCGATGCCGCCGACGATCCGGGCGCCCCGGACTCCTAGCCCACCAATCGTCGCCTAATGCATCATGGTGTAGAGCAGGACGTTGATGCCCAGCCCGTACCCGTCGGGTGAGAAGCGCTCGAAGAACCTCGGATCCTCGGCCTCCCGCTCCCAGGCGTCGGCGACGTCCGTGTTGTGCGACATGACCACGAGCAATCGGCCGTGCTCGTCCGCAATCGCGCGAAAGTGCGGTTCCCGGCTGTCGTATCCGCGCTCCGACGTCGTGCGCCCACCGACGCCGTACCAGAACTGGATGGCCGTGATCTGGGGCACCTCGAGCACGTGCATCTGGGTGCGAAACAGCGGGTGGCCCAGGGGTACATCCCTGACCGGATACTGCGACGGCGGGAGCACGCGCCCGATCTCGCGCTCCCAGTGCACCCACGCGCGGGAGCCCCAGAAGTCGTCGACCCAAAGGAACCCGCCCTTGAGCAGGTACTCCCGCAACCGGACCACTTCCTCGTTGGTGAAGCCGATCGTGCCGACATCGGCAGCCATCGTGAACGGGCAGTTGAACAGCGCGTCGTCCGAGAAGCGGACGACCCAGTGGTTCGGCTCCCCGCGATTGTCGAGGCTCACGCGCCCGGTGGTCAGCTCCGAGAACCGGATCATGAGGTTGATGCCCGCATAGGGGTAATCGGTGGCCCACCCCATACCCAGATACTCGTACCGCACGCTGTTGTACATGATCTTGCAGAACGCGAAGTCGCGGTCGGGCAAGCTCGGCGGGGGGAATCGCGCCGGGAAATTACCCTCCATGAAGCGCCACTGCGCGTGCGCGACCGACAGGCCGGCGGCGGCACAGACCGCCGCCACGAGCAGACGGAACCACCAGCACTTTCTCACGCGCCCGTTATAGCACGACTCGCAAGCGGAGCCGCAGGCGACGAGTGGCAGGCTACCGCGCGAGGCCGAAGCCGCGCAGCGTCGCGGGCGGGTTGAGCAGACCGTAGCCGAACTCGGCGTCGCGCCCGGGCGGTCCGAGATCGATGGCGAAGTACTTGATGGCCGCCTCGATGGCGGCCGGGTCCGTGATCCCCTGCGTCATCAGCAGAGCCGCCAGGCCCGCGACGTGGGGCGCGGCCATCGACGTGCCCTGCAGGCCGAGGATGCGCAGGACGTCGAAGCGCGGCGGGCCGTACTGCTCCGGCGGCAGCAGAAACGTCCAGATGTCCCGGTAGTCGAGCGTCTCCTGCAGGACGGCGCTGCGGCTGTGGCCGCCGGGCGGATTGAGGTCGCCGCCGGGAGCCGCGATCTCCACGTAGTGGCCCACGCTTGAGTAGGAGGCTCGCGCGAGCCCCTGGTTGACCGCGCCGACCGCCATGACGCCGGCGATTCCGGGGGCCGACGCCGCCGGATAGATCGGGACGTTGCCGAACCCGAACTCGTTGCCGGCAGCGATGGCGACGAATGCGCCGCGGTCGACGGCGTGGCGGAGGGCGTCCGCGATCACCGGAGACGGGGACGGCCCCCCAAGGCTCAGGTTGATCACCCGCGCGCCGTGCTGCACGGCGTAGCGGACGGCCTCCGCCACGGCCACGTCGGTGGCGCCGCAGCATTCCTCGACCGCTCCGAAGATGAGGTCCCACGGACCGCTGATCACCTTGAGCGGCATGATCCGAACGTTGAACGCCACGCCCGCCACGCCGACCCCGTTGTCCGTGAGCTGGCCGACGGTGCCCGCGACATGCGTGCCGTGGCCGTCGAAGTCCAGGGGATACTCGTCGCCCCAGACGAAGTCGAACGGGGCCACGAAGCGGTCCGGACCGGCCAGATCGGGCGCCGCCGCGAACGGGACGGCGATGGCTCCGAGCGCCGGATAGCGCGTCTCGCCGATGCGGAACGCCCGGGCGTCGAGGTTCACGTCGAGGTCGGCGAACGCGACCCCCGTGTCGATCACGGCGACGACGACCGAGTCGTCGGCGCCGCCGTTGATGTCCCAGGCCCGCGCCATGTTGAGGATGGCCAGGTTCCATTGCTGGGCGAAGTACGGATCGTTCGGCACGAACAGCGGCTGCCGCAGGTACGACGCCTGCGCGTACTCGACGTCCGGCCGCGCGGCGAGCGCCCGCGCCACGGCCTCGGGGTCGGCGCCCGGCTCCAGCTCCAGCACGTCGGCGCCGGCGAAGCGCGGGCGCGTCAGCGCCCGGACACCGAGCCGCCGCAGGTACGGCGCCGCCGACTCGGGCACGGCGGCCGGGAGGAACTTGACGATGACCTCACCGGGCATGTACCGCGGGTGGGCAGGTGGGCCGCCGGGCTCCGGCGTGATCTGGAGACCCGGGTCGGGCCGCCGCAGCGCGGGATCGTAGCCGCCGTCGACGGCCCTGACAGCGGCGGCCGCGACGACGCGGGAACCCGGCCGCACGGCCGTCTGGCCGAGGCCGGCCTGCCGCGACCCGAGCAGCAGGACGCCGGCCAGCACGGCCAGGGCCGCCACGCGCGCGCCCGGGGCTCGTCGCGAGCCGGGCACCTCAGTACCCCACCGACAGCTTGACCCGCAACGTGAACCCTCCCAGATCGGTTTCGCCGAACGCGGCGGCGGCGGCGCCCTCCCCGAGGGCGTTCGGAACCCAGGTCCACTGGCCTTCGCCGCCGACCCGCAGCCAGCGCAGCAGCGGCGTCTCGACGCCCCCCAGCACATGGTAGCTGCGGTGCGTCTCCCGCACTTCGTCGCCGTAGGGCGGGCCGAGCGGCGGCACGACGGCCTCCGCGGGGGCCCGCGGCGACTGGCCTGCTCGCGGCCCGAACGGGGCCACCTCGGCGAACCGGTACACGCCCAGGCCGCCGCCGCCGTAACCGGCCAGCCGCCAGGGGCCCCGCGGGCCCATCCGGTATCCAACCGTGACCTGCACCGGTGTGATCGTGATGCGGTTGGGGATGCCCAGATCGAACACCCGGTCCTCGAAGACGAACACCCGCCGGCCGGCGGCCGCGTAGCGCTCGACGCTCCCCTCGACGAACAGCCGGGCGACGCCGACCTGCCCGCCGCCGCCGTAGACGGCGCCGCCGGGGCGGCCGGTGATTGCCGCGATGCTCTCGTCCGCCGCGAAGCG
>CBDCHF010000007.1:0-303717 GCA_965217045.1 Vicinamibacterales bacterium | reverse complement strand
AATTCGGGAGATTCTACGACTCAGGTACGAACAGGGCCTGTCCCACCGAGAGGTAGCCCAAGCCTGCGTCATCGGTCCGAGCTCGGTTTCACGCTATCTGCAGAGGGCGGCTCGGTACGGGCTGGGCTGGCCGCTGCCGGCCGACCTGGACGACGCGGCGCTCGAGGCCCGGCTGTTTCGCCGCCCGGCGCCAGTGCCCAACCGAGCCCGACCCGACTGCGCGCACATCCACCGCGAGCTCAAGCGCAACGGGGTCACGCTGCAGCTGCTCTGGGAGGAGTACCTCCAGGTCCATCCCGGCGGCTACCGCTACACGCAATTCTGCGAGATCTACCGGCAGTGGTCGCGGCGGCTGCGGCCGTCGATGCGGCAGGTGCACCGCGCCGGCGAGAAGACTTTCGTCGACTTCTCGGGCAAGCGGCCGACTCTGGTCGACCGGCGCACGGGTGAGCTGCGGCCTGTCGAGCTGTTCGTCGCCGCGCTCGGCGCCAGCAGCCTCACCTACGCCGAGGCGACCGCGACCCAGCAGCTGGCGGACTGGGTCACCGCCCACATCCACATGGTCGAGTACTGCGGGGGCGCCACCACGCTGTGGATCCCCGACCAGCTCAAGAGCGCCATCACCCGCCCCTGCCGCTACGAGCCCGACGTCAACCGCACCTACGAGGACCTGGCCGCCCACTACGGCGCCGTCGTCATCCCGGCGCGCCCCAGAAAGCCCCGCGACAAGGCGGTCGTCGAGACCAGCGTACTCGTGGCCCAGCGGTGGATCCTGGCCCGGCTCCGCGACCAGACCTTCTTCGAGCTCGGCGCGCTGAACCGGGCGATCCGCGTCCTGCTCGACGAGCTCAACGACCGCCCGATGAAGAAGCTGGGCGTCAGCCGCCGCGCCCTCTATGAGCAGCTCGACCGCCCGGCGCTACGCCCCCTGCCGGCTACCCGCTACGTCCTGGCCCACTGGAAGCTGTGCCGCGTGAACATCGACTACCACGTCGAGGTCGACCGCCACGTCTACAGCGTGCCGTACCAACTCGTCCGCGAGCAGGTCGAGGTCCGCCACACGACGAACACGGTCGAGATCTTCCATCGCGGCAAGCGCGTGGCGTCGCACCGCCGGCGCTACGACCGACAGCCGTCCACCGTGGCCGAGCACATGCCCAGCGCCCACCGCGCACATGCCGAGTGGACCCCGTCGCGGCTCATCCGCTGGGCCGAGACGGTCGGACCGGCGACCGCTCGGCTCGTCACCCGGATCCTGCACAGCCGCCCGCACCCTGAGCAGGGCTATCGGACCGTGTTAGGCATCATGCGTCTGGGACGCCAGTACGGCAACGCCCGGCTCGACGCCGCCAGCACCCGCGCGCTGGCGCTCGGCTCGTGCCGCTTCCACACCGTCAAGAACATCCTGGCCGCCGGTCAGGACCGGCTGCCCCTCGAGCCGCCGGCCGAGACCAACCCGACACCGATGCACGCCAACATCCGCGGCGCCAACTACTACGCGGCCGCGACCTCAGAGGAGGACCGATGCTGATCGAACAGACCGTCGACAAGCTCAACGCCCTGAAGCTCGGCGCGATGGCCGACGCCTTCCAAAAGCAGCTCGACACCGACCAGGCCGCCGCGCTCAGCTTCGAGGAGCGGCTCGGCCTGCTCGTCGACACCGAGTGGACGGCCCGCGAGCAGCGCAAGCTCGACCGGCGCCTCCGCACGGCCAAGCTGCGCTACCCGGCGACGCTCGAGGCCGTCGACTTCACCCACTCGCGCCGGCTCAATCGCCAGCAGATCCTCACGCTCGGCGCCTGCGCGTGGATCGCTGAGCGCCACAACGTGATCGTCACGGGACCGTGCGGCATCGGCAAGAGCTTCCTCGCCTGCGCCTTCGTCGAACGCGCGTGTCGCCGCAGCTTCGCCGCGCGCTACGTCCGCATGCCGCGCCTGCTGCACGAGCTGGCCGTCGGCCGCGGCGACGGCTCCTACACCCGGCTGCTCGCCCGCCTGGCCAAGCTCGACCTGCTCGCGATCGACGACTGGATGCTCGCGCCGCTGCGCGACCCCGAGCGGCGAGACCTCATCGAGGTGATCGAGGACCGCGCCGAACGCGCCTCAACGCTCATCGCCAGCCAACTGCCCGTGACCGACTGGCACGCCGTCATCGGCGACCCCAACCAGGCCGACGCCATCTGCGACCGCCTGCTCCACGACGCGCACCGCATCGAGCTCAAGGGCCGCTCGATGCGACGCACGCACGACGCACCCGCCAACCGCCGGAAGGAGACGACATGACGATCACGTCCGCGAGACGCCCGACGCTCCCGCCGGGCGCGAACAGCCTGTGGATCCTGGCGGTGCCATGGAAAACGCGCGCGATACGCTCGGCGGCAACTGCGCCGTCGCCGAAAGCGCGTTTCCCACAGCACCTTGGATGATGGGGTGGACGCCTCCTCTCGACGGCATCGCAATGTGCCAAGGTGGAGCTGTTGTGACGCACCACCTGGAGGAGGAGGCATCCAATGGAACACGCTACCATCATCGGCATCGATTTGGCGAAGCGCAGTTTTCAGCTTCACGGCGCCCGGGCGGACGGGTCGGTTGCCTTCCGCAAGAAGCTGAGCCGGGACAGGTTGCTGGAGTTTGTGGCGTCGCATCCTCCGTGCATCGTCGCGATGGAGGCGTGCGCGAGTTCGCACCACTGGGGCCGAGAGATCGGGAAGCTCGGCCACGAGGTGAAGCTGGTCCCGCCGATCTACGTGAAGCCGTTCGTGAAACGGCAGAAGAACGACGCGGCCGACGCGGAGGCGATCTGCGAGGCGACCTCGCGTCCGACGATGCGCTTCGTGGCGGTGAAGACGCGGGAGCAGCAGGCCCAAGGCATGCTGTTCCGCACGCGCGATCTGCTGGTTCGCCAGCGCACGCAGACGATCAACGCGCTGCGGGGACATTTTGCGGAGTTCGGCGTCGTCGCGCCGCAAGGGCCGGCCCATGTAGAGCGACTGGCGGAGGCGATTGAAGATGCCGATTCGGGGCTGCCGGGCCCGGTTCGGGAACTGGGCGCGCTGCTGTTCGTTCAGATCGCCGAGCTCGACGAGAAGATCGCGGAACTCGAGCAGGAAATGCGTGAGCGGGCGCGCGAAGACGAACAGACGATGCGGCTGATGAGCGTCCCCGGGATCGGGCCGCTGTGCGCGATGGCGATCCAGGCCTTCGCGCCGCCGCTGGAGAGCTTCCGGCGCGGCCGGGACTTCTCGGCCTGGCTGGGCTTGGTTCCCCGCCAGAGCTCGACCGGCGGGAAGCAGAAGCTCGGCAAGATATCGAAGATGGGTCAGCGCGATCTCCGGCGGCTGTTGGTCGTCGGCGCGATGGCAACAGTCGGCTGGGCGGCGCGCCGCGGCACGAAGGACCCGTGGCTGGCCCGGATGTTGACGCGCAAGCCGCGCATGCTGGTCGCGGTGGCGCTGGCCAACCGGAGGGCGCGCATCGCCTGGGCGCTGATGACGAAGAACGAATACTACCGCGCGCCGCTACCGACCGCCTGAGAAGACAGGAGCGGTGCGGCGCCGTCGGGAATGCGAGCAGGTCGGACGATGGTAAGGGCAAACGGTCAGCGAGACGGGGTCGGGAAAACCAGCGTTTGCGGCAGTGCCTTCGAGCACACTTGGACGATTTGGACTCGACCCGCGTATCTCCATACAGGCCCGCGGCGGATGAGATGCCGCAAGTAATGAGGCCGGACACACGACAGCACCTGACCGCATGCACCGCGCCATCTGAAGGAATGAGCTCTTTTCCCGAAACAGGCAGACGCCGGGTGTGCTCGGAGCGCGCCTACCGCGCGCACGGTCACCCGCGGCTGTCAACCCGCTTCGCGGGTCCGTTGCTCCGCTCCGGCCCTTTCGGGTGACTGCCGCGGCCGACCGTGCGGGAAGCTCGTTGCGGGCCAGCCGGGTAGCTGGCCCGCGTTCCACCGGAGCAATCGCGGCGCTTGGGGAGCCGCTTGTTGTCGCGGACAAAGGAGGAGACTCAGAAAAGGGTTGCATTCTCGGAGGCGTCCACACACGCCGCACGCGGCGCCCACAGGAACCACAGGCAACCTCATCGATGCTCACTGACACGACAGCACGAGTAGGATATCGACCAGACGCTACGACACCGATGGGAGGCAACTGACCGACGAACGTCGCTACGCTCCGATGGGCGCTCCACTTCACCGAAATCCGTGATCCACATCCCCGGAATCGGTGATCCACTTCAGCGAAATCCGCAATGCCCGCGCAGATGGACGCGGCGCATCCTGCCGGTCTCGTAGAGATGCGCGTTGGGCCGTTCCAGTAGCTCGCCCCGCTGCCGCAGCAGCCGTTTCCCACGCGCGCCGCGGATCCGCCGCCGGTTGGCATACACCGCGTCCCGCGCCGCCGCCTGGCCCTTCCAGTGCCGCCGGCCGCGATCCGGCTCCGAGACGTAGCTGCGCACGCCGATGGCCGCAAACCCGACCATCGTCTCGTTGCTGTGATATCCCTTGTCGGCCACCACCTCCACGATCCCCGGCGCGCCGACCGCCTCGACCTGCTCGGCGGCCGTGACGAGCGTGTCGACCAGGGTCGTCGTGTCGCCCGCACTCGCGTCCTGCACCGTCACGCCCACGATGGCGCCTGTTTCGAGGTCGACCGCATGCTCGGCGGTGTGCGCCAGATGCGTGCGACCGTCCTTCATCTTGGCGATCTTCGCGTCCGGATCGTGCGGGTGGGTCCAGTCCGCGTTCGAGCCCTTCTTCTTGCGGGTCCGGTCGAACCGGGCCAACTCGGCGCGCGTCGGCGTCGTGAGGCCGGACGCCTCGGCCAGCCGGGTCAGAAACGCGTCGTAGCTCTCGCCCGTATCCCGCCGCACAATGCTCCGCATCGCCGCATTGGCTTCCAGCGTCGTGGCATCGACGCCAACCGTGCGCCCCACCACCAGCGTGGCGTCGGCCAGTCGCTGCAACACCCACGTAAACACTGCCTGGTGGGTCTCGAGGTCAATCAGGCGGCGGGTGCGCGACAGCGTCGAGTGGTCCGGGGGGGCCTCGTGGAGGGCGAAGTCCAGAAACGTGCGAATGCTCAACGAGTCGGCGGCGCGCCACGCGATCGCTCGTTCCGAATCCAGCCCTTCAAAGTAGCCGAGCAACAGCAGCCGGAAATACCGGCCCGGCGCCAGACTCGGCCGACCGACCCCGTCCGCGTAAAACGACGCGCACTGTGCTTCCACGACCGCGTCGAACCCCGCGTCGTCGAGCACTCGATTCAGCCGCTCGTAAAACGGGTGCCCAGCACTCTTCGGCAGATCCGCCGTGGGCACCCACATCGTCGCTTGCCGCGTTCGACCGCGGCTTGTCCCCATCGCCATGCCAGACAGTGTAGGACACAGGACCGATCACGTCGATCCCTGGAACGAGGGACTTTCACCACGGGCTGCTAGGCGCTTATCCGGTTCGAGAAGCGTGATCAGCTCTCCGAAGACCTTCGAGATGTTGGCGCGGTTGATCTCGTCGATGATCAGAACGAAGGGTTCCGGCTCTGCCGGGCCCTCCGTTTGCTGGCTGTTCAAGTAGCGCTCGAGCGCCGGGATGTTGAGCTCCGTGTCATCGAGCAGGTAGATCGATTTCTGCATGAAGCGTCGCATGTGGATCTCGCTGACGGACACGCCTCCGCGGTCCGCCCAGTGCCAGCGTACGGCGCGTCGATGGGCATAGCCTCCCTCTGGCCGCGGGTGGAATTCGTAGTCGCCAGTGAATTCGCCGATCGCCCGAAACAGCGAGTTGCCCTTCGACACGATCACGATGTCACCTTTGCGCACCCAGTTGCGGAAGATGAACGGCATCTGAACCACTCCCCACCGGGCATCGACGTCGGTGTACCCCATGGTCTTGCAGGCCTCGATGACCGCTTCCCGCTTGGCGTACTTGTCATCACCCCAATCGATGTCTTCGAAACCGAGCAGCGCGTAACGGCCTGCGATGGCTTCTTCGAAGAGATGCGCGTCTTCAGGGTTGTTCGCCTCGCCGATCGACATCTTGAACACCTGCCGGCCCGCGACGGTGATCGCGTCGCCGTCGGTCGACCGGCCCTTGCTCGTCTCGGCACGTTTGGCGATGCGCCTGAAGATGCCAGGAACGGTTTCCAACCGGAAGCCAGCGGAGGAGGTGTCGTCGTGTTCGTCCGACCCGGTCATCGGCTGTCGGCCTTCCACGAAATCCTCGTAGGACATCGACTGGTGAAAGGTGACGAACTCGATGCGTCCCGCCGCGAGGAGACGCTGGTAGGTCTGCATCAGGGCCTCGCGATCCTCGTTCGCTGGCTCTCCGCAAAGTCCGCAAAGCCTGACGGCCTCCGCGGCGGTGGAAAACGTCTTACCGGTGCCGGGCGGTCCGTAGAGGACGAGGTTTAGGGGCGGAATCGGCATGGGTATCTCTGGGTCTTTTTTTGTGTTGCAGGTGATCCAGAGGAAACCCTGCAAATCTAGCCAGTCCTGCGGCTGCCACTGCCAGTCGTCGCGCATTACGCCGAAGAGCTCGGAGAAGACGCTCGCGAAGCGCCGATAATCTGGTGCCATGTCCGACGTGGCTTCGACGAACAGCCTCTCTCCCGTGAGCTTGTCCCAAGCCTCGTTGATCCGCGTAATCTTGAGGGGAGCTGCCTCGCCGGGGCCACTAGCCCGGATTATGCGTGAAGGTGCGGTTGAGGGGGAGACACAGGAGCCTCCGTGTGGTACAAACGTAGTGCACACAACGTTTTAGCCACAACGGAGACCCCTACGTGAGACCTCACACGATACCACAGACTGTTCTGTTCCCGGATCTGTTCGACAAGCCCCTCGTCGCCACGTTCAACCAGGAACACGCGAGTTCCGACGGCGGCGCCGTCCTGCTCAAGGCGACCGAGCGCGTGTACGGCTTGGTCAAGGCGTTCGCCCGGTGTCTGGCCGACAAGCGCGCCGCGGAGAAGATTCGGCACACGTTCGCGGATCTGATCGGCCAGCGGATCTTCGGCATCGCGTGCGGTCATCCCGATGGCAACGATGCCGACCACTTGGCCGACGACCCCATCCACAAGCTGCTGCTCGGGCGGGACCCGGTGTCCGGCGCGCCCTTGGCGTCGCAACCTACGATCTCGCGGTTCGAGAACGGCGCGACCCGCACCGCGCTCTACCGGATGGGGCGCGAGTTGGCGGCGTGCGTCATCGAGCGGCATCGGCGCCGCCTGCACGGGCGGGCGCGGCGCGTCACCATCGATCTGGATCCGACCGACGACCTGACGCACGGCGCCCAGCAGCTCACGTTCTTCAACGGGCACTATGGCGGCTGGTGTTATCTGCCGCTGCTCGGGTTTCTGAGCTTCGACCGCGAGGCGGAGCAGTATCTGTGCGCGGCGGTGCTGCGGCCCGGCAACGCAGTGGCCGCCGACGGGACCCTCGGGCTGCTGTGTCGGCTGCTCCCGCTGCTGCGGGCGGCGTTTCCGCGGGCGCGGTTTCTCGTTCGGCTCGACGGGGGCTTTGCGACCCCGGAGGTCTTCGATTTCCTGGATGCGGAGCCCCGGCTCGACTACGTGGTGGCGATGGCGAAAAATGCGGTTTTGGAGCGGCATGCCGAATCCGCGATGCAAACGGCGCGCACGCAGAGCGAGGTCAGTGGCGAGACCGCACACGTCTATACCGACACCCGCTACGCCGCCCGCACCTGGGGCCATGAGCGCCGGGTGGTGATCAAAGCCGAAGTGGTCCGCCTCGGCGAACGTGCGCCGCGGGACAACCCGCGCTTCGTGGTGACGAACCTGCGCCAGACGCCGCGTTTCATCTACGAGAAGGTCTACTGTGCGCGGGGGGACATCGAGAACCGGATCAAGGAGTTGCTCGACGGCCTGCAGATCGACCGCACGAGCTGCTGCCGCTTCTGGGCCAACCAACTGCGCGTCTTGCTGACGGCCGCAGCCTACGTGCTGATGCAGGAGCTGCGGCTGCGGGCGGCGGGCACCGCGTGCGCCCGCAGCCAGGTGACGTGGCTACGCGACCGATTGCTCAAGCTCGGGGTCCAGGTCGTCCGCTCGGTCCGCCGGCTCGTTCTGCATCTGCCGCGGGCCACGCCGCAGCGCGAGGCATGGCAGCGCATCGCCCTCGCACTCGGCGCACGTGCCGGATAGCCCATCCGTCCCGCCGCACCAAGCTCCCTCGGGGACGATACGGACCGTCTCCAGGAGAAGCTGTCGACACTCGGGCTCACCGCGCCCGGCCATCGCCCCATGGCTCGCCCCGCAACCCCCTCGCAGCCCCCAAATGACGATGGCGAAACCCTGTTCGTCGTCCCGCCACGCCCTGTCGATCCCGAATATCGAGCTTCAGGAATAATGCGGGCTAGTGTCCCACAGTCTCAGGCCCAGGCCAGCGCGAGTTGCGGCCGGGCGCGGTCTGGTGGCGAATGGGTGGTGAAGAGGTCTTCGAGAGGTCGGCGTTCGAAGATGTTGAGCTGCAGCACCTGCAGCATCTGGTTGAGGCTCCAGCGCAGCCGCAGGACGAACTTGAGGTAGGCCAGCAGCAGGTACATGCAGGTGGCCACCCACAGTTGCGTCAAGACCGCGTTTTTCGACCGGCCCACGAAACGTTTCACCTTCAGATGCTGCTTGATCCACTTGAAAAACAGCTCGATCTGCCACCGGGACTTGTACAGGTCGGCGATCGTCTTGGCGACCCACGTGGTGAGAACGGCGGAGCAAAAATAGACCACAGCGCGGCGGTGTGAAGCTGCCTGCGGGCGGCGGAAAACCAGACCGCTCGAGTGGTCCACCGAGCATGCCGACGGTGTTCTGTGGAATACAGGAGGGATGTATCGAGTGGAGTTCTATGCGGCGGTGCGGCGCAGCGTCTATGTGGAGGGATTGAGCGAGCGGGCGGCGGCCCGGCGCTTCGGGCTGGCCCGGGAGACGGTGCGCAAGATGCTGCGCTACCGCCTGCCGCCCGGGTATCGTCGGGCGAAACCGATCCGGTGTCCGAAACTGGACGCCTTCACCAGGGTCATCGATCAAATTCTCACCGACGATCAGCAGCGCCCGAAGAAACAACGGCACACGGCCAAGCGCATCTGGGAGCGCTTATGCGTCGAGCACGCCTTCACGGGCGGCCACACGATTGTCAAAGACTACGTGCGCAGGCAGAAGCTGGGCGGGCAAGAGATGTTCGTGCCGCTCGCGCATCCGCCGGGCGACGCCCAGGCCGACTTCGGCGAAGCCCTGGTGGTCATCGACGGCGTCGAATGCAAGGCGCACTACTTGGTCGTGGATCTGCCGCACAGCGACGACGCGTTCGTGCAGGCGTTTCCGGCCGAGACGACGGAGGCGTTTTGCGAAGGACACAACGCCGCGTTCCGCTACTTCGGCGGCGTGCCGCGTGGCATCGTCTACGACAACACCACGCTGGCGGTGGCGAAGATTCTCGGGGACGGCACGCGGCAGCGAACGCAGAGCTTCAGCGAGCTCCACTCGCACTACTTGTTCGACGATCGCTTCGGACGGCCGGGGAAGGGCAACGACAAAGGCAAGGTGGAAGGGCTGGTCGGCTACGCCCGCCGAAACTTCTTCGTGCCGGTCCCGCGCGTCGCGAGTTGGGACGCGTTGAACGCTGACTTGGCGCGCCAGTGCCGCGCGCGGCGCGGGCAGCGGTTACGGCGGCACACCGAGACGATCGGGGAGCGCTTCGCGCGCGACCGCGCCGCGTTGTTGCCGTTGCCGCCGGTCCCGTATGAAGCCTGCGACACGCGCCCGACGCGGGTCACGTCGTTGTCGCTGGTGCGCTACCGCCGCAACGACTACTCGGTGCCAACCGCCTACGGCCACCGCGACGTGATGGTGAAGGGCTACGTGGACGTCGTCGTGATCGTCTGCGGGAGTGAGGAGATCGCCCGTCATCGTCGCAGCTACAGGCGTGAGGAGCTGATCTTCGATCCGCTGCACTACTTGGCCTTGTTGGAGCGCAAGACGGGCGCGCTCGATCAGGCGGCGCCGCTGACCGGGTGGGCGCTGCCGGACGAGTTTCTCCGGCTGCGGCGGCTCTTGGAGACCCGGCTGGGCAAAGCCGGGACCCGCGAGTATGTGCAGGTCTTGCGGCTCCTCGAGGACTTTCGGCTGGCCCACGTCCGCGGCGCTATCGAGGACGCCCTGCGACTGGGCGCGATCGGGTTCGACGCCGTCAAGCATCTCGTTCTGTGCCGCCTCGACCACCGGCCGCCCCGCCTCGACCTGGCGCAGTATCCGCATCTCCCGGCCCCGCGGGTGACGACGACCATGGCGGCCGACTACTTGATGCTGCTGGGGGCAGGGGCCGAGTGATGGCCAAGTCGACCCTGCTGCTCGACGCCCATCTCAAGGCCCTCCGCTTGCCGACCTTCCTGCGCGAGTACGACAAGGTGGCGCGGCACTGCGCGCAGGAAGGGCTGGACTGTCCACGCTACCTGTTCCGCCTCTGCGAGCTGGAGCTGCTCGACCGCGAGCAGCGCGCCATCGAACGCCGCATCAAGGCCGCCAAGTTCCCGGTCGTGAAGAGTCTCGAGACCTTCGCGTTCCGCGCGATCCCGTCGTTGAACAAACGGCTCGTGCTCGAGCTGACCCGCGCGGAGTATCTCGACGGCGAGAGAACGTCTTGGCGTTGGGCAACTCCGGCACAGGCAAGACGCATCTGGCGCTGGCCTTGGGGTTGGCCGCCTGTCAGAAAAGCTATCGGGTGCGCTTCACCACCGCCGCCGCGCTGGTGAACGAGCTGCTCGAAGCTCGCGATGACAAGCGCCTGCTCCGCTTCCAGAAACAGTTGGCCAAGCAGGATTTGTTGATCGTGGACGAGCTCGGCTACGTGCCGTTGTCGAAGACCGGCGCCGAGCTGCTGTTCGAGATCTTCTCCCAGCGCTACGAGCAAGCGTCGACGCTGGTGACCTCGAATCTGCCCTTCAACGAATGGACCGAGATCTTTGGCTCTGAACGGCTCACCGGCGCGCTGCTCGACCGGCTGACCCATCACGTCCACATCCTCGAGCTGAACGGCGACAGCTATCGCCTCGCACACAGTAAGCACGCTCGCAAAGACGCTGCCGCCCCGGCGTCCTGACCCCTCCTCCTGCAACGCCGCTGGCTGTGCAGCCGGGCCTCCACTGCGTCCGGGCCCGCCCCGGGGGCGTGCCCGGACTCCGCTTCAGCCCACCCGCACAGCCACCTTCAAACACGCCACCGGGCGGCCGGATGGTCTAATTTTCCTCCGCCACTCTGGTCTAGTTTTGGTCACTAGTGTCCCACAGTCTCAGGCCCAAGCGAGCGCGAGTTGCGGACGGGCGCGGTCTGGTGGCGAATGGGTCGTGAAGAGGTCTTCGAGAGGCCGGCGTTCGAAGACGTTGAGTTGAAGCACCTGCAGCATCTGGTTGAGGCTCCAGCACAACCGCAGGACGAACTTGAGGTAGGCCAGCAGCAGGTACATGCAGGTGGCCACCCACAGTTGCGTCAAGACCGCGTTCTTCGACCGGCCCACGAAACGTTTCACTTTCAGATGCTGTTTGATCCACTTGAAGAACAGCTCGATCTGCCACCGGGACTTGTACAGGTCGGCGATCGTCTTGGCGACCCACGTGGTGTTGTTGGTCACGAACACGTAGCGATTTGTTGTCAGCTGGTCGCGGTAGACGACCCGTCGCAGCCGGTGGGGATAGACCTTGCGGCTGCGGGCGCTGGTCAGTTCGATCGTCTGGTCGCTGAGAATACCGGTCCCGGCTCGGACGTCATGCTCGTGGGTGACCCGGTACCGCACGCCGCGCTTGAGGCGTGTCACGAAGGTGACGCCACGGGCCTGCAACTGGTGAAACCACGCGAAATCGAGATAGGCGCGGTCGGCGACGACCACGCTGCCGGCCTCGAACGTCCACGTGCGGGCCACGGTCACGTCGCCGGTCTTGCCATCGGTGACGCTGACGAAACTCGGCAGGTGGCCGGCTTGGTCCAACCCGACGTGCAGCTTGATCGCGGCCTTCGTGCGGCGGAACGACGCCCACGGGAAAACCGCCAGACACAAGTCGATGGTCGACGCATCGACCGCATACAGCTTGTGCCTGAAGCGGAAACCGTGGCCCGGCGCCCGTTGCTGGCAACGACTCAGCAGACGGCCGAACAACGCTTCGTAGAGCGTGTAGGGCTGCTCGGCGTTGACCCGCGCGAGCGACGAGCGGCTGACCGTCCCAACGCCCAGGTGATAGAGCTTGGCGGGTTGCGCGCGCAGATTGCTCACGATGTCGCGCAGGCTCTGCCGGCTGGCCAACTGGCCCAGCCCGAGGGCGACGAACTGCGCCCAGCGGCTCATGACGCGCAAACGCTGCCCGCGCTGATGGCCGCGCGCCTCGGCGTCGAATTCATGTCGCGGAAGCAACGTCAGAAGTTGCCCGAAGACTGTGTTACGATGGGCCACGGCTTGGATCTCCTGTGTTTTGAATGATTTGCGGCAAAACCATTCTAACAGACATAGAAGGTTCAAGCCGCCTCAATTAGAAGTTCTGTGGGACAGCAGTGAGTTTTGGTCCGCCCTTGACGTTTGCGAAAGTGCTCGCGCGTGACCTCTCTAGCGGCATTGAGACAGCGATTGACCGTCGGGTCCATGTTGGCCAGATCGAGTGTGTTGGAGGCGAGAAGCTCTGCGAAATAGTCGGATTTCAGGTAGGCGGTGAACTCGAAGCCCGGCGCATGGATGCCAGGCGATGTCTCATCGAGCGGAAACCCATTGGCGTCGCAGAAGAACAGCCTTCGCTGCGTCTTGATGCGCCACTCCACGATCTCCAACGAGGCGGGGAGCTTCCGGCCATCGGCTGTCTCAATCTCCGGCAAGTCGTAGGAGCTCGATAACTCCTCGACCGATCGAGGGTCGATCGCCGTGCCGCTGTAGAAAATCTGGACCCTCGGATACTGCCGAAGGTAGAGGGCGAAGATCTGGGCAAGGTCATCGAGGGCGATGCCGTCGCGCAGTGATCGGAACTCTTTATCGGGCTCCGATACCGTGACGGTGACGCCCCGACCCGTCCGATTGGTGGCGGGGGCGGCGTCGGTGATCTCCACGCGACGCAAGTGATCCCTGATCATTGAGATGCGGTAGCGCTGAAGGGCGCCCGAGGGGTCAGCGGCGCGAACGTCCCAATCAACGACGCGACCAAGGGAGAAGGCGCGGAATCGGCCCCGCCCTTCCTTGCCGTGGAGAATGCGCTTTCCCTCGATGGAGTGGGTGCGAGATCGCTTCCATGACCCACCCAAACGCGAGAATAGTGCCTCCGCTTCGGCATAGGGGATTCCGTGCCCGTTGTCGGCAACCTCGATAGCCTTGAGACCGTTCAGGTCATCGTCGATCAGGGTCACGTTGATACGCGTGGCGTCCGCATCGACCGCGTTCCAAATCAGCTCGGCGAGAGCAAGAATGGGCTTCCGGGTCTGCGCAATGCGCTCCAGATGATCATCGTGAACCTGTATCTGAAAGGTCTTGGCTGTCATGCGGCCCACCTTGCTGAGAGAACCTCGGCCGTCTTCATTTAGCGGGTTCCGGGGCAGGTGTCAAAGTTTTGACTTGTACAAATTTCGGAACTGTGGCATAACCTTGGCGTGAAGGTCGGGGACCGCAATTCGCACGAGAACCTGCAGGCCGAGGTCGAACGGCTCCGCACGGAGTTGACGCGGCGCGAGCGCGACACCAAGAACCAGCAACGCGAGAACGGTCGCCAGCAGCGTCAGATCGACGGCCTGCAAGGCCAGATCGAGCGTCAGAAGCGGGAGATCGAGCAACTGAGGGGGCAGTTGGCCGCCGCGCGCCGGGCGGGGTTCCGACAAGCCGCCCCCTTCGCCAAGGACCGACCGCAAGGACGCGGCCGGCGTCCCGGTCGACGGGCTGGTACGCAGTATGGTCGGAAGGCGTGCCGCCCGCGCCCGGCACGGGTTGACCAGACCCTGGAAGCGCCGGTGCCGACGGCGTGTCCCGACTGCGGCGGGTCGGTCGAAGTGACCCACGTGGCGTCGCAGTATCAGGAAGAAATCCCCGAAGTGCGCCCGGTCGTGCGCCGCTTCGACATCGAAGTGGGCCGCTGCTCACAGTGTCGGCGGCGCGTGCAGGGCCGCCACGCGCTGCAGACCTCGGATGCGCTGGGAGCGGCCGGCGCGCAGCTCGGCCCCGGCGTCGTCGCGCTGGTCGTCGAGTTGCACACGGAGATGGGCGTACCGCTGGCGAAGGTCGCCCATGTGCTGCGGACCACGTTCGGCTTACACGTGACACCGGGCGGCCTCGCCCACCTGCTGCACCGCACGGCCCGCGACGCCGCGCCGACCTACACGGCGCTGTGCGAGCAGGTCCGCAACTCGCCCACGGTCACACCGGATGAAACCGGGTGGCGCGTCGGTGCCATCAGCCACTGGCTGTGGGCCTTCGTCACCCCGGAGACGACGGTCTACGCCATTTGCCCCGGCCGCGGGTTCGACGATGCCACCACGGTTCTGGGGGCCGACTTCGCCGGGGTGCTCGTGCGCGACGGGTGGGTGTCGTATCGCTGCTACCGAGCCGCGCTGCACCAATCCTGTCTGAATCACCTGCTCCGACGATGCAAGGAACTGCAGGAAGATCATCCGGACAGTCTCTGGGCCGGGCAGGTGCAAGCGGTCTTGCAGACGGGCCTTGCCGTGCGTGACCGCTGCACCGCCGGCGAGCTGAGCGAGCACGGTCTGGCATCGATCCGCGGCCGACTCGTAGCCCGGCTCGGTCGGCTCATTGACGCACCGCCACCGCTGGACGACGCCGAGCGCTTTGCCCGGCATCTGGCCACCGAATTCGCTGCCGTGTTTCTCTTCTTGTGGGACCTGTCGATCGACGCCACCAACTGGCGCGCCGAACAGGCCATCCGTCCCGCCGTCGTTATCCGAAAGGTCTGCGGTGGCAACCGCACCCGCCACGGCGCCGACACCCAGCAGGTGCTCGCCAGCGTCGTGCGCACCGCCCGCCAACGCGACCTCGATCTACCTCCGCTGATCGCCACGATGTTGCGCGCCACCGGTCCCGTCGTCCCCGACGCCTTCGGGCTCCCCCCGCCGCCCGCCTGAGGGTGGGCGAGCATCGCTCCCTCGCGAGACGTGAAGATCGGCAACCCCGAGACGGTCGCTTCAACTGCGACCGACCCAGGCAGGTATCGTCACGCGCAGGGGTGAAGCACCAATAGAACCGATGCAGCTCACAGCTCCGTTGCCGTTCGGAACTTCAAGAGTCCCCAACCCATTTCTGCTATTTATGCCCGTATTTGTTGAGGAATCACCCGCTAAACGAATACCCTCGGCCTGTTGCAGGGCGGTCTCCACGGCGGCGTCCTGAAGGTCGGGCGATAGCCGCAATTGCGGAGGATGTGTTTGACCAGGATGCGCATGCGTGGCACTGTCAAGTTCCGTCCCGGAGCGATCTAACCACAAGTCCATAAAGGAGCCGGATGCTGACATCCGGCGTGGCATGGGAAATCATCACCTGATCTTCAATCATTCGCTCAACATTGCCCGCAGGTCCTTCATGAGCAAGAACAGGTGATAGGGATCCGTGGGGCTCGGCTCGAACTCCAAGGCGTCGTACCAGCCCCGCGCCTCGTCGTCCTTGGCATGGACGAGAAGTGCCCGAATACCGGCGATGTCGGCGGCTGCGGCGGTTCTGAGCAGTGCGTCCTTGACGAGCGCCTTGCCCAGGCCTCGTCCTTGCCAGGTCAGGTCGACCGCGAGACGGGCAAGGAGCATCACCGGGATCGGGTGCCGGGCCAGCCCCTTGCCGACCCGGAGAGGTGCGTCGGCATGTTCAACTGCTCCCGCCGCAAGGCTGTAGTAGGCGAGCACCGTCAATCCCCGGCAGGCGACATAGGTCCGGGCGCTGTCGGCCTTCTGGTTCGCCAGCGCGAAACGCTTCAGAAAGCGATCTAGTGGCTCCTTCCCGCACTCGAAGGAATCGACATCGTGCGTTGCATCGAGCTTCTCGACTGGAGACAACCCCTCCTGTTCCGGCGTCACTCCAGCACGCTCTTCTCGGCAAGCAATCGAGTCAAGCGGGGCTTGTCGGCGACCGGGCGGTCGAGGATAGCCTGGAAGGCCTGCCACTGGCGATCGTCGAGCCGGAAAATCCGCCGGTCGACCAGGGCGTCCTCAGCGGCGTTGATCCCTGCCTCGAGCAGAAACTCCGTGACGTTCTTGTGTGACGAGGCCGCAGCCCGCTGAAGCAACGCCTTCATGTTCGAGGTCGTCCGAACCTCAATGCGTTCCGACTTGTTTTCGGCGATGGCCATGAGTGTTCCTCCAATTGGATCCACCGACATTCTGTCATACGGATAGCGTACGGACAAGAACCCATCGACAGGCACCCCACAGTGCCTCACATCCTCCCTGAATGGTCCACGGCACGGTGCCGACAACGTGGGCCCTCATCGCAAGGCAGGCATAGGGCTCGCAGCTAGGTTGGCGGAGATCAGCCGCAACCGAGGCGGCTCGTCGCCGCGCAATGTCTCGACGCTCCTGACCGCCAGGCTGCCGCCCACAGCACGGCCATCTCGCCGGTGCCCCGGCCCACTCATCTGGTCTTCACGCTCTCAGACAACGGCTGGAGCCAGGCGATCCGTCGAACGCGGAGATCGAAAAAAAGTTGAGCGGAAAGTTTACGAACAACTCGTCCTCTCTATCCATCTGATTTCAGCGGGGTTACGCCTGCACTCGATTGGCCGCCTCCGGAGAGTCGCCGCGCGCCCTGCTGACCGAGGCCTGTATTCATTGATCTTTTTGGGCACAGGGGTTGCCGGTCCCCACTGTTCGCGCACAACGCGTACAGCTACGGTCGTGGAAGTTCGTTTGCACGGTCAGGCAGGGTGACGATGCCGCACACGATGTTGAGATTTCCGACCGTCAAGGCCCGCACGGGCCTGTCGCGCAGCACGATCTGTCTCGCATCTCCCACGGCACGTTTCCCGCGCCCGTGTCCCTCGGAGGCCGCGCCGTGAGCTGGATCGAGGCCGAGGTGAAAGCGTGAGCTCGCCGCGCGGATCGCGCAACGCCGGCTGATTCGAGCCCGCGGAGCGGGAACTCCCGCCATGACCCGCCTCAGGCATGTCGGGCCGTCGATGACGCCGCAGTCACTCGACCCCGGCTCTCGGTGGTGAACGGCGGCGTTCGTGCCCTGGCCCACGGTCGTGGACGCGGGCGGATCGCTGTCGGGCAGAACCGGCAGGCAGCGCCGCGGCAGGTAGCGGAGGACGGATGTTTCGGAGGACGTGTTGCTCGACCGCGCGTTGGACGCACACCCCGTCCCGACGAGAAAGGGTGGTCAGCATGATCCGGAACATCACCGTCGGATGCGCCGAGGAGGCGCTTGCCGTGGACACGGCCGAGGAACTGGGCCGCGTCACTCTTGAGTGAAGTTGCCCCGGTTTCGTGGACACCTATCCTCTTGGGGGGAGAAGGAGTATCCGCGATGCCGAAGACGAGACCACCGTACGCGGCGGAGTTCCGGCAACAGATGGTCGACCTGGTTCGGTCCGGACGTGCGCCGGAGGACCTGGCTCGCGAGTTCGAGCCGTCGTCCCAGGCGATCCGAACCTGGGTCGCGCAGGCGGGCCGCGATGCGGGCGAGCGCAGCGACGGGCTGCGCACGGAGGAGCGTGAAGAGCTTCGCCGGCTGCGCCGGGAGAACCGGCGCCTGTGCGAAGAGCGAGAGATATTGGCAAAGGCAACGGCCTGGTTCGCGCGGGAGGCCCGACCCGGGAGACCTACCGGGTCATGAGCGCGAATCAGGCTCGTTTCCGTGTCGCCACGATGGCCCGGGTGCTCGGTGTCTCCCCGAGCGGGTACTACGCGTGGCGTCGTCGTCCTCCGTCGGCTCGGGCACGGGCCGATGCCGAGCTCCGGGCTCGCGTCCAGGCGATTCACGGCCGGAGTCGAGGGACGTATGGTGCTCCTCGGATTCACGCCGAACTGACCGAGGGCGGTGTCTCGGTGAGCCGCAAGCGGGTCGCCCGGGTCATGCGGTCCGTCGGCGTCGCCGGGGTGAGCCGGCGCCGCGGCCCTCGCACGACACGCCGGAATGCCCAGGCCCGCCCGGCCCCGGATCGGGTCGAGCGGCGCTTCGAGGCGGACGCGCCGAACCGGCTCTGGGTCGCCGACATCACCTACGTCCCGACCCTGGCCGGCTTCCTGTACCTGGCCATCGTCCTCGACGTGTTCAGCCGGCGCGTCGTCGGTTGGGCCATGGCGGGGCATCTTCGCACCGCGCTGGTGGTCGAGGCGCTGGAGATGGCCGTGGCGCAACGGCGGCCCGAGGCGGTCATCCATTCGGGGAGACACCGAGCACCCGGGCCATCGTGGCGACACGGAAACGAGCCTGATTCGCGCTCATGACCCGGTAGGTCTCCCGGGTCGGGCCTCCCGCGCGAACCAGGCCGTTGCCTTTGCCAATATCTCTCGCTCTTCGCACAGGCGCCGGTTCTCCCGGCGCAGCCGGCGAAGCTCTTCACGCTCCTCCGTGCGCAGCCCGTCGCTGCGCTCGCCCGCATCGCGGCCCGCCTGCGCGACCCAGGTTCGGATCGCCTGGGACGACGGCTCGAACTCGCGAGCCAGGTCCTCCGGCGCACGTCCGGACCGAACCAGGTCGACCATCTGTTGCCGGAACTCCGCCGCGTACGGTGGTCTCGTCTTCGGCATCGCGGATACTCCTTCTCCCCCAAGAGTTATCCACCCGGCGGTCCCGGACCCACGTATGCATGAAACAGGGGTACCGTATGGGCTGACGCTGGCACAGAGGTCGGTTTCTATCAATGGTGCCGAGAAGCCCGTCCAAGAGTTGGACCCGGAGTCCCGCGAGCACCCCGTATTGCGACACCGGAGCGTCCGGCGAGCGCGTCTTCTAGATTTCGTCCTGCGGACTCCACGCCAGCGCCCTGCGATCAGGAGGTGACGGAATGGAAGTCCTGTATCCCCGGTGCGCCGGGTTGGATGTTCACTCGCGGCGCGTGAACGGGTGCGTGCGAGTGGCGTCCGGTCGCACGGTCACGACCGAGCATCGGGAGTTTGCGACCACGACAGCGGGTCTGCTCGAGCTGGCGGCGTGGCTGACCGAGGCAGGCTGCACGCACGTAGCGATGGAGGCGACGGGCGTGTACTGGAAGCCGGTGTGGCACATCCTCGAGGAGTCGTTCACGCTGGTGCTCGCCAACGCCCAACATATCCGGAACGTTCCCGGCCGCAAGAGCGACCGCAGCGACGCGGCCTGGATCGCCGACTTGCTGGCGCACGGGCTGATCCGCGGGAGCTTCGTGCCGCCGACCCCGATTCAAGAACTGCGCGACCTGACGCGAACCCGCAAGCAACTGGTCGGTGAAATCGCGCGGCACACGCTGAGGCTGCAGAAGGCGTTGGAAGACGCGAACGTGAAGCTGGCGCACGTGGTCACCGACACGCTGGGCGTCAGCAGCCGGGCGATCCTGGCGGCGATCGTCGCGGGAGAGACCGATCCCGAGCGCCTGGCCGATTGCACCAACGGGCGCCTGAAGGCCGATCGTGTGGAGATCGTCGCCGCGGTGCACGGTCGGGTGACGTCGCATCATCGGTTCTTGCTGAAGCTGCACCTGGCGCAGATCGGCACGCTGACCGCCGCCGTGCAGCAAGTCGAGCACCAGGCCGACGAGGTCTTGCGCCCTTTTCGCGACGCCGCCGACCGGCTGACGACGATGCCCGGTGTCAGTGAGACGGTCGCACGGGTGATCATCTCCGAGATCGGTGTGGACATGACCCGATTTCCCAGTGCGGGCCATCTGGTCTCGTGGGCGGGCCTGTGCCCGCGCCTCGACCAGAGTGCGGGCAAGCGCCGCTCGACCCGGGTCCGTCACGCGACTCCCTGGCTGAAGACGGCGCTGGTCCAGGCCGCATGGGCCGCGACCCGGAAGAACGGAAGCTATCTTCAGGCGCAGTTTCGGCGCCTGAAGGGTCGCCGTGGCCCGAAGAAGGCCATCGTGGCGGTTGCCGCCTCCATGCTGACCGCCGCCTACTTCATGCTCCGCAACGAGAAGGACTACCACGATCTCGGCGGCCGATACCTCGCCGATCGCGACAAGCACCGCACCACCCAGCGCCTCCTGCGGCGACTGCACCACCTCGGCGTCGAAGTCGAAGTGAAGACCGCCTGAGCCACCACCACCCGCCGTAGTTTCTTTCTAGAGTTATCCACCCGGCGGTCCCGGACCCACGTATGCATGAAACAGGGGTACCGTATGGGCTGACGCTGGCACAGAGGTCGGTTTCTATCAATGGTGCCGAGAGCCCGTCCAAGAGTTGGACCCGGAGTCCCGCGAGCACCCCGTATTGCGACACCGGAGCGTCCGGCGAGCGCGTCTTCTAGATTTCGTCCTGCGGACTCCACGCCAGCGCCCTGCGATCAGGAGGTGACGGAATGGAAGTCCTGTATCCCCGGTGCGCCGGGTTGGATGTTCACTCGCGGCGCGTGAACGGGTGCGTGCGAGTGGCGTCCGGTCGCACGGTCACGACCGAGCATCGGGAGTTTGCGACCACGACAGCGGGTCTGCTCGAGCTGGCGGCGTGGCTGACCGAGGCAGGCTGCACGCACGTAGCGATGGAGGCGACGGGCGTGTACTGGAAGCCGGTGTGGCACATCCTCGAGGAGTCGTTCACGCTGGTGCTCGCCAACGCCCAACATATCCGGAACGTTCCCGGCCGCAAGAGCGACCGCAGCGACGCGGCCTGGATCGCCGACTTGCTGGCGCACGGGCTGATCCGCGGGAGCTTCGTGCCGCCGACCCCGATTCAAGAACTGCGCGACCTGACGCGAACCCGCAAGCAACTGGTCGGTGAAATCGCGCGGCACACGCTGAGGCTGCAGAAGGCGTTGGAAGACGCGAACGTGAAGCTGGCGCACGTGGTCACCGACACGCTGGGCGTCAGCAGCCGGGCGATCCTGGCGGCGATCGTCGCGGGAGAGACCGATCCCGAGCGCCTGGCCGATTGCACCAACGGGCGCCTGAAGGCCGATCGTGTGGAGATCGTCGCCGCGGTGCACGGTCGGGTGACGTCGCATCATCGGTTCTTGCTGAAGCTGCACCTGGCGCAGATCGGCACGCTGACCGCCGCCGTGCAGCAAGTCGAGCACCAGGCCGACGAGGTCTTGCGCCCTTTTCGCGACGCCGCCGACCGGCTGACGACGATGCCCGGTGTCAGTGAGACGGTCGCACGGGTGATCATCTCCGAGATCGGTGTGGACATGACCCGATTTCCCAGTGCGGGCCATCTGGTCTCGTGGGCGGGCCTGTGCCCGCGCCTCGACCAGAGTGCGGGCAAGCGCCGCTCGACCCGGGTCCGTCACGCGACTCCCTGGCTGAAGACGGCGCTGGTCCAGGCCGCATGGGCCGCGACCCGGAAGAACGGAAGCTATCTTCAGGCGCAGTTTCGGCGCCTGAAGGGTCGCCGTGGCCCGAAGAAGGCCATCGTGGCGGTTGCCGCCTCCATGCTGACCGCCGCCTACTTCATGCTCCGCAACGAGAAGGACTACCACGATCTCGGCGGCCGATACCTCGCCGATCGCGACAAGCACCGCACCACCCAGCGCCTCCTGCGGCGACTGCACCACCTCGGCGTCGAAGTCGAAGTGAAGACCGCCTGAGCCACCACCACCCGCCGTAGTTTCTTTCTAGGATAGGTGTCCACGAAACCGGGGCAACTTCACACCGCCGGCCAGGACCGACTGCCGCTCGAACCGCCGGCCGAGATGAACCCGACACCGACGCACTCCAACATCCGCGGCGCCGACTACTACGCCGCGACCACGGAGGACCGATGCTGACCGAACAGACGCTCGACAAACTCAACGCCATGAAGCTCGGCGCGATGGCCGACGCCTTCCAGCAACAGCTCGAGACCGCCGAGGCCGCCGGGCTCAGCTTCGAGGACCGTTTCGGCCTGCTCGTCGACACCGAGTGGACGGCCCGCGAGCAGCGAAGCTCGAGCGGCGCCTCCGCACGGCCAGGCTCCGCTACGCGGCGACGCTCGAGGCCGTCGACTTCACCCACCCCCGGCGACTCAACCGCCCGCAGGTCCTCACGCTGGGAACCTGCGCGTGGATCGCCGAACGCCACAACTTGATCCTGGTCGGCCCAACCGGCATCGGGAAGAGCTTCCTCTCGTGCGCCCTCGTCGAACGGGCGTGCCGTCGCGGCTTCGCCGCGCGCTACGTCCGCATGCCGCGTCTGCTGCACGAGTTGGCGGTCGGCCGCGGCGACGGCTCCTACACCCGGCTGCTCGCCCGCCTGCCCAAGCTCGACCTACTCGCGATCGACGACTGGATGCTCGCGCCGCTGCGCGACCCCGAGCGGCGAGACCTCATCGAGGTGATCGAGGACCGCGCCGAACGCGCCTCAACCCTCATCGCCAGCCAACTGCCCGTGACCGACTGGCACGCCGTCATCGGCGACCCCAACCAGGCCGACGCCATCTGACCGCCTGCTCCACGACGCGCACCGCATCGAGCTCAAGGGCCGCTCGATGCGGCGCACACACGACGCGCCGGACAACCGCCCGAAGAAGACGACATGAGCACGCGACCGGCAGCCGGCCTATGGATCGTGGCACGGCGTGGAAAACGCGCGCGCCACGCCCAGCGCAACTGGGTCGTCACCACACCGTTTGGACGGCCGCAGACGGCGCGCACACGCTCCACAGGCACTCTTGTTCAGCGTCAACTACTTTTGCGCAGCGGCAATAAGGTTTCCCGCACTTTCGGGACCGCGCCACCAGGGACCCGGGGCGCAGGTCACCGAGCGACGACAGTTGCTCGCGCAGGTCGTCGCGCCGTTTCTCGAGTTCCTCCCGGAGATCGGATGTCGTGGGCATGGGGGCCTCCCTCCTGCTGACAGCGCTATAAGCTGTCAGCAGGATACCATGCCTCCGTACGGATCCGGACCAGGGCACGATCCTGCCGGGCACCCCTGCGCCCGCCGGACGTTGACAATCGCCGGGGCGGGCAGGACAATGGCCTGCGGTTTGCCTTTCGCGATTGCCGAAACGCCGCAACCCCGACGACCGGCGCGGGCGGTCATCGTTGGTGTCGTGCTGGCCGTGGCGCTCGTCGCGGCCGGCGCCGGCAGCTACCTGCTCCACCTGTGCAACGGCGGGCTTCCTGCCCGCGATTCCGAGACGTACCGCGAGACCGCCCGGCGCTTCTACCGCGGGCTGGCCGCCCTCGACGTCGGGCTGCTCGATGACGCGGCGGCCGAGTTCACCCGGGCGGCGGAGCTCGCTCCCGCAGAGCCGGCCGCCTGGGCCAACCTCGGCCTGACCTACGCGCGGCAGGGCGCGGCCGACGCGGCGGCAGGTCCACTCTCCCGTGCACAGGAGCTGGCCCCGGCCAGCGCCGAGATCGCCCTCCTGCAGGGTCTGCTGGCCGGGGCGGAAGGGCGGGTCGAGGAGGGCCTCGCCCATTTGCGGCGGGCGGTCGACCTGGGGCCGGACGGCGCCCGGCCGCGCTTCGCGCTCGCCGCGGCGACCGAGCGCGCCGGCGGGCCCGACGCCGACCGGCACGCGCAGCAGCAGCTCGACGCGATCCTGCTCCGGCGGGAGAACCTCGCCGTCCGGCTGGAGCAGGGCAGGCTGGCCGCGAAGCGGGGTGACGGGCCGGCGCTGCGCGCCGCGGTGGTCCGTCTCGGCGCGCAGGCGGAGGATTGGCCGCCGCTGGCCGCCGAGCAGTACGTGGCGCTGCAGGACGCGACTGCGGCAGGCGATTTCCGCCGCGCCGCGATCACGCTGGCCGTGCTGCGCAACGTCCTGGTGCGGGTGCCGGCATTCCGGGCCAGCCTGGCGGCTGTCCAGGTTCCGCCGGAGCTGATGGGGGAGCCGTTCGACGGGTTTCTGGCGCTGCCGGCGGCCGGCGCGACCGCGGCGCCGCCCGACGGTGCGCTGACGTTCTCGCCCGTGCCGCTCGAGCCCGCCGGCGCGCTGCCGCCGACCGCACTGCTGGCCCTGCCGCCGGACGCCGGCGGGACGCCGGCGGTGTTCGCCGCGACCGGCCGCGCGGTGTGGCGACCCGGAGCACGGGCAGCGGCGCTGCCGTTTCCGGGCGGTGCGGCCGGCGTGCCGCCGGCCGGCCGCGGCCTCCTGGCGCTCGACTGGAACCACGACTTCCGGACCGATCTGGTCCTGGCCGGCGCCGGCGGGCTGCGGCTGTTGCTGCAGGGTCCGGACGGCATGTTCGCTGCCGCCGCGGCGGACGGGCCGGAAGTCCAGGAGCTGGCCGGCGTCGATTGCTCCGGCGCCTGGGCGGCCGACGTCGAGATGGACGGTGACCTCGACATCGTGGCCGGCGTCGACGACGGCGCCGTGGTCGTCCTGCGGAACGACGGGGACGGCACCTGGCTCCGGACGCAACCGTTCGGGAACGTCGTCGGGGTCCGCGACTTCGCCTGGGGCGATCTAGATCGCGACGGCGACCCCGACGCCGCCCTGCTGGACGCGGGCGGCGGCCTGCATCTGTTCGCCAACCGGCAGGCGGGACAGTTCCGGCGCTGGCAGGCGCCGGACGATCTGCCGATCGTGCTTGCGCTCACGCTGGGCGACGTCGATGCCGACGGCCGGCTCGACCTCGTGGTGCTGGCGGTCGGCGGCGGCATCTGGCGCATCTCCGCCGGCGACCGGGCGTGGGAGCGGGAGCGGCTCGTCGAGTGGCGGGGTGCCCTCGCCGGCAGCGCAGCGGGGAGCCAGCGGCTGCTGCTGGCCGATCTGGACAACAATGGGGCCCTGGATCTCATCGGCTCGGGACCTTCCGGCACCGGCGTCTGGCTGGCCGATGCGCACCGCGTGCTGCAGCCGCTGCCGGCCGCGCCCGCCGCGGAGGTCTTCGGCGCCGCCGACGCGAACGGCGACGGGCGGCTCGATCTGCTCGGCCTGGACGCCGGTCGGCCGGTCTGGCTGCACGGTCGCGGCGAACGCGCTTACCACTGGCAGGTCGTGCGCCCGCGAGCGCAGGCCGAGGCCGGCGACCAGCGCGTCAACTCGTTCGGCGTCGGCGGGGAGGTGGAGATCCGCGCCGGCCTGCTGGTGCAGAAGCAGGTGCTCGCCGGCGCGCCGGTGCACTTCGGCCTCGGCGCGCATGCCGCCGCCGATGTGGTGCGGATCGTCTGGCCCAACGGGGTCGGGCAGGCGGAGTTCGACCCGCCGGCGGACGGCGTCCTCGTCGTCGAGCAGCGGCTGAAGGGCTCCTGCCCCTGGGTGTTCACCTACGACGGCGAAGGCTACCGGTTCGTGACCGACTTCATCTGGCGCTCACCGCTCGGTCTGCGCATCAACGCGCAGGACACGGCCGAGGTGTCCCAGACCGAGGACCGGGTGAAGATCCGCGGCGATCAGCTCGCGGCGCGCGACGGCGCCTACGACGTGCGGATTACCGCCGAGCTCTGGGAGACCCACTTCTTCGACCACGTATCGCTGATGGTGGTCGACCATCCCCGGAGCGTGGAGATCTTCGTCGACGAGCGCTTCTCCCGGGAGGCCCCGGTGCTGGCGGTCCGGGCGACGAAGCCGCCGCGCCCCGTAGCGCGGGCCTGGGACGACGCCGGGCTGGACGTGACGGACATCGTGAGCCGCCGGGACGGCCGCTACCTCGCCACCTTCGAGCGGGGCGCCTACCAGGGCGTGGCGGGCGACCACTTCGTCGAGTTCGAGCTGGGCGAACCGTTGCCGGCTGACGGCCCGCTCTGGCTGCTGGGCCACGGCTGGGTCTATCCGACCGACAGCAGCATCAACGTCGCGCTGGGCCAGCGCGGCCGCCCCGTGCCGCAAGGATTGGCCCTGGAGGTCCGGGAGGCGTCGGGCAACTGGAAGGTTGTGTATCCCGACCTGGGGTTTCCCGCCGGCAAGAACAAGACGATCGTCGTCGATCTCCGTCCCGCGCTCGCGGCCGCCCCCAAACCGCGCCTGCGCCTGCGCACCAATCTCGAGGTGTACTGGGACTGGCTGGGCTACGCCCCTGGCGCCCCGGCGTCGGCGCTCGACACGACGCGGCTGGCGCCCGCGACCGCGGAGCTGCGCTACCGGGGCTTCTCGCGCACGACGTTCGAAGGGCCCCGGCGCCTGGAGCTACCGCAATACGACCGTCTGGCGAACGTCGCCCAGCGGTGGCGCGACTTGGTCGGGTACCACACCCGCTTCGGCGACGTGCGCGAGCTGCTCGCCGGCGTCGACGACCGCTACGTCATCATGAACGCCGGCGACGAGCTGCAGCTCCGGTTTCCCGCCCAGTCGCCGCCCCCGGACGGCTACGCGCGCGACTTCGTCCTGATCGGCGACGGCTGGGTGAAGGACGGCGACTACAACACGACGTTCTCGAAGACTGTGAGGCCCCTCCCGTCGCACGACCGGCCGGCGTACGGCGCATCCACGAGCGTGCCGGCGCTGGAGGACGACCCGGTGTACCGTCGGTACCCGGACGACTGGCAGCAGTATCACACGCGCTTCGTGACGCCGGGCCGGTTCCTGGGCGGCGCGGCCGCCGAGCTGCCATGACCTCGAGGCCGTCGCCGACCGCGCTCACGCGCCGGCGTGTGGTGCGGACGATGGTGACGCTCGGTTTCGCGGCGCTGCTGGCCGGCGTCGCCGTGCTGAACCGCGCCGGGGACGGCGCGGCCGGCGGAGCGTCCGACGAGCTGACCGCCATGGCCCGCTACGGGTTCTGGCTCGCTGAGGTGTCGCGGACGGCAGGCATCGACTTCGTGCACCAGGCCCCGACGTTCGACGGGCAGCTGGCGCACATCATGCCCAACGTGGCGTCGGTCGGGGCGGCCGTTGCCGTCGCGGACTTCGACCGGGACGGTTGGCAGGACTTCTACGTCACAAACAGCCGGCAAGGGGCCCGCAACCGGCTGTACCGCAACCGGGCTGACGGCACGTTCGAGGACGTGGCCGGTCCCGCCGGGGTGGCCGACGTGAACCGGAGGGGAACCGGCGTCTCGATGGGTGCGGTCTGGGGCGACTACGATAACGACGGCTTCGAGGATCTGTTTCTCTACAAGTACGGGCGGCCGGAGCTGTTTCGGAACGTGGCAGGTGAGGCGTTCCGGCGGGTGACCCCCGAGGCCGGACTGCCTGCCTGGGTGAACGCCAACGCGGCCGTGTGGCTCGACTACGACCGCGACGGCTGGCTGGACCTGCTGCTGGCCGGCTACTGGTCTGAGGCGGTGGACCTCTGGCGCCTCGAGACGACGCGCATCATGCCCGAGAGCTTCGAGTATGCGGAGAACGGTGGGCGCAAGTACCTCCTCCGCAACGATGGCCGTGGCGCGTTCGAGGACGTCACGGCGGCGGTGGGCATCGATACCCGGCGCTGGACGCTGGCGGCCGCCGCGGCGGACGTGTCGGCGAACGGCTACCCGGACCTGTTTCTCGCGAACGACTACGGGGTGTCGCAGCTCTACCTGAACCAGGACGGGGAACGGTTCGTCGAGGCCGGGCGCCCGACGGGCGTCGGGCGCGCGCCGAAGAGCGGGATGAGCGCGGCGTTCGGCGACGTGTTCAACGACGGCCGGCTGGCGATCTACGAGACCAACATCTCCGAGCCGGGGATCCTGCTCCAGGCCAACAACCTCTGGGTGCCGCGGGCGGGGGTGGCCGAGGAGCTGGTCTACGACAACCTGGCGTCGAGCCTGGGCGTCGACCTCGGGGGTTGGAGCTGGGGCGCGCAGTTCGGCGACCTGAACAACGACGGCACGCTCGACTTGTACCTCGTGAACGGCAACGTGTCGGGCGAGGACCGCGCGAGCTACTGGTACGACTTCTCGCGGATTGCCGTGGGGCACAGTGCCATCATCGCCGACGCTCGGAACTGGCCGCCGATGCGGGGGCGCAGCCTCTCCGGATTCCAGCCCCCGCGTGTGTGGCTGAACGACGGACGCGGCCGGTTCGTCGAGGTGGGCCGGGTCGTCGGCGCGACCGACCGCCACGACGGGCGGGCCGTGGCGCTGGCCGACCTGTGGAACCGCGGCGCGCTCGACGTGATTGTCGCCAACCAGCGCGGTCCGTTGCTGGTGTACCGGAACACGGTCAGTCCGGATCGGCACTGGCTGGGGGTCGAGCTGCGGGGCACGGCGGGCAACGCCAGTGCGATCGGAGCGGTCGTCGAGCTCGCGTGGAGCGGCGCGCGACAGCGTCAGGTGGTGAGCGGCGGGAGCGGCTTCAGCGCGCAGAATCAACGGCGGCTGCACTACGGTCTGGGAGCGCACGCAACCGTCGAGCAGCTCGTCATCCGCTGGCCGTCCGGCCGGCGGCAGGTCATCGAGGCGCCCGGCGTCGACCGGGTGCACCTGATCGTCGAGCCGCAATGATTCGGGTTCCCGCGGCCCCGCCGCCGGAGGGCGCCGCCGCGAGCGTAGGCGAGCGCCGCTGGATCGAGAACCGCTTCCTGCCTCCCGTGTTGATCACCGCGATCCTGGCGGGCGGGCAGCTCTCGTTCGGGATTCTTGAGAGCTACGACCGGACGCTGCTCGCCATCGTCACGAGCCTGCTCGCCGAGGCCATCCTGGGCCGCCTGACCTACGGGCGCTGGCCGCACCTGGCCAGCGCGTACATCACCGGCATCAGCGTCGGCATCCTGATCCGCTCGCCGCTCGTGTGGCCCTACGTCGCTTGCAGCCTGCTGTCCATCGCCTCCAAGTACGTCCTGCGGGTCCGGGGGCGCCACATCTGGAACCCGTCGAACTTCGGGGTGTGCGCGATGCTCTGGCTCGCGCCGTCGACCATCGCTGTGCTGAGCATCCAGTGGGGTAACACGCTGTGGGCCATGGCGATCATCTGGGTGCTGGGCGCCGTGACGGTCTGGCGCGTCGGACGCCTGCACATCTGCGCCACCTACGTCGCCGCGTTTCTCGCGCTGTCGCTCGCCCGAAGCTGGATCGGAGACGGCCCGTGGCTGGCAGAGGCGGCGCCCATAACCGGGCCGATGTATCAACTGTTCGTCTTCTTCATGATCACCGACCCGCGGACGACCGTGCGCTCCAGGCCGGCGCAGTGCGTGGTGGTGATGGCGGTGGCGCTGGTCGAGGCCGCGCTCAGGCTGGCGGAGGTGGTCTACGCGCCGTTCTACGCGCTGTTCCTGGTCGGCCCGTCCGCCATGCTGATGGAGGGCTACTGGCAGCGCGGCGCATCGGCGGCCGCGCGTGGCAAGATGGGCAATTGAGATGCTCGATCGGGCGCACGATGCAGCGGTTCGGAACGCCGCCTTCGACTGGCTGCGAGCGCGGGCCGATCTCCCGGGCGACGTGCTGCCGCGGACGCTGCTCGCCGCCGGGTTCACGCTCGACGGAGTCCGCGTCCCCCTGCTCGGGCCGCAGGGCATCTTCAAGCCGAAGGTGCTGTCCGCCGCGCCGCTCTCCATCACGACCGCCCCCGACGGACCGTACGACGATGCCTTCGGTCCCAACGATCTCCTGCGCTATCACTACCGCGGCACGGATCCAGACCACCCGGACAACCAGCGCGTCCGTGTCGCCATGCGGGAGCGCCTGCCGCTGGTCTACTTCCACGGGGTGGTCCCGGGAAAATACCTCGCGGCCTGGCCGGTGTTCGTCGTCGGCGACGACCGCCCCGGGTTGACCTTCACCATCGCGGTCGACGACGCGAGGCACCTCTGGCCGGCGATCCGGGAGCAGGGCGTGGCAGTGCGAGACGACCTCGAGAGCGGCCGCCGGCAGTATGTGACGGCCGCGGTTCGCCAGCGGCTCCACCAGCGCGCGTTCCGGGAGCGCGTCCTCCACGCCTACCGCATTCAGCCGGCGCTCCACCGCCCGGGCAGCGACGCCGAGCGCCTGCCGGCGGGCGGCCTGCTCGATGGTCTCGAAGTCCAGACCGTCGGATGCACCGGACCCTACAAGCGCTTCGATTTCGGCATCGACTTCGGCCGCGACCTCTTCCTCAAAGCCCCTTTTTTCTCCGCCTCAGCTCCACCCCCGCGCCGGTCCGACAGTCGAGTCTGGCACAGCGCGTCGCTGACCTCGATCAACTCCCCGGTGAGGCGGCGCAAGCGTTGACACTCGGCGATCTGCGCCTGGGTTTGCGCCACGGCGTCCAACGGAATGATGCGCGTCACCGTCTTGCCGCCCACCTGGCGCGTCAGAGACCAACTCGGGCCGTGCCCTTGAGACCCGTCGTTCGCGCAGCGGCAATAAGGTTTCCCGCACTTTCGGTACCGCGCCACCAGGGACCCGGGGCGCAGGTCACCGAGCGACGACAGTTGCTCGCGCAGGTCGTCGCGCCGTTTCTCGAGTTCCTCCCGGAGATCGGATGTCGTGGGCATGGGGGCCTCCCTCCTGCTGACAGCGCTATAAGCTGTCAGCAGGATACCATGCCTCCGTACGGATCCGGACCAGGGCACGATCCTGACGTGCACCCTCTCAGCCTGAACGCTTTGACAATCTATAACAATTCACCTGTTGAGAAGGGCTCTCGGACGCCTTAGCATGGGGTCTTGGTGGTGAAATGATGAGTCCGTGGCGGGTGCTGGCGTGCCAACCCGTTGCGGGTGGGCTGCTGTCGGGAGTTGCCGGATGTCGAACGGATCCAGGGTTGAAGTTGCGGTTCTTGCGTATGCGCTCATCGCCCTGCTGGCTCTGACGACGAGCTTGGCCGCCGGCCCCGGCGAGCCTGCGCTGCTGAAAGCGGTGAAGGAGCGGGATCGCGAGACGTTTCGTGCGCTGCTGAGTCGGAACATCGACGTAAACGCGCAGTGGGCCGACGGTACGAGCGCCCTGCATTGGGCGGTCCAGTGGAGCGACTTGGAAGCGGTGGGAATGCTGCTCGATGCGGGAGCGGCCGTGAACGTCGCGACCGATCTCGGTGTGACGCCTCTGTCGCTGGCCTGTACCAACGGGAACGCCACGCTGGTCGGGAAGCTGTTGAACGCTGGCGCCGATGTGAACGTGACGCGTTCTACCGGCGAAACCGCTCTGATGACCTGCGCGCGAACGGGGAATATCGACGCCGTGAAGGCCTTCCTGTCGCGTGACGCGGACGTGAACGCCAAAGAAGGCGTGCAAGGGCAGACTGCGCTGATGTGGGCCGCCGCGCAGAATCACGCGGACGTTGCCCGCCTGCTCATCGAGCAAGGCGCCGATGTCCAGACCGCGACGGCGAACGCGAAATTCACGCCGCTCTTGTTCGCGGCCCGCGCAGGCGCCGCCGATGCGGTGCGGGTCCTGCTTGCCGACGGAGCCGACGTCAACGGGCTTGCATCGGACGGTACCGGGGCGCTCGTGGCGGCAACCTACACTGGTCACTGGGATCTCGCCGGATTTCTGCTCGAGCAAGGCGCGAACCCGAACGAGAACGCCACCGGTTTCACCGCTCTGCACTGGGCCGCCGGATCGTGGGAAAACGACATCAGTGGCGCCCTGGGCCCGGACGGGTACGAATGGATCGGGGCCAGAGGTCCGGGAAAACTGGCGCTCGCGAAGGCTCTCCTCGATCACGGTGCGGACCCCAATGCAACGATTGAGCGGCGGCCGCCTCGCTTCGGCTATGGAAGCGGATCCCGGTTGGGAAATTTCTCCGGCGCGACACCGTTCGTGCTGGCGGCGCTGGGAGGGCTTCCGGACATCATGCGCGAGCTGCTGGCCGCCGGCGCCGACCCGTCGTTGACCACGACAAACGGGTCCACTGCCCTTATGGCCGCGGCGGGATACGGTCGAATCCACGGGGAGAGCCGCGTTCAGAACAGGGAAGCACTGGAGGCCGTCCAGGTGGCGCTAGACGCCGGCATCGACATCAATGATGCCAACGCGGTCGGTGACACCGCCCTCCATGGTGCCGCCTACTTTCAGTCGGACCCCGTGGTGCGGTTCCTGCTCGACAGCGGCGCCGCGGTGAACGCGAGGAACAAGGCCGGTGAAACGCCCCTGGTTATCGCGGAAGGCTTCACCGGTCCCGACACTGGCGGCAACACCTTCTATTCGGAAAGCACGGCGGAGCTGTTGCGAGCGGCCGGCGGCAGTAATGTCATGAGATTCTCGGGCACGATCAGGTCGCTTGAGGCATCCTGCCCCACGCCTGCGATTATCGTCGCCGGCACGGTGGAATTCAGGGGTTACGGCGCCGGCATTCGACTCAACACGACCGCAGAGACAGAATACGGCGCCGGAAGCTGCGCGGAGCTCGCAGTCGGAGCCACGGTCCACGTGACAGCCACGCGTCTTGGCCACCTTCTCGATGAGAACGGCCAACCGTGGGACGGCTCGGTGGATGCGTCCAGGGTGGAGGTCTCCAGATAGACTGGTCCTTTGCTGGCAGATTATTTCGCCGCGCCGCCACGATTCTGGTCGAGCGGATCAAGGTGATATTCGACATGACCAGGAACCCGCGCCGATTCGCCTTGGGTTGCGTCTTGACCGTGCTGGTCGCGGCGAGTGCCGCCGATCTGGGCGCGTCGAGCACCCGGAGCCGGGAGCGATCCCCGGTGGCAACCTATCAGGCGCTGCTCGATCGCTACTGCATAACATGTCATAACGAGCAGCTCGAGACAGCCGGACTGATGCTCGACAGGCTGGACGTCGAACATGTTCCGGGCGACGCCGCAGTATGGGAGAAGGTGGTGGCCAAGCTGCGGACCGGCGCGATGCCCCCGGTCGGCCGGCCGCGCCCGGACGGCGCGGCGGTGCACAACCTCGTCGCCTGGTTGGAAACGGAAATCGATCAGGCGGCCGCCGCCAGACCCAATCCCGGGCGGGCGGTTCTGCATCGCCTCAACCGTGCCGAATATGTGAACGCGGTTCGCGACCTGCTGTCGCTCGCGATCGATGGCACGTCACTGCTGCCACCCGACGATTCGGCGTTCGGTTTCGACAATATCGCCGATATTCTTACGGTTTCGCCGGCGCTGCTGGAACGCTACCTGGCAGCGGCGGAAAAGATCAGCCGTCTCGCCGTTGGCGATGCGGTGGCTATTCGTCCGATCGTTGATGTCTACCGGGTGCCCCATAACGTGAGGCAGGAAGCTCGGGCGAGTGACGATTTGCCCTGGGGCACCCGCGGCGGGATCTCGTTTCGCCGCTATTTTCCGGTGGACGGCGAGTACATCCTGAAGATCCACATGAAGTACGCGGTCGGTCAGGATTCCCTGATGGGTGTCACGCATCGAAGCGTCATCGATGTGCGGGTGGACGGTGTTCCGGTCGAGAAGATCCCATTCGGTTTCGACCCGCGTGCCGATGGTCTGGAGGCCGACCTTCCGACTCGGCGCCAAGCCAACGACATCTATACCAGGCAATTCGAGTTTCCCGATACGTACGAGGTCAGATTTCCGATTGCGGCGGGCACCCATGTCGTCGGTGTGGCTTTTCACGATGCAACGTTGGAGCGGGAAGACCTGGCGCCGCGTTTTCCGACGTCGAACTACTCGTTTCAAAACGATAGGGACGCACCACCGCGCATCGATCGTGTGGAGCTCGGTGGTCCCTACAACGCCACGACGCCTCGGGAGAGCCCCAGTCGGCGGAACATTTTCGTCTGTTATCCGACCAGCGACCTGCACGCGGGTGCATGTGCCAGAGAGATACTGTCCGGCTTGGCTGCGCGCGCCTATCGCCGGCCTGTGACGGATGCAGATGTCGAGACATTGCTCGCCTTCTACGAAAAGGGCCGGCGGGAGCGCAGCTTCGAAGGGGGCATCCAACTGGCGCTCGAGCGAATCCTGGTGAGTCCTCGGTTCCTGTTCCGCGCCGAACGTGATCCGCCCGCTGTCGAGCCGGGGATCGCCTATCGCGTTGACGACGTGGAATTGGCGTCCCGGCTGTCGTTTTTTCTCTGGAGCAGCATCCCGGATCGGGAATTGCTTGACCTCGCGATGGCCGGCAGGCTCAAGGACTCGGTGATTCTGGAGCAGCAGGTTCGCCGCATGATCAGCGATCTCAAGTCCAGAGCGCTCGCCAGCAATTTCGTGGGGCAGTGGCTGCGGCTGCGCGATCTGCAGGTCGTGCGGCCGGATCCGAAAACATTTCCGGACTTCGACGACGAACTGCGCGAAGCATTCCGTCGGGAGACCGAGCTGTTCTTCGAAAGCCAGCTGCGCGACGACCGGAGCGTGGTTGACCTGCTGCAGGCGGATTATACGTTCCTCAACGAACGACTGGCTCGGCACTACGGCATTCCGAAGGTGTACGGTGCTCATTTCAGGCGTGTCGAACTGGAGGACGCGGCGCGGGGCGGCTTGCTTGGCCAGGCAAGCATTCTCACGGTGACGTCGTACGCCAATCGGACGTCCCCGACCCTGCGGGGCAAATGGGTGCTGGAGAATATTCTCGGTGCGCCGCCGCCTGCTCCTCCTCCTGACGTGCCCGCGCTTGAGGAGCGGCCGGGCGTCAAGTTTCGCACCATGCGGCAGAGACTGGAGCAACACCGGCGGAATCCGGCCTGCGCGGCGTGTCATGCGCGGATCGACCCGCTGGGTTTCGCGCTGGAGAACTTCGATGGGGTCGGGCAGTGGCGTACGCACCAGGGCCGCGCGCCGATCGACGCATCGGGCATGCTCGATGGAACCACGTTCGACGGCGTGTCCGAGCTGCGCGCGATGTTGGTGAATCGCGACGAGGAATTTGTCGCTGCGGTTGCCGGAAAGCTTCTGACGTATGCGCTGGGTCGCGGAATCGACTATTACGATATGCCGGCAATTCGGCGGATCATTCGGCAGAGCGCCCGAAACGACTACCGGTGGTCTTCGATCATCCTGGAGGTAGTCAAGAGCGTTCCGTTTCAGATGAGGAGGTCGGAATCATGATTGCCTTCAAGAAGGCCATCCCGCGCCGAACGATCCTGCGTGGCTTGGGCGCATCGTTGGCTCTGCCACTGCTGGACGGCATGGTGCCGGCGTTCGCTGCGCTGCGCAACACGGCGGCCAGGCCGCTCGTCCGTTTCGGCACGGTCTACGCTCCGACCGGGATGATCATGGCGAACTGGCGGCCGACCTCGGTCGGCGCCGACTTCGAGTTCCCTCGGATTCTGGAACCACTCCAACCGTTCAAGGATCGCATGCTCGTGTTGGGCGGCCTCTGCAACCCGATTGCGGACCCGCGCCCGGGCGAGGGCACCGGAGACCATTCCCGCGCTGCTGCCGCGTTCCTGACGTCGGCACATGCCAGGAAGACAGACGGCGCCGACATGCAATTGGGGACGTCGATCGATCAGATCGTGGCGGATGATTTTGGCAAACACACTCAGTTGCGCTCGCTCGAGCTGACGTTGGGCTCGAACGTTCAGGTGGGCGGTTGCGACCCCGGTTACGCGTGCCCGTACAGTCGCACGATCTCGTGGCGCACTCCCACGACACCGCTGCAAATGGAGACCGACCCGCGCGTCGTTTTCGAGCGTCTTTTCGGCGACGTCACGAGTACGGACCCGGCGGTCAGGCTGGCCCGAATCGAAAAGCAGCGCAGCGTCCTCGACTCGGTGGCCGAGGAGGTGGCTCGATTCCAAAGGGAGCTCGGCTCCGGCGATCGGGCCAAGCTTCACGAGTATCTCACGTCGGTTCGCGACATCGAGTGGCGGATTCAAAAGGCGGAAGAGCAAAGCGACCGCGAGTTCCCTCTTGTCGAGCGTCCCAGTGGTGGCATTCCGGAGCGGTATGACGATCATGCCCGGCTGCTGTTCGACCTGCAGGCGCTGGCGCTTCAGAGCGATCTCACGCGCGTCTTCACCTTCATGCTCAATCACGAAGGCAGCGACCGTCCGTACCCTGAAATTGGCGTCTCCGACGCGCATCACCCGTTGACTCACAATACTGATCCCGAGCCTGTCAACAAGGTGACAAAGATCAACATCTTCATGACGACGCTGTTTGCCGAGTTCGTGGAGAAATTGAGGGCAACGCCGGACGGGGACGGCTCGTTGCTGGACCATTCAATCATCCTCTATGGTTCAGGCCTCAGCAATGCCAACGTGCACTCGCATGAGGATCTGCCTGTCGCGCTGCTCGGTGGCGGGGCCGGGCGGTTGCAGGGTGGCCGCCACGTTCGGTATCCCGGCGTGCCCATTGCCAATCTGCACGTGACACTGCTGGACAAGCTCGGTCTTCCCCTGGAACGGTTCGCCGACAGCACCGGCAAGCTGCGGGGCCTCTCCGAAGTGTAGGACGGGTAGGCAACGGAATCGAACGAATGAATCATGGACGCCGGCGCCCCGCAATTGTCAGTTGTGAATCGTCTCCCGGGTCGTCCGGGGGCTCGGCGAAGGTCGGCGCCGGACCCGGGCTGCGTGCTGTCATGAAACACGGTCGATCCCGCCGGACGCGTTACCTCGCCACTCTCACGACTCTCGGCTGCATTGTATCGCTGCTCGGCTACTGGCAGCCTTCGGGAAATACCCAGACCCGGTCGTCAGCTGCCGGGCGCCCGCCGGCGATACGGCTGCGCAACGTCACCGAAGCATCCGGGTTGAAGTTCCGGCATGCCCGGGGCGCGAGCGGGCGGCATTACTATCCCGAGCAGTTTGGCGGAACGGCGGCCTTTCTCGACTACAATCGGGACGGGTTTCTCGACCTCTTCTTCGTTCAGGGCGCAGCACTGCCCGGATACCAGGGTCCGCCGCTGTCGGGGAACGTCCTTTATGGAAACAACGGGGATGGCACGTTCACCGATGTCACCGTTGAGGCAGGACTGACTGACCAGCGTTACGGGTTGGGTGTGGCGGCCGCCGACTACGACAACGACGGAGACACCGATCTGTTCGTCACGAACCTGCAGGGGAACGCTCTTTTCAGCAACGACGGCCAGGGGCGCTACACCGATGCCACACTGGAAGCTGGTGTCGGGGCGCCGCCAATGTCTGCGGGCGCCGCGTTTCTCGACTACGACAATGACGGATGGCTGGATCTGTTCGTCGCTCGTTACACGGACTATTCGTTGGAAGACGACGTGCGGTGCATCGACCCGACGAGCGTCCGCGAGCCAGTCCTGGTTGCCCAGCCCCGGACTGCTCCGCTTCCAGCGGACGACAATCTCCGGTTGGCGTATTGCGGACCGCCGGCATACGGCGGCGCGGTGAATCGCCTCTATCGGAATGCGCGCGACGGCACGTTCACGGACGTGACGGAATCTTCCGGCATCGCCGGCAGCACCGGCCACGGTCTAGGTGTCGCCGTCGCCGATTTCGATAACGACCGGTATCCGGACATCTTCGTCGCATCGGACATGCTGCCGGATCTGCTGTTCATGAACCGCCGCGACGGAACTTTCCACGAGCGGGCCCTGCAGGCGGGTGTGGCGGTGGGGTCGCACGGGAAGGCCTATGCGGGCATGGGTGTCGACGCGGCCGATTACGACAACGACGGATGGATCGATCTCTTCGTCACGAACTACGAAGGGGAACCCAGTTCGCTCTACAGGAATCGTGAAGGTCTGACATTTACCGATGAAAGCGTGCCGTCGGGTATCTGGAGCTACAGCCTCGCGTTTCTCAAGTGGGGCGCCCGCTTCGTCGATCTCGACCTCGACGGCCATCTGGATCTGTTCGTCGCGAACGGCCACGTCAACGACAACCTGGAGAAGCATCCGCGGTCCCGTTTGCGGAAAGGGTATGCGCAGCGCGCGCAGGTCTACCGCAACGATGGCCGGCGGGGACACTTTACCGATGTCACGTTGGGGCCGCCGGTGGGCTCGTACTTCCTGGAAGAGCACGTGGGACGGGGGGCGGCGTTTGGCGATTACGACAACGACGGCGATTGGGATGTCGTCGTCCTGAACAACGATGAGCCGGCGGTGCTGCTTCGAAATGATACCGCTCATCGGAACAGGTGGGCGCGGCTGGAGCTCCAGGGCAAGGGGTGTAACCGCGATGCGATCGGCGCCCGCGTGCAAGTTGTGACCGGTGATATCACCCAGACCCGCCATGTGACGTCGGGAGGCAGCTATCTGTCCGAGCACGACCGACGGATACTGATCGGGCTGCCGGGCGTGGTTGGCGCCGTCGATGCGGAGGTTCGCTGGCCGTGCGGTGCTCGGGAAACGGTCGTCCTCAAGCCCGGAGAAGTGGTCAAGATGGAAGAAACACGCTGTCTTCTCGCCAGCGGGAGGACGCGCTGAAACAGCCGGCGTCGGTCTTATCGTGCGTACTGCCCGTTGAATCGATAGGAGTTCTAGCTATGTCAGTCTGGTGTAAATCTGGGAGTTGGTGGATAGTAACAGCGGTGGCGGTCATGTTGTTTCCGGGCATCGCGTCCGCTCAAACCGGCGCCATTGCCGGCGCGGTCACGGACACGACCGGTGGGGTGCTGCCCGGCACGACCGTGGAAGCATCCAGCCCTGCGCTGATTGAAGGTACACGGGTCGCCGTGACCGACGGTCAGGGTTTGTTCCGAATTATCGACCTGCGGGGCGGCACCTATACCGTCACGTTCACGCTTCCGGGATTCAGCACGCACGTGCGCGAAGGGATCATAATGAGCGCCGGGGTCACGGTGGACGTCGACGCCCAAATGGCGGTCGGCTCCGTCGAGGAAACGATCACGGTATCCGGGCAGTCGCCGCTGGTCGACGTGCAAAGCTCTACTCAGCACCGGGAGATCAACCGCGACATCCTTGACGACCTCCCGACGGGACGGCATTGGGCCAACTATGTCGCCCTCATTCCGGGCGTTCAGACCAGTCGGCACGATGTCGGCGGCAGTTCCGAGATGTCGACGCCGAACCCTGCGATGGGAATCCACGGCAGCACCGCGGCCGAGATGCCCCTGGTCTTCGATGGCATGCGCTACTCCAATATTTACGGGGTAGGTGGCGCCTCCTCCGGTCCGTACATCGTCAACAACGGGATGGTTGAAGAGATCGCCGTCAACACCTCCGGCGGCTCGGCCGAGCAGGAGGTGAGCGGCATCGTGGCAAACATCATTCCGAAGCAGGGCGGGAACGACTTTTCGGCCTACTTCTTCGCCAACTTCAACTCGGACGAACTGCAAGCAGACAACCTGGATGGTGAACTGCGGGGGCGGGGGGCGACCACAGCCTCGGTGATCGAGAAGACGTTCGACGTCAACGTGGGAATAGGCGGGCCGATCAAGCGTGACCGCCTCTGGTTCTACGGTTCGTTCCGACGCTACGGGATCGACGACGCACCCTCGGGCGCCCGCTTCGACCTCGACCCATTCGACGCGCTCTACACGCCCGACCCGGGCCGGAGCGCCATCAACCGGAACCGGATCGTAGGGGGCAACCTCAGGCTGACTTGGCAGGTCGCGCAGAATCACAAGGTGGCGATCTACGGAGATGACATGCGCCGCAACCTCTCCGCCAACGCACTCGCCTCGAACGTGGCGTTCGAGGCAACCACGGTCTTTGACGACCCCGTCGACCGGATTATGCAAGCGACCTGGACCTGGACGCTCAGCAACCAGTTGCTCATTGAAGTCGGGGAAACCTACAAGCCCGACTCCTGGCAGTTCAGACGGCAGGAGGAGAATCGCCTGGATCTCCCGGCGATATTCGATTTCGGCACCGGCGCACGGTACCGGAGCACGATCTTCACCATCCGTCAGGACAGCCAGCAGTGGAACGGCAAGGCGAGTGTGACGTACGTCACCGGGTCGCACACCCTCAAGGTGGGGGCCTTGTGGTTCCACGGGTCGCGCACCGGCTTGTCGAACCATGGTGTGGTGCAGGACCAATGGTGGCAGTTCATCTCCGGCACCCCTTATAGAATCAGGCAGCTCAACAGCCCGTCTACGTCCCTGGAAGATCTCGACATGAACCTCGGGCTTTATGCCCAGGAGCAATATACGATCGACCGGCTTACCGTGAACGCCGGCGTGCGGTTTGACTACCTGAATATGGACATCCCGGCGCAAAATGAACCCGCACGGAGATTCGTCGGGGCGCGCAGCTTCGACGCGATCCCCGACATCGTGAACTGGAAGGATATCTCGCCCAGACTGGGGGCCAGCTACGATCTGTTCGGCGATGGCCGCACCGCCATCAAGTGGAACCTGGGCCGGTACTCCGAAGCGCAGGCCGCCAATTTCATCCAGGCGGTCAATCCGACGCGGGCGACCGCGGTGGCGCAGACCGATCGCGACTGGTCCGACGCGAACGGGAACTACATGCCCGATTGCGATTTGACTCTGCGAGGCATGAACGGTGAGTGCGGAGCGATGCTCAACCCAGCGTTCGGCGCGGCCGGTACCCCCCCCATTCGTTACAACCGCGATGCGGTCACAGGATGGGGCACGCGCGGGTATAACTGGGAAACGATGGCCGGTATCGAGCAGCAGGTGATGGACGGGCTGTCGGTTGAGGCGTCGTACCATCGGCGCTGGTTCGGCAACTTCCGGGTCGACGACCTGACCCTGGCAACGCCGGCCGACTATACGGAGTACAGTGTCATGGGGCCTGCGGATCCGCGGTTGCCCGGTGGCGGCGGCCAGCTGGTCATGGGCCTCTTCGATATCAACTCCACGGCGCTACTTGCCGATACGACGATTACCCGGCAGGGGATGTTCGGCGACCAGTCACAGATCTACGATGGAATTGACACGGGAGTGAACCTGCGATTTCCGAATGGAGCAGTGCTGCAAGGAGGCAGCAGTACCGGACGCCTCAAGACGAGCACCTGCTTCGTCGTAGACTCGCCACAGGCGCTGCGGTTCTGCGAAGTCACACCGCCGTTCCAAACGCAGGTGAAGCTCGCCGGGGTCTACCCGCTCCCCTGGGGCGGTGTAACCACCAGCGCGACATACCAGACTCTTGCCGGAACGGAAATTCTCGCCAACTGGACGATCCCAGGAGTTGTCCCGGCGCTGGGGAAGACGCCGACGGCGCCGGAGATACCCCTCGTCCTGCCCGGTACCGAGTACGGCGACCGGGTGCATCAGGTCGATGTTCGCGTCGCCAAGATCTTTCAGGTCGATCAGGCTCGCCTCCAGGCAATCTTTGACCTGTACAACGTGTTCAACACGAATCCCGTGTTGGTCCAAAACAACGTGTACGGGTCGGCCTGGCAAAGGCCAATCACGATTCTGACCGGCCGAATGGCGAAGTTCGCATTCCAGTTCGACTGGTAGGAGTACCAGAACCGCCCCGGTGTTTTCCGGAAGGGAGCCCCGGGGCCGTTCACGACCTTTAATCATGAGGTCGCAGCGATGACGACCGGCTGGAAAAAAAGCGCCTCGATCTGGTTCGCTGCCCTGTTCCTCTTCTCCGCGATCGCAGCCGGCGGTTTGTCGGCCGCACAGCCTCATGTCGGTGAGTACGCGCTCGCCGACGTCCAGCGGGGAGCCCGACTCTTCAACACGCAATGTACCGGCTGCCACGGGAACGCCGGCAACCAGGTGCCTGGTGTCAATCTGCTCAGCGGTCGATTCAGCCGGGCAGGCTCAGACGAAGAGTTGGCCGGTCTGATCAGGAACGGAATTCCCGAGGTCGGCATGCCTCAGGGCGACTACGGCATGGATGAGCTGACCGCCTTTGTCGCGTACCTGCGGTCGGCGCCGCTGGATCCGACGACGAGCAGCGACTCCGCTCCGCTCTCAATCGGCGATGCCAAGCGAGGGAGCGCGCTGTTTCACGGAAAAGCCGACTGCGGCGGATGTCACCGGGTCCGCGGCGTGGGGGGATTTCAAGGACCAAATCTGTCCCGCATCGGGGCGATGCGATCCGGATCCGCGCTGCTGGCGTCGCTCCTGAACCCCTCTGCCGCGATCGTTCCTCTGAACCGCGAGATCCGTGCGGTCACAAGAGACGGCGGCACCATAACCGGCAGGCGCCTGAATGAAGACACCTACTCGATCCAGCTCATGGGCGAAGAGGGACGTCTCATCTCGTTGATGAAGGCCGATCTGCGGGACATGACCGTGCTCGAACGCTCGTCAATGCCCCCTTATGGAGACCGCCTGACGGCTACCGAGCTCGCGGACATCGTCGCGTACCTGCAGTCGTTGAACGCCGTCCGCTGAGTACGGCGCTGAGGAACGCAGCGCGACCGGGAACCGAAAAGACAGTTTGAAGGAAAGGACGGCTCATGGTCATCCGCATGCTAATTGCGGTGTGCCTCTTGTTTGTATTTTCGCTGCACGGCTTGGCCCAGGTCACTGCCGAGCGTCTCCTTGATGCCGCCGACGAACCTGAGAGCTGGCTCAGCTACTCCGGCACTTACATGAGCCAACGGCACAGCCGGTTGACGGCGGTCGACAAGTCGAACGTCGAGCGGTTGCAATTGAAGTGGGTGTTTCAGGCCCAGTCTCTGCAAAGCTTCGAGGCGTCGCCGCTCGTGGTCGACGGCATCATGTATCTGACCCAACCGCCGAACGACGTCGTGGCGCTTGACGCGAAGACCGGCCGGCTTTTCTGGATCTATTCCTACGAGCCGCTCCCGACCGCCCGGCCCTGCTGCGGGCGAATAAATCGAGGCCTGGCCATGCTGGGCCACACGCTGTTCATGGCCACGATTGATGCGCGGCTGGTCGCAGTCGATGCGAGGGATGGGAACCCCTTGTGGGAGGTTCCAGTCGCCGATCCCGAGGAAGGCTATGCGATGACTCTGGCGCCGCTCGTGATCAACGACAAGGTCGTCGTGGGAGTCGCCGGAGGAGAGTTCGGGATTCGCGGCTTCATCGCGGCGCACGATCCGACGACGGGCAATGAAGTGTGGCGCTTCTACACAGTGCCCGGCCCGGACGACCCGGGCCACAGCACGTGGCGCGGCAACGACTGGAGAACCGGTGGGGCTCCGGTCTGGGTGACCGGTTCCTACGATGCCGCCTCGAATCTCACGTACTGGGGAGTCGGCAACCCGGGACCGGATTGGAACCCGGACCAACGACCCGGAGACAATCTGTACTCCGACTCGGTCGTTGCGCTCGACGCGGATACCGGGGCGCTCGAATGGTACTTTCAGTTCACCCCTAACGATCCGTACGATTACGACGCAACGCAAGTGCCGGTCCTGGTGGACACCACGTGGAACGGCGCGCCACGCAAGCTGATGATGTGGGCCAACCGCAACGGATTCTTCTACGTGCTGGATCGGTTGACCGGCGAGTTTCTGGCCGGTTCTCCCTTCGTCGATCTGAATTGGGCCGCTGGATTGGACGAGAACGGACGACCCGTTCCAACCCCCCAGCCGCCGGGGACTCCTACGTTTCCCGGCTCGTTCGGGGGCACGAATTGGTACTCCCCATCGTACAGTCCGCGGACCGGGCTTTTCTACGTCTCGGTGTGGGAAGACTACGCGGTCATCGTCCGCCCAGTCGAGCAGGCGTATACGGCCGGTCAGAGTTTCACGGGCGGCGGCGTGTCGTCGCCCGTCTTGAACGTGCCAATGCCCCCGTTCCTGAAGGGCAGCCCCATCAATGACTTCGTCGGAGCCACGGGCAATGGGGCGACCATCGCTATCGACCCGCACACGGGGCAAATCGTGTGGAAACACACGATGGTCGACATGACCACGAGCGGCATTCTGACCACGGCAACGAACCTGCTGTTTACCGGGGGGCGCGAAGGACATTTCGTGGCCCTCGACGCGGCGGATGGAGCGGAGTTGTGGAAAGCCAGCCTGGGCGGTCAAATCGTCAACGGGCCGATCTCATACGAAGTGGACGGACGCCAGTACATAGCGGCGGCAGCGGGCAATGCGCTGTTCACGTTCGGCCTGCCCGACTGAGTGGTTGATGAGATCGCATCGCCACGACGAGGTGGAGTGTCGGACGCGCGCTCCGGCGCGCGCGTCCGACAACGCGCTTGCTGCCTACCCGACTACGACGGTCACGTCCTCCCATGCGAAGAGGCCACCATCGTGGGCCAAGCAGCGCAACACGTATTCGCCCGGCTCACTGAAGACTGTCGTGGTCACCCACCTGTTGCCCGCAGGCACAGGCGGCACTTCCCAACCCGCAGAATAAGGGGAATTCCCCCCGTCTCTGTAGTTCTCCCAGGCGTCGAACTGCTTGGGCTCGAATGCCATCGTGTTGGGACCTCGATACACGAACCAGGACAGCCTTAAACCTCTCGCGGCATCTGGACAACACCGCACCCCAAGATTGTGCCCCCGTCCAAAGAGTTGAACCAGCCCGCGCTCGGTACACCGTCGTCAGTGGCGACCGCCGTCAGGATGACGGGTTGTCCGACCGCGACGTGCCGAACCATTTCCCCCTCGATCGTCAGCGTCGGGACCTTGTTGCCCTCAAGATCATTGGCGCCGCCGCCAGAGCCGCCGGCGCCGCTGTTGTTCATGAGGACAATGTCATCGATGAAATAACCGGCGTTGACGGTTCCGTACGCCTTGTCGGTCTTCCCGTTGCTCGTGAGGGTCCAGACCAGCTCCTTGCCGCCGAAGTCACCTGGGACACGAATCCGGAACAGAAACCGGCTCCGCTGCGGCAAGAAGTGGGTCGGCTGTCCCCGATCGGGCTCACCCGGCGAGAAGTGGTTCGCCGCACCCACCGGGACATCCAACTCCTCAAGATGGTTCCGGTTGTAGTACCCGAACAGGAGGTTGAGAGATCCGTCTGGGTTCTGTTCCCACCCTTCGTACACGGGCACGACGTTCTGCCCCTTGAAGCGCATGATCTGGGCGCTCATTCCGGATGACAGGGCAGCCACGACGGCAACCATCGCCGCCACCGTTGCTCCTGCCATGATCGCGGCTCGCAGAATCCGCCTGCCCTTGATGACCATTCTCTTGGCTCCTCCGTCAGATTTCGGAACTCGCACCAGGGACGGGATCACTGCTGAGCCCCTGCCTCTGCGACTGCCTCTGCGGGTCCATCCGCGGTCATCAACCGCTCGGGCGCGCCGCACAGCGGGCACCCGGGCACTAGGGCCCCGTCTTCGATGCCGAGTCTTTCGCGTCGCTCGACCATCTCCTGGGAGAAGTCCTCATCGTTCATGTAGAGGATTTCACCAAGGTGATTCATCATGTTGTCTATGGAACGGTGGCCCAGCCCCGACCAGTTTCGCGGATCGGCGACGTTCCTGTTGGTCGGCGAATTGTCGAAGTAGCCCCTCATGCGCAGGATGGTGCCTTTCGGCAGCAACGGCGCGTGATCGTCGGCGTAGTTGTAGATCCTGACCCAGCTGTGGTCATACCCCACGCAGCTCAGCGTCTCGATTCGGGTCGTCCGCCCGGAGATCGCATCGAGGCACATTCTCACTCCGGCCGCATGCATGTGGGGCTCGAACGACACGATCTTCGCGTTGTCCTCAAGCACCTGGAAGGCCTCGAACATCTGGTTCGCCTCGAGTGGGCGCACGTCCAGGTTCATGCTGTTTCCAAAGAGCCCGGCATACCGTGCCTCGACCGTTGGCTTGTACCCTCTCGGGTGCAACCTGAAGCCAAGCTTGACGTGCGCTCTCGCATCTTCGGTCGTGGCGTGCAGATGCGTGGAAGAAAAGACGGCCTTCGCCCCTGGATCCAGACGCCGCCCGACCTCGGGGGGGAAAACATCGGCGTTCCGCCCGACTTCGTGACAAGGGAACCCTGTACGCGTTTCTCCGTCACCCAGGATCGCGCCCCAACAGAGGTGGTGGAAAATGAAACGGCCGCCCACGATTTTGCCACCGCCCTTGGTACCGATCACGCCCGGCAGGTCGCTCACTTCCTTCGCCTCGACCGCGGCGACATAGCGCTCCTCCGTCAGATTGAACGGTACTTCACCGATCGGTCCCCACCAATCGGGATCGTTGGCCGCGAGCTTGACGCTCGCGGTCTGAATGATGAGATCGGGCTCCCCGATTTCCCATTCGTCAGCGTCAAGAAAGTCGATAGGCGGCGGCATGTCGGTCGGATTGCCTCGCGGCATGCCGTTGTCGACCCACGTGCCAATTTTCACTATCTCTTCCTCGCTCAAGGAAGGATCGTTCTGAAACTGCTGAATGCCGATGTCCTTTTCGACGAACCACGGCGGCATCGCCCCCGGCTGCCCCCGAAGCGCGGTCCGGTACTTTATGGCTCTCGCCCACGGACGTACTTCCGAGTAGTTGATCAGCGACATCGGCGCGATCGCGTTCGGCCGATGGCAATTCTGGCAGCTTCGCTGCAGAATGGGCACGATGTCCTTGGTGAACGTGACTTCCTCGGTAACCGTAGCCTCCTCATGCGGCGCGGTCTGCCCCGCGAACGCGGGGGCCTGCACCGCCAGGATAATAGCCGCGACGACCGCTGCCAGTACGCCATGCGAGATCAGCTTCCATCGAGTATCACACGCCATGGCTCTTTCTCCTCCGTCTGCCGACCGACTTCGATTCCAGGCGCGCGAAACCCAACCGCAGGCGCGCGTGCCATTCACACTTTCCGGTCCAGTTTACAGCTTGGCACACTACCTATTTCGCAACAAGTTGCAAATTGTCATACATTGTCGTCTTGTTCCGGTGTACCGCACCCGGTTTCTTGGACACCCGTTTACGCTACGCGGCTTGACGCAGCTCGTGTTCCTCGCGCGCTTCGAGCGGCGTGCGGTACGCCAGCTTCTCGAGGCGCCAGGACCGATTGTAGCGTTCGACGAACCCGGCGACGGCGGCGCGCACTTCGGCCAGGTTTCGGAAGACCCGGCCGTAGACAGCTTGCTCCTTGAGCGTGCGATCGGCCGCGGCGACGGCTCCAGCGCTCGACGACCCCGTTGGTTTCCGGCTCTTCGAGGAAGCCGAAGCTGGGGTGGATGCCCCAGTACCGAAGCTGGTTGAGGAAGTGGTCCGACAGGTACTGGCTGCCGTGGTCCATACCGTAGCGCCAGCCCGCGCACCACGTCCGCCTCGACCGAACCGTAGAGTCGCCGGAGCCCTTGCGCGACCGGTTCGAGGGCCGCGAAACGGCTCCCCACCTTGCACACATGCCAGCCCACGCACTCGGCGTTGCAGTGGTCCACCGCCGCGAAGGTCCAGACCCAGCCCTCGTCGGCCGTGAACACCCGCACGCCGTCGGTGCCCCACATGACGTCGGGCGCCGTGGTGACAATCGTCCCGTCGTGCGCTTTGGGGTCACCCTGCCGGCCGCGGTGGGGCGAGAGCAGCCCCTGCCCGCGCATCACGCGCAACACCCGCGTCCGGGAGACCCGCACCCCGTCGAGGATCCGCGGCCGCGCGTGGACCTTGCGATGCCCCTCGCCCTGGAACGGGGAGCGGGCCAGGTCGCTGCGAATGGCCGCCAGCAACTGCGCATCCGACAGCGCGGGCGTTGGCCCGCGGCGCCCCGGGCCAGCACCCCGCGCGTAGAGCGCCGAGCGCGACCGTTCCCACAGTCGACACACCCGCTCGAGACCATAGCGCCGCCCCGACGTCGCGGAGGTCGTTGCGCTCATCGTTGCGACCTCCGCGACGTCAAAGGGAGGCGACGCTCCGCTGCACGGGCACGCTCGCGCAACAGCTCGTTCTCCATCGACAGCTCGCCAATGTGTCGCTTGGCAGCATCCAGCTCGGCGGCCAGCGGCTCACCGGCCTGCGCCTTCAGACTGAGCTCGAGACCGGCCAGCGCCCGGGTCTTCCACGCCTCCAGGCGATAGAGCTCTACCCCGACTTCACGCGAGACCGTGTCCAGCGACTCGCCGCGCAGCAGCCTGCACAGCCACGTCCCGTTTGCGGCTCGCGCTCCACCGTTGCCCGGGCGCCAAGGCCCCCGCGCCAACCGCAGCTGGGTCGGCGCCGACTCCGGGCGCCCTGCGGGCTCCCTCCGTCCGCGCCGACCCAGCTCCCTTCACACGTCACACGCCTCGACCGAACCATGTCCCCTACCTCCTTCGACATTCGAATTCTCCCCTAATCGGAAGTTTCAGCGGCCCAGTCTGTCTTAACCTCTAGTTTCTAAAGGGGTTTATGAGCGCAGGGGCATGGTGTGCGTGATGAGTTGTAGCCATGTATATAGCGGCTTCCATGTGAGTAGTGTTGCTGTATAAAGGATATTGTTTGTATTATGTGTAACCATGTATGTTGAGAGCGTACCCAATCGCTCCTCACCGCCAGCCGTGCTCTTGCGCGAGTCCTACCGCGACCGCGGGCGGGTCAAGAAACGCACCCTCGCCAACCTGTCCAAGCTGCCGGCCGCCGCCGTCGAAGCGGTGCGTCGAGTCCTGCGCGGCGAACGCCTCGTCGCCCCGGAGGAGGTCTTCACCTGCGTTCGCAGCCTGCCCCACGGTCACATCGCCGCCGTGCTCGGCGTGCTCAAGCAACTCGAACTCGACACCCTGATCGCCCGCGGCGGCAGTCGTGTCCGCGACCTCGTCATGGCGCTGATTGTGGCGCGCGTCATCGACGCGCAGTCGAAGTTGGCCACCGCCCGTGCGCTGACGCCCGAGAGCGCCGTCTCAACCCTGGGCGAGGCGCTCGGGCTCGGCGACGTGGATCAACATGAGCTGTACGCGGCGATGGACTGGCTCGTGCAGCGGCAGGCGGGCATCGAGCAGCGCTTGGCGAAACGGCACCTGCAGGAGCACACGCTGGTGCTCTACGACCTGACGTCGAGCTATGTGGAGGGCACCCACTGCCCGTTGGCCCAACGCGGGCACAGCCGCGACGGCAAGAAGGGCACGTTGCAGATCGTCTTCGGGCTGTTGTGCACGGCCGAAGGCTGTCCCGTCGCGGTCGAGGTCTTCGAGGGCTCGACGAGCGACCCGAAGACGGTGGCCAGTCAGGTGGCGAAGCTGCGCGAGCGGTTCGGACTCGAGCGGGTGGTGCTGGTGGGCGACCGGGGGATGCTGACGGCGGCGCGTATCCGCGAGGACCTGCAAGGCGTCGACGGCTTGCGCTGGATCACCACGCTGCGCGCACCGACCATCCGCAAACTCGTCAATGCCGGCACGGTGACGCCGTCACTGTTCGACGAGCGGGACCTGGCCGAGGTCACCAGCGAGGAGTTCCCCGGCGAGCGGCTCATCGTGTGCCGCAATCCGCTGCTGGCCGCCGAACGCCAGCGCAAGCGCCACGAGCTGCTGGCGGCCACCGAGAAGGACCTCGAGACCATCGCGGCCGCGACCCGGCGCGAGAACAAACCGCTACGCGGCGCGGCGGCCATCGGCGTGCGCGTCGGGAAGGTGATCAACCGCTACAAGATGGCCAAGCACTTCGTGACCGAGATCACCGACGAGCGCTTCACGTTTCGCCGGAACGAGGACAAGATCGCGACCGAGAAACAGCTCGACGGGATCTACATCGTCCGGTCCAACGTCGAGCCGGAGCAATTCGACGCAACGCAGACGGTCCGTGCCTACAAGGACCTGTCGAAGGTCGAGCGCGCGTTTCGCTGCTTCAAGTCGGTGGACCTGAAGGTGCGGCCGCTCCACCACCGGCGAGCGGACCGGGTGCGCGCCCACGTCCTGCTGTGCATGCTGGCCTACTACGTCGAGTGGCACATGCGCCGGGCCCTCGCACCGCTGCTCTTCGACGACCACGACCCGGCCGCGGCCGAGCAGCAACGCACTTCCGTGGTCGCCCCCGCCCGCCGCTCGCCCGCGGCCCTGGCCAAGGCCCGCCGCAAACGCACCGACGACGACCTGCCGGGGCACAGCTTCCGGACGCTGCTCGCCGACCTCGGGACGCTGGCGGCCAACACGATGCAGGTCGCCAGCGGCGGCGCCACCTTCACGCTGCAGACCAAGCCCACGCCGCTCCAGCAGCGCTGCTTCGAGCTCCTGGGGGTGACACCGCGAATGTAGCCACCACCGACACCCCATGAAACCAGACAACTACCACAACAACAGGGACTTACACGCGATCAGCACCGAAACTTCCGCCTAATCCGTGTCCAAGAAAACTGGGGGCGCCCCATCTTCTTGTTCCGGCGTCCCGGCACAAGCTATCGACATGTGGCTATCAGGGGATCTCGCGGTACGGCTGCCGTGCGGCATAGAGCTCGCGGCGTGCGAGCATCCCGGAAAGGCTCGACGCCGAAGGGTCGAGAGCGACGGCTTCCTGAATGATTCGGAGCGCGCGATCGAACCGACCCGCCGCCGCATGGGCGGCCGCGAGGACGTCCAGCGTCTGTGCGTCCCGCCGGCGGGTCAGGCGCGCGGCATGCTCGGCGAGACGCACCGCCTCGGCCGCATCGCGCACGCGGCCATCGGACGCGGTGGCAAGCACCCACGCCAGTCGGGTGAGGGCGGCCGTCCAGTCGGACCGCAAGCGAACGGCAATACGCAGGTGGTCGACGGCCTCGGGCAGTTCACGCCGCCCCAGAAGCATCAGCGCCAGGTTGAAATGAGCGTCCGGCAACTCGGCGTCGATTCGAAGTGCTTCGCGAAGATGAGACGCCGCTTCCTCCAGCCGGCCTAGCCCCATCAGTACGTTGCCGACGTTGTTCCGGGCTCGGGCATATTCGGGCTCCAGCCGCAGGGCGCTACGGTAGTGGTTCAGGGCGTCTTCCGTTCGGCCTTGTGAAGCGAGTGCGTTGCCGAGATTCAAATGCACGTGAGCGCGATCTGGATCGAGCCGTAGCGCCTTCCGGTACCGACGGATCGCTTCGTCGAGATCGCCAGCCATCGTCAGGGCCGTTCCGAGGTTGAAGTGGCTTGCAGCCGAATCCGGTTGCAGCCGGAGGGAAGCCTCGAAGTGGCTCACGGCGCCGCTCGGCCTGCCAAGCTCCAGGAACAGCATGGCGATTTCGTCGTGGAGGGCCGAGTTGGCCGGTTCGTTCTCGAGCAATGCCTGGTAGCCAACGATCTCAGCCGCGGCCGCTTGGCGTCTGAAATCCCGCTCCAGCGTGATTCTGTCGCTCTCTTCCTTCGTGAGCACCTGAATCCACAGATCTCCCATCTCATCGAAGGAGCTCGGGCCCCAGCGCACTCGCCGGGGCGGCAACTGTGGGTTCCGTGGGTTGTCGGCCGAGTTGTCATACGTGTACTGCATGCGTAGCGTCGTCGCCTTGGGAAAATCGAGCGGCTCGACGAAGCGATAGGTGTGCTGCCACTTGAAATCCCAGTCCTTGATGTGCAGAAGCCGCCTAGTCGTGCCGTCGGGAAGCGTAGCGGTCGCTCGAATCTCACGTGCCCGGTAGTGCGCGTGCGGCTTGATAGCCAGAATCCCGGCGTCAACGGGAAGCGCATACGAGTCGCTGATCGTATGGTTGCCGTCTCCGGGCGCGATGTCGATGTCCTGCCGGCCAAGCTTGAGCAGACTCGGAATTCGCGCGGGTGGCACATCCGCGAAGTAGAACCCGATTAAGGGTTGCACCGTTTCCGGCCGGCCGCTCGGGAGAAAATGGAGTTGGACGACGAGATCGGTGCCCGGCTCGAGAGGCCACGAGAGCGACTCGGGAAGCAGGGGAGCCGGTAGTCCAGGCACCCAACCCAGGAAGTGTCCTTGGGGAAAACCGGCCGAGCGCGGCGTCGCGCCTTCATAGCCCGGTTTGGGATCTGCCGCATCGAGCGCGCGTGATCTCGGCGTGGGATCGAGGAGCAGGTTGGCATGGTGTACAACCCGGGGATTGCCGGGCAGAAACTCCAGCCCTCTGACATGGCGCGTCGTGCTCGTCGGAAGCTGGACGACGAAAACCCGGAACACATCCGGCCCGCCAGCCGGCACCGTGTACGCCTGCGGGAACGTGACGACCAGGTCGGGCGTGCCGAGTCGCCACTCTCGAGCCGGCGGGCGAAGCGCAGCAAGATCCCGCGGGGCTCCTTCACGCCTTCCATCGCGCACCCAGCGTTGTATCAGGTCTATCTCGACTTCACCGAGGGCCTGCAGCCCGACGAAAGGGCCGTATCCAGGTTCCGTCTTCCACGGCGGCATCCGGCGACTCTTCGTGACTGCCGCAATTCGGTCCGCCCGCTCCCGTGCCGCAGAATAGGTGAGCAGGCTGAACGGTGCCCACCCGCCGGGGCGGTGGCAGGGACCGCAACGGCGGAAGAGGATCGGCGCGATATCGTCGTTGAACGTGACGGGCTGCGCGGCAGCGGCAGAAACAGCGGGCGGCAGCGCTAGAAGCCATCCCACCGCGACCGTCATGAGCAGTAGCCCCGACGCGTGACCGTGCTTCGTCATGAACAAGATGTGCGTCCGGCCGTTTCCAGAGTCTACCAGCGTCAGATGCACGAGCACAATCACCAGCGTGGTGACCCGTGGCGCGTCCATCCGTCGCTGCGTCAACCGTGGACGATCAATCGATAGCCGTCACCATAGACAGTTCGGATATACGTGGGATCGTGCGGATCCTGCTCGATCTTTTGTCGAAGCCTGAAGATGAAATTGTCGACCGTCCGGGTCTGCGGCACTTGCGAGTATCCCCAGACCAGACAAAGCAGTTCTTCACGTGTGACGATGCTGCCGGCCCGCTCCGCCAGATAGCGCAGGACTTCAAACTGCCGATCGGTGAGCACCAACTCCTCCCGGCCTCTCGATGCACGCAGCTTCCGGAAATCGATGAACGTCTTGCCCAGCTGCAGCCTGCTGATCGGCGGCTCGGTACGTTTCGTCCGCCTCAAGACGGCTCTGATGCGGGCCAACAACTCCTCCAGATCGAACGGTTTGACGACATAGTCGTCAGCACCGACGTTCAATCCCCGCACCCGATCCGCCTGCTGACCGCGTGCGCTCAAGATGATGATGGGCACCTGCTCGCGCGCCGGACCCGGCGACTGACGGCTCAGGAGCTGACAGAGTTCGAATCCATCCATGCCGCCCGGCAGCATCAAATCGAGGATGATTAGGTCCGGTATGAATACCTTGAGTTTTTCCAGGCCTTCGGGTCCGGTGCGGGACCACTCGACGTCGAATCGCTCGCGCCGCAGGTTGTCGCCCAGCAGGCGGCCGATTGCGTCGTCGTCCTCGATGAGAAGGATGCGCTTGGCCATGTCGCTAGCAGCCCGTGGCAGAACCACCTGTTTGTGGCGTGAGGAATGCGGGTTGGTAGCCCCGTGCCGAGCGGTCGATCCACGCTGGATCGGACGAACCGGCGGTCCAGTAACGGGGCACAGAGCTCCAGAAGCAGCTGACGGCGTCGATGAGCGTCCAGGCGCGGCCCTGGAGGCCTCGAGGGGTCCCAACGCCCGTCAGTCGGCGCATGAGCAGGCCCAGATTCAAACCGCAGACGTGTACGTGCAGGCGCTTGAGGATGTTGGCATGGCCCCGCAGATGCACGCGACTCAGTCGGCCGGTCTCGTAGAGACGAGCGGTAGGGCGTTCGAGGCGTTCGCCGCGTTGCCGGAGCAGGCGCAATCCACGGGCATTGCTGTGATACCCCTGTACCTTCCCAACGACTTCACGCGGGTAATCTCGTGGAGTCGGGCAGGCCGCCGGGAGCACCAGTGATACCTTGTCGCCAACCACCTCGGCGAGCCCACCGCCGGTCGGCAGCACCACTTCGACCAGCTCGGCCGCCGTGATCAACGTCTCGACCACCGCAGAACCCACGTGAAAACCGCCTGGTGCGTCTCGATGTCGATCCGTCGCCGCGCTGGCCACCCACATCAGCCGTTGCCGTCCACCTAGCGTTTACCCATCGACATCGGCACCAGTGTAGAGGGCACGATCCGTCCTGTCGATCCCTATCCGGCGGTTTTACCACAGGCTGATTAGGCCGCGACGGCCAGCAGGAGTTCGACGTCGGTCCCCCTGCCGAGAGTGCTGCGGAGGGTGATGTCGCCTCCATGATGACGAATGATCCGCCGCGCAATCGTCAACCCCAGGCCGCTGCCGCCCTGCTTCGCATTTCGACCACGATAGAAGCGATCGAACACGCGCGCGATATCGTCGTTGACGATGCCTGTCCCTTGATCGGAAATCTTCAGATGTACGTGGCGTGCCCGGACACGACCGACGATGCTGAGCGCGCGTACTTGTTCCGAGTACTTGATCGCGTTCGCGACCACGTTTTCCAGGACTTGAATCATCGCTGCACGGTCGGCTAGCACCGGTGGCAGATCGTGCGGAACGTCGACCACGACTTCGAATTCCAGCTGTTCGAGTGTCGGCCGAAACGCCTTGAGGGCCTGTTCCACCAGATCCCATACGTCGGCCGGCACAAGCTCGATTGGCTGATGCCTGCGCGAGCCCTCATAGCGAGCATACGTCAACAGGTTCTCGATTGCCCGACTCAGCCGAGAAGCCTCGCGAGACAGGAGGCGGGAGTACTCCTTGACGGTCCCCGGAGCAACGGGATGACCGGCGCCCAAAGTGTCGCCGACAAGGCGAATCAGTGCGACAGGCGTCTTGAGTTCGTGCGTCACCGCCGACACGAAGTCGGATTTCACGGACGCGAGCCTGGCACTTGCGCGGGCGAACCTGACCGCCAGCAGCAGCGCAACCGCGCTGACCGCGCTGGCGATTACCAGAGCCGCGAATGTTTCCCGCATGCCTTGCTGCGTCCCCGGCAGCGCCTGATCGTCACCGAGCGTGACGTGAACCGTCCATTCGCGAATTGCTGGCTTCGGTGTGGAAGAGGAAGAAACCAGCGCCGAGCCGAGGAAGAGCAGTGGAAACAGCCGCTGGACACCGGGTGCGCCCTGTTGCGGAGGTTGAGTGATCGTCACGAGCGTCCCGTAGTCGTCGGTGACCGAAAACGACAATACGTCCTGATGACCGCCAATTCTGGCGACTTCCTGCAGCAAGGGTCCAAAGTACTCTCGCCGTATCCAACCCAAGTTCACGGTGAACCCAGCCACGCTCGACAGGCGCGACTCGGTTGGCGAAAACAGCAGATGCGCAACCACTTGGTAGGGAACGCCTCCGATATCCACCTCGATGACGATGAACGGATTGGTAGGTTCGGCGCGGCGACTGACGGCGGTGACGACCGCCCGCATCGCAGGCGGGTCGCGGAGCACGACCACGGGAAACGGGTCGTCCGATTCGGTCGCATGGTCCCAATGCGGTCGCCGCTCAGCCCGGTTGAATACGTACGTCACTTCCCCGCGCGGTTCGGACTCGGTGTGGCGCCAAATGAAAAACGACTCCGGATACGGGAACCTGGCGAAAGCCTGCGCCGTACGCTGAATGAGGTCGTACGGGGGATCCTCCTCGACCGCGACTCGGTTGATGGGCACAAGCACTCTTGACCAGGCGCCTTCCATGTCACGGTTCAACGCCGTTGTGGTGAGGGCGACGGCCTCGGCCTGGCGTCGATCGAGTAGCAGGTCGGCGCCGCGCTCCCACTCCCGAAGTGCGACGTATCCGAACCACACCAGTGCACCCACCACGCCGCAGAGCACCGTCGCCACAGCGAACACGACGCCCCAATGCACCAACTCTCGGTCCAGATCGCGGCGGCGCGCAAACCAACCAGAAAACATGGATGACACCAGCGTTTCGCCTACCCCAGAATTTCTCGTTCGCGATAGTAGCGGGCCGCGCCGGGATGCAGGGGAATGGGTGTCGTAGGACCCAGGTCCGGGTCCACGAGGGACGCGGCGGCGTGGCTGAGTGCGAGATCCGGCAGCATGGCGAAGAATTCTCTGACCAGCCGATAAACTACATCCTCTTCCAAATTTCTGTGGCATACCAGCAGCGCATCGATGCCAACGGTATGAACATCGGAGATATTGGCGTCGGACATGTGCGCCGGCAAGAAAAGCGGCTTGGCGAACAGATACCGGGAGCGCAGTTGGCTGATCACGTTCGGGTCAATCGACAGCAGCCGCAATCGTGACGACGTCGCCAGCGACGATCGATCGACGAGCGACACGGCTATTGCCCCGTCGAGGGCTCCGTGCAGGAGCGCCATCGGCATCCTGGAAACCGGGTGATGGCGTTCTTCTATATCGGAATAACCTAGGCCGTACGCCTCCAGGACGGTACGCGCAAAGAATTCGCCGGCGCTGCCGACTGGACCGACACCGACGCGTTGGCCGCGGAAATCCTTGAGGGATTGCAACGTGCTGTCGCCACGGACCATGATCTGCACGGCGTTCACCCACAGAACCGCGATGCCCCGCAGGTTCGTGTGCGGAACCTTGTAGCTTTCCAGACCCCGGCGGTACGCGAGGTATACGATGTCGGATTGCGCGATGCCGATGTCCCCACGGCCGCGCTCCAAGGCCGACACCAGTGATAGCGAGCCAGATGTCCCGTTCAGCGACACTCGCGCGCCCGGAAGCGCCGCATCGAAGCGCGCGACGAGGTCAGCGGCGAAAGAGCTCGGAATCGGCGACGGCTCCAGGAAGCGCACGAGCTCGAGCTCCGCTGGTTGCTCGGGTTGCACTCGCTGGCATGACGCCAGCACGGCGGCGATGCCTATCAGTGCCGTGCTAAACCGGAATCGACGGCACCCGCCACCCGCGTGACGTGGGCGCCGCAACGCACCACCGGTCTTCATCGGCCACTCTCGATCGGCGTCAGGGCAAGGTGAGCGCCAGCAGCTCCGCCGGCACGCTCAACCTCGCCCCGGGCGGTGAGGCTCCCGCTGCAACCACTATGAACTGCCGGTCGTCAACGAGATACGTCATCGGCACTGCTGTCGGCCGGAGTCCATCCGGCAGTTCGTACTCGAAGATGACCGATCCCGTCCCCTTGTCGATCGCGAGAAGACTCGTGGAGCCTTGACCAGGCGGCAGCGAGGCGTGTAATCCAGAACTGCCGGAAAAGAGCAACGTCGCCGTCACCAGCAGCCCGGATGCGTCAGCCGATCCGGTTCTCTCGATGTCCACGCCCTCCAGTCCCGGATGATTCTTGACGGCTGCGGGCGTATCCCCGTTCGGAATCATCCACACATGGTCGCCAGTGTTCAGATCGATCGCGGTGATCCGTCCCCACGGCGGCTTCACGAGCGACAGGCCCTGGGGGAAGATCTCGGGCCTCCAGCGCGCCGAACCGATGTAGTCCATCGCGTTGCGGCCCGGATCGTTCCTCAGCGTGAGCACGCGCGGGGTCGTCGCCGATCCTATGTACAGGTATCCCGTTTCGGGGTCGACGGCGGCGCCCTGCCAACTGGCGCCCCCGTTGGGCGACGGCAACATCAACGTCGGTCCGGTGATGGAAGCCGGCGTATAGAGGGGACCCAGGCGATAGCCTTTCACGATCTCCAGCGCCTCGGCTTTCAGCTCCGGCGTCAAGTCGATGAGATCATCCAGTGCCACCCCTTGCCGCTCGAACGGCGCAGGCCTGGTCGGGAACGGCTGCGTCGGCGACGTTTTCTCGCCCGGCACGTCTGACTGCACGGCCGGTCGCTCCTTAAATGGGCCAAACCGGCTCACCCGTCACACGGTCGAAGACAAAAGTGAAGCCCTGTTTGGTTACCTGCGCAACGGCCTTGATCCGCCGGCCGCCGACCGTAATGTCGACCAGGTTCGCCGCGGCCGGAATGTCATAGTCCCAGATGTCATGATGCGTCAATTGAAAGTGCCAGATCCGTTGCCCGGTCCTCGCGTCCAGGCACACAAGGCTGTTGCCGAACAAGTTGTCGCCAGGCCGGTGCCCGCCGTACCAGTCGTTCGTCGGCGTTTCGACGCCGAGGTAGACGTACCCTAATTCTTCATCGACAGAGACGGGCGCCCACACGCCGGTGTTGCCGGTATAGGCCCACGAGTCGTTCTCCCAGGTGTCGTTGCCAACCTCACCCGGCCGTGGAAGGGTACGGAAGACCCACATCCGCTCGCCGGTGCGCGCGTCGAAGCCGCGCGGGAACCCCGCGACGAACTCCTCGCTGGGCGCCAGCGCACGCAGTGCGGCTCCAACGACGACCACATCCCCAACGACCGCCGGCGGCGACGTTAATGCCATGTCGCCTTCCTGCACCGGCTTCTCTTGATCGAGGCCCTCGAAGAGATCGATGACACCGTCCCTGCCAAACGAATCGATCGGTTGGCCGGTCTTTGCATTGAGCGCAATGAGGCGATAGCCCAGCGAGACGTAGAAGAGGCGCTCGTCTCCCTGGCCGTCGGTCCAGTACGCCAAACCGCGGCCGGATGCCCCGCGGTTTGGTGCCCGCTGTCCCCGGCTCCCTTCATCGTACCGAAACACCCATAAGGTTTCACCGGTGGCGGCATCGATCGCGGCGGCCACGCGTCGCGAGCCCGCTGTAACGTAGAGGACGCCGTCGATCATCAGCGGCGTGGCCTTCCAGTCGAAGTTTGGCCTTGCAGCCCGTGGAAGAAGTCTGTTCGCTGAGCCCCGCTGTTCAGGCAACTTGGCGATGAGCGATTGAGCCGACGAGCGCCGTCGGGGTCCATTTTAACCCCCAAGCGCGCCTCAGACGCCCCCAGCGGTCGATCAGACGCCCGATCAAGCGGCAAATCGCCGAAACAGCCCGCCCCTGCAGGCTCCGGGGCGTACCGACGCCGGTCTGGCGGCGCAGGAGCAGTCCGATGTTGCAGGCGGCCGCCTGGATCAGCACGCGCTTGCGGACATTCTCGTGACCGCGCACCCACACGCGACGCATACCGCCCGTCTCATACAGGTGCGCGAAAGTCCGCTCCACCACCTCGCCCCGGCACCGTTGCAGGCGACGACCCCGCCGCCCCCGCACACGCCGCCGGTTCCCATACAGAGCCTTCTGTGCCGCAGCCTTCTCCGGCGGCTTCTCTCCCGTCTTCTTGTCCTGCCAGCAGCGCCGGCCGCGCTCCGGCTCCGATACGTGACTCCGAACCCCTATCGTGTCGAGCGCCACCAGCGTCGCGTCGCTGTGATAGCCCTTGTCGGCCACCACCTCTTCGACCCCCACGCCGTTCGGCTGCACCGCTTCAACCTGCTCGGCCGCCATGATCAGCGTCTCCGGCAGCGTCGCCGTGTCACCATCCGATGCATCCTGCACCGTCACCGCGACGATGGCCCCCGTGTCCATGTCGACCCCGTGCTCGGCGTTGTGGGCCAGGTGCGTCCGACCGTCCTTCATCTTCGCGATCTTCGCGTCCGGGTCCTGCGGCGATTTCCACTCCTTGTTCGACGTTTTCTTGTTCTTCCGCGAACGGTCGAACCGAGCCAGCTCCGCCCGCGTCGGCGTCTCAACACCCGACGCCTCCGCCAACCGCCGAATGAACGCCTCGTGGGATTCTCCCGTGTCCCGCCGCTCGATACTCCGCATCGCCGCGTTCGCTTCCAGCGTCGTCGCGTCAATGCCGACCGTCTTCCCCCGAACCAGACCCGCTGCGGACAGCCGCTCCAGAACCCACGTGAACACTGCCTCATGGGTCTCTACGTCGATCCGCCGCCGCGTGCGCGACAGCGTCGAGTGATCCGGCGCCGCCGCGGTCAACTCCAGGTCCAGGAACGACCGCAGACTCAGCGAATCGGCCACCCGCCACGCAATCCCCCGCTCCGACGACAACCCCTCGAAATAGCCGATGAACAGCATCCGGAAATACCGACCCGGACGCAGACTCGGACGGCCCAGCCTGTCCGCGTAGAAAGCCGCGCACAACTCCTCGACGAACGCATCGAATCCGGAATCCGCCAGGACCCGGTTCAGCCGCTCGAAGTAAGGATGCCCGTCGCTCGTCGGAAGGTCCGCCGTGTCCACCCACATCGGCGACGCCTGGCGCGCCGCCGGTTTCTTGCCCATCGCCATGGCCGTTCAGTGTACGGGCTCGATCGCGCCGGGGCCAGGCCGGATCCGCGACTTTCGCCACAGGCTGCTTGGGCCGAAGTTCTCGGACTTCCAGCGCCAGGCCACGACGAGATCCTTGACGTTGTCACGGTCGATCTGGGCGAGGGCAGAATAATGCGTCGTGCCGCCGTCACCGCCCCAGTAACGCCACTCGCCGTTCGCCGCCCCCAGCTGCCCCTTGGCCGGGGTCGTGGCCAAGAGCAGGCCGGCGGCGGAAAGCGCGACCACTCCCGCGATGCCGGGCAATCGTCTCACTGCCATCTGTCCCTCGATCCCTCTCAGAAACCGTAGAGCCGCGCCGGATTGTCAACCAGAATCGTCCGGCGCAATCCGGGATCGGGGGCCCACACTGCGAGCTGGTTGAATACGCGTCCGTCATCGATCGGAAGATACGGCGACACGTCGGTCGCCGAGTATCCAGGCGGACGAATCCCCGCATGCGGCCAGTCCGTACCCCACAGAATACGCTCCGGGTTTGCCGCAATGAGCGCCTGGGCGAGCGGCGCGACGTCCCCGTAGTCTGGCGCTTCCTTCGACACGTTATGGATTCTCGACAGCTTGACGTGGATCGCTCCCGTTCGCAGAAGATCCAGCAGCACATCGAAGCCCGGTTGTTGCGTACCGCGTGCTGCTTCCGCTCCGGCGAAATGGTCGATGACGATGGGTGTCGGCGAGCCGGAGAGCTGCTCCGACAAGCCTTCCAGCAGCGACAAGCTCACGGCGGTATTGACATGCCAGCCGCGGCCGGCCACGCGTCGCGCCGCCGCGTCCAGGCGAGGCTGCGCCGCGGCAAGCGACCGGCCGAGGTTGACGCGTATGCCGCGAACACCCGCGGCGGCCATTTCATCGAGGGCCGCGTCGGGCGTATTGTCATCGATAGCGACAACCCCTCGTGCCCGCGAGCCGAGCTGCGTCACCCCGTCGATCGTGCACCGATTGTCGGTGCCGTACGCACTCGGTTGAATAATGACGACTCGATCGACGTGGAGCGCGCGATGCAGCATGCACAGGTCGCCGGGTGTTGCCGGCATGTGTCTGTACCTGCTCGTCGACGCATACGGAAATTGCTCAGGATCGCAGAATACGTGCGTGTGGGTGTCGCATGCCCCCGCGGGCACACGGAATGTTACCGGCGTGGCGGGCTGAGGAACGGCGGTAGCGGCTTCACCGTCATGCGGCAACGCTGCTGCCGTTGCGGCGGCCGCCATGTTGAGCAGGGCCTGTCGTCTGGTCAGCATGCTGCAATCCTAGAAACTCTCCAGGCCGGGTGCAACGGGTGAATTGTCAGCAATCGTCTGCAAACACGTCGGCGGCGCAGATCACCCGGGTCAGGTGCGCGCGGCAGGAGAACGGAAGATTCAGCGCGGAGGCTGCAGCAGCCGACTGGGCGTGTCGATTTTCGGTGGGGCGTCGCCTCCAGCCCGGATTCCCTTCGACTCGACCCCGGGGGTGAATCGGGCGTCACTGACGCCCGGCCGTCGCGGTCGAGGCGCCCGCACCGGTCAGTGCGAACCCGCGCGCTCGCCAAGTGGTCACCCCCGTCGCGGCCAGCGGAGCTGGGGGAGCCGAGGACAGTGCCCGGCCGCTTGTCGACGCGCAGGCGGAAGCGCCAGATGTCCCATTCGATACGCGAGGCCGTGATAGCGTATCCGGGGTCGCCTGGCGATGTCGTCTATCGAGACGCCGGTGCGCCCGAAGGGCGGCGGTTTCATCGGAAACGGCTGCGTCGGCGAGTATTTCTGAGTCTCCTCAAATTCGTGTGGGTAGCGGTGGCGCCAGCTGAATGCCTCCACAGCAGAGAAAGAGCATCGAGATGAGCGGACGGTGGGAGTGGAAGCCGTAGGCGCGCCGTGCGATGACCCGCAGCTTGTTGTTGATCCCCTCGACCGGCCCGTTGGTCATGCGGGTGTCGAGGTAGGCGAGGATCCCGGCCGCGTGCTTGCGGATCGTGCGCGCCAGCTTGACGAACGGCGTCAAGCGCGAGCGCGCCGCCCACTCCAGCCACTGGTTGAGTAGCTCGTCGGCCTCGTCGGGTCTGGCCTGCTCGAGAATGGTCGCCAGGTACTCCTTCAACTCGTAGGCGCGGTCGAGGGCCCGGTTGTCCCGGCGCAGTATGGCGAGCCGGCGCGCTTGGCTCGGCTTGAGGCGCGCCGGATGCTTCAGCAGCGCGTAGCGCGTCCCCTTGATGGCTTTGGTCGCCGTCGTCCCCAGGCGGTGTTGCTCCGCCCGGCGGACGGCGTCGACCGCGTCGGCCGCCAGCCGTTCGACGTGAAACCGGTCGTAGACCACCCGGGCCTGCGGCACCAGCGCCCGCACCGCCTTGCGGTAGCTCGCCGCCTGAGGTTGCCCCGATCCCGCGGACGGGTTAACGCTTTCGGGTTCACATCATGACACGTGCTTGGTGAACGTGGTTTCCGTGTCGGTATCGAAGATGATGCGCTGTGGAAGTGTGGGAATCTCGCGGCCCCGGCGCAGGCATGGTCGGCGGCGGTCGCCCGCGAGATTTCCAACGGGCTGTGGGCGCCCGCCTGGCCGACCTTCAGATTCAGCACGACGCCGACCGGGCGGCCACAGCCCGGGCACTTCCACAGCGCCCCGTGGGAATAAGCTGCGCAGTCCGGTAATGCGGCGACCGTTTCGGCAACCAGCGGGGCCGAAAGAAGCTCGGCGGCCCAGCAGGCCCGCGTTCGTTTCCTCGACGAGCCGGCAGGTCTCGCAGCAGCTATCCGGCTTGCGAAGCCGAAGGCGAGCCGTGCGTCTGTAGGCCATCTTTCCCTCCGTGTGTTTCCAGAAGAACGCCGGTGACGACGCGAGTCGGCGCCGGCGATCCGGGCTCCAACAGACTCGTGGGCGCCTGAAAGGCGTCCACGGGGCCTGCCGCATGCAGACGTTCGAACTCGAGCGGCGACACGTAGCCCAACGCGGAGTGGCGGCGCCGCGTGTTGTACCACCCTTCCACGAACTCGAACACGGCCGCCCGTGCCTCGGCGTGTGTCGACAAGGTCGTGCGGTCGAGCAGCTCGCACTCGAGCGTCGCGAAGAAGCTCTCGGCCATCGCGTTATCGAAGTAATCGCCCACCGAACCCATCGACAGCGCCACGTCCCATTCCCGGCAGCGGGCGCCGAAGGCCAGCGATGTGTACTGGCAGCCCTGATCGGAATGATGGATGACCGCAGCCGGCCGGCGTTGCGCCACGGCCATCTCCAGCGCCTCGACCACCAGCTCCGTGCGCAGGTGCGCCGCCATCGCCCACCCCACGACCCGCCGGCTGAACACGTCGAGGACGATGGCCAAGTAGAGGAAGCCCGCCAAGGTCGGAATGCAGGTTATGTCGGCAACCCACAGGCGATTCGGCGCGTCGGCCTCGAAGCGACGCTCGACCCGGTCCGGCGCCGGCCGGTCCTGCACCTCCCGGCGCGTCGTGCGGGGGCCGCGGCGCCGGCTCACCCCGGCGATGCCCGCGGCACGCATCACCCGCGCGACCCGCTTGCGGCCGACCGCGACGCCGGCTTCGGCCAGTTCGGCGTGAATCCGCGGCGCGCCGTACGTGCCCCGGCTGTTGGCATGAATCTCCTGCACGCGGGCCGTCAGCTCCGAATCGGCCCGCGCACGAGCCGAGGGTGGACGTCGACGCCACGCGTAGTACCCGCTCGGGGAGACACCGAGCACACGGGCCATCGTGGCGACGCGGAAACGGGCCTGGTTCGCGCTCATGAACCGGTAGACCTCCCGGGTCCGGTCTCCCGCGCGAACCAGGCCGTCGCTTTTGCAAGTATGTCCCGCTCTTCGCGCAGCCGCCGGACCTCCCGGCGTAGCTGCCGTACCTCTTCACGCTCTTCGGTGCGCAGGCCGTCGGTGCGCGTGCCGGTGTCGCGGTCGGCCTGAGCAACCCAGGTCCGGATGGCCTGGGCCGACGGTTCGAACTCCCGAGCCAAGTCTCCGGGCGTACGGCCGGACCGAACCAGTTCGACCATCTGCTGTCGGAACGCCGCCGCGTACGGCGGTCTGGTTTTCGACATCGCGGATACCTCCTCCTCGCAACAGGATTGGGTGTCCACGAAACCGGGTCAACTCCAAGTGAAGGCGGTCTTCACCGGGGCGCAGATCGCCGGCTTCCTCGCCCCGATGCCGATCGGGACGCCGTACCCGTCGCCCGAGCACCGCGCCGTGGCGGTCGACACGGTCCGTTTCGTTGGCGACCCGGTCGCGGTGGTGGTGGCGTGCGATCGCTATGTGGCGCGCGACGCGGCCGACGCCATCGCCGTCGACTACGAGACCCTGCCGGTGGTGGTGGATCCGGAGACGGCGATGACCGGAAAGCCGGCCGTGCTGCACGCCGCCTTCTCGAACAACGTGGCCCTCGGCCCGCTGCCGAGCGGCACCGGCGTCGGTCGCCAGGGGGACATCGACGACACTGCCGTCGACACGGCCTTCAAGGCGGCGGACATCGTGATCGCGCAGCGGATGGTCAATCAGCGGCTGGCGCCGTGCTCCATCGAGGCGCGCGGGGTGGTGGCGCACTACGAGCCGGGCCGGGAGGCGTTGACCATCTGGTCGTCGACCCAGAACCCCCACATCCTGCGCACCCTCGTGGCGCAGACGCTCGGCCTGGGCGAGGACTGCGTGCGGGCCATCGCTCCAGAGGTGGGCGGCGGCTTCGGCGCCAAGATCAACATCTAAGGCGAGGAGTACGTCGCGACCGCGCTGTCGAGGCGGCTCGGGCTGCCGGTCAAGTGGATCGAGGACCGCTCGGAAGCGTTTCTCGCCACCGTGCATGGTCGCGACCTCATCGCCTACGTCAAGCTGGCGGCCACACGGGAGGGCGAGGTGCTCGGGTTGCGGATGTAGATCATCGCCGACATCGGCGCCTACAACATGCTGCTCACCGCGCGCGTGCCGACACACAGTATGACGATGGCCAACGCGACCTACGCGTTTCCCGCCGTCCGCGCGACGCCGACCGAGGTCTTTACCAACAAGACCCCGACCGACGCGTATCGCGGCGCCGGACGCGCGGAGGCCGCGTGCTTTGTCGAGCGCGCGATGGACATGCTGGCCCGCGAGCTCGGGATGGACCCGGCCGAGTTGCGACGGAAGAACTTCCTCCAGCCCGACCAGTTCCCCTACCGGACCCAGATGGGGGCGGTCTACGACTCTGGCGATTACGAGAAGGCCCTGGATTTTGCCCTCAACGTCGCCGGCTGGGAGAAGCTCAAGCGCGAGCGGGACGCGGCGCGGGCTGACGGCCGGCTGGTTGGTCTGGGGCTGTCGATGTACGTCGAGAGCTGCGGCCTGGGACCTTCCTCCACGTTGCCGCCCGGCGGTTGGGAGCACTCGCAGGTCACCGTCGAGCGGGACGGCCGGATCAGCGCAACGACGGGCGCGTCGCCGCACGGGCAGGGTAACGAGACCACCTTCGCGCAGATGCTGGCCGATCAGTTTGGCGTGCCGCTTGACCACGTCACGATCCACCACGGCGATACGGCGGTGGTGAAGCAGGGCATCGGCACCTTCGGCAGCCGCTCGCAGGCGGTCGGCGGAGCGGCGCTGCAGGCTGCCGGCGTGAAGGTGAAGACCAAGATGACGAAGTTCGGGGCGGCCCTACTCGAGGCGCACGAGAGCGATCTCGTCTTCGAGAACGGGACCATCGCCGTCAAGGGCACGCCGGCATCGGCCAAGTCGTTCGCCGAGGTGGCCGCCTACGCTTACAGGCCGACCAGGTTGCCCGAGGGGCTAACGCCGGGGCTGAGCGACGAGGCGTTCTTCGAGCCGAAGAACCACACCTATCTGTTCGGCTGCCACATCGCGATGCTGGAGATTGACCGGGAGACGGGCGAGCCGCGGCTGCTGAAGATGGTGGCGGTCGACGACGCCGGCCACCTCATCAATCCGCTCATCGTCGAGGGGCAGATTCACGGGGGCTCGCGCAGGGCATCGGGCAGGCGATGATCGAGGAGGTCGGTCTGCACCCGGTCCCGCCCCGCCAACACCTCCTTGACCGCCAGCGAGGTGTTGTCCAGGACGAGGCGTTTCACGACGCCCCCGAAGTACCAAAACGCCGACTCGATGCCGTCGAGCAGCGACTCGAGACGCTCGACCGGGTACGCCTTGGCGAAGTACGCGTTCGAGAACGGCAGCGTCGCCACCAGGTGCTTCACCTTGCACGGCACGCCGGCGACGTCGACCCACGACTCGCCGAAGTCGACCTCCATCGTCGTGCCGGGGAGCACGCTGCGGTGCACGAAAGCCTCCTTCGCGGTGCCGGCTGCCCGCAGCCCCGCGACGTAGCGGCGCACCGTGCGAGCCGGGAGCGGTCCGGCCAACGGCAGCAGCAACCGGCGAATCCGTTTGGCGGTCAACCGCGGCTCCGCGCACAGCCACTGCTTGATCTGCTCCCGCCACGGCGTCAGGGTGCTGGGCCGCGGCGGCGACACCCGCACCGGCGGCGTCGGCCGGCCGATGGCCCGCCGCACCGTCTTGACATCCAACTTCAACCGACGGGCGATCTCCTTCTTCGGCACACCCTCCACCAGATGCAGGTGGCGGACCTCGACCCACTGGGACATCTTGATCACCTCCGCGTCCTCCTGGCTTGGTCGACGAGACGACCGTGTCTCGCCACTTCGATCATCGCCAGGCGATCGCTGTTTCCGAGTGCTCAGGGGGTCCCATTTCAAGTGGCCACAGGGTCCTTATTTATGTTGCCGCTACCACTCTGGTCCCGGTGAAGGGTTCCGTGGCCGCTCTCCGTGGTACGCTCGCCGCGTGTTTCGGCCGACGACGACGACGATGCCCTGCGGTCAGAATGAGAACAGTCACACTCGGCTCCGGGCCCGGCAGGAGCTTTCGCACAAAGGAAGTGGCGGTGATGAAGAGGACCGTTCCAGCGGCGATGAAGAAGATCGGTACGGCGGCGTGCGTTTTCGTCCTGGTGTCAGCGGCACCGGCCTCGGCGCAACAGTGGTCGCGCAAGACGACGGGCATCGTGACCCTTTCGGCCGGAGTAGGTCTCGTATTTGCGGCTTTCGACTTCACGTTCGACGTGTGCCCCGAGGGCTACAGCACGCATACCTACCAGAACCAGCCAACGGAATGCTTCTACGTCAGCCCCACTCCTCCGTTTGATACGGACGTCCGCGACTCGACGACCGAAGCGACGCTCTCGCACCCCAAGCTCGCCTGGACCGGCCTCGGCGCCATAGCCCTGGGGGCGGTGCTGCTGACCTTGCCGGACAATCGCGTGACGCGGGATCTCGACGTGCAGGTGTCGCCGGCGCGGGTCGCGGTTCGGCGGCGGTTCGGCTGGTAGTTCGTGTTCAACGGACCGGGAATGGCTCAGCCCGGATGCGCATCAAGATCCGGACGACGTGGCGGTACGGGTAATGAAGGGGCTGCCCGTCGCGCTCGTGCTCATGGTGCCGGCGGCATCCGTCGAGCGCGAGAACGCCGACGCCACGCTCGAGGAGCTTGTCGGTGACGACCTGGCCGCGCTGATGGACGGCCAGATCCCACCGACCCAGCGCCGCTGGCCGCTGACGCTGATCGGCACGGCCGAGGGCTTGGGGCCTCGGCGAGACGGGCTGGCTGCATCTGCTGCGCGCGGCGCTGAGGCTGCTACTGCCCGAGCAGTGCGACGGACAGCCGCAGCCGCGGCGGAACACGCAGATCAAACAACGGCTCGGCGTACTGGCGATCCACCACATCGGCCGAACGCCGTTCCGCCGCGGCGTGTGCGAGTTCGTCGGTCGGATCAGCCAGCAGACGCTCTGGAGGTGGACCCCGTTGGCTGGACAGTTTCCGGGGCCGAGTAAGCTAGGGTCGTTCCCGTCGTCTCCGTCTTCGTGATCGATGAAGGGTGTGGGTCTGTGGGAATCTCGTCTGCGAGATTTCCACAGACCCACACCCCCATCAGCATCCCAGCCGCGAGCCGGTGAGGGCCAGCGCACAAACCTCGCCGTACACCTCCGCCGGCGTCCGATACGCCAACGCCTGGTGCGGCCGCTCCTGATTGTAGAACGCGAAATAGCGCCCCAGCCCGGCGCGGACCTCCGGCACCGACCCGTAGTCCTTCAGGTAGACCTCCTCGTACTTCACCGACCGCCAGAGCCGTTCGACGAAGACGTTGTCGAGCGCCCGGCCGCGGCCGTCCATGCTGATCTGCACCTCGGCCGCACGCAACAGGCTCGTGAACGCATCGCTGGTGAACTGCGCACCCTGGTCGGTGTGAAGATCTCCGGTCGTCCGGTGGCCAACGCCCGTTCGAGCGCGTCTCGGCAGAATTGGCCGTCCAGCGTGACCGACAGCTCCCAGGCCAGGACGTAGCGGCTGAACCAATCCAGGACCGCCATCAGGTAGACGAAGCCCGACCGGAGCCGAATGTACGTGATGTCGCAGCTCCAAACCTGATCGACCCGCTCGACCGCGACCTCGCGCAGCAGATACGGATACACCCGGTGCCCGGGATGCGCCTGACTCAACCGCGGCTTCGGACCCACCGCCTCGATGCCCATCAACCGCATCAGGCGCTGCACCCGCACCCGTTGTCTTTTTCAACGAGAAAAGAACAGACACCGGAGCCGCTTACAAAACTCCCGGGGGATTGGGGCTGGGCGCAGTCCTCAGCTCTCTTGGTGAACACGATTGCCCTGGATCGCCGACTGGATATCTTGTCGGGAGAACCGGCGGCACGCCGGAGGTAGAAGTCGGATGTTTCGACGTGTTCTCGACCGCGCGTTGGGACACCCGTGGGTGACTGACGCCCGTCGGGCACCGAGGGGCGTTGCCGGCGGTGCACTGGTTATGTCACGAGGCGCACGAGCTGGTCGGCGGTGAGTGCGAGCACGCCGAACATGCAGTGGCACATCACTTTCGAGGCGCCACGGACCCGGACATGGCGACCGCCGAACTCGTCCTTGAGTCGGCCATTGACGCGCTCACCCGCCGTACGCTCGTTGTAGCGAGCCTGCTCGGGAAGCTGAAAGCCGATACGCTGCAGGCGCCGGGCTTCGGTTCGCAATTCCTCCGCCAGCGCCTTGTCGCGGCGGGGGTTGGTGTCAATCAACGGGACGTGGCCGAGTGAGCGGCTGTGCTGGCGGATCGGTTCCGCGTCGTAGGCGGCGTCCATCAGGTCATACAGATTGGTCGTTCGCTCGGCCGACAAGGTCGCCAGCGGAATGGCGGCTTGGCTGTCGTGCAGGGAGGCGGACGTCAGCAGGCAACTGATCGGAATCTGGCCGTCGGCCACGTCGAGGTGCAGCTTGTAGCCGACCCAGGTCGACTTGTAGCCCTTGCTGTCCTTTTTCATGCCCACGTCACAGTCGGTCGGCAGGTCGTCGAGCATCGCCGGCAAGGTCATGGCCGCCTGCCGGTCGAGGCGCTTGAGGACCTTCGGCCGTTCCTCACCCTTCTTCGGCCGTCCCCGCTTGCGCTTGGGCAGCGGGGGCGTCTTTTCCTTCGCGGCCGGCTTCTCGCGGGCCTCGATGGCCGTCGAGTCGCGGCAGAGGTGACCCACCAACCGGTCGTGGTGGGTGTTGCGGATCAACGCTGCATGCGTGCGCTGGGGCAACTGTGTGTCGGAGAACTCGACGAAGGCGCGTGAGAAGACCGACTCGCTCGGCACCTCGCTCTTCCGCTCCCAGCCGCAGATCCGCCGCAGCGCCACGTCGGTGACCAAGCGGTCCAACAGCACGCGCGTCGTCGGCATGTCGTAGACCGCCTTGGCCACGTAGGCTCGCGCCAGTGCCGCGCGGTCCTTGCGCGGACGCCCCGGCACCCGGAAGCACCGGGGAATCCACTGCTCGATACGGATGACCTCGAGAGTCTGCACCAACTGCTGCTGTTTCCCGGTCAGCGGACCCAACACGGGCTCCAACTGGGGGAACAGCGCACGCTGGATCGACTGCCAATAGGGGGCGAAGGAACCACGCAGGCAGTTCATGGTTTGTTTGATTGACCACTCCTGCCTACTACTGTATATTAGCAAACATCAAGGATGTGAAACAACGAATCGATGGCCTACAGCGCAGCGTTACGCCGCTATGAGGAGCAATACGACGCGCTCAAGGCGGAACTGCAAACGCTCGGGTTCGTAGGCCAGGGCGGCGTTCACACCCGCCGGATAACGTGTGGGAGGGCTACCTGTCGCTGCCACGACGACCCGGACGCCCGTCACGGCCCCTACCACTACTGGACGCGCAAGGCCCGCGGAAAGACCGTCGGCTTGAAGCTCACCGAAGACGAACTCGTCCTCTACCGGGAGTGGATCGAGAACAACCGTAAACTGGAACGGCTCGTGAAGGAAATGCGCCACCTCTCTTCGCGTGCGCTTGCCCTCATAACCGGCAGGCAGGCTCCATGAACCCCCGTGTCGCCGGCTTCCCGGGCGCGGTCACTGCCATCCTGCGAATGCTGCATCCCGCCCGCTGACCGTCCCTCGCCCCGCCGCCTCCGGCAGGGAAAACTCGGCCGATCACGCGTTTCGCAAGAGGCTCAGTAGAATGAATTGGTGAATCCCGGGTGTCGCGTGGACGGATTAAAAGTCCGTGCCGTGAGCGTCATCAACTCCACGACGGCCGGACTTGGCCGTCGATGGGTGAGTATGGCGCGGCAGGACGCTCGCACCGGGTGCACGTCCTGCCGCTGGGTGGCGGTCAGTCGTCGGTGATCTCAGCTTCGAGGATGACGGCGCCCGGCCTGCCGCCGAACGTGGAGGAGAACACGGTCATGCCGGCAAAGGTGTACTTGGGTGGAGCGTCGTTCATCTCGCTCTGCATCGTTCCGGTCTGGTTCGTCGCGAGCAGGATGTAGCGGAAACGGCGGCCTTCTGGATCGAGCGCCACAATGACGACGGCTTCACGACCGCCGAAGGCGGTCTCGCCGCCCTTGGTGGCGGAGGTGTCAGGCAGCGGTGTGCGCCGGGCGTCAACGGCGCCTTGCCTGGCGCTCCAGATCCGGGCATCTAGCTGTTAGCGGTTCCAGGACGTGGTCGGTCAGGCCGCCCATGCCGCGGCCGTTCGTCTCAGCCCAGGATCGTCGTCGCCAGCTAGTCCGGGTCGAGCGGTCCCTGCTCGGTCGCCTCGGCAAGATGGTCGCTTGGGCAAGGTCGTCGTCGTCCGGGTAGCCGGTTGCCGCCGCGGTCTCCGGGACGCCGCGCAGGGTACGTTTCGGGGATCTGCCGTCTCGACCAACCGTCCTGCATGATTCTCAGGAGCTTGCCCGGCGCGATGCCGGCCATGAGACGTCGGGCGCGGCGGTTCACGTCATTCGCCCGCACGGACACTGGTGTGCGCTTGCAAGCAGGGAGGCGGCCGATGCTGAAACGCGAACGGATCGGGATCTGCACCCTATATGCACCCTACGCGAGCAGACGCCACGGAGGCCGAGGTTGGTGTACGCCCGTAAGTCTCTGATAACTAAGGAGAAGATCTGGAGCCGGCGAGCGGACTCGAACCGCTGACCTGCTGATTACGAAAAAGCGCCACGCGAACATCCGGCGAATGCGAGTCCTTGCTTGGCATACCAGTAAGTACCAGTCTGTAAATGGTTTACACACACAATAGCGTGCGCTTGCATGCGGGCACGTGCCGTGTCATGCTGTCGGCGTGGTGACACTGTGGTGACACAGGCTTGCGCCGATGACCTGCTGAATTCGCGTCATCATCATCGGCGCACGGGGGCGCGAAGATGCTGACGGAACGGATCATCCGCGACGCGAAGCCGCGAGCGGCGACGTTCACAGTGTGGGATACGCAGGTGCGGGGGCTCGGTTTCCGGGTGACTCCAGCCGGCGTGAAGTCGTTCATCCTCGACTACCGGACCCAGGGCAGGCGGCGACGTGCGACGTTGGCCCGTTGTTCGGAGGTGTCGCTGCGGGAAGCTCGGGAGCGGGCGGGCCGTGAGCTGGTCGCCATCCGGGCGGGCGAGGTTGACCCACTGGAGCGTCGCCGCGAAGGGCGCGAAGCGCCGAACGTTGGCGAGGGGCTGGATCGGTTCCTGGAGGAATACGCCCCGGAGCGGACCAGGCTCGGGCGTCTCGCGCCGCGAACGCTCCAGACCTACCGCAATCAGGCGAAGCTCTACATCCGGCCGGCTCTCGGCAAGCGGCGCGTGGCTGACGTGACGCGGCGGGACGTCGAACGAGCAGTCAGGCGGCTGCCGAACGCGACGCGCAACCGTGTGCTGGCGCTCGTCTCGCGGCTGTTCAACCTGTTCGAGACCTGGGAGTGGAGACCGCAGCACACCAACCCCGTGCGGGGCGTCGAGCGGGCGAGGGAAGAGGCGAGAGACCGCGTGCTCGATTCCGGCGAGCTGGCGGCGCTCTCGGTGGCCCTTGACCAGCTTGACGAGCGGTTTCCCGCGAGCGTCGCGGCTATCCGCGTCGCGACGCTGACCGGGCTGCGAATTTCTGAGGTGTGCTCGATTCGGTGGGAGCATATCGACTTCGAAACCGGACGGGTGACGCTGCCGGAGACGAAGACGGGCCGGCGGGTGCATCACTTCCCGGACGCCGCGCTCGACGTGCTGCGGGACCGGCCGCATGTGAACCGCAGGCCGTTCGTGTTCTCCGTCGACGCCCGGGGGCCGCTGACCTATCGCACCGTCCGAACCCACTTCATGACGGCGGCGAAGCTGGCCGGGTTGTCGAGGCCGCTGGCGGCAATTAACTTGCTATCTTCTGGGTTTCGTCGAACATGAGGTTGCATGATCTGCGCCGAACCGTGGCAACCGGCGCAGCGGCCGCGGGCGTCTCTGCGCCGATCCTCCAGCAGTTATTGGGTCATCGCTCCCAGCAGGCTGCAAACCGTTACGTGCGTGATCTCGGTGCGCCAGTCGCGGACGCGCGGCGCGCGATAGGCGCGGCGATGGCGGCAGCGATGGCGGGGGAGGGCAGCCGTGGCTGAGCCGACGCTCCCAGAGCTTCTGCGCGTAGCGTTCGACACGGTGAGAGAGATCGGCGGCGAGGATCCCGTTAGGCCGCTGGCGGCAATTAACTTGCTATCTTCTGGGTTTCGTAGTCTATTTCGGTTGCATGCAGCGCAACGTGGAATTGGAAGCCACCATCGTCGCGAAGTACGCGGTGGTCTCGCCCGTGTTGGATGAGCGCAGTCGCCGCCGGTGGGCGGCCACCGAGTCTTTGTTCATCGGCTATGGCGGGGACGCGCTGGTCTCGTCGGCCACGGGTCTGGCCCGGGAGACGATCCGGAAGGGTCGCCGGGAGATCTCGCAAGGCCAAACGCCGACAGACCGGGTACGACGTCCGGGCGCCGGGCGGCCCCGTCTCGAACAGAGCCAGCCCGGTCTGCTGGCCGCACTCGAAGCGCTGGTGGACCCGCTGACGCGCGGAGACCCGACCTCGCCGCTACGCTGGACAGGCAAGAGTCGGGCGAAGCTGGCCGCGGCGCTGACACAACAGGGGTGGCGAGTGAGTTCGACCACCGTCGGCCGGATGCTGCATCAACTGGGCTACCGGCTGCAATCGCCCCGCAAGCGCCAGGAGGGAGCGAGCCACCCGGACCGTAACGCGCAGTTCGAGCACATCAACGCGACCGCGGACGCGTTTCTGGCCAAGGGGCGGCCGGTGATCTCGGTCGACACGAAGAAGAAAGAGCTGGTCGGAAACTTCAAGAACGGCGGGCGGGAATGGCAGCCGAAGGGCACGCCGCCGGCGGTGTTGGTCCATGATTTCCCAACCGACGCCGAGGGCAAGGCGATTCCGTACGGCGTCTACGACATGGCGCGCAACGAAGCCTGGGTGAGCGTGGGATGGGACCACGACACACCGACGTTCGCGGTGGCGTCGATTCGCCACTGGTGGCGCCAGATGGGCTGCGGCGCCTACCCCGACGCCACCGCCCTGTTCGTCACGGCCGATGCGGGCGGGAGCAACGGGTATCGGTCTCGCGCCTGGAAGCATGAGCTTCAACAGTTGGCCGACGAGACCGGACTGACCATCCAGGTGAGTCATTTTCCACCCGGCACCAGCAAGTGGAACAAGATCGAACACCGGCTCTTCTGTCACATCACGGCGAACTGGCGCGGCACCCCGCTGACGACCCATGAGACTATCGTCGACCGCATCGGGAACACCCGGACGGCGACCGGGCTCCGGGTCCTGGCCGAACTCGACGCCGGGCAGTATCCCACGGGCGTTACGGTGACCAAGGAACAGATGGACGCAATCGCGCTGGTCCGCGATACGTTCCATGGGGAATGGAATTACAAACTGTTACCCCGATGAAGTTGATAACTTTATATCGATCATTGTCCTTAGCCCGCATTATTCCTGAAGCTCGATATTCGGGATCGACAGGGCGTGGCGGGACGACGAACAGGGTTTCGCCATCGTCATTTGGGGGCTGCGAGGGGGTTGCGGGGCGAGCCATGGGGCGATGGCCGGGCGCGGTGAGCCCGAGTGTCGACAGCTTCTCCTGGAGACGGTCCGTATCGTCCCCGAGGGAGCTTGGTGCGGCGGGACGGATGGGCTATCCGGCACGTGCGCCGAGTGCGAGGGCGATGCGCTGCCATGCCTCGTGCTGCGGCGTGGCCCGCGGCAGATGCAGAACGAGCCGGCGGACCGAGCGGACGACCTGGACCCCGAGCTTGAGCAATCGGTCGCGTAGCCACGTCACCTGGGTGCGGGCGCACGCGGTGCCCGCCGCCCGCAGCCGCAGCTCCTGCATCAGCACGTAGGCTGCGGCCGTCAGCAAGACGCGCAGTTGGTTGGCCCAGAACCGGCAGCAGCTCGTGCGGTCGATCTGCAGGCCGTCGAGCAACTCCTTGATCCGGTTCTCGATGTCCCCCCGCGCACAGTAGACCTTCTCGTAGATGAAACGCGGCGTCTGGCGCAGGTTCGTCACCACGAAGCGCGGGTTGTCCCGCGGCGCACGTTCGCCGAGGCGGACCACTTCGGCTTTGATCACCACCCGGCGCTCATGGCCCCAGATGCGGGCGGCGTAGCGAGTGTCGGTATAGACGTGTGCGGTCTCGCCACTGACCTCGCTCTGCGTGCGCGCCGTCTGCATCGCGGATTCGGCATGCCGCTCCAAAACCGCATTTTTCGCCATCGCCACCACGTAGTCGAGCCGGGGCTCCGCATCCAGGAAATCGAAGACCTCCGGGGTCGCAAAGCCCCCGTCGAGCCGAACGAGAAACCGCGCCCGCGGAAACGCCGCCCGCAGCAGCGGAAGCAGCCGACACAGCAGCCCGAGGGTCCCGTCGGCGGCCACTGCGTTGCCGGGCCGCAGCACCGCCGCGCACAGATACTGCTCCGCCTCGCGGTCGAAGCTCAGAAACCCGAGCAGCGGCAGATAACACCAGCCGCCATAGTGCCCGTTGAAGAACGTGAGCTGCTGGGCGCCGTGCGTCAGGTCGTCGGTCGGATCCAGATCGATGGTGACGAGCCGCGCCCGACCGTGCAGGCGGCGCCGATGCCGCTCGATGACGCACGCCGCCAACTCGCGCCCCATCCGGTAGAGCGCGGTGCGGGTCGCGCCGTTCTCGAACCGCGAGATCGTAGGTTGCGACGCCAAGGGCGCGCCGGACACCGGGTCCCGCCCGAGCAGCAGCTTGTGGATGGGGTCGTCGGCCAAGTGGTCGGCATCGTTGCCATCGGGATGACCGCACGCGATGCCGAAGATCCGCTGGCCGATCAGATCCGCGAACGTGTGCCGAATCTTCTCCGCGGCGCGCTTGTCGGCCAAACACCGGGCGAACGCCTTGACCAAGCCGTACACGCGCTCGGCCGCCTTGAGCAGGACGGCGCCGCCGTCGGAACTCGCGTGTTCCTGGTTGAACGTGGCGACGAGGGGCTTGTCGAACAGATCCGGGAACAGAACAGTCTGTGGCATCGTGTGAGGCGTCACGCAGGGATCTCCGTTGTGGCTAAAACGTTGTGTACATTACGTTTGTACCACACGGAGGCTCCTGTGTCTCCCCCTCAACCGCACCTTCACGCATAATCCGGGTTAGCCTTGGGTTAGGCTAGGGTTAGGCCTCCGGGCACCGGCCCGGACGAGCCAAGCCACGCTTGCGGGGTGCCGTGGGCTGCGCAGCAGTAGCCGCGTGGCCTCTGCTCGGGGCGTCGTCGGGGCCGAGCCGACTCCACCATTGTCGCCCGTCCGCTTCCCCCTCCCGTGGTTTGTGTCGTGCCCGCGCCGAGGTTCGAGAGAGCGCGGGGGGCCGTGAGGCCGGTGGCGGGGTGTTCCAGGGCGCTTTCGGTGGGGTATTCAGACTGCGAACACCGGCCTTTCGGGTCCTAGCGGCCCTGCGGACATTTCCGCGTTGTCCGTGGTGGTTTTCAGGTTCTCGGGAATTTCAGTCAGGAACGGCGATGGCTCGGTGGGGCGCTGCCGTGCGCCGTGCCCGGTGACGGCTGGCACGCTCAGGTACAGCTCGGACCGGGCGCGTGTCATGCCTACATACGCTAGCCGGCGTTCTTCCTCCACGGCGGTCCGGTTGTCGTCGGCGGAGGCGAGTGTGCCGCGGTGCGGCAGGTGCTCGGCGTCGAAGCCGCCGATGACGACCGTGTCGAACTCGAGCCCCTTGGCTCCGTGGAGGGTGGATAGCGTCACGTGAATGTCGGCCGCGCGGGCGAACCTCGGTGCGCGCATCGAGCGGCAGTGTTCCAGGAACTCCGCAAGCACTTGCAGGCGCTCATCGGGTGCTGCTGTGTCGGTCTGTCCGGCGTCGCGGCGGAAGACCGCGGCGTCGAAGCCGAGCTCGGCCAGGTTGTCGAGCCGGTCGGCCGCGTCGGGGTCGCCGGAGGCGCCGACGGCCTGGTGGTATCCGGTCTCGCGCAACACCGTGTCGACGAGGTCGTCGAGCGGCAGCCGCCGGGCGGCGGCGGCGAGTACCGTGGCGAGCTCGAAACGCAGCCGCAGGTTGGCGGTGTGGCGGTCGGGCAGCGTTCCGGTCCGTACGGCGAGTGCCGCGCGGCTCCAGAACGTGGGCGCGCGCATGCGGTCGATCTGCGCGGCGGCCTTCTGGCCGGTGCGCGGGTGCGGCGGCAGGTCGACGAACCGGCGCATCGCCTCGTCGTCGGCGTCGGGGTCGGAGGCGGCCTGGAGGCAGGCGAGTGCGTCGCGGATCTCCGGCCGGTCGTAGAAGCTCTTGTCGCCGGTGATCCGGTACGGGATGCCGGCCCGCTTGAAGGCGGTTTCGAAGGCTCTCGACTGCGCGTTGGTGCGGTAGAGGATCGCGACCGACCCGTTGTCGCGTACGATCCGCGCGGCGGCGCGGCTGACGGCGAAGCTCGCCTCGGCCGTCGGGTCGGCTGCGTCGTGGACGGCCGGGGCCAGGCCCGACAGGTTGACCGAGAGCAGGCGGTGGTCGAGGCGGTCGGCGTTGTGGCGGATCATCGCGGTGGCGGCCTCAAGCAGGCGCGCGCTCGAGCGGTAGGCGAGCTGCAGGTCGATCCGTCGTGCGGCGGGGAAGTCGCGCTGGAAGCTCATTATGTTCGCCAGCTCGGCGCCCCGCCAGCCGTAGATCGCCTGGTCCGGGTCCCCGACCACGAACACGTCGTTATGTCCCTCGGCGAGCTGGCGCACGAGGACGTACTGCGGGAGGTTCGTGTCCTGGTACTCGTCGACCAGCACGCGCGGGAAGCGGTCGCCGGCGGCGCGGCGCGCGTCGGGGTGCTCATGCAGCGTGCGGACCGTGGCGAGCAGCAGGTCGTCGAAGTCGAGCCCGTTGGCCTCGGCGAGCACGGTCTGGTAGGCGGCGCAGAGGCGTGCGTTGCGCACGGCGTACTCGTCCCCGTCCCAGTTGTCGGGGGTCGCGGCCACCTGCATGCGGTTCTTGATGACGCTCATCCGGTGCAGCAGCGCCTGCGGCTTGTGGACCCGGGTGTCGACGTTGGCGTCGAACATGCACTGGCGCATGACGTTCATCCGTTCTGTCTCGTCGACGATCCGGAAATCGGCGGGCACCCCGATGGCGGTGCCGTGCTCGCGGAGCAGGCTGCCGCACAGGCGGTGGAAGGTGGAGATCCACACGGCTCGCGCGTCGCCGGCGGGGAGCATCGTGCGCAGCCGTTGCGCCATCTCGTTGGCCGCCTTGCGGGTGAAGGTGAGCGCCGCGATGCGGGCGGGCTCGCTACGGCCGGTGCGCACGAGGTGGGCGATGCGGGCGCAGATCACGCGGGTCTTTCCGGACCCGGGGCCGGCGATGACGAGGATCGGTCCGTCCGGGGCGGTGACCGCTTCGCGCTGGCGTTCGTTGAGCGTGGCCAGGAGCTGTTCATGGTCGTACCGGGCGGTGGATCTGTTTGGAACGGTCGTGGGCATGTCGGATGGGATGGTACGGGAAGAGGAGGTGGGCGGACGATCACCGACTTAGCTGGACACGCCGAGGTCAGTTTAGAGGACATGCACGAAGCAGCGGGACACTGCGAGTTGCTGAGCGAGACGCGAAGCTGAGGCCAACGCGCCTCAAGGCGCCGCTCACCAGCCCGGGCGAAAGCGGCTGGGGCATGGCGCGGCCGCCGTCGACGTGATCGTGTCCTTTTACACGTCACACGCGGGGTAGCGACTGGCCAGCGTCCCTCGTAGCGAGCCGCCCTGCGCTGGACCGACGTCGGACGGGCTGCCGAGCTGCTACCGGCTCGCGAGCGGGGCGTGTCGTCTCCACGGCGGCTCGACCCCACGGTTACCGGTGTCACGGTCGAAGGCGCTCCGCCGTGTCGGCGCGCGCGACCGTGACGGATCGAAAAGATGACGGTCTCGAACCGACCGAGTGACGATGGGAAGTCAAGAATGCTCCGGATCGTTCGCGGCATCTGTGCGAACGTGAGTGGCTGACGGGAAGAGGGAGCCGATGACGGAAGATGTGCCGGAACTGCCAAGTGGCAAGCGTGCAGCCATGGAGCCGACAGGTGGCGCGTTCGGCGTGGACAGTGGTTCGGAGGCGGCGTGGCGGTACGGCGTGGACGGGACGCGGGGAAGGTCGGGAAAGTGCTCCGTCTGCGGGTTCGAGAGTCTGGCGGTGCTAGATGGCAGGTGCGCTCCGTGCCGGTACGTGGAGACGGGAGGCTCATGATGAGCCGGCGCCGCCGGATGAACGTGGCGGCGTCACGGCTGGCCATCGTCCGGGCCCGCGCGGGCGAAGATCGCCGGCCGCCCATTTTTCGGGAAGTCCGGCTTGCAAAGTGCGGTCTCGTGTGAGTCCCCCCTATATGTCCCACCCTCACTCGGGACTGGATTCACAGGACGAGCTGAACCGACTGCGGCCGAACTCGCCCCAACGGCGCAACAGAGGGACGTTGGCGGTAACGCGAGATCTTGGGGCTCGTCGCCCGTCGAACGCGCACACGACGGGATGAACCGTGCTGACGACACTGGCAGCGGCGAAAGCGTTGCCTCTCCGCGGAATCGGGTCAACTTCAGTCCGACCCGCCGCCGCAGCAGCGCCATTTCGGCCGCTTTGGCGCCCATGAAGCCATGCGCTTCGTCGAGCACGATCCAGCGCAACAGGCCCTGCGAGTGTTCAAGGATGGGACGGTCCTCGGCGCGCAGGAGCAGGTACACCAGCATCGTGATGTTGGTCACGAGAATGGCGGGCGGCGTCTCCCGGATGGCCTTCCGGTTGCCGATCTCCGCGTCGGCGAGCCGCGACCGGTCCTCCTTCCGACTGGTTTCGGGGGTCAGGCCGTTGTAAAGCGCAAAGCGCAGCCGCCCCCTTTGGCGGCGCCGTCTAGGCTGCGAGACGCTCCCGCTGGCTCTCTATCAGCGCGTTCAGGGGATAGACCACGATGGCGCGCACGCCGGTCAGGAGACCCGCCGCGGGATCGCGCGGCAGCGCGTCCAGCATCGGCAGCATGAAGCACTCCGTCTTGCCGGAACCGGTGCCGGAACTGACGAGGCAGGACAGGCCTTCCCGCGCGGCGGTCCAAGCCTCGAGCTGGTGGGACCACGGCCGCAGGTCGCGCGCCATCCGCGCCGCACCGGCGTTATCGAGCGCATCGACGAGCTCCGGCTGCAGGAGTTCGCCGGAGAGGCCTCCGAGTTAGCGGTCCGTCGACTCCGAAGTGCTGGTGGCCTCGAACACCGGATCGGCCAGGAACGCGTCGGCCGCGCCGGGCGAGGCTGACAGCCGGCGCAGGAGCGCAGCGTTCAGCGCCGGTGATGCGATCCGCCCGCGGGCGACCACCGCGGACGCGGCGCGGTCGGACAGGCGCTTCAGCGTCTCGTCGAGACGCGACACGCCGGCCACGGCCGCGCCGGAGAGGACGATGGTCTACAGGAGCCCGTTTCCCGACATCGAGATCCCGGTCATATCGCTGCACGAGCCCGACCGCTGGCCCGACAAGCCGGCGCTGATCGACGGGACGATAGTCCGTATTAGCGCGTTCCCGACCATCCTGACCCCCCGGGCGCCCTCGAACAGCCCCGCGCCGGAATACTCGACTCACGGTCGATGTCGCTGCGGCGCCACCAGGCCCATCGAGTCACGTTTGACAGGCTTGCTGTTGGCATCTAGAGTTCGATTATTCGCGAAACGCGAGCGTGACGAGGATGCGTCGGCACGCGGATTCGCCGTGCCTGTTAGTCGGTTGTCAGCGGGAGGAAGTCCAGATGAGGTCCATGACGAGGACGAGGTTATTCGTGGCCGGAGCCTTTGTGGTCGGGTTCGGTCTTGGGTGGGCGGTCAAGGGCGGTCACGGTGTGGTGGAGGCTCAGGCGTCAGACGCTCCGTTCCTGATGCAGCGGATCTATACAGGCACCGATGGACAGTCGCATGTCGAAAACATCGCGCTGAACGCGGAGTCGGTGATGGAGGAGGTCACCGGCATGAGGGTGCGTGTGTCACCGCCGGGGAGCTTCAGCGACTACCATGTGGCTCCAGGGCGCCGATACATCATCAATCTGACGAGTGGCGGACAGCTCGAGGTGGCGGAAGGCAAAGTCGATTTGCCCGCAGGGTCGGTCGAATACATCGACGATCTGACAGGCCAAGGGCACACGACGGCGAACGTCGGCAACGCACCTCGCGTCTCGATCCACCTCGAGTTCGCGGACCAGAACCAGCACATCGGACCCCTCGGCAACGGGCAGTAGCCCAGCACGCAATGAAACAGTCATCCGTGTCCGTTTTGTTCTCCCTGGCGGTGCTCCTGGTCGTCGCGTACCCGAGCCCCGCGCAGGACTCGGTCGCGCGCACCGCGACAACGCGGGAGACCCAGCAAGTCAAGGTGATCACCTCGGGCGGTTTCACGGCGGCCTTCAACATCCTCGGGCCGATGTTCGCGCAGGCCACCGGAATCGAGGTGATCACCGAATACGGTTCCTCCATGGGCGGGGGACCGGAATCCATCCCGGTTCGGCTGGAACGCGGTGAGACGGCGGATCTGCTGATCTTCAACGGCAGGGCATTCGATGACCTGGCTGCCACCGGGCATCTGCGAACTGCGACCCGTGTCGACCTGGCGCGCTCCGTCACCGGCATGGCTGTGCGGGCGGGCGCGCCGAAGCCGGATATTAGCACCGTCGAAGCGTTCATCGAGACCTTGCGGGCCGCGGAGTCCATCGCCTATTCGGCAAGCGTCAGCGGCACGTATCTGTCGACCGTGGCATGGCCCGAGCTCGGGATCTGGGAAGAGATTCAGCCAAAGACGACACGCGTCGTGACCGAGCGGGTCGCGAGTGTCGTGGCACGTGGGGAGGCCGAGATCGGCTTTCAGGCGATGAGCGAGATCCTGCCGATCGAGGGCGCGGAGTTGGCCGGTCTGTTACCCGATGAGCTGCAACAAGTGGCGACGGTGCTCGTCGTCATGACGGAGCACATGGAAAATCCCGAAGCGGCCCGGAAGCTCGTCGAGTTTCTCTCTTCCGATGCGGCCGCCACGGTCGTTCAGTCCACGGGTTTGATGCCCGTCGCTCTCGACGAACCTCCCGGGGTCAAGGTGATCACGTCCGGTGGCTTCACGGCGGCCTTCGACATCCTCCTCGGACCGATATTCGGGCAAGCCAGCGGGATCGAGGTCGTCACCGAGTACGGCTCCTCCATGGGCGGTGGACCTGAATCCATCCCGGTTCGCCTGGCGCGTGGCGAAGACGGTGGACATCCTCATCCTCAACAGACCGCCGCTCGATGAGCTGACCGACGCAGGCCACATTCGTCCCGAAAGCCGCGTCGACCTGGTTCGCTCGGTGCTGGCCGCGATCGGCTATTCGGCCAGTGTCAGCGGCACGTATCTAGATTCCTTGAACGGCCGGGATCTTCACAGTTGAGTCAAGTTCAGGTTTTGATCGTTTTTTTCTTCGCTATCTCACTTCTCAATGGGAGGCAGCGATCACGCCCGATTCACATGCTCGGTGGTCTGAGGCGAAGCCTCGCTAGCAGCCCGTGGCAAAAGGCCCCGCTGCATTCGATGGGCGATGCATCCCGTCTGACCGCGTTGTTCCTCGGTCGAATATGGCCAATATGCTCCCTCGTCACGCCTTGTCAGCCGGGCGCCTCGCCCGTCTCGGTGCGACGCGGGGTTTCACCACGGGCTGCTAGGAGTCTGCGCCGTAGAACGGTGCAGACTCCGCATGGCGCGCACAGCGCGCCTCGGCGGGAGCGGCGCGGGGCGAAGGGGTCCCCGCAAGCGGACGCCGGGGGTTCGGGGCGCAGCCCCGTTTGATTGAAGGTCGGGTACGTGCAACCGGGAGGCTGCCGATGACCGCGACGGACGGACCGGCTCCGAGTCTGTTGGCGAAGCAGATCGCCCGCGCCGCGGGAGCGGCGCTCCTCGTGCTTCTCGGCTGCGCCGCGGCCGGCGCCCAGACGCGCGATCTCACACCGGTGACGGACGCGATGCTCCAGAACCCCGACCCCGCCGACTGGCTGAACTGGCGGCGCACGCTCGACGGCTGGGGCTACAGCCCGCTGGACCAGATCGACCGGGAGAACGTCGACCAGCTCCAGCTCGTCTGGGGCGCGTCGATCGGCCTTGGGTTCAGCCAGGCGGCGCCGCTGGTGCACGACGGGATGATGTTCGTTCCCAGTCCCCGCAGCGTCGTGCAGGCGTTCGACGCCGTGACCGGGGACCGCATCTGGGAGTACCGCCGGGAGCTGGAGGCTGTGAGCGAGTATCTCGAGTCGGTCGGAAGCGGGATGCGGACCCGGTCGGTTGCGATCTACGGCGACAAGATCTTCGTCAATACGTCCGACGCCCACATCGTGGCCCTCGACGCGGCCACCGGCGAGGTCGTCTGGGATCACACCGTCGCCGACTACCGGCTGGGCTACCGCTACACCAGCGGGCCGATCGTCGTGAACGGCAACATCGTCTCCGGCATGACCGGCTGCCAGAACTACAAGAACGACGTCTGCTTCATCTCCGCCCACGATCCGGAGACCGGCGAGCAGGTGTGGCGCACGTCACTGCTGTCCCACAGAGCTTCTAATTGAGGCGGCTTGAACCTTCTATGTCTGTTAGAATGGTTTTGCCGCAAATCATTCAAAACACAGGAGATCCAAGCCGTGGCCCATCGTAACACAGTCTTCGGGCAACGTATTCGTTTAGCGGGTGATTCCTCAACAAATACGGGCATAAATAGCAGAAATGGGTTGGGGACTCTTGAAGTTCCGAACGGCAACGGAGCTGTGAGCTGCATCGGTTCTATTGGTGCTTCACCCCTGCGCGTGACGATACCTGCCTGGGTCGGTCGCAGTTGAAGCGACCGTCTCGGGGTTGCCGATCTTCACGTCTCGCGAGGGAGCGATGCTCGCCCACCCTCAGGCGGGCGGCGGGGGGAGCCCGAAGGCGTCGGGGACGACGGGACCGGTGGCGCGCAACATCGTGGCGATCAGCGGAGGTAGATCGAGGTCGCGTTGGCGGGCGGTGCGCACGACGCTGGCGAGCACCTGCTGGGTGTCGGCGCCGTGGCGGGTGCGGTTGCCACCGCAGACCTTTCGGATAACGACGGCGGGACGGATGGCCTGTTCGGCGCGCCAGTTGGTGGCGTCGATCGACAGGTCCCACAAGAAGAGAAACACGGCAGCGAATTCGGTGGCCAGATGCCGGGCAAAGCGCTCGGCGTCGTCCAGCGGTGGCGGTGCGTCAATGAGCCGACCGAGCCGGGCTACGAGTCGGCCGCGGATCGATGCCAGACCGTGCTCGCTCAGCTCGCCGGCGGTGCAGCGGTCACGCACGGCAAGGCCCGTCTGCAAGACCGCTTGCACCTGCCCGGCCCAGAGACTGTCCGGATGATCTTCCTGCAGTTCCTTGCATCGTCGGAGCAGGTGATTCAGACAGGATTGGTGCAGCGCGGCTCGGTAGCAGCGATACGACACCCACCCGTCGCGCACGAGCACCCCGGCGAAGTCGGCCCCCAGAACCGTGGTGGCATCGTCGAACCCGCGGCCGGGGCAAATGGCGTAGACCGTCGTCTCCGGGGTGACGAAGGCCCACAGCCAGTGGCTGATGGCACCGACGCGCCACCCGGTTTCATCCGGTGTGACCGTGGGCGAGTTGCGGACCTGCTCGCACAGCGCCGTGTAGGTCGGCGCGGCGTCGCGGGCCGTGCGGTGCAGCAGGTGGGCGAGGCCGCCCGGTGTCACGTGTAAGCCGAACGTGGTCCGCAGCACATGGGCGACCTTCGCCAGCGGTACGCCCATCTCCGTGTGCAACTCGACGACCAGCGCGACGACGCCGGGGCCGAGCTGCGCGCCGGCCGCTCCCAGCGCATCCGAGGTCTGCAGCGCGTGGCGGCCCTGCACGCGCCGCCGACACTGTGAGCAGCGGCCCACTTCGATGTCGAAGCGGCGCACGACCGGGCGCACTTCGGGGATTTCTTCCTGATACTGCGACGCCACGTGGGTCACTTCGACCGACCCGCCGCAGTCGGGACACGCCGTCGGCACCGGCGCTTCCAGGGTCTGGTCAACCCGTGCCGGGCGCGGGCGGCACGCCTTCCGACCATACTGCGTACCAGCCCGTCGACCGGGACGCCGGCCGCGTCCTTGCGGTCGGTCCTTGGCGAAGGGGGCGGCTTGTCGGAACCCCGCCCGGCGCGCGGCGGCCAACTGCCCCCTCAGTTGCTCGATCTCCCGCTTCTGACGCTCGATCTGGCCTTGCAGGCCGTCGATCTGACGCTGCTGGCGACCGTTCTCGCGTTGCTGGTTCTTGGTGTCGCGCTCGCGCCGCGTCAACTCCGTGCGGAGCCGTTCGACCTCGGCCTGCAGGTTCTCGTGCGAATTGCGGTCCCCGACCTTCACGCCAAGGTTATGCCACAGTTCCGAAATTTGTACAAGTCAAAACTTTGACACCTGCCCCGGAACCCGCCGCGATCAAGCTGCACGTCGGGTTGGACCAAGCCGGCCACCTGCCGAGTTTCGTCAGCGTCACCGATGGCAAGACCGGCGACGTGACCGTGGCCCGCACGTGGACGTTCGAGGCCGGCAGCGTGGTCGTCGCCGACCGCGCCTATCTCGATTTCGCGTGGTTTCACCAGTTGCAGGCCCGTGGCGTCACCTTCGTGACACGCCTCAAGCGCGGCGTGCGGTACCGGGTCACCCACGAGCATGACGTCCGAGCCGGGACCGGTATTCTCAGCGACCAGACGATCGAACTGACCAGCGCCCGCAGCCGCAAGGTCTATCCCCACCGGCTGCGACGGGTCGTCTACCGCGACCAGCTGACAACAAATCGCTACGTGTTCGTGACCAACAACACCACGTGGGTCGCCAAGACGATCGCCGACCTGTACAAGTCCCGGTGGCAGATCGAGCTGTTCTTCAAGATGATTGCGATGCGCGACCTCACGGGCGAACAACGGACGCGCTATCGCGCCTGGGCGATGGGCGTGTTCAGCGCCGCCGCCCAGGGCGAGGACAACCCGGTCACGCGTTCGCGCGAGGGCCTGAGATTCAATCCGACCGCGATCGCGTTCGCCGGCATCGCCTATGCGATGGCGGACGGCGCCGCGCGTGAGGAAGCTGCGGCGCTTCTGGCGCTCGTCCGCCGGCCAGCCGCCGCCCACGGGTTCACTGCAGCGGCGTCTGCCGTGCGGGCTGCAAATGACCGGCTGCCGCGGGCGATTGTGCGCTGCGCGTTCCGCGCATCGATCCATGCCACGCGTCACTGGGACGAGCGCGACGAAGATCGGGCGGCACGGGTGCAACAACATCGCCGCGCCGTGGATGCCGCCATAGAAGCAGAACTGGCTTGGCTGTACGACGGGGGCGCGGAGCCGCCGTGGCCCGCCCTCCCTGGTGTTCGTCTACGAACGAGAAGGAGCATCCGGCTTCCGGGCCGTCGGCATGACCGGCGCGCGGCCGACGCGCCGGATCGCGACGCCCAAATCGACAGATTCGACTCTCAGGCGGCTGGCGTCTGGCTGCGCGGAGCGGACGCTGTACGCGATCGCGCATGGCTACCCGCAGCTCTTCGGGCCTGCGCCAACTGGACGTGGGCGGCGAACGGCGCGGGGCTGGATTCGTCCGAAGATCTGTCGTATCAGCCGCATCAATGGAACGATGTGTACCTTGACCTACTTGCGCACGACCTTGCGGGAGCCGACGATGCCGCAATCGATCGCCGCGCGCTGGAGCCTCTGGCATCGCTTCCCGACGAATCGTTCCTCGATGCCCTGACGCGTTTCCAGCGATCGGTCGATGTCGTCCACTTCAACGATCATAGGCTGGACACGGCAACCGCGGTTCGCATCCGCGCGCGCCTTGCCGAGCGGGTCCGCGCCAGCAACAGCTGGCGCTGGATGGTCAGGCGGCGGTCGTCGGGGGTGGAGATGCATCTGGGACCCGCGATCGCGACGCTGTTCTTGAACGACTACGGTTGGATGCAGCCGCCCAAGGCTTACCTCCCGCCAGCGCTGATCGAGCGGCTGACACCGTTCTTGCCGGCCCTTGAGCGATGCGCGGTCGAAGGCGCGACGCATTTCGTCGCCATCGTCACCCTGAACTTGCTTGAGGTCGCGCCGCGACCCGCCCACCTTTCGTTTCTGCTCGCGGCCGCCTCCGGCTGGCTGGCGGCTTTCCCCGACTTGCCTGATTTCTGGACTGGACACGGGATCGGGCGCCGTGTGTGCGCGATCATCGATGCGGTGCGCCAAACGGAACCGACACTGCTCACGTCGGGTCAGTCCTTGCGAAGCCAGGTTGATCGGCTTCTTCCTGAACTGGTTCGCCTCGGTGTCGCGGACGCAGCCCGCCTCGAGCAAGCACTCCAACCGGACGCGAGCCGACCCTCGTAGGAACCTGCGTTTCTTGTACGAGACCCGCCGCGAGAAAATTCGTTCAGCCGCTGCGTGCGGGTGGCACGGGATTCGGAGCCTTCCGGGCTCTCCCAGTCCCCTGCGTGTGTACTCGCTGAAGTCGAGGGGTTCGGATCACTGATCTGCCAGAGCGGCAAAATGGCCGCTCACGGATGAGGCGTCTCTGGGCCCAAGCCCTTTCGGCCAGCTCGGCTCGTGTCGGTGGGAGTAGCTCGGGCAGAGCATCCTCGTCGGGGATGTCTGCTGGCCGGCCGTGTGCAGCAACTACAGCCGTGTCGAGGGTTTCGTGTGCGCTGACCACTTGGCGTCAGTTTCGGTCAGCGGCCGTATCCGTCGTTCTGGTACTGCTGGTCTCCGGTCCGTGTCCTGTCGCCTGCGGCCGTGGCTTGGCGCGGCCCGGCGGTGCACCTCACGTCGTGTTCAGCAGTTCGCCCATCAGATCGTCAACGAACATATGCGCCCAACAGGCGTTCCGCAGTTCCTGCCCTTGCGGCCGGATGTGCGCGTGAATCACCCGCTTGCCGGTGCGATTCTGGACCAGTTCCACCGCGGGTACGAAGTCCGCGTCGGCGCTGATGAGGACCGCAGCGTCGAACAGGTCATCGAGTGCCCCTTGAATCAGGTCCGTGGCGAGCGCCGTATCCACGCCTTTCTCGACCGTGCCCTGCAGCGCCCGTCGACAATGCGGGCACGTCACCAACGGTCGGCGGCAATCGGGGTGCTGGCACGTGTAGGGTCCGCGCGGTTTTCGCTCCTTGACGGTCACGCGATAGCCAGGAAAACCGTTCATCGCGTGGAGGAAGCGGCGGAGTCCGGCGTCCGCCTGGTTGCGCGGCGCGACTGACGCGTAGACGTGACAGCCGGTGTAGATCGCTTCGGCATCCGTTTGACGTGTGAGGACATCCGGCAATCTGGCCTCCCACGGTATCCGCGGGCGCCCGTTGCCCTGCCCCTCGTGGAAGCTGTTCCAGGCGAGCTGCAGATTCCAGAAATCCACGAGGATTCGCACGCGCATGGCCGCCTCAAAAAAAAACAGGGAGCCGTTTCCGGCTCCCTGGGGTTATAACGCCCGGCGGGAATGCCACCGGGGGGACGTAACAGAAGACCAGTGTAGGCCCTCCCTCGTTCCAGAGTCAATGCGCTCCGAGCGTCGCCGATCGTCCCGTGCGGGCGGTGCTGTGCCGGTCGGTTGGGACGCTGGTCCTCGCCGTTCTCAGAACGTCACGCCGGCGCGCACCTGCACCGAGTGCGCCGGCTCGCCCGTGCGGCCGAAGCCCGTCGCGCCGTTACCGAGGTGGCCGAACGCGTTGCCGAGGCCGTCCGGTCGCGCCGCCTCGACTCCCACGTTGAACCGTTGGTCCACCGTCCACCGCCACCCGTAGCGCAGCGCCCGGTAGCCCACGCCCGATTGCGTCAGGCCCGCATGCGGCGTCCCCGTGCCCCGACCGCCCGGACCGGCCATCCCGTAGCCGACGCCCGCCGCCAACTGCCCGCCCATATCGAACGGCAGCGCACCGTGCGGAACCAGGCCGCCTAGGTCCTGCATCGCCCACAGCCGGTCCGCCTCCTGCGACGCCAAGCCGAACGACGGCGTCATCGTCAGCGACAGCCCCGGCCCGACAGGCCAGGGTCGAAGCGCACTGTCAAGCCCGTGAAGCCCCACTCCTCGTAGCAGCTGTCCTAGTGCACCACCAGCAGGCTGAGCGCCGCGTCCACCATCAGCCCGAGGTTCGGGTCGGCAAAGACCACCCCGAAGCCCGTGTCCGGCCCCGCCCCGGTCTCCGTGTCGCGCCCGTCCTGACGCACTTCCAGCTCGACCGACGGCGTGACCGACCGGCCACCCGCGAAGCGCAGCTCGCGCGAGCCCTCCAGCGCCGCCCGCACCCGGCTCACCCCCGCCTCGGCAGCCGCGAGGTTGCCCGCGCCCCTCGACACGACCGCGTCCGACACCGTCCGCACCAGGAACGCGTCGGACTTGACCGCCAGAGCGAAGCCGCCCACCCCGGCAGCCCGCCCCGGACGCCTGCCGCCAGCATCGACAGCCCGCTCCCGGCCCGGTACACCCCGGCCTGCTCCGTCCCCTCCGTGCGTTCCAGAGACTCGGACAGCGCCATCTCGCCGCGTCTCCAGCCGCCTTGGCCCCACACCGTCAGGTCCTTCGGTCCGCGGCTACGCCTGGGACACCGGGGCTGTCGACTCTGCTGTCTGCGCTCGACATGTTGTGCCGGGAGGTGGCGCGCCGCCGCACCGAGGGAGACGAGTCGAAGGCCGTCGTGATGCCCGAGACGTCGCCGAGACGCTCGGCGCACCGACGTTCGTCGAAGCCGACGTTGCCGATCGCGTGCGGCTGCCTGGCGTCGCCGTCGTGCTGGGGCGGACGCCGTACGGCGGCGACGTGCTGTTCATCGAGGTCGGCCGGATGCCCGGCGCCGGCGGCCTCACCCTGACGGGGTCGCTGGGCGACATGATGAAGGAGTCGGTCAGGGCGGCGGTGTCCTGGGTCCGGGCCAACGCCGGGCGGTACGGCCCGGACGCGGCGGTCTTCCGTGAGACCGATCTGCACGTTCACGCGCAGTCGGCCGCGGAGACCAAGGACGGGGCCTCGGCCGGGGTGGCGCTGGTGGCCGCGCTGGTGTCGTCGTTCACCGGCGTCAAGGAGAAGGTGGTGGGTGCGTGTCGGCGCGGGTTGACCCGCGCCGTGCTGCCTCGGCAGAACGAGAAGCACTTCGAACGGACGTCGGTGACGACGTCCGGCGCCGGGTCACGGTGCACTACGTGCGTCGGGTCGACGACGTGCTGGATCTGGTCCTGCTCCCGGCGGCGGGCGACCGCCTGCCTGAGCCCGCGCGGGTGCGGCTCTAGCCGTTCGGAAACGACGGGACATCGTGGAGAAGTCCGTCTTCGCTCTCGGCCGACGCCCGATCGGTTCGAGCCGGCGCCGCTGGCAGCTCCACCACTGCGACGGTGTCGCCGAGGCGGCCCGCCTCGCAGCGGGACTGGCGCGTTCCGATGGGGGCGGCCGGTGGCGGGTCTACGACATGGTGACCGTGCCCGCGGGAGGCGGCGCGGTGGTGCTCGCGGTTGACCGGGTCGACGTCGTGATTGCCGAGCACGAGCCACTTTGCGCCTAGTGCCTGCCGCCACCATTCCTGGTGGTGTGCCGGGGCTTCGCCGTCGACGGTGACGTCGCGCAAGCAGATGATGGTCTCTCCCTCGGCCACCTCTTTGTACCAGGTCTCCATCATCGCCTCGTCGGCCGCGGCAGCCGTCGGGAACGGTCTTCCGCAGACGCTGCGCGAGTGCTCGTGGCCCAAGTGCAGGTCCGACCAGATTCAGGTCGTCGCGTCGGGTTCGGTGCACGCCGCCGGGCCGATCGTGCGCGCCCGCTGGATCAGTGCTTCGGTCCGCCGCCGGTTCACCATCGGCCCTACCGGCGGCAGCAGCGACTGGTGCAGCTCGTCGACGTAGAGCGCGTGCAGTCGCTCGGCCGCCGTTTTTCCTGCCATCGTCTCTCCGGTGTTTTTTCCTACGCCGGGGCGGCGACATGCGCTTGCCGGGCGTCGCCGTCGCGCTCGGGTGGACGGCGGCGACGTGCTGTGCGTTGACGTCGGCCGGATGCCCGCGCCGGCGACCTCACCCTGACGGGGTCGCTGGGGACATGATGAAGGAGTTGGTCAGAGACGGCCCGCGGTCACGCTCGCGTGACCACGGCGGTTACCTTGATCGACTGCCCGTGCCACTTCACCTCGCCCATGATCTTCGCGTCGTCCCCCCACGGCTGTGTGGGGAATCTGTTCTTGTCCGGGTTGTCACTCATGATGAGCCAGCCGGCTTTCTGGTCGAGCACGGCGCGCTTCACCACCAGTCCGTCCTGGGTGAGGATGACGTAGATCCCTCGGTCCTTTGGTGAGTTGCTTCTCAGGTCACTGCTGTCCCACAGAGCTTCTAATTGAGGCGGCTTGAACCTTCTATGTCTGTTAGAATGGTTTTGCCACAAATCATTCAAAACACAGGAGATCCAAGCCGTGGCCCATCGTAACACAGTCTTCGGGCAACTTCTGACGTTGCTTCCGCGACATGAATTCGACGCCGAGGCGCGCGGCCATCAGCGCGGGCAGCGTTTGCGCGTCATGAGCCGCTGGGCGCAGTTCGTCGCCCTCGGGCTGGGCCAGTTGGCCAGCCGGCAGAGCCTGCGCGACATCGTGAGCAATCTGCGCGCGCAACCCGCCAAGCTCTATCACCTGGGCGTTGGGACGGTCAGCCGCTCGTCGCTCGCGCGGGTCAACGCCGAGCAGCCCTACACGCTCTACGAAGCGTTGTTCGGCCGTCTGCTGAGTCGTTGCCAGCAACGGGCGCCGGGCCACGGTTTCCGCTTCAGGCACAAGCTGTATGCGGTCGATGCGTCGACCATCGACTTGTGTCTGGCGGTTTTCCCGTGGGCGTCGTTCCGCCGCACGAAGGCCGCGATCAAGCTGCACGTCGGGTTGGACCAAGCCGGCCACCTGCCGAGTTTCGTCAGCGTCACCGATGGCAAGACCGGCGACGTGACCGTGGCCCGCACGTGGACGTTCGAGGCCGGCAGCGTGGTCGTCGCCGACCGCGCCTATCTCGATTTCGCGTGGTTTCACCAGTTGCAGGCCCGTGGCGTCACCTTCGTGACACGCCTCAAGCGCGGCGTGCGGTACCGGGTCACCCACGAGCATGACGTCCGAGCCGGGACCGGTATTCTCAGCGACCAGACGATCGAACTGACCAGCGCCCGCAGCCGCAAGGTCTATCCCCACCGGCTGCGACGGGTCGTCTACCGCGACCAGCTGACAACAAATCGCTACGTGTTCGTGACCAACAACACCACGTGGGTCGCCAAGACGATCGCCGACCTGTACAAGTCCCGGTGGCAGATCGAGCTGTTCTTCAAGTGGATCAAACAGCATCTGAAAGTGAAACGTTTCGTGGGCCGGTCGAAGAACGCGGTCTTGACGCAACTGTGGGTGGCCACCTGCATGTACCTGCTGCTGGCCTACCTCAAGTTCGTCCTGCGGTTGTGCTGGAGCCTCAACCAGATGCTGCAGGTGCTTCAACTCAACGTCTTCGAACGCCGGCCTCTCGAAGACCTCTTCACGACCCATTCGCCACCAGACCGCGCCCGTCCGCAACTCGCGCTCGCTTGGGCCTGAGACTGTGGGACACTAGTGCGTCCGCATACACCTTGGTGCGGTGGGTGGATGAGAGCGCCTTCGCCTCCATAGTGCAGGCTCGACCTTGCCCCACCTTTGGCCGACCGGTTCGTCATGGGGTCGCCCCCTCGACTACGGCCCGGTACTGCTCCGCAAACCCTTCGGACCCCACCTCGCGATGGGCGCCCTGTCCTCCGCAGTTCCGTCGTGGGGGCTCCAGGTCCACCTTGGCTGTGTCCGGCTTTCGTCTGCGTGCCCGTTTAGGCGTCTCCATACCTGCCACCTGCGGCCGGCGAGGCATTACCCCCGCCTTTGGATACAGCCCCCCTCATCCGGGAGCCGGAGGGACTTCAACCCTCCTGTGGAAATGGCAACTAGAAAAGGGACCTTTGTGGCCACGTCGCGATGAGCGCTATTGCCGTGGCACCCCCTGTGGCGCGCGGGACGCCTGGTTGCGTGTGGCGGTCTTGAGCCGGTAGCTGTCGCCGGCGGTCGTCAACACGGTGGCGTGGTGGACGATCCGGTCGATGACCGCGGCGGCGGCCGTGGCGTCGAGGAACACCTCGGACCAGCGCGCGAACGGCAGATTCGTCGTCACGACGAGGCTCCGGCGCTCGTAGCGCTGGCTGATGAAGCCGAATAGCAGGTCGGCGCCGGCCTTGTCGAACGGCACGTAGCCCAGTTCGTCGAGGATTACGACGTCGTAGCGGGCGAGCTGGCCGAACTTGCGTTGCAGTCGGCCCTGTTGCTGCGCTTCGACGAGCAGCATGACCAGTTCGGCGGCGGTCACGAACCGCACCCGGTAGTCGTGCTGGCAGCAGGCCATCCCCAACGCGATCGACAGATGCGTCTTTCCCGTGCCGACGCCGCCGACGAACACGACGTTGGCGGCGTCGGCGACGAAGCGGCAGTCGAAGACGTGCAGGACCGCGTCGCGGTCCAGGTCCGGCTGTGCGTCGAACGAGAAGGCGTCGAGCGTCTTGAGCATCGGGAAGCGAGCATCCTGGATGCGGCGTTGGATGCGGCGCTCCCGGCGGCCGGTCACCTCCAGATGGACCAACTGAGCCAGGTAGTCGGCCGGCGGCTGACGCTGGCGGGTGGCCTGCTCGGCCAGCGGCCGCCACTGCGTCGCGACCGTCGACAGGCACAGCGTCTTCAGGTCCGTCTCCAAATGCGGCGGCTCGGCAATCGCGGTCACCATTAGCAACGGCCCTCCACCAGAGCGTCATACGCCGACAGCGTCGGGGTGGGCACCACGATCTGCGCCAGTTCCGGACGCACCCCCGTCACCGGCCGGCACACCGGCGGCGGGCCACTCTGCTGCTGGCGCAGGAGGAGCCGCACCGTCTCGAGACGCGGCGAATGGCGCTCGAGCGCGGCCGGCTGCGTCTCCATCAGCCGCAGCATCCGGACCCACTCCTGATCGGGCTTGCGCGTGTGCCTGGCCAGTTCGGCCCGCACCTGCCGCCACACCGGCGCCAGCGGCCAGTCGACGAGCGCCGTCGCCTCGGCCACCGCCCGGTGCTTGCGCTCGAGCAACGGCAGCACGTGAAACGCATCGAGGACCTTCGTGCCTCTGCAGAACGCGCGGGCGTGCTGCGCCACCACCTCGGCGCCGACGGCGACCGCCACCCGGTCGTGATACAGCTTCACCCACACCGGCCGGTAGGCGTGGCGGATCGGTACCGAGTAGGTGACGTGGTCCACCCGGACGTGTCCGAACTTGTCGGCCACTCGCGCGACGACGCGGCAGGTGGCGGGAAGGTGCACGGGCATCGCTCGCAGATGCTGCCGTTCCAGTGTCAACGCGTCCTGCACCGAGCGCCCGTCGTCAAGGTGGCGCGTCGGCAGGTCCGCCTCCAGCTCGGCGAGGATCGCCGCGTTGAGCGCCGCCCAGCTCGCCACCGCCAGCCGCGGCCGCAACACCAGGTTGCGGACGTACTTGACACCGCCCTCCACGGAACCCTTCTCCCAGCCCTTGGCCGGCGCGCAGAACTCGGCACCGAAGGGATACCCGCCCCGGAATGCTTCGAACGCCTCGGTCTGCACCCGGTCCCGGCCCGCCAACACCTTCTTGACCGCCAGCGAGGTGTTGTCCAGAACGAGGCGTTTCACGACGCCCCCGAAGTACCAAAACGCCGACTCGATGCCGTCGAGCAGCGACTCGAGACGCTCGACCGGGTACGCCTTGGCGAAGTACGCGTTGGAGAACGGCAGCGTCGCCACCAGGTACTTCACCTTGCACGGCACGCCGGCGACGTCGACCCACGACTCGCCGAAGTCGACCTCCATCGTCGTGCCGGGGAGCACGCTGCGGTGCACGAAAGCCTCCTTCGCGCTGCCGGCTGCCCGCAGTCCCGCGACGTAGCGGCGCACCGTGCGAGCCGGGAGCGGTCCGGCCAACGGCAGCAGCAACCGGCGAATCCGTTTGGCGGTCAACCGCGGCTCCGCGCACAGCCACTGCTGGATCTGCTCCCGCCACGGCGTCAGGGTGCTGGGCCGCGGCGGCGACACCCGCACCGGCGGCGTCGGCCGGCCGATGGCCCGCCGCACCGTCTTGACATCCAACTTCAACCGACGAGCGATCTCCTTCTTCGGCACATCCTCCACCAGATGCAGGTGGCGGACCTCGACCCACTGGGACATCCTGATCACCTCCGCGTCCTCCTGGCTCGGTCGACGAGACGACCGTGTCTCGCCACCTCGATTATCGCCAGGCGAGCGCTGTTTCCGAGTGCTCAGGGGGGCCCATTTCAAGTGGCCACGGGGTCCCTGTACCTTTCTCAATGACTTCGCGCGAGTAAATCTCAAATCTCGCGGAGTCGGGCAGGCCGCCGGGAGCCACCGAGGGGTCCCTGTGTCTCGAGCACTTGAAAAGGACTTGTGCCCCGGCGTTCAGCCAGCGATGGATGCCCCGTGGGGAGTTTGCGCCATCGAGCGCCAGTACAGGGACCGGCAGGCATCGTTGGCGCGCCCGTGAAATGCGGCAGATAGGAGGTTCGATGTGGAGCTGGCCTGGTTCGTGGGTGTCGACTGGGGATCGCAGACGCACCAAGCGTGCGTAAGCGACGTTGCCGGGAAGCTGCTCGGCGAGCGGGCGTTCGAGCATGGCGGCCAGGGGCTGTCGGAGATGGCGGACTGGCTTCTGTCTTTTACGGCGGGTAAGGCGGAGCAGGTCGGCGTGGCGATCGAGACACCGCGCGGGCCGGTGGTCGAGAGCCTGATGGAACGGGGCTTCGCTGTCCACGCGATCAATCCGAAGCAGCTCGACCGCTTCCGCGACCGCATCTCGCCGGCGGGGGCGAAGGATGACCGACGGGATGCGCGGGTGCTGGCCTCGGCGCTACGCACCGACCCGCACTGTCTGCGGCGGCTGGAGCCGACCGACCCAGCGATCGTCGAGTTGCGGGAGTGGTCGCGCCTGAGCGAGGAGATTACGCGGGAACGCGTTCGCCAGGCGAACCGGATGCGCGAGCAGCTCTGGCGCTACTACCCGCAGCTGCTCGCCGCGACCAGCGACGATGTCGCGGCGTCCTGGGCGCTCGCCCTGTGGCGGCGCCTGCCGACGCCGGTTGCGGCGCAGCGCGTTCGCGAAGCGACGCTCGCCAAGTTGTTGAAACAGCACCGCATCCGCCGGGTCGACGCCGCGACGCTGTGTGACCGGCTGCGGGCGCCGGCCGTCCGGGTCGCGCCAGGTGCCGCCGAGGCCGCCGCCGCGCATGTGCGGCTCGTCGCCGAACGCCTCGTACTGGTCAACCGGCAACTGGCGCACGCGCGCAGCCAGCTCGACCGATTGGTGCACCAGCTCGCCGAGGCCGCACCGGCGGAAGACCCGGACGCGCACGCCGAGAGCGAGCCAGAGCCGTCGCCACCGCCGCCCGACGCGGCCATCCTGCTATCGCTGCCCGGCATCGGCACCGGCGTCCTCGCTTGTCTGCTTGCCGAGGGTAGCGACGCGCTGCGGCGGCGGGACTACGCCGCGCTTCGCTGTCTCTGCGGGGTGGCGCCGGTCACCCGGCGTTCGGGCAAGAGCCTGCTCGTGGTGCGCCGCCTGGCTGCCCACGACCGGCTGCGCGACGCCGCCTACCACTGGGCTCGCGTCGCTGCCCACCGAGACCCGGTCAGCCGCGCCAAGTATCAGGCGCTGCGCAGCCGCGGCCATGGACACGCCCGCTCCCTGCGCTCAGTGGCCGACCGCCTGCTCAACGTCGCCTGCGCCATGCTCCGCGACGGCACCTGCTTCGACCCGCACCGTGCAGGAAATGTCACCGCGTGAACTCGTAACACACGCTCTCGATCGACATTCGCCACGCCTTGGCGAGTCCGATGACGAAACGGCTCGTGGGCGCTGTGGGCACGTCGTCTGCGGCGTGTCCAAGGCGCGGTGGGCGCGTTCTTTGTGTCCACGGCGACGGCAGCGTCCATGCGCCATCCCGTCACCTCACGCCCATCTCGACCGCCGTCACGACGACGCAAAAAGGCACTTGCAAAATGGTGGGGAGTCCTTTTCATCTTGCCGCTACCACCTCCTGACCAGTGCGCTGCCTGGCGCACACCTACAGACCTCTCCGCCACCCTGACCGGCCCGACCTGACCCTCGCGGGCTGTCCGTTGGCGCGTGCCACGCCACCGGCAGGGCTTCCCGTGTTGCGACCAATCCCCTCTTCCACACGTGCCGCCGCCATTACCCCGGCGGAACCGGTCGGTGCTCGCGTCGCTCCCTTCCCGACCGCTGGCAGCCTTCCCCGTTATTCCGGCGGGTCGGCTTCCGCGTTACCCGTTTCGAGGCCTGCTCGGCGTTCAACGTCGTTGCAGCCCGCGTGGTCGCTGAACCGCCCAAGGCGGCCCTTTGTCGTCGGAGTGCTTCAGCCGATGTCGTTGCCTCCGTCGTCCGCTCCGACTGCTACCGGCTGGAGCGACAGTTGCCGGGCGGGATTCGCACCCGCTGAGGAATGGCACCTTGTCACGGCGCACGGAATAATGCGGGCTAACGGCATGGGTTAACGGCCGCGGACTCTTTCCGGGCGCCGGGTGGCAGCCGGTGCCGCACAGCAGATCCCGACACGGTTCGTTGCCATGAGCCTGATGCCGTCCATCGCACCGACTTCTTCAGCATCCTGCTAGTATCCACTCGCGGTACGCGCTGCTGTCGCACTTGGCTCGCCTTCCGGCCGAGGTCGATCTTCGCGACGCCCCGAAGACGCCGATCTACCAGGAGCCGCTTGAGGATGTTGGCGTGACCCCGCGGATGCACGCGGCGCAATCGCTCGATTTCGTAGAGATGGGCGTTGGGGCGTTCGAGGCGCTTGCCCCGCTGGCGGGGATCCGCACACAAACAGAGAGGTGAAACATGGATGAAGGCTACCAATGGCTGAAGGGCATTGCGGATCAGATGAACAGCGACCACAAGAGGGGCGCGGCGCCCAAGCCGGAGCGGCTGACCGTAAGAAGACTGCTGCAGCGCTTCGGCTATCAAAGGAGGGGCGATTTGATCAACAATCACATCCGCAACGGGCTCGAAGTGTTCAAGCTTTGCACCAATGAGGATTTCACGATTGCCTGGATCGACTCCACGATTACTATCACACCTGATTCCGAAGCGCCCGGTGTCTCAGGCACCCCGAACCCTTCGGATCCCACGCGCCGAGTAGGCACGCTCGACGCCGCGAACAGGAAACCGAAAAGCGTCAAGCCGGAGAGTCCCCTGAACGAAGCAACCGCGAAAATGCAATTGAACGACTATTCCCGGCTTCCTGTGATGAAGAACGACCGTGAGGTATCTGGGATAATAACCTGGGAGTCAATCGGCACCCGCCTAGCGCTGGGACGCAAGTGCACGCACGTTCGCCAATGCATGGAACAGGCAGTGGTGATGTCCAGTGACACTCCCTTGTTGGACGCCATAGGCAAGGTGTCAGAACATGAATATGTGCTGGTGCAGGCCAGAGACAAGACTGTCACCGGAATCTTGACGGCGACAGACCTCTCGCAGCTTTTTGGGGAGCTCGCTGGGCCCTTCCTGCGTATCGGCGAGATCGAAAAGCACTTGCGGAATCTCGTGCATAGAAAGTTCACGCTCGAACAGTTGCAGGCCGCGTCCGGGAACGAACGGCCCATCGAAGGTTCAGCCGACCTGACCTTCGGCGGGTACCGCCGACTTCTGGAGAACAAGGACAACTGGGAAAGTCTGAAGCTCGACATCGACCGCCGGGAATTCATCACACACCTGGACTCAGTGCGAGAAATACGCAATGAGGTCATGCACTTCCATCCCGAGGGGCTCGACGAAGACCAACGAAGGACCATAAGAAACGTCGCACGTTTCTTCGAACGGCTCACCCGCATGACCACCCTATAGCGTCGAGAGTTGGAGATCGGTGACGTCTCGGACAAGGGCACACTTTTGGGGACCGATCCTCGCGGCGCCGTACCGGCTTCGCCGACGCCATCGGATCTGCTCCGGCGTAAGTCGAAGGCCAGGCGACCTGGGCGGCGTTGCTGGTGCGGTCGATCGTCGCCGATGGGGCGGTTTCACCCCCTCGCGTGACGGGTGACGCCGTCCGCCGCCAAACCCGTCGTTCCCGAGCCCTTGGGCTTCCGCCGGCCTGCGTAGGCGAGCAGCGTTCCGACCGACTGATTCGAGGCGTGGCCCGTGCCCCTCTCTCCCCGCACGTGCAGGGCGGCCCGGCCGGTTCCCCTGCCCCCGCTTCGGGTGTGCGGTTCATCCCCGCGCGCGCGGGGGTGCCGCTGCAACAGGTGTAGGCGTGCGGCCAGTTTGGGGTTCAGCCCGGCGCGCGCGGGGTGGACGTTTTCCCTCTTCTCCTTGAGGAGGCCTTCCAAATGGTTCATCCCCGCGTGTGCGGGGAAACCCGATCTTGAACAGCGCTGTGGTGCCGCCGCGGTCCATCCCCGCTAGTGCGGGGAAGCAACTTGCAACTAGGCGCATGTTGCTGGACCGCCGGATCAGGTCCATCCCCGCGCGCGCGGGGATCCCGAGGTCGCCGGGCCTTTTGGGCTCACCCGCGGGGGTTCATCCCCGCTAGTGCGGGGTGCGTCGCCAACTGGCAACTAATTACCTAATTACCAGTTGGCCAGAGCCAGCATCAGCTGCAAATGCGGCGCGACCTCGGGTTCATCCCTGTTTCCGGGCGCCGCCGGGTGTCTCTAAACCGCCATTCTTCAGCGACTTACGCTGGTGGCCCTGTGACTGCCAGCCGAAACTGCCAGCCGAACCGGTCGCCGGATTCTGCTTTCGAGTATGACACCTCTATGCAGTCGTGGAGGCTGAGTGGGCTCTCTTGCGTCGGGATTCGGCCAGCCGCTCCATCCGATGGCAGTGACCAGCCTGCCCATTTCACTTCGCCGCCGACGATCTGGGCGTGTTCCGGCCACGCCCGGGTCGCCCATATCTCCTTTGCGCTGTTGTCGCTCACCAGCAGCCAGCCGGCTTCCGGGTCGCGGACGGTGCCGTCTGACGACCAGGTCGTCTCCGATCCGGATGACGAAGACTTTTCCGTCCTGCAGGTACCCACTTCGGCGGTTGACCAGGATGGCTGCCCCGTTCGGCAGGGTCGGCTCCGTTGAGTCACCGCTCACCCGGATGATTCGGCACACCGCTGGCTGTAGGTCTCGGTCTCGTAGCCATTGGTACGGAAGCCTCATGTGCCCTGGATCTTCTCGTCGCCTGCCACTGTGTTTTAGGCGTTTCCGGGCCGCGGCGGGCCGGCTCCAGCTCTACTCGTTCCGTCCCGGGCCCGTCCAGGGGTGGGCTCGGCCTCGAGGGCGCCGGGCGTCCTGCGGGCAACATGGATGTGGCTGGCTTTGGAGGCCTTGGGCCGGGCCTCGGCCCGGACCAGCTCCTCGGCGCCTCGAGCTTCGCGCTTATTAGCTGAGCCACCGGAGGGGGCGTTTCGGTCAGGAGGCGGCTCCGCGTGCTACATTCCTTCGTTGAGATCATCCGATGCCAACCGCCGCCCAAGTCAAAGCGTTGGTCCTCAGTCACGCTGAGGGCGACGACCACCGTTTTTTTTCTGTCGCCTTGCAGATCGCCGCCCAGGCGGCGCGACAAGGGCATGGTCGCATCGCCCAGGACCTCCGCGAGGCCATCGATCGCGCGCGGTCAGCTGCACTCCAGGTTGGGAAGGAGCAACGGACGCGGCCGGTCCCGATGGTGCAGCCGCGCGGCGAGCTGGCCGGACTGCTCACGGCTGCGTACCCGAAAGCGCGATTGACAGAGATGGCGCTCGCCGCCGACATCCGCGGTCGCATCGCGAGGGTCTTGACCGAACAGCGCCAGCGGGCACACTTGCAGGCGCACGGCTTGATGGCGCAGCACCGCCTGCTTCTGGTTGGCCTCCCCGGCACCGGCAAGACAATGACCGCGAGCGTATTGGCCGGGGAGCTCAGCCTGCCTCTTTTCACCATTCAGCTACACAGCCTCATCACGAAGTACCTCGGTGAGACTGCTGCGAAGTTGCGGCTGATCTTCGACGCCATGAACGAGACGCGGGCCGTGTACTTGTTCGACGAGTTCGATGCACTTGGAACGGATCGAGCCTCGCACAATGAAGTTGGTGAGATCCGGCGCGTACTGAATTCCTTCCTGCAGTTCATCGAACACGATGACTCCAACAGCATCATCGTCGCAGCAACCAACCATCCAAGTCTCCTCGACCGTGCCCTGAAGCGGCGGTTCGATGCAATAATCCAATACATCTTGCCAAGCGAAGCGGTGGCGCTCAACGTCGTCAGGAACCGGCTTGCTCTGCTCAAAACCTCGAAGGTTGAGTGGGCCGCTGTTCAGAAAGCGACGGAAGGATTGAGTCACGCGGAACTCGCGCGCGCCTGCGACAATGCGCTAAAGAGCGCGTTCTTGGCGGGACGAACCAGCCTGGAGACCGCCGAAATCGTGGAGGCGCTGAAGGAACGTCGGTTGGACCAAGTATAAAGGCCCTTATTCACATGGCGTCTCCGCGAAACCGTCGACACATTCTCGTTACCAATCCACCTCGGGCCGAGGCGTTCACTACTCGAAGATCGGGTCGAGCGAAGGCATTCCAGCGTCCAGCGAATCGAGCGCAGCACGCTCGCCACCTCACTGTCGCCCTGAACCGTGCGGTCGAACAGGGCGTCCTTGGCCGGCGCCAGGCCGAGCAGGCCGAGCAGGGAAGGGCGGGCATCCTGGTCGCGTTTCAGGCGCCTCAAGGTGTCGAGTTAAACCTCAAGTCTCTTGAAAACAAGCGTGCTGGCATCGAAGTCAGGGACGTAACCTGGCTAGCCGCACAGGATGAACAAACATTCATCGAGACCGCCACCGTTTTCATTCCCGAAGAATCGGTCGCCCACTTCCTCGGGAAATTTGACCAATATGCTACACAGGACACGACGCGCGGGCATCCCAAGAACCGGGACCTCGTGGACCGAATCGCCGCGATTGACTTGGCGTTGCTCCGTGCTCTTTGGACCGACGCCCCGGAAGACTTTCCGACGGACGACACTCCACTATGGTGGGAAGTCTGGTTACGGAGCCACGGTAACGGTCACGAAATCCAGAGATTGGAAACGTTCGCAAGGCAGGCAGGCATTCGTGTCGGAGCCCGCCACTTGACCTTCCATGATCGGACGGTTTGTCTCGTTCTGGCGACGGCGCGCCAACTGGACGCTTCGTTGAATGTTCTCGGGGACCTGGCCGAGCTTCGCAAGGCGAAGCCTGCAAGCGCTTTCTTTCTTGACTTGACACCCATGGAACAGGGTCTGTGGGCAGATGACCTCACTGCACGGTTGACGCCGCCAGAAGGCGATGCTCCGGCCGTGTGTCTGCTCGATACCGGCGTGACCCAGGCCCACCCTCTCATTGCCCCCGGACTGGCCGTTGAAGACGCGACTGCGGTCGATGCCGCCTGGGGCTCTCATGACAACGGAGGCGGTGCACAACAGGCAGGGCACGGAACCGCGATGGCCGGCCTCGCACTGCATGGGGATCTCGCACCTGTGCTGGAGTCTACCCGTGTGGTCGTTCTTCGGCCACTGCTGTCCCACAGAGCTTCTAATTGAGGCGGCTTGAACCTTCTATGTCTGTTAGAATGGTTTTGCCGCAAATCATTCAAAACACAGGAGATCCAAGCCGTGGCCCATCGTAACACAGTCTTCGGGCAACTTCTGACGTTGCTTCCGCGACATGAATTCGACGCCGAGGCGCGCGGCCATCAGCGCGGGCAGCGTTTGCGCGTCATGAGCCGCTGGGCGCAGTTCGTCGCCCTCGGGCTGGGCCAGTTGGCCAGCCGGCAGAGCCTGCGCGACATCGTGAGCAATCTGCGCGCGCAACCCGCCAAGCTCTATCACCTGGGCGTTGGGACGGTCAGCCGCTCGTCGCTCGCGCGGGTCAACGCCGAGCAGCCCTACACGCTCTACGAAGCGTTGTTCGGCCGTCTGCTGAGTCGTTGCCAGCAACGGGCGCCGGGCCACGGTTTCCGCTTCAGGCACAAGCTGTATGCGGTCGATGCGTCGACCATCGACTTGTGTCTGGCGGTTTTCCCGTGGGCGTCGTTCCGCCGCACGAAGGCCGCGATCAAGCTGCACGTCGGGTTGGACCAAGCCGGCCACCTGCCGAGTTTCGTCAGCGTCACCGATGGCAAGACCGGCGACGTGACCGTGGCCCGCACGTGGACGTTCGAGGCCGGCAGCGTGGTCGTCGCCGACCGCGCCTATCTCGATTTCGCGTGGTTTCACCAGTTGCAGGCCCGTGGCGTCACCTTCGTGACACGCCTCAAGCGCGGCGTGCGGTACCGGGTCACCCACGAGCATGACGTCCGAGCCGGGACCGGTATTCTCAGCGACCAGACGATCGAACTGACCAGCGCCCGCAGCCGCAAGGTCTATCCCCACCGGCTGCGACGGGTCGTCTACCGCGACCAGCTGACAACAAATCGCTACGTGTTCGTGACCAACAACACCACGTGGGTCGCCAAGACGATCGCCGACCTGTACAAGTCCCGGTGGCAGATCGAGCTGTTCTTCAAGTGGATCAAACAGCATCTGAAAGTGAAACGTTTCGTGGGCCGGTCGAAGAACGCGGTCTTGACGCAACTGTGGGTGGCCACCTGCATGTACCTGCTGCTGGCCTACCTCAAGTTCGTCCTGCGGTTGTGCTGGAGCCTCAACCAGATGCTGCAGGTGCTTCAACTCAACGTCTTCGAACGCCGGCCTCTCGAAGACCTCTTCACGACCCATTCGCCACCAGACCGCGCCCGTCCGCAACTCGCGCTCGCTTGGGCCTGAGACTGTGGGACACTAGTGTTCTTCGGCATGCTCGAGTCGGTAAAGATCCTGCCGCCGACTGGCACGAACGACCCAGATCTCTACGGCGCCGTCACGGCACAGGCGACAGCCTTGCCGGAGACCCAGGCACCGGCGCGGCGCCGCGTATTCTCTATGGCGGTGACAGCCCCGGCGGATCGTCAGCAAGGAGAGCCCACATCTTGGTCAGCCGCCGTGGATGCGCTCGCTGCAGGTCGTTCCTTCGACGCGGCCACAAAGGGGCTCGTTTACTTGGACCAGGCCGAGCAAAACGCGCACCGACTCTTCGTGATCGCGGCCGGGAACGTCGATGAGGGCCAGTTGGCTCAGCCCACTTGCTCATCTCCGACACCCAGGCCGTGCACGATCCTGCGCACGCGTGGAACGCGCTCACGGTCGCGTTCACTGAGAAGGCCACGATTGACGACGCTGACTACCATGGCTCGCCTGTTGCAACCCGGGGATCTGTCACCGTGGAGTTCGACGGGCGTGACACTGTCGACAACGTGGCCGAACAAGCCTGATGTCGCTTCGAGGGAGGCAATGTCGCGACGGATGGCCAGAGCTTCGACGGCGGCGCGCGGATCGTGCCTGCTCTCTACTTTCCATCGACCTGTCGAGAAACTGTTTGTGCTATCGAATGCGAGCAGCGCAGCGACGGCTCAGGTGGCGCGGCTGGCGGCCATTGTTTCCGCTGAATATCCGGCGCTGTGGCGGAGGCGCTTCGGGCGCTGGTTGTCCACTCGGCGGAGTGGACACCGATCATGCGTGCCGCAATCGACGGACGCGGGAAATAAAAAGGTCTTCATTTAGCGGGTTCCGGGGCAGGTGTCAAAGTTTTGACTTGTACAAATTTCGGAACTGTGGCATAACCTTGGCGTGAAGGTCGGGGACCGCAATTCGCACGAGAACCTGCAGGCCGAGGTCGAACGGCTCCGCACGGAGTTGACGCGGCGCGAGCGCGACACCAAGAACCAGCAACGCGAGAACGGTCGCCAGCAGCGTCAGATCGACGGCCTGCAAGGCCAGATCGAGCGTCAGAAGCGGGAGATCGAGCAACTGAGGGGGCAGTTGGCCGCCGCGCGCCGGGCGGGGTTCCGACAAGCCGCCCCCTTCGCCAAGGACCGACCGCAAGGACGCGGCCGGCGTCCCGGTCGACGGGCTGGTACGCAGTATGGTCGGAAGGCGTGCCGCCCGCGCCCGGCACGGGTTGACCAGACCCTGGAAGCGCCGGTGCCGACGGCGTGTCCCGACTGCGGCGGGTCGGTCGAAGTGACCCACGTGGCGTCGCAGTATCAGGAAGAAATCCCCGAAGTGCGCCCGGTCGTGCGCCGCTTCGACATCGAAGTGGGCCGCTGCTCACAGTGTCGGCGGCGCGTGCAGGGCCGCCACGCGCTGCAGACCTCGGATGCGCTGGGAGCGGCCGGCGCGCAGCTCGGCCCCGGCGTCGTCGCGCTGGTCGTCGAGTTGCACACGGAGATGGGCGTACCGCTGGCGAAGGTCGCCCATGTGCTGCGGACCACGTTCGGCTTACACGTGACACCGGGCGGCCTCGCCCACCTGCTGCACCGCACGGCCCGCGACGCCGCGCCGACCTACACGGCGCTGTGCGAGCAGGTCCGCAACTCGCCCACGGTCACACCGGATGAAACCGGGTGGCGCGTCGGTGCCATCAGCCACTGGCTGTGGGCCTTCGTCACCCCGGAGACGACGGTCTACGCCATTTGCCCCGGCCGCGGGTTCGACGATGCCACCACGGTTCTGGGGGCCGACTTCGCCGGGGTGCTCGTGCGCGACGGGTGGGTGTCGTATCGCTGCTACCGAGCCGCGCTGCACCAATCCTGTCTGAATCACCTGCTCCGACGATGCAAGGAACTGCAGGAAGATCATCCGGACAGTCTCTGGGCCGGGCAGGTGCAAGCGGTCTTGCAGACGGGCCTTGCCGTGCGTGACCGCTGCACCGCCGGCGAGCTGAGCGAGCACGGTCTGGCATCGATCCGCGGCCGACTCGTAGCCCGGCTCGGTCGGCTCATTGACGCACCGCCACCGCTGGACGACGCCGAGCGCTTTGCCCGGCATCTGGCCACCGAATTCGCTGCCGTGTTTCTCTTCTTGTGGGACCTGTCGATCGACGCCACCAACTGGCGCGCCGAACAGGCCATCCGTCCCGCCGTCGTTATCCGAAAGGACGCCCCTATATGTCAAGAAAGGGTGTGAACACCGCCGCGAGCGGAGTTGGATCTGAAGTGGAGCGGACAGAAAGCTCATGGATGACGGCGGGGCATCTCCCGCGGGAGGACGAGGGTTGAGGACCCGGATCGCCGATGCCAACTCGCGTCGTCACCGGCTTTCGTCCAGAGACAGGTTGTCCGTGCAGCGGAGAGGGTCTTTGTTTAGCGGGTGGCCACGCAAGATCCATTTATTTGGATTGTACTTTTTGCGCGAATATGGCATAAGTCTTGTGTGGTCAACGAGTACGGGCTGTCCGGCGACGAACGGATAGGACGGCTGCGCGACGAGGTAGAGCGGCTCCGGGAAGAGCTGTCGCGGCGCGAGCGGGAGAACGACCGCCAGAAGCGCCAGATCGACGGCTTGCGACGCCAGGACGAGCGTCAGAAGCGGGAGATCGAGCGCCTGAAACAGCAGTTGGCCGAGGCACGCCGGGCGGGTCGCCGGCAGGCGGCGCCGTTCGCCAAGGACCGGCCGCAAGGGCGCGGCAGGCGTCCCGGACGGCGGCCTGGGGCGGAGTACGGCCGGCAGGGCTGCCGCCCGCGGCCGGCGCGGGTTGACGAGACCCACGCGGCGCCGGTTCCCACGACGTGCCCGGATTGCGGCGGCGCGGTCGAAGGTACCCGCGTGGCGTCGCAGTATCAGGAAGAACTGCCCGTGGTACGGCCGGTCGTGCGGCGCTTCGACATCGAGGTCGGCCACTGTTCGCAGTGTCAGCGGCGGGTGCAGGGCCGCCACGTGCTGCAGACCTCCGACGCGCTGGGCGCGGCGGGGGTGCAGCTCGGTCCCGGGGTGGTCGCGCTGGTCGTGGAGCTGCACACGGAGATGGGGGTGCCGCTGGCGAAGGTGGCCCACCTGCTGCGGACCACGTTCGGGCTGCAGGTCACGCCGGGCGGCCTCGCCCACGTGCTGCACCGGGCGGCCCGCGCCGCCGCGCCGGCCTACGCGGAGCTGTGCGAGCAGGTTCGCAATGCGCCCGTGGTCACGCCGGACGAGACCGGCTGGCGCGTCGGCGGCGTGCGCCACTGGCTGTGGACGTTCGTCACCCCGGACACGACGGTCTACGCCATCTGCCCCGGCCGGGGGTTCAACGATGCCGCCACGGTGCTGGGGACCGACTACGTCGGCGTGCTCGTGCGCGACGGGTGGGCACCGTATCGCTGCTTCGACGGACTGCACCAAACCTGTCTGAACCACCTTCTGCAACGCTGCAAGCAGCTCCGGGAGGACTATCCTGACAGTCCCTGGGCCGGCGAGGTGCAGGCGGTTCTGCGGGCCGGCCTCGACCTGCGGGACCGCTGCAACGCGGGAGCGCTGAGCGAGCACGGGATGGCAACGGCCCGCGGCCGACTCACCGCCCGGCTCGGTCGGCTGGTCGACGCACCGCCGCCGCTCGACGACGCCGAGCGCTTCGCGGGGCACCTGGCCACCGAATTCCCGGCCGTGTTCCTCTTCTTGTGGGACCCCTCGCTCGACGCCACCAACTGGCGCGCCGAACAGGCCATCCGGCCCGCTGTGGTCATCCGCAAGGTGTGCGGCGGCAACCGCACCCGCCACGGCGCCGACACCCAGCAGGTCCTCGCCAGCGTCGTGCGCACCGCCCGCCAACGCGACCTCGACCTGCCTCCCCTGATCGCCGCGATGTTGCGCGCCGCCGAACCCGTCGTCCCCGAGCTCCTCGGCCTTCCGCCGCCGCCCCCGTAGGCGGGCACCGTCCGAATCACGGCTGCGACGCGTGACCGGTCCCGGCGGCGCGCCGCCGCAGGGGGGAGAGTCCCCGACCGCACTGCGCTCGGTCGCCACCGGACTGCGCCGAAACGCCGACGCCTGTGCGCTCCCGTGCGACGGCCTCCGGTCTCCCGCGGCATCGCAACGTGGAGGCAACCCGCGTGAACACGCTCTCACTCCAGGCAACCTTCTTGTGACGCTGTAACCTCCTCGCCTCAAGCCCACTCTCGGCCCGTATTCATTGGCGGATCACCCGGTAACCAAATACCGGAGAGGTAGCCTCTGCTCCCGCCGAGTCAAGGCGCTTCGCGCCTCCTCCGCTGCGCTACGGTCCTTCGGATGACTCGGCGCTCGCGCCGGCTTCAGAGCTGGTTGTGGCCGGACGGATTCGTCCGGCCACTGAAAACACTGGCCGGATGACCGAGAGGTTCTCTACGTGCGGCCGCAGCAGCGGGGCGCGACATCGTCCAGGCCCCCGCCCAGCGGCGGATGACGGACCGCTGACGCGGGAACGGCATCGACTCGCCTGCGGCTCGCCCTCCCGGCCCCCCGGTCGTAGACTGGGGGAAGTGACGTTGGGGTTCACTGACCGGTGTCCGGCACCGGACGGCGACAGCGACCGGCGGCGCACGACACGCTCCGGATCGGGTCGGAGTCCCGGTTCGGCAAGGCCAGCGTACGGTCAGATCGGAACCGGCCGAAATAGTCGTCGCCAAGCCAAAGGCATTGACCCCGAACACACCAAAGAGCGCGACCACGTCAGGCAGCCTTGGCGCAGGTCGCACCGGGTTGGTGGTCTTCGATCAGCGCGTGGTAGATTTCCCGGGCAACGAAGCGTTTCAGGCAGCGGATGATGTCTTTCTTCGACAAGCCCTCGGCGGTGCGTCGTCGGACGTAGTCGAGGGTCGGCTGGTGCCAGCGCATGCGGATGATCACGATCCGGTAGAGCGCCGCGTTGGCTTGGCGGTGGCCGCCGCGGAAGAGCCGATGCCGGTTCGTAACCCCGGATGAGGCGGGAATCGGACAGGCGCCACATAGTTTCGCGAACGCGGCTTCGGAACGGATCCGGGTGGGGTTGTCGCCGGCAACGATCAGCATCTCGGCCGCCGACTCGGGACCAATCCCGAACGCCTCACGCAGGGTCGGCGCTGCCGCCCTGGTGAGGATGTCGAGCAACTCGTCGTGCCGGTCGATCTCGGCCGAAAGTGTGCGCCAGCGGGCCGCGAGCGCCCGTAGCGCATGCTTCACCGAGGCAGTCGGGTCGAGGATGTCTCCTGGTCTGAGGGTCGCGCAGCGGTCGATGAGCCGTTGGTCGGTGAGCGGCTCGAGTGCTTCGCGGACCCGACTCGGTGCGTTGACGAGCAGCGTCTTGAGCGTGGTCATCGCGGTAGTGCGGGCCTTGACGGCCGTATCGCGGGCGATCTTGATCTGGCGGACCATTTCTGCAGCGCCGTCCGCAGCTTTCGGCATGGCGGTCGCGACACCGGCGAGCACCGACCGCGCCGCAGCCTCGGCATCGAGCGTGTCACTCTTGCCGTTGTTGCGCCGCTTGCGCCGGTCGCAACGGTTGACCTCGACGACGTGGAGCCCCTGTCGGCGCACGGAGCGCGCGAGGCCGACCCCGTAGGAACCGGTACCTTCAATCCCGAAGGTTTCGAGGTCACCGAGCGTGCGTGCCCACGCCACCAGGTCGGCATAGCCGGCCCCGTTCGCCGGCACCCGGAACGTCGCGAGCCGGGCGCCCAGGTCATTGATCGCTACCGCGACATGCTCGTGCTTGTGGGTGTCGACGCCGACGATCACCTTGACCGACGGATCGTCACGCGCGATGCTGTTCGACATGTTGCTGGCCCCCTTTCGGGCTGGCGACGCCGTCTGGTCGGGCGGGCGGACAGGACTGTGACGGGACTTTCAAGCCAGGCCCCTATTCGGTCACTGCCCTCCCGGCCAGGCAACATCTGGATGCGTGCTGCCCGGCCGGGCCGACAGATCCTTGCCAGGACACGAAGTCGGTCTGCGGCGGAGTCAGAACCGGCCGGGCAGCAGCACGATCATGCTCACAGTCTGCGGTGGCAACCGCACCCGCCACGGCGCCGACACCCAGCAGGTGCTCGCCAGCGTCGTGCGCACCGCCCGCCAACGCGACCTCGATCTACCTCCGCTGATCGCCACGATGTTGCGCGCCACCGGTCCCGTCGTCCCCGACGCCTTCGGGCTCCCCCCGCCGCCCGCCTGAGGGTGGGCGAGCATCGCTCCCTCGCGAGACGTGAAGATCGGCAACCCCGAGACGGTCGCTTCAACTGCGACCGACCCAGGCAGGTATCGTCACGCGCAGGGGTGAAGCACCAATAGAACCGATGCAGCTCACAGCTCCGTTGCCGTTCGGAACTTCAAGAGTCCCCAACCCATTTCTGCTATTTATGCCCGTATTTGTTGAGGAATCACCCGCTAAACGAATACGAGTCATTTTCCACCCGGCACCAGCAAGTGGAACAAGATCGAACACCGGCTCTTCTGTCACATCACGGCGAACTGGCGCGGCACCCCGCTGACGACCTATGAGACTATCGTCGACCGCATCGGCCCGGACGGCGACCGGGCTCCGGGTCCTGGCCGAACTCGACGCCGGGCAGTATCCCACGGGCGTTACGGTGACCAAGGAACAGATGGACGCAATCGCGCTGGTCCGCGATACGTTCCATGGGGAATGGAATTACAAACTGTTACCCCGATGAAGTTGATAACTTTATATCGATCACTGTCCTTACGGCCGGAGGACTTCCGCCTCGACGAGCCGACACCGCTTGTCGTCGTGCCGCGCGGCAAGGGACGTCGGCTGGGGGCGGTCCCGCTCATCGGCGAAGGGCTGGATACGGCCCGCGACTTCATGGCGATTCGCGCCTAGCCCGGATTATGCGTGAAGGTGTTGTTTTGGGAGAGACACAGGAGCCTCCGTGTGGTACAAACGTAGTGTCCACAAGCGTTTAGCCACAACGGAGACCCCTGCGTGACGCCTCACACGATACCACAGGCTGTTCTGTTCCCGGATCTGTTCGACAAGCCCCTCGTCGCCACGTTCAACCAGGAGCACGCGAGTTCCGACGGCGGCGCCGTCCTGCTCAAGGCGGCCGAGCGCGTGTACGGCTTGGTCAAGGCGTTCGCCCGGTGTCTGGCCGACAAACGCGCACCGGGGAAGATTCGGCACACGCTCGCGGACCTGATCGGCCAGCGGGTCTTCGGCATCGCGTGCGGTCATCCCGATGGCAACGATGCCGACCACTTGGCCGACGACCCCATCCACAAGCTGTTGCTCGGGCGGGACCCGGTGTCCGGCGCGCCCTTGGCGTCGCAACCCACGATCTCGCGATTCGAGAACGGCGCGCGCCGCACCGTGCTCTACCGGATGGGGCGCGAGTTGGCAGCGTGCGTCATCGAGCGGATCGGCGCCGCCTGCACGGGCGGGCGCGCCGGATCACGATCGATCTGGACCCGACCGACGACCTGACGCATGGCGCCCAGCAGCTCACGTTCTTCAACGGGCACTATGGCGGCTGGTGTTATCTGCCGATGCTTTTCTGAGCTTCGACCGCGAGGCGGAGCAGTATCTGTGCGCGGCGGTGCTGCGGCTCGGGAAGGCAGTGGCCGCCGACGGGAGGCCTGCTGTCTCGGTTGCTCCCGCTGTTGCGGGCCGCGTTTCCGCGGGCGCGGTTTCTCGTCCGGCTCGACGGGGGCTTTGCGACCCCGGAGATCGAGGATGCGGAGCCCCGGCTCGACTACGTGGTGGCGATGGCGAAGAACGCGGTGTTGCAGCGGCATGCGGAGTCCGCCATGCAGGTGGCCCGCGCGCAGAGCGAGGTCGGTGGCGAGACCGCGCACGTCTATACCGACACCCGCTACGCCGCCCGCACGTGGGACCACGAGCGCCGGGTCGTGATCAAGGCCGAAGTCGTTCGCCTCGGAGACCGCGAGCCGCGGGACAACCCGCGGTTCGTGGTGACGAATCTGCGGCAGACGCCGCGCTTCATCTATGAGAAGGTCTACTGTGCTCGCGGGGACATCGAGAATCGGATCAAGGAACTGCTCGATGGGCTGCAGATCGACCGCACGAGCTGCTGTCTGTTCTCGGCGAACCAGTTGCGCGTCTTCCTGACCGCCGCGGCCTACGTGCTCATGCAGGAACTGCGATTGCGGGCGGCGCGTACTGCGTGTGCCCGCAGCCAGGTGACGTGGCTGCGCGACCGGCTGCTGAAGCTGGGGGTCCACGTCGTCCGCTCGGTCCGCCGCGTGGTTCTGCATCTGCCGCGCTCGACGCCGCACCTCGAGGCGTGGCGGCACATCGCACTCGCGCTGGGCGCGCGCGCCGGATAGCCCACCCGTTGCGCCGCGCCCACCTGCTTCCTGGGCGGCATGGGCCGCTCCCCGGCGGGGCTGTCGCTGCCCAACCCTCGCGTCCGTCATGCCCCCCCCGGTCGGCTGCTCAACCCCGGCTCCGCTTGCAGGCGACGATGTCCGAGACCCATTCCTGCGCCGATCACGCCCTTTGGCGGTCGAATCTGGACCTTCATGAATAATGCAGGCTAGCAGCCCGTGGTGAAAGTCCCTCGTTCCAGGGATCGACGTGATCGGTCCTGTGTCCTACACTGTCTGGCATGGCGATGGGAACAAGCCGCGGTCGAACGCGGCAAGCGACGATGTGGGTGCCCACGGCGGATCTGCCGAAGAGTGCTGGGCACCCGTTTTACGAGCGGCTGAATCGAGTGCTCGACGACGCGGGGTTCGACGCGGTCGTGGAAGCACAGTGCGCGTCGTTTTACGCGGACGGGGTCGGTCGGCCGAGTCTGGCGCCGGGCCGGTATTTCCGGCTGCTGTTGCTCGGCTACTTTGAAGGGCTGGATTCGGAACGAGCGATCGCGTGGCGCGCCGCCGACTCGTTGAGCATTCGCACGTTTCTGGACTTCGCCCTCCACGAGGCCCCGCCGGACCACTCGACGCTGTCGCGCACCCGTCGCCTGATTGACCTCGAGACCCACCAGGCAGTGTTTACGTGGGTGTTGCAGCGACTGGCCGACGCCACGCTGGTGGTGGGGCGCACGGTTGGCATCGATGCCACGACGCTGGAAGCCAATGCGGCGATGCGGAGCATTGTGCGGCGGGATACGGGCGAGAGCTACGACGCGTTTCTGACCCGGCTGGCCGAGGCGTCCGGCCTCACGACGCCGACGCGCGCCGAGTTGGCCCGGTTCGACCGGACCCGCAAGAAGAAGGGCTCGAACGCGGACTGGACCCACCCGCACGATCCGGACGCGAAGATCGCCAAGATGAAGGACGGCCGCACGCATCTGGCGCACACCGCCGAGCATGCGGTCGACCTCGAAACAGGCGCCATCGTGGGCGTGACGGTGCAGGACGCGAGTGCGGGCGACACGACGACCTTGGTCGACACGCTCGTCACGGCCGCCGAGCAGGTCGAGGCGGTCGGCGCGCCGGGGATCGTGGAGGTGGTGGCCGACAAGGGATATCACAGCAACGAGACGATGGTCGGGTTTGCGGCCATCGGCGTGCGCAGCTACGTCTCGGAGCCGGATCGCGGCCGGCGGCACTGGAAGGGCCAGGCGGCGGCGCGGGACGCGGTGTATGCCAACCGGCGGCGGATCCGCGGCGCGCGTGGGAAACGGCTGCTGCGGCAGCGGGGCGAGCTGCTGGAACGGCCCAACGCGCATCTCTACGAGACCGGCAGGATGCGCCGCGTCCATCTGCGCGGGCATCCCAACATCCTGAAACGGCTGCTCGTCCAGGTCTGCGGCGTCAATCTCGGGTTGCTCATGCGGCACCTGACGGGCGTGGGCACGCCGCGGAGCCTCCAGGGCCGCGCGTCGGCGCTGCTGGAGGCGCTGATCGGCCTCCTGAGCGAGTGCTGGGGGCGTGTGCGGCGCTTCTGGGCCCCGGAGCGCCATGATCGGCCCGATTCGTCGTGGGATGGTCCGGCGACACGCCAATACGGACACGCGATTCTCGATTGACAATCAGCCCCTTCTGCCACGGGCTGCTATGGGCGGTGGTTCTGCCCGAGTGCGAAGGCAGATTACTCGAGGAGGCGGGTGAGTTCAGGCTCGAACGCTGGCTGAACAAGTCGGCTTCTGGTTGTCCGGCGCACGCGTACATGCCCTTCAGCTATGGGCCGCGGCGTTGCGCGGCTTGGGAGTTCTGCATGATAGAAAGGGTGTATCTTCTGGCGAGCATCGCCCAACGCCTGCGGATCGAACCGGCTTCGAGCCGTCCTGTCGAGTCCGATTTCAAGATCATCTATGACGTGAGGGGTTCACTGCCAGTAGTCGTGAGGGAACGCAGCCATTGACCGGAGCGAATCATGACGCGCTTGCCGGACGAGGTTCAGAGCAGCGACCTTGCATACCAGACTGAGGTGCTGCAAGACGTATCCCGCACCTTCGCTCTCACGATTCCGGAGCTTCCGGATTCGCTGCGCGCCGTGGTAGGCAACGCCTACCTCTTGTGCCGCATCACCGACACCATCGAGGACGAACCGGCCTTGTCGGCCGGCCAGAAGCAACGGTTCTGGCAAAGCTTCCTCGACGTATTGGCGAATCGGGACGACGCGCGGGATTTCGCTCGGGAACTCGGCACGATGCTGTCCGCGTCGACCACCGCGAGCGAGCACGACCTGGTGGCCAACACCCCCCGGGTTGTCCGCATCACCAACGGATTCAGCGCCACCCAGCGCGGTGTCCTCGAACGCTGCGTGCGCATCATGGCGCACGGCATGAAGGAGTTCCAGCAACTCGACACGTCCGCCGGCCTCGCGAGCATGATGCAGCTCGACCGGTATTGCTACTTTGTCGCCGGGGTGGTCGGCGAGACGCTTACGGAGCTGTTTTGCGACTACTCGGTCGAAATGAACGACCGTCGCGAAGAGTTGCAGCCCTTGGCGGTCTCCTTCGGCCAGGGGCTGCAAATGACCAACATTCTCAAGGACATCTGGGAGGACAGGCGGCGCGGCGCGTGCTGGTTGCCACGGGACATCTTTCGCGAGACCGGCTTCGACCTGTCGTTCCTGCGCCCCGGACAGAACGATCCTGGATTTGCGAGGGGCATGGCCGAGATCGTGGCGATTGCCCGCCAGCACCTGGCCGATGGTTTGCGGTTCATCGAGCTCGTGCCGACGCGTGAAACCGGGATCCGCCGGCACTGCCTGTGGGCCCTGGGTATGGCCGTGCTGACCCTGCGGCGCATTCACGCGACGCCCATGTTCGCGCGCGGACGAGACGTCAAGATCTCACGCCGCAGCGTGTCTGCCGTCATTGTCGTCACGAGCATGCTGGCACGCTCGAACGTCGCTCTCCGCCGGCTCTTCGACGCAATGACTCGCGGTCTCCCGCTTCCTCGGGCGAACCATTCGAACAGACTCGAGAACAGACCGCCCGAGACGATCTCGCGGTGAGGGTACCGCCGGCTGCGTCCCGAGACGGCCCAAGAGGGCGTGCTGCCCGAGAGGCTGATACAGATGCCAGATGAAGCCCCCGCCACCGACGGGATGCTGATCACAGTGGATGCGCAGGATCGCGAAACGGGGGTCGTCGACAAACTGACCGCTCATCGGCGCGGGATTCTGCACCGCGCATTCTCGATCTTCGTCTTCGACGCTAACGCGCGCCTGCTGTTGCAACAACGGGCGCGCGGCAAGTACCATTCGGGCGGTCTTTGGTCCAACACCTGCTGCAGTCATCCTCGCCCGGGGGAAAGTCTGCTCGACTCCGCGCACCGGCGATTGCGCCACGAAATGGGCTTCGACTGCCCCCTCGAAGCAGTATTCGGCTTCGTCTATCGCGCGACGTTGGGCGGGGGACTCGTGGAACATGAATTCGATCACGTGCTCGTCGGCCGGTTCCAGGGGATTCCCGTCCCGGACGCCGGCGAGGTGGGGGACTGGAAGTGGGAGAGTGTGCCGGCGATTCAAAGACAGCTCGCCGAGAATCCGCTGCAGTTCAGCGCGTGGTTCAAGGCAGCTCTCGATGGACTCCTGGCGCGCGGTTTTCCGCAGTGACACAGCCGTGGTGCCCATGACCTGCCTGGCTGCCGGGAGGCAGTGCGTCGCGGTCGCGGTGAACGATCGCGGTCGCCAGGGCGAGTGGGCGGCGTTCACCTCGCCGTAGGCAGCGGCGATGCGGTTCAGAATCGCTCTCGCTGCCGCCCTGGCCGTCGATGCCGCGCCGCTCGGCCATCGGGTCGGCGTGCTTCCCATGAACGCCGCCGCGGCGCTCCTGGCGGCGGGTGTCCTCATATCGCTCGTGTCGCTGGCCCGCCGGGTGATCGCGACGATACGCAGCCGCGAGGCGGGGTTCGGCGACCGCCAGGCCGTTGCGGCCGGCGCCCTGTCGGTCGGTGCCCTGGTCGTGCCGTTGGCCAGTATCCTGCCGGCTCTGGGCGCGCCGCCGATCCACGACGTGACGACCGACCCCGACGATCCACCCCGGTTCGAGGCGGTCGTGCCGCTACGCGGCGCGGCGCCGAACTCGCTCGAGTACGGCGGGTCGCAGCTCGCCGCCGCACAGCGGGCGGCCTATCCGGATCTGATGCCGCTGGCCGTCGACTCGCCGCCGCGCACCGCCCTGGAGGCGGCGCGGTCCGTCGCGGCGGAGCTGGATTGGGAGACCGTGGCGGTGGATCCGGCGCGCGGCATGCTCGAGGCGACCGCCACCACCTTCTGGTTCGGTTTCGAGGACGATGTCGCGGTCCGGGTCCGGCCGGCGGAGAGCGGCGGCGCGGTGGTGGACGTCCGTTCGGTCTCCCGCGTGGGGGTCGGCGATCTGGGAGCCAACGCCAACCGCATCCGGGCTTTCCTCATGCGCTTGCAGGCCGCCCTGGCCCGCTGAGCGGGCGCCCGGTTCGGCACCCGGAGCGGATGCCGAACCGGGTTCGGAAAGCTTCGGGCTAGTCGGGGTTCGCTGCTGCCTCGGTGGCGCGGGCGCCGGCGAGCATGTTCGGCAGCGCGTAGTTCCCCTCGTGGCAGGCGTACTCGAACAGCGTGCCGTCGAACCGGTTGAACGGTATCGCGGCAGTCCACTCGGTGACGAACGTCGTCGGATCCTCGACCGTGAAGCGGTAGTCGATCGTGTCTTCGTTCACCCGCGTGAACCGTTCCACCAGGCGCAGGTTCTCGCCCGCGGCGAACACGGTCGGGATGAAGAGCCCGCGCTCGTACAGCTTCTCGGTGAAGTTGGTCGTCTCGACCACCAGCGTGTTGCCCTCCCAGTGGCCGCGCGAGTCGCCCAGCCACTGCTGCAGCCCGGGCGCGATGTGCGGCCGCCCGTCCAGCGGGATGATGCGGGCGTCGTGGATCATCTCGACCACGAGCACGACGTAGTCGGGCGTCTGCATGATGTGGTAGTTGTGATTGTAGAAGCCCGGCATCATGGCGCCCGGCAGACCGCGCGTGATGCAGCGGTCGTAGGCGCTCATTTCCAGGTAGTGGTCGGGGGCGACTACCGAGCGACTGCGAACAGCCATGAGTTCCGCCGCCTTCTGCTCGGCCGGGGGCGTCAGCGCCGGGAGCCTGCCGTCGGCGGGATCGATGACCAGCGACGTGCGGTTCGTATCCTGGCCGTACTCGAACCAGAACTCGTTGTAGAAGCCGGTGTCGCCTTCGCGCTCGGAAAACAGCAGGTCGGAGTTGGCCTGGCGGCGCTGCGCCACCTCCTCGTCCGTCAGCGTTTCCCGAGCCGCAACCTGCTCGGGTCGCTGCAGCGGCACGACGGTGTTGTTGTTCCAGACGCCCTGCAGGTCGGGGTCGCCCCACGCGGTGGTCGGCGGTGTATACGGCTCGGCATTCTGCTGGCCGGCAACGCCCACGGTGGCCGCCGACACGATTACGGCAACCGCGGCGCAGACGACGAGCCGCGTGACATGTTTCATCGTCATCACTTCTCCTCCATCTGGAATCCTATCAGCTTGCACTCGATTCAGACGCTGGCGAGTCGGGCGGGGGAGGGGGGGAACCGATCCGCCGGCACATTCGTATACAATCACCAGTCGTCTTGCGTCCGTCGGCGTCTGAAGCGCCGCGGCACCATACTGGATCCGGAGAGGGGTCGTCCCGATGACAACAGACTGCAACACGGTTTCGAGAACGGTCGGTAAGGTCGCGCCGGCGCTTGTGCTGGCTGCGGCGATGCTCGCGTTGCCGACAGCGGCGGCAGCGGAGCAGTCCGCTGGCAGTGAGGTGACCTTCGCCAGGGACATCGTTCCGATTCTGCAGCGCAGCTGCCAGAGTTGCCATCGCGCGAACTCGGTTGCGCCGATGTCGCTCATCACCTACGAAGAGGTGCGGCCCTGGGCGCGCAGCATCAAGCAGCGGACCGGGCTCAGAAACCGGATGGGCGTGATGCCGCCCTGGTTCATCGAGAAGGACGTCGGCATCCAGACCTTCAAGGACGACATCTCGCTCAGCGAGGCGGAGATCGAGACGATCGCCGCGTGGGTGGACAGCGGTGCTCCCCGCGGGAATCCGGCCGACATGCCACCGTTGCGCGTCTTCGCGAGCGCGGACGACTGGGATATCGGCGAGCCCGATCTGATTGTCGACTCGCCGTCCGTCACGATGGCCGCCGAGGCGCCGGACTGGTGGGGCGCGCTCGCACCCGCGCCGACGGGGCTGGATGAGGATCGCTACGTCGCGGCCGTGCAGTTCAAGGAAGTCAGCGACATCCAGGGCGGCATCGGCGGAAAGTTCATCTTCCATCATGCCGTGCACGCGATGCTGGACGGCGACGGGCGGCCGGCGCAGACCATCGGCGGCCCCCACGAGGTCGGGCGCAACGGCGAGGTCTTCGACGCGCTGGCCGGCCGCTTGCTGAAGGCCGGCTCGCAGCTCGTGTTTCCCTCCATTCACATGCATGCGAACGGCGAGGACACGAGCGCGCATCTGCGCGTCGGCTACAAGTTCCATCCGCGGGGCTACGAGCCTCAGCGCCGGCTCGGCGACCTCACGTTCGGCAACGGCGAGATCGACCTGCGCGGCATGCAGGCCGGCCAGCAGGTGCACATCTACACGACGCTGCAGGAGCATATCAAGATGCCCACCTTCGAGCCGCACATGCACGCATCCGGCGTCAGGATGTGCATGGAGGCCATCTGGGGCGGCCGCACCGAGGTGCTCAACTGCGCCGGGTACGATCACAACTGGGTGAAGGTGTACCGCTACCAGGACGACGCGGCGCCGCTGCTGCCGAAGGGCACGCTGCTCCACATCACGGCCTACTTCGACAACACGCCGACCAACAAGAACGTCGTCGACCCGCGCAACTGGGGCGGCCTCGGCCATCGGTCGATCGACAACATGGCGATCCTCATCGCGAGCCCGATCGTGTTGACCGACGAGCAGTTCGTGGAGGAGATGGCGACGCGCCGCGAGCGGCTCGGCCTGGCCGAGGGCGAGGCGGCCACCGGATGTCCGCTGTGCGGCTTCCAGAACCCGGAGCCGGGCCTGGCCTGGCTGACACAGAACCAGTAAGTCGAGGAAGGGTGATCTCACGATGCAGATGACGCCTTGCTCACGGCCGCTCAGGGTTTCCGCCGCGGCGCTCGCGCTCGGCGTCGCCGTCATCCTGGCGGCGCCGCCCACGACCGGCGCGCAGGCTCCGGCTCGAGGCCAGAACATAGCCCCGGTCTACGAGGGCTTCTGGCGGCACGACGACGGTTCCATCGACCTCTGGTTCGGCTACTACAACCGGAACTGGGAGGAACGGCTCGACCTGCCGGTCGGCCCGGACAACCACATGGACCCGGGCGGTCCGGACCTCGGCCAGCCGACCCACTTCTTCCCGCGGCGCAGCCAATTCGTCTTCAAGGTGACGGTGCCGGCCGACTTCGGCGACGACGAGATCGTCTGGTCGCTGACGAGCAACGGCGTGAACGAGAAGGCGTACGCGACGCTGCGTCCGGAGTACATGGTCGACGAGACGGTCATGATGGCCAACTTCGGCGCCGGGGGGCAGACCGGGTTCCATCCGGACATGCTCGGCAACACCGCGCCCAAGGTCACGCTCGAGACCCCGCCGACGATGTCGGTCAGCGCCGGCGAGCCGGTCACGCTCAGCGCGGTGGCCGACGACGACGGGAAGCCGGCACCGCGCTCGATTCCGGTGGCGCTGATCGGCACGAGCCACTTCGTCCCCAACTCGGCGACCGGGCTGCGCCTGTCGTGGTTCCGCTACCGGGGTCCGGGCGAGGTCACGTTCGATCCGCCGCAGACCAAGGTCTGGCAGGACCACCGCGACGGCGGCAACTCGCCGTGGTCCACCGGCTGGGAGACGCCGCGCGTGCCGGACGACAACCGGTGGACGGTGCAGGCGACCTTCAGCGAGCCGGGCACCTACGTGCTGCGCGCGCTGGCCCATGACGGCGGCCTGATCGACTACGAGGACGTCACGATCAACGTGAACCGCTGACGCCGGCGGCTCGCCGGCCGGCAACGGTTGCGCGCATTCTTCGTTGGCCGGCGCGTCCCGCCCGGGCGCGCCGGTCGTCGTTCTTACCGCGTCTCCGTTCCCCGCCCGATCTCGCTCCTTGCGTCGCACCGAATCCCGTGAGATAGTCGCAATCGACATCGCGCTCGTTCGTACGGCGGTGGAGTTGTCTATCCGGTTCAACCTCCTATTCGGGAGCGCACGGGGCATGCGGCCGCGCCGCGTGCGGCTCCACCACGGATACCGATGCCTGTTCTGCTGATCGTCCTCGCCGCCCTGCTGGCGGCCCCGGCTGCGTCGGATGCGCGCGTGACGCGCGTCGAGATCGAGAGCGTCGAATCGCCCACCTTCGAGGGGCGCTCGTTCGGCGACGTCGGGCCGTACGAAAAGCTCGTCGGCCGCATTCATGGCGAGGTGGATCCGGCGGCCCCGGAGAGCGCGGTCATTGCCGACATCGATCGGGCGCCGCGCAACCGGCGCGGCATGGTCGAGTACTCGGCCGACCTCATCATCCTGAGGCCGGTGGACCGGTCGCGGGCCAACGGCAGGTTGTTCTTCGAGGTCAACAACCGCGGCCGGCTGCTCTCGCTGAACCGGCTCAACAAGGCGCCGGCCGTCGCGAACGATCCGACCTCGGCCGCCGATGCCGGCAACGGCTTCCTGATGCGCCAGGGCTACACGTTCGTGTCGGCCGGCTGGGATGCGACGGCATCGTCCGCCGACGGCAGGTTGAACATAACGCTGCCGGTCGCGGCGCACCCGGACGGCTCGCCCATCGTCGGCCCGGCGCTCGAGGAGCTGGTCGTCGACAACGATACGACGACGTCCGGCCGCCTGTCGTACCCCGCGGCCACGCTCGACACGACGCAGGCCAGCCTGACCGTTCGCACCCGCTACGGCGACGAGCCCGAGCCGACCGACTCGGATGCGTGGGAGTACGCCGACGCGCGCACCATCCGTCTGCTGCCCGCCGGCAGCGCGTTTCGGAAGGGCAGCCTCTATCATCTGGTCTATCTGGCCACCGAGCCGCTGGTGGCGGGACTCGGGTTCGCGGCGGTCCGCGACGTAGCCGCGTTCCTGCGCCGCGCCGCGGCCGATGCGGACGGCACGGCCAATCCGCTAGCCGGACAGATTCGCTACGCCTACTCGTTCGCCATCTCGCAGCCGGCGCGGTTCATGCGCGACTTCGTCCACCTCGGCTTCAACCGGGACGAGGCGGGCCGCCGGGTCTTCGACGGCGTCCTGAACTGGATCGGCGGCGCCAGCGGCGGCTTCTTCAACTATCGCTTCGCGCAGCCCCACCGCACGCAGCGGCAGCACGTCGCGCGCTGGTTTCCGGAGCGCCAGTTCCCGTTCGCGTACAACGTGCTGCACGATCCGGTGACGGGCCAGACCGACGGGCGCCTGCGGCGCTGCCTGGACAGCGGCACGTGCCCCCGGATTCTGGAAGCGAACTCGTCGAACGAGTACTGGGTCAAGGCGTCGTCGCTGTTGCACACCGACACGCTGGGCAACGACATTCCCGACCCGCGCGATGTGCGCCTCTACCTGTTCTCCAGCTTTCCGCACAGCGGCGGCAGCCGTCAGCAGGGGCGGGGCATCTGCCAGCAGCCGCGCAACACGGCGGCGGCCGAGCCGGTGCTGCGTGCCCTGCTGGTCGCCCTCGACGCGTGGGTCTCGGCCGGGAAGGAGCCGCCTGCGAGCCGGGTGCCGCGCCGCCGGGACGGGACGCTGGTGGCCGCGCTGCCGCGTGGGGAGCTCGGGTTCCCGAAGATTCCGGCCGTGCACTTCGGCGGCCTGATGAGCACCGGCGACCTGCTCGACTTCGGCCCGCACGCCGGCGAGGGGATCCTCACCGTGCTGCCGCCGGAGATCACGTCGCCGTACCCTGCGCTCGTGCCTCGGACCGACGCGGACGGGCACGACGTGGCCGGCATCCGTGTGCCCGCGGTCCAGGCGCCGCTCGCCACGCACACCGGCTGGGCGGTGCGGGCGCCGGAGTACGCCGGCAACGATCTGTGCGACGCCGCGGGGCAGCAGCTCGCCCTGCCGCGGACAAAGGCCGAACGGCTGGCGCAGGGCGACCCGCGCCCGTCGATCGCGGAGCGGTACGCCACCGCGGCCGCCTACGTCGCGGCCGTCGAGCGTTCTGCGCGCAACCTGCACCGCGACGGGCTGCTGCTTGCGGAGGACGTCGAGCGGATCGTCGCCGAGGCGGAAGCGCGCGCCCGCGCCTGGTAGTCAATCATCGCGCAGGATCGCGTGCAACAGCTGGTCCTGCACCGTACCGTCCTTGATGGCGCTCCGGCGCAGGCGGCCCTCGAGCCGTTAACCCGCCTTTTCCAGGACGCGGAGGAGGCCCCGTTCGCGGCCAGGGGCAGGGTGTACAACCGTTCCACCTCGGCGCCTCATGGGCTGCGGGCTGTGGAGGCCGGACGGCGATGGTCACTTTGCCGCGCGCGTGCTTCCGCGGTCATCCCGTTTGGGTTACTCTCTGCCTGTAACATGCCCTGGATCTTCCAGGTCGCGACCGGTGGGCACGTGCTCGCGGCAGCCGGGGCGGCGGTCGTGGGAACCGGCCTGCTGTTCGGGACCGGCCCGTTTCCGGCCGTACGGACGCTGGCCCCCGAAGGGGTGCTGCCCGAGGAGCAGGTCGGGTACGGCGCGGACAAGCTGCACGCATTCCTTGGCGCCATCGGCCCCGAGGGGCGCGCGGCCTACCTCATGTTTCAACGTCTGGACATCCTGACGCCGCTGCTGCTCGGGGGCACGGCGATGCTCGTCATCGCCTGGCTGCTCAGGCGTGGGGGCGCGACCGCGGGATCTGTCACGTGGCTGCCGTTCGTTCCCGTCCTGTTCCTGCTGACCGAGGCGGTGGAGGACTTCGTGCTGGGCCGCGCGGCCCGGCTGTATCCGGCGGAATCGTCCATCAGCGCGGCACTGCCCGTACTGACCGGCGCCAAGTTCACGGTCATGGCGCTGATGGCTGTCGTCATTGCCGGTTGCAGATTGCGGCTGGCCTGGAGAAAGGACTGACGATGTCTGCATCACGACGACGTTTCCTGAAGAGTGCGGTGGCGGTTGGCGGCGTGGCCCTGGGACAGCGGGCCGGCGCGTGGTCGGTCCCGGCGGCGGGCCGCTCGTCGAGTGCGCGGCCGGCGGCGGCGGCGAGGCTGCCCGCGGCGGCGGTGCAGGGCGGCCGGGCGCTGCCGACGCAGGCCGAGGTCGACGGGTGGTACAAGGATCAGCGCAACTGGGGGCGCTGGGGCGCCGATGACGAGGTCGGCGCGGTCAACCTGATCACCGCCGAGAAGCGCCGGGCGGCGGCGGCGCTCGTGCGCACCGGCCGCACCGTCTCGACGAGCCGGCTCTTCGAGCCGGCGCAGCACTTCGTCCGCAAGAACGACCGCGGTGACGGCGCCGGTTCGTTCATCGACTACTACGGGTTCATCTATCACGGCCAGACCATCACCCACATCGACGCCCTGTGCCACGTCTGGGAGAACTCTGACGGCGTGTGGCAGGGCCGCGATCCGGACGATGCGGTGGACACGCACGGGGCCAAGTTCGGCGCCATCACGGCCTGGAGCAACGGCATCATCACACGCGGCGTGCTGCTCGACGTGCCCCGTCATCGCGGCGAGGCGCACGTGACGGCGGACCGGCCGGTGCACGGCTGGGAGCTCGCGGAGATCGCGCAGGCCCAGGGAGTCGCCGTGGAGCCGGGCGACGCGCTGCTCGTCTACAGCGGACGCGAGGCGTTCGGCCGCGGCGGCGGCGCGATCGGCGGCGGCGCCCGCCCCGGGCTGCACGCCTCGTGCGCGAAGTTCATTCGCGACAGCGACGTGGCGCTGCTCGGGTGGGACATGATGGACGCGAGGCCCAACGACTACGGGCTCGCCTACCCGGTGCACGGCGTGCTCACCTTCTACGGCGTGGCCCTGCTGGACAACGCGCTGCTCGAGCCGCTCGCCGACGCCTGCGCCGAGGAAGGGCGCTACGAGTTTATGTTCATGGGGCTACCGCTCAACGTCAAGAACGGCACCGGCAGCCCGGCCAACCCGATTGCGATGTTCTAGATTTGGAGGACACGATGAGCATGCCGGTGAGATCCGATCGGCCCGGCGGGCCGTCGCGGCGTCGCTTCATCCAGGGCACGGCGGCGGCGGCGGGAGGGGTTGCGGCGCATGCCCTGGGGGCGGCCGGTGGCGCGGCGGCACAGGCCCCGGCTGCCTCGAGCCCGGGCGGGCAGTTCCGCGAGCTGCTGGCACGGTCCGAGCCGAGCCGCTGCGTCAATTGTGGCGACGTCGCGTCCGCCCGGCTCGTCGAGATGCACGGGTTCGAGATCGCGATGACGGGGGGCAGCGCGCTGTCGCTGAGCAAGTTCGGGTTCGGCGACTACGGCATGACCACCATCGACGACCTGATCGAGTTCTGCAGCCGCGCGGCCGACGCCATCGGGCTGCCGATCATCGCCGATGCGGACGACGGCGGCGGGAATCCGCTCAACGTCTATCGGGCCATTCAGCGCTACGAGCGGGCCGGCGCGGCGTGCGTCATGATCGAGGATCTGTACGGCGCCAAGCACCTGCAGGGCCTCAGCGAGGGCAAGATCCTGGCCGCCGACGCCATGGTCGACAAGATCCACGCGGCCGCCGATGCCCGCCGCGGGGACACGGTGCTGATGACCCGCTGCGATGTCATTGCCGGCGGCGGGTCGCTCGACGAGGCGCTGGAGCGCATCACGCGTTACGCCCAGGCGGGCGGCGACCTGATCTTCATCCCCCAGATACCGCTGGACCAGTGCGCCCGGGCGGTGGAGATGGCCGGCCGGCCGATGCTCGCGTCCGTGCCCTCGGTGCAGGCGGCGCGCGACAACGGCGTGGGCGTCGCGTTCTTCGGCGGCATCAACCTGGTGGCGGCGGGGGCGGTCGATCGCGCCCTCGGGGAGCTGGCTCGCGACGGCCAGCTGGGGGCGAGCGGCGACCTCACGCTCGATCCGGACCGCCGCCGGGAGTTGATTCGCAACGACGACATGGTGGAGCGGGCGCAGCGCTACAACGCCCAGAGCGAGGACACGCAGTAGGTCACGGCGGGCGCCACCCACTCGGTCGGCGCAGCGTCCCGATCGCGGCGGCGCGTGTGCGGAGCGCGGCATGAGACCCGTATCGAAGACCTGTAGTGCCGCGGCCGTCCTGGCGCTCGCATTCGCCTTCCCCGTCCACGGCGGCCCGGCGGCCTCGCAGGCGCCGCCGCGGCCGGGCGACGGCACGTTTTAGGTCGATCCGCACTGGCCGCAGGACCTCCCGGGCGACTGGCTCCTGGGCAACGTGGTGGGCGTCGCCGTCGATTCCGGCGACCAACGTGTGGATCATCCACCGTCCCAACAGCCAGCGCGGCGGCGAGGCCGACGGGCTGGTCTACGTCTGCGACCGCGGCGACCAGCGGATCCAGGTGTTCGACCGGGACGGGACGTTCGTCAAGGAGGCGCTGGTCGACGCGCCGCTGGCCGGCGGGCAGGTGGGCGGCTACCACGGGACATCGGGTTCTCGACGGACGCCGAGCAGAGCCTGATAGTCGTTGCCGACGGACGCACGCACCGCGTGCACACGCTGAAGGCGGTGGCATCGTTCGGCCGCCGCGGCCGCTGGGCCGGCCAGTTCGAGTCGCCGCACAGCCTGGCGATCGACTCGCAGGGCAACCCGTACGTGGGGGAGACGCTCGACGGCCGCCGCGTCCAGCGGTTCGTCCACGCACGCTGACGCAGGTTAGGAGTCTGCGCCGTAGAACGGCGCAGACTCCCGCAGGGTTGGTTGGGCGCCAGGCGGAGCCGCAAGGCGACGATTGGCGGGCTAGCGCACCTGAGGTTTCGTCCCCGACTGCTCGGATTTCTCCCGTTTCTCCGGTGTCGCGGGCGGCGGCGGGACCGGGCGCGAGTACTGGTCGATCACCTCCGGCCGCGGCCCGTCCGTCGGAATGCCGGCGCCGACCATGAGCGTCGTGATGGCTTCCATCGTCGGACGCGACGGGCGGGGCAGGCCGCCGCGGTAGCCCTCGGCGATGAACAGCGGCGTCCGGCCGTTCACGTCCGGCTTGCTCCAGACGTGGATGTCCGCGCCGTTGTCCGCCAGCAGCTGCACCACCGTCGGGAAGCTGCCGAACGCCGCGCCGTGCACCGCGGTATCACCGTTCTCGTCCACGGCGTCGATGTCCGCCCCCAGGTCGAGCAGGAGCTGAACGGCGTCGCGGGCCTCGGGCTCCGAGCCGGCTTCCTCCTCCGGAGCGGTCGTGCCGAGCCCGGCCGCCGCCATCAGCGGCGTGGAGCTTTCGGCGTTCGGCAGCAGCGGGTCGGCTCCGAGCTCGAGGAGCACGCGCATCAGCGGCACGTCCGCCCGGTCCGCGGCCATGAGGAAGGCCGTGGCCCCCTCCATCTCCAGTTGGGATGCGGTGTGGGGCGGGCGGACGCCGGCGGTTTGCAGGCGGCCGTTCACGTCCGCGCCGCGCGCCACGAGCTCGCGGACGAACTGCAGGCTCGTCAGGTTCCCGGATCCGACGGGCGGGGGATCGCCGCGGTCGCTCGCGTCCGGCTTGCGCACCCAGGACAGCGTGTGGAGCGGCGCGAAGCCCGTGCGCTGATCGTTCGGGTCGGCGCCGGCGTCGATCAGCTGCACGGCGAGCTCGAAGTGGCCGTTGCGGACAGCCAGCGCCAGCGGGCTCATCCCCTCGTCGACCGGCCGGTAGCTCGCGTTGTTGACCGGCTCGACCGGCTCCTCCTCCGCCCGTGCGACGGCCGCGTTCACGTCCACGCCGGCGGCGAGGAGCCGTTGCACGACTTCGATGTGGCCCTCGCGTACGGCGAAGAACATCGGGTCGAAGCCGGATTCGAGCGACGCGTGCACGTCGGCGCCGGCCGTGATGAGGGCGTCGACGATCCCGGTGTGCCCCTCGGCCGCGGCCCACATCAGCGCGGTCTGCTCGCGGCGCTCCTGCACGTCGGGGTCGGCACCGCTGGCTAGCAGGGCCTCTACCGCGGCCAGGCTCCCCGTCCGCGCCGCGGTCATCAGCACGGTCTCGCCGCCCAGCAGCGCCGCGTTCGGGTCGGCGCCTGCCTCGAGCAGGAACTGCACGAGCGCGGCGTTGCCGTTCCGGGCGGCGAGCGACAGCGCCGGTACGCCGTAGCGGTTCACCGAGTTGACGCCGGCACCCGCCGCCACCAGCAGGCGGGCCGTTTCCAGGTCGTCGTGGTACGCCGCCCAGTGCAGGGCCGTCGTGCCGTCGACCTGGGCGTCGTTCGCGTCGGCGCCGCCGGCGAGCAGCGTGCGGACGAACGCCGCCTGCCGTTGCTCGACCGCGTCCGCCAGCGCCGTGTCCTCCGCCGCTGCGGCCGTACTCGTCGCCGCGAACGCGAGGATGGAGAGTCCAGCGATTCGTCGCCAATCCATGGGTCGTCTCCCGTTACTGCGCAACTCCGACCCGATCTAGACGGGCACGGCGTCGACCAGGTTTTCGATCCGACCGGTGCTGTCGCCGAACGAGTCCAGCCCGACCCCGACGCGGTCGAGCAGCGTCAGGTGCAGGTTGGCGAGCGGAGTGCCCGTGTCGTACCGGATGTGCCGCCCGCCCCGCAGGCCGCAGGCGGCGCCGCCGGCGACCAGGATCGGCAGGTTCTCGTGGTCGTGCAGGCTGGAGTTGCCCATCCCGCTGCCGTACAGGTAGACGGTGCTGTCGAGCAGCGACCCGTCGCCGTCGGGCGTGGCCTTCAGCTTCTCGAGGAACTCCGCGAAGAGCGACACGTGGAAGGTGTTGATCTTGGAGATCTTCAGCAGCTTCTCCGGATCGTTCCCGTGGTGGCTGGTCGGATGGTGCGGGTCCGGGACGCCGATCTCGGGGTAGGTCCGGTTGCTGAGCTCGCGCGTGAGCTGGAAGCTGACCACGCGCGTGATGTCCGCCTGGAAGGCCAGGAGCTGCAGGTCGAACATGATCTTCGCATGGTCCGCGAACGCCGCCGGGACGCCCACCGGACGGTCGACGTCGGGCAGCGGGTTCTCGACGGCGCCGGCTTCGGCCCGTCGGATCTGGCGTTCGACCTCCCGGATGCTGTCCAGGTACTGGTCGACACGGGCCCGGTCGGTCGCACCCACCACGCGCTTGAGGCGTGCAATGTCCGCGCTGAACGCATCGAGCAGGCTGCCGCGGCTGTGCAGCGCGGCCTGCCGCTCGGCGGCGGTGCCGCCCTCGCCGAAGAGGCGCTCGAAGACGATGCGCGGATGCGCTTCGGCGGGCAGCGGCGTCGTCGGCGACGACCACGACAGGCAGTTCTGGTAGACGCAGGCGTAGCCGTTGTTGCACACCCCGGCGAGCGGGCTCAGGTCCATCGAGAGCTGCAGCGACGGCAACTGCGTATCCTGTCCGAGCCTGCGGGCCGCGATCTGGTCCACGGTCGTGCCCAGGTGGTAGTCGGAGCTCTCGGTGTGCTTGGCGTAGGCCGCGCTGAGGAACCCCGAGTTCGACGTGTCGTGGGTGCCGGGATAGGAGAGCTCCAGCTCGAGGTTGGTGACCACCGAGAGTTGCTTCTTGACCGGCTCGAGGGGGCTCAGGATCGGCGGCAGGGTGCCGAGCCGTTCCGCGTCCGCCGGCGTCCAGCGCCCGTGGTCGCAACCCATCGGGATGAACACGAAGCCGAGCCGGGATACCGGCCTCGCCGGCGTCCTGGCCAACGCCGTCGCCGCAGGAATCATCGCGTCCAGCAGCGGCAGCGCCAGGGTGGCCTGGACCCCCTTCAGGAAGGTACGCCGGGGGAGGGCCTTCTTCGTGATGATCATGACGATCTCCTCATCTGAAACGGGACACTCTTGACGATTCCCACGATGAGCGACGACAGGCGGTAGCCGTCCGCCTCCGCGGCGCGCAGGATCCGACGGACGGCCGGCGCGTCGTAGTACTCGACGCCGCGCCCGAGTGCGAACGTCAGCAGCTTCTCGGTGATGGTGCCGGCAAACAGGTCCGGCCGGCTCATCAGGCCCGCTTCGAGCCCATCCACTCCGTCGAACTCGCCGACGAGCGGCAGCCGACCCGACACATCGATCGACGCGGTGTCGCCCTCGTGATCCCGCCACCGCCCGAGGGCGTCGAAGTTCTCGAGCGCGAACCCGACCGGGTCGATCGTCCGGTGGCAGTTCGCGCAGACGGGGTTGCCGCGATGCGCGGCCAGACGCTCCCGCATCGGGAGGTTGGCGGCCACGGCGTTCTCCTCGAGCGCCGGCACGTTCGGTAGCGGCGGCGGTGGCGGGGCGCCGAAGATGTTGGAGAGCACCCACACGCCGCGAATCACGGGAGACGTCCGCGTCGCGTAGGACGTGATGGACAGGATGCTGCCGTGCCGCAGCAGGCCGCCGCGCCGGCTGGCGGGGTCGAGCTCCACGCGCCGGAAGCGGGTGCCGTAGACGTTCGGGATGCCGTAGTGCTTCGCGAGCCGTTCGTTGAGAAAGGTGTAGTCGGCGCTGAGCAGGTCGGGCACGCCGCCGCCGTCCCGCAACACGCTGTCGAAGAAGCGCTCCGTCTCCTCGCGGAACGCCTGCCGCAGGTTGTCGTCGAAGTCCGGGAAGAGGCGCGTGTTCGGGCTGAGCGAGGCCACATTCCGCAGCTGCAGCCATTGTCCGGCGAAGTTGCTGGCGAGATTGTACGAGCGCGGGTCGGCCAGCATCCGTAGCGTCTGTCTCTCGAGCTCGTCCGGCCGGCTCAGCTCGCCGCGCTCCGCGGCGGCCAGCAGCTCGTCGTCGGGCAGGCTGCTCCAGAGGAAGAACGAGAGGCGCGAGGCCAGCTCCAGATCGCTGACGCGGTACGCGCCGCCATTGGCCGCCTGCTCGGGATCGAGCTCCACGCGGAACAGGAACTCGGGGTTGATCAGCACCGCGCTGAGCGCGCGTTCGATGCCGTCGTCGAAGCTGCCCGCGGCCCGCGCCTCGCGATAGAAGGCCAGCGGCCCCTCGATGTCGGCCGCCAGGACCGGCCGGCGGTAGGCGCGGCGCATCAGGGTCGCGAGAATCTCCTCCGCGCACGCCTCTTGCTGGTGTGGCTCGTCCGGCCGGCAGACGAAGAGGCGGCGGCGGCTCGGCGTGTCGGCCGCGCCTTGCGGCGCATAGGGTCCGGTGATGGTCACCTGATAGACGGCGGGTGTCTGCCGCGGGTGGCGCTGCTCGTTGAAGTGCGACTGGAGCGGCTGGCGCTCGGTCTCGATCAGCGATCCGCCGTCCTTGGAGAACGTGACGCCGAGCTCGTGCGGACCGGCGGTGACGGGCACGCGCACCTTCAGGTTGCGGTCGAGGAGCGTGTCGTCCCCGCCGGGCGGCCTGGCCACCGTGAAGCTCGCGATCACCGCCCGGTCGAGCAGCAGCTCGAGCTCGTGCGGACGCGGGTCGCGCAGCCCCCCGATGTTGCCGCTGCGATTGCGCGCGAGCCGCACCTGGATGTCGTACTCGCCGTCCTGCGCGAACGTATGCGACACGAGCACACCGCCGCGGGTGCCGATCGGCAGGCCGGGGACGTGCGCCTCCTGCGTCGCGTCGGGCGGCACGCGAATGACCGTGCTGTCGGTCGACAGCCGTCGCGCACCGACCGCCAGCCGGCTGATGTTGCGCGCCGCGGAGATATAGCGGTCCAGCAGCGCCGGCGGCAGATCGCCCACGGTGACGTTGTCGAAGCCGTGACCGCTCTCGTCCGGCGGCAGCAGCGCCGCGGCATCGATGTCGACTGCCAGCAGGTCGCGGACGGCGTTCCGGTATTCGGTCCGGTTGAGGCGCCGCAACGTCTCCGTGCGGCCCGGATTGGGATGGGCGTCCGCGGCGGCGTCGAGCGACGTCTGCAGCCACGCGAGCATGGCCTGGCGGTCTCCCGCGGGCGGTTGCGGCCGGTTCGACGGCGGCATCGTGCCCGTGCGCAGCTTCTGCACCACCTTCTCCCACACCGCGGCGTCCGCATCGACGTGGGCGAGGTCGAGGGCCTCCAGGCTCAGGCCGGCGGTCTCGAGCCGCTGGTTGTGGCAGGTCAGGCAGTAGCGGGCCAGCAACCGGCGGCTGGCGGCCGCCGATGGGGTTGGCGCGGCAGCGACCGTCGAGGGCGACGCTTCCGCGTGCGCCGCCGGCTGCTGCGCGGACGATGCGGCGGGCAGGCCGACGAGGACGGTCAGGGCCAAGCCCGCGCACACGACTCCGATCCTGGGGATGGACTCGTGCATCCTCTGTTTCATCCGGCCATTGTAGGTGCCGACCCGCCGGAATCCAAGACAGAAAGTGGCGTACGGGCCGGTCCGGGATGCCCCGCGCGCCCGCGTCTCGACGCCGAGGTTGTCGGTCTTGAAGCGCCAGGACGAGCGCGCTAGGAGGCCGTGGCCCGCATCATGTCGCTCTGCAGCGCCGTTCGCTATACTGCCGGCAGACCGGTGCGAACCTTCCTTGCGGGTGGCCTGCTCGTCGTGGCCGGATCGCTGGGGCTCGGCGCGGCGCCCGCCGCTACCGCCGGCCGCGCGGCGCAGGCCCCGCCCGGTCTGGTCGCACCCCCTACACGATTTGTCACCGAGGTCACCGAGTCCGAGGCCGCCCTGGAAGCGGTGCAGCGGAGCCTCGACGAGACCCTGATCGGGGGCTTGCGGGCATTCGACTGGGCGACGGTCGCCGGCGGACTGTCCGAGGAGTTCCGCGGCCGCTTCCCGGAGCCGCGCGGCGGCCAGGTCGTCGCGGACAGTCGGCTGGCCATTCGCCGCCATGCGCCGGCCGACTCGGAGCCGCTGCACCGGGAGGCGTTCCTGGCGGTGCTGCGCCGCCACACCGCCGGCTGGACCGCAGTCGAGCGTGCGTCCTGGCACGCCTTCGAGTTCCTGCTGGAGCCGGCGCGCGACCGGGCGTTCGTCAAGGCGCACCTGCAACTCGGCGGACCGGACCCGGCCGGCGCGCGGTCGGTGCTCGACGCGACCGTGCACGCCGGAGTGAGCGAGGCGGCGCCCGGTCGCTGGCGCATTGATCGGTTCGACGTGGTCGAGGCGACCGTGGTCCGCAACCCGCATCCGCCGTTCCGGGAAATCACCGATGCCACCGGATTCCACTTCAACCGCTCGGAGGCCAACCGCGACCTGCGGCAGGCGATCATGGACACGCGCTCGAGCCTCGTCGATTCCGGCCTGACCGTGGTCGACTGGAACGGCGACGGATTCTGGGACCTGGCGGCGACCGAGTCGATGAACCAGGGGGTGCTGTTTCTCAACGACGGCAGGGGCGGCTTCGTGCGCGCGGCGCTGCCCTACGACGACCCGCGCCTGATTCCCTCGCAGACGCTCTTCGTCGACCTCGACGGCGACGGTCTGGAGGAGCTGGTCGGCAACCGGGTGCTCTACAGCGCGGGTCGCGGGTCGATCGGCCTGCATACGCGGCGCGACGGCGGCTGGCGGTTTCTCCCGAATGCCCTTGAGTTCGACAATCCGTCCGGCGCGCAGCGCACGGATGTGCAGCCGCTGACCGCCGGCGACGTGAACGGCGACGGGCTGATCGACATCGTGGTGGCCGGCTACGAGACAGACCGCTCGCGCGATCCGGAGCGCTTCAACCGGGTCGCTGCGCAAGACGGCGCCGACACGCTGCTGTTCATCAACCGCGGCAATCTGCGGTTCACCGAGGAGTCTGACGCGCGCGGAATCTCCGGCACGCGCTACACCTACGCCGCGCACCTCTTCGATTTCGACGGCGACGGCGACCTCGACCTGTTCGAGGGGAACGACTACGGCGCCAACGACCTGTGGGACAACCGGGGGGACGGCACGTTCCGCGCGCTGCCGGACCATCCGGTTGCCGGCGACGCCAGCAACACGATGGGCGTCACGGTCGCCGACTGGGACAACAGCGGCCGTTGGAGCCTGCACCTGTCCAGCATGTACTCGCACGCCGGGCAGCGCGTGGTCCGTCTGACCGAGACCCTCGACGGCGCCATGCACGACCGCCTGGAACGACTCGCCGGCGGCAACCAGTTGTTCGTACAGGGGCCGGGCGGCTGGGACGACCGAGCCGCGGCGCTGGGCGTGAGCGACGCGGGCTGGGCCTGGGCGTCGCTGTTCTACGACCTCGACAACGACGGCGACCAGGAGCTGTTCGTCACCAACGGCAACACGAGCCACCGCGACCCCGAAGCGCCCGACTATTGACCGTTCTTCTGGCGGCAGGTTGTCGCCGACGCCGAGGCGATCGAGGGGGCTGCGCCGTTCACGCCGGTGGCGGTGGGGGCTCGGCGCGCCTTCCGCGGCTCGTTCAGCGGCTACGAGCGGGACCGGCTGTTCTACAACGCCGGCGGGACGCTGGTCGGGAGCGCGTACCTCTTCGGTCTCGACGGCGACCACGATGGCCGCGGGGCCGCGCCGGTGGACGTCGACGGCGACGGCGACCTCGATCTCGCCCTGCTGACACTGCAGGGCCTGCGGCTGTTGGAGAACACCTCGGATGAGCACGCGCCGCCGGAGGTCCGCCGCTACGCGCGCGTCCGGCTGGCGGCCACGCGCTCGGCAGCGCCCGCGCTGGGCGCCGTGGTGACGCTGGAGGCGGGCGGCGCAACCCACCGCGACTACGTGCGGATCACCGAAGGGTTCCAGACGCAGGTGCCGCTCGACCTGCACTTCGGCCTCGGCGGCGCCGGGCGCATCGAGCGGCTCACCGTCGAGTGGCCGTCGGGCGCCCGCGAGGTGTGGACCGATCTGCCGGTGGACCGGCTGCTGCGCGTGGAGGAGGGCCGGCCGGAGGTCGAGGCCGGCGTGCTGGCCCGCTGGCCCGACGGCACGCGTCCGAAGCCGGCCGGTGCGCCGACGACGGCGGTGGATGCGCCCCGCCTAGAGGGCGGCGCCGCGCCGCTGGCGTCCGGTGAGCGGCCCGCGGTGGTCAACTTCTGGGCCCCCTGGTGCGCGCCGTGCAACGTGGAGCTGCCGCAGCTCGTGGCGCTGGCGGGGCGTTACAACGGCGAGGTCGACTTCGCCGGCGTCAGCGTGGAGGTGGATGATCTGGAGTCGGTCCACGGCATGATCCGGGGCTTCGACATTCCTTATCCACAGTTTCTGGCCGGCGAGCCGGTCATGGAGCGGTTCTTCGGAGGCGACGACGCGGCGGCGCTCCCCTCGACGTATGTCTTCGACGGGCAGGGCCGCCTGCGGCGCCAGTTCCGGGGACCGATTACCGAGGCCGACCTCGACGCACTGCTGCGGTCGTTGCGCGACGAAGGGCTGTTCGAGGCGGATCTGGAGCTGGCGGCGCGCTCGGCGGCCCGGGCAGGCGACCTGGAGCAGGCCATCGTGCAGTACCGCCGCCTCGCCGCGCGCCGGCCAGGCAGCGCACAGCCGCTCTACCGGATCGGCTTGGCGGCGCTGGAGCTGGGGGATGCCGAACAGGCGCGCGAGGCGCTGGAGCAGGCGGTGAGCCGGGCGCCGAGCAATGCGATGGCGCAGTTCCACCTGGGTCTGGCGCGGCTGCGGTCGGGACAGCCGGGGCAGGGGTTCGCCAGCCTGCAGGCCTCGCTGGCACTGGCCGGACGGGACGCCGGAACACTCACGCGGCTGGGCAACGCCGCCGCGGCGGCGGGGCAGTTGTGGCTCGCGGTCGACGCGCTGTCGCTGGCGGTCGAGACCGACCCCGCTTCGCCGGCGACCTGGCTGGGCAAGGCGCGGGCGCACCGCGCCCGGCGGGAGCTCGACCGTGCGGCGGCCGCCTACCGGCAGGCGCTGGCGCTCGAGCCAGGGAACGAAACGGCCCGCCGCGAGCTGAGCGGCTTGATCCCCTGACGGGCCGGGCAGGGCAGGGGGTGAACACGGACGCCCCGCACCACCATACGGGTGGAAAATCGCGCGCCGCGGGACTAGACTGCACGAATCGGGTTGATGGCAGGTCGGGAACCAGATGAGGCGGCACTAATGACAATGACGACGATGCAATACCGGCGGCCGGCATGGCGTCCGTTCCTGGCGGCGGCGTTCGCGGCGGTCATCGCACTGCCGGCGACGGCTGCGGGACAGGCTGCGACCGACGAGGTCACCTTCAGCAAGGACATCGCCCCCATCCTCCAGCGGAGCTGCCAGAAGTGTCACCGGCCCGACTCGCTGGCGCCGATGTCGCTGATCGACTACGACGACGTGCGCCCCTGGGCCCGGGCCATCAGGAACCGCACGGCGCTCCGCGACAAGCCGGGCGTGATGCCGCCCTGGTACATCGAGAAGGACGTCGGCATCCAGTCGTTCAAGGAGGATCCGTCGCTGAGCGACGAGGAGATCGCCCTGATTGCGACCTGGGTCGACAACGGTGCTCCCGAGGGCGATCCGGCAGACCTGCCGCCGCCGGTGGCGTTCATCGACGTGGACGAGTGGGAGATCGGCCAGCCGGATCTGGTCGTGTCGTCGCCGAGCGTGGAGCTGGCCGGGGAAGCGCCCGACTGGTGGGGCCACATCGGGGAGTCGCCGACGGAGTTGACCGAGGACCGGTACGTCGCGGCCCTCGAGTTCAAGGAAGTGACCGAGTCGAGCGTCGGGGAACGCCGCGCCACGGTCGGCGGACTGTTCATCGTGCACCACCTCGTCATGGACATCGTCTCGCCGGAGGGTGACGACGAGGAGTCGCCGTTCTCCCGCTGGCCGGTGCACGAGGTCGGGCGCAACGCCGACTTCTTCGACCCCGCCGCCGGCAAGCGGATCGAGGCCGGATCGACGATCATCTTCGACAACATCCACCTGCATGCGAACGGCGCCGATACCCGCGCGCGTGTGGACGTCGGCTTCAAGTTCCATCCGCGCGGCTACGAGCCGACGCAGCAGGTACGGGGGATCTCGTTCGGCAACACCGTCGATCTGGACATCGAGCCGATGCATCCCGATCAGCGGATGGAGGCGTTCTTCACGCTGCCCGAGCATACGAAGCTCAGCGTCTACGAACCCCACCTGCATGCACCCGGCGTGCGCATGTGTCTGGACGCCATCCTCGGCACCTCGATCGAGACACTCAACTGCGCCGGGTACGACCACAGTTGGGTCCGCGTCTACACGTATACCGATGACGCCGCACCGCTGCTGCCCAAGGGCACCATCCTGCGCCTGACGGGCTACTTCAACAACTCGCCGTCGAACCCGAACGTCGCCGATCCCCGGAACTGGTCGGGCGGCGGCAACCGGTCGGTCGACCAGATGTTCATCAACATCGCGCGCGGGGCCTATCTGAGCGACGAGGAGTTCGCGGAGGAGATGGCCAAGCGGCGGGCGGCGCTGAGTCTGATGCCCGGCGAGACCGCCGTCGGATGCCCCCTCTGCGGCGGAGCCGACGAGGTCTCGGACCTGGCTGAGGGGCAGCAGCAGTGAGACGCTTCGCGATCGGCGTCGCCGCCGTGTTGGCCGTCGCTGCGTTCCACCAGGACGGCGCGGCGCAGCAGCGCTACCGCGCGGCCGGACAGGAAGTGCTGCCCGCGTACGAAGGTTGGGAGCGAAACGCGGACGGATCGTTCAACCTGGTGTTCGGGACGATGAACCGGAACTGGGAGGAGGCGCTCCACATCCCGATCGGCCCGGACAACAACCTCGAGCCGGGCGGCCCCGACCGGGGTCAGCCGACCTGGTTCCTGCCGCGGCGCAACCGGTTCATGTTCCGGATCACCGTGCCGGCCGACTTCGGCGACAGCGAGATCGTCTGGACCCTCACGAGCCCGAACGGCAAGACATACCGGGCCTACGCCACGCTCAAGCCCGACTACTTCATCGACGAATTCGTTATCCAGCGGAACAGCGGACTCCGGACCCGCGACGTGGTGAACCCCAATACGCCGCCGGTGCTGGAGGTCCAGGGTGAACGCGCGAGGACCGCGCGGGTGGGAGAGCCCGTGACCCTGACGGCGTTCGCCAGCGACGACGGCGTGCCGGAGCCGAGGCCGCTGCGGCCGCTGGACCCCTCGAGGTCGGGCAACAACACCGTGCCGGTCACGGCGACGGGGCTGCGGCTGTCGTGGTTCGTGTATCGGGGAGCGGGGCACGTGGCCTTCGACCCGCCGCAGACCAAGGTATGGGAGGACACCCGGCCCAACTCGAACTCGCCGTGGGGCTACGGCTTTGAGACGCCCGCCGCGCCCCCCGCCGGCAAGTGGGTGGCCGAGGTCGCGTTCGGCGAGCCGGGGACGTTCGTCCTCCGCTGTCTGGCGCACGACGGGGGCCTGACGACCCACGAGGACATCACGTTCGTGGTGGAGTGACTACTCCCGCGGCTGCGTCGCGCACGCGAAGCTGGCGTGGTCGTGCGGGTCGCCGCTGCCGTCGTAGACGGCGACCCGCGGGTACGGGCAGACGGGGCGCGTCATCGTGACGTTGCCGTCCTCGCCCAGCTTCGCCGCCAGCAGGCGCTCAGGCGCGTGCCCGTCCTCCACCCAGGTCCGGATCGCCTCGACCCAGTCGACGCGGTCGGGACCCGGGCCGCCCGCGCAGTGGAGCACCCCCGGCAGCATGTAGAGGCGCGCGTAGTCGAGTGCCGACGGGTTGCCGGCCTCGAGCCGCTCGTAGTAGTCGATGGTGCCCAGCGGCGCGAGGGCGAGGTCGGACCAGCCGGTCCAGTAGATGATCCGCCCGCCACCGTCCCTGAACCGGCTCAGATCGGTGTCCGTCGCGTTGAGAATCGCGGCGGTTTCCGCGACGTCGTCCTTCCACGTCGCGAAGTCGTACCGGGTGTAGTCCCAGTCGGGATCGCCGAAGACGAAGTACTTGAAGAGCTCGGTCCCGAAACCGTACTGCGCGTTGGGAATCCCCGGCGCCCGGCGCTGCGCCGCCCCGACCACCCACGCGTCCCAGCCGCCGGCCTCGCGCTCCCCGCCGTAGTTGAAGCCGTGGTAGATCGGCTCGCCGTTCGACGTCGGGCCGCCGTAGACGGTCCTGATCGCGGCGAGCTGCGCCGCGGTGACGCAGTCGGCGGACGGGCGGTCGCCGGTGCAGCGCGGCAGATCCGCCGGGTCGAAGCCGCACCGCCGCGGCTCGGCCAGCATGCCGTCCTCGACCCCGTCGTCGGCGTCGCACGCGGCGAGGATGCTCGATCCGAGCAGCTCGAGCGTCGCCGCGCTCAGCACCGGGGCGTCGAGGTCGCCGTCGGGGTAGATCGCCTGCTGGTTCTGCACGAACCCGGCCGTGATCCCGGTCCAGTCGTAGGCCGGCGCGGCCGCCACGATCCCGTCGAAGTCGTCCGGATAGCGCTGCGACTCCATCATCGCCTGACCGCCGCCCCGCGAGCAGCCGACGAAGTACGCGTAGTCGGCGGGCCGCGCGTAGTAGTGCGCGATGATCGACTTCGCGGTCTCCGCCGTCAGGTGGACGGCGCGATGACCGAAGTTTTCCTGCCGTTCGGGATGATCGAGCGCCCAGCCGGCCTCGATGCCGTTTCCGGTGTGCCCGGTGTCGGTCCCCGCCGTCGCATAGCCGCGCTGGAGCGGGCTCCCGCCGTGGGCGTAGAGCGAGCGGGCCTGGTTCTGTACGCTCCCGACGAAGCCGCCCCCGCCGCCCATCAGGAACCGGCCGTTCCAGTCGTCGGGCAGCAGCAGCTCGAAGTTGATCTCGGTCTCGATGACCCCCGTGACCCGGCAGTGGGCCGGCAGGCCCTCTGTCTCCGGCAAGTGCTCGGCCGAGCCGATCCGCAGGTCGACGAGCTCCAGCGCCGTCAGCCCGGCGCACGGGTTCGCGGGGACCGCGGCGGGCGCCGCGCAGGCGGCCGCGACGGCCAGACCGGCGGCGACCGCACCGTTCACGAAACAACGCTGGCTACAGACCATGGCTGTTCTCCTCACCTGGATTCTACTAGTGGTACGGGGAGCCCGGGCAACCGGCGTCGCCTACAAGGCGCCGCGCGCCGCACGCCCGGTGGCGACGCCGTATGATCTCGATCCTCCGTTATGTCAGACGCTCCGGTTCACCTCCGCAGGTTCCTCGGTCGCGGCGACGTGCTGGCCATCGCGTTCGGCGCGATGGTCGGCTGGAGCTGGGTGGTGCTGGCCGGGGAGATGATCATGCGGGCCGGCGCCGTCGGTTCGATCCTGGCGTTCGGCGCGGGCGCCGTCATGGTCTGGCTGGTGGGGCTCACCTATGCCGAGCTGGCCGCCGCCCTGTCCCGCGCCGGGGGCGAGATCAGCTTCACGTTCCTGGCGATGGGGCCAGGCGGCGCGTTCGTCTGCGGATGGACGCTGGTGCTCGCCTACGTGGCGGTCTGTGCCTTCGAGGCGGTCGCCCTGCCTACGGTCCTCGGCTACCTCGTGCCCGGGTTCGGGTCCGGGGACGCGCTCTACACGGTGGCGGGATGGGATGTGCGGACGGGTTGGGTGATCGCCGGCGCGGCCGGCGCACTGGTCATCGGAGCCGTCAACTACCGCGGCATCCGGTTCGCCGCGTTCGCCCAGCGGCTCGCCGTCGGCACCCTGCTCCTGGTGGGTCTGGCGTTCTTCGTGCCCGGCACGGCGCGCGGCGAGTTCGCGAATCTCGCGCCGGCCATCACCGGCTGGGAGGGCGTGCTGCGGGTCCTCATCATGACCCCGTTCCTCTACGTCGGCTTCGACGTCATCCCGCAGCTCGCGGAAGAGATCGCCCTGCCGTTCCGGGCCATCGGCCGGATCATCCTGCTGTCGATCGTGATGGCCTTCGGCTGGTACTGCCTCGTCCAGTGGACGGTAGGCGTGTCGCTGCCGTCGGACACCCTGGCCGGGCGAGCCCTGCCCACCGCCGACGCCATGAGCGCGGTCTACGGCAGCCCGTGGGGCGGGCGCGTGCTCGTCCTCGGCGGCGCCCTCGGCATCCTGACGAGCTGGAACGCGTTCTTCCTCGGCGCGTCGCGCCTGCTGTTCGCGATGGCCCGGGGCGGGATGCTGCCGGCGGCGTTCGCGCGCCTCCACCCGCGCCACGGGTCCCCGGCCGCGGTTGTGGTGGCGCTGACCGCGATCACGGCCATCGCCCCGTTCTTCGGGCGGCCGGCACTGATCTGGCTGGTCGACGCCGGATCGCTGGCCACGGTGGTGGCCTATCTCCTGGTGGCGGTCTCGTTCCTCGTCATCCGGCACCGGCATCCGGGTCTGCGCCGTCCGTACCGGGTTGCGGCCCCGACGGTCGTCGGCTGGCTCGCTGTGGCGACCACCGCATTGTTCATCCTGCTGTACCTGCCGGGCAGCCCCGCTGCGCTGGCGTGGCCGGAGGAGTGGCTGATAGTGCTGCTCTGGACGGGGCTGGGCGCGGTGCTGGCCGCCGGCATGCGCCGGCGCGCGGCGGCCATGGGCCCCGGCCGGCAGGCACGGCTCATCCTGGGTGATCAGGCGAGCCTGGTCGGCGAAGTCACAGGAGGTCGCAATTCGTGAAGGCCGTGCGGCAGTGCTCGGACGGGCGGCGGCGTCTCTTCGTGCCCGGCGATCCGGGCGCCCGACGCGATTAAACTGGCGTGCGCGTCGACGGCCGGCACCGACCTGTTCATCACGAACGACGATCGGCTGAGCCGCAAGAACGTGCCTGGCAGCGGGTTCATCCAGCCGCTGCAGCGGGCGTTCCTCTGCGCGGCGGCGACCGGGCCGGTCGCCGCCGCTTCGTTCTACGGCGCAGACTCCTACCGGAGATCGTCGGCGGCGCTCGTGGCGCCGAGGCTGCGCAGCAGCCGGGCGGTGTCGGGATGCAGCGGCCGCGACAGGGTGCCGACGTCCAGCGGGGTCTGGCCGCGGGCGTCGGCGATGTCCACCCGGGCGCCGTTCGCGGCGAGCAGTTCGATGACGGCGTTCTTGGCCAAGCGGGCCGCGCCGTGCAGCGCGGTGCGCCCGCGTCGGTCGACCGCGTTGACGTCGACGTGCATCCCGACCAGCAGGGTCACCAGCTCGAGCGACTGGCTCTCGGTGGCCTGCCGCGCCTCGTTCTGCACCATGCCGACCGCCGCCATGAGGGGGGTGGTGCCGCCGTCGGCAGGCATGCCCGGGTCGCCGCCGGCCGCCGCGATCGCGCGCAGCACGTCGGGGTCGGGCACCCGCGCCGCGGCCGCCAGCCAGAGCGGGGTGGCTCCGACGTAGGAGTCGTAGGAGATAAAGTCTCCCTTGTAGACGAGCGGAGTCCGGGTGAGCCTGGCGTTGGGGTCGGCGCCGTGCCTCAGTAGCGCCCGCACCAGGTCGGCCTTGCCGGTCTCGACGGCGGCGTGCAGGGCCGTCCGGCCGACGCTGTCCGGCAGGTTGGGGTCCGCGCCCCGTTCCAGGAGAAACAGGGCCAGCGCCTCGTGGGTGCTCGGCCCGATGTCGAGGCGGTACTCCCAGCCGCTGGTGGCCACGAGGCTGGCGCTCGCCACCAGCAACGGCGTGCGGCCGGAGGTCTGCGACTCCTCGACGTCGACGCGCGCGTCGAAGGGCAGGTACGGCTCGGCCGCGTTCACGTCGGCGCCGGCGTCCAGCAGCACCCGGGCGGTCTCGACATCGCCGCTGCGGGCCGCGAGCAGCAGGGCCGTGGTTCCGTACACGGATCGTGCGTGCACGTCCGCGCCGGCCGCGATCAGCAGTTGCACGACATCCGCGTGGCCCTCCGACGCCGCCCACATCAAGGGAGTCTGCGCCTTGAAATGCGTGGTTCCGTTTGCGTCGGCACCGGCCGCCAGCAGCGAGCCCACCAGAGCGCGGCTGCCGGTGCGGGCAGCGGTCATCAGGACGGTCTCGCCGCTGGTGCGCGCCGCGCCGGGATCCGCGCCGGCCCGCAGCAGGGCGTCCGCCATCTCGGCGCCGGCGTTGAGAGCCGCCAGCGCCAGCGGCGTCACGCCGAGATCGTTCGCCGCGTTCACGTCGGCCCCGGCCGCGATCAGCAGTCGGGCGATGGCGACGTCGTTCCAGTGCGCGGCCCAGTGCAGGGCGGTTGCCCCGTCGGGCTGGCGGGCGTCGACGGCCGGCGATTGGGCCAGGAGCGCCCGCACGGCCCGCTGGTCGCGCCGCTCGGCCGCGTCGGCGAGCAGCGCGTCCTCGGCGGCAGCTCCCGCGGCGGCCGGCAAGGCCGCCAGCGCCGCTGCCAGCCCGATGTTCAGCGCCCACCGCCAGCGCCGCGGCGCGCCGCGGCGGCCGCGAGAGGCGCCGGCTGCCCTCGGTTCGCGCATGCCCGTCACCCTCCGCCGACCGTCACATCGAAAGCGCGTCCACCCGGCCGGTGCTGTTGCCCATCGTCTCGAGCGGCACGCCCAGCTTGTCCAGCATGGCCAGGAACAGATTGGCGTTCGGCGTGTCCTTGGCGACCTGCACGTGGCGGCCGCCGGTCAGCCGGCCCGCGCCGCCGCCTACCAGCAGCGTGGGCAGGTCGTGGTGGTTGTGCCGGTTGCCGTCGCTGAGGCCGCTGCCATAGAGCACCATCGCGGAGTCGAGCAGGGTGCCCTCGCCGTCCGGCGTCGACGCCAGCCGGTCGATGTAGTAGGCGAACATCCCGGTGAGATGGTGGTCGACCTTCTTCAGCTTCTCGATGAGCGCCTCGTCGCCGCCGTGGTGGGACAACGCATGGTGGGCGTCCGGCACCCCGATCTCCGGATAGGCGCGATTGCTCGTCTCGTGCCCCAGCATGAAGGTGATGACCCGGGTCAGGTCGGCCTGATAGGTGAGCACCTGCAGATCGAACATCAGCCTGGCGTGCGCCTCGAAGTTGTCGGGCACGCCGGCGGGCTGGTCCATCGCCGGCAGCTCGCGCGCCGTCTGCCGCTCGGCCATCTGGATGCGCCGCTCCACGTCGCGCACCGCGTCCAGGTACTCGTTCAGCTTCACCCGGTCGCGGGGACCCAGCTCGTCCCTCAGCCGCGCCACCTTCGCGGTCACCATGTCGAGCAGGGAGCGGTCGTGCCGGCGCGCGGCCAGCCACGCCGCCGGGTCGGTCGTCCCGCCGCTGCCGAACAGCCGCTCGAAGACGGCCCGCGGGTCGCTCGCCATCGGCAACGGGGTCGTGGCGCTGCTCCAGCACAGGGTGTTGGCGTAGACGCAGCTGTAGCCGGGATCGCACGACCCCGCCCGATCCGCCGACTCGAGCGAGAGCTCGAGCGAGGCGAGCTGCGTCTCCTGTCCCAGCACGCGGGCCGCGATCTGATCCATCGAGACGCCGGCGCGGATGTCGTGTCCTTCCGTCTTCTTCGGATGCACCCCGGTCAGGAAGGCGCCGGCGGCGCGCGCATGGTCGCCGGCGCCTTCGCCGGGACGGGCGATGCCTTCCTCGGCGCACAGTCCGCTGACCATTAGCATCCGGTCACGGTGCGGCGCCAACGGCCGCAGCGTCTCGGGGATTGCGAGGGTCGCGCTGTCGCCCGACGGAGTCCAGTTCGGCATGAACATGCCGTTGGGCACGTACACGACCCCGAGCCGGCGGACGGGCTGGGCGGCGCCGGCGCGCAGGCCGAACGCGGGCACCATGCTGTCGAGCATCGGCAACGCCAGGGTCACGCCGAGGCCGCGGAGGAACGTGCGACGCGGGAGGTGTTTCCTGGTGACGATCATGGCTCTCGCGATCTCCTCATCTGAAACGGCGTGCTCCCGACGACGCCAAGCACCATCGACGACCAGCGGTAGTCGTTCGCCGCCGCGCGGCGCGCGATGCCGCGGACGGCCGGCGCATCGTAGTATTCGATCCCGCGACCCAGCGCATAGGTCAGGAGCTTCTCGGCCACGGTTTCGGCGAAGCGCTCGTCCGCACCGAGCAGGATGTCGCGCAGCCCGGCCGGACCGGCAAACCGGGAGCCGTCGGGCAGTCTGCTCGCCACGTCGATCGGCGCACCGTCCTCGGTCGTCCGCCAGGCCCCGATGCCGTCGTAGTTCTCCAGCGAGAAGCCCAGCGGGTCCATCAACACGTGACAGCTGGCGCACACGGGGCTGATGCGGTGGATCTCCATCCGCTCGCGCATCGAGAGCCGGCGGTCCTGCCGGGGATGGTCGGCGTCGGGCAGTCCCGGCACCTCCGGCGGAGCCGGCGGGGGCGGCGCGCCGAGGAGGTTTTCCAGCACCCAGAGCCCGCGTTTGGTCGGCGAGGTCCGGTTCGGATACGAAGTGGCGGTCAGAACGCTGCCCTGGCCCAGCAGCCCGCCCCGCCGCCGGCCGGCGACGTTCACCCGCCGGAAATGGTTGCCGTAGACGTTCGCAACGCCGTAGTGCCGCGCGAGGCGCTCGTTCAGAAAGGTGTAGTCCGCCCGCAGTAGGTCCAGGACGCTGCGGTCTTCGCGCACCTGGCTCTCGACGAAGAGCGCCGTCTCCTGCTGCATCGCCTCGCGCAGGTTCTCGTCGAAATCCGGAAACGCGTCGGGGTCGGGGGCGACCGTCCGCATGTTGCGCAGCAGCAGCCACTGGCCGAAGAAGTTGTCGAGGAACGCATCCGAACGCGGGTCGCCGAGCAGGCGGGCGATCTGGGCCTGCAGCACGCCCGGCTCCCGCAGCCGGTCGGCGGCCGCGACGTCGAGCAGCTCGTCGTCCGGCAGGCTGCTCCACAGGAAGAACGACAGGCGCGAGGCCAGCTCCAGGTCGCTGACCGGATAGGCCGTGGCGGGCGGCATCCCGTCCGGGTCGCGCTCGATGCGGAACAGGAACTCGGGGTCGATCAGGATGCCCCGCACCACGAGTTGGATGCCGCGCTCGAAGCCGCGCTCGAAGCCGCCCTCGCGCCGGCCCGCCTCGTACAGCGCCAGGAGCGGCGCGGTGTCCGCCTCGTCCACCGGCCGGCGGAACGCACGGCGGGCCAGGGTGGACACGATCTCCGCCGCGCAGCCGGCCTCGTCGGTCGCTGCGGCAGGGTAGCAGGCGAATACCCGCCGGCGGCCGGGGGTGTCCGTCGGCGTCGACCCGCCGTAGGGACCGCCGATCTCGATGCTGTCGAGGGCCATCGCCGCGTTCCGGTCGCGGGAATAGGCCAGGCTCGACACCGCCGGCCGCGGTTCGAGGACGCCTTCGGCGACCGCCGCCCGGTCGACGAAGGCCGCGCTGACGAGACGTGTGCCGGCGCTCACGTCGAGACGCACCTCCAGCCCCGCGTCGGCCGTCTGCTCGTAGAGCGTCGGCCGGGACACCGCGTTCCACGGCGCGCGCACCCCCTCGCCACCGACGGTGAACCGGCCGATACGCGCGCGGTCGAGTCGCAGCTCGATGTCGTTCGGCTCCTGGAGTCCGCGGATGTGGTTGCCGTAGGCGCGCTGCAGCCGGAGGCGGATGACGTACTCGCCGTCGAGCGGGAAGTGGTGGCGAACCGCAAGGCCGCCGCGCGTGCCGAACGGCAGGTCCTCGCTCATGCGGCCTTCCTGCCAGAGTGTGTACGGCACGGTGTAGGTCTCGATCGCCGGCCGGATCGCGGCATCGCCGAGGGCCAGCCGGCTGATCTTCTCGGCCGCGACCATGTAGCGATCGAGCAGGGCCGGCGAGATCGCCAGCACGTCGGCGATGTTGTCGAATCCGTAGCCCGACTCGTCCGGCGGCAACAGCGCCCGCTCGTCGATGTCCAGCGCCAGCAGATCGCGAATTGCGTTGCGATACTCGACGCGGTTCAGGCGATGGATCGGCGGCCGGCCGGGATTCGGATTGTCGGCGGCGGCGCGGTCGAGGGCTGTTTCCAGCGCGGAGGCGGCAGCGTCGTAGGTGCCGGCGGCGGGCCGCGACCGTCCCGGCGGGGGCATCGCCCGCGCGCGCAGCTTGCGCACGACCTTCTCCCAGACCTCGACTTCCCCGGCAATCCGACCGACGTGCTCGGCGTCGATGGCCTGCAGGGTCAGGCCGGCCTGCCGCGTGCGGTCGTTGTGGCACGCCACGCAGTACCGATCCAGCAGCGCGCGGGGTGCGGAAGCGGTGTCCTGCGCGGGCGGGGCCTGCGCGCGCAACGGGCCGGCCCCGCCGGCCGCAAGGGCGAGACCGAGCCCGAGACCGCACCCGAACCACCCCACCGAGCCTCTGGCCGTCATGGGCACTCAGCCTTCCTGCTTCCTGCACGCGCCGCCGTGCGGCGCCGGCGCAATCGGGGCACGCCGGATGGACGCCTGCGTCCAGTCGTTCGTCGTTCATGGTAACCCAGAAGCCGCGGCACACCGACGCGGGATCGAGATGTAGAATAGGTCAGCCGTGGAGTAGGCACGTTATGAGGGGGAAACGATGATGGCACGTCACATCTCGATAGGTCGCGGAGCACTGATTTCCGTGCTGGCTGTCGTCGTGGCATCGACCGTCGGGCTGCCGGCGACCGTGTCCGCCCAAGGCACCGGGACGATCTCGGGCGTTGTGACCGTCAGCGACGGTGAAGTCCAGGCGTTCAGGGTCAAGGCACGCGACACCTCGGCGCGCATCGCCTACACGGTCTACACCGTCGAGCGGCGCTACCGGATCTACAACCTGCCGTCGGGGACGTACGAGGTGCAGGTGATCGAGCCCGGGTTCGCACCGCTGGTCAGGACGGTGCGCGTGGCGGCCTTCGAGACCACGACGGCCAATCTGGTACTGACCTCGACCGGGCCGGTGGCCGCACAGGGTGCCGGGGCCGGCGGCGCGGAGGCGCGGGCGAACTACGGCGGGCGGCAGATCAACGCCGCCGGGGCGGAGCTGGTGGACTTCGACGAGCTGTATCCCCCGCACCCGGCGCGGGAGGTCATGCTGAGATCGTGCTTCGGGTGCCATGGGCCGGCGGCCTTCCACAACCGGGGCGTCAAGAACGAGGTGGGGTGGCGGCGGGCCGTCGACCGCATGTTCGACGTGGACGGCCGGGTGGCGAACATGGCGCCGGGGGTGCCGCAACTGACGCACGAGACGGTGTCGGAGGAGGAGAAGGAGCTGATCATCAGCTACCTGACCGACAACTTCGGGCCCGGCTCGGCGCAGCGCGACCTGCTGCTCGACCCGCTGGTGCGCGACGAGACGCAGTTGGCGGAGGCGGTCTACGTCCAGTACGAGCTGAACCGCGGGCCCCGCCAGGAGGTGCGCGGCCAGCCGCCCACCGGGTCGATCCACAGCGTGTTCGCGAGCCTGGTCGAGCCGGGTGTGATCTGGGTGTCGGGCAACGGATCGAACTCGATCATCCGGGTCGACACGCGCGTGCGCGACTTCGAGGCGCGGACGACGGAGTACTGGATCGACAACCCGGCGAACATCAACGTGACGCCGCACGGCATCCTGGAGCTCGACGGGACCGTCTACTGGGTGGAGCTCACGGGCGACCACCTCGGCGAGCTCGATCCGGCGACGGGCGAGATCCAGCGCCACCGGATGCCGGTGACCGGCGGCGGCCCGCACAGCTGCTGGGCCGACTCGCGGGGGTACATCTGGTACACTTACTTCGCCTCGGCCGGAAAGATCGGGCGTTTCGACACCCGCACGAAGGAGTTCGAGGAGTGGGAGCCGCTGTCGGGCTTCAGCGGCTACGGAATCGTGGTGGACCGGCAGGACCGGGTGTGGGTGGTGGGGCTGCACACGCCCGCGACGCTGATGTTCAACCAGGAGACCCAGGAGTGGACGTCGTATCCGATGGCAAACCCGGCGCGGCGGCCCGCCATCGACAGCGACGGCAAGATCTGGGCGGCGCACTACTACGGGAACGCCATCACGAAGATCGACCCGGTGACCGACGAGGTGACGGAGTACAGGCTGCCGCTGAAGGACGGCAACCCGTACGACGTCTGGCCGGACGCGGACGGCAACCTGTGGGTCGAGAACATGATCTACAACTCGCTGGTCAAGTTCGACCAGACGACGAACGAGTTCACCTACTTCCCGTTTCCCGAGCTGCAGGCGCACACGCCAAAGCTGGACACTGATCGGTCGGGCGTGCTGTGGTTCACGCTGGGCAACCCGTCCGGCCCCGGAATCGCCGCGTTCAAGCCGCACGGCAACGTCCGGGGGGGCGGACTGCCGGTGGCCCAGTAGCCCCGCCGCGGGCGCGCGGCGCGGCGCCTGACGAGTGCGGAAGGGCATGAGCAGGGTCGTCATCGGCGGCTGCGGGCTGGTGCTGGCCGGCGTCTGGGGTCTGGGCCTCCAGGCCGCTGTCCCGGTAGGCGCGGGTGCCCCCGCCGTGCAGCGCCGCGCGCCGGCCGCGCCGTCCGTTTCCGCCCAGCAGGCTCTGCTGAACCGGTACTGCGTCACCTGTCACAACGAGCGGCTCAACACCGGCGGGCTGGCGCTCGACCGCCTCGATCCGGGGGACGTCGGCGCGGCGCCCGCGCGCTGGGAAGCAGTCGTCCAGAAGCTGCGCGCGGGCATGATGCCGCCCGCGGAGCGGCCCCGGCCTGCGCCCGCGGAGTCCGAGCGCTTCCGCCGCTGGCTCGAGGCGGCGCTCGACCGCGCGGCCGCGCGCCGGCCCGAGCCGGGCCGCGTGCCGACCCACCGCCTGAACCGCGCCGAGTACACGAACGCCATCCGCGACCTGCTCGCCCTCGAGGTGGACGGCAGCGCGCTCCTCCCGGCCGACGTCGCCGGCCACGGGTTCGACAACCTCGCGGGAACGCTCACGCTGTCGCCGTCGCTGATGGAGCGCTACCTCTCGGCGGCCCGCCGCATCAGCCTGCTGGCGGTCGGCGATCCCGGCATCGGGCCGGGCTTCACGTCGCGCGCCTACACGATCCCGATCGACATGACCCAGAACGACCGCATGAGCGAGGAGCTGCCGTTCGGGTCGCGGGCCGGCCTCGCCATCCGCCATCGTTTTCCGCTCGATGGCGACTACGACATCAAGATCCGGCTCAAGCGCAGCGTCTACGAGTACATCGTCAACCTCGAGGAGGCTCACGATCTCGCGGTGCGTCTCGACGGCACCCGGATGGCCTTGCACACGATTGGCGGCGAGGCGCCCGGCAAGCCGGCCCCGTTGACCTTCTCGGGCACGTTCATGGCCGCGGGCGGCGCCGGCTACCCCACGCAGGACTGGGACGACTACTACACCGGGGCTGACGCGGGTCTCGAGCTGCGCGTCACGGTGAAGGCCGGCACACGGGTCGTCGGCGTTGCCTTCATCGGCAAATCGTGGGAGGAAGAGGGCATCCTGCAGCCGCCGCTGCGCGAGTACGGCGCGACGGTGACCGAGCTGACCGACACGTCGCCGAGACCCGAGGGACCGGGGATCGAGAGCGTGTCGATCGACGGCCCGTACAACGTAACCGGCTCCGGCAGCACCGCCAGCCGCGAGCGGATCTTCAGGTGCCGCCCGCCCGCCGGCGACGCGGCGGCGGAAGCCCGTTGCGCGCGGACGATCTTCTCGACGCTGACGCGGCGCGCCTACCGGCGGCCGGTGACGGCGGACGACCTCGAGCCGCTGATGCCGTTCTACGATGCCGCGCACGCTGCGGCCGGCTTCGAGGCCGGCATCCGGGCCGGGCTCGAACGCATCCTGATCGACCCCGAGTTCCTGTTCCGCATCGAGCGCGATCCCGAGGGCGCGGCACCCGGCAGCATCTATCGGCTCAGCGGCCTCGAGCTGGCCTCCCGCCTGTCGTTCTTCCTCTGGAGCAGCATTCCTGACGACGAGCTGCTGGAGCTGGCCGCCCGCGGCGCCCTGGACGATCCCGGCGTGCTCGAGCGGCAGGTGCGCCGGATGCTGGCTGACCGCCGGGCAGGGGCGCTCGTCGACAACTTCGCCGGCCAGTGGCTGGCGATCCGCAACGTGCAGGGGCTGGTGCCGGACCCCAATCTCTTTCCGGACTTCGACGAGAACCTCCGGAGGGCCTTCGAGCGGGAGACCGAGCTGTTCGTCGAGAGCCAGCTGCGCGAGGATCGCAGCGTCGTGGACCTGCTGACGGCCGACTACACGTTCCTGAACGAGCGGCTGGCGCGGCACTACGGCATCCCCGGCGTGCGCGGCAACCGCTACCGCCGGGTGCAGTTGACCGATCGGCGGCGCGGCGGGTTGCTGGGGCACGGCAGCATCCTGGCCGTTACGTCCTACGGCAACCGCACCTCGCCGGTGCTGCGCGCGAAGTGGGTGCTGGAGAACCTGCTGGGCACGCCGCCGCCGCCGCCGCCGGCCGACGTGCCGGGCCTGCCCGACAGCGGCGAGCACGGCGAGCCGCAGACGGTCAGGGAGCGTCTGGCCCAGCACCGGCGCAACCCGGTCTGCGCGAGCTGCCATGCGCCGCTGGACCCCCTCGGATTCGCGCTCGAGAACTTCGACGCGGTGGGGGAGTGGCGCACGCACGATGCGGGGCTGCCGGTCGACGCGTCCGGCGTCCTGGCCGACGGCACGCGCGTCGACGGGCCGGCGGAGCTGCGCGCGGCGCTGGCTGCGCGCCGGGAGCAGTTCGTCGAGACGTTCACCGAGAAGCTGCTGACCTACGCCCTCGGCCGGGGGCTGGAGGCGTACGACCGCCCGGTGGTGCGGGCGATCGTGCGCGAGGCCGCCGCCGGCGACTACCGCTGGTCGGCCATCATCCTGGGCATTGCCCGCAGCACGCCGTTCCAGATGCGGAGGTCCGAATCATGATCGTCACCCGCAGGGCTCTCCCGCGGCGCACGGTGCTGCGCGGCATCGGCGCGACGGTGGCGTTGCCGCTGCTCGACGGCATGGTGCCGGCGCTCACGGCGCTGACGCGGACCGCTGCGCGGCCCATTCAGCGGTTCGGCGTGGTCTATGTCCCGAACGGTGTGGTCATCGACAACTGGACGCCGGCGCTCGAGGGCGCTGCCTTCGAATTCACGCCGACGCTCAGGCCGCTGGAGCCGTTTCGCGAGCGGCTGCTCGTCCTGACCGGGCTGACCCAGAACAAGAACGGGCTGACCGCCAGGAGCGGCGCGGTGCACGGCCGCTGCGCCACCAAGTACCTGACGGGGGCCATTCCCCGGCCGTTCGGCCAGGAGGGGAACGACTTCCGCGCAGACACCTCGCTCGATCAGCTCCTGGCCAACGAGCTCGGCCGCGAGACGCAGCTCGGCTCGCTGGAGCTGTCGCTGGAGTCGGGCGACAAGGGAGCCGGGACGTGCGACGGTGGCTACAGCTGCACCTACAGCCACACGCTGTCCTGGCGCGGCCCGACCACGCCGCTGCCGATGGAGCACAACCCGCGGGTGGTCTTCGAGCGGATGTTCGGTGACGGCGGCAGCACCGACCCGGCGCTGCGGGCGGCGCGCCTGGCGAGCAACCGCAGCCTGCTCGACTCGGTCACCCACAAGATTGCCGACCTGCGCCGCGGCCTCGGTCCCGGCGATGCGAGCAAGCTGACCGAATACCTGGAGGCCGTGCGAGACATCGAGCGCCGCATCCAGCTCGCCGAGCAGCAGGTGAGCCGCGAGTTGCCGGCTTTCGACCAGCCCGCGGGGGTGCCGCCCGCGTTCGCCGATCACGCACGCCTGATGTTCGACCTGCAGGTGCTCGCGTACCAGAGCGATCTGACGCGCATCATCACCTTCATGGTCGGCCGCGAGTTCAGCAGCCGCACGTACCCGGAAATCGGTGCGCCGGGCGGCCACCACCCGCTGTCGCACGAGCACAGCCCGGAGAGCCAGCGGCAGCTCGCCGCCATCAACATCCACCACGCCGAGCAGGTGGCCTACTACCTCGATCGGCTGCAGTCGACGCCCGACGGCGACGGCACGCTCCTCGACCACGTGCTCCTGTACTACGGAGCGGGCATGTGCGAGGGCGACCACCAGCCCTGGAACCTGCCGCTCGTGCTGGTGGGCGGTGGGGCCGGCCGGTTCAAGGGCGGGCGGCACCTCCGCTATCCGGACGAGCCGCCGCTGGCGAACCTGCACCTGACGATTCTCGAGAAGTTCGGGATGCGCATGGACAGGATCCATGACAGCACGGGGCGCATCGACCTGGCCGCCTAGCCGCGGACGGGCAGTGTCCCCGTTCCGTGTTCCGGACAGGCGCCGCGACACCGGCCGCTGCCGCGTCTGGCTCCTGGCGCTGGTGCTGGCGCTGGCTGCGGCTGCGGCCGTCTCGGCCGGCGGCCAATCCGGATCCCCGCAACGGCTGGTCGATGCCGTGCAGGCGAAGGATGCGGCTGCGGTGCGCGCGCTACTCGCCGCCGACGCCGACGTGAACGAGCCCCAGGCCGACGGCGCGACCGCGCTCCACTGGGCGGCCCACTGGGAGGATCTCGACACCGCCAGGCTGCTGCTTGCGGCCGGGGCCGACGCCGGCGCCGCGAATGAGCTGGGGATGACGCCGCTGCTCATGGCCTGCGCCAACGGTCAGGCCGAGCTGGTGGAGGCGCTGCTGGCCGCGGGCGCCGCTGCCGGCGCCGCGCTCGCGAGCGGCGAGACCCCGCTCATGGCGGCCTCGCGGGCGGGCAGCGTCGAGGCGGTCGAGAGCCTGCTGCGGCGCGGCGCCGACGTGAACGCCACGGAGCACACGCGCGGGCAGTCGGCGTTGATGTGGGCCGTGGCCAACGGCCACCCCGGCGTCACGGCGGCGCTGATCGCGCATGGGGCGGACATCCAGGCCCGGTCGCAGGTCCGCTACCGTGTCTACAACATGGGCGGCAACCGGTCCGCCGGCTCGGCGTCGGCCGGGATTCCGTTGAGGCGGGTCGCCATCGGCGGCAGCACGCCGCTGCTCTTCGCGGCCCGCTCGGGCGACGTCGAATCGGCCCGGCTGCTGCTCGCTGCCGGCGCCGACCTGCACGATCCCGCGGCCGACGGCAACGTTCCGCTCGTGATGGCCGCGCACAGCGGGCACGGATCGCTTGCCGCGTTCCTGCTGGAGCGGGGGGCGGACGTCAACGCCGCGCCGCTCGGCTACACCGCTCTCCACGCCGCGGTGCTGCGCGGCAACCTGCGTGACCGGCGCGTGCGGAACCCCGATCCCGGGGCCGGCCTGGCGCTGGTCGAGGCGCTGCTTGCGCACGGCGCCGCTCCGAACGCGAGGCTCACGCAACCGACGCCGGTCAGGCGCTGGAGCCACGACTTCGCCCTGATGAACCGCTGGCTCGGGGCCACGCCGTACTGGCTGGCCGCCAAGTTCCTCGAAACGGATATGATGCGGGCGCTGGCCGCCGCCGGCGCCGATACCCGGCGGGCCAGCGACGACGGCACGACGCCGCTGATGGCGGCCGCCGGCCTGGGCTACAGCCGGGGCGGCGGCAGCGCGTTCATCAAGGACCGCCGCGACTTCTCGTCGTACAACCCGGTTGCGTCGGCCGAGCAGGGGTCGCGCATTCCGGCGGCCGAGGAGCGGCTCGCGCGCGCGGCCGTCGCGCTGGCCATCGAGCTGGGCGGCGACCCGGCCGCGGCCAACGCGGCGGGCGACACCGCGCTGCATGCCGCCGCTTCCCACGGCATGAACAGCGTGATCGAGCTGCTGGTTGAGCACGGGGCCGACCTGCACGCGGTGAACGAGCGGGGCTGGACGCCGGTGGAGATGGCCGTCTACCGCGAGGGAATCGCCGGCGCCGCGCTGGTCCGGGAGAGCACCGTTGGCCTGCTCCGCGAACTGGAGCCCGACCGGCATCCCGCCGAGCCGCACGAGCATCCGGACGCCCGGTCGATTGTGAACCCCGCGGCGAGCACCCCGGAATCGCTGGCCGCCGCCGCCGCCGTTTACGACAGGCTGTGCGCCACCTGCCACGGAGCGAGCGGGCGGGGCGACGGCCGGCTGGCCAGCGCCACGGCGGCGTACGGCGCGCGGCCGTCCAACCTGGCCGACGGAGTCTGGCAGCACGGGTCGAGCGACGGCGAGATCTTCGCGGTGATCCGCGACGGCATCGGCCCCGACTTCGTGATGGATGCCTTCGGCGGACCGCTCGCCGACGAGGAGATCTGGCACGTCGTCAACTATATGAAGAGCCTGGGCCGGTAGTGACGTGCGTTGCGCGGCCCAGCGGCGGCAGGCCGAACACGTGCCACGTCCGGCCGGCGTCGCGATACCAATCGGTTCCCCTACATGCCGGGAGGATGACCATGGTCGTGAGCAAGTCCCGCCGCAGCATTGGCGTCGTCGTTCTTTTCGTGATCGGAACTGTGCTCGGCAGCGGGTCGCAGCACGTGGCGGCGCAGGTCCGGCCGGACGGGCCGGGCAGCGCGCCGCTCGTGCGGCTGAGCGAGCCGCGCATCCCGCCGCTGCCCGAGGTCGAGTGGACGGCCGGGCAGCGGGCACTCGCCGAGCGGTATTCAGCGCAGGTACGGATTGGCAACGCGTTCCGGACGATGCTGCGCGTTCCGGAGCTCGTCGAGGCGGTGATGCCGTTCGTCCTCTTCACGTCGATGGACTCGAGCCTGTCGCCGCGCCACCGCGGGTTGTTGATCCTGCGCACGGCGTGGCTCACGCAGTCGAGCTACCTCTGGGCGGACCACGTGCCCACGGCCCGGGCGGCCGGCATCCTGCCCGACGAGGTGCACCGCATCGCGGAGGGCCCGGACGCGGCCGGGTGGGATCCGTTCGAGGCCGCGCTGGTCCGACTCGCGGACGAGCTGTACGTCAACTCGTCGGTGCGCGACGCGACGTGGGACACGCTGGCCGGACGCTACGATCTGTACGAGCTCTTCGACGTGGTGATGGCGGTCAACGAGACCACCCTGATCGCGATGCTCTACAACTCGTGGGGCGTGCAGCCGGACGACAACGCGCAGGCGCGCTTCCCGGCCGACGTGCCGTATCGGCTGGACGCAGGGGAGCCCGAGCCTCCGCTGACCGAGCCGCGCGTCGCGCCGTTGGAAGGTGAAGGGATCCGCGTGCGGCGCACGTTCGCGCGCTATCCGGCGCTGCAGGTCGCCCGCAACCCGCAGTCCGGGTACGTGAACCGGATCTCGCCCTTGACGCCGTACTTCCGCGAGCTGCTGATCCTCCGCATCGGCTGGAACTGCCAGGCGGTCTACGAATGGGCCAAGCACGTCGGCAGCGTCGGGCGCGCGCGGGACCACGGCCTCGAGCCGGAACGGATCGCGCTGGGGCCCGCGGCCGGCTGGGACCCCTTCGAGGCGGCCCATATCGACGCGGCGGACCAGATCTACCGCGACGGGATCATCGCGCAGGACACCTGGGACACGCTGGCCGAGCGCTACGACACGCGCGAGATGATGAGCGTCGTCATGACGGTGGCCAACTACCGGCTCGTGTCGATGTCGCTCAACGCGCTCGGCGTGCAGCCGCAGGCGACCGACGAGTTGTTTCCCGACGTGGCGGTGCCCTAGTGATGGAGCCACCCGCTGCCATGAGCAAGCTCGAGCTGTTCATCGACGGCAGGTTCGTCGAGAGCTGCGCCGCCGGCATCGACGTGACCGATCCCGCCACGCAGGAGGTGCTCTGCGAGGTGCCCTTCGCCACCGCCGGCGAGGTGGACCGGGCGGTCCGGGGGGCACAGGCGGCCTTCCGGACCTGGCGCGGCGTGCCGACGCCGGAGCGCGCCCGGCTGCTGTTCGCCTACCAGGACATCCTCAAGAAGAACCAGGACGACATCGCCCGCGTCCTGTGCCGGGATACCGGCAAGACCTGGGACGATGCACGCGGCGAGGTGTGGCGCGGCATTGAGGTGGTGGAGTATGCCTGCAGCATCGCCTCGCTGATGATGGGCGAGACCGTGGAGAACGTCGCCCGCGGCATCGACACCTACAGCCTGGTCCAGCCCCTCGGCGTCTGCGTCGGGATCACGCCGTTCAACTTCCCGGCCATGATCCCCTTGTGGATGTTCCCGCTGGCCGTCGCCTGCGGCAACACGTTCGTGCTGAAGCCCTCGGAGCAGGATCCGACCGTGCCGAACCGGCTGGTGGAGCTGCTGGCCGAGGCGGGCGCGCCCGACGGGCTGGTGCAGGTGATCCACGGCGGCAGGGAGCAGGTCGATGCCTTGCTGGCGCATCCGGACGTGCGCGCCGTCAGCTTCGTGGGATCGGTGCCTGTCGCCCGGCAGATCTATGCCAGGGCCGCCGCGCACGGGAAGCGGGTGCAGGCCCTGGCCGGCGCCAAGAACCACCTGGTGATCCTGCCCGACGCCAACAAGGAGCAGGCCATCGCGAGCCTGGTCGGGGCGGCCTGCGGCGCCGCGGGCCAGCGCTGCATGGCGATCAGCGCGGCGGTGCTGGTGGGCGAGGCCGCCGAGTGGCTGGACGACCTGCAGGCGGCGATGGCGGCGGTGCGCCCGGGTCGCTGGGACGACCATGGCGCGGCCTACGGCCCGCAGATCACCCGCGCCGCGCGGGAGCGGATACTGGGCTACATCGAGCGCGGCAAGTCCGAGGGCGCCAGGTGCCTGCTGGACGGCAGCGACTGCGAGGTGGCCGGCTATCCCGACGGCAACTGGGTCGGTCCGACGCTGTTCGCCGGCGTCACGCCGGACATGTCGATCTACACCGACGAGATCTTCGGCCCGGTGCTGGTGGTCTCCGAGGTCGCGACCCTCGACGATGCCATCGATCTGGTCAACGCCAATCCGTACGGCAACGGCGTGTCGCTGTTCACGTCGTCGGGTGGCGCCGCACGCCGCTTCCAGCGCGAAATCGAGGTAGGGCAGGTGGGCATCAACGTGCCGATCCCGGTGCCGCTGCCGTTCTTCTCCTTCACCGGCTGGAAGGACTCGTTCTTCGGCGACCAGCACGCCTACGGCAAGCAGGCGGTGCGCTTCTACACGGAAACCAAGACCGTGACGGCGCGCTGGTTCGACGAGGCGCCGGCCGACCGCCCCAACATGACCATCAGGCTGAGGTAGGAGTCTGCGCCGTGGAACGGCGCGGACTCCTGCAGGGTTGGTTGGGCGCCGAGCGGAGCCGCAAGGCGACGACTGGCGGGCTAGCGCGCCGCCGGCTACCGGCGGTCCAGCGGCACGTAGTCGCGCTCGCCGGCGCCGAGGTAGATCTGGCGGGGCCGCGCGATCTTCTGCTCCTTGTCGGCGAGCATCTCCTGCCACTGCGCGATCCAGCCCGGGGTACGGCCGATCGCGAACAGCACCGTGAACATCGACGGCTTGAAGCCCATCGCCTCGTAGATCAGTCCCGAGTAGAAGTCGACGTTCGGATACAGGCGGCGCGTGACGAAGTACTCGTCCTGCAGCGCGATGCGCTCCAGCTCGATGGCGATGTCCAATAACGGGTTTCGTCCCGTCACCTCGAAGACGCGGTACGCCTGCTCCTTGATGACGGTCGCGCGCGGGTCGTACGACTTGTACACTCGGTGACCGAAGCCCATCAGGCGGCCCTCGCCGGACTTCACCTTCCTGATGAAGTCCGGCACGTTGTCGACCGATCCGATGGCGGCGAGCATCCGCAGCACGGCTTCGTTGGCGCCCCCGTGCAACGGGCCGTACAGCGCCGCCGCGGCGCCGGCCAGCGCGGCGAACGGGTCGGCCTGGGAGCTCCCGATGCCGCGCATCGCACTCGTGCTGCAGTTCTGCTCGTGATCCGCGTGCAGGATGAACAGGATGTCGAGCGCCCGCTCGAGCACCGGATGCGGCGTGTACGGGGCGCCAGGCTGTCCATGCAGCATGCCGAGAAAGCGGCCGGCGAAGCCGAGCGAGCTGTCGGGGTAGACGTACGGCTGGCCGTTGGCGCGCCGGAAGGCGTAGGCGGCGATGGCAGGCACCTTGGCGATCAGCCGCGCCACCTGGATGCGGCGGGTCTCGTCGTCGAAGATCTTCTTGGCGTCCGGGTAGTAGGTCGACAGTGCGCCGACCGTGCTGAGGAAGATGCCCATCGGGTGCGCGTCGTACCGGAACCCCTCCATCAGCTTCTTGATGTTCTCGTGGAGCGCCGCATGTCGGCCGAGCTCCGCCTCCCACGCCTCGAGCTCCCCGCTGCCGGGAAGCTCGCCGTTGAGCAGCAGGTACGCAGTCTCGACGAAGGTACTGTGCTCGGCGAGCTGCTCGATCGGGTAGCCGCGGTAGCGGAGGATGCCCTTGTCACCGTCGATGAACGTCACGCGGCTGCGGCAGGAAGCGGTGTTCTGGAACGCCGGGTCGTACGACATCATCCCGAACTCGTCCGGGTCCACCTTGATCTGCCGGAGGTCGAGGGCGCGAATCGTACCGTCGGTGATCGGTATCTCGTACTGCTTGCCGGTCCGGTTGTCGGTGATTGTCAGCGTGTCGGCCATGCTCGCTCTCTGCTTCCTCGGTCAAGAGTCTCCGTCAGCCAGCTCCTCGTCGTGCGGCAGGGACGATTCCGGGCGGTCCGGGACGCGGTAGCGTCCGTCGATCCAGTTCCGCAGGTCCAGCAGCTTGCAACGCTCGGAGCAAAAGGGATGCCAGGCCGGATCCACCGGCCGGAGACGGCATTGGACGCATGTCGCCCCGGGTTTTCCCATATCAAGCCCATACTCCGCCCCCCGGCGTGGCGCGGCTGTCGCTCCCCGGGCGGCCGGTTCCAGCGCGATCCTCAGTCGCCCCGCGCAGTGGCCGCGGGGTTCGAGCGCGGGCTGCTAGATTGTATCAGTCGGCGGGTAGGCCGTCTTGGCCCGCGCGGCCCGCCGTCGGCACGCCAGGCGCGGGGAGTCCGCGCCGATCTACGGGGCAGGTTCGTCGCGCGACTCGGCTGGCGCCCCGCCGGCGGCCGCCGCGGCCGGGGGAGCGACCTCGTGGGGCGTGCGGCGGGCGACCGCCTCTCTGCGCCGGCGCCGGCGGTTCGCCCCCGCGGGCCGGGCGTGGTTGGTCATGACCTCGAAGCGGATGATGCGCCGCAGCGCGTGCGCGAGCGGCGCCGAGTTGCGCTGCGCCGCCCATACCTCGAGCTCGGTATCGCCGTCGGGCTCGAGCCGCAGCAGGTAGTCCTGGCTGCCAGGGACCACCTCGATCGACGCGACGCTGCTCTGATGACTGCGGTCGAGGCTCTCGGCTACTCGCAGGATTGCCCCGAGCACTCCGACCGTCCTCCGCAGGGCTGGCCGGAGGTGGCCGTACCCGTCGTGCGAGCGTTTCGGCCGCCCGCGCCGATGGTAGCGCGCGACCAGCGCAACCACCTCCACCTCCTCGGGCTCGAAGCCGCGCAAGTCGCCGTTCTTGATGAGGTAGTAGGAGTGCTTGTGATGCCGCCCGTAGCTGATGTGGACGCCGATGTCGTGCAGCAGGGCCGCGAACTCGAGCCACTCGCGCTCGCGGCCGCCCAGTCCGTGCGCCGGCTGCAGTTGGTCGAACAGCGCCAGGGCCAGGCGGGCCACCTGCTGCGAGTGCTCCTGCCAGTAGCTGCAGCGCTCGGCGAGCTCGATGACGCTCCGCCGTCTGACGTCCGGATACTCCTCGACCTTCGCGATCTGGGCCCGGTTCCGGCGGATGTAGTCGAGCGCCAGCCCCTCGCGCAGCGCCAGGTCGCACAGCGTCAGCTCGCGCGCGCCGAGCCGCCTCAGGATCGTATCGAGCACGATCGAGCCGGCCACGGCGAGATCGGCCCGGCGCGGGTCGAAGCCCGGGATCCGCACCCGCTCGGCCAGCGTGAGGCCGCCGAGCTCGCGCCGCAGCCGGCCGATCTGCTTCGCCGTGATCCGGCGATTCCGGAGATCGTCGGACCCCACGGCGCGCCCGCCGCCCACGGCCAGCGCGCCGAGGCTCAGGATCGTGCCGGAGGTGCCGATGACGCGGTCGAACCCGAGCTCGACGATGCGGTCGACCACATCCGCAATCTCGGTGCCGATGTAGCGCATCATCCGCCGCACGTCGACTTCGGCGATCGGGTCCGTGCGCACGAACTGCTCGGTGAGGCGAATGACCCCGATCTTCGCGCTGTGGGCGATCTGGATCTTCTCGGCCGTGCCGCGCGTAAGCTCGACGCTCCCGCCGCCGATGTCCACGACGACCGCGGAGCCGGCGCCGACGTCGACGCCGTAGACCGCGGCGCGGTGAATGAGCCGCGCCTCTTCGGAGCCGGAGATCACGCGCGCGCGGATGCCGGTGCGCTGGTGGATCGCCGCCAGGAACTCCGGGCCGTTGTCCGCTTCGCGCACGGCGCTCGTCGCGGCGGCGACGATTTCATCGACGTCGTGCGAGTCGGCCAGACGTCTGAACTTCGACAGCGCCTGCAGGGCCGCGGTCGTCGTCGTGTCGGTGAGCGCGCGCCCGCCCAGCCCGCCCGAGCCGAGCCGGACCATCTCCTTCTCGCGGTCGACCACCTCGAACGATCGGTCGGGCCGCACCTGGACCACGATCATGTGCAGCGAGTTGGTCCCGATGTCGATGGCGGCGATCCGCATGGCGGGTGCTCGTGCAGCCGAAGCGGCGTGGAAGCCGCGTGTTTCGCGGCGCCGTGCCGCGGCGGCTGACGATATAATGGCGGACTTCAGCCAACGCTCATCCTAACATGGCACTCCCGCATCCGCTGGCCGCACCGCTCGAGCGGCAGCTGCGGGCGTTCGGCGGTCACCTGCCGGGCGCGGTGGACGGAGAGATCGAGCCGCTGCACCAATGCCGTGTGGCCACGCGCCGGCTGCGCGAGATCCTTCCGCTCTGTGCGGTGGAGGTGCCACGCGCCGTGGCCGCGCGCGCGCGGCGTCGCGTGCGCCGCGTCGGGCGGGCGCTCGGCCCGCAGCGCGAGATCGATGTCTCCATCGCGCTCGTCGAGGATCTCGCGCAGCGGCAATTCGTCCAGGGAGCAGCCGGCGAGCATCTGCGGCAGCACCTGCTCGACGAGCGCGAGGAGCGCCGGGAGCAGATGCTGGAGCGGCTCAGGTCCATCAACACCCGCAAGCTGGAGCGCGACCTGGCCGAGGTCGCAAGCATGCTCGGGATGCGCAAGCAGACCGATGCCTGGGCGCAAGCGCTCGCGGCGCGCATGGCCCGCCGGGCCCGGAATCTGCGAGATGCCATCACGGTTGCCGGTCCGCTCTACATCGCCGACCGCGTCCACGCCGTGCGGATTGCCGCCAAGCAGCTGCGCTACGCGCTCGAGTTCGCGGGCGAGACCGGCGAGGCGCGCACCAAGACCGTCGTGCGTCAGGTGAAGGCGGTGCAGGAAACGCTGGGGAACCTGCACGATCTGGACGTGCTGGCCGGCCTCGTTCAGGACTTCGTCGTGCCGGGGGATCCGCAGCCGTGGCACGTTGACCTCGAGGCGCTGCGGGTGCGCATCGAAGGGGAGTGCCGCAAGCTGCACGGTCGCTACGTGGCGAAGCAGACGGCCCTGCTCGAGACCTGTGACACCGCGGCGGCGGTTGTCCGCCGCATCCTGGCGGAGCGGGGGCGAGCCGTCGTCGGTCGCCGCGCGGGAGGTCCGCGCGCTGAAGATGGTGCTGGTCGATCCGCCGCCGGCGGACCGGGAGGGCTCGGGCGGCCGGCAGGCGTAGGAGTCTGCGCCGTAGAACGGCGCGGACTCCTACAGGGTTGGTTGGGTGCCAAGCGGAGCCGCCGGGCGACGTTTGGCGGGCTAGGAGTCTGCGCCGCAGAAAAAGCAGACCACAATATGAAGTGGATCATGATGTTCATAACCACGACAGGTAGTGGCCGATCGTGCCGAAAATCGTCCCACGGCGCAGACTCCTAGCGGGCGGTTGCGCGGCGCCGGGTGCCTCACCCGTCTCGCTGCGGCGTGGGGTTGCGCCACGGACACCTAGGCGCCGCCCTGCAGGAGCCAGCCGGCGCCGGCGCCGGCAGCGATGAGCCACGTCGTGTTGGGGCTCCAGCGCACGAGGATCACCGCCGCCGCCGCCGCGATGCCGGCCGTCGGGACGTCGACGATGGCGGACGGCCCGAGCTGCCACGTCACGGCCGTCATCAGCCCGAGCGACGCCACCACCACGCCGTCCAGGAGACCGCTCGCGACGCGCGAGGCGCGGAGCCGCGCAATCAGCGGCTGGGTGGCGAGCACGAACAGGAACCCGGGCGCGAAGATGCCGACCGTGGCGAGCACGGCGCCCGGCCACCCGTGCAGCAGATAGCCGATGAAGGTCGCCGTCGTGAAGACCGGTCCGGGGGTGACCTGCCCGACGGTGATGGCATCGATGAGCTGCTGCTCCGTCAGCCAAGCCCAGCGTTCCGTCAGGTCGGCCCGCAGGAACGCGATCAACACGTAGCCGCTGCCGAACAGTATGGAGCCGACCTTCAGGAAGAACAGGGTCAGCCGCGTCAGCGTGACCGGGACGGCCGCGCCGGCGACCGCGGCGGCACTGGCCAGCGTCGTCGTCGTGGTGCCCAGTGCCGCGAGCAGGCCGGCAACGGCCGCCACCCGCGCGAGATGCGCCCCCATGGCGACGAGGGCGCCGCTTCCGAGCAACAGCAGCTCGTTGACGCCGGCCAGGGAGAGGATCGTGACGGCGCCCCCCAGCAGGAGCTGCAGCGGGTGGGTGATCGCGGCGCGGCCGAGCTTCCAGACCGCCTGCACGATGACCGCGATGATGACCGGACCGATGCCGTACATCAGCCACGTTGCCTGCGGCGTGCTGCCGAAGCGGACGTACGCGTACGCGATCACCCCGACCATCAACGACGCGGGCAGGATGAAGCAGACGCCGGCGATCAGCAGTCCTCCCAGCCGGCCGCGTCTGAATCCCAGATGGATCGCCATCTCGGTCGAGTTCGGACCTGGAATCAGATGCGTGGCGGCCAGCAGGTCGAGAAATTCGGCGTCGGTCAGCCACCGCCGTCGGTCGACGACCTCGCTGCGCATCATGGCGATGTGGGCGGCCGGCCCGCCGAACGCCGTGACGCCGAGCCGGAGGAAGAGCGTCGCGAGTTGAACGAGAGCACCTGATGTCGTCACGCGCGCGATCTTATCCGTTGCCGCAGCCTGCTAGCATCGGGTGGCAGGGCGGGCAGCAGCGTGGATTCGACTCTCGCGTTCGTGGCTTCGGGGGCCGTCTTCGGCCTGGCGGCCGGGTTCGCGCCGGGTCCGCTGCTGGCCCTGGTGCTGGCCCGGAGCATGCGTTACGGCGCCCGCGAGGGCGTGAAGGTCGCGGTTGCGCCGCTCGTCTCGGACCCGCCGATCGTACTACTGGCGGTATTCGTCTTCGCACGGGTCGCCACCACGGATCCGATCCTCGGGGTCGTGGCGCTGGCGGGGGGCGTGCTGCTGGTCTATCTGGCGGTCGAGATTGTCCGGGCGCCGCCGGAGCCCGGTCGCGACCCGCCCGGCCAAGCAGGTTCGCTGCTGCGGGGCGTGGCCACCAACTTGCTGAATCCGCACCCGTACCTGTTCTGGCTGACGGTCGGCGCGCCGACCGTGGTCAGCGCCCGCGCCGCCGGCGGAGCGGCCCCGGCAGGATTCCTGGCCGCCATGTACGGTTGCCTGATCGCCGCCAAGGTGCTCGTCGCGGTCGCCGGCGGGCAGGGGCGCGTGCGCCTAGCCGGCCGATCCTACCTGCTCACGCTCCGCGTGCTGGCCGCGGCCCTGGCCGCGATCGGCCTCCTGTCGGTGTGGGACGGGCTCCGCTACCTGGGGGGCATGTAGTGTGGCCGCACTCCCCCCGCGCGTCGTAGAATGGCCACACAATGTCCAGGCTCCTCTCGCTCGGCATCGCCATTGGCTGCGGCGTGCTGCTGGCCGCGCAGTCTCCGCCACCCCTGCCGGAGGTCGATCGGTTTGGGCCCCAGGTGGGAGAGGCCGTCCCCGATTTCGCGCTGGTCGATCAGACCGGGCGCACCCGGGACCTCGCGTCCATCCTGGGCCCGAACGGCGCGCTGCTGGTTTTCTCCCGCTCGGCCGTCTGGTGACCGTACTGCAAGACGCAGCTCGTGGAGCTGCAAGGACGCTACGCTGACCTCGCCGCGCGGGGCATCGGCCTCGCCGCCATCTTCTACGACCCGCCGGAGGCGATCCGCGCGTTCGCGGAGGCAAGCGGGATCGAGTACCCGGTGTTGTCGGATCCCGGCTCGGCAGTGATTCGGCGCTACGGCATCCTGAACCGGGAGGTCGAGCCCGACGCCCTGGTCCGCGACGTCCGGATGTACGGGATCCCGTATCCCGGGACGTTCGTGCTCGACGGCGAGGGGCGCGTGGTGGAGCGCTTCTTCGAGCAGCGCTACCAGGAACGGATCACGGCGGCGAGCATCGCGCTCCGGCTCGGCAACCCCTTGGGCGCTGCGTCCGCTGCCGGAACCGAGATGGACAGCCGCCTGATCGGCGCGCGCGCCTACGCTAGCGACGCGGCGGTCGCGCCCGGCAACCGGTTCGCGCTGATGGTCGACGTCACGCCGAAGCCCGGCATGCACGTGTACGCGCCCGGCGATCACGTGTACCGCGTCGTCCGGCTGCGCGTCGACACGCCCGAGTTCCTCCGGGTGCACCCGCTGTCCTACCCGCCGTCGGAGCTGTATCATTACGAGCCGCTGGATGAGACCGTGCCGGTCTACCAGCAGCCGTTCCGTCTCGTTCAGGAGGTCACCGTGCCGCTGAGCGACGAGACGGCGGCGCTGTCCGTGGTGCCGGGGGGAACGCTGGTGGTGGAGGGCACGCTGGAGTATCAGGTCTGCGACGACGAGGTGTGCTACATCCCCGCGGCGGCGCCGCTCCGCTGGGAGCTGGCGTGGCGGCCGCTGATTCGCGATTAGGATTGTGCGCCGTAGAACGGCGCAAGCTCCTGGCAGGTTGGTCGGCACGAAGGACAGGCGGATGGCTCACGCGATCTACGTACGCGTGCTGCCCGGCACGCCGCCCGATGTCCTCGAGCGCTTCGAGCGCGACACCCACCTGGCCCACGTCTATTGCCCGGCGGCGGCAACGATCCTCGGGTGGGACGCGTAGCCGAGCCTCACCCCTCTCCGTGCAACGCGGGGTTTCAGCACGGGCTCCTACGGATCGAGCTGCTCGAGCGCGGTCAGGAAATCGCTCCAGGGCACCGGCTGCCCGTGCACCGGAGCCAGGGTCTCCACGTCCAGGTTCATGCGCTCCACCTGCGTGTGGAGGCTGCGCATGGCTGGCAGTTGCGCCGCCTTCGGCGGCTCGTGGGTGTCGAACAGGTCGGCCTGGAACGCGATGCGCTCGGCCGGCAGGTAGGCCATCAGCATGCCGGCGACGTGCCGCAGCGGCTGCACGTAGTAGACGCGCAGTATGCGGGAGTTGTCGGTGATGACGTAGTTCTCCTGGATCGCCTCGTAGTTGTAGCCCTCGGCCAGCTCGGTCGGCGGCCATTTCGAGACGATGTCCGGTTCGATGGTGCGCGGCTCGTAGCTCAGCACGTCGTGGTTCAGCAACTCGAGGTTCAGGATGTGGGTGACGATGGTCGACCCCACGTGCAGGTAGGTGCGCAGACCGCCGATGTGGTCGAAGTGCGGGTGCGACGCGATGACCCAGCGGATCGGCTTGTCCGGGGCCAGCTCCGTGATCCGGTCGATCACCGCGAGGCTCCGTTCCTCGTCGCCGGGTGCCTCGAAGACGGCCACGAAGTCGTTGAACTCCACCATGTAGCTGTTGGCAGGTCCGCCGCCGAGCCGGTACACCCCGTCGGCCAGTTCGTCGACGGTCACCTCGGTGGCCCAGTCCGCTGCGGCCACCGACTCCGGCACCGGGACCGGGTCGCCGCACTCGTTGGGCCGGATGTCCGCGAACGTGCCGCCGTAGGCGTTGTGTCCGGTGCTCTTGCGGTAGAACTGCCAGTTGTCGTCCCAGCCCTGGTGCGAGTGCCAGTTGGTCGGCCACTTGATGTTGCCGAACGGGACCTGGTTGGTGGATTCGTGCTCGATGTTGAAGTCGCCCAGCGCGGGGATGTTCACCGTTGTCTTGAGGCGCTGGATCTGGTTCCGGGAGTTGATCGTGGCGTCCACGCGGTACTTCCCGAACATCGTGATCGCGACCACGTGCATCCTCTCGGGCGCCACCACGTTGCCGTCGCGGCCCTTCTCGATCTGCTCCCAGCGCCAGAACGCCACCGGGTTCGCGCCGGGCAGGCGGGCCGCCTTGAGAAACCCGTGCGGGTTCAGCCACATGTCGAGCCGGTAGACCTCCGCGATCTCGGGCGGCACCGCCGCCGGCGGCCCGTCGCCGTCCAGGTGCCAGGAGTGCGCGCCGTTGGTGACGTGCGTCTGCCGCGTCGCCCGCTGGGTCGGCGTTCCGCCGCGCCACCCGAGGCCGTACTTCCAGGACGCGGGAGCGAGGCCGGGCTGGCGGTCGAACGTCTCCACGCTCGTCTCGTTCTCCCAGTCGATGACGCGGGTGTAGTTGGCCAGCGTGTCGATGCGCGGCCAGTCGACGTTGACCGCGTTCTCGAATGTCTGGCCCACGGCGCCGGCGTAGCCGCTGCCCGAGAACGCGATGCACCGCAGGTCGGCCTCGCCGATCTCCGCGGCGGCCGCCGCGAGGAGCGGCGCCGGATCGACGTAGCCCGGCGGGAACTCCTGCGCCGCCAGCGGACCCCCGGCCAGCACGAGCAGGACGACGCCGACAAGACGCTTCTTCATTTGGCTCACCTCGTCGCCGCGCCGCGCCCGCGGGACGCCGGCGCACGGCCTCGAATGCCATCGTACCACGCCGGATGCGGCCGAACGGCGCCGCCTCGCCAGAGTCCTGGAGCCCGCGCCAGGGGCGGTCGACGCGCGTCAACCGGTTTGCCCTGCCGGATGCGATTCGAGCGTGCCGACCAGCCACGCCAGCATTGCCTCGGCGGCATGACGCCAGCCCGGGTCCAGCATCAGGTCGTGCGCGATGTCCGGAAGGATCCGCATCTCGGCGCCGTAGGTCTCCGCCGTGCGCCTGACCTCGGCGGACGGGACGATGTAGTCGCGTTCCGCTCCCAGCACCAGCAGCGGCGTCCTGCGGACGCGGTCAGGGTCGGGTCGGGTCGCAGGTAGTTCATCTCCGATGATCGCGCGGAACGATTCGCGCGAGCAGCTTGACGTAGCGGCGTACCGCTTCCTCATCCAGTTCCGGCGAGAAGAGGAATCTTCGGGCGCGCGCAGGCGTGGAGAAACCGCGGCCGGGCTCCAGTGTCAGCAGCGACTCGAGCGCCAGCCACGGATTCTGCAGGGCCATCCGTGCCGTCGGGCCACGGTTCCCGCCCGGCGGCGCCGGCGCGAGAAGCACCGCGGCCGGCGCCGCATGACGCTCCAGGTATTGCTGCACGACCATGCCGCCCAGGGAGTGCCCGGCGAGGACCGGAGGGCTCGGGAGGGTGGCCGCCACCTGCGCGACGTCGTCCACGTAGGCGGCGGTGGATGTCCACCGCAGCCGTTCGCGCCCGCCGCTTCGGCCGTGGCCGCGCAGGCTCAGCGCGTACGCGTTGAAGCCCTGCTCGGCAAAGAAGCCGAGAAAGTGTTCGGCCCAGCACCAGGCGCCGTGAGCCGAGGTGGACGAACAGCAGCGGCGGGCGCTCCGTGGGCAGGCTGCTCGTCCGCTCGATGACTTCCAGTTCATGTGTCATGCGAGAATCCTGAGCGCCTCGGTCCCGTCGGTCTCGACCAGCGCCCTGGCGAGGGTCTCACTCCTGCGTCCCTCGCCGATGAAGTGGACGAGTTGGCGCGCTTGGCCGAGCGCATCCGCCCCGGCACCTGGAGCTCCCGGCTACGCTGATCGGCGCGGCGGTTCACATGATGCGCTCGTCTATCATAGGGCCCGCGAGGTTAAGGCCAGCGCTCGCCGGTGTGCCTTGCAGCGAGGACGAATGCCTGCTTTCATCTGCCATGACCGACTTTCGTGCGCAGAGCCGCCGGAGATGCGACTGAGTGGGCTCCGACGAATGCCATGACCGTTGACTCCAAGGGCCGCGAGCTCTTCATCGTCGACAACAGTGTCTCCGGCTGGACCGGGCTCCGGTACTTGGATGAGTGGTCCAGTATCGCGAAGGCGTTCGACGTCGCGACCGGATATTTCGAGATCAGCGCCCTTCACCCTCGACGGCAAGTGGCAGGGGCTAGACAAGATCCGCATCCTGATGGGTGCGGAGTCCACCCGTAGCAGCCCGTGGTAGAAGTCGGGGACCTGGACTCGTCTGGATCGATCCAGGTGATCGTAAAGCTGGTCGAGGTATTGGGGGGCTAAGGACAGTGATCGATATAAAGTTATCAACTTCATCGGGGTAACAGTTTGTAATTCCATTCCCCATGGAACGTATCGCGGACCAGCGCGATTGCGTCCATCTGTTCCTTGGTCACCGTAACGCCCGTGGGATACTGCCCGGCGTCGAGTTCGGCCAGGACCCGGAGCCCGGTCGCCGTCCGGGTGTTCCCGATGCGGTCGACGATAGTCTCATAGGTCGTCAGCGGGGTGCCGCGCCAGTTCGCCGTGATGTGACAGAAGAGCCGGTGTTCGATCTTGTTCCACTTGCTGGTGCCGGGTGGAAAATGACTCACCTGGATGGTCAGTCCGGTCTCGTCGGCCAACTGTTGAAGCTCATGCTTCCAGGCGCGAGACCGATACCCGTTGCTCCCGCCCGCATCGGCCGTGACGAACAGGGCGGTGGCGTCGGGGTAGGCGCCGCAGCCCATCTGGCGCCACCAGTGGCGAATCGACGCCACCGCGAACGTCGGTGTGTCGTGGTCCCATCCCACGCTCACCCAGGCTTCGTTGCGCGCCATGTCGTAGACGCCGTACGGAATCGCCTTGCCCTCGGCGTCGGTTGGGAAATCATGGACCAACACCGCCGGCGGCGTGCCCTTCGGCTGCCATTCCCGCCCGCCGTTCTTGAAGTTTCCGACCAGCTCTTTCTTCTTCGTGTCGACCGAGATCACCGGCCGCCCCTCGGCCAGAAACGCGTCCGCGGTCGCGTTGATGTGCTCGAACTGCGCGTTACGGTCCGGGTGGCTCGCTCCCTCCTGGCGCTTGCGGGGCGATTGCAGCCGGTAGCCCAGTTGATGCAGCATCCGGCCGACGGTGGTCGAACTCACTCGCCACCCCTGTTGTGTCAGCGCCGCGGCCAGCTTCGCCCGACTCTTGTCTGTCCAGCGTAGCGGCGAGGTCGGGTCTCCGCGCGTCAGCGGGTCCACCAGCGCTTCGAGTGCGGCCAGCAGACCGGGCTGGCTCTGTTCGAGACGGGGCCGCCCGGCGCCCGGACGTCGTACCCGGTCTGTCGGCGTTTGGCCTTGCGAGATCTCCCGGCGACCCTTCCGGATCGTCTCCCGGGCCAGACCCGTGGCCGACGAGACCAGCGCGTCCCCGCCATAGCCGATGAACAAAGACTCGGTGGCCGCCCACCGGCGGCGACTGCGCTCATCCAACACGGGCGAGACCACCGCGTACTTCGCGACGATGGTGGCTTCCAATTCCACGTTGCGCTGCATGCAACCGAAATCACTGCTGTCCCACAGAACTTCTAATTGAGGCGGCTTGAACCTTCTATGTCTGTTAGAATGGTTTTGCTGTAAATCATTCAAAACACAGGAGATCCAAGCCATGGCCCATCATATTAATGACCGTATTAGTATGGTGACACTATGCGGTGATATAGCGCAGGCTCGGCTTCTTGAAGAACCCACGCAACAGGGCTGGCGTCCGCTGTAAGGACCGCATGTGGCCGAGGACGTAGCGTTTGAGTTCCTGCGGCGTCTGCAGCAGGCGTTTGCGAACCCCGTGTGTCTTCAGATGGTTCCACACGAGTTCATCCGGATTGAGTTCCGGGGAGTACGGCGGCAGGAAGAACAGCTCAAGGTGGCCGTCCGTCGACGCTACGAACTCCTGGACCGCTTTCGCCCGGTGCGAGGAATGCTGATCGACGATGAGGAAAATCGGCTGCGTCTGATTGTGCAGTAAGCGCTTCAGAAATGCGATGAAGCGCACCGCCGTCATCCGCCCGTCGACCACCATGAACCGCAACACGCCCTGCGGACTCACCGCCGACACCAGATTGAGCCCGAACCGTTTGCCAGTCGCCGGCACCACCGGTGTTTGGCCCATCGGCGCCCACGTGGTGCCCGAATGATGGCTGTTCGACCGCACGCCCGCTTCGTCCGCAAAGAAAATCTGCGCGCCTGCCTTACGGGCTTTCGCCTGAATCGCAGGATAGTCGACCGTCAGCCACTCCCGGACCTTGGCGGGCACCTGTTCAATCGCCCGGCGAACCGGCCGCTGGGGCGTGAGCCCCAGCGAGCGCAAGAGCCGCCCAACTGAGGCCAGGCTCAGGGTCACGCCGCAGTGCTGCCGAATCAGGTCTCGGACCATCGCCCGCGTCCAGAGGGCGAACTCGAACTGCAACTGCAGCGGGTTGTTCTGCGTCACCGTGCGATACACCCAGGCGCGCTGCTGCTCCGTCAGCTTGGGTGGCCGCCCCGGAATCGGCAACGCCCGTAGCGCCTCGATACCACCGGCGCGATACTTGTTCAGCCAGTCATAGATTACAGTGCGGGCGAATCCCATCACCCGCATCACCGCGGAGGGGGCTTCCCCGGCTTCAACCCGCTGTACTGCCTGTATGCGAATGTCTTCGAGTGCCTTGTGGTCAAGCGAACGACCATCGCGTTTCCTCACACTCTCCATTATATAGTGTCAGGTAACTTAGTTCCAGCTTAATAACACAGTCTTCGGGCAACTTCTGACGTTGCTTCCGCGACATGAATTCGACGCCGAGGCGCGCGACCATCAGCGCGGGCAGCGCTTGCGCGTCATGAGCCGCTGGGCGCAGTTCGTCGCCCTCGGCCTGGGCCAGTTGGCCAGCCGGCAGAGCCTGCGCGACATCGTGAGCAATCTGCGCGCTCAACCCGCCAAGCTCTATCACCTGGGCGTGCCAACGGTCAGCCGCTCGTCGCTCGCGCGGGTGAACGCCGAGCAGCCCTACACCCTCTACGAAGCGTTGTTCGGCCGTCTGCTGAGTCGTTGCCAGCAACGGGCGCCGGGCCACCGTTTCCGCTTCAGGCACAAGCTGTATGCGGTCGATGCGTCGACCATCGACTTGTGTCTGGCGGTTTTCCCGTGGGCGTCGTTCCGCCGCACGAAGGCCGCGATCAAGCTGCACATCGGGTTGGACCAAGCCGGCCACCTGCCGAGTTTCCTCAGCGTCACCGACGGCAAGACCGCCGACGTGACCGTGGCCCGCACGTGGACGTTCGAGGCCGGCAGCGTGGTCGTGGCCGACCGCGCCTATCTCGATTTCACGTGGTTTCACCAGTTGCAGGCCCGTGGCGTCACCTTCGTGACACGCCTCAAGCGCGGCGTGCGGTACCGGGTCACCCGCGAGCATGAGGTCCGAGCCGGGACCGGTATTCTCAGCGACCAGACGATCGAACTGACCAGCGCCCGCAGCCGCAAGGTCTATCCCGACCGGCTGCGACGGGTCGTCTACCGCGACCCGTTGACAAGAAACCGTTACGTGTTCGTGACCAACAACACCACGTGGGTCGCCAAGACGATCGCCGACCTGTACAAGTCCCGGTGGCAGATCGAGCTGTTTTTCAAGTGGATCAAGCAGCATCTGAAGGTGAAACGTTTCGTGGGCCGGTCGAAAAACGCGGTCTTGACGCAACTGTGGGTGGCCACCTGCATGTACCTGCTGCTGGCCTACCTCAAGTTCGTCCTGCGGCTGCGCTGGAGCCTCAACCAGATGCTGCAGGTGCTGCAGCTCAACATCTTCGAACGCCGGCCTCTCGAAGACCTCTTCACCACCCATTCGCCACCAGACCGCGCCCGGCCGCAACTCGCGCTGGCCTGGGCCTGAGACTGTGGGACACTAGTGAACCGAAATAGACTACGAAACCCAGAAGATAGCAAGTTAATTGCCGCCAGTGGCCTAAGGCATGGTTCCGGAGCAGCTCGAACCGCGCCTGGAGCTCCTCCGCGAGGAGTACGTCCTCGTTCAGGCCTGGAAGAAGACCGCGTCCTACATCCGCTACCACAACTGGTTCTCCGACACGCTTGCCCTCGACCGCGCGGCCGTGAACCTGCCGGCGTTTATCGGCGAACTTCGCGAACGCCTTCAGTCTTCGGAGAGCTGGCAGAACGATCCCCTGCGCATCGTTCCGGCGCCCAAGAGCCAGCGCTGGAGAGTGCGGGAAGGCGTGTGGGAGCCCGTCACAAAAAGGGCGACCTCGACACGGCTTTGACCGCTCGTGCGTATTTCGGACGATGTGGATCGCCGATTTCGGCGGAAGTGGATCACCTGTTTCGGTCGAAGTGGATCACCGATTTCGGCGGAAGTGGATCGCTTTCGGCCGAACTGGATCACCCAGTTTCCGGGATCGTGAGCGCTCATCGGTAGCCTGACCGCGGGATCCTTCGCCTTTTGAACGGAGGGCGAAGCGATGCCGACTCGGAGGCTTCTGGTGAGGAAAATTCGGGAGATTCTACGACTCAGGTACGAACAGGGCCTGTCCCACCGAGAGGTAGCCCAAGCCTGCGTCATCGGTCCGAGCTCGGTTTCACGCTATCTGCAGAGGGCGGCTCGGTACGGGCTGGGCTGGCCGCTGCCGGCCGACCTGGACGACGCGGCGCTCGAGGCCCGGCTGTTTCGCCGCCCGGCGCCAGTGCCCAACCGAGCCCGACCCGACTGCGCGCACATCCACCGCGAGCTCAAGCGCAACGGGGTCACGCTGCAGCTGCTCTGGGAGGAGTACCTCCAGGTCCATCCCGGCGGCTACCGCTACACGCAATTCTGCGAGATCTACCGGCAGTGGTCGCGGCGGCTGCGGCCGTCGATGCGGCAGGTGCACCGCGCCGGCGAGAAGACTTTCGTCGACTTCTCGGGCAAGCGGCCGACTCTGGTCGACCGGCGCACGGGTGAGCTGCGGCCTGTCGAGCTGTTCGTCGCCGCGCTCGGCGCCAGCAGCCTCACCTACGCCGAGGCGACCGCGACCCAGCAGCTGGCGGACTGGGTCACCGCCCACATCCACATGGTCGAGTACTGCGGGGGCGCCACCACGCTGTGGGTCCCCGACCAGCTCAAGAGCGCCATCACCCGCCCCTGCCGCTACGAGCCCGACGTCAACCGCACCTACGAGGACCTGGCCGCCCACTACGGCGCCGTCGTCATCCCGGCGCGCCCCAGAAAGCCCCGCGACAAGGCGGTCGTCGAGACCAGCGTACTCGTGGCCCAGCGGTGGATCCTGGCCCGGCTCCGCGACCAGACCTTCTTCGAGCTCGGCGCGCTGAACCGGGCGATCCGCGTCCTGCTCGACGAGCTCAACGACCGCCCGATGAAGAAGCTGGGCGTCAGCCGCCGCGCCCTCTATGAGCAGCTCGACCGCCCGGCGCTACGCCCCCTGCCGGCTACCCGCTACGTCCTGGCCCACTGGAAGCTGTGCCGCGTGAACATCGACTACCACGTCGAGGTCGACCGCCACGTCTACAGCGTGCCGTACCAACTCGTCCGCGAGCAGGTCGAGGTCCGCCACACGACGAACACGGTCGAGATCTTCCATCGCGGCAAGCGCGTGGCGTCGCACCGCCGGCGCTACGACCGACAGCCGTCCACCGTGGCCGAGCACATGCCCAGCGCCCACCGCGCACATGCCGAGTGGACCCCGTCGCGGCTCATCCGCTGGGCCGAGACGGTCGGACCGGCGACCGCTCGGCTCGTCACCCGGATCCTGCACAGCCGCCCGCACCCTGAGCAGGGCTATCGGACCGTGTTAGGCATCATGCGTCTGGGACGCCAGTACGGCAACGCCCGGCTCGACGCCGCCAGCACCCGCGCGCTGGCGCTCGGCTCGTGCCGCTTCCACACCGTCAAGAACATCCTCGCCGCCGGTCAGGACCGGCTGCCCCTCGAGCCGCCGGCCGAGACCAACCCGACACCGATGCACGCCAACATCCGCGGCGCCAACTACTACGCGGCCGCGACCTCAGAGGAGGACCGATGCTGATCGAACAGACCGTCGACAAGCTCAACGCCCTGAAGCTCGGCGCGATGGCCGACGCCTTCCAAAAGCAGCTCGACACCGACCAGGCCGCCGCGCTCAGCTTCGAGGAGCGGCTCGGCCTGCTCGTCGACACCGAGTGGACGGCCCGCGAGCAGCGCAAGCTCGACCGGCGCCTCCGCACGGCCAAGCTGCGCTACCCGGCGACGCTCGAGGCCGTCGACTTCACCCACTCGCGCCGGCTCAATCGCCAGCAGATCCTCACGCTCGGCGCCTGCGCGTGGATCGCTGAGCGCCACAACGTGATCGTCACGGGACCGTGCGGCATCGGCAAGAGCTTCATCGCCTGCGCCTTCGTCGAACGCGCGTGTCGCCGCAGCTTCGCCGCGCGCTACGTCCGCATGCCGCGCCTGCTGCACGAGCTGGCCGTCGGCCGCGGCGACGGCTCCTACACCCGGCTGCTCGCCCGCCTGGCCAAGCTCGACCTGCTCGCGATCGACGACTGGATGCTCGCGCCGCTGCGCGACCCCGAGCGGCGAGACCTCATCGAGGTGATCGAGGACCGCGCCGAACGCGCCTCGACGCTCATCGCCAGCCAACTGCCCGTGACCGACTGGCACGCCGTCATCGGCGACCCCAACCAGGCCGACGCCATCTGCGACCGCCTGCTCCACGACGCGCACCGCATCGAGCTCAAGGGCCGCTCGATGCGACGCACGCACGACGCACCCGCCAACCGCCGGAAGGAGACGACATGACGATCACGTCCGCGAGACGCCCGACGCTCCCGCCGGGCGCGAACAGCCTGTGGACCCTGGCGGTGCCATGGAAAACGCGCGCGATACGCTCGGCGGCAACTGCGCCGTCGCCGAAAGCGCGTTTCCCACAGCACCTTGGACGCCGCACGCGGCGCCCACAGGAACCACAGGCAACCTCATCGATGCTCACTGACACGACAGCACGAGTAGGATATCGACCAGACGCTACGACACCGATGGGAGGCAACTGACCGACGAACGTCGCTACGCTCCGATGGGCGCTCCACTTCACCGAAATCCGTGATCCACATCCCCGGAATCGGTGATCCACTTCAGCGAAATCCGCAGCTCGCCCACGTCAGCCTGGCCGACCAGGTCGTGGCGACGGCGCTGATGCTCTGTCTTGCCGACCGGGTCGAGACGCTGCAGGGGGATCCGCGGCGGCCGGGACGCGATCAGGAGTCGCGAAGGCAGGTGGTTTTCTACGGCAACCGCCTGTTCTGCGACGCGAAGGGTGGGGAACTCCACCATCGGTGGGGATCCGCCAAGCTCTACCGCGGCTACTATTAAGGAGGGCATTAGTTTGATGACACTATGCAGTAATGTAGCGCAGGCTGGGTTTTTGAAAGAACCCGCGCAGTCGGGTGGGCGTTCGCTGCAAAGACCGCAGATGGCTCAGGACGTAGCGCCTGAGCTCCGCCGGCGTTTGCAGCAGGCGCTTGCGGACCCCATGCGTCTTCAAATGATTCCAGACGAGCTCATCGGGGTTGAGTTCCGGGGAGTACGGCGGCAAGAAGAACAGCCGCAGGCGGCCGTTGGTCGACTGCACGAAGTCCTGCACAGCGCGCGCCCGGTGGGTGGAATGCTGATCGACGATGAGATAGATCGGGCACGTCTGGTTGTGCAGCAAGCGCTTGAGAAACTCGATGAACCGCACTGCCGTCATCCGCCCGTCGACCACCATGAACCGCAGCACGCCCCGCGGACTGACCGCCGACACCAGGTTGAGCCCGAACCGCTTTCCCGTCGCCGGCACCACCGGTGTCTGGCCCTGCAGGGCCCACGTGGTGCCCGCATGGCTCTGCGACCGCACCCCCGCCTCGTCCGCGAAGAAAATCTGTGCCCCCGCCGCGAGGGCCTGCGCCCGGATGGCGGGAAACTCGACCGTCAACCACTCCCGCACCCGCCACGCCACCTGTTCGGTCGCCCGCCGGACCGGCCGTTGGGGCGTCAGACCCAGTGACCGCAACAGCCGCCCGACCGACGCCAGACTCAACGTCACGCCATACTGCCGCTCAATCAGCTCCCGCACCATCGCTCGCGTCCAGAGTGCAAACTCGAACTGCAACTGCAACGGATTGTTCTGCGTCACCGTAAGATACACCCACGCGCGCTGCTGCTCGGTCAGCTTGGGCGGCCGGCCCGGAATCGGCAGCGACCGCAACGCCGCGAGGCCGCCGGTGCGATACTTGGCCAGCCAGTTATAAACCACCGTGCGGGCAAAGCCCAGCGCCCGCATTACCTCGGACGGCGTTTCTCCATCTTCTTCAATCCGTTGGACAGCACGGATCCGAATGGCTTCGAGCGTCTTATGGTCGAAGGCGCGGCCATCACGTTTCGTCATACCGGTTATTATATAATTGTCATGATATTTATTTCCAGGTTAATATCAGGACTACCGCGCGTTCCTCTCCCGGCCTGAAGTCGCGGCCGAATCGATTCCGGCAGCCGAGGGGCAGCGTATCTACGTCGTAATTGCGGACCTTCGGCAGTTCTACGACCGCGTGCGCCGGATGTGCTTTCCGCAGCCATCGACCGGGTCCGCCGCGACGGCGAGGCCCCGGCGTTCTTCTCTCTGGCGGCGTCCCTGCTCGATTGGGGCTGGCACTACCGTGATGAAAGAGACGTCCGGATGTACGCCGAGCAAGCAGAGCTTGAGGACTTCACGCGGGTGGCACTGCCACAGGGACTCGTCGCCTCTGGCTTCTTCGCGAACGTCGTGCTCCTTTCATTCGACGAGGCGCTGCGCGCGGCAATCGGGACCGAGATCGCTCCCGGGATCCTGCTGGCGGATTCGTGCCGGTACGTCGACGACTGTGCGCCACGAAGGCGCAGAAGGGAGGCCGAGATGGCCGCCTAGCTGCAGCCATGCTGCACGAGGGATGAGGGTAGGCCCCTCGGAGCCGCCCGGCAGGGGGAGGCTCCAAACCGCCGTGCGCTGCTTCGGTCAAGAGCCGGGGTGGTAAGCGTCACGGAAACGGCGCGGCGCGACCGCGTCAGGTAGGGTGCAGGGAGACGAAGTGGATGAACCACCGGCAACGTGTCGAAAGCGTAGGGACGGTGTCGAAACCGGGGCGAGTCGTTAACCCGGGACCACTGCTGTCCCACAGAACTTCTAATTGAGGCGGCTTGAACCTTCTATGTCTGTTAGAATGGTTTTGCTGCAAATCATTCAAAACACAGGAGATCCAAGCCATGGCCCATCATATTAAGCTGGAACTAAGTTACCTGACACTATATAATGGAGAGTGTGAGGAAACGCGATGGTCGTTCGCTTGACCACAAGGCACTCGAAGACATTCGCATACAGGCAGTACAGCGGGTTGAAGCCGGGGAAGCCCCCTCCGCGGTGATGCGGGTGATGGGATTCGCCCGCACTGTAATCTATGACTGGCTGAACAAGTATCGCGCCGGTGGTATCGAGGCGCTACGGGCGTTGCCGATTCCGGGGCGGCCACCCAAGCTGACGGAGCAGCAGCGCGCCTGGGTGTATCGCACGGTGACGCAGAACAACCCGCTGCAGTTGCAGTTCGAGTTCGCCCTCTGGACGCGGGCGATGGTCCGAGACCTGATTCGGCAGCACTGCGGCGTGACCCTGAGCCTGGCCTCAGTTGGGCGGCTCTTGCGCTCGCTGGGGCTCACGCCCCAGCGGCCGGTTCGCCGGGCGATTGAACAGGTGCCCGCCAAGGTCCGGGAGTGGCTGACGGTCGACTATCCTGCGATTCAGGCGAAAGCCCGTAAGGCAGGCGCGCAGATTTTCTTTGCGGACGAAGCGGGCGTGCGGTCGAACAGCCATCATTCGGGCACCACGTGGGCGCCGATGGGCCAAACACCGGTGGTGCCGGCGACTGGCAAACGGTTCGGGCTCAATCTGGTGTCGGCGGTGAGTCCGCAGGGCGTGTTGCGGTTCATGGTGGTCGACGGGCGGATGACGGCGGTGCGCTTCATCGCATTTCTGAAGCGCTTACTGCACAATCAGACGCAGCCGATTTTCCTCATCGTCGATCAGCATTCCTCGCACCGGGCGAAAGCGGTCCAGGAGTTCGTAGCGTCGACGGACGGCCACCTTGAGCTGTTCTTCCTGCCGCCGTACTCCCCGGAACTCAATCCGGATGAACTCGTGTGGAACCATCTGAAGACACACGGGGTTCGCAAACGCCTGCTGCAGACGCCGCAGGAACTCAAACGCTACGTCCTCGGCCACATGCGGTCCTTACAGCGGACGCCAGCCCTGTTGCGTGGGTTCTTCAAGAAGCCGAGCCTGCGCTATATCACCGCATAGTGTCACCATACTAATGCGGTCATTAATAACACAGTCTTCGGGCAACTTCTGACGTTGCTTCCGCGACATGAATTCGACGCCGAGGCGCGCGACCATCAGCGCGGGCAGCGCTTGCGCGTCATGAGCCGCTGGGCGCAGTTCGTCGCCCTCGGCCTGGGCCAGTTGGCCAGCCGGCAGAGCCTGCGCGACATCGTGAGCAATCTGCGCGCTCAACCCGCCAAGCTCTATCACCTGGGCGTGCCAACGGTCAGCCGCTCGTCGCTCGCGCGGGTGAACGCCGAGCAGCCCTACACCCTCTACGAAGCGTTGTTCGGCCGTCTGCTGAGTCGTTGCCAGCAACGGGCGCCGGGCCACCGTTTCCGCTTCAGGCACAAGCTGTATGCGGTCGATGCGTCGACCATCGACTTGTGTCTGGCGGTTTTCCCGTGGGCGTCGTTCCGCCGCACGAAGGCCGCGATCAAGCTGCACATCGGGTTGGACCAAGCCGGCCACCTGCCGAGTTTCCTCAGCGTCACCGACGGCAAGACCGCCGACGTGACCGTGGCCCGCACGTGGACGTTCGAGGCCGGCAGCGTGGTCGTGGCCGACCGCGCCTATCTCGATTTCACGTGGTTTCACCAGTTGCAGGCCCGTGGCGTCACCTTCGTGACACGCCTCAAGCGCGGCGTGCGGTACCGGGTCACCCGCGAGCATGAGGTCCGAGCCGGGACCGGTATTCTCAGCGACCAGACGATCGAACTGACCAGCGCCCGCAGCCGCAAGGTCTATCCCGACCGGCTGCGACGGGTCGTCTACCGCGACCCGTTGACAAGAAACCATTACGTGTTCGTGACCAACAACACCACGTGGGTCGCCAAGACGATCGCCGACCTGTACAAGTCCCGGTGGCAGATCGAGCTGTTTTTCAAGTGGATCAAGCAGCATCTGAAGGTGAAACGTTTCGTGGGCCGGTCGAAAAACGCGGTCTTGACGCAACTGTGGGTGGCCACCTGCATGTACCTGCTGCTGGCCTACCTCAAGTTCGTCCTGCGGCTGCGCTGGAGCCTCAACCAGATGCTGCAGGTGCTGCAGCTCAACATCTTCGAACGCCGGCCTCTCGAAGACCTCTTCACCACCCATTCGCCACCAGACCGCGCCCGGCCGCAACTCGCGCTGGCCTGGGCCTGAGACTGTGGGACACTAGTGGCTCAATATGCTCCCTCCTCGCGCCTTGCCAGTCGGGCGCCTCGCCCGTCTCGGTGCAACGCGCGGTTTCACCACGGACTGCTAGCGCTCCTGCTACCTCGTGCTACCATGACCCTCCCGAAGATGGCGGCCTGACGCCGCCGTGACGGCAACCCCGACGCACGGATTGAACCCAATAACCTTCGTCTGGTCGCCCGCAGCTGCGGTCAGACTCGACGCGGCGCAGCGGTTCATCGCTGGCCGCGGGCCGGCCGCGGAGTGCTTGGCCGTGGGCGAGAGCCGGGGCGCGGTGGACGACCTTGCCCGCGAGGTCGCCACCCGCGCGGGAGCGGTATTCGGGCTGCACCGCTTCGGCGTGCGGCAGCTGGCGGCGCAGCTCGCCGGGCCCGCGCTCGCCCGCCGGGGCTGCGCCCCGGGCACCGGGCTCAACATCGAGGCGATTGCCGCGCGGGCGGCGTTCGAAGAGCGGGAGGGCGGCACGCTCGCCTACCTGGGCGGGGTGGCCCGGCTGCGCAGCTTCGCGCGGACGCTGGCCGCCACGCTGCAGGATCTCCGTTGTTCGGGTGTCGATCCTGTCCGGCTGGCGGCGGCCGGCGGCGTGGGCGGCGAGCTGGCGGCGCTCGCCGGGCGTTACGATGCGCAGCTCGAGCAGGCGCGGCTGGTCGACACGGCTGGCCTGCTGAGGACGGCCGCTGCGGCGGCCGGCGGCGGCGCCGGGCCGCCGTGCGGTATTCCATTGCTGCTGAGCCTCTTGCGAAACGCGTGATCGGCCGAGTTTTTCCCTGCCGGAGTCGGCGGGGCGAGGGACGGTCAGCGGGCGGGATGCAGCGTTCGCAGGATGGCAGTGACCGCGCCCGGGAAGCCGGCGACACGGGGGTTCATGGAGCCTGCCTACCGGTTATGAGGGCAAGCGCACGCGAAGAGAGGTGGCGCATTTCCTTCACGAGCCGTTCCAGTTTACGGTTGTTCTCGATCCACTCCCGGTAGAGGACGAGTTCGTCTTCGGTGAGGTTCAAGCCAATGGTCTTTCCGCGGGCCTTGCGCGTCCAGTAGTGGTAGGGGCCGTGACGGGCGTCCGGGTCGTCGTGGCAGCGACAGGTAGCCCTCCCACACGTTATCCGGCGGGTGTGAACGCCGCCCTGGCCTACGAACCCGAGCGTTTGCAGTTCCGCCTTGAGCGCGTCGTATTGCTCCTCATAGCGGCATAACGCTGCGCTGTAGGCCATCTATTCATTGTTTCACATCCTTGGCGTCTGCTAATATACAGTAGTAGGCAGGAGTGGTCAATCAAACAAACCATGAACTGCCTGCGTGGTTCCTTCGCCCCCTATTGGCAGTCGATCCAGCGCGCGCTGTTCCCCCAGTTGGAGCCCGTGTTGGGTCCGCTGACCGGGAAACAGCAGCAGTTGGTGCAGACTCTCGAGGTCATCCGTATCGAGCAGTGGATTCCCCGGTGCTTCCGGGTGCCGGGGCGTCCGCGCAAGGACCGCGCGGCACTGGCGCGAGCCTTCGTGGCCAAGGCGGTCTACGGCATGCCGACGACGCGCGTGCTGCTGGACCGCTTGGTCACCGACGTGGCGCTGCGGCGGATCTGCGGCTGGGAGCGGAAGAGCGAGGTGCCGAGCGAGTCGGTCTTCTCACGCGCCTTCGCCGAGTTCTCCGACACACAGTTGCCCCAGCGCACGCATGCAGCGTTGATCCGCAACACCCACCACGACCGGTTGGTGGGTCACCTCTGCCGCGACTCGACGGCCATCGAGGCCCGCGAGAAGCCGGCCGCGAAGGAAAAGACGCCCCCGCTGCCCAAGCGCAAGCCGGGACGGCCGAACAAGGGTGAGGAACGGCCGAAGGTCCTCAAGCGCCTCGACCGGCAGGCGGCCATGACCTTGCCGGCGATGCTCGACGACCTGCCGACCGACTGTGACGTGGGCATGAAAAAGGACAGCAAGGGCTACCAGTCGACCTGGGTCGGCTACAAGCTGCACCTCGACGTGGCCGACGGCCAGATTCCGATCAGTTGGTGCGCCGTGCGAAGGCGCCATTCCTCAGCGGGTGCGAATCCCGCCCGGCAACTGTCGCTCCAGCCGGTAGCAGTCGGAGCGGACGATGGAGGTAACGACATCGGCTGAAGCACTCTGATGACGAAGGGCCGCCTTGGGCGGCCCAGCGACCATGCGGGCGGTAGCGCAAGCGAACGCCGAGCAGGCCTCGAAACGATTGATGCGGAAGCCGACTCGCCCAATTGACGAGGAAGGCTGGCATGGGTCGGGAAGCGAGCGACGCAGGCACCGACCGATTCCGCCGGGGTAGTGGCGACGGCACGCATGGAAGAGGGGAATGGACGCAACACGGGAAGCCCTGGCGGTGGCGTGGCACGCGCCAACCGACAGCCCGCGAGGGTCAGGTCGGGCCGTGCAGGGTGGCGGAGAGGCCCGTAGTACCGGGGAAACCGGGTAACGCCGGCGGAGGGAAGGGGCCTCAGTTCGAGAGCAGCGCATGACGGGGGAAGGGACGTGGGGACTGGTGAGAACCTAACCGCCTCAGAACGAGTTCAGCGACTCCAGACGGCGCTACATGCGAAAGCGAAGGAAGCTCCTGACTTCCGGTTCTACTCACTGAGCGACAAGGTGTGGCGCGATGACGTGCTCGCGGTCGCCTGGCAGGCCGTTCGTCGCAACGACGGCGCGGCCGGGGTGGACGGCGAGACGGTTGCGGACGTTGAGTCGTTCGGGGTGGACCGGTGGTTGGAAGCGCTGGCGCGGGACCTGAAGGCGGGGACCTACCGGCCCCAACCGGTACGGCAGGTCCTTATCCCGAAGAAGCAACGCGGGAAGTTTCGGCCGTTAGCAGCCTGTGGCGAAAGTCGCGGATCCGGCCTAGCCCCGGCGCGATCGAGCCCGTACACTGAACGGCCATGGCGATGGGCAAGAGACCGGCGGCGCGCCAGGCGTCGCCGATGTGGGTGGACACGGCGGACCTTCCGACGAGCGACGGGCATCCTTACTTCGAGCGGCTGAACCGGGTCCTGGCGGATTCCGGATTCGATGCGTTCGTCGAGGAGTTGTGCGCGGCTTTCTACGCGGACAGGCTGGGCCGTCCGAGTCTGCGTCCGGGTCGGTATTTCCGGATGCTGTTCATCGGCTATTTCGAGGGTCTGTCGTCGGAGCGGGGGATTGCGTGGCGGGTGGCCGATTCGCTGAGTCTGCGGTCGTTCCTGGACCTGGAGTTGACCGCGGCGGCGCCGGATCACTCGACGCTGTCGCGCACGCGGCGGCGGATCGACGTAGAGACCCATGAGGCGGTGTTCACGTGGGTTCTGGAGCGGCTGTCCGCAGCGGGTCTGGTTCGGGGGAAGACGGTCGGCATTGACGCGACGACGCTGGAAGCGAACGCGGCGATGCGGAGTATCGAGCGGCGGGACACGGGAGAATCCCACGAGGCGTTCATTCGGCGGTTGGCGGAGGCGTCGGGTGTTGAGACGCCGACGCGGGCGGAGCTGGCTCGGTTCGACCGTTCGCGGAAGAACAAGAAAACGTCGAACAAGGAGTGGAAATCGCCGCAGGACCCGGACGCGAAGATCGCGAAGATGAAGGACGGTCGGACGCACCTGGCCCACAAGGCCGAGCACGGGGTCGACATGGACACGGGGGCCATCGTCGCGGTGACGGTGCAGGATGCATCGGATGGTGACACGGCGACGCTGCCGGAGACGCTGATCATGGCGGCCGAGCAGGTTGAAGCGGTGCAGCCGAACGGCGTGGGGGTCGAAGAGGTGGTGGCCGACAAGGGCTATCACAGCGACGCGACGCTGGTGGCGCTCGACACGACAGGGGTTCGGAGTCACGTATCGGAGCCGGAGCGCGGCCGGCGCTGCTGGCAGGACAAGAAGACGGGAGAGAAGCCGCCGGAGAAGGCTGCTGCACAGAAGGCTCTGTATGGGAACCGGCGTCGTGTGCGGGGGCGGCGGGGTCGTCGCCTGCAACGGTGCCGGGGCGAGGTGGTGGAGCGGACTTTCGCGCACCTGTATGAGACGGGCGGTATGCGTCGCGTGTGGGTGCGCGGTCACGAGAATGTCCGCAAGCGCGTGCTGATCCAGGCGGCCGCCTGCAACATCGGACTGCTCCTGCGCCGCCAGACCGGCGTCGGTACGCCCCGGAGCCTGCAGGGGCGGGCTGTTTCGGCGATTTACCGCTTGATCGGGCGTCTGATCGACCGCTGGGGGCGTCTGAGGCGCGCTTGGGGGTTCAAATGGACCCCGACGGCGCTCGTCGGCTCAATCGCTCATCGCCAAGTTGCCTGAACAGCGGGGCTCAGCGAACAGACTTCTTCCACGGGCTGTTAGGCATTCCCTGCCTCCGGGACCGGGTGGCGCAGACGGCGGCGATGCTAGTGCTATCGCCGGTCTTCGAGGCCGACCTGCAACCGGAGCAGTATGCGTACCGGTCGGGCCGACACGCGCACGACGCTGTCAACCGCGTGCACCGGCTGTTGAACGCGGGCCACCGGGAGGTGGTGGACGCCGACCTGTCGGACTACTTCGGCCAGATTCCCCACGCGGCCCTGATGCAGTCCATCGCCCGACATCGCCCGACGCGTGAGCGACGGGCGGCTGTTGGGCTGGGTCAAGGCGTGGCTGGAAATGGCGGTGGAGGAAGCCGACGGACACGGCGGACGCCGCCGCACGAACCGGGCACGTCGCGAGCGGAAGGGTACCCCGCAAGGGGCACCGATTTCACCGCTGTTCAGCAACGTCTACATGCGTCGCTTCATTCTGGGCTGGAAGGTAATGGGCTACGCTCGGCGCTTCGAGGCGGAAATCGTCAACTACGCAGACGACTGTGCGCCACGAAGGCGCGGAAAGGAGGCCGAGATGGCCACCTAGCTGCAGCCATGCTGCATGAGGGATGAGGGCAGGCCCCTCGGAGCCGCCCGGCAGGGGGAGGCTCCAAACCGCCGTGCGCTGCCTCGGTCAAGAGCCGAGGTGGTAAGCGTCACGGAAACGGCGCGGCGCGACCGCGTCAGGTAGGGTGCAGGGAGACGAAGTGAATGAACCACCGGCAACGTGTCGAAAGCGTAGGGACGGTGTCGAAACCGGGGCGAGTCGTTAACCCGGGACAAGTCCAGCGGGAGCCTGCAGCTTGGCTGGGCGGCACCCGGCATAAAGGTGGCGTGACCCTGCACCAGGCCCTTGTGCGGAACGTGGGAACCTGTCGCCTCGATGCGAAGGGAGAAGTCCAAGGGGCCGACCCCCAAGGATGAGAAGCCCGATGCGAGGCACAGGGGCGGAGCGACCCGTACGAGCGATGAAGTCGAGGAAACTCGATGGAGCAAAGGGGTCGCGTCATCCAGCGTGTCCCGACGGTCAACCGCGCGAGCGGGAGGAGCCGTCGAGCCACGCGAAGCCGTTTCGTATTTCCAAGTGGGTGGTTTGGGAGGCCTACACTCGGGTCAAGGCGAACCACGGAGCAGCTGGCGTCGATGCTGAGTCTGTCGAGATGTTCGAGCAGGACCTGAAGAACAATCTCTATAAGATTTGGAATCGGATGTCGTCGGGCACGTACTTCCCGCCTCCGGTCCCGGTTGGGATACCGAAGAAGGACGGAAGCGAGCGACGCTTGGGCATTCCCACTGTCGCCGACAGAATTGCCCAGACGGTGGTCAAGATGTACCTGGAACCGGACGTGGAGCCACAGTTCCATCCCGATTCGTATGGGTATCGCCCGCGGAAGTCCGCGATCGACGCACTCACGACGGCCCGGCAGCGATGCTGGCGTTATGACTGGGTGATCGATCTGGATATCCGCGGCTTCTTTGACAACCTGGACCACGCGCTCGTCATGCGTGCGGCCAGGAAGTACACCCGGTGCCGGTGGATTCTGCTCTATGTGCAGCGGTGGCTGACCGCTCCCATGCAGCAGGAAGACGGAACCCTGGTACCGCGCACGATGGGAACGCCCCAAGGGGGCGTCGCGAGCCCGCTCCTGGCCAATATCTTCTTGCACCTCGCGTTCGACGACTGGATGCGGTCAACGCACCCGGACGTTCCGTTCGAGAGGTATGCGGATGATATCGTCGCGCACTGTCGGACGGAGACGCAGGCGCAGCAGGTCCTGGCGCACATCAAACGTCGTCTGGCGCAATGCCGGCTGGAAGTACATCCGGAGAAGACGCGTATCGTCTACTGCAAGGATGACGACCGGCCGGGGCAGTATCCCACGGAGCAGTTCACCTTCCTGGGATACACGTTTCGCTCTCGTCGGGCAAAGAATCGATGGGGTCAGTACTTCATCAGCTTCATACCGGCGGTGAGCAATGCGGCGGCGACACGGATGCGGCAGAAGATGCGACGTTGGCACCTCCCTCGGCGCAGCGACAAGGCCATCGACGACCTGGCCCGCATGTGGAATCCTGTCCTTCGTGGCTGGATTCAATTCTACGGCCGTTTCTACAAGTCGGCCCTGTATTCGGTCTTTCGCCACTTCAACGACCTGTTGGTTCGATGGGCCATGCGGAAATACAAGAGGCTCCGGCGCCATCGCCGCCGCGCCATTCACTGGCTCGGTGGTCTTGCGCGTCGCGCGCCCCGGCTGTTCGCCCACTGGCATCTGCTGGGGCTGACGCCGGCGGCTGGATGATGGGAGCTGTATGAGCGGAGACGTTCACGTACAGTTCTGCGAGCGCCCGGGGGTGAGATTCCCCCGGGCGACTCACCGTGCGCCACGAAGGCGCAGAAGGGAGGCCGAGATGGCCGCCTAGCTGCAGCCATGCTGCACGAGGGATGAGGGTAGGCCCCTCGGAGCCGCCCGGCAGGGGGAGGCTCCAAACCGCCGTGCGCTGCTTCGGTCAAGAGCCGGGGTGGTAAGCGTCACGGAAACGGCGCGGCGCGACCGCGTCAGGTAGGGTGCAGGGAGACGAAGTGGATGAACCACCGGCAACGTGTCGAAAGCGTAGGGACGGTGTCGAAACCGGGGCGAGTCGTTAACCCGGGACGAGTCCAGTGGGAGCCTGCAGCTTGGCTGGGCGGCACCCGGCATAAAGGTGGCGTGACCCTGCACCAGGCCCTTGTGTGGAACGTGGGAACCTGTCGCCTCGATGTGAAGGGAGAAATCCAAGGGGCCGACCCCCAAGGATGAGAAGCCCGATGCGAGGCACAGGGGCGGAGCGACCCGTACGAGCGATGAAGTCGGGGAAACTCGATGGAGCAAAGGGGTCGCGTCATCCAGCGTGTCCCGACGGTCAACCGCGCGTGCGGGAGGAGCCGTCGAGCCACGCGAAGCCGTTCAGGCTGTTCGCCCATTGGCATCTGCTGGGGGTGACGCTGGCGGCTGGATGATGGGAGCTGTATGAGCGGAGACGTTCACGTACAGTTCTGCGAGCGCCCGGGGGTGAGATTCCCCCGGGCGACTCACCGTGCGCCACGAAGGCGCAGAAGGGAGGCCGAGATGGCCGCCTAGCTGCAGCCATGCTGCACGAGGGATGAGGGTAGGCCCCTCGGAGCCGCCCGGCAGGGGGAGGCTCCAAACCGCCGTGCGCTGCTTCGGTCAAGAGCCGGGGTGGTAAGCGTCACGGAAACGGCGCGGCGCGACCGCGTCAGGTAGGGTGCAGGGAGACGAAGTGGATGAACCACCGGCAACGTGTCGAAAGCGTAGGGACGGTGTCGAAACCGGGGCGAGTCGTTAACCCGGGACGAGTCCAGTGGGAGCCTGCAGCTTGGCTGGGCGGCACCCGGCATAAAGGTGGCGTGACCCTGCACCAGGCCCTTGTGTGGAACGTGGGAACCTGTCGCCTCGATGTGAAGGGAGAAATCCAAGGGGCCGACCCCCAAGGATGAGAAGCCCGATGCGAGGCACAGGGGCGGAGCGACCCGTACGAGCGATGAAGTCGGGGAAACTCGATGGAGCAAAGGGGTCGCGTCATCCAGCGTGTCCCGACGGTCAACCGCGCGTGCGGGAGGAGCCGTCGAGCCACGCGAAGCCGTTCAGGCTGTTCGCCCATTGGCATCTGCTGGGGGTGACGCTGGCGGCTGGATGATGGGAGCTGTATGAGCGGAGACGTTCACGTACAGTTCTGCGAGCGCCCGGGGGTGAGATTCCCCCGGGCGACTCACCTTGCGGTGCTCGGCCGAGCGCCGGCAGCGGTGATGCTGGCCGCGGTCGAAACCCTGCTGGAGCGTCTGAAGCTGCCGATGAACGCCGAGAAGACCCGCTGCTGCCGGTTGCCGGAGGAGGCGATGACGTTCCTCGGCTACCGGATTGGGCGCAACTACCGGCGGGACACGGGGCGCGCCTATATCGGCACGCGGCCGAGTCAGTCGAACGTCCAGAGCATCTGCCGTCGCGTGAGCGAGCTGACTACGCGGCGTAACGGGCCCCTATCGCCGCCGGTGGTGGTAGCGCGCATCAATCGGCTGTTGACCGGTTGGGCGAACTACTTCACCCTGGGGCAGGTCAGCCCGGCCTACGCTGCGATTGACCGGCACGCGACGCGGCGGCTGCGCCAGTGGCTCTGTCGCAAGCACAAGGTGCAGTTAGGGAAATACGTGCGCTTCCCGGATGAGCGACTCTGGCAAGAGTACGGGCTCACCCGCCTTGTTCCGCGAACGGCGAGCTTTCCGTGGGCGAAGGCATGATCTCGTCCGAGAGCCGGATGCGGGAAATCCGCCTGTCCGGTTCGATGAGCGGCGACTGGAAACGGAGCCATGGCGAGGAGTGAGGCACCGGCATCAGCGAAAGCTGCCGGGAACAGCTACCCCCTACGCCTACCGCCACCGCGCCAGTCGTCGACTCTACCCTGCTGACGTCCGCCTCCCTGCACGACAGCCAAGCCGCCATTCCGCTGGCGACCTTGTCGGCCGAGCGAACGACCAATCTGTATGACCTGATGGACGCCGCCTACGACGCGGAACCGATCCGCCAGCACAGCCGCTCACTCGGCCACGTCCCGTTGATTGACACCAACCCCCGCCGCGACAAGACGCTGGCGGAGGAATTGCGAACCGAAGCCCGGCGCCTGCAGCGTATCGGCTTTCAGCTTCCCGAGCAGGCTCGCTACAACGAGCGTACGGCGGGTGAGCGCGTCAATGGCCGACTCAAGGACGAGTTCGGCGGTCGCCATGTCCGGGTCCGGGGCGCCTCGAAAGTGATGTGCCACTGCATGTTCGGCGTGCTCGCACTCACCGCCGACCAGCTCGTGCGCCTCGTGACATAACCAGTGCACCGCCGGCAACGCCCCTCGGCGCCCGACGGGCGTCAGTCACCCACGGGTGTCCCAACGCGCGGTCGAGAACACGTCGAAACATCCGACTTCTACCTCTGGCGTGCCGCCGGTTCTCCCGACAAGATATCCAGTCGGCGATCCAGGGCAATCGTGTTCACCAAGAGAGCTGAGGACTGCGCCCAGTCCCAATCCCCCGGGAGTTTTGCAAGCGGCTCGTTCGACCAGATGGCGTTGGCGCTGCACTACCACATGTTCCAGCTCGTGGTCGTCGCCAACAACGGGCAGTACGGCGGGAGCAACGCCTACTGGCCCCGGAGCGATGCTCACATCAGGCAGGTCTTCCACACCCACGGGCAGCCGCAGGCTTCGATCGCGTTCCTCGAAATCGACGACATCGGCGCGTTCCTGGAGCGCCACGACGTGTCGGGAGCCAGCGCCGACGACTGGAAGCATCCCCCCGCAGGTCTGAACATCGTACCGGCGGGAGGTTCGCCGTGAGCGGCTTCGCCGCCAGTGCCCGCCGCCTGCCGCTCCACCACGTCACCATCCGCGTCCCCTGGCACGACGGAGGCTGGACGGGAAGCGTCTGCGCCCGCCCGCTCGACAACACGAGCTGCCTCATCCTGCCCCGCATCGGCGAGGGCCGGCGCGACGAAGTAGAAGCGCGTTGGGCCAGCCGGCGGCTCGACGAGCTCGACCGCGCCGATCTCCCGCCCTGTGCGGGCGAGCGCGTCTCGTTCATGGCGCCCTTCGCGCTCACGCGGACGATGACGCACCCGTACGTGGAGTTCTACCCCGAGACCCACGGCCACTTCGCGCCCACCAGCTTCGTGCAGCCGCCGTACTCCGCTGCCTGCGTTCCGTTCCGCTGGATGCTTCGCGAGGAGGTCGAGGGGAACGCGAAGGGCGGCGAGATCGGGATCGCCGAGCACCTGAAGATCGGCTGGGTGCCAGACCGCGAGCCCGACATCCGCAGCCGCGGCGGCAAGGAGGTCGAGACGGACTGGGTTCAGGAGCGCGAGAACCAGCTCGCGCGGCTCGACACCTTACTTCGGCGCGCTCCGGCCGGCGGAGTCGCTCTGCTTCTTCTATGCCAAGCGCACCCCGCTCTCGGAGCAGTCCCGGCGCGTGATCGTCGGCGTGGGCCGGGTGCTCTCCGTGGGCGAGGCCACCGAGTACACCTACAAGAAGAACAGCCCGCCCCTGCGCTGCATGCTTTGGGAGCGCAACGTGGACCACTCGGTCCGGCCTGGCTTCGCGGACGGCTTCCTCTTTCCCTACCAGGAGGCACTGGCGCTCGCCGAGCGCGAGGAGGTCGACCCCGAGGAGTTCGTTGCCTTCACTCCGGACGAGCACTTCGACGCCTACTTCTACGGATCGGAGCTGCTGACCCACGATGGCGCCGTGGCCTCCCTCGTGGCCTGCGCGGCAACGCTGCACCGGATCCGCGGCCGGATCGAGGGACAGTGGGACCAGGCGCTCGCCTGGATCGACACGCAGCTCAACCGTTTGTGGAAGGCGCGCGGCGCGTTCCCCGGCCTGGGCTCGGCGCTCTCCGCGTTCGGTTACGAGTGGGGCGTCCAGCACGGGAGCCTGCTCGCCTACGAAATCGAGCTGCTGCGCGAGCGCCAGGGCGGCGGTGATCCGTGGGCGCTCGTGGACGCCGTGATGGAAGAACCAGCGAAGCTCGGCGGGCCCGTCGCGAAGCTCCTCAGGGACGGGCTTCGCAGGGGCTGGAAGCGCCTCGCCACCGACCGGCGGGCCCTGCTCCAGCTCCTCGGCCGCTGCGCCATCTCGGAGGATCAGGCGCTCCGCATGTACGACACCACGGCGCGGGCGGAGGCCGGCATCGAGGCCAGCGACGCAGAGCTGCTGCGCAATCCGTACCTCCTCTACGAGCGCGACCGGCGCGCCGCCGGCCCCATCGCCTTCGGCGCGGTGGACCGAGGCCTGTTCCCCGACGAGGCAGTGCGGGAGCAGTTCCCCGTGCCGGAGCCGAGTCGCATCGAAGACCCGGCCGATGAACGGCGGGTGCGCGCACTGGTCGTGGACCTCCTGGAACACGCAGCGGCTGAGGGGCACACGCTGCTCCCCCGGAGCTGGGTCATCCGCAGGGCGCGGGAGCGTGCGCTCCAGCCGCCGTGCCCGCTCGGCGAGAACGTGCTCGACGCGTGCGAGGAGAGCTTCGCGCCGGTCGCCGCGCGCGCCGGAACGCGCGCGGGTGAGCCTACCTACTAGGTGGACCGACTCATCGAGTGCCGTACGATCATCCGCCGCGAGGTGCTCGGCCGAAAGAAGGGCAAGCCGCACGCGGCCGATCTTGACCTTGACTGGCGCGGGCTCGTGGACGCGGGGCTCGATGCGCCGTTGCCCGGGGATCCGGAAGAGCGCGACCTGGAGGAGCGCGCGCGGCGCGAGAAGGCTGCGGCGCTCGAAGAGCTCTTCCGCTCGCGGTTCTCCGTGCTGATTGGTCCGGCGGGGACAGGCAAGACGGCGCTGCTACGGATGCTGTGCTCGCTTCCCGGGCTCGGGGAGAAGGGGTTGCTGCTTCTTGCACCCACGGGCAAGGCGCGCGTGCGCCTGGAAGAGCAGACCGAAAAGCGGGGTGCCGGCCAGACGCTGGCGCAGTTTCTGATCCGGCAGCAGCGCTACGACGGCGAGACCGGCGCCTACTTTTCCAAGCCCAGGGCGCCTCGCTGTGGTGACTACCGGACCGTTGTCGTGGACGAGTGCTCGATGTTGACCGAAGAGCAGCTCGCGGCGCTCATCGACTCGCTCAGCAATGTCGAGCGGCTCGTGCTCGTCGGGGATCCGCGCCAGCTCCCGCCGATCGGGGCCGGTCGCCCGTTCGTGGACATCGTTCGAGAGATCGAGCCCGAGAACGTCGAGACGCTCTTTCCGCGCTGCGGGCCGGCCTATGCCGAGCTCACGATCCCGCGACGCCAGCGGGGCGAAGCCCGGGCCGACGTGCTCCTGGCATCGCACTTCAGCGGACGGCCGCTCGATCCTGGCGCAGACGTCGTGCTGGACGAGGGCGAGGAAGGAATAGACGGACGCCTCCGGCTCGTGCGGTGGAACCACCTGCAGGAGCTTCAGGAGAAGCTCGTCGCGGAGCTGGTCAACGCGCTCGGTCTCGCCGGGCCGGACGACGAACTGGGCTTCGAGGAATCGTTGGGCGGCGGGCGTCACGGGGATATCCCGTGGGCCTTCTTCTGGAACCGGTTCGGCGACAACCCGGGAGCCGCCGCGCGGGCGGGAGCCTGGCAGATGCTCTCGCCCGTGCGCGCCGGGCTCGTGGGGGTGGACGCGCTGAACCGCATGCTCCAGACGCGGTTCCGGGCGAAGGCGCGCGAACTTGCCGAGGCGGAGGGCTGGGGCCGCAAGGTGCCGCGGCCCGTCGGCCCGCAGATGCTCCTCTACGGCGACAAGGTCATCAATGTCATCAACCAGCGTCGGCGCGACGTCTGGCCGAAGCTCGCTGGGGAGGCCTACCTCGCCAACGGCGACATCGGCATTGTCGTCGGGCAGTACAAGACGAAGAAGCTCAAGGGGTTGCCGCGGAAGCTCGAGGTTGAGTTCGCCGGGCAGCTGGGCCCCAATTACGGGTTCTACCCCGGCGAGTTCGGAGACGAAGGCCGCAACCCGCTCGAGCTGGCCTACTGCCTGACGGTGCACAAGACCCAGGGCAGCGAGTTCGGCGCCACCTTCGTCGTGCTCACCAACCCCTGCTGGCTGCTCTCCCGCGAGCTCTTGTACACGGCGCTGACCCGCCACCAGGACCGGCTGGTCATCCTGCACGAGGGCCCGCTTGTCGAGTATCGCCGCTATGCAGGCGACGAGCACTCGGAGATCGCCCGGCGCATGACGAACCTCTTTGCGGATCCGCTGCCGCGCGAAGTAACCGTCAACGCCCAGCAACGCTTCCTCGAGGAAGGGCTCATTCATCGAACCGAGCGCGGTGACCTCGTGCGCTCGAAGTCCGAGCTGGTGATTGCCGACAAGCTTCACGCCCGCGGGATCGAGGGGGACAGAGCCCGATGGGAGGGGAAGCGTGCCGAGTACCTGGCGTGCGGAATCGGGCCTCACGAGGATGGCGGAGGCCCGGAAGGGACGCTGATCGAAACTCGCGACGAGCCGGGCGGGGGGCTGGATGCAGCGGCGATCGCATCGGTGATCGACGGAGTGATCTTGGGTTGACGCATGAACCTTTACCCAGGGACCGTGGTCAGGTGGACCGGAGGATCCGAGGCCTGGCTCGGCGGCACGCGAATGGCGCATCTGGGGCCGGCCCCGCGGCTCAGCCGGCGGTCCAGCGTGAGCAGCGGACAATCGAGCGTTTCAGCGAGCGCCACGTACCAGGCGTCGTAGCTGGTCAGGTTGCTGCGCAGCGCCCAGACGCGCTCGGCGAAGGGAGCGAACGGAAACAGCTCTACGTCGAGTTGCAGCAGGCTCCGGTGGGAGGTTGAAGCTTCGAGGCCGGAGATTTCGCCGGTACGCTCCAGCCGGCGCAAGATGTTGGTGGCCTCCGCCAGGACCAGTTCGGGCCCGGCAAGGTGGCCCGCAGCGACCGCGGACTCGGCCCATTTCCCTTCGTGACCGGAATCGACCAGCGCTGCGACGAGCACGGAGGCATCCGCTACGACCGTCACCGCCTGTTCGCGTCGCGCGCACGGAGGATGCTGTCGGGATGGACGCGGGTCCCGGCGGCTGCCTTGCGCTCGCGAACCCCTTGCAGCCACTCGTCGACCGAGGGGCGGGAGGCAAGGCGCACCAACTCGGCGCGCAGGAACCCTTGCATCGACTGGTGCTGCCGCGCGGCGCGCACGGCAAGCTGGTCGCGAACCGCTTCGGGGACATCGCGTATGGTGATTTGCACCGGCATGACTGCACTATACCATCGATGACAGCATAATGCAGTCATGGGCGCCGCGCCTGTTACAGCTCGCGCACCCCGTGGCTGCGCACCAGGAAGTACACGGCCACCAGGACCAACAGGCCGGCGTTGGCGGCGACGATCGTCTCGGCCGGCGCGTAGCGCGTCAGCGCGCCGCTGACCAGGCTGCCGACCGGCAGGCCGCCCCGGAACGCTGTCAGATAGATGCTCATCACCCGCCCGCGCAGCTCGTCGGGGACGGTGAGCTGCACGAGCGATGCGGTCAGCGAAAAGACGATGAGGAGCGCGCTGCCGGCCAGAAACAGCAGCACGTAGCTCCAGGGGCCGACCGGCAGCGAGGCGAACGTCGCCACGAGCAGGCCGAACGCGGCCAGCACCTGCAGCAGCGTCAGCCCCATCCGCTTGAACTGGCCGAGCCAGGCGACCACGAGCGCGCCGATGACGGCGCCGGCACCCAGGGCGGTCATCATCCCGCTGAGCGTTTCGGGATCGCCGGCGAACACCGGCAGGAAGGCGCGCAGCGGCAGGCCCAGCGACGTGGTGGCGACGGCCAGGATCGTGAGCGCCAGCAGCGCGCCGCCGCGTCTCACGTAGGTCAGCCCCCCCTTCAGGTCTTCCGCCATCGTCTGGTTTCGCTCGCGGTTGGCGGGCTGGGCTCGCATCAGCGCCAGCACGACGATCACCACCAGGAAGGAGACGCTGTTGAGCCCGAAGCAGGCAGCCAGCCCGAGGCTGGTGAATACGAGCCCGCCGACCAGCGGGCCGATCGACTGCGCCAGGTTGAACTGGATGGAGTTGAGCGCCACGGCATTCGGCAGCGTGTGGCGCGGGACGAGTGCGGGCATCAGCGACTGGAACGCCGGGCCGCCGAACGCCTGCGCCACCCCGGTGGCGAACGAGAGCGCCAGGATGTAGGCGAGCTGAACCGTGTCGAACAGCACCAGCAGCGTCAGGATCAGGGCGGACGCCATCTGCACCATCTGGGATGCCATCAGCAGGTGGCGGCGGTCGTACCGGTCGGCGGTCACGCCCCCGATCAGTGTGAACAGGAGCAGCGGCACGGTGCCCACGAAGGCGTCGAGTCCGAGGTAGAAGGCCGAGCCGGTCAGGTCGAAGATCAGCCACTGCTGTGCGAACCGTTGCATCCAGGTGCCGGCGGCCGAGGTGAACGCAGCCGTCCACAGGTTGCGGAACGCCGGGTAGGTGAACGCGGCCCCGAGGCGCAGGAGGACGGCTGCCGCGGGCCCGGGCCGGGCTAGCGGTTCGGCCACGGGATGTACAGCCCTTCACCGATGAAGATGATGCTGGTCCAGAGCCCCTTCGACGCGCGGTAGAACACGAACGGGCCGAGCCCGGCCAGCGGGGTCCAGAGCGCGACCTGCTGGGCGGTCGAGAGCGATGTGAAGGTCTGCGTGAGCACGATGCCGACGGCGGCCAGTCCGAGCGTCAGGCCGAGATTGACGTAGACGGCCCCGAGCCACTGGCCGGGCTCGCGTTCGAATTTCTCGTCGCAGAACGAACACTGATAGTGCATCCGAAACGTCGTGTCGAACAGCGGCCCGTAGCCGCAGCAGGGACAGCGCAGCCTGAATCCGCGCAGGAGACTGACGATGATCTCCCGTAGCATGGCCCCTGCTCCAGCCGTATCTTAGCAGGCCGCGGCGGAATGCCCGCCTCATGCCGGCTCTGGGCTCCTAGCGCCGTGCGGCGACCAGCGGCTCGTTGAGGAACGCGATGAACGGTGCCAGGCGTTCGTACAGGCGGAGCAGCGAGCCGTAGAAGCGCGGGCCGGTCGCGAAGCCCGCGGGCTCCTGCCGGCCGGCCAGGAACTGCTTCAGCTTCAGGTGCTCTGCGGCCGGATGGTCCTTGGGGAAGGCCACCGGGACGCGCTTGAGACGCTCGCCGCTGATCTCGCCGAAGCTGCGGCGGAAGGCCGGCGACTCGACGATGCCCTGCAGGCGCTCGAAGTTGGCCGCCACATGCTCGCGCAGGCGGTAGAGCTGGCGCGGCTCGGGCGCGTAGATGCCGCCGCCGACCAGCGTGTGGTCCCGAGCCACATGGAGGTACAGCCCGGCCCCGCCGTGCTTCGTCAGCGCCCGATGCGGAAAGATGGCGGCCACGTGCGCCTTCAGCGGGCTCTTGTCGGCGGAGAATCGCGTATCGCGGTAGACCCGGTACATCGACACCTTCGGCGCGGCGACGAGGTCGGGCGCAAACCGCGGCAGGTCCGCTGCGAGCTGCTCGATGACCTCGATCATCGGCTGCCGCACGTGCCGTTCGTAATCGGCCTTGCGGGCACGGAACCACTCGCGGTCGTTGTGCTCCGCAAGCGCGTGCAGGAACGCCAACGTGGCGTCGGTGAAGCGTGGCGCCGGCATGCGACGATGTCCTCGGAAGCGGGTGCAGTATAGCAGCGGGGCAAGATTGGCGGGGCGCTCCGGGAGTCACTCCTCGGCAGCCGGCGGCGCGGCGGCGAGGCGCACGCGCGGAGCCAGCCCCCAGTCGAACCGGTCGAGCCCCGTGCGGCCGAGTCCCTCCACGGCCGCGAGAATGCGGGACGCCTGGACCAGCAGGTCGGCCACGTCGACCGACTGGCAGCAGGGAGCGAAGGGCCGCAGGTACATCGCTCCGCGGCGGAGCATGTAGACCGCGCCATGGTGGTTGCGGTTGCGGACGTGGTGCATCGCCACGCCAATCTGGAGAATGCCCTGGTACAGGCGCCGGACCTCGCGCCGCTCCGCCCTCCACAATTCCTCGAGGGTCTCGTGCTGCTCGAACCAGGCGCCACGGTTGAACTCGTCGATTCCCTGACGCAGGAGCCGCGGCGGGGCCTGACGGCATTCCGGACGCATCGCTCGGGGATTATAAACAGGCGCTATAATCCGGTCCGGCTGCCGGCATGCGCCACCTCTTCTACCTGCACGGCTTCGCGTCGTCACCGCGGTCCGGAAAGGCCCGCTACCTCGCCGGCCGGCTGGCCGCACACGGCCTCACCCTGCACTGTCCGGACCTCAATGGGCCCGATTTCGCGACGCTGACGACCACCCGGATGCTGCGGCAGGTCGCCGAGCGACTGCGGCGGCTGCCGGAGGCCCCGGCCGTCCTGATCGGCTCGAGCCTGGGCGCGTTCGTGGCCCTGCACTTCGCGGAACGGGCCGCGGCGGAGGCTCCGGCGCATCCCATCGAGAAGCTCGTGCTGCTGGCGCCGGCCTTCGACTTCGGCACAGCCGGCATGCCGGCGCTTGGTGCGGCGGGGCTCGCGGGCTGGCGGCGGGACGGCTGGCTGGAGATGCAGCACCATGCGTACGGCGAGCCGCGCCGGGTGCACTACGCGCTGTACGAAGATGCGGGGCGCTACGATTCGCGCGCGGTCCGGACGACCGTACCCACGCTCGTCTGCCACGGGCGGCGCGACGACGTGGTCGACCCGGCGATGGTGCAGCGGTTCGCGGCCGACAGGCCGCACGTGCGGCTGGTGATGCTCGATGACGGCCATCAACTCGGCGGCAGCCTCGAGCGCCTATGGGCGGAGACCGCGGCCTTTCTCGGGCTGGGCGGCCCTTCATGAGCCCCCCGTTTGTCTCCATCATCGTTCCGGTGCTGCACGACACGCCGGAGCTTGCGCGGCTGCTCGCCACGCTTGCCGCCCAGGGCCTGACCGGGAGCCGAGGCGGCGACGCACGCTGCGAGGTGATCGTCGCCAATGGCGACGGTGCGGATCCCGGTATCGCGACGCTGCGCCGGCGGTCTGCCGGCGTGCGCTGGGTCACCAGCGATCCGGGCCGCGGACGTCAGATGAATGCAGGAGCGCGACTCGCGCGGGGCGACTGGCTCCTCTTCCTCCATGCCGATACCTGTCCCGAGCCAGGTTGGCAGGTCGAGCTGGGGCGCATCGCCAGCGATCCGGGCGCTGTCGGCGGGGCGCTACGGTTCACGCTGCGGTCTCCGGCGCGGCGAGCCCGGCTGCTGGAGCACGGCGTGGCGTGGCGGGTGCGCTGGCTGGGGCTGCCGTACGGCGATCAGGGGATCTTCGTGCGGCGCGACATCTTCGAGCAGGCGGGCGGATACCGGCCGCTGCCGCTCATGGAGGACGTCGACCTGGTCCGCCGCGTGGGGCGCCGGGGGCGAATGGTCTATCTGCGTACGCCGATCCGCGTGTCGCCCCGCCGGTGGGAACGCGACGGCTGGGTGCGCCGGACCGCGGGCAACGTGCTGATCCTCGTGCTCTACGCTCTCGGCATTGCTCCGGAGCGGCTGGCACGCGTCTACTACGGAGGCTCCGGCCGGCGATCGGGTCGGGACGCCAGCTGTCGGGGAGCCGGCGTATCGTGCCCGGGCTGATCCTGGCGTGCGGCGCGCTGCAGCTCCTGCTCCTGGTCGGCCTGTCCCGTTATGACGCGCGCGAGGCGACGCTGCCGTTCCTGTGGCTCATGGGCGGCGCCGCGGTCACGTACTGCGCCGCGCTCGCCCTCGTGGCGCGGCGCCCGTCCGGCTCGGCCAGGCAGCTCGCGGCCTGCCTGGCGCTCTCGATCGCGTGGCGCGTGGTGCTCGCCGCCGGCCCGCCGTTGGCCTCCGACGACGTGTACCGCTACATCTGGGACGGACGGGTCCAGCAGCACGGCCACAACCCGTACGTCGCGGTGCCCGACGATCCCGACCTGGCGGCGCTGCACACGGGGTTGACGCGCCGCATCGATCCCACGAGCGCGGCTCTGCCGACGGTCTATCCGCCGGCGGCGCAATGGTTCTTTCGGGCCGTGACCACCCTGGACGAGTCGGTGACTGCGCTCGTGGCCGCCGTGGTGGTCTGCGATCTGCTGACCATGCTGGTCCTGTGGAGGTGGCTCCTGTCCCTGGGCAGGAGCCCCTGGTGGGTGCTGGCCTATGCCTGGCACCCGCTGGTCGCGCTCGAGGGCGCGGGCGGCGGGCACGTCGACCTGGTCGGGACGCTGTTCGTGGTGACGGCGGCGTACGCCCTCCACGCGCGGCGCACGCTGATCGCATCGACGGCGCTGGCCGTGGCGTTCTGCGTCAAGTTCCTGCCCCTGGTTCTCGCGCCGCTGCTGTGGCGCCGCGTGCGGCCGCGCGATGCGTTGGCCGCCGCCGGAACGATCCTGCTGCTCTACCTGCCGTTCACGGACGGCACGCTGCTGCCGCCGCTCGGCTCGCTGACCGTCTACGCGGCGCAGTGGCGCTTCAACGGGCCGTTGTTCGCGTGGCTGGAGGCCGCGATCGGCGTGGCCGGAGCCGTGGCCGTCACCGTCGGAGCCGGTCTCGCCGTGGCCGTCGTCGCGCGGGCGCGCCTCCCGCGGGAGGCGCCGGAGGCGTGGGCGTGGCCCCTGGCGGCGACGCTGCTGCTCATGCCGACCGTCTACCCGTGGTATCTCGTCTGGCTGATACCTTTCTTCGCGTCGCCGCGGACGTGGCCGCTCGTGCCGTGGAGTCTCGCCGTGGTCCTGACCTACGTCGTGTGGGATGCGCGCGCCCGCGGTGCCGGCTGGGTGCTGCCCGCGTGGGTGGAGCCGGTCGAGTACGGGCTGCTGGTCGGGGCCGGACTGCTGATCTGGCTGGCCGCCCGGCGCCGGCGGCACTCCCACGCAGGGGGCCGTTCAGGAGCGGTGGCGCCCGCTCAGGCCGCCAATGCGCCCGCTCGGCAGAAACTCTGACCCGTTTGCAGCTGATCCCGGCTATCCTGTTTCGCGTAAGAGTTTGGCTGCGGGGCGGTCTGCCCTGTCTGTCGCAAGGAGTCGAAATGCATAAGCCTGTGAAATACATCGAGAAGGGGCTGTCTTACGCGGCCGCCGGCGCCTGGGTCGTCTACGACGGGGTGAACAAGCTGTACCAGCGGCCGTCGTTCACGCCGTCCTGGTCGGACAAGCCGCTGCTCAAGTCGAAAGAGAAGGTCAAGCCGCCCCTGGGGTGGCCGCGCGAGACCGACTCGCTGTGTCCCAAGTGCGTGCGGGAGGCGCGGCAGGAGATTCTCGACGGCAAGAAGGACTACCGTATCCTGCTGAACGAGAAGGTGGGGGAGATCAAGGCGCAGATCATCGAGCGGGACGGCGAGATCGTGATGGTCAAGGAGTGTCCCATCCACGGGCGCTTCGAGGACGTCATGGCGATCGACACCGAGTTCTTCCGGCATCTCGAGGAGACGTTCCCCGGCAGCGACATCCGGGCACACAACGACGAGAAGCTGCACAACCACGGCAGCAGCACCATCAAGTACGGGCGCGGGTCGGTGCTGACGATCGACCTGACCAACCGGTGCAACATGATGTGCGACCCGTGCTTCATGGACGCGAACCAGGTCGGGTTCGTCCACGAGCTGGATTGGGACGACATCAAGACGCTGCTCGACAACGCGATTTCCATCAAGCCGAAGCGGCAGATGTCGGTGCAGTTCTCGGGCGGCGAGCCGACGATGTCGCCGTATTTTCTAGACGCAGTCCGCTACGCGCGAGAGGTGGGCTACAACAGCGTGCAGGCGGCCACCAACGGCATCGAGTTCGCCAAGAGCCTCGATTTCGCGAAGGCCGCCGCGGACGCGGGGCTGCGGTACGCCTACCTGCAGTTCGACGGCGTCGGCAACGCGGCGAACTCGCACCGCCTGGTCGGCAACCTCTTCGACGTGAAGCTGCAGGCGATCGAGCACCTGCACCAGGCGGGCGTCGACATCGTGCCCGTCATCACCATCCTCAACGGCATCAACAACGAGCAGGTCGGCCGCGTCGTGCAGTTCGCGCTCGACAACCCGAAGACCATCAGCTTCCTCTCGTTCCAGCCCGTCTCGTTCACCGGCCGGGACGAGGAGATCACCGACGAGCGGCGCAAGGCGCAGCGCTACACGCTGTCGCACCTGGCCCACGACGTCAAGAACCAGACCGGCATCGGCGAGCCGACCCGCGACTGGTTCCCGATCTCCTTCATGGGAACGTTCACCGACTGGGCGGACCTGGTGCATGGCCCGCAGACCGACTGGGGACAGCTCAACTGCGGCTGCCACCCGAACTGCGGCATCGGCATGGCCGTGATGATCGACAAGGAGACGAAGGAAGCGGTACCGTTCACCGCCTTCGTCAACGGCGAGCGGCTGGCCAAGGACATCGCGCGGGTCAACGATGCCGCCGGCGGCCGGTTCCGCTCGGTGCTCGGGATGGCGCTGGCGCTGATGCGCAACTACGACCCGTTCCGCGCGCCGAAGCACTTCCGGCTGCTCGACCTGATGCAGAAGTTCGACAAGACCTTCGGGGCGACCGGGCGGGACTACGGCAAGGTGTCCGGGGAGCGGACGGTGGAGGACATCTCGAAACGTCGCTCCGACCGCTGGAACTTCCTGTTCGTGGCCGGGATGTGGTTCCAGGACCTGTTCAACTACGACTTCCGGCGGACGGAGCGGTGCATCATCCCGTATGCGACGCAGGAGGGCGAGATCTCGTTCTGCGCGTACAACACGGGCGTCGGCTGGCGGAACATCATCGAGAAGATGCACATGACCGCCACGCTCACCAAGTGGTACGACGAGCACGGCCGGCACGAGATCTTCGCCGGCGGCAAGGAGGTGGCGCTGGGCTCCACCGACCACAGCCTCGTCCTCGATCCGGCCGCGGTCGCCGCGGGCGTCCAGACCGATCTGGACGAGCAGGGGATTGCCAAGAACGCGCGGCAGGAGAAGCTGGCCGCGCGCGCCGCGGCGAAGCAGGGCAACGGCAACGGCGCCGATGCCCAGGGCGCCGCCTACCACCAGCAGATGGATCAGCTCTACCGCCAGCACGTGTTGAAGGAAGAGGCGCCTCCGGTGGTCCAGATCCAGGGGCTCAAGAAGACCCGGCAGGACGAGCCGGTCGGCGTGAGCTAGTTGGAAGCCTCCCCGGCTCTCGCCGGGGGGGCGACCGCCCCGCAGTTTTGCCTGCCGTTGGTCCCACCCCATCTCCGGCGGGCCGTTCAGGCGCGACGCGGCGCGTCCTCCTGGCGCTGGCCCTCCTGGTGCCGGCAGGGACTGCCCTCGAGTCCGATGCGCTCGGCGCGCCGCAGGACAACGATCCGCGGGAGCAGGCCAGGCCGCAGACGGACCAGCTGGTCGAAGAGCTCGGCCGCGCGCTCGGCATGACGCCTGCCTGAGGTCGAGGCGCTGGGCCTTTCGCGCGCGGAGATGGAGGGCCTGATCGCCGGGTTCACGGAGGAGACGGTGGTCGTCGGCACGCGCGCGCGGCCGCGCAGCGCCACCGCGTCGGCGGTCCCGGTGGACGTGCTGTCGGCCACGGATCTCGTCAGGCGGGGGGCGGGCGACCTGAAGGATCAACTGCGCGCGGTCATCCCGTCGTTCGCCGTCAATACCCAGCCGATCCAGGCCGCATCGACGGTGGTCCGCCCCGCCATGCTCCGCAACCTGGCGCCGGACCACACGCTGGTCCTCGTCAACGGCAAGCGCCGCCACCGGTCCTCGGTCGTCGAGTGGCACGGCGGCAACGGCGTGGCCTACGGCTCGCAGGGGCCCGACATATCCGCAATCCCCGCGATTGCGCTGCGCCAGGTCGAGGTGCTGCGGGACGGCGCGGCTGCCCAGTACGGCTCCGACGCGATCGCGGGCGTGATGAACTTCCAGCTCAAGGAGGCCGCGTCGGGCGGTGCCGTCGAGCTCAACACCGGCATGTACGGCGCGGGCGACGGCGAAGGGTTCCAGGTCGCCGGCAACGTCGGCCTGCCGATCGGGGCGGCCGGGTTCGCCAATCTCAGCCTGGAGTACGGCAACTCGAATCCGACGGACCGCGCCGCGCCGCGCCGCGATGCCATCGCGCTCGTCGCGGCCGGCAACCCGCACGTCCGCTCCGAGCATCCGCAGGTCTGGGGCGACCCGGACATCGACGAAGACCTGAAGGTGTTCGGCAACTTCGGCTACAGCCTGCCCGCCGGCGTGCAGCTGTACGCCCACACGAACTATGCCAGCAAGGCCGTGACCCAGGGTTTCTTCTTCCGGAACCCGAACACGCGTCTCGGCGTCTTCAGCATCGACAGCGGCCGCACGCTGCTCATCGGCGACGCGCTGGCGGCGGCCGGCCGCGGCTCGGCCAACTGCCCGACGGTGGCCGTGACCAACCACGTGCCCGACCCGGTCGCCCTGCAGCAGGTCTTCGACGACCCGCACTGCTTCTCGTTCCAGGAGGTCTTCCCCGGTGGCTTCACGCCGCAGATGGGCGGCACGGCGGCGGACGCGTCGCTCGTCGGCGGCGTCCGCCGCCTGACCTCCGGCGGCTTCAACTGGGACCTGAGCGGCTCGCTCGGCATGCACGCGAGCGACCTGTTCATTTACGATACCGTCAACGCGTCGCTCGGTCCCGCGTCGCCCACCTCGTTTGAGGTGGGCTCGAACCGCCAGCGGGAGATCAACCTCCAGTTCGACGTTTCGCACGCTGTCACCGACATGGTCAACATCGCCGGCGGCGCCGAATGGCGCGACGAGCAGTTCCGGACCCGGCAGGGCGACCGCGAGGGGTGGCTCGTCGGTCCGTACGCGCGGCAGCTCTTCATGCCCGGCGCCAACGGCTTCTTTGGCTACGGACCGCGGCACGCGGGCACCTGGAGCCGCCACAACCTGGCGGCCTACGGCGACCTCGAGATGACCGACACCGGCGACGCGTGGACGCTGGGAGCCGCAATCCGCGTCGAGAACTTCGAGGACTTCGGGACGACGACGAACGGCAAGCTGTCCGGCCGTGTCCGCTTCGTGCGGGGCAGCATGAGCACCGGGTTCCGGGCGCCGACCCCCGGCCAGCAGAACGGCTTCAACATCTCGAGCTGGTTCGACCCGACCGTCGGCGATCTGATCAACAACGCCGTCATTCCGTCGATCTCGCCGGCGGCGCAGTTGCGCGGCGGCCAGCCGCTGGCGCCGGAGGAATCGGTCAACTACACCGCCGGCGTGGCGTTCGATACCGGCCCGTTCACGCTGACGGCCGACTGCTTTCGCATCCACGTATCCGACCGGATCGGGATCACCAGCAACTTCTTCCTGATCGACGCGGAGATCGCCGGCCTCGTGACCGGAGGCTTCGAGGCCGCGGAGGCCGTGAGGAACTTCCGGTTCTTCACCAACGCCTTTGCCACGTTGTCGCGGGGCATCGACGTCGTCTCGACCTACACGCCGCTCGCACTACGCGGGAACACCGTCATCAGGGGCGTCTTCAACCACACCGACACCCGGGTGACCGACAACGCCAAGGGCCTGCTCGACGGCCGGCGGCTCGCCGAGTATGCCTATGCCCTCCCGCGGACCCGCTGGAACGTCGGTGTCACGCAGCGTCTCGGACCGCGGACGAGCCTGCTCGGCCGCCTCAGCTACTACGGCGGCTGGTACGATTACGACAGCGGCCACGGGGAGATCTTCGTGCTATCCGGCGGCCTGGCCCAGGGCTTCTTCGCCGGCCGGCCGATTGTCGACCTGGAGCTGAGCTTCGACCTCGGGCAGGGCACGACGCTGGCCGTCGGCGGCCAGAACGTCGTCGATACCTACTCGCAGGAGTCGGCCATAACGATGTCCGTCGGCGAGCGGTACAGCGAGTACACGCCCTGGGGCTACAGCGGTGCGTACTACTACGTGCGGCTCGGCTACGGCTGGGGAGGGTGAGGCCCGAAACGTCCATGTCCCTTTGCTTCCGTCTGCCGGCTGGCGTCGTGGTGCTCGCGCTCGGGTGCGCAGGTGCCGCCGGCGCGCAGCCGTTCACCGGCGTCGTCGTTTTCGGCGACAGCCTCAGCGATTCCGGCAATCTGGCGCTGACGCTGGACCTGCCGGCCGGCAACAGCGCCACCACCAACCCGGACCCGGTCGCGGCGGAGATCGTCGCAGCGGCCCTCGGCCAGCCGGTGTTGCCGTCGCTGGCCGGCGGCACGAACTTTGCCTGGGTAGGTGCCTGCGTGAACCCGGCCGGCCCCTGCCTGGGGTCGACGCCGAGCACCGCGGTCCAGATCGCGCAGCACCTGTCGCGGGCGGGCGGACGCGCCGAACCGGATGCGTTGTACAGCATCTGGGGCGGCGCCAACGACCTCGTCGCCGCGGCGGCGCGGGGGCCGGCCAGCGCCGCGACCGGCGCGACGGCGGCCGGGGCCGCGTACGTGCGGCAGATCGCCCACCTGCAGGACGCGGGCACCCGGTACGTCGTGGTCTACAGCCTGCCCGACCTGGGCGCCGTCCCGGCGTTCGCGACGCTGCCTTCCGCCCCAGCGCTGTCCGCGGCCACGGGCCGCTTCAACGACGCGTTGGCCGAGGGTCTCGGAACGCTGGGCGGCGGCGTCATTCCGATCGACGTCTTCGGCCTGTTCAACGAGCTGCGGGCCGATCCGGGACGTTACGATCTGACCAACGTCACCGGCTCCGCCTGCGCGCCCTCCGTCGCCGTGGCCTGCGGTCCCGCCGGCGCCGGCCTGCCGGCGGCCTATCCGCCGGGCAGCAATGCGGCCTGGTTGTTCGCCGACGGTTTCCATCCGACCGGCGTCGGACATGCGATTGTCGCCGACGTCGTGCTGTCGACCCTGGCTGCGCCCGTCGGCGTCTCGCTGGCGGGCGAGGGGGGGCTGCGGCTGGCGGACAATCACGGCACTGCCGTGTACCGCGAGCTGCTGTCGGATCTGCAGTTCGGTTCCCCCGCCCGCGACCTGCGCGGGTACGTCACGGTGCAGTACGGGGAGCAGGATTTCGCCCTCGACTCGGTCATCGATGTCGCCCGTGCCCGGGTGATGACCGTGACCTTGGGCGCCAATTACCGCGCCGGCGATCGCGTGCTGTGGGGCGGGGCGCTGAGCCTCGGCACCCACGACAACGAGGCCGCCGCTGTCCGGCTCGACACGCGCGCCGCGATCGGGTCGCTGCACGCCGCGTTGCGCGCCGGCAACGGCTACGTGCACGGCGCCGTCAGCGGCGGGGTGGCCGACGTGGCGATCGGCCGCGGCATCACGATCGGCCAACCGGCCAGCCTGTCCGGCTTCTTCGCCGCCTTCGGCGGCGGGGCGGCCGACACGTCTGCCGGGGGTGTCACGCTGGGCCGGGCCGTCCGCACCGAAACCGGCTCGACCACCGCTCGCCAAGTGGGCGCCGAGACGGGCTTCGGCTGGATGTTCGGTGCGCGGGACGGCCTGCGCCACGGCCCCTTCCTGGGCGCGTCCTGGCTGCGACAGGACGTCCCGGGCTACGAGGAGGCGATCGGCTCGTCGACCTCCATGCACTTCTCCGGTTTCGAGCGCGGGTCTCTGGCCGGCCGCGCCGGGTACCAGATCATGGCCGCGCCGGACCACTACGGCGGCGACATCCGTCCGTTCGGCCGTGTCGCCTACCACGCGGAAGCCGAGGACGGCGGCATTTTCGTCACCGCCGGATCGAACCGCCTGCCGGGCCGTTTCACGATGCAGGGCTTCGTCCCGCCGGGCGAGTACTGGAGCGCGGATCTCGGCGTCACCGTCGATATGGACGACCGCATCAACGTGGCTCTTGCCTACACCGGCCACTTCAGCCGGCGGCACGGCGTGCGCTACAGCCTGAGCGCGGGCGCCGGCCTCGCTTTCTGAGCGGCCCTACCCGCCGCGGGTGTGCATTTCGAGATGTGGCTGCTTCTGCAGCGTCTCGATGGGGATGAGGGGCTGGCGGTTGTCGGCCCCGAGCCGGAGTTCGGCGCCGTGGTCGTCGCGCCGCGCCCACACCGACTCGATCAGGCGGCGCAGCTCCTCGGGGGGCGCCCCGGCTCGCAGCGGCCCCCGCAGGTCCGTGCCCTGCAGCGCGTACAGGCAGAGGTACCAAAGCCCGTCGGCCGTCAGACGGCTCCGGTCGCACGCGCGGCAGAACGGCTCCGTCGTCGACGAGATGATGCCGAAGGTCGTGCCGTCGTCGAGACGGAAGCGGTCCGCCGGCGCCGACGTCACCTCGTCGACCGGAACCACCCGGCCATAGTGCTCCGCGAGCGCCTGCAGGATGGCGGCTCGCGAGAACACGTCGCCAGCGGACCAGCGTGTCGCCCCGCCCACGTCCATGTATTCGATGAACCGCACCTCGGCGCCCAGCTGCCGCCCGTACTCGAGGATGTCGATCAGCTCGTCGTCGTTGACCCCGCGGATGACGACGGTGTCGATCTTGACGATGTCGAAGTACGCCGCCGCCGCGGCCAGACCGGCCCGCACGGCATCCAGCGCGTCGAACCGCGTCAGCTCCCGGAAGCGGTCGGGCCGCAGCGTGTCCAGGCTGACCGTAATCCGGTGCAGGCCGGCCTCGCGCAGCGCCTCGGCCCGCTCGGGCAGCAGCACGCCGTTGGTCGTGAGCGCGAGATCCCGGATCGGCGACTTGGCGCCGAGCAGCCGGATCAGGTCCACCAGGTCGGTGCGCAGCAGCGGCTCGCCGCCCGTGATACGCACCCGGTCGACACCGGCGCTGGCAAAGACGTCGACCAGAAAGCCGATCTCCTCGAACGTCAGGATGTCCGTCCTGGGCAGCCAGACGTACTCCGCCTCCGGCATGCAGTACTGGCACCGCAGGTTGCAGCGGTCGGTCACGGAGATCCGCAGGCTGCGCAGCGGCCGCTGGAGCGTATCGCGAACCGACATCATCCTCCATTATGCACCCTGCGCGGTGCACCTGAGCGGCCTGTCGGTCGCGCGGCGGCAGGTGGTGACGCCGGCAGCTATAATCTCACGCAGCCGACGCCCCTCGCGACCGCCGGGCGTGCGCCTCATTCGACATGGTTCCATGATCCCGGCCATTCGAGGTACCCGTGACATCCTGCCGGGCGAGAGCGAGCGCTGGCAGCGGGCCGAGCAGGTGATTCGCGAGGTCTGCGCCCGCTACGGCTATCGGGAGATCCGCACCCCTGTCATCGAGCGCGAGGAGCTCTTCGCCAAGGGCACCGGCGAGACGACCGACATCGTTCAGAAGGAGATGTACGCGTTCGAGGACAAGGGCGGCGAACGGGTCACGCTGCGGCCGGAGGCGACGCCCAGCATGGTGCGGGCCTTCATCGAGCATGCGCTCGAGCAGCAGCTTCCGACGGTGAAGCTCTTCAGCCTCGGGCCGATGTTCCGCTACGAGCGGCCGCAGAAGGGGCGCTATCGGCAGTTCCACCAGCTCGATGTGGAGGTATTCGGCATCACCGCCGCGGCGCTCGACGCCGAGGTGATCGAGATGGCGTCGGCGCTGGTGCGCGCGCTCGGCATCGAGGACGCCGAGCTGGTGGTCAACTCGGTCGGGTGCCAGGGTTGCCGGCCGGGCTTCAACCAGGCGCTGCTCGACGCGCTCGGCGGGCGGCTGTCCGCGCTGTGCGGCGACTGCCGCCGCCGCGCCGCCACCAACCCGCTGCGCATATTCGACTGCAAGGTGCCGGCCTGCCAGCCGATCGTCGACGCGCTGCCGCATTCGACGGACCACCTGTGCGCCGGTTGCCGCGAGCACTTCGAGGCGACGACCTCGCAGCTGGTTGCGCTCGGGCTCGACTACCGCGTATCGCACCGTCTGGTGCGCGGGCTCGACTACTACACGCGGACGACCTTCGAGGTCCTGAGCGGGCAGCTCGGCGCGCAGAACGCGCTGCTCGGCGGCGGGCGCTACGACGGGCTCGTCCGGCAGCTCGGCGGCCCGGACCGGCCCGGCATCGGCTTCGCGGCCGGGCTGGAGCGGCTCGTGCTCGCCATGCCGGAGGGGGCCGATGCCCGGTCGCCCGACGCGTTCGTCGTGGCGCTGGGCGACGCGGCGCGGCAGCCGGCGCACGTGCTGGCCCGCGACCTGCGCCACGCGGGCCTGATCGCCCTCGTCGACTACGACGCGCGCTCGCTGCGCGCGCAGATGAAGCGGGCTGACCGGTCGGGGGCGCGGCGCGTCCTCATCCTGGGCGACGACGAGCTGGCGCGCGGCGAGGTGACCGTGAAGGACATGGGCTCGGGGGAGCAGGCGACCGTGGCCCGGTCGGAGGTCGTGGAGCGGCTGGCCGGCGGGGAGCCGGCGTAAGGTGGTGATCAGGTGAGTGAGCGGTCCGAGGAGCTGATGCGAACCCATAGCTGCGGCGAGCTGCGCGCGCAGGACATCGGCACCAACGTGGTCCTGGCCGGATGGGTCCACAAGGTCCGGGACCTCGGCGGGTTGACCTTCGTCGATCTGCGCGATCGCTACGGCATCACGCAGGTGGTGGCGCGGGAAGGCGACCCGGTCCTCGCCGCGGTGAAGCGGTTGCGGGCCGAGTTCGTGGTGGCCGTCGCGGGCCCAGTGGAACGCCGCTCGGAGGATACGCTGAACCCGAAGATCGCCACGGGCGAGGTGGAGGTGGCCGTGCGCACGGTCACCGTGCTGAGCGAGGCGCGCACGCCGCCGTTCCAGATCGACGAGGAGACGCCGGTCTCCGAGGAGACCCGTCTCCGCTACCGCTACCTGGACCTGCGCCGCGCGCGCATGCGCGCCAACCTCGGGCTGCGCCACCGCATCGCGCTGGCGGTCCGGACCAGCCTCGACGCGGAGGGGTTCTGGGAGATCGAGACACCCCTGCTCACCAAGTCCACGCCCGAGGGTGCGCGCGACTACCTGGTGCCGAGCCGGCTGCACGCCGGCCAGTTCTACGCGCTGCCGCAGTCGCCGCAGATCTTCAAGCAGATCCTGATGATCGGGGGCATGGATCGGTACTTCCAGATCGTCAAGTGCTTTCGCGACGAGGATCTCCGCGCGGACCGGCAGCCGGAGTTCACCCAGATCGACATCGAGATGGCCTTCGTGAACCAGGACATGGTCTTCGCAGCGGTCGAGCGCCTCATGCAGGCAGTCTTCCGGCAGGTCGGCAAGGAGGTTCCGGCGCCGTTTCCGCGCCTGTCCTACGCCGCGGCCATGGAGCGCTACGGCAGCGACAAGCCCGACCTGCGCTTCGAGATGCCCGTGCAGGACGTCTCCGACGTCTTCCGCGATGGCGCGTTCAAGGTCTTTCGCGACATCGTGGCCGGCGGAGGATCGGTGCGCGCCCTGGTGGTGCCCGGCGCCGGCCGCCAGTCGCGCGCGCAGATCGACAACCTGGTCGACGAGGCGCTGGCGCTGGGCGCGAAGGGGCTCGTCTGGGTGCGGCAGTCCCCGGACGGGGAGATCCAGAGCTCCATCCTCAAGGCCGCGGGCCCGGAGGCACTGGCGCGGGTCGTCGAGGCCGCGGCGGCGGGGCCGGACGATCTGACGCTCCTCGCGGCCGGCCAGGGCTACGACGCGTCGATCCTGCTCGGCCAGTTCCGCCTGCGGCTGGCCCGGCGGGCCGGGTTGATCGACGACGGCCGGGTCGCGCTGAGCTGGATCGTCGACTTTCCCCTGCTGGAGTGGAGCGAGACGGAGCAGCGCCTGATGTCGATGCACCACCCCTTCACGTCGCCCCGGCCGGAGGACGTCGAGCGCCTCGAGGACGATCCGGCGTCCGCGCGCGCGCGGGCGTACGACCTGGTGCTCAACGGCAACGAGATTGGCGGCGGCAGCATCCGAATCCACGACGCGGCCCTGCAGGCCCGCATCTTCAGGCTCCTGAAGATCGACGACGAGGAGGCCAGGGTGCGCTTCGGGTTCTTTCTCGACGCCCTGCAGTACGGCACGCCGCCGCACGGCGGCATCGCCCTCGGCCTCGACCGGATCGTGGCGCTGCTGGCCGGCGAGTCGTCGATTCGCGACGTCATGGCGTTCCCGAAGACGGCGGGCGCCGTCGATCTGATGGCCGGATCGCCCTCCGGGGTCGACCGCCGGCAGCTCCGCGAACTGCACCTCGATCGGTAGCCCCCGGGGCGCTCCGGCGGCTGCTTGACCGCCGCCGGGCGCTCGTGTTTACAATCGGCTGTTCGGTACGGAGACACGTTCATCGCAACACCTTCTTTCGCGAAGATCTCCATTCCCGATGAGGGCGTCGAGACCCTATTCGGTTCCTACGACGAGAACCTCAGGAACCTCGAGAGTCTCTTCGACGTTCAGATCCGAACCGACGGACAGCAACTGCTGGTCGAGGGCTCGCCGCCGGGCGTCGGCGCGGTCGAGCGGGTCATCGGTCAGCTGTCGGCCCTGGTGCGGGAAGGGTACGAGTTGGCGGCCGGCGACGTGCAGCGCGCCGCGCGCCTGACCGCGGAGGACGAGGCCGTCGACCTGCGCGACTACTTCGTGCGGCCGCCGCTGAGGCCCTCGGGCCGCCGGCAGGTGCGGCCGAAGAGCGTGAACCAGCGGCGGTACCTGGACGCCATCGAGCGTTACGACATCGTCCTGGGCGTGGGGCCGGCGGGCACGGGCAAGACCTACCTCGCCATGGCGGAGGCCGTCTCGTTCCTCATGTCCAAGCGGGTGACCCGCATCATCCTCGCCCGGCCGGCGGTCGAGGCCGGCGAGAAGCTCGGCTTCCTGCCCGGCGATCTGCAGGAGAAGGTCAACCCCTACCTGCGCCCGTTGTACGATGCGTTGTACGACATGCTTGATGCCGACCGGGTCGATCAGCTGCTCGAGCGGGGCGTTATCGAGATTGCGCCCATTGCCTTCATGCGGGGGCGGACGCTCAACGACGCGTTCGTCGTTCTCGACGAGGCCCAGAACACCACGAGCGAGCAGATGAAGATGTTCCTGACCCGCATGGGGTTCGGGTCGAAGGCGGTGATCACGGGCGACGTGACGCAGATCGACCTGCCGGCCGGCCGCGTCTCGGGGCTGGTCGAGGCGATTCGGGTCGTGCGCGCCATCGACGGGGTGGCGACGGTGCGCTTCGATGAACGCGACGTCGTCCGGCACCCTCTGGTTCAGGCGATCGTCAAGGCGTACGAGAACGCGACCACGAACGACCGGGGCGATTCACGGCTTCCGTGACAGTCAGGGACCGCTTGCGCGTTGCCGTCACCGACGGCCGCGGTGGGCTGCGGCCCGCCGGTGATCTGCCCGACTGGCTCGCGCGCGTAGCCCCGGCGGCCGCCACCCGCAGCGAGATGGTCGTCGCGCTCGTGAGCGACGGCAAGATGCGCGACTTGAACCGCCAGTTCCGCGGCATCGGCCGCCGCACCGACGTGCTGTCGTTTCCGGCCGACCGGGGTCCGCGTCTGCCGGGGACCCCGCGCCGGTTTCTCGGCGACGTCGTCATCGCGACCGGCGTGGCCGAGAAGCAGGCCCGCGACGCGGGGCACCCGCTCGACGTGGAACTGCGGAGACTGGCGCTCCACGGGCTGCTGCATCTGCTGGGATACGACCACACGCGGGACAACGGCCGGATGCAGCGTTTCGAGCAACTGCTGTGGCGCCGGGGCGGCTTGGCCGAGGGCGCGCAGTGATTCCCCTGCTGTTGTTCCTGCTCGCGTGCGCGGCGCTGTACGTCGGGACGGTGCAGACGGCGTTCGGCGTCCTGATGCGGCTGCCGCTGCGGTTGAACGCCGAACGGCACGGGCAGCCCGGCCTGCTCGGGCACTATCTGGAGGAGCCGGCCCGGCTGTTCGTGACCGCCGGCCTGCTGCAGGCCGTGACGGTCGCGCTGGTCACCACGCTGGCGCTGCTGCTCGTCCAACCGCGCGGCCCCGGCGTGTGGCTGGTGTTCGCCGGGCTCGTCGTGTTCGTGCTGGCGTGCGGGCACGTGCTGCCGCTGCTCGTCGTGCGCCGGAGTCCCGAGCGGGTTTTGACGGTCCTGTTGCCGTCGTTCCACGTCGTGGCCAAGGTGCTGAATCCGGTGACGGGCGCGCTGGCCGACCGTCTGACCGGGGCCCGCCGGGAGCGGTCGGACGCGCAGGGGGCCGCGGCGGAAGGGCAGGCCGGCGCGAACGACGCAGAGGAGGGCGGGATCGACTCCGAGATCGACGAACACGAGGAGCGGCAGCTCTTGCAGTCGGTCGTCGAGTTCGGCGACACGGTCGTGCGCGAGGTGATGACCCCGCGCCCCGACATCGTCGCGGTGCCGGTGAGTGCGACCCTGGCCGAGTTGCGCGACCTGTTCATCGACCAGCAGTACTCCCGGCTGCCCGTCTATCAGGACGACCTCGACAACATCCTCGGCTTCGTCTTCGTCAAGGACCTGGTCGCACTCTCGGGCGCAGGCGCCAACGAGCGGGCGGTCGAACGGCTCATGCGGCCGGCGCACATCGTTCCGGAAGCCAAGCGCGTGGCCGCCTTGCTCAAGGAGTTCCAGCGGCAGCAGGTGCAGATTGCGATCGTGCACGACGAGTACGGCGGCACGGCGGGGCTGGTCACCATTGAGGATCTGCTCGAGGAGATCGTCGGCGAGATCCGGGACGAGTACGACGTCGAAGCCGAGCCGATCGTCGACGAGGGCGCCGGCAGCTACGTTTTCTCCGGCACCGTCGGGGTCGACGACATGGCGGAGCGGCTCGACGTCGAGGTCGAGCGGCAGGGCTTCGAAACGGTCGGCGGCTACCTGCTGGCGCGCCTGGGACGCGTGCCGCGCGTGGGCGAGACCCTGGTGGTCGACCGGCTCGACGTCGAGATCCTCGACGGGGAGGAGCGCCGCATCCAGCGCGTCCGGATGCGGCGCCGGCCCGAGTCCGTGAGCGCCGAGGCGCGGTGATGCGGGCCGGGTTCGCGTCGTTGCTAGGTCGTCCCAACGCCGGCAAGTCGACGCTGCTGAATCTGTTCGTCGGGGCCAAGCTGGCCATCGTGTCGGACAAGCCGCAGACGACGCGGAATCGCATCGTCGGTGTCAGGAACGTCTCCGGCGAACGCCCCGGCCAGGTGGTGTTCGTCGATACCCCCGGGATTCATCGTCCCCTGCATCGCATGAACGTGCGGATGGTCGATCTCGCGCTCGACACCATCTGCGACGTCGACGCCCTCGTGCTCGTGCTCGACGCCTCGGTCGGGACAGGGGCCGGCGACCGCTACGTGCTGGGGCTGGTCGAGCGGGTGCAGGTTCCGGTCGTGGCGGCGCTGAACAAGATCGACCTGATTGCCAAGCAACGCCTGCTGCCGCTCATCGACTGGTACCGCCGGCAGCGGGAGTTCGCCGCGCTCGTGCCGGTGTCGGCCAAGACTGGCGACGGATGCGATTCGCTCCTGTCCGCCGTTCTCGAAGCACTTCCGGAAGGCGAGCCGCTGTATCCCGACGACTACCTGACCGACCAGCCGGAGCGCGTGCTCGTGGCCGAGGCCGTGCGCGAGAAGCTACTGCGGCACACCCGCGCCGAGCTGCCGTTCTCGACGGCGGTCGTGGTCGATCGCTTCGAGGATGCGGGCGAGGGCGGGATCATGCGGGTGTACTGCTCGATCCTGGTCGAGCGCAGCTCGCAGAAGGCGATCGTCATCGGCCGGCGCGGATCGCTGCTCAAGCAGATAGGCACCGAAGCGCGCGCGGACCTCGAGCGGTTCTTCGCGGCCAGGCTGTTCCTCGATCTCCACGTGCGCGTGCGCGCCGGCTGGCGCGAGGACGAACGGGTCCTCGACGATCTCGGCATGACCCGGCGCCGCTGACCCAGTGAGTCCGTCCCGCCGTGGTACACTGCAGGGCTCTGGATCAGGGGTCTGCGCCCCAGTGCGGCGCGGATTGCCGGGCTAGGAGTAGTGGGACAACGACTGGGCTCCTCGCGGAAATTGGTGGAACTGCAAGACCGCCCAGGTTATTCCTATGCCGCCCCAGCGCAGAATCGACGTCGTTCTCGACTCGGTCAAGCGACTGCAGCGGATAGGCGCAACAGCGAACCTGGTCAACCTGCTCCAGAAACAGCATCCCGCCGACCTCGCTGAGGTCTTTGCCAGCCTCCCGGACCGCGGGCGTCGCTCCGTCTTCAACACGCTGCTCGGCCATAGCAGCCGTCTGGCCATGGAGGCACTCACCGAGCTCGACTCGGAGATAGCCGCTGCCTTGCTGGTGGACTATCCGGCCGACGAGCTGGCCCGGCTGTTCCAGGACCTGCCCTCGGACGACGCGGTCGCGTTGCTCGGCGAGCTGCCCGACGAGCTGTCGGCCGCCGTGCTCGAGTCGATGCGGCAGAAGGAATCGGGCGACGCCCAGCACCTGCTCGAGTACGACGACCAGACCGCCGGCCGCATCATGAACCCGAACGTCTTCGCGCTGGCCGAGGATCTGACGGCCGGCGAGGCGATTGCCGCGCTCCAGCGGGCGCGCGAGGTCGAGATGGTCTTCTATCTCTATCTCGTCGACGAGCGGCGACATCTGGTCGGGGTGGTCTCGCTGCGGCGCCTGCTGCTGGTGGCGCCCGAGACGCCGCTCACGCGCATCGGCACGACCGATCTGGTCCGCGCACGGGTCGACATGGATCAGGAGGTGGTCGCCGAGCTGGTGGCCTCGTACAACCTGCTGGCCCTCCCGGTCGTCGACGAGCAGAACAAGCTGGCCGGGATCATCACGGTCGACGACGTCATCGACATCATCAAGGACGAGGCGACCGAGGACATCTACCGGATGGCGGGCATGTCGAGCGACGAGCACGTCTCGACTTCCGCGCGCGAAGCCTGGCGCAAGCGCCTCCCGTGGCTCGGCATCAACCTGCTGACGGCGCTCCTGGCCGCGTTCGTCGTGCGCTACTACCAGTCCACCATCGACCAGGTCGTGGCGCTGGCCGCCTTCATGACGATCGTCGCCAGCATGGGCGGCAACGCGGCGACGCAGACCCTCACCGTGGTGGTACGGGGCATCGCCCTCGGCGAGCTCTCCTGGGGCAACTCCCGCAAGGTGCTGTGGAAGGAGGCCCTGGTCGGCCTGGGCAACGGCCTCGTGCTGGGCCTCGTGGGCGCCGGGGTGGCCTGGGCCGTGGTCGGCAACCCGTACTTCGGCGGCATCCTGGCGCTGGCCATGGTGGTCAACCTGCTGGTGGCCGCGGTCGCCGCCACCCTCATTCCGATTGGCCTGCGCGCGCTGAAGATAGACCCGGCGCTGGCCTCGGCCGTTTTCATCACCACGCTGACCGACATGTTCGGCTTCTTCGCGTTCCTGGGGCTCGCGACGCTGTTCCTGCGGTATCTCCACCCGGCTGGCTGACCGCCGGGGCGACGGCGGGGGACGTGCCATACTGGGGCGCCATGCGCATCGCAACCTGGAACGTCAACGGCCTGAGGGCGCGCATGGGCCTGGTCGTGCGCTGGCTGAAGAGCCGCGCGCCGGAAGTCGTTGGGCTGCAGGAAGTGAAGGTGAGCGACGAGGAATTCCCGCACGAGGATTTCGAGGCGCTCGGCTATCACGCCGTGGTCCTCGGCCAGAAGGGCTGGAACGGCGTGGCGGTGCTCAGCCGCGCTCCGGCGGAGGTGGACACCCGGGGGCTGCCCGGCCGGGAGGACGACGGAGCACGCCTGCTGCGCGTCCGGGTCGCCGGCCTCCAGTTCGTCACGGTCTACTGTCCCAACGGCAAAACGCTCGACCATCCCGACTTTCCCTCGAAGCTCGCCTGGTTCGATGCGTTGCGGGACTACCTCACGGGTGTAGATCGCGATTCCGCGTTCGTCATCGGCGGGGATTTCAACATCGTGCCGGCGGCGCTGGACTGCTGGCAGGGCGAGGCCACCGACGGCTCCATCTTCTGCACCGGCGAAGAACGGGCCCGATACCGGTCTCTCCTCGATCTGGGGCTCACGGACCTGTTCCGCCACCTGCACCCGGAGGAGCAGAAGTTCTCCTGGTGGGACTACCGGGGCGGCTCCTTCCATCGCGGCCTGGGACTCCGCATCGACCTGCTGCTCGGCACCGCCGCCGTGGCGTCCCGCGTGCGCCACGTCGAGATCGATCGCGAGTACCGCAAGAAGCAGGACGGCCACACCGCGTCCGACCACGCGCCGGTATTCGCGGATCTGGATTGAGCCGGGACGGCTGCGCGTGAGCCGTGCCGGATTTACCGGAGACCTCACGCGCTGACTCCGACCACGGGTGCTGGAGTGACCTGGCGGCGATATGGCTGCTACTCGTACTCGACCGGCCGCACGTAGCTGATCGGGACGTGGGGCGCGCCGCCCCCTTTTCGTTCGTTTCGCTGGCGGATGTTGCCGCGGCCGCGGACTCCGAGTCGTGCGAGGACGATACGAGACGCCGCCCAGCTCCCGCGCTCGCGGCCCCAACGGGCTTCGCCCCGCCTTTTTCGTCCCGCCATGCCGTTAGCCCGGATTATGCGTGAAGGTACGGTGGAGGGGAAGACACAGGAGCCTCCGTGTGGTGCAAATGTAGTGCACACAACGTTTTAGCCACAACGGAGACCCCTGCGTGACGCCTCACACGGTACCACAGACTGTTCTGTTCCCGGATCTGTTCGACAAGCCCCTCGTCGCCACGTTCAACCAGGAACACGCGAGTTCCGACGGCGGCGCCGTCCTGCTCAAGGCGGCCGAGCGCGTGTACGGCTTGGTCAAGGCGTTCGCCCGGTGTCTGGCCGACAAGCGCGCCGCTGAGAAGATTCGGCACACGTTCGTGGATCTGATCGGCCAGCGGATCTTTGGCATCGCGTGCGGTCATCCCGATGGCAACGATGCCGACCACTTGGCCGACGACCCCATCCACAAGCTGCTGCTCGGGCGGGACCCGGTGTCCGGCGCGCCCTTGGCGTCGCAACCTACGATCTCGCGGTTCGAGAACGGCGCGAGCCGCACCGCGCTCTACCGGATGGGGCGCGAGTTGGCGGCGTGCGTCATCGAGCGGCATCGGCGCCGCCTGCACGGTCGGGCGCGGCTCGTCACCATCGATCTGGATCCGACCGACGACCTGACGCACGGCGCCCAGCAGCTCACGTTCTTCAACGGGCACTATGGCGGCTGGTGTTATCTGAGTCTCCTCAAATTCGTGTGGGTAGCGGTGGCGCCAGCTGAATGCCTCCACAGCAGAGAAAGAGCATCGAGATGAGCGGACGGTGGGAGTGGAAGCCGTAGGCGCGCCGTGCGATGACCCGCAGCTTGTTGTTGATCCCCTCGACCGGCCCGTTGGTCATGCGGGTGTCGAGGTAGGCGAGGATCCCGGCCGCGTGCTTGCGGATCGTGCGCGCCAGCTTGACGAACGGCGTCAAGCGCGAGCGCGCCGCCCACTCCAGCCACTGGTTGAGTAGCTCGTCGGCCTCGTCGGGTCTGGCCTGCTCGAGAATGGTCGCCAGGTACTCCTTCAACTCGTAGGCGCGGTCGAGGGCGCGGTTCTCCCGGCGCAGTAGGGCGAGCCGGTGCGCTTGGCTCGGCTTGAGGCGCGCCGGATGCTTCAGCAGCGCGTAGCGCGTCCCCTTGATGGCTTTGGCCGCCGTCGTCCCCAGGCGGTGTTGCTCCGCCCGGCGGACGGCGTCGACCGCGTCGGCCGCCAGCCGTTCGACGTGAAACCGGTCGTAGACCACCCGGGCCTGCGGCACCCGCGCCCGCACCGCCTTGCGGTAGCTCGCCGCCAGGTCCGCCGTCACCAGTTCGATCCGGGCACAGCCGGCCGGTCCCAACAGCTCGAAGAACCTGTCGAGCGTCTGGGCGCTGCGCCCCGGCCCGGCCCAGACCACGCACCGGCGGTCATGGTCGACCACCACCGTCAGATAGTGGTGCCGCTTCCGATAGCTGAACTCGTCGACCCCGATCCGCCGCAGCCCGGCCAGCCGCGTCGAGTCCAGCCGGCGAGCCACCACCCGCTCGATGATGCCGCCGACCGCCGGCCACGAAATGCCCACCAGGCGACTCACCGTCGTCCGGTCCGTCACCTGCGCCAGATACGCCGCCAGTTCCTCGAGCGGCGCCGTGAACGCGCTGCCGTGCGTCGCCCACGACACCTGCTCGACCCGAACCCCGCAGCGTCCGCACGACACCCGCCACGGCGCATACCGCAGCCACACCGTTACCCGACCCCACGGCAGATGGCGCCACAACCGAGCCGGCTGCCGGTCGTAGCGCACCGCCCGTCGCCCGCACATACCGCACCGGGACCGACGCCACGACGGCCGCGTCGACACGTGCAACATCCCGGTCGTGCCGATGCGCACTTGTTCAACGTGCAACTGCGTGACACCGAGCAGTCGGCGTAGTAGTGTGGTCACACGCATGGGGCTGTCCTCCTCCTCATTGGTTGTCTTCTGCAGCGCCAATGAGAACAGGAAGCCCCTGCGTTTTCAATAACTTCCGTCGACCGGCGGAAGGCCGGCCAGCTACCTGCCGCAGACGCCCGCCGGCGGCTCCAGAACCTGTCGACGGTGTCCGTCCAGCCTGGGCCGCAAGGCCCATAACTGCACGCTGAGCGCAGGGACGGCCGGCCTGTCACCCGACAGGGTCGCAGCGAAGCGGAGAACGCGCGCAGCGCGTTGACAGGCCGGCCGTCCCGTAGCTACTCCTCGTCGCGCCCATCAACCTCAACCCACCCACACCTGTTTGAGGAGAGCCTGTTATCTGCCGCTGCTCGGGTTTCTGAGCTTCGACCGCGAGGCGGAGCAGTATCTGTGCGCGGCGGTGCTGCGGCCCGGCAACGCAGTGGCCGCCGACGGGACCCTCGGGCTGCTGTGTCGGCTGCTCCCGCTGCTGCGGGCGGCGTTTCCGCGGGCGCGGTTTCTCGTTCGGCTCGACGGGGGCTTTGCGACCCCGGAGGTCTTCGATTTCCTGGATGCGGAGCCCCGGCTCGACTACGTGGTGGCGATGGCGAAAAATGCGGTTTTGGAGCGGCATGCCGAATCCGCGCTGCAGACGGCGCGCACGCAGAGCGAGGTCAGTGGCGAGACCGCACACGTCTATACCGACACCCGCTACGCCGCCCGCACCTGGGGCCATGAGCGCCGGGTGGTGATCAAAGCCGAAGTGGTCCGCCTCGGCGAACGTGCGCCGCGGGACAACCCGCGCTTCGTGGTGACGAACCTGCGCCAGACGCCGCGTTTCATCTACGAGAAGGTCTACTGTGCGCGGGGGGACATCGAGAACCGGATCAAGGAGTTGCTCGACGGCCTGCAGATCGACCGCACGAGCTGCTGCCGCTTCTGGGCCAACCAACTGCGCGTCTTGCTGACGGCCGCAGCCTACGTGCTGATGCAGGAGCTGCGGCTGCGGGCGGCGGGCACCGCGTGCGCCCGCACCCAGGTGACGTGGCTACGCGACCGATTGCTCAAGCTCGGGGTCCAGGTCGTCCGCTCGGTCCGCCGGCTCGTTCTGCATCTGCCGCGGGCCACGCCGCAGCGCGAGGCATGGCAGCGCATCGCCCTCGCACTCGGCGCACGTGCCGGATAGCCCATCCGTCCCGCCGCACCAAGCTCCCTCGGGGACGATACGGACCGTCTCCAGGAGAAGCTGTCGACACTCGGGCTCACCGCGCCCGGCCATCGCCCCATGGCTGGCCCCGCAACCCCCTCGCAACCCCCAAATGACGTTGGCGAAACCCTGTTCGTCGTCCCGCCACGCCCGGTCGATCCCGAATATCGAGCTTCAGTAGAGTCGAGGAGAGGCGCGTAGCCGGTAGGGGTCGGTGGCTTATCCGGCGCTTTCGCAACCGGGCCGCAGGCCGAGTCCCGTGGGTACGTTTCCTCCCCCCGCTCTCCGAACCCGGCGGGCCGATTTCCGGCACCGGGCTCTCCAGTGGAATCATGCGGCTCGCGCACGGGCTTCCCGGTCACGACCAGCGGACGGGTCTCGCGAGCCCTGGCACCAGGCTCGCACCCTTGAGCCGGCCGGCCGGTGCGTCGTCAGGCCTGTTGACGCCCTGGCGACGGCGACCGCTCGGGTCGTCCCCTTCGCTTGTGCATGTGATGACATCCGGCATTCCTGCTCATCTCCGGGGTGATAGGCCGTTCGGCCACTCCCGTGAGCCTGCTCCCTTTCGCCATCGCTTCCACCTGAGGTCCCTTCCCTCCGCCGGCATTACCCGGCTTCCTCGGTACCTACGGACCTCTCCGCCACCCTGACCGGCCCGACCTGACCCTCGCGGGCTGTCCGTTGGCGCGTGCCACGCCACCGGCAGGGCTTCCCGTGTTGCGACCAATCCCCTCTTCCACACGTGCCGCCGCCATTACCCCGGCGGAACCGGTCGGTGCTCGCGTCGCTCGCTTCCCGACCGCTGGCAGCCTTCCCCGTTATTCCGGCGGGTCGGCTTCGTCGCGTTACCCGTTTCGAGGCCTGCTCGGCGTTCAACGTCGTTGCGGCCCGCGTGGTCGCTGAACCGCCCAAGGCGGCCCTTTGTCGTCGGAGTGCTTCAGCCGATGTCGTTGCCTCCATCGTCCGCTCCGACTGCTACCGGCTGGAGCGACAGTTGCCGGGCGGGATTCGCCCCGCTGAGGAATGGCACCTTGTCACGGCGCACGGAATAATGCGGGTTAGTCAGTGGTGTGGAGAGAACGACTTTGCATTTTCTAACCTTGTCCAGGATGGTGTGTCTTAGTCATCGGCCGCTTCCACCTTCACTCTCCGGCGAGTGGTACCCCTCCACGGTGTGTAGCCGAATAGTCTCTGCCCAACGGGCCATGTAATCCTCGAACGCCTCGCCGAATGCTCGAACGAAGTCGTTCGCATCGGATGAGAGGGACGCCATACGATACCTCACGGAGGCCCGGCTTCGGTCCTCGCCGTCGGGGTCACACCAACGTCCATCATGGCAACGTGGTGGTTAGGAACCATATACACGAACGACGCGAGGCCTGTGGCGGGCTCATGTCGCGTCCGGACCCACGTCGCGGTTCCTACACCCTTGTTGGTGGTATGGAATTGCGATGCCTCCTCCGCATTGAACAGCGGGAGCGCCTCCGTGTCCGGTAGGGCATGCCCACCACGCCCGCCTGCTCTGCGTGAACTCGCTCGTCAGTGTCAGTTGCCATGGCCCGTCGCGGCTCGCAAGCTGAAACGCTCGGAAGGCAGCCACATGATCCTGATTGGGCCAGTTGGCCGGCGACTCTGGGTACCGACACCGGGAACTCGGCGTTGCGCCGCTTCAGCCGACCGCCAGCGATGCGTTGCGGACATCCGTGACCAGCATGTGCGCCGGGGTGTGGGTGATGGCGATGGGCGGGCGCGCCGAGCGCAGGGCCACCTGAGGGGTCACGCCGCAGGCCCAGAAGACCGGCATCTCGCCAGACGCGATGATCGGATCGTCGCCCTGCCACGCGCGCTCGATGTGCTCGATCCCGATGCGTTCTGGCATGCCGAGATGGACCGGCGCACCGTGCACTCGCGGGTACCGGCTCGTAATCTGCACCGCCTTGATGGCGTCCGCCGGCGTGAAGGGCCGCATCGACACTACCATTCGGCCGCGGAACCGGCCCGCCGGCGCGCACTCGATGTCGGTCAGGTACATTGGGCATACGCTGCCGTCGTCCCAGTGGCGGATGGAGAGGCCGGCATCGACCAGGGCTTCCTCGAACGAGAAGGAACAGCCGAGCGCGAAGGCTACGAAATCGTCCTGCCAGAGATTGCCGATGCCAGCGACGTCGGCGTCGACGTCGCCGTTACGGAAGACCCGATAGCTCGGGAGGTCGGTGCGCAGGTCGAGGTCTTCGGCAACCTCCGGAAGGTGCGGGCTACCCGGCTCGGACATCGCGAGCAGCGGACAAGGCTTGGGATTCCTCTGGCAGAAACGGGCGAACTCGTCGGCGTAGGCCGCCGGCAGAATGGCAATGTTGGCCTGGACGTAGCCCCTCGCGAGCCCGCCCGTGGGGCCGTGATATCGAGCGGCGCGGATGCGGCGCCGGACCTCGACCGGGTCCGAGGTATTCCATTCGAGGCGAAGCCCGTGCGTGGGCTCGACGGCGCGACCTGCGGTCGCGTTCATGGCTGCTTCTGCCGCAGTTGTGCGGCGACCTGCTGCGGCACGATGGTCTTGCCTATCGGCATCAGCGATACCCCGGCAAGCTTGAAATGTTGAATGCCGAACGGGATGCCTATCACCGTCAGGCACGTTGTTAGACCCGCCACCAGGTGCCCCAGCGCAAGCCACCAGCCCGCCAGCAGCAGCCATACGATGTTGCCCGCCATCCCGACGCTTCCGGTGCCGACGTCGTCTCTTCCTCTTACCTCTTTCCGTGATACGGCTTCATGCCCGAATGGATACAACGTGAATCCGGCGATGACGAAGCACGACCGTCCCCAAGGTATGCCGATCACGGTCAGGTGCATAATCACCCCGGCGGCTACCCAGCCGAGACTCATCCAAATGCCGCCCAGCAGTATCCAGATGATGTTTCCTATGGTGCTCATCGGCGACCCTCCTCCGTTGACACCGCTTCAGCTACCGTGCCCGCAATTGCCAAGCAACCGCCGCGCCTCGGACAGATCCGGGCCGTTGGAACCGTACACCCCGCGATAACTCTCCGGAAGCAGCTCGGAGACGGCGACGCCGACGACGTCCATGAGCAGTTGCCGGTTGCCCTGGCTGGCCTGCAGGAGGTCGGAGCCTCGCAAAGGGCGGCCGATGGTGACGGCAGCGCGGACGGGATGCAGGCCGGGCTCGCCGATCGGGAAGAGTTCCTCCGTGCCGGTGATGCCGACGGGCAGCACCCAGGCGTCGCCGGCCTCCAGATAGCGGGCGCTGGCGGCCAGCATGCGCTGCAGCGTGGCCTGGCGGCTGCGTGTGCCTTCCCCGAACACCAGCAGGGCGTCGCCCTGGGCGAGTCGCTCGTGTGCGGCGGCAATGGATTGACGGGCGGCGCGGGCGACGTCTCTCGCATTCATCGTCGCCGCGCCCGTCGAGAGGACGTGGCTCTGGGGGGTGCGGATCGTGCCGAAGCAGAGGCTCGAGAAGTGGCGCCGGCGGTTGGTGTACACCTTCGGGCCGGCGATGGCGGTCAGCCGGCCCGCGAGCTCGGACGCGGGGGAGCGCTTGACGAGGATCTCGACGAGGTTGGCGTCCGCGTACGACAGGTGGTTCGAGAACAGGATGACGGGTTCGCCGCGGACGGCCTGCAGTTTGGCGGTGCCGGACAAGGTGCAGTCAGGGTGGAGAAGCTTGGCGGCGAGAACCTGGTGCATTCTTCTCGCCAGGGGGTCCGGCGGATAGTACGTCCAGGCGCTGTCTCCGTCCGACAGGCGGTCGAGCAGGCGCGACACGGCCGCGGGTCCGGCCGCCGCTATCTCGTTCTCGAGCGACAGGTGTATGGCATCGACTGCAGGCAGATCCTGACCCGCGAGAAATGTCTCGATGGTTGAAATCAGACAACTCGGGCTCGGGTTGCGCCGGGTCGCGACTCGCTCCATATCCACCCTATCGGCCGATGGCGATCAGCTCGTCCTCGGTCCGGATGTACCAACGCCCGTCGACGAGCGCCGGCGAGGCCAGCGTGCGGGCGCCGATGTCGTTGGTGTGGAGGAGCTCGAACTCCGGTCCGGCCCGTACGACGAAGGTGATGCCGTCGTCGTTCGTGAAGAACACCTTGCCGTCCACCGCCACGGGCGAGGCGGAGAATCCCTCGCGCGCGGCGCGGCCGAGCCGTTGCTGCCACCTCACCGCGCCGGTGGCGGCGTCGAAGCACGTGACGATGCTCGCCATGTCGTTGATGGTGTACAGGTAGCCGCTGTACGCGATGGGCGAGGGAATGAACGGCGAGCCGCGCGGCGTCGACCAGGCGATGTGGGTGCGGGTGACGTCCCCCTGTCCACCGGGGCGGATCGCCAGCGTGGGACCCGCGCGGCCCGACGTGCAGAAGACGAGGCCGGCTGCGACCACCGGGGTCGGGATGACCTCGAACCGGTTCCCGTCGCAGCTCCACAGCTCGCGGCCGCTGTCGGGGTCGTAGGCGCGCACCGTGCGCTGGCTGCTCACCACGATCTCGTCGTGACCGCCGACGCGGATGGCCACCGGCGTGCCCCAGCCGACGCTGGCGTCGCGCGCGGTGCGCCATACCTGGGCGCCGGTGGCGGCGTCGTACGCGGCGACGAATCCGTCCCCGCGCTGGTCCTGGTAGAGGATGAGGCGGTTGCGGTAGAGCAGCGGCGATCCGGCCGGTCCGTGGTAGTTGGCGATCCGCCCGATTGCCGTGTGCCAGAGCAGGCGTCCGTCGAAGTCGAGGGCCACCAGGCCGCGCCCGCCGAGCGACGCGTACACCCGCTCGCCGTCGGTCACCGGCGTCGCCGACGCGGGGCCGTTCTTGCGGTGCACCGCCTCCGGCGGCCCCGGCGCCACCTCGGTTTCCCAGCGCAGCGCCCCGTCGCTGCGCCGGTAGGCCAGCACGGAGAGGCGGCGGCCGTCGTCGCTGCCCGTGGTCAGGAAGATGTGGTCGTCCCACACGATCGGTGAGGAGTTGCCGCGGCCGGGGACCGCTGTCCGCCAGACGACGTTGTCGGTAGCGCTCCAGCGGTCGGGGTAGCCGGGGCCGCCGACGAGGCCCTGCCCGGAGGGTCCGCGCCACCGTGGCCAGTAGTCGGCGCCCTCGCCCTCGACGGCGATCATGCGGACGGCGGCCGGTGGCGGCGTCTGGCTGCCGCTCGGCGTCGCCGGCCGCAGGACGGCGCACGCGCACAGGGCGACTACGAGCGTCGATCGGTGAAAGTGCATCATTCCCCTCCTGGTCGCCGGCGGCGCTACGAGACGCTGACGATAGAATAGTATCGGGTTTGGTTCCGGAACAATGCCGCTGTACACGGCCGACGCACTGATCCTGCGCACCTACAAGCTGGGCGAGGCGGATCGGATTGTCGTCTTTCTCACCAGCGATCGCGGCAAGCGGCGCGGCGTTGCCAAGGGCGCGCGGCGGATGCGGTCGCGGTTCTCTGGTGGGCTGGAGTCGTTCACGAGGGCGCGAGTCGCCTATTTCGAGCGCGAGCACCGCGACCTGGTGCGGCTTACCTACGTGGAGCCGGTGCTGTCACCTTTGGCGAGCGGCAACGCGGAGGTGCTCGAGCACGCCGGATACTTTGCCGAGCTGATCGACGAGTGGGCACCCGAGGGCGACCCGAGCGACCGCCTGTTCCGGCTCGGCGCCACGGTCATGGCCGCGCTCCTGTCGGGCGTCCCGGCAGGGCCCGTCGCGCGCTACTTCGAGTACTGGCTGCTGCGTCTCCAGGGCGTCTATCCATCGGTCACGGCTTGTCACGAATGCGGCGCCGCGTTGCGCGACCGGGGCGCGCAGGTGACCGCGCCGTACGGCGTGTGTGTCTGTCGTGACTGCGGCCCGCCGGGCGGCGGCACCGACCTGTCGCCGGCCGCGCTCGCGTTCCTGAGCGCCGCGGCGAAGCGGCCGCCGGCGCAACTGGGCGAGGTCGACCTCCCGCCGCCCGCCGCCCGCGAGCTGGCCGCGGTCCATCGGCTGCTGATCGCCGCCAATCTCCAGAAAGAGCTGCGCTCGCTGCGCGTGCTGCGGGAACTGCACGCCGGCGGCACTTGATGCGCCTCGCCTGCGCCTGGTCTCGAGCGGTCGGCCGTCCGCCGCCGGAGCGGCCACGGCGGCTGGGCTGCGCTAGAATAGGCATAGACGCGCCGATTCCACGCCCGTACGCGTCAGGCGGCGGGACACCGCGAGGGGCGTCGTTCGAGTCATGACGCTCCAGGATCTCATCCTGTCGCTCTCACGCTTCTGGTCGGAGAGGCGCTGCCTCATCCAGCAGCCGCTGGACATCGAGGTCGGCGCCGGGACCATGCACCCCGAGACGTTCCTGCGCGTCCTCGGGCCCCGGTTCTGGAACGTGGCCTACGTGCAGCCGTCGCGCCGGCCGGCCGACGGGCGCTTCGGGGAGAACCCCAACCGGCTGTTCAAGCACCATCAGTTCCAGGTGATCCTGAAGCCGTCTCCGGACGACGCCCAGCGCATCTACCTGGACAGCCTCGAGGCATGCGGCATCGATCCGACCCGCCACGACGTCCGTTTCGAGGAAGACAACTGGGAGTCGCCGACGCTCGGCGCCTGGGGCATCGGCTGGCAGGTGCTGCTCGACGGGCTCGAGATCACGCAGTTCACCTATTTTCAGCAGGCAGGGGGCCTCGACCTGGCGCCGATCTCCGTCGAGCTGACCTACGGGCTCGAGCGGATTGCGATGCACCTGCAGGGTGTCGACAACGTCTACGACCTCGAGTGGGCGCCGGGCGTCTCCTACGGCGAGGTGCGGCACCGCGAGGAGGTGGAGCAGTCGAAGTACGCCTTCGGCGAGGTGGACCTGCCGCCCGGCGAATACGCGCGCGCGCACCGCGAGCTGTTCGATCGCTACTACGAGCTGGCGGAGCGGCTGCTGGCGTCGGGGCTGACCCTGCCGGCGCTGGACCACTGCCTCAAGTGCTCGCACACGTTCAACCTGCTCGACGCGAGCGGCAGCATCGGCGTGACCGAGCGCGCGGCCTACATCCTGCGCGTGCGCAAGCTGGCCGTCGCCATTGCCGAAGCCCACGTCGCCTGGGAGCGGGAGGCGTCCGGGGCGGCGGCCCCGGCGGAGGGCGCCTGAGCATGGCGCGCCGCGAACTGCTGCTCGAAATCGGTTGCGAGGAGATGCCGGCGAGCTGGATCCCCGGCCTCGAGGCGCAGTTGGCCGAGCTTCTGGCGGCCCGCCTGGAGGCGGCGCGGGTGGTCCGCCGCACGCCCATGCAGGCGTTCGTCGGTCCGCGCCGGCTGGTGGCGACCGTCGCCGAGCTGGCCGACCGGCAGTCGGACCTGGAGGAGACGGTGACGGGGCCGCCGGTGCGGGCCGCGGTCGACGCGGCGGGCGAGCCCACGCGGGCGGCCCTCGGCTTCGCACGCAAGCAGGGCGTGGACGTCGCCGCGCTCGAGCGGATCGACACCGGCAAAGGGGAGTACCTGGCGTACCGGCGCCGGCAGCGCGGCGGCACGACGCGCTCGGTGCTCGGCGCGGTGCTCGCCGCCACGCTGCGCGATCTCGCCTTCCCGAAAGCGATGCGTTGGGACGCCACCCTGGACGACGGGCGCGGCGAACTCCTCTTCGGTCGGCCGATCCGCTGGCTGGTCTTCCTGTACGGCGGCCGGGTCGTGCCGTTCGTCATCGGCCGGACGGCCGGCGCGCAGGCGCCGGGCGTGGCGCCCGTCCGCGCGGGCAACGTCACCTACGGGCACCGTTTCTTCGCCCGGGAAGGCGGCGCGGGGGAGCCGCTCGAGGTGACGTCGTTCGCCGACTACCAGCGGCGGCTGGAACGTGCATACGTGCTGATAGATCGCGCCGAGCGGCGCGCCCGGGTGACCCGCAAGCTGGACGCCTGCGCCCGCAAGGTCGGGGGGACGGTGGCGTCCATCGAGACGCAGTCGGCCCTCGCGCGCGAGGTGCCCGACCTGGTCGAGCATCCGGCTGTGGTGACCGGCAGCTTCCCCGCGGAGTTCCTGTCGCTGCCGGACGAGGTGCTGTCGACCACGATGGTGCATCACCAGCACTACTTCCCGGTCGTCGACGGCGGCGGGCGGCTGCTGCCGCACTTCCTGGCGGTGACCAATACGCCGCGCGACAACGTCGCGCGCATCGCGCGCAACGCGGAGCGCGTCCTCGTGGCGCGCCTGCGCGATGCCCGCTTCTTCTGGGACGCCGACCGCGCGCGGCCGCTGGACGATCGCCTCGCCCGGCTCGACACGCTGCTGTTCCACAAGCGCCTCGGGAGCTACCGGGACAAGTCCGAGCGGATGGCGGCGCTGGCGGAGCGAATCGCCCGCGACGTGCTCGGCTGCCCGGATGCGGCCGGCGACGCGCGGCGCGCGGCTATCCTGGCGAAGGCGGACCTCACTACGGACATGGTGGGCGAGTTCCCGGAGCTGCAGGGGGTGATGGGCGGCGTCTACGCGCGCGAGCAGGGCGAGCCCGAGGCGGTCTGGAAGGCCATCTACCATCACTACCTGCCGATCGGCGTCGGCGCGGACGACCCGCCGTCGAAAGCGGCCCTGGGCGCGGCGGCGGCGACCTGGGCGGTGGTCGCCCTGGCCGACAAGGTGGATACCGTCGCCGGCCTGTTCGGCGCCGGCGAGAAGCCGACCGGCTCCCGCGACCCGCTGGGGATTCGCCGGCAGGCGCAGGGCATGCTGCGGATCCTGATCGATCTCCCGGAGCTGACGGGCCTGGAGGCACGCGTGCCGATAGGCGCGCTGCGGCGCCTTGCCGCGCCGGCGCCTCCGGCGGATAGGGCCGATGACGCCGCGCGCGACCGCGAAACCGCATTCCTCCTGGATAGGCTCCGCTACCTGCTGGAGGTCCGCGGGTTCGACCGGCGCAACGTCCGCGCTGTGACCCATCAGCCGCTCGACACGCTCCGGCCGCTCGACGCGCGCCGCAAATTGGAGGTGCTGCCCGAGTTCACGGACACCGCCGATTTCCGGACGCTCGCGACGCTCTTCAAGCGGGTGAAGAACATCGCCAGGGAGCTGCCCCGCGAGGCAGGCCGGGTCGCGGGCGGCGAGCGGTTCGAAGCTGCCCTGACCGAGCCCGCCGAGCGCGCGCTGCTCGCCGAGCTGACCGCGCGCCGGTCGGTCATCGACACGGCCGTGCGGGAGGGCGCCGGGTTTCGCGCGGCGTTCGCGGAGGCGGCGAAGATCGGGCCCGCCGTCGACCGCTTCTTCACCGAGGTGTTCGTCATGGCGGACGACCCGTCGCTGCGCAGCGCCCGCCTGCGCCTCATGCAGGAGGTCGAGCACGTGATCCTGCAGCTCGCGGATGTATCGGAGATCGTCCGGGAAGCGTAACCCGCCCATTTCTTCTTGACCCCTGCCGTGTTCGTCTCCATAATGCTCGCGGGAGGCACTAGGTCAAGCCTCCGTCCTTCGTAGACGGCTACTCCCAGAGCCAGTCTTCGGTCGGCGTTCGTTGGTTTCCGCTCAAGCGGGGGTCTTTGTCCTTGCGCACCGGTTGCGCGAGGCGACGCCGGCTACGTGCAGACGGCTTGTGTCACGCGATGCACGGCAGCCCCGCCGTTCATCCGCGCTGATGACGTAAGGAGTGAGTCATGCTGAATCAGACGGAACATCGAAGCAGGGCGACCGGACGCGCGCGCGCTGCCGCATGCGCGGTCGGTCTGCTCATCTGGGTGGCCGGCACGGCGACCCCCACATCGACCGCCTCGTCATCACCAGAAGAGACATACCGGTGGACTGGTGAGCTGGTGGCGCTCGACGAGGGCGCCGGGACGCTGACGGTCAAGGCCCGCGTCCTGTCGCCGGCCGTCCTGAAAGAGAGCGACGGCCTGCGCGGCGGCGATTCCATCGTCGTCACCTGGTCGGGCTTCGGGGATCGGGCGAGCGGGATCTGGTCGCTGGCGCGCGCGGGCAGTTCTGCGGCGGCCGCCAGCGCAGAATCGGCGTCCGAGGAAGTCGACGCGCCGGATGGCAGCGCACGGTTTCCGTTGCGGGCGACCTTCGAGGCGCTCGACGCGGACAATCGGTATCTGACGTTCCGCGTGCCGCTGCCGGAGGCGAGCCGCAGCGCGGTGCGCTCGCTGACTCGCGGTGCGTGGGCGCGCATGACCTCGCCGCGTCATCTCGAGGATGCGTCGGCGGCGCTGCTGACGGTCGACCCCTACCTGCCGTCGCGGGACCGGCGCGCGCCTGTGGCGCAGGGTGCGACCTATCGCTGGGACGGCGAGCTCAGGCTGCTGGACGAGGCCGCCGGTGCGCTGACGGTGCGGGCGCAGATGGTCTCGACCGAGGCGCGGTCGGCGGCCGCAGGCCTGACGGCGGGCGAACCCATCGTGGTTGCCTGGTCGGGCTACGGGGACGAGGCGAGCGGCATCCGCGCGGTGATGGCGGACGACGGCTCGGGCCTGTGGGGCAGCGACCGGTATCTGCTGCGCGCGACGTTCGAGGCCGTGGAGGCCGCCGGCCGGCAGCTGACGTTCCGCGTGCCGCTGCCGGAGGCGAGCCGCGGGGCGGTGCGGTCGCTGACGCAGGGTGCGTGGGCGCGCATGACCTCGCCGCATCACCCTGCCGACGCGCCGCCGCCGCTGCTGGCGGTCAACGCCTACGTTCCTTCGCCCCAGGCGCTGCCCGTTCTTCTCGCGCAGGACGCGACGTATCGCTGGGGCGGCGAGCTGGTGGCGCTCGACGAGGCGTCGGACGCGCTGACGGTGCGGGCGCAGATGGTCTCGGCCGCGGCGCGGTCGGCGGCCGCAGGCCTGACGGCGGGCGAACCCATCGTGGTTGCCTGGTCGGGCTACGGGGACGAGGCGAGCGGCATCCGCGCGGTGATGGCGGACGACGGCTCGGGCCTGTGGGGCAGCGACCGGTATCTGCTGCGTGCGACGTTCGAGGCCGCCGAGGCCGGCGGTCGGCAGCTGGCTTTCCGGGTTCCGTTGCCCGCGGGCAGCCGCGGGGCGGTGCGGTCGTTGACGCGGGGCGCCTGGGCGCGGATGACGTCGCCGCACTATCCGGCGGACGCGCAGCCGGCGCTGATGGCCATCAATTCCTACGTGCCGTCGCGGCAGCCGCTGCCGGCGGCCCCGGCGCAGGACGCGACGTATCGCTGGGGTGGCGAGCTGGTGGCGCTCGACGAGACGGCCGGTGCGCTGACGGTGCGGGCGCAGATGGTCTCGACCGAGGCGCGGTCGGCGGCCGCAGGCCTGACGGCGGGTGAACCCATCGTGATCACCTGGTCGGGCTACGGGGACGAGGCGAGCGGCATCCGCGCGGTGATGGCGGACGACGGCTCGGGCCTGTGGGGCAGCGACCGGTATCTGCTGCGTGCGACGTTCGAGGCGACCGAGGCCGGCGGTCGGCAGTTGGCTTTCCGGGTTCCGTTGCCCGAGGGTAGCCGCGGGACGGTGCGGTCGCTGACGCGCGGCGCCTGGGCGCTGATGACGTCGCCGCACCATCCGGCGGACGCGCAGCCGGCGCTGATGGCCATCAATTCCTACGTGCCGTCGCGGCAGCCGCTCCCGGCGGCCCCGGCGCAGGACGCGACGTATCGCTGGGGTGGCGAGCTGGTGGCGCTCGACGAGGCGTCGGACGCGCTGACGGTGCGGGCGCAGATGGTCTCGGCCGAGGCGCGGTCGGCGGCCGCAGGTCTGACGGCGGGTGAACCCATCGTGATCACCTGGTCGGGCTACGGGGACGAGGCGAGCGGCATCCGCGCGGTGATGGCGGACGACGGCTCGGGCCTGTGGGGCAGCGACCGGTATCTGCTGCGTGCGACGTTCGAGGCGACCGAGGCCGGCGGCCGGCAGTTGGCTTTCCGGGTTCCGCTGCCCGAGGGCAGCCGCGGGACGGTGCGGTCGCTGACGCGGGGCGCCTGGGCGCTGATGACATCGCCGCACCATCCGGCCGACGCGCAGCCCGCGCTCTTGGCAGTCGACGCCTACGTTCCGTCGCGGCAGCCGCTGCCGGTGGCTCTGGCGCAGGACGCGACATATCGCTGGGACGGCGAGCTGGTGGCGCTCGACGAGACGGCCGGTGCGCTGACGGTTCGCGCGCAGATCGTATCGACCGAGGCGGTCGCGGCGGCTTCCGGTCTCGCGGTGGGTCAGCCCATCGTGATTACCTGGTCCGGTCATGAGCACGAGGCGAGCGGCATCAACGCCGTGGCGGCGGACGACGGTTCGGGCCTGTGGGGCAGCGACCGGTACCTGCTGCGTGCGACGTTCGAGGCGGTGGCGGCGGACGGCCGGCAACTGACGTTCCGGGTGCCGCTGCCCGAGGACAATCGGGATGCGGTGCAGGGGTTGGCCGAGGGCACCTGGGTACGCATGACCTCGCCGCATCATCCTGCGGACGCACGGCCGGCGCTGCTGGCGGTCAACGCCTACGCGCCCGTGCCGGCGACGCCGGTCGCGGCGGCCGCGGGCGGAGAGAAGGCCTACGTCTGGCCCGGAAGGCTCATCGCCCTTCACGGCGCCGAGCAGGCCGTCACGGTATCGGCGCAGGCGGAGCAGCACGTGTTCCGGTACGTCGAGCGGTTCGGCAAGGGCGACGGCGTGGTCCTGCTCTGGGCGCCCGGCGACGGCCACGAGGTGACGGCGGTTCGGTATCTGCAGCACCGCGAGCCGGAGGATCACGGCCAGTTCGCTCTGGACCACGGCTATGTCCTGCCGGCGGAGTTCATCTCGGCCGACGCAGACAGCCGACGCATCACGTTCAAGGCCCAGGTGCCGGCGAGCACCATCGATGCTCTGGCGGGGATTCAGCCGGGGCAGTGGGTCAAGGTCACGTCCCCGTTCGACCAGCGCGGTCTCGACGGGGCCGCGATTCTCGCCGTCGAGCGCGACGACGCGCACGACGCGCAGGCGCAGGAATAGCGCCCGGTTGGCCGCAAGGCTTCAGACACCCACGTCTCCGGCACCACCAGGGGCGTGGGTGTTTTCACGTACGTCCGCCGCTATAGTTCTCCTGTGCCGTGATTGATACGCTGCCCGCACTGGCCGCGCTCGCCGAGCGCATTGCCGGGAACGCCCGAGTCGGGGTCGATACCGAGGCCGACAGCCTGCATTGCTACCACGAGAAGGTCTGCCTGGTTCAGGTCGGGCTGCCCGGCGCCGACGAGCTCGTCGATCCGCTGGCCGGCCTCGATCTGTCGTCCCTGTTGCAGGCGCTGGCGCACACCGAAATGGTGATGCACGGTGCGGATTTCGATCTGCGCATGCTGAACCGCCTCGGTCTGGGCGCCCCGGCCAGGGTGTTCGATACTGTCATCGCCGCGCGGCTCACCGGCGCCTCCCGGTACGGCTACGCGGCGCTGGTTGCCGAGCACTTCGACGTTGCGCTGCCCAAGGGCCTGCAGACGGCCAACTGGGCGCGCCGGCCGCTGGCCCCGCAGCTGACCCGCTACGCCCGCAACGACACGCACTTTCTGCTCCCGCTGGCGGAACGGCTCGAGCGCCGCCTCGCGGAGCTCGGCCGCCTGGCATGGCTCGAGCAGTCGTGCCGGCGCGCGGCGGCGGCCGCGCGCATCGTGCGCGAGCGAGACCCGCAGACGGAGTGGCGCGTGCGCGGCAGCCATACGCTCGAAGCGCGCGCCAGCGCGGTCCTGCGCGCCCTGTGGCATTGGCGTGAGGACGAGGCGCGGGCCGTCGATCGACCGCCTTTTCACATCCTGTCGAGCCAGGACCTCGTCGACGCCGCGCGTCGCCTCGACCAGGGCGAGGCGGCGTCGCCGCGCGGTCTGCGCGGCGACCGGCAGAAGCGTTTCCAGCAGGCCGCGGCCGAAGCGTTGCAGCTCGATCGGGCCGAATGGCCTGGCCGCCCGGAGGCCAGGCGTCGTGCGCGGCTCACGAAGGAGCAGGATCGGCAGGTGGCCGAGCTGAAGCAGCGGCGCGACCGGACCGCGGCCGAGCTGGCCATCGAACCGGACCTGATTGCATCGCGCGCCGCACTCGAGCGTGTCGCCGCCGAGGGTGGCGCGGGCCTCGACGCGCTGCTGCCGTGGCAGCAGGCGCTGCTCGGCCTCGGCGACTGACGAGGCCGCGGCGGTAGCCCGACTGCTGCCCCGAGTCGGGCCAGCCGCCCGCGGGCTGCTAGAATAGCTTGGCGTGTCGTGCCGCGCGCCGAGTCGCCAATCGCTCCACAATCTACCGTCCAGGGATGCCACGAGGGCCGGGCCAAACGTATGTCCAAGAAGCCGCCGACGAAGACGACCGCACCGAGGAAATCCAGCCGCAAGCCTGCCGGCAAGACGGCAACCGCCGCGCCCGAGCCCAAGTGCGTCTACTTCTTCGGCGGCGGTTCCGCCGAGGGCGACCGGACGATGCGGGACCTGCTCGGCGGCAAGGGCGCCAACCTTGGGGAGATGACCAACGCGGGGCTGCCGGTGCCGCCCGGATTCACGGTGTCGACCGAGGCGTGCACCGCCTACTACGAGCAGCGCCGCCACGTGCCGGCCGCCATCGATCGGGAGATGGAGGTCCATCTCGGCAGGCTGCAGGAGCTGACCGGCGCGAAGCTGGGCGCCGCCGACCAGCCGCTGCTGGTGTCGGTTCGGTCGGGCGCCAAGTTCTCGATGCCCGGCATGATGGACACCATCCTCAACCTCGGCCTCAACGACCGCGCGGTGGAAGGTCTGAAGGCGCGGACGTCGAACGGCCGCTTCGCATTCGACAGCTACCGCCGCTTCATCCAGATGTTCGGCAACGTCGTCCTCGAGATTCCGAAGGAGGCGTTCGAGGAGGAATTCGAGAGCGTCAAGGCTGCGCGCGGGGCCGCGCTCGACACCGATCTGGACGAAACGGCGCTCCGCGAGGTGGTGGTGCGGTTCAAGGAGATCGTCGAGCGGGAGAGCGGACGCGCGTTTCCGCAGGACCCGCTGCGGCAGCTGCGGATGGCGCGCGACGCGGTCTTCCGGTCGTGGCAGAACCCGCGGGCGAAGGAGTACCGCCGGATCTACGACATCCCGGACGCCATCGGCACTGCCGTCAACATCCAGGCGATGGTGTTCGGCAACACCGGCGACCGCTCCGGCACCGGCGTGGGCTTCACGCGCAATCCGGCGACCGGCGCGAAGGAGTTCTACGGCGAGTTCCTGATCAACGCCCAGGGCGAGGACGTCGTGGCGGGCATTCGCACGCCGCAGCCGATCTGCGAGCTCGAGCAGGTGATGCCGCGGGCCTACCAGGAGCTGCGGGACATCACGACCCGTCTCGAGCGCCACTACAAGGACGTGCAGGACTTCGAGTTCACCATCCAGGACGACCAGCTCTACATGCTGCAGACGCGCAACGGCAAGCGTACCGGCTACGCCGCGGTGGTGATCGCCACCGACCTGGTGGACGAGGGGCTGATCGAGCCGGAGGATGCGGTGCGCATGGTCGATCCGGACGCGTTGACGCAGCTCCTGGCGCCGGTCTTCGACCCTGACGACTGGGCGGCGCTGCCGGCCGTGACGCGCGGGCTGCCGGCGTCGCCGGGCGCGGCCTGCGGGGAGGTCGTCTTCACCGCCGACGAGGCCGTGCGCTGGGCCGGTCAGGGCCGGGACGTGTTGCTGGTCCGCAAGGAGACGGTGCCGGACGACATCCACGGCATGCACGTCGCGCAGGGCGTGCTGACGGCCACGGGCGGCATGACGTCGCATGCGGCCGTCGTCGGGCGGCAGATGGGGAAGCCGTCGGTGGTCGGCGCGGGCGAGCTGCGCGTCTCCGAGTCCGAGCGCGTAGTAACCGTCAACGGCCAGTCGTTCGAGCAGGGTGACTACGTCTCGTTCGACGGGCTGACGGGCGAGGTGAAGATCGGCCGCGTCGCGACCCGGCCCAGCGAGATCCTGCAGGTGCTGGGGGGTGAGCAGAGCCAGCGCCGGTCGGACATCTACCGCCGTTTCGCGAAGCTGCTCAAGTGGGCCGATCAGATCCGGCGCCTCGGCATCCGCGCCAACGCCGACCAGCCCGACCAGGCCGCCACCGCGTACGCCCTCGGCGCGCGCGGTATCGGCCTCTGCCGGACCGAGCACATGTTCTTCGGCGACGAGCGGATCCCGATCGTCCAGCGCATGATCCTGGCCGAGACGGAGGGCGCGCGGCGCGCGGCGCTCGACGCGCTGCTGCCGCTGCAGCGCGAGGACTTCTACGGCGTGTTCAAGGCGATGCCGGGTCAGCCGGTCACGATCCGACTGATCGATCCGCCCCTGCACGAGTTCCTGCCGAAGCGCGAGGAGCTGATGGTGGAGATTGTGCGCATGGAGGCCCGCGGCGGCGACGAGGCCGCGGAGCTCGAGGCCAAGCGGACGCTGCTGCGGCGCGTCGAGCAGCTCCACGAGTTCAATCCCATGATGGGGCATCGCGGCGTACGGCTGGCCATCAGCTATCCCGAGATCGCGGAGATGCAGGTGCGCGCCATCATCGAGGCAGCCTGCCGGCTCGCGCAGGAGGGCATCAGGGTCGTTCCCGAGATCATGGTGCCGCTCGTGGGGGACGTCGGCGAGTTCCGCGATCAGAAGGCGCTGATCGACCGGATGGCGTCCGAAACGATGGGTGCAGCCGGGGTGAAGGTCAAGTACCTGATCGGGACCATGATCGAGCTCCCGCGCGCCGTGCTCGTGGCGGGAGACATCGCGGCGGACGCCGATTTCTTCTCGTTCGGCACGAACGACCTGACCCAGCTGACGTTCGGGTTCTCTCGCGACGACATCGGCAAGTTCCTCAAGGACTACCAGGACCGCGGCATCCTGACCCGGGATCCGTTCGAGTCGATCGACGTCGAGGGCGTCGGCGAGCTGGTGCGCATCGGCGTGGAGCGGGGCCGCGGCGCGCGGCCCAAGCTCAAGCTCGGGGTGTGCGGCGAGCACGGCGGCGACCCCGCCTCGATCGACTTCTTCGAGGACGTCGGCCTCGACTACGTCAGCGCCTCGCCGTTCCGCGTCCCGACCGCGCGCCTGGCGGCGGCGCAGGCGACGCTCGCCCGCCGCTGACGAGTGCTGCATGGGCAGGATCAACCGGCTGCCCCCCGAGCTCGCCAACCAGATTGCGGCCGGTGAGGTCGTCGAGCGGCCCGCGGCGGCGGTCAAGGAACTCGTCGAGAACAGCCTGGACGCCGGCGCCGCGCGGGTGGCCGTGGCGATCGAGCTGGGTGGCAAGCGGCTGATCCGGGTCGAGGACGACGGCGAGGGGATGACCCAGGGTGACGCCGAGCTCGCGGTCGAGCGCCACGCGACCAGCAAGATCGGCAGTCTCGACGATCTCGCCGCGATCGGCACGCTCGGCTTCCGGGGCGAGGCGCTGCCCAGCATCGCGTCGGTCTCCCGCCTCCGGTTGCGCACGCGCGAGCGAGGGGCGTCGACGGGCGTCGAGGTTCGGGTGTCGGGCGGCGCCCTGGAGGGGGTCACGGAGGCCGGGCTGCCCGAGGGGACCCGCGTCGAGGTCCGTGACCTCTTCTACAACGTCCCGGCGCGGCGCAAGTTCCTGAAGTCGGACGGCGCGGAGACGGGGCACATCTCGCGCGCGCTGACGCAGTTCGCCCTGGCGCACGCCGCGGTCGGCTTCCGGCTGCAGAGCGGTCCCCGCACCGTTTTCCACTACCCGCCCGCGGCGAGCCTGGCCGAGCGGTTCTTTCAGGTGTACGGCGACCGGCAGGATCTGGTCGACGTGCGGAAGGAGGCGGGCGGAATCCGCCTGTACGGCCGGGCGGCCGCGCTGGCCGGGGACGCGCCCACCCGCGGACCGCAGCATCTGTTCGTCAACGGCCGCGCGGTGCGGGACCGGACCATCCTGCACGCGGTGAACGAGGCCTACAGCCGCGCGACCATCAAGCCGCGCAGTCCCGAGGTGCACCTGTTCATCGAGCTGCCGCCGGAGCGGGTCGACGTCAACGTCCATCCGACCAAGGCCGAGGTGCGGTTTCTCGAGCAGTCGCTGGTCCACGAAGTGGTCCGGCGCGCGCTGGCCGACGCACTCGGACAGGAGGTCGTGTCCCAGGTGCCGCTTGCGGCCGCGCGGCCGAGGACGGCCGAGCCGCGTCCGGTCTCCATTCCGGGTGTCGTCGCCGGAATGGGGGCAGCCAGCCGCTGGACGCCCGTGACGGAGGCGTTCCGCCGGCCGGGTCCGGCGCCGGCCTCGCCGGGCGGGCAGGCGGACGCGGTCCGCGAGTCGTGGCCGGGAGCGGCCGCCGGCGGGGCGGCGCCGCCCCGCCCGGAGCGGGCCCCGCTGATTCCGCTGGGGCAGTTCCGGGACACGTTCATCATCGCCGTCGACAACGACGGGGTCGTCATCGTGGACCAGCACGTCGCCCACGAGCGCATCCTCCACGAGCAGGTCCTGGCGCGTCTGGCCGACGGCGTCCTGGAATCGCAGCGCCTGCTCGAGCCGCTGCTGATCGCCCTGCCCGCGGGCGTGCGCGGCGCCCTGCACGCGCACGCCGCGATTCTGGCCCGGCTCGGCTTCGAGATCCATCCGTTCGGCGGTGACAGCGTGCAGGTGACGGCGGTCCCCGGCCTGTTGAGTCGGGGCGACTGCGAGGCGGCCGTCCGCGCCCTGGCCGAGGACCTCGACGGGCTGGATGACGGAGCGGCCGTCAGCGAGGCGCTCGGCCGGATCGCGGCCAGCACGGCGTGCCACGCGGCGGTCAAGGCGAACGACCGGCTGACGCTGGAGAAGATGACCTGGATTCTCGAGGAGCTGCGCCGGACGGCCTACTCGACGGTCTGCCCGCACGGCCGCCCGGTGCTGCTGCGGCTCACGCGCGAGGAGCTCGAGAAGCGTTTCGAGCGCAGCTGACGGACGACGAATCCGGACGCACCTGACTCGGTTCCGTGTGTTACGTTGTGGGCTGCGATGCGAGCCGCGTGCGAAGGTCGGCGCGGTCGCTCGGCGGAGGTGGGTCCAGCGGCAAGGAGTCGAAGATGCCAACACATGCACAGCGTGTCGCGTCGATCGTGGTGCTCGGCGGGCTGCTGGCGGCCGGCGCCTGGCCGGCGGCCGGGCAGACCGACAACGGCGAGTGGCGGAGCTACGGCGGCGACATCGCCAACACGCGCTACTCGCCGCTCGACCAGATCACGGCCGAGAACTTCGACGAGCTGGAGGTTGCCTGGCGGCTGAAGACGGAGAATTTCGGGCCGGCGCCGGAGTACAACTTCCAGTCGACGCCGCTGATGGTGGACGGCGTCGTCTACTCGACGGCCGGGCTGCGGCGGGCGGCGATCGCCATGGACGCGGCGACGGGCGAGCTGCTGTGGATGCACCGCATCGACGAGGGCCAGCGGGCCGAGAACGCGCCGCGGCGCCGGTCGGGGCGGGGCCTGGCGTACCGCGCCGACGGCGGCGACGGGCAGATCTTCTACGTGACGCCGGGCTACCGGCTGGTCGGGTTGAACGCGAAGACGGGCGAGCGCCTGGCCGACTTCGGCGACGGCGGCAGCGTGGACCTGATGCAGAACATGGATCAGGACATCGACCCGCTGGCGGGAGAGATCGGCCTGCACGCGACGCCGCTGGTGGCGGGTGACACGGTCGTGGTGGGGGCGGCGCACGTGCCGGGGAGCGCGCCGCGCTCGATGCGCAACACGAAGGGCTACGTGCGCGGCTTCGACGCGAACACGGGCGTTCGCAAGTGGATCTTCCACACGCTTCCGGGCGCCGACGAGTACGGCAACGACTCGTGGCTGAACGACTCGTGGCGCTACACGGGCAACACGGGGGTGTGGGGGCAGATCAGCGCGGACCTGGAGCTGGGCATCGTGTATCTGCCCACGGAGATGCCGACGAACGACTACTACGGCGGCCATCGGCACGGGGACAACTTGTTCTCGGACAGCATCGTGGCGGTCGACATCGAGACGGGCGAGCGGCTCTGGCACCTGCAGGCCATCCATCACGACGTCTGGGACTGGGACTTTCCGTGCGCGCCGGTGCTGGTCGACGTGGAGATCGACGGCGTCGAGCGGAAGCTGCTGGCCCAGCCGAGCAAGCAGTCCTGGCTCTATGTGCTCGACCGGGTGACGGGTGAGCCGATCTGGCCGATCGAGGAGCGGGAGATGCCGCCGTCCGACGTGCCGGGCGAGCTGCTTGCGCGCACGCAGCCGTTCCCGACCCACCCGCCGGCCTACGACCGGCAGGGGGTGAGCATCGACGACCTGATCGACTTCACGCCGGAGCTGCGCGCCGAGGCGGTCGAGCGGGTGTCGAACTTCCGGATCGGGCCGATCTTCACGCCGCCGGTGGTGGCGGAGACCGAGGGCCCCTACGGGACGCTGATGCTGCCGTCGGCCGGCGGCGGCGCCAGCTGGCCGGGGGGCTCGGTCGATCCCGAGACCGGCATCTTCTACCAGTACTCGTTCACGCAGGTCACCTCGCTGGGGCTCGTGAACGACCCGGAGCGCTCGGACATGGACTTCATCCGGGGGAACCCGCCGGGCGTGCCGGCGCCGCGGCGCGCGCTGAACATCCGCGGGCTGCCGCTGGTCAAGCCGCCGTGGGGGCGCATCAGCGCGATCGACCTCGAGACGGGCGACATCCTGTGGCAGATCGCCCACGGCGAGACCCCGGACAACGTGCGGAATCACCCGGATCTGGCGGGCCTGGACATCCCGCGGACCGGCCGGATCGGGCGTGTCGGCACCCTGATCACGAAGACGCTGCTGATTGCCGCCGAGCCCGGGACGTTCACGATGCCGTCGGGCGCGGTGGGGGCGATGCTGCGTGCCTACGACAAGGCGACCGGGGCGGAGGTCGGGGCGGTCTACATGCCGGCGGCGGTGTCCGGCGCGCCGATGACCTACCTGCACGAGGGGCGGCAGTACATCGTCATGGCGATCGGCGGCGCGGGGTTCGCGGGCGAGCTGATCGCGTACCGCCTGCCCGGGTAGGAGTCTGCGCCGTGGAACGGCGCGGACGCTGGAGGGTTGGTTGGGCGCCAAGCGGAGCCGCCGGGCGGTAGGGCCGGCTGGTGGCGTCGTCCGCGCGCCGCTGCCCGCCTGCGAGCGCCCGCAAGGGCCGGCGGCTGTCAGGCCGGTTCCGGGGTCCGCGGCAGACCCCGGGTCAGCCCCTTGAAGAGCAGCGACAGGGCCGGGTTCGAGCGTGCGAGGATGCTGCTGACGGCGGTGACCGCCCGCACGCTGCGGCGTGAGATCTTGACGTCGCTGCCGCTTCTGAAGGCCGGCGTGGCATGGATGCGCTGCAGCGTGAGCACCGCCATGCCCAGCGGCCACAGACAGAACCGGCGGATGCCGGTTTCGCCGGGCGGAATGGCGAGGACGAACCCCAGGGCGTGCGCCAGATGGCGGTGCGCGAGCGCCACGAGCTGTGACAACCCCTCGACGAAGCCGGGGCCGGCCTGCCCCCGGGACAGGGCGCGCAGCTCGAAACCGGCGGCCAGGAAGACGTCGCGTGGAAGCCAGCACGCGCCGCGGCGCTGGTCTTCCCAGACATCCTTGAGGATGTTGACCATCTGCAGCCCCTGGCCGAAGGACACCGATAGCGGCAAGAGCTCCTCGCGCCGCCGGCCGATCTCCGCCGAGTAGTCGCAGAATAGATCGGTGAGCGTCTCGCCGACCACGCCCGCGACGCAGTAGCAGTACCGGTTCAGGTCGCGAACGTCCTGCAGGCCCGCCGTGCCCGCGTGCTGCTGGAACTCCGCCATGCCGCGCGACATGATCCGCACGCAGCGCTCGACCGCGCGCCGCTGGGCGGTCCCGAGACCTTCGGTTATGCGGACTATCCGGGCGGTGTTGGCCACCAGGTCCTGCTCGTGTCCGGTGCTCGACGACGACAGCAACGGGCCGAGTTCGTGCGAGAACATCGCCGGGTCGCGGCGTCCGGCGACCACCTCGCTGAAGCGCTCCGAGAACACCCGTTTCTGCGCCGGGGACAGCGTCGGTTCGTCCTCGATCGTGTCCGCAATGCGGCACAGGGCGTAGACGTTGCCGACCACGTCGCGCAGCGCGTCCGGCAGCTGGGGAATGTTGAGGGCGAACGTGCGGGAAACACCTCGCAGGATCGCCGCCTGGTAGGCCAGGTCGCAGATCGTCGATCCGCTCGGGGATGACGCGGACATCAGCGCCATCCTACCGAATCGCGTCGGGTGCATTGCCGAATTTGCTATTCTTCGCCACACGGCCGGGCAGATCAGCGGGTCTGCGAAGCCCTCGACGTGGTCGGGCAACGAAGGAGTCGAAGATGCCAACACATGCACAGCGTGTCGCGTCGATCGTGGTGCTCGGCGGGTTGCTGGCGGCCGGCGCCTGGCCGGCGGCCGGGCAGACCGACAACGGCGAGTGGCGGAGCTACGGCGGCGACATCGCCAACACGCGCTACTCGCCGCTCGACCAGATCACGGCCGAGAACTTCGACGAGCTGGAGGTTGCCTGGCGGCTGAAGACGGAGAACTTCGGGCCGGCGCCGGAGTACAACTTCCAATCGACGCCGCTGATGGTGGACGGCGTCGTCTACTCGACGGCCGGGCTGCGGCGGGCGGCGATCGCCATGGACGCGGCGACGGGCGAGCTGCTGTGGATGCACCGCATCGACGAGGGAGAGCGGGCCGAGAACGCGCCGCGGCGCCGGTCGGGGCGGGGCCTGGCGTACCGCGCCGACGGCGGCGACGGGCAGATCTTCTACGTGACGCCGGGCTACCGGCTGATCGGGTTGAACGCGAAGACGGGCGAGCGCCTGGCCGACTTTGGCGACGGCGGCAGCGTGGACCTGATGCAGAACATGGATCAGGACATCGACCCGCTGGCGGGGGAGATCGGCCTGCACGCGACGCCGCTGGTGGCGGGTGACACGGTCGTGGTGGGGGCGGCGCACGTGCCGGGGAGCGCGCCGCGCTCGATGCGCAACACGAAGGGCTACGTGCGCGGCTTCGACGCGAACACGGGCGTTCGCAAGTGGATCTTCCACACGCTTCCGGGCGCCGACGAGTATGGCAACGACTCGTGGCTGAACGACTCGTGGCGCTACACGGGCAACACGGGGGTGTGGGGGCAGATCAGCGCGGACCTGGAGCTGGGCATCGTGTATCTGCCCACGGAGATGCCGACGAACGACTACTACGGCGGCCACCGGCACGGGGACAACCTGTTCTCGGACAGCATCGTGGCGGTCGACATCGACACGGGCGAGCGGCTCTGGCACCTGCAGGCCATCCACCACGACGTCTGGGACTGGGACTTTCCGTGCGCGCCGGTGCTGGTCGACGTGGAGATCGGCGGCGTCGAGCGGAAGCTGCTGGCCCAGCCGAGCAAGCAGGCCTGGCTGTATGTGCTCGACCGGGTGACGGGCGAGCCGCTCTGGCCGATCGAGGAGCGGGAGATGCCGCCGTCCGACGTGCCGGGCGAGCTGCTTGCGCGCACGCAGCCGTTCCCGACCCACCCGCCGGCCTACGACCGGCAGGGGGTGAGCATCGACGACCTGATCGACTTCACGCCGGAGTTGCGCGCCGAGGCCGTCGAACTGGTGTCGAACTTCCGGATCGGGCCGATCTTCACGCCGCCGGTGGTGGCGGAGACCGAGGGCCCCTACGGGACGCTGATGCTGCCGTCGACCGGCGGCGGCGCCACCTGGCCGGGGGGCTCGGTCGATCCCGAGACCGGCATCTTCTATCAGTATTCGTATACCGATGTGGTTTCGCTGGGGCTGGTGAACGATCCGGAGCGCTCGGACATGGACTTCATCCGGGGGAACCCGCCGGGCGTGCCGGCGCCGCGGCGCGCGCTGAACATCCGCGGGCTGCCGCTGGTCAAGCCGCCGTGGGGGCGCATCAGCGCGATCGACCTCGAGACGGGCGACATCCTGTGGCAGATCGCCCACGGCGAGACTCCGGACAACGTGCGGAACCACCCTGACCTCGCGGGGCTGGACATCCCCCGCACGGGCCGCGCGGGGCGGGTCGGCACGCTCGTCACGAAGTCGCTGCTGATCGCGGCCGAAACCGGGACGTTCACGACGCCGTCGGGCGCGGTGGGGGCAATGCTGCGCGCCTACGACAAGGCGACCGGGGCGGAGGTCGGGGCGGTCTACATGCCGGCGGCGGTGTCCGGGGGCGCGCCGATGACCTACCTGCACGAGGGGCGGCAGTACATCGTCATGGCGATCGGCGGCGGCGGGTTTCCGGGCGAACTGATCGCGTACCGGCTCCCCGGGTAGGAGTCTGCGGCGTGGAACGGCGCGGACTCCTGGTAGGTTTGGCTGGGCGCCATGCGGAGCCGCCAGGCGACGACTGGCGGGCGAGGCGGGATATGACATGCAGAAGACACGCACGCACGGATTGAGGCTGCTGGCGCTCGTGGTGGTCGTCGCCGCCGCGCCCGCGGTGCAGGCGCAGCAGGTCGAATGGCGGAGCTACGGATCGGACGTGGCCGGCACCAAGTACTCGCCGCTCGACCAGATCAACAAAGACACGGTCGGTGATCTCGAGATCGTCTGGCGCCAGTCGGTGCTTCCGGACGCCGTCCGCGGCGACCGCGACATCACCGCCTCGGTGGCGGCGCAGAACACCCCGCTGATGGCCGACGGGCGGCTCTACATCAGCACCGGCCTCGGCACGGTGGCGGCGCTCGACGCGAAGACCGGCGAGGTGCTCTGGTTCGACGAGCCGCCGGACCGCGACGGCGAGCCGTTCCAGCGCGCGCGACAGACGCGCGGCGTCGCCTATTGGGACGACCTGCAGAGCGACGACGCACGCGTGCTGGCCGTGGTGGGCGAGTATCTCGTGGCGCTCGATGCCCGCACCGGCGAGCGGTTCCCGGATTTCGGCGAGGGCGGCGAGGTCGATCTCCGGAAGGGCTACTACCGCGACGTCGAGACGTTCCGCTGGGGGTCGTCGCCGATCGTGGTCAATGACATCGTCGTGATCGGCTCGTCGATCATGGACGTCGTCAGCCCGACAATGCCGGCCCTCAAGCAGGCGCCGCCGGGCGACGTGCGCGGCTTCGATGTCCGGACCGGCGAGCAGGCCTGGGCCTTCCGCACGATCCCGCAGGACGGGGAGTTCGGGAACGAGACCTGGTTGACGGCGATCGACCAGGATCGCCCGTCGTGGGAGTACAGCGGCAATACCAACATGTGGGCTTGGGCCAGCGCGGACGAGGAGCTCGGTTACGTCTACCTGCCGCTGTCCACGCCGACCAACGACTACTACGGCGGCTACCGGCCCGGCGACAACCTGTTCGCGGAGAGCATCGTCTGCCTCGACGCGCGGACCGGCGAGCGGGTCTGGCACTTCCAGGCGGTGCATCACGGGCTCTGGGACTACGATTTTCCGGCGGCGCCGAACGTCGTGGACATCCGGGTGGACGGACGCGGCGAGCCGGTCAAGGCGCTGGCCGCCGTGAGCAAGCAGGCGTTCACCTACGTCTTCGACCGGGTTACCGGCGAGCCGATCTGGCCGATCGAGGAGCGTCCCGTGCAGCCCGGCGACGTGCCGGGCGAATGGTACGCGGCGACCCAGCCGTTTCCAACCAAGCCGCCGCCATTCGACCAGCAGGGGACCAGCGTCGACGACCTGATGGACTTCACGCCGGAGCTGAGGCAGGAGGCGCGGGAGGTCTTCGAGCAGTACGTGAGCGGCCCGCTCTTCACCGCCCCTTCGCTCGTCGACGAGTCAGCGGGCGGCACCAAGGGCACGCTGCAGATGCCGGGCGTCGTCGGCGGTGCCGACTGGGGCGGCGCGGCGGTCGATCCGGAGACCGGGATCCTGTACGTGCCGTCCGTGCACAGCGAGTCGGTCATCGGCATCGCGGGGTCGGAACATCCCCGCTCCGACATGCAACTGGTGCTCCATTCGATCTCGCCCATCCAGGGACCGCGGGAGCTGCCGCTCTTCAAGCCGCCGTACGGGCGGCTGGTGGCGATCGATCTCAACAAGGGCGAGATCCTCTGGTCCAAGGCCAACGGCGACGGGCCGCGCAACCATCCGGACCTGCGCGATCTGGACCTGCCGCCGCTCGGCCAGCCGGGCCGGGTCTCGCCGCTCGTCACGAAGTCGCTCGTGTTCCTCGGCGAGGGCGGCCGGACGGGCGTGGTCGTCCTGAACCCGATCTGGGGCGGGGCCGGCGGCAAGATGTTCCGCGCGTACGACAAGCTGAGCGGCGAGGTCGTCTGGAAGCAGGAACTCCCGGGCGGCACGACCGCCGCGCCGATGACCTACATGGTCGACGGCAGGCAGTACATCGTCGTCACCGTCGGCTGGGACGACCTGCCGAGCGAGTACGTCGCGCTCGCGCTGCCGTAGCACGCCGCAGGGTGGAGCCGCTCGCCGGGCGCATCGCGTATCACGAGCTGCCGCCGACAGGGTCGGCAGGAGCACGGGGAAGCTCGACGCGTTGTCGCTGGCGCAGGAGTCTGCCCCGGTGTACGGTGCGGACTCCTGGCCGCACCCCGGCCGTTATCGCGTGCGGCGCTTCACGATGAGCCAGCCGGCGAGAAAGACCGCGATGCCGGCGCCCAACAGGCGCGGGCTCGGTCCGAGCGGGCCAGCGCTCACGATGGAGGCGAGCAGCAGCCACATGCCTGTCAGCTGGAGCCCGCGACCCAGGTAGTAGAGGAGGCCGGGCACGGTCTACGTCTCCTGCGCTTCCGCGCGCTGCGTCTTCCGTTTCGCGCGCTTCAAGGCCTGCCACTTGTCGAGCCGGCGGGCGATCTCCTGCTCGAATCCCCGGTCGGTGGGCCGGTAGTACCGGCGTCCGGCGAGCGCCGGCGGCAGGCAGCTCATGGCGGCGACGGCATCGGGGTCGTCGTGGGCATAGGCATACCCCTTGCCGTACCCGTGTTCCTGCATGAGCTGCGTCGGCGCATTGCGCAGGTGGAGGGGCACCGGCTCGGCCGCCTGCTGGTGCGCATCGGCGGCAGCCCGCTTGTAGGCCGCATAGACGGCGTTGCTCTTCGGGGCAGTCGCCAGATAGATGACTGCCTGGGCCAGCGCCGTGTTGCCCTCCGGCATGCCGATGAAGTGGACCGCGTCCTTCGCACCCACAACCACGGACAGCGCCGAGGGGTCGGCGTTTCCGATGTCCTCGGAGGCGAACCGGATCAGGCGCCGGGCGATGTACAACGGATCCTCGCCGGCCTCGAGCATCCGCGCCAGCCAGTAGACGCCGGCGTCCGGATCGCTGTTGCGCAGCGACTTGTGGAGCGCCGAAATCAGGTTGTAGTGCTCCTCGCCCGTCTTGTCGTAGAGCAGCGCCCGTTTCTGGATGGCGCGCGCCAGCAGGGCCCGGTCGATGCGGCCGGCTCCGCCGGGCGCGACGCCGCCGTCGGCTGCGGCCGACGGCGTGGCTTCGTCGCCCGGCCCGCGCCGGCCGGCGAGCGTGGCGGCCAGCTCCAGGAGATTGAGCGCCACCCGAGCGTCGCCGTTGGCGTGACGTGCGATGGCGGAGAGGGCGTCGTCGTCCGCCGCGAGCTCCGCCCCGCCGAGGCCGCGTTCCCGGTCGTGCAGCGCGCGCCGCAGGATGTCGATCGTCTCGTCCGGCGCGAGCGGTCGCAGGACGAACACCCTCGACCGCGACAGCAGCGCGGCGTTCACCTCGAAGGACGGGTTCTCGGTCGTCGCGCCGATCAGCACGATGTCGCCCGCTTCGACGCGCGGCAGGAACGCATCCTGCTGCGCCTTGTTGAATCGGTGGATCTCGTCGACGAACAGGATGGTGCGCCGCGCCGACGCGCGCCGGGTGGCCTCGGCTTCGGCCATCACCGCCTTGATGTCCTTGATGCCCGAGAGCACCGCGCTGAACGCGACGAAGTGCGCGCGCGTCACCGTGGCAATGAGCCGGGCCACCGTCGTCTTGCCGGTGCCCGGCGGCCCCCACAGGATGATCGACTGCAGCGCGTCGCGGTCGATGGCAGCGCGCAGCGGCTGGCCGGGCGCCAGCAGCTCCTGCTGGCCCACGAACTCGTCGAACGACCGTGGGCGCATCCGCTCGGCCAGCGGCGCGGGCGCCGCACGACCCGCGTCCTCCGCCGGTTCGAACAGGTGCCCGGATCGGTGCGTCAAGGCTGCTCCTCCGCGCTGTCCGAGTCGGCTTCCGCCCCGCGCTGACGGCGGGCTTCGTACACGATCAGGGCCGCGGCGACGGCCGCGTTGAGCGACTCGATGCTCTGTCGCATCGGCACCGAGATGTGGCCGTCGGCCAGAGCGGCCGTCCCGGCGGCGAGCCCGCCGCCTTCACCGCCCACCAGCACCAGGCTCGGCCGGGTGAGATCGACGTCATAGACCGACGACCCGCCGCGCGGCACGGCGGCCAGCACTGTCGCCCCGTGCGCCCGTGCCGCGTCGACCGCCGCCCCGGCGGGCCCGATGTCGACGACCGGCACCCGAAAGGTGCTGCCCATCGCCCCTCGCAACGCCCTCCAGCCGAACGGATCGGCCGATCCGTCGGTGACGAGCACGCCCGCGGCGGAGCCGGCATCGGCCGCGCGTATGATCGCCCCGACGTTGCCCGGGTCCTGTACGCCGACCGGAGCGAGGACGAGTCCCGCGCGTGCGAATGCCCGCTCCGTCCGGACCGGGCGGTGGCGTGCCAGGGCGACGGCGCCGCCGGGCGACCGGACCGGGCTGATGGCCGACAGCACCGACGCCGATACCGCGTTGACCGCCACGCCCGCCGACTCGAGGCGTCTGGCGAGACGCGCGAACTGCCCATCGCCGTCCCGCAACGCCTCGCTCGAGAAGACCGCCAGTTGCAGCGGCCAGCCGGCCCGGTGCGCTTCGTCGATGAGCCGGGCCCCGTCGAGCAGCAGGTGCTGCCGGCCCGCCCGGCGGGAACGCTCGGCCGCCCGGAACGTGGCGACGACCGGGTTGCGGCGGCTGGTGATGGTTCTCACCGGGAGAGGACGGCAACGCGGTCGTGCGGCGCGGGCGGCACGGCGTCGCTGCAGAGCATAACAGATGTGTTAGTCTGGAGTTGCCACCTATGAAGTCGCAGTTTCTGAAGCGTTTCGAGCACGAGATTCATACGCTCGAGCGCGAGCTGACCCGCGAGTTGCCGAAGGAGATCCAGCGCGCCAGGGAGCTCGGCGATCTCAGAGAGAACGCGGAGTATCACGCCGCGAAGGAGCGCCAGCGCCTGGTGGAGGCGCGGCTGGGCCTGTTGAAGCAGCGCGCGTCCGAAATCTCGCTGATGAACCTGAGCAAGCTGCCTCGCGACCGGGCTGGATTCGGATCGACGGTCCACCTGCGGGAGGCGGGGGGCAACACGCTCGTGTATCAGCTCGTCATGGCCGAGGATGCCGATCCCGATCGCGGATGGATCTCCACCGCATCGCCGATCGGGCGCGCCCTGGTGGGGAAGGAAGTCGGCGACGAGGTCACCGTGCCCACCCCCAACGGGATCCGCGAATTCGAGGTCGTCAAGCTGACGACGATCCACGACGCGTAGCCAGGGTACAGATCGATTCCTGCCGCGACCCCCGAGCCACCGCCCCGGTACTCACCCGACCTGCGAACGGCCGTCGTGCTGACGGGTACGGGCACGGCCGGTGCATATCATGCCGGCGTGCTGCAGGCCGTGCAGGACGCCGGGGTCAAGGTGGACATCGTTGCCGGACGCGGCATCGGTGTGGCCGGGGCCATGTTCTCGGCCATCGATGGCGGTAGCTACCTGTGGGACGAGCGGCATGGGTGGGCGGCGCCGTCCGTGGCGCGCTTCTACGCCTGGCGCTGGACCCTGCGCGTGGCGGGCGCCACGCTCGCGACGGCCCTCGGGTCGTTGCTGGTGCCGCTGGCGGTGCTGGTCGGCGCGCTGGTGGCGTATCCGGTCGGCTTGATCCTGCAGATGACCGGGCTGCGGGCCGGCGGGGCGGTCGCGTCGGCGTACGCGCGGCTGGTGGAGGCGATCTTCCAGCCCGACGCGCTGCCCCTCTATCTGCCCAGGTTCGTCACCCTCGTGCTGCTCGCGCTTCTGGTCGCCCTGGCGGTGGGCGCCGCCGCAACGGCGCTGCAGGCGCGCCGGCGCCGCCGGGCGCGTGGCTCCCGCTGGTGGCAGTTGCTGGGGTCGCCGCTCGACACCTCGCGGATCGTCGACTGGCTCATCGGTCGACTCTGGCAGGTGATGCGCGGGGCCGCGTCGGCGGCCAGACCGGGCGCGGCGGATCTGGGCCGGCGCTATTCGCAGCTACTCGCGGACAACGTCGGCCAGCCCGGGTTCCGGGAGTTGATCGTGCTCGTGCACGACCTCGACGGGCGGCGTGACCTGGTGTCGGCCTTGCTGGCGGAGCCGTATCGCCGCGCGTTCTTTCGCCCGCGGGTGGACGAAGAGGAGGGGCAGCGGCAACTGGAAGCGATGGACTTGGCCGGCGCGGCCCGCCACCAGGCCACCGATCTGTTGAGCGCGGCGCTCAGCATGCCGGTCGTGACCGATCCGCATCTGCTGGGGTTCCCGGCCGGAAGCGCCTGGCGGGGCGAGGCGCACCGGCTGTGCGACCGGCCGGAGTCGACGGTCCGGTTGCTGGAGGAGGTGGCGCACGCGGGTGCGGAGCAGGTCGTGCTCGTGACCGCGTGCGCGGAGCCGCCCGGACCGCACGCCCTGGAGGCAGGCCGCCGGGACGCGCGGGGCCGCGCCGGCGAGGGGCTGTCGGCGATGGAGAGCGCGTCGATCAGGGATGCGCTCGCGTTCCGCAGCGGCCTCTTTCAGGCGGTGTTCCAGATTCAGCCGACCCACAACCCGCTCGGTCCCTTCGACTTTCGGGGCAACTACGACGAGCGTTCCGACCGTTGGCACACCGTTGCCGAGCTGGTCTCGCGCGGATACGAGGACGGCTTCCGGCAGTTCGTCGATTCCGTGGTCGGGGCGAGCGGCGAGTGGATCGACGCAGCGCGTTCCGCGCCCGGCGCGAAGCGGGATCGGAGCCCGGCTTCAGCTGGCGAGATCTGACGAGCGGCTGGCTCGACGGGCCGTGGGCGACGTCGCGCCGCGCTGCGCGCCGCGGCCTCGGAGAGCAGACTCCCGGCGCCGCTCGCTCGATAGCGCGTCCCGCAGGAACTGGGCGGCAAGGTCGCTGAGCAGGCGGGAGACGTGCTCGTCGTCCAGGCTTCCGAATTTCTTGCGAAACCCCGACGCCGGTACGACGGCCTTGGCCATCGCCCGATGGCCGCCGGCGTTCCCGACGTCGGCGAAGCAGGTCTTCACGAAGTCACCGGCGTTGCGCGAGTAGCCGAGGTTGCGCACCGACACGATGACGACGTCGTTGACGAGCCCGGAGATGATCGACCACTTGACGTCCTCGAGCTGCAGCAGGAAGTCCGCGGTGTAGGTGACGAGGTCCTCGCGCGGCGCCGAACCGATGTGCGCCGTGAAGACCTGGTCGCGCGTCCGACCCTGCTGGATCGCCCGCGACACGAACGTGAGCCGCTCGAGCGTCAGCTCGGCCCCTTCCATCTTGCGGACCAGCGCCGCGTCGGCCAGCGGGTACAGGTACGAGAACGCCGCGAGGTCGACGCTGTTCGTATGGCGGCTGAAGAACAGCGTATCCGACTTGATGGCGTACAGCATCGCGGTGGCCGTCCGTTCGGAGATGTTGGCGCCGACCGCCCGCAGGTGCTCCGTGAGGATTGTCGACGTCGATCCGTAGTCGGCGCGAATGTCCTTGAACGCCGCGGTGTACCCGGTCTGCTCCGGGTGGTGATCGACGACCAGGTCCGCCTTGTTGAGCAGTCCCCCGAAGTAGTGTGGCTGAACGTCAACGGTGGCGATCAGGTCGTAACGCGCGAGCGATTCGGCGGTCACCGGCTCGACCTTGATGTCGAGCAGATTGGCCATGCGCAGGTTCTCGGGTCGGGTCACACCCTGAAAGGCGCCGATGATGGCCGTCGTCTTGGTGCGGTGTAGCAGATTGCGCAAGGCGAGCCCGCTGGCCATCGCGTCCGGATCGGGATCGTTGTGGAGCAGGATGAGAACCCGGTCCGCTCCGGCGAAGTAGCGCTGGTACTGCTGGACGCGTGCCCGCGTCAACGAACGCCCGAGGGCGGTCACCAGCGATTCCTGCAGGAGCTGTCCGAGACTGAGCACCGTGACGTCGGGGAACGCTTCCCGCCACGCGTCGGCTCGGGCCGTGGCCCGGTCGCCGATGCGCAGGACGTAAACCAGCGTGGTGCCCGCGTCGGTGACTGCCTCCAGGATGCGCTGCAGGCTCTGCCGGCCGTTGTCCTCGATGATCACGCAGGTGGCCGGCGTTACGTCGGCTTGGAGATAGCTGGCCACCCGCCGCGGGTCGGCCACGCGCACCGGCATGCCTTCGTCTTGCAGGCGCCGCGCCGCAGCGCGGTCGTCGAGCAGGAACTCAAGGTCAAGGTTCGAGGCAAGCGCTCGATACAGAACCTTGACGACCAGCACATCCCGGCAGACCGCAATACACCGCATGAGTTAATCTTTGATTATACGACGACGCCCTTGGGTGCGCTATCATGCCGTTTAGCATGACAGCCTCGCGCCTCGTTCTGATCGGCGCCCTGCTGGCCGGCTCGGGCTCGGCAGCCCAGGAGCCGCTGTTCACCAGCCGGATCGACCTCGTGCATCTGGGCGTGTCCGTCCTCGACGGGGACGACGTGCCGGTGACCGAGCTCGGACGCGACGACTTCGAGTTGTACGAGGACGGCCGCCTCCAGGAGATCGAGTACTTTTCCCGCGGCCTGGCGAGCGACGCGGAGACCCTGCCGACGCATCTGGGCGTGCTGTTCGACACCAGCGGCAGCATGGAGCGCGACGCGCGCTTCGCAAAGACCGCCGCCATCAAGTTTCTGAACACCCTCACCTACGCCGTGGACATGACCGTCGTGGACTTCGACACGGAGGTGCGGGTCGGCCGCTACAGCCAGGCGAACTTCCCCCGTCTGGTCGAGCGGATTCGGAGCAGCCGGACGTCCGGGAACACGGCCCTCTACGATGCGCTGGGCGTCTATCTCGACGGGGCGTTCGGGCAGGATGGCCGGAAGGTGCTGCTCCTCTACACGGACGGCGCCGACACGCGCAGTCGGATCGGCATGTCCGACGCCCTCGATCTGGTGAAGGCCTCCGACGTCACCATTTACGCCGTCGGTTTTCAGAAGCATCTGCCCAGCAGCGCCCGGCCCATCGAGCGGATGCGACTGCGGCAGCTGACCGAAATCACCGGGGGCCGCTCCTACTTTCCGAACGATGTCGATGAGCTCGACGAGATCTACGAGAAGATCGCCGCGGAGCTCGACGCCCGATACTCGCTCGGGTACGTATCGGGCAACACGCGGCTCGACGGGACCTGGCGCGAGGTCGAGGTCAGGCTGAAGACCTCGCGCTCGGAGCGCGGACGCCTGCAGGTGAGCAGCCGCGAAGGCTACTACGCCCCGTACATCGAAGACGATCCCCGGTAGTTCCCCGGCCTCCGTTTCACCCCAAGGGGCGGCCCTGGTTTCGACCTACGACACGTTCACGCTCGTCACGAACTTCGAACTCCGCGGGGATCAGAAGCGCGCGATCGCCGAGCTCACCGAAGGGCTCGACCGGGGCGACCGCCACCAGGTCCTGCTGGGCGTCACCGGATCGGGCAAGACCTTCACGGTCGCCAACGTCATCGCCCGGGTGAACCGCCCCAGCCTCGTGATGGTCCACAACAAGACGCTGGCGGCCCAGCTCTATCAGGAGTTCCGGCGCCTGTTTCCGCACAACGCCGTCGAGTACTTCGTCAGCTACTACGACTACTACCAGCCCGAAGCCTATATGCCCGCAACCGACTCCTACATCGAGAAGGAAGCGACGATCAATGACGAGATAGACCGGATGCGCCTGTCGGCCACCCGCTCGCTGTTCGAGCGCAGGGACGTCATCATCGTGGCGAGCGTCTCCTGCATCTACGGGCTCGGCTCGCCGGAGGCGTACTACGGGATGCTGCTGCCCCTCGAGCGCGGCCAGCGCGTGGAGCGCGACTGGATCCTGCGGAAGCTGGTCGAGATCCAGTACGAGCGCAACGACCACGAGTTCGCACGCGGGGTGTTTCGCGTGCGGGGCGACGTCGTCGAGGTGTTTCCGTCCTACGACGAACGGGCGCTGCGAATAGAGCTGTTCGGTGACGAGGTCGACGAGCTGGTGAGCTTCGACCCGGTCACGAGCCGGATCCTCAAGCGGCACGACAAGATCGCCGTCTACCCGAAGTCGCACTTCGTGACGCCGCGCGAACGCACGATGGACGCCGCGGAGCGCATCAAGGCGGAGCTCGCCGACTGGCGGGGGCGGCTCGAACGCGAGGGGCGGTTGCTGGAGGCCCAGCGATTGCACGAGCGCACGATGTTCGACCTCGAGATGATCCGCGAGATCGGCTACTGCCACGGGATCGAGAACTACTCGCGGCACATCTCGGTCCGCGACGCCGGCGAGCCCCCGCCGACGCTGCTCGACTACCTGCCGCCAGACGCGCTCACGATCATCGACGAGAGCCATCAGACGGTGCCGCAGATCCGGGCGATGCACCACGGGGACCGGTCCCGCAAGGAGGTGCTCATCGACCACGGGTTCAGGCTGCCGTCAGCCCTGGACAACCGTCCGTTGAACTTCGAGGAATGGGAGTCGAGGGTCGGGCAGGTCGTGTTCGTGTCGGCCACGCCGGGACCGTACGAGCTGCACGCCAGTCACGGCGTGGTGGTCGAGCAGATCATCCGGCCGACCGGGCTGATCGACCCGGAGGTGGAGCGGCGTCCCGTCAAGGGGCAGATCGACGACCTGCTGCACGAGATTCGACAGCGTGCGGAGCTGCGCGAGCGGGTGCTGGTCACGACCCTGACGAAGCGGATGGCCGAGGATCTCACCCAGTTCTACCAGGAGCTGGGCGTGCGCGTGCGGTACCTGCACTCCGACATCGACACGCTCGAGCGTGTCGAGATCCTGCGCGATCTGCGCCGTGGTACGTTCGACGTGCTCGTCGGCATCAATCTGCTGCGCGAAGGACTGGATCTGCCGGAGGTGTCGCTGGTCGCCATCCTCGATGCCGACAAGGAAGGCTTTTTGCGGTCGACCGGATCGCTGATTCAGACCGCCGGCCGGGCCGCTCGCAACGTGAACGGGCGGGTGATCATGTACGCGGACACCACCACCGACTCGATGCGTGTCGCCCTGGAGGAAATGGCGCGCCGCCGCGAGATCCAGCAGGCCTACAACCGCATGCACGGGATCACGCCGGCCTCGATCGTGAAGGAGCTGGACGACCCGTTGTCGAGCATCTACGAGCGGGACTACGCCGCGGTGCCGCAGGTCAAGGAGGCGAGCGAGACGTTTCGCACGCGCGGCGAGCTGGATGCCCACGTCGCCAGGCTCGAGGCCGAGATGCGTGCCGCCGCCGCCAATCTGGAGTTCGAGCGGGCGGCGACGCTGCGCGACCGCGTCCGCGACCTGCGCCGGCGGGATCTGGGACTCGCGCAGTGATCCTGCGGATGAGGCGTGAGAAGATCGAGCGGGCCGCCGGGCAGGAGGTGTGATGGAGGTATCGGTGCTGAGGAGCGCGGCGGTGCTGCACGGGTTGCATGTCGCCCTGACCGCGTTGCGGGAGGCAGCCCCCGACTCCCCGCCCCCGGGTCGGGGCGCATCGAAGGACGAGGATCAGGACCAGGACGCGCCCTTCAGCGGGTGACCCGCAGTCCGTGGTGGAGACCGGCGTCGCGCCGCGAGCCGGTCGCGCCCCCATTGACGGTTTCCTCGGCGGTGGTAAAGATGCCGGTGGCGAGAGGGGGTGACATGGTGAGCAGGTTGAAGACGGCTCGGTTGTGCAGGTTCGCGGCGGCCGGCCTCGCCGGTGCGGTCGTGCTCGCGGTGTTGCCCGCGCGCGCGGCAGCCCAGGGGCCGATGTCGGAACCGCTGGCGATGGAGCTCTCGGAGTTGATGAGCAGCGCGCAGCTCGATGCGGTGGCCGGTCCGGACCCGAGCGAGGAGAACCGCTTCGTTGCTGCGCTGGCCTTTCCCGGGCAGCTTCTGGTCGTCTCCGCGCGCTACGAAGTGCCGGTATACATCGAGGAGAGGATCGTTGCCGGCCAGTTCCGCGACATCTATATCGACTTGAACTCCCGTTCGATTGCCGGCACCAAGGTGCTGGTGACCGACTCGGGCGCGAACGGGCTGCACGCCACCGGTGACACCGTCGACATGGTGGATGACGGATCGGGCATCTTCCGTCTCGACGGCGAGTGGCGCGACAAGGACATGTCCCGCTCCGAGTACGAGGAGGCCGTGGCGGAGGTGGACGCTCAGTATGCACGGATGCTGAGCGTGCTGATCGAGGCGGCCCGCTAGGAGTCTGCGCCGTAGAATGGCGTGGACTCCTGGAGGGTTGGTTGGGCGGCAAGAAGTGGGGTCCTAGTCTGGTCTGGTCAGACCGCACGGAGTTGCGGTACACTAGCCGGACACCGACGTGGGCGCTTGGCTCAGTGGTAGAGCATCGCCTTCACACGGCGGGGGTCAGTGGTTCGAATCCACTAGCGCCCACCACGCGGCCCCTTTCCACGGCACTGCGGCTCCCGGCGGCGAATCTTTCCCCGCGGCGAATCCCTCCGGAAGTTGCATGCTTGTAGGCGTCCAGGCTCCCGGCGACCGCACCGACACCGCCGGGCAGGGAGGCAGGCATGGCGAGGCAGCTCGTGACGAACCGCATGGTCTTGGCGGCGGCGGCCGGATCGATCCTAATGTTGGCCGGGCTGGCCGGGGCGGGCCCGGCGCAGCAGGCCGCTACGACCGGAGAGCCCGGCGGCGTGAGCTGCCGCATCGAGCAGGCGCCGATGCGGGACGGTGTCAAGCTGGCGACCGAGGTGTACCTGCCCCCGGGTGAGGGACCGTTCCCCGTGATCCTCCAGCGCACGCCGTACAATCGGCGGTCGCCAAGCCCCGGCAGTAACTGCGACGCGGCCATCGGCCGCTACTTCGCGGAGCGCGGCTACGCCACCCTCAACCAGGACACGCGCGGGCGCTACCGCTCGGAAGGCGAGTTCGACGCCATGCGCCAGGAGGCCCGGGACGGCCATGACGCGGTCGAGTGGGCGGCTGCCCAACCGTGGTCCAACGGCAAGGTGGGCATGGTGGGCGGCTCGTACGTGGGCCTGACGCAGTGGCAGGCGGCTGTCGAGCAGCCGCCGCACCTGGTGGCCATCGCCCCGCACTACAGCTCGTCGGACTACCTGCAGGGCTGGACGTACCAGGGCGGCGCGTTCGACCTTTGGTTCGCCCAGAGCTGGACCTCGCAGACCCTGGCTCCGGACACGCTGCAGCGGCGGCTGGAGGCGGCCGGCATGCCGCCGGAGGCCGTGCAGCGGGAGGTTGCGGCGTTCGTCGCCACGGGCCGCGCGAAGCTGCTCGACGACTGGCTCTGGCAGATGCCGCTGAAGGACTTCGCGGCATTCCGGCGGGACGGCAACATCGCCGCCTATTACGACGAGTGGCTCGCGCGGCCGGGCTACGACGACTACTGGGGCGATCTGGACGTCGAGACGAAGTATCCGCGCATCCGGGTGCCGGCGCTCGTCACCGGCGGCTGGTACGACGTCTTCCAGGAGGGCACGATCCGCAACTTCATGGGGGTGCGCTCGGAGGGCGGGTCGGAGGCCGCCCGCAACGGCACGCAACTGGTCATGCGCGCGCTCTGCCACGCCTGCCCGGCCGATACGACGGCGGGCGAGATCGACTTCGGTCCGGACAACGCGTTCGACCTCGACGCGGCCTGGGCGCGCTGGTTCGACTACTGGTTGAAGGGGATCGACAACGGCGTGCCGGACGACCCGACGGTGCGGCTGTTCGTGATGGTGCCGCCGGACCAGGGGACGGCCGGTGGCGGCTTCTGGATCACCGCGGACGAGTTCCCGCTGCCGGATGCCGTCGAGACGCGCCTCTACCTGCGGAGCGACGGCAACGCCAACACGGCGGCGGGCAACGGGCTGCTCACCGCCGACGGGCCCGGCGGCGCGGCCGACGAGTACGTCTACGATCCCGCCGATCCGGTTCCCACGGTCGGGGGCAACATGTGCTGCGCGAACGACCTGCTGCCCTCCGGCGCGTTCGATCAGCGCGAGGTGGAGCAGCGGGACGACGTGCTGGTCTACACGACGCAACCGCTCGACGAGGACCTGACCGTCATCGGCCCGGTGCGGGTGGAGCTGTGGGCCGCGTCGTCGGCCCCGGACACCGACTTCACCGCCAAGCTGGTGGACGTGCACCCGGACGGCTACGTCCACAACGTCTCCGAGGGGATCATCCGGGCGCGGTACCGGAACTCCGACCATCGGGAGTCCTGGCTCACGCCGGACGCCGTGCACGACTACACGATCGATCTGGGGTACACGGCCACGGTGTTCCGCCGGGGGCACCGCATCCGGCTCCAGATCAGCTCATCCAACTTCCCGCACTTCGACCGCAACCCGAACACCGCGACCGCGTTCGGAGCGGGCGCCGAGCTCGAGCCGGCCAACCAGCGGGTGTATCACGACGCCATGCATCCGTCGCAGCTCGTGGTGCAGATCGCCCCGGACGTCCGGGCACCGTAGTCGTCGCGACGCGATCGCACGGCGGCTCGAGACCGGGTGATCCGATGAAGGAACCGGTCGGCGACGCTGCTCTCCCGCGCCGGGGAGCCCGGCCGCGAGGCAGGAGTCCGCGCCGTAGAGCGGCGCGGACTCCTGCAGGATTGGTTGGGCGGCAAGCGGAGCCGCAGGCGACGATTGGCGGGCTAGCGGGATCCCTCCTCGTCGGCCCGCTCCTGTTCGCGCGAGCCGGCCAGCATGTTGTAGAGCCCGTAGTTCCCTTCGTGGCAGGCGTACTCGTACACCGGCCCCTCTGTACGCGCCATCGGCAACGACCCGCTCCACGGCCGCGTCCACGTCTTCGGATCGGTCACCGTGAACTCGTAGTCGAGCGTGTCGGGCCCGATGCGCGTGAAGCGTTCCACCACGTGCAGGCCCTCGCTGAGGTTCGGGCCGAAGTGCCGGATGAAGGCGTGGCGGTTGAAGTGCGTCGTCTCCACGACCAGCGTGTCGCCCTCCCAGCGGCCGCGCGAGTCGCCCGCGAACTGGCGGATGGCCGGATTGATATGCGGGCGGCCATCGATCGGGATGAAGCGCACGTCGTGGATGTGCTCCTGGAGGATCGCGACGAAGCTCTCGTTCTGGACGATCTGGTAGTGGTTGTTGTAGGCGGTCGGAAACGACGGGATGCCGCGGTACCACAGGCACCGGTCGCCGCCGTCCAGCTGCTCCCACGTTTCGGTGGGCAGGCGGCCGCCGCGCACGTCGGCGATGTGCCGCCACTCCGGCGACGCCATCCACGCCTCGAGCTCCGGCGTCAGCGGCGGCAGCCGGCCGTCGGGCGGATCGGTGATGATCGACGTGCGGCGGGTCGGCAGGACCGTCGTCCCGCGCTCCATCCAGAAGTTGTTGTAGGCCCCGGGCGCCCCGTCGACGCCCCGGTCGACGCTCTGGCCAGCTAACGTCCGGAGCGCGGGCCGGGTCAGGAGCTGCTCGTTCTTGGCGATTTCCGCCTGCTCGATGCCGGCGGCTTCCTCCTCCGTCAGGAACTCCTGGTCGGCCTGCTCGGCGGGACGCTGGAATGGTGTCAGGGTCGAGTTGTTCCAGATTCCCTGCAGGTCGGGGTCGCCCCACGCCGTGCGGAACGACTCGCCGGCCGGCTGGGCGGCGGCGAACATCGGCGTCAGTGCCACGCAGGCGGTCACGGCAAATGCGACGGCCAGCCATTCCTTTTTCATTGAATTCTCCTCCTGGACTCCTCCCGCGGTACGCGGCAGGGAGCCCGGCTCCGTGCGGTTGTCGTCGGCCGCGCTAGACGTCGGTCGAGAGTGACAGCGGCTCCAGGTCTACGCGGCCATTGCTGTCGCCGAAGCTGTCCGCGGGCACGCCCGCCTTGTCGAGCAGGCCCAGGAGCAGATTGGCCATCGGCGTCAGCTCCGCGAATCTGATGTGCCGCCCGCCGCGCAGCCGTCCCGCGCCGCCGCCGAGCAGCAGCAGCGGCAGGTTCTTGTGGTCGTGCAGGTTGCCGTTGCACATGCCGCTGCCGTGCAGCACCATCGAGTGGTCGAGCAGGCTGCCATTGCCGTCCGACGTCGCGGCGAGCCGGTCGGCGAAGTACGCCAGCAACTGGCTGTAGTACGTGTTGATGCGGGCGATCGCCGCGATCTTCTCCGGCTTGTCCTGGTGATGCGAGGTGCCGTGGTGGCCTTCGTTGACGCCGATCCACGGGAACGTGCGGGCGCTCTGCTCGCGGCCGAGCTGCAGGCTGAAGACGCGCGTGATATCCGCCTGCCAGGTCAGCACGAGCAGATCGAACATCAGCTTGACGTGCTCGTCGTACGATTCCGGAATGCCGACCGGCCGATCGGGCAACGCCAGCGGGGACTGTCCGGCCTGCTCCTCCGCGCGCTGGATGCGCCGCTCGACCTCCCGCACCGCGTCGACGTAGTTGCTGACGCGTGTCCGGTCGCCGGCCCCGAGGCTGCGCATCAGGCGCGACATGTCCTCCGTCACCGAGTCGAGGATGCTGCGGTCCCTGCGCATCTCGGCGCGGCGCTGGTCGACGGGCCCGCCCTCGCCGAACAGGCGCTCGAACACCAGCCGCGGATTGTTCTCCATGGGCAGGGGGGTCGTCGGCGAGGACCACGACAGCGTGTTGACGTACACGCAGTTGTAGCCGTTGTCGCAGTTGCCGACCAGGAAGCTGTTCTCCAGCGTCAGCTCCAGCGACGGCAGCCGCGTGTCGCGGCAGAGGTGCTGCGCGGCAATCTGATCGACCGTCGTGGCCAGCAGAACGTCGGCGCCCTCGGTCATCTTCGGTCTGGCGGCGCTCAGCCAGCTTGCGTTCGAGCGCGTGTGCTCCGCGTTGCCGTCCGTTCCGTTGCCCTGTGCGTTGCGGTGCTCCATGTTGGTGAGGACGATCACCTGGTCCTGCACCGCCGCCAGCGGCTGGAGAATCGGTGAGAGCGTGAGCGGCCCGCCATCGCCGGGCGGCGTCCACTGGTTCTGGGAGCCCTTGGCCCACGACACGGACCCGTGCGGGAAGTAGATGAAGCCGAGCCGGCGCACAGGGTTCGCCGAGGTCCTGGCCATGGCCGACAGGGCCGGGACCATCGAGTCCAGCAGCGGCAGCGCGACGGTCGCGCCGACGCCGCGCAGGAACGTTCGCCGGGGCAGATGCTTCTTGGTGATGATCATGATTGCTGCGCTCGCCTCATCTGGAACGGCGTGCTCTTGACCACGCCGAGAATGAGCGACGAGAAGCGGTATCCGTGAGCGGCCGCTTCACGCTCGATCGCCCGAACCGCGGGCATGTCGTAGTGCCCGACCGCCCGGCCCAGGCCGTACGTCAGCAGCTTGCTCGTCAGCGTTCGCACGAACTGATCCGATCTGTCCAGCAGGGTGTCCCGCAGCCCAGCGGCTCCCGTAAACGTCGTGCCGTCCGGAAAGCTCCCCGTAACGTCGAGCGGCTCGAACCCGTCGGTGCGCTCCCGCCAGCGCCCGATCGCGTCGAAGTTCTCGAGCGACAGTCCGACGGGATCCATTATCGCATGACACGCTGCGCAGACCGGGTTCCGCCGGTGCTGGACCATGCGCTCGCGCATCGACAGCGCGGCGTCCGACCCTTCCTCGCTCAGCGTCGGCACGTTGGCCGGCGGCGGGGGAGGCGGGGTGCCGAGCAGGTTCTCGAGGATCCACTTGCCTCGCACGACGGGCGACGTCCGCGTGGCGTACGACGTCACCGCGAGGATGCTCCCCTGGCCGAGCAGCCCGCCGCGCTGACTGCCGGACGGCAGGGCGATGCGCCTGAAGTGGCTCCCGTAGATGTTCGAAATCCCGTAGTGCCTGGCGAGCCGCTCGTTAACGAAGGTGTAGTCCGCGCTCAGCAGGTCGAGCACGCTCCGGTCTTCCCTAATGATGCTGTCGAAGAACAGCTCCGTCTCCCGCCGCAGCGCCCTGCGCAGCGTCTCGTCGAAATCGGGAAACACGATGAAGTCGGGCGAGACCGCCGGCAGGTTGCGCAGGTACAGCCACTGCGCCGCGAAGTTCGTCACGAGCGAGGCGGCGCGGGGATCCGCCAGCATGCGCCGCACCTGCTGCTCGAGCACGCCGGGATCCCGCAGCTTGCCGTCGGCGGCGCCCGCGAGCAGTTCATCGTCCGGCAGGCTGCTCCAGAGGAAGAACGAGAGCCGCGACGCGAGCTCGAGGTCGGTGACGCGGTACGCGGCGTCCGCGGCCGCGCGCTCCGGATCGCGCTCGATGCGGAAAAGGAACTCCGGGCCGACGAGCAGCCGCCGCAGGGCCATCTCGATACCGGCCTCGAAGCCGCCCGTCGCGCGCCCCTCGGCGTAGAAGCCCAGCAGGGTGTCGAGATCTCCGCGGGTCACCGGCCGGCGATAGGCCCGGCGAGCCAGGGGCGCGAGGATGTCCTCGACGCACGAGCTCTCGTCGTGGCTGCCGGCCGCCGGCCGGCAGGTGAAGATGCGGCGGCGACTCGGCGTATCGCCCGGTCCCGTCGAGTCGAAGGGGCCGGTGATCGTGATCGAGTAGACGGCCGGCTGCGTGCGCTGGTCCCCTCCGACGGTGATGTGCACCTTGAGGAACGGCTGCCGGTGCCGCTCGACCACGGCGGAGCCCTGGCTGACGAACGCCGCGCCCACCGTGTGGGCGCCGGCCGTGACCGGCACGCGCACCGCAAGATCGGCGTCGGCGCTGCGATTGGGCTGGTTGTACAGATCCAGCGACGCGCGCGACGGGTCGCGCCGGGACCGCGGCTCGACCGTGAGGACCCGCACCGGTTCCCCGTCGAGGGTGATGACGATGTCGTGCGGCTCCCGCAGCCCGCCGACCCGGTTGCTGTTCCAGCTCTTCCCGAGCTCGACGCGCACTTCGTACTCGGCATCCACCGGGAAGTTGTAGCGGAACGTGGTGCCGCCGCGCGTACCGAACGGCAGACCCTCCACGTGGCGGTCCTGATTTAGGTCGGACGGCACGATGTACGTGTCGGCGACTGCCGATCGCACGGGAGCGCCGACGGCCAGCCGGCTGATCTTCTGCGCCGCGCCGAGGTAGCGCTCCATCCGGCCCGGATCGAGACCGCCGAGACCCACGTTGTCGAATCCGGCGCTCGAGTCGTCGGCCGGCAGCAGATCCGCAACGTCGATCTCGAGGTCGAGCAGATCGCGGATCGCGTTCCGGTACTCGGTGGCGTTCAGGCGGCGCAGCGCGTCACTGCGCCCCGGGTCGGGATCGGCCCCGGCGGCGCGGTCGAGTCCCGCTTCGAGGAAGGACGCCAGGCGGTCGTACGTCGCCCGATCCGGACGAGGTCGGCCGGGCGGGGGCATCATCCCGGCCCGCAGCTTCAGCACGACCTTTTCCCACACCTCCGCCCGGACGCCCGGGTCGCCGGCATCGAGCGCCTCCAGCGTGAGCCCGGCCGTCCGCAGGCTGTCGTTGTGGCAGGCAACGCAGTAGCGTTCCAGCAGGGCTCCCGCATCCCCCGCCGAGTGGCCGTCCGGAGCCTGGGGCCGCCCCCCCGCCAGTAGCTGCCCAGAGGCTGCCGGACCCAGCGCCACGAGACTGGCGGCAAGCACCAACACCCCTCTCAGCATAGCCTAGACTCTACCATTTCGCGGCGCCCCTGTTCGGGGGCACGGCCGCGTTTTGGTGTGCGCCCCCGCCGGCCTGGACTGCTAGGATCCAGGTATGAAAACAGGGAATGCGTGCTCCCGGTCGCGCGCCGGCCGGATGCTGGCGATCGCCAGCATCTGTGCGTCGGCCGTCACGGCCGCCGACGCCGCAGCCGGCCGCGGCAATCCGCTGGCGGAGGCCGTCAAGCGGGCGGACTCGATCGCGGTCCGCGCGCTGCTGAACGGCGGCGCGGATGCGAATGCGCCGGAGGCCGACGGCGCGACGGCGCTCCATTGGGCCGTGCGTCTGGACAACCTCGAGCTGGCGGATCTGCTGATCCGCGGCGGCGCCGACGCAGGCGCCGTCAACGCCTTCGATGTGCCGCCGTTGTGGCTGGCCACCGTCAACGGCAGCGCGGCGATGATCGAGCTGCTGCTCGACGCGGGCGCCGACCCCGGCACCACCGTGGCCGCGGGTGAGACGGTGCTCATGATGGCCGCGCGCACCGGGTGGATCGACGCCATCGAGGTGCTCCTGGCGCGCGCGGCCGACGTCGATGCGGTCCAGCGCGATGGCCAGACGGCGTTGATGTGGGCCGCGACGGAGGGGCATGCCGACGCGGTCCGCGCGCTCGCCGCCGCAGGCGCCGACGTCGAGGCGCGGACGCTCGTTCCCGAGAACCCGTTGCGGACGGGCCTCGAGGGGCCTGCGCCGCACGGCTTCACGGCCCTGCTCTTCGCGGTGCGCGCCGGTCACATCGAGGTCGTGCGGGCCCTGCTCGAGGCGGGAGCCGACCCGAACGATCGCCTGCCCGACGGCACCGACACGGTGGTGCTGGCGGCCACCAACGCGCACTGGGAGCTCGGCGTCCTGCTGGTCGATAGGGGGGGCGCCGACCCGAACGCCGCCGGGCAGGGATGGGCGGCGCTGCACGCAATGACCTGGGTTCGCCGGCCGAACTTCGGCTTCAACCCGCCCGGTCCCGTCACCACCGGCAATCTGGACAGCCTGAGCTTTGCGCGGGAGCTGGTCGCGCGTGGCGCCGACGTGAACGCCCGGATGACGGCGGAGCCCAGAAACGGGTATCGGAACGCGCTCAACCGGGTCGGCGCCACGCCGCTCCTGATGGCCGCGCGCCTGGCGGACGCTCCGCTGATGCGGGTTCTCCTCGAACTGGGCGCCGATCCCACCCTTACGAACGAGGACGGCGCGACGCTGCTGATGGTCGCCGCGGGGCTCGGCATCCACTCGCCGGGCGAGGATCCGGGGACCGAGGCGGAGGCGCTCGAATGCGTCGAGATCGCGCTCGAGCTGGGCGGCGACGTGAATACCGTCGCGCTCAACGGCGAGACGGCGCTGCATGGGGCGGCCTACCGGGGAGCGAACTCCATCGTGCAGCTCCTCGTCGATCACGGGGCCAACACCTTCCACACGGAGAACGAGGTCGGCTGGACCCCGTTGCGGATTGCACAGGGTGTCTTCCGGACCGCAACCTACAAGGAGGCGCCCCACACGGCGGCGCTTCTGAGCGACCTGATGGCGCGGGAACCCTGACGGCCCGCCTGTCTTCGGCGCGCCGCGGGGTTTCGCCACGGACTCCTAGCGGCGCGTCTCGGGCAGGCGGCGCTCGTCGGATCCGTCGTAGACGTGCCCGGTCGGGTCGATGAGCCGCATCGGCGCCTGGCGCCCCTGCGCCTCGATGGCGTGTGCGACGATGCCCGGGAGGCGCGAGATCATGAACAGGGCGCTCGCTGCCTCGGCATCGAAGCCCAGGTCGCCGCAGATGGCCGCGATGGCCCCCTCCTCGTTGATGTGCGGGGGCGGATCGGCCGCGTCCTGATGGCGCTCGGCAAGCACGCGCTCGACCGAGCGAATGAGCTGTACGTGGGCGCTGTCGAGCTCAAGCTCCAGCGCCAGCTGCAGGAGGCGGGCGGCGCGGGGATCCCGCGTGTGAAACCGATGCCCGAAGCCGGGCGGCGGCGTGCCTTCCTCCAGCGCCCGGTTGACCAGCCGCCGGGCGGCGTCGTCGGGCGACACCCAGTCCCCGACGAGGGTCAGCCCATCGGTCAGGAACCGCAGGCAGACCTCGATGCTGCCGCCCCCGCCCAGTGACGATCCGAATGCCAGGACGCCGGCGGCCGCCGCGGCGCGGATCGGAGCGCCCGTCGTGGCAACGTTGCGGGCGGCCAGCGTGGACGGCGGCGTCGCCCCGTGATCGATCGACGACACGAGGAGCGCATCCATCAACCGCCCGACGGCGGGCGACGGTAGTTCGCCGCTTAGTAGCAGATAGACTGCCTCGGCGAACGACAGCCGCCCCATCAGGTCGTCGAGGCGGTAACCCCGAAGGAGGATGCGGTTCGGCTCGATCAGCGTAATCCCGGTGCCCCAATCCGCCGGGGCAGTGGCCTCGCCCGGGTCCTGGCCTGCCCGCGACCCGGCTGCCCGCCGCGTGCGGCTCGTCCTGCCGTCGGCCTCCGCCGCGGCGCGCGGGACGCCGCGGGACGGGGCGCTTCGATTGGGCATCGCGAAGCCACTATACACGAGCGGGCACGCGGCGCCGGCGGTCAGGGCGCGGCCGCGATGTACGCCAGATGCCGGTAGTTCTCCGCGTGGTCGAGGCCGTAGCCGACGACGAAAACGTCGTCGATGGTGAACCCGACGAACTCGATCGGCACCTCGCACCGCCGCCGGGACGGCTTGTCCAGGAGGCAGACGGTACGGAGCCAAGCCGGACGCTGGGCCAGCAGGCGGCTGCGGAGGGCGCGCAGCGTGGCCCCCGTGTCGACGATGTCCTCGACGATCAGCACGTGCCTGCCGCACAGATCGCGGGGCTCGAGGCTCCAGAGCGGGAAACCGGAGGGCTGCTTCCCGTTGCCGTAGCTTGCGCTCCGCGCGAAATCGATCGTGACGGGCCTGGAGAACGCGCGCGCCAGGTCGGCGAGAAAGATGAACCCGCCGGCGAGTATCCCGACAAGATGGATGGTAACCTCGGGGGGCGTGCTCGCTTCGATGTCGGCCGCCAGCTCCCCGACTCGGCGTTGGATCTGATGGGCCGAGAAGAGCGGGACCAGGGGAGGAGCGCCCACCACCATGAGCCAGGCAGCGTACTACAAACGCCGGTCGTTTCCGTACGGAGCCATGCGTGCCGCACTGGCGGTGGCGCTGCTGGTCGCGCGGCTCCCGGGCGGTCCGCCGCCGGCCACCGCGGCACAGTCCCCCGCGGGCGAGGCCCCGATTATCCAGCTGTTCTTCCAGGCCGCGAATCCGGACGACGACGTCGCGGAGGAGGCGCTCGAGCAGATTGCCGCCGCCTGGCGCGACGGCTACGCACCGATGGTGCGGGACATGCTGCGTCTTCTGCGGCCGCCGGCGCCTCCCGCGGCGACCTTCGGCACGCTGGATCCCACGCGCACCGAGCCGGCGTTCGAGCTCACGCTGCGCCAGGAGCACCCGTCGACCCGGGTGTGGCGCCGGCTGATGCGGTTCCTCGAGGAACAGACGGGGCAGCGCTTCCGGGGCGAGGTGGACCAGCTCCAGCACTGGATCTGGGAGCAGCCGTACGATCCGCATCCGGACTACGCGCTGTTCAAGGGTGAGTGGTACGCCGCGGTCGACACACGCTTCCGCAGCTTCTTTCCGCGCGGCGTCGCGGCGACGATCAGGCTGGACGAGATCGATTGGGGCGGGGTGACGGTCAACGGCATCCCGCCGCTGGCGTATCCGCGGACGCTGCCGGCCGCCGCCGCCGAGTACCTGGACGACGACCACATCGTCTTCGGCATCGCTGTCAACGGCGAGGCCCGCGCCTACCCCAAGCGCATCCTGGCATGGCACGAGATGGCGCTCGACCGGCTCGGGGGCGTCGAGCTGACGATTGTCTATTGCACGCTGTGCGGGACGGTCATTCCGTACGAGAGCGTCGTCGACGGCCGGCACATCACTATTGGTACCAGCGGGTTCCTGTACCGGTCGAACAAGCTCATGTTCGACGACGAAACGAAGAGCCTGTGGAACACGTTCGAAGGCGTGCCCGTGGTCGGCCCGCTGGTCGGCAGCGGCCTGCGCCTGCGGCACCGGTCGGTCGTGACCACGACCTGGGAGGAATGGCGGCGCATCCACCCGGAGACGACCGTGTTGTCGCTGGAAACGGGGCACGGGCGCGACTATTCGGAAGGCGCCGCCTACCGCGACTACTTCTCCACGGACCGGCTGATGTTCCAGGTGCCGCAAGTCGACAGGCGGCTGCGGAATAAGGACGAGGTCGTCGTGGTGCTGCTCGCGGACGCCGCCGGCGCGCGTCATCCGCTCGCCATCGCCGCCAGGTTCCTGAGGGACAACCGGGTCTACCACACGGAGCATGCCGGCCACCGGCTCGTGGTAGTCACCAGTGCGCGGGGCGCCAACCGCGTCTATGCCGCTGGCGCCGACCGCTTCGCCAGGCTTCTCGACGACGGCCGCGTGGCCGACGTCGGGGGCGGGGTGTGGCGCGTGACGGAGGACGCCCTGGTGGCCGACGCCGACCCGCAGCGGCGCCTCCCGCGCGTCGCCGCCCAGCGGGCGTTCTGGTTCGGGTGGTACTCGCAGTTTCCGGATACCGCCCTGATCAGGTAGGCGGCAGGCGGGAGCGCTCAGTTCACCGCGATATCGAGCTCGACGTAGCCGCTCGCAGGTGTCCATTGCACCCGCTTGGCGGCCAGTTCGGTACCCGGCGCGCGGAAGTACACCAGTACCTCGATGTAGCTGTCCTTGAGCGGGTGGACCAGGGCCCGCGCGATGCCCAGCGCCTCGTCCAGCCGGTGGGTCTCGACGTCGACAATCAGGATGCCGAGCGCCGAGAGGTAGTCGATGACCTGCCAGCCGAGCCCGCGCATCGACGGCCGGGGCCGGAAGCGGGCCGTGGGAGAGGCCAGGGCCTGGGGGGTCATCAGCACCCACGCGCCCGGCGGCGCCACGTCCGGCAGCGGCGCGGGGGAAGGCGGCGCTACGATTCTCGCGAGGCCCGCCGCGGCGGCCGCCGCCGCGGCGGCCGCAATGAGGACCTTCTTCACGGGTGGAGTCTAACAGCCCGCGCTAGCAGGTCCCGTTGAGTTCGACCGGGATGCATCCCGTCGGCCGACACGGGCTGTTGGCAGATCGTGGAGACCGCCCCGCTGCATTCCGGCTGCCCGCCTGACTCCGGATCGGCTATCCTAGAGGGCGCATTCGGAGTTCCACGGCGCATGCCGATGTCCACAAGGAGCGATTGATCGTGACGAGATTCTTCCTTTTCGGTGCGGCGGTGCTCATGGTCCTGGGCGCTGCCGGCGGCGCGCACGCGCAGCAGCTCGGCGCGGGGGACCCGGCGCCGGCATTCGAGCTGCCGGGGACTGACGGGAACACGCACCGTCTGGCCGACTACCGGGGCAGGACGGTGATTCTGGCCTGGTTCACGAAGGCGTTCACCGGTGGTTGAACGATGGAATGCAAATCGCTGCAGGATAGCAGCGACGATCTCAGTCAATTCGATATCGCGTACTTCATGCTCAGCGTCGACGATCTCAAGACGAACAGGGCGTTCGCCGAGTCGCTGAGCACCGATTTCCCGCTGCTCAGTAATCCCGAGGGCGACGTTGCGCGGGCCTATGGCGTTGTTACGCCGGAGCGCTCACTGCCGTACCGCTGGACGTACATCATCGGCCCCGACGGGAACATCCTGCGCGTCGACCGCGATGTCAGCCCGTCGACGGCCGGAGCCGATCTCGTCGCCCACCTGAACGAGCTGGGGGTGGCCAAGCGCTAGGAGCCGGCGCCGTGGAACGGCGGCGCGGGCTCCCGGAGGGGTTTGGGTGGGCGGCATGCGGAGCCGCAGGCGGCGATTTTCGGGTCAGCCGACAGCCTGGGGTGAGCCGCGCGTTGCGGCCGGCGCACCCTACTCCGGCCGGGTAGGTTCTTGCGGTTTCTCTTCCACCTCTTCCTTGAAGCCCCGGATGGCCTGTCCGAGGCCGCGGCCAAGCCCTGAGAGGCGCTTGGCTCCGAAGATCAGGATCAGAATAAAGAAGATGATGACCAACTCCGGCAACCCGACCGGGCCAAGCAGCGCCAACAGAGCAACTTTCATCGCGGCACCTTCCTCTCGGGGCAGCATATCACGCCCCGTTCAACTTGCATCGGCTGTAGCGGTTCCGCCGCGCCCGGCGAAGCCGACGGGAAGCCCGTCTTCGTGACCAACGAGTCCAACGCCGCCGGCAAGACCGCGATCGGCCCGCAGGCGCGCTTCGACGCGCGCCGGCGGCAGGTCGGGCTCGTGCTCGGCCCGCTCGCGTTCGCCCTGGTGCTGGCGCTGCCGCTGGCCGGGCTGGCGCCGGAGGCGCACAGGCTGGCGGCCGTCGTCGCGCTGGTCATCGTGTTCTGGGTGACCGAGGCGCTGCCGTTGGCTGTCACGGCCCTGCTGGGGCCTACGCTTGCGGTCGTCCTGCAGGTGGCGCCGGTCGGCGCCGCGTTCGCCCCGATGGCGAACCCGATCGTCTTTCTCTTCATCGGCAGCTTCATCCTGGCGCAGGCGTTGTTCGTCCACCGGGTCAACGAGCGAATCGCCTACAGCGTGCTGTCGTGGCGCATCATCGGCGCCCGTCCGACCCGGATTCTGCTGGCGTACGGTGCGCTGGCGGCCTTCCTCTCTGCCTGGATGAGCAACACCGCGACCGCAGCCATGCTAGTGCCGATCGGGTTGTCGCTCATCGCGTTCATGGAATCGGAGAGTCGCGTGCCGCGCGGCTACGGTACGGCGTTGATGCTGATGACGGCGTACGGCTGCTCGCGCGGCGGAATGGCCACGCCGGTGGGCACGCCGCCGAACCTGATCACGATCGCGATGCTCGACGACCTGTTGGGCGTGCGCATCTCGTTTGTGGAATGGATGCTGCTGGCGCTGCCGGTGACGCTCGTGCTGGTGGTCGTTGCGTTCGTCTACCTGAACTGGGTCGGTCGCACCGGCGTCAGCGAAATCCCGGGCGCGGACGCAATCATCGCGGAGCGCAAGCGCGCGCTGGGTCCCTGGAAGCCTGGCGAGCGCAACGCGGTCATCGCGTTCGGTGTGACCGTCTGCCTGTGGGTCGGTCCGGGCATGCTGGCCCTGATGCTGGGCCGCGACCATGCCGTCGCGCGGATGGTTCTCGCGAGCGTGCCCGAGTCGGTTGCAGCCCTCATCGGTGCAGTGCTGCTGTTCCTGCTGCCCATCAGCAGGGAGCAGCAGTCGACCCTCACCTGGAAGCAGGCGGCGCAGATCGACTGGGGAACCATCCTCCTGTTCGGCGGCGGCCTGTCCCTGGGTGCGCTGACGGCCTCGAGCGGCCTGGCCCTGGCCGTCGGCTCGGGGATCACGGGCCTGCTGCCGACCGACACGGTGGTGCCGCTCACCTTCGCGGCGGCGCTGTTCACCGTCGTGCTGTCGGAGGCCATGTCGAATACCGCAGCCACCAACATCGCCATCCCGATCGTCGTTTCGATTGCCCAGGCGGCCGGCGTCGATCCGGTGGTGCCGGCGGTGTCCGCCGGCCTGGCCGCGTCGGTGGCCGTGGTGCTGCCGGTCTCGACCCCGCCCAATGCCATCGTGTATGCCTCGGGGAGGGTGCCGATTACCCAGATGATCAAGTACGGGGTGCTGATGGACGGCCTGGCGGTCGTGCTCGTGCCGACAATGGTGCTCTGGCTGCTGTGAGTGCCGCGTTTTTAGATGGTTCGTTTCCGCCGCTGTTTCGCTCTCTTCCCCAGTCTGCCGCAAGATGGTCGTCCGGCGGAGCACCCGGCTCGACGTTCCGATGGGCCGTTGCGGGTGGCAGCGGCCCGGTTCGGGGAGGGGTGCGACCGTTGCGATTGCCGGTGATGGACTTCCTGCCTCGACGGGGCCTGCTGCTGCCGATGGTGCTGATACCGGTGGTCGCAGCCGTGCTGGTGCAGGGCGCGCTGCAGCAGAACGCGCCGCCGCCGTCCGCGGCGCCTGCTGCCGAGCCGGTCGCCAGCGAACCCGTGCGGCCAATCGTCCGCACGCTGGACAAGACGCCCCTGACGTACGTCGCCGACTACTGGGCGCAACTCGCCGAGCGCACCGGGCCGTGGTTGACGGTGGTGGGACCCGGCCGCACGCCGGCGCTGATCGTGGGTCCGCGGCTCGTGCTGACGACCATCGACCCGGCCCTCGAGGTGCTGGCCGCGCGCGACCGCGCAGGCCTGGCTGGCGCCGGCGACGGCCTGGCCCCGCCGCCGGAACCGGAGGGATTCCGCCTGCGGGGTTGGAACGAGGAAATCGGCCTGGCCGTCTTCGACGTGCTCGGCGACGACCGGGCGCCGTTCACGCTCACCGATCCGCACGCGCTGCCGTCGGGCTCGTACGTCGGCGTCGTGACCCTGTCGCGCGCCGGCGAGCCGGTCGTCGCACCCGGGCACTTCGTGGGCGCGACCTCGCACGCGGACGAGTTGGCGAGCGAGGGCGATCTCGCGATCTCGGCCGACCTGCCGGAGACGCTCGCGATTGCGGCGGTGGTGGACCTGGATGGCGCGCTGCTGGGACTGGTCTACCGGGCGCCGACCGGTCGCCGCGTGGTCAGCTCGACGGCGCTGTTGCGGCTCATCGAACGGCTGCAGGCCGAGACCGTCTGCCGCGGGATCGAGGTGGCGGATCTCGATGACGCCGTTCGCGAGGCGCTCGTTCTCGAAGAGGGCGTGTTGATCGAGTACGTCCGTCGCGAGGCGTTCGTTCCGGAGCCGTCGCTCAGGAGCGGCGACATCCTGGTCGAGTGGGCGGGGGAACGCGTGCAGTCCGCGGCGCAGTTTCAACTGCTCTACGATGCCCAGGCGCCGGGCGATCTCGTGCGCTACCGCGTGCTCAGAAGCCGCCGGCGGATCGCCGGCGGCACGGTCATGCCGGGCGGCGACTGCGAGCCGGCTGAACCCCGCGGCGTGCGTCTGGCTGCGCACGGACTCGCGCTCGAGTGGGTGCCCGCGGCGCCGGAGGAGCCGGGCGGCGAGGGAGGCTGGCGCGTGGCGGCCGTGGGCGAGGGCGGTCCGGCCGCCGCGGCCGGCGTCGCGGAGGGGGATTGGCTCGTCGCGGTCGGTGGAAGGCTCGTCGGGGCCGCTGACGACCGGGAAGCGATCGCCGCCGCGGCGGACCGTGCCGAACCCCTGCTGCTGCAGCTTCGGCGCGGCGGTCGGGCCAAGCTGGTGGCGGTCGCGCCGCCGGCCGATCCCCGTTCCGCGGCCACTGCCGCCGGCGGCGAGTCCGGATAGCGGCCAATGTCCGACGGCACGTCACCACCCGCCGGTCGCACGCTCGCGGCACGCCTGTCGGACTGGCAGTGGGCGCGCGTCTGGCTCCGGTCCTCGTTCCTGCCCGAGCAGAACTACCTCATCATCCTCGCCGTCGTGGTCGGTGTGGCTACCGGCCTGGGATCGGTCGGGTTCATTTTCGTAATCGAGCGGATGGCCGACGTGGCGCGCGGGCCGGTCGCTGCCCTGCTCGAGCGATTCGGGCCGGCCCAGCTCGTGCTCCTGCCGGCGCTCGGCGGACTCATGGTGGGGCCGCTCGTCCAGTGGTTCGCCCCGGAGGCGAAGGGTCATGGCGTTCCCGAGGTGATGACCGCGCTGGCCACCCGCGGCGGGCATATCCGCAAGCGGGTCGTCGCCGTCAAGGTGATCGCCTCGTCGCTGACCATCGGGTTCGGCGGCGCGGCCGGCCGCGAGGGCCCCATGGTGCAGATCGGCTCGGCCATCGGCTCGACGGTCGGCCAGTGGACACGGCTGACCCGGCCCAACGTCCGCACGCTGGTGACGTGCGGCGCGGCCGGCGGAATTGCCGCGACGTTCAATGCTCCGATCGCGGCCGCCATTTTCTCCATGGAGGTGCTGATCGGCCGCGTCCACACGGACTTCCTGCTCGTGCTGCTGACCTCCCTCAGCTCGTGCATGATCGCGAGATACTTCCTCGGGAACTTCCCGGCGTTCATCGCGCCCAAGTACGACCTCATGAGCCCCGCCGAGCTGCCCTTGTACTTCCTGATGGGCGCGCTGCTGGGTGTGGCGGCGATCGGCTACGTGCGCCTGCTGTACTGGTCGGAGGATGCGTTCGGCCGGTGGCGGTTTCCGGGCTATCTCAAGCCGGCGGTGGGCGGCCTGATCGTGGGGCTGTTCCTGCGCTTCTACCCGCAGATCTACGGGGCCGGCTTTCCGGCTATCGAGTCGGCGCTGTGGGTCCGCTTTCCTTGGGAGCTGCTGCTCGGCCTGTTCGTCGCGCAGTTGCTCGCGAACTGCGCGACGCTGGGGTCGGGTGGCTCAGGCGGGGTGTTCGCGCCGTGCCTCTACATGGGAGCGATGCTGGGCGGCGCTTTCGGCTCGCTCGCCAATGGTCTCTTTCCGGACTGGACCGCCGGATCGGGCGCGTACGCCATGGTCGGGATGGCCGCCTTCTTCGCCGCGACGGCGAAGGCGCCGACCACGTCCATCCTGATACTCTTCGAGATGACCAACGACTACCGCATCATGCTGCCGTTGATGGCGGCGACGGTGGGCAGCGTCTACGTCTCACACCGGCTGCTGCCGTTCAGCGTGTACACGCTGAAGCTCCACCGCCGCGGCATCGAGTTCCCCCGCATCGAGGTCGCCGGGCAGGTCGAGGAGCGCGGCTACGGCTGCTCCGACGTAATCATGATCGCGCTGAGCGCGGCCTCGTCGGCAGGCAGCTCGGCGTCGCCGGCCGGGAAGTCGTTCCTCAGTAGCAGATAGCTCACGATGTCGGTGTAGGCCTGCGGGCTGAGGCTGGCCGGCGCGCCCTGGGGCATGGTGGCCCGGATGGCGGCGAAGATGTCGCCGACGGACAGGTCGCTCCAGCGGAAGTCGAAGGCGGCGCCGGTCAGGGCCGGCGCGATGCCGTCGCCGAGCAGGTCGGCGAGATGGCAGGTCGCACACTCGCGTTCGTAGGCGCCCTCACCCCGCGTGGCCTGCTCCGCCGTGAACACGCCGCCCCAGACGGTGGGATCGGCGGCCTCCGCGCTGGGCGCCGGCGGCTCGGCGTGGATGATGACCGCGTTGAGCGCGGCCTCGGCGGTCGGCAGCTCGCTGTCGCCGGCCGGGAAGTCGTTTCGCTTCAGCAGATAGCTCACGATGTCGGCGTAGGCCTGCGGGCTGAGGCTGGCCGGCGCGCCCTGGGGCATGGTGGCCCGGATGGCGACGAAGATGTCGCCGACGGACAGGTCGCGCCAGCGGAAGTCGAAGGCGGCGCCGACCAGGGCCGGCGCGATGCCGTCGCCGAGCAGGTCGGCGAGATGGCAGGTCGCACACTCGCGTTCGTAGGTGCCCTCGCCCCGAGTGGCCTGCGCTTCGGTGTACGCGCCGTCCCAGACCGAGGTCGGGCCGTCCTGCGCGTGAACTGCGGCCGGCAGCAGCACGATCGCGGCAGCGGCCGACGCGGCGCCTGCCCAGAGCCGGCGGGTGGTGGTTTTCGTTCCGAGAATACGGGTCAGCATTCGTGTCGTCATGGCTTCCTCTGCGCACAATATACCATCTGCCCGGTCCTGCTGGCCCGGTCGGATTCCGCGGTGCGCTGTGCTATGGTGAACCCATCGTGACACCTGCACCGTCGCGGCGGTCGCAGCCTTTCCCGGGCGGCGCGTGGCAGCATCTCCTGCAGGCGGTCTCCGGGTTCGCGCACGTCCGCGCCGTCAAGTCCTACCGCCTGCCGGTGCCGATCCCGGCCGGCGTGCCGCGGCTTCCGTGTCTGGATCACGAGGCCATGCTGCACGAGGACATCGCGCCCCATGTCTCGTTGTACCTGGAGGACCTGGACGGCGGTGGGCTGCACGAGGTGGCCTGGGTGCCGGCTCGCCGGCGAATCGAGATCGACGTCGTCTCCACCTCCGATGAGCACGGTCACGAATCGCACGCGCGCCTGTTGGACCGGCTCGCGCACTGTTTCCCGGACCATGAGATGCGGGTCAGCGGGCCGTCGTGGCTGCGCGGCGACCGGCGGGTGGCCCGCGCCTGCCGCGCGCAGATCTCGCTGCGCGACGTCTTGACGGGCCAGGACTTCGAGCAGTTGGCGGCGGCGCTGCACCGGCTCGAAGCCATCGGGGCGCTGATGGAGAAGGAGTCGCGGGTGGCGTCATGGAGCGTGCGCACGGTGACCGGGCCCCTGCTGGCCCTGGTGGGGTTCGTCTCGTACGGCGCGCTGGGGCTGCTGACCGCTTTCGTCGGGGTCGACTGGGTGCAGGGGCTGCGCTACGTCGTGGTCGGCGGCGCGGGCACCGTCTTCCTGTATCTGGGACTCAAGGCGGTCCACCTCACCGAGATGGCCAACCGGGTCTGGAAGCGGAGCGCGGAGTACGGTCTCATCCTGGCGGAGCGCCGCCGGATCGCCGCTCACCCGCCGGCAGCGGCCGTCGAGGTGTCTACAGCAGCAGCAGCACGAAGATGACCATGTTGATTCCGTGCGACGCGAAGCAGAGCGGGCACGGGACGCGCATGACGAACAGCAGCGAGTAGGACAGGTAGACGGCTAGCGCCACCGTCACCAGGCTGCCGGCCCGGTACAGGCCGAGCAGGAGGGGCTGGTCCAGCAGGCTGAGCGCGGCGCCCACGAGCAGGGCAGCATAGAAGACCTGCCCGAGGACCGAGTTCGGCAGCCCGAACACCCTTGCGCGGGGGGTGAAGACGATCGACGCGCAGGTCCGCTCGCCCAGGCGGCAGAACGCCGGGATCCAGGCGGCGTCCGGGTGAAGCCAGCGGTACGCCACGGCCGTGAAGTAGGTGGAGATCGTGAAGCCGACGGCCGCCAGCGCCGCCACGGCCGCGGTCATCCGGCCTCCGGCGTGCGCTCGCCGGCCAGCCTCCGCGCCGGCGGTCCTACCTGCCCGTGGCAAAAGCCCCGCTGCATTCGACGAGCGCTGCATCCCGTCTGGACTGCGTTGCTCGTCGGTCGAATATGCCCAATATGCTCCCTCCTCGCGCCTTGCCAGCCGGGCGCCTCGCCCGTCTCGGTGCAACGCGCGATTTCACCACGGGCGGCTACCACAGATTCGGGAGCAGCCGCTCCCGGCCCGGCTCCAGTTGCAGGTCGAAGGCCTTGAGCGTGATATTGACGAAGTTGTAGTAGCCGATCAGACCGGTCAGGTCCATGACCCCCTGGTCCCCGAACAGCTCGCGCGCGTGCGCGAACGTCTCGGCGCTGACGCGCTCGGCGCTGACGGCCTCGCGGGTGAACTGGATGATCGTGCGTTCCACGTCGCCGAGCCCCGGCACGTCGCCGGCCTCGTCGAGCGGCGTGCGCTGCTTGACGATCGCGACGATCTCGGGCTCGAGACCGGCCGCCAGCGCCGGGGGCTCGTGGGCCGACCATTCGTACTGGCTGCGCACCTCGCGGGCGGTCGCGAGGATCGTGAGCTCCGTGAGCCGCTGGTCCTTCTCCGTGCCGAACCGCAGATAGGTGCTGGCGGGGAAGATGTGCTCGAGCATCTGCGGGCTGTACAGCCACATGGCGACCGGCCCCCACAGGCGATCGGCGTAGCGGCTATCCGGATGACGGACCATGTCGTAGACGTGTTGTCCGTCGGCGTTCATCCGATCCCGGCGGGGAAGCGGCAGGCGCGCCCAGGAGTCGTCGTGAACGTCGGGCGGTATGTCGTCCGCCGTCACGGTCGGCTGGCCGGCGGGCGCGTTCGACGCCTCCGGCTCCACGGCCGAGCCGGAGGCGCGGCCGGCCGACAGGGCGGCGATCCCGATTGCCGCGATCCCGATTGCCACGATGACGTTGCGCCACATGAGGTCCCCCGTTTCCGGCCGGCGGGCCTGCGAGGCCGCGCGCGGCTCGATGTCGTCCCGTCGAGCGTCGCGATGGTGCATCATGCACCCTGGGGTGTCAAGGTCCACACGGCGAGTGCGCGGCGGCACGTGCAGTACCCGCCGAGGTGACAGAGGGCGACGCGGTCGGCCACCGCGTCGAGCGTGGCGGCGGGGCCCTGCGCGGCGCCGACTCCCAGCGTGATGTGCGGATCGAAGCGGGCGTAGGCCGCTTGGTCTCGAAAGCGGGTCACCCACTCGAGGTCGGCGGGCCGGGGCGGCTCGCCGTTCGACGCGAACGCCGACTCGTCTCCGGGGCCGGCATCGAAGGGCAGCAGCGCATCCATCACGCCGGCGTGCAAGCGGGCGAGCGCGGCGGTCGGCGCGAGCCGCAGGGACGACGTGGTGTGCCCGCGGCTCAGGCCCGTCGAACGCAGCCGCAACGGGGCGGCGCCGCGGACGACGCGCGCCAGGCAGCGGATGACGTCGTCGAGGCGGCCGGCCGCCACGAACTGCTGGGCCAGGGTGACGTGCGGGAGATGGGTTTCGTCGAAGCGAAAGCCGCGCGGCGGCGGGTCCAGCGCCACATTCAGATCGGCAAGTCGCGGCCGGCACGCCGCGGGCGGCAGGACCGCGACGTCCAGCGCCAGCAGGCGCGGCGCGCTCGCCGTCGTCATGAAGCCGGGCAGCCTCAGGCGCGGGCGGTCACGGCCGCGCGCCGCGGTACGGCTCGAGGTGCCACTCGAGGAACGTCCAGATGCGATTCCACGAATCGCGCTGGGCCTTGCTGTCGACGCGCGTGTAGCCGCGCGCCCGGTCGACACGGCGATTGAAGGTGTGGCCGTTGCCGTACTCGTCCACCGGCGGTTCGTTGTAGATCCGCGTCTCGGCAAGGTCCGGCTTGGCGTACTCGAGGGCGTGGATCAGTTGCTGGGCCTCCTCGAAGTTGACGTCCTGATCGTTGTCGGCCACGTGCACGAGGAGCGGCGTCCGCAGCTTGTCGACGTGGTACAGCGGCGAGCGCTCGACGTAGATGCCGCGCTTCTCGTGCACCGGGCCGCCGATCCGCGGCTGCGCCGCGAAGCGACGGGCGTATCGCGGCCCCTTGTACGACAGCCGGAACACGAGGTTGGTCACCGGGACCAGGGCCGCCGCCGCCTTGAACGACGTCTGGTCGCGAAACACCGCGTGCAGCGCGATGAAGCCGCCGTGACTCCAGCCGATGACGCCGAGGCGGTCGGGATCGACGTGCGGCAGGCGGGTCCGCAGGTAGTCGGCCGCAGTCAGGCAGTCCTCCACCTCGTAGCCGCCGTAGTCGATCGCCTCGTGATGCCGACGGCCGTAGCCGGTGCTGCCCCGGTATTCCGGCGCGATCACGACGTAGCCGCGGTCCACCGCCTCCTTGATGAACGGGAAGTAGAGGGGCGTGAGGTCGCCGTGAACGCCGCCGTGGATCCAGACGAGCGCGGCGTGACCCCGGTCGCCGCGCGGCGCCAGCGGCTCGAACAGGTAGACCGGGATGTCGAGGCCGTCCGCGAGGCTGGCGTACGACGTCTTGCGCATCGCGATGACACCGTCGCTCAGCGCCCGGAACGTCCGGTCGCGCTGCGCCTTGCGCAGCCGGTCGCGCTCGTAGCGGTCCAGGCGGGCCTGCGTCTCCGCCGCCACGGCGACCGGTCCCGCCGGCCGCGGCGCCAGGACCGCGACGCTGGCAGCGGCGGCGATCCCCAGCGCCACGTTCACGAACCAACGTCGACATCGCGCCGGCGGGGCGGTCGTGCTCATCAGCGCTCCTCTCGCGATTCTCCGCGGTTTCGATCCAGCAGTTGCCGCAGCGCGCCGACGAGTCGCTCGTTCTGGGCGTCCGTACCGACCGTGATGCGCAGCCGGTCGGCCAGCAACGGCTCGGCGAAGTAGCGTACCAGGATGCCCCGGGCCTTGAGCCCTTCGTAGACGGCGCGGGCGTCACCCTGCGGCGGTCGCACCAGCAGGAAGTTCGCCTCGCTGGGCCAGACGCGGCACCCCAGTGCGGTCAGCGCCTGCGACAACCCGTCGCGCGAGGCGCGGACGCGCTCGATGTTGGCGCGCACGTGCTCCGTATCCCGAATCGCGGCGGCGCCGACCACAGCGGAGACGGCATCGACGTTGTAGCTGTCCTTCACCTTGAGCAGCCCCGCCAGCAGCGGCGGCCGGGCGACGGCGAACCCCAGTCGCAGGCCGGCCAGCGAGTGGCTCTTCGACAGCGTGCGCAGCACGATGATGTTCTCGCAGCGCCGCGTCAGCTCCAGGGCGTCGCCCGCGGCGAAGGCCGAGTAGGCCTCGTCCACGACCAGCACACCCGGCGTCCGCTCCGCCAGCTTCTCGAGATCCGCGTTCGGTATCCGATTGCCGGACGGGCTGTTCGGGCTCGCCACGATGGTGAGCGCCGCGCCCGCCGCGGCGAGGCCGTCCACCGGCAGGTGATACGAATCATCGAACGGGACCTCGATCGTCGGTGCCTCCTGGATGCGGGCCAGCGTGCGGTACAGCACGTAGGTCGGCACGGGAAAGGCGACCGGCCGGCCGGCGTCGGCCACCGACCGGAAGAGCATCGTCAGCAGATCGTCGCTGCCGTTGCCGACCACGATCCAGTCCGGGTCCACCCCCAGGACCGCGGCGGCGCTGGCGCGGAACTCGTCGGCGAACGGCCGCGGGTACAGGCGCAGGGTGTCCGGCAGGACCGCCTGCAGCGCGGCCATCGCCCGCGCGCTCGGAGGATACGGATTCTCGTTCGTGTTGAGCTTGATGACCTGCTCGCCCGCGCCCGGCTGCTCGCCCGGCTGGTACGCGGCGAGCGTCTCGATCGACGGCCGGAAGTACGACATGCGGTGCTCAGGCCTCCCGCATGTGGGCGTAACGATAGTTCCGGGGCGGCGTGAAGCTCTCTTTCGTCGTGCGCGCACTGGCCCAGCGGACGAGATTTAACGCGCTGCCGGCCTTGTCGTTGGTGCCCGAGGCGCGCGCGCCGCCGAACGGTTGGCAGCCGACGACCGCGCCGGTCGGCTTGTCGTTGATGTAGAAGTTGCCGGCCGCGTTGCGTAGCTTGTCGCTGGCCAGGGTGATCGCCTGCCGGTCGCGGGCGAAGACCGCGCCGGTCAGTGCGTAGGGCGACGTCGTATCGCACAGCTCGAGCGCCTCTTCGTAGCGGTCATCCGGGTACACGTAGATCGTGAGGACCGGGCCGAAGAGCTCCGTCACCATCGTCCGGTAGCGCGGGTCGTGGGCCTGGATGATCGTCGGCGCGATGAAGTACCCGGTCTCGTCGCTGCACGCGCCGCCGCAGATCACGTCGGCGTCCGGACTGGAACCGGCCTCCTCGATGGCGCCGGCGAGCTGGTCGTACGACGCCTTGTCGATGACCGCCCCCATGAAGTTGGTGAAGTCCGTGACGTCGCCGTAGGCAATCTCCTTGACTTCGTCGCAGAGGCGGTCGCGGAACGTGGTCCACAGACTCTGCGGGATGTACGCGCGGCTGGCGGCGCTGCACTTCTGCCCCTGGTACTCGAAGGCGCCGCGGATGAGGCCGGTGACCAGCTCGTCGGGATCGGCGGAGGCGTGCGCGAACACGAAGTCCTTGCCCCCGGTCTCGCCCACGATGCGCGGGTAGCTGCGGTACGTTCGGATGTTGCGGCCCACCGTGGCCCACATGCCCTGGAACACCTCGGTGCTGCCCGTGAAGTGCACGCCGCCGAGGTCATGGTGGTTCATCACGGGATCGCCGATCGCGCCGCCGCTTCCCGGCACCATGTTGATCACGCCGTCCGGCAGGCCTGCCTCCGCGAGCACGCGCATCAGCCAGTACGCGGAGAACACCGCGGTGGAGGAGGGTTTCCACACCACGGTGTTACCCATCATCGCCGGACTCGTCGGCAGGTTGCCCGCGATGGCGGTGAAGTTGAAAGGGGTCGCGGCGAAGACGAACCCTTCCAGCGGCCGGTACTCCACGTAGTTCCAGGTGCCCGGTTGACTGGTCGGCTGCTGCTCGAAGATCTGCCGCATGTACGACGGATTGAACCGCCAGAAGTCGATCAGCTCGCAGGCCGCGTCGATCTCGGCCTGCATGACCGTCTTGCTCTGGTTGAGCATGGTCGCCGCGTTGATGATCGGGCGGTACCTGCCGGCGAGCAGGTCCGCCGCCTTGAGAAACACCGCGGCGCGGGCCTCCCAGGGCAGCGCCGCCCAGGCCGGTCGCGCCCGCGCCGCCGCAGCGATCGCCTGTTCCACCGTGCCGGCGTCGCCCTTGTGGTAGTGGGCCACGGAGCGGGCATGATCGTGCGGCAGAATGCAGCGGCCGCAGTCGCCGGTCGTCACATCCTGCCCGCCGATGATGAGGGGAATCTCGAGGCAGTCACCGGCAAACCGATCGAGCTGGGTCTTGAGCGCATGCTTCTCCGGCGAGCCGGGCGCGTAGCCCAGGACTGGTTCGTTGCGCGGTTCGGGAACGGTTACGGAACTGTTCATCATTGCTCCGTAAGTATATGCATTCGGGCTGGGCCTGTTTGCCACGCGGGTTGCAGGTAACGTAAGGTGAATGGATGCCGGCCTGCGCCGGCGCCGCAACCCGGGGCCGAGGTAGCTCAGTCGGTAGAGCACATGACTGAAAATCATGGTGTCGCCAGTTCGATTCTGGCCCTCGGCACCACCGTTAGGCGTCTGGATTTAAAGCACTTAACGGCAGCGATGCCCGCTCGGTGATTTCAATATAGGGTCCACATAGGGTCCACTTCCGCTTCGGACACACCTCCGGAAGATGGCGGCTCGTCCTTGCATCGGCTGATGCCGACCCGATCGCCAAACCCCCATCCGGCGACGGACCTGAGGGCGCTGTTCCGGTCGACCATCGCGCCGGACCGACCCTCCGTCACCGCGGACAGCGCGGCTTGGTGGTGAAGACCTCAGAGATCCCCTCATTTTCCAACAGTCCAGCCGCCTGATCCGCACCCACGGGGCCGGCTGTCGCCTCGTCGTGCCCTGGTTTCATGACTACGGGGTCCGGCGGCGCCGGATGGATAACCCATAGAGCCGCTTGCAAAACTCCCGGGGGATTGGGGTGGGCGCAGTCCTCAGCTCTCTTGGTGAACACGATTTACCCTGGATCGCCGACTGGATATCTTGTCGGGAGAACCGGCGGCACGCCAGAGGTAGAAGTCGGATGTTTCGACGTGTTCTCGACCGCGCGTTGGGACACCCGTGGGTGACTGACGCCCGTCGGGCGCCGAGGGGCGTTGCCGGCGGTGCACTGGTTATGTCACGAGGCGCACGAGCTGGTCGGCGGTGAGTGCGAGCACGCCGAACATGCAGTGGCACATCACTTTCGAGGCGCCCCGGACCCGGACATGGCGACCGCCGAACTCGTCCTTGAGTCGGCCATTGACGCGCTCACCCGCCGTACGCTCGTTGTAGCGAGCCTGCTCGGGAAGCTGAAAGCCGATACGCTGCAGGCGCCGGGCTTCGGTTCGCAATTCCTCCGCCAGCGCCTTGTCGCGGCGGGGGTTGGTGTCAATCAACGGGACGTGGCCGAGTGAGCGGCTGTGCTGGCGGATCGGTTCCGCGTCGTAGGCGGCGTCCATCAGGTCATACAGATTGGTCGTTCGCTCGGCCGACAAGGTCGCCAGCGGAATGGCGGCTTGGCTGTCGTGCAGGGAGGCGGACGTCAGCAGGCAACTGATCGGAATCTGGCCGTCGGCCACGTCGAGGTGCAGCTTGTAGCCGATCCAGGTCGACTTGTAGCCCTTGCTGTCCTTTTTCATGCCCACGTCACAGTCGGTCGGCAGGTCGTCGAGCATCGCCGGCAAGGTCATGGCCGCCTGCCGGTCGAGGCGCTTGAGGACCTTCGGCCGTTCCTCACCCTTGTTCGGCCGTCCCCGCTTGCGCTTGGGCGGCGGGGGCGTCTTTTCCTTCGCGGCCGGCTTCTCGCGGGCCTCGATGGCCGTCGAGTCGCGGCAGAGGTGACCCACCAACCGGTCGTGGTGGGTGTTGCGGATCAACGCTGCATGCGTGCGCTGGGGCAACTGTGTGTCGGAGAACTCGGCGAAGGCGCGTGAGAAGACCGACTCGCTCGGCACCTCGCTCTTCCGCTCCCAGCCGCAGATCCGCCGCAGCGCCACGTCGGTGACCAAGCGGTCCAGCAGCACGCGCGTCGTCGGCATGTCGTAGACCGCCTTGGCCACGAAGGCTCGCGCCAGTGCCGCGCGGTCCTTGCGCGGACGCCCCGGCACCCGGAAGCACCGGGGAATCCACTGCTCGATACGGATGACCTCGAGAGTCTGCACCAACTGCTGCTATTTCCCGATCAGCGGACCCAACATGGGCTCCAACTGGGGGAACAGCGCGCGCTGGATCGACTGCCAATAGGGGGCGAAGGAACCACGCAGGCAGTTCATGGTTTGTTTGATTGACCACTCCTGCCTACTACTGTATATTAGCAGACACCAAGGATGTGAAACAACGAATCGATGGCCTACAGCGCAGCGTTACGCCGCTATGAGGAGCAATACGACGCGCTCAAGGCGGAACTGCAAACGCTCGGGTTCGTAGGCCAGGGCGGCGTTCACACCCGCCGGATAACGTGTGGGAGGGCTACCTGTCGCTGCCACGACGACCCGGACGCCCGTCACGGCCCCTACCACTACTGGACGCGCAAGGCCCGCGGAAAGACCGTTGGCTTGAACCTCACCGAAGACGAACTCGTCCTCTACCGGGAGTGGATCGGGAACAACCGTAAACTGGAACGGCTCGTGAAGGAAATGCGCCACCTCTCTTCGCGTGCGCTTGCCCTCATAACCGGCAGGCAGGCTCCATGAACCCCCGTGTCGCCGGCTTCCCGGGCGCGGTCACTGCCATCCTGCGAACGCTGCATCCCGCCCGCTGACCGTCCCTCGCCCCGCCGACTCCGGCAGGGAAAAACTCGGCCGATCACGCGTTTCGCAAGAGGCTCAGCTGTTCTACGCGTTGACGACAGAGCTGGCCTTCGAATAGGTGATTCGGTTGCGTGGAGACATCTCCGTGACGAGTGCGCGGGGCGAGCGGCGAGCGGCCGCCGCGTGGGTCGGCGCCGGGGGGCGTGCGCGGCGGCTGGTGGGTGCTCGGGTGACCGACACGTACGAACTGCCGGTCGGCGTGGTCGTGTGCGTACACGATCCGAAGATGGACGAACCGTGGTGCCTGGTGGCCAGCGAAGCGACAGTCCCGACGCGGGTCCTGATTCGGTACTACGGCAAGCGCTGGGGAATTGAGTCGGGCTTTCGGGACATCAAGGACATGCGCTTCGGGATGGGGCTGTCTTCGATGCATGTTTCGCGCCCGGACCGGCGGGACCGCCTGTTGTTGATCAGCGCGCTGGCGATCGCCGTGCTGTCGTTGCTGGGCGCGGCGGGCGAGCGCATCGGTTATGACCGCTGGTTGAAGGCGAACACGGTGAAGCGGCGGACGCATTCGTTGTTTCGGCAGGGGCTGATGCTGTACCACCACCTCCCCAATTGGCCCGAGGATCGGGTTCGTCGGTTGATGGAGACGTTCGGGAGCATGCTCATGGAACAGCGGGTGTATCGAGAGGTCTTCGGCATGATCTGATGCCTGCAAAAACCTCATGATCGGCGTGGGTCGGCACGAAGCTCGCCTTCGAGTTCCTGGTGCTGACGGCGGCCCGCTCGGGCGAGGTGCGGCGGGCGACCTGGGGAGAGATTGATCTCGAGGCCGCCGTCTGGACGATTCCGGCGCGCGCATGAAGGCCGGCCGCGAGCATCGAGTGCCGCTGTGCCGGCGAGCGATCGAGATTCTCGACGACGCTGCGACGCTGCGACGCTGCGGCGCGACTGCGTGCTCGGCCTCGGCAGCTTCGCCCTCGTCTCGCTGGCCGAAGCCCGCGAGCAGGCGCTCGCTAACCGCAAGCTCGCCCGCACGGGCGGCCACCCGCTCGGGGCCAGACGCCGCACGGCCGGCGTGCCCACCTTCGCCGAGGCGGCCGAGCAGGTGATCGCGATCCACCGCGAGGCCTGGAAGGACGGGGATGCGCCGGTGCAGAAGTGGCGGGCGACCCTGCAGCAGTACGTACACCCGCACCTGGGCGACAAGGGCGTCGACCGGGTGACGACGGCCGACGTGATGGCGGCGCTGCAGCCCATCTGGTCAACCAAGAACGAGACGGCGCAACGGGTGCGCCGGCGCATCGGCGCCATCATGCGGTGGGCCATCGCGCAGGGCTACCGGAGCGACAACCCGGCCGGCGAGGCGGTCACGGCGGCGCTGCCCAAGCGCCCCCGGCGGATCCGGCACATGCCCGCGCTGCCCTACGGCGAGGTCGGCGCGGCGCTGGCGGGTGTCCGCGTGTCGCAGGCCTGGACGGGGACGAAGCTGGCCTTCGAGCTGCTGGTGCTCACCGCCGCGCGCTCCGGGGAGGTGCGCCTGGCGACGTGGGAGGAGTTCGACCTGGCCGCCTCGGTGTGCACGGTTCCCGCCGCCCGCATGAAGGCCAACCGCGAGCACCGCGTGCCGCTGTGCGGCCGGGCGGTCGAGGTCCTCCGCGAGGCCGCGCGGTTGCGCGACGTCGTGGCCTCGGTCGAGCCGGCCGGCCTGGTGTTTCCGACGCGGCGCGGGAAGGCGCTCAGCGACATGGTGTTCTGGAAGCTCGTCAAGCAGCAAGGCCTGGCGGCCGTGCCGCACGGGTTCCGCTCCTCGTTCCGGGACTGGGCGGCCGAGCGGACCGACCACCCGCGCGAGGTCGTCGAGGCGGCGCTGGCGCACGTCGTGGGCAACCGGACCGAGGCGGCCTACGCCCGCTCGGACCTGTTCGAGCGCCGGCGCCGGCTGATGGACGAGTGGGCGGCCTATCTCGCGCCAACCCGTCATCCACGCTGAACGACTTCTGGAGAACGGCCCTGGTGGGCACAGGAGGGCTGGACGGTAGCCCGCCCCTCCAGCAGGGCGGCGGGAGAAATCGCGCGGGCTGTGCGCGGCAACGGAGACGAACAGCCCCGCTGGCAAACGGCGCACACAACGACCGCGAGGACGCTGGCGGGGACGTGGCCGGCACCGGCACTGGCGCTCTGGAGGTGTTTCCCCGACGATCAGGTCCGCGGTCCTCTCTGGACCGACGTGCCGGACGCGCGCGCTTGGTTGGCGCGTCTTACCGCGTGGCGCCCACCGGGACCGTTGCGTACGACGAGTGGGTCGACCCACGTCTCGGCGAACGGCGAGCTGGTGCTCACGCGGCTGCGGGTCGCGGCGAGACGAAGCCCGGAGGCGACGCTGCGCCACGTCCTCGCCGGACACGGCGACCACGCCGCGGCGCGACGTGGCCGCGTGGCTCACCAAGGAGCGACGGCGCGCCACAGGCGTCCGCCGGTCGTGGCCAGTGTCAGTATTTCGTCGCCCACTGGTTGATCTCGCGAATTCGGTCCCCGCAGTTGAAGTCAGCCAGATGGAGTGCCCGCACCAGTTGGCGGTCGGTGTACGCCCCTTGCGCCCAAGCCTCGAGGAGCTCCTGGAAGGTCGCTTCCCTCCCCCACATGTCGACGATCGCTTGTTGCCGCACCGTCGCGCGCCTGGCGCGGACCGCCTCGTAGAACTCCGCGGCGGTCGGCCGTCGTCTCCACCCGGCGCAGCTGCTCATGATCCGGCGGTGCACCGCGGCGGCCTGCCGGCCCGTCCCGGCGCCGGGCTCACACAGCCGCTGGAAGTCCCGCCGGGTCGCTTCCGCGTCGCTGAAGGCCTCCGGCGGCAGCAGCGTCGCTGGCGCCCACCGGTCTTCTTCGCCGCGCCGGCGCTCCGCTTCCTGCCGGACCCGGTCCGGGTCCGCGTATCCAGGGCCTGCCTTGGTCAGTCAATCGTCGCCCGTGTTCGGAGTATGGCACGCTGGACGTCATCAGCGACACGCCCCCGGCCTGCCGGCCGGTATCGGTGGACCGGTTGAAGCCGGCGCCCGCGTCCCGCCACGCCGTGCTGGCGACGCCGGGAAAGCCCCGTTCCGCCTCGAGGACCAGCCGATGCCATGGTGTGGACGGTTCCGGGGCGGCGGATGAAGGCGAAACGGGCGCATCGGATACCCCTGTGCGGCCGTGCGGTCGAGATCCTGCGGCGGAGCGGCTTCACAGTGGCTTGGGAACGAGACGGGCGACGAGGAGCTGGTGTTCCCGACCGTTCGCGGCAAGGCGCCGACGCCGCGACCATCTCGAAGCTGGTCAGAGACCTGGGCATCGCGGCGGTGCCGTACGGCTTCCGCTCTCGTGCCGAGACAGGCGGCCGAGCGGACCGACCATCCGCGCGAGGTCGTCGAGGCGGCGCTGGCGCACGTCGTGGGCAACCGGACCGAGGCGGCCTACGCGCGGTCGGACCTGTTCGAACGTCGCCGCCACCTGATGAGCGACTGGGCGGCCTATCTCGACGGGGGGCGCGGACGGCTCGTCCCGCTGCGCCGGTGACGCTTGCCGTTACCGGTTGAGGCAGGCGAGGCCGCCGCTGCCCTCAACGGCGGGTCGCCCTGTCGCGTCGGATGGAGGCAGCTGATGCCGTTGCGGCGGTATAGATATGGATGCGCCGGGACGCTCATCGCGTGGAAGCGCTCCGCGCGGTCGCCGCGACCGGCAACGCGGCGCGCCGCTGTGGCGCCACGCCGCCCTCGGCCACCGGCGCGATGTGGCGAGGTGCGGCTCGGCCGGATCTGCGCTACAATCTGGCGAGCTTGCGCCCATCGCAGATGCGGTTCCGGTCGCGGTCGGCGTCAACAATACGCTTGCTGCCCTGTTGCCGACGCGGCATCCCGCATGCTATATTGCGGTCGCTTGGCGACCCGGGTGGAGGGCGTGAGGCAGAGCGATTGGGGCGCTCCGAAACAGAAGGGGCGACCGTCCGCGTAACCTCTTTGTAAGGAGCAAGTAATGGCGATTTCTGGTGGCAGCTACATGGACGACATGCTCCCTCCCAGCGGAGCGGATAACAGCGGCGACGACATCCTGTGGGGCGGGATGGGCGACGACCAGCTGAGCGGGGGCGCGGGCGACGACCGGCTGATCGGCGGGCCGGGCGCTGACACGCTCGACGGGGGCCCCGGCTACGACGTGGCGCAGTACACGATGTCGCCTGACGGCGTCGGCATCAACCTGTCGGGCTGGGCGATCGGGGACTCCATCTGGCCCTGGAACAGTGCGCTCGGCCGCGGCGGCAACGCGGAAGGTGACCGGCTGACCGGCATCGAGCACGTGTGGGGCTCGGAGTTCAACGACCACCTCGTAGGCGACGGCGGGGTCAACCACCTGTTCGGCAACGGCGGCAACGACACGATTCACGGCCAGGGCGGCAGCGACATGCTCTGGGGCGGGTCGGGCTCGGACCAGATCCTCGGCGGCAGCGGCCGCGACACCCTCTACGGCAATGCCGGCGGCGACCTCGTTGCCGGGGGCAGCGGCCACGACATGGTCAGCGGCGGCCCCGGTGACGACGAGGTGTACGGCGACGGCGGCAACGACACCCTGGAGGGCGGACCTGGCGCCGACATGCTGATGGGCGGCACCGGGAACGACACCGCGTCGTACGCGGGCTCGGACGGCAACGTCATGGTCGACCTCTCCACGGGCATGGCGATGGGCGGCGACGCGGAAGGCGACGAGCTCGAGTCCATCGAGAACGTCCGCGGCGGGATGGGCGACGACAAGCTGACCGGCGACGACGGCGACAACATGCTGTTCGGCAACCAGGGCGACGACACGCTCATGGGCGGCGAGGGCATGGACACGCTGCGCGGCGGGAAGGACGACGACGACCTGCACGGCGGGATGGGCGACGACATGCTCAAGGGCGACATGGGCATCGACGTCCTGAAGGGCGGCGACGGCGACGACATGCTCTACGGGGGCCCCGGCGACGACGAGCTGATGGGCGGGGCCGGGGAGGACAAGTTTATCCTCATGCCGGGCGACGGCGCGGACCTGATCACGGACTTCACGAAGGGTGAGGACATGATCATGTTCGGCGACGAGAAGCTGAGCGCCGACGAGGTCGTCGACATCGTCGAGGACGTTTCGGTGCGGGCCGGGAAGTACGCCTACGAGCACGGCGACGTGTCGGTCACGACGAACGTCATGCTGGGGACGACCGACTTCTACGCGGAGCAGCCGCCGGAGCCGGAGCCCGAGCCTGAGCCGGAGCCGCCGCGGAAGCCTGCCAACCCGGGCGTGACCCTCACACTCACGGACAACGACCCCAACTGGCCAGGCCGCGGGGTCGACGACACCGGCGACGACCGCATCACGGGTGGCGACGGTGCCAACAACATCAACGGCGGTGACGGGAACGACTACCTGATGGGCGGCAAGGGCATGGACATGCTGTACGGCGACGACGGCAAGGACATGCTCGACGGCGGGGCGGGCAACGACTCGCTCGTCGGCGGCGACGGCCCCGACGTCCTGAAGGGCGGCTACGGGGATGACACGCTCGAAGGTGGCGCCAGCGGCGACACCCTGATCGGCGGCCCGGGCGCGGACAAGTTCGTGGGCGGGCCGGGGAACGACCTGATCGAGGCGAGCCAGGATCCGGTTCAGATTCCTGGAAAGCGCGCCTTCTTCCCGGTCGACACCCTGTCTAGCACCACTCTCGACGGCGGGCCGGGGTCCGACAAGTTGTCACTCGATGGGACGAAGACGCCCATCAGTGGGGGATTCCAGCTCTACGGAAGCACGGACATCGAACACTTCATCGGCTCGGATGGAGACGATTCGGTAACGCAAGGCGCCCCGACATCAGGCGACTACCGCGGCAGCGATGTTCGCCTCGGCGACGGCAACGACATGTTCGAGGGAAGCGACGGCACAGCAGACCATGACGACAAGGCTGCGACGCCTGGGGTGGGCCGCGCCGACACGGTGGAAGGCGGAGCCGGCAACGACACGCTCATGGGCGGCGCCGGCAACGACACGCTCGACGGCGGTTCGGGGAATGACAACCTGCGAGGCGAGGCTGGCAACGACGCGTTGATGGGCGGCGCCGGAAACGACGTGCTCGATGGTGGCGCCGGGATGGACACGTTGACCGGTGGCGCCGGGATGGACACGTTCATATGGGGGAACGGGGACATAGTCACGGACTTCGACAGGGTCAACGACAAGGACATCGCGATCCCGAGGGCTGATGATCCGGAGTTCAAGCCCCACGATTACATCCACCTGGGCAGTGCGCCAGGCGGGGGAATCACGGCCACTATCGGTTCGGGGGCGGCCGCGGAGACGATGACGCTCAGAGGGTTCCCTCTGCCGTCGTCGGAAGACGCGCAGAACACCCTGATCGATGACCTCTTCGATCTTGGGGGAACGGGCACGCGGCCTGGCGGCGAGGACACGATGCCTGGCGGCGAGGACACGATGCCTGGCGGCGAGGACACGATGCCTGGCGGCGAGGACGAGATGCCGATGATGCCTGAAATGGCGCCGGAGCCGCCGGCGGGCACCCCATTGGATCCGCCGACGGCCGGACGCGGTTACTTTCCCGTTGCGCCCGACAATTCTCGCGATGGCATAGACGAGGTCGTTGGCGGAGAAGGCGACGACGAGCATTCAGGGCGGGCTTCGCATGCCGCGACTCGCTGTGGGGCGGAGAAGGTGAACGACACCATCAACGGCGGGAATGGCGACGATCAACTGATCGGCGGAGCGGATAAAGATACCCTCATGGGCGGCCCCGGCTTCGACACGCTCTGGGGCGGCGAGGACGATGACATCCTTCAGGGCGACGGATAACGATGACGTGTTGTACGGCGGCGACGACGACGATAGCCTCGACGGCGGCCTCGGCGACGACACGCTGTGGGGCGGAGAAGGTGATGACACCTCAATGGCGGCGACGGCAACGACATGTTGTACGCCGACGAGGAAGACGGCACCGTCGATGGCGGCCCCGGTGACGGATGACACCGTGTCTTACGCGGGTCAGACAGAGGGTGTCACGGTCGAGTTGGGGGCGACAGCAGCCTGCCAGCGGTCAAATGTGTCGAAAACTTCATTGGCTCGGATGGTGCCGATACGGTCACTACCTCCGGTGGCCAATCCGCGCTGATCGAGGGGCGGGCGGCAATGACATGCTTACTGGTGGTACGTCAACGGACACGCAACTGAAGTGGTGCTGGAGCGGACGGGCGAGTGCCGGTGATGACACCATTGATGGCGGCGCTGGTGCGGACTACATTGATGGCGGCGCTGGTGAGGACCGGTTGACGGGTGGGACTGACAGCGATACCTTCGCCTGGGGGAATGGCGATACAATCACGGACTTCAACGTCGTTGAGGCGGACATGATCAGTCTGGTCGGTGCTGTGTCGTCTGCTGTGGGGCGTGACGACGTGAAGATCACACACGACGGTGACGCCGCTGGAGGAACGGTCACCGTGACGGTCGACGGACAGAACATGATGTTGACAGTCGCTACCGGGATCGCCGCGGACACTTTGGCAACGGAGCTGACCGATGAGCCTTGCTGCCGACAACGCTGACTTCTTCATCTTCGGCTGATTACCTCAGGAAGCTGGCCAACTGCTGCGTCTAGGCAGTTGGCCAGCTCTGGATGTTTCTCTTTCAGCGCCCCGGCGTTTCCTTTTGTCCGGGGTGCGCGGATGTCTGCAGGTAGACCGAGTGGGGAGGGTAACGCCAGCCCTCTCCACTCACCTTCCTTTCCCTTCCTCTACCGTGTCGAGAACGTAGCCGCCCTGTGCGGTCGGGATCGCCCCGGCTCGTTGCCCGGCCGCATCACGAGATGATAAAGTCCGACGCGTCCAGAAGACTGACGGGGACATTGAGAGCCAGTTCCCCGAAGCCCTCGAATCCTGTGCCCAGCAGTTCCAGATCCAGAACACTCCCCTCGCTGGTCAGAAGGCGATCCAGGTCCCTGGACGTGATCGTCCCGTCGAAGTCGAGCTTGATCTTGTCCTCCCCCTTCGTGAAGTCCTCGATCTCGCCGGCGTAGAAACTGTCTCCGTAGAGCTCGAATACGTCGGCGCCAGGTCCCCCGACCAGGATTCCGCCGGACTGCATGCGGAGGTGGTCGTTGCCCTCTTCGCCGTCCAGGTAGTCTCCGGCGACGGGATCGCCGCCCTGGAGCAGGTCGTCTCCATCGCGCCCGAACAGGTAATCCACGCGCGCATTGCCCGTCGCATCCAGCTCGTCATCCTCATCCGACCCGACCACGCCCTCGACACCGGTCAGAATGTCACCCTCGGCGTCTCCACCGTGCCCCGTCCCCACAACGCCGGCGCTCAACGAAACGGTCACCCCGTCCGGGGAACCCCAGTAGAACGCCCAGTCCCGTCCCGAACCCCCGTCGATGTAGTCCGCTCCCGGTCCGCCCAGGAAGGCGTCCTCGCCGTCGCCGCCGAGCAGGACATCGGCACCGTCGCCGCCGCTCAGGGCGTCGTCGCCCAGATCGCCGAACAGCACGTCGACGCCGCTCTCACCGTAGAGATAGTCGTCGCCGCGCCCACCGCGGATCAGGTCGCTCCCGTCGCCGCCATGAAGCTCGTCGTCACCCTAATCCCCGTAGAGGGCGTCCGGGCCGCCCCCGCCCTCGACGAGATCGTTCCCGCGCGCGCCGCGGAGCTGGTCCTGCCCGTCGCCGCCGTGTATCCGATCCGCCTCCGGCGTGCCGAAGTACTGATCGTCGCCTGCTGTTCCATTGAAGTCCATGCCTGGTCTCCCTTCCTGCAGCCCGGCCTCCCGGAAGTGGGTCACCCGGCCGGCTGCGACGCAAGGCGCACGTGCCGTGCGGATTCTCGCCTGTTCCCCGCAGGAACAGGTGTTGTAGTCAGGGAGCGGCCCGGTGTCGGGCCACGCGCATCGTGCGCCGCAGTGGGGAGCGTAGATCAGGCAGGAGTACTAGTCACGTACGTTGGTCACGTCCATTGGCGCCAACGTGGGCGTTGATGCCGCCGGTCTCGGTGAGCCGGAGAACCAGACGTCAACCGCGGCGGGTCGCCGCTCAGGGCCGTCGAAGCAGTTGACCGTAACCCGCTTGCTCCTGTGCGGCCCACCAGAGATCGCAGAGCGCGTACATCACCGCCAGCCCGACCGCGACGCCGAACAGGAACGTCAGCAGAAGCTCCATCGTCTCTCTCTCCCGGTCGCCGTCCCGTCGTGGCGTGTCATGGCTTCCTGAGCATACTATCGGACGGTCGGTTTGCGGTCTGTAGGCCGCGAAATTCCACCAGGTCGAACTTCCTGAGCCACAGCAGCGTCCGCAGCAGTTGGCGCCGGTCGCCTCGATGATTGGCGGCGAGATCCTCGGCCGTTGCGGGCTCCGCTGCCAGCCGGGCCAGCAGCGCCTCGACCGCGGGCCGCGGCAGGAAGGCGTGGGCCATGGCATCGTGCACGTTCAGCTTCCCCTCGCACAGCCGCGCCAGGTCGGCGGCCGGATCAGCGCTCTTCACGGTGACCACCGTGTTCGGACCGAGCAGGGCGGTAGGATAGTGCCGGTAGATCGCGAAGGGGTCGGGAACGTCGATGCGGGCGGCCTGCCGGCGGTCGCGCAGCGCCAGGCCCGGCTTGCCCTCGCGTAGCTCGGCCAGCTCGCTCCACAGATCCTGGTAGGCGGCGACCACGACGCGCCAGTCGTACAGGCGCCGAGCCCGCGCCATCGCCGCTTCGCTCTGGCGCGCACGCAGATCCCGGTCGGTGGCCAGGCGCGCGATGGCGGCGGCGCAGGCGTCGACGTCCACCGCCGTGGAGAGGCTGGTGATGCCGATCATTCGATCGTAGGTGTCGACGCCGGCCGCATGGCGGTCGGCGAGGTCGACCCCCGCGCCCGGTCCGATCGCCGTAGAGGGGACGCGGAACCCGGTCTCGCCGTCGGCGACGGTGTCCTTGTAACCGTTCCAGTCGCTGACCACGCACGGCAGGCCGGCTGCCATGGCCTCCACGGGCGTGAGGCCGAACGTCTCGACGGGCGTGAGGCCGAACGTCTCCTGGATGTTGTCGGACAGCGACACGAAGATGTCGGACGCAGCGCCGACGACGCCGCGCGCATGATCGGGCCGTGGGGGCCGTCCGAGCCGTCGACGAAGTGCACCCGCGCGGCGCCGCGGAACCGGCCGGCGGCCGCGCGGAACTCCGTCTCGACCGGGCGGTTGGGAAACTGTCCCGCGAGCAGCAGGTGGATGGTCCGATCCGGCACCCGCTGCGCCGCCCGCGCGGCCGCCAGGTAGAGCGGCGTGGGGTGCGCCTTGGCGTGAAACGACAGCCGTCCGACGAACAGCGCGGCGAGGTCGCCCTCCGCGATGCCGAGCCGGGCGCGCAGGGCCGCGCCGGGCTTCTGGTCCTGCGCCGGGCACGGCATCGTCGTCGCGGGGGGCGTAGGAGTCGCAGTCGATGCCCAGCGGAATCACCGGCAGGCGCACCGGCGAGCGGAAACGTCCGCCGCCCCGGCGGGCGAGGTAGTCGGCGTGCTGCTCGAGGATGTGCTCGACCGCCGTGCGCACCGCCGTCGAGGTGCAGACCAGGGAGTCCCACGGCTGTGTCGGCGCGGTCAGATACCGGCCCAGGGCGGCCACGCTCGGTCGGCCGAGGCGACGGTGTGGGTCACGCCGCAGAGGCTGTAGTCGCGCTCGCTGCCGAAGCGGCGCGTCCATGCCTGCTGGTCCAGCTCCGGTGACGGCCAGTAGACGGTGCCGGCTGACCGCAGGGTCTGCCGGTCCAGCGGGCGGGCCCAGACCGTCTCGCGCCCCGCCGGGTCGAGCGCGCCGGCCAGCGCGCGGAAGTCGTCGAACTGCGGGCGCGATCTGGTGAGCGCGATCAGCCGGTCCACGCCGCTGTGCTCGATGAAGCCCTTCAGGAAGCCCGCCCCCGCGGACTGCCGTCCCTTGACGGCCTTCCCGTCGACCCGGAATCCGTCAGAGTGGTAGTACAGCGCGCAGTTCCGCCCGGCGGTTCTCGGGTTCTGGGCCATCGGCGTTCCAGCTTAGCAGGATGCGGCCCGCCCGTCCCTACGCGCCGGATTCCGTCGCGTCCGGTTCCTGTCGGCTCTTCAGCACCAGCCACGGCGTCGGGCCGGCGCGCCAGTCCCACGTCGCCAGCAGCTGGTCGAGATGGCCGAGGCGGGTGAACCACGGCGGCACCTTCGGCAATCGCCGCTCGCCGCTGTCCTCCACGACCGTTATCTCGTGGCAGTGCTTGAAGCGATCGATCAGCAGCCTGGTAATGCCGGGGACGAGGCAGTCGTGGGATTCCACGATCAGGTCCATGCCGCGCAGCGCCGGCGCGGCTTGCGGGTCCAGCAGCTCCTTCTCCGCGCCCTCGATGTCGCACAGCACCAGCGTCTTGTGTCCCGCGTAGGCGGCGAAATCGTCCGTCGTGAATCGCTCTCCCACCCGCACGCGATCGGCGACGCCGCGGCTGGCCGCCAACTCGCCGCAGACCCGCCGCGCGGCCGGGTCGATGTCGAACGCGTGCACCCGGGTCGCCGGCATCCGCCGCGCCGTTCATCGTCGGCGCCCGCACAGAAGTGGTCGTCGCGCTGGATTGGACGAGCTTCGCGGCCGACGGGCAGGACACGATCGTGCTGTCGATGGTGACTGGCCATGGGCGCGCGACGCCCCTGCTGTGGAAGACGGTGGCGTCCTCGACGCTGAAGGGTAATCAGCGGCGCTATGAGTACGAGGTGCTGTGCCGGTTGCGGGAGGTGCTGCCGGCCGGGGTGAAAGTCACCGTCGTGGCGGACCGGGGCTTTGGGGACTGCAAGCTGTTCTACGCGTTGACGACAGAGCTGGCCTTCGAATATGTGATTCGGTTGCGTGGAGACATCTCCGTGACGAGTGCGCGGGGCGAGCGGCGAGCGGCCGCCGCGTGGGTCGGCGCCGGGGGGCGTGCGCGGCGGCTGGTGGGTGCTCGGGTGACCGACACGTACGAACTGCCGGTCGGCGTGGTCGTGTGCGTACACGATCCGAAGATGGACGAACCGTGGTGCCTGGTGGCCAGCGAAGCGACAGTCCCGACGCGGGTCCTGATTCGGTACTGAACCGTACCGGGATCGTCGGAGACCGAATTCGTTGAATCAGGCCACCGCAGCCTGGGCATAGTACTGCGCTTCGAACTCGGCTGGTGGGATGTCCCCGAGAGGCCCCAACAGTCGTCGCGTGTTGAACCAGTCCACCCACGTCAAGGTGGCGAACTCCACGGCCTCAAGGGTGCGCCACGGGCCCTTCCGTCGAATCACCTCCGTCTTGTACACGCCGATCACCGACTCGGCGAGGGCATTGTCATAGGCATCGCCTTGGCTGCCGACCGACGGCGCGATGCCGGCGGCCACGAGGCGATCGGTGTACCGCATCGAGAGATACTGCGACCCGGTGTCAGCAGTCACTTCGAACTGATCAATTCTGGACGCGTGTCGGTGCACCGGGCCGGTTGCCTGGTTCGTCGACGTCTTGATGAAGAAGAAGATGATGGCTGTGGTCGCTGTGCGAAACCGCGTCTGCGCGGTTTTGCAAACTCCTGTGGGCGCGGTTGTTTGCGTCCACAGGCGTGGCGGCGTCCACAGCCTCCGGAGCTGGCGGGCAGCGACTCGTTCGGGTAGCGTAGGCAGCGGGCTGAAACGTGGGGTGAGGGCCCGGTATGGCCACCGGACCCTCGTGACCGCCCCGAGCTCCGACAGAGCGAGCCGGTCGGTGCTGTTGTGCCACGGTTCGAACGCGTTGTCCAGTCGGAGATCGCCCCGCGCGCTCCGACGCCGTGGACGTCCCGCTCCGCCAGAAGACCTGCCGACGTTGCAGTCGCCTGTTTGTCATCTGCGCGGCGTGTGATCGCGGCCATGCTTAGGACACTGACGGAAATTACCTTGCTGTGTGCCGAGCGCCCGAAGCCGCAGAAAGCGGGCTCCGCCTGGATGCACTTGGCAACCTTATATCGATCACTGTCCTTACTGCACGCCGCCGTGCCGGGTGCTCGGCCGGCGCCGCTCGGTGCGGGCCGCCCGGGCTCGGCATCAGCGGAGCCTGGAAGGTCGCCTCGACCACCGCGACCGCCAGCGCGCCTACCGCGTCCGCCGCCGCGTGACGGATCAGGGTTCCGCCGCCCCCCGGCCTCGACCCCGAGCCCGGCGCGATGGTCGTCGATGAACCGGACCATCCTGGCTACTTCCCCCGGCGGTCGAGCTCCGCCTGAGCGAAATACGCGGACGCTTTCCGCAGGATCTCGTTCGCCCGCTTCAGCTCGCGGACCTCGCGCTCCAACTCCTTCAACCGCTCCCGCTCGCTCGTCGTCAGGCCCGGCCGATGTCCAGCATCACGCTGCGCCTGCCGCACCCACTTCCGCAGCGTCTCCGCCGTGCAGCCGAGCTTCGGCGCCACCGATTGCAGCACCGCCCACTCTGAGGCGTGGGCCTCCCGGTGCTCCTCGACCATCCGGACGGCACGCTCGCGCACCTCCGGGGAAAACCGACTTGGACGTCCCATAGACCCCATCCTCCCAAGCAATGAGGTCTCCGAGAAGCCCGGTACGGTTCATGGAAGACCCGGGCGCTGGCCGGTCTCGAGCTCGGTCTGAAGGCGCAGGCCGGTGAGCCGCTGGCCGCCGAGCTGGATGCGGCCAAGCGACACATTGGCGAGCTGTCGATGGACAACGAGCTGTTGCGGTCGAGCGTGCCCGTGCAGCGGAGCGTCGCCTCCCTTTGACGACGCGGAGGTCGCGACGATGAGCGCAACGACCTCCGCGACGTCGGGGCGGCGCTATGGTCTCGAGCGGGTGTGTCGACTGTGGGAACGGTCGCGCTCGGCGCTCTACGCGCGGCGGGCTCGCTTGCAGCGCCCAGGGCGGCCGGTGCTGGCCCGGGACGCCGCGGGCCGACGCCCGCGCTATCGGATGCGCAGTTGCTGGCGGCCATTCGCAGCGACCTGGCCCGCTCCCCGTTCCAGGGCGAGGGCCATCGCAAGGTCCACGCGCGGCTGCGGATCCTCGACGACATCCGCCCCAGCTTCGGCTTGCTCATCCGGGTCTCCCGGACGCGGGTGTTGCGCGTGATGCGCGCGCAGGGGCTGCTCTCGCCCCACCGCGGCCGGCAGGGTGACCCCAAAGCCGCACGACGGGACGATTGTCACCTCGGCGCCCGACGATCATGTGGGGCACCGACGGCGTGCGAGTATTCACCGGCCGACGAGGGCTGGGTCTGGACCTTCGCGGCGGTGGACCACTGGAACGCCGAGTGCGTGGGCTGGCACATGTGCAAGGTGGGCGAGCCGTTTCGCGGCCCTCGAGCCGGTCGCGCAAGGGCTCCGGCGACTCTACGGTTCGGTCGAGGCGGACGTGGCCCGCGGGCTGGCGCTACGGATGGACCACGGCAGCCAGTACCTGTCGGACCACTTCCTCAACCAGCTTCGGTACTGGGGCATCCACCCCAGCTTCGGCTTCCTCCAAGAGCCGGAAACCAACGGGGTCGTCGAGCGCTGGAATCGCACGCTCAAGGAGCAAGCCGTCTACGGCCGGGTCTTCCAGAAACTTGGCCGACGTGCGCACCGCCGTCGCCGGGTTCGTCGAACGCTACAATCGGTGCTGGCGCCTCGAGAAGCTGGCGTACCGCACGCCGCTCGAAGCCGCGCGAGGAACACGAGCTGCGTCAAGCCGCGTAGCGTAAATGTGTGTCCAAGAAACCGGGTGCGGTACAACCAGCTCTGTCTGCGACGCATCTTGGAACGACGAAACAACGGTGGAGCGGATGATGATGCTTGCTGACACGGTCCGCGAGCGGCTGGCGGAGTGGCTGGCCAAGCCGGGGACCGACAGGAACGCCCAGCTTGACGTCTCGCTGCGCCTGCTCTGCAAGTGGCGCAGCGCGCTCATCGAGAACACGGTCCAGCACCACAACGGCACGCGGATCTGGTCGGGTCCGTTCGAGGGCATGGACTTCCTGCCGCGGTCGACCCATGGCTGCCACGTCGCGAAGCTGGTCGGCTGCTACGAACAGCCGCTGCAGCCGTTCATCGAAGAGGCCATCCGGGCCGCCTATCCCGTCGTCCTCAACATCGGCTGCGCCGAGGGCTACTACGCGGTCGGGATGGCGGGGCGGATGCCGGACACGCGGGTGGATGCGTTCGACATCGACCCGGCGGCGCAGCGGGCCTGCGGCGAGTTGGCGGCCAAACGCGGCGTCGCCGACCGCGTGCGGGTGGGGGCGCGGTTCACGGCGGACGACTTCGCCGCCTACGCCGGACGGAAGACGCTGGTGCTCTGCGACATCGAGGGCGCCGAGAGGGAGCTGCTGGACCCGGAGGCCGCGCCGGCGCTGCGCGGCATGGACCTGATCGTCGAGTCCCACGACTGCGTCGCCGCCGGGACCACCAGGCTGCTGACCGCCCGTTTCCAGTCGACTCACGCGATAACGGTCGTGGTGGACAGCGGCGAGCGCCGCCTGCCGAAGGTGCCGCCGTGGTTCACCCGCCTCGGTCATCTCGACCAGTTGCTGGCGACGTGGGAATGGCGCTCCGGCCCGACGCCGTGGCTGGTGATGAGAAGCCGGCAGGAACCTGGCCAGCCGGGAACCGCCGTACAGGGACCCGGCGGCGCCCCTACGGGGCCGGAAGGCGAATGATGCCGGGTGCCGACGGCCCCAGGCCGAACTGCGCGCTGCGCTACCAGCCCGACGGGTTCCGCGTCGACAGGAAGGCCGTCATGGGGAGGCAGTCCGCCGGGGCGGGCTTCCTGAAGGGCTTCATCGAGCACGGTGGCGCGGACCGCCTGATCGCGCTCGCCGGCTCGCGCGCGCACTTCGACGACTTCCGTGCGCTGGCCGGGCAGCTCGACCGCGCCGGGCGCGAGACGGTCTGGGCCCGCCCACTGGACCGGCAGACCTTGCGGTCGGCCGGCACCGTCTTCTGGCCGGCGCCGGGGCTTGACGAACAGGCATGGAACCGGCGCTTCGGCAGCGAGCGCGACTACAGCCTCTGCGGCGTGACCCACACCGTCGCCTCGGCCACGATCATCCGTGCCCTGGGACAATACCTGCTCGCGCCGACGCAGCCGTGGGACGCGCTGGTCTGCACTTCGACGGCGGTGCGCACGGTGGTCGAGCGCATTATCGAGCAGCACGCCGACTACCTCGAACGCCGGGGCGGCGGGCGCTTCCGCTCCCCGGTGCGGCTGGCGGTGATCCCTCTGGGCGTCGACTGCGAGTCCTACGCGCCCCGCGACGACGACACGGTCCCCGGTGCCGGCCCGGGAGCGCGTCACGCACTGCGCGCCCGGCTCGGCATCGCCGAGGGCGACCTCGCCGCGCTGTTCGTCGGGCGGCTGTCGTTCCACGCCAAGGCGCACCCGACGCCGCTGCTGCTGGCGGCGGCTCGCGCCGCGCAGCGAACGCAAGGCCGGACCGTCCACCTGCTCCTGGCGGGGCAGTTCCCCAACCGCGCGGCCGAGATGGAGTTCCGCGAGGCGGCCGGCCGGTTCGGCGGCGCTGCCCGGGTACACTTCATTGACGGATCTGACGGCCCCCACGGCCCCGTCATGCGCTCGGCGTGGCGGGCGGCGGACATCTTCGTGTCGCTGTCCGACAACATCCAGGAGACGTTCGGCCTGACGCCGGTGGAGGCCATGGCGGCCGGCCTGCCGTGCGTGGTCAGCGACTGGAACGGCTACAAGGACACGGTGGCCGACGGCGAGACCGGGTTCCGCATCCCCACGACCACGATCGGCCCCGGCGCGGGCATCGACATCGCCGACCGTCACGCGGCCGGCGTCGACAGCTACGACCAGATGATCGGCATCACGAGCCTCGCCACCGCGGTGGACGTAGACGCCTGCGCCGAAGCCATCGCGCGGCTGGCCGGCGACGCGGCGTTGCGCAGCCGCCAGGGCAAGGCGGCGGCGGCGCGGGCGCGGCGGCTGTACGACTGGCGCGTGGTGGTCGCCGCCTACCAGGACCTGTGGAGCGAGTTGGCGGAGCTGCGTGCCGCCAGCCCCGGCCTGGCGCTTCGCGGCCGCCGGGAGGCCGCTCGAACCGACTTCCCCGACCCGTTCGCCGTCTACCGGCACTATCCCACGGCGCTGCTCGACACCGGTACGGTGGTGGCCGCGAAGAGCCCCGACGCCGCCGCGGATCTGGCGCGGCTGCGCAAAGGCGAGCTGAACCTGCACCACTCGGTTGCCTACGCTTTCCTGTCGGATGCCGAGGTGGATGCGCTGCTTGCGCGGCTGGCATCGGCGCCGGCGCGGGCGGCGGACCTGGCTCCCGACCATCCCGGCGCCGGGCGCCGGCTGCTGCGGACGCTGCTGTGGCTCAGGAAGTTCAACCTGGTGGAATTCCGAGCCGCGACGAAGCGGCCCGCAAGTCGGTCGCCGTCATGATGCCGGAGCGGCCGCCGAGTCGTGGTCGGCCAACGAGTGAGTGGCGGCCATTCTGCCGCCCGGACGGTGAAGAGTGGAGCCGGTCAGCGCACCGGCGCTGGTCAGCTTTTTTTTGTGCCATCCATGAACGTGCGCCTTGCCGTCGACCGCGCGATCCAGCTCCATTCCGACGGCCGGCTCGCTGCCGCAGCGGATGCCTACCGGACCATCCTGAAGCGAGTTCCCGAGACGTGCGTGTGCTGGTCCAACCTCGGGGTGGCGTTGCGGACCCTGGGCCGCAAGGACGAGGGTCTTGCGGTGTTGCGCCAGGGCGCGCGCGTCTGCCCGCGGAGCACCGAGCTCAACTACAACCTGGGCAACGCGCTCAAGGAAGCCGGCGACCACGAGGGCGCGCTGAAGCACTATCGCGCGGCCTGGACCCTGGAGCCGGACAACCTGGAAGCGGCGCGGGCTTGCGCCGCCATGCTCATGGTGCTGGAGCGGTTCGATGAGGCCGCCGAACACTGTGGGGCGGCGCTGAGCCGGCATCCGGACGACAGCAAGTTCTGCGCGGGGCTGGGGGTGGTGCTCTGGAGGCTGCGCCGGCCGGCTGCCGCAGCGGCTCTGCGGCGCGCGGTCGCGCTCAACCCTGTGTCATCGCACTTGCGCTGGCGTCTGCACGGCGTGCTGGGCTGGCTGGGGAATGACGAAGAAGACGAGGAGCAACTGCGCGCGGGACTGGCGCGGGATGCCGACTCGCCGTTGCTTCTCGCGGCGCTGGGACAGAGCCTCATCGGCCAAGGCCGACTCGACGAGGGGCTGGAGTGCTGCCGAGCGGCGCTGGCTGTCGATCCCGACCACCACGACGCACGGCTTGCGCGCGGTCGCGCCAACTTTTTGGCGGGACGCTACGCTGTGGCTTGGCCCGATCGGTATCGTCCAGTGAAGGGCCTCGGCAGGTGCCCGAAGGGCACCTCCGGGCGGGAGTGGGAGGGGCAGGACCTCGCCGGGCAGTCGATCCTGCTCTACGGCGAGCAGGGGCTGGGCGACGTGATCCAGAACGCGCGCTACGCGCCGCTGGTAGCCGAAGGCGGGGCGCGAGTCGTCGTGGCGTGCACACCGCGGCTGGTCGGCCTGCTGCGGCGCATCCGCGGCATCGACAAGGTGTTGCCGGACGACCAGCCCCCGCCGCCGACCGACTGGCACTGCTCGCTGCTGGATGTGCCTGCCGTCTGGGGGCACGACGTTGATTCGATTCCGGCGCCGTGTCCCTATCTGCTTCCGCGCGTCCGGCAGACGCTCGTTCTGCCCCCAGCGGCAGCAGTTCCGGGTCGGCATCGTCTGGGCGGGTAACCCGACGCAGAAGCAGAACCGCCGGCGCTCCTGCCGGCTTGAGGACTTCGCGCGGCTGTTCGAGTTGCCGAGCACGGAGTTCGTCAGCTGTCAGGTGGGGCCACCGATTCGGGAGTTGCGCGAGGGCTGGCGCGGCTTGGTCAACGATCCCGGCGACGCGCTGGCGACTCTGGAGGCGACGGCGGACGCGCTGATGGAGGTGGACTTGGTCATCACGGTCGACACGATGCTCGCCCATTTGGCCGGCGCGCTCGGCCGGCCGGTCTGGACGCTGCTGGCGTTCGCCCCCGACTGGCGCTGGATGCTCGACCGCGCCGACACACCCTGGTACCCGACGATGCGCCTGTTCCGGCAGCCGGCGCCCAACGACTGGGCTGGCGTCTTCCGCGAGGTGCGCGGCGAGTTGGAGGCGCATCTGGCGCGAGGGGACCGGCCGGCCGGCATGCGTGACCAGCGGCGCGACGGTCGGTCGCCCGCTCGCCGTCGCGCGTTGGCCCGCTGACGTGCCGGCAACTGCCCGCGACTCCGATGTCTGGCTTCGACCCGCAACAGTATCACGGCCGTCGCTTGGGCGAGGTCGTCAGGAGCGTGAACGGAAATATTCGGAGCGTCCTGGAAGAAGCCCACGCGGTGTACCAGCTCTGTCTACGGCAGAGGAACCTTCCTGCTGACAGGAAAGGGGACGTCCGGATGCGGCTGTGGCAGGTGGAGAAGCAGTTGGGCCTGCACTCGCGGTACTTCTCGCAGGCGGGTCAGGACCGCTACCTCAACGAAGCGCCTCTTCAGGGACAAGCGCAACGGCACGTTCGTCGAGATCGGCGGCTACGACGGCTGGACCGGGAGCAACTGTGTCTTCTTCGAGAAGGTGCTGGGATGGACCGGCCTCGTTGTCGAGGCATCGCCGCAGCTTGTGTGAAGGCAGATCGGCGAGACGCGGAGCGCCAAGGTCATCCACGCTGCCGTATCGGACCGGGACGGCCGCCGAGTTTCTCGAAGTGACGGCCGGCCTGACTCAGATGGGCGGGTTGATCGACCACTATCACGCTGAGACGTTGCAGAGGATACGTCGCGACGAGAGGCACTTGGAGATTGCCGTCACCGTGCCCTCGACGCGCTTGGACACGCTGCTCCGCGCCCACGGGCTCAAGAAGAGTCGACTACTTGTCGATCGACGTGGAAGGGGCCGAGCGACCCGCGCTCCGGTCCCTGGACTTCGATGAATTCGACATCACCGCGCTTTCGATCGAGAACAACCGCCCTGGCCGCGAATCGTATGAGGACATCATGGACCCGGCCGGCTACCGGCAGGTCGCCGTGTTGGACGTGGACGAAATCTGGGTCAGGCGGTCGGTGCTCTCGCAGGACCCGCGGGGATTGAAGAAGCTCATCGGCGGCCCCGGCTTCAACCACCTGGTAGAGGCGCGGCACGGCTACGTGCTCTACAACGTCAACGACCGGTACATCGGCCGCAGCATCGAGCACTACGGCGAATGGAGCCCGGGAGAGACGGCGCTGCTCGGCCAGTTCCGCCGGTCGGGCCACTACGTCGTCGACGTCGGCGCCCACATCGGGACCCACACGCTCGCCGTCGCCCTCCTGGTCGGCGAGCGGGGCCGGGTGTTCGCCTTCGAGCCGCAACGGATGGTGGCGCAGGTGCTGGCCGCGAACGTTGCGCTCAACAGCCTGGCCAACGTCCACACTTACCATCTGGGGCTCGGGGCCGAGGATGGCGCCCTCTGGCTCGCCGACATCGACTACTCACGCGAGGGCAACTTCGGCGGCGTCTCCCTGGACGCGGTTGCCCGGCCCGAGGGCGACTCGCGGCCGAAGTACCGGG
>CBDCHF010000006.1:0-24730 GCA_965217045.1 Vicinamibacterales bacterium | reverse complement strand
GAGCGCGTTGACGAGCCGAGCCAGGTTTTCGGGCGTGCGCTGGTAGACGATGTCGACGTCCAAAGTCAGCCGGGCCGACCCGTGGACGGTGGCGGCGGCTCCGCCGACGAGGATGGGGCGCATTCCCGATTTCCCGGTCACGCGCTCACACCCACCGGCGTCATGGCCATCCGCTGCAAACAGTTCCATCTGCCGGACTTATAGAAAGACCGCAGGAGAAGAATCGCGTCGACGCTCTCCGGTAGCCAATAGATGGATGCGCCCTTGATGCGGAGATTGATGACGCGACGGATGGCGCTTTCGACGGCACCGCTGCCCCGCGGAAGCCCGAGCCCGACCATTGTGGTGTAGGCGAAACGATGACGGTTCTTCAGGAAGTAGTTGAGGTGCGTGCGGATCTTGCCGGCCGTGCGCCCGCGGCACAGCTCCCGCAGGGCCGTGATCACCTCGTCCACCCGTGCTCGCTTGAGCAGCCCCCGCGTGCGGTTGAGCCAGCGGGTGCGTTGCGTCGCGCTCCAGCGGCGCAGCTTGACCGCGTCGGAGAGTTGCTTTGCGGCATGATAGAAGTCGATCAGCCCCAGCACCTGTGTCGGCGAGAGCCCGAGCGCGGCGATGAGGCGCTGGAGGCGTCGCCAGATCCAGGGCGCGCCGTCGGCGATGAAGAGCACCTTGTCAGCGGCGTTGAGGCCGATCTGCCGCGCGTACGACAACAGCAGGGCGAAGACCGCCTCCGGTCCCCGGAGCGTGCCGTCGATGATCGGGGCCCACGTCTGAGACGGTCGCCCGTCGTCGCCGACGACGTACAGGATGAGGAGCTTCGGTTCCTTCCAGTCGGTATGGAATCGGTTGCGCCCCTTCTTCGTCTTGGGGCCACGCTTCTTGCGCCTCACGCGGACGCGGCCCCCGTCGAGGGAGACGACCACCCGCTTCCCGGTCACGCGGTCCAGCAGGCCGCACGCCGCGCTCTGCTGGGCCGCTCGGGCCCGCGCAGCGTAGCGATAGGCGGTCGAGCGGAGGGTCTTGATATCCAGGGCGATGCCGTCGGAGCGGAGCTGCGCCTGCGCTTCGGCCAGCGAGCTGAGCATGGCGACCGCGCGGCTTGCATCGGAGGCCAGCTTCGGCGTGCACCGGTCGTAGATGCCCAGCACCACCAAGTCGTAGATGCCCAGCACCACCAAGGCGGGGTAGAGTCCCGGCCTCCGCTTCGCCCGACGGGCGTGTTTCTCGCGGTAGTACGGCGTCGTGACCGGCACCGTCGTGCCCCGGGAGGTGCGAACGTTGACGGTCTCCAGGCCGTCGCTCCGCATCCGCCGGGGCAGGTGGCGCACGAGGGCGCTCGCCGCGTCGCCAACCGCGGCGGAGCGCACCGCGCGTTGCAGCACGGGGGTGAGGAGGGCGCCGAAGAACTCGTCCGCGATGGCCCGCAGCTGCTCTTCGCACTGCTCCGCTTCCTCTGCCGACCTGGGCGCTGGAGCACGCGCCTCAAACTCCAGCGCCCGCCGGAGGGCAGTGCGCAGGTGGACGGGAATGTTGCGAAGATCGATCTCGCGGCTCGGGGTGTCGATGGCGCTCTTGTCCATTTCAACGCACCATCATGGGCAGTCCGAGCCGTAATGTCCAGTACCACCCTCCCCGTCTGTCCGAAGACCGGCTCAACCTCCCCCAGCCTCACAGTCCATCTTTGCCTACACACTGTTCCGGGAAATCGGGAATGCGCCCACGAGGATGTACGCGACGTCCTGGTCGGCGAGGATGCGGAGCAGGGTCGCGAAATCGGTCACGATGCGTGCCGCGCCGCACGTCCGGCCCGTTGCAGCTCTTCGGCGAACCGTTGCAGCTCCATCAACTGGCGCAGACGCTCCTCCACGCTGAGCTTCAGGTTCTCGCGCAGCAGGGTCCGGTCGATGTCCTTCTTGTAGACCTCGATGACCGGATCGACGACGGGTCGGGAGCCTTGCGCCACGATGGAAGTCTACATCCGCGGAAGTCCGGATCAGGCCGGAACTACGATGGGCGGCGAGAGGCTCCGGGCATGAACCGGCTCTCTGCCAGCCGTGTCTCTTCGAGCCTGCGACCGTCCCACTTCTTGCCGGAAATCGTCCACCACGTGGCTGGAAATCAACCACGCAGTGGACGATTTCCAGCCACGTGGTGGCGTATCTACTGGCCGGCGTTGGTCTGCGCCGGCACGTTGCCGTGCGGCTTGAGCGCCGCCACGCCCGGTCCGGACGGCCCGCGCAGGGTGAACCAGAGCGTGCCCTCCGCGTCGCGGTCCAGCTTCGGGGTGTGCGCCTGCAGCTCCGGGAACGGGAAGTAGGTGAACTCGTCGGTCTTCTGGTCGAAGCGGACCAGCGAGTTGTAGATGCCGTTCTCGACCCAGAGGTTGTCGTCGTCGTCCGGCCAGACGTCGTAGGGATTGCCGTCCTTGAGCGGCAGCGTGTATTCGGTGACGGTCGACGTGACGGGATCGATCTTCGAGATCGCGTTGCCGAAGTAGTGCGCCGCCCAGATCTTGCCGTTGGCGTCGATGGCGGGGCGCCGCGCCGGGTTGGCCAGCGGGTACGACCGCCACTGGGCCGTCTCCTGGTTGTACATGTAGATGGCCGGCGTGTGCAGGCCGACCGCCCAGACGCGATCCTGCCGGTCGACGACGATGCCGTAGCCGCTGAATCCGGCCAGGGGTTCCCACTCGGTGAAGTCCTGCGCGGCCAGGTCGAAACGGCCGATCCGGCCGGCCGAGGCGAAGTAGGTGTACCAGAAGCTGCCGCGGGAATCGACCCAGACGCTGTGCGGGCCGCCGCCCTTGGTCGGCATCGGATAGCGCTTCATCTCGCCGGTGGCCGGATCGAGCTCGCCGAAGTGGTCGCCGGTCAGCTCGACCCAGTAGACGCGCCCGCGGTACTCGACGATGCCGTGCGGCGTGACGTTGATGTCCTCCGGGTTCTCGATCCAGAGCTCCTGCGTGCGGGTCTCGAAGTCGGCGTCCCGGCTGTCCATGCGGATGATCGAGTTGGAGCCGTTGCCGGACACCCAGATGACCCCCGGCTCGGCCCGGCTCGCGAAGACGCTGTGGATGCTGCCGCGCGTGGGCGCGCCGTTCGAGGGCAGGCGCTGGAGTCCGCGGTTCAGCTCGTACTCGATGTAGACCGCCTCGGATAGCGCTTCCTCGTTCCGGATCAGCGGATCGAGCTCCAGGTCCCGCGGCGTCGATCCCGGCCCGAAGTTGGCGGTCAGGTACTCGATGATCAGATCCTTCTCCTCGACCGACACGAGGTCGTGTGTTATCTGCGGCACGCCGGGTGCCATGTTCGCCACGCGGCCGTCGATATCGAACATCCGGTCGACCGCCGCACGCCACCCGCGCTCGTTGCGCGGCCCGCGGCGGTGGAAGCCGGCCGGGCCGTGGCAGCCGAAGCAGGAGCGCAGCATGACGTCGCGTGCCGGGTGGGGCGGATAGAGGGTGTCGAAGTCGACGATCTCCGCCGCTCGACCATCCGCGGCGCCGCCGCCGTAGTTGCGCTGGGCCGACGCGCCGCGCGCCGCCGCTCCCTGCTCCGGTCCCGCGCCGAGCGCGGTCAGCGCGATGTCAACGGTGGTCGTCGCCCCCGCGCTCACCTCGACGGTCGCAGTCGGCGATTCGAACGTCTCCTCGATCACGGTGACGTCGTAGGTGCTCGGCGGCAGGTTGAAGATCCGGTAGCGGCCGTCCTGCGTGTAGACGGTGTAGGCGATCCGCCGGACCGTGTCATGCGCCTTGACGCGCAGGGCCCGCACGTCGCCGTGGTCGGCCGTCACGCTGCCGGCGATCACGCCGGTGGCGCCGGTGTCCTGGGCGATCGCCATACCGCCGGGCAACAGGCCCGCCCCGGTGAGCAGGATCGCCGCGACAATCGCCAACGCCGCGCCGGTTCGAACTCGGGTCGTCGCCTCGATATGCATGAACCTCCCCCTTCGGGCCGCGTGTCGGTGAGGGCCGGCGTAGCGCCCCGACAATCGTCGCCGAACGCGACCACAAGGTCGCGCTGCGGCCTCCGGTTGCCGCCCAACCGAGCCTGACCAGGAGTCTACGCCATTCTACGGCGCAGCCTCCTGTTGCACTTCGACGCGATGCTCGAGCCGCGGTCGGTCCAGGCGGTACGGGCGGGATGGATCGCCGCTCCAACGCAACGCGGCTTGCCTCGAGCGCTACGGCCAGAGCATTCGCCAGTCGGTGAAGTACTCCGCTTCGCCCCAGGTGACGCGGAGCATCCCGGAAGGAACGGCTCCTTCTTCAGCCGGCAGGTTCGGCTCCAACGTGATGGCAAGGCTCGGGACGGTTTCCGCGAGTGCGCGGCGACCGATGGGCGTCCTCCCGAAGTCCCGTGACGGGTCGTAGTCCGTTCCCCATTGCCGGGTCTGGCGGCTGACGACGAGCTCGCCGCGGTTCTTGCGCGGGAGCATGAACAGCGTGTACTCCCCGCGCGGCACGTCGAGCTCGCCGAAGCGGACGTCGAAGTCGACGGTCAGGCGTGTGGCCCAGTTCGCCCCCAGGCGCCAGACCTCGCCGTAGGGGACGAGCGCGCCGAAGACTTCGCGCCCGCGCGCGTGGGGCTGGCCGTAGTCGATGGTGATGCGTGACGGCCCGGAATGGGACGGGGTGTAGGTGAACCACCCGCCGTCGCGCAGCACGCGGCCGTCGAACGTCACGCTCGTCGTCACCCGGCCGCTCGGGGCGACCTTGGGGCTGGGCTGCGGGCCGCGGTCCTGGGCGCCGAGCGACGCGGTGAGGAGGACGACGGCCAGCGCGGCGGGTCCGGCGCGAAAGCAAAGAATGCGCATGTCCAGGTCATTCTAATAAGATGGCGGCCATGGGGCGGGCAACCGCATTCTGTCTGGCCGTGGCTCTGGCCGGGGTTGGGCAGCTCGATGCCCTCGCGGCCGGATCGCGCACGGAGGCAGCCGCCGGCGTCCGGGCGTCGCAACCCCGCGAGCCTGCCGTTGCTGCGGCTTCCCGTCGCGCGCTCCTCGATCGCTACTGCGTCACCTGTCACAACCAGCGCCTGCGGATCGGCGGGCTGGCGCTCGATGCGCTGGACGTCTCCCGCGTCGGCGAGGCGCCGGACGTGTGGGAGCGGGTCGTCCTGAAGCTGCGCGGCGGGATGATGCCCCCGGCCGGGCGTCCGCGGCCGGATCGGCAGGCGTCCGAGGACTTCCGGGCATGGCTCGAGGCCGAGCTGGACCGCGCCGCCGCGTCCCGGCTGGAGCCGGGCAGGGTGCCGACGCACCGGCTGAATCGGGCCGAGTACGCGAACGCCGTCCGCGACCTCCTCGCGCTGGAGGTCGACGGCGCCGCCCTGCTGCCGGCCGACGGCACCGGCCACGGGTTCGACAACCTCGCGGGCACGCTTGCGCTCTCGCCGGTGCTGATGGAGCGCTACCTGTCCGCGGCGCGGCGCATCAGCCGCCTCGCGGTCGGCGATCCGACGATCGGACCGGGCTTCACGTCGAAGGCCTACGGGATCCCGATCTCCATGACCCAGAACGACCGGATGAACGAGGACCTGCCGTTCGGGTCGCGCGCCGGTCTTGCCGTCCGCCACCGCTTTCCCCTCGACGGCGAGTACGTCATCACCATCCGGCTGAAGCGGAGCGTCTACGAATACATCGTGAACCTGGACGAGGCGCACGACCTCGACCTGCGGCTCGACGGCCGGCGCGTGGCGCGCTTCACCGTCGGCGGGGCGGCCCCGGGGAGGCCCGCGCCGGTCACCTTCTCAGGGACTTTCGTGGCCGCCGGCGACGCCGAGTATCCGACCCAGGACTGGGACGACTACCGGACCGGCGCGGACGCGGACCTCGTCGTACGCGTTCCGGTGCGCGCCGGCGCGAGGATGGTCGGGGTGTCGTTCGTCGGCAAGTCGTGGGAGCAGGAAGGCGTGCTGCAGCCGGCGTTGCGGGAGTACGGCGCCACCGTTACCGAGACCACCGACACGTCGCCGCGCCCGGAGGGGCCGGGGGTGGAGAGCGTCGCCATCGATGGCCCGTACGCCGCGAGCGGACCGGGAGAGACGGCGAGCCGCGCCCGCATCTTCGTCTGCCGGCCGGGTCGCGATCCCGGCGCCGGCCCCGGCGGCGGAGCGGATGTGGAGGCGCTGACGAGCCCTGCGGGCCGGGCTGCGAGCGGCCGGCAGAACGCCCGCTTGGATGAGGACGGCTGCGCCCGCACGATCCTCGCGACGTTGGCCCGCCGCGCGTACCGCCGCCCGGTCGGCGACCGTGACATCGAGCCGCTGCTCGCCTTCTATCGGACCGGCCGCGCAGCGGACGGCTTCGAGACCGGCATCCGGATGGCGCTCGAGCGTCTCCTCATAGATCCGGAGTTCCTGTTCCGTATCGAGCGCGATCCCGAGGGCCTCCCGCCCGGATCCCCGTACCGGCTGACCGACCTGGAGCTTGCCTCCCGGCTGTCGTTCTTCCTCTGGAGCAGCATTCCGGACGACCAGCTCCTGGACGCCGCAACCCAGGGCCGCCTGTCCGATCCGGCGGCGCGCGAACGGCAGGTGCGGCGCATGCTCGCCGACCCCCGGTCGCGTGCGCTCGTCGACAACTTCGCCGGCCAGTGGCTGTCGCTGCGCAGCGTCGAGGGCATCGCTCCCGATCCGAACCTGTTTCCCGTGTTCGACGAGAACCTCCGCGAGGCCTTTCGGCAGGAGACCGAGCTGTTCGTTGAGAGCCACCTGCGCGAGGACCGGAGCGTCGTCGACCTTCTGCGCGCGGACTACTCGTTTCTGAACGAGCGGCTGGCCCGGCACTACGGGATTCCCGGCGTCACGGGAAGCCATTACCGGCGGGTAACGCTGCCGGACGACCGGCGCGGCGGCCTGCTCGGCCACGGCAGCATCCTTGCCGCGACTTCATACGGCAACCGCACGTCGCCTGTGCTGCGGGCGAAGTGGCTGCTCGAGAACGTCCTCGGCACGCCGCCCGCGCCGCCGCCCCCGGACGTCCCGCCGCTTCCGGCGGGCGGGGAGGCGGGCGAGCCCCGCACCGTGCGGGAGCGGCTCGCGCAGCACCGGCGCAACGCCGCCTGCGCCATCTGCCACGCGCCGATGGACCCGCTGGGTTTCGCGCTCGAGAACTTCGACGCGGTGGGGGCTTGGCGTACGCGGGACGCCGGCCTGCCGATAGATGCCTCGGCCGTGCTCGCGGATGGGACCACTGCGTTCGATGGTCCCGCCGGTCTGCGGCAGGTGCTGCTGGACCGCTCGGAGCAGTTCGTGGAGACGGTCACCGAGAAGCTCCTCACGTACGCTCTCGGCCGCGGGATCGAGTACTACGATCGTCCGGTGATCCGCGGCATTGCGCGCGCCGCGGCGGAGGACGACTACCGCTGGTCGTCCCTGATCCTGGGCATCGTCGAGAGCACGCCGTTCCGGATGCGGAGGTCGGAGTCATGATCATCACGCGCAAGGCCATTCCCCGACGGACGGTGCTGCGCGGCCTCGGTGCGGCGGTGGCGCTGCCGCTGCTCGACGGGATGGCGCCGGCGCTGACCGCGCTCAACCGCTCCGCCGCCCGCCCGGTGCGCCGGTTCGGCGTCGTCTACGTGCCGAACGGCGTGGTGATCGACCAGTGGACGCCGGCCGCCGCAGGCGCCGGGTTCGAGCTCTCGCCGATCCTGAAGCCGCTCGAGCCGTTTCGCGACCGGCTCCTGGTGCTGACCGGGTTGACCCAGAACGTCAACGGGCTGACCGCACGCAGCGGGGCGGTTCACGGCCGCTGCGCGACCAAGTTCCTGACCGGGGCCATCCCGCGGCCCTTCGGGCAGGAGGGGAGCGACTTTCTCGCCGACGTCTCGCTCGACCAGCTCGTCGCGCGGCAGATCGGGCAGGACACGGCCCTCGGATCGCTGGAGCTGTCGCTGGAGTCCGGCGACAAGGGGGCCGGCACCTGCGACGGCGGTTATAGCTGCACCTACAGCCACACCATCACTTGGCGCGGTCCGAGCACGCCGCTTCCGATGGAGCACAACCCGCGCGTGGTCTTCGAGCGGATGTTCGGCGACGGCGGCAGCACCGACCCGGCGGTCCAGCAGGCGCGGCTGGCGCAGAACCGCAGCCTGCTCGACTCGGTCAGCGAGAAGGCGGCGGACCTGGTCCGCGGGCTCGGCCCGAGCGACGCGGCCAAGCTGACCGAGTATCTCGACGCGGTGCGAGACATCGAGCGGCGGATCCAGCGTGTCGAGGCGCAGGCGGCGCGCGAGCTGCCGGCGTTCGACCAGCCGGCCGGCGTGCCCGCGAGCTTCGCGGACTACGCGCGGCTGATGTTCGATCTGCAGGTGCTCGCCTACCAGAGCGATTTGACGCGCGTCATCACGTTCATGGTGGGGCGGGAGTTCAGCAGCCGCACCTACCCCGAGATCGGCGCGCCCGGCGGTCACCACCCGCTCTCGCACGAGGACAGCTCGATCAGCCGCGAGCAGTTGATCCGCATCAACACGCACCACGCGGAACAGTTCGCCTACTACCTGGGCCGGCTGGCCGCGACCCCGGACGGCGACGGCTCGCTGCTGGACCACGTCATCCTCTACTACGGGGCGGGCATGTCCGAGGGCGACCACCAGCCGTGGAACCTCCCGCTGGTGCTGGCGGGCGGCGGCGCGGGAAGGCTCAGGGGCGGCCGGCACCTGCGGTACGACGGCGGAACCGGCAGCGGCCGATCCGTCGCCGGCGGCACGCCGCTCGCCAACCTGCACCTGACCGTGGCGGAGAAGCTGGGCATGCGGCTCGACGCCTTGCACGACAGCACCGGGCGGCTGGAACTGTAACGGCATGCTGGCGCGGATCCCGACCACGTCCAACCCGTGCGCGGCACGCTGCGCGCATCGGTCTCCGGCCGCGGTCGCGCTGGCGCTCGCGAGCGTCCTGTTCGCGGCGTGGTCGGACGTTGGGGCCCAGTCAGGTCCCACACCCGCCACGCCACGGCTGATCTCGGCCGTGCGGGCCGCGGATCTCGCCGCCGTGCGGTTGCTGCTGGCCGGACCGGTTGACGTCGACGCGCGGCAGCCGGACGGCGCCACCGCGCTGCATTGGGCGGTGCACCGGGAGCACCTGGAGATCGCCGACCTGCTGATTGGTGCGGGGGCGGATGCCAATGCGGCGAACGACCTGGGGGTTACTCCGCTCCTCATGGCGTGCGCCCGCGGACGCGGTGTGCTGGTCGAGCGCCTGCTCGCGGCCGGCGCGGATCCGAACGCCGCGCTCGAGAGTGGCGAGACCGCGCTGATGGCCGCGTCGCGCGCCGGGAGCCTGGAGGCGGTGAACGCCCTGCTGGCCGCCGGCGCGCGCGTGAACGCGACCGAGTCCACGCGCGGCCAGTCGGCGCTGATGTGGGCGGTCGCGAACCGGCATCCGGCGATCACGCGGGCGCTCATCGAGCACGGGGCGAACGTCGGAGTCCGGAGCCGGACCCGGCGGCGGGTCTTCAACATGGGCGGCAGCCGGTCCGCCGGCTCGGCGTCGCGCGGCATCGCGCTCGAAGAAGCGGCCGAGGGCGGCAGCACGGCGCTGCTGTTCGCTACGCGGTCGGGTGACATCGAATCGGCCCGCCTGCTGGTCGCCGCCGGCGCCGATGTGTACGACAGGGCGGCGGACGGCAACACGGCGCTGAACATCGCGGCGCACGGCGGCCACGGGTCGCTGGCCGGGTTTCTGCTCGCCGAAGGGGCCGACCCGAACGCGGCGCCGCTCGGTTACACGGCGTTGCACGCGGCCGTTTTGCGCGGCATGCTACGTGACCGCGGCGTCTCGAACGACGATCCGAGGGCCGGTTTGCCCCTCGTGCGCGCACTTCTCGAACACGGCGCCGATCCGAACGCGCGCCTCACGAAGGGAACGCCGGTCCGGCGCTGGAGCCACGACTTCGCCTTCATGGATCGCTGGGTCGGAGCCACCCCGTTCTGGCTCGCCGCCCGGTTCCTCGAGATCGACATGATGCGCGTCCTCGCCGCCGCCGGCGGGGACCCGCGCCTGCCGAGCCGCGACGGCACTACGCCGTTGATGGCGGCGGCGGGACAGGGCTACAACCGGGGCGGCGGGAGCGCGTTCATCCGGGACCGGCGTGACTTCTCTTCGTACAACCCGGTGGAGTCGGCGGCGCTCGGCTCGACGATCCCGGCCGTCGAGGAGCGGATGGCGCACGCTACGGTCGAGGCGGCTCTGGCGCTGGGCGCCGACGTCAATGCCGCCAACGGGGCCGGGGATACCGCGCTGCACGCGGCGGCCTCGCACGGCATGAACAGCGTCATCGAGCTGTTGGCGGCTCGCGGCGCCGACCTTCGCGCGGAGAACCGGCGCGGTGAGACGCCACTGGCGCTGGCTGTCTTCGCCGACGGCATCGCGGGCGACCGCTTCGTCCGCGAGGACACGGCGGCGCTCCTACGTTCGCTGGCGGGAGGCGAGGCGCCGGAGGACGCGGCAGTGGACCTTGCGCACCCGGCCCGGCCGCACGCGCACCCGGAGGCGCAGGTCCTGACGAACCCGGTGACGGTTGCGCCCGACTCGGTAACCGCCGGCGCCGAGCTCTACACCCGGCACTGCGCCGCGTGTCACGGGCCGACCGGGCGCGGTGACGGCCGGCTGGCCGCTGCCACCGCCGCCTATGGCGCGCGTCCTTCGAACCTTGCTGACGAGACTTGGCGGCACGGCGCCAGCGACGGCGAGATCTTCGTCGCCATCCGCGACGGCATCGGGCCGGACTTCGCGATGGATGCTTTCCGCGGCCGGCTCAGCGATCCGGACATCTGGCGTCTGGTGAACTACCTGCGAAGCCTGCGCTGAGGGTCCCACGCCGGGCCTGGGAGCGCCTCTCCGGGTCCCCATCTATGCGAGAGCTGACGTGTCACACACTGGAATTACACGACGAGTGAGCGATGCAACCGAACGACGACATAGACCGGCGAACGCAGCCCTACCGGAAACCACTGAGACTTCGGAGCCCGGAGGTATTCGCCGACACCGAACCGACCGCGGAAGAGACGCAGCGGCTGAGTCGAGCGCGCGGGGCGGAGGAAACAAGACGCAACAGCATCACGGTGGAACTGCGACTGGCGCGCAGTTGCGCCGGCTGGAGCGAACGACCGCAGAGCTGGGAATTCTACGATGCCATCCGCGCCGAGAAACCCGACGAGCGGCAGCGGACGATCCTCCACGTCTTCGCCCAGGAAGCCGATTGGTACGAGCTCATCAGCGCCTGGGCGGAAGGGGCGTACACGCTACGCCAGTTGGTGGCAGCGCTCCACCGAAGCGGACACGCGCAGTGCCGTGCAGCGCGGGCGCTCAACCGATGGGCGATGGTGCCGGAGGTAGAAGACGAATGACGCCGCCGACCCTGACACTCCCGCCCCCGGCCGAAACTCTATGGCACGCAATCGGCGAGACGGTGCGCGAAGAGCTCCGGAGCATCAGCGACCGACAGACGCAGTACGCCATCGGCGGCGGATCGATCCTGGCCGCACGCTGGAAGCACCGGTACAGCTACGACATCGACCTGGTGGTCCAACCGGACACGCCGCTAGGCATGCTCGCTGAGGCCAACAACCCGGCCACGCAGTTCGAAGCGAGAATGCGCGCACTAGGGGGAAGGCCGGCGTTCCACCCCATGGCGCGGCTATGGACGGTTTCGTTCGACAAGGGCGAGCGGAAACTGGACCTCTGGGCGACCGCGCCACTACTTGGCGCGGGCCAGCAAACGTACACGATCGACGGCAGATCGGAAACAGCGTTGTCGAGCGCTCAAATCCTGCGCGGCAAGCTGGAACGAGCCGAGGAGCCGCTGGCGCGCGACGTCTTCGACATCATCAAGGCGAGCGAGAAAGAGCCCGAAGCACTCGAGGCCGCGGTTAACGCGATAAGCCAAGAGGCGGCGGACGCCATCGCACAGAGCTACCACTGGGCATCGCCGACAATCGCCGGCGACGCCGAGAAGGCACTGAGCGGAATCCCCGAACAGGAACGAATCGAAGCGAGGCAGCTCGGAAACCGAGCGGCGCACGCGATCAGCAACGGTCTGTACACGAAGTGCCGGATCCGGACACGCAGCGGCGCCATCGAAGTGACCACGGCAACGAACGCACGAGGCGAGAAGACACATCGCATGGAACCAAACAACGCCGAGCACTACTTCGAGGCCACGGGACTGAGCGCCTACCTGGAACCGCAAGGGCCGGGCGCGAAGGCACTGCTCGACTACGCTTGCACAGCGTGCGGGCAACAACGCGACAGGGTAGTGTTCGAAGCGGACGCGCACGGAGTGAGCGCGTGGCGGACCGCAAAAGCCGGGATGAACCTGATGCCGGGAAACGGGATGGACGCCGAAGAGCGGCTCCGGACGAACGACAGGGACAACACTACCACCAGGGGCCAAAAGCCATGACAGGTGAAATCGACGACACGGCCCACCCGCACTCGCGCGACCTATCGCCGAAGTGACTCAGCAGATACGACGGGTGCTGCGATAGCACGTCAACGCCGCCTGAAACGAAACGACGACCGAGCAGAATCATCGCGCAAGAGCGCCGGATCGGAGCCAGAGCCAGCGCGACCGTCAAGGCAAGCGTCAGGGCGGGAAGCCACGGTTACGGAAAGACCAGACCGGACGATGGTGCAAAGGCCCGGCGAAGAGGGCGGTGGACAGCGGAGCGCATTGTGCTCGAGTGTCCGATCAGCTCTCGGTCCTGTCCACAACGACGCCCTTCGAGATGCTCTTTCACGACGGTTGCCCCGCCGTAGCGGCGGTGGACCGGGGACAGCACAGCCCAGAGCAAAGGAAAGAGGGGTAGCCCCGCACGCGCGGGGACCACCCGTCTTTCCTTCCGACGTCGACAGCGTGTCCGGAAGTTGCGCGCGGTCGGCCGTGTTTCGGCCCCCGATTCATGCAACAGCCGTGGCCTCCGCACCGAACGCTGCGCTTTTTGCACAACCAATTGGTAATAAACAACTTACGGGAACAACGGAATTTTTCGTTCCCTATTCCGTTCCCAATTTCGATCTGGACTCAATCACACTCTGCAGGACTATCTGAGCCGACTGGGGACGGTTGGCGGATCGGTCTTCATCCCCCGGACGGTCTTCCCGCAGCTCTCGTTCCTCTTCTGGAACTGGTTCCGGATCGTGCTCGTCTGCTCGCTCTACGGTGCGGTGGCCGGCGCGATCTTTCCGCATCATCACCGAGCTGGGGGTGTTCGTTGTCCAGGGCTGAACGGGCGACATGGTGGCCGGCGTGGAGTGGTCGGGGCCGACCGGGATCATGACCGCGCCTCGGTGGACATCCAAATCCGCGTTGTATGACCAGCTGGTCATACTGGCCGGTTTCGGGCCGGGTGTGCTTCACGATTACGGGCGGGAGATAGCGACACCTACCGGCGACTGCGCGCGTGTCACGCCAGACTAATCTGCCGCATCGGTTCATGAAGGCACGTTCGTACGGCGTCCCGGTCGGAACCGCGCTCACGAAGGGTTCGCACGGCGAGTTCCCTGGGCAGGCACGCCGAGAACTTCAGCGAGTCCACGGCGTCGTCGGTTACCGAGAATACGCCGTCCTCCGCGTCCGTGGGCACGTCATCGAGTCGTCGTTTCAGTTCCTCAACGGTGACGCCATCCCGGAGTCGGATCGAGAGATTGTCCTCCCGGGTGGTTGGGAAACGGAGTGTGCCTATCAGCTCTCCGAGCGCCATGTTGGCGCGAAGCCCTGCGAACGTCCACCAGCGGCCTGCCCCCGTCGTGTCGCAAACGATGGCGGTGCCGGAGGCCTCGACCCAGGAGAAACCCTCCTGGATCTCGTCGAGCCTCGTCCGAGCGCGCCGGCTGATGTCGATACCGACGGTTCCTTCCCAAAGGACACGTCGGATCGCGCGGCAGAGGTCGAAGCGGAGCGGGAGGCCCTGTCCCACCCAGCGCGAACGTCCCCTCTCGGCGGTGGCCTTCACATACGCAACACGGCGAGCCCAATCGACGTGCGTCACCTGCCAGCTCCTGCCAGCAAGCAGGAGCACGACCGGTCCGTCGCGGCGGACCTGAAACGACAGCGGATGCACGAGGCCGAGCTCCGTCCGTCCGTGGTGCACGGAGAACAGCGGCTCGCTGGTGAACACCGACATCAGCTCCATGAAGTGCCGGCGGCCGAACGCGAGCTCTCCCTCGATGCCCACCGACATCATGCCTTCTTCGTCGTGCATGATGCCGTGCGCCAGCATGAACTCGATGATGTCGTCGAGATGCTCGCGCGCCATGGCACGAAAAGCGGGCATCTCACCCAGCCACTCGCGCCACGTTACGCGTCCTATGCGTCCTTCCTGCAGGGCGAGAGCCAGGAGCTGCTGCGCAAAGATGTGAAACGGCTCCGGTGGTGGCACGACGGGTTCGACGTAGCCGTCGTGCCAGAGTCTCAGCAGGCCGGACGCTCTCAGGAATCCGTCGTCGGACGTTGCCAGGAACAGACAGTTCCGGACCGTCCCGGGTCGGCGCCCGGTGCGGCCCAGCCGCTGCAGAAAGGAGGCGACGGTTGCCGGTGCGTCGATCTGGACCACGCGATCGAGATCGCCGACATCGATTCCCAACTCCAGGGTGCTCGTGGCGACTATGACGCAATCGTGGCTCTGGGAGAACGCCTCCTCGGAACGCCGGCGCTCGTCCAACCCCAGTGAGCTGTGGGAGACGAATGTTTCGGTGCCGGCTTGACGCAGCTCGGCGGCCAGCGCCTCGACGCGGGCTCGACTGTCGCAGAATACAAGCCGCTTTTCGCCCCGGTGAAGCGCAGAGACCACCTTCGCCGCGTTCCGGACACTGCCCACGTAGTCCAGATGCGCGCACGCCGAGCTCGCACCTTCGCCCGCCGCCGCGATGACCCGCCGCGGTCGATCCGGGGCGGGAGCCAGCCATTCGAGGAGCGCCTCTGGATTCCCGATAGTTGCGGACAGACCAAGCCGCTGAATCTCGCGGCCTGCCAACCGGCGCACTCGCTCCAGGACTGCGAGCAGATGCCAGCCCCGATCGTCGCCGGCAAAGGCGTGCAACTCGTCCACGACGACGGCTTGCAGGTCCCGGAAGAGCGCTCCGGGCTCCGAGCGGCTTGAGACGAGCATGACCTCCATCGACTCGGGTGTGGTCAACAGCAGGTCGGGCCGTTCCCGCATGATGGCCCGACGACGGGAGGCGCCGACGTCGCCGTGCCACAGGTCGACGCGCCGTCCGACGAGGGCCCCGTAGGCTCGGAGTCGCGACTCGAGGTTGTTCAGGAGGGCCTTGATCGGGCAGACGTAGAGCACGCTCAGCCCGCGCCACTGTTCGGTCAGCATCCGTGACAGCAGCGGAAACACCGCAGCCTCGGTCTTGCCGCCGGCGGTAGGCGCCAGCAGCAAGGCGTGGTCGCCGTCCAACACGGGTCCGATGGCGTGCTCCTGGAGCGGCCGGAGCGAAGTCCACCCGAGCGAATTGACGATGTGGTGTTGAAGGGCGGGATGCAGCCGATCGAACGCGGACTCGCGGTTCACAGTTCCAACTCGACGTCGTCTGGAGTCGTCGACGCACGGGCGTTGCGTTCGACGTCTGTCAGTTCCCCTTCGGTCAGGGTGAGGGCATAGTCGCGCCGCGGATCGAAGTCCGGGTGCAGGTCGATCCGATCGAGCACGTCCTGGACCAGCTTCTTGAGGAAGACGCGCGGGGCGATGCCGACTCGTCCGCCCAGGCCGCCGGTGACGGCGCGGGCAAGGCGGCTCAGGTACGCGTCATCCGCGCGCTCCAGAATACGCGCCGGAGCGGTAGCGCCCTCGGCATAGAGATCGCGAATCTTCCGCCCGACTCCCTGGAGCCGCGGGAGGTCGAAGTTGTGCAGCCGCACCTGCGGGGCGCGCGGATTGTCGAACCGGGGCGCGCCGGAGAAGTCCACGGCGAGCCGCTGGGCGAGGGGCGGCAGCCGCTGCACCCCCTGCGGTCCCTCGAAGAACGCGGGCGTCCCGGTAATCACGAGGTAGAGGCCCGGGAAGCGTCCGGAGTCGATCTCGTCGATCACCTGCCGTAGGGCGTTCAGGCTCTTCTCCCGCACGTCGCTGCGCACGCGCTGGAGCGTCTCGACCTCGTCGAGGACCACCACGAGCCCCGAGAAACCCGAGTCGCGCAGAATGACAAGCAGACCCTGGAGGAAGCTGAGCGCACCGAAATGGTCGAGGTCCCCCTTGACGCCCGCGTAGCGCTTGGCCGCGGCGCCGACGTTGGGCTGCCCGCCGATCCAGGCCAGCAGCGCCTCGGCCGTGGTGCGGTCGTTGCCGGCGACGGCCCGTCGATAGGCGCGGAGCGCCGTCGCGAAGGCCGGCGCGTGACGGGCAACCGAGGCGAGACGCCGCTCCATGAGATCGGTGGTCTGCGCCAAGAGGGCAGCCGCGGCGCCCTCCGCGACGCCTCCTTCGGCGAGGACGTCTTCCTCCAGCGCGTAGAACCAGTTGTCGAGAATCGAGCGGAGGGCGCCCTGGTGGGTGTCCGCGGTCGAGAGGCGTTCAGTGAGCCGGCGGTACACCGTCTCGAGGCGGTGCAGAGGCGTCTCCGCTTCGGAGATCTGGACCTCGGCCGCGGCGAAGCCTTCGCGTTTCGCCCGCTCCTGCAGCCAGCGCACGAAGAAGGTCTTCCCGCTACCGTACTCGCCGCGAACCGCCTTGAACTTTGCGCCCCCGGCGCCCACCGATGCCAGCTCTTCGCCCACCGCGGCGTCGAACGCATCGAGGCCGACCGCGAAGGCGTCGAGATTGCGCTGCGGAACGGTTCCGCGCCGTAGCGCATCGACGATCTCGTTACGCCGCTGGGGGCTGATCACCGGCCGGGCCTTCGCACGCTATTCCCCGTCACCTGCGAGACCGAACTGCGTGTCGAGCAGCTCTCGGTTCAGCTCGATGGTCTGGGACGAGTCGTCGACGGACAGCACGTCGTACCCTTCGACGTTCAGGATCCGGCGCAACGCGGACACGATGCCGCCCAGCCGGAAGAGGGGCACGCCGAGACGCTCGGCCAGTGCGACGCCGGTGAGCTTGCCGCCGCGCGCGTCGAGCGCGGACAGGATGGCCCGGATGCGCTCCTCGGGTAGAGACGTGCGCGCCGCCTGCTTGCGCTGCGCCGCGAACAGATCGGTATCGAGGAGTCGGTCGATCCACGTCCCCGCCGGGCGGGGCGCCTCCGGCTCCACCTGTGCGAACAGGTCGCCGGTTTCGCCCGGGCGGGGAGGCAGACCCACCGGCGCTGGCGCCGGCCGTTCGGGCGCCGGCGCCAGGCGTTCGGGCTCGGGCACCGGGGTGGTCTCGGCCCGCCATTGCCACCACTCAGGGATCTCCGGGGCGGCTTCGCGCCAACCGGCGAGGCGGCTCGCCGCATCCGGAGGGGCAAAAACGCCAAGCGGGAGCACCACCTCCTGCAATGTCGCTCCGCCGTGATAGCCGTTCTTCTTCATCCCGAAGCGGACGCGTTCGCTCCACGGCGCCAGCAGGCGACGGCCCTCGGTAAGGACGCGCGGGCCCTGGAGAAGGACCTCGTCGTCCGCAGGCTCTCCGGTCGCGGGACGCCAGCGCTCTCCGCCCTCGACGTCGCGGAGCTCCGTCTCGCGCTCGAGCACATGACCATGGTCGCTCACGAGCACGACGACGCGCCCGCTGGAGCGGCAGGCCTCGAGCAGCTCCTCGACCGGCCGGATCTGATGCGTGGTCCAGGAGGCACGATACTGATCGCCCTTGGCGAGGTGGTCATCGACCGCGTTGATCACGACGCCCACGACCCGGTGGTCGGGGTCGGCGACCGACTCGGCCACCCCGGGAGCGACACCCGCGGCACCGGCTTCGCGCAGGTCTCCCTTGTGGAACAACACGGGCGGCGCTGTCGGTCCGCAGGCCGAGCGCAGGCCGGCGTGCCGGGAAAATCCGTCCTTTTCCGTCAGCGCATTCCCGGACGTGATCTCGCCGCACAGCAGGCTCGTCCGCGAAAACTCGGTCACCGTGGGCAGGGCGGCAATCACCACGGGATGCTGCGACATCTCATCCGCCACCAGCTCGACCCATCCGTGCCGCACGAGATCGTTCTCCAGCTCCCGGAATACCGGCATGCTCATCGCGTCGATGATCAGGACCAGCACCGGGTGCTCCCGAGCAAGCGGCACGATCCAGCGATCGAGCACCGCCTCGACGCCCAGCAGGCTCCGGTCGTGCGATCCCGAGCCCGGCCAGCCCGCCAGAAGCTTGCCGAATTCCCGGTTCTCCTGCTGGCGCGCCTCGTCGGCCTGCCGCGCCAGGCTGGCGTACGCCTCCGCAAGGAGCGGCGACGAATCTCCATCCCAGAGGCGCGTGCGCGCCCAGTCCAGGAAGCCTCCCGCGGAGCGATACGCGCGCGCGGCTTCTCCGAACGACCGCTGGCTCCCGGCTCCGCCCCGGCGCTTCGCCGCGAGCCAGCCGGCCAACCGCAAGGCCATTTCGACGCCGGCAGTGCGCCGCGGTTCGTCCGCTGAGAGTGCGTGGCCCAGGACGCTGCCGGCAGCGCCTCGCAACGCGTTCGGGATCTCGTGCGCCTCGCCTTCGACGAACGTGACCAGCTCCCGCGCGAGACCGGCGAGCCGCTGATCGAGAGACGTTCGCAGGATCTCGCTCCGCCATGCGATGTCCGCGGCTCCCAGCTCCTGCAGCAGGGCGTCGGCATCGGCGAGCACCGCCGCGACCGTCCCTCGGGGCGCCGCGGGCGGTGACTTCGCCGGCCCGGAGTCGGCCCGACGAAGACGACGAAGCCGTCGCCGCACCACGCCCTCGGCGGCGTCGATCCATCCGCGGGCGATCTCTACGTCCAGGTCGTGCAGGTCGAGCAGCGCCTCGAGCTTGCCTCGCGCCTTCGCCGCCCGTTCGTCGCCCTTGGCGTCCGAATCGAACAGGACACGCGCCACACGGCCGACGGAGACCGTCCGGCGCCCGAGTCGCCCCGCGCACTCGAAAATCGCCCGCGCCGCACGTCCCGCGCCGGCCTCCACCGCGTCGGGCAATCCCGCCCGCACCGACTCCGGCAGGGCATTCAGCGTCTGCCCGGGATCGCCATCCAGCACCCAGGCAAGGAGCGCCTCCGGGTCCCGTTCGCCTTGCGGGTCTCCGGTAATCGTCGCGAACAGATGTCGCCAAGCCGTCTCGGCATCCAGAAAACCGCTCGGGACCGGTGGATAGCCCGCCTCGGGCTCCGCGTCGAGGAGCGCGCGCGCCGTCCACGGATGACGTTCGACCAGGCGCGGGTCGACGTTGAGGACCTTGAACCGTTCCTTCACGAGCTGCCACGCCTCGATCGAGAACAGCTTGCGGTGAGCGAACCGCACGCGCAGGTCCTCGCCCAGCTCCTTCTGCGAAAGATCGGTCAGCACCACGAGCGGCGGCCCGGCGGCGGGGAGCTCGACGAAGCATTCGCGCAATGCCAGCACGGATCCGCACCGGATGACGGGGAATGCCTCCGAACCGATCCGCAGCACGGACGGCGCCGGCGTAGCCTCGTCGAGCATGGGCATGCGGATCCCGATGGCGCGCGCGTCCGGATAACGGTCGCGGATCGACTTCACCTGGGCGCGTACCTGCGCGAATGACGGCACACCGGTCATGCGCCGCCCTCCCCTGGCCCCGCCGGTCGCTGGTTCCGCTTCCGCAGCTTCCACGTGAGCTCGAGTCGAGCGGTCGGCTCTTCGCTGAACAGCGCTTCCAGCCTTGTCGTCACTGTACGCAGTCGCTCGCGATCCAGATCGCTGTGCGAGCCCTCGTCAACGATGGCGCCTTCGCGTACGGAGGCGCCCCCCTTGCCAGGCGGCGTTGGAGGCGTTGGCGGCGGTGTTGGCGGCGGCGGCTCCACGGGGCGCGCCAGCAGATCGACCGCCCGGTTCTCGAGATCGGGGAGTCGGTGGCCGAGCGCCACGGCGTATTCGTCGGCAGCCATCGCCTCGGTGAGCTCCCGTACGAAACGCTGCGCGGCGTCCGCGCGGTCGTCCTTCAACCGGCCGAGCGACGCGAAGAGCGTCCAATGGGTCCGCTCGAGAACGTCGGGAGCCGGCTTCAACCCGTCGTACTCCCGGACCTCCCGAATGCGGGTCGCGAGACCCGGAAAATGCGGCGCTAGCCATGCCGGCTCGTTGCCCTGGAACAGCCAGATCCGCCACGTTCGGAGTCCTTCTCCGCGCTGGCCGATCTCGACCGCCTCGATGGCGCCGCGCTGGTAGTAGAAGTTCACACACCGTCGCAGATAGATCTCCCATTCGAGGGGATCCTTGGCACGGCCCCATGGTGGTTCGAAGCTCTCGAAGTCGGGAAACTCAGGGGGCGCCGACGTCAACAGCGTGCGCTGATGGCGGAAATCGATGGTCTTCGTGTCGCTCTTCAGCCGGTTGCACACCCGGCACAACGTCTGCAGGTTCTCGAGGTTGTGGTCGGGACCCAGATAGCGCGGAGACACGTGGTCGATCTGCAGCCTTCTGCCGCTTCCGCAACACAGACACCAGCCGTCGCGTGCCTTTACTTCCCGCTTCGTTTCTTCGCTCGCCTCGCGCTGCGGATAGGCCTCGGGGGTCGTGAATATCGGCCGATGGGCGTCGGAATGCTCCCCGTGGCGATCGGCATGGAGCAGACGGCGGACGCTCGCATTCGACGCCGACGCAAATTGATCATACGCGGGGTAGAACATGTTCCAATACCGGTCGGTTCGCGAGTACTCCGCTTGCAACACTTGATCTATCTTGCGCGGGCCGTAGTCGCGGTCGATCAGCGCTTGCGCGATCTTGTCCAGGTCGTGCTGCTCCCGCGCTTCGAACGGAAAGAAACGCGGCTTCACCTTTTCGTTCTGCGCCATGTGCCGGGCGATGTCCAGCAGGTCATCGAGCAGATCGGCGCCGACGTGATCATCCGCGTCTTCAAAGTGGCGGTCCTTCCAATCGTCCAGCACGTTCTGCACCTCGGACAGCCGCACGTCCGTGGGCTCGAACGCCTCGATGTCGCTGGTCTCCAGCGTCTTCAGGAACTCCGCGAAACCGCGGCCCTGGCTCTCGAACACGAGGATCAGCCGGGTGACGGGCGTGGTGTCGTCGTTCTGGAGATCCGCGTTCTCGGAATCCCCCTCACTGGCTGCACTGTCAATGTCGTATTCGACCCGATACCAGCCGATCGGCATGAGCGTAGTATAGGGAGCGGGCTGGACGTTGATCCCGCTATCCATCTGCCGCGCCAGGTTGCGCACCAGTTCAATCGACACCAGGTGGAGCGGCCGGGGTTCGGGATACCCCGGCACGGCGTCGTCGGCGAGGCCCTCCTCGAGTTGGTCGTAGGTCGCCCAGTGGATCCTCTGCTTCCAGTCGTCGATGAAGGAGACGATGTAGGCGTCAGGGGTGCCTCCGAACCGTGGTCCCCGCAGCGCCCGTCCGACCATCTGCGTGAGCAGGATGCGGCTGGTGGTTTGCCGCGTCAGAAACACGGTCTGTGCCTCCGGCACGTCCGTGCCCTCGGTCAGCATCCGGATATTGAGCAGCACATCGAGATCGCCGTTCCGGAATTCCTTCAGAGTTCTTGCGTTGTCATCCGCCGTCCGTCGATTCCTGGCCGCGGCGCTGCCCGCGTTCGTGGCGACGTGCGAGTACACCGCGTCCGCTCGCACGCCCCGCTTTCTCAACGCCTGCCGCAGGTATTCGCACTGAAACCAGCGGTCGGCGAACATGATGGTCTTTCCGTACTTCTCCCGCCCCGCCACATATCTGGCGACGATCTGGTCGTTTCGCTGTTGGTTCTTCGCCAGCCGTTCGATGATCGCTTCCGGCAGTTCGCCGTGCACGCCGTCCATCCACTGCCGGTACTCCCGGTCGTCGAACTCCGGCTCGGTGGACGTCTGCACGTCCTCCAGCTGCGGCCGGGCCAGCACGCCGTTCGCCATCAGCGCGTTGACGTCTTCTTGGGCCACGATCTCCTGCGGAAACAGCCGCTTCAGCCAGCCCTGCTTCTGTTCGTTGGAATAGGTGGGCGTGGCTGTCATCCCTAGCCCGGATCATGCACCAAGGGCCCGATCCAGGTAGAGACACAAGAGCCTCCGCATGGTAAAAATGCAGTATCCACAGGCATTTTAGCCACCACGGAGGCCCCTGCGTGACGACCGACACTGTGCTACAGACTGTTCTGTTCCTGGCGGTAAGTATGCGGATCTGTTCGACAAGCCACTGTTCGCCAAGTTCAACCAGGAGCAGGCAAGCTCCGACGGCGGGGCGGTCCTGCTCAAGGCGGCCGAGCGCGTGTACGGGTTGGTCAAGGCGTTCGCCCGGTGCCTGAGCGACAAGCGCGCGCCGGAGAAGATTCGGCACACGCTCGCGGACCTGATCGGCCAGCGCATCTTCGGCATTGCCTGCGGCCATCCCGACTGCAACGATGCCGAGCACCTCGCCGACGACCCCATCCACAAGCTGCTGCTCGGCCGCGACCCGGTGGCGGGCGAGTCACTGGCCTCGCAGCCGACGCTCTCGCGGTTCGAGAACGCAGCCGGCCGCGGCGCGCTCTACGACATGGGGTGCGAGTTGGCGGCGCGTGTTGTCGAGGCGCCACCGCCGCCGGCTGGGGCGGGTTCGGCGCATCACGATCGATCTGGACCCGACCGACGACCCGACGCACGGCGCCCAGCAGTACAGCCTCTTCAATGGGTACTATGGCGCACAACTGGACCCGACCGACGACCCGACGCACGGCGCCCAGCAGTGTTAATGGGTACTATGACTTGCCGCTGCTCGCGTTCCTGACGTTCGACCGCGAACCCGAGCAGTATCTGTGTTCGGCGGTGTTGCGGCACGGCAAGGCGGTCGCCTCCGAAGGGGGCGTGGCCCTGTTGGCACGGCTGCTGCCGCTGCTGCGCTGCGCGTTTCCACGGGCGCGCTTTCTGGTTCGGCTCGACGGCGGCTTTGCGTCCCCGGCGCTGTTCGACTTCCTGGGTGCACAGCCGCGGCTCGACTACGTGGTGGCGATGGCGAGCAACGCCGTGTTGCTGCGGCACGCCGAGCCGGCGATGCTGGTGGCGCGGGCGCGTAGCGAGCGCAGCGAGCAGACCGAGCATCTCTACATGGATACCGACTATGCGGCGGGCACGTGGAGCGACGCGCGCCGGGTCATCATCAAGGCCGAAGTCGTCCGTCTCGGGGACCGCGAGCCGCGGGACAACCCGCGCTTCGTGGTGACGAACATGCGGCAGACGCCGCGTTTTCTCTACGAGAAGGTCTACTGCGCCCGTGGCGACGTCGAGAACCGGATCAAGGAACTCAAGGACCTGCAGCTCGACCGCACGAGCTGCTGCAGACTCCGGGCGAACCAGTTGCGCGTTTTTCTGACCGCCGCAGCCTACGTGCTCATGCAGGAACTGCGGTTGCACGCGGCGCGCACCGCGTGTGCCCGAACCCAGGTGATGTGGCTGCGCGATCGGCTGCTCAAGCTCAGCGTCCACGTCGTCAGCTCCGTCCGCCGCCTCGTCCTGCATCTGCCGCGCTCGACGCCGAATCTCGACGCGTGGCGCAAGATCGCCCTTTCCCTCGGGGCGCGCGCCGGGTAACGCGTCCAACGCGAGTCTGGACCCGCGTGCACGGCCGCCATCACGGCGAAGCTGTCTTTGGCCAGCCCTCCATGACGCTCATCGTGCGTCGTATTGCTGCTCGACCACGCCATCGCCGGTCGCCGGCGTGACCCAGACGCTTGTGCCGCCCGATTCGCGAGCCGATCACACCCTGACGGTGGTCGGTCACGACCCCTCATGAATGATCCGGGCTAGCAGCTTCGAGCGTGGACAACGCTGCCGTATACGGTCGATCAGCTTGCGATAGGTGGTCGCCGGCGCGTGGTGCGCCTCGTCGAACACCACGAACAACTCGTCGCCCGCCGCATCGAGAAAGGCCATCAGGGCGGGATGGCTCTTCGCAAACGCCCGGGTCGCCGTCTGCAGCGAGCAGATCAGAACGTCGTCGCCGGGCGCGATGTTCGCCGGGTTGAAGTGCCCCGTGGCGCCGGACACGACCCGGATGTTGATCTGTTCTATCCCCCGTCCGGTTACACGGGCTATACCCCTGTGGAACGCTTGGAGCGCCTGCTCCAGAAGGTGATGGGTGTGTGCCAGCCACAGCACCTTGCGGCCTTCTGAGAGCGGGTGGCTGCACAGGAAGTGCACGGCGGTGAACGTCTTGCCGGCACCGGTGGGCAGCACCAGAATGCCGCCCGTGTGATCGTCATGGTCGGAAGCGGACTCGTGCCAACGGTGCAGACTCTCCAGTGCCTGCATCTGGTGGGGCGCCGGCTCGCGCGTCTCCGGCACCCGACGCGCCTCCTCGAGATCGTACTGTCGGTAAAACGGTGACTTGTCCTCATACTCCGACATCGGCGGTGGTCCTCCAGATTATCGGCGGCGGCTCGCGGCTCGTGTCCGCGGTGCCGACAACGAAAGCCGATAGACGATTCCACGGTGATCAGCGGACGACCCCCAGTCCCAGCAGATTGACGCGGAGGTGCGGTCCACGGCCAGTCATGTCGAATCCTCGCGTTTCGTGTGCGGGCGAATCGCTCTTGCCAGTCAACGGTGCTCCCGCGCGCCGGCGGTGCTCTTCGTCCGTCCGCGACTGATGAGTCCCTGCCGTCGCGCCAATGATAGGGTATGCAAGTACGCACTCCTGAACATCCAGAGGAAGCCGTGCTGAGAGCCTGTGCCCT
>CBDCHF010000005.1:0-6269 GCA_965217045.1 Vicinamibacterales bacterium | reverse complement strand
ATGAACGGCCAGAAGCAGGTCAAGCGGATGTCGATCGATCCGGAGGTGGTCAACGCGGACGATGTCGAGATGCTCCAGGATCTCATCGTGGCGGCCATCAACGACGCCCAGCGGAAGGTGGACGAAACCGTGGCCGGCAAGATGGGCGGGCTGATGGGCGGCCTGGGGATTCCCGGACTCACCGGATGATCGAGATCGGCGCGCTCGCCCGGCTGGTGGAGCAGCTCCAGCGTCTTCCCGGAATCGGCGCCAAGGGCGCGCAGCGGCTGGCGTTCCACCTGCTCAGGCAGCCGCGCGAAGAGGTGGACCAGCTCATCGACGCGGTGCGCGAGGTCAAGGAGGCGATCACCTACTGCTCGGTCTGCTCCAACATCACCGACACGGACCCCTGCTACTACTGCACGCACCCGAGCCGTGACCGGCAGCTGATCTGCGTCGTCGAGGATCCGCACAACGTGTCGGCCATCGAGCGAACCGGCCAGTTCGCAGGCATCTACCACGTGCTCATGGGCGCTCTTTCGCCCCTGCAGGGGATCGGGCCGGACGAACTGCGGATCGAGAGCCTGCTGGACCGGATCCGGGGATCCGCCGTCCGGGAGGTGATTCTGGCGACGAATCCCAACGTCGAAGGCGAGGCCACCGCCATCTACCTGGCCAGGCTGCTCAAGCCGCTCGGCGTCAGCGTGACGCGCATCGCCATGGGACTGCCGGTCGGCAGCGACCTCGAATACGCCGACGAGGTCACGATACACAAGGCGCTGGAGGGGCGCCGCGAGGTCTGAGCCCGCCGGCCGCGCGCAGCCTCAATCGAGCGTTACGCGCAGGATGCGGTCGCCCGCGAACGAGCCCACGAACAGCTCCCGGCCAACCACCAGCCCGATGGTGCCGCCGCCCATGGGCGGCCCCTGGTTGCGATAGAGCTCCTCGGTCTCCAGCGATTCGGGATCGACGGCGACGATGCGGAACCGGATAGGGCAGGCTCCGCTCTCGAGGTTGAAGCAGAAGGCCAGCTCGTCGCGTCCCTCGCCCTCCAGGGACGCAACCACCAAGCGGCCGTCGGGGGCCCAGCGCGCGTTGTCGAGACCGCCCAGCGACGCCGTGGCCTCGGCTTCGCCGGTCGCGCGGACGATGCGGCGGACCTGGCCGCCGCCGTTCATGAAGACGAGGCGCCCGTCGGCCGAGGTCTCGATCCCGTTGGGCATGCGGACCTCGCTTCCGCCGAGTTTCTCGAAGCCGCGCTCCGGCAGCCACTCGAGCACGTAGCCCGGCCCGGGGTCCGCGCCCCGTCCGAGGGCAGTGAGCAGATCCTCGCCGCCGGGCGGGCGCGTCATCATCCGGGTCGTCACGAAGCCCCCGCCGGGCAGCGCCGCCACCGAGTTGAGCCAGGCCGACTCGGGGGCCACGACGCAGCCGCGCCACGCCACGCTCCAGTCGGTCCCTGCGCCGGTGACCTCGAAGAACTCGATGGACTCGCGCGCCCCGTGCTGCACCGCCAGGAGCTGCAACGCACCGTCGCGCTCGGAGAGGTGGATGCCGTGGGGACTGAAGGCGGGCGGCGGCGGACCCGGACAGGCGGGATCGCCCCAGGCCGGCTCGGTGCCGTCCGCGTCGCCGCCGCGGAAGAGGTCCCGGCGCTCCTCGGTGTCGAGCACGAGGAGGGCCAGCGAGCCGGGGACGTCGCCTTCCATGCCGCCGTACTCGCTGACGAGGATCGCCTCGCCGCCGGGCAGGGCCACCAGGTCCTCGGGGTTCTGGAAGCCGCAGATGGGCCTCGCCGGCCCTTCCGGCTCACAGGTCGTAATCGCGCTCACCTGGCCGGCCGCATGGGCCGGCAGCGTGGCGAGCAGTGAACCCAGGACCAAGGCTTTGAACAGTGTCGGCACGGCGTCCTCCATCTCGGCGCATGCTACACCAAAGGTGGACGAATCATGCCGGTCCATCTGCGGGCCCGAAGATCTCGTCCAGCACGCGCGCCGTCGCGGGTGCCCGGGCGCGTGTCACCGCGGGGCGGAGATCGGTCCGCAGCCGCGCCAGTCCGGCGGCGTCGTCCACGTCGTGCCAGCCGGGGATGAGCACGACCCCGAGCCCTGCCCGGCCGGCCGCGGCGCACGTATCGTCGAGCGCCGACGGCGTGCTCCAGCGGATGCCGCTGAACAGATCGGGGATCGGCATCCCCGCCGGGGGTGCGGCCAGGGCGATGAGGTAGTAGCCGCCGTCGTCGGACGGTCCGAGCACCACCGTGCGCGGTGACACCCGCTCGATGGCGCGGCGGACGTGACCGGGCGGCAGGGTCGGCAGGTCGGAGCCGATCATCACCACCGTGTCGAAGCCGCCCGCGAACAGGTCGTCGAACACGCTCCGCTCGCGGGCGCCCAGGTCCGCGCCCCGCTGCGGCAGCAGCTCGCCGTCGCCGGCGCCGAGCTCCGGGAGCCCGGCGCTTCCGCCGTCGGGCGTGTAGGCGATCCGCAGCGCCGCGCCCTCGAGCGTGCGGCAGGCGGCGATCGTGTCCGTGAGGAACGCCGCGTACAGACGGCGGCGGTCCGCCTCGCGCGCCACGGCGTCCGCCAGGCGCGTCTTGGGGGCGTCGCCGACGGCTGGCGAGCGCGCCATGATCACCACCGCGACCCGGGCCGCGGTGGCCGTGAGCACCTTTCCTGGCGACAGGCCGCGTCCGACGAACACCGCCATGCCCAGCGCCGTCCAGACCAGCATGCGGCCCTTGCGGACGATCGCCAGCGCCACGCCAGTCGCGGTCCCGAATGCCAGCAGGTCCGCGAACAGGCCGGTTCCGGCTTCGTCGACGCCGATCCGGAGCGGGACGAACCGGAAGACAATGGCTATCAACCGGTTCGTCGACTCGAGCACGAACGCGTCGAGCAAGGTCGGCTGCCGCGGGCTGATCAGCGAGAGCACGAGGAAGATCTCGGCGACGGCGCAGGCGTGGAATGCGAGCTCCAGCAGCGCGACCGGCAGGAGGCTGGACCACTCGCGGGGGTAGAGCGCGTGCATCCGGTCCTCGATCGCGCGCGCCCGCTCGGCCCCGCGCGCGGCCAGCCCCGGCGCGACCCCGCGGCCGTGGAGCCAGGCCAGGAGCGCGCTGCCGGCCGGGACGCGGCTGCGGATGACCCAGTGGGCGCCGACGAGGAGCGCCGCCAGCGTGAGGAAGACGGCCGTCGCGGCGAGCCACAGGCGTCCCGGGGTTTGCAGCACGAACGGCAGCGCGGCGAGCCCGCCCGCAATGACGAGCACCGCGCTCAGCGTGTAGAAGAGATTCTCGACGGCCAGCGCGGGCAGGGTGCGGCCGAGCGGCTGGCGACGGCGGAGCAGCATCGCCTTGGCCGGCTCGCTCGCGACGACGCCGAGCGGCGTGAGGTTGCCGAGCGCGTCGCCGGCGACGACGGCCGGGAACACGTGGCGCAGCCTGAGGCGGTGGCCGGGTTCGAGGCAGCGCAGCCAGGCGGCGGCGCGCGCCGCGAACCGCAGCCCGCCCAGCGCCACGACGGCGGCGAAGGCCCATCCGAGACGGGCGATCCCGTCGGCGACGGCGCCGACTCCGACGTGCCGGATGGCATAAACGAACAGCGCCAGCCCGAGGACGGCGGCCAGCACGCCGCCGGGCGTCGGGCGGCGGCGGCGGTTGCCGTTGCGGGGCACGGGATCACCCTGCATAATCAGCGGGCATGGCGTCGGTCTCCGGGCATGTGCCGGTCGCGGTCATTCTACTTGTGGGGGGGTTGCTCTCGTGCTTCCTCGGATACCGGCTGCTGCGGCTGCTGGTGGCCGTCTACGGCTTCGGCCTGGGGGTCATCATCGTCACCGCGTTCGCGGACCGGCTCGAGCCATGGGTCATGGTGGCGGTGATGGCCGGCGGAGGCCTCCTGGGCGCCCTGCTGGCCAAGGCGGCCTATCTGGCCATCGTCGCGGTGCTCGGCGCCGGGCTCGGGGCGCTGGTGGTGCAGACCGGCTGGCTGTGGGAGGCGACCGAGCCGGGCCTGTGGGTCGTTCTGAGCGTCTGCCTGGCCTGCGCGCTCGTGGCGCTGGCGCTCCGCAAGTACGTCGTCATCGTCGGCACGTCGTTCGGCGGCGCCTGGACCGCGCTCGTGGGGGGACTTGCGCTGGCCGGCGACAATGCGGCCGTGGCCGCCGCCAGCGGCGACGTGCAGCAGGTGTATCCGCTGGCGCCCGCGAGCACGCAGATGGAGTTCGCGGTGGCCTGGTTCGTGCTCGGCGGCGTCGCGCTGCTCGTTCAGCTCCGCACCGGACGCCGGGGTCCGTGGATTTGAGGTGGCCCGCCGGAAGCGCTGCCGTTTGACCGTGTCGCGCCCAATTCAGTAACATTCGGGGCTGGCGCCGCGGCCGACCCGGCCCTCGGAGGTCGTTGTTCCTCAGTAGCTCAATTGGTAGAGCATTCGGCTGTTAACCGAAGGGTTGTTGGTTCGAGTCCAACCTGAGGAGCCATTCCCCCCTCTTTCTCACGCCCGTAACGGCCAGACCCGACCCACCATGACGCCGTGTTGACGTGTGCGCATCACACTGCTTGTGTCGAAGTGCATGCGCACGACCCTGACCATCGACCCCGCCGTAGCGGCCCTAGCAGCCCGTGGTGAAAGTCCCTCGTTCCAGGGATCGACGTGATCGGTCCTGTGTCCTACACTGTCTGGCATGGCGATGGGGACAAGCCGCGGTCGAACGCGGCAAGCGACGATGTGGGTGCCCACGGCGGATCTGCCGAAGAGTGCTGGGCACCCGTTTTACGAGCGGCTGAATCGAGTGCTCGACGACGCGGGGTTCGACGCGGTCGTGGAAGCACAGTGCGCGTCGTTTTACGCGGACGGGGTCGGTCGGCCGAGTCTGGCGCCGGGCCGGTATTTCCGGCTGCTGTTGCTCGGCTACTTTGAAGGGCTGGATTCGGAACGAGCGATCGCGTGGCGCGCCGCCGACTCGTTGAGCATTCGCACGTTTCTGGACTTCGCCCTCCACGAGGCCCCGCCGGACCACTCGACGCTGTCGCGCACCCGCCGCCTGATTGACCTCGAGACCCACCAGGCAGTGTTTACGTGGGTGTTGCAGCGACTGGCCGACGCCACGCTGGTGGTGGGGCGCACGGTTGGCATCGATGCCACGACGCTGGAAGCCAATGCGGCGATGCGGAGCATTGTGCGGCGGGATACGGGCGAGAGCTACGACGCGTTTCTGACCCGGCTGGCCGAGGCGTCCGGCCTCACGACGCCGACGCGCGCCGAGTTGGCCCGGTTCGACCGGACCCGCAAGAAGAAGGGCTCGAACGCGGACTGGACCCACCCGCACGATCCGGACGCGAAGATCGCCAAGATGAAGGACGGCCGCACGCATCTGGCGCACACCGCCGAGCATGCGGTCGACCTCGAAACAGGCGCCATCGTGGGCGTGACGGTGCAGGACGCGAGTGCGGGCGACACGACGACCTTGGTCGACACGCTCGTCACGGCCGCCGAGCAGGTCGAGGCGGTCGGCGCGCCGGGGATCGTGGAGGTGGTGGCCGACAAGGGATATCACAGCAACGAGACGATGGTCGGGTTTGCGGCCATCGGCGTGCGCAGCTACGTCTCGGAGCCGGATCGCGGCCGGCGGCACTGGAAGGGCCAGGCGGCGCCGCGGGACGCGGTGTATGCCAACCGGCGGCGGATCCGCGGCGCGCGTGGGAAACGGCTGCTGCGGCAGCGGGGCGAGCTACTGGAACGGCCCAACGCGCATCTCTACGAGACCGGCAGGATGCGCCGCGTCCATCTGCGCGGGCATCCCAACATCCTGAAACGGCTGCTCGTCCAGGTCTGCGGCGTCAATCTCGGGTTGCTCATGCGGCACCTGACGGGCGTGGGCACGCCGCGGAGCCTCCAGGGCCGCGCGTCGGCGCTGCTGGAGGCGCTGATCGGCCTCCTGAGCGAGTGCTGGGGGCGTGTGCGGCGCTTCTGGGCCCCGGAGCGCCATGATCGGCCCGATTCGTCGTGGGATGGTCCGGCGACACGCCAATACGGACACGCGATTCTCGATTGACAATCAGCCCCTTCTGCCACGGGCTGCTAGCGGAGCGGATACGGCGGGTGCGCGGTCAGCGCTTCCGGGCGATCGTCGACCAGGCTCTGGCGGCACGGGCTGTATGCATGGCCGCTGAGGCCTCGCTCGCTCTGTCGCGGTAGCCGGCCGGATCCTGGCGGAGGCGGCCCGGGGAAACTTCTGCTCCTGTTCCGATTCTGTTCTCGAACGTTACCCATTTCAGATGAGTTTCCATG
>CBDCHF010000004.1:0-51067 GCA_965217045.1 Vicinamibacterales bacterium | reverse complement strand
ACACACCACTAGCGCCCGCTCACCGGGGCGCCGCGGGTCGGATTGCCGGCTTCGAGGGCGTCGATCAGTTCCTTGAGCTCCGCCACGTCCTGCTCGGCCGCATACAGGATGGCGCGCGCTTCCTGCAGCGACGGGGTGGACCAGTCCTCGGCGTCGAATCGCACGCGTCCCCGCTCGTCGAACTCGACCAGCACCGCAGCCATCGGCTCTACGTAGAGACGCATCTACCCACCGTCACGCTGGCCGGCCGCAGCACCTCGCCGGCGATCAGGTGGCCCGGCTTGACCACCTCGATCACGATGTTGTCCTGCGCCGCGTCGGCGACCGGTGCGGTGGACAGCGCGTCGTGCCGGGTCGGCTCGAAAGGCTCCGCCGCCGCGTCGAACCGTGTCACCCCGTGGCGTTCGAGCGCCGCCAGGAACTGCTCGCGCACCAAGCCTACGCCCTGGAGCACCGACCCTTTCCATTCGGCCTGGTCCGCCGGCTGCACGGCAACCGCCCGGTCGAGGTTGTCGACCACGTCGAGGAAGCTCGCCAGCACGCGCCGCACCTCGCGTCCGATGTCCTTCGCGGCCTCCCGGCGCAGCCGCTCGCGAGTCCGGTCGAACTCGGCTACCGCCTCCTGGTAGCGGGCGGTGCAGCCCTTCAGCAGGTTGTCCTTGTCCGCCAGTTGCCGCTCGAGATCCTCGACATGGGACGGCTTGCCGGAGGGCGCATCGCCGCCGCCGCCGCTCTCCCGCGCCCACCAGCGCTTGTCGACGACCCGCACGCCGCCGGCCTCCTGCCGCTGCTCCTCGTCGCCGGTCGCCGGAGCCTCCGCCGGGGCAGGCGACAGCTCGTCAGTCACCGCTCGCTTCCTCGACGGTGTCGGGCGCGGGCTGCTGCGCCGGTGCGGCCCGCTCGTACTCGAAGGTCAACGCGTCGTCGCACAGCCCGATGCGCACTGTGCCGCCGCCCTCGAGCTGCCCGAACAGGAGCTCGTCGGTGAGCGGATTCCGGACCTCCGTCTGCACCACCCGCGCGAGCGGACGGGCGCCGTACAGCTTGTCGTAGCCCTTGACCGCCAGCCAGGCGCGGGCTTCGGGCAGCAGGCTGATCGCCACCTGGCGCTCGGCGAGCTGGGCTTCCAGCTGCAGGACGAACTTCTCGACAATCATCTCCATGACCGAGGGCGTCAGCGGGTCGAACGACACGATCGCGTCGAGCCGGTTCCTGAACTCCGGGCTGAACACGCGCTCGATCGCCGACATCATCCGTCCCTGGGCCGAGGCGGGCCGGTCCTCCCCGAAGCCGATCACCGGCGCGCCCGCCTCCCGCGAACCCGCGTTCGACGTCATGATCACGACGGCGTGCCGGAAGTCGGCCCGCCTCCCGCTGTTGTCGGTCAGCGTCGCGTGGTCCATGACCTGCAGCAGGATGTTGTAGACGTCCGGGTGGGCCTTCTCGATCTCGTCGAGCAGCACGACGCTGTACGGATGCATGCGGACGGCGTCGACGAGCAGCCCGCCCTGCTCGAATCCCACGTATCCGGGCGGCGCGCCGATGAGCCGGGCCACGGCGTGCTTCTCCATGTACTCGCTCATGTCGTAGCGAATGAACTCGTTGCCGAGATGCAGGGCCAGCTGTTTCGCCAGCTCCGTCTTCCCGACGCCGGTCGGTCCGGTGAAGAGAAACGAGCCGGCGGGCCGATCGGGCTGTCCCAGGCCGGCCCGGGCCCGCTTGATGGACGTGACCACGGCCTGCACGGCCGCGGGCTGACCGAAGACGACACGTTGCAGCGACTCCTCCAGCGTGCGCAACCGTTCCTTGTCCGACGACGACGCCCGCTTCTCCGGAATCCGGGCCATGCGGGCGACGACCTGCTCCAGCGCGCCGATCGTGACGACGGGCGGCTCGACGGGTTGATCCTCCTCCTCGCCCGCGGCCTGCCACAGCGCGAGCGCGGCACCGGCCTCGTCCACCACGTCGATGGCGCTGTCGGGGAGGCGGGAGTCCCGCAGGTGCCGGCTGGCCAGCTTCGCCGCGCCGCCGATGGCGTCGTCGCTGTAGCGTACGTTGTGGTGGGCTTCGTACCGCGGGCGCAGCCCCTCGAGAATCCGGGTCGTCTCGTCGATGGTCGGCTCTTCCACAACCACCTTCTGCAGGCGCCGCGCCAGCGCGCGATCCTTCTCGATCTGCTTGAACTCCTCGAAGGTCGTCGAGCCGATCACGCGCAGCGCGCCGGCGGTGAGGACCGGCTTGATGAGCGTGGCCAGGTCCATCGTGCCGCCTGTCGTCGCGCCTGCCCCCAGGGTGGCGTGCACCTCGTCGATGAACAGGATCGGCATCGGATGGTCGCCGAGCCCCGCGATGACCGCCTTGAACCGTTCCTCGAAATCGCCGCGAAAACGGGTGCCGGCCAGCAGCGCCGCGGTGTCGAGTGCGAATACTTCCGCCCCCTCGAGCCGCGCGGGCGTGTCATCCTCGATCAGCCGCGACGCCAGGCCCTCGGCGAGCGCGGTCTTGCCGACGCCGGCGTCCCCGACGAAGACCGGGTTGTTTTTGCGCCGCCGGCACAGGATCTCCATGGTGCGGCGCAGCTCGGCCGTGCGCCCAATCAACGGATCGAGGCGCCCGGCCCGCGCCTCCGCGGTCAGGTTCAGGGCGTAGGCGGCCAGCGGGTCGCGGCCGGCGGCAGGCTCGTCCTTGACGGCGCCCGCGGCCGCGCCGCCGGTCAACGGCTCACGGTTGCCGCCGGTCGGCGGCACCTTCGAGATGCCGTGCGAGATGTAGTTGAGCACGTCGAGGCGCGTCACGTCCTGCGCCTCCAGCAGCTGGGCGGCGTAGGCCCGGGGCTGCTGCAGGATGGCGGCCAGCACGTCGCCCGAGCGCACCTCGTCGCGCCCCGCGCTCTGGACATGCAGGACGGCTGTCTGGAGCACGCGCCGGAAGCCGAGCGTCTGGCTCGGTTCGGGCGCGCGCTCGCCTCTGGCGAACGTCTCGAGCGTCGCCATGAACTCGTCGAGCGTACGGCGCAACACGCTGAGGTCGGCGCCGCACGCAGCCAGGATGCGCTCACCCTCGGGATCGTGCGCGAGGGTGTAGAGCAGGTGCTCCAGGGTCAGATGGGTGTGCCGCCGCGACGCGGCCTCGCGGTACGCGACGTTGAGAACGAGCTCGAGCGACGCGCTGAACATGTCACCCTTCTTCCAGGCTGGCCTGCAGGGGGAAACCCTCCTCCTTAGCCAGCTCTCGAACGGCCCCGACCTTCGTTTCGGCCACCTCGTACGTGTAAGTGCCGCACACGGCACGGCCGCGCGTGTGCACCTGCATCATCAAGCGGAAAGCCTCGGCCGGGCCCTTCTGGAACACCCGTTCGAGCACGCTCACGACGAACTCCATGGGAGTATAGTCGTCGTTCAGGAGGACGACCCGATACATCTTCGGCGTCAGCGTCCTCTGCTCGTGTTGCTCGCGGACCGCGCTGCCCGGGCGCACCGGAGTCTCGACCATCGTCCCTCGCTCACCAGCGTACCGATAGGGGTTTCGGCAGGTCAAGCCGGCGTGTCCGGACACCGTGTAGACTGTCGGTCCATGCGCACGATCGCCGGCGGGCTGACGTACATCGATCTCGATTTCCTGGGAAGCCCACGGGTGATCGCGACGGCCGTGGTCCAGAGCGCGGCCGGCGTGGCGCTGGTCGACCCGGGCCCGTCGACCTGTCTGGAGACTCTCCGCCGCGAGCTTGCCGCACACGGCATCGGGATGCAGGACATCCGCGCCGTGCTGTTGACGCACATTCACCTCGACCATGCCGGCGCGGTCGGGTCGCTGGTCAGGGAGAACCCGCGGCTCGAGGTCCATGTTCACGAGCGCGGGGCCCCGCACATGGTCGACCCGGCCCGGCTGCTGGCGAGCGCGGCCCGACTCTACGGCGCTGACATGGACCGCCTGTGGGGCGAGTTCCTGCCGGTGCCGGCTGGGAACATTCGGGAGCTGCGGGGCGGGGAGCAGCTCGACGTCGCCGGCCGCCGGTTCGAGGTCGCCTACCTGCCGGGGCACGCGTCGCATCACGTGGGCTTCCTCGACCGTTCGAGCGGGGTCGCGCTGGTCGGCGACACGGCGGGAGTCCGGACCGGCGAGGCGCTGTTCGTGATGCCGCCGACCCCGCCACCGGACATCGACATCGAAGCCTGGATGGAGAGCGTCCAAGTGATACGGGCGTGGCGGCCGTCCACGTTGTTCGTCACCCACTTCGGGCCGCACGAGGACGTGGCGGGGCATCTCGACGCGTTCGTCGAACATCTCGACGCGCTGTCCCGCACCGCCCGCCGGGTGCTCGACGGCGAGGGGAGCGACGACGACCGGCTGCAGGCGTTCACCGCCGAGGCGCGGCTCTATCTGCAGCGCCATCTGCCCCCGGAGGAAGTCGACGTCTACGATTTCGCGTCGCCGCTCGCGCTCGGCTGGCTCGGGCTGGCGCGCTACTGGCGGAAGCGGCGCGCGGCGCGCGCCTGAGCAGCCCGGAGTCGGCCGCGGGCCGTTGCAGCATGCAGTCGTCAGAACCTCGATTCGCAATCCTGCTGGCGCCCCGGCTCTGGAAGCTCGTGTTCTGGAGCGGCGTCGCGGCGGTGTGCACGGTGTCGCTGCTGCCGCAGCAGGTGCTGCAGCGGCCGGGAGTGTCCGACAAGCTGCTGCATCTCGCCGCCTATTTCGTCCTGACGGCGGTGAGCTACCCGGCGTACCCGACGCGGGCCGGCGAGCGGCGCATCGTGGCCGGCCTGGTCGTGCTCGGCCTCGCGCTCGAGCTGGTGCAGACCGTGTCGCCGCTGCGCGTCATGAGCGTGGCGGACGCCGCCGCAGGCGCCGCGGGGGTAGCCCTCGCCATGCTGGCGGCGCGCGCGGCGACGAGCATCGGGGAGCTGCGCCGCCGGAGGCGGGCGGCGAGCGGGGCCGTCAGGTCCCGCTGACGCCGGGTACCTCGGCGCCGGCTACGCGGACCGACTCGATCGTCCGCGTGTTGCGTATGTCCGCGAGCGGATTCGCCGCGTAGACGACGAAGTCGGCCCATTTGCCGGCTTCCAGCGTTCCCACCCCGTCGAGGTCGAGGCAGGCCGCCGCGTCGCCAGTGGCCGCCACGATCGCCTGCATCGGCGTCAGGCCGGACGCGACCATCAGCTCGAGTTCGCCATGCTCGAAGCACCCCTGAAAGCGGGCCGCGGGTCCGGTGTCCGTCCCCATCGCGATGCGGATGCCGGCGTCGGCGAGTGGCTCGAGGTTCTCCTGCGCCTGCTCGAGCGCGAGCTTGTAGGTCTGGGCACTCCGACTGTCCCGGATGCGCTGCTGATAGGCCGGCGCCTCGAGCGCCTGCACGACCGCCGGGTCCGCATTCGCGAGAAAGAACGGATCGTCGAACCAGTCGGGGCGCTCCTCGTAGACGAACGTGGAGACCTCGCGCATGAGCGTCGGGCAGTAGCAGATGCCGTGCTCCGCGAGCAGCGCGATCAACTCGTCGTCGACCGGCTGGTCCCGGACGCTGTGCGCGATGAAGTCGGCGCCCGCGCCGACCAGCCCCTTGGCGTCCGCGAGGTAGTAGAGATGGGCCGCCAGCTTCAGGCCGCGAGCGTGCGCCGCGTCGATCACCGCCGTGTACACGGCCGGCGGCATCTTCGGCGTGGCACCGAGATTGTCGTCCACGCGGATCTTGATGAAGTCGACGTTCAGATCGGCGACCTCGTTCACACGCGCGGCAGCCTCCTCCGGCGAGTCGGCGGTGATGACCGGGCCCGCCAGCCGCAGGCGCGCGCGCGTCAGGCCGGGCCCTTCGCGATCGCGCACGGCCACGCCCGCCGGACCACCCCCGCCGAGGCTGACCACGGTGGTCACGCCGTAGCGGGCGTACAGGGCGAGCTGGTTCGTCACGTGCTCTTCGGTGTAGAACGCCGGGTCGGCCTCCAGGCCGCGCACGTCGTTGACGTGCCCGTGCGCGTTGATCAGCCCCGGCGTGACCGTCTTCCCGGCGAGGTCCACCGCCGCCGCGTCGTGCGGCACGGCAACCGCGTCGGTCGCCCCGACCGCCTCGATCCGGCCATCGCGGACCACCAGGGTGCCCTGCTCAATGACCGTGCCGTCACCCGTGATCAGCCGGGCCCCGGTAAACGCCAGCAGGCCCGGCGTCGACTCGACCGGCGCCGGCTCCGGCGTGGAGCACTGGGCGAGAGCGGTGCACAGCAGGGCGGCGATGGCGGCGCGAGTGGTCACATGCATCTGGGATCTCCTGGTGCCCAACCTAGTTCTGGCCCTGCGAGCCATCGAGCTGCGCGAGCACGTCGCCGAGCAGCTCGATCTCCGCGCCGTACGAGGTCCAGTCGCCCTGCCGCTGCGCCTGCATGGCTCGCGAGTAGTGCTCGTTCGCCTGCCGCGCCAGGGTCCGGGCGCGGCAGGCGGCCGGCGCGGGGTCCGCGCCGAGGCTCGCGGCCTCGCCGGCGCTCGCGACAAGCGTCACCGGCTGGCTCGCCGCCGGTTCTGCCGCCGGCGTCCCGAAGAGCTGGGCGAGGGCCTGGTCCAGCGTCTCCTCCATCACAATCTGGTTCTGATACGCCACGATGACCCGCTTGAGCTCCGGGATGCGGCCGCCGGAAGCCCGCAGGTAGAGCGGCCGGATATAGAGCAGCGCCTCCTCGATCGGTATCACGAGCAGCGTGCCCTGGATGACCTCGGACCCCTGCTGGTTCCACAGCGTGATCTGGGGCGAGATTTCCTGATCCTGATTGATCCGCGCCACGATCTGCGCCGGCCCGAACACCACCTTCTGCTTGGGGAACTGGAACACGAACATCTTGCCGTAGTGCTCTCCGTCGCTGCGCGCGACCATCCAGGCCGCCAGATTGTTCTTGCCGCGCGGTGTGAACGGCAGCATCTGGATGAACTCCGCCCGCTGCTCGCCCGGCAGCCTCATGATGGTGTAGTACGGCTCCATCTGCTCGCTGTCGATGACCGGCACCTCCCATTCGTCCTCGCGGTTGTAGAAAACCGCCGGGTTGGTCATGTGGTAGGTCGAGTACATCGCGGTCTGCAGGGCGAAGATGCCTTCCGGGTAGCGGATGTGGCTCTTGAGCGCTTCGGGCATTGTGTCGAGCGGCTGCAGGAGGTCGGGAAACACCTTGCCGAGCGTGACGGCCAGCGGATCGTCCGGTTGTGCGAGATAGAACGTGGTCGTCCCGTTGTAGGCGTCGAGCACTACCTTGACCGAGTTCCGGATGTAGTTGATGCGGTCGATCACGGGCGTGGCGTAGGGGTAGTTGCCGGTGACGGTGTAGGCGTCGCGGATCCAGAACAGCCGGCCGTCGGCGATGACGAGGTACGGGTCGGAGTCGTAGCGCAGGAAGGGTGCGATGGTCGCGACCCGGTCGGCGATGTTGCGATGAAAGAGCAGCCGACTGTCGGCGCTCAGCTGGCCGCTGACCAGAATCTCGTACGAACGGAAGCGCAGGCTGAACAGCAGCCGCTGGAAGAGGTTCCCGAGCGCGACGCCGCCGCTTCCGTCGTACCGCACCGAGACGTTGTCGTCGCCCTCCGGGTAGTGGAACTCGTCGGTGCGCGTGTTGACCAGGACGTAGTCGTTGGACAGCTCGCCGAAGTAGATGCTCGGCTGGGTCACGGTGAGATCGGCGTCCGACCGGGGGGGCAGGTCCCGGATGAACAGGACCGGCAGCCCTTCCTGGGTCACCTGGTTCACCGGCCCGAGCGCGACGCCGAATCCGTGCGTGTACTGCAGGCGCTCGTTGATCCACGAGCGGTTCGGCAGGCTGCCGGAGTTGAGCTCGCGGCTCGAGACCATCGTCTGCCGGTACTCGCCGTCCACGACGTAGCGGTCGTTGTCGACCGACGCGAACTCGTAGTACGTCCGGATCTCCTGGATCTGGTCCGGATCTCCTGGATCTAGCTGAACGTGTCGAGCAGCGGCTGGTGATCCCACAACCGGACGTTGTTGATCGTCTCCGCGTTGTTGGCGATGTCGGCCAGCGTGAGCGAGGCGTCGCCCGACACCTGGCGTTCCTCGACCCGGTCGAGGTCGAACGCGGCCCGCGTCGCCGCGATGTTCCGCGCGATGTACGGCGCCTCCTTCTGCTGCTCGTCCGGGGTCACGAGCAGCAGCTGCACCGCGACGGCCAGCCCGCCGCCCCCGACCCACACGACCAGATAGCCGGCGGTGGCCGCCGCCACGGGCCATATCGACGAGGAGACGGCCGCGTAGGCGGTCGCCGCCGCCCCGAGGCCCGCCACGATCATCAGCGCCTGCAGCACCGGCAACCGCACCATCGCGTCGACGTACGACGCGCCGTGGATGATGCCCGCCGGCGAGATCAGCATCCGGGGCATGTCGAGATAGGCGCCGGCCGCCAGCAGCAGGAAGCCGCAGGCGATCAGCGCGGCGAGATGCTGCCGCGGGCGCCGGCCCACCTCGAGTCCCTGCGGGGTCAGCCCGAGCTGTCCGCCGATCACGTAGAGGGCGCCCGAGCCGACCAGCGACAAGCCGACTATCGCGAGCAGGAGATAGCGGACCGTGTCGAGCAGCGGCAGGGTGAAGATGTAGAAGCCCGCATCCCGCCCGAACAGAGGGTCCGCCTCCCCGAACGGCGTTGCGCCGAGGAACTGCAGCAGCATGAGCCACTGCCCTGACGCCGCGCCCGAGAGGAACAGCGCCATCAGGGCCGCGGTTCCGGTCGCCAGCCAGCGCAGGTGGCGCGGCTCGAGAACGATCGGCCGAATATCGCCGCCGCCCGGGAACACCACGTACGGGCGGCGCTGGCCGCGCGCGGCCAGCCGCAGATTGGCGAACAGGACCAGGAACGTGGCCGCGAAGACCCCGCTGCCCAGCAGTCCCTTCGTCGTCAGGCTCTTGAGGAACACCGATTGGTAGCCGGCCTCGCCGAACCACAACCACTCGGTGTACAGATGCGCGAACGACGGTAGCGTGATCAGCAGCAGCAGGGCGGTAACAGTGAGAACGATTCTCATTGGCATGGGCGCCTCGCTTCCCCGCGTTCTTCGAAGAGTATAGGTCCGCCCCGGCCGTGCTGCCCAGCGCCCGGGCGCTACCCTGGCCCGCCGCGGCGCGCCGCAGGCGGGTGGCTCACCACTCCTCCATCTCGAACTTGATGTTGCTCCGGTTCGCGGTCTCCTCGATGTCGGCCATCGACCACGGGTTGCCGCAGGTCATGATGACCGAGGTGGAGGGGTCGCAGCGGTCGCGGAGCCGCTCCGCCGACAGGTGCTTGGGCAGTTCCGGTCGCGGCGTGCGCTGCATGCCGGCCTCGGCGCGTGCGAGGTCGCCCTTGCCCGCGCGAGCCTCGGCGAGCACCTCCTCCTCCTTCATCGGCTGTCCGAAGATGTGCCGCAGCACGTTGTTCGCCCGGCCCACGCCCATGCCGTCGTCGTCGAGGTCCCGCTGCGTCGGCCGGCTGACCGTCGGCACGTAGGCGAAGTCGAACCTGCCCGCCCGTTCCATGTCGAGCAGCTCCTGGTGGTACGCCAGCTCCTCGTAGGTCCGGTTCGTGTGGAGGATCGTGTACTTGCGCTGGTCGCCCCGGCCGTTCGAGGCCTCGTGGTGGAGCTGCTTGGCCATGGCGATGAACGGGGCCAGGCCCGTGCCGGTTCCCACCATGAGCACGCTGTCGAACCCGGCCGCCCGGTTGTCCAGCGTGAAGTTGCCCGTGATGCGGTCGAAGTAGGTGATCTTGTTGTCCGTCTCGGGGTCCATGTTCATGAAGACCGAGCTCAGGCGCCCGAACTCGTCCTTCTTGATCACTTCGAGGACGACGTAGAACTCAAGGTGGCCGCGCTCTTCCTGCTCCCAGGGGGCCGACGCGATCGAGTAGGAGTGCGTGACCTGGCCGATCTTCTGCTGGCCCGCCTCGTCGAGGTCCGGCCCGTAGACGGCGGCGCCGTCGTCGCCGACCCGCACCTTCCGCGTCAGCTTGCAGTCGTCCTGCCGGAGCGCGATGTACTGCCCGGCCTTCGATGCTGGAAACGCGCTGCCTGCTTCCGGCGTCAGCCTGAAGATTGTCAAGATGGAAGAGAGGTCCCGCTTGTAGGTGACCGTGCCGACCTTGCGTCCCGCCATTCAGAGTCCTTTCGCAGGAAGTACGGGGCGCCGGACGGTGCCCCCCTGCCGCTGGCGCGCGTCGAGCGCTGGTTGCGACCCCACAGGATCGTGCATCCTCCGAGAGGCTGTCAACTCGCCGCCGGGGCCGGGCCGGTCGCGTCCGAGGTGGACAAAGCACCAGCGAGTGCTATAGATCAGGCAGTACGCTTCCCGGGGCCATCATGGACAGAAAGTACCGCCAGCGGGGATATCAGGACGACGGTCGCCTGCGCGACGCGCCGCGTGACGACGGTCGCCTGCGCGACACGCCGCGTGACGACGGTCGCCTGCGCGACACGCGCGTGACGACAAGCGCGATCGCGGTCCGCGCCGCGGGTACGGCTCGCGCGAGCCGCGGATGATCAACATGCCGGGCTTCCGCGACGTGCTCAAGTGTGCGCGGTGCGGCAATCAGGTCACCACGCCGATCGCCTTCGACAGCACGTGCGCCCAATGTCGGAGCGACCTCCACAGCTGCGGCCAGTGCACCTGGTTCGATACGGCCAGCCGGTTCGAGTGCGGCCAGCCGATCCCGGCCCGCGTTTCGCCGAAGCAGGGCCGCAACACCTGCGCTTTCTTCGAGGGCCGCGTCACCGTCGAACGGGAAACGCACTCGACAGGTCCGCGGACGGCCCGCCAGGCGTTCGACGACCTGTTCAAGTGAGGCCGCGTGAGCGCCGCCCTGCCCGCCGCGTTGCCCTCTCCCGTGCGGCTGGTCTTCTTCACGCAGACGTTCGGCTGTGAGACGTGCCTCCAGGCGCGGCAGGTGGTCGGCGACCTCGCGAGGCGTTCCGCCCACGTCACGGTCGAGGAGTACAACCTCGTGCTCGACAGGGAGCCGGCGGCGGAGTTCGGAATCGACCGCGCGCCGGGGATCGCCATCGTGGGCTCGCGCGACCTGGGACTGCGCTACTACGGAACCCCGGCCGGGCACGAGCTGCGGTCGATTGCCGATGCGGTCGCGCTGGCGGGCGGTGCTGCTGGCGACGGCAGCGGGCTGGCGCCGGAGAGCCTGGCGGCGCTCGCCGCCCTCGACCGGCCGCTGGACATAAAGGTATTCGTCACCGCGGCGTGCGCCCTCTGCCCGCAGACCGTCGGTTTGGCCTATCGGCTGGCCGCGGCAAGTCCCTGGGTTACCACGTCGGTGATAGAGGCCACGGAATTCCCCGAGCTCATTCGGCGCCACCGCATCTCCGGTGTGCCGCAGACGGTTGTCGACGATCGCATCGAGATCCTGGGCTCGCAGGCGGAGGACGCCTTCGTGCGGGCGGTGCTGTAGGTCGATTCGGCCGCGGCGCCCGGCGGCGCCGTCGACTAGGGGTCTGGGCGGTAGAACGGCGCGGACTCCCGCAGGGCTGGTTGGGCGCCAAGCGGAGCTGCGGGCGACGGTTGCGGGCTAGCGGTCACGACACTTCGTGGCCCGTCGGCTCGACGACATGATCCAGCATGTCGAGCAGCACGCGGCTGATGTGCTCGTCGGCCACGCCGTAGTAGACCTGCTTGCCGTGACGCTGGCCCCGCATGACCCGGGCGGCGCGGAGCAGGCGCAGGTGGTGGCTGACCAGCGACGAGGACAGTCCGAGCCGCCGCGCCATGTCGCCGACCGAGTTGGGGCCGGGCAAACAGCCCAGGATCACGCGGAGGCGCGTCGGGTCCCCCATCAGCCGGAACATCTCGGCCAGTTGGATCACCGTATCGTCGTCGAGGGACGCGAGTCGGGCCGCCCGCCGTGTCGCCTGCTCCATCCGGCCGCTATTATACAACATATGAACATATGATAATATATCGACCTAAATGCGACGACAGCACAGAGAACCAAGTCTGGATGATCGGCGGCGGCTGCAGGGCGCCCTGTGCCTGACGGGCGGGTTCATGCTGGTGGAGGTGGTCGGCGGCCTGCTCGCCGGCTCGCTGGCGCTGTTGGCGGATGCCGGTCACATGCTGACCGACACCGCCGCCCTGGGATTGGCGGCCGTCGCCGCGCGGGTCGCCGGACGGCCCAGCGATGCGCAGCGGTCGTACGGCTATCACCGGTTTCCGGTGCTCGCGGCCTACGTCAACGCCTTGACGCTACTGCTGATCGTCGTCTGGATCGCCGGCGAGGCGGTAGGACGCATCCGCCAGCCGGTCGAGATCCTGGCGGGGCCGATGCTGGCGGTCGCGGTCGTCGGCCTCCTGGTCAACCTGGCCGCCTTTCGGCTCCTGCGCGGCGGGCGGACGGACAGCCTCAACGTGCGCGGCGCGCTGCTCCACGTGCTCGGCGATCTGCTCGGATCGGCTGCCGCTATCGTCGCCGCGCTGGTGATCCTGGCGACCGGGTGGACCCTCATCGACCCGATCCTGTCGCTGCTCGTGGCCCTGCTGGTATTGAAGAGCGCGGTGTCGCTGCTGCGCCGCTCCGGTCACGTGCTCATGGAGGGCCGTCCCGGGAACCTGGACGCGGCGGACGTCGCGCGCACCATCGCCGCGACGGTTCCCCAGGTCGGCAGCGTGCACCACGTGCATATCTGGTCGCTGAGTCCGGGCCGCCCGATCATGACCCTCCACGCGTGCGTCGACCACGCCGCCGTTCATGACCGCGTGCTGGAACGTGTCCTCGCCTGCGTGCGCGAGCGGTTCGGAGTGCGGCACGCCACGGTCCAGCTCGAGCACGAGCGATGCGCGGAGCCCGGGGAATGCGTGTCGGCTGCCGGATGAGTGACCCGGATCCCCTGCGTGCCGCTGCCGGAGTGCCGACACACGAACCTGTCCAGGAAGGAAGAGGCCATGACGGTCGAGACGCGCGATCCGGTCTGCGGCATGACGGTGAGCCCGGACAAGGCCCGGTTCACGCACGAGTACGCCGGGACGACCTACCTGTTCTGCTGTGGGGGGTGCCAGGCGGCGTTCCGGAGCGACCCCGAGGCGTTCCTCCGTGCGCGCGATGAGGCCGACGGAGGAGACGGTGCCCGTCGCGGGCACCCGGGAGCCGCCCGGGAGCCCGGGCGCGGCGCCGGCGCACCCCCGCAGTCGTCCGCCACCGCCTACGTCTGTCCTATGTGCCCCGAGGTCCGCGAGAGCGAACCGGTCCCCTGCCCGAGCTGCGGCATGGCGCTGGAGCCGGAACTCGTCGCGGCAGCCCCCGCGGCGGTGCAGTACACCTGCCCGATGCACCCGGAGGTCGTCCGGGATGCTCCGGGGGCGTGTCCGGCATGCGGCATGGCGCTCGAGCCGAGCGCGGCCACGCAGGACGAGCCGGCCAATCCCGAGCTGGTCGACATGACGCGGCGTTTCCGGATTGCCGCGGCGATCGGCCTGCCGGTGTTCGGTATCGCGATGAGCGAGATGCTCGCCGGGCCCGCCGCGCTCCCGCTGAGCCGGACGGCCTCGAACTGGCTGCAGCTGATCTTTGCCGCGCCGGTCGTCCTCTGGGCCGGCCGCCCGTTCTTCGAGCGCGGCTGGGCGTCGGTCGTCAACCGCAGCCCCAACATGTTCACTCTGATCGCGCTCGGCGTGGGGGCGGCCTTCCTCTACAGCGTGGCCGCCACCATTGCCCCGGGGCTGTTTCCGGCGGGCTTTCGCATGGAGAGCGGCGTCGAGCCGTACTTCGACACCGCGGTCGTCATCATCGTGCTCGTGCTGCTCGGGCAGGTCCTCGAGCTGCGGGCTCGGCAGCGCACCGGCGCGGCGCTACGCTCATTGCTCGGTCTCGCCCCGGCCGTCGCGCACCGGGTCGCGGGCGATCAGGAAGAGGACGTGCTCCTGGCGCAGGTCCAGGCCGGCGACCTGCTGCGGGTGCGCCCGGGCGAGCGGATTCCGGTCGACGGGGTGGTGGTGAGCGGACGCAGCGCGGTCGACGAGTCGATGATCAGCGGCGAGCCGATCCCCGTCGAGAAGACCGGCGGCACGCCGGTGGTCGGCGCCACCCTCAACGGCACCGGCAGCCTGATCATGCGCGCCGAGCGGGTGGGCCAGGAGACGCTGCTCGCGCAGATCGTGCGGATGGTGAGTGAGGCGCAGCGGAGCCGGGCACCGATCCAGCGGACCGCCGATCGCCTCGCGGCGTACTTCGTGCCGGCCGTCGTCGCGGTGGCCGTCGCGGCTTTTGCCGGCTGGAGCCTGGCGGGGCCCGAGCCGCGGCTCGCCCTCGGGCTGCTCAGCGCCGTCGCCGTGCTGATCATCGCCTGTCCCTGCGCGCTCGGCCTGGCCACGCCGATGGCGATCATGGTGGGGACCGGCCGCGGCGCAACGGCCGGCGTGCTCATCCGCAACGCCGAGGCGCTGGAGGCGCTCGAGCGGGTGGACACGCTGCTCGTCGACAAGACCGGGACGCTGACCGCCGGCCGGCCGGCGGTGCGCACGGTCGTGCCGGCCGCGGGGCGCGACGACGACGAGGTGGTCCGGCTCGCGGCCGGGCTGGAGCGCGCCAGCGAGCACCCCCTGGCGGCGGCGATCGTGGCCGAGGCCATGCGACGCGGCCTGCCGATCGTCCCGGCCGCCGACTTCCGATCGGTGACGGGCCGCGGGGTGAGCGGGACGGTGGCCGGCCAGCAGGTCGCCGCGGGCACGGCCGCGTTCGTGGAAACGGAAGGCGCGGATCCCGGAGCGCTGGCCGCGCGGGCCGCCGAGCTGGCAGCTCGCGGCGAGACGGTCGTGCACGTGAGCCTGGACGGCGTGCCGGTGGGGCTCATCGGCATCTCCGATCCCGTCAAGCCGACGACGCCCGAGGCGATCCGCATGCTCCAGGCGGACGGGTTGCGCATCCTGATGGTCACGGGCGACAACCGGTCGACCGCGACCGCCGTGGCGGCGGAGATCGGGTTGGCGCCGGAGGACGTGCACGCCGAGGTGCTGCCGGCCGAGAAGCGGCGAGTCGTCGCCGAGCAGCAGGCCGCCGGACGCGTCGTGGCGATGGCGGGCGACGGGATCAACGACGCGCCGGCCCTGGCCGAGGCCGCCGTCGGCATCGCCATGGGAACCGGCACTGACGTAGCGATGGAGAGCGCCAGCGTGACGCTGATCAAGGGCGATCTCCGCGCCATCGTCCGGGCCCGCCGGCTCAGCCGCGCGACGATGCGGAACATCCGCCAGAACCTGTTCCTCGCCTTCGCCTACAACACCATCGGCGTGCCGGTGGCGGCCGGCGTGCTGTACCCCGTCGCCGGCGTGCTGGTCAGCCCGATCTGGGCCAGCGCGGCGATGACGCTGAGCTCGCTGTCGGTCATCGGCAACGCGCTGCGCCTCCGGCGGGCGGCGCTCTGACAACCCGGGGGGAGGGACGGGGCCGCGGGACGGAGCCGGCTCAGGCCGGCGGCGGACCCACCCGTTTCACGTGCCGCACCTCGACGTACCCGCGTGCCGTCGGCTGCGGCTGAGCGAGACCGCCGATGAACCAGGAGACGGCGCCGACGAGAAGCGCGCCGAGCATGGCCGAACCGAACGAGCGGACGCTGAAGCCGGGGACCAGCAAGGCCGCGAACGCGAACGAGAGGCCGTTGACGACGAGGTAGAACAGCCCGAGCGTCAGCACGGTGATCGGCAGCGTGAGGAGCAGGAGCAGCGGCTTGACGACGGCGTTCGCGAGCCCCAGCGCGGGCAGGGAGCTGACGTAGACGCCGGGCAGCACCCACGCCGTCGCCCCGAGGGCCAGGGCCGTCGTGAGCCAGTGGACGAGAAAACGCCTCATCGGGCGGCCGCGGCAAGCTCCTCGCGAACGATTTCGTCGAAGAAGTCCAGGGGCAGCGCCCCGAAGACCGGGCGCCCGTTGACGAACAGGGTGGGCGTCGACGAGGCACCGAGGCGCCTTCCGGCCGCCATCTCGTCGTTGACCGCATCCGCGTGGCGCGCGTCGTCCAGGCAGGCCGCAAAGGCGTCGGCGTCGAGACCGATCTCGTCGGCGTAGGCCTGCAGCGATTCGCTGTCCAGCGCGTCCTGCGTGGCGAAGAGCTTGTCGTGGAACGGCCAGAACTCCCCTTGCTCGTGCGCGCAATGGCCGGCCTCGGCCGCCTTGAAGGCGTGCGGGTGGTTGGGCAGGGGGAAGTCCTTGTAGACGAATCGAATCTGATCAGGGTAGCGCTCGATCAGCGCGTCCATCGTAGCGGTGGCCTGCTTGCAGTACGGGCACTCGAAGTCCGAGAACTCCACGATCACCACCGGTGCGTCGGCCGGCCCCTTCGAACGGTCCGCCGCTGACAGCTCGATTTCCTGCCGGGGCGGCTCCAGCGTGATCACGATATCGTCGGCTGCTTGGCGCAGCTCGGTCATGTACCGGCGCAGCGCCTGTGCCGGCCGCTGCCGCTCGAGCAGGGAGCGAATCTCGGGACGCATCTCGTCGAGCGTGCGGCCGCCGAGCCGGTCCCTGTTCGCTTCGTAGATCTGATCGACCTCGGCATCGGTGACCGCCTCGGTCCGCTCCGGCAGCTCCGCCGCCAGCAGCTCGTCACGCCCGATGCCGCGTGCCTGCGCCTCGCGCTCGATCAGGCGGTTGCCGACGACGTCGTCCAGCATCCGCCTGCGCGCCTCGTACAGGTCCTGCAGCCGCTCCAGGCGCCCGCGCGGGTCGGCCTCGTTCCACGCATCCTCGACGTCTGCCAGCGTGACGACCGCATCGCCCACGCGGGCCGCCACGTCGCCTTGATCCTGCGCCTGAGACATCGCGACGCAGCTCGCGACGGCCATCAGCCCGACGACACACAATGTTCGGAGCAGTGCTGCCATGGGACCTCCCGGCGGTCACTGTACCATAAGGTCGCCATGCCGTCGCACCGCGTGCGGCCGGTTCGTCCCGCCGATTTCGGCCGCGTCGCGGTGGCGCGCGATGCCGAGACCTTGGCGGGGTGCCTGGAAGACGCGGCGCACTATCCCGGCGGGCACGCCGCCGGTGTCGCGCATCCCCGTTCCGACCTCGAGCTCGCCGCACTCGTGCGTCGGGCGCGGCGGGTGCTGCCGGTCGGTGCGCAATCGTCGCTGACCGGCGGCGCGACGCCGATGGGGGAGATTGTCGTCACCACCCGGCGCCTCGACCGGATTCTCCGCGTGGGCGGCGGCGAGATCACCGTGCAGGCCGGCGTGCCGCTCGCTGCGCTGCGCGAGACGCTTGCGCGGCGGAACGCATACTATCCGCCGGCGCCGACGTTCGAGGGTGCTTGCGCCGGCGGCGTCGCGGCGACCAACGCGGCGGGCGCCGCCACGTTCAAGTACGGCACGACACGGCGCTGGATCCGCGGGCTGAAGGTAGTGCTGGCCGACGGCTGCCTTCTGGACTTCCGGCGCGGCGACTACCGCGCCCACCCTGACGGCTACTTCGAGCTCCACGCGCCGGACGGCGTGCGGCGCATTCCGATCCCGGGCTATCGGATGCCCGCCGTGCCGAAGGTGTCGGCGGGGTACTTCGCCGAGCCGGAGATGGACCTCGTCGACCTCTTCGTCGGTTCGGAGGGAACGCTGGGCATCATCACGGAGGTCACCTGCGGCCTGGTGTCTCCACGGCCTGAGATCTGCCTGGTCTGGCTGCCGCTGCCCGCCGAGCCGGCGGCGCTCTCGCTCGTGGCGGCGCTCCGCCGGGAGGCCGAGGCTACCTGGCGCTCCGCGGATCCCCGGGGTCTCGATGTTTCGGCCGCCGAGATGCTCGACCGGCGCAGCCTGGAGCTGCTGCGCGAGGACGGCGCGGACCGGGTCCACGGCGTCCCGCTGCCGCCCGACGCGGCGGTCGCGCTGCTGGTGCAGGTCGAGCTCCCGCCTGGGGCCCTGGCCGCACCGACCGCGGCGTACGAGCAGATCGGCGCGGCGCTCGAGCCGGCCGCGCCCGATACGCCGCTGGTGCGTCTGTGCCGGCTGCTGGCGCGGGCCGGCGCGCTCGACCGCGCGGAGATCGCGCTGCCCGGCGACCGGCGCCGGCAGGCGCAGCTCTTCGCCCTGCGTGAGGCCGTGCCCGAGGCGGTGAACCGGCGCGTGGGCACGGCGCAGCGCACCGTCGACGCCGGCATCGCCAAGACCGCGGCCGACATGATCGTGCCGTTCCCGCGCTTCGCCGACAGCCTCCGGATCTTTCGGGATGCCTTCGAGCGGCGGGGCCTCGACTACGCCATCTGGGGGCATGTCTCGGACGCGAACGTGCACCCCAACGTGATCCCCCGCAGCCTGCGGGACGTCGCTGCCGGCCGGGAAGCCATCCTGGAGTGCGGGCGCGAGGTCATCCGGCTGGGGGGGTGCCCCCTGGCGGAGCACGGCGTGGGGCGCAACCCCGTCAAGCAGGCGCTGCTCCGCGAGCTGTACGGCGCCGCCGGTATCGAGCAGATGCGGCGCGTCAAGGCCGCGCTGGATCCGGAGGGCAAGCTCGCGCCCGGCGTCGTGTTCCCGGCGGCGCCCGGCGCCTGAGCATGGGGGTGCGCGGGCTGCAGGGCCGCCCGGCTATTGCCGGTTCACGACCAGACAGCCGGCCATCCGGTCGTGCAGGGCCTGCTTTCTGGCGCTGAACGCCGCCATGACGAAGCCGCCGAGCAGCAGCAGCGCGGAGACGAACTTGCCGCAGTAGCGCCAGGTCGCCCTTTCGAACCCGACCCGGTCGCCTGCCAGGTCGGTGACCCGGATCCGCAGGGCCAGCTTGCCCAGCGTTGCCTGCAGCGGCGACGATTCCATCAGGGCGTAGTACATCCAGCTGACGATGAGTGCCAGCAGCTGGGCGGCGCCCTCGAAGACGGCGGTGAGAGCCACCGAATCGGTATCTTCGCCCTCGGCGACGACCACGAGCATCATGAGGACGAGAACCGGACCTCCGATCAGGACGCTCCCGATCGCGGTGACGATGCCGTCGATGAAGGCCGCCGCGAATCGCTTCCAGAAACCCGCGTAGATCGCTGTTGCCACAGCCGCTCCCGGTCAGGTCAGGCAGTGGTCGAGCTGCCGCGCGCCGCGGGAATCGAAACCTACTGCGACAGGGCGAGCTCCTCGGCGAGCCAGGCGTCGAACTCTGCCTGCGACTGGACCGTGACCTCGGCCCGCATCCGGTAGTGGCCGAGGCCGCACAGCTGCGAGCAGTTGATCTGGTAGTCGCCCGGCCGCGTCGGCTCGAACCAGAGCGGGATCTCCATGCCCGGAATGGCATCCTGCTTGACCCGCATTTCGGCAATCCCGAGGCTGTGGATGACGTCCTGGGTCGACAGGTAGAGAATTGCGGGCTTGTCGACCGGCAGGTTCATGCGGTTGATGGACACGACGTCGTCGGCGGCGTTCGGGTCGCCCCGGTCGAGTCCGACCACGTTCGTCGGCGTGATGAAGCTGAGGTCGCGCCGCCCGAAGCGGCCGTCGGATCCCGGATAGTGGGCGTGCCACTCGAACTGACGCGCGATCATGTGCACCACGGTCGCTTCGGATTCCGGCGGGAGCTCGTTGACGCGGTTCGCCCAGGCGGGAATGGCGAAGCCGATCAGGAGGACCGCCTCGATGACGGCCACGGCGATCTCGAGGTAGCTGGAGGTGTGACTGGTGACGCCGGTGTAGTCTGCCTTGGGGTTCGCCGCGGCGCGGAAGCGAATCAGCACCCAGACGAAGTAGATCCCCCAGCCGATGAAGAGGATGAACATCAGGTAGTGGATCAAGATGATCATCTGGTCGATTTCGCCGGCGTGCGCCGACGCCTGCACCGGCAGTCCCAGGAACTCACCCATTGAACCGATCCCCCTCCTGCTGTCCCAGTGCCTGCCGTGAGCGTTTGATCAAGTGAAAGATGAACCCGACGAACCCGGTCAGGACGCCGCCCGTCACGCCCAGCAGCATGAACACTGCCCAGTTCATGCCCCGCGCGAGGTCGGAATCAGGGTCGCCGCCAAAACAGATGGGACAGGCGAGCGCCTCGCCTCCGGCGAGGAACACGCCCGTGAGACCCAACAGCACGATACTCGTCAGTTTGCCTGTCATGCCGTGCTACTCCATGCCGATGCGCCGCGTCTTACGCACGAACGCCATCAGGTAAACCGCCAGACCCAACCCGCCGGCCGCCGAGCCCACCGCGAACGCCAGATAGCCGGCCGAGCCCCGGTCGGTGGCGTACATCGCAACGCCCCACAGCGCTACCAGCACCATCAGTGTGATCGACGCGCCGATGAACACCAGGTGGATGGCGCGCAGCGACATCATCAGTGGTGCGCCCCTCCGGCTGCCGGCGCGTTGGCGTTCGGCGTCGTCTTGTACACGCCGTACGTGTTCGTGTGTCCCAGAATGGGGATGAAGATCAGCACGATGAAGAAGAAGACCGTCAGCAGCAGGGTCGCGAGGATGGCCTTCCGCTCTCCGATCAGGTGCATGAAATAGCTGGCCACCAGCGAGCCCTTCGTCGTCGCGATGATCAGCGCCACCAGGATGGTCAGCGGCACGGCGAACTCGATGTACGACACGGCCACCGTAACAACCGTCAGCACCAGCAGCGTGATGCCGATCTTCCAGTACAGCTTGATGTGTTGCCTGACGTGCTCTGCGCTTTCGCTCATCGTGCGCGTCTCCTGAATGTTCGGGCGCCTACAGCAGGTACAACACCGGGAACAGGAATATCCAGACCAGGTCCACGAAGTGCCAGTACAGCCCGGCCGCTTCGATCCGGTTCGTGAACTGCGCCTTGCTCGTCTCCCACAGCTTGGAGCCCGGTCCCAGGAAATAGCCGTTCACGACCACCCCGCAGATGATGTGCAGCGCGTGCAGGCCGGTCATCGTGAAGTAGATGGCCAGGTAGGTGCTCGAGGACGGAAAGTTGCCGATCTGGAACTCGTGGGAGTACTCGAAGGCCTTGACGATCAGGAAGAGGAGCGACAGGCCGATCGTCAACCCCATGTACTTCTTGAAGCCGCCCAGGTCGTCCAGCTTGAGCGCGGTGTAGCACAGCACCATCGTGACGCTCGACAGGATGAGCACGACGGTGTTGAATGCCCCCATCGGTACGTTCAGGACATCCGCGCCGAACGGCCATTCGACCGCGTTGATGCGCAACAGGATGTACGTGGAGAACAGCCCGCCGAACAGCATGACCTCGGACGCCAGAAACAGCCAGATGCCCAACTTGACGTTGGTCAGCCCGGTATCCGGCCGTTCGTCTACGACATACGGTATTTCCATCGCCCCTTACACCTTGGCAGGCGCTGCCTGCGGTCCATTTGCGTCGGCCTGCATTATGTAGTCGGTCGCCGCACCCGGCACGCTGTACTCGTACGGTCCCCGGTGCACGCGCGGCGGCGTCACGAAATTGCCGTGCGGCGGGGGCGAGGGCGCCGACCATTCGAGCGTCGTCGCCTTCCACGGGTTGTCGCCCACCTTCTCACCCTTCTTGATGCTCCAGAAGAAGTTGAAGATGAACGGGAGTTGGAACAGTCCGAGCGTCCAGGCGCCCATCGAGATGACGGTGTTCCAGACCAGCACGTCCTGATTCATCGTGTACTCGAGGCCGCCGTCGGCCATCCGGCGGTTCATGCCGGAGAGGCCCTGGATGAACATCGGCATGAAGACGATGTTGATCGCGATGAACGAGCCCCAGAAGTGGATCCGCCCCAGCAGGTCGTTCATCATCCGGCCGGTCGCCTTCGGGAACCAGTAGTAGACGCCGCCGAGCAGCGCGAGCACCGTGCCGGGGGCCACCACGTAATGGAAGTGCCCGATGACGTAGTACGTGTCGTGCAGGTGGATGTCGGGCGCCGCCAGCCCGAGCGGCAGGCCGGTCAGACCGCCGATGGCGAACATCGGCAGGAACGCCAGCGCGAACAACATCGGCACCGTGTAGCGGATCGATCCGCCGTAGAGCGTCAGCAGAAACGCCGACAGGATGACGACGGACGGGATCGAGATGATCATCGTCGTCGTCTGGAAGAACGAACTCATCGTCGTGCCCATCCCCGTCATGAACATGTGGTGCGCCCAGACGACGAACGACATGAATCCGACGAACACGACCGACGCCACCAGCACGCGGTAGCCCCACATGGGCTTCCGTGTGTTGTTCGCGAGGATCTCGCCGACGATGCCCATGGCCGGCAGGATCAGGACGTACACCTCCGGGTGGGCCAGGAACCAGAACAGGTGCTGCCACAACAGCGGGCTGCCGCCGCCGCTCACCTCGAGCGGGGCATCGCCGACCACCAGGCCGCTGGGCATGAAGAAGCTGGTGCCTGCGATGCGGTCCATGAGCTGCAGGACGCCGGCCGCCTCGAGCGGCGGGAAGGCGAGCAGCAGCAGGAACGAGGTGACGAGCTGCGCCCACACGAAGAACGGCAGGCGGAAGAAGCTCAGTCCGGGCGCCCGCAGCTGCACGGTGGTGACGATGAAGTTGACCGAGCCGAGCAGCGACGAGGTGATCAGGAAGATCATCCCGACCAGCCACATCGTCTGTCCGGTCGTGGCGATGACCGACAGCGGCGCATACGATGTCCAGCCGGAGTTGGCCGCGCCGCCCGGGACGAAGAAGCTCGCGAACATCACCACGCCGCCCAGGAAGAACGACCAGTAGCTCGCCATGTTGAGCTTCGGGAACGCCATGTCGGGCGCGCCGATCTGCAGCGGCAGCACGAAGTTGCCGAAGCCGCCCACTGCCAGCGGCACGACGCCCAGGAAGACCATGATGGTCCCGTGCATGGCGCCGAGCTGGTTGTAGAACTCCGGCAGCATGATGCCGGCCGGGGCGCGCGCGTCGCCGAGCAGGCCGCCGATGATCGGGATAGGCTGGAACGGATAGGCGAGCTGCCAGCGCATCACCATCATCAGGCAGAAACCGAACATCAGGAACAGCAACCCGGTGACGGCGTACTGGATGCCGATGACCTTGTGGTCCACCGAGAAGAGATAGGTTCGCAGGAAGCCCTGATCCTCGTGCGCGTGCGCGTGCTCGGCGTGGGCAGCTTGTTCCGTCGTCGTCACGTCAGCCAACTCGTGACCCCTTTCTCAGGCACAGCAGAAGTCAGGTGGAACTCGGACCGCCAGCGCCGCACGCTTCCGCGCCAAGCCGCTCCGGCCGGGAAAATTCTATCCGGCGGCAGTGCGGCGCGCAACCGCCCGTCGCGTCACGCCGCCGTAGCCTCGCGCAGCGCCCGGCGGGCGGTGCGGGTGACCAGCGCCGATACCGCGATGGTGGCGGTCAGGCCGAGCACGACCACCGCGTAGTAGGCCGGCCCGCGCTCCGGCCCGCCCCCGCCGGCCAGCCGGATGACGTCGCCCACGACCACGCCGGACCAGGTGTAGAGGAGCGAGCCGGGCAGCATGCCGATGGAGGCGAGCACGTAGTCGGCGAACCGCACCTTGGTCAGGCCCAGCGAGTAGTTCAGCAGGTTGAAGGGGAACACCGGCGACAGCCGCAGCAGCACGACGATCTTCCACCCCTCGCGCCCGATCGCCCGGTCGACCGCCGCGAACCGGGCGTTGCCCTCGAGGCGCTGCTCGATCGCGGCGCGGGCCACGTAGCGGGCCAGCAGGAAGGCGAGCGACGCGCCGATGGTCGCGCCCGTCATGACGTAGATGACCCCCTGGGCGAGCCCGAACGTCGCCCCGGCGGCTATCGTCATGACCGCTCCCGGAATGAACGCCACGGTAGCCACGGCGTAGCCGCCGATGAAGGCCAGCGGCGCGAGCGGGCCGAGGCTGTCGACCCACATTACGAAGCGGTCGAGAAAGACGCCGAACTGGCGGCCGAGCGCCACGAGCGCGACCAGCGCGACGACGCCGACGAGGATGCGGCGGAGGTGCAAGCGCTGCTGCGGGTCGGAGGGAGTGTCCACGTCTCTATCCAGCGTAGCAGAGCGGAGCCGGCCGGTGCGAAAAGCACACGCGCGCCCCTGCGGCGACGGAGGCAGGGGACGCCGCCCGCACGCCGGCCCGCCGGAATTCGGTCAGGCATTCGACTGCCGATCCGGCGAGGACCTACGCTACTGGCGATCGACGCGCCTCCGCCATGGGGGGCGGCACGATGGTATAACGAGGAGAGGACGTGCGGCGATGGCTGTCAGCGTTTTCGACCTCTTTACGATCGGGATCGGACCCTCCAGCTCCCACACCGTCGGTCCGATGCGGGCGGCGCGGCAGTTCGTGCTCGCGCTGCAGTCCTCGGGAGACCTCGCGCGCGTCACGGGCGTCCGCGTCCGGCTGTACGGCTCGTTGGCGGCGACCGGCCGCGGCCACGGCAGCCACAAGGCGCTGATGCTGGGGCTGGAGGGCGAAACGCCCGAGGCGACCGATATCGACCGCCTGCCGGCCCGCATCGTCGCCATCACCGCGAGCCGCCGGCTGAACCTGCTCGGCCAGCAGGCGCTCCGCTTCGATCCCGAGGAGGACCTCGTCTTCGAGCGGCGCGTGCGCCTGCCCGGCCACCCGAACGGCCTGCGCTTCGTCGCTGTGGCGGGCGGCGACGTGATCGACGAACGGGTCTACTACTCGGTCGGCGGCGGCTTCGTGGCGGCCGCCGACGACGCAGGCCGGCCCGTCCTGGTCGAGCGTGACACGCCACTGCCCCTGCCGTTCGCGAGCGCGCGGACGCTGCTGGCGCTGTGCGAGCGCCGCGGCCTGCCGATCAGCGGCGTGATGCTGCGCAACGAGCTGGCGTGGCGACCGGAAGCCGGGGTGCGCGCCGGTCTGCTGACGATCTGGGAGGCGATGCGGCAGTGCGTCCGGCGAGGGTGCGAGCGGGACGGCAAGCTGCCCGGGCTGCACGTGGACCGCCGCGCCGCGAAGCTCCACCGGCAGCTCGTCGACCAGCCGGCAACGTCGCGCGGTCCGCTGGCCGCCATGGACTGGGTGAATCTCTACGCCCTGGCGGTGAACGAGGAGAACGCCATGGGCGGCCGCGTCGTGACAGCGCCCACCAACGGGGCGGCCGGCATCATCCCGGCCGTGCTGCACTTACTACGTCCGGTTCTGTGGCGGGGACGACGACGGCGTCATCCGGTTCCTGCTCACGGCCGGCGCCGTCGGCCTGCTCTTCAAGACCAACGCGTCGCTCAGCGGCGCCGAGGTGGGTTGCCAGGGCGAGGTGGGGTCGGCCTGCTCGATGGCGGCCGCGGGGCTGACCGAAGTGCTGGGCGGCACGCCCGCCCAGGTTGAGAACGCCGCGGAGATCGGCATGGAGCACAACCTGGGCCTCACCTGCGACCCCATCGGCGGGCTGGTGCAGATTCCCTGCATCGAACGCAACGCCATAGCCGCGGTGAAGGCGATCAACGCCTCGCACCTCGCGCTGCGCGGCAGCGGCCGGCACTTCGTCTCCCTGGACCGGGTGATCCGGACGATGCGCGACACGGGCCGCGACATGCAGGAGAAGTACAAGGAGACCTCTCGCGGCGGCCTAGCAGCCCGTGGCAGAAGGGGCTGATTGTCAATCGAGAATCGCGTGTCCGTATTGGCGTGTCGCCGGACCATCCCACGACGAATCGGGCCGATCATGGCGCTCCGGGGCCCAGAAGCGCCGCACACGCCCCCAGCACTCGCTCAGGAGGCCGATCAGCGCCTCCAGCAGCGCCGACGCGCGGCCCTGGAGGCTCCGCGGCGTGCCCACGCCCGTCAGGTGCCGCATGAGCAACCCGAGATTGACGCCGCAGACCTGGACGAGCAGCCGTTTCAGGATGTTGGGATGCCCGCGCAGATGGACGCGGCGCATCCTGCCGGTCTCGTAGAGATGCGCGTTGGGCCGTTCCAGTAGCTCGCCCCGCTGCCGCAGCAGCCGTTTCCCACGCGCGCCGCGGATCCGCCGCCGGTTGGCATACACCGCGTCCCGCGCCGCGGCCTGGCCCTTCCAGTGCCGCCGGCCGCGATCCGGCTCCGAGACGTAGCTGCGCACGCCGATGGCCGCAAACCCGACCATCGTCTCGTTGCTGTGATATCCCTTGTCGGCCACCACCTCCACGATCCCCGGCGCGCCGACCGCCTCGACCTGCTCGGCGGCCGTGACGAGCGTGTCGACCAAGGTCGTCGTGTCGCCCGCACTCGCGTCCTGCACCGTCACGCCCACGATGGCGCCTGTTTCGAGGTCGACCGCATGCTCGGCCGTGTGCGCCAGATGCGTGCGGCCGTCCTTCATCTTGGCGATCTTCGCGTCCGGATCGTGCGGGTGGGTCCAGTCCGCGTTCGAGCCCTTCTTCTTGCGGGTCCGGTCGAACCGGGCCAACTCGGCGCGCGTCGGCGTCGTGAGGCCGGACGCCTCGGCCAGCCGGGTCAGAAACGCGTCGTAGCTCTCGCCCGTATCCCGCCGCACAATGCTCCGCATCGCCGCATTGGCTTCCAGCGTCGTGGCATCGATGCCAACCGTGCGCCCCACCACCAGCGTGGCGTCGGCCAGTCGCTGCAACACCCACGTAAACACTGCCTGGTGGGTCTCGAGGTCAATCAGGCGACGGGTGCGCGTCAGCGTCGAGTGGTCCGGCGGGGCCTCGTGGAGGGCGAAGTCCAGAAACGTGCGGATGCTCAGCGAGTCGGCGGCGCGCCACGCGATCGCTCGTTCCGAATCCAGCCCTTCAAAGTAGCCGAGCAACAGCAGCCGGAAATACCGGCCCGGCGCCAGACTCGGCCGACCGACCCCGTCCGCGTAGAACGACGCGCACTGTGCTTCCACGACCGCGTCGAACCCCGCGTCGTCGAGCACTCGATTCAGCCGCTCGTAAAACGGGTGCCCAGCACTCTTCGGCAGATCCGCCGTGGGCACCCACATCGTCGCTTGCCGCGTTCGACCGCGGCTTGTCCCCATCGCCATGCCAGACAGTGTAGGACACAGGACCGATCACGTCGATCCCTGGAACGAGGGACTTTCACCACGGGCTGCTAGCCCGGATTATGCGTGAAGGTGCGGTGGAGGGGAAGACACAGGAGCCTCCGTGTGGTACAAACGTAGTGCACACAATGTTTTAGCCACAACGGAGACCCCTACGTGACGCCTCACACGATACCACAGACTGTTCTATTCCCGGATCTGTTCGACAAGCCCCTCGTCGCCACGTTCAACCAGGAACACGCGAGTTCCGACGGCGGCGCCGTCCTGCTCAAGGCGGCTGAGCGTGTGTACGGCTTGGTCAAAGCGTTCGCCTGGTGTCTGGCCGACAAACGCGCACCGGGGAAGATTCGACGTATTCGTTTAGCGGGTGATTCCTCAACAAATGCGGGCATAAATAGCAGAAATGGGTTGGGGACTCTTGAAGTTCCGAACGGCAACGGAGCTGTGAGCTGCATCGGTTCTATTGGTGCTTCACCCCTGCGCGTGACGATACCTGCCTGGGTCGGTCGCAGTTGAAGCGACCGTCTCGGGGTTGCCGATCTTCACGTCTCGCGAGGGAGCGATGCTCGCCCACCCTCAGGCGGGCGGCGGGGGGAGCCCGAAGGCGTCGGGGACGACGGGACCGGTGGCGCGCAACATCGTGGCGATCAGCGGAGGTAGATCGAGGTCGCGTTGGCGGGCGGTGCGCACGACGCTGGCGAGCACCTGCTGGGTGTCGGCGCCGTGGCGGGTGCGGTTGCCACCGCAGACTGTGAGCATGATCGTGCTGCTGCCCGGCCGGTTCTGACTCCGCCGCAGACCGACTTCGTGTCCTGGTAAGGATCTGTCGGCCCGGCCGGGCAGCACGCATCCAGATGTTGCCTGGCCGGGAGGGCAGTGACCGAATAGGGGCCTGGCTTGAAAGTCCCGTCACAGTCCTGTCCGCCCGCCCGACCAGACGGCGTCGCCAGCCCGAAAGGGGGCCAGCAACATGTCGAACAGCATCGCGCGTGACGATCCGTCGGTCAAGGTGATCGTCGGCGTCGACACCCACAAGCACGAGCATGTCGCGGTAGCGATCAATGACCTGGGCGCCCGGCTCGCGACGTTCCGGGTGCCGGCGAACGGGGCCGGTTATGCCGACCTGGTGGCGTGGGCACGCACGCTCGGTGACCTCGAAACCTTCGGGATTGAAGGTACCGGTTCCTACGGGGTCGGCCTCGCGCGCTCCGTGCGCCGACAGGGGCTCCACGTCGTCGAGGTCAACCGTTGCGACCGGCGCAAGCGGCGCAACAACGGCAAGAGTGACACGCTCGATGCCGAGGCTGCGGCGCGGTCGGTGCTCGCCGGTGTCGCGACCGCCATGCCGAAAGCTGCGGACGGCGCGGCAGAAATGGTCCGCCAGATCAAGATCGCCCGCGATACGGCCGTCAAGGCCCGCACTACCGCGATGACCACGCTCAAGACGCTGCTCGTCAACGCACCGAGTCGGGTCCGCGAAGCACTCGAGCCGCTCACCGACCAACGGCTCATCGACCGCTGCGCGACCCTCAGACCAGGAGACATCGTCGACCCGACTGCCTCGGTGAAGCATGCCCTACGGGCGCTCGCGACCCGCTGGCGCACACTTTCGGCCGAGATCGACCGGCACGACGAGTTGCTCGACATCCTCACCAGGGCGGCAGCGCCGACCCTGCGTGAGGCGTTCGGGATTGGTCCCGACTCGGCGGCCGAGATGCTGATCGTTGCCGGCGACAACCCCACCCGGATCCGTTCCGAAGCCGCGTTCGCGAAACTATGTGGCGCCTGTCCGATTCCCGCCTCATCCGGGGTTACGAACCGGCATCGGCTCTTCCGCGGCGGCCACCGCCAAGCCAACGCGGCGCTCTACCGGATCGTGATCATCCGCATGCGCTGGCACCAGCCGACCCTCGACTACGTCCGACGACGCACCGCCGAGGGCTTGTCGAAGAAAGACATCATCCGCTGCCTGAAACGCTTCGTTGCCCGGGAAATCTACCACGCGCTGATCGAAGACCACCAACCCGGTGCGACCTGCGCCAAGGCTGCCTGACGTGGTCGCGCTCTTTGGTGTGTTCGGGGTCAATGCCTTTGGCTTGGCGACGACTATTTCGGCCGGTTCCGATCTGACCGTACGCTGGCCTTGCCGAACCGGGACTCTGACCCGATCCGGAGCGTGTCGTACGCCGCCAGTCGCTGTCACCGTCCGGCGCCGGACACCGGTCAGTGAACCCCAACGTTACTTCCCCCGGTCTACGACCGGGGGCCCGGGAGGGCGAGCCGCAGGCGAGTCGATGCCGTTCCCGCGTCAGCGGTCCGTCATCCGCCGCTGGGCGGGGGCCTGGACGATGTCGCGCCCCGCTGCTGCGGCCGCACGTAGAGAACCTCTCGGTCATCCGGCCAGTGTTTTCAGTGGCCGGACGAATCCGTCCGGCCACAACCAGCTCTGAAGCCGGCCCGAGCGCCGAGTCATCCGAAGGACCGGAGCGCAGCGGAGGAGGCGCGAAGCGCCTTGACTCGGCGGGAGCAGAGGCTACCTCTCCGCTGCACGGACAACCTGTCTCTGGACGAAAGCAGGTGACGACGGGAGTCGGCATCGGCGATCCGGGTCCCCAACCCTCGTCCTACCGCGGGAGATGCCCCGCCGTCATCCATGAGCTTTCTGTCCGCTCCACTTCAGATCCAACTCCGCTCGCGGCGGTGTTCACACCCTTTCTTGACATATAGGGGCGTCCTTTCGGATAACGACGGCGGGACGGATGGCCTGTTCGGCGCGCCAGTTGGTGGCGTCGATCGACAGGTCCCACAAGAAGAGAAACACGGCAGCGAATTCGGTGGCCAGATGCCGGGCAAAGCGCTCGGCGTCGTCCAGCGGTGGCGGTGCGTCAATGAGCCGACCGAGCCGGGCTACGAGTCGGCCGCGGATCGATGCCAGACCGTGCTCGCTCAGCTCGCCGGCGGTGCAGCGGTCACGCACGGCAAGGCCCGTCTGCAAGACCGCTTGCACCTGCCCGGCCCAGAGACTGTCCGGATGATCTTCCTGCAGTTCCTTGCATCGTCGGAGCAGGTGATTCAGACAGGATTGGTGCAGCGCGGCTCGGTAGCAGCGATACGACACCCACCCGTCGCGCACGAGCACCCCGGCGAAGTCGGCCCCCAGAACCGTGGTGGCATCGTCGAACCCGCGGCCGGGGCAAATGGCGTAGACCGTCGTCTCCGGGGTGACGAAGGCCCACAGCCAGTGGCTGATGGCACCGACGCGCCACCCGGTTTCATCCGGTGTGACCGTGGGCGAGTTGCGGACCTGCTCGCACAGCGCCGTGTAGGTCGGCGCGGCGTCGCGGGCCGTGCGGTGCAGCAGGTGGGCGAGGCCGCCCGGTGTCACGTGTAAGCCGAACGTGGTCCGCAGCACATGGGCGACCTTCGCCAGCGGTACGCCCATCTCCGTGTGCAACTCGACGACCAGCGCGACGACGCCGGGGCCGAGCTGCGCGCCGGCCGCTCCCAGCGCATCCGAGGTCTGCAGCGCGTGGCGGCCCTGCACGCGCCGCCGACACTGTGAGCAGCGGCCCACTTCGATGTCGAAGCGGCGCACGACCGGGCGCACTTCGGGGATTTCTTCCTGATACTGCGACGCCACGTGGGTCACTTCGACCGACCCGCCGCAGTCGGGACACGCCGTCGGCACCGGCGCTTCCAGGGTCTGGTCAACCCGTGCCGGGCGCGGGCGGCACGCCTTCCGACCATACTGCGTACCAGCCCGTCGACCGGGACGCCGGCCGCGTCCTTGCGGTCGGTCCTTGGCGAAGGGGGCGGCTTGTCGGAACCCCGCCCGGCGCGCGGCGGCCAACTGCCCCCTCAGTTGCTCGATCTCCCGCTTCTGACGCTCGATCTGGCCTTGCAGGCCGTCGATCTGACGCTGCTGGCGACCGTTCTCGCGTTGCTGGTTCTTGGTGTCGCGCTCGCGCCGCGTCAACTCCGTGCGGAGCCGTTCGACCTCGGCCTGCAGGTTCTCGTGCGAATTGCGGTCCCCGACCTTCACGCCAAGGTTATGCCACAGTTCCGAAATTTGTACAAGTCAAAACTTTGACACCTGCCCCGGAACCCGCTAAATGAAGACGATTCGACATACGCTCGCGGACCTGATCGGCCAGCGCGTCTTCGGGATCGCGTGCGGTCATGCCGATGGCAACGATGCCGACCACTTGGCCGACGACCCCATCCACAAGCTGCTGCTCGGGCGGGACCCGGTGTCCGGCGGGCCCTTGGCGTCCCAACCTACGATCTCGCGGTTCGAGAACGGCGCGACCCGCACCGCGCTCTACCGGATGGGGCGCGAGTTGGCGGCGTGCGTCATCGACCGGCATCGGCGTCGTCTGCACGGGCGGGCGCGGCGTGTCACCATCGATCCGGATCCGACCGACGACCTGACGCACGGCGCCCAGCAGCTCACGTTCTTCAATGGGCACTATGGCGGCTGGTGTTATCTGCCGTTGCTCGCATTCCTGACCTTCGACCGCGAGGCTGAGCAGTATCTGTGCGCGGCGGTGCTGCGGCCCGGCAACGCAACCGCGGGGGTGGGGACCGTCGGGGTGTTGTGTCGGCTGCTCCCGTTGTTGCGGGCGGCGTTTCCACAGGCGCGGTTTCTCGTCCGGCTCGACGGGGGCTTTGCGACGCCGGCGGTCTTCGACTTCCTGGATGCCGAACCGCGACTCGACTACGTAGTGGCGATGGCGAAGAACGCGGTCTTGGAACGGCAGGCCGAGTCCGCCATGCAGGTGGCACGCGCGCAGAGCGAGGCCACTGGCGAGACCGCGCACGTCTATACCGCCGCCCGCTACGCCACCCGCACGTGGCGCCATGAGCGCCGGGTGGTGATCAAAGCCGAGGTCGTCCGTCTCGGCGAACGTGCGCCGCGGGACAACCCGCGCTTCGTAGTGACGAACCTGCGCCAGACGCCGCGTTTCATCTACGAGCGGGTCTACTGTGCTCGCGGCGACATCGAGAACCGGATCAAGGAGTTGCTCGATGGCCTACAGATCGACCGCACGAGCTGCTGCCGCTTCTGGGCCAACCAACTGCGCGTCTTGCTGACCGCCGCAGCCTACGTGCTGATGCAGGAGCTGCGGCTGCGGGCGGCGGGCACCGCGTGCGCCCGCACCCAGGTGACGTGGCTACGCGACCGATTGCTGAAGCTCGGGGTCCAGGTCGTCCGCTCGGTCCGCCGGCTCGTTCTGCATCTGCCGCGGGCCACGCCGCAGCGCGAGGCATGGCAGCGCATCGCCCTCGCACTCGGCGCACGTGCCGGATAGCCCATCCGTCCCGCCGCACCAAGCTCCCTCCGGGACGATACGGACCGTCCCCAGGAGAAGCTGTCGACATTCCGGCTCACCGCGCCCGGCCGTCGCCCCATGGCTGGCCCCGCAACCCCCTCGCAGCCCGCAAATGACGAGGGCGAGACCCTGTTCGTCGTCCGGCCACGCCCTGTCGATCCCGAATATCGAGCTTCACGAATAATGCGGGCTAGCAGCCTGTCGGACTTGGGCGCGGCAAACGCGCGCGGAAGCGACTTGGTACCTGTGTGAACGACGCCCTGTGTCTCTGTGCAGGGAGGGCCGCTTCGACCGAAACGGGGGGGCTGTATCCTGGCCATCGGTCGCAGACTGCGCCTGGAGGCCTTTCTGACGCCTCTGGTGGGTCGCGAACAAACCGAGTTCCGCCCCCTATAGCCCCGTCATGCCAGCCTGAGCTTGTGCACGCGTCGGCAGTTATACGCCAGCGTGACCAAGGCCCATTCGCCCTCCACCTTCTCAAGACCCCGCAGCAGAAACTGCCGGAAGCCCATCGCCTGCTTCACGATCCCGAACACGGCTCCACTGTCTGCTTGCGCAACCGGTAATGCGCCCGGTGCTCCGGCAGTGCCATCTTCTCCTGCATCGACTTGATCCAGTCCGCCTGCGGCTCCTTCGCCAGCTGCTCCGGCGGCTCCGGTCGGAAGTCGTGCCGGCGCCGTTGGCTTTCCGCCCCCGTCGCCACCAACACCTCCATGCCGCGCCCTTCCAGTTGCGACACCTCGCTGCCCGTCGCGTAGCCACTGTCCGCCAGTACCCGATCCGCCACGCCCACCGCCGCCGGTATCGCTTCCACGTCCGCCACCAACTCGTTGCGGTCGCTCGCGCACGCGCTCACCCGCGACCCCAACACCAACTGACTGCCGTCGGCATCCACCGCCGCCTGCGCGTTGTACGCCTGGCGGTACTCATGGCGCCGGCTCTTGCGCATCAGCGCACTGTCCGCGTCCGTCAGGTTGATTTGCTCCTTCGCCTCCGGCGCTTCCGTCGGCGGCTTGATGTGCCGACCCTTGCGCGATCCCGTACGCCGCTCCCGCGTCGCCACCTTGCGCTCGTACTCCGCCCGCTCGGAGTCCGCACGCGCCTGCGCACGCCGTTCCAACTCCGCGCACGCACGGTCCAGCTTCGCCCGCAACTGCTCGCGCCGCGACAACTCCTCCGGTAGACCCTGCGGGTCCGGCGCGTCGTCCGTGTCGGCCTGCTCCGCCTGATCCAACAACCCCTCGATCTCGCCTCGCAACTGCTCGCGCAACGCCCCCGCCCGGTCGTAGCGGATGCTGTTGCGCTTGTTCGCGTTCGCGTCCACCTTCGTGCCGTCCACGCTCACCGTCCCAAAACGCAGCAACTGCAGTTCCTTCGCCAGCAGCAATACCTGCAGGAACGCCTCCGCTACCGCTTCGAAGTTGCTGCGCCGGAACGTGCAGATCGTGTCGTGGTCCGGGTGACAGTTCGCCGCCACGTACCGAACGCTAATGTCCCGATACGTCGCCCGCTCGATCCGACGCGAGCCGAAAATCCCGTTCGCGTAGCAGTACACCAGCAACGCCAGCATCATCCGCGGGTGATACTGCGCCGATCCGGTGCCCCGTGTTCACCTGGAACCGCTCCAGCCGCACCCGTTCCACCGCCTCAGCCACGAAGTGCATCGTCTTCCGGCAGCCAATCGCGCAGGTCCGGCGGCAGCAGATACAGCTGCGACTGGGTGGAGAAGAATCTACTTCGCCCCCTCGACTCGACCCCCATTATAGATGGCCTAAGTCCGACAGGCGTTAGCGTTATTCCGTGGAGTTCCCGCCCGGCAACTGTCGCCGGTAGCAGTCGGAGCGGACGACGGAGGCAACGACATCGGCTGAAGCACTCCGACGACAAAGGGCCGCCTTGGGCGGTTCAGCGACCACGCGGGCCGCAACGACGTTGAACGCCGAGCAGGCCTCGAAACGGGTAACGCGCCTGGGAAGCCGACCCGCCGGAATAACGGGGAAGGCTGCCAGCGGTCGGGAAGCGAGCGACGCGAGCACCGACCGGTTCCGCCGGGGTAATGGCGGCGGCACGTGTGGAAGAGGGGATTGGTCGCAACACGGGAAGCCCTGCCGGTGGCGTGGCACGCGCCAACGGACAGCCCGCGAGGGTCAGGTCGGGCCGGTCAGAGTGGCGGAGAGGTCCGTAGGTACCGAGGAAGCCGGGTAATGCCGGCGGAGGGAAGGGACCTCAGGTGGAAGCGATGGCGAAAGGGAGCAGGCTCACGGGAGTGGCCGAACGGCCTATCACCCCGGAGATGAGCAGGAATGCCGGATGTCATCACATGCACAAGCGAAGGGGACGACCCGAGCGGTCGCCGTCGCCAGGGCGTCAACAGGCCTGACGACGCACCGGCCGGCCGGCTCAAGGGTGCGAGCCTGGTGCCAGGGCTCGCGAGACCCGTCCGCTGGTCGTGACCGGGAAGCCCGTGCGCGAGCCGCATGATTCCACTGGAGAGCCCGGTGCCGGAAATCGGCCCGCCGGGTTGTGTGTCCAGCCAAGGCTGGCCTGTTCAGCGGGAGACAGCCCCGCCGGGGCAAGAATCAGGAGCGCCGTAGCTTGGATAGCAGGGAGGAGGGAAACCAAATTCCTGAAGCCTATCGACAGGGTCTCCCTTGGGGAGATTGCGAGTCATCGGGCCGTAACGTGAAGTGAACGCGGAGGTGGCCTCGAAAGTGTATTCCGAAGGCCGAGCCTGCAACCTGAAGGCGAAGGCAGCATGGGCGGTTGAAACCTGATTGACGCGGCTGACCCACTTCGGCGGGGTGGTAGCGACAGCACGATGACAAGGACAGGCTGAGCAACTGGAGAAGCCCTCCTCGCCCCGGCGCGAAATCGCCGGAGCAAGGTAGGCTCTATAACCGGCAACACCGGGAAGTGAGCCGAAGGCGAGAGGGTGGCGGAGGGGCGTGTAGTAGCGTTGAGGCGGTGTAACTCCCGCGGAGCAAAGGCGCCCTGCTGTTGAACAGTTCTCCGACAACAAGGGAGGCAAGGACGGGATGACAAAGCCGTCCATTGGTTTGCAGGACCTGCGACGGAGAATATATCTCAAGGCGAAGGCTGACCAGAAATGGCGCTTCTGGGGGCTGTACGTTCATGTATGTAAGCCGGAGACGCTCCGGGAGGCCTACGAGATGGCGCGACGCAACGGCGGTGCCGCGGGCATTGACGGTGTGACGTTCGCGGCCATCGAGGAGGCCGGCCTCGAGGCGTTCCTGGATGACATCCATGACGAACTGCACTCCCGAACCTATCGGCCCTCGGCAAACCGGCAGGTGGAGATACCGAAGGATGGGGGCAAAGTCCGCATCCTCGGGATACCCACCATCCGGGACCGTGTGGTGCAGGGGGCGCTGAAGCTGATACTGGAACCTGTCTTCGAGGCTGACTTTCAGGAGGGCTCTTACGGGTACCGGCCAAAACGCACGGCCCATCGGGCGGTGCACCGGGTGACGACGGCGGTCGTAAAGAACAAGACCACGGTGATAGACGTGGACTTGGCGTCGTATTTCGATACGGTTCGACACGACATCCTGCTTGGAAAAGTGGCGATTCGGGTAGACGACGACGAAGTTTTACGGCTGTTGAAGCTCATCCTCAAGGCTGGAGGCAAGCGGGGCGTTCCCCAGGGTGGGGTTATTTCACCCTTGCTCAGCAATCTCTATCTCAACGAGGTGGACAAGATGCTGGAGCGGGCGAAGGACGTCACCCGACAAGGACGCTACCACTACATCGAGTATGCTCGATTCGCCGATGACCGTGCGCCACGAAGGCGCGGAAAGGAGGCCGAGATGGCCACCTAGCTGCAGCCATGCTGCATGAGGGATGAGGGCAGGCCCCTCGGAGCCGCCCGGCAGGGGGAGGCTCCAAACCGCCGTGCGCTGCCTCGGTCAAGAGCCGAGGTGGTAAGCGTCACGGAAACGGCGCGGCGCGACCGCGTCAGGTAGGGTGCAGGGAGACGAAGTGAATGAACCACCGGCAACGTGTCGAAAGCGTAGGGACGGTGTCGAAACCGGGGCGAGTCGTTAACCCGGGACAAGTCCAGCGGGAGCCTGCAGCTTGGCTGGGCGGCACCCGGCATAAAGGTGGCGTGACCCTGCACCAGGCCCTTGTGCGGAACGTGGGAACCTGTCGCCTCGATGCGAAGGGAGAAGTCCAAGGGGCCGACCCCCAAGGATGAGAAGCCCGATGCGAGGCACAGGGGCGGAGCGACCCGTACGAGCGATGAAGTCGAGGAAACTCGATGGAGCAAAGGGGTCGCGTCATCCAGCGTGTCCCGACGGTCAACCGCGCGAGCGGGAGGAGCCGTCGAGCCACGCGAAGCCGTTTCGTATTTCCAAGTGGGTGGTTTGGGAGGCCTACACTCGGGTCAAGGCGAACCACGGAGCAGCTGGCGTCGATGCTGAGTCTGTCGAGATGTTCGAGCAGGACCTGAAGAACAATCTCTATAAGATTTGGAATCGGATGTCGTCGGGCACGTACTTCCCGCCTCCGGTCCGGTCGGTTGGGATACCGAAGAAGGACGGAAGCGAGCGACGCTTGGGCATTCCCACTGTCGCCGACAGAATTGCCCAGACGGTGGTCAAGATGTACCTGGAACCGGACGTGGAGCCACAGTTCCATCCCGATTCGTATGGGTATCGCCCGCGGAAGTCCGCGATCGACGCACTCACGACGGCCCGGCAGCGATGCTGGCGTTATGACTGGGTGATCGATCTGGATATCCGCGGCTTCTTTGACAACCTGGACCACGCGCTCGTCATGCGTGCGGCCAGGAAGTACACCCGGTGCCGGTGGATTCTGCTCTATGTGCAGCGGTGGCTGACCGCTCCCATGCAGCAGGAAGACGGAACCCTGGTACCGCGCACGATGGGAACGCCCCAAGGGGGCGTCGCGAGCCCGCTCCTGGCCAATATCTTCTTGCACCTCGCGTTCGACGACTGGATGCGGTCAACGCACCCGGACGTTCCGTTCGAGAGGTATGCGGATGATATCGTCGCGCACTGTCGGACGGAGACGCAGGCGCAGCAGGTCCTGGCGCACATCAAACGTCGTCTGGCGCAATGCCGGCTGGAAGTACATCCGGAGAAGACGCGTATCGTCTACTGCAAGGATGACGACCGGCCGGGGCAGTATCCCACGGAGCAGTTCACCTTCCTGGGATACACGTTTCGCTCTCGTCGGGCAAAGAATCGATGGGGTCAGTACTTCATCAGCTTCATACCGGCGGTGAGCAATGCGGCGGCGACACGGATGCGGCAGAAGATGCGACGTTGGCACCTCCCTCGGCGCAGCGACAAGGCCATCGACGACCTGGCCCGCATGTGGAATCCTGTCCTTCGTGGCTGGATTCAATTCTACGGCCGTTTCTACAAGTCGGCCCTGTATTCGGTCTTTCGCCACTTCAACGACCTGTTGGTTCGATGGGCCATGCGGAAATACAAGAGGCTCCGGCGCCATCGCCGCCGCGCCATTCACTGGCTCGGTGGTCTTGCGCGTCGCGCGCCCCGGCTGTTCGCCCACTGGCATCTGCTGGGGCTGACGCCGGCGGCTGGATGATGGGAGCTGTATGAGCGGAGACGTTCACGTACAGTTCTGCGAGCGCCCGGGGGTGAGATTCCCCCGGGCGACTCACCTGGTGATCCTGATCGACGGCTACCGCCGGTGGCGGTGGCTTGAGACGACCGTGTACAAGCGGCTTCTGGAGGAACTGGCCACACTCGACGTGGAACTCAATCGTGACAAGACGCGTCGCGTCGATCTCGCAAAGGGCGAGAGTTTCACCTTCCTTGGGTTCAGCATCCGCCGCGCCTGGACGCAGCGGGGCAAGTGGGGGGTTGCCTGTGTGCCGAAGATAGCGGCACGCACCAAACTCCTGCGACGGCTCAAGGGGGTGATGCGACGACATTGCTCGCAACCGGTTGAAAGGGTCATTGCTCTCATCAACCCAATCCTGCGCGGATGGACGAACTACTTCCGCATAGGACAATCGAGCCGATGTTTCAGTCACGTGAAGGACTGGGTCGAGAAGAAGGTACGGCGACACCTGATGCGACAGCGCGGGCGACTGGGGTTCAGCTGGAAGAGGTGGAGTAGGCAGAAGCTATATGACCGACTCGGGCTGTTCTCCGAATACCGGGTCGTCTATCTGCCGAAAGCGCTCCCGGTTTGAACGGCCACATAACCCTTGAGACGAAGGCAACAGGAAAGCCCAGTGCCGGAAATCGGCATGCTGGGTTTGACGAGGCGGGAGCTGGAAACGTGCCCACGGGAGCCGGACTGAGGCCCGGTGCGAAAGCGCCGGAGGAGCCACCGGACCCTACCGACAGCGCGCCAGCTCTCGACCCTACCGGAGAGCGGGGGGGGGGGGGGGGGAGGAAACGTACCCACGGGACTCGGCCTGCGGCCCGATTGCGAAAGCGCCGGATAAGCCACCGACCCCCTACCGGCTACGCGCCTCTCCTCGACTCTACTGAAGCTCGATATTCGGGATCGACAGGGCGTGGCCGGACGACGAACAGGGTCTCGCCATCGTCATTTGCGGGCTGCGAGGGGGTTGCGGGGCCAGCCATGGGGCGACGGCCGGGCGCGGTGAGCCGGAATGTCGACAGCTTCTCCTGGGGACGGTCCGTATCGTCCCGGAGGGAGCTTGGTGCGGCGGGACGGATGGGCTATCCGGCACGTGCGCCGAGTGCGAGGGCGATGCGCTGCCATGCCTCGCGCTGCGGCGTGGCCCGCGGCAGATGCAGAACGAGCCGGCGGACCGAGCGGACGACCTGGACCCCGAGCTTCAGCAATCGGTCGCGTAGCCACGTCACCTGGGTGCGGGCGCACGCGGTGCCCGCCGCCCGCAGCCGCAGCTCCTGCATCAGCACGTAGGCTGCGGCGGTCAGCAAGACGCGCAGTTGGTTGGCCCAGAACCGGCAGCAGCTCGTGCGGTCGATCTGCAGGCCATCGAGCAACTCCTTGATCCGGTTCTCGATGTCGCCGCGAGCACAGTAGACCCGCTCGTAGATGAAACGCGGCGTCTGGCGCAGGTTCGTCACTACGAAGCGCGGGTTGTCCCGCGGCGCACGTTCGCCGAGACGGACGACCTCGGCTTTGATCACCACCCGGCGCTCATGGCCCCAGATGCGGGCGGCGTAGCGGGTGTCGGTATAGACGTGTGCGGTCTCGCCACTGACCTCGCTCTGCGTGCGCGCCGTCTGTAGCGCGGATTCGGCATGCCGCTCCAAAACCGCATTTTTCGCCATCGCCACCACGTAGTCGAGCCGGGGCTCCGCATCCAGGAACTCGAAGACCTCCGGGGTCGCAAAGCCCCCGTCGAGCCGAACGAGAAACCGCGCCCGCGGAAACGCCGCCCGCAGCAGCGGGAGCAGCCGACACAGCAGCCCGAGGGTCCCGTCGGCGGCCACTGCGTTGCCGGGCCGCAGCACCGCCGCGCACAGATACTGCTCCGCCTCGCGGTCGAAGCTCAGAAACCCGAGCAGCGGCAGATAACACCAGCCGCCATAGTGCCCGTTGAAGAACGTGAGCTGCTGGGCGCCGTGCGTCAGGTCGTCGGTCGGATCCAGATCGATGGTGACGCGCCGCGCCCGACCGTGCAGGCGGCGCCGATGCCGCTCGATGACGCACGCCGCCAACTCGCGCCCCATCCGGTAGAGCGCGGTGCGGCTCGCGCCGTTCTCGAACCGCGAGATCGTAGGTTGCGACGCCAAGGGCGCGCCGGACACCGGGTCCCGCCCGAGCAGCAGCTTGTGGATGGGGTCGTCGGCCAAGTGGTCGGCATCGTTGCCATCGGGATGACCGCACACGATACCGAAGATCCGCTGGCCGATCAGATCCGCGAACGTGTGCCGAATCTTCTCCGCGGCGCGCTTGTCGGCCAGACACTGGGCGAACGCCTTGACCAAGCCGTACACGCGCTCGGCCGCCTTGAGCAGGACGGCGCCGCCGTCGGAACTCGCGTGTTCCTGGTTGAACGTGGCGACGAGGGGCTTGTCGAATAGATCCGGGAACAGAACAGTCTGTGGTATCGTGTGAGGCGTCACGAAGGGGTCTCCGTTGTGGCTAAAACGTTGTGTGCACTACGTTTGTACCACACGGAGGCTCCTGTGTCTTCCCCTCCACCGTACCTTCACGCATAATCCGGGTTAGATACATGGATTCTGTTCCCCGTTTCCGCTATTGCTCGGCTACTACCGACATCGCGAGAACCCGAGAAGGTCTCGCCCACATGGGCAAACCGCCTGACGAAGGTATTTGGCGATCAGCGTTGGCGTGAGTTGTATCGGCAGAATCCGCAGGGAGGCCTGTTCGGCGATCTCGGATGTGCGTGACAAGGGCGTCGACGGGCTTGTCAGCATCTACAAGCGTAATCTGGGGAGTCTGTTTGGCGACCGCTTCTTGCGGCGATCAAGGTGCTTGAGGACCTCCACCGGATCGCCGCTGTTCGAATTGATGTTCTGCGTCGGTCACCCAAAAGGCATCGGACCCGCGCGCCGCATAGCGAGTCATGTTTTGGATCACATGTAATCATGTCTACGCGCTCGACCATCGAATGGACCGAGACGACGTGGAACCCTGTCACGGGTTGCTCGAAGATCAGCCAGGGCTGCGCAAACTGCTACGCCGAGCGGATGGCGATGCGGCTTCAGGCCATGGGCGTGAAGAAGTACCGGCGGGGATTCGACGTAGCGGTTCATGACGTGGCGCTCGATGAGCCGTTGCGGTGGAGGCAACCGCGGCTGGTTTTCGTCAACTCGATGTCCGATCTGTTCCATCCGTCAGTGCCGATTTCGTTCATTGAGGCCGTGTTTGCGATCATGAATCAGGCCGCCCGCCACACCTTTCAAGTGCTTACCAAGCGGCCGGACAGGGTGACCCGACTCGACGATCGCGTGCGTTGGACACCGAACATTTGGCTCGGCGTGAGCATCGAATCTGCGCAGTGGCTGGGTCGCCGCGATCGGCTCGTGTGCACAGGTGCTGGGACGAAGTTTCTGTCACTGGAACCTCTGCTGGGCCCCTTGCCGGGTCTCGATCTCGCGGGTATCGACTGGGTGATCGCTGGAGGCGAATCAGGGCCCGGCGCTAGCCCGCATTATTCGTGAAGCTCGATATTCGGGATCGACAGGGCGTGGCCGGACGACGAACAGGGTCTCGCCATCGTCATTTGCGGGCTGCGAGGGGGTTGCGGGGCCAGCCATGGGGCGACGGCCGGGCGCGGTGAGCCGGAATGTCGACAGCTTCTCCTGGGGACGGTCCGTATCGTCCGGGAGGGAGCTTGGTGCGGCGGGACGGATGGGCTATCCGGCACGTGCGCCGAGTGCGAGGGCGATGCGCTGCCATGCCTCGCGCTACGGCGTGGCCCGCGGCAGATGCAGAACGAGCCGGCGGACCGAGCGGACGACCTGGACCCCGAGCTTCAGCAATCGGTCGCGTAGCCACGTCACCTGGGTGCGGGCGCACGCGGTGCCCGCCGCCCGCAGCCGCAGCTCCTGCATCAGCACGTAGGCTGCGGCGGTCAGCAAGACGCGCAGTTGGTTGGCCCAGAAGCGGCAGCAGCTCGTGCGGTCGATCTGCAGGCCATCGAGCAACTCCTTGATCCGGTTCTCGATGTCGCCGCGAGCACAGTAGACCCGCTCGTAGATGAAACGCGGCGTCTGGCGCAGGTTCGTCACTACGAAGCGCGGGTTGTCCCGCGGCGCACGTTCGCCGAGACGGACGACCTCGGCTTTGATCACCACCCGGCGCTCATGGCGCCACGTGCGGGTGGCGTAGCGGGCGGCGGTATAGACGTGCGCGGTCTCGCCAGTGGCCTCGCTCTGCGCGCGTGCCACCTGCATGGCGGACTCGGCCTGCCGTTCCAAGACCGCGTTCTTCGCCATCGCCACTACGTAGTCGAGTCGCGGTTCGGCATCCAGGAAGTCGAAGACCGCCGGCGTTGCAAAGCCCCCGTCGAGCCGGACGAGAAACCGCGCCTGTGGAAACGCCGCCCGCAACAACGGGAGCAGCCGACACAACACCCCGACGGTCCCCACCCCCGCGGTTGCGTTGCCGGGCCGCAGCACCGCCGCGCACAGATACTGCTCAGCCTCGCGGTCGAAGGTCAGGAATGCGAGCAACGGCAGATAACACCAGCCGCCATAGTGCCCATTGAAGAACGTGAGCTGCTGGGCGCCGTGCGTCAGGTCGTCGGTCGGATCCAGATCGATGGTGACACGCCGCGCCCGCCCGTGCAGACGACGCCGATGCCGGTCGATGACGCACGCCGCCAACTCGCGCCCCATCCGGTAGAGCGCGGTGCGTCGCGCCGTTCTCGAACCGACGACGCCGATGCCGGTCGATGACGCACGCCGCCAACTCGCGCCCCATCCGCGGCGAGATCGTAGGTTGGGACGCCAAGGGCCCGCCGGACACCGGGTCCCGCCCGAGCAGCAGCTTGTGGATGGGGTCGTCGGCCAAGTGGTCGGCATCGTTGCCATCGGCATGACCGCACGCGATCCCGAAGACGCGCTGGCCGATCAGGTCCGCGAGCGTATGTCGAATCTTCCCCGGTGCGCGTTTGTCGGCCAGACACCAGGCGAACGCTTTGACCAAGCCGTACACACGCTCAGCCGCCTTGAGCAGGACGGCGCCGCCGTCGGAACTCGCGTGTTCCTGGTTGAACGTGGCGACGAGGGGCTTGTCGAACAGATCCGGGAATAGAACAGTCTGTGGTATCGTGTGAGGCGTCACGTAGGGGTCTCCGTTGTGGCTAAAACATTGTGTGCACTACGTTTGTACCACACGGAGGCTCCTGTGTCTTCCCCTCCACCGCACCTTCACGCATAATCCGGGCTAGGCCAATGCAGGTGGCGTGGGTCAGGGAAATCCGGGATGCCTGCATACGGAGCAGCGTCCCGTTCTTTTTCAAGCAGTGGGGTGGCGTATTCAAGAAACGGACGGGTCGCATGCTGGATGGGCGGGTCTGGGATCAGATGCCTGGCGTGGTCGCTCCGTGATGAGCATGGAGATCCAACACCCAGTCGGTGTTGCCGGCAGCAGGAAGCTGGCGGAGAGCTCTCGAGCCTGACTTGCGTGGAGTTGCCCGCCCGTTCAGCTCTCGTCCCGGGCACCTGCGGCGTCGTCGGCCGGCGGTTGGTATCTCGGTATCTCGCGAGCGGCCTGCTCCGTGGCAGTGACTAGTCGCTTCATGATTCGCGCGATGGTTGTCGCTGTCTCCTCTTGGGCGGGCGGGTCGTCGGCGAAGCCGCCTGACACCTTTCTGAATATCCAGCGAGTGCCGCGAGAGTACGTTCTTGGATCCCATTCGAGTCGCTCACCGAACGCCTCGTGTATTGAATCCTGGCCGTTGGCGAGTTGCCGGAAGTAGAAGTTCCCTTCGTCTCTTGTGCTGCCACTGATTTTGACACCGACCGTCGATGTATGCGGGTTCACGTTGACGTACCAGGAGAGAAGTTGTGGCGCACCAGGAATCGGCACGTCGGGGTAACGATACGCCGTCGGTCTGACGGATCGCCAAGCTGGATGAACGCCGGCGAGCTCGGGCAGCACGCGTCCCCACCAGTCGCGCACCTGTTGATTGAGCTTCGGGTCGCCTCCTGCGCGTCCGGTGCGGGAGAAGCGAGAGGGTCCGATGATCTTTGTCAGGATGGGGACGGGACGCGACTCGTCAACGCGGATGGTCTCGACAATAAACAGGTGCGCGTCGATCGCGGTCTTGTCGTTCAGCCACTGCATTACCTCGACGTACTCGTGGCTAACATCGCCGGCAATCCAGATCGCACCCTTGGCCTCGAACGTCACCATGTAGGTCATCACGCCCGCGAGATGACTGCCGTCGGTCATGCCAAGTTGGTTTTCGATCACGACCGGAAAGCGCTCACCTGTCTCGGGAGCGATCGCGTCGACGAGCAGGTCAACGCGCAGGCGTCCCCTTTTGCAACTCTTGCTGCACTGAAGTCTGGTCGAGATCCCACCCGAGTTGGTCGTTCAGAACGTCCATGTTCTCGGCCAGCCAGCGGGAAAAGTCGAGTTCGTCCGGCCAGACTGTTCTCAGAGCGACGGGTTTTTTCTCCCCCAGCTGTTCTCCAGTCTCGCGCATCTGTCTTCTCCACATGCAAAAATGGGCCGCCGCGTCGCGCTTCCTCGTCGCCGATAGTACATCACTAGTGTCCCACAGTCTCAGGCCCAAGCGAGCGCGAGTTGCGGACGGGCGCGGTCTGGTGGCGAATGGGTCGTGAAGAGGTCTTCGAGAGGCCGGCGTTCGAAGACGTTGAGTTGAAGCACCTGCAGCATCTGGTTGAGGCTCCAGCACAACCGCAGGACGAACTTGAGGTAGGCCAGCAGCAGGTACATGCAGGTGGCCACCCACAGTTGCGTCAAGACCGCGTTCTTCGACCGGCCCACGAAACGTTTCACTTTCAGATGCTGTTTGATCCACTTGAAGAACAGCTCGATCTGCCACCGGGACTTGTACAGGTCGGCGATCGTCTTGGCGACCCACGTGGTGTTGTTGGTCACGAACACGTAGCGATTTGTTGTCAGCTGGTCGCGGTAGACGACCCGTCGCAGCCGGTGGGGATAGACCTTGCGGCTGCGGGCGCTGGTCAGTTCGATCGTCTGGTCGCTGAGAATACCGGTCCCGGCTCGGACGTCATGCTCGTGGGTGACCCGGTACCGCACGCCGCGCTTGAGGCGTGTCACGAAGGTGACGCCACGGGCCTGCAACTGGTGAAACCACGCGAAATCGAGATAGGCGCGGTCGGCGACGACCACGCTGCCGGCCTCGAACGTCCACGTGCGGGCCACGGTCACGTCGCCGGTCTTGCCATCGGTGACGCTGACGAAACTCGGCAGGTGGCCGGCTTGGTCCACCGACGTGCAGCTTGATCGCGGCCTTCGTGCGGCGGAACGACGCCCACGGGAAAACCGCCAGACACAAGTCGATGGTCGACGCATCGACCGCATACAGCTTGTGCCTGAAGCGGAAACCGTGGCCCGGCGCCCGTTGCTGGCAACGACTCAGCAGACGGCCGAACAACGCTTCGTAGAGCGTGTAGGGCTGCTCGGCGTTGACCCGCGCGAGCGACGAGCGGCTGACCGTCCCAACGCCCAGGTGATAGAGCTTGGCGGGTTGCGCGCGCAGATTGCTCACGATGTCGCGCAGGCTCTGCCGGCTGGCCAACTGGCCCAGCCCGAGGGCGACGAACTGCGCCCAGCGGCTCATGACGCGCAAACGCTGCCCGCGCTGATGGCCGCGCGCCTCGGCGTCGAATTCATGTCGCGGAAGCAACGTCAGAAGTTGCCCGAAGACTGTGTTACGATGGGCCACGGCTTGGATCTCCTGTGTTTTGAATGATTTGCGGCAAAACCATTCTAACAGACATAGAAGGTTCAAGCCGCCTCAATTAGAAGCTCTGTGGGACAGCAGTGATAGTACATTGGCCGCATTTCGGATCCCAGGCCCCCAATTTGGCCGATGCATGCCCCACAGCCCCGGGCCGGCCGCCGTTATACTCGTTTCGTGACCCGTGCCTACGTCGCCGTCCTCGCGGTCCAGTCCGCGGTGCTGGCGGCGCTGTGGCTCCTCTCGCGTCACTTCGGGGCATGACGAAAGGGCGATGCCGTGCGGCGGTCGGCGTGGGCGTCCTGCTCCTGGCCGTCGCGCCGCCGCCCGTCGCGGCGCAGTCGGGACAGATCTCGGGCGCGGTCGTCGACGCGACCGGCGGCGTGCTGCCCGGCGCGACCGTCACGCTGCGCGGTGGGCCGGACGACCCGCCGGCGGTGCAGACGGGCGCGACCGGCCGGTTCGTGTTCACGGGCCTCGCCCCCGGCACCTACACGGTGATCGTCTTCCTCGGCGGCTTCGGTGCGGCGACGGTGGACGGCGTCGCGGTCGGGGCCGATCCGGTGGAGCTCCCGGCCATCACGCTGCGCGTCGCGGCGTTCGACGAGGCGGTGGTCGTGACGGCGACCCGCATGGAGGAGGCGCTGCAGCAGGTGCCGATGAGCATCTCGGCCGTAACCGGTGCCGACATCGAGCGGTGGGCCATCGGGAACCTCACGGAGCTGTCGCGCTGGACGCCCGGCCTGACCGTGGTCGACCAGGGCGCGCGCGGCAGCAACGCCATCATCGCCCGGGGCCTCAACACGGATTCGTTGAACGGCTCCGAGTTCACCGGCAACAACTACAACAAAGAGGCTGTCCGTGGGGCCCTGCTTGCCTGATCAACGCGGTATTTATTGGACGAAACGCCACAACGCCCGTATCTCCAGAGCCCGTTGACAGCCTAACTGACAGCCTAACGCGAGAATCAGTTCCCCGATGGCACAGCATCCCTGCGCTCGTGCGTCGCGGCGCAGGCGGGAGTTGCTAGTACAGGAAGGCGTAACGGATCCGCACGCCCGCCCGCCGCGGGGCGAGCACGTTGGCGAAGTAGCGGCGCGACCGGAAACCGTCCTCCGTGACGCCGATCAGGTCGGGCGTCTGGCGTACGCCGGTCACCGCGTACTCGTCGAGCAGGTTGTCCGCATAGAGCGTCAGGGTCCAGGCGTCCTTCGTAACCGAGGCGGACAGGTTGTGGAGGTCGTAGCCGGGCAGCGTCTCGCCCCCGGTGCGGATTTCGCTGAAGTGGATCACCGATTCCGGGGATGTGGATCACGGATTTCGGTGAAGTGGAGCGCCCATCGGAGCGTAGCGACGTTCGTCGGTCAGTTGCCTCCCATCGGTGTCGTAGCGTCTGGTCGATATCCTACTCGTGCTGTCGTGTCAGTGAGCATCGATGAGGTTGCCTGTGGTTCCTGTGGGCGCCGCGTGCGGCGTCCAAGGTGCTGTGGGAAACGCGCTTTCGGCGACGGCGCAGTTGCCGCCGAGCGTATCGCGCGCGTTTTCCATGGCACCGCCAGGGTCCACAGGCTGTTCGCGCCCGGCGGGAGCGTCGGGCGTCTCGCGGACGTGATCGTCATGTCGTCTCCTTCCGGCGGTTGGCGGGTGCGTCGTGCGTGCGTCGCATCGAGCGGCCCTTGAGCTCGATGCGGTGCGCGTCGTGGAGCAGGCGGTCGCAGATGGCGTCGGCCTGGTTGGGGTCGCCGATGACGGCGTGCCAGTCGGTCACGGGCAGTTGGCTGGCGATGAGCGTCGAGGCGCGTTCGGCGCGGTCCTCGATCACCTCGATGAGGTCTCGCCGCTCGGGGTCGCGCAGCGGCGCGAGCATCCAGTCGTCGATCGCGAGCAGGTCGAGCTTGGCCAGGCGGGCGAGCAGCCGGGTGTAGGAGCCGTCGCCGCGGCCGACGGCCAGCTCGTGCAGCAGGCGCGGCATGCGGACGTAGCGCGCGGCGAAGCTGCGGCGACACGCGCGTTCGACGAAGGCGCAGGCGATGAAGCTCTTGCCGATGCCGCACGGTCCCGTGACGATCACGTTGTGGCGCTCAGCGATCCACGCGCAGGCGCCGAGCGTGAGGATCTGCTGGCGATTGAGCCGGCGCGAGTGGGTGAAGTCGACGGCCTCGAGCGTCGCCGGGTAGCGCAGCTTGGCCGTGCGGAGGCGCCGGTCGAGCTTGCGCTGCTCGCGGGCCGTCCACTCGGTGTCGACGAGCAGGCCGAGCCGCTCCTCGAAGCTGAGCGCGGCGGCCTGGTCGGTGTCGAGCTGCTTTTGGAAGGCGTCGGCCATCGCGCCGAGCTTCAGGGCGTTGAGCTTGTCGACGGTCTGTTCGATCAGCATCGGTCCTCCTCTGAGGTCGCGGCCGCGTAGTAGTTGGCGCCGCGGATGTTGGCGTGCATCGGTGTCGGGTTGGTCTCGGCCGGCGGCTCGAGGGGCAGCCGGTCCTGACCGGCGGCGAGGATGTTCTTGACGGTGTGGAAGCGGCACGAGCCGAGCGCCAGCGCGCGGGTGCTGGCGGCGTCGAGCCGGGCGTTGCCGTACTGGCGTCCCAGACGCATGATGCCTAACACGGTCCGATAGCCCTGCTCAGGGTGCGGGCGGCTGTGCAGGATCCGGGTGACGAGCCGAGCGGTCGCCGGTCCGACCGTCTCGGCCCAGCGGATGAGCCGCGACGGGGTCCACTCGGCATGTGCGCGGTGGGCGCTGGGCATGTGCTCGGCCACGGTGGACGGCTGTCGGTCGTAGCGCCGGCGGTGCGACGCCACGCGCTTGCCGCGATGGAAGATCTCGACCGTGTTCGTCGTGTGGCGGACCTCGACCTGCTCGCGGACGAGTTGGTACGGCACGCTGTAGACGTGGCGGTCGACCTCGACGTGGTAGTCGATGTTCACGCGGCACAGCTTCCAGTGGGCCAGGACGTAGCGGGTAGCCGGCAGGGGGCGTAGCGCCGGGCGGTCGAGCTGCTCATAGAGGGCGCGGCGGCTGACGCCCAGCTTCTTCATCGGGCGGTCGTTGAGCTCGTCGAGCAGGACGCGGATCGCCCGGTTCAGCGCGCCGAGCTCGAAGAAGGTCTGGTCGCGGAGCCGGGCCAGGATCCACCGCTGGGCCACGAGTACGCTGGTCTCGACGACCGCCTTGTCGCGGGGCTTTCTGGGGCGCGCCGGGATGACGACGGCGCCGTAGTGGGCGGCCAGGTCCTCGTAGGTGCGGTTGACGTCGGGCTCGTAGCGGCAGGGGCGGGTGATGGCGCTCTTGAGCTGGTCGGGGACCCACAGCGTGGTGGCGCCCCCGCAGTACTCGACCATGTGGATGTGGGCGGTGACCCAGTCCGCCAGCTGCTGGGTCGCGGTCGCCTCGGCGTAGGTGAGGCTGCTGGCGCCGAGCGCGGCGACGAACAGCTCGACAGGCCGCAGCTCACCCGTGCGCCGGTCGACCAGAGTCGGCCGCTTGCCCGAGAAGTCGACGAAAGTCTTCTCGCCGGCGCGGTGCACCTGCCGCATCGACGGCCGCAGCCGCCGCGACCACTGCCGGTAGATCTCGCAGAATTGCGTGTAGCGGTAGCCGCCGGGATGGACCTGGAGGTACTCCTCCCAGAGCAGCTGCAGCGTGACCCCGTTGCGCTTGAGCTCGCGGTGGATGTGCGCGCAGTCGGGTCGGGCTCGGTTGGGCACTGGCGCCGGGCGGCGAAACAGCCGGGCCTCGAGCGCCGCGTCGTCCAGGTCGGCCGGCAGCGGCCAGCCCAGCCCGTACCGAGCCGCCCTCTGCAGATAGCGTGAAACCGAGCTCGGACCGATGACGCAGGCTTGGGCTACCTCTCGGTGGGACAGGCCCTGTTCGTACCTGAGTCGTAGAATCTCCCGAATTTTCCTCACCAGAAGCCTCCGAGTCGGCATCGCTTCGCCCTCCGTTCAAAAGGCGAAGGATCCCGCGGTCAGGCTACCGATGAGCGCTCACGATCCCGGAAACTGGGTGATCCAGTTCGGCCGAAAGCGATCCACTTCCGCCGAAATCGGTGATCCACTTCGACCGAAACAGGTGATCCACTTCCGCCGAAATCGGTGATCCACTTCGACCGAAATACGCAGTCCGTCGAAGCAGCGATACGGTGCCCACCCGTCGCGCACGAGCACGCCGACGTAGTCGGTCCCCAGCACCGTGGCGGCATCGTTGAACCCCCGGCCGGGGCAGATGGCGTAGACCGTCGTGTCCGGGGTGACGAACGTCCACAGCCAGTGGCGCACGCCGCCGACGCGCCAGCCGGTCTCGTCCGGCGTGACCACGGGCGCATTGCGAACCTGCTCGCACAGCTCCGCGTAGGCCGGCGCGGCGGCGCGGGCCGCCCGGTGCAGCACGTGGGCGAGGCCGCCCGGCGTGACCTGCAGCCCGAACGTGGTCCGCAGCAGGTGGGCCACCTTCGCCAGCGGCACCCCCATCTCCGTGTGCAGCTCCACGACCAGCGCGACCACCCCGGGACCGAGCTGCACCCCCGCCGCGCCCAGCGCGTCGGAGGTCTGCAGCACGTGGCGGCCCTGCACCCGCCGCTGACACTGCGAACAGTGGCCGACCTCGATGTCGAAGCGCCGCACGACCGGCCGTACCACGGGCAGTTCTTCCTGATACTGCGACGCCACGCGGGTACCTTCGACCGCGCCGCCGCAATCCGGGCACGTCGTGGGAACCGGCGCCGCGTGGGTCTCGTCAACCCGCGCCGGCCGCGGCCGGCAGCCCTGCCGGCCGTACTCCGCCCCAGGCCGCCGTCCGGGACGCCTGCCGCGCCCTTGCGGCCGGTCCTTGGCGAACGGCGCCGCCTGCCGGCGACCCGCCCGGCGTGCCTCGGCCAACTGCTGTTTCAGGCGCTCGATCTCCCGCTTCTGACGCTCGTCCTGGCGTCGCAAGCCGTCGATCTGGCGCTTCTGGCGGTCGTTCTCCCGCTCGCGCCGCGACAGCTCTTCCCGGAGCCGCTCTACCTCGTCGCGCAGCCGTCCTATCCGTTCGTCGCCGGACAGCCCGTACTCGTTGACCACACAAGACTTATGCTATATTCGCGCAAAAAGTACAATCCAAATAAATGGATCTTGCGTGGCCACCCGCTAAACAAAGACGGCTAGATACAGGCTGAATGCTGCGATGCGGCACGCCACCCGGCTCTTATCGACGCCGAATAAGCTATCGTGGAGCAATCCGACGAGCCCCTCCGCCCGCCGCTCGTTTGGGGCATCGGGATGCGACTGCGTCCACTCCCACGCCAGGCGATTGAACAGCCCGACCAGAAAGATCCCCGACCCGCAAGCCGGGTCCAGGAAGGTCTTTCCGATCAGTTCCCGTGTGCCTTCGAGCGCTGTGTCGAGCACGATGTCTGCCAAGAAGCGCGCTGTGTAGAAGGCGCCATCGCGATCCTCGTCCGACTTAAGAAAGTACTCGTAGATTGTGCTGATCGTTTCCACCGGGATGTAGCCGAAGTCGTACGGCCAGAACCGCCCCT
>CBDCHF010000003.1:0-17557 GCA_965217045.1 Vicinamibacterales bacterium | reverse complement strand
ACGCCTCCGGCACTACACGCGGCCCGCGCTCCTCGTGGTCGATGAGGTGGGCTATCTCGCCTACGACGCCCGAGCCGCCGACCTGCTCTTCCAACTCGTCAGCCGCCGCTACGAGCACCGCTCCTTGCTCATCACCACCAATCTGCCGTTCAAGCGCTGGGACACCGTCTTCCCCAACGCCTCGTGCGCCGTCGCACTGATCGACCGGCTGACCCACCACGTCGAGATCCTGCTCCTTGAAGGCCGGAGCTATCGCAGGCGCGAGGCCGAGATCAGCCAGCAGGAGCGCAACCGCCAACGATCGCACCGTGACGACGCGCCGGAATCACCGCGACCCTCACGTCGTCAATGAGACCGGTCGATACCTGTGCAGAAATGATCAGTTTCTCGCGCTCGGCAACAGCCGGAGGGCCATTTGGCGCACCACGTCAGCGATCTGGTAGACGGCCTGGACCTGACGGCGTTCTACGCCGCGTATGCGGGGGATGGTCGGCGCAACGCGCCGTATGAGCCGCGGATGATGGTGAAGGTGCTGCTCTACGCCTACGCGACGGGGGTGTTTTCGTCGCGGGGGATTGCAAGGAGGCTGGAGGAGGACGTGGCGTTCCGGGTGCTGGCGGCCGGCAACTTTCCGCAGCACCGGACGGTTTGCGAGTTTCGGCGTCGGCACCTGGAGGACTTCAAGGCGCTGTTTGTGGAGGTGGTGCGTCTGGCGCGGGAATTGGGGTTGGCGAGCTTCGGCAAGCTGTCGATCGACGGCACGAAGGTTCGTGCGAACGCGAGCAAGCACAAGGCGATCAGCTACGGTCGGATGCAGGAGGAAGAGCGGCGCTTGGCCGGTGAGATTGACGCGCTGGTGCGGGCGGCACGGGACGCCGACGCGGCTGAGGATGAGCGCTTCGGGCCGGACGCACGCGGCGACGAGCTGCCGTCGGAGTTGCGCCGCCGGGAGGATCGCCTGGCGGCGATCCGGGCGGCGAAGGAGCGGCTGGAGGCGGCACAGCGGGCGGCGGACGACGCGGGCGGGCGGCAGCCGGGCCAGGATCGGAACCTGAAGGGCGGACGGCCGTACAAGCGGGGGTATGGCGAGCCGGACGAGAAGGCACAGAGCAACTTCACGGACCCGGAGAGCGGGATCATGAAGACGAGCAACGACGGGTTCCAGCAGTGCTATTAAGGAGGGCATTAGTTTGATGACACTATGCAGTAATGTAGCGCAGGCTGGGTTTTTGAAAGAACCCGCGCAGTCGGGTGGGCGTTCGCTGCAAAGACCGCAGATGGCTCAGGACGTAGCGCCTGAGCTCCGCCGGCGTTTGCAGCAGGCGCTTGCGGACCCCATGCGTCTTCAAATGATTCCAGACGAGCTCATCGGGGTTGAGTTCCGGGGAGTACGGCGGCAAGAAGAACAGCCGCAGGCGGCCGTTGGTCGACTGCACGAAGTCCTGCACAGCGCGCGCCCGGTGGGTGGAATGCTGATCGACGATGAGATAGATCGGGCACGTCTGGTTGTGCAGCAAGCGCTTGAGAAACTCGATGAACCGCACTGCCGTCATCCGCCCGTCGACCACCATGAACCGCAGCACGCCCCGCGGACTGACCGCCGACACCAGGTTGAGCCCGAACCGCTTTCCCGTCGCCGGCACCACCGGTGTCTGGCCCTGCAGGGCCCACGTGGTGCCCGCATGGCTCTGCGACCGCACCCCCGCCTCGTCCGCGAAGAAAATCTGTGCCCCCGCCGCGAGGGCCTGCGCCCGGATGGCGGGAAACTCGACCGTCAACCACTCCCGCACCCGCCACGCCACCTGTTCGGTCGCCCGCCGGACCGGCCGTTGGGGCGTCAGACCCAGTGACCGCAACAGCCGCCCGACCGACGCCAGACTCAACGTCACGCCATACTGCCGCTCAATCAGCTCCCGCACCATCGCTCGCATCCAGAGTGCAAACTCGAACTGCAACTGCAACTGCAACGGATTGTTCTGCGTCACCGTAAGATACACCCACGCGCGCTGCTGCTCGGTCAGCTTGGGCGGCCGGCCCGGAATCACTGCTGTCCCACAGAGCTTCTAATTGAGGCGGCTTGAACCTTCTATGTCTGTTAGAATGGTTTTGCCGCAAATCATTCAAAACACAGGAGATCCAAGCCGTGGCCCATCGTAACACAGTCTTCGGGCAACTTCTGACGTTGCTTCCGCGACATGAATTCGACGCCGAGGCGCGCGGCCATCAGCGCGGGCAGCGTTTGCGCGTCATGAGCCGCTGGGCGCAGTTCGTCGCCCTCGGGCTGGGCCAGTTGGCCAGCCGGCAGAGCCTGCGCGACATCGTGAGCAATCTGCGCGCGCAACCCGCCAAGCTCTATCACCTGGGCGTTGGGACGGTCAGCCGCTCGTCGCTCGCGCGGGTCAACGCCGAGCAGCCCTACACGCTCTACGAAGCGTTGTTCGGCCGTCTGCTGAGTCGTTGCCAGCAACGGGCGCCGGGCCACGGTTTCCGCTTCAGGCACAAGCTGTATGCGGTCGATGCGTCGACCATCGACTTGTGTCTGGCGGTTTTCCCGTGGGCGTCGTTCCGCCGCACGAAGGCCGCGATCAAGCTGCACGTCGGGTTGGACCAAGCCGGCCACCTGCCGAGTTTCGTCAGCGTCACCGATGGCAAGACCGGCGACGTGACCGTGGCCCGCACGTGGACGTTCGAGGCCGGCAGCGTGGTCGTCGCCGACCGCGCCTATCTCGATTTCGCGTGGTTTCACCAGTTGCAGGCCCGTGGCGTCACCTTCGTGACACGCCTCAAGCGCGGCGTGCGGTACCGGGTCACCCACGAGCATGACGTCCGAGCCGGGACCGGTATTCTCAGCGACCAGACGATCGAACTGACCAGCGCCCGCAGCCGCAAGGTCTATCCCCACCGGCTGCGACGGGTCGTCTACCGCGACCAGCTGACAACAAATCGCTACGTGTTCGTGACCAACAACACCACGTGGGTCGCCAAGACGATCGCCGACCTGTACAAGTCCCGGTGGCAGATCGAGCTGTTCTTTAAGTGGATCAAACAGCATCTGAAAGTGAAACGTTTCGTGGGCCGGTCGAAGAACGCGGTCTTGACGCAACTGTGGGTGGCCACCTGCATGTACCTGCTGCTGGCCTACCTCAAGTTCGTCCTGCGGTTGTGCTGGAGCCTCAACCAGATGCTGCAGGTGCTTCAACTCAACGTCTTCGAACGCCGGCCTCTCGAAGACCTCTTCACGACCCATTCGCCACCAGACCGCGCCCGTCCGCAACTCGCGCTCGCTTGGGCCTGAGACTGTGGGACACTAGTGGCCCGGAATCGGCAGCGACCGCAACGCCGCGAGGCCGCCGGTGCGATACTTGGCCAGCCAGTTATAAACCACCGTGCGGGCAAAGCCCAGCGCCCGCATTACCTCGGACGGCGTTTCTCCATCTTCTTCAATCCGTTGGACAGCACGGATCCGAATGGCTTCGAGCGTCTTATGGTCGAAGGCGCGGCCATCACGTTTCGTCATACCGGTTATTATATAATTGTCATGATACTTATTTCCAGGTTAATACAACGCGCAGGTAGCGGTGGATGGTGAGCACCAGTTGGTAGTGGCGACGGAGGTGACGGCGAACGCGAGCGACCAGGGTGGGCTGCCGCTGCTGCTCGACGAGGTGGCGGAGACGGTCGGCGAGCAGCCGGACACGGTGCTGGCGGACGCTGGCTACAGTAAGGACAGCGATCGATATAAGGTTGCCAAGTGCATCCATGCGGAGCCCGTTTTCTGCGCCTTCGGGCGCTCGGCACACAGCAAGGTAATTTCCGTCAGTGTCCTAACCCGGATTATGCGTGAAGGTGCGGTTGAGGGGGAGACACAGGAGCCTCCGTGTGGTACAAACGTAATGTACACAACGTTTTAGCCACAACGGAGATCCCTGCGTGACGCCTCACACGATGCCAGAGACTGTTCTGTTCCCGGATCTGTTCGACAAGCCCCTCGTCGCCACGTTCAACCAGGAACACGCGAGTTCCGACGGCGGCGCCGTCCTGCTCAAGGCGGCCGAGCGCGTGTACGGCTTGGTCAAGGCGTTCGCCCGGTGTTTGGCCGACAAGCGCGCCGCGGAGAAGATTCGGCACACGTTCGCGGATCTGATCGGCCAGCGGATCTTCGGCATCGCGTGCGGTCATCCCGATGGCAACGATGCCGACCACTTGGCCGACGACCCCATCCACAAGCTGCTGCTCGGGCGGGACCCGGTGTCCGGCGCGCCCTTGGCGTCGCAACCTACGATCTCGCGGTTCGAGAACGGCGCGAGCCGCACCGCGCTCTACCGGATGGGGCACGAGTTGGCGGCGTGCGTCATCGAGCGGCATCGGCGCCGCCTGCACGGGCGGGCGCGGCGCGTCACCATCGATCTGGATCCGACCGACGACCTGACGCACGGCGCCCAGCAGCTCACGTTCTTCAACGGGCACTATGGCGGCTGGTGTTATCTGCCGCTGCTCGGGTTTCTGAGCTTCGACCGCGAGGCGGAGCAGTATCTGTGCGCGGCGGTGCTGCGGCCCGGCAACGCAGTGGCCGCCGACGGGACCCTCGGGCTGCTGTGTCGGCTGCTCCCGCTGCTGCGGGCGGCGTTTCCGCGGGCGCGGTTTCTCGTTCGGCTCGACGGGGGCTTTGCGACCCCGGAGGTCTTCGATTTCCTGGATGCGGAGCCCCGGCTCGACTACGTGGTGGCGATGGCGAAAAATGCGGTTTTGGAGCGGCATGCCGAATCCGCGCTGCAGACGGCGCGCACGCAGAGCGAGGTCAGTGGCGAGACCGCACACGTCTATACCGACACCCGCTACGCCGCCCGCACCTGGGGCCATGAGCGCCGGGTGGTGATCAAAGCCGAAGTGGTCCGCCTCGGCGAACGTGCGCCGCGGGACAACCCGCGCTTCGTGGTGACGAACCTGCGCCAGACGCCGCGTTTCATCTACGAGAAGGTCTACTGTGCGCGGGGGGACATCGAGAACCGGATCAAGGAGTTGCTCGACGGCCTGCAGATCGACCGCACGAGCTGCTGCCGCTTCTGGGCCAACCAACTGCGCGTCTTGCTGACGGCCGCAGCCTACGTGCTGATGCAGGAGCTGCGGCTGCGGGCGGCGGGCACCGCGTGCGCCCGCACCCAGGTGACGTGGCTACGCGACCGATTGCTCAAGCTCGGGGTCCAGGTCGTCCGCTCGGTCCGCCGGCTCGTTCTGCATCTGCCGCGGGCCACGCCGCAGCGCGAGGCATGGCAGCGCATCGCCCTCGCACTCGGCGCACGTGCCGGATAGCCCATCCGTCCCGCCGCACCAAGCTCCCTCGGGGACGATACGGACCGTCTCCAGGAGAAGCTGTCGACACTCGGGCTCACCGCGCCCGGCCATCGCCCCATGGCTCGCCCCGCAACCCCCTCGCAGCCCCCAAATGACGATGGCGAAACCCTGTTCGTCGTCCCGCCACGCCCTGTCGATCCCGAATATCGAGCTTCAGGAATAATGCGGGCTAACGAGCGGGACTTGGTGAACCTGGAGACGCGGGGCGTCGATGGGTACGTGTCACTGGGACGGGAGGGCAAGACGGCGCGGCCCCGCGACCCGGGGCAGTACCCCGCGACGAATCGCATGGCCGAGAAGCTGTCGAAGCCGGCGGGTCGTGCGGCATACGCCGAACGCAAGTGGCTGTCGGAGGCTCCGCACGGCTGGATCAAACACGTGCTGGGATTCCGGCGCTTCAGCCTGCGGGGGCTGGCGAAGGTGCGCGGCGAGTGGGACTTGGTGTGCCTGGCGTTGAACGCCAAGCGCCTGCACGCCCTGATCGCGGCGTGACACGCGGCAACGAGGCTCGCGATGGCGACCGATCGGCGCGCATCACGGTCTCTGGCGGACCAAGGGGCCCGTCAACGCCGGATCTCGCCATCTGCCGAGGAACTACCTCGTCGGGCGACCGCCGAAGCTGCTCCGACACGATAAGTCAGAGCATGGGCCGACGACCCACTTCACGCCGCAGCATCTCCTGCGGCGCAGACTCCTAGCAGCCCGTGGCAAAAGGCCCCACTGCATTCGACGGGCGATGCATCCCGTCTGACCGCGTTGTTCCTCGGTCGAATATGGCCAATATGCTCCCTCGTCACGCCTTGTCAGCCGGGCGCCTCGCCCGTCTCGGTGCGACGCGGGGTTTCACCACGGGCTGCTAGTCCCCTGTGTCTGAAAACGCTTTAAGAAGTGTGCCGGGTGTGATGTATTGGGCGGCATGGCAAGAACAGGTCGGCCCGCACGCGCTGCGCCACGCCATCTCCGCCTACGTGGACGCCCACAATGACGAGGGCAAGCCTTTCAAGTGGACGAAAACAGCCGACGAGATCCTCGCGAAGGTGAAGCGGTTCGGACAGCGCACCGTTCAAGTCCACGGTGGCCCCAGATGACCAACGACTTTTTGAAGAAATCAAAGATCAAGAGGACTAGCAGCCCGTGGTGAAAGTCCCTCGTTCCAGGGATCGACGTGATCGGTCCTGTGTCCTACACTGTCTGGCATGGCGATGGGAACAAGCCGCGGTCGAACGCGGCAAGCGACGATGTGGGTGCCCACGGCGGATCTGCCGAAGAGTGCTGGGCACCCGTTTTACGAGCGGCTGAATCGAGTGCTCGACGACGCGGGGTTCGACGCGGTCGTGGAAGCACAGTGCGCGTCGTTTTACGCGGACGGGGTCGGTCGGCCGAGTCTGGCGCCGGGCCGGTATTTCCGGCTGCTGTTGCTCGGCTACTTTGAAGGGCTGGATTCGGAACGAGCGATCGCGTGGCGCGCCGCCGACTCGCTGAGCATTCGCACGTTTCTGGACTTCGCCCTCCACGAGGCCCCGCCGGACCACTCGACGCTGTCGCGCACCCGTCGCCTGATTGACCTCGAGACCCACCAGGCAGTGTTTACGTGGGTGTTGCAGCGACTGGCCGACGCCACGCTGGTGGTGGGGCGCACGGTTGGCATCGATGCCACGATGCTGGAAGCCAATGCGGCGATGCGGAGCATTGTGCGGCGGGATACGGGCGAGAGCTACGACGCGTTTCTGACCCGGCTGGCCGAGGCGTCCGGCCTCACGACGCCGACGCGCGCCGAGTTGGCCCGGTTCGACCGGACCCGCAAGAAGAAGGGCTCGAACGCGGACTGGACCCACCCGCACGATCCGGACGCGAAGATCGCCAAGATGAAGGACGGCCGCACGCATCTGGCGCACACCGCCGAGCATGCGGTCGACCTCGAAACAGGCGCCATCGTGGGCGTGACGGTGCAGGACGCGAGTGCGGGCGACACGACGACCTTGGTCGACACGCTCGTCACGGCCGCCGAGCAGGTCGAGGCGGTCGGCGCGCCGGGGATCGTGGAGGTGGTGGCCGACAAGGGATATCACAGCAACGAGACGATGGTCGGGTTTGCGGCCATCGGCGTGCGCAGCTACGTCTCGGAGCCGGATCGCGGCCGGCGGCACTGGAAGGGCCAGGCGGCGGCGCGGGACGCGGTGTATGCCAACCGGCGGCAGATCCGCGGCGCGCGTGGGAAACGGCTGCTGCGGCAGCGGGGCGAGCTACTGGAACGGCCCAACGCGCATCTCTACGAGACCGGCAGGATGCGCCGCGTCCATCTGCGCGGGCATCCCAACATCCTGAAACGGCTGCTCGTCCAGGTCTGCGGCGTCAATCTCGGGTTGCTCATGCGGCACCTGACGGGCGTGGGCACGCCGCGGAGCCTCCAGGGCCGCGCGTCGGCGCTGCTGGAGGCGCTGATCGGCCTCCTGAGCAAGTGCTGGGGGCGTGTGCGGCGCTTCTGGGCCCCGGAGCGCCATGATCGGCCCGATTCGTCGTGGGATGGTCCGGCGACACGCCAATACGGACACGCGATTCTCGATTGACAATCAGCCCCTTCTGCCACGGGCTGCTAGCCCGGATTTCTCACAACCGCTGCGACAACCATGGATTTGGCGGCACGTGGGGTGTGGGTGCTGGTCGCGTGACGTAGCGGTGACGCTCGAAGGAAGTGGTTTGACGTGGGAATCGTCTGCAAGGACACAGCTCGACTGGCCAGGCTGTTGGGGCCTGGCAATAACCCGCTGCGTGCCGGTGGCCGGTGTGCGTCAGGCGGGCGCCCGCGCCCGGTGCAAGCGGTTTGCGGCGACGGCGAACAGGTCGGCGTCAGGCATGTAGTCGGACAACGCGACCCAGACGCAGCGTGCGGTGACACGGACATGGGCGCCGACCTTAAGCAGCCGAAGGCGTAAGGTGGTGCATTGGGCGCGGGCGAGCCGTGTGCCTGCCAAAGCCCGGCTGCGGAGCGCGTGCAACAGGACGTAGGCCAAGGTCGACCAGTAGAGGCGCAGCTGGTTGGCCCGCATGGTGGCGCTGCTGGTGCGGTCGGCAAACAAGGCCAGTTGCTGTTCCTTGATGCGGTTCTCCATCTCGCCGCGGGCGCAATACAGGTCCTCATAGAGCGGCTGGGCCGGGACGCGGTCTGCCGGCAGCGAGGTCACCACGAAGCGCGGATTCGGCCCGGCCGGCAGGTGCTCGGCCTTGCCGACGACCCGCCGCTCCCGGCTCCAGCTCTTGCGCGTGCGATAGCCGAAGTCGGCGAACACCCGGGCCGGCTGACCGCTCGCCTGGCACTGGGCCTGGGCCTGCACCATTGCCGGCGCCAGTTGCGCCTTGAGGCGGTCGTTCTTGGCGACCCCGATGAGATAGTCCACCTGGTGCGCCTCGCACCAGCTCAGCAACGCGTCCCGGCAGAAGCCCGAGTCTGCGCGCACCACTAATGGCCACCGCCGGCCACGCTTGCCGCACGCGGGCCACGATCCGGGCCAGCTCATCGACCACGCCGGCCGCCGCATCGATGTTCGCCGGCCGGAGCCGTGCACACAGCACGTGCGCGCCGCAGAAGACATACAGCGGCAGATAGCAGTAGTGCCGGTAGTAGCCGTGGAAAAAGCGCCCTTCCTGTTGGCCGTGCAGCGGGTCGTCGGTGGCATCGACATCGAGCACGATGCGCACGGGCGGCCGCGGGTGGGCCTCGATGAACAGGTCGACCAGCAGCGCATCGAGCGCCGCAGCGTCATAGCTCACCTTCTTGTAGCGGTCCGTCTGCGCGCGCGGCCCCGCCAACTCCAGCCGGTTCAACGTGCTCTTGCCCGCCAGGGCCGACCCGCGGTCCGCCGCCCGCACCCGAGACGCCCCGGTCGGGTCCGCCTTGCCCACCACCGCCGCCAGCAGCGCGTCGCGCCGCAGCGTGTCGTGGTCGTTGAGATCTTCGTAGCCCAGCGCCAGTCCCAGCACCCGCTGCGTCACCAATTCCTCGACCGTGTGCTCCACCCACCGCCCGTCCCGGTGATCCTGGAAGCACCGCGCCGCTCGCCGGCACACCTGCGTGCACGCTTCCACGCCCTGCAGTAATAGCGCGCCCGCGTTCGAAGTAATCCGACCGCCACCGAAGCGCGTCACCAGCCGGCGGCGGCCGACAGGCCGAAATTCAAGCTGGATTGGCGTACACTGTGTCGACAAGAGGTTGCCTCCCTGATTGGCCCAAAGTCTTGTGACAACAACACTTTACGCCACTACAGGCAGCCTCTTGTCTCTACAACCGTGAGAAATGCGGGCTAGGCCTAGGGGGAAGGCGCGCCGGCCGCGGCCGGCGGCCCGGGGCCGCCGGGGCGCAGAATGGCGTAGGTCGGCAAGCCGATGCCTGCGAACCGCGCCATGACCTCACTGGCCGGCGACAGGCTGGGATCCTCGGCCTGGAACTTGATCTTCACGTAGCCGTCGAGCGCCTCCTGCACCGCGGGGTCCTTGAGCGTCGTCCGGTCCATCGTCAGGCAGTTCTTGCACCACGTTGCCCAGACGTCGACCAGCACCGGCTTCTGCTCCAGTGTGCCCGCCTGCAACCCCTGGCTGAGCGACGCGTGCCACCCCTCCTCGAGCATCTCCTGCACGCTGTCGGCCACCGCGGCGGGATCGACCCAGCGCTGGCTGAACAGTCCGTAGGCAAGCGCGCCGTAGTAGACCGCCGTGCCCAGGATGAAGACGCCGAACGCTTGCTTGACGCGCACCATCCAGGGCCCGGGTCTCGGAATCACCGACAGCCCGGCGCCCGCGACGGGCCACGGGAGGGCCATGCCCAGCCCGAGCAGGAAGGGCAGCGCGAGCGCGGCGGTCACGCCCGCCGCGTACAGGCTGCTGGAGAAGACGATGACCTGAATGACGACCGGCGCGACGCAGGCGCCCGCCAGCAGCGCGGCGACCCCGCCCAGCGCAAAGGCGACGAGAAACGACCCGTTGCCCCCCGGCCCGCCGAGGTTGACGGCGTTCTGGAAGCGTGAGAAGTCGATCGTGACGATATCGAACATGGCCAGTCCGAGGACGACGAACAGCGCCGCGATCACCACGTTGAACCACGGCGACGCGTTGATCGTCCCGAACGTGCTGGCCGTCAGGATGACGGCGAGCCCGAGGCCGCCGTACACCAGCGCCATTGCGAGCCCGTAGGCGCTGCCCAGCGCGAAGCCTCGCCCGCGCGACCCGGCGCGGGTCCCCGCCCCGATGATGGCCAGGTTGATTGGAATCAAGGGCAGGACGCAGGGCGTGAGGTTGAGCGCCAGTCCGCCGATGAGCACCAGGGCCAGAATCGCGAGCGGTCCCCGCCCCTCGAACCACCCCGTTTCCGCGCGGCCAGACTCCGCCCGCTCCACGAAATCCAGGAACTCGCCGGTATCCAGATAGCCGCCGGTCGTCCCGAGCACGGTGAAGCCGGCGAGCTGCGCCAGCGCATCGGCCTCTGCGGCGGGGGGTTGCGGGCCGGGCACGCCCACGTCGCCGGGCGGGCTGCCGCCGGCCACGGCATCGAAGGTCAGGCCGGCGAAGATCTCGGCGTGCCGGGGCAAAAGCGCCTGCGTTTCCGGCACGACCATGACGGAGAAATCGAGCGGGGCCGTGGCCGGCAGGTAGCACATCGTCTCGTCGCACGCCTGATAGCGCAGGACGCCCGGCACGGCGTAGTTGCCGGGCGCCAGCCCGCTATCGAGTGCGAGCGCGGCGCCGATGACGAACTCCTCCTCGAACACCGCCAGCGGCTGGTCGGCGCCGGTCTGGCTCAACATGATCGCCGTGGGCCAGGCAAGGCCCGCGAGCTCGATGCCCGGCGGCGGATCCAGCGTCAGGACGGTGGGGATGAGAAACGCTTCCAACGGCTCGTGCGAGTTCACGTGGAACCCGGCTTCGAGCTGCGCCTGCACCGCGACGTGGAAAGTCGTCCCCGCATGGGCGGCGTCGGCCCCGGCCACCGTCCCCAGCTCGATCGGGATCCGGCCGGGCTGCGCCACGGCGATCGACGCCCACAGGGCGGCAGTCAGAGCACCGGCCGCGAGGTTACCTGCGTGCAGGCTCATGAACTTGAGTATGCCAGAATTCGGCCCCGCGGGTCGGACGTCCAGGCCGCGGCATCCGGCCGGTCGCTAGGAGTCTGCGCCGCAGAAAACGGTGCGACAATCGCAGGCGAGATCGGACGCCGGAAGGACTTGATGTCGACGACTTTTCGCCGCTACGCACCGGACCAATCGCTGCTGTTGCCGCCCGACGTGCGGGCGTGGTTGCCGGAGGGCCATTTGGCGCACCACGTCAGCGATCTGGTGGACGGCCTGGACCTGACGGCGTTCTACGCCGCGTATGCGGGGGATGGTCGGCGCAACGCGCCGTATGAGCCGCGGATGATGGTGAAGGTGCTGCTCTACGCCTACGCGACGGGGGTGTTTTCGTCGCGGGGGATTGCAAGGAGGCTGGAGGAGGACGTGGCGTTCCGGGTGCTGGCGGCCGGCAACTTTCCGCAGCACCGGACGGTTTGCGAGTTTCGGCGTCGGCACCTGGAGGACTTCAAGGCGCTGTTTGTGGAGGTGGTGCGTCTGGCGCGGGAATTGGGGTTGGCGAGCTTCGGCAAGCTGTCGATTGACGGCACGAAGGTTCGTGCGAACGCGAGCAAGCACAAGGCGATGAGCTACGGTCGGATGCAGGAGGAAGAGCGGCGCTTGGCCGGTGAGATTGACGCGCTGGTGCGGGCGGCACGCGACGCCGACGCGGCTGAGGATGAGCGCTTCGGGCCGGACGCACGCGGCGACGAGCTGCCGTCGGAGTTGCGCCGCCGGGAGGATCGCCTGGCGGCGATCCGGGCGGCGAAGGAGCGGCTGGAGGCGGCACGGTGGGCGGCGGACGACGCGGGCGGGCGGCAGCCGGGCCAGGATCGGAACCTGAAGGGCGGACGGCCGTACAAGCGGGGGTATGGCGAGCCGGACGAGAAGGCACAGAGCAACTTCACGGACCCGGAGAGCGGGATCATGAAGACGAGCAACGACGGGTTCCAGCAGTGCTACAACGCGCAGGTAGCGGTGGATGGTGAGCACCAGTTGGTGGTGGCGACGGAGGTGACGGCGAACGCGAGCGACCAGGGTGGGCTGCCGCTGCTGCTCGACGAGGTGGCGGAGACGGTCGGCGAGCAGCCGGACACGGTGCTGGCGGACGCTGGCTACAGTAACGAGCGGGACTTGGTGAACCTGGAGACGCGGGGCATCGACGGGTACGTGTCACTGGGACGGGAGGGCAAGACGGCGCGGCCCCGCGACCCGGGGCAGTACCCCGCGACGAATCGCATGGCCGAGAAGCTGTCGAAGCCGGCGGGTCGTGCGGCATACGCCGAACGCAAGTGGCTGTCGGAGGCTCCGCACGGCTGGATCAAACACGTGCTGGGATTCCGGCGCTTCAGCCTGCGGGGGCTGGCGAAGGTGCGCGGCGAGTGGGACTTGGTGTGCCTGGCGTTGAACGCCAAGCGCCTGCACGCCCTGATCGCGGCGTGACACGCGGCAACGAGGCTCGCGATGGCGACCGATCGGCGCCGCATCACGGTCTCTGGCGGACCAAGGGGCCCGTCAACGCCGGATCTCGCCATTTGCCGAGGAACTACCTCGTCGGGCGACCGCCGAAGCTGCTCCGACACGATAAGTCAGAGCATGGGCCGACGACCCACTTCACGCCGCAGCATCTCCTGCGGCGCAGACTCCTAGCCCGCCAATCGTCGCCTGCGGCTGCGCCTGGCGCCCAGGCAATCCTGCAGGAGTCCGCGCCGTTCTACGGCGCAGACTCCTACCGGCGGATCTCCGCCAGGGCCGCGTTGTCGCGGTTCACGTCGAGGTCCCGGAGCGGCCCGCTCAGCGGGATGCGTACCTCGGTGGACGGTTCGGTCACGGCCACGATGACCGATTCCTCGGCCCCCGAGCGATAGGTGAGCGTGACGGTCACCGGCACCTCGAAGACCTCGCCCTCCTGCTGGAAGCGGAGCACCACGTCGGTCGCGTCCGGATCGCCGGCCCGCGGCTCGGTCCGATAGTCGAAGCGCAGGGTCGGCACGTCGAACTCATGGATCCAGCGCCGGAAGAAATCGTCCAGCGACCGCCCCGACTCGATCTCGAAGGCACGTATCAGGTCGTCCGTTCCGGCCGTGCGGAACCGCATCTCCGTGTAGAACCGCCGGAGTCCCCGGAAGAAGGCGTCATCGCCGACCAGCCTCCGCAGCATGTGCAGCACGAGGGCGCTCTTGTTGTAGACGAGGGCGCGGAACACCCGCGGCTCCTCCTGCAGATGCCCGAGCCTGTAGCCCAGATCGACCGGTCCCTGGTCGGAGTGGCGCAGGCTCCAGCGGCGCAGCTGCGAGAGCACGTCGACGAAGGCTTCCTCGCCGTGCGCCTCACGCGCGTACAGGGCGGCGAAGTACTGCGCGAGGCCTTCGCTGAGCCACTGCTCGTGGTAGTTCTTCCAGCCGACGGCCTGGCCCCACCACTGGTGAGCCAGCTCGTGCGCGACGAAGAACGCGGGGTAGCCGCTGAACGCGACCGGATCGGTGCGCCACGTTCGCATCAAGCGCCCGTGGACCGGCAGCGGCTGGTTGAGCACGACGAAGTATGGCGGGCTGTGACCGCCCGGCAGCCGGCTGTCCAGCAGGGTCAGCGTGAACGTCGGGTAGGGCAGATCTCCCAGGAGCGAGGCATAGAAGCGCAGGATCTTCGCCGCCGTCTCGGCGAACTCGGGAATGTGCTCGCGACCGAAATCGTTGGCTTCCACCGCAACCGAGAGGCTGTCGTACGAGACGCCCCGGCGGGGCTCGCGTCCGGCGCGATCCAGCACGATCTCCTGCACCGGCGTTGCGTGCCGGGTGAACCGTGTGATGACGCACGACAGGTACCGGGCCGGCTGCACCGTGACGAACGAGAAGGTGCGCGTCCCGCGGGCGTCGTCGGGCGCCTCGAGCGGCGGGTTGCCGTCGTCGGGATCGCCGCTGGCGACGATCCCGTAGCCCGCCGGGATCGTCAACGCCATCGTGGCCGTGGCGTAGTCGGCCGAGGCAGGCTGCGGGTACCAGCGGCTCGCGTTCGTGTAGAGGTAGCGCCGCTCCGGAATGGCGTAGGTGACGGTCCCGCCGCGTTCCAGGAGCCGCATCCGGCCGATCCAGTTCTCCTCCAGCTCATCGGCTTCGAGCAGGCCGGAGTAGCGCACCAGAATGGTGAACTCAGTGCCGGGCGGCGCCTCCGCCGGCAGGTTGACGACCATGTCGTTGCGGCCGCGCATGCGAAAGAACAGCAACGATCCCAGCTCGCGCGAGGTCACCGAGTGCACCCGCAGCGCCTCGGACAGCTGCAGGGTGAGCGACCTGAGGGGCGCGTCGTTCACGCGCAGCGCCAGGCGCACCGTTGCGTCGATCTGGCACCCGAGCAGGGTCGGCCGCGCACCGAGCGATTCCCGCCCCACGCCGCGCGGCTCGAACGAGGCCTCAATGTCGTAGTCGAGCACGTCGAAGGGCGCGTCGTCCTGCCGGTCGTAGTACCGGCCCCGGGTCGCGCGCTTGTGCGCCGACGGATACAGCGCGATGACCCGGGCCGGGTCGCGCATGAACAGGGAGATGTCCTCCGGCCGCTGATCGGCCTGCGTGTAAGTGAGGTTGCCGTGCTCGCGGGTGACGACCTCGGCGACGAAGTTGCCGGGTCGCGGGGTGAGCCACCACGTGCGGTCGCTGAAATCGCTGAAGTCCACGACGAACGTCAGGCCCGCCAGCGCGTCGAACACCTCCCGCGCCTGCTCGGCGAAGCCTTCGTCGACCCGGGTCTGCTCGAGCGCCGTCCTCACCCGCGCGTCGAGCATCAACGGATGGATCCTGACGAACGCCTGCGTGAACTCGGCCTCGAGCGTCTCGCGCCCGGTGAAGATCTCTAGCTGCCGCCGCTCGGCCGCGGGCTGCGGCGAGAACGTCAGCACGCCCTCGCCCACGAGCACGAGCCCGGTGACCCCGGCGTCGATCTCCGACACGAACGCCGCGCCGCGCGACATGCGCAGCCGCATGTCCTCGGCCGCAATCTCCAGACCGGCCGCGTCGAACTGTCGATCCGTGCGCAGCGAGAGGTGATAGAGCCCGTCGATGGTGTCGGGTCCGTCATGCGCGGCGATGCGCCAGGGTCCGGCCGTGCCGCCGGGTTCCGTCTCGCGGGTGACGTCGAGTTGCCACGTCTGCAGCCGTCCGCGGTTGCCACTCTCGGTGAACACCTCGACGGTGAGGCGGTGGCGGTCGCCGTCGGGGGCGTCTTCCACGGGCGAGGCGAAGCGCGCGGCGACGACCGCCCTGGAGATCCCCGGGCGCAACGCATCGTCGGCGAACTCCCGGGCCGCCACGACGTCCGCCTCCGGGGCCAGCAGCTCCAGAAAGCCTCGTGCGTCCGCCGTTTCGACCACCGCCCGCAGCTCGGCGACGAGCGGGTCGAAGGCGGCCAGCGTCACCGGCGCCTGCCCCGCTGACGGCACGGGGAGGAGGCACAGCGACGCCAGAACGAGCGCGGCCCGCTTCACACACGATAGTGTGCTGTGCGCGGTTCCCCGATGCAAGATCCAAACCGGCGGAGACGGGCCGCTCACGCCGCGCGAAAGGCGGCCGTGAACGTCTCTATCGCATCGAAGTAGGCATTCAGCTGCGGCGGGGACGCCAGAAACACGATGCGGAAGAAGCCGTCGGCCGGATCCGTGCCGAAGCCGGATCCGTGCACGCACAGAACGCCGGTCCGGTGCAGCAGCTCCCGCACGAAGTCCTTGTCGGTGCGGCCGGGCGGGAGCTCGACCCGCGGCAGCACGTAGAAGGCTGCGGACGGCGCCACGCAGGAGATCCCGTCGATGGCGTTCAGCCGCCGCGTCGCCAGCTCGGCGCGTTCCTTGAGCTGCCTGCGGAAGTCGTCCTGGTAGCTGCGGTCGCCGGTCAGCGCCGCAACTACCGCGTGCTGCATGGGACCGTTGGTGCAGAGGCGGCCGTCCGCCAGCCGCTTGACCGCTGTCAGGACCCGGTCGAGTCGCTCGCCCGCACCCACGGCCATCCACCCCGTCCGCCAGCCCGGCGCGACGTACGCCTTCGATGCCGACGAGAAGGAGATGACCGGCGCGTCGAGGTTGAGCGACCCGATCGGCGACCCCGGTCCGCTGTAGACGAGGTCCGTGTACGCCTCGTCGGACAGCAGCACGATGTTGTGCCGGTCGGCGATCTCGAGGAGCGCCAGCCGCGTCCGTTCCCCGTAGACGGCCCCGGTCGGGTTGTTCGGGTCGATGACCACGAGCGCACGCGTGCGAGCCCCGATCAGGCTCTCGAGGTGGTCCAGGTCCGGCTCCCACCCCCGCGCCGGGTCGGTGCGATAGTAGACGGCCCGTGCGCCCAGCTTGCCGAGGACAGCGGTGTAGAAGGGGTAGGTCGGCAGCGGCACCAGCACCTCGTCGTCGCGGTCGGCGAGGACGCTGATGGCCAGCTCGATCCCTTCGGACGTTCCCGAGGTCAGGACGACGCGGTCCGGCGACAACGGGATGCCGCGGGAGGTGTACTCGGCCGCGACCGCCTCGCGCGCCGGCATGATGCCGGACGCGTGCGTGTACCCGTTGTGCCCGTCCCGCATCGCACGCACCACCGCCTCGACGAGGTGGGGCGGCGTCTGGAACCCGAACAGCACCGGATCCCCGATGTTGAGGTAGTGGACGGTCCGCCCGCTCTTCTCCACCGCCTGGGCCTCGGCGACGATGCTGCGGATGGCGTAGTCGAACCCGTCCAGGCGGCTGGCCACCTGGATCGGCGATACGGCATCGGTCATCATTTACCTGATTCTATCGGATCTGCCTGGCGGCTCGGCCGCCGCCGCCGGGTGGTCACGGCCGCTGGTCGCCGCCGCGGCAATTGGGATAAGCTCCGCGCCATGGCGATTCGAACGGAGATCTCGCTGAGACTGCCGAACAGCCCCGGCGCGCTGGGACAGGTGTGCCGCTACTTGGTGGACGAACGTGTCAACATCCTCGCGTTGAGCCTCGAGTCCGGAGGCACGCTGCGTCTGGTCGTCGACAATCCGCTGCATGCCGCCGGGACGCTCAAGGACAAGGAGTACACCGTAGATCGGCGTGACGTCCTGTTCATTCAGGTTCCGAACGATCCCGGAGCGCTCGAGAAGACGGCGAG
>CBDCHF010000002.1:0-5707 GCA_965217045.1 Vicinamibacterales bacterium | reverse complement strand
TCGAGCATTTCTTCGAGGCACAGCGCCTGCGCGCACAGCTGAAGGTCCGCGGCGGCTCCGTGCCGGACGCCCGACTTGTATTCGACGGGACGGACCGCGTCGCCGTCGATTTCGACCGCATCGGCGCGGCCGGACAATCCCAGCGCCTCGGACCAGAGTGGAATGGCCCGAAGCACCAGCCGCCCTCGCTCACGGCGATGCTTCCCGCCATCGACCCGGCGATGCGCCCGCGTCCCTCGAACGGTATGGGCGTTGTCGCTCCAGACGCCGTCGCAATGGATGAGAGCACACTGACGCGGGCAGTACACGAAGTGTTCGATGGCGGAGATCGCGACGACGGGCTCGACGTTCACAACCGGTCCGCTCCGTAGGCTCTGGTCGTGTCCGCCGCGCCTCTGCGCTGGAAGGGGACGGCGCGCCATCCCGCGTGGACGCCTACGCGCGTCCAGGTGTTCCTTTGCTCAGGGTTCCAGGCATCGAGGAGCGCGTCGATGCCGTTGCTGTCGAGTGGCTGCCCCCAAGCCGGCCACTGGAAGCGTTGCGGATCGCGACTCCCCGAGGTCTTCCGCCAACCCCTCTGCCTCTCTCGCAGGTCGGCAAAGCGGTCCAGCCGGCGGTCGGCCCCGAGGCCCCGTACGGGCAACAGGGCAAGACCAAAGAACGCGAGCACCTCGACGACGGGATCGATCCAGATCGAGGTCTCGTCGGCCTGCGAGCCGAGCCTGGCCTGGTCGAATCCCAATCCGTTGTCCTTTACCCGGCCGGCCCGGCCTGTGAGCGAAACCCGGATTCGCCCGGCCGCGGGCTCCACGTGTTTGTGGACCTTCATCAGCCGATGATGCAGCCACTTGACCGGCCCCGGGCCGGCGGGATCGAACGGCGCATGCGCGACCTCGCCGTGCTCGTCGACACACAGGTCGGTCATCGTTGACGACAGCGTCCAGCAGTACGGGTGACCGCGTGCAGCTCGCGCTCGCACAACGAACGCCTCGACGGGCACCTTGCGCTGGATGTCGCCGGCGCCCTTCCAGCTCCTGGCGATCGGCAGGCCGGAGAGCAGCGCCGCGTCCGGCCAGGACTCGACGAGGGCGGCGACCGGATCGACCTCCGCGGCCGAGAGCACCGCCAGGGGCGCGCCGTCCGTCGTCCACTGCAGTCGGACCCGGGCATCGAGGACCGTGGCGCCCACCGCCGCGAGCCAGGCGTTGATCCAGGCGCCGGGCAAACCGGGACAAGTCACTTCGGTCATGGCTGCGCGTCCAGCGCGGCGTCCGCCCCGGCGGAGACCGCGTGGTCCGAGCGGATCACGATGGCTTCGAGCAGGGCCAGCCCCCACGGTCCGAAGCGATCGCTGAGCCGTCTGAAGCGGGCCGGCTGCTGCCAATCGACGATGCCGAGGTCGGCAGGCGCCGTGACGGATGTGCCGGCCACCACCGCGGACACCGCGTCGGGCGTGCCGTCGGTGACCGGCGGCACGAGCGGCCGGCCCTTCCCGTGATGGCTGATCACCAGGTGGAGCAGCAGGTCCCGCTCGGCGGCCCCCCCCCAGTCGGGGTTCTGCTGCAGCCACGCGCGCACCAGCCGGGCCGACAGGTCTTCGTGGCGGCCGCCCCGGGGCCAGCCGGCCGCGGCGCGCATCGCCTCCCACTGATGCCGCTGCGCGTGCGACTTGGCTAAGAGCACGTCCCGTGCGGCTTCGGGATCGAGCCATCGCTGGAAGCGCCGGTCACCCTTCCCGATGTCGTGCAGCCTTCCAGCCCGCTCCACCACGTCAGCCAGAGCGGACGGCAGACCAATACGGCGCGCGACGGCCCGTGCCCGTGCCGCTACCGCCTGACCGTGCCGATCCAGCTCGACGGCGTCGGCTCCGAGCGACGTCTCGTCGAAGTCACCGTTGAGTAATTCCGGGGCCGGCTTCATGACCCGCAAGCGAGGCACTTCCCGGCGGGCCTCCACGACCTGTGGGCTCAGCGCCGCGGTGAAGTCGGCCCATTCCTTTTGATCCCAGCCGGATGGCGTCGCCGCGGTCCTGACCGCGCTCAGGATTTCCTCCGTCGCTTCGGTCCGCGCGGCCGCGTCGATGTCCTCGTCGTCGGCGATTCCCAACGCCGTCTGGATGAGCCCGCCGACCTCCACACCGCACAGGCGCTCGATCGCCTCAGCCTCGAGCGGCAATCCCTGCGCGGCGAGGGAGACGTCCACGACGGGGCCGGAAGCGGCCGGGTTCCAACCGAACGCATCCAGGAGGCCGCGATCGGATCGCAGGACGAGCTGGTCGCCCGGCCGCAGGTCCGCGCCCGACGTCGTCTCCACCGTCATGCCGTCGGCGGCGAGGCGGCGCAGGTCTTCGACGCCCAGCACGTCGCGCGCCTCGTCGATCGGGACGTCAACCGCTTCGCGATCCGTGGCGCGCGGCCACAGCCGCTCCTCGTCTTCCGGTACATGGACCCGCCAGATCAGCGACACCGAGTACTGCGGTCCGGCAATCCCGCTGAAATACGGCTCGACTGGGGCTTCGCCGCTCGTCGGCGTGGTCGTCTTCGTCCACTCCCAGAGGATCCCGGGCAAAACCTCCGGCGCGCGGCCGGGGAGGTCCTGCGGCGGTCCCAGGACCTCGGACACCCGCCGGGGGGACAGGTTCACGGTCCCGTCGGCGTCGCGAGCGGCCTGCAGCCTCCCGAGAACCCTCGCCGGCTCGGTGCCGTAGACCGGCCAGGTGTCGGGACCGGTGTCTGTACGTCCTCGCTTCGGCTTGGGTGGCGGCAGATGAACATAGGCGGCGCGGGCGTGCCGACAGCGTCCGAGTCGATTCAACCTGCCCAGCCGCTGCGTGAGCGCGCGGACGCCGCACGCCTCCGTGACCAGGTATTCCGTGTCGATATCCGCTCCGACCTCCAGGGTCTGCGTCGCGACCACGATCAGATATCGCTGGCGCCTGAGCTCGGCGGCCCGAGTCGCGGCCATGCCGTGGTCTCGGTCGAGGATGCGCGCGCGCACCCGCTGGGCCTCCCGTTCGCGCGTGAGCCCGGTCAGGAGCAGCACCTCGGCCTCCGCCATCTGCTTGCGCAGGCGGCCGAACGTCTCCCGCGCCGTCTTTGGCGTGTTGGTGAACACCACGCACGTCGCCGGCGCCGGCGCTTGCCGGACGAGATCGAGCGCCGCATCCGCCAGACGTGTGGCGCTGTCGCCGGTCTCCACGCGCAGCTCCATGGGTTTCACCGCGTCGAGCCGCTCCCGGACGACCGGGTCCGCTTGGTCCTTGTGGTCGAGGTCGAACCGCTGGCCGCCCGCGGCGTCGCCGGTTGCTGTCAGCGCCGTTATCGTGGGCGTCGATCGAGCTTCGCCGAGGGCGGCGTGAGCGCCAGGCGTGCAATCGGCCAGCGCCGGCAGCAGGGCCTTGAGATGCGGCGCCAGGTGCGCCTCGTCCAGCAGGACCAGGCTGTCGGTTCCGGCCATGGCGGCATCGACCACGCGCAGGCGCTGGTTCGACCCGTAGCCGCGAAACAGCAGTCGAGAGCCGTACATGGGCAGCGTGCACAGCAGGACGGCCGGTCGAGATGGATCGATCGGCGTCCCCGAGGCGACGCCGCCGCGCAGCCGGATCACGTCGAGGGGCGACCCGCTGGGCGCGGCCGACAGCGAACCGAGGCGCTGGGCGACGCGTGCGACGACCTCCCGATCCCGCCCAACAATGTTCGCCGAATCGGGGTCGCTGAACGCATTGGCGATCCGCTCGGCATGCTCGGCGGTCGAATCCACCAGCAGGCGCCGGTTGACCACCCACCAGATGCGGGTCGGCGCCGTGCGCTGCGCCGGTGCCCGGTCCGCCTGCGATGCCAGCCACCACACGGCGATGTCCAGACAGGCGGTCTTGCCCAGCCCCGTCGGAACGCCGACTTCGGAGGGCCACTGTCCGGTCGTAGCGACCTGTTCGGCCAGTCGCCTCTGCCAGGGAAAGGGGTCACGCTCATTGAGCGCCCGATAGAACTCCGCGAAGGTGGGCATCGGTGGCGGCGCTGACCCGCTGGGTCGGTCTCCCGTCATCACCGTCTCGACCCGCCACTCACTTCAATCGACCGGTACGCAGAGCCCGAAGCCGCGCTGTCGTCCGGAACCGATCACGACCGGTCCCGGAACGGCTTGCGCGAACCGGAGCTCGACATGCGAGTAGGGCCGTGCAGGCCTGCCCGGCCGGTTCACTTCCACGGGCGCCAGGTCGAGCGCCCCCGGGACCAGCGGCGTGCGCGCCGACCGAAAGGCCACCGGCTCCGACAGACCTGCGTGACGGCACCAGCGCACGACTTCCGCCAGGTCGAGCGTGCGCCGGCGCTCGTGAATCGCCGGGAAAGCCGTCACCCAGCCGCGCGAGCGGCGGAGCCAACGTCCCGGATGGGTCGTGAGCGGCCGCGCCTCGTCATCTCTGGGAGCAACGGGCACGTCGACGCCTCGACCTGTCAGCCGGCTGATGGCGAACGCAGCGTCACGGGCCCTCGGGCGCGCGACGAAGTCACAATCCGGCGGCAGCCATAGGGCCAAGCCGTGAATCCGTCCCCGCGACCACCGGTAGCCAACGTCCGGAAGGGCTAGGTAGCGAGCAATCTCGTAGCCGCTTTCGCTGAACCCGTGCCCATGCAGGATCGCCGGCGGCTCACCATGGATGCTCTGGTGCTGGCTGAGGACGGCCTCCTTGAACAGCGCCGTCACGGCGGAGAGACGGCGGCCCGAGACCGCCGCGCCGAGGCGTAGCCACGCCACCACTTCCCCTCTGTCGACCGGTTCGGCCGACCCCGGCGAGCGGTACGGCAAGCCGTGCTGGAGCGCTGGGAACTGCAGCCGGCTCATCGAGGCGCCACGCGCGCACCATTCGTCGTACATCCGATCGAGCACCTGCAGGCGGCCGGGTTCGGGGACGTCGATCATCAGGTCGCCCCGCCGGTCTGGCATGAAGGTGTCGCTCGAGGCGGCCGACGGGGACATCCGCGTCGCAACGCGCACGCGGACGGGCGAGTCGGAAGCACCGAGGTAGCCGACCCGCGCGGCGCGCAGGGGGTGGGCACGCCGCGCGGCCTCCAAGGCCGCCTGGCGGCGGTCCTGACGCGCGTCGTCGCGCTGTGGACCCGCTTCGGCGACTTCTCGCGCGACCGTGGGACGCCACCCGCCGATCACGCGTCCGCCTTCACACCGCATCAGCGGTTCCAACTGCTCCCCGTCCGCGCGTCAGAATGGGCGGTTTCACCACGGGCTGCTAGGCGCTCACACCGTGTCGCTTGGCGACATCCGGCACCGGCCGCCGGGCGGCCGGCCGCAGGATCGTGACCATCTGGGCTTCTGTGAACCGGCTCTTCTTGATGGCTCCTCCTCGCCCGGAGGACGCCATTCTCTCAAGCTTCAGTTGGTCCTAATATTGGCAGGCAGGTCACTTTCGTCCAGATCGAAAGTTGCCTTGAACTTGTGCTGCAACCTTTGCGTCTCAGTATCGAGGCGATAGTCATCCGGCACTTCCCGCTTCCACAACCTAAGAAAGCGAAGAATCCCGCGCGGGTCCTTCACTGTTTCACAAAGCTGAACGAGGGCTCGGCAAATATCCTCCCTGCTGACTCTGTCACCCTTTTCAAATGCGGCATACGCATGATCGAGATGGGCGCGGGCAAGCTCATTCTCTTTCGTGGCCCGATCGTGGTGCAGCCCACCAAGAAGTTCTCTACCC
>CBDCHF010000001.1:0-24056 GCA_965217045.1 Vicinamibacterales bacterium | reverse complement strand
GCCCGTTCCCATGCCTCCGCCCAGCGGCTTCCGACCCGCGCCAGGTTTACCTTTGGTACTTTGCCCGTCTCGGGATGGACCATGCAGATCACCAGATGGAGGTGATCCGCCTTGCCGGGCTCACGGTGCCCGACCAGGACGACGCGGTGCTCTGTCAGACCGGTCGCCTCGAGCCAACTATCCGCCGCGGATTCCATGTCATCCCAGGACGGGCGCTCGTCGGCGGGCCAGCCGAGCGCCACATGCCGGATCGGCTGACTGCACTTTCGGCCTGCCGCCGACCCCGCCGCCGCCCGCTTGAGGGCCGGTCCGTCGGCCGCGGTCGACTGGATGATCCGCGCGTGGAGCCGCTCGACCTTGGCGACGTCTGGCTCATGGGAAAGATCGACGTCGAGCAGCGGGTACCCCCGGTTGGACAGGCCGTAGACGCGCGTGCGCGAGCGGCCGTGGTTTTCATCGTGGAGGCAGTACGTGACCACACCCGCCGCGCCGTGCCCCCCTGCCAGGACCCGGGAGGTCATCGGCGCCTCGATATCCCGGCCAGCACCGGCGCCAGCGCTCGGGCCAGACCCCGTAGCAAGGAGATCGCCTTGAAGACTTCGCCACCGACGAAGCCGCGACCTTTAACCACCGTGTTCAGGGACCGGGCGAGTTGATTTAAATTCCTGCCGATCGGCGCCAGCTCGGCGAGCAGCTCGGCGCGCTCGGCAGCCTGCTGCGCCGGCGCAGTCTCACCGCGGAGGCGATACATCCCTTCAACGAGAGTCTCGCTCAGAGACGTGCCGCGCTGCGCCGCGAGCCGGCGCAGTCGCTCGCCCTCGGCCGGGGTGAGCCGGGCGAGCACACGGACGGTGCGCCGAGCCTCATCGGCGAGGCGAGGGCGGCCGCCGCGGGACGGCGGCGCTTCTTCAGCCATACACCCATGATATAACATGGGTGTATCGGACAGGGCCGGGTTAGCCCCCCCTAAGGGGGGGCGGTTTCGCGCAGCGAAAAACCCACTGTCCCTACAGCCGGAGTACTCCTGCGTCTGGCTGGCGGTTACCGCCAGCCAGTATCTGCCACGCGGTAGCGGCTCGGCTGATATGGCCGGGCGGTAGCGGCTCGGCGGAAACGGCAGAGCGGTAACGCGTCTTTTGTGTGCCAGATACCGCCGCGCGGTAACTGCTCATGGCGGTATCTGCCGGGCGGTAACAGCACAACTCGGGCGCTCCGAGGCGCCCCCGGCTGGCTTACGTTGCGAACGCGTCCCCAACAAAAAAGGCGGAAAAGGCGGCCGCCTTGGGCTGTTTGGGACGCGTTCCAAACGGCTGTCTATACTGAGTGATGGCGAAAAGGAAGCGGAAGCTCGTCCCCGTGCGCTCGGGGCCGCCGTCGAAGGCGTCGCAGTCCGTGATGGTGCGGTTGCCGAAAGCGCTGCTCGACGATCTGCTGGCCACCGCGCACTGGCACCGCCTGCAGGGTTCGGACAGCGGCGGCATCTGGTTGCCGGTGAGCGCGGACCAGGTTCCCCTCCGCGCCCTCGTCCGCGACGCCCTCACGGCGGTGGCTCTTGGGCGCATTGAGCACAATCGGCAACAGGTCAATCGCCTGAACCTCAGTCGGTTCGAGCAGCTGCGTAGCGCCCCAAAGTCGGTGGCGCGTTACGAGGTGCACGCCGCGCTCGAGGCGGCGAAGGGGGCGTCGTGACCAACCCCTCCACGTTGCGTGGCCGACGTCATCGTGCGCGCCTCAAGGCCGAGAAGGGGGCGCATGTCGAGCGCATCGCGCAGCTCGACGGTGAGCTCGCCCGCTTGAAGGCGACCGCTGACGCCGCAGCGCGGTACGGCGATAGCCTTGTGGTCGAGCTGAAATACCTCCTGGGCGCGGTCCTTTTCGCGCTCGGCCGGTCCGAACTCGCCCGCATCACCAAGGGGAAGGATCCTGGCTCGCCGGGGGCGTGGGCCGCGACTATCGAGCACTTCGAGCGCGCTCTCCGGGCATCCATCTCGCAGCGGGCCGGGGGCAACGTTCCATCCCTGGCGGCCGCGTGCCTCAGCGGCCGCGGCCGCCACGGGCCGACTGTCGAGCGGAGCCCACACCCTCTCACCGAGGAGAAGCTGTGGGCCATCACTCAGGATGCCGTCGAGGCGCGTGCTCGAGCGCTCGCTGAGGAGGCTTCTGTTGCGGCCGGCGGGCAGCCAGTGGGCGGTACGACGAGCATCCCCGGCCCGCCGGAATGACCCGTGCACACGCCGATGATGGCGATCACGCGGCGGATCGCCAGATCGGCTTCTGGCCCGGGATGTCCGCGGCGCGCTCGCGTCGCTCGACGTGCCGGTGCTGCGTGCGGACCTCGGTCAGCGGGTCGTCTTCGCCGAGGCTCTGGCCAGCGGCCGGACCGTCGCCGACGTCGCGCCGAACAGCCCGGCGGCCCGCGAGCTCGAGGCGCTGGTCGACGAGATCACGAGGCTGCCGTCATGACGAAGCGGGTCGATATCCCCCTGAGCCCTGCGCCCGGTTCTGCTGCCGCCGCAGTGAGCAAGCTGCGGATGCCAGTGCGGTCCGGGGAAGCCTTCGATACCCATCTCTCGCCAGGAGCGGTTATGGCTGCCGATCGAACCACCGCGCTGTTCTACGAGCTGTTCAGTGGTCTGCCCCGGCAGGGACCGGGGACAGCGGCGAGCACGCGTCTGGCCCTTGGGCTCGTGCCGGGCGTCGGGCCACGGACCCGCGTACTCGATGTCGGCTGCGGGACCGGTGCCCAGACATTCGTGCTGGCGGAGAGCTCGCCGGCGCGCATCGTCGCCGTCGACAACCACGCCCCTTTCATCGACGCGCTGAACAGCAAGGCGCAGGAGCTGGGCATCACGGATCGACTGGAAGCCCGCGTGGCGGACATGCGCCGACTCGACTTCGCCGACGGCTCCTTCGACCTGATCTGGTCCGAAGGCGCCATCAACATCATGGGTGTCGAAGCGGGTCTGCGCGACTGGTGCCGGTTGCTGCGACGCAACGGGCACATCGCGCTGACGGAGGTGTGCTGGCGGAAACCCGAACCGCCCTCCGCATGCGCAGCGTTCTGGAACCGGGAGTATTCGGCCATCCGCGACACCTCCACGCTCCTGGAGGCCATCGAGGCGTGCGGCTACGAGGCGGTTGGGCACTTTCCGCTCCCCGCGTCGGCATGGTGGGACGACTACTATCGGCCACTGCAAGACAACGTGACCGCATTCCGCAAGCGTCACCGCGACGCGCCGGACGCGCAGGAGTTGGCGGATCAGTGCCAGAATGAAATAGACATCTGGCATGCCTACTCGGAGTTCTACGGCTACGAGTTCTTTGTACTCCGTGCCGGTGAGCCGAACCTCCCGCCGAGCCCGTCAGGCACGCGACAGACGAACAGGTAGTACGGGCACGGAAGGGAGTCCCAAGTGCCAGCCAGGCCAGGACGTCGCGCGGTTCGACAACGCGAAGACTGTCTGACGCGTGGACCCGGGACCATAGCCCCACAGATCCCGTGGGCTGGTCGATGGCTGACGACGGTTTCTGCGTGGGCCGATCACAGCGACGGCGGTGGCGCCCCGGGGGGCGGGCACGGCGAGTAGGGCGGACGGAGATGCAGCCGGGGCGCACGACAGGCACGCCCGTGACGCCGCGGATGTCGCCGACGGCGCCGCGCCGCTCTTGCCGCCGGTCGACAACTACGACTTCTACCGGATGCTTCCGCACCCCGACCAGTGGGTCCGCGTGCGGTGGTGGGCTTGGCGCCTGACGGGCGTTCCCACCGAGGACGAGCTGAAGGTCTGGAACGCCTGGCGCAAGGAGTGGTGGCCGTTCGACAGGCCCTGGTGACCCTCACCGGCCCTGGCTTGACGACGTCCTGGACGTTTCCTCAGGTGCGTCTCCCGCAGCCCCCGCTGCTCCCTGACTGACCGCCGTGCGTGCAGCCGCAGGAAATCGTCTAACGTCGCGTGGGACAGCGTGCGCACGATGTCGGCCGTCGGCCGGTGGATCATCCTCGCCAGGGCCTCGATCCGCGCGGCCGTGCCGGCGTCGACGGCGATGCGCGAGGTCCTCATGGCAGCAGATCGTCGACGGCGATCCTCGCCTCCGGCCGGGCGAGCGGCGCGATTTTCTCGCCGGCGCCGTGCGTGGTGACCTCGCGGTAGGTGTCTCCGGCCGGACTGCGGTAGATCTCGAGATGGGCGTCGGGGAGTGCGAGGATCCAGTACTCGGGAATCCCGCACCGGGCGTACATCTGCTGCTTGACGGTCCGGTCGTGCTGCAGCGACTCGCTGGACACCTCGACGACCAGCACCGCCGACGTTGGATGGGCGTCCCGGTAGTCGCGCATCGGTCCGGTCACGACGGCCACGTCCGGTTCGGGCTCCGAGTAGTCGTCGGTTGCGAGCGGGTGCTGTATCCGTATGTAGAACCCGGGACCGAATACCTCCCGCAGGCAGTCGGCCGTGAGGTCTATGCCGAGCGAGTGGCGGCTGCCCTCCGGTGTCATGGCGTGCAGATCTCCGTCGATCAGCTCCAGCTTGGCGTCCGGCTCGAACGCGCCGGCTTCTACGGCGCGCTCGTACTCGCGGCGGCTCAGGCGGTAGTGGCAGACCGTCACCGCTCCCTCCCCTGCTGCCGATCGGCCAGCAGCACGTCGTCGATGCGCCTGTTCAGCTCGGAGAGTTGGCCGCCAAGCTCGCGTCGCGTCTCGGCAATCCGTCCGCCGACCTCGCGCCCGAACTCGTCGATCCGCTTGTTGGTGTCGTCGATGCACCGGTTGGTCTCGGCGCCCTGCGTGCGCCTGTCGGCCCGGAGCCAAGCGCCCAGGGCGACAATCAGCGGCGGCGTGAGCCACGGAATGATGGCTTCCATGTTCTCTGCCTCCTCGATTCTATTGCGTATTTCGGACGATGTGGATCGCCGATTTCGGCGGAAGTGGATCACCTGTTTCGGTCGAAGTGGATCACCGATTTCGGCGGAAGTGGATCGCTTTCGGCCGAACTGGATCACCCAGTTTCCGGGATCGTGAGCGCTCATCGGTAGCCTGACCGCGGGATCCTTCGCCTTTTGAACGGAGGGCGAAGCGATGCCGACTCGGAGGCTTCTGGTGAGGAAAATTCGGGAGATTCTACGACTCAGGTTTGAACAGGGCCTGTCCCACCGAGAGGTAGCCCAAGCCTGCGTCATCGGTCCGAGCTCGGTTTCACGCTATCTGCAGAGGGCGGCTCGGTACGGGCTGGGCTGGCCGCTGCCGGCCGACCTGGACGACGCGGCGCTCGAGGCCCGGCTGTTTCGCCGCCCGGCGCCAGTGCCCAACCGAGCCCGACCCGACTGCGCGCACATCCACCGCGAGCTCAAGCGCAACGGGGTCACGCTGCAGCTGCTCTGGGAGGAGTACCTCCAGGTCCATCCCGGCGGCTACCGCTACACACAATTCTGCGAGATCTACCGGCAGTGGTCGCGGCGGCTGCGGCCGTCGATGCGGCAGGTGCACCGCGCCGGCGAGAAGACTTTCGTCGACTTCTCGGGCAAGCGGCCGACGCTGGTCGACCGGCGCACGGGTGAGCTGCGGCCTGTCGAGCTGTTCGTCGCCGCGCTCGGCGCCAGCAGCCTCACCTACGCCGAGGCGACCGCGACCCAGCAGCTGGCGGACTGGGTCACCGCCCACATCCACATGGTCGAGTACTGCGGGGGCGCCACCACGCTGTGGGTCCCCGACCAGCTCAAGAGCGCCATCACCCGCCCCTGCCGCTACGAGCCCGACGTCAACCGCACCTACGAGGACCTGGCCGCCCACTACGGCGCCGTCGTCATCCCGGCGCGCCCCAGAAAGCCCCGCGACAAGGCTCTCGTTGAGACCAGCGTACTCGTGGCCCAGCGGTGGATCCTGGCCCGGCTCCGCGACCAGACCTTCTTCGAGCTCGGCGCGCTGAACCGGGCGATCCGCGTCCTGCTCGACGAGCTCAACGACCGCCCGATGAAGAAGCTGGGCGTCAGCCGCCGCGCCCTCTATGAGCAGCTCGACCGCCCGGCGCTACGCCCCCTGCCGGCTACCCGCTACGTCCTGGCCCACTGGAAGCTGTGCCGCGTGAACATCGACTACCACGTCGAGGTCGACCGCCACGTCTACAGCGTGCCGTACCAACTCGTCCGCGAGCAGGTCGAGGTCCGCCACACGACGAACACGGTCGAGATCTTCCATCGCGGCAAGCGCGTGGCGTCGCACCGCCGGCGCTACGACCGACAGCCGTCCACCGTGGCCGAGCACATGCCCAGCGCCCACCGCGCACATGCCGAGTGGACCCCGTCGCGGCTCATCCGCTGGGCCGAGACGGTCGGACCGGCGACCGCTCGGCTCGTCACCCGGATCCTGCACAGCCGCCCGCACCCTGAGCAGGGCTATTGGACCGTGCTGGGCATCATGCGTCTGGGACGCCAGCACGGCAACGCCCGGCTCGACGCCGCCAGCACCCGCGCGCTGGCGCTCGGCTCGTGCCGCTTCCACACCGTCAAGAACATCCTGGCCGCCGGTCAGGACCGGCTGCCCCTCGAGCCGCCGGCCGAGACCAACCCGACACCGATGCACGCCAACATCCGCGGCGCCAACTACTACGCGGCCGCGACCTCAGAGGAGGACCGATGCTGATCGAACAGACCGTCGACAAGCTCAACGCCCTGAAGCTCGGCGCGATGGCCGACGCCTTCCAAAAGCAGCTCGACACCGACCAGGCCGCCGCGCTCAGCTTCGAGGAGCGGCTCGGCCTGCTCGTCGACACCGAGTGGACGGCCCGCGAGCAGCGCAAGCTCGACCGGCGCCTCCGCACGGCCAAGCTGCGCTACCCGGCGACGCTCGAGGCCGTCGACTTCACCCACTCGCGCCGGCTCAATCGCCAGCAGATCCTCACGCTCGGCGCCTGCGCGTGGATCGCTGAGCGCCACAACGTGATCGTCACGGGACCGTGCGGCATCGGCAAGAGCTTCATCGCCTGCGCCTTCGTCGAACGCGCGTGTCGCCGCAGCTTCGCCGCGCGCTACGTCCGCATGCCGCGCCTGCTGCACGAGCTGGCCGTCGGCCGCGGCGACGGCTCCTACACCCGGCTGCTCGCCCGCCTGGCCAAGCTCGACCTGCTCGCGATCGACGACTGGATGCTCGCGCCGCTGCGCGACCCCGAGCGGCGAGACCTCATCGAGGTGATCGAGGACCGCGCCGAACGCGCCTCAACCCTCATCGCCAGCCAACTGCCCGTGACCGACTGGCACGCCGTCATCGGCGACCCCAACCAGGCCGACGCCATCTGCGACCGCCTGCTCCACGACGCGCACCGCATCGAGCTCAAGGGCCGCTCGATGCGACGCACGCACGACGCACCCGCCAACCGCCGGAAGGAGACGACATGACGATCACGTCCGCGAGACGCCCGACGCTCCCGCCGGGCGCGAACAGCCTGTGGATCCTGGCGGTGCCATGGAAAACGCGCGCGATACGCTCGGCGGCAACTGCGCCGTCGCCGAAAGCGCGTTTCCCACAGCACCTTGGACGCCGCACGCGGCGCCCACAGGAACCACAGGCAACCTCATCGATGCTCACTGACACGACAGCACGAGTAGGATATCGACCAGACGCTACGACACCGATGGGAGGCAACTGACCGACGAACGTCGCTACGCTCCGATGGGCGCTCCACTTCACCGAAATCCGTGATCCACATCCCCGGAATCGGTGATCCACTTCAGCGAAATCCGCAATTCTATCGTCTGAACAGGCCTACGACGCCACCACCGTGCGCGCCTCAGCGCCGCGGCCGGTGGCTCGGCGTCTCCTCTTCCCGCTTGACCTTGGTCGCGGGGGCCGACCGCACCCGCTGCGCCTCCGGCGGCACGTCCGCGCGCCCGAGAGCGTGGTTGCAGATCCGCCTCAGCGCCTCCAAGGCTCCGATGGCCAGCTCCCGCTCCTCCTTCTCGGCCCGCTCGCGGTCCGCGGCGGACCGCCGCTTGGCGATCTCATCGAGTACGTCCGCGGCGACGGCGTCCACGCGGTCTGCGCTGCGCCGCAGGTCCCGTGCAGATGGGCCGGCAGGGAAACCCTGCCGGCCATAACGGCCCTTCTGAGCCGCAGCGGGCCGGGTGTGTCACCCGGAGGGCCGGAGCGGAGCGGAGGACGGCGCAGCCGTTGACACGCCCGGACTGCGGAGGCTATCCGGGCGGTTTTTTTGGGTGGGTGTTGCTGTACCGGTCGACGTCGAGGTTCGCGTGCAGCTGAAGGTGCTCGCGGCAGAGCGACGGACGACGGTTCACCAGTTCGTCTGCCGTGCCCTCAATGGCGTGTTTGCCGACGAACGGCAAGCCGGAGATCGCGCGCTGACGGCGGCGGCGCTGTTCGAGGCGACGGGGTTCGCTTGCGGCGCGGCGACGGTGGCTGACTCACCCTCATAACCAGCTTGTCCGCCTCCGCTCCGCTCTCGCCGCGGCGCCTCTCCCGCAAAGCGGGCCGGCCGTGTCTCCGTCATGCGTGGTGCTTCCGCTATCGATGTCGAGCCGTGCACAGCGCGCCAGCGCCCCCTAGCTGTACGTAGTAACTAGCTGTACATAACTAGTTGTACGTACAAGGTGAGGGTGTTTCATCGAAGATCCGGCCGGCAGGGTGAGGGTGTTTCATTGAAGATCCGGCCGGCAGGGTGAGGGTGTTTCATTGTTGAAAACTCCGGCATTCACAGTGGTTATGTGGAAATGCGCGCCGGGACTCGAGACCGCGTCGGTCGGAGCACCAGGTGACCTAGCAGCACCCGGTACGTGAACTCCGGCCACGCCGTGTGCAGCTTCCCCAGCTCCCGAAGCAGGTCCTTCCGGAAGTCCCTGATCGCGAACTTGCCTGTCTTCTCCGGGTGCGCGGCGAACTGCCCGTACAGCCGTCGGAACGACAGCTTCTCGGCCTTCTCGAGGTGGTGCAGCTTGTACGTCAGCCAGAGGTAGGCGTCGAGCCCGAGCGAGGATCTTTTCATCGCCCGCAGCACGTTGAAGTCGAGCGGCACAGGGCGGGCAACGATGTCGTTGAAGAACGCTTCGCCCAGCACGATCTCGCTGTTCCACAGCACGGGCTCGTCCGCGCGGCGTGGGTTCCACCACAGTTTGCGCACCGTCGTGATGTGATCGGCGACCTCGTACACGAATCCGTCTCGTTCATACGAGAGCTCGACGGACGAGCGCAGCAGGCGCTCCAGCTGGTCCTGGATGCGCGTTCGGTCGCCGCGTCGGCCGCCGGCGGCGGGATTGAGCCCGATCTCCTTCATGAAATCGGTCAGCGACCGGCCCAAGTTGAGGTGCCGTGACTTGGTCTGGACGGCCTCGGTGCAGATCCAGGCCATCAGCAGCCGCGGAATCGAGCCGTACGGCAGTCTCGGCTTCTTCCCGCCGGCGATCATGACGAGCGACCACGGTCCGTTCGTGCGGATGTAGCGCTCGGCCTTCCCGGGGTCGGTGCGAGCCATACTGCAGAGGGCGAGCAGCGGCGGCATATACGCCCTCTCCGGCTCGAGGTCGCGTGTTGCGACGAGGGCTTCGACCTGGTCCTCCCGGTCGAAGTGGAAAACACTCTGCACGGTCGCCGGCAGCGGCGTCGGGTCGCCCAGGTGCTCGCGGGCCTGGCGGATCTCCTCGAGGCGCGCGAGCTTGGCTTCCTGCCGCGGCGTGCCGCGGTAGCACAGCTCCATGGGCGGGGCGTCCTGCTGGCCCTTGAAGACGAGCAGCTTGCGCTTCGCTGGTTGCGATCCGCTCCTCGGCTTGGTACGCTGTAGATTGGGTGCCGCGCTTCCGCGCGGCTCCGGGGTCGAGGACGGCATCTTGACTGCCTCCCGGCTCTGCCGTCGTCGAAGACCTTGGCGGGAGATCGACGATGGCCGAATGGTAGCGGGGCGGTCAGACCCCGCGGCCATCATATAGCTTCTGCACGGGCCGGCCGCGGTGGGGGGCCGGCCCGTGGTGCGTACGCCCCAGGGACGCGGGGATGCACCGGTGGTGATGCAAGTCCAGGCCCGCAGCACCTTCGGGTTGTTTGCGGGAGGGGGCGCCTCCCGGACGTTTCGTCCGCTCGAAGATGAGGCCTTCACCGGCGATCGCCATCGATTCCGGCCGGACCTTCGTGGCGAAGAAGCTCGCCGGGACTCCATGCATCCAGCCGCGTGTTCCCGAGGTGACCCGTTCCGATTCACAAACGTACCATGGTACCTACTTACAGTACGCATCCCACATCGCCAGGAACAGCCGCGATTTCGAGCCCTTGCTGAAGCCGAACTCCTGTCCCGCCCGGGCGCTGAAGGCCTCGAACACGTCCGGTGTCACCATCAGTTGCAGCGGCTTGTTCTTCCCCTCGGCCGGGCGGAGGTCGGCGGCGATCGGGCTCTTGGTCGCCGCTCGTGGCGGGGGGGCGCCTTTTCGCAGTGCGGAAGCGTTAACGCTCACGAAGCCTCCTTCGCGTCGGTCAGCGCGACCAGGCGGTCGACGATCGCCTGAGCCAGGCGCTCGGCTTTCTCGTTGAGGGTCGGGTACGCGGTCTCGGTCAGCGCCTTGCCGGCGTCGTGCGCGATGCCGTACGCAGTCGAGATCGGCAGATCGCCGTCGAGGACGGCGTAGTCTGTCTGTTCGAGGTAGCTTCTGGCCGCAGAGACCTCGGCGGCGCTGCGCGTCGTCTTCACGAGCGCGAAGACGATCCGGGACCGGTCGATACCGGCGTTCACCAGGCTGTGCGCGAGCTGCACGGCTGGTCGCAGGTCGTCCTTGGTCTGGCCGGTCGGGATGACGATCACGTGCGCGGCCCGCCCGATCTCGATAGTCTGCTGCGAAGAGTGCGGCCGGCCGTCGAGGATGTATGCGTCGAAGCGATCGGCCTCGGCCAGTGCCGTTCGCAGGTTCCCGAACGGCTGCGCCTGGATTTCCGGCTCGAGGCCGGCCTCGGCCCGGTCGCTGGCCCATCCGGTGCAGGTCGTCTGCTGCGTGTCGAGGTCGGCGATCTTCACACGCATGGCGTTGTGCGCCAGCTCGCGCGCGAGCAGGCGCGCCAGGGTGGACTTTCCGGCGCCGCCCTTCTGGGAAACGATCCCAATCACGTAGCCCATGGCGTGCGGCACGGTACCATGGAACCATGTTTCCTGGCAACATTGGCAGTTTCGTCTGAGCACTCGCAACGTGGCGAGCTGAATTCGATGCGGTTTAAACGTGCGTCTCCTGGCGAGCGTGGCTGACCGACCCGCTCGATCGTCCGTTCCACGGCTTCGAGAGCCCGCTTTTTTCAGATCGGGCTGTTCGGTTTCCGCCTCCTGCTCGTCCGAGAGAGTAGACAAGGGCGCCATGCGCCCAGCAACGATCGCCAGCATGAAGGTCGACGGCTTGAAGCCGTCGAGGTTGCTCGTCGTTGCGCTGCTGACGTTCGTCCTGACGGTGTCGGCGTCGGTTGCGGTAGCCGCCAGCCGGGTGGCGCTGGTGGTGGGCAACGACACGTAGGCCCACGTACCGCCTCCGGCAGCAGGGTTCGGGGTGACGGTGGCCATGGCCGCGCAAGCTCCGTCGCCCGTCGAGGCGGAGCTGGGCCTCGACGGGCCGCCGCGCCGGCTGATTCAACAGGGGCTGCGCGGCGAGGGTTTCGAGCCCGGGGTGCCGGACGGCGTGTTCGGCCCGCGGACTCGCCGCGCGATCCGAGATTAGCCGCAGTCTCGGGGGACCTCGTCGACGGGGCACCTGAACGGTGAGGAGGGAAGACCGATGAAGGCAGTTCTGCTGCGGTCGTGTCTGGTTGTCTGCGGCCTAGTGTGTATGGTGTCGTCGTCGTCGGCGCAGCCCCCGGTGGGCGCGTTGGCGATCGACGAGCGTCAGGGGGCCCGGTATGGCTGGGCGGTGGACTACTCGACGGCGTCGGCCGCTCGCTCGGCGGCCCTGGGGGAGTGCGGCCCGGGGTGCTCTGTGGTTCTGACGTTCGAGCGATGCGCGGCCTATGCGGCCGATCAGGATGCGAACAGCACGGCGGTGGGCTGGGCGGAGTCCGACGGCTCGGTGGAGGCGGCGAGTGGTGCGGCGCTGTCGGCGTGCGGTTCTGGGTGCATCGTTCGGGTTTGGGGCTGCAACGGCCCGGTGGTCGAGGAAGGTCTGGGTCTCGACCGTTCGGCGCGTCGTGAGATTCAGGAGGGCTTGAGGCCCAGGGCTTCGACCCGGGCGCTGCGGACGGGCGGTTCGGCGCCCGGACGCGGGAGGCGATTGGTGGCTGGCAGTCGTATCGAGGAGTGCGTGCGACGGGCTATCTGGACGGCGCGTCGGCGGCGGCGCTGCGCTCGTCAGACGCCGCGCCGCCGCCGTTCCGGGAACGGCCTGCTGGCGTCGCGGTTCCCGCGGGGCAGCAGTCGGCCTCGCCGGGTCAGCGGCCCGCTCCGGCCGCGGCCGCGGCTGCCTCCGCGGAGCTCGAGGGTCTGTTCTGGCAGTCGATGATGAACAGCACGAACCCTGCGGAGTTCGAGGCGTATCTATCGCAGTTCCCGAACGGCGTGTTTCGGGCGCTGGCCGAGGCCCGGCTGGCCGCGCTTCGCTCGCCGGGCGGCGCGGCCCCGGGCGTCGGCACCGGTGTTGGCGGCCCCGGGTCGCCGGCGACTGCTCGCCCGTCGGTCGGTGCTTCCGCCCCGGTCTCCGGGTTGGCGTCGGCTGACGATTCGGCGCGTCGTCCTGGCGATGTGTTCCGGGACTGCGACGTGTGTCCGGAGCTGGTGGTGCTGGCGGACGGCCGGCTGGCGCTGGGCCGCTACGAGGTGACGGTGGGCGAGTATCGGGCGTTCGCGTCGGCGACGGGAGTCGGCGCGGATGATTGCCTCACTGGTGGTTCGTGGCGGGATCCCGGCTTTGAGCAGACGGATCGGCACCCGGTGACGTGCGTGAGCTGGGACGACGCGCAGGCGTATGTGTCGTGGCTGAGCCGGATGACGGGGGCGGCGTATCGGTTGCCGAGCGAGGCGGAGTGGGAGCGGGCGGCCGCTGGTTCTGAGCCCGGATGCTACGTTGAACGGACAGGGAACTCTGGCACGTGCCCGGTCGGCTCCTACGGCGCCAACGGCGTGGGTCTGTCCGATATGGTCGGCAATCTGTGGGAGTGGACGGAGGACTGCTGGGAGGGCGACTGCGGCCGCCGCGTGCTGCGCGGCGGCTCGTGGTTCAACAATGCGGAGCACCTGCGTCCCGGCGCGCGCGTCAGGTTCCGCGCCGGCTATCGGGGCTACGCCTTCGGTTTCCGTGTGGCGAGGGCGCTGGATTAGGTCTTGCTGTGCGCCGTGCAAGGCGAGCGCCATGCCTCAGCGGGTGCGAATCCCTGCCCGGCCAGCCGCCGCGCCCCCTCGTCTCGCGCTCGTTTGGCCCGCCGCCCGGCGTCTCCGGCCGGTGGTCCTGGCCAGCCGTCCCATAACCCGCTTTATGCACTACCCAGCCCCCGCCAGCCCGGCCTTGCATCCTGAACGACCGTTCACTAACCTGTCGCAGCCAGATGCCACCCGACAAGCCTCCCAACCGCAACGCCCGCCGAGGGATGGCAGGGTAGACCCGTGCCCGCCAAGCCGCGCTGGCTGCTCGCCATCCCCGACGCCATCCGACAGCTCGAAAAACTCGACCCAGACCTGCTCACCCGCCGCGACCTCGAACGGCTCTTCGGCGTCTCGAAGGTCCGCGCCGCGCAGCTGATGACGGCCTTCGGCGCCGGCCGGACCGGGCACATCCTGACCCTGCCGCGCGCCGAGCTCCTGCGCCAGCTCCGAAGCCGCCGCAAACGGGCCGCCTTCCGCGGCGAGCAGACGCGCCGCGAACGGGTCGTCACCGAGATCCGCAAGGCCCGGCTCACCGGGATCCGGGTGGCCGTGCCCATCGAGGCGCTCGAGGCGCGCCTTTCGGGCCTGCCCGAAGGCGTGTCGGTCGAGCCCGGCCGGATCGAGGTGCGCTTCAGCGGCGCGAAAGACGCCGTCGGGCGGCTCTTCGCGCTCGCCCAGGCGCTGACGAACGACTACGAGCAGTTCGAGGCGCTCGTCGACGGGGAGACGCCGGGAGCGGCGGGGGAGAGGTGAGGCAGTGAACGAAGACTTGGTGCGGGTCGCCGAGCCGGTGGACGTCGCGCGCACGGGCCCCGCGCAGCGGGTCGAGCTCGTGCTGCCGCAGCTGATCGTCGACGCGGGGCCCGTGGCGGTGGCGCGGTTCCTGGAGTTCTTCGCCGCGCGGATCGCCAACCGGCGGACGCGGGCGGCGTACGGGCGGGCCGTGGGGCAGTTTCTGGCCTGGTGCGAGGTGCGGGGCCTGGCGCTCGAGGCAGTCTCGCCGCTGCACGTGGCGGCCTACATCCGGACCCACCCCGGGTCGGCGCCCACGGTCAAGCAGCACCTGGCCGCCATCCGCATGCTCGGCGACTGGCTCGTCGTCAGCCAGGTCCTCCCGGTGAACCCGGCGGCGGCCGTGCGGGGGCCGAAGCACGTCGTCACCAAGGGCGCGACGCCGGTGCTCTCGCCGGCCGAGGCCCGCCGGCTCCTCGAGGCGATCGACACCGCCGCGCTCGCGGGCCGGCGCGACCGGGCGCTCGTCTCGGTGATGCTCTACAGCTTCGCGCGGGTGAGCGCGGTCATCGGCATGCGGCGGCAGGACTACTTCCGGCAGGAGAGCCGGGGGTGGCTCAGGCTCCACGAGAAGGGCGGCAAGCGGCACGACGTCCCGGCCCACCATCGGGCGGCCGAGGCGCTCGACGACTACCTCGAGCTGGCCGGGCTCGACGAGGCGAAGGCGGCGCTCTTCCAGAGCGTCGACCCGGCGGGGCGGAGGCTGACGGGCCGGGCGCTGTCGCGGCGTCTCGTCCTGGCCATGATCAAGCGGCGCGCGGCGGCCGCGGGTCTGCCGCCCTCGACCTGCTGCCACACGTTTCGGGCGACGGGGATCACGGCGTATCTGTCGAACGGGGGGACGCTCGAGCACGCGCAGCAGATCGCCGGGCACGCGTCGCCGAAGACGACGAAGCTCTACGACCGGACGGCGGACACGATCACCGTCGCCCGCCGACCTCGATGCCGCCCTGACCGACCCGCTCGTATCGTCCGTTCCACAGCTCGAGCGCGCGCTTTTTTTCGATCGGGCTGTTCGGTTTCTGTCTCCTGGTCGTCTAGGAGAGTAGACAAAGGGAAATATGCGCCCAGCAACGATCGCCAGTATGGAGGTCGACGGCTTGAAGCCGGCGAGGTTGCTCGTCGTTGCGCTGCTGACGTTCGCCCTGATCATGTCGGCGTCGGTTGCGCCGGCAGCCGGCCGGGTGGCACTGGTGGGGGCCAACAGCTCGTACGCCTAAAGGCGATCCACGACGGCCTCGAACCGGGCGTGTTCGGGGTCGTGACGACTGGCGTGGTTGTGCTCGTGCAGCCCGCCTTCGGGGCGGCGCTGGGCCTCGACCGGCCACGCGGCGGCTGATTCAGCAGGGACTGCGCAACGAGGGCTTCGACCCGGGTGAGGCTTCGGATGCTGGGCTCCCGGAGGTACCACCACGAGAAAGGCACTGACGATGGCGACCTATGATGGCACACCGGACGATGACGTGATCTTGGGCGGCGACGACGACGACATCCTCAGCGGTATGGCCGGCGATGACACCCTCCGAGGCGGGCCGGGTAGCGATGTGCTGGAAGGCGGGGCCGGCGCGGACGAGATCGACGGTGGCGAAGACGATGGACGCAGCCCACTCCGAGTCACCTACCGCCACGTCGTCTGGGGCGACACGGCGACGTATGTGAATTCCGACGCGGGCGTGACCATCGATCTGGCGACGGGCATTGTGCAAGGCGGGCATGCCGAGGGTGACACGCTCACCGGAATCGAGAGCATCCGCGGATCCGACCACGCCGACATGCTCGTAGCCCGCAACGATGATCCTGCCACCGAGGAACTGCCGCGAGAAGGCAGCACGCTGTGGGGACAACGAGGCGATGACACGCTGATTGGTGGCGACGGGCAAGACTACCTTTGGGGCGGCAAGGGCGACGACACGCTCATGGGAGGAGGAGGCCGCTTCGACTACCTGGAAGGTGGCGCCGGTGCGGACAGGATCGACGGCGGTGAAGGTTTCGGCGTCGCGGGGTACGAGCTGTCCGATGCGGGTGTGACGATCGATCTGGCAACGGGCGTGGCGCAAGGCGGACACGCCGAGGGCGACACGCTCACGGGCATCGAAGGAATATTGGGGTCCAGCCATGCCGACCGCCTCACCGGGGACGCCGGGTTCAACTACCTTTTTGGAGGTGCCGGCGCGGACAGGATCGACGGCGGTGAAGGTTACGACTTAACGTTCTACGTGGACTCCGGCGCCGGCGTCACGGTCAACCTTGCGACGGGCGCGGGGCAGGGCGGACACGCCGAGGGCGACACGCTCACCGGCATCGAGCAGGTCTGGGGATCCCGCCATGCGGACCACCTCATTGGCAGCAGCGGCAACGACGCGCTAGATGGCTGGGCTGGTAGCGACACCTTGGAGGGCGGCGAAGGGTGGGATAGCGCCAGGTATCGCGATTCCGATGCCGGCGTGACGGTCAACTTGGCAACGGGCTTGGGACATGGCGGGTACGCCGAGGGCGACATCCTCACGGGCATCGAGGCCATCGACGGGTCGCCATACGCTGACCAGCTTACCGGCGACGACAGGTCCAACGGGCTCCATGGCCATGCCGGCGCGGACATAATCGACGGCGGGGAAGGTTACGATCATACAGGTTACTGGAACTCCGATGCGGACGTCACCGTCAACTTGGCCACAGGCACGGGGCAGGGCGGGCACGCCGAGGGCGACACGCTCACGGGGATCGAGGAGGTCCACGGTTCTAACCACGCTGACCACCTCATCGGCGATGCCGAAGACAACCGTCTCCATGGCCGAGACGGCGACGACACCCTGGATGGCGGCGCCGGTAACGACCACCTGGAAGGCGATGCGGGTCAGGACATGCTCGTCGGCGGCGCGGGTAACGACTACCTGGTGGGCGGCGAGGGCGCAGACGTGCTCGACGGCGGCGAAGGTGACGATTCCGTCGATTACGGTGGGTCCGACGCGGGCGTGACGGTCAACCTGACGACGAGCAGGGGGCAGCAGGGCGGACACGCCTGGGGTGACACGCTCACTGGGATTGAGAACGTCCGTGGGTCAAGCCACGCCGACCTGCTCATCGGCAACGGCCGGAGAAACGAGCTCCAAGGCCGAGAGGGCGACGACACCCTGATCAGCGGCGGGGGTGACGACCAGCTGGAAGGCGGCGCCGGCGCGGACAGGCTCGACGGCGGCGAAGGTCATGACGATTGGGTTCTGTACGGGGGCTCCGATGCGGGCGTCACCGTCAACCTGGCGACGGGCACGGGGCAGGGCGGGCACGCCGAGGGCGACACGCTCACCGGCATCGAGAGGATCCACGGGTCGGAACACGCCGACCACCTCACCGGCGACGACCGGGACAACGGGTTCAATGGAGATGCGGGTGCGGACACCATCGACGGCGGTGAGGGTCACGATTTCGCCGGTTACTGGGGCTCCGATGCAGGCGTCACCGTCAACCTGGCGACGGGCACGGGGCAGGGCGGGCACGCCGAGGGCGACACGCTCACCGGCATCGAGAATGTCATCGGGTCGGAACACGCTGACCACCTCACCGGCGGCGACGGGGACGACTCGCTCCATGGCGAAGCAGGTGCGGACACGCTCGACGGCGGAGAGGGCGACGATAACGTCGGCTACGGGGGCTCCGATGCGGGCGTCACCGTCAACCTGGCCATGGGCACCGGGCAGGGCGGGCACGCCGAGGGCGACACGCTCACCGGCATCGAGAATGTCTCGGGGTCGCACTACCATGCCGACCATCTCACCGGCGACGACGGGGACAACGGGCTCAGTGGCGACGGTGGCAACGACACGCTGGACGGCGGGGCAGGTGGCGACTGGCTGGACGGCGGCGCGGGTGAAGATCTGCTTACCGGTGGCGAGGGTGCCGACACGTTCGTCTTCGGGGATGGCGACACTGTCACGGACTTCGAGGACAGCAGCGACCTGATCAACATCAGCGACTTTGGTCACATCAACGCCGACAATTTCGAGGCGAACGTCACGATTCGACAGAGCGGCGACGACGTGCAAGTCCAGATTGGGGATGCCGTGCTGACGTTGACCGGACTCAGCGCTGCCGACGTGACCGCGGACGACTTTGTCTTGGCGTAGTCGTGGGCGGATCGTTTTCGACGCTCGAGGCGCCGGATGGGCTCGCCACCCCCGGCGGGGCGACGTGTTTAATGCCCGCCCGGCTACCGGCCGTGAAGCGATCGGCGGAGTCGACTCTGGAGGGCTTGTGTCGGATAAGGGGCCCTTATGTCAACTTGCTAGTCCCCTTGATCTTTGATTTCTTCAAAAAGTCGTTGGTCATCTGGGGCCACCGTGGACTTGAACGGTACGCTGTCCGAACCGCTTCACCTTCGCGAGGATCTCGTCGGCTGTTTTCGTCCACTTGAAAGGCTTGCCCTCGTCATTGTGGGCGTCCACGTAGGCGGAGATGGCGTGGCGCAGCGCGTGCGGGCCGACCTGTTCTTGCCATGCCGCCCAATACATCACACCCGGCACACTTCTTAAAGCGTTTTCAGACACAGGGGACTAGATCCAGTTGGGGCCTGACGGGCGTTGGCCGTTCTTGCAGCAGCACAGGCCGTTGCGTGTGGCCTCCGGCTACCGAGCAACGAGAGTCTTGTGTCTCGACCTCGCCCATGGCCGTTCTATTTTGCTGTAATAGGCGCCTGTGCCTTCGTCGGGAGTCGATTTCAACGCCGAGTCCTGGCGTGCGGCGGCACGGGCAGGTTTCGCCGCGGGAGATGAAACAGATGCGACCTGAGCAATCCGGCGGCGTTCTGAGACTGGCGGTCGTCGTGGCGGTTTTCCTGGCAGCTGGCTTCGCCGTCGGCACACCTCCCCCAGCGCCAGCCTTCAGGGCGGCCGTGACCGCGGCCGCGCAGGATGCGTCGGCTGTCGAGGCGTCGCTGGGTCTCGATCGGTCCACGCGGCGGTTGATTCAACGCTTCAAGGCGACGCCCACGATCGTCAGGTGCACGCGTCCGTTGCGCGGGCTCTGCTCCCAGTATTTGTTGTCCTCATGACCGTCGTAATGCGGGATCGCGACGAGATGCCGGCGAGCTTTCGCTTCAAGCTTCAGGCTCTCGCGTTCCAGCCGGCACCAATACGAGAGGCTGTTCGAGAACGTTATCCTGTCCCGCCGAGAGCAGGAACCAGCTCCCGAGTGGGGACCGTCGAATCCCGGGGGATATCCGCCGGAGGACGAGGCGGCTTACATCTTCTCAGACCGGGACGGGAACGGCCTGGACGATGGGCGGGAGACGCAGGCGAACCTGTTCCGGGCGCTTTTCTAGACGCTGGACGCGCACCCGGGGGTCGTCCACGGCGCCTTCTTCTGGGACAACTGGATTGCCAGCGACGAGCACTGGCAGGAGTGGGCAGCCACGATCCGGAACTACGACATCGCGACAAGTCGGCCGAGACGGTGGTCCGGCGGCGCTATCTCCGCTTGCGAATCCGGGAGTTGGTGCGCCGGCTTGAGGAGTTACGCGGCCGGCGTTGAAGGGGCCGGCCCGCCGGTGGATAGCTGCGCTGGAACTGTCAGCGGGCGGCCTCGTACGCGGTGACGCCGCTGCATCGCGACGTGCTGTGGACGGCCGGCACAGAGCAGGTGGCCGTGACGACCGCGCCCTGCTGCGCGTGGACGGCGGTGAGCGAGTCGGACTTCCTGGCAGTGACGGCGGTGACCGCGGGTGCCGGCCCGGGCACGGTGCGCTACACCGTGGCGGCGAACGCGGGCGCTCCGCGGAGGGGCGCGCTGGCGGTGGCGGGCCAGCGGGTGACGGTCTACCAGGCGTCGCCGACGCAGTTCACGGATCATCCCATCGAGCGGGGCGTGACGCTGGTCAAGGCGATTCACTTCCGCGAACTGCGGGCGCGCATCGACGCCCTGCGGGAGAGCGCGGGCCGGCCGGCATTCCAGGGGACGGACCCGGCGCTGCCGCCCGGGGTGACGCCGATCAGGCGCGTGCACCTGACGGAGCTGCGGGCGGCGCCCACCTACACGGACCCGGTGGTCACGGCCGGCGCGACCGCGATCAGGGCGGCGCACCTGATGGAGCTGCGGGCGGCGGTGGCGGCGCTCGAGTAGACGACCCGATCCCGGACCGCGATCCCCGACCTACTGATATACGACGACGATGTTCCCTTCGACCCCGCCGTTCAGAACGGTCGTCGCCGAACCTGGCAACCGGCCGGGGCGTTGGCACATGATCCGCGGCGGCGTTCTGATTCCTCGAATCCGTGTCCATGCCGTCTCTCGACTCTACCGGCGAGCGCGATTCCCGCGGCGTTGCGGCCGAGCAGCGTCTGCTCGAGCGAGTCCGTCAGGGCAGTCTCTCAGCGGTCGACGCGCTGTTCGAGCGGTATGCGCCGTGGCTGCGCCAGTGGGCGCGGGGGCGCATGCCGCCGTGGGTGCGGGGCGCCATCGATACCAGTGACCTGGTCCAGGACACGCTGCACCATACGTTCGCGCGGCTCGGCGGGTTCAAGTCGAAACAAGCCAGCGCGCTGAGGGCCTACCTCCGGCGCGGCGTCGAGAACCGGATCCGGGACCAGATGCGTCGCACCATCCGTCGCCGCGAGAGCATCGCGCCGGATGAACGCATCCTGCTGTCGGAGGAGGGTGCGCCGCAGCATCGGGCGCTGGTCGCCGACGAGGCCTGGCGGCGCCACCTGGACGGTCTCGCGCGCCTGACGGCCCGCGACCGCCGGCTGATCGTCAGCCGCACCGAGCTCGGCTACAGCTACCGGCAGCTCGCCTTCGTCGAACGCCTGCCGAGTCCAGACGCCGCCCGCGTGGCGCTGCGGCGGGCGGTGATCCGGCTGAGCGACGTCATTTCGAAGCCGTAAAACGACGCCCCGCCTGTTCGGTTCGTGCCTCTCGGGCGTCGGTACAAGCAGAAGGAAATGATCTGTGCGGATGCTGCGCGTGTGCCGGGTGCACACGTCGGTGAAATTCAGTGAAGGCAGGCCGGATGAGTGACGACGAGCGCGACAAACTTGTCGTCGACGTGGCGGATGCGATCACGCTGAACCAGGAGGTCGATTGGGAGCGCTGCGCGCGGCAGGCGACGGCGGCCAATCGGCGGGCGCTCGACAACCTGCGCCTGATCGCCGGGGTGTTCGCGGGCGTCCGGGTGGCGGGAGATGCATCGACGTCGGCGGGCCCCGAGACGCGCGCCGGCGTGGTCGTGCGGGTCGCCGTGCGCGCACTGCTCGCCGTTGCCGCGGTCGAGGTGGCGGCGGCGCTGCTGCTGCTGCCCTGGGCCTGGGAGGACATGCGGCGGGAGCTGGGGGACTTGGCTGTCTTTCTGGCGTTCCTGCTGGTCGGGTGCTCGCTGAGCGCGTGCCTGTTGCTGATCTGTGGCCGTCACGACCGGCGGACGTGGCTGCTCGGAGGGTACTTCCTCCTCCAGGCCACGTCGGTGCAGCCGTCGGCGCTGCTGACCTACATCTGGGGCATTCCTCTGTCCGACCTGTTCGGGTATCCCTACACGTACCCGTTCCTGTTTGCGCCCGCGTTCCTGTGGGCGTTCGCGCGCGAGTGTCCCCGCGTGCGGCGCCGTACCCGGCTGGACGGGCTCGCGCGGCGAATGGTCGCGGTCAGCGTGGTGGTGGGCTGCGCCCTGTGGGTCGCGTACGTGGCGGTGCTGAAGCTGGCGCGGGCGGGCTACCTGGCCGAGACGGTCTTCTGGTGGTCGTTCGACGTGTCCCTCGCCGTCCTGGCCGTGCTGCAGCTGGCGGCGGTCGCGGTGGTCGTGCTGCGCGCGCGTGCCGCCCCCGCCGAGGAAGTCCGGCGCGTCGTGCTGTTCGGGAGCGGGTTCCTGCTCTCGGCGGGACTGGTGGCGGTGCACGAAGTCGTCGAGGCGTTCACGCCGGGGGACTGGTTGTCGAACTACCGGTGGTCACCCGCCGCGATGGTGGTGGCGCTGCTGCGGTTCCCCGGGGTCGTGCTGCTGTGGTACTCGGTGCTCGCCGTGCGGGTGCCGCACCCGCGCGAGGTGGTGCGGACGTACGGCAGGCGACTTCTGGCCCGCGGCCGGCTGCTCGCGCTCGTCGCGGCGACACCGGCGCTGACGCTGGGCTGGTTGGCGGCGAGTCGTCCGGAGCGGACGGTGGGCGCCGTCCTCGCAGATCCGGCGGTGCAGTCGCTTGCGGCGGCCGCCGGGGTCATGCTGCTGGTGGTCGTCGCCCGCGAGCGGCTCCTGCTGCGTCTCGACACTTGGCTCTATCCCGAGATCAGGGACCAGCGGGAAGCGTTGGCTCAGGTGACCGGGGCGCTGGCCCGGGCGGGGCAGATCGCGACGGTCAACCGAACGGTGATCCGAACGGTCGGGCGCGGGTGCGGCGCGCCGGGCGCGCTGCTGCTCGCCGCCGACACAGCAGCGGAGGCTGAGGACTTCAGCGCGCCGGACGCGAAGACGCCGCCGCTGGCGTGCACCGGGGCCATCGTCCACATGCTGGAGACCGCCGGCGGGTGGCTTCGCGTCCATCCGAACGACCCGACGTCGCTATTCGGTCTGCTGCCGCCCGCCGACGCGGCGTGGGTCGCCGCGGCGGACGCCGACGCGGTCGTGCCCGTCCCCGGTCCCGGCGCCGAGCTGTTGGGCGTTCTGGTGGTGGGCCGCCGCTTCGACGGCCGGACCGTGCGGCCGGTCGACATGCCGTTTCTCGAAGCGGTCGCCGCCGCGGCCGGGCTCGCCGTCGCGCGCCTGCGGGTGGCTCATGGGCAGCAGGCGCGGCCGCTCGAGGCCCTGCCCGCGCAGGAGTGCCCGGTGTGTCGCTGCGTGACCGGGCCGGAAGAGGCGCCGGGATGCGACTGCGGGTTTGGGTACGTCGAGGCAGAGGTCCCGAAGGTTCTCGCCGGGAAGTTCGAGCTGCAGCGGCGCCTGGGGGCCGGGGGGATGGGCGCCGCGTATCTGGCGCGCGACCTGCGGCTCGAGCGCGACGTGGCGGTCAAGACCCTGACGGGCGTGTCGGTCTCGCGCCTGATGGGCCTCAAGCCCGAAGCCTGGGCCATGGCGACGGTGACGCATCCGGCGGTGGCCCAGATTCACGGCATCGAGTCGTGGCGGGGACGTCCGTTCCTCGTCGTCGAGCTGCTCGCCGGCGGCACGCTCGAGGACCGGCTGCAGCGCGGGCCGGTGCCGGCGTCGGCGGCAGTCTCGATGACCACCCGCCTGGCCGAGGCGCTCGCGGCCCTGCACGAGACGGGATACCTGCACGGCGACATCAAGCCGAGCAACGTCGGGTTCACGGCGGACGGGTCGCCGAAGCTGCTCGACTTCGGTCTGGCCCGCGAGGCAAACGACGAGGCCACCATCGGCGGCACTGTGCGCTATCTGTCGCCCGAGGTGCTCTCCGGCCTGCCGGCCGAGGAAGCCGACGATGTCTGGTCGCTGTGCGTGGTGCTGCACGAGATGGTTTCGGGTGAGCATCCGTTCGCGGGCGTCGGCGTCGGCGAGGTGACGAGTCGTATCCGGCGCCAGCGGCCCGTTCGCGGCGTCGAGGCGGCCGCGGGCTCGGCGTCGGCGGTGCTTGCTTTCACGACGTCGATGCTGACGGCCACTCGGTCCGCGCGGCCGTCAACCGCGCGGGCGTTCGCCGCCGCGCTGCGCCGCGCTGTCGAGCGCCGGTAGCGGCGTTCGCTGGCGAGCGCGCTTGACCGAGCGATCGATCTTCCGTTGCAAGGCTCGAGAGCGCTTTTTTGGGTCGGGCTGTTCGGTTTCTGCCTCCTGGTCGTCAGAGAGGGTAGACAAGGGGGAAACATGCGCCCAGCAACGATCGCCAGCATGAAGGCCGACGGTTTGAAGCCGGCGAGGTTGCTCGTCCGTTGCGCTGCTGACGTTCGTCCTGATCATGTCGGCGTCGGTTGCGCCGCCAGCCGGCCGGGTGGCGCTGGTGGGGGTCAACAGCTCGTACGCCTACA
>OZ244229.1:2665000-3195556 GCA_965217045.1 Vicinamibacterales bacterium | reverse complement strand
AACAGCAGTTGGCCGAGGCACGCCGGGCGGGTCGCCGGCAGGCGGCGCCGTTCGCCAAGGACCGGCCGCAAGGGCGCGGCAGGCGTCCCGGACGGCGGCCTGGGGCGGAGTACGGCCGGCAGGGCTGCCGGCCGCGGCCGGCGCGGGTTGACGAGACCCACGCGGCGCCGGTTCCCACGACGTGCCCGGATTGCGGCGGCGCGGTCGAAGGTACCCGCGTGGCGTCGCAGTATCAGGAAGAACTGCCCGTGGTACGGCCGGTCGTGCGGCGCTTCGACATCGAGGTCGGCCACTGTTCGCAGTGTCAGCGGCGGGTGCAGGGCCGCCACGTGCTGCAGACCTCCGACGCGCTGGGCGCGGCGGGGGTGCAGCTCGGTCCCGGGGTGGTCGCGCTGGTCGTGGAGCTGCACACGGAGATGGGGGTGCCGCTGGCGAAGGTGGCCCACCTGCTGCGGACCACGTTCGGGCTGCAGGTCACGCCGGGCGGCCTCGCCCACGTGCTGCACCGGGCGGCCCGCGCCGCCGCGCCGGCCTACGCGGAGCTGTGCGAGCAGGTTCGCAATGCGCCCGTGGTCACGCCGGACGAGACCGGCTGGCGCGTCGGCGGCGTGCGCCACTGGCTGTGGACGTTCGTCACCCCGGACACGACGGTCTACGCCATCTGCCCCGGCCGGGGGTTCAACGATGCCGCCACGGTGCTGGGGACCGACTACGTCGGCGTGCTCGTGCGCGACGGGTGGGCACCGTATCGCTGCTTCGACGGACTGCGTATTTCGGACGATGTGGATCGCCGATTTCGGCGGAAGTGGATCACCTGTTTCGGTCGAAGTGGATCACCGATTTCGGCGGAAGTGGATCGCTTTCGGCCGAACTGGATCACCCAGTTTCCGGGATCGTGAGCGCTCATCGGTAGCCTGACCGCGGGATCCTTCGCCTTTTGAACGGAGGGCGAAGCGATGCCGACTCGGAGGCTTCTGGTGAGGAAAATTCGGGAGATTCTACGACTCAGGTACGAACAGGGCCTGTCCCACCGAGAGGTAGCCCAAGCCTGCGTCATCGGTCCGAGCTCGGTTTCACGCTATCTGCAGAGGGCGGCTCGGTACGGGCTGGGCTGGCCGCTGCCGGCCGACCTGGACGACGCGGCGCTCGAGGCCCGGCTGTTTCGCCGCCCGGCGCCAGTGCCCAACCGAGCCCGACCCGACTGCGCGCACATCCACCGCGAGCTCAAGCGCAACGGGGTCACGCTGCAGCTGCTCTGGGAGGAGTACCTCCAGGTCCATCCCGGCGGCTACCGCTACACGCAATTCTGCGAGATCTACCGGCAGTGGTCGCGGCGGCTGCGGCCGTCGATGCGGCAGGTGCACCGCGCCGGCGAGAAGACTTTCGTCGACTTCTCGGGCAAGCGGCCGACTCTGGTCGACCGGCGCACGGGTGAGCTGCGGCCTGTCGAGCTGTTCGTCGCCGCGCTCGGCGCCAGCAGCCTCACCTACGCCGAGGCGACCGCGACCCAGCAGCTGGCGGACTGGGTCACCGCCCACATCCACATGGTCGAGTACTGCGGGGGCGCCACCACGCTGTGGATCCCCGACCAGCTCAAGAGCGCCATCACCCGCCCCTGCCGCTACGAGCCCGACGTCAACCGCACCTACGAGGACCTGGCCGCCCACTACGGCGCCGTCGTCATCCCGGCGCGCCCCAGAAAGCCCCGCGACAAGGCGGTCGTCGAGACCAGCGTACTCGTGGCCCAGCGGTGGATCCTGGCCCGGCTCCGCGACCAGACCTTCTTCGAGCTCGGCGCGCTGAACCGGGCGATCCGCGTCCTGCTCGACGAGCTCAACGACCGCCCGATGAAGAAGCTGGGCGTCAGCCGCCGCGCCCTCTATGAGCAGCTCGACCGCCCGGCGCTACGCCCCCTGCCGGCTACCCGCTACGTCCTGGCCCACTGGAAGCTGTGCCGCGTGAACATCGACTACCACGTCGAGGTCGACCGCCACGTCTACAGCGTGCCGTACCAACTCGTCCGCGAGCAGGTCGAGGTCCGCCACACGACGAACACGGTCGAGATCTTCCATCGCGGCAAGCGCGTGGCGTCGCACCGCCGGCGCTACGACCGACAGCCGTCCACCGTGGCCGAGCACATGCCCAGCGCCCACCGCGCACATGCCGAGTGGACCCCGTCGCGGCTCATCCGCTGGGCCGAGACGGTCGGACCGGCGACCGCTCGGCTCGTCACCCGGATCCTGCACAGCCGCCCGCACCCTGAGCAGGGCTATCGGACCGTGTTAGGCATCATGCGTCTGGGACGCCAGTACGGCAACGCCCGGCTCGACGCCGCCAGCACCCGCGCGCTGGCGCTCGGCTCGTGCCGCTTCCACACCGTCAAGAACATCCTCGCCGCCGGTCAGGACCGGCTGCCCCTCGAGCCGCCGGCCGAGACCAACCCGACACCGATGCACGCCAACATCCGCGGCGCCAACTACTACGCGGCCGCGACCTCAGAGGAGGACCGATGCTGATCGAACAGACCGTCGACAAGCTCAACGCCCTGAAGCTCGGCGCGATGGCCGACGCCTTCCAAAAGCAGCTCGACACCGACCAGGCCGCCGCGCTCAGCTTCGAGGAGCGGCTCGGCCTGCTCGTCGACACCGAGTGGACGGCCCGCGAGCAGCGCAAGCTCGACCGGCGCCTCCGCACGGCCAAGCTGCGCTACCCGGCGACGCTCGAGGCCGTCGACTTCACCCACTCGCGCCGGCTCAATCGCCAGCAGATCCTCACGCTCGGCGCCTGCGCGTGGATCGCTGAGCGCCACAACGTGATCGTCACGGGACCGTGCGGCATCGGCAAGAGCTTCATCGCCTGCGCCTTCGTCGAACGCGCGTGTCGCCGCAGCTTCGCCGCGCGCTACGTCCGCATGCCGCGCCTGCTGCACGAGCTGGCCGTCGGCCGCGGCGACGGCTCCTACACCCGGCTGCTCGCCCGCCTGGCCAAGCTCGACCTGCTCGCGATCGACGACTGGATGCTCGCGCCGCTGCGCGACCCCGAGCGGCGAGACCTCATCGAGGTGATCGAGGACCGCGCCGAACGCGCCTCGACCCTCATCGCCAGCCAACTGCCCGTGACCGACTGGCACGCCGTCATCGGCGACCCCAACCAGGCCGACGCCATCTGCGACCGCCTGCTCCACGACGCGCACCGCATCGAGCTCAAGGGCCGCTCGATGCGACGCACGCACGACGCACCCGCCAACCGCCGGAAGGAGACGACATGACGATCACGTCCGCGAGACGCCCGACGCTCCCGCCGGGCGCGAACAGCCTGTGGACCCTGGCGGTGCCATGGAAAACGCGCGCGATACGCTCGGCGGCAACTGCGCCGTCGCCGAAAGCGCGTTTCCCACAGCACCTTGGACGCCGCACGCGGCGCCCACAGGAACCACAGGCAACCTCATCGATGCTCACTGACACGACAGCACGAGTAGGATATCGACCAGACGCTACGACACCGATGGGAGGCAACTGACCGACGAACGTCGCTACGCTCCGATGGGCGCTCCACTTCACCGAAATCCGTGATCCACATCCCCGGAATCGGTGATCCACTTCAGCGAAATCCGCACCGGGGGCGAGACGCTGCCCGGCTACGACCTCCACAACCTGTCCGCCTCGGTTACGAAGGACGCCTGGACCCTGACGCTCTATGCGGACAACCTGCTCGACGAGTACGCGGTGACCGGCGTACGCCAGACGCCCGACCTGATCGGCGTCACGGAGGACGGTTTCCGGTCGCGCCGCTACTTCGCCAACGTGCTCGCCCCGCGGCGGGCGGGCGTGCGGATCCGTTACGCCTTCCTGTACTAGCAACTCCCGCCTGCGCCGCGACGCACGAGCGCAGGGATGCTGTGCCATCGGGGAACTGATTCTCGCGTTAGGCTGTCAGTTAGGCTGTCAACGGGCTCTGGAGATACGGGCGTTGTGGCGTTTCGTCCAATAAATACCGCGTTGATCAGGCAAGCAGGGACCCACGGACAGCCTCTTTGTTGTAGTTGTTGCCGGTGAACTCGGAGCCGTTCAACGAATCCGTGTTGAGGCCCCGGGCGATGATGGCGTTGCTGCCGCGCGCGCCCTGGTCGACCACGGTCAGGCCGGGCGTCCAGCGCGACAGCTCCGTGAGGTTCCCGATGGCCCACCGCTCGATGTCGGCACCGGTTACGGCCGAGATGCTCATCGGCACCTGCTGCAGCGCCTCCTCCATGCGGGTCGCCGTCACGACCACCGCCTCGTCGAACGCCGCGACGCGCAGCGTGATGGCCGGGAGCTCCACCGGATCGGCCCCGACCGCGACGCCGTCCACCGTCGCCGCACCGAAGCCGCCGAGGAAGACGATCACCGTGTAGGTGCCGGGGGCGAGGCCCGTGAACACGAACCGGCCGGTCGCGCCCGTCTGCACCGCCGGCGGGTCGTCCGGCCCACCGCGCAGCGTGACGGTCGCGCCGGGCAGCACGCCGCCGGTCGCGTCGACGACCGCGCCCGAGATCTGTCCCGACTGCGCCGCGACGGGCGGCGGCGCGACGGCCAGGAGCAGGACGCCCACGCCGACCGCCGCACGGCATCGCCCTTTCGTCATGCCCCGAAGTGACGCGAGAGGAGCCACAGCGCCGCCAGCACCGCGGACTGGACCGCGAGGACGGCGACGTAGGCACGGGTCACGAAACGAGTATAACGGCGGCCGGCCCGGGGCTGTGGGGCATGCATCGGCCAAATTGGGGGCCTGGGATCCGAAATGCGGCCAATGTACTATCACTGCTGTCCCACAGAGCTTCTAATTGAGGCGGCTTGAACCTTCTATGTCTGTTAGAATGGTTTTGCCGCAAATCATTCAAAACACAGGAGATCCAAGCCGTGGCCCATCGTAACACAGTCTTCGGGCAACTTCTGACGTTGCTTCCGCGACATGAATTCGACGCCGAGGCGCGCGGCCATCAGCGCGGGCAGCGTTTGCGCGTCATGAGCCGCTGGGCGCAGTTCGTCGCCCTCGGGCTGGGCCAGTTGGCCAGCCGGCAGAGCCTGCGCGACATCGTGAGCAATCTGCGCGCGCAACCCGCCAAGCTCTATCACCTGGGCGTTGGGACGGTCAGCCGCTCGTCGCTCGCGCGGGTCAACGCCGAGCAGCCCTACACGCTCTACGAAGCGTTGTTCGGCCGTCTGCTGAGTCGTTGCCAGCAACGGGCGCCGGGCCACGGTTTCCGCTTCAGGCACAAGCTGTATGCGGTCGATGCGTCGACCATCGACTTGTGTCTGGCGGTTTTCCCGTGGGCGTCGTTCCGCCGCACGAAGGCCGCGATCAAGCTGCACGTCGGGTTGGACCAAGCCGGCCACCTGCCGAGTTTCGTCAGCGTCACCGATGGCAAGACCGGCGACGTGACCGTGGCCCGCACGTGGACGTTCGAGGCCGGCAGCGTGGTCGTCGCCGACCGCGCCTATCTCGATTTCGCGTGGTTTCACCAGTTGCAGGCCCGTGGCGTCACCTTCGTGACACGCCTCAAGCGCGGCGTGCGGTACCGGGTCACCCACGAGCATGACGTCCGAGCCGGGACCGGTATTCTCAGCGACCAGACGATCGAACTGACCAGCGCCCGCAGCCGCAAGGTCTATCCCCACCGGCTGCGACGGGTCGTCTACCGCGACCAGCTGACAACAAATCGCTACGTGTTCGTGACCAACAACACCACGTGGGTCGCCAAGACGATCGCCGACCTGTACAAGTCCCGGTGGCAGATCGAGCTGTTCTTCAAGTGGATCAAACAGCATCTGAAAGTGAAACGTTTCGTGGGCCGGTCGAAGAACGCGGTCTTGACGCAACTGTGGGTGGCCACCTGCATGTACCTGCTGCTGGCCTACCTCAAGTTCGTCCTGCGGTTGTGCTGGAGCCTCAACCAGATGCTGCAGGTGCTTCAACTCAACGTCTTCGAACGCCGGCCTCTCGAAGACCTCTTCACGACCCATTCGCCACCAGACCGCGCCCGTCCGCAACTCGCGCTCGCTTGGGCCTGAGACTGTGGGACACTAGTGGTTCTTCCTGCACCAGCCGCTGCTCTTCGCCGAGGTCGTCGCTGAACAGGTCGCCGTTGAAGTCTTCACCGAGTTGGCGAAAAAGCCTGTAGAGCGCCGCCTTGGCCGAGCCGAGTGGGCGAAGGCTGAGCACGTCGCGAAGGTGCGCGCAATTCGCGATCTCCAGGTCCGCGAGGTACTGTTCACCGATCACCTCACGGTCGAACAGGTAGCATGCGAAGACAAGCCGACATAGGAGTGCATCGAGTCTGTCCTTGGCGACTTCCTCCCGAACATTCTCCCGCAGCACCTCGCGTGCATTGCTCAGATTGGTGAGCAGATCCCTGTCAACGCGGCTGTCAGCGTCGAATGACACTTCGTGTTCACGAAAGTACGCTCCGCTCTCCACCGCGATGAGGAAGTGCTGCAGCTCGTCGGCCGCCCGCTCCAGCGTATCGACTAAGCAGCTCGGCCTGGCCGTGCTCTTGTTCGCTGGCTGCGGTCGCGCCATGCCGGAGCACACGTGCACTCGGTTCGGCGCAACGAGGACGAGGATGGGCGCCGTCCCGTGGTTCCAGAACCTCCGGTGCAACCTGAAGGCTTGACCGGGTTCTATCGCATCGACCTCCTTGAAATAGACGAGCGGTGTCTGTTCCGAACAGAACACGCCATCCAACTCGAGAAGCTCGAAGGCCTGCCTCAGTCCTTGCGAGTGTAGTCCCTCCGTCGCCAATTCGTCCCTGCTGGCCACAAACCCAGGGTAGAGCAGCCCGTGGAAGAAGTCTGTTCGCTGAGCCCCGCTGTTCAGGCAACTTGGCGATGAGCGATTGAGCCGACGAGCGCCGTCGGGGTCCATTTGAACCCCAAAGCGCGCCTCAGACGCCCCCAGCGGTCGATCAGACGCCCGGTCAAACGGCAAATCGCCGAAACAGCCCGCCCCTGCAGGCTCCGGGGCGTACCGACGCCGGTCTGGCGGCGCAGGAGCAGTCCGATGTTGCAGGCGGCCGCCTGGATCAGCACGCGCTTGCGGACATTCTCGTGACCGCGCACCCACACGCGACGCATACCGCCCGTCTCATACAGGTGCGCGAAAGTCCGCTCCACCACCTCGCCCCGGCACCGTTGCAGGCGACGACCCGGCCGCCCCCGCACACGACGCCGGTTCCCATACAGAGCCTTCTGTGCAGCAGCCTTCTCCGGCGGCTTCTCTCCCGTCTTCTTGTCCTGCCAGCAGCGCCGACCGCGCTCCGGCTCCGATACGTGACTCCGAACCCCTATCGTGTCGAGCGCCACCAGCGTCGCGTCGCTGTGATAGCCCTTGTCGGCCACCACCTCTTCGACCCCCACGCCGTTCGGCTGCACCGCCTCAACCTGCTCGGCCGCCATGATCAGCGTCTCCGGCAGCGTCGCCGTGTCACCATCCGATGCATCCTGCACCGTCACCGCGACGATGGGCCCCGTGTCCATGTCGACCCCGTGCTCGGCCTTGTGGGCCAAGTGCGTCCGACCGTCCTTCATCTTCGCGATCTTCGCGTCCGGGTCCTGCGGCGATTTCCACTCCTTGTTCGACGTTTTCTTGTTCTTCCGCGAACGGTCGAACCGAGCCAGCTCCGCCCGCGTCGGCGTCTCAACCCCCGACGCCTCCGCCAACCGCCGAATGAACGCCTCGTGGGATTCTCCCGTGTCCCGCCGCTCGATACTCCGCATCGCCGCGTTCGCTTCCAGCGTCGTCGCGTCAATGCCGACCGTCTTCCCCCGAACCAGACCCGCTACGGACAGCCGCTCCAGAACCCAGGTGAAGTTGCGGTAGGGAACCGGGTTGCCCCGGTCCCCCCGCTCAGATCCGTACGTGCGCGTTAACGCATACGGCTCTCACCTTGGGTGGTTGACGGCAAACCGCGCGTTGGGCCATGGATGCCGAACCCTCGCGGGGGGCCAGTATAACGCCGTGAGGCGCGTCACTTTGGCTATCGTCGTCCGTGTCCTCTGGGACCGCCGACGCAAGGTTGCGAGCCAAATCCACTCAAGACGCCGTACGAAGCCGGCAAGGGTCCGGGAGCTGGTCGGCACGGCGTAGTAGTTCAGCCATCCGTTGATCACCTTCCCCAACCATTGCGCTGTCTCGTGGACGTCTTCGTGCATCCGCGCGCGGAGTCGCTCCTTGAGCCGTTTCAAGGTTCGTGTGACCCGCTTCGCAATCGGTTTGCGCCCCAAACCAAAGCCGCCGTTCCTCGTCTTCCGGCAGTAGTGCGTGAAACCGAGGAAATCGAAGGTCTCGGGTCGACGTTCCCCGCGCGCCCGGCGGGTCGCCATCGCGAACCGGCCGAACTCGATGAGGCGCGTCTTGTCGGGATGCAGGTCGAGCGCGAACTGGTTCATCCTCTCCCTGAGGTCGCGGAGAAACTGTTCCGCGTCCGCCTTGCGTTGGCAACCCACAACGAGGTGAGTCGCCCGGGGGAATCTCACCCCCGGGCGCTCGCAGAACTGTACGTGAACGTCTCCGCTCATACAGCTCCCATCATCCAGCCGCCAGCGTCACCCCCAGCAGATGCCAATGGGCGAACAGCCTGAACGGCTTCGCGTGGCTCGACGGCTCCTCCCGCACGCGCGGTTGACCGTCGGGACACGCTGGATGACGCGACCCCTTTGCTCCATCGAGTTTCCCCGACTTCATCGCTCGTACGGGTCGCTCCGCCCCTGTGCCTCGCATCGGGCTTCTCATCCTTGGGGGTCGGCCCCTTGGATTTCTCCCTTCACATCGAGGCGACAGGTTCCCACGTTCCACACAAGGGCCTGGTGCAGGGTCACGCCACCTTTATGCCGGGTGCCGCCCAGCCAAGCTGCAGGCTCCCACTGGACTCGTCCCGGGTTAACGACTCGCCCCGGTTTCGACACCGTCCCTACGCTTTCGACACGTTGCCGGTGGTTCATCCACTTCGTCTCCCTGCACCCTACCTGACGCGGTCGCGCCGCGCCGTTTCCGTGACGCTTACCACCCCGGCTCTTGACCGAAGCAGCGCACGGCGGTTTGGAGCCTCCCCCTGCCGGGCGGCTCCGAGGGGCCTACCCTCATCCCTCGTGCAGCATGGCTGCAGCTAGGCGGCCATCTCGGCCTCCCTTCTGCGCCTTCGTGGCGCACAGTCATCGGAGTAGCGTACGATAATAGTGTCCCCCGTAGCCTTTCGGGCGCGCCACTTCTTCTGGAACCAGAGGTCGAGGACGTAGTGCAGGTAAACGTTGGCGAGGATGGGTGAAACCACCGCGCCTTGCGGAGTCCCCTGCAGGTCGTCCCTCCACTCGTCGTCTTCCATGACGCCGGCGTTCAGCCACTTGGTAATCAGCCGGAGTACCCGTTTGTCCCCGATTCGGTGCTCGAGAAACCGCAACAGATGGTCTCGCGAGAGCCGGTCGAAGAACGCACGGATGTCGGCGTCGACTATCCAGCCGACCTTGCGCCGGTCTATCCCGAAAGCCAGGGCGTCAAGCGCATCATGCGCCCCGCGCCCCGGTCGAAACCCATAGCTGAACCCGAGAAATTCCGGCTCGTAAATCGGCGTCAGGATGACATCCACTACCGCCTTCTGGACGATCTTGTCCTCCAGGGCGGCAATGCCGAGCGGTCGCGTTCCGCCGTCAGGCTTGGGTATTGCAACCCGCCGCGACGGCAGCGCCCGATACGCTCCCGAGTGTACGCGACCGTGCAGGGCGAGCAAACGCTCGTCCAGCCCGTCCTCGTACTCGCTCCACACCATGCCATCCACGCCAGGCGATGCGGTCTTCTTCAAGTCGTAGAAGGCGCACCGTAGCGCGTGTGTCGTGATGTGGTGCATGAGCGCAGTCAGTTTCTCCTGCGGCTTTCTCGTTGCAGCTTGCCGTATCCGTTCGACCGCCTGTGACACGCCCTCCCGACCCTGCGTCCGGTGCGTGCTTTGGTCTCCCGAATTCCCCTTGGTTGAGGCCCTTCCCTCCGGCGACTCCGCAGGCGTTTGCGCGCCCTTGTTCGCCGCCTTCATCGGTAGTACTGCCTCATCCGACTTCTTCATTCCGTGCACCATCGGTTACGGAATCTTCCTTTCCTCTGCGGCCCCGGTTCGACTGCCGGAGCAGAATGAAGACCTCCCAGGTCCCGGCGACGGACGTACGGACGTGCTTGGGTTCTCTGACACCGTGGAGCCCTCCATCCCCTCACCCGTCGCGGTGATGTCGGTGTGGCCTTCGACTGCGGTGATAGTCTCGGCGCTCCAGACCTTCACGCTTTCGATGCTCGATAGCCCCGCCCGTCCGCGCCCCTGTCAACGCTTCACCTGCCGCCTCACAGCGACCGGCGCATGACTCGGGGTGAAGGTGGTTGGTTACTCCTTCCTTCCGCCGGACTTTCACCGGCCATCCTTCGCCAGTTTGCCTGGCGCACCACCGCCTCGTGGGTCTCTACGTCGATCCGCCGCCGCGTGCGCGACAGCGTCGAGTGATCCGGCGCCGCCGCGGTCAACTCCAGGTCCAGGAACGACCGCAGACTCAGCGAATCAGCCACCCGCCACGCAATCCCCCGCTCCGACGACAACCCCTCGAAATAGCCGATGAACAGCATCCGGAAATACCGACCCGGACGCAGACTCGGACGGCCCAGCCTGTCCGCGTAGAAAGCCGCGCACAACTCCTCGACGAACGCATCGAATCCGGAATCCGCCAGAACCCGGTTCAGCCGCTCGAAGTAAGGATGCCCGTCACTCGTCGGAAGGTCCGCCGTGTCCACCCACATCGGCGACGCTTGGCGCGCCGCCGGTCTCTTGCCCATCGCCATGGCCGTTCAGTGTACGGGCTCGATCGCGCCGGGGCCAAGCCGGATCCGCGACTTTCGCCACAGGCTGGTACGCGCCGTTCTCAATGCCAAAGTCGCGATGCCAGGATGCGGCGTTGGCAGTGCTCATGGTTCGCTTGGGGAACGTCGTTGCGAATCGGGCGTACCCGTCAGCTGGTACGCCCAGCCGGTACGCCGCTTGACGGACTCGATTCCGTATCCCTGACGCCGCAAGAATCACGATGTCGCGAGACACCGTCGGCAAGGAAACGGCGAGCTCTTCTGCGAGTTTGGGACAGGAATAGGAGCCGGAGTGGATCAACTCCAACAGTGCCTCGTGGCGTGTGCCGATTGCAATAGAGCGATCGTAGCGCAAGTGGCGCCTCGCTAGGTCCCTATCCAATTAGGGTAGACATCAACAACGCTGTCAAGGCAGCCACACAGACGAGCATCGATTGTCGCTGACTTCGTTCATACCCTTTTGATGGTCCACAACACCCTGCCGACGATGTGGACGTCCTCCGGGAGGCAGGTGTAGTCGGCGTAGTCCGGGTTGGCTGACTTCAGCCGCAGCTCGGGCGTGCCGCCGTCGTCATTGACGTATTCGACGCGTTTGACCACCAGCCCGCTGCCGTCCCAGAGCACGAACATCTCGCCGGTGGCTGGGAAGCGCCGGGCGGTGTCGACAAGCAACCGGTCGCCTTCGGAGGGCTCGGGCTCCATCGACTCGCCGCGCACCCGGAGCACGCGGATGGCGCCGGGGCTCGCGTCGTCCTCGTAGCGGATCATCCCCTCGGGCAGGAACCAGCGCGCGCGTTCGGCGACGAACTCGTCGGCCAGCGCGCCCGGGCCGGCGGACGCCTCGACATCCACCTCGGGTATGGGGGCGAGCGGCACCGGCGCCTGGTCCGGCAAGACGCTTCGCCGCTTCTTCGTGGCAGAGCCTTTCCGCCGGGGCGGGCGGTCGGCGTGGTGCAGCTCTTCCGTCCCGCAGCCGAGCAGGCCGGCGAGCTTCTCCGCGTCCTGGTGCGAGAGCACCTTGGGGCTCTCGCGCTCGAGGAAGCGCCGCGAGAAAGTCCTCGACGCTCTGGCAACCGTCGGACAGCGGTATGTGCTCAGCCTCCATGGTTCGTTCCTCTCCTGATGCGACGATCGACTCAGCCCGGAGGGTCGGCCATCACCACGTGTTTTCAGGGCGCCAACAGCGCACGCTCTTCGGAAACATAGCGAGGCCGAGTCGAAGTCGCCAAGCTGTTGGGACTGCGAGCGGTCGATCTGCGGCTATGGCCGGGGCGGAAAACGGTTTCGTTCACCCCCACCGCTCCGTTCAGTGTTCGGCATCAGGATTCCGGGTACGTCCCGAGACGGGTGCGGTCCGCGCGGCACGTAACGGTCGGCACGGCCATCGCGCGCAGGAGCCCTCAGTCCAACAGGTCCTGTCAAGGGCCGAGCGCCGCGGCGGCGCGAGCAGCCGCAGACTGACCGGCTCGCGGCGGCCGCGCGCCTCGGTGGTGCAGATGAACATCGAGACAGAGAGCGTCGGCGACCGCGAGTGAGCCGAGAGATGATGCGTTCAATCTCGTCGACGGTGATCGTCGCCGCCGTCCGGTCGTGGAGCTTCGTCGTTGTCATCGGCGACGCGTGCCCGGCGATCCGGCGCGCTCGTTCGTGCGAGCGTCGTCCCGTTCTTCAGATACGTCATGACCCCAGTCGCCGAAAAACTGGACACAACCCCGTCGACGGTTGCCACGGGACGACGAAACCGTCGGTAGTCGTGCAGCAACGGCCGCGGCGCTCCGGTGGAACCCAAGCCGAAATGGTGGGCACAATGGGGGGCGTCTTCACGAGGAGTTCAAAGTCGTGTGGTGTCAGGACGTTAACCCGCATTATTCCGTGCGCCGTGACAAGGTGCCATTCCTCAGCGGGGCGAATCCCGCCCGGCAACTGTCGCTCCAGCCGGTAGCAGTCGGAGCGGACGATGGAGGCAACGACATCGGCTGAAGCACTCCGACGACAAAGGGCCGCCTTGGGCGGTTCAGCGACCACGCGGGCCGCAACGACGTTGAACGCCGAGCAGGCCTCGAAACGGGTAACGCGGAAGCCGACCCGCCGGAATAACGGGGAAGGCTGCCAGCGGTCGGGAAGCGAGCGACGCGAGCACCGACCGGTTCCGCCGGGGTAATGGCGGCGGCACGTGTGGAAGAGGGGATTGGTCGCAACACGGGAAGCCCTGCCGGTGGCGTGGCACGCGCCAACGGACAGCCCGCGAGGGTCAGGTCGGGCCGGTCAGGGTGGCGGAGAGGTCCGTAGGTACCGAGGAAGCCGGGTAATGCCGGCGGAGGGAAGGGACCTCAGGTGGAAGCGATGGCGAAAGGGAGCAGGCTCACGGGAGTGGCCGAACGGCCTATCACCCCGGAGATGAGCAGGAATGCCGGATGTCATCACATGCACAAGCGAAGGGGACGACCCGAGCGGTCGCCGTCGCCAGGGCGTCAACAGGCCTGACGACGCACCGGCCGGCCGGCTCAAGGGTGCGAGCCTGGTGCCAGGGCTCGCGAGACCCGTCCGCTGGTCGTGACCGGGAAGCCCGTGCGCGAGCCGCATGATTCCACTGGAGAGCCCGGTGCCGGAAATCGGCCCGCCGGGTTCGGAGAGCGGGGGGAGGAAACGTACCCACGGGACTCGGCCTGCGGCCCGGTTGCGAAAGCGCCGGATAAGCCACCGACCCCTACCGGCTACGCGCCTCTCCTCGACTCTACGTGCGCCGTGACAAGGTGCCATTCCTCAGCGGGGCGAATCCCGCCCGGCTAACTGTCGCTCCAGCCGGTAGCAGTCGGAGCGGACGATGGAGGCAACGACATCGGCTGAAGCACTCCGACGACAAAGGGCCGCCTTGGGCGGTTCAGCGACCACGCGGGCCGCAACGACGTTGAACGCCGAGCAGGCCTCGAAACGGGTAACGCGGAAGCCGACCCGCCGGAATAACGGGGAAGGCTGCCAGCGGTCGGGAAGCGAGCGACGCGAGCACCGACCGGTTCCGCCGGGGTAATGGCGGCGGCACGTGTGGAAGAGGGGATTGGTCGCAACACGGGAAGCCCTGCCGGTGGCGTGGCACGCGCCAACGGACAGCCCGCGAGGGTCAGGTCGGGCCGGTCAGGGTGGCGGAGAGGTCCGTAGGTACCGAGGAAGCCGGGTAATGCCGGCGGAGGGAAGGGACCTCAGGTGGAAGCGATGGCGAAAGGGAGCAGGCTCACGGGAGTGGCCGAACGGCCTATCACCCCGGAGATGAGCAGGAATGCCGGATGTCATCACATGCACAAGCGAAGGGGACGACCCGAGCGGTCGCCGTCGCCAGGGCGTCAACAGGCCTGACGACGCACCGGCCGGCCGGCTCAAGGGTGCGAGCCTGGTGCCAGGGCTCGCGAGACCCGTCCGCTGGTCGTGACCGGGAAGCCCGTGCGCGAGCCGCATGATTCCACTGGAGAGCCCGGTGCCGGAAATCGGCCCGCCGGGTTCGGAGAGCGGGGGGAGGAAACGTACCCACGGGACTCGGCCTGCGGCCCGGTTGCGAAAGCGCCGGATAAGCCACCGACCCCTACCGGCTACGCGCCTCTCCTCGACTCTACGTGCGCCGTGACAAGGTGCCATTCCTCAGCGGGTGCGAATCCCGCCCGGCAACTGTCGCTCCAGCCGGTAGCAGTCGGAGCGGACGACGGAGGCAACGACATCGGCTGAAGCACTCCGACGACAAAGGGCCGCCTTGGGCGGTTCAGCGACCACGCGGGCCGCAACGACGTTGAACGCCGAGCAGGCCTCGAAACGGGTAACGCGGAAGCCGACCCGCCGGAATAACGGGGAAGGCTGCCAGCGGTCGGGAAGCGAGCGACGCGAGCACCGACCGGTTCCGCCGGGGTAATGGCGGCGGCACGTGTGGAAGAGGGGATTGGTCGCAACACGGGAAGCCCTGCCGGTGGCGTGGCACGCGCCAACGGACAGCCCGCGAGGGTCAGGTCGGGCCGGTCAGGGTGGCGGAGAGGTCCGTAGGTACCGAGGAAGCCGGGTAATGCCGGCGGAGGGAAGGGACCTCAGGTGGAAGCGATGGCGAAAGGGAGCAGGCTCACGGGAGTGGCCGAACGGCCTATCACCCCGGAGATGAGCAGGAATGCCGGATGTCATCACATGCACAAGCGAAGGGGACGACCCGAGCGGTCGCCGTCGCCAGGGCGTCAACAGGCCTGACGACGCACCGGCCGGCCGGCTCAAGGGTGCGAGCCTGGTGCCAGGGCTCGCGAGACCCGTCCGCTGGTCGTGACCGGGAAGCCCGTGCGCGAGCCGCATGATTCCACTGGAGAGCCCGGTGCCGGAAATCGGCCCGCCGGGTTCGGAGAGGGGGGGGAGGAAACGTACCCACGGGACTCGGCCTGCGGCCCGATTGCGAAAGCGCCGGATAAGCCACCGGCCCCCTACCGGCTACGCGCCTCTCCTCGACTCTACTGAAGCTCGATATTCGGGATCGACAGGGCGTGGCCGGACGACGAACAGGGTCTCGCCCTCGTCATTTGCGGGCTGCGAGGGGGTTGCGGGGCCAGCCATGGGGCGACGGCCGGGCGCGGTGAGCCGGAATGTCGACAGCTTCTCCTGGGGACGGTCCGTATCGTCCCGGAGGGAGCTTGGTGCGGCGGGACGGATGGGCTATCCGGCACGTGCGCCGAGTGCGAGGGCGATGCGCTGCCATGCCTCGCGCTGCGGCGTGGCCCGCGGCAGATGCAGAACGAGCCGGCGGACCGAGCGGACGACCTGGACCCCGAGCTTGAGCAATCGGTCGCGTAGCCACGTCACCTGGGTGCGGGCGCACGCGGTGCCCGCCGCCCGCAGCCGCAGCTCCTGCATCAGCACGTAGGCTGCGGCCGTCAGCAAGACGCGCAGTTGGTTGGCCCAGAACCGGCAGCAGCTCGTGCGGTCGATCTGCAGGCCATCGAGCAACTCCTTGATCCGGTTCTCGATGTCGCCGCGAGCACAGTAGACCCGCTCGTAGATGAAACGCGGCGTCTGGCGCAGGTTCGTCACTACGAAGCGCGGGTTGTCCCGCGGCGCACGTTCGCCGAGACGGACGACCTCGGCTTTGATCACCACCCGGCGCTCATGGCCCCAGATGCGGGCGGCGTAGCGGGTGTCGGTATAGACGTGTGCGGTCTCGCCACTGACCTCGCTCTGCGTGCGCGCCGTCTGCAGCGCGGATTCGGCATGCCGCTCCAAAACCGCATTTTTCGCCATCGCCACCACGTAGTCGAGCCGGGGCTCCGCATCCAGGAAATCGAAGACCTCCGGGGTCGCAAAGCCCCCGTCGAGCCGAACGAGAAACCGCGCCCGCGGAAACGCCGCCCGCAGCAGCGGGAGCAGCCGACACAGCAGCCCGAGGGTCCCGTCGGCGGCCACTGCGTTCCCGGGCCGCAGCACCGCCGCGCACAGATACTGCTCCGCCTCGCGGTCGAAGCTCAGAAACCCGAGCAGCGGCAGATAACACCAGCCGCCATAGTGCCCGTTGAAGAACGTGAGCTGCTGGGCGCCGTGCGTCAGGTCGTCGGTCGGATCCAGATCGATGGTGACGCGCCGCGCCCGCCCGTGCAGGCGGCGCCGATGCCGCTCGATGACGCACGCCGCCAACTCGCGCCCCATCCGGTAGAGCGCGGTGCGGCTCGCGCCGTTCTCGAACCGCGAGATCGTAGGTTGCGACGCCAAGGGCGCGCCGGACACCGGGTCCCGCCCGAGCAGCAGCTTGTGGATGGGGTCGTCGGCCAAGTGGTCGGCATCGTTGCCATCGGGATGACCGCACGCGATGCCGAAGATCCGCTGGCCGATCAGATCCGCGAACGTGTGCCGAATCTTCTCAGCGGCGCGCTTGTCGGCCAGACACCGGGCGAACGCCTTGACCAAGCCGTATACGCGCTCGGCCGCCTTGAGCAGGACGGCGCCGCCGTCGGAACTCGCGTGTTCCTGGTTGAACGTGGCGACGAGGGGCTTGTCGAACAGATCCGGGAATAGAACAGTCTGTGGTATCGTGTGAGGCGTCACGCAGGGGTCTCCGTTGTGGCTAAAACGTTGTGTGCACTACATTTGTACCACACGGAGGCTCCTGTGTCTTCCCCTCCACCGTACCTTCACGCATAATCCGGGTTAGGATAGTCCCATGGTGGAGGGACAGGAACAGAAGGGCAGGGAGCCACAGCCAAGTTCGGTGTCTTGGAGGGTCGAGCCTCCCGCAATGCCGGTTGTCCGCCGGCTACCAGTGTTGGGGTGCCCGAAGTGGTGGCCGCGCTCCGGCACAGGATTCAGTCAGTGTTGTGATTCTGGTCACCATGCGTGCGGGTACGCGGCCGGATCACGCTTCCGGGCCAGGTCGCTCGTCCAGAGGACGACATGGACACAGCGGAAGCCCGCCGCGGTATGTGAGGCTGGCGGGCAGAGGCGGTTCTTGAACGAGGGTCGTTGATCGCGACGACGAATCATCCCGTCGCCAGCGGTCGTGTGGGACTCGACGCAAAGGGTCTTGGTGCTGCCCGGCGTCTGTCCGGCGCCGGTCGTCGTCGGCCGCCATGGAATGACGGTATGCTATCCACACATCGGACCGGATGGGCGCTGGCGCAACGAGGATAAGCGATGAAGGATGTCATAGCACTGCTCCAGACTGAGCGCGCCGAGTTATTGGATGGTGTGGCTCGAATCGATGCGGCGATCTCCGCGCTGGGCGGCAAGGCGGGGCAATCGCCTTCCGCACAGGCTTCGAAGGGTACGCGGAAGCGGCGCAACATGTCGGAAGCGGGCCGGAAAGCGACCTCGGAGCGGATGAAGAACTACTGGGCGGAACGCAGGAAGCAGTCGGCGTCCGCCGAGAGTGGAGCCGCCGCGGGTGGGGAGACCGCGACGAGCGACGGGTAGTCGAGTCTCCAACGCTGCCCCACATCAAGTCGCGTGGTGTCAACCTGCTGCGCCGCGTTCCGGCCGGCCACGGCCGCGATTCGAGCCGCTACGGTTCGCCGACTTCAGTATCCTGACCGCGATTGGCATCCGGGTCACAGGGGCAGGCCCGGATGCCAATCCCATGCTGACGATCGAGCTTACCGCCCCCTGCTCAGTTCCGATAGCCGCCTTGCGACGTCGCAGTCCTCCTGCTCGGCGAAGCACCGAACCTCAGCGCGGAGCGTGGCGATCTCGTCGCGCAGCTTGCCGTGGTCGCTGCTCAGCGCCGTGTAGAGGAAGCTGGCGATTGCGATCATGAAGCTGACCAACGCCGCGAAAACCGAGCCCATCTGTTGTCTCATTCATCGACTGGATCCTCCTCCGATAGTCTTCGTTCCACGATCGCCGATCGCGCCGCGGCGGCCCCGGACGGCGCGATGCCTTGAATCCGGCGCGGCGGTCGGCAGATAGTCACGTGCCGCCGGCTCTACCTTCCAGGTTCCGCCCACCAGACCGAGACTGCCCGGCTCCTGCCCTGCGGTGGCCTGCCGTCGCTGTCTGGCGATCTCAAGGAGATCGGCGCGCAGGCAGCCGTGCTCCTTGTCGCCGGGCGCCGGCAGCGGATTCTCCTCCCGCCAATTCGCGTGGTTCGCCGACAGGCACCGCAGGTAGCCGTCGACAACGGGCACCAGATTGAACCTCCGAGCGCCCTATGTACTCGGTGAAGAGGTCGTGGCAGTACTCACAGTACGCCGTCAGGTGGTTCGCCGTCGTGTGGTCGTGTTCTCTTCAGACGGGTAGGTCCCGTGGTGCGGTGCGACAGAACTGCCGACGGCTGGCGGCGACATTTCGTGAAACGTTCCCTGCCTCGCCCCGCCAAGCCGCGCCAAGCCATGCCAGGCCCCGGCCCGCCATGCCACGCCACGCCGCGCTGTCAAATCTTCACCAGCGGGACGCCGCCGTCAAGCAGCGGCCTGCAGCTCGATCACCTTTCCCGAGCCTCTCGGCTCGGGAGCCAGGTTGCGGTGCGTCACCGACCGAACCTCTTGATCTGCTCGGCCAGCGCCGCCCGCATCTGCTCTGCGTGTCGGCGGGCTCCCTCGACGAGGTCCGCCTCCCGCTCTCTGGCCGCCGAGAGGATCTCGCGATGCTGCTCGGCCAAGTCCGCCAGGATCTCCGGGGCCACTTCCTGCTCGGCCAGGGCCGCGAGGACGTCCGCGTGGTGTTCGGCCAGCGCCGCGACCGCATCCGCTTCGCGCTCGGCCACGGCGGCCACCATCTCGCCGGTGTCTTCGGCCAAGGCCGAGGCCGCAGTCGATCAGTCTCCCGGCACAGCCCGCGTCGTGCTCGTTGTGATCCAGCATCTTCGCCCTCCTTGCTGCGTCTCCAGGCAGCGCACTCGACTCGCGCCGGATGCCGACACCGACCCCCTGCGCGTGCTCGATCCCCTCGCGACGCTCGGCGAGCAAGCGGCTCCCCGATCGAAACGCCGAGCATCCGGCAAACGTCCCTGCCTCGCCCCGCCAAGCCGCGCCAAGCCATGCCAGGCCCCGGCCCGCCATGCCACGCCACGCCGCGCTGTCAAATCTTCACCAGCGGGACGCCGCCGTCAAGCAGCGGCCTGCAGCTCGATCACCTTCTCGACGTTGAACCTCCCGTAGTGGCCGCTCGTTTGCGGCCGCCAGTCGCCGAGCCCGATGCGGCGGCCGCCCGTGGCCAGCCACGCCGTCAGCTTGTGCCCGTCCACCTGCCCCGGGTCGACGTCGGCCACGCCGACGACCGACCACGGACACTCGAACCGCGCCCGGGTGCGCAGGATGCGCTTGCGTGCCACCACCACCGGCGCCACGAACTGCGCGGTCGTGCTCAGCTTGTTGACGTCCTCGCCGTAGCGGTCGACGTTGTAGCCGAACGTCACACTCTCGATCATCAACCCCTCGCGCACGAGAGGGCCCTGCTTGGTCTTGCGGGCGCTGGCCTCGATCATGGCCCGAAGCGCTGCCTCCGGTACCGTGGGTCTGCCGTCAGCGTCGAGATAGAGGGACCGCTGGCACTCGAGCTCTCGGAGCCGTCGGTCGTCGACGTCGGTTCGGTTGCCGCCTCGCTTCGCTGCGATCGCTGCGATCTCGCGGCTGAGAGCGCTACGCGTGTCGAGTCCGGCCGCTCCGTTGTGCATGATGAGGGCGGAGACGCCGGCAAGGGTGAATTCAAGTCGCATTGTGCTATTACCTCCGAAAGGACCGCGCAGAATTGGTGCCGCGAGCCGCCGGCGCGCGTGAACCGGCGGAGCGTGGTGGCGACGAAGTGGCACTCGGCGCACAGCGCCGTCAGATCGGCGGCCGTCGTCTTGTGCGCCGGCGGGTAATCTACGGCCCAGTGGTGTGCTTCAACGGCGGGCTGCTGGCCGCACAGCTGGCAGAGGTCGCCCGAACGGGCGAAGGCCTCGCCGCGTGCGCACAGGTAGACCGTGTTTTGGTACTGGAACCCGGGATGCGATGACGGATCGTCTGGCATGCGTGACCTCCCGGGACGTCGGATGCGTCGGCCGCCGTTGGCGGGGCGGTCCGGCACTGTCCGGTCTGCTGTCGCTGCGAGGCTCGGGGCGTCTGGTCCAACACCACGAGCGTCTGTCTCTCCGATCCCCGCGCTCCTCCGGCCAGGAGCGCGGCATCCGTGCTGGGGGTCTCGTTGCTGTCGTCGCTCATCTTCTTTCGCCTCCTTGTTCGGTTGTTTGTTCCTTCACGTGACCCGGTTGTCGTCAAGCGCGAACCGATTTCCAGTTGGTGTGGTGATTCGCTCGTGCGGCGCCCACGTCCTGCAGCGGGCAGCGCCCACGCCCAAAGTCTCGTCTTGGATCTCAACGCCGGGCGACCGGCGCCGCCTGCGGTTCGGGGTCGTTTACGTCGTGACGCTGCGGCAGCAGCCGCAGGCAACGGGCGACCAGGCGTGGGACGAGTGTTCGAGTCGCAGCGACGACCTGCGTTCAGATGCAGGGCCGCGTCGGTCGCGATGTTCGCGCTGCCGCGGTGTGAGGCTGCGGGCAAGCGTGCGGTCGTCGGGCACGCCGCCCGACCGCCGGCGGCGGCACGGCGCCGCAAGTGCCCGTCCAAGTCCGTGTGGGGGACGATACGCGTTTCACGGCGTCCGGAACGGCCGGTTGAAAGCCGTTATTGACGCCTTGTCTCCCAAGTGCAGGTCCGACCAGATCCAGGTCGTTGCGTCCCGCTCTTCGCACAGGCCCGGCCCGCCGTCCCTCGCGCGATGGACCATGGCTTGCGTCCGCCTCCGGTTCACCGGCGGATGGACGGGTGGCCTCAACGACCCTCGCAGCTGCTCGACGTACAGCGTGTGCAGCCGCTCGGCGGGCGCATCGGGTGCGGCCATGTGGCACTTCTCCGATCCGACTGACGGTCCATCGCAGCCAGCCGGTTCTTCCATCGGCGGCATCGACCCGAGCCTGGCCGCCGTCGCCAGGAAGAGCGCCTCGGACAGGTCCAGATAGCGGTCACGGCAGGTCGTGCCCGGGAGCGCTCCCGCCGTTCGAGATCGACCGCGCACGCACGCGGGCGAGCGTTCGCCAGGCACCTGCCGGGCGGGCGAACAACATGCCGCCCAACGGAGGTGAGAACGGCGGAGCAAAAATAGACCACAGCGCGGCGGTGTGAAGCTGCCTGCGGGCGGCGGAAAACCAGACCGCTCGAGTGGTCCACCGAGCATGCCGACGGTGTTCTGTGGAATACAGGAGGGATGTATCGAGTGGAGTTCTATGCGGCGGTGCGGCGCAGCGTCTATGTGGAGGGATTGAGCGAGCGGGCGGCGGCCCGGCGCTTCGGGCTGGCCCGGGAGACGGTGCGCAAGATGCTGCGCTACCGCCTGCCGCCCGGGTATCGTCGGGCGAAACCGATCCGGTGTCCGAAACTGGACGCCTTCACCGGGGTCATCGATCAAATTCTCACCGACGATCAGCAGCGCCCGAAGAAACAACGGCACACGGCCAAGCGCATCTGGGAGCGCTTATGCGTCGAGCACGCCTTCACGGGCGGCCACACGATTGTCAAAGACTACGTGCGCAGGCAGAAGCTGGGCGGGCAAGAGATGTTCGTGCCGCTCGCGCATCCGCCGGGCGACGCCCAGGCCGACTTCGGCGAAGCCCTGGTGGTCATCGACGGCGTCGAATGCAAGGCGCACTACTTGGTCGTGGATCTGCCGCACAGCGACGACGCGTTCGTGCAGGCGTTTCCGGCCGAGACGACGGAGGCGTTTTGCGAAGGACACAACGCCGCGTTCCGCTACTTCGGCGGCGTGCCGCGTGGCATCGTCTACGACAACACCACGCTGGCGGTGGCGAAGATTCTCGGGGACGGCACGCGGCAGCGAACGCAGAGCTTCAGCGAGCTCCACTCGCACTACTTGTTCGACGATCGCTTCGGACGGCCGGGGAAGGGCAACGACAAAGGCAAGGTGGAAGGGCTGGTCGGCTACGCCCGCCGCAACTTCTTCGTGCCGGTCCCGCGCGTCGCGAGTTGGGACGCGTTGAACGCTGACTTGGCGCGCCAGTGCCGCGCGCGGCGCGGGCAGCGGTTACGGCGGCACACCGAGACGATCGGGGAGCGCTTCGCGCGCGACCGCGCCGCGTTGTTGCCGTTGCCGCCGGGCCCGTATGACGCCTGCGACACGCGCCCGACGCGGGTCACGTCGTTGTCGCTGGTGCGCTACCGCCGCAACGACTACTCGGTGCCAACCGCCTACGGCCACCGCGACGTGGTGGTGAAGGGCTACGTGGACGTCGTCGTGATCGTCTGCGGGAGTGAGGAGATCGCCCGTCATCGTCGCAGCTACGGGCGTGAGGAGTTGATCTTCGATCCGCTGCACTACTTGGCCTTGTTGGAGCGCAAGACGGGCGCGCTCGATCAAGCGGCGCCGCTGACCGGGTGGGCGCTGCCAGACGAGTTTCTCCGGCTGCGGCGGCTCTTGGAGACCCGGCTGGGCAAAGCCGGGACCCGCGAGTATGTGCAGGTCTTGCGGCTCCTCGAGGACTTTCGGCTGGCCCACGTCCGCGGCGCTATCGAGGACGCCCTGCGACTGGGCGCGATCGGGTTCGACGCCGTCAAGCATCTCGTTCTGTGCCGCCTCGACCACCGGCCGCCCCGCCTCGACCTGGCGCAGTATCCGCATCTCCCGGCCCCGCGGGTGACGACGACCATGGCGGCCGACTACTTGATGCTGCTGGGGGCAGGGGCCGAGTGATGGCCAAGTCGACCCTGCTGCTCGACGCCCATCTCAAGGCCCTCCGCTTGCCGACCTTCCTGCGCGAGTACGACAAGGTGGCGCGGCACTGCGCGCAGGAAGGGCTGGACTGTCCACGCTACCTGTTCCGCCTCTGCGAGCTGGAGCTGCTCGACCGTGAGCAGCGCGCCATCGAACGCCGCATCAAGGCCGCCAAGTTCCCGGTCGTGAAGAGTCTCGAGACCTTCGCGTTCCGCGCGATCCCGTCGTTGAACAAACGGCTCGTGCTCGAGCTGACCCGCGCGGAGTATCTCGACCGGCGAGAGAACGTCTTGGCGTTGGGCAACTCCGGCACAGGCAAGACGCATCTGGCGCTGGCCTTGGGGTTGGCCGCCTGTCAGAAAAGCTATCGGGTGCGCTTCACCACCGCCGCCGCGCTGGTGAACGAGCTGCTCGAAGCTCGGGATGACAAGCGCCTGCTCCGCTTCCAGAAACAGTTAGCCAAGCAGGATTTGTTGATCGTGGACGAGCTCGGCTACGTGCCGTTGTCGAAGACCGGCACCGAGCTGCTGTTCGAGATCTTCTCCCAGCGCTACGAGCAAGCGTCGACGCTGGTGACCTCGAATCTGCCCTTCAACGAATGGACCGAGATCTTTGGCTCTGAACGGCTCACCGGCGCGCTGCTCGACCGGCTGACCCATCACGTCCACATCCTCGAGCTGAACGGCGACAGCTATCGCCTCGCACACAGCAAGCACGCTCGCAAAGACGCTGCCGCCCCGGCGTCCTGACCCCTCCCCCTGCAACGCCGCTGGCTGTGCAGCCGGGCCTCCACTGCGTCCGGGCCCGCCCCGGGGGCGTGCCCGGACTCCGCTTCAGCCCACCCGCACAGCCACCTTCAAACACGCCACCGGGCGGCCGGATGGTCTAATTTTCCTCCGCCACTCTGGTCTAGTTTTGGTCCGCCCTTGACAGGTGAGTAAATGCAATGAACTAAGTCATATCCGTCGCCGCCGTCGATGTAGTCGTCACCCTCAGACCCCTCGATCCAGTCATCGCCGAGATCGGCGCGGATCATGTCCCTGCCTGCCCCGCCGTCCAGGGTGTCATCACCACGTCCGCCGCGGATCAGGTCGTCCCCAGCACCACCGCGGATGGTGTCGTCGTCCTTGTCGCCGTACAAGGAGTCTGGCCCGTCGCCGCCCTCGATGGTGTCGTTACCGTCGCCACCACGGAGCAGGTCGATACCCCCGAAGCCGAAGATCTGATCCGCCGCGGACGTGCCGATCTCCAGGTTGTTGCCGTTATCGCCGTTGATTGTCGCCATGTTGGTCTCTTCCTAAACTGATAGAGTGTGCAGCGTATTGGCCGAAGCAGCTGCGTGGCTCTGCTATGCTAAACTTGTATGCTGGATCATGTCCAAAGAGGTGCAGTCTATGCCGGGCAGGAAAATCCTCACGATAGTCTATGGTGATGGCGGGAGCACGATCATTGAGGGGGAGTTCGACCTTCGTGTGAGTTACTGCGACGACGTGCCCGCTGACTCGCCGCCAGAAGCTGCTCACCTAGCCCCTCTGCAAGCTCTGGATGCAGCACCCATGTCATCGACCGCAGATGCGTCACGTTCGGGGTCGGCTCACGACTCGTGATGGTGACCGAGACCAACCGCCCTTCCGGACACACATCGAAGGTGGTGTTCCTGCCATCAGACATGCGCGCAGTGTAGCACCGTCTAGTCCCCTTGATCTTTGATTTCTTCAAAAAGTCGTTGGTCATCTGGGGCCACCGTGGACTTGAACGGTGCGCTGTCCGAACCGCTTCACCTTCGCGAGGATCTCGTCGGCTGTTTTCGTCCACTTGAAAGGCTTGCCCTCGTCATTGTGGGCGTCCACGTAGGCGGAGATGGCGTGGCGCAGCGCGTGCGGGCCGACCTGTTCTTGCCATGCCGCCCAATACATCACACCCGGCACACTTCTTAAAGCGTTTTCAGACACAGGGGACTAGCAGCCCGTGGTGAAAGTCCTCCGTCATAGGGATCGACATGATCGGTTCTGAGTCCTACACTGTCGGGCATGGCGATGGGGACACGACGCGGCCGAACGCAGCAAGCGACAATGTGGGTGCCCACGGCGGATCTGCCGAAGAGCGCTGGGCACCCGTTTTATGAGCGACTGAATCGGGTGCTCGACGAGGCGGCGTTCGATGCGTTTGTGGAAGCACAGTGCGCGTCGTTCTACGCGGACGGGGTCGGCCGGCCGAGTCTGGCGCCGGGCCGCTATTTTCGGCTGCTGCTGCTCGGCTACTTCGAAGGGTTGGACTCGGGACGGGCAATCGCGTGGCGCGCCGCCGATTCGCTGAGCCTCCGCGCGTTCTTGGACTACGCGGTGCACGAGGCGCCGCCGGACCACTCGACGCTGCGCACCCGTCGCCTGATTGACCTCGAGACCCACCAGGTGGTGTTTACGTGGGTGTTGCAGCGACTGGCCGACGCCACGCTGATCGTGGGGCGCACGGTGGGGATCGATGCCACGACGCTGGAAGCCAATGCGGCGATGCGGAGCATTGTGCGGCGGGATACGGGCGAGAGCTGCGACGCGTTTCTGACCCGGCTGGCCGAGGCGTCCGGCCTCTCGACGCCGACGCGCGCCGAGTTGGCCCGGTTCGACCGGACCCGCAAGAAGAAGGGCTCGAACGCGGACTGGACCCACCCGCACGATCCGGACGCGAAGATCGCCAAGATGAAGGACGGCCGCACGCATCTGGCGCACACCGCCGAGCATGCGGTCGACCTGGACACAGGCGCCATCGTGGGCGTGACAGTGCAGGACGCGAGTGCGGGCGACACGACGACCCTGGTCGACACGCTCGTCACGGCCGCCGAGCAGGTCGAGGCGGTCGGCGCGCCGGGGATCGCGGAGGTCCTCGCTGACAAGGGGTATCACAGTAACGAAACGATGGTCGGGTTTGCGGCCATCGGCGTGCGCAGCTACGTCTCGGAGCCGGATCGCGGCCGGCGCCACTGGAAGGGCCAGGCGGCTGCGCGGGACGCGGTGTATGCCAACCGCCGGCGGATCCGCGGCGCGCGCGGGAAACGGTTGCTGCGGCAGCGGGGCGAGTTGCTGGAACGGCCCAACGCGCATCTCTACGAGACCGGCAGGATGCGCCGCGTCCATCTGCGCGGGCATCCCAACATCCTGAAACGGCTGCTCGTGCAGGTCTGCGGCGTCAACCTGGGGTTGCTCATGCGGCACCTGACGGGCGTCGGCACGCCGCGGAGCCTCCAGGGCCGCGCGGGCGGCGCTTCTGGGCGCGCTGATCGGCCTCCTGCGCGGGTGCTGGGGGCGTGTGCGCCGCTTTTGGGCCCCCGAGCGCCACGATCGGCCGCATTCGTCGTGGGATGGTCCGGCGACACGCCAATACGGGCACGCGATTCTCGATTGACAATCGGCCCCTTCTGCCACGGGCTGCTAGCCAAGGTCTGAAGGCCTCGGCCGTCCTCAACCACAACGTCCGGTCGAGCCCGGCGGCACCCAGCAACGGCCGAACCGGGACGGCCACAAACCCCAGATGGAGACAGCGTTGCCTGACCCACGTGCTACTGACCTACGCTACTCGAGTTCTCGGCCAGTACGATAGGCCCGATCGGAGCCGTAGCTATTCACAGCAAGAGTCGTCGGAGGCGGTGGGCGGCTTCGAGCGTTTCCTGGAACGTCGGTGTCTCATCGGTGGCTCCATAACACATGGCATCGACGAAAGCCCCGTAGTTTTCCTCGTGTTCCGGGTCGGTGCGGAGGATGTCAAGGGCAGCCAGCAGTCGCTCGCGGGGCGGCAGCGCGGCAACGTCGGGCGCGACGGTACCCCGCTGCCCATCCGCCTCCAAAGATTGACGCAACAATAGAGAAAAGCCCGGGTGGTCGACGGCGTGGGGTTCGAGGGTAACGACGTCGTGTAGGTGGCGAATCAGGGTACGGTCGCGATGGGTCCCCGCGTCGAGAATGCGCCATGTCAGAGCACTTAGCTTGTCGGCTGCAGTCTCTGCCGGGGCAACGCAAGCGATCCGCGGAACTTCGGGGACTTCGTGCCGCGCCTCGGCAACGAACGACCGTAATGACCGCTCTTGGGGCTCGAGTGCCGGGGAAACGAGGGTAACCTCCAGCTTCAGCTTTGGACGTGCAACCGCGGGTACGGCGAAGGTCGTCGGGTACTCGACCTCAAAACGGAAGAAGCGACTCTCGTTCCCAGCTGTCACGTCATTGTCCCGGAGGGTCCAGTCATCGTCGTCACGAATCGCGTCGAGTACGGCATGCCGGTAGTTCCTGCGAGCAGCACGGTCGATACCGGTTTTCGGAAGGAGAACCTTGAAATCCAGATCTTCGGAGAACCGCCGGATGAGCCCGTAGCCCTTGGAGAGGCTGGTGCCGCCTGAGAAGACCGGGCGAATGTCGTCGTGTCGGGCTTCTACGACAGTGCTGACCAACCTCATGGCGTGCCAATCCTTCTCTACGAAGGACGGGTCGACGCCGAGTTCCGTGGCGATGGCCTCAACCAGCTCAGGATCGGGAGGCACGTTCAAAAACGGCGTACATGCCGCTGAAGCCGATCTTGCGCGAGATGCGCCCCTGGACTGCTATCACGCGACCCGTCGGCACCTGCGTTATGATGCCCGCCTTGTACGCCTTTGCGAAGCTCGCAGGCTCAGTCTGCACACCGAGACGCGCCAGCGCTTCAGCGGCAAGAGCTGGCAGCGGTTTAGCGGGCATAGCTTTGCCAGAGACGGGCGATAGCACCGCACGGGCATACATACCGTACCCGATACTGACGAGCTGACCCTTCATCGTAAGGCGCCGCAGACTCCGGCCAACTTGGTCATATCCCCCCAAGTCCTCAAAATCCCTGCGCAGAAATACAGTCTTCTTCTTGCGTAGGATCCGTCGTCCCATCCGTTTCTCCAGTGACATTCTGCTGGTCTTCATGCTAGTGCATCCTGCAAAAATACGACACTCTGGGCTGCAAAGATACGACATTACCGGGGTGGGTGTCAAATTGCCAAGGGCGGGCGACTGCAGGAGCTTCGGCGGAACCACTAACGGTAATCGGGCCACGGCCTTGCCTCAACCCAACCCGCGCATATCGATGGCAAGGCCGGCGATGTCGGGCGTCGCCGACGGTGGCACAAATCGGGGGCGGCTTGGCGATTCCAACTGGCGCGCCGCCCGTCACCCCCCTGACCGGCCTCCCCGGATGCGCGAGCAGCTCTGGCGCTACTACCCGCAGTTGCTCGCCGCGACCAGCGACGACGTCGCGGCGCCCTGGGCGCTCGCCCTGTGGCGGCGCCTGCCGATGCCGGTTGCGGCGCAGCGCGTTCGCGAAGCGACGCTGACCAAGTTATTGAAACAGCACCGCATCCGCCGCGTCGACGCCGCGACGCTGTGTGACCGGCTGCGGGCGCCGGCCGTCCGGGTCGCGCCAGGTGCCGCCGAGGCCGCCGCCGCGCATGTGCGGCTCATCGCCGAACGCCTCGTACTGGTCAACCGGCAACTGGCGCACGCGCGCAGCCAGCTCGACCGATTGGTGCACCAACTCGCCGAGGCCGCACCGGCGGAAGACCCGGACGCGCCCGCCGAGAGCGAGCCAGAGCCGTCGCCACCGCCGCCCGACGCGGCCATCCTGCTATCGCTGCCCGGCATCGGCACCGGCGTCCTCGCTTGTCTGCTTGCCGAGGGTAGCGACGCGCTGCGGCGGCGGGACTACGACGCGCTTCGCTGTCTCTGCGGGGTGGCGCCGGTCACCCGGCGTTCGGGCAAGAGCCTGCTCGTGGTGCGCCGCCTGGCCGCCCACGACCGGCTGCGCGACGCCGCCTACCACTGGGCTCGCGTCGCTGCCCACCGAGACCCGGTCAGCCGCGCCAAGTATCAGGCGCTGCGCAGCCGCGGCCATGGACACGCCCGCTCCCTGCGCTCAGTGGCCGACCGCCTGCTCAACGTCGCCTGCGCCATGCTCCGCGACGGCACCTGCTTCGACCCGCACCGTGCAGGAAATGTCACCGCGTGAACTCGTAACACACGCTCTCGATCGACATTCGCCACGCCTTGGCGAGTCCGATGACGAAACGGCTCGTGGGCGCTGTGGGCACGTCGTCTGCGGCGTGTCCAAGGCGCGGTGGGCGCGTCTTTGCGTCCACGGCGACGGCAGCGTCCATGCGCCATCCCGTCACCTCACGCCCATCTCGACCGCCGTCACGACGACGCAAAAAGACACTTGCAAAATGGTGGGGAGTCCTTTTCATCTTGCCGCTACCATCCGCCGCCACGTCCTGCACCGTCACCGCGACGATGGCACCCGTCTCCAGGTCGACCCCGTGCTCGGCCTTGTGGGACAAGTGCGTGAACTCGAAGGCCCCATTGTCGGTGAACGTGAATGCGCCCGTCCCGAGGATCAGGATGACCGCGCCATCGACCGGGTCGCCGTTCTCCACGAGGGTCACGGTGCCGCGCAACGTGCCGGTCTCCTGCGCCTGGACCGGCGCTGCCGCCGCGCTCAGTGCGACGGCCAGAACACCGAGCCGCAGACCCCAACTTGCCCTGGGTGGTCTCCCGGGCGTGGGCAAGTCGGCCCTCGCCACGTCGCTGGCTCGGCGGATCGGGGCAGTTCAGCTGCGCATCGACACGATCGAGCAGGCGATGCGGAACGTGGGTTTCAACGTGTCGGGACCGGAGGGATATCTTGCAGCTCGCGATCTCGCCGAGGACAACCTGCGCATCGGACACACGGTCATCGTCGACTCGGTCAATCCGCTGGCGATTACTCGCGACTACTGGCAGGGGACCGCGGCGCGCCTGACGGTGGAGCTCGTGGAGATCGAGGTGGTTTGCAGCGACAAGCGCCAGCACCGCCAGCGGGTCGAGTCGCGCATCACCGACATCGCCGGCCTCGTACTCCCGACTTGGCAGCAGGTCCTGGACCGACGCTACGAGCCGTGGACGACCGCGCACGTCGTCGACACCGCGGGGTGCACGCTGGAGGATGCCGTGTCGCAGGCAGAGGCTATCGTGCGCCCGCGCCCGGCGTGAGCGTCACGGACATCGCCATGCTGAGGATGCTCGCCCACGCCGCGGCCATCATCGGCCGACACGACGCCCGCTATTCGGTGCCGCCCAGGGAACGGAGCAGGTTCGCCGTAGGCGTCTGTCCGCCGCTGGCCACCCAGGCCGCGTGGGCCTCCCGATAGCGCCCGAGGGCGGCGCCGCCGATGGCCGATCCGTCGGGGGCCTCCGGCGGCGCGAGCGCGACGGCCAGCGGCGTCTGTCCCATCCGGTTCCGCGCATTGACGAGCGCGCCATGCTCGGCGAGGAGCCGAATGACGCTGTCGAACCTGCTGTCGGCCGCCACGTGCAGGGCGGTGTCGCCGGACAGGCTGGCGGCGTTCACGTCCACGCCGAGAGCGAGCGCCGACCCGACCGTTTCCAGGATCTGCCCTTCCGCGAGCCGCAGCCGGAGCAGCCCCGCGGTTCTCCCGCCGGCCGCTACCATGGCGGCCGTCCGGCCATCCTGCAGCGGCAGCGACGTGTCGGCGCCGCCGGCCGCCAGGAGCCGCATGACCTCGGTATCGGAGCGCCGGGCGGCCAGCACGAACGGCGTCGCGCGGACCAGGAACTTGTCGAAGGCGAACGCGCGCCTGTCGCGCTTGAGCAGCGAGCCCCGCGCGAGCCGTACGTCCGGATCGGCGCCGTGGGCCAGGAGCGTTTCCACCAGCTCGCGATCGCCGCGCAACGCGGCCCAGTGCAGGGCCGCCTGTCCGGCGCCGGCGGCGTCCGGGTCCGCGCCCTTCTCCAGCAGCAGCGCGGCGACCTCGTGGAAGCCATGCTCGGCCGCGACGATCAGCGGGGTGGTGCCGACCGCGGCGGTGCCGTCGATTGGCGCCCCGGCAGCCAGCAGGAGCGCGGCCGAGGCCGCGTCCCCGTGCCGCGCGGCGAACAGCAGCGGCGTGAAGCCGCCCTGCTCGACCCACATGGCCCCCTCGGTCTTGCCGAGGCTCTTCTGGCAGCACAACAGGACATGCCGGCGGGACGACTTCGTCCGGGCGTGCAGATCCGCGCCGGCGTCCAGCAAGACCCGCACGACCTCCGGATGCCGGCGCGCAACGGCCCACATGAGCGCGGTCTGTCCCTGCGCGCCTTCCGTCGCGTTCGCGTCGGCGCCGTGGGCGAGCAGCGACCGTACCGCGGCGACGTTGCCCTGGCGGGCGGCGATCATGAGCGGTGTGCCGCCGGTGTCCGGCGCGATGTTCGGGTCGCCGCGCGCCTCCAGCAGCTTCGCGACCATGGCCGCGCTGCCGGCCGTCGCCGCGACCCAGAGCGGCGTGACGCCCAGATCGTTCGCGGCGTCCACGTCCGCACCGGCGCGGAGCAACAGGTCGACCGTCTCGAGGTCATTCAGGTGGGCAGCCCAGTGGAGGGCGGTGGCGCCGTCGCCCTGCCGCACGTTCACGTCGGCGTCCCGCCCGAGGATCTCCCGCACTCCGGTCGCATCGCCGCGCTTGACTGCCTGGAGCAGCTGGGCGTCGGCGGCGCTCGCGCCCAGCGTCGCGGCGGCTGCCAGCAGCCCGATCGACCATCCGCGGAGCCGTCTCGTCGAGATGCGCATGTATCGTGCCCTCCCTGTACGGCAACTCGACGCATGTGCAAGGGAAGGAACCCGGCAGTCGGCCGAGTCTACCACGACCGCCGAGTGGGACCGAGGCGGACCTCCGCAGCACCCGGTCGGGCTCGACGGTTGCCGGAAAACAGACTGATCTCGCGGGGTCACGATGCTATCATCCGGACTGGTTCGGTGTCGGGAGGCATGGACATGGCACGCTGGCGCTCCCTGGGCGGGCTGATGGCGGCGTGGTTCGTTCTCCTGTCCCCGCTGTCGGCCAGCGGGACTTCGTCTTCACCGCAGCAGGTCTCGCCGGCGACATCCTCCCCACTGCGTCCCGTACTGAACCGCTACTGCGTCGGTTGCCACAGCGACAGGCTGCGGACGGCCGGTCTCTCGCTGGAGGCGCTGGATGCGGTGCACGTCGCTGAAGGCGCGGAGGTCTGGGAAGAGGTTCTCCGCAAGCTCCGGAGCGGCGCGATGCCGCCGCCGGGCCGGCCGCGGCCCGACCGGGCGGTCGTGGAGAACATGCTCGCGTGGCTTGAGGCGGAGCTGGACCGCGCCGCCGCGCGCGACCCCAACCCGGGCCGGACGGACAGCGTCCACCGGCTCAATCGCGCCGAATACCGGAACGCGGTTCGCGATCTGCTGGCGCTGGACGTCGATGTCACGTCCCTGCTGCCGGCCGACAGTGCGGACGAGCACGGCTTCGACAACATCGCCGGCATGCTGTCGGTTTCACCGACCCTGCTGGACCGCTATCTGTCGGCGGCGCGGCGGCTGAGCCGGCTTGCGGTCGGACTGCCTCCGGCTGGCCCCACCACCGAGGAATACCGGGTCTGGCTCGATCAGGGCGAGTATCTGGGCGAGGACCTGCCGTTCGGCTCGCGGGGAGGCGCCGCCATTCGCCATCGCTTTCCGGTCGATGGCGAATACGTCATCGACGTCCGCCTGTACCGCCAGCTGTTCGACGTGGTCATCGGCCTCGGTTCGCCGCACGAGGTCGAGATCCGGGTGGACGGCGAGCGGGTCGTTTCTTCGATCATCGGTGGCGAGGAGATCGGCGGGGCCCCGCCGGCCGGATTCGTCGGCGACATCTTCGGGAGTCCGGCCTGGGAGCAGTACACCCGGAACGCCGACGCCGAACTCGAAGTGCGGCTGCCGGCGAAGGCCGGCTCGCGTCTCGTGACCGTTTCCTTCCTGGGGCGTCCGACCGAGGTCGAGGACGGGGTACCCCACCCGCCGCGGTACCCCGAGCGCGACGAGTCGCTCGAGAGTAACCCGTGGGTTCACACCGTCGCCATCCGCGGCCCGTACGAGGTGTTTGGCCCGGGCGATACCCCGAGCCGCCGCAAGATCTTCACCTGCCGACCTGCGGAGCCCCGCGACGAGGAACCCTGCGCGGAACGGATTCTCACGGCGCTCGCCGGTGAGGCGTATCGCCGGCCCGCGACCGGGCGCGAGGTGAGGACGCTCCTGCGGTTCTACCGGGAGGGCGGCCGCGACGGCACGTTCGACGACGGGGTCCAGTTCGCGCTGGAGCGGCTCCTGGCCGACCCGAAGTTCCTGCTCCGCATCGAAAGGGAGCCGGTCGACCTTGCTCCGGGTGCCGTGTACGCCGTCAGCGACCTCGAGCTCGCATCGCGCCTCTCGTTCTTCCTGTGGAGCAGCATTCCCGACGCCGAGCTGCTCGGTGCGGCGGCGCGCCGGGAGCTCGGGGACCCCGAGACGCTCGAGCGGCAGGTCCGGCGCATGCTGGCCGACGACCGCTCGCAGGCTCTCGTGGACAACTTCGTCGGCCAGTGGCTGCTGCTGCGCAATCTGCCGGGCGCGGCGCCGGACCTGAATGCCTTCCCCGACTTCGACGAGAACCTGCGCGAGGCGTTCGAGTGGGAGACGAGGTTGTTCGTCGAGAGCATGTTCCGGGAGGACCGGAGCCTGGTCGACCTCCTGCGCGCGAACTACACGTTCATGAACGAGAGACTCGCGCGGCACTACGGCGTCCCGAACGTGTACGGCAGCCACTTCCGGCGCGTCACGTTCGGCGACGACGCGCCGCGCGGCGGATTGCTCGGCCAGGGGAGCTTTCTGACCGTGACGTCGTATCCGAATCGAACGTCGCCGGTGCTGAGAGGCCGCTGGGTCCTCGAGAGCCTGCTGGGCACGCCGCCGCCCTCACCGCCGGCGGACGTGCCGGGCCTCCCGGACCGTGGCGAGGGCGGCCGGCCCGCGTCGGTCCGCGAGCGGCTGGAACGGCACCGCGAGAACCCGGCCTGCGCCACCTGTCACGCCCCGATGGACCCATTGGGGTTTGCGCTGGAGAACTTCGACGCCGTCGGCGGCTGGCGCGACGCCGAGAACGGCATGCCCGTGGACAGCTCGGCCGTGCTGCCCGACGGAACGCGGTTGCGGGGCCCGGCCGGCCTCCGCGCGTTCCTGGTGAGCCAGCACCGTCAGTTCGTTGGCGCGATGACGGAAAAGCTGCTGGCGTATGCGCTGGGCCGCCGGCTCGAGTACTACGACCGTCCGACGGTGCGAGGCATCGTGCGCGAAGCCGCGGCGCGCGACTATCGCTTGTCGGAAGTCATTCTGGGCATCGTCAGGAGCCCGGCGTTCCAGATGCGGCGCGCGTCCGTGGATCCTCCGCCGACAGGGAGAGCCCGACCATGATGATCACGAAGACGGCGTTGCCGCGGCGCAGCATCCTGCGCGGCATGGGCGCCGCGGTGGCGTTGCCGCTGCTTGACGCGATGGTGCCGGCGCTCACCGCGTTCGCGAAGACGCCGGCGGCGCCCGTGCGGCGCCTTGGCGTGGTCTACGTGCCGAACGGCATGATCATGCCCGCCTGGACGCCGCCCGCCGAGGGTCCGCTCGACCTCTCGCCGACGCTCCAGCCGCTGGCGTCCTTGCGGGATCGCATGCTCGTCTTCTCGGGGCTGGACGGCGTGCAGAACCGCGGCGGCACGCATACGACCGCGGCGACGAGGTTTCTGACCGGCGTGGTCGGGAAGCGGACCGCCCAGGGCATCGAGGCCGGCACGTCGATCGATCAGATCGCCGCCAGGCAGTTCGGCCGGCACACGCAGCTGGCTTCGCTCGAGCTCGCGCTCGACCGCCTCGATCTCGTCGGTACGTGCGACAACACCACGTGCGCCTTCATCAACTCGCTCTCGTGGACCAGCCCGACAACGCAGGCGCCGGCCGAGGACAACCCCCGCGTGGTGTTCGAGCGGCTGTTCGGCGACAGCGGGACGACCGATCCGGCCGAGCGCAGGCTGCGCTTGCGGCGGAGCCGCAGCATTCTCGACTCGGTGCTGGAGTCGCTGTCGGACCTCGAGCACGAGCTCGGCTCCGGCGACCGCTCCCGCCTCGACGAGTACCTGACGGCCGTGCGCGACGTGGAGCGGCGCATCCAGAACGCCGAGGCGCAGAGCGCGATGGATCTGCCCCTGGTGGAGCGGCCCGGCGGCATCCCGGCGGACTACGAAGAGTACTGCGGGCTGATGTGCGACCTGCAGGTGCTGGCCTACCAGTGCGATCTGACACGGGTCGTGACGTTCATGCTGGGGCGCGAGTACAGCGGACGGACCTACCCGCAGATCGGCATCGCCGAGGCCCACCATCCGCTGTCGCATCATCAGGACGATCCGGCGAAGATCGCGCTGCTCGCGAAGCTGAACACGTACCACGCCTCGCTGTTCGCGTCATACCTGGAGAAGCTGCGTCGGACCGCCGACGGTGACGGATCGCTGCTGGACCACACGCTGCTCCTGTACGGGGCCGGCATGGCGGACGGCAACACCCACGACTCGCAGAATCTCCCGGTGATGCTGATCGGATCGCAGGAGCAGTTCCACGTCGGGGGCGGACGCCACCTGCGGTACGAGCACGAGCCGGCCGCGTCGCTGCTCGTCACCGTCCTGGACAAGCTCGGCGTGCCCGTCGAGCGAATCGCCAACAGCCGTGACACACTCGACCTCGACGCGCCCATGAATCCGCTGTCGGGAGTTTGACCGGACCGGCCAGCAGCTAGCCCGCCAATCGTCGCCTGGCGGCTCCGCTTGGCGCCCAACCAACCCTGCAGGAGTCCACGCCGTTCTACGGCGCAGACTCCTAGCTGCGCCCGAGCCGCTCGGCGAGCTCGCGCAGGCGGCCGCCGCCGTGCTCGTAGTCGAGCGCATCGGCCAAGCGAACCGCGACGTCCTCACTCGGGGTCCAGCGGCGGGGCATCGGCTACGTCGTAGAGAACCCGGCCTTCGCGCAACGCATCGTGGATGATGCAGCACGCGTCGTGCCGGTTGGCTTCGACCTCCGCTGACGTCGCGATAGTGATGTCAAGGGCCGCGCTCCGCCGTAGCCGCGCCGCCCTGACCCAGCGCGCCACGGCTCGCCCGTGGCGCGCGTCCGTCACCATCAGCAGGTCGACGTCGCTGTCTTCGACCATCTCGCCTCGGGCGGCCGAGCCGAAGAGGATGATCCGTTCGGGTTGTGCGATTTCGATCGCCGATCCAACGATCGCCGCGAGCTTCTTCTCATCCGGAGCGGCAACAACGGTCCAGGCGGTAGAGTCCATCACGCTGCCGGCGTCGGCGCCGGCAGCACCACCCGCTCGATCGTAAAGGAGGCGCTGGTCGACCTTGCCAAAGGTGACCTCGAGATACGAGACACCCACCGGAAGCTCATCTATGCCTCGCTTGCCTCGGTCTCCGCCTCCGCGGCCTTGCCGGTCTCGGCCGCCGCAGGCTGCTTCCGACGCTCCGCCCAGTGTTGCTTCATCCGCTCCGATGTCGCCTTCCGCGCCTCGTCCGAGATGTTGCGCCGCCTGCGCGCGGGCTTCGCTGCCTGTGCCGACGACCTCGAGCCTCCCGGCTTCCCGCCAAGCGCGGCAATCGCCGCATCCACTCTAGCGACACGGTCCAGCAACTCGGCGCGTTCGGTCTGGAGCAGTGCTATGACATCCTTCATCGCCACTCTCGTTTCGCCAGTCTGCCACCAACTTCCATCCGTGGAATAGCATACCGTCATTCCACGGTGGCCGCCGACATGTCTGCCGAAGGCAGATCCTGGGTGTCCCTGGCACCATGCCAGCGACCTGGCCCGGGCACGCCCAACCCCGGCCCCGCACCGCGTCGCGGCCCTCAGACCCCCATCGCTTGACATCAGAGCTACGCCATGACCCCGGCGGTTTCGCAACCGGAAGCGGCCGAACCGTCAACCCAACCGAAAACTCCGGCCTTCTGGTCCCTGTCCCTCCACCATGCGGACCGCATAAAGTCCTGACAACCAGGCCGCGTGATACCCCCCGTGAAGATGTCTGCCCGCCATTCTGCCCACCATTTCGCCTTGGATTGCACTGGACTGTCACGGTCGTTGCTACGCGACTGTAGACGGTCCGGCGGCAGGCAGTTGATCGTCGGCCCGGCGCCGACTTCGTTGCAATGACGACGGCGTCGTCGTCGTCATCGGCTTGCCTCTGCGTAGCGTCTTGAGCAGACAGTCGAGCCGCGTAGTCGGTGCGTTCGACCCTGACATTGACGTGTTGCCCGACACGGCGATGCATGGCCACCGGCCCGCTGTTGTCGCCGGGCGTCCGCGGTGGCCGGCAGCAAGAGGCCGCCCGGCGATTGCCGGGCGGCCGTCGGCCTCAACGGTGTCCACGTTGAGCACGGGCGGCGTAGCCGTTCACACGCGCGGCCTCCTCTCCAAAGCGCCGCCCTTTGCGGCGCGTCATGTGGACCACCATCGCGATTCCGTCTACCACGCGTCATCGGGACGTAGGTTGCAGGGTTGGCAACACTTCTGGCCTTGACGCCCGGTTAGGCCACTGGCGGAAATTAACTTGCTATCTTCTGGGTTTCGTAGTCTATTTCGGTTGCATGCAGCGCAACGTGGAATTGGAAGCCACCATCGTCGCGAAGTACGCGGTGGTCTCGCCCGTGTTGGATGAGCGCAGTCGCCGCCGGTGGGCGGCCACCGAGTCTTTGTTCATCGGCTATGGCGGGGACGCGCTGGTCTCGTCGGCCACGGGTCTGGCCCGGGAGACGATCCGGAAGGGTCGCCGGGAGATCTCGCAAGGCCAAACGCCGACAGACCGGGTACGACGTCCGGGCGCCGGGCGGCCCCGTCTCGAACAGAGCCAGCCCGGTCTGCTGGCCGCACTCGAAGCGCTGGTGGACCCGCTGACGCGCGGAGACCCGACCTCGCCGCTACGCTGGACAGGCAAGAGTCGGGCGAAGCTGGCCGCGGCGCTGACACAACAAGGGTGGCGAGTGAGTTCGACCACCGTCGGCCGGATGCTGCATCAACTGGGCTACCGGCTGCAATCGCCCCGCAAGCGCCAGGAGGGAGCGAGCCACCCGGACCGTAACGCGCAGTTCGAGCACATCAACGCGACCGCGGACGCGTTTCTGGCCGAGGGGCGGCCGGTGATCTCGGTCGACACGAAGAAGAAAGAGCTGGTCGGAAACTTCAAGAACGGCGGGCGGGAATGGCAGCCGAAGGGCACGCCGCCGGCGGTGTTGGTCCATGATTTCCCAACCGACGCCGAGGGCAAGGCGATTCCGTACGGCGTCTACGACATGGCGCGCAACGAAGCCTGGGTGAGCGTGGGATGGGACCACGACATACCGACGTTCGCGGTGGCGTCGATTCGCCACTGGTGGCGCCAGATGGGCTGCGGCGCCTACCCCGACGCCACCGCCCTGTTCGTCACGGCCGATGCGGGCGGGAGCAACGGGTATCGGTCTCGCGCCTGGAAGCATGAGCTTCAACAGTTGGCCGACGAGACCGGACTGACCATCCAGGTGAGTCATTTTCCACCCGGCACCAGCAAGTGGAACAAGATCGAACACCGGCTCTTCTGTCACATCACGGCGAACTGGCGCGGCACCCCGCTGACGACCTATGAGACTATCGTCGACCGCATCGGGAACACCCGGACGGCGACCGGGCTCCGGGTCCTGGCCGAACTCGACGCCGGGCAGTATCCCACGGGCGTTACGGTGACCAAGGAACAGATGGACGCAATCGCGCTGGTCCGCGATACGTTCCATGGGGAATGGAATTACAAACTGTTACCCCGATGAAGTTGATAACTTTATATCGATCGCTGTCCTTACTGCGTCATGCCACACCTGCCAGTGTGTTCCACTGAGGTAGGCCGCCCAGTCGTCCATCAGGCGGCGCCGACGCTCGAAGAGATCACTGCGCGCATAAGCTGCCTCGGGTGGGGTTCTGGACCGTATGGGCGAGCGCGGCGTGGACCACTTCGCGGGGTGTGCTCGTCCGTTGCGCAGCCCAGTCCCGGAAGCTCGACCGGAACCCATGCGGCACGGCGGCGATGCCGAGTTCTTTGATCAGCTGGCTCAGCGTTGCGTCGGAGAGCGGCTTTCCACGCGGGTTTGGGGAATATGGGGACCAGGTGGGGGACCACGACTCCCTATTATGAACATAAGGCACTGATAATAAAGGCGTTATCTGGAACTAAGTTACCTGACACTATATAATGGAGAGTGTGAGGAAACGCGATGGTCGTTCGCTTGACCACAAGGCACTCGAAGACATTCGCATACAGGCAGTACAGCGGGTTGAAGCCGGGGAAGCCCCCTCCGCGGTGATGCGGGTGATGGGATTCGCCCGCACTGTAATCTATGACTGGCTGAACAAGTATCGCGCCGGTGGTATCGAGGCGCTACGGGCGTTGCCGATTCCGGGGCGGCCACCCAAGCTGACGGAGCAGCAGCGCGCCTGGGTGTATCGCACGGTGACGCAGAACAACCCGCTGCAGTTGCAGTTCGAGTTCGCCCTCTGGACGCCGATGGTCCGAGACCTGATTCGGCAGCACTTGACCCTGAGCCTGGCCTCAGTTGGGCGCTCTTGCGCTCGCTGGGGCTCACGCCCCAGCGGCCGGTTCGCCGGGCGATTGAACAGGTGCCCGCCAAGGTCCGGGAGTGGCTGACGGTCGACTATCCTGCGATTCAGGCGAAAGCCCGTAAGGCAGGCGCGCAGATTTTCTTTGCGGACGAAGCGGGCGTGCGGTCGAACAGCCATCATTCGGGCACCACGTGGGCGCCGATGGGCCAAACACCGGTGGTGCCGGCGACTGGCAAACGGTTCGGGCTCAATCTGGTGTCGGCGGTGAGTCCGCAGGGCGTGTTGCGGTTCATGGTGGTCGACGGGCGGATGACGGCGGTGCGCTTCATCGCATTTCTGAAGCGCTTACTGCACAATCAGACGCAGCCGATTTTCCTCATCGTCGATCAGCATTCCTCGCACCGGGCGAAAGCGGTCCAGGAGTTCGTAGCGTCGACGGACGGCCACCTTGAGCTGTTCTTCCTGCCGCCGTACTCCCCGGAACTCAATCCGGATGAACTCGTGTGGAACCATCTGAAGACACACGGGGTTCGCAAACGCCTGCTGCAGACGCCGCAGGAACTCAAACGCTACGTCCTCGGCCACATGCGGTCCTTACAGCGGACGCCAGCCCTGTTGCGTGGGTTCTTCAAGAAGCCGAGCCTGCGCTATATCACCGCATAGTGTCACCATACTAATGCGGTCATTAATATCTGAAAGGACTGGCGGAGAGAGTGGGCTGCGGAGGCGCGCGCCGTCGGCACCGGATCGTCCGACGTGCAGTCCGGTTGCGGCCCGCCAAGACGTTCGCGACGCTCGACAGGGAACGGTTGCCGGCGCCCGCTCGTGCAGCCGTTGGAGACGCTGACTGCACGAGCGTGGCGTCCTCGTCTCCGCTATCGCCAAGCACTTCCGGGTCGACCACCATCCGGCCGCGACGGCCCTGCGCTGGTTCCGGCAGCATCACCGCGACCGGCTTGCGCGCCAGCATCCGGGCCAGCCATGGGTTCTTCGGTGCGCCACGCCGCACCGCCCAGCCGACCGTCGCCACGACGACCAAGAGCCGCCGGAGGTCCCGCTGACCCATCTTTGATAGTTTGCCGAGCTTCAGCTTCCCGCCGGGCTCTGCCGGGGAACTAGATCCAGCCAAACCTCTAACCCGCATTATTCCGTGCGCCGTGACAAGGTGCATTCCTCAGCGGGGCGAATCCCGCCCGGCAACTGTCGCTCCAGCCGGTAGCAGTCGGAGCGGACGATGGAGGCAACGACATCGGCTGAAGCACTCCGACGACAAAGGGCCGCCTTGGGCGGTTCAGCGACCACGCGGGCCGCAACGACGTTGAACGCCGAGCAGGCCTCGAAACGGGTAACGCGGAAGCCGACCCGCCGGAATAACGGGGAAGGCTGCCAGCGGTCGGGAAGCGAGCGACGCGAGCACCGACCGGTTCCGCCGGGGTAATGGCGGCGGCACGTGTGGAAGAGGGGATTGGTCGCAACACGGGAAGCCCTGCCGGTGGCGTGGCACGCGCCAACGGACAGCCCGCGAGGGTCAGGTCGGGCCGGTCAGGGTAGCGGAGAGGTCCGTAGGTGCCGAGGAAGCCGGGTAATGCCGGCGGAGGGAAGGGACCTCAGGTGGAAGCGATGGCGAAAAGGAGCAGGCTCACGGGAGTGGCCGAACGGCCTATCACCCCGGAGATGAGCAGGAATGCCGGATGTCATCACATGCACAAGCGAAGGGGACGACCCGAGCGGTCGCCGTCGCCAGGGCGTCAACAGGCCTGACGACGCACCGGCCGGCCGGCTCAAGGGTGCGAGCCTGGTGCCAGGGCTCGCGAGACCCGTCCGCTGGTCGTGACCGGGAAGCCCGTGCGCGAGCCGCATGATTCCACTGGAGAGCCCGGTGCCGGAAATCGGCCCGCCGGGTTGTGTGTCCAGCCAAGGCTGGCCTGTTCAGCGGGAGACAGCCCCGCCGGGGCAAGAATCAGGAGCCCCGTAGCTTGGATAGCAGGGAGGAGGGAAACCAAATTCCTGAAGCCTATCGACAGGGTCTCCCTTGGGGAGATTGCGAGTCATCGGGCCGTAACGTGAAGTGAACGCGGAGGTGGCCTCGAAAGTGTATTCCGAAGGCCGAGCCTGCAACCTGAAGGCGAAGGCAGCATGGGCGGTCGAAACCTGATTGACGCGGCTGACCCACTTCGGCGGGGTGGTAGCGACAGCACGATGACAAGGACAGGCTGAGCAACTGGAGAAGCCCTCCTCGCCCCGGCGCGAAATCGCCGGAGCAAGGTGGGCTCTATAACCGGCAACACCGGGAAGTGAGCCGAAGGCGAGAGGGTGGCGGAGGGGCGTGTAGTAGCGTTGAGGCGGTGTAACTCCCGCGGAGCAAAGGCGCCCTGCTGTTGAACAGTTCTCCGACAACAAGGGAGGCAAGGACGGGATGACAAAGCCGTCCATTGGTTTGCAGGACCTGCGACGGAGAATATATCTCAAGGCGAAGGCTGACCAGAAATGGCGCTTCTGGGGGCTGTACGTTCATGTATGTAAGCCGGAGACGCTCCGGGAGGCCTACGAGATGGCGCGACGCAACGGCGGTGCCGCGGGCATTGACGGTGTGACGTTCGCGGCCATCGAGGAGGCCGGCCTCGAGGCGTTCCTGGATGACATCCATGACGAACTGCACTCCCGAACCTATCGGCCCTCGGCAAACCGGCAGGTGGAGATACCGAAGGATGGGGGCAAAGTCCGCATCCTCGGGATACCCACCATCCGGGACCGTGTGGTGCAGGGGGCGCTGAAGCTGATACTGGAACCTGTCTTCGAGGCTGACTTTCAGGAGGGCTCATACGGGTACCGGCCAAAACGCACGGCCCATCGGGCGGTGCACCGGGTGACGACGGCGGTCGTAAAGAACAAGACCACGGTGATAGACGTGGACTTGGCGTCGTATTTCGATACGGTTCGACACGACATCCTGCTTGGAAAAGTGGCGATTCGGGTAGACGACGACGAAGTTTTACGGCTGTTGAAGCTCATCCTCAAGGCTGGAGGCAAGCGGGGCGTTCCCCAGGGTGGGGTTATTTCACCCTTGCTCAGCAATCTCTATCTCAACGAGGTGGACAAGATGCTGGAGCGGGCGAAGGACGTCACCCGACAAGGACGCTACCACTACATCGAGTATGCTCGATTCGCCGATGACCGTGCGCCACGAAGGCGCAGAAGGGAGGCCGAGATGGCCGCCTAGCTGCAGCCATGCTGCACGAGGGATGAGGGTAGGCCCCTCGGAGCCGCCCGGCAGGGGGAGGCTCCAAACCGCCGTGCGCTGCTTCGGTCAAGAGCCGGGGTGGTAAGCGTCACGGAAACGGCGCGGCGCGACCGCGTCAGGTAGGGTGCAGGGAGACGAAGTGGATGAACCACCGGCAACGTGTCGAAAGCGTAGGGACGGTGTCGAAACCGGGGCGAGTCGTTAACCCGGGACGAGTCCAGTGGGAGCCTGCAGCTTGGCTGGGCGGCACCCGGCATAAAGGTGGCGTGACCCTGCACCAGGCCCTTGTGTGGAACGTGGGAACCTGTCGCCTCGATGTGAAGGGAGAAATCCAAGGGGCCGACCCCCAAGGATGAGAAGCCCGATGCGAGGCACAGGGGCGGAGCGACCCGTACGAGCGATGAAGTCGGGGAAACTCGATGGAGCAAAGGGGTCGCGTCATCCAGCGTGTCCCGACGGTCAACCGCGCGTGCGGGAGGAGCCGTCGAGCCACGCGAAGCCGTTCAGGCTGTTCGCCCATTGGCATCTGCTGGGGGTGACGCTGGCGGCTGGATGATGGGAGCTGTATGAGCGGAGACGTTCACGTACAGTTCTGCGAGCGCCCGGGGGTGAGATTCCCCCGGGCGACTCACCTGGTGATCCTGATCGACGGCTACCGCCGGTGGCGGTGGCTTGAGACGACCGTGTACAAGCGGCTTCTGGAGGAACTGGCCACACTCGACGTGGAACTCAATCGTGACAAGACGCGTCGCGTCGATCTCGCAAAGGGCGAGAGTTTCACCTTCCTTGGGTTCAGCATCCGCCGCGCCTGGACGCAGCGGGGCAAGTGGGGGGTTGCCTGTGTGCCGAAGATAGCGGCACGCACCAAACTCCTGCGACGGCTCAAGGGGGTGATGCGACGACATTGCTCGCAACCGGTTGAAAGGGTCATTGCTCTCATCAACCCAATCCTGCGCGGATGGACGAACTACTTCCGCATAGGACAATCGAGCCGATGTTTCAGTCACGTGAAGGACTGGGTCGAGAAGAAGGTACGGCGACACCTGATGCGACAGCGCGGGCGACTGGGGTTCGGCTGGAAGAGGTGGAGTAGGCAGAAGCTATATGACCGACTCGGGCTGTTCTCCGAATACCGGGTCGTCTATCTGCCGAAAGCGCTCCCGGTTTGAACGGCCACATAACCCTTGAGACGAAGGCAACAGGAAAGCCCAGTGCCGGAAATCGGCATGCTGGGTTTGACGAGGCGGGAGCTGGAAACGTGCCCACGGGAGCCGGACTGAGGCCCGGTGCGAAAGCGCCGGAGGAGCCACCGGACCCTACCGACAGCGCGCCAGCTCTCGACCCTACCGGAGAGCGGGGGGGAGGAAACGTACCCACGGGACTCGGCCTGCGGCCCGGTTGCGAAAGCGCCGGATAAGCCACCGACCCCTACCGGCTACGCGCCTCTCCTCGACTCTACTGAAGCTCGATATTCGGGATCGACAGGGCGTGGCGGGACGACGAACAGGGTTTCGCCATCGTCATTTGGGGGCTGCGAGGGGGTTGCGGGGCGAGCCATGGGGCGATGGCCGGGCGCGGTGAGCCCGAGTGTCGACAGCTTCTCCTGGAGACGGTCCGTATCGTCCCCGAGGGAGCTTGGTGCGGCGGGACGGATGGGCTATCCGGCACGTGCGCCGAGTGCGAGGGCGATGCGCTGCCATGCCTCGCGCTGCGGCGTGGCCCGCGGCAGATGCAGAACGAGCCGGCGGACCGAGCGGACGACCTGGACCCCGAGCTTGAGCAATCGGTCGCGTAGCCACGTTACCTGGGTGCGGGCGCACGCGGTGCCCGCCGCCCGCAGCCGCAGCTCCTGCATCAGCACGTAGGCTGCGGCCGTCAGCAAGACGCGCAGTTGGTTGGCCCAGAACCGGCAGCAGCTCGTGCGGTCGATCTGCAGGCCGTCGAGCAACTCCTTGATCCGGTTCTCGATGTCCCCCCGCGCACAGTAGACCTTCTCGTAGATGAAACGCGGCGTCTGGCGCAGGTTCGTCACCACGAAGCGCGGGTTGTCCCGCGGTGCACGTTCGCCGAGGCGGACCACTTCGGCTTTGATCACCACCCGGCGCTCATGGCCCCAGATGCGGGCGGCGTAGCGGGTGTCGGTATAGACGTGTGCGGTCTCGCCACTGACCTCGCTCTGCGTGCGCGCCGTCTGCATCGCGGATTCGGCATGCCGCTCCAAAACCGCATTTTTCGCCATCGCCACCACGTAGTCGAGCCGGGGCTCCGCATCCAGGAAATCGAAGACCTCCGGGGTATTCGTTTAGCGGGTGATTCCTCAACAAATGCGGGCATAAATAGCAGAAATGGGTTGGGGACTCTTGAAGTTCCGAACGGCAACGGAGCTGTGAGCTGCATCGGTTCTATTGGTGCTTCACCCCTGCGCGTGACGATACCTGCCTGGGTCGGTCGCAGTTGAAGCGACCGTCTCGGGGTTGCCGATCTTCACGTCTCGCGAGGGAGCGATGCTCGCCCACCCTCAGGCGGGCGGCGGGGGGAGCCCGAAGGCGTCGGGGACGACGGGACCGGTGGCGCGCAACATCGTGGCGATCAGCGGAGGTAGATCGAGGTCGCGTTGGCGGGCGGTGCGCACGACGCTGGCGAGCACCTGCTGGGTGTCGGCGCCGTGGCGGGTGCGGTTGCCACCGCAGACTGTGAGCATGATCGTGCTGCTGCCCGGCCGGTTCTGACTCCGCCGCAGACCGACTTCGTGTCCTGGTAAGGATCTGTCGGCCCGGCCGGGCAGCACGCATCCAGATGTTGCCTGGCCGGGAGGGCAGTGACCGAATAGGGGCCTGGCTTGAAAGTCCCGTCACAGTCCTGTCCGCCCGCCCGACCAGACGGCGTCGCCAGCCCGAAAGGGGGCCAGCAACATGTCGAACAGCATCGCGCGTGACGATCCGTCGGTCAAGGTGATCGTCGGCGTCGACACCCACAAGCACGAGCATGTCGCGGTAGCGATCAATGACTTGGGCGCCCGGCTCGCGACGTTCCGGGTGCCGGCGAACGGGGCCGGCTATGCCGACCTGGTGGCGTGGGCACGCACGCTCGGTGACCTCGAAACCTTCGGGATTGAAGGTACCGGTTCCTACGGGGTCGGCCTCGCGCGGTGCGCCGACAGGGGCTCCACGTCGTCGAGGTCAACCGTTGCGACCGGCGCAAGCGGCGCAACAACGGCAAGAGTGACACGCTCGATGCCGAGGCTGCGGCGCGGTCGGTGCTCGCCGGTGTCGCGACCGCCATGCCGAAAGCTGCGGACGGCGCGGCAGAAATGGTCCGCCAGATCAAGATCGCCCGCGATACGGCCGTCAAGGCCCGCACTACCGCGATGACCACGCTCAAGACGCTGCTCGTCAACGCACCGAGTCGGGTCCGCGAAGCACTCGAGCCGCTCACCGACCAACGGCTCATCGACCGCTGCGCGACCCTCAGACCAGGAGACATCCTCGACCCGACTGCCTCGGTGAAGCATGCGCTACGGGCGCTCGCGGCCCGCTGGCGCACACTTTCGGCCGAGATCGACCGGCACGACGAGTTGCTCGACATCCTCACCAGGGCGGCAGCGCCGACCCTGCGTGAGGCGTTCGGGATTGGTCCCGACTCGGCGGCCGAGATGCTGATCGTTGCCGGCGACAACCCCACCCGGATCCGTTCCGAAGCCGCGTTCGCGAAACTATGTGGCGCCTGTCCGATTCCCGCCTCATCCGGGGTTACGAACCGGCATCGGCTCTTCCGCGGCGGCCACCGCCAAGCCAACGCGGCGCTCTACCGGATCGTGATCATCCGCATGCGCTGGCACCAGCCGACCCTCGACTACGTCCGACGACGCACCGCCGAGGGCTTGTCGAAGAAAGACATCATCCGCTGCCTGAAACGCTTCGTTGCCCGGGAAATCTACCACGCGCTGATCGAAGACCACCAACCCGGTGCGACCTGCGCCAAGGCTGCCTGACGTGGTCGCGCTCTTTGGTGTGTTCGGGGTCAATGCCTTTGGCTTGGCGACGACTATTTCGGCCGGTTCCGATCTGACCGTACGCTGGCCTTGCCGAACCGGGACTCCGACCCGATCCGGAGCGTGTCGTGCGCCGCCGGTCGCTGTCGCCGTCCGGTGCCGGACACCGGTCAGTGAACCCCAACGTCACTTCCCCCGGTCTACGACCGGGGGCCCGGGAGGGCGAGCCGCAGGCGAGTCGATGCCGTTCCCGCGTCAGCGGTCCGTCATCCGCCGCTGGGCGGGGGCCTGGACGATGTCGCGCCCCGCTGCGGCGGCCGCACGTAGAGAACCTCTCGGTCATCCGGCCAGTGTTTTCAGTGGCCGGACGAATCCGTCCGGCCACAACCAGCTCTGAAGCCGGCGCGAGCGCCGAGTCATCCGAAGGACCGTAGCGCAGCGGAGGAGGCGCGAAGCGCCTTGACTCGGCGGGAGCAGAGGCTACCTCTCCGCTGCACGGACAACCTGTCTCTGGACGAAAGCCGGTGACGACGCGAGTTGGCATCGGCGATCCGGGTCCTCAACCCTCGTCCTCCCGCGGGAGATGCCCCGCCGTCATCCATGAGCTTTCTGTCCGCTCCACTTCAGATCCAACTCCGCTCGCGGCGGTGTTCACACCCTTTCTTGACATATAGGGGCGTCCTTTCGGATAACGACGGCGGGACGGATGGCCTGTTCGGCGCGCCAGTTGGTGGCGTCGATCGACAGGTCCCACAAGAAGAGAAACACGGCAGCGAATTCGGTGGCCAGATGCCGGGCAAAGCGCTCGGCGTCGTCCAGCGGTGGCGGTGCGTCAATGAGCCGACCGAGCCGGGCTACGAGTCGGCCGCGGATCGATGCCAGACCGTGCTCGCTCAGCTCGCCGGCGGTGCAGCGGTCACGCACGGCAAGGCCCGTCTGCAAGACCGCTTGCACCTGCCCGGCCCAGAGACTGTCCGGATGATCTTCTCGTCGGAGCAGGTGATTCAGACAGGATTGGTGCAGCGCGGCTCGGTAGCAGCGATACGACACCCACCCGTCGCGCACGAGCACCCCGGCGAAGTCGGCCCCCAGAACCGTGGTGGCATCGTCGAACCCGCGGCCGGGGCAAATGGCGTAGACCGTCGTCTCCGGGGTGACGAAGGCCCACAGCCAGTGGCTGATGGCACCGACGCGCCACCCGGTTTCATCCGGTGTGACCGTGGGCGAGTTGCGGACCTGCTCGCACAGCGCCGTGTAGGTCGGCGCGGCGTCGCGGGCCGTGCGGTGCAGCAGGTGGGCGAGGCCGCCCGGTGTCACGTGTAAGCCGAACGTGGTCCGCAGCACATGGGCGACCTTCGCCAGCGGTACGCCCATCTCCGTGTGCAACTCGACGACCAGCGCGACGACGCCGGGGCCGAGCTGCGCGCCGGCCGCTCCCAGCGCATCCGAGGTCTGCAGCGCGTGGCGGCCCTGCACGCGCCGCCGACACTGTGAGCAGCGGCCCACTTCGATGTCGAAGCGGCGCACGACCGGGCGCACTTCGGGGATTTCTTCCTGATACTGCGACGCCACGTGGGTCACTTCGACCGACCCGCCGCAGTCGGGACACGCCGTCGGCACCGGCGCTTCCAGGGTCTGGTCAACCCGTGCCGGGCGCGGGCGGCACGCCTTCCGACCATACTGCGTACCAGCCCGTCGACCGGGACGCCGGCCGCGTCCTTGCGGTCGGTCCTTGGCGAAGGGGGCGGCTTGTCGGAACCCCGCCCGGCGCGCGGCGGCCAACTGCCCCCTCAGTTGCTCGATCTCCCGCTTCTGACGCTCGATCTGGCCTTGCAGGCCGTCGATCTGACGCTGCTGGCGACCGTTCTCGCGTTGCTGGTTCTTGGTGTCGCGCTCGCGCCGCGTCAACTCCGTGCGGAGCCGTTCGACCTCGGCCTGCAGGTTCTCGTGCGAATTGCGGTCCCCGACCTTCACGCCAAGGTTATGCCACAGTTCCGAAATTTGTACAAGTCAAAACTTTGACACCTGCCCCGGAACCCGCTAAATGAAGACCCTCCGGGGTCGCAAAGCCCCCGTCGAGCCGAACGAGAAACCGCGCCCGCGGAAACGCCGCCCGCAGCAGCGGGAGCAGCCGACACAGCAGCCCGAGGGTCCCGTCGGCGGCCACTGCGTTGCCGGGCCGCAGCACCGCCGCGCACAGATACTGCTCCGCCTCGCGGTCGAAGCTCAGAAACCCGAGCAGCGGCAGATAACACCAGCCGCCATAGTGCCCGTTGAAGAACGTGAGCTGCTGGGCGCCGTGCGTCAGGTCGTCGGTCGGATCCAGATCGATGGTGACGCGCCGCGCCCGCCCGTGCAGGCGGCGCCGATGCCGCTCGATGACGCACGCCGCCAACTCGCGCCCCATCCGGTAGAGCGCGGTGCGGGTCGCGCCGTTCTCGAACCGCGAGATCGTAGGTTGCGACGCCAAGGGCGCGCCGGACACCGGGTCCCGCCCGAGCAGCAGCTTGTGGATGGGGTCGTCGGCCAAGTGGTCGGCATCGTTGCCATCGGGATGACCGCACGCGATGCCGAAGATCCGCTGGCCGATCAGATCCGCGAACGTGTGCCGAATCTTCTCCGCGGCGCGCTTGTCGGCCAGACACTGGGCGAACGCCTTGACCAAGCCGTACACGCGCTCGGCCGCCTTGAGCAGGACGGCGCCGCCGTCGGAACTCGCGTGTTCCTGGTTGAACGTGGCGACGAGGGGCTTGTCGAACAGATCCGGGAACAGAACAGTCTGTGGCATCGTGTGAGGCGTCACGAAGGGGTCTCCGTTGTGGCTAAAACGTTGTGTGCACTACGTTTGTACCACACGGAGGCTCCTGTGTCTCCCCCTCAACCGCACCTTCACGCATAATCCGGGCTAAGGTCCCGGCCGCGCCGGAAGCTCTCTATCGGCGGTGCGAACGCCTGGACCGCCGTCGCGCACAGCGGCCCGATTCCCGGGACACTCAGCAGCCGCACCGTCTGTTCAGTCTGCGCGGGCGCGCACGTAGTTCCTTCTCCAGCTCCGTGATCTCCTCGTCGAGTTCGGCGACCTGTAACGAGCAACAGCACGCCCAGCTCCCGGACCGGATCCCGGCATGCAGCGGGAGTGAAGGCGTGATCGACACCGGCCTGCTCGGTGACCGCCTGTGAGGCGGGCTGGAGGTGCGGGTGGCGGCCGGCCTGCCTCGGCGGCCAGGACACCTCAGTCGGCTTGGCCCGCGCCGGTGGGGAGGCGTCCCTGACGGTCTAGTAGTCGATATCACGAGTGCTGAAATCAGACGGAAGCGTGCTTCAGCCGCCACACGAAACCCGCGCAACGTCCGCGTCTTTTGCGCTTCCCGGGTTCCGGGTGGCCCGTCGTATCGGCAGCGGTTGGCTAGTCTTTCCGCCGTGACCGAAATGGACGGGTTTTCGTACGGAAGAGACGCCGATGCGTCGCCAAGGAGCTCACATGTCTCCTCGAAGTTCAGATGAGAAGAACAAACGGCCGGTCGAACGCTTGTTCTACCGCCCGCCGGAAGCCGCAGAAGCACTGAGCGTTAGCGTCAGCCGGGTGTACGAGTTGATCCACAAGGGCATCGTCCCGGCTGTTCGCTTGGGAGGGACACTGCGCGTCCCCGTCGAGGGGCTGAAGCGGTTGGGGGAGTCCGACGATCCCGAGACGTCGTGACCTGCCACGTTGGGTCCGTGGCATGGCTCGGTCTGCAGCCGGGGCGGCGGGCGCGGCGCGGCGCCTGCGGCCCCGGCGGTCGCAGCAACGCTCGGCCGTACAGAACTTGTGGGGGCTCCGAAGACCGCTGTAGTCTGAGCGTGGAGAACGGCGGCGCGACGCATGATGGCGCGGCTCGCGGTTCGTCCCGTCCACGCAGGAACACTCGACGATGGCATCAAGACGCGGACGCGGGGAAGGCTGCATCACGAAACGCAGCGACGGCCGGTGGATGGCGCAGGTCGACCTCGGCTGGCAGGATGGGAAGCGCCACCGCAAGGCGCTCTACGGGCACACGAAGCGCGAGGTGCAGGACAGGCTACGCGAGACGCTGCACCGGAAGGAACACGGGTTGCCCCCTGTCCCGGAGCAGGAGACGGTTGGTGCCTTCCTGCATCGCTGGCTGGACGTCAAGCAGGGCCAGGTCCGGGAACGAACTCAGAAGCGCTACGAACAGATCGTGCGCGCCCACCTGTTGCCCAGCCTGGGGCGCATCCGGCTCGCCAGACTCGCGCCGCAGGATGTCGTAGCGTGTCTGCGCCGCGTGCAGGCGTCGGGCACCGCCTACATGGCTCGCGGGGCGCGCGACGTGCTGCGCACGGCGCTGAATCTGGCCCTTCGATGGGAGCTGGTCTCGCGCAACGTCGCGGCGCTGACCGACGCGCCCCGGCATCGTCCACGACCGATCGAGCCCCTGACGCCCGGGCAGGCGAGTGTGCTGCTGGCGGCCGTCGCGGGCCATCGGCTCGAGGGTCTCATCACGGTCGCGGTCGGACTGGGGTTGCGGCAGGGTGAAGCCCTCAGGCTGCGCTGGGAGGACGTCGACCTCGAGGCAGGCGTGCTGTCGGTGCGGCAGACGCTGGAACGAGCTGGTCCCCAGCCGCGGTTCGGAGAGCCGAAGACCGAGCGCAGCCGTCGCACGATCAGATTACCCGGCGTCGTGGCCACGGCGTTGCGCCGGCATCGGACGCGCCAGCTCGAGGAACGCTTGGCCGCCGGCGAGCGGTGGAGAGAATCGGGGTTGGTGTTCACCACGTCGATCGGGACGCCGGTGCACAGAGCCAGGCTGCACAGGAAGTTCAAGCAGATCCTGCGCACGGCCGGGCTGCCCGACATCCGGTACCATGACCTCAGGCACACGGCCGCGACGCTGTTGCTGGTCCAGGAGGTGGACCCGCGGACCATCATGGAGACGCTTGGCCACTCCCGGATCAGCATGACGATGGACACCTACGCCCACGTGATGCCCGCGCTGCAGCTGCGGGCCGCCGCGAAGATGGACGCGATCCTCGCGCCCGATACCAACCGACGTTGACAGCCTAACTGACAGCCTACGGAGGCGAGTTCTGCGCAAGTCTGTGGACACTGGCGGAATCCGGGGTTGAGCAAGAGCCAACAAACAAGGGCTTTATGAACGCCGACGGACGCATGTGGGTCGCCGTCAACCAATACAATAACGGCGTCGCCACGTACCTCGGCGACATCCCGCTCGCGGTCGATCTCCGGCTGCACGACATCGAGCGGGTGGAGGTGCTGCTGGGGCCGCAGGGGACGCTGTACGGCGCCGGCACGCTGGCGGGGGCGGTGCGCTACCTGCCGCGCAGGCCGGACACGGAGCGGCGCACGTTCGAGGTCCGCGGCGACCTGTTCGCGCTGGCGCACGGCAGCGCCCCGGGCTCGGACGCCGGGCTCACGTTCAACCTGTCGCTCGTCACCCGGAAGCTCGCGCTGCGCGGCTCCATCGACCGCTTCGCCGATCCGGGGTTCATCGACTACGACTACTTGTTGCGCACGCCGGGCGTCTCCGAGCCGGAGCCGGACCTGACGGATCCGGAGGCGGCTGCGGCGAACCTGCGCCGGGAGCCGGACGCCAACACCGAGGAGACGGTCTCCGCGCGGCTTTCCCTGCTGTGGGAGGTGACCCCGGAGCTGTCGGCCCTGTTCGCCTACCACCTGCAGGATCAGCAGGTCGGCGCGCGGCAGATCAACCACGCCCGGTCGTTCGACACCGGCCGCTACGTGGCGGCGCACCGCTATCTCGAGCCGAACGACCGCAAGAACGAACTGTGGAGCCTGGAGCTGACCTGGGCGCCGAGGTGGGCGGAGCTGACCACCGCCGTCGGCTACTCCCGTTTCGCGGCGCAGGGTCAGCGCGACCAGACCGATCTGCTGATCCAGGCCTTCGGCATCGCGGGGCTGCTGCCCGGCGAGTTCCCGGCGCTGGCACGGGCCCGGGCGATGGGCCCGGGCGTCTCGGTCACCGATCTGACGGCGCGATTCCGTTCCTTCTCGGCCCATACGCGCGAGGATTCGCGGGAGGAGCGTTTCAACTGGGAGACGCGCCTGGTGTCGACCGGCGACGGGCCGTGGCGCTGGGTCGGGGGCGTCTTCTTCAACAACTACGACAGCAGCGGGACGAGCTCCGAGTTCGCGCCCGGGCTGACGGAGTTCTCCGGCCTCACGCCCATTCTGGGGGGCAGCCCGGTGTCCGAGCCGGTCGAGTACTACTCGCTCGCCAGCCAGGCAGTGGAGGAGCGGGCGCTGTTCGGCGAGCTCTCGCGCGACCTGGGTGACCGCTGGCGGGTGACGGCCGGCGGCCGCTGGTTCGGCTACCGCATCGAGACCGGCAGCCTCACCGAGTTCCCGTACACGCCCATGTACAACTCGCCGTTCACCGACTTCGGGTCCGATGATCGCGGCATGCTGTTCAAGGCCAGCGTCAGCTACCGCTTCGACGATCAGACGAACGCCTATTTCACCCGCTCGGAGGGATACCGCATCGGCGGCGGCAACAACTTCCGGGTGTGCACGGACGAGGAGATCGCGCTGCTCAGCGACGCGGACCCCGCCAACGACCCCCCGCAGTCGGGTTGCATCTACGAGGACCAAGCGCTGATCCGGCCCGACACCACGACCAACTACGAGTTCGGGGTGCGCAGCTCGTGGCGCGGCGGACGGTTCACCGCCAGCGGCACGCTGTTCCACGTCGACTGGGAGGACATCCAGGTCGCGGGGGAGACGCCGTTCAGCGCGCAGCCGATCACGCTGAACGGAGGCGGGGCGGTGAGCCGCGGCGTCGAGCTCGCGGGTTCGGTCGGGGTGACGAACGCGTTGCGCCTCCGCGGATCGTGGTCCTACACGCACGCGGAGCTGATCCAGGATTCACCCGGCCTGCTCGACGGCGGCGCCGATGCATTCGAGGGCGACCGCCTGTCGGGCGCGCCGCGGCAGCAGGGCAGCCTGCTGGCCTCCTACGGCGTGCTGCTCGGCGGCGGCACCGCGCTCGAGCTGCTGTACGGTTACACGTACGTCGGCGACGTGCTCACCCGGATCGGGCTACGCGCCGGTGGCGAGACGCTGCCGACCTACGATCTCCACAACGTGTCACTGGCGCTCTCGAAGGACGACTGGACGCTGACGTTCTACGCCGACAACCTCCTCGACGAGTACGCCGTGACGGGCGTGCGACAGACGCCCGACCTCCTCGGCCGCACCGAGGACGGCTTCCGGTCGCGGCGCTACTTCGCCAACGTGCTCGCCCCGCGGCGGGCCGGCGTGCGCATCCGCTACGCGTTCGAGTAGACGCGCGGCCGCGGAGGAAAGCGCGGGATGCACCTCATCGACTGGACCATCGTCGTCGTCTACCTCGCCTGGGTGCTGTACGACGGCGTGAAGCGCGCCAGGGGCACCGGCGCCGTCGAAGGCTACTTCCTGGCGTCGCGGTCGCTCCCGTGGTGGGCGGTCGGCCTGTCGGTGATGGCCACCCAGATGAGCGCCATCACGCTCGTCGGGACGACGGGGCAGGGCTACGACGACGGCATCCGCTTCGTGCAGTTCTACTTCGGGCTGCCGCTGGCGATGATCATCCTCTCGCTGACGCTGGTCCCGTTCTTCCACCGCGCGCGTGTCTTCACGGCGTACGAATATTTGGAGCGGCGCTTCGACGCCCGCACGCGGGCGCTCGCCAGCCTGCTGTTCCTGGTTTCGCGCGGTCTCGGGGCGGGCGTGATCATCGCGGCGCCGGCCGTCATCCTCTCCATCGTGCTCGGCTGGAGCCTGCCGCTCACCATCCTGGCGATCGGCATTCCCACCACCGTCTACACGATGCTGGGCGGCGTGCAGGCGGTCACCTGGGCCGACGTCAAGCAGATGGTCGTCATCATGGTGGGCGTGACGGCGGCTGTGGCCGCCCTGATCGCCGGTCTGCCGGACGACATGGGGCTGGAGCCGGTGCTGCACGTCGCCGGCGCTACCGGCCGGCTGCAAGCGATCGACTTCACGTTCGACTTGAACGAGACCTACACCTTCTGGTCCGGCCTGCTCGGCGGACTGTTCCTGATGCTCGGCTATTTCGGCTGCGACCAGAGCCAGGTACAGCGCTACCTGACCGCGAAGTCGGTGGACGCCGGGCGGCAGTCGCTCCTGCTGAGCGCGTTCGCCAAGATTCCGCTGCAGGTGCTCATCCTGGTGATGGGCGTGCTCGTCTTCTGCTTCTACCTCTTCTCCGAACCGCCGATGCTCTTCAACCAGGCGCATCAGGCAGAGGTCGAGGCAAGCGGACGGGCCGGGGAATACCGGACGCTGGACGACGAGTTTCGGACCGCCCACGCCGACCGGCGGCGCGACGCGGCGGCCGTGGTGGCCGCGCGGCAGGCGGCCGACGCCGAGGGGACGCGGGAGGCCACCGCGGCGTTCGTGGAGAGCGATCAGCGCCTGGGCGACGTCCGCGGCCGTGCGCGGTCGCTGGTTCGGGACGTGACCGGCGACGCCGCCTACAGCGACGTCAACTATGTCTTCCCGACGTTCATCACCACGCAGCTCCCGATCGGCCTGGTCGGCCTGCTGATCGCGGCCATCTTCGCGGCAGCCATGTCGAGCATCGCCGCCGAGCTGAACGCGCTGTCGGCGGCCAGCACCATCGACTTCTACCGGCGCCACTTCAAGCCGGGCGCGTCCGATGCGCACTACCTCCGCGTATCGAAGGTCGCCACCGCGTTCTGGGGGCTGTTCGCCGCGGTCACCGCGCTGTACGCTGCCAACCTCGGCTCGTTGATCGAGGTGGTCAATCGCTTCGGGTCGTTCTTCTACGGCTCGCTGCTCGGGGTGTTCGTCCTCGCCGTCGGGATGCCCCGGGCGACGGCGGGCGGGGCGTTCTGGGGATTGTTCGGCGGGATGGCGTCCGTGGCCGCCGTGGCAACGTTCACGGACGTGTCGTTCATGTGGCACAACCTGGTCGGCGTCGCGGCGGTCTCGCTGATAGGCGGCATCAGCGCGCTGCGGCGTTCCGCCGCCCAGGAGTCTGCGCCGTAGCACGGCGCCGACTCCTGGAGGGTCGCCGATCAGCGCCGGCTTGCGCGGGCGGCGTGCAATTCAGTAGGATTAAATACCCGACCATTCCGGTCGGCAATAGACGTCGACATCGAACGCGCCCGCAGGCTCGCTGTTGCCGGCGGGCCGCGCCAACCGGGAGCAGCCGTCATGGCGACCGAGACCGAGAACATCGAGCAACTGACGAACCAGGACTACAAGTACGGGTTCGTCACCCAGATCGAGGAAGACAGAATTCCCGCTGGGTTGAACGAGGACGTCATCCGGCTGATCTCGGCGAAGAAGCGGGAGCCGGGCTGGCTGCTGGACTGGCGGCTGCAGGCGTTCCGGTTCTGGAAGACGATGGCGGCGCCCGAGTGGCACAACGTCACGTTTCCGTCGGTCGACTTCCAGGACATCATCTACTACTCCGCCCCCAAGCAGCAGTCGAAGCTCGACAGCCTCGACGACCTCGATCCCGAGATCAAGGCGACGTTCGACAAGCTGGGCATCCCGCTCGAGGAACAGAAGCTCATGTCCGGGGTGGCCGTCGACGCCGTGTTCGACAGCGTCTCGGTCGGCACCACCTTCAAGGACAAGCTGGCGGAGCTCGGCATCATCTTCTGCTCGTTCTCCGAGGCCGTGCAGGACCATCCGGACCTGGTGCGGCGCTACCTGGGGTCGGTCGTGCCGGCGTCCGACAACTTCTACGCGGCGCTCAACTCGGCGGTGTTCAGCGACGGCTCGTTCGCCTACATTCCCAGGGGCGTGCGGTGCCCGATGGAGCTGTCGACATACTTCCGGATCAACGCGGCGCAGACCGGCCAGTTCGAGCGCACGCTCCTCGTCGCCGACGAGGGGGCGTCGGTCAGCTACCTGGAAGGCTGCACGGCGCCGCGGCGCGACGAGAACCAGCTCCACGCGGCCGTGGTCGAGCTGGTTGCCCTCGATGACGCCACGATCAAGTACTCGACGGTGCAGAACTGGTATCCCGGCGACAAGGACGGCATCGGCGGCATCTACAACTTCGTCACCAAGCGGGGTAAGGCGTCGACCAACGCCAAGATCACCTGGACGCAGGTGGAGACCGGCTCGGCCATCACCTGGAAGTACCCGAGCTGCATTCTCCAGGGCGACAACTCCGTCGGCGAGTTCTACTCGGTCGCTGTCACGAACAACCACCAGCAGGCCGACACCGGCACGAAGATGATCCACCTCGGCAGGAACACGAAGAGCACCATCGTGTCGAAGGGGATCTCCGCCGGCCAGGGGCAGAACACCTACCGCGGGCTGGTGCGGATCGGCAAGAACGCGAAGGGCGCCCGTAACTTCTCGCAGTGCGACTCGCTGCTGATCGGTGACAAGTGCGGGGCGCATACGTTCCCGTACCTGGAAGTGCGCAACACCTCGTCCCGGGTCGAACACGAGGCGTCGACGGCGAAGATCGACGAAGACCAGATCTTCTACTGCCGCCAGCGCGGGCTGACCACCGAGGACGCCGTCAACATGATCGTCAATGGTTTCTGCAGGGAGGTGTTCCGCGAGCTGCCGATGGAGTTCGCGGTCGAGGCGCAGAAGCTCCTCGGCATCAGCCTCGAAGGCAGCGTCGGGTAGGGAGGAACGTCGGACAGCCATGCTTGAAGTCAGCAATCTGCATGCTCGCGTCAGCGAACGCGAGATTCTCAAGGGCATCAACCTGTCGGTGAAGGCCGGCGAGGTGCACGCGATCATGGGGCCGAACGGCTCGGGCAAGAGCACGCTGGCCGGCGTGCTGGCCGGCCGCGACGACTACGAGGTCACCGCCGGCTCGGTGACGTATCGCGATCAGAATCTGCTCGAGATGGAGCCGGAGGAGCGCGCGCGCAAGGGCGTCTTCCTCGCGTTCCAGTATCCCGTCGAGATCCCGGGCGTCAACAACGCGTATCTGCTCAAGGCCGCGCTGAACGCGGTGCGCAAGCACCGCGGTGCGGAAGAGCTGGACGCGATGGAGTTCATGACGTTCGTCAAGGAGCGCATGGCGCTGCTCGACATCGACGCGCAGATGCTCAAGCGCTCGGTCAACGAGGGATTTTCCGGCGGCGAGAAGAAGCGCAACGAGATCTTCCAGATGGCGGTGCTCGAACCGGCGCTGGCCCTTATGGACGAGACAGATTCCGGCCTCGACATCGACGCGCTCAAGATCGTGGCGCGCGGCGTGAACGCGCTGCGCGGCCCGGATCGTTCGTTCGTCCTGGTCACCCACTACCAGCGGCTGCTGAACTACATCGTGCCCGACTTCGTCCACGTGCTCTCCGGCGGCCGCATCGTCCGCTCGGGCGGCAAGGAGCTGGCGCTGGAGCTCGAGGAGAAGGGCTACGGATGGATCGTGCCCGAGCCGGCCAACGTGCGGGTCGGTGCGTGACGGACACCGTGATGACCCTGCTCGCAGAACGCCACGATACCTACCTCGCCGCCTTCGAGAGCCTCGGCCGCAACGTGCCGCAATCGATTGCCGACCTGCGGGACCGCGGCTTCGCCAGGTTCTCGGCGCTCGGGTTTCCCACGACTCGGCTCGAGCAGTGGCGGTTCACGAACGTGGGACCCATCGCCGCGCGCCCGTTCACCCTGGGCGAGCCGGCGGCAGTGGCGCCCGCCGCGGTCGCGCCGTACGAGCTGCACGGCGTCCCCGGTCCCCGGATCGTGTTCGTCAACGGCCGGTTCGCGGCCGAGCTGTCCGACGCCGGGAGCCTGCCCGCGGGCGTCGAGGTCGGCTCGCTGGCCGCGGCGCTGCAGGCCGACCCGGATGCCGTGACCCCGCACCTGGGCCGTCTGGCCGATTTCGGGCAGCGTGCGTTCACGGCCCTCAACACGGCGCTCGTGCAGGACGGCGCGGTGGTGCGGATCCCGGAAGGGACGGTCGTCGAGACGCCGCTGCACCTGCTGTTTCTGACGACCGCGGCGGACGGGAGCATGAGCCACCCGCGCGTGCTGGTGGTGGCCGGCGAGAACAGCCAGGCGCGGATCGTCGAGAGCTACGCCGGGCTGGGCGACGCCGCGTACTTCACCAACGCCGTGACCGAGGTGGTGGCGGGCGACAGCGCGGTCGTCGATCACTACAAGGTCATCCGCGAGAGCATGGACGCGTACCATGTCGCCAGCATGCACGTCCGCCTGGGGCGCAGCGCCACGTTCTCGTCTCACTCGATCACGCTCGGCGGAGCGCTCGTGCGTAACGACGTCGACGCGGAGCTGGCCGGCGAGGGCGGCGAGTGCACCCTCAACGGGCTGTATCTGGCCGACGGCGGGCAGCTGGTGGACAACCACACGACGATCAGGCACGCCATGCCCCACTGCGCGAGCCACGAGCTGTACAAGGGCATCCTGAACGGCCGGGCGCACGCGGTGTTCAACGGGAAGATCATCGTGGCCATCGACGCGCAGAAGACCGATGCCAAGCAAACCAACAAGGCGCTGCTGCTGTCGGAGGACGCCCAGATCAACACCAAGCCGGAGTTGGAGATCTTCGCCGACGACGTCAGGTGCACGCACGGCGCGACGGTCGGCCAGCTCGACGACGACGCGCTGTTCTACCTGCGGGCGCGCGGGCTGGCCCGCGCTCAGGCGCGCGGCGTGCTGATCTACGCCTTCGCCAGCGACCTGCTGAACCGGATCGCCGTCGAGCCGATCCGCGCGCAGTTCGACGCGCTGCTCCAGCGGCAGCTCCCGGGCGCGGGCGGAGGCTCGTTCAACGTGGGTGGGGACGGCTTCGATGAGCAGTCAGGCTGAGGCGCCTGCCGCGGCCCTCGACGTCGAGCGGATCCGGGGAGACTTCCCGATTCTGCAGCGGACGGTGCGCGGCCGGCCCCTGGTCTACCTCGACAGCGCCGCCACGACCCAGAAGCCGCGCGCAGTGCTCGACGCGCTGGCGCGCTACTACGCCAACGGCAACGCCAACATCCACCGCGGGGTGTACCTCCTCAGCGAGGAGGCGACCGCGGCCTACGACGCCGCCCGCGAGAAGGTGCGGCGGTTCCTGAACGCCGCGGCCAGCCGGGAGATCGTCTTCACCCGCAACTCGACCGAGAGCATCAACCTGGTGGCGCAGAGCTTCGGCCGCCAGAACGTGGGACCGGGCGACGAGATCGTCATCACCCACATGGAGCACCACTCCAACATCGTGCCGTGGCAGCTGCTGTGCGAGCAGGTGGGCGCCCGGCTGCGTGTGGCGCCGATCGACGACACCGGGACGCTGCAGCTCGACGAGCTCGAGCGGCTCATCGGGCCGCGAACGCGGCTGGTGTCGGTGGTGCACCTGTCGAACTCGCTGGGCACGATCAACCCTGTGCGCGACATCGTGGCGATGGCTCACCGGCTGGACGTGCCGGTGCTCATCGACGGGTCGCAGGCCGTCTACCACATGCCGGTCGACGTGCAGGCGCTCGGGTGCGACTTCTACGTCTGCACCGGCCACAAGCTGTACGGACCCACCGGCATCGGCGTGCTGTACGGCCGCGAGGCGCTGCTCGAGCAGATGCCGCCGTACCAGGGGGGCGGCGACATGATCCGCTCGGTGACGTTCGAGAAGACGACCTACGCGGACCTGCCGCACAAGTTCGAGGCCGGCACGCCGCACATCGCGGGCGCGGTGGGGCTCGGGGCGGCGGTGGACTACGTGCGGCGCATCGGTTTCGACGCCGTGGCGCCGCACGAAGCGGATCTGCTGGCTTACGGCACGGCGGCGCTGTCGGAGGTGAAGGGGCTGCGGCTGATCGGGACGGCAGCCGACAAGGCCAGTATCCTGGCGTTCGTGATGAAGGGGGCGCACCCGCACGACGTCGGCACCATCGTCGACACCGAGGGGGTCGCCATCCGCACGGGGCACCACTGCACGCAGCCGGTCATGGAGCGCTTCGGCGTGCCGGCCACGGCGCGTGCGTCGGTCGCCATGTACAACACGCGCGAGGAGATCGACGTCCTGGTGCGCGCGCTGGAGCGCGTGCGGGAGATGTTTCCGGCATGAGCGACCTAAGCGACCTCTACCAGGAGGTCATCCTGGACCACAACAAGCACCCCCGCAACTTCGGGGAGATCGAGGGCGCCGACCGGCACGCCGCCGGCTACAACCCGCTGTGCGGCGACCGGCTGGCGGTCTACCTGAACCTGGACGGCGACCGCATCACCGATGTGGCGTTCCTGGGGTCGGGCTGCGCCATCTCCAAGGCGTCGGCCTCGCTCATGACGGATGCAGTCAAGGGCAAGACCGTGGCGGAGGCCCGCGAGCTGTTCGCCCGCTTCCACGCGATGATCACGGACGACGCCGATGCGGCGGCGCCCGAGGGGGTGGGCAAGCTGGCGGTTCTCGCCGGCGTGCGCGACTACCCGACGCGGGTGAAGTGCGCCAGCCTCGCCTGGCACACGCTCCGCGCCGCGTGCGACGCTCGCCACGAACCGATTTCAACCGAGTAACGAGAGGGACGCATGGACATCCTGAATCTGAACGACGTGCCGCCGCCGACGACCCCGGCCGAGCCCACGGGCTCGGCCGAGCCAGCCGCTCCGGCGTCTGCCTCGCCCTTCGATACGAGCGCGCTGACGGCGCCCCCGCCGTCGGAAGCCGCCGGGGCGACGACCGGGCAGCCGGTCCATGGCGACCCGCTCAAGACGCTCGAGCTGACGCCGAAGATCGTCGAGCAGCTGTCCACCGTCTACGATCCCGAAATCCCGGTCAACGTCTACGAGCTGGGGCTGATCTACGACGTAGCCGTCGACGCCGACGGCCTCGCCGTCATCAGCATGACCCTCACTGCCCCCGGCTGTCCCGCTGCCGTCACCCTTCCCGCCGAGGTGCAGGGCAAGGTGAAGTCGATCGAGGGCGTCAGCGACGCCCGTGTCGACCTCGTGTGGGATCCGCCCTGGACGAAGGACCGCATGACGGAAGCCGCGAAGCTCCAGCTCGGCATCTTCGACTGAGTCCTGCCTGGCCGCTGCCGCATGGCCACCGCCGTCCAGACCGACTACAAACTCGGCCGGGACAATGTCCAGTTCCTTGGCCTTGACGTACACGGCCCTGTATTCGCCGTCTCCAGCCTCACCATCATCGCGTTCGTCGCCGGGGTGCTGGCCTTCCGCGACGCCGCCGCCGGCGTCTTCGACGCGCTGTACGCCTGGCTCACCTCGACGTTCGACTGGGTATTCATGGGCGCGGGCAACGTCTTCGTCCTCTTCTGCCTGCTGCTGCTGGTAACGCCGCTGGGCCGCGTCCGCCTGGGCGGTCCGGACGCCAGGCCGGACTACTCCGCCGGATCCTGGTTCGCCATGCTGTTCGCCGCCGGCATCGGCATCGGCCTGATGTTCTACGGGGTGGCCGAGCCTGTCGACCATTTCCTGAAGCCGCCGCTAGGCGCCGTCGCCGCGGACGCCGCCGCGGCGCAGCGGCTCGCGCTTGCCGCCGCCATCTTTCACTGGGGCGTGCACCCGTGGGCCATGTTCGCGGTCGTCGCAGTCGCGCTCGCCTTCGCCACCTACAACCTCGGGTTGCCGCTGACGCTGCGCTCGGCGTTCTATCCCATCCTGGGCGAAGCGGTGTGGGGCTGGTTCGGCCACCTCATCGACATTCTGGCCGTGTTCGCCGCGGTCTTCGGGCTGGCGACCTCACTCGGTCTGGGCGCCGAGCAGACGGCGGCGGGACTGGCCCACCTGTTCGGCATCCCGGCGACCGACACGACCAAGGTGCTGCTGATCGCCGCGATCACCGCTGTCGCGCTGGCGTCCGTGGTAGCCGGGATGGACAAGGGCATCAAGCGCCTCAGCCAGGCCAACCTGCTGCTGGCTCTGCTGCTGCTCGCGTTCGTGCTGGCGGTCGGGCCGACCTTCGACCTGTGCGTCGGATTCGTGGCAAGCGTCGGCCACTATGTCGCTGCGATCGGGCCGCTCGCCAACTGGGTGGGCCGCGACGACCTCGACTTCATGCACGGGTGGACAGTCTTCTTCTGGGCGTGGTGGCTCTCGTGGTCGCCGTTCGTCGGCATGTTCATCGCCCGGGTCTCGCGCGGCCGCACGGTGCGCGGCCTCGTGGGCTGCATGCTGGTCGTCCCGGTGCTGATCTCCGCACTCTGGATGAACGTGTTCGGTGCGACTGCGCTGTCGCACTATCTCGACGGGGGCCGCACCGAGGTGGTCGAGGTGGTGCTGGCGCAGCAGCCGGAGCTGGCCCTGTTCAGGATGCTGGAGGCGCTGCCGCTCGCCAACGTCACCTCGTGCATCGGTATCGTCCTGGTGATCGTCTTCTTCGTCACCTCTTCCGATTCCGGATCGCTGGTGATCGACACCATCACTGCCGGGGGCAAGCTCGATGCGCCGGTCGCTCAGCGCGTCTTCTGGTGCGCGTTCGAAGGGATCGTCGCGATCACCCTGCTGCTCGGCGGCGGGCTGGTCGCGTTGCAGACCGCCGCCCTCGCGACCGGTTTTCCCTTCTCGCTCGTGTTGATCGCGATGTGCTACAGCACCTGGAAGGGCCTGCGCGCCGCCCGGCGAAACCAAGGCATGGAAGGACGAGCGGGGCAAGCGCTTCAATCGAGGCCGTGGGCGCTGGTCATCCGTTCGTGGCGCCGGCGGCGCGCAGTGTGACCGGCCGCGGCCGCGGGCCGTTCAGCGTCGTCCCGATCCGCGTGTAGCGGACGCCGAGCTGATAGATGCCCAGCAGCAGGGCGACGACCGTGGTGATGATCAAGAGAAACTTCAGGTGCACGCTGACCGGCCAGTCTGCCGTCAGCCGCTGCCCGGCGATCACCAGCGGCATGTGGCACAGGTACAGCCAGTACGACGCATCCGACAGGTAGCGCACCCAGGAGCGTTCGCGCGCTGCGATCCAGCGGAACAGCCCCAGCATGCCGCAACACGTCAGCCAGGCGTAGGCGACCTGCAAGGCCGACGCGGCGCCCCAGCCCCATCCTCCCGGCTCCGCGCCCGGGGACGTCGCGGCGTTCTGCAGCGCGACGTGCAGGAGCGCCATGCCCGCGGGAAACGTCACGAGCAGCGCGGGCAGCAGCGCGGCGGCCCACCACCGCCGTACCTCGATCCGCCGCTGGCGGAGGAACACCCCGAATCCGAAGAACGCGGCGTAGTAGAGCAGCACGCGGGGCGCCGGAATCAGGCCGACGTCGGTGTCGGTGCCGAACACGATCTCCTGCATGAAATGGTGCGGTATGAAGGAGAGCGGGACGAGCAGCCACCACAGCCTGTGGCGGAACTGCAGGCCCAGCTTGGCGAAGGCAATCAACGCCGCCATCAGCAGCAGCAGGTGCCAGAGGAACCAGAGGTGGACCAGCCCGTCCACCCACGCCAGCAGCCAGTCGGCCGCCGCGAAGTCGCCGCTGGCCGACAGCCAAGCCACCGCCGGCACGAGGGTGAACATGCCGGCCAGCAGCGGCAGGCCGATCCGCTCGAGGCGGTGCCGCGCCAGGGGCCTCAGCCCGCGCGCCTGCCACAGCAGCGCAGTGAAGAAGCCGCTGATCAGGAAGAACAGCGGCATCCGGAAGCCGTGGATGATGGAGGCCGCGAAGGCGTATCCGTTCCGTTCGAGCGGCGTGGCGAGCACCCAGTCGCCCTGCACCGGCCAGAACTCGATCGGCACGAGAAACGCGGAAGCGTGCAGCACGATCCCTAGCAGCATCGCGATGCTGCGCAGGGCGTCGAGATCGTGAAATCGGGTCAAGGCGGGCACCGCATGCCGGCGGAACGGACTGGGTGGGATTGTACCCTTGACAGGTTAGTATCCGACCTTCGCCGGCGTGCTTGCCGCGTGGCTTGACGTGGTCCCGGTGGTTTGGACAACTCGAGGGCTTGGTTAAGGTGTATTCCGATTGCGAAAGCACGCCCTCGTCGTCCTCGGCTCCTGCACTGACCGGCGGCTGCCACGGTTGGCACGAGGCCGGTTCGTATCCGGTTATCGATGATGATGATGCGCTGTGGAACTGTGGGAATCTCGCGGCCGGTGCGCAGGCATGGGCGGCGGCGCTCGCCCGCGAGATTTCCAACGGCCTGTGGGCGCCCGCCTCGCCTCCCTCCGGATTCAGCGCGACGGTGAGCGGGCGTCCACAGGCCGGGCAGGTCCACAGCGCCGGGTGGGACATGGTGCTCGGTCCGCTCATGCGCTGACGGCTTCCTCCTTCTCGATGAACTGGAACGGTGCTGGAGCCGGTCAACGAACGGCTCACCGACGTGGTCCGGTTCTCCGGAAAGGTCCCGGACTTGGTCAAGGTGGACCCCGGTTGGTAAATCACGCCCCGCGTCGTCCCTTGCCTCCCATGCGCGCCGGCGGCTGGCACGGTCGTCACGGCGTCGGTCGTGGCCGCGATGCCCGCCGTGGTGGTCCCACGCCCCGCTGCCCGCGTGTTCACGCCGCCCGCTCCTCGCGGTAGGCTTCGGCCGGCGTGCGTCCGCCGAGCGCCGAGTGCGGACGCACGTCGCTGTAAAATGTCATCCATTCCGAGATCACCTGCTCGGCCGCAAACCCGTCCGCCAGCTCGTGAAGATACACCGCTTCATACTTCAGCGACCGCCAGAGCCGCTCGATGAAGACGTTATCCAGGCACCGACCGCGGCCGTCCATCGAGCACCGCGCGCCCGCAGCCTGGACACGGTCGGTGAACGCCGCGCTCGTAAACTGCGACCCCTGGTCGGTGTTGAAGATGCCGGGCGTCCGCGTCTGCAGCGCCGCCTCCAGCGCCTCGACGCAGAAGCTGCTATCCATCGTGTTCGACAGCCGCCACGACAGCACATGTCGGCTGGCCCAGTCCATGATCGCGACCAGGTACAGAAAGCCGGTCGTCACCGGGATGTACGTGATGTCCGCGCACCACACCTGGTCCGGACGGTCGATCTTCAGTTCGCGCAGCAGGTACGGGTAGACGTGGTGATCCGGCTGCGCGTCGCTCGTGCGCGGCTTGCGGTAGATCGCCTCCAGGCCCATCAGGCGCATCAGGCGCCGGACTCGAAGGCGCCCCGCCGCCACGCCCTCGCGCCGCAGGTGGCCCGCCATCTGCCGACTGCCGTAGAACGGGTACTGGAGCGACAAGGCGTCCATCCGCCGCATCAACGCCAGGTTCTCCGCGCTCTCTCCCCGCGGCGCGTAGTACACCGATGAGCGGCTGATGCTCAGCAGCACGCATTGGCGCCTGATGCTCAACGCGCCGTCCCGGTCGACCAGGTTCCACCGCGCCGGCCGGCTCAGCGCTGCAACCCCCGCTGAAAAAAATCCCGTTCCATCGTCAACTCGCCGATCTTCGCGTGCAGGTCGCGGATCGTCGCCTCGTGCTCCGACGGGCCGGGCGATCCGCCGCGGGCGAACACCTCGTCCAACCCCTCGACCGCCTGCCGCTTCCAGGTGCCCACCTGGTTCGGATGGACCTCGTGCTTGGCCGCGATCGCCTGCACCGTTCGGTCCCCCCGCAACGCCTCGAGCGCCACCCGTTTCTTGAAGTCCGCCGTGAACCGGCGGCGCCGTTTCGTCATCATCCCAGTGCCTCCCCAAGGCCCTGGAATACACCTTAGCCGGTTGTCCGAAAAACCGAGACCACCTCAGCTGGACCGCGTGATTGCACTGTACGGCGAGCGGCTTCTCGCCGTCGACGTGTCCACGGCACGGCGATGGGGCCGTCTTTCCGGCGCTCTCGGCCATGAGGGCGCCGACTTGCTGATCGCAGCCACGGCACTCGAGCACGGGTTGACCGTCGTGACCCGCAACGTCGGGCATTTCGAGTCAACGGGCGTACCGGTGCTGGATCCGTCGACGGCGCGGCCCGGAGGGGGGTGAGCGCCGCCGATTTCCGGGCTACGTCGACCGGCCCCGGGCGGCGACGGCCCAGACCGCCTCGACGATGCCGTTGCGAACGGCGTACATCTGATCGTAGAGGTTCACCACCGGGTCGCAGTGCGACACGATCAGCTCCAGCTTGTCGCCGACGGCGTAGGCGCGGCTGGCGTCGTCCTCGTAGCGGATGGTGCCGAACTCGTCCGAGCCGGACGTATAACTCATGCCCGTCTCGCCCTTGACCCGTGACCACGGACGATTGATGGTGCAGGCCTTGGCGCCCGCGTCGGTCGTCGCCCGGCCCGCGTACTGCGCGTTCAGCACGGTGGTGAGAATCGTCAGGGCCGGCCGGAAGTCAGTGTAGACGTCCGGGTCGTCCGCCCCGCCGATGTCGAGGTACTGCGCGTCCATGAAGACGTAGCTCCCGACCTGGACGTCGGTGAAGCCAGGCGTCTGGTGGTCGATGTTGTAGGTACCGGTCCCGCCGCCGCTGAAGATCTCCGTGCTCAGGCCGGCGCGCCGCATCCGCTCGCGGGTGTCGGCGGCGGCTGCCAGCCGCTCCAGCGTCTGCGCCTGCCGGGCCTCGAAGCCCTTGACGTGCTGCGAGCCGCCGTCGTAGCAGAGCATGCCCCGCAGCCGCAGGCCGGGCAGCCGGTCGACGAGCTGTGCCAGCTCCAGGGCCGGCGCGCCCGGTGTGACGCCGGTCCGGTGGCCGCCGGGATCGACGTCGACGACCACGTCGGCCACCACGCCGGCCGCCTGGGCCGCGGCGGAGAGGTCGCGGGCGTTCTCCGCCGTGTCGGTCGTCTGGATGAAGTCGTCGCACCACTTCCGCAGGCTCATCGCTCGGCCGATCTTGAGCGGGGTGACGTTGCTGGTCGTCATCAGCAGCTTGTCGATGCCATGGTCGAAGAGCGCCTGCGCCTCGCTCACCTTGGCCACGCAGATCCCGACCGATCCGGCCTCGAGCTGCATCCGGGCGATCGCCGGGCACTTGTGGGTCTTGGCGTGCGGCCGGCTCGCGATGCCGTTGCGCGCCACGGTGCGCTGCAGCGTGGCGATGTTGGTCTCGAGGGCGTCGAGGTCGACCACGAGGGCGGGGGTGTCGAGGGCCCAGACCGACAGACCCAGGGAGGTCAACTCGCCCCCGGCCCGCGCCGCGCGGCGGCTTGTCTCGGCCGCCGTGTAGCCGTGAACGGTCGAGGGAACCCAGACGGCGCCGGCGCCGCTACCGGCCGCTTGCAGAAAGTCACGGCGCGAGAGAGGCATGGTCATGACGCTGTCCTGTCAGAGGGGCTCGACGGTCACGTCGCTGATCATCACCCGCGAGAGCAGGCGCATGCTGCCCGCGACGTACTCCGTGGTCAGCGTGTCGACCGGCACCTTGCCGCCGTCGACGGCGTAGTTCTCCTGGTCGGAGAAGAGCACCCCGCCGACCCGCTGGAACGACGTCGCCTTGCGGAACCGGAGGCCGTTGTCGAAGTCGTAGCCGAACTGCTCGACGCGGCCGGTCTCCGGATCGAACCAGAACGCGTAGGCGTCGTCGGCGTCGTTGCTGGTCCCGGGCGCGAACGTCACCTTGACGCGCTGTAGCTCGCGGTCCTCCCAGGTCTCGAGACCCATGTCCTCGAAGTGGATGTCGCCGCCCCTGAGCGTGTACGGCAGCAGCGGAAAGAAGACGCGGGCGTCGACGAACGCGCGGGCGCGGCGCTCACCCTCGGCGTCGAGCGCGATCTCGTCGCCGCCGCGCCATTCCTGCACGCCGTCGTTGGTCAGCTGGACTCTCCGCTCCGGCCGGCCGTCGCGTGCCGGATCCGTCACTACGTGCTCGAACCGGCCGCCGTCGCGGGTCGCGTCGATGCGGAAGCTGCCCGACAGCGACGTGATGGTCATCGAGATCTTCGACTGCCCGTACAGGTCGCCGCCGTGGTGCTCGATGGCTCTCGCCACGATGTCGGGCAGGTCGGGGTCGGCCGACGACGTCCCGCAGGCCGCCGCCGCAGCGAGGGAGGCGACCACTATCCACAAGGCGGCATGACGTGCAGGCATCTTCATACTCCCTGGCCCCATTCGGGCCGTCTGCGTTCCGTCTGACAGTCTATCGCGGCCCGCTGGCCGTGCCGGACGATCTTTTGCGACGCCCGCGCGCGGAAGCCAGCGCCTCGACGGCTGCGGTCGACTCGCCAGTCTGCCGGCTGCGCGATAATCGTGCGCATGAGCAATCGCGTCCGGGTCTTTGCCCCGGCTACCGCCTCGAATCTGGGGCCGGGATTCGACGTGCTGGGCCTGGCGCTCGAGCACCCCGGCGATCTGGTCGAAGCCGAGCTGCGGGAGCGGCCCGGTGTCGAGATCGTGGAGGTGACGGGCGCCCCCTCCCTGAGCACGGACCCGCACGAGAACGTGGTGGGCATCGCCGCGAGTGCGGCGCTCGAGCACTTGCAGGTGACGGACCGGGGCGTCCGGCTCTGGCTGCACAAGCGGATGCCGCTCGGCAGCGGCCTCGGCAGCTCGGCGGCCAGCAGCGTGGCCGGCGCGGCAGCGGTGAATGCGCTGTTCGATGGCGCACTGTCGGACGAAGCGCTGGTCGGCTGCGGCCTGCGCGGCGAGGCGGCGGCGTCGGGCGCCCCGCATCCGGACAACGTCGCACCCTGCGTCCTCGGCGGCATCGTCCTGATGCGCGGGCACGACCCGCTCGACCTGATCCGGCTGCCGGTGCCCGCGCCGCTCCGCGTGGTGGTCGTCCATCCGCACGTCGAGGTGCTCACGGCTGTGGCGCGGCGCCTGGTGGCGGAGCGCCGCTTCGCCATCGGCCAGGCCGTCGCCAACCTCGGCAACATCGCCGCGTTCGTGCACGCGCTCCACACCGGCGACCTCGAGCTGCTCGGCCGCAGCATCGACGACGCGCTCGTCGAGCCGCTCCGGGCGCCGCTCGTGCCGGGCTTCGCCGCGGTCAAGCAGGCGGCGCTCGACGCCGGCGCCCTCGGCTGCTCGATCTCCGGATCGGGTCCGTCGGTCTTTGCATTCGCCGAATCGGACGCCCAGGGAGATGCCGCGGCGGCGGCCATGGAGGCGGCGTTCGCGGCGGCCGGGCTGGCGAGTGACCGCTACGTGGGACGGGTCAACACCGTCGGCGCCGGCAGCCGAGCACCCGGATCGTGATGGTTCAGGGGGGGCGGCCGAGGTGCTCGCGACGGTCGCAGCCGCGAGCTGCCGGGACACCGCTCCGGATGTCGATCGGCGAACGGGAAGGGCGCCGATCGACGGCATCATGCGGGCCCGGGCGATTTCGCGTCCGAGCGGCCCACGAGACCGTGCTTGCGGAGCAGGCCGCGACATTGATCGTAGCTGAGGCGAAGGTGGCGCGACGTCCGGCGCTGGTTGCCGCCGTTGGCGGCGAGGGCTTCGCTCAGCAGCGTCTTCTCGACTTCGGCGACATGGGCGGTGAAGTCGTATCCGCCCTCCGGGGTGGCCGCGACCTCCGGCGGCGCGCCCGGGACGCCGGAGGCAGCCGGCGTGGAAACGGGAACCGGCCGGGGCGTCGGCCGGTAGGGCGATTCGAACGGGTCGAGACACACAGCAGCCACGGGCCCCACGCCGGAGCCGGTTGCGAGGTGGCGATAGACCGAGCGTTCGACTGCGTTCTTCAGCTCGCGCACGTTGCCAGGCCAGTCCCAGGCCGAGAGCCGCGCCATCGCCTCCGGCGCGAACCCGCGAAAGCCGGCTCCCAGCTCCCGCGCGATACCCTGGCCGAAATGCGCGGTGAGGACGGGGATGTCGGATCTGCGTGCGCGGAGTGGCGGCACGGTCACCACGTCGAACGCCAGACGATCGAGCAGGTCCGCCCGGAACCGCCCCGCGGCGGTGAGCGACGGCAGGTCGACATTGGTCGCGCTGACGACCCGCACGTCGCAGGTCAACGTATCGCTGCCGCCGACCCGTTCGTATTCGCCGTACTCGATGACGCGCAGGATCTTTTCCTGGGCCCGCGACGACGCCGCGGCGATCTCGTCCAGGAACAGCGTGCCGCCGTCGGCGCGCTCGAACCGGCCGACGTGACGCTTCGCCGCGCCGGTGAACGCGCCGGGCTCATGGCCGAACAGCTCGCTCTCGAGCAGATCGTCAGACAACGCCGCGCAGTTCAGCTTCAGAAAGGCATGGTCCCAGCGGCGGGAGAGAAAGTGGACGCGTGCCGCGATCAGCTCCTTGCCAACCCCACGCTCGCCGCTGATCAGCAGCGGCCGGTCGAGCGGGGCCGCCGCGGACACGTGAGCAAGCGTATCGAGGAGCGCACGCGCTTCACCGATCAAGGGTGGAGCAGCCGATTCGGGCGAGGACATGAATGGTAAAAGCTACCACTTTCGTATGGTAATAACCACCTGCTTAGTGGTGGTCCGAACCACGACCGATGCTGAGCGGGGCGTGCCGGATGTACGGATCTCATTGTTTGTCAATGACTTGGCGCTCGTCATGGCGGAGATGGCACGTCCATTGCTTGGGAACGTGGCTAGAGGTGGCAGACCGCCTCAGAGCGCGTGCGCATCAACCGCCACATCCATGCTGAGCGCATCGACGACGCGCTTGCCCGCTACGGTCGGTTCGAACGCAGGCTCGACGAGCTCGAATCCGAGGGGGGGGGGGCTCGACACCGAGCTGGCGGAGCTCAAGACGAGCATCTCCGCCTGAGGAAGGAAAGCCAGGATGCTCGACAACGGAGCCTTCATCCTCTCGATAATTACCATCACGGTCGTAGCGCCGATCGCGATCATCATCACTAGTGTCCCACAGTCTCAGGCCCAAGCGAGCGCGAGTTGCGGACGGGCGCGGTCTGGTGGCGAATGGGTCGTGAAGAGGTCTTCGAGAGGCCGGCGTTCGAAGACGTTGAGTTGAAGCACCTGCAGCATCTGGTTGAGGCTCCAGCACAACCGCAGGACGAACTTGAGGTAGGCCAGCAGCAGGTACATGCAGGTGGCCACCCACAGTTGCGTCAAGACCGCGTTCTTCGACCGGCCCACGAAACGTTTCACTTTCAGATGCTGTTTGATCCACTTGAAGAACAGCTCGATCTGCCACCGGGACTTGTACAGGTCGGCGATCGTCTTGGCGACCCACGTGGTGTTGTTGGTCACGAACACGTAGCGATTTGTTGTCAGCTGGTCGCGGTAGACGACCCGTCGCAGCCGGTGGGGATAGACCTTGCGGCTGCGGGCGCTGGTCAGTTCGATCGTCTGGTCGCTGAGAATACCGGTCCCGGCTCGGACGTCATGCTCGTGGGTGACCCGGTACCGCACGCCGCGCTTGAGGCGTGTCACGAAGGTGACGCCACGGGCCTGCAACTGGTGAAACCACGCGAAATCGAGATAGGCGCGGTCGGCGACGACCACGCTGCCGGCCTCGAACGTCCACGTGCGGGCCACGGTCACGTCGCCGGTCTTGCCATCGGTGACGCTGACGAAACTCGGCAGGTGGCCGGCTTGGTCCAACCCGACGTGCAGCTTGATCGCGGCCTTCGTGCGGCGGAACGACGCCCACGGGAAAACCGCCAGACACAAGTCGATGGTCGACGCATCGACCGCATACAGCTTGTGCCTGAAGCGGAAACCGTGGCCCGGCGCCCGTTGCTGGCAACGACTCAGCAGACGGCCGAACAACGCTTCGTAGAGCGTGTAGGGCTGCTCGGCGTTGACCCGCGCGAGCGACGAGCGGCTGACCGTCCCAACGCCCAGGTGATAGAGCTTGGCGGGTTGCGCGCGCAGATTGCTCACGATGTCGCGCAGGCTCTGCCGGCTGGCCAACTGGCCCAGCCCGAGGGCGACGAACTGCGCCCAGCGGCTCATGACGCGCAAACGCTGCCCGCGCTGATGGCCGCGCGCCTCGGCGTCGAATTCATGTCGCGGAAGCAACGTCAGAAGTTGCCCGAAGACTGTGTTACGATGGGCCACGGCTTGGATCTCCTGTGTTTTGAATGATTTGCGGCAAAACCATTCTAACAGACATAGAAGGTTCAAGCCGCCTCAATTAGAAGCTCTGTGGGACAGCAGTGGATCATCATGCACTACGTCACGAAGTGGCGCAGCATGAAGACGCTGTCCACGGACGACGAGCGATTGCTCGACGACCTCTGGAGGACGGCGCGAGCGCTCGAGCGGCGCGTGGAGGCGCTCGAGACGATCCTCGACAAGGATGCGCCGGACTGGCGGGGGCGACATGGGTACTGACCATCACCACCATCATCACCACTATCACCAGGACGTCGGGCGCGCCGATCGCCCTTCGCCGAACCCGTACCGGTTGACCCGCAGCCGGACGAATCGCATCCTGTGCGGGGTCTGCGGAGGTCTCGCGGAGTACTTCGGGTGGAAGGCGTGGCACGTCCGCCTCGCGGCGGTTCTCAGCCTGATGGTGTTTCATCCTGCGACGATCGTCGCCTACATCGTGGGGTGCTTCGTGATGAAGCGCTCACCGTATCGATACGCGCCAGGCCGCTCGGACGGATGCGGACGAGCAGTTCTGGCGCAACGTGTCGACCCGCCCCGGCGTGACCTTCTCTCAACTGAGGCACACGTTCCGCGGCCTCGAGGAGCGCATCGCGAGCATGGAGCGCGCCGTGACCACCGAGGAGTATGGTCTCGACCGCGCCTTCCGCGAGATCGAAGACAAGCCCGAGCGATCGGGTCTCTAGCTCTGGCGGTCGGTGGCAAAAGCCCCGCTGCATTCGACGAGCGCTGCATCCCGTCTGGACTGCGTTGCTCGTCGGTCGAATATGCTCAATATGCTCCCTCCTCGCGCCTTGCCAGTCGGGCGCCTCGCCCGTCTCGGTGCAACGCGCGGTTTCACCACGGACTGCTAGCGCTCCTGCTACCTCGTGCTACCATGACCCTCCCGAAGATGGCGGCCTGACGCCGCCGTGACGGCAACCCCGACGCACGGATTGAACCCAATAACCTTCGTCTGGTCGCCCGCAGCTGCGGTCAGACTCGACGCGGCGCAGCGGTTCATCGCTGGCCGCGGGCCGGCCGCGGAGTGCTTGGCCGTGGGCGAGAGCCGGGGCGCGGTGGACGACCTTGCCCGCGAGGTCGCCACCCGCGCGGGAGCGGTATTCGGGCTGCACCGCTTCGGCGTGCGGCAGCTGGCGGCGCAGCTCGCCGGGCCCGCGCTCGCCCGCCGGGGCTGCGCCCCGGGCACCGGGCTCAACATCGAGGCGATTGCCGCGCGGGCGGCGTTCGAAGAGCGGGAGGGCGGCACGCTCGCCTACCTGGGCGGGGTGGCCCGGCTGCGCAGCTTCGCGCGGACGCTGGCCGCCACGCTGCAGGATCTCCGTTGTTCGGGTGTCGATCCTGTCCGGCTGGCGGCGGCCGGCGGCGTGGGCGGCGAGCTGGCGGCGCTCGCCGGGCGTTACGATGCGCAGCTCGAGCAGGCGCGGCTGGTCGACACGGCTGGCCTGCTGAGGACGGCCGCTGCGGCGGCCGGCGGCGGCGCCGGGCCGCCGTGCGGTATTCCATTGCTGCTGAGCCTCTTGCGAAACGCGTGATCGGCCGAGTTTTTCCCTGCCGGAGTCGGCGGGGCGAGGGACGGTCAGCGGGCGGGATGCAGCGTTCGCAGGATGGCAGTGACCGCGCCCGGGAAGCCGGCGACACGGGGGTTCATGGAGCCTGCCTACCGGTTATGAGGGCAAGCGCACGCGAAGAAAGGTGGCGCATTTCCTTCACGAGCCGTTCCAGTTTACGGTTGTTCTCGATCCACTCCCGGTAGAGGACGAGTTCGTCTTCGGTGAGGTTCAAGCCAATGGTCTTTCCGCGGGCCTTGCGCGTCCAGTAGTGGTAGGGGCCGTGACGGGCGTCCGGGTCGTCGTGGCAGCGACAGGTAGCCCTCCCACACGTTATCCGGCGGGTGTGAACGCCGCCTTGGCCTACGAACCCGAGCGTTTGCAGTTCCGCCTTGAGCGCGTCGTATTGCTCCTCATAGCGGCATAACGCTGCGCTGTAGGCCATCTATTCATTGTTTCACATCCTTGGCGTCTGCTAATATACAGTAGTAGGCAGGAGTGGTCAATCAAACAAACCATGAACTGCCTGCGTGGTTCCTTCGCCCCCTATTGGCAGTCGATCCAGCGCGCGCTGTTCCCCCAGTTGGAGCCCGTGTTGGGTCCGCTGACCGGGAAACAGCAGCAGTTGGTGCAGACTCTCGAGGTCATCCGTATCGAGCAGTGGATTCCCCGGTGCTTCCGGGTGCCGGGGCGTCCGCGCAAGGACCGCGCGGCACTGGCGCGAGCCTTCGTGGCCAAGGCGGTCTACGGCATGCCGACGACGCGCGTGCTGCTGGACCGCTTGGTCACCGACGTGGCGCTGCGGCGGATCTGCGGCTGGGAGCGGAAGAGCGAGGTGCCGAGCGAGTCGGTCTTCTCACGCGCCTTCGCCGAGTTCTCCGACACACAGTTGCCCCAGCGCACGCATGCAGCGTTGATCCGCAACACCCACCACGACCGGTTGGTGGGTCACCTCTGCCGCGACTCGACGGCCATCGAGGCCCGCGAGAAGCCGGCCGCGAAGGAAAAGACGCCCCCGCTGCCCAAGCGCAAGCCGGGACGGCCGAACAAGGGTGAGGAACGGCCGAAGGTCCTCAAGCGCCTCGACCGGCAGGCGGCCATGACCTTGCACCGCCGGCGATGCTCGACGACCTGCCGACCGACTGTGACGTGGGCATGAAAAAGGACAGCAAGGGCTACGGCGATGCTCGACGACCTGCCGACCGACTGTGACGTGGGCATGAAAAAGGACAGCAAGGGCTACCAGTCGACCTGGGTCGGCTACAAGCTGCACCTCGACGTGGCCGACGGCCAGATTCCGATCAGTTGCCTGCTGACGTCCGCCTCCCTGCACGACAGCCAAGCCGCCATTTGAAGTTGCCCCGGTTTCGTGGACACCTATCCTCTTGGGGGAGAAGGAGTATCCGCGATGCCGAAGACGAGACCACCGTACGCGGCGGAGTTCCGGCAACAGATGGTCGACCTGGTTCGGTCCGGACGTGCGCCGGAGGACCTGGCTCGCGAGTTCGAGCCGTCGTCCCAGGCGATCCGAACCTGGGTCGCGCAGGTGGGCCGCGATGCGGGCGAGCGCAGCGACGGGCTGCGCACGGAGGAGCGTGAAGAGCTTCGCCGGCTGCGCCGGGAGAACCGGCGCCTGCGCGAAGAGCGAGAGATATTGGCAAAGGCAACGGCCTGGTTCGCGCGGGAGACCCGACCCGGGAGACCTACCGGGTCATGAGCGCGAATCAGGCTCGTTTCCGTGTCGCCACGATGGCCCGGGTGCTCGGTGTCTCCCCGAGCGGGTACTACGCGTGGCGTCGTCGTCCTCCGTCGGCTCGGGCACGGGCCGATGCCGAGCTCCGGGCTCGCGTCCAGGCGATTCACGGCCGGAGTCGAGGGACGTATGGTGCTCCTCGGATTCACGCCGAACTGACCGAGGGCGGTGTCGCGGTGAGCCGCAAGCGGGTCGCCCGGGTCATGCGGTCCGTCGGCGTCGCCGGGGTGAGCCGGCGCCGCGGCCCTCGCACGACACGCCGGAATGCCCAGGCCCGCCCGGCCCCGGATCGGGTCGAGCGGCGCTTCGAGGCGGACGCGCCGAACCGGCTCTGGGTCGCCGACATCACCTACGTCCCGACCCTGGCCGGCTTCCTGTACCTGGCCATCGTCCTCGACGTGTTCAGCCGGCGCGTCGTCGGTTGGGCCATGGCGGGGCATCTTCGCACCGCGCTGGTGGTCGAGGCGCTGGAGATGGCCGTGACGCAACGGCGGCCCGAGGCGGTCATCCATCACTCCGACCAAGGCTGCCAGTACACCTCGCTGGCCTTCGGCGCTCGCTGCCGGGAACGGGGCGTCGCGCTATCGATGGGTTCGGTCGGCGATTGCTTCGACAATGCGATGGCCGAGAGCTTCTTCGCGACCCTGGAGTGCGAGCTGCTCGACCGAACGACGCTGTCAACGCACGCCGAAGCACGGGCGGCGTTGTTCGAGTTCATCGAGGGGTGGTACAACACACGGCGGCGTCACTCCGCGCTCGGCTACCGGTCGCCACTGGAGTTCGAACGGCTCCATCAGGCCGGCGCTGTGGACGGTGCCCGGCCTGTGGACGCCCTACGGGCGCCCACAAGTCCGTTGGATCCCGCGCTGCGCACGGGATCCACACCGCCCACAGGAATCAATGTTGATGTACACACCATGACGTGAACCGAAAGCCTTAACTTGTCCACGAGATCGGGGCAACCTCAATTCCGCTGGCGACCTTGTCGGCCGAGCGAACGACCAATCTGTATGACCTGATGGACGCCGCCTACGACGCGGAACCGATCCGCCAGCACAGCCGCTCACTCGGCCACGTCCCGTTGATTGACACCAACCCCCGCCGCGACAAGACGCTGGCGGAGGAATTGCGAACCGAAGCCCGGCGCCTGCAGCGTATCGGCTTTCAGCTTCCCGAGCAGGCTCGCTACAACGAGCGTACGGCGGGTGAGCGCGTCAATGGCCGACTCAAGGACGAGTTCGGCGGTCGCCATGTCCGGGTCCGTGGCGCCTCGAAAGTGATGTGCCACTGCATGTTCGGCGTGCTCGCACTCACCGCCGACCAGCTCGTGCGCCTCGTGACATAACCAGTGCACCGCCGGCAACGCCCCTCGGCGCCCGACGGGCGTCAGTCACCCACGGGTGTCCCAACGCGCGGTCGAGAACACGTCGAAACATCCGACTTCTACCTCTGGCGTGCCGCCGGTTCTCCCGACAAGATATCCAGTCGGCGATCCAGGGCAATCGTGTTCACCAAGAGAGCTGAGGACTGCGCCCAGTCCCAATCCCCCGGGAGTTTTGCAAGCGGCTCTGCTGCTCGACGTTGCGATCCACGATGACGCCGTCCGCGTGCTGGTGGCGGCGCTGGCCGCGCGCGCCCCGAGCGTGCTCGCCACGGTTCCTGCGGGCGACCGGCGCACGCGCGCCGCCCTGGAGCGGCTGCCCGGCGCCCGCGTCGAGGAGCCCGGGCCATCGGATCCCACCAGGTCGCTGGACCGCGTGCGCCGCTATCTGTTCACCGCCGACGCACCTTCTCTGCCCGCTGCCGCCCCGGCCGGCGAGGCGGGCGACGTCACGTTCTTTTCCGCGCCCGGCGAGGGGCGCGAGTGCGTCGAGATCGCACGCCGCATCCTGCAGGAGTCGCGGCGCGGTGTGCGCCTGGACCGCATGGCCATCCTGGTGCGCGCGGTGGACGTCTACGCGGGCCACCTCGAGGCCGCGTTGAGCCGTGCGAACGTGCCGGCCTGGTTCGGCCGCGGCACGCGCCTGCCCGATCCGTCCGGCCGGGCGCTGCTGGCCCTGCTCGCCTGCGCCGCCGAGCGGTTGTCGGCCCGGCGGTTCTCGGAGTATCTCTCGCTGGCCCAGGTTCCAACGCCCGAGGCGAGCGGTGCCCCGCCGGCGGGCCGGGGGAGCTGGACGCCGCCCGCGAACGCCGAGGAGGTGCTCCCCGATCCCGCGCTGCCGGAGCAGCCGTCGCTGTTCGACGGCCCGCCGGCCCGAGCCCGAGGAGCATCCGGATTCCGATGAACGGCCCGTGGTCGAGGGCTCGCTGCGCGCGCCGTGGAAATGGGACCGCCTGCTTGTGGAGTCCGCGGTGATCGGCGGGCTCGGGCGCTGGAGGCGCCGTCTCGCCGGGCTCGCGCGGGAGCTGGCGCTGCGCCGCGAGGAATGCGCCCGCGAGGACCCGGAGTCCCCGCGGCTGCGCGCGATTGATCGCGACCGGCGGAATCTGCGCCACCTGAAGCGCTTCGCGCTGCCGGTGATCGAGCGTCTGGCGCGGCTGCCCGACGAGGCGCCGTGGGCTGCCTGGCTGGAGGCGCTGGCGCCCATGGTGCTGGCCCGTCCCGAGGGCGTGCTGGCCGTGCTGGCCGAGCTGCGGCCGATGGCGCAGGTCGGACCGGTGGCGCTCGGCGAGGTCCGGGACGTGCTGTCCGAGCGGCTGACCGAGCTGCGGGACGACCCGCCCCCCCGGCGCTACGGGCAGGTGTTCGTCGGCCGGCCCGAACAGGTGCGCGGCCGGGTCTTCGACGTGATCTTCGTCCCCGGCCTGGCCGAGCGGATCTTTCCGCACAAGCAGCGGCAGGACCCGCTGCTGCTCGACGATGTACGGCGCGCGCTGAATGCGAGCGCCGGCGACGACGCGCTGGGACTGCAAACGCAGGACGACCGCGCCGGCGCGGAGCGTCTCCTGCTGCAGCTCGCCGTCGGCGCCGCACGCCAGCGGCTGTGCCTCTCGTACCCGCGGCTGCACGCGAGCGAGTCGCGCCCCCGCGTGCCGTCGTTCTACGCGCTCGACATCGAGCGGGCGCGGGTGGGCCAGGTCCCGGATTTCGAAGGCCTCGAGCGGGCCGCGTATGCCGGCGCCGGCGCCCGTCTGGCCTGGCCGGCGCCGGCGGACCCGGGCCAGGCCGTCGACGATACCGAGCACGACCTGGCGGTGCTCGGGCCGCTCCTCCACGGCGCCCCGGGCAAGGCGAAGGGCCGCGCGCGCTACCTGCTGAAGCTCAACGCGGGGCTGCACCGGTCGCTCGTCACTCGTTGGGCGCGCTGGAAGCGGCCCTGGTCGCGGTACGACGGTCTGTACGACCTGGAGCCGGACTCGGTTGCCGCGCTGGCAGCCTACCGGCCCGGGCAGAAGCCGTATTCAGTCTCCGCGCTCCAGCGGTTCGCCGCCTGCCCCTATCAGTTCCTGCTGTCCGCCGTGTTCCGGCTGCAGCCTCGCGAGGAGAGCCAGCCCTTGGAGCGGTTGGACCCGCTGACGCGCGGCCGGCTGTTTCATGAGGTGCAGGCAGAGCTCGTGCGTGCGCTCCGCGCGCGGGAGGCGCTGCCCGTCACCCGGCCGCGTCTGCCGGAGGCCGAGGCGCTGCTCGACGCGACGCTCGACGAGGTTGCCGCCAGGTACCGCGAGGAGCTGGCCCCTGCCATCGAGCGCGTCTGGGCCGACGAGGTCGAGTCGATGCGGACCGATCTGAGAGGGTGGTTGCATCACGTCGCGGACGAGGGCGGGGAATGGACGCCGCTGTTCGCCGAGTTCGGGTTCGGTCTGCCGGCGGGAGCTGGACGCGATCCGGCGAGCGTGCCGGAGCCGGTCAGGCTCGACGGGAAATGGCTCCTGCGCGGGGTTGTCGACCTGAACGAGGCTGGGGCCGGGCCGGCGTCCGGCGCCCCGCTGCGGGTGACCGATCACAAGACGGGGAAGAACCGTCACCGCGAGGAGCTGGTCGTCGGCCGCGGCGAGGTGCTCCAGCCCGTCCTCATACGGTTTGGCCGTCGAGCAGGCCCTGCGGCGGCCGGTGGGGACTTCGCGCCTGTTCTTCTGCACGGTCGACGGGATGTTCACGACCCGGCCGGTACAGCTCGGCGAGAGCCAGCGCCGCCAGGGCCTGGAGGTGATCGAGGTCGTCGACCGGGCGCTCGAGACCGGCGCCCTGCTGCCGGCCCCGCGGGAGGGCGCATGCCGCTGGTGCGACTTCCGGCCGGTGTGCGGCCCGTGGGAGGAGACCCGGGTCGGGCGCAAGGATCCGGCCAAGCTGGCCGACCTGGAGGCCCTGCGGCGCATGCCGTAGCGGTTCGCGAACGATGGATACTCCGTCCTCGCTCGTCGACGCGGAGGCGCGGGGGCGCATCCGGGAGTCGCTCGACGAGAGCCTCTTCGTCGAGGCGGCGGCCGGCACGGGCAAGACGACGGTCCTCGTCGACCGCATCGTCAACGTCCTGGCGCAGGGCAAGACCCGGGTCGACCGCATCCTGGCGGTGACGTTCACCGAGAAGGCGGCGGGGGAGCTGAAGCTGCGCCTGCGCGCGGAGCTGGAGCGTGTGCGCCGGGACCGCGGCGCGAGCGGGGCGCTCGAGGATGCCATCGCCCGCCTCGAGGAGGCCCAGGTCAACACGATTCACGGCTTCTGCGTCGACCTCCTGCGCGAGCGCCCGGTGGAAGCTGGCGTCGACCCGCGCTTCGAGGTCCTGTCCGAGCCGGAGGCGCGCGGGCTGTTCGCCCGCGCCTTCGACCTGTGGATGGAGGAGGTGCTCGCAGACCCGCCCGACGGCGTTCGCCGCGCGCTGCGCCGCCGGGCCTCGGCGGCCGGCTTCGATGCGGATGCGGCGGGGGACAGTCCGGCCAATCGCCTCCGGACCGCGGCCTGGCAACTGGCCGAGTGGCGTGACTTCGACGCGCCCTACCGCCGGGAGGCCTTCGAGCGGGAGGCGCTGGTCGACGGGATCGTCGAGAACCTGTGCCGCTTCGCCGATCGGACGGAGCGGGCGGCCAATCGCCGCGACCGGCTGTATCTCGACACCCGTTCTGCGCGCCTGGCGGCCCAGGCAATCCGCACGGGCGACGCGATGCGGCCGCGGCGCGACTACGACGGCATCGAGTCGCGACTGGTCGAGCTCGTGCTCAACCGGGGGTTCGTGGATCCGCGCCGCGGTGCCGGATCCCGCTACGCTGCCGATATCGCGCGCGCGGATCTGCTGAAGGAACATCGCGCCCTGGTCGACCGCCTGCGCGAGTTCCGGCACGCGGCGGATGCCGATCTGGCGGCGCTGCTGCGGCGGGAGCTGCAGGCGCCGGTAGCGGCCTACCGCGAGCTGAAGTCGAGCACGGGGCAGCTCGACTTCGTGGACCTGCTGCTCATGGCGCGCGACCTGCTGCGCGGTGAGGACGCGGTGCGGCAGGAGTTCCAGCGGCGCTACACGCACCTCTTCGTCGACGAGTTTCAGGATACCGATCCGCTGCAGGCCGAGGTGCTGCTGCTGCTGGCCGCCGCCGACCCGGCGGAGCGGGACTGGCGGCGCAGCGCGCCGAGCCCGGGCAAGCTGTTCGTCGTCGGCGACCCCAAGCAGTCGATCTACCGCTTTCGCCGCGCGGACGTCGATATCTACTACCAGGTGAAGACCCGCCTCGAGGCGCGCAGCATGTCGTTGCTGCGGTTGACGAGCAGCTTTCGCAGCGCGCCGCCGATCCAGCACTTCGTCAACCGCGCGTTCGAACCCCTGATGGCCGCGGGGGCCGCGGGCGCGTCGCGCTACGTGCCGCTGTCACCGACACGGTCGGCGCCGGCCGGGCAGCCGGCCGTCGTCGTGCTGCCGGTGCCGCGTCCCTATGGCTATCGGCGCGTCGCGGCGTCGGCCATCGAGCGCTCGCTGCCGGATGCCGTGGGCGCGTTCGTGAGTTGGCTCATCGACGAGAGCGGTTGGATGGTCACCGCTGCTGCCGGTGCCGAGGACGGCGGCGGGAGCGGTCCCGTGCCGATAGCCGCCCGCCATGTGTGCCTTCTGTTCCGGCGCTTCGAGAGCTTCCGGCGCGACATGACCCGGCCGTACGTGGACGCGCTGGAGGCGCGCGAGATCCCGCATCTGCTGGTCGGCGGCCGGGCGTTTCACGAGCGCGAGGAGGTCGCGACGATGCGCTCGGCGCTGGCGGCCGTCGAGTGGCCGGATGACGAGTTGTCGGTCTTCGCGACCCTGCGCGGGTCGTTGTTCGCCATCGATGACGAGACGCTCTTCGGCTACCGCCACCGGTTCGGCGCGCCGCACCCGTACCGGATTCCGGCGGAGCTGGCGCCGGGCGCGGAGCAGCCGGCCGAGCTCGACCGCTTCGTGCCGGTCACCGACGCACTGGAACTGCTCAAGGACCTGCATCGCGGCCGCAACCGCGTGCCGGTGGATGCCACCATCGCCCGCCTGCTCGACGCGACGCGTGCGCACGCCGGCTTCGCCCTGCGGCCGGCCGGCGAGCAGGCGCTGGCCAACGTGCTCCAGATGGCCGAGATGGCTCGCCGTCACGACGCCGCCGGCGGCCTGTCGTTCCGGAGCTTCGTCGAGTACCTGCTGGACGAGGCCGACCGCCGGCAGGCCGGCGAGGCGCCCATCTTCGAGGAGGGGAGCGACGGCGTGCGGATCATGACCGTCCACCGGGCGAAGGGCCTCGAGTTCCCGGTCGTCGTCCTCGCCGACCCGACCTGCAAGCTGCACCGCCGCACGGCCGACCGCTACATCGACGGCGAGAGGGGCCTGTGCGCCCTGCGGCTGGCGGGCTGGCAGCCTCTGGATCTGCTCGACCACGAGCAAGAGGAGGTGGAGCGGAACCGGGCCGAGGGGGTGCGACTGGCGTATGTCGCGGCCACCCGCGCCCGCGATTTGCTGGTCGTGCCGGCCGTGGGCGACGGGCCGCACGAGGGCGGCTGGCTCAGCCCGCTGCACGCGGCCCTCTATCCGCCCATGGACCAGCGCCGCACGGCCGCAGCGGCACCGGGCTGCCCGCCGTTCGGTCGCGACTCCGTGCTCGAGCGGCCGGAGGGCGATCCGGCGCTGACCGCCACCGTCGCGCCGGGGTTGCACCGGTTCGCGGGCGACGGGGAGAGTGGCTCCGAATACGAGGTTGTCTGGTGGGACCCCCATGCCCTCCGACTCGGCGTCGAGGCGCACTTCGGGATCCGGCAGGAGCAGTTGCTGTCGAAGGAGGTGCCGGAGGCAACCGTCGAGGAGGATCTGCACCGTTATCGGGCGTGGCGGCAGGGACGGGAGCGGGCGTTGAAGCGCGCGGCGGCGCCGAGCCTCGTCGTGGAGACGGCCACGGGCCGCGCGGCGGCCGCCGCCACCGGCAGCAGCCGTCACGACGAAGCGGACGTGGCGGTGATCGAGCTGGCGCGCGCGGCGGTCCGCCCATCGGGCGCGCGGTTCGGATCGCTCGTCCATGCGGTGCTGGCGACGGTGCCGCTCGACGAGCCTGCCGCCGCCCAGGAGACGGCCGTGCTGCACGGCCGCCTCCTGGGCGCGACGGACGAGGAGGTCGCGGCCGCTGCGGTGGCCGTAACGGCTGCGCTGCGCCATCCGCTTCTCGATCGCGCCCGCGCGACGCTGGCGCGCGGAGAGTGCCGCCGGGAGGCGCCGGTCGCGGCCCTCGACGACGGCACGCTCGTCGAGGGCGTCGTCGACCTGGCGTTCCGCGAATCCGGGCAGTGGACCGTGGTCGACTTCAAGACGGACAGGGAGCTCGACGAAGCGCTCGATGTCTACCGGCGCCAGGTCGCCCTGTACGCGGCGCTCGTCGCGCGCGCGACCGGCGAGCGGGCGACTCCGGTGTTGATGCGGATCTAATATGTAGCCATGGCGACCAGATCTCGAGACGCACGGCGGCAGTCGCCGGCGCGGTGGCGACCGGCGTCGCAGCCCAGCCGGCGCCGGCTGCCGTTCCTGCTGGCCGCGGCGGCGCTCGTCGCGACCGGCTGGGGGCTCTACTCGGCCGGTGCGGCGGGCGGCCGGGCGCAGCCCCCGGCTTCCGTCGTGCGGACCCTGCGGGTCGACGTCCTCCGCGAGCTGCCGCACGATACGACGGCCTACACGCAGGGGCTGCTCTGGTGGGACGGCGGCCTGTACGAGAGCACGGGCCGCTACGGGGAGTCGACGCTGCGCCGGCTGGACCCGGAGACCGGGGCGGTCGAGCGGCGGATCGACGTGCCGCCGGCCTTCTTCGGGGAGGGGCTGGCGCGGACCGGCGACCGGTTGATCATGCTGACGTGGATGGCCGAGCGGGCGTTCGTGTTCGACCTGAACACGTTCGAAGCCCGGGGCACGTTCCGCTACCGGGGCGAAGGGTGGGGGCTGTGCCACGACGGCCGGCGGCTCGTCATGAGCAACGGCTCCGACACGCTCACGTTTCGCGACCCGGAGACCTTCGAGCCGCTCGGCGCGGTGCCCGTCACGCTGCGCGGCCGCCCCCAGCCGGACCTGAACGAGCTGGAATGCGTGGACGACGCGGTGTATGCCAACGTGTGGCAACACGACTACATCGTGCGGATCGATCCGGAGAGCGGACGGGTGACCCACCAGATCGACGCCGCCGGCCTCCTGTCGCGGGACGAGGCGCGCGGCGTCGATGTTCTCAACGGCGTTGCGTACGACCCGGATGCCGGCACCTTCTACATCACCGGCAAGTGGTGGCCGAAGATGTTCGAGGTCCGCTTCGTCGAGTAGGCGGGCCAGGAGTCCGCGCCGTTCCTACGGCGCAGGCTCCTACCGCCGCGGCACGGCGCGGCGGCCGGTGCTGGTTCCACCCGACCGCGTGGGCGTGCCCGACGAGCCGCCCGAGTAGCCTCCGCGCGACACCGCGCCGCCCGACGAGCCGCCGGACGACGAGCCGCCGGACGACGTGGAGCCGACCCGGGGCACCGACCCGCCGGTGTCGGTCCAGCCGCGCCGCGAGACCCGCGTGTAGCCCACGCCGGGGACGGCCCGCCCGCGCTCCTCGGTGCGGCCGCCGTCCGACACCGTCACGAACGGGCTGCCCAGGCCTCCGAACAGGTAGGGGTCGTAGCCGCGGCTCCAGAAGTAGTAGCCGAGCGGGGTGACGTAGTACGGATAGTAGTGGCCGCTGTACCAGATCGGGTCGTGGAACCCGCTGAATCCGCCCCAGCCGCCGGACGACCAGGCGCCGCCCTGATCGCGCCGCTCGACGACGAACCGGTCGGGGTACGCCAGCGCCACGAGCAGGTCGATCACGCCCCCGTTGATGCCGGCGTCGTCCAGCGCGACGAGCGCGTCGCGGTCGAGCGGCAGGCGGGGCTCGGTCTCCACGAGCAGCGCCTCGACGACCCGCGGCGACGTCCTCGCGCTGGCGTCCAGGACATCGCGCAGATCGGGCTGCGCCGCGCTCGCGCGGCGCGCGCGCTGGATGTCGGCCGGAGCGGCGCCGAGCTCGCTGGGCGGTCCCAGGCGGGCCGCCTGCTCCGCATCCGGGACCGGCGCGTACCGGCGCACCTCGATCAGCTGCCGGCCGTCGATCTCGACCACCTGGATGTCGACCCAGGTCGCGGGCGTCGAGAGCAGGCTGACACCGGCGGCCCTGCGCACGGGCTGGTCGCCGCACTGAATCTCCGCGTGGGTGAACAGGCGCCGCCCGTCCACCGACCACGTGTTCCGCTCGCGGCCCGTGCAGTCGGGTTCGCGCACCTCGCGCTCGACGCCGTCGGCCACGAGCGTCCGGTCGACGAGCACCTCCTCGCCGGCCACGGCGGTCAGGTTGACGCCGCTTCCGCCGCGCGCCGGCCGCACGCAGATCACCGTGCGGTCCAGCAGGGCGGCGGACTCGCTGACGTCGTCGTCGGCCGACGCGTCGAGCTGTTCCTCCCAGAGTTGCCAGCACCCGAGCCACGGGCGCCAGCGCGTGTCAGGTGCTCCCACCGCGTCGTCCACCTGCGCCGCGGGCGCGGATGCATGCATCGCCGCCACGTTCGGCGGGGTGTGACCGGACAGAGAAAGCGCCCCGACGACCAGCCCGCCGACCAGGCCCGAAAAGATTCCGATCATGATCTCGCTCCCTGCACGTGCTCCGTGCGTCAGAACGTGAACCGTACGCCGGTCGCTATCCGGAGCCCGGACAGATCGATGGACTCGAAGTCCGCGAAGTCCAGGCTCGGTTCGGCGACCGCCAGAACGTAGCGCGCCTCGGTGGTCAGGAAGAGGCGCTGCATCAGCCGGATGTCGACGCCGCCGAACAAGTGTGCGGTCGGCGTCCACCCGCTGGACTGCAGACTCGCCTCCGGCGTGACGATGATGGAGAACAGGGTGATCTCGTCGACGAACTCGCCCACCTGATCCAGCGCATGGCGCAGGAAGCCGCCGCCCACGCCGACATACGGCACGACGGCGCTGGGGATCCAGACGTACTGCCCGATGGCGCGCCCGCGCGGCGTGAGTGCGAACGATACGCCGGCGGTGAGGGCGGCCTGGCTGAGCGCGGTCTCCTGCTCGAACGGCAGCCCGTCGTCGCCGATGAAGTGTCTCGCCTCGGACGGCGCGGACGTGCGCATGTAGTCGAGGCCGGCGTGGATGTCGACGCGCGGCGTGACGGCGAATCCCATCTCGATACCGATGCCCGCACCGTCGAAGTCGCGCGGCCCTAGCGTCAGGTGGTCGGTCACGAAGGCATGGACATCGCTCTCGGCGCGGGCTCGGTGCCACAGCCAGTGGATGGCGACCGACTTGCCCGGCCGGCCGAACAGGAAGCCGGGGTCGCGCCCGTTGGAATCCTGCAGGGCACTCTCATTCTGCGCCTCGGCGGCGGCCACCGAGGCGCCGGCCGCAAGCATCCCCGCGACCAGCAACGCCAGCCGGGTCCACTGCCGCGCCGCGCCGCCCGCGTACATGCGCATGAAGGCGATCGTACCCGGTCATGGCGGCCGGTCGCAACGGATCCTGAACAGTCCGCGGTGAAATCCCGCGTCGCACCGAGAGTCGGTCGTGACAATGCCGCGCACGGCCGGAACAAAGGCGCGACGAAAGAGCATACTGGGCATATCCGAGAGGATTCCGCCGGGCGAGTCTTACCGGCGTTCCCGGCGCGCAGGTTGACATCCGGCGCCGGATGACCAACGATGGCACTAGGGTTCCGCGCTCGACGCGGCGGTCGCCGTTTAACTCCGGGCGGGGCGGCGACCGGGCGGGTTGGGACCCGCCGCTTGGGATGTACGCCCTGCGAAGGAGGTGATCCTGTGGAAGACCATAGTACCGGCTCTGCGGAGGTGGCGTCCTCGTAGGGGCCTTTCGGCACCCTGGCGGTGTCGCCGGGACCCCGGAAGCGGGGCAACCCAACGCCGCCGACGCAGAACCATCCTGCGCTCCGGCCCCCGGGGGTCCGTGGCGGTGCCCCGCCGGGTCCTGCCACTGATTCCCGGGGCCGGGGCGTCTCTCGACCGTGCAGGCACGCCGTGCTCCCCGCCGCTGCGGTGGCGCGGCGGCGGATCTGATCGCCGCCCGGGTTCGCAGTTCGCGAAACCCGGGACGGGCAGGGCAAACCGGCCGCAGGCGACAGCCCGGGTGGGCAGCGCCGCCCGGCGTCGGGCATGTGCTATGCTGCGGCCTTCCCGTCGGAGCGAGGGGGCGGTGAGGTTTCTTGTCCCCTCCTGCGGGCGTTTTTCCCGGGATAGCACGTGCGGCCATCCGGCATCGGACTGATCGCCCTGCTCGTTGCGTCGCTGGCCGGCGGCGCCTACGCCGCGTTGCGCCCGGCGCCGCAGGAACCGGAGTCCGACTTCCGGAGACTGCTCGAGCGGCAACGCCCGTCCCTCAAGCACCCCGCCGGCCCGCGGGAGTTCTACTTCACGCGCGGCGCCTACTCGTCCGGGTGGCGCTGGGCCTCCTGGGCGACCGACTATCCGAAGGCGGACCGCCAGTTCATGCTGGCGGTCAACAGCTTCATCGACATCAACGCCGCGGAGCAAGAGAACGTCGTACGCCTGAACGATCCCAACATTCGGCGCTTTCCCTTCTTGTACGTGCTCGAGGTCGGCAGCATGGCACTGACGGCCTCCGAGGTGAAGGGACTGCGCGACTACCTGCTGGCGGGCGGTTTTTTGGTGATCGACGACTTCTGGGGATCCTGGGAGTGGGCGAACTTCGAGCGGGAGATCCGGCGCGTGCTGCCAGAGTTCCAGATTCAGGAGATGCCGCTCGATCACCCGATCTTCAACGCTGTCTACCGGATCGACGAGATCCTGCAGGTGCCGGCCATCGGCAACCACTGGTACGGGCGGACCTGGGAGCGGGACGGGTACGTGGCGCACGCCCGCGGAATCTTCGACCACGACGGCCGGTTGATGGTGATCATCAACTGGAACACCGATCTCGGAGACGCGTGGGAGTGGTTCGAACGGCCCGAGTATCCGCTGAACTACTCGAGCTTCGCCGTCAGGATGGGAATCAACTTCATCGTCTACTCGATGAGCCATTGACCGTCGGGACCGGGGCGACGGTAGAGGAAACGTGTTCGAGCCACTCTTCGAGTTCCTGTTCAAGTACCGCCCGCTGATGTTCGACCAGGGCGAGTTCGCGCTCCGGGCTTCGTGGACCGGCTTCCTGGCGATGGCCGTGGCGGCCGGCTCCGCTTACCTCGCGGTGCGCACCTACCTCGCGGTGCGCGGGAACAGCCAGCCGCTGGACCGCGCCGCCCTGACCGCCATCCGCATCGCCGCCTTGGGCGTGCTGGCGTTCTGCCTGCTCCGGCCGGTGCTCGTGCTGTCGTCGGTGGTGCCTCAGGAGAACTTCCTCGGCGTCCTGATCGACGATTCGCGCAGCATGCAGATCGCCGATCGCGACGAGACGCCGCGATACGAGTTCGTGCGGCAGCAGCTCGCCGCGCCCGACAGCGAGCTGCGGGCCGCCCTCGCCGACCGGTTCGCCCTGCGGTTCTTCCGGTTCTCGGGTGAGACCGACCGCATCGCGGCGCTGGACGAGCTGACGTTCGGCGGCACGCGGACGCACCTCGGGCGGGCGCTCGAGCGGGCGCACGACGAGCTGTCGGGCGTGCCGTTGTCCGGTCTGGTCGTGGTGAGCGACGGCGCGGACAACCTGGACGGCGGCCTGGGCGAGTCGCTGCTTCCGCTGCAGGCTGCGGGCGTTCCGGTCTTCACGATCGGAGTGGGCCGCGAGGAGTTCGAGCGCGACATCCAGCTGAGCCGCGTGGCCACGCCGCGCCGCGTGCTGCGCGGCGCCTCGCTGGCCGTCGAGCTGGTGGTTACCCACCGCGGCTACCGCGGCGAGACGGTGGCCGTCCAGATCGAGGACGAGGGCCTCATCGTGGGCACGCAGGACGTGGTGCTGCCCGCCGACGGCGAGCCCCAGACCGTGCGGATGCGGTTCACGGCCGCCGAGGCCGGTCCCCGGCTCTTCAGCTTTCGGGTGGCGCCGCAGCCGGGCGAGATGGTCACCCAGAACAATCTCCGGCAGGCGCTGATCGTCGTCGAGGACCGGAGCAGGCGGATCCTGTACTTCGAAGGCGAGCCGCGCTGGGAGGTCAAGTTTCTTCTGCGCGGGGTGGCGGACGACGAGAACCTCCACGTCACGCTGCTGCAGCGCACGGCCGAGAACAAGTTCTTCCGCCTCGGCGTCGAGGGACCGGACGAGCTGCCCGGCGGCTTCCCGACGACGCGCGCCGATCTCTTCAAGTACAGCGGCCTGATCCTCGGCAGCATCGAGGCGAACTACTTCACGCCCGATCAGCTCCGGATGATCGCCGACTTCGTCAACCGGCGCGGCGGAGGCCTGCTGATGCTGGGCAGCCACCGGTCGTTCGCCCAGGGCGGGTATGCGGGCACGCCGGTCGCCGACGTGCTGCCCGTCGTGCTCGATCCGCTGGCTCCCGACGCCGAGGAGAGCTTCTTCGCCGAGGTGCGGGTGGCAACCACCCGCGCCGGTGCGAGCCACCCCGCCACGCAGATTGCCGAGACCGAGGAAGCCTCGGTCGAGCGCTGGGACACGCTGCCCGCAGTGACGGTGGTCAATCCGATCACCGAGGCGAAGCCCGGAGCGACAGTGCTGTTGACCGCGCAGCCCGACGACCTCGTCGTTCTGGCGTTCCAGCGCTACGGCGCGGGCAAGTCGCTGGCCCTGCCGATCCAGGACTCGTGGATGTGGCAGATGCATGCCGACGTCCCGGTCGAGGACATGACGCACGAGACGTTCTGGCGCCGCCTGCTGCGCTGGGTGGTCGACGGGGTGCCGGACCAGGTCGTTGCCCGGGTGCCCCAGGATCGGGTGGAGCCGGACGAGACCGTCACCGTGCTGGCGGACGTGGTCGACCCCGGCTTCGAGGAGCTGAACAACAGCACGGTTCTCGCCATCGTGACCGACCCGGCGGGCAACATCACCGAGCGTCGGATGGAATGGACCGCCGAGAAGGATGGCGAGTACCGGACGACGTTCGCCGCCGCGGGCGAAGGGTTCTACGAGGTCAGGGTCGAAGCGTCGACCGACGGCGAGCTGCTCGGCGAGGACGCCGCCTACGTGCAGGTGGCGCCGAGCGACAGCGAGTTCTACGATTCGACGATGCGCGCGCCGCTGCTGCGGCGGGTTGCCGAGGAAACCGGGGGGCGGTTCTACACGGCCGACACGGCGGCGGCGCTGGCCGACGACATCCAGTACGTGGGAAGCGGCGTCACGGTCGTGGAGGAACGCGACTTGTGGGACATGCCGGCCCTGCTGCTCCTGCTGGGGACGCTGGTTCTCGGCGAGTGGGGATACCGCCGCTTCCGGGGGCTGGCATGAGAGGGGCAGCAGGCTTCAGCGCGGCAAACGGCCGGCGCTGCATCCCGCCCGGGCTGGTGGCAGCCGGTTTGCTCGTGCTCTGCCTGGGCGCGCCGGCGGCGGCGCAGCAGACGCACGTGCTGGTGGTGACCGGCTTGGGCGGCGACGCCGACTACACGACGCAGTTTCACGACTGGGCGACGACCCTGATCGACGCGGCGGCCTCGCGCTACGAGGTGCCCGCCGCCCACCTGACCTATCTGGGCGAGAAGCCCGCGCTCGCGCCGGAGGCGATCGCCGACCGTTCGTCACGCGAGAACGTCGAGGCCGCCATCGACGCCATCGCGGCACGCGCCGAGCCGGGCGACCACGTGGTCATCGTGCTGTTCGGCCACGGCAGCTACGCGAACGAGGCGCGCATCAACCTGCCCGGACGCGACATGTCGGCGGAGGACTTCGCCGAGCTGCTCGAGCGGCTGGACGTCGGGCACGTGACCTTCGTGAACACTGCCAGCGCCAGCGGGCCGTTTCTCGAGACGCTGTCCGGTGAGGGCCGCGTCGTGATGACGGCCACGCGCAGCGGCGGCGAGCGGAACGCGGCCGTATTCGGCGGCTACTTCGTCGAGGCGTTCGCCGACGGGCAGGGCGACGCCGATCAGAACAAGGACGAGCGCGTTTCGATGCTCGAGGCGTTCGTCTACGCCCGCCTGAAGGTCGAGCAGACCTATGAGACCGACGGCCTGCTGGCCACCGAGCATGCGTTGCTCGACGACAACGGTGACGGAGAGGGGACGGGTGAACCGGACGCCCTCGGCGGCGACGGTACCATCGCCCGCACCCTGTTCTTCACGAGCGGTGCCGGCCTGCGGGCGGAGATGGCGTTTCCGGACGATCCCGAGCTGCGCGCGCTCTACGAGGAGCGGCAGGCGCTCGAGGCGCGGGTGGACGAGCTGCGGCGGCTCCGCGGCGCGGCGTCCCAGGAGCAGTACGAGCAGGAGCTCGAGCGGTTGCTGGTCGAGCTGGCGCTCACGAGTCGCGAGATTCGGCAGCGGGAGGCCGCGAAGCAGCAATGACACGGAAGTCGCGGTTGCTCCTCTCCGCGGCGGCGCTCGTGCTGGCGGCCGTCGCTGGACACGCGGCCCCGGCGACGGGGCGGGCCGTGGCACGGACCGCCGCGCCGGACGACTATTTCGACGCCGGCAACACGGCGTATGACGGCCGCTTCGTCTTCGTCCGGCTGCGCTACGAGATGGGGCTGCGCGGCGGGCGGTTCTTCCGCGGGGATCTGCCTTGGGCGCACGACTACCCGCGGGCCGAGCGCAACCTCTCGAAGATCCTGGGCGAGGTGACGAGCCTGAAACCGTTCCTGGGCCCGAACGGCGGCAACGTGCTGATGCTCGACGATCCGGAGCTGCACAAGTTTCCGTTCGCCTACATGTCCGAGCCGGGCTACTGGACCCTGAACGACGACGAGGCGCGCGGCCTGCGGACGTGGCTGCAGAAGGGCGGCTTCCTCCTCTTCGACGATTTCCGAGGCGACCACTGGTCCAATTTCGAGCAGCAGCTGCGGCGCGTGCTGCCCGACGCGGAGCTCGTCGAGCTCGACGTCTCGCATCCGGTGTTCCACTCGTTCTTCGACATCGAGACGCTCGAGATGTTTGAGATGTACGGTCTCCCCGTGCGATTCTACGGCGTGTACGAAGACAACGATCCGCGCCGGCGGCTCATGATCGTGGCCAACTACAACAACGACATCGGCGAGTACTGGGAGTTCTCGGACACCGGCTGGTATCCGATCGACCTGACGAACGACTCGTACCAGTTCGGCGTGAACTACGTGATGTATGCGCTGACCCACTGACGGTCCCGCGGACCGGTCCAAGGAGCGTCCATTGGAAGACGATATTCGCCTCGAGGAGCCTGTCAAGGAAGCTGCCGAGGAGCCTGTCGAGGAAGCCACCGATCTCGAGTCGCCCGACGACATCGCGCTCGCGGACAAGCTCAAGGCCGGCCGGGAGCAGATCCTGGCCGAGCTGCACAAGCTGATAGTCGGCCAGCAGGCGGTCATCGAGCAGGCGCTGCTCACGCTCTTCGTCGGCGGCAACAGCATCATCGTCGGCGTCCCGGGACTGGCCAAGACGCTGCTCATTCAGACGATGGCCCAGGTGCTCGATCTCAAGTTCGCCCGGATCCAGTTCACGCCCGACCTGATGCCGTCGGACATCACCGGTACCGACATCATCCAGGAGGACGCCGAGACCGGCGGCCGGAAGATGGTCTTCGCGCCGGGGCCGGTCTTCACCAACATCCTGCTGGCGGACGAGATCAACAGGACGCCGCCGAAGACTCAGTCGGCGCTGCTCGAGGCGATGCAGGAGCACCGGGTGACGGTGATGGGCCGCACCTACGAGCTCCAAGAGCCGTTCTTCGTCTTCGCGACGCAGAACCCGATCGAGCTCGAGGGCACCTACCCCCTGCCGGAAGCGCAGCTTGATCGCTTCATGTTCCACATCGTGATCGAGCACCCGCCGGAAGACGAGGAGCTGGAGGTCGTACGGACCACCACCATCGTGCAGCAGCACGAGTTCCGGCACGCGGTGACCGGTGCCGACCTCGTGGCCTTTCAGGAGCTGATCCGCAAGGTGCCTGTCTCGGAGGCCGTGCTGCGGTATGCGCTGAATCTCGTGCGCACGAGCCGCACCAAGGCCGAGAACGCCCCGGAGTTCGTGAAGAAGTGGGTGGCGTACGGCGCGAGCGTCCGCGCCGCCCAGTACCTGATCCTCGGCGGCAAGGCCCGCGCCGTGACGCAGGGACGGTACCACGTCAGCTTCGACGACATTCGCGCGCTCGCGCACCCGGTCCTGCGGCATCGCGTGCTGCTCAACTTCCACGCCGAGTCGGAGGGGATCACGTCGGACCAGGTGGTCGACCAGCTCCTCGAGGCGGTTCCGACTCCGGCCTCGCAGATGTGACGGATTGCCGTGGACGCGCCCTCGACCACGCCCGGCGCCCGCTTCGTCGACCCGAAGGTGCTCGCGCGCATCGGGAGTCTCGATCTGCTCGCGCGCACGGTGGTCGACGGCTTCATCAACGGACTGCACAAGGCGCCCTATCTGGGGGTGTCGATCGACTTCGCGGAGCACCGCGGCTACATGCCGGGGGACGACATCCGCTTCATCGACTGGCGGGTCTTCGCCCGCACCGACCGCTTCTACGTCAAGCGGTTCGAGGCCGACACCAACGCGAACTTCTCGGTGATGTTCGACATCTCGCGGTCGATGAGCTTCGGGAGCAAGGGCATCACCAAGCTCGACTACGGCCGTTACCTGGCCGCCTGCCTGACCTATTTCTGCACGAAGCAGCGCGACCGCGTCGGGCTGGTCACTTTCGACGAGGACATCGTCACCCGCATCCCGCCCTCCGCGAAGCATCTCGACGTGGTCCTGCACGAGCTCGACCGGATCCACGCGGGCCGGCCGGGGTCGTTGGCGCGCCCGCTGTTCCGGGCCACCGAGTTCTTCAAGCGGCGCGGCATCGTCGTGCTGATCTCGGATTTCTACGAGGACCCGCAGGCCGTCGTGGAGGCGCTCAAGCCGCTGTGCTACGGCGGCACCGATCTGATCGTGTTTCACGTGCTCGACCCGGCCGAGATCGACTTTCCCTACGACGACGCCACGAGCTTCCAGGATCTGGAGACGGGCCGGAAGATGCCGGTCGTGCCGGAGAAGCTGCGCGAGCAGTATCGCCTGCTGGTTCAGGAGCATGTCGCCGCGTTGTCGAAGTCGTGCGGTGAGAACCGGATCGACTACGCGCTATTCAACACCGCGACGCCGCTCGATCACGCGCTGTTCAAGTTCCTGGCGACGCGGGAGAAACTGAGCAGGGTACGCTGATGGCATTTCTGGCGCCGCTCTTCCTGCTCGGGCTCGGGGCGCTCGCCGTGCCCGTGATCATCCACATGATCCAGCGCGAGCGGAAGGAGGTCATCGAGTTCCCCTCGCTGATGTTCGTGCGCCGGATCCCGTTCCACTCGTTCCGCCGCCAGCGGATCCGGCACTGGTTCCTGCTGCTCCTGCGGTGTGCCGCCTTCGTCCTGCTGATTGCCGCGTTCGCGCGGCCGTTCTTCCGGGCGCCGGCGATCGCGGCAGTGACGTCCGGCGCGCGCGAGGTGGTCATCCTGGTCGACCGGTCGTACAGCATGGCGTACGGCGACCGCTGGGAGCAGGCGCAGGCGGCCGCGACCGACGTCATCGCCGGACTGGCCCTCGACGACCGCGCAACCGTGGTCTTCTTCGACAGCGGCGCCCGGGTTGGGCCGCGCTCGATGACCGACCTCGAGGCGTTGCGGGCGCTCGTCGAGACGGCGGAGCTGGGCGCCGGCACGACACGCTACGGACCGGCGCTCAAGCTGGCTGAAGGCATCTTCGAGGATTCGAGCCTGCCGCGGCTGGAGGCGGTCCTCGTCAGCGATTTCCAGCGCTCGGGACTGGACAGCGCCACTGGCATACGCTTCCCGTCCGGAACGGTCCTGACCCCGATCATGGTGGGCGACGAGCGGCAGGAGAACGTGAGCGTCGCGGGGGTCCTGTTCCAGCGCGAGTACTTCTCGGGCCGCGAGCGTGTCGCCGTCGCGGCGCGCCTGGCGAACCGCGGCGACCAGCCGGTTGCGGATCTCGAGGTGACGCTCCAGCTCGAGGGGCGCGACATCGAGAGCCTCGCCACCGACCTGCCACCGCGCGGGTCCGCCACCGTCGACTACGCGGCCGTGACCCTGGGCGACGCCCCGATGACCGGCAGCGTGCGCATCCGGGGGGACGCCTTGCCGACCGACGACGTGTTCCACTTCGTCGTCGCGCCCGGGCAGGTCGTCAGAGTGCTCCTCGTCGGACACGACCGCGCGGGTTCGGACGCCGGCCTGTATCTGACGCGTGCGCTCGCCATCGGCTCGACGCCGTCGTTCGACGTGACGTCGACCGCGCTGGCCGACTTCGAGGCGTCCGACCTGAGCGACCGGCACGTGGTCATCCTCAACGACACGCCGCCGCCGGCCGGCGACGCCGGCGAAGCGTTGCGGCGCTTCGTGGAGGACGGCGGGGGACTGCTCGTCGTGGCGGGCGAGCGGAGCAGCTGGCCGCCGGACGACGAGCTGCTGCCCGGCACGCTGGGGAGTCCGAGCGACCGCGCGGGTCGCGGCGGCGCCATCGGATTCATCGACTACAGCCATCCGGTCTTCGAGCTGTTCGGCGCGCCGCGCAGCGGCGACATGACGACCGCGCGATTCTTCCGCTATCGTCCGGTTGAGCCGCACGCGTCGGCGGCCGTTCTGGCCCGCTACGACGACGGCAGCCCGGCGCTCAGCGAGCGCCGCGTCGGCGACGGCACGGTGCTGCTGTGGTCGTCGACGCTCGACAGCTTCTGGAACGACCTGGCCGTCAAGCCGGTCTACCTGCCGTTCGTCCACCGGCTGGCGCAGTACTTGGCCAGCTACGCGCCCCCGACGCCCTGGCACTACGCCGGGCAGGTGCTCAACCTGGCCGAGCAGCGGAGTCTGCTGGCGGCGGCCGGGCTGGCCGCTGCGGAGCTGGTGGCCGTGTCGCCGTCCGGCCGCCGCGTCCCGGTGAGCGAGGGCGCGCGGGCCGGCTTCCTCGCCCTCGAGGAGCAGGGCGTCTACGAGATTCGCGACGCGACGACTCCCGGGGGCCGGCCCTTGACGCTGGCGGTCAACGTCGATCTGGCGGAGTCGGATCTGACGACGGTCGACCCCGACGAGCTGGCCGGTGCCGTCACCGGACGGGCGGGCGTGGACCGCGCGGCGACGGCCGGGCCGGCCCGCACGTTCAGGCCGCAGGACCTGGAGCGGCGCCAGGGCGTCTGGTGGTATCTCCTGGTGGCCGCGTTCCTGCTGTTCGTCAGCGAGACGGTGGTGTCGAATCGCCTGTCGCGGCGCGTTCTCGACGTCGAGTAGGAGTCTGCGGCGGGTGGCAGTAAGATGAAAGGGCCATGGGGATGATAGACAACCGACCCCGGTTCACCGGCAGCTCGGCCGAGATCCTCCGGGTCATTCGGCAGGTGCGGAACCGCTGGCGCCTCCGGGTCGCCGTCAGGGGCGTGTCGGTTCTCGTCGCCGCTGCGCTCGGCACGTTCCTCGCCTCGTCGTACGGCCTCGAGGTCTTCCGGTTCAGTCCGGCCTCGATCGTGGGCTTTCGCATCGTGACCTACCTCGTGCTGATCGGCGCCGGCTGGTGGCTGTTCGTGCGGCCGGTGGCGCGGCGCGTGTCGGACGAGCGGGTGGCGCTCTATCTGGAGGAGCACGAGCCGTCGCTGCAGGCGGTCGTGCTGAGCGCCGTCGAGGAGAGCCGGAAGGGCGAGCGCGCCGCGCGCCGCGATCATTCGCCGCTGATTGTGGGGCGAATGATCGAGTCGGCCGTCGCGAAGGTGCGTGACATCGAGATGGGACGCGCCGTCGAGCGCCGCCGGCTGACGCGGTCGTCCGGTCTGCTCGCGGCGGCGGCCGCCGCCGCAGTGCTGCTGTTCGTCTTCGGTCCCGACTATCTCCGGCACGGCGTCGCCGCGCTGCTGACCCCAATCGGCAACGTCGAGGCGGCGAGCCCGTACCAGATCGAGGTGTTGCCGGGCGACGCCACCGTGGCGCGCGGGGCCGACCAGACGGTCACCGCCCGGCTGCTCGGGTTCGACTCCGACAACGTCAACCTGTTCATGCGCGGCAGCACGAGCACGCCGTTCGAGCCCCTTCCGCTCGTGCCGGTGGAGGATTCCGACCTCTTCGAGGTCCTCCTGTTCGATCTGCGGACCAGCACGGACTACTTCGTCGAGGCGGCCGGCGTGCTGTCGCCGAGGTTCAAGCTCGACGTCATCGACCTGCCCTACGTCTCGCAGCTCGAGCTCGAGTACATCTTCCCGGCCTACACGGGACTCGAGCCGCGTGTCATCGAGAACGGCGGCGACATCGCCGTGCTCAAGGATACGGAGGTGAGGCTGCGGGCCGTCTCGACGATGGCGACGGCCGGCGGCGACCTGGTGCTCGACGAGGACCGGCGGACGCCGCTCCGCGTCGCGGCCGACGGCATCCTGACGGCGAGCTTCGTGGTCGAGCAGGACGGGTTCTATCACATCGATCTGCAGGGGCCCGCTGGCCAGCTCGTCACCGCGTCGCCGCAGTACACCATCGACGTGCTGACCGACCAGCCGCCGGCGGTGATGTTCATCGAGCCGGGCCGCGACACCACCGCGAGCGCCATCGAGGAAGTGTTCGTCGAGGCGCGGGCCGACGACGACTTCGGGCTCCTCTCGCTGGATCTGGTCTATTCGGTCAACGGCGGTCCCGAGGAGACCGTGGGGCTGTTCGACGGACAGGACAGCGCGCTCAGGGAGATATCCGCCGGCCACACCTTCTTCCTGGAGGAGCTCGATCTCGAACCCGGCGACTTCGTCTCGTACTACGCGCGGGCGACCGACCGCAACCTCGCGCAGGAGGACCAGGACGTCAAGAGCGACCTGTATTTCCTCCAGATCCGTGCATTCGGCCGCGACTATCGCAGCGCCACGTCGCAGGGCAGCATGGGCGGCGCCGGCGGCGTCGGCACCGACCCGCGGGCGCTGTCGGAGGCGCAGCGGGAGATTGTCGCCGGCACGTTCAACGTGGTCCGCGACCGCAGCGACTACACCGACGACGAGTACCGCGAGAACCTCGTCTTCCTGACGCTGGCCCAGGGCGGTCTCCGCGAGCAGGTCGAGACGTTGCTGCGCCGCATGAACAGCCGCGTGATGCCGGCTGATCCGGAGTTCCGCGCCATCGGCGAGCTGCTGCCGCAGGCGGTGGACGCCATGCGCGAGGCCGAGGCGGAGCTGCAGGGGCAGGACGCGCCCGGCGCGCTGCCGCCCGAGCAGCGTGCGCTGCAGTTCCTGCAGCGCGCCGAGGAGGCCTACGAGGAAGTGCTGGTGTCGATGGGCGGCGGCGGTGGTGGTGGCGGCGGCGGCAGTCAGGCCGCGGAAGACCTGGCGGAACTCTTCGAGCTCGAGCTCGACAAGCTGCAGAATCAGTACGAGACGCTGCAGCGCGGCCAGCAGCAGCAGGCCGACGAGACGCTCGACGAGATGATGGAACGGCTCCGCGAGCTGGCGCGGCGGCAGGAGCGCGAAGCGGAGCGGCAGCGCAGGCTCGCTCGCGGACAGCAGTCGGCCCAAGGTGGCGGCGCGGGTCAGCGGGCGTTGGCCGAAGAGGCCGAGGAGGCCGCGCGGCGGCTGGAGCGGCTGGCGCGCGAGATGAGCTCGCCGCAGATGATGGACGCGGCGCGCCGGTTGCAGGAAGCCGCGGATGCCATGCGCCGGGCGGCCGCCAACAGCGACGATCTGGGGTTTGCCGAAGCCGGGACCGCGCTCGACCGCCTGCGTGACGTCCAGGACCGGCTGCAGAGCGAGCAGGCCGGACGTCTCGAGCGCGACATTGAGGACGCGTTGCGCCGGGCGAACCGGCTCGCCGACGAGGAGCGCGAGGTCGCCCAGGACGTGGCGGGGCTGGTCGGCCTCACCGACGATCAGCGCATGCGGCGGCTGCAGGGGCTGATGGACAAGAAGGCCGCCATGGAGGACGAGGTGGCGGACCTGGAGCGCGAGATCGACTCCACGTCGGCCGAGTTCCGCCGTGAGCAGCGCAATGCGTCGCAACGCCTGGCGGATGCCGCCAACGGCATCCGGGACAACAAGCTCAAGGAGAAGATCCGCTACTCCAGAGGGTTGGTCCGCAGCCGGGCGCCTGAGACCGCCCAGGCCTTCGAGGAGGAGATCGGAAACGACATTGAGGACCTGCGCGAGAAGCTGCGGGCGGCGGCGGAGGCCGTCGGGGAGACTGCGGGCGACGCGATGGCGCAGGCGCTCGACCAGACGCGGGACCTGATGCGCGGCCTCGAATCGCTCGAGCACCGAATGTGGCAGCAGGGCGAGCCGGCGGCGGACGGGGAGCCGGCCGGCGGGCAGGAGCAGCAGGACGGTCAGCCGGGCGGCGGAGGTCAGGAGGCGGGCGAGCCGTCAGCCGACAGTCTCGCCGATGGCCGACCCCGCATCGGGGACACGTTCGGCAGTCCGTTCGGCCCGGGCGGCTGGGGCGATCAGCGGCCCGGCAGCGACGTGTTCGATCCGCAGGACATCCGGCAGTGGCAGCGGGAGCTCCAGGAGCGGCTGGCCGACGCGCAGGATATCCAGCGGCTGCTCGAGCCGGAGAACTTCCCGGCGGACGAGCTGGACGAGATCATCCAGCGCATGCGCGAGTTCGACGACCCGCGCGTGTACCAGGATGCGGCCGTGCTCGCCGGGCTGCAGTCGCTCCTGCTGGAGAACCTGAAACGCTTTGAGTACCGGCTGCGGCGTGAGGTGGGCACCGAGAACGAGGAGCTCTTTCTCGCGTTGTCCGACGACGTGCCGCCGGGGTTCCGCGAGCTCATCGAGGAGTACTACCGGTCGCTGTCGCAGCAGGATCAGTAGCATTCGAGCCGGACGAGATACCGCTGACGAAGACGCCGCCTCTTGAGACGCTGGAAATCGAGCCGGCCGGGCCGGCTTCCGCCTCCATCATCCTGATGCACGGCCTGGGTTCCAGTGCGTACGATTTCCACGAAGTGCCCCCGCTGCTCGGCTTGCCGGCCGACCTGGCGGTGCGCTACGTCTTTCCCAACGCACCGCGGATTCCGGTGACGATCAACATGGGGTCGATCATGCCGGCCTGGTATGACGTGGCCGGGTTCCGCTCGGCCGCGGAGGACGAGCGCCGTATCCGCGAGTCGGCCGCGTCGATCGACGAGCTGATCGCGCGCGAGGCCGAGCGCGGGGTCCCGGCCAGCCGAGTCGTCCTCGGTGGCTTCTCCCAGGGTGGCGCCATGGCGCTGTTCGGCGGCCTCCGGTATCCCGAGGCGCTGGCCGGGGTCATGTGCCTCTCAGGCTACCTGCCGCTGCCCGCGACGCTGGCGGCGGACGGGACCGAGGCCAACCGGTCCACGCCCATCTTCGCCGCGCACGGCACGACCGACAGCATGGTGCCGCTCCAGCGCGCCGCCGCAAGCCGGGACCTGCTCGTCGAGGCCGGCTACCAGGTCGATTGGCGCGAGTATCCGATGGCGCATCAGATATCCGCGGAGGAGCTCGGCGACATCGGCCGCTGGCTGGCCGGCGTGCTGGCGCCGGGGAGCCGAGGAATGACACCGGCATCCTGAAGTGTCCGCGCGACGCATGGACCACCAACACCTAGTCGCATCTGAGGAGTCAGAGGCTGTTCTTCCCGGGCGGCTGCGGTTCCGGGGCAAGGCCCAGAAACAACTTGAGACCCTCATCGACCGCGAGGATTTCGTGGATGGGAATCTGCCCGAAGACACGGCGGACGCGGCGCTTGTCCACCGACCGGACGTGATCGATGAGGGCGTAGGAAGTTCTGTTCAAACCGCTCGATCCGGTCTGCAGAGCCGGATACAACGCGCCCTCTCCCGGCGTGGCGGTCAGCGGCACGACGGCAACCAGCGGGAAGTGCTGACCCGCGATGACGTCGGCGTCACTCACGATGATGCACGGGCGAACGCCCCGTTGCTCGTGTCCGACCGCGGGATCGAGGTCGAGGAGCACGACTGCCCCGCGTTCCGGCGTCACTTCCCGGTCTCAATCCAGCCGCTGTCGCGGACCCAGCAGACCGGCTTGCCGGCCGAGGCATCGACCAGACCGCTGGCGTCTTCCGTCTGGAGGGAAGCAGCCCACTCGTCGAATCCGGCTACACTGATCTCGGCGCTGTCCGCATGCGGGTTCTCGACGGAGACGCGCAACGCTTCGCGCCGCCGGCGCGCAAGCTCGCGCCGAACAGCCTCTTGCACGAAGCGGCTTCGATTCCGCTCCTGCCGGTCGATCTCGCGAAGGAGCGCTCCCGGAAGCGTGACCGTGACACGCTCGGTACTTCTCGTGTGACTCAAAGTATGATCGCATCAGTGTAGCACCCGAGATCCCACGGATGCGTTGCGTGAATGCATCCACGTTCGGGAGGACGTCATGGCCGGATCGCGACGAGTCGCAGGGTTCGCCGGTGCGGCGCTGCTGGCGGCCTGCGCCGCCGAGGAACAGGGAATCAGCGTGCCGCCGCCGCCGACGGAAGCCCGGGAGATCGTCGAGACGCTGCATGGCGTAGAGGTGCGCGATCCGTACCGCTGGCTCGAGGATCAGGAATCGCCCGCGACGCGCGCCTGGATCGACGCGCAGAACGCGTACACCGACACCGTGCTCGGCGCGCTGCCCGGCCGCGGGCGGCTGCGGGGGCTGGCCGCCGCGGTGCTCGAGCGGGACGTCTGGGGCCTGCCGAGCGAGCGGGGCGGGCGCTATTTCTTCAGCAGGCGGGGGGCGGATCAGAATCTCGCGGTGGTCTACGTCCGCGAGGGCCTCGACGGGGCCGACCGCGTGCTCATCGATCCGCATCCGCTGAGCCCGGACCATACGACGAGCGTCGCGCTGCACGACATCTCGGATGACGGCCGGCTGGTGGCCTACGCGGTCCGCGAGGGCGGCGTCGACGAGGTCTCGATCCGGCTCCGCGACGTGGACACGGGCGAGGATCTGCCCGATGTGCTCCCGCCGGCGCGCTACGGGGCGGTGGCGCTGACGCCGGACGGCGAGGGCTTCTACTACGAGCGGTACGGCGACGTGACCCCGCGGGTGATGTATCACGCGCTCGGGAGCAACCCGTCGACCGACCGGCAGATCTTCGGTGAGGGCTACGAGCGCCACCACATTCCGGTCACGCTGCTGTCCGACGACGGACGCTGGCTGGTGGTCCACGTCATCGAGGGATCGTCCGGTCCGACCGAGATCCATGTGAAGGATCTCCGCGGCGACGGCCCGTTCGTGACCGCCATCGCCGACGGCGTGTCGGAATCGTGGGCCGACTTCGCGGGCGGCCTGCTCGTCATCACGACGAATCTCGATGCGCCGAACAAGCGCGTGGTGCTGGCCGATCCCGCCAACCCCGCGTCCGACGCCTGGCGCGAGGTGATCCCGGAGCGCGACGAGGTCGTCGTGCAGTCCGCCAGCGGGCTCGGCGGGCGGCTCGCCGTCTCGTACCTCGAGGACGTCCGGCCCCGCGTCGCAATCCACGATCTCGACGGGACGCACGTCCGCGACATCGCGTTCGACACGGTCGGCTCGGTCGGCGGCGGGGTGGGAAGTTGGGAGAGCAGCGAGGCATTCTTCACGTTCGAGACCTTCCACGTCCCGAGCACCATCTACCGGTACGATCTGGAAGCCGGCGAGCGGACGGTGTGGGCCGCCGCGGCGCTGCCCGTGGCCGCCGGTGCGTACCAGGTCACGCAGCAGTGGTTCCGGTCGAAGGACGGGACGCGCGTGCCGCTCTTCATCGTCCACCGGCCCGACGTGGCGCTCGACGGCAGCAACCCGACCTACCTGACCGGGTACGGCGGCTTCAACCTGAGCCTGACGCCGGCATTCTCGGCGCTGGCCACCACCTGGCTGGAGGCTGGCGGCGTGTTCGCCCTCGCGAACATGCGCGGCGGAGGCGAGTTCGGCGAGGCATGGCATCAGGCGGGCATGCTGGCCAACAAGCAGAACGTGCTCGACGACTTCATCGCCGCGGCGGAGCACCTGATCGCGGCCGGCTACACCAGCAGCGCGCGGCTGGCCATTGGCGGCGGGAGCAACGGCGGGCTGCTCGTCGGCGCGGTGTCGAACCAGCGGCCCGAGCTGTTCGGCGCGGTCGTCTGCACCTATCCGCTGCTCGACATGGTGCGGTATCACCAGTTCTTGGTTGCCAGCTTCTGGGTGCCGGAATACGGCTCGAGCGAGGACCCGGAGCAGTTCGGCTGGCTGCACGCCTACTCGCCGTACCACAACGTGACCGACGGGGGCGACTACCCGGCAACGCTGTACATCTCGGGCGACGGCGACACGCGCGTGGCGCCGCTCCACGCCCGCAAGATGGCGGCTCTCATGCAGGCGCGCAACGGCTCGGACAACCCGATCCTGCTGCGCTACCACACGCAGGCGGGCCACTCGGGCGGCCAGCCGGTCAGCCAGCAGATCGATCAGCTGGTCGACACGGTCAGCTTCCTGCTCTGGCAGGTGGGCGGCGGGAGCCTGGTGGCAGGTCCAGATGGTGACGGCGATGGATAGAAGCCTGATGATGACGGCGGCGGCGCTGATCCTGACCGTGGCGTGCGGTGGAGGGAGCGGGACCGACCAGGGGGCGGAGGGGTCCGGGAGTGCGGCCTCGCCGGCCGAGATTGCGCCGGGAATCGGCGCCGACACGCTGCTGGCCGCGACCGAGACGCTCGCCTCGGATGCCTTCGAAGGGCGGGCGCCCGGGTCGGAAGGCGAAGCGCGGACTATCGCCTTCCTGACGGAGCAGTTCTCGGCGCTGGGGCTGGCGCCCGGGAACCCCGACGGCACGTGGGTGCAGGACGTGCCGCTGGTCGGCATCACGCCGCTGGCCGGCGACGGCCTCGTCGTGGCCAGCGGCGGGGACGTCCGCACGCTGGAGCCGGCCGCCGACTACGTCGCCTGGACGAAGCAGGTCGTCGAGGAGGTCGAGGTGCAGGATGCCGAGATCGTCTTCGTCGGCTACGGCGCGCGGGCGCCGGAGTACGGGTGGGACGACTTCGGCGCGACGGATCTGGCCGGCAAGATCCTGCTCTTCCTGGTCAACGACCCGCCCCTCGACGACATCTTCGGCGGGCCGGCGATGACCTACTATGGCCGCTGGACGTACAAGCACGAGATTGCGGCCGAACTGGGTGCCGCCGGGTCGTTCGTGATTCACGAGGACGGACCGGCCGGCTACCCGTGGGAGGTGGTTGGAAGCACGCCGTACGCCGAGTCGTTCGATCTCGTCGCCGCCGACGACAACCTGAGCCGCGCAACGATCGAGGGGTGGGTGCAGCGGGCCACGGCCGAGGCGCTCTTCGAGATGGCCGGGCTCGACTTCGAGGCGGCGAAACGGCAGGCGGCCGAGGGCGGGTTCGAGCCGATCCCGCTCGGCGTGAGCGGGTCGCTGCGGATCGGCAACGCGCTGCGCCGCGTCGACTCGCAGAACTTCGCGGCGAAGATCGAGGGCAGCGAGGCTCCGGACGAGGTGGTCATGTACGTCGCTCACTGGGACCACCTGGGCCGCGACGCCGGCCTGGACGGTGACCAGATCTTCAACGGGGCGGCCGACAACGCCACCGGCACCGCCGGGCTCATCGAGATCGCGCGGGCGTTCCGGGCGGCGCCGGAGCGGCCGCGCCGGTCGGTCCTGTTCCTGGGGGTCACGGCGGAGGAGCAGGGTCTGCTCGGGTCGCGGCACTACGGGGAGAACCCGCTCTATCCGGCAGGGCAGACCGTCGCGGCGCTCAACATGGACGTTCTGAACCAATGGGGCCGGACGCGTGACCTGACCATCGTCGGCATTGGGCAATCCGCGCTCGACGACGTCGCCGCGGAGGTCGCGGCGCGCCTCGGCCGCACCCTGGCCGCCGATCCGGAGCCGGAGAAGGGGTTCTACTACCGGTCGGACCACTTCTCGTTCGCCAAGGCGGGCATCCCGGCCTTCTACGCCGACCCTGGCGTGGAGTACCTCGACAAGCCCGCCGGCTACGGCATCGCGAAGCGCGCGGAGTACACGGCGAACGACTACCACAAGGTCTCCGACGAGGTGAAGCCGGACTGGGACCTGTCGGGCGCGCTCGAGGACCTCACCTTCCTGTATCACATGGGTGCCCGGCTCGCCGGCAGCGACGAATGGCCGGAATGGAGCGAGACGAGCGAGTTCCGGGCCGTGCGCGAGACGCAGCGCCCGCCGCAGGAGCCCGCGCCGTGAACGGCGCGGGCTCCTCGATTTCCCGACCCACGACTGCCGCCCGGTGAGATAATCGGCCGGCATCTCGAATACACAGGAGGAGTCATGCCCGCATTCGGTTCGCCCTCGTTCTGGACATGGTTGATGGCGCTTGCGTGCGCCGCCGTCACCGTCGCCGCGCCGTGTCCTGCCCAGGCTCAGTCCCGGGACATCGATCCGGTCACCGATGCGGAGCTGGAGAATCCGTCTCCCGACGACTGGCTGATGTGGCGCCGGACGCTCGACGGTTGGGGCTACAGCCCGCTCGATCAGATCAACCGCGACAACGTCGACCAGCTCCGGCTGGTCTGGACGCGCGCGCTTGCGCCCGGGCGCCAGCAGGGGACGCCGCTCGTCCGCGGCGGTGTGATGTTCATGCCGAACCCACGCGACATCATCCAGGCGCTCGACGCCGTGACCGGCGACCTGCTCTGGCAGCACACCCGCCCCCGCCCGGACGACCTGGGCGACTACATGATCGGGACCCTGACCGACACCAACCGGAACCTGGCCATCCATGGCGAGCTGATCATCGACACCAGCATGGACGACCACATCTTCGCGCTGCACGCGGAGACGGGGGAGGTGGTCTGGGACACGGAGATCCTCGACTACACGGTGAACCCGGCCAACCAGACGTCCGGGCCGATCGTGGCCAACGGGAAGGTGTTCTCCGGGCGGAGCTGCGACCCGCGCGGCGGGCCGAACGGCTGCATCATCACGGCGCATGACGCGGCGACCGGCGCGGAGCTGTGGCGGCGGCGGCTGATCCCGGGGCCCGGCGAGCCGGGCGACGAGACATGGGGCGACGTGCCGTTCGAGGAGCGCCGGCACGTGGGGGCCTGGATGGTGCCGAGCGTCGACCCGGCGCTGAACCTGGTGTACGTCGGCACGTCGGTCACGTCGCCCGCGCCGAAGTTCATGCTGGGCGGGGTCGACCTGGCCCACCTGTACCACAACTCGACGCTGGCGCTGGACGCGGACACGGGCGAGATCGTCTGGTACTACCAGCACCTGAACGACAGCTGGGACCTCGACCATCCGTTCGAGCGGCTGCTGGTCGACACGCCGGTGCGGCCGGACCCGGCGGCGGTCAGCTGGATCAACCCGCGGCTGACCCCGGGCGAGGAGCGCCGCGTGGTGACCGGCATCCCGGGCAAGACGGGGGTCGTCTACACGCTGGACCGGGCGACCGGGGAGTTTCTGTGGGCGACGCCGACGATCACGCAGAACGTGATCAGCGACATCGACGGGGCGACCGGGACGGTGACGGAGAACGCGGAGCTGGTCTTCACCGCCCGGGGCCAGACCGTGCTGGCCTGCCCGCACGCCAGCGGCGGCAAGGACTGGGAGGCGGGCGCCTACAGTCCGTTGACGAACACCATGTACATGCCGCTGCGCAACGTCTGCTCGCGGATGCGCGCGATGGTCGAGCCCGACGAGGAGGACGAGTCGCGCCGGCTGTACGCGATCGCCTGGCGTCCCGAGATTGCGCCGGGAACCGAGCAGGTGGGCGCGGTGCACGCCATCTCGGCGGAGACCGGCGAGGTGGCGTGGAAGTACGAGCAGCGGGCCGCCACCATGGCGCTGGCCGCGACCGGCGGGGGGCTCGTGTTCGGCGGCGACGTCAACGGTCGGTTCCGGGCCTTCGACCACGAGACCGGGGAGATTCTCTGGGAGATCAACCTCGGCTCGCCCGTCTCCGGCTTCCCGATCACGTACGCGGTCGACGGCCGGCAGTACGTGGCGATCAGCACCGGCTACGGCCGCTTCCTGGAGCTGACGCCCGAGTTGAGCCCGAGCTTCGGCAACAACCTGTTCGTCTTCGCCCTGCCTTGACAGTTCGTGGTGAAACCGCGTGTTGCACCGAGACGGGCGAGGCGCCCGGTTGGCAAGGCGCGAGGAGGGAGCAGGGCTTCCGCTCGTCGTTCCGGGATTGGGCGGGCATAGTCGGCTGGTGCGATCACGAGCCGACCCAGATGAAGGTGCGCGTTAGGCTGAAGGTCCTCCAGGATCCGATGGCGAACAAGCCGGAAGTGTGATATTCGCAGGAGCGCAGCCGGACCAGCCTCGCATACCCCCTCAGGTGGACTTCTTCGCTCTTGACCCTGGAACGAGGGACTTTCACCACGGGCTGCTAGCCCTGCCCGTGCCCCAGATCTTCCGGCTGGACTTGTAACGAGTGTGGGGTCATCCGTATTCGTCCCGCAGTTCGAAGGCGAAGGCCATGGCAACGAGTTGAGTGTAGCCGTGCCACAGGAGTTGCGCGCCGGGCGGGTCGCGCGTGCGCCCGAGCCACCCGCCGAGGCGCCCGACCAGACCGACGGCGTCGCCGAGGCGCGTGGGTGGCGGCAGCGTGCGCGAGCGGGCGAAGGTGGCGAGCACGCGCAACTCGCCATCAGAGAACAGCAGTTCGCCCGGCAGTTCAGGCAGCTCGCGCCCGAGTTGGACCATCAACTGGATCCGCCACCCCACGACCATCTTGATGGCAATGGCTCGTTCGAGCCGCTCGGCCGCGTGGTGCTGCAACTCCTCGACCTTGCAGCCGGACTTGAGGACCCGGAAGTACGCTTCGACGCGCCAGCGCAGGGCGTACCAGCGCAGGATCCGCGTGGCGTCGGCGGTGCTGGTCACGGGCAGCGTGGTCAGCACGAACCACTCCAGCGGCTCGGCCGCGGGCGGCGGATGCTCCTCGCGCGCATGGACGACCCATAGCTCGACCGCCGCGGCCCCGGGGCACGGCAACGCTACCTGCCGGTAGCGCAGTGTCACGTCGGCGACGCGCGCCGCCCGGCTGTCCTTGCGGACCTGTTTACTGGCCTTCACCCGCGCGCTCAGCCGCTGCACCTCGACCGTGGCGGTGCCGCGGGCCGGCGCGTTGCGCACCTGATCGAACAGCCGGCGCGAGACCGTGTGCCCGTCGGGCGTCTTCTCCGTGCCCAGGACGCGGTCGACCTTGGCCCGGACCAGCAGGTCGACCTGCGGCGCGTTGGCGCGGCGCTCGATGAACAGGTCGAGGAAGTCGGCCTCGCGGTCCATCGTGCACACCACGCGGGTCTCGGGCAGCCGTGCGGCCGCCTGCGCCAAGTCGCGCAGCCCCTCGACCCAACGGAACGACGTCCGCTCCTCGCGCGGCTTCGGCTTGTCTTTCTCGTCGGGGTTCGGGGGCACGGGCGCGTCGAAGGCGGCCCGCAGAACGCCCAGTGCCACCCCGTCGGGATTGAGCGCCAGCGTCGCGTGCAGGTGCAGGCCGCGGGCCACGGCGCCGGTCTGATTCGAGCCGATGGTCCCCAGCCCCTGCGTGTGGCTGCGCCGGGTGAAGTTCAGGCGGGTGCCATCCTGTACGCACAGCACCGTGTCGTGCGCGCGCATCCGTCGCAGCGTGCGCTCGCGGTGGGGCTCGAGGATGTGGTCGACCGTCACCGCACCGTCGGCGGGCTGGTCGATCAGCCGGTAATGTCCCTTGACCAGGGCGCGTGCTCCGTTGGTGGCGCCGGTTATGGCGCGCATCGGAGACTGTGCCATATGTTGCGCGCTCTGGACCAGGCGTGCGCTCAGGCGCGCATCGCCCAGCGGCGCCCCGCCAAACTCGTGGTCCGCCCAGGACCCGGCGTCGAGCCCGTCGCCCGCCGCCAGCGGCGCAATGCCCGGTACGGGCACCGCGAGGCGTGCGCGCCACGCCGGTTCCAACGCGTACACATACACCGCCTTGCGCGTTTCGGGCGCCGCGTGCGTGCGGTCCCCGCGCCCGCGCCCGCAGGTCTCACCCACCCGAACCCAGTTGGCCGCGCGCACGCTCGCCCCCGTGTGTTCGGTCTGGTCCACGAACGTCTCCAGCAGCCAGGGGCGATAGCCGTGGAGGCGCTCGAAGTCGTCGCCGACCACCCGGGCGGCCCGGCCCAACACGTGCGAGGCCAGGTTGCGGCACGAGATGCCGGGGCGCACCAGCAGCCGGCACAGTCCCAGGACCCGGTGCAGGTGAGTGCGCCGGCGCTCGTCGTCCCATCCGATCCAGGCGTCGCGGGCCCGCAGGCGCCGCGCACACGCCGCGAACCCGACGCCGCCCAGCCAGCCATGCGCCGAGCCCACCAGATACCGCAGTTGCGGGCCGACGAACGGACCGGCGCCCCGCGGGTGCTCGTGCGCCATCAGCGTGTTCCAGACCCGGCGCTGCTCGTCGGTCTCCACCCGAACCAGCGCCAAGTCCCGGAGCGCACCGACCGTGCCAGGCACGTCAACGGCCGGCGCCACCGGGTGCGGGAGCACACGCGGGCGGCGCACGCCGCCGCGAGAGGGCCGACCTTGAGGCAGCGAGACGTGGCCTGCCGCCCCGAGGTCGGCCAACGCCGCGCAGCAACTCGCACGCTGCCAGCGGCCACGCCCATCGTGGAAATCGAACGCTTCACAAACGCGATCGGCGACCCGACCGAGGCTGCCAATGCCCTGTGAGACCGCCCCGTCCAGCACGTCGCGCAGTCGGGCGAGGTTACCCCGCAGGCTGCGCCCAACCTGATTCTGAACCTCCACGCCGGCCACCGTAGCGAAGTGGCTTCATGAAGTCCAGCGAAAAGTTGTGGGGCACGGGCAGTGCTAGCCCGCATTATTCCTGAAGCTCGATATTCGGGATCGACAGGGCGTGGCGGGACGACGAACAGGGTTTCGCCATCGTCATTTGGGGGCTGCGAGGGGGTTGCGGGGCGAGCCATGGGGCGATGGCCGGGCGCGGTGAGCCCGAGTGTCGACAGCTTCTCCTGGAGACGGTCCGTATCGTCCCCGAGGGAGCTTGGTGCGGCGGGACGGATGGGCTATCCGGCACGTGCGCCGAGTGCGAGGGCGATGCGCTGCCATGCCTCGCGCTGCGGCGTGGCCCGCGGCAGATGCAGAATGAGCCGGCGGACCGAGCGGACGACCTGGACCCCGAGCTTGAGCAATCGGTCGCGTAGCCACGTCACCTGGGTGCGGGCGCACGCGGTGCCCGCCGCCCGCAGCCGCAGCTCCTGCATCAGCACGTAGGCTGCGGCCGTCAGCAAGACGCGCAGTTGGTTGGCCCAGAAGCGGCAGCAGCTCGTGCGGTCGATCTGCAGGCCGTCGAGCAACTCCTTGATCCGGTTCTCGATGTCCCCCCGCGCACAGTAGACCTTCTCGTAGATGAAACGCGGCGTCTGGCGCAGGTTCGTCACCACGAAGCGCGGGTTGTCCCGCGGCGCACGTTCGCCGAGGCGGACCACTTCGGCTTTGATCACCACCCGGCGCTCATGCCAGATGCGGGCGGCGTAGCGGGTGTCGGTATAGACGTGTGCGGTCTCGCCACTGACCTCGCTCTGCGTGCGCGCCGTCTGTAGCGCGGATTCGGCATGCCGCTCCAAAACCGCATTTTTCGCCATCGCCACCACGTAGTCGAGCCGGGGCTCCGCATCCAGGAAATCGAAGACCTCCGGGGTCGCAAAGCCCCCGTCGAGCCGAACGAGAAACCGCGCCCGCGGAAACGCCGCCCGCAGCAGCGGGAGCAGCCGACACAGCAGCCCGAGGGTCCCGTCGGCGGCCACTGCGTTGCCGGGCCGCAGCACCGCCGCGCACAGATACTGCTCCGCCTCGCGGTCGAAGCTCAGAAACCCGAGCAGCGGCAGATAACACCAGCCGCCATAGTGCCCGTTGAAGAACGTGAGCTGCTGGGCGCCGTGCGTCAGGTCGTCGGTCGGATCCAGATCGATGGTGACGAGCCGCGCCCGCCCGTGCAGGCGGCGCCGATGCCGCTCGATGACGCACGCCGCCAACTCGCGCCCCATCCGGTAGAGCGCGGTGCGGGTCGCGCCGTTCTCGAACCGCGAGATCGCAGGTTGCGACGCCAAGGGCGCGCCGGACACCGGGTCCCGCCCGAGCAGCAGCTTGTGGATGGGGTCGTCGGCCAAGTGGTCGGCATCGTTGCCATCGGGATGACCGCACGCGATGCCGAAGATCCGCTGGCCGATCAGATCCGCGAACGTGTGCCGAATCTTCTCCGCGGCGCGCTTGTCGGCCAGACACTGGGCGAACGCCTTGACCAAGCCGTACACGCGCTCGGCCGCCTTGAGCAGGACGGCGCCGCCGTCGGAACTCGCGTGTTCCTGGTTGAACGTGGCGACGAGGGGCTTGTCGAACAGATCCGGGAACAGAACAGTCTGTGGTATCGTGTGAGGCGTCACGAAGGGGTCTCCGTTGTGGCTAAAACGTTGTGTGCACTACGTTTGTACCACACGGAGGCTCCTGTGTCTCCCCCTCAACCGCACCTTCACGCATAATCCGGGTTAGTGGCCAAAACGTAGTCGTGCCATACGACGATCGCATTATCACGCGGTCAGACCCCAATAAGAATACACCGCGCGCTTTCCATGGTGGATCAAACACGGCCGATACTGTTGGTGCTCAAGTCACCTGGCGGCGGCATATCATCCCCCGCCGATACGGTCGCGGAGGATCGTGACGACTCCTTGGGCGAGGCTGAATAGCGAGCAATGGCCACCATGGACATTCACCATTCTCTCATCAACCTCGGATTGCTCATTGTCGTGGCCAAGCTCTCGGAGGGGCTGCTCCGATACATCGGGCTGAATTCGATCGTGGCCTATATCGCAGCCGGAGCGCTGCTCGGGCCGATAACAGGAATCGTCGAATCGACGGAAGGTATCCAGATCTTCCTGAACATCGGCGTTTTCATGTTGTTCTTCGTTATCGGCCTCAACGAGATCGACCTTACCGGATTCCTGGCGACCATCCGCGGCCGGTACTTCCTGGCCGCGACGTTGTCGGTCGTCATCTCGGTCCTCGCATCCCTGGTGGTTACGTCGGACCTGTTCGGCTTCGAGTTCTCATTGGCTCTCGAGTTCGACAAGGCTCTGGCGCTGGCCGGCATTCTGTCGTTGTCCAGCCTGGGCGTCGTGGCGAAAGTACTGTCCGACCGCGGCATTCTCAAAGAGCTGATCGGGTTGCGGATCTTTACCTCCGTCATCATTGCCGAAATGATCGCCCTGCTGCTGATCGGAACGACGATCGGCGAGTTCGATGACGCAATGAGCGCGACCAGCGTGCTCCGTCTGCTGGGTGAGATCGCGCTCTTCGCAGTGGCGACATGGATCTTTTCGGCGAAGGTGCTGCCTCGCGCCGTCGACCTCCTGGAGGGGTTGTTGAAAGTGGCCGAACTCTGGTTCGGCCTGTTGATGGGAGGCCTGCTGCTCGTAGTCGCCGGGGCCGAAGCGTTCGGACTGCACGGCTCGCTCGGGGCGCTGCTGTTCGGCGCAGCCCTGTCGGGTGTCTGCCCAACCGCGTACGGCGCAACATCATGCGTATTCGTTTAGCGGGTGATTCCTCAACAAATACGGGCATAAATAGCAGAAATGGGTTGGGGACTCTTGAAGTTCCGAACGGCAACGGAGCTGTGAGCTGCATCGGTTCTATTGGTGCTTCACCCCTGCGCGTGACGATACCTGCCTGGGTCGGTCGCAGTTGAAGCGACCGTCTCGGGGTTGCCGATCTTCACGTCTCGCGAGGGAGCGATGCTCGCCCACCCTCAGGCGGGCGGCGGGGGGAGCCCGAAGGCGTCGGGGACGACGGGACCGGTGGCGCGCAACATCGTGGCGATCAGCGGAGGTAGATCGAGGTCGCGTTGGCGGGCGGTGCGCACGACGCTGGCGAGCACCTGCTGGGTGTCGGCGCCGTGGCGGGTGCGGTTGCCACCGCAGACCTTTCGGATAACGACGGCGGGACGGATGGCCTGTTCGGCGCGCCAGTTGGTGGCGTCGATCGACAGGTCCCACAAGAAGAGAAACACGGCAGCGAATTCGGTGGCCAGATGCCGGGCAAAGCGCTCGGCGTCGTCCAGCGGTGGCGGTGCGTCAATGAGCCGACCGAGCCGGGCTACGAGTCGGCCGCGGATCGATGCCAGACCGTGCTCGCTCAGCTCGCCGGCGGTGCAGCGGTCACGCACGGCAAGGCCCGTCTGCAAGACCGCTTGCACCTGCCCGGCCCAGAGACTGTCCGGATGATCTTCCTGCAGTTCCTTGCATCGTCGGAGCAGGTGATTCAGACAGGATTGGTGCAGCGCGGCTCGGTAGCAGCGATACGACACCCACCCGTCGCGCACGAGCACCCCGGCGAAGTCGGCCCCCAGAACCGTGGTGGCATCGTCGAACCCGCGGCCGGGGCAAATGGCGTAGACCGTCGTCTCCGGGGTGACGAAGGCCCACAGCCAGTGGCTGATGGCACCGACGCGCCACCCGGTTTCATCCGGTGTGACCGTGGGCGAGTTGCGGACCTGCTCGCACAGCGCCGTGTAGGTCGGCGCGGCGTCGCGGGCCGTGCGGTGCAGCAGGTGGGCGAGGCCGCCCGGTGTCACGTGTAAGCCGAACGTGGTCCGCAGCACATGGGCGACCTTCGCCAGCGGTACGCCCATCTCCGTGTGCAACTCGACGACCAGCGCGACGACGCCGGGGCCGAGCTGCGCGCCGGCCGCTCCCAGCGCATCCGAGGTCTGCAGCGCGTGGCGGCCCTGCACGCGCCGCCGACACTGTGAGCAGCGGCCCACTTCGATGTCGAAGCGGCGCACGACCGGGCGCACTTCGGGGATTTCTTCCTGATACTGCGACGCCACGTGGGTCACTTCGACCGACCCGCCGCAGTCGGGACACGCCGTCGGCACCGGCGCTTCCAGGGTCTGGTCAACCCCACTAGTGTCCCACAGTCTCAGGCCCAGGCCAGCGCGAGTTGCGGCCGGGCGCGGTCTGGTGGCGAATGGGTGGTGAAGAGGTCTTCGAGAGGCCGGCGTTCGAAGATGTTGAGCTGCAGCACCTGCAGCATCTGGTTGAGGCTCCAGCGCAGCCGCAGGACGAACTTGAGGTAGGCCAGCAGCAGGTACATGCAGGTGGCCACCCACAGTTGCGTCAAGACCGCGTTTTTCGACCGGCCCACGAAACGTTTCACCTTCAGATGCTGCTTGATCCACTTAAAAAACAGCTCGATCTGCCACCGGGACTTGTACAGGTCGGCGATCGTCTTGGCGACCCACGTGGTGTTGTTGGTCACGAACACGTAACGGTTTCTTGTCAACGGGTCGCGGTAGACGACCCGTCGCAGCCGGTCGGGATAGACCTTGCGGCTGCGGGCGCTGGTCAGTTCGATCGTCTGGTCGCTGAGAATACCGGTCCCGGCTCGGACCTCATGCTCGCGGGTGACCCGGTACCGCACGCCGCGCTTGAGGCGTGTCACGAAGGTGACGCCACGGGCCTGCAACTGGTGAAACCACGTGAAATCGAGATAGGCGCGGTCGGCCACGACCACGCTGCCGGCCTCGAACGTCCACGTGCGGGCCACGGTCACGTCGGCGGTCTTGCCGTCGGTGACGCTGAGGAAACTCGGCAGGTGGCCGGCTTGGTCCAACCCGATGTGCAGCTTGATCGCGGCCTTCGTGCGGCGGAACGACGCCCACGGGAAAACCGCCAGACACAAGTCGATGGTCGACGCATCGACCGCATACAGCTTGTGCCTGAAGCGGAAACGGTGGCCCGGCGCCCGTTGCTGGCAACGACTCAGCAGACGGCCGAACAACGCTTCGTAGAGGGTGTAGGGCTGCTCGGCGTTCACCCGCGCGAGCGACGAGCGGCTGACCGTTGGCACGCCCAGGTGATAGAGCTTGGCGGGTTGAGCGCGCAGATTGCTCACGATGTCGCGCAGGCTCTGCCGGCTGGCCAACTGGCCCAGGCCGAGGGCGACGAACTGCGCCCAGCGGCTCATGACGCGCAAGCGCTGCCCGCGCTGATGGTCGCGCGCCTCGGCGTCGAATTCATGTCGCGGAAGCAACGTCAGAAGTTGCCCGAAGACTGTGTTATGATGGGCCATGGCTTGGATCTCCTGTGTTTTGAATGATTTACAGCAAAACCATTCTAACAGACATAGAAGGTTCAAGCCGCCTCAATTAGAAGTTCTGTGGGACAGCAGTGACCGCGACCTGGGCCCGACGTAACTGGATGAACGGGCGCGGGACTTGGTCCGGCGCACCCTCGTCAGGCGGTTGCAGTAGCTCGACTTCGACGTCACCATCAGCGATCAGCGAGCGGCGTAGAGACGCGGTTTTTCAGAACAGGCCGGTAGAATGCGACCCTGTCGCACGGCATCCGAGGAGTTGATTATGCGAAGCAGCGGTGCGCGGATGGCGGTGGTCGCGACGGCGGTATGCCTTGTCGCGGGCCCGGCGGCGGCGCAGCACGGGGCGCCGGCCGACGGCGAGTGGCGCAGCCACGCCGGCGACAGCGGGAGCACGAAGTACTCGCCGCTCGATCAGATCACGGCCGACAACTTCGCCGGCCTCGAGGTGCGCTGGCACTGGAAGTCGGTCGACTCCCACCTGGTCCACTCCACCCCCGGCGGCGACTCGCTGGTGGCGGCCGACACCTTGTTCGACATCCTGCAGGCGGAGGAGCCGGACCTCTGGACGGGGTGGGACGGGGTGAACCAGACGCGCACGCGTCCCTCGATTCGCGCGCTCGTGGCGACGCCGCTCATGGTCGACGGCGTCCTCTACGTGAGCACGCCGCTCTACCGCGCCGCAGCCGTCGACGCCCGCACCGGCGAGACCCTGTGGGTGCACGATCCGCGCGCCTACGAGTCGGGGATGCCGGCCATCGCGCAGTGGCGCCACCGCGGCGTCGCGTACTGGGAGAACGCCGGCGACGCCCGCATCGTGTGGGCCACCGGCGACGGCTTCCTCATCGCCGTCGACGCGCAGACCGGCCTCCCCGCCCCCGACTTCGGCGACAACGGGCGTGTCGATCTCCTGGACGGCGTGCCGCGCGCGACCCGCGGCGAGCGCGACATCCTGAACCTGCTGCCGCTCTCGTCGCAGTCGCCGCCGCTCGTCATCCGCGACACCATCATCGTCGGCTCGACCATCAACGACCGGACCATCACCCGCGAGGCGACGCCCGGGTTCGCCCGTGCCTACGACGTGCGGACCGGCCGCCACAAGTGGGACTTCCACACCGTGCCCCAGAGCGGCGACGAGTTCGGGTCCGACACCTGGCTGGATGAGTCGTGGCGCTACAGCGGCCACACCAACATCTGGTCGATGATGAGCGGCGACGAGGAGCTCGGCTGGGTCTACCTGCCGATCGGGACGCCGACGAACGACTACTACGGCGGGCACCGGTTGGGGGACAACCTCTTCGCCGAGAGCCTCGTGGCGGTCGACGTGGAGACCGGCCAGCGCCAGTGGCACTTCCAGATGATCCACCACGGGCTGTGGGACTACGACCTGCCGGCGGCCCCGAACCTGCTCGACATCGCCGTCGACGGGCGGCAGATCAAAGCCGTGGCGCAGGTCAGCAAGCAGGGCTTCGTCTATGTGTTCGATCGCGTGACCGGCGATCCGGTGTGGCCGATCGAGGAGCGCCCGGTCGCCACCGACACCGACCTGGAGGGCGAGATCCTGTCGCCCACCCAGCCCTTCCCGACGAAGCCGGCCCCGTTCGAGTACCAGGGGACCTCGATCGACGATCTGGTCGACTTCACGCCGGAGATCCGGCAGATGGCCATCGATGCGGTGGAGGGCTTCCGGCTGGGACCGCTCTACACGCCGCAGACGCTGCGCGGCACCATCATGCGGCCCCCCGTGGGAGGTGGCGCGAGCTGGTCGGGCGCCGCCGTCGACCCCGAAACCGGCTACCTGTACGTGCCGTCGTTCAACGGGCACTCGACGATTCAGCTCACCGAGCCGGAGCCGCACGAGCCGTCGACCCTGCGCTACATCCGGCGCTCGGTCTCCGCCGGTCCCGTGATGCCGCGCGGGCTGCCGCTGTGGAAGCCGCCCTACACGCGCATGACGGCGATCGACATGAACACCGGCGAGCACGCCTGGATGATCCCCACCGGCCGCGGCGACCGGATCCGCAACCACCCGCTGCTGCGCGACCTCGATCTACCGCCGCTCGGCGGCGAGGCCGGCCGCAGCGGCCCGCTGCTCACGAAGACGCTGCTCATCCATGCCCTGACCGCGGGAGGCACCGACGGAGGGCCGAGGCTGGTCGCCTACGACAAGGCGAGCGGGGCAGAGATCGCCTCGCTCGACCTGCCGGGCGGTGCGCTCGGCGCGCCGATGACCTACCTGCTCGACGGCGCGCAGCACATCGCGCTGACCGTCGGCGGAGAGGTGCCGGGGCTGATCGCCTTCCGGCTGCCGGAGTGACGCCGGCGAGGAGGTGGACGTGGGAGAGATATCGGTCGACTTCGAGCTGGAGAACCCGATCGACCGCGGGATCTTGGAGCGGGGCTTGGGCGAGCAGTCCAGCGTCCGGCGCACCCGAGTGCAGGGAATCGTGAACACCGGCGCGATCATGCTGGTGCTTCCTCAGAACGTCGTCGAACGGCTCGGGCTGCAGATCCAGGCAACGGTGGTTGTCCGGGACGCGGACGACCGCAGAGAGGAACGCCCGATGGCCGGTCCGGTGACCGTGCGGATCGGCGACCGGTCCACGCGCACCGATTGCGTGGTGGGCCCGCCACTGAGCGAAGTACTGATCGGCCAGGTCATCCTCGAAGCCCTCGACCTGATAGCGGACTCCACGAACCGCACGTTGACGCCGCGCACGCCCGACTATCCGCTGCTGAATCTGGTGTAGCGGAAGCAGCTCCGCGACGGGCGCGTCAGTCGGCGTGGTCGTCGGAGGCGACCGACTCGACCACGAAGGCCGCGGGCATCCTGAAGGCTTGGAGGCTTGAACCATGCGGAAGCGCCCGATGCTCACGCTCTCGCTCGTCCTGGCGACATCGCTCGGGATCGGCGCGCTCCTGCTCGGTGAGGCACCGGTCGCGGCCCAGGCGGAAGCGCCCGCGGAAGTCGCCGTGGTGACCTCCGGCGGTCTGGCGGCGGCCTACGATCTGCTCGCGCCTCGGTTCGAGACCGCGACCGGCATCCGGCTGGTGACGGCGCACGGGGCGTCGACCGGCGGGGCTCCCGATTCGATCCCGGCCCGGCTGGCGCGCGGGGAGCGCTTCGACGTGCTGATCATGTCGCAGGCCGGCCTGAACGAGCTCACCGCACGGGGCCTCGTCCGACCGGACACACGGCTGGATCTGGCCAGCTCGTCGATCGGCATGGCGGTCCGCTCGGGGGCTTCGCTGCCGGACATCAGCACGCCCGAAGCGTTCGCGGAGACGCTGCTCGCCGCCGAGTCCATCGGCTACTCGGCGAGCGTCAGCGGGACGTACGTATCCACGGAGCTGTTTCCCAGGCTCGGCCTGGCCGAGCAGCTCGCGCCGAAGAGCCGGCGCATCGTCAGCGAGCGTGTGGCCGCCGTCGTCGCCCGGGGCGAGGTCGAGATCGGCTTTCAGCAGGTCAGCGAGATCCTCTCGATCGAAGGTGCGGCGTACGCCGGCCCCCTACCGAACGAATACCAACGGGTCACGACGTTCTCGACGGGGATCGCGACGGACGCGGAGAATCCGGACGGCGCGCAGAAGCTCATCGACTTTCTGTCGTCCGACGCCGCCGCCCCGACGATCGCCGAAACCGGTCTCGAGCCGTTGGCGCGCCGCCGCTGACGCGGGCGGACAGGGGAGAACCGATGGCAACGTACACGCGCAAGGAGTTTCTGGGCCTGAGCGCCGTGCTGGCCGGCGGGGCCGGCCTGGCAAGGCAGCTCGTCGCGGCGGCGCAGGAGCCCGCCGGCGCGGCCGGCCCCGCGGACCTCGCGGCAATCAACGCCCGGGTCTACACCGTCGACGACGCACTGCCTCGCGCGCAGGCGTTCGCCGTCCCGGGGGACCGGTTCACCGCCGTGGGCAGCACCGACGACGTGCGGAACCTGGTCGATCCGGGCACGGAGGTGATCGACGCCGAGGGGATGACCGTCACGCCGGGGTTCATCGACACCCACTCCCATCCGAGCGGCGTGAACGAGCTCTACGGCGTGAACACCAATCTGCGGACGGTGGCCGAGATCCAGGCCGCCCTGCGGACCAAGGCCCTCGACACGCCGCCCGGCCGGTGGGTGCGGGGCTTCATGTTCGACGATACGAAGGTCGTCGACGGCCCGCTGCACCGGACCCACCTCGACGCCGCGGTGCCCGACCATCCGGTCAACGTGGCGCACCGCGGCGGGCACACGAACTGGTTCAACAACACCGCGTTCGCCCTGGCCGGCGTCACCCGCGACACCCCCGACCCGCCCGACGGCCGCTTCGCGCGCGACCCCGACGGCGCGCTCTCGGGCATGGTGGCCGAGCACGCCCGGGACGTCTTCGCCGACCTCGGCGAGCGCGAGGACCTCACCGAGGAGGAGCAGCGCGCCCGCGCCCGCGAGGGCATGGCGTACATCTCGCGGCTGATGGCCGCGGCCGGCCTCACCACCGTCCACGACGCGGGGGCGAGCCGCGGCCGGCTCGTCGCCTATCAGGACGCCCGCGAGGCGGGCGAGCTGCGTCACCGCGTCTACGCCATGGTCCGCGGGCCGTACCGGGCCCTGCGCAACGCCGGCGTCTACACCGGTCTCGGCGACGAGTGGGTGCGCATCGGCGGGGTGAAGTACAGCGCCGACGGGTCCGCCTCGGAACGCACGATGCGGATGAGCACGCCGTTCGAGGGCCGGCCGGACGACTACGGCATCCTGACGATGTCGCAGGACGAGATTCACGAGGCCGTCGAGGAGGCGCACCGCAGCAACTGGCAGGTGGGCATCCACGCCAACGGCGACGTCACCATCGACATGGTCCTGAACGCCTACGAGCGGGTCCTCGACCGCTGGCCGCATCCCGACCGCCGGCACCGCATCGAGCACTGCTCGCTCGTGAACCGCGGCCTGCTGCGGCGCATCCGCGACACCGGCTCCATCCCGACCCCGTTCTGGACCTATGTCCACTTCCACGGCGAGAAATGGCGGGAGTACGGCGCCGCGAAGATGGAGTGGATGTTCGCGCACCGCTCCTTCCTCGACTTCGACATCCCCGTGCCGGGGGCGTCCGACTACACGCCGGGGCCATTCGAGCCGCTCATGGCGATCCAGAGTATGGTGACCCGCCGGGACTTCGACGGTCGGGTGTGGGGCCCGAGCCAGCGGGTGACGGTGGACGAGGCGCTCCGCATCGGCACCCTCCACGGCGCGCGGGCGTCCTACGAGGAACGCGACAAGGGCTCGATCACCGCCGGCAAGCTCGCCGACTTCGTCATCCTCGAGCGCGACCCGCACGACGCGGACCCCGACGACATCAAGAACATCAGCGTCGTGCGCACGGTGGTCGGCGGACGGACGATGCATCCGGCCACCGCGTAGCAGCTGCGGAAGAGTCGACTCCGGCGCGCGTCTGCTACCTGCGGCGCGCCCGCGTCACTGCGGCAGCGGGACCGGCACCGTCCAGGTGGCGCCGTCCGCGACCTCGTAGTGGTGGGCGACGGCGAACCCCGCGGGGCTCGGCACCGCCACCAGCAACTCGCCGTCTCCGGTCAGCAGGAGGAGATGGTCTCCCGCCAGCAGTACCGAAGCGTGCTCGCCCTCGCGTCCCTCGCTCGACCACCGCACCGCCCCCGTCGCGGCGTCGAGAGCGACGAACTGACCCGCGCGGGTCGACGAGTGCCCATAGACGATGCCGGCGGCGAGCACCGGCGACGTCATGTGCATCGTCACGCCCGGGTTGCTCCAGGCGGGCGCGGCCTGCCAGCCGTCTCCCTGGCGTCGGATCGCGAAGGCATGCGTCCCCTGGCGGGGGCCGGAGACCACCACGTGGCTGCCGGTCCAGACGGGCGTCATGATGTTCTCGTGCCACTCGTCGGTGAACGGCACGGTCCAGAGCAGCGCGCCGTCCGCGGCGTCGAGGCCGACCACCGACGACTCGGTCAGCGTCACGAGCTGGCGGCGGCCGGCGACCTCGATCAGGATCGGCGACGCGTATCCGGGACCCACGCCGCGCCACGACCAGATCTCGGCGCCCGTCGCCGGGTCGAGGGCGAGCACGCGGCCCCCGCGGCATCGCTGCCGACCTGCACGAGGAGCTTGCCGCCGTCCACGAGCGGCGAGGCCGCCGTGCCGCAGAACAGGCCCGTCACCTGCACCGACGCCGAGTAGTCGTGCCGCCAGAGGAGGGCGCCGGATGCGGCATCCCAGGTCGACAGAATCCCGCCAGCGCCCAGGGCGAACACGCGTCCGCCATCGACGGCCGGCGTCGCGAACGGACCCGGCAGGGCGGAGGGGACGATGGTGTTCTGTATGAAACGGGCCGGGTAGTCGTGTCGCCACAGCCGCGCGCCGCTCGCCAGATCGAGCGCGGTCACGATCTCCAGGTGGCCACGCCGGCTGTGGACGAAGACGCGCCCCGCGGAGACCACCGGCGAGGAGTAGCCCTCGCCGATCTCGACCCGCCAGGCGCGAGCGAAGGCCTCGGGCCACGTCGCCGGCGCTTGCGCGACCGGCGCGATCCCGTTGCGCTCGGGGCCGCGCCACCCGGGCCACTCCTGGGCTCGGCCCCCGCTCGCGGTCACCACAAGGACCAGCGCGATCGTCAGGTTCACGCAGCGACTGCCAGTCACGGGATTCAGTGCAGAACGGATTCGAGCGAACCACGCGGACTTGGCCGAAGCCCGCCTCGAAGGCGACCGAGGCCAGGGCTCGGCGCCCGCCGCGTGCCCCAGAACTTCGGTGTGGGCTGCCGTGCTGCCGGAATCACGGACGGCGCGGCGTGCTCATCAGCCGGGAACCGGTGATGAACCGACGGTAGTTCGAGATCTCGTGGATAGTCAGCTGCCGCTCGACACCTGCATGGCGCCAGACCGTCATTAGCTCGACCGACGAGGGGAGCAGCAGCGTCTCGTCCGGATCGGAGAACGCTACCGGGCGATACCGAACCGAGCTGTCGGCGCGCTCGATGGTCATCGTCAGCCGCGCACGGCCACGGTTGTGCTCGGGCGGTACCCGGAACTCGAACATCCCGGCCAGGCGCTCGTCCACGCGCAGCACATCCCCGCTCTCCGCATCAGCCCAGACCCTCCCGCGTGTCTTCCCGGGCAAGTGAACACTCACACAGGACTCGTCCCATTCGATCGTGGGCGCTTCGTCGTACCGCATTCGATAGTCGAGGACAATGGTCTCCCGACCTGCCTCGTGCCCACGGCCACGCCAACTGAACACGTAGTCCTGCCGCCTCGCTGGAAGGAACACGGCGAGCGGCTCCTCGGACAGCGGCCCGGGATCGCCACACCGGGGCTCGTCTCCTGGCTTGGGTGGCCGGCCATCGGCCAACAAGAGCTTGCGCGCCACGACAGGCTCCGGGACCGTCTCGTCTGTCGCCTCCGCCCACTCCACGCGCATCTCGTACAGGAGGTTTCTGGATCGCCCCTGGGGACTCATGTCTCGCCCCAGCGGCCGCACGCGGACGCGGACGTCGGCCAGCACGTTCAACGCCCGCGCGTAGAAGCGCTCGACGGAGGCTTGGATGCGTTCGAGAGCCGCGTCGACCTCCCGATCGCGAGCATCTTGCGCCGAGGCCGAGGCGCCGCCAATCAGAAACACAGCGAGCGCCACGGCACGCCCGGCTCGCCGCCAGCTCATCGTGAGAGAGTAGCCTGCCAGCTTCAGTTCTCCTGCAAAACCACGCGTCCAGCATGGCGTGCGATATCGGAGAGAGAACCGCACTCGATGTGCTCGCTTGCGCTGTACCGCACCCGGTTTCTTGGACACCCGTTTACGCTACGCGGCTTGACGCAGCTCGTGTTCCTCGCGCGCTTCGAGCGGCGTGCGGTACGCCAGCTTCTCGAGGCGCCAGCACCGATTGTAGCGTTCGACGAACCCGGCGACGGCGGCGCGCACTTCGGCCAGGTTTCGGAAAACCCGGCCGTAGACTGCTTGCTCCTTGAGCGTGCGATTCCAGCGCTCGACGACCCCGTTGGTTTCCGGCTCTTCGAGCAAGCCGAAGCTGGGGTGGATGCCCCAGTACCGAAGCTGGTTGAGGAAGTGGTCCGACAGGTACTGGCTGCCGTGGTCCATCCGTAGCGCCAGCCCGCGGGCCCGGCGGTTCTTTCTGCTCGACGCTCGTACAGACGCTGTTCTACGGCATCTTCTCCGCGTGGGTGCTCTGGGCACGTACGGCCGTGGCGACGCCGGAGCTTGGACGGCTGTTCACCGGCGTTCCCGACGCCGGGCGCTTTGACTGGCGCGTAGCAGTCTGGCATCTGCGGGCGCCCGTGCTCCGGGCGCTGTTTCAGCAGATCGCCGATCCAGGTCGCCTGCAACCGCTCGGTCTCACTGGCCCTGCTGTTCATCTCCGCGGCGGCGTGGCGAAGACGGTCACCTCGGTGAAATCAAGTACGGTAGCACCTGATTCGTGATGACGCCCGGTCGTCGGAGATGCCCATGAGGAGGGGCCTCAGCCTTCTGCCATGCGACCTCCAGCAGCGTGTCAAACCAATTGTCGATCGCGGCCGGCCCATGCACGACGGGATGCGGATCCCCTTGGGCCCGATCAGTCCCCTCGACCATGAGCTTGAACAGGTTGCCGGGCGTGTTGTTCGGGTGGTTCCCCAGCACGACGTCCCAGGGACCCTGTTCCTTGAGGCGCTCGCGGCCGTCGATCCACTCGTCGGTCCAGTCCGAACCCATGCTGAGACCGGTTCCGCCGGGCGTCAACACGCGATAGCTCCGGTCGCCGTCGTAGCCGACGTATTCAAATGAGCTCGTTCCCGGGGTGTGCCCCGGCGTGGTGTACAACGTGAACTGCGCGTCGCCCAGGGTGATGACCTCCCCGTCCTGGATCTCGTGGTCTCGGGGCGGCGCCACCTGGGTCGTCCAGTCGAACTCAACCTCATCGGCACGGGCCACCGCCTGCTCGAGAAAATCCCAGTCCGCCGGCGACAGGCAGATCGTCGCGCCCGTCGCGGCCTTGATCTGGGCCGCCCCGCCGTAGTGGATTTCGTGCGCTTCCGTGACGAACACGTACTTGATGTCCAGCGGGTCGAATCCGAGCTGCCGGATATTGTCGAGCGTACGATTGACCATGATGGCATTCGTCGCATCGATGAGCACGAGCCCGTCGGACGTTGTGATCAGGTAGGAGCTGACGGCTTCGTTGCCAACGAAGTAGACATTGTCAAAAATCTGGAACGGAATCTGGACCTTCCAGTCGCCCTGCGGGATGTAACCCCTGGGCAAACTCCACTGGATATTGTCTCGTCCTCGCGCGCGCTCATCCTGCGCCTGAACTCCAACCACCGACGTCGCGATCAACGCGACGACAACCGTCATGCACAGCCGTCTCATCCCGGACCCTCCTGCCTCAATGACTCGTTTCCGACCCGACAAGCGCAATCTACTCCCTGTGTCAAGAACTAGGGCCGCAGATTACTCTGCGGACCCGCCCGAGGCAACCGGCGAGCTGTTGGCCTACAGGCTGAACTGAACGGACGCACTGTCCTTCGTGGAGACGCGGACGAGAGGCCCGGACTCCCTGCGAAACGGGATCGGCCGGATTCGCACTTGCGGATCGGAAGCCGCTCACCAGATCGAAATGACCAGCTCACGAACGACGGAAACGGCGCACGGGAACAGTTGGCTGCTGTCATGTCCCTTTTCGAACCCCTGGCTCCCCGCGCCCCGATGAGGCTCGCCGCCGAGCGGGCGGCGCTGCCCCGCTCCTCACTGGCAGTGCCCCCCCCCCCCCCCCCCCCCCCGACGCCAGCGTCGGTCTGACGCCGGATCAGTATGACGATGTCCGCGCCGGCGCGGTCGCGGATGGCGTGCACCTCGTCCATGTGGCCGTCGAGTCGAGAGGCCAGCCGGTTGAGATCGGTAACGCCGCTCACCTCGGTGTAGTCCACCTCGCCCACGGCCACGAGCGTGACCCGCTGGGGCGGACAGATCAACCCTGTCTTGGAGATCGTTCTCCACCACGCCTGAAAGGTGTCGTCTCCCGGCGCGCACAGCTCGGTTTCTGCTATCTGCACGGTGGCCAGGTCCGCCAGATTGCGCAGCCCGTCAGGAAGGGAACCGGTCAGTGCCCGGCTTCTCTCGAGCTGCAGGGTGGTGAGGCTGGTCAGGTCGGCCAGCTCCGAGGGCAGGGCGCCGCTCAGGGCGTTGCCCCGCAGATCCAACCGTTCGAGCTCGCTCAGGTCGCCCAGCGCGGCCGGCAGCGTGCCGCTCAGGCCGTTCCTGGTCGACGTAGGCGTCGGCTATCTGCGCCTCGGCCAGTCGCTGTCCACCCTCTCGGGCGGCGAAGCGCAGCGCCTCAAACTCGCCTCCGAGCTGACCCGGACCGGCAACGTCTACGTCATGGACGAGCCGACGACCGGCCTCCATCCAGCCGACATCGACCGCCTGCTCGCCATCGTCGACCGGCTCAACGCGGGCGGCAACACGGTGGTCGTCATCGAGCACAATCTCGACGTCATCGCCGCCGCTGACTGGATCGTGGACCTCGGACCGGAAGGCGGGAAGAACGGCGGCGCCATCGTCGCCGAAGGCCCGCCGGAGTCGGTAGCCGCCCACCACGCCACCAGCCACACTGGGCGCCATCTGAACGAACGGCTTGCTCTGGAAGCGGGCTGACCCTCCCACGGAGGTCCAGAAGGACGATGAAGACGTTGTGGTGTTCGGATTGCTCGATGCGAGCATGCCACTACACACCGCGACCGGATCGATCGGTGAACCGGTGAGCGCGATGCACTCGATCTCGTCGACGGTGATCGCATCCGACATCCGGTCGTAGCGCTTCGTTGTCTTCGGCGACGCATGCCGGCGATCTGCTGCGCGTGCTCGATGACCGCACTCACTGACGCGAAGGGCGGGATTCTCACTCGTTAGTTTGCGGTCTCCTTGATCACAAACTCCGCCCAGCGGCCCATCAGGTCGCGGCGCTTGTCGAACAGGTCCGACCGGGCGTAGGACCGCTCCACGGCGCTTCCCACCTGATGCACCAGAGCCGCCTCCGCGACGGCATGCGGGACGCTGGTCTGCTCGCTCGCCCAGTCGCGGAACGAGGACCGGAAACCGTGTACCGTGCAGCGGTCTCCGTAGATCGCCTTCAGAACCTTCGCCATCGACGTCGCGGCTATTGCTTTGCCGGCGCGTGTCGGGGACGGGAAGCACCAGCCGACCGGACTGGGCAGTGTCCTCAGGGCCTCCAGCGTTTCAACGCTGGCCAGCGACAACGGCACTCTGTGTTCACGGCCACCCTTCATGCGCTCGGCCGGTATGCGCCATTCGCCGGCCTGCAGGTCCATCTCGTTCCACTTGGCGCCCCGTGCCTCACCGGACCGAACGGCGGTGAGTATCGTGAACCGGAGGCAGGCCTTCACCACGTCGCTCGCCCCCGAGGTCGCGATAGTGTCCAGCGCCGCCCCTACTTCGCGGTAGGGGAGCGCCGCGTGGTGTCTCTTCGCTTTTCGAATGGGCAACGCCGCGCCGATGCCATCCGCAACATTGAACTCGAGGTGCTCGCGTGCCACGCCCCACGCCAGCGCGCTGCGGATCCACCCATGCAGCTTCGACCCGATGGCCGGCTTCTCGGCCATGACCGGCGCCAGGATGGCGATCACGTCGGCCCGGCGGATCTGCTCAAGACGCCGGTCCATGAGCGAACCGCAATACCTGTCCAGAGCACGCTGCCGGTTCTTCGCTCCGAGGCCCTTCCATGTTGCGGCCGCACCGACCCGCTCGCACGCCTTGCGGAACGTCGGGATCTTTGACGGGCGCACCCCCGCCGTCGGATCCCCGCCGCGGCGCGCCACCTGGCGATTGGCGAACGCGGCCGCGCGCGCCTCGGCGAGCCCGACGTACGGATACCCGCCGAGCCCCAGGTCGCGGCGCTTGCCCTCAACGGTCAGCCGCTGAACCCAGTGCCGGCTCCGGCCGCTGGGCTCGACGACGAGGAAGAGCGTTCCGCCGTCGCTGTGCCTTCCCGGTCGCAACGTCCCGATCTGCTTGGCTCTGAGTCGTCCCGCCATCCGGATACCCCGCTCCAGTGCGCCCCACGAATATACCACGTCCTGACCTGGAACGGGTGGAACACATACGGAGCGGCAGGGAACAGAAACGGCGGAAACCAACTTAGAATAGGCGAAAAATAGGACAACAGCAGCACTCTACGGACTACTTACGGATTTCCATTCTGTTCTGGCAGCGCGAACACGAACATCGTGTTGCCCGAGCTCGGGCGCAGCTCCGGCGTCAGGCGGGTGTACACCGACACGGTCGCCGCGCTGCCGGTGCTGACCGCGACGTACTGGCGGCCGGCCACGGCATAGGTGATGGGGGGCCCGGTGACGGGTGAGCCGAGGTTGATCTCCCACAGGACCTCGCCGGTCTCGTCGTCGAGCGCCCGGAAGCGCCCGTTCGTATCGCCGCCGAACACCAGTCCACCGCCGGTGGCGGCGACCGCCATCGTCGCGGCCCGCTGCTCGCGGGTCCACACCGTGGCGCCGGTCTCGGCCGAGATCGCCCGCACCATGCCGAGCTCCTCGGTACCGGGGGTCATCTGGTTGCGCACGGCGAGCCCGTAGATGCTGTCGTCGCCCGTGGCCTGCATCCGCGCGCAGGTGTTGCGCAGCGGGAAGTACATCAGGTGCGTGCGGGGGCTGTAGGCGCCCGGATCCCAGTTCTTGCCGCCGAAGAAGCTCGGGCAGATCATGGCCTCCTGACCCACCCCGCTGAAGACGACTTCCGCATTCGTCGCCACCTCGCCGGTCGCCCCGTCGATCCCGCTGACGACGTTCTGGGAGATCGTCTGCGTGGCCCACAGGAACTCGCCCGTCTCGCGATCAAGCGTGAAGACGATGCCGGTCTTGCCCGGGATGCCCGTGACGACCCTGCGCCGCTCGCCTGGCTGGAGCCGCGGGTTGATCCAGTCGACCGTCGACGGGTCCGGCGCGACGGCCGTGTCCAGCAGGATGCGCTCGAACGGGTGGTCGAGGTCCCAGTGGTCGTTGAGGTGCTGATAGTACCAGGCGATCTCCCCGGTGTCTCCGTCGAGCGCCAGTGTGGAGTTGTGATAGAGGTGCTTGTTCTCCGCGCCGCCCAGCATGAACTTCGGCGCCGGCGAGGTCACGGAGGTTCCCATGTAGATCAGGTTCAACGCCGGGTCGTAGCTCGGTACCATCCAGGCCCCGACGTGCCAACGCTTCTCGAACGGCACGCCGCCCCACGATTCGTCACCGGGCTCCCCCGGCCGCGGAATGGTGCTCGTGCGCCAGAGCTCCGCGCCGGTGTGCGGGTCGTGCGCGGTAATGATGCACGAGTAGGGCCCGGCCCGCGGACGGCAGCTGCGCCCCGAGATCGCCTTGCCGTTGGCGATGATCGGTCCGGACGACTGTCGCGCTGGCACCGTCTTGTAGTCGAGGATCTGCGTCTCCCACACGAGCTGGCCCGTGGCCGCATCGAGCGCGAAGATATGGTCGTCGGCACTGGTGTCGATGATCCGGCTGCCGTAGATCGCCAGGTTCCGGTTGGTGTCCTCCAGGCCGCCCACGTACTCGGCGATGTCCTCCGGGACGGGCCGACGATGCTCCCAGCGGAGATCGCCCGTGGCCGCGTCGATCGCCTGAATGACGTCGCGCGGGTTCGGCATGTACATGACGCCGTCGTACACCAGCGGTGTCCCCTGCTGGCTCGTGCCGCCGGTGAGCGCCCGCGACCAGACCAGGCGCAGATCCGCGACGTTCTCCCGGGTCATCTGATCCAGGGGACTGTAGCCCCAGCCGTTGAGCGTCCGGCGCCACATCAACCAGTCGCCGGGTGCGGGATCCTGGAGCATCGCGTCGGTGACGGGAACGAAGTCGGCGCTCGACTGCGCCCGGAGGGCGGCCGATCCCACCACGAGCAGCACCAGGGCGACAGGCACAACGAAGGTTCGCGACGCGCGGGTCAGCTTGAGCATGGTCAATTGTAGACCTACCTCGATACCACCAGCAGCACGCCGGCCACGACGACGGTCGAGCAGCCCAGCGACCAGAGCGACAGCGCCTCGCCCGCTAGTAGGTAGCCCAGCAGCAACGCGATGACCGGGTTCACGTAGGCGTAGGTGGCGACCTTGGCGGGCGGCGCCACCTTCAGCAGCCACAGGTAGCTGCCGTAGGCCACCGACCCGAGCACGGCGACGTAGCCCCACGCGCCGAAGGCGGCCGGGGACACCGCCTGCCAGTCCAGCCCGGCCAGCTCGCCGGACACCACGGACATGCCGACCAGGACGGCGCCGCCGCCCAGCATCTGCATGCCGGACGACAGCGCCTGCGATGCCGGCTGCGGGACGTGGCGGGCGCAGATCGAGCCGGCGGCCCAGAACAGGCTGGCGACGACAATCGTGCCGGCACCGATGGCATCCAACGCGTGTGGACCCGCGATGTCGGTGGGATTGACGAGCAGCGCGACCCCGGCGAATCCGAGTCCGAGCCCGAGCGCCGTGCGGCCCGGCGGCCTGGCGCCGCCCGGCCGCAGCCAGTCGGCCAGGGCCACCCACAACGGCACCATCGAAACCAGCAGCGCCCCGATCCCGGACGGCACACGTTGCAGCCCCCAGCTGACCAGCCCGTTGCCGCCGGCCGCCATCAGCAGGCCGATGCACCCGGTCATGACCCAGTCGCGGGCGGTCGGCCGCGCCGCACCCCGGTGCACCGCCCACGCGACGAAGACGAGCCCGGCGCCCAGAAACCGGCCACCGGCCATCAGGAACGGTGGGATCTCCGCCACGCCCCAGCGGATGGCCAGGTAGGTGGACCCCCAGATGACGTAGACGGCCGCAAAGGCGGCCACGAGCGAGACGCGCGAGGGATGGGCCATCGGACCGCCGTGAGCTGGGCTGAGTGACCGCGCGCGCGATGCGGGGAGCGCGGCGAGACGCGGCAAGTGTAGCACCGGAGAACCGGTCCGGCACTCGCTCGGCCAGGCGTCCAGCCCCGGCCGGGAGGTGGCATAATCCAGCCGATGCCGTCTGCCGCGCTCACCCGCCGCCAGCTCCTGCAAGGCGCCGCGGCCGGAATGGCCGCGGGCGCCGCGACGCCGCGCCCCGCGGCGCCGAGCCCGCCGGCGCAGCGCAACCGCCTGGGTCCCTACGCCGCAGGCGTGCTCCCGCGCGGCGTCCGCTCCAGGCTCGTCGCCGGCGTCAACGGCCTGCGCATGCACGTGCTGGAAGCCGGGTCGCAGGCGGGCGCGCGGGCGGGCGTCCTGCTGCTGCACGGCTTCCCGGAGCTGGCCTACAGCTGGCGGCGGCTCATGCCGGCGCTCGCGGCCGCTGGGTACCACGTCATCGCGCCCGACCTGCGCGGGTACGGCCGCACCGACGGCACCGACGTGCGCTACGACGACGAGCTGCGCCCGTTCCGGATGCTGAACGAGGTGCGGGACATGCTCTGGCTGGTGTCGGCGTTCGGCTACCGCCAGGTCCATCTGGCCGGCCACGACTTCGGATCGCTGGTAGCTTCCTGGTGTGCGGTCGCCCGGCCGGACGTCTTTCGCTCCGTCGTGCTCATGAGCGCGCCCTTCGGCGGCACGGCGACGCTGCCGTTCGCCGTGGCCGACGCGGCCGGGGGCCCCACGGACACCAGCGCGGCTGCCGACATCGACGCGGACCTCGCGCGGCTGACGCCGCCGCGCTGGCACTACCGGCGCTTCTACGCCACGCGCGAGGCGAACGACGACCTGTGGCGGGCGCCGCAGGGGGTGCACGACTTCCTGCGCGCCTACTACCACATGAAGAGCGCCGACTGGAGCGGCAACCGCCCGGAGCCGCTCCGCGAGTGGTCCGCCGCCGAGCTGGCCCGGCTGCCCCGCTACTATGTCCTGGATCTCGGCAAGGGCATGGCGGAGACCGTCGCCGAGCACATGCCGTCGCCGGCGGAGATCGCGGCCTGCGAGTGGCTGCCGGAAGACGAGCTGCGCGTCTACAGCGCCGAGTACCGCCGGACCGGGTTCCAGGGCGGGCTGCAGTGGTACCGCAGCGTGACGTCCGTGTCGTCCCTCTTCGGCGGCGGCATCAACGCCGACCTGCAGGTGTTCGCCGGGCGCACCATCGACCAGCCGTCGCTGTTCATCGCGGGCGCTCAGGACTGGGGAATTCACCAGCGCCCGGGTGCCCTCGAGCGCATGGAGGCACGCGCCTGCACCGCCCTGCGGGGCCTGCACCTCCTGGCTGGGGCCGGGCACTGGGTGCAGCAGGAGAAGTCGGCGGAGGTCAACCGACTGGTGCTCGAGTTTCTGCTTGCGCTGTGAGGCAGACAATCGAGGTGATGCATGAGTCACGATTTCGAGAGGATGACCGCCGCGTCGCGAGCGGTCGCGGCGACGCAGGCCGGCGCGGCGCGCTGGCTGATCGTCGCCGGCCTAGTGATCGCTGCCGGCGCCGAGCCGTGGGCCCAGGACTGGGCCGGCTGGCGCGGGCCCGCACGCGACGGGATCGCGCCGGCCTCGCAGACGCCGCGGACGTGGCCCGACTCTTTCGCCCGCGCCTGGCGCGTCGAGGTCGGCGCGGGCTACTCCTCGCCGGTGGTCGCGGGCGGGCGGGTCTTCATCCACAGTCGGCGCGGGGAAGCCGAGATGGTGACCGCGCTCGACCTGGCGAGCGGGGCCCGCCTGTGGCAACAGGACTACCCTGCGCGCTTCGTCCAGAACACGATCGCCCCGGCCGAGCTGCAGGGCCCCTTCGCCACCCCGGTCGTTGACGGCGGGCGCGTGTTCACCCTCGACGCCGGCGGGATTCTGTCGAGCTGGGACGCGGCGTCCGGCGCCCTCGCCTGGCGGAACGACTACTCGGGGTCGGTGCGCGTGACGGATCTGTTCTGCGGCACCGCCGCCTCGCCGCTCGTGGCGGGCGGCGTGCTGTTCGTGCAGGTCGGAAGCGATCCCGCGGGCGGCCAAGTGCTCGCGCTCGATCCGGCGACGGGCGACGAGATCTGGTCCTGGAGCGGTGTCGGCCCCGGATATGCGTCGCCGATCGTAATCGAGGTCGAGCGGCAGCGCCAGCTCGTGACGCTGACCGAATCGTCCCTCGTCGGGCTCGACGCAGCGAACGGCATCCTCCTCTGGAGCGTGCCGTTCGCCGACGAATGGCACGAGAACATCGTGACACCTGTCTGGACCGGCGCGCACCTGGTGGTCTCCGGTCCGCGCCAGGGGACGCACGCGTTCGCGATCCGGCGCCAGGACAACCGCTGGCAGGCGACGCGCGCCTGGAGCAATGCGGGCGTGACCATGTACATGAGCTCCCCGGTGCTGGCCTCCGGCACGCTGTACGGCCATTCATCGACGCGCAGCGGCCAGTTCGTGGCTCTCGACGCCGCCACGGGCGCCGTGCGCTGGGCGAGCGAGGGGCGCGAGGGCGACCATGCGTCGATACTGATCGCAGGCGACGATCTCCTGCTGCTGACCAGCGACGCCGAGCTGCTGGTGGCGGAACCCAACGCGGCGGCGTTCGAGGTCACGCGGCACTACCAGGTGGCGGACGCCGCCACCTGGGCGCTGCCGGTCCCGCTGCCCGACGGTCTGCTGGTCCGCGACGCGACCGGCCTCGCGCGCCTCGTCCCCGCCGAGCGCCCGCCGGATCAGGACTAAGGGTCCACGCCAAAACAACTCCCTAGAAGTGGCTGTAGTATCGCAGTAGAAGCACAACCGTCTCGCACGCCCCTGTCCAGCGAGTTCTCCCCACTGACAAGCACACTCGTCGGTTTCTGAGGTGCAATCAGGCCAGAATTACGGCATCATTACGAAATCTGAAGTCCGTAATAATGCCGCAATGAGACCAACCCAGTTCTCCGCCGACACCGTCGTCGCCCTGCTCCGCAAGCAGACCGTCGTCTCCCTGACCGACGTGATGGCCGCGTTCGGCCGCCGAGTCAGCAGGCGCACCGCGTTCCGCAAGCTCAAGGACCTCGACGCCCACACCAGCTACTCCCATCGCGGCGGCTACTACACCCTCGACGAGCTCGCCGACTTCGACGAACACGGCCTGTGGGCGTTCGCCGGCGTCCGCTTCTCCCGGGCCGGCACTCTCGTCGCAACCGCCGAGGCGTTCGTCAACCACGCCGAGGCCGGACACTTCGTCGACGAGCTTGACAACCTCCTTGGTGTCGGCACCCAGGACGCCCTGCGCAAACTCGTCGGCGACGGGCGGCTGACGCGGCACAAGCTCGCCGGCCACTTCCTCTACTGCGCGACCGACCACGCGCACCAGACGCATCAACTCCGCGCCCGACGGCTGCTGATGGCCACGCCCGGACTCGGGCGGCCCCTGCCCGACGCCGGCCTGATGCCCGAGGAGTTGCGCGCCGCCATCGCCTTGTTCGCCAGCCTGCTCGACGAGCGCCAGCGCCGGCTGTTCGCCGGACTCGAATCGCTCAAGTGCGGGTGGGGCGGCGACTGGCGCATCGCCAGCCTGCTCGGCGTCGACCCGTCCACGGTCGCCACCGGCCGCCGGCAGCTCGTCGAGCGCGATGTCGAGGTCGACCGGGTGCGGCGCGCGGGCGGCGGACGAACACGGACGGAAAAAAAACGCCCGAAGTCTGCGCCCGCCTCGAAGCCCTGATGGCTCACGAGACGGCCGGCGACCCCGTCAGCGGCCTGAAGTGGACGCGCCGCACCACCGCCAAACTCGCCGACGAACTCCACGGGCTCGGCATCGATGTCTGCCCGCAGACAGTCGCCCGACTGCTCAAGGCAATGGGCTATTCGCTGCGCGTCAACCACAAGAAGCTCGCCGGCGCCTCGCATCCGAACCGCGACCAGCAGTTCCGGCACATCACCCAATTGCGCAAGCGCTGCGCCGCCGACCACAGCCCCCTCATCAGCGTCGATACGAAGAAGAAGGAGCTCGTCGGCACGTTCCGCAATCCCGGCGCCAAGTGGGACCGCAGCCCCGAACTCGTCAACGACCACGACTTCCGCTCCGACGCCGACGGCCTCGCCGTGCCCTACGGCATCTACGACCCCCGCGCCAATGCCGGCACCGTCTTCGTCGGCCGAACCGCCGACACCCCGGCGTTCGCCGTCGACTGCATCGAGAAGTGGTGGCGCACCGAGGGCCGCAAGCACTATCCCGAAGCCAAGACCCTGCAGATCCTCGCCGACGGCGGCGGCAGCAACAGCTGCACAGCGCGCGCCTGGAAGTTCAACCTGCAACATCGCCTCTGCAACCGGCACGGCTTGCGGGTGAGGGTGGCCCACTACCCGCCCGCCACGTCGAAGTGGAATCCCATCGAACACCGCCTGTTCTGCGAGATCAGCAAGAACTGGGCCGGCCGACCCCTCGACAGCTACGAGACCATCCTCAAATACCTGCGCACACGCACCTCCACCGGACTGCGTGTGCGCGCCCACCTGGTGCGGAGAACCTACAAGACCGGGGTCAAGGTCACCGACGCCCAAATGCGAGAGCTGCGCATCACACCGAACCGCGCCATGCCCAAGTGGAACTACACCATCGAACCCATGTAACCGAAAAACGGAATCTATTCTTGCGTCGACCCTAAGGTTGGTTGCGCGGGCGGAAGCTCTTCAGGCTCGCCCAGGCTTTCAACTGCGTGTCCGCCATTCCAGGGCCCATCGCGTTCTCCTGAAAACTCCCAGAATCTCACAATAGGCCCGCCAACACGGGACTATCCAGTCTATTCCCGTCTCTTGCTCTTAGTGTCTCACGCCCCCCCACGTCTTTGTGATCAAGTGATAATGGGAGTGATTATGGGACATGGTGGACGCTCTGCAGAGACGCGGCCGAAGATGCTGTCGGCGGCGTTCGTGAAGACCGTGACGCGGCCGGGAAGATACGGCGACGGCCGGGGCGGGTACGGGGTGTCGCTGCTGGTCAAGCCGATGGCGAGCGGGCGGCTGTCGAGAACCTGCAGCCAGCGCGTGCGGATCGCTGGCCGGCCGGCGAACATCGGACTGGGCCGGTATCCCGTCGTGTCGCTCTCCGAAGCCCGGGCGGCGGCGCTCAAGAACGCGCGGGCCATCGCGCAGGGGCAGGACGTGCGCGGCGGCGGCGTGCCGACGTTCGCCGAGGCCGTCGAGAAGGCGATCGAGATTCACCGGCCAACCTGGAAGGATGGCGCCCGGTCGGGCGATATCTGGCGCTCAAGCCTAGGCGCCTACGCGATCCCGAGATTGGGGCGGAAGCGCGTAGGCGACGTGACCACGGCCGACGTGATGGCCGTCCTGCTGCCGATCTGGAACGAGATACGCGAGACGGCGCGGCGGCTGCGCCAGCGGATCGGGGCTGTGATGAAGTGGGCCGTTGCGCAAGGCTACCGGCGCGCGCGATCCGGACGGGAATCGGCGGGTGGTCGAAATCTCTGAGCTACCAACGATCCGCGGCTCCGGGGCGGATCGTCTGGCCGAAGCGGGGCGGCGGGTCCGGGCGCGCCATGCCGCGGCGGCGCGGGTCCGGTGGCCGGGATCGCCACGGTGCGCGCTCGGCTCCGCCAGTGGTTCCCGCGGGCGTGGCGTCAGATGACGAAGCGGTAAAACTCTCCCGGCCCGCCTTCGGCGGCTGGCCAATTCTCGAGACTCCCGGCGCGGTTTCCGCCCGCGCTGGGATCGGACGGCTCCCTGGTTGCTATGGAGGTTGCTCATGCTCGAGCGCGAACCGGGGATCACGCAACGGATCGTGCTGCGGCGGCTCGGTGCGTCCGCTTCGTCATATCCGATTCGTGCTGGCCGTTCGCGCCGGCCGGCTGCAACCCGGCCGGAGAAATCGCCGTACAGGGCATCCTCGCAAGACGAATGTCAGGTCGATCGCGATAGAATTTGCGGATGGCTACAACGACGACGAATCAAGCATTTATCGACGCTATTCGGAAGCGTGCCGCGGAGTTCGCCCCGAACATGACAGCAGCCTCCGGGCTACTAATCCTTGCCAAGATTGCGGCGCTCTGCACGCTGGCCGAAGGTCGCGCTAGTGACGAGGATCGGGAAGTGACGATGGATCTTGTTAGTCAGGACGCTGACCTGACGAAGAAGAAGAAATAGCGGTGCCGCGTGGGTAAACGCAAACGAGCAGGGACGAGTCGTGCGGTCGCGGAATCCGAGAAGCGGGTTCGTGCCGACATTGAAGCGCTCCACGACGAGGTCGACCAGCTCGGATCCGGACAAGCCGAACAGACCCGCGTCGTTCCCGCAGACAGCGGGCCGGTGCTGCGGGTCTGATAACCGGGTCCTACGTTAACCCCGCTTCGCCCCCCGCAACACCGGAAAACGCCCCGACTTCACGGCCTCAACTGCTGTCGGCCTGCGAGCGGCGCTCGTGGATGACGATCCACTGACGGGGCGCGTTACCCCTCATCCTCCTCTTCTTCCTTGCGCGCCTGCCAGAGCGCCGTCGCGAGGAGTCCGGTGGGAGCGGCCACGAGGCCCAGCGTGCTGCGGGCTGGCCGCTGCGCCTACTGCCGGCGACAGGTAACGCAGGCTTTCTGGGCGCCGCAACCCGCCGGCAACCCCGTCCGGGCCTGCCTCGACTGCTGGCGGGGGTGATAACGCGGGCCGGCTAGTGGTGTGTCCCAAGAATGACTTTACACTTCCTGACCTTGTCGAGAATGGTGTCGACGGTGGGGGTCCAGACGAACGGCTTCGGGTCCGCGTTGTGCTGGGTCAGGTAGTCGTTGATCGCGGCGATCAATTCTTGCACGCTGCCAAAGGCGCCGCGACGAAGGCGTCGCTGCGTCAATTTACTAAACCAGCTCTCGACGAGGTTGAGCCACGACGCGCTCGTCGGCGTGAAGTGCAACTTGAAGCGCGGGTGAGCGGCCAACCACCGGCGAACACGCTCATGCTTGTGGGTCCCGTAGTTGTCGAGAATCATGTGTAGGGTGAGGTCGTGAGGGAAGGCGCGGTCGAGGCGCCGCAGAAACTTGAGAAACTCCTGATGCCGGTGTCGCCCGTGGCATTCGCCGATGACCGTACCGGTCAGCACGTTCAACGCGGCGAACAGCGTGATCGTCCCGTGGCGCTTGTAGTCATGGGTCATCGTGCCGTGACGGCCCGGCTTCATCGGCAGGCCCGGCTGCGTACGGTCCAGGGCTTGAATCTGGCTCTTCTCGTCCACGCACAGCACGACTGCCTTGTCCGGCGGGTTCAGGTACAACCCCACGAGTCTTCATTTGGCGGGTTCCGGGGCAGGTGTCAAAGTTTCGACTTGTACAAATTTCGACTGTGGCATAACCTTGGCGTGAAGGTCGGGGACCGCAATTCGCACGAGAACCTGCAGGCCGAGGTCGAACGGCTCCGCACGGAGTTGACGCATAACCTTGGCGTGAAGGTCGGGGACCGCAATTCGCACGAGAACCTGCAGGCCGAGGTCGAACGGCTCCGCACGGAGTTGACGCGGCGCGAGCGCGACACCAAGAATCAGCAACGCGAGAACGGTCGCCAGCAGCGTCAGATCGACGGCCTGCAAGGCCAGATCGAGCGTCAGAAGCGGGAGATCGAGCAACTGAGGGGGCAGTTGGCCGCCGCGCGCCGGGCGGGGTTCCGACAAGCCGCCCCCTTCGCCAAGGACCGACCGCAAGGACGCGGCCGGCGTCCCGGTCGACGGGCTGGTACGCAGTATGGTCGGAAGGCGTGCCGCCCGCGCCCGGCACGGGTTGACCAGACCCTGGAAGCGCCGGTGCCGACGGCGTGTCCCGACTGCGGCGGGTCGGTCGAAGTGACCCACGTGGCGTCGCAGTATCAGGAAGAAATCCCCGCGGTGCGCCCGATCGTGCGCCGCTTCGACATCGAAGTGGGCCGCTGCTCACAGTGTTGGCGGCGCGTGCAGGGCCGCCACGCGCTGCAGACCTCGGATGCGCTGGGAGCGGCCGGCGCGCAGCTCGGCCCCGGCGTCGTCGCGCTGGTCGTCGAGTTGCACACGGAGATGGGCGTACCGCTGGCGAAGGTCGCCCACGTGCTGCGGACCACGTTCGGCCTGCAGGTGACGCCGGGCGGCCTCGCTCACCTGCTGCACCGCACGGCCCGCGACGCCGCGCCGACCTACACGGCGCTGTGCGAGCAGGTCCGTAATTCGCCGGTGGTCACCCCGGATGAAACCGGGTGGCGCGTCGGTAGCCTCCGCCACTGGCTGTGGGCCTGGGTCACCCCGGAGACGACGGTCTACGCCATTTGCCCCGGTCGCGGGTTCGACGATGCCGCCACGGTTCTGGGGGCCGACTTCGCCGGTGTGCTCGTGCGCGACGGGTGGGTGTCGTATCGCTGCTACCGAGCCGCGCTGCACCAATCCTGTCTGAATCACCTGCTCCGACGATGCAAGGAACTGCAGGAAGATCATCCGCACAGTCTGTGGGCCGGGCAGGTGCAAGCGGTCTTGCAGACGGGCCTTGCCGTGCGTGACCGCTGCAACGCCGGCGAGCTGAGCGAGCACGGTCTGGCATCGGTCCGCGGCCGACTCGTGGCCCGGCTCGGTCGGCTGATTGACGCACCGCCACCGCTGGACGACGCCGAGCGCTTTGCCCGGCACCTGGCCACCGAATTCGCTGCGGTGTTTCTCTTCTTGTGGGACCTGTCGATCGACGCCACCAACTGGCGCGCCGAACAGGCCATCCGTCCCGCCGTCGTTATCCGAAAGGACGCCCCTATATGTCAAGAAAGGGTGTGAACACCGCCGCGAGCGGAGTTGGATCTGAAGTGGAGCGGACAGAAAGCTCATGGATGACGGCGGGGCATCTCCCGCGGGAGGACGAGGGTTGAGGACCCGGATCGCCGATGCCAACTCGCGTCGTCACCGGCTTTCGTCCAGAGACAGGTTGTCCGTGCAGCGGAGAGGGTCTTTGTTTAGCGGGTGGCCACGCAAGATCCATTTATTTGGATTGTACTTTTTGCGCGAATATGGCATAAGTCTTGTGTGGTCAACGAGTACGGGCTGTCCGGCGACGAACGGATAGGACGGCTGCGCGACGAGGTAGAGCGGCTCCGGGAAGAGCTGTCGCGGCGCGAGCGGGAGAACGACCGCCAGAAGCGCCAGATCGACGGCTTGCGACGCCAGGACGAGCGTCAGAAGCGGGAGATCGAGCGCCTGAAACAGCAGTTGGCCGAGGCACGCCGGGCGGGTCGCCGGCAGGCGGCGCCGTTCGCCAAGGACCGGCCGCAAGGGCGCGGCAGGCGTCCCGGACGGCGGCCTGGGGCGGAGTACGGCCGGCAGGGCTGCCGCCCGCGGCCGGCGCGGGTTGACGAGACCCACGCGGCGCCGGTTCCCACGACGTGCCCGGATTGCGGCGGCGCGGTCGAAGGTACCCGCGTGGCGTCGCAGTATCAGGAAGAACTGCCCGTGGTACGGCCGGTCGTGCGGCGCTTCGACATCGAGGTCGGCCACTGTTCGCAGTGTCAGCGGCGGGTGCAGGGCCGCCACGTGCTGCAGACCTCCGACGCGCTGGGCGCGGCGGGGGTGCAGCTCGGTCCCGGGGTGGTCGCGCTGGTCGTGGAGCTGCACACGGAGATGGGGGTGCCGCTGGCGAAGGTGGCCCACCTGCTGCGGACCACGTTCGGGCTGCAGGTCACGCCGGGCGGCCTCGCCCACGTGCTGCACCGGGCGGCCCGCGCCGCCGCGCCGGCCTACGCGGAGCTGTGCGAGCAGGTTCGCAATGCGCCCGTGGTCACGCCGGACGAGACCGGCTGGCGCGTCGGCGGCGTGCGCCACTGGCTGTGGACGTTCGTCACCCCGGACACGACGGTCTACGCCATCTGCCCCGGCCGGGGGTTCAACGATGCCGCCACGGTGCTGGGGACCGACTACGTCGGCGTGCTCGTGCGCGACGGGTGGGCACCGTATCGCTGCTTCGACGGACTGCACCAAACCTGTCTGAACCACCTTCTGCAACGCTGCAAGCAGCTCCGGGAGGACTATCCTGACAGTCCCTGGGCCGGCGAGGTGCAGGCGGTTCTGCGGGCCGGCCTCGACCTGCGGGACCGCTGCAACGCGGGAGCGCTGAGCGAGCACGGGATGGCAACGGCCCGCGGCCGACTCACCGCCCGGCTCGGTCGGCTGGTCGACGCACCGCCGCCGCTCGACGACGCCGAGCGCTTCGCGGGGCACCTGGCCACCGAATTCCCGGCCGTGTTCCTCTTCTTGTGGGACCCCTCGCTCGACGCCACCAACTGGCGCGCCGAACAGGCCATCCGGCCCGCTGTGGTCATCCGCAAGGTGTGCGGCGGCAACCGCACCCGCCACGGCGCCGACACCCAGCAGGTCCTCGCCAGCGTCGTGCGCACCGCCCGCCAACGCGACCTCGACCTGCCTCCCCTGATCGCCGCGATGTTGCGCGCCGCCGAACCCGTCGTCCCCGAGCTCCTCGGCCTTCCGCCGCCGCCCCCGTAGGCGGGCACCGTCCGAATCACGGCTGCGACGCGTGACCGGTCCCGGCGGCGCGCCGCCGCAGGGGGGAGAGTCCCCGACCGCACTGCGCTCGGTCGCCACCGGACTGCGCCGAAACGCCGACGCCTGTGCGCTCCCGTGCGACGGCCTCCGGTCTCCCGCGGCATCGCAACGTGGAGGCAACCCGCGTGAACACGCTCTCACTCCAGGCAACCTTCTTGTGACGCTGTAACCTCCTCGCCTCAAGCCCACTCTCGGCCCGTATTCATTGGCGGATCACCCGGTAACCAAATACCGGAGAGGTAGCCTCTGCTCCCGCCGAGTCAAGGCGCTTCGCGCCTCCTCCGCTGCGCTACGGTCCTTCGGATGACTCGGCGCTCGCGCCGGCTTCAGAGCTGGTTGTGGCCGGACGGATTCGTCCGGCCACTGAAAACACTGGCCGGATGACCGAGAGGTTCTCTACGTGCGGCCGCCGCAGCGGGGCGCGACATCGTCCAGGCCCCCGCCCAGCGGCGGATGACGGACCGCTGACGCGGGAACGGCATCGACTCGCCTGCGGCTCGCCCTCCCGGGCCCCCGGTCGTAGACCGGGGGAAGTGACGTTGGGGTTCACTGACCGGTGTCCGGCACCGGACGGCGACAGCGACCGGCGGCGCACGACACGCTCCGGATCGGGTCGGAGTCCCGGTTCGGCAAGGCCAGCGTACGGTCAGATCGGAACCGGCCGAAATAGTCGTCGCCAAGCCAAAGGCATTGACCCCGAACACACCAAAGAGCGCGACCACGTCAGGCAGCCTTGGCGCAGGTCGCACCGGGTTGGTGGTCTTCGATCAGCGCGTGGTAGATTTCCCGGGCAACGAAGCGTTTCAGGCAGCGGATGATGTCTTTCTTCGACAAGCCCTCGGCGGTGCGTCGTCGGACGTAGTCGAGGGTCGGCTGGTGCCAGCGCATGCGGATGATCACGATCCGGTAGAGCGCCGCGTTGGCTTGGCGGTGGCCGCCGCGGAAGAGCCGATGCCGGTTCGTAACCCCGGATGAGGCGGGAATCGGACAGGCGCCACATAGTTTCGCGAACGCGGCTTCGGAACGGATCCGGGTGGGGTTGTCGCCGGCAACGATCAGCATCTCGGCCGCCGAGTCGGGACCAATCCCGAACGCCTCACGCAGGGTCGGCGCTGCCGCCCTGGTGAGGATGTCGAGCAACTCGTCGTGCCGGTCGATCTCGGCCGAAAGTGTGCGCCAGCGGGCCGCGAGCGCCCGTAGCGCATGCTTCACCGAGGCAGTCGGGTCGAGGATGTCTCCTGGTCTGAGGGTCGCGCAGCGGTCGATGAGCCGTTGGTCGGTGAGCGGCTCGAGTGCTTCGCGGACCCGACTCGGTGCGTTGACGAGCAGCGTCTTGAGCGTGGTCATCGCGGTAGTGCGGGCCTTGACGGCCGTATCGCGGGCGATCTTGATCTGGCGGACCATTTCTGCAGCGCCGTCCGCAGCTTTCGGCATGGCGGTCGCGACACCGGCGAGCACCGACCGCGCCGCAGCCTCGGCATCGAGCGTGTCACTCTTGCCGTTGTTGCGCCGCTTGCGCCGGTCGCAACGGTTGACCTCGACGACGTGGAGCCCCTGTCGGCGCACGGAGCGCGCGAGGCCGACCCCGTAGGAACCGGTACCTTCAATCCCGAAGGTTTCGAGGTCACCGAGCGTGCGTGCCCACGCCACCAGGTCGGCATAGCCGGCCCCGTTCGCCGGCACCCGGAACGTCGCGAGCCGGGCGCCCAGGTCATTGATCGCTACCGCGACATGCTCGTGCTTGTGGGTGTCGACGCCGACGATCACCTTGACCGACGGATCGTCACGCGCGATGCTGTTCGACATGTTGCTGGCCCCCTTTCGGGCTGGCGACGCCGTCTGGTCGGGCGGGCGGACAGGACTGTGACGGGACTTTCAAGCCAGGCCCCTATTCGGTCACTGCCCTCCCGGCCAGGCAACATCTGGATGCGTGCTGCCCGGCCGGGCCGACAGATCCTTGCCAGGACACGAAGTCGGTCTGCGGCGGAGTCAGAACCGGCCGGGCAGCAGCACGATCATGCTCACAGTCTGCGGTGGCAACCGCACCCGCCACGGCGCCGACACCCAGCAGGTGCTCGCCAGCGTCGTGCGCACCGCCCGCCAACGCCATCTCGATCTGCCGCCCCTGATCGCCACGATGTTGCGCGCCACCGGCCCCGTCGTCCCCGACGCTTTCGGGCTCCCCCCGCCACCCGCTTGAGACCAGTAACACCGCGACGCCCCTCCGTGGGTGAGGACTGGCAACGCCGAAACGCTGCTTCAACCGCCACCGATCCAGGCGGCTACCGCTACGCGCCAGCGCAAGTGTCGATCAAGCCGACAAGTCCCGTCGCCGCTCGGGACTCTGCAGCCTCCCAAGCCAGTTCAGCCCGTGTTTGTTGAGGAATCACCCGCTAACCGAATACCCCCACGACGTCGGTCAGCTTCTCGACGAACGCCGGGTCGGTCGACAGCTTGAACGTCGTGACGCGGTGCGGCTGCAGTCCGTGCGCGTCCCAGATACGCGACGGTCGAGCGGCTCACGCCGGCTGCCTTGGCCATCGAACGACAACGCCAATGAGGTAGCGCCCGGCGGCGTCTCATGCAGCGTGGCATGCACGATGGCTTGCACCTGGTGCGCGGTGATCTCCGGCTTGCGGCCGCGGCCCGTGCGCACTGTCCCCACCGAGCCCAGCCCATCAAAAAGAAACCGCGCGCGCCATTTCAACACCGTCTGCCGGCTGACGCCGAGCGCGGTCGCGATGCGACTATTCGCCGCGCCGTCACCAGCCATCAGCAAGGCCTTGGCCCGAGTTACCACGCGATACGGAGCGGTCGCAGTCTGCGCCCAGTTCGTCAGCATGTTCTGATCGCGATGACTCAACAGCAGTGGCGACGCGGGATGGTTCATACCCGCAGGCATACAAGTCGGAGCACACACTGTCAATCTATTTTAGTGACACACCACTAGCGGCTTGAACAAGCGCCGCGTTCTACAAGTCAGGCCTGGTCGGGACAACGCTCGTGTCACCAGTCTCCGAGACGTCGACCAGGAAGTCGTTACCGTGATGCAACTGGCGGTGTTCCGGGTCCTCTCGAATCCATTCGAGCAGGGCTTCCACAAGGCGCGCACCGCGCTCTGTGGCTGTTGCCTCCCGCATCTGGGGAACTGCTTCCGGTGGGGTCCAGAACCATAGCTCGCTACCGCCTGGGTCAAGGCGCGCACGGAAGGAAAAGCGGTGTCGTTGGTCTCTGACGTTAGGGGCCATAGGTGTCACGGTTTGAGGGCCACTACCGCCGGGCCAGTCTTCAATGGTCAGTGGGCCGATAACGATCTTCGGGCCGTTCTGCTGCTCATCACCGCTCTCTGGTCCGACGTGGGTCATGGGTCATCCCTCCCTCCGCGAGCCGTGCCGCGGATGTCTCGCTGATGCATTATGTGACAACGTAACCGTGCCAGCTCTTTCTTTTAAACAGGTTAAGGTTATTCGTGGCGGAGGGACTGGGATTCGAACCCAGGAGCGAGTTTCCCCGCTAACGGTTTTCAAGACCGCCGCCTTCGACCGCTCGGCCATCCCTCCGTTCAGCCACCGTGCCGTGCGGGCGGCGAGATGATCTCCTGCCCCTGCATGTACGGCCGCAGCACGTCGGGGATGACGACCGAGCCGTCGCGCTGCTGGTAGTTCTCGAGAATCGCCACCAGCGCCCGGCCGACGGCGACGCCCGAACCGTTCAGCGTATGCACGTGCTCCGGCTTGCCCCGGCCGTCCCGGCGGAAACGGATTCCGGCGCGCCGCGCCTGGAACGCTTCCGTGTTGCTGCACGACGAGATCTCCCGGTAGGCCGCGTAGCTGGGCAGCCACACCTCGAGGTCGTAGGTCTTGGACGCCGCGAACCCCATGTCGCCGGTGCACAGCAGCATCGTGCGGTACGGCAGCCTGAGACGCTTGAGCACCTCCTCCGCGTGCCGGGTCAGCGCCTCGTGCACGTCCCACGAGGTCTCGGGCGCCGCGTAGGCCACCAGCTCGACCTTGTCGAACTGGTGCTGCCGAATCAGGCCCCGCACGTCCTTGCCGTACGAACCGGCCTCGCTCCGGAAGCAGGGCGTGTAGGCCACGTACCACACCGGCAGCGTCCGCCCGTCGAGAACCTCGTCGCGGTGCAGGTTGCAGAGCGGCACCTCCGCGGTCGGGATCAGATACAGGTCCCAGTGCCCGGCAATCTTGAACAGGTCCGCCTCGAACTTCGGCAGGTTCCCGGTGCCGGTCAAGGTCTCGGTGCTGGCCAGCAGCGGCGGCTCCACCTCGGTGTAGCCATGCTCGGACGTGTGGAGGTCGAGCATGAAGTTGATCAGGGCGCGCGCCAGCCGGGCGCCGGCACCGATGAGCACGGAAAACCGCGCGCCCGCCAGCTTCGCGCCGCGCTCGAAATCCAGGATTCCCAGCGCCGGGCCGATTTCCCAATGCGGCCGTGGCTCGAAGTCGAAGCGGGGGAGCTCGCCGTGCTTCCGGACCTCGACGTTCTCGGCCTCCGAGCTTCCGGCCGGGACGCTCGCGTGCGGCAGATTGGGCAGCTTCAGCGCCCAGGCGCCGCGCTCAGCCTCGACCGACTCCAGTCTCGTCTCCTGCTCCTTGATGGCCACCGCGTGCTCCTGACCGGCCTTGAGCAGGGTCTCCACCGGCTCTCCCGTCCGTCTGGCCCTGGCGATTCGCTCGCCGACGTCCTTGCGGGCGTGGCGCGCCGTCTCGAGCACCGGCAGGATTGCACGGCGTTCGGCGTCGAGCTGCACCAGGCGGTCGAGATCGCCGCCGAGCCCGTTGCCCCGTGTGCTGAGCCGGGTGCGGACCTCGTCGAGCTGGTTGCGAAGCAGGGCTGGATCGAGCATGTCGTCTGGGTCCCCAACGTGTGCGCTTCATTCTAATGTAGCGGTGCTGTACGATCGCCTGCCATGGCATCGCCGGTCCGCACGGTCGTCGTTCCCGCCGCCGGCCTCGGCACGCGCATCCTGCCGGCCACCAAGGCGTTTCCCAAGGAGCTGCTGCCGCTGGTCGACCGCCCCATCATTCAGTACGGCGTCGAGGAAGCGGTCGAGTCCGGCATTCGCCGCGTCGTGCTGGTCACGAGCCCCGGCAACACCATGACCGGCGCGCACTTCGCGCCCAACCCCGCGCTCGAGGCGGTGCTGGAACAACGCGGGAAGACGGAGAGCCTGGCCGTCGTGCGCGCCCTCTCGGCGCTGGCCGAGGTCACCACGGTCCACCAAGAGCAGCCGCTGGGTCTCGGTCACGCCGTGCTCATGGCCAAGCCGGCGGTCGGCGAGGAGCCGTTCGCGGTGGTCCTGCCGGATGACGTAATCGACGCCGACCCGCCGGCGTTGCGCCGGATGACCGACCTGTTTGCCGAAGTCGGCGGGCCGGTGCTGCTCGTCGAGCGGGTTCCGCGCGAGGCAGTGCACCGCTACGGGATCATCGACGCGACACCGCTCGGCCAAGGCGTCTTCGAGGTGCGCGATCTGGTCGAGAAGCCGGACCCGGCAACCGCACCGTCGGATCTGGCCATCGTGGGCCGCTACGTGCTGACCCCCGACATATTCGACGCGCTGGAGGGGACCGGCGCGGACGCCGGCGGCGAAATCCAGCTCACCGACGGCCTGCGCCGACTGCTGGAGCACCGGCGGCTCTATGCCTGCGAACTGGCCGGCACCCGCCACGACGCGGGCGACCGGCTCGGTTTTCTCAAGGCATCCGTCCACTTTGCGCTCAAGCGCCCGGACCTCGCGCCGCCCTTGCGAGCCTTCCTGAGCGAGCTGGGCTGACGGCACCCAACCAACCCTGCGGGAATCCGCGCCGTTCCACGGCGCAGACTCCTAGCCGGCTCACGGGGAGGGCGGGCTCGCCTTGGGTGCGGCCGAGTCGGCTTTCTTCGAGTCGCCGGCCGGTGTGGACGTGTCCTTCGAATCGGTCTTGCGATCCTCGGAAGACTTGCCTGGCTCGGACGCCGGCTGGCCGCCAGACGGCTTGCGCGCGTAGTCGGTGACATACCAGCCGGTCCCCTTGAACTGGATGGCCGACGATGAGACGAGCTTCCTGACGTGCCCCGCGCACGCCGGGCAGACGCTGACCGGCTGGTCGGAGAACTTCCGGATCAGCTCGAACCGGTGCCCGCAGTCGTCACATTCGTATTCGTACAGCGGCATGGTCGGCAGGCAGCCAAATCGCCATCATAGCCCTGGCCACTTCGCACCGTCAATCGGCGCCTCACTCCAGCAGGGTGCCCGTCGCGCCGAGCATCAACTGCCGGTGCATCCAGAACGGAACACCTCCCTGGCCCAGGAACTGGTCGTGGAACGACTGCAGCGACCAGCCGTTCCCGGCGGCTTTGCAGTCCGCGCGGAGCTTGAGGAGCATCTGCTTTCCCAGCGAGTAGAGCACGTAGCCGGGATCGTACGTGCCACGCTCGGCCTCGCGCCGCGCGCTGCTCTCTTCCAGAAAGGCTTCGTCGCGGAAGAACCGCACCCCCTGCTCCACCGACAGGTCCTCGGCGTGGAGTCGAATGCCCACGATGGTCCGGGCCAGTCGCACCAGCGCCTCGGCGAGCTGCCCCAGCTCGACGTCCGCGTTGCCCCGCTCGAACCCCTCGTCGAACATCATCTGCTCGCAGTAGTGCGCCCAACCCTCCACCAGCGACACGGGAGTGAAGAAGGTCGACTTCCGGAGCGGCGCCGCGACCCGGCGCAGATGCTCGAAGTGGAGGAAGTGGCCCGGAAAGGCTTCATGGATGGAGATAGACCACAGGGCCCCATAGCTGAAGTCGCGCAGATGCTCCTCCTGCCGGTCGGCCGACCAGGCGGGGTCGACGTTGGTGATGTAGTAGTACGCCGGCATCGGCCTCGCCTCGAACGGGCCGGCCGGCAGGATGCTGGCGAACGTCCCCCGATAGTACTCCGGCGTCGGCGCCACGACGAGCGGCCCGTGGTCCGGAACCGTCACGATCCGTTTCCGCCTGATGAAGTCGAGCAGGGCCGCGAGATGGTCCTCGACGGTGCGCAGCAGGCCGTCGGCGCCGGGATGGCGGGCCTTGACTTCCCGCCAGGCTTCGTCCGGGCCGCCGGCCGCGCGGGCCGCCACCTCCCTGAATCGTTCCTGGGTCGTTCCCAGCTCGCGCAGCGCGATTTGCAGCAGCCGGTCCACCGGCACGTCGATGCCCTCGTCGAGACGGAGCTTCTGGGCGAACCGGTCCGCACCCAGCCGAAACGAGGCCCGGCTGCGCGGTGCGACGGCATCCCGCAGGTGGACGCTGTAGTCGCGCACCGCGTCGACCGCCACGGTCGATGCGTCCGCGAGATCGCCCAGCAGGTGCATGTCATCCAGGTCCCGAAACGCCCTGGGGAGGTCGCGCTCGACGAACGTCAGCACGCCGTCGAACGACTCGAGGCCGACGCGCACGAAGAGGCCCGGCGGATCCGTCACGTTCTGCCGCGCGGACTCCAGCAGCCGCGGCACCTGCCGCAACTTGGAAACCACCCGCCGCGCGCGCTCCGTGACCGGCGCATAGTCGAACAACACCTGGCCTGCCAGGCTCTCGGCGATCGTCTCGGCGTAGTACAGGGGGCTGCGCTGCCAGACACGGACGTCCTCGAGCGCGAACAGGCGCGCCCGGATACTGTCCGCCAGCATGCGCCGCTCAAGCTTCTCTTCCGCAGCCAGCGTGGAGGCCTTGATGCCATCGAGGCGCCTCGCCCATCCGCCGAGCTCGCGTACCTGGGTGTCGACCGCGCTCCGGCTGAAGTCCTCGAGCAGATCGTCGTGCAAATGGACGCCGTCGGCGGCAGCCGCTGTCGGATAGGCCTCGTGCAGGTACGACAGGTACTCGTCGACGAAACGGGATAGCGGTTCAGCGGAATGCGCAGGCGATCGATCCATGGTCTGTCCTGATGAATGGTACAATAACGATGCTTCCTTGCTCCCGGCCGCGGCCCGTGGCACGATTCCCGCGAGTGCCGGATTCGCCGCCGCCAGCCGCGCCGCCGTCGGCCGGCGCGCTCTACCTCGTGTCCACCCCGATCGGCAACCTGGAGGACATCACGCTTCGCGCCCTGCGCGTTCTCGCGGAGGTGGCGCTCATCGCGGCCGAGGACACGCGGCGTACGGCCAAGCTGCTCAGCCACTACGGCATTCATACCACGACGACCAGCTTCCACGAGCACAACGAGGTCCGAAAGGGACCGCACCTCCTCCGGCGCCTGGCCCGCGGCGACTCGGTGGCCCTCGTCGCCGACGCCGGGACACCGCTGCTGTCGGATCCCGGCGCCCGGCTCGTGCGGGACGCGCTCGCCGCCGGCGTCAAGGTGCATGCGGTCCCCGGCCCGAGTGCCGCGCTCACCGGCCTGGTCATGTCCGGCCTCGGTGGCGGCGCCTTCACGGTGGTTGGATTCCCGCCGCCACGGTCAAACGATAGAAAACGCTGGCTGGAGCCCCTAGCCGCCGAACCGCGGCCGCTGGTCCTCTTCGAGGCGCCGCACCGGATCAGGGCGGCTCTGGCGGACATGGCGACTGTCCTCGGCGGCGATCGGGAGGTCGCGGTCTGCCGCGAGATGACGAAGGTGCACGAGGAATTGGTCAATGGACCAATCACGGAGGTGATGAAACGCCTACCCGCGCCGCGAGGCGAGTACACGATCGTCGTCGGGCCACCCGTCGCGCCGGCCGGCGACGGTGGCAACGCGGCCGATGGAGACCGGCTCTGGTTCGAATTCTGTCATTTGACAGAAGACCTGGGCTGCGATCGGCGCCTCGCGGTCCGCATCCTCTCGGACCGGCACACGCTGGGCAGCCGCTCGGTCTACTCGCTCATCGAGGCTCGCAAGCAAGATAGGTCTATAGACCGATAAGGGGCGCCGGCAGGCACCCTTGACCGCCTCTTCGCTTTCTGCTAGCTTAAGCTCCGCTTTGCAGCCCATGGGGCAAAAGCAGCCAACTCGCGACAATCCCGCAAAATCTAAGCGGGAGTACCGCGACTGCCGCCGGACGGCGCGGATCGACGTCGCGGACGACCCTGGTACGAGCCGAGCAGGAGGCGTACCGGCAAGCCCTTGGTCGCTACGAACGCGCTATCGAGGCGCTGCAGCGGCGCGAGTTCGAGACGGCGGCAGCGCTCTTTGGCCAGGTAATAGACGACTTTCCCGCGGAGCGCGAGCTTCACGAGCGGAGCCGCCGCTATCTGCAGGTCTGCCAGCGGGAATCGCAGGAGGCGCCCACGCCGGAGACCCTGGACGAGCGGGTCTACGCCGCCACGTTGGCGCTGAACGCAGGCCTGCACGACGAGGCGCTACGGCATCTCGATGCGGCGCAGCGGCAGAGCCCGGACAGCGACCTCGTGCAGTACATGCTGGCTCTCGCGCGCGCTGACCGCGGCGACCTGACGGCAGCGGGGACCCACCTGCTGCGCTCCATAGAGCTGAATCCGGAGAACCGCTACCTCGCACGCCAGGAGCCGAGCTTCGAACTGCTGCGAGAGGACGAGACCATTCAGGACGCGCTCAGGACCCCACCCGCCGACCGCTCCCCTCCAGGAGCCGGAAGCCACTCAGCCCGGTGAGTCCCCAGTCTGCTCACGCCGGTCCCGGCGCGGCGGCGACCTGTCACGTCATCGTGCTGGCAGCCGGCCAGGGCCGGCGGATGGCCTCGACCCGGCCGAAGGTGCTGCACAGAATGGCGGGCCGGCCGCTGATCGAGCACGTGCTGCGGGCGGCCGCCACGCTGTCGCCGGCCACCACGACGGTGGTGGTGGGACATCAGGCCGATATCATCCAGCAGGCGGTCGGGCCCGGGCCCGGATTCGTGCGACAGGAAGCGCAGCTGGGAACCGCGCACGCGCTGCTGCAGGCCGAGTCCGTGTTCGCGGGCGCGGAGGGCAGTCTGGTGGTTCTATCCGGCGACGTCCCCCGCATCCGGCCGGTCACCCTGGGGAGACTGGTCGCCGCGCACCACCGCGCGCGCGCCGCCGCCACCGTGCTGACCGCCCGGCTCTCGCGCCCCTACGGCTACGGGCGTCTCGTGCGACAGCGCGGCCTGTTGGCGAGCATCGTGGAAGAGGCCGACGCGACCCCGGCCCAGCGCGCCATTCGCGAGGTCAACAGCGGGATCTACGTCTTCGACCTCGCGCCGCTGTTCGAGACCCTCCGCCAGATCCCCGCGGCGGGCCCCCGGCAGGAGCGGTATCTGCCGGCTCTGCTCGCGATCTATCGCCGTCGGGGTCTGGCCGTCGAGACGCTGGAAAGCGACGATCCGAACGAGATTCGAGGCATCAACAGCCAGACGGAACTGGCGGAAGTGAGCTCGCTCATGAGACAAGGCAAGAACGAGGAGCTGATGGCTGCCGGCGTGACGCTCGAAGATCCCGCCACCACCTACATCGACGCCGATGTCGTGGTCGGGCGCGACACGGTGATCCACCCCGGGGTGATGCTGGAGGGCCTGACGACGGTGGGCGACCGGTGCGAGCTCCACGCCGGCGTGCGGATCGTGAACTCCACGGTCGGCGACGACGTCACGGTCAACAACTATTGCGTGATTACGAATGCGCGCGTCGAGTCGGGCGCCCGGATCGGCCCCTTCGCCCACTTGCGCCCCGGCACGATCGTTCGCGAAACGGCCCGCGTCGGCAACTTCGTCGAGATCAAGAGGACCACACTGGGGGCCGGGTCGAAGGTGAGCCATCTCTCGTACCTGGGCGACGCGGCGCTCGGTGCGCAGGTCAACGTGGGAGCCGGCACCATCACCTGCAACTACGACGGCCGGTCCAAGCACGAGACCTCGATCGAGGACGGCGCCTTCATCGGCAGCGGCACCCAGCTCGTCGCACCGGTGACGGTCGGGCGGGCCGCCTACGTGGCGGCCGGGTCGTGCGTCACCGAGGACGTGCCCCCGGGCGCACTGGCCATCGCGCGCGGCCGCCAGGAGAACAAGACGGGCTGGACCGATCGCAAGAAGGGTTCGTAGAGGGGCGAGGCGGTATGCTGGTGCCTAGAGGGCGCGCATGTGCGGCATCATCGGCTACATCGGCGACCGTGAGGTCGTCCCGGTCCTGCTCGAGGGCCTCCGCCAGCTCGAGTACCGGGGGTACGACTCCGCCGGCATCGCGCTGGTGCGTGACGGGCAGATCACGGTCCGGCGCAGCGCCGGCAAGGTGGCGCGGCTCGAGGAGGCCCTCCGAGCGCAGCCCGTCAGCGGCGACTACGGCGTGGGCCACACGCGCTGGGCAACCCACGGCCGCCCGACGGAAGAGAACGCGCACCCGCACCGCGACTGCACGGGCCGGATCGTCGTCGTGCACAACGGCATCATCGAGAACCACCTCGACCTGAAGCGGCGGCTGCTGGCGGCAGGGCATCGCTTCGAGACGGAGACCGACACCGAGGTCGTCGCACATCTCGTCGAGCAGGAACAGCGGGACGACGGCCTCGAGAACGCCGTCCGCCGCGCGCTGCAGCAACTCCGCGGCCTGTTCGTGCTGGTCCTGGCGGCCGCCGGCGCTCCGGACAAGATCGTGGCGGTGCGCAACGGCCCGCCGATCGTCATCGGCATGGGTCGCGGCGAGTACTTCCTGGCCTCGGACATCCCGGCCGTGGGCGGCCACACGCCGGACGTCGTCTTCCTCGGCGACCGGGAGATGGCGGTCGTCACCCGGGCGCGGGTGGAGTTCACCGACTTCGCGGGGCAGGCGGTCTCGAAGGCCACGCAACGGATCCAGTGGGATCCGGTGACGGCGCAGAAGGCCGGCTACAAGCACTTCATGCTCAAGGAGATCTTCGAGCAGCCGTGGGCGATCCGGGAAGCGGTGGCCGGGCGCCTGTCGGAAGACCCGGGAACCGTGACGCTGGGCGAGCTCGACATCCACGACGATCGGCTGCGGGCCGTCGAGCAGGTCGCCCTCCTGGCCTGCGGGACGTCCTGGCATGCCGCGCTGGTCGGGAAGTTCCTCATCGAGCAGCTGGCGCGCGTGCGCGTCGACGTCGACTACGGGTCCGAGTACCGCTATCGCGATCCGCTTGCCAGCGACCGTACGCTGGCCGTCGTGATCACCCAGTCGGGCGAGACCGCGGACACGTTGGCGGCGCTGCGCGAAGCTCAGGCTCGCGGCGCCGCCAGCATCGCGATCTGTAACGTCGTGGGGAGCATGGCGGGCCGCCTGGCCGATGCCGCGGTCTACACTCATGCTGGCCCGGAGGTCGGCGTCGCCTCGACGAAGGCTTTCACGTCGCAGCTCGTGACCCTGACTCTGCTGGCGCTGCACCTGGCTCGTGTCCGCGGCACGATCGCCGCGGGCGACACGCAGCGGTACGTCGAGGCATTGACTCTGCTTCCGGGATTGATCCAGCACGCGCTCGGCTGCGACGCTGCCGTCGCAGCCATCGCGAAGCGGTTCTACCGGCGGACCAACTTCCTGTACCTGGGGCGGGGCATCAACTACCCGATCGCGCTGGAAGGCGCTCTCAAGCTCAAGGAGATCTCCTACATCCACGCCGAAGGCTATCCGGCCGGCGAGATGAAGCACGGACCGATCGCATTGATCGACGAAAAGATGCCGATAGTGGCGCTCGCCCCCAGCGGGCCCGTGTTCAACAAGATGATGGGCAACCTGCAGGAAGCCAAGGCTCGCGGCGCCGTGCTGATCGTGGTCACCGATGCCGACCCGGGGACCTTCGCCGACGTGCTCGACCCGGAGCACGACTGCATCGTGCCGATTCCACCCGCCCAGCCGCTCCTCATTCCGATCCTGGCCGTGATCCCCCTGCAGCTGCTCGCCTATCACATCGCGGTCCTGCGGGGCTGCGACGTCGATCAGCCGCGCAACCTGGCCAAGAGCGTCACGGTCGAGTAGGCGGTGCGGTTCCTTCAGGACCTCAACCCGGAACAGCGGCAGGCGGTCCTGCACCGCGAGGGCCCGCTCCTGATCCTGGCCGGCGCCGGGTCCGGCAAGACCCGCGTCATCGCCCATCGCGCCGCCTCTCTGATCGCCGACGGGCACGCGGCGCCGCACCAGATCCTGGCCGTTACGTTCACGAACAAGGCCTCCGAGGGAATGCGCGAGCGAATCGAGCGGCTCCTCGACGCCGCGCAGCCGCGGCTGTGGCTGTCGACGTTCCACGCGTTCTGCGCCCGTCTGCTCCGCCGGGAAGCGCCGCACGCCGGCCTGTCTCGGGACTTCGTCATCTACGACACCACCGATCAGCTGGCCGTCGTGCGCCGGGCCATGCAGGAGCTCCAGATAGACGAGCGCCTCACCCCGCCCCGCGCGGTGCGGGCGCGCATCAGCCACGCGAAAAATCGGATGCTCGACGTCGGCCACCTCATCGAAACCGGGTCGGGCTTCCGCGACGAGCAGCTCGCCCGGGCGTTCGAACGCTATGAGCGGCTGCTGGCGGCGGCGAACGCGCTCGACTTCGACGACCTGCTGCTCAAGGCGGTCGCCCTGTTCGATACGTCGGACGCGGCCCGCCAGCGTTACGTCGAGCAGTTCCGCTACATCATGGTGGACGAGTACCAGGACACGAACCGGCCCCAGTATCGGCTGCTTCAACAGCTGGCGACCCACCGCAACCTGTGCGTCGTCGGCGACCCCGATCAGTCGATCTACAAGTGGCGCGGCGCCGACGTCCGCAACATCCTCGACTTCGAGCAGGACTTCCCCGAAGCGACCGTGGTGCGGCTCGAGCGCAACTACCGCTCCACGCAAGTGATCCTCGACGCCGCCTCCGGGTTGATCAGCCGCAACAAGGAGCGCCGGGACAAGCGCCTGTGGACCGAGCGCGCGGCCGGCGACCCAATCGTCTGCCATCGCGCCCGGGACGAGCTGGAGGAGGCCGACTTCGTGCTCGCCCGGCTGCGGCAGGCGCTGGCCGGCGGCGACGATTCGGCGGCGGTCCTGTATCGCACCAACGCCCAGTCGCGTGCCATCGAGGACGCGCTCACCCGCGCGGGGCTCGCCTACCGGGTGGTCGGCGGCGTGCGCTTCTACGAGCGCAAGGAAATCAAGGACGTGCTGGCGTATCTCAAGCTGCTGCTCGAGCCCGCCGACGACGTGAGCCTGCGGCGAATCATCAACGTGCCACCGCGCGGCATCGGCAAGAAGGTGCTGGAGGCGCTGGAGGGTTCCGCCGCGGCCCAACCCCAATTGTCGCTGTGGGAGCGGCTCGTACAGGCTGTCGACGAACGGACGGTTGCCCCCCGGGCGGTTGCCGCGCTCGAGAAATTCCGTGCGTTGCGCACGGCACTGGCGGCCACCGCCAGGACGGAGTCGGCATCGGTCACGCTGGAACGGACATTGGAGCAGACCGGCTATGTTCGGGCGCTGCGCGACGCGGCCACGGAGGAGGCCGAGGGCCGCCTCGCCAACCTCATGGAGCTGGTCGCGGCCGCGCGCGACTACGAGCTGCGCACGCCCGAGGCCAGCCTGCCCGGCTTCGTGGATCAGGTGTCGCTGCGCTCCGAGGTCGACGAGGCGGAAGGGGCGGCCGACGCGCCGGTGTGGCTGATGACGTTGCACGCGGCGAAGGGTCTCGAGTTTCCCCTGGTGGTCATCACGGGCATGGAGGAAGGACTGTTTCCGCACGCGCGCTCGGCGGACGACGCCGGTGAGCTCGAAGAGGAGCGGCGCCTCTGTTACGTGGGGATTACCCGCGCCCAGTCGCGGCTCGTCCTGACCAGCGCCGCCCGGCGCCGGACGTTCGGCGAGTACCGGGACACCGAGCCTTCCCGCTTCCTGCGCGAAATTCCGGACGAGCTCCTGGAGACGGTCGTCTCGCCCCTGGTGCGCGGTCGCCAGGTCCCCGAGCACGGGCGCCACCGCGCGGGTCGCCGCCGCGCGGGTCAGAGCGCTGGCACGGCGCCGGCGACGACGTTCTTCGACTACGCCGACGAGAACCAGTCGGCCGCCTTCGTCCGCCCCGGGATGCGCGTGCGCCACCCCGTGTTCGGCATAGGCACGGTTGCCAGCGTCGAGCCCCTCGCGGGCGACGTCAAGCTCACGGTCCGGTTCGAGGCCGTCGGGTACAAAAAACTGCTGGGGCGCTACGCAAAGCTCGAACCGGCCTGACGGTTTCCGTTAGAATCTCCCCCGGTGAGACGGCTTGCAATCTTCGGCGGTCTGTTCGCGTTCTGGCTGGTACTCTCCGGGCACTACGACCTTCTCCATCTCGGCGCCGGGCTCCTCTCCTCCGGGCTCGTCACGTGGCTCTCGGTCGAGGTGCTGCGGCTCGACACCAGCCCGCGGACCGGCGCCAGCGTCTGGCGGCTCATCCGTTACATTCCCTGGATCTTCGGGCAGGTCGTGGTCGCGAGCCTGCACGTCGTGCATCTCGTCTTGCGGCCGAGCGGAATCCGGCCTCAAATCGTCCGCTTTCGAACCGGGTTGCGTAGCGACCTGGCGAAGACGCTGCTTGGCAACTCCATCACGCTGACGCCGGGGACGGTCACGATGGACATCGTCGGGGACGAGTTCATCGTGCATGCGCTGAGCGATCACGCGGCACGTGAGCTGCGCGGCGGCGCGATGGAGCGCCGGGTGGCGAGGATCTTCAACGACGAGCCCGGCGACGCGGGCGCCCGGAGTGCGGGCTGATGCACGCCTTCTTCCTCGCGATGGCACTGGTGATTCTGGCGGCCGTGCTGCTGGCCCTGTACCGCGTCGTCACCGGTCCGGTCGTGATAGACCGCATCATCGGGCTGAACGTGATCGGCACCAAGACCATCGCCGTCATCCTGCTGACCGGATTCCTCTTCGACCGCGTGGAGTTCTTCATCGACATCGCGTTCGTCTACGCGCTGATCAACTTCATCGGCGCGCTGGCCCTCTCGAAGTACTTCGAACGCAAGGGGTTCGACACCCAGGGTGCAATCAGGTGACAGTCGTGGCGGTCGTGCTGATCGTTTGCGGGGTCTTCCTCCTCGTCATGGGAGCCATCGGGCTGCTGCGCTTCCCGGATTTCTACACGCGCATGCACGCGGCAGGAAAATGCGACACGCTCGGCATTCTGCTGATCCTGATCGGGCTGGCCGCGTACGAAGGGTTCAGTCTGGCCGGCGTCAAGCTCCTGCTGATCGCGGCATTCACGGTCACCACGAGTCCGACGGCCACACATGCGATAGCCCGCTCCGCTTTCACGCACAACGTGCCCGGCTGGACGCCCGAGGAGCGTCGCGCGCCATGATCTGGCAGCTCGACGTAGCCCTGCTCGGCCTCACGGTGGTCAGCGCGCTCGCCGCGGTCACGGTGCGGGATCTGCTGGCCTCCAGCATTCTCCTCGCCGCGTTCGGTCTGTTCATGTGTCTGCTGTGGCTCGAGCTCGGCGCCGTGGACGTGGCCTTCACCGAGGCCGCCGTGGGGGCCGGCATCACGACCGTGCTGCTCGTCATCACCGTCTTCAAGACCGAGCGGGAGAGCAAGGATTGAAGCATCTGCACCTCGCCGTGACCGCCGTGACGGGACTGTTGCTGATCCTGGGCTCGCTCGACGTGCCGGACACGGGCGATCCCACCTCGCCGCCCAGCGTCCACGTATCCCCCCGCTACATCGAGGACGGCTTCTCGGAGACGGCCGTCCCGAACATGGTCACCGCCGTCCTGGCCGACTACCGCGGCTTCGATACGCTTGGCGAAGTGACCGTCATCTTCGCGGCGGCCGTGGCCGTCGCGCTCATTCTGCGCGGCCGGCCGGCCGGGGATTGAGACGTGGTCGAAGAGCAGCAGAGCATCATCGTCAAGACCGTCTCCCGCCTGCTCGTGCCCTTCATCCAGCTGTTTGGCCTCTACGTCATCATCCACGGCCACAGCAGTCCGGGGGGCGGCTTCCAGGGCGGCGTAATCCTGGGGGCGAGCTTCATCCTGCTGTCCATCGCGTACGGCACCGACACCATGCGGCGGCGCTTCCCGGCCGCCGCCCAGACGGCCCTCACCAGCGCCGGCGTCGGGCTCTACGCCGGCCTCGGCGTCCTGTGCATGGTGTTGGGAGCCAACTTCCTCGACTACGGCGTGTTGCCGGGGACCGAGCCGCGGAGCCTTGGCATGCTGGGCGTCGAGATCGGCGTCGGCATCACCGTGCTGGCGGCCATGGTGTCGATCTTCTACGAGCTGATCTCGTTCGAATAGTCCGCAGATGACCGACTTCCTCATCGGCAACCTCAACACCATCACGTACGTCGTCCTGATGATGATCGGCTTCCACGCGATGACCGCGAAGACCAACCTGGTCAAGAAGGTCGTCGGGATGAACATCTTCCAATGGTCGATCATCCTGTTCATCGTGTCGCTCGGCGCCAAGCGGGGTGCGACGATTCCGATCGTCCTCGGCGACGGCCACGGCGGTCCCGCCCCCAGCGACACGGCGCTTGACGCGCTCGACTATGCCAACCCGCTGCCGCACGTGCTCATGCTGACCGCCATCGTCGTGGGCGTGGCGACGACCGGCGTGGCGCTCGCGTTGCTGCTCCGGATCCATCAGCGCTACGGGACCTGCGAAGAGGACGAGGTGCTCGACAAAATCCGCTCCTCTGCCCGATGAACATCCACCAGTCCGCGGCTCCCTTCCTGATCGTTGCCGCCCCGCTCCTGACCGCGTTCGTGCTGCCCGTGCTCGCCATGTGGAGACGGTCGTGGGCATTCCCGCTGACCGTGGCCGCCCTCGCCGTCTCGTGCGGCGCCTCGATTGCGACGGCGCGGACCGTGCTGGCCGTCGGGCCCGTGCAGTACTTCATGGGCGGATGGATGCCGCCCTGGGGGATCGAGTTCCGCATCGACGAGCTCGGCGCGCTCATGCTGCTGCTGCTCTCGGTCATCACCCTGCTGGTGGCTGTCTACTCGAAGCAGAGCATCCTGCAGGAGCTGCCCGAGCGCGAGGCGCCCTTCTACACCGTTTTCCTGCTGCTGGTCAGCGGGCTGACCGGCATCGTCGCCACGGCGGACATGTTCAACATGTACGTCTTTCTCGAGATCTCGTCGCTGACCAGCTACGCGCTGGTGGCGATCGGCGGCGGCGTGGCGGCGCTCTCGGCCTTTCGCTACGTCATTCTCGGCACAGTCGGCGCCGGGTTCTACCTGCTGGCCGTCGGGTATCTCTACAGCGCCACGGGATCGCTCAACATGGCCGACCTGGCCGGCATCCTGCCCGACCTGTACGGCTCGCATGCGGTCCGCGTCGGCTTCGCGTTCCTGGTGATCGGGCTGGCGATCAAGATGGCCGTCTTCCCGCTGCACGGCTGGCTGCCCGGCGCCTATGCGGATGCCCCCTCCGCGGTGAGCGCGCTGCTCGCGGCCACCACCACGAAGGTGGCGGCGTTCGCGCTGGTGCGGGTCATGTTCTTCGTCTTCGAACCCCGCTTTGCGATCGAGCTGCTTCCCGTCACCCTGCTGCTGTCCTGGCTGGGCGCCATCGCGATGGTCGCGGGCTCGGCGCTGGCTATCGTGCAGTCGGACCTCAAGCGGATGCTCGCGTACTCGTCCGTCGCCCAGATCGGCTACATCACGGCCGGTATCGGCCTGGCGAACGCCGACGGCTTGACCGGGGGCCTGTTGCACCTAGTCAACCATGCCGCCATGAAGGGGTGCCTCTTCCTGGTGGCCGGCGCCATCGTCTATCGCACGGGCCGGCGGGAGATTCGGACCCTGAGGAAACTGTCCGTCACGATGCCGTGGACGGCCGCCGCCTTCGTCGTCACTGCCTTTTCCATGATCGGGATCCCGCCGACCTGTGGATTCTTCAGCAAGCTGTATCTCATCCTCGGCGCGATCGAAGCCGAACGGTGGGAGCTCGTGGGGGCGATCCTCTTCAGCAGCGTCCTGACGCTCTTCTACTTCGTGAACGTCATCCGTCACATGTACTTCCCGCCCGAGGACCCCGCGGCCGCTGACTGGCCGCCGGCCGCAGCGTCCGGGCGCAGGGACGCACCCCTGGCCATGCTTGCGCCGACCGTCATCCTCGCCGCGGCGACCGTGCTGCTAGGCGTCTTCAACGGCACGCTCGTGTCGCAGTTCATCGCCCCCGTCATCCCGGCGGACTTCGCGCCATGACCGGAGCCGCCGCTGCCGCGTGGGTCTGCATCTTCGCCCCGCTCGCCGGTGCGCTCGCCACCGCCCTTCTGGCGCGCGGCTCGGTCAGGCTCGGCGGCGCCGCTGCCATCGGCTTCGCCCTCGTCTCCGCGCTTGCCGCGCTCCGGCTGTTGCCCCTGCTGTTCGCGCCGGACGCGCTGCCGATCGAGAGCCGGGTCGGCTGGCTCGACGAGCCGCTGCGGATCGGGTTCGGCATCCTGATCGATCCCCTGAGCATCGTGCTAGCCAACGTCGTCGCCGTGGTGAGCTTCGTCATCATGGTCTACTGCCTCGGCTACATGCAGGACGACCCGTCCCGGACCCGATTCTGGATCTGGATGAACGGCTTCATCGGCAGCATGCTGTTGCTGGTGCTGTCGAGCAACCTGCTCTTTCTGTTCATCGGCTGGAAGCTCGTCGGCGTCTGCAGCTACGGCCTCATCGGGTACTACTACCGGGACCAGCGGGCGTACTGGATAGGCGGGCCGGCGCCGGCGCCGTTCGTCACGCCGTCCCAGGCCAGCCTCAAGGCCCTGCTCGTCACCGGTGTCGGCGACATGCTCATGCTCGGCGGCATCCTCATCCTGTACTTCCACGCCGGGACGCTGAACTTCCTGGAGCTGTATCGGACCGCTCCCGAGTGGATGCCCGCGCTGGGTGCCACGCCCGGCATGATGGCGCTCGTCAGCCTGCTCCTGCTCGCCGGGCCGCTCGGCAAGTCGGCGCAGTTTCCGCTTCACGAGTGGTTGCCGGAGGCAATGGCGGGACCGGGCCCCGTGTCGGCCCTCATCCACGCGGCCACGATGGTCAAGAGCGGCGTCTACCTCGTGGCCCGGCTGGTGCCGCTGTTCTACGTCGGCCGTTGGGTCGCCGGGATCGAGGAGGCGGCCTGGTTCTTTCACGTCACAGCGTGGGTCGGTGCGTTCACCGCCCTGCTGGCCGCCACCCAGGCCATGGTGGCCCTCGAGCTCAAGAAGGTGCTCGCCTACTCCACGGTGAGCCAGATCGGATACATGCTGCTGGGCCTCGGGGTTGCCGGGCTCGCCCCCGGACTCCTGGTCGCGGGGTATACGTCGGGGATCTTCCACCTCGTCAGTCATGCCCTCTTTAAGTCGTGTCTGTTTCTCTGCGCGGGCACGATCATTCACGCGGCGCACTCCATCTACATCCACGACATGGGCGGCGCGCGCGCGCAACTGCCGGTCACCCGGGTGTTCACGGTGGTGGCGGCGGCGGCGCTCGTCGGCCTGCCCCCGCTGCCCGGGTTCTGGAGCAAGGATGCCGTGCTGCTGGCGGCGGCCGGCGCCAGCGCGCCGCTCTTCCTGCTGGCGCTGCTCACGGTCGGCCTGACGGCGTTCTACACCGTGCGCTGCGTCGCGCTCGTCTTCCAGGGCCAGGCGCGCGAACCGCATGCGGACGGCGCGGCGCGGGACTCACACGCCGGCGACGGCAGCGTCTCGATGCGAGCCGCGGCGGGCGCGCTGGCCGTGCTGACGATCCTGGCGGGCCTGGCTGGCCCCTGGCTCGAGCCGACGCTCCATCACGGTTTCGACGCCAGCCTGGCGGGCGCGCTGGCCGCCGCGCCAGCGGCGGCGCACCAGGCAGCGGGAGCGTCGCACGCCCTGGTCTCGACGCTGGCCCTGCTGCTGATCCTGGCCGGCGCCTGGACGGCCTGGATGCTGTACGGCGCGCGCAGGGTGTCGCCGGAGGCGCTCGTCGACGCGTACCCTGCGCTCGGAGCGCTGCACCGGTTCTTCTGGCACCGCTGGGGAATCGACGCGTTCTACCAGCGCACGTTCGTTGACGGGACCACGCGTCTGGCGCGCTACGTCGCCCGAACGCTGGAGGATCGTGCAGACCGGCTCGCGCACCATCACCTGCCGCGGGTGTTCCGCGAGGTGGCGGGCCGCTTGCTGGGGCACATGCGCGCCGAGGCGGACGACATCGTTTCCAACATGTCGTACGTGCTCGTGCTCCTCGTGCTGCTGCTGGCGCTGCTCCTCTCCGGGAGTTCGTGGTGAAGGCACTGCTGCTTCAGATTCTCTTGATGCCGGCCCTGGCGGCGGTGCTGATCTTCGCCACCCGGCGGCGGCTCGGGCACCTGGCCGGATGGATCGCGGCGCTGGCTCTGGTCTATACGACCGGCCTGTCCGTGGCGGCTGCCCTGGCCGTACTGCGCGGAACCGTGCTCGCCGAGGAGTACCTGCTGATAGCCCCGGACATCCGGCTCGGCCTGCTGGCAGATGGCCTCAGCCTGCCAGTTCTCGTGATCGTGTGCGTCCTCTGCACGGCGCTGGCCTTCTACTCGATCCGCTACGTGGAGCAGCGAGTCGCGAGGCTCTACGGCACGGAGTCCCCGGCGACACGGACAGCGTACTACGCCCGGTTCTTCTACCTGTTCCCGTTCTTCCCGGTCGGGTTCATCGGCACGATCCTCAGCACCAACCTGGTCTCGGTGTACTTCTTCCTCGAGGTCCTGACCATCACGCTGTTCTTCCTGATGGCGTACTTCGGCTACCGGGAGCGCACACGTGTGGCGTTCGTCAGCCTGGCATGGGGCGTCATCGGCGCGCTGCTGTTCCTCGCGGCCGCGCTGGTCGTCTACAGCGAGACCGGGACCCTGGAGATTGCCGAGCTGCAGCGGATGGCGGGAACACGCTTCGTGACGGCCGTCATCGCGCTGTTCCTGCTCGGCCTGATGATGAAGCTGGCCCTGGTGCCTTTCCATGTCTGGATGCCCTGGGTCCATGCCGAGCACCCGACGTGCATTGCCGGGCTCTTGGCCGTCTACGCCAATCTGGCGCTGTACGTGATCGTCCGGGTTCTCGTCGTTCCGCTCGGCGGCGACTTCCGGCCGTTCGGCCTGCCGCTCATGGCCCTGGCGTTGCTGACGATGATCTACGGCGCGCTGCTCACGCTCGCACAGACCGACATCAAGCGGCTCGCCGCGTGCTCGACGATCAGCCAGATCGCCTACTCGGTACTCGGGCTCGGGGCGCTGACCAGCGCCGGTGTCGAAGGCGGGATGTTCTTCTTCCTGAGCCACATCATGGGCAAGACGCTGCTGTTCTCGACCGCCGGCATCGTCGTCTACGCCACTGGCATCCGCGACATGCGCGAGCTGGGCGGGCTGGCGCAGAAGATGCCGCTGACAGCCGTCCTGTGGGTGATCGGCTGCATGATGCTCTCGGGGTTTCCGCCTTTCAGCAGCTTCACCGCCGAGTGGATCATGTTCACCGGCGTCTTCGAGCGCGGCCTCCTCGACACGCCGGTCGCGATAGCGATCGGCCTCGGGGGCGTCACCGCGGTGCTCCTGACCGTGGCGTACTCGTTCGGGGCCGCCCGCCAGATCTTCTTCGGCCCCCTGAGCCCGGCACTTCGGCAGCGGGAGCTGGCCGACCCGGACTGGACGATGACCGGCCCGCTTCTACTCGTGGCCGCCCTGTCGATTGTGCTGGGACTCTATCCCCGGATCGTGATGGATCCGTTCCACACGATCCTCGGCGGATTGTAGGAGTCTGCGCCGCAGAACGGCGCGGACTCCTACAGGGTTGGTTGCGCCAAGCGGAGCCGCAAGGCGACGATCGGCGAAGGTAGGAACCCGTGGCAGAACCGGGTCCCGCGCCGGGGCGAGCGCCGCAAGCGAGGCACCCGGCTCGCAGGGTTGCGGCAGAGGGTCAAAGGACCCGTGCCGGCGAGTCCGGCGTGGGCAACGTCTACTGGATGTCGGTAATGACCCAGCGTCCCTCGATCAGCCCGTCGGGCGGGTTGAGCTCGACCTTCTGGAGCGTAATCGCCATCGTTCGTTCTTCGGAGCTCCCGCCCCGATCGACCGCCGCGCTGATGGTGACCTCCTTGGTCACGAGCTCCCCTTCCAGCTCGCGAACGACAATCAGGTTGTTCGGATCGTATGCACTGACCTCGGCAATCGAGCTCTCCACCCCGAGCTCGTTCTCGGCCTCCGACGCGGCGCGCGAGTACTGCTGGGACTCGTCACGAAACCGCGTCCACTCCTCCTGGACGTCCGTGTCGCGACGGCCAACATCCTCGCTGGCGCGCTCGGCCTCGAGGACGCGCCCTATCGCATCGACGTTCTCGTCCTGGTACGTCCTCATCTCGGCGGCGAACTCCTCCTGAGCGCGCCTGGCCTCGTCGACGGCCGCCGACAGCTCGAGCATCCGCAACGGGCGCCGTTGCTCCTCGGCAACGTTCTCGATATCGAAGCTCCCGATGGTGCCGTCCTCCTCGGGGCTGAAAGCCACCATGGAGATGCCACCGAGGGTGGTCCGGTCGTTGAAGCGCGAAGCCCTGAAGAAGCTGTTGAGCAGCGCCTGCTCCTCGCCGCCGCCACCGCAGGCCAGCACGCCGCCAAGTGCCAGTATCAGGGTCACGAGCAAGCTGGCCATCTTTCTCGACATCCTCAAGCCTGACATTGGTCTGCCTCCCATAAACTGTAGCGCTCCGCAGGACGGCCCAGTGCACCGCTCAAGCATCGGTGTCCGAGTCGCCACCGCCGTCCGCATTCTTCTCTACGAGTTTAGCGATCGACACCACGCGGTCGTCGTCGTCGATCCCGATGAGTCGGACTCCCTGGGTCGCCCGGCCGATTGATCGGAGATCCCGCGTGGACATCCGCAGGATCTTGCCCTGTTGGGTAACCAACATGAGCTCGTCGTCCTGCTCGACCCAGGCCACGCCGACGACCCGACCGTTCCTGGGGCTGGCGTGGATGTTTATGATACCGACTCCCCCCCGCGATTGCACGCGGTATTCGCCCAGCTCCGTGCGCTTTCCGTACCCGCGCTCGGTCACGGTCAGGAGCGTGCCGCTGGGCCGCAACGCGGTCATTGCCACGACCTCGTCCCCGCCGCGAAGCGCCACGCCGCGCACGCCGCGCGCCGTGCGCCCCATCGATCGCACGTCGGTCTCCCCGAAGCGGATCGCCTTGCCGGCGCTGGTGCCGATGAAGATCTCGCCACTTCCGTCCGTGAGCTCGGCGCCGACCACGGCATCATCCTCGTCGACGCCCATGGCGATGATTCCCCCGACCCGGGGGTGGCGAAACGCCCGCAGGTCCATCCGCTTGACGATGCCGTGGTGCGTGCCCATTACGACGAACCGCTCCCCGTCCGCCTCAGGCCAGGTCTTGACGGTCTCGAGCGCGGCAATCCGCTCGCCGGGCTCCATCTGCACGAGGTTGGCGATGGCCTTGCCGCGGCCCGCGGGTCCCACGTCGGGGATCGCGTGAACCTTGAGCCAGTACATCCGGCCTCGATCGGAGAAGATGAGGATGTACGCGTGGGTCGACGCGATGAAGACGTGGGTCAGGAAGTCTTCTTCGCGCGTCCGCATGCCGAGGCGGCCCTTCCCACCGCGCCGCTGGTTCCGGTACTGCGTGACGGCCGTCCGCTTCACGTAGCCGGTGTTGCTGACAGTGATGGCCACATCCTCGTCGGCAATGAGGTCTTCGATGCTGAACTCGCCCTCGGCGTCGATGATCTCGGTTCGCCGCTCGTCGCCGTACCGGTCCTGGACGGCCCGCAGCTCAGAGATCACGATCTCCATGAGCAGCTCCTCGCTCTCGAGGATCGCGCGCAGCTCGGCAATCTTCTTCACCAGCTCCGCAAGCTCGTCGATGATCTTCTGCCGCTCCAGCCCCGTCAGGCGCTGCAGCTGCATGTCGAGGATCGCTTGCGCCTGCACCTGCGAGAGTGCGAAGCGCGCCATCAACTCGACCCGCGCCTCGGCCGGCGCCTTCGCTGCCCGGATCAACCCAATGATCGCGTCGAGGTTGTCCAGGGCTATCTTCAATCCCTCCAGGACGTGGGCCCGCGCCTCGGCCTTGCGCAGCTCGAATTCCGTCCGCCGCCTCACGACCCCGCGCCGGAACTCGACGAACTGCTCGGCCATCGTCAGCAGGGGCAGGATGCGCGGCCGGCCGTCGACGATCGCCAGCATGATGATCCCGAACGACGTCTGTAGCGGGGTGTGCTTGTACAGGTTGTTCAGCACGACCTCCGGCATCTCGCCCCGCCGGAGCTCGATGACGATGCGCATGCCGTCGCGGTCGGACTCGTCGCGCAGGTCGGTGATTCCCTCGACGACCTTGCTGCGCGCCAGCTCGGCGATCTTCTCGAGCAGCCTCGTCTTGTTGAGCTGATAGGGAATCTCCGTCACGACGATCGCGATCTTCTCCCCTTTGCCGGCGGCCTCGATGGACGTACGGGCGCGCAGCGTGAGCGAGCCGCGCCCTTCGCGGTACGCCTGCGCAATGCCCGCGCGCCCGACGATGAAGCCGCCGGTCGGGAAGTCGGGCCCGGGAACGAAGCTCGCGAGCATGCGCCGCTTGACCTCGACCGGCTCGGCGGCATGCTCCGCCACCCACACGATTCCGTCGATGACCTCGCGCAGGTTGTGGGGCGGCACGTTCGTGGCCATGCCCACGGCTATTCCTGCCGACCCGTTGACCAGCAGGTTGGGATAGGGAGCCGGCAGCACGGCGGGCTCCTCGGTCGTCTCGTCGTAGTTCGGGACGAAGTCGACGGTTTCCTTGTCGAGGTCGGCCATCAGGTCGTCGGCCAGCGCCTCCAGCCGTGCCTCGGTGTACCGCATCGCCGCCGGCGGATCGCCATCGACCGACCCGAAGTTCCCCTGGCCGTCGACCAGCGGGTAGCGCATGTTGAAGTCCTGCGCCATGCGCACGAGCGTGTCGTAGATCGAGGCGTCGCCGTGCGGATGGAAGTTCCCCATCACCTCGCCGACGATCTTGGCGCACTTGCGGTACGACCGGTTCGCGGCCAGCCCCATCGTGCGCATCCCGTAGATGACGCGGCGATGGGCCGGCTTGAGCCCGTCACGCACGTCGGGCAGCGCGCGCCCGATGATCACGCTCATGGCGTAATCCATGTACGAGCGCCGCATCTCGTCTTCGATGCTTACGGGCACACTGGAATGGGTCGGATCAGGCATGGTTCTCGATCGGTGCGTGGCTCCAGACGGCGACGTCGCCAGGACGTCGGCGTTGCTAGATGTCGAGGTTCTCGACGTCCAGGGCGTGCTCTTCGATGAACCGGCGCCGCGGCTCCACCTGGTCGCCCATCAACGTCGAGAACATCAGGTCGGACGCGGCGTAGTCTTCGGCGCGTACCTGCAGCAACGTGCGCGCCTCCGGCTCCATCGTCGTGGCCCACAGCTGGTTCGGGTTCATCTCGCCGAGCCCCTTGTAGCGATTCACGGCGACGCCGCGCTTGCCGGCCGCCACGATATGCTCGACCAGCTCGTCGAGCGAGGTAACCCGCACGTCGCTGCCCTTCTCTCCGGTGCGCGACTCGACCGGCGGCGGTGGCACACCGTCGGTCGCCGCGCCGTCGGGTGGGGTAACGTCCGCCGCCGCGCCCTCGGCCTCGGCGGCGTCGCCGGCTTCGGCCGCCATCGTGGACACGAGCATCGTTCCTGTCAGGCCGCGCACGTCATCGTCCTCGAACGCCGTCAGCAGCGCGCGATACTCCGCGGATTCGGCGAACGCCACCCCCACGTCGTGCTGTCGCAGGTAACCGTTCGTCCGCTCGGCGACCCGCAGCATGAACGCGTTGTGCTCCTCGTCGGGATCGACCGTCACGGCGCGGGTGGGCGTGGTCAGGGCGGCGGCGACCGCATCGAGGGTGTCACGGTCGGCGAAGAAGCGGCGCGGCGAGACGACCCCATGACCGAGTAGCGTCATGACCACGTCCCGCGCCACACCGCGGCGCTCGACGACCTGCAGCAGCTTCCGAAACGCGGTCAACTTGTGCAGGAGCTGCGCGAGCCGCTCGCCGGCGAACTGCCGCCCCTGATCCGGGAGCTGCAGGCGCCGCGAGGCGCAGGCGCGCTTGATCAGCCAGGCCTCGAGATCGCGGTCGTTCTTGATGTAGTGCTCGCTGCGGCCCCGCTTGATGCGATACAGGGGCGGCTGCGCAATGTAGATGTGGCCGTGCAGGATCAGCTCCGCCATCTGACGGTAGAAGAACGTCAGCAGCAGCGTCCGGATGTGCGAGCCGTCCACGTCGGCGTCCGTCATGATCACGACCCGGTGATAGCGAAGCTTCGCGAGATCGAAATCCTCCTTGCCGATCCCGCAGCCCAGCGCGGTGATCATCGTCTTGATCTCGTCGCTGCCCAGCATCTTGTCGAAGCGGGCCTTCTCGACGTTGAGGATCTTGCCCTTGATGGGGAGGATGGCCTGAAAGCGGCGGTCGCGTCCCTGCTTCGCCGATCCGCCGGCCGACTCGCCCTCGACGATGAACAGCTCGCTTCGCGCCGGGTCCCGCTCCTGGCAATCCGCCAGCTTGCCGGGCAGCGAGCTGCTGTCGAGCGCCCCCTTGCGCCGCACCAGATCCCGTGCCTTGCGCGCCGCCTCACGCGCGCGGGTGGCCTCGACCGCCTTGTTGACGATCCGCTTCGCAACCGCCGGTTGCTCCTCGAGGTAGGCGCCGAGCTTGTCGTTGAGGATGGCCTGGACGATGCCCTTCACCTCGGTGTTGCCCAGCTTCGTCTTCGTCTGCCCTTCGAACTGCGGCTGGGGAATCTTGACGCTGACGACCGCGACGAGACCCTCGCGGATGTCGTCTCCGCTCACGCTCTCCTTGAGATCCTTGGCCAGGTTCTGCTTGTTCGCGTAGGCGTTGATCGTGTACGTCAGCGCCGATCGAAAACCGGACAGGTGGGTGCCGCCCTCCTGGGTGTTGATGCTGTTGGCGAACGAGTACACCGTCTCGCTGTAGCCGTCGTTCCACTGCAACGCGATCTCGGCCTCTATGCCGTCCCGCTGCCCCCGCATGTAGATCGGCTCCGTGTTGACGGCCGTCTTGCTCTTGTTGAGAAACTGCACGAACGAGATGATGCCGCCGTCGTACTGGAAGCGATGGCTCTTGCCGCTCCGCTCGTCGTCGAGCACGATCGTCACGCTGGCGTTGAGGAACGCCAGCTCCCGCAGCCGGTGGGCCAGGGTGTCGAAGCTGAACTCAGCGGTTTCGAAAATCTGCGCGTCCGGCCGGAACGTGATCTTGGTGCCCCGCCTCTTCGTCGTGCCGATGACCTCCAGGGGAGCGCGCGGGACGCCGCGCGTGTAGCTCTGGCCATACACATGCCCGTCGCGCCAGATCTCCAGCTCGAGAGCTTCGGAGAGGGCATTGACCACCGACACCCCCACGCCGTGCAGCCCGCCCGAGACCTTGTAGCTCTTGTCGTCGAACTTGCCGCCGGCGTGCAGGACCGTCAGGACGACCTCCGCGGCCGCCTTGCCGCTCGTGTGCTGGTCGACCGGAATACCCCGGCCGTTGTCGATGACCGTCACCGAGTTGTCGATGTGAACCGTCACGCCAACCGTGTCGCAGAAGCCGGCCAGCGCCTCGTCGATCGAATTGTCGACGACCTCGTAGACGAGATGGTGAAGCCCGGGCGCACCGGTGGACCCGATGTACATGGCGGGGCGCTTCCGCACGGCCTCGAGTCCTTCGAGGACCTTGATCTTGTCGGCCCGGTAGTCTTCGCCGCCCACCTCGGCGACGGCAGCGTCCGGAGCAGCAGGTTCAGGCTGGGGTGCGCGATAGTCTTCCTGGTCGAGTTGCGTCATCTAGTCACAGCGTCGGGTTGGCAGGCATTGAGGCGGAAGCGGATGGTCACACGCGCATCGGCATGATGACGTAAGTGTAGTCGCACCCGTTGCCACCGATCGGTCGCATCACCGCCTGGCTCATCTCGTCCTTGAATTCGAGTTGCACGCTGTCGGTGTCCGCGACGCTCAGGAACTCGAGGATGTACTGCGCGTTGAAGCAGATGTTGAGCGGATCGCCCTGGTAGTCGACTGCCAGCGATTCCGTCGCCTCGCCGATCTCCGGGCTGCTCGACGTGATGTCGATCTGCTGCTCGGCAATCTGGAACTTGACCGCCCGCGAGCGCTCGCTCGACAACAACGCGACGCGCTTGATCGCACTCGTGAGCCGGTCGCGCTCGAACTCCACCCGCTTGTCGTTCTGCTTCGGGATCACGCGTTCGTACGCCGGAAACTGCGCATCGATTATGCGCGAGATGAGTTGCCGGCCGTCCACGTCGAAGAACAGGTGGTTCTCGCCGCGCACGTACCCCACGTCGCCCTCCCCGTCCACCAGCAGCCGCGCCAGCTCCCACAGGGTCTTCTTCGGGAGGATCGCCTGTACCTCCTCCGCGTCCCCACCCTCCGCCTCGCGTTTCGTCGACACGAACGCAAGCCGGTGTCCATCGGTCGCCACGAGATGCATCGAGGTGGGCCCCAGGACGAACAGCGCACCGTTCAGGAAGTACCGCGTGTCCTCGCCCGTGATGGCGAACTGCGTTCGCATCACCATCTCGCGCAGCGCCGTACGCGGCAACGCGAAGGCCGCCGCGCCGGCAGGTTCCGGCAGAGTCGGAAAATCCTCTCGCGGGAGCGTCTGCATGCGGGAATCGAACTTCTCGGCGGCCACCCGGACCGCCCCTTTGGGGCCTTCCTTTATCAGGACGTCCACCTCCGGCAAGGCGCGCACGATCTCGTACAACTTCTTCGCCGGGATGGTGAGCGCGCCGCCGCGGGCGACAGCGGCCGCGCAATGGCTGCGCAATCCGACCTCCAGATCGGTGGCGAGCAGCTGCACGCCGCCGCTGCCGTTGGCTTCGATGAGCACGTTCGCGAGGATCGGAATGGTGTTCTTGCGCTCGACGATCCCCTGGAACAGCTGCAGTTCGCGCAGCAGATCGGACTTGCGGACGGTTATTTCCATGCGGCTACTGACCTCAGCCGAGAGCGTTGTACATTCGAATCAGAGTAGAGGAAAACGTACAAATTAGATAGGAACAAGAAGGCGATTAAAAACTGTGGGCGGTTTTGCAACCTGTTCTGATTCAAACATTTAGCGAGAGTGCGGGTTGTGTGCGAAACACGCTCGCGCGGCGATCGTCTGTGGAAGGCCCCGAGGTCCCCTCCGGGTAGGGCCCGGCGTCGCCGGCGGCTGTGGACGCAGGAGCCGGCGGGACCGCCCTGCACTAGCTGAGCGACTCGAGAAAGCTGTTGATCAGGGTGTGGAAATCGCGGTCGCTCTTGCAGCGCTGGTCGATCTTGCGGATCGAGTGGATGACCGTGGAATGGTGCTTGCCGCCGAAATTCTTGCCGATCTGGGGCAGCGAGGCGCCGGTGAGCGACTTGACCAGGTACATTGCGATCTGGCGCGGGAGCGTGATTGCCCTCGAGTTGTTGCGTGACTTCAGATCCGCGACCTTGAGCTCGTAGTGGTTCGCGACGAATTTCTGCACCATCTCGATCGTGACGGAGTTGTCGCCGCGGTCGATGAGGTCCCGCAGCACCTCCTTGGCGAGGGCCAGCGTGATCTCCAGGCCCGTGAGCGAGGCGTATGCGATGAGGCGGATCAGCGACCCCTCGAGTTCCCGGACGTTCGACTTGATCCGGCCGCCGATGTACAGCGCCACGTCGTCGGGCAGCGGCACGGCCTCCGCACCGGCCTTCTTCTTGAGGATCGCGACCTTGGTCTCAAGGTCGGGCGGCTGGATGTCGGCGATCAGGCCCCATTCGAAACGGGAGCGCAGGCGCTCCTCGAGCGCCGGAATCTCGTTCGGTGGGCAGTCGCTGCTGATCACGATCTGTTTCTGCGCGTCGTACAGCGAGTTGAACGTGTGGAAGAACTCGGTCTGTGTGCCCTCCTTGCCCGCCAGGAACTGGACGTCGTCGACCAGCAGGACGTCCATGCTTCGATACCGCTCCCGGAAATCCAGGATGCGGTCGTACCGGACGGCGTTTATCATCTCGTTCATGAACCGCTCGGACGAGATGTAGCTCAGCTTGAGGGGCGGCGGCTGGCTGAGGAGGTACTGGCCTATCGCGTGCATTAGGTGCGTCTTCCCGAGGCCCACGCCGCCATAGATGAACAGGGGGTTGTACGAGCGCGACGGCGCCTCCGCGACAGCCAGCGAGGCGGCGTGGGCGAACTGATTCGACGAACCGACGACGAACGTATCGAACGTGTACCGTGGGCTGAGCACGCCGGGCGGCGCCGGCGGAACCTTGGCGGCGCCGGGGGGATCGACCCCGGCCGGGGGCAGTTCGGCTTCGTCGGGGGTCACGAAGACGATGCGGACGCCGCCGGGACGAATCTCAAGCGCCGCGTCGTTGATGACGCTCGCGTAGTGCTTCGCCAGCCAGTCGCGAAACTGGCTGTTGGGAACGCGGATCGTGAGGCGCTCCCCGTTCTCGTCCACGAGAGCTGTCGGCTTGAACCACGTGTAGTAGCTGTGGCGGTTTATCTTGGTCTCGACACGAGCGAGGATGTCGTTCCAGATGTTGTCCGCCATGGTCGTACTGTGTGACGTTCGGGAGACGCGCACGCTAGGATCGGCCGGCGAGGGGGCGCCTGGGCCCCTTTGACACGGCACGAGACAGGCGGAATCGGACCCCCCCGCAAGCACTTTGGATTTCCACATTCTTTTCCACAGGTGTGGAAAACTGCGAAAAAGAGGCGTGCCCTGGAAGCGGCGGTGAATGTAACACACCTGTTAACGGGTCGCCAACCGTTGACATGGCCGGCCTAGGTCGACTAGAATTCGCTCCCCGTGCACCTTTACCGGACGCACGGGCAGTTCGCACGGAGTTGCGCGGTGGGGTACCAAGTAGGATGAAGCGCACGTATCAGCCGAACCGCCGGCACCGGAAGCGCACGCACGGCTTCCGCAAGCGGATGAGCACCAAGAGCGGGCGCCTCATCCTGAAGAGTCGGCGCGCCAAGGGACGTCGGCGGCTGGCGGTTTCTTGAGCCGGATGCTGACCCGCCGGGAACGCCTGCGGCGCCGGCCGGAGTTCCTCGCAGTGCAGCGGCGCGGCGCCAGGAGCCGGGGGCGTTACCTGACGCTGCTCGGCCTGCCGAACGGCCTGGATGTCACCCGTCTGGGCGTCGTGGCATCGCGGCGGCTCGGCAAGGCAGTCCGCCGGAACCGTTCCAAGCGTCTGGCCAGGGAGCTCTTCCGTCTCAACAAGCGCCGGTCCGGATTTGATCTCGTCGTGCTGCCGCGTCTGGAGTTCTGCGATGCGGCGTTCGACGCGCTGCAAGCCGACTACCGCAATGTTCTGCGGCGGTTCGAGCGATCTCATGGCTGACCCTGGCGGCGTGGGGAGGTGGGTCGTAGGCCTGCCCGTAGCGGGGCTGCTGGCGGCAATCGCGGCATATCGGCTGCTGCTGGCGCCGCTGTTCGCCGGGTCTTGCCGCTTCGTTCCCTCGTGCTCCGCGTATGCCCGGGAGGCCGTTGCCAGGCATGGCGCGCTGCGGGGCGGTCTGCTGGCGGCGTGGCGTCTGGCCCGCTGTCAGCCGCTGTGCAGGGGCGGGCTCGACCTAGTGCCCGGCCCCAAGCTGCGCTGATCAGGGCGCCGAGCACGACGCGTCATGGAGAGAAGGGTTCTCCTCGCCGTCTTCCTGTCCTTCCTGGTACTTTACGTCTATCAGGCGTTGGTCGGACCCCCGCCCGGAGAGCGTGCGGGGGCTGGGCCGCCGGCGTCACCGACGACGCCGGCCGAGCTGGTCTCCCCGGCGCCAGGTACCGCGCCTGCGCTCGTCGCCCCCGGTGCGGCTGTCCCAACCGCCGGCGCCGCGGACCCCGTCGCGGCGGATCCCGTAGTCGCGGACACGGAGGCGCGCGAGATCGTCGTCGAGAGCGACAGTTTCAGGGCGGTCTTCGCCAACCGCGGCGCGGAGCTGTTGAGCTGGCAGCTGGCGGACTACCTCGACGAAGGTCAGCCCGTGGAACTCGTGCCGCGGGATCTGCCGCCCGGGGAGCCCTCGCCGTTCGCCCTGGCGTTCGATGACGACCAGTTGACCCACCTGGCCGGTGCGGCGCTCTACCGGCCCAGCGCCCAGCGGGTGCGGGTTGCCGACCGAGCGGAGACGCTGACATTCGACTACGAGGACGCCAACGGGCTGCGGATCCGCAAGACTTTTGGGTTCGATCCATTGTCGAGCCCTTACCTGATGACGCTGGCGGTGGAGGCGGCGCACGGGCAGGAGGCGCTCAACCCCGTGTTGCGCTGGGGTCCGGCGCTCGGCGGCGGCGAACACACGACGTCGGGGTTCGCTTTCCGGCAAGGCCCGCGCGGCGTCGTATATGGCCGCCTGCTGGAAGGCGGCGTGATTGCGGAGCTCGAGGTCACCCGCCCCGTAGCGGGCGACGTCGCGGCGCAGCCCACATACCAGGGCCAGCTGGCGTTCGTCGGCGTTGACAACCACTACTTCCTGGCCGCGGCGCTGCCCGGCGCGCAGGAGGGAACCGTTCGGTACCGGGCCGTACCGCTGCCCCCGCGGACGGCCGACGGCGACCCACGGGAGCTCATGGCGTTCGACCTGCGGCTGACGGGCGGCTTGGGCGGCCTGCCGTTCTACCTCGGGCCGAAGGATTTCGACATCCTGGAGGTTGCGGACCCGGCGCTGCCGCGCGCTATCGAGTTCGGCTTCCTGTCGTGGCTCGTCGTTCCCCTGCACCGCTCGCTGAGCTGGGTGCATGCCGGCGTCGGCAACTGGGGGCTCTCGATCATCATCCTGACCATCCTGATCAACATCGTCATCTTCCCGCTGCGGCACAAGAGCGTCGTGTCGATGCGCAAGATGCAGGAGCTGCAGCCGGAGATGAAGGCGATTCAGGAGCGTTACAAGCACCTGAAGGCGAGCGACCCCGACAAGCAGAAGATGAATCAGGAGGTCATGGCGCTCTACCGTGACCGCGGCGTGAACCCGGCGAGCGGCTGCCTGCCCATGCTCGCGACGATGCCGATACTGTTCGCGTTCTACCGCCTGCTCACGATGGCGATCGAGATTCGCGGCGCGCCGTTCCTGCTCTGGATTACGGACCTGTCGATGCACGATCCGCTGTACATCACGCCGATCGTGATGGGCGCGTCGATGGTCCTGCAGCAACGCCTCTCGCCGGCCCAGGTCGACGTGATGCAGCAGCGGATGATGATGCTGATGCCGGTCGTCTTCACGTTCATGTTTCTCTGGGCCCCGAGCGGACTGGTGCTCTACTGGCTCACGAGCAACGTGCTGGGGATTGGGCAGCAGTTGCTCACGAACCGTCTGATCGGGCCGCCGAAGGTGCGTACCGTGCGGCCGCCGGCGGAACGTCGTATCAGGAATCCGCGCCGCGACAAGGGCGCGAAGAAGGCGCCGGCGTCAGACCAGGCGTCTGCGCAGTAGAAACGGGTGGACTTCCGGAGGGGTGGTTGGGGCGGCAATCGGATGCCGCGGCGACGATTTCCGGGCCAGGAGCCACGGGCTCCCGGAGCGAGGGCTGTGGGGGACGATCTGAGCGCGCAGCTGGTCGAGTTCGTGCAGTCGGTCACGTCGGCCATGGGACTCGATTCGAAGGTCACGGTCGAGCCGATCGCCGACGGGACGCGGGTCGTGATCGCCGGCGACGGCTGCGACGTGTTCCTGCGCCGCCGGGCGGCTGCGCTCGACGCGCTGCAGCATCTCGTCAACGCCGCGTTTCGCCGGCAGCATCCGGGCCGGCACATCGTCGTGGATTGCCTCGACTACCGCAAGGGCAAGGACGCGGAGTTGCGGGAGACCGCGAGGCTGCTTGTCGTCCGGGCTCGCGAGACCGGCGAACCGCAGGAGCTCGGCCCGCTCAATCCGTACGCCCGCCGCATTGTGCACCTGGCCGTCGCCGAGGATCCCGGCGCGTCGTCGGCGAGTACCGGCGATGCGTTCATGAAGACGGTCGTGATCACCGCGGGCTCCTAGGGGCCCGTGGTGAGACCCCGCGTCGCACCGAGACGAGCGAGGCGCCTGGTCTTTGCCACGGTCTCCTAGACCCTGACGGGATGCATGTACTCCCCCGATGACACGATCGTCGCGGTTGCGACGCCTCCGGGGCGCGGCGGCATCGGCGTCGTGCGTGTCAGCGGGCCGGGAGCGGCAGAGGCCGTCAAGGCCGTCCTGTGCGACCCCGTGGACCTGGCGCCGCGCCGCGCGACGCTGACCGCGGTGAGGGGTGCGACGGGCCGTCTGGACCGCGTTCTCGCCACCCACTTTCCCGCACCCGCGTCGTACACCGGCGAGGATGTCGTCGAGCTCAGCGGCCACGGAAGTCCCCTGCTGCTGCGGCTGATCGTCGAAGCGGTCGTCGACGCCGGCGCCCGGCTGGCGGAGCCGGGCGAGTTCACCCTGCGGGCGTTCGTCAATGGCCGGATGGATTTGGTGCAGGCCGAGGCGGTCGCCGATCTCGTCAACGCGGTGACGCCGCTTCAGGCGCGCGTCGCCTTCGACCAGCTCGAGGGCACGGTCACCGGCGCGATCGGCGAGATCGATGCAGACCTCTTCGACCTCGTGGCCCGCCTGGAGGCCTCGATTGACTTCCCCGACGAGGGCTACCACTTCGCCGCTGCGGCCGCGGTGGCCGGGGAAACGGAGGCGCTGCGGCGGCGCACGGAGGCGTTGCTGGCCGACGCGCGGCGCGGCCGGCTGGTCCGCGACGGGTGCCAGGTCGTCATCCTCGGCAAGCCGAACGTGGGCAAGTCGACTCTGTTCAACCGGCTGCTCGGCACTGCCCGCGCCATCGTGACGGAAGCGCCCGGCACTACCAGGGACCTGCTGACGGAGACGGTGGAGATCGAGGGCGTGCCGGTCACGCTTGTGGATACGGCCGGGATCCGCAGGACCGCCGACGCTGTCGAGTCGGAAGGAGTCGCGCGCGCGCGCGGAGCCCTCGGCGTGGCCGCCGCGGTGCTGCTGGTGCTCGATCGATCGCGACCGCTCGAGGTGGAGGACCACGAGCTGCTGCGCGAGACGCGCTCGGCGGGCCGCGTCCTCGTTGTCAACAAGACGGATCTGCCGGCGCGCTGGGAGGTCGGCGACCTGCGGGCCGAGGGCCCCGTGGTGCCCGTATCCTTGTGCGCGGAGCCCGCCCTCGGGAGCCTGCGGGCAGCCCTCGCGGACCTGCTGTGGGCCAGCGAGCAGTTCCGCGATACGCCGCTGCTCTCCAATCTGCGCCACATCGGCCTCGTCGAACGTGCAGCCGCCGCGCTGGCCCGCGCCGCTGCCACCGCCGCCGCCGCGGAGCCGGAGGAGTTGGTGCTCGCCGACCTGCAGGACGCGCGCGTCGCGCTCGAGGAGGTGACGGGGAAACGCACGTCGGACGACCTGCTGCGGCGCATCTTCACGCAGTTCTGCATCGGGAAATAGGAGCCCGTGGCAAAAGGTCCCGCTGCATTCGACGGGCGATGCATCCCGCAAGGGACGGCGCTGGACCATTCCTCAGCGGGGGCGAATATGACCAATATGCTCCCTCGTCACGTCTTGTTCTGGCCGTGCGCGGCATTGTCACGACCGCGTCTCGGTGCGACGCGGGGTTTCACCACGGGCTCATAGGGGCGCGGTCCGCGAAATGGACAGGTTCGACGTCATCGTCATCGGCGCGGGGCACGCCGGCTGCGAGGCGGCCTACGCTGCGGCCCGCATGGGTTGCCACGTGGGCCTGTGCACGCTCTCGCGGGCGACCGTGGCGCACATGCCGTGCAACCCGGCGATCGGCGGGACCGCGAAGGGGCACCTCGTACGCGAGATCGATGCGCTCGGCGGCCTGATGGGTAAGGCCATCGACGCGACCGGCATTCAGTTCAAGCTGCTCAACCGCAGCCGCGGGCCCGCGGTCTGGTCGCCCCGCGCGCAGGCCGACAAGCGGCGCTATGGGGCTTGGCTGCGCGACGAGCTCGACCGGCAGCCCGGGATCCGGTGGGTCACCGGCCGGGCGGGTCGGGTCCTCGCCGAACATGGCGCCGCGACCGGCATCGCGCTCGAGGATGGCGACCGGCTGGCCTGTAAGGCGGTGGTCATCACGACGGGGACGTTTCTCAACGGGCTGATCCACATCGGGCCGGAGACGCGCTCGGCCGGCCGGGCCGGCGAGCCGGCGTCGCACGAGCTGGCGGAGTCGCTCAAGGTGCTCGGGTTCCGGTGGGGTCGTCTCAAGACCGGGACGCCGCCGCGGCTCGACCGGCGCAGCATCGACTTCGGAAGGTTGGAGCCCGCGCCGGGCGATCCGCTGCCGGTGCCGTTCTCGTTCATGACCGACGCGATCGACCGCCCCCAGGTCCTGTGTCATCTCCTGCACACCACCGCGCGCGTGCGCGACATCGTGCGGGCGAACATCGGCCGCTCGCCCTTGTACAACGGTCAGATCACGGGCATCGGACCCCGCTACTGCCCGTCGCTCGAGGACAAGGTCATGCGCTTCCCGGGCCGGGAGCGACACCAGATCTTTCTGGAGCCGGAGGGGATCGGCGTCGACGAGACGTACGTGAACGGCTACTCGATGAGCCTGCCGCGCGATGTGCAGAAGGACCTTGTGCGAGCGTTGCCGGGCCTCGAGGACGCGGTCATGCTGCGCCCCGGCTACGCCGTCGAGTACGACTTCGTGCAGCCGACGGAGCTGCAGCCCACGTTCGAGACGAAACGGATCGGCGGCCTGTTCCTGGCGGGTCAGATCAACGGCACCTCGGGGTATGAGGAGGCGGCCGCCCAGGGGCTGCTGGCTGGGATCAACGCGGCGCGGCGCGCACGCGGCGGCGAACCGCTGGTGCTGGGCCGGGAGGACGCGTACATCGGCGTGCTCGCCGATGACCTGACGACGAAGGGCTGCCTGGAGCCCTACCGGATGTTCACGTCGCGCGCCGAGCACCGGCTGCTGCTGCGGATCGACAACGCCGATCTCCGGCTGACCGAGCGCGGGCGCCGCGTCGGCCTGGTGGACGACGAGCGGTGGGCCCGCTACGAGGGGCGGCGCAGCCGCTACGAGCGCAACGTGCGCCGGGTGCGCCGGACGACGATAGCGATGAACGGTGCGAACGGCACATCGGCGGCGCAGTTGCTGCGCCGGCCGGAGGTGCGTCTGGCGGACCTCGCGTCGGCGGGCGCCGTCGAGCTCGACATCGCCCCCGGGCAGCGGCATTTCGATCTGCCGAGCGTGGAGACGGAGTTCAAGTACGCTGGCTACCTGGCGCGGCAGCAGGCTGCCGTCGAGCGCAGCCAGCGCCAGGAGGGCCAACCCATCCCGCCGGATTTCCGCTACGACGGCGTGCCCGGTCTGTCCCGGGAGATCGTCGAGCGCCTCACGGAGATTCGGCCGCGCACCCTGGGGCAGGCGCTGCGCGTACCGGGCGTGACGCCGGCCGCGGTCACGATCATTGCCGCCTACGCGGCGCGCGGCGAGGCACGCGGGGCGGCCGGCGGCGCATGAGCCGCGGCCGAGCCAGGTCGCGCGGCTCGCGAAGACCGATCGCGGTCGGACCGCTGGACCGGCGCGAGCTGGCCGAGCGCCTGGGCCGGCGGGCGGCGCAGGCTCGGCTCGACGTGTCCGGGCAACTGCTCGAGCAGCTGTTGTCCTACCTCGAATTGCTGCGCCGCTGGAACGCGCGCGTGAACCTGACGGGCCTGGATGCCGACGCCAACGGGCTGGACAGGCTGATCGTGGAGCCCCTGGTGGCGGCCCGGCATGTCGCGAGCCCGGCGCCGCGGATCATCGACATCGGCTCCGGCGGCGGATCGCCGGCCATCCCGCTGCGGTTGGCGTTGCGGGGCGGCTCGCTGCTGATGGTCGAGGCGAGGGCGCGCAAGGCTGCCTTTCTGCGTGAGGCGGTCAGGCACCTCGGCCTGGCGGACACGGCAGTGGAAGCCGGGCGTTTCGAGGAGTTGGCCGGCCGGCGGCCGCTGCGGGGCGCGTTCGACCTCCTGACGCTACGCGCGGTGCGGGTGGACGGCGCCGTGCTGCGTGGTTTACAGACCTTCCTGAGAGACGGCGGGGAGCTTTTCCTCTTCACGGGAGCCGGCGGCGAGGAGCGGCTGGGGGGGGGCGCGGAGCCGCCGCTCGTCCCGGACGCGACCTACCCGCTTGTCGAGAGCCGGCGTAGCCGGCTCGTGGTGCTGCGCAAGGCGCCAGCCTGCGCGGACACAAGGCAGTAGCGAGTACTAGTGCCGCGGGCGCTACGCGGGAGTCGCGGCCAGGCGCCGGCGGGGCCCCACAGGCGCCAAAGGCAACGACTGCGGAAGGTCGCCGCCCCCGGCGGCGGCCGGGAGGCCCTGCTCTCAGCCGGTGCCGGCGGGGGATCCCGCATCGGCGGCGGCATCGGCAATCTGGGGAAAGTCGCGCCGGGAGTACAACGCTACATAGCCGGGAACCTGCGCGCGGATCGCCTCGGCGCCACCCTCTTCGCGATCCACCAGAGCGATGACGCCGGCGACGATGCAGCCGGCCTTTTGCGCTTCGGCCACGGCCTTGAGCGCGGAGCGGCCGCTGGTCACGACATCCTCCACGATGACGACGCGCGTGCCCGACGGGGGCGGGTTCTCGATGAGCCGCATGGTGCCGTGCGTCTTCGGCTGCTTTCTGACGTAGAACCCGTCGAGTGGCCGTCCTTGCGCGGCCGCACGCAGCATGGCGGCGCCAATGATCGGGTCGGCACCGTGGGTAAGACCGCCGACGGCGCGGACCTGCGCCGGCAGGGTCTCCGCGGGCAGGGCGTCGAGAGCCTTCACGAAGGCGTCCCCCACGAGCGGCGCGCCGTCGGCGCTGAGCGTCACCGGCTTGCAGTCGAAGTAGTAGATGGAAGGTTTGCCGGAGCTCAGTGTCAGCCGGCCCCCGGTGTGGAGTGCGCGTTCGGCGAGCAGCGTCCAAAGCGGATCGTTGGGCATGGACAGCAACCTCTGCGGGCGAGAAGTAGCGGTGCGAGCCAGTGATGGTATCACCGGCCGGTGGGCCGACGGGAACGCTGGCCGGCGACCTGGACCGGTCCTGGCGGACGGTCGCGGGTCGGGCGACCCCGGGAAGCCCGGGGCAAAAGGCGCGCTGCATTCGACGAGCGATGCATCCCGCAAGGACGGTGCTGGACCCTCGTTACGTCTGGGTCTGGCCGTGCGCGGCATTGTCCCGACCTCGTCTCGGTGCAACGCGGGGTTTTGCCACGGGCTCCTGGGCCGTGGATGTCGGAGTCATGAGGGATGTTCCACGTGGAACAGTGACGGGGTGGCGGGCTTGGCAAGGAATGGCAGGTGAGTCCAGGATGCGGGCGGTGGGGTTCTGGTCCGGCGGTCGAATGTTGGCGACGGCTCAGTCCGGGCCAACAGGGGCGGCCCTCCTGCATGCAGTGATGTTCCACGTGGAACACCTTGCAGATCCGGCCCGACGTCCCTTGCATCAGGATCCTGCTGCGGCAGTCGGCACGCGCAGCTCATGGCCGTGTGGTCCGGTAGCCGCCCGGCCAGCGCGTGACGTTGACCGGGAGTGGGAAAAATCATACCTTGGGATCGGGCTCCTCAGAGACGAGGAGCGACGCGCAGGCCATGTGGTTTCGTCGGAAAAAGCTCAGCCCGCCACCCACGCTGGAAACGCCGCTCAAGGCGGTAGTCGCCATCGCGAACCAGAAGGGCGGCGTGGGGAAGACGACGACCGCCATCAACCTGGCGGCGGCGCTCGCCGTCGCCGGACGCAAGGTGCTGGTCATCGACATGGATCCGCAGGCCAACCTGACCAGCGGCGTCGGCTTGAAGGGCAAGCGCGCTGCAGGCGGGACCATCTACGACGCCTTGACCGGCGATCCGCCGCTCAAGGTGGAAGACTTCCTCGTCACGACGGCAGTGCGGAATCTGTCGCTCATACCTGCGGATCGCCACTTGACAGGTGCGGAGATCGAGCTCGTGAATCTTCCCGATCGGGAGTCGCGACTGCGCCCGCTCGTCGCGGAGGCCCGCAATCATTTCGAGCACATCTTCATCGACACCCCGCCGTCACTCGGCCTGCTGACCCTCAACGCACTCGTGGCCGCCGAAGAGGTGCTGATTCCGTTGACTTGCGAGTACTTCGCCCTCGAGGGCGTTGCCGAGCTGACCGCCACGGTTCAGCGGGTTCGCGCCGGCCTGAATCCGGAGCTGTCGATTGGAGGCGTCCTGTTGACGATGACCGACACGCGCACGAATCTCGGCAGGCAGGTGGCGGCGGAGGTGAGGGGTTTTTTTAAGGGCAAGGTGTTTGTTACGGTCATTCCCAGGAATATTCGTTTAGGCGAAGCCCCTAGTCATGGCCTGCCGGTCGTGATGTACGACAGCCGGGCACGGGGTGCCACGGCGTACGCGGCGCTCGCGGACGAGGTCCTGGCGGCGGGACGGACTGCCGAGATCGCGGGGAGCAGGGACCGTGCCTGACAAACGCCCCGCGCTGGGCCGGGGGCTGAGCGCGCTCATCCCCGACGTGCCGCAGCCGGCGGCGCGGGCGGACGCGTCGCCGGAGGTCGACCTGGACCTGCTCGAGCCCAACCGCCACCAGCCGCGCCGCATCATGGACGACGCGAAGCTGGAGGAGCTGGCGCAATCGATCAGGGGCAGCGGCATCATTCAGCCGATCGTCGTGCGTCGGCGGGGGGAAGGGGCGTACGAGATCGTCGCGGGCGAGCGGCGCTGGCGCGCCGCCCAGCGGGCGGGCCTGCTGAAGGTGCCGGTCGTCATCCGCGATGTGCCGGACGACAAGCGCCTCGAGCTGGCGCTGATCGAGAACGTCCAGCGGGAGGATCTCAATTCGATCGAGGAGGCGCGGGCCTACAGGCGTCTGGCTGACGAGTTCCAGCTGACCCAGGCGGAGATCGCCCGCGCCGTGGGCAAGGATCGGGCGACGGTGGCCAACTACCAGCGCCTGTTGTCGCTGCCAGCCGAAGTTCAGGCGGATGTCGCGACGGGAGCCCTGAGCATGGGCCACGCCCGCGCGCTCGTCGCGCTACCGGACGCGTCCGCCCAGCGCCGTGCGGCGCTGGACGTGCGCGCCCGCGGGCTGTCGGTCCGCGAGACCGAGCTGCTGGTCAAGAAGAGCTTGGCCCCGCCCGCGCCGCTCGCCCCCGGCCCCGACCCGCACACGAAGGCCGCGGCCGAACGCCTGCGCGTCGCGCTCGGGACCAGCGTGGAGATCGTGCGGCGGCGGCGGCGGCGGGGCGGAAGGATTCAGATCCATTTTCGTTCCGAGGATGAGCTGCAGCGGTTGTTCGAGCAGCTCACGGCCCCGGATGGTTGATCCGGCGGCTTGCCCCGGCTGCCAGTCGATGGTATAAAAACTGTTTGGCCCGCCCGGATCATCCCTACGTGACAGGTTCTGCGTGCGAAAGTCCGCGCCCGTCGGGGGCCTGCAAGGTCGATGGTGCGTTCGGGCCGGGCGGGACGCCCGGCCGGACGCGAGCATGCGAGTTATCTGACAATGGCGAATCGCACTGCCGCCACGCGGTATGTACGTGCACTGCTTGAGGTTTGCGAGCGGGAAGCGGAGCTCGAGCGCGTCGAGCGGGAGGTGTCGGCGTTCGCGGCGCTGTTCGACGAGCACCCCACGCTACGCAGGAGCCTGCTCAATCCGGCGGTGCCGCCCGCGCCGAAACGAACCGTGGTGGCGGCCATTCTGGACCGTGCCGGGGACTTGTCCCCGGTCACCCGCCGGCTGTTGACGCTGCTGGCCGAGCGCGGCCGGTTGGCGCTGCTTCCGGAGATCCTCGATGTGTATCGCGACCGGCTGCTGGAGCGGCAAGGCGTGGTGCGGGCGCGGGTAACCACGGCGTCACCGCTGTCTGACGGTCGCACGCGGGAGATCGCCCGGCAGCTCGAGACCGCGACCGGCAAGCGGGTCAATATCGAGACTGCGGTGGATCCCGCGGTCATCGGCGGCGTGATCACCCAGATCGGCAGTACCGTGTGGGATGGCAGCGTCGCGCGACATCTGGCGCGCCTGCGGGAGCAGTTCCTCGGCGACGCGGCAGGATGAACGGAGTCGAAGGATGGACATCAGGGCAGACGAGATCTCCAGAATCATCAAGGACCGGCTCGGAAGCTACGCGCTCGACGTCGACGTCGCCGAAGTCGGCACGGTGGTATCGGTGGGTGACGGCATCGCCCGCATCCACGGGATCGAACGCGCGATGGCAACCGAGATGCTCGAGTTTCCGCACGGCGTTTTCGGCATCGCTCTCAATCTGGAGGAGGAGAGCGTGGGCGCCGTCCTGCTGGGCGGGGCGACCGAGATCAAGGAAGGCGATCCCGTCAAGCGGACAGGCCGCATCATCTCGGTGCCCGTCGGCGACGAGCTGTTGGGGCGGGTCGTCAACGCGCTCGGCCAGCCGGTGGACGGCAAGGGGCCGATCGCGACCAAGCAGCACGCTCCCATCGAGAAGATTGCACCGGGCGTCGTGGATCGCCAGCCGGTGAAGGAGCCGCTGCAAACGGGGCTCAAGGCCATCGACGCGATGATTCCGATCGGCCGCGGCCAGCGCGAGCTCATCATCGGCGACCGGCAGACCGGCAAGACGGCGGTGGCGGTCGACACCATCATCAATCAGAAGGGGCTCGACGTCGTCTGCATCTACAACGCCATCGGCCAGAAGCAGTCGACGGTCGCGCAGGTGGTGCGCACGCTCGATGAAGCCGGCGCGATGGATTACACCATCGTCGTGATCGCGGGCGCGTCCGACCCCGCGCCGCTCCTGTACATCAGCCCGTACTCGGCATGCGCGATGGGCGAGTACTTCCGCGACAGCGGGCGGCACGCGCTGTGCATCTACGACGATCTTTCCAAGCACGCGCAGGCCTATCGTGAGATCTCGCTCCTGCTCCGCCGCCCGCCGGGTCGCGAGGCATATCCCGGCGATGTGTTCTACCTGCACTCGCGGTTGCTGGAGCGGGCCGCCAAGATGCGGAACGAGCTCGGTGGGGGATCGTTGACGGCACTACCCATCATCGAGACGCAGGCCGGCGACCTGTCGGCCTACATTCCCACCAACGTGATCTCGATCACGGACGGGCAGATCTTTCTCGAGTCCGATCTGTTCCACCAGGGGATCCGGCCGGCGATCAACGTGGGCAACTCCGTGTCGCGGGTGGGCGGATCCGCGCAGGTGCGGGCCATGCGCCAGGTCGCTGGCACACTGCGGCTGGACCTGGCCCAGTTCCGGGAGCTGGCCGCGTTCGCGCAGTTCGGCAGCGACCTCGACAAGGCGACGCAGGACCAGCTCAACCGCGGCCGCCGTCTCGTCGAGGTGCTCAAGCAGCCGCAGTACGAGCCGCTGGCGGTGGAGCGGCAGGTCCTGATCATCTTCGCCGGCACCAACGGCTTCCTGGACGGCGTCGCCGAAAGCGACGTGGCGGCTTACCAGCGGGAGCTGTACGAGTTCATGGAAGTGCGGCACCGGGAGGTGCTCGAGCGCCTGACCGTGCAGAAGAAGCTCGACGATCAGCTCCGCAGCGACGTCACCGCCGCCATCAAGGCGTTCACCGAGCAGTTCACCGCGGCGCGGAAGGGAGTGGCAGCCTAAGCGATGCCGTCGCTCATCGACCAGCGGCGCCGTATCCGCGCCGTCAAATCGACGCAGCAGATCACGAAGGCGATGAAGACCGTCGCCGCGTCGAAGCTGCGCCGCGCCCAGGAGCGGATTACGGGGGCGCGCCCGTTTGCCCAGCTGATGCTGGGCGTGCTGAACAGTCTGGCGGCGCGCGTCGACCCGGCGCTGCACCCGTTGCTCGCAGCGGCGCAGGATCGCGCGCCCACGCCGACGCTCCTGATCGTCGTGACGGCCGACAAGGGGCTCTGCGGCAGCTTCAACTCCAACCTGCTGCGGCGCGCGGGCAAGTACGTTGCCGACGCAGATCGCGAGGTGGCGCTCGGCCTCATCGGCCGCAAGGGACGGGACTTCTTCGTGCGCCGCGGATTCGATGTCCGCTACGAGGACATCAACGTGTTCACGAACCTGCGCTACACGCACGCCCAGGCCGTGGCGCGGGCGGCCATCGACGAGTTCACCGCCGGCTCCGCGCGCGATGTGTACCTGATCTACAACGAGTTCAAGAGCGTGCTGCAACAGCGCGTCGTCGTGGAGCGGCTGCTGCCGATTCCCCGCTTCGAGGAGGCTGCGGACGAGCCGGCGGCGCTGTCGCTGGCCGGCCATCTGTTCGAACCGACCGCAGCGCAGATCTTCAGCGACCTGTTGCCCCGGCACGTCGAGACCCAGCTGTTCCGCGCGCTGCTCGAGTCCGCCGCGGCGGAGCATGCCGCCCGGATGACGGCGATGGACGCGGCGACCCGGAATGCCGGCGAGATGATCGACCAGCTGACGCTGTACATGAACAAGATGCGCCAAGCCACGATTACGCGCGAGCTGATCGAGGTCGTGTCGGGCGCGGAAGCCTTGTAACGTGGGAGCCCAGAGAGCATGGCGAACGGAGTGAGCACGAGCGAGAAGGTCGGCAAGATCGTCCAGGTGATCGGGCCGGTCGTGGATGTCGAGTTCGAGGGCGGTCATCTCCCGCCCATCTACAACGCGCTGCACATCAAGTCGGAGGTCGAGGGCGGCGAGTCCATCGACGTGATTGCCGAGGTCGAGCAGCATCTCGGAGAGCGCCGGGTGCGGGCCGTCTCCATGAAGCCGACCGACGGGATGCAGCGCGGCATGACGGCCGTCGACACGGGGGCGCCGATCTCGATGCCGGTGGGGCCGCAGACCCTGGGGCGGGTGCTGAACGTGCTGGGCGAGCCGATCGACTTTCCGGATCGCCCGGTCGAGACGGAGCAGCGGTGGCCGATACATCGCCCCGCGCCACTGCTCGTGGACCAGTCGACCGATCTGCAGATGTTCGAGACGGGCATCAAGGTCATCGACCTGCTCGAGCCCTACCTGCAGGGGGGCAAGATCGGCCTGTTCGGCGGCGCGGGCGTCGGCAAGACGGTCATCATCCAGGAGCTGATCCACAACATCGCGGTCAAGCACGGCGGCGTCTCCGTGTTCGGCGGGGTAGGCGAGCGCACGCGCGAGGGCAACGACCTGTGGCTCGAGTTCCAGGAAAGCGGCGTGATCGATCCGGCCGACTGGAAAAAGTCGCGCGCGGCCCTCGTCTACGGGCAGATGACCGAACCGCCCGGCGCCCGGCTGCGGGTGGGACTCAGCGCGCTGACGGTCGCCGAGTACTTCCGTGACGCCGAGGGCAAGGACGTCCTCCTGTTCATCGACAACATCTTCCGCTTCACGCAGGCGGGCTCGGAGGTGTCGGCCCTGCTCGGCCGCATGCCGTCCGCGGTCGGCTACCAGCCGACCCTGCTCACGGAGATGGGCGCGCTGCAGGAACGGATCACGTCGACGCGGACGGGGTCCATTACGTCGGTGCAGGCCATCTACGTGCCGGCCGACGACTACACGGATCCGGCTCCCGCCACGACGTTCGCCCACCTCGACGCCACGACCAACCTGTCACGTTCGATCGTCGAGCTCGGCATCTATCCCGCGGTGGATCCGCTGGCCTCGACCTCCCGCATCCTCGACCCCCGCGTCATAGGCGACGAGCACTACGCGACCGCCCGCGACGTCAAGGAAGTGCTGCAGCGCTACAAGGACCTGCAGGACATCATCGCCATCCTCGGCATCGACGAGCTGTCGGAGGACGACAAGCTCAGCGTCACCCGGGCACGGAAGATCCAGAAGTTCATGTCCCAGCCCTTCTTCGTCGCGGAGCAGTTCACCGGCCTCGAGGGCAAGTACGTTCCGATTGCCGACACGGTGCGCGGGTTCCGCGAGATCGTCGACGGCAAGCACGACGACATACCGGAACAGGCCTTCTACATGGTCGGGACCATCGAAGACGCGCTCGCGAACGCGGAGAAGATGAAAGCGGCCGCGGAGTAGGTCGCGGCCGGGAACCATCGCCATGGAGCTGCCGTCAGCGCTCAGTTTCGAGCTGGTCACGCCCGGTCATTCGATCGTGCACGAATCGGTGGATGAAGTTCAGATTCCCGGGTCGGAAGGGTATCTCGGCGTGCTGCCCGGGCATACGCCGCTGCTGACCACGCTCCAGGTGGGCGAGCTCTGGTTCCGGCGCGGCACCGAGCGGTCCTTCGTATCCGTGGCGTTCGGATTCGCCGAGATCCTTCCCGACCGCGTCACGGTGCTCGCCCAGATCGCCGAGCGTGCCGAGAATATCGACGTCGACCGTGCGGAGGCCGCCCGTCGGCGCGCACGCGAGCGTCTGGCCGGAATTACCGCCAACGTGGACTTCGAACGGGCTCGCGTGGCCCTGCTGAAGTCTCTCGTCCGGCTGCAGGTGGCGTCGAAGGTGCGCGTCCGGCCCCCGGCCGGACTGTAACCGTCTCCCGCACCGGGCCGGCTCCCTGCCCGGGCGAGAGCGAGTGAGATATCCATGCATGCGTCGTGGGCCGCTCGCACGGACCCTGGCCTGCGCCGCTCACAGAACGAGGACTGCTACTGCGCGCGGCCGGAGCTGGGTCTGTTCGTCGTCGCGGACGGCATGGGTGGACATGCGGGCGGTGAGATCGCGGCGCGGATCGCCGTCGATGCGATCGCTGGCGCCGTGGAGTCGACGACGTCGCTCGGTCCGGGCGACCCGTGGCCGGTGCCCTTCGATGCGTCGCTCAGTCGCGGCGGCAACCGCCTGCGGGCCGGCTTCGACCAGGCGAACCGGGGCATCGCGGATCGCACGGCAGCCGTCGTGGCGCTGCGCGGGATGGCGACCACGGCAGTGGCCGTGTTGCTGGACGAGAGCGCGGGCGTGGTCGCCCACGTCGGCGACAGCAGGGCGTATCTGGCCCGGCAGGAGGGGCTCGTCCGTCTCACGTGCGACCACTCCTGGGTGGAGGAGAGGGTGCGGGCGGGCCTGCTGTCGGAGGCCGCCGCGCGCGCGCACCCGTGGCGTAACGTCGTCACGCGGGCCATCTCCGGCGAGGAGGCCGTCGAGGCCGATGTGAGCGAGCTGACGCTCCGGCCGGGCGACCGGCTGCTGCTGTGCTCGGACGGTCTGTCGTCCGTGCTTCCGGACCCGGAGATCGGCGACGTCGTGGCGCACCACGCCGACCGCCAGGCCGTGTGCGACGAGCTCGTGCGCCGGGTCAATGCCAGCGGCGGGCCGGACAACGTCACGACCCTCGTGCTCGACATTGATGCCGGCTGACCCGGACCGCGCCTGCTGCGCGCGGCGTCGCACGCGAGGCGGGTGAGGGCGGCGTGCTAATATCGGGGGCTCTCGCACCAGGGGGCCGCGCGTGCCGCTTGCCGCTACGTCACTCACGCTGAGTTCGATCCTCAAGACTACCGCCGGCCGCGCCGGTTTCGGGAGCGCGTCGCCGGTCGTCACCGGTCTGTCGCCTGCCGCCCAGGCGTTCGCCGCCGCCGCCGCGGCGGCAACGGCCCCGGTCGTCTTCGTCGTGCCGTCCGACGCCGGCGCGGAGCAGACGACGGCGGACGCGCGATTCTTCTGCGGCGCGCTGTTCGGCATCCCCGAGAGCGAGCTCGCGCGCACCGTCCTGCCGTTTCCCTCGCCGGAAGTCGATCCCTACCGCGCCATCGCGCCGCATCTGGACGTAGCGTCCGCCCGAGCCCGTGCGTTGGCCGCCCTGGCACAGGGGACGGCACGGCTGGTCGTCGCCTCCGCCCCCGCGTTGCTGCCGCGTGTCAGCCCCCCGCAGCGCCTGCTGGCCGCGACGCAGGAGCTGGTGGCGGGAGGCTTCGCGTCGCCGCCCGCGCTGGGCGCGCTGCTCGCCGACGCCGGATTCAGCCCCGAGGACCCGGTCGACCAGCACGGCGAGTTCTGCGTGCGGGGCGGGGTGGTCGATTTCTTTCCCGCGGGCGAGACCTGGCCGGTGCGTGTGGAGTTCGTCGGGGACATGATCGAATCGCTCCGGCGCTACGACCCGGGCACGCAACGCTCGATCACCAGGCTCGACCGGGCCGCGATCGTTCCGCTGCGGGACACGTTCGACGCCCTCGATGGAGACGCCGCGGCAGCGGATTGTCCCGAGCCGGACCGCGGGGCCAGCGTCTTCGATTACCTCGTCGGCCGGTCCGCGCGGCTCCTCGTGCAGGAGTCCGAGGAGTGCGCGCGCCGGGTGGCGGACCAGCTCGAGCAGCTGGCCGGGAGCTACCTGTCGGCGGCGGAGAGCGGCCGCAGCGTGCCGCCGCCGGAGGCGCTCTTCGTCGGGATGGGTGCCGTGCAGGAGGCCCTGGACGGGGCAACCCGGCTGGAAACGCTGGGCCTCGACGACGGGGAGGCGGGGCAGCACGTTGCGTGCCAGCCGGCCATCGCGTACCACGGCCGGCTGAGCGACTGGGTCGCCGAACTTCGGACCGGCCGTGACCAGGGTGAGACGCAGCTGTTCGTCGCGGCCACCGCCGGTCGCGCCGAGCGCATCGCCGAGCTGCTCAGCGAGCACGGCCTGCGCGCGGTCCCCGTCGCGGCGGCGGAAGCGACGGACGGCGCGTCGCTGCTGGTCGCCACCGGGCAGCTCTCGCGGGGGTTCCGGCTGCCCGCCGCGGGGCTGCGCATCCACGCCGAGGCGGACCTGTTCGATGAGCAGCGCCGCGAGCGCAGACGGCCGGTCGCGCGCTCCTTCCTCTCCGACCTGCGCGATCTGAAGGTGGGAGACCATGTCGTGCATGTGGACCACGGCATCGGCTCCTTCGTCGGGCTGCGCCAGATGGCCCTCAGCGGGACCACGCACGAGCTCATGGAGCTCCGCTACGCCGGCGGGGACAAGCTTTTCGTCCCGGTCGAGCAGCTCGACCTGATCCAGAAGTACACGGGCAGCCAGCGGCCGGCCGTCGACCGCCTGGGCGGCACCACCTGGGAACGCGCCAAGACCCGCGTGCGGCGCACCATGCGCGACATGGCGCAGGAGCTGCTCCGACTCTACGCCGCCCGCAAGGCAGCGGCCGGCCACCGCTTCAGCCCCGACGGCCATTGGCAGGAGGAGTTCGACTCGGCATTCGAGTACGAGCTGACCCCGGACCAGCAGACGGCGGTCGCCGACATCAAGCGCGACATGGAGGAGCCGTCTCCGATGGATCGCCTGCTGTGCGGCGACGTCGGCTACGGCAAGACGGAGGTGGCCTTGCGGGCCGCCTTCAAAGCGGTGATCGACGGCAAGCAGGTGGCGCTGCTCTCGCCGACGACGGTACTGGCCTTCCAGCACCTCAAGACGGTGGTCGAGCGCTTCGCGGCGTTTCCGGTCCGGATCGAGATGGTCAGCCGTTTCCGGAGCCGCGCCGAGCAGAAGGCGCTGCTGGCCGACCTCGCGGCCGGCAAGATCGACGTCATGGTCGGGACGCACCGCCTGCTCTCGAAGGACGTGCGGTTTCACGATCTGGGCCTGCTCATCGTCGACGAGGAACAGCGCTTCGGGGTTGCCCACAAGGAGCGCATCAAGAGCCTGCGGCAGAAGGTCGACGTGCTCACGTTGACGGCGACGCCCATCCCCCGCACGTTGAACATGTCCCTGATGGGCATACGCGACATGTCGGTCATCGAGACGCCGCCCAAGGACCGCTTGGCGATTCAGACCAACGTCGTCAAGTTCGACACGGCGACCATCGGCCGGGCGATTCGCTCCGAGCTGGAGCGCCGGGGCCAGGTGTACTTCGTCCACAACCGGATCGACTCGATCCATTCCGTGGCGGAACTGATCCGGCGGGTCGTGCCGGAGACCAGGCTGGCGGTCGCGCACGGGCAGTCCAGCGGGGCTGCGCTCGAGCGCGTCATGCTCGACTTCGTCGCACACGAGTACGACGTGCTGCTGTCGACGACGATCATCGAGAACGGGCTCGACATCCCGAACGTCAACACGATCATCGTCAACCACGCCGAGCGCTACGGCCTGGCGCAGCTCTATCAGCTGCGTGGCCGGGTGGGCCGGTCCGGTCGTCGGGCCTACGCCTACCTGCTGGTGCCCCCCGGCGACGAGCTGTCGCCGGTCGCGCGGCGCCGGCTGGCCGCCATCAAGGAGTTCAGCGACCTCGGCAGCGGCTTTCGCGTGGCGGCGCTCGATCTGGAGATCCGTGGTGCCGGCAACCTGCTCGGCGCGCAGCAGAGCGGCCACATCGAGGCTATCGGTTTCGATATGTACGTGACGCTGCTCGAGCAGACCGTGCGCGAGCTGAAGGGCGAGCCGGTCGAGGACGATCAACGGGCCGCCGTCAACCTCGGCGTCGATCTGCGGATCGACGAGAAGTACGTCACCGACACGAACCAGCGGCTCGCGCTGTATCGCCGGGTGGCGGGCGCCCGCGACGAGGACAGGCTGACGACCGTGCTGGATGAGGTGGCGGACCGCTACGGCCCGGTGCCGCCTTCCGTCCTGCGGCTGGCGGAGTACGGCCGGATCCGGATACTGGCCGACCAGCTCGGAATCGAGTCGGCCGACCGCGAGGGCCACCACCTCGTCATACGTTTCGGAGACAGGGCGCGGGTCGCGCCAGAACGGCTGGTGGCCTTCGTGCAGGCGCAGCCGGCCGTGAAGCTGACGCCGCCGGCGGTGCTCCGCGTCGACCTCGACGCGCTGAATCGGTCGGCCGGCGCGCCGGCGCGCCGGAGTCCGGTCGCCGCGCCGGCATCATGGTGGACAGCGCCGGCCGGTGCCGCGCGCCGCGGCGCGGACCGGCTCGAGCAGGGCGGCGATCTGCTGCCGCAGGTGGGGGCGTTGCTGGACGAGTTGAGAGGCCCGTTGCCGAGCGGCTAGAATGCGAGGGAGGAACGTGCAGGCAGGGATGGAGATCATGATGCGACGAGCCGTTGTCCACGCGCTCCACGCAACGCTGGCTCTGACGATCGCGGGCGCAGTCGCCGCACCGGCGGCCGCGCAACCGGCTGGCGCCGTGCCCAGTCGCCCCAATGCCCGCATCATCGAGCGGATTCTCGTCAAGGTGAACGGCGAGATCATCACGCAGTCCGACCTGGAGGACCGTCAGATTGCGGCGATTCGCGCCCGCGGCGTCCAGCCGTCCACCAACGCGGAGCTGTTCCAGCTTCTCGAGGAGGTCACGCCCAGCGTGATTGCGAACCTCCTGGAGGAGCTGCTGCTCATCCAGCGCGGCAAGGAGCTCGGGTACCAGCTCTCCGACGATCAGTTCCAGGATTTTCTCGACAACCTGAAGGAAGAGAACGGCATCGAGACGGACGAGGAGTTCATCGAGCTGCTCGATCGACAGGAGGGGATGTCACTCGATGACTTCCGGCGGCTCACCGAGCGGCAGATGCTGGCCAGTCAGGTGCAGAGCCTCGAGATTCTGAACCGTGTGGCGATTACGGACGTCGAGGCTCGCGAGTACTACGAAGCGCACATCGCCGAGTTCACGGAGCCGGCGAACGTCACGCTCAGGGAGATCATCATTGCCGTGCCGCCGACCGGGGGACTGATCGCGGACCAGCGGGCGCGGGCTATGGCCGCCGCGGTAATGCAGCGCCTGGTCTCCGGCGAGGACTTCGCGACCGTCGCCGCCGAAGTGTCGGACGCGTCCTCGGCACGGGACGGCGGCCTGATCGGGCCGTTTCAGCTCAGCGAGATTGCCGAGGCGATCCAGGAGCTGATCACGACGCTGGAAGTCGGCGCCGTGAGCGATTTGCGGCGGACGCCGCAGGGCTACCAGATCCTGCTGCTCGAGGACGTGACGGACGATACGGCGCAGCCGTTCGAGGAGGTCCGCGACCAGATCTCCTCGAACGTCTTCAGCGATCGCCGGCTGGAGGAATACGCCAAGTACCTCGACGAGTTGCGGGAAGAGGCGATCATCGAGTGGAAGAGCGACGAGCTGCTCGAGGCGTACGATCAGTTCCGGTCCCGGGCGCGCGAGGCCGCGTCGCAGCAGTAGTTGCCCATCCCGCCGCGAACGTCATGAAGATCGGGAACGTCCAGCTGGATCCGCCGTTTGCCCTGGCGCCGATGGCGGGGATGACCGACACGGCCTTTCGCCGCCTGGTGAAGCGCCGCGGCGGGTGCGGTCTGGTCGTCACCGAGATGGTCAGCTCCGAGGGACTCGTGCGCGGCATCGACCGGACGCTCGAGTACGCGGAGTACACGGAGGATGAGCGGCCGGTCTCGATACAGATCTTCGGAGGCAACCCGGCGACCATGACGGCGGCGGCCCGCATCGTCGAGGGGCTGGGCGCGGACATCGTCGACGTGAACATGGGGTGCCCGGTGCCGAAGATTGCGAAGCACAACGCCGGCTGCAGCCTGATGCGGGAACCGTCGCACGCCGCCGCCATCATCCGGTCGATGAGTCGGGCCGTCCGAATTCCCGTCACCGTCAAGATGCGTGCAGGCTGGGACGAGCGTGACATCAACGCGCCCGCGATGGCGCGGATGATGGAGGACGCGGGTGCGGCGGCCGTGGTGGTGCACGGCCGGACGGCCGCGCAGTCGTACAGCGGCTCGTCCGATTGGCGGCTGATCGACACGGTGGCGGCGGGCGTCGCGATCCCGGTCTTCGGCAGCGGCGACTGCGTCACGGCCCGGCAGGTGGTCGAGCGCACCACGAAGACCCAGGTGGCCGGTGTACTGGTCGGCCGGGGCGCCTTGCGCAACCCGTGGATCTTCCAGCAGTCGGCGGCCCTGGCTGCCGGCCACCCGGCCCCCGAGGCCACGGACGCCGAGCGCGGTCGGTTTCTGCTGGAGTACATCGACATGCTGCTCCGGGAAGGGTTGGACGAGCAGCGGGGGTTCCGTCACCGCGCGACGGCCGCCGCCGGTTCGGGCCCGCGGCACGCCCGGGGTCGCGAGCGGTGGGTCATCAACAAGCTGCGGGCACTCGGCTCGTGGTACACGAAGGGACTCCACGGCGGCTCGAATCTGCGCACCGCGATCAACCGCGCCGAGTCGATCGGCGAGCTGCGCGACGTCATAGAGGTGTTCTTTCTCACGCCGGCCGGCACCGGCGGGGCTCGCGAAACGCTCGCGGGGACCGTCCAGTAGGCGCGCCGCGCCAGGCTCGCCCGGAAATCGTCGCCTGCGGCTCAGATTGCCGCCCAACCACCCCCTCCAGCAGCCCTCGCCGTTCCCACGGCGCCGACTCCTACGCCGGCGCAGGCCGCGGGAGCGCCGGCTTCGCGCACGACGCGAGGTGGGACATCGCCGCGTCCACCCCGCCGATCCGATGCGGGACGCCGCTCAGTCCCAGGCCCATCTCCACGCCGGCCAGCGTGCCTGCCAGGCTCAGGTCGTTGAAGTCTCCGAGGTGACCAATCCGGAATACCCGGCCGGCCAGGCGTCCGAGGCCGACGCCGAGCGCCATGTCGAAGCGGTCCAGGATGACGTTCAGCAAGCGGGCGCCGTCGTGCCCGGCCGGCATCAGGACCGCCGTCAGCGAGGAGCTGTACTCGGCGGGATTGATGCAGAGCAGCTCGAGCCCCCACGCCCGCACGGCGCGCCGCGTGGCCTCGGCGTGACGATCGTGCCGGGCGAACACGTTGTCGAGTCCCTCGGCCTGCAGCATGGCGAGTGCCTCGCGCAGGCCGAAGAGGAGGTTGGTCGCGGGGGTGTACGGAAAGAACCCCTTCTCGTTGGCGTCGCGGATCGGTCCCCAGTCCCAGTAGCTGCGCGGCAGCCGCGCGCCGGCATGCGCCGCCAGCGCCTTGTCGCTGGCGGCGTTGAAGCTCAGGCCGGGCGGCAGCATGAACCCTTTCTGCGACGCCCCGACGGTGACGTCGACGCCCCACTCGTCGTGGCGGTAGTCGATCGAGGCGAGCGACGAGATCGTGTCTACCATCAGGAGCGCCGGATGGCGCGCGGCGTCGAGCGCGCGGCGCACGGCCGCAATGTCGCTCGTCACACCGGTCGACGTCTCGTTGTGCACCACGCAGACCGCCTTCACCGCGTGGGCGCGATCGTCTGCCAGCCGGGCCTCGACCTCCGCGGCGTCGACCCCGCGCCGCCAGTCGCCGGGCAGGAACAGCGGATCGAGCCCGAGCCGGGTCGCGATGCCCTTCCAGAGGGTGGCGAAGTGGCCGGTCTCGACCATCAGCACGTGATCGCCCGGCGCCAGCGTGTTGACGAGCGCCGCCTCCCAGGCCCCGGTTCCCGACGCCGGAAACAGCAGCACCGGCTGGCGCGTGCGGACGACGGACGCCAAGCCGCCCAGCACATCGCGGGTCAGGTCGCGGAACGCGGGCCCGCGGTGGTCGATGGTCGGGGCAGCCATCGCCCGCAGGACGCGATCCGGAACATTGGTGGGCCCCGGAATCTGCAGGAACTGCCGGCCGCTCGCGTGGAGCATGGCGTAATCTAGCGTACCTGGTCAGGAGTCTGCGCCGTTGGAACGACGCCGACTCCCGCAGGGTTGGTTGGGCGCCAAGCGGAGCCGCAAGGCGACGTTTGGCGGGCCAGGCTGGGGCGCGTCTCCGCGCGGCCCTGACTCACTCGCACACGACGCCGTCGTTGTCGCCGTCGCGCATGTGACGGTATGCGGGATGGCCGCGGGGCACCGGCGCGAGCCCGTGCCGCCGGGCCTCGGCGCAGGAGATCCAGCCGTTGCCGTTGTCGTCCCAGCGGGCGAGCGCGGCCGGCGCGCCGCCCGGCGGCGCGTCCGCAATAGGCGCTTGCGGCGCGGCGGATCCCCACAGGCCGCGGCCAGCGCGCCGCGCGTCGCGTTCGAGCCGTCTGAACTGATCGAGGTGCTTGAAGGGGAAGCGGGTGTAGGCGTGACCGTAGCCGCACCTGATGATCTCGGCGTTGACGAACATGCCGTCCGGCAGATGGACGTACGCCAGGGTCCGCCCGTAGCGGTCGGTCCGCTGCTGGTCGTACTCCAGGCGCACCCGCTTGCCGTCGATCAGCCGCCTCGTGAACGTGCTGGCTTCCTTCCCGAAGAACTCGACCGACCTGCCCGGATGGACCGTCTCCGGCGTATCGACGCCGATCAGGCGCACCCGGCCGATGTCGCGAACGATGATCGTGTCGCCGTCGACGACGCGCTCGACGACCTGGGCGGCCGATCCCGCAGGCGCGACGATCAGCAGTGCCGCGGCCGCGAGGACGAGCCGGACGACCGGCGCGAACCTGCTGGACCGGGCAATTACTGCGAGGCCGAGATATGCGACGTGTGTCACGGACGGCCACCCTCCCACTTCGAGACCCGACGTGACCAAGAATTGCCATCGGGTCACGGCCGGCAGGTGGCGATTATCGCGTACTCGCGGCGCTCGCGCGCCGCGGCCACGGTCCGGCGCCCGGTTCAGGAGGCCGCTGTGGCGGTGGCGGGGCTGTCAGACCGCCGTGTGAGATCAGCCTGGATACGGATCTGCCCACGGAGACCGCAGGCGAACCGGAGCCGAACCAGTCGCTCGGAACGTCGCATCGTGACGACGGCGCGCTGACATGTGGCGGGTTCAGCGACGGGCGCCGGCCAAGCGCCCGGCGGCTCTCTTCGCGGCGTGTGACGCACGCGAGCCCGTCATGTACGTCCCGTACGTCCCGGTCGCGGTCCTGTGGGAGACAGGGCTGCTGCTCGGCGCGGCCGGATCGAGCTGCGGCGGCCGCTGGCCGGCTTCATCCGTGGCTACGCCCTGGCAGCGCGCCGGCCGCATCGCGCGCGCGGCGCCGTTCTATACTGCGCGAAGTGGCCGACCTGCGTAGCGATCTCGAGACCCGCCTCGAGGGTGAGGTCCGCTTCGACCCGCTCTCGCGCGCGCTCTACTCGACCGACGCCAGCGTCTATCGGATCGAGCCGGTCGGTGTGGCCATCGTCCGCTCGCGGGAGGACGTGCTCGCCACGATCGCCTGCGCCCGGCGCCACGGCTGCTCGATCACCGCGCGCGGCGGCGGCACGTCGCAGGCGGGTCAGGCCATCGGCTCGGGATTGCAGCTCGACACGTCGAAATACTTCAACCGCCTGCTCGAGGTGAACGTCGACGAGCGCTGGGCCCGCGTCGAGCCGGGCATCGTGCTCGACGAGCTGAACGCCCGGCTCGCCCCCCACCGCCTGCGGTTCGCGCCCGACATCTCGACCGCCAGCCGCGCGACCATCGGCGGGATGATCTCGAACAACTCGGCGGGCGCGCGGTCGGTGCTCTACGGCAAGACGATCGATCACGTCCTCGACGTGCACGTCGCCCTCGCGGACGGCTCGATCGCCCACCTGCGGCCACTCGCGCCGGACGAGCTCGAGCGGGTCTCCGCGGCGCCGACCATGGAAGGCGCGTGCTGTCGGACCATCCGCCGCTTGGCGGCGGAGCACGCCGGCGAGATCGAGCGGCGGTACCCGAAGATCCTGCGCCGGGTCGGGGGCTACAACCTCGATGCGTTCGTCGGGGCGGCTGCGGGCGCACAAGATGCGCCGTTCAATCTCGCGAAGCTGATCGTCGGCTCCGAGGGCACGCTCGGGTTGATTGTCGAGGCGCGCCTCAACCTGGTGCCGCTGCCGGCCGCCAAGGCGGTGCTGACCATCGAGTACGACGACCTGCTCGACGCGCTCGGGGAGACGCCGGCCATCCTGGCCCACGGCCCGTCAGCCGTCGAGGTGATGGATCGGTCCATCCTGGACCATGCCAGGGAGAACCCCGCGCTCGACGCGGTGCGGCGGGCGGTCCTGCGGACCGAGTGCGGCGCGTTGCTGTGCGTCGAGCTCTACGACGAGTCGACCGAGGCGCTCGGGCCGCGGCTCGACCGCCTGGAGGAAATGCTCCGGATGCGGGGCGTCGCGGCGCATATGGCCCGGGCCACGGCGCCGGCCGATCAGGCGCGCATCTGGAAGCTGCGGGAATCGTCGCTCGGCCTGTCGATGGCGATGAAAGGGGACGCCAAGAGCATCTCCTTCGTCGAGGACACGGCTGTCGCCCCGGAGAAGCTGCGCGACTTCATCGAGCGGTTCCTCGGCGTCATCCGGCGCCACGGGACGACCGCCGGCATCTACGCCCACGCCTCGGTCGGCTGCCTGCACGTGCGGCCGGTCGTCAACATGAAGACGGCGCAGGGCGTGCGGCAGTTCGAGTCGATCGCGAACGAGATCGCCGATCTGGTCCTCGAGTTCGGCGGCGCCCTCTCCGGCGAGCATGGCGACGGGCTGGTGCGCGGGCCGTTCATGGCGCGCATGTTCGGCCCGGAGCTGTACGAGGCATTCCGTACCATCAAGCGGACGTTCGATCCGGACGGGCTGTTCAACCCGGGCAAGATCGTCGATTCGCCGCCGCTCACCGCCAACCTCCGGTACGGCGCCGGCTACCGGACCCCGGATCCGCCCGCGGCCTTCGACCACACGGACTACGGCGGTCTGGGGCGGGCCGTCGAGATGTGCAGCGGCGTCGGGGCCTGCCGCAAGACGCTCAGCGGGACGATGTGCCCGTCGTACATGGCGACACGCGACGAGGCGCACTCGACGCGCGGCCGCGCCAACGCGCTGCGGCTCGCGATGACCGGCGCGCTCGGCCCGACCGGCCCCCGCGACCCCGGGCTCGGCGACCGCAGCGTGTACGACGTGCTGGACCTGTGTCTCGAGTGTCGGGCGTGCAAGACGGAGTGTCCGACCGGTGTCGACATGGCGCGCCTCAAGAGCGAGTTCCTGGCCGACTACTGGCGCCGGCACAGACTCCCGGTGCGGGCGCGCCTGCTAGGACACATCCACGATCTCGCGGCGTGGACCGCGCCCGCGGCGTCGCTCGTCAACCCGTGGCTGGAGACCGGCTGGATCCGCGCGCTCGGCGAGCGGCTGCTCGGCATCGACCGCCGCCGCTCGCTGCCCCGCTGGGCGGCGCGCCCGCTCGCGGCCCGCTGGCGCGACCGGGGGCCCGCGCCGGCCGGCTCGCCGGACGCCGTCCTGTTCAACGATACCTTCACCAGCTACTTCGAGCCGGAGGTCGGCCTCGCCGCCGCCGACGTGCTGGAAGCCGCCGGCCTGACTGTCGGCCTGGGACCGGACGTCTGCTGCGGGCGACCGCTGATCTCCCAGGGGCTGCTTTCCGCGGCGCGCGAGCGGGCAGCGGACGTGACGGCCCGCCTCCACGCGACCGCCGCGGCCGGCACCCCCATCGTGCTCCTCGAGCCGAGCTGCCTGTCCGCCCTGGTAGACGACGTCCCGGCCCTGCTGCGCGGGGAGGCGCAAGCGCAGGCGCGCGAGGTGGCCGGAGCGTGCATCCTCTTCGAGGACTACCTGCACCGCTGCCTCGGCGAGCAGCCCGCGGCGCTGGAGCTACAGGCCGGCCCCGCCGAGATCCTGCTGCACGGCCACTGCCACCAGAAGGCGCTCGGGCTGGTCGCGGCGGGCAAGGCGCTTCTCGAGCGGATCCCGGGCGCGCGGGTCACCGATCTGGACTCCGGCTGCTGCGGCATGGCGGGGTCGTTCGGCTACACCCGGGAGCATCTGGAGATCTCCCGGCAGATCGGCGAGCGGCGGCTGCTGCCCGCCGCACGGGCGCTCGGTCCGGGCGGCGTTCTGGTCGCGGCCGGCACGTCGTGCCGCCATCAGGTGCGGGACTTCGCCGGCGTCGACGCGCTCCACCCGGCAATTCTGCTGCGGTCGCTGCTCACGTGAGGGCGCCGCGCGTATGGGGAGGTGGTCATGGTATCGGTCGCATCGCTTTGGTTGCCGGTGCTGCTCTCGGCAGTACTGGTGTTCGCCGTCAGCTCGATCATTCACATGCTGCTGACCTATCACAATTCCGACGCGGGACCGCTGCCCGACGAGGCCGGCGTCGCCGCCGCGCTGCGGCCGTTCGAGATCCCGCCTGGCGACTACGTTATCCCGCACGCGGCGGACTCGAAGGCGATGGGGTCTCCCGAGTTCGTCGAGAAGACGAAGAACGGTCCGATAGCGTTCATCACCGTGCTGCCCAACCAGCCGCTGACGATAGGCAAGAGCCTGGCGATGTGGTTCGGCTACTCGCTCGTGGTCGGCGCGGTCGCGGGCTATGTCGCCGGCCTGACGCTGGGTCCGGGCGCGGACTACCGCATCGTCTTCCGGGTCGTCGGCGCGGTCGCGTTCGCCGGCTACTCGCTCGCGATCCCGCAGAGCAGCATCTGGTGGCACCGAAGCTGGAGCTACACGCTGAAGACGGTGCTCGACGGGCTGATCTACGCCCTGCTGACGGCCGGCATGTTCGGTTGGCTCTGGCCGTGAACGCGCCAGGCGGCTCTCGACGCGCGTGTCGAGAGCCGCCTCACACGCGACAAATGTGCCGTTTCTGCGTGGTCCGGCGGACGGGCCGACGCACGGCGGAACTTCCCTGTTTTTTAGTATTCGAAGCCGCACGCGGCATGCGGGGCGTCAATGGCGCGCTTCTTGCATCCGTTTCCTGGAGGCAGGATTGTCGATGCTGAGGATCATCGGGTTCGAACGCGGGGCGTGCGGGTGTCTGGTCTGTCGCTACCAGAACGAGGCAACCGATCAGGAGATGGTCTGCGTGGAGGAGCCCGCTGTCGCGTGCCGCCGCCACCGCCGGCATGATCTGCTCGGCGAGCGGTGGCGGACGCTCCCGGCCGCCGGACAGCGTGCGCGGCGGGCGCCCCGGGCCGCCGCGCACGGCTCAGGCGCGTGACGGCGACGGTGGTCAGTTCAGGCCACGGCGCGCCAGCAGCGGCCCGATGTCCGGCTGCCGGCCCCGGAACTCGCGAAAGAGCTCCAGCGCGTCGCGGCTTCCGCCCTTCGACAGGAGCGTCCGTCGGAAGCGATCGCCGTTCGCGCGCGTCAGGCCGCCGTTTTCCTTGAACCACTCGACGGAGTCGGCATCGAGCACCTCGCTCCAGATGTACGAGTAGTACCCCGCCTCGTACCCGCTGCTCCAGATGTGCGAGAAGTACGTGCTCCGGTAACGTGGCGGGACGGCGTCGAGCGCCACACCGGCTGCGGCGAGCGCGGCCTCCTCGAATGCCGCGGCCCCCTCGGCATCCGGCACCTCGTCCGCGGTCAGTTGGTGCCACGCCTGGTCCAACAGGGACGCGGCCAAGTACTCGGTCGTGGCGAAACCCTGGTTGAACTTCTCGGCCGCCAGCACCCGCTCGAGCAGCTCGGGCGGCATCGGCTCCCCGGTCTCGTGATGCACCGCGTAGTTCCTGAACACCTCCGGCCACGTCGCCCACATCTCGTTGACCTGCGAGGGGAACTCGACGAAGTCGCGCGGCACGGAGGTGCCCGAGAAGTACGGATACCGCACGGCGGAGAACATCGCGTGCAGGGCGTGGCCGAACTCGTGGAACAGCGTCTCGACCTCGTCGAAGGTCAGCAGCGTCGGCTCGCCCGCCGGCGGCTTCGGGATGTTGAGGTAGTTCGCCACGACCGGCTGCGTCCCGAGCAGCTCCGACTGGGGCACGAACGAGCTCATCCAGGCGCCGCCGCGCTTCGAGGCGCGCGCGTAGTAGTCGCCCAGGAACAGGGCGAGCGGCTCGCCGTCGGCGTCGAGCACGTCGAATACGCGAACGTCCGGGTGATAGAGCGGCAGATCGGTGCGCTGCCGAAAGGTCAGCCCGTAGAGCCGGCCCGCGGCGTAGAACACACCATTCCGCAGCACGCTGTCGAGGGGGAAGTACGGCCGCAGCTGCGCTGCGTCGAAGGCGTAGCGTTCGGAACGCACCTTCTCCGCGTAGTACGCCCAGTCCCAGGGCGCCAGGTCGTGTGCGCCGCCGCCCGCGCCGATCATCGCCTGCAGGTCGCGCGCCTCCCGCCGGGCGTTGGCCACGGCCGCCGGCGCCAGGCTGGCCAGCCGCTCGTTGACGGCGGCCACCGTCTGCGCCGTCTGCCGCTCCAGGCTGTACGCGGCATGCGTGGGATAGCCGAGCAGCGCGGCCCGCTCCGCGCGGAGCGCGGCCATCCGGGTGATGATGGCGCGGTTGTCGAAGTCTCCGCCGCGGCTGCCGCGCGCCAGCGACGTCTCGAAAATCCGTTGGCGCAGCGCCCGATTGTCGAGCGATGCGAGGGGCGGCTGACCGCTCGTGTTGCGCAGCGCGATCAAGAACTTCCCGTCGAGGTCGCGGGCTGCCGCGGCCTCGGCCGCTGCCGTGATCTCGTTGTCGGACAGCCCGGCCAGCGCCGCCCGCGTGTCGACGACCACGGCCGAGCCGTTGACCTCGCTGAGCACGTTGCGGCTGAAGGTCGCTTCCAGGCTCGCCAGCTCCGCGTTGATGTCCCGCAGGCGCTGCTTGTCGTCGTCGAACAACCGCGCGCCGGCGCGTACGAAGTCGGTGTAGTACTCCTCGACCAGTCGCAGGGACTCGCCGTCGAGCCCCAGCGTCGCGCGCTGGTCGTACAAGGCCTGCAGCCGCGCAAACAGCCTGGCGTTCAGCAGGATCCGATCGCTGTGGGCAGCCAGCTTCGGCGCCACCTCGCTCCGGATCGCGTCCAGCGTCTCGTTCGTATCGGCGGCGACGAGGTTGAAGAAGACGCTCTGCACGCGCTCCAGCACCCGGCCCGACCGCTCGAGGGCGACCAGCGTGTTCTCGAACGTCGGCGGCTCCGCCGCGTTGGCAAGCGCGTCGACCTCTACCGCGTGCTCGGCCATCGCCCGTTCGAAGGCGGGGCGGAAGGCGTCGTCCTCGATCCGATCGAACGGGGGATAGTTGAACGGCAGGGGACTGGGGGACAGAAACGGGGTCACATCCGTTGCGGTCGTGGCGTCGTTCATGGGCGTGTCCGGCTCCGGCTGCGCGCACGCGGCTGCCAGCACCGCGAGTGCCGCCGCCGCCCCGCGCGGGAGAGTCAGCTTCATCCCACGTATGCTACCGCACGCGCTGGCGGTCCGTCGTCGGACCCGCCCGTCATCGCGGCCGGTAGTCGAACACGCGGTCGAGAAAATGCTCCCGCCGCCGCGGGTCGTGGAGGCCATCTTCCTCTTCGATCGGCAGATCCGGAAACTGCCGTCGGACCTCCGCCGCAAAGAGCCCGCGGCCGGTCCGCTCGAGCAGGTCCTGCTGGCGCCAGACCGGCACGTCGGCCAGCCCGCAACTGGGCGAGTGCTTCTTGAGGATGTAGCCGTTCAGACTCTCGGCAGCGAGCGCCCGGACGCGCTGGCGCGCGTAGCGGCGCATTCGCCGCGTGAGGTCGAGCCCCGTGTCGACCGTCACGAGCCGCAGGGCATCGAGCTCCGCCGGGTCCCGGATCAGGCGGAGCGGCTCGCGGGGCGTGCCCAGGCCCAGCTCGACCTCCGGGCAGACCGGCACCCACTCGTCCCAGGGGGCGAGCGCCTCGACGACCCACGGGTCGCGCTTGTGTCCGCCGTCGTAACGCACCGCCTGGCCCAGCAGGCAGCTGGAGATCCCGATCCGGACGCAGCCTGCCGCGCGCACGAACCTACTGTACTCGCTGCAGTGCCACGGACTGCTAGAACCCGACCGTCGTCTGCAGGTAGAAGAAATGCACCGAGTTCAGCTTGAAGTCCAGCGCCCGGAGATAGCCGCCGCCGGCGAAGTACCCGTAACCTGCCTCGAGACCGACCTGCCATACGCGGGCGCGGAGGGTGACGTCGATCTCGCTGCCCACGTCGGCCGCGACGTCCGGGTCGCCGCCGGCGTGCACGATGCCGGCGGCGGCGTTGTACCACGCATCCGCGCCGGGCGCGACCAGCGCGAAGTGCTGATAGGTGACGCGGACGGACGCGCCGCCGGGCAGCGCCGTATCCACGGAGGCCTCGACGTTGCGCAGGTTCTGCAGGGCGAACAGATCCATCGTCCCGTAGTAGACGTGGTTGAGCGGATACAGGTTGTCGAACGTTCCGTGCACGCCGCCGTCCGGATCCTCGTCGCCGCTGCCAAGGTTGAAGGCTGCCCCGAGCCTCGGCCGCCCCGGCAGGCGGGTCGTGAACGATCCGTCGAGGTGCACCATCGCCGCCCGATGGTCGAGGCCTGCGTAGCTTCCGGTCTGCCCGGCCAGCTCGCCATCGAAGGCCCATGGCCCGTAGCGGGCGTCGATGCGCGTCCCGATGGTGTGGACCGCGTCGGCCAGCCGCCCCGCGCGCCGCAGGAGCCAGTATCCCTCGACGGCGCCGTCGGGCAGGAGCGCGCCGTCGGTGTAGTACACGCCGTGGAGCTGGCTGTTGAACAGGCGGCTGCCGGTGGGCCCATGGTCGTTGAGGCCGCGCGGCGTCACGGGGACGAGACGGGTGGCGAACGCGTCGAGCTGGCGGCCGGCACCGGCGCCGATCTCGATGCGGGCGCCGTCGAACACGCGCGCCGTGTTGACCCATTCGAGCGGGGAAACCAGGCGCTGGGACCCGTAGACTAGCTTCTGGCGCCCGACGCGCACCGCGATCGGGACCCGTGACGACGCGGGCGCCTGGACGTCGAGGTAGGCCTGGTGGATGTCGAGCTGGTCGGCGAAGACGTTCGGCGTGCGGGTCTCGCTGATGGCTTCCTCGCCGTGGATGCGCGCGTCCTGCAGCTCGACGGCGCCGGTGACCCGATCGCTCGGCCGCCAGGTCAGACCGAGGCGGAACCGGGAGAGGAGGAAGCCCTCGTCGTTGCCCGCCCGGGCGTCGTCGAACTTGAAGTTGCGGCGGCTCTCGCCGCGCAGCCGGAGCTGCGAGCCTACCGTCAGGCCCGGAAGGATTTCGCGCCAGTCCGAGGGAGCCTCAGGCGGCGCCTGGGGTGCTCCCCCCGACGAGCGTGAACCGGCCGCTGCCGGCGTGCTGGTCCCCGTCGCGCCGGCGTTCCCGGCGGCGGCGGACTGGGCCTGGCCCGCCACGTGGCAGGCAAGCAGGAGGCTGAGCGTGAGTACCAGCAGACGTGCGAGGGGCTCGCGCCGGAGGGCGGCCGGAGACTCGTGCGGTGGCATGCCCGGCGTTCCCAATCAAGCCGTATGCCAATTCCGTCCGGCGCGGCCGCGGTAGGCACCCGCCGTCGATTTGCGCCGTCGCTGCGGGGGGATCGCAATCGATCGGGAGCGTCAGGCTGCCGCGCCGGGCCCGTTCCGACGCCGGCCGCTTTCGTCGACCCGGCATGCCGATCCGACACTTGTGTATGAGGTAGCGCACGGCATCCGCTCAGACGACCGCGCGGTCCAATGGGTTACCGGCCGTCTGAATGTATGGGCAACAACACTATTGTCTTGTTTCGCGTTTCATTCGACAGGCTTGTGCCGGCCGCAGCCGATCCGGACTGCTGCAGGACCTTCGGAATATCGCCTCCTGAGATCCGGATCAGTCCAGATCACTGCACCGAGGGGGTGACATTGTCGTTAATTCTGGACGGCCGTGTCGGCTGACGCAAGAACTTCTACATTTCTGTGTGCCGGGATCGCTCCCCGAACCCGCCCGGCGCGGCCGCGCAGAGTCCGGCCGCCCGGATTCTACGGCGAGATTGGACTGTTCGCTGCTGACGCCCCATGCTGGCCCGCCTCTTGCAAGAGGACAACGCGACGGAGGCACCCCACTGCATGGACGTTAGCGGCAAGGCGACACGAATTCGACTCTTCAGCATCGACACACCGCAGATGCGGGCCTTCCACATGTCGTGGTTCGCGTTCTTTCTCTGCTTCTTCGCGTGGTTCGGCATCGCGCCGCTCATGACGATCGTCCGCGACGAGATGGCGCTGACCCAGTCGCAGATCGGCTGGCTCGTCATCGGCTCCGTGGCCGGCACCGTGGCGGCGCGGGTACTCATCGGCTGGCTCTGCGATCGCATCGGCCCGCGGTTGGCCTACACCTGGCTGCTCATCGTCGGGTCGCTCCCGGTGATGGGCCTCGGCCTGGCCCAAGACTTCCAGACGTTCCTGATCTTCCGGGTGCTCATCGGCGTCATCGGGGCGTCGTTCGTGATCACGCAGTACCACACCTCGGTGATGTTCGCCCCGAACGTCGTCGGCACCGCAAACGCCACCACCGCGGGCTGGGGCAACCTGGGCGGCGGAGTCACCCAGCTCGTCATGCCGATCGTGCTCGGCATCCTCACGGTCGGCGCCTATGTACCGTTCACCGACATCCAGTTTCTTCCCGGCCTTGGGTTCAGCGACGCCGTCGGGTGGCGGGTGGCGATGGTGCTGGCTGGCGCGATGTGTGCCCTGGTGGGCGTGGCGTACTACTTCCTCACGCAGGATGCGCCCGAGGGGAACTACCGGGCACTGCGGGCGGCCGGCAAGATGCCACCCACTCGCAGTGTGACAGGCTCATTCGCGGTGGCATGCAGGGATCTGCGCGTCTGGGTGCTGTTCTTGATCTACGGCGCGTGTTTCGGGATCGAACTGACCTTTATCAACGTCGTTGCGCTGTACTTCGTGGACTACTTCGACTACTTCCAGACGACGAGTGTTGCACAGGCGGTCCAATGGGCTGGTGCGGCGGCCATGCTCTACGGACTGACCAACCTCTTTGCTCGCACGCTGGGTGGAGCGGTCAGTGACCGTTTTGGCCGAACATGGGGATTGGCCGGCCGCGGGCACTGGCTGTTCCTCGCGCTCTTCGCTGAAGGATTGGCCTTGATGCTCTTTTCCCAGGTGTCCAGCCTCGCGTTGGCGCTGCCGACACTCATGCTCGTGAGCCTATGCGTCCAGATGTCGAATGGTGCGACCTATGCGGTCGTGCCGTTCATCAACAAAACGGCGCTCGGGTCGGTGGCAGGCATCGTCGGGGCGGGAGGGAACGTGGGCGCCGTGGCGGCTGGATTCCTGTTCAATGGCGCCCTCCCATGGCCCACGGCCTTTCTCGTGCTCGGGGCTCTGGTCACCCTCAGCTCGTTCCTCGCGCTCGCGGTGCGATTCAGTCACGAATCGGAGACCGAGGCGTGGTCGGCGGTCACGCCGGCGATCGCGCCTCGGCGCGTCGATCTGGGCGGCGATGGAGAAATCGCCGACGCCGCGGGATAGGAGGTACGCGATGATCGATACGAGCAGCGCACCGAAGACCGTTGTCGTCATCGGCAACGGGATGGTCGGGCATCGGTTCTGTGAGAAGTTGGTCGAGTTCGACCGCCAGGGCCAGTACCGGATTGTGACCTTCTGTGAAGAACCCCGTGCGGCCTATGACCGCGTTGGCCTCACCCGATTCTTCACGGATCGCGACCCCGAGCGGCTCATGCTCACCAGCACGGAATGGTACGAGCAGCAGGGCATCGCACTCCACGTCGGCGACAAGGCCACCGGCATCGACCGCGACGCCCGGATCGTGCGCTCGGCAAAGGGTCAGGAGATTCCCTACGACGTGGTCGTGCTCGCGACAGGCTCCGCGCCCTTCGTCCCACCCATTCCGGGCGTCGACAAGAAAGGCGTTTTCGTCTATCGGACGATCGAAGACCTCGAGGCGATCATCGCGTACGCCCGGAACATCAAGAAGGCGGCCGTCATCGGCGGTGGACTGCTCGGTCTCGAGGCGGCCAAGGCTGCTTACGATCTCGGACTCGACACGCACGTCATCGAGTTCATGCCTCGACTGATGCCCCGTCAGTTGGATGACGCCGGCTCCGAGCTCCTCATCAAGGAAATCGAGGCGCTCGGCGTGCAGGTGCACGTCGATACGGCCACGAAGGAAATCGTCGGCAACGGCAAAGTCGATGGCATGGTGTTCAACAGCGGCGTCGCGCTCGACGTAGGGATGGTCATCGTCTCGGCGGGCATTCGTCCCCGCGATGAGCTGGCCCGAGCGTGCGGCGTCGCCGTCGGCGAGCGGGGCGGAGTAGTGGTCGATGACCACCTGCAGACGAGTGACCCGCACGTCTACGCCATCGGTGAAGTGGCGCTGCACGGCGGGATGGTGTACGGGCTTGTCGCACCCGGGTACGAGATGGCGGAGACGCTCGCCGCCCGGCTGACCGGCGATGAGACCCGGGCGTTCACCGGCGCCGACCTCTCGACGAAACTCAAGCTGATGGGCGTGGATGTGGCGAGTTTCGGGCGCTACGCCGCCGACGAAGTCACCGCCAAGCCGCTCACCTATGACGACCCGTTCGGCGGCGTGTACAAGAAGCTGCTGTTCAGCCTCGACGGCAAGAAGTTGCTTGGCGGCATTCTGGTCGGTGACGCGTCCGACTACGGCAGCCTCATGATGCTCGCGAAGAACGAGACCGAGCTGCCGGCCAAACCGGGGGCATTGGTGCTCGGCTCGAACGGCGGCGGTGTCGTCGTCTCCGCCACGGAGATGCCTGACGACGCCCAGGTGTGTCAGTGCAACGGCGTCAACAAGGGCGACATCTGCTGTGCGATTCGGGACAACGACTTCACGGTCGTCGGCGACGTGAAAGCCTTCACGAAGGCGGGCACCGGCTGTGGCGGCTGTCTGCCGCTCGTGACGGGTCTTCTCAAGCAGGAGCTGGAGGCGGCGGGCAAGGCCGTCAACACCGATCTGTGCGAACACTTCCCCTACACCCGGCAGCAACTGTTCGATACCGTCAAGGTCAAGGAGATCAAGACCTTCGACGCACTCATCATGGCGGTTGGACGGGGCAACGGATGCGAGACTTGCAAGCCGGCCGTCAGCTCGATGCTCGCCAGTCTGTGGAACGAGAACATCCAACTGGCTCAACATCAAACGCTCCAGGACACCAACGACCGTTTCCTGGCGAACATGCAGCGCGGCGGCGTCTACTCCGTGATTCCGCGCGTCCCTGGCGGCGAAATCACCCCTGACAAGCTCATCGCGCTCGGCTCGGTCGCCAAGAAATACAGTCTCTTCACGAAGATTACCGGCGCTCAACGGATCGACATGTTCGGCGCGCAGGTGCACCAGTTGCCCGACATCTGGGAGGAGCTGGTTCGCGCCGGTTTCGAGAGCGGTCACGCCTACGGCAAGGCGCTGCGGACCGTCAAGAGCTGCGTCGGGACGACATGGTGTCGCTACGGCGTGCAGGATTCGGTCAAGTTCGCCATTCGGGTCGAGCAGCGCTATCGGGGGATCCGGTCTCCGCACAAGCTCAAATCGGCGGTTTCAGGGTGTGTGCGTGAATGTGCCGAGGCGCGGAGCAAGGACTTCGGCCTCATCGCCACGGAGAGCGGCTACAACCTCTATGTCTGCGGGAATGGCGGCACCAATCCACGACACGCCGACCTGTTGGCCAGCGACCTCGACGAGGAGACCGCCATCGTGTACATCGACCGCTTCCTGATGTTCTACATCATGACCGCGGACAGACTCACACGGACGGCGGTCTGGCTCCAGAACATGGAGGGCGGCATCGACTATCTGCGAGACGTGATCGTTCATGACACGCTCGGCCTCTGCGACGAGCTCGAGCGACGGATGGCGCACCTGGTCGACACCTACAAGTGCGAGTGGAGAGAGGTCGTCAACAATCCGGCGCTCCGCAAGAAGTTCAGGCAGTTCGTCAACACGGACGAAACCGAGGTCGGCATCGAGTTCGTCGATGAGCGCGGCATGCAACGCCCCAAGTATTGGGAGAAAGACATCATTCCGCTCGAAGACGCGACCGCGACTTTCGGGGCGACGTTGAAGGACCTGCGCGAATCGCCTGAGAGACAGTGGATCAAAGTCGGGGCCGTGTCCCACTTCCCGCGCGACGGCGGGGCCGCGATCAAATACGGCAAGACACAGATTGCCGTGTTCAATTTCTCCTCGCGCGGCGAGTGGTATGCGACGCAGAACATGTGTCCGCACAAGCAGGCGTTCGTTCTCTCGCGCGGTATCGTCGGTGACGCGCAGGGTACGCCGAAAGTCGCCTGTCCGCTGCACAAGAAGACGTTCTGCCTCAAGTCGGGGTCTTGTCTGAGCGGCGAGGACTACGAGGTGCTCACGTTTCCGGTGAAAATCGAAGGCGACGATGTCTACCTCGAGCTTCCTCCGCAAGCGCTGCTCGATGCGGTATTGGCGACCGAAGCCGTCTGCCACACCGCGGCGCATCCCAGAGGACCTGGGGCAGGTGCAGCGAAGACACCGGGCACGCCGTACCTGAGGCTGGAAGGTCCCGACGGGCAGGTGGACTACCTCGGGGAGCGGGAAGGTGCGGGAGTCGGAAGCCCATGAGCGCTGCCGCGACGCCCGCGCTGATCGATCGCCTGCTCCTGGAGCAGCAGGAAACGGCCGCCGCGCGCTTCGCGCAGGCGCACGACGAGGCGGCGGCCGATGGTCTCGCCCTGGCCGGACGCTATTCGGCGCTCATGCCGGCGACGCCGCCGACCGCCGGTCAGCAGTACGCCTTCGACGTGGACCTGGACGCCTGCTCCGGCTGCAAGTCGTGCGTCGCGGCGTGCCATGCGCTGAACGGCCTCGAGGAGGAGGAATCGTGGCGCGACGTGGGGCTGCTACACGGCGGAAGCCAGAGCCTGCCCATGATGCAGCATGTCACGACCGCGTGTCACCACTGCCTCGACCCGGCCTGCATGCACGCATGCCCCGTCGACGCCTATGAGAAGGATCCGGTCACCGGCATCGTCAAGCATCTCGACGACCAGTGCTTCGGGTGCCAGTACTGCACGCTGGCCTGTCCGTACGACGCGCCGAAGTACAGCCACGCCAAAGGGATCGTCCGCAAGTGCGACATGTGCAGCGACCGGCTCGCGGAGGGCGAAGCCCCGGCCTGCGTCCAGGCGTGTCCGAACGGCGCCATCGCGATTCGCGTGGTCGACGTCGAGAAGGTCGTCGAGGAATCGGAGACCCACCTGTTCGTTCCGGGGGCGCCGGAGCCGGCCCTGACGCTGCCGACCACCGCCTACCGCACCGAACGGGTCCTGCCGCGGAACATGATTCCTGCGGACTACCATTCGGCGGATCCGGGGCGCGTGCATTGGTCGCTGATTCTGATGCTCGTGCTCACGCAGCTCTCGGTCGGGGCATTTCTGGTGGAGCGGCTCCTGGAGCTGCTCGTCCCGGGGGCGCTGACGGCCAGCATCCGTCCGGTCCACGCCGCGAGCGCGCTGGTGTTCGGCCTGCTGGCGCTCGGCGTCAGCGTGCTGCACCTCGGCCGGCCACGATACGCCTATCGGGCCGTCATCGGGTTGCGGCATTCGTGGCTCAGCCGTGAGATCGTGGCGTTCGGGCTCTTCGCGGGGTTGGCGGTGACCTATGCCGTCTGGTCCTGGCTGGAATCCGTCGGCTGGCTCGGACGGTTCGGTGCGTGGGGCGTGGCCGCCGCCGCCGGGTCGGCGCCCGCGACGGGGCCCGGCCTCTGGCTCGGCTGGAGCGTGGCGCTGTCGGGCGCCGCCGGGGTGCTCTGCTCGGTCATGGTCTACCAGTACACGAAGCGTGATTTCTGGAACGGCCCGGCGACCGCCTGCCGATTCCTGCTGACGACCGCGGTGCTGGGACTGGCCGCCGCCTGGCTGCCGCTGCTGATCATCGCGGGCGGCAGTGACGCCGGCCTGGCCACGGCGGCGGTCGACCGCTACGGCACGCTTCTGTGCCGGGGCCTCATCGCCGCGTCGTCGGCGAAGCTGTTGTTCGAGGCGTCGCTGTTCCGCCATCTGGCCGTGCGGTCGACCACATCGCTCAAGCGGACGGCCCGGCTGATGACCGGCGCGCTCTCGAGCGTCACGATGGCGCGCTTCGCCGCCGGACTCCTCGGCGGCCTCGCCATGCCCGCCCTGCTCCTGCTGAGTCGCGTGCCGACGAGTCCGGAGCATGGCCAGGACCTCGTCTTCGTGGTGCTAGTCGGGATGCTCTTCGCCGCCTGTCTCGCCGGCGAGCTCCTCGAGCGCTACCTGTTCTTCGCGGCCGTCGCCTCACCCAAGATGCCAGGCACCATGTGATGTTGCGCCAACGCGACGGGTATCTGACCCGCGATCTGCTCCGTGCGCCCGGCGGCTTCGGCCTCGGACAGGTGCCGGCCAAGGTGAAGCCGGACGCCACCACGGACGTGGTGTGCGGCTACTGCTCGACCGGCTGCAGCCTGACCGTCCATCTCAAGGACGGCGAGGCGGTGAGCCTGACCCCGGCCGTCGACTACCCGGTGAACCGCGGCGTCGCCTGCCCGAAGGGATGGGAGGCACTGGCCGTGCTCGGGGCCCCGGACCGGGCCACGGTGCCGCTCCGGCGCGACGCGGGCGGCGTCCAGCGCCCGGCGAGCTGGGATGCAGCCCTGCGGACGATGGTCGAGCGCTTCCGGGGCATTCAGGCGAGTCACGGACCGGAAGCGGTGGCGTTCCTCAGCACCGGGCAGATGGCGACCGAGGAGATGGCGCTGCTCGGGGCGCTGGCCAAGTTCGGGATGGGGATGGTGCACGGCGACGGCAACACGCGCCAATGCATGGCCACCTCCGTCGTGGCGTACAAGCAGGCGTTCGGTTTCGATGCGCCTCCGTACACCTACCGCGACTTCGAGGAATCGGACGTCATCGTGTTCGTCGGCGCCAATCCGTGCATCGCGCATCCCATCCTGTGGGAGCGCGTGCTCCGCAATCCGCACGATCCCACCGTCGTCGTCATCGATCCGCGCGTCACCGAGACGGCGATGCAGGCGACCGAGCACCTGGCGCCGTATCCCAAGTCGGACCAGGCGCTGTGCTACGGCGTTGCCCGGATCCTGATCGAGCGGGGCTGGGTCGACGAGGCGTACGTCGAGGCGCACACGCGCGATTTCGATCGCTATGCCGCCGCGGTCGAGCCGTTCACCCTCGAGCGGGTTTCCGCAGCGACCGGTCTGGACACGCAGGCCATCGAGCGTCTTGCCGAGACGATTCACGGCGGCCGCCGCGTGTCGTTCTGGTGGACGATGGGTGTCAACCAGAGCTACCAGGGGGTGCGCACCGCGCAGAGTATCATCAGCCTCGCGCTGATGACCGGCAACATCGGGCGGCCCGGCACCGGCGCGAACTCCATCACCGGCCAGTGCAACGCGATGGGCTCGCGCCTGTTCAGCAACACCACCAACCTGCTGGGGGGGCACGACTTCGCCAATTCGGACCATCGGGAGAAGGTGGCGCAGGTGCTGGGCATCGATGCGACGCTCATCCCGACGCGGGCCAGCTGGGCCTACAACGAGATCATCGAAGGCATCTTGCGGGAGCGGATCAAGGGGCTCTGGATCGTCTGCACCAACACGGCGCACTCCTGGATCAACCAGGACCAGGCGCGCGACATCCTGGGACGCCTCGACTACCTCGTCGTGCAGGACATGTACGCCACGACGGAGACGGCGCGCATGGCCGACCTGGTGCTGCCGGCTGCCGGCTGGGGCGAGAAGGACGGGACGTTCATCAACTCGGAAAGGCGTATCGGCCGGATCAGGAAGGTGGCGCGGGCGCCGGGGCAGGCGCTCGCCGACTTCGCCATCTTCAAGCTCGTGGCCGAGTACTGGGGGTGCGGCGGGATGTTCCGGGCGTGGGAATCACCGCCCGCGGTGTTCCAGATCCTGAAGCGGCTCTCGGCGGGCCAGCCTTGCGACATCACCGGCATCGCCGACTACGAGATGCTGGAGGACTGCGGCGGCATCCAGTGGCCCTTCCCGGCCGGGGAGTCCGGCGCGGCCGGGCGCGCGGAGCGGCGCCTCTTCGAGGACGGTCGCTACTACCACCCGGACGGGCGCGCCCGGTTCCTCTACGAGGACCCGCGCCCGCTCCCCGAACCGCCGAACGAGCGGTTCCCGCTGTTGCTCCTGACGGGACGGGGGAGCGCCGCGCAGTGGCATACGCAGACCCGCACCGCGAAGTCGGCGGTGCTGCGGAAGCTGTACCCGGCGGAGATTTACGTGGAGGTCAACCCGGTCGACGCCAAGGCGCGCGGCGTGACCTCCAACGATACCGTACGCGTCGAGTCCCGCCGCGGTCGGATTACCGCCCGCGCGTTCGTGACCCGCTCGGTCCAGTCGGGCCAGCTCTTCATCCCCATGCACTACGAGGCAACCAACCGGCTCACCGACGCGGTGTTCGACCCCTACTCGAAGCAGCCGTCCTACAAGGCGTGCGCTGTGGAGTTGCGGCGGACCGCGGCCGTCGGCTGACGGGTGCACGGCCATGAACCATGAAACCGGACGGTCACTGCCGCCGTTGGCAGCGGGGGCAGAAGTGCGTGCTGCGCTGGGCGACGACGACGCGGCGCACACGCGTGCCGCAAACCGCGCAGGGTTTGCCGGCGCGGCCGTAGATCCGGATCTGGTGCTGGAAGCCGCCCGGCGCTCCCCGGCCGTCGCGGTAGTTGTTGATGCTGGTGCCGCCGGCGGCAATGGCATCTCGCAGCACGGCCCGGATGGCCTCGTGCAGATCCCGTGCCTTCCGCGGGCCGACGCCGGCGGCGCTCCGCTCCGGGTGCAGGCGAGCGCGGAACAGCGCCTCGTCCGCGTAGATGTTGCCGAGGCCACGCAGGAACTCCTGGTCGAGCAGGAGCGCCTTGAGCCGCGCCTTGCGGGACGCCAGCCGGGAGGTGAACGCGTCGCGGCCAATCTCCAGGGGGTCCGGACCCAGCGCGGCCAGGCGCGGAGGCAGCCCCTCGGACCATTGCCAGCGGCCGAACTTGCGGATGTCCTGGAACACCACCGTCGTTCCGCCGGCGAGTGTCATCCTGGCCCGCGTGTGCTCCCCGGGCCTGCCGTTCAACAAGAGGGTCCCCGTCATCCGGAGGTGAATGATCAGGAGCGAGCAGCGCTCGTCGCGGCGGAGCCTGAACAGCAGATACTTGCCGTGCCGGTCGAGCCGCTCGATACGCTGGCCGGCCAGGCGGGCCTCGGTGCAGCGCGCGTCGCCGACGCAGGTCCGCGGCCAAGAGAACGAGACGGCCCGGATCGTCCGCCCTTCGAGGGCCGGGGCCAGCGTCCGGCGGACCGTCTCTACCTCGGGCAGCTCGGGCATGGAGCTAGAGCGGGACGAGCGCGGGCAGAACGGCGCCGATCTCGCCGCGCACGACGACGTCCGCGATACCGTCCAGCGGGGTCGGATCGCGGTTGACGATGACGAGGCCTGCGCCCGCACGCTGCGCCAAGCGGGGAATCGAGGCGGCGGGCTCGACGATCAGCGAGGAGCCGACCGCGAGGAGCAGGTCGCAGGCTCCGGCCGCGGCCTGCGCCCGCAGCATCACGTCGTACGGCAGTGCCTGCCCGAACGAGATCGTGGCCGGCTTGAGCAGCCCGCCGCACTGCCGGCAGCGCGGTGCCGGCTCGCCGGCCGCGACCCGCCGGCACGCCTCGTCGGACGTAATCCGGTCGCCGCAGCTCAGGCAGGCGGCTTCGGTCGTCGTCCCGTGCAGCTCCAGGACCCGGTCGCCGGGCAGTCCTGACCGCTGGTGCAGGCGCTCGATGTTCTGCGTGATGAGCGCCGCCAGCCGGCCCTGGTCGTGGAGCCTCACGAAGGCGTAGTGGCCGGCGTTTGGCCTGGCCGCACGCATGGCCGGCCAGGCGGCGACCTTCTGCCGCCAGTACTCGCTGCGCTCCGCCTCGCTAGACAGGAACTCCTGGAAATCGACCATCCGGTTCCGGGCCCACACGCCGTTCGGGCTGCGAAAGTCCGGGACGCCCGACTCCGTCGAGATGCCGGCCCCGGTGAAGCCGACGATCCGTGACGCGCCCGCGATCAGGTCGCGCGCCGCCTGGACTTCCATGCTCAGGTCGCTCAACGGTGCGTGCCAGGGAGGTGGGCAGCTACGACGCCGCCGGTTCCACGCGTACGGTCACGACGTCGGTGTCGTGATACTGCTGGTGGCGCACCGACGAGGCCAGGTGCCGGAGCAGCCGGAGGGAAACCTCTTCCTCGATTTGGTTGCCGGCGACGCGGTCCCCGAGCAGCGCGATGCGGTCCTCGATGTTCGTCTCTTCGGTCGCCGCGATGAACTCCAGCTCGGCGGCGCGACCGTCGCTGCGCGCGGCCAGCAGCAGGCGCCGCTCCTTCGCCGACGGGTCGTCCTCGCCGCGCCGGACCAGCGTGAGCAGCGTCTCCTCGCCGACCGCGCGCAGCCGATCGGTCATTGCATCGCTCCAACCCTGGCCGCCGGCGAAGCGGGTCAGGAACTTGTCGATCGTCGGGTAGGCTGCGGCGTTCAGAGCGGTCCGGAGCTGGTGCCGCCGCGGTCTGGTCAGCTCCAGGAACAGCGTCATGAGGATTGCGGCGAGCCCGCCCGAGGTCATCCCGTTGCCGAGCAGGCTGTTCCACGCGCCCAGCGAGTCGGCGAAGAGCAGCTCGTTCTGGAAGCCGAGGCCGATCCAGAACCCGACGCCCGCCACGATTCCCTGGCGGTAGTCGGCGCCGTCCTCCACGACCACGCGCATGCCGAGCACGAACAGGGTGGCCATCAGCACGATGGTGTACGCCCCGACGACCGGACCGGGAACCGCGAGAATGAGCGCCATGAACTTCGGCAGGAACGCCAGCACGATGAAGGCGGCGCCGATGAACATGCCGACCATCCGGGCGGCGACGCCCGTTATCTCCGTGATCGCCACGCTGGACGAGTACGTCGTGTTCGGCACCGTCGCCGCCAGGCCGGAGAGCAGATTGCCCACGCCGTCGGCGGCGACCGCCCCCTGCACGACCCGGAAGTCGGTGGCCCGCGGCGTCCGCCGCGAGACGCGCTGGATGGCGACGCTGTCGCCGATGGTCTCGATGGCGCCAATCAGGGTCACGAATACGAAGCCGGGCAGCAGGGACCAGAAGGCCACGCCGAAGTGGAGGTCGAATCCCGGCCAGGCGCCTGCGGGCAGCCCGACCCAGCCGGCGTCGGTCACGCTCTGCGTGTCGTAGAGGCCGAACGAGCCCGCGACCGCGCAGCCGGCCGCGATGCCGATGACCGGGGCCCACAGGCGCCACACGCCGGCGGCGCGCAGCGTGACGCCGACCGTGACGATCAGGGTCACGAGTGTGCTGACGGTTGCGGCTGCCGGTGCCGTCCCCGCCGGCACGTCCGTCAGCATGCCGAACATGATCGGCATGAGGGTCACCGGGATGAGCATGATCACCGTGCCGCACACGGTCGGCGTGAAAATTCGCCGGAGCAGCGACAGCCGCGTCGCGAGCGCGAACTGGAACAGCGAGGAGATGACGATGAGTGTCGAGAGGAGCCCTGGGCCGCCGTTCTCGAGCGCGGTGACGCTGACGGCGATGAAGGCGGCCGACGTGCCCATCAGCAGCACGTGGCCGGAGCCGACGCGTCCGACCCGCACCGCTTGCAGCACGGTCGTCACGCCACTGATCACGAGCGCGGCGAACACGGCCCAGGACAGGAAGCCTGCGCTGCCGCCGGCTGCCCGCACGACGATGGCCGGGGTGAGCACGATGCCCGCCACGCTAAGCATGGCGAACTGGAAGCCGAGGCCGAGAGCGAGCGCGGGCGGCGGTTGCTCCTCCGGCTCGTAGCGCAACTCGCGGGTGGCGCGGGCAGGTGTCGAAGCCATCGTTCCAATCGGACCGGCGCCGGGTTGCCCGATCCTACTACGTGCGGTGCCGACTAGCAGCCCGTGGTGAAACCCCGCGTGCACCGAGACGCGGTCGTGGCAATGCCGCGCACGGCCAGAACAAGGCGTGACGAGGGAGCCTATTGGCCCTATTCGACCCCGCTGAGAAATGGTCCAGCGGGGTCCTTTACGGGATGCATCGCCCGTCGAATGCAGCGGGGCCTTTTACCCCTCCTAGTACATGACGAACGCGAAGAGACGCTGCCCGACGGCGACCAGGACGTGCTGGCGGCCGTCTACCAGATAGGTCTGCGGCCCGTTGGAGATGTCGCCGATCCGCGTGTGCCAGACGAGGCTGCCGTCGGCTGCGTCGAACGCCACGAAGTTGCCGTTGCCGTCCCCCGTGAACACGACGCCGCCGGCGGTTGTCAGGACGCCGCCCCCCCCCCCCCCCCCCCCCCCCCCGCCGCCCGGAGGCCAGCGGTGGCGCCAGACGATCTCGCCCGTCCGATAGTCGATGGCCGAGAACGCGTTGCCGCCCGAGCCCACCACGACGCGATCCTTGCCGCCGAGGCCCATGGAGCCGCGCGGGTCGGGGTCGGTCAGATGGAGGAGGTTGAAGCCGTTGTTCTCCTGCGTGTAGAAGAGGCCGGTGTCGGGGTTGAAGGCCGGCGGCTGCCAGTTGGTCACTCCACCCTCGACGGGCGAGACGAGCGAGCCGGGGATGGTCGCCTCTTTCCCGGACGCGGGCTGCGGCTCGCCGGTCGGCCGGATGTGGCTTGCCCAGTTGGCGGTGGCGCCGTAGCGGCGCGTGACGATGTGCTCGCCGGTCACCCGGTCGACGGTGAAGAAGTAGCCATTGCGCGCCGCGGTCGAGACCAGCTTGCGCGGCTCGCCGTCGATCACTCCGTCGATCAGGATCGGCGTCTGCGCCGAGTCCCAGTCGTGCGTGTCGTGGGGCGACGTCTGGAAGTGCCACGCCATCTCGCCGCTGTCGACGTCCACTGCGATGAGCGTGCAGGTGAACAGGTTGTCGCCCGGCCGCGCCACGCCGGTGTACCCCGGCGTCGGATTGCCGGTGCCGAAGATGTAGTAGTTGGTCTCCGGGGCGTAGACGCCCGGGACCCAGACCTGGCCGCCGCCGTGCCGGGCCGCGTCGAGGTTCGGCCAGGTGTCGAGCCCGGGCGAGTCGGGCGTCATCGGCACCGTGTGGAAGATCCACTGGCGCGCGCCGGTCTCCGGGTCGAACGACTGCAGGAAGCCGGGTGCGTCGCGGTCGTTCCCCGTGCCGACCAGGACGTGGTCCCCGACCACGATCGGCGCCATGGTCGAGAAGTACTGCTCCTCGAACGTGGCGATCTCCACGTGCCACCGCTCCGCGCCGGTCCGTGCGTCGAGCGAGGCCAGGTAGTTGTCGGGCGTCTCGAAGAACAGGGCGGTGCGCCACAGTGCCGCGCCGCGGTTGCCGATGTGGACGCTGCCCCGCGTCTTCCAGAAGTAGTGCCACCGCTCGCTGCCGTCGCGGGCGTCGAGCGCCCAGACGTGGTCGGGCGCCGTGGCGTACAGCACGTCGTCCATCAGCAGAATCGCCCCCTTGAGGTGCTGGCGGCCGATGACGAAGTCGCCCGTACCCTCGCCGCCGACGAACGTCGGGGCGCCGCCGCCTTCCAGCGGCGGCATCCCGGTGTCGAGCTCGCGCGTCCACGCCAGCGTCAGGTGCTTCACCGTCTCGGTCGTCACCTGCGTCAGCGGGCTGTAGCGCCGGCCCGTGTAGTCGCCGGAGTAGGTCGGCCAGGATTCCCCGAGCGGCTCGAGGAGCGCGCCGGGATCCTGGCCGCCGCGCTCCTGCGCGCCGAGGGGTGCAGGCAGAGCGGCGCCCAGCGCCACCGCCGCGGCGGCAGAGAGCACGAGGCGCGGCAGCGGGGATGGGCGTGTCATTGCAGGGTGACCAGGTAGGCGGTGACGTCGTGAATGTTCTCGTCGGTGTACAGGCCGAGGAGCTCGGTGTGGCGGGCCAGCGGGTCGTGGATCGCCACCCGCGGCGCGCCGCCGCGACGACTGAACGAACGCTGCCGGCCCTCGGCCGTGGTGAGCGCGACGATGAAGTCGTCGCGGCGGACGAGAGTTCCCACGACGCGCTCGCCGGACGGCTGCGTCACCGTGACCGAGACGGGCGGGCCGTGCCCCGCCGGTGCCCGCGGACCCAGGTGCTCTGTAGCGTCCGCGGCCCCGGAATCCGCGTGGCGATCCCTGCCAGGTCGCCCGTGGCCGAGTGGCACGCCGCGCAGTTGGCGGCGAAGTACTCGCGCCCGGCCGCCGCGTCGCCCACCACGATGTCCAGTTCGCGCTCCGGTCCCGGCGGCGGCCCGCCCTGGGGCGTCGTCCGGGCGAGCACGCTGTGCATGTACTCGGCCACGGCCCGCGCGTCCGCCTCCGAGAGCGGCTGCTGCGGCATCGAGGAGCCGCCCGGGGTCGACTGCCCATCCCGGAGCACCGGCCAGATCCGTTCTCCGTCCCGGTCGCGCAGCACGAGCTGGGAGCGGAGCAGGTTCGGGCCGCCGAGATCGCCGCCGCGGAGGTCGATCCCGTGGCAGCCGCGGCAGTGGATGCCGTACAGCGTCTGGCCGCGGGCAATCACCTGCGGGTCGCCGGGCGGCCGCTGCTGCGCGTCGTACGGCGCCCGCCGGCGCGGCCGTCTGCCCGGAGCCGCCGCCGGACGTCTCGCCGCCCGCTGCCAGCGGTTGAATGCCCCACCCGGCGATGGTCGTCGCGACCAGAGCTGCACCGCCGGTCGTCCGCCAGGTCATGGTCAATCGTGCGAAGCGCGCAGACGCGCGAAACCGACGAGCAGCCCGAGTGCGAGCCAGGCCGGGAGCGAGACAATCCCGGCGTATGCCCAGATGCCGATCGGACCGAACAGGCCGCCGATGGTGACCGCGGCGACCGACAGCGGACAGAGCACGGCCACGCACACGAACGCCAGCGGCTGGGAGCGAGGATAGAGCCGCTCGAGGGCCAGCGTCAGCGGGATGCCGGCGGGCCAGGTGAAGGCCAGCCCCATGACCATCGCCGGCAGGGCCATGAGCGCCGCCGGACCCGCAGCGAAGCCCGGGTCGAAGGCCAGCCTTAGCGCGGTGAGGACGACCATCCCGAGCGGCAGCCACGACGAAAGCAGCAGCGTGCGTCGCATCCGGAACTCAGCGTACCACGGGCCGTTCCGCATGACGGTACACTTGGCGAATGGCACTCGATCACTATGTGACACTCGGCGATTCCGGGCTGCGCGTCAGCCCGTTCTGTCTCGGCGCGATGACGTTCGGCGAGGATTGGGGGTGGGGTTCGGACGTGGCGACGTCGGAGGCCATCCTGGGCAGCTACATCGGGCGCGGCGGGAACTTCATCGACACCGCGAACGCGTACACCAAGGGGCACTCGGAGACGATCGTCGGCGACTACCTGCGGGCGGGCAGCCGCCGGGACCGGGTCGTCATCGCGACGAAGTTCTTCGCCAACCTGTACCCCGGGGACCCGAACGGCGGCGGCGCCAGCCGCAAGTCGCTGACGGCGGCGTGCGAAGAGTCGCTGCGCCGCCTGCGGACGGACTACATCGATCTGTACTGGATGCACCTGTGGGATCGGTTCACGCCGATCGAGGAGACCATGCGCGCCCTCGACGACCTCGTGCGCGCGGGCAAGGTCCGCTACATCGGGTTCTCGGACACGCCGGCGTGGAAGACGGCCCAGGCGCAGGTGCTGGCCAGCTGCCGGGGCTGGACGCCGCTCGTGGCGCTGCAGATCGAGTATTCGCTGATCGAGCGCACGGTCGAGGGCGAGCTGATGCCGATGGCGCGCGAGCTCGGGCTGGGCGTCGCCCCCTGGTCGCCGCTGCGGGCCGGCGTGCTGACCGGGAAGTACACGCGCGAGAACGCAGGGGATGTCCGTCCCGGGCGGGGCAGGCGGGTGACCGACTACCTCCACGAGCGCACCTTCGACATCATCGACGAGCTGCTCCGCGTCGCCGCCGCCGTCGACGCGCCGCCGGCGGCCGTGGCCCTCGCGTGGGTGCAGGCGCGGCCGGGCGTCACGTCGACCATCATCGGGGCCCGCACCCTGGAGCAGCTCGAGCAGAACCTGGCCGGCCTCGACGTGCGGCTGGCCCCGGAGCAGGTCGACGCGCTCGATCGGGTGTCCGAGCCGCAGCTGGCCTTCCCGGCAGAATTCCTGCACGGCGCGTCGACCATCATGCATGCGGGCGCCACCGTCAACGGCGAGCCGTCGACGGTCTGGCCCATGGCGCCGGCCAGCGACGGTGAACGCTACTGACGCCGGCCCGCGTGCGCGCACGCCATCCGTCGCGCGTGGCAGCCTGCGGCGGGCGGTCGCGCGCACGGCCGTTCTGGGGTAGGCTGTCGGGGCCGGCCCGGCAGGGCGGCTGCATGCAAGGGAGGTCACCGATGAGAACGGCGTTGACTCGATTCGTGCTGGCGGGTGTCCTCGGGATCGCGCTCCCGGGGTTCGCCGTAGTCTCGTTCACGCAATCCCAGGACCGGGCGCCGATCACCATCGAGCAGTTCGAGGTTTGGATGGAGGAGCTGTCGAACTGGGGGCGTTGGGGCGAGGACGACGAGCTGGGCGCCGGCAACCTGATGACGCCCGCGAAGCGCAAGGAAGCCGCGGCCCTCGTGCGGAGCGGGACGACCGTGTCGCTTGCGCACGATTTCCTTTCCGAGCCGGCGGAGGATGTCCGCGAGCCGTATCAGCTCCAGATGAGCATCAACCACGATGGCCAGAATTCGGGCGATCGGATCGAGGTGTACTTTCACGGCATCCAGTACTCCCACCTCGACGGTCTGTGCCACGTCTTCTACAACGACAGGCTGTACAACGGGCACGACTACCGGGACATCGTCACCGAGGACGGCTGCTCCATGATGGACACCGCCGGCATGCGGGACGGCCTCGTCACGAAAGGGGTCCTGGTGGATATGCCGCGGCTGAAAGGGGTCCCCTACCTCGAGCCGGGCACGAAGCTGTACGCGGAAGACATCGAGGCGTGGGAGGAGCAGGCGGGCGTCCGGATCGGCTCCGGCGACGCGCTGCTGCTGCGCACCGGCCGCTGGGCGCGGCGCGCGGCCATGGGGGCCGGCGGCGCCATGTCCGGTTGGGACGCGTCGGTGATGCCGTGGATGGCCGAGCGCGACATCGCGCTGCTGGGCGCCGACTCGGTGCACGAGGCGCCCGACACGGTGCCCGGTCTGGGCTTCAATCCGATCCACCGCTACGCCATCGTGGCACGCGGCATGAACCTGCTCGACAACCTGGACCTCGAGGCGGCCGCCGAGACGGCGGCGCGGCTCGACCAGTGGGACTTCATGCTGGTGATCGCGCCGCTGCGCGTCCCGGGCGGCACGGGGTCGCCGGTGAACCCGCTCGCCATCTTCTGATGGCGGGCGGGCCCGCGTCAGGGGCCGACCGCGCAGTCGCCGTAGTACTGCTCGGGCCGCGACGTGAAGCCGATCAGCGAGACGTCCGTGTACTCGTGGCGCGTGTGCACGGCCATCAGCCGGCCGTCCACCGTCTCGCGGTCGAAGACCGTGGTCGTGTACAGCGGGCCCGAGTTGAACATCTGCAGGAAGTGGAGGTAGTCGCCGGTCAGCCGCGTGATGATGTGCGACGGGCCGAACGGGCCGATCACCTCGGCGGTGGCGCCCTGCGTGTCGATGGCTTCGAACCGGAAGGACAGCGTCGCCGCGTCCAGGTCCGCCGCGGGTTCGCCGTCGGTCCACGTCCCGGTCGCAATCAGCGTGAACGAGCAGTCGAGGCTGCCCGCGGCCGCCAGGTGGTCGTCCTGCGCCGTGGCCGCCATGGGGCTCGCGAGACACCAGCCGAGCGCCGCCCAGGCCGCGACCTGCCGAATCCGTGACATACGTCCTCCTGTTGGTCGGGAGCCTATTATACGGGCCGCGCGGCGGTCCCCGGGCAGTTTGACCGCGTGCCCGGCCCGCAGCATAATCGGCGTCCTGGAGTGCATGTTTCGATGAAAGCGATGGCATTCGCGCTGGCGCTGCTGGCGGCCGGGGTCGTAGCGGGGCAGTTGACCGTCGACCCCGACCTGCAGAGGCAGCTCGACGAGTTGTTTCCGGCGGCGACCTCGTTCTCGTCGAAGGAGGGCGAGCCGCCGCACTTCAAGGCGTACGCCGGGGCGCCGGGAGGCCGCCGGACGCTGATCGGCTACGCCTTCTGGACCACCGAGCTCGAGCCGCTCGAACGGGGCTACGACGGGCCGATCAAGATTCTGACCGGGATCGACACGGACGGCGTCCTGACCGGCATCGTCGTCACCGATCACTACGAGCCGTACGGCTACTTCTCCATCGACCTGCCGCGGTTCGCCGCCCAGTTCGTCCGCAAGAGCATTCGCGATCCCTTCCGGGTCGGCCGCGACATCGACGCCGTCTCGACCGCCACCCTGACGGTGACGAGCGCGACGCGGGCCGTGCGCAACGGTGCGCGCCGGCTCGCCACGCGCCTGATCACGCCGCCGGGGGCGCGCTGATGCGGCGCGTCATCGCCGCCGTCGTGCTGCTCGCCGCGGCGACAGCCGTCCCCGCGGCCGCCCTTGCCCAGCCCGAGCCCGAGCCCGACCTGTGGGGGTTCGAGGATGAGCTGGAGGAGCCGGAAACCTGGGGCACGCTGCTGCGCGATCAGGCAGCGGACCTCCTGTTGTTCACGGCCTTCGCCGCGCTGGCCCTGGTGAGCTTCTTCCGCAAGAGCGTCGCGCTGAAGTACGTCACGCTCGCGGCCGCGATCGTCTATCTGGGGTTCACCAAGAGCCAGCTCATCTCGGTGGTCAACGTCTACGGGCTGCTGGCCGGCAACCTCCCGGTCTTCAAGTACAGCTTGGCGTGGTACCTGTTCGCGGGTTTCACGCTGGTCACGACGGTGTTGTGGGGACGGTTGTACTGCGGGCGCGTCTGCGCGTTCGGGGCGCTGACGCAGCTCATGGACCGGATCGTCCCGGCACGTCTGCGCGTCGAGGTGCCGGCGTGGCTCGAACGGCGCGCGGCGCTGGTGAAGTTCGGGCTGCTCGGCGCCACGCTGCTCTACTTCTTTCTGACCTCGGACATCGCGGCGTACCGCTACGTCGAGCCGTTCTGGATGTTCACCCGCCGGGCCTCGACCGGCATGTGGGTGGGGCTCGCGGTGCTGCTCGTCGCCACGGTCTTCGTCCGGAACCTGTACTGCCGCTTCCTGTGCCCGGTCGGCGCCTTCCTGGGGCTGATCTCGAAGCTGACCGTGTTCCGGATCAAGCGCTGGTCCGAGTGCAACACCTGCAAGATCTGCGAGAAGACCTGCGAATGGGGGGCGATTCGCGGCCCGCAGATCGTCATGACCGAGTGCGTGCGGTGTGACGATTGCGAGCGGCTCTACGCGGACACCGTGAAGTGCCCGCACTGGATCATCCTCAGGCGCCGAGCCGCCGCCCCGCAGACCGCGCGCTGAGCTGGAATCGTCGTTGCGGCTCCGATTGACGCCCAACCAACCTTCCAGGAGTCGGCGCCGTTCTGCGACGCAGACTCCTGGCGCGCCGGCCGGCGCCGGCTACTGCGACATGCCCGCGAAGAGGAACCGCTGCGCGCGGTGGTTGCGCTGGGCCTCCGCCGTATAGAGGTTGCCCTTGCTGTCGACCGCGAGGTGGTGCAGGGCGTCGAAGTTGCCCGGGTCGGTGCCCAGCTCGCCCCAGGAATCGAGCACCTCGAGCGTCTGGCGGTCGAGCACGTGGACGTGCAGGTTCGCCTGGTCGGCCACGTACATGTACCTCTGCTCCGGATCCGGCGAGAACGCGATGCCGGCGCAGGTCAGCGAGCGCCCCTCGAACTGGTTCACGAACACCTGCCGCTGGTAGTTGCCCTCGAGGTCGAAGATCTGGATCCGGCTGTTGTTGCGGTCGCCCACGTAGACGAGCCCGTCGTTTGATACCTCGATGGCGTGCACCGTGCCGAACCAGGGCGGGCCGTTCGGGTCGTCCGCATCGGCCTCCGGCTCCGTGTCGCTCGGCTCCTGGCCGAAGGCGGCCCACATCCGCTTGAACTCGCCGCTGTCCGCATCGAACACGATGACCCGGCGGTTGCCGTAGCCGTCGGCTACGAACACCTCGTTCGTGGGCTCGTAGACGAACATCTCCGCCGATTTGCGGACGCTGTCCGTGGTGAGATTGTTGGTGCCCAGATCCCGCCCCCCGATCTGCAGCAGCAGCTCCCCGGTGTTGGTGAACTTCAGCAGCATGTTGTCTTCCACCTGCGACGGGGGAGTGCGGCCGGTCGGATTGTTCCCGCCGATCCACACGTGGCCGTTGTGGTCCACGAACACGCCGTGCTCGTTCCAGGGCCAGTCGGACCCCTCGGCCTGACCGCCCCAGGCATTGACGAACGCGCCCGTGTCGTCGAACTCGAGGAGCGGCGGCGCGGCGTTCTCTCGATTCTCCTCCGGCACCGTGTGCGGGCGGTGCAGCACCCAGATATGGTCACGCCGGTCGACCGCCACCGAAGAGACTTCGCCGGTAACCCAGTCGTTGGGGAGATCGGGCCAGTTCGGATCCGGCTCGAACAGCGGGTAACTGGGACCGGTCGCCTCAGGCTCGGGTTCCGGCATGGGTTCGTCGGCCGGACCGCCGCAGGCCGCCACGGCAAGTGTGAGCAAAGACGCTCCGATCAGCGTCGTCCATTTCATGTGCGTTCCTCCTTGCACCGCGCAGCATACCACCTGCCCGTCGCGGCCGGCCGGGGTCGGCGGGACTGCTACACTCCGGGGCTTGCGTACCCGAGCCGTGCTCCTCGTCATGCTCGTGCTCGCGTACGCGGCACCCGCAGGAGCCCAGCGCGACACGGCGCGCGCGGGGCTCGCCATCGATCTGCTGGCGACCATCGAGGGACCGCCGCCGCCTCTCCCGCCGCCGGTCATCGCGCGGGACGCGGCGGGGCGGGTCACGATGCGGGCGGTCCGCCTCACGACCCCTCTCCGGATCGACGGCCGGCTCGACGAGGCCGTGTACGCCGCGGTCCCGGCGATGACGGATTTCGTGCAGACCGAGCCGGCCGAGGGCCGTCCGGCATCCGAGCGGACCGAGGTATGGATGCTGTTCGACGCCGACAACGTGTACGTGGTGGCGCGCTGCTGGGAAAGCCGTCCCGACCGGATGATGTTCAGCGAGATGCGGCGCGACAACACGAACATCGGGCGCAACGACAACCTCGCGTGGAGCTTCGATACGTTCTTCGACCGGCGGACCGCCTTCTTCTTCGAGGTCAACCCGATCGGGGGCCGGCTCGACGGCGAGTCGAGCAACGAGGGAGAGACGAACTTCGACTGGAATCCGATCTGGGATCTGGGCGTCGGTCGCTTCGACGGCGGCTGGATCGTCGAGGTGGCGGTGCCGTTCAAGTCGCTGCGCTACCGCCCGGGGCCGATCCAGATCTGGGGCTTCAACATCCGCCGCACGAACGTCTGGAAGAACGAGTTCTCGTATCTGTCGCCGGTCGCGGCCGGCGTCGGACGCCTGGGGCTGCGGCCGGCGTTGACGGCGCCCCTGGTCGGCTTCGAGGTGCCGCCCGGGGCCCGGAACCTCGAGATCAAGCCGTACGCCATCGCGGATCTGACCACCGACACCGCCGCGCCGATGCCGATCCTGAACGAGCCCGGCGGCGACATCGGGCTCGACGTCAAGTACGGGCTGACCCGGAACCTGACGGCCGACTTCACGTACAACACGGATTTCGCGCAGGTCGAGGCGGACGAGTTCCAGGTGAACCTGACCCGCTTCAGCCTGTTCTTCCCCGAGAAGCGCGAGTTCTTTCTCGAGAATCGCCGTACCTTCGACTTCGGCGGCGCCGGCAGCGGCGGCGACACGCCGATTCTGTTCTACAGCCGGCCCATCGGGCTGCAGGGCAGCCGCGAGGTGCCGATCGAGGCGGGGGGGAGGATGACGGATCGGAGGCTTCGATCTGGGGCTGCTGCACATCCGGACCGGCGCGGACACGGTGCCCGGGGTGCGGCCGACCGGTTTCTCGGTGGTCCGGCTGAAGCGTGACGTGCTGCGGCAGAGCAGCGTGGGCGTGCTCGTCACCGGCCGGTCCGTAGCGCTCGACGGGAGCGGCGCCAACGCCGCGTTCGGCGCCGACGCCGCCTTCTCGTTCTTCGAGAACCGGCTCTCGATCGATACCTACTGGGCAAGAACACGAAACGGGCGGCTGGCAGGCGACGAGTCGAGCTATCGCGCCTACCTCGACTACAACGGCGACCGCTACGGCGTGACGCTGGAGCAACTCGTCGTCGGTGACGACTTCAACCCGGAGGTCGGCTTCGTGCGGCGCGACGACATGCGCAAGAGCGCCGGGCGGTTGCGGTTCAGCCCGCGGCTGCCGGGAATCGAGTCGATCCGCAAGCTGTCCTGGAGCGGGTCGGTCGACTACTTCGAGAACATGGCCGGCCGGCCGGAGACACGGGAGACCGATGCCGAGTTCGGCATCGAGTTCGAGAACGGCGACCGGTTCCGGTTCATCTACACGCGCATCTACGAGTATCTGCCCGAGCCGTTTGCCATCGCCCGCGGCGTGGTGCTGCCGGTCGGCGGCTACGACTTCGGCGCCGTGCGCGCCCGCTTCACGTTCGGCCAGCAGCGGGCGGTATCCGGCAGCATGCTCGTCGAGCACGGCGCGTTCTACAGCGGCCACAAGACCGCTCTCACCGTCACCCAGGGGCGTCTGGCGTTCACGCCGCAGTTTGCCGTCGAGCCGTCGTACTCGGTGAACTGGGTCGATCTGCGGGAGGGAGCGTTCACGACCCACCTCGTCGGATCGCGGGTGGTCTATACGGTCACGCCCAGGATGTTCACGAGCGCGCTGCTGCAGTACGACTCCGCCAGCAACACGGCGGCCGCGAACGTCCGGTTGCGGTGGGAGTAACAGCCCGGCAGCGAGCTGTTCGTGGTCTACAACGAGCAACGCGACACCGCGCTGCGCCGGCGGTTTCCGGAGCTGGAGAACCGGGCGTTGATCGTCAAGATCAACCGCCTCTTCCGGTTCTAGCTCTTCAGCCGGGAGGCCGGAGCCGGCGACCGGGCCGAAGGTGTCCCCACCCCGCAGCGGACACGGGGTGGGGACGAGATGCCGCGGTGCACCCTACGGCTGGCCGGGCGCGCCGGTGCCGGACGAGCCGACGTAGAACTGCGAGCCGTCGGGCAGCGTGATGTCGCGGGCGTTGGCGGTGTTCGAGCCGTCCTTGGCCCCGAAGCCGTCGACCACCAGCACGGTCCCGGCGGGGACCGAGTTCTTGTTGAGGCCGCGGCGGATCAGGGCGTTGGGCGCCCCGCACTCGATGGCCCAGCTCTTGACGTTGCCGTCCTCGTCCTCGACGTCGATGTGGATCCACGAGTGCGGGTTGATCCACTCGGTGCGGGTGACGGTGCCGAGCAGCTGCAGCGGCCGGTCGGCGTCGAACTCGGCCGAGAACGCATGATGCGCGACCGCCGGCGGGGGAGCCAGCAGCAGACCCAGGCCGAGGATCGCAACGGAGATGGTAGTACGCATCGTTCTCGTCCTCCTACTTGGCTACCTTCACGACGTGCTCGAGCGCCACCCGCGCCTCGGTGTCGGCGCCCGTCATCAACCGGAGGTTGCGGGCGTTGCCCTCGTGGCACGCGTATTCGTACAGGATGTGGTCGTCATCCCCGCGCATGAAGGCGTTGTACGAGATCGTCCACGGCCGCGTGAAGACCTTCGGGTCAGTGATGGTGGCCTCGTAGTTGATCGTGTCTTCGTCGATTGGCGTGAAGCGTTCGACGACGCGCAGCTCGTCGCTGTGGAACACGCCGTGGCCGGAGGTGAACGTGCTGGCCGGCGCGTTCTCCGCCGGCGCCCCGTGTCCGACCACCCAGGTGTTCTCCGTGAAGTTGGTCACGTCGACGACGAACGTATCGCCCTCCCAGCGGCCGCGCGAGTCGCCCATGCCGAGGCGGATGTCGGGTGCCACGTGCGGACTGTCGTCCAGCGGGATATAGCGGAACAGGTGGTTCCACTCGTAGAGCAGAATGACGGCGTCCGGCGTCTGCAGGAACTGATAGGTGTTGTAGCCGACCGGGAGATTACCGCGCGGCACGGCTGCCGGCAGGCACTTGACGCGCGGATCGAGGAACTCCAGCTCGTCGCGGCGCGTCATGATCTCCTCGCGCTTCTCCGCGGCCCAGGCCTGGAGCGGGATCTTGCCGTCGGGCGGGTCCACGACCATCGGCCGCTCCTGGCGCGTGATGTCCGGTGCATCGGAATGGCCGGGGAAGAACCGGAAGCGGGGGCCCAGCTCGCGCTCTTCCGGCGAACTGACCCACGCCTCGCCGCTGCTGGGTGTCTCCATCGGCGCAGCCGTTCCCGGCAGCCAGTGGCCGCGCAGGTCGGGGTCGCCCCATGGCGTGCGCTTGGGTGCGAACGTCTCGTCCTGAGCCGCCGCGCCGACCGGCGTCAGAACCACCAGCGCCACCGCAACGAGCTTACAGATGGGTGCGACGACTCTCGTGCTCATGCGAGCCTCCTTCGTTGCCTTCAGTAAATACCGCGCGTCGAGAGATGTCAACGGACGCCTAGCCGTCGGCGGAGGTGTGCCGGGGGAGCAGCGCGGCCTGGGCATCGACCGCCGGATCGCCCGGCAGCTTCTCGACCGCGTGGTAGCTCCCGTCCGTTGCCAGCTCCATCGAGTGGCTGTTGTCTGCGAGCAGCGTTTTCAACACGTTGTCGCGCAGGTCGTTCCGGACCGCGGGATCGCGGACGAAGCACAACACTTCGACCCGGCGGTCCAGGTTGCGCTCCATGAGGTCCGCGCTGCCGAAGAGCAGCTCCGGGCCGCCGCCGTTCTCGAAGTAGTAGAGACGGGAGTGCTCGAGGAAGCGTCCAACGATGGAGCGGACACGGATGTTGTCGCTCACGCCGGGAATGCCGGGGCGCAGGCAGCAGACGCCGCGCACGATCATGTCGATACGCACGCCGGCGCGCGACGCGCGGTACAGGACCCTGATCATGTCGGGGTCCGCGACCGAGTTGTTCTTGATGATGATCCGGGCGGGGCGGCCGGCGCGTGCGTGCTCGGCCTCGCGGTCCACCATGGCCGTGAACCCGGCGCGCAGGTTGAGCGGGGCGACGAGCAGTTCGCGGTAGTCCTGCTTGCTCGAGTATCCCGTGAGGTAGTTGAACACCTCGCTGACTTCCTCGACGACGGCCGGGTTGGCCGTGAACAGCCCGAAGTCGGTGTACACGTGCGCCGTCACCCGGTTGTAGTTGCCGGTGCCGACGTGCGCATAGCGCACGATGCCGTCGCTCTCCTCGCGCACGACGAGGCACAGCTTGCAGTGGGTCTTGAGATTGACCAGACCGTAGACCACGTGGATCCCGGCCGATTCCATCCGGTGCGCCCACACGATGTTGTTCCGTTCGTCGAAGCGCGCCTTGAGCTCGACGAGCACGGCCACCTGCTTGCCGGCCTCGGCCGCCTCGATCAGCAGGTCGACCAGCGGAGAGTTCGACCCGATGCGATAGAGCGTCACCTTGATGGCGATGACCTGCGGATCCTCGACGGCGGCGCGCAGGAACGCTTCCACCGACGCGAACGAATCGAACGGGTGGTGCACCAGGTGGTCCCGCTCGCGCACCTCGTCGAAAATCGCGTCGCGCTCGGCATTCGACCAGAGGTCGCGCGGCAGGAACGGCGCGTCCTTCAGCTTCGGGCGATGGAGGAGGCCGGTCAAGGACAGCCAGTGGCCGTATCCCATCCGCGACGAGGTGCGCTCGACCACGTTCTCCTCGATCTCGAAGTTCTCGAGCAGGATGTTGAGCACGCGGTCGGGCATGGTCGCCTCGACGACGAGCTGCGACAGGGCGCCGTAGCGGAGCTCCTTCAATGTCCGGTCGACCGATTCGAGCAGGTCGTCCGCCTCGTCCTCCTGGATCACCATGTCCGTGTCGCGCACGATGCGGAACAGATGGGCGCCCTGCAGCGTGGCGCCAGGAAACAGCATGCCGATCTGCTCCCTGACCACGTCCTCGAGGAAGACCAACGTGTCCCCCGGGCAGTCGGCGAGCTGCGCGGGCAACCGGATGAACCGCGGGAGCACGTCCGGGAGCTTGACACGCGCGAACCGGGTGCGGCCGTCGTGGCTGACCACGACGGCGAGATTCATGCTCAGGTTGGAGATGTACGGAAACGGGTGGCCGGGATCGAACGCCAGGGGCGTGAGCACCGGATGTACGTTCTTGCGGAAGTACGTCCGCATGTAGGTGCGAATGGCATCCGTATAGGCGGTGCGCTCGAGGAACCGGATCTCGTGCGCCGCCAGGGCCGGCTGCAGCACCGTCGTCCAGCAGCTGGACATGTCGCGCATCATCTGCGCCGCGCGCTCGCGGATGGCGTCCAGCTGCTGCCCGGTGTCGAACCCGTCGGGCGATATGTCTCCGGAAGCGGCCCGGAACTTGCGGAGCAGGGTGGCGACGCGCACCATGAAGAACTCGTCGAGGTTCGTGGCGACGATCGACAGGAACTTCACGCGCTCCAGCAGCGGGTGGGTCAGGTCGAGCGCCTGGAGCAGGACGCGCTGGTTGAACTCGAGCCAGCTGAGCTCGCGGTTGATGTAGAAGTGCGTGTCCGTGAGGTCCGGCGCGGACTCGTGCCGCGCCCGCGCCGTCCGGAGCGGCTTCGGAGCCTGCTTGATTCCAGCCTTGCCTGCGGTAGTCAACCTTCGAATCATAGCAGCCGCCGCCGGCGGTCACGTTCCCCCTGCGTGGGCACGGCCGACCGGAGTACGGCATCATGAGACCTCGCGGGCAGGCACGCACTATCGACCGCGTGCCGTGAACTCGGATCGGAAAGGAACGAACGCCATGCTGAAGACACTGACCCCGGCGTGTGCGGGCATCGTCGTCGTGCTGCTGTGGCTGTCCGGGAGCGGTCCGGCCGGACCCGCCGTGGATGTCGAGCTGGCCGCCGCCGCCCAGGAAGAAGAGGCGTTCGTGCCGATCACGGACGAGATGCTTCGCGACCCGGACCCGGCGGACTGGCTGATGGCGTACCGCACCTACGACTTCCAGGCCTTCAGCCCGCTCGATCAAATCACACGCGAGAACGTCGGCCAGCTCCGGCTCGCCTGGATGCGCGCGATGGACGAGGGGGACCAGGAGATCCGGCCGCTGGTCTACGACGGCGTGATGTACATCGCCAACCCCGGCTCCGATCACCTGCAGGCCATCGACGCCACCACCGGCGATCTGATTTGGGACTATGTGCGCGAGCTGCCGGGCGACCTGCGCCAGTACGCGCAGCTCGGCGGGCGCACGCGCCACCTGGCGCTGTACGGCAACCACGTGTATCACCTGACCGCGGACGCGCACATCATCGCGGTTGACGCCCGCACCGGCGAGCTGGCCTGGGAGTCGCGCACGGCGGACTACCGCGAGGGGATCAGCCACTCCTCCGGCGCGATGATCATCAACGGGAACGTGGTCAGCGGACGCACCTGCAGCCCGTCCAGCCTGGAGGCCCGCTGCTTCGTGGCCGCCCACGACGCGGACTCGGGAACCGAGCGCTGGCGGACCTATACCGCGGCCGGGGCCGACGACCCGGGCGGCGAGACCTGGGGCACGCTGCCTACCGCCCGCCGGGTCCACGTCTCCCCGTGGGGCGTCCCCGGCAGCTACGACCCGGAGCTGAACCGCGTGTTCTGGGGCGTCGCGGTACCGCTGCCTTATCCCCGGCTCGTCCGGCGCGGGACCTGGGACGTCGGCGATCGCTCGCCGTGCGAGCTGTACTCCAACTCGACCCTCGCGATGAACGCCGACACCGGCGTCATCGATTGGTACTACCAGTACCTGCCGTGCGACGACTGGGATCAGGACTTCGTGCAGGAACGCACCCTCATCGACACGGTGGTCAACCCGGATCCGGAGGCGGTCCGCTGGATCAATCCGAAGCTGGCCGGAACCGCGGAGGAGCGCAAGGTGGTCGTGGTCCTGGGTGAGCCGGGCGGCCTGTTCGTCAACGACCGCGAGACCGGGGAGTTCCTCTGGGCCGACCCGTTTCCGTTCACGAGCACGGAGCGGTTCGTGATCTCGGACGTCGACGTGGAGACCGGAACCACCTACATCAACATGGATCTGGTGGCGCGCGAGGAGGGCGACCAGTTCATCATCTGCGGCCACAACGTGAAGGGCTGGTGGTCGTGGTCGTACAGCCCGATGACCGGGATGCTCTATGTCCCGATCAACCGCTCCTGTCTGAACCAGACCACGAACTCCCGCACGATCTCGGGGGCCAGCCCGCGGTTCTCGATTCCCGATCCGGACATCGGGCCGGACGGCGACCTGACCGAGGTGCGGGCGATCGACATCTCGACCGGCCGCGAGGTGTGGCGCTACAGTCAGCGGGCCCCCAACGCCGGCACGACGCTCGCCACCGCGGGGAACGTGGTCTTCTTCGGCGATTCGAATCGGCGGTTCCGGGCCTTCGACGCGGAGACCGGCGACGTGCTCTGGGAGACGATCCTGGGCAGCCAGATCAGCGGCTATCCGGTGAGCTACGCCGTCGACGGCCGGCAGTACCTGACGGTGCCGGTGGGCGGCGTCGGTAACCGGCTGCAAACCTACGCGCCGGAAATGGAGGCGCCGACCGGGAGCAACATGCTGGTGACGTTCACGTTGCCGTAGCGGTAGTCAGGTCAGGGCGGACGAACGTGCAACAAGCGGAGGGGACGACCCGGTGCTACACTGGTCCCGGACCGCGCCCGAGGCGGTCCGGGAGCCGGAGATGCCCGAAGAGACCCCGAGGCTGGAGAAGTCGCTGAGCGAATGGCAGGAACTGTTGCCGGCGGAGGCGTACTCGATCCTGTTCAAGCACGCCACCGAGCCGCCCGGGGCCAGCGCGCTGAATCACAAGCACGGCGCGGGCACCTTCATCTGCGCCGCCTGCCACCTGCCGTTGTTCGAGTCGGCGGCGAAGTACGAGAGCGGCACTGGCTGGCCCAGCTTCTTCCAGTCGATCGACGGGAGGCTGGGGACGCAGACCGACTACAAGCTGATCCTGCCGCGCACGGAGTACCACTGCATCCGGTGCGGCGGCCACCAGGGACACGTCTTCCGGGACGGTCCGCCGCCCACCGGCCGGCGGTACTGCAACAACGGTCTGGCGCTGCGGTTCGTACCGGCCGGTGAGCCGGTGCCGCCGCTACGGACCTGACGCCTACCCTACCCGGGAAGCCTGAACGCCAGCAGCTCCGCGACGCGGCCGGCGCCGCCGGTGGCCAGCACGATGTACTGCGTGCCGTCCACCATGTAGGTCATCGGAGTTCCGGTCTGCGGGGCTGGCATGAAGACCGCGCCGACCTCGGCGCCGGTCGCCTTGTCGTAGGCCCGCAGCATGGCCCCGTTCGCGCCTTCCGGCGTCGTGAAGAACCCGCCCTCGCCGGCCACGACCAGCGTCTTCGTCACCAGCGTCCCGATGCGTCCGACCCGCCCGGTACGCGGGATGTCCAGCCCCTGCAGCTTGGGGTGGTTCCGGACATTGTCGGGGGTCTCGCCGTGCGGGATCTGCCAGACGATCGCGCCCGTGCTGAGGTCGACCGCCGAGATGCGTCCCCACGGCGGCTTGACCAGCGGCAGGCCCTCGACCGTGAGCTGGAGATCCGCCGGGCTGACGCCCCGGAGGCGCCGGCTGCTGATGTAATCCATGTCCGACGCTTCCGGATCGTTGATCATCCGCAGCGCCGTGACCTGCGTCTTCGTGTACTGGTAGAGAATGCCGGTCTCGGGGTCGAGCGCTCCGCCGTGCCAGTTCACGCCGCCCGTGGCCGCCGGCACAATCAGCGTGCCGTAGTTCCCCGTACCCTCCGGATCGGCCACCGTCGGCGGGGTGTAGATCGGGCCCAGGGTGTAACGGCTGGCGATTTCCTCGGCCGCCGCCCGCAACTCGGGGGTGAAGTCGAGCAAGTCGTCGATGCCGATGCCCTGACGGTCGAGGGCCGGAGGCTTGGTCGGAAACGGCTGGGTCGGCGAAAGCACCTCGCCCGGCACGTCGGACTGGGCGACCGGGCGTTCCTCGATCGGCCACACCGGCTCGCCCGTCTCCCGGTCAAAGACGAAGATCCAGGCCTGCTTGGTCGGCAGCGCGACGGCCTTGATGTCCCGGCCGTCCACCGTGATGTCGGCCAGAATCGGGGCGGCCGGCAGGTCCCAGTCCCACACCTCGTGGTGCGAGATCTGGAAGTGCCACATGCGCTCGCCGGTGTCCAGATCGACGGCGACCAGGCTGTTCGCGAACAGGTTATCGCCGAGCCGGTGCCCGCCGTAGTAGTCGCCGGTCGGCGTCTCCGTCGGCAGGTAGGCCATGTTCAGCTCCGGGTCGATGCTGATCTGCGCCCACACGCCGGTGTTGCCGGTGTACTGCCACGAATCGCTCAGCCAAGTGTCGTTGCCGAACTCGTCCGAGTCCGGGATGGTGTGGAAGATCCACTTCCGCGCCCCGGTGCGGGTGTCGTAGCCGCGCACGTGGCCCTTCACGTTGGCGCGCGACCGCGGGGCGGTCCCCGGCCGGTGGGCGGCCCCGATGACGATCGTGTTGCCGGCCACCACCGGCGCGGCGTGGAGCCCGACCTCGCCGGTGACGAGATCGATGTCCTGATCGAACTCCAGCTTCAGATCGACGATGCCGTCCGTCCCGAAGGTGCTCACCCGGTGGCCCGTCGCCGCGTCGAGCGCGACTAGGCGGTACCCGGGCGTGACGTAGAAGAGCTGTCCCTCCGCGCCGTCGTCCCAGTACGCCAGACCGCGGCCCGAGAGACGCCGCGGCGCCGCGGCGCCGCGCTCGCCCTCGTCGATCCGGTGCATCCACAGCAGCTCGCCGGTGGTCGCATCCAGGGCCACGACATCCCGCCGCGAGCCGACCGTGCTGTACAGCACCCCCCCGATCATGAGCGGCGTCGACTGAAGGTTGGCTTCCGGCCGGGACCCGAAGTTGCGGGTCGAGAACCGCCAGGCGACTTCCAGGTCGTTGAAGTTGTCGGCGTTGATTTGATCCGCCGGGGAATAGAAGGTGCTGGCCACGTCGGCGGCGTACGATCGCCATTCGACGGTGCGGCCCTCCTGCGCCGACAGCCCGGCTGCGCCGCACGCGAGCAGTGCCAACAGAATCCACACAGGGCGGAACGTCCTTCGCGCCATCGGTTGCGAACCTCCGGATAATCTGGTGCCGAGGGACCCACAGCATACTGCAAGTGCGCCGGCAGTGACTACCCTGCGCCGTGCGAGTGACGTATGATCAGGCGCGAAGACGTTGAACGAACCTACCGAATCCCAGACCAGCGAGACTCCTGAGCTGCCGGAGCTCACCCTCGCCCAGTTGCCCGAGCCGTTGCGTCGCGGTGCCGCCCGCGTGGGGTGGACCAGCCTCATGCCGGTGCAGGCGACGGCGATTCCGTACCTGCTGGCCGGCCGCGAGGTGATGATCCAGGCGCGGACCGGCAGCGGCAAGACCGGGGCGTTCGTCCTGCCGATGCTCGAGCGGCTGGAGTCGGGCCGTGCGCAGTGCCAGGCGCTCGTCCTGGTCCCGACGCGTGAGTTGGCCAAGCAGGTCTGCCAGGTTGCCGAGACCATCTGCCAGGACACCGGGCTGCGGACGGTCGCCATCTACGGCGGCGTGGGCTATGGCCCGCAGATCGATGCGCTCAAGGGCGGGGCGCAGATCGTGGTCGGCACGCCGGGACGTGTGCTCGACCACCTGCTGCGCGGCACGCTGTCGCTCGACGCGCTGCAGATGCGCATCTTCGACGAAGCCGACCGCATGCTCTCGATGGGCTTCTATCCGGACATGCAGAAGGTCCAGCGGCATGTGCCGGCGGCGACGCTCGACACGCTCCAGAACAGCATGTTCTCGGCCACGTTTCCCGCCTACGTGATGCGCACGGCGAAGGAGTTTCTGCGCGTGCCCGAGTTCCTGTCGCTCAGCGGCGACCAGGTGCACGTCGCCGCGACCGAGCACATGTTCTACGTGGTGCCCGCGATGGACAAGGACCGGAGCCTGGTGCGGGTCATCGAGCTTGAGAACCCGGCCTCCGCCATCATCTTCTGCAACACGAAGACGGCCGTGCACTACGTCGCTGTCGTGCTGCAGCGGTTCGGCTACGATGCCGACGAGATCAGCGCGGATCGCTCGCAGGCGGATCGCGAGCTCATCCTCGCGCGGGTTCGCGACAGCACCCTCAGGTTTCTCGTCGCCACCGACGTCGCGGCGCGCGGCCTCGACATTCCCCAGCTGTCCCACGTCATTCAGTACGAGCCGCCCGAGGATCCGGAGGGATACATTCATCGGGCCGGCCGGACGGGTCGCGCCGGCGCCGCCGGTGTAGCCCTTTCGCTGGTGACCGAAGCGGAGACGCTCACGCTCGACGCCATTGCCAAGCGCTACGCCATCGATTTCCAGCAGCGCGCCGCGCCGACGGATGCGGTCGTCCAGGCGGTGGTTGCCGAGCGGGTCACCATACTGCTCGAGGCGCGGTTTCGCGACCGCGACCGGCTCAAGGCCGAGCGTAGCGAGCGGTTCGTCCCGCTGGGCCGCAGCTTGGCCGGGAACGAGGACGAGTCTGCGCTCATCGCCATGCTGCTGGACGACTACTATCAGGAGACGCTGCACGAACATCCTCTGATGGTCCGGGAGACGCAGACGTCCGCCGCGTCCGCGAGCGAGCCGCACGGGCAGGCCCGGCAGCGGAGCCGGCGGTCGCCATCCCGTCGCGTGCGGCGCCCCGTGCGCTGAGAGGGAGATTTCATGAGTTCGACGCTCGTCGAAAAGATTCACCCGTTCGAGGAAGCCGCGCGGGCCGGTCGCCTGCCCTACAAGGTCGCGGATCTGGCCCTGGCCTCGCGCGGGCGCAACGAGATCAGGCTGGCGGAGCAGGAGATGCCCGGGCTGATGGTCTTGCGCCGCCGGCATGCCGCCGAAAGGCCGCTGGCGGGCGCACGGGTGATGGGCAGCCTGCACATGACCGTGCAGACCGCGGTGCTGATCGAGACGCTTGCGGAGCTCGGGGCCGACGTGCGCTGGGCGTCCTGCAACATCTTCTCGACGCAGGACCACGCGGCGGCGGCGGTCGTGGTCGGTCGTCCCGAGACCGGGTGCACGACCGGCGCTCCGTGCGGCATTCCGGTCTTCGCGTGGAAGGGCGAGACGCTCCCCGAGTACTGGGGGTGCACGAACGAGGCGTTGCTCTGGCCCGACGGCCGCGGCCCCGACCTGATCGTCGACGACGGCGGCGACGCCACGCTCCTGGTGCACAAGGGGTACGAGTTCGAACGTGCCGGCGCGGTCCCGGCCTTCGACCCCGAACACGACCCGGAGGAGTGGGGCGTGATTCTCGACCTGTTGCGCGACATCCAGCACCGCGATCCGGGGCAGTGGCGGCGGATCAGCCCGACCATCCGGGGCGTCAGCGAGGAGACGACGACCGGGGTCCACAGGCTGTACGAGATGACGCGCGACGGGACGCTGCTGTTCCCGGCCATCAACGTCAACGACTCGGTCACCAAGAGCAAGTTCGACAACGTGTACGGCTGCCGGCACTCGTTGCCGGACGGCCTCGCCCGGGCGACGGACGTGATGCTGGGCGGCAAGGTCGCGGTCGTCTGCGGCTACGGGGAGGTGGGCAAGGGGTGCGCCCAGTCGCTCCGCGGGCAGGGCTGTCGGGTCGTCGTCGCGGAGATCGACCCGATCTGCGCGCTGCAGGCCGCGATGGAAGGCTACGAGGTCAACACGCTCGACAGCCTGCTCGAAACCGCCGACCTCTTTATCACCGCCACCGGCAACAAGGGCATCATCACCGCGGCGCAGATGGGGCGGATGAAGGACAAGGCGATTGTGGGGAACATCGGCCACTTCGACAACGAGATCGACATGGCCGGCCTCAAGCGGATGCCGGGGATCGAGCGCATCGGGATCAAGCCGCAGTACGACGAATGGCGGTTCCCCGACGGGCACAGCGTGCTCGTCCTCGCCGAGGGGCGGCTGCTCAACCTCGGCTGCGCCACCGGGCATCCGAGCTTCGTGATGTCCACGTCCTTCACCAATCAGGTGCTCGCGCAGCTGGCGCTGCACCGCAACGCCGGCGAGTATGCCAAGCAGGTCTACATGCTGCCCAAGAAGCTCGACGAGGAGGTGGCGCGCCTGCACCTCGACCATCTCGGGGTGCGCCTGACGACGCTGACCTCCGAGCAGGCCGACTACCTCGGCGTGCCGGTCGACGGGCCCTACAAGCCGGACCACTACCGCTACTAGGAGTCTGCGCCGCAGGAGATGCTGCGGCGTGAAGTGGGTCGTCGGCCCATGCTCTGACTTATCGTGTCGGAGCAGCTTCGGCGGTCGCCCGACGAGGTAGTTCCTCGGCAGATGGCGAGATCCGGCGTTGACGGGCCCCTTGGTCCGCCAGAGACCGTGATGCGCGCCGATCGGTCGCCATCGCGAGCCTCGTTGCCGCGTGTCACGCCGCGATCAGGGCGTGCAGGCGCTTGGCGTTCAACGCCAGGCACACCAAGTCCCACTCGCCGCGCACCTTCGCCAGCCCCCGCAGGCTGAAGCGCCGGAATCCCAGCACGTGTTTGATCCAGCCGTGCGGAGCCTCCGACAGCCACTTGCGTTCGGCGTATGCCGCACGACCCGCCGGCTTCGACAGCTTCTCGGCCATGCGATTCGTCGCGGGGTACTGCCCTGGGTCGCGGGGCCGCGCCGTCTTGCCCTCCCGTCCCAGTGACACGTACCCATCGACGCCCCGCGTCTCCAGGTTCACCAAGTCCCGCTCGTTACTGTAGCCAGCGTCCGCCAGCACCGTGTCCGGCTGCTCGCCGACCGTCTCCGCCACCTCGTCGAGCAGCAGCGGCAGCCCACCCTGGTCGCTCGCGTTCGCCGTCACCTCCGTCGCCACTACCAACTGGTGCTCACCATCCACTGCTACCTGCGCGTTGTAGCATTGCTGGAACCCGTCGTTGCTCGTCTTCATGATCCCGCTCTCCGGGTCCGTGAAGTTGCTCTGTGCCTTCTCGTCCGGCTCGCCATACCCCCGCTTGTACGGCCGTCCGCCCTTCAGGTTCCGATCCTGGCCCGGCTGCCGCCCGCCCGCGTCGTCCGCCGCCCGCTGTGCCGCCTCCAGCCGCTCCTTCGCCGCCCGGATCGCCGCCAGGCGATCCTCCCGGCGGCGCAACTCCGACGGCAGCTCGTCGCCGCGTGCGTCCGGCCCGAAGCGCTCATCCTCAGCCGCGTCGGCGTCCCGTGCCGCCCGCACCAGCGCGTCAATCTCACCGGCCAAGCGCCGCTCTTCCTCCTGCATCCGACCGTAGCTCATCGCCTTGTGCTTGCTCGCGTTCGCACGAACCTTCGTGCCGTCGATCGACAGCTTGCCGAAGCTCGCCAATCCCAATTCCCGCGCCAGACGCACCACCTCCACAAACAGCGCCTTGAAGTCCTCCAGGTGCCGACGCCGAAACTCGCAAACCGGCCGGTGCTGCGGAAAGTTGCCGGCCGCCAGCACCCGGAACGCCACGTCCTCCTCCAGCCTCCTTGCAATCCTCCGCGACGAAAACACCCCTGTCGCGTAGGCGTAGAGCAGCACCTTCACCATCATCCGCGGCTCATACGGCGCGTTGCGCCGACCATCCCCCGCATACGCGGCGTAGAACGCCGTCAGGTCCAGGCCGTCTACCAGATCGCTGACGTGGTGCGCCAAATGGCCCTCCGGCAACCACGCCCGCACGTCGGGCGGCAACAGCAGCGATTGGTCCGGTGCGTAGCGGCGAAAAGTCGTCGACATCAAGTCCTTCCGGCGTCCGATCTCGCCTGCGATTGTCGCACCGTTTTCTGCGGCGCAGACTCCTAGCCCGCCAATCGTCGCCCTGCGGCTCTGGTTGGCGCCCAGGGGACTCTCCGCGGGCGACCCGCCGGAAGGCTGCTCCGTCCTACGGGGCAGGCTCCTGGCGGGGGCCGGCTTCCCGCTCCGGAGCGGACGCCGCGGCGTCCTCCTCCAGGCCGGGCGCGACAGCGCCTGCCGCGGCGACGAGCGCGGCGACGGGCAGCGTCCCGAAAAGCCGGTCGGCGGCGCCGACCGAATGGAGCGTGCGTGTGCCCTCGACGCGCACGGGCAGGAAGACGAGTGTTGCGTCCCGCGAGCGCGCATACGCGCCGTCGCCCTCGCTGGCGTCCACGGCGACGATGCTCGCGGCGATGCCCAGCTCGCCGACCCGGCGCCGGAGGTCGGCTGCTGCCGCAGCGGCCGAGGCCGGCGGGACCGGCGCCAGCAGCCGGATGGCCGCCTCGTTCCACTCGTCGGTCCGCGTCGTCAGATGGGCGAGCACCAGCGCCAGCCGCGACGAGTCGTCGTCGAGCCACCAGACGTCGATGCGCCGGCCGCCGGCCGCCGCCTGCTCCAGCGTGGTCCACCCGGCTTCCGCGGCACGCAGCACGACGGTGTGCCGGCCGAGTCCGGCCGCGCTCCGCAGCAGCAGCGCGTGCCGCCGCGACAGCTCCGGCGACCGTTCCGGGTCGCGACTGTCGTCCCAGTCGAGCATGACGGTGTTGGCTCGAATGGGGCCGACGCCCCAGGCCTGCAGCACCGCCACGGCAGCCAGGGGCCCTTCGCCGCCCGCCACCACCAGCGGATGGACGTCGAGACCGTGGCGCCGCACGTCGGCCGCCAGCCGCTCTTCGGTTTCCCGGCGAGCCTGGTCGGCTGCGGGGCCGGTGCGCTCTCCGGCCAGGAACTCGACTGCTCCGACGATGCCCGAGCCCCCGGAGATCCAGCCCGCCGCCCGCAGCAGCCGCTCCCGGCGGGCGGGCGTCTCGGCGAAGGCCAGGATGTGCGGCTGCCAGTCCGTCGCGCCCTCCGGCTGGTCGGCAATCTCACGCAGCGCCTTCTTGACGCGCTGGAACCAGTATGCCCGCCGGCGGTCGCGCCAGCGCGCCGGCACGGCGGTCCAGTGCAGGTACTGGTGAACGAGCGTGAGGATCCCGACGGCCGCCAGGCTCGCCACGGGGTCCAGCATGAGCATCACGAACCCGCACAGCCCGGTGCCCGCCAGGCTGGCGCGCGCGTGAAAGAAGCGAAACCCCGGGCGCAGCGGCTGGCTGGCCCCGACCGCCTCGACGTAGGTGGCGTAGTTGAGCAGCCCATACGAGATCAGCAGGAACATCGACACGACGGCAGCGATCGCGTCTAGGTCGCCCAGGGCGATCGTGGCGAGCGCGACGAGGCCGGTCAGAACCATGGCCCGCCGCGGGTGGCCCGCCGGTCCGTGGCCGGCGCCGAAGAACGTGAGCGGCGCGAACAGCCTGTCGCCGGCCAGCGCCTGCAGGATGCGGGCGGCGCCGAGGAGCGTCGCCAGGCCCGCCGCCAGCGTCGCCGACAACACGGCGGCGTGAGCCAGCCAGGGTACGGCCGCGATGCGCGGCAGGACCTCGTAGTCCGTGGTCAGGTTCGGGAGCGGCGCCGACGCCGCCAGCACGAACATGCCGGTGCCGTAGATCGCGACGAACACGCCGAGCGCGGGAAAGATCCCCCGCGGCAGGCTGCGGGCCGGATTCCTCAGGTCTCCCAGCGTGCCGACGCCGAGCGTGAAGCCGGCCACCGCCGGGAAGAGGATGGGGAAGACCGTCCAGAACGGGAGCGCCGCGGCGCCCGCCGACCAGCTCTGCCGGAGCAGCGACAGGTCCCACGCCGCCCGGCCGCCGGCCAGGAACGACACCAGCGCGCCGGTCAGAATCGCCAGGACGACGAACTGCACGCGGGACGCGAGCCGGGCGCCGACGTACGCCAGCTGGAACACGGCGAACGCGGCGCCGCCGGCCACCAGGCGCACGGCGAGCCCCGACCCTCCGAACAGCGCGACCGCGGCCTCCCCGAAGCCGACGGAGTAGAACGCGACCGAGGTGGCCTGCGCCAGATAGAGGGCCAGACCGAGCGCGCCGCCGAACTCGATCCCGAGCGTCCGCGAGAGAAGGAAGCAGTCCCCGGTCCCGCGCGCCTTGCGGCTGGTCGCGATGGCCGACAGCGAGATGCTGGTCAGGAGCGCGATGCCGCTCGCCAGCGCGAGCATCAGGAGCCCCCGCGCCAGCCCGGTGCTGCCGACGACGAAGCCGAGCCGCCGGAAGAAGACGAGGCCAAGCGCCGCGAGGACGCCCGGCGTGAAGACACCGCCGAACGCGCCCAGAGTCTGCGAGGTCACCCCGCCGCCGGCCCGGCCGTGAATGCGCACCTCGTAAGCTTAGCGCCCCTACCCGTGACGGTACCTGGACTCTCGGGGCGCGGCTGTCCTTCGAAGCGCCGCCGGCCGATGAAATGTAATGTAAGGGGGAGGCATGCAGAGCATGACCAGGAACATGCAGACATGCACCAAAAAAGGGGGAGATTTCGGGCCGAGGTACTGATAAAATCGGCGTCGATTTAGCGAAACAAATCCGCCCCGTAGTGCGTCCAAAAGGGCAAGGCGGGCGATTCTGAGTCCCACCGCACATTCAGCGCCGGTTCGCGATAACGCGCGCGCGGGTCGAGAGGAGCCAATTGTTGACGCAGGACAGAACTGATTTAGTGCGAGACTTGATTGTCGCAGGTCACGAACGGGGCTTCGTGACCATCGATCAGGTCGTCGAGCATCTCGCGCCCGACACCGACTCGGACGAACTCGCCGCGCTGTTGCAGGAGCTCGAGAGCCAGGGTGTCGAGGTCGAAGGGGCCGCCGATCAGATCGAGGTCGATACCGTCCGGCGCACGCCGCTGCGCGTGATGTCGGAGACGGAGGTGCACCCGGCCGGTGACGAAACCGACCAGGGTCAGGATCTGGTGCGAACGTATCTCCGGCAGATGAGTCGGGTCCCGCTGCTCACGCGGGAAGGTGAGGTGGCCATCGCGAAGCGCATCGAGCGTGGCGAGCAGCGGGTCATGATCGCGCTGTCGCGCAGCCTGATCGTCGCGCGCCAGGTGTTGCATCTCGGCCAAGCCCTCAGGGAGGGCGAGCGCGATCTGCAGGACATCGTCGTGTTGAAGGACGGGGACTTGACGGAACGGCAGGTGGCCAACCGCGCCCGCAAGTTCCTCGACGCCGTCGGCGCCGTCGACGCCGCGCTCAAGGAGCTGACGCGGCGCCAGAGCCGGGCGGCCGCCACCCGTAAGCGGCACGGGCGCGTGTCGACACGCACGACCCGGCGCCTGCTGCGCGCCCACGTCACCGTTTCGCGGGTCGTCCGCGCCATGCGGTTCACGCCCGAGGTGCGCGGCAGCTTCATCGAGAAGATCGATTCGTCCGCCGGCACGCTGCGCCGTGGCGAGCGCCTGCGGCGTCCGGCTGCGACGCCGCGCCAGGGCCGGGACGGCGACGGACAGCCGGAAGCCCGCAGCCCGCTCAACGAGCGCCGCCAGGAGATCGAAGAGACGGGCGAAGCGCTCGCACGCGTCCAGAATGCGATTGGCCGCGGCTCGCGGCAGGCCGATCGGGCGCGCAAGGAGCTGACCGAGGCCAACCTGCGGCTCGTGGTGTCGGTGGCGAAGAAGTACGCCAACCGCGGGCTGGCGTTCCTGGACCTGATCCAGGAAGGGAACATCGGGCTGATGCGCGCGGTCGACAAGTTCGACTACCGCCGCGGGTTCAAGTTCTCCACCTACGCGACGTGGTGGATCCGCCAGGCGATCACGCGCGCCATCGCCGACCAGGCCCGGACCATTCGCATTCCGGTCCACATGATCGAGACGTTGAACAAGTTGAACCGCGCCGGCCAGACGTTGATGCGGGATCTCGGCCGCGAGCCGACCGTGCGTGAGCTGGCCGACCGTGCCGATCTGCCGGTGTCCGTGGTCCGCAAGGCCAGGCGGATAGCCCAGACCGTGGTGTCGCTCGACTCGCCGATCGGCGACGGCGAGGAGAGCCAGTTCGGCGACTTCATCGAGGACCGCCAGGCGGTCAATCCGGCCGAGTCGACCATTGCGTTCGATCTCCGGCGCCAGACCGAGTCGGTGCTCGAGACGCTCAGCCCCAAGGAGCGCGAGGTCATCCGCATGCGCTTCGGGCTGAACGACGGGGCCGAGCCGACGCTGGCGGAGCTCGGAGAGAAGTTCTCGCTGACCCGGGAGCGGATCCGCCAGATCGAGGCGGCCGCGCTCCGCAAGCTGCGGGAGCCGTCCCGTAGCGGGCGGCTGAGCACGTTCGTCGAGCCGCGCCGGCCGTCGTCCCGCAAGCGGCGGCATCTAGGCGATGTCGGCGAGCACACGGTCATCTGACAGATATCCCGGTGAACGTGTTCGTCCTCGACGGCACGTACGAGCTGTTCCGTCACTTCTATGCCGTGCCGGCGGCGCTCGATCCGGACGGCCGCGACGTCGGGGCCGTCCGCGGCGTCGTCGGGTCGGTCCTCGCAATGCTGGAGGACGACGTCACGCACGTCGGGGTGGCGACCGACCACGTAATCGAGTCGTTTCGAAACCGCCTCTGGCCGGGCTACAAGACGGGGAAGGAGATCGAGCCGGTGCTGCTGGCGCAGTTCAATCCGCTCGAGGACGCGCTCGCGGCGCTGGGCCTCGCCGTCTGGCCGATGACCGAGCTCGAGGCGGACGACGGGCTGGCGACCGCGGCGGCCCGCGCGGCGGACGACGCTCGTGTGGAGCAGGTGTTCATCTGCTCGCCGGACAAGGACCTCGCGCAATGCGTGCACGGCCGTCGGATTGTGCAGTTCGACCGGCGGGCAGGCCTGCTGCGCGACGCCGACGGGGTCCGGGCCAGGTTCGGGGTCGGCCCCGAGTCGATGGTCGACTACTTGGCCCTGGTCGGCGATGCGGCGGACGGCTATCCCGGGCTTCCGGGATGGGGAGCGAAGTCGGCCTCGACCGTGCTCGCGAGATACGGGCGCCTCGAGAACATACCGGCTGACGGCGCCGACTGGGCCGTGCGGGTGCGCGGGGCGCCCCGGTTGGCGCGCACCCTGCGCGAGCAGCGCGAGCAGGCGCTTCTGTTCCGGCAGATCGCAATGTTGCGCCTGGACGCGCCGGTGTTCGACTCGGTCGACGAGTTGCGGTGGGCCGGTCCCCGGCCCGGTTTCTTCGATACGTGCGCGCGGCTGAATGCGCCGGGGTATTTCAGGCGCGCCCAGGCGGCGGCGGCCCGGCAGATCGCCGGCGCTTGATGATTGGTCGGGCCTTGGTTACCCTCTTTGGTTGCAGTGTGATGGAGCGTTCCTTCTGAGGTTCGGGCGCAAGCGGGTCCGGCCGTTGGCGGCCGCACGACGTCAAAGTACGGAAGCGAGCGACGGAGGCTGGTGATGGAGGCGACCGAGTTCACGGCGGGCGCGCCGACGATCGAGGCGAAGGGGCTGAGCAAGTACTTCGGTCCGTTCGTCGCAGTGCGCGACATTTCCTTCTCGATACCCCAGGGCCAGATTGTGGCCTTCCTCGGGCCCAACGGCGCGGGCAAGACCACGATGATGCGGATGCTGACAGGGTATCTGGCGCCCAGCGCCGGCAGCGCGTCCATCGCCGGGCTGGATGTGCGGGAGCATCGCATCGAGGCGTCCCGGCGCCTGGGATACCTGCCGGAGAACGGCCCGCTCTATCTGGACATGACTCCCCTCGAGCTGCTCACCTTCTTCGGCGAGGCGCGCGAGCTCGGCAAGGCCCTCAAGAGGCGTATCGACGCGGTCGTCGACCTGTGCGCGTTGCAGCTTGTGATCGAGAAGCCGATCGGCAGGCTGTCCAAGGGACTCAAGCAGCGCGTGGGCCTGGCGCAGGCGCTGCTCCACGACCCCGACGTCCTGATCATGGACGAGCCGACGGCCGGTCTCGACCCGAACCAGATCCGGCAGTTTCGCGACAACGTCCAGCATCTGCGCGCGACGAAGACGCTGCTCGTCTCGACGCATATTCTCCACGAGGCCGAAGCGATCGCCGACCGCGTGCTGCTGGTCGACGGCGGTCGCCTGGTGTTCGACGGCATGCTTGACGAGCTCAAGGAGAACGGCTCGATCGAGAAGTCGTTCTACCGATTGACAAACCGCGGCGAACCCGCGCCGCCTGCGGCTGCGTCCACCTCGCTGCCGCCGCCCGCACCGTCGCCACCGCCGCCGCCCGCACCGTCGCCACCGCCGCCGCCACCGCCGCCGCCCGCACCGTCGCCACCGCCGCCGCCTGCTCCGCCGACTCCATCGACGTCGGCGCCGCCCGCGACCGCACCGCCGCCCACGTCCGCGCCGTCCACGTCCAAATCGCCGCCGCCGCCCGCCGCACCACCGCCGGCGTCCGCAGCGAAGCCGTCCGAGCCGGGCGCCGAGGCGCCGTCTGACCAGTCCTAGTGAAGGGGCACGAGCAATGATCGGCAGACCGAATCTGAAGCTGATCCGGGCGGTCGCCAAGCGCGACCTGCTGCTGTACTTCAGCAATCCGACCGGGTACGTGTTCATCACGCTGTTCATCTTCATCAGCGCCGGCGCGGCATTCTGGCAGGACCGCTTCTTCCTGCAGAACCTGGCCAACCTCGAGCAGCTCAACAACCTGTTTCCGTTCCTGCTGCTGTTCTTCGTTCCCGCGCTCACGATGAGCGTCTGGGCCGAGGAGAAGAAGCTGGGCACCGACGAGCTGCTGCTGACCCTGCCTGCCACCGACCTGGAGGTGGTGCTCGGCAAGTACGCGGCGACGCTCGGCATCTACACCGCGTCGCTCGTGCTGTCGCTGAGCTACGTGGCGGTGCTCTTCTGGCTCGGCAGCCCGGACGTCGGCCTGATGTTCAGCAACTACGTCGGCTATTGGTTCATGGGCGCCGCGTTGATTGCCGTCGGCATGCTGGCGTCCCTGTTGACACGGAACGCGACCATCGGATTCATTCTCGGGGCGCTGTTCTGCGCCGCGCTCATCGTGGCGAGCCCGGCCGTGGGGACGTTCAGCCCGGCGCTCGAGCGGGCGCTGCTGGGGTTCGCCGCGGGCACGTACTTCCAGGACTTCGCCAAGGGGATCATCAGCCTGAACGCGCTGCTGTATTTCACGGCGGTCGGCGGCGCCTTCGTGTACCTCAACGTGCTCGTCCTCTCGCGGCGGCACTGGCCGGCCCGGGCCGACGGCTATCCGATGTGGCTGCATCATGCGGTGCGCGCCGTCGCCATCGTGGTGGCGCTGGTGAGCCTGGGAGCGCTCACGGCCAGAGCCGGCTTCCGGATCGACGTCACGGCCGAGCGGCTGCACTCGCTGAGTCGCGAGACGCACGCGCTGCTCGACGAGCTGGCACCCGACCGTCCGGTGTTCATCCAGGCATTCGTCAGCCCGGAGGTGCCGGAGCCGTTCGTCCAGGCCCGCGCCAACCTGCTGAGCGTGCTGCAGGAGATCGATGCGCTCGCCGGGTCGCGGGTCGAGGTGCTGATCCACGACACCGAGTCGTTCAGCGACGCGGCGCGCGATGCCCGTGAGACGTTCGGTATCGGGCCGCGGCCGTTCCGCGACGTCAGCTCGACCCGGGCGGACGTGAGCGAAGTCTTCATGGGTGTGGCGTTCACGTGCGGCGCCGAGGAGCAGGTGATCCCGTTCTTCGATCGCGGGCTGCCTACCGAGTACGAAGTGGTGCGCAGCATCCGGGTCGTGGCCGGCGCGGAGCGCAAGCGCATCGGGGTCGTGCGCACGATGGTGAACCTAGTCGGGGGCGTCGACTACCGGCAGAACCGGTTCGATCCGGCCTGGCCCGTCGTTTCCGAGCTCCGCAAGCAGTACGAGGTCTATCCGATCGATCCGGAGCTGCCGATCGACGTGGAGGTCGATGCGCTGCTCGTCCCGCTCCCCTCGTCGATGCAAACGGACGAGATGCAACACGTCACCGACGCCATCCGGCGGGGCACCCCGGCCATGCTGCTGGTGGATCCGATGCCCGCGGTCAACCCGCAGCTCTCGCCCACGGAGTGGGTCGGCGACGGCAACCCGTTCACCTACCCGCCGGGCACGGCGCGTCCTGGCCCGCGCGGCAACGTGCGGCAGTGGCTGGCCGACCTGGGCGTCAACTGGGAGCCGACCCGCATCGTGTGGGACGCCTACAACCCGCACCCGCAGCTGGCGCACATGCCGGACGACGTGGTGTTCCTCGGACGGGGGAACCTGAACGCGGAGACCTTCAACACCGATGTCGACGTGACCGCCGATCTGCAGGAGCTCGTGTTCCTCTGGCCGGGGTTCCTCGAGCCCGTGGAGGATGAGCGCGTCGAATTCCAGCCGTTGCTCCGATCCGGCATGGTGTCGGGCACGAACGGCTACTTTTCCATCGTCCGCAACTCGCCGTTCGGGCCGCAGATCAATCCCGAGCCCCCGCGCGAGCAAGACGAGCGGGACTACGTCATCGCGGCCCGCATCCGGGCGACCGGCCTGACTCCGCCGGCCGCCGCCGAGTCGGAGCCTGCAGCCGAGCCCGAGGCGGCAGCCCCTGCGGAGCTGGACCCTGTGGCCGAACCCGAGGCGGCAGCCCCTGCGGAGCTGGAGCCTGCGGCCGAGCCCGAGGCGGCAGCCCCCGCGGAGGCGGACCCTGCGGCCGAGCCCGCGGCGGCAGCCCCTGCGGAGCTGGACCCTGCGGCCGAGCCCGCGGCGGCAGCCCCCGCGGAGGTGGACCCTGCGGCCGAACCCGAGGCGGCAGCCCCTGCCGAGGCGGACCCTGTAGCCGCGCCCGCGGCGGCAGCCCCTGCGGAGGCAGCCCCTGCGGCCGAACCCGCGGCGGCAGCTCCTGCGGAGTCGGACCCTGCGGCTGCGCCCGCGACGGCAGTCCCTGCGGAGTTGGACCCTGCGGTCGCGCCCGCGGCGCCGGCACCTGCGGAGGCGGGAGCTGCGACCGAACCCGAGGCGGCGGCGCCCGCGGAGTCGGGACCCGCGGCCGAGCCTCAGGCCGCGGACTCTGCGGACGCGGCGCCTGAACTCGACCAGGCAGAAGCGCCCGCGCCCGATGCAGCCGCCGAGACTGCTGCGGCCGACATGCCGGATGTGGACGAGGAAGCGGAGACGCCCGCGGCCGCCGAGCCCGCGCCCGACGCGGGTCCCGCGGCGGACGCCGCCGAGGATACCGAGGACACCTCGACCGATTCGGTCGATCTGATCGTGGTGGCCGACCTCGACTTCATCGGCGAGCAGTTCTTCGCCATCCGCGAGCAGGCAATCGCGGACCTCAACTTCGACAACGTGACGTTCTTCCTCAACGCGATGGACGTGCTCGTGGGCGACGAGTCGTTCGTCAACCTGCGCAACCGGCGCGCGCGCCACCGGACTCTGGAGCGGGTCGAAGCGCAGACGGCCCAGTTCACCGAGCAGCGCGCACAGGAGGAGCAGCAGGCCGAGGAGGAAGCCGAGCAGGCGATCGAGGAGGCCCAGGCGCGGCTCGACGCGCGCGTGGAGGAGCTCCAGAGCCGGACCGACATCGACGCCCAGACTAAGCAGATCATGGTGCGGAATCTGGAGGCGGTCGAGAACCGGCGCCTCAGCGTGCTGTCGACCAACATCGAAGCCGAGAAGGAAGCCAAGATTCAGGTCAGCCGGGAGACCATGGAATCGCAGATCCGGCAGATCCAGACGTCCATCCAGACGTTCGCGGTCCTGCTGCCGCCGATCCCCGTCTTTGTCGTGGGCGTAGCCATTCTGCTCCGCCGCCGGCGCCGCGAACGGGAAGGGGCCGCGGCGGCGCATCGGTTGAGGGATTGACCATGAGTGAGTTGAAGAGAACCCAGAGGATTGCAGGCGCCGCCCTCGTGCTGGGCCTGCTTGCGTTCGCGACGACGCCGGGGCGGGTCGCCCCCGACGCGTTCTTCGATGTCGGCGAGCCGTTCTTTCCGGAGTTCACCGATCCGGAGGCGGCCGCGACGCTCGAGGTGATCGAGTTCGACGAGGACACGGCGTCCGCGACGCCGTTCAAGGTCACCAACCGCGGCGGCCTGTGGACGATTCCCTCGCATCACGACTACCCCGCGGACGGCGAGGAGCGGCTGGCCAACGCGGCGGCGGACGTCATCAGCGTCATCAAGGAAGACTTCCGCTCGGACAACGTCGCCGATCACGACGCGCTGGGCGTGGTCGATCCGGCCGACGAAACGATGAGCACCCTCCAGGGGCGCGGCACGCGCGTGACGTTCAGGGATCCCGACGAGCGCGTGCTGGCCGACCTCATCGTCGGCCGCGCGGTGCCGGGCCGGCCTGGGCTCCGCTTCGTCCGCGTTCCCGGCCAGAAGCGCGTGTACTCCGCCCGCTTCGAAGCCGACATCTCGACGGCGTTCGAGGACTGGATCGAGACCAACCTGCTCGAGGTGGAGCGTGACCAGGTCCAGCAGATCACCCTGAACGAGTACTTCATCGACGAGCAGACGCTCTCGGTGGTGCGGCGCGGCGAGTTCGTCCTCACCAGGAACGAGGACGACGGTTGGGACGCGAACGAGCTGCCCGAGGGGCAGGAGGTGGACACCGTCCAGGTCAACCTGCTGATCGGCGCCGTGATGACCATGAAGATTGCCGGCGTGCGGCCCAAGCCGCCCGGGCTCTCGGGGAACATTCGCCAGGCGTTCGAGCAGGGGCAGATCAACCAGGCCGACGTGCAGACGCTGACCAGCCGCGGATTCTACCCGACCGCCGAGGGCGGCCTGCTGTCGAACGACGGGGAGCTGCTCGTCCGCACGAACGAGGGCGTGCTCTACACCCTGCGGTTCGGCGAGATCGTCTATGGCCGCGGCGACGCGGTGGCGGTGGGCGACGAGACGAGCGACGAGGAGGATACGGGCTCCGGCGAGAACCGCTACGTGTTCATCACGGCGGACTTCGACGAGGCGGCTCTCCCCGAGCCGGACGCGGCGGCCGCCGATGCGCACGAGTCCTGGGAGCGGAGGGTCCGCGAGGGCCGGGAGATGACCGACCAGCTGGCTGCCCGCTTCGCCTCCTGGTACTACGTCATCGATGCCGGCAGCTACGGCCGGATCCACAAGCCCAAGGAGGAGTTCATGGAGGAGATCGAGACGGAGGAAGAGGCGCAGGAGCCTGCGCCGTAGAACGGCGCGGGGCTCCTGGATGGCAGGTTGGGCGCAAGCGGTGCCGCGCGCGACGATTTCCGGGCCAGCCGTTACAATTCCGCGATGGGCAAGACCCTCTTCGAGAAAGTCTGGGATCTGCACACCGTCCGCCGCCTGCCGACCGGGCAGACGCAACTGTTCATCGGGCTGCATCTGATCCACGAGGTCACCACGCCGCAGGCGTTCGACATGCTGCGGCGGCGGGGTCTCCGCGTCGCGTTCCCGGAGCGGACGTACGCCACGGTGGACCACATCGTCCCGACGCTGGATCAGCGGCGGCCGTTCGCCGACGAGCTGGCCGAGCAGATGATGGCGGCGCTCGAGCGCAACTGCCGGCAGTTCGACATCCGCTTCTCCCATCTCGGCACCGACCGGCAGGGGATCGTGCACGTCATCGGGCCGGAGCTCGGGCTGACGCAGCCGGGAATGACCATCGCCTGCGGCGACAGCCACACGTCGACGCACGGCGCGTTCGGCGCCGTGGCGTTCGGCATCGGGACATCCCAGGTGCGCGACGTCCTGGCGTCGCAGTGCCTGGCGATCGACCCCCTCAAGGTGCGCCGAATCGCGGTTTTCGGCGCACTTGGCCCGGGTGTCTTCGCGAAGGACGTGATCCTGGAGATCATCGCGCGGCTCGGCGTACGGGGCGGCGTGGGCTACGCGTACGAGTACGCCGGTCCGGCCGTCGAGCGGATGTCGATGGACGAGCGCATGACGATATGCAACATGTCCATCGAGGGCGGTGCGCGCATCGGCTACGTGAACCCGGACGAGACCACGTTCGAGTACCTGGCCGGCCGGCCGTTCGCGCCCGGCGGCGCGGCGTTCGACGACGCGCAGGCGTGGTGGCGATCCATGGCGTCGGACCCCGACGCGACGTACGACGACGAGGTGCTGATCGACGGCGGCGCCATCGAGCCGCGCGTGACGTGGGGCATCAACCCCGGCCAGTCGGTCGGTGTTTCCGAGCATATTCCCAGGCCGGCCGAGACTGGGGCCGACGCCGACGCGGTAGGCGAGGCGCTCGAGTTCATGGGGCTGACGGCCGGCGAGCCCATCCGCGGCACGCGGGTGGACGTGGCGTTCGTCGGTTCGTGCACCAACGCACGGCTGTCGGACCTGCGGGAGGCGGCGCGTGTCGTCTCGGGACGCCGCGTCGCTTCGCACGTACGGGCGCTCGTGGTGCCGGGCTCGAAGGACGTGCGAAAGGCGGCCGAGGAGGAAGGGCTGCACGAGATCTTCCAGGCGGCCGGCTTCGAGTGGCGCGCCGCCGGCTGCTCGATGTGCCTGGCGATGAACCCCGACCGGCTGCACGGACGCGAGGTGTGTGCATCGTCGTCCAACCGCAACTTCAAGGGGCGCCAGGGGAGCCCGACCGGCCGGACGCTGCTGATGAGTCCGGCGATGGTCGCGGCCGCGGCCGTTGCGGGTGAGGTGACGGACGTGCGGGGGATGCTCGGCTAGCAGTGTGCGCCGTAGAAACGGCGTGGGAAAGCCAATGAGTGCCACGGACAGCAGCGACCGCCGCATCGATCGCGTCGAGGGAACCGCCATCCCGCTGCGCGGCAGCAACATCGACACCGACCGGATCATTCCCGCGCGGTTTCTCAAGGCGATCACCTTCGAGGGTCTCGGTGAGCATGCGTTCAAGGACGATCGTCAGTCGATGCCGGACCATCCGTTCGCGAACCCCGCGTACGCCCGCGCGTCGATCCTGATCGTCAACGCGAACTTCGGTTCCGGCTCGTCGCGCGAGCACGCACCGCAAGCCCTCAAGCGGCGCGGCATCGACGCCTGCGTCGGCCAGTCGTTCTCCGAGATCTTCCTGGGCAACGCGACGACCATCGGCCTGCCGTGCGCGACCGCGTCCGCCGCTGACATCGACCATCTGATGGCCGCCGCCGAGCGCGACCCCGGGACGCCGATGGTGTTCAGCGTCGATGCGCGGTCGATTCAGGCCGCCGGCCGCACGGTGCCCCTCGGCATTCCCGCCGGCATCCGCCAATCGCTGCTCACCGGCCAGTGGGACGCCACCGGCCTGCTGCTCGACGACTTCGATGCCGTACGCCGAGTCGGCGCTGGCCTGCCGTACGTCGGCGGGTTCTGACGCCGCTCCCGCGCGGCTCAAGCCGATCCGAGCGCGCGCGCGGCGTCCAGGAACGCCGTCGCGGCGTGCGACATCTCGCCCGAGCGGCGATAGACTAGCCGCACCTGACGCGCGAGCCGGAGTTGGGGCACCTTGACGGCAGCGAGCTGTCCGCGGGCGATTTCGTTGCGGGCGCAACGCTGCGGGAGCAGCGCCACGCCCAGGCCCATCTCGACGGCGCGCTTGATCCCGTCGAGGCTCGGGAGGCCGATCTGGATGTTGATCGACGTATGCCGCTGCTCGTAGAGGCGCAGCACGCGCTCGCGCGCCGGCGACGCCTCGTTGTGGGCGATGACGGTCTGGCGGCCGAACTCCTCCATCGTGATCTGCGGCCGGCCAGCCAGGGGGTGCGCCGGGCTCATCAGCATGACGAGCTCGTCCTCGCCGAGCGGCAGGGTCTGCAACCCGCGCTCGCGCGGGGGAAAGGTGAGCACCCCGAAGTCCAGCGAGCGGCTGAGCACCTCGCGCGCCATCTGCCGCGCCGGCACGCGGCGCACCTCGACCTGCGCATGCGGATGATCCCGGCGGAACTGCTCGATGGCCGGCAGCAGCACGTGCACCGCCCCCTCGTTGGCCCCGATCAGGACGCGCCCGCGCCGGAGATCTTGCAGTTCGCGCACGGCGCCTTCGGCCTCGTCCTTCAGCCGCGTCAGCCGCTGGGCGTAGTCGAGCAGGATCTCCCCGGCCTCCGTCAACCGGCCGTCCTTCGAGGAGCGGTCGAACAGGCGTTCGTCCAGCTCCTCCTCGAGCCGCTTGATCGCCTGGCTCACCGCCGGTTGGGTGCGGTGCAGCCGTATCGCGGCCCGCGAGAAGCTGCGCTCGGTCGCGACCGCGAGGAAGACTTGGAGCTCGGCGAGGTCCACGGTGGACCATTATAATTGGGACTTATTAAATCGTAATATCTATAATCTTGACTTAGGAAGCGCCGGTGCGCGTTAATGGGGGGGGAGAGTTGTGATCGGGAGGTGCCGTGGCGAGCGAGAAGCTGATTATCTTCGATACTACCCTGCGCGACGGCGAGCAGTCGCCCGGGTTTTCGATGAACACGGACGAGAAACTGACGCTGGCGAGGCAGCTGGTGAGGTTGGGGGTCGACATCATCGAGGCCGGCTTTCCCATTGCGTCGGACGATGACGCGCACGCCGTCGAGCTGGTGGCCGCCGAGATACGCGGTCCTGTCGTCGCGGCCCTGGCGCGTTGCAACCCGGCCGACATCGAGCGTGCCGGCGAGTCGTTGAAGGCGGCGGAGCGGGCGCGGATCCACACGTTCATCGCTACGTCGGACCTGCATCTGGAGCGGAAGCTGCGGATCACGCGCGAGCAGTGCCTGGCCGCCCTCACCGCGGCCGTGAAGCAGGCCTGCGGCTACACGGACGACGTGGAGTTCTCGGCCGAGGACGCGACACGGACGGATATGGACTTTCTGTGCCAGGTCGTCGAGATGGCAATCGATGCCGGCGCCACCACGGTCAATCTGCCGGACACGGTCGGGTACTGCACGCCGGAGGAGATCGGCGAGTTCTTCAGCGAGGTGCGTGCGCGGGTCCCGAACGCCGACCGGGCCGTGTTCAGCGCGCACTGTCACGACGACCTGGGCCTGGCCGTCGCCAACTCGCTGGCGGCAGTGCAGGCCGGCGTCCGCCAGGTCGAGTGCACCATCAACGGCATCGGCGAGCGCGCCGGCAACGCGTCGCTCGAGGAGCTGGTGATGGCAACCCGGGTGCGCCGCGACCGGCTGCCCTACGAGACCGCGGTCCGCACGCCCGAGCTCTTTCGGACGAGCCAGCTGCTGACGGCGCTGACCCACGAGCCGGTCCAGGCCAACAAGGCCATCGTGGGCCGGAACGCGTTCGCACACGAGGCCGGCATCCACCAGGACGGCGTCATCAAGGACCGTCGCACGTACGAGATCATGCGGCCGGAGGACATCGGCGTCGAGTCGACGCTGGTGCTGGGCAAGCACTCGGGGCGGCACGCCGTGAAGCGCCGCTGCGAGCAGATGGGCGTCGAGCTCAGCCGCCGCTACGAGCTCGACCGCGTCTACCGCGCCGTGATCGAGCTCGCGGACCGGCAGAAGCAGATCGACGACCACGACGTCGCCGCCATCGTCGCGCGCATCCGCGCCGAGCAGAACGCGGCGGCTCCGGCCCGGCCGGAGCCCGCCACGCGGACGGCGTAGGCGATGCGTGCGACGATTGCCCTGCTGCCGGGCGACGGAATCGGGCCGGAGGTCATCGATGCGGCGGCGCGTGTCCTCGATGTCGTCGCCCGCCGCTTCGACCACGACCTCACGCTGACGCGGCACCCAATCGGCGGCACGGCCCTCCGCGCCGGCGATCCCCCTCTGCCCGCTGCCACGCGGGCCGCCTGCGCCGCGGCCGACGCCGTGCTGCTCGGCGCGGTCGGCGACCCGGAGTTCGACCACGGCCCGAGCGCGGGTCGTCCGGAGACCGGCCTGCTGCAGCTCCGGAAGGAGCTGGCGGTCTTCGCCAACCTGCGGCCCGCGCGGATGTGGCCCGGACTCGAGGACGGCGGCTCGTTGAAGCCCGATCGGGTGCGCGGCCTGGACATGCTGATCGTGCGCGAGCTGACCGGCGGGCTCTACTACGGCGAGCCGCGCGGCCGGACGGACGACGGCCAGGCGGCGTTCAACACCATGCGCTACGCGCGGCCCGAGATCGAGCGCATCGCGGTCGTGGCGTTCGAGAATGCCCGGCAGCGGCGCGGCCTCGTCACCTCGGTCGACAAGGCCAACGTGCTCGATACGTCACGGCTGTGGCGCGAGGTCGTGACCGAGGTCGGCGCACGGTATCCGGATGTGCGCCTCGAGCACCAGTACGTCGATTCCTGCGCGCTGCTGATGGTGACGGATCCGCAGAAGTTCGACGTCGTGGTCGCGGGCAACCTGTTCGGCGACATTCTGTCCGACGAAGCCGGCGGCCTCGTCGGATCGCTCGGCCTCCTGCCGTCGGCCAGCGTGGGCGGGCGCGGCGGCCTGTTCGAGCCGGTGCACGGATCGGCCCCCGACATCGCCGGCCGCAACATCGCGAACCCGGTGGCGGCGATCGCGTCGGCAGCCATGCTGTTGCGGCATGCGCTCGGTGCCGGCGAGGAGGCCGGCGTCATCGAGCGTGCGATCGGCGACACCCTGGCCGCTGGCGTGCGCACCGCGGACCTGCTTGCCGGTGCAGCGGGCGCTGCCGTATCCTGCACCGAGATGACCGACGCCGTGGTGGAGCGGCTGGAACAGGCTTGAACGCGGCGCGGGCAGCGTGTGTGAACGACAACGTGCGACCGTGGGTGCGGGTTGCTTTGGTGCTCCTGGTCGTAGGGGTGGTGCGGCCCGCGCTCGGCCAGTCGGCCGGGCAGGAGGACTCCGTCGCGCGGTTCGGAACCCGCCCGTTGCAGCCGGGCACGGTAGCGGTCGCGCCCTTCGCCAACCTCTCCGGCCACCCTGGCGACGCATGGCTCGGCGTGGGCATCGCCGAGACGGTTGCCACCGATCTGGAGCGGCTCTCCCCGCTCACGATCGTCGGTCGTGACGTTTCCAGTCAGCCGTTCCGGGGGCCGGAGGGGGTCCCTGCGGGGCCGCCGGTGGGACTGGCCGAAGCGCGCGAGCGTGGCGTCGCCTGGCTGGTGACGGGCGGCTTCGAACGGCTCGGGCCCGAGCTCCGGATCACCGCGCGCATCGTGAGCGTGGAGACCGGCGCGGCCCGCCGGATCGTCCGGGTCGACGGGGCGCTCGACGACCTGTTCGGCCTGCAGGATCGCGTGACCACGGAGCTGCGGGACGGATTCGCCGCCATCGCCGGCCCGCCCGCCACACCCGATCCGTCCGCGGAGGGCGCGCGTGCGGCCCCCGCCGCGGACGGCGACGGGCCGCTGCCGCGCCGGCGCCGCGGCGGCGTGTTCGGGGCGGGGTCGGCTCCGCCGGAAGCGGCGGTTCCCGAGGTCGCGGCGCCGGCAAGCCGCCCCCCCACGCCGGAGCCGCTCCGGGGCGACCCGCCCGTGGCGTTCGTCCCCGGGTCGCGCCCGCCGCCGCAGCTCCCGCCCGCGTCGTTTTCGCGTGCCGATCCGGGGGTCGACGGAGTCCGGGGCGGCATCGCGCTGGGCGACAACGAGCCGCGGTTCGGCGTCGCCGCGGGCGTCGGGATCCTGACCGGCCGGCCGCTGATGCGGCCGCCGCGCGCGTCCGCGCCACCCACCATCGATGGCCGCCTCGACGACGCGGCGTGGGCACGTGCGGCGCACATCACCGACCTGGTGCAACTGGCGCCGCGCGCCGGTGAGCCCGCCAGCGAGACGTCCGACATCTACATCACGTACGACAGCGCCAACATCTACGTCGCCTTCCACGCACACTTCGCGGACCCGCAGATGATGCGCGCGCAACGCAAGGACCGGGACGTGCGGACCGGCGACGACGTGTTCTGGGTGTACTTCGATCCGTTCCTCGATCAGCAGCGCGCCTACTCGTTCGCCGTCAACGCCTACGGCGTGCAGATGGACACGATCGTGAGCCAGGGCGGCGGCGGCGGCGGATTCGGCCGCCGTCGCGGCGGCGGCGGTCCCGGTCTCAGGCTCCCGTTCGGCGACCCCTCCTGGGACACGCTGTTCGACAGCGCCGGCCGCATCGTGGCGGACGGCTTCACCGCGGAGATGGCCATCCCGTTCAAGAGCCTGCGGTATCCGCAACGTGCCGGGAACGCGCCGCATCAGTGGGGCTTCCAGATCGCCCGGCGCATCCGCGCCAGGAACGAGACGGCGGTCTGGGCGCCCGTGAACCGCGAGATCGCCGGGTTCCTCCCCCAGATGGGCGTCCTGCAGGGGATGAGCGGTCTGTCGACGAGCCGCAACATCGAGGTCCTGCCGACCTTCACCGCGGTGCAGTTCGGCGCGCTGGACGACGCAGGCCGCTTCGGCAACGGCGATGCGCGGCCGGAGGGCGGCGTCGGCTTCAAGTATGGGGTCACCTCGAACCTGACCGCCGACGTCACGTACAACCCCGACTTCTCCCAGATCGAGTCGGACCGGCCGCAGATCGAGGTGAACCAGCGCTTTGACCTGTTCTATCCTGAGCTGCGGCCCTTCTTTCTCGAGGGCGCCGAGATCTTCAGCATCCGGGCGCCGGCCCGGATCGTGCACACCCGCACGATTGTGGACCCGCGCTACGGCGCGAAGCTGACGGGCAAGACGGGCAACACGACCGTCGGCGTGATGTACGCCAACGACGAGGCGCCGGGCAACGTCGACGACGCCGGCGCCGCGGCGACCGGCCACTCGGCGCAGACGTTCGTCGGGCGGGTGCGCTACGACCTGTACTCGGAATCGTTCATCGGCGCGACCTACACCGACCGCCAGTTTCTCGACAGCTCCAGCCGCGTTGCCGGCCTCGACAGCCGCTTCCGCCTCGGCAACACCCACGAGCTGGGCATGCTCGCCTTCGGCACCCGGCATCGCGATCTCGACGGTCTCGAGACGTCGGGGCACATGCTCAACGCGAATATCCGGAAGACGGGGCGGAACTTCAGCTATCTGCTGGCCTGGTACTCCCTGTCGCCCGACTTCAAGACCGACGTCGGCTTCGTGCGCCGCACCGACCAGCGCTTCACGTTCAGCGAGGTCGCCTACCGGTGGTGGCCGGAGAACTGGATCATCAGTTGGGGGCCGCGGGTCCGCTACAGGCGCAGCTACAACTTCGACGGCATCCTGGAGGACGAGCAGGCGAGCGCAGGGTTCAACGTCGCCTTCGCCGACAGCATCAACGTGAATGCCGACGTCAATCGCGACATGGAACGCTTCGGCGGCATCGACTTCTTCAAGACGCGCTACCAATTCTTCGGGGTGGTGAGCAAGATAAGCCAAGTCTCCTTCGGCCTGGGTGGCAACGGCGGCGACCAGATATTCTTCGACGAGGAGCATCCGTATCTCGGCCACGACACCGGCTGGAACGTATTCCTCAACCTGCGCCCGGTTCCGCGGCTCGAGTCGCGCATCAACGTCGACACGAGCCGGTTCATCGACGTGCTCAGCAACAACCTGCTGGTGTTCGACGTGAACATCTTCCGGACCCTCACCACGTACCAGTTCACCGACCGGTTCCTGTTCCGGAACATCAGCGAGTACAACAGCTTCGATCAGAAGGTCAGCCTCAACTTCCTGCTCACCTACCGGGTCAACGCCGGCACCGCCTTCTACGTCGGGTACGACGACCGCTATCAGCAGGCTGACCAGATCGTCCGCGACGTCGACGGCAACGGCATCGACGACCGGTTCTTCCAGTCGACGGCGCTGCGGCGCACGAACCGCGCCTTCTTCACGAAGCTGCAGTACCTCTTCCGCTACTAGCAGAGCCGCTTGCAAAACTCCCGGGGGATTGGGGTGGGCGCAGTCCTCAGCTCTCTTGGTGAACACGATTTGCCCTGGATCGTGGACTGGATATCTTGTCGGGAGAACCGGCGGCACGCCGGGAGGTAGAAGTCGGATGTTTCGACGTGTTCTCGACCGCGCGTTGGGACACCCGTGGGTGACTGACGCCCGTCGGGCGCCTCAGGGCGTTGCCGGCGGTGCACTGGTTATGTCACGAGGCGCACGAGCTGGTCGGCGGTGAGTGCGAGCACGCCGAACATGCAGTGGCACATCACTTTTGAGGCGCCCCGGACCCGGACATGGCGACCGCCGAACTCGTCCTTGAGTCGGCCATTGACGCGCTCACCCGCCGTACGCTCGTTGTAGCGAGCCTGCTCGGGAAGCTGAAAGCCGATACGCTGCAGGCGCCGGGCTTCGATTCGCAATTCCTCCGCCAACGCCTTGTCGCGGCGGGGGTTGGTGTCAATCAACGGGACGTGGCCGAGTGAGCGGCTGTGCTGGCGGATCGGTTCCGCGTCGTAGGCGGCGTCCATCAGGTCATACAGATTGGTCGTTCGCTCGGCCGACAAGGTCGCCAGCGGAATGGCGGCTTGGCTGTCGTGCAGGGAGGCGGACGTCAGCAGGCAACTGATCGGAATCTGGCCGTCGGCCACGTCGAGGTGCAGCTTGTAGCCGACCCAGGTCGACTTGTAGCCCTTGCTGTCCTTTTTCATGCCCACGTCACAGTCGGTCGGCAGGTCGTCGAGCATCGCCGGCAAGGTCATGGCCGCCTGCCGGTCGAGGCGCTTGATGACCTTCGGCCGTCCCCGCTTGCGCTTGGGCAGCGGGGGCGTCGTTTCCTTCGCGGCCGGCTTCTCGCGGGCTTCGATAGCCGTCGAGTCGCGGAAGAGGTGGCCCACCAACCGGTCGTGGTGGGTGTTGCGGATCAACGCTGCATGCGTGCGCTGGGGCAACTGTGTGTCGGAGAACTCGGCGAAGGCGCGTGAGAAGACCGATTCGCTCGGTACCTCGCTCTTCCGCTCCCAGCCGCAGATCCGCCGCAGCGCCACGTCGGTGACCAAGCGCTCCAGCAGCACGCGCGTCGTCGGCATGTCGTAGACCGCCTTGGCCACGAAGGCTCGCGCCAGTGCCGCGCGGTCCTTGCGCGGACGCCCCGGCACCCGGAAGCACCGGGGAATCCACTGCTCGATACGGATGACCTCGAGAGTCTGCACCAACTGCTGCTGTTTCCCGGTCAGCGGACCCAACACGGGCTCCAACTGGGGGAACAGCGCACGCTGGATCGACTGCCAATAGGGGGCGAAGGAACCACGCAGGCAGTTCATGGTTTGTTTGATTGACCGCTCCTGCCAACTACTGTATATTGGCTGACAATGACGATCTGAAGCAGCGAATCGATGGCCTACAGCGCAGCGTTACGCCGCTATGAGGAGCAATACGACGCGCTCAAGGCGGAACTGCAAACACTCGGGTTCATGGGCCAGGGTAGCGTTCACACCCGCCGGATAACGTGTGGGAGGGCTACCTGTCGCTGCCACGACGACCCGGATGCCCGTCACGGCCCCTACCTCTACTGGACGCGCAAGGCCCGCGGAAAGACCGTCGGCTTGAAGCTCACCGAAGACGAACTCGTCCTCTACCGGGAGTCACTGCTGTCCCACAGAGCTTCTAATTGAGGCGGCTTGAACCTTCTATGTCTGTTAGAATGGTTTTGCCGCAAATCATTCAAAACACAGGAGATCCAAGCCGTGGCCCATCGTAACACAGTCTTCGGGCAACTTCTGACGTTGCTTCCGCGACATGAATTCGACGCCGAGGCGCGCGGCCATCAGCGCGGGCAGCGTTTGCGCGTCATGAGCCGCTGGGCGCAGTTCGTCGCCCTCGGGCTGGGCCAGTTGGCCAGCCGGCAGAGCCTGCGCGACATCGTGAGCAATCTGCGCGCGCAACCCGCCAAGCTCTATCACCTGGGCGTTGGGACGGTCAGCCGCTCGTCGCTCGCGCGGGTCAACGCCGAGCAGCCCTACACGCTCTACGAAGCGTTGTTCGGCCGTCTGCTGAGTCGTTGCCAGCAACGGGCGCCGGGCCACGGTTTCCGCTTCAGGCACAAGCTGTATGCGGTCGATGCGTCGACCATCGACTTGTGTCTGGCGGTTTTCCCGTGGGCGTCGTTCCGCCGCACGAAGGCCGCGATCAAGCTGCACGTCGGGTTGGACCAAGCCGGCCACCTGCCGAGTTTCGTCAGCGTCACCGATGGCAAGACCGGCGACGTGACCGTGGCCCGCACGTGGACGTTCGAGGCCGGCAGCGTGGTCGTCGCCGACCGCGCCTATCTCGATTTCGCGTGGTTTCACCAGTTGCAGGCCCGTGGCGTCACCTTCGTGACACGCCTCAAGCGCGGCGTGCGGTACCGGGTCACCCACGAGCATGACGTCCGAGCCGGGACCGGTATTCTCAGCGACCAGACGATCGAACTGACCAGCGCCCGCAGCCGCAAGGTCTATCCCCACCGGCTGCGACGGGTCGTCTACCGCGACCAGCTGACAACAAATCGCTACGTGTTCGTGACCAACAACACCACGTGGGTCGCCAAGACGATCGCCGACCTGTACAAGTCCCGGTGGCAGATCGAGCTGTTCTTTAAGTGGATCAAACAGCATCTGAAAGTGAAACGTTTCGTGGGCCGGTCGAAGAACGCGGTCTTGACGCAACTGTGGGTGGCCACCTGCATGTACCTGCTGCTGGCCTACCTCAAGTTCGTCCTGCGGTTGTGCTGGAGCCTCAACCAGATGCTGCAGGTGCTTCAACTCAACGTCTTCGAACGCCGGCCTCTCGAAGACCTCTTCACGACCCATTCGCCACCAGACCGCGCCCGTCCGCAACTCGCGCTCGCTTGGGCCTGAGACTGTGGGACACTAGTGACCGGGAGTGGATCGAGAACAACCGCAAACTGGAACGGCTCGTGAAGGAAATGCGCCGCCTCTCTTCGTGTGCGCTTGCCCTCATATTAAGCTGGAACTAAGTTACCTGACACTATATAATGGAGAGTGTGAGGAAACGCGATGGTCGTTCGCTTGACCACAAGGCACTCGAAGACATTCGCATACAGGCAGTACAGCGGGTTGAAGCCGGGGAAGCCCCCTCCGCGGTGATGCGGGTGATGGGATTCGCCCGCACTGTAATCTATGACTGGCTGAACAAGTATCGCGCTACGGGCGTGATTCCGGGGCGGCCACCCAAGCTGACGGAGCAGCAGCGCGCCTCGAGGCGTTGCAGTTCGAGTTCGCCCTCTGGACGGGCGTTGGTCCGATTACCTGATTCGGCAGCACTGCGGCGTGACCCTGAGCCTGGCCTCAGTTGGGCGGCTCTTGCGCTCGCTGGGGCTCACGCCCCAGCGGCCGGTTCGCCGGGCGATTGAACAGGTGCCCGCCAAGGTCCGGGAGTGGCTGACGGTCGACTATCCTGCGATTCAGGCGAAAGCCCGTAAGGCAGGCGCGCAGATTTTCTTTGCGGACGAAGCGGGCGTGCGGTCGAACAGCCATCATTCGGGCACCACGTGGGCGCCGATGGGCCAAACACCGGTGGTGCCGGCGACTGGCAAACGGTTCGGGCTCAATCTGGTGTCGGCGGTGAGTCCGCAGGGCGTGTTGCGGTTCATGGTGGTCGACGGGCGGATGACGGCGGTGCGCTTCATCGCATTTCTGAAGCGCTTACTGCACAATCAGACGCAGCCGATTTTCCTCATCGTCGATCAGCATTCCTCGCACCGGGCGAAAGCGGTCCAGGAGTTCGTAGCGTCGACGGACGGCCACCTTGAGCTGTTCTTCCTGCCGCCGTACTCCCCGGAACTCAATCCGGATGAACTCGTGTGGAACCATCTGAAGACACACGGGGTTCGCAAACGCCTGCTGCAGACGCCGCAGGAACTCAAACGCTACGTCCTCGGCCACATGCGGTCCTTACAGCGGACGCCAGCCCTGTTGCGTGGGTTCTTCAAGAAGCCGAGCCTGCGCTATATCACCGTATAGTGTCACCATACTAATGCTGTCATTAATAACCGGCAGGCAGGCTCCATGAACCCCCGTGTCGCCGGCTTCCCGGGCGCGGTCACTGCCATCCTGCGAACGCTGCATCCCGCCCGCTGACCGTCCCTCGCCCCGCCGCCTCCGGCAAGGAAAAAACTCGGCCGATCACGCGTTTCGCAAGAGGCTCAGCAGTCCAACATGCTCGTGGTCGGGCACCCAAGGGAATGAGAAACGGTATTCCGGGACAGCCGGTGGACTGCCGGCTCTCGCCGCCCGGCCGCCGAGGCCGGTTCTAGAGTCGGAGTAACATCTTGGGGTTGGCTGCTCATCCGGTTTCCCGTTGGGGCCTGGCCGTGGCCACGGCCGGCACGCTCTGCCTGCTCAGCGTCGGCGTCGCCGCTTCCGCTCCCAGCCAGTCGGTGGAGCAGGAGAGCTCGGACGCGTCCGCCGGCGGGGCGCCGCCGCGTCCGGGCACGGTGGCGGTGACCCCGTTCGCGAACCTCTCCGGCGACCCTGCCGACGCCTGGATCGGCACCGGCCTCGCCGAGACGGTCGCGACCGACCTCGAGCGGCTGGCATCGCTCACGGTCGTCACCCCCGCGGCGTTCGCCGCGGGGCCCCTGGCCGGCGCGGGCAACGGCGACCCGGACGACGCGGCGGCGCTCGCCGTGGCGGTCCGGCTGGGCGCGGCGTGGGTGGTGACCGGCGGCTACCAGCGGCGCGGGCCGCAGTTGCGGGTCACGGCCCGCATCGTGAGCGTTGCCACCGGTGCTGCGCGCCGGACCATCCTCGTCGACGGCGAGCTCGGGGAGCTGTTCGAGCTGCAGGACGAGGTCGGCGCGGAGCTGCGCGCCGGGTTCGCCGAGCTGGTCGGGACCCGCGCCGCGGGGAGCAGTGGCGATGCGGCGCCCGCGCCGCGCAGGCGCGGCGGGGGCGTGCTCGGCGCCGGCGCGACCGGCCGGGCCGCACTGCCCGCCGCCGTCCCGCCGCCCGCCAGCCTCCCCCCCGCCGCGGAGCCGCCGCCTGCGTCCGCGCCGAGCTCGTTCGCCTCGGCCATGCCGCGCCGGCCGGACGGACTGGCCCTGGGCGACATCACGGCCGAGGACGACCTGCTGCCGCGGTTCGGCGTCGCATCCGGCGCCGGCGTGCTGACCGGCCGCCCGGCCGTGCGGCCGCCGCGCACCCGGGTTGCGCCGAACATCGACGGGCGGCTGGACGATGCCGTGTGGACCGCCGCCGCGCGCATCACCGACTTCGTGCAGCTCTCGCCGCTCGACGGCGCGCCCGGCACCGAGGCGAGCGAGGCCTACATCGCGTACGACAGCTCGAACATCTACCTCGCTTTCCGCGCCCGCTATACGGACCCGGGCATGCTCCGCGCGAACCTGTCGGACCGGGACGAGGCGCCCGGGGACGACGCCTTCGTGGTCTACTTCGATCCGTTTCTCGACCAGCAGCGGGCGTACGTGTTCTCGGTGAACGGCTACGGCGTGCAGAGCGACGCCATTCTGAGCTCGCGCGAGGGCGGCGGCGGCGGTTTCAGCGCCGGCGGCGGCGGCGCCTTCGGCAACCGGCGCCGCGAGCCGCGCGGGTTCTTCGGCCCGCCCCGGGGTGACCGGTCCTGGGACACGCTCTTCGTCACGGCCGGGCAGGTGGTTCCGGACGGGTTCACGGCCGAGATGGCCATTCCCTTCAAGAGCCTGCGCTACCCGCAACGCACGGGCACTGCGGCGCACCGCTGGGGGTTCCAGATCGCCCGGCGCATCCGCGGCAAGAACGAGACGCAGGTGTGGGCGCCGGTATCGCGCAACGTCGCCGGCTTTCTGCCGCAGATGGGCGTGCTGGAGGGGATGACGAGACTGTCCACCAGCCGCAACATCGAGATCCTGCCGACGTTCACGGCGCTGCGGTTCGGCGGGCTCGACGCGGCCGGCCATTTCAGCGACGGCGATCCGCAGCCGGAGGGCGGGGTCAACTTCAAGTACGGCGTGACCTCGAACCTGACTGCCGACCTCGCCTTCAACCCCGACTTCTCGCAGATCGAGTCGGACCGCCCGCAGATCGAGGTGAACCAGCGGTTCGCGCTGTTCTACCCGGAGCTGCGGCCGTTCTTCCTCGAGGGGGCCGAGATCTTCCAGTTCCAGAGCCCGTTCGATCCGGTCACCCTGGTGCACACGCGCACCATCGTCGACCCGCGCTACGGCGCGAAGCTCACCGGCAAGGCCGGCAACACGACCGTCGGCGTCATGTACGCCAACGACGAGGCGGCGGCCGACATCGAGGACGCGGGCGCCGCCGGACTCGGTCATTCGTCGCAGACGTTCGTCGGGCGGGTGCGCTACGACCTGTACGCGGAGTCGCACATCGGGGCGATCTTCACCGACCGCCAGTATCTCGACGGCTACAACCAGGTCGCGGGACTCGACGGCAACTTCCGCCTCGGGGACACGCACACGCTGGGCCTCCGGGCGGTCGGGACGCGCGACCGGGATCTGGACGGCCTGGAGACCTCGGGCTATCTGCTCGACGCCAGCTTCGAGAAGATCGGCCGGAACGTGAGCTACACCCTGGCGCACTATGCCCTGTCGCCCGACTTCTGGACCGACGTCGGCTTCGTGCGGCGCACCGACCAGCGCGCCACCTTCGGGACCGTGCTGTACCGCTGGTGGCCGGAGCACTGGCTCATCAGCTGGGGGCCGAGCCTGGACTACATGCGCGGCTACAACTTCCAGGGCGTTCTCGAGGACCAGCAGGTGAGGGGCGGCCTGAACTTCTCGTTCGCCAACAACATCCGCTTCGACGCCAACGTCAACCGCGACATGGAGCAGTTCGGGGGCATCGACTTCTTCAAGACCCGCTACCGCTACATGGGGATCATCAGCGCGAGCCGGGCCTACTCGTTCGGCGTCGGCGCGGACGGCGGCGACCAGATCTTCTTCGACCCCGACAACCCCTACCTGGGGCGCGACAAGGGCTGGAACTTGTTCTTCAACCTGCGCGCGTTCCCCCGCTGGCAATCGCGGGTCTTCGTCAACACGAACCGGTTCATCGACGTGCGCGGCGCCGAGACGCTGGTCTTCGACGTCAACATCTTCCGTTCCCAGACCACGTACCAGTTCACGGATCGGCTGCTGTTCCGGAACATCAGCGAGTTCAACAGCTTCGACCAGAAGCTCAGCCTGAACTTCCTGTTCACCTACCGCGTCAACGCGGGCACCGTGTTCTACATCGGCTACGACGACCACTACCGGCAGGCCGACCTGATCGAGCGCGACGTGGACGGCGACGGGCTCGACGATCGGTTCTTCGCGTCCACCGCCTTGAAGCGTACGAACCGCGCCATCTTCACGAAGCTGCAGTACCTCTTCAGATACTGAGCGTCCGGCGTGCCCGGAGTATGATCGGGACCGAGCGGCGCGGCAGGGTGCCGGGCCCGGGAGCAGCATCCGATGAACAGACAGCAATTGCGCGTATTTGTGGCGGCGGTGGTGATGACGGCATGCGCGGCGGGCGCGGCGGCCCAGGACTGGCCGCAGTGGCGCGGCCCGGCGCGCGACGGGGTGATCAGCGCGTTCGACGTCCCGTCGGCCTGGCCCGACGCCCTGCAGCAGCAGTGGTCGATCGAGATCGGTCTGGGCTACGCGACGCCGGTGCTGGTGGGCGATCGCATCTACATGTTCACCCGGCAGGACGGGGATGAGGTGATGACCGCGCTGGACGCCGACAGCGGGGAGGCGATCTGGCGCACCGGCTATCCGGCGCCGTTCGCCATGAATCCCGCGACGGCTCCGCATCGGGAGGGCCCCAAGTCGACGCCGACGTACGCCGACGGCCGCCTGTTCGCGCTCGGCATGACGGGCGCCGTCACCGCGTTCGCCGCCGCTACGGGCGAGCAGCTCTGGCAGGTGCCCGGCACCGCCGTGGAGCCGCTCTACCACACGTCGATGTCGCCGATCGTCGACGGCGGCTTGGTGATCATCCACATCGGCGGCCATGACGACGGCGCGCTGACCGCATTCGACGTCGCCGACGGCGCGGTGCGCTGGAGCTGGGACGGTGACGGGCCGGCCTACGGCTCCCCGATGATCTTCGAGCTCGGTGGGACCCGCCAGGTGGTGGTCTTCACGCAGGAGCACTTCATCGGCGCGTCGCTCGAGACGGGCGCGCTGCTCTGGAGCCGGCCGTTCACGACGCGGGCGACGACCACGTCGCAGACGCCGATCCTCTACAAGGACATGCTGATCCAGAACGGCCGCGGCAACGGCGTCACCGCGTTCCGCGTGACGGAGGGCCCCGGCGGCTGGACGACCGAGGACGTCTGGCATCAGCGCGAGGTGTCGCTGCACATGGCGAATCCGGTGGTCAACGACGGGGTGCTCTTCGGCCTCTCGCACCTCAACAGCGGGCAGTACTTCGCGCTCGACCTCGACACCGGCGAGGTGCTGTGGACGAGCGCCCCGCGGCAGGCCGACCACGCCTCCATCCAGCGCGCCGGCAGCACTATCTTCTCGCTGGAGGACGACGCCGAGCTGCTGGTCCTGGAGCACAGCCGGACCGGCTTCAACCCGCTCCGGCGCTACGACGTGGCCGACAGCGAGACCTGGACGCAGCCGACCTTGGCGGGCAACCGGCTGTACATCAAGGACGTCTCGACGCTGGCGCTCTGGACGCTCGACTAGGAGCGCACGACTCGGCGGCGGCACGGTTTCGCCCCGGAGCGGGGCGGGGAGGTGCGCACATGCTGGATCGACGTCGGTTCAACGCCCTGCTGGCGGGCACGGCCGGCTGGGCCGCGCTCGGTCCGCTCGGCCGGGCCACCGCTCAGGACCACGCGCCCGGCGCGGTGTATGCTGCCGTCGGCGCCCGGCTGTACCGGATTCGCCGCGACGGCGACACCCTGACGCGCGACCCCCGTCCCCTCATCCTGCCCGCCCAGGTCCAGGAGGGCTGGCAGCATCCGTCGGGCCGGTACTTCTACATCGCCAGCAGCGACCAGCGGACGTCGACCGCCCGCGTGCGGCATCACTACCTGAACGCGTTCGAGGTGGACGCGTCGGGCGCGCTGCGGCCGCTCGGCAACGCCGTCGAGCTGGCGCAGCGGCCGATCTACATCACCGTCGACCGGCGCGGCGAGTACGTGCTGTCGGCCTTCAGCTTTCCGAGCTCCCTGGCGGTGCACCGGCTCGAAGCCGACGGGTCGATCGGCGCGGAGGTCGAGCAGCGGGCCGGCCTGGACGCGGGATACTACGCGCACGCCGTCTACGTCCTGCCCTCGAACCGCTCGGTCCTGCTGGTGGCGCGCGGCAACGAGCCGGAGCCCGCCATCCACACGGAGGATCCCGGCGGCCTGTACGTCTACGGATTCGAGAACGGCCGGCTGACCAGCAAGCAAACCGTGGCGCCCAACCAGGGCCTGGACTACCGCGCGCGGCACGCCGACTTCCACCCGTCCGGACGCTGGGTCTACGTGGACCTGGAGACCCAGAACCTGCTGCACACCTACGCCATCGGGGCGGACGACACCCTGTCGGAGGAGCCGCTCTTCGTCAGCACGACGCTGGCTTCGCCGGAGGCCTATCGCGGCGGGCAGACGACGTCGTCGATCCGCATGCACCCGACGAACGGTCGGACCCTGTACGTCGCCAACCGGGGCCGGGGGGCGGAGACGTTCCAGGGCGAGCAGGTGGCGAACGGCACCGAGAACACAATCTCGGTGTTCGAAGTCGATCCGCAGACCGGCGAGCCAACCCTGATCCAGACAGCCGACACCCACAGCATCGCCGTCCGGACCATGGCGTTCGCCCCGGACGGACGAGCGATGGTCGCCGCCAATACGGCGCCCGGATACGTCCGCGTGGAGGATCGCCTGGGAGCGGTGCCCGCGACGCTGACGCTGTACGACATCGAGGCAGACGGCCGGCTGACGTTCAAGTCCACGCTGCCGGTCGAGACGCGAGGCGAGACGATGTTCTGGTGCGGGGTTGTCCGCTACTGATCCGCGGACTACCCAACGGGCCACCGACCCACATCCGCCGCGCGTCCGCACCGTGCTGTGGCGCGGCGCGCGCCGCCGCTGCCCGCACTGCGGCAGGGGACCGCTCTTCGTCCGCTGGATCACGTTCCATCCGCGCTGCGCGGCCTGCGGCTTCGTGTTCCCGCAACCAGGGCGACACCTGGCTTTTCTGGATCGTGATGGACCGCATCCCGATCCTGGCCGGCATCGCCGCCATCTGCTTCGGTTTCCGCATCACGGGCTGGCTGAGCGGCACGCTGTTCTTCCTGTCGATCGCCGGCCCGCTCATCCTCACGATGCCGCAGCGCCAGGGCGTGGCGCTCGCCCTCAGCTACCTCTCGCGCGTCTGGTTTCGGGATCCGTCCGATGCCATCCCGCCGTTCGACCCCGAACCGGACTGACCTCGTGCTATCGTAAACAGTTGCCGGCGGATCGGTGCCGGCAACCCGCCCGCGGTGAGGTGGCCGAGAGGCTGAAGGCGGCGGTTTGCTAAACCGTTGAAGGGGCTTAAACCTCTTCCCAGGGTTCGAATCCCTGCCTCACCGCCACTTAACTTGTTCTACTACCTGATGTTAGCGGACTCTGTTGATCTCGTTGCCAACATGTTGCCAAACGCCGTGCGGGTGCTCGGCGCATTGAGGAGCCGAATGGCCCCCTCAATGGCCGCCGGGCTGAGGTGCATGTACCGCTGCGTCGTCGTCAGATCCTGATGCCCGGCAAGTTCCTGAATCGCCCGCACGGGGGCGCCTCGCATGGCGAGATGCGAACAGAACGTGTGCCGGAGCATATGGACGCCGTTGCCCGTGATCCTCGCGTGTCGAGTCACACGCCGCATCCAGTTCTGCACCGTCTTGCGAGTGAGCGGGCTGCCGTCCTGCTGGCAGAGCACCCGTGGGCTGCCCAGGTGCCGATACGCTCGAAGGGCCTTCGCCAATCGAATCGTGAGTGGCACATAGCGTTGTCGCCCACCCTTCGGCACGGTGACGTGCCCTTCCCAATCTGATCGCCGTACGCAGAGCTGTCGTGCGGTGAGATCCACCTGCCGGCCGGGCCGAATCCGCGCTTCGTGGTGACCTCGCTGCCGGCAGACCGCGTCCCGGCCCAGCCGCTCTATGAGGACCTGTATTGCGCCCGCGGCGAGATGGAGAACCGCATCAAGGAACAGCAACTGGCCTTGTTTGCCGACCGCACCAGCAGCGCCACCATGCGGGCCAACCAGCTGCGCCTCTACTGGTCGACCTTGGCCTACGTCCTGTTGCACGCGCTCCGCAGCCGGGCTTTGGCAGGCACACGGCTCGCCCGCGCCCAATGCACCACCTTACGCCTTCGGCTGCTTAAGGTCGGCGCCCATGTCCGTGTCACCGCACGCTGCGTCTGGGTCGCGTTGTCCGACTACATGCCTGACGCCGACCTGTTCGCCGTCGCCGCAAACCGCTTGCACCGGGCGCGGGCGCCCGCCTGACGCACACCGGCCACCGGCACGCAGCGGGTTACTGCCAGGCCCCAACAGCCTGGCCAGTCGAGCTGTGTCCTTGCAGACGATTCCCACGCCAAACCACTTCCTTCGAGCGTCACCGCTACGTCACGCGACCAGCACCCACACCCCACGTGCCGCCAAATCCATGGTTGTCGCAGCGGTTGTGAGAAATCCGGGCTAACTCCTCGACCGTGTGCTCCACCCACCGCCCGTCCCGGTGATCCTGGAAGCACCGCGCCGCACGCCGGCACACCTGCGTGCAGGCTTCCACTGCCTGCAGTAATAGCGCGCCCGCGGTTGCAGGCGACCGCGCCGCACTTGGAGGTAATCCGCCCGCCACCGAAGCGCGCTACCAGCCGGTGGCGGGCGACACGCGGAAATTCAAGCTGGATTGGCGTACACTTTGTGGACAAGAGGCTGCCTCCGTGCTTGGCGTGAAAGTATTGCGATCACAACACTTTACGTCATCACAGGCAGTCTCTTGTCTCTACAACCGTGAGAAATCCGGGCTAGCAGCCTGTCGGACTTGGGCGCGGCAAACGCGCGCGGAAGCGACTTGGTACCTGTGTGAACGACGCCCTGTGTCTCTGTGCAGGGAGGGCCGCTTCGACCGAAAGGGGGGGGCTGTATCCTGGCCATCGGTCGCAGACTGCGCCTGGAGGCCTTTCTGACGCCTCTGGTGGGTCGCGAACAAACCGAGTTCCGCCCCCTATAGCCCCGTCATGCCAGCCTGAGCTTGTGCACGCGTCGGCAGTTATACGCCAGCGTGACCAAGGCCCATTCGCCCTCCACCTTCTCAAGACCCCGCAGCAGAAACTGCCGGAAGCCCATCGCCTGCTTCACGATCCCGAACACCGGCTCCACTGTCTGCTTGCGCAACCGGTAATGCGCCCGGTGCTCCGGCAGTGCCATCTTCTCCTGCATCGACTTGATCCAGTCCGCCTGCGGCTCCTTCGCCAGCTGCTCCGGCGGCTCCGGTCGGAAGTCGTAGGACTGGATGCCCGGTCGCCCGTCTCGTCGGGAAAGAACTTCTGCATCGTCGTGAACACGACTCCGCCCGCTTGCATCGCGAGAGTGGCGCGCGGGTGGGCGCAGCGAGCGAAGGTGCCGAAGAGCTGGTCGTCGTGATGTCGGTGGCGGCGTCTACTCCCACGGCGTACCACTCATGGCCTGATTGAGGCCGATGGCGTCGTCGATGAAGTCCGGCACCAGCACGAGGCAGGCCTTGGCCTTCTCGCCGTTGTAGTTATGGGAGGCGTGGATGCGGGCATCGGCGTATCGGAACCACTGCTCCACGGGCGCGGCGAGCAGGTGGTTCGCGTGGGCCAGCCGGAAGACGGGCTTGGGGCTGTTCGGCGTGTCGGGGATGCCGAGGGCCTCGGTCAGATATCGCTTCAGGACCTTCCAGAGACAGTCGTAGCAGGTCTCGAAACGCCGGATGACAGATTCGGCAATGCCCTCGTGATCGAGAGCGGAGAGCGCCGGGTTCATCTGTCGGTAGTTCCCGTGCTGCTCCTCGAGACGCTTCAGGGACGACCGGAACTTGCTGTAGTCGATCATCGCCCTGCTCGAGACGGAGGAATCAATTCGACACCCGGCGCGGTGTTCGCGGTGTCCCTCGTCGGTAGCCGGAGCAGGCGTGGAGCGCACATCCGTCGGCGCAAGCCGCGATCACGAGTCCGGCACTCGATACTCTACCAGCGCGGAACGGCCGACGATATCGACGATGCGCACGAGGCGCTCCGCGCCGTCCGGGTCGGTCAACCGCAGCTCTTCACCCGGGACGAAGTGGACGGGCTGTGGGCGGCCCTGGCCTATGGCGATGTTCGACGCGTACAGGTAGGTGCGATCCCGCGTGTCGCGTATGGGGTTCAGCCGACCCCTCAGGCCGGGAAGATGGCCCGTCGCCTCGGCGAAGATGACGCTTCCGCCTCGCGGCCGCGGAGACAGCGCGAGCGCGAGCGCGCCGTCGGCGGGGAGCCATTCCCGCACCAGACAAGCCCCATATCCGGGCGCCGCGCCGAATACGGTCATCGGCAGCTCGGTCGTGTACAGGTCGACAGCAGCCTCGCCGTGCTCGTCCGCGACCGCCTGTTTCCAGGTTCGGTTCGGGAACAGAACCAGCACGTCTGCTCCCGGCAGCGGCCGTCCCTCGGCCCGTACGGTGACCACCGCACGGGAGGACGTCGCATCCTGCGGCGCGGCGGGGATCATCAGCAGGACTTCCGCACCGTTGACCAGCCGGTATTCCGGCGGCCGGCCCGAGAGCTCGCGGGTCTCACGCAGGATTGCCGGAACGCCGTCCCCACGCCGCTCCATGAAGTAGCGCCGGTGCGCGGAGCCGCGGATCTCTTCCACCCCCATCCGGCCCATCAGGGAAGCGATGACCTGGTTACGCGTTGCCTGTCGCAGCGCCATGCTCTCCACTGTCAGCGTGTTGGGCAGTGCGCCGGGCGATTGGAGTTCCAGGCGATCGGAGAACATCGACAGGCGGATTCTGCTGCCTCGGATCGCATAGTCGCGATGCACCACAGCGTTGACGACCGCCTCGAAGATCGCCTTCTCGCTGTACTGCGGCATGTCGATCCGCGCGGGGGTCTTGCGGGCGGCGACCTGCATGTTGCGGACAGCGAACGTCACCGCGTCCGCGATCTGTCGGTTGAGCGGGCCGGTGATTTCCTGTGCGTCCACCTGGCCGGTCGTGCGGTCCGTGCCCCGATAGTGGGTTGCCGTGATGGCGGCGTTCGGCAGCCACCGGTCGGGGTGCTGCGTGCACAGCAGCACGCCGGCAACGCTCGCGCGCTGGACGTCGGACTCGTCGGAGACGAGCAGCGCGAGCTTCGCCAGCGCCACCTGCGGCTCGGCTGCCCCCTCGGCGCTCAACAGCGGCCTCCAGAGCGCCGGGTCCAGCGTGTCGAACCCAGTTTCCGCTACCGACTGCTCGTCGAACCAGAGATAACGGCCCTGCGCGCGCCGTTGCCCGAGGCGCAAGCGCTCGTCACTGGGCATCTGACGTTTCGATGCGCCGACCCGGATGAAGCTGCGACCGCGGTGCTCGTGCAGGGAATCACTTCTGGCGATGTCAACGAGCAGGAAGGACCGCCCGTCCAGTTGCTGGTGATGGACGTCGATGCGAACCGGGGGTTCAATCCTGTCGGTGCTCACCTCGACCAGCAGGTGGTCAAGCGCCACCATCTGCGGGCGGGACATTCCCTGGATCTGTCCGTCGTCCGTGACGCCGCAGAGCAGCGCGCCGCCGTTCGCGTTGGCGAAGGCGGCGATCTCGTCGGCGAGGTCGCCGCGGTCGGGGCTGGCCGGGCGGTTGCCCGAGAACGCGATCTGTTTGAACTCCCAGCGGCTGTCTTCCCCCAGCCGCAATCGCTGACGGATGTCCGCGTCCCGCACCGTCACTCTTCGACTCCGAACCCGAGCGCCTTCAGGTTCTCGGCAACGGCGGCGTTGAGCCTCGCTCCCTCGGCCTGTTGCGCCTGCAGCTCTCCGACCAGCTGGCGCATCTTGGCCTCGAACGGCTCCCCGTCGTCGGGCTGCGGTTCCGCTCCGACGTAGCGCCCCGGAGTCACCACGTGGCCGTGCCGGCGCACCTCATCCAGCGAGGCGCTCTTGCAGAAGCCCGGAAGGTCTTCGTAGGCGTCCGTACCGTCATGCCACGCGTGGTAGGCGCGGGCGATGTCGTCGTCGGCCAGCCGCTCGCCGCCCCAGTCCGAGACGTTGAACGGCGGGTTGGCGAGCACGACGTGCTTGTACTCGGTGGCGTCCATGGAGCCGCGTAGCGCGTCGGCCATCGCCCACAGCTCGGCCTCATGGCCGGTCGTAGCCCTGCCGTTCGGTTTCGTCTCCGTGCTGCCTTGCTGCTGCTGTCCGGATCTTCGTCGCGCCATGCCCCAGGGGATTCCCCACCGCAGGAGTCAGACTCCCGGCTGAAATCATCGCACAGCCTGCAATTGGTCGCCGATCCGCCGGCAGCCCGTCGTCGGGCGGACCGTTCGGGTGCGGGCTCGCCGGAGCCTTGGCCGAACCGCGCCCGCCACGGACTCCGCGACGGGCGCCAAGCCCCATGTCCCGCCGCCGGCCGTGGATCGGGATCCGCCGCACCCAGGGACTTCTCTGGACACCAGGAAAATGAGAATATGGCGGTCCGTATCACCGGCACCCTTTCGCTGTAGCCCGGATCCGTCGTGGGCCGACAGGCCGGCGATGCTCGACGGGGACCAAGGAGGACACAATGACCGAACTGACGCGCCGTGAGCTCCTGTTGGCCGGGATGACGGTACCCGGACTCCTGGCGCTGGCGCCAGGCGGCTCCGTGCTCGCGGCCTTGCCGCAGGCCTCGTCCTCCGCGGACCCGCTGTCGTTCGTCCATCCCGAGCTGCGCGCCGCCGCGCGCCGGGCGCAGCCGTTGGGGGAGGCCCTGTCCGGGATGTCGGCGGAAACGCTGCCGGCGATGCGGGGATCGGCGGGGGCCCTGACGCCGCCACCCCTGGAGGCTCCGCCCTTCGAGAGGCGGACCGTCCCCGGTTCGGGCGGTGAACCGGACGTCGAGATTTACACCATCAACGCCAGGCCCGGCGCCAGCCGGCCCGGAATCCTCCATGCGCACGGTGGCGGCTACGTCGCCGGGTCGGCTTCCGGGAGCGTGCGCAATCTTCAGGAGGTCGCCGCGGCGCTCGATTGCGGCATCGTCACCGTCGAATACCGGCTGACGCCCGAGACGACCTACGCGGGCTCCATCGAGGACAACTACGCCGGGCTGCTGTGGCTCTAGCGGCACGCGGACGAGATGGGCGTCGATCCCCGCCGCCTGGCCGTGATGGGCGAGAGCGCCGGCGGCGGGCATGCGGCGCTGCTGGCCATCGCGGCCCGTGACCGGGGCGAGGTGCCGCTGGCGTTTCAGTTGCTCGTCTATCCGATGCTGGACGATCGGACCGGTGAGTACGCGCGAGGTGCCGGCGCAGATGGGCCGCATCGTGTGGAGCGCGACCGCCAACCGGTTCGGCTGGGGCGCCTTCCTCGGTCAGGAACCGGGCGGTGCGTCGGTGCCCAGCCGCGCCGTTCCCACCCGCGTCTCCAGCGTGGAGGGCCTGCCGCCGGCGTTCATCGGCGTCGGTGGGATCGACCTGTACGCCCTCGAGGACATCGAGTACGCGCGGCGGCTGATCGAGGCGGGCGTGCCGACGCAGCTGCTGGTGGTTCCCGGCGCCTTCCACGGGTTCGACGGTCTCGCCGCCGACACGGAGGTGGCGCAGCGGTTCAACGCGGCGAAGCTGGACGCCCTGCGCGCCGCCCGCCACTACGCGCGCGTCTCGCCGCCGTCGCTCCAGTTGCCGGCGTGGAGGGTGATCATACTCATCATGGTCGCCTGCCGGCCGCTGGTGCCACCTGAAACCCGAGAGTTACGGCGTTGCTACGAATCCGATCGTCGAACGACAGCACTTGCACGTCGGGCAGCAGACTCCGAACGGCTAGCGCCGTTGCGAGATGAATGGCGTCGATCTGGCGGCGCTGCTCGAACAGCGGGCAGTGAGTTCGCTCAACGAGCGGCGCGGCCGAGGTAGGCCTGGAAGGTCCGTTCCACGAAGTCGTCGACGCCCGGGACGAACAGGACCGCGAGGACGGTCACGACCAGCGCCGCCGCGATGCACAAGTAGAAGTTCTTCATGGGATGCGCCCGCGCCTACCGCGGCTCTGCCTCGAACAACCAGACGTCGCCGGCTTCGACGAGCTCCCGGCTGATGTTGTACGAGTACTTGTCGGCAATCGAGGCCGTGATGCCCTCGAGTATCGGGCCCGACTCGACGCGGCGAAGCTGCCGCTCGTAGCGCTTGCCGTCGATGCGGAGCACCGCGCGGCCATCGCGCTCGGCCTGGTGCGGCCAGCTCTTCCACAGCCGGCCGACCGCGCTGCTCATGTAGGCGGAGAAGACGTAGAGCTTGCCGTCGTGGTCGCCGACCCAGATGGTGCGGGACCGCGGCGGGTCCATCATCTGCAGCTCTATGGTCACGATGTCGTTGGTGAAGCTCCAGTCCGGCTCCGGGCCGGTCTGCAGCTCACCCGACACGAGGGGGCCGCCCGAGAACACGAAGTTCGCGCCGTCGGCGAAGCGTTGTTTGGCAGCGGCGGTAAGGACCGCGGTCACCGGGATCAACAGCAGGCATCCGACGACGATCAGTGTCCGGGAGGTGAGTGTCATGATGCTCTCAGTCTACCATCGCCGGCGCACGCTACCGGGATCGATCCGGCTCGCGCGGCACCCTTCCCATGGCGCCGAAGCGCCGCGCCACCAGCAGTTCCACGACACGGACGTGGTCACGGTCCCGAGGTTGATTGACGAACGACCGATCGTGCACCATAGATGTCAAGTGGCCGCTGCTCGTTTCCCATCCTGGCCAACCTTCGCGACGCGTCGACCGATACCGTGACTCGACCCGCCGCACTCACCATGCCTGCCGCCCGGGACTGGCGCGACCGGGCCGCCCGCGCGGCCGCGGCAGACGTTGGACGAGCCTCCGAAGCGGAGGCGATCGCGCAGGCCCGCAGGATGGCCGACCGGGGCCGCCTCGGCGCCGTGGCCGGGGGGGGCGTGCTCGCGGCGCTGGGCGCGCTCGCCGGCTGGACGACGACCGCCGAGCTGCTCCGTCCCACCGAGGGGCCGGTGCACGCCGCCCTCGCGCTGCTGGCGATCGTCGGAGGCCCGTGGCTGCTCCTGCTGTTGCGGAGCCTCGTCCTGCTGGTGCTCCGCCGACGGGTATCGCCGGTCCTCGGCCGCATCGTCACTGCCGGGCTGCTGCGAGCGGTGGGGCGGGACGCAGCGGCCAGGGATCTCTCCGCGGCGACGGCCCGCCGCGTCGGGGGCATGCTCGCCGCCGGCAGCGGCCGGCGCCTGGCGGCGGCGGGGAGCGGGACGTTCTGGACGACGTACGCGGTCGTGGCCGTCGCGACGATCTGGATCGTCACCGCCCGCGTCGCGCTCGGCTTCGGCTGGGAGAGCTCGTGGATTCCGCCGAGCTTCGGCCGGGCGGTCGTCGAGCTCGCGGCGGCGCCGCTGGCTCCGCTCATCGGCAGCGACGAGCTGAAGCCGATCGCCGCGGCGCCCGTCGCTCCCGCCGCCGACCCCGCGGCGCTCGCGGCGCGCCGGTCGTGGATCCGCTTCCTGACCGCCGGCGTGACGGTGTACCTGTTGCTCCCGATGGCGGCCTGGACCCTGCTGCAGGCCGTGCTCGGACACCGGCGCGCGGCGCGCTGGCGACCAACGGTCGCCGTGGTCGCCCGGTCCACGGCGACCGCCGCGTCGCTTCCGAGCGACCCGCTCGCCGCGCCGCTGGGCCCGCCGCCGGCCGGGGGCGGGCCGTGCACGCACGTCGTCCGGCTGGAGCGGCCCGCACGGGCGGTCGGCCTGCCGTCCCCGCTCGACCGCCTCGACGATCTCGGCAACCTCGACGCGGCGGCCGATCTGGAGCGGGTCCGCGGCATCGTCCACGCCGCCCCGGCGCGGGTCGCCATCGTCGGTTGGCTGCCGGCGACGCCGGACCGCGCCGTCCGGCGCCGGCTGCGGACGCTCGCCGACGCCTCGCACGAAGCGCCGCTGCTCGTGCTCGACGGCGGCGACGCGCTCCGGCACGCCGAGCCTGCTCGCACCGCGGCAGCGCGCCTGGAGGACTGGCGCGCCCTCGCGCGGGCGACCGGCGTCGCCCCCTTCGAATGCGACCTGGCGGAGCTGACCGACGCGAGCCGGCGCCGCCTCGCGGGCGCCATCGGCCGGCAGGCCGCCAGCAACGGCGGCGGCGAGCCGGCGACCGGATCCGGGCCCGCCCCGGCGCCGGCCGGCTCTGCCCCGGCTCCCGCTGATCTCGCCCCGGCTCCCCTCGATGCCGCGTTCGGCGTGATCGGCCGACATCTCGAAGGCGACGACCCGCTGCCGTCGGACGAGGCCCTGGCGTCCTGCCTCGGCGAGGTCGCCCGGACGTTTCATGCCGCGGCCGGCGGCGGTTCGCGCACGGCAGCCTGGAGCGCGCGCCTCGCCGCCCTCCGCGGCCTCGATCTGTCGGACGCTTCCCGGCTCGCGGCGTCGCTCGGCACGGCCGGCGTCGCCCTGCTGCCGGCCGCCCTCCGCGAGCGTGCCCTCTGGGCCGGGCTGGGGGGGGTGCTCGGAGCGGCCGCCTGTGCCGCCGCCGCGACCGTCGCGCCCGCTGCGCTGCTGGCCCTGCCGAGCTGGGCGTTCGCCGGCGCCGGGGTGGCCGGCCTGCTGTCACTGGTCCGGCGCGGCGGGAAGACAGGCTCGCCGCCGTCGGCGGATGCGGCGCCCGACCGTCCGCAACGGTTGGGCGAAGCAGTATTCGCCGCGTCCGCGAGCGCCGTGCTCTGGTGGTCGCAGGGCGCCGACGAGGCGCGGACGACGCGTGCGCTCGAAGCGCTCGCCCCGGACGGCGTCGTCCCGCCGCTCGACGATGCGGACGGGGCAAGGCGATGGCTCGCCGCGGCGCGCGGCCGCGTCGTGGCGGCGGCCCGGGGGGACGCTTGATCGGGCTCGGGAAGCCGCTGCGGCTCGCCCTCGTCGGACACACCAACACCGGGAAGACGTCGCTGCTCCAGACGCTGCTGCGCCGCCGCGACATCGGTGAGGTGAGCGCCCACGGCGGCACCACGCGGGCGGTCGAGACGGGCGAGGTCGCCGACGACGAGGGCGTCATCGCCGTCCTCCTCGATACGCCCGGCATCGAGGAGTCGGATCGGCTGCGGGACGCGATGGAGTCCGAGCAGACCGACCGCTACGACGATCCGCGGACCCTGCTGGACCGCTTCCTGGCCTCGCCCGCCGCTGCGGACGTCAACGACCTGGGTTTGGAGGCGGCGTCGGTACGGGCCGCGCTCAGCGCGGACGTGCTGCTGTACGCCATCGACGCGCGCGACGAGCCGAAGCCGAAGCATCTCGACGAGCTCGCCGTGCTCGCGGCCACGGCCCGGCCGCTGGTACCGGTCCTGAACTACGCGGCCCATCCCTACGCGCAGCCGGCCAGCTGGCGCGGTGCCTGCGCCCGGCAGGGTCTGCACGCCACCGTCGCGTTCGATGCCGTGGTGTACGACGATGCCGGCGAGCAGCGGTTACTGGCCGCCTTGCAGGCCCTGGCGCCGGGCCACGAGGCGGCCCTCGAACGGTGGCTGGCGCTGCGGTCCCGCGCGCGCCGGGAGGCGATTGCCGCGGCGACCGATGTTGCCGGGGAGCTCCTGATCACCGCGGTCGCCGCGGTCGTGGTCAGCGCGCCGGAGGCGCGCGACGAGGCCGCCCGCCGGGTTGCGGTCGAGACCGCGACCGCGCGGCTGCTCGAGGGCCTGCGGCAGCGCGAGATCGTCACCCGGGACCGGATAGCGGCGACGCTGGGCTTCTACGGGGCCGAGGCGCGGGCGGTGGCGTTCGACGTTGCGGAGGCGCTCGGCGGCGTCGACTTCCTGAGCCCCGCAAGCCTGGAGCGCGCCGGCCTGTGGGCGGCCGGCGCCGGAGCGGGTCTCGTGGCGACCGGCGCCCTGGTCGACATCGCCGTCGGCGGCGTGTCCCTGGGCGGATTCGCGGTGCTCGGCGCCATCGGATCGGCGCTCGGCGCGGCCGGCGCCAGCGCGCGAAAGGTGCTCCGGCGGCTGCGCGGACAGGAAGAGGTGAGGCTCGGCGACGCCGGCGTGGAGCTGCTCGTGGCCCGCGCGGTCGCGACCATCCGGGCCGTGCTGGCCCGCGGTCACGCGGCGATCGAGCCGGTCCCGATCGAGTCGGCGGTGACCGAGAGCCTCGCGCACGACGCCGGCCCGGGCTGGCGGGCGGCGTGGGCGGCGGCGCGCGGGCGGGCCGAGTGGAGCGATCTCTCCCACCCCCGCCCGAGAGGCGTTCCCGGCCACGCCCGCGCGGAAGCCGTCAAGAACGTGGCGGCGGCTCTCGCAGACCGGATCCGCGAGCTCCCGGGCCCAGGCGGGACGCCGCTGTAGGCCCGGCCAGCGGCCCTGGCTAGGGCCGGCGGCCCCATGCGCCGAACAGCACGCCGGCGATGAAACGGAAAGCAGGGTCCTCCAGGCAGGCGAGCACTTGGTCGAGGTCGTTCTGCCCGACGGCGCCGGCCGCGACGAGCGCCGGCCCCGAGATGGGCAAGGTGAGGCTCCAGAACTTCCCGCCCGGGTCGGCGCCGCCGCGGGCCATGAACGGGAAGCAGTCGTACCCGGCGCGCTCGAAGCCGAGCCGCTCGACGAACAGGGGCGTGCGGTGGCCCAGGCCGCCGTCCCAGATGCCGGTGCTGCCGATGGCATCGAGGATGCGGCGAACCTTCCGGTCGAACGCCTCGGCGCCGGGGTAGTGCGCGTCGGAGGCGCGGAACATGCTGAAGTCGGCCTCCTCGATTAGGAGCCACCCCCCCGGACGGACAGCGGCCGCCAGGCGTGCCACCGCCTGTTCGGGGTCGGGCAGGTGCACGAGCAGGGCCCTGGCATGCACGAGGTCATAGGCCCGGGGCTCGAAATCGCGCTCGAGAAGGTCCTGCTCGCGGACCTCGATGTTGGCGGGCAGCTCGGCGCCGCGCAGGAAGCGCGCGTTGAGGTCCGCGGCCACGACTCGGCCCGACGGCCCCGCCTTCGCGGCCAGCCAGCGGGCGACCGAGCCGCGGCCGGCGGCTACTTCCAGGCAGCTCCACCCGGCGCCGACGCCCAGCGCCTCGAGGCGTCGCGTGGTCGCGCCGTCGCACAGCGCCTCGAGCGCCCGCAGGCGCACCGCCTCGCGGTCGGCAGGCGAGTCGTCCGCGAAGTACTGTCTCTGCTGCATTTGCGGATCAGGTGGTGAACTTCGATGTCAGCCGGCGCCGGAGAACGCGGTTCCACCACATCACCGCGCCGGTGACGAACAGGGCGGTCGGCACGATCCCGATCAGCGCCCAGACCGCCTTGGTCGCCTCGTTGCAGACGGCCTCGCAGCCGGGGATGCCTCGGCCGCCGAGGCGGCCGAAATGCAGGAAGGCGAGCCAGTACATCACCCGATCGCCGATGCGGTCCACCGGGTTCGTCGGGTCGAACGGCTCGAGGTAATCGACGACCGCCGAGAACAGGGCCGGGAACGACAGGTAGGCCCCGGTGACGCCCCACATCAGGATGAACGGCCAGCACCAGAACCCGAACGTGCTGTGGAGGCTCCAGTTGAGCCGGCGCCGGTCGACGGTGAGGCTGCGGCGCCAGCGCGAGATGCCGGGCCACCAGATCACCGCACCCGTGACCGAGAGCACGATGAGGAGCAACGCGCCGATGCCGTTGATTCGCCTGCCGGTGGTTCCGCCTAGGAGATTGTCGTGGAGGTCGAGCAGCCAGGCGGTGACGCGGTAGCCCAGGGGCAGCGGGTCGCCCAGGTCCTCGCCCGTGAAGGGATCGAACAGTCGCCGTATACGCTCGCCGTCGCGGAACAGGGAGATCTCGACGGCCTGGTTCGGGGTGTCGCCCGATCGAACGTCCCGAACCTCGTAGCGCGGGTAGTCCTCCCGCGCGGCGCGCTCCAGGTCATTGACGCTCAGCGACACGCCGGACCCCTCGACGATGACCGGCTGGGGTGCGAAGGCCGTGTACAGCTCGTTCCGGTAGACCAGCACGCTGCCGGTCAGGGAGATCACGAAGATGTAGAGGCCCAGGCCGACGCCGCTCCACAGGTGAACCTGGAAAATGGCCTTGCGCAGCCCGACGCCTTGCGGCGCCTGCACCCAACGGTCCCAGATTCGCATCGTCCTGTTCCGCCCGCGCGGATTCGGTGACGCGCGCGGGCGAACCATTGATAGGATATCCGACCACGGTCGGCCGCAGGCGACCCGCGCGGGGGAGGGGCAATCGACATGACGCTCGACGTGGAACGGTACTTCGGCTTGTCGGAGCGGGGCACGACCGTTCGCACCGAGGTATGGGCGGGCGTCACCACCTTCCTGACGATGGCCTACATCGCCTTCGTCAACCCGCAGATCCTCGCCGACGCCGGCATGCCGCGCGACGCGGTCTTCGTGGCGACCTGCGTCTCGGCCGCGTTCAGCACGCTGGTGATGGGGCTGTACGCCAACTATCCGATCGCGCTGGCGCCGGGCATGGGCCTCAACGCGTTCTTCAGCTACGAGGTCGTCCAGGGACTGGGGTACGACTGGGAGGTGGCGCTGGGCGCCGTCTTCGTCGCCGGCGTGCTGTTCCTCGCGCTGAGCGTGCTGCCGGTGCGCCGGTGGATCATCGACGCGGTGCCGGCCGGGATGAAGATGGCCATCTCGGCCGGCATCGGCCTGTTCTTGGGCATCATCGCCCTGCGGAACGCCGGCGTCATTCAGGCCAGCGAGGCGACGCTGGTCGCCACCGGCAATCTGGTCGCTCCCGAGCCGGTGCTGGCGCTGCTGGGCTTCGGCGCCATCGTCGCGCTCTCGGCGCGGGGCGTGCCGGGCGCGGCCGTCATCGGCATGCTCGGCGTCACGGCGGCCGGCATCGTCTGGGGTGCCTCGGCGTGGCAGGGCTTCGTCTCCGCGCCGCCCGATCCGACGCCGGTGCTGCTGGCGCTGGACATCGCCGGCGTGCTGCAGGCCGGGATGATCACCATCATCCTCACCTTCCTCATCGTCGACCTGTTCGACACCACCGGCACGTTGATCGGCGTCGCGCGGCAGGCGAACCTGCTCGACGCGCAGGGACGGCTGCCGGGCATCAATCGCGCCCTGATCGCCGACTCCACCGGCACGGTGGCGGGTGCCGTGCTCGGCACGTCGCCGGTGACGAGCTACATCGAGAGCGCGGCAGGAACCAGCGCCGGCGGACGGACCGGGCTGACGGCCGTCGTCGTGGCGGCGCTCTTCATCGCCTGCCTGTTCTTCGCGCCGCTGGCGGGGTCGATTCCGCCGTACGCCACGGCGCCGGCCATCCTCTACGTCGCCTGCCTGATGGCGCGCGCGCTGGCCGACGTGGATTGGGACGATGTCACCGAGTCGGCCGCCGCGGTCGTCACCGCCATCGCCATCCCGCTGACGTTCTCCATCGCCGACGGCATCGGCATCGGCTTCCTGACCTACGTGGTCATCAAGACGATGGCCGGGCGCGCGCGCGACTGCTCGCCGGCCCTGTTCGCGGTGGCGCTGCTGTTCGCCGCGAAGTTCGCGCTGCTCTGAGCAGCGTGGCAGCCGGGCAGGCAGAAGCCGTCAGAAGCGGTGCTTCAGGGTGATGGTCACCGCCGCACCTTCGCGCCCAGCGACGTGCGCTCGGCCAGCGCATGGTCGAAGCCGGCCAGCACCCCTGGCCGTGAGGCTGCGGAAGCGTTGCGGCGCGCGCGGGCCGAGGTGGCAGGAAGCTGCTATTCTGGTGGCGTTGAGGGACCTTCTTCGGAGGAGTGCGCCGCTGGTCGCCAACTACGCTGCTCCCGGCCTGCCGTATCCGCGCGTGGCGCAGGTCATGGGTGGGAGGCTCTTCAAGTTCGGCGGCCAGTTCGACTTCTAGCGCCTGCAGGGTCACGTCACCTACGTCGATCGTCGGGAGCGGTGTCACCGGAGGGGGCTCGGTGCGCCGGAGAACGCCAATGCAAGCAGCCGGTTCTGGGGCATGGATCGCGGCGGCGGCCAGCCTGCTCCTGCTCGGACTGGCGGCGGCCGTGCCGGAAGCGCAGGGCCAAGCCGAGCCGTCCTTTCCGCTCGCGCCGCCGGCGCGCTACGTCGCGGACGCCGGCGTCTCCGAGGCGGCGCATGCGCGCGTCCAGGAGCAGCTGAGTTCTACGCTGCTCGCCGGGATTCGCCGCTTCGACTGGCAGCTCGCGGCCAGCGCCCTGGCGCCCGACTTCCGGGGGCGGTTTCCGCAGCCGGGGCAGGGCCGCGCCGTCGCGGATGACATGCTGGCCATCCGGCAATACGAGCCGGACGAGCTGGCCGTCCTCGGCCGCGACGAGTGGCTGGCGGCGCTGCGCGCGCACGTGGAGCCGTGGGTCGCCGTCGACCGCGCGTCGTGGCAGACGTTCGAGTTCCTGTTGGCGCCGGACGGTGCGCGGGCGTTCGCGCGGGCCCATCTGCAGTTGGGTGGTCCCAACAGCGAGCAGGCGCGGTCGGCGGTCGAGGCGACCGTCGCCGTGGAACTGGAGAAGACGGCCGGCGGTGCCTGGCAGGTCCACCGTCTGGACTTCGCCGACGCGTTCCGCGTCGACGGTCCGGCCCCCCCGTTTCGAGACATCACCGACGCGGTCGGCCTCCACTTCAATCGGTCGCCGGAGAACGACCGGCTCCGCCAGGACGTCGCTGACACCGGTATGAGCCTGATCGACTCCGCCGTGGGGGTCGTCGACTGGAACCGGGACGGCCACTGGGACATTCTGGTCACCGAGGCCGCCAGCCACGCCATCCTCTTTCTTAACGACGGGCGAGGCGGGTTCGTCCGCGAGCCGCTGCCGTTCGGGAACGACCGGCTCATTCCGAGCCAGCTGTTGTTTGTGGATCTCGACGGCGACGGCCTGGAGGAAATCGTCGGGAGCCGCGTGGTCTACGCGGACGGGCGGGCGTGGATGGGGATCTACACGCGCCGGCGCGGCGACTGGGTGTACCTGCCGCGGGCGCTCGAGTTCGATAGTCCGCCCGGCGTGAGGCGCAACGAGTCGCAGTTCCTGGTTGCCGGCGACCTGAGCGGCGACGGGCGCCTCGACCTCTTCGCGGGGGGCTACCAGACCAACCGCTCCGGGGGGGCGGAGGCCTTCAACCGCGTCGACGCCAACGACGGCGCGGACAATCTCCTCTTCATCAACCAGGGCGGCCTGCGCTTCACGGAGGAGTCGGACGCGCGGGGGATCACCGGGACGCGCTACACCTACGTCGCGCAGCCCTTCGACCTCGACGGCGACGGCGACCTCGACCTGTTCGAGGGCAACGACTTCGGCCGCAACGTCGTGTGGGACAACCGGGGCGGCACCTTTCGGGCGCTGGGCGGCCACCCCCTGGCGCGCGGCACCAGCAACACCATGGGCGTCACCGTGGCCGACTGGGACAACACGGGCGAGTGGGGCGTGTATCTCTCCAACATGTACTCGCACGCCGGGCACCGCGTGGTGCGCCTGGCCGACTCGGTCGGAGGCGAGATGCAGGCCCGGCTGCAGCTGCTCGCGCAGGGCAACCAGCTCTTCGTGCGCGCGGCCGCGGACGGCGCGTGGGCCGACCGCGGTGTGCCGCTGGGCGTCAATGAGGCCGGCTGGGCCTGGGGCTCGCACTTCCTCGACCTGGACAACGACGGCGACAAGGAGATCTTCGTCACAAACGGCAACACGAGCCATGCGGACCCGGAGACGCCGGACTTCTGAACCTTCTTCTGGCGACAGGTTGTCGCCGACGCCGAGGCGCTCGAGCAGCAGGCCGTTCCGCGGCCGGTGCTGGCGGAGCAGGCCGGCGACTTCCGCGGGTCGTTCAGCGGCTACGAGCGCGACCGGCTCTTCTACAACCCGGACGGTGTGGGCGGGCGGTTCGTCCAGGCGGCCTACGTGCTCGGACTGGATGCGGACCACGACGGCCGGGCGGCGGCGCCCGTCGACATCGACGGCGACGGGGACCTCGATCTGGCGCTGTTGACGCTCCGCGGCCTGAAGCTGCTCGAGAACACGTCGGAGCCGCGGCGCTTCGCGCGCGTGCGGCTGGCGGCGGCGGGACCCGACGCGCATGCGCTCGGCGCCGAGGTGGCGCTGCGCGCCGGCGGGGTGACGCGGCGCGACTTCGTCAAGCTGACCGAGGGGTTCCGGGCACAGGTGCCGCTGGACCTCCACTTCGGGCTCGGGGCGGCGGAGACGATCGAGCGGCTCGAGGTGCGCTGGCCGTCGGGCGGCGGCGGCGTCTGGCGCGACCTGCCGGTGGACCGGCTGCTCGTCGTCGACGAGAACGCCGGCACCGTCGACGCCCGCCGCCTGACGCGGTGGTCCGACGGATCGCGTCCCACCATGACGGGCTCGCCGTCCCCGTCGGTCGTGGCGCAGGCGCTCGACGGGGGCCGCGGGCCGCTGGCCGGGGGACGGCCGTCGGTCGTCAACTTCTGGGCACCGTGGTGCCCGCCGTGCAACGAGGAGCTGCCGGCGCTCGTCGACCTGGCGGAGCGCTACCGCGGCGAGATCGATTTCGTCGGCCTCAGCGTCGAGCGGGACGATCTGGAGTCGGTCCGCGGGTCGATCGTTAGCTTCGGGATCCCCTATCCGCAGTTCCTCATGGACGAGCACGTGATGACGGAGTTCTTCGGCTCCGAGTTCGAGCTCGCGCTGCCTTCGACGTTCGTGTTCGACCGCGACGGCCGGCTGCGGCGCGTGTTTCGCGGGGCCGTCACCGAGGCCGAGCTGGACGCGTTGCTGGCCTCGTTCCGCGACGAGGGCACGAGCGAGGCCACCCTGCGGCTGTTGGCGGAGACGCATTTTAGCGGTGGCAACTACGAGCTGGCAGCCGGGTTCTACGGCAGGCTGGCGGACTTCCAGCCGACGCGGCTCGACCAGATGGGCCAGGCCTGGCGGCGCCAGCGTGCGCGCGATCGGTTCAACGCGGGCGTCTCGCGCCTGCGATCCGGGCGCCCGGCGGAAGCCGTCCGCGACCTGCAGGCCGCACGCGGCGTGCTCGGCGACCGTCACGACCTGCTCGTCCAGCTCGGCGCCGCGGCTCTGGCGTCGGGGCGGCTGCCGCTCGCCGCCGATGCCTTCGGCCGGGCCACGCGGACCGGCCCGGGGTCGGCGGCGGCCTGGATCGGCCAGGCGCGCGTGCAGCGGATGCGCGGCGAAACCGCCGCCGCGCGCGCGAGCTACGAGCAGGCGCTGCGGCTCGACCCCGGCAACGCGCTCGCCCGCCAGGGACTCGCCGGGACCCGCTGATCGCCGCGCCGCCGGGTCGTCCCAGCCTTCACCGTCAGCCGGCGCAGCGAATAGACGGGTCCGGTGCGAGCCGGTATAGTTAGGCGTTTCGGCAGGCAGCCGCGCGGCGAGGAATGGAGATGCTCAGACGAGAGAACGGCCGCGAGCAGGCCCGCTAGCGCCAGGGCGGCCCCGAGCGGCGACCGCTCCCGCAACCTGCCGCTGCTGCGCGACCCGGATCTGCCGCCGCTCGGCGGCGACGGCCGGTGCGGGCCGCTGCTGACGACGACGCTGCTGATCAATGCGCTCACCGCCGGCGGTCGCGACGGCGGGCCGCGGCTGGTGGCGTACGACAAGGCGACGGGCGAGATAGTCGGCTCGGTCGACCTGCCGGGCGGTGCGCTCGGCACGCCGATGACGTACATGCCCGACGGCCGGCAGTACATCGCGCTCACGGTCGGTGGGCGCGTCCCCGAGCTGATCGCCTTCAGGCTGCCGTCCTGACGGTAGCGATCCGCGCGGCCGCGAACACGATCCACGAAGCTCGAGAACTCTGCAGGAGGGAAACATGCGAATGATGCTTGCGGCAGGCAGTCTGGCCATCGCGGCCACGATGCTGTTCGGGGCCGGTGCGGACGTGCGGGCCCAGGGCGACGAGGTGACCAAGGAACAGTACGACCGCTGGATGACCGAGCTGTCGAACTGGGGCCGCTGGGGCGACGACGATCAGCTCGGCGCGCTCAACCTCATCACGCCGGCCAAGCGGGTGGAGGCGGCGAAGCTGGTCCAGACGGGACGGGTCGTGTCGATGGCGCGCGACATGACCATAGAGCGGCTCGACGACCCCGAGCAGGCCGGCGCGAACCGGGCACCGGAGCTGGTCGGCTCGGTCCGCAACGTGTTCGGGATAAACACCGACAACGGGTACTTCTGGGAGCGGTACGAGATCGAGTACCACGGCGGCCTCGTCACGCACCTGGACGCGTTCTGCCACGTGGCGTACAACGGCAAGGTGTACAACGGCCGCAATTTCGAGGATGTCGCGTCGCTCGAGGACGGCTGCACGGCCATGGGGGTGGTCAACCTGAAGGACCACGGGCTGGTCACGCGCGGCGTGCTGATCGACATGCCAGGCAAGGCCGTGCGTCGGCAGGACATCGAGTCGTGGGAGGCGGAGACCGGGATCACGATCTCGGCCGGCGACGCGCTGTTCCTCCGCACGGGCCGCGACATCGGTCAGACGGGCGGCTATCATCCGTCGCTGCTCCCGTTCTTCAAGGAACGCGACATCGCACTGCTGGGCGCGGACGTGCCTCAGGAGGGGGGCCAGATCCAGGGCGTCGCCATCCCGGTGCACTTCTTCACGCTCGTCGCGCTCGGCGTGCACCTGTTCGACAACCTGGGCCTCGAGGCGCTCGCCGAGACCGCCGACGAGCTGAACCGCTGGGAGTTCCTGTTCATGGCCTCGCCGCACGGCGTGCCGAACGGCGCGGGGACGGCCATCAACCCGCTTGCCGTGTTCTAGTGCCGGAATGTTCCGGAAGCAAGGAGTGACACCGATGCAGAGACAAGCTGCGTGCGTACTCGTGGGACTGCTGCTGCTGGCCGGGGCGCCGGCATCCGCCCAGCTCTCGACCGAGGGGCCTGTCGTCTACGGGCACCACCACATCTATACCAGCAGCGTCGAGGCGCAGAAGAAGTTCTGGGTCGATACGCTCGGCGGCGTGGACGCCGGCAACCTCGGCCCGGTTCCGGTCCCCGTCATCCGGATTCCCAACGTGCACGTGCTGCTGAGCGAGCAGGTGCCGAGCGGCGGCACCATCGGCACGTCGGTCAACCATCTCGGCTTCCAGGTACCGGACGTGAGGGCGATGGTGGCCAAGGTGAGGGAGGCCGGCTATCCGATCATCACCCGCGAGGAGCTGCCGCCGGCGGTCGCCGTCGACGAGGACGGTCTCGCGCACGTGGCGAACCAGAACACCTACATCGCCTTCGTCATGGCGCCCGACGGGGTCAAGGTGGAGCTGCTCCAGAACCAGTCGATGAGCGGGTCCATCGCCCTGCACCACGTCCACTTCGCGACCCCGGCCGTGGACGAGATGAAGGCGTGGTACGCGAACGCGTTCGGCGCCATCCCCGGCATGCGCGGCTCGTTCGAGGCCGCCGACCTGCCGGGCGTGAACCTGACGTTCTCGCCCTCGGCAACGCCGGTCAAGCCCACCCGCTTCAAGGCGCTGGATCACATCGGGTTCGAAATCGAGAACCTGGAGGAGTTCTGCAAGCAGCTGCAGGCGAAGGGGATCGAGCTCGACGGCGACTACCGCTACGCCGAAGCCCTCGAGCTGGGCGTCGCGTTCGTGACCGACCCGTGGGGCACGCGCATCGAGCTGACGGAAGGTCTCGGCAAGTTCTAGTCTGGTTCTGGTCTCCCGGTCCGCGGGGCGGGACTTCGGCCCCGTCCCGCGTTGCCGAGCCGCCTACCTCCGGCCGCTCTCGGCGGCTGTCCGTTCCTCCGTCACCCGGGAGCCGGTGATGACCTCCCCTTCGGGCACGTAGTTGCCTTCGTGGCAGGCGTGCTCGAAGATCGGTCCCTCGGTCTTCTTCAGCGGGATCGCGGCTGTCCAGGGCCGGGTGAACTCGGCGGGGTCCTCGAACGTGAAGCGGTAGTCGATTGTGTCCGCGTCGCTGCGGGTGAACCGCTCGACCAGCCGCAGGTTCTCGCTGCCGCCGAACACCGTGGTCATCCGCGTGTTGGTCTTGCGGCTGAAGTTCCGCGTCTCGACGACCAGCGTGTCGCCCTCCCAGTAGCCGCGCGAGTCGCCGAGCCACTGCCGGATCCCCTCGCCGACATGGGGCCGGCCGTCGATCGGGATGATGCGCGAATCGCGGATCGTCCCGACGACGAGGACCACATGCGTCGGCGTCTGCAGGATCTGGTAGTTGTGGTTGTAGACCCCGGGGGACATGGCGCCCGGCAGCCCGCGGGTGATGCAGCGGTCGAACAGCGACAGCTCCTGCCAGGATGCCACCGGCACGTTGCCGTCGGGGAAGTCATGGGCGCCGGCGTCGGCCCGCTGCCGCCCGCGCTCGGTCAGCGGCGGGAGCCGGCCGTCGGGCGTGCCCGCGTTCGGTTCCGCGCCGGGCGTCGCCAGGCGCTCGAGCGGCACGGTGGTGGTGTGGCTCCAGACGCCCTGCAGGTCGGGGTGGCCCCACGGCGTCCGCGGCACATCCGACTGGCCGGCGGGGCTCTGCCCCGCGGCGCCGCCGACCGCGAGCGACACCATGGCGACGGCGATCGCCAGGCGCGTGGTTCCGGGAGCGTCTCGGCGCTTCATTGCTTCGCCTCCTTCCGGACCGGGCATCCCTTGAGGGTTCGACAGCCGGGAGCTATGATCCTAGCCCAAGCTGCGGGGTGAACTGACGATATGGAGCGGACGATGCGAACGATTTGCGCGGTCATGTTGGGGTTGCTCGGACTCGTGGCGGGCCTTGCCGGATGCGGCGGCGGACCGGCGGAGGAAGCGATGCCGGAGGCGCCCGCCGAGGCGCCTTCTCCGAGCGCCGACGTCGTCGGCACGTGGGAGCTCGAGTCGGTCGAGCTGCGCGACGCGGCGGGCGCGCCGCTGCCGGCGCCGGACGGGCCGGCGCTGGGCGCGCCGGGTGCGATAGGGCAGCTGATTCTCGACGCCGCCGGGCACATCGGGCTCGCAATCATGCAGCGGAATCGGCCGCAGTACGCGGACCCGACCCCGGAGCAGGCGCTGGCCGATCTGGACGGGTACACGGCGTTCTTCGGGACCTACACCGTCGACGAGGCCGCCGGTCGACTGACCGTTCAGATCCAGGGCAGTCGCGATCCGGGCCTGACGGGCGCCAGCCGGACCGGTGCCGTGGAGGTGTCGGCGGACCGGTTGGCGCTGGAGCTGCCCGCGACCGCGGACGGCGCGACGCCGACCGCGGTGTGGACCCGCCTGCCCGACCTCGATGATCCGACCCCGACGCAGCGGCGCGTCTTCGGCTTCTGGCACCACGTGCCCAACGACGGCGCCACCGCCGACGACCCGCCGCTGCGGCCGGGGTTCATCATCTATACCCCTGCCGGCCGCATGATGGTGCATCTGCTGGACCCGGAGCGCGCCGCCTACGCCGGGGAGGAGCCCACGCCGGAGGAAGCGCAGGCGGCCGTCAGCTCCTACACCAGCTACTTCGGTCCGTTCAGCGTCGATGAGGAAGGCAGCTACTTCATCCACCATCGCATCGGCCACACGCTGGATCTTACGGACCGGCCGGAGGCCGAGCGAACGACGGGGCTCGATACAGATGCCCAGCGCTTCTACGAGTTCGTGGACAACCGGATGGTGCTGCGCTTCCTGGCCACCGCCGGCGTGCTGCCCGCGCCGGCGGTGGGCGAGGCCGACTGGCGCGGGATGATCACCTGGGAGCGCCTGACGCCGGCGCCCGAGTAGCCAGCGCCCGTCGGTCCGGGCGAACCGGCAAGGAGTGGGAGCGATGGTGACTGCACAGAGAATGTGGAGCCGGGCCGCTTGCATCGCGTGCATGGTGGCGCTGGGCGCACCCGCCGCGCAGGCGCAGTACGGCGCGCGCGCGGACGGCGAGTGGCCCACCTACGGCGGCGATCTCGGCAACACTAAGTACTCGCCGCTCGATCAGATCGACCGGGACAACTTCGGCGATCTGGAGATCGCCTGGCGCTGGCAGTCGGCGGACGCCTTTCTGAGCAAGAGCGACCCCGCGGGCGGGGAGCTGTGGACGAGCTCGCGGTTCATCTTCGAGCAGCTCGACCGCGAGGACCCCGAGCGGTGGCGGGACCAGGAGCCGCCCTATCTGCCGAACTTCAAGGCCACGCCCCTGATGGTCGGCGGGCGGATCTATTTAAACATGCCCACGTCCGTGGGTGCGGCCATCGACGCCCGCACGGGCGAGACGATCTGGGTCTACAACCCCAAGACCTACGAGGCCGGCACCACCACGATGACCGCCCGCTGGAACCAGCGCGGCGTCGCCTACTGGACCGACGGCGACGAGGAGCGGATCCTGTGGGGCACCAGCAACGGCTACCTCGTCGCGGTCGACGCCAGGACGGGGCGTCCGGTGGAGAGCTTCGGCAGCGGCGGGCGCGTCGACCTGATGGAGGGGCTGCCGCAGGCCGAGCGCGGCTCGCGCGACTGGCTCAATGCGTTGACCTACTCCGTGCAGTCGCCGCCGATCGTGGTCGGCGACACCGTGGTGACGCCCGCGTCGATCTCGTCCTACAACATCAACAGGGAACAGATTCCCGGGTGGACGCGCGGCTGGGACGCGCGCACGGGCCGCCGCAGGTGGACCTTCGAGACGGTGCCGCAGGGCGACAGCTACGGGAACGACACGTGGGAGGGCGACTCCTGGCGCTATACGGGCAAGATCAGCGGCTGGACAATCTACAGTGCCGACCCGGAGCTGGGATATCTCTACGTCCCGCTCAACACCGCCGCGCCGGACTACTGGGGCGGACACCGGCTGGGTGACAACCTGTTCGCCGAAACGCTGCTCTGTCTCGACATGGAGACCGGCCAGCGGGTCTGGCACTATCAGTTCGTCCACCATGGCCTGTGGGACTACGACCTGCCGGCCGCTCCGAACCTGCTGGACATCGTGGTCGACGGCCGGCCGATCAAGGCGGTGGCGCAGGTCACCAAGCAGGGCTTCGTGTTCACGTTCGACCGCGTGACCGGCGAGCCGGTCTGGCCGATCGAGGAGCGGCCTGCGCCCGCGTCTGACGTTCCGGGGGAGCGGGCGTCCGCGACGCAGCCGTTCCCGACGCGGCCCGCGCCGTTCGAGTATCAGGGAGTCACGGTCGACGACCTGGTCGACTTCACGCCCGAGATTCGCGAGACGGCGCTGGAGGTGATCGAGCCGTTCCGCATCGGGCCGCTGTACACGCCGCCGTCGCTGGTGGTCGAGGGCGGCAATCAGGGCACGCTCGGGCGGCCCAGCGCGGGCGGCGGCGCCAACTGGGGCGGCGCGGCGGTGGATCCCGAGACGGGCATGCTGTACGTCCCGTCCAACAACACGTTCTTCGTGTTCCGCATCCGCGAGCCGCGCGAGCACGAGCGCGGCTCGCTGCGGTACTTCCAGGACCGCGAGGGCGCCTATCCCACCATGCCTCGCGGCCTACCGCTGTTCAAGCCGCCCTACTCGCGGATGACCGCAATCGACATGAACACCGGCGAGCATGCGTGGATGCAGCCGTTGGGCAACGGTGGCCGCATTCGCAACCATCCCCAACTCCGCGACCTGAACCTGCCGCCGCTGGGCGGCGACAGCGGGCGCGGCGGTCCGCTGCTGACGAGGACCCTGCTCATCGGCGCCCTGTCGGCCGGGGGGACGAACGACGGCCCGCGGCTGGTGGCTCGCGACAAGACCACCGGCGAGGAGGTTGCCTCGGTCGACCTGCCGCGGGGCGCCATCGGCACGCCGATGACGTACATGCTCGACGGCCGGCAGTACATCGCGCTCACGATCGGCGGCAACCCGGTCCCGGAGCTAATCGCGCTGGCGCTGCCGTAGCCCCGTCCGGCCCCCGGCGACCCTCGTACACGAAAACGGGCCCCGACGCCGCGGCGCCGGGGCCCTGAAGCATTCACGATAGCCGCGTGCTACCGCTCCGTGGCGTCGCGGCCGTCGCGCGGCGCGCCGGTTCCCGACGAGCCCATGAAGAGCGTGCGGCCGTCCGGCAGGGTCAGGTCGCGGCCGTTGGCGCGGCGCGTGCCATCCTTCGAGCCGTAGCCGTCGACGACGATCTCCATGCCGACGGTGATGACGTCCTTGTTGAAGCCGCGGCGGAAGAGGTTGTGGGGGTTGCCGCCCTCGATCATCCAGCGCTCGGTCGTGCCGTTGTCCATCTGGACGTCCATGTGGATCCAGGCGTGGGGATTGATCCACTCGACCTTGGCGACCGTGCCCTGGAAGTGGATCGGCCGGCTGGAGTCGAACTCGGCCGAGAACGCATGATGGGCCGCGACCGTGCCCGCGCCCAGCAGCAGCGCGACGGCGACCGCTGCCGCCACTCGTGTCAGTTGATGGTTGCGCATCGGTTTGTCCTTTCCCTGATGGTTAGATGTCCGGCTCCTGGGTGGGCCGGCGGGTGATGTGCACGATCACGGTCCCGCCGCGCCGGCCGTAGTCGCCTTCCCAATGCTGGACGAGCTGCTCCTTGCGCAGGTGTCCGTAAATCAGTTCCTCGACCATTTCCACGCAGCGGTACTCGAGCACCTGGGCGTTGGGCTCCATCCGCTTGTAGAGCGGCAGGGAGATCGTCCACGGCTCGCTGAACACTTCCGGATCGGTGATGGTCGCCTCGTACAGTATGTGGTACGGCGAGAGCGGCGTGTAGCGCTCGGTGACCGTCATCGCCCCTGTGTGGAAGTTGCCCGACCGGTCGAGCCAGGTCTGGTCGTTGAGCTCGGAAACCTCGACCACGAGGGTGTCGCCTTCCCAGCGGCCGACCGAATGGCCCATCCAGGCATCGAGGCCCGGCGAGTTGACCTCGTCGAGATGAATCGTGCGCCCGGCGTTCGAGAAGCCGTAGGCGATCATGATCTTGTCGGTGCCCTGCGTGATCTGGAACGGGTAGCCTAGATAGGTGGCGCGCGGCACGCCCGGCATCAGGCACTTGACCGCCGGGTCGCGGGTCAGCGCGTTGGCGCGGTTCTCGTCGCGCTGCACGAGGGCGTCCGCCCGGTACGGAATCGTCCCGCCGACCACCGCGCCGAGGCTGGGCGGCACCCCGCCCAGCGCGCCCAGCGCCAGCACCGGGGCGTGCGGCACCGGCCCGCCGTTGGGCACCCCTTCGTGCAGCACAATTCCCGGCTGGGCCGCCTGCCCCTCGAGGTTGTACTCCACCTCGCTGAACGCCTGCCACACGCCGTGAATCGCCGGCTGCGACGTGCCCTCCAGCCGCGGCACCGCGGCCATCGCCGGTTCGTCCTGGGCGGCTTCCTCGGGCTCCGCCGGTGCGCTCTCGGTCGCGGCCGGCGGTGTCTGGGCCGGCGCCGCGGGGGCCGCCTGCGCCACCGGCGGGCTCGGCTGCCGCGGCGGCGGCGCGGTGAAGTACACCAACAGAGCGAGCAGACCAATCGCGATTGCCGCCCCTGCTGCTATGTACCGATACGGTTTTGCCATCTCCAATTACCTCGTTCCCTCAAGGACGCGGGCACCGGCGAGAATGCTCGTCAGTGCGTAGTTTCCTTCATGACACGCCGATTTGAAGATCGGGTTCTGTCTGTTGTCGCCCCGGCGCCACGTCATCTCGATGGTCCAGGGCCGCGTGAACGTGGTCGGGTCGTCGATCGTGGCCCGATACATCAGCAGCCCGGGCTCGACACGTGTGAGCCGCTCGACCAGGCGCATGTCCCGGCTGGCTCCCTGGAATCCGGGCTCGGCGCTGAAGTTGGTCGTCTCGACCACCAGCGTGCCGTCTTCCCAGCGGCCCCGCGAGTCGCCGTGCCACTGGCGGACGTGGGTGGGGGCATGCGGCCGCCCGTCGAGCGGGATGGTGCGGTAGGCTCCGCCCCAGTGGCCGGCTTCATAGAACAGGGTGACGGAGTCGGGCGTCTGGACGATCCGGCTGAACGCACACAGCGGCGACGTGCAGGGCAGCGTGAAGCCGAGGCACCGGTCGGCTGGCCGATCCTCCGGTCCGTCGGCGTTCTCCCGCGTCGCCTGGCGCCGCGCCGCATCGGCGTCGACGCGCTGCCTGGCTTCCGGCGTGTACGGGATCCTCCCGTCCGGGGGGTCCACGATCAGGGAGGTTCGCCCGGTCTCCACCACCCTCGTCGCATGGAACGTGCTGAACGCGTTGTTGTACGCGCCTTCGACGTCCGCGACCGTGCCAGGCACGGCCCGCTCGTCGGGGCCGACCGCCTCGCGGGTCTGCCTCTCGAGCGCGGCCACCTCTTCCTCGGTCAGGAACGCCCTGTCGGCATGTTCTGCGGACCGTTCCAGGGGCGTCTGGGTCTTGCTGTCCCAGATACCCTGCAGATCCGGGTGGCCCCACGGCGTCCGCGCGGGCGTCCAGGGGTCGGAATCACCGGCGTCGGCCTCGGCCACCTGCGCCGCGGCCGGCGTCGCGGCCAGCAGCAGGCCAACAGCGGTGCCTGCCAGCAGACGGACGGTTGCCGGGAACAGAAGGCCCATTCCGGTTTGTTGCCTCACTTCCGGATCAGCATGTGCGTCGGAACGCACGGGCATCGCGACCGTGCGTAAAGGTAGCATATCGCGCGCCGGCCGCACAGACCGAGGCCGGACGATCCTATCGCTCGGGCACACCGAAGACGAAGAGGGTGTTCGCCGACCCAGCCACCCGGCCGCCCCCGACCGGCAGGGCCAGGTACTGCTTGCCCTCGACCGCGTAGGAGATCGGGAAACCCTGCAGCGGAGCCGGCAGGCGGGTGCGGAACAGCACCTCGCACGGAGACGATTCTGCTCTCGCCCTCCGGCCAGGGTGTCGGTGCCTATTCGGCCACGGATTCGCTGAACACGACGTTCACGAAGGGGTCGTCCGCGTTCTTCTTCGTCGGCTCGGAGTTCTACGAGTCCCGGCTGAATCAGCTCGACGTCCGCTTCACGAAGATCTTCGGGGGCGGGGCCCGCGGGCTCCGCCCCTTTTTTGTACGCCGCGGCACAACCTGGATGTGTGACGTTAAGATCCGGGCGGGAAGACTCGACGAGCGCGTACGGGACAGGGGGACGACCCATGCTGATCAGGAGACACCGCTGGAGTCGCAGGGAGGCGCTGGCCCTGCTCGGGGCGGGAGCGGCGGGCGCCGTCGCGGCGTGCGGCCGGGACGAACCGGTTTCCATGCCCGCGGACGACGGCGCTGCCAGCCAGGCGCCGGCCCCGGCGCAGGCGGCGATCGTGCGTACGATCCTGCGCGACATGTCGCCGGACGAGCTGTCGCATGGCGCCACGTTGTTTCACGAGCACATGTCCATCAACAACCAGTTCTGGCTGGACATGGGTCTCGAGCGGATGATCGACACCTCCCGGCCGTACTTCATGGAGGACCTCGACTTCATGGTGGCGGAGATGCAGGCCGCCGCCGGGGACGGCATCTCGTGCATCGTGGACGGCGGGCATACCGACATGGGCCGCGACGTGGAGTTCCTCCGCACGCTCTCGGAACAGTCGGGGATGCCCATCGTCGTCAGCGGGGGCTACTACCACGAGCCGACCTTTTCTCCCGATCTGTACGAGCGGAGCGAGGACGATCTCGTCGAGGAATTCCTGCGCGAGGCCGGCCCCCAGCGCTGGGGCGCGTTCGGCGAGATCGGCTTTTCGGCCGAGAGCACGGAGGCCGAGCGCAAGGTGCTGCGGGCGGTCGGGCGCGCCCATCTGGAGACGCGCCTGCCGATCTTCACGCACACGGCGAACGGGGCGGAGGCCGTGGCGCAGCTCGACCTGCTGGAATCGGTCGGCGTCGATCCCGGGCGCGTGGTCATCGGGCACCTCGGCTACCCGGAGGTGACCGTCCATGCGGAGATCTGCAGCCGCGGGGCGTACGTCGGCTTCGACCGGCTGGGCGGCAACCCTGACGCCGACGCCGCGCAGGTGCCGATGATCCTCGCCCTGCTCGAGGCCGGCCACGCCGAGCGGGTGCTGCTGGCATCGGACTTCGCGCTCGAGCCGGATATGCGCGGGCGCGGCGGTCCCGGGTACGGCAAGACGCTGACCCGCTTCGTGCCGCTGCTGCGCGAGGCCGGCGTGGACGACGACGTCCTGCGCGGCATCACGAACGACAACCCGCTCCGCTTCCTGGCGTTCGTGCCCCCCGCGGCCTGAGCCGGAGAGCCGACTCGATTCCAAGGAGGCGCGTGTGAGGACGAGGATGAGGATTCTGATCGCGATCGGGTTGCTGGCGGGCATGGCCGCTGCGGCTGCGGCGCAGGACGGCAGTGCGGTCGCGCGCACGCCCTGGGGCGCTCCCGACCTGCAGGGCATCTGGGGGGCCGGCTACATCCTGACGCCGCTCGAGCGCCCGGACAGGTTAGAGGGCCGCGAGTTCCTCACGGACGAGGAGGTGGCGGCGCTGGAGGGCACGGCCTCCGGACCGGGCCGCGACCAGCGCGCCGCGACGGGCACCGTGGCGGACGTGGAGGGGGCGTACAACGATGCCTACAGCGGGCGCGGCCGGCGCGTGATCCGGACCCGGCGCACGTCGCTGATCGTCGATCCGCCGGACGGCAGGATCCCGTTCACGCCGGAGGGCCGGGCTCGCTGGGACGCGGAACGGGCGGAAGCGGATCGGATCCGGGACCGGGCCCACCACCCGGAGGGTCAGCAGGACGATCGGTGCGAGGGGATCACCCTGCCGGTCCAGTACGGCAGCGCCCGCGTCTCGGGCGGACACAGCCGAATCGTGCAGAGTCCCGGTCTCGTCTCGCTCTACTACGAGTCGGGCCACCAGGGCGGGCAGTACCGCGACATCTTCCTGGACGGCCGTGAGCCGGTCGAGCCCCGCATCCGCCAGTGGTTCGGCCGCTCGGTCGGCCGCTGGGAGGGCGACACGCTGGTGGTCGACGTCTCGAACTTCAGCGACCGGACGAGCTTCTACGGCTCCCGCGGGAATCTGCGGCTGACGGAGCGATTCACACGCGCCGAGCCGGACCTGCTCATGTAGCGCGTCACCGTCGAGGACCCGACCACCTTCGCCCGGCCATGGACCGTCGAGGTGCCGCTCGCGCAGCTCGACAATCAGGCGAATCAGATCTACGAGTCGGCCTGCCAGGAAGGAAACTACGCCCTGACCAGCATCCTGGCGGGAGAGCGCGCCCTGGAGCGCGCCGCCGGACGAGGATCGCACGAAGGAAGGTGACACGATGCATGGACGAGGAGCAGCCGCGACGACGGCACTTGCTCTGGCCGCGGCGACGGCCTGGAGCGCGGCCCCGGTGTCGGCGCAGGAGCCGGCGCCGGGCGCCGACTGGCCGCTGCACAACCTGGACGAGTACAACAGCCGCTACTCGCCGCTCACCGAGATCAATCGGTCCAACGTCGGATCGCTCGAGCTGAAATGGTCGCTGCAGACGGACGTGACCATGCGCGTCGGCGAGGTGACGCCGCTCGTCATCGACGGCGTGATGTACTTCCACTCCGGGTCGACCCTGTTCGCGGTTGACGCCGCCACCGGCGAGTCGGTGTGGACGTTCGAGTCGGAGGAGGCGTTCACGGGCGGCGGCCGCGGGCCAGCGTACGGCGACGGGCGAATCTACGCGTACGGCCAGACCGTCATGTACGCGGTCGACGCGCGGACCGGCTTCCTGGTGGAGTCGTTCGGCCGCGACGGGATGCTCAGCATCATCAACGAGGCGTTGTCCTTCAAGTACCCCGATACATACCCGCCGACGATCGATCCGCGCAGCATCGGCTACTCGATGACGAATCCGCCGGCGTATCGGGACGGTACCCTCTTTATCGGGCTGCCGTTCTCCGACAGCCTCCTCCCCGGCGGGCTGCTCGCCGCCGTCGACGGCGAGACGGGGGCCGTCAAGTGGGTGTTCAACAGCATTCCCCAGGGGTCCCGGGACGCCGGCTGGGAGGTCGCGAAGGACACCTGGAGCAACCCGGGCCGCTACGGCGGCGGCATCTGGACGCAGCCGGCCATCGATACCGAGCTGGGGATGGTCTACTTCAACGCCGCCAACCCGTCGCCCAACTACGACGGCTCCTCGCGCAAGGGGATCAACCTGTTCACGAACTCCATGCTGGCGGTGGATATCGACACGGGCGAGTTGGCGTGGTACTTTCAGACGCTCCATCACGACATCTGGGACTGGGACCTCGTGGCCGGTCCCATCCTCTTCGACATCGAGGTCGACGGCCGGCCGGTGAAGGGGATCGCCTCGCTGGGCAAGACGTGCTACGTCTACATGCTGGACCGCGCGACCGGCGTGCCGATCAACCCCATTGTCGAGACGGCCGTGCCGACCGTCACGGACGTGCCGGGCGAGGAGGTCTGGCCCACGCAGCCGATTCCGTACACGTCGGCCGGGATTCCGCAGCAGCCCTTCTGCGCGACCTATCCGCTGGTGGACGATCCGGAGCTGGCGCTCCGGGTACGGCAGAGCTTTCACCCCCACTCGGTGAACGAGCTCTTCATCGTCGCCCCGGGCCTGATGGGCGGCGCCAACTTCGGGTCGCCCTCGTTCAGCCCGCGCACCGGGCTGCTCTACGCGACCGGCAAGAACGACGCCTGGTCTATCAAGGTCAGGCCGGTCGCCGACACGCTCGAGCCGGGGCCGGGCAACCTGGGCCACTTCGCCGGGTTCAGCGAGGAGGGCGAGACCGGGGTGACGCGCGCGACCACGCTGGCTGCCTACGAGCCGGGGACCGGGCGCCGCGCCTGGTACGCGGAGATCACCGGCCTGACCAACAGCGGCAACCTCGCGACGGCTGGCGACCTCGTCTTCCAGGGCGCCGGCACGGGTCACTTCTACGCCTTCGACGCCGAGAGCGGGAAGCAACTGTTCCAGTACGCCGCCGACACCGGGATCCGCTCGAGCCCGACCACATTCCAGGCCGGCGGCTCGCAGTACGTCACCGTGATCGCGGCGAACACCGTGCTCACGTTCGGTCTGCCGTAGGGGAGGAAACGCAAATGGGGTGCATGTTGCTTCGTCGGTTGACCGGCTCGGTGCTGCTCGTGATCCTGTGTGCCGCCCTGGCCGAGGCGCGCGTCGTGCGCATCGTCGTCGAGCAGCGCCGCGCCTTCGCGGGCGGCATGGAGTTCGGCGCCGTCGGTCCGTACGAGCGGCTCGACGGCACCGTGTACATGGAGGTGGATCCGGACGATCCGCTGAACGCCGTCATCGTGAATCTCGACCGGGCGCCGCGCAATGCGCGCGGGCTCGTGGAGTTCAGCACCACCTTCTACATGCTGAAGCCGGTCGAGATGCAGCGCGGGAACGGCAAGATCTTCTACGGCATCAACAACCGCGGCAACAAGCTCGAGAGCGGGCTGCGATGGCACCACGTGCCGGCGAGCAACGATCCGATCACCGTCGAGCACGCGGGCGACGGCTTCCTGATGCGTCTGGGCTACACCGTGGTGGATGCCGGCTGGCAGGGCGACGTCGCCGAGGGGAACAATCGGCTGTTCCCGAACCTGCCGGTCGCGACCGAGGCCGACGGCAGCCCGCTCGTCGCGCCGGTCCGCGTCGAGTTCTCGGATCGGGGCATCCCGTTCGAGGGCACCTTCAACCTGCCGCTGAAAGGGAGCCCGCGGTTCCGGCCCTACCCGACGGCGGACATGGACCCGGCCAACTCGACGCTGACCGTCCGCGAGACGGTAACCGGGCCCGGCACCCCGGTCGCGGCGGACGCCTGGGCGTTCGGACGCTGCCCGACCGGGCAGTCGAGCCTCGAGCCGTCCGAGACCCACATCTGCCTGTTCGAGGGATTCCGGACCGACCGGCTCTACGAGCTGATCTATCCCGCCAAGAACCCGATCGTCATGGGCTTGGGCTACGCGGTCACGCGCGATCTGGCGTCGTTCCTGCGCTACAGCGCGGAGGACGATCGCGGCAATCCCAATCCGCTGGCGCAGGACGGGGCCGAGGTCGGCATCCGGAGGTCCTACGCATCGGGGTCGTCGTCCACTGGGATGTACCTGCGCGACTTTCTCTATCTGGGATTCAACGAGGACGAGGCGCACCGGCAGGTGTTCGATGCGGTCAACATCCATATCCCCGGGTCGCACCGCCTGTTCGCCAACGTGGCGTTCGCCGACCCGAACACGTACTCGCGTCAGGACGACCGGCACCACTTCGTCTCCACCTCGTACCCGCCCATGCAGTACGCGGTCATCACCGACCCGCTCTCAGGCATCCGGGACGGGATCCTGAAACGGCCGGAAACCGATCCGCTGGTCATCCAGAGCGACTCCGAGAACGAGTTCTACACGATGAAGGCGTCGTTGAACGTCCACGACGGCCAGGGTCGCCCGATCTTCGTGCCCGACAATGTCCGGCTCTACCAGCTCTCGAACTTCCAGCACGGCGGCGGGGATCCCACCGCGGCGGTGCCGGGCTCGAGCGAGCTGTGCGCCAACCCGACGAATCCCAACTACCACGGGCCGACGCATCGGGCGCTGCTGACGGCGCTCGACGCGTGGGCTGACCGCGGCGTGGCGCCGCCGCCCAGCCGCTACCCCCGCGTCGAGAACGGCACGCTCGTGACGCTCGACGAGTACCTGCACGACTTCCCCGCCATCCCCGGGGCGGCCGTCGTTCAGGCGCTCAACGAGGTATCGTTGCTGAACTTCGGTCCGTCGTTCGGCTCGCAGGGCGGCTTCCTGACGACCCTGCCGCCCGGCATCGGCCCCGCATACACCGTGCTGGTGCCGAAGGCCGACGCCGACGGGCTCAACCCGGCCGGCATCCGGCCGCTGGAGGTGCGCGTGCCGCTCGGTACCAACCTCGGGTGGAACGTGCGCGCCGAGGGCCGCCGCGAGGGGAACCTCTGCGGTCTGACCGGCTCGTTCATTCCCTTCGCCGGGACGCGTGCGGAGCGCGAGGCTGCAGGCGATCCGCGGTTGTCGCTCGAGGAGCGGTACACTGATCATCGCGGCTACGTCGAGGCGGTCAGGCGGGCAACCGCGGACCTCGTGCGCGAGCGGTTCCTGCTCGAGGAGGATGCCGAGCGGTTCGTCCGCGAGGCCGAGGCGAGCGACGTGCTGCGCTGACGCCGCGCACGGCCGCCGCCGCCGGTCGGCTTGACCCGCTCGCCGGCAGCCGGGTAATCTGCGGTTCCGCACAAGAGGGAGGATTCAATCATGCGCTGCTGTACAGGAAAGCTGTCGCTCGTGCTGCTGCTCGCGGTCGCCACGTCCGGCGCCCCGATTGCCCAGAATTCAACCGTGTCGTCCGGGGTCGGACCGGTGCTCCAGTATCTCGGACCGCTGGCCTTCGGCCCCGACGGGGTGCTGTTCGCGGCGGATTCCGAGGACGTGTTCATCTACGCGCTCGACCTGAGCGGGTATCTCGGCGGCGGCGAGCCGGGCGCCGCGAACATCGAGGCCATCGACGAGAAGATCGCTGCCGTGCTCGGGACCGACGCGGCCAGCGTGATGGTCACGGACTTGGTGGTTTATCCCGAGACGCGCAACGCGTTCATCTCGGTCATGCGCGGGAAGGGCGCCGGGGCCATCCCCGTCCTGCTGCGCGTCGACGGCGCGGGTGAGATCGAGGTCGTCCCGTTGGAGGATGTCTCCTACTCGCGCGTGCGGCTGCCGAACCCGCCGGGCGAGGTCACCGGGCTTCCGCTCCAGGGCGGGCGCGAGCTGCCGATTCCGAACTACCCTAGCAACCAGGCGACCGATTTTCCGCTGGCCCTGTTCGGGGTGCAGACGGTCACCGACCTCGCCTACCGCGACGGTCGCGTGTACGTGGCCGGCCTGTCGAACGAAGAGTTCGCTTCCAAGCTGCGGTCGATCGCCTATCCGTTCGCGGCTGTCGATGAAGGCACGAGCGTCGAGATCTGGCACGCTCCGCACGATCAGTTCGAGACTCGCTCGCCCGTCTACACGTTCGTGCCGTACGACATCGACGACGAGCCGCACCTCATCGCGTCGTACCTGTGCACGCCGCTCGTGAAGTTTCCCGTGTCGAGCCTCGAGCCCGGCAAGGACGTGCGGGGCGTCACGATCGCGGAGTTCGGCAACGGCAACCGGCCGTTGGACATGATCGTCTACGAGAAGGACGGCGAGGACTTCCTGCTCATGTCGAACAACCGGCGCGGCGTGATGAAGATTCCGACCGCCGGGTTCGGCGGAGCGGATCCGCTGACCGCGGCGGTCCCCGACGGCGAGACGGCCGGCGTGCCCTTCGAGACGATTACGGCGCTCGAGGGCGTCGAGCAGCTCGATCTGCTGGACGAAGGACACGCGCTGGTCATCGCTCGCCAGTCCGAGCAGGGTTCCCTGAACCTGGGCGCCGTGGCGCTGCCCTGACCTGGAGACGGGCACGTCGGAAGATGGACGCGGCGGCGGGTCGCTGCCGTTCCGCCGCCGCCCTGGCTGCCGTGCTGGCAGTCCTGGCGGGCGGAGCGGCGTGCGGCGGTAACTCCGCGACCGGCGGCGATTCGGCCGGCCGGCCGCGGATCGTGTTGATCGGGGCGCAGGACGCCGGCGGTTCCACCACGGTTGACGTCGTGGGCCTGCCTGCCGCCGATCTGGCGGCGGTGCGGTCCGCGTCGTTGACCGCGGAGGAGTGGGAGGCGTTGCTGCGCGTGACGGTTGCCGCCGGTTCGACGGCAGCGCCCGATCGGCCGGCGGTGTTGGGCGACTACCGGGTCGCCGACGGCGCCTTGCGCTTCACGCCCCGTTATGCGTTCGATCCGGGGCGGCAGTATCGGGTCGTGTTCACACCCGGACGGCTCCCGGCGTCCGGGGCGGGGGAGCACGAGCCTTGGCGGCTCGGCCCGCTGACGGCGACCGTCGGTCGTCCGGCGGTGGTGCGGGCGCCGGCCACGCGGGTCGAGCGCGTCTACCCCACCGGCGCGGAGCTCCCGGAGAACCAGTTGCGGTTCTACGTGCACTTCTCCGCGCCGATGGGTCTGACCGGCGGCGCGGAGTACGTACGCTTGCTCGATGAGGCGGGGCAGGTCGTCGAGGACGCGTTCCTGCCGCTGGACTTGGCCATGTGGAACGCCGACCGGACGCGGTACACGCTGCTGTTTGATCCCGGCCGCGTCAAGCGCGGCATCCTGCCGAACGAGCAGCGGGGACGGCCGCTGGTGGCGGGGCGGCGCTTCACGCTGGCCGTGGACAGCGCCTGGCCCGACGCCCACGGCCTGCCGCTGGTCGAGTCGTACAGCCGCTCGTTCGCGGTGGGGCCACCGGCGGAGCGTGCCATCGATCCGGCGGCATGGCGCATCGAGGCGCCCGCGGCCGGCACGCACGACCCGCTGGTCGTCGAGTTGGGCAGGCCGTTGGACCATGCGCTCCTGCTGCGCACGCTCCTGGTGCTGACCCCGGGGGGCGGGCAGGTGACGGGCGGCGCCGACGTCCGGGCCGCGGAGACGCAGTGGGTCTTCACGCCTCGGGAGCCGTGGCAGGACCGGGAGTACCAGCTGACCGTGCTCGCGGCGCTGGAGGATACAGCCGGCAATCGGGTGGGGCGGCCGTTTGAGGTCGGCACGTCCGAAGCGCCCGCTGGCGGCGGTGCGGTCGCACCCACGCGGCTGTCGTTTCGCCCGACGGGGACCGATCCGGACCCGTCGGCGGCGAGCGCGACGCGCTAGCCTCGCGCGGCCGATTGGCGGTCGCGCGGATTGATCAGGTATGAGAGGGGGGGCTTCCAGTCCATGAGTACGCCTGCCGGCAACACCACGTATCGCCCTGTCGATCTGCGCAACGTCGCGAAGATGCCGCACTGGGAGCGGATCGACGCGGACTTGCGTGCCGCGATCCGTGTGGTCGGTGAGGTGCTGCCGTTTCGCACGAACCATTACGTGATGGACGAGCTGATCGACTGGTCCAGCGTGCCGGACGATCCGCTGTTCCAGCTCGTGTTTCCGCAGCGGGAGATGCTCGCCGGCCGCGATTTCCAAGCAGTCGAAGGCGTGCTGGCCGGCGGCGACCCGGAGGCGCTCGCCAGCGAGGTGGAGCGGGTCCGCCGCAGCCTGAACCCCCACCCGGCGGGGCAGCTCACGCACAACACCCCGGAGCTCGATGGGCGGCCGTTGCCCGGGCTGCAGCACAAGTACCGCGAGACGGTCCTGTTCTTTCCCGCTCCGGGCCAGACCTGCCATGCCTACTGCACCTACTGCTTCCGGTGGGCGCAGTTCGTGGGAATGGAGGATCTGAAGTTCCAGGCGCAGGAGACGGACGATCTCGTCGCGTACCTGCGAGCCAATCGGGGCGTGACCGACGTGCTCTTCACCGGCGGCGATCCGATGATCATGCGCTCGAGCGTGCTGCGCCGCTACCTCGAGCCGCTGCTGGCGCCGGACCTGGAGCACGTCCGTAACATCCGCATCGGCACGAAGGCGGTCGCCTACTGGCCGCAACGGTTCGTCTCGGACGCCGACGCGGACGACTGCCTGCGGCTCTTCGAGGAGATCGTGGCGGCCGGCCGCCATCTCGCGATCATGGGGCACTACTCGCACCCGGTGGAGCTGGAGCCCGACATCGCGCGCGCCGCGTTGCGGCGGATTCGCGACACCGGCGCCCAGATTCGGATGCAGGCGCCCCTCATCAAGCACGTCAACGACGACCCCGCGGTCTGGGCGGACCTGTGGCAGACGGGCGTACAGCTCGGGCTCGTTCCCTACTACATGTTCGTGGAGCGGGATACCGGTGCCAGGAACTATTTCGAGGTCCCGCTGGCCCGTTGCGTCCAGATCTTCAGGGACGCGTACTCCAGCGTGTCGGGCCTGGCCCGCTCGGTCCGCGGGCCGTCGATGTCGACGTTTCCGGGCAAGGTGCGCCTGCTCGGCGTATTGCGGCTGCGGGACATGACCGACGCCCACGTGCTCGACCTGATGCGCGAGGCCGTCGGCTTCGACCTCCTCGGAGACCCGGACCAGCCGCTGCTGGTCTGCGACTTCATCCAGGCGCGCAACCCGGACTGGGTACGGAGGCCGTTCTTCGCCGAGTTCGACGAAGGCGCGGCATGGTTCGACGATCTCCGCCCGGCGTTCGGCAAGCAGCGTTTCTACTTCGAAGACCACAAGAGTGTCGACGGTCAATCGCTGCCGCTGCTCAATCTGACCGAGAGTCTGCTGGACTAGCCCGCCAAGCGTCGCGTCGCGGCTCCGCTTGGCGCCCAACTAACCCTGGGCGCCTGGGCGCCCGCGCCCGCCGCGCGCGGCGTGACGCCGGATTTCGCCACAACTCGCGAGCCTGACGGGCCCGGACCGCCCGACTGCGCCGGGAACGCGGCCACGACCGCCAGCGCCGGGGCGCCTCGGGCATGTGCAGCCGGTCAGGCAACGCGGTATGCTGGCAGCCTGGGGAGCACGTCATGAGCACGGCCGAGAATCTGCGGCAGGTCGTCAGGGACAGGTACGGCGCCATCGCGTCGCAGGTGGGCCGGGCCGGCGACGCCGGCCCCTCGTGCTGCGGGCCCACCAGCTGCGGCCCTGCGGCCATCAGCGCCGGCATCTACGAGGCGGGTCAGGTCGACGGGCTGCCCAGCGCGGCGGTCGTGGCCTCGCTCGGCTGCGGCAATCCGACCGCGCTGGCCGAGTTGAGCGCCGGCGAAACGGTGCTCGACCTGGGGTCTGGCGGCGGCATCGACGTGCTGCTCGCGGGCCGCCGCGTCGGCCCCGCCGGCCACGTCTACGGCCTGGACATGACCGACGAGATGCTGGCTCTCGCCCGCGAGAACCAGCGGCGTGCGGGCCTTGCCAACGTCACCTTTCTCAAGGGGGAGATCGAGAAGGTTCCGCTGCCGGACGCGGCGGTCGACGTCGTCATCTCCAACTGCGTGATCAACCTCGCCCCCGACAAGGATCCGGTGCTCGCCGAGGCCTTCCGCGTGCTTCGCCCTGGCGGGCGCTTCGCCGTCTCGGACATCGTGCGGCGGCGGGAGGTAGCGCCCGAGCTGCAGCGGAACATGGAGCTGTGGACCGGCTGCCTGGCCGGTTCCCTGCGCGACACCGACTACCGCACGAAGCTCCTCCGTGCCGGCTTCGTGCGTGTCGAGATAACGCCGACGCGCATCTATGACGGCGGCGCTGCGGGCGAGCTGCTGCCACCCGCGGCGCGCGAGAATCCGGGCGAGCTCGACGGCGCCTTCATGAGCGCGTTCGTGCGGGCCGTCAAGCCGCGGGCAACGTAGTGACCGGTCTGTTGTTCCTGTGTGTGGCCAACTCGGCGCGGAGCCAGATGGCCGAGGGGCTGGCGCGCGCGCACTTTCCCGACGGCGTGCGGGTGCAGAGCGCCGGTTCGGCGCCGGCCACCGTCAACCCGCTCGCCGTGCGGGCCCTGGCGGAAGTGGGGATCGACATCTCCGGCCAGTGGTCGAAGAGCGTGGACACGATTGACCCGGCGACGGTCGACATCGTGGTGACGCTCTGCGCCGACGAGGTCTGTCCGGCGTTCTTGCGCGCCGTGCCGCACCGGCACTGGGCGCTCCCCGACCCGGCAGCCGCGACGGGGTCCGAGGACGAGCGGCTCGGCCGGTTTCGCGCGGTACGCGACGAGATTGCCAGCCGCCTGCGCGGCCTGCAGTTGCCGAAACATGTTCCTGCCTCTCGGTGACGAACCCAATCCGCGCGGCGTACCGTGGGTGACCTACGGCCTGATCGCCACGAATGTGGCGGTGTACCTGCTGATCTCGCTGCCGTTGAGCGGGGTCCGGCCGGATCTTGGCGACCCCGCGCTGGCCGGCTACCTGCGCGTCCTCGCCGAGCAGCTCGGGGGACGCCTGTCCGAGACCGAGCTCCTGCTCCAAATGAGCGCCTACGACCTGGTGGTGTTCACCCACGGGTTCCGCCCCGCGGACCCGGCGCCGGCGGCGTTGCTCACGTCGATGTTCCTGCATGCCGGCTTCATGCACCTGGCCGGCAACATGCTGTTCCTGTGGATCTATGGCGACAACGTGGAGCACCGTCTGGGTCCCGGACGCTTCCTGCTCGCGTATCTCGCCACGGGTATTGCGGCGACACTGTTCCATACGGCGTTCGACTCCGGCTCCGAGCTCCCGCTGGTCGGGGCCTCGGGCGCGATTTCGGGCGTGCTCGGCTTCTACTTCATCTGGTTCCCCCGCAATCGGGTCCGGCTGTGGATCGTCCTGTTCCCGTTCTTCATGCAGGTCGTGCATTGGCCGGCGCGCCTGGTTCTCGGTGTCTATCTGTTCATCGACAACGTCATGCCGTTCCTGATCACCCGCGGGACCGAAGGCGGCGGCGTCGCCTACGGCGCCCACATCGGCGGCTTCCTCGGCGGTCTCGGGTGGGCCTGGTGGGCCGGCCGCCGGGAGATCGTCCGGCCCCCGGACGAGTACCGGCAGGCCGGCAACCGGGGGACTGCTGCGCCGGGCGCGGCAGTGGCCGCGCTCGTCGCCGACGGACGCTACCAGGTCGCGGCGCCGGCCTACTTCCGGTTGACGCCCGAGCAGTCCAGACGCCTCCTGACCCCCGCAGACTCGATTGCTTTCGGCGACTGGCTGTTCGCTAACCGTCATCCGCAGGCGGCGCTGGCCGTGTACCAGCGGCATCTGCGGGACTATCCCGCCGGGGCGCTCGCCGCCGCGGCGCATCTCGGGGCGGGGCTCGTCCAGCTGCACGAGCTCGGGCAACCGACTGCCGCCTACCAGCATCTGGTGGAGGTATTCGACTTCGACCCGGATCCAGAGACAGCCGCCTATGCCCGCCAGGCCCTCGCCGTGATCGCGGACCGGCAGAAACTCAGGGTGCGGAGGATTCCATGAGATACCCCAGCGGCCTCCGCCGCCACCAGTTGCCGGTCTCGCGGCCCGCGGCGGGCGCGGTGAAGTCGTAGCGGTAGTACGCCAGCCTGACGTGGCGGGGCGGCCCATCGGTGAGCGGACTGGGGTCGAGCAGCGCGACCACCGCCGGCGAGCCGGCGAGCAGCTTGTCCATCAGCGCCTGCAGCCAATGCTCCGCGCCGGCCGGATCGAGCGCCGCGAACCACATCTGCCAGTCTAGGCGCGGCATGTGCGGCTGGACGAAGCGGGGCCGCCTGTCGAGGGCTCCCGGCTTCCAGGGAAACTCCTGCTCGCGCCACACGGTGCCGTCGCGACTCACCTCCATCACGATCTCGGGCCGCTGGGTGGTCATGTACCGGAACAGCCCGTAGCCGTTGATCGATCGCAGCGGGCTCAGCGCCCGCATCAGGCTGCTGGACCACTCCGGATGCGACTGCCGGGGGGTGACCTCGTGCCAGATGGCCACCAGGCTGAGGCACGCGATGGCCGCCGACAGGCCGGTGCGCACGCCCCATGAACCGCGTGACTCCTCGTGGCGCACGACGCCCGCGCGGGCCGCGAGCGCCCCGGGTAGGAGGCGGCCGAGCGTCGCATCGTCGAGAAGGGCCAGGTACAGCGTGACGGTCAGCAGGCTGAAGAAGCCGTAGTTGCCGGTGGCGGCGATGCCGATCTGGAGCAGGCACATGAGCGCGCAGGCCGTCAGGCGGACGCGCCGGAAGCGGGCGGGCAGCAGTGCGCCGAACGGCACCACCAGCTCGATGAGGAACATGCCGGCGGCCGAGCCCATGTGCAGCCAGACCGGCAGGCTGTGCGCGTACCAGCTCGTCCAGGCGGGCAGCGGCTGCGTCTGGTAGTGGAAGGTCAGCGCGGTCAGTCCGGACCAGGTCGGATCGCCGCTGACGAGCTTCGTGGCTCCCGAGAGGAAGGTCAGCTTGAACGCCAGCCCCCACAGGAGCCAGCGCACCACGGCCACCGGCTCCGCTGCTTCGGTCAGACGCGGCCGCCAGCCGGCCGGCGCGTAGAGACATGCGAGCAGACCGGCCTCGAGCAGCAGAATGTCCCACTGGAACGACAGGAACGTTTGCCCCGCAACGGTCAACGACAGGTACAGCACCCAGAGCAGGGCGAAGGTCGGGAGCGGCGCGACGCCCGCAATCGCCAGGACGGCCAGGGCGATGCCGCTCCAGCAGAAGGCCAGCAGGGCCGCATCGCTGGCGTTGATCAACGCCAGCGTCGGGAACTGGAAGTACGCTCCGGCACCGTAGAACTCGCGCGCGCGATCGAGATACTCGGCCGCCGGGAGCAGCCCGTCCGCGCCCACCAGGCCCAGCAGTTGAGGGGCCAGCGAGGCGAAGGCGAGCAGGTAGACGACCCCGAGGAGACGAAGGAACAGCCAGCGGGAGAGCTGAAACCGGGGCGCCTCCAGTGTCGGGCCGTTGGCGGTCATGGCGCGAGCTTTACTATAATCGTTGCTCAGCACGCCCGCCCTCCTTGCTGGGAGGTCGTTCAATGGTAGGACACGTGGCTCTGGACCACGGTATCGGGGTTCGAATCCCTGCCTCCCAGCCAACCTTCGCCGCTGCATTCGTGCTCGCCGGCACGCGCCGCGCACTATCGAAGAAGACCTGCCTGCCGCCGGATCGGGCGCTCGAGCCGCGGCCGGAGGCCGCGCTCACGGTCGCGGGAGATCCGAATCGCGTCTCGGGCGGGAGAACATCCGGGGTGTGATCGGCTCCGCGCGGTTGGCGCGATCGTCCGCGTCCGCGCCGCGGAACAGGCCGGAGGAAGTGCGAGACGGCAGATAACGCCCGAAGGCCCGCTGGAGAAAGTACGACAGGACCGCGCCGAAGGCAAGCGAGGCCAGCAGGTCCATCCACCAGGGCGTGTCATCCGTACTGAGAGGGTCCAGTAGCTCGAAACCGAGCTGCGCGGCGAAGATCAGGACGGCAATCCAGAACAGCGTTCTCATCACGATACGCGGTGCACGTCAGGGCTCTCGCACTTGATTGTTGCACGCTGCGGCCGCGTGCGGCGAGCCGCCGACCGCCGCCCCCGTCAGGCCCGCCGGCTGGCGGCGTTCTCGCGTCACCGCTTGCCGCAGTGTATTCTGATGCGGTTCCATGACGAGATATGCACCGGTCGTTCTATCGGGTCTGTGCCTGTTGTCGACTGCCGGCGCCGCCCGCGCCGGGCAGCCGGAGCCGGCCGGCGTGTTCACGGCGGCGCAGGGCGGCAGCGCGCTCTGCGTGTTCGCGCTGCCGGAGGCGCCATGAGCTACCTGGAGCAATGGATTCGCCGCCCGCAGAGAGTCTGGCTGCGCAGGGCGTTCTTCCAGGTGCACCTCTGGTCCGGCCTCGGGGTCGGCCTGTACCTCGTCGTGATCAGCGTGACCGGCAGCATCCTGGTCTTCCGCAGCGAGCTCAGGCAGACCTTCATGCCGCAGCCGGTGTTCGTCGAGGCGGTCGGCGAGCGGATGGACCCGGATCAGATCCTCGCGGCGGCGGAGCGCGCCTGGCCCGACGGCTCGGTGTCGATCTTCGCCGAGCGGGACATCCCGACCCAGGCCGTGACCATCTCCGTCAACCGCGACGGGGAGGTGCAGCAGATGCTCCTCGATCCGTTCACGGGCGCCGACTTGGGCCAAGCCATGCCGGCGGGCTGGCGCCTGACCACCTGGCTGCTGGATCTGCACGACAACCTGCTGGCCGGCCGGACGGGCCGGGCCGTCAACGGCGTGGGGGCGATCCTGATGACGCTGCTGAGCGTTACCGGCCTCGTCATCTGGTGGCCCGGCATCCGGAGCTGGCGCCGCAGCCTGACGGTCGATTTCCGGGCGAACTGGCGCCGGCTCAACTGGACGCTGCACAGCGCCATCGGCTTCTGGACCGTCCTGCTCATCTTCATGTGGGGGTTCACCGGCATCTACCTCTGTTTCCCCACGCTGTTCACCGCGTTCGTCGACTACGTCGAGCCGCTCGACATGGAGACGTTCGAGGACCGCGTGGGCGACGCCGTGCTGTACTGGTTCTCGCGCCTGCACTTCGGCCGGTTCTACGGGATGACGAGCAAAGTGGCCTGGGCGGTGCTCGGACTGGTGCCCGTGGCCATGTTAGTGACGGGGGGTGTGATGTGGTGGAATCGCGTCGTCAGACGCCGAGGCTCGGAAGCCGCTCAGGCGTGAGGTCGGCCAACCTGCGCTGCGCCGCCGCGGCGTGCGCGACCGCCGTCGTGGCTACGTTGCTGCTGCCGGTACCCGCCGCCGGGCAGGCCGGGCGCTCGTTGCCGGCTCCCCCGGGAAGCGGCGACGTCGGCTTCCGGCTCAGCGCGCCGCGGCTCGCACCGTTGCCCGCGGCGCAGTGGACCGCCGAGCAGCAGGCGGCGGCCGAGATCTACGCGGGGACCGGCGATGCCGGCAACGCTCTCGCGACCATGCTCCGGATCCCGGAGCTCGCCGAGTCGGTCCATGGGTTCCTGGACTACGCGTCGCGCGAGTCGACCCTGCCCGCCCGCGACCGCGAGCTCCTGATACTCCGCGTTGCCTGGCTGGCCCAGAACGCCTATCTGTGGGCCGATCACGCACCGGCGGCCGAAACCGCCGGTCTGACGTCGGCCGACGTGCGCCGGATCGCGGTCGGTCCGGATGCGGGGGAGTGGGACGCCTTCGACGCCACGCTGCTCGGCTTCGCGGAGGAGCTGTTCCGCAACTCCTCGGTCACCGACGCGACCTGGGACTCCCTGTCCGCGCGCTACGACCTGCTCAACCTGGTGGACGCGGTGATGACGGTCGCCGAGTTCACGACCTTGTCGGTGCTCTTCAATTCGCTGGGTGTCCAGCCGGACGCCGGGGCGACGCAGCTCCTGCCGACCGACGTGCCGTACCGCCTGGCGGCCGCGGACCGGGAGCCGGCGCTGACCAGTCCGCGGATCGAGCCGGGCGACGGCCCGGGACTGCGGGTGACGCGGACCATCGCGCGCCACCCCGAGGTGGCTGCCAACTGGCGGGGAAACACGAACTACGTCAATCGCCTGTCGCCGCTCACGCCGCACGACCGCGAGCTGCTCATCCTGCGCATCGGCTGGAACTGCCAGGCCGAGTACGAGTGGGCGAAGCACGTCGGCAGCGTCGGCCGCGCGCGCGACCACGGGCTCGAGCCCCGCCGGATTGCCGAGGGACCGGATGCGGCGGGCTGGGAGCCGCACGAGGTCGCGCTGCTCGCAGCCGCGGACGAGCTGTACCGGAACGCGATCGTCTCGGATGCGACCTGGAACACGCTCTCGTCGCGCTACGACACCCACGAGATGGTGAGCATCGTCATGACCGTGGCGACCTACCGGTTCGTGTCGATGACGCTCAACGCCTTCGGCGTCCAGCCGCAGCCGGACGACGAGGGGTTTCCGGCGTTGTAGCGGGACGGCCGGAACAACCTAAGGAGAGCCCATGCGAACCATTCTCTCTCGGCTTGCACTCGTTGCGGGCTTGGCCATTGCGGCAACGCCCGCGCTCGTCGTGCACGGACAGCAGACCCCGGAGGCGACGCCCCAGGCCGGCCTCGTCAGGTTGCTCGACAAGGACAAGGTGGCCTTCGGCATCACGGTGGATGCGCGCGCGGATCCGGTTGCTCTCTCGGCAAACGACGATATCGACTTCGTCTTCTTCGACATGGAGCACGGCCCCTACGACGTCAGCGCGCTGCGGACGTGGATGCAGTGGCTCGTGAATCCTGCCGCCATCGCCTCGACGGGCGACGCGATGGCGGGCAAGGCCGTCATCGTGCGGATTCCGGCGACCGGCCGCGAGCTCGACCAGAACATCTGGATGGTCAAGCAGGTGCTCGACGTGGGTGCGCACGGCGTCATCTTTCCGACGATCGAGACGCCGGAGCAGGCGCTCATGGCCATCCGCGCCATGCGCTACCCGCAGAGGCTGGGCGCGCCGGACCAGGAGCCGGCCGGGCTGCGGGGCACCAATCCCCGGCTCGCGGCGCGCTACTGGGGCCTTTCGGGTCCCGACTACATCGAGCGGGCGGACGTTTGGCGGCTCGATCCGCCGAACGGCAACCTGCTGCCCTGGATTCTGATCGAGAGCCCGCTCGGCGTGGCCAACGCGCGCGAGATCGCCCGCCAGCTCAGCGAGCGGAACATCGGCGCCGTGCTGTTCGCCGGTTCCGAGACCGGCGGAGACATGTTGAACACGCACGGAGGCAGCCTGGAGGCCGTGGCGCAAGCCATCGGTACCGTGCTCGCCGCCGGGCAGGAGTTCGGCCTCCCCGTCGCCCTGACGAGCACGACCAACATGATGGAGCGCATCGAGCAGGGAGCGCGCCTCTTCACGGGCGGCGTGACGCCCGCCCTCCGGCGGGAGGCGGGCCGCTAGCCCGCCAATCGATTCCCGGGCTCGGTGCGGCCGACGCCGGTCGTGTGGGGCGACCGGCGGGACGGCAGCGACGGCATGGTCTTCTTGGCGAGCGGCTTCAACCGCGCGGTGCTGAAGGCCATCAGTTCAGCGCCTCGATGGCCCTGGTCGGCGGCGACATCTACATGCGGGGCGACACCTACCTGTACTGCATCGCCGAGAGCTGACTCCCGCGGTCCGCTCCCGGCGCGCAGCCGGCCGCCGCTCAGTCGCTGATCCGTTCCCAGGTGATCGCACCCTGCACCTCGCGGCCGTCGATCGTCCGCGGCGGCGGCCGCAGCGTCAGCGTCGTGTCGGTCAGCTCGTAGAAGCGCTGCGCATCGGTGCCCGCCTGTCCCGGATTGAAGTTGCCGATCCGGTGGTGCACCAGATAGCCCTCCTCCTCGTGCACCGAGAACGGGCCGAAGTAGCTGCCGTAGGTCTGCACCGCCTGCAGCGCCTGCTCCGGGGTCGGTGCGCCGGTGTAGACCGGCCGGTCCTTGCGCGAGATGTGCACGGCCATGTGCCCGGACGGCATGTAGATGATGAACGCGTTGTCCCACTGGTCGGTCGGCACCGGCTCGCCGTCGAGCGTCGTGCGCTCGATCTTGACGAAGCGGTAGAAGCCGAACAGGCGCCGGTGGGTGTCCGTGAGCTCCGCCGCCGGCAGCTCCGGGACGCGCTGCCAGATGATGCGGCGCCGGACGCCGGAGTCGTCGGAAGGAGGCATCAGGATCAGCTGATCCCCCGAGAATTCGAAGAAGCGCTGGTTGTCGTTGGCGGCGTCCGGAGGCCGCACGTTCCCCTGCAGGTGATGCGTGAGGTAGCCCTCCGCCTCGTTGACCGTGTAGGTGCCGAAGTACGACGTATAGGTCCCGAGCTGTCCCACTGCCTCCTCGCCGGTCGGCTCCTCGCCGGCCCACGTCGACCGCCCGGGCGGCTGGATGACGACGCCCATGTAGCCCGCCGCGTCGTACATGATGTACCCCACCTCGCCCTCGGCGCCGGGGGCCGGCGGGTCGGGCGGTGGCAGCAGCTCGCCGTTGGCGTCGATGCGCTCCCGCCGCACCAGTTCCCAGTTGCCCACGAACTGCGCCCGCGGATCGGCCGGCGCGGCCTTCATCTCCGCCGTGTCGGCGGCTTCCTCCATGGCCGGCTCGGAGCATCCGGACGACACGGCCATCGCAACCAACGCCAGCAGACCGAGCAGCTTTTTCGGCATGGGCTTCCCCCTTTGTGCGTCATGATGCTAGATGTCGCCCCGCGACGCGACCCTTCGGCGTCTGCCCTGGCGTCGGCCCCGGCATCCGGACGGGCCACGCCGCGCCTGAAACGGAATAGAATGCGGGGGAACTTCGGAGAAAAAAAGGAGTGACGGGATGAGGCATGCTCGCGGCTGGTACCGTTTCGCTTTCGTCGTGCTCGTGTTGGCGGGCGTCGCGTGGGGCGCGCAATCCTTGGCCGCTGACGACTGGCCCCAGTGGCGCGGCGCCGGCCGGCTGGCGGTCTGGCACGAGACCGGGATCGTCGACCGTTTTCCGGATGACGGTTTGAAGGCGAAGTGGCGCACACCAATCCGGTCCGGCTTCGCAGGGCCCGCGGTGGCGGACGGCCGGGTGTTCGTCCTCGACTGGCAGGAGGATCCGGAGTCGCGGACGCTGGACGGCACGGAGCGTCTCGTGGCTCTCGACGAGGAGACGGGCGAGGTGCTGTGGACCCACGAGTGGGCCACGTCGTACCGGATGCTGCAGGCGTCGTACGCCATTGGGCCGCGCGCCACGCCCACCGTCGACGGCGACCGCGTGTACGCGGTGGGCGCGTCGGGGATGCTGCACTGTCTCGACGTCGAATCGGGCGAGCTGCTCTGGCACAAGAACTACATTGAGGACTACGACACGAGCGTCGCCACCTGGGGCATCGCCAGCGCGCCGCTGGTCGACGGCGAGCGGCTGATCGCCATTGTCGGGGGCGAGCCGGACGCCCTGGTGGTTGCCTTCGACAAGCGCACCGGGGAGGAGCTGTGGCGCGCCCTCGACGTGGTGGGCGAGATGGGCTACGGCCAACCCGTCATCTACGAGGCGGGCGGCGTCCGCCAGCTCATCATCTGGCACGCGGCCGCGCTGGCGTCGCTCGACCCGGAGACGGGCCAAGTGTACTGGGAGGAGCCGTGGGAAGTGGGCGCGGGCATGAGCGTCGCCACGCCGGTCAGGGACGGCAACTACCTGCTCGTGAGCCAGTTCTACAACGGCTCGATGATGATGCGGCTCGACACCGATCGGCCGGGCGCCGCGATGATCTGGAAGGGCGGCAGCCGCAGCGAGATGCCGGGCGAGACCGAGGGGCTGCACGCGCTGATCACCACGCCGATCGTCAGCGGCGAGCACGTCTACGGCGTCGGCAGCTACGGCGAGCTGCGCGGGCTGGACGCCCGCACGGGCGAACGGATCTGGATGAGCGGCGAGATGACCGCCCAGGCGCGCTGGGGCACCGCGTTCATGGTGCGGCACGGCGACCGCTACTTCGTGAGCAACGACCAGGGCTACCTGATCATCGCCCGCTTCACCCCCGAGGGGTACGTCGAGCTGGACCGGACCATGCTGCTCGAGGCGACGTCGAGCGCCGGGTTCGGACCGCAGCGCCGGTTCGACCGGGTGGTGAGTTGGTCGCATCCGGCGTTCGCCAATCAGCACGTCGTGCATCGCAACGACCACGAGGTGATCCGCGCGTCGCTGGCGGCCGCGGACTACCGGTAGGAGTCTGCGCCGTGGAACGGCGGGGAATCCTGGTAGGGTTGGTTGGGCGGCAAGCGGACCTGCAGGCGACGATTTCCGGGCGAGGAGTCTGCAGAAAGCGGGGTCATGTGAGGACGTGTTGTCGGGCGGCGGCGGCCTGCGCGTTGCTGGTGGGGCTCTCCGCCACCTTGGGGGCGCAAGGTGCGGCGGAAGCCATCTTCCGCCGCGCCACCTTCGACTTCGAGCAGGGGCGCCTCGAGGAGGCGGCTGCCGGGTTCGACACGGTGGTCGAGCTGCTGCCTGAGCAGGCGCCCTACCTGTGGCAGCGCGGCATCGCGCTCTACTACGTGGCGCGCTACGGCGACTGCCGGACGCAGTTCGAGTCGCACCGGACGGTCAACCCGAACGACGTCGAGAACGCCGTCTGGCACTACCTGTGCGTCGCGCGCGATGAATCCCCGGAGGCGGCCCGCGGGGCGCTGCTTCCGGTCGGTCCGGACTCCCGCGTGCCGATGCGCGAGATCTACCAACTGTACCGCGGCGACCTCGCGCCGGACGCAATCCTGACTGCCGCGGGGGATCGACCGTCTGCCCAGTTCTACGCCCATCTCTACCTCGGGCTCTACCACGAGGCACAGGGCCAGGCGGACGAGGCGCTCGAGCACATCCGGGCCGCCGCGGACGGGCGCTACGCGAGGGCCGGCGGCTACATGCACATGGTCGCCACGGTCCATCTGGGTGTGCTGGAAGGCTCCTAGCCGACCCGCGGCCGATACCCGCTCGACCCGCCAGCGGCGGGCGCCGGGTGCGGGGAGCGCTGCGTTTCGCCGGCGAGGCGCCCTCCCCCACGCCGGGCTGGCCGTCTGCGTGGTGCTTGCCGGCTTGGCCGCAACCGCCGAGGGCGGCCAGCAGCCCGGTGCGCCGCCGGCGCCGCCGATCATCACCGACCGGCCGCCGCCCCCGCTCCCGCCGGCGGTGATCGCGCGTGACGCGGCGGGACGCGCGACGGTGCGCGCCGAGCGGGTCGCCGACCCGTTGCGCATCGACGGCCGGCTCGACGAGGCGGTGTACGCCCGCGTGCCGCCGATGTCGGACTTCATCCAGAACGAGCCCGACGAGGGTTCGCCCGCGAACGAGAAGACCGACGTGTGGATCCTCTTCGACGACGAGCACTTCTACATCGTCGGCCGCTGCTGGGAGACCGAACCGGACCGCTTGGTGGCCAACGAGATGCGCCGGGACAACTTCGGCATCGTGCGGAACGACAACTTCGCGTGGAGCATCGACACGTTCTTCGACCGGCGCAACGGCTTTCTGTTCGAGGTCAATCCGCTCGGTGGCCGGCTCGACGGCCAGATCACCAACGAGACGCAGGTGAACTCCGACTGGAACCCGATCTGGGAGGTGCGGACCGGGATGTTCGACGGCGGGTGGGTGATGGAGGCCGCCATCCCGTTCAAGTCGCTCCGGTACAGCCCGGGTCGGGAGCAGACCTGGGGGCTGCAGGTCCGCCGCCGCAGCCGGTGGCGGAACGAGATCTCGTATTTGACGCCGATTCCGGCCGCGCTGAGCGGGCGCGGCCACTTCCAGGTTTCGCTGGGGGCGGCGTTGACCGGGCTGGAGGCGCCCCCGGGATCGCGCAACATCGAGATCAAGCCGTACGCCATCGCGGACCTGACGAGCGACCTGTCCGCCACACCGGCGATCTCGAACAGTATCGGCGGCGACGGCGGCATCGACGTGAAGTACGGCGTCACCCAGAACCTGACAGCGGACATCACGGTGAACACGGACTTCGCGCAGGTGGAGGCCGACGAGCAACAGGTCAACCTGACGCGGTTCAGCCTGTTCTTTCCGGAGAAGCGCGAGTTCTTCCTCGAGAACCAGGGGCTGTTCGCCTTCGGCGGGGCGGGGACCGGGGCGTTCGGCGCCGGCGGTGACACGCCTGTCCTGTTCTACAGCCGCCGGATCGGGCTGAACCAGGGACGCGAGGTGTCGATCGATGCCGGCGGCCGGCTGACCGGCCGGGTGGGGAAGTTCAACGTCGGACTCCTGAACATCCGGACCGGCGACGAGCCGGTGACCGCGGCCCGGGCCACGAACTTCTCGGTCGTCAGGCTGAAGCGGGACGTGCTGCGGCGGAGCAGCATCGGGGCCATCGTCACGCGGCGCTCGGTGTCCGCGCAGGGCGCCGGCGCCAGCGACACCTACGGCGTCGACGGGACGTTCTCGTTCTACGACCTCCTGGACATCAACACCTACTGGGCGGCCACCAGCACGCCCGGGTCGGGGGAGGACGACGTCAGCTATCGGGCGCAGCTCGACTACCGCGGCGACCGCTACGGCGTGCAGCTCGAGCGCCTCGCCGTCGGGACCGATTTCAATCCGGAAGTGGGATTCCTGCGCCGGGAGGATTTCGAGCGCAGCTTCGGCGCGTTCCGCTTCAGCCCCCGGCCCCGGTCGCTCACCTTCGTCCGCAAGCTGACCTGGGAGGGCCGGTTCGACTACATCACCAGCCGGGCCGGCGTCCTCGAGACGCGGCAGGCGCAGGGGCTGTTCGGCATCGAGTTCGAGAACAGCGACATGGTGAACGTGGAGTACACGCGCAGCTACGAGTTCCTCGAGGCGCCGTTCGAGATAACCTCCGACGTGGCGATTCCAATCGGCGGCTACGCCTTCGAGGACGTCCGGGCGTCGCTTGAGCTCGGCCGGCAGCGCAAGTTCTCGGGCCTGGTGGCGGCCCAGCACGGCACGTTCTTCAGCGGGACCAAGACCACCCTGGAGTTCGGCCTCGGCGGCGGCACGTCGCGCGGGCGGCTGGAGATGACGCCCCGTTTCTCGCTGGAGCCCGGCCTGTCGATCAACCGGATCGATCTGCGGGAGGGGCGCTTCACCACGACCCTGGTGACCACCCGCGCCAGCTATACCTTCACACCGCTGATGTTCGTCAGCGCGCTGGTGCAGTACAACTCCAGCGCTGCGGAGGTCGGCGCGAATCTCCGGTTCCGGTGGGAGTACCGGCCCGGCAGCGAGCTCTTCGTCGTCTACAACGAGGAGCGGGACACGTTGAACCCGCGCTTTCCACGTCTCGAGAACCGGGCCTTCGTGATCAAGATCAACCGGCTGCTCCGATTCTGAACGCCGGCCGCAGCGCTGGGCATGATGGGCCGCCGGCATGCTGGCCGGTCCGGTATCATCACCTGCACCGACTGACGCACACCGACGGGAGAACCTCATGTCCATACGCTGGAGCGTCGTTGCCGCGTGCGTGCTGGGTCTGGCCATCGCAACGGTCGGCGGACAGACCCCGCTGACGCCGGAAGAGCTGGCGGAGGATACGGCCAGAGGTGCGCGGATCAACCGGACGAGCAATCTCGTCCGGTTGCCGGCCGTCAACCCGGCGACTTCCGTCGACTGGCCGCGCCACAACTTCGACATCGCCAATTCCCGTCACGCCCCGCTGGACCAGATCAACACGTCGAACGTGGGGTCGCTGGCCGTGCGGTGGCTGTACCACGGCGGCAGCGGCCGGGCGACGCCGGTCGTCGCGGACGGGGTGATGTACGTGACGACGCCGAACGCCGTCGTCGCGCTCGACGCCGCGACGGGGCGGCCCGTGTGGCGCAACGCGCGGGCCGCCGCAACGCGCGGCGCGGCGTACGCCGCGGGCACGGTGTACACCGCGACCGACACGCGAGTGATGGCGCTCGACGCGCGCACCGGCGAGTTCGTGGCGGGCTTCGGTCAGGACGGGGTGTCGCACGTGCTCAGGGAGGTGCTGCGGGAGCGCTACCCGGACCTCGACGAGCCGACCTCGTGGGGGTACCGCTACAACATGGCCCCGCAGTACCACGATGGCATTCTCATCGTCGGCACAGCGCTCAGCGAGAGCCACATTCCGGGCGGGATCGTGCTGGCCATCGATGCCCGCACCGGCGCGCTGCTCTGGAAGTTCGTCACCATTCCGCAGGGTCCCGACGACGAGGGCTGGGAGATCGCCGGCGATACCTGGGTAGGCGGGGTGCGTCACGGCGGCGGCGTCTGGGGCACGCCGGCGATCGACCCCGAGACCGGGACGGTGCACCTCACCGTCGCCAATCCGTCGCCGGACCAGGACGGCTCCGCGCGCAAGGGGATCAACCTGTTCACCAACGCGTTCGTGACGCTGGACCTGAGGACCGGCCGCATCGAGTGGTACTACCAGCAGATTCACCACGACATCTGGGACTACGATGCCGGCCAGCAGCCGACGCTGTTCGACATCGACGTGGGCGGTCAGACGGTGCGGGCCACGGTCGCCGGCAACAAGAACGGCCTGCTGTACATCCTGAACCGGGAGACCGGCGCGCCGCTCAACCCGATCGTGGAGACGCCGGTGCCGACCGACACCGAGACGCCGGGCGAGGAGGTCTGGCCGACCCAGCCGATCCCCCACACGGCCTCCGGTCAGCCGCTGACGCCGCTGGCCCGCCAGTTTCCGACCGAGAACCTCTATCCGCAGTTCGGGGCGTACCCGAAGCTGCCGTTCTACACGCCGCCGACCCTCGACGGGGCGCTCCACGCGCCGCGCGAGGGGGTGCACTTCGGGGTCAACTCGTTCCATCCGGGGACCGGACTGCTCTACGTGGCGGGGCGCGACTTCCCGATCTTCATGACCGCCATCCCCGTGGGCAACACCCTGAAGCCCGGTCAGTTCAGCACCGCCGGCCGGCGCCTTTCCGCAGCCCCTGCGCGCGGCAACGTGTCGGCCTACGACCCGGCGACCGGCGAGCTGGCGTGGCGGACGGAGATCGACGGCGGACCTTCCGCGGGTACCCTCTCCACGGCCGGCAACCTGGTGTTCACCGCCGAGCGTCTCGGCACGTTCTTCGCCCTCGACGCTACGAACGGCGAGCTGCTCTGGCAGTTCGACACGGGCGCGAGCGTCAGCGCCGCGCAGATCACGTATCAGGTCGACGGTGTGCAGTACGTCACGGTGCCCGCGGGCACCGTCATCCTGACGTTCGCGCTGCCGGGCCGCTGAGCGCCTGTCCGGCGCATCGGGTCGGGTTCGACGGCTAGCCGGCGGGCACCGCCTGCATGAGGCGCACGAGCGCGCGCGCCAGCGCCGCGTCCCCGGGACCCGCCCCGCGGAAATGGCCCAGCCGCACCACCACGAGGTCGTGCGACGGAATGATGAGCGTCTTCTGCCCGCCCGCGCCCGACATGTAGTAGGCGTCCCGGGGTATCGGGTACGCGCCTGCACCGTTGATCCAGAAGAAGGCGCCGTAGACCGGCCGGCCGTCCGCCTCCCAGGCCGGCGCGAGGGTGCTTACGAAGTCGGCGTATCCGGCAGGCAGGATCCGCTCGCCCTGCCAGACGCCGTCCTGCAGGTAGAGGTTGCCCAGCCTCGCCCAGTCGCGGGCGGCGCCCAGCTCGTAGCCCTGCAGCAGGAAGTTGCCGGACGGGTCGGTCTCCAGCACCATGTCGCGGATGCCGATCCGGTCGAACAGCGCGCGCTGGGGAAACGTGTGATACTCCTCGCCCCGCGCCTCGACGGCCAGGCGGATGAGGTAGTTGATCAGCACCGGGTCGGAGTTGCGGTAGCGGCCGACCGTATTCGGCGGCCACTGCGGCGGCCGGGTCGCCGCCCAGGTGAAGGCGTCGGCGCCGGTGTAGACGTAGAGATGGTCGGGGTAGCCCTGCGACGGGTCGTAGTCGGGATCGAACGGCGCCCGGAACCGGAGGCCGCTCGACATCCGCAGGATGTCGGCGATGCGGATGTCCTGCCGCGGGTCGCCGGCCTGCTGCCACTCCGGCACCGGGGCCGGTTGCCACAGGTCGTACGCCCCCTGCTGCACCAGGACGCCCATCAGCGTCGCCGTCAGGCTCTTGCCCATCGACCAGCTCTCGAGCGGCGTGTGCAGCGTGATCCCCTCGCCGTAACGCTCTCCGATGATCCGGCCGCGCCAGGTCACCACGAACGCGGCCGTCATCGCCTCCGGCGGATCGAAGGCGGCATCCACCGCCTGCGCCACCAGCGCGGCGTCGAGCCCGGGGGGCAGCGCGTCGTCGGGCTGCATGTCGCCCATCGGCCACGGCGTCGCAGCCGGGTCGGGCAGGGCGCTTGCGACCGGCACCGGCGTGAAGCGGACGGCACTCTCGCCGAGCGGTAGCGCGACGCACCCCTGTCCGCCGACGTACTGCGCCGTCCGCGTGACCCCGCTGGCCAGGGTGAGGTGGACGGCTTGTTGCTCACGGTCGATGACGCGCTCGACGACGCGCCGCCGATAGCGGTACGGGCCGGTGAAGAAGCCGACGTTCGCGGCGGCGAAGTCCGGGTCGAGCCCGGTGATGAACACGGCCGAGCAGAGCGTCTTGGCGAATCCGGCGGTGTGGTGCAGCAGCGGATCGCCGGGCGGCGGGACGTACTCGGTCTCGAGCTCCAGCGCCGCCGCGCGGGCGACGGGTGATTGGTCCTGCTCGGCGCCGCGCGCCGCGCCGGCGAGGGCGGCCGCGGACACGGCCGCCGCGAGGACGAGCACGGCCGTCCGCAGACGGCCGGCCGGCATCCGCGCCGCGCGCTCGCCGATCATGCCGACTCGCCCGCCGAACGTCGCGTGGCGGCTCCGCTTCGCGCCCAACCAACCCTCCAGGAGTCCGCGCCCGTCTACGGCGCAGACTCCTACTCGCCGCTCGGCCACAGCACGCCTTGGTGCGGCGTCCGGATGGGGCCTTCGCCCTTGTAGACGAACTTCTGCAGCCGCTTACCCTCGTAGGTCTCGGTCGTGTAGACGTTGCCGTGCGAGTCGACCGCTACGTTGTGCGTCCCGTAGAACTGTCCCGGCTGCCGCCCGCCGTTCCCGAAGCTCGAGAGCAGCGTCAGGGGCTCGCGCTCGACGATGTAGACCTTCTCGTTCGTTCCGTCGGCGACGTACACGTACTTCTGCTCGGCGTCGGCCGAGAAGGCAAGGTCCCACACCGAGCCCGAGCCGAGCGTCTCCTTCTCGATGAGCAGCTCGTCGACGAAGGTGCCGTCCGGATTGAACACCTGGATGCGGTCGTTGGCCCGGTCGCAGACGTAGAGCAGCTGGTCGTGCGACATCTCGGCGCAGTGCACCGGCGTGCGGAACTGCTGGGCCGGGGCCGCGCGCGGGTCGTAGCGCCCCAGGTCCGTGTCGTCCGGCACGTTGCCGTACGCCCCCCAGTAGCGCTTGAACTCGCCCGTATCCGCGTCGATCACCACGACGCGCCGGTTGCCGTAGCCGTCCGAGACGTACGCCTCGTTGGCCCGCGGGTCGACCGAGATCTCGGCCACCCGGCTGAAGTTCGCCAGGTCGTTGCTGCCCTGGCTCATGCCGGCCCGGCCCACCTGCAGCAGGAAGTCGCCGTTCCGGGTGAACTTCAGCACGTGCGCGTCCTCGCGGTCGTTGCCGCCGATCCACACGTTGCCCTTGTAGTCGATCGTGATGCCGTGGTTCGACCGCGGCCACTCGAAGCCCTCGCCCGGGCCGCCCCAGTGCCGCTGCACGTTGCCCGCCGGGTCGAACTCGAGCACCGGCGGCGCCGGCACGCAGCAGTCGACCGCCACCGGCGGGTTGGCTGCGGCCTCGATCTCGCCGGCGTTGAGCGTCGCCTCGCGGTGCACGATCCAGACGTGGTCCCACTCGTCGACCGAGACGCCGATGGTTGACCCGATCACCCAGTTGTTGGGCAGTGGCTTCGGCCACAGCGGGTCGACCTCGAAGATCGGCCCCCAGGCCAGCCCCTCGGTCTGCGCGGCCGCCGACCGCTCCAGCGCCGACTGGCCGAGGGCCAGCGCCACGAACAGCACGACGCCGACAACACCCATCCACAGCTTGCGATTCCGTAGCAGGCTTCTCATGGTTTCCTCTTCTTCGCGGCGCAGATTACCCTACCGCGCGGCGTCCGGCTCGCTGCCGGCAAGGATGATCTCGTCGTTGGTATAGCCGATTGCGCACTGCGGACAGTCCGGAGGGGTCAGCCCCGCCTTCTCCATCAGTCCGAGCAGATACCGAGCGTGTCGAGCGTCAGCCCGGTGTTCCCGCCGACGGCGGACCGCTCGCGTTGGCATCCCTTGGCAGTAGCGCTGCAGGACGGCCCGGGTCTCGGAACCGACTGCCGTCCCGATCCGTGCGCCGGTGAAGCCGGCTGCGCCCACCCGGGAGATGCTATCCCCGCGACGCCTGCGATCGTCCAGGCGTCGACCGAGTACAGACACCGTCGCCTGATCTTCCCATTCTTGCTTCGATTCATCCCGGTTGCAAGGAGTTTGGCCTGCCTGGGGACCCCCCGGGGCACCCGCTGCTAGAGTGCTATGTTAATGGGGGGGGCGACCGCCCGCGCGGCAGCGTTCGCCGCGGGCCGGCAGGATGGAGCCGCTGCCCGCCGGGCCGGCGCGGCCGTGTCATTTCCGGGCTCCGCCGGCTATGCTGCAAGAAGAGGCCCTGCACATGCGCTTTCAGCTCGTTACGCTTCTGACCGTCGCTGTCGTGTCGGCCGTCGCGGGGCCGCTCCTTGCCCAGGAGGCCGACCCGCGGTACGTCGTGCGGTCGACACCCGCGAACGTCGTCTGGGGGTGGTACCCCGTCGATCGCGCGCCGGTGCTGACCGTCCAGTCGGGCGAGACGGTCCGCATCGACACGCTCAGCCACGCCGGGACCACGCAGGCCGCTGATCCGGAGCGGTATCTCGGCCAGTTCGGCGTGGCGCCCGAGGAAGTCCTGCAGGACGTCATCGACTTCTGGCGGACGCGGTCCGACCGGCCCCGTGAGGGGCGTAGCGGGCACGTGATCACCGGGCCGATCTACGTCGAGGGCGCCGAGCCGGGCGACATGCTCGAGGTGCAGATTCGCGCCCTGCGCACCCGGGTGCCCTACGGCATCAACAGCACAGGCGCGACCACCGGTGTCTTCGGCCCCGGCTATCCCGGTACCTCACCCGAGGACGAGCCGTTCACCGGCCTGCCGGCCGTGCGGCACTTCATCCGGACCGGGGAGGTCGACGGCCGGGAGGTGGCGCTCTTCTCCGACACGGTCCGGGTGCCGCTCGCGCCGTTCATGGGGATCATGGCGGTGGCGCCGGAGAGCCCGACCATCGGGCAGCCGGGCGTGACGCTCGCCGGCGTCCAGGCGTCGCGTCCGCCGGGACCCTTCGGCGGGAACCTCGACGTCAAGGATCTCACTGCCGGCAGCACGCTCTATCTGCCGGTCTTCCATCCGGGCGCACGCTTCTACGTCGGCGATCCGCATTCCGCGCAGGGTGACGGCGAGGTGAGCGGAACGGCGATCGAGCAGTCGCTGAGCGGCGATTTCCGCTTCGTGCTGCACAAGGGCCGATCCATCGCCGGGCCGCGCGCCGAGAACGCGACGCACCACATCCTGATGGGGATTGATCTCGACCTCGACCGCGCGCTGCGCAAGGCGGTGGTGGCGACGGTCGATTTCCTGGCCGAGGAGCGGGGCCTGACGCGCTCGCAGGCGTTCTCGCTGGCCAGCATCGCGGTCGACTTCCGCGTCGCCGAGGCCGTGGATCTGACGCAGGTCGTGACCGCCTTCGTCCCGAAGGCGGTCTTCCTGGAGCCGTAGACCCGCCTGCTCGCCCGCCGCCGGATGCCTACGAGAGGACCCGAATCACGACCCGCCGGTTCTGCGCGCGTCCCTCGGGGGTGTCGTTCGGCGCCGCGGGCCAGGTCTCGCCGAAGCTGAGCACGTTCATCTTGTGCAGCGGCACCTTGTGCATCTCGTACAGGTACATCTTCACCGCCTCGGCCCGCTCCAGGCCGAGGCGCAGGTTGTGGGGCTCGGAGCCGGTGGAATCCGTATGACCCTCGATCTCCAGGTACACGTTGCGGTGCTCGACCTGCAGCTGGGCGACCAGCTCGTCGATGCGTGCGCGGACCGTTTCCGGCAGGTCGGCGCGGTTGCTCACGAAATCGCCCGGCGCCTCGTTGAGCGTCACCTCGAAGATCAACCGGTTGGCGGCCATCTCCAGCCGATCGAGTCGCGCGTGGACCGCCTGGGCGGCCTCGGTCGCCGTCTCCATCAGCTGCTGTCCCATCTGCGCCGCCTGCTGCGTCGCCTGCTGCACCTCGCGGTCGACCTCGTCGATCCGGTCCTCGTTCTCGGCCGTGCGCGCCTGCGTCTCCTCGACGGCGGCGGCCAGCGTTGCGATTCTCGCGGCCGCCGCGGCCGCCGCAGTGCGGATGTCGCCGCGCGATGCGCACGCCGTCGACGCGGCGAGGGCCACCACACCCAGCAACACCATCTGCTTCCCCATCATCCGCATGGTTCCTCCTCCGGCACCAGCGCCTCATTATCCGTCATCCGGACCCTCCGCGCGCATGGGGCCCGGGAGTCCGCGGCAGCGGCCTCCGCGGCGCCGGCTCACTCGTAATCCGCGGCATCCAGCGACCAGGCGATGATCTCCTCGTCGTTGCGGATGTAGATGTGCTTGTTGGCGTAGGCCGGGTGCACCCAGTTCACGTAGCGCAGCTCGCGCCGGTTGCCCGGCGCGGAGGTGGGCGTGATCAGATGGGTACGGCTGATCTCCTCGTAGCCCGTCGGTTGCAGCCGGGAGATGATCAGCTCGCCGCGGTCGTTGTTGATGAACACGCGGTTGCCGTTACGCACCATGAACCCGGACACCCAGCGCCGCCGCTCCACGGTCGCTTCCTGGGTCTCCCAGATACGCTCGCCCGTGGCGACGTCCAGGCAGCGCAGCTGGCCGTAGCTGCAGATGCCGTAGATGTAGCCGCCGTCGATGATCGGCGTCGCGAGGACGGCGTGCAGCCCCTCGGTCAGGATCTCGCTGTTGCTCGACCCCTTCCAGGCCACGGTGGCGTCGGGACGGTCCTGGTTGAGGTTCAACATCATCGGCCCGTCGTAGAACGTCGTGAAGAACAGCTGCGAGCCGATCTGCACCGGCACCGCGACGGTCATCGCGCCGCCGACCGTGTAGGGCTGCCGCCAGTAGAGCTCGCCGGTAGCCGGATCGAGCGAGGCCACCTCCTCGGGATTCCAGACGATGAGCTGCCGCGCGCCGCCCGCCTCGATGATGATCGGCTGCGCCACGCCGAGATCCTCGTCGCTCGGCAGCGCCCGCCAGATCTCCTCGCCGGTGAGCTTGTCGAAGGCGACCACGCGCGCGTCCTGGGCGCCGCCGACCAGGCAGATGAGCCGTTCGCCGTCCACGAGCGGCGCGCTGGCGAACCCCCAGTCGTAGCCCCACTGCATCCGGTTCACGCTGTAGTCCTCGCCGTAGTTCCTGCGCCACAGCAGCGTGCCGTCCGCGACGCTGAGCGCGGAAAGCACGCCGGTGCGGCCGAGCATGTACACGCGATCCTCGTCGACGGTCGGCGTGGCGCCGGGGCCTACCTCCCACATGACGCCGGCGTAGTCCGCGTCCCACTCGACCGTCCACAGCGTGCGGCCGGTCGCTTCGTCGAACGCCAGCGCACGCTCGACGCCGCGCATGCCCCGGGTCGGTTCCCAGTCGGTCGCGAAGACGCGCCCGTCGGCCACTGCCAGCCCGGAGTATCCCGCCTTGATCGGCATCCGCCAGCGCGCCTTGAGGCCGTCCGCCGGGAACGTCTGGAGAATCCCGGTTTCGCTCCAGATGCCGAGGCGCCCCTTCCCGCGAAACTCCGGCCAGTCTTCGGCGCGGGCGGTACCCGGGCTGGCCGCGACGAGCGAGCTGAGCGCAAGCGCCAGGAGCCCGTGGTGAAGCTTCATGGTCGTCATCCTCCTCCGCGTCGTTTTCGCGGTCAACGAGCCGCGAGCTCGGCGTAGATCGTCTCGATGCTCGCCTCCGCGCGCTCCATGTCGTACGCGGCGTAGCGCTCGGGCAGCCTGAGGGTGGCGACCGCCTCCGCGGCGCTCCGGCCGGCCTCGAACGCCGCCTCCACCGCCCCCACGAACTCGCGGGTGAACTCAGCGTACTCCACGAAGTCTTCCCACGTCGTCCACCTTGCGCGTTGCTCGCGCCGGCCCCGGCCGGCATACGTCGAGGGCGGCGGCGTGTGGCCCGTAATCACGCGTTCCACGCCTTGTATGGTCGCCACCGCGCTGGCCAGCGCCTCGGGATACGCTAGGCCGCTGCCGCCGTTCGCGCGGTCGATGCCCGGCGCTCGCTTCGCCGGGAACAGGTCGCCCACGTACGCCACGCCCTTGGCGGGAAACACGACGACTATGTCGCCGTCGGTGTGCGCCGGGCCGAAGTGGTACAGCTCGATGCGATCCAGATCCTCGAGCAGCGAGTACCGGTCGGCGAACGTCGTGGTCGGCAACCCCGGCGCGTTCGGGCCGGCAAACAGCTCCATGCGGGCCATGCTGGCCTGGGCGTTCTCATGGGCCACGATCTGGGTGACACCCTCGAATCCGGCGTTGCCGCCGGCGTGGCCGGCGTGCGCGTGGCTGTTGATGATGGTCGTCACCGGCAGGTGGGTCACCTGGGCGAGCGCGTCGAGCACGGGCTGGGTCCAGCCGGGACGCTTCGCATCGACGAGGACGACGCCGCCGTTGATCTCGTCGATGAGCGCCAGGGCGTTACCGCCGCCGCCCGCCAGGTGATAGAGGGTGTCGCGCACGTTCAGGGTGTCGATGCGGACGACCCTTTGTTCCTCGTCCTGCGCGCGCGCTCCGCCCGCGACCGCCACCAGCCCGGCGGCAGCCATCACGACGCTCGATCCAAGCGACCGTCTCATACGGCACCTCCCTCGTCACATCTCGTCACATCTCGCGGGAAGTGGCATTATTGCACGCGCCGTGAGGCGGCGCCCGCCGCACCGCGGCGGGTCGGCTACAATGCATGCCTTCGTTGGCGGCCGGAACGGTCGTCGCGTTCGGATTACCATAGGAGTCTGGGCCGTAGAACGGCACGGACTCCGGTAGGGTTTGGTTGGGCGCCAAGCGGAGCCGTCGGACGACGATTGGCGGGCTGGGAGTCGAAGGAGGAAAGTCTATGTTGCGCAACAAGTCATTCGGTCTCGTCCTGTTGGCGTTGGTGTTCGCCGGCGGCTTCGTCGCGGGCAATCTGACCGAGCCGCTGGGGGTGGCGCGCGCGCAGTCGCACGACCACGGCGAGCACGTGTTCGAGCTCCGGACCTACACCGCGTCGCCGGGGAAGCTGAGCGATCTGGAGGCTCGGTTTCGCAACCACACCGTGGGGCTGTTCGAGAAGCACGGCATGACGAACGTCGGCTACTGGGTGCCGACCGACGAGCCGCTCTCCGAGAACACGCTGATCTACGTCCTCGAGCACGAGAGCCGCGACGCGGCCCAGGCGAGCTGGGACGCCTTTCGCGAAGACCCGGACTGGATGGAGGCACGGGCCGAGTCGGAACGCAACGGCCGCCTGGCTGCCAACGTCGAGTCGGTCTTCATGAAGGCGACCGACTATTCCCCCATGAATTAGGCGCGATCTGTCTGCCGCGCGCCGCGGTGCGCGGCAGACGTCGCCCCTCTCCCACCGTCAGAACCTGAACAGCCGCGTCAGCTTCACGACGAACGCCCGGTTCAGCAGGAAAGGGCGCGGGTTCAGCGTGTCCCGCTCGTCGGTGTAGACGACGAACAGCTCACTGCCGGGGTGGTACTCCCAGCGGAAGCGGATGTTGCTGCCGATGGCGTTGTCGGCCGAGTTGTACTGCACCAGCGCGGCCATGAACATCCGCGGCGTCAGGGTGTAGGTGACGCGGGTTGAGACGAGCTCGGTCGTGAAGCTGCCCTCGGGCAGGTCGATCCAGTTCAGCGAGATGCTCGGCTCGAGCGTCAGTTGCGGCGTCAACGTGATGCGGCCCCGGTAGTAGCTGAGGGTCGTCTTCTCGCCGCCGTAGAACCTCCCGAAGTCGACGGCGACCCCGCCGCTGAGAGGCCGCTGTTGCGCCATCGAGTACCCGGCGCGATAGTTGAGGAACGAGTACCCGCCGACCGGAATCGTGACGTCGGACGCGATGTTGAACGGTTCGGTCAGGAATTCGTAGTTGTCCGTGGCCAGCGCGAACAGTAGGTCGCCGGTTTCGAGCTCGGTGATGAACTGCCCGCGCTGGAGCCGCGTCTCGACGCGTCCCGCGCCGTCGGTGATGTGGTCGACGCTGGCTTCCCACGAGAACTTGCGAACGGCGTCGATGTTCTGCGGGCGCGGGCTGAAGCGGAACATCCCGTAGTTGCGCCGGAAGCCGTGGCGCCGGACGAAGCCGATCTCGGGATTGAAGTTGGCGCCGACGCGCAGGTGGTCGGTGTTGAAGGCCCAGCGGTCGCCCTCGTAGTACAGCTCGCTTCGATAGCTCAGGTTGTCGTCGCGCAGGCCCGGGGTATCGGTCCGCGCGATGTACGTGTTGAGGTTGAGCGCCTCGTAGAACGAGAATACGCCGTCGACGCCGTACACCTGGTTGGCGCCGTCGCCCTGGCTCGCGAGCGAGCGCCGGGTGAAGATGCCGCCGATGCTGCTGCGCCGCAGCACGTCGCGCTTGACGCGGAGCACGGTGAAGTTCGTCGAAGCCACGTCGCCGGTGGGCGTCTCGCCCGTCTGGACGTTGAGCAGGCCAACGCTGAACGGCCCGGACTTTCCCGTCAGCCGGCCGCCGCCCCTGAGCGGCACCGTCGTGCTGCCCTCGAGCCCGATGCGGCGGCTGAAAAAGAGGATCGGCGCGTCGACCGCGAACCCCTCGCCGGTGACGAAGAAGCGATTCGGGTCCGGGCGCCGGCCGCCCCCGAAGTCGAAGATGCCCTGCCCCTCGAGGAAGAACTCGCGCTTCTCGGGAAAGAACAGGCTGAAGCGGGTCAGGTTGACCTGTCGCTCGTCCACCTCGACCTGCGCGAAATCGGTGTTGTAGGTCAGGTCCGCGGTCAGGCCCTGCGTGACGCCGAGCTTGACGTCGACGCCGGCGTCGCCCCCGAGCCTGTTCGAGAACGGCGTCGCCGCCGCGAAGTTGCTCGCGAGGTCGGAGATGGCGTACGGCTTGACCTCGATCGGCGTGCCGAACGCGGGCACCTCGAGCCCCGTCAACGTGGCGCCCAGCGAGACCCTGAACATCCCGGTCATGCCGAACGCGGCGGGGACGGGCGTGAGGAACGACTGCTCGTTCTTCCAGGCCGCCCGCCGCTGCACGTTGATGCCCCAGAGCTGGGTTGGGCCGGGGCGGTAGCGGAGCGACTTGAACGGGATGGCCAACTCGACAATCCAGCCATCCTCGAAGCGGCTGGTCCGCACGTCCCAGACCGTGTTCCAGTCCACGTTCGGGGTCCGCTCGTTGGTCACCGTCGCGTCGAAGATCGCACCCAGCGCGTTCGTGATGAAGATGTTGGCGTTGCGCCGGTCGTAGTACGTGTCGAGGATGACCCCGAGGATGTCGTTGCCGAACATGCCCGCACTGTCCCGCTTCATCTCGTTGGCCACGACGCGGCCCGGCTCGGAGACCAGGCAGCGCGCCGCGACGTAGAGGGTGTCGCCGTCGAACATGACCCAGACCTCGGTCCGCTCCGTGGCGAGCGCCCCGGGGTCGGGCTCCTGCTGGACGAAGTCCGTGATCGGCGGCACCGTGCGGTACACCTCTTCGTCGAGCCGGCCGTCGAGCTGCAGCGGGGCGTTCAGCCGGACGGCGCGCATGGTCATCCTGCCCCGCGCGTCGCGCGAGACGACCTCGGGCGGCACCGGCGGCGGCGGGCCGTCGATGGCCACGGTCGGGCTCATCGCCAGCCCGGCGAAGGTCCCGGCACCGACGGCCGGCGCCCCCGCCGACGCTGGCGGGACCCCGGCGTCGGGCGGGATTGCCGGTGGGGCGATTGGCGCCGGGCCCGCGCCGGGCGGGACGCCGGCCGCGCGCGGCTCCGGCAGGCGCGCGGGCGCTCCCTCCGCCGTATGCAGCGCGTCGGCCAACTGGCCGGCCAGCGCGTCTTCGAGAGCCAGGAGCGCGTCCAGCTCGCCGTCCGCCCTGGCGGCCCCAATGATCGTCGCTGACGCCGGGTCGACGAGCTCCGCCGTGATGCGGATGCTGTCGCCCACCCGCTGGTAGCTACCGCGCACCAGCCAGCGCGGCGGCGCGGAGCTCCCGGCGGCGTTGAGGTCCGCGAATACCGAGGCCGCAATCGCGGGGCCGATCCACGCGTCGGCCGCGTCGCCGCTGAGGTTGGCGAACGGCTGAACGGCGACCCCGGCGTGCGGGCCGGGGACCGGCGATCCGTCGCCGGGCTGGGCGGGCGCGGGGGCCGGCTGCGCCAGCAGCCAGACCGCGAGCAGCACGGCACATCGCGTGCGGGCGCAGAAAGTGACGCTACGGTGCAACATGAGCAACGTTGCAGACTATCATGGGTTGGTTTGCCGTGGCCGTTCGGGGCCGTGCGTAGCGCGGCGCCTGATCGGGTCCGCTATTTTCCCTCGCGGTGACGGTGCCGCGGGGTCAGCCGAGGGGTTGTCATGATGTCACGCATCCGCTTCGCCGTGCTCGTCGCCGTGGTCGTCGTTCTCGTCCCGCAGCTGCTGCTTGCGCAAGGCTTGACCCGGGCCACGCCGGAGGATGTCGGCCTGTCGTCGGAGCGGCTCGAGCGGCTGACGGCAGCGCTCCAGGGCTATGTCGACGAGGGCCGCCTGCCCGGAGCCGTCGCCCTCGTGGCCCGGCGTGGACGGATTGCCTACCTGGAAGCGGTCGGCTACCGCGACATCGAGTCGGAGGCGCCCATGACCCCCGACGCGATCTTCCGGATTGCGTCGCAGACCAAGGCGCTGGCCAGCACCGGTGTGATGCTGCTGCAGGAGGACGGCAAGCTGCTCATCACCGACCCGGTCGGCAAGCACCTGCCGGAGTTTCTCGAGACGACCGTGGCGGAGCGCAATGACGAAGGCGGCTACGACGTGGTTCCGTCGAAGCGGCCGATCACGATTCGGGACCTGCTGACGCATACGGCCGGCATCAGCTACGGCAGCGGCCCGGCGGCGGACCAGTGGTACACGGCCGGGATCACCGGCTGGTACTTCGCCGACCGCGACGAGCCGGTCGGCGCAGTCATGGCGCGGCTGGCCGAGCTGCCGCTCGACGCGCATCCCGGCGAGTCGTGGATCTACGGCTACAACACCGACATTCTCGGCGCGATGATCGAGAAGATCAGCGGTCAGACCCTGGGCCAGTTCCTGGGCGAGCGGCTGCTCGGCCCGCTCGGGCTCGACGACACCCATTTCTTCCTGCCGGAGGACAAGGTCGACCGGCTGGCGACGGTCTACTCGTCGGGCGACGAGGGCGGCCTCGACCGCGCGCCCGACCCGGGCCACATGGTCGGTCAGGGCGCGTACGTGGAGGGGCCGCGCAAGAGCTTCTCAGCCGGCGCAGGCCTGCTCTCGACCGCGACCGACTACGCCACGTTCCTGCAGACGATGCTCAACGGCGGCGCCTTCGACGGGAGGCGCGTCCTCTCGCGCAAGACCGTCGAGTCGATGACCGTCGATCACCTCGGCGGCATTCCGTTCCGTCCGGGGCAGGGCTTCGGGCTCGGCTTCTCGGTGGTGGAGGACCCCGCCGCGCTCGGCCTGCCGGCGTCGGTCGGCGAGTTCGGCTGGGGCGGCGCGTACCACTCGACATACTGGGTCGATCCGACGGAGGAGCTCGTGGTCGTCTACCTGACCCAGCTCATTCCGGCGCGCGACATCGACGACCACGGCAAGCTGCGGACGCTCATTCACCAGGCGATCATCGACTGACCGGCCCGGTGCGGGCGTCGTGCTGACGGAAGCCGCGCTGTGCGCGTCGTAAGCTGGAACGTCAACGGGCTGCGCGCCTGCGTCCGGAAGGGGTTTCTTGACTTCCTCGAAGCCTCGGGCGCGGACGTCGTCGGCCTGCAGGAAGTGCGCGCGTTCGAGCACCAGCTCGACCCCGAGGTGCGGGCGCCGCCCGGCTGGCACACGGCCTTCTCGGCTGCGGAGCGGCCCGGCTACAGCGGCGTTGCCTTCTATTCCCGCACGCCGCCCGAGCGGGTGGAGACGGTCCTGGGCGAGGTCCGGTTCGACGTGGAGGGCCGGCTCGTCATCGCGCGCTTCGGGCGGCTGTCGGTGGCGTCGGTCTACTTTCCCAAGGGGAGCGGCCGCGACCGGGACAACAGCCGCGTGGCCTACAAGCTCGACTTCTACGCGGCGGTATTCGACCGTCTCGAGCTGTTGCGGCAGAGCGGCCCGGTGCTCGTGGTCGGCGACTACAACACGGCGCACGAGCCGATCGACCTGGCGCGGCCGGCGGCGAACACGAAGACCAGCGGCTTCCTGCCGGAGGAGCGGGCCGAGCTGGGCCGCTGGCTGCAGGCCGGGTGGGTGGACACGTTCCGCGCCCGGCACCCCGGCGAGCCGGGCCACTACACCTGGTGGCGGCAGTGGGGCGGCGCGCGCGAGCGGAACATCGGCTGGCGCATCGACTACGTGCTGGCCTCCCGGGCCGCGGCGGAAGGCGTCACCGACGCCTTCATCTGGCCGCAGGTGACCGGTTCGGATCACTGCCCGGTCGGCGTCGATCTCGCGTGGTGAGCGGTTCGCGCGGCAGTCAGCCGGCCGCCGCGTTCTCGCCGCGCCCGCGCAGCCACTCCACGGTCAGCAGCAGCAGGACCGCAAAGACGATCAGGAAGGTCGCCACGGCCAGGATGGCCGGGCTGATCTGCTCGCGGATGCCGGCCCACATCTGGCGCGGGATCGTGCGCTGGTCCTCGCCGGCCATGAAGAGGACCACCACCACCTCGTCGAACGACGCGGCGAAGGCGAACAGGGCGCCGGAGAGGACGCCGGGGGCGATGAGCGGCAGCTGCACCCGGCGGAAGGTACGTAGCGGCCCCGCGCCCAGGCTGGCGGCGGCGCGCGTCAGGTTCGTGTCGAAGGCGGACAGCGTGGCGGTCACCGTGATGACGACGAACGGCGTGCCCAGCGCGGCGTGGGCGAGGATCAGGCCGAGGTGGGTCTGCGACAGGCCGAGCGTCGAGTAGAAGAAGAACATCCCGGCCGCGGAGATGATGAGCGGCGTGACCAGCGGCGAGATCAGCAGCCCCATGGCCAGGCGCCGCGCCGGCATCGCACGGCTCGCCAGTCCCAGCGCCGCCAGGGTGCCGAGCACGGTCGCCAGCGCCGTGGCCGCCACGCCGATGAGCAGGCTGTTGCCGAGCGCGCGCGTCCACTGAGCGTTGCTCGCTATCTCCCGGTACCAGCGCAGCGAGTACGCGGCCGGATCGAAACGCAGCATCCCCTCGGTGAAGGTGAAGTACGGCTCCGCGTTGAAGCTGAGCGGAACGATCACCAGGATGGGCGCAATCAGGAACAGGAAGATCAGCGCACAGGCTGTCCGGTGGGCAATCAGCCCCAGGGGCGGCCGGGTATCCATCGCCGTCCCGCTCATTCCAGCCGCATGCGCTCGATGCCGACCAGGCGGTCGTAGAGCAGATAGAGCACGCCCACCGAGGCCAGCAGGATGGCGCCGAGGGCGCTGGCGAGTCCCCAGTTCAACGAAGTCTGCATGTGGTACGCGATGAAGTTGGAGATGAGCTGGCCGCTCTGGCCGCCCACCAGCGCCGGGGTGATGTAGTAACCGATGGCCAGGATGAACACCAGCAGCGATCCGGCGCCGACGCCTAGCAGCCCGTGGCAGAAGGGGCTGATTGTCAATCGAGAATCGCGTGTCCGTATTGGCGTGTCGCCGGACCATCCCACGACGAATCGGGCCGATCATGGCGCTCCGGGGCCCAGAAGCGCCGCACACGCCCCCAGCACTCGCTCAGGAGGCCGATCAGCGCCTCCACCAGCGCCGACGCGCGGCCCTGGAGGCTCCGCGGCGTGCCCACGCCCGTCAGGTGCCGCATGAGCAACCCGAGATTGACGCCGCAGACCTGGACGAGCAGCCGTTTCAGGATGTTGGGATGCCCGCGCAGATGGACGCGGCGCATCCTGCCGGTCTCGTAGAGATGCGCGTTGGGCCGTTCCAGTAGCTCGCCCCGCTGCCGCAGCAGCCGTTTCCCACGCGCGCCGCGGATCCGCCGCCGGTTGGCATACACCGCGTCCCGCGCCGCCGTCTGGCCCTTCCAGTGCCGCCGGCCGCGATCCTGCTCCGAGACGTAGCTGCGCACGCCGATGGCCGCAAACCCGACCATCGTCTCGTTGCTGTGATATCCCTTGTCGGCCACCACCTCCACGATCCCCGGCGCGCCGACCGCATCGACCTGCTCGGCGGCCGTGACGAGCGTGTCGACCAAGGTCGTCGTGTCGCCCGCACTCGCGTCCTGCACCGTCACGCCCACGATGGCGCCTGTTTCGAGGTCGACCGCATGCTCGGCGGTGTGCGCCAGATGCGTGCGGCCGTCCTTCATCTTGGCGATCTTCGCGTCCGGATCGTGCGGGTGGGTCCAGTCCGCGTTCGAGCCCTTCTTTTTGCGGGTCCGGTCGAACCGGGCCAACTCGGCGCGCGTCGGCGTCGTGAGGCCGGACGCCTCGGCCAGCCGGGTCAGAAACGCGTCGTAGCTCTCGCCCGTATCCCGCCGCACAATGCTCCGCATCGCCGCATTGGCTTCCAGCGTCGTGGCATCGATGCCAACCGTGCGCCCCACCACCAGCGTGGCGTCGGCCAGTCGCTGCAACACCCACGTAAACACTGCCTGGTGGGTCTCGAGGTCAATCAGGCGACGGGTGCGCGACAGCGTCGAGTGGTCCGGCGGGGCCTCGTGGAGGGCGAAGTCCAGAAACGTGCGAATGCTCAGCGAGTCGGCGGCGCGCCACGCGATCGCTCGTTCCGAATCCAGCCCTTCAAAGTAGCCGAGCAACAGCGCCCGGAAATACCGGCCCGGCGCCAGACTCGGCCGACCGACCCCGTCCGCGTAAAACGACGCGCACTGTGCTTCCACGAACGCGTCGAACCCCGCGTCGTCGAGCACTCGATTCAGCCGCTCGTAAAACGGGTGCCCAGCACTCTTTGGCAGATCCGCCGTGGGCACCCACATCGTCGCTTGCCGCGTTCGACCGCGGCTTGTCCCCATCGCCATGCCAGACAGTGTTAGGACACAGGACCGATCACGTCGATCCCTGGAACGAGGGACTTTCACCACGGGCTGCTAGCAGGGTCTGCGGCCAGTAGACGCGGCGGAACGCCTGCGGGAAGCTGGCTCCCAGCGAGGCCGCGGCGCCCATCTGCTGGGGCGGGATCGTGGCATGACCGAGTAGAGCGGCAGCACCATGAAGGGGAGCAGCACGTGGGTCATCGCCACCATCGTGCCGGTCATGTTGTAGATCATGGCGATCCGGCCGTCGTCGCCGATCAGTCCGAGGCTGACGAGCAGATTATTGAGCACGCCCTGGGTCTGGAGCAGCACGATCCAGGAGGTGGTCCGGACCAGCAGCGACGTCCAGAACGGCACGAGTACCAGCGCCAGCAGCAGGGCGGCCCGGCGCCGCGGCGCATGCGCAATCAGGTAGGCGAGCGGATAGCCGAGCAGCAGGCAGAACGCGGTGATGGCGAGGCTCACCGCGAACGTGCGCCCCAGGAGCGCCACGTAGATGCGGCGATCCGGCGGCTGGCGGGCGACGGCGCCGCCGGGCAGGCGCTGGAGGTCCAGGGCGTGCAGATAGTGCCGCGCCGTGACGCGCTCCCCCGCCGTGCGGATCGCGTGCCAGGTGCGCGCATCGCCCCAATCGGCGTCGATGGCAATCATCGCCGCGCGCCAGGGGCCGGCGTCGACCTCCCGCAGCCGCCGCACGCTCTGCACGAGGACGCTGCGCAGCCCGCCCTGCACGCGGTTCACCCGGCTCGCGATGCGGCCCAGCGTCCGCTCGTCGCGCGCGCGCAGCAACTCGCGCGCCGCCGCCGCGTACACCGCCTCGCCGGGCGCGCCCTCGCCGTCCCATTGGCTCAGGGCCGCCAGGGTGTCCGGCAGCGCGTCGGCCACGACCGGGTCGTAGACGCTGCGCACCAGCATCGTCCCCACCGGCGCAATGAAGGTGACGCCGATGAACGCGACCAGCGGCAGCACGAGCCCGGCGGCGCGCACCCGCGGCCGTCTCAGCGCGCCAGCCAGGCGCTGAAGCGCTCGTTCATCTCGTCGCCGTGATCGCTCCACCATTCCCAGTCGTTCTCTAGCAGGCGGCCGGTGTTCGCGGGAAACAGCGGCATGTGCGGGTTCATGTCGATGCCGGCCTCGGCGTGGCGGCCGATGAGCGGCAGGCCGGACCGGCGCGCCGGGCTGTAGGCGATGTGGTGGCCGACGGCGGCCATCGATTCGGCCGTCGAGGCGAACCGGACGAGCGCCCGGGCCGCCTCGAGGTCCGGCGTCCCGGCGACGATGGCCACCGGCCCGACGTCGAGGATCTGGCCGTCCCAGACGATGACGAATTCCTGGTTCTCGAGCACCTGCGCGTTGAAGATCCGGCCGTTGTAGGCGGTGCTCATCACCACCTCCCCGTCGGCCAGCATCTGCGGCGGCTGGGCGCCCGCCTCCCACCAGACCACCTCGTCCTTGACGGTGTCGAGCTTGCCGAAGGCCCGCGCGACCCCTGCGGGCGTGTCGAGCGTCGCATAAACCTCGTCGACCGGCACGCCGTCGGCGATCAGCGCGAACTCGAGGTTCGCGTGCGGCACGCGGCGCATCCCGCGCCGGCCGGGAAAGCGCTCCAGGTCGAAGAAATCCGCCAGGGTCGACGGTTTCTCGCCGGGGAAGCGCTCGGGGCTGTAGGCGTACACCGTGGAGTAGAACGAGATGCCCACGCCGCACTCGAACAGGGCGCCCGGGGCGAAGTCGTCCGCGGCGGGCGTGCCGTCCGCTCCGGGCGGCAGCGCCCCGAGGTCGATCCGCTCCAGAATGCCCTCGTCGCAGCCGCTGACCGCGTCCTGGGTTTCCAGGTCGATGACGTCCCAGTGGACGTTGCCGGTCTCCACCTGGGCGCGCACCTGCGCCAGGCCGCCGTTGTAGTCCTCCAGGCGGACCTCGATGCCCGTCTCGGCCGCGAAGCGCTGGAGGTAGCCCTTGTCGATGGCCTGCGCATAGGAGCCGCCCCAGGAGACGACGGTCAGCGTCTCGCGAGCCTGGCCGGCGCAGCCGGACGCCAGCGCCGCGGTGGCCACCGCAGGCAGGAGCAGCGCCGCGGCGGCCAACGACGGGAGCGCCGGCACCGCGCCGCGGATGGTGCGCGTCCTCGATCCTTGCGTCATGTCGGTCAAGCCGGCTCCTCCTCGTCATCCGGGTCCAGCACGCGACAGTCGGTTGGCGTCCAGCCGATGCGGATCCGGTCGCCCTCCAGCACCGCGCCGTGGCCCACGATGTTCGGGATCTTGACGATGAAATCCGACCGGCCGCAGACGGTCACCCGCAGCCGGAGATGGTCGCCCAGGAAGGTGATGTCCTCGATGCGGGCCTCGAACTCGTTGGTGTACAGGCCCGCGGCAGGTGCGACGGCGACCCGCTCGGGGCGGATCGACAGGGTCGTCGCATCGCCGGCGACGCATGGCGCGATCCGCAGCGCCCGAACGAGTTCGCCCCCGACGTCGACCTCGCAGATCTCGTCGTCGACCGCCGCGACCCGGCCGGTGAGGCGGTTGTTCTCACCGATGAAGCGGGCGACGAACGAGCGCGTCGGCTCTTCGTACAGGGCCTCCGGCGAGGCGATCTGCTCGATGCGCCCCGCGCGGAAGACGGCGACGCGGTCCGACAGCACCATCGCCTCCTGCTGGTCGTGGGTCACGTACAGGACGGTAACGCCCAGGTCGCGATGGATCCGCCGGATCTCGTACTGCAGCTCCTCTCGCAGGCGCCGGTCGAGCGCGCCCAGCGGCTCGTCCATCAGGACCAGGTTCGGCTCGAACACCAGCGCGCGGGCGATTGCCACCCGCTGCTGCTGGCCGCCGGAGAGCTGGCGCGGCCGCCGGTGCTCGAGGCCGTCGAGCCGCACGAGCTGCAGGGCCTGCCGCACCCGGTCGCGGCGGCGCTCCGGATCGAGCCCGCGCACCTGCAGCGGGAAGGCGAGGTTCTCGCCCACGGTCATGTGCGGGAACAGCGCGTAGTTCTGGAACACCATGCCGATGCCCCGGCGCCGGGGCGGCACGTGGTGCATGGGGCGGCCGTCGATGAGGATGGCGCCGGATGTCGGCGTCTCGAAGCCGGCCAGCATCATCAGGCAGGTGGTCTTCCCGGAGCCGGACGGCCCGAGGAGCGTCAGGAACTCGCCCTTGCGGATCTGCAGATCGATGTCGCGCACCACCTATGGTCCGCCCGTCGAAGCTCTTGCTGACCCGCTCGAACTCGACGTATTCGCTGCCGTTCGATGGCTGGGCGTCCCGCTGTACCGGCATGATCCCGCTCGCGATCCGACCCAGGGTACCCCAGTACGGCAACGGAGAGCGTCCGGCAGGCGGGCCGGACGCCGGTCAGTCGTCTTGGGCGACAATAGCCCGAGGTAACGTCTGCGGCGCTGCCGGTCCGCGTTCGCCGACGAAAGGACCGAGCTCACGATGGGTGGTCGATGTCTCAGGTTCGTTGCGCCGTGCGGTCACGACGGTGATGTTCGATCAGTACGGGACGGTCGTCGACATGCAGGGCGGTCTGACGGAGATGGTGACGCCGTTCCTGGCCGGCAAGGGGTGGCGCGGCGACCCGCACCGCTTCGTCACCTGGTGGCGGCGCACGCACTTCGAGGACTCGCTGATCGACGCGCTGTGCGACCAGGGCCACACGTCGTATCGTGAGATTGGCCAGCGCGCCGTGGCGCACGTCATGCGCCGGGCGGGCATCGACTTCACCGCCGCCGAGGTGCGCTGGCTCGTATCCGGGATCGAGCGGCTGAAGCCGTTTCCAGACGTGCCGGCGGCGCTCGCCCGGATGCACCGGCACTATCGCCTGGCGATCCTCTCGAACGGGGACCGCGACATGCTCGAGGCCGCGCAGCCGCATATCGGGTTCGACTTCGACGCCGTGCTCTCGGTAGAAGCCGCCGGCTACTTCAAGCCGCACCGCGCGACGTACGTCAAGGCGTGCGAGATCCTGGGCGTCGACTCGACCAATGTGCTCTTCGTGGCGAATCACGCGTTCGACTGCATCGGGGCGAAAGCCTGCGGGATGCGCACGGCCTTCATCGACCGGCGCAAGCGCCCCTTCGGGGAGTCGCCGCACCAGCCGGATTTGAGCGTGGAGGACTTCGCGGCGCTCGCGCGGGCGCTGTGCGCCACCATGGGCGGCGCGGGTGCAGGGGCTGGTTGCCAGGAGTCTGCGCCGTAGAACGGCGCAGACTCCTGGCGGGTTGGGCGGGCTAGTGGTTGACCACGAAGGTCACATCCTCGGCTGCCATGAGACCCCCGTCGTGGGCGAGGCAACGCAGGACGTAGGTGCCCGGCTCACTGAAAGACGCCTGCACGACCCACTTGCCCATAGGCGGCGCGGGCGGCGTCTTCCATCCGGGTGCAAAGGGCGAGTCCGCGTTGTTTCTGGTGTCCTCCCACGCCTTGAACTGCGGCGGATCGAAGATGACCTCCCCCGCGCCCTGGTAGACGAACCAGGACAGCCGGAGACCGCTTGCGGCGCCCGGCGTCACGTTGACCGGCCTCTTCGACGGGTCGAAGCGCCGCATCGGTCTCGGTTTGGGGAGCCCGTCATCGCTGGCATGCGCCACCAGTTCGACCGGTTGTCCCACCTTGACGGTGCGGGTCATCTCGTCGTCGACCACGAGCTCCGGCGGCTTGTTCTTGTAGATGTCGCCGGAGATGCCCCCTCCGTTGTTCGCCATGATCACGCTGTTGTCGATGTAGTAGTCGGGGTGGAGCGTTGCGTACGCTCGCTTCGTCTCGCCGTTGGGGCTCGTCAGCGTCCACACCACCTCGCTGTCGCCGAAATCCGCCGGGACGCGGATCTTGAAGAGGAACCGATTGCGTCTCGGAAGAAAGTGGGTCGGCTGCCCGTGGTCCGGGCCGGCGGGCTCGACGCGATTGTGGGGACCCGGTGGGATGTCGAGCTCCTCCTCCCAGTTTCGGTTGAAGTACCCGAAGACCAGGTTGAAGGACCCGTCGGGATTCGGTTCCCAGCCCTCGTACGCGGGCACGACTTCCTGTCCTGTCGCGAACGATTCACGCATTTTCCTCGGGGCCTGGGCGCCGCTTTCCTGAACGGCCCCAAGGACAACCGCCAACGCCACGAGGAGAGCGCAGCCCAGCCTCCACATCTGCCAGCGAGTGCGCGGTTCCTTCATAGCCGACCCTCCATGGTGGACGAGAGCACGCACCGACACGGGCCGGCGGCATGCGCCGCCCGCCCCCTTCTTGTCATCAGCCGTTACCGAAGCAAGCGCCGAACGGGTTCGCGGCTGCGTCCCACGCGCCGCGCTACTGACCTCCATCAGCCGCATCGGCCTCCCGGGCCTCGTTCAGCGGGTCGTCCACGCCGCAGAGCGGACAGCCGAGCACCCGTTCGCCCGGGGTCAGGTCGAGCGCCGCCTCCCGCTCGGCAAGGGCCGCCTTGAACTCGTCGTCGTTCAGATAGCTGCCCTGCATGATGTTGATGAACATCTGGTCGACCGACCGGTTGCCTCCGCCGGACCAGTTCCTCGGATCGGGCACGTTCGGGTTCGACGTCGAGTTGTTGAACCAGCCGGTGATGTGCAGAATGGTGCCCTTCGGCAGCAACGGCATCGCATCATCGGCATAGGAGTAGACGCGCACCCAACTGTGGTCGTACCCCGAGCAGTTGAGGGTTTCGATCGTGGTGCCGTGGATGGCCTCGAGACACATCCGCACCCCGGGCGCATGCATGTGGGGTTCGAATACGGCGATCCTCGCATGCTCCGGCAGCACGAAATAGGATTCCATCGTCTGGTTCGGGTGCAGCGCCTCGACATCGAGATCGACACCATTGCCGAATGCAATGAGCTTTTGTTCCACCGTCGGCTCGTATCCCTGCGGATGGAACTTGAAGCCGATATTCAGGTGGGCCCTGGTGTCGGCGCCGTTGGCGTGCAGGTGCATCGAGGTGAACAGGAGCTTCGAATCGGCCACCATGGGCTTGCCGGCATCGGGATCGAAGACATCGGCGTTCCGCCCGACCTCGTGGACCGGCCAACTGCTGAGCCCCGCGCGCGCCAACTCGTCCTCCTCGTCGTAGTCCGCACCGACGACGCGAATGACCGCATGGTGGAAGACGAAGCGTCCTCCGACCGTTTCCCGGCCGGGTCCGACCTGCGACTCGGTGACTTCCTTGAACTCGATCGCCGAGACGTACCGATCTTCCGTCAGACCCGTCGGCATGTCCTCCACCGCGCCCCACCAGTCGGGCGCATCGGCCTTCACCTCGACGCTGGGGCTCGACACGATCAGGTCGGGCTGGCCGATCTCCCATTCGTCCACGTCGATGAAAGCGATCGGTGGCGGCATGTCGTCCGGATTGCCCCTGGGCGCACCGTTGTCAGCCCAGGCCGCGATCTTCGCGACTTCATCGTCGCTCAACGATGGATCGTTCTTGAACTGCTGGATGCCGATGTCCTTCTCGATGTACCACGGCGGCATCACGCCCATCTTGTCGCGGAGTCCGGTCCGATACTTCATCGCTCGCGCCCAGGGACGCACCTCGTCGTAGTCGATCAACGACATCGGCGCCAGCGAGTCGGGCCGATGGCACTTCTGGCAGCTCCGCTGCAGGATCGGCGCGATGTCCTTCGTGAATGTCACCGGGTGGGTGGTCGCGTTGGGTTCCGGAACCTGCCCGGCCGCGGGCAGTGCCGCCATGACCGCGACAGCAGCCGCAACGGCAAGCGCCGTTGTCACTGCTGTCGACTGCCGCCGATTGTGCTGGGTGCTCGTCATGTGATCCTCGCTGTTTCGGTTGAGACGGGATACCGATACCTGCGCCGAGACGATCGTCTGTCCACTTCCTCAAGTGCGAGGCTATCAGGTCTCCGGGCAAACCTCAACGAAATCCCGCCGCGTCGTCGGGACGCGGGCAGGCACGTCCGGGAACCGAAGGCTGCCGTCAACCGGGTTTCCGGCCGGTCCCGCCCCGCTCCGTTCAGGACGTCGGCGTGGGGTTCATTCGCGCTCGGTCGCCACCGCGTCGGCCATCTCTTCCAGCGAGAAAAACACGAAGTCGGTCGCCGGCCGGGTCTTCACCTGCCCGGTCGCGCCCCAGCCGCCGCCTGCGGAGAGCCGCTGCCGGTCGATCCAGGCGTTGGCGAGGCCGAAGCGGTTGGCCGGGGCATGGTCGTGGCGCAGGCTCTGCGCCGCGTGCAGGATGTCGGATCGGTCCATCCCGAGGTCCGCTTTCACGTGCGAGAGCAGGTACGCGAAGTTGGCGTCGGCCGGCTTGTAGGAGCCGATGTCCTCGGCGGTGTAGATCGCGTCGAACTCGACGCCGAGCTTGCGGTTGGACGCGGCGATGCCGTCGCGGTGCACGTTGGACAGGATGACCAGCCGGAACTGCCGCCGGAGGACGCGCAGCGCATCTGCGGTGTCCGGAAACGCGGGCCAGTGCGGCACGGAGGCCCCGAAATCCGCGTCGAGGTCGGCGCTGGTCTCGAGGCCGAAACTCTCCGCGACGCTCCGATGCACGCGGGCGAGCACCTCGGGATAGCGCAGGGCGGGGGCTTCTGCTTCGTGCCGGCTTTCGAATCGTGCGAAGGCCTCGAGCGCGACCCCGCGGGTGACCTCCTCGCGGCCGTGGCGCATGACGAGCGGCTGGAACGCGTCCCAGATGCCGCTCTCCCATATCGATACAGGGTGCCGTAGCAGTCGAACGTCAGGACGCGGTAGTCGGTCAGTCGGGGCATGGCGCCGGCTCTCCGCCTCGCGAGCTACTGCTCCTGGAAGTAGTCGTCGGTGTGGTCGAGCCAGTCCTGCCGCGGCGGGCTGAAGATGTCGACGTCGAGCGTCTCCTCGAGCGCCTCGGCCTTGTGCGGCACGTTCGACGGCAGGCGAAGCACCTCGCCCGCGGCGACGTCGAACACCTGCGAGAGGTCGTCGCCCACCCAGAACCGCAGCTTCCCCTTCAGGATGTAGGTGAGCTGCTCGTTGTGGTGCGAGTGCCTGGGCACGACGGCGCCCTGCTGCAGGTAGACGTGGGCCACCATCGTCCGCTCGCCGCAGACGATGCGGCGGTCGATGCGGTTGGTGACCCGTTCCTTCGGCATGTCGTTCCACGTAAACTTAGTGACGGTAGCTGCGCTCGGCATGCCCGCAGTTTACGGCATCGAGCGGCAGCGCGAAGTTGGCCCGGGGGCGCCGCGGACAGCGCGGGCGCCTGTGTCGCTGGCCGGAGGAGGACGGTCATGAAGCTGACCCCTGCGGAGCTCGCACGATTCGACGAGCAGGGCTACCTGTTCTTCCCGTCGCGTTTCTCGCCCGCCGAGGCGGCGGTGCTGCGGGCCGCCGCCGACGAAGTGTACGCGCTCGATCGCCAGGAGGTGTGGCGCGAGTCGACCGGCGTCGCGCGCACCGCGTTCGCCGCGCACACCTACAACGAGGCATTCCGCCGCCTCGGGTGCCACCCGCGCCTCGTCGAGCCGGTGATGCAGCTCGTGGACGGTCCGGTTTACATGCATCAGTACAAGGTCAACGCCAAGGCCGCGTTCGACGGCGAGATCTGGCAGTGGCACCAGGACTTCGGCACCTGGCACCGCGACGACGAGATGCCGGAGCCGCGGGCGATGAACATTGCCGTGTTCCTCGACGAGGTGACCGCCGCCAACGGGCCGCTGCTGTTCCTGCCCGGCAGTCACAAGCAGGGCGTCTTCGAAGCCGGGCACGATCTCGAGACGACGAGCTACCCGCTGTGGACGCTCGATCGCGCCACCGTGAAGCGGCTCGCCGAGCGCGGCGGGTGCGTGGCGCCGACCGGCCCGGCGGGCAGCATCATCGTGTTCGCCTCCACGCTCGTGCACGCGAGCCCGCCGAACATCAGCCCCTTCGGCCGCAGCATCGTCTATCTGTCGCTCTGCCACGTGGACAACCACATCCGCCGGTTCAAGCGTGCCGCGTGGATCGCCCACCGCGACTTCGCGCCGATCGAGCCGCTGGCCGACGACTGCCTCGTCAAGCTCGTCAAAGCCGGCGCGACGGCCTGAGCAGGCGCATGTACCTCCACGACACGCTCCGCGACCGCGTCGAGGCCGGCCGGCCGGTGCGGGTGGGGCTCATCGGCGCCGGCAAGTTCGGGTCGATGTTCCTGAGCCAGGCGCCCTCGACCGAGGGACTGGAAGTACGCGTCATCGCGGATCTCGATCCCGACCGCGCCCGCGCCGCGTGCCGCACGGTCGGCTGGGGCGGCGAGCACATCGCCCGGACGCGGTTCACCGCCGACGCGCTCGACGCGATCCGGGCCGACGACGTCGATGTGGTGGTCGAGGCGACAGGCGACCCGGCGGCGGGGATCGTCCATGCCCGCGCGGCGTTCGCGGCCGGCCGGCACATCGTGATGGTGAACGTCGAGGCCGACGTGCTCGCGGGGCCGCTGCTGGCGGCCGAGGCCCGCGATGCGGGGGTCGTCTACACCCTGGCGTACGGGGATCAACCCGCGCTCACCTGCGAGCTGGTGGAGTGGGCGCGCGCCTGCGGCTTCGACGTGGTGGCGGCGGGGAAGGGCACGAAGTACCTGCCCGCGTACCACGCCTCCACCCCGGACACGGTCTGGGAGCACTACGGGCTCACGGCCGCCGAGGCGCGCGCGGCGGGCATGAACAGCCGGATGTTTAATTCATTCCTCGACGGGACCAAGTCGGCGATCGAGATGGCGGCGATCGCGAACGCAACCGGCCTCACGCCGCCGCCGGACGGCCTGCGGTTTCCGCCCTGCAGCCGCGAGCACCTGGCGCACGTGCTGCGGCCCGCCGAGGTCGGCGGGCAGCTGCATCACAAGGGGCAGGTCGAGGTGGTGTCGTCGCTCGAGCGCGACGGCCGCCCCGTCCCGTACGACCTGCGCTGGGGCGTTTATGTCGTCGTTGAGGCGCCCAACGAGTACGCGGCCGCCTGCTTTCGCCAGTACGGCATGAACACCGACGACACCGGGCTCTACTCGGCGATGTACAAGCCTTTCCACCTGATCGGCCTGGAGCTGAACGTGTCGGTCCTGTCCGCCGGACTGCTCGGCCGGCCGACCGGCGCGGCGCGCGACTTCGTCGGCGACGTGGCGGCGACCGCGAAGCGGGACCTGGCAGCGGGCGAGACGCTCGATGGGGAGGGCGGCTACACCGTGTACGGGAAGCTGCTCCCGGCCCCCGCGTCGCTCGAACGCGGCGCGCTGCCCATCGGGCTCGCTCACGGGGCGGCGTTGAAACGCGCCATCGTCGCGGGCGAGATCGTGCGCTGGGACGACGTCGAGATCGATCCCGGCCTGGCCGCCGTGCAGGCCCGCCGGGCAATGGAGGCCCGCTTCGCGGGCGGACCGAACGGCGAGTAGTGCCCGGTGCCGTCGTCACGCGCGCGCCGATCCGCCTGACGCTCACCGAGGTCGCGCCACCCATCGAGCTGCCGCCGGACACCGAGTGGGCGCGGCGTGTGAAGATTCGGAGCTGCGGGGGTTCCTGCGGGGTTCGGCCCCTGCCGCGGGGCACGGGGGCGCGGGTGGATGCAGCCGCCCGGCCGCATCCACCCGCTTGTAGTGCGGAGGCGTCCGTCTACTTCGCCAGCGGGTCCGGACGGAGCTGGAAGCGGACCACCTTGCTCGGGGTGCCCTTGCCGGTCTCGGCGTGGAACGGCGCCCGCGTGCTCCAGGTTGCCCAGAGGCCCCTGCCCTTCCAGCCGGCGTCGGGGTCGTCGATGCGGCCGTCCATCCACTTGGTGTAGAACCCCAGCGGATACGGCACGCGCAGGATGACCCACTCGCCGTCGCGCAGCGCGAGCAGCCCCTCGGCCGCGTTGCCTGTGTTGATCGGCACGCCGCGCCCCAGTCCCAGCGTGTCGAACTGGTCGACCCAGGTGTAGTAGCTGCCCTCGATGCTGCCCGATTCGGTGATGCCCTTCATCTGGGGCATCGGCTCCTCGTACAGGGTCCACCCCTCGGGGCAGTGCTGGCCGGTCGCGTCCGGTCCGTTCAGCGGCCCCGTGCACTTGCTGCGGTCGAAGCTGGCGAGATGACCGCTGGCCAGCGGGGTCCACACCACGCCGTTGCGGTCGATGTCCATGCCGCGCGGCGAGTAGCCGTCCTGCACCTCGGCGCCCGGATTCTGGAACGGCACCTCGTAGTACTCCGTCAGGCCCGTCTCGGACGGGTTGTCGCCGGGGGCGAACCGCAGCACCGCGCCGGGCATGCCCAGCGACGATCCCCAGATGCTGCCGTCGACGGGGTTGTAGGCCACGCCGTAGAAGCCGGAGCGGATGCGGGTGTCCTTCGCGGGGTCGGCGGGCTCGCCGGGCTCGACCCACTCGTCACGCACGCCGTTGCCGTTGGTGTCGAGCACGAGCGGGCTCCAGCCCTGCGCCGCCTCTTCGTCGCCGGTCTCGAGGAACAGCCTGGTGTTGAGCCAGCCGACGACCTGCCCGCCGCCGCTGGTCCACAGCGTGTTGTCCTCGTCCTCGGCGAAGATCAGGTGGTGGGTGCTGTAGCAGGTGCCGACGAGGGTCATCTCGCCGCTGGCGGGGTCGTACACCGCGAGGTGGCGGTTGGCGCGGGGATTGGGGAACGCACGGGCCGACGGATGGTCGGATCCCTCCAGGCACAGCGGCGGGTTCTCGGGACCCCGCACCCGCGAGGTCAGCCAGACCCGCCCGTCCTGGTCGAGCATCGGGTTGTGCACGTTGGACTGGCTGTCCCAGATGGCCTCGTCCCCCCAGTAGGGCGACGACGCCAGGGGCGGGCCCGCCGCCAGCGGGGTGTCGGGATCGCGTACCGGCACCTTCACCTGCGCGATGGAATGGCTCACCGGGTCGAGCACCGGCACGTAGTCCGCGCTCGCCTCGAGCGCACCGTAGATCGGACCGTTAGCATTCACCGTCGGGTTGCGCTTGTCGGTCGACGCCTCGTCGTGCAGGTAGGCGGTGGGATCGGCCCAGTCCCACTGGGTGACGACCACGTTGCGCTCGGCCCCCTGGGGCCGCGGCGGCGCCGGCGGCACCTCGCCGGCCATGACGCGGCCGGTCCAGTCGGCGTACATCTCGAGCGCGCGCCGGCGCCCCATGCGGTCGAGCGCCCCGCTCATGCTGCCCCCGGCCTGGCCGGACTTGATGCGGCGGTCCCAGGCCGCCACGAGCGAGTCGAACTGGCCGAGCTCCGACGGAATCTCGCGGGTGGCCTTGTTCCCGAGCCCGTGACAGGCGGTGCACCCGCCGGACTTCAGGCCGCGCAGCCACGCGGCCTGGTTCGGCACGCTCGGCGAGATGCCGTTCCCGTCGGGACCGGTGCCCGGGAACTCCTCGGGCCCCGGCACCTCGAGCAGCGAGTACCAGTAGCCGGAGGGGTAGTACTGCGCCGCGGCCTCGGCGTCGGGCGCCGGCGCCGCGGTCAGATCGAGGCGGGTGCCCGGCGTCACCTGCTGCTTGGGCGAATCGACGAGCCCGTAGCCCCGCACCCAGACGTCGTAGGTCGCCTCCGGCAGGTCCGGCACGACGTAGCGGCCTTCGTCGTCGGTGACCACGGTGCGGTTGAAGCGGGTCGGCAGATCCAGGGTCTCGGCGATCACCCAGACGCCGGCCTCCGGCCCGTGCGGCCCGGTCACGACCCCGCCGATGTCGTCGGCGTCGATGGCCACGGCCATCTGTTGGGCGCCCAGTCCCGACTGCAACGCCAACAGGCAGACGGCCAAGCTGCCGGCGACCGTTCCGAGAAACGCCATTCTGCTTCTCGTCATCTCATCTCTCCCATGGCTGGTCTTCTTCCGAGCCGGTTCCGCCAGCCCGGACGATGTCAACACGGCGCGCTCGCGCATCCCGATTTGGACATGGGCATGCCACAATGTCAACCGTCCGGCGTTGCTGCAGGCGCGATTCGGTTCGACGCGCCCGAGCCGGACGGTTTCGACCGAAATGGAGACGCCATGAAACGTGCGCTCGGTTTGGCAGCGGGGCTCCTGCTGCTGGTCGGCTTCGCTCACCCGGAGGCGGCGACCGTCTCCACCGTCATAGGCACTGGCGAAGCGGGACTCTCCGACGCGCAGGTCGCCAACCCCTACGGCGTGGTCGTCGGTCCGGACGGCGCGTTGTACTTCTGCGATCTGGACAACCAGCGCATCCGGCGGCTGGACCGCGAGACGGGAGTGACCACGACCATCGCCGGAAACGGCGACCGGGGCTACTACGGCGACGGCGGCCCCGCCACGGCGGCCGCCCTCAACATGCCGCACGAGATCCAGTTCGACGACGCCGGCCATCTCTACATCGTCGAACGCGACAGCCACGTGGTGCGGCGGGTGGACGCCGTCACCGGCATCATCTCCACCGTCGCCGGCACCGGCGAGCCCGGGTTCTCCGGCGATGGCGGCCCCGCCGTGGAGGCGATGCTCAGGCGTCCCCACAGCATCGCCTTCGACCCCGCAGGCCGGCTCCTGATCTGCGACATCGGGAATCACCGCATCCGCCGCGTCGACTCCGCCACCGGCCTCATCGAGACCTGGGCGGGCACCGGGGCCCGCGCGCCGACGCCCGACGGGGCCCCGCTGGCCGGCACCCCGCTCAACGGGCCGCGCGCCATGGCGAGCGACCCCGACGGCAACCTGTACCTGGCGCTGCGGGAGGGCAACGCGATCTACCGGATCGACCTCGCCGCCGAGACCATCCACCACGTGGCGGGCACCGGCGAGCAGGGCTACACCGGCGATGGCGGTCCCGCGGCCGGGGCGACGCTGGCGGGACCGAAGGGACTCGCGTTCGCCGACGGCCGGCTGTACATCGCAGACACCGAGAACCACGTCATCCGGATGGTCGACACCGCCACCGGCCTGATCTCCACGGTGCTCGGCGACGGCACGCGCGGAGACGGCCCGGAAGACGATCCGCTGCGCTGCCGCCTGGCGAGACCGCACGGCATCTTCTACGAGCCCGGCCGCGGACTCTACGTCGGCGACAGCGAGGCCCACCGCATCCGGCTACTCGACCCTATTTCCTGAACGCGGCCTTCAGCAGCGGCGGCGTCACGAGGGTCGTCAGCATGACCATGGCGACGATTGCCGCAAACACCTGGTCGCTGAAGATCGGCGTACCGGCTACCGACACCGTATGGCCGATGCTGGCGAAGATCAGGCCCACCTCTCCGCGCGGAACCATGCCGATTCCGACCGCCCATCTGTTGAGTCCCTTCCCGAAGACCCCCAGGACGAGGCCTGCTTGCTGACGATGGCCGTGACGCTGAGCAGGGCGGCGAAGACCAGCACGTCGAATGAGGCGAACGAGAGCAGGTCGACACGCAGGCCCATGTAGACGAAGAACACGGGCACGAAGATCGTGGCGATCGGGGCGATCGAGGCGTCGAGCTGGGATCGGTGCTTTTCCTTCTGCGCGCCGAAGAATCTCCCGATGGCGTCGTTCACCACCAGCCCCGCGGTGAACGCGCCCACGATGTCCGCCAGTCCGAGCTGCTCGGCCAGGGCCGCCATCAGGAAACAGTAGGCAACGCTGAGGACGACCGGCACCGACGGCGAGCGGGCCATGCGGATCATCCCGATGAGCGGCACGATGATCAGCCGGCCGCACACGATGGCGCCGGCCAGGAAGCCGACGGCCTTCACCAGGATCCAGGCAATGGGGGCAACGGAGAGGGACATCGCGCCTGTGTCGGCCGATTGAACCAACCCGAGTACGATTGCGAGCACGATCAGGCCCAGGATGTCGTCTGCGACGGCCGCACCGAGGATGACCTGCGACTCGGGCGCGTCCATCCGGCCGATGTCCTTGAGCACACGGGCCGTGATCCCGACGCTCGTGGCCGCGAGGGTGGCCCCGAGGAAGAGGTGCACGTGCCACGGCGCGTCCGCGGGTATGAAGAGGGACGACACCGCGTAGCCCAGGATGACGGGCGCCGCAACACCGAGCACGGCGACACTGACGGCGGAGCGGCCGACCGCGAGCAGCTTGCCCAGATCGCTCTCGAGCCCCACCTGGAACAGCAGCAGGATCACGCCGATTTCGGCTGCCATCGGCAGGAAGGGCTGGGTCTCGAGCACCTCGAAGACCTCGCTGCCGGTGAGTCCGAAGTTGCCGAGGACGATCCCGAAGAGCAGCTCGCCCAGCACCGCGGGCTGGTTCAGCCGCTCGACCAGCTCACCACCGATCTTGGCCGCCACCAGGATGGCGGCGAGAGCCAGCAGGAAGGGAGTCATCTCGCCGCTGTGCGCCCCGTCCTGGGCGCCGGCGAGCGCCCACGCGCCGCAGACGATTGCCGGCACGACGAGCGAGCCGCGCTTCAGAAGCCCGCGGTACGAGCGCTGCCGGAGAGGCCGGCCTGGCGGCAAGTGATCCATGCGGTGTTCGTTGCGGAACTCTGCGGCGTTCCCGGCAAGGGATTATGATGGAACCTGATGTCTGGATATTCCGGCCAGGGAGGTATGAGATGAGGTATCGATTGCGTGGATTGCCGGGGGCAGTCGCAGCGGTGTTCGCCGTCGTCTCGCTGGCTCCGCCGCCCGTCGCGGCCCAACCCCCGGAGCAGGCGGATTGGGTGGCCCCGCGGACGCCCTGGGGCCATCCGGACTTGCAGGCCATCTGGAACAACGGCACCATCACCCCGCTGGAGCGCCCGGCCGAGCTGGCGGATCAGGCCTTTCTGGACCCGGAGGACGTGGCCGCCCTCGAGCAGCGGGCGCAGGAGCGCGTGGACCAGGAGAACGCACCGACGGTGCGCACCGGATCGCTGCCGGCCGGCGGCAACGTCGGGGCCTACAACAGCTACTGGACGGAGCAGAGCACGTCGGTCGTACGCACCATGCGCACCTCGCTGATTACCGATCCGCCCGACGGCCGCTTGCCGCCCCTGACCCCGGCCGCCCTCGAGCGCATCAAGTCGCCGGACGCGCTGCGGCTGACCGATGTGCAGGAGGGCCGCCTGCCGGCCGACGGGCCGGAGGAGATGGGGCTCAGCGAGCGGTGCCTGTGGTACCGCGGCATCCCGTCGATCCCGACCGGGTACAACAACAACTACCACTTCCTGCAGACGCCCGAGGCGGTGATCATCCTGCAGGAGCACATCCATGATCTGCGCGTCATCTTCCTCGACGGACGCCCGCATCTCCCGCCGGGCATCAGCCAGTTCGCCGGCAGCTCGCGCGGACACTGGGAGGGCGACACGCTGGTCGTCGAGACCAGTAACCTGCGCGAGCCGTTCATCCGGCGCTGGGTCCGCCCGGAGCACTCGTTGTCGCGGGGCCGGCTCAGCGAGAGCGCGCGCGTGATCGAACGCTTCACGCGCGTCGGTCCCGACACCCTGGACTACCAATTCACCATCGACGATCCCCTGACGTGGACGCGCTCGTGGTCGGGCGCGCTGCCGTACACGCGCTCGGACGGACCGATGTACGAGTTCGCGTGCCACGAGGGGAACTACGGGCTGCTGAACATCATGACGGGATCGCGCGCCGAGGAGGCCGCCGGCGGCAACTAGCGGTGAAACTGTTCCGTCGGGACACATTGAGCTCGGGCCCCGCTGGGGCCCTTTTTTTTGACCGGACTCACCGCGTGTCCCTTGCTGTCGTCGGGTTCGTGGGCGCTGGCTGGAAGCGCGAGCTCACGCGGAGAAGCTGACGCTGAAGGGGTACGCGCCGGAGACGTGGCGCTACCGCATCGGAGCCTGGCGGTTCTTCCACGAAATAGACGACCACGAACGCGTGATCTCGATGATCGCAGCTTCCCACCGCGGGTCGGCGTACTGACCGCCCGCGCGTCGGCGCGCAAACTTCCCGTTGAGCGGCGGATCGGCGCGGTATGATTCTGCCGGGCCCCGGCGCGAACGACGCATCCGCAGTCCATGGAGGAACGACTCATGGCGCGCAGACTTCGGCTTTCCATCCTCGTCGGCCTGATCGCGTGCGCGATTCCGACCGCTACGGCGGCGCACGTCGACTACATCGATCCGGCCGGCGGCTTCACGCAGGTCGTCACGACGACGCACTCGGGCGTGAAGACGATCTTCGTCTCCGGCCAGGTCGGCCGGGGCGACACGCTCCGGGCGCACGTCGAGTCGGCGTTCGCGGGCGTCGTGCGGCGCCTCGAGCAGGCGGGCGCCACGCCGGCCGACGTCGTCAAGATCCGCATCTTCGTGAAGGACTTCGAGCCGGAGCAGTATGGCGTGATCTCCGAGGTCCGGCTGGCCACGTTCCCCGACGCGGACCACTGGCCGGCAAGCACGATGATCGGGGTCCGGGCGCTGGCCGCCGAAACGCTGCGCGTCGAGATTGAGGCAATCGCCGTCGTGGCCGAGCCGGGAGCCGATCTTGAGATCGAGCGCTTCGCGCCGGCGAACGGCTTCAGCGGGGCCGTGGCCGTGACGGCGCACGGCGTGAAGACCGTCTACGTGGCCGGCCAGGTCGGCACCGGCGACACGCTGGCGAAGCAGACGGCGACCGTCTGGGAGCGCGTCGGCGCGCGGCTCGCCGACGCCGGCGCCTCGTTCGCGGATCTGATCAAGACCACCACCTATATCGTCGACTTCGATCCGGAGACGGACCTGGCGGCGTACCGCGCGGGCCGCGAGCAGGCGCTGTCGCTCGCGGACATGCCCGCCAGCACGCTGCTTGGCGTGCCCGGGCTCGCCGCCGAGCAGTTCCGGATCGAAATCGACGGCATCGCCGTCATGGGGGCGGAGGGTCGCGCGGTCGACCGCGCGTTCATCGATCCGGCCACCGGCTTCACGCAGGCCGTCAGCGCTCGCGGCAAGGGACCCAGGGTCGTCCAGGTGTCGGGACAGGTGGGCGTTCCCGGTGATCCCCTCGAGAGCCAGGCCGACCAGGTGTATGCCAACCTCAGGCGGCGCCTCGAGGCCGCGGGCGCGGCGCCCGAGGACCTTCTGAAGATCGTGATCTACATGCCGGGGTACCGCCGGGGCGACTTCGCGGTGCTCGACGCGGCGCGCAAGGCGCACGGTTTCCCGGACGAGACGGTCCCGGCGGCCACGCTACTCGGCATCCAGTCGCTGTTTGCGAGCGGGGCGCTGCTCGAGATCGAAGGCATTGCCGTCGTGGGACCCGGGCCGCTGCCCGACGACGTTCACCCGGCGTCGCGCAGTCGCCTGCCGCCGATCGACCGGGAGGAGCTCGATGCCGCCCGTCGCGCGGCGTACAATGCGGCCGTCGCGAGCGCGGCCGGCGCGCCCACGGGCGCCGCGGCCCTGAGGTTGCACGGATCGGGCACGAACCTGCGGTTCGACGCCCCGATGGGACGCCAACTGACGGAGCTGACCATCCTGACGACGGCGCGCGAGTACGACCAGCCGTACGAGTGGGCGCTGCACGAGCTCGAGGCGATAGCCGTCCAACTCGACGACGGCATCATCGACGTCGTGCGCCACCGCCGGCCGCTCACCGGGCTGAGCGACCGCGAGGCGATCATCATCAAGGTCGGCCGCGAGCTGTTCGGCACGGGCCGCCTCGGCGCCGACACCTACGCCCGGGCGCTGGCGCTCTTGGGGAAGACGAATCTCGTCGATGTGATCGACGTGATGGGCCGCTACGCGAGCACCGCGGCCACGCTCACCGGCTTCAACCAGCGGATGCCGGCCGGCTGGAGACAATCGCTGCCGCTGCCCTTCACCCATCCGGACGACATCCATCCCGACTCGCGCAGCCGGCTGCCGCTGCGGAGCCCGGCGAGCCGCACATCGGTGTCGGTGCTCTACGGCCGCATGCTGTCGCCCTCGGGCATCGGTCCCAACGTCATCCGGAGCTACGGGGAAGGGCAGGCGTCGCTGGAAGCACGGGTGGGACGGCGGCTCATGCAGCTCGCGATTCTGGTGACGGCCAGGGCGCACGACTCGCAGTACGACTGGACCGTCAACGAGCCGAAGGCCCTGGCCGCCGGTCTCGAGGCGGATCTGATCGACAGCGTTCGCCGCAACCGCCCCCTGGACGGCGTGGACGAGCAGGACGCGGCGCTGATCGCGTTCGGCCGTGAGCTGTTCGGCGGCCACAACGTCAGCGCGGAGACCTACGCGCGTGCGGAGCGCGCGTTCGGCGTGCGGGATCTGGTGGACATCGTCGGCCTGATGGGTGCGCACGCGGCGGACGCCGCGGTGCTGGCGGCCTTCGACCAGCAATTGCCCGAGGGCGTCGAGCCGCTGCTTCCGCTGCCGTAGGCGGCGGACACCGCGGCAGCGGTTGTCGAGCCGGGTCCCGGCTCACGCGGGAGGTTTGCATGAGGGTCAGACGATCCGTTCTCCTTGCGGCGCCCCTGGTGCTCTGCCTGCTCGCGCCCGGCCAGGCGCAGGAGCGGTCGCGCATCGGCGTGCCTGTGCCGCCGCTGGGCGACGGCCCCTGGGTGTTCGATACCGCCGAGCAGCACAGGATCCGCGTCAGCGTCGTGACCCGGGGGCTCTCGCATCCCTGGGCCATGGCGTTCCTGCCCGACGGCGGCATGCTCATCACCGAGCGTCCCGGCCGGCTCCGCATCCTGCGCGACGGCGCACTCGATCCGCAACCCGTTACCGGCGTGCCCGAGGTCCGGAAGGAGGGCAACGGCGGCCTGATGGACGTGGCGCTTCATCCCCGGTTCGCCGACAACGGCCTCGTCTATCTCACCTACACCAAGCCGGCGATGAACGGCTGGGGCGCGCCGTCGCTCGCGCGCGGGCGGCTCGAGGCAGGCGCGCTCGTCGACGTGCAGGACCTCGCGGTCACCGACCCCTACGAGGGCAACCAGGGTCTGAACGGGCGCGTCGTCTTCGGCGGCGACGGCAAGCTCTACATGTCCACCGGCGGGCGGGTCGGCAACCTCGCGCAGGACCTCACCAGCCTGCGCGGCAAGATCCTACGCCTCAACGACGACGGCTCCGCGCCGCCCGACAACCCGTTCGCGGGCGAGCCCGGTCAGCGGCCGGAGATCTACACGCTGGGGCATCGCAACACGCTGGGCCTCATCCTCCATCCCGAGACCGGCGACCTGTGGAACCACGAGAACGGTCCCAACGGCGGCGACGAGATCAACATCATCCGGCCGGGCCGCAACTACGGCTGGCCGCTCGTCAGCTTCGGACGCCTGTACCCGGGCGCGCGCGTCTCCGAGAATCCGACGCGCGGCGGAATCGAGTCGCCGCTGCTGGTCTGGCTGCCCGCCATCGCGGTCGCCGGCATGGCCGTCTATACCGGCGACCGGTTCCCCGCTTGGCGCGGCAATGTGTTCGTCGGGTCCCTGCAGGAGGGCGGGATACCGGGCACGGGGCACCTGCAGCGCATCGTGTTCAACGAGCAGTACGAGGAGCTGCGGCGCGAGGCCATCCTGCAGGAGCTGCGGCAACGCATCCGGGAGGTGCGCCAGGGGCCCGACGGATTCCTCTACCTGTTGACCGACGAGGACGACGGTGCGCTGCTGCGCATCGAGCCGGCACCGTGAGATCCGAATTCCAGGAGCATGCCATGCGCATCATCACCTTGTTGCCGTTGTGCCTCGTGCTGAGCCTGGCGCTGCCGGCCGCCCAGGGCGAGCCGGACGAGACGCTGGACATCTACGTCATCGACGTCGAGGGCGGCGAGGCGACGCTCTTCGTCAGCCCGTCGGGCGAGTCGTTGCTCGTCGACGCCGGGTGGCCCGGCCTCGAGGGCCGCGACGCCGACCGCATCGCCGCCGTGGCGCGGGAGGCGGGCGTGACGCAGATCGACTATCTGCTCGTCACCCACTTCCACACCGACCACATGGGCGGCGCCATGCAGCTGGCCGAGCGCCTGTCGATCCGGCACTTCATCGATCATGGCGAGACCGTCGACACGGAGGAGCGCCGGGCCGCGTTCGAGGTCTATACGGACCTGCGCAGCCAGGGCGTGCACCGCGCGGTGGCCCCGGGCGACACGCTCCCGATGGCCGGTCTGGACGTCGTGATCATGGCGTCCGGCGGGGCGGTGCTGGATGCCCCGCTCGGCGGCGCGGGGGGCGGCCCGAACCCGTACTGCGACGGCTTCACGTTCCAGGGCGAGGAGATCACCAGCCGCTACGGCAACGCCGAGGACGACCAGTCCGTCGCCACGTTCGTCGGCTTCGGGCGGTTCCGCAGCGTGATCATGGGCGACCTGAACTGGAACCGGGAGCATCCGCTGATGTGCCCCGACAACAAGATCGGAACGGTCGATCTGTACCTGGTGGCGCACCACGGCTCTGAGACGTCCGGCTCCGAGGCGCTCGTCCACGCGATCGAGCCGCGGGCCGCCGTCATGAACAACGGCCCGCGCAAGGGGGGCGCGGTGCAGACCTTCGAGATCCTCCAGGCCGCCGGCAGCCTCGAGCACCTCTGGCAGAACCACTACTCGATTCCGGGCGGCGACGAGCACAACTCGCCCGAGCAGTTCATCGCGAACCTGGAGGAAGGCACGTTGGCCGCGAACGGGCGGACCATCCACATGGGGCCCGCCCACTCGATTCACGTCGCGGCGCGCCGCGACGGCTCGTTCACGGTGACGAACAGCCGCAACGGGTTCAGCCGGGCGTATGGGCCGAGGGAGTAACCGGAACGGGGACGCGCCGGGTTGCGGGAGCGGCCATCCGCATCCTGGTGCCGGCCGGCGTCAGCGGTCGTCCCACTGCGTCCGCATCCAGGTGCCGGCCTGCCTGAGCGCGTTGACGTAGCCGCCCATTGTGTAGTGGCCCACGCCCGAGAGCTCCGTGAACTCTGCCGGGTGGCCGCGCTCCGCGAGCGAGCGGGCGGCGTCGCGGGCCGGCTCGATCGGCACGAGTTGGTCGTCGCGGCTGTGGATCACGTGCACCGGCATCGTCCCCAGTTGATCGAGCGGGTTGTCGCGCGGCGCGCTCGCTATCGGGATGGCGCCCGAGAAGCGCTCCGGATGGTGCGTGGCCATGAACCACGTGCCGGCGCCGCCCATGCTGAATCCGGTGACCAGGATCCGCTCGCGGTCGATGGCGTGGCGCGCGAGGATGTCGTCCAGCAGGAAGAGGACCGACTCCTCGGCCGACGGGACGGACCAGCGCCGGTTCGGCGAGTCGGGCGCCACGATGATGGCGCCCCAGTCCCTGAGCGCCGGCTCGACAATCTGGTGCAGGAACGGCCCGCCCACGCTGCCGCCGCCGGGATGCAGCGCTAGGACGAGCGGGCGCGGCTCTCCTTCGCGCAGGTCGCGGGGCACCGAGATGGTGTAGCTCATCCGCCCGTGCCCGGGGACGTCGATGACCGCGCCCTCGATGCGCGGCGCGGCGCCCGACTGCGCCGCCGCCAGGGCTGCCGCCGCCGCGGTCGACGCTGCCAACAACGACAAGATAAGCTTCATGACGCGTGATGATACAACAGGGGCGAGTGTGAACGTTCGCACGCGCTTCGCGCCCAGCCCGACCGGCTATCTGCACATCGGCGGCGTGCGGACCGCCCTGTTTAACTGGCTGTTCGCGCGGCGCCACGGCGGACGGTTCATCCTGCGGATCGACGACACCGACCGGCAGCGCAACCTCGCGGAGGCCCTGCAGCCGATCCTGGACGGCTTTCGCTGGCTGGGGCTCGATTGGGACGAGGGGCCCGACGTGGAGGGGCCGCATGCGCCGTACTTCCAGTCGGCCTGCCAGGCGCGGCATCGGGAAGCGGTCGAGCGGCTCGTCGCGGGCGGGCACGCCTACCGCGACTACGCGACCGCGGACGAGATTCAGGCCGAGCGCGAAGCCGCGCAGCGCAACAAGCAGCGCTTCATCTACAGCCGGCGCTGGATGGCCGAGACGCCCGCGCAGGCGGCCGCGTTCGAGGCGGAGGGCCGGACCGCGGTCGTGCGCCTGAAGATGCCGCGCGACGGAGTGTGCGCGTTCGACGACCTGGTGCGGGGGCCGGTGGAGTTCGAGTGGGCGCTCGAGCAGGACCACGTCGTCCAGCGCGCCGACGGCAGTTGTCTCTACCATCTGGCGAGCGCGGTCGACGACCACGATTTCGTGATCACGCACGTAATCCGCGCGGTGGAGCACCTCTCGAACACGCCGCGGCAGATCTTCATCGCCCGCGGTCTCGGCTACGACCTGCCGGCGTACGCGCACCTGCCCTACGTGGCCGAGCCCGGCAGCGCCGAGAAGCTGAGCAAGCGGAAGGTGGGCGCCTACCTGCGGCATCCCGACTTCCGGAAGCTGCACGAGCACGGCGCCGCGATCATGGCGGCCTTGGGCGAGCCGGTCGCGCCCGAGTCGTTCAACCCGCTGGTCGTGGCGTTCTACCGCGCGGTCGGGTACCGGCCCGAGGCTCTGCTCAACTACCTTCTGCTGCTGGGCTGGTCGCTGGACGATCGCACCGAGATGTTCACGGTGGCAGAGATGATCGAGCGGTTCACGCTCGAGGGGGTCAACCGGTCCGCGGCCAGCTTCGACCCGCCGAAGCTGCTGGCGTTCGAGGAGCGCTACATGCAGCGGCTGCCGCTGCCGGCGCGGGCGGCGGCGGCGGTGCCGTTCCTGCAGCGCTGCGGCGCGCTTCCCGAACCGCCGTCGCCGGCCGATTGCGACCGGGTGTCCCGCGTCGTCGCGGCGGCCGGCGAACGGCTCAAGGTGGCGGGCGACATCCTGGGCTACCTGGAGTTCTTCCGCCCGGACGACGCGTTCCCCTACGATGAGAAGGCCTTCGCCAAGCGCCTTCGGGCGGACGGTGCGGCCGACCGCCTGGAGCGGTTCAGAACGGTGCTCGATACCGTCGACCCGTTCGACGCCGCGACGCTCCACGAAGTCATGCAGCGGTTCATCGAGACGGAGGAGATCGCGATCGGGCGGATCATCCACGCCGTGCGGGTCGCCGTGACCGGGAAGGCAGTGGGGTTCGGCCTGTTCGAAGGCCTGGAGATTCTCGGCCGCGAGGCCTGTGTGGCCCGCATCGACCGGGCGCTCGCCCGGCTCGCCGGGACCGACACGGAGTGTGCATGAAGGACGACGACGCGAGCAGCAGCGGCCCGGCTGCGGGACAGGATTTCATACGCCAGATCGTCGACGACGACCGGCGGGCCGTAAAGCACGGCGGCCGCGTCCAGACGCGGTTCCCGCCGGAGCCGAACGGGTATCTGCACATCGGCCACGCGAAGGCGATCTGCCTCAACTTCGGGATCGCGCAGGAGACGGGCGGGCTGTGCAATCTGCGGATGGACGACACCAATCCGGAGACGGAAGACGAGGAGTACGTGCGGGCCATCGAGGCCGACGTGCGGTGGCTGGGCTTCGACTGGGAGGAGCGTTTCCACTACGCGTCGGACTACTTCGACCGGCTCTGCGACTGCGCCGTCCAGCTCATCAGGGGCGGCCACGCCTACGTCTGCGACCTGCAGGGCGACGAGGTGGGCCGGTACCGCGGCCGGTGGGACAAGCCCGGGCGCAACAGTCCCTACCGCGACCGGGCGGTCGTGGAGAATCTGGACCTGTTCGAGCGGATGAGAGCCGGCGAGTTCCCCGACGGCAGCCGCACGCTGCGGGCGAAGATCGACATGGCGTCATCCAACATGAACCTGCGCGATCCGGCCCTCTACCGGATCCGCCGGGCGCCGCACTACCGCCAGGGCGACCGCTGGTGCATCTACCCGATGTACGATTTCACGCATCCGCTGTCGGACGCGTACGAGAGCATCACCCACTCGCTCTGCACGCTGGAGTTTGAGGATCACCGCCCGCTGTACGACTGGTTCCTGGAGCGGCTGGCGTTCGAGTCGCCGCCGCGGCAGATCGAGTTCGCGCGCCTGAACGTCACGCACACGGTCCTCAGCAAGCGCAAGCTGCTCGAGCTCGTCGAGGGCGGGCACGTCGACGGCTGGGACGATCCGCGGATGCCGACGCTGGTGGGCATGCGGCGGCGCGGCTATCCTCCGGGCGCCATCCGCGACTTCTGCGACCGCATCGGGATCGCGAAAGCCAACAGCCTGGTGCAGATCGCGCAGCTCGAGGATGCGGTGCGGCAGGAGCTGAACCGGACCGCGCCGCGGGTGATGGCGGTGCTGCGGCCCCTGCGCGTGGTGATCGAGAACTATCCCGAGGATGGGGTCGAGGAGCTCCACGCGGTCAACAACCCCGAGGACGCCGCCGCGGGCACCCGGCCGGTCCCGTTCGCCCGCGTGCTCTACATCGAGCGCGGGGACTTCCGCGAGGATCCACCCCGCAAGTACTTCCGGCTGGCGCCGGGGCGGGAGGTCCGGCTGCGGTACGCCTACTTCATCAAGTGCACCGGCGTCGTCAAGGACCCGGCGAGCGGCGAGGTGACCGAGCTGCGCTGCACCTACGACCCGGAGACGCGCGGCGGGTACGCCCCCGACGGACGCAAGGTCCGCGGCACCATCCACTGGGTCTCCGCGTCGCACGCCCTGCCGGCGGAGGTGCGGTTGTACGACCATCTGTTCACCAAAGAGGATCCCGAGGACGTCGGCGAGGGGCAGGACTACAAGGACTACCTGAATCCGGCCTCGCGCGAGGTTCTGACCGGCTGCCGCGTCGAGGCCGGCCTGAGCGGCGTCCGGGCGGGGCAGCGCTACCAGTTCGAGCGGCAAGGGTACTTCTGCGTCGACCCCGACTCGTCGAACGCGGGGATCGCCTTCAACCGCACCGTCAGCCTGCGCGACACGTGGGCCAAGATCGAGCGGAAGACGTCCGGCTCGTAGCCCGCCAAGGGGCGCCTTGCGGCTCCGCATGGCGCCCAACCAACCCTGGCACCCGTGGATCCGTAGCTGTCACGTGCTAGGAGTCTGCGCCGCAGAAAACGGTGCGACAATCGCAGGCGAGATCGGACGCCGGAAGGACTTGATGTCGACGACTTTTCGCCGCTACGCACCGGACCAATCGCTGCTGTTGCCGCCCGACGTGCGGGCGTGGTTGCCGGAGGGCCATTTGGCGCACCCCGTCAGCGATCTGGTAGACGGCCTGGACCTGACGGCGTTCTACGCCGCGTATGCGGGGGATGGTCGGCGCAACGCGCCGTATGAGCCGCGGATGATGGTGAAGGTGCTGCTCTACGCCTACGCGACGGGGGTGTTTTCGTCGCGGGGGATTGCGAGGAGGCTGGAGGAGGACGTGGCGTTCCGGGTGCTGGCGGCCGGCAACTTTCCGCAGCACCGGACGGTTTGCGAGTTTCGGCGTCGGCACCTGGAGGACTTCAAGGCGCTGTTTGTGGAGGTGGTGCGTCTGGCGCGGGAATTGGGGTTGGCGAGCTTCGGCAAGCTGTCGATCGACGGCACGAAGGTTCGTGCGAACGCGAGCAAGCACAAGGCGATGAGCTACGGTCGGATGCAGGAGGAAGAGCGGCGCTTGGCTGGTGAGATTGACGCGCTGGTGCGGGCGGCACGGGACGCCGACGCGGCTGAGGATAAGCGCTTTGGGCCGGACGCACGCGGCGACGAGCTGCCGTCGGAGTTGCGCCGGCGGGAGGATCGCCTGGCGGCGATCCGGGCGGCGAAGGAGCGGCTGGAGGCGGCACGGTGGGCGGCGGACGACGCGGGCGGGCGGCAGCCGGGCCAGGATCGGAACCTGAAGGGCGGACGGCCGTACAAGCGGGGGTATGGCGAGCCGGACGAGAAGGCACAGAGCAACTTCACGGACCCGGAGAGCGGGATCATGAAGACGAGCAACGACGGGTTCCAGCAGTGCTACAACGCGCAGGTAGCGGTGGATGGTGAGCACCAGTTGGTGGTGGCGACGGAGGTGACGGCGAACGCGAGCGACCAGGGTGGGCTGCCGCTGCTGCTCGACGAGGTGGCGGAGACGGTCGGCGAGCAGCCGGACACGGTGCTGGCGGACGCTGGCTACAGTAACGAGCGGGACTTGGTGAACCTGGAGACGCGGGGCATCGACGGGTACGTGTCACTGGGACGGGAGGGCAAGACGGCGCGGCCCCGCGACCCGGGGCAGTACCCCGCGACGAATCGCATGGCCGAGAAGCTGTCGAAGCCGGCGGGTCGTGCGGCATACGCCGAACGCAAGTGGCTGTCGGAGGCTCCGCACGGCTGGATCAAACACGTGCTGGGATTCCGGCGCTTCAGCCTGCGGGGGCTGGCGAAGGTGCGCGGCGAGTGGGACTTGGTGTGCCTGGCGTTGAACGCCAAGCGCCTGCACGCCCTGATCGCGGCGTGACACGCGGCAACGAGGCTCGCGATGGCGACCGATCGGCGCGCATCACGGTCTCTGGCGGACCAAGGGGCCCGTCAACGCCGGATCTCGCCATCTGCCGAGGAACTACCTCGTCGGGCGACCGCCGAAGCTGCTCCGACACGATAAGTCAGAGCATGGGCCGACGACCCACTTCACGCCGCGGCATCTCCTGCGGCGCAGACTCCTAGCTAGTGCTGCGCCAATTGACGTCAGCCAGAAAACCTCTGCTAGCCTCGAGCGGGCGACGAGGCCCGCTCGACCAGCCCGCGGCAGCGGGCCAGATACCCCTTTGCGAGCGATGCGCTGCGCCAATTGACGTGATTTCGCTATCGAACGGGTTGCGACTACGATTCTGGCAACTCCGCGGAAAGCAGCAGTAGGTAATCAGCCCGGAAGGCCGGCCTCCGGCGACGGCAGGGCCTTGCCCTCGGGCGACGGCTGGATCTCCACAGGAGGCAGAGCCGGTCCGATCCGGTCAGGCGACGCGTCGGCGTCGTTTGCGCTCGCGCTCTTGCAGAATCAACCCGATGCGATGCAGGTTGGTGGCCAGCACCGACAAGGCAACCGCACGCGCGAAGCCGTCGACACCATGATGGCGGACACGGTTGAGCCCTCGGTGCTCCAATCCGTTGATGGCCGACTCAATCGCCGGGTGCACGCAGCGCGCGGCGGCGAAGGATGCCTCTTCCTCCCGCTCCCGGTCGACGTTCGAAAGGCGTCCCTTCTTCGGCAACGCGTTCAGGTCGAGCAGCGCGTCCAGCCCGACCCGGTTGTCCGGGCTGTGAAAGCCCCGGTCGAAGCTGCCCCGGTCGACGCCCGCAACTCCGGATACCGCGCCTGCGCTTTCTGCACCAGCGGCACCGCCACGTCCACATCCGCACCCTGCCACAGGATCTCGTGGTGAAGGATGAATTGATACTGATCCTCGATCAGGGCGACAGGGACCCCGAGTTCCACCGGCGCACCCGCCTTGCCCTTCGAAACCCAGCGCGTGTGTTCCTCGAAAATCGAGAAGACCTTCTCTTCGTGAGGTATCGTCTCGCCCCGCACCAGCCGCCGTTCCACCTGGCCGATCTGCCGCAGAGCATGAGCGACGTAGCCTTCGATAGATCCACAAGTGACGGCATCGACGCCCTGGTTCCGCAACGCGTCAAGCGTGTCCACCGCCCGCTCGACCAGCCCGCGGCAGCGGGCCAGATACCCCTCCACGCGCTCCGGATGCCGCTTCGCTCGCCGCGTCGACCGCACCCGGTTGAACAGACTCCGGACCTCTCGGGTCAGATACCGCCACTGACGCCATCCGCCCACCGCATTCTCCCCAGACGCCCGTCCCGTCTCCCGCAGCAGGCACCGCATCGCGTCCCACAACAGGCTGACGTCCGTCGGGTAGTGCACGTCGGTCTCGACCACGAACGAGTCACACCGGCCGCGCAATGGCTCGCCAGGCTTTTTTTAGCGACCTTGTGCCCACTCTCCACTACCAGTTGCCCGACCGCCGACAACAGCTCGGGGGTCAACAGAGACACGTTGTCCACCACCGTCTGGTACTCGTAACGCGTCCTGTCGCCGAAATCACTGTGCCCCAGGAACGCGCGTATCGTCTCGTGATGGTTCGCCAGGTCGTGCAGACGGTCGAAGTCACAGCCCAGGCCCTGCTTGAGAACGCCCAGCACCAGGACCTGCCACAACTCCATCCCCGGACGACCGACCGTGCGGTCGGTCTCCGGCACGATATGCTCGTCCAACAGAGCAAACAGACGAGCGCGCAGCTTCTCGTCGGACCAGATGTACTAAAGCCCCTTCAACACCGCCGGGATGTCGTCCCGCGACTTCGGGTTGATCCAGATCTTCTCGATGGGCACCTGTCCGATCTGGAACTGCCGCCTGTGGACTTCTCTCATGGCGTTCGCTGTCGCGAAGATCCCCCCGAAAAAGACCGAAATCGACGATCTCCTCCGCGAGAATACGACATCTAGCCCGGATTATGCGTGAAGGTGCGGTTGAGGGGGAGACACAGGAGCCTCCGTGTGGTACAAACGTAATTTACACAACGTTTTAGCCACAACGGAGATCCCCGCGTGACGCCTCACACGATGCCACAGACTGTTCTGTTCCCGGATCTGTTCGACAAGCCCCTCGTCGCCACGTTCAACCAGGAACACGCGAGTTCCGACGGCGGCGCCGTCCTGCTCAAGGCGGCCGAGCGCGTGTACGGCTTGGTCAAGGCGTTCGCCCGGTGTTTGGCCGACAAGCGCGCCGCGGAGAAGATTCGGCACACGTTCGCGGATCTGATCGGCCAGCGGATCTTCGGCATCGCGTGCGGTCATCCCGATGGCAACGATGCCGACCACTTGGCCGACGACCCCATCCACAAGCTGCTGCTCGGGCGGGACCCGGTGTCCGGCGCGCCCTTGGCGTCGCAACCTACGATCTCGCGGTTCGAGAACGGCGCGAGCCGCACCGCGCTCTACCGGATGGGGCGCGAGTTGGCGGCGTGCGTCATCGAGCGGCATCGGCGCCGCCTGCACGGGCGGGCGCGGCGCGTCACCATCGATCTGGATCCGACCGACGACCTGACGCACGGCGCCCAGCAGCTCACGTTCTTCAACGGGCACTATGGCGGCTGGTGTTATCTGCCGCTGCTCGGGTTTCTGAGCTTCGACCGCGAGGCGGAGCAGTATCTGTGCGCGGCGGTGCTGCGGCCCGGCAACGCAGTGGCCGCCGACGGGACCCTCGGGCTGCTGTGTCGGCTGCTCCCGCTGCTGCGGGCGGCGTTTCCGCGGGCGCGGTTTCTCGTTCGGCTCGACGGGGGCTTTGCGACCCCGGAGGTCTTCGATTTCCTGGATGCGGAGCCCCGGCTCGACTACGTGGTGGCGATGGCGAAAAATGCGGTTTTGGAGCGGCATGCCGAATCCGCGCTGCAGACGGCGCGCACGCAGAGCGAGGTCAGTGGCGAGACCGCACACGTCTATACCGACACCCGCTACGCCGCCCGCACCTGGGGCCATGAGCGCCGGGTGGTGATCAAAGCCGAAGTGGTCCGCCTCGGCGAACGTGCGCCGCGGGACAACCCGCGTTTCGTGGTGACGAACCTGCGCCAGACGCCGCGTTTCATCTACGAGAAGGTCTACTGTGCGCGGGGGGACATCGAGAACCGGATCAAGGAGTTGCTCGACGGCCTGCAGATCGACCGCACGAGCTGCTGCCGGTTCTGGGCCAACCAACTGCGCGTCTTGCTGACGGCCGCAGCCTACGTGCTGATGCAGGAGCTGCGGCTGCGGGCGGCGGGCACCGCGTGCGCCCGCACCGGTGACGTGGCTACGCGACCGATTGCTCAAGCTCGGGGTCCAGGTCGTCCGCTCGGTCCGCCGGCTCGTTCTGCATCTGCCGCGGGCCACGCCGCAGCGCGAGGCATGGCAGCGCATCGCCCTCGCACTCGGCGCACGTGCCGGATAGCCCATCCGTCCCGCCGCACCAAGCTCCCTCGGGGACGATACGGACCGTCTCCAGGAGAAGCTGTCGACACTCGGGCTCACCGCGCCCGGCCATCGCCCCATGGCTCGCCCCGCAACCCCCTCGCAGCCCCCAAATGACGATGCCGAAACCCTGTTCGTCGTCCCGCCACGCTCGGTCGATCCCGAATATCGAGCTTCAGGAATAATGCGGGCTAGGACGATCTTCACTACTCGAAATCCGCGATACGTCTTGTAGAATCAAGCAGTTACGGATTTTCTGGCCGACACTAGCTAGGCCGGTCCCAGGCCCATCGCGCGCCGCCAGGCGGCGAGCTGCCCGAGATGGTCCATCTCGTGGGAGGTCATCAGGAACACCGCGATGTCGCCGACGGTCGGAAAGTACTTGCGGCGCCGCTCGTTCGGGTGGGGCTTGCCGAAGAGCGCCGGATCCGCCTCCCGCCCCGCGCCGCGGCGGTGTTGCGTTCGTGCTGCGCCGTCAGGGCGGCGAGCAGCTCCTCCTTCGACGGGTAGGCGGCCAGCTCTCCCGACGGCGTGCCGCCGGTGGCGAACGTCTTGTCCCAGCCGGCCGGCGCCTGCGGCTCGAGTCCGAGAAAGGCGGCGAGGTTGTCCGCCGCCATCGTCAGGTGGCCGAGCGTCCAGGCCGGATGATTGATGACGCCGTGCGGCTGCGCGACCATCTGCTCCGAGGTCAGATCGTTGACGAGCGAGCGGGCCAAGCCGAGGTTGAATCCGTACAGATGGGTCACATGCTGAATCATTAGCGTTCTCCTGAACCAGTCGGGTGACGAATTATACTGGGGCCGTCATGCCTGATCGAAACTGCCGGATCACGCTTGCGCCCGGCCGGAAGGGCGTCCCAAGGCGACCGACTTCGAGCTGGTGGAAACGCCCGTGCCGCAGCCCGGTCCCGGCCAGCTGCTCAGCCGCACCATCTACCTGTCGCTGGATCCCTACATGCGCGGGCGCATGAACCAGAGCGTGGGATACGCGCCGACGGTGGACATCGGCGGCGTGATCGTGGGGGGCACCGTGGCCCGGGTGGTCGCATCGAACCTCGGCGGCTACCGAGCGGGCGACTTCATCCTCTGCTCGAACGGCTGGCAGGACTACGGGCTGTCCGACGGTACCGGCATCCGGAAGCTGGACCCGGCCGACGCGCCGATCTCGACGGCCGTCGGCGTCCTTGGCATGCCGGGACACACGGCGTACGTCGGCCTGCTCGACATCGGGCAGGCGAAGCCGGGCGAGACCGTGGTGGTCTCGGCCGCCTCCGGCGCCGTCGGGGCGGTCGTGGGGCAGATTGCGCGCATCAAGGGGTGCCGGGTGGTCGGCGTCGCGGGCGCCCGGGAGAAGTGCGACTACGTGACGCGCGAGCTCCGCTTCGACGCCTGCGTCAGCCGTTTCGACGAGGCTTTCCCGGACGCCCTCGGGGCGGCCTGCCCCGAGGGCGTCGACGTGTACTTTGAGAACGCCGGCGGCGCGGTCTTCGAGGCGGTCCTGCCGCTGCTCAACACTTACGCCCGCGTGCCGATCTGCGGGCGCATCGCCAACTACAACCAGACGGAGCCGCCGCCCGGCCCCAATCTCGTGCCGCGCGTGATGGGGCTGGCGCTGGTGCGGCGCCTCACCTTCCGTGGCTTCATCGTGTTCGACCACATCGACCGCGAGCCGGACTTCCTGCGCGACGTCGGCGCGTGGATCAGGAGCGGCGAGCTGGTCTACAAGGAGGACGTGGTCGACGGCCTAGAGCAGGCGGTAGCGGCGTTCCAGGGCCTGCTGCAGGGGAAGAACTTCGGCAAGCTGCTCGTGCGCGTGTCGGACGATCCGACCCGCTAGCCGGGATCCGGCACGCGGTCGCCGCGGCAGGCGAGCAGTGTCGCACGGGCGAGGTGTCCGCCGTTCAGGCACACGTGATGCGTTCTCGGCAAGGTCCCTCGATGCGCCGTATCCCCGATTCGATCGTCCTCATCTTTCTGCTGATCGTGCTCGCGCAGGGCGCGAGCTACGTTATCCCCGCCGGCGAGTTCGAGCGGGACGGCCGGCAGGTCGTCGAGGGCACCTACCGCGCGGTGGAGGCGGACCCGCTGCCGCCGCTGGCATTCCTGACGGCCATTCCGGCCGGGCTGGCCGCGGCGCAGGAGATCATCTTCTTCGTCATCCTCGTCGGCGGCGTCATCCGCATCGTGCGGGCCACCGGCGCGATCGACGCGGTGATCGGCTGGGCCATCACCCGGCTCGGCGCCCGGCCGGCGTGGCTCGTCGGCGGCATGGTCGCGCTGTTCTCGCTGGGCTCGTCGACGGTTGGCATGGCCGAGGAGTACATGCCCTTCGTGCCGATTCTGGTGGCCATGTGCCTGGCGCTGAAGCTCGACGCCGTGGTGGCCGTCGGCATCATCTACGTGGGCGCCGGGGTGGGCTACGCTTGCGCGGCGCTCAATCCGTTCACGGTGCTGATCGCGCAGGACATCGCCGGCCTCGAGCTGGCCTCCGGCCAGGTGGTGCGCTGGGGGCTGCTCCTCGTCTGCCTGGCGGTCGGCGTGCAGCACCTCCTGCGCTACGCGGCGCGCGTGCGCCGCGACCCCGGCCAGAGCCTGGTGGCGGACGTCGACTACGCGGGCGGGTTCGAACGGCCCGAGGGCGTGCCGTTCACGGGGCGGCGTGCGGCGGTGGTCTCGATCCTGGTGGGCGGCATCGGCCTCTTCGTCTACGGCGTGGCGGCCCGCGGCTGGTACCTGGTCGAGCTGTCGGCGGTGTTTCTGGGAATCGGGCTGCTCGCGGCCCTGATCGGACGCCTCGGCCCGAACGGGGCGGGGCGCGCGTTCCTGGACGGGGCGGCGGAGATGACCGCGACGGCGCTGCTCATCGGCTTCGCGCGGACGATCGAAGTCGTGCTCTCGGACGCGCGCGTGATCGATACGGTCATCCACGGGTTGGCGGCGCCGCTCGGCGCGCTGCCGGCCCACGCGGCTGCCGTCGGCATGCTCGCCGCCCAGACCATCTGCAATCTGTTCATCCCGTCCGGGTCCGGGCAGGCGTACGTGACGATGCCGATCATGGCGCCCCTGGCCGATCTGACCGGCGTGACCCGGCAGACGGCGGTGCTCGCCTATCAGTTCGGCGACGGCTTCACGAACATGCTGGTCCCGACCAACGCGCTGCTGATGGGGATGCTCGCGCTGGCCCGGATTCCCTACCAGCGCTGGGTGGCCTTCGTCGTGCCGCTGCTGGTCAAGCTGTATCTCGTCGCCGCGCTCGCCCTCGTCGCGGCCGTCGAGCTCGGCTACCGGTGAGCCCCGCGCACCGGTCGCAGCGCCTCATCCGGCGCGGGCGGGTGCGGCATCGGCGCGGCGCGGCCGGGATGCTCGGCCGGCCCGGCGGGCTGCGGCCGCAACCGCGTGACGCCCGCGCAGACTGCCACGTTGACGCCGAGCGCGACAATCCCCGCGTGGATGTCCCACACCTCCGGCCGGCCCGCGAGCAGCAGGCCAGCGTAGGTGGCGCAACCGGTCAGCATCCCGCTCAATGCCGCGGACGTCGTCAGACGGCGCCAGGTCACGCCGAGGACGAACAGCGGCGCCACCTGCGCCAGGATCTCCATCTTGATCTCGGTCAGGCCCCACAGCGTTGCGCGGGGGGACAGCGCGATCACCACCAGCACGGCGACGACGGCCCACGAGAGCCGCTTTCCTGCGCGCGTGAGCCGGTCCTCGGAGGCTCCCCGGAGCAGGGTCGTGCCGACGATGTCCTTGGCGAGGATCGACGACAGGCTCAGCAGCACCGAGTCGGCCGTCGACATGACGGCCGCGACGACCGCCGTGATGACCATGACGCAGAGCCCGAAGAGCAGCACGGAGCGGGTGCTCCAGACCGTCAGCAGCGCGGGCATCACCTGATCGGCGTCGCCGCCCGCCGGCAGCTCGCCGATGGCCAGGATGCCGACCATGAACATCACGCCGGTCGTCACCAGCGGCAGGAACACCATCACGCTGAACGCGCGCTTGAGGGTGGCCGCGTCGCGGGCGGCGTAGATGCGCTGGATCGCGTGGGGATACACCGCGCCGGAGAAACCGATGAGGAGGATCGTGCTGAACCAGTTGCGCGAGACGTCCCACCCGGGGACCGCGACCTTCTCGGGGGCTGCGGCGGCGACGGCGGCCGTCAGCTCGGCGAGATGGGCCGGGGTCGGCACCACCGCCACGAGCAGGCCGGCGAGCCCGACCAGCAGCATGATTCCCTGCACGCAGTCGGTCCACGCCACGGCGCGCATGCCGCCGACCGTTTCGTAGACGATGACGACGAGCGTCAGCAGCACCACGCCGACCCAGTAGGGCACGGCCCCTCCCGAGAGGCCCTCGGTCACGTGGCCCATCGCCATCAGCTGCGCCAGCAGGTAGTTCGAGATGGCCACGACCAGCAGCACGTTGGCCAGCAGCGTCAGCGGCGCCGAGCGAAAGCGGTGCGCGATCCAGTCGCCGGGCGTGACGAACGCATGCTGCCGGGCGACGGCCTGCAGGCGCGGGGCGAAGACGAGGTAGACGACGATGATCGCCATCATGAAGCCGACGCTCATGACCCACGCGTAGCCGAGACGGAACGCCTCGCCCGGATAGCCGAGGAGCGTGTTGCCGCTGTACTGCGTGGCGTAGAGCGTCAGCAGCAGCACGAAGCCGCCGAGGTTGCGTCCGGCCAGGTAGAACTCGTCGAGGTCCGCCCCGCCGCCCCGCCGCCGCGTTACATAGCCGACCCCGACGAGGACCGCGAGGTACACGCCGACCGCCGCCCCGGCGCCGAGCGCGAGGGAGACGTTCACGGCGGGCCCTCCGGGTCTTCGGGGTCCCGGGCGTCCGGCGGCGCGGACCAGTGGCGCGCGACGACGTACACGGTGAAGATGGCGACCGCGAGGTAGGCCGACAGCGACAGAACGACCCAGTGCGGGAGCCCGAGCCAGAGCCGCAACGGGCCGCCGGCCGGCAGGTACCAGGGCACGGACAGCGCGAAGAGCAGGACGTAGACCGCCCAGATCCAGGGACGCGGCCGCGGCTCGGCCGGATCGATCTTGCTCGGCATTCGCTCGCCGGGCTCATCATAGTGCGCGGGGGCGATGCGTGTGCGTGCTCGGTTCCGCAGGCGATACAATGGGTCGACGCGCGAGGGTGGTGAACTCATGAGACTCTTTCGCCTGAGCTTGGTGTCAGCCGGGATCGTCGCCGGCGTGCTGGCTGCCGGGTGCGGCTCGGGCGGCGATTCACCCGAGCCGCTCGCGGAGGCCCCGGATCCGGTCTTCGACATACCCGCCGGGGCGGCCATCGAGCTGCTGCGCGAGCCGGTGCCGGTCGCCGACGTCGCGATGCGGACGCTGGGCGGTCGCACGCTGTCGACGCGCGACTGGCGCGGGAAGGTGGCCCTGGTGAACTACTGGGCCACTTGGTGCGGGCCCTGCCGGGAGGAGATTCCGGACCTGATCGAGCTGCAGGCGCGCTATCCCGACCAGCTGCAGGTCGTCGGCATATCGACCGACGAGGGCGACCCGGCGGCCGTCGCCGCGTTCGCCCGCGGCATGGGGATGAACTATCCGGTCGTCATGGCGACCCCGGAGCTGAACCGCCAGTTTCCCGGCGTGTTCGCGCTCCCCACGTCGTTCATCGTCGATCCGGAGGGCCGCATCGTCCAGACGCATGTCGGCCTGGTCAGCCCGGCCGTGTTCGAGCAGGAGGTCCGCTACCTCACGTCGCTCCCGACCGCGGTCGCCGTCGAGCTGATCGACGGCAACACCACCACGCGCCTCGTCAACGCGGCGCACGCCACCAGCATCCCCGGGCTGGATCTGTCGGATCTGACGCCCGACCAGAAGGAGCGCGTGCTGCAGCGGCTCAACGAGGAGGGTTGTCCGTGCGGCTGCGCGCTGACGCTGGCGCAATGCCGTATCAACGACGCGTCGTGCGGGATCAGCCCGGCGCTCGCCGAGCGGGTGGTCGCCGAGATCGTCGGCTTGAGCTGATCGCGTCCGCGCGACGCGGCGTCACGTCTCCGACGGCGCCGCCTCGGGGCCGAGCGGTGACACCGTTGCGGCCTCCGGCTCCCGGCTGCCGAGCACCACCCTCTGCGCGACCCGCCGCATGTCCTCGACGATCAGATACGCCGTCGGGACCAGCAGCAGCGTAATGAAGGTCGCGAAGACGACGCCGAACGCAAGCGAGACCGCCATTGGCTGGAGGAACGCGGCGTCGACGCTCCGCTCCAGCATGAGCGGCGCGAGGCCGAAAAACGTGGTCAGCGACGTCAGCAGGATGGGCCGGAAACGCGCGACGCCCGCCTCCCGGATGGCGGTGCCGAGGTCGGCGTTCACCGCGCGCCGGCGGTTGATGAAGGTGACCATCACCAGACTGTCGTTCACCACCACGCCCGACAGCGCCACCAGCCCGAACATGGACATGAATGTCACGTCCAGCCCCATGAAGATGTGGCCCCAGACTGCACCGACGAGGCCGAACGGGATGGCGCTCATGATGATCAACGGCTGGAGGTACGACTTGAGCGGGACGGCGAGCAGCGCGAAGATCGCCAGCAGGGCGACGACGTATCCCGCCTGGAGCCCGCCCACCGCATCTTCCTGCTCCGCCTGCACGCCCTCGAAGACGTAGAACACGCCCGGATACCGCGGCAGCACCGCGGGCAGAATGCGGGTCTGCAGGTCTGCCACCACCGCACCGCTGGAGGTGACCGTTTCGTCCACCGCGGCGGTCACGTTGACGGCCCGGTTGCGGTCGACCCGTTTGATGGAGGCGAAGCCGCGCCCGGGCTCGACCGCCGCGACCTGGCTGAACGGCACCTCGTCGCCCTCCGGCGTGCGGATCCGCATGTTCTCGAGGTCGCCGAGCGAGCGCCGCTGGGCAGCCGGGTAACGCACCATGACGCGGATGTCGTCCCGGCCGCGCTGAATCCGCTGGGCTTCCTCGCCGTAGAAGGCCTGGCGCACCTGGCGGCCGAGGTCCTCCAGCGTCAGGCCCAGCGTCTCGGCGGCGGGCCGGATGCCCAGCTTCATCTCCCGCTTGCCGGCCCGGAACGAGTCGGCGATGCCGTAGACGCCGGCGTAGCTCCCCAGCTCGGCCTTGACGTCGTCTGCCGCGACGCGCAGCCGTTCCATGTCCGAGCCGACGAGCATGACGTCGATGTCGTCACCCGGCGCCATGACGGAGGCGTTGAAGCTGACGTCGACCGCCTGCGGGATCGGGCCGGTGGCCTCGCGCCAGCGATTGCTGAGCTGCTCGCTCGACCAGGCGCGCTGCTGCGACGGCAGCAGCTCGATCGTCACCTCGCCGAGGTGTGCCGCGGACGCGCTTGCGAGGCCTTCCATTGGGCCGCCCTCGCGCGCCGCCATCGGCTGGTCGCCGATTGCGGTGAACGTGTGCCGGAAGTAGTCCGTGCCGGTCTCCTCCCGCAGCTCGCGCCGCAGGCGCTCCGCGCCTGCGGCGAGCTTGCGGACCGCCTCCGCGGTGTCTGACACCGGTGTGCCCTGCGGCATGGTGATCGAGGCGGACATGAAGTCGGCCTCGATCGACGGGAAGAAATGGAAGCTGGTCCACCCGCCGAGCACCATCCCGCCGGTCACGATCAGCGTCGATACGCCTACCGCAGCGGTCACGTAGCGCCACCGCAGACCCAGTTCCAGGGCCGGCCTGTACACCCGCCGAACGAACTGCTTGAGACCGTTCGCGAACACCTGCTGGAAGCGGCGGAGCGGTCCGTCGCGCCGGCGGGGCGGGATGTGCGCGAGGTGCGCCGGCAGGATCCACAGCGACTCGACGAGCGAGAACAGCAGGCAGGGAACCACCACCAGCGGGATGACGCGGAAGATCTTGCCCATGATGCCGGGCACGAACAGCAGCGGCGTGAACGCCGCCACGGTCGTCAGCACGGCAAAGACCACGGGCGTGGCGATCTCCCGGCCGCCCTCGATCGCACCGCGCAGCCCTTCGCCGTGCCGCTCCTGGTGCGCGTAGACGTTCTCGCCGACGATGATCGCGTCGTCGACGACGATGCCGAGGACCAGGATGAAGGCGAACAGCGAGATGACGTTCACGGTCACGTCGAGCCCGGGCATCAGCATGACGGCGCCGAGAAACGAGATCGGGATGCCGAGGCTGACCCAGAACGCGAGCCGCAGTTCCAGGAACAGCGCAAGCACGAGGAACACCAGCGCGAACCCGCCCAGCCCGTTTCGGACCATGGTGGTCAGCCGGGCGTTGAGTATCGTTGCCTGGTCCTGCCAGACCGTGAGCGAGATGCCCGCGGGCAGGTTCGGACGCGTGCGCTCCACGTACTCGTGGACGCGCCGCGCTATCTAGAGCGCGCTCTGATCCCCGGTGCGGAACACCGAAACGAGCATCGTCGGGTCGCCGTCGAAACGGGCGAACTGATCGGTTTCGGCGAAGCCGTCGACGACCGTTGCCACTTCGCCGAGCAGCAGGCGGGTGCCGTCGGCCCGCGTGAGCAGGACCAGATTCTCGTACTCGTTGCCGCGGTAGGCCTGCCCGATCGTGCGCAGGAGGATCTCGCCGCTGGCGCTCCGTACCGAGCCGCCCGGCAGATCGAGTGACGAGCGGCGCACCGCGGTGGCTACCTCATCGAAGGTGAGCCCGTGGCGGCGCAGCGCCGCCTCCGAGACCTCGATCGAGATCTCGGAGGGCCGCGAGCTCGTGATCTCGATCAGCGAGATTGCCGGCAGCAGCGACAGCTCGTTGCGGACCCGGTCGGCCGCCGCCTTCAGCGCCTGCTCGTCCACCTTGCCCGACACGGCCAGATCGATGACCTGATTCCTCCCGATCATCTCCCGGATGATCGGTTTCTCCGTCTCCTCGGGAAACGTGTCGATGGCGTCGACCTGGTTCTTGATGTCGTCGAGGACCTGCCGCACGTCGGCGCCCAGCTCGATCTCGACCATCACGCTGCCCATGCCCTCGTCGGCAGTCGAAATGATCTGCTTGATGCCGTCGACCCCCTGGATGGCTTCCTCGATCCGCACGCAGACCGCTTCCTCGACCTCTTCCGGCGCGGCGCCGAGATACGGCACCTCGACGACGATGCGGTCGAGCGTGATCTCGGGGAAGACTTCAGACGTGACGTTTCTCGCCGCGAGAAAGCCGCCGGCGACGAGCAACGCCATCAGGAGGTTGGCCGCCACCGGGTTGCGGGCGAACCACGCGATCGTTCCGTTCATTGCCCCTTCAGTTCCGCGGCGCCGGTCAGCCGGCGTCGGCCTCCGCGCCGGCGCCGGCCTCGCGCACGCCGCTGCTCATCGCCGACGCCACCTCGTCCTGGAGCCGCATCAGCTCCTCGATGGCCCCGTCGACCTTCACGGCCCGCACGACGGAGCCTTCGCACGCGTCGACGAGACGCGCCGTGATCCGGATGAGGTTGCCGATCCGCTGGATGCCGCCGGCCACGATCCAGCGCGCGGCGTCCTCGGAGTCGACGACGGTGAACGTCCCCGTCCGGCCGAGATGCGCGACCACGGCCTCGCCCACCTCCCGCGCCAGCGTGTCGTCCGCCGGCGCCTGGCTCAGGTTGGCGAACGGACGCACCTGCACCGCCGTGGCGGCCGCCGCGGGCGCGGCGGGTGTGCCCGCCGCCGTCACGTTCAAGGCGTCGGCGAGGCTCCGCGCGACCGCCGTCGCGGTGGCCTGCCGCAGGCGCGCCAGCTCGCTCGCGGCTCCGTCCACCCTGACCGTGCGCACGATGGAGCCGGCGCGCGTCTCGACGATGCGGGCCGTGACCTGCACCGCGTCGTCGAGCTGCTGGACTGCCCCGCCGACCACCCAGTTGGCGCCGGCTACGGAGGAGGCGACCGTCACGGTGTCGATGTTGCCGATTTCGTTGGACACACCCTCCGCCAGCGTCGCACCGAGGTCGCCGCCGGCCGCCTGCTCGCTGATGTCGGTGAACGGCAGCACCGCGACCGCACGCGCGTCCGGCACCGGCGCGGGTGGTTCGGTGCGCCGCGGAGACGGCACCTGGCTGAGGGGCGGCCGCACGGCCGGGGCTCGCGCGGCCCTGGCCCCGACGGGCGCCGCTGGCACCGGCGGCGCGGTGGGTGCCGCGGTCGCCACAGGCATCGCTGCCGGACTCGGGCGCGCGGTGGCCGGGGGAGTCGGCGTCGCCGGCGGGCGCGCGCCGGCGACGCCGACCGGGGTGCGCTCGGCCAGCATGTCCGGCGCCGGGTTCGTCACCTGCACCTGCATGCCGTCGGTCGGGCTGTCGAGGGTCGAGACCACGACCCGCTCGCCGTTCGCCAGTCCCGCGCGCACGTAGATCGACCCGGCCGTCATCCTGAGGATCTCGATGTCGCGAAAGCTCAGGCGGCTCTCGCCGTCGACCACCACCACCTGGCTACGCCCGCGCAGGCCGGAGCGGGGCACCACCGCTATCTGCCTGAACCGGCGCCCTTCAATCTCCGCGTCGACGTACATCCCGACCGCCAGCGGCGGCCGGTCGAGGTTGGGCCAGGGACGATAGGGGTCGTCGACCTCGGCGACCACGTACACCATGCGGCTGACCGGGTCGATCTCGCTCTCGGTGCGCACGATGCGGCCGTTCCAGGCATGCGTTTCGCCGGCGAAGGTCGACCGCAGGGTGACCCCCGGGCCCGGCCGGTTCTCGGCGCCGCGGTACGAGAGCGGCAGATGCAGGTAGGCCAGCTCGTTGTCCGGCAGCGGCAGGCGGATCTCCGCCCGGTCCACCGCGTAGATGGTGGCGACGGAGTTGCCCACCGTTACGACCTGCCCGACGTCGACGCTCTTGCGGCGCACCCGCCCGGCGTACGGCGCCGTGATCCGCGCCCGCTCGAGGTCGCGCTCCGCCCGCACGAGACTCGCCTCGGCGGCCGCGACCGCCGCCCGCGCGTCGTCGAGCTGGGGTTCCCGCAGCGTGAGCGCGCGTGGGTCACCCTGGCCGAGTGAGTCCCATTCGCGTTGCGCAACCTCGGCCTCGGCTTCCTCTTCGGCCAGGCGCAACCGGCTCTGGGCGCGCTGCGCCCGGGCGCTGACGACCGCCTGCTCGTAGTCGAACGGATCGATGGTGATGAGGACGTCGCCCGCCTCGAAGAACCCGCCTTCGGCGAACGACGGCGCGATGGACATGACGCGGCCGGAGACCTCCGGGACCAGCTCGCTCTCCGTGCGGGGCCGGACCGTGCCCTCGCTGAGCACCGACAGTTCCACGTCCTCGAGCGCGACGACGTGGACCCGCACGCCGGGCGGCGCGATCTCCGGCGGCCGCGTCTCGACGACCGGGCGGTTGCGAATCATGGTCACGGCGGCCAACCCCGCGATGCCCAGTAGCGCCAGGGGCAGCATGGCTTGCAGTATGCGGACGGGTGTGCGCTTCATGGTTGCACCTGCGATCTGCTAGTCGACGTCCGCCTCGGTGTTCCCCAGGCTGAACGGCGAATCGAGTTGTTCGAAGCCGCCTCCCAGCGCCAGGTAGAGGTCCACCCGGTTGTCGAGGCGCTGCCGGCGCGCGGTGATCAGCTCGCCTTCCGCCTGAAAGGCCGAGCGCTGTGAGTCGAGCACGGTGATGTACGTATCGAGGCCCGTGATGTACCGCTCGTATGCCAGCACCGCCGCGCCCTGCGCCTGCTCGACCGCCGCGGCGAGGTGCCGCTCGCGCTGCTGCAGGAACTCGTCGGCGGCCAGGGAGGTCTCCACCTCGGCGTACGCCGTCAGGACGGCGTTTGCGAACGCGGCGACCGCCTCCGCGCTCGCGGCCTCCGCGCGGTTGACCTCCTCGCGCAGCCGGCCGCCCTGCCACAGCGGCGCGGTCACGTTGGCCAGCAGGCTCCAGACGCTGAAGTCGCCGTCGACGAGCGAGCGGAGCGCGTTGGTGGCGGTGCCGGCGGCCGCCGTGAGGGCGATGTCGGGAAACCGGTTCCGCCGCGTGATCCCGAGGTTCGCCTCGGCGGCGGCCAGCAGGCGCTCGGCGGCCACCAGGTCGGGCCGCCGCGCCACGAGGTCGGCCGGGAGCCCGCCTGGCACGCCCGGCGTCAGCTCGGGCAGCGCGAGGGGGGCGTCGATGACGTCGTCGGCGTACTCGCCCAGCAGCACCTTGAGCTGGCGCGCCGCGGCGTCGAACTGCTGCCGCCGCTGATCGAGCAGCGCCTCGGCGTTGGCGAGGTTCAACAGCGCGAGCCGCAGATCCAGCGGCGGCCGGATGCCGGCCTCGAAGCGGCCGCGGACCTGGTCGGCCGACTCGCTGTAGCTTTCCACGGTCTCGCTGGACAGGTCGATCTGCTGCTGCGCCTCGGCCACCGCGAACCAGGCCTTCGCGGTCTGCCCGGCCATCGAGAGCTGCGCGCCGCGCAGGTCGGCAGCCGAGGCCTGCAGGTTGGCCAGCACCAGCTGGCTCGCCATGCGCAACCGGCCCCACAAGTCGATCTCCCACGAGACGTCGAGCGACACGCCGTGATTGGTGAAGATCGTGCTCAGGACCTCGTCTTCGGCGCCGGGAATCGGCAGGCCGACGAAGTTCTGCTGCTGGCGCGCGCCGTTGTAACCCACGTCCACGGACGGCCACAGCTCGGCGGCGGCCAGGCGGGCGTCGGCCGCGGCGATCTCCAGCCGGGCGGCGGCGGCCTGCAGGTCGAAGTTGCCCGTCAGGGCCGCCTCGACGGCCGCCGCCAGGCCATCCTCTCCGAAGTCGGTCCACCAGTCGAGCGCGATGCGGCCCTCGGGCGTATCCGCGGCCGTCCAGGCCGGCGGGGCGGGTACCCCGATATCAGGCACGACGACAGGCGGCGCCGCCGAGCAGCCCGCGGCCGCCGCGCAGAGCGCAAGTGTGGTCAGACGATGGGTCACGGACGCCCTCCTTCGGCGGCCGCCGGCATGTGCACCGCCGCGAGCTGGGGAGCCGCCATCCCGGCGGCGGCGAACGAAATCAGCGAATCGAGAAGCTTATCGGAGTGGCAGGGCTCGTGCGGAGTTCGTGCAGCGGGCTGCGCGCCCCAGGTCATCGCGTGCGCCATCGCGCCGACGATGAAGAGCACCCGGGTCGTGACCTCGGTGGGGTCGAGGTCGGGCAGGGCGCGCTCGAACGCGGTGGTGAACCGGGCCAGCACCCAATCGAACTGGCGCAGGAACGCGGCGCGGATCTCCTCGTTCGCCTGCGAGTGGAACTGCCCGATGAGCTTCAGGAACTTCGACCCGCCGTTTCCTGCCTCGGCCCACGAGTGGAACGGCGGGCCCACGAAGGCCGCCACGATGTCGTCGAGCGCCGGCCCGGGTGCACCCGGGCGCGACTCCAGTTCATCAAGCAGCGCGATGCGCTGGTCGTTGATCGGCCGGAAGCGCCGCTCCAGGATGGCGCCGAGGAGCGCTTCCTTCGAGCCGAAGTGGTAGTTGACTGACGCGAGGTTCACGTCCGCCTCGCTGGTGATGTCCCGCAGCGAGGTAGCCGCGAATCCCGAATCGGCGAACAGGCGCTCCGCGGCGTCGAGAATCCGCTCCTTCGTTTCTGCCGCCATTCGCACCACCTCTCAGGATTCCGACGTCAAACGCTCGTTTTAATCATACGTATGAATCAATACGCAATCCAGGGGCGCGGGTTCCCTGCCCGGTGCGAACTGTGGGTATTCCGTGATAAGCTGACTCGGCTTATCAGGAGGGCGTCTCATGAGCGACGCGGAACGGTTGGATCAACAGCAGGCGGACGAGCAAGGTTATTCGCGCCGCAGCTTCATCAAGGGTGTGATCGCCACGGGCGCGAGCGTGTCGGCGGCTAGCTACGTGCTCAAGAACGGCACGGTGGTCCGCGCGCAGGCCCCTGGCGCTGTCGAGCGCCTGGTGACGCTGTCCGTGAACGGGCTGCTGCGGCGCGTCGACGTGCTGCAGCAGGAGACGCTGGCGATGACGCTGCGCTACAAGCTGGGGATGACCGGCACGAAGATCGGGTGCGACCGCGCCGAATGCGGCGCGTGCACCGTGCTGATCGACGGCGTGCCGCAGTACTCCTGCTCGATGCTGACGCATCAGGTGCGAGGCCGGGCGGTGCAGACCATCGAGGGCCTCGAGGCCGCCGACGGCACGCTGCACCCGGTGCAGCGGGCCGTGGTGGACGAGCAGGGTTTCCAGTGCGCCTTCTGCATGCCCGGGTTCGTCCTGAACATGGTGGCGCTGGTCGACGAGAACCCGAACCCGACGCGGAAAGAGGCAGCGCACTTCCTCTCGGGCAACCTGTGCCGGTGTGCGGATTACAACAAGATCCTGAACGTCGCGCTGCGTGCTGCGGAGTATACGCGGAGGGGCTGACGTGGCTGACTACAAGCTGATCGGCAAGAATTACTCGACGGCGGATCTGGTCGCGAAGGTGACCGGGCGTGCGAAGTACGCCGAGGACTTCCGCGCCGACGGGATGCTGTTCGCGAAGCTGCTGCCGAGCCCGATGCCGCACGCACGGGTCCGCAGCATCGACACGAGCGCGGCGGAGGCGATGCCGGGGGTCGAGGCCATCCTGACCGCCGACGACCTGCCGCCCGTGGACGCGCCGAACGAGGCCGGCCTGACGAACGAGCCGGTGTACGAGGGCGAGCCGATTCTGGCCGTCGCGGCCGTCGACGAGACCACGGCGGCCAACGCGATCGAGCGGATCCGGGTGGATCTGGAGCCGTTGCCGTTCGCCGTGGATCCCTTGGAGAGCCTGCGGCCCGGGGGGCCGGATGCCCGGCTCGACGGCAACACCATGGCCAGCAGCGAGTTGACCACCATCAAGTGGAACAACGTCGACTGGGCCGCCATCGATCGGGGTGAGATGCCCACCGACGGCGCGGTCACCGACGAGTGGGAGGTCGGGGACGTGGAGGCCGGCCTGGCCGAGGCGGACCTGGTGCTCGACGAGTCGGTGTTCCACCAGTCGATGGGGCACCAGCCGCTCGAAACGCGCACGGCGATGGCGTATTGGCAGAACGGCAAGTGCTACCTGCACGTGTCGACCCAGAGCACGCTCCGCACGCACGGCCCGGCGGCGCGCGGTATCGGCATCCCGCCCGAGGACTTGGTGCTCGTCTCCGAGTACTGCGGCGGCGGCTTCGGCAGCAAGATTGCCGGCTTCGTCCAGATGCGCCTCCCGGCCCTGCTGTCGCAGAAGGCGGGCAAGCCCGTCATGATGCGCATCACCCGCCAGGAGGAGCACTTCATCGGCCGGGCCCGGCCGGGGCTGCAGGGCCGCGTGAAGATCGGTTACCGCAGCGATGGGCGCGTGACGGCCATGGACATGTTCTTCGTCCAGGACGGCGGCCCGTACGGCTTCTCCACTGATTTCATGAACGCCGCCGACCAGGCGTCGCTGATGTATCAGCCGCTCAGCCATCGCCTGCGCGGACTGTCCGTGTACACCAATACGCCGCCGCGCTCCGCGCAGCGCGCGCCGGGCGGCCTGCAGGCGGTGTCGATGATCGCGCCGATCATGCAGAAGGCGGCGAATCAGCTCGGCCTCGACCCGCTCGACGTGATCCGCATCAACGCGCCCGCGGGGCAGGCCAAGCTCGGGCGGCCGACGAACGGCGAGCAGGGCAACGTGTCGAGCGCGTTCGTGCGGGAGGCCGCCGACCTCGGCGCCGAGCAGTTCGACTGGCAGGCGATGCGGGCCAGGAGCGGGCGGCGCAACGGCTCCAAGGTGACTGGCGTCGGCGTCGCGCTCAGCTCGTTCAACGCCGGCGCCTGGGGCATGGACGGCCTGCTGACGATCCGGCCTGATGGGAAGGTCTACATCCAGCAGGGCGTGGGCAATCTCGGCACTGGGTCGGTATTCGATACGGCGCGGGCCGCGATGGAGGCGCTCAAGACGGACTGGGACCAGGCCGAGGTGATCTGGGGCGACACCAGCAAGCACCTGCCGTGGAGCACCGTCCAGGCCGGCAGCACGACGACGCACGCCCATACACGCGCGAACTATGCCGCCGGCGAGGACGCCAGGCGCAAGCTGCAGGAGATTGCGGCGGGCGCTCTGGGCGGCTCTCCGGAGGACTACGAGGTCGCCGACGGGCGCGTGTTCAGGCGCGGGTACCGCATGCAGGGCCTCGGCTTCGCGCAGGCTGCGCAGCGGGCGCTCGAGCTCGGCGGCCGGTTCGACGGCCACGAGCTGCCCCAGGATCTCAACCCGGTGACGGTGACCGCCGCGACGGCCCTGGCCGGTCTGGGGCTGATGGGCGTCTCCCGCGACAACTATCCCCTCGGCGGGCGGGTCATCTCGCACGCCATCGGGTTCGCGGAGGTGGAGGTCGATCTCGAGACCGGCGGGGTGGTGCTCAAGGACTACCGCGTGGCCACCGACGTCGGGACCGTGATCAACCCCCGGACCCTGGAGGCGCAGCTGCACGGCGGGGCCATCCAGGGATTCAGCGCGGCGCTAAGCCAGAAATGGGTCTACGATCGCCGCTGGGGCCTGCAGGTGTCGAAGCGGTTCTACTCGAACCGCCCGCCGACGATACTCGACGTGCCGCACGAGCAGCCGATGCAGTGGGCGGCCCAGGACAAGCCGGATCCGTTCAACCCGATGGGCGCCAAGGGGATCGGGGAGACCGCCGAAGGCGCCGGGTCGGGCGCCGTGCTCTGCGCGATTGCCGATGCGCTGGGCGAGGGGTACTTCAACCGGACGCCGGTGACGAGCGACATGATCCTCACGAAGATCGAGAACCTGCCTGCGGCCTACTCCACGCTGGCGGCGCACGTCTGATCGAATCTGCTGAGGGAGAGACAAGATGGCCGTGATTCGTGACATGATGCCGGCGTTTCAACTGTTCCAGCCGACGACGACCGACGAGGCGCTGGGGTTGCTTGACGAGTACCAGGAGCAGGCCTGGGTGCTGGCGGGCGGGCTGGATTCGTTCGATTGGCTCAAGGATCGGGTCAAGCGGCCCGCCGCGGTCGTCGATCTCGCGGGCGTCGAGGAGCTGAGCGCCATTCGCTCGGCGACGGGCGGCGGCCTGACGATCGGGGCGATGGCGAAGCTGCGGGAGGTCATCCGGCACCCGGACGTGCGCAGCCAGTACGGGCTGCTGGCCGAGGCCGCGGAGCTGGTCGCGTCGCCGCAGATCCGCAACCAGGGGACGCTGGGCGGGAACTTGGCGCAGGACACGCGGTGCTGGTACTACCGCGACGGCTGGAACTGCTACCGCGCCGGCGGCAACATCTGCTACGCCGACACGCCCACGGCGATGAATCGCGAGCACTGCGTCCTCGGTGCGAGCCGGTGCGTGGCGGTCAACCCGTCGGATACCGCCCCGGCGCTGGTGGCGCTCGACGCGGAGATGGACATCCGCAGCAGCGCCGGAACGCGGTCGGTGACGGCGGAGGAGTTCTTCGTCGGCCCGAACGTGGACATCATGCGCATGACGGTGCTCGAGCCGGGCGATCTGCTCGCGGCCATCCGCGTGCCGCCGACCTGGGCCGGCGCGCGCTTCTACTTCGAGAAGACCCGGGACCGCGCGGTATGGGACTTCGCGCTGGCGAGCGTGGCCTCCGCGACGAGGATCACCAGCGGCGTGATCGAGGATATCCGGATCGCCGTCAACGGCGTCGCGCCTACACCGTTGCGGCTGCGGGCCGCCGAGGATGCCGTGCGGGGCCGGCAGCTGACGGACGAGGTCGCAGCCCAGGCGGGGGAAGCCGCGATTCGCGGCGTCCGGCCGCTGGCGCACAACGGTTACAAGGTGGCGTTGCTGCGGAATCTGGTTACCCGGGCAGTCCGGGGCCGCGAGGCGTAGGATGCAATTCTTCGAGTGGGGAGCCGATCCCTGGGGGCGGGAGATGCTCGTGCGCATCTCCTGGGACCTCCTCTACCTGGCGTTCTGGGCCGGGGTTGCATTCATCGCGTTCCATATCGTCTACGCGGTCGTATGGCTGCCCCGGCTGGCCCGCGCCAATGGCGCGGACGCCGAGTCGGGGGTCGCGGCCAGTGTGCCCGCGCGCATCACCCGGCACACGGCGGCGGCCAGGTTCTTCCACTGGGTGATGGCGGCGACCATGATCGCGCTGCTCGTCACGGGCTTCTTTCCGATCGTCGGCATCCAGTTCCCCTGGCTGACCATCCACTGGGTGGCGGGTCTCCTGCTGACCGTGTCGATCCTCTATCACATGGTCCACGCCACGTTCTTTCTCGATTTCTGGTCGATCTGGATCCTGCCGCGCGATCTGGCGGAGGCTTGGCATCGCATCCGCCGGCAGGCGGGTCAGTCGACGCCTCCGATCCGGAAGCACGGCAAGTACCCGCTGGACCACAAGCTGTACCACCTGGCCGTGACCTTGGCCGGGCTCGCCGTGATCGGGAGCGGTCTCGTCCTGATGCTGCGCATCGACTCGATGTTCTGGCCGCACAACGCGTATCTGCTCGCCGACGAGACTTGGGGGCTCATGTACGTCATCCACGGTCTGGGCGCCGTCCTGTTCGTGACCCTGACCCTGACGCACATCTACTTCGCTGTCCGGCCCGAGAAGTTCTGGCTCACCAAGTCGATGATTTTCGGCTACGTCGACCGCGATCGATATCTCAAGCACCACGACCCCGAGCGCTGGGTCGTCTCGCAGGAATCCAACAAGGGGTGACCACCGCCGCGGAGCTGCAGGTTCGCATCGACGCCATCGAGGAGAGCTACGAGTTCTGTCTCGCCTACGCGGCCCAGGGCGTGGGCGGAGAGCAGGCAGCCCAGTCGTCGGCGCAGGTCCGCGAGTTCCTGGAGCGGCTGGAGAGCGCGCTCCCCGTGCTCGCCGATCTGTTCTCGTCCGTCGTCGCCGAGCGCGGCGACGACGCCCGGACACGGTACCAGCCGTTCATCGAGGTGCTCGGACGGGACGCCGCCGACGCGCTGGCGGCCGTGCGGATGGTGCAGGCCCAGCCGGCCGTCACCTCGCAGATGATCGACAACCTCAACGCGCTGATCCACCTGCGGGCCCTGCTGACCGACGTCTTCCTGATCGACGAAATCCTGAATCCGCGCGTGCCGGGGGGCAGCAAGCCCAGCACCGGTTGACGTTTCCCCGGCCGTGGGGCGGTCCATGGACCTGACAGGGCAGGTCGCGCTCGTGACCGGCGCGCGCCGCATTGGCATGTCCGTGGCCGGTGAGCTCGCCCGTCGCGGCGCGCACGTCAACCTGTCGTGCCGGCGACCGCTGGCCGCGGCACCCTCGGCGTTGCCGCCCGCCGTCGCGGCGCGCATCAGGACCGCGCAGGCGGACCTGACCGCCGCCGCCGAGTGCCGCCGTCTGATCGCCGAGACCGTGGCGGCCCTGGGGCGGCTCGACATCCTGATCAACATGGCCTCGGCGTACGTCTCGAGGCCGCTTGCCGAGCTCGACGAGTCGGATTGGGACCGGGCGCTCGCGGTGGATGCCCGGGCCGCCTACCTGTGCGCGCTCGCCGCGGTCCCGCACCTGCGTGCCGCGCCCCGCGGCCGGATCGTCAACGTCTCCGACTGGGTCGCGCGCAGCGGGCGGCCCCGCTACCCGGGCTACCTGCCGTACTACGTCGCGAAGTCGGCCGTCATCGCGCTCACCGAGGCGCTCGCGCTGGAGCTGGCCGGCGACGGCATTCTTGTCAATGCGGTCGCACCGGGGCCGATCCGCCCGCCGGCGGAAATGGATGCCCAGGAGGTGGAAGCGGTCGAGCGCGCGACGCCGCTGGGGCGGTGGGGCGGTGATCAGGCGCTCGTCACGGCGGTCCTGGCCCTCATCGAGACCGACTTCATCACGGGCGAGACGCTGCGGGTGGATGGCGGGCGCCACCTGAAGTGAGCGGCCCGTTCGGGGCTGCCACCTCAGTTCCCAGCGCGTGCCGACGTCTCGGGCGCCACATCGCCGGTCTGGGGCCGCAGGTGCCTCATGACGAAGTCGAGCATCATGGCGTGCCGGTGCTGCTCGAGGTCGAGCCCGCCCAGCCGGTGCCGCGAGCGCGGATACAGCATCATCTCGAAACGCTTGCCGGCCTTCTGCAGGGCGTAGGCGAACTGCAGCGTGTTCTGCATGTGGACGTTCTCGTCCAGCGTGCCGTGCACGAGCAGCAGGGCGCCGCTGAGGTCGGCGGCCGCGAACCGCGGGGCGCTGCGCTGATAGCCCTCCGGGTTGTTCTGCGGCGTCAGCATGTAGCGCTCGGTGTAGATCGTGTCGTAGTCGCGCCAGTCGGTCACCGACCCGCCGGCGATGCCCATGGCGAAGCGGTCGCTGTGTGTGAGCGCGTAGCTCACCATGAAGCCGCCGTAGCTCCAGCCCTCGATGCCGATCCGGTCCGGGTCGACGTACGGCTGCGCCGCCAGCCAGTCGAGGCCGTCCTCGATATCCCGCAGCTCGGTGGCCCCGAAGTTCTTGTAGACAGGCCAGGTCGACACCGCCCCCTTGCCGCTGGCCGTGCGGTTGTCGAGCACCCACACGATCACGCCCTGCTGGGCGAGCAGTTGCCAGAACATGTACGTCGACCCGCTCCACCGATCGCGCACGCGCTGGGTGTGGGGACCGCCGTAGACGTGCTGGTAGACCGGGTACCGCCGCGTGGGGTCGAAGTCCGGGGGCTTGATCATCACGGCTTCCATGAGGAAGCCGTCGCGGTTCGGCACCTGCAGCAGCTCGGGGGCCGACAGGTCGTACTCGGCCAGGACGGTAGCCTCGTTCGCGTCGATCACACGCCGCTCGGCGCCGTCCGCCGCGTGCAGCCGCACCTGGGGCGGCACGGCCAGGGTGCTCCAGGTATCGAGGTGGCGCGTGAAGCCGGGGTTGAACTGCACGCGATGCGAACCCGGCCTTGCGGACAGGCGCGTGAGATCGGATCCGTCGAGGCGCACGCGATACGCGTCGCTCCCGATGTGGCTGCGCTCGGTGCCCGACCAGTAGATCCACCCGGTCTGCTCGTCGGCGCCGTGCACTTGGCGAACTTCCCACTCGCCGCCGGTGATTTGCCGGACGAGCGTGCCGTCCGCCCGGTAGTGGTACAGGTGCTTCCAGCCGGAGCGCTCGCTCAGCCAGAGGAACGAGCCGTCCGCGAGCCAGAGCGGCGGGCCGTTGACGTTGACCCACGCCTCCGTCGTCTCGCGCAGCAGCTTCGTGGGGCGTCCCGACTGCGGATCGGCGACGTTGAGATCGAGCCACGTCTGCTCCCGGTTCTGGACCTGGAACACGACGCGGTCGCCGTCCGGCGTCCAGCCGACGCTGACGATCAGCGGCTGGCTCGGGGCGTACGCGTCCAGATCCACCCAGGTGGCGGCGCCGCCCGCGGCGCGCGCGATGCCGAGCCGCACGGCGGGGTTCGGATCGCCCGCCTTGGGGTAGGCCCACTCCTCGACCTCGGGGTGGTATTCGATGTGGTCCACGATCGTGAATTCCGGCACCTCGGATCCGTCGAGCCGCAGGAACGCGATGCGCGTGGAGTCGGGGCTCCACCAGTAGCCGCGGAAGTTGCCGCGACCGTAGATCTCCTCCTGGTACACCCAGTCGAGCACGCCGTTGCGCACGGCGTTATCCCCGTCGGTCGTGAGCGCATGCTCCCGGGGCTGGTCGACGCTGACGACGTGGAGATCGTGTTCACGGACGAAGGCGACCCGCCGCCCGTCCGGGCTGAACGAGACTTCCTGCTCGGCCTCCGGGGTGCGCGTCAGACGGGTCACCTGCGACCCGCCCAACTCGTGGTAGTAGAGGTCGTTCGCGAAGTCGAAGACCAGCGCGGTCCGGCTGCCGTTCATCACGTGAGTCCGGTTGTGCGCCAGGCGGCCGGCCTGCGACTCGCTCAGGCCCGGCACGCCGGCAAGGGTCGTCTCCAGGGCCGCCACGTCGAAGAGGGGCTCGCTGGCGCCCGACTCGGCATCCACCTTCAGCAGCGGGCCGCCATGACCCCCCGGCTGCAGGTAGTGGCGGTCGTCGAGCCACTCGAGTCCGCGCGGCGGGTTGCCGTCGAAGTCGATGCGCCGGGCGGGGTCGAAGATGTCGGCGACCGTCAGCTCGCGCTGCTGGGCGGACGCCGGCGTCACGGTCGCCGCCAGACACGCCGCCACGAGGATGCCGGCGAAGACCGCCGGGACGGGGCGCACGGACGAATGGCCGCCACGGGGTTCGGGGTGCTGACTCATGGAGCAATCCTCCCTGCCGGTATAATCGCGAAACGCCTCAATTCTACCGTGCCGGGTCGACACTGGAGGATCCCGATGATGCGTTCGCGAACGGTTGTCCCAATCAGCGTGACCCTGAGCGTTCTTGCCCTCCTGGCGGCGGCGTATTTCCACCCGGCGGAGCAGGCTGAGGTGCTGGCCGCTCCCGTCGTCGAGCCGCCGGAGCGCCGGCATCTGCTCGAGCGGATCGACGACGCCGCCATCGCGCAGCTCTACGCCGACGGCTTCGAGACGCTCGACCTGCGCGAGAAGGTGCTGATCTGGCATCTCTACAACGCCGCGCTCGCCGGCCGCGACATCTTCTACGACCAGCGCTACGAGCACAACCTGGAGATGCGGGAGGTGCTCGAGGAGATTCTGACGCACGCGGCGGGGATCGACCCGCCGGCGCGGGAGGCGATCCACCGCTACGCGAAGCTCTTCTGGATCAACACGGGACCGTACAACAATCTCACCGCGCGCAAGTTCGTTCTGGACATGGACCCGGCGGCGTTTCGCGCGGCGGCCGCGGCGGCCGCGGCCGCCGGAGCGCGGTTCCCGACCGCGGACGGCGAGCCGCTCGACGCGCTGCTGACCCGGCTCGAGCCCCTGTTCTTCGACGCGACCGTCGATCCCATCCTGACCAACAAGACACCGGCCGACGGCGGCGACATCCTGCTGTCGAGCGCCAACAACCTGTACGACGGCGTCTCGCTGGCCGACCTCGAAGGCTTCGAGGAGCGCTACCCGCTCAACTCGCGGCTGGTCAAGCGGGACGGCCGGCTCGAGGAGGAGGTGTACCGGATAGCCGGCGACGGCCGCTACGCCGAGGATCTCGAGGAGGTCGTGCGTCATCTGGAGGCCGCCGTTCCCTTCGCGACCGAGCCGATGGCCGCCGCGCTCGAGGCGCTGGTCAAGTGGTACCGCACCGGCGAGCCCGCCGACCGGCGCGCCTACGACATCGCCTGGGTGGCCGACCAGGCATCGCCCGTCGACACGATCAACGGCTTCACCGAGGTCTACATGGACGCGCGCGGCGCCAAGGGCTCCTGGGAGGCGCTCGTCTACTACGTCAACCCGGAGAAGACGGAGGCGATTCGCACGCTGGCCGAGCACGCGCAATGGTTCGAGGACCACATGCCGTGGGATCCGCGCTACCGCAAGGAGGGGGTGCGCGGCATCACCGCTAACGCCATCGACATCGTCGTCGAGATCGGGGACTCGGGGCCGATCACGCCGATCGGCATCAACCTGCCCAACGACCAGACCGTCCGCGAGGAGCACGGCAGCAAGTCGATCTCGCTCTCGAACGTCATCGAGGCGTACGACCTGTCGAGCCCGCCCGCGTACCGCGCCGAGTTCACCTGGGACGAGGCGGAGAATGCGCGCGCCGAGCGGTGGGGCAGCCTGGCCGGCGACCTGACGACGAACATGCACGAGGTGATCGGGCATGCCTCCGGCCAGCTTGCGGAGCGTCTTGGCGGCAACGCGCAGTCGTTCCTCCGCGAGCAGTACTCGGCGCTGGAGGAGGCGCGGGCCGACCTCGTCGCGCTCCACTTCATCGCCGACCCGAAGCTGGCCGAGATCGGCATTGTCGACGCCGCCGACCAGGCGGACATCGTGCTCGCCGAGTACGAGGCGTACGCCCGCAACGCCATCCTCCAGCTCCGCCGCGTGCGCGAGGGGGACCAGCTCGAGCAGGACCACATGCGCAACCGGCAGATGGTCGTCCACTGGCTGATCGACAACACGGAGGCCATCGAGGTGCGCCGGCGCGACGGCAGGACGTACAACGTGGTGACCGACGCGCAGGCGTTTCGGGCGGGGGTCGGCCGCCTGCTGGCCGAGGTGCAGCGGATCAAGTCGGAGGGCGACTACGACGCGGCCAGGGCGCTGTTCGAGTCGTACGGCATCCGCTTCGAGCCGGCCTTGCGCGACGAGGTCCTGGAGCGGGTGGCGGGCGTCGATCTGCCCTCCTACACCGGCTTCGTGATGCCGAAGCTCGAGGCGGTGACCGCGGCCGACGGGTCCATCACCGACGTGCTGATCTCGTACCCGCAGGACTTCACGCAACAGATGCTGGAGTACTCGGGCAAGAGCCTGCCGGCCGGCGGTGCGGAGCGGACGGCGGATCAGGTGGGCGCCGGCCCGCACCTGCTGGTCGAGCTGTTCACGGCCGACGGGAACGCGGCCCTCGCCCGCTACCGCGAGCAGCGGGCGGCCCCGTTGCTGGCCGCGGGCGGGGCGGCCGGCGCCAGCCTGTTCGAGCTGCGCCAGCAGCAGCAGCCCTCGACGCCGCTGCGCGCGCCGTTCTACGCCGGCCTTTACCCGCTGGAGAGCGGGGCGCCCGCACTCGACCCGCCCGCGCCGATCGAAGGCGTCGCGGTGGTCGGTTCAGCTACCTACGTGCGCATCGGAGTCTACGGGGAGCCCGCGCTCCCGGGACAGGCGCGGCAGTCCGTGATGCTCGTCTTCTCGCACCCGACCGACATCGGCTACGACGCGGAGTACAACGCGTGGTACACCGACAACCACATGATCGACGTGGCCCGCTCGCCGCACTACCGCGCCTCGACGCGCTACGCGCCCCGCCACCAGCTCGCGGGCGCGCCGCTCAGCTATCTGTGCGTGTACGAGGTCGCGGCTCCGTACTCCTCCGATCTCCACCGGGGCCTGATGCACTGGCTGACCGAGACGCCCGACGACTTCCGCCAGCCCCAGCCCAAGACGCCGGCCGGCGAGGACGTGCTCACGCTCGACCTGTGGGGCTACTTCGAGCGGCTGTGGTCGGTGACGGGCTGACGCCAGGGGCGGTTCGTCCGCGCGTGCTCAATCGTCAGTGCCGGGAGTCAGCGCAGCCACCCCGCAAGGGCGCCGGCGCGGTGGGCCTCCTCGCGGATCGCGGCGATCTCCTCGGTGAGCCGCTCGATCTCGGTGCGGGTGGCCTCCAGCTCGGACAGCGCGGCGGCGCGATCGCGTTCGAGCTGGGCCCGCTGGGCCGGGTCGTCGCGCGCCGTCAGCTCGGCCAGCAGCCCGTCGACGCGGTTCTGGAGCGCAGCGGCGACCAACTCGGCCCGCTGTCTGGCGTCGCGCGCCGCCGTGATCCGGCCGCGCCAGTAGGCCTCGTTCCGCGCAGCTCCGGGCGCGCCGTCCGCCACGCCGCCGGGCGCGGCCGGGGGGGCATCCGGTCCCGCGACGGGCGCTTCCGGGTCCGGCCGGCGGCCCGCGCCGGTGGTCAAGCGCGAGCCGCCCGCAAGGTCGTCGTTGGTATAGAATCTTGACTTCTCGCTGATGGACGCTCGGCGCGCCGCCTCCTTGCGAGCTACTTCGGCAAGCGGCGGCTGGGCCAGGGCCGGCGCCGCGATCAGGAGGACAGCGATGAGGGCGAGCGGGTCGGCGCGAAGCGAGTTCTCCATATCAGACTCAGTCTATATCGGGGGCTGGCCGTGGCGGCCGGCATGCGGCCCGTCTCGACGGCGGTAGCAGGCGGGTCCATACCCAGCGCCGCGCAGGCGGCGCGAAAGGAGATCGTGCAGATGCAGAAGAGGTTTCGAGGCGCGGTGCCGGCGGTGGCCGTGGTGAGTGCCGTCGTGCTGCTGACGGCTGGCCAAGCTGCCGGGCAGTCTTCCACCTACACGGCGCCCCGGACCGCCGACGGCGTTCCGGACCTGAACGGGATCTGGCAGGCCATCGGCACGGCGCACTGGGACATTCAGGACCATCCCGCCTACCCCGGGTTGGCGGTGGGCGGTGCGATAGGGGCGGTTCCACCGGGGCAGGGAATCGTCGTGGGCAACGAGATTCCCTATCAGGACTCGGCGCTGGAGCAGAAGCAGAGCAACTTCGAGAACCGGCTGACCGAGGATCCAGAGGCCAAGTGCTACCTGCCCGGCGTCCCGCGCGCCACGTACCTGCCGTATCCGTTCCAGATCGTGCAGGGCACGGAGAAGATTCTGATCGCCTACGGCTATGCGGAAGCCGTGCGCACGATCCACATGGACAAGGACGAGCCCGAGCCGCCGCCGATCGACTCGTGGATGGGGCGCTCGCACGGGCGCTGGGACGGCGAGACCCTCGTCGTGGACGCCGAGGGGTTCAACGGCGAGGCGTGGCTCGACCGCGCCGGCAACTTCCACAGCGCGGCGCTGCGCGTGCAGGAGCGCTACACGCCGATCGGTCCGAACGCCATGCTGTACGAGGCGACGCTCGAGGACGAGAACGTGTACACGCGGCCCTGGACGATCAGGCTGCCGCTGTATCGCCGGCTGGAGGAGAACGCGCGGCTCGTGGAGTTCAAGTGCATCGAGTTCTCGGAAGAGCTGCTCTACGGGCATCTGCGGCGGGAGCCCCGCTGAACGGAGGTCCGTTGTCATGACTTGCAGACGGATCGCGCCGGTGTTGCTCCTCGCGCTGTCGCTGGCGCTGGCCCTGCCCGGCAGCGCGCGCGCGGTCGACTACCACCACGTGCACATCGCATCCCCGAACGCGACCGAGGCGGCGCGCTGGTACGTCCGGTATCTCGACTGCGAGCCCATCCCGAATCGGGACAACGCCTGCCGCTACGGGTCGGTGATCCTGATGTTCCTGTCGCGCCCGTCCATGGGCGGCAGCGTCGGCACCGGGGTCAACCACATCGGACTGTCGTATCCGGACCTGACCGCGAAGATGGCCGAGCTGGAGGGGGTGGGGGTCGGGGGCCTCGGCGTCCGGCTCCAGCGGTTCGACGACGGGTCGACCGTGCGCGACATACCGGGGCTGTTCAAGATCGGGTTCGTGTTCGACCCGTGGGGCACCCGCATCGAGCTGGTGGAGGATGATGAGTATCTCGGGTTTCACCACATCCACCTGAGCTCTACGGACCCGGATGCGGCGCTCGACTGGTATGAGAAGATGTTCGGTGGGGAGCGGGCGAGCCTGAGGGGCCGGTTGAACGGTCTGCTGTACGACACGGTCTGGCTGCTCGTGTCCGCGCAGGACAACCCGCCTGCGGCGACGCAGGGGCGGGCCATCGACCATCTCGGATGGGCGTTTCCGGATATCGAGGCCGCGATGGCGGAGCTCGAGGCGAAGGGCGCCGACATCCGGGGGGAGATTCAGGAAGGCCGGACGGTGGCGAAGTACGGCTTCGTGGTCAGCCCGGAGAACGTGCGCGTCGAGGTCGTTCAGCCATGACGTTCAGGTCCAGCCAGGCAGCCAGGAGGTGTCAGATGGTGTATCGCGTGCTGGCGCTCGTCGCCGTCGCCGCATTGCTCGTCCCGGCCGTGGCGGCCGGCCAGGCGCCGGCCGGCAACGAGGTGGAGCCGGCCCCGTACGAGCCGCCCCGCACCCCGTGGGGTGCGCCCGACATGCAGGGGATCTGGACCCTCAACGATGCGCACGGCATTCCGTTCGAGCGCGCCGACGAGGATGCGGGCAAGACCCTGCTGACCGAGGAGGAGGCGCTCGCACGGCGCGAGCGCGCGACGCTGCGCGGCATCTGGGGATACGATCGCGAATGGCGGGATACGGCGCTCGGGTTCGTGAGGACGGCGCCGTCCAGACAGGTTGCGGTCGTCATCGATCCTCTGGACGGCAAGCTGCCGCCGATGACGCCCGAGGCCCGCGAGCGCGTGCCGGTCGAACTGGCCGAGCGGCGGGCTGTGGAGCTGGCCGCCGAGAACCCCGAGGACCTCGGCTCGTGGGAGCGTTGCTCCACACGGGGGCTGCCGGCGCTGATGATCCCGAACGGCTACAACAATGGCGTGCAGATCGTGCAGGGCCCCGGGTACGTCGCGGTGACGAAGGAAATGATTCACGAGACGCGGATCATTCCGACCGACGGGCGCGAGCATCTCGGGGAGGATCTGACCCTGTGGCTGGGCGATCCGGTCGGCCGCTGGGAGGCCGACACGCTGGTCGTGGGGGTCACGAACTTCAACGGCAAGGCCGACTCGTTCCGTGGGGCCAGCGCGAACCTGCGGCTGACCGAGCGGTTCACGCGCATCAGCGAGGACACGATCGAGTACGAGTTCACGGTCGACGATCCCACGGTCTGGACGCGGCCCTGGACCGGCATGCTGCCGATGAAGCGGGACGACGGCCAGTACGAGCTCGTCGAGTATGCCTGTCACGAGGGTAACTACGGCATGTTCAACATGCTCAGCGGCGCGCGCGCCAGGGAGCAGACGGCGCTGGCCGCCGAGTCGAAGTAGGCGCCGCCGGGCGGCGCAACGGCAGGGGCAGTCAACAATCAGGAGGCAAGCTCGATGCGAACGATGATCGTGAGTCTGGTGGGGGTGGCGCTGCTGGCGGCGGCGGTGCCGGCGCTGGGGCATCATGCGTTCTCGGCCGAGTTCGACGCGACGAAGCCGGTACGGCTGCAGGGCGTGATCACGAAGATGGAGTGGATCAACCCGCATGCCTGGATGCACGTCGACGTGACGAACGACGACGGGACGGTCGACAGCTGGATGGTCGAGGCGGGCCCCCCGGGCGCGCTGGTGCGGCGCGGCTGGCGGAAGGACTCGGTGGAGCCTGGGACCGCGGTGCTCATCGAGGGCTACCAGGCGATCGACGGCGGCCTGCGGGCGAACGGGCGCGACGTGACGCTGCCGGACGGGACCAAGCTCTTTGCGGGCTCATCGGGCACCGGGGCGCCGCTCGACGGCCGCGACTCGACCGAACGGTAACGTTGGCCGGCGTTGGGACGACGACGAAGGGGGCGTGACGTCATGGTGTCTGTCTGTCTGACGGGAAGCAGAAGCGGCGTCGTGGCGCGGGTCGTGCTGGCCGCCTTGCTGGCGGCCGGCAGCGGCGCGTGCATCGTGCGCGGCGATGATGGGGCCGGCGAGGGCTACGAGCTGCGGGTCCTGTCGAGCCGTCCGGAGATGGTCACCGGCGGCAACGCCCTGGTGGGGGTCGGCGTCCCGCCCGGCACCGATCCCGCGGCGCTGCGGGTGACGCTCGACGGCAGGGACGTCACCGGCGCGTTTCGTCTCGACGCCGCCGACGGTTTCGTCGGTCTCGTCGACGGGCTGTCCGGCGCTGCGGAGCTGGCGCTGGCTACCGCCGACAGTACGTCGCTGGCCACCCTGTCGCTGGTGGACCATCCTCTCGAGGGGCCGGTCTTCTCCGGCCCGCACGAGCAACCCTTCATCTGCGAGACCGACCGGTTCGAGCTGGTGTCGGGCGAAACGCTGGGACCGGCGCTCGACGCCGCGTGCTCCGTCGCCCGCCGGGTCGACTACGCCTATCGCTCCACCGCGGACGGCGAGCTGAAGCCGCTGGCCGATCCGCGCGCCCGTCCGGCCGATCTGGCCGCGACCACGACGCTGACCGATACGGAAGTGCCCTACATCGTGCGGATCGAGACGGGCACGATCAACCGCGCTATCTACCAGATCGCGATGCTGCACGCCCCGGCGGCCGACGCCGAGCCCGACCCGTGGACGCCGCCTGCCGGCTGGAACGGCCGGCTCATCTACACCTTCGGCGGCGGCTGCGTGCGGGGCTGGTTCCGGCAGGGGCCGCGTACGGGCGGCGTGACGGACGACGCGATGCTCAGCCAGGGCTACGCCGTGGCGTCGGCCAGCCTCAACGTCTACGGCAACAACTGCAACGACGTGCTGGCGGCCGAGACCATGATGATGGTCAAGGAGCGCTTCATCGAAGCCTACGGCGCGCCGCGCTACACGATCGGCTGGGGGTGCTCGGGCGGCTCATATCAGAACCACCAGATTGCGGACAACTACCCCGGCCTGCTCGACGGCATCATTCCCGGCTGCAGCTTCCCGGACGTCGCCTTCGGCACGCTCCCGATGATCACGGACGCCCGGCTGCTGAACCACTACTTCGCGCACGCGGGGGCCGACAGGTTCACCGCGGAGGAGCAGCGGGCCGTCGCCGGCTTCCTGGTCCTGGCCACGATGCCGAACGTGTCGCTCAACGCCGGCCGAATCACGGTGGGCGAGTTCTGCCCGGACGTGCTGCCCGAGGCGCTCGAGTACCACCCGACGGACAACCCGACCGGTGCGCGCTGCGACGTGTACGAGCACTACGTCAACATCTACGGGCGCGACGCCGCCAGCGGCTTCGCGCGGCGGACGCTCGACAACGTCGGCGTGCAGTACGGCCTGCAGGCGCTCGAGGACGGCGCGCTCACCGTTGCCCACTTCCTCGACCTCAACGAGGGCATCGGCGGCTACGACGGCGACGGCCGGTTCCATCCGGCCCGCACCGAGGCGGATCCGGAGGCGCTGCGGATCGCGTACGAGACCGGGCGTCTGACGAGCGGCGGCGGCGGGCTGGCGACGACGCCGATCATCGACTACCGCGCCTACAGCGACGACCGGGAGAACGGCGACGTGCACACGCGCTACCACTCGTTCTCCATGCGCGAGCGGCTGCGCAAGGCGAACGATCGGGTCGACAACCACGTCATGCTGGTCGAGGACGGGCGCTACGGGCTCTACAGCAGCACGAGCCCGGTGCTGCGCGGCGCGCTGCGGCAGATGGACCAGTGGCTCGAGAACCTGGCAGCCGACACTTCGTCCGATCCGTTGGCGGACAGGGTGGCGCGCGCGAAGCCCGCCGAGCTGACCGACGCCTGCTGGTCGCGCGATGAGCAGCCGCATCAGATCCGCGAGCCGCTGGTCCGGGGCCGCGGGCGGTGTGAGGAGCTGTATCCGTCGTCGCCGCCGCCGCGCGAGGTGGCCGGCGCCCCGCTCGCGAGCGACATCGCGAAGTGCCAGCTCAAGCCCGTCGATCCGGCCGACTACGCGGTGAGCCTCAGCCCGGACGAGATGGATCGGCTGCGCGGCATCTTTCCCGACGGGGTCTGCGACTGGACCCGGCCGGGAGTCGGCCAGAGCGGCCTGAAGGGGACTTGGCTGACGTTCGGCACGACGTAGGAGCCGCCAGACGATGATGGGCGGGCCGCGCCGGGCCTGCACGTGCGCTCGGCGGCGGTGCGCGATCCGTCATGAATATCGGGATCGTGTGCTATGCGTCGGTTGGCGGCAGCGGCATCGTGGCGACGGAGCTCGCCAAGGTGCTCGCGCGCCGCGGCCATGAAGTACGTCTCCTGAGCAGCGATCCGCCCGTTCGGCTGGGCGATTTCCAGGCCGGGCTCGCGTTCCACGCCGTCCAGACGCCGGGCTACCCGCTCTTTCGCGAGCCGCAGTACCTCCTGTCGCTGACCAGCAAGATCGTCGAGGTGGCACGCCAGTGCCATCTTGACATCGTGCATGCGCACTACGCGATTCCCCATGCGACGGCGGCGTACCTCGCCGGGCGCATCCTGGGCGCATCTGGCGACGTCCGCGTCCCGCGCGTCATCACGACGCTGCACGGCACGGACGTCACGCTGATCGGAAGCGACGCCTCGTACGTCGAGGCCGCCGCGTTCTCCATCGATCAGTCGGACGGCGTCACCGCGGTCTCCGAGAGTCTGCGCGACGACACTTACCGGCATCTGCCGGTGCGCGCCGACATTCGCGTCATCCCGAACTTCCTGGATTGCCAGAAGAATCGGCGGACGCTCGACGAGCGCCTGCTGGCGCGGTACCGCGGCGCCGACCCCGCGACGAAGCTGGTGATTCACGTCTCGAACTTCCGGCCGGTGAAACGGGTCGATGCCGTCATCGACATCTTCCGCCGCATTCGCGACCGGATGCCGGCCCGGCTGCTGCTGGTGGGCGAGGGCCCGGATCTGTCTGCCGCCTGCCGGCGCGCGCGGGCGCAGGGGTTGGCCGACCACATCGAGCCGCTGGGCGAGCAGGAGCTCGTGGTGCCGCTGCTGTCGATTGCCGATCTCTTTCTGCTGCCGTCGTCGCAGGAGAGCTTCGGCGTCGCGGCGCTCGAGGCGATGGCCTGCGAGGTGCCGGTGGTCGCGTCGCGCGTCGGCGGGTTGCCCGAGGTGATTGAGGACGGCAAGACGGGCTTTCTGCACGAGCTGGACGATATCGAGGGGATGGCCGCCAGCGCCGTGCGTCTGCTGTCCGATCCGGCCCTGCATCGCCGGGTCGCGCGAGACGCCCTGCGCGTGGTGCACCAGCGTTTCTGCGCCGAGGAAATCGTTCCGCGCTACGAGGCTTTCTACCAGGAAGTGCTCGCCCGCGACGCGTCTCCCGTCGCGTCGGCGTAGGAGTCTGCGCCGTACCACGGCGCGGACTCCTGGAGGGTTGGTTGGGCGCCAAGCGGAGCCGCGAGGCGACGAGTGGCGGGCTAGCAGCCCGTGGTGAAAGTCCCCGCTGCATTCGAGCGGCGCTGCATCCCGCAAAGGACCGCGCTGGACCATTCCTCAGCGGGGTCGAATATGCGCAATATGCTCCCTCGTCGCGCCTTGTTCTGGCCGTGCGCAGCATTGTCACGACCGGCTCTCGGTGCAACGCGGGGTTTCACCACGGACTGCTAGTCCCCTGTGTCTGAAAACGCTTTAAGAAGTGTGCCGGGTGTGATGTATTGGGCGGCATGGCAAGAACAGGTCGGCCCGCACGCGCTGCGCCACGCCATCTCCGCCTACGTGGACGCCCACAATGACGAGGGCAAGCCTTTCAAGTGGACGAAAACAGCCGACGAGATCCTCGCGAAGGTGAAGCGGTTCGGACAGCGCACCGTTCAAGTCCACGGTGGCCCCAGATGACCAACGACTTTTTGAAGAAATCAAAGATCAAGGGGACTAGCAGCCCGTGGCAAAAGGCCCCGCTGCATTCGACGGGCGATGCATCCCGTCTGACCGCGTTGTTCCTCGGTCGAATATGGCCAATATGCTCCCTCGTCACGCCTTGTCAGCCGGGCGCCTCGCCGGTCTCGGTGCGACGCGGGGTTTCACCACGGGCTGCTAGGGTGCGCCGCCGCATGCGCTGCCCGCGCGCCGCGCCCGGCGGCCCTGCGGCGCAGGTGTATACTCGAAATCTCATGTCGCTCCACCGCCCGGCGGCGGCCGCCGCGCTCCTGATTCTGCTCGCGGTCGCGCCCCCCACCGTGCTGCCTGCGCTCGGCCAGCCGCTGCCTTCGGCCGCGGGAAGGGTTGAGCTGGGCGTTGCGCTGCGCCAGCTCAACACCGTGGGTACGTTCATGATGATCACGGCCCACCCGGACGACGAGAACAACGCGCTGCTGGCGCGGCTGTCGAAGGGCGAGGGCCACCGGACCGTGCTCCTGACCGCCACCCGGGGCGACGGCGGGCAGAACGAGATCGGGACCGAGTTGTTCGACGCGCTGGCCGTCCTGCGGACGGAGGAGCTGGCGGCGGCGCACCGCGTCGACGGCGCGGAGCAGTACTTCACCCGGGCGGTCGACTTCGGCTACTCGTTCAGCCGCGAGGAAACGTTCGCGCGCTGGGGCCGCGAGGAGATCCTCGGCGACTTCGTGCGCATGATCCGTACCGTGCGCCCGGACGTGGTCTCCGCCTTGAGCCCCGATGGGCGGTTCGGCGGACAGCACCACCAAGCCTCGGCGATTCTGGCGCGCGAGGCGTTCCTCGCGGCCGCCGATCCGGCGCGCTTCCCGGAACAGATCGCTGCCGGGCTGCATCCGTGGCAGGCCGCCAAGTTCTACTTCCGGGCCGGGTTCCCGTTCGGCATCGGCGCCGCGCCGCCGGGGTTCAGCCCGCAGCCGGCGTCGGACCCCGGCCTGACCACTGTGGATCTCGGCGGGTACGATCCGCTGCTCGGCGCGACGTACGCGGAGATCGGCAGCCGCGCCCGGAGCATGCACAAGTGCCAGGGCATGTCGCAGCTGATCGCCTTGCCGGCCGCCGCGGCCGGTGGGCAGTACCGGCTCGCGGAGACGACGCTGGGCGGCCCGCCCGGTGACCGCGAGTCGTCCCTGTTCGCCGACGTGGACACGTCGATTCCGGGGCTGGCGCGGTTCGCGGGCTCCAATCCGCCGGTGGAGCTCACGCGTGGCCTGGCCGCGTTGGCCGAGCATGCGCGCCAGGCGCTCGAGCGGTTCCAGGCGGAGGGGATGGCCGGCGCGCGGGAGCCGGTCGTGGCCGGCCTGCGCGCCCTGCGCGCCCTGCGTGCGAGTTTTGGCGCGATGCCGCTCGCGGACGGCGCCCGGCGGGAGATCGACTTCCGCCTGGCAGCGAAGGAGCGCCAGTTCGAGCGGGCCGCCGTGCTGGCGTACGGCGTGCGTTTCGAAGCATTGGCCGACGACGGCGTGGTGACGCCGGGCCAGAGCGTCACAGTCTCCGCACTGGCCGCCAATCGGGGCGACGCCGGTGTGAAGCTGCACGCCGTCCGGTTTTTCGGCTTCGCCGCGTCCGGTGCCGGGTGCGAGCCGGGGACGTTGGGCCCCGGGGGCGTGTACGCCTGCGAGCGCGGGGTCGGGATCCCGGCGGATGCCGCAGCGACCGACATCCATTGGCGCCATGTCGAAGGGGCGGATCGCTACGCGCTGGACCCGGACGTGCCTTTCGGCCTGCCGTTCCGTCCGACCCCGTTCCGCGCGGCGTTCGACATCGAGCTGGGGGGCGCCCGCCTGTCCGTCGAACATCCCGTCGAGCACCGCTACGCCGACGACGTCATCACCGGCGAGAAGCGGATGGCGCTGCACGTCGTGCCGCGCTTCGCCGTGTCGATGACGCCCGCGGTCGCGGTCGTTCCGACGGGCGTCACGGCCCGCGACGTGCGCGTCACGGTGACGAACGCGTGGTCGGCCGCCGCCGAGGGTACGGTCAGCCTGGAGCTGCCGGCCGGCTGGCAGGCGACGCCGCCCTCGGCGCGGGTGCCGTTCTCGCGGGAGGACGAGTCGCGGACGGTGCGCTTTAGCGTCCGCGCGGCCGGCGCGCCCGCCGGGGAGTACCGTGTCGCGGCGGTCGTCGAGCACGCCGGCCGGCGTTACGGACGCGGCTATCAGGTGGTGGAGTATCCGCACATCGAGCGCCGGCACATGGGCCGCCCGGCCGCCGGGGTGTTCAAGGTCATCGACGTCTCGATCGCACCCGAGCTACTGGTGGGCTACGTCGAAGGGGTCGGAGACGCCGTGCCGCCCGCCATCGAGCAGCTCGGCGCCCGGCTGGAGTTCATCGATGCCGACGACCTGGCCTGGGGCGATCTCGGCCGCTTCGACGTGATCGTGACCGGCGTGCGGGCGTACGAGAGCCGCCAGGATCTGCGGGCGAACAACGACCGGCTGCTCGAGTACGTGGAGAACGGCGGCACGGTCATCGTGCAGTACAACAGGTTCGAGTTCAACCGGGCGCAGTACGGGCCCCGCCCGGCGCTGGTCAGCCGCGACCGGGTGACGGACGAAGCCGCGCCCGTCCGCGTCCTGGCGCACGAGCACTCGGTGTTCGCCTGGCCGAACCCGGTGGATGCGCGGACCTGGAGCGGCTGGGTGCAGGAGCGGGGGCTGTACTTCCTCGGCGAGAAGGACCCGGCGTACGTCGATCTGGTCGAGCTCGAGGATTCGTTCGAGTGGAATCCGGGCGTGAAGCGGGGGGCGCTGGTCGAGACGCGGCACGGCCGCGGGCGTTGGCTCTACGTCGGTCTGGGGCTCTGGCGGCAGCTCCCGGCCGGCACCGCGGGCGCCTATCAGCTCCTCGCCAACCTCCTCAGCCTGGGCGCTCTCGAGTAGCCCGCCAATCGTCGCCTCGCGGCTCCGCTTGGCGCTCAACCAACCCTCCAGGAGTCGGCGCCGTTGCGCGGCGCGGACTCCCGGCCGCCGCGGGCGCCCGGGACACGCGTTCCTCCAACCATTCGTGGGTCTGGTCGAGGACCGCCGCCAGGGCGGCGCGCTGGCGGCGCAAGGCAGCGCGGGCGGCCAGCGGTGTCTGGCGGAGCGCGAAGAAAGCGCGGACCGTGCGCATCACGGCTGCCTCGCGCTCGACGGCGTGCACCCCGGCGAACGCCAGGACGAGCAGGCCCGCGGCGGCAGCTCCCCCGGCGGCCGCACCGGCCTGGCCGGCGACCACGCCGCCGAGCGCACCGATCCAGGCACCGTAGGTCAGGGCGCCGCCGACCACCTGCCAGGCGGCGCGGCTCTTCAGATCCGGCGCCCGCCGGTTGATCCACCCCGTGAGCCAGTACGGCGCGGCGAAGACCGCGAGGCCGGTCAGCGCCAGGGGGGCCAGCACCAGCGCCAGCAGTCCTTCGCGGGCCACGAAGCGGGCCGCAGCCGCGAACGGGATGCGGCGGTCCACGTCGCGCTCGCGCAGGCCGAACCGCGTGAGGCTGGCGTCGTAGTCGTTGACGCGGGCCGTGATGGAGGCCAGCCGTTGCGGATCGCGGTCACGCAGTTGCGCCATCCCCTCGGCGATCAGGCGCCGCCGCCCGACCTGCTCGCGCGGGTCGCGGGAGACGCCGCGCGCCGCAGCATACAGGCGATCGATGCGCACGACGACCGGCAGGTCGTGGCGCGGCTCCGCTTCGACCATGAGGCGGCGCAGGCGGTGAGCGATGCGGTCGGTCAGCTCCCGGACCGCGCCCGCGGCGTCGGTGGCATGCAGCGCCAGGTGATCGCCGGCTGCGAGGGGCCGGCCGAAGACCGCGGTGACCTTCGAGCGGAACCTCGCGACGTGGTCGAAGTTGAGGCCGATCGGCACGATGGTCACCGGGTGGCCGTCGGCGGCGCTGGTCAGCGCCATCCGTGCGGCGCCCGTCCGGAGCGGCTCGAGGCGCCCGCCGGAATGGCTGATGCCCTCGGGAAAGAGGCAGATGGCCACGCCGGCCTTCAGGGCCGCCTCGACGGCGGCGAACATCTCCGTGTTGCGGGAGGTGTCCACGTCCGGATCGATCTTCCGGTAGACGGGGATTGCGCCGGACCTGCGGATGAGCGGGCTCATCGGATGGCCGGCGAAGAGCGTGGACTTGGCCAGGAAGCGGACGCGGCGTCCGGCGGTCGCCTGGATGACCGCGGGGTCCAGCAGCGTGTTGGGGTGGTTCGCGACCAGCAGCAGCGCGCCCTCGGGCAGCGGCCCGCCGATCCGTTCGACCCGATAGAAGGTGCGGACCGCGAGCCGGGCCAGGAACCACACCCAGCCGCCCGGCCGCGTGCGCCGTGTCCCGGTCGTGCCGCGCATCGTTCAGTCCGGGGAATCGTTCGAGATCGGCAGCCGTCCGGTGTAGATCGCCATGCCGACGACGGCGTCGATTCCCTCCGTATCGAGCGTGTCGATCTCGGCCCGCGTCGTGATGCCGCCTGCCGCCGTGAGCCGCCGGCTCGTCGCGCGCCGCACCGCCATGATAGCGTCCAGGTCCGTGCCCTGCATCAGCCCCTCCTTGTCGACGTGCGTATAGAGGAACTCCTCGCAGAACGGCTCGAGCTGCCTGACCGCGTCGACCGCGGTCAGCGCCACCGCCTCGGTCCAGCCCTTGACGACCACCTGTCCGCCCTTGCTGTCGACCGCGGCGATGATCCTCTCGGGACCGACCGCGGCGGCGAGGGCCGCGGCGAAGGCGAGGTCCGGCCGGCCGTCGCGAAACAGGGAGGAGCCGACGATGACGGCGTTCGCGCCGTAGTCGAGCACGGCGCGCGCGCGGTCGATGGTGCGGATCCCGCCGCCCACGCGGCAGGGGAGCTGCCGCGCGATGTGCCGCACCAGCGGATCGTTCGTGCCTGAACCCATCGCCGCGTCGAGGTCGATCAGTTGCACGCAGGGGAATCCCTGGAACCTGCGCACCCAGGCCGCGATGTCGTCCGACGCAAGAGCGGGCCGCTCGCCCTGTATGAGCTGCACGACCTGACCGCCCTTGAGGTCGATGGAGGGGATGAGCATCGCAAGGGTCAGAGCCGGACCGGGATGCCGCGGCCTGCCAGATGTTGCTTGAGGTCGACGACCGCGTGCTCGGCGTAGTGGAAGATGGACGCGGCCAGCGCGGCGTCGGCCCGGCCCGCCGTGAACACGTCCACGAAGTGATCGAACGTGCCGGCCCCGCCTGAGGCGATGACCGGAATCGAGACCGCGTCGGAGACGGCCGCCGTCAGCTCGCAGTCGAACCCGCTCTTGGTCCCGTCGCGGTCGATTGAGGTCAGGAGGATCTCGCCGGCACCGCGCTCGGCCGCTTCCCGGGCCCACTCGACGGCATCGCGATCCGTTGCCTGCCGGCCGCTGCGGACGTAGATGCGGAAGGCGCCGCCCTCCCGCTTCGCGTCGATCGCGACGATCACGGCCTGGCTGCCGTAGCGCCGCGCCAGGGCCGTGAGCAGCTCGGGGCGGGCGATGGCGGCGGTGTTCAGGCTCACCTTGTCGGCGCCGGCCTCGATGGCCGCGTCCGCATGCGCCTCGTCGTTGATCCCGCCCCCGACGCAGAGCGGCAGGAAGATCTCCTGGGCCACCGCCTGGATCGTGCGGGCCATCGCCTTGCGCTTCTCCAGGGTCGCGGTGACGTCGAGGATCACCACCTCGTCGATGCCCTCGCGGTTGTAGCGCTGGGCGAGCGCGGCCGGGTCGCCGGCCGACCGCAGGCCCTCGAAGTTGACGCCCTTGACGACCTGGCCGTCGCGGACATCGAGACACGCGATGATGCGTTTGGAGAGCATGGCAATCAGACGCGCTGGGTCGGGTCCTCCGTCACGCCGGCACCCGCTCGAGGAAGTTGCCCAGGATGCGCAGGCCGACCGCTCCCGACTTCTCGGGGTGGAACTGGACCCCCGCGACATGGTCCCGCTGGACGGCGCTGGCGAAATCGACGCCGTAGCGCGTCGAGGCCACGCAGTCGGCGGTGACCGGCGCGGCGTACGAGTGGGTGAAGTAGACCTGGTCGCCTTCGCGCACGCCCTCGAGCAGCCACGAGTCGCGCTTGATGTGCAGGCCGTTCCAGCCCACGTGCGGCACCTTGAACCTGCCGAAACCGTCGTAATCGTCGCCGCGGATCAGGGCGCAGGTGCCCGGCATGACTGCCAGCCCGCCCACGCGCGGCGCCTCCTCGCTGCCCTCGAACAGCCATTGGAGGCCGACGCAGATGCCCATGAGCGGAGTGCCGCGCGCGACCGCCGCGGCGATCCCCGTGCGCCAGTCCGGCACGAGGGCGGTCGTGGCTTCGAAGTGCCCGACGCCCGGCACGATGATGGCGGACGCGCCGGCCATCTCCGCCGGCGACGCGGGCGTCGCGAACCGCGCGCCGAGATGCCGCAGGGCCTTCCTGACCGACGTCAGGTTCCCGGCGCCGTAGTCGATGAGTGCAATCATGCCGCTAGATGAGCCCCTTCGTGCTCGGGAGGCTCTCGCCGAGCTGGCGGTCGCGCGAGCAGGCAACGCGCAGCGCGCGCGCGAACGCCTTGAACACGGCCTCCACCTTGTGGTGGCTGGAGCGGCCGTAGAGCACCTTGAGGTGCACGTTGGCCCGCGCCCCCTGCGCGAACCCCTCGAAGAAGTCGGTGACGAGCTCGGTCTGCAGGTCGCCCACGAGCCGGGCGCGCACCCGGAGGTCGACGACCGTGTGCACGCGGCCGCTGAGGTCGATGGCCGCCACGCCGAGGGTCTCGTCCATCGGCATGACGAAGTAGCCGGCCCGGTTGATCCCGCGCCGCGATCCGAGCGCCTGGCTCACCGCCTCGCCGAGCGCGATGCCGACGTCCTCGACGGTGTGATGCTGATCGACGTCGAGGTCGCCCTCGGCGTCCACTGCCAGGTTCATGACGCCGTGCCGGGCCACCAGCTCCAGCATGTGGTCCAGGAAACGGATGCCGGTCCGCACCTCGAACTCGCCCTGGCCGTCGAGGTCGAGGCTCAGGCCGATCCGCGTCTCGCGGGTGTGCCGATCGATCCGGGCGCGTCGCTCCGGCGTGCTCATCGCAACCTGACGGCGACCGACGCCGCGTGGGCGGTCAGGCCCTCGGCGTTGGCCAGCGAGATGGCGGTGGGCGCCAGGCGGCGGAGCCCAGGACCGGTCAGGCGCTGCACGCTGCCGACGCGCACGAAGTCGGCGGCGCCGAGACCGCCGCGAAACCGGGCGGCGCCGCCGGTGGGCAGGACATGGTTCGACCCCGTCGCGTAGTCGCCGGCCGCCTGGGCGCCGTAGGCTCCGACGAAGACCGTGCCGGCCCGCGTCAGGCGCTGCGCCTCCGTCTCGGTATCGCAGACCACGTGCTCCGGTGCAATCTCGTTGGCCAGATCGACGGCTTCGTCCAGGCTGGCGGTGACGACGGCCATGCCGTAGCTCTCGACGGACGGCCGCGCCGCGGGATGATCGGTCAGCTGGCGCTCGACCTCCGCGGCCACGGCGCGCGCCAGGGCGGCGCTGGGCGTGAGCAGCAGGGCGCGCGCCTGCGGGTCGTGCTCGGCCTGTGCCACCAGGTCGGCCGCGAGCCACTCGGCGTTCCCCCCGCTCGCCACGATGACGATCTCGGTCGGCCCCGCGCGGAAGTCGATGGGGCAGTCGGCGGCGACGAGGGCCTTCGCGGCGGCGACGTAGACGTTGCCGGGGCCGACGATCTTCTCGACCCGCGGCACGGTCGCCGTGCCGTACGCCAGCGCCGCGATGGCGTGCGCACCGCCCATCCGGAACAGCCGCGACACGCCCGCCTCCAGCGCGGCCTCGCAGACGGTCGGATCAAGGCTCGGGCTGGCGGCGATCACCTCGTCCACGCCGGCGACGCGCGCCGGAATCGCCGTCATCAGCAGTGACGACGGCAGCGGGTAGCGTCCGCCGGGCACGTAGCAGCCGACGCGCCCGAGCGGCGTGACGCGTTGCTCCACGACCACGCCGGGCGCCGTGGCCACCTTCCAGCCCTGCGGCACCTGGCGTTTGGCGATCCGCCGGATACGCCGGGCAGCGACCTTGATGGCGCGCCGGACGGCAGGCGGCACCCCGGCGGCGACCCGGCGAATCTCGTCGGGCGGAACCTCGAGCGGCCCGCTCCAGCCGTCGAGCGTCCGGACGTAGTCGCCGAGCGCGGCGTCGCCGCGGCGCCTGACGCCCGCGACGATGCGGGCGACGCGCCCGGCGACAGCCGGGTCGGATGCCTGCTGCCTGTCGAGCAGCTGCCGCCGGGTGCGCGCGTTCGAGGAGGAGGTGACCTTCATGCAGGTTGCGGTGGCTACAGCACGATCTTGCTCAGAGGATACTCCACGATCCCGTGGCCGCCCGCGGCCTTCAGCTTGGGGATCAGCTCGCGCACGGTGCGCTCGTCGAGCACCGTCGTGATGGACACCCAGTCGTCGTCGCTCAACGGCGCCACGGTCGGGCGCTGCAGCGCCGGCAGGAGGCTCAGTATGCGGTTCAGCTCGGCCCGCTGCACGTTCAGCATCAACCCCACGCGGTCCTGCGCCTCGATGCCGGCCCTGAGCAGCAGCGCGATGTTGTCGAGCTTCTCCCGCTTCCACTGGTCGGCGGCAGCCGTCTCGTTGGCAATGAGCTGCGGATTCGATTCCAGGACGGTGTCGATGATGCGCAGATGATTGGCGCGCAGCGTCGAGCCCGTCTCGGTGGCTTCGACGATGGCGTCCGCCAGCTCCGGGGGCTTCACCTCGGTCGCGCCCCAGGAGAACTCGACGTTGACCTTCACGTTCCGGGCGGCGAAGTACGACTCGGTGGCGCGCACCAGCTCGGTCGCGATGGTGGCCCCCTCCAGGTCTTCGGGCGTGCGGAAGCGGGAGTCCTCTGGGACCGCCAGCGCCCAGCGGACCTTGCGGAAGCTCTGCTTGGAGTAGATCAGGTCCGCGATGGTGACGACCCGATCGCCGGTGGCCGCCTGGTGCTCGGCGATCCAGTCCTGTCCGGTCAGCCCGGCGTCGACCGCGTGGACGGCGACGTAGCGCGCCATCTCCTGGGCGCGGATCAGCGTGCACTCGATCTCCGGGTCGTCGATCGTCGGGAAGTAGGAGCGCGGGCTGACGTAGATGTTGAAGCCCGCGCGCGCGAACAGCTGAACGGTGGAGTCCTGCAGCGACCCCTTGGGGAGTCCGAGTCGCAGCTTCATGACGCACTCACCCTGGCGGCGTCGAGTTCGCGGACGAAGCAGGAGCGCGTTCCCGTGTGGCAGACGTTGCCGTCGCCGAGACGCTTGACGCGCACCAGCACCGTGTCGTCGTCGCAGTCGGTCAGGATGCGCACGACCTGCAGCCGGTTGCCCGACGTCTCTCCCTTCGTCCAGAGCGTGTTCCGGGTGCGGCTGAAGAACGTGGCGAACCCCGAGGCGGTGGTCCGGTCGAGCGCGGCCTGGTTCATGAAGCCCACCATCAACACCTCGTTGCTCTCGTCGTCCTGTATGACCGCCGGAATCAGCCCATCGAGTTTCGTAAAGTCCATCGCGTGGTCTCCGCGCCCAATAAAAAAAGCCTCGCCGGATGCTCGGCGAGGCCGTCTGTTGCGCCAACAATCCCGGGTCTCTCGCCTAGCTCACGCGCAGCACCTGTGCCCGCCATGTCGCGGCCGATGATGATCCGAATGATGACCTGTGCACCGCATGCTGCGGCGTACCCTAGCGCAGGCGCCGCGAGGCTGTCAAACAGCGCCGGCCGGACGGATTGCAGGGTGGTTTAGACTAGCAGTCGCCTGCGCCGTTCTGCGGCGCAGGGTCCCAGCCGGACCAGTCACGGAGGAAACCATGCGATTCACTACCCTGGCCGCCATCGCCGTCGCCTCGTTCGTGCTCACCCTCGCGGCCGGCGCGCCCGCCGCCGCCCAGTCCTGGACGCCGCCGGCGCCCGACGAGCGCTGTCCCGGCAGGTGGGGCGCGGGCGACGAGCGGGGGGCGGCCAATCACATGGGCCCGGAGACGGTGCTCCGCGCGGCGGGCCTGATCCGGACCGGACGGGTGATCGAGCTCGGGCAGGTCCTGCACGGGTCGATACCGCTCGGCGCCCGGCACTTCGATGTCTACATGAAGCCGACCGGCGCGCCCGTCGGCTCGAACCGCCGCGCCTCGAACGAGGAGGTCATCGTCGCCGAGATGGGCCAGGTGGGCACGCAGTTCGACGGCTTCGCCCATCAGACCATCGGCGACAGCCTCTACAACTGCTTCGACCAGAACGAGGTCATGACGCGGACCGGCTTCACGCGCCTGGGCGTCGAGAACGTCGGCACCCTCATGACGCGCGGCGTGCTGATTGACGTGGCGGCGCTCAAGGGGGTCGACATGCTGCCCGACCGGTACGAGATCACGGTCGACGATCTCCAGCAGGCGCTCGCCCGGCAGGGCGTGGCCCTGGAGCTTGGCGACGCCGTCCTGATCCACACCGGCTGGGGCGTCCTTTGGGACACCGACGCCGAGCGCTTCATGGCGACGAACCCGGGCATCGGCGTCGCGGCTGCCGAGTGGCTGGTGGAGCAGGATCCCATGCTGCTCGGCGCCGACAACCAGCCGGTGGAGGTCTCGCCCAACCCGGATCCGGAGCTCTCGCTGCCGATTCACCAGATGATGCTCGTCGTCAACGGCATCCACCTCGTGGAGCGCATGCGGTTGGACGAGCTGGCCGCCGCCGGGATGTACGAGTTCGCCTTCGTCGTGCAGCCGCTCAAGATCCAGGGCGCCACCGGCTCGACCGTCGTGCCGGTCGCGATCTTCTGACAGGGAGGATGACCCCGATGGGGAAGCTCACGCTGGGCGCGGCGCTCGCCGTCGCCGCAACGCTGGCCGTGCCCGTGTCGGCGCAGGATCCGCTGGAAGACGCGCGCGCGGCGCTCGCGGAGTACTTCCGCGCATGGAACGCCGAAGACAACGACGCAATCGCGGCGGCCTGCAACTACCCGCGGCTCAGTCTGGGCCGCAACGGGCAGGTCACCGTGCGGGAGGGTCCCGCCGACGTCGTGACCGACTTCGAGCGCCTCCGGCAGACGGAAGGCTGGGACCACAGCACCATCGACCGCGCCGAGCCCCTGCAGGTGGCTCCGGACAAGGTGCACTTCGAGGTGGTGTTCAGCCGCTATCGGGTGGACGGCACGGTCTACCGCACGGTGCCGTCCCTGTTCATCATGACGAAGCAGGACGGCGAGTGGGGCCTGCAGTTCCAGTCGATCCTGCCGGACACGTTCCGGGCGCCGTAGGCGGTGGCTGCGCGGCCGTCGCTACGCATTGAGCATCATGCCGACGTAACTGTCCCTGTCCTCCTGAAAGAGGACGTGCCGCTTCTGCATCTCGTTCTTCTCCATGTCCCACAGCGTGCGCATCGTCGAGGTGTCGGCAATGGCCTGCGACGACGAGGCGAGCAGTTTTCGCAGAATCAGGGTCGTGAGATGGCTCTGCCTTTGGGGCAGTGCGTAGCTGTCGTCCCGCTGGAGAAAGCTGGAAACTGCCTCGTACAGCGCATGTTCTTTGTCCGTCGGTTTGAATGGCCGCGTGATCGGGCGCCGCTCCGTGTACCGGATGTACTCCATCACCTCGTTGCGGAGGGTCCGCTTGCAGAAGACTGACAGCCGCTGCCGCAGGGCTTCGAGATTGCTGCCCGCACTGGCGTACTGAGATCACCAGCAGACGGCGCTTGCGTTCCGCCCAGAGCTAGCAGAGCACGATTCCCGCCTCGATCGTCTTCCCGAGACCAACCTCGTCGGCCAGGATGACGCCCTGCGAGAGGGGTGACTGCAGGGCGAAGAGCGATGCTTCGATCTGATGCGGGTTCAGGTCGACGGCCGCGTCGAACAGCGCCATCGACAGGCGGTCCATTCCGCTCGCAGCCCGTCGCGTCAGGTCGTGGGCGAAGTACTTGGCGTGATGGGGGGTTAGCCCAGGTTTAACAACGGCATAGCCAAGACATTTTAGAATCAGTAGTTTACGCTGGTCGAATGGCGCAAGTGGCACTACAAGCGCGCGTCAACCGGGGAAGAGGTCGGTCAGATGATCGTTTTTCGGACGCCGCCCGGCTGCGGGTCGACGCCGAGCGCGTCGTAGATGGCCCGCTGTTCGGGTTCGGCTTGCGTGGTCGTGCGCACGTGCAGGGTGCGCCCGTCCGGCCGCCGGAAGGTGGCGGTGACGCGCTGCTGGCCGTCGAGGATGCGGCGTAGGGTGGACCAGCTGGCGTGGTCGCCGTGCGCACGCAGGCGGATGCGGATGACCTGCACGAGCTGGTAGGCGATGACGGTGAGGAACAGGTGGCCGTCGGCCCGCCGCGGTTTGTGGTGGTAGATGGGACGCAGGCCGAGTTCGGACTTGAGCGAGCGGAAGACGGCTTCGACGTCGGTGAGCGTGGTGTAGGTTCGCCACAAGGCGTCTTCGTCCCAGTCGGTTTCGCTGCTGCGCAGGCAGTAGACGCCGGGATGGGTGGCCATCGAGCCGTCCTGCGGGCGGCGGGACCAGGTGACGGCGACGGCTTTATTGCCGGCCTCGTCGGCGGTGACGGCGATCTGGTAGTGCGCGGCGGCGCGGGAGTGCTGTGCTTTCAAGCGCCCGATGCGCTGCCAGACCTGGGCGAGGCGCTTGTGGGCGCGGGGGCGCGCCAGCCCGTCGTTGAGTTTGGTGAGCGCGGCCTCGAAGCGGGTGGCGAAGCGCTCGACGATGCCTCGTTCCTTCTCCGCTCGCTCCTCGGAGTAGCAGTACAGGCGCACCTCGTCGGGGTCGGTGGAGACGACCTTGTGCAGATGCACGGTCTGGTTTGACTGGGTGCGGACCGACACGGCGGCATCGGCATCGAATTGCCGGTGGCGTTCCCGGCTGACGACCAGATAGCGGTAGCCGTGCTCCCGCAGCCACGTGATGCAGGCGTCGGTGGCGACACCGCGGTCCATCACCACCAGGGCGCCGGCCGGCGCCCGCAGCGCCTCGAGCATGCCGGCCAGCGTCCGGTGCTCGCGGATGTTGCCGGCGAACAGTTGCGAGCGGCGCACGAAGCCGCTGGCGTCGAGCATCAGCCCCAGGGTCAACAACGGGCAGTCACTGCGTTTCTCTTTCGAGTGCCCGCGCTGTGCCTGCGGCTGCTCGCTCGCCTCACCCTCGAAATAGGTGTTGGTCAGGTCGTAGAGGGTCACGGTCGGCTGCAGGTCGAACAGCCCGAGGGCCCGGTCGAACAGGTGCGCCTCGACCGCCTCGCGATGCTTCACCAACGCGTCCGAGGCGCGGTAGAGCTGCATCGCGCTGACGGTCTCGAAGTCGACACCGAGCAACTCCCCGAGGCCGCTGCGCGCTTGCAGCCAGCGGTGCGTCGCGCGCTCCGATGCCGGCTGGGCCAGGCGCCCGACGAGGGCCCCGGCCGCCGCCGCGCGCAACGCGCCGTTGACGCCCAAGTCGGCCAGCAGGGTCGGCAGCCCCAATTGCTCCAGCGCCCACAGGCCCACCTGCTCCACCCCGACGCTACGGGGGCGGACCAGGCGCAGCGAGTCGACATCGACCCGTTGCACGTCTGCCGGTCCGGCGGCCGTCGCGTCCCCCGCTGCGCCGCGGGCGACCAACTGCGCCGCGATCCGCTGCGCCTCGTGTTCGACGGCGGGCGGGCAATCGGCCACCAGGGGCGCCTGGCCGGACAAGACGTCGTCGATGCGGGTGCACAACAGCGGCCACTGTGCCCGGGGGATGTCAAAGTGTCTTCCGAGATTGAGCAGCGTGCGCTGACGGACGGTGCTTCCGACGCGCTCGGAGTGGACGAGACGATGGGAGTAGTAGGGCTGTCCGTCCTCGGTCCGCCGGGTTTGGGTGCGCCGAACGAACATACGGGCCACGATAGCGGGTGGACCCGCTACAGCGCAACCATTCCGACACGATTATGGCACTACATTGAGCGAAACCAGACCCCGGCCCTGTGGAATCAATAACTTACGGAGATGAGACGCTCGAAATGCCGTGCAAATCGGCAAAATGACCGGCCATCTTGTTAAACGTGGGTTAGCGTCAACTGCGTCGCCGCCGACAAGCGGGTTTGGTCCCGTGTCTACGCGCCGAGAATGGCCGTTTCTGAAGGCCGGCGTCAAGGGTCGACGTGCACGCGGATGATCGGCCGGCTCGTGCGATGCTTCTGTATATACTGAAATAGGTGTTCGAGTGGGACGAGCGGAAGGCTGCGACCAACCTTGAGAAGCACGGCGTCTCGTTCGGGGAAGCGGCGACGGTCTTTGCCGACACCCGTGCATTCGATGGTCCCGATATCCGGCACTCGGTCAACGAGGCCCGGTTCCTCCGTCTCGGGCGATCCGTGCCTGGACGCATCCTGCATGGTCGCGTACACGAGGAGGACATCAGCCGATGGCGAGAAGGTCAGGATCATCAGTGCGCGACGAGCGAGTGGCAGGGAAAGGACGGCGTACGCTGGCGGACCAGGCGATTGACTTTTCGGATATTCCGGAAGCGTCGGAGGCGCAGTTGCGAGGTATGCGCCCCGTGGGCCGGCCACCGCTGGGGGAGCGGGCACGGCAGCTCATCGCAATTCGTGTAGACCCGGACGTGCTGGAGGCCCTGCGGAACGAGGCGGCTAGGCGCCGCATCGGGTATCAAACGCTCGTCAATCGCGTGTTGGCAGACTACGTGCGGGATCACGTCGCCTGACACCTTCCGAGCGGAGCCGGCCAGGCCGCGCCAGTCGGAGAGTCGACACGTTCCTGGATGGCCGCCGGCACCTCAGATTGGTACCGGACGCCCGGCTTCATCGCGATGGGGTCGAGCGCGGCGATGAAGCGCTCGGCGTACATCGAGCGCGTGCGCGACGAGCTGGCGCTGCCGACGGCCTTCGTCTCGCACGCCGCGGGTGAAGTTCGGGGCATCGCCGACCGCGCGCTCATGCTCGACGGCGACCGCCGGGTCGGTGGCGGCAATCCCACCCCGAGGCGCGCTACGGCAGAACGTTGAAGCCTTCCTGTACCGCGGCATCCCGGAGCTGGAGGTCGAGCGTCAGGAGGCCCTCACCGCGAGGCCGATTCTCACACCATGCCAGTGCCGCGGCAAGCTGGAGAGCGTCGGCGGCACGCAGCGGATGCACGGCGACCAGGCGGCCGGCGTGCGACCGGAGACTGTCGGTCGGCACTACGGCGTCGGCGTATTCGGTGAGCACCCGCAGGCGACTGATCGCGTCGGACAAGGTGACTTCCTCGAGCGGCGCTTCGCGATGCCGTCGATGAATCGCCGACAGGCACTCGACGGGTGTGCCCCACCAGATGGCGATGCTCTCCTCGTGCGCCAATCGCTTGGTCAAGCTTCCGGAGCTCGTTTCCCGGAGAATCAGGGGAATCAGAGCGGAGCTGTCCCAGAACATTACCGGGACTCGGCGCGTTCCGCGAGCAGGGCGTCGAGCACATCCCGCCCGACAAGCTCACCACGAGGCGGGATGGGCAGCGCTGCCGGTCGTGTTCCATGGCCGAGCTCGAGCACGCCGGCCCGCGCCAGGCGGACACGCCGGGCTGCACGTTGTTCGAGGGGACCCAAGCCGGTCAGGCGCGCGATCGGAACGCCGCGCTCCGTGACTATCACGTCGTTGCCGGCCTTGACCTGCCTCAGGAACTCGCTGAGCCGGGCCTTGAGCGTCGCCACATTCGTTGCAATGCTCACATGACCAGCATGGTCATCTCTCGGCGGGTTGTCAAACGAGAAGCGGCATCGGCACGGCTCGGAGCAGCCCGACGGCGTTCAGCACGACGATGGTGCCGACGACGACCGCGACGTGACGCAATTCTGAGCTCGATCGCTCAGAATTGGTACCGGACGCCCACCTTCATCGCGATGGGGTCGAGCGCGGCGATGACGCGCTCGACGTCGGCCGTGCGCAGCGAGAAGTTGGTCACCGCGTTCGCGTTGAAGAGGTTGTAGAGGTCCAGCATCAGGGTGAGCCGGCTGCCGGCGCCGACGGCGAACGGCTTGTCCAGGCGGAGGTCGGCCAGCGTCACGTTCGCGGAGCGGTTCGCGGCCAGGTCGGTGAGGAAGATCGGCTGGTTGGTGCCCGTGCCCGGGATGTCCACGCGCTGGATCAGGGCGTACGGCCAGCCGCTCTGGTGCCGGACGTTCGCCGACAGCCCGACGTCGTACGGCAGCGTGTAGCGCGCCAGCAGGCGGGCGCCCCAGTTGGTCGTTGCCTGCCGGGCGTCGATGTCGAGGCTGTGGTTCTGCCAGATCCGGCCGTGCCCGCCGGAGCCGACGACGAGCGGGTCGGCGACGAGCGGGCTCCTCGATTCGCCCGAGGCGGCGCGGAACTCGTCCCGCCACTGGTAGTCGAAGCTGGCCTGCAGCAGGAAGCCGCCGGTGAAGCGCCGGTTCACGGCCACCTGCAGCGTGTCGTAGGCGGCCTCCATCCCGGGGAAGGCGGCGATCCGGTTGTCGATGAGTCCTGCCACGTCGTCGGGGACGCGCTGGACGCTCAGCAGGGCGCCGGTCAGGGCGTTCAGCGGGCAGTCCCACGCGGGATCCGCGGCGCACGAGATGCCCCGCCCGGCGAGCAGCGCGCCCTGCTGCGGGGCGTTCCAGATGCCGCTGTCGCCGCTGACGTCCTTGCGCACGTAGGAGAGCCGGAGGGAGGTATCCGCTGCCACCTCGTGCTCCAGCGAGACGCTGTTCTCGTCGACGTACTCCGGCGTCAGGTCCGGGTCGACGGCCGTTCCCTCGGCCCGGAGCTCCGCACCGGGGGCGCCCTGGTCGTCCAGCTTCGCCCCCAGCTCGTTCGGGCTGTCGTAGATCCCGTTGGCGTTCGGGTCGCGGAACGCGTACCGGATCCAGGCCGTGCTGGCCGGATTGGCGTCCTCGTGCGAGTCGGCCAGGTTCAGGTAGTAGCGGCCGTAGTGCCCCTTCAGGACCGTGTCCGGCGCCAGCGCGAACGTCACCCCGAGCCGCGGCGCCCAGGTGTTCCAGACGACGTTCGTCCGGCCCGCGGTGGTGCCGCCGGGAAAGAAGTCGGTCAGGAAGGGGTTGGAGACCGAGTCGAGGAAGTAGGTGCGCTGCTGCTCGTAGCGGACGCCCAGGTTCAGCGACAGCCGGTCCACCGGCCGCCACGTGTCCTGGACGAACGCCGCGTGGTGCCGGTTCCGGTTGTCGGAGGCGATCCCCTCCTCGGCCGGCATGCTGAAGAGCATGATCCGGTCCACGTTGAACGGGCGGTCGTTCGCGCTGTCATCGAGGTAGCGGATGTGCCCGGAATTGGCGTTCGAGCCGAACCGGCTGCTGTCGATCTGGAACTCGTAGCCCAGCTTGAGATCGTGGCTGCCGCCGAAGTCGGGCGCGTAGTGGTTCAGGCTTACCGTGGCCTGCGGCTTCCAGCGCACGAAGGTGAACGGCGGCGGGCCGTCGACGTCCGGAAACCAGCCGGCGCCGCTCAGCCGTCCGGTCGCCGTGTCCAGGCGCGGCGGCTGCCGTGCCGGATCGACCTGCGGCACCATCGGCCAGCCGAACCCGAAATGCTTAAGGGCCGTGGTCATGAACGTCCGGTCGTTCCAGACGCGCTGCCATTCCGCCTTGTGCGCCCAACTCCAGCTCGCCTGCGCCAGCACCGAGTCGGGACCGACGCCGGTCGACAGCCCGCGCTTCGGCTTCTCCTTCAGTCCCCACTGCGAGTACCCGATCAACCGGTCCCGGTCGGTCAGCCGCACCGTGACCTTGCCCCCGAAGTTGTCGAAGTCGCCCAGGTCGGTGGCCACGGAGCGATCCACCCCCGAGACCGCCTTGTCGATGCGGAAGTGGTTGTAGAACGCATAGAACCAGGCGCGGTCGCGCACGATCGGTCCGCCGAGGTCGGCGTGGGTCTCGAGGAAGAGCAGGTTCGGGTTGCCCGTGTAGCCGCGCGCCTCGAGGTTCGCGTCGCTGTTCTCGCCCACGAAGCTCTCGTGCTCGTAGTCGCCGTGGAACAGGCCGCTGAAGTCGTTCCCGCCGCTCTTCATGGTCATCATGACGAGCGAGCCGCGGCGCGGTCATCTCCACGTCGGCGCCGGCCGCCGTGGTCGTGAACTCTTCGATGGAGTAGTGGTCGAAGTAGAACCCCGTGCCGCCGCTGCCCTCGGTCGTGTCCACGCCGTCGGCGAGAATCCGGTTCTGGCTCCGCATGCCGAAGCTCTCGTAGTCGGTCTGCTGGCTCTTGCGGGAGCCGCCGACGTCGAAGCCGCGCATACGCACGCCCGCCGTCTGGCCGAGCACGGCCCACACGTCGGTGGCCGACGGCACCTCCTGCAGCTCCGCCGCGCCGAAGTCGTTCACGAGCGCCGTGGTCCTGATGTCCACGACCGGCGCCGCCCCCGTGACCGTCACGGTTTCGGCCACGGCGGCCGGCTCCAGCGCCGCGTCGATCCGGATCACCCGGTTGCCCTCCACGACGACGCCTTCACGGACGAGCGTGCGGAATCCCGGCAGCTCGAACGTGAGGTCGTAGGACCCGCGCCCGAGCGCCCGGAAGCGGTACGATCCGTCGACGAGGGTGACCGCGACGACAGGGGCGATCAGCGCCTCGCTGGCGAGCGTCACCGTCGCGCCGGGCACGGCCAGCCCCTGAGTGTCGACGACGGCGCCCTCGAGGGTCCCGGACGTCTGGGCGGCGGCTGGGGCGGCGGCGCCGGCTGCCAGCAGCAACGCAGCGCAGCAACGCAAGCGGCGCCGCGGCGCGCCGCGCAACGGATACGTCTCTACTCGGCTGGATCGTTCGTCAACCAACGTTCTTCACAGCGAAGTCGACAGGTCCGCGCGGCGACAGTCACACGTCTGGCGCCGATCTTCGCGGCCGCCGCGGTAGCACTGGCGGCGTGCCCGGTGCCGCGCCGGCCGGCCCCGCCGCTCCCATCCTGGTATCGGACGCAATCAGCCTGTCCGACATACTGCGGGAGATTGCCGGCGCGTGCGAGCACAACGCCCGGCGGCGGGTCGAGCTCAACCTGCCGCCGGCTTCGGCATCGCGGCTCAGTCGATGATCGCCTGATACGTCATCGTCGCCAGATCGGGCCGGACGTTGAGATGGGTGTACGGCCGGATCTGCTCCATCAGGATGCCGATCAACTCCTCGGACGGGTCCACCCAGAAGATCGTGCCGTACGCGCCGCCCCAGTAGTAGGACCCTTCCGAGCGCGGGGTGCCCGACGGCCCGAGGTCGGTGACCACCGCGTAGCCCAGGCCGAAGCCGTAGCCCGGCCCGGCCAGCCAGATGCCCTTGTCGCCGGTGTGGTTCGCGGTCATCAGCTCGACGGTCTTCCGGCTGATGATGCGCACGCCGTCGAGCTCGCCGCCGTTGAGCATCATCTGGTGGAAGCGGAAGTAGTCGCGCGCGGTCGACACGAGCCCGCCGGCGCCGCTGAAGTAGGTGTGCGGCTCGGCGACGAAGCGACTCTCCGCGGTCGGCGCCTCCAATAGCTCGATTGTGCCCTGCGCGTTCGGACGGTAGAGCGCGGCGAAGCGGTCCAGCTTCGACTGCGGCAGATAGAAGTGGGTGTCGACCATGTCGAGCGGCTCGAAGATCCGTTCCTTCAGGTACGCGTCGAGGGTCTGGCCCGACATCACCTCGACGAGCCGTCCCACCACGTCAGTGGCCCGCCCGTACTCCCAGTGGTCGCCGGGATGGAAGTTGAGGGGCAGCGTCGCAAGCCGCTTCAGCATCGCGCCCACCGTATCGCCCGGCTTCCGCGGCGCCACCACCTCCTGGAACTCCGGCTGGGTGATGCCGCGGTAGCTGTTCGCGAGCCCCGCGGTGTGGGTCAGAATCTGCTGCATGGTGATCGGTCGGGCGGCCGGCACCGTCTTGTAGCGGCCGGTCAGCCGCTCCTGCGGCGGCGCGGGAACCGCCACCTGCATGTCCGCGAACTCCGGCAGCCACCTGGCGATCGGGTCGCGCAGCTGGAAGCGGCCCTCCTCGTAGAGCATCATCAGCGCGACCGACGCGATCGGCTTGGTCATCGAGGCGATGCGGAAGACCGCGTCGTGGGCCATCGGCGCGCCGGCCTCGACGTCGCGTTGCCCGAGGGCCGAGAAGTGCACGACCTTGCCCCGCCGCGCCACCAGGGTGACGACGCCGGCGACCTCGTTGCGGTCGATGTAGCCCTGCATCACCCGGTCGAGCCGCTCGAGCCGCGCCGAGGACATCCCGACCGCCTCCGGCTCGGCGGTGGGTACGCCCTCCATCTGCGGCAGGTCGGCCGGTGCGTTCGCCAGCCCTGCGCTCACCGCCGCGCCCAGCACCGCGATCAGCACGAAACCCTTCGTCGTCGATCTCGTCATGACTCTCTCCTTGATGGTCCAACCACCGGCCGGCCGCCGGTCGGTCGATGATATCCCGCCCGCCCCGCCGCTTCGTCCCCGTCCCGGCGCGTGCTCAGCCGAGACCGATCCGGAGCACCGTGAACAGCAGCCAGCAGGTGAAGCCGCCGACGACGGTCATCGCGAAGCCCCAGGCCAGCAGCTTGTTGAACAGCGCCCGGCTGTCCTCGCTGGCCGGGGCGGCGGCCATGCAGAGCGCGCCGAGAGTCGACAGCGGCGACACGTCGACGAGGTGCGCACCCACGTTCATCGAGGAGGCGATCGCCAGCGGCGCGACGCCGCCGAGCTGCTCGGCGAGGCCCGGGACAGTCGGCAGGAACGCCGGGAGTACGACGCCCGACGTGCTGCTGTAGATGGAGACGAACCCGGTCGAGAAGGCGATGATGGCGGTCACGGTGTTCGGGGTGGACATGCCGGCCAGCACGCGCGTGAAGAGGTCGAGGCCGCCGGTCGCCTCGAGGACGGAGATGAGGACGGTCACGCCGCACACGAGCATGATGACGCGCCACGGCATGATCTTGACCGCCTCGAGCTCGTCCCCCGCCTTCAGCAAGGCGAGCACGACGGCCGCGGTGAAGGCGCCCAGGCCGACGTCGACGTCGAAGAACACGACGCCCGTCACGAGCGTTCCGATGACGGCCAGTGTGAGCAACTGCGCCCGCGTGAAGCCGCTGTCCACGGGATCGACACCGCCCGTATCCGCATCCTCCGCGGAGGTCGGCATGCTCACGCTGCCGGTGTGGTACCGGCGCAGCAGGCGCCAGCCGCCGAAGAGAAAGTAGGCGGTGAAGGCGATCACGACGTGCGCCATCATGTTGTTGAGGTAGCTCAGCATCTCGTAGCCGGCGAGGCCGATGTCGGCCATCACGCCGTTGACGATGATGCCGGTCGGGGCGATCGGCGACAGCGATCCGGCGTTCGCGCCATTGGCGACCATGATGGCCATCAGGAAGGCCGGCACGCCGACCTGGCCGGCCACCGCCATGCCCATCGGCGCGATGAGGGCTGTCGTCGCGATGTTGCCCGGGCCGATCGACGCGATCACGAACGAGAGCAGGAAGAACATCATCGGCATCACGCCGACGTTGCCCCGGCAGTACTCGACCGCCTTGCGCGCGATCCGGTCGAGCGTGCCGTTGGCCTGCGCCTGCGAGAACAGCAGGGTGACTCCGGTCAGCGTCAGGAAGAGCCGGGTCGGGAAGCCGGCCATGACGTCGCGCGGGCTCATTCCGGCCACGTACACGCCGACGATCCAGGCCAGGGCGATCGCGAGAAAGCCGACGTGCAGCCGGACGGTGCAGCTGACGATGATGGCGACCAGCAGCGCTCCGAGCGAGACCACCGCGACATCCATGGGCGGCGAGTATAGCGCAGGCTACTTGAACGTCGAACGAATCCTGGCGCCGTGCGGGTGCCTCGGGGGGCGCGGTGTGGGACGCCGGCGGCCGGTCAGGCCCCGTGGTTGGACGCCGCCTCCTGGAGGAGGGTCCAGGCGCGCTCGACGTGGCGCTGCGTCGTGCGGATGTGGCCGATCGCCAGGCGCAGCGCGAAGCGCCCCTCGATCCGCGTGTGCGACAGGAAGACCTCGCCCGAGGCGTTGACCGCTTCCAGCACCTGGGCGTTGAGGCGCTCGAGGCGGCCGTCCGTCCGGTCGTCCCCGGGCTCCTGCCAGCCCCGCGGCCTGGCCCGGAAGCAGACCACACTGAGCGGCACGGGCGCGAGCCGCTCGAAGTCGGCGCTGGCGTCCACCCACTCCGCGAACAGCCGCGCCAGACGCATGTGCTCGGCCAGCCGCGCCCGGATGCCGGCGGCCCCGAAGTACCGCAGCACGGTCCAGAGCTTGAGCGCGCGGAAGCGCCGGCCGAGCTGCACGCCGGTGTCCATCAGGTTCCGGACGCGCCCAGCCTCGGGCGTCGCCAGGTAGTCGGGCGTCAGCGCGAACGCGGCGCGAATCGTGTCCATGCGGCGCGAGTAGAACGCGCTCAGATCGAACGGGGTGAACAGCCACTTGTGTGGGTTGACGACGATCGAGTCCGCGCGCCCGCAGCCGTCCATGACGTACGCGGTCTCCGGGACGAGCGCGGCGGCGCCGGCGTACGCGGCGTCCACGTGCAGCCAGATCCCCTCGGCCTCGCACACGTCCGCGATCTCGGGCACCGGGTCGACGCTGGTCATGGAGGTCGTGCCGACCGTGGCGACGACCGCCAGCGGCGTCCGGCCGGCCGTGCGATCGGCGGCGACGGCCGCGCGCAGGGCGTCGGGCCGCATGCGGAACTGCGCGTCGACGGCGATCCGCTGCAGCGCGCGCTGCCCGAGGCCCAGCGTCATCACGGCCTTGTCGATCGACGAGTGCGCATGCTCGGACAGGTAGACCCGGCAGGGGGCCAACTCGGCGCGTCCGGCCAGCCCGCCGCCGCGGACGTCCGGGACGGCCGCCTCGCGGGCCGCCGCCAGCGCATGCAGGCTCGCCACCGAGGCGGTATCGTAGATCACCCCCTCGAACGCGGCGGGCAGGCCGAGCAGCTGCCGCAGCCAGCCCAGGGCGACCTCCTCCAGCTCGGTTGCGGCCGGCGAGGTGCGCCACAGCATCGCTTGCACGTTGAGAGCCGCCGTCAGCAGCTCCGCCAGCACGCCCGGCCCGCTCCCCGAGATGGCGAAGTAGGCGAAGAAGCCGGGATGGTTCCAGTGGGTGATGCCGGGCAGGAGATGACGCTCGAAGTCAGCGAAGATCGCATCGAACGGCGCGCCCGCCTCCGGGGGGGCGGCGGGCAGCCGCTCACGGACGTCGCCAGGTGCATCGCGCGACAGGACCGGGTAGCGGTCGTCCTGGCTCAGGTAGGCGGCGATCCAGTCGACGAGCGCGTGCCCGTGGCGCCGGAACTCCTCCGGCCCCATGTCGCCGAGCGCGCCCGGGCGATCAGCCGCCATCCCGGACGTAGTCGAGTGCGAACTCCTTGAGGGCCGCGCTGCGCAGCCCGATCAGCTCGGCTTCGGCGAGCGCCTCGTCGGGGCTCCAGCCGTCCAGCCGCACGCGCTTGATCAACCACATGGCCCCGACGCGGTTGGCCGAGCCGCAGTGGATGAAAACCGGCTGGTTCGCCGGATCGGACACCGTCTCGAGGAACTGCTCGGCCACCTCGGCGCTGGCCTGCCGGAACGGCAGGTGGTAGTACTTCAGCCCCGCCGCCTCGGCGGCCGCCTGCCCGGCGTCGACCATCGCGCCCTGCTCGCCGGTCGTCCGGAAGTTGATCACCGCCGCGAAGCCGCGGTTCTTCAACTCGGCCATCGCCTCGGGCGGGGTCGCTCCGGCGCAAGCGACGGTCGCATCCACGCGCGTGTAGTTCACGACGCCTGCGGGGCCCTCTTCCACCTGCGCGGCCGCGGCTTGGGGGGCGGCCGTGGCGGCTGCCTCGGCCGGAGAGATGCCGGCTGCCCCGGCCGGCGCGGATCCGCCCGCCCAGGCCAGCAGCGACACGATGACGATGGGTGCGAGCACGGCGGCGGCGCTTGACTTCAGCATGACCCGGGATTGTAGCATTCCTCCAGCTTGAAGGGAGGCAGCGTGGGAGAGTTGGTGCACACGAGTCGGCTGCGCATCGAGCGCGTCAAGGGCCCGATCCGGGAGGCGTTCCTCGAGAATTTCGACACGCCGATCCGGTTCGGCGTCCACGGCGGCATCAAGAAGTTCTACGGGGTCGAGCCCGACGAGGACATCCCCGCGACGCTCGACTACATGGTCGCGGCCGTGGGTGCTTGACTGCTCGGCACCCTTGCACGCGCACTGGAGGTGCGCGACATACCGGCAACGCCCGACCGTCTTGCCGCCACGGTCGAGGGAGACATCGAGGCAATCGACAAGGTGCTGCGCATCACGCGCATGCGGGTGCGGTACAAGCTGGCGGTGCCGCCCGACAAGCGGGAGGCGGCCGAGCGGGCCGTGGCCAGGCATCCGGCCGGCTGCCCGGCCTACAATACCGTGCGGGGCTGCATCGACATCGATATCCAGGCCGCGATCACAGAGGCAGCCTGATCTCCATCTGCCTTGCGATCGCGTCCGTGAACTCGCGTGTGGTGGCGGTGCCGCCAAGGTCGGGCGTTCGCACCCGGCCGTCGGCGAGCACCCGCTCGAGCGCGGTGAAGAGGCGGGCGGCCGTCTCGTCCTCGTGCAGGTAGCGCAGCATCATCAGGGCCGACCGCAGCAGCGCCGTCGGGTTCGCCATGCCCCGCCCCGCGATGTCGGGCGCGGGGCCGTGGACCGCCTCGAATACGGCGAGGTCGTCGCCGAGGTTGGCCGACGGCACGAGCCCCAGGCCTCCCACCAAGCCCGCGCACAGGTCCGACACGATGTCGCCGTACAGGTTCGGGAGCAGCAGGAGGTCGAACTGCCCCGGGTCCATCACCAGCTGCATGCAGGCGGCGTCGACGATCCGCTCGGCGTACTCGATGTCCTGGTGATCGCGCGCCACCTTGCGGACCGAATCGAGGAACAGTCCGTCGCCCAGCTTCATGATGTTGGCCTTGTGCACGGCGGTCACCTTGCGGCGCCCGTGGCGCTGCGCGTACGAGAACGCGAAGCGGGCGATCCGCTCCGACGCCTTGGCCGTGATGATCTTCAGCGATTCGACGACGCCGGGCACGACCTCGTGCTCGAGGCCGGAGTACAGGTCCTCGGTGTTCTCGCGGACGACGATCAGGTCGACGTGGTCGAAACGGGTCGTCAGCCCCGGCAGCGACGCTACCGGCCGCAGGTTCGCGTAGAGGCCGAGCGAGCGGCGCACCTGGACGTTGACGCTCGGGAACCCTGAGCCGATCGGGGTGCCGATTGGTCCCTTCAGCGCCACCCGATTGCGCACGATCGAATCGAGGACGCGCTGAGGAAGCGGTTTGCCATGCAGGTCGATCGCGGCCACGCCGGCCGTCTCGCGTTCCCACTCGATATCGAGTCCGGATCTCGCAAGCAGCCGCACGACGGCGTCGGTCACTTCCGGACCGATGCCGTCGCCTGGAATCAGGGTGATGCGATGCGCCATGCCACGCCCTTCGCGGTGATTATAATCGCGGGTTGTGGAGCGCATCGCTGCCGGTGACGCGTCCGGCTCGGTGGCTTGGCTGCCCTGGAGCCCCGCCGCGTTCGCGCGCGCCCGGGCCGAACGGGCGCCCGTCCTCCTGCACATCGGCGCCGCCTGGTGCCCGTGCAGCGCCGAGATGTCCCGCACCACGTACCGGGATCCGGCCGTGTGCCGTCTGGTCGAGCGCGCGTTCGTGCCGGTCCGGGTCGACGCCGACCGGCGCCCCGACATCAACGAGCGCTACAACTTGGGCGGCTGGCCGACGACGGTGTTCCTCACCCCGGCGGGCCAACTGCTGGGCGGCGAGACCTACGTCGACGCTGCCCGGATGACGGCGCTGCTGGAGCGCGTCGCCGAGGCGTTCGCGCAGCGGCACGACGAGGTCAACGCGCCGCGCACGCCGCCGCCGGCCGGGCGCGCGCCCGAGCCGCCCGACAGCGGCCGGGACCTCGACCGGTGGCTGGAGCAGCATCTCCTGGAACGGTTCGATCCGCAGCACGGGGGGTTCGGCACCGCGCCGAAGCATGTGCACGCGGCGGCGGTCCGGTTCGCCCTGCGGCGGTCCGGGGCCGCCGCAGGGCCGCTCCGGGAGGTCGCGTCGCGAACGCTCGACGCCATCGGCTGGAGCGGTCTGTACGACGACGTGGACGGCGGGGTCTTCCGCTACTGTGCGGCGCGCGACTGGACGGCGCCGCACATGGAGAAGCTGCTGGCCGTCAATGCCAGCGTGCTCGATCTGCTGCTCGAGGGCTGCCTGGTACTCGGCGAGCCGCAATACCGCGAGCGGGCCGCGCACCTCATCCGGTACGTCCTCGACACGCTGGCGGACCGCGCGGCCGGGGGCTTCTTCGCCAGCCAGTACGCCGACGACGGCTACTACGCGGCCCCGGCCGCCGAGCGCGGCCGGTTGGCCGGTCCGCCGGTCGACCGCTCGGTGTACGCCGCCGGGACGGCGCGCATGGCCGCGGCGCTGCTGCGTGCCGCCGAGGTGTTCGGCGACTCGTCGCTGCTCGAGTTCGCGGTCACCTCGCTCGAGCGTGTGGCCGGCGACACGTACGAGCGGGGGGGCGGCGTCGCGCATGCCGTCGGCGACGGCGAGATCGCACGCGGGCTGCTCGCCGACCAGGTGGCGGTGAGCGATACGCTGCTCGATCTGTACGGCGCGACCGAGCGCGACGTGTACCTCGACTTGGCGCAGGAGCTGATGCGGTTCTGCTTCCGCGCCCTGTGGGACACGGGCCGCGGCGGGTTCGTCGACCGGGTGGTCGCCGCAGACGACGTCGGCTTGCTGCGGGAGCCGCTCCGGCCATTCGCCGTCAACTGCGCGGCGGTGCGCGTGCTGGCGCGGCTGAGCCGCCTGACCGGCCAGGACGATTTCCGGGAGCGGGCCGCGGCGACCCTCGCGTCGCTGCTGCCCGGGGCGCGCCAGCGGGGCGTGGATGCGGCGCCCTGGGCGCTGGCGGCGCTGGAGCTTCAGGACTGACCGGGGGCACGGCACCCGCGTGCTAGACTCCGCTCCGGAGGTGTCGTGTCCGCCGACAGGTCGTCACTCGTTCCCGCGCTGCAGACCATCGCTGCCCGGCTCCGCATCGAGTCCGTACGGGCCACGTCCGAGGCTGGCAGCGGCCATCCGTCGAGCTGCTGCTCGGCCGCCGATATCGTCGCCACGCTGTTCTTCGCGGAGATGCGGTTCGACCCGCGCAATCCGCAGCACGACGACAACGACCGATTCGTGCTGTCGAAGGGCCATGCGGCGCCGCTCCTGTACGCCGTCTGGGCCGAGGCCGGCTTCCTGACGCGCGACGAGTTGCGCTCGCTCCGCAAGCTCGATTGCGATCTCGAGGGGCATCCCACGCCGCGGCTGCCGTTCGTCGACGTGGCTACCGGTTCGCTCGGGCAGGGAATCTGCGCGGCGATCGGCATCGCCCTCAACGCCCGCCGTCTCGGTTCCGACTACCGTACCTACGTCCTGATCGGCGACGGGGAGTCGGCCGAGGGATCGGTGTGGGAGGCGGCGCAGGCGGGGGAGAAGTTCAGGCTCGACAACCTGTGCGCCATCACCGACGTCAACGGCTTCGGGCAGAGCCGGCCAACCCAGTGGGGCCACGACATGGAGGCGTATGCCCGGCGCTGGCGTGCGTTCGGGTGGCATGCCGTGGTGGTGGATGGACACGACCACGGCGCCCTGCTGGATGCCCTGGCGGAGGCGCGCCGCACGGCGGGACGCCCCACGGTCCTCCTGGCCCGCACCTTGAAGGGCAAGGGCGTGACGCTGATGGAGGGCCGCGACGGGTGGCACGGCAAGGCGATCCCCGGGGGCGCCGAGCTGGAGCGGGCGCTCGCCGAGCTGGAGGGGCAACTGGTGGCCGGTGCGGCCAGCCCGCCCATCCCGCCGCCGCCGGTGCGCCGATCAGCGCCGCCGCCGCCGCCGCCGCCGGGCCCGGGGCTTCCGGAGCCGCGCTACGAGCTCGGCGCGCAGGTGGCCACGCGCGAGGCCTACGGCACGGCGCTGGCCGCGCTCGGCGCCGCCGACCCGCGGGTGGTGGCGCTCGACGCCGATGTCGCCAACTCCACCTTCAGCGAGAAGTTCGAGCGGGAGCACGGCGACCGATTCTACGAGACGCACATCGCGGAGCAGGTGATGACCGGCGCCGCGGCCGGTCTGGCAAGCCGCGGCGCGATTCCGTTCCCGTCGACCTTCGCCTGCTTCCTGGCGCGCGCATCGGACTTCATCCGCATGGCCGGGATCGGCGGGAAGAAGGCGAACATCAAGTTCGCCGGCTCGCATGCGGGCGTGTCCATCGGTGAGGACGGCCCGTCGCAGATGGCGCTGGAGGATCTGGCGATGATGCGCAGCGTGCCGGGCTGCGCCGTCCTGTACCCCTGCGACGCCGTGAGCTGCGAGCGCCTCGTGGCGGCCGCCGCCGCCCACGAAGGCATGGTGTATCTGCGCACCAGCCGTCCCAAGACCGAGGTGATCTACGCGAACGCGGAACGTTTCGACATCGGCGGATCGAAGGTCCTGCACGAGAGCGCGGACGACGTCGCCACCGTCGTCGCCGCGGGCGTGACCGTGTTCGAGGCGCGCAAGGCCTATCGGCAGTTGCGGCAGGAGGGGATCAGCATCGGCGTGATCGATGCGTACACCGTGCAACCGATCGATGCGGCGACCCTCGTCCGCGCCGGCCTGCGCACCGGACGGCGAATCATCACCGTGGAGGACCACTACGCGGCCGGCGGGCTCGGCGACGCCGCCAGCGACGCGGTTGCGGCGCACGACATCGCGGTGTGTCGTCTGGCGGTGCGCGACGTGCCCCGCAGCGGCAAGTCCCACGAGCTGCTGGAACGCTACGGCATCTCGGCGGCGCACATCGTCGCGGCGGTCCGGCGCTACGCCGGCTCGCGGCCGGCGGCGCCGGTCGCCTGACGCACGGCTGCGCGCACTTCGGCCGCGCGCCCGCGTCGCCGGAGGAGTCAGGAGCCGGCGCCGGCCAGCGCGCGCAGGGCGTCGAGAACCTCGTCCGACTCGGGGAAGCGGCCCTCCCGGTGCTTGGAGAACACCAGCGCGCCATCCGCGACGACGTCGAAGACGCCGTTGGTGCCCTCGACGAGCTCGGGCTCGCAGTCGACGGCGCTCTTGATCGCGGCTGCCAGACTGGCAGCCCTGGGCAGGTACTTTCAGCGGGTGCAGTAGGTTATCGCGATATGCATGGCAAGCTCGATTCTACCGTGTCCGAGCGCGGTTCACCAGCAGTCGGTGGGCTGCCAGCCCCCGCCGCCCGGCTGCAGGTCTCCACGGCCGACATCACCACGCTCGCCGTCGATGCGATCGTGAATGCCGCCAACACGACGCTGCTGGGCGGGGGCGGCGTGGACGGCGCGATACACCGGGCGGCCGGTCCCGACCTGCTGGCGGAGTGCCGCACGCTCGGGGGCTGCCCGACCGGAGAGGCCAGGCTGACCCGGGGCTACCGGTTGCCCGCGGGGTTCGTCATCCACGCGGTCGGACCCGTGTGGCGCGGCGGGACGCACGGCGAAGCCGAGCTGTTGGCCGGCTGCTATCGCTCCGCGCTCCGGCTGGCGCGCGACCATGGCTTGCGGACGGTGGCGTTCGCGGCCATCAGTTGCGGCGTCTACTGCTATCCCCCGGAGCGCGCCGCGGCCATCGCCGTCGGGGAGACCCGCCGGGCGGTCGAGTCGTCCACGAAGATCGAGCGGGTCTACTTCGTCTGCTTCGAGCCGCGCGTCCGCGCGGCCTACGAAGCAGCCCTCGCAGGACGCCGGTGATGCCCGCGCCGCTGCGCGGCGTGCTCGTCCGCACCGGGAAGTTCCGGCCGGGCGACCTCGAGGCGGCCCGCGTGAGCCCCACCGCGGTGATCGGCTCGGTGGCCGCGCTCCCGCCTGTGACCGGGACGGCGGCCGACCTCTAGCGCGTCCAGCCGAACCAGCGGCTCAGCAGCGACTTCTGGCGGTCCGAGAAACGCGCCCGGCGCATCTGGTTCGCCACCTTGCGGAGCGCGTCCGCCTGCGTCGGGTACGGATGAATCGTGCTCCCGATGACGCCCAGGCCGGCGCCGGCCTTCATCGCCACCGTGATCTCGCTGATCATCTCGCCGGCGTGCCCGCCGACTATCGTCGCCCCCAGAATGCGGTCGCCGCCCTTCTTCAGATGGACCCGCGCGAAGCCGTCGTCCTCGCCGTCGAGGACCGCCCGATCGACCTCGTCGAACGTCTGGGTGAAGGTCTCCACCTCGATGCCCCTGGCCCTGGCGTCGGCTTCGTACAGGCCGACGTGGGCGATCTCCGGCTCCGTGTAGGTGCACCAGGGGATGATGAGCGAGCCTGTCGAGGCGCGGCCGAGACCGAAGGGGTGCGGGAACAGGGCGTTCTGGATCAGGATCTGCGCCATCGCGTCGGCGGTGTGCGTGAACTTGAACGGGAAGCAGATGTCGCCGGCGGCGTAGATCCGCCGGTTGCTCGTCCGGAGGTGGCCGTCAACCGTGACCCCCGCCTTGTCGTACGCCACGCCGGCCGCCTCGAGCCCGAGACCCTCGACGTTGGGCGCCCTGCCGACGCCGACGAGGATGTCGTCCACCGCCAGCTCGTGGCTGACGCCGCCAGCGGTGTAGCGGATCAGCTTGTCCCGTTCGCGACGAACGATCCCGGTGATGCGGGCGTCGAGCGCGAGCCGCACGCCGTCCGCCGCCATGCGGCGCTGCACGATGGCGGCCGCGTCGGGGTCCTCGCGCGGCAGGATGTGGTTGATCTGCTCGAGCAGCGTGACCTCGCTGCCGAAGCGTGCGAACGACTGGGCCATCTCGCAGCCGATGGGCCCGGCGCCGATGACCGCGAGACGGGGCGGCAGCTCGGTCAGCGAGAAGAGCGTCTCGTTGGTCAGATACCCCGCGTCGGCGAGACCCGGAATGGGCAGCGCGGCCGCGCGCGCGCCCGTGCAGATGGCGGCCCGGCTGAAGCGCAGCGGCACGCCGCCGGCCTCGACGGTGTCGGGGCCCGTGAAGCGGGCGGCCGCAATGAAGACGTCCACGCCGAGGCCGGTGAAGCGCTGCGCCGAATCGATGCCGCTGAGGCCGGCGCGCAGCCGCCGCATGCGCGCCATGACCGCCCCGAAGTCGCGCCGCAGGGAGTCCGAGGCGTCCAGCCCGAACTCGGCGCCGCGCGGGATGGCCGCCCAGGCGCGGGCGGCGCGAACGAGACTCTTCGACGGCACGCAGCCGACATTGAGACAGTCGCCCCCCATCAGGTGGCGCTCGACGAGCGCCACCCGGGCGCCCAGCCCGGCGGCCACGGCCGCGGTGACCAAGCCGGCGGTGCCCGCGCCGATCACCACCAGGTTGTAGCGTTCCGCCGGCTGCGGGTTCCGCCACCCGGGCGGATGGACGTTGGAGACGAGTTGCCGATTGTGTTCGTCGTCGGGACTCACCGACACGGTCCCGGCGGCAGACGTCGTCATCTACCTCAACTATACGTGACGCGCGGTCGGGCCGGGCGCCGGCGCGGCGACGCTGTCAGCGCGCCGTCTGGCCCGGTCCCAGGGGACGCTGCGGCGTGCGCGGCTCGTCCGGGTAGAGCGCTCCGACGTACTCGTCGTACCCGTTGTAGATGGGCGTGGTGAACGTCTCCTCGGTGTCGAGCCAGTAGGAGACATTCTGCGGCCAGCGCGGGTGCGGGATGTTCGGGTTGATGTTGGAGATGAAGCCGTACTCATGCGGCTGCACCTGCCAGAAGATGGACGGCTCGTCCCGCACGAACTCGATCTTCACGATCGACTTCGGGTTCTTGTAGCCGTACTTCCAGGGCACGATGATGCGCACCGGCGAGCCGTGCTGCCGCAGCAGCGGCTCGCCGTACACGCCGGTGACGACCATCGCCAGTTCGTTCATCGCCTCGTCGATGCGCAACCCCTCGTGATACGGCCACGGATACCACGGCGACCCGCTCACGCCCGGCATCTGGTCTTCCTCGACCGCCGTCTCGAAGCGGACGTAGCGCGCGGACGAATTCGGGTCCGCCTTCTCGATCAGCCGGCTCAGCGGGAAGCCGGACCAGGGGACGTTCATTGCCCAGCGCTCCACGCAGCGGAAGTGATAGACCCGCTCCTCGTGGTCGAAGGCGAACAGGTCATCCAGATCGAGCGTCATCGGGTTGTTGCACTCGCCGGTGATCTCGATCTGCCACGGCTCCACCTCGAAGTCGCCGCAGAACTGCCACACCGGACCGCCGCGCCCGGACAGGAACTCGTAGAAATTGTTGTGGGAGGCGGCCACGTCGCGCGGGGTCAGCGTCTGCCGGCCGAGCACCCCCGGCGGCGAGTCGAACGCCGCGTTGCGCCGGGTCGGGAACACGTCCGGCCGGCTCAGCGGCACCTCGAGGAGCGACGACTGCGCGCGGGCCTGGGAAGCCCCCGCGGCGCACGCGGCGAACGGTGTCGCCAGCATGCCCAGCCCCAGGGCCGACAGGAACTTGCGCCGATTGAAGAAGACCTCGGGCGGGGTGATCCGCTGTGACGGGATGTTCGAGGTGAATCGTCGGCCCACGACTGCCTCCCAGCTTCAACTGCTATCCTAGATGAGTACAGGTTATCATCAATCTCCCGCGGCCATGTGGCATACCCTGATCGATCCCCGCAAGCTGGTTCTGCCGAAGCCGGCCGAGGCCCTGGCCGGGCGGGCGGAGCGCATGCCGGTAGCCGCCAGGCACTTCGTGACCGGCACGCCGCTCGAGCCGCCGTTTCCGGACGGCGTGGAGCGCGCGGTCTTCGGGATGGGCTGCTTCTGGGGCGCGGAGCGCAAGCTGTGGGAGGTGCCCGGCGTGCACACGACGGCGGTGGGCTACGCCGGCGGGACGACGCCGAACCCGATCTACCAGGAGGTCTGCAGCGGGCAGACTGGTCACACGGAGGTCGTGCTCGTCGCCTTCGACCCGGCCCGGGTCAGCTACGAGCAGTTGCTGCGGGTGTTCTGGGAGGGCCACGATCCGACGCAGGGCATGCGCCAGGCCAACGACGTGGGGACTCAGTACCGCTCGGCCGTCTACTCCGAAACCGAGGCGCAGCGGCAGGCGGCCGAGGCCTCGCGGGACGTGTACGAGCGCCTGCTCACGGCGGCCGGCTTCGAGCGAATCACGACCGAGATCCTGTCGGCCGGCGAATTCTACTATGCCGAGGACTACCACCAGCAGTACCTGGCCAAAAACCCGGGCGGCTACTGCGGGCTCGGTGGGACCGGCGTTTCCTGTCCCGTCGGCCTCGGGGCGGGGTCCTGAGCCGGGCGCCTGTTCGACGCCTGCCCGGGGCAGGACCGGCGGCCCGTCAGGCGGGGCCACGCGGCACTGAGCGCCTGACCCGGCCCGTCCGCCTCGTGGCGGTGCTCGGCCTGCTCTGCGGCTGGCACGCAGCGCCCGCCCGCGCGCAGGAGGCGGTGGAGCCGGCGCGCGGCTGGCACAACGAGACCGAGCTCAGCCTCGCGCTCACCGCGGGCAACTCGTCCGCCCGGACGGTCGGTTTCGGCAACACGCTACGTCATAGCGGCGCAGCCTCCCGACTCCAGATCCGGCTGAACGGCATCCGTTCCGGCACGGCGGACAACCGCTTTCTGCTCGTCGACCCGGGTGTCAGGTTTCCGGTCGACGGGTCCCCGGGCGCCGCAGGAACACGCCTGGTCCAGCCGGCGCGGGAGCCGGACGTCGAGAACTACCTCATCTCGGGACGCTACGACACGGAGATCAGCAGGCGCTTCTTCTGGAATGCCGGCGGGAGCTGGGACCGCAACACGGATGCCGGCATCCTCAGCCGCTACAGCGCGTTCTGGGGCGTGGGCAACGTGTGGCGCGACGACGAGACGCTGCGCTTCGCCACCACGTACGCGGTCAGCTACACGGACCGTCGGGAGGCCGCGTCCGATCCCCGCAAGGACGCCCGCTTCGGCGGCGCAAGGCTCGGCTGGGAGTACCGCCACCGGCTGCGCGACGCGACGGTCGTCGAGAACGAGCTGACGGCAAACGTCAATCTGACCGACGCCGCCGACTACTCGCTCAACACGGTGAGCGCGCTGAGCGTCGGCCTGAGCAGCCACCTGTCGCTCAGGGTCAGCCTGCAGCTGCTGTACGAGAACGATCCGGCGCCCGAGGACATCGCCATCATCGCACGCGCCCGGGTGGTCGACCCGGACGGCGTCGCAGGCACCGGGGACGAGCTGTTCGAGACGGTGGCCGATGGTGGTGCGGCGATCCGGGTCGGATCGGGTCAGGTCCGCAAGGACCGGCTCGACACCATCGTCCGGACGGCGCTGGTCATCGGTTTCTGATCCCGGAGGATCGGTGTCCGAGGGCCGGATCTTCATCCGCACCAGCGGCTACCGCTACGCCGCCGAACTTTCGGCTGCGACCGAGTCTCAGTCTCACCTTCGGGCCCTGCCCGCGTGCTAGCTTCGAGAGAACGCGGTATTCCGCGGGAGAACGAAGGAGGGGCGAGTGAAAGGCCAAGCGGAAATCATTGATGGACTGAACGGTGCGCTCACCGTCGAGCTGACGGCAATCAACCAGTACTTCTGCCAGTCGAAGATGTGCGCCGACTGGGGCTTCCTCAATCTGGCGAAGAAGCACCACGAGGAATCGATCGGCGAGATGAAGCATGCGGAGAAGCTGATCGAGCGCATCCTGTTCCTGGAGGGGGTTCCCGAGATCGCCCGCTACGACGTCATCCGGGTGGGCTCCGACGTGAAGGAGCAGTTCGAGAACGACCTGAAGCTCGAGATGAAGGGCGTCTCGCACTACAACGCGCTGATCGAGCTGAGCGTGCGGCTGGGCGACAACGCCACGCGCGAGCTCGCGGCGCCGATTCTCGTCGAGTCGGAAGAGCACGTCGACTGGCTGGAAACCCAGCTCTTCCGTATCGAGAAGGTCGGCATCCAGAACTATCTGGCGGAGCAGATGGGCGGGCACGACGGCTGAGCGCTCGCGTCCAGGTAGCGCTGGAGCGCGGGGTGGCAGGCCGTGCAGCCGTCGCCGGCACCGATGGTGCGCCGGAGATCCTGCAGCGTCCGGATGTTCGCGCCCGACAGGGTGCTCAGCAACTCGTGCTCGGTGATCCGCAGGCAGGTGCAGACGTACCGGGCTTCGCGGGAAGCCGTCTGGGCGACCTCGGGCGCGACCGCCAACTGCATGGGGAGAGATCCTAGCGCTTCTGAAACTGAGACGCAATATCACTATTGGGCGGAATCGTCGGGGGCGGCGGACCGGCCCGCCGCCCCACTCACCCGGATGACGTCGGTGCCGGCACGGATGACGATGGCATCGTCCACGGCGGCGAAGCCGGTCACGGGTGCGTCGACCGACAGGTGGTTCGTCGCGACCACCTGCGGCGCCTCGGCGGACGCGCGGAGCACCTGGGTGATGCCCTTGGTGGTGAAGAAGTAGACGAGGTCCTCGTGGCCCAGCGGCGTCGCCCAGGTCGAGGCGGGCAGGCGGTGGGTCCATTGGACCGTCCCGGAATCCGGCGCCAGGCAGCGCGCGGCGCCTGCCGGATTGACCCAGTAGACGCAGTCGCGGTAGACGAAGGGCGATCCGAAGTTGGATGCCGAGCCGGCCGTCCAGGCCACAGCGCCGCCATCCAGCGCACCGGCTTGGGGCCGGTGCAGGGCGAGGTTGGCCGCGACCCTCAGCCCACCCACGATGACGAGGTCGTCCGTGATGGTGGGCGACGGCACGTGGTTGCCCTCGAGGTCGGCGAACGACCAGCGGAGGCCGCCGGTGTCGGCGTCGAAGCCCTCGATCCGGCCTGATGCGCTGACGACGATCTCGTTGCCCTCCGGCGTGAGCACCGGGGTGCTCCAGGCAACGCCCGCTTCGCGATCCGCCTTCCACAGCGTCTCGCCGGTGTCGGGCGCGACCGCCAGCAGGTACGAGTAGGTGCGGCGCGTCAGCAGCACCACGACCGCGCGGCCGGTCAGGAGCACCGAGTTCCCGACGCCGTGGTTGCCGCCGACCGACCCGTAGTCGCGGCTCAGATTCCGGCGCCACACGGTTTCCCCGTCGTGCGCCAGGGCCAGCAAATCGCCGCTCGCGAAGAAGGCGTAGAGGCGGTCGGCATCGACCGCCGGCGTCGGCGCACCTTTCGACACGTAGTCGTTCCACTCGAGCTGCTCCGAAGCCGCGAACGACCGCCGCCACCGTTGCGAGCCGTCATCGAGGCTGACGGCGCTGACCCAGAGGGTCTCCTTCATTGCCCCCTCGATGGACGTCAGGAAGACGGTACCGTCCCAGATCACCGGACTCGACTGTCCGAACCCGAGCGTGGTCACGCGCCACGCCACGCTCTCGTCCGACCAGGTGAGCGGCAGGCGTGCCGCGCGACTCACATTCGTGTCGGTGCCGCCGCGGAATCCGGGCCAGCGGCTCGCACCCGACCGGCCACCCGCGTCGTCCTCCTTCCCGGCCGCGGGTCGCACGACGTCGATCACGGTCACGTGACCCCCGCGCGCCGAGCCGCCGACGCCGAGCAGGTAGCCGCCGAACGGGACGAGCCGGTGCATGAACCGCGGATGCTCGAGCCTTGTCGCGTGCTCCCAGGCGTTCCCGCTGTCCGCCAGGCGATAGACTTTGCCGTCGGCCTGGCTGATGAAGATGCGTCCGCGGTGGCTCGTCGCCGCCGCCCCGAATCCCTGCAGTCGTCCGGCCTCCGGCAGGTCGGGTCCCGCCGACCATTCGCCGGTCGCCGGGTCGAGGACGTCGACCCGCAATGCCGCGCCGTCCGCAGGCCTGAGGCCGCCGAGCGCGTAGATGCGCCCGCCGGCGGTTCCGGCGGCGAGCGCCCGGCGCTTGAAGGGGGCCGGAATCTCCCGCCACTCGCTCCTGCCGTCCAGGTCGAGAGCCAGGACGGCGTCCGCCCAGACGGGCTCGCCATCGCGCCCGCGGAGTTCCCACCCGCCGACGACGTAGAGCGTGCCGCCGGCCACCACCGCGTCGTGTGAGGAGCGCCCCACGGGCAGGTCGGGCAGCGGCTCCCACCGTCCGGCCGCCGCGTTGTACCGTGCGGCGGAGCGGCTCGAGCGGAGGATCTCAGGCTCCGCAGCGGTCGTATTGGAGGCCGTCATGCCGCCGACGCGATAGAGGGAGGCGCCATCGGATACCAGCACGGTACCCTGCAGGAGCGGTCCCGGCGGCAGGTCCTCCCACGTCCGACCCGCTTCGAGGACGAGCCGGCGGAATCCCGGACTGATGTTCTCGATGGAATGTGCGTGGACGCGGCCGACGTGGCCGCCGTAGACGTAGAGCGCGCCGTCGTGAACAGTGGCCCCGAAGCTGGCGACGGCATCGATCAGGTCGGGCGGATGCCAGCCGCCGAGCGCATTCTCCTGGGCGGCGGCGGGGCGGCACGCGGCGAGCAGCAGCGCGGCCGCGAGAAGAGTGCGGAACGACAGCGGTGTGGGGCGAGTCATGACGCTCTCCTGATGCACGTCGCAGCAGCCTCCCACCGCTGCTCGGGCGGCGGGGTGTGGCGATGCGTGCTGTGTAATGTAATGGATTCCCTGCCGCAGAAGTCGAGATTGAGCCTCAGTCGGTCAAGGGCAATCGGCGCCGGAGGCGACGATTGCCGGGCTACCGCAGGAGGAATGCCGCAGCGGTGATGGCGACCATCGAGAGCACCAGCGCCAGCTTCGCCGCCGTGCCCAGCACGAGGCCGAGCCAGGCGCCGACGCCTGCCCGAGTTGCTTGTTGCAGGTCGCCGCGCGCCGCGAGCTCGCCGGCGACCGCTCCGGCGAAGGGGCCGACGAGAAGTCCCGGCAGACCGAGCGTCAGACCGAGCAGCAGGCCGACGATCGCGCCGGCGACCGCCCAACGGCTCGCGCCGGCGCGCCGCGCACCGAGCACCGTGGCACCGAGCTCGGCGAGGTGGCAGGCGGCGGTGAGCCCAACGAGCAGGGTGACCGTTACGGGTCCGACGCGCGTGAAGCCGTCGAGCCAGGCCAGCCCGACGAGTCCCGCCAGTACGAGGGGAGGGCCGGGCAGCCCGGGGAGGACGGTGCCGATGATTCCGGCGAGCACCAGCACGACAGCGAGCGCCGCAAGCGCGATCGTCACCTCGTAGCCGGTTGCGGCCGTATCCGGGCGCTCGCGCCGCGCGCGCACTGCCGGCCGATGGGCCGCGGTGGTCAGCGGAGCGTCTGGAGCCGGTTCTCGACCCGCAGCACGCCCTGCGTCTGCCCCACGATGCGCTGCATCTCGATCAGTTCGGCCTGGCCCTGCACATACCCCACGAGGAGCACGACGCCGTTGTTGATGACGATATGGAACGGCGGGTTCGGCATCCGCGCGAGCCGTTCGAAGTGCGTGTTGCGAGCCAGCTGACGCAGGATGGACCCGCGCACCCGCCGGTCGCCCTGTGACGGCGACAGGGTCTCGATGGTGCTCTGAACATCCTGCACGCCCTCGATCTTCGCGACGCGCTCGAACAGGTCGTCGCCCTTGTCGCGGTCCGGCGTAACCCACCCGCCGAGCTGGACCGTGCCGTCCTTCACGCGGCCGTTGATGAAGTCCCAGATGGTGTAGTGCGGATAGCGCTGGACGACCTTGGCGACCTCCTCGGCGAGGTCGTTGTCGTCCTCGGGCTCGGGCAGCTCCAGCTCGCTGGCGACGGTCTCTATCCCGTCGACGTCGAGTGCCCGTTCGATCGCCTGGTGCTTGACCCAGAAGGACTCGACCAAGCCGATCAAGGTCGCCTCGCTGCCCTCTACCGTCACCTCGATCCGGCGCAGGTCGCGCTCGCCGCGCAACGCCTCGCGCACCTCGCTCTCCAGCTCCTGAGCGGTCTGGCCGGCTCCCGCCGGGGTCCCGGCCAGCGAGCCGGAGACTATGACGCACGCGACGACGACGGCTCCAACGCTCGGCGCTTTCATGGTGACCTCCACCCGACGACTGCGGCCGGTGCGGCTCGCAACCATACCTCCCTTGTATCACATCGGTTGGCCGCGGGTCCAAGCGCCGGCCGGACACGGGCTGCGCCGGGTGGTAGGGTATACGGGCGCCGACAGGGATGGCGGGTGCAGGACGGATGTTCGATGGAGCAGAGCGCGGAACGCCGATTTCCAAGGACGAGTACAAGGCGCGTGCGCCAATAGTCCGGGAGTCGCTGCTCGAGGTGCAGCAGGCGCTCAGGCAGGAGCAGGCGTTCTCGGTGATCGTCGTGCTGGCAGGCATCGATACGGCCGGCCGGGGCACGACCGGGAACCTGCTCAACGAATGGATGGATCCGCGCTGGGTTGTCACCCGCGCCTGGGGTGCGCCGTCCGACGAGGAGCTCGAGCGCCCGCCGTCCTGGCGGTATTGGCGTGCGTTGCCGCCGCAGGGCCAGATCGGTCTGTTTCACGGCGCCTGGTACGAGCCGGCGCTCACGGATTGGGTGGAGCGGGAGTCCGGCCAGGCGGCGTTCGACCGTCGCCTGCAGCGCATCGCGACGCTGGAGAAGATGCTCACCGACGCTGGGACGCTCATCCTGAAGGTCTGGCTGCACCTCGACGCCGAGGCCCAGCACAAGCGGATGAGGGCGCTGCGGCGCGACCCGTTGACGCGGTGGCGGATCAGCGATCGGAAGTGGCGGCGGCTGCGCCTGCACGGTCGCATCACACGCGCCGCCGAGCGTGCGATACGGCGGACCAGCACCAGTCGCGCGCCGTGGCTCGTCGTCGACGGGACCGACGAGCACTATCGGAGCCTCACGGTTGCCGCCGGCATCCGCAACGCCATTGCCGACGAGCTGGAGCGGCGGGCGGCGCAGGGTGCAGGGCGACCCCCTAGCGGACGGCGGAACGGGACCGCCAGCAGCGAGACTGGGCAGGCGCCCGCCGTCGCCGGGGGGGGCAGCATGCTCGACGCCCTCGATCTGGCGCAGGCCGTCGATCGGAAGCGCTATCGCCTCGAGTTGGCCAGGCAGCAGGGGCGGCTCAACCACGCGCAGCGCCTGGCCGCAGAGCGCGGTCTGTCCACCATCGCGGTCTTCGAGGGCTGGGACGCAGCGGGGAAGGGCGGTGTGATCTGCCGCATCACGGCCGCGCTCGACGCGCGGTACTACCGCGTGATCCCGATCGCCGCGCCGTCCGGCGACGAGCTCGCCCACCATTACCTGTGGCGCTTCATGCGCCACCTGTCTCGGGCCGGACGGCTCACGATCTTCGACCGGAGCTGGTACGGGCGGGTGCTGGTCGAACGGGTGGAGGGCCTGGCTTCCCCGGTCGAGCACACGCGTGCGTACCCCGAGATCAACGAGTTCGAGGAGCAGCTCGTCGAGCACGGCATTCTGCTGGTCAAGTTCTGGCTGCACATCTCCCGGGACGAGCAGCTCCGACGGTTCCGCGAGCGCCAGCGCACGCCGCACAAGACCTGGAAGATCACCAGCGAGGACTGGCGTAACCGGCGGCGGTGGGGCGACTACGCGCAGGCAGTCGACGAGATGGTGGCGCGCACCAGCACGCGACGGGCGCCGTGGGTGTTGGTCGAGGCCAACGACAAGCTGTTCGCCCGCCTGAAGGTGATCCGGACGATTGTCAGCCGCCTAGAGCGGCGGCTCAGGTAGCAGGGACCTTGCCGGCCTCGTGCGCAGTGTCGACTGGAACCTCCGCGACGGGCGATTCGGGCGGGGCGGGCTCCGGCGCGGCCACGTAGCCCGCGTGGGCGAGCTGGCTCTGGAAGTACGCGGTTTGCGACGCGTAGAACACCAGCTTGGCCGCCACGCGCGCCAGCACATAGGCCTGGCCGATGAGCAGCGCCGTCCACAGGGACGTCTCGTCCGGGGTGCCCAGGCCGGGGACGACGGCGGCGTACCCGACCAGCAGGAGCCCGAACAGTCCGGCATTGAGCACGTACAGCCCGACGGTCGAGAACGGGCGCCGGCGCACGAAGCGGCCGGCCGCCAGCAGCGCCCCGATCATGCTGCGGCGGTCTTCGACGACGGCGCGAATCTTCGCGTAGTCGAGCACCATGTTGACGGGCAGCACGAGGGCGCCGAACAGGGCATAGCCCGCGAGCCGAACAAGGAAGTGCGTGCGCTCGACGGTGATGTCGCGCGTCACGTCGGCGTAGAAATCCTCGAACAGCCATTCGTGGAACAGATCGAACAGCAGCCAGTAGGCCAGACCGGCAACGACGGCCAGACGCAGGAAGCGGAAGAAGTAGGCGCCGCACGCCGCGAAGAACGCAGAGCAGGTCGAGCGCCGCCGGCGCGCTAGACGGTCGAGGATGCCGCCGGCGAGGAAGCTCCAGGCCGCCAGGTAGAACGCTATCGTGACCGCCAGCGGGCCGGACGGCCCGTCGCCGTCGACGAACGCGCTCAGGTTGCTCAGGACCGCCGCGAAGCCGATGATCGATGGCGTGAAGGTGCGCTCGAACCCGCGTGCCTGCGCCTGGAACTCCTCCCACCATTCCCAATGCGCGCCGGCGGCCACCTGTTCGGCCGCCACGCTCGCGCCCAGGTGCGATGCGATGGCGTCATGCAGCGCCAGGGTGAGCGGCGCCGCCAGGAGCAGCGTCATCAGGTAAACGCTGGCTACGAGCACAGGTGCACTCAGGACACGCCCGATGCCGTCGAAGAACGCGCGAATCAAATAAAGAACCCGTACGTAAGCAGCAGGTCCTGCAGCCAGACCAGCCACCGCAGGCTCCACCGGGTCGCCGCCGCGGTCGCCCGCGGGGCGAGCGTGCGGCTGTTGTTCGTGTAGTTGCCGTCCAGCAGCAGGATGCGATCCGGATCGACGAAGGCGCGTGTCGCCCGCGCGTCGCGCCGGTAGGTGTACGCCGTCCAGAGCGCGGCGCCGTCCCACACCTCCCGCTCCTCGTGACCGTCTTCGAACTCGGTCAGCACCTCGACGGGAAAGATGCCCTCGCCGTAGCGGCGGACGACGATGGTCGCCTCGTATTCGCCCTCTTCCGAACGCTCGGCGAAGCTCGCCTCGCCGGCTTCGCCGAAGAAGCCGCGGCCGCCGTCCCGCCGGCTCGTCAGGGCCTGCACGCCGTAGTCGAAGATCCTGGCCGTGCCGTGGACCTGGTCGAAAAACCAGTCGAGATCGCTGTTGCTCGCCTCGCTGATGCTCTCGAAGAAGTCGTCCGGCGCGGGATGGCCGAACCGCCAGCGCTCGTAGAAGTCAGCCATCCCCTGCCGCAGCACCGGCCAGCCCAGGTACCGCTCCAGGGTGTGCAGCCAGAGCGCCGTCTTGTTGTACGTGATGCTGCCCGCGGTGGCGGGCCAGTACCGGAACGTAGGCTGGGCCGGGGCGTCCATGCGCGCGTCGCGGCGGTACCCGGTCATGCGGTTGCCGTCGATCGCGCGCGCCCAGGGGACGTCGCGGAGCACCCACGGCACGAACCGGCCGAACAGCCGGGTCGAGCGGTAGTGCTCCGTGAAGAACGCATCCATCACGCCCGCGGTGGCGAACGTGGTGAGCCCTTCGTCGATCCACGCGTGCTCGAACTCGTTGCTGCCGACGACGCCGTACCAGAACTGATGCCCCGCTTCGTGGACGATCACCTCCTCGGGCGTCGCCACATGGGCCGGCGCCAGCCAGCGCGTGCCGGAGGTGAGCAGGGTGGGGTACTCCATGCCGCCCGTGCGGCTCTGCCACGCGGGGTCGACCACCGTGATCTGCTCGTACGGGTATGCGCCGAACCACTCGCCGTAGTACCGCAGCGCGTGCCGCGTCGCCTCGAAGTGGCGCGCCTTCTGGCCGGCATGCTCGGGCTGGAGCAGCAGGCGGATGTCGACGGCGGGCAGGGTCGGGTGCTCGAACCGCTCGCGCCGCTCGACTAAATCGGGGCTGGTGGTCCAGACGAAGTCGTGGACGTCCTCCTGGTAGTAGCGATGGGTGGCCGTGCCGTCGAGGTTGTCGACGACGCTCTGCTCGGCGCCGGTGGCGCCGACGACCCAGCCCGCCGGGACCGTGATCCGGACGTCGTAGACGCCGTAGTCCGCGAAGAACTCGGTCGCGGCGTGGAACTGGTGACAGTTCCACCCGCTGTCCTCGAGCACCCCGACCTTCGGAAACCACTGGGCGATGAAGTAGTAGTCCCCGATCACGCCGGTGCGCGCGAACGGGCGCGGCACCTGCGACGTCCACTCGATTTCCAGCTCGACCGACTCGCCGGGAAATATCCGTTCCGGCAGGGGCACGACGAGCACCGTTTCGTCGTCGGGGTTCCCGTCGTCCGGGGCGATGTGCGAGATCCGGCCGGTCAGGTCGATCGCCGCTGCGTCGTCGGCGCCGAGCAGACGCACCGCTGCCACGTCGATCCCGCCCCAGTCGGACGCCGGGCGCTCGTGCAGGTCGCGGCCGCGGGCCCGCAGGCGGCGCTCCCGCATCCACGTCGACCTCGTGTTCTTCCAGGCGTTGTAGTAGAGGTGGAGCCGCAGCTCGGCGGTGGTGATGACCGACGTGTTGCGCCACGTCAGCACCTGGCGGCCGTGGAGGCGCCGCGTCTCCGTGTCGAGCTGGACGTCGATGGAGTAGTTGGCGTTGCGGGGCGACGGCGCGCGGTCCGCGGTTGCGGGCTGCGCTGCCGCCGGCTGCCCGGCCGCCCGCGCAGCTCCCGGGCCGAGCACGGCGCAGGCGCCGGCGATGACGGCGGTGCGGCAGAGCCAGCGCCGCACCGTGCGCGAGACGGGCTCGATCACGCCCGGTAGTCCTCCCGGACAGGGTGGAACACGTCGATGAACCGCCAGCTGGTCAGGGCGCGGCCGGAGTGGACGGCATGCGCGGGCACGACGGCGACTGAGCCTCGGCGCATCTGTTGGGTCCGTCCCGCGATCGTCATCTCGAACTCGCCCTCGAGGAGGTTCGACACCTGCTCGTGCGGATGCGCGTGCTCCGGCAGCGTCGCGCCGGCCTCGACATCCCAATGGACGATGGTGACCGAGTCGGTGTGAATGAACCGGCCGTGAAAGCCTGGCATCGGCTGGCGCGCGTCCAGGCCGTCGAGCGTGACGAACGCCATCAGTCCAGACCGAACGTGTACACGACGTTGCCCGCCGCGATCGTGACCTGCTGCTCCCCGTTCACGGCGTAGGTGATGGGCGCGGCCTGCACACGTGCTCCCAGCTGGACGTGCCACAGCTCCTCGCCCGTCTCGGCGTCGAGGGCGAAGAAGTAGCCGTCCACGCTGCCGCTGAAGACCACGTCGCCCGCCGTGGCGAGAACGCCGGCCCTGGACTGCGGCGTCATCCGGAACTCCCAGCGGCGCTCGCCGGTCGCCGGGTCGATGGCCCGGATCGCGTTGACGTAGTTGTCGACTGCCGACACCGTCTGCTGCCCGCCGCCGGTGAATCGGACACCCGCCCGGTAGTCGTCCCCGCGCACGAAGTATTCCGCCTCGCCGTCGAAGGCGTTGACGTAGAAGAGCCCGGTGCGGGGACTGTACGCGGGGGACCACCAGTTGGTGCCCCCGAGGACGGAGGGGGAGACCACCGTGCCGTCCTCCGTCGGAAACGTGTCGGGCAGCCGCACCGGCCGGCCCTGCTCGTCGATCCGTTCCGCCCAGGTCTGCCGGGCGAACGGCTCGCCGAGCAGGAACTCGCCCGTCGAGCGGTCGAGCACGTAGAAGAAGGCGTTGCGGTTGGCCCACAGCATGGCCTTGCGCGGCTGGCCGTCGAACTCGATGTCGGCGAGGATCGGGACCTGGATCGCGTCCCAGTCGTGGACGTCGTGGGGCGTGAACTGGAAGTGCCAGGACAGCTCGCCGGTGTCGCCGTCGAGGGCGAGCACCGAGTCGGAGTAGAGGTTGTCGCCCAGCCGCATCTCGCCGTTGTAGTCGGGGCCGGGATTGCCGGTGCCCCAGTAGACGAGGTCGAGCTCCGGATCGTACGAACCGGTGATCCAGGTCGGCGAGCCGCCGGTGCGCCACGAGTCGCCGGACCAGCTGCGGTTGTCCGGATGGTCCGGGCCCGGAATCGTGTGGGTGCGCCACTCGAGCTCGCCGGAGTCTGCGTTGTACGAGTCCAGGAATCCGCGGATGCCGAACTCGCCGCCCGCGATGCCGGTCACGACCTTGTCCTTGACGATGATCGGCGCCGCCGTCTTGCTGTAGCCCTGCGAGTGCTCCGCGACCTCGGTGTTCCAGACGAGGTTGCCGCTCCTCGCGTCGACCGCCACCAAGTGGGCGTCGAGCGTGCTCATGAACAGGGTGTTGCCGAGCACGGCCACGCCGCGGTTGTTGCGGCCGCAGCAGATTCGGAGATCATCGGGGAGCTCGTGCTCGTAGCGCCAGTAGACGCCGCCGGTGGCGGCATCGACCGCCGCCAGGTTGCTGGGCGCCTCCGTGATGAACATGACGCCGTCGACGACGAGCGGGGTGGTCTCCGCCCGATCGATCACGGGAATCTGATAGGCCCATTTCAACTTCAGGTCGCCGACGTTGCCGGCATGTATCTGGTCGAGCCGGCTGAAGCGCTGACTGCTGAACGTCCCCGAGTACATCAGCCAGTTGTGGGGCTCTTCCGCCGCGTTGAGCAGCCGCTCCCAGGTCACGGGAGAGAAGGACGGCGCCGTGCCGGGCGCAGGTTCCTGGCCGCTCGCCGCCTGCGCGGAGGCGGCGAGCGCGACAACCATCGCGAGCCGTTTCATGGGTCAGCTCTCCTTCCGCAGCGAGAACAGGTACGCGATCAGGTCGTCCACCTCGGCGCGCGTGAGCGTGCCGGCGGTGCTCGGCATCGAGGACGTCCGGGTGCGGTCGAACGACCGTATTTCGCCCTTCGAGAACGACCAGAGCTGCTCGTCCGCGTCGATCAGGCGCACCGTGAACGTGTCCTCGCTCATGCGGAGCCCTTCAACGACCGAGCCGTCGTCGCGCGTGACCGTCAGCGTCCACCAACGCGGCTCGACCTCGGCGCTCGGGTCCAGCAGATCGGCCCGCAGGTCGTCGGGGTCGCGCCGCTCGCCGACCCGGGAGAGGTCCGGGCCCAGCCGGCCGCCGTCGCCGTCGACCATGTGACAGGTTGCGCAGTTGCCCTTGCCGGTGAACAGGGTGCGTCCGGCGCGCGCGTCGCCCGGCAGGTCCGCGCCTGCCAGGTTCGGGGTCAGCGAATCGAGGTACGTGATGATCTGCCAGACGACGCGATCGGACACGTCGGGGTTGATCCCGAGCATGGCCGTGCCCCGGACGCCGTTGCGGATCACATCGAAGAGCCCCGCCATGGTGCTGGTATGCCGGAACCGCCCGGTCGTGAGGTCGGGTCCGTTGGTTTCCCCGCCGCCCTGCGCGTCGTAGCCGTGGCACAGCGCGCAATGCACGCGGAAGCTCGTTTCGCCCATCCGCCGGTCGGGGCCGTCGGTGAACGGGTTCTCCGCTTCCTGCGCGGCAGGACTCGCCAGTGCCGCCGTGACGAGCACGGCCACCGCCAAAAACCTGGGCATGGCAGGCATGATAACCAATTCAGGAGCCGAGGGCGGTCGCCAGCAGCAGACCGCGCAGCATGCGGAGACCGAACAGGAGGAGCAGCGGCGAGAAATCGATTCCTCCCATGTCCGGCAGCACCCTGCGGATGGGCGCGAGCAGCGGTTCCGTCAACGTGTGCAGGAACGTCGCCACCGGATTCGACGGCGGCAACTGCAGCCAGGAGATCACGACGGCGCCGAGCACGACGAATGAATAGAGGTCGAGGAGACCAATCAGCAGCACAGCTCCATTCTAGTGTCCCCTGTACCTTTCTGAATGACTTCGCGCGGGTAAATCTCAAATCTCGCGGAGTCGGGCAGGCCGCCGGGAGCCACCGAGGGGTCCCTGTGTCTCGAGCACTTGGAAAGGACTTGTGCCCCGGCGTTCAGCCAGCGATGGATACCCCGTGGGGAGTTTGCGCCATCGAGCGCCAGTACAGGGACCGGCAGGCCTCGTTGGCGCGCCCGTGAGATGCGGCAGATAGGAGGTTCGATGTGGAGCTGGCCTGGTTCGTGGGTGTCGACTGGGGATCGCAGACGCACCAAGCGTGCGTAAGCGACGTTGCCGGGAAGCTGCTCGGCGAGCGGGCGTTCGAGCATGGCGGCCAGGGGTTGTCGGAGATGGCGGACTGGCTTCTGTCCTTTGCGGCGGGTAAGGCGGAGCAGGTCGGCGTGGCGATCGAGACACCGCGCGGGCCGGTGGTCGAGAGCCTGATGGAACGGGGCTTCGCTGTCCACGCGATCAATCCGAAGCAGCTCGACCGCTTCCGCGACCGCATCTCGCCGGCGGGGGCGAAGGATGACGACGGGATGCGCGGGTGCTGGCCTCGGCGCTACGCACCGACCCGCACTGTCTGCGGCGGCTGGAGCCGACCGACCCAGCGATCGTCGAGTTGCGGGAGTGGTCGCGCCTGAGCGAGGAGATTACGCGGGAACGCGTTCGCCAGGCGAACCGGATGCGCGAGCAGCTCTGGCGCTACTACCCGCAGTTGCTCGCCGCGACCAGCGACGACGTCGCGGCGCCCTGGGCGCTCGCCCTGTGGCGGCGCCTGCCGACGCCGGTTGCGGCGCAGCGCGTTCGCGAAGCGACGCTGACCAAGTTATTGAAACAGCACCGCATCCGCCGCGTCGACGCCGCGACGCTGTGTGACCGGCTGCGGGCGCCGGCCGTCCGGGTCGCGCCAGGTGCCGCCGAGGCCGCCGCCGCGCATGTGCGGCTCATCGCCGAAACGCCTCGTACTGGTCAACCGGCAACTGGCGCACGCGCGCAGCCAACTCGACCGATTGGTGCACCAGCTCGCCGAGGCCGCACCGGCGGAAGACCCGGACGCGCCCGCCGAGAGCGAGCCAGAGCCGTCGCCACCGCCGCCCGACGCGGCCATCCTGCTAGCAGCCCGTGGTGAAAGTCCCTCGTTCCAGGGATCGACGTGATCGGTCCTGTGTCCTACACTGTCTGGCATGGCGATGGGGACAAGCCGCGGTCGAACGCGGCAAGCGACGATGTGGGTGCCCACGGCGGATCTGCCGAAGAGTGCTGGGCACCCGTTTTACGAGCGGCTGAATCGAGTGCTCGACGACGCGGGGTTCGACGCGGTCGTGGAAGCACAGTGCGCGTCGTTTTACGCGGACGGGGTCGGTCGGCCGAGTCTGGCGCCGGGCCGGTATTTCCGGCTGCTGTTGCTCGGCTACTTTGAAGGGCTGGATTCGGAACGAGCGATCGCGTGGCGCGCCGCCGACTCGTTGAGCATTCGCACGTTTCTGGACTTCGCCCTCCACGAGGCCCCGCCGGACCACTCGACGCTGTCGCGCACCCGCCGCCTGATTGACCTCGAGACCCACCAGGCAGTGTTTACGTGGGTGTTGCAGCGACTGGCCGACGCCACGCTGGTGGTGGGGCGCACGGTTGGCATCGATGCCACGACGCTGGAAGCCAATGCGGCGATGCGGAGCATTGTGCGGCGGGATACGGGCGAGAGCTACGACGCGTTTCTGACCCGGCTGGCCGAGGCGTCCGGCCTCACGACGCCGACGCGCGCCGAGTTGGCCCGGTTCGACCGGACCCGCAAGAAGAAGGGCTCGAACGCGGACTGGACCCACCCGCACGATCCGGACGCGAAGATCGCCAAGATGAAGGACGGCCGCACGCATCTGGCGCACACCGCCGAGCATGCGGTCGACCTCGAAACAGGCGCCATCGTGGGCGTGACGGTGCAGGACGCGAGTGCGGGCGACACGACGACCTTGGTCGACACGCTCGTCACGGCCGCCGAGCAGGTCGAGGCGGTCGGCGCGCCGGGGATCGTGGAGGTGGTGGCCGACAAGGGATATCACAGCAACGAGACGATGGTCGGGTTTGCGGCCATCGGCGTGCGCAGCTACGTCTCGGAGCCGGATCGCGGCCGGCGGCACTGGAAGGGCCAGGCGGCGCCGCGGGACGCGGTGTATGCCAACCGGCGGCGGATCCGCGGCGCGCGTGGGAAACGGCTGCTGCGGCAGCGGGGCGAGCTGCTGGAACGGCCCAACGCGCATCTCTACGAGACCGGCAGGATGCGCCGCGTCCATCTGCGCGGGCATCCCAACATCCTGAAACGGCTGCTCGTCCAGGTCTGCGGCGTCAATCTCGGGTTGCTCATGCGGCACCTGACGGGCGTGGGCACGCCGCGGAGCCTCCAGGGCCGCGCGTCGGCGCTGCTGGAGGCGCTGATCGGCCTCCTGAGCGAGTGCTGGGGGCGTGTGCGGCGCTTCTGGGCCCCGGAGCGCCATGATCGGCCCGATTCGTCGTGGGATGGTCCGGCGACACGCCAATACGGACACGCGATTCTCGATTGACAATCAGCCCCTTCTGCCACGGGCTGCTAGCGCTGCCCGGCATCGGCACCGGCGTCCTCGCTTGTCTGCTTGCCGAGGGTAGCGACGCGCTGCGGCGGCGGGACTACGCCGCGCTTCGCTGTCTCTGCGGGGTGGCGCCGGTCACCCGGCGTTCGGGCAAGAGCCTGCTCGTGGTGCGCCGCCTGGCTGCCCACGACCGGCTGCGCGACGCCGCCTACCACTGGGCTCGCGTCGCTGCCCACCGAGACCCGGTCAGCCGCGCCAAGTATCAGGCGCTGCGCAGCCGCGGCCATGGACACGCCCGCTCCCTGCGCTCAGTGGCCGACCGCCTGCTCAACGTCGCCTGCGCCATGCTCCGCGACGGCACCTGCTTCGACCCGCACCGTGCAGGAAATGTCACCGCGTGAACTCGTAACACACGCTCTCGATCGACATTCGCCACGCCTTGGCGAGTCCGATGACGAAACGGCTCGTGGGCGCTGTGGGCACGTCGTCTGCGGCGTGTCCACAGCGCGGTGGGCGCGTCTTTGCGTCCACGGCGCCGGCAGCGTCCATGCGCCATCCCGTCACCTCACGCCCATCTCGACCGCCGTCACGACGACGCAAAAAGACACTTGCAAAATGGTGGGGAGTCCTTTCCGGCGCGCGCGACATAATTCAGCGTCCAAGGCTCGCAGAAGGCGACGATCCGATGAAGACGCTCCTGATTCTGCGCCATGCCAAGTCCAGCTGGAAGCATCCGGGTCTCGCCGACCACGATCGGCCGCTCAACCGGCGCGGCAACCGTGACGCGCCCCGTGTCGGAGTGCTCCTGCGGCGGCAGGGGCTGACGCCGGACCTGATCATCAGCTCGACCGCCGAGCGGGCGCGCAGCACGGCCGCCCAGGTGGCGGACCGGTCCGGCTACGGCGGTCCGGTGGAGCTGAATCGCCAGCTGTACCTCGCCGAGCCCGAGGTGATAGTCGACGTCGTCCGGACTCTGGGCAGCGAAGCCTCGCGGGTGCTCGTGGTGGGCCACAATCCCGGGCTCGAGGCACTAGTGGCCGGCTTGGCCGGGAGAGCCGAGGTGCTGCCGACGGCGTCGCTGGCGCAGATCGAGCTGCCACTCGCCGAGTGGACCCAGCTGCGCACGTTCACGCGCGGACAGCTCGTCGGCCTGTGGCGGCCGAAAGCGCTGGATAGCGCAGGCCGGCGCGGCGGTTGAGGCGGACCGTGTCTCAGAATCCGGCCGCGCGCGGCCGGAGCGCGCGGTCGAGCTCGACGGCGATGTCCGGGAAGCTCGGACCCGGGCGGCGCGTATAGCGCACGTCGCGAATCGTGACGCGATAGCCGTCGGCCAGCTCCTCGACCGTGTAGACCGGGAAGCGCAGCCAGGCGTGAATCCCCTGCACATGCGGGGCCCGCAGCGCGGCGGCCACGAGCGGATCGCCCGCACCCCGCTGCACGGCGGGGCCGCCCACCCGAATCGGATCGGCGCGGAGCCAGTCGAGCTCGAGGAAGTGGTAGTGGTCCGCGTCGGCCACGACGACGTCGCGGACGAACGGGTTGGCCGGGAACGGGCCGGCCATGATGTCGACGAACGGGGCGCCGCGCGCCTCCAGCCAGTCGGCGACCTGGAGCACCGCCACCCGCGACGCGCCGGCCATCGCCAGCATGTACACGCCGGCGCCCGCCAGGCAGGCCGTCGCCAGCCGGCCCGTCTGTCCCGGCGAGAGGCCGCGCGCCCGTACGGCGGCAAGCACGACGATGCCCGCCAGCCACAGCAGAATCGCCGGGCGCGGCGCGTCCCCAAGGACGACGAGCGCGGTCAGCGCGGCCCCCAGCGTCAGCCAGGCCGCGGTGCCGGCCGCCGACCACGACTGGCCGGCCACGACGGCCGCGCCGGCCAGCAGCCAGACCCACGGGTCGCCGATGAACAGGGCGTCGCCGTAGAACCAGCGCCCGTCGAACGGCATGAGGAAGCGGACGCCGTAGGTGTTCAGCCAGTCCAGCGCGGGGTGGGAGGCCACGGCGAGGTACGCCAGGGCCAGCAACGGCCCCGGCCTCGCGCGCGGCGGCCGGCCCCGGATGCGGGCGCTGCAGCGGTCGACCAGGCACACGAGCCCCGTCAGCAGCAGGGGCAGCACCGCGAGCGCCAGCACGCCGTGCGTCCAGCCGCGGCGGAAGCCCAGGGACAAGTCGCGGTCGATGAACATCGTGACCGCGTCCAGGTCGGGAGCGTTCGCTCCTAGGATCAGCGTCGGCGCCGCCAGGGGCGAGAGCCGCCCGAGCCGCGTCCGTGCGAGGCTGGCTCCCACGAGCGTATGAGCAATCGGGTCCACCACACTAGAATACCCACGGCCGGCCGGTCCGCGGCCCCCAGGCAGAGGACACCGTGACGAATACGCATGCACTTGAGAACCTGCAGCTGGGCTTCATCGGCGCGGGAGCGATGGCCGAAGCGATGATCGGCGGCCTCCTGTCGCGGCATCAGCTCCGCCCCGAACACATCACGGCCAGCGACAAGCACGGCGTGCGGCTCGACGAGCTGCGCGGCCGGTTCGGGATTCGGACCACCCCCGACAACGGGGCTGCCGCGCGCCAGGGCGCGGTGGTCGTCCTGGCCGTGAAGCCGCAGGTGCTGCCGGCCGTGTTCGCCGACATCGGCGGCCAGGTCCGGTCGGACGCGCTGGTGCTGTCGATCGTGGCGGGCACCACCATCCAGTCGATCGCGTCCGGGACGCGGCACCGCGCCATCGTGCGGACCATGCCGAACACGCCGGCGCAGGTCGGCGAGGGGATGACCGTATGGACCGCGACCGCGGAGGTGTCGCCGCAGCAGCGCGAGCAGGCGCGGGCGATCGTGGCCGCGCTCGGGCATGAGCTCCACGTCGACGATGAGCACTTTCTCGATATGGCCACCGCCATCAGCGGCACTGGGCCGGCCTACGTGTTCCTGCTGATGGAGGCGCTGATAGACGCCGCCGTGCACCTCGGTTTCTCGCGCGCCGAGGCGCGCGAGCTCGTCGTGCAGACGATACGCGGGTCGGCGCACTTCGCCGAGCGGTCGACGGTGCATCCCGCGGAGATGCGCAACATGGTCACGTCGCCCGGCGGGACGAGCGCCGCCGCGCTCTATCAGCTCGAGAAGGGCGCGTTCCGCACCGTGATCTCGAAGGCGGTGCTGGCGGCGTACCGGCGCAGCGTCGAGCTGGGCCGGCTGAGCGCGAAGCTGGCGGTCAGCCGGCCGGAGCCGGGGGCCTGAGGGCCGCCGCGCACCCCGGCTCCCACGAGATGAGTCAGCGCTGCGGTGCCGGCAGCGCAAAGCGTGTCCCGAAGGCGGGCGTCGCCCGGAACGCGACCTCCTCCGACGTGGCGCCCGGCAGCAGGAAGCACGCCGCGATGCCGCGCTCGGTGGCCCAGGCCAGCCCTGCCCGGGATCCCATCACGTAGAGCGCGGTGGAGAGGACGTCGGCGGCGAAGGCGTCCTGGTGCCAGACGACGACCGAGCCGCGCTGCCCGACCGGCTCTCCCGTGCGCGGGTCGAGGATGTGGCCGATCCGCCCGCCGTCGTCGAGCGCGAGGTTCCGTTCCGAGCCGCCGCTCGTGGCCAGCGAGCCCGCGGAGAGCCGCAGCTCGGCGACCGGCACGCCGCGCCGTTCCGGATGCGCGATGGCAACCGGCCAGGCGCCGTCGGACCGTTCCCCCGATACCGCCACCTGCCCGCCGAAGTCGATGAGCCACGCGCCAGGCCAGTCGCGCGTGGCGTCGCGCACGCGATCGATGGCCTCGCCCTTCCCGAATCCGCCGGCGTCGAGCGTGACGTCGGCGTGCCGGGCAACCGTGCATGCCCTGGTATCGACCGTCAGGTGCTGAAGCCCCGTGCGCGCCCTGGCGGTCTCGAGTGCCGCCCCGGTCGGCCGGCGGCCTGCCCCGCGCAGCCCCCAGGCCTCGACGAGGCGTCCCACGGCCGGATCGAACGCGCCGCCGGTAGCCTGCCGCCACGTCGTCAGGCGGCCGAGCAGTCCGCAGACGGACGGCGGCACCGAGCTACGGGCGCCGAGCGGCCGGCGGTTGAGCCGGCTCAGGACGCTGTCGTCCCGCCAGCTGCTGAGCTCGGCCTCGGTGGCCTCGATGACGCGCACCATCCGCTCCAGCTGCAGGAGGCCGGCCTCCCGGTCGGGCGCCTCGGCGACCAAAGTGGCCGCGGTGCCCATGAGGAAGACCGTGCGCTCGACGCGAACGGGCGATGGCGGGTGCGCGGCCGCGGCGAGACACAGCAGCGAGGCGGCCGCGGCGAGCGGCCTCATGGCGCGAGGCGTGCGGGTCCCGCCAGCGGGGGCAGGGTTGCCGCGGCCCGCGCGGCGGAACGCCTGCCGATCCGCCAGCCGTTGACGAGGTGGATGCCGTAGCTGACGACGAACAGGGTGCTGGCGGCCACGTGGGTCCATATCCAGGCGGTGATGAGCGCGGGCGACGACGCCACCTGGATGAAGTAGCCGCTGAGGGCCATCGCGGCGAAGCCGAGCAGCGACGTCCATCCGGTCCGGCGGTTCGCCGGTTGCACCGAGCGGATCTTCCCGAACGAGTGGGAACGGAACAGCATGCCGAAGAACGCGACGAACAGCGCCGCCGCCACCAGATGGATCGACAGCATCGCCGGCTGCCACGGGTGGTTGATGATCGCGAACGGGTCGTCCGTGACCAGGGCGTATTTCATGTAGAAGTACGCGAAGCCGGTCGCGGCGACCACGCCGTAGAAGGTGTTGAAACCCCTGCGCTCCCACCAGGTCATGGCGCTGCGGGCGCGGCAGCCGTCCCTGTCTCCAGTACCTGGTCGAGCGCCAGCACCCGGCGCACCGCGGCGTTGACGGCGCGGGTCGTGAGCGTCGCCCCCGCGATGGGACGGATCGCACGCATGATCGCCAGGTCGTCGCTCAGCCGCCGCTCGTGGTACTGCCGAATCCAAGGTTGCGGCGCGAGGTAATCCGGGGGCTCCAGGAACGCGGTCACGTCGATGCGCCGCACGCGCCCGCTCGCATCCAGCGAGATCAGCAGGCTCTCGCGCTTGGTGCGGACGACGTGGGTGTCGACGTACGCCCGGCCGACGACGGCGCCGTCGCGCCGGGCGACGTAGCGGGCGTAGATCTTCGTGTGCACGTCGTCGCGGGACAGCTCGGCGATCCGCTGCGCCTGAGCGGTCGTCAGATAGACGCGGTCCGCGGCAATGGCGGCCCCGGGGAACACGGCCGCCAGCGCTTCCTCCCGCTGCGCGAGGCCGGACTGCGCCGTCGCGGTCTCGCCGGCGAGGAGAAAGCCGGCGGCGAGCATGCCCGCCATGATCCGCCGCACCATCGACCCGTGCATCATGATTGCTGACCGTTCCTAGAACGCGTAGCCGACGTTGACGTTGAACTGCTCGACGCCGCTGTCGGCGGCGTTGTTCACCCACATGTGGTCGACCTTGACGACGATGTTCGGGATGGGCTTGAGCTCGAGGCCGAACGTCGTGTAGGTGTTGTTCCTCGACGGGCTGCGGGTGAAGCCGGCCGCCACCGCCGCGTGCGTGTCGACGATCTCGTAGCGGATGTAGGGCGACAGCCCCACGCCGGCCGCGTCGACCTGCGAGAGCACGTCGTAGCCGAACTGCACGTAGCCGCCCCGCATCGTCCTGCCTACGCCACTCGACCCGGTCAGGCCGAGGAACTGATTCAGGCGCTCCGTGTCGGCCAGGTTCGCCTGCGCGAAGAGGCCGCGGATGTCGAAGCCGCGCACCTGCGCCTGCCCGTGCACGTCGAAGATGCTGGTGCGGAGGCCGTGGGCGATGTCGTCGACGACGATCTCCCCCTGCCCGGAGCCGCCTGCGTAGAAGCTCGCCCCGAAGAAGACGCCGGGCGTCGGCGTGATGTCCACGCGGCCGGTGAAGGCCATGTCGTTCGCCTTCGCCTTGCCGCCCTTCTGGCGCCCGCCGCGCACCCCGCTCGACGAGAACTTCGAACCGTCGAGGCCGTTGACCACGTAGGCGCGCACGGCCACGGTGTCGCCCGCGTAGTAGACACCGCCGCCGTTCTCCCGCCAGGTCGTCGGGATGATGCTTTGCTCGGTCACGGGGCGCTCGGCGCCCATGAAGACCGTCGGCTCGTGGAACTCGTTGACCAGGCCCATGGGGATCAGCAGCATGCCGGCGCGCAGGCCGAAGTTGTCGGTCGCCAGGTAGTCGACGTAGGCGAACTCGACGAATATCTCCTTGGCGTGCTCGACCTCGATCTCCGAGTTGAACAGGAACCTGTCGTTGAAGCGGTAGCCGGCATAGAGGATGGCCCGCAGGTAATCGAACTGCGACGTCTTGCTCGCGGCGTAGTTCTCATACAGCATCTCGCCGTAGCCGGCGATCGACACGCCCGTGCCGCTGCGGTATGTCGCGGCCGCCGACGGGGCCAGTCCGAGCGCGCGGGTCTGGTCGTCGGTCAGATCGACTTCCGCCTCGCCGCTGCGCAGCCGCTCCACCTCCTCGGCCAGCAGCTCGATGCGGCGCTCCAGCTCCTCGATGTCGGTCTCCTGCTCCAGGCCGGCGGGCGGCGGCGCCAGGGCGGATTCCGATTCACCTTCACCCGGACCATCGGCGCCCGCCTCCGGCTCGACGAGCGGCTCCAGCTCGGATGGACCCGAGCCCCCGTCCTGCGGCACGGCGCCAGCCGGCGCGGCACCCGCGAGAGCGGACATCAGAACCACGATCAGACCGCAGCGACACATCGACGTCATGACCCCTCCTGGACAACGGCCCGGTGTTGCGTGCCATGACGCCGGCTCCTACAATGAGGAACGTTGAACGCGTCTGGCGCTTAGCGCAGGCAATCAGGGTGCGGCGACCGGACCTTCAGCCGGCCCGTCCGGTGAGTCACCACCGGCGGGCCATTTTTTGTGCTGAGACCAGTATTGAGACTTGATCTCAATTCCAACGGGCACTATATATCCGACCGGATCGGTCGGTCAAGAACGAACTGAGAATCAATCTCAGTTTCTTCCTCCTCCCGACGTGCCCCCCGAGCGGCTGACCTACCGGCGCATCTTCGCCTTCTGGGCCCCGCTGGCGGGGACCTGGCTCATGATCGCGGTCGAGGGCCCGTATCTGGCGGCCATCATCGCGCGGCAGCCGGAACCGGTCCTCAACCTCGCGGCGTTCGGGGTGGCGTTCGCCTTCGCCATCATCGTCGAGGCGCCGGTCATCATGCTACTGAGCGCCTCGACGGCGCTGGTGGAGGACGGGCCGAGCCTGCGCGCCCTGCGGCGGTTCACCTGGGGGCTCGCGGCGCTCGTCACCGCCGGTCAGGTGGCGGTGCTCCTGCCATGGTGCTTCGACGCGATCGCCGGCGGATTGCAGCTGCCTGCCGATGTCGCCCGCCTGACCCACGGCGCCCTCGCCATCCTGCTGCCGTGGCCGGCGGCCATCGCGTACCGGCGCTTCAGACAGGGGCTGCTCATTCGCCACCACCAGACGCGACGCGTCGCGTACGGCACCGTGCTCCGCCTGGCTACCATGTCGTTGCTGGCGGTGGCCGCGTTCCGGGCGCTCCACCTGCCCGGCGCCTACGTCGGCGCGCTGGCGCTGTCGGGCGCGGTCGTCGCCGAGGCGATTGCGAGCCACCTGATGACCCGGCAGCTGGTCCGCGAGCTCGCCGGCCGGCCGCGGGCGGCGGCGCGGCCGGACGTGCTGCGCCTGCCCGCGCTCGTGCGCTTCTATGCGCCGCTCGCCATGACGTCGACCATCGCCCTCTCCATCCAGCCGCTCGTGACGTTCTTCATGGGCCAGGCGCGGTTCACGCTCGAGTCGCTCGCCGTGCTGCCCGTCGTGCACGGCCTCACATTCATCTTTCGCGCGGTCGGCCTCTCGTACCTCGAGGCCGCCATCGCCCTGCTCGGGCCGCGCCGCCAGCACTTTCCGCGCCTGCGCAACTTCGCGGCCGGTCTCGCCGCCGTGTCGACCGCCGGGCTGTCCGCCATCGCGTTCACGCCGCTGGCAGTCGTGTGGTTCCACGACATCTCCGGGTTGAGCCCGGCGCTCACGCGGTTCGCGCTCCTGCCGGTCCAGATCCTGGCCGTCTTCCCGCTGCTGTCGGTCGCGCTGCACCTGCAGCGCGCCGTGCTGGTGCACGCCCGGTGCACGCGTCCGATCGCCCGCACCACCGCGTTCGAGGTGCTGGGCGTCGCCGCCGTCCTGTCGATTGGCATCCACCTGCTCGACCTCGCCGGCGCGGTCGCGGCCGCCGTGGCGATCCTCGCGGGCCGCGTCATCGGCGTGGCGTGGCTGGTGCCATCGTGCGCGCAGGTGCTGCGGACCGCCGAGCCGGCGCCCGACCAGGCAGGCGCCCCGGAGGTCGTTTCGCCGCCGCTCGGCGTGGTCAGGTAGCCGGACCCCGCATTTGCGCACGCCGGGCGCCGCGTCTATTGACACCGCGAGCCGGCGCTGAATACCGTTGCGCCATCCGACGAGGCGCACGCGAATGCAGCTTGAGTTCTGGACGAGCGAGTGGGTGGTCTGCGGGTTCTTCACCTACCTGGTGGTGCTCTCGCGCGTGCGGCCACTGGCCGCCGCCGCCCGGCGCCGGGTGATGCTCGTCGGCCTGGTCTGCATCGCGCTCGTGGTCATGCTCTCGCGGCTGCGGCCGTCGCCCAGCCTGGAGCTCCTGCGCGAGTGGCTGCCTGCCGTGTACCTGCTGCAGGGCTACTGGCTGTGCGGCGTCTTCTACCGCCGGCCGCTGGCGGAGGTCGAGCGGCGCCTGCTGGCCGTCGACACGTGGCTGTTCGGAGGCGGCGCGCTGGGCCGCCTCGTGGCGCGCACCCCGCGCGTCGTCTGCTCCGGCTTCGAGCTGGCGTACCTGCTGGCCTACCCGCTGGTTCCGGCCGGCTTCGGCCTCTTCGTGGCGCTCGGGCAGCGAGCCCGTGCCGACGACTTCTGGACGGCGGTGCTGATCGCGTCGTTCGCCTGCTACGGCATGCTGCCGTGGATTCAGACCCGGCCGCCGCGGGCGCTGGCGATGCGCGGACCGCTCTGCTCGCCCTACCCGGTCCTGCGCCGGCTCAACGCGGCGGTCCTGCGCCGCTTGAGCGTGCAGGTGAACACGCTGCCGAACGGCCACGCCGCCGCCTCCGTGGCAGTTGCCCTGGCGGTCTGGTCGGCCTCGACGGCGGCCGGCGCCGCGCTGCTCGGCATAGCGGCAGGCATCGCCATCGGGACGGTGCTCGGCCGGTACCACTACGCGATCGACAGCCTCTCGGGCGTGCTCGTCGGTGTCCTCGGCTGGTGGGTCGCCTTTCACGCGCTGGGCGCGTAGCGGCTCGTCGATCACGGGGGGCTATAATGCGCGTTGCTGCGGCGTGCCCCGGCTACTGAGAGGAAGGACGACATGACAGGCAAGGCGTTGCTGTTCGCTCTGCTCACCACGGCGTTGCTCGGCATCCCGGCGGTCGCACAGGCCGCGGACTACCACCACGTGCACCTGACGGCTACGGACGAGCTGGCCGCGGCCAAGTGGTACATGGATCACATGGATTGCCAGGACTACGGCCGCGAGGGCGCGTGCCAGGTCGACGGCATCCAGATCATCTTCTACAATGACCGGGAGCCGACCGGCGGCAGCGTGGGCAGCGGCGTGGACCACATCGGCTTCTCGTTCACCGATCTCGAAGCCAAGATGGCCGGCTGGAAGGCGGCCGGGGTCAAGGTTCTCGAGGACATCCGGGAGGTCCAGGGACTCTTCAAGCTGGCGTTCGTCGAGGACCCCTGGGGCAACAAGATCGAGGTGGTCGAGGATCACCAGTGGCTCGGCTTTCACCACATCCATCTCCGGTCGGCCGATCCGGAGACGACGCTCACCTGGTACGAGAGCCTGTTCGGCGGCGTGCCCGACAAACTGAAGGGCCGCATCGCGGGCCTGCGCTACGACGGTCTCTGGCTGCTCGTGGGCCGGGCCGAGGGTGAGCTGCAGCCGACGCAGGGGCGCGCGCTCGACCACCTGGGCTGGAGCTTCGACGACCTGGACGCGGCCATCGCCGACATGCAGGGCAAGGGCGTTGAGCTGGAGTCCGGGCCGCGGGAGATCGTCAACCGTGCCGGTCAGCAGTTGAAGATCGCGTTCATCGTCAGCGCCGAGGGTATCCGCATCGAGCTCGTCGAGGTCGTCGGCTAGCGACTCATTCAACGATTCATTCCCGGCCCGTCGCTCGACGGGTTCCGACCGCACGTTCGTGCACGCTGGTCTCGCGGCCGGCCGCCCCCGTGCATGCGCCCTGACAGAGCATCCCTGGTTTCGCCGGAGGCGACGTTGATCGAGACGGTAGCCGTAAACGAGAGGTTGACGCTGGACGACTACGAGGCGGTGGTGCACCTCACCGAGGCCGTGCGCAGCCTGCGCACGGAGGCGCTCTCGCTCGTGCCGCCGCTGAACGGACGCACGATCTGGATGGTCAACTCGACCGCCCGCGGCGGCGGCGTGGCCGAGATGATGCCGCGCATGATGACGATCCTGCGCGAGCTCGGCGTCCGGGTCGAGTGGGTGGCCATCGGCAGCGACAACCCGGATTTCTTCACGCTGACCAAGCGCATTCACAACCTGATCCACGGCAGCGGCGACCCCGACCTGACCGCCGGCGACCGGGCGATCTACGAGGCCGTGAGCCGCGAGAACGCCGACGCGCTGCGTTCTCGCGTGCGGCCGGGCGACCTGCTCGTGATACACGACCCGCAGCCGCTGGGTTCCGGCGCCCTGCTGCGGCGCGAGCTGGACGTGCGCACGGTTTTTCGCTGCCACATCGGCCTCGACGAATCGTCGGCGCAGACCCGCGCGGCCTGGGGGTTCCTGAGGCCGTACGCCAGCGGCTACGACCACGCCGTCTTCACGGCGCCGGAGTATATTCCGGACTTCCTCGCGGGCCGGGCTGGCATCATCCGACCGGCCATCGATCCACTGGGGCACAAGAACCGCGACCTGCTCGTGCCCCGCCTGACCGGCACCCTCTGCAGCGCCAGACTCGTCGTCGAGCAGCACCCGGTGGTGCGGACGAAGTACTCGGAAATTGCAACGCGGCTCGCACCGGACGGCCGGTTCCTTCCAGCCGATGATGCGGGCGGCATCGGGCTGCTGTTTCGGCCCATCGTGACGCAGATCTCGAGATGGGATCGGTTGAAGGGGTTCAAGCCGCTCCTGGACGGCTTCGTGCGGCTCAAGCAGCGTGCGAACGGCGTCCCTGCCACGGAAGCCGCCGACCGGCACCAGCGGCGGTTGCGCCTGGTCCGGCTGGTGCTGGCCGGGCCCGATCCGGCCGCTGTCGCGGACGATCCGGAAGCTCAGGAAGTACTGGAGGACCTGGTGACAACCTATCAGGGGCTTCCCCCCGCCCTCCAGGAAGACATCGCCGTGGTGTCGTTGCCGATGTCGGTGCGCAAGAACAACGAGCTGATCGTCAACGCCCTGCAACGCTGCTCGTCGATCGTCGTGCAGAACTCGCTCCGGGAGGGGTTCGGCCTGACGGTGACCGAGGCCATGTGGAAGCGCGCCGCCCTGTTGGGGAGCCGCGCCTGCGGCATCCGCCAGCAGATCCGCGACGGGGTCGACGGGCGGCTGATTCACGATCCGGAAGACCCGGAGGAGATTGCCGTACACCTGGACGCGCTGCTCGCGGACCCCGGCAAGCGGATCGAGCTCGGCCAGCACGCGCAGCGCCGTGTCCGGGACGAGTTCCTCGTCTTCACCCAGGTGCGCCAGTGGCTCACCACCCTGGCGGACTGCGTCGAGCGCTGGGGCGCATCCGAAGCTAGCTGACAGGCCCTCGCTCGCCGCTCGGGACGCGCTGCGGCGAGACCTGCGCCCGGTTCAGCGGCTGCGGTCGTCGGCGCCGGCGGGCAGCCGGGCGATGGCGACGTTCGCATAGCCGTACGCGGCGGCCACGAACGGGTTGATCAGGTTGAAGAAGACGAACGGCGCGTAGGTCAGCGTCGCGACGCCTAGCGTCTGCGCCATGAAGGCGCCGCACGTGTTCCACGGCACCAGGACCGAGGTCAGCGTGCCGGCGTCCTCGAGCGACCGGGACAGGTTCTTCGCGTCGAGCCCCTGCCGCCGGTAGGCGTCGCGAAACATGCGGCCGGGCAGGACGATGGAGATGTACTGGTCCGACGCGATGACGTTCATCCCCACCGATGTCGCCAGGGTAGCCGAGATGAGGCTGCCTGTGCCGTGCACCGCCCGCAGGATGCGCGCCGCGACGACGCGCAGCATCCCCGTGGCCTCCATCACCGCGCCGAACATCATCGCCGACATGATCAGCCACACCGTCGGGAGCATGCTGCCCATGCCCCCGCGGGAGAGCAGCTCGTCGAGCGCCGGGTTCCCCGAATCGAGCGTGAAACCGCCGTAGAGGGCCATCCACACGCCCTTGACGACCGCCGCGGCGGCGGGCAGCCCGCTCTCGCCGACGTAGGCCAGCAGCGCCGCCTGCTGGAAGGCCGCGGCGAAGACCCCGCCGGTCAGGGCGCCGATCAGCAACGCCGGAAACGCCGGCACCCTCCTGACGACCAGGCCCAGGACCACCGCGACGGGAACGAGCAGGTGGAGACCGATGGCGAACTGCGCGTCGAGCGCCGCCAGGAGCGCTTCCAGCTCGCCGGTGCCGGCAGGCGCAGGCATGAACAGACCCGCCAGGGCGAACAGCAGCAGGGCGGCCGCGAAGCTCGGCGCCGTGGTCCACGCCATGTGGCGGATGTGGGTGAAGAGCTCGGTACCGGCGACGGCGGGCGCGAGATTCGTGGTATCGGACAGGGGGGACATCTTGTCGCCGAAGTAGGCTCCCGAGATGATGGCGCCCGCCGCGAGGCCCGAGTGGAGATCCTGCGCCGCCGCGATGCCGATCAACGCGATGCCGATGGTTCCGGCCGTGGTCCACGAGCTGCCGGTGGCCAGCGCGACGATGGCGCAGATGAGGCAGGCCGCCGGGTAGAAGACGGACGGGGCCAGAATCTGCAGCCCGTAGTAGATCATCGACGGCACGACGCCGGCGAGAATCCATGTGCCGATCACCGAACCGACCATCAGCAGGATGAGGATGGCGCCCATCGCCGTGGCGATGCCGCGGCTGATCGAGGCGTCGAGATCGGACCAGCGGTGCCCGTTCCGCAGGCCGACCAGCCCGGCCACTGCGGTGCCCAGAATCAGCGCGATCTGGTTCGGCCCCGACGACGACTCGTCGCCGAACAGGATCACGGAGAGCGCGAGCAGGCCCATCAGCACCACGATGGGCACGAGCGCCTGCCAGAGGCTCGGCTCGCGGGGCATCGCTGGCGAGTATAGGCCGATCGGTTGTTGCACCGCCGTCTGAATCCGGCTAGCGTATTGACGATGAGACGGGCAGGGTTTCGCTTGCTCGCGATCGCGGCCGTCGCGGCGGCCGCGGCCTGGTCGGCGAGCGCGCTGTGGGGCGGCGTCGCGGTCGAAGTGCTGCGCATTCCGGAGGGCGGCCGGATGCCGCGGGCGGTCATCGATGCGGCCGGCGTCGTGCACGTCGTCTACTTCGAAGGCGTCATGAGCGGCGGGGAGCTGCTGCATGTGGCGCGTGCGGCGGGTGCGCCGGACTGGACCCGGTCGCTGCAGGTCAACAGCGTGCCGCGTTCAGCCGTCGGGATGGGACCGATGGACGGCGGGCAGGTGGCGTTGGGCCCGCGCGGACGGCTCCACGTGGCCTGGTTCCAGACCAATCCCACCCGCATCTTCTACACACGCAGCCGGTCGGACGGGGACGGCTTCGAGCCGCAGCGGACCCTGTGGCAGGAGGCGGACGGCAGTTTCGAGGCGGCCCCGACCATCGCCGCGGACGACGAGGGCAACGTGTTCGTCTTGTGGCACGCGGGGGGCGCCGAGGACGCCGACCGCGCGGTGCACGCGATGGCCTCGCCCGACGGCGGCGACACGTTCGGCCCGGCCCGGCGCGTCAGCAAGGCGGAGGAGGGGGCGTGCGGCTGCTGCAACATGGCCGCGCTGACCGAGCCCGGCGGCGCCGTCCAGGTGTCGTACCGCAGCGCGGGCGAGAACGTGCGGCGCGGCCAGCGCCTGCTGACCTCCCGCGACGCCGGTCGAACGTTCGAGGATCGGTCGATTCATCCGTGGGAGATCGGCGCCTGCCCGGTCACCACGACCACGTTGAGCCGCGGGCCGGACGACATGCGGGTGGCGTGGGAAACGGACGGCCAGGTGTACTTCGCGCCGGTCAGCCGCCTGGACGAGCCGGCCTCGCCGGAGGGTGAGCCCCGCTTCCGCCGCAAGAATCCGGTGGTCGCGGTCAACGGCCGCGGCGACACCCTGCTCGCCTGGGGCGACGGTCCGGGGCTGCGCGCCGGCGGCACGCTGCACTGGCGCATCTTCGATGCCGACGGCCGGCCGACCCGACATTACGGCGACGGGACGACCGTGCCGAGCGGCAGCGCCCCGACGGCGGTCGTGCGGCCCGACGACTCGTTTCTCCTGCTCTTCTGACCGCGGCTGGCGCGTCGAGGTCTGAACCGGCTACAGTGACGCGAAACGGCCGGCCGCGCGACAGCGGCCGGCCGAGGAGAACATCCATGCGATCTAGCAGGGGATCCATCAGAGAGGCAGGGATGGGTGCGGCGGCACGTGCGGTGGTCGCGAGCATCATGTTGATCGCGGCGCTGCTGGCCGTGCCGGTGGGCGCCCAGGAGTCGGCGACGACCACGCAGCAGTCGTCCCCGCCGGTGATCACCGGGGACGGGCAGTCGAACTGGGCGCTGCACAACCTCGACATCAGGGGCAGCCGGTACGCCGAGCTCGACGAGATCAACACGGGGAACGTCGGCGATCTCGAGCTGGCCTGGTCGTTCGAGGCCGGGGCGGCCAACACCATCACGCAGGTCACCCCGCTGGTGATCGACGGCGTGATGTACGTGAACTCGGGCGCCACCGTCTTCGCGCTGAACGCCGTCACGGGCGAAACCGTCTGGACGACGCAGATGAACGACACGCTCGAGGCGCGGGGCCGCGGTCCGACGTACGGCGACGGACGGCTCTACGCGTTCGGCGGCGCGACGATGTACGCGGTGGACGTACAGTCCGGCGATCTGGCGGAGTCGTTCGGCGACAGTGGCCGGCTGGAGATCATCAGCGAGGCGCTGCAGTTCAAGTACCCCGACAACTACCCGCCGGGCGTCGACGCCTACGGCCTCGGCTACCGCCTGACGACGCCGCCGGTCTATCACGAAGGCACGCTGTACGCGGGGGTGGCGCTGTCGGAGAACCACATTCCCGGCGGGCTGGTGATTGCCGCCGATGCAGCGACCGGCGCGATCAAGTGGGTGTTCAACACGGTGCCGCAGGGGCCGCGCGACGACGGCTGGGAGATTGCGAAGGATTCCTGGGGCGACGGGCAGAAGGTCGGGGGCGGCGTGTGGACGCCGCCGACGATCGACCCGGAGCTGGGGCTGGTGTACGTCAACTCGGGCAACCCGTCGCCGGACTACGACGGGTCGGCGCGGCCGGGGATGAATCTGTTCACGAACGCGACCATCGCGCTGGAGCTCGAGACCGGCAGGCTGGCGTGGCACTACCAGACCGTTCACCACGACCTGTGGGACTGGGATCACGTCACCGGGCCGCTGCTGTTCGACGCCGAGCACGACGGGCGGATGGTGAAGGGGATCGCGGCGGCCGGCAAGAACTGCCTGCTGTACATCTGGCACCGGGAGACGGGCGAGCCGCTCAACCCGATGGTGGAGACGGCGGTGCCAACGGAGACGGACGTGCCGGGCGAGCAGGTGTGGCCGACGCAGCCCATCCCCTACAACGCGCGCGGCGTCCCCATGACGCCGTTCTGCGCCACCTTCCCGATCTTGACCGACCCCGAGGCGCAGCAGCGGGCGCGGCAGCTCTACACGCCGTACTCGATCACCGAGCGCTACATCGTGACGCACGGCGGCTCGAGTTGGGGTCCGCCGGCCTTCAGCCCGCGGACCGGCCTGCTGTACGTCACCGGCAAGGACGGCGGCATCGCGATTACGGTCAACCCGGTCGGCGACTCGCTGGTGGTCGGCCAGAGCAACGGCCATACGGACTCGATCGCGGACGGACCGTTCCGCGACGACATGGTCCCGATGTTCACCGTCTCGGCCTACGAGCCGGTGAGCGGCGAGCTGGTCTGGCAGCAGACGACGCCCACCAACTCGTCTATCGGCAGCAGCGGCAACCTGGCGACGGCGGGCGATCTGGTGCTGCAGGGGACCGACGTGGGCGAGTTCCATGCATTCGATGCCCGCACGGGCGATCCGCTGTTCCGCTACCAGCACAATCGGCCGATTCGCGCCAGCCCGCTGACGTATCAGGTCAACGGGAAGCAGTACATCGCGGTGGTGTCGACCAACAACGTGCTGGCGTTCGCCTTGCCGTGAGGTGCCGGACCTCGCGGAGCGTCGCAGGCCGTCAGTTCAGGCCCCGCTTCGTCACCAGATAGGTGGCGAAGCGGGCGAGCCAGTGGCCGCCGGCGTAGTGTTCCCCGGTGACCGCGGCCAGTCCGGCCTCCCGGTGGCGGCGGGCCGCCTCGCGCAGCGCCGGCCGGCGGGCATAGCCGGCCGGCCGGCCCGCCGCGATCCCATCCAGCATCCAGGCCCGGCTGAGGTTCAGGCCGTCGAGGTGCGCGAGCTTGCCGTCGCGCGGATCGCTGACGACCGCCGGCTCCAGCCACTGGCCGCCGCCGGGGTCGCCGCGCCGCGGGATGCCCGGCAGAAACCGATCGAGCCAAGCCGCGAAATCGTGCGGCGACCGCACCCGCCGCAGCAGATCGGCCTCCGCCAGGCAGGGCGAGAGGAAGTCCTGTCCCGACGGCTCGTAGGCCAGTGGACAGTCGCGGTCCTGCCCGTAGTAGTCCTCGGTCCGGGTCCGGACCCGCCGCCGCAGCCCCCGGTCGCCAGCGACTCGCGCCCAGTCGAGCACCAGCCCGAGGGCGAACGCTGTCTGTGAGTGCTCGCCGCCGCGGATGGGGTGCGTCAGCTTCGGGAGCCAGTCCGCCATCCGCCGGGCGGACTGGCGCTCCAGCGGCTCGAGCGCCGCGCGCCAGCGCGCGTCGTCCGCGTCGTCCCACTCGCGCAACTCGGCCGCCAGCTGCAGCAGCCACGCCAAGCTGTACGGCCGCTCGAACGCGATGCGTCCGTGCCCGTTCAGGTAGTGCAGCTCGCCTGCGATATTGCGAGCCGTCAGGCTGCGCGCCAGGGCGACGCGCGCCGCCGGTTCGAACTCGCCGTGGCCCGCAAACCGGACCGAGCCGGACCAGCAGCCAGTGGCCGTGCACGGCCGAGTGCCAGTCGTAGCACCCGTAGAAGGCGGGCGTCAGCTGGCGGGGTGCCCCGACGTCGCGCTCGCTCGCCAGGACGTGCGCGATCTTGTTCGGGTACTCGCGGTGCACGCAGTCGAGCGCCAAAAGCGCACGAACCGGCCGGCGGTTGCCGGGTCCAGCGACTGGGCGTGCGCGGGCAGACATGCGCCCACGGCCAGGGTGGCTGCCAGGAGCAGCACCTGGCAGCGGAGCGCACGCGATGGCGTGAAGCGCACCGGCGAACTTGAGCCTCCGGGCCGGGCGCTACTTGCTCGTCTCCGCCGCAGCCTTCTCGAGGTTGCGCGCTGCGCTCAGGATGTTCCGCATCCCGTAGTTTCCCTCGTGGCAGGCGTACTCGAACACCTGCCAGTAGTCGGGGTCGTGGATGCCGTTGACGACCGTCGTCCACGGCCGCGTCCAGGTCGTGGGATCGTCGATCGCGATCTCCACGCGCACCGTCTGGGCGTCCACGCGCGTGTAGCGCTCGACCAGGCGTCGCGTCGCGCCCGAGCCGCGGAAGTTCGTCCGGTCGCTGAAGTTGGTGACCTCGACGACCAGGGTGTCTCCCTCCCATCGGCCGCGGGAGTCGCCGAACCACTGTCCGATGCCGGGCGTGAGCTGCGCGCGGCCGTCCAGCGGGATGATCCGGTGCTCGTGCAGGCGTTCGTAGAGCACGGCCACGTAGCCGGGGCTCTGGATGATCTGAAAGCCGTTGTTGTAGGCGCTCGGATACCAGGTCTGGGGGAGGCCGCGCGTGATGCAGCGGTCCGCGAGGTGCAGATCCTCCGGCCCGTCGAACGGCCCGTCGCCCATGCTGCCGCCCACGAAGCCGAGGTGCGAGCTCGGGTCGATGTAGCGGGTCTGCGCGCTGAGGGTGAGCGCAGGAATTCGCCCGTCCGGGGGATCGACGATCAGCGAGGTCCGCGGCGACGTCCGGTCGCCGAACTCGTACCAGTGCTCCGGACCGGCCTCCGGGTCGTCCGGGCGGCGGTTGCGGTCGTCCTTGTTGTCGGCCAGGCGGATGGCCTCGCGCTCGGCGCGGGCCGCAATCTCCTCGGCACTCAGGTCGGCGCGCTCGCCGAACTCGACGGGACGCTCGAGCGGGACGCTGCGCTCCCAGTCGGTCGTCCAGATGCCCTGCAGGTCCGGGTCGCCCCAGGGGGTCCGCGGCGTCGTCCAGGTGTCGTCGGCGGCGCCCTGGGGGGCGGCGCCGGCTGGGGACAGAAGCACGAGCACCGCCGCGATCGCCGCGACGGACAAGGCGAGTTGTCGATGCATCATCTTCAGCCTCCTGGGGAAATCAATCGAGCTCGTCGTAGATCACCTGGATGTAGGCGCGCAGCCGCTCCGGCTGCGGGTCGGCGTAGCCCGCATAGGCGGCCGGAATCGTCCAGCTGCCGGCCACGTCGTCGACGGAGCGTCCGGCTTGCTTCGCCTCGCGCACCGCCGCGACGAAGTCGCCCACGAAGCGGGAGTACTCCTCCAGGTCGGCCGGCGTCATCGTCGTGCTGTGGCCGGTGATGATCGTGTCGATCTCCGTCACGGCCGCGTGGGCCCGGCTGAGCGTTCCGGCGAACTCCACGCCGCTGCCGCCGTTGTTGGCGTCCATGATCGGCAGCGCCTTGCCCGGGAACATGTCGCCGGCGTGCATGATGCGGAGCGCCGGGAACACGACCCACGCGTCGCCGCCCGTGTGTCCACGGCCGAAGTAGTACAGGTCGATGCGGTCGTCGCCGCCGCCCAGCGACATCCGCTCGGAGAAGGTGCGCGTGGCCAGCCCCACGCCGTTGCTGGCCTCGAAGATGTTCTCCCGGGCGGGCATGGACAGGCCCGTGACGGAGTTCATCTCGTGCATGAGCGCAGCGGTGTTCTCGTGCGCGACCACCTGCACCGCCGCCGGGAAGTCCGGATTGCTGCCGACGTGGTCGAAGTGCGTGTGGGTGTTGATGATCGTCGTGATCGGCCTGGTCGTCAGCTCGCCGATCTTGCCGATCAGGGCCTGGTCGAAGCCGGGCACCTTGGTGTCGACCAGCACGACGCCGTCGGAGCGGACGAACGCGGCCGAGGCGCCGCCGCCGCCCCTGAGCACGAACAGGTTGTCCTTCAGGGACTCGACCTCGACCATCGGCGCCGACTGCTGCGACGCCGCCACGGTCAGCGATACGGCTCCCAGAGCCAGCAGCGAGCCCAGCACGATACCTCGTCTCATGTCGATCCTCCTCGCGCGACTCAGAACCGGAACAGCCGGTTGATCTTGACCACGAACGCGCGGTTCTCCAGCTCCGGGAAACGCTGCGGAAGCAGCGTGTCCCGCTGCTCGTTGTAGACGACGAACAACTCGCTCCCGGGGCGGTACTCCCACCGCATCCGGACATTGGCTCCCAGCGAATTGTTGCTCGAATTGTACTGCAGCAGCGCGCTGACGAACATCAGCGGCGTGAACGTGAAGGTCGTCCGCGTCGTCGCCAGATCGGTCCTGAACCGGCCCTGGGGCAGGTCGATCCAGTTGAACGACACGCCGGGCTCCAGCAGGAGCCGGCGGGATATCTGGAAGCTGCCTCGCATCAGGTCCAGGCTGGTCCGCTCGCCGCCGAAGAAGCCGCCCCGCTGGACCGCGATCTGTCCGGCTAGACGGTGTTGCGGCCCAAGATTCACCAGCACCCGGACGTCGTCGAAGTCGTACCCGCCGACCGGGACCGCAACACCCAGGTTCCGCGCGATATGGAACGGCTCGTCGAGGAACTCGTAGTTGCGCGTATACGTCACGTCAATCTCGTCGCTGTTCTCGAACTCGATGGCGAAGCGACCCTGGGCCTGGCGCGTCTCGAGGATGCCGGCGCGGGTCGTGATGTAGTCGAAGCGTCCCTCCCAGAACATCCGCCGGATGACGGGGCTGCCGTGCAGCCGCGGGCTGAAGCGGAAGAAGCCGCGGCTCTGCTCGAAGTCGTCGCGGCGCAGGAAACCCACCTCCGGGTTGAAGTCGTCGCCGACGACCAGCTGCTCGACCTGCACGCCGTAGCGGTCGCCCTCGTAGTCGAGCTGCGCGCGGTAGCTGACGTCGTCCTCCAGCCCCAGCGTGTCGGTCCGCGCCCAGTAGGTGTTGATGGTCAGGTTGTCGTAGAACCCGAGCTGGGCGTCGACGCCGTACGTCTCGTTCGAGCCGAGGTTGCCCAGCGCGGCGGAGCGCCGCGTGTACAGCGCACCGACGCTGCTGCGCCGCAACAGGTCGCGCTTCACCCGGATGACGGAGAAGTTCGTGGCGGGCGTTCCGGACACCGCCTCGTCGTCGCTCTGGATGTTCAGCATCCCCACGCTGAACGCGCCTACCCGCCCGCTGACCCGCGCGCCGGCGTCGATCGGCACCTCCCGGCCGCCTTCCGCCAGGCCGATCCGGCGGCTGTAGAACAGCACCGGCGTCTCGCCCTGCGTGGCGAACGGGCCGGCCGCCGCGCCGCCGAACGTGAACACCCCCTGGTTCTCGAGGAAGAACTCGCGCTTCTCGGGGAAGAAGAGGCTGAAGCGGGTCAGGTTCACCTGCTGCTCGTCGGCCTCCACCTGGGCGAAGTCGGTGTTCACCGTCAGGTCGGCCACGAGGTTCCGCGTGATGCCGTACTTCACGTCGAGGCCGCCGTCGCCGTGCAGGGCGTTGGCGACCGGCGGCCGGGCCCGCCGATCGCTCGTCAGGTCGGCGATGGCATACGGCTTGATCTCGAAGCTGAGGCCTTCCTCCGGCGCCTCGAGCCCCACGATCGTGGGGGCGAGCGAGGCCTGCATGATGGCGCCCGGGCCGCGCGCCGCCGGCACCGGGATGAGGAACGAGCGCTCGTTCTTCCACTGCACGTTCCGCATCAGGTTGAAGCCCCAGATCTGGTCCCGGCCGCGCCGGTAGCGCAGCGACTTGAACGGGAAGGCGGCCTCGACCGTCCAGCCGCCTTCGAAACGCCCGGTCCGCAGCTCCCAGACCGGGTTCCAGTCCCGGTTGAAGCCGCGCTCGTCGGTCATCTGGGCGTCGAGCCGCCCGCCGATCGGGTTGATGCCGAAGTTGTAGCCGCTGCGGCGGTCGTAGAACGTGTCGAGCAGCACGCCGATGTACTCGCCGGAGATGACGTTCTGGCTGTCGCGGCGCATGTCCCTGATGATCCAGGCCGATTCGGGCGCCGAGTTCCAGCAGCGCACGCTGAGATAGAAGTTGTCCTCGTCGAAGAGCAGCCAGATCTCGGTCTTCTCGGTGGCGGGCAGGCCCTCCACCGGCTCCTGGGTGACGAAGTCCGAGGCGCTGGGGATCTCCCGGTACACGCTCTCGTCGAGCACGCCGTCGACGTCGAGGCCCTCCACGCGGACGGCGCGCAGCGTGGCCCGGCCGTCGGCGTCGCGGTTGATCACCGCCGGCGCGACCGGCGGCGGCGGGCCGTGGATGATTCCGGCCGGCACGGTCAGGCCGGCGGCCGGAGCCGCGGCCGTTCCGCCGGGGGACGGCGCGCCGCCGACCGGCGCACGGCCTGCGGGGCGCATGTGGGCGCGCAGCTCGTCGGCGATCCGGTCCTGCAGTTCGAACAGGTTCTCGCGCGGACCTTCGACCCGGAAGGTACGGAGCCGGTCGTCGCCGCCGTCCGGGGCGCGCAGATGGGCGGTCAGGCGCAGTTGGCTGCCCAGGTACTGGTAGCTGCCCCAGACGGTCCAGCGGGCTCGCTCGGGCACGTCGGCGGCGCGGCCCGGCTCGAGTACGTCGAAGCCGAGACGCCCGAGGTCGGCCCGAATGGAGGCGGCCGTGCCCGTCCCGATCCAGTCGAGCGCCAGGTCGCCGCTCAGGTTCTCGAAGTCGAAGACGATGACGGACTCGACGCTGGACGGCGACCCGAAAGGCTCCTGCGCCGCGCCGGCCAGCACGTGGCTGGCCAGCAGCACGAGCGCCCAAACGGTGGAACGGCCGCGCGCCGGTGTCATCGTGGGCACGTCGGGGACGGGAACCAACCCTCCAGGTCTCCTAGAACGTAAAGTCGCTCCATTCGGCGATCTTGCCGTCGACTACGTGAAAGACGCCGACGACCGGCACCTCCACGTTGTTGCTGGGGAGGGCGAACCGGTCGACGCGGTCATTGACCACAATCGGTCCGCGCGCCCACGAATCGACGACCTCGAACTCGGCCGCGGTCGCCTCGCGCGCGAAGTCCCGCAGCATGGCGATGATCGCGTCACGTCCCTCGACGACCGGCATCGTCTGGGTCGGGCGGAACTTGCAGTCCGCCGCCAGCGCCGCGCCGAGCTTGTCCCAGTCGATCGGCAGCGTCCAGCCGGCGCAGAAGTCGTTCACTACCTCGAGATTCGCCTGCTCGGTGGGCGTCAGCTCCGCCGCGCCCAGCCTGCGCGGCAGCGCTGCCGCCACCGCGCCGGCGCCCGTCGCGGTCAGAAACGTTCTCCGTGTCACGTATCGGCGCGAGATATCCATCTTTCCAGCTCCTTCCGGCAGGGCAACCGCCAATCACAGGTTGGCGGCACCGGGGCCAAATGACTATCGAATCAACGCGGTATCGGGGAACTGCGCGTACCAGCCGAACCAGAACGCGCGCTGGGCCGGCAGCCGGGGCCGCCGCACCGCCGGATCCGCTGCCAGCTCGAGCGCCGCCTCGGTGACCCGCCAGGGCCGCCCGGCCTCGTCGAGCACCTCGCCGGCCGCGGCGTGCCGCACGAAGCGGATGTCCTGCGCGTCGTAGACGCGGTTGGCGCCCGCCTCGCTCGTCACCACGACCAGATCGTGGCCCGCGTAGCGGTGCCGGAACACCCGGCGCTCGGCGAGGAAGTCCGCCGCGATGGCCAGCGGCAGGCGCCGCCCGGACGCGGGGTCCGCGAGCCGCAGCACCAGCACCTCGTCCTTGTTCCGCAGGCGGCCGTCGGTCCGCGAGACCTGGAACATCAGCGCGTCGGTCCCAAAGTACGAGCGGTAGGCCGCGCCCTCGGCGTAGTTGCGGCGGTGCCCGGTCTCGAGCGACAGGACGGTCGTGGCGGGGTGCCGCGCCTTCCACTCGCCCCACGTCGTGGTTACCACGGCGTGCGGCGTGAGGCGCAGGCCGCTCCCGAGCAGGGAACCGACCACCGGCACGCCCTCGAACGTATTCCAGAGGCTGCGGGTCTCGTGGTCGAACATCAGCTTGTTCGACCGGTACAGCAGGCCGCTGGTGCCGAACGTGTGCCGCCGACCGCCCGCCACGCTCTCGAACGGGATCATCGTTCCGCACAGGGTGCAGTAGACGAGGGTCAGCTCGACGCCGCCCAGCCGGTCGAGCGCCATCTCGTGCCACGCCAGGATCCGCTTCGGATAGGCCCGCGCCTCGCCGTTCAACGCGACGCCGAAGATGACGTGGTCGTTCTCCAGGTAGTCCGCCGCGGCCGCCTCGAGCCGGGCGGGGTACTCGAGGGGCGGGATCCCGTTGACGGCCACGCCGCCCCACTCGATCTCGTCCAGCCGTATCGCCGCCGCCACGCCGCGCGGGAAGAAGTCGGCGAAGCGCGGATCGATCTGGCTGTACCACTGCCCCTTGAGGTAGCCGTAGTCGGGATGGGGCTCGTAGGGCTGGGACCAGATCCAGTCGTTCCAGCGGGTGAGATCCTGGCCGAACCGTACGCCGGTGCGCTCTTCGAGGAACCGCACGAGGGTGATGAAGCTCATCATCCGCGGGCTGGGGGGGCGCAGCAGCCGCGCCAGGTCCCAGACCATGCCGGCATAGCCGGGGCGCCACCCCGCGCCGATCTCGTCGAGGGCACGCTGCGCCTGCCCCGGGCTGCCGCCGGCCGCCGCGAGGAACAGCTCGATGGGGGGATGATCGTCCGGCTGCGCCGTGGCCGGCCCGGGCACGGCGCAGCCGGACAGCAGCAGTGCGGCGGCGAGCGCGAGCGTCCGGTGTGGCGGCAGCCTGCGGCGGAAAATCGCCATTCGACCCCGCGATTATAGTCCCGTACCCTTCGGCCGCCGGAGGGCGTATGATAGGCCCCCTATCGGAGCCAGCGGCACGTGCCGAAACAACGGATGCCGAAGCGACTTGGCGAGACTGGAGGAGTTGCGATGCGCCTGTCTGCGAACCTGTCGGTTCTGCTCGTTGTGGGCCTGGGCCTGACGCTGTCGGCCTGCGGATCGTCCGGCGATGACGCACAGGCTGCCGCCCCCGCCGACTTCGGACCGGTGGTGGCTGCGCCCGCCGGCACGCTCGAGGGCGAGCACGTCGACGCGGCGCAGGACGTGCTGGTGTTCCGCGGCGTGCCCTACGCCGAGCCACCCGTCGGCGATGCTCGCTGGCAGCCGCCCGCGCCGGCCGCGGCGTGGGAGGGCGTACGCCCGGCGACGGAGTTCGGGTCCGTCTGCTGGCAGCGGTCGCGCGACATGTCGTCGCTCTACGCGCGAGGCGATCTCGATACCAGCGAGGACTGCCTCTCCCTCAACATCTGGACGCCGGCCGACGGCCCCAGCGCGGCGCTTCCCGTCATGGTCTGGTTCCATGGCGGAGGCCACAACAGCGGTGCGGGCAGCCCGCGCCTCTTCGACGGCACGACGCTGGCGCGGAAGGGCGTCGTGCTCGTCACGATCAACTACCGGCTCGGGCCGTTCGGTTTCCTGGCCCACCCGGCGCTGACCGCCGAGTCGCCGCACGGCTCGTCCGGCAACTACGGTCTCCTCGATCAGATCGCCGCGCTGGAGTGGGTGCGGGACAACATCGCGGCGTTCGGCGGCGATGCCGGCAACGTGACCATCTTCGGCCAGTCGGCCGGTTCGTGGACCGTCTGCTACCTCATGGCGTCGCCGCTCGCCAAGGGGCTGTTCCACAAGGCGATCGGCCAGTCGGGCGGCTGCTTCAAGGGCGAGCGCCCGTACCTGGACCAGGCGACTGACGAGCGGGGCGCCGAGCAGTCCGCGCACGACGCCGGCCTGGCCGCCGCCGCCGAGCTCGGGGTGGAGGGCGAGGGCCCGGAGGCGGCCGCCGCGCTGCGGGCCCTCGCGCCCGCGACGGTGCTGGCGACCACGCTCGGCGCGGGGGTGATCGTCGACGGCTGGGTGCTGCCCAGGGTGCCGCGCGCGATCTTCGCGGCCGGCGAGCACAGCAACGTCCCGGTCATCGTCGGCGCCATGGCGAACGAGCGGGCGGCGCTCTACGACACGTCGGCCGAGCCTTCCCGCGCCGAGCTGGAGGCAACGGTCAGAAGCCATTATGGGGCGCGGGCCGACGCGCTTCTGGCGGCCTACGCGAGCGACTTCGCCGACTCGCCCGCGACGGCCGACAAGCAGATCTCGGGCGACCGCACGTTCGTTTGGGAGATGCGGACCTGGGCGCGCGCCGTCGAGGCGGCGGGGAACGTCGCGTACCACTACTTGTTCAGCCACGCGCCGCCGGTGTTCCGGCTGTACGTGCACGACCAGCCGGACCTGCAGGTCGAGGGGGGGCGGCGCGCCTACGGCGCCTACCATTCTGGCGAGCTGGCGTACGTCTTCGGGAACGTCGGGCTCGTCGGGATCGACTGGACCGACTGGGACCGCGAGCTGGCGGACGCCATCTCGCAGTATTGGGCCAACTTCGCCCGCACCGGCGATCCGAACGGCGAGGGGCTGCCCGTCTGGCCGCGCTACGAGCGCGCCACCGACCAGTCGCTCGAGTTCGGGTCCGAGATCGCGGCGGTGTCCGGCGTCCGCAAGGACAAGCTGGACATCTTCGACGGCTACTTCGGGTTCTCGGAGTCGTAGCTCATGCGCGACTTCCTGGCGCAGGCGCTCACGGACAGTCCCACCCGCGAGTGGGTGCGGTACCTGCTCGGCAACGTGCCCGGCCTGCCGCCGCTTGCCCAGTCGTTCCACATCCTGGGGATCGCGGCGGTGGTCGGCTCGATCGGCATGGTGAACCTGAGGTTCCTGGGGCTCGCGCTGCCGGGTCAGAACGTCAGCGAGATGATCCGGCGGCTGCTGCCGTGGACGTGGTGCGCCCTGGCGGTCAACTTCGTCACCGGCCTCCTCTTCATCCTGGCGCGGCCGGACCGCTACTTCTACAACCCGGTGGCCACCTTCAAGTTCTCGACCCTGCTCCTGGCCGTGGCGCTCGCATTCGGCGTCTACTGGATGAACCGGAAGGAGCACGGCTACTGGGAGGCGTCGGACGCCCGGCTCTTCGCGGCGCGGAGCATCTCGGCCGCGTCGCTCCTGCTCTGGATCGGCGTCATGCTCGGCGGGCGCTGGATCGCCTACTCCGAGTACATCACCGATCCGTTCACGCTACCGTTCGACTGGGCGGCCCTGGAGGCGTATCCGACGTTCCTGCTGTGGGTGCAGGACCACCCGATCTCGCAGCACATCGGCTTCACGTGGTGGTTCCCGCTGCTGGAGTCGATCCACGTGATCGGCATCGGTCTGGTGGTCGGCTCGATCATGATGGTCGATCTGCGGCTGCTCGGCCTCGCGGCGATGCGCTACCCGGCGAGCCAGGTAACGCGCAAACTGATCCCCTGGACCTGGGCGGCGTTCGTCGTGGCGGCGGTCACCGGCCTCGGGATGTTCGTGACGCGCGCGCCCGCGTACGTCGACAACACCGCCTTCCAGATCAAGTTCCTGCTGCTGCCGCTGGCCTTCGCCAACATGGCCTACTTCCAGTTCCGGACGTTCCGCAGCGTCGCGGGTTGGGATACCGCGCACGAGACGCCGGATGCGGCGCGCTTCGCCGGGGGCGCGTCGCTGCTGCTCTGGGCCGGGGTCGTGATCGCCGGCCGCTGGACCGGCCACCTCATCTGAGCCGGGAGGACGCCATGCCGCGACTCCGCCGCCTCGCGGTGCTGCTCGGCGCCGCGGCACTCATTCCCGCTTTCGCCGGGGCCCAGACGGACCGCGACGACTTCCACTACCTGGACCGGATCAACAAGGCGTCAATCGTCATGCTGGCGGAGGCCGGCCTCGTCCCCGAAGCGCTCGGTGCGGCCATTGCCGCGGGCATCGCGCAGGTCGTTGCGGAGCAGGGCCAGCCGGGCGCCCGCCGGTCCGCCGACTACCTCGTCTTTGAGGAGCGGCTGGTGGAGGTGGCCGGCCGCGACGCGTCGCGGCTGCACACCGGCCGCAGCCGCCAGGACATCGGGTCGACGTTGGGGCGTCTTGGGTTGCGGGCGGCGCTGCTCGCCACCTACGAGTCGCTCCTGGCGCCCCGCGAGGCGCTCCTGGCGCTGGCGGCACAGCATACCGGCACCGTGATCCCGGGCTACACCCACGGCGTGCAGGCGCAGCCGACCTCGCTCGCGCACTACCTGCTGGCGTTCGCCGCGGCCCTCGAACGCGATGCAAGGCGTCTCGAGGAGGCCTACGTGCGGGTCAATCGCAGCCCGCTCGGGGCGGCGGCGCTCGGCACCTCGGGCTTTCCCATCGACCGCAAGCGGCTGGCCGAGCTGCTCGGATTCGACGGCCTCGTGGAGAACTCCTACGACGCCAATCACGTCTCCTCGGTCGACTCGAAGACCGAGCTGGCCTCGGTCCTGGCCATCTCCGCGATCGGCGTCGGGCAGTTCAGCGAGGACGTGCAGGTCCAGTACCACGACCCCGCGCCGTGGCTCCTGCTGGACCGCTCGCTCACCGGCATCAGCAGCATCATGCCGCAGAAGCGGAACCCGATTGCGCTCGAGAGGCTCCGGGAGGTCGCCAGCACGGTGCTGGGGGACGCCCAGACGGTGTTTCTGACCGCCCACAACACCTCCACGGGCATGATCGACTACCGGGGCGCCGGCCAGATCCTCGAGACCGTCGCCAAGGCGCGCCGCATGTACGCGCTCTACGCTGACGTCGTCAACGGCCTCGAGGTCGACCCGGCGCGATCGCTGGCCGAGGTGGACGCCGACTATGCCACCATGACGGAGGTGGCCGACACCCTGTTGCGCCACGCGGCGATCCCCTTCCGCGTCGGCCATCACTACGCCTCCGAGCTGACCGAGTACGGCCGCGCGCACGGCAAGCGCCCCAAGGAGCTGACCGCGGAGGAGCTGCTGCACGTCTACGAGGAGACCTACGGCGAGCCGCTGCCCGTCGAGGTCGATCGCATTCGCGAAGCGCTCGACCCCGAGCGGATGGTGGCCGGCCGGCAGGGACTCGGCGGGCCGCAGCCGTCCGAGACGCGGCGGATGCTACGGGACGGACGCGGGCGCCTGGACGCAGGCCGGCGCTGGCTCGACGGGGCGCGGGACGCGTTGCGGGAGGCCGGGATCGCGCTCGAGGCCGCCTTCGACGCGCTGGCCGCGGGCGCAGCGAAGTAGCTCCTTGCCGCCGGCAGCTCACCTAGTGACCGTGATTTCTCCCTGCTGCCAGGGGTGCTGTTCGCACGTGTAGACGTACCGCCCCGGCGTGTCGAACCGGATTGAACCGGTCGCGCCGGGCGCGATCGAGCCGGTCGTCCAGGTCCGCTGACGAACGGTCATCGTGTGCGGCGCCTCGCCGGTGTTCGTCCAGGTGACGTGCGCGCCAGCTGGCACCTGCACGCGCCGCGGCTCGAAGGTCTCGTAATCGTCGATTGCCAGTCCCGGCGGTCTGAGGGTGTCCCTCTGCCGTTCGGTGAAGTCGATAATGATCTCGCTCGTCTGCGCGACGACGCCGTGCCCTTCGAAGGTCTGCACCATGGGCGGCAGCGGCGCTGGACTGGCCGGTTGCACGGTGCCGCGGAGCTTGAACGCCCACACCGCGTTGCCGGTCGACCTGGCCCCCGTCAACGGGCCGTGCGTCGACCCGCCGCCGCTCGGCGCGAGGGCGATGTACTGCTCGCCGTCCAGCTCGTACGTGATCACGGGGGCCGAGTCGGTGCCCAGGCCGGTCTGGAACTGCCACAGCAGCTCGCCCGTCGCGGCATCGCGCGCCTGGACGTTGCCGTCGACCTCGCCGTGGAACACCAGGTTCCCGGCGGTGGCCAGCATGCCGCCGCCGTGCGCCTTGGGATACGGCGATCGCCGCTGCCACACGATCCTGTTCGTGCGCGAGTCGACGGCCGTGATCAATCCGTACCACCGCAGGCCCGGTTCGTTGTGTGACACGCCGAACCGCGTCGCCCACCACGGGTAGACGGCCGACCCCACGTAGAAGTACCCCGTCTCCGGGCTGTAGGCCATCGGGGCCTGGCGGGCGCCGATGTAGGGTGCCATCACGTCGGGCTGATTGAGCGGCTCGAAATAGCACCCGGTCCGGAACCCGGGCGGTACCAGCCACGGTTCGATGCAATTCGGGACCACCTGCTCGCCGCCCACCGGGAACGGCTGCGTCGGCTCCGTCACCTGATAGGGATCCTGGGGGACGGGACGCTCCTCGATCGGCAGCAGCGGCGAGCCGTCGACGCGGTCGAACAGGAAGAGGTACCCGTCGGTGCGCATGACGGCAACCCCCTTGCGGGGCCGTCCGTCCACGGTCGTGTCGTACAGCACCGGGGGCGTGGGCACGTCCATGTCCCATATGTCGTGACGCGTGAGCTGGAAGTGCCAGCGGTACGCGCCGGTCCTGAGGTCGAGCGCCACCACCGAGGCGGCGAACAACTGGTCGCCCGGGCGCAGGTCGCCCGAGTGCGACGGGTGCGGGCCCGGGTGCTGCGTCGGATGCTGCCCCTCGAGGCCGAGCGGATTGCCGTTCGGGTTGCCCGTGCCGAAGTAGACCAGCCCCAGCTCGGGGTCGACGGCCGGCGGGCTCCAGACGGCGCCGCCGCCGGCCCGCCACATCTCGTTGTTCGGCCACGTCTCGAACCCGACATCGTCCGGCCCCGGAATGGCGTAGAAGCGCCACATCTCGGCGCCGGTTCGTGCGTCGAGGGCGCTGACCCCGCCCCGCCGCCCGCTGTCGCCGCCCGCGTGCGCGACGAGCACCACTCCGTCGGCATAGGTCGGCGCCGAGGAGATTCTCGTACGCCTCCCGTGGGCGGGATCCGGCGCGAGCGCGTGCGTCCACACGGCTTGCCCGGTCGCCATGTCGAGGGCGGAAATCGTGCCGCTGGCGCCCGCCACGAACACGAAGCCGAGGTCCGCGGCGGCCGCCAGGCCGCGCCGGGCGGGCGGCTCCGTCAGCGCGGATATCCACGCAATCTCGCCCGTCTTCGCGTCCAGCGCCGCCACGTTGCAGTTCATCAGCGCCGCGAAGATGCGGCCGTTCGACATCGTGACCGAAGACTGGTTCGTCGGGCCCGGCAAGCGGGTCATCCAGGCGCCGCCGAGCGAAGCGATATTGGTCGTGGTGATCTGCGCCAGCGTCGAGTAGCGCTGGTTCGTGGCGGAGCCGCCGTACAGCGGCCACTCGCTGCTCGACCGCGGACCCTGCGCGCCCGCCGCCGCCTCGCGCGGCCGTTCGGCCAGGGTGCTGCAGGATGGCCGGGCAAGCGGCGCTCCAGGCGGCGAGGCCGTGTCCGACCGGCTGGCCAGCGCCGCGTCCAGCGAGCCGGTTGCCGCCACGGTGAGGGGCCTCGGGCCGGAGGCCACGCCGTTCGCCTGCAGGACGTAGGCGGCAATGTCGACGTGCGCCTCGTCGCCCAGCGTGCCGGGGTTGCTCGGCGGCATCGTGCGGATAGCCTCGATCAGATCGTGCGTCGTCCGGCGGCTCCAGCCCTCCGTGAACGTGGGGCCGGCCAGCGGCGGCGCGTACGGTCCTCCGGACAGATCCGCCCCGTGGCAGAACGCGCAGTTGGCCTGAAACGCCGCACCGCCCGCCGCGGCCTGTGCTCCCGTGAACGGCCCCGCCGCGCCGGGCTGTTGACCGGCCGCTGGCAGCACGAGAGCGGAGGCAGCCACACTCACGAGGACGCCGGCCCAGGAAACGATGATTTTCATCTGAAACTCCCGCGGCGCCGGAGCCGCCCGGCTACCGAGCTGGCCGAAATTCTAACCTTGCGGCCGGATGAGGGTCAGATCCGTCCGCGGAAAGTCGTCGCCCTTGCAGAGCAGCGGTTCTCCGAGTTGGCGCGCGAGGGCGTAGGCGAAGCAGTCGCCGTAGTTCAGACCCGCCGGGTGCCGCCCTTTCCCGAAGTCGGCGAACGCCCGGCGAGCGATCCTGGCCTGGACGACATCCACGGCCGCCACGTCGACGCTTGCAGACTCGATCAACAGGTCGAGCCACCGGACGCCGTCCGCGCCGCGGCGTGCCTCCATGACGATCGAGGCTTCCAGGAAGGTGGCCGCCGATGTCCGGCGCACGGCCGCCGCGGCGATTGCCTCGGCGAACGCGCGCCGCTCCGGCTCGTCCTGCAGAATCGCGAGCAGTGCCGAGGTGTCGATGACCATCAGCGGGGCAGGCCGTGCTCGTCGTAGCCGAGGATCTCGTCCGCCGGCCGGCTGTCGCGCACCGGAAGCTTCGCGCACCGCCGTCCGATCTCGTCGAGCTCGTCGGCCAGCGTCCGTCCGGACCGTTCTCGCCGAAGCCGCTCCAGATGGCTCCGAATGGCCTCGGTGACCGCCTCGGTCTTCGTCTGTCCGGTCAGCAGTGCCAACTCGGCCGCCAGCCGTTCCGTTTCGGCGTTTCTGATGTTGAGGGCCATGCTACACGTATGGTCTGACGGCTACATTGTATCAGGCAAGAACTGGCCGCAGCCCAGCAGGTCGCCGGCCGGGTGCTGATTCGCGGCCGCTCCGCTGCCTTCTCGATCTCCGGTTCAGCGGCCGATCGGCGACTCCTGGGCGGCCCGCCGGGCCTCGTCGGCCTCGGCCGGCAGCAGATACCCGTCCTGCACCAACCGGTCGACGGCGGCGCTGAAGCGGCCGACGAACTGCTCGTGGCTGGGATAGAGCGACGCGAGCGTCTCCTGGTCGAACGGCACCGTGTGTCCGAACAGGAAGCAGAAGTTGCGCACGCCGTCCCGGGCGGCGGCCCCGGCGTTGGCGCGCCCGTCCAGGGTGGCGGTAGGGGCCTCGAGCTGCGGCAGGCGGATGCCGCCGCGCGCGTTGCCGAACCGGTCGCGCAGCACGGGATCGTCGGCGGCCGGATCGCCGAGCTCGATCGGCGGCGACTGCCGCGGCGCGACGTCGTCGCGCACCCAGCGCACGAGCGCGCGCAGCGCCGCCTTGACCACCGCATGGTGCGGCACAGCGTTGACGGGCGCGGCGCAGCCGCCCGGCCCGTCCGACGGCGGCGTGGCCTCGCTGACGACCCACACCGGAACCTCCGCGTGCGCGGCCCCGGCGATCTCCCAGTGGCGCAGGTGGTCGTGCGGGTCCTGCCGCGCCAGGTGCGACCGCAGGGTCACCATGTCGCCCTCGGCCTGCACGTCGAGCACCGGCACGTCGATGTCGGTGCGGATGTGGGCGCCGGCGGGCAGCGGGTCGGCCACGCCCGTCAGGCGGTCGGCCCGCAGGCCGGCGGGCGCCGCGCCCCGGCTGTGCACCAGGTAGCCGTCCAGCAGCCGGTCCCGTGGGTGCAGCGCGTTTAAGTAGGTGATGAGCCGCATGGCCGACTGCGAGCGGCCGGTGGCCAGCACGTGGCGGATCTCGAAGCCTGCCAGCGGCCCGCCGTCGCCGGTCCGCCGCAGCGCCCGGACCGCCTGCGAGAAGATGTCGTACGAGAACGGGTCGCCCGGATGCGACAGTGGCCCGTAGCGGACTGGATCCCAGGCCTTGAGGCCGGTCCTCGGCGCATTGACGCCGACCGACTGCGCACCGACGCCCACCCAGACGTAGCCGTCGCGGAGCAGTTCCTCGCGCATGTGCAGGTAGTCGGCGTCGCCCTCGGCCTGCGCCGAGACGTTGAGCCACTCGACGACCACGACCCCGTTGAAGTCTTCCGGGTCAGTGGGCCGGCGGATGAGCAGCCGCACGGCGTACGCCGCTTCGTCGGCCGGCCGGGCCTCCCAGCGGCCGTCGCGCTGCCAGTCACCGACCTTCGCGTACGACCGCGCCATGCCCGAGAGGAAGTGCTCCTCCTCGACGTAGCCAGCCGACAGGTCCCTGGCGGCGGCGCCGAACGGCCGGCCGTGCGTGCCGACCGCGATCGGTGCGCTCACGATCGGGTCCGGCATGTGCTGAGCGTACAGGGTGGAGCCGCCCCAGAGCAGGGCGGGGAGCAGGAAGAACGGCGCGAGCGGCGGTCTGATCATGTCGTCGGCGTCCCGTTGGCAGTTGAAAAGGAGCGGTCCAGAAACGAGTGGCCTGTCCTCACCGGTCGCGAGAACAGGCCACAGGGTGGATGTCGAGGATGGTCCGAGTCCGCCTAGCGCCCGCTTGCCGCCGCCGCGCGCTCATCCTCGCGATGTCCCGCGAGAATGCCTTCCATCCCGTAGTTGCCCTCGTGGCAGGCGTACTCGTAGACGGGGCTCGGCGACATCTTCATCGGCACGAGCGCCGTCCACGGCCGCGTGAACGTGCGCGGGTCGGTGACCGTGAACTCGTAGAGCAGCGTCTCGGCGTCGGCGCGCGTGAAGCGCTCGACGAGGTGCAGGCTCTCCGTCGATCCGCGGTAGCTCGTCTTGCGCGTGAAGTTGATAGTCTCGACGACCAGGGTGTCGCCGTCCCAGTAGCCGCGCGAGTCGCCGTGCCACTGGCGCATGTGCGGCGGCAGGTGCGGGACGTCGCCCAGCGGCACGATGCGCGAGTCGTGCACCATCTCGTTGAGGATCACCACGTGGTCCTCGGTCTGGAAGAGCTGCATGACGTTATTGTAGGCGCTCGGCGCCATCGGCGGGCCGGTGTTGAAGCCCAGGATGCAGCGCTCGGCGATGTTGCGGTCCACCCAGGAGTCGGCCGGATGCTCCGCGAGGTACGCCCGGCGCGCGGCCACGCGGGCCGCCGCGGTCGGCGTCAGCGCCGGGACGCGCCCGTCCCGCGGCTCTACGATGAGCGAGGTGCGCCGGTCCTCGGTGACGTCCGTGCCGGCGTCGAACCAGAACTCGTCGTACGTGCCGGTCGAGCCCTCGCCGCTCCCCTCCGAGATGCTCTGCCAGCGCTGGCTCGACTGCTCGATCACGGCCGCCGCGTCCTCGTCGCTCAGCGTCTCCTGCCCGGCGAACTCTGCGGGCCGCTCCAACGGCGTCACCGTGGCGAAGTCCCAGACCCCCTGCAGGTTCGGTGCGCCCCAGGGCGTCCGCAGTGCATCCTGGCCCGCCGCCGACTGGGCGCCAGCGCCCGGCGGAACGAGCAGCGCGGCAACGGCCAGTCCGACCGCTGCGACGAGATGTCGATGGTTCATCTGAATCCTCCTCCGCCCAATGTATCACGGCGCCACCATGGCCCCGCACTTGCCTGGGAAGTGCGGGGCCGCACAGGTCGCCCCCGCCGGCGAAGCGGTCCGGATCAGTACCTGAACAGATACTGGAACTTCAGGAAGATCGCCCGGTTCGTGCGGCGGCGGTCGGTGGTATAGAAGCGGCTGGCGGCGAGCTCGTCGCGGTCGAAGGTCCAGTCGATGCGGTCCGCCTGCTGGTAGTGGTCGTCGTAGCCGGCGTAGAAGACGGTGCCGGCGTTGACGCGGTAGGTGAACAGGACGTTGAGGTCGAACGTCCTGTCGAAGGTGTTGTACTCGCTGATGTTGCGCACCAGCAGACGGTTGGTGAACTGCCACGTGGTCAGCGCGCGGAAGATCCGGACGGCGAACACCTCCGCGTTGCCGCGGCGCGGGTCGGTGAAGCGGTTCGTGTCGATGTTGACCGCGGACTTCAGCCGTGAGATGGGCCGCAGGTTGATCGTGGCCGAGACGCCGGTCTCGTGGCCGAGGTATGGGTTGCCGGGGTCGAAGAAGACCTGGTCGCCGCGGCGGTACTCGAAGGTCAGGCCGAAGCGCCGGCTGGCGTCCGTCCGGCCGAAGACCCGGAAGCGGGTCTTGACGAAATCGATCCCCTGGTAGCGCTCCAGCTCCCGGTCGAGGTTCGTGGCGACGAAGCTGTTCCTCACGAAGGCGAAGTTGAGCCCGGCGCCGCCCGCTTCGTCCTGGCGGATGCCGCGGAAGTCGTAGTTCCGCAGGTAGTTGAACTCGGGTCCCCACCGCAGGAGCCATTTCTCCGGCCACCAGACGTACGAGCCGGAGCCGGTCAGCACGCGCTGGTCGCTGCGCCGGACGAAGCCGGCGTCGGTCCGAAAGTCGGGCGACAGCTCGTAGGCGCCCAGCCTGTAGCGCAGGTGGCGGCCGCTCCGCCGGAACTCGGCGTCGAGCAGGTGTCCCGTCCGCTCCTCGCCGTCGAGGTTCCGGTGGTGGGTCCCCATGGCCCGCACGCCCAACGAGTAGTTGTTGTTCAGGCGGAAGTTCGAATCGAAGCCCGCCAGCCGGCTGTAGCTGTCGAGCAGCTCGCGGTCGGTGACGATGGCGCCGATGTGCGACTCCGTGTAGAGGTCGTAGCGCACGCGCCCGACGAAAGTCTGCGCCGCGTGCCCCAGCGCGGGATTGGCGGGATCGTCCACGTTGCCGGGCGCCTCGTCGTCGGCGTACATCACGCCGACCGTCGTCTGGCCCACCTTGCCGGTGAGCTTCGCGCCGAACAGCGGGTCGACGATCCGCCGGGTGTGGACGGCGGTGATCGGCCCCTCGATGTCGAAGATCTCCGCGCCCTCGATGAAGAACGGGCGCAGCTCGGGGTAGAAGAGCGCGAAGCGTTGATTGACCTCGATCTGCGGCAGGTCCGATTCGATCTGCGAGAAGTCGGGGTTCAGCGTGACGTCCGCCGTGAGGTTCGACGTCACGCCGTACTTGAAGTTGACGCCGCCCTCGGGCTGCGGGTCCTTGTCGGCGAACGCGCCCGTCGCGCGGTCGAGGGCGCCGAAGCGGATCGCGGTGAACGTGGGCAGGATCTCGATGTTGCGGCTCCGCGACAGATCGGTCAGCCCCTCGAGGATGCCCATCTGCGGCATGAAGCCGGCGACATCGCGCGAGATGGGCGACCAGAGGACGACCTCGTCCTTGCCGCCGATGATGCGCGCGATCTGCAGCCCCCACTGGTGCGGCACGCCGGCGTCCCGCTGCGGGTAGCGGAAGCTCTTGAAGGGGATGGCCATTTCCGCGGTGAACCCGTCGTCGACGAGCTCGGCGGCCGTGTCGAAGAGCACGTCCCACGACGTGTCGCCGCGCGGCACGCCCTCGCGCCCGCTGCCGAGGCCGCGCGTGTTGAGGATGGCGTCGCCCTGCACGCCGTAGCCGTTCACGGTGAAGACGTACGCCCGCTGCTGGTCGAGGAACGGATCGAAGTAGACCAGGAAGAGATCGTCCTCGAACGTCTCGTCGCGATCGCGGCGGTTCGCGCGCAGCATGCGCGGATCGGCGTAGTGGGCGTGGAAGCCGAGGTACAGGTTGGTGCTGTCGTACGCCAGGAAGATGTCGCTGGCCTCGGTGGCGGGCAGGCCGTCGAAGGGGCGCCGCTGGAAGAGATCCGTGATGTGGGCCGCGTCGCGCCAGACGGCGTCGTCGAGCCGGCCGTCGATGACCGGCGCCTGCTCGAGCCGGGTTGCGCTGACGCGCCTGCCGGTGAGGGCGTCGGCCCCCGGCGCCTGGGCGTGCGCCGGACGCGGGACGAACGCGCCCGCGAGGCAGATCGCGACCGCAACCAGGGGCTGGACGACGCGGCGCAACGGTAGAGCAGGCGGCACGACGGACGGCGCTGGCACTTTGGACTCGTGCATCATCCTATCCGGAACGCGGCCGGTCGCCGTGCGCGAGCTCCGGCGGGTCGGTAGCGGCGGGATGCACTTATAATGTTGGCGTGCTCGGCACGCTGAAGGTCGGGTCGCATCCAGGAGGCAGCACCATGGCGTTCAGGCGCATTCCACTCGTCACCGTATCGCTGATTCCGTATTTGCTGGTCGCTGGCGTGGCAGCGGCAGCCACTGCCGATCTGCGCCTCGTCAGCGCCGCCGCGGGCCAGGACCGCGCCGCGGTGCGCGAGCTGATCGAGCACGGCGTCGACGTCGAAACGTCACGCGCGGACGGCGTGACCGCGCTGTTGTGGGCCGCCCACTGGGACGACCTGGAGATGGTCGATCTGCTGCTCGCCGCCGGCGCCGACGTGAACGCGGCCGAGGACCACGGCGTCACGCCGCTGGCGCGGGCCTGCGAAAACGCGAGCGCGGGCATGGTGGAGCGCCTGCTGGCGGCCGGCGCCGACCCGAACGCCGCGCAGGCGAGCGGGCGGACCCCGCTGATGATTGCTGCCCAGACCGGCAGCGCCGAGGTCGTACGGGCGCTCCTGCGCCGCGGCGCCGACCCGAACGCGGCGGCCGTCGGGTCGGGCGCCACCGCTCTGATGTGGGCGGTCGAGGAAGCCCATCACGGCATCGTGCGCGCCCTGCTCGAGGGCGGCGCGGCCATCTCCGCGTCGACCGACAAGGGGTTCACGCCGCTGATGACGGCGGCGCGCCAGGGCAACATCGAGCTGGCCCGCATCCTCGTCGAGGGCGGCGCCGACGTGAACGCGACGGGCCGGGACGGCACGCACGCGCTGCCTCTCGCCATCCTGTACGGCCAGTACGGGTTCGCGCACTTCCTGCTCGAGCAGGGCGCCGACCCGAACGCGTCGATGGGCGGGATCCACGCGCTGCATGCCGCCGCGGGGAACGTCGACCACTGGCTGACAGACTGGGACCGGCAGCATGGCGGCACGGGGTTGGGCGGGTCCATCTACAACCCCGGTCTGGGCGTGGAGGGCCGCCTCCCGCTGGTGAAGGCGCTGCTGGCCCACGGCGCCGATCCAAACCTGCGGATTGCCACGTCCGCCATGTTCATGAGCTACATCGGATACCCCGAGAAGGGCGCCTTCGAGCGGTACGCCTGCGGCACCGGCGACCTGCGCGGCGCAACGCCGCTGTGGGTGGCGGCCTTCGGCGCCAACGGCAGCTTCGGGCAGGTCTTCGGCGAGTACGCCGTGCTCAACCGCTCCAACAGCAGCGCCGAGATCATCGCGACGCTGCTCGAGGCCGGCGCCGACATGGCGCTGACGACCGTCGACGGCACGACGCCGCTGATGGCCGCGGCCGGCCTGGGCGCCGCCACCTACACGCCGCGGGAGCCGCGGGGCCTGCGCTCACAGGGCGGGGAGGAGGCGGTGCAGGTGCTGTTGGCGGCGGGCGCCGACATCCACGCCGTGAACGAGGCTGACTTCACCGCGCTGCACGGCGCCGCCTTCCGCGGGTTGAACGAGATTGTCGAGCTGCTCGTCGAGGCTGGCGTGGACATCGACGCCCGCGACTTCCGCGGCCGCACGCCGTTCCGTCTGGCCGAGGGCTCGAAGCAGTCCTTCCAGTTCCAGTCGTGGCCCGAGACGGCCGCGCTGCTGCGCGACCTCGGCGCCGACGTCCGCCTGGGCATCCCGGGATCGGTGCAGGAGCGGGCCGACCGCGAGGTGACCGAGTAGCGCTTCGCGGCGCGCTGCCGGCGCCGGCCGGCGGGCTCACGCCGCGAGGCTGCCGCGGCGTGCCACGGCCAGGCCGGCCAGCACCAGCAGCCCGCCGCCGATCTGCAGCGGGCTCAGGATCTGGGCGAACAGGATCCAGCTGGCCGCTGCCGTGATCACCGGCTGCACCAGCAGGCTGAGCGTGGCGAAGCCGGCCGGCAGGTGGGCCAGCGCGTACGCGATCAGGCCCTGTCCGCCCGCGTGCGACACGAACGCGAGCGCGACGACCGCCGACCAGGCCTCCACGGTGCGCGGGACCACCTGCTCGCCGCTCGCGCAGGCGATGATCAGCAGCCCGACCGCGGCCACGCTGCTGGAGTACGCCATGAGGTGCGCGACGCTGAACTCGCGGCGCAGCACCTTCACCAGCAGCAGGTAGGCCGCGTAGAAGCAGGCCGTCAGCAGACCCAGCGCATCGCCCACCAGCGGGTCCCGGCCGCGGCCGAAGTCGACCCCCAGCAGCACGCCCGCGCCGGCGAACGCGGCGGCCGCCCCGAGCGCGAAGGTCCATCCCAGGCGCTCCCGCAGCCACACGTAGCCCACGACCGCAACGACGATCGACGCGAAGTTGGCGAGCAGCGTGGCGTTGGCCAGCGTCGTGAACTCGAACGCCTTGTGCCAGGCTGCCAGGTCGCCGGCGAACGCCACGCCGGGCAACCACAGCAGGCGCGTGCCGCGGCCGTCACCGCGGGCGCCGGTGGACCCCCCGCGCGCGTGCAGCCACCAGAAGAGGGGCGCGGCCAGGGCGGTGCGCCAGAACGCCGCGGCGATCATGCCCAAGCCGCCGCCCGGCAGCTGCTGCTCGGCGTCGAAGGCGAGCTTGGAAAAGACCGGCGCGAAGCCGATGCCGCAAGCCCCGAGCACCAGCGCGATCAGCGCCTTCCGCTCGATCGTCACGCCGGCGGCTAGACCCTCCCGGGAGACTGCACCGTTCTACGGCACAGACTCCCGGCGCTCCTGGGCGCGTGCGCCGCGCAGGATGTTCTCGAGCCCCACGTTGCCCTCGTGGCAGGCGTACTCGAACAGCGGCCCTGCGCTGCGGGTCAGCGGCACCGCCGCCGTCCAGGATGCGGTGTACGTGCCCGGATCGCTGACCGTGTAGCGGTGGTCGATGGTGTCCGGCCCGACGCGGGTGAAGCGCTCGGTCAGGTGCAGGCCGGCCCCGGCGCCCGGGCAGCAGTTGTACGAGTTGAACCGTATCCCGTCCCGGAAGTTCGTCGTCTCGACGACCAAGGTGTCGCCTTCCCAGCGGCCGCGCGAGTCGCCCAGCCACTGCCGGATTCCCGCCGGAAGGTGCGCCCGCCCGTCGAGCGGAATGAAGCGCACCTCGTGGATCATCTCCTGCAGGATGGCGACGAAGCCGGGGGTCTGCAGGATGTGGAAGTTATTGTTGTAGCCGCCGGGACGCTTCGGTGCGCCGCGGGTCACGCAGCGCTCGGCCAGGTTGCGGTCCTCCCACGAGTCGGTGCCGCGCTCCCACGCTGCCCGCCGCTGGCCTGCCGGCGTGCGGGCCGGCAGGCGGCCGTCCGGCGGATCGACGACGAGCGACGTGCGCGGGAGCAGGCTGCCCCGGTTGAACCAGAACGCGTTGTAGCTGCCGGTGTCGCCCGGCCGGGGCGGTCGGTCGGCGCGGTCGAGCGCCTCCTGATCCCGCTGCGCCCGCTCTTCGGGCGAGAGGATCGCCGTGTCGGCCAGCTCCCGCGGCCGCTCCAGCGGCGTCGTGGTGGAGTTGTTCCAGATGCCCTGCATGTCCGGATCGCCCCAGGGGGTCCGCGACACGGTCCACGAGACGTCCTCCGCGGCGACCTGCGCCCGGCCGACGCCGGGCTGCGCCAGCGCGGCGCCGGTCGCCAGCGCCATCAGTAGCGGCACAGCTCGCGAGTGCATCGTCACCCTCCTCGGTTGCCAACGGACTGCACGGCGGCGGTGGACGGCCCGGCGACGCAGCCCGCGCCGGGGACGACGAGCAGCGCCCCCGGCGCGGGGCGGAACGCATGCGGCGGCGGGCTCATTCGGGCAGCGCGAACGCCACGATCATGTTGCTTCCGACCGGCGCCTCCAGGTCCGGCGCGTACGTCGCCAGACGGTCGCCCACGCCGCCCACCGGCACCGCGAGGTATTGGCGCCCGCCGACGCGGTAGGTGACGGGATAGCCGGTGATCTGGCTGCCGAGGATCGTCTCCCACAGCACCGCGCCCGTCTCGGCGTCGAACGCGCGCAGGCGGCGGTTCAGGTCGCCGAAGAAGACCACGTTGCCTGCCGTCGCCAGCGTCGTGCCGGCGTTCGGCGCCCGCTGCGAGTAGCGCCACGCCTCGCGCCCGGTGGACACGTCGATGGCCCTCACCTCGGTCAGGTCGCCGTCCTCAAGGCCCGGCTCCGGGATGGAGAACCGCGGGCTCGCCCCGCTGATCGACCGGTCGTTGGTCGTCTGGTTGAGGCACGAGCGGTTGAACGGGATGTACAGCAGTTTGGTCACCGGGCTGTACGACCAGCCCCACCAGCCCTTGACGTTGTGGCCGCAGACGATGAACTGGTCGCCGATCTCGCGCGCCACCAGGTCCATGTTGATGAACACCTGGCCCGTCGCCGGGTCGATGTCCTTGATGACGAAGCGCTCGGTGCTCTCGTAGGGCAGCGGCGCGGCCCACAGGAACTCGCCGGTCTCGCGGTCGAGGACGAACAGTCCGCCCGGCTCGCCCATGGTGACGACCACCTTGCGCTCCTCGGCGGTGCCCGCGAGCCGCGGGTTGACCCACATCACCGCGTCGGGGTCGGGGTCGATCACCGTGTCGATCAGCGTCCGCTCCTGCACGAAGTCCTGGTCCCAGTCGTCGCACGGCAGGTGCTGGTAGTACCAGTCGATCTCGCCGGTGTCGGGCACCAGCGCCAGCGTCGAGTTCGAGTACAGCTCGCACGGTGTCCGGTCGCCGACGTCCCAGGTGCCGCGGCGCACGAGGCGCGGATACGGCAGGGGCACGGCCACCCCCCAGTACAGCCGGTCGAGCTCCGGGTCGTAGGCGCCCGGGACGCCCCACGGCGACACGTGGACCCGCTGCGCCGTCGGCAGGTCGCCCCAGGTGGCGCCGCCGGGGTCGTCGGCGCCGGCGGCGGTGTAGACGCGCCAGCGCTCCTCGCCGCTGTCCGCGTCGTGCGCGGCGATGAAGCAGCGTGCGTCGAGGCGGCTCGGATCGCACGTGCGGCCGCTGACCACCTGCCCCTTGATGATCACCGAGCCGGATGAGTGCGTTATCCCGTCGTGGTAGTCGGCCGTCGAGCTCAGCCAGTCGACCTCGCCGGTGCCGAGGTCGAGCGCCAGGATCTGGGCGTCGGACGTCAGGTGATAGAGGTTCCTGCCGTACATGGACAGGTGCCGCGTGCGGTTGCCGAACCGGACGTTCTCGCGCAGGTCGGCGGGCGCCTCGCGCTGGTAGTCCCAGAGCAGGTCGCCCGTGGTGGCGTCCCAGGCCTGCAGGTGGTCGCCCTCGGCCGGGTGCGCGACGTACATGACGCCGTCGTAGACCAGCGGCCGGATCTGCTGCGGCCCTTCGTCCATGGCCCGCATCCAGGCCACCTGGAGCTGATGCACGTTGTCGCGGTTGATCTCGTCCAGGGGGCTGAACGCCTGGTTGTCGTACGTCCGGAATGCCATCAGCCAATCATCCGGATCGGGGCTGCGCAGCATCTCGTCGGTGACGGGCGCGACCTGCCGCGCCTCGCGCGTCACGGTGCGGCCGCCCTCCGCCGTCTCGTCCTGCGGGGCGCCGGCCGCCAGCACGGGGCCGACGAGCCACATGCCGAGCGCCGCGCACGCCAGTACCGCCAACGGCCGCCGGCCCGGCGTCCTCACCGCGAGCCTCCCGCGGCGTCGGCCACCTGCTCCAGGTGCCGCGCGCCGCCCAGAATGTCGAACATGCCGTAGTTCCCCTCGTGGCAGGCGTACTCGTAAATCGGCTGCTCGGTCTTGCGCATATAGATGGCGGCGGTGAACGGCCGGGAGAACGTCACCGGGTCGTTCACGGTGTACTCGTACAGCAGGACGTCCTCGGCCACGCGGGTGAACCGCTCGGTCAGGTCGAGGGTCAGGCCGGTGCCGTAGGCGAAGACGCCGTCGTGACCGAAGCTGGCCGTCTTGTCGGTGAAGTTCGTGCTCTCCACCACGAGCGTGTCGCCGTCCCACCGGCCGCGCCCGTCGCCCATCCACTGGCGGATGCCCGCGGGCAGATGCGCGCGCCCGTCGAGCGGCACGATGCGGGCGTCGTTGACCATCTCGTGGAGGATGACCACGTGGTCCGGCGTCTGGAACAGCTGCAGGTTATTGTTGTAGCCGCCCGGCCGCACCGGCGGCCCGGCGTTGAAGCCGAGGATGCAGCGCTCGGCGATGCCGCGATCCTCGGGCCCGTCGGCCCCTATCCCGCCGCTGCGGTAGCGCACTGGGAGCTCGCCCGGCAGGTCCGCCCGCAAGGATCCCGCCTGCCGCGGGGCGTCCGGCATCAGGGCCGGCAGCCTGCCGTCGGGCGGGTCCACGATGAGCGCGGTCCGGCGGTCCTCGTCGACGTTCGTCCCGCGGTCGATCCAGAATTGGTTGTAGCCGCCGACGTCGCCCGGCGCGGGCGGCCGGTCGATCTGCCGGTCGAGGGCGCGCGCCACGAGCACCGCTTCGTCTTCGTCGGTCAGCACGGCCTTTTCCGCGAACTCCTCGGGACGCTCCAGCGGCGTGATGGTGCGGAAGTCCCAGACACCTTGCAGGTCGGGGCGGCCATCGGGCAGGCGCGGCGCCGTCCAGCCGTTGTCAACGGCGGTCTGCGCCTGCGCCACGGCGGCCGGCTGGAGGGCAAGGCCCGCCACCAGGGCCGCGCAAAGTAAAGCGAGAGAATACCGGCGTGTCACTGCTCACCTCCCAGGAATAGCCCTAGTCTACGCGTTCGCCGCGCCGATTTCACCGATTTCGAGGCGCCGGCACCCCCACCCCACCACCTCGACGCGTCGACGCGGAGCCGCCTCCGGTGTCACGGGAGCCTATACTGGTGGGCCGATGAAGTACGCCGTCGTCACCTTCGGCTGCCGCGTGAACCAGGCCGACTCGGTCGGCATCGAGCGCCAGCTGCGCGCCCTCGGCGGCAGGCCCGTGGAGCCGGGCGAAGCCGATCTGGTCGTGGTGAACAGCTGCTCGGTGACGGCAACGGCCGATCACGGCGCGCGGCAGGCCATCCGCCGCATCGCCCGCACCAACCCGGCGGCGCGCATCGTCGCCACCGGCTGCTATGCGAGCCGCGCGCCGGCCGAGGTCGCGGCGCTGCCCGGCGTGGCGGAGGTCGTCGACAACCGCGACAAGGAGCGCCTCGCCGACCGGCTGCGGCTGGCACTCGAGCACACGACGGCCGAGCGGTTCGGCGACGGGGACGGCGCGTGCGGCGAGGCGATCCGGCCGGGGACGGCCGGCCGCACCGGCTACACGCTCCGCGTGCAGACGGGCTGCGACGAGACGTGCGCCTACTGCATCATCCCGTCGACGCGCGGCGCGGGGCGCAGCGTGCCGCTCGCGCGCGTGACGGCCGAGCTCGACGAGGTGGCGGCTGCCGGGTTCGAGGAGGTCGCCGTCACGGGGGTGCACCTCGGGTCGTACGGCCGCGACCTCCAGCCGCACGGCACCCTGCTCGACCTGCTGCGCCTCCTCGACGCGCATCCGTCGAGCATCCTGTTCCGGCTCAGCTCGCTCGAGCCAATGGACTGCGGACCCGACGTGCTCGAGCTGGTGGCGCGCAGCGGCCGCTTCGCGCCCCACTTCCACCTGCCGCTGCAGCATGCCAGCGACCGGGTGCTGTACGCCATGCGGCGTCCCTACACCGGCGCCTACTACCGGCGCCTGGTGACGGGCATCCGCGAGCGCCTGCCGGACGCCGGCATCGGTTCCGACGTCATCGTGGGCTTTCCCGGCGAGACCGACGCCGACGCCGAGCTCAACCTGGCGTATCTGCGCGAGAGCCCGCTGACCTACCTCCACGTCTTCCCGTACTCGGACCGTCCCGGGACCGATGCCACGCGCATGACCGGCAAGGTGCCGGGCCCGGTCGTCCGCGAGCGCGGCCGCGCGGTGCGGGCCGTCGGCGCCGCCCTGGCCGCCGCGTTCCGCGCCTCGCAGGTGGGCTCCGTCCGTAGCGGCCTCACCACCGGCGGCGGGACTGTGGTGGTGACGGACAACTACCTGAAGGTCAACGTGCCCCCGGGCCTGCCCGACAACCGGCGCGTGCAGGTGCGCATCACCGGCGCGGGCGAGTCGGTCAGCGGCACCATCGTGGAGAGCCAGGCGCCGCCGACTCGGGCGGTTCCATAGCACCATCCCGGACATGCGTCGCGCGTCAGCGCGTCAGCTCGGGAAGCCGGGGAAGAATCTGCGGGAGAGCACGATGCGACGAAGAATTGAATGGCCGGCGATCGGGATGCTCTGCGCCCTGGGCGCGGCGGGGGTCACGCTCGGCGCGCAGGACGTGGACCGCGCGACCATCACCGGCCTCGTGACCAGCAGCGTGGGTCCCGAGGCCGGCGTCTGGGTCATCGCCGAGACCGGCGACCTGCCGGCGAAGTTCCGCAAGATCGTGGTGACGGATGACGACGGCCGGTTCCTGCTGCCGGAGTTGCCGGAAGCGAGCTACGCGGTGTGGGTGCGGGGGTACGGGCTGGTGGACTCGGCGCCCGTCGCCGCCGTGCCGGGTCAGGACCTGCGGCTGGAGGCGGCCCTCGCGGGCACGCCGCAGGAAGCCGCTGCGGTCTATCCGGCCAGCTACTGGCTGTCGCTGATCGAGCCGCCGGAGGCGGACGAGTTCCCGGGCACCGGCCCGGGCGGCAACGGCATCAGCGAGCAGCTCCGCACGCGCGACGAGTACCTCTACAACGTGAAGGCGTGCCTGCGCTGTCACCAGGTCGGGGGCGAGTTCACGCGGACGCATCCCGCCGGGTCGGAGTACGACTCGACCGCCGACGCGTGGGACGCGCGCGTCCGGATGGGGCAGCGCGGCGCCGAGATGAGCATGTGGATGACGCGCTTCGGTCGCGAGCGCGGGCTGCGGATGTTCGCCGACTGGAGCGACCGGATCGCCACCGGCGAGGTGCCGCCGGCCCCGCCGCGGCCGCAGGGATTGGAGCGCAACCTGGTGCTCACCCAGTGGGAGTGGACCGACGAGATGGGCAAGATCCACGACGAGGCGTCCACCGACAAGCGCAACCCCCGCGTGAACGCCAATGGGCCGATCTACGGCGTGGACATCGCGAACGACAACCTGGCCATGCTCGATCCCAACACCCACACGGCGACGATGCTGCGCATCCCGACGCTGGCGGATCGCTCGACCATGCGGGCGTCCTACGCGCAGTCGGGCTACCCGCCGTCGCGCCTCGCGGACCTCGCGCGCTTCAATCCGGCCAGCATCCACAACCCGATGCTCGACAGCCGGGGCCGGGTCTGGTACACAGCGACGCTGCGCCCCCCGGAGAACCAGCCGGATTGGTGCCGGGAGGGGTCGGACAACCGCTACGCGCGGTACTTCCCGCTGGAGCGGTCGGGCCGTAACGTGAGCTACTACGACCCCGAGACGCGGCAGTTCACCATGGTGGACACCTGTTTCGGCACTCACCACATGCAGTTTGCGGACGACGGTGCGCCACGAAGGCGCGGAAAGGAGGCCGAGATGGCCACCTAGCTGCAGCCATGCTGCATGAGGGATGAGGGCAGGCCCCTCGGAGCCGCCCGGCAGGGGGAGGCTCCAACGTGAGCTACTACGACCCCGAGACGCGGCAGTTCACCATGGTGGACACCTGTTTCGGCACTCGGACCGCATGCCAAACCGCCGTGCGCTGCCTCGGTCAAGAGCCGAGGTGGTAAGCGTCACGGAAACGGCGCGGCGCGACCGCGCCAGGTAGGGTGCAGGGAGACGAAGTGAATGAACCACCGGCAACGTGTCGAAAGCGTAGGGACGGTGTCGAAACCGGGGCGAGTCGTTAACCCGGGACAAGTCCAGCGGGAGCCTGCAGCTTGGCTGGGCGGCACCCGGCATAAAGGTGGCGTGACCCTGCACCAGGCCCTTGTGCGGAACGTGGGAACCTGTCGCCTCGATGCGAAGGGAGAAGTCCAAGGGGCCGACCCCCAAGGATGAGAAGCCCGATGCGAGGCACAGGGGCGGAGCGACCCGTACGAGCGATGAAGTCGAGGAAACTCGATGGAGCAAAGGGGTCGCGTCATCCAGCGTGTCCCGACGGTCAACCGCGCGAGCGGGAGGAGCCGTCGAGCCACGCGAAGCCGTTTCGTATTTCCAAGTGGGTGGTTTGGGAGGCCTACACTCGGGTCAAGGCGAACCACGGAGCAGCTGGCGTCGATGCTGAGTCTGTCGAGATGTTCGAGCAGGACCTGAAGAACAATCTCTATAAGATTTGGAATCGGATGTCGTCGGGCACGTACTTCCCGCCTCCGGTCCGGTCGGTTGGGATACCGAAGAAGGACGGAAGCGAGCGACGCTTGGGCATTCCCACTGTCGCCGACAGAATTGCCCAGACGGTGGTCAAGATGTACCTGGAACCGGACGTGGAGCCACAGTTCCATCCCGATTCGTATGGGTATCGCCCGCGGAAGTCCGCGATCGACGCACTCACGACGGCCCGGCAGCGATGCTGGCGTTATGACTGGGTGATCGATCTGGATATCCGCGGCTTCTTTGACAACCTGGACCACGCGCTCGTCATGCGTGCGGCCAGGAAGTACACCCGGTGCCGGTGGATTCTGCTCTATGTGCAGCGGTGGCTGACCGCTCCCATGCAGCAGGAAGACGGAACCCTGGTACCGCGCACGATGGGAACGCCCCAAGGGGGCGTCGCGAGCCCGCTCCTGGCCAATATCTTCTTGCACCTCGCGTTCGACGACTGGATGCGGTCAACGCACCCGGACGTTCCGTTCGAGAGGTATGCGGATGATATCGTCGCGCACTGTCGGACGGAGACGCAGGCGCAGCAGGTCCTGGCGCACATCAAACGTCGTCTGGCGCAATGCCGGCTGGAAGTACATCCGGAGAAGACGCGTATCGTCTACTGCAAGGATGACGACCGGCCGGGGCAGTATCCCACGGAGCAGTTCACCTTCCTGGGATACACGTTTCGCTCTCGTCGGGCAAAGAATCGATGGGGTCAGTACTTCATCAGCTTCATACCGGCGGTGAGCAATGCGGCGGCGACACGGATGCGGCAGAAGATGCGACGTTGGCACCTCCCTCGGCGCAGCGACAAGGCCATCGACGACCTGGCCCGCATGTGGAATCCTGTCCTTCGTGGCTGGATTCAATTCTACGGCCGTTTCTACAAGTCGGCCCTGTATTCGGTCTTTCGCCACTTCAACGACCTGTTGGTTCGATGGGCCATGCGGAAATACAAGAGGCTCCGGCGCCATCGCCGCCGCGCCATTCACTGGCTCGGTGGTCTTGCGCGTCGCGCGCCCCGGCTGTTCGCCCACTGGCATCTGCTGGGGCTGACGCCGGCGGCTGGATGATGGGAGCTGTATGAGCGGAGACGTTCACGTACAGTTCTGCGAGCGCCCGGGGGTGAGATTCCCCCGGGCGACTCACCAGAACGAGACCCTCTTCATGGGGCGGCCGAACGGGCCGGTCATCGGCTGGGTCGACACGCGGCAGCTCGATCGAACCGGTGACGGGCGACGGTCGCAGGGCTGGTGCCCGACAGTGGTCGACACCAACGGCGACGGCCGGATCACCAAGCCCTGGAACGAGCCGGCGATTGTTCGCGGAGGCCGGTTCGAGGAGGATGCGACCGCCAGCACCTACGACTTCGACCCGGCGCGGGATACCCGAGTCACGGTGGGGGCGTACGGGATCATCGTCAACCCGGTCGACGGATCCGTCTGGGGCGCGCAGGACTCCTATCCTGGCCGCATCGTCCGGCTGGTGCTGGGCGACGACCCGCCGGCGAGCTGCAGCGCCGAGGTGTTCGAGGTGCCGTCGGAGCGCTGGAACGTGGAGGCCAACGGCGAGCTCGGCTTCATGCCGCGCGGCATCGACGTCGACCGCAACGGCGTCATCTGGACCGCGCTCTCGGGGACGAACCATCTCGCCAGCTTCGACCGCACGAAGTGCGGTCCGCTGGCCGGACCCGCGGCGCACACGGGGCGCCACTGCGCCGCGGGGTGGACGCTCCATTCGCTGCCGGGGCCCACGTTCAAGGGCACCGACGTCCGGGCCGACTACAACTACTACAACTGGGTCGACCAGTTCGACACGCTCGGCCTCGGCGAGAACGTGCCGATCGCCACCGGCACCGGCTCCGACTCGCTGGTCGCGCTGCTGCCGGAGACGGGCGAGACGGTCGTCATGCGCGTGCCCTATCCGCTGGCCGGCTTCCACCCGCGCGGCCTCGACGGCCGCATCGACGACCCCGACGCCGGCTGGAAGGGCCGCGGCGTCTACTCGTCCACCGGCTCCGACACGGTCTGGCACGCCGAGGACGGCCTCGCCGTGGAGGGCGGCGAGTACCGGTCCGTCTCGAAGCCGGTGCTGGTGAAGTTCCAGTTCCGGCCGCACCCGCTGGCGGAATAGGACGTCCGCCTCATTTGCAGTTCGTCAAGAGGCTGCCTGGGGGCCTCTTGCCACGGGCTGCCGGCACTCAGCGTGCTGCGGGCGGCAGCAGCAGGTCACCCATGGTGTGCTGGTGGATGAAGAGCACACAGTCCACCGGGCCCGCGCAGCGATCGTTGTGGAACTGTCCTCCCGGCTGAAACACGTACGAGCCGGGTGGCAGCTCCTTCTCGACCGGGTCGCCCTCGACGGTGCGGACCCAGGTGCCCTGGATATTGATCCCGTGGTAGTCGCCGGTGTGGGCATGCATCCCGACGTCCGAGCCGGCCGCCAGGACCAGGAACATCCCGTACCCGTCCTCGCCCGGCTGCGAGCGGTCACCCCAGACGACAACCGGTTGCAGCGGCATCAGATTGAGCTCGCTTGCCGACATGTGGACGGCGGTCGGCGGCTCTTCCTGCGCCGATGACATGCTTGTCGCTGCCGCAATGGCCACCGCAACACACACGACGACGAGTCCGCCAGACATCTTGCTGCCCATGAAATCCTCCTGTCGAGTTTCGCCATCAACGGACCGCTAGCGGGAGCCGGCCTCCTCGGCGCGCGCGCCGGCCAGGGTGCCCTCCATCGCGTAGTTGCCCTCGTGGCAAGCGTACTCGAAGAGGGCGTCCTCCGCGTTCGACTTCTCGAGCGGAATCATCAGCGTCCAGGGCCGTTCCCACGTGTCGGGATCGTCGTACGTGACCGTGTACTCGATCGTCCCGGGACCGACACGCTCGAAGCGCTCGGTCACGTGCCTGTTCCGGGACGCGCCCCGCAAGCTCGACTGGCGCGAGTAGTTGGTCGTCTCGATGATCAGGGTGTCGCCCTCCCAGCGGCCGCGCGAGTCGCCGTGCCACTGGCGGATCGTCGCGTCGAGGTGGGCCCGTCCGTCGAGCGGGACGACGCGCGCGTCGTGAATGAGCTCCTGGAGGATTACCACGTGGTCCGCGGTCTGCAGGATCTGGAAGTAGCTGTTGTAGCTGGCCACAAGGTTCGGCACGCGGAACGTGATGCAGCGCGCGTTGAGCGGCAGGCTCTCGGGACCCTCAGGCCCGCCCTCCGCCAGCCGGCGTTGGACGACGCGCTCGCGCGCGGCGGCGGTCAGCGGCGGGATGCGTCCGTCGGGCGGATCGACGATGAGCGATGTGCGGATGTCCGGCTCCCGCGCGACCAGCCAGAACGAGTCGTAGTCGTTGTGCAACTGCTCGACGAGCCGGTCGCCGAGCAGGTTGCCGGCCTGCTCGCTCTCGCGCAGGTCCGCGAGGCGTGCCTGTAGATCGGCCAGCTCCTCGCTGGTCATCGTTTCCGTCCCGTCCAGCGTCTCGGGCCGCTCCAGCGGCGCCGCGGCGTTGTTCGACCAGATTCCCTGCAGGTCCGGGTGGCCGTACGGGGTGCGTGGCGCGGTCCAGCGCGCCTCCTGCGGGCCGGCGCCCGCGACCTCCGCGACGGCGACCGCGGCCACCACCGGGACCAGCAGGGCCCTCCCCACCAGCCGGCAACCCGACGTGACAGCTCTCAATCTCATCGCCACCTCATTGCGGCACTCGTGCAGGTACTGCCGGTGCTTCCCGCTACCCGGGAGCCGTGGTCCCTGTACGTGGCCTATGTACTGTGACGGAGACAACCCCACCAGTAGTTCCCACGTGGGCGCCGAGGACTACTGCCAGCGGGGCAGGTGCCGGTGGCTGCGGCCACGCGAGGACAGCCCGGACGGACACTTCATCCTGGACCCGCTACGCGGGCATGGACGACGTGTTCGTCGCGGCCGGGTTTTTCGGACACGGGTTCGAGGTCTGCGGCGTACTCGTGCACGAAGAGGATGGAGCTGCCGCGGCCTCGTTCCGCCCGCCCAGGACGCGCGCAAGCGCTCTTCTCGCTATCCCGCGGGAGACGGCGCCTCTGCGTGACGGGCGGCGGGCTACTGCGCCGGGAGCAGCCCCTCGCGCTGCGCCCACTCGCCGGACTTCATGACCCGGTCGATCCGCAGCGTGTTCCGGATGTTTTCCAGCGGATCGGCGTCGAGCACGACTAGGTCCGCGATCTTGCCGGCCTCGAGCGTGCCGAACTCGGCCTCGCCGCCGGGCGCCGTCAGGCTGGCGCCGGTGGCCGTGGCGGCGACGAGCGCGTCCATCGGGGTCAACCCGGCCTCCACGTAGAGCTCCAGCTCGTGGTGGACGCTCCAGCCCATCGGCACGTTGGGAGTGCCGCTGTCGGTGCCGAGCGCGATGCGCACGCCGGCGTCGTGCATGGTCTTCACGAAATCCTGCACCTGCCGGAACGCCGCCTTGCGGTCGTCGAAGTTCGGGGCCTCGACGACCTCCGCACGGGCCTCGGGATCGTCCCAGCGGGCCAGCGCCTCAGGGTTCATGGCCGCCCGCAGCTCCGGATCGTCCAGCAGCTCCGGATGTTCGGCGAAGTGCCAGTTGTTCTGGATGATCGACAGGGTGGGCGTGAACGCGGCGCCGTTGTCGAGGCACACTTGGATGAACTCGGCCGAGGGCTCCGGGTCGTCCACCGGCGTGCCGCCGCCGGGCCCGAAGGTCCGCACCGTCGAATGCAGGAAGTCGCGCAGCCCGGCCTCCACGAGCTGTCGGCCGTCGACCTCGGCATCGATGTGAGCCACGGGGATCAGGCCGTTCGCGATCGCCTCCTCGACGATGGCGGTGCGGATCTCGGGCGTGATCTTGAGGCCGGGCTCCGGCATGTCGTTGACCCACATCTTGACGAAGTGGACGCCCTGGCCGGCGAGCTCGCGGACCATCGCGCGTGCCTCGTCCTCCGTGGCGGGCTGTTGGGCGCCGGCCGCGTTGAAGCCGTTCGGGTGCGAGAAGCCGACGCCGGCGGTGAACACGCGGGGCGTATCCGGGCGGCCGGCATGGGCCTCGAGCATCCACGCTACCTTCTCTGCATCATCGAGGCCGATGCTGCGGGTGGTGGTGACGCCGAAGTAGAGCTGCGTCCGCAACAGTTGATCGGTTGCCGCCCGGTCGCCCCGGTAGTGGCTGTGCATGTCCAACAGCCCGGGGATGACCGTCTTGCCGGCGCCGTCGACCACCTCGGCGCCGTCGGGCGCCTCGACGGTCTCGCGCGGTCCGGCGGCGACGATGCGGCCGTCGCGAATCACGATCACCGAATCCGGGACGGGCGCGCCGCCCGTGCCGTCGATGAGCTGGGCGCCGACGATGGCGAGGCCCGCGGGTTCGGCCGGGGGCGGCGGGCTCCCCGCGCAGGCGGCCAGGGTTGCGGCGGCGATGAGGACCAGGATGCGATTCAGCTTGCTTGCCATCTTGCCCCGCATGGTACCACGGCCGCGCCTCGCGCCGCGGGTCGTCGTCCCGGCGGATTCCAGACCCGCGCGACTCGGAAGCCGGAGCACGGAATCGCGAAATTGCACAACTATTACATCGGCCGCGGCTCCCGAGGCGCCGAGGCTTGGTAGGCTAGTCGCCCATTGGTTCCGGGCGCTCGTGCCCGGACCGACCGACGAGGAGTTGCCATGCCCGTGAGGGAGATCGACTTCGCCAGCGCAGACGGGATCAGCTGGAGTACCGCCACCGCGTTCGTTGTCTTCCACGTGCTTGCGGTCGTGGCACTGTTCCACGCCACCTGGGGCGCGGTGGTCGTCGCCGCCGTGCTGCACTGGGTGTGCATCGGGTGGGGCATCGGCCTGGGCTATCACCGGCTCCACACGCACCGCTCGTACAAGACGCCCAAGATCGTGGAGTACTTCTTCGCGCTCTGCGCCACCCTGACGCTGCAGGGCGGCCCCATCTTCTGGACGGCGCTGCACCGCATCCATCACCAGAAGTCGGACCGGCCGGGCGATCCGCACACGCCGCGCGACGGCAAGTGGTGGTCGCACATGCTGTGGACCATCTTCGGCGAGGCGTTGCACGGCGACACGGAGACGATGGGCAGGTATGCGCCCGACCTGGTGAAGGACCCCTTCTACCGTGTGCTGACCAAGTGGCACTGGGTTCCGCTGGTGGTGCTCGGGCTGGTGCTGCTGGCGGTCGGTGGCTGGTCCTGGGTGCTGTGGGGCGTGTGCCTGCGCGTGGTCGTCGGCCTCCACTGCACGTGGCTGATCAACTCGGCCACGCACCTGTGGGGCTCGCGCCGCTTCGAGACCCGCGACGATTCGAAGAACTCGTTCTGGGTGGCGCTGATCACGTTCGGCGAGGGCTGGCACAACAACCACCACGCCTACCCCACGTCCGCCCGGCACGGGATGACGTGGCGTGAGGTGGACCTGAGCTGGATGCAGATCAGGCTCATGGCGTGGCTGGGTCTCGCCTGGGACGTGCAGGTCCCCACCCCCGCCCAGATCGGCAACAAGGCGATCACCGCCGAGAACATCGTCATGTAGCCGGCCGGGGGGCGTCCGCCGGCGCAATCCCACGGCGGTGCAGGCGGTTCGACCTGCGGCGGCCGCGGGCCGGCGTTATCCTTAAAGGAGAGTCGCCCCATGCATCGCTTCGACGGTAACCGCAAGCGGTCCATCGTGCTGGTGGCGCTGCTCGGCAGCGGCCTGATCGCCTTCGCTGTGGCCCTCAACGTCAGCTTCATCGTGGTCAACTGGCGGACCGGGCTGCTGGTGCTGCTCGGCGTGATCGGGCTGGTCGTGCTGGTCGGCGGCCTGACGCTGAACACGGCGTTCCTGATCCGGGAGATACGTAAGAGCGAGCAGCACGACGCCTTCATCCACGCGGTGACCCACGAGCTGAAGACGCCCCTCGCGAGCATCAAGCTGTACTTGCAGACGCTGCGCCAGCGCGACCTGCCGGTCGACAAGCGGCACGACGTCATCGACACGATGCTCGACGACTCCGACCGGCTGCAGCAGACCATCGACCAGATCCTGCTGGCCGGCAAGACCGGCGACGCCCGCCGCGTCGAGCACCCGGCCGACGTCGACGTGTCCGAGATCGTGGGGGAATGCGTGTCGCTCGCGGGCAAGCGGTATCACCTCGCGAACGGCGAGGTGGCCTACGTCCACCCTCCGCCGGGCGGGGCGTTCGTGGTGCAGGGCGACCGCGAGGAGCTGGTGGCGGCGGTCACCAACCTGGTCGACAACGCCGTCAAGTACTCGGGCGACCGGGTGCCGGTCGCGGTGGAGGTGGCCCGGGTCGGCGCGCGCCGCGTGGCGATCAGCGTTCGCGACCAGGGCATCGGCATCACCAGCCACGAGCTCAAGCGCGTGTTCCGGCGCTTCTACCGGCTGCCCGCCGCGCTGCGATCGCGGGTGCGCGGGACCGGGCTCGGGCTGTCGATCGTGCGCGCGGTGGCGCGGCGGCACGGCGGCCGCGCGTACGCCGAGAGCCGCGGTGCCGGACGGGGGAGCACCTTCACCCTCGAGCTGCCCCTGAAGGCGTCATGAGCCGCGTCCTCATCGTCGAAGACGAGGAGCACCTGGCCGCCGGCCTGAAGCTGAACCTCGAGGAGGAAGGCTTCACGGCCGAGGTGGAGGAGGACGGCGCGGCCGCCCTGCAGCGGCTCCTGGGTGCCGGCGCGGCCGGGTTCGACGTCGTCCTGCTCGACGTCATGTTGCCCGGTCTCGACGGCTTCGAGGTCGTGCGGCGGTTGCGCGCCGCGCGCCAGTTCGTCCCGGTCATGCTGCTGACCGCCCGCTCGGACAACGACGACGTCCTGCGGGGGTTCGAGGCGGGCGCCGACGACTACCTGCCCAAGCCGTTCGACCTCTCCATTCTGCTGGCCCGGCTTGCCGGCCTGCTCCGGCGTCGGAGGTGGCTGCGCGGCGAAGCTGCGGCGGGGCAGGAGAAGGAGCTGGACGAGTACCGCTTTGCAGGCGTGACCGTCGATTTTCGCAATCAGGTGTTGCACCGCGGCCAGTCGGAGCAGCCGCTGACCGTGATGGAGGCGACGCTGCTCCGCTACCTGGTGAGCTACGCAGGGGAGACCGTGTCGCGCAAGGCGCTCCTCGAGGAAGTCTGGGGCGTGCGGCACGACACGGACACGCGGACCGTGGATAACTTCATCGCCCGCCTGCGGCGCTACATCGAAGCGCAGCCGGCACGGCCCCGGCACCTGCTAACCGTCCGCGGCGTCGGCTACCGGTTCGTCGAGAACCCGGACGGCGACAGCTAGTGGTGTGTCACTAGAACAAGTTTACAGTTCGAACGTCACGGTGCCCCCAACACGGCGGCGCCGAATCGTCCCGGAAATCAGGGGTTCGACGGTCTGGTCGGCTACAGGCGGGCGATGTAAAGCCATTCCTGGGACACACCACTAGCCTGCATTATTCGTGAAGGTCCAGATTCGACCGCCGAAAGGGCGTGATCGGCGCAGGAATGGGTCTCGGACATCGCCGCCTGCAAGCGGAGCCGGGGTTTGAGCGGCCGACCGGGGGGGCATGCCGGACGCGAGGGTTGGGCAGCGACAGCCCCGCCGGCGGAGCGGCCCATGCCGCCCAGGAAGCAGGTGGGCGCGGCGCAACGGGTGGGCTATCCGGCGCGCGCGCCCAGCGCGAGTGCGATGTGCCGCCACGCCTCGAGGTGCGGAGTCGAGCGCGGCAGATGCAGAACCACGCGGCGGACCGAGCGGACGACGTGGACCCCCAGCTTCAGCAGCCGGTCCCGCAGCCACGTCACCTGGCTGCGGGCGCACGCGGTACGCGCCGCCCGCAATCGCAGTTCCTGCATGAGCACGTAGGCGGCGGCAGTCAGGAAGACGCGCAACTGGTTCGCCCAGAACAGACAGCAGCTCGTGCGGTCGATCTGCAGCCCATCGAGCAGTTCCTTGATCCGATTCTCGATGTCCCCGCGAGCACAGTAGACCTTTTCATAGATGAAGCGCGGCGTCTGCCGCAGATTCGTCACCACGAACCGCGGGTTGTCCCGCGGCTCGCGGTCCCCGAGGCGGATGACTTCAGCCTTGATCACCACCCGGCGCTCGTGGTCCCACGTGCGAGCGGCGTAGCGGATGTCGGTGTAGACGTGCGCGGTCTCGCCACGGACCTCGCTCTGCGCGCGGGCCACCTGCATGGCGGACTCCGCATGCCGCTGCAACACCGCGTTCTTCGCCATCGCCACCACGTAGTCGAGCCGGGGCTCCGCATCCAGGAAAGCGAAGACCTCCGGGGTCGCAAAGCCCCCGTCGAGCCGAACGAGAAACCGCGCCCGCGGAGACGCCGCCCGCAGCAGCGGGAGCAGCCGACACAGCAGGCCGAGGGTCCCGTCGGCGGCCACTGCCTTCCCGGGCCGCAGCACCGCCGCGCACAGATACTGCTCCGCCTCGCGGTCGAAGCTCAGAAACCCCAGCAGCGGCAGATAACACCAGCCGCCATAGTGCCCGTTGAAGAACGTGAGCTGCTGGGCCCCGTGCGTCAGGTCGTCGGTCGGGTCCAGATCGATGGTGACACGCCGCGCCCGCCCCTGCAGGCGACGCCGATGACGCTCGATGACGCACGCCGCCAACTCGCGCCCCATCCGGTAGAGCGCAGCCCGGCCCGGCCCGTTCTCGAACCGCGAGATCGTCGGTTGCGAAGCCAGGGGCGCGCCCGCCAGCGGGTCCCGGTCGAGCAGCAGCTTATGGATCGGGTCGTCGGCCAAGTGGTCGGCATCGTTGCCATCGGGATGACCGCACGCGATGCCGAAGACCCGCTGGCCGATCAGGTCCGCGAACGTGTGCCGAATCTTCCCAGGGGCGCGCTTGTCGGCCAGACACCGGGCGAACGCCTTGACCAAGCCGTACACACGTTCAGCCGCCTTGAGCAGGACGGCGCCGCCGTCGGAACTCGCGTGCTCCTGGTTGAACGTGGCGACGAGGGGCTTGTCGAATAGATCCGGGAACAGAACAGTCTGTGGTACCGTGTGAGGCGTCACGTAGGGGTCTCCGTTGTGGCTAAACGTCTGTAGACACTACGTTTGTACCACACGGAGGCCCTTGTGTCTCTCCCAGAATCAACACCTTCACGCATAATCCGGGCTAGGAGTCTGCGCCGCAGAAAACGGTGCGACAATCGCAGGCGAGATCGGACGCCGGAAGGACTTGATGTCGACGACTTTTTGCCGCTACGCACCGGACCAATCGCTGCTGTTGCCGCCCGACGTGCGGGCGTGGTTGCCGGAGGGCCATTTGGCGCACCACGTCAGCGATCTGGTAGACGGCCTGGACCTGACGGCGTTCTACGCCGCGTATGCGAGGGATGGTCGGCGCAACGCGCCGTATGAGCCGCGGATGATGGTGAAGGTGCTGCTCTACGCCTACGCGACGGGGGTGTTTTCGTCGCGGGGGATTGCGAGGAGGCTGGCGGAGGACGTGGCGTTCCGGGTGCTGGCGGCCGGCAACTTTCCGCAGCACCGGACGGTTTGCGAGTTTCGGCGTCGGCACCTGGAGGACTTCAAGGCGCTGTTTGTGGAGGTGGTGCGTTTGGCGCGGGAATTGGGGTTGGCGAGCTTCGGCAAGCTGTCGATCGAGGGCACGAAGGTTCGTGCGAACGCGAGCAAGCACAAGGCGATGAGCTACGGTCGGATGCAGGAGGAAGAGCGGCGCTTGGCCGGTGAGATTGACGCGCTGGTGCGGGCGGCACGCGACGCCGACGCGGCTGAGGATGAGCGCTTCGGGCCGGACGCACGCGGCGACGAGCTGCCGTCGGAGTTGCGCCGCCGGGAGGATCGCCTGGCGGCGATCCGGGCGGCGAAGGAGCGGCTGGAGGCGGCACAGCGGGCGGCGGACGACGCGGGCGGGCGGCAGCCGGGCGGATCGGAACCTGAAGGGCGGACGGCCGTACAAGCGGCACTGCTGTCCCACAGAACTTCTAATTGAGGCGGCTTGAACCTTCTATGTCTGTTAGAATGGTTTTGCCATGGAAGTTGGCGGACGGCCGTGGCCAAGCTCTATCACCTGCCATCATAACACAGCTTCGGAACGGCTTCCGCGACATGAATTCGACGCCGAGGCGCGCGACCATCAGCGCGGGCAGCGCTTGCGCGTCATGAGCCGCTGGGCGCAGTTCGTCGCCCTCGGCCTGGGCCAGTTGGCCAGCCGGCAGAGCCTGCGCGACATCGTGAGCAATCTGCGCGCTCAACCCGCCAAGCTCTATCACCTGGGCGTGCCAACGGTCAGCCGCTCGTCGCTCGCGCGGGTGAACGCCGAGCAGCCCTACACCCTCTACGAAGCGTTGTTCGGCCGTCTGCTGAGTCGTTGCCAGCAACGGGCGCCGGGCCACCGTTTCCGCTTCAGGCACAAGCTGTATGCGGTCGATGCGTCGACCATCGACTTGTGTCTGGCGGTTTTCCCGTGGGCGTCGTTCCGCCGCACGAAGGCCGCGATCAAGCTGCACATCGGGTTGGACCAAGCCGGCCACCTGCCGAGTTTCCTCAGCGTCACCGACGGCAAGACCGCCGACGTGACCGTGGCCCGCACGTGGACGTTCGAGGCCGGCAGCGTGGTCGTGGCCGACCGCGCCTATCTCGATTTCACGTGGTTTCACCAGTTGCAGGCCCGTGGCGTCACCTTCGTGACACGCCTCAAGCGCGGCGTGCGGTACCGGGTCACCCGCGAGCATGAGGTCCGAGCCGGGACCGGTATTCTCAGCGACCAGACGATCGAACTGACCAGCGCCCGCAGCCGCAAGGTCTATCCCGACCGGCTGCGACGGGTCGTCTACCGCGACCCGTTGACAAGAAACCGTTACGTGTTCGTGACCAACAACACCACGTGGGTCGCCAAGACGATCGCCGACCTGTACAAGTCCCGGTGGCAGATCGAGCTGTTTTTCAAGTGGATCAAGCAGCATCTGAAGGTGAAACGTTTCGTGGGCCGGTCGAAAAACGCGGTCTTGACGCAACTGTGGGTGGCCACCTGCATGTACCTGCTGCTGGCCTACCTCAAGTTCGTCCTGCGGCTGCGCTGGAGCCTCAACCAGATGCTGCAGGTGCTGCAGCTCAACATCTTCGAACGCCGGCCTCTCGAAGACCTCTTCACCACCCATTCGCCACCAGACCGCGCCCGGCCGCAACTCGCGCTGGCCTGGGCCTGAGACTGTGGGACACTAGTGTACAAGCGGGGGTATGGCGAGCCGGACGAGAAGGCACAGAGCAACTTCACGGACCCGGAGAGCGGGATCATGAAGACGAGCAACGACGGGTTCCAGCAGTGCTACAACGCGCAGGTAGCGGTGGATGGTGAGCACCAGTTGGTGGTGGCGACGGAGGTGACGGCGAACGCGAGCGACCAGGGTGGGCTGCCGCTGCTGCTCGACGAGGTGGCGGAGACGGTCGGCGAGCAGCCGGACACGGTGCTGGCGGACGCTGGCTACAGTAACGAGCGGGACTTGGTGAACCTGGAGACGCGGGGCGTCGATGGGTACGTGTCACTGGGACGGGAGGGCAAGACGGCGCGGCCCCGCGACCCGGGGCAGTACCCCGCGACGAATCGCATGGCCGAGAAGCTGTCGAAGCCGGCGGGTCGTGCGGCATACGCCGAACGCAAGTGGCTGTCGGAGGCTCCGCACGGCTGGATCAAACACGTGCTGGGATTCCGGCGCTTCAGCCTGCGGGGGCTGGCGAAGGTGCGCGGCGAGTGGGACTTGGTGTGCCTGGCGTTGAACGCCAAGCGCCTGCACGCCCTGATCGCGGCGTGACACGCGGCAACGAGGCTCGCGATGGCGACCGATCAGCGCGCATCACCGTCTCTGGCGGACCAAGGGGCCCGTCAACGCCGGATCTCGCCATCTGCCGAGGAACCACCTCGTCGGGCGACCGCCGAAGCTGCTCCGACGCGATAAGTCAGAGCATGGGCCGACGACTCACTTCACGCCGCGGCATCTCCTGCGGCGCAGACTCCTAGCCCGCATTATTCCTGAAGAGCCTCTTGCGAAACGCGTGATCGGCCGAGTTTTTTCCTTGCCGGAGGCGGCGGGGCGAGGGACGGTCAGCGGGCGGGATGCAGCGTTCGCAGGATGGCAGTGACCGCGCCCGGGAAGCCGGCGACACGGGGGTTCATGGAGCCTGCCTGCCGGTTATGAGGGCAAGCGCACACGAAGAGAGGTGGCGCATTTCCTTCACGAGCCGTTCCAGTTTACGGTTGTTCTCGATCCACTCCCGGTAGAGGACGAGTTCGTCTTCGGTGAGCTTCAAGCCGACGGTCTTTCCGCGGGCCTTGCGCGTCCAGTAGTGGTAGGGGCCGTGACGGGCGCCCGGGTCGTCGTGGCAGCGACAGGTAGCCCTCCCACACGTTATCCGGCGGGTGTGAACGCTACCCTGGCCCATGAACCCGAGGGTTTGCAGTTCCGCCTTGAGCGCGTCGTATTGCTCCTCATACAGGAGCGGTCAATCAAACAAACCATGAACAGCCTGCGTGGTTCCTTCGCCCCCTATTGGCAGTCGATCCAGCGTGCGCTGTTCCCCCAGTTGGAGCCCGTGTTGGGTCCGCTGACCGGGAAACAGCAGCAGTTGGTGCAGACTCTCGAGGTCATCCGTATCGAGCAGTGGATTCCCCGGTGCTTCCGGGTGCCGGGGCGTCCGCGCAAGGACCGCACGGCACTGGCGCGAGCCTTCGTGGCCAAGGCGGTCTACGACATGCCGACGACGCGCGTGCTGCTGGAGCGCTTGGTCACCGACGTGGCGCTGCGGCGGATCTGCGGCTGGGAGCGGAAGAGCGAGGTGCCGAGCGAATCGGTCTTCTCACGCGCCTTCGCCGAGTTCTCCGACACACAGTTGCCCCAGCGCACGCATGCAGCGTTGATCCGCAACACCCACCACGACCGGTTGGTGGGCCACCTCTGCCGCGACTCGACGGCCATCGAAGCCCGCGAGAAGCCGGCCGCCAAGGAAAAGACGCCCCCGCTGCCCAAGCGCAAGCGGGGACGGCCGAAGAAGGGTGAGGAACGGCCGAAGGTCCTCAAGCGCCTCGACCGGCAGGCGGCCATGACCTTGCCGGCGATGCTCGACGACCTGCCGACCGACTGTGACGTGGGCATGAAAAAGGACAGCAAGGGCTACAAGTCGACCTGGGTCGGCTACAAGCTGCACCTCGACGTGGCCGACGGCCAGATTCCGATCAGTTGCCTGCTGACGTCCGCCTCCCTGCACGACAGCCAAGCCGCCATTCCGCTGGCGACCTTGTCGGCCGAGCGAACGACCAATCTGTATGACCTGATGGACGCCGCCTACGACGCGGAACCGATCCGCCAGCACAGCCGCTCACTCGGCCACGTCCCGTTGATTGACACCAACCCCCGCCGCGGCAAGGCGTTGGCGGAGGAATTGCGAACCGAAGCCCGGCGCCTGCAGCGTATCGGCTTTCAGCTTCCCGAGCAGGCTCGCTACAACGAGCGTACGGCGGGTGAGCGCGTCAATGGCCGACTCAAGGACGAGTTCGGCGGTCGCCATGTCCGGGTCCGGGGCGCCTCGAAAGTGATGTGCCACTGCATGTTCGGCGTGCTCGCACTCACCGCCGACCAGCTCGTGCGCCTCGTGACATAACCAGTGCACCGCCGGCAACGCCCTGAGGCGCCCGACGGGCGTCAGTCACCCACGGGTGTCCCAACGCGCGGTCGAGAACACGTCGAAACATCCGACTCCTACCTCCCGGCGTGCCGCCGGTTCTCCCGACAAGATATCCAGTCCACGATCCAGGGCAAATCGTGTTCACCAAGAGAGCTGAGGACTGCGCCCACCCCAATCCCCCGGGAGTTTTGCAAGCGGCTCTGAAGCTCGATATTCGGGATCGACAGGGCGTGGCGGGACGACGAACAGGGTTTCGCCATCGTCATTTGGGGGCTGCGAGGGGGTTGCGGGGCGAGCCATGGGGCGATGGCCGGGCGCGGTGAGCCCGAGTGTCGACAGCTTCTCCTGGAGACGGTCCGTATCGTCCCCGAGGGAGCTTGGTGCGGCGGGACGGATGGGCTATCCGGCACGTGCGCCGAGTGCGAGGGCGATGCGCTGCCATGCCTCGCGCTGCGGCGTGGCCCGCGGCAGATGCAGAACGAGCCGGCGGACCGAGCGGACGACCTGGACCCCGAGCTTGAGCAATCGGTCGCGTGGACCCCGAGCTTGAGCAATCGGTCGCGTAGCCACGTCAGGCACGCGGTGCCCGCCGCCCGCAGCCGCAGCTCCTGCATCAGCACGTAGGCTGCGGCCGTCAGCCACGTCACCTGGGTGCGGGCGCACGCGGTGCCCGCCGCCCGCAGCCGCAGCTCCTGCATCAGCACGTAGGCTGCGGCCGTCAGCAAGACGCGCAGTTGGTTGGCCCAGAAGCGGCAGCAGCTCGTGCGGTCGATCTGCAGGCCGTCGAGCAACTCCTTGATCCGGTTCTCGATGTCCCCCCGCGCACAGTAGACCTTCTCGTAGATGAAACGCGGCGTCTGGCGCAGGTTCGTCACCACGAAGCGCGGGTTGTCCCGCGGCGCACGTTCGCCGAGGCGGACCACTTCGGCTTTGATCACCACCCGGCGCTCATGGCCCCAGGTGCGGGCGGCGTAGCGGGTGTCGGTATAGACGTGTGCGGTCTCGCCACTGACCTCGCTCTGCGTGCGCGCCGTCTGCAGCGCGGATTCGGCATGCCGCTCCAAAACCGCATTTTTCGCCATCGCCACCACGTAGTCGAGCCGGGGCTCCGCATCCAGGAAATCGAAGACCTCCGGGGTCGCAAAGCCCCCGTCGAGCCGAACGAGAAACCGCGCCCGCGGAAACGCCGCCCGCAGCAGCGGGAGCAGCCGACACAGCAGCCCGAGGGTCCCGTCGGCGGCCACTGCGTTGCCGGGCCGCAGCACCGCCGCGCACAGATACTGCTCCGCCTCGCGGTCGAAGCTCAGAAACCCGAGCAGCGGCAGATAACACCAGCCGCCATAGTGCCCGTTGAAGAACGTGAGCTGCTGGGCGCCGTGCGTCAGGTCGTCGGTCGGATCCAGATCGATGGTGACGAGCCGCGCCCGACCGTGCAGGCGGCGCCGATGCCGCTCGATGACGCACGCCGCCAACTCGCGCCCCATCCGGTAGAGCGCGGTGCGGGTCGCGCCGTTCTCGAACCGCGAGATCGTAGGTTGCGACGCCAAGGGCGCGCCGGACACCGGGTCCCGCCCGAGCAGCAGCTTGTGGATGGGGTCGTCGGCCAAGTGGTCGGCATCGTTGCCATCGGGATGACCGCACGCGATGCCGAAGATCCGCTGGCCGATCAGATCCGCGAACGTGTGCCGAATCTTCTCCGCGGCGCGCTTGTCGGCCAGACACCGGGCGAACGCCTTGACCAAGCCGTACACGCGCTCGGCCGCCTTGAGCAGGACGGCGCCGCCGTCGGAACTCGCGTGTTCGCTGGTTGAACGTGGCGACGAGGGGCTTGTCGAACAGATCCGGGAACAGAACAGTCTGTGGCATCGTGTGAGGCGTCACGCAGGGATCTCCGTTGTGGCTAAAACGTTGTGTACATTACGTTTGTACCACACGGAGGCTCCTGTGTCTCCCCCTCAACCGCACCTTCACGCATAATCCGGGCTAGGAGCCCGTGGCAGAAGGCCCCGCTGCTTTCGCCGGGCGATGCATCCCGTAACGGACCGCGCTGGACCATTCCTCAGCGGGGTCGAATATGGCCAATATGCTCCTTCGTCACGCCTTGTCAGCCGGGCGCCTCGCCCGTCTCGGTCCGGGAACCGAGGGCCGTCGCGATGTGCTGGGCGGTGGATGGCTGCGGGCCGTCCACGATCAGCTGGCCGCAGGCGGCGCGGATATCGCGGCCGCGGCTCTTGCGGACCGTGACGGTCGCGCCGTGCGCCGCGAGGGTGCGGGCGAAGCGGTCGATCTGGTCGTCGGACGGCCGCCTGAACGGGACGCCCGGCGCCTCGTTGAGCGGGATCACGTTGACCTTCGAGCGCATGCCCGACAGCAGCCGGGCGAGCCGCCTGGCGTCGGCCGCCGCGTCGTTGACGCCGGCGAGCAGGACGTACTCGAACGTGATCCGGCGCCGCCGCGCGACGGGGAAGCGGCGGCAGGCGGCGAGCAGGGCGTCGAGGCCGTGCTTGCGGTTGATCGGCACCAACTGGTCGCGCAGCTCGTCGGTGGCGGCGTGCAGCGAGACGGCCAGGTTGGGCATCAGCGGCTCGCGGGCCAGCCGCTCCAGCGTCGGCAGCACGCCCACCGTCGACAGGGTGACGCGCTGCGGGCGCATGGCGAGCCCGTTCGGATCCGTCAGGATGCGCAGCGCCTTCATGGTCGCGTCGTAGTTGTGCAACGGCTCGCCCATGCCCATCAACACCACGTTGAACGCGGCGCCGGCCGGCTCGAACCGCCGGGACAGCACGCGCACCTGGGCGGCGATCTCCCCGGCCGACAGGTGGCGCGCCAATCCCATCCTGCCGGTCAGGCAGAAGCCGCACTGCATGGCGCACCCCACCTGGGTCGAGACGCAGAACGTCATGCGGGGCGTGTCGGGGATGAACACCGCCTCCACGCGCCGGCCGTCGGCGAGGCGCAGGAGCAGCTTGGCGGTGCCGTCGGTGGACCGGTCGGCGCGCAGCACGGTCGGCGTCGAGCAGGCGCAGTCGCTGGCCAGGGTGGCGCGGAGGGCCGCCGGCAGATCGGTCATCCGTTCGAAGTCGGTCACGCCCCGGCGGTAGATCCAGCGCGCCATCTGCCGGGCGTTGAACGGCTGCCCGCCGCGCGCCACGACCGCTGCCGTCAGTTCGGTCGGTTCGAGCTCGGCGAGGTCCAGCGTGGCGGCGGTCATGGCGGGGCGGCGCCTGCGGGCCGGGCGCCTGGATGGCGACTGGATGGTAACATGTACCACGCTCGCGGCCGGGACGCCGTCGCGGGTCGGCGGGGCCTCTCCAAGGTGCTCTCTCGAATATGATCTCGCGCGATGTCTACGACAACGGGCTCTGTCTGCTGACCGAGTCGATGCCGGACGTGCGTTCGGTCAGCCTCGGCGTGTGGCTGACGCGCGGGTCGCGGCACGAGGGTGACGCCGCGGCGGGGATGGCCCATTTCGCCGAGCACATGCTCTTCAAGGGCACGACCACCCGGACGGCCGAGGATATAGCCCAGCAGGTCGATTCGATGGGGGGGCAGCTCGACGCCTTCACGGCCAAGGAGTGCACGAGCTACTACGTCAAGGTGCTCGACGAGCACCTGCCGCGCGCCGTCGATCTGCTTGGGGATCTGCTGTTGCGGCCGGCGTTCCACGCGGACGACATCGACCGGGAGAAGAAGGTGATCCTCGAGGAGATCAAGATGGTCGAGGACATGCCCGACGATCTCGTCCACGAGCTGTTCACGAGCAGCTTCTGGCCCGATCATCCGCTCGGGCGGTCGATCCTCGGATCGCCGGCCTCGGTCGGCGGCATCACCGGCGCAGGGCTGCGGGCCTTCTTCGAGCGGTCCTACATCGCCGGCAACCTGGTCATCGCGGTCGCCGGCAACCTCGAGCACGCGGCGGTCCGGGATCTGATCGGCGCGGCGTTCGGCGGCCTCCCGGCCGCGGCCGAGCCGGCGGACGAGACGCCGCCCCCCGCCCGCCCGGGCGTGCTGTTCCGCGGCAAGGAGATCGAGCAGAGCCACCTGTGCCTCGGCGCGCAGGGGTACGCGCAGGCGCACGAGAACCGCTACCCGAGCTACGTCCTCAACACGGTGCTCGGCGGCTCGATGAGCTCGCGGCTGTTTCAGAACATTCGGGAGAAGCGCGGGCTGGCCTACGCGGTCAGCAGCGGCCTCGAGTCGTACCGCGACGTCGGGATCCTGACCATCTACGCCGGGTGCGACGCGGCCGCGGTGCCCGAGGTCGTGGATCTCGTCGTTGCCGAGCTGCGGAACCTGCGCGACCGACCGATCGCGGCCGACGAGCTCCAGCGCGCCAAGGATCACCTGAAGGGCAATCTCGTCCTCGGGCTCGAGAGCACCGGGAATCGGATGTCGCAGCTCGCGCGCTCCGAGATCTACTTCGGCCGCCAGATCGATCTGGCGGAGCATCTGGAGCATCTGGACGCCGTCACGGCCGGGGACGTGCAGCGGGTGGCAGCGGACCTGTTCTCGCGCGGCGGCCTCGCGGCGACGGTCGTGGGCCCGGAGGGCGGGGCCGCTCCCACCGCGGGACAGCTCGACATCGGTTAGGAGTCAGCGCCGTGGAGCGGCGCGGACTCCTGGAGGTCGGTTGGGCGGCAATCGGAGCCGCAGGCGACGGTTTCTCCGGGCTGGCGGCCCGATGGCAGGGGGGGCACGGCGATCCGACTGACGGTCCTCGGCAGCGGCAGCGCAGGCAACGCGACGCTGGTCGCCAACGGCGATGCCCGCGTGCTGATCGACGCCGGGTTGAGCTACCGCGAGGTGGCGCGGAGGCTGGCGCTGGTCGGCACCGAGCCGGCCGCCATCGACGCGATCATGATTACCCATGCGCACGGCGACCACACGCGCGGCGCGCGGCTGCTGGCGCGGCGCCACGCCGTGCCGGTCTATTTGACCGCTGCGGTCCGGGACGAGTGGGGCGTGAGCGGGCTGCCCACCTGGCGCGAGCTGGCACCGCCCCGGCCGCTGGACGTGTGCGGGCTGCGCTTCGTGCCGTTCACGATTCCCCACGACGCGTCGCAGACCGTGGCGTTCCGTATCGAGGCGCCGGCCGGCGCGGTCGGCTTCGCCACGGACATCGGCGCCGTCACGCCCGAGCTGATCGAGCGCTTCGCGGATTGCCGCGTGCTGGTCATCGAGTCGAACCACGCGGACGAGCTGCTGCGCATGAGCCCGTACGACGCCGCCACGCGGGCTCGCATCGCGAGCGATACGGGACACCTCTCGAACGAATCGGTCGCGGAGTTCATTCGCCGGCACCTGGGGCCGTCCGTGCGCTGCATCGTGCTCATGCACCTCAGCCGCGTGAACAACGTGCCGGAGATTGCCGAGCTGACCTGCCGCGACGCGCTGGCCGCCTGCGGCCGCACGGACGTGCGGGTCGTGGTGACGCGTCAGGATCGGGTTGCGCCGACCGTCGCTCTGGACGCCTGGACGCCGCCCGGGCAACACGACGCCGTGCCGGCTGGGCGTCCGGCTGACAAGGCGCGCGACGTGAGCATGTTCGAAGGATGTGAGCGAGGAACAACGCAGCCAGGAAGGGGGACGACGGGCACTGAAGCAGTCGTCCCCCAAGGCGCACACGGTGCGCCTCGGCGGACGCGGCGCGGGGCGGAGGGGGCCCCGCTAGCGACCGCCGGGGGTTTGGGGCGCAGCCCCATCTGAGAGACGATGATTCCACGCTACACGCCGCCCGAGATGGGGCGCATCTGGAACGATCAGCGGCGCTACGAGACCTGGCTGCTCGTCGAGACGGTGGCGGCCGAGGTGATGGCCGAGCACGGCCTGATCCCGGCGGAGGCGGCGCGCGACATCCGCGAGAAGGGGGCCGTGGACGCCGCGCGGGTCGAGGCGATCGAGGAGACGACGCGGCACGACATCATCGCGTTCACCACCGCGGTCGCCGAGCACGTCGGGCCGTCGGCGCGCTGGCTGCATTTCGGATTGACCTCGTCCGACGTCCTCGATACCGCGCTGGCGCTCCAGCTGCGCGAGGCCTGCAACCTCCTGCTGGACGACCTCGACCACCTCGCGGACGCCATCCGCGACCGCGCCGCCGAGCATCGCCACACGCCGATGATCGGCCGCACCCACGGCGTGCACGCCGAGCCGATCACCTTCGGTCTGAAGCTGGCGCTCTGGTTCGATGAGCTGCAGCGCGACCGGGACCGGTTGCTGCGCGCGCGCGACGTCGTCAGCGTCGGCCAGGTTTCGGGGGCGGTCGGCACCTACGCGCACCTCGAGCCCGCCATCGAGCGGGAAGTTTGCGCGCGCCTGACGCTCGATCCGCCACGTGTGACGTCGCAGATCATCCAGCGCGACCGGCATGCGGAGCTGGCCGCGGCGCTCGCCATCACCGGCGCCTCGCTGGAGAAGTTCGCGCTGGAGGTCCGCGGCCTGCAGAAGACCGAGATCGGCGAGGTTGAGGAGCCGTTCGCCAAGGGGCAGAAGGGGTCGTCCGCCATGCCCCACAAGCGCAACCCGATCGGCTGCGAGCAGATCACCGGGCTGGCCCGCCTGCTGCGCGCCAACGCGCTCGCGGCCTTCGAGAACGTCGCGCTGTGGCACGAGCGTGACATCTCGCACTCGTCGGTGGAGCGGATCATCCTGCCCGACAGCTTCTGCGTCCTCGACCACATGCTCCAGCGCTTCACGCGCATCGTGCGCGGCCTCGTGGTGCATCCGGACCGCATGGAGGAGAATCTGGCTCGATCCCGCGGCGTGATCTGCTCCGGCGCCGTGCTGCTGCAGCTGGCTCAGCGCGGCGTTGCCCGCGAGGAGGCGTACGGGTGGGTCCAGCGCAACGCCATGCGCGCGCACGACGAGAAGCTCGAGTTCAAGGAGCTGCTGCTGCGCGATCCGGAGGTCATGCAGGTGCTGACGCCGGCGGACGTCGAACGGACGTTCGATCTGAGCGTGCAGCTCCGTCACGTCGACACGATTTTCGGCCGAGTGTTCGGCGGTCGCCGCCCGCGCGGGAACGTGAAATGAAGGCCAGGGTATTCGTCAACCTGAAGCCGTCGATCCTCGATCCGCAGGGCAAGACGATCGCCGAGGCGCTGCACACGCTCGGCTACGCCGCGGTGCGGGACGTGCGGCAGGGGAAGTACTTCGAGCTCGATGTCGACGCCGCGAGCGCCGATCAGGCCCGGAAGCTGGCGGCCGAGGTCGCCGACCGGCTGCTGGCCAATCCGGTGATCGAAAGCTACCGGGTGGAGGTGGACGGATGAGCCGGTTCGCGGTCGTCGTGTTTCCCGGCTCGAACTGCGATCACGACGCCTACCACGCGGTGAAGCACGTGCTGGGTCAGGAAGCTGCCTTCGTCTGGCACAAGGACCCGAGCCTGGGCGGCGCAGACGCGGTGATCCTGCCCGGCGGGTTCTCCTACGGCGACTATCTGCGCAGCGGCGCGATTGCCCGCTTCTCGCCCATCATGGGCGAGGTGGCCCGCTTCGCTGCCGCGGGCGGCCCCGTGCTCGGGGTGTGCAACGGTTTCCAGGTGCTGCTCGAGGCCGGCCTGCTGCCCGGGGGGATGCTGCGGAACCGGCATCTCAAGTTCATCTGCCAGCACGTGCACGTGCGCGTGGAGCAGGCCGACACGCCGTTCACCTGCAACGCCCGGCCGGGGCAGGTGCTGCGGATCCCGATCGCCCACGGCGAGGGGAACTACTACGCCGACGCGGAGACGCTGGCCAAGCTCGAGGCCGGCCGGCAGATCGTCTTCCGCTACACGGCGCCGGACGGCGAGCTCGACGAGGTCTGGAACGTGAACGGATCGACCCGCGCCATCGCCGGCCTGTGCAACGCGGAGCGCAACGTGGTCGGCCTGATGCCCCACCCGGAGCGGGCCTGCGAGAGCGCGCTCGGCAGCGCCGACGGGCTGGTCGTGCTCGAATCGGCCGTCGCGGCGCTGGCCGCCGGCACCGCGGCCCGGGCGAGCTGACCGGCGGGTGCAGTCAGCCATGATCGACGAGGCCACCATCGCGGCGCACGGCCTGACGGGCGACGAGTACCGCCGGGTGGTCGACGTGCTCGGCCGCGAGCCGAACTTGACCGAGCTCGGTATCTTCTCCGTGATGTGGTCCGAGCACTGCAGCTACAAGAGCTCCCGCCGGCACCTGCGCAAGCTCCCGACCACCGGCGCGCGGGTGCTGCAGGGACCCGGCGAGAATGCCGGCGCCATCGACATCGGCGACGGTCTCGCGGCGGTCTTCAAGATCGAGTCACACAACCACCCGTCGTTCATCGAGCCGTATCAGGGCGCGGCGACCGGGGTCGGCGGCATCATCCGCGACATCTTCACCATGGGGGCCCGCCCGATCGCCCTGCTCGATTCGCTGCGGTTCGGGTCGCTCGGCGATCCGCGCACCCGCCGGCTCGTGGAAGGCGTCGTCGCGGGCATCGCCGGCTACGGGAACAGCATCGGCATTCCGACGGTCGGCGGCGAGCTGGCGGTCGACGAGAGCTACGCGGGGAACCCCCTCGTCAACGTCTTCTGCCTCGGCACAGCCCGGACCGACGCGCTGGTCCGCGGCCGGGCGGAGGGGGTGGGCAACCCCGTCTACTACGTGGGCGCCCGGACGGGACGCGACGGCATCCACGGGGCGACGATGGCCTCGGCCGAGTTCGACGAGAACTCGGCCGAGAAGCGGCCCCACGTCCAGGTGGGCGACCCGTTCATGGAGAAGCTGCTGCTCGAGGCCTGCCTGGAGGTGATGCGCACCGATGCGCTGATCGGCATCCAGGACATGGGGGCGGCCGGCTTGACCTGCTCGACCAGCGAGATGGGCTCCCGCGGCGGCGCCGGCATCGAGATCGACGTCCGGCACGTGCCACAGCGCGAGACGGGCATGACGCCGTACGAGATCATGCTGTCGGAGTCGCAGGAGCGGATGCTGCTCGTCGTGCGCCGCGGGCGCGAGGCGGAGGTCGAGCGCATCTTCGAGAAGTGGCATCTGCACGCCGTCCGCATCGGTCAGGTGACCGCCGACGGGTTGCTGCGCGTGCGCGACGGCAGCGCGGTCGTGGCCGAGATTCCGAACCGGGCGCTGGCGGACGACGCGCCGCTCTACGACCGCCCCGCGTGCCCGCCGGCCGACCTCGCCGAGCGTCAGTCGCTCGATCCCGGGCTGCTGGCCGCGGCGCCCGCGCCGGTCGACGCGTTCCTCGCTCTGCTCGCCTCGCCGCAGGTGGCGAGCAAGCGCTGGGTCTACCGGCAGTACGATCACATGGTGCGGACGAACACGATCGCGCCCGCGGGCATGGGCGCGGGCGTGGTCCGCGTCAAGGGCACCCGGCGGGCGCTGGCGTTCTCGGTGGACGGCAACGGTCGCTACTGCTACCTTGATCCGCGCCAGGGGGCGCGGCTGGCGGTCGCCGAGTCGGCGCGCAACGTGGCCTGCACGGGAGCCGTCCCGGTGGGCGCGACGAACTGCCTCAACTTCGGCAGCCCCGAGCGGCCCGAAATCATGTGGCAGTTCGCCGAGGTCGTCGAGGGGATCGCCGAGACCTGCCGCGCGCTCGACATCCCGGTTACCGGCGGCAACGTGAGCCTGTACAACGAGACCGACGGCGAGGCCATCCACCCGACGCCCGTCCTGGGCGTCGTGGGCGTGATCGACGACGCAGGACGCACGCTCGGCCGGGTGTTCCGCAACGCCGGGTCCGTGGTCGTGTTGCTGGGTCCGGCCGGCGCCGAGCTCGGCGGCAGCGAGTATCTGAAAGTCGTGCACGGGCTGGTGCGGGGCCGGCCGCCGGCGCTGGATCCGGATCTCGAGCGCGCGCTGCAGCGGCTGCTTGTGGACGCGGTCGCCGAGGGGTTGCTCGAGTCGGCGCACGACTGCTCGGAGGGCGGCGTTGCGGTCACGCTGGCCGAGTGCTGCTTCGACGGCGGCGGCGGCGTCGACGTGGCGCTGCCGCCGCAGGCGCTCGACGGGCCGGCGGGAGTCGCGCTGGCCGGGACGCTGTTCGGCGAGACCGCCTCGCGCGTTGTCGTGTCGCTGGCGGAGAGCGGCGCCGGGGACTTCCTGGCCCGCGCCTCGGCGGCCGGGGTGCCCGCGCTGGCGATCGGGCGCACCGGGGGTACCCATTGTCGCATCGTGGTCGACGGCGCGCCGATCATCGACGTGCCCGTCGCAGAGGCCGAGCACGCCTGGGAAACCGGGTTGTCGCGTTACTTCGGGCGTGAGGCGGCGTAGAGCCGAGCGGCATGGACAGAGACAAGTTCAAAGACGAGTGCGGGGTCTTCGGAATTTACGGCCACGACGAGGCACCCCATATGACCTACCTGGGGTTGTATGCGCTGCAGCATCGCGGCCAGGAGAGCGCCGGCATCGCGGCGGTACGCGGCGGGCGCGTGCGGCTGTCGCGCGCGATGGGGTACGTCAGCGACGCCTTCGACGAGAACACGCTCCAGCGGCTGGCCGGTCGGTCGGCAATCGGACACGTGCGGTACTCCACCTTCGGCGACAGCCGAATCGTCAATGCGCAGCCGATCCTCATCGAGTGCGCGCACGGGCAGATCGCGCTCTGCCACAACGGCAACCTGGTCAACGCGCCGGAGCTGCGCGACGAGCTGGTGCGCCGGGGCTCGATCTTCCAGACCAACAGCGACACCGAGGTCATCCTGCATCTCTACGCGCGCTCGACCGCGGCGACCGCCGAGGATGCGCTGGTGGAGTCGGTCTCGCGAGTGGCCGGCGCCTTCTCGCTCGTCACGTTGACCCCGGACAACCTCATGGCCGTACGCGACCCCCACGGGTTCCGGCCGCTCGCCCTCGGCCGTCTGGGCGAGGCCTACGTCGTCTGCTCGGAGACGTGCGCCATGGATCTGATCGGCGCGACGTACGTGCGCGACGTCGAGCCGGGGGAGTTGCTCGTCATCGACCGCGACGGGCTGCGGTCGTACCGGCCGTTTCCGGCGGTGAAGCCTGCGCACTGTGTGTTCGAGCACGTCTACTTCGCCCGGCCGGATAGCTACGTGTTCGGTCAGAGCGTCAACGAGGTGCGCACCAACCTGGGGTGCCTGCTGGCCAAGGAGTCGGCGGTGCCGGCCGATGTCGTCGTCCCGATTCCCGATTCCGGCCTCTGCGCCGCCGCGGGGTACGCCGAGTGCGCCGGCATTCCGCTCCGCATGGGGCTGATTCGTAACCACTACGTGGGCCGGACCTTCATTCAGCCCAATCAGTCCATTCGCGGGCTCAAGGTCAAGGTCAAGCTCAACACGGTGCGCAGCATCATCGAGGGCAACCGCGTGGTGCTCGTCGACGACTCGATAGTGCGCGGCACGACCAGCCGCAAGATCGTCGGCATGGTCAAGGCCGCCGGCGCGCGCGAGGTGCACATGCGGATCAGTTGTCCTCCCACGGTTTCACCCTGCTACTACGGGATCGACACGCCGCACCCGAACGAGCTGATCGCGGCCCGGCACCAAGTGGACGAGATCCGCAACTTTCTCGGCGCGGACACGCTCTCGTACCTGAGCCTCGACGGCCTGCGGGAAGCGGTGGGCGCCAGCCACCCCAACTACTGCTACGCGTGCTACACGCGGGACTACCCGGTCGCCCCGCCGTCGGACAGCGATGCGTACATGCAGATGGTGCTGAAGCTCCCCGAGGACAGCCAGCCTTTGTAGCCATGACGAGCCCGTGCGCGGCCTGCCGCGTCCCGCTCGCCCTGCTGCTGCTGGCGGTCGTCGACATCGCCGGGGGTTCCGCCCAGACGCCTCCGGAGCAGCTCCGGCAGGCGATCGATCGGCTCGGCGACTTCGACTACACCGTGCGCATGGAGGCGTCGCGGGCGGTGCGGCGGGCGGATCCCCGGCTCGCGGGGCCCCTGCTGCGCGAGGCCCTGAAGGGGCACGAAGACAGCTACGTGCAGTTTCGCGCACTCGTCCTGCTCTACGGTCTCGCCGCCGCGGAGACTGCCGAGGCCATGGAGGCGTCGCTCGGATCGCCCAACGATCGGGTCCGGGCGGCCGCGTACGGCTACTTCGAGAACCGCCCGGATGCGGCGGTCGCGCCGCGGCTGCTCGCGGCGCTCGATCGGGAGACCTCCGAGTTCGTGCGGCCGGCGCTGGTGCGCGCCCTGGCGGCGCACGACGACGACACGGCCGTCCGCGCCCGGCTGGTGCGCGACATCGACCGCGGCGAGAGCTACTTTCGCGCGGTGGTCATCGAGGCGCTCGGGGACCACCGCGCCGGGTACGCCGTCGATGCGCTGCTGGCCGTGGCCTCCGAACAGGGGGCGCTGCAGGACGACGCGCTGCTGGCGTTGGGCAAGATCGGCGACCGGCGCGCGGCCGGCGTCATCGCAGCCGCCCGGGTGGGCGTTCCGGACGTGCTGCAGCCCGTGGTCTCGGCGGCCGCCTGCCTGTTGGGGATCGACTGCGCCGCCCAGGTGCCGTACATCGTCGAGGCGCTGCGCTACGGGGCGCAGACGGCCGCGGCCGACGGCCGGCAGCTCCTGCGGAACGCGGCCTCCGGACTCGCCGCGCTCGCCGTCGCAGGCAACCGCTCCGCGCTCGACGCGCTGTTCGAAACCGGGCTGGTCTCGGGCGCGCCGGCGCAGGCGCCGATCGCACTGGCTCTCGGCACGGTCGCGCTGCGGCGACCCGGCGTCGTGCTGCAGGCGCTCGAGGACCGCGCGGCGCCCGAGGCCGAGCTGTTGCTGCTGCGCGACGCGTTCGACATGCTGGACGAGGACATGGCGGAGGAGCGGTTCCAGTCGCATCTGCGGCGCGTGTACTGGGGGAGCGCCGAGGCCTCGGCCGCGCGCGCCGTAGCCGCGGCCGCCCTCCGCGTGCTGGAGTTCTAGCCGTGGACTATCGCGCGGCGGGGGTCGACATCGACGCGGCGAACCGGCTGGTGCAGCGCGTCCGCGACCTGGCCAGGCAGACGTTCACGCCGGGCGTGCTCTCCGATATCGGTGCCTTCGGCGGCCTGTTCCAGCCGGAATGGGGCCGCCATCGGCAGCCCGTGCTCGTGGCGAGCGCCGACGGCGTGGGCACCAAGCTGAAGGTCGCGTTCCTCGCGGCGCGGCACGACACGGTCGGCGTGGACCTGGTCAACCACTGCGTCAACGACGTGCTCGTGCAGGGCGCGCGCCCGCTGTTCTTCCTCGACTATCTGGCCACCGGCCGGCTGGTGCCCGACGTCTCGGCCGCCGTCGTGCAGGGGCTGGCCCGCGGCTGCATCGAGAACGGCTGCGCGTTGCTGGGTGGCGAGACCGCCGAGATGCCCGGCTTCTATGCCGCGGGGGAGTACGATCTCGCCGGTTTCATCGTCGGCATCGTCGACCGCGGGCGGTTGATCGACGGCAGCGGCATTGCGCCCGGCGACCGGCTCATCGGTCTGCCGTCGTCGGGGCTGCACACGAACGGGTTCTCGCTCGCGCGGCGCATCGTCTTCGACACGTTGGGACTGCAGGTCGATACGCCGGTCGACGAGCTGGGAGGCCGGATCGGCGACGAGCTGCTGCGCCCCCACCGGTCGTATCTGCGGCCCGTCTCGCGCCTGCTGGAGTCGAGCCCCGGGCTGGTCAAGGGCCTGGCGCACATCACGGGCGGCGGCCTGACCGACAACCTGCCGCGGGTGCTGCCGCCGGGCACCGCCGCGCGGATCGTTCGCGACTGGCGCGTGCCACCCGTCTTCGGGTTCCTGCAGTGTGCGGGCGGCGTGCCCGAGGACGAGATGTACCGGACGTTCAACATGGGGATCGGGATGGTCGTGGTGGTGGCGCCCGGATCCGTGGCGGCGGCCCAGGCTGTCCTGGCCGAGGCCGGTGAGCCTGGCGCGGTGCCGATCGGCACGGTCGTCGAGGGCGACCGGCAGGTCGTCTATGTCTAGGAGTCTGCGTCGTAGAACGGTGCAGGCTCCTGGCAGGGTTGGTGGGCGCCAAGCGGAGTCGCAGGGCGACGATTGGCGGGCTAGCGTCGCCGAGTCGATGGAGGCGCGGTGAGGAATCGTAGGATCGGCGTTCTCATCTCGGGGCGCGGCAGCAATCTGCAGGCGATCATCGACAGCATCGCCGACCGGCGCCTCGACGCCACGATCGCCGTCGTTATTTCGAACCGGGCGGACGCCGCGGGACTCGAGCGCGCGGCGCGGGCGGGGATCGAGACGCTTCACATGGATCACAAGAGCTACGGGTCGCGGGAGGCGTTCGATAGCGCTGTGGCGGCCGAGCTGCGCAAACGCGACGTGGCGCTGGTCTGCCTAGCGGGGTTCATGCGGCTGCTGAGCGCCGAGTTCGTCGACGCGTTCCCCAACCGCATTCTGAACATCCACCCGTCTTTGCTCCCGGCGTTCCCCGGACTGGACGGGCAGGCTCAGGCGTGGGAGTACGGCGTCAAGGTCAGCGGGGCGACGGTGCACATCGTCACGCCGGAGCTCGATGCGGGACCGATCGTGCGCCAGGCGGTCGTGCCTGTCGACGGGGCCGACACCGCCGAGGCGCTCGCGGCGCGCATCCTGGTTGAGGAGCACAGGATCTACCCGGAGGCAATCGGCATCATGCTGGACGGCGGATGGCGGATCGAGGGGCGGCGGTTCATTGCCGGGCGAGGCGTCGATGACGCTTGACGAGCAGGTCGCCTATCTCACCAAGGGCTCCGTCGACGTCGTCCGCGAGACCGAGCTGCGCACGAAGCTGGCCCGGTCGGCTGCGGAGTCGGCGCCCTTGACCGTGAAGGTCGGGTTCGATCCCACGGCGCCCGACCTGCACCTCGGCCATACCGTGCTCGTCCGGAAGATGAAGCACTTCCAGGACCTCGGGCACCGCGTCGTCTTCCTGATCGGAGACTT
>OZ244229.1:0-2660000 GCA_965217045.1 Vicinamibacterales bacterium | reverse complement strand
CCCGGCCTACGATTGGACGTGTAGGTTCAGGCATGTAGGGGGAGCCGCCAGGCAAATCCGGTGGCTCGCATTCCCTGAGGTGCCATGGCGAGACCGTAAGGTCGCAAAGCGGGTGATGCCACGCTGCCAAGAAAAGCCTCTAAGGAGTCGTTCGGGTACCCGTACCGTAAACCGACACAGGTAGGCGAGGAGAATATCCTCAGGCGCGAGTGAGAACCCTCGTTAAGGAACTCGGCAAACTCGCCCCGTAACTTCGGAAGAAGGGGTGCTCCAGCCCGTGATCCGACTAGCTCGGTGAGCGGGAAGGAGTTGCAATAAAGAGGCCCAGGCGACTGTTTACTAAAAACACAGGACTCTGCGAAGTCGAATACGACGTATAGGGTCTGACGCCTGCCCGGTGCCGGAAGGTTAAAAGGAGGGGTCAACTTCTTCGGAAGTGAAGCTCTGAATTGAAGCCCCGGTAAACGGCGGCCGTAACTATAACGGTCCTAAGGTAGCGAAATTCCTTGTCGGGTAAGTTCCGACCTGCACGAATGGCGCAACGATCTGGGCGCTGTCTCAACGAGGGACACTGCGAATTTGTGGTACCGGTGAAGACGCCGGTTACCCGTGGCAAGACGGAAAGACCCCGTGCACCTTTACTACAACCTAGTAGTGAATGCTGGTGTGTTATGCGCAGGATAGGTGGGAGACTTTGAACCGGGCCTTTTGGGGTCCGGGGAGTCACTGGTGAGATACCACCCTTAGCATTTCGGTGTTCTAACCTCGGCCTGTCATCCAGGTCAGGGACACTGCTAGGCGGGTAGTTTGACTGGGGCGGTCGCCTCCCAAAATGTAACGGAGGCGCGCGAAGGTTCGCTCAGGCTGTTTGGAAATCAGCCGGAGAGTGCAAAGGCATAAGCGAGCTTGACTGCGAGACTTACACGTCGAGCAGGTGGGAAACCAGGCCTTAGTGATCCGGTGGTTCCGCATGGAAGGGCCATCGCTCAACGGATAAAAGGTACGCCGGGGATAACAGGCTTATCTTGGCCAAGAGTTCACATCGACGCCAAGGTTTGGCACCTCGATGTCGGCTCATCGCATCCTGGAGCTGTAGCAGGTTCCAAGGGTTCGGCTGTTCGCCGATTAAAGCGGTACGTGAGCTGGGTTTAGAACGTCGCGAGACAGTTCGGTCCCTATCTGCCATGGGCGTAGGAGATTTGAGGGGGGCTGTCCTTAGTACGAGAGGACCGGGATGGACGAACCTCTAGTGTACCAGTTGTCGCGCCAGCGGCAGCGCTGGGTAGCTACGTTCGGAAGGGAGAAATGCTGAAAGCATCTAAGCGTGAAACCCTCCCCGAGATGAGATCTCCCTGAGCTTCGGCTCCTGAAGGCTCCTGGAAGACCACCAGGTGATAGGCCAGAGGTGTAAGGTCCGTGAGGGCCTGAGCTGACTGGTACTAATTAGCCGTGAGGCTTGACCATATTCTTCTTTCGCTGCGTCGCGGGAAGCTGCCGTTTGTGGAGTATTCAGTTGGTGAGTGAGGCATAGGATTTCCTCGCCGGGCACCGGTGACGGTGGGCCGGCGGGGGGGGAGCCGGGCGCCCGTCGAATGTGCGGGGTTCGGTTTCTTTCGTTTCCCGGTGGTCATAGGAAAGGGGAAACACCCGTTCCCATACCGAACACGGCAGTTAAGCTCTTTTCCGCCGATGGTACTGCGGGGGTAACTCCGTGGGAGAGTAGGACGCTGCCGGGATTATTCTGAAACACCCGGGGCCGGCAAGGCCCCGGGTGTTTGCTTGTACGGGTAACGTTGCGGGACACAGTGGGGCGGGGCCGCGTCGCGGAGCACGAGGGGCGGCTGGACGAGGTCGAGCGGTTGGTCGGTCTCGGGGAGGCCCTTGGGTGCGGGGGTGAGCCGGGGGCGGCTCTGCGCGCGGCGTGGGAGCAGCTGCGGCCGCTGATCGGCGGGCAGGAGGCGTGGCTGGAAGTGCGGGTCGCTGGGCGGGTGCGAACGTTCGGGGAGCGGAGGCCGGGGGGTGCAGGCGAAACGTTTCCATTGCGGGCCGGGGGCGCGGCGGTGGGAGCGCTGGTCGTGGGGGGGGCTGTGGGTGGTCGTGAGCGGCCGCTCGCCAGCGGCCAGCGGCGTGCGTTGAACCTGGCGGCGGTGCTGGTTGGGCTGTTCATGGAGAATCGGGAGCTGGCGCGGCAGCTGGCGGCGGGAGGGGCGGCGGACGCCCTCACTGGGTGCATGACGCGGCGGGACGGCATGGAGCGGATCCGCGCGGAGCTGCGCCAGGCGCGGGAGCGCGGGTGCGGGGCGGCGTTGATCTTCCTGGACGTCGACCACCTCAAGGGGCTGAACGATCGGTACGGGCATGGGTTCGGAGATACGGTGGTGGCGGCAGTGGGAGCGGCGCTCAGGGACGGCCTGCGCGGCGGGGATGTGCGCTGCCGCTACGGAGGCGACGAGTTCGTGGCGCTGCTGCCGGACACACCGTGCGAGGGTGCGGTGCACGTGGCGGAGAAGCTGCGTGGGGAGCTGGCGGGGCGCGCGCTGGAAGGGCCGGAGGGTGCGGTGTTCGTGGCAGCGAGCTTCGGGCTGAGCACGACGTTGCCGGGGGAGGACGATGCCGGTGCGCTGGTGGCGCGGGCGGACTCGGCGATGTATCGGGCGAAGCGGGACGGGGGGAACGCGGTGCGCGTTTGGCAGGACGGTCGGGAGTGGCGGCGGCGCACCGGAGGGGGCGCGGGCCGCGGCCGGGTTGTCGCGACGTAGCCGCATAGGGGGAGGCGGCGCGGTGGACGGCATTCCGGTCGAGCTGGCGAGCCGGCGCAGGATTCGCGAGCGCAACACGGTGGGCTATCGTCTTGCGCACTGGCCGATATGGATCTGGGTCTGCTTCATCACCCCTGGTCCTCTGACCTTCGACCTGTTCGAGAGCGGCTTCGATCGGTGCATGGCAGGCTGGCTCGGCGTCGTGCTCGTGGCGACCGGCGTGGCCGGGCTGCGCGGCCGGCTGCCGGGCGTCGAGCCTCGGCCGTACATCATTCGCTTCACCGAGGACAAGCCGAACCCGCTGTATCGGCGCGTCTGCTACACGCTCGGGTGGAGTGCCGTGGTGACGTTCGGGCTGCTCAACCTGAGCGGCCTCATCCTTGCGATGGCGAGCGGCGGCTGGTATCTGCGGCAGCTCTACGAAGCGGCGTACTTTCCGCTGGCGGGCGCCGTCTGGATCCTGGGTGCGGCCGGACGGTTGCCGCGCGTCAAGCGGTCGACGAGCGGCGAGGGGCACGAGCGGCGCTACTTCTACGGAGCCGTGTGGGCGGTCTGTCTTGCGCAGCCGGTGCTGTGGCTGCTGTGGGCCGTGCTGCCGCCGACGCGGGCGGGTGACGCGGCGAAACTCTGCGCGTTCGTCGGCGTGCTCGCGGCCGTGGGCTGGATGGCCTATCGCGGGAAGCTCCCGCGCACCCGCCCCATCGTGCCGGGGGAGCTTGCGGTCAGCGATTAGAATACGTTCCATGGGAGCAACCGTTACCCGGCGCGTCGTCGGCGGCGTGCTCGCGGCGGCCTGCATCCTGGGCTGCGGCTGGCTCGTCGCTGCCCGGCAGGACGAGTCCACCGGCGGGGAGCGTTTCGACGCCCATTTCATCGACAAGACGATGCGCGTCGACTACTACCACTCCGGCGGGCGGGGAACGGAGATCTTCGGTCTCGATCGCGTCGTGTCCGACGGCCCGTGGGCCGGAAGCCGCACGCGGCTGGTCGGCGATCTCAACCTCGGCAAGTACCTCTTCGAGGTGGTCGACCGGCGGACGAACCAGGTGCTCTACTCGCGCGGATTCGCATCGATCTACGGCGAGTGGGAGACGACGCCCGAATCGCGGCGGGTGCATCGGACGTTCCACGAGTCGCTGCGCTTTCCGTGGCCGCGGCGGCCCGTGCAGGTCGTGCTGAAGGTGCGCGACGCCGAGAACAGCTTTCACGAGATCTGGTCGATGGTGGTCGATCCCGAGTCCCGGTTCGTCAATCCCGCCGATCGGGCACCCAGCGGCGAGGTCTGGGCGATTCAGGAGAGCGGTCCGCCGACGAAGAAGGTGGACCTGCTCGTGATTGGCGAAGGGTACGTCGAGGCGGAGCTGCCCAAGTTCCATGCCGACGCCCGGCGGCTGGTCGGCGCCCTGTTCGAGGAGGAGCCGTTCAGGAGTCGCCGCTCGGACTTCAACGTGTGGGGACTCGATCTGCCGGCGGCCCGCTCGGGCGTCAGCCGCCCGCGGGCGCTGGAGTTCCGCCGGACGCCGCTGTCGGCGGAGTACAACATCTTCGATTCCGAGCGCTATCTGCTCACCTACGACAACCGCGCGCTGCGCGACGCGGCGTCCGCGGCGCCCTACGAGTTTCTCGAGGTCCTGGTCAACGAGGCGCAGTACGGCGGCGGCGGGATCTTCAACTTCCAGGCGACGGCGGCCGCGGACACGGGGTTCGCCGAGTACGTGTTCGTCCACGAGTTCGGTCATCACTTCGCCGGTCTGGCCGACGAGTACTACACGTCCGACGTGGCGTACGAGACGGGTGCGGCGTATCACCCCGAACCGTGGGAGCCGAACGTCACCGCGCTCCACGATCCGGAGAACCTCAAGTGGGGCGATCTGGTCGCGGACGACACGCCGCTCCCCACCCCCTGGGACAAGGAAGCGTTCGAGCAGGAGAGCACGGCTGCGCAGCGCGAGCGGGGCTCGCTGCGGGCGGCGGGTGCACGCGAGAACGAGTTGGATGCCCTCTTCACTGCGCAGATGGACCGCGAGACGGTGCTGCTGCAGGCGATGCGCCACGCCGGCCGGGTGGGGGCGTTCGAGGGCGCGTCGTACGAGCCGACCGGCCTCTACCGGCCGGAGGTCGACTGCATCATGTTCACACGGAACCCGGTTGGATTCTGCCGGGTCTGCCAGCGGGCCATCACGCGCGTCATCGACCAGTATTCGAGACCGTAAACGGACGTCAGGAGGTTGGCCGCAGTGGACAAGACGTTTCTCGCCAATCTCGAGCGGATCGTGGGCGCCGAGGGGATCGTGCGCGACCACGGCGAGCTGCTGACGTACGAGACGGACGGTCTCGTGAAGCTGCGCTCGAAACCGGGGGTCGCGGTGCTGCCGACCTCCGCGGATCAGGTGCGGCGCACCGTGCTCCTCTGCCATGAGCAGGGCGTGCCGTTCGTGGCGCGCGGCCAGGGGACGGGGCTGTCCGGGGGCGCGCTGCCGCATCCCGAGGGCGTCCTGATCGTGATGACGCGGATGAACCGGATTCTGGAGATCGACATCCCGAACCGCTGCATCATGGTCGAGCCGGGCGTGATGAACCTCGATGTCAGCAAGGCGGTGGCCAAGGAGGGCTACTACTACGCGCCGGATCCGTCGAGCCAGGTGATCTGCTCGATCGGCGGCAACGTCGCAGAGAACTCCGGCGGCGCGCACTGCCTCAAGTACGGGTTCACCGTGCATCACGTCCTCGGGGTCGAGGCCGTGCTGCCGGACGGCGAGCTGATCCGGGTGGGCGGGCCCGCGCTCGACCCGCCCGGCCTGGACCTGCTCGGCGTGCTGGTCGGCTCGGAGGGCACGCTGGCGGTGGTCACCCGGGTAACGCTCAAGCTCCTCCGGAAGCCCGCTGCCGTGCGGACGCTGCTGGCCGCGTTCGACTCGACCGAGGCGGCCGGTAACGCGGTGTCGGGCATCATCGGCGCGGGCATCATCCCGGCGGCGGTCGAGATGATGGACCGCGTGACGATCGAGGCGGCCGAGGCGGCGGTCCACCCCAACTTTCCGCCCGTCGAGGCGATCCTGATTGTCGAGCTCGACGGTGCGGAGGCCGACGTCGCGGCGCTCTTCAGCCGCGTCGAGGAGATCTGCACTGCGGCGCAGGCGCTCGAGATCCAGGTGGCCCGGACGGACGCGCAGCGGGCGCGCTTCTGGCAGGGACGCAAGGCGGCATTCGCGGCGATGGGCCGCGTGTCGCCGAGCTATTACGTGCAGGACGGCGTCATCCCGCGCACCCGGCTCCCGGAGGTGCTCGGCCGGATCCGCGGCCTGTCCGAACGCTCGGGCCTGAAGATCGGGAACGTGTTCCACGCCGGTGACGGCAATCTCCACCCGCTGGTCTGCTACGACGAGCGGATCCCCGGACAGGCTAATCTGGCGCACGATGTCGCATCCGAGATCCTGACGTACTGCCTCGATGTCGGCGGGTCGATTACCGGAGAGCACGGCGTGGGCGCCGACAAGGCCGAGCATCTGCCGAAGATGTTCAACGACATTGATCTCGACACGATGCAGCTCGTGCGGTGCGCATTCGATCCTGGCAACATCTGCAACCCGGGCAAGGTGTTTCCGACGCCGCGCCTGTGCGGGGAGGTGCCCGGTCCGTACCGCAGGCATCCGGCCGAAGCGGCCGGCCTGGCGGAGCGGGTCTGATGGCGGACGTTGCGTCCACGGCGGCGCTTCTCGAGCGGCTCGTGGCGCAGACGGCCATTGCGGCGCGCGCGGCCGGCGACGGCGACGCCCTCGACGGCCTGCGGCCGCGCATCGTGGCCGAGCCCGGGAACGGCGACGCGCTGGCGGCGACGCTGGCGTGGGCGGCGACCGAGCAGCTTCAGGTGCGGGTGGCCGGGGGGCGCACGAAGCTGCAGTGGGGCGCGCCGGGGGGGGAGGTCGACCTGCTGCTCTCCACGGCCGGGCTCCGCGACGTCATCGAGCACCGGCACGGGGATCTGACGGCCACGGTCGAGGCCGGCGCAACGCCCGCGGCGGTGAACGCGCAGCTCGCGGCGCACGGCCAACGGCTGCCGTGGGATGCCCCGTGGCCGGACCGCGCGACCATTGGCGGGGTCGTGGCGACCAACGACAGCGGGCCGCGCCGCCACGGCCACGGCGGGCCGCGCGACTCGATCATCGGCATCACGATGGCACGCGTCGACGGGTGCGTGGCGAAGGCCGGCGGCATCGTCGTCAAGAACGTCGCCGGCTACGATCTCTCGCGGCTGCTGACCGGATCCTTCGGCTGTCTCGGCGTCATCCTCACCGCGACGTTCAAGCTGGCGCCGGCGCCGCCGGCATCGCGCACCGTGGAGCTGACCTTCGACTCCCTCGAAGCGGCCGCGCCGGTCGCCAGCCGGCTGGCGGGCTCGGCGCTGGCGCCGGTCTCGATCGAGATCGCCGCGCCACAGCCGCGCCTGCTGGTGCGGTTCGAATCGGTCGAGGCGTCCGCGTCGCAGCAGGCGGACGCGGCCTGCGCCCTCGCGGGCACGGGTGGGAGCGCGATCGTCCACGGCGGACGGGACGAGCAGGCAACGTGGCGCCGCCACCTGGCGCACTGGTCCTCGGGCGGCACGCTCGTCAAGCTGAGCACGGTGCCGGTGGAGCTGTTCCCGACGCTCATCTGGCTGCGGGACAGGGCGGGCGCGAGCGGAGTCGGCATAGCGGTCGCCGGGCGCGCAGCGCTCGGCGTCGTCGACCTGCGACTCGACGGCCCGCTCGAGGCTCAGGCCCGACTGGTCGAGGAGCTTCGCGAGCGCCTGCCCCCCGGCCGCGGCTCGGCGGTGATTCGGCGGGGCGACCCGGCGCTGCGCCGGAGCATCGATCCCTGGGGTCCGCTCGGCGAGAGTGGGCGCGTGATGGAGGCGATCAAGCGGCGGTTCGATCCGGGCGGCCTGCTGAACGCCGGGCGGGGGCCAGGCGGTCTTTGAGCTTTGATCCGACGGGGCTGCGCCCCGAACCCCCGGCGCCGCGTGCGCCGCGCCGCTGCCGCCGAGGCGCGCCTCGAGGGGGCCACAAGGCAACCGTTCCCTGTGACGACCCCTCCGAGCCGCGAGCCGGCCCCGCGGCCCCACCACACCTCACGACGGTCACGCGGTAGTCGATTGCGTCGGCGCCCATCCTGGTGAGCCGCTCGACCACGCGGCGCTGCGGCTCCTGGAGGTTCGTCGTTTCGATGACCAGCGTGTCCCCCTCCCAGCGACCGCTGGATCTGCCGAGCCATTGGACACGGCCGCCGGCGGGCCGGCGCGCCCATCGAGCGGAACGATGCGGGCGTCGTGGATCATCTCCACGAGGAGCCCCGGACCCCTGGCGGCCGCTAGCGGGGACCCCGGCGCCCCGCGTCACGTCACGCCGGCGTCTCGCCGCGGATCGACGCGTCGACGATTTCCACCAGGTGCATCGTGCGCAACGCTCGGCCCTGGCGCTCCAGCGCGCTGCCGAGCTGCAGCAGACAACCCGGATTCGACGACACGACCGCGTCGGCTCCGGTCGAGAGGATGTTGTCGGCCTTGCGGCGCCCCAGCGCGTCCGCGGCTTCGGGCTCGACGAGGTTGTAGATGCCGGCCGATCCGCAGCACAGCCCGCCTTCCGGCACCTCGCACACGTCGAGCTCCGGAACGGTCGCCAGCACGCGCCGCGGCTCGGCGCTGATGCCCTGCGCATGCTGCAGGTGGCAGGCGTCGTGGTAGGCCACGCGCATCGGGACCGGGTGTCGGGGCGCCAGCGGCTCGAGGTCGGCCAGCACCTCGGAGATGTCCCGGCACTTGGCGGCCAGCGCCTCGGCGCGGGCCGCGTACGCCGGGTCGTCGCGCAGCAGATGGCCGTACTCCTTGAGCGTCGACCCGCAGCCGGCCGCGTTGATCACGATGGCGTCGACGGCGGCGAGCGAGGGCTCGAACGCGTCGATGAAGCGCCGCGCCAGCGCCGCGGCGTCCTCCTCGAGGCCGGCGTGCAGCAGCAGGGCGCCGCAGCACCCCTGGTTCTGCGGGATCACCACCTCGCAGCCTTCGGCGGCGAGCACCCGGACCGTCGCGCGATTGACGTCGCTGAAGAAGACGCGTTGCACGCAGCCGAGCAGCAGCGCGACCCGCCGCCGCCGCGGCCCGGTCGCGGGGACGACGCCGGGCATGGACGACCAGGCGCCGCTGATGGAGACGCGGGGCGCCACCGCCTCCATGGCGCGCAGGCGCGCGGGGAGAGCGTCCAGCAGGCCGCTGGCGCGCACCAGCCGCTGCAGCCCGAGCCGCTGGTAGGCCCACAGCTCGAGCGCGAGCCAGCGCAGGCGGCGCGGGTAGGGGAACAGGGCGAAGATCAGCCGGCGGAAGAGCCGGTCGCCCAGCGGCCGCGCGATGTGCCGCTCGAGCTGCGGCCGGGCGGCTTCCACCAGCTTGTCGTACTGCACGCCGGAGGGGCAGGCGGTCATGCAAGCCATGCAGCCCAGGCAGGTGTCGAAGTGCCGGGCGAACTCCGGCGTGATGGACGCCTTGCCTTCGAGCGCCACCTTCAGCAGGTGAATCCGCCCGCGCGGCGAGTCGGTCTCGCGGCTCCACAACGCGTACGTGGGGCACTGCGGCAGGCAGAAGCCGCAGTGCACGCAGTCCGCGAGCAGGTCCGATGACGGTGGGTGGTGCGCGTCGAACGCGCCGGTGTCGGTAGCCATGGAGGGTTCCTATGGTAGCGCAACGCGCGCGCTCGGCCCGGGGGGCTGCTAGGATCGGCTTGCGACGGCACCGACACGACGGCAGACTGGGGAGCGATCGATGACACACGCGGCGCGCATTCATGAGAACGGCGGCCCGGACGTTCTGCGCTGGGAGCCGATCGATGTGGCCGATCCGGGACCGGGCGAGGCGCTGGTCCGGCAGACGGCGATCGGGCTCAACTACATCGACGTCTACCATCGGACCGGCCTGTATCCGGTTCCCGCGCTGCCCGCCATCATCGGGAACGAGGCGGTGGGCGTGGTCGAGGCCGTCGGCGACGGCGTCACCGAGGTCGCCGTCGCCGACCGGGTGGCGTACTGCATGAATCTCGGCAGCTATACTGAGCGGCGCTCGATCGCGGCCCGTTTTCTGGTTCGCCTTCCCGCCGGCGTCACCGATCGGCAGGGAGCGGCCATGATGCTCAAGGGCTGCACCGTGCAGTACCTGCTGCGGCGGACCTACGAGGTCAAGGCGGGCGATACCATCCTGTTCCACGCGGCCGCGGGCGGATGCGGCCTCATCGCCTGTCAGTGGGCGAAGCACCTCGGCGCGACGGTCATCGGCACCGTCGGGAGCCGCGCGAAGGCCGAGCTCGCCAGGGCGCACGGCTGCGACCACCCTGTCGTGTACACCGAGGAGAGCTTCGTCGACCGCGTGCGGGACCTGACGGGGGGCAGGGGCGTGCCGGTGGTCTACGACTCCGTCGGCAGGGACACGTTCCACGACTCGCTCGAGTGCCTGCAGCCGCGCGGGTTGATGGTGAGCTTCGGTAACTCGTCGGGCGCCGTCGAGCCCTTCCCGCCGGCGGTGCTGGCGCCCAAGGGATCTCTTTACCTGACCCGCCCCACGCTCGCCACCTACACGGCGACGCGCGCGGAGCTCGAGGCGACGGCCGCGGAGCTGTTCGACGTCGTCGGCCGCGGGGTGGTGCGGATCGAGGTCAACCAGACGTACGAGCTGCAGGACGCCGCGCAGGCGCATCGGGATCTGGAGGCGCGGAGGACCACCGGGTCGACCGTGCTGCTGACCGGGGTCTGATCGGTTGTCGGTCGGGGCCGCCGGTCAGCTCCGTTGCGGCCCCCGGCCGCGCACGGCGCGGCTCGGCGGCAGTGGCGCGGGGCGTTGGGGTCCCCGCGAGGTGCCGCCGGGGGTTCGGGGCGCAGCCCCGTCTAACATGGAGGGCAATATGAGGATTCGTGGGAACGGGTTCGTGTTCATCGGCGGTGTCGTCGTCGGCGCGCTGGTAGCGAGCGTCGTGGGGGTGCTGAGCGCCACGCAGGGATCGACCGCCCCGCGCGTCATCAACCTGCCCGGGCGCACCGTGGCCGCGCCGTTCAGCGATGCCGTGCTGGCCGGCGACACGCTCTACGTTGCAGGCCGACTTGGAATGGACCCGCAGACCGGCCGCCAGCCGGCGACTGCCGAGCAGGAGGCGCGCAACGTCCTCGACGGCGTGCAGGCGGTGCTGGCCGAGGCCGGCATGACCATGAACGATCTCGTCAACGTCCAGGTCTTCTGCTCGGACGTATCCCTCTACGGCGTGTTCAACCGGGTGTACCGCGAGTATTTCACCGCCGAGCCCCCGGCCCGCGCCTTTCTCGGCTCCGGCCCGCTGCTGCGCGGCGCACGCTTCGAGGTGGCGGGGATCGCGGTCAAGGGTTGACGGACGCCCGCGCCGCACGCCCCGGCGGCCGCAGGGGCCGGCTTGTTGACACCTTGCGGACGCGCGACTAGCATGCGGTCGTTCGGCGCAAACCGGCAGACAACCGGCGGCGAAACGGCCGCGTGGAGGTCGTCATGAAGAGCAGGAAGCGGAGTACCATGCGGGCCGGCCAGGCGGGGACCGAGTCGCGGCGCACCTTCATGCGTCAGGCGGTGCTCGGCGGCGCCGGCGCCACGGCGGCGGCGCTCGGCACCGGGCGCGTGGCCCTGGCGGCGGAGGACGACGCCCGGCCGATTACCGTTCCGAAGGAGTTCGCCGCGGCGGCGAAGGCCCCCGCGGCGGCCGTCGATTTTCCAATGATCGGCGCGCAGGTGTTCGCACGGGCATGCAAGGAGGAAGGCGTTGCCGCGCTGTTCTGCTGTCCCGGGAACTACCTGGTCGTGCACGCCATGGCGCAGGCGGGGATTCCGACCTACTCGGGCCGGCACGAGGGGTCGCTGTGTCACGCCGCCGATGCGTTCTGCCGCACGACCGGCGAGATCGCCGCGACGTCCGGCACCGAGGGCCCGGGCTTCACCGACATGATCTGCGGCATCGCGGCGGCCAACGCCGCGCGCTCTCCCATCCTGGTGCTGGCGAGCAACACGACCATCCGTTCCGACGACACCGAGCGCGGCATCCAGGACTGCTACCAGCAGCCGACCACCGAGGGCCTGCGCAAGTACGGGAAGCGGCTGATCACGCCGGAGCGCACGTGGGAGTACGCCGGGTATGCCTTCCGGCAGCTCAAGACCGGGGTCCCGAAGCCGGTGCACCTGGATTTTCCGGGCGAGGTGGCCGGCGCGCGGTTCGCCGATGCCAGCGAGCTGGATTACTACTACGACAAGACGAAGTACCGCACCGAGGCCAAGGCGTATCCGGAGCCGCAGGCGATCGACGCCGCCGTCCGCCTGCTCCGGGGTGCCGCGCGGCCGATTATCGTGTCGAGCAACGGCGTCTTCTACCACAAGGCCTGGGATGCACTGCGCCGGCTGGCCGAGAAGGCACACATCCCCGTGGTCGAGTCGGGTGCCATGAAGGGACAGTTTCCCGCCGACCACGAGCTGTCGGCGGATGCCGCCCCGGGGGCGCTGCCCAGCGCCGACGTCGTGCTGCTGGTCGGGCAGTACTGCATGCCGACTGTCGGCGAGTTCGCCTTCGGACCCGATGCCCGCTACATTCGCATCGATCCGGCGGCCGAGGACATCGGCCGCAACCTGCCGATCGAGGTCGGGATCGTCGGCGACGAGATGGTCGCGCTCGAGGCGCTGGCCGAGGCCATGCCCAGCCAGCGGCGCGACGCCTGGGTTGCCGAGATCGCGGCCGCCCGGGGCGAGTTCGAGGCGGAGAACGAGCAGTTCTATCGCACCGGGCTGGGCTACACTGACGCGGTTCACCCGGCGGTCATCGGCAAGGAGGTCGCCGATTTCCTGTACCATGGCAGCCTGCCGCAGGATCGCACGACCGTGGTCCAGGGCGGCTACGGCGTCGCGCGCTACACGCGCCGCTACCTGCGCGGATTCCGGCCTGGACAGGTGATCAACGGCGCCTATCAGTACGGCGCCATCGGGCCGGACATCGGCTATGCGCTCGGCGCAGCCGTCGCCGTCCGGCACGGTGTCGGCGCGCAGGCCGCCTACCAGGGGCACCCGGTCGTCGCCATCACCGGCGACGGCGGGTTCGGCTACTCCGGCATGGAGCTGGAGACCCTGTCGAAGTACCGCCTGCCGGTCGTCCTGATCGTCTACAACAACAACGCGTGGGGCACGTGGACGGGTCAGCGCAACAATCCCGTCGGGCTACCTATCCATCTGTTCCAGGAGAACGTGCGGTACGACAAGGTGGGCGAGGCGCTGGGCGCCCACGGCGAGTACGTCACTCGCCCGCAGGATTTCCGGCCGGCGCTGGACCGCGCGTATGAGGTGGCGGTGGGCGAGAGCCGCCCGGCGATCGTGAACGTGCAGGCCAAGAAGGAGTTCTGGGTGCGCAGCCAGTACCCACCCGGATTCCTCGGCAAGGTCGAGCCGGGCGTCATGTCGTACAATCACTAGTCCCCTTGATCTTTGATTTCTTCAAAAAGTCGTTGGTCATCTGGGGCCACCGTGGACTTGAACGGTGCGCTGTCCGAACCGCTTCACCTTCGCGAGGATCTCGTCGGCTGTTTTCGTCCACTTGAAAGGCTTGCCCTCGTCATTGTGGGCGTCCACGTAGGCGGAGATGGCGTGGCGCAGCGCGTGCGGGCCGACCTGTTCTTGCCATGCCGCCCAATACATCACACCCGGCACACTTCTTAAAGCGTTTTCAGACACAGGGGACTAGCTGCCGACCGCATGGGGCATGACAGCGGTCCGCAACGAGCTGGTGGGGGTGCGCCGGTGTTTGCAGGCGTACGCCGACCGGGGTGTCTTTCGAGGCTATACGGAGCGGCCCGCCCGGGCGGGCCGCCACTATTTCCGTTTCCTCTGGCTGGGCTCCGAGCCGTTCAACCTCACCTACGAGCCTGCCTCGGGCACACTGACGTTCATCGACGTGCTGCCGCACGTGCCCGTGCGCTCGGCGCTGTACGCGGCGCTGGAGCGTTTCGTCGAGGGGCGCTCGGCCAGGACGTTGCCGGCCCACCGCCGCATCGACCCGCGGCGCGCGCGGCCGAGTTGCTCGAGCCGGCGCGGCACGATGCTGCTGCACGTCGTGGCGAAGCCCGGGCATCACGCGTACGGCGTCACGCGGTCGATCAACCTCGTGCACGAGATCTTCCTGCATCTCCACACGTATTTTCCGGAATACCTGTGGGAGCACTATGATGTCGCGCAGGAGTAGACAACGCCGTCGTGCCTGAAGCCGCCACCTGCCGGATGATGACGCCGGACGACGCCGAGCGGATCTCGGCGCTCGTGCGGGCCTCGTTCGACGAGTTCATCGCGCCCGATTACACCGAGCAGGGTATGGCCGAGTTCCGGCGCTACGCCGAGGCGGAGGCGTTGCGCCGACGGTCCGAGCGCGATCACTTCGTGATGGTCGCCGAGGTGGACGGCGTCCTGGCCGGCATGATCGAGGTGCGCGACTGCAACCACGTCGCGTTGCTGTTCGTTGCGAAGGACTTTCACCGGCAGGGGATCGCCTCCCGGCTCCTCGAGCGCGGCCTCGCGGAGGCTCGCGCCCGGCGGCCGGACGTGGAGCGGGTGACCATCAACTCGTCGCGCTACGGCGTCCCGGCCTACGAAAGGCTGGGGTTCCGGCAAACCGGTCCCGAGCGGGCCGTGAATGGCATCGTCTTCATCCCGCTGGCGATGCGCCTCGATCGCTAGCCCGGCAACCGTCGCCTCCGGCTCCGCTTGCCGCCCAACCAACCCTCCAGGAGCCCGCGCCGTTCTACCGCGCAGGCTCATGGCCGTCAGCCGACCGCCTGTACCTGGATCTGCTGGACGAGGAGGGTCCCGGTGCCGTCGACCCGCAGTCCAAAGCGGCCGGGCGCCAGGTCGTCGGCGTGTCCGTGCGTCAGCAGCTCGCCGTTCACGTAGCCCCGGAAGTGCCCGTCGCCGCCGAACAGGCGCAGGAACAGCCAGCCCGACGCCTCGAACGCTCCCTCCTCGAAGACCGTCGGCATGCCGTCGTCCATCCGGCCCAGCGTCGCGGTCGCGCCGGCGATGGAGAAGAAGTCGAACGTCCGGTCGTCCTGGGCGTGGAGGACGAGCTGCAGTTCGCCGTCGAACCCGTCCAGGTTCACGTACACGTCGGCCTGGGCGGCGTCGAGCTCGCCGCCGGTGACGAACAGCGCCGCCGGCCCCTGGGCGGCGAGGCTCAGCACGGCGCCCTTTTGCGGGTCATCCACCATCTCCGCCGCCAGGCGTGACGCGTCGCCTCGGAGCCAGGTGAACTGGTCCGCGAGCACGGCCGGGGCGCCGTGGACCGGCCGCCAGACCCACGAGCCGCCCTGCAGATCGATGATGCCCGGGTCGGTCGGCTCCGCGGCGGCCTCCGCGAGGAGCTCGTCGACCGACTCGTCGGTGGTGATGGCCTGCACGCCGAGCCCGTGCTGATAGACCAGCAGCCCCCCGCGCTCCGCCGTTTCGTTCAGCATCCCGACGCCGATCAGAGCCGCGACGAACGTCGTCCAGAGGACCGCCGGCCGCGGCGGCAGGACGTACGAGACGGCCAGACGTACCGCGGCGAAGATGGCGAAGAACAACGTCGTCCGAAAGGCCCAGTCGGCATGCTCGCTCACGAGCGGGGCAACCTGGGCGGGCAGCAGCATCGCATCCGCCCCGCGCTCGCCGCTCAGGTAGGCGAGGCCGGCGGTGGCGCCGCCGCCGCAATAGAGCCAGGTCGCCGTGTGCCTGAGCGCCGGCCGCCGCCGCATGAGCAGGCTGAGCAGGTCGACGACGAGCCCGCCCGCCAGCAGGGCGATGGGGAAGTGCACGACGAGCGGATGAACGTTGGGGGCCCAGTCAGGTATCAGTGACATAATCTATCCTGCCGGCTATTGCCGGGATGTGGCGCTTGCCGACGCCTCCTATCATACCGCGCCGGCCGGACGGCGCCCGCGCGGGCGCCGACTTCTGCCATAATGAGTGACGGTCGTCGCGAGCCCGGACGGCTGTCACGCATTCCGGCCTCGCGTCTGCCGTTGTTCATACAGCCGGAGAGCATTTCCCATGTCAGGCCATTCCAAGTGGCACTCGATCAAGCACAAGAAGGGGGCCGCCGACGCCAAGCGCGGCAAGGTGTTCACCCGCATCATCAAGGAGCTCTCGGTCGCCGCGCGGGTCGGTGGCGGGGACCCGGACAGCAACCCGCGCCTGCGCACGGTGATCGCCGATGCGAAGGCGGCGAACATGCCGGCCGACAACATCACGCGGGCGATCCGGCGCGGAACGGGCGAGGAGCCCGGGGTCTCCTACGATGAGGTGACGTACGAGGCCTACGGTCCCGGCGGCGCCGCGCTCCTGATCGAGGTGATGACCGACAACACCAACCGCTCGGTGGGCGAGATCCGGCACCTGTTGTCGAAGCACGGCGGTAATCTCGGCACCACCAACAGCGTCGCCTGGATGTTCACGAAGCACGGGCATCTCATCGTCGACAAGGGCGGCGTCGACGAGGAGGCGCTCATGGCCGTGGCCATTGATGCGGGCGCCGACGACTTTCGCGAGGACGAGGACTGCTGGGAGGTCGTGACCTCCCCGGAGGCGTACGAGGCCGTCCTCGCGGCCGTCACGGAGGCGGGGGTCGAGCCGATGAGCGCGCGGCTCGCGATGTTGCCGCAGAACTACGTGAAGCTGGAGGGCGCTCCCGCGCGCCAGATCCTGAAGCTGATGGAATTGCTCGAGGACCACGACGACGTGCAGCACGTCTGGCCGAACTTCGACATCGACGCAAAGGAGATTGAGGCGTCGTTGGCGTGAGAATACTCGGGGTGGACCCCGGCTCCCAGCGTACCGGCTACGGCTGCATCGACACGGAGGGCAGCCGGCTCCACGTCGTCGACTGCGGGGCGATCACCGTGCCCGCGAGCATACCCCTTGCGGAAAAACTGCTGGTCGTGCACCACGGACTGGCCGGGCTGCTGACGCGGCACCGGCCGGATGCCGTGGCGATCGAGGACCTGTTCTACGCGCGAAACGCCCGGTCCGCCCTGGTCCTGGGGCATGTCCGCGGCGCGCTGATGCTGGCGGCGGCCGAGGCCGGCGCGACGATCTGCGAGTACACGGCAACCGAGGTCAAGCTGGCGGTGGTGGGCTACGGTCGCGCCGAGAAACGACAGGTTCAGCAAATGGTGGCGCTGCTGCTGGGGATGGAGCAGCCCCCCTCGCCGCTGGACGTCTCCGACGCCCTGGCGGTGGCCGTGTGCCATGCGCACTCGGACGGGCCGACCCAGAGGCGCCCGAGCACGGCCCGCGGCGCGCGCAGCTGGCGGCGGCATGCCCCGCGCGGGTAGCGCATGGTCGGGCGGCGTGGGGCGTCGGGTCCCCACGAGCGAGGGGCGAAGCGGGGTGCAGGGGTCCCCGCGATAATCGATGATTGGATACCTGCGCGGCCGCCTCGGCGACAAGCAGCCCAACCGTATCGTGGTCGATGTCCATGGCGTCGGCTACGAGCTCCACGTGCCGCTCTCGACCTTCTATGGCTTGGGCGAAGCCGGCGCGGAGGTGTCCCTGCGCGTGCACACGCACGTGCGCGAGGACACGCTGGCGCTGTTCGGCTTTGCCACGGTCCTCGAGCTCCGGCTCTTCGAGCACTTGATTGCCGTCAACGGTGTCGGCCCGCGCCTGGCGCTGGCCGTGCTGTCCGGGATGGAGCCGCCCGACTTCGTCCAGGCGGTGCGGCACGGCGACGTCGCCAAGCTCACGAGGATTCCCGGAGTTGGCAGGAAGACGGCCGAACGGATCGGCCTGGAGCTCCGGGATCGGCTCGCTGCCGCGGGCGTTCACGCGGCTGACGGCGATGAGCCGGGAGCGACGGACGACGGCGGTCGTGCGGACGTGCTGTCGGCGTTGCTCAACCTCGGGTACCATCGTGCAGCGGCCGAGCGCGCGCTGGATTCCGCCCGCCAGGCGGGGCCGGTCGGCTTCGAGGGGACGCTGCGGCGGGCGCTGCGGGAGCTAGCCGGCTGAGCGCAGCCCGAGACTGGGGATCGTGACAACGGAGAGAGTCGTCAGCGCGGCGCCGGCCGTCGAGGAGGAGCCGTACGAGGCCACCCTCAGGCCGCGCATGCTCGCCGACTACGTCGGCCAGGAGCGCGTGCGCGAGAACCTGACCGTGTCCATTGCGGCGGCTCGCCAGCGCCGCGATGCGCTCGACCACGTGCTGCTCTACGGACCGCCCGGACTGGGCAAGACGACGCTCGCCTACGTCGTGGCCGGCGAGCTCGGGGTGCAGGTCCGGGCGACGTCCGGGCCCGTGCTGGAGAAGCCGGGCGACCTCGCCGCGCTGCTCACGAACCTTGCGCAGCACGAGGTCCTCTTCATCGACGAGATTCATCGCATGAGCCCGGTCGTCGAGGAGATCCTCTATCCGGCCATGGAGGACTACGAGCTGGACATCGTGATCGGGCAGGGACCGAGCGCGCGGTCGGTCAAGGTTCCGCTCCAGCGGTTCACGCTGGTCGGCGCGACCACACGCGCCGGCCTGCTCACCGCGCCCCTCCGCGCCCGGTTCGGGATCGTGCACCGGCTCGATTTCTACACGCAGGACCAGCTGCACGAGATCGTGACGCGCTCGGCGCGCATCCTGGGGGTGCCGATCGACGAGCCGGCGGCCCGGGAGCTCGCGCGGCGCGCCCGCGGGACGCCGCGTGTCGCCAACCGCCTGCTGCGGCGCGTGCGCGACTACGCCGAGGTCCGCGCGGACGGCGCAATCGACGTTGCCGTGGCCCGGCGCGCGCTGGAGCTGCTCGAGGTCGACGACAACGGCTTCGACGAAGCCGACCGGCGGCTGCTAGAGGCGATCATCGACAAGTTCGGCGGCGGGCCGGTCGGCCTGAGCAGCATTGCGGCGGCGATGAGCGAGGAAAAGGAAGCCATCGAGGACATCTACGAGCCGTTCCTCATTCAGAACGGCTTCATCGACCGTACCCCGCGAGGTCGTGTCGCGACCGAACGGGCGTACAACTATTTCGGGAGGCCCGGGCCCGAGCGCAGCTCGCGGCTCTGGTGAACAGCGGGACCCGGGAAAAGGGTCGGGGACGCGCGTGACGAACGGACGTGGCGGCAGGTTGTGCGGCGGCACACAGCTCCGCGACACCCGGATTGCCGCGTTGGCGACCTATGTGCCGCCCCGCCTGCTGACGAACGCCGATCTCGAGAAGCTGGTCGACACCTCGAACGAGTGGATTCTGCAGCGCACCGGAATCCGCCAGCGGCACGTTGTCGACAAAGGTACGGCCACCTCGGACCTGGCCAGGCTGGCGGCCTCGCGTGCGCTCGAGCAGGCCGGCCTGACCCCGGACGACATCGGGGTGATCATCGTCGCGACCACGACCCCCGACATGTTCTTTCCCAGCACGGCTTGCCTCGTGCAGACGAAGATCGGCGCGTCCAACGCGTGGGGCTTCGATCTCGGGGCGGCCTGTTCCGGGTTCACGTACGCGCTGACCGCGGGCGCGCAACTGGTTTCGACCGGAGCCCACGAGCATGCCCTGGTGATCGGGGCCGACGTGATGTCCTCGATCATCGACTACCAGGACCGCGGCACTTGCGTCCTGTTCGGCGACGGGGCCGGCGCGGTGGTCATCTCGCCGGCGACCGAACCGGGCGTCGGCCTGGTGGACTTCGCCCACGAGGTGGACGGCAGTGGCGGGCTCGCGCTGTGCATGCCGGCGGGGGGCAGCCGGCACCCGGCCACGCACGAGACGGTCGAGAAGCGGATGCACTTCGTGCGCCAGGACGGCGCGACGGTCTTCAAGTTCGCCGTGCGCAAGATGGAGGAGGTCTGCCGCCGGATCCTCACGCAGAATGGGATGAGCGCCGACGACGTCGACCTCTTCGTGGCGCATCAGGCCAACCGCAGAATCATTCTCGGCACGGCCGACCGTCTCGGTCTCGACTCGTCCAAGGTCGTGATCAACATCGACCGCTACGGCAACACCACGGCCGCGACCATTCCGCTCGCGCTGGCCGATGCGCTGGCGGAGGGCCGCCTGAAGAAGGGCGACCGCGTGCTGCTGGCTGCGGTGGGCGCCGGCTTCACCGTCGGCGCGGTCCTGCTGCGGTGGGCCTATTGAGCACAGCCGGTTGCCGACCCCGACCCCGATCTCGGACTTCGACTACGACCTGCCGGCCGAGTTGATTACGCAGGAGCCGCACCCGCGGCGCGATCAGGCGCGCCTGCTGCGGCTCGATCGGCGCAGCGGGCGGTCCACGCACCTGCGGGTTGCGGACCTGCCGTCGCTGCTGGAGCCGGGCGATGTGCTGGTCGTCAACGACACGCGCGTCTATCCGGCGCGCCTGCTCGGGCGCCGCGACCCGAGCGGGGGTGGCGTCGAGTGCCTCCTGCTCGCGCGTATCGACGACGAGCGCTGGGACGTGCTGCTGCACCCCGGGCAGAAGCTCAGGGAGGGTTCGCGCGCCGTCTTCGAGGCTGCCGGCTGCCGGCTGCGCCTCGAGGTGCTCGCGTCGCATCATCACGGCCGGCGAACCGTCCGGCTGAGTGCGGACGACGGCCAGGACGTGGACGCGGCAATCGACGCGATCGGGCATGTCCCGCTGCCCCCCTACATCAAGCGGTCCGACGCGGCCGGTGACCGCGATCGGTACCAGACGGTGTATGCGCGGGCGCGCGGGTCCGTGGCCGCCCCGACGGCCGGGCTGCACTTCACGACGGAGCTGTTGCAGGTGATCGCGGCGCGGGGCATCGCCCGCGCCGCGATCACGCTGCACGTTGGCTACGGCACCTTCCAGCCGATCCGCGGCCAGCACGTCGAGTCGCACCGGCTTGCAGCGGAGCCGTTCGAGATCACCCCGGCAGCGGCGCGCACCATCAACGCCGCGCTGGACGACGGCCGCCGGATCGTGGCCGTCGGGACGACCACCACGCGGGTGCTCGAAGCGGCGGGCCAGCTCGGCGCCGGAAGGCTCGCGGCCGGTTCGGGATCGACGGATCTGTACATCTCCCCGGGGTTCGAGTTCCGCGTCGTGGGCGCGCTGTTCACCAACTTCCATCTGCCGCGCTCGTCCCTGCTCGTGCTCGCCGGCACGTTCGCCGGCCGCGAGCCGCTGCTGGCCGCGTATGCGGAAGCCGTCGCGCGACGCTACCGGTTCTACAGCTACGGCGACGCGATGCTGATCGTATAGGGGCGCCCTTGCAGGCGCCTTCGCTATAATGGGTTGCTGCTGGCCGTTTGCAGCGTGCCGGTGTAGCTCAGTTGGTTAGAGCGAGCGGCTCATATCCGCTAGGTCCGGGGTTCAAGTCCCTGCACCGGCACCACTTCCCGTTTTCCCGCCTTCCCGTAGATTCCGGAAACGCCCCGTAAATAGGGGCTTGGTCTCCCCATCGCACGCTTGACAATTCCACCGTGTTCCCGTAGTTTCCCCACGATCCCGTGGGTAATTCCGTGGGGAACATGGCGTGGGGAAAGGGGTTCGCGAACATGGGACGGCTGACCGTCGCGATGCTGCGGGCGCTCTCGAAACCGGGCAGGTACGGCGACGGCGGCACGTTGTTTCTGAACGTGGCGCCGTCTGGATCGAAGTCGTGGATCCAGCGGATCACGATCAACGGCCGGCGGCGTGACATCGGCTTGGGCGGCTGGCCGGTCGTCTCGCTGGCGAAGGCTCGCGAGCGGGCTTTCGCCAACCGCGTCGCGATCGCCGACGGGCGCGATCCGCTCGCGGAGAAACGCCGGGCCAACGTGCCCACCTTCTGACAGGCCGCCGACGCCACATTGGCGGCGAACCGCCCACGCTGGCGTTCCGGGAAGACGGCGAGCAACTGGACGCAGCAACTCGAACGCCATGCGTTCGGCGTGATCGGAGATCTTCCCGTTGACCGGATTGGCCGTGAAGACGTGCTCAAGGTTCTCGTGCCGCTCTGGACCGGCAAGCCCGAGATTGCCCGCAAGCTGCGGAACCGCATCCGCGCCACGCTGGCATGGGCGCAGGCGCACGGCTACATCGAGCACAACGTTGCGGCCGAGCCGATTAGTGGCGCGCTGCCCGCGCAGCCGGGCGTCAAGGCGCATTTCCGGTCGCTCGCCTACGGGCAGGTGGGGAAGGCTCTGGAGGTCGTACGGGCTTCGCGCGCGTCGATGCCGGTGAAACTCGCGTTCGAATTCCTGGTGCTGACGGCGGCGAGGTCTGGCGAGGTTCGGCTGGCGCACTGGGCAGAGATCGATCCCGACAACGAGATATGGACCGTCCCAGCCGAACGCATGAAGACGCACCGGGAGCACCGGGTGCCGCTGTCCGGCCGGGCGCTGGAAGTGCTCCGCGAGGCGCGCAAGTACGCCGACGGTTCGGGTCTGGTGTTTCCGTCGCTGTCCGGCCGGGCGCTCTCCGACGCCACCATGAGCAAGCTGCTGCGGGAGCAGGGCATCGCCGCCGTGCCTCATGGCTTCCGCTCGTCGTTCCGTGACTGGTGCGCCGACACGGGGAAGCCGCGCGAGATCGCCGAAGCGGCGCTGGCGCACACGGTCGGCGGCGTCGAAGGAGCCTACTTCCGAAGCGACCTGTTCGAGCGGCGGCACCGGCTCATGGATCAATGGGCGCAGTTCGTGACCGGCGGCCGCGCGAAGGTGGTGCGCATCCGTGGATAGGGAGCGATTCGAGGACGTCGTGCGGATCGCCAGGCGGCGACGAGGCCGGGAGATTGATGCAGACACGGCACGGTTTCTCGGGCTCGACGCTCCGGAGCCACCCCTGGCGTTCGGCGGCATGCTCGGGGAGATGGATCAGGTAACGGCACAAGAGGCGGCCGGGTATGTCGTGCGCTGCGTCCAAAATGGAGCCGATCTCGACCCGATCCCGTGGATCGGGCCGGCAATCGCAAAGAACTGGTTTGAACTGGACGAACACGACGCACAGAAGGTTCTCCAGGAGATGTTCGAGGCGAGCACCGATTGGGATGCCTGGAAGGCGCTGAATCTCATTGCAGCGCGGCATCACGACGAAGGCCGGACGTTTCCCCGTGAGCTTGCCGATTGGTGCAGCCGGCTACACCAAGGGGAGATCCCCGTTCCGCCGAAGCCGCCGAGCAACGAGGGCCGGCCGCCCTACGCGCTCGACCGTCGCAACAGGTGGTTCCACCGTGTCTATTTCATCCTCCGGTTCCTGGGCCTACCAAAGGGGGAGTGCTACCGGGCGATCGCCGATGAGTGCGGGGTGGGCTGGCGCACTGTCTCGGATGGCATCAAGGCCGCCCGTAGTCTGCGCGGTGAAAATTGAAGCCTATCCAGAGATAGCCCGCTAACGGCCGCTGCGGAATTCCGGGAACGATCTCGGTATGCCGGATACCGAAGATCGACTCCTGACCCGAGTTGAGGTCGAGCGTCGCATCGGCCTCAAGCGATCCGCTCTCTATCGTGAAATGCGCCACGGCAGATTTCCTGCCCCGTACCGGGTCGGGCCGCGCGCGGTCCGCTGGTCGCTGCGCGAGATCGAGGCGTGGGTTGCGAGCAGGCCGCGCAGTCACGGCGACGGAATCCACCGTGCCGGCAGGCGGGCAGCCGGCGAGGCCGCGCCGTGAACCCGCCGCCCGGCTGGCAACGGAACGGAGCGGGCTACAAGTTCCGGTGTCCGGTGTGCGGCTCCAGGTCGGGCCGGCGGGCCTGGGCGCGACAGTACCGGGGGCAGTGGCTCGCGGGGTGTCCGTCGTGCGGAGCCACAACGCGAGCAATTCTCGCGAATTGCCGAATGCCTGCTGCGGCGGGTCTCGGGCCTTCGGCGCCAGGTCCGGTGCCGGCGCCGGCTCTCGATCCGGAGCTGGCCTTCTACCTGGAAGCGTTGCCGGCCGTCGAGGGCGCCGGCCTGGCCTACCTCGCTGGGCGCGGCCTGCGCCCGGTTCGCGACGTCCGCTGGCTGCCGGCGTCGGCCTGGCCGGGTAGCCCCTGGGTCTCGTTCCTCGCTCCGACACGCACATACCGGGGAATCGACCGCGGGCGCGAGTGCGCGGCCGATCACGGACTGCCTCGGTCGTGGTGCGTCGGGGCGCTGGTGTGGATCTGGCGCCGGCGTCGGGGCGTGGTCGCGGCTGGTGAAGTCGAGGGCGTCTCCGACGAGGGGCGGCGGGTCGAGTACCGGCTGCGGGACGGGCGAACGGTCAAGCGCATCACCTTACCGGGGCATAGGTTCGATGGCGCGGTGTTCGTCGCGCGAGTACCGGCTCGAGCTGCGCGCCTTCACGTGTGCGAGGGCGGGCCGGATGCGTTGACGGTCGCGGCGGCCGCGCCGGAGGGGGAAGGCGTGATCGGCGCCCACGGTGCCGGGGCGCTGTCGAGGATGGCGCCGTGGTGCGTCGGTCGGCCGGTGACGATCTGGGCGCATGGGGAGGCGGCCGGCGAGCGGGGCGCGCGCGCGCTGCGGGATCGACTGCTCGATCGTGGCCAGTCGGTGCGCGTCGAGTTCGGCGCGGGCGATGTGGCGGAACGGGGCTATGACGCGGCGTGACGATGCGCTGGAGTGGATGCTGGCGGCCGTCCAAGCGGTACGGGACGAATCCGGGGCCGTCACGGCGTCCGGCTCGGCGCTGGCGCGGTTGCGCGATGCGGTCCGGGAGGCGGATCGAGTCGAGCAACCGGGCGAATCGGAGCGGGATCGGCGGCTCCGGGCGGCGGCGCTGTCGGTCGACCTGGCCGATCCGGATCTTGTCGGTCAACTCTCGGCGGCGTTGGCCGATCCGGAGGCGGCGCTCGACTGGCACGGCGTGGAGGGGGCTGTCGAGCTACCGCAGACGATCATCGGCAAGGGGTCGGGGGCGCTCCTGCCGGCCGGCGAATGCCTGATCCTGAGCGGCGCAGGCGGGGGCTGTTGCCGAGCGCGAGAAACTGATCATTTCTGCACAGGTATCGACCGGTCTCATTGACGACGTGAGGGTCGCGGTGATTCCGGCGCGTCGTCACGGTGCGATCGTTGGCGGTTTCGCTCCTGCTGGCTGATCTCGGCCTCGCGCCTGCGATAGCTCCGGCCTTCAAGGAGCAGGATCTCGACGTGGTGGGTCAGCCGGTCGATCAGTGCGACGGCGCACGAGGCGTTGGGGAAGACGGTGTCCCAGCGCTTGAACGGCAGGTTGGTGGTGATGAGCAAGGAGCGGTGCTCGTAGCGGCGGCTGACGAGTTGGAAGAGCAGGTCGGCGGCTCGGGCGTCGTAGGCGAGGTAGCCCACCTCATCGACCACGAGGAGCGCGGGCCGCGTGTAGTGCCGGAGGCGTCGTTCGAGGGCGCGTGCGGTCTCCTGCCCATTGAGGTCGAGCAGCAGGTCGGCGGCGGTGGTGAAGAGGGCGGTGTGCCCAGTGAGGATGGCTTGGTGGGCGACGTTCTTCGCCAGCATGGTCTTCCTCAAGCCTTGCGCACCGACGAGGATGACGTTCTCGCCGCGGGCGAGGAAGTCGAGCGTGAGGATGCGTTCGAGGGTGGGACGGTCCAGCGCGGTGGGCCATTGTCAGTCCCAGTCGGCGAACGGCTTGAAGCGTCCGAGACGGGCGCGGGTGAGTCGGCTCTCGACGCTACGGCGCTGTTTGTCTTCGAGCTCGGCGGCGACGATGTGTTCGAGCAGGACGGTGGCGCTCGAGCGCTTGCGGGCGGCCTGAGCGATGAGGTCGTTGAGGTCGTCGGCGGTGCGGTTGAAGCCGAGTCGCCGGAGGTTAGGACACTGACGGAAATTACCTTGCTGTGTGCCGAGCGCCCGAAGCCGCAGAAAACGGGCTCCGCCTGGATGCACTTGGCAACCTTATATCGATCACTGTTCTTAGTCGCCAGCGTCGTCGTGGTGGTCGTGTCGGCCGAGGGCATCGTAGGTCTCCAGGTTATGGGACCGGACGTCGAGGTCTCGCAGTCCGGGTCGGTCGGGTAGCGTGAGGCGGAGCGGCGGTTTGAGTCCGCGCTGTCGCCGGCGCGTTTCGAGGATGTGGGTGATCGAGCCGGCACCGAGGGCGTCCCGTTGGAGGGCGTCGTCGACGGCGGCAGCCAGCTCCTGCGGTCCGTAGTCGTCGAGCAGAGCGAGCAGCCTGGTGGCATGCGGTCGTAGCGCCTCGCCGCGCTCCGCAAGCCGCTCGAAGAGGGCGGCGGTGGCGGGGACGGCGGCGCGGAGCCGGTCGCGGGTGGTGTGGACGTTGGCTTGGCGGGTGGCGGCGAGCAGCCCTTCCAGATGCGCGGGGTCCTCGACGGTCTGTCCGGTGTCATAGCTGCGGGGATGGCGGGCCAGCTCGGTCTGCTGGTCGAGGATGCGGACGCGGGTGGCGCTGGCGAGCAGCGCCAGGGGCTTTCGGACGTGGGTGTGGGGGATCGAGTTGAAGTTGCCCCGGTTTCGTGGACACCTATCCTAGAAAGAAACTACGGCGGGTGGTGGGGCTCAGGCGGGCCACTTCGACTTCGACGCCGAGGTGGTGCAGTCGCCGCTGGGTGGTGCGGTGCTTGTCGCGATCGGCGAGGTATCGGCCGCCGAGATCGTGGTAGTCCTTCTCGTTGCGGAGCATGAAGTAGGCGGCGGTCAGCATGGAGGCGGCAACCGCCACGATGGCCTTCTTCGGGCCACGGCGACCCTTCAGGCGCCGAAACTGCGCTTGAAGATAGCTTCCGTTCTTCCGGGTCGCGGCCCATGCGGCCTGGACCAGCGCCGTCTTCAGCCAGGGAGTCGCGTGACGGACCCGGGTCGAGCGGCGCTTGCCCGCACTCTGGTCGAGGCGCGGGCACAGGCCCGCCCACGAGACCAGATGGCCCGCACTGGGAAATCGGGTCATGTCCACACCGATCTCGGAGATGATCACCCGTGCGACCGTCTCACTGACACCGGGCATCGTCGTCAGCCGGTCGGCGGCGTCGCGAAAAGGGCGCAAGACCTCGTCGGCCTGGTGCTCGACTTGCTGCACGGCGGCGGTCAGCGTGCCGATCTGCGCCAGGTGCAGCTTCAGCAAGAACCGATGATGCGACGTCACCCGACCGTGCACCGCGGCGACGATCTCCACACGATCGGCCTTCAGGCGCCCGTTGGTGCAATCGGCCAGGCGCTCGGGATCGGTCTCTCCCGCGACGATCGCCGCCAGGATCGCCCGGCTGCTGACGCCCAGCGTGTCGGTGACCACGTGCGCCAGCTTCACGTTCGCGTCTTCCAACGCCTTCTGCAGCCTCAGCGTGTGCCGCGCGATTTCACCGACCAGTTGCTTGCGGGTTCGCGTCAGGTCGCGCAGTTCTTGAATCGGGGTCGGCGGCACGAAGCTCCCGCGGATCAGCCCGTGCGCCAGCAAGTCGGCGATCCAGGCCGCGTCGCTGCGGTCGCTCTTGCGGCCGGGAACGTTCCGGATATGTTGGGCGTTGGCGAGCACCAGCGTGAACGACTCCTCGAGGATGTGCCACACCGGCTTCCAGTACACGCCCGTCGCCTCCATCGCTACGTGCGTGCAGCCTGCCTCGGTCAGCCACGCCGCCAGCTCGAGCAGACCCGCTGTCGTGGTCGCAAACTCCCGATGCTCGGTCGTGACCGTGCGACCGGACGCCACTCGCACGCACCCGTTCACGCGCCGCGAGTGAACATCCAACCCGGCGCACCGGGGATACAGGACTTCCATTCCGTCACCTCCTGATCGCAGGGCGCTGGCGTGGAGTCCGCAGGACGAAATCTAGAAGACGCGCTCGCCGGACGCTCCGGTGTCGCAATACGGGGTGCTCGCGGGACTCCGGGTCCAACTCTTGGACGGGCTCTCGGCACCATTGATAGAAACCGACCTCTGTGCCAGCGTCAGCCCATACGGTACCCCTGTTTCATGCATACGTGGGTCCGGGACCGCCGGGTGGATAACTCTTGGGGGGGAGAAGGAGTATCCGCGATGCCGAAGACGAGACCACCGTACGCGGCGGAGTTCCGGCAACAGATGGTCGACCTGGTTCGGTCCGGACGTGCGCCGGAGGATCTGGCTCGCGAGTTCGAGCCGTCGTCCCAGGCGATCCGAACCTGGGTCGCGCAGGTGGGCCGCGATGCGGGCGAGCGCAGCGACGGGCTGCGCACGGAGGAGCGTGAAGAGCTTCGCCGGCTGCGCCGGGAGAACCGGCGCCTGCGCGAAGAGCGAGAGATATTGGCAAAGGCAACGGCCTGGTTCGCGCGGGAGGCCCGACCCGGGAGACCTACCGGGTCATGAGCGCGAATCAGGCTCGTTTCCGTGTCGCCACGATGGCCCGGGTGCTCGGTGTCTCCCCGAGCGGGTACTACGCGTGGCGTCGTCGTCCTCCGTCGGCTCGGGCACGGGCCGATGCCGAGCTCCGGGCTCGCGTCCAGGCGATTCACGGCCGGAGTCGAGGGACGTATGGTGCTCCTCGGATTCACGCCGAACTGACCGAGGGCGGTGTCGCGGTGAGCCGCAAGCGGGTCGCCCGGGTCATGCGGTCCGTCGGCGTCGCCGGGGTGAGCCGGCGCCGCGGCCCTCGCACGACACGCCGGAATGCCCAGGCCCGCCCGGCCCCGGATCGGGTCGAGCGGCGCTTCGAGGCGGACGCGCCGAACCGGCTCTGGGTCGCCGACATCACCTACGTCCCGACCCTGGCCGGCTTCCTGTACCTGGCCATCGTCCTCGACGTGTTCAGCCGGCGCGTCGTCGGTTGGGCCATGGCGGGGCATCTTCGCACCGCGCTGGTGGTCGAGGCGCTGGAGATGGCCGTGGCGCAACGGCGGCCCGAGGCGGTCATCCATCACTCCGACCAAGGCTGCCAGTACACCTCGCTGGCCTTCGGCGCTCGCTGCCGGGAACGGGGCGTCGCGCTATCGATGGGTTCGGTCGGCGATTGCTTCGACAATGCGATGGCCGAGAGCTTCTTCGCGACCCTGGAGTGCGAGCTGCTCGACCGAACGACGCTGTCAACGCACGCCGAAGCACGGGCGGCGTTGTTCGAGTTCATCGAGGGGTGGTACAACACGCGGCGGCGTCACTCCGCGCTCGGCTACCGGTCGCCACTGGAGTTCGAACGGCTCCATCAGGCCGGCGCTGTGGACGGTGCCCGGCCTGTGGACGCCCTACGGGCGCCCACAAGTCCGTTGGATCCCGCGCTGCGCACGGGATCCACACCGCCCACAGGAATCAATAGTTGATGTACACACCATGACGTGAACCGAAAGCCTTAACCTGTCCACGAGATCGGGGCAACCTCAAGTAGAGATTGCGGTCGAAGCGGACGTAGGGTGTCTTGCCGGAGCGGACGACGCGCACGAGCTCGGTCTCGAAGCGATGGGCGGGGAGCGGCAGCAGTCGGGGCTTCTCGTCGGCCCAGACGTCGGCGACGGTGCGGTCGGGCAGTTCGGGGTGACGCCGTCGGTGGGCGACGTCGTCTCGCCAGCGTCGGAACTGGGCGTTGAGGTCGTCGAGGTCGCGGAAGGGCCGGGCGGCGAAGAAGGCGTGCCGTAGGTATTGGATCTGCCGTTCGATTTTCCCCTTCTCGTTTCCGCGTCCCGGCGTGCAGGGGCGGGGCGCGAAGTGGTAGTGGCCGGCGAGGTCGAGCAGGCGGGGGTGAAACTGCACGGCCGTGCCGCGGCGGTCGAGCACGGCGCTGCGCAGGTTGTCGTAGACGAGGTTGCGGGCGACGCCGCCGAGGGCTTCGAAGGCGTCGACGTGGCCCCGCAGAAAGCTCTCGAGGGTCTGGTCGAGAGTGAACAATGCGGCGAGGGCGCGCGAGTAGCCGAGGACCATGACGAATCCGGAGACGGCGCGGGTGCCGTGTCCGATGCGGACCTTGCCGAACGAGCCCCAGTCGACCTGCGCGGACTCGCCGGCCAGCGTGACGACCCGACGGTAGACGGCGCGGGTGGTCTCAGGCCGCAGGCGCTTGACGAGGCGTCGGACCTGGATGACCGAGCCGGGATAGCCGCGCTGGCGGACCATCTCGTGGATGCGCGTGGCGCGCAGGCGGGGGTAGCGGGCCAGCGTGTCGCGGATGAACGGCAGATACGGGTCGAGAGCGCTGGGCCGGCACACCCCGCGGCGGACACCGCCCGACTCGTGCTCGACCGCAGTCCGGACCGTCTCACGGTGGAGGCCGAGCTGGGCCGCGATGGTCCCGATCTTCCAGTGCTCGCCGTAGTACAGACGCCGGATCTCGGCGCGCTGCGCGGGCGTGATCATCGTCGCTCCTCTTCCGATGGACGCGGGGTTCCCGCCTCGCGACCAGCCACCGGCTCGACCGCCCGCAGACCACGCAGCGGGTGGCCGCGGGCGCCCGAACCGGGGCGAGATCAACGACGGGGAGTCTGGCCGATGGCCGGGGGGCGGCGGAACCCTGATCCGTCACGCGGCGGCGGACGCGGTAGGCGCGCTGGCGGTCGCGGTGGTCGAGGCGACCTTCCAGGCTCCGCTGATGCCGAGCCCGGGCGGCCCGCACCGAGCGGCGCCGGCCGAGCACCCGGCACGGCGGCGTGCAGTAAGCATGGCCGCGATCACACGCCGCGCAGATGGCAAACAGGCGACTGCAACGTCGGCAGGTCTTCTGGCGGAGCGGGACGTCCACGGCGTCGGAGCGCGCGGGGCGATCTCCGACTGGACAACGCGTTCGAACCGTGGCACAACAGCACCGACCGGCTCGCTCTGTCGGAGCTCGGGGCGGTCACGAGGGTCCGCTGGCCATACCGGGCCCTCACCCCACGTTTCAGCCCGCTGCCTACGCTACCCGAACGAGTCGCTGCCCGCCAGCTCCGGAGGCTGTGGACGCCGCCACTCCTGTGGACGCAAACAACCGCGCCCACAGGAGTTTGCAAAACCGCGCAGACGCGGTTTCGCACAGCGACCACAGCCATCATCTTCTTCTTCATCAAGACGTCGACGAACCAGGCAACCGGCCCGGTGCACCGACACGCGTCCAGAATTGATCAGTTCGAAGTGACTGCTGACAGGGGCGGAAAGTCGCGGCTGACGCTGCAGCTTGCGCTCGCGGCGGCGACGACTTGTGATGGTGCGATGGTGCGGCCATTCGAGAAAGCGGGGGCCTCGGCGCTCCGGCCTGGCGCGGGTGATTCGCTCGAGGTGCGCGGCGCGCCGGCCGTGGTGGTCGGGTATGAGGATCGGCCGCCATTTGTCCGTCAACGGCTGCAACGGATCGCGGCGTGGTTCGGCCGGCCGCTCGATCCGGCGCGGCTGTCCTTCACGGCGATCGACTCGCCATTGTTCGCGGCTCCGGCTGGGGGTCGGCGGGATGCGTTGCCACTTCCTACCCGCACGTACGAAGCGGTCTGGCAGGAAGTCGAGCGGATCGGGGCTGGGCTGCTCGTGATCGATCCGGTTGGCCTGGCGCTGCAAACGGTGGGATTCGATCCGGGGGCGGTGTCGGCGTTCATGGCGGCTCTGAGGCGGGATGCTGAGGCGGCAGGCTGCGGCGTCGGGCTGGTGGCGCACAGCACGAAAAGGCGCGCGCGCAAGACGCGCCAGACAATGATCCAGGGGTTGTCGAAGGGTCGCGGGCCTGGCTCGATCGCTCGCGCGCTGTCCTGGCCTTCAAGCGTGAGAAGGACGGCGGCGCGCGGCTGGCGGTGGTCAAGGCTAACTAGTGTCAGCCAGAAAACCTCCTTCGCGGGCGGAGGTTTGCGAGCGATGCGCTGCGCCAATTGACGTGATTTCGCTATCGAACGGGTTGCGACTACGATTCTGGCAACTCCGCGGAAAGCAGCAGTAGGTAATCAGCCCGGAAGGCCGGCCTCCGGCGACGGCAGGGCCTTGCCCTCGGGCGACGGCTGGATCTCCACAGGAGGCAGAGCCGGTCCGATCCGGTCAGGCGACGCGTCGGCGTCGTTTGCGCTCGCGCTCTTGCAGAATCAACCCGATGCGATGCAGGTTGGTGGCCAGCACCGACAAGGCAACCGCACGCGCGAAGCCGTCGACACCATGATGGCGGACACGGTTGAGCCCTCGGTGCTCCAATCCGTTGATGGCCGACTCAATCGCCGGGTGCACGCAGCGCGCGGCGGCGAAGGATGCCTCTTCCTCCCGCTCCCGGTCGACGTTCGAAAGGCGTCCCTTCTTCGGCAACGCGTTCAGGTCGAGCAGCGCGTCCAGCCCGACCCGGTTGTCCGGGCTGTGAAAGCCCCGGTCGAAGCTGCACGCCCGCAACTCCGGATACCGCGCCTGCGCTTTCTGCACCAGCGGCACCGCCACGTCCACATCCGCACCCTGCCACAGGATCTCGTGGTGAAGGATGAATTGATACTGATCCTCGATCAGGGCGACAGGGACCCCGAGTTCCACCGGCGCACCCGCCTTGCCCTTCGAAACCCAGCGCGTGTGTTCCTCGAAAATCGAGAAGACCTTCTCTTCGTGAGGTATCGTCTCGCCCCGCACCAGCCGCCGTTCCACCTGGCCGATCTGCCGCAGAGCATGAGCGACGTAGCCTTCGATAGAGCCACAAGTGACGGCATCGACGCCCTGGTTCCGCAACGCGTCAAGCGTGTCCACCGCCCGCTCGACCAGCCCGCGGCAGCGGGCCAGATACCCCTCCACGCGCTCCGGATGCCGCTTCGCTCGCCGCGTCGACCGCACCCGGTTGAACAGACTCCGGACCTCTCGGGTCAGATACCGCCACTGACGCCATCCGCCCACCGCATTCTCCCCAGACGCCCGTCCCGTCTCCCGCAGCAGGCACCGCATCGCGTCCCACAACAGGCTGACGTCCGTCGGGTAGTGCACGTCGGTCTCGACCACGAACGAGTCACACCGGCCGCGCAATGGCTCGCCAGGCTTTTTTTTAGCGACCTTGTGCCCACTCTCCACTACCAGTTGCCCGACCGCCGACAACAGCTCGGGGGTCAACAGAGACACGTTGTCCACCACCGTCTGGTACTCGTAACGCGTCCTGTCGCCGAAATCACTGTGCCCCAGGAACGCGCGTATCGTCTCGTGATGGTTCGCCAGGTCGTGCAGACGGTCGAAGTCACAGCCCAGGCCCTGCTTGAGAACGCCCAGCACCAGGACCTGCCACAACTCCATCCCCGGACGACCGACCGTGCGGTCGGCCTCCGGCACGATATGCTCGTCCAACAGAGCAAACAGACGAGCGCGCAGCTTCTCGTCGGACCAGATGTACTGAAGCCCCTTCAACACCGCCGGGATGTCGTCCCGCGACTTCGGGTTGATCCAGATCTTCTCGATGGGCACCTGTCCGATCTGGAACTGCCGCCTGTGGACTTCTCTCATGGCGTTCGCTGTCGCGAAGATCCCCCCGAAAAAGACCGAAATCGACGATCTCCTCCGCGAGAATACGACATCTAGGACGATCTTCACTACTCGAAATCCGCGATACGTCTTGTAGAATCAAGCAGTTACTGATTTTCTGGCCGACACTAACTATGCGAAGTCGGACGCGGACGGCGAAGGGCTTCGTCTGGCGTCTGTCGAGGATCGCGTGGGCCGGCCTATCGCGTTCCAGCTCGACGCGGGCGCGCCGGCTCCGGCCGTGGCCTCGGCGCTGCCGGCTGGCGCTCCGGCCGGCAACGGCGACGACTGGACCGGGGTTCCGGCGTGACACGCGACGAAGCACACCGCCGGAACGTCGCGGCCGGGGAGTGGGCGGCGCGTGAGCCTGACGTGGCGCTGGCGGCGGTCCTGGCGCATCCAAAGGCGGAATGCTGGATCGCGTCGGCGTCTCCATCTGAGCGGGCGGCATTCGAGGCGTTGTCGCGGCCTGCTGACGACACGGGGGCGGTTCAGTTGTTCGTGGCAGAGTTCGGCGAAGTGGGCGACGTGGCGCGGGCCTCGATCACGGACGCTCGTGCCCGGGTGCGCTCGGCGGTGTTGTGGTGGGCTGACACGACAGGGCAGCAAGGGGGGCTGTCCATCATGGCGGCGGCGCAGGCGTCCATGCCTGCGGCGTCTGACCGGCTGTCGCGTGAGCTTCCGCGCTTCTCTCGGGTCGGGGTGTCTGACGTGGTTCGGCTGCCGGGGTTCGAGTCCGGCGCGGGCACGGTCCCTAACCCGGATTATGCGTGAAGGTGCGGTTGAGGGGGAGACACAGGAGCCTCCGTGTGGTACAAACGTAATGTACACAACGTTTTAGCCACAACGGAGATCCCTGCGTGACGCCTCACACGATGCCACAGACTGTTCTGTTCCCGGATCTGTTCGACAAGCCCCTCGTCGCCACGTTCAACCAGGAACACGCGAGTTCCGACGGCGGCGTCGTCCTGCTCAAGGCGACCGAGCGCGTGTACGGCTTGGTCAAGGCGTTCGCCCGGTGTCTGGCCGACAAGCGCGCCGCGGAGAAGATTCGGCACACGTTCGCGGATCTGATCGGCCAGCGGATCTTCGGCATCGCGTGCGGTCATCCCGATGGCAACGATGCCGACCACTTGGCCGACGACCCCATCCACAAGCTGCTGCTCGGGCGGGACCCGGTGTCCGGCGCGCCCTTGGCGTCGCAACCTACGATCTCGCGGTTCGAGAACGGCGCGACCCGCACCGCGCTCTACCGGATGGGGCGCGAGTTGGCGGCGTGCGTCATCGAGCGGCATCGGCGCCGCCTGCACGGTCGGGCGCGGCTCGTCACCATCGATCTGGATCCGACCGACGACCTGACGCACGGCGCCCAGCAGCTCACGTTCTTCAACGGGCACTATGGCGGCTGGTGTTATCTGCCGCTGCTCGGGTTTCTGAGCTTCGACCGCGAGGCGGAGCAGTATCTGTGCGCGGCGGTGCTGCGGCCCGGGAACGCAGTGGCCGCCGACGGGACCCTCGGGCTGCTGTGTCGGCTGCTTCCGCTGCTGCGGGCGGCGTTTCCGCGGGCGCGGTTTCTCGTTCGGCTCGACGGGGGCTTTGCGACCCCGGAGGTCTTCGATTTCCTGGATGCGGAGCCCCGGCTCGACTACGTGGTGGCGATGGCGAAAAATGCGGTTTTGGAGCGGCATGCCGAATCCGCGCTGCAGACGGCGCGCACGCAGAGCGAGGTCAGTGGCGAGACCGCACACGTCTATACCGACACCCGCTACGCCGCCCGCACCTGGGGCCATGAGCGCCGGGTGGTGATCAAAGCCGAAGTGGTCCGCCTCGGCGAACGTGCGCCGCGGGACAACCCGCGCTTCGTGGTGACGAACCTGCGCCAGACGCCGCGTTTCATCTACGAGAAGGTCTACTGTGCGCGGGGGGACATCGAGAACCGGATCAAGGAGTTGCTCGACGGCCTGCAGATCGACCGCACGAGCTGCTGCCGGTTCTGGGCCAACCAACTGCGCGTCTTGCTGACGGCCGCAGCCTACGTGCTGATGCAGGAGCTGCGGCTGCGGGCGGCGGGCACCGCGTGCGCCCGCACCCAGGTGACGTGGCTACGCGACCGATTGCTGAAGCTCGGGGTCCAGGTCGTCCGCTCGGTCCGCCGGCTCGTTCTGCATCTGCCGCGGGCCACGCCGCAGCGCGAGGCATGGCAGCGCATCGCCCTCGCACTCGGCGCACGTGCCGGATAGCCCATCCGTCCCGCCGCACCAAGCTCCCTCGGGGACGATACGGACCGTCTCCAGGAGAAGCTGTCGACACTCGGGCTCACCGCGCCCGGCCATCGCCCCATGGCTCGCCCCGCAACCCCCTCGCAGCCCCCAAATGACGATGGCGAAACCCTGTTCGTCGTCCCGCCACGCCCTGTCGATCCCGAATATCGAGCTTCAGGAATAATGCGGGCTAATGCCGTGCTGCCGGGCTTCGCGGCTGTCTCGCCGTCCGTGCCGTCCTGGCTGTTGAGCGTCTACGACACTGCGGGCGGCATCACAGAACAACGGGGCCGCGGCGCTCCGTGGGGCCTGCGGCTGTTCGTCGGGGCGCTCCTGTCGCTGCCGGTAGAGTTCCGCGATGGTCGCGTCCAGTTGATGCGGCTCACGACTGGCGATCTTGCGCGGTGGCTCCTGCCGGGAGGATGGGATCGCCGTCCGTCCGCATTCGAGCGGTTGCGCTCGGCGCTGCGCGATCTTGATCTCCTGCGCGTGCCGATCGGTGTTCCTGGGACATCGGGCGGGCTGCTGCGGGTGGTGGATTGCTCGCTACTTCCACGGGCATACGATCGCGGCGCGGGTCCGGTCGTGCTGCGCGTGTCGATACCCGGAGGGGCAGCTCGGGGCGCTCGGGTTGATTGGGATCGGCTCGTTCGCTACGGCGCGCGGTCGGCTCCTGACTTCCGGGCATACCTGAGCGTGTGCGCGGTTCTGGACTACTCCGGGCGGGCTGGGCGAGGTCTGACGCAAGAGATACCCGTACCAGTGCTTGACGCTCGGGGCCGTCCTCGGCGCAAGCGTGGAGGGAAGATCCAGCGGTCGACGGCCGCGACGGTGCCGAATCCGGCCGCTCGATACGTGGGGTGGCTCTGTCCTGATGACGTGCGGCGAATGGTGGGCCTGGCTGCCGATCACAAGGAAAACAGGCGGCGCGCTATGGCGGCGCTCGAGCGGCTAGAGGGTGATGGGGTCGTCGTGATCGAACGCGGGCAAGGGGGCCTCGTGCGGCTGTTCGGTCCGGGTTCGGAAAGCGTGACAACCGGTGACGGAAAGCGTGACAACCGGTGACGGCGAAACGTGACAACCGGTGACGCTTTCGGTGGGTTTTGTCAATGAATACGGGCGAATCTGGAACAGCCCGTGCGCGCGGGCGGTCCGTAGTACCCAAACGTAGGAGACTGCGCCGGCCGTCCGGCCGCTGTCGTTGGCCGTCCGGCGCAGTCTCGAGCATGGGCCGGCCTGGGGCCTGGTCGGCTCGGCTCAAGGGGGCAGGGGTGCGGCCTGGGCGCAAAACTGACAAGGGGGCGGGGGGGGGCGTGCTTCTCGGATCGAGGTATACCCGGCTCCCGGTCGGCGCTCTCGGGCTTGGGCGCAGGTTCACGCGGGAACGGACACCAGATCGAAACGGGGCGGCTCTCTCGGTTGACTGCTCGGGCCTCGAGGGTCCGGGGGTGGCCCGCGTCGACGTTGCTCTCGCGCTCGAGGGTCCGCGGGTGCGTCGGATCGGCCCGCTTCGGTGGCGTTGGTGGGCGTGTTATGCGCGGACAAATTGGCCGTGTCATGCGCGCACGCTTTCACCGTCCGGCCGCTAACGCTGGCCTGCATGCGATGACGGCTCGAGGATCGAGTGCAGGGCGTCAACGTGGGTCGGCTTGAGACTCGAGTGCGGGGCGGCTCCAAGACGGAGGGGATCGGCAGCCTGGGCCGGCCTGAGAGACACGAGGGGCCATCAACGGGCACGCTTGAGGCGGGGGGCGGCTGCTGTCCGCTTCCGGGGTGAGGGTCGCACGGCTCCCGGCTCGAGTCCAGGGGCGCGTGGTCTGCCGGCCTGACGGGGCGCAGGTTGGATGATCTCGGCTTCCTTCGCATCAACACGGCGCGGACGATCGGCCGATCGTCGTGAGCGGGACGTGAGGCGACCTGCCGGCCTACCGGGGGCCGGCGGTGCGAGGTTCAGACGATCGTGGTCATCGCGACGTGGCCTCCCGTCGCTCCGCTCCGTCCGGCCACGTCGCGATGACCACCACAACCCAAGAATGGGGGTCCCATTTCACGTGGCCACAAAGGTCCCTGTACCTTTCTCAATGACTTCGCGCGAGTAAATCTCAAATCTCGCGGAGTCGGGCAGGCCGCCGGGAGCCACCGAGGGGTCCCTGTGTCTCGAGCACTTGAAAAGGACTTGTGCCCCGGCGTTCAGCCAGCGATGGATGCCCCGTGGGGAGTTTGCGCCATCGAGCGCCAGTACAGGGACCGGCAGGCATCGTTGGCGCGCCCGTGAAATGCGGCAGATAGGAGGTTCGATGTGGAGCTGGCCTGGTTCGTGGGTGTCGACTGGGGATCGCAGACGCACCAAGCGTGCGTAAGCGACGTTGCCGGGAAGCTGCTCGGCGAGCGGGCGTTCGAGCATGGCGGCCAAGGGCTGTCGGAGATGGCGGACTGGCTTCTGTCTTTTACGGCGGGTAAGGCGGAGCAGGTCGGCGTGGCGATCGAGACACCGCGCGGGCCGGTGGTCGAGAGCCTGATGGAACGGGGCTTCGCTGTCCACGCGATCAATCCGAAGCAGCTCGACCGCTTCCGCGACCGCATCTCGCCGGCGGGGGCGAAGGATGACCGACGGGATGCGCGGGTGCTGGCCTCCGCGCTACGCACCGACCCGCACTGTCTGCGGCGGCTGGAGCCGACCGACCCAGCGATCGTCGAGTTGCGGGAGTGGTCGCGCCTGAGCGAGGAGATTACGCGGGAACGCGTTCGCCAGGCGAACCGGATGCGCGAGCAGCTCTGGCGCTACTACCCGCAGCTGCTCGCCGCGACCAGCGACGATGTCGCGGCGTCCTGGGCGCTCGCCCTGTGGCGGCGCCTGCCGACGCCGGTTGCGGCGCAGCGCGTTCGCGAAGCGACGCTCGCCAAGTTGTTGAAACAGCACCGCATCCGCCGGGTCGACGCCGCGACGCTGTGTGCCCGGCTGCGGGCGCCGGCCGTCCGGGTCGCGCCAGGTGCCGCCGAGGCCGCCGCCGCGCATGTGCGGCTCATCGCCGAACGCCTCGTACTGGTCAACCGGCAACTGGCGCACGCGCGCAGCCAGCTCGACCGATTGGTGCACCAGCTCGCCGAGGCCGCACCGGCGGAAGACCCGGACGCGCCCGCCGAGAGCGAGCCAGAGCCGTCGCCACCGCCGCCCGACGCGGCCATCCTGCTAGCGCTGCCCGGCATCGGCATCGGCACCGGCGTCCTCGCTTGTCTGCTTGCCGAGGGTAGCGACGCGCTGCGGCGGCGGGACTACGCCGCGCTTCGCTGTCTCTGCGGGGTGGCGCCGGTCACCCGGCGTTCGGGCAAGAGCCTGCTCGTGGTGCGCCGCCTGGCTGCCCACGACCGGCTGCGCGACGCCGCCTACCACTGGGCTCGCATCGCTGCCCACCGCGACCCGGTCAGCCGCGCCAAGTATCAGGCGCTGCGCAGCCGCGGCCATGGACACGCCCGCTCCCTGCGCTCAGTGGCCGACCGCCTGCTCAACGTCGCCTGCGCCATGCTCCGCGACGGCACCTGCTTCGACCCGCACCGTGCAGGAAATGTCACCGCGTGAACTCGTAACACACGCTCTCGATCGACATTCGCCACGCCTTGGCGAGTCCGATGACGAAACGGCTCGTGGGCGCTGTGGGCACGTCGTCTGCGGCGTGTCCAAGGCGCGGTGGGCGCGTTCTTTGCGTCCACGGCGACGGCAGCGTCCATGCGCCATCCCGTCACCTCACGCCCATCTCGACCGCCGTCACGCCCCCGCAAAAAGGCACTTGCAAAATGGTGGGGAGTCCTTTTCCAGTTGCCATTTCCAGCGATCGCAACGGTCTGCCGGACGTTGGCAGGGTGCCGGGGTGCCGGGTGCTTTAGGTTCTCCGCGGCCCGGCGAGGTCGGCGGGGTCGAAGATCCGCTGGATCTGATCACATTTTTGGATCTCCGCGTGGGCTCCCGGCTGAACGGACGAACGGGGCGAACGGCGCGCGGGGTTCGCGTGAGCTCCCGGAGGGCTGGCCGGCGAAGCGATCCGGGATCTTCGTCGGTTGCGCGCCGGCCGGCCGCGGCGGGGTGGATAGGGGGCTGAATGGCTGAAAACGCGGACGGCGGGCCTCGGTGCCGTGGTTGCGGTCGACTGCTCCCGCGGCGTCCAGGTCCTGGCCGTCGACCGCAGTGGTGCCGCGGCCGGTCGTGTCGATCGCTGGCTCGATCTCGAGATCGAGCGCGTGGGCCGGTTTTGGGCAAGTGCGAGGCGTGCCGGGCTCCGATCGTGTCGTGTCGAGGTCCGGCCCGGCGCTGGTGCTGTCGTCGGTGTCGGCATTTGTCGACGGTGGCCTCGTTCCAGCGCGCCGGCCGGTGCTGGGAGTGCGGCGGGGAGTACCGGCGGCGGCGGGGCAATTCCAAAACTTGCGGGCCAGTCTGCGGCGTGGCGCGTGAGAAGCGGCTGCGGGTGGCGCGTCGGCTTCGGCGGCGGCGGGTGGCCGGCGCGTCCAGGTCCGGGTCGGCGACCGCTGCGGCTGGCCGGGGCTGATTCCGGCGGCGTCGACCGCGGCGGGCCTCGGGGCGGATCGCCTGGCCTGGTGTTTTCTGGCCGGGGGCTCGAGGGGCCGCTGCGACGTGATCGGCCATAACCGGAGCGCGCCGTCCGGTCCTCGGGGCGGCGTCCTCGGCCGGCCGGCCCGGTCCTCGAGCGCGTCGACCGCGCGGCCGGTCTGGTCCTCGTATTCATTCCGCTTTCGCTTTCATGCGCGGATCGCGCCGGTCGGAAAACGAAGGTGGATAGCTATGCAGCTCCGGGCCGGCCTGGTCCTCGAGCGCGCGCCGGTCGACCGCGGCGGGCTTCTCTCCAATTCACGCGGGAACGGACGGCCGGGCGGGTGCCGGGCCTCGAGGGGTCCGGGCCGGCCGGGTCCGTGAGTCCGGGGCCGTCGACCGCGCGGGCCTCGGGCGGGCGGTCGTAAAGCATTCAATGCGAGCCGGGGTGACGTGTCGAGGTTTCAATGGCTGCGGCTGGGTCGGTTTGGTAGAATAAGTGGCAATGAATACGAAGTCTTACCAGCGGGCATCGTTCGATGAGATCCGCGCGGCGGAGCGGCAACGGTTCCAAGCTCTCGCGGCGATCCGGCTCGAGTTCGGGTGCGCGGAGTCCTGGCTTGCTGCGGCCGTCGAATCCGGGATCGATCCGGCTGAGGCGCGGGCGGCGCGTGAAGCGATCGCGGATTCCAATCGGCGGCAGCTCGAGGGGTCGGAAGTTCACGCGCTCGCGGACGGTCGGCTCGGCGGGCCTCCGGCTGTCGAGCTGTTGACGCGGGCGTACTTCGGCCGGCCGGACGTGGCGGCGGGGCTCGAGGTCGCGCGGCGTGTCGAGTTCTCGGGCCTCGGTCGGGATTCGCTGGCGCGCGTGGCCGGCATCGGCGGGCAGGGTGTCGACATTTCGCGCCTGTGGAGCGCAGCCGTGCAAGGGTCGCGCTTCGGGTTGTCGGGCGGTGTCGGCGGCGAGGTGTCCGCGCTGGGGCACGACGACCTACCGGCCGCGGTGCGGAATTCGCTCGACGTGATCCTGACCTACGACTGGCGGCGGAGCGGATCGTGGTGGCGATCGGCGTCGATGCTGATCGACGCGATCGACTACCGCTCGCGCCGGTTCTGGATCGCGATGGGGTCGGTTCAGGACGCGCAGATCACGCCGGAGGCGGGCGAACCTGTCCATTCACCGGACGGCGGATCGGGCGGGTGGGTGTACGCGGATCTTCAAGCTCGCCAGCGGAAAGAAAGCGTGCTGCTCTCGAGACAGCGGATGGTCAACGTCGGCGGCGTGGAGTTGGCGGCGTGGATCTCGGCGCGCATGATGCTGTGGCATGACGGGCTCGATCAGCAGGTCGCGGCGCTCCTGGCGACCGCGCCGGTCCGAACGGTGCAGGGCATGTTCACGGCGGCGCACTTTAGCGAAGCGGTGGCGGCTCTGAATCGGCAAAAAGTCGGCGGCGTGCCGCTCGGCTCGAGTCGGCCGATCGCGCTCTGCGGCGAGGCGAGGCGCGGGATCATGAGCGCGATTCCGGGGCCAGCGCACGCCAGCGGCGACCAGTCGGCGCTGTTCGACCGGATCGAGTACAGCGCCAGCGTCGATCCGGATTTCGTGTGCCTGATCCATCCGCAACATGCGCCGATCGCTGTCGGCGCTCCCGGCATGCGTATCGATCCGGATGTCGAGGTCGGCTCCTACGCTGGCGTCATGCAAGACGGGGAGGCGTCGATGCGCGGGGCGCTGGTCGCACAGGATCGAAGCGATCCGGCGCTGTGCGTCGACGGCGACAGCAAGGCGGTTGGCGTCGTGAGGCTGACAGCGTGATCTCGTTGTTCGGCGGCGCGCCGGTTCCTGGCCGGCGTCGGCCGCGGCCGGTCGTCGTGTTCGATCGCGATCGGCGGGTTGTCGAGATATCGGAGCTCCCGACGATTCCGGGCTCCGGGGCGGATCGGCTGGCCGAAGCTGGCCGGAACGTCCGGGCGCGCCATGCGGCGGCGGCGCGGGACCGGGCGACCGGGGGGCACGGGCCGCGGGATGCCGGGGATGATGGTTTCGGTCGGATGGTCCAGCGGCACGCGCTGGCGCTGTCGAAGATACCCGGCGGGCCGGACGCGGCCATCGATCACGAGTTGTCGATCGCGGCCGATCGGCAGGCGCGTGCGATCGAGATCGAAGCGGAGCGGCGTCGGCTTCAGTTCCGGGATGCGCCGGAGCTTGAGGTGTGATGTGTCGGTTCACGGGGGAACGGATAGGCCAGCCCGCGGCCGGGTTCACTTTGCCGGGGTCTGTCGCAACGGGCGGCGGCGCTCGATGCGGCCGGCCGCGGTGACGTGCGCCCGTTGCATGCTGAGTCTTTTGTCGACGTCGCGGCGATTCGTCCGGGCGGGCGCGGGTCCGTTGGTCGGGATCGGCGCGGTGCGCGCTCGGCTCCGGCTGTGGTTCCCGCGGGCGTGGTGGCAGATGTCGAAGCGGTGACACTTTCCCGGCTGGCCTTCGGCGGCTGGCCGATTCTCGAGACTCCCGGCGCGGTTTTCCGCCCGCGGCGGGATCGGACGGCTCCCCGGTTTTGCTTCGGAGGCTTACCCTCTTTGCCTCCGACGGTGCCCATGACCGGGGGGCCGTCCATCTTTCCCGATGACGATGACGATGACAAATGTGAGGCGGAGGATCACACTCGATGAGGATCACACTCGATCTTGACCGCGGCCAGCCGGTGACGTGGGCGGCACGGTCGGCGGCCGGCTGGCTCCTGGCGGCCGCCGAGGTCTCGCGCGTCGAGGGCGGCCGGTGGCGCCCACGTGCTACGACGGCGGGGTCGGGGTAAGCTGGGATCGCATGGAGGCGTGCCGGCTGGCCGTCTCGGCTCTGGTGAACCTGCACGCGAGCCGGGGGCGGGTGACGCTTAGGACCGTGAACGATATAAGGTTGCCAAGTGCATCCGGGCGGAGCCCGTTTTCTGCGGCTTCGGGCGCTCGGCACACAGCAAGGTAATTTCCGTCAGTGTCCTTAGCACTCTGGCGATCACAGCCGGGAGGGCAACGGCGTGACGGGTGGGCTGCTTCGTCGTTCTTCCATGTTGCCCGACAACTCAGGGCCGCACTCAACCGCGACGCGGCTCGCCGGGGTGGCTGACGTACTTGTGCCGCTCAATGAGCTCGACCCGCGATGCCGCGGTCACTCGGGCGATGAACACTGCGGCTCGCCGCCCCAACAGGCGGAGCATGACGGGAAGGGCATCCTTGAGGACGCGGGCCTGCTCGTCACCCCGCAACCCGGCACCCGTAAGGACAAACGCCCTGATGCCCGCTTGGCGCAGGGCGCTCTTCTCGATCTCGTTCTTGCGGATCTTCTTGTCCTTCGTGATCAGGATCCAGCCTCGAGAGCCAACCTCGGGGAGCCACTCCACGTCTAGTGTGCCACTGCCGAAGGTCTCGTGCTGTATGTGCGCGACGTACCCTTCCGCGCGCAGCATCTCCGCGACAGGCCGTGCTGCGACACACTCATCAATGAAGAACTCGTAGTCAGGCGGCGCGGTCGAGCCTGAGCTCGCATCGGATCGCCTCTTCGATTTCCCGGGATGGCCGGCCATACTCGTCAGCAATCTGCCCGCAAGTGTCGCCGGCGCGGAACCGCTCTGCGACTTCTTCGGTGGGAATACTGGTGCCCACGATGACCGGCCGGCCGAACCGCACCCGTGGATCCAACGAGATTATCTTGGGCTCATCGGGTAGCAATGCCAGCTCTCGGGCCGTGTTCGGATTGTGGCGGACAAATGGAAAGAGCCGAATGGCTAGGCCGTCGATGTCCTGCTCAATACGCTCCAAGTGAACCCGCATCAATTGCCGCATCTCCAGTTGGCCGCTCTTTGTCGCGTTGATCAGCGCGCCGGCTTTTTCGACGAAGATCGAAACGCCGTCCGTGAGCATGTCCTCGGTGAGTAACGGGTGCCGGCTGTTGAATGTCTCCTCTAGATAGCGAATCGCGCAACGCAGCTTCCACGGCGACATCCGATAGTACCGACGCAGGGCCCCAATTACGTGTAACTCCGCGACGTTCCAGAACGACAACAGATGATGCTTGGGATTCTCAACGTGAATCAGCGGCTCTCCGCCATACGTGCCGAACCCGAACGACCAATTCTGCACGGTGCGGAGCGGGAGCCGTACATAGCGTGCTGCATCCCGGCTCGTGTACGAGGGCAGTTCGCGTGGGTCGCGTCCCCCGTACAGCTGCCACCGGTCCTGTGCCTGACTCATTGCGAATAGTCCTTCATCGTCCGCAGCACATCGTTCAGCGGACTGACACGGGTTCGCGCACGATGCGTTGCGTATTGCGCACGTTCGGGTACCTGCAACGGACTGGCCGCCGACCCCGAGGGGCATCAGCGTAGTGCCGACGCAAGATCGGAGTCAACCAGCCAGCAGTATAGCTTCTTGGCTGGGTGGGTATGTACCTGGGGAATTCAGGGTCTGCAGACGCTAATCGACTGATAAACAAGACACATAAGCTGTTTGCCGGTGCCCTGCACCGGCACCACCCTACTCTGCCACCGGGAGCCCATCTACCCCGAAGACCGGTGCTGCCCTCGCACGGCCCCGGGGTCGCTGCCCATCAAGGGCGGCACGGGTTCACCGATCAACCCGATCGCGGTCTTCCAGCTGCGATCCTTCCGGGTTGTGAGATGATCCGGCCCAAGTAGGAAGAGTCGAGCATGCAGGCGTGGCGTCTCCTGGCAGTCGGGTTGGCGGTGGTCGCGGCGGCGGGCAGCCTGCCGGTCGCGGGTGCGCAGGTCGCGGATACGATGAGTCCTTCGTTCGACGGCTGGGCGCTGGCCGCAGAGGGTGGCTACACGCTGTACTTCGGCTACGTCAACCGCAATCCGGGCGAGGTCGAGGTGCCGGTGGGTGACGGGAATCGTCTCGATCCCTCCCCCTCGGGCGGCGCGGACGACGGTCAGCCGACCGTGTTTCAGCCGGGGAGGCAGAGACAGGCGTTCCGCGTGCCGGTTCCGTCGGCGTTCGAAGGCACGATCGTCTGGACGCTCGGCCACGCGGGCCGCTCCGAGACCGCCGCGGGGTCGCTCGATCCGCTGTACGTGATCGATACCAGCTCGAACTTTCGCGGCAACCGGGCTCCGCATGCCGACGCAGGGCCCGACCGCACCGTGGCGGCCGGGACGCCGGTCAGATTGCGCGGGGCCGTCTCCGACAGCGGGCCGACCGCGACCGACGGCGGCAGGCTGCGGCGCTCGGCCGCGCCGGTGAGCGCGACCTGGATGCGGTACCGGGGGCCGGGCCCCGTCACCTTTCAGCCCCCGGACTCGGCGGCGACGACGGCCACGTTCGGCCCGCCCGGCACGTACGTGCTCCGGCTGCGGGCCGACGACTCGCAGTTCGTGGGCGACGACGAGGTCACGGTGACCGTCGAGCAGCAGCGATGACGTCGCGGGGCGGCTTCCTCGTGCTGGCGTTGTGCGCCGCGTCCGCGGCCCACGGGCTCGCGCAGTCGGTCGCGGATCTGCTGCACGTGCGGCGCAACACGGGCCAGGAGGTGGTGCCGGTCTTCGAAGGCTGGGAGCCCAACGCGGACGGCACCTTCAGCCTGTATTTCGGCTACCAGAACCGGAACTGGGAGGAGGACGTCGACATTCCGATCGGCCCCGACAACTTCTTCGAGCCGGGGCCGCGCGATCGGGGCCAGCCCACCCACTTCCTGCGCCGGCGCCACAAGATCAACTTCGCGGTAGTGGTCCCGAGCGACTTCGGCGACCGGGAGATCGTTTGGACCCTGTCGGTCAACGGCCGCACCGAGCGCGCGGTCGCGTCGCTGGCGGACACAGGCGGGCGGGGACAGTACTCGCCGCAGTACCAGATCTCCAAGTCCGAATGGCCCCCGACCGGCAACCGCGCGCCGACGCTGACGCCGGGACCCGCGCAGACGGTGGTCTTCCCGCCGCCCGCCACGGTCGTCGCCACGGTGCGGGACGACGGGCTCCCGCGGCGGTCGCCGCCCGCCCTGACGGTGACCTGGCGAAAGTACCGCGGCCCGGGCGACGTGACGTTCGACGCCGCCGTGCCGCCCCTCGCCGCGAGCGGCGAGTCACGGGCGATGGCCAGGTTCAGCGAGCCCGGCGTTTACCTGCTGCAGGCGCTGGCCGACGACGGGTCCATGCTGACCGCCAGCAGCGGTTCCGGCATCCCCGGCTACACGTGCTGCTGGACGACGGTCACCGTGCAGGTCACCGTGACGTCCAAGTGAGGATCGACGATGACCGGAGGTCCGAGATGAAAACGACGTGCCGGAGGCCGCGGCGCAGGTGCCGCGCGTCACGTTCTCGAAGGATGTGGCACCGATCTTCCAGCGCAGCTGCCAGGTCTGCCACCGTCCCGGCACGGCCGCGCCCATGTCGCTGCTCGATTACCGGGACGCGCGGCCGTGGGCCCGGGCCATCAGGCAGCGCGTGGCCCAGCGCGAGATGCCGCCCTGGCACATCGACCGGACGGTCGGCCTCCAGCGCTACAAGAACGACCGGTCGCTCACCGACGAGGAGGTCCGGACAATCGTCGACTGGGTCGCCGCCGGCGCCCCCCTGGGCGATCCCGCCGATCTGCCGCCGCCGGTGCAGTTCCGGGACGACGACGAGTGGGCGATCGGCGAGCCGGACCTCGTCGTGTCGAGCCCCGCGATCGTCATGTACGCGGAGGGTCCCGACTGGTGGCCCGGCTTCGTCGTGGACACCGGGCTCACCGAGGACCGGTACGTCAAGGCGGTCGAGACCAGGCCTTCCAGGACGGGCCGCTTCTTCACGCATCATGCGAACACCGCGGTCATTCAGGAGCCCGACCCCTTCCTCGCGGACGAGCGGGTGAACGGCCGGCCGCAGGGCGAGCGGGTGTCCACGCCGCTGAGCGAGTACGTCATGGGCAAGGCCGGCGACATCTTTCCAGACGGATCGGGCCGGCTGCTCAAGGCGGGCTCCCAGGTGCGGTTCAACATGCACTACTACCCGATCGGGGAGGAGGCCCACGACTCGACCAGCGTCGGGTTCGTGTTCTATCCAAGAGGCGAGACACCGGCATACGTCAGCCGCTGGCTGACGATCTACGACAACAAGGACATCGACATTCCGCCGGGCTCCGTCAGCCGCAGCGACGCGTACTTCCGCCTCGACCGGCCGACCCGCCTCGACGGCTTCCAGCCCCACATGCACATGCGGGGCAAGGCGATGTGCCTCGAGGCGATCTACCCCAACGTCGTCGTCCCGCGTGTGAACACGCGCGGCGTCATGGAGCGGGAAATGGTGGCGTGCGTCGACCGTTTCGACTTCAACTGGCAGATCGCGTACATGTTCGAGGACGACGTGGCGCCGCTCCTGCCCGCCGGCACCATCCTGCACACCATCTCGATCCACGACAACACGGCGGGCAATCGGCTCAATCCGGACCCGACCAAATGGGTGGGGTACGGCCAGCGCAGCACGGACGAGATGGCCAACGCGCACCTCACCGCCGTGTTCCTCAGCGACGAGGACTACGAGCGGCTGGTGGCCGAACGGCGGGCGCGGCAACAGACCGGCTGGTAGGAGGTGGGTGAATGGCTGCCTTGACCATGACGAAGACGATCCGGGGCGCGGCCGCCTGCGCGGCGGTCGCCATCTGGGCCTGGCCCGCGCCGGCGGCAGGTCAGACCGCGGCCGGCGGGCCGACCTTCAGCCGGGACGTGGCGCCGATCCTGCAACGCGCCTGCCAGCAATGCCATCGGCCCGGCGAGGTGGCGCCGATGGCGCTCCGCACCTACGGCGACGCGCGGCCCTGGGCGCGGGCGATCAAGCAGCGCGTGCTGACGCGCGAGATGCCGCCGTGGCAGATCGACCGCACGGTGGACACGCGGGCGTATGTCGAAGACTTCGCGCTCACGGAGGCCGAGATCGACACGATCGTCCGGTGGGTCGACGGCGGCGCGCCCGAGGGCGATCCGTCCGAGCTGCCTCCGCCGCGAACGTTCCCGGCCGGCTACGAATGGATCATCGGCGAGCCGGATCACATCGTGCACATCGATGAATACCTGGTCCCCGCCGAGGCCACCGATCAGTTCTTCGACGTCTGGCTGTCCCCGGACGAGGTCGGACTCGACGGCGACCGCTACGTCAAGGCGATGCAGATGATGCCGGGCAGTCGCCAGGTGCTCCACCACTCGACGGTGTACAAGGTCGACGCGGACGACATGGCGGCGGGCGGCCCGGTGCCGTTCGAGCGCCGGCAGCTGTTTCTCAACTGGGCGGCCGGCAAGGAGGTCGAGCGCTATCCGGACGATACCGGCAAGCTGGTGCAACAGGACGCCAGCCTGCTCTTCGCCATGCACTATCACGCCATCGGCGAAGAGGTGCTCGACCGCAGCCGCCTGGGGCTGGTCCTGCATCCGAAGGGAGTCGTGCCCGCGTACCGGCCCTACACGGTCATCATAGGCGCCGCCGAGAACCGCGAGCCGCTGCGGCTCGACTTCCCGGCCGGCGCGGAGAGCGTGCGCACGGACTTCTACCACGATCTCGACGAGCCCACCAAGGTGCTCGATTTCCAGGCGCACATGCACTATCGCGGGAAGGCGATGTCGCTGGAGGCAATCCTGCCCGACGGCCGGCGCGAGCTGCTCACCGCCATCACTCGCTACAACTGGGCCTGGCAGTTCGCGTACGCGTACGAGGACCCGCCGGTCCTGCCCGCCGGCACGCGCCTGCACGTCACCGGCTACCACGACAACTCGGCCCGGAACCGGCACAACCCGGCACCGGAGAACTGGGTGGGCTACGGCCAGCGGACCATCGACGAGATGTCGATGGGGGTGACGAACCTCGTCACCCTCGGCGAGGACGACTACCAGCGGCACCTCGCGCTGCAGCGCGGCTCGGATCAGCAGTAAGTCGGCGCGGCGGGGCAACGGGATCCGGCACCGCCCGGCTTGGGCTCATGGCGTCGGACGCGGTGACGGTGCCGGACGAGGGCGCGTGGGGCGCCCTCGTCCCCGGGTCCATCCCTACTTCGAGTCCTGCTGCGTGGCCACCCGCTCCGTCTCGCGCTCGCCCGCGAGGATGTTCGGCATCGCGTAGTTGCCCTCGTGGCAGGCGTATTCGAAGATGTGGTAGTCGGGCACGGCCTCGAAGGGCCGCTCCACGGTCCAGGGCTGCGTGTAGATCTCCGGATCCTCGATCGTGAACGTGTAGCCCATGGTGTGCTCGTCCACCCAGGTGAACCGCTCCACCGCACGCGTTTTTCTCGTCGAGGGGAAGCGCAGCTCCGTCTTGTCGCTGTAGCCGATCGTCTCCACCACGAGGGTGTTCCCCTCCCACCGGCCGCGCGAATCGCCGTTCCACTGGGGAATTCGCTCGGCGAGGTGGCCGCGGCCGTCCAGCGGGATGATCCGGACGTCGTGGATGTTCTCGACGTGAATCGCCACGAACTCGGGCGTCTGAAGGATGTGGTACGTGTTGTTGTAGCTGGTGCCGACGGGCGGCACGCCGTGGTACGTGATGCACCGGTCCCAGGCGCTCCGGTCCAGCCAGGAGTCGGCCGGGTGCATCCGCCGGTGCTCCCGCAGCGCGGCCACGCGCGCCGCTCCCTCGGCGTTCAGCGGCAGCCGGCCCTCGGGCGGATCGACGATCTGCGACGTGCGGCGGTCGGGCAGCACCTCGCCGCGGTCGACCCAGAAGGCGTTGTAGGAGCCCGGATCGATCCCGGGCCGATCAGGACGGTCCTGCTTGGCGCTCGTGTTCCGCGCGGCCACTTCCTCGGACGTGAAGAACGTCCTGTCGACCTCCGCCGGCCGCTGCAGCGGCGTCAGCGTGGCGTACGACCAGTGTCCCTGCAGGTCGGGGTCGCCCCAGGCGGTGCGGGGCCCGGCCGGCGTATCGTCCGATTGGCCGGCGGCGGGGGCTGGCGTCAGCCCGGCCACGGCAACCATGGTCAGCAGCGCGACGAGATAGCGGTACGTCATCGGTTTTTCCTCCTGTTACGTCACGATCATCATGGCCCAGGACGGCTCTCAGTGCAACCGTCGCGCATGATAGCCTTCTGGGAACAAGGAGAGTGCCGACCATGAGCCGTACGAGAAGTGCCATCCTCACCCTGCTGCTGGCGGCGACGCCCGGCCTCGCCGCGGCGCAGGCGGCCGGGGACCCGGGGGACGAAGCGTTGATCGCAGAAGCCGTGCTGGCCGCGCCGGAGACGCTGCGGGCGGGCGCGACGGTCATCGTGCGCGATGCGCAAGGGGTACCGACCATCATCCGGCACGGCACGAACGAGCTCATCTGCGAGCCGGACCGTCCGAGCCCGAGCTTCGCCGTCGAGTGCTACCACACGAGCTTTCAGGACGTGATGGACTGGATGAGCCGGGGTCTGGCGGAGGGCGCGCGAAGCTTCGCCGAGCTGTTCACCTCCGGCGGCCCGGACGCGGACGTCAACCCCGGAGCCATGCAGTACGCGCTCGTCGGCCCGACGCGAGAGGAGGCTGTGCTGCACATCTCGATCAACCTGCCGCATGCCACGGGCGAGTCGACCGGGCTGCCGACCGAGGAGCGGCTCGACGGCCCCTGGCTCATGTGGGCCGGGACGTCCGCCGCCCACGTCATGTTCGGCGCCATCCCCCCGGGCATTCCCGGGCGCTACCCGGGCCGGTGAACGGCCCAGCCAGGAGAAGTCGATGAAAGAATACCTGCTCTTCACCTACCGCTCCAATCTCCATCACCTCCGGAGCCTGGTGAAGGACCTGACGGATGAGCAGATGGTCGCGCAGCCGCACGGCGTGGTCAATCACCCCGCGTGGACGCTCAAGCACCTCGCGTCGTCGTCGAACTACGTCGCGAAGACGCTCGGCCTGGAGTCGACGTTTTCCCCGGACTGGGAGGCGACGCCCACGGTCGACGGCCTGCCGAGCGGCGACGCCTCGCTGTACCCGTCCAAGGCTGCGCTGCTGGCCGAGTTGACCGCCCAGCACGAGCGGGTTGCCGAGGCGCTGGCGAGCGCCGACCCGGCGCTCTTCGCGCAGGAGTGTCCGGACGAACGCATGCGCAAGCACTTCCCCCGGATTGGTGACGCCGTGGACTACATGGTGTCCGCCCACGAGGCCACGCACATCGGTCAACTCGCCGCGTGGCGCCGCGCGATGGGGTTCGTGCCGAGCGCCGGCGAGTAGGAATCTGCTCCGTAGAACGGCGCAGAGGGGAGGCGGTCGAGGCAGGGCTGGCGACGGCGATGGGATGCCGCCGCGCGGGCCGGCCCGGGAGTCCGGACCGGCCCGCCGGACTTCACGCGAGGCCGGTCAGGTACTTCAGCTTGCCGGTGCTGTCGCCGAGCACCTCCTCCGGCGTGCCGAGCTTCTCCAGGATCGAGAGGTGCAGATTCGCCAGCGGCGTTCCCTGCGGGTAGCGGACGTGCCGCCCGCCCTTGATCCCGGTCGCCTTTCCACCAATCAGCGCAATCGGCAGATCGTCGTGGAAGTGCGTGTTGCTGTCGCTGATCCCCGTGCCATAGAGGAACAGGGTCGAGTCCATCATCGTGCCGTCGCCTTCCGGCGTGTTCGACAACGTCTTGATGAGATGCGCGAACTGCTGGAAGTGGTACTCGTTGATCTTGTGCAGCCGCTCCAGCTTGGCCGGCTCGTCCTGGTGATGGGACAGCGGGTGGTGCGAGTCGGGCACGCCGATTTCCGGATAGGCGTGGCCTGAAACCTCGCGCGCAAGCATGAACGTGCTGATGCGCGTCAGGTCGGTCTGGAAGGCGAGCGCCAGCAGATCCATCATCAGCTTGGCATGCTCCGCGTAGTCGTTCGGAACGCCCACCGGCTGATCGACCAGGGGCAGTTCCCGCGAGCTCTGGCGCTCCGCCATCGCGATGCGGCGCTCGAGATCGCGCACGGACTCGACGTACTCGTCGAGCTTCACCCGGTCTCCGGGGCCGAGCGACCGTTCGAGGTCGTGCAGCTTGTCGCCCACCAGATCCAGGATGGTCTGGTCGCGCCGTATGCGGGCGAGCCGGGCCGCCGGGTCGGTGCTCCCGCTCGTCCCGAAGAGGCGCTCGAACACGGCGCGCGGGTCGTTCTCGATCGGCAGCGGCGTCGTCGGCGTGCGCCAGGCGATGGTGTTGGTGTAGGCGCAGCTCGCACCGCCGTCGCACGATCCGAGCATGGCGTTCGACTCGATCCCGAGCTCGAGCGATGCCAGCTGGGTCTCCTTGGACAGCTCCCGCGCGGCAATCTGATCCATGGACACCGCGGCGTACACATCGGCGCCGGACGTGATCTTGAACGGCACGGCGGTCAGGAACGTCCCCGCGGAGCGCGCGTGGTCGCCGCCGCCCTTGACCAGGTTGGCGGCTTCGTCAGCCAGCCCGCCGCACAGCAGCACGCGGTCCTTGTATTCGGCCAGCGACTGCAGCGTAGGCGGGAGCTCGGTGAGCTCGCCCTCCACCTTCGGTGACCAGTAGGGCATCGACATCCCGTTGGGCACGTAGAACACGCCGAAGCGCCGCACGGGAGCCGCCGCGGTCTTGCTGAGCGCCGTGAGCGCCGGCACCATGCTGTCGAGCAGCGGCAGCGCCATGCCGACGCCGAGGCCGCGCAGCACGGTGCGCCGCGGCAGTTGCATCTTCGTGATGACCATGGGCAGATACCTCCCTCTTCTGCGTAGGATTCAGAGTCCAGCGTCGGCCGCCGCGGTCGCCGCCGGCATCTCGGCCGCACGGCGCATCTGGAACGGCAGGCTGGCGACGACGCCCTCAATGAGGGCCGACCAGCGGTAGTCCGCGGCGTCCAGGTCCCGCACGATGCGGCGCACGGTCGGCGCGTCGTAGTAGTCGAGACCGCGGCCGAGTGCGAAGGTCAGGAGCTTTTCCACGACGGTCTTTTCGAACTCGTCTCCCTTGGCGACCAGCGCCTCGCGGAACGCGCGCGGGCTGTCGATTGTGCGCTCCGCCCACTCGATCGTCGCATCGATGGTCGCGCCGCGGTCCGTCTCGCGCCACTGGCCGATGGCGTCGAAGTGTTCCATGGCGAAGCCGAGCTGGTCCATCTCCGTGTGGCAACTGGCGCAGACCGGATTGCGCCGATGCTGCTCCATCTTCTCGCGCAGCGAGGTGGGCGCGGCTCCGGCCTCGTCCTCCTCCAGCGGCGGCACGTTCGGCGGCGGCGGCGGCGGCGGTGCGCCGAGCAGCGTCTCGAGCACCCACTTGCCGCGCAGCACCACCGAGGTCCGGTTCGCGTACGAGGTGACGGTCAGCAGGCTGGCGTGGCCGAGCAGGCCGTGCCGCCGGTCATCCTCCCATGCGACCCGGCGGAAACGGCTGCCGTAGATGTTGTCCACGCCGTAGTGGCGGGCCAACTGCTCGTTCAGGAAGCTGTAGTCGGCGGTCAGCAGCTCCTGGAGCGGCCGGTCCGCGCGCACCTGGCTCTCGAAGAACAGCCGCGTCTCCTCCACCATCGCCCTGCGCAGCGTGTCGTTGAACTGCGCGAACAGCGCGCCGTCGGGCGCCTGCTCGTTGATGTTGCGGACCTGCAGCCACTGGCCGACGAAGTCGTTCATGAGCCGCGTGGCGCGCTCGTCCGCCAGCATCCGGCGGACCTGAGCCGACAGCACGTCCGGATCGCTCAGCCGTCCTTCGGTAGCCGTGTCAATCAGCTCGTCGTCCGGGATCGAGCGCCAGAGGAAGAACGACAACCGGGAAGCCAGCTCCAGGTCGCTCAGCCGGTACGGCTCCGCGGGCGGCAGGTCGATCGGCTCCTGATAGACGCGCATGAGGAACTCCGGCATCGACAGGAGCACCTCGAGGGCGCGCTCGATGCCGAAGTCGAAGTCGCGCTCGGCCGCGCCGTCGCGATAGACGTTGACGAGCGGGTCGACGTCGGCGTCGGTGATCGGCCGGCGGTATGCGCGCCGCGCAAGCGTGCCGATGATCTCTCGTGCGCACGCCTCCTGCGCGGCGGCCGCCGCGTCGCTCCCCGGGTGGCAGACGAAGATCTTCTCGCGGCTCGCCGTGTTGTCCGGCACCGTGCCGTCGAACGGCCCGGAGATGAACAGCTTGTCGATGCCCGGCTCGCCCCGCAGGCCGTGCGGCGAGGGGGCCGAGTCGGTGAAAGCCACGGAGACGAGCCGCTGGCCGGCTTCAATCGGCACGCGGATCTCGAGGGCGTCGTCCGCCGTCATCCGGTACTCGTGGAGACGCTGCCCCTCGATGTCGTCCTCGGACACCGCGATTAGCACGCCGGGGTCCGGACCGGGGAACTGCCCGCCGATCTTCCTGCGCATGACCAGCTGGTGGTCGACGCGCAGCTCGATCTCGTGCTCGTCCTCTTCGATGCCCTCGATCGTCTCGACGGTGGCGTTGCGTTTCAGCCGAATCGCAAACACGTAGTTGCCGTCGAGCGGGAACATGTGCCGCTGCGACAGGCCGCCGACGGTCGAGAACGGCATGTCCTCGCTGACCCGGACGTCCCGCTCCTCGAAGCCGACCGTGTACACCTGCATCATCGGCCGGTTGTCGAGACTGCCGATCGCCGCGCGGCTGACCTTGGTGGCGGCCGCGATGTAGCGCGTCATCAGCGACGGCGTCATCGACAGCACGTCGGCGTTGTTGTCGAACCCGAAGCCGGCCATGTCGCTCGGCAGCAGCTCGGCGCCGTTCACCTTCAGCGCCAGCAAATCCTCGATAGCGTTGACGTACTCCACCCGGTTCATGCGCCGGGCGGCGACGCGGCCGGGATCGGGCGCGACCGCGCTCTCGCGGTCGAGCGCCGTCTCGAGCGCTGTGGCGAACGCGTCCACGCTGGCGGCGTCCGGACGCGGGCGGCCCGCGGGCGGCATCTGGCCGCCGCGGAGCTTCCGTACGACCTTCTCGAGCACCTCGGTGTGGGCGCCCACCTGAGCGATGTCGACGCTGTCGAGCGTCAGCCCGGCCGTCTGCAGCCGGTCGTTGTGGCAGGTGACGCAGTAGCGGTCGAGCAGCGCCCGCGAGGGCGCCGCGGCGGTAGTCGCCGCGACGGGACGCGCTGACGGTGCGCCGGTTGCCTGGGATCCGCCCGGACCGGCGCCCTGCGCGCTCGCCTGATGCTGCGAGCCGCACGCCAATACGAGCGCGATGATGCCGATAGTGCTGCTGCGCATTCTTGACATGATTATCAACCCTGGAGACAGATTCCCTATTATCTATCAGGGAGCGCCCCGGCGGGCACAAGAAAAACGTTGCGAAGGAGACGCTGACCCCCGCATATAATAGTAAGGCCGATTTCATGGGGATTGTCGACACGTTGAGGAGTGGCGTCCCGACAGCCGGGGGGCACCCGGCGCGCGGCGCTGGCGGCTCTGCTCTGCGGCTTGGCCGCCGGGCCGTCCGCAGCTGCCGGGTCGGAGCGTCTGGTCGACGCGGCTGCCCGCCAGGACACGCGGGCAATCCGGGCGCTGCTGCACGCGGGAATCGACGTTGCCCGGCGCCGCCCCGACACGCGGCTCGGTGTGCCCGGCACGGTGCAGGAACGCGCCGACCGGGCCGTGGCGGACACGCAGGTTCCTTGACTCGAAGAAACTAGATTCCAACGATGCGATATCTGGCGGCCGCAATGGTGTTGTGCACGGGGGGCGCGGTACTGGCCCAGGACTATCCGCTCTTCGGCGCGGATGACCTCGACGAGGCGATGAAGGGCGTCGGCCGGCAGGTCTCGCTGCTGACCCGCCTAGTCGAGGCGGGCGACTTCGAGGAGGCGAAGGTGCGGGTGACCCGCACGCGCGAGCAACTGTCACCCACGATCACCTTCTGGCGCAAGAACGGGCGCGACGATGCGATCGGCATGGTGCGGGACGCGGCCGGCCGCCTCGACGAACTCGACGTGGCGCTGTCGGAGCTGACGGTCGACCCGGACGGCGTGGGCGCGGCCCTGGGCGCGGTCGACGCGGCCTGCCAGGCCTGCCACGGGGTCTACCGTGAGGCCGATCCGGCCGCCGCCGACACGTTCCGGCTGAAGCGCTGGTCCGGCGACTGACGGCCGCGTCGGCGGTCGCCGTTTCGTGGCGAAGAACGGGCTGCTTGCAGCCGAGGGAGGCGCATGGTGAAGTCGACAGGCATCCGGCGGACGGCGGTTGGCGGCGTTGTGGCGGGCATGATTGTCGCGGCGGCCGGCCTGGCCGCGGCGGCGGCATCCGACCTGCGTCTGGTCGACGCGGCGGCGCGGCAGGACGCCGCGTCGGCGCGGGCGCTGATCGACGAAGGGGTCGACGTCGGCGCCCGCCGGGCGGACGGCGTGACGGCCCTGCTCTGGGCGGCGCACTGGGATGACGTCGAGACGGCCGAGCTGCTGCTGGCGGCGGGCGCCGATCCGAACGCCGCCGACGACCATGGCGTCACGCCGCTGGTGCGCGCGGCCGAGAACGCGAGCGTGGCGCTGGTCGACGTCCTGCTGGCGGCGGGCGCCGACGGGAACGCCGCGCAGCGGAGCGGCCTGACGCCGCTGATGGTGGCATCGCGCACCGGGAGCGTCGAGGTGGTCCGGGCGTTACTCGAGCACGGGGCCGACGTCAACGCGGCGACCGCCGAGGAAGGGGCAACGCCGCTGATGTGGGCCGTGGCCGCGCCCCACCGCGCCATCGTCGAAGCGCTCCTCGAGAGCGGCGCCGACGTGGAGGCGTCCACCACCAAGGGTATGACGCCGCTGCTGACCGCGGCGCAACAGGGCGACATCGAGACGGGGCGGCTGCTGATGGCGGCCGGAGCGGACGTCAGCCAGCCGGGCGCGGACGGCACGTACCCGCTGCCGTTTGCCGTCGTCGACGGCCATGCCGACTTCGCGCTGTTCCTGCTCGAGAACGGCGCCGACCCGAACAGCCAGATCGGCGGCCTCCCCGCGCTGGCGGCCGCCGCCGGCAACGTCGACACCTGGCTCGCCGGCTGGGACCTGCGGCACGGCGACGCCCGCTACGTCAGCCGGTACCGCTCCCGGGGCGGCCGGATTTACCTGACTGCCAGCGAGCGGCTTCCGCTGGTCAAGGCGCTGCTGGCGGCCGGCGCCGACCCGAACGGGCGCATCGCCACTTCGGCCATGCTGATGAACTACATCGGCTATCCGAAGAAGGGGGCGTTCGAGCGCTTCGCGTGCGGCACCGGCGACCTGCGCGGCGCCACCGCGCTCTGGGTGGCGGCATTCGGCGCCGCCTCGGAAGGTGCGTACCGCAGCAGCGCCGCCGGCTCGGAGAACTATCGCGTCGAGAGCAGCGCCGAGATCGTTCAGGTCCTGCTCGACGCGGGCGCCGACCAGTCGCTCACGACCCACGACGGCACCACGCCGTTCATGGTGGCGGCCGGTCTCGGCCGCTCGACGTTCCGGCCGAACTGGACGCGCGGCGTGCGCTCGCGCGGCGCCGAGGAGGCGACGCGAGTCCTGCTGGAAGCCGGAGCGGACATCAATGCGATCAACGAGGCGGACTTCACCGCCCTGCACGGCGCGGCGTTCCGCGGCCTGAACGAGGTGGTGGATTACCTGGTCGCGCACGGCGCCGACATCGACGCCCGCGACTACCGCGGGCGGACGCCGTTCCGCCTGGCCGAAGGCTCGAAGCAGTCGTTCCAGTTCCAGGCGTTCCCGGAGACGGCGACGCTGTTGGCGGAACTGGGCGCCGACACCCGGCTCGGCGTGCCGGGCACGGTGCAGGAGCGGGCCGACCGCGCGGTGACCGAGCTCGCGGTTCCCTGACCTGCGCCACCGGATCGCCACCGGATTGGAACGAGCAGCATTGGCCGGCGCCGCGGGCTGGCGTCTCTCGAGTGGGGGGATGGAACGATGGTCGCAATGACCCGTTGGCGGGCAGGGGCGCTGTTCATCGTAGCCGTGGGAACCGCGGCCAGCTTGGCGGCGGCAGCTCCCGAGCACCGTCTCGTGGATGCGGCGGCGCGGCAGGACCTGCCCGCGCTGCGGGGGCTCCTGGAGGCGGGCGCCGCCGTCGATGCGCGCCGCGCGGATGGAGCGACGGCGCTGCTGTGGGCCGCCCACTGGGACGACCACGAGGCGGTCCGCCTGCTGCTGGCGGCGGGCGCCGACGTGAACGCGGCCGACGACCACGGCGTGGCGCCGCTCATCCGGGCGACCGAGAACGCGAGCAGCAGCCTGGTCGGCACGTTGCTCGCGGCGGGCGCGGATGCGAACGCGATGCAGACCAGCGGCCTGACGCCGCTGATGGTGGCCGCGCGCACGGGCAGCGGGGCGATCGTCCGCGCGCTGCTGGCGCACGGCGCCGACGTGAACGCCGCGACGGTCAAGGTGTCGGCCACCGCCCTGATGTGGGCGGTGGCGGCGCCCCATCGGGACATCGTGCGGTTGCTGCTGGAGAGCGGCGCCGATGTTCACGCGTCGACCTCCAAGGGCCTGACGCCGCTGCTGACGGCCGCCCGCAACGGCGACGTCGAGACGGCCCGGCTGCTGTTCGCCGCCGGTGCCGACGTCGACGGCGTCGGCTCGGACGGGACGCACGCGCTGCCGTTCGCCATCATCCACGGGCAGGACGACTTCGCGCGGTTCCTGCTCGATGAGGGTGCCGATCCCAACGGCACGATGGCGGGCGTCTCAGCCCTGCACGCGGCGGCGGGCGTTGTCGACCGCTGGCTGATCGACTGGGACCGGGGGCACGGCGCCGGGCGCATGTCGGGCGGGCGGCGCGACACCGGCCGGATGAGCCTCGATTCCGACCGCCGGCCGGCGCTTGTCGAGGCCCTGCTGCGCCACGGCGCTGATCCGAACCGGCGCATCGCCACCACGGCCATGCTGATGGAGTACATCGGCTACCCGAAGAAAGGGGCGTTCGAGCGCTTCGCATGTGGCACCGGAGATCTGCGCGGCGCCACGCCGCTGTGGGTAGCGGCCTTCGAGGCGGCCAGCAGTGGGTTCTACCGGCGCGCCGGCGGAGCGGATGCCGAGTCCCACGCCCGCGCCAGCGCGGCGGTCATCGAGGCACTGCTGGCCGCGGGCGCCGATCAGAGCCTGACGACGGACGACGGCACCACGCCGTTCATGGTGGCGGCCGGCCTCGGCCGCTCGACGTTCCGGCCGAATCAGACGCGCGGCACCCGCTCGCGCGGCGCGGAGGCGGCCGTGAAGCTGCTGCTCGCGGCGGGCGCGGACATCGACGCGGTGAACGAGGCCGATTTCACGGCGCTGCACGGCGCCGCGTTCCGTGGCCTGAACGAGGTGGTGGAGTATCTCGTGACGCACGGCGCCGACATCGATGCGCGGGACTTCCGCGGTCGCACGCCGTTCCGTCTCGCGGAGGGCTCCAAGCAGTCGTTCCAGTTCCAGGCTTTCCCCGATACGGCTGCGCTCCTCGGGGAGTTGGGCGCCAACACCCGGCTCGGGGTGCCCGGCACCGTGCAGGAACGCGCCGACCGCGCGGTGGCCGACCCGACGGTGCCCTGATCGGCCAGGAGCCTGCGCCATGGAATGGCGCGGACTCCTGCAGGGTTGGTTGGGCGCCAAGCGGAGCCGCAAGGCGACGATTGGCGGGCTACTGTTGCCCGGACGGCAGCACGCAGGCGAAGTTCGAAGCCTCGTCGGTGCTCCCGCTCCCGTTCCACCTGGCGACCTCCGGATACGGGCAGAGGGGCCGGGTGCGGTCGACAGCGCCGTCCGTGACGCGCGACGCCACGATTCGCGCCGGCGCCTCTCCCAGCTCCACCCAGCGCTCGAGGGCGGTCAGCGCATCGAACCGATCGGGGCCGGGACCTCCCCGGCAATGCCCCATCCCAGGCGCCATGAACAGGCGGAAGAAGTCCCGCGTGCCCGCCAGGGCCGCCGCCCGGTCGCCTCCGGCGCCGATCAGCGAGACGGCGTCCTCGTAGTAGTCGATCGATCCGAGCGGCGAGATGTCTGCGTCGCTCCAGCCGTGGTAGACGATCAGCTTGCCGCCCCGCTCGCGCAGTGCCCGCAGATCCGGATCCGCCGCGTCGAGGTCGTGACCGACCTTCTCGAGCGCGAAGGCCAGGTCCTCGTCGTAGTCGAACGACCGGAAATCCCAATCCGGATCCTCGAACACCATGTGGCGGAAGAAACCTTCCGCCGCGAGCCAGTGCAGGCTGGTGAACGGCGCGTCGCCGCTGACCCATCGCGCCCACCCGCCGGGCGAGGCTTCGCCGCCGGGAACCAGGCCCGGGTACAGCGGCTCACCGCGCCGGTTGCGGCTGCCGGACCAGATGGCCCGCACCGCGTCCACCTGCTTGCGGGTGAGGCAGGTGGCGGCGTCCTGGCCCGCGGCGCACGTCAACTCGGCCGGGTCGAAGCGGCACTGACGCGGGTCGTCGAGCACGCCGTCCTCGATGCCGTCGAGCGTGTCGCAGGCGGCGTTGACCGCGCCGGCGAGCAGCGGCAGCTTGTCGGCCGGAATGTAGCTCTCGGGATCCGCGAGCGTGGCCTGCGCGTACCAGAGGTGCGCGCCGGCGTAGAAGCGCGTCCAGTCGTGGGCGGGGTTGCCGGCGATGATCCCGTCGTAGTCGTCCGGATACCGCTGCGCCTCCATCAGCCCCTGCTGGCCGCCCTTGGAGCACCCCACGTAGTAGGAGTAGGCAGGCGGCCGGTCGTAGTAGGCCTCCGTGATCGTCTTGGCGTTGACGGTGGTGAGGTGCAGCGCACGGTGCCCGAAGTCGGCCACGAGATCCGGCCGGCCGAAGGCCCATGTGGCGTCGAAGGTGTTCTCGGTCACGTGACCGGTGTCGGTGGCGGCCGCGGCGTAGCCGCGAGCCAGCGCGGCGGCCATCCGGTCGTAGCGCAGCGAGCCGGCCATGCCCCCGTTGCCGATCCCCTGGAACTTCCCGTTCCAGCGCTCCTCGGGCAGCCAGACCTCGAAGCGGATCGCGGGCGCCGTGCGGCCCACCGCGCGGCAGAACGCAGGCACGTCCACCGGTGCCCCGCCGCCCGGCGGGGCGAACGAACCCGCCCGCACGCGCTCCGCGGCGGTGATGGTGGTGTCCGGCAGCTCGAGCCCGATCAACCGCCCGCACGGCGTGGCGGCGGGTGCGGCCGCGGTCGCCGGGGAAGAGGCGCCGCCGGCCGCGGCCCCGAGCAGCAGGGCGCCCGCAACCGAGGCGGCGGCGCGCGCAACGAGTCGGCGCTGCATGGCGGCCCTCCAGGTCAACGCGGGAACGGCGCGAGCCCCGGCTCGACGCCCTCCCTGAGCGGCGTGCGCGCGGTGTTCATGACCATCGCCAGCATCGAGTAGTAGCCCATGATCCCGATGGTGTCGATGACGCCGATCTCCTCGAACGCCGCAACCATCCGAGCGTAGGTCGGGTCGCTCACCCCCAGGGTGTGGAACAGCTCGGTGCAGAAGTCGTAGAGCACCGCTTCGTCGTCGGCCATCGATGCGGGGCGCCGCCCGTCGGCAATCGCCGCGATGATGGCCGGGTCGAGTCCCTCGCGCTCGGCGATCGCGGCGTGCGCCGCCCATTCGTAGTTCTGCGTCCAATGCCGCGCGGTCATCAGGATGACGAACTCGCTGAGCCGCGGCGGCAGCACGCTGTTGTACCGAGCGTAGTCGCCCACGTTGCGGGCCCGGCTCAACATCTCGGGGCTCCTGAGCAGCGGCACGAACGGTCCGGTGACGTTCGGCCTCTGACGAACCCGCTTGAACTCCTCGACGGCCGCCTTCTGCTCCGCGGTCATCCGATCTTCCGGAATCGGCGGCATCCGGTCCTGGGCTGTGGCAGGCATGGCATGCATGAGCAACAGTACGAGACCGGCGGACAGCACCGCGCTCATCGCGTGCCGAGCGTCTCGATGACTCATTGTCTCCCTCCCTGTGCGTGTCGGCGCCAATGGTATCGTATCCGCGTGCCCGGCGGGGTCCCGGCGGCTCCCCCGGCGACTGGCGGTTCCTCCATGACGCGGTCGGCACGGCTACCGCTGCTCGCCATCCTGCTGCTCGAGGTCTCGCTGCTCACGATCGGGATCGCCGGCGACTATCGCCTGAAGCACGAGGACAACAACGCGCTCCATGCCACGTTCGCGCGGTCCCACCTGCGCCTGGGGCTGCAGGCGACGAAGGGGCAGAACTACTTCTTCTCGCCGGAGACGGCCTCCGGCCGGTTCTACGCTCACCATCCGCCCGGACCGGGGCTGGCCCTGGCGGCCGTGTACCTCCTGACGGGGCGCGACGGCCCGCTGGTCACGCGCGGCACGGCCGTCGCCTGCCACCTGCTGGCGACGCTGCTGTTCTTCGGTCTCGCCCGCCGGGTACTGGAGCGGAGACGGGAGGCGCTGCTGGCGACGCTGCTGTTCGTCCTCCTGCCCGAGTCGGCATTCTTCGGCCGGATGCTGAATCACGAGGTGCTCGTGCTGCCGGCCGCCATCCTGCTCGTCAGGGCCTGCTGGGAGTCCCTGCACGCCGAGGGTCGCGCGCTGTGTTGGCGCATCGCGGCTGCCGCGGCCTGCGTCTGGGCGGCGCTGGCGGGGTGGGCCGGCTTCTTCGCAATCGCCGCCTGCGCCCTGTACCTCGGCTGGCAGGTCGTCGTCCGGCGCAGTGCGCACGGCGCGGTCACGCTCGCGTGGCTGGTCGTGCCCGGCGTCCTGCTCTTCGCCGCGAACCTGGCGCAGCTGGTGTGGGTGCAGGAAGGCGGCCTGGGATACCTGCGCGACCTGCTCGCGTCCCGGATGGGTCTGACCGGCGAGCAGGATGCCGCCTGGGCGCTGGGGCGGATCCTCGAGCTGCACTGGCGGTACTTCACCCTGACGGGGATACTGGCGGCGGGCGCGCTGGCGTACCGGGGTCTGCGCGGCCTGCGGTCGTCGGCGCCGCTGGACCCGGCGGTGGAGGTCGGCTGCGTCTTCCTGCTGGCCGGCGCGGGTTATGTGGCCGTGTTCAACCTGAGCGCGGCGCTGCACGACTACTGGCAGTTCCTGCTGCTGCCGGCCAGCGCCATCGCCCTGACGCTGGCCGGCAGGTGGCTGATCGCGGGGGTCGGACAGCCGGCCCGCCGCACGCGCCAGCGGGCCCTGCTGGCCGCCGCCGTGGTCGAGATGGTGGCAACCGTCGGCATCACCCTTGCGCAACTCCACCTGACCGCCGAGCCGTATTGCCTCGAGACCGTCGAGAGGCTGCGGCGCCTCTGGCTCTGACGACGCGGCCGGCAGCCCCGCGGCGCCCGGCGAAGTTCTGTACGCCCGGCAGCACGGCGGGCGCGGCTTCCACGACGGGAGGACGAAACGATGCGGGTCGGATTCATCGGTCTCGGCGCCATGGGGCGCCCCATGGCAACCAACCTGTTGCGAGGCGGTCACGAGGTGACGGTCTGCGCGCGGCGCGCCGCGTCGCGCGGGCCCCTGGTCGACCAGGGCGCGGCGACCGCGGCGACCCCGGCCGAGCTGGCGGGCGGCTGCGACGCGATCTTCACGATGGTGACCGGAACCGCCGACGTCGAGTCGGTCCTGCTCGGCGCCGACGGGGTCGTGCACGGTGCGCGGCCCGGCAGCGTAGTCGTCGACACGAGCACCATCGATCCGGCGGCGACCCGGACGATTGCGGCAGCGCTGGCCGAGCGCGGCGTCGACATGCTCGACGCCCCGGTGTCTGGCGGGCCGCACGGCGCCCGCGACGCCACGCTCTCCATCATGGTGGGGGGGCGGGCCGACGTCCTGGCCCGCGTCCGGCCGCTGCTCGACTGTCTCGGCGCGACCGTGCGCCACATGGGCGGGCACGGCGCCGGTCAGGCGACGAAGGCGTGCAACCAGCTCCTGCTGCTGGTGACGGCGCAAGGTGTGGCCGAGGCGCTGACGCTGGCGCGGCGCGCGGGGCTCGAACCCGGGCAGGTACGGGAGGCGCTGCTGGGGGGTATGGCATCGAGCCGCGTGCTCGACTTCTTCGGCGACCGGATGGCGCGGCGGGACTTCGCTGCCGGCATCGAGAGCCGTCTGTACCACAAGGACCTCGACATCGTCCTGCGGCTGGCGCACGACCTCGGCGTTGCGCTGCCAGCCGGGGCGCTCACGATGCAGCTCATCAACGGCCTCCATGGGCAGGACCGGGGACGTGACGACCTGTCGGCGTTGATCACCCTGGTGGAGACGCTCGGCGCCGGAAGCCAGGGCTAGGAGCCCGTGGTGAGACCCCGCGTCGCGCCGAGACGCGGTCGTGGCAATGCCGCGCACGGCCAGAGCAAGGCGTGACGAGGGAGCATGAATGGTCCAGCGCGGTCCTGTACTGGATGCGGGAGTCCGCGCGGTTCTGCGGCGCAGACTCCTGGCCCTGTGACGGGCGCGCTGCGTCCGCTCAGCGGGCGTCCGGGGGCGGCAGCACGGGCTGCCGCCCGCACTCGCTGGCCAGCTCCCAGGCCCCGCCCTCCGCCTGACGCCAGTAGCGGACCACGGGCGCCGCGGGCGTGACGTCGTACGGGTCGATCTGGACGAAGCTGTAGCAGGGCGCGAGGTGCTCCGGGCGCAGGGCGCCGAGCAGCTCGGCGTTGGACAGATCCCCGGCTGCCTGCAGCCGCGCGAACTCGACCGGCGTGATGGTCCGCTGCCACGCACCGCCGTTGACCACCACCGGCACCAGCGCGTCGCGTACCGGCGAGAAGCCGTCGACGATGACGGGCCGGCCTTGGCTGGTCGACAGCAGGACGCGCTGCCGCCAGTCGACCAGGTGCGTGTGGCTGTGGACGAAGACCGCGATCGGGTGCTCGCTCGCCGCGCGGTCGGTCTGCACGGTCTCGAGTCGGCGCCCGTAGGTCAGGTCGCGCGTCCGCCAGAAGTAGTCGAACTGCCCGCCGCGGCTGTCAGGCAGACGGGGGCATGCGGCCACCGGCGGTCCCTGGTGATCGAGCTGGGTCAGGTAGCGCTCGAAACGCCGGCGCGCCCGGCGCGCGGCGGCGCGGTAGTCGCAGAGGGCCGTCAGCTCGTCGCCGGTCAGATCGTTCATCAGCGCCGCCAGCCTGCCCGCCTCCAATGCCTGCCGCGCAAGGGGCTTGAACCGGTCGTCGTCCGGCAGCGAGTCCACCAGAAACGACGCCCCCTGCTCGCGCACGGATGCCAGATCCCAAGCCGGCGGCTGCACGTCGCCGATGTCGAGGTCGACGCGGAACTGCTGCCACGGCATCCGGAAGAGCACATAGCGCAGCAGGTCCGGGGCCGGTGCGCCGAGGTCCGCGGTTCCTGCGGCGGCGAGAGCGTGCGTGAGCCCGGCGCCGACGTCGGCGAAGTTGTCCGCCACGGGATAGCGCTGCTCGTGTTCCCGGATCAGGGCTCCCGCCGTGCGGGCGCCCCACGGCCGCTCGAGATGCCGCCGGCCCGCGCGTTCGATGAACGGCTCCGGCCAGGTGGCGAAGCGGTCCGCGCGCCAGCCGACTTGATGCCCATGCTCGACGTACACCTGCCCGTCGGACGACACCCAGGCGCCGTTGACCGCTGCCTCCACGCTGGATGCCCCGAGCGCTTCCTCCACGCGGGCGCGGACCGCCGGGAAGAGCAGGGCGGCGTCGTGCTCGCCCGGAACCAGGATGACGCGGTTCGACCCGGAACGGGCGAAGGCGGCCAGCGCGTCGACCTCGCGTGGGTGCGCCGCCAGGACGCGCTCCAATGCGGCGAGCGCCTCGGGCTCCGTGCACCCCAGCGCGGGATTGTCGTAGACGCAGTCGGATGCCGCCAGCTCGAAGGTGTCGCCGTTCAGGACGAGGTCGGTCGCGCCCGCGCCTTCCGCGTCGAGCGCCGCCAGAAAGCTCTGGAACTCGTCCGCCCAGCGGAAGTCCTCGCGGGCGTGCCACGCGCCGGCAGCATCCCGGCCGACGCCCATGTGCAGATCGGCCACGACCGCGATCAGCCGCTGCGTGTCGCCGGGCTGCTGGGCCGCGCCGACCGCTACGGCCAGCAGCACGGCTGCCGCCAACGCCGGGGCAGTCGCCAGCGCAACTCGCGCCCAGGTCGCCGGCCGCAGGGCCGCAACCCGCGCGCTAGGGCGTACGGGCCAGGGAGAAACGTACGATCTCTTCATCGTTGCGCGTGATGACGTGGCGGTTCGCATACGCCGGGTGCGACCAGTGCACGACGGGACCCTGGCCTTGCGGGCGACGCCGCGTGACGGGACTGGTCGGGTCGATCAGGTGCGTGCGGCTCATCTCGTCATAGCCCGCTGGCGAGAGCCGTGCGATCACGAGTTCGCCTGCGTCGGTATTGATGAAGTAGCGGTCCCCGTGCCGCACGAAGAACGCCGTGCCATGGTTGGCGCGTGCGCCGATCAGGGCGTCTGTTTCCCAGACGCGGCGGCCCGTCCGCAGCTCCAGGCAGCGGAGGACGCCGTATCCATCGACCCCGTACACGTAGTCGCCCTGGATCACGGGCGTGCCCATCACGGAGTCGAGCGTGTCGAAGACGCGGCCGTACTCCGGGTCGCTCTGGCCGACTCCTTCCCAGACCAGCGCCGCGTCCGGATGGGACTCGGCCAGCCGCAGCATGCGGGCGCCGCCCCACTGGGAGGTCACGAGCAGATACGGCCCGCTGCGCACGGCGGTCGGGATGGTCATGCCCATGTCGACGATGTGCGGAATCTCCCAGTAGACCGCGCCGGTTGCCGGATCGAGCGAGCTGATCGCGCGCGGGTGCCAGATGATGAGCTGCCGAGTCCCGGCTGCCTCGATCAGGATCGGGGCCGTATAGCCCGGTTCCCAGTCGGAGGATAGCGCCTGCCAGAGGACCTCGCCGGTCCGCTTGTCGAAGGCGATGACCTTGGCGTCCGGCTCGCCGCCCACGAGACAGATGAGCCGGTCGCCGTCCACGAGCGGCGCGCCGGAGATGCCCCACGACGGAATGGCGGCGTTGAAGTCGTGCACGTAGTCCTTCTGCCACAGCACGCTGCCGTCCGCCACGTCGAGCGCCAGCAGGTTCCCCATGGCGCCGACGGCGTAGACGCGGTCGCCGTCCACGGTCGGCGTCGCGCGCGGGCCGGTCGCATAGATGAGCTGCAGCCCCGCGTAGTTGGTGTTCCACTCGCTGGTCCAGAGGACGTCGCCGGTCGATTCGTCGAGGGCCAGCAGGCGCTCGACCACCGCCGTGCTGCGCGGGTCCGCGCGCCGCGCGTCGGTGACGAAGACGCGGCCGTCCGCCACGGACGGGCCCGCGTAGCCGCCGCCGATCGGCACGCGCCAGGCGGCCTGCAGGCCGCCCGCGGGGAACGCGTCGAGGATGCCGGTGTCCGTCCAGACACCCAGGCGGCCGGCGCCGCGCCACTCCGGCCAGTCGTTCGCGGCCAGCGGCCCGGCGACGGCAACGAGCACCGCGGTGGCGCCGATCAGTGCAGCGGGGCAACGCATGGCCTGTATCGTCTCACAGTCGGCGCCGGACGGCGCGGCAGATCGATCAGTCCCGCGGCCCGTGGATGATGCGCCAGAGCTTCTCGGGCCGCAGCAGCATGTCGATGTGGCGCACGCCGAACCCGCTCAGGGCATCTACGGCGGCCGATACGATGCAGGGCGTGGACCCGATCGTGCCGGCCTCGCCGATTCCCTTGGCGCCCAGCGGGTTCAACGGCGTCGGCGTCACGGTGCTGTCCAGCTCGAAGCGCGGGAAGTCGCTCGCGCGCGGCAGGGCGTAGTCCATCAGCGAGCCGGTCAGCGGCTGGCCGTCGCCGCCGTAGACCACTTCCTCGATCAGCGCCTGGCCGATGCCCTGGGCCAGACCCCCGTGGACCTGGCCCTCCACGATCAGCGGGTTGATCAGGTTGCCCGCGTCGTCGACCGCCACCATCCGCAGGAGCCGCGGCTCGCCGGTGTCGCGATCCACCTCGAGCATCGCAATGTTGCAGCCGAACGGGTAGGTGTTGTTGGTCGGCTCGAAGAACGCCTCATCGCTCAGACCCGGCTCGACCCCCTCGGGGAGCTTGAGCGGCCGGTAGGCGTACGCGGCCACCTCGGCGAACGTCTTCGCGGCCGACGGGGCGCCCATGACGCCGATGCGGCCGTTCTCGAAAACCAGGTCGGCCTCGTGCGCCTCGAGCAGCAGCGCCGCGAACTTCGCCATCTTGGTCTTGACCCTGCCGCCGGCCAGGTGCAGCGCGGCCCCGCCTACCGCCTGCGAGCGGCTCCCGCCGGTGCCGAGACTGCCCTGCTTCACCACCGCCGTGTCGCCGTGATGGATCCGGATGTGCTCGAGCGGCACACCGAACTGGTCGGCCAGCAGTTGCGCGAAGGTGGTCTCGTTGCCCTGCCCGTGCGGCGACGCGCCGGTCGTGGCGCTGATCCGCCCGTCGCGCTCGACGGTGACCTGCGAGTGCTCCCAGCCCCCCATCGGCAGCGCCGCCGAGGGGCCCACGCCGCAGACCTCGACGTACATCGACAGACCCAGCCCGACCAGCCGGCCCTCGGCGCGCGCGGCATCCCGCTCGGCCTTGAGCCGCTCCCAGCCGGCGTTCTCCAGCGCCCGATCGAGCGCCTTGTCGTAGTCGCCCGAGTCGTACACGACCCCGGTCTGGGTAGCATGGGGAAACTGCTCGGGCCGGATGAAGTTCTTCCGCCGCACCTCGACCGGATCCATCCCCAGCTCGCGGGCGAGCATGTCCATCGCGCGCTCCAGGAAATAGATTCCCTCCGGGCGACCCGCGCCGCGGTAGGCGTCCGTCGGGGTCTTGTTGGTGAACGCCTCCGTGAGCGTCGCGCGGATGGCCGGGATGGCGTAGTTGCCGCTCGCCATCGCCATCGTGGAGGTCGGGATGGCGGCAGTGAACAGCATGTTGTAGGCGCCGACGTCGGCGACGATCCGCAGCTTCAGTCCGCGGACCGTGCCGTCCCGACTGGCCGCGAGATCGACGTAGCCGATGAGGTCGCGGCCGTGGCTCGTCGCGAGGAACGCCTCGGCGCGCTCCTCCACCCACTTGACCGGCAGACCCAGGCGCTTCGAGACCGCGGCGACCACGCATTCCTCGGCGGAGCCGGCGGACTTGCAGCCGAAGCCGCCGCCGACCTCCGGCGCGATGGCGCGCACCTGATCCTCGCCCATATCGTTCATCGAGGCGATGAACGTCCGCAGCATGTGCGGGGACTGGGTCGACGACCAGATGGTCATCGTCTCCTTGCCCGGCTCGTAGTGGGCCACGACGCCGCGCGGCTCGATGGGCGTCGGCGCGAGCCGCTGGTTGACCATCCGCTGCGAGATCACGACCTCGGCGTCCGCGAACGCCTGGTCGATGGCCGTGTCGTCGACCTTGCCGTCCGCCCCGACGCCGGTGCCCATCGGCAGCGATGCGAGCATCAGGTTGTTCGGAAAGTCGGCGTGCAGCACGACCGGCTCGCCGGTCATCGCCTGCTCGGGATCGACCACGACCGGCAGCGGCTCGTACTCGACCGTGATGGCGTCGACCGCGTCCCGCGCGACGTAGCGGTCGCGGGCCACCACCACGGCGACCGGCTCGCCGACGAAGCGGACGACGTCGGTCGCCACCGCGCGGCGCTCCGGCGCCGGAAACGGCAGCAGGGCCGGCAGCGGACCGGCCATCTCGGCCATCTGCGGGCCGGTGAACACCGCCTCGACGCCGTCGAGCGCTTCCGCGGCGCTCGTATCGATGGACAGGATGCGCCCGTGCGCGATGTCGCTGCGCTTGAACGCGAGGTGCTGCATGCCCGCGAGCTTGAGGTCGTCGACGTAGGTCCCGCGGCCCTGGATCAGCCGCGGGTCCTCGCGCCGCTTGATGCGCTGGCCGACGAGCTTCGGCAGGACGGGAGATATCGCCATGACTCCTGGCCCCGCGTTCAGTCGCCGCTGCGCGTCAGCGCGCTGTCGAGCGCCCGGCGGGTGAAGACCGGGATCATCGCGCGGCGGTACTCGGCGCTGCCGTGGATGTCGGCGTTCAGCTCGCTCACGCCGTCACCCGCGCCCCGCGCGGCGGCGGCCGCGGCGGCGCCCGTCGCGGGCTGCCCCGCGAGCGCGGCCTCGACGTCCGCCAGACGCGCCGGAGACGACGCGGCGCCCGTCAGGCCGACGCGGGCCGTCCGGATGATCCCGCCGCTCGTCTCGAGCGCGGCCGCCACGCCCACGATGGCGAACCGCGAGGCGCGCTGATGGAGCTTGGCGTACGCCGACGCGCGCGCCGGGGCGAACGTCACCTTCACGAGGATCTCGTCCGCCGCGAGGTCGACCGTGAAGACGCCCTGGAAGAAGTCGCGGGCCTTCACGACCCGCCACCCGCCGGGTCCCTTCAGGTGCAGGTCGGCGTCCACCGCCAGCATGGCGGCGGGATAGTCGGCGGCCGGGTCGGCATGCGCCAGGCTGCCGCCGAGCGTGCCCCGGTTCCGGACCTGCGGATCGCCGATGACTGCGGCGGTGTCGGCGACCACCGGGCAGCGTTCGCGCAGCAGGGCGGACGTTGCCACGTCATGGTGCCGGGCTCCGGCGCCAATCTCGATCACGCCCTCCGACTCCCGGATCCCCGCCAGGTCCGGGATGTGAGCGATGTCGATGAGGATCGCGGGCTCGCTCAGGCGCAGCTTCATCAGCGGTACCAGGCTGTGGCCTCCCGCGATCAGCTTGCCGGTGCCGCCCGCGGCCTGGAGCTGCGCGATCGCGTCGTCGAGCGACATCGCGCGCGCGTAGTCGAATGCGGTCGGAATCACGCCTGTCCTCCCTGAATGATGCGCCACAGCTTCTCGGGCCGGAGCATCATGTCGATGTGCCCGACGCCGAACCCGCGCAGCGCGTCGACTGCGGCCGCGACGATGCACGGCGTCGAGCCGATCGTCCCGGCCTCCCCGACCCCCTTGGCGCCCAGCGGGTTCACCGGGGTCGGCGTCACGGTGCTGTGGAGCTCGAAGCGGGGGAAGTCGCTTGCGCGCGGAATGGCGTAGTCCATGAACGAGCCGGTCAGCGGCTGGCCGTCGGCGCCGTAGACCACCTCCTCCACCATGGCCTGCCCGATCCCCTGGGCCAGCCCGCCGTGGATCTGGCCCTCGACGATCAGGGGGTTGATCAGGTTGCCCGCGTCGTCGACCGCGACCAGGCGGAGCAACCGCGGCTCGCCGGTGTCGCGGTCGACCTCCAGCATCGCGATGTGGCAGCCGAAGGGATAGGTGTTGTTGCTCGGCTCGAAGAACGCTTCGTCGCTCAGCCCCGGCTCGAGGCCGGCGGGCAGCTTGAGCGGCCGGTGCGCGTACGCGGCCACCTCGGCGAACGATCTGGCGGCCGCCGGCGCTCCCGCCACCGCTATGCGGCCGTTCTCGAAGACGAGGTCGGCCTCGTGGGCCTCGAGCAGCGCGGCCGCGAACTTCGCCATCTTGGTCTTGACCTTGCCGCCGGCCAAGTGCAGCGCCGCACCGCCCACTGCCTGCGACCGGCTGCCGAAGGTCCCGATCCCCTGCTTGACCACCGCCGTGTCCCCGTGAAGGATGGTCACGTGTTCTAAGGGCACGCCGAACTGGTCGGCCAGCATCTGGGCGAAGGTGGTCTCGTTGCCCTGGCCGTGCGGCGACGCCCCGGTCGTGGCGCTGATCCGCCCGTCGCGCTCGACGGTGACCTGCGAGTGCTCCCAGCCGCCGGTCGGCAGGCTCGAGGACGGGCCGACGCCGCAGATCTCGACGTACATCGCCAGGCCCAGTCCGACCAGCCGGCCCTCCGCCTGCGCGGCGTCCCGCTCGGCCTTCAGCCGCTCCCAGCCCGCCTCTTCCAGCGCGCGGTCGAGCACCTTGTCGTAGTCGCCCGAGTCATAGACCGCCCCCGTCTGCGTGGTGAAGGGAAACTGCTCCGGCCGGATGAAGTTCCGGCGCCGCAGCTCGGCCGAGTCCATGCCCAGCTCGCGGGCGAGCATGTCCATCGCCCGCTCCACGAAATAGATCGCCTCGGGTCGGCCCGCGCCGCGGTAGGCGTCGGTAGGCGTCTTGTTGGTGAACACCTCCGTGAGCGTCGCGCGGATGGCGGGGATGGCGTAGGTGGCGCTGGCCATCGTCATCGTCAGCGTCGGGATGGCGGCGGTGAGCAGCATGTTGTAGGCGCCGATGTCGGCGACGAGCCGCAGCTTCAGCCCGAGCACCGTGCCGTCCCGCCGGGCCGCGAGATCGACGTAGCCGATGATGTCGCGCCCGTGGATCGTGGCGAGGAACGCTTCCGAGCGGTCCTCCACCCACTTGACCGGCAGGCCCAGCCGCTTCGAGACCGCGGCCGCCACGTACTCCTCGCCGTAGATATTGATCTTCGAGCCGAAGCCGCCGCCCACCTCCGGCGCGATCGCGCGCACCTGATCCTGGCCCAGACCTGTCATCGAGGCGATGAACGTGCGCAGGATGTGCGGGTTCTGCGTCGACGACCAGATGGTCATCGTCTCCTTGCCCGGCTCGTAGTGGGCCACGACGCCGCGCGGCTCGATCGAGGTGGGCGCGAGACGCTGGTTGACCATGCGCTGCGAGACCACCACCTCGGCGTCCGCGAAGGCCCGCTCGATGGCCGTGTCGTCCACCGTGCCGTCGCCCCGCACGCCGGTGCCGGCCGGAAGCGGCCCGACCGCATGGTTGTTCGGAAAGTCGGCGTGCAGCAGGGCCGGCCGGCCGGACATCGCCTCCTCGGGATCGACCACCGCGGGCAGCGGCTCGTAGTCGACGGCGATGGCGTCCGCCGCGTCGCGCGCGACGTAGCGGTCGCGGGCCACCACGACGGCGACCGGCTCGCCGACGTAGCGGACGACGTCGGCGGCGACCGCGCGGTGGTCCGGCGACGGGAACGGCGTCCCGATCGGCATCGGGCCGAGGAGCTCGGCGATCTGCGCGCCGGTGAAGACCGCTTCGACGCCGTCGAGCCCCTCCGCGGCGCTGGTGTCGATCGCCAGGATGTGGCCGTGCGCGACATCGCTCCGCTTGAACGCCAGGTGTTGCAGGCCGGCGAGCTTGATGTCGTCCACGTACGTCCCGCGGCCCTGGATGAGACGCGGGTCCTCGCGCCGCTTGACGCGCTGGCCGACGAGCTTCGGCAGGACTGGCGAGGTCGTCATGCCCTACCTCTCCCGCGCGCGGCCCGCGGCGTGCTGCACTGCGTTGACGATGTGCTGGTAGCCGGTGCAGCGGCAGAGGTTGCCGTCGAGGCCGGCCCGGATGTCCTGCTCCGTCGGGGCCGGGTTGTCGTTCAGCAGGTTGACGGCCGACATGATCATGCCGGGCGTGCAGTAGCCGCACTGCAGGCCGTGCTCCTCCCAGAACCCTTCCTGCAGCGGGTGCAACTGGTCGCCGTCCGCGAGCCCCTCGATCGTGATGATCTCGGCGCCGTCGGCCTGGACCGCGAACATGGTGCACGATTTCGCGCTCCGCCCGTCGATCAGGACGGTGCAGGCGCCGCACTGGCTGGTGTCGCACCCGACGTGCGTGCCCGTCAGGTTCAGGTGCTCGCGCAGGAAATGGACCAGGAGCAGGCGCGGCTCCACGTCGGTCGAGCGCCGCCTGCCGTTGACGGTAATCGAAACTTGGGCCATGTATGGTCTCCGGAAACTGGCCGATAGCCTACCGGTAACCGCCACCGGCGACAAGTGCACCGGCGATAAGTGCACCGGCGACAAGCGCACCGGTGCTCGTGCCCGGCGCGGCTGCGGCGCGTCAGCCGCGGAGCAGGTTGCGCCAGCGCAAGCCGGGGTAGGCCGCGAAGCCGTGGTCGAGGGTCACCCATTCGCAGCCGTGCTCGATTGCCAGGGCGGCGTGGTACGCGTCGGGAATCCGGTTGCCCGTCAAGCGCAGCGTGGCGGACATGCCGCGGAAGATCCGCCAGTGGCCGCTGCCGGGGCGCAGGGCCGTGATTGCGGGCTGCGCGAGCACGGCGTCGACGAAACCGGTTGCCGCCTCGCTCGGGGTCGGCGGGTTGAAGACCCGCGGATGCGTCAGGACGCGCAACACACCGCTCAGCACGAGCTCGGAGAGGCCGATCCCATCCCGGCCGGCCAGCGCGCCGGTCAGCCACGCCCGGCAGCGCTCATGATGGACCGCGTCGGCGCGAAACGCGCTCGCCAGGACGTTGACGTCAGGGCTTTGCATCCATCAGCTCCTCGAGCGCCGCGTTGTCCGTGAGGTCCACGCCCGGCTGCACGCCCTGCCCGCGAAAGATCGGCAGCGGTGGACCCTCCCCGGTCGCCCGCCCCGGACCGGCCAGGAACTCGCGGAGCGCCTGCTCGATCGTCGCCTTCAGCGTCCTCCCTGCACCCGCCGCATGGGACTTGGCCGCCCGCAGCAACTCGTCGTTCAGGTCTATCGTCGTGCGCATGCATAAAAGCATATTGACGAGCATGTGTTCATGCAATACAAGACGAGCTACGGTGCGGCCCCCACGCGCGCCAGTACGCCGTCCCGCAGCGCGAACCGCGCGGCGATGTCCTCCGCGTCCGGCGCGACGAGTCCCGCCGCCTGCGAAGCCGTCACCGGCGGCTCGATCCACACGCGCCGCGTCATCCCCGTACGCACCAGCACGGCCTCCTCGATCAGCGTCCCGAATGTGGCGTCGAGATTCGTGCGGACGCTCCGGTCGTCGTCCAGCCGCACGACGCGTTCCGGCGGCAGCCGGGCGGCGACGGGCGCAATCTCGTCCAGGACGTGCGTGGAGAGCTTGGCCCACTGCACCCAGCGGTCGTTGCGCGACCAGTGCACCGGCACGGCCAGCACGGCCAGGAGCGCCGCGGCACCGACCATTCGCCGTCGCGCGCCGGGCGTGGCGCGGTCCTGGATGGAGGCCAGCAGCGCGGCCCCCGCGAGCGCCGCGCCGGCCGCCGGCCCGACGGCGTAGAGGCTCGATCGCACCGGCAGCAGGATGGCCAGGCCGTAGCCGCCGATCATCCACACCGCGCCCGGCGTCACCTGCCGCCACTGCCGCACGGTCGGCCGGGGCAGGGTACCGGCCACCAGGGCCATGATCAGCGTCGTGGCCACCGGCAGCGTCGCGGCCCGGTCCAGATACTCGAGCACGTTCCGGCCCACGGTCATGGGATCCAGCGTGAACCGGTAGAACGCGGGGGCTGTCCAGGGCGTCATCCCGCCGGCTGCGGCCCGCACCGCGAGGTAGACCGCCAGCACGGCGAAGAGCGGCCAGACGCGCCGCGCGGCGCGCTGCGGATCGATCCGCCATCCGTCCTGGCCGCCGCCCGCGGGTGACGGCAGCGCGGCCCAGGCGAGCAGGACGAAGGGCAGCAGCACCGCGTCCTCCCGGGACAGCATCGCCAGCAGCGCCCAGCCTGCCGCCTGCCAAGCGCGCCCCCGCACGCACGCCCGCGCGGCGAGCAGCGCGAAGAGCACCGCAAGCAGGGCGGTGCGGCCGCTGATCCAGAGCAGCGACATGTTGATGCCGTGGAAGCTGAGGCTCCAGAGCGCGGCGGCGACGAGCGCGCTCCCCCGCGTCATCCCGAGCGCGACCGCCAGACTCCCGAGGGCCGCGGCCGCCGCCAGCAGGAACGCCAGGTTCGTGAGCCCGTAGGCGAGCGGCTCCGCGCCGAACAGCCACCAGTCGGCCGCGAAGCTCAGCGCGACGAGCGGCCGGTAGAAGTCGGGCGCGTGCGTGAACGGGGCAATCAGATCGGTCGGGCGCGTCATCTGGTTCGACGCGATCCAGACGAAGTCGTCCTTGATGAACCCGTGACCGAGACCCGGCAGGTAGATCGCCAGCAGCGTGGCCAGCAGTAGTCCCGACCAGCCCTTCATCGCATCCGCATCCGCTTGAAGACGCACCGGGATCGCGCGGACGAGCGCGCTGTCGGCTGCCGGATCCGCGGGACGCGCATGGTGTCGCGGCGCGGTCGCAACGCGGCGACCAGCGCGTCGGCCTCCTCTGCGGGTGCCGCCGTCCGGCGTGCCGGCAGCAGGTCCGGCCCAGCGGTCAGACGGGTGCACACGCACCTCGGTTCGACGTCACGACGCGGACGCCGGACGCGGTCGGGTTGGCCGCGCGGGCGCCCCCGCGCGACCAGCCGGTAGTATACCGTGCGTTGAACGGGCCGCCCGCCACGCGGTCGAGACTGGGTAGCCCCGTCCGGCGAGCGTCATGCCGCGGCTTCCGTATCCTTCACAGCGCGGCGGCGAACAGGGCGAGCATCCCGCCGCCGACCAGCCAGCTCGTCCGGTCGCGCAGTGCGAACACCACCGGGTCGTCGCCGACGGCGCCGCGATTCGCAAGCAGCAGCGTGCGCCCCAGCCAGTAGAGCAGCAGGAGACACACCAGCCACAGGAAGTCCGGCCGCGTGTAGCGCTCGCTCACCGCCGGGCTCGATATGTAGAGCGTGAGCACCAGCACGGCGGCAAAGCTGCTGGCCGCGCCGAGCGCCGCCAGCACGGTCAGATCCTCGGCTCGATAGGCGCGGCCGCCGGCAGCCGACAGGTCGGCCGCGCTCACCGCCCGGAGCTCCGATTGGCGCTTGGCGACGGCCAGGGCCAGGAAGATGAAGACGGAGAATGCGAGGAACCAGGGCGAGAGGGGAACCGCGGCAGCCGCGCCGCCGGCGAGTACGCGCAGCGTGAAGAGGACGGCCAGCGCGATGACGTCGAGGAACAGCTTGCGCTTCAGGGCCAGCGAGTAGACGACCGTCACCGCCACGTAGAGCAGGACGCAGCGCCCCGCCGGGGCCGACAGCCAGAACGCCGCGGCCAGTCCGCTCGCGGCCAGCCCGGCTGCCAGCCCGCCCGCCGGCAGCGCCGGCACCGTGCCCGCCGCCAGCGGCCGCCGCCGCCTGCCCGCGTGCCGGCGGTCGTACGGCAGGTCGACCAGGTCGTTCAGGACGTACGTGCCGGCCGCGCAGGCCGTCAGCGCGGCGAACAGTCCCGCCACCAGCAGATAGGGCTCGGGCCGAATCTCGTGGGCGGCGACGAGCGGCGCGAACACGAGAAGGTTCTTGACCCACTGGTGCGGGCGCAGCACCCGCAGGTAGTCCCGCAGGCTCCCGCCGTCCGCCGCCGGCGCGGCGCTCTCTCGAGTCCGACCCGCCGTAGGAGGTAGCATGGCGTCGATCGTAACGGCAGGGGTTGCAGCGTCCAACTCGGCGGCGAGGGACTGCCCTGACCGCGGAGCTGTCCGGGTCAGCCGGGGCAGGTCGAGTACGTGGGGTATTGGTGCGGAAGGGGGGATTTGAACCCCCACGATGTTGCCACCGCCAGCCCCTCAAGCTGGTGCGTCTGCCAGTTCCGCCACTTCCGCCCGCTTCCGGACGACCGCCGCCGGCCGCCGTCGTCGCGCCCTGCACGACCGCGTGCACGGCGCGATACGAACATTGTACACGCGCAACGGCCGGGGACGGGCAGGGCGGCAGGCTACTGGGGCGGGTCCGGGGACTCCTCGACCGGAGCCGGCTCCGTCTGGGCCGCGGGAGCGGGAGCGGGCGCATCGAGGCCGCTGATGAGCGATCCCGGACCGCGCTGCCCCTGGATCGCGAGCACCATCGCCCCGACCATGAACAGCGCGCCGAGCACGGTCGTTGCGCGCGTCAGCACGGACGCACCGGCGCGGGCCCCGAAGGCCGCCTGGCTGCCGCTGCCGCCGAAGGCGGCGGCGATGTCCCCGCCCTTGCCCTGCTGCAGCAGGACGACGAGCAGCAGGACGAAACAGACCAGCACGTAGACTGCCGACAGCGCGATGCTGAGCATATTCCGTGATTATAGCGTCGCGCCGCGGCTCTTGGCCACGATTTCGGCGAAGCTGCCGGCATCGAGACCGGCGCCGCCGACCAGGGCGCCGTCCACGTCCGGCTGGGCCGCCAGCACGTCGACGTTGCCGGGCTTGACGCTGCCGCCGTAGAGAATGCGTCGCGTCCGGGCGATGCCCTCGCCCAGGACGTCGGCCAGCCACCGGCGGATGTGCGCGTGCGCCTCCTGCGCCTGCTCGGGCGTCGCGTTGCGACCGGTTCCGATCGCCCAGACCGGCTCGTACGCCACGACGAGCGACCCGGCATCGGCGGCGGAGAGCTCGGCCAGCCCGGCGTGCAGCTGGCGATCCAGCACCTCGAACGTCCGGTTCGACTCGCGCTCGGCGAGCGTCTCCCCGACACACATGATCGGCACCAGCTGCGCGCCCGTTGCCGCACGCACCTTACCGCCGACCTCCGCGTCGGTCTCGCCGAACAGGTGGCGCCGCTCGGAATGCCCGATGATCACGTAGCGTGCCCCGGCGTCCCGCAGCATGCCGGCGCTGATCTCGCCTGTGAACGTGCCCTGCGACTCCGCGTGCAGGTCTTGCCCGGCCACCCCGATTCCGCTGCCGGCCAGCGCCCCGGCCAGCGCGTGCAGCGCCGTGAACGGCGGGGCCAGGACGATCTCGACATCGCGCACCGCGGCGACTAGCGGGCGGAACACCCGGGCGTAGGCCAGCGCCTCGCTCACCGTCTTGTACATCTTCCAGTTGGCTGCGACGAGCGGTGTTCTCATGGTGCGCACCTTTGACGATGGGGTGTCCGGCTAGCCGTCGGGCAGCGCGGCGACGCCCGGCAGCGTGCGGCCGCCCAGGAACTCGAGCGAGGCGCCCCCGCCGGTCGAGACATGCGTGATGCGGTCCTGCACGCCGGCCTTCGCGAGCGCCGCGATGGAGTCGCCGCCGCCGACCACGGTGGTGGCGTCCGTTTCCGCCACCGCGCGCGCCACGGCCAGCGTGCCGGCCGCGAACGCGTCGATCTCGAACACGCCCAGCGGGCCGTTCCACACCACGGTCTGCGCCCCGGCGATGAGCGCGGCGTACTCGGCGCGCGTGCGCGGCCCGATGTCCACGCCCAGCCGGTCGCCGATCGCGGCATCCGTCACGGCCAGCGTCTCGCCGCGCGCGCTGGGCGCGATCCGGTCGGCGACGACGTGGTCGGCCGGTAGCCTGAGGTCGACTCCGCGTGCCCGCGCGCCGTCCTCGACCCGGCTCGTAGCCGCCAGCAGCTCGGGCTCGACCAGCGATTGCCCGGTCGGCAGGCCCTGCCGGCTGAAGAACGTGTAGGCCATGGCGCCGCCGATGAGCAACGCGTCGACCCGCTCCAGCAGGCTCTCGATGACGTCGAGCTTGCCCGACACCTTGGCGCCGCCGAGGATCGCCACGAACGGTGGCGCGGGGGCGCCGAGCAGCGACCCGAGTTGCTCCAGCTCGGCCGCCATCAGCAGCCCCGTCCCCGCGTCCCGTGCGTGGGCGACCACGCCCGCGGTCGACGCGTGGGCGCGGTGCGCCGCGCCGAACGCGTCGTTCACGTAGAGATCCGCGAGTTCCGCCAGGGCCGCCGCGAACGCCGGGTCGTTCCGCTCCTCCTCGGCGTGGAACCGCAGGTTCTCGAGCAGCACGACGCCGCCCGGTCCGGTCTCGTCAACCGCCCGCCGTGCCCGGCTGCCCACGCAGTCCGGCGCGAAGCCGACCGACGTGCCGAGCAGCGCCGCGAGGCGGTCGGCGACCGGCTGCAGGCTGAGCTCGGGCCGGGGGCGCCCCTTGGGGCGGCCCAGGTGCGAGGCGAGCACGAGCGTCGCCCCGCGCTCGAGCGCGTAGCGCAGGGTCGGCAGGGCCGCGCGAATGCGGGTGTCGTCGCCCACCGCGCCGTCCGCGATCGGGACGTTGAAGTCGACGCGAATCAGGACGCGCCGGCCTGCCAAGTCGAGGTCGTGGATCGATCGCTTGGGCACGCGGGGTAGCGAATAGGGGCTCCTAGAGCCCGCGGGTCCCGAGGAACTTGACGAGCTCCACGCAGCGGGACGAGTACCCCCATTCGTTGTCGTACCACGAGAGGACCTTGACGAAGTCCCCTTCCATCACCTTGGTGTACGACGCATCCACGATGGACGAGTGGGGGTTGCCCCGGAAGTCGATCGAGACGAGCGGCGCGGGCGACAGGTGCAGGATGCCCTGCAGGCGCCCCGCCTCGGCGGCCGCGAAGGCCTGGTTCACAGCCTCCGCGGTCGTCGAACTGTCCAGTTCGGCGACCAGGTCGACCACCGATACGTTCGGCGTCGGGACGCGTATTGAGATGCCGTCGAGCTTGCCCTTCAGCTCCGGCAGCACCTCGCCGACGGCCACCGCCGCGCCGGTGGTGGTCGGGATCATCGACATGCCCGCGGCGCGTGCGCGGCGCAGGTCCTTGTGCGGCAGATCGAGCAGGTGCTGGTCGTTCGTGTACGCATGCACCGTGGTCATCCACCCGCGGCGCAGTCCGAACCTGTCGTGCAGCACCTTGGCCACCGGTGCGAGGCAGTTCGTGGTGCAGGACGCGTTCGAGACGATGTGGTGGACCGCCGGGTCGTAGCTCTCCTCGTTGACCCCGAGCACCACCGTCAGGTCCGGCCCCTTGGCGGGCGCTGTGATGATGACCTTCCTGGCGCCCGCGGCCAGGTGCTTGGCGGCGTCGTTCCGCCCGGTGAACAGCCCGGTCGACTCCACCACGACGTCGACGCCGAGCGCGCCCCACGGGAGAGCCGCCGGGTCGCGCTGGGACAGCACCTTGAACGAGCGCTCGCCGACCCGGATCGTGTCGCCGTCGACCGCAACGTCCTCGGGCAGGTTGCCGAGGACCGAGTCGTACTTCAGGAGGTGGGCCAGTGTGTCCGGGCTGGTTATGTCGTTGACCGCCACGAATTCGAGCGCGCCGTCCCCGAGCGCCGCCCGCAGCACGTTGCGGCCGATGCGGCCGAACCCGTTGATCCCGACCCTGATGGCCATGTCCACTGCCTCCGCGAGATGTGTCGTTCCGGTCCGAAACCCCGAAGGATCATACAAACAGTCAATTCTAGTTGGCGTCCTCCGGGGTGGTCAACACGCCGGGGGCGGGCCGCGTCGGCGCTGCTATACTCCGGCAACCCTGGGACGATGTACCTCCTCTACAGCTTGGCCCTGTGCGCGTATCTGCTCGCGCACCTGCCGGTCGTCGGGTATCGGGCGGTCCGCCATCGGAAAGCCGTGGGCCGCCTCAGGGATCGGGTGGGCCGGCTCCCGGCCGGCGTGAACCCCGGGTGCCGGCGGTCGATCTGGATCCACGCCGTTTCGGTCGGTGAGGTGCTCGCCGCGCGATCGCTCGTCGCAGAGCTCCGGGACGCGTATCCGCGGCACCGGCTGCTGATGTCGACCACCACGGCCACCGGCCACCTCGTCGCCCGCCAGTCGGGCCGCGCCGTGGACGCGGTGTTCTACGCCCCGCTGGACATGGCGCGGTTCGTCGCCCGCGCACTCGATCGCGCCGCGCCCGACATGCTCGTGCTGGTCGACACGGAGATCTGGCCGAACCTGCTGCGCGCGTGCCGCCGGCGCGGCGTGAAGACCGTCCTCGTGAACGGCCGGCTGTCGGATCGGTCCTACCGGCGCTACCGGCTGGTGCGGCCGTTCATGCGGCGCGTGCTGGACGGCCTCGACCACGTGTGCGTGCAGAACGGCGCCTGGAGCCGGCGCTTTCGCGATCTGGGCGTGCCGCCCGAGCGGATGACCGTCACCGGGAGCCTGAAGTTCGACGCCGTCGACGCCGCGGCCGCGGGCGCAGCGGCGGGCGACCGGACCCTGCGGTGCTTCGAGTTCGCGGCCGGGCGGCCGGTGGTCATTGCCGCGAGCACCCTCCGCGGTGAGGAGGAGCCGGTCTTGCGCGCGTTCGCCCGCGCACGGCGGTCGGTCGCCGGCGCCGTGCTGATCATCGCGCCGCGCCATCCCGAGCGCTTCGCGGAAGCCGGCCGCCTCGCGGCTGCCAGCGGCTTCGCCGTCGCGCGGCGCACCGAGCTGGAGGCTGCCGCGACGCCGTCGGCCGACGTGATCATCCTCGACACCATCGGCGAGCTCGCCGGGCTGTTCCGCCTCGCGACGGTCGTGTTCGTGGGTGGGAGTCTCGTGCCCGCCGGCGGCCACAACCCCATCGAGCCGGCCGCGTTCGGCAAGGCAATCGTGTTCGGGCCGCACATGGAGAACTTTGCCGAGATCGCCAGTCTGTTCGTGGCCCGCGGGGCCGCGTGGCAGCTCGGCTCGCAGGACGAGCTCGACGGGGTGCTCAGCGCGCTGCTGTCCGACCCCGCGCGTCGCGCGTCGCTCGGCGCCGCGGCGCGGGCGCTGGTGGACGACCAGCGCGGCGCCCGGCGCCGGACGCTCGCGGTCATCGCGGAGCTCCTCCGGCCGGATGCGGCGCCCCGGGACGCCCGCGCGGCGGACGCCACGTGCTGAGCCGCCTGTACGGCAGTCTCGCCCGGCGCCGGCGCCGCTGGTACGAGCGGCGGCCCGAGGTGCGGCTCCGGCTCGACCGGCCGGTCGTCAGCGTCGGCGCGCTGACGGTGGGCGGCAGCGGGAAGACGCCGATCACCGCACGCCTGGCGGGGCTGCTCGTGTCGATGGGCGAGCGGCCCGCCGTGCTGAGCCGGGGCTACGCCCGCGCCCACCGGGTCGACGGCGTCGTCGTGGTGCGCGATCCCGATCGCGTGCGCGCGGGACTGGCGGAGGCTGGCGACGAGCCGCTCATGCTGGCGCTGGCGCTGCGCGACACGGCGGTCCTGGTGGCGGAGGACCGCCACCAGGCCGGGCGGTTGGCCGAGACGGCCATGGGTGTGACGGTGCATCTGCTCGACGACGGCTTCCAGCACTTCTCCCTGCACCGGGACGTAGATCTGCTGCTGCTCGCGGAGCAGGACCTGGCCGACCCGCGGACGTTGCCCGGCGGCCGGTTGCGGGAGCCGGTCGATGTGGCCGGCCGGGCCGACGCGCTGATCGTCGAGACGCCGGATGGCGGCCAGGCGCGCGCGCTCGCCGACCGGCTGGCCGTCGGGCAGGCGTTTCGTTTCACGCGGGTGCTCCAGCCGCCCCGGCACGCGGAGACGCAGCAGGAGGTGGCGGTGCCGCCCGCGGTACCGATTCTGGCCGTGGCCGGCATCGCGCAGCCGCCGCGCTTTTTCACCGCGCTGCGCCGGCGGGGGTACGCCGTGGCAGCCACCCTCGCGTTTCGCGACCACCACCCGTATACGGCCCGGGACGTCGCCCGTATCGAACGCCTCGCGGCCGCGAGGCGGGTGGAGTACGTCGTCACCACCGAGAAGGATTGCGTGCGGCTGCTGCCGCACGCGCCGTTCGCCTTTCCGTTGCTGTCGATTCCGCTGGCCGTGCCGATCGAGCCCGAGGCGTCGTTCCGTGCGTGGCTCGGTGGGTGCGTCGAGCGGGCGCGGGCCGCATGAGGCGCTGGCTCGAGTACGCGGCCGTTCTGGCGCTGCGGGCCGCGGTGCGCGCGCTGCCCCGGCGGGCCAGCCTGGGCGTCGGCGCCGCCCTGGGAAGGCTCTTCTACCGCGTGCACGGGAAACGCCGCGAGCTGGCCCTGGCGAACCTGCGCGCGGCGTTTCCATCCCGGGCCGAGTGCGAGCTGCGGGCGATTCTGTGCTCGACCTTCGAGCACTTCGGCCGGCACGTGGTCGAGCTGCTCAACTTCGACGCGATGAGCACCGGCCAGATGACGCGCCTGGTGGACGTCGAGGGTGGCGCCCGCGTCGAGCGGGCGCTCGCCCGCGGCCGGGGCGTGGTCTTCTACTCCGGCCACGTTGGATACTGGGAGGTGCAGGTCATGGTGCACGCGGTGCTGTTCGCGCCGGTCGTCATGGTGGCGCGCACGCCCGACAATCCCTTGCTCGACCGCCTGCTCGGCGGCATCCGCACGCGTGTGGGCACGCGCGTGCTGCCGCGGCAGGGGGCCGTTCGAGGGCTGCTCCGCGCGCTGCTCGACAGGGCGCCCGTCGCCATGATGATCGACCAGCACATGCAGGATCGCAGTGCCGTGACGGTGGCGTTCTTCGATCGTCCGGCGGCGACCACGTCGGTGGTCGCGGCGCTGGCGCTGCGGACCGGCGCGCCGGTCATCCCCGTGTTCGCGCTGCCGCTTCCGGGCGGGCGCTATCGCTTGGTGTACGAGGAGGCGGTCGAGCCTCCGCCCGCGGGCGATCCCGACCCGGTCCGCACATATACGCAGCGCTGCACGGACGTGCTGGAGCAGTACGTGCGCCGGCACCCGAACCTGTGGCTGTGGATGCACCGGCGCTGGCGGACCGACCCGGCCGCCGGCACGGAGACCGCCGGTGCCGCCGTCTCCGCGGCGCCGCCCCCCCGTGAGGACCCGCACCGGTGATCGAGCGTCTCCTCGAGCTGGTCGACGCCGCGGGTGACCGGCAGGTAGCCGTGATCGGGGACGTGATCGCGGACGAGTTCATTCACGGCCGGCTGTCGCGCGTCTCCCGCGAGGCGCCGGTCCTCATCCTCAAGTACTACGGTACGACCGTCGTGCCGGGCGGTGCGGGAAACGCCGCCGCGAACGTGGCCTCGCTCGGCGCGCGCGCGCGCCTGGTCGGTCTGCTCGGCGCTACGGACGCCGACCGGCGCGTGGCGCGCGCGCTGCCGCGCGGGGTGGACCGCGCCGGCCTCATCCGCGTCAGGCGGTACCATGCGCCTCTCAAGACGCGCATCCTGGCCGGGGGGGTGCACTCGACCCGGCAGCAGGTTGTGCGGATCGACCGCGAGGCCGACGTTCCGGACGACCCCGGCACGCGCCTCGCGTTCGAGCGCGCCGCCCGCGCCGCGGCGGCCGGCTGCGACGCGGTGCTCGTGTCCGACTACGGCTCCGGCCTGGTGCGTCCCGGCCTGATCTCGGGCATCCGGCGCGCGGCGGCGCGCCGCCGCGCGCCGGTCCCGATCGTCGTCGATTCACGCTACGACCTGCTGCGGTATCGTGGCGTGACGGCGTGCACTCCCAACGAGGCGGAGGTGGAGCAGGCCCTCGGCCTCACGATCGGCGACGACCCGGGACAGCTGGAGCACGCCGGGCGGACGCTGCTCAAGCGCCTGCGGGCCGAGGGGCTGGTGCTGACGCGCGGGCGGCGCGGGATGGCGGTGTTCGTGCCCGGGCGGCCGACGGCGCACATCCCGGTCTTCGGCACCGACGAGGTCGCCGACGTGACCGGCGCGGGCGATACCGTGATCGCGGCGATCGCGCTGGCGCTCGCCTCGGGCGCGTCGCTGCTGGAGGCGGCGACCCTGGCCAACTACGCGGGGGGGCTGGTCGTGATGAAGCGCGGGACGGCGACGGTGTCCGCCGACGAGCTGCGCCGCGCCGTCCGGACGGGCCAGGAGTCTGCGCCGTAGACCGGCGCGGACTCCGGCAGGGTTGGTTGGCCGCCAAGCGCAGCCGCAGGCGACGATTGGCGGGCTGGTTGGGAAGTCACGGAATGGGTTGGGTCGTTTCGCTGACGGAGCTGCGCGGCCTGGTCGCGGCAGACCGTGCCGGGGGGCGCACCATCGCGCTGGCCAACGGGTGCTTCGACGTCGTGCACGTCGGCCACGTCCGCTACCTGACCGGCGCCGCCGCGGAGGCTGACCGCCTGGTGGTGGCAATCAACGACGACCGGTCGGTGGCCGCCCTCAAGGGGCCGGGGCGTCCCGTGTTGCCGGCCGCCGAACGGGCCGAGCTGGTGGCGGCGTTCGCCGTCGTCGACTACGTCGTCGTCTTCTCCGGCCGCACGGTCGCGGAGCTGCTGGGGGCGCTGCGACCCGATGTCCACTGCAAAGGGACCGACTATACCGTCGAGACGGTGCCCGAGCGGGCGATCGTGCGCGGGTACGGCGGCCGGACCGCGATCGTAGGCGATCCCAAGGCGCACTCGACCCGCGACCTGATCGCGACCATCGCCCGCCGCCCGCATCCGCCGGGCGGGGCCGCGCGGCAGTCCTGAGTTGTGCCGATGCGCATCCTCGTCGTGCGGCTGAGCTCGCTGGGCGACGTCGTGCATGCCGTTCCGGCCGTCGCCGGCCTGCGGCGCACGTTTCCCGATGCGCGCATCGACTGGCTGGTCGACGACCGCTATCGCGAGCTCGTCGACCTCGTTGCGGCGGTCGACCGGCGCATCGGCGTGCCGCGGACCCGCCGTCTGGCGCGGCTCCCGCGCCTCGTTCGCGCGCTGCGGGAAGCCCGTTACGACGTGGCGCTCGATCTCCAGGGCCTGCTGAAGTCCGCGCTGCTGGCGCGGTCCGCGGGCGCCCGGCGCCTGATCGGCCTCGACCGGGCGCATCTGCGGGAGCGTCCGGCCCGCTGGCTGTACTCCGAGACGCCGCGGCTGGGCGATCCGGTTCACGTCATCGAGCGCAACCTGGCCCTGGTCGCCTGCCTCGGCGTGAGAGCGCGGCCTTTCGAGTTTCCGATTGCGGACCGGCCGTCCGCCGTGGTCGAGCGGGCGCGCGCCGCGCTCGGAGCGGATCGCGCCCGGCCGTTCGCGCTCATCAACCCGGGCGCAGCCTGGGCCAGCAAGTGCTGGTCGCCCGCGCGGTTCGGCGCGGTAGCGCGCGGGCTGTGGAGCACGCGCGGCCTGCGGTCCGTCGTGCTGTGGGGGCCGGGCGAGCGGGCGCGCGCGGAGCGGGTGGTCGTTGCGGCCGCCGGCGCCGCGGTGCCCGCGCCTGCCACGACCGTGGGCGGCCTCGTGGCCCTGGCGCGCGCCGCCGCCGTCGTTGTTTCGGGCGATACCGGTCCGCTCCATGTCGCCGCCGCCGTCGGCACCCCGATCGTCGGGATCTACGGGCCGAGCGATCCGCGGCGGAACGGACCCTGGGCGCCGCGCGACATCGTCGTGTCGCCCCGTCAGCCGTGCCGCTGCCGGCAGGACAGGGCCGGCTCGACGGGTGTGGTCGTCCGCCGCTGCGCACAGGCACGCCCCTGCCTGGCGTCGATTCCGGTCGAGGACGTGGCGGATGCCGTGGCGCGCCGGCTGGCTGCCAGGCGCCCCGAACGATGACTGACCTTGCCGCGCGCCACCGGCGTCGGCTGTTCGTGATCGCCCGCGCGCGCGTGTCGGCCGGTTTCTTCGTCGGCGCCGGCGCGCTCTGGCTGGCCCAGCCGACCTGGCGCTCGCTCGGCGCCGGCGCGCTGGTGGCCGCTGCCGGCGAGGCGCTCCGGGTGTGGGCGGCGGGCCACTTGCGCAAGGGGGAGGAGATCACACGGTCGGGACCGTACCGCCGCCTGCGCCACCCCCTGTACTGCGGGTCGGCCGTCATCGGCGTCGGGTTTGCGGTCGCAGCGCAGGACCTGCCCGCCGCCGGCCTGGTGCTCGGGTATCTCGGCATCACCCTGGCGGCTGCCGTGCGCCTGGAGGAGGCGACCCTGCGCGAGGCGTTCGGCCCGGAGTTCGAACGCTACGTGGGCGGCACCGCGGCCGCGTCCGGCCGGCGCTTCAGCCTCGCGCGGATGGTCGCCAATGGCGAGCACCAGGCGCTGGCGGGATTCGCCGCGGCGCTCGGCATTCTCGCGCTGAAGGTGTGGCTGCGTCCCGCCTGACGCGCGGATGCCGTATAATGCATTGTCCCGGGGTCATGCAGCGGGCGGTTAGCTCAGTGGCAGAGCACCGGTCTTACACACCGGCTGTCACAGGTTCGAATCCTGTACCGCCCACCAGCCGTCGCACGCGGCTGCGGCGGCAACGGGAGGAGTGCCAAGGTCCAGCGCGTCCAGATGCGGGGTCGTAGTTCAGCTGGTTAGAACGCCGGCCTGTCACGCCGGAGGTCGCGAGTTCGAGTCTCGTCGGCCCCGCCATCTCTTCGACAACGCGCGGACATCCGAGTGCAGGGGTGGCGGGCGCCCGCTGGCGCCGGGCGCCGCCAACCGATGTCAAGCCTACGATCGAGTCGCTCCCGCGGCGCGGGAAATCCGCCGGGGAAGGGGCTGCCTCCCGTGGCGACGCCGGCCGTCTTCCTCGACCGGGACGGCACGTTGATCGAGGACGTCGGCTACGTCGACCGACTCGACCGGATGCGCCTCTATCCTTGGAGCGTCGAGGCCGTCCGCCTGCTGCGGCGAGCCGGCTATGCCGCCGTCGTGGTGACGAACCAGGCGGGCGTGGCGCGCGGGATGATCAGCGAGCAGGTGGTGGTCGAGGTCCGCGACTGCCTGCAGGAGCACCTCGCACGGGCCGGCGAGCGGCTCGACGGCCACTACTACTGTCCCCATCTGCCCGACGCCCCGGTGGCGGCGTATCGCCGGCGCTGTCGCTGCCACAAGCCCGAGCCGGGCATGATCCGGCAGGCGGCGGCGGAGCTGACCCTCGATCTCGCGCGCTCGGTCGTCGTCGGCGATCGCTGGACCGACATCCGGCTGGCCCGCGCCGCGGGGACCGCCGCGATTCTCGTCGAGACAGGCTACGGCGCGAGCCAGGCCGCCCGCCCCGCCCCGGGCGAGACGGCGGACGCGGTCGCCTCGAACCTGCTGGAAGCCGCCGGCTGGATTCTCGGTCATCTGCCACACCCCCGCCGCGGCTGACGCCTGCCGCCGCGCACCCTGGCAGTCCGTGGCAAAAGCGCCGCTGCATTCGAGCGGGATGCATCCCGTCGGGACTGCGCTGGACCATTGCTCGGCGGGGTCGAATAGTCCCAACAGGCTCCCTCCTCGCGCCTCGTTCCGGCCGTGCGCGGCATTGTCGCGACCGGCTCTCGGTGTAACGCGGGGTTCGCCATGGGCTGCCGGCCGGGGCGGCGCGACCCGTGTGTTACGATTCGGCTTCGTGCATGGCTTTTCGCGACATCGCGGGTCATCGTGGGCTCATGCAGCTGATCTCGCGGGCCGTCGACCGGGCGTCGCTGCCCCCGAGCCTGCTCTTCGCGGGGCCTGAGGGCGTCGGGAAGCGGCGGGCGGCCACGGCGCTGGCCCAGGCGCTCAATTGCGCCGACCCGGTCCGCGGGTCCCAGCCGCGCGCGTCCGGCTCCGGCGCCGCCCTCCCGCTGGATGCCTGCGGCCGCTGCTCCGCCTGCACCCGGATTGCCCGCGGCGCGCATCCCGACGTGCTCGCCGTCGAAGCTGGGGACGGCGGGGCCATCACCATCGACGAGGTGCGCCGCGCCGTCGGCCAGGCCAGGTATCGGCCCTTCGAGGGACGGCGCCGGGTCATCGTGATCGACACGGCCGACCAGCTGATTCCGCAGTCGCAGAACGCGCTCCTCAAGACCCTTGAGGAGCCGCCGGATGCCTCGCAGTTTGTGCTGGTCACGGCGCGTCCCGACACGCTGCTCGCCACGGTGCGGTCGCGTTGCCAGCGCCTGAGCTTCGGCCAGCTCGGGACGGCGGAAGTGGCCGACGTCCTGATGCGCGACCACGGCTACGACGAGCGGACCGCCCTGGCGTCGGCAGCATCCGCCGGGGGCAGCGTCGGGAGCGCCCTGCTGCTGGCGTCGGGAGAGCTGGCCGCGGCGCGCGCCGCGGCGCTGGCGTTGCTGCAGGCCGTCGCGGGAGCGTCCGACACGAGGTCGCGCCTCGACGGAGCGAAGGCGCTGCTGGCCGGCAAGAGCGCCGGCAAGGGGAGCGCCGGGGTCCAGCGCCAGGAGTTGACGCGGCGGCTGCGGGTCCTGGCGTCGATGCTGCGCGATGTCACGCTGCTGGCCAGCGGTGCGGACCGGGCGGCCCTCGCCAACGCGGACCTGCACGACCGGTTCGAGCCGCTGGCGCGGGCGGTCGCCGCGCGGCGGGGCGTGCGGGCCTTCGCCGCGGTCGGCGAGGCGCTCGCGGCGACTGCGCAGAACGCCAGCCCGAAGGTGGTCGCCGACTGGGTCGCGTGCCGTCTGTAGGGGTCGCCAAGCGACGATTGGCGGGCTAGGATGGAAGCATGGCCGAATCCGAAGAACCGCCGTTCGTGAGCATCAAGTTCGATCCGGTCGGGCGCTTGCACCACTTTCTCCTCCCGGAGGTCGGCTTCAAGCCGCCGCTGCAGGTGGGCGACGCGGTCGTCGTGGCGCGGGGCGCCCAACGCGCCTACGGCACGGTGAGGCCGTCGGTGCCGCAGCTCGCCGGGCGCCAGGCGCCGCCGCCGACCTCCTCCGACCGGGTCCTGCGGCGGGCGTCGAAGCAGGACGTCACGAACCGTCTCGCGCAGCAGCACCGCGAGCGGGAGGCCCGTCGGATCGGCTTGATGAAGATACGCGAGCGCGGTCTCGCCATGAAGCTGGTGCGCGTCGAGCAGCCGTTCGACGTTTCACGGCTGGTCTTCTACTTCACCGCCGAGGACCGCATCGACTTCCGGGACCTCGTGCGCGATCTGGCGGCCGAGTTCCGCTGCCGGATCGAGATGCGCCAGCTCGGCGCCCGCGACGAGGCGAAGCTGCTCGGCGGCTACGGGACGTGCGGCCGCCCGCTCTGCTGCACCACCTGGCTCAAGGGTTTCGAGCCGATCTCCATCAAGATGGCCAAGCGGCAGCACCTCAGCCTCAACCCCTCGCGGCTCTCCGGGTTGTGCGGGCGACTGAAGTGCTGCCTGCGGTACGAGCTTCCCAACGCCGCGGGCGAGCAGTTCGCGGGCTGTGCCAACGAGGGCTCGTGCAGCCGCAGCAGCGCCGGGGGCGGGTGCGGAGGCGGCTGCGCGAGCGGGGGCTGCGGCACGTGCTCCGCGAGCTCCTGAACCCGGTGGCGCGCCTCGACCGGAAAGCCTGATGGCGCTGCCCCGCATCGGCCTCACCGTCGGCGATCCCGCGGGCATCGGGCCGGAGGTCGCGGAGCGGGCCGCCTGCGACCCGCGGGTCACCGACGTCTGCGAGCCCGTGCTCTATCGTCCGGTGGCCGCCAGCGTCGGGCCGGCGTTCGAGTTGGGCGTGGCGACGGCGGGCGGCGGGCGCGCCGCCTTCGACGCCGTGTGCCGCGCGGCGGCCGACGCGCTCGAGGGGCGGCTCGACGCCATGGCGACCGCGCCGATCAACAAGACCGCCTGGCGGCTGGCCGGCCTGCCATGGCGCGGCCATACCGACCTGCTCGCGCACCTGACGGGAGCGTCCGACGTCGCGATGATGTTCCACACCGACCGCCTGCGCGTCGTGCTGGCGACCGTGCACATCCCGCTGGCGGAGGTTCCGGCGCAGCTCACGCGGCGCCGGGTCGAGCGTACGATCGAGCTCGCCGCCGCCGAGCTGCCGCGGTTCGGATGCCGCGCGCCCCGCCTGGCGCTGGCCGGCGTCAATCCGCACGCGGGCGAGGATGGGCTCATGGGACACGAGGAAGCGCGGGTGCTGCGGCCCGCCGTCGAGGCCCTGCGTGCCCGCGGCATCGCCGTCGAGGGCCCGCTGCCCGGCGACACGGTGTTCGTGCGCGCGCTCGCCGGCGAGTTCGACGCCGTGGTGGCCTGCTATCACGACCAGGGGTTGATTCCGGTCAAGCTCGTCGCGTTCGGCCGCGCCGTCAACGTGACGCTGGGGCTGCCCATCGTGCGCACTTCGGTCGATCACGGCACTGCGTACGACATTGCCGGCAAGGGCGTGGCCGATCCCTCCAGCATGGTCGAGGCGTTGCGCCTCGCCGCGCGGCTCGCGGCGCGCCGCGCCCCCACTCATCCATGACCGACGGTTCCGGCGAGCGTCTCATCGCGGACAACCGCAAGGCGCGTTACGACTACCAGCTGTCCGACACCTTCGAGGCGGGCATCGTGCTGCTCGGCACGGAGGTCAAGGCCATTCGGGAAGGCCGCGTCAATCTCAGGGACAGCTACGGGCGTGTCGAGAACGGGGAGGTCTTTCTCCACAACGTACACATCAGTCCCTACAGCCATCGCGGGTACGCCGAGCACGAGCCGCTGCGCCGGCGGAAGCTGCTGCTGAACAAGGTGGAGATCCGCAAGCTGATCGGCAAGACCGTCGAGCGGGGCTGCACGCTCGTGCCGGTTCGGATGTACTTCAAGAACGGTCGGGTCAAGGTGGCCGTGAGCGTCGCGAAGGGCAAGAAGACCTACGACAAGCGCGAAACGATTCGGCGCCGTGAGATCGACCGCGAGACCCGCGCGATGGTGAAGGGCCGCGCGCGGTGACGATCCTCGTCACCGGCGCCGAGGGGCGCCTCGGGTCCACGCTGGCGGCGGTGCTCGGTGCCCGGCACCGGGTCGCGGCCCGCGACCGCGCCGGGCTCGATATCACCCGGCCCGCGGAGGTCGCTGCCGCCGTGCGGTCCGTCGCACCGGATGTCATCGTCAACTGCGCCGCCTACAACGACGTGGATGCCGCCGAGGACGACCCCGTAGCCGCCTTCGAGGTGAATGCCTTCGCGGTGCGCACGCTGGCGGGCGCCGCGCGGGACGCGGGCGCCACCCTGGTGCACTACAGCACCGACTTCGTCTTCGACGGTCTGGCAGCCGCGCCATACGCCGAGGAGGACGCCTCCAACCCGCAGGGCGTCTATGCGATGTCCAAGCTGGTGGGTGAGTGGTTCGCGCGGGATGCGCAGGCCTATGTCCTGCGGGTGGCCAGCCTGTTCGGGGGCGGGCGTCCCGGCGTGCGCGCGGGCAGCCTCGACCGCATGGCGGATGCGATCCTGGCGGGGCGGGAGGTCCATGCGTTCGCGGACCGGACCGTCTCGCCGAGCTACGTGCCCGACGTGGCGGCCGCAACGATCGCGCTGCTGGCCGCCGCGCCGCCCGCCGGCGTCTATCACTGCGTCGGCTCCGGCCGGGGAACCTGGCTCGAGGTGGCGACCTCGCTGGCGCGCCGTCTCGACCGGGCGGCCCGCATCGTGCCGGTCGACGCGGCCGATCGCCCGCAGCGGGCGCGCCGTCCGACGTTCTCCGCGCTGTCCAACGCCAAGCTGGCCCGGGCCGGCATCGAGATGCCGCCCTGGACCGACGCGCTGGGCCGCTACGCGGCCGCGCGGGCGACCGGCTAGGAGTCCGTGGTGAGACCCCGCGTTGCACCGAGACGCGGTCGTGACAGAGCCGGGCACGGCCAGAACGGTCCAGCGCAGTTCTTGCGGGATGCATCGCCCGTCGAATGCAGCGGGGCGCTGGCCACGGGCTCCGGCCTGGAAAGCATCGCCCGCGGCTCAGCCCAGCGCCTCCTCCACCAGCTCCGACACCAGCCGGCCGATGGCCAGGCACGCGGTCAGGCCGGGCGAGTCGATGCCGGCCGCGTGCACGAGGTGGGGGATGCGCGCGTCGCGGCGGATGATGAAGTCGGCGAACGGCACGTCCGGCGGACAGGCCTTCGCCCGGATCCCGGTGCCGCCCAGACGGATGTCGTCCGGCGCGAGAGCGGGCAGCAGGCGGCGTGCGGACTGCAGGAAGAGGTCCAGCGGGAGCCGGCCGGCCTCGTAGTCGTCGCGGGCGGCCTGATAGCGCGCGGTCGGCCCGAGGGTGACCGTGCCCCACGTGGTGCGGGTGAAGTGCACGCCCAGACCGTGGCCCGTCGGGTCGGGTAGCGGGTACACGGGGCCGTTGATCAGGTGGCGCCGGCCGGGCACCAGCTCGGCGTACTCCCCCCTGACCGGGTAGATCGTGAATGGCTCGCCGCCGAGCGTGGCCGACAGCTCGTCGGCGTACAGGCCGGCGGCGTTGACCACGACCCGCGCGGCAATCCGTTCCCGCGGGGTGCGCAGCTCGATGCCGTCGCGGCCGGCGCTGCCGTCCTGGACCGGCGTGCCGGGCAGCAGATACGCGCCGCGGCCGGCGGCCAGCCGCGCCAGCGCGCGCACCAGACCCTCCGCCTCGACGACGCCGGTCGACGGCGACCACAGCGCCGCGCAGGCGTCGATGGCCGGCTCCCGCGCCCGGACGAAGCGGCGGTCCACGACGGTCAGATCGTCAACGCCGTTCGCGGCCCCACGCTCGGCGAGCCGCTCGAGCTCGGGGATCTGGCTGGCCCGCGAGCAGACGATCAGCTTGCCGCAGCGCGCGTGCGGGACGTCATGCTGCGCGCAGAACCTGTAGAGGGCGTCGCGTCCTTCGACGCTCAGGCGGGCCTTGAGCGATCCCGCCGGGTAGTAGATCCCGGCGTGGATCACGCCGCTGTTGTGCGTGCTCGACTCCAGCCCCGTGCGCGGATGTCGTTCCAGCACGCAGGTCGAATGGCCGCGTTGCGCGGTGGCGCAGGCGGCGGCGAGCCCCGCGACGCCCCCGCCGACGATCGCCACGTCCAGACGCTCCATCGCCGCTGCCTGTCCTCGGCCGGCGATTGTGCCCCGCCGGCCGCCGCGTCATACACTAGCAGGTCGTGGCACAACGCGGCCTGTCGAAGCGGGCCATCATTACCGGCGTCACCGGGCAGGACGGTTCGTATCTGGCGGAGCTGCTGCTCGCCAAGGGGTACGAGGTCGTCGGCGTCATGCGCCGCCTCAGCGCCCCGAACCACTGGCGCATCGAGCACCTCCTCGATCGCATCGACCTGCGCCCGGGCGATCTGCTGGATCAGCTCTCGCTGATCCGTCTCGTGGACGAGGTGCGGCCGCACGAGATCTACAACCTCGCCGCCATGTCGTTCGTCCCGGCATCCTGGGACCAGCCGATGTTGACGGGCGAGTACAACGCCCAGGGCGTGACGCGCCTGCTCGAGGCGATCCGCCAGGTCGACACGTCGATCCGCTACTACCAGGCGTCGTCGAGCGAGATGTTCGGGAAGGTCGGCGAGACGCCGCAGAACGAGCGGACGCCGTTCTACCCGCGCAGCCCCTACGGCGCCTCGAAGGCGTTCGCCCACCACATCACGGTGAACTACCGCGAAAGCTACGACCTGTTCGCCGTCTCGGGCATCCTGTTCAACCACGAGTCGCCCCGGCGCGGCCTGGAGTTCGTGACGCGCAAGGTCAGCCACGGGGTGGCGCGCATCAAGCTCGGCCGGGCCCGCACGCTGGTGCTCGGCAACCTCGACGCGCGCCGGGACTGGGGGTTTGCCGGCGACTACGTGCTGGCGATGTGGTCGATGCTGCAGCAGGACAAGCCGTCGGACTACGTGGTCGCGACGGGCATCAGCCACTCCGTTCGGGATCTGGTCGAGACCGCGTTCTCGCACGTCGGTCTCGACTGGCGCAACCACGTGCGCACCGACGCGAGGTTCCTGCGGCCGGCCGACATCGAGCACCTGGTCGGCGACGCGTCGAAGGCCCGCGCGACGCTCGGGTGGCAGCCGTCGGTCGAGTTTCGGGCCCTCGTCCGCACCATGGTCGATGCCGACCTGCAGCGGCTGTCGGGCGCGGGCGAACCTGCTCCGGCCGCCACTGCCGGGCGCGGGGCTTGAGCCGCCGCACCGCACCCGGACGGCAGCGGCGCCCCGCTGCCCGCCAATCGTCGCCTTGCGGCTCCGCCTGGCGCCCAACCGACCCTGCAGGAGTCCGCGCCGTGCTACGGCGCAGACTCCTGCGACGAACGGACGACGCCTGCGAGGGGGCTGCTGGCGGTCGCGTACGGCTTGCGCGGAATACGCCCGGCGAGGAATCCGGCGCGACCGGCTTCCACGGCCAGGCGCATCGCCCGCGCCATGACGACCGGGTCCCGCGCCCCGGCGATGCCGGTGTTCATCAGGACGCCGTCAACTCCCAGCTCCATGGCCAGCGCGGCGTCCGACGGCGTGCCGACGCCCGCGTCCACGATGACGGGCACGCCGGCGGCGGCCTTGATGATGCGGATGTTGTTCGCGTTCTGAATGCCGAGCCCGGAGCCGATGGGCGCGCCGAGTGGCATCACGGCCGCGGCCCCGGCGTCCTCGAGCTTGCGGCAGACCACCGGGTCGTCGTTGGTGTAGGGGAGCACGACGAAGTCGTCGCGGACCAGCCTGCGGGTCGCCTCAAGCAGGGCCTCGTTGTCCGGAAACAGGGTGCGCTCGTCGCCGATCACCTCGAGCTTCACCCAGTTCGACAGGCCGACCTCGCGCGCCAGATGGGCGGTTCGAACGGCCTCGTCCGCCGTGTAGCAGCCCGCCGTGTTGGGCAGCAGGAAGTACTTGTCGGCGTCGATGAAGTCGAGGAGCGATTCCTGCGAGCGGTCCGTGACGTTGACCCGCCGCACCGCCACGGTCACCATCTCCGTTCCCGACGCCGCGTGCGCCTGCACCATGACCGGGTTCGACGGGTACTTGCCCGTCCCGACGATGAGACGCGAGCGGAACGTCCTGCCGGCCAGCGTCAGCGGATCAGCAGGCATCCGAGCCGCCCCCGACGAAGTTGACCACTTCCACCTGATCGCCGTCGCTGATGACCACCGAGTCGTACGCAGCGCGCTTCACTATCGCGAGGTTGTGCTCCACGGCGACGCGCCGCGAATCGATCTCGAGCCTGGCAAGCAGTTGGCCCACGGTCAGTGGCTCCGCTATTTCGAAGGGATCGCCGTTGAGCATGATTCTCAACGGCTTAGAGCGTACTCGCGCACGCGGCGTAAGTCAAGGCTAAGCCATTGTGCAATGGGAGGTTAGAACCGTGCGAGGGGTGTGGCAGACCGTGGCGGGAGGCCCCGCTGCAGGCCACCGGCGGTGCCTCCCCGCAAAGGGCGCCGCCGCACACGGTCGGCGCGCCGGCTCGGCCGTCCCGTACGCGCCGGCGTCCCGGGACGCCGCGAGCATTGACTTGCCTCCGAGGCGGCAGTACGATTGGTTGCGCGCGTTGATATTTTTGTCACAAGCTGGTCATCCGCGGGGCGGTCGCCCGTATTTTCGACCACGCTTGAGAAAACATCTACAACCTCGATGGCTCTCCACCGGTTCCGGAAGGGTCTTCGGCTGCCGCTAGCGGGCGCGCCGGTCCAGGAGGTCGAGCCGGCGCCGGCGCCGCGGCACGTCGCGCTCGTTGCGGCGGACTTCCTCGGGCTGCGTCCCACGATGCACGTCGCGGCGGGCGACAGCGTGCGGCGCGGCCAGCTGCTGCTCGAGGACAAGAAGACGGCCGGGGTGCGCTACACCGCGCCGGCCGCCGGCACCGTGACGGCCGTCAACCGCGGCGACCGGCGCGCGCTGCAGTCCGTCGTCATAGAGTTGAGCCGCGCGGAGCGCGAGGGCCGCGAGCCGGAGCAGGAGAGCTCCCGGGCCTTCACCGGGCGTCACCCGGCCGGGCTGAGCCCGGCCGAGGTGCAGGAGCTGCTCGTCGAGTCCGGCCTGTGGGTCGCGTTGCGGGCCCGCCCCTTCGGGCGCGTAGCGAATCCGGCGGTCCGGCCGCACTCGATCTTCGTCACGGCCATCGACACGCAGCCGCTCGCGCCGTCGCTCGACGTGGCGGTCACGGATGCAACGGCCTTCGAGTGGGGCGTGGCGGCGCTCGGCCGCCTCACCGACGGCCCTGTCTTCGTGTGCACCGCCCCGCAGACCGCCATCCCGGTGCCGGCCGGTGGGCGCGTGCGTCACGAGCAGTTCGCCGGCCCGCATCCGGCGGGCACGGTCGGCCTGCACATCCATACGCTGGACCCGGTCGATCGCACCAAGACCGTCTGGCACCTCGGAGCGCAGGAGGTTGCGGCGATCGGGACGCTGTTCCGCAGGGGGTCGCTGGAGGTGGGCCGCGTCGTCGCGCTCGGCGGCCCGCCGGTGCGGCGGTCGCGGCTGCTGCGCACCCGCCTGGGCGCCGCCCTCGATGACGTGCTCCGCGGCGAGCTCGAGGACGGGGAGGCGCGTGCGATCTCCGGCTCGGTGCTGTCCGGGCGAGCGGCCACCGGTCCGGTGCACGGCTATCTGGGACGTTACCATCAGCAGATCTCGGTGCTCGCCGAGGGGCGCGAGCGGGAGTTCCTCGGCTGGCTGGCGCCCGGCCTCGACAAGTTCTCCGCAATCCGGACCTTCGCCTCCGCGTGCCTGCCGGGCAGGCAGCTCCGCCTGACGACCTCCACCAACGGCTCGCGGCGGGCCATCGTGCCGATCGGCATGTTCGAGCGCGTCATGCCGCTCGACCTGATGGCGACGCCCCTGCTGCGGGCGCTGCTCATGGGCGACGTCGACCGCGCCGAGGAGCTCGGGTGCCTCGAGCTGGACGAGGAGGACTTGGCGCTCTGCACGTTCGTCTGCGCCGGCAAGAACGACTACGGACCGCATTTGCGTCATGTGCTGGACACGCTCGAGAAGGAGGGGTAGTAGTCTGCGCCGTATCGCGGCGTGGACTCCGGCCGTCGTCACGTCATGAAGTTTCTGCGCCGTCTCCTCGACCGGCAGGCCCACCGCTTCGAGCCGGGCGGCCGGCTCGAGAAGCTGTATGCCCTCTGGGAAGCCCAGGACACCTTCCTGTACACCCCCGGTCAAGTGACCGAGGGCCCGTCCCACGTCCGCGACGGCCTCGATCTGAAGCGGATGATGATGACGGTGGTGGTCGCGCTGGCCGGTTGCGTGTACATGGCCTTCCACAACACCGGCTACCAGGCGAACCGGGCGATCGCCATGGGCGCCGCGCCGCTCGAGACCTGGCAGACCCGCGTGGTCGAGCTGCTCGGGATCGGGTTCTCGCCGGACAGTTGGGCGGCGTGTCTCGTGCACGGCGGGCTGTACTACCTGCCGGTGCTCGTGGTGACGTTCGCGGTGGGCGGTTTCTGGGAGATGCTGTTCGCCTCCGTGCGCAAGCACGACGTGAACGAAGGGTTCCTGGTGACCGGGATGCTGTTCCCGTTGATCCTGCCCCCGGCCATCCCGCTCTGGCAGGTCGCGCTCGGCGTGTCGTTCGGCGTCGTCGTGGGCAAGGAGATTTTCGGCGGCACCGGCATGAACGTCCTGAACCCGGCGCTCGTCGGCCGGGCGTTCCTCTTCTTCTCCTATCCGGCCGATCTCTCCGGGGACACGGTGTGGATTGCCGCGCAGACCGCGTCCGACGGCGTGAGCGGCGCCACCTCCCTGGCGCAGGCGACGCTGGGCGGCACGCTCGCGGTTGTCGAGGCGGTCGAGCCGTGGAGCGCTTTCGTCGGCTTCATCCCCGGCTCGCTGGGCGAGACCTCGGTCGCCGCCTGCCTCTTCGGGGCGGCGGTGCTGGTGGTGACCGGCGTCGGGTCGTGGCGCATCATGCTGAGCGTGGCGGCCGGGACCGCGCTCATGGCCCTGACGCTGAACGGCATCGGCTCGGCGACCAACCCATTCTTCGACGTGTCGCCGGCCTGGCACTTCCTGCTCGGGGGCTGGGCGTTCGGCACCGTCTACATGGCGACCGACCCGGTCTCGGCGCCGACGGCGCAGCGAGGGCAGTACGTCTACGGCTTTCTCATCGGGGTGCTGGCCGTGCTGATTCGGGTGGTCAATCCGGCCTACCCCGAGGGCATGATGCTCGCCATCCTGTTCATGAATCTCTTCGCGCCCCTGATCGACTACTTCGCCGTGCAGGCGAACATCAGACGGAGGAGGGCCCGGAATGCACGCTAGCGCGGCCTACAATCTTGCCTTCGCGGCCGCCGTCTGCGTCGTCTGCGCCATCGTCGTCTCGACCGCGGCGGTGGCGCTCCAGGATTTGCAGGCGGCGAACGCGGCGCTCGAGAAACGTCGCAACGTGCTCGTGGCGGCCGGGCTGGCCGCGAGCGACGAGCGGCCGTCGCCCGAGGAGATCGACGCCCGCTTCCAGGCGATCACGGCCGTGGTCATCGATGTCGCCAGCGGGGAGGAGGTCGCGGACATCGACCCCGCTGTGTTCGACGACCGCGCGGCCGCGGCCGACCAGGACACCAGCCGCGCCGCGGCCGACAACCCGGCGGGGATTGCGCGGGTGGCGCACCACACCGTCGTCTACGAGCTGCACGACGCCGGCGGCGCGCTCGAGCTCGTGATCCTGCCGATCAGCGGGATGGGCTTGTGGTCGACGCTCTATGGGTTCGTCGCCTTCGACGCCGATCTGCAGACCATTCGCGGCATCACCTACTATCAGCACGGTGAGACGCCGGGCCTCGGCGGCGAGGTCGACAACCCGCGCTGGAAGGCGTTGTGGCCGGGCCGCCAGGCGTTCGGCGCCGACGACGAGGTGCGCATCGAGGTCATTCGCGGCCGGGCCGGCCCGGCCGCGGCCGATCCGTACCGGGTGGACGGTCTGGCGGGGGCGACGATGACGAGCCGCGGCGTCACCAACATGCTGCGTTTCTGGCTCGGCGAGGAAGGGTTCCGCCCATACCTGGAGAGGTTGCGGGCGGGAGGGGGCGCCTGATGGCCGTGCAGACGAAGACGCGCGAAGCGCTCGTCGACCCGATCTTCAACAACAACCCGATCACGCTGCAGGTGCTGGGCATCTGCTCGGCCCTGGCCGTGACGACGAGGATGGACACCGCCCTGGTGATGAGCGCCGCCGTCATCGGGGTGACGATGTCCTCGAACTTCTTCGTGAGCGCCCTGCGGCAGCACATTCCGACCAGCATCCGGATCATCGTGCAGCTGACGATCATCGCCTCGCTGGTCATCGTGGTCGACCAGCTGCTCAAAGCCTACCTGTTCGAGATCTCGCAGCAGCTCTCGGTCTTCGTGGGCCTCATCATCACCAACTGCATCATCATGGGCCGCGCCGAGGCGTACGCCATGCAGAACCCGCCGGCCATGAGCCTGATCGACGGCATCGGCAACGGGCTGGGCTACGGGGCCATCCTGATGGGCACCGCGTTCCTGCGCGAGTTGCTCGGTTTCGGCACCCTGTTCGGCACTCAGCTCCTGCCGCTCGCCAGCGAGGGCGGGTGGTACACGCCGAACGGGCTCATGGTGCTGTCGCCCGGCGCGTTCTTCATCATCGGCTTCTTCATCTGGGCGCTGCGGATGTGGAAGCCGGAGCAGATCGAGAGCGAGTGATGGAGCACTACGTCAACCTCGCCGTCAAGGCCGTCTTCGTCGAGAACATGGCGCTGGCGTTCTTCCTGGGCATGTGCTCCTTCCTGGCCGTGTCCAGGCAGGTCAAGACCGCGCTGGGTCTCGGCGTGGCGGTCATCTTCGTGCTGACCATCACCGTTCCGATGAACAACGTGATCCACACCCGCCTGCTGCAGCCCGGCGCGTTGGCGTGGCTGCATCCCGGCCTGGCGGAGCAGGACCTGGCGTTCCTCGGGTTCCTCACCTACATCGGCACGATCGCCGCCATGGTGCAGATCGTCGAGATGACGCTCGACCGCTTCGTTCCGAAGCTGCACGCGGCGCTCGGCATCTTCCTGCCGCTCATCGCGGTGAACTGCGCCATTCTGGGTGCGTCGCTGTTCATGGTGGAGCGCAGCTACACTCTGGCCGAGAGCACCGTCTTCGGGTTCGGGTCGGGCGTCGGCTGGGCGCTGGCCATCGTCGCCCTGGCCGGCATCCGCGAGCGCCTGCGCTACAGCAATCCGCCAGGGGGGCTGCGGGGCCTTGGTCTCACGTTCATCCTGGTCGGGCTGATGGCGATCGGCTTCATGGCGTTCGCCGGCGTGCAGCTGTAGGGGAGCGGCATGATCACGGTCACACTCGGCGTGGCGATGTTCACGTTCACGATCGTGTCGCTGGTCGGCCTGCTGATGGTGGCCAGGCGGCAGCTGGTCGCGACCGGCGAGGTGACCATCACGGTGAACGACGAGGCCGATCGGGCGCTGCACATTCCCTGCGGCGGCACCCTGCTCGGCACGCTGGCCGCGAGCCGGCTCTTCATTCCGTCCGCCTGCGGCGGCAAGGGGAGCTGCGGCGTCTGCAAGGTGAGGGTGCTGGAGGGCGGCGGCGCCGTGCTGCCGACCGAGCTCAGTCATCTCGACCGCGGCGAGGTGCGCGACGGCGTGCGGCTGTCGTGTCAGGTGAAGGTCAAGCAGGACATGCGCATCGAGATACCGGCCGAGATCTTCGACATCCGCCGGTGGCAGTGCAAGGTCCGCTCGAACCACAACGTCGCCACGTTCATCAAGGAGCTGCTCCTGGAGCTGCCCCCCGGCGAGGCGGTGCCGTTCCGGGCCGGCGGGTACATCCAGATCGAGGCGCCGGTGGGGAGCTACCCTTACCAGGGCATCGACGTCGAGGACGAGTACCGCACCGACTGGGACAAGTTCAATCTGTGGAAGTACACGGCCGCGCTGGACGAGCCGGTGACGCGCGCCTACTCGATGGCGAACTACCCGGAGGAGAAGGGCGTCATCATGCTCAACGTGCGCATCGCCTCGCCCCCGCCGCGCGCGCCGGAGGGCACGCCGCCGGGCAAGATGACTGCGTACCTGTTCGGGCTCAAGCCGGGCGACGAGGTGACGATCTCCGGGCCGTTCGGGGAGTTCTTCGCCAAGGAGACCGACGCGGAGATGCTCTTCATCGGCGGCGGCGCGGGGATGGCGCCGATGCGCTCCCACATCTTCGACCAGTTCCGGCGCGTGGGCACGCGGCGGAAGGTGACGTTCTGGTACGGCGCCCGCAGCCTCCGGGAGGCCTTCTACATCGAGGACTTCGACACGCTCGCGGCCGAGTACGACAACTTCGAATGGCACCTGGCCCTGTCCGAGCCGCTGCCCGAGGACGGGTGGACCGGCAGCACAGGCTTCATTCATCAGGTCGTCCACAACAACTACCTCGAGGACCACCCCGCGCCCGAGGACGTCGAGTACTACCTGTGCGGCCCGCCGCTCATGCTGAAGGCGTGCATGGAGATGCTGGACGGGCTGGGCGTCGAGCCCGAGAACATCCTGTTCGACGACTTCGGGTAGAGCTCGCCCGAGGATTGCCGCCGTGCAACGGGCCCGCGCGCTCCTGCCCGTCCTGCTCTGCGCCGGCGCGTGCCTGCCCGCGGGCGACGGCCCCGCGGTCCACGTCTTCGAGGGCCCGACCATGGGCACGACGTTCGCCGTGCGGGTCGTCGCCGACGACCTGGACGCCGCACGGGTGGCCGCGCTGCGGACGACGATCGAGCAGACGCTGGCCGGCGTCGACGAGCGCATGTCGACCTACCGGCCGGAGTCGGAGGTCAGCCGCTTCAACCGTGCCCATACCACCGACCCGTTCCGGGTGTCGGCCGACACGCTGGCGGTGCTGCGGCACGCCCTCGAGATCAGCGAGCTGACCGACGGCGCCTTCGACGTCACCGTCGGGCCGCTGGTCGACGCCTGGGGATTCGGGCCGGCGGGGGAGCCGTCCGCGCTGCCGACCGAGCGCGACATCGAGCGCCTGCGGCGGCGGGTCGGCTTCCGGCAGTTGCGGATCGAGCCTGCCACGTCGTCGCTCCGCAAGCTGGTCCCGCGGCTGTCGTGCGACCTGTCCGCGCTCGCGAAGGGGTACGCCGTCGATCGGGTGGCCGAGCGGCTGCGTGCGGAGGGGCTCGGCTCGTATCTGGTCGAGGTGGGCGGGGAAGTGCGCGCCGCCGGACTGAGCCCGCGCGGCGACGCATGGCGCGTCGGCATCGAGCGGCCCGGCCCGGGACCGCCGGCCGTCCAGCGTCTCGTCCGCCTGCGCGATCGCGCGCTGGCCACCTCGGGCGACTATCGCAACTACTACGAGGTCGCGGGCCGGCGCGTCTCGCACACGATCGATCCGCGCAGCGGCCGGCCGGTGGACCACGGGCTCGCCTCGGTCAGCGTCGTCGAGCCGCTGTGCGTCCGCGCCGACGCCATCGCCACGGCCCTCGGGGTCCTGGGCCCCGACGCGGGCTACGAGTTGGCCGTCGCGCAGGGCTGGGCCGCGTTGCTGATCGTCCGCCACGACGACGGCACACTGCGTGAACGCGAGACGCCTGCCTTCACGGCGCTTTCCGCGGCGCCCTGACGCCCGCGGCTGGTAAGATGGATGAAGATGGCGCTGTTCCTGCTCTCCGTGGCCGTGATCGCGGCGGCTATGCTGGTGATGGCCGTCGGCGTCCTGTTGGGCTATTCCTGCCTGCGGGGCTCATGCGGCGGCCCGGACGTCGTGGGGCCGGACGGCGAATCGCTCCGCTGCGCCGCCTGTCCCCGACGAAAGTCAGCCGGCGACCCCGCCTGACGCGATCCGCGCCAGCACGGCGGCCAGGGTGTCGTCCTCCTCGGGTTGCACGGTGCGGAGGTCGAGCACGACCTCGTCGCGCTCGATGCGGGCGATGACGGGCGGTGCGGCCCCGCGGAGCAGCGCCTCGAGGCCGTCCGCGCCGCAGCTGTCGAGCCGCACGCGCAGGACGCGGCTCGGGATCGTCAGGCCGGGCGTGGTGCCGCCGCCGATCGTCGACTCGCCGGCGCCCACGGTGAGGGTCAGGCCGGCGGCGTGCGCCAGGCTCTCGGCGATCCGGCGCGCCCGGGCATCCAGGGCGCTCACCGTCGCCCGCATCATTGCCACCACCGGGACCGACTGCTCCGCGCGCCCGGTTGCATGCTCCAGCAGCGTCGCCTCCAGCGCGGCGTAGGCCAGCTTGTCCACGCGCAGGGCCCGCATGAGCGGGTGCCGGCGGATCGGCCGCAGGTGGTCGCGCCGCCCGACGAGAATGCCTGCCTGGGGCCCGCCGAGCAGCTTGTCGCCGCTGAAGCAGCAGACGGCGACCCCGGCCTTCACGCTGGCGCCCACGTCGGGCTCGTCCCAGCCCCGCAAGCCGTCCCCCCAGGCGGATCGATCCAGCAGGTTGCCGCTGCCGAGATCTTCGACGACCGGCAGGTCGAACTGCCGGCCGAGCGCCGTGAGCGCCGCCAGCGGCGGGCGCTCGGTGAAGCCCTCGATACGGAAGTTCGACGGGTGCACGCGCAGGATGAGCGCCGAGCGCTCGGTGATGGCGGCGGCGTAGTCGGCGGCGCGCGTCCGGTTGGTGGTGCCGACCTCCCGCAGCAGCGCGCCCGATTGCCGCAGGACGTCGGGAATGCGGAACCCGCCCCCGATTTCGACGAGCTCACCGCGCGAGATGAGCACCTCCCGGCCGGCGGCCAGCGCGGCCACGGCCAGCAGCACGGCCGCCGCGTTGTTGTTGACGATGGCGGCGTCCTCCGCGCCGGTGAGACGGCGCAGCAGCGCCCGCGCGTGGACGGCGCGCGATCCGCGCTCGCCGCGGTCGAGGTCGTACTCGAGGTTGGAGTAGCCGCCGGCCGCGGCCGCCAGGCGGTCGATCGCCGGCCGGCCGAGCGGCGCGCGGCCCAGGTTGGTGTGCACGATGACGCCGGTGGCGTTGATCACCGGCCGCAGCGACGGCGAGAGCGCCGCGGGCAGGTGTCGTGCCAGGCTGCTCTCGATCCGGCGTGCGACGGCCTCGCGGTCGACGCCGGGCTCCGGTGCGTCCGCCAGCCGCGTCCGGACGGACTGTGCCTCTGCCCGCAGGGCGGCGACCACCGTGGCGCGTCCGAAGCGGGCCTCGAGCCGCCGCACGGCGGCTCGCTGGCGGAGCTGCTCGATCGAAGGAATGACGTGCAGGGTATCGGCCATCGCCTGCCCGAGCGGCCGGCGCCAGCGGCTGACGCCGTCTTGCCGGCGTTCGACCGTTCAGGATACCATCGGGCGCTCGCGAGCGAAGGCCGGCGCCGCGCAACCATCGTGTTTGCAGGGAGGCAGTGAGCGTCATGCGTGCGTTGTTGAGCGTGTCGGACAAGACGGGTCTCGTCGAGCTCGCGAGGGGCCTCGCGGAGCGCAACATCGAGCTGGTGTCGACCGGCGGCACCGCCCAGGCCCTGCGCGACGCCGGGCTGCAGGTCATGGGCATCTCCGAGGTCACCGGCTTTCCGGAGATGATGGATGGCCGCGTGAAGACGCTGCACCCGGCGGTGCACGGCGCCATCCTCGCGCGGCGGCATCGGCCGGACGACCTGTCGGCGCTGGCGCACCACGGGATCCGGCCCATCGATCTGGTGGTGGTGAACCTGTACCCGTTCGCCAGCGCGGCGACCCGGCCCGACACGAGCTTCGACGAGTTGATCGAGCACATCGACATCGGCGGGCCGAGCATGGTGCGGGCGGCCGCCAAGAACTTCCGGGACGTGCTGGTGGTGGTCGACCCGGCGGACTACGCCCGCGTGCTCCAGGCGCTCGACGATCCGGGCCGGCTGGATCAGCCCTTCCGCTTCGACCTTGCCCGCAAGGCCTTCGCGCACACCGCCGAGTACGATGGCACCGTAGCGGCCGCGCTGGCGGCGGTGGGCGTCGACGACGGACGGTTCACCCGCACGCCGCTGACGTTGGACGGGCTCGCGCCCGACCATCTGGCGGTGTCGGGGCGCAAGCTCCAGGACCTCCGCTACGGCGAGAATCCGCACCAGCAGGCGGCGCTCTACGGGGTCGACCCCGCTTGGGGCTTCGGGGCGGCGCAGGTCGTGCAAGGCAAGGCGCTCTCGTTCACGAACCTCCTGGATCTCGACGCGGCGGCGCGCCTGGCGCTGGAGTTCTCCACGCCCGCCGCCGTCGTCATCAAGCACACGAACCCGTGCGGGGTGGCGACGGCCGAGACGCTCCACGACGCGTACGTCATGGCGCGCGAGGTCGATTCCCTCTCGGCGTTCGGCGGCAGCGTCGGGCTGAACCGGCCGCTCGACGCCGACACCGCCGGGGCCATCGCCAGCACCTTCATCGAGGCCGTGGTGGCGCCCGGCGCGGCGGCCGAGGCGCGCGCCGTCCTCGGGGCCAAGAAGAACCTGCGGCTCGTCCTCGCCGACTTTGGTCCGCTGACCGGGGCGGGAGCCAACCGGCGCGAGGTGCGGTCCATCCTGGGCGCCCTGCTCGTCCAGGAGCGCGACCGAGTCACCGAGGCGGAGATGGAATGGCGCGACGGCGCGGAGATCGCGCCCGGCACGCGGCTGCGCGTCGCCACCAGGCGTGCGCCGACCGCGCAGGAATGGGCGGCCCTGCGGTTCGCCTGGCGGGTGTGCGCTCACGTCAAGTCGAACACGATTCTCTTCGCCCACGCCGACCGCGTGGCGGCTGTCGGGGCCGGACAGATGAGCCGCGTCGACGCGGTCAAGGTCGCGACGCTCAAGGCGGGATCGCTGACCGGGACGGTGGCCGCGTCCGACGCGTTCTTTCCGTTTCGGGACGGGCTCGACGCGATAGCCGCCACCGGCGCCACGGCGGTCGTGCAGCCCGGTGGCTCACGCCGCGACGAGGAGGTTATCGCCGCCGCCGACGAGCATGGGCTGGCGATGGTGTTCGCGGGCCGCCGCCACTTCCGCCACTGAAATTGGACGGGGCTGCGCCCCGAACCCCCGGCGTCCGCTTGCGGGGGCCCGTGATCCGCCGCGCCACGCGGTTGAACGACACGGGTTTGCCGGTCCTGGCATCGAAGGCCGCGACGCCCACCGGAGACGTTTCGACCAGGCCTCCAGGTCGGCCCGCGCCCGCTGCTCGTCCCGATGCGTGCGGGCGTCGGCGATCGCCGACGCCCGCGACGCGAACAGTACCAGGACCTCCTCGTCCTCGTTCGTGAACTCGCCCCCGCCCTCCTTGCCAGCAAGGAAGAAGATTCCGACGTGCGCGCCCCGGTCATGCATCCTGCGGCGCAGCCTCCTCGCCGCCGCCCGCGGGCTGCCGTCCGCCGTCCTGCGCCTCGGACCAGGCGGCCGCCGCCGGCAGCGTGAGCACGACGAGCAGCAGCATCAGGAACTCGGAGTCGCCGAAGTTGTATTCGAACATCCCCGCGGCCAGCATGCCGGCCAGCGCAGCCAGGCCGGCGCCGGCCGCCGCGCGCGAATGCGGCCGCCGGAACCTCGCGGCCAGCTCGCGCGCCGCGGCCACCACGAACCAGAGCCAGGCGCCGAGCGCCGGCAGCCCGCGCTCGGCCGCGATCTGCAGCGGCACGTTGTGGAGATGGGGGGTGGTCTCGTTGACCGCGGCCTCGTCGCGGTACCGCGGGTAGAGTCGCTGCACCATGTCCGGTCCGACACCGGTCAGCGGGTGGTCCCGCACCATCCGCAAGCCCGCGCGTCCCATCGCGAAGCGGTCGCGGTTGGTCGGATCCTGCAGATCTAACATCGAGTACGCGCGGTCGGTGATGCCGGCCGGCGCCAGCGTGAAGAAGAGGGCAGCCAGCACCGGCACGGCCGCCAGCAATCGGAGGTCCTTCAGCACCAGCAGCAGACCTACGGCCAGGCACGCTCCCACCCAGGCGCTGCGCGTGAACGTCAACGCCAGGGCGACCACCAGCGCGGGCAGGACGAGGCCGGCCCAGGCGCGGTTGCGGGCGTCGAACAGCACGCGGGCGGCGGCCACGCCGATCACGAGCATGAGCAGTCCCGAGTAGGTCATGTAGTGCCCCATCGATCCCTGGGGGCGCCGGCCCAGATGGTCATACTCGAGAATGCCGTACTGCACGATGCCGTAGATCGCCGTCACGGCCCCGACGCTGACGATGATGCCGGCCACCGTGGCGGCCGCGCGCCCGCGGGCGAGCCGGTAGACGGCCGGCACGACGAGAAACAGCAGCACCTCCCGGGCATCGGACAGGCTCGCGGCCGGGTCGACCGACGCCGTGACCGCCGCCATCGTCAACAGGGTGTAGGCGACCAGCGGCCGGAAGAAGGCCGGGAGCCGCGGGCGCTCGCGGCGCCGGACGAGGAGCGCGAGCCAGAGGCCGAGCGTCGCCGTCAGGAGCAGGGAAGCAGCGGCTATCGACACCTGCAGCGCCGCGACCAACGCGAACAAGGCCGCACGCGCGGCCTGCTCGAGCCTCCCGGTGTCGGGAAGATCCCTCGTCACGCCTTATCAGCCGGGCGCCCGGCCGCTCTCGGTGCGACGCGGGGTTTCACCACGGACTCCTAGGATTCCGTGGTGGCTTCGTCGATCAGCATCACCGGGATATCGTCCTTGATCGGATAGACGCGGCGACACTGTCCGCACTTCAGGCCGGTACCCTCATGCACGAGCACCACCGGCGTCTTGCAGTCGGGACAGGCGAGGATCGCGAGCAGCTCCGGGTCGACGCCCAGCTGAACCTCCGTGGAAGAATCGGGTCACTATAGCAAAACGGCCTGCGGGCGGCCCGGCCGCCGCGCGCAGGTTTTTCCGCTGCCGGCTTGTCGTCGTGCCGCCTCCTGTGGAACAATCGGATTCGCCATGCGCGCCGGGCTCCTCGTCGGCGTCCTCATCTGGCTGGCGTTGCCAGCCGCCCAGCCGACTGCGGCCCAGACGGGTCCGCAAGTGCGCTCCGCAGACCGCAGCGAAGCGTACCGCCTGTTCCTGCGCGGGCGCTACCTCGAGAGCGAGGGCGACGTGGACGGCGCGATTAGCGCCTACCGCGAAGCGTCCGAGATCGACCGTGCGTCCGGCGAGATCCTGGCCGAGCTGTCCTCGCTCTACGCCCGCCAAAACCGCGGCGAGGAGGCTGTCGCCGCGGCGCGCGAGTCGCTCGCGCGCGAGCCGGACAACTACACGGCACACCGCATCCTGGGACTGGTCTATGCGTCGCGGGCCAACGCCCGGGCGGGCACCGCGGAGGACATCCGACTCGCCATCGACCACCTGGAGCAGGCGCGCGCCTTGCCGCTGCCCGATTTCCAGGTCGAGCTGACCCTGGCCCGGCTGTATCTCCGCGACAACGCGGCGCAGCAGGCGATCGACCTGCTCGAGGAGCTGCAGAAGGACGCGCCGGGCTTCTCGGAGACGGGACTGCTGCTGGCGCGGGCCTACGAGCTCGACGGCCGCATGGCCGACGCCGTGGAGACGCTGGAACGAGTCGTCGCGGCCGGCCCGCCGTCGTCGCGGGCGCTGCGGAGTCTCGCGGAGCTGTACGGCCGGGGCGGCCGCTGGGCCGATGCCGTCGAGGCGTACGAGCGCGCGGTCGATCGCAACCCGCGGAGTGCGCGAACGCGGCGCGAGCTCGCCAACGCGCTGCTGCAGGATGGGCAGGCCGAGCGGGCACGCGATGTCCTCGACGAGCTCGTCACGATGCGGCCGATGGACGCGGCCGGGCTCTACCTTCTCTCGGAGGTCGAGCTGGAGCTGGGGAACCTCGCGGCCGCCGAGGCGGTGGCGCGCAGGCTGGTCGAGGTCGAGCCGGACGGGCTCCGCGGCACCTTCGCGCTGGCCGAGGTCTTCAGCCGCCGGCGGCAGCACCGCCTAGTCGTCGAGGCCCTCGAGCCGCTGCTGCGGGAGGCCGAGGAGCGCGGCCTGGGTACCCGGCAGCTCGCCGGGCTGCTCCGGCGGGTCGGCTACGCCTACGAGCAGCTCCAGGACTACGACGCCGCCAGCCGGGTCTACCGGCAGGGCGTCGCGCTCAGGCCGACCAGCGTGGAGTTCGGGGCGCGGCTGGCACAGGCGCACCTGAGCGCCGGCCGGCTGGCCGACGCCCGCCGCGTCCTCGAAGGCTTGCGAGCACGCCACGGGGGCAACCTGACCGTGGCGCATCTCGAAGCCCGCGTGCTCGGCGACGGGGGCGATGTCGACGCCGGTGTCGACATGCTGCAGGCTGCGCTCCGGGAGCGCAGCGAGGAGCCTGCCGCCTACCTGGTGCTGGCCTCGTTCTACACCCAATACGAGCGCTTCGGGGATGCGGTCGATCTGCTCGAGTCGGCCGGCAGGCGGTTCCCGGACGACACGGCAGTTCTTTTTCAGCTCGGCGCGGTTCTCGAGCTCAGCGATCGGCCGCTGGACGCGGAGCTGACCTTCCGGCGGGTCCTGGAACGGGATCCGGCGCACGCTGCCGCCCTGAACTATCTGGGCTACATGCTGGCGGACCGCGGCGAGCGCCTGGAGGAGTCAGTCGATCTGCTCGAGCGCGCGATCGAGATCGACCCGCACAACGGCTCGTACCTCGACAGTCTCGGGTGGGCGTACTTCAAGCTCGACCGGCTCGATCGCGCGGAGAGCCTGCTGCAGCGCGCGCGCGAGCAGATGGCCTGGAACTCCGTCATCCAGGACCACTTCGGCGACCTGATGCTGCGCCTCGGCCGTTACACCGACGCCATCGCAGCCTGGGAGCGCGCGCTGGCCGGCGACGGTGACGACATCGAGCGTTCCCTCATCGAACGGAAGATTGGCGACGCCAGACGCCGGCTCGAGCGCTAGGAGCCCGTGGCAAAAGGCCCCGTTGCATTCGAGCGGCGATGCATCCCGTAAGGGACGGCGCTGGGCTCCCAGGTTCGCCTGCCTCTGCATCCTCACACTCGTCCTGGGCGCCTGCGCGTCGCCGCGGATCACCCTGCCGCAGGGGTCGGGGACGCCACTGCCAGACTACGAGGACCTGTTCGCGGCGGCCGTGGAGCCGTGCCGCCGCGTCAGGACGCTCGAGCTGCTGCTCGACATCAGCGGCCGCACCGGCGACACGCGGTTGCGCGGGCGCGTGCGGGGCGCGCTCGCGCGGCCGGGATCGCTGCGACTCGAGGGCCTCGCCCCGTTCGGCGCGCCCGCCTTCCTGCTGGCGGCCGGTTCCGCCCCGCCGGTGCTCCTGCTGCCCCGCGAGCGCCGCGTGGTCACGGGGGCGAGCGGACGCGACCTGCTCGCCGCCCTGGCGGGCCTGCCGCTAGGCCCAGCCGACTTCCGGGCCGTGCTCACCGGATGTTTGGTTCCGCACCCCCGGGCCGTCGCGGCCCGCACCTACGGCCGCGGCTGGATCGGCGTCGCGCTCGAGGGGGACGCCACGCTGTACCTGCGCGAGGCCGAGGCGGCGCCCGTCATGGTGGCCGGTCGCCGGCCGGGCCTGATCGTGGAGTACGCCGATCACGTCCGGGGGTTGCCGCGGCGGATACGCGTGCAGACCACCGCGGCGGGCGCCGCCGCGACCGATCTGACGGCGACGCTCTCGCAGGTCGCCATCAACGTCGAGCTCGACGAGCGCGTCTTCGTCCTGGACATCCCGGGCGGGTTCGCGCCCGTACCGATCGAGACGCTCCGCGGCGCCCCGGGACCGCTGGAGGAGGCGCGGCCTCCGGATGCGGCCGGGCTCCCACCGCGCCGGCGCGGCGACCCGTGACCTGCACCGTCTGCGCGCCGGCGAAGATCAACCTGCACCTGCGCATCCTGGGCCGGCGTCCGGATCGATTCCACGAGGTGTGCACGCTGCTGCAGTCAGTCGGCTTGCACGACACGCTCGCGTTCCGCCGCCGGCCCGGCCCGCTGACTGTTCGCAGCCGGTCGTCCGGCATCCCGCAGGATCGCGCGAACCTCGTGTGGGCGGCCGCCAGCGCGTTGTGGACGGCCAGCGGACGGGCCGGCGATCCGACCGGCGCCGCCGTCACGATCACCAAGCGGATTCCGGCGGCCGCCGGGTTGGCCGGCGGGAGCAGCGACGCCGCGGGTGCGCTGCGCGGGCTGTGCGCCGTCTGGGGGATCGCCGCGAGCGACGGCTGGCTGCGGGGGGTGGCGTCCCGGGTGGGATCCGACGTGCCGTACTTTCTGGCGGGCGGCACGGCGTTGGCCAGAGGCCGCGGAGAGCGTATTCGCGGCCTGCCGGACGTCGAGCCGCTCTGGGTGGTGCTCAGTTGCCCGCCGTTCGGCGTGTCCACCGCGGATGCGTACCGCTGGTTCGACGCGGCGGCGGGGCCGGGTGGGACCGGCCCCGCCGCCGCGCTGCCGCGGGGTTGGCGCCGCGGTCTGCGCGGTCTGGTGAACGATCTGGAACCCGTGGTCGTCGAGCGTCACCCGGAGGTGGGGCGGATGGTCGAGCGCCTCCGCCGGACCGGCGCCCTGCGGGCGGCCATGACCGGGAGCGGCTCGGCGGTCTACGGCCTGTACTCTGCGTCGGCCGCGGCACACGCGGCGCGGCTCGCGGCGCGCCGGCGGGGCTGGCGGGCCGTGGTGACCCGCACCATGGCCCGCGCCGAGTTCGGGCGCATGACGGCCGTCGCCCCGGCCCCGCGGCCCGGCCGCTGACCCTTGCCCGCTCTTTCCGCATCGGCTAAAGTAACCGTTTGCGCAGCGTTCGAGTCGGGCTGTCCGTGCTTCGTCCGCGAGCCTCGGCACAGTCGAGATGGGGCGTGGCCAAGCGGTAAGGCGCGGGACTTTGGATCCCGTATTCGAAGGTTCGAATCCTTCCGCCCCAACCAGCGCCCCTGCCCGTGAGGGCAGCGCTCCGGCGGCGGCCGTCGAGGCCGGTGCCTCAACGTGCGCTGCGTGAGATCATGGCGTCCATGACGACGGGAGACCTGAAGCTGTTCTCGGGCAGCGCACACCCCGAGCTCGCCCGGAAGATCGCCGACTTCTTGGGCGTGCCGATCGGCCGTGCCTGTCTCAGGCGCTTCTCCGACAGCGAGGTTTCGTTCCAGATCGACGAGAACATCCGCGGGACCGACGTCTTCGTCGTCCAGCCGACCTGCACACCGGTCGATCAGCATCTCATCGAGCTGTGCGTGATGGTGGATGCGTTTCGCCGCTCGTCGGCCGCGCGGATCACCGCGGTGCTGCCCTACTACGGGTACGCGCGACAGGATCGCAAGGACAAGCCTCGCGTGCCGATCTCTGCCAAGCTGGTCGCGAACCTGCTCAGCGCGGCCGGGACGAATCGGGTCCTGACGATGGACCTGCACAAGGCGCAGATCCAGGGCTTCTTCGACATCCCGGTGGATCATTTGTTCGCCGCGCCGGTCTTCATCGACTATCTGGCGAGGCTGGACAACAACGCGGATGTCACGTTCGTGTCGCCGGATGCGGGCGGCGTGGAGCGCGCGCGCGCGTATGCGAAACGGCTCGGCGCGGACCTGGCGATCATCGACAAGCGGCGGTCGGAGGATGGTCACGCGGAGGTGATGCACGTGGTCGGAGAGGTACAGGGCCGCGTGTGCATCATTCAGGATGATATCGTCGACACGGCGGGAACGCTCCAGCAGGCCGCGCGCGCCGTGCGCGATAACGGCGCCGCGCGCGTGTTCGCGTGCGCCGTGCACGGGGTGCTGTCGGGACCGGCGCTGCAGCGGATCGAGGAGTCGTCGCTCGAGCAGCTGATTGTCACCGACACCATTCCGCTGCGTCCCGAGCTGGGGCGGTCGTCCAAGATACGTGTGCTGTCGGTGGCGAAGCTGCTCGGACGGGCCATTCAGAGCATTCACCAGGAGACCTCGGTGTCGTCCCTGTTCGTCTGATTCGAAGACGGCGCGGACGGCGGAGCAGGCAGGGACAGACAGATGGATGTGACATTGGCGGCGGTGACACGGGACGGACGGGGAAAGAACGAGGCCCGGCGCCTGCGGCGATCGGGACGCTTGCCGGCGGTGCTCTACGGCGGCGAGTTGACCGGTGGGGTGTCGCTCGTGGTGGATCCGGACGAGGTGCACCGCATCCTGCATTCCGAATCGGGCGTCAACACCCTGATCGCCCTGAGCGTCGACGGCGGCGTCAGCAGCCAGGTGATGGTGCGTGAGTTTCAGCTCGATCCGATCAGCAACATGCTGCTGCACGTCGACTTCTATCGACCGGCCCTCGACAAGGTCATCACCGTCACCGTGCCGGTGATGCTCGTGGGCGAGCCGGCCGGCGTCAAGCAGCAGGGCGGGCTGCTCGACTTCGTGCAGCGCGACGTGCAGGTCGAGTGCCTGCCGAGGGAGATTCCCGAGCACATCGAGATCGACGTGAGCGAGTTGCTGATCGGGCAGGGCGTTCGTCTGCGCGACCTGCTCGAGGGCGTCTTGTGGACGCCCGTGAGCGAGCCCGAGACGCTGCTGGTGCACGTGGTCGCGCCGAAGGTGGAGGAGGAGGCGGCGGCGGCCGAGGATGAGGCTGCCGAGGGCGCGCAGCCCGAGGTCGTCAAGAAGGGGAGAGCGGAGGCAGGGGAGGATCCGGACCAGTCGCAGTGAAGCTGATCGTCGGGCTCGGCAACCCGGGCGCGAGGTACGCGGGAACGCGCCACAACGTCGGCTTCGACGTGCTCGACGAGTTGGCGCGGCGGCGTGCGCTGGCGTTCGAGGCGAGCCCGGCCGAGGCGATCATGGCGCGTGAGCGCGCGCCGGGCGCGCGCCTCATGCTCGCCAAGCCGCTGACCTTCATGAACCTCAGCGGCCGGGCCGTCGGCGCGCTGGTCCGGTACTACCGGATCGATCTCGACGACGTCCTGATCGTGGCCGACGACGTGAACCTGCCGCTCGGCCGCCTGCGGGCGCGGCCCGGCGGCTCACACGGAGGGCACAACGGCCTGCGGTCGGTGATCGATGTGCTGGGCACGGCCGTTGCGCGCCTGCGGATCGGCGTCGATCGGGGCGACCGCCGGCGTGACCTCGCCAGCCACGTCCTGGCGACGTTCGACGAGTCGGAGCTGGAGACGATCAGGCCGGCGATCGAGAATGCGGGGGATGCCGTGGAGGTATTCGTCACCGACGGGATGGACGTGGTGATGAACCGCTTCAACGGCGAGGCGTAGGCGCGGAAATTCGGAAACTACTGCTCCTTGCCGCCGAGGGTCGGCGGCCGCGACAGACCGAGAGGAGTGCGATGCAGGAGATGCGGCAGTACGAGCTGGTGTACGTCATGAACCCGGATGCCGGGGAGGAGGCGGTCAACGGTCTGCACGCGCGGGTCGAGGAGATCGTCACGAGCCGGGGCGGGCAGATCGACAAGACCGACAACTGGGGGCGGCGGCGCCTCGCGTACGAGATCGACCGCCACAAGGAAGGCACCTACGTTCTGGAGCTGTTCAGCGGCCCGGCTGAGCTCGTCGCCGAGCTGGACAGGCGGCTCAAGGTGGCCGACGACATCCTGCGGTACCTGATCGTGCGCGTGGACGAGGATCTCCGCAAGGCGGAGCGCACCCGGTCGCGGAGGCAGTCGCGCCGGCAGCGCCGGCGCGCGGCGCGCGGCTTGCCTGCGGAGCCGGCGCCGGTCGAGACGGTGTCCCCGGCAGCGGACGCGGCCCCGGCCGAAACGGCAGCTCCGGCCCCGGCCCCGGCGCCGACCGAGACGCCGGCCCCGGCCCCGGCGCCAGCCGAACCCCTGGCCCCAGCCTCGGCTGCGGCTGAGCCCCCGGCGGAGGTGAAAGAATGAAGGACGAACGTGGTGGACGGCGACCGGTGGGCGGCGGCCCGCGCCGCGGCGGATTCCGTCGGAAGCGCGTCTGCCGTTTCTGCGTGGACAAGATCGACTACATCGACTACAAGGACGTGCGCGTCCTCATGATGTCGCTGGCCGACCGCAGCAAGATCCAGCCGCGCCGGACCTCCGGCACGTGCGCCAAGTGCCAGCGCAAGCTGACGACGGCAATCAAGCGGGCGCGCCAGCTGGCGCTGATCCCCTATGTCACGGACTAGTGGAGGTCTCACGTGGTAGAGCTCATCCTGCGGGAGACGATTGACCATCTGGGCCGTCGCGGCGACATCGTCAGCGTGGCCAACGGCTACGCGCGCAACTACCTCCTGCCGCGCCGGCTGGCGCTGCCGATCACGGGGTCGAATCGCCGGCAGGTCGAGCGGGAGCGCAAGGTGGCGGAGCAGAGGGATGCCGAGGAGCTCCAGGTCGCCCAGAGCCTTGCGGACCGCGTGGCCGCCGTCGAGTGCGTGTTCACCCGGCGTGTCGGAGAGACCCAGACGCTCTACGGGTCCGTGACCGCCGGCGACATCGCCGAGTACCTGGCCGAGCTGCAGCTGCCGCTCGACAGGCGGGCGATTCATCTCGACGAGCCGATCAAGCACCTGGGCGAGGCCACCGTGCAGGTCAGGATCCACCGCGACGTGACCGTCGACCTGCGCGTCCGCGTCGTCAAGGAGCAGGAACAGGTCGAGCAGGAGAGCGAGCCGGACGCGGACGCGGATGGCTAGGAGCCGGCGGCAGGGCTCCCGCCGCGTCCGACCGGCGCTGCGTCCCGGGGCGTCGGCCCTGGTTCGATCCCGGGGTCCGTTCGATGGCTGACGCCGCACCGAGCCCGCCCGCCGAGCGTCCGCTGCCGCACAACCTCGAGGCGGAGCGCTGCGTCCTGGGCGCCATCCTCATCCACAACGACGCCTTCAACGTCGCCGCTGAACTCCTCGATGCAGGGGATTTCTTTCGGGTCGCCCACCGGCAGGTCTTCGACAGGATGGTGAATCTCAGCGAGCGCGGGCAGGCCATCGATCTGGTCACGCTGCGCGACGAGCTGAGCCGCTCCGGCGTTCTCGAAGCGGTCGGCGGCCCCGCCTACGTGGCTTCGTTGGTCGACGGCGTGCCGCGGTCCACCAACGTCGAGCACTACGCGCGCATCGTCAAGGAGCGGGCGACGCTGCGCAACCTCATCGACTCGGCGAACAGGATCGTCGCCACCGCCTACGCCGCCGAGGAGGACGCCGACGTCGTGCTCGATCGGGCGGAGCAGGAGATCTTCTCGATCGCCGAGGACCGCGTTCACGCCGGATTCGTTCCCCTGAGCGACCTGGTCGAGGCCAGCTTCGCCACCATCGAGAAGCTCCACGACCTCAAGAACGTGGTGACGGGGGTCCCGACCGGCTTCGTCGACATCGACGAGATGACCGCGGGGCTCCAGCCGGCCGATCTCGTCATCGTGGCCGCGCGGCCCTCGATGGGCAAGACGGCGTTCGCCCTGAACATCGGCCTGCATGTCGGGACCAGCGGCAGCCGGACGGCCGGCGTGTTCAGCCTGGAGATGGCGAAGGAGCAGCTCTTCATGCGGTTGCTGACCGCCGAGGCGCGCGTCGATTCCCACCGTTTCCGCACCGGCCTGCTGACCGAGTCGGACTACGCGAGCCTGTCGGATGCGATGGGGCGGCTGGCGCAGGCGCACGTCTTCATCGACGACACGGCGGGTATCGGCCTGCTCGAGATGCGTGCGAAGTCGCGCCGCCTGAAGGCGGAGCACGGCCTCGATCTGATCATCGTCGACTACATTCAGCTGATGCAGGGGCGGGGGCGGTTCGAGAACCGGACACAGGAGATCTCCTCGATCTCCCGGGGGCTGAAGGGGCTCGCGAAGGAGCTGAACGTGCCGGTGGTGGCGCTCTCGCAGCTCAGCCGCGCCCCCGAGTCGCGTGCCGACCGGCGCCCGCAGCTCTCGGACCTGCGGGAATCCGGCGCGCTGGAGCAGGACGCGGACGTCGTGATGTTCATCTTCCGCGAGGAGATGTACCAGGAGACGCCGGAGAATGCCGGCGTGGCGGAGATCATCATCGGCAAGCAGCGGAATGGGCCGACCGGGGCGGTCAGGCTGGCGTTCCTGAAGCAGCAGACGCGCTTCGAGCTGCTGTCGCCCGACCGTCCGTGAGGCGGCGCGGCACCCGTGGTCCACCCGACCTTCGCCTGCATCGACCTCGCGGTCCTCAAGGCCAACTACCGGGCGGTCCGTGCGTTCGTCGCGCCGGAGGCCGCCGCCGGGCGGCATCCTGGTCTCATCGCCGTGGTCAAGGCCAACGCCTACGGGCACGGGGCGCTAGGCGTCGCCCGCGCGCTCGAGGCGGCCGGGGCCACGATGCTGGCCTGCGCGGACATCGAGGAAGGCATCCAGCTCCGCCGGGGGGGCGTGCGGATTCCCATTCTGGTCTTCGGCGCGCTCAGCGTCAGCGACCTGAACGGCGTGTTCGAGCACGGCCTGACCCCCACGGTCTCGTCGCCGTCGGCCGCGCGGGCGCTGCAGGCGGCCGCCGGGCCGCGGGGCGTGCGGCTCCGTTGCCATCTCAAGATCGACACCGGCATGAACCGGTTCGGCTTCCGCCACGACAATCTCCGCACGACGCTGGGCGAGGTGCTCGCCAGCCCGAACCTCGTCTTCGACTCCGTGTACACCCACTTCTCAACGGCCGACCAGCCCGGCCATGGGCTGTTCGAGCAGCAGCGACAGCGGTTCGACGCGGCGCTGGCCACTTTGTCGCAGCTCGGGCTCGGGCGCCGGCCGCGCCACGCGGCGAACAGCGCCGCGCTGCTGCGCGACCGGCGCACCTGGCTCGATGCCGTCAGGCCGGGACTGCTGCTCTACGGCCTGACGCCGCCCTCGCTGGCGGCGCCTCCCGGTCTGCGCCTGCGTCCCGTGATGTCGCTGCGCAGCCGGGTCGTGGCGGTGAAGGGCATGCGCCCGGGCGAGTCGGCCGGCTACGGCGCGCGGTTCACCGCCACGCGGCCGACGCGCGTCGCCGTCGTTCCGGCCGGCTACGCGGACGGGTTGGACGTCCGGCTGGCCGGGGTCGGCGAGGTGCTGGTGGGCGGGCGGCGCGTGCGGATCGTCGGCTCCGTCTGCATGGATTCGATCACGATCGACGTCACGGAGCTGAACGTCGATCCCGGCGACGATGTCGTGCTGCTCGGCCCCCAGGGCCGTGACTGCATCGACGCGGGCGAGGTGGCGCGCTGGATCGGCACGGTGCCGCACGAGATCATGTGCCGTATAGGCAGCCGGATCGCGCGTGTCTACGCGGGAGCGGATACCGGTTCGGAGAGCGCATGAAGTCGGCGAGGACCCTCTTCGCGTGCCAGGCCTGCGGGGCGCAGGCGAGCAAGTGGCTCGGACGTTGTCCCGAGTGCGGCGCCTGGAACTCGCTGGTCGAGGAGCCGGTGCGCCCCGCGGCCGACGACGGCGGCGCAGGGCGCTTCGGGCTGGCCGGGGGAGCTGCCGTTGCGCGCCTGTACGACGAGATCGAGATGCCCGACGTCGTGCGCCTGGGCAGCGGCATCGACGAGTTCGACCGCGTCCTCGGCGGCGGCATCGTGCCGGGCTCCGTGGTGCTGCTGGGGGGCGAGCCGGGCATCGGCAAGTCGACGCTGCTGCTCCAGGCGGCCGCGTCGGCCGCCCGCGCGCTCGGTCCCGTGCTGTACGCGTCCGGGGAGGAGTCGGAGCAGCAGATCAAGATGCGCGGCGAGCGGCTGGGCGTGCGCGCGGCACCGCTGTACCTGCTGGCCGAGACCTGCCTCGAGCGCATCCTCGACGCGGTCGACCGGGTGCAGCCGGCCGTGCTGATCGTCGATTCGATTCAGACCGTCTTCTCCGGCAAGCTGCAGTCCGCCCCGGGCAGCATCGGACAGGTGCGCGAGGCGGCGGCGCAGCTGCTGTTCACCGCCAAGGGGCGCGGGCTGCCCACCTTCCTGGTGGGGCATGTGACGAAGGACGGCAGCCTGGCGGGGCCGAAGGTTCTCGAGCACGTCGTCGACACGGTGCTGTACTTCGAAGGCGAGCGGCATCACGCCCACCGCATCGTCCGCGCCGTCAAGAACCGCTTCGGCCCGGTCAGCGAGCTGGGCGTCTTCGAGATGACCGGCGCGGGGCTGCGCGCCGTGCCGAGCCCGTCGCAGCTCTTCCTGTCCGAGCGGGCCGCGAGCGTGCCCGGATCCGTGGTGCTCTGCTCGATCGAGGGCTCGCGGCCGATCCTCGTCGAGGTGCAGGCGCTCGTGAGCAGCGGCGCGTACGGCACCTCCCGGCGCACGGCGAGCGGCCTCGACCACAACCGTCTGGCGTTGCTGCTCGCGGTCCTGGAGAAGCGCGCCGGGCTCAATCTGGCGGGCGAGGACGTGTTCCTGAACATCGCGGGCGGCCTGATCGTCAACGAGCCGGCGGCCGATCTCGGGGTGGTGGCGGCCGTGGCGTCGAGCCTGCGCAACCGCGCGGTGCGGCCGGGGACGGCCGTGTTCGGCGAGGTCGGGCTGGCGGGCGAGGTGCGCGCGACGCCGCAGGCCGCGCTGCGCGTCAAGGAGGCCTCGCAGCTGGGCTTCACCCGCTGCGTCATGCCCGCCGGCAACGCGGCGGCGGCCGCGGCCGGCGAGAGCTGCCGGCACGTCGGCGTCGGCACCGTCGAGGAGGCGCTGGAGGCGCTCATCGAGTGAGGCTGCCGCCCCGCCACTGGTGGCGCACGGTCTTCTGGCTGATCCCGGCCATCAGCATCTACACTGCCATCCTCGGATTCGTGTCCCTCGCGTCGATGCTGGTCGATCGCCGCGGTCACGTGGCGCACCGCTGCGCGCGCGCCTGGTCGCGGCTGATTCTGGCGACGACCGGCGTCCGCGTGCGCGTGCGGGGACGGGAGCTCGTCGAGCCGGGGCGGTCGTACGTCTTCGTGTCGAACCACCAGAGCATCTACGACTTCCCCATCCTGATCACGTCGATTCCGTTCGAGTTGCGCATCCTCGCCAAGGCCTCGCTGCGCGCGTTTCCCGTGCTCGGGTGGCACCTGCGCTACACGGGCCACCTGCTCATCGACCGCGAGCGAGCCGGGCGGGCCGCGCTCCGGAAGGTGGCCGACCTCATGCACTGCGGCCACTCGCTGATCGTCTTCCCCGAAGGTACGCGGAGCGCCGACGGACAGGTGCTGCGCTTCAAGCGCGGGTTGTTCCTGCTGGCCATCGAGGCGGGGCTGCCCGTCGTGCCGGTCGCCGTCACGGGCAGCCGCCACGTCATGCCCAAGGGCCGCCTGATGACGTGCCCCGGCGACGTCGAGGTCGTCATCCACGAGCCCTTGTCCACCGCCGGCCTCGGCCGCCCGGACGCCGGCCGTCTGGCCGAGCGGGCCCGGGAGATCGTGCGAGCGACAGTGACGGGCCGTTGACCCCGCCCCGCGGGCGGCTGGTGCGCGCGATATAGTCCTGTAGATGTTCGTATCCGCAATCATCGCCGCCGCCGGCCGGGGCGCGCGCCTCGGCGGCCAGGTTCCGAAGCAGCTCAGGACGATCGGGGGGCGGACGCTGCTCGAGCGCAGCGTCGCGCCGTTCGACGCCAGCGACCGCATCGACGAGATCGTGGTCGTACTCCCGGCCGAGCTGGCGACCGCGCCGCCCGCGGAGGTGCGGCGGGTGCGGACGCCGGTGCGGTGGGTGGCGGGCGGCTCTCGCCGGCAGGACTCGGTGGCGGCCGGGCTCGACGCGGTCGACCCCGCGAGCGAGGTCGTCGTCATTCATGACGCCGCGCGGCCGTTCTGCGCGCCCGGGTTGATCGAGCGGACCATCGACGCCGCCGTCGAGTCCGGCGCCGCCATCGCGGCGCTCCCCGCGGTCGACACCGTCAAGGAGGGCCGGCTCGAGAACGGCATGACCTTCGTCGGCGCGACGCTCGCGCGCGATCGGATCTTCCTGGCCCAGACTCCCCAGGCGTTCCGCACCAGCGTCCTCCGCGACGCGATTGCCCGCGGCCGCGGCGTGGAAGCGACGGACGAAGCCGCGCTCGCCGAGCGGGCCGGCCATCCGGTGCGCCTGGTCGAGGGCGATCCGGCCAACGTCAAGATCACCCGCGCGGCCGATCTTGCGTCCGCCGACCGGCTGGCGTCCGCCGCCGCCGGCCCGTTCGCGCCGCGGGTGGGGCTGGGGTACGACCTGCACCGCTTCGCCGCCGGACGCCGCCTGGTGCTGGGCGGCGTGCACGTCCCGGGCCCGCGCGGCCTCCTCGGCCACTCCGACGCGGACGCGGTCTGTCACGCGGTGGCCGACGCCCTCCTCGGCGCGGCGGGCGCGGGCGATATCGGCGAGCGCTATCCCGACGACGATGTCCGCTGGAAGGACGCGTCGAGCATCGACCTGCTGCGGGAGGTGGCGGGGGTCGTTCGCGATCTGGGGTTCGCCGCAGGCAACGTGGACGTCGTCATCGTGACCGAGTGGCCGCGCATTCGCCCGCTCGCCGACGCGATGCGGCAGCGGCTGGCCGCGGCGCTGGCCGTCGAGCCGGGCCGGATTGCCGTCAAGGGCAAGACGAGCGAGGGTGTGGGCGAGGTGGGCCGCGGCGAGGCGCTGGTCGTCCACGCGGTCGCGTCGCTGGTGCCGCGGCCGCCGGACGGTGGTCGATGATCATCTACGGCATCAACCCGGCGCTCGAGGCGTTGCGGGCCGGGACCGTGTCGCGGCTCTGGGCGCGCGCCGAGGCCGGCGCCCGCGTGGCGCGGATCGTCGCCCGCGCGACCCGCGCCGGGGTCGCGGTGCAGCGCGTGGACGTGGCCGAGCTCGACCGGCTGGCCGCGGGCGCGCCGCATCAGGGTGTGGCGGCCGAGGTGGCCGGGCCCCCGCGGTGCACGCTGGACGAGCTGCTGCGGGACGCGGCGGCGCCGCCGCTGCTCGTCGTGCTCGACGGGATCGAGGATCCCCGCAACTTCGGCGCCGTGGCCCGGACGGCCGAGGCGGCCGGCGTCGACGGCCTGATCCACCAGACCCGGCGCTCGGCGCCGCTGGGCGCGACGGCCGCCAGGACCTCGGCCGGCGCGCTGGCGCACCTGCGCGTGGCGGCGGTCGTCAACATCAGCCGCGCCCTCGAGGAGCTGCGCCGGGCCGGCGTCTGGACGGTCGGGCTGGCGGAGGACGCCGAGCGCCCCTACCACAGCCTCGACCTGACGGCGCCGACCGCCCTGGTGATCGGCGCCGAGGGCAGCGGCCTGCGCCGGCTCGTACGCGAGCGCTGCGACTGGCTGGCGTCGATCCCCATGCGCGGACAGGTGTCCAGCCTCAACGTGTCGGTCGCTGCCGGCATCGCCCTGTTCGAGGCGGTGCGCCAGCGGGCGGGGGCAGCCGCAGGCGGGCTGAACGACGCGAAGCGGGCTGCGATGGATCGAAAGCAGCCGCCGCTCGCGGACTCTGTGCTAGAATGACTGATTTGTCCGGCTGGCGTAGCTCAGTCCGGTAGAGCAGCTGATTTGTAATCAGCGGGTCGGGGGTTCGAATCCCTTCGCCAGCTCCATGAATGGCGAAGCGTGGCCGTTGGGCCAAGCGCCATCCGAAACAATACACGAGCTGTCAGCGGTCGGTCGAGGACACGCTGGCGGCTGCGCCGTGCCGGCGTGGGGGGAGTACCGCGCCGGAGGCGGAGAGAGAGCACGAACGTCGGCGAGGTTGCGGAGCGGTCAAACGCAACAGACTGTAAATCTGTCGCCCTAGCGGCTTCGGAGGTTCGAATCCTCCCCTCGCCACCACTTTGGTGCTCGCTGTGAGCGGCTCGGCGGTCGGAACGGTTGTGGTGGTGTCGGACCGACGGCGGGTCGGCGGGCGCGAGATCGAGTGTGGGGGCAGGCGGGAGTAACTCAGTGGTAGAGTCACAGCCTTCCAAGCTGTTGGTCGCGGGTTCGATCCCCGTCTCCCGCTCCAGTCTTCGTCCGGGTGGTCCGCGCGGGCCGGCGGCCGGAACGGGCCGATGTAGCTCAGTAGGCAGAGCGCGTCCTTGGTAAGGACGAGGTCACCGGTTCAATTCCGGTCATCGGCTCCAGACCGCGCGGCGGCAGCGGCGCGCAGTGACGGCCCCTGGCCCGGTTGGCAGAGAATGCAGACATGGCGAAACAGAAGTTTGACCGTTCGAAGCCGCACGTGAACATCGGGACGATCGGGCATATCGATCACGGGAAGACGACGCTGACGGCGGCGATCACGTCGGTGTTGTCGAAGAAGGACGGTAAGAATGAGGTGCGCAGCTTCGACTCGATCGACAACGCGCCGGAGGAGCGCGAGCGTGGGATCACGATCGCGACGGCGCACGTGGAGTATCAGACGGACGAGCGGCACTACGCGCACGTCGACTGCCCGGGCCACGCGGACTACATCAAGAACATGATCACGGGCGCGGCGCAGATGGACGGCGCGATTTTGGTGGTTGCGGCGACGGACGGCCCGATGCCTCAGACCCGCGAGCACATTCTGCTGGCGCGCCAGGTTGGGGTTCCGTCGCTGGTGGTGTTTCTCAACAAGGTGGACGCGGTGGACGACCCGGAGCTGATCGAGCTGGTGGAGCTGGAGGTTCGGGAGCTTCTGAGCATGTACGAGTTTCCTGGCGACGAGATACCGGTGGTGAAGGGGTCTGCGCTGCAGGCTCTCGAGGGCGAGGCGGAGGGCGAGGCGTCGGTTCTGGAGCTGATGGCGGCGGTCGATTCGTATGTTCCGCTGCCGGCTCGGGATATCGACAAGCCGTTTCTGATGCCGATCGAGGACGTGTTTTCGATTTCGGGCCGTGGGACGGTGGTGACGGGTCGGGTCGAGCGCGGGAAGGTGCTCGTGGGCGAGGAGATCGAGATAGTGGGCTTCACGCCGACGCAGAAGAAGGTGGTGACGGGCGTGGAGATGTTCCGCAAGCTGCTCGACGAAGGGGTGGCTGGGGACAACATCGGGGTGTTGCTGCGGGGGACGGAGAAGGACGATGTGGAGCGGGGTCAGGTTTTGGCGAAGCCGAAGTCGATCACGCCGCACACGAAGTTTCGCGGCGAGGTGTATGTGCTGTCGAAGGACGAGGGCGGCCGGCACACACCGTTTTTCAACGGATATCGCCCGCAGTTTTATCTGCGGACGACGGACGTGACGGGGGTGGCGACGTTGCCCGAGGGCGTGGAGATGGTGATGCCTGGCGACAACGTGGCGATCAGCGTGGAGCTGATCACGCCGGTGGCGCTCGAGAAGGGGCTGCGGTTCGCGATTCGGGAAGGCGGGCGGACGGTCGGCTCGGGCACCATCACCGACATCGTCGAGTAGCCGGCGGCGGAGTCTGACCGGGGAGGCGAGAGACGAGTGCGCGACATCATCATTCTGGCCTGCACCGAGTGCAAGCGGCGGAACTACAACACGACGAAGAACAAGCGCAAGACCACGGGCCGTCTCGAGATGAAGAAGTACTGCCGCTGGTGTCACCGGCACACGCCCCATCGAGAGACCAGGTAGCGTTTGGTGGAAACATAGGCCAGTAGCTCAACTGGTAGAGCACCGGTCTCCAAAACCGGGGGCTGGGGGTTCGAGTCCCTCCTGGCCTGCCAGTGACAACGCGGTCCCGGGGGCGAAGTTCCCGGCAACGAGGACGGATGGCGAAAACGGCTATGCTGCAAAGCCCCCGCGAGGCGGTGGGCCGCAGGAAGGGCGTGCTTGGGTGGTGGGGACGTTCGCGGACGTTCCTGGCCCAGGTGCAGAACGAGCTCTCACGCGTGACGTGGCCGTCCTGGAAAGAGGTGCAGGCCACCACGCTGGTCGTGATCCTCACGTCGATCCTGTTCGGCGTGTATCTCTGGGGCGCCGACCTGGTGTTCGATCGGGTCGCGAGGTTGATCTTCACGACCTTCGGTGCGTCATGACGGACGTCAGCACGAAGCAGTGGTACATCGTGCACACCTACTCGGGGTTCGAGAAGAAGGTCTCCGAGTCGTTGCAGCAGCGCGTGCATGCCTACGGGCTGCAGGCGGAGATCGGCGAGGTCCTGATCCCGACCGAGGACGTCGTCGAGATGCGCGGCGGAAAGAAGGTGGTCAGCTCGAAGCGCTTCTTTCCCGGGTACATCCTGATCGAGATGAACATGTCGGACAACGCCTGGCATGTCGTCAAGAACACGCCCAAGGTCACCGGCTTCGTGGGCGCGGGCGCGCAACCTACGCCGCTCACGCGCGAGGAGGTCGATCAGATCCTGCACCAGGTCACGGTCGCCGCCGAGAAGCCGAAGCCGAAGTACACGTTCGACCGGGGCGACCAGGTGCGGATCAACGAAGGGCCGTTCACGAGCTTCAACGGCGTCGTCGACGAGGTCAACGTCGATCGCAACACGCTCAAGGTGATGGTGACGATATTCGGCCGCTCGACGCCCGTGGAGCTGGACTTCCTGCAGGTGGAGAAGATTTAGCGGCAAGCGAGACGATATGGCGAAGAAGGTCAAAGGTCTGATCAAGCTGCAGATTGCCGCCGGCAAGGCCACGCCGGCTCCCCCGGTCGGCACGGCGCTCGGCCCGCACGGCGTGAACATCATGGACTTCTGCAAGGCGTTCAACGCCAAGACCGCGAGCCAGGAGGGGCTGATCATTCCGGCGGTCGTGACGGTCTACCAGGATCGTTCGTACAGCTTCATCACCAAGACCCCGCCGGCCGCGGTGCTGCTCAAACGGGCGGCGAACATCGCCAAGGGCTCCGGCGAGCCCAACCGGTCGAAGGTGGGCCAGGTCACGGCGGAGCAGGTCGAGGAGATCGCCAGGACGAAGATGCCGGATCTGAACTGCGCGAGCCTGGAGGCGGCCGTCAAGACCGTGGCCGGCACGGCGCGGTCGATGGGCATCGACGTGCAGCCGTAGGCGGCGCTCCCTACCGCCAGGACGAGGTCATGACACAAAGCAGCAAGCAGTTCGTTGCGGCGCGGGCCAAGGTGGATGCCCGGCTCTACCCTCTGGAGGACGCCATCCCGCTGCTCCAGAACATCAAGTTCGCCAAGTTCGACGAGTCGATCGAGATCGCCCTGCGCCTGGGTGTCAACCCGAAGCACGCCGACCAGATGGTGCGCGGCACGGTGGTGCTGCCGCACGGTCTCGGCCGCAGCAAGCGCGTGCTCGTCATTGCCGGGCCCGACAAGCAGCGGGAAGCCGAGGAGGCCGGCGCGGACGTGGTGGGCGGCGACGAGATGGTGGAGAAGATCCAGGGCGGCTGGCTGGAGTTCGAGGCGGTCGTGGCCACGCCGGACATGATGCGGTCGGTCGGCAAGCTGGGCCGCGTCCTGGGCCCGCGCGGCCTGATGCCCAACCCCAAGACCGGCACCGTCACCGCCGACGTGGCGCAAGCCGTCGGCGAGATCAAGGCGGGCAAGGTCAACTACCGCGTCGACAAGGCCGGCGTGGTGCACGCGCCCATCGGCAAGGCGTCGTTCACGGCGACGAACCTGGTCGAGAACGCGTACGCCCTGGTCTCGAGCGTGGTCAAGGCGAAGCCCGTGGCGGCCAAGGGCCGCTACCTGAAGAGCATCACCGTGTCGTCCACGATGGGCCCGGGGGTGCGCGTCGACAGCACAGCCGTCGACGTGGCGACCCGCTAGGCCACGGCCGCGGCGGATCACGGTAGGCGAGTCGATTCATGCCAATCACACGATCGCAGAAAGAGGATCGCGTCAAGCTGCTCGTCGACGAGCTGGGCGCTGCCGGCAGCGTCATCCTGCTCGACTTCAAGGGGCTGGACGTTCCCCGGGTCACCGAGCTGCGGCGCCAGGTCCGCTCCTCGCAAGGCCGTTATCGGGTGGTCAAGAACAAGTTGGCCCGGCGGGCCGTCGAGGGCACGCCGTACGAGTGCCTGGGCCGGCACTTCCGCGGCACGACGGCCGTGGCCTACAGCGCCGAGGATCCCGTGGCGCTGGCCAAGACGCTGATCACCTTCGCGCGGGATCAGCCCGCGCTGGCCGTGAAGGCGGCCGTCGTGCAGGGGCAGGAAATCGATGCCGCGGGCGTGAAGTCCCTGGCCGAGCTGCCGTCCAGGGAAGGGCTGCTGGCGTTGCTGCTCGCGCTGCTGCAGGCGCCGGCGACGCAGCTCGTGCGCGTCCTGAACGCGGTTCCGCGCGATCTGATGAGCGTGCTGGTGCAGGTAGAGGAGCAGAGAAGGAGCAACGATGGCTGACGTGACGCAGGATCAGGTGGTCGACTACATCAAGGGGATTTCCGTCCTCGAACTCTCGCAGCTCGTCAAGAAGCTGGAGGAGGAGCTCGGGGTCACGGCGGCGGCCGCCATGCCGGTGGCGGTGGCCGGTGCGGCGGCGCCGGGCGCGGCGGCCGAGGCCGAGGAGCAGACCGAGTTCACCGTCATGCTGACCGCGATCGGCGACAAGAAGATCAATGTCATCAAGGTCGTGCGCGAGGTCACCAGCCTCGGGTTGAAGGAGGCGAAGGACCTGGTGGAGAGTGCGCCGAAGGCCGTCAAGGAGGACATCCCGAAGGCCGAGGCCGAGGCGGTCAAGAAGAAGTTCGAAGACGTCGGCGCCCAGGTCGAGATCAAGTGATGGACGGGCCGGGTCATCCGGCCCGCGGGTCGTGTGGAGAGCCGGCCGGTTCGCCGGGCGACCCGATGCAGCGCCTTGCCGGGCTCGTCGCCCCCCGCGGGCGGGTCCGGCGCTCATCGTCACCGCAGCGATCGACGACGAGGTAATTCAGCTGTGCACACCCTGCCCGAGAACACGTACCGCGAGCGGATCAACTTTTCGAAGATACGGACAATCGTTCCGATTCCCAACCTGATCGAGATTCAGAAGAAGTCGTACGAGCGCTTCCTGCAGATGAACCAACTGCCCTCGGAGCGCGAGGACATCGGGCTGCAGTCGGTGTTCAAGTCGGTCTTTCCGATCAGCGACTTCCGCGAGAACTCGTCGCTCGAGTTCATCGAATACTCGATCGGCAGCTGGGAGTGCAAGTGCGGCCGGTTGTCGGGTCTGCACCACCTCCGCAAGCCGTGCACGGCCTGCGGGACGGTGCTCGAGGCCGATCCGGGCGGCGAGCGCGACGTCAACTGCCCGTCGTGCGGCCGCACCAATCCGGTCGGCGGCGTCCTCTGCGAGATCTGCGGCGACACCGTCGACATCAAGCTCAAGTACGACGTCGAGGAGTGCCAGGAGCGCGGCATGACGTACGCCGTGCCGTTGAAGGTCGCCATCCGTCTCGTGGTCTGGAACAAGAGCACGGAGACCGGCGCCAAGACGATCCGGGACATCAAGGAGCAGGAGGTGTACTTCGGGGACATTCCGCTGATGACGGACAACGGGACGTTCATCATCAACGGGACCGAGCGAGTCATCGTGTCGCAGCTGCACCGCTCGCCGGGCGCGTTCTTCCACTCGGAGGACAAGTCGCTCTTCGTCGCGCAAATCATCCCGTACCGCGGATCGTGGGTCGAGTTCGAGTACGACGCCAAGAACCTGCTCTACGTCCGCATCGACCGCAAGCGGAAGTTCCTGGCCAGCGTGTTCCTGCGCGCGCTCGGCCTGCGCGGCGACGGCGAGATCATCCGGACGTTCTACGTGGTCGACCGCATCTCGCTGGCGGAGAAGTCGCTGCGCTGGGCGGTCGGCGACAGTCTCGTGGGACGGCGCGCCGCGGGCGAGGTCGAGGGCAAGGGCGGAGCCGTCGTGGTGCGTGCGGGGAAACGGATCACCCGCTCGGCCGTCGAGGCGCTGCGGCAGGCGGGCGTGGCGTGGATCGAGGTGTCGGACACGGAGCTGGAGGGCGCGTACGCGTCCGCGGACGTGGTCGATCCGGCCACCGGCGAGGTGATCCTCGACACGAACGAGGAGGTGACGCCGCGGATCATCTCGATGGCGCAGGAGAAGGAGGTCGAGGAGATCCAGGTCTTCTTCCCCGACCGCGACGACGTCGGCTCGGTCTTGTCGATCACGCTGAAGAAAGACTCGATCCGCACGCACGAAGAAGCGCTGATCGAGATCTACCGCCGGCTGCGCCCGGGCGACCCGCCGACGCTGGACAGCTCGCGGTCGCTGTTCGAGAATATGTTCTTCAACTCGCAGAAGTACGATTTTTCGCGCGTGGGGCGGCTCAAGCTGAACACGAAACTGGGGTTTGATAAGTCGCTCGACGAGAAGGTGCTGCACCCGCAGGACTTCTACGAGGTCATCAAGTATCTGCTGAAGCTGCGGCGGAATCCCACGAACGTGGACGACATCGACCACCTGGGGAACCGGCGCGTGCGGTCGGTCGGCGAGCTGCTGGAGAACCAGTTCCGGATCGGGCTGGTGCGGATGGAGCGCGCCATCAAGGAGAAGATGTCGGTCTACCAGGAGATGGCGACCGCGATGCCCCATGACCTGATCAACGCCAAGCCGGTCATGGCGGCCATTCGCGAGTTCTTCGGCTCGTCCCAGCTGTCGCAGTTCATGGACCAGACCAACCCGTTGTCCGAGATCACCCACAAGCGGCGGCTGTCGGCCCTCGGACCCGGCGGGCTGTCGCGCGAGCGGGCCGGCTTCGAGGTCCGCGACGTCCATCCCACCCACTACGGCCGCATCTGTCCCATCGAGACCCCGGAAGGGCCGAACATCGGGCTCATCTCGTCGCTGTCCTGCTATGCGCGGATCAACGAGTTCGGGTTCATCGAGTCGCCGTATCGCCGGGTCAGGGAGGGCCGCGCCCTCGACTACGTGCAGGTCACGAACGGCGGCGGCACGAAGTACAAGACGGGCGACATCGTCGCCGCGGACGAGATCGTCCAGGAGAACGCCGCCGCGAAGGGGCGCAAGAAGCGCTCGGCGGAGTTCGAGCCTCATTCCTTCTACCTGTCGGCCTGGGAGGAGGATCGGTACCTCATCGCGCAGGCCAACGCCGATCTCGACGCGGATGGCCGCCTCTCCGACGAGCGGGTGAACGCCCGGCAGGCCGGCAACTTCGTGCTCGTGCCGCGCGAGAAGATCGATTTCATCGACGTGTCGCCCAAGCAGCTGGTATCGGTGGCGGCTTCGCTCGTCCCGTTCCTGGAGAACGACGACGCGAACCGCGCCCTGATGGGGTCGAACATGCAGCGGCAGGCCGTGCCCCTGCTGTGCGCGCGCGCGCCGTTCGTCGGCACCGGCATGGAGCACATCACGGCGCGCGACTCGGGCGCGGTCGTGGTCACGCGGCGGGCCGGCGCGGTCGACTACGTCGACTCGCAGCGGATCGTGGTGCGCGTGGAGGGCGACGACGCGGCCGACGTCTCGAAGGATCTGCTGGCGGACATCTACAACCTGACGAAGTTCCGGCGCTCGAACCAGAACACCTGCATCAGTCAGAAACCCATCGTGCGGGTCGGCCAGAAGGTCGCCAAGGGGCAGGTGCTGGCCGACGGCCCGTGCACTGAACTGGGCGAGCTCGCCCTGGGACGCAACGTGCTGGGCGCGTTCATGCCGTGGCGGGGCTACAACTTCGAGGACGCCATCCTGGTGTCCGAGCGTCTGGTCAAGGAAGACTACTACACCTCGATTCACATTGAGGAGTTTGACATCGAGTCGCGCGACACGAAGCTGGGGCCGGAGGAGATCACCCGCGACATTCCGAACGTCTCCGAGGGCTTCCTGAACGATCTGGACGAGAGCGGGATCATCCGCATCGGCGCCTACGTCAAGCCGGGGGACATCCTGGTCGGCAAGGTCACGCCCAAGGGCGAGACGCAGCTGACGCCCGAGGAGAAGCTGCTGCGGGCCATCTTCGGCGAGAAGGCCGGCGACGTCCGGGACGCCTCGCTGCTCTGCCCGCCGGGCATCGAGGGCATCGTCGTCAGCGTCAAGATCTTCTCGCGCAAGGGTATCGAGAAGGACGATCGCGCGAAGGCCATCGAGTCCGAAGAGCTCGAGCTGCTGGAGAAGAACCTCCAGGACGAGATCCGGATCCTGCACGACGAGGTCAAGAAGCGCCTTGCCGGGCTGTTCGAGGGACGCACCCTGGCAGCCGACCTGTTCGACGAGCACGGCGCGGAGACGTTGCTGCCCGCCGGCACGGTGCTGACGGCCGACATCGTCGACGAATGCAGCTACACGGACCTGATGCGCGCACGCCTGGCCGGCGCGGACGCCGGTCTGCAGGGCGAGCTGCGCGCCGTGGAGGAGCGCACCGAGCGGCGGGTGGAGGTCATCACGCACCTGTTCGACGAGAAGAAGGAGAAGATTCGCCGCGGGGACGAGCTGCCGCCGGGCGTGATCAAGCTGGTCAAGGTGTTCGTCGCCATGAAGCGCAAGCTGTCGGTCGGCGACAAGATGGCGGGCCGCCACGGCAACAAGGGCGTGATCGCCCGCGTGCTGCCCGAGGAGGACATGCCGCGGCTGCCCGACGGCACGCCGGTGGAGATCGTGCTCAACCCGCTGGGGGTCCCGTCGCGGATGAACGTAGGGCAGATCCTGGAGACGCACCTGGGCTGGGCGGCCCAGGCGCTCGGGCTGTACTTCGCGTCGCCGGTGTTCGATGGGGCCAACGAGCAGGAGATCAAGCGCTGGCTCGAGAAGGCCGATCTGCCGCGGAGCGGCAAGACGACGTTGTACGACGGCATGACCGGCGAGCCGTTCGAGCTGGAGGTCACGGTCGGCTACATCTACATGTTGAAGCTCTCGCACCTGGTCGACGACAAGCTGCACGCCCGGTCGATCGGGCCGTACTCCCTCATCACCCAGCAGCCCCTGGGCGGCAAGGCGCAGTTCGGCGGCCAGCGCTTCGGCGAGATGGAGGTGTGGGCGCTGGAAGCGTACGGCGCCGCGCACATCCTGCAGGAGCTGCTCACGGCGAAGTCCGACGACGTCACGGGCCGCGCGAAGATCTATGAGGCAATCGTCAAGGGCGATGCGTCGTTCACGCCGGGCTTGCCGGAGTCGTTCAACGTGCTCATCCGTGAGCTGCAGGCGCTCTGCCTGGACGTGGACCTCATCAAGACGGCGCGGCCGCCGGAGATACCGGAGCCCGAGCCCGAGGAGAGCGCCGAGCCGACGCTCGAGAGCATCCTGCCGGAGGCGTTGTGACGGTGAATCTCGAGAAGAGGGACTTCATGCGACCAAGCTACGCGGATCGGAGCGCGCTGACCGTGGACTTCGACGCCATCCGGATCAGCCTGGCGTCGCCGGAGAAGATCTTGTCGTGGTCCCACGGCGAGGTGACGAAGCCGGAGACCATCAATTACCGCACGTTCAAGCCGGAGCGCGACGGCCTGTTCTGCGCCAAGATCTTCGGTCCGGTGACGGACTGGGAATGCCTGTGCGGCAAGTACAAGCGGATGAAGCACCGCGGCGTCATCTGCGACAAGTGCGGCGTCGAGGTGACCCAGGCCAAGGTGCGGCGCGAGCGGCTGGGGCACATCACGCTGGCGACGCCGGTCAGCCACGTCTGGTTCTTCAAGGGGCTGCCGAGCCGGATCGGGCACCTGCTCGACATCTCGCTGCGCGACCTCGAGCGCATCCTGTACTTCGAAGCCTACGTGGTGATCGCGCCGGGCGACGGCGACTTCAAGCCCAACCAGCTGCTCACGGAGGAGCAGTACCGCAAGGCGCGCGAGGAGCACGGCACCAAGTTCCGGGCCCGCATGGGCGCCGAGGCGATCAAGGAGCTGCTGAAGCGGGTCGACATCGAGGAGCTGGCCGTCGAGCTGCGGGTCAGGATGCGCGCGGAGACGTCGGCCCAGAAGACGTTGAAGTTCGCCAAGCGGCTGAAGGTGGTCGACTCGTTCCGGCGGTCGACCAACCGGCCCGAATGGATGATTCTCGACGTGATTCCGGTGATCCCGCCGGAGCTGCGCCCGCTGGTGCCCCTCGACGGCGGACGGTTCGCCACGTCCGACCTCAACGACCTGTACCGGCGCGTGATCAACCGCAACAACCGGCTCAAGAAGCTGATCGAGTTGAAAGCCCCCGACGTCATCATCCGCAACGAGAAGCGCATGCTGCAGGAGGCCGTGGACGCGCTGTTCGACAACGGCCGCCGGGGACGGGTGCTCCGCGGGGCGAACAACCGGCCGCTCAAGTCGCTCTCGGACACGCTCAAGGGCAAGCAGGGCCGTTTTCGGCAGAACCTGCTCGGCAAGCGCGTGGACTACTCCGGCCGGTCCGTGATCGTGGTGGGTCCCGAGCTGAGGCTGCATCAGTGCGGCCTGCCCAAGAAGATGGCGCTCGAGCTCTTCAAGCCGTTCATCTACAACAAGCTCGAGGAGCGCGGCCTAGTCACGACCATCAAGCAGGCCAAGGAGGTCGTCGAGCAGCACGAGCCGGAGGTGTGGGACATCCTCGAGGAGGTGATTCGGGAGCACCCGGTGCTGCTGAACCGCGCGCCCACGCTGCACCGCCTCGGCATCCAGGCGTTCGAGCCGGTGCTGGTCGAGGGCAAGGCCATCCGCATTCACCCGCTCGTCTGCACGGCGTTCAACGCAGACTTCGACGGCGACCAGATGGCGGTGCACGTGCCGCTGTCGCCCGAGGCCCAGATCGAGGCCTCGGTGCTGATGATGTCGTCGAACAACATCATGTCGCCCTCCAACGGCATCCCGATCGCGGTGCCGTCGCAGGACATCGTGCTCGGCTGCTACTACATGACCAAGAGCAAGCGCGGCGCGAAGGGCGAGGGGCGGGTGTTCCGTGCGGCGGACGACGTCCTGCTCGCGCTCGCCGCGGGCGACGTGGAGACGCTCACGCCGATCCGGCTGCGGCTGAGCGGCGAGTTCATGGACCTCACCGTGGCGCGTGACGATCAGGACGTGCTGCACGCCGCCATCGAGACACTGGACCGGAAGATCATCGACACGACGGTCGGCCGCGTGGTGCTGAACAACGCCTTGCCGGACGGGATCCCGTTCGTCAACGGCCTGCTCAAGAAGAAGGGCCAGCAGCAGCTGGTGCAGTACTGCTACCTGCGCCACGGGCTCGAGCGGACGGTGATCATGCTCGACAGCCTGAAGGACCTCGGCTTCCTCTACGCCACGAAGTCGGGTCTGTCGATAGGTATCGACGACCTCGTCATCCCGCAAGAGAAGGGGGCGCTCGTGCAGAGCGCGAACGAGGAGGTGATCAAGGTCGAGCATCAGTACCTCGAGGGGGCCATCACCAACGGCGAGCGTAAGAACAAGGTCATCGCGATCTGGTCGGACGTCACCGAGCGGATCGCCGACGAGATGTTCCGCGAGATGGAGGACCTCGACGAGTCGGGGCACGGCTTCAACCCGGTCTACGTCATGGCGGACTCGGGCGCGCGGGGGAGCAAGCAGCAGATCCGCCAGTTGGCCGGGATGCGCGGGCTGATGGCGAAGCCGTCGGGCGAGATCATCGAGACGCCGATCACGTCGAACTTCCGCGAAGGCCTGACGGTGCTGCAGTACTTCATCTCGACGCACGGCGCCCGCAAGGGGCTGGCGGACACGGCGCTGAAGACGGCCGATTCGGGCTACCTGACCCGGCGCCTGGTCGATGTCGCCCAGGACGTGATCATCTCGGATCTCGACTGCGGCACGCTCAATGGCATCGAGTCGCAGGCCATCGTCGAGAGCGGGGAGATCATCGAGCCGCTGCGCGACCGGATCATGGGCCGCGTGACGCTCGAGGAGGTGCGCGAGCCGTTCACGGGCGACGTCATCGCGGAGAAGAACCAGGAGATGACGGAGGAGCTGGCGGCGGAGATACAGGAAGCCGGCATCGAGAAGGTCAAGATCCGCTCGGTGCTCACCTGCGCCTCGCCGCGGGGGGTCTGCGCGCGGTGCTACGGCCGCGATCTGGCGACCGGCAGGCTGGTCGAGCTCGGGCTGGCCGTGGGGGTCATCGCGGCGCAGTCCATCGGCGAGCCGGGCACGCAGCTCACGATGCGGACGTTCCACATCGGGGGCACGGCGTCGCGTGTCTCCGAGCAGTCGACCCTCGAGAGCAAGCACGCCGGCACCGTGAAGTTCGAGAGCATCCAGGTGGTGCAGAAGCCGGACAGTTCGCTGGTCGTCATGAACCGGGCCGGATCGCTCATCGTGCTGGACACGAAGGGCCGGGACCGCGAGCGCTACGCGCTGGTGTACGGCGCGCACCTGCGCGTCAAGGACGGCCAGGAGGTCGAGCAGGGGCAGGTGCTGGTGGAGTGGGACCCGTACACCTTCGCCATCCTGACCGAGCAGAAGGGGACGGTGCGCTTCAAGGACATTATCGAGGGCCTGACGGTGCACGAGGAGGTCGACGAGGTGACCGGCCTCATGCGGCTGATCATCGTGGACTCGTCGGACGAGAAGCGGCAGCCGACCATGGAGATCCGGGGCGAGGATGGGAAGAAGCTGCGCAAGTACCACATGCCCTCGCACGCGCACCTGATGGTGGCCGAGGGCGACGAGGTCGATGCGGGCGACGTGCTGGCCAAGATCCCGCGCGAGACGACCAAGACCAAGGACATCACCGGCGGCCTGCCGCGGGTGGTCGAGCTGTTCGAGGCGCGCAAGCCGCGCGAGACCGCCGTCATCAGCGAGATCAACGGAGAGGTCAAGTACGGCGGGATCGTCAAGGGGATGCGCAAGATCCTGATCATCCCGGAGGAGTCCAACGCCGAGCCGCGCGAGTACTCGCTGCCGCGCGGGGTGCACATCAACGTGCAGGAGGGCGACCGGGTCAAGGCCGGCGAGCCGCTGATGGACGGGCCGAGCAATCCGCACGACATCCTCAGCGTGCTCGGCGAGAAGGCGTTGCAGAGCTACCTGGTCAACGAGATCCAGGAGGTGTACCGCCTGCAGGGCGTCAACATCAACGACAAGCACATCGAGGTGATAGTGCGCCAGATGATGCGCTGGGTCCGGGTCGAGGATGTGGGCGACACCGAGTTCCTGGTCGACGAGCAGGTCGACAAGGTCCGCTTCCTGCAGGAGAACGAGCGGGTCACTGCCGAGGACGGCCGGCCGGGCACGGGGCGGCCGATGCTGCTCGGGATCACGAAGGCCTCGCTGTCGACCGAGTCGTTCATCTCCGCGGCGTCGTTCCAGGAGACGACGCGCGTGCTGACCGAGGCGTCGATTTCAGGCCGCGTCGATCACCTGCGCGGGTTGAAGGAAAACGTGACGATGGGGCGCTTGATACCGGCCGGCACCGGATTCGAGTACTACCAGCGGGTGAGCATCGAGCCCGACGAGCCGCCCCCGCCCCCGCCGCCGTCGCCGGAGGAGCTCGAGTTCGAGCGCGAGATGGAGTACTTCATCGAGCCGGACGAGCCGGTGCGCCGGAATTAGACGGTCGACTAGCGAAAGGCGTTGCGCGGATCGGGGTCATGTGATAGAGTCGCAAGGTTTTGTCGGTGTCGGAGCTGGAACCGCCCTCGCCTGGCTCCGACTGTCGGAGAGGTGCCTCGCTGCACAAGGCATGACCCCGGCGCTGGCCGGGGGCAGCGCCTGCTCGACGAGCATACAGAAATCGGGTTGACCGGCCACAGGTGCCAAGCCGGTTTCGGCTTTTAGGCCTGGGCCACAGTGTCGACCGCTGGCGTGCGACCTGCCGTCGCACTCCGCGGTATTGAGGTAAGGAGTCGTCGTGCCGACGATCAGCCAGCTCGTTCGCAATGGTCGCGTGCCGGTGCTGAACAAGACGAAGAGCCCTGCGCTCCAGAGCTGCCCGCAGAAGCGGGGCGTCTGCGTGCGCGTGTTTACGCAGACGCCGAAGAAGCCGAATTCGGCCCTGCGCAAGGTCGCCCGGGTGCGTCTGACCAACGGTATCGAGGTGACGAGCTACATACCCGGCGAGGGGCACAACCTGCAGGAGCACTCGCTGGTGCTGATTCGCGGCGGTCGTGTGAAGGACCTGCCGGGTGTGAGGTACCACGTGGTGCGCGGGACGCTCGATGCCGTCGGCGTGCAGGGCCGGAAGCAGTCGCGCTCGAAGTACGGCGCCAAGCGGCCGAAGGCGTAGCGGGTCGGCGAGACAGGAGCGAGAGATGCCGCGGCGACGAGATGTTCCCAAGCGAGAGGTGCCGCCGGATCCCCTTTACGGCAGCACGCTGGTGACGAAGTTCGTGCGGATGATCATGAAGGGCGGCAAGCGGAGCGTGGCCGAAGGCATCGTCTACGGCAGTCTCGACATCGTCCGGGACCGCACGGGCGACGATCCGCTCAAGGTCTTCAAGAAGGCGATCGACAACACGAAGCCGAGCCTCGAGGTCAAGTCGCGCCGGGTGGGCGGGTCCAACTACCAGGTGCCGGTCGAGGTCAACCAGAACCGCCGGCTGTCGCTCAGCATCCGGTGGCTCACGTCGTCGGCGCGCGGCCGGGGCGATGGCAAGACGATGCGGGACCGGCTGGCGAACGAGCTGATCGACGCGTCGAATCTGCGCGGCGGCTCCGTCAAGAGGCGGGAAGACACGCACCGCATGGCGGAGGCGAACAAGGCCTTCGCCCACTACCGTTGGTAGAGAGCATGGACACAACCCTATTCGCCTCCGGGGCGGAAGCGGACATCGTCAACACGGCTGGCCGGAGCGGCCCGCCTGGGGTCTTCGGGCGCTACTGCTGGTAGCGGCGCCTGGAGATGGTCGGAGAGACAAGCCATGGCGGTCGCTGAGCTGAAGCCGCGGAACTCGAGCGGCCGCGCCGCCGGAGCGCAGAAGTCCGGAGTCATGCCCAGGCAAGTCCCGCTCGGCCGCAATCGGAACATCGGCATCATGGCGCATATCGATGCCGGGAAGACGACCACGACCGAGCGCATCCTGTACTACACCGGGATCACCTACAAGCTGGGCGAGGTGCATGACGGCACGGCGGTCATGGACTGGATGGCGCAGGAGCAGGAGCGCGGCATAACGATCACCTCGGCGGCGACCGCCTGTTTCTGGCGCGACCACCGCATCAACATCATCGATACGCCCGGCCACGTCGACTTCACGGCCGAGGTGGAACGCTCGCTGCGCGTGCTCGATGGGGCCGTGGCCGTATTCGATGCGGTCGCGGGCGTCGAGCCGCAGTCGGAGACCGTCTGGCGTCAGGCCGACAAGTACGGCGTCCCGCGCATCTGCTTCGTCAACAAGATGGACCGCGTGGGCGCCGACTTCAGCGGCACGGTGGAGCAGATCCGGTCGAAGCTGCAGGCCAATCCCGTGGCGGTGCAGATGCCGATCGGCGCCGAGGACGGCTTCGCGGGCGTGATCGACCTCGTCGCCATGCGGGCGGTGCGCTACCGGGACGAGACGGTCGGAGCCGAGTCCCTCGTCGAGGAGATTCCCGAGGCATATCGGGCGGAGGCGACTGCCCTGCGGGAAACCCTGATCGAGAAGGCCAGCGAGGTCAGCGACGAGATTCTCGACAAGTACCTGCACGGCGCGCCGATCGGGGAGGGCGAGATCCGCGCCGCGCTCAGACGCCGGGTCATCGAGTCGGTGCGCAACGACGAGCCGCCGTTCGTGCCGGTCGTATGCGGGTCCGCCTTCAAGAACAAGGGGGTGCAGCCGCTGCTCGATGCCGTCGTCGACTACCTGCCGTCGCCCAGCGACGTGCCCCCCATCGTCGGCCTCGACCCGCGGCAGGCGGAGGAGACCCGGGTCGAGCGTCCGGCCGATGACGCCGCGCCGTTCTCCGCGCTGGCGTTCAAGATCATGACCGACCCGTTCGTGGGGCGGCTCACGTTCATACGGGTCTACTCGGGCGTGATGAAGTCGGGGGCAACCGTCTTCAATCCGGTGCGCGGCCGTAGCGAGCGGGTCGGGCGGCTGCTGAAGATGCACGCGAACAAGCGCGAGGAGATCAAGCAGGTCTACGCGGGCGATATCGCCGCGGCGGTCGGCCTCAAGAGCGTGAGCACCGGCGACACCATCTGCGATCAGCAGCACCCCGTCGTGCTCGAGTCGATGGACTTCCCGAAACCGGTGGTCTCGCTGGCGATCGAGCCGCGGACGGAATCGGATCAGGAGAAGCTGGGGGCGGGGCTGGCCAAGTTGACGGCCGAGGATCCGACGTTTCGCGTCGCGCCCGACCAGCAGACGGGACAGGTCATCATTTCAGGCATGGGCGAGCTGCACCTGGAGATCCTCGTCGATCGGCTGAAGCGCGAGTTCGGCGTGGACGCCGCGGTCGGCCGCCCGCAGGTCGCCTACCGGGAGACCCTGACGCGTTCGGCCGAGAGCGAGGGGCGCTACGTGCGGCAGACGGGCGGGCGCGGGCAGTACGGGCACGTCAAGATCCGCGTGGTGCCGGCGCCCGTCGGCCGTGGATTCGAGTTCGTCGACGACACCGTGGGCGGCGCGATCCCGCGCGAGTACATCAAGTCCGTCGAGGAGGGCGTGCGCGACGCCATGACGACCGGCATTCTCGCGGGCTACCCGGTCGAGGACATCAGCGTATCGCTGTACGACGGGTCGTATCACGACGTCGACTCGTCCGAGATGGCGTTCAGAATGGCCGGCTCGATGGCCTTCCGCGCCGCGGCGCGGAAGGCGGGCCCTGTGCTGCTGGAGCCGAGCATGCGTCTCGAGGTCGTGGTTCCCGAGGAGTACATGGGGGACATCATCAGCGACATGAACGCCCGGCGGGGCCGCGTGCGGTCGATGGACGCGCACGGGGGCACGCACATCGTCAATGCCCAGGTGCCGCTGGCCGAGATGTTCGGGTATGCCACCGACCTCCGCTCGCGCACGCAGGGACGGGCGACGTTCTCGATGCACTTTGAACGATACGAGCAGGTGCCGGCCCAGATCAGCGAGGATGTCGTGGCTCGTATCCAGGGAAGATGAGGGCATGAGCGATGGCGAAACAGAAGTTTGACCGTTCGAAGCCGCACGTGAACATCGGGACGATCGGGCATATCGATCACGGGAAGACGACGCTGACGGCGGCGATCACGTCGGTGTTGTCGAAGAAGGACGGCAAGAACGAGGTGCGCAGCTTCGACTCGATCGACAACGCGCCGGAGGAGCGCGAGCGTGGGATCACGATCGCGACGGCGCACGTGGAGTATCAGACGGACGAGCGGCACTACGCGCACGTCGACTGCCCGGGCCACGCGGACTACATCAAGAACATGATCACGGGCGCGGCGCAGATGGACGGCGCGATTTTGGTGGTTGCGGCGACGGATGGCCCGATGCCTCAGACCCGCGAGCACATTCTGCTGGCGCGCCAGGTTGGGGTTCCGTCGCTGGTGGTGTTTCTCAACAAGGTGGACGCGGTGGACGACCCGGAGCTGCTCGAGCTGGTGGAGCTGGAGGTTCGGGAGCTTCTGAGCATGTATGAGTTTCCTGGCGACGAGATACCGGTGGTGAAGGGTTCTGCGCTGCAGGCTCTCGAGGGCGAGGCGGAGGGCGAGGCGTCGGTTCTGGAGCTGATGGCGGCGGTCGATTCGTATGTTCCGATGCCGGTTCGGGATATCGACAAGCCGTTTCTGATGCCGATCGAGGACGTGTTTTCGATTTCGGGCCGTGGGACGGTGGTGACGGGTCGGGTCGAGCGCGGGAAGGTGCTCGTGGGCGAGGAGATCGAGATAGTGGGCTTCACGCCGACGCAGAAGAAGGTGGTGACGGGCGTGGAGATGTTCCGCAAGCTGCTCGACGAAGGGGTGGCTGGGGACAACATCGGGATGTTGCTGCGGGGGACGGAGAAGGACGATGTGGAGCGGGGTCAGGTTTTGGCGAAGCCGAAGTCGATCACGCCGCACACGAAGTTCCGCGGCGAGGTGTATGTGCTGTCGAAGGACGAGGGCGGGCGGCACACACCGTTTTTTAACGGATATCGCCCGCAGTTTTATCTGCGGACGACGGACGTGACGGGGGTGGCGACGTTGCCCGAGGGCGTGGAGATGGTGATGCCTGGCGACAACGTGGCGATCAGCGTGGAGCTGATCACGCCGGTGGCGCTCGAGAAGGGGCTGCGGTTCGCGATTCGGGAAGGCGGGCGGACGGTCGGCTCGGGCACCATCACCGATATCGTCGAGTAGCCGGTCCCCGCGCGCGGAGGAGAGACGACAAATGGCGACGTTCAGCGACAAGATTCGTATCCGCCTCAAGGCGTACGACTATCGTGTGCTGGACCAGTCGACGACCGAGATCGTCGACACCGCGCGACGTACCGGCGCCCGGCTCGCGGGGCCCATTCCGCTGCCGACCGACACGAACAAGTGGACGGTCCTGCGCTCCCCGCACGTCGACAAGAAGTCGCGCGAGCAGTTCGAGATTCGCACCCACAAGCGCCTGATCGACATCTTCGAGCCCACGCCGCAGACGGTCGACGCGCTGATGAAGCTCGATCTGCCAGCGGGGGTCGACGTCGAGATCAAGGCGTTCGGCAAGGAACACAACTAGGAGCCCGTGCGGGACGAAGTCATGGTGGCCGGGATCATCGGACGGAAAATCGGGATGACGCAGGTGTTCAGCAACGACGGGGTGGTGTTGCCGGCCACGGTCCTGCAGGCCGGTCCCTGCGTGGTCGTGCAGCGCAAGACCGTCGATCGGGACGGCTACGACGCGGTGCAGATCGGCCTCGTCGAGCAGCGGCCGGCGCGCGTGTCGAAGGCGGTCGCCGGCCATTACCGGCGCGCCAACGTGCCGCCGACCCGCCGCCGGCGCGAGGTGGCCGTCGGCGACGAGACGCCGCCGCAGGAAGGCGAGCAGGTGCTGGTTTCGCTCTTCTCGGCCGGCGATCAGGTCGACGTCGTCGGCGAGAGCCGGGGCCGCGGCTTCCAGGGCGTCGTCAAGCGACACGGTTTCGCGGGCGGGGGCGCGACCCACGGATCCATGTTCCACCGCGCGCCCGGCTCGATCGGACAGTCGTCCTATCCGTCGCGGGTGATCAAGGGTATGCGCGGGCCGGGGCGCATGGGCGGCGACCGCATCACGGTGCGGAACCTGCGCGTCATCCAGGTCGACGCCGAGAACCACCAACTGGTCGTCCGCGGGGCGGTGCCCGGCGCGCCCGGGGGCTACGTCATCATTCGGCGGGCGATTGCTCCCCGCCGCGAGGTGGCGTTGCCCGCGCAGGACGACGCGAACAAGAAAAAGAAGAAGAAGCGAGGCTGACCCACGGCGCGGGCAGTCGAGAGCGGGGACATGACGCTGGACGTAGTCAACGGGCAGAACGACAGGGTCGGCTCGATCGATCTCAGTGACGAGATCTTCGGAGGGCCGGTGGACGAGGGACTCGTCTGGGAGTCCGTCGTGCAGCAGAACGCCGCCGAGCGGCGCGGCACCCATGCCACGAAGACGCGCGGCCAGGTGCGGGGCACGGGCCGCAAGCCGTGGCGGCAGAAGGGCACCGGCCGGGCTCGCGTCGGCGAGGTGCGCAACCCGCTGTGGCGCAAGGGGGGCACGGTCTTCGGACCGCAGCCGCGCAGCTACGCCTACGCGTTGCCGGCCAAGGTGGTGCGTCGCGCCCTGCGGGCGGCGCTGATTCAGAAGCTCCGCGACGGCGCGGTGACCGTCGTCGAGGAGTTGACGGTCGACGAGCCGCGGACGAGGGACGCCGTGGAACTGCTGGCGCGCCTCGGCAGCGGGGAGCGGGCGCTCCTCGTCGACGTGAAGCCCGCGCTGAACCTCGAGCTGGCGGTCAGGAACCTCCCGGGCGTGCGCGCCGTCGGCTCCAGCCGTCTGACGGCCCGCGACGTCGCCGGAGCGCCGCGGTTGTTCATGACCGCGGACGCGGTCAGGCATCTCGAAAAGGTGTTGGCATCGTGAAGCAGACGGACGTCATCCGGCGGGCGATCGTGACGGAGAAGTCGTCGGTGCTGCTCGACGACAAGCGCATCGTCACCTTCGAGGTGGCGATGAAGGCGACGAAGATCGACATCAAGCGGGCGGTCGAGCAGCTGCTCGGCACCAAGGTGGCGACGGTGCGGACCGCGATCTCGCACGGCAAGATCAAGCGGCAGGGGCGCTTCGCCGGTCAGCGGCCCGACTGGAAGAAGGCGTACGTGCGGTTGCGGGCCGGGGAGAAGATCCCCGAGTTCCTCGAAGGGTCATAGGACTGCGCGCCGTGGAACGGAGCGGACTCCTGGAGGGTCCGCTGGGCGGCAGGCGACGACTTCGGGGCAAGGAGAGAGGCAGAACGTGACAGTCCGTGACGCCGCGGACTGGTGAGGGCGAACGATGGCGATTCGCAGGTACAAGCCGACATCGGCCGGCCGGCGGTTTCAGTCCGCTCACGATTTCGACGAGATCACGACGGACCGGCCGTATCGGCCGTTGACCGAGCCGCTCAAGAAGTCGGGGGGGCGGAACAACCGGGGCGAGGTGTCCTCGTGGTGGCGCGGTGGCGGCCACAAGCGCGCCTACCGGATCGTCGATTTCCGGCGGGACAAGCGGGGCGTGCCGGGGCGCGTGGCGACCGTCGAGTATGATCCAAACCGGTCGGCGCGGATCGCACTGGTGGCGTATGCCGACGGCGAGAAGCGTTACATCCTGCACCCGGTCGGCCTGAAGGTCGGCGACACGGTGATTGCCGACGAGAAGACCGACATGCTGCCCGGCAACGCGCTGCCGCTCAGGAACATGCCGCTCGGCACGCTGGTTCACAACGTGGAGCTGCGTCCCGGCAAGGGCGGGCAGATCGCCCGCAGCGCGGGGTCGGCGGTGCAGGTCGTGGCGAAGGATGGCAAGCATGTGACCGTCAAGCTGCCGTCCGGCGAGACGCGGCTCGTGCCGCCTGACGCGCTGGCCACGGTGGGCCGGGTGGGCAACGTCGATCACGGCAACGTGTCGATCGGCAAGGCGGGCCGGAACCGCTGGCTCGGCAAGCGGCCGCACGTGTGTGGGAACTCGATGAACCCGGTCGACCACCCGCTGGGAGGCGGTGAGGGCCACGCGGCGGGCGGCCGTCATCCGGTGTCGCCGTGGGGACAGCCGGCGAAGGGCTACAAGACCCGCCGCCGGAAGGCGTCGGACCGGTTCATCCTGCAACGGAAGAAGAAGCGCAAGCGTTCGAGGTGACGGGAGCTGCCGCGATGAGTCGATCGCTGAAAAAAGGGCCGTTCGTCGATATTCCGCTCCTCGAGAAGATCGAGGTGATGAACCGCGACGACGCGCGGAAGGTGGTCAAGACGTGGTCCCGCCGGTCGACCGTGGTGCCGGAGATGATCGGCCACACGATCGCCGTCCACAACGGAAAGAAGTTCGTGCCGGTCTACGTCAGCGAGAACATGGTGGGGCACAAGCTCGGGGAGTTTTCGCCGACCCGCCTGTTCCGGGGCCATACCGGGCGCGGCGAGAAGGTCGCGTCCATGGCGAGGGGCGGGCGGTGATCGAGGGCCGCGCCACCGCGCGCTACGTCCGAACGTCGGCGCAGAAGGCGAAGCTCGTCCTGGACCTCATTCGCGGGCGGAAGGTCGACGGCGCGCTGGCCACGCTCCGGTTCACCCGCAAGGGCGTTGCGCGCGACATCGCGAAGGTGCTGCGGTCGGCCGTGGCCAACGCGCAGCAGAAGGAAGGCGCGAGCGGGGATACCGACCGGCTGTACGTGCGCGAGTGCTATGCCAATCAGGGGCCGTCGCTCAAGCGTATCCGCCCGGCGCCCATGGGCCGCGCGTTCCGGATCACCAAGCGGACCTCGCACCTGACCGTGGCCGTGTGCGAGAAGCCCGACACCGTGACCAGCGTGCCGGCCGCCGACCGGGCGCCGCAATCGTAGGAGACAGGGTCGAGCATGGGACAGAAGGTTCACCCCTACGGATTTCGCCTCGGCTTCAACAAGACGTGGCGCTCGCGCTGGTACGCGGACCGGGACTATGCCAAACTGCTGCACGAGGACCTGTCCCTGAAGTCCGACCTCAAGAAACGGTTCGCCCATGCCGGCGTCTCGAAGATCGAGATTGAGCGCGCCGCCAACAAGCTGAAGCTCGACATCCACACCTCGCGCCCGGGAATCATCATCGGGCGCAAGGGCGCGGAGGTCGACAAGCTGAAGACCGACATTCAGAAGCGGACAAAACGCGAGGTGTTCATCAACATCCAGGAGATTCAGAAGCCGGAGCTCGACGCGCAGCTGATCAGCGAGTCGGTCGCGCTGCAACTCGAGAAGCGCGTCGCGTTTCGGCGCGCCATGCGCAAGGCGGTCGAGTCGGCGCTGCGCTTCGGCGCGCGCGGCATCAAGGTGCGGGTGGGCGGACGTCTCAACGGCGCCGAGATCGCGCGCTCCGAGTGGTATCTGCACGGACAGCTGCCGCTGCAGACGCTGCGGGCCGACATCGACTACGGGTTGGCCGCGGCGCGCACGACCTACGGCGCCATCGGCGTGAAGGTGTGGCTCTACAAGGGCGAGCGGCTCGAGCCGCAGACCAGCCGCGAGGAAGACTACCGCCCGCCGCGCCGAGGCCGCCTTTAGGCATCCGGGGGAATCGCCATGTTGATGCCGAAGAAGGTCAAGTATCGGAAGCAGCATCGGGGGCGCATGACCGGCAAGGCCTGGCGCGGGTCGACTGTCTCGTTCGGCGACTACGGGCTCAAGGCGCTCGAACCTTGCTGGATGACCGCTCGTCAGATCGAGGCGGCCCGTGTCGCGATGACGCGCGCCGTCAAGCGCGGCGGCAAGATCTGGGTGCGGATCTTTCCGGACAAGCCGATCACGAAGAAGCCGCAAGAGACCCGCATGGGCAAGGGCAAGGGTGCGCCGGAGCAGTGGGTGGCGGTGGTGCGCCCAGGCCGGATCTTGTTCGAGATGGAGGGCGTGAGTGCCGGCGACGCCGAGCAGGCGATGCGGCTGGCGGCGGCCAAGCTGCCGATACCGACGAAGTTCACGCGGCGCTTCGGCGCGGGTGACGCCTCATGACGGGCACCGACGAGTTGCGCGAGCTGGGCACCGAAGACCTCCAGCAACGCGTGGGCGAGCTCGACGATCAGGTCTTTCGGCTGCGCATCCAGAGGTCGATGGGCCAGACCGATGCGTCGAACAAGATGCGCGAGCTGCGGCGCGAGCGGGCGCGGGTCAAGACGCTGCTGCGCGAGCGCGAGCTGGCGGGCGCGGCGGAGACCGCCGGCGGAGAAGACTGAGCGATGGCCAACAAGCGAGAGGTGAGCGGCGTCGTGGTCCGCGACAAGCTGGACAAGGGCGTCATCGTTGCCGTCGAGCGCCGGGTGCGGGACGGCGTGTACGGCAAGATTCGCCGGCGCACGACGAAATTCATGGCTCACGACGAGTCGAACAGCCTGAAGGTCGGTGACCGGGTGGCCATGGTCGAGTCGCGGCCGCTCAGCCGGCGGAAGCGGTTCGTCGTCGTCCGCGTCGTCGAGCGGGCTCGGGTAATTTGAGCGGATGGTGTGATCGGACAGGCACGTCATGATTCAGATGCAGACGGTGCTGGACGTCGCGGACAATTCCGGGGCGCGGAAGATCGCGGTCATCAATCCGCTGGGCGGGGCGACGGGCCGCTACGCCGGGCTGGGGGATCTCGTCACGGCCGCGGTCAAGGAGGCCGCGCCGTCCTCGGCCGTGAAGAAGGGCCAGGTGGTGAGGGCGGTCATCGTCAGGACCCACAAGGAGCACCGGCGCCGGGACGGCAGCTACATCCGCTTCGACCGGAACGCCGCGGTGCTGGTCAATGAGCAGAACGAGCCAATCGGGACCCGTGTGTTCGGGCCCGTGGCCCGCGAGTTGCGCGAGCGCAGGTTCATGAAGATCATCTCGCTGGCGCCGGAAGTGTTGTGAGGCGATCGGAACGATGTCCAGACTCCAGACCCCCGTGCGGAAGAACGACAATGTGGTCGTCCTCTGCGGCAAGGACCGCGGCAAGCGCGGCCGCGTGCTGAAGGTGCTGCCTGCCCGAAACCGCCTCGTGATCGAGGGGGTCAACTTCGTCAAGCGCCACACGCGGCCGAATCCGCAGCGCAACATCAAGGGCGGCATCGTCGAGAGGGAGGGCTCCCTGCACGCGTCGAACGTGCAGATCGTCTGTCCGGAGTGCGGGGCGCCGACGCGCGTCGGGCGCCAGCTGCTCGGCGACGGGCGGAAGATACGCGTGTGTCGCAAGTGCGACGGAGCGGTGGACAAGTGAACCGGCTGCAGGAACGCTATCGTGACGAGGTCGTGCCGGCGCTCCGCAAGGAGTTCGGCTACACGACCATCATGGCCGTGCCCAAGATCGAGCGGGTCGTGGTCAACATGGGCATCGGCGAGGCGACGCAGAATCCGAAGCTCATCGACGCCGCGGCGGACGAGCTGACGCGGATCACGGGGCAGCGGCCGGTGACCACCAGGGCGCGCAAGTCCGTCGCCGCCTTCAAGCTGCGGCAGGGGATGCCGATCGGCTCGATGGTGACGCTCCGCGGCGAACGGATGTACGAGTTCCTCGATCGCCTGATCTCGATCACGCTGCCCCGCGTGCGGGACTTCCGTGGCATTTCACCGGACGGGTTCGACGGTCGCGGGAACTACACGCTCGGCCTGCGCGACCAGCTGATTTTCCTGGAGATCGACTACATGAAGGTCGATCAGTCGCGCGGGATGAACGTGTCGGTCGTGACGACGGCCAGGACCGACGGCGAGGGACGCAGGTTGCTGCAGCTACTGGGCATGCCCTTTCGGGCGAGTTGATGCGCGGCCCGGGGGCCGCCGATGACAAATCACCATGTCGACGATCGCGAAGAAGGTCAAGGAGCTCAAGCCGCCGAAGTTCGGGGTTCGGGGGCGCAACCGCTGTCGGGTTTGCGGCCGGCCGCGCGGATACCTGCGCAAGTTCGCGCTCTGCCGTCTCTGCTTCCGGAAGCTCGCTCTCGAGGGCGAGCTCGCGGGCGTGACGAAGAGCAGCTGGTAGCCGGCGGGAGCGCCGTGCACGGGCTGGGTGGTTGGGTGAGATGGGAGAGGTCGAGGGCGTATGCCTGATCAGATTGCTGACATGCTGTCGAGGATCCGGAACGCGACGTCGAGCCGGCATCTGCGCGTCGACGTGCCGCTGTCGAGGCTCAAGGTCGAGATTGCGCGGATCCTCCAGAGCGAGGGATATGTTCAGGGATTCAAGGTCGTCGAGGTGCCCGGCCGTCGCGGCGCGCAGCCCAGAAAGATGATTCGCATCGTGCTGAAGTACGGTCCCAGCGGCCAGCGCGTGCTGTCCGCTCTGGAACGCGTCAGTCGGCCCGGACGGCGGGTGTACTTCGCGCGCGACAAGGCCCCGCCGGTGCTTGCCGGACTGGGAACGAGTATTCTCACCACCTCGAGGGGCGTCATGACCGGTCGCGACGCTGCCAAGGCGGGCGTCGGCGGCGAGGTCCTGTGCAATGTGTGGTAGGGCTCGGACGGGAGCCGGGGTGCATCCATGTCGCGTATAGGCAAGCAGCCGATTCCGATTCCGGACGGCGTCACGGTCACCCTGGCGGCTGACGCCGTCGAGGTGCAGGGACCGAAGGGCAAGCTTCGGCAGCCCGTGCCGCCCGGGGTGCGCTTCGAGTTGGCCGACGGCAGGCTCTCCGCGCTGCCGGTCCGCGAGAACGACCGGTCGCTGGCGAAGTTCCACGGTCTGGCGCGGAGTCTGGTGGCCAACGCGGTGCACGGCGTCTCGCAGGGTTTCACCAAGGAGCTCGACATCGTCGGCATCGGCTACCGCGCCGAGGTGTCGGGACCGGAGGTCCGCCTCTCGCTCGGGTACTCGCACCCGGTGACGTTTCCCATCCCGAGCGGCATCGACATCAAGGTGGAGAAGCAGAATCACATCACCGTCGCCGGCATCGACCGCCAGCGGGTCGGGCAGGTGGCCGCGGATCTGCGCGCGCTGCGGAAGCCCGATCCCTACAAGCAGAAGGGCATTCGGTACACCGGCGAGGTGCTCAAGAAGAAGGTCGGCAAGACCGGGGCGTAGTCGATGAGAATCAAGACCAAGAGGGATCGCCGGCACCGGATCCGGCTACGGCAGCGCAAGCGGATCCACGGCACGCCGGTGCGGCCGCGGCTGGCGGTGTCCAGGAGCCTCGCCCACATCGGCGTCCAGGTCATCGACGACGAGGCCGGGCGGACGTTGGCCTCCGCCTCGAGTCACGAGGCCAGCGTGCGCGCCCGGTTCGAGGACGGCGCGCGGGGCGGCAACCAGGCGGGCGCGAGCGTCATCGGCCGCGTGGTGGCTGAGCGGCTGCTCGAGCAGGGCGTCAAGCAGGTGGTCTTCGACCGCGGCGGCCGGCTGTATCACGGGCGTGTGCGCCGCGTGGCGGAGGCGGCCCGCGAAGCCGGCCTGGAGTTTTGAGCATGCGAGAAGCGCGACCGAAGATAGACCCCACGAGGCTCGACCTGAAGGACACGGTCGTGTCGATCAACCGTGTGACCAAGGTCGTCAAGGGCGGCAAGAACCTGAGCTTCAGCGCACTGGTCGTCGTCGGCGACAGCCTGGGGCACGTCGGCTTTGCGGTCGGCAAGGCCAAGGAGGTGCCCTCGGCCATCAAGAAAGGGATCGAGTCGGCGAAGAAGGCGCTCATACGGGTGCCGTTGCAGGGAACGACGATTCCGCACACCATCATCGGGCGGTTCGGCGCCGGCAGCGTGCTGCTGAAGCCCGCGCCGGAAGGCACCGGGATCATCGCGGGCGGCGCGGTGCGCGCGGTCGTCGAGGCGGCCGGCATTCACCACATCCTCACGAAGTCGCTCGGCTCCGACAACCCGCACAACGTGGTCCGTGCGACCTTCGAGGGCTTGGCCGAGCTCAAGGATCCCGTGGCGGTGGGGCGGCTGCGCGGCATCGATCTGGAGCTGGCGGTGGGTGGAGCGGCTGGCGGGACGACGGTGACGGGCACGCCGGTGGCAGGTGATCGATGAGACGCGGGCAGCGCAACGAAACGGCGCCGCGGCTGCGAGTGACCCTGGTCCGCAGCCCGATCGGCTACGACAAGCGGCAGTCGCTCGTCGTGCGCGGTCTCGGCCTGCGGCGGATCGGGCACTCCGTCGACGTGGTGGACAACCCTTCGATTCGAGGCATGCTGCACAAGGTGCGCCATCTCGTGCGCGTGGGATAGGGCCATGGACCTGAGTAATCTGCATCCGCCGGAAGGCGCGCGGCGCAAGCGCAAGCGTATAGGTCGGGGCGAGGGCTCCGGGACCGGGGTGACCGCCGGCCGCGGGCACAAGGGCGCCAAGTCGCGGTCCGGCTTCAAGCGCAAGCGCGGCTTCGAGGGCGGCCAGATGCCGCTGCATCGGCGCGTGCCGAAGCGCGGCTTCCACAATCCGTTTCGCGTCGAGTACGCCGTGGTCAACCTCGACACGCTGGCCGCCCGGTTCGATGACGGCACGGAGGTGACGCCGGAGCTGCTGCGCGCCCTCCGGATCGTGCGCCGGTCGCGAGCGTTGATCAAGGTGCTGGGGCGCGGCGAGCTGTCGAAGAGGCTGACCGTCAAGGCGCATCGCTTCAGCGCGTCGGCCAGCCAGGCCATTGCCGCCGCGGGCGGCCAGGTGGAGGTGCTGTCGGCCGCCGCCTCCGGGAGTCAGTCCGCCTGATGCTGGAGAGCCTGCGGAACACGTTCGCGATACCGGATCTGCGGCGGCGCCTCCTGTTCATGCTCGCCATCCTCGCTGTCTACCGGGTGGGGAGCCATATTCCGACGCCGGGCGTGAACACCGAGGCGCTCGCGCTGCTCGCCGAGCAGGCGTCGGGCACGATGTTCGGGCTGTACGACATGTTCTCGGGCGGCAACCTGTCGCAGGTGACGATCTTCGCGCTCGGCATCATGCCCTACATCAGCGCGTCGATCATCCTGCAGCTGCTGACCGTCGTCTGGCCGTACCTGGAGCGCCTGTCGAAGGAGGGCGAGCTCGGCCGGCGCAAGATCACCCAGTACACGCGGTACGGCACCATCCTGCTGTGCGTCGTCCAGTCGCTGGCGATCGCGATCTTTCTCGAGCGCCAGACGAACATCGCCGGCGGCCTGCCGCTCGTCTACTCGCCCGGGTGGGCCTTCCGCTTCATGACGGTGCTCACGCTGACGACCGGCACCGGGTTCATCATGTGGCTGGGCGAGCAGATCACCGAGCGCGGGGTCGGCAACGGGATGTCGCTGATCATCTTTTCCGGCATCGTGGTCGGGCTGCCGTCGGCCGTGCTGACGACGCTGGACCAGATGCGGACCGGGCAGATGGGGATCATCCGCGTCCTGCTCCTGGTGACGGTCATGGTGCTGGTCGTGGGAGCCGTCGTGTTCATCGAGCGCGGGCACCGGCGCGTTACCGTGCAGTATGCGAAACGCGTGGTCGGCCGGCGCATGTATGGCGGCAGCAGCACCCACATTCCGCTGAAGGTCAACACGGGCGGCGTGATTCCGGTCATCTTCGCCTCGTCGATCATCGCGTTTCCCGCCACGATCGCCACCGCCTTCCCGGCGGGCGGCTGGGGCCAGGCGGTGACCGACCAGCTGCGCAACGGCATGCCGCTGTACTACCTGCTGTACATGGGCGGCATCATCTTCTTCGCCTACTTCTACACCGCGATCATCTTCAACCCGGATGACGTGGCGGAGAACATGCGGAAGTACGGCGGGTTCATTCCCGGCATCCGGCCGGGCAAGCGCACGGCCGAGCACATCGACACGATCCTCACGCGCATCACGCTGGTCGGGTCGATCTATCTCGCGCTGGTGGCGGTGCTGCCCGATCTGCTGATCGCGGGCTTCCGGGCCGACGCGGTGCCGTTCATCGGCGATCAGCTGGACACGCTGCTGCCCCGCTTCATCACCGACGGGATGGGGGTGACGTTCTACTTCGGCGGCACGTCGCTGCTGATCATCGTCGGCGTGTCGATGGACACGGTTCAGCAGGTGGAGTCGCAGCTGATCATGCGGCACTACGATGGCTTCATGAAGAAGACCCGGATCAAGGGGCGCCGCGGCTAGGGGACGGCGGTGGCGGCGAATCTCATGATATTCGGGCCCCCGGGTGCCGGTAAGGGCACCCAGGCGAAGCGGATCGAGCAGGTCCGGCAGATCCCGCATATCTCGACCGGAGACATCCTCCGCGAGGCCGGGCAGGCCGGCACGGAGATGGGCCTGCAGGCCAAGGCGGTCATGGAGCGGGGCGAGCTCGTCAGCGACGCGCTGATGGTGGGGATCGTCAGGGAGCGGCTCGCGCGTGACGACACGGCCGGCGGCTTCATCCTCGACGGGTTTCCGCGGACCGTCGCGCAGGCGGTGGCGCTCGACGAGATTCTGACCGCCCGCGGCCCACTCGTCATCGTCGAGCTGAGCGTTCCGGACCACGAGCTGGTGGAGCGACTGTCGCGCCGGCGCGTGTGCGGCCGCTGCGGCGCGCCGTACGGCACGGCCGGCGGCGACATGCCGGCCGCCTGCACGCGTTGTGGCGCCGAGCTGGTGCAGCGGAGCGACGACCAGGAGGATGTCGTCCGGGAGCGGCTGCGGGTGTATCACGAGCAGACGCAGCCGCTGGTCGCGTTCTACGAGGACCGCCCGAGCTTTCGCCGCGTGGAGGGCAACCAGCTCCCCGATGTCGTGCACGCCGCCCTCGGGGTGGCCATCGACGACGCGCTGGCGGCAGCGCGCCGCCAGCCGCCGCCGGGCGGGTGACGCAGGAGACGACCGATGATCGTGTGCAGGTCACGCGCCGAGGTGCAGAAGATGCGACGGGCGAACGGGCTGGTGGCCGACGTGCTGTGCGAGCTGCAGGCGATGATCGAGCCGGGTGTGACCCCCCGCGACCTGGACACGGTGGCGGAGACGCGGGTGCGCGCGGCCGGCGCGGTGCCGGCGTTCAAGGGCTACCATGGCTACCCGGCGACGCTGTGCGTGTCGATCAACGAGGCCGTGGTGCACGGCATTCCGTCCGCGCGCAGGCTGGTGGAAGGCGATATCGTCTCGCTGGACATGGGGGTCGTGCTCGACGGCTACTACGGCGATTCGGCCCTGACCGTTGGCGTCGGCGCGATCTCCGAGGTGGCCGCCGCCCTGCTGCGCGTGACCCGGGAGGCGCTGGACCTGGCGATAGAGCGCGCGCGGGTCGGCGGGCGCGTGTCCGATCTCGGCCACGCGGTGCAGGGCCACGTCGAGGCGCACGGGTTCTCCGTGGTCCGCGAGTTCGTCGGACACGGGATCGGCACCAGCCTGCACGAGGAGCCGCAGGTTCCGAACTACGGCGCGCCGGGCCGCGGGCCGCGCCTGGAGGAAGGCATGGTGCTGGCCATCGAGCCGATGGTCAACGCCGGCCTGCCGGCGGTGCGCGTGCTGGACGACGGCTGGACCGCGGTGACGTCCGACGGGAGTCTCTCGGCGCATTTCGAGCACTCGGTGGCGGTTTTGCAGGAGGGCCCGTTCGTGCTGAGTCGGCCGACGGCGGCCGAGCCGGCGGCGTTGCCGCAGGCGGGTTGACGCCGGCGGCGCGAGCCGCCGTGCAGGAGACGAGATGAAGGTTCGAGCATCCGTTCGCAGACTGTGCGACAAGTGCAAGATCATCCGGCGCCGCGGCGTGGTGCGGGTGCTCTGCAGCAACCCGAAGCACAAGCAGAGGCAGGGGTAGAGGGCGATGGCGCGCATTGCAGGCGTTGATCTTCCACGCACGAAGCGGATCGAGGTCGGTCTGACCTACATCTTCGGGATCGGCCAGGCGCGCTCGACGGCGCTGCTGCAGACGGCCGGTGTCGACCTGGACACCCGGGTCAAGGATCTCACCGAGGACGAGGTGCGCAAGATCGGCCGGGTCATCGAGGAGGAGGGCGGCGTCGAGGGCGACCTCCGGAAGGAGATCTCCGTCAACATCAAGCGGCTGATGGAGATCGGCTGCTACCGTGGACTGCGGCACCGCCGCAATCTGCCGGTGCGGGGACAGCGGACGAGTACGAACGCCCGCACGCGGAAGGGGCCGCGGAAGGGCGCCGTCGCGAAGAAGAAATCGACCTAGGAAGGTTGGTCGGGCGGTAATCGGAGCCAGAGGCGACGAATTCCGGGCTAGGAGTCCGTGCCGTGGAACGGCGCAGACTCCTGCCGGGTTGATTGGGCGCCAAGCGGAGCCGCAGGGCGACGATTGGCGGGCTGGAGAGAGGGAGCGGATGGCCAAGCTGGATGTCGTCGACGCGAGCGTTCCCGCGCCCGGGAAACGCAAGCGGCGCACCAAGACGTTCAAGAAGCGCGGCGAGAGGCGCGTCGTGCATCACGGCGTGGTGCACATTCTGGCGTCGTTCAACAACACCATCATCACGATCGCCGACGCCGACGGCCGGGTGCTTGCCTGGTCGAGCGCCGGCGGCATCGGTTTCAAGGGGTCCCGCAAGGGCACGCCGTTCGCGGCGACCCAGGCGGCCATCAATGCCGGGCACGGTGCGAAGGCGTTCGGCGTGCGATCGGTGGACGTGCGGGTCAAGGGGCCGGGTGCCGGGCGGGAGTCGTCCATTCGCGCGCTGCAGACATCGGTCGGCTTCGAGGTCAAGTCGATTCGGGACGTAACCCCGATTCCGCACAACGGATGTCGTCCGCCGAAGCGCCGGCGGGTTTGAAGAGGGCTGATAGAACATGGCGCGATACGCTGGTCCGGTCTGCCGGTTGTGCCGGCGCGAGGCGATGAAACTGTTCCTCAAGGGGGAACGGTGCTACGGCGAGAAGTGCGCCATCGAGCGGCGCAACGTGCCGCCCGGGCAGCACGGGAAGGGCCGCCGGGCGCGGCTCATGGGCTACGGGCTCCAGCTTCGCGAGAAGCAGAAGGTGAAGCGCATGTACGGGGTGCTGGAGCGCCAGTTCAGGCGGTACTTCGCGGAGGCCGATCGGCAGAGGGGAGTCACGGGCGAGACGCTGCTGCAGCTGCTCGAACGCCGGCTCGACAACCTCGTCTATCGGCTGGGTTTCGCGGCGTCCCGGCCGCAGGCCCGCCAACTCGTGCGCCACGGCCACTTCACGGTCAACGGCCGGCGCGCGGACGTGCCGTCGTTCTCGGTGAAGGCCGGCGACGTGGTGGCGGTCCGCGCCTCCAGCGCGAAGAATCCCGCCATCCTCTACGCGATGGAGGAGGTCAAGGGCCGCGGCATTCCCGAATGGCTGGAGCTGGACGGGCAGGCGCTCAGCGGCCGACTGACGGCGGCGCCGACCCGCGATCAGCTTAATCTGCCGGTGCAGGAGCAGCTGATCGTGGAACTCTACTCGAAGTGATCGGCGGGTTCTCGCAACGCCGAAAGGACAGAACTCGATGTTGTGGAAAAGCTTTCAGCGACCCAAGCGGCTGGAGTGCGATACCGACACGCTGACCGCCCGCTTCGGGCGTTTCCATGCCCAGCCGTTCGAGCGCGGTTTCGGGACCACGGTCGGCAACGCGCTGCGCCGCGTGTTGCTGTCGTCGATCGAGGGCGCTGCCGTGACAGCCGTCAAGATCGACGGTGTGCAGCACGAGTTTTCGCCAATTCCTGGCGTGGTCGAGGATGCCACCGACATCATTCTCAATCTCAAGCAGATTCCGATCCGCGTGCACGTTGATCACACGAAGACCCTGCACCTCAGGAGCGAGACCCCCGGCGAGGTCAAGGCCGGCGACATCGAGACCGACGCCGACGTGGAGATCCTGGAGCCGGACGTGCATGTCGCGACGGTTTCCGAGGGCGGCTCGCTGAACATGGAGATGCGCGTCAACCGCGGGCGCGGGTACGTCTCGGCCGACAAGAACTTCGCCGACGATCTCGGGATCGGCTGGATCCCGATCGATTCGGTCCACTCGCCGGTCAAGAAGGTCAACTACCTCGTCGAGGCGGCGCGGCTGGGGCAGACCACCGACTACGACAAGCTGACGGTGGACGTTTGGACCGACGGGTCGGTGACGGCGCGCGACGCCGTCTCGCTGGGCGCCAAGCTCATCCGGGATCACCTCAACATCTTCATCAACATCGACGATCCGCTCGAGGTGCCGCAGGAGCCGGAGCCCGACGCGGCGCCGCAGATCGCGAACGAGCACCTCGACAAGAGCGTCGAGGAGCTCGAGCTGTCGGTGCGTTCCTACAACTGCCTCAAGAACGCGAACATCGGGACCGTTCGGGAGCTGGTGCAGAAGACGGAGCCCGAGATGCTGCGGACCAAGAACTTCGGCCGCAAGTCCCTGACCGAGATCAAGGATCTGCTGACCCAGATGGGCTTGACTCTGGGCATGCATCTCGACGCGCCTGCGGACACCGAGCCCGTTTCCATGGAATAGAGACCCTATGCGTCACCGAGTCGCACACCGGAAGCTCGGGCGGGTGTCGGAGCATCGGCTCGCGCTGCTGCGGAATCAGTCCACGGCCCTGATCCGGCATGAACGGATCACCACGACCCTGGCGAAAGCCAAGGAGTTGCGTCCGTTCGTCGAGCGCCTGATAACCATTGCCAAGCGCGGGATTGCGGACGGCGCGGAGACGACCCGCGCGCTCCACGCGCGCCGGATCGTGGCGCGCGACATGGCCGACCGCAAGATAGTCGGCAAGCTGTTCGCGTCGATCGCGCCGCGCTTCGCCGCGCGGCCGGGCGGGTACACGCGCCTGCTGCGGTCCGGCCGCCGCCAGGGCGACGACGCGCCGCTGGCCCTGGTGGAGCTCGTCGGCAGCGAGTACTCGCCGGCAGAGGAGACCCAGCCCTCCGGGGGCGCCGACTGGAAGCCGGCGGACGAGTCGGCCGGCTTGGGCGGCCGGCTGCGACGGGTGGCCGATCGCATCCGGGGCGGCGACGCCAAGACGTCCTGACGTTCCGCGCGCCGGCCGCGCTGGCCCGCCAATCGTCGCCTTGAGGCTCCGCTTGGCGCCCAACCAAGCCTCCGGAAGTCCGCGCCGTTCTACGGCGCAGGCTCTTACTCGTCCTCGTCGGCCTCCGCCTCGCCGCGGTCGACCTTGGTCTCCGCGATCACCCGGGCGAGCAGATGGGCCGGGACCTCCTCGTAGTGCGAGAACTCCATATGGTAGGAGCCGCGCCCACCGGTGGCCGAGGTCAGCTGCTGCTCGTAGGTGAGCATCTCGGCCATCGGGACCTGCGCCTTGATGACGGTGGACGCGCCGCGCGTCTCCATCCCGCCGATGCGCCCCCGGCGCCCGTTGAGATCCCCCATCAGATCGCCCGCGAAGTCGCTGGGCGCGCTGACCTCGACGTTCATGACCGGCTCGAGGAGCGTCGGCCGCGCCCGCGACATCGCATCCCTGAACGCTAGCCGGCCCGCCATCTTGAACGACATCTCGTTCGAGTCGACCGCGTGGAACTGGCCGTCGTACAGCGTCACGCGAAAGTCGACCATCGGATAGCCGGCGAGATAGCCCTTCTCGCGCGCCTCCTGGATGCCCTTCTCCACGGCCGGGATGAACTGGCGGGGGATGGAGCCGCCGAAGATCTCGTTGGCGAACTCGAAGTCCTGGCCGCGCGACAGCGGCTGGACGCGAATCCTGCAGTCGCCGAACTGCCCGTGTCCGCCCGTCTGCTTCTTGTGCCGCCCGTGCGCCTCGGTGGAGGCGGTGATCGTCTCCCGGTACGGGATGCGCGGCAGCTTCAGATTCACCTCGACGCCGAAGCGGCGCTTCAGCTTGGCGACCGTCACCTCGATATGCAGCTGGCCTTGCCCCGACAGCAGCAATTGCTGCGTCTGCGCGTCCCGCGCGTAGCGAATGGTGGGATCCTCTTCCTGCAGGCGCTGGAGCGAGCCGCTGATCTTCTCCTCGTCGCCGCGGCTCTTCGGCTCGATGGCGTACGACAGCACGGGCTCCGCGAAGGCGATCGCCGGGAACACGAACCCGTTGTCCCGGGCGCCCAGCGTGTCGGAGGTCTGCGTTTCCCTGAGCTTGGTCACCGCGCCCAGATCGCCGGCGTTGACGCGCTCGACCGCGGTCTGCGTCTTGCCCTGGATGACCGCGAGCCCGCCGAGCCGTTCCGAGGTGTCCCGCGTCACGTTGTGGACCGTCTGGTCCGCGGCCAGCGTGCCGGCCGCGACCCGGAACAGCGTGATCCGGCCGGCGAAGGGATCGGCAATCGTCTTCCACACGAAGGCCGCCACCGCCGCGTCCGCGGAGGCGTCGTATGTGGCCGCCTCGCCGTTCTCGCGCGTGACGGCCTGCAGCGGCCGGTCGGCGGCCGACGGCAGATAGGTCACGATGGCGTCGAGCAGCGGCTGGATCCCGACGTTGGCGAGCGCCGACGTGCACACCAGGGGAAAGATCAGGCGTTGGCCGACCGCGGCGCGCAGGCCGCGCTCCAGATCGTCCTGCGACAGCGTCCCGGCCTCGAAGAACTTCTCCATGAGGCTGTCGTCGGCCTCGGCCACCATCTCAATCAACGTCTCGCGGGCGCTGCCGGCCGTCTCGGCCAGCGCGTCCGGAACGGCGGCCTCCGTCGGCTCCTCCGCTCCGCCGGTGAACCGCAGGGCCTTCATGGCGACCAGGTCGACGACGCCCTCGAACCCTTTCTCCTCGCCGATGGGCAGCTGGATCGGCACGACCTCGCGGCCGAACGCTTCCTGCAGCGAGGCCAGGGAACGCTCCATGCTGGCCCGCTCGCGGTCGAGACGGTTGAGCACGACCAGGCACGGCACGCCCAGCTCGCTGGCCATGGTCCAGACCTTCTCGGTCTGCACCTCGACGCCCGCCACGGCGTCGATGATGACCAGCGCGGCGTCGGTCACGCGCATGGCGGCGCTCGTGTCGCTGAGGAAGTTCGCCACGCCCGGCGTGTCGATGAAGTTGACCTTCACCCGGTTCCGTTCCGCGAAGGCCACGCTCGACGACAGCGTGTGCTTGCGGGCAATCTCCTCTTCGTCGAAGTCGGTGACGGTGTTGCCTTCGTCGACCTTGCCGAGCCGGTTGACCATCCCCGCGTCGAAGAGCGCGGCCGCTGCCAGCTGCGTCTTGCCGGACCCGCTATGGCCGACCAGGGCGACGTTCCTGATATGCTCCGCGGCATAGACCTTCATGTACGGTTGACCTCCCCTGACTGGCCCCGGCCGGTGCGACGATCGCCCCCCGCCGGGCCAGGGACGCCCGGAAGCCGTCCAGCGGCGTGCCGGCTTGCTCCCCGGCAGGCCGCCGCGTACCGTAGCGGCCAGACCTACAATCGTAGTCGACCGGCCGAAGGCGGCTCAAGCCCAATCCCCAGGAGCCCGCGGCAATCTGCTCCCTCGGCGCGCCTTGCGCGAGCCGTGCGCGGCATTGTCACGACTGCGTCTCGGTGCAACGCGGGGTTCACCACGGGCTTCTATTCGTGCCGGAGCGCCTCGATCGGATCGAGGCCCGAGGCCCGCACGGCGGGGAAGAGCCCGAACAGGATCCCGACGGATGCCGAGAAGCCGAAGCCGATGGCGTGCGACCACCAGGGCAGCGAGATCGGAAAGCCGGTCGCGTAGTGCACGCCGAGGCCGATGGCGCTCCCCGTCAGGACCCCGAGCACGCCGCCGGCCGCGGTCAGGACGACGGCCTCGAGCAGGAACTGCCACAGGATCTCGCGCCGCCGGGCGCCCAGCGCCTTGCGCGTCCCGATCTCGCGGGTGCGCTCCGTTACCGAGATGGTCATGATCGCCATGACGCCGATGCCGCCCACCAGCAGCGCGATGGACGAGATCGCGACCAGCGCCAGGTGGGTGGCCCCGCTGATCCGATCCCACAGCCGCAGGGCCGCCTCCTGGGTCAGCAGATCGAAGTCGTTCGGCTCGTCCAGCCGCAGGCCGTGCCGGATGCGCATGACGCTCTCGACGTCGCGTAGCGCGTCGTCGCGGTCGACGTCGGCCCGCGGGACCGCCGCGATCATGATGCTCCGCAGCTCGCCCCGCATCGCCCGCGTCGCGCGCAGCCCGAACTGCTTCTGGTACGCGGAGTGCGGAATGACCACGAAGTCGTCCTGGCCCGCGCCCAGCCCGCCCGGGGACGGGCGCGGACCGAGGACGCCGACGACCCGATAGCGTTTACTCCCGAGACGCACCAGCTTGCCGACCGGATCCGTGTGGGGGAACAGCGCCTGATACGGCGTCTGCCCGAGGACGGCGACCTGCCGGCGATGGCTGACCTCGCCCGCCGTGAAGAACCGGCCGGTGGCCACGTCGATGTGGTACACGGCTGCGAAGTTCTCGGTCGAGCCCAGCACGTTGATCGTCTTGGAGCGCCGGTTCCGGTACTGCAGCTGCGCCTGGGTCGGCGGCCCTCCCTCGCCCAGCACGAGCGTGACGCTGGCAATCGCCGGCGCGCTGCGGGCGATTGCCCGGGCGTCGGCGGGCGTCAGGCTCGGGCGTTGCATCAGCTCGAAGAAGTCGTCGCCCGAGGACACGCTGAGACCCGAGAACTGGGTGACGAAGATCGTGTCCGGGCCGATCGTCCTGATGGTGTCGCGCAGCGATTCGTCGAAGCCGCGCACCATCGACGTCATGCCCACGAGGGAGGCGACGCCGATGAGGACGCCGAGAACCGTCAGCGCCGAGCGCAGCCCCTGCGCGCGGATGGTGTCGAGCGCCATCCGGACGATCTCGACGATCAGCGCGCCCGGCATGCGGCTATCCGCTCCGGCCGAGCGCCTCTATCGGATCGAGCGCCGCCGCCCGCGCCGCGGGATAGAGTCCGAAGAACAGGCCGACCGCCGCCGTCACCGAAAGAGCGAGCAGCACTGACCAGGGATGCACGACGGCCGGGACCGCCGTGAACCGCTCGAGCGCCGCCGCCGCGGTCGCGCCGAGGGCCGTCCCCAGCGCGCCTCCCGACAACGACAGGAAGACCGACTCGGACAGCACCTGCCACAGGATGTCGCGCCGCTTCGCGCCCAGCGCCTTGCGGAGACCGATCTCGCGGGTCCGCTCCGAGACCGCCATCAGCATGATGTTCATGATCACGATGCCGGCCACGACCAGCGCCAGGCCGACCACGCCGACGAGCACCACGACCAGGCCGCTGGTGGCCCGGTTGAAGATCTCCAGCACGGTATCGGCCGTGAACAGGCCGAAGTTGTTCTCCTCGCGCGGCCCGAGGCGGCGTGCGATCCGCAGCGCGACGGTGGCTTCGTCCATGGCGCGCTCGAGCTCGGCGGGGTCCGCGGGCCGCGCGGTCAACGTGAGCGGCCGGCGGTTTCCGAACAGACGCTGGAAGGCGCCCAGCGGAATCACCGCGAACTCGTCCTGCGACTGTCCGAACAGGGTGCCCCTGGGGCGGCTGACGCCGACCACGCGGAAGTGCACGCTCTGGATCGTGACGGTCCGGTCCAGCGCATCCACGCCGCCGAACAGCCTCTCGGCCGTCGACTGGCCCAGGATCGTCACGTTTCGCCGGCGGACGACCTCCGTCGGCGTCATGAGGCGTCCGCGCTCCACCGTGAACGCCGGAAAGCGGTCGTACTCGCTCGTGACGCCCTGAATGGTGACCCGCTCGAGCACCTCGCCGCGGTAGCGCACCTCGCCGGTCTCCCGGCCCTGCGCCATCACGGCCGCGAGGCGCGGGCTGAAGCGGCGCACGGCCTCCTGATCGTCCAGCGAGATCCGCGGGTTGCCCCTGCGGCGCTCCAGCTCCTCCTCGCTGGTGACCAGCCCGACGCGATCGATCAGGAACGAGTCGGCGCCCACCTCCGTCACGATGATGTCGGCGACCTCGTCGCTGATCCCTGCGATGAGCGAGACCAGCGCCACGATCGACGCCACCGCGACGACGTTGCCGAGAATCGTCAGGAGGGAGCGCAGCTTGTTGGACCAGATCGCGCCGAGCGCGACCCGCATCATCTCACCGCTCAGCTGGACGTTCATCGATGCGGACCGCGTCGCCGTCCTCCAGCGTGCGCACGACGTCGAACGGGCCGGTCACGACCAGATCGCCGGCTGCGAGCCCCGTGAGCGCTTCGAAGTAGCGGTCGCCGGCGATGCCCGTCTCGATCCGGACGAACACCGCCCGCCCGTCGCGAATGGCGAACACGCCCTCCGCCTCCTCCGGCTCGCCTGCCGCCGCCGCGGCAAGCTGTGCGGCGGAGACGGCCGGCGTCACCGACGAGGAGGCCCGGGCCGGCACGCCGGCTGCCGCGCCGCCGCCGACCTCCCGGACGGTGGTCGACTGGATGGGGACCGCGACCACGTCCGTGCGCGTGGCCGTGGTGATATCCGCGGTGGCGGTGAACCCCGGGCGCACGCCTGGGACATCGCCGTCGAGCGTGACCACCACCCGGAAGTTGGTGGCCTGCGATCCGGCCACCTCGCTCTGGATCGGGCTGTTGCCGATCTCGGTCACGCGGCCGCGGTAGACCCGGTCGGGCAGGGCGTCGATCGTGATATCCGCCGGCTGGCCGAATCTGACGGCCGGGACGTCCGTCTCGTCCACCTCGACGTGGGCCTCGAGAACGGAGAAGTCGGCGATCGTCATCAGGACCGTGCCCGCGTTGTTCATCGTGCCGATGACCACGGTCTCGCCCGCCTCGATGTTGAGCCGGGTCACGACGCCGTCGATCGGGGAGGTGATCGTCACCTGGGTCAGGTCGTACTCCGCGCTGTCGAGCAGGGCCCGCTCCTGCTGCACGCGCTGCCGCGCCGTGGCCACCTCGACGGTGCGCGCCCGGAACTCCGTCTCGCGCAACTCGACGTCCCGGCGGGCCTGGTCGTAGTCGTCCCGCGACACCAGGCGCAGCTCCCAGAGATCCTGCTGGCGCTCGAGCTTCTCGCGCGCCCGCTCCAGGTTGACGCGCGCCGTCTCCACCGCGACCCGGGCCTCGTCGAGGCTCGACTCCGCGGCGCGCAGGCCGGCGGCGCCGCCGGCGACGGCGGCCTGGAGCGATTCCGGATCGATCTGCAGGAGGAACTGGCCCGCCGCGAGCCGCTCGCCTTCGTTCACGGCCAGCCGGGTGACGCGGCCCATGACGCTCGAGCTGATGTCGACCGAGAGCTGCGGCTCCACCGTGCCGGACGCCGAAACGACCGCCTCCAGGTTCCGCCGCTCGATCCGCTCGACGTCGACGAGCGGATCGTCGGCCCGCGAATAGTACAGGCTGAGCGCGGCGAGGGCGGCCCCCACGAGTCCCGCCGAAACGCCGATCAGGACCTTGCGGTCACCGCTCACCGTGTCCACTCCTGCCCGGGGAACCGCCGGTCCGGCGGGCGCCGCTCGAGTTCATTGTATGTAATCGCGCCGGCGATCCGGGCCTCCGCGCCCCCCTGGGCATCCTTGACACGGTTCGGCTGTTTCACTACGATGCGTTCCGCCATACAGCCGCACGACTTCCGACAACCATTACCCAATCCGCGTGGTTCCCGGTGCTTGGATTCCTCCCGCAAGAGCTCTTCTTCACCAAGGGCGTTGGCACGCATCGCGAGAAACTGACCTCGTTCGAGCTCGCGTTGCGCGCGGCCGGGATCGCCGCCTGCAACCTGGTGAGGGTTTCGAGCATCTTCCCGCCAGGGTGCAAGATCCTGTCCAGGACCGAGGGGGTGCAACGGCTCCAGCCCGGGCAGGTCACGTTCGTCGTGATGTCCGAGGTGGCCACGCGTGAGCCCCAACGGCTGATTGCGGCCACCGTCGGCGTCGCCATCCCGAGCAACAAGGCGCTCTACGGCTATCTCTCCGAGCACCACAGCTTCGGCGAGAGCGAGAAGACCGCCGGCGACTACGCCGAGGATCTCGCGGCCGAGATGCTGGCTACGACGCTCGGTCTGGACTTCAATCCCGATACGAGCTGGGACGAGAAGAAGGAGGTCTACCGGCTCTCCAACCAGATCGTGCTCACGCAGAACATCACCCAGTCCGCCGTCGGCAGCAAGGAGGGACTCTGGACCACCGCCATCGCCGCCGCGGTGCTCGTAGGCTAGGCTCGTAGGCTAGGCTGGTGCCCACCGACTCCTGGAGGGTCGGTTGGGCGGCGAACGGAGCCGCAGGCGATGATTGCCGGGCTGGCCGCCCGCGGCTGGTGGCCGGCGGCCGCGGCCAGCCTCCTCGTCCCGATCCTCGCCGTGGCGCCCGGCCTCGGCGTCGCGCAGGCCCAGCCGTTCGAGGCGCTCGGCACGCGCGCCCTCGGCATGGGCGGCGCGTTCGTGGCGGTCGCCGACGACGCCACGGCGGTCTACTGGAACCCGGCCGGACTGGCGACCGGCGATTTCCTGAGCCTGCTGCTCGACCACTCGACGTCGAGCCGGTGGGGGGCCGGGACGCTCCATGCCCCGCCGGCCGCCGGGACCGGCACCATCGTCGCGCTGTCGACGAACGAGGTGGGGTTCGCGTACTACCGCCTGCGCGTCGACGACGCGCGCTCCCTGGTGACGCATAACGTTGCAATATCCGGAGCCCAGTTCGCGTTCCCCGGTGTGAGTTTCGGTACCAGCCTGCGCTACGTGCGCAGCGCGGCCGGGGTCGGACGGCCCACCCTCGGGTTGGCGGCCGCCGGCCTCGCGCGCGGCAACCTGCCGCTCGACGCCCTTGGCCAGCACGCGTTCGACCTCGATGCGGGTGTGCTGATCGGCAGCGACAGCGTGCGGTTCGGGCTGGTGGCAAGGAACTTGCGACAGCCACGCCTCGAAGCGCCCGGCGGCGGCAGCATCCGCCTCGACCGTCGTGTTCGGGCGGGGCTCGCGGTGCGCACCGTGGCTGGGTTCCTGGTTTCCGCCGACCTCGATCTCACCCGCTCGGGGCCGGACGCCGCCGGCGGGTCCCGGCGCAGCGCGGCGGCGGGGGCCGAGCGCTGGTTCGGCCGCTGGTTCGCGGTTCGAGGCGGAGCGCGTGTGAACCTCGAGGCCGAAGATCCACGGGTCGTGGGTGCGGTCGGGCTCAGCGTCGCGCTGACGTCCGGCGTGTACCTGGACGGACAGTTCACCGGCGGGCGCGACTCGCCCGAGCGCGGCTGGGGCGTGGCCGCGCGCGTGGGTTTCTAGGAGTCTGCGCGTCGCCCGCGGCACCCCCCCGCCCGCGGTCGACGCGGGCATGTAGCGCCGCCGCGTGGCGGAGGAGGGGCGATGCCGGTCCCACTCGGAGACATCCTGGTCAGGGCGCAGTTGATCACGCGCCCGCAGCTCGACGAGGCCGTCGAGCATCAGCGGGCCCGCGGCGGCGGGCTGGACGGCGCGCTCGTTGCGCTGGGATACGTCAAAGAGGACGACGTCGCCGCGTCGCTCAGCCGCCAGTTCCGCGTGCCGTCGGTCGACCTCGCGCGCTTCGAGGTCGACCGACGGCGTGCTCGCGCTGATCCCGCCGGCCACCGCCCGCAAGTATCAGGTGGTGCCGCTGAGCTGCTGCGGAGCGACCCTGACGGTCGTCATGACCGATCCGACGGACGTGTCGGCGCTGGACGACATCGCGTTCATGACCGGTTGCAACGTCGAGGCGGTGGTGGCCGGCGAGACGGCCGTCGCCTCCGCCCTGCGGAAGTACTATGAGCAACCCGCGCCGCGGCCGGAGGCGCAGGCGCGGCGGGACGCCCCCGGCGGCGAATCGTCGGGCCTCGCCGCCCCTGATTCCGACATCGAGATACTCCAGGATGCGGAGGACCCCGCCGCCGCGAGCGGGGAGCGCGCGGGCGACGAGGTACCGGTGGTGCGGCTGGTCAACCGGCTGCTGGCCTCCGCCATCCAGCACGGAGCGAGCGACGTTCACGTCGAGCCTTACGACAAGGAGCTCCGCATCCGCTTCCGGATCGACGGCCAGCTCCGCAGCGCGACGCAGCCGCCGCCGCACCTGCGCGAGGCCGTCACGTCGCGGCTGAAGGTCATGGCCCGGCTGGACATCACCGAGCGGCGCCTGCCGCAGGACGGCCGGATCAAGCTGCGCTTCCGCGCGGGCGCCGGCGGCGCCCGCGAGATCGACCTGCGGGTGTCCTGCCTGCCCACCCTGTTCGGGGAGCGGATCGTCCTGCGTCTCCTCGACCGGGAGCGACTCGCGCTGGACCTGATCCGGCTCGGTTTCGAGGCGCAGTCGCTGCGGCGTTTCGAGGCCGGCATCCGCAGTCCCTGGGGCATGGTGCTCGTGACGGGTCCGACCGGCAGCGGGAAGATCAGCACGCTGTACTCGTCCATCGCCAGGCTCAACGCGCCCGCCGTCAACATCATGACGGCCGAGGACCCGGTCGAGTTCAACCTGCCCGGCGTCAACCAGGTGCAGATCCGCGAGCAGATCGGGCTGACGTTCGCCGCCGCCCTGCGATCGTTTCTCCGCCAGGACCCCAACATCATCCTGGTCGGCGAGATCAGGGACACCGAAACCGCCGAGGTCGCGGTCAAGGCGGCCCTCACTGGCCATCTCGTGCTCTCGACCCTGCACACCAACGACGCCCCGAGCACGGTGTCGCGGCTCCTGAACATGGGCATCGAGTCGTTTCTCGTCGCCGGCTCGCTGAACCTCGTGTGCGCGGCGTCTGTCCGCGCTGCGCGGAGCCTGCTCCCATGCCGCCCGAGGCGCTCGTCGGCATCGGCTTCTCCGAGCGCGCGGCCGCCGAGACGGTGCCGCGGGTGGGGCGCGGGTGCGGCGCGTGCAACGACACCGGCTACAAGGGGCGGGTCGGGTTGTTCGAGGTGATGGGCTCAGTCCGGCGCTGCGGAGCATGATTCTCGCCGGCGCCGCGTCGCACGAGCTGGGCGGGCAGGCCCTGCAGGAAGGCATGCTGACGCTGCGGCAGAGCGGGCTGCAGAAGGTCGCCGCGGGCGTCACCACGGTGGACGAGGTCCTGCGCGAGACGAGCGGGTAGGCGCCTGCCCGCAGGGGACGGAGGGGGCGATGACAGCCACGCTGCTGGAGCTGTTGAGGTCGACCGCGGACCGCGCGGGGTCGGATCTGGACCTGACCGTCGGCGCGCCGCCGCTCGTGCGCGAGCGGGGAGAGCTGCGGCGGCTCGGCGACCATCCCCCGCTGACGCCCGACGCGACGCGGGAGCTCGTCTACAGCCGGCTCAGCGCGGCCCAACGGGCGCGCCACGAGCGGGGCGAGGAGGTCGATCTCTCGTTCGGCATCGCCGGGCTGGCGCGGTTCCGGTGCAACGTGTTCCGGCAGCGCGGCGCCGTCGCCGCCGTCTATCGTCTCGTGCCCGAACGGATTCCGTCGTTCGACGAGCTCGATCTGCCGCCGGTCGTGCGGACGCTGACGGGGCTCGCCAACGGCCTCGTGCTGGTCACCGGCCCCACCGGGTCCGGCAAGAGCACCACGCTCGCGGCGCTCGTCGACACGATCAACTCGGAACGCCGGGGACACATCCTGACCATCGAGGATCCGATCGAGTTCGTGCATGCGCACAAGCGGTCCATCGTCAACCAGCGCGAGGTCCACACGGACTGTGCCAGCTTCGGCAGCGCGCTGCGCGCGGCGCTCAGGGAGGATCCCGACGTCGTCCTGATCGGCGAGATGCGCGACCGGGAAACGATGGAGGTGGCGTTGCGCATCGCCGAGACTGGCCATCTGACGCTCGCCACGTTGCACACCGGCTCCGCGGTGTAGACGATCAACCGGATCGTCGACATGTTTCCGGCGGGCCAGCAGTAGCAGGTGCGGTCGCAACTGGCGGCGGTGCTCGAGGGGCTGGTCTGCCAGACGCTGGTACCCGCGGCGGACGGTGCCGGGCGGGTGGCCGCGACGGAGGTCATGGTGGCGACGCCCGCCATCCGCAACCTGATCCGCGAAGGCAAGAACCAGCAGGTGTACTCGGTGCTGCAGACCGGCCAGGACAGGCTGGGCATGCAGACGCTGAACCAGTCGCTGGCGGCGCTGGTCGGGCAGGGGCGGATCGCCCTGGCCGACGCGCTGGCCCGCTCGTCGAATCGCGACGAGCTGCAGGAGATCGTCAGGCGGTCGCGCGCCGCGGCCGCAACGGGCAGGCGCTGGCCCGCGCCGGATGCGCCCGGTCGAGCGCGATGACGACGACGTTCCGGTACGCGGGTCGTACCCGTTCCGGCGCGCCGGTCGCCGGCCAACGGGCCGCGGCATCGGTCGACGCCGCGGTGGAGGCGCTCCGGCGCGAGGAAATCTTCGTCACGCGGATCGACGCCGTCGAGGCCCCGCGCGCGTCGCGCCGCAGGACCGCGCAGGCCGGGCGGCCGGTGCCGCCCAAGCGGCTGGCGGTCTTCACCCGCCAGCTCTCCGTGATGATCGACGCCGGGCTGCCGCTGGTCGAGAGCCTGGATGTGCTCGGGACGCAGGAGGAGGACGCAGGTTTTCGCGAGACGATCCTGGCGGTGCGCGCCCACGTCGAGGGCTGCGTGGGTCTGGCCGCGGCCCTGGCCCGCTACCCGGGCGCGTTCGACACGCTGTACGTCAACATGATCGCGGCCGGGGAGGCCGGCGGCGTCCTCGACGTGATCCTGCAGCGGCTCGCGACCTACATCGAGACGTCCGTCAAGCTGCGCGCGCAGGTGCGGGCGGCGCTGACCTATCCGGCGGCCGTCGTGGCCATCGCTGCCGTCGTCGTGGCGGTCGTCCTGTGGAAGGTCGTTCCCGCCTTCACGGCGCTCTTCGAAGGGCTCGGCGCGACGCTGCCGCTCCCGACGCGCGTGGTGATGGCCGTCAGCGACGGGTTCGCGGTCGCTTTTCCCCTGCTGCTGCTGGGGTTCGGCGCGGGCGCGCTGTGGCTGCGCCGGGTCTACCGCACGCCGCGCGGCCGGCGGCTCGTCGACGGCGCACTGCTCAGGGCCCCCGCGTTCGGAACCGTCCTGCGCAAGGTGGCGGTGGCCCGCTTCTGCCGGACGCTCGCCACGCTGCTCTCCGCCGGCGTGCCGATCCTGGATGCGCTGGAGATCACGGCCAGGACGGCTGGCAACGCCGTCGTCGAGGGCGCCGTGCTGACCGCGCGCGGCTCGATCGAGGGCGGCGAGCCGGTTGCCGCGCCGCTGCGGCAGACGCGGGTCTTTCCGCTGCTGGTGACCCAGATGATCCATGTCGGCGAGACCACCGGCGCGCTCGACACGATGCTGGCCAGGATCGCGAGGCTTCTACGAGGATGAGGTCGACGCGGCGGTGGCGGGCATGCTGGCGCTGCTCGAGCCGCTCCTGATCGCCTTTCCTCGGGGTCGTCGTCGGCGGCATCGTGGTCGCCATGTACCTGCCGATCTTCGAGCTCATCAGCAGGATGGCCGTATGACCGCCGGCCCCGGACCCTTGCTCGGCGGGGTCGCGCATGGTCGGCGGGCTCGCTCGCCGCGGCGTGTCGGCCGGGCGCCTTGCCCCTCTCGGTGCGACGCGGGCCGCGCCGCGGGCTTCCAGCGACGCCGGTTGTCGGCTGGACGGCGCCGGCGCCGGCGCGCGCCGTGGGAGTCGTCGTGCCGACTGGATAACCACTTTACAATGGTTGCACTTACGGTGACAGAAACAACCGCGGTCAGAGTGGCATGGCGATTGCTTGAAGAAGGGGAAGAGAGAACGATGCGGAATACCAGAGGTTTTACGCTGATAGAGCTTCTCATCGTGGTGGCCATCATCGGGGTGATCGCGGCCACCGCGGTGCCCGGGCTGCTGCGGGCGCGCATGGCGGGGAACGAGGCGTCGGCCATCGGCTCGCTGCGCGCGGTCCACGGCGCGCAGTCGACGTACGCGGCCAGCTGCGGGAGCGGTTTCTACGCGCCGTCGCTGGCTGTTCTCGCGACTCCGCCCGCCGCGCTGGGGGGCGAGGGGTTCATCGGTCCCGACCTGGGCGCGGATCCGTCGCTCAAGAGCAGCTACTCGGTGGCGTTGACGCCGGGCGCGGCAGTGGCGGGCGCGCCGGCGTCCTGCAATGGCGCGGCGGCCGGCACGGTGGTCGGGACGTACTTCGCGGGCGCGTCGCCCGTCGGCGGCGGCGGCGGCCGGTTCTTCGGCACCAATCAGGGCGGGACGATCTTCCAGTCGGCAGAGGAGGTGCCCGTGACCCAGACGGGTACGCCGGCCGGCGCCAGGCCCATTCAGTAGCACCGTTCGCGCGCTGCGCGGTTGCCGCGCTCGCGTTTGTTCTTGGAGGTCGGGTTCGGACATCGGGCAGGAGGTAAATGTCATGCTGAAATGAACCATGCTCGTCCTCACGCTTGCCGCCGCGTTGCTGGCGGCGGCGCCGACCGCACCGGTAAACCCGGTGGCGGCCGACAACGGATCCGGCCATCCCGCCTGGGGGCACTTCATGGGGTCGAGCCGCGACTCGACGCTCATGAGCGTTGCCTCCACCTTCGTCTGCACCCTGGTGCCGGTGGGCCTGGCGATGGGCGCGGAGCCGGGGCCGTCGTGTTCGGTCTGTCCTGCGGTCTCGTCAGCGCGGCCTAGCAGGGGGATGCTCGTGTCGCGGGCACGCCGGTGGACCGTGATGGCCATCGTCAACCTCGCGGCGCTCTCGTGCGCGTTCGGGGCCGGGTGGAGGAGCTCCTCTCTGCGGGGAGAGTAACTCGACCCGCCCCGGACGGGCGGGGCGTCGTACAACGTGGAAGCCGCCGCCAGGGATGCGCGAACCGTGCTGGCCGTCAACTGCCGGGCGCTCTTCTGGATCGTCCTGCTCGGCATGTTCAGCGGCGGCGCCTACGGCCTGCTGCTGCTCGGCGTCAACGGGTACGCCATCGGTTACACGCTGGCGGCGGTCTCCCGGGTTTCGCCGGCCTGGTTCTGGTACATGCTGTCCTACGCGCCGTTGGAGTTCGCCGCGTTCGCGGCGGCCAACTGCGCTGCGCAGATGATCACCTGCTCGTGCCTCGACTGGCTGCGGGAGCGGTCGACGTCGGACGCGCGCACCGCGCTCGCGGTCGTCGGCTGTGCACCGCTGCTGCTGGTCGTGGCCGCGGGTCTCGAGGCGCACGCGATACAACGCTTCGGGAGCGCGGTCGAATGACGGCTCGGCAAACGGATGCCGGCTTCGGGCGGATCCGTCACCTGTGGTTCAGCCCGGTCCGTTTCTTCCGGGCGCGGCTGGAGCGGCCCCCGGGCTACCTGGGCGCTCTGGCCCCGCTGGTCGCGTACATCGCCCTCGCGTCCGCCGCGGTGCTGGTGGTCGTGGGCAAGACGCGGCGTGTCACGGAGGTCGCCTTCGCCCGGGTGGAGGCCCCGCCGTTGGCTCCCGCCTGGGTCGGCGATGCGATCGGGGTCGTCTCGAGCGTCACGGCGGTGTGCTTCGCGTTCGTCCTGAGCGCACTCGCCGTGGTGGCCCTCGACATGCTGTTCGCCCAGTCGGGCCGCGGCCGGCGGCTGGTGGAGTTCACCGCGCTGGCATACTGTTCCCAGCTGCCGTTCGCGGCGGTCTGGCTGGGGATCGTCGCGTGGTGGTGGCAGCCCGAGCCGTTGCGGCTGCCGGCGGGCGTGACGTCCGTGGAGTTGCTGGATGTCCTGCGCGCCTATCAGGAGAACAGCGCAAATGCGCCCTTGCTCTCGACGTTGCGCCTGGTGGCGTCGTACTTCTGGTGCTGGTTCGTTGCCCTCCAGGCCGTGGCGCTGCGCGTGGTCGCGGGGTTCACGGTCGGAGGCGCGTGGGCGGCCGGCGGGTTGCTCGCCGCGCTGTTCGTAGTGGCTCCCTACGTAGTGCAGGAGCTATGGTGAGACAAGAAGGGGTCGAGGGAGAAAGGCGATGGTTGAACGAATCAAGCGCGGTGTGCTCGCTGTCGGTGTCTGCTTCCCCATCTATCTGGTGCTGTACACCGCGTTGTACATGATCGAGCGTCTGTGGTTGCCGGCGGATCGCTGGTTCGCCGGGCCGGCCCTCTTCGGTGTCGGCATAGCCCTCGCGCTGCGGCTGGCTTGGCTGTTCGCACGTGCCGCCCTGCGCGGCGGGCCGGTGCTGGCGGTGCCGCCGCAGCCGGACGTGATCGCTCCCATCCTGCCGATCGTTTCCGATCCGGCGCGCCCGGCGGAGGGTGAGCGGTCGCCGGTCGCCAGTGGCGAACCGGCCAGTCCGCGGCAGCAACCGGAGGCGGCTGGGCGCCTGGTCCCCGGCCCGCAAGCCGGATGAACCGCCGGGCACGAGAGCGCTCGCCGCGGGGCCAATGACGAGACGTGTCCGCGCGTGGCTCGTGTTGCTCGCGGCGGCGGGGCTGCTGGCGTCGGCCCTGTCGACGTACGGTCATGCCAGGCTGCTGCGGGACCCCGGCTACACTGCCTTCTGCGACGTGAGCGCGGCGGTCAGTTGCACCCAGCTGTACAGCAGCCGCTTCGGGAGCATCGCGGGCGTGCCGGTCGCCGTGGGCGGCGTGCTGTGGTTCGCCGGGGTGCTGCTGCTCGTGCTGGCCGACGCGCGCGGGCCCCGGGACTCGCGCGCCGCCGTCGCCGGCTATCTGGTCGCCTGGTCCACCGCCGGACTGGCGGTCGCGATGTACCTGGCGTACGCGTCGCTGGCGGTGCTGCAGACGTTCTGCCTGCTCTGCGGCGTCGTCTACGTGGCCGCGGTCGGGATCTTCGTGCTGTCTGACAGTGCATCGGCGACGCCGCTCCGGCGCCTCCCGGCCGCGCTCGCCCGCGACGTCGGCCGGCTCGCTCGCCGGCCGCTGGCCTGGGCGCTGGCGGTGGCGACGGCGGCGGGGGTGGCCGCGGCCGTCGTCTGGTTCGCGCCGCACCCGCCCGACTTGGCGCGGCTCGCACCCGCACCAGCCGGCGCCGCCCGCGAGGCGGAGTTCGACCGCTGGTGGGCGAGCCAGCCGCGGGTGGACCCGCCGGTCGCCGCGCCGGACGGGGGCGTGGTGGTCGTCATGTTCACTGACTACCAGTGTCCGGCGTGCGCGAGCGCGCACGCGGGCTACGAGCCCATCTTCGCGCGCTACGAAGCCAGCCACCCCGGAGCGGTCCGGTTGGTGCCCCTCGACTTTCCGCTCGACCCGCAGTGCAACCCGCAGGCGCCGGAAGGCCCGCACGACGCGGCCTGCGACGCGCCGGCGGCCGTGCGGCTGGCCCGGGGCGCGGGGCGCGCGGAGGCCGCCGCGCTGCGGCGCTGGCTGTACGCCAACCAGGAAACCCTGACGCCCGAGCGCATCGCGGCCGCGCTCCGGGATATCGCCGGCGTCGAGGACTTCGCGGCGCGCTACGACGAGGCGGTGGCGGAGGTCGCGGCCGACATCGCCGTGGGCGCCGCGCTGCCGGTGGAGGCGACGCCCACCTTCGTCGTCAACGGGGTGCTGGTGAGGGGCGGCCTGGCGCCGGAGTTCTTCGAGCGCGCCATCGCGCAGGAACTGGCTGCGCTCCGCACAGGGCCGCACGACTGAACATGGCTGCCGTGCGCCTCAGCGCCCTGACCAAGGACTTCGACGTCGGCTTCTGGCGCCGGCGGCCGGTCTCGGCGCTGCAGTGCGTCACGCTTGACGTCGCACCGGGCGAGGTCCTCGGCTATCTCGGTCCGAACGGCGCCGGTAAGACGACGACCCTGAAGCTGCTCGTGCAGCTGCTCTTTCCCACCTCGGGCAGCGCGGAGGTCCTGGGCCGTCCGGCCGGCGACGTCGCCGTGCGGCGGCGCGTCGGGTTCCTGCCCGAGGCGCCCGCGTTCGGCGACAACCTCACGGTCGAGGAACTCCTGATCCACTACGGGCGCCTGTTCGGATTCGCTGCGACGGATGCCCGTCGGCGGGCCGCGCGACTGCTGGACCGCGTCGGGATCGACGCGGAGCGGCGCCTGCCGCTCCGCCGCTGCTCGCGCGGGATGCTGCAGCGGGTCGGTGTGGCCCAGGCTCTGCTCAACGACCCCGAGGTCGTCTTCCTCGACGAGCCCCTGGCCGGGCTCGACGCGCTGGGACGGCGCGCCGTGCGCAGCCTGCTCCTGTCGTTGAGGGAGGAAGGCCGCACGCTGTTCCTCAGCTCCCACATCCTGTCCGACGCCGAGGTCCTGTGCAGCCGCATCGCGATTCTCGACCGGGGGCGCCTGGTCGCCGCGGGGCGGATGGGCGACCTGGGCCTCGAAGTGCGCGGCTGGGAGCTGGTGGCCGCAGGCGTCACCCCGGCGCAGATCACCGCCATGGAGCCCGCGGTGCAGAGCGTCACCCGCGTGGACGACGGACGGTGCCTGATCGCGCTGCCTCGCAGCCGCCCGCCGGAGCGGATCCTGTCGGAGCTGATCCGCGGCGGCGCGCGCATCCTGGCGCTCCACCCGCAGCACGAGACGCTCGAGGAGTTTTTCGTCAGGACAATCGCCGGCCGTGAGGCGGAGCGGGAGGCAGCGGGCTGAGCCGAGCGCCGGATCCCATGCGGGTCATCACCCAGCTCGCGTTGCACGCCTTCAGGGACGCCGCCCGCGGCCGGGTGCTCTACGCGCTCGTCCTGTTCGCCGTGCTCCTGATCGGCGCGTCCTGGCTGAGCGGCCAGCTCACGGCGGGGCAGGACGTCAAGATCGTCAAGGACCTGGGGCTCACGGCGGCCGCACTCTGCGGGCTGTTCACGGCCGTGCTGCTGGGCGTCGGCCTGCTCGCCGGCGAGGTGGAGCGCCGGAGCGTCTACACCCTGCTCGCCAAGCCCGTGCGCCGGCACGAGGTCGTGCTGGGGAAGTACGCCGGGCTGGTGCTGGCGCTCGTCGTCAACGTCGGCGTGCTGGCCGCCGTGCTGTACGGCGTGCTGGCGCTCGTCTCCGTCACCGAGAGCGCGGAAGCCCGCCGCGGGTGGGAAGCTCCGGCCATCGACCCGGCCCTGCTGAAGGCGTGCTTCCTCATTCTCGTCCAGTTGATGGTGGTTGCGGCGATCGCGCTCTTCTTCGCGACCTTCTCGAGCCCGGCCCTCGCGGCCGCGATGACGCTCGGGCTGTACGTCGGCGGACACTTCAACGCCGATCTGCGCGCGCTCGAGGAGGTCGTGGGCCCGGGCCTGACAGCCTCCCTGGCGACCGGTGTCGCGTTCGTCCTGCCGAGTCTGGCGCCGTTCAACGTCACCGCGGAGGTGGTCCACGCCCAGCCCGTCCCGCTGGGCTACATCGCGTTGACGACCGCGACCGGACTGTCCCACGTGGCGCTCTTCCTCGCGGGCGCGATGCTCGTCTTCTCGCGGCGCGACCTGACATGAGCCCGCGCGACCCGCCCGCCGGCAGCGCCTCTGCCCGCCCGCCCGCCCGCCGCCCGGCGGTGGCCTGGACCGCCCGTTCCGGCAAGGTCATCGCGATCCTGGTGCTGCTCGCTACCGCCGCCGGCCTGCAGTACGCGCGGGGCCGCGCGTACGCGGCGCCGCGCGTCGCGCAGCGGGTCCTGTACGTCTCGTCCGGCGCCGCGCTCCAGCGGATGGCGCTGTCGTTCGATTCGGCGCTGGCGGACCTGTACTGGATACGGGCGGTCCAGCACTACGGCCGAACGCGGCGCGCCGGCGGCGCGGCGGGACGCTACGAGCTGCTGTATCCGCTGCTCGACATCGTCACGACGCTCGATCCGCGCTTCGACGTCGCGTACCGGCTCGGCGCCGTGCTCCTGGCCGAGGGGCATCCGAACGGACCGGGCCGCCCCGACCAGGCCGTGGCGCTGCTGCGCAAGGGGCTGCGCGCGCGGCCCGGGCGCAGGCAGTACCTGCACGACATCGGATTCGTGTGCTACTGGTGGCTGCAGGACTACGAGACTGCCGCCCACTGGTTCCGGCGCGCGAGCGAGGCGCCCGGGGCTTCGTGGTGGCTGCGCTCGCTGGCGGCCGACACCCTGGCCCGCGGCGGCAACCGGCACGGCTCGCGAACGCTCTGGCGGCAGGTGTACGAGACGGCCGACAACACCTGGCTGCGCGCCGAGGCCGAGCGGCGCCTGCTGCAGCTCCACGCCCTCGACGAGATCGATGCGTACACCGACGCCGTCGACCGCTTCACGCGGCGCGCCGGCCGCCCGCCGTCGGCCTGGGCGGAGATGCTCGCCGGCGGGACGGACGGGCCGCTCGATCCGGCCGGCCACCCGTACACGCTGGAGCGCGGCTCCGGCGTCGTCTCGGTGGCGCCGGAGTCGCCGCTGTTTCCGCTGCCCGCCGGGCCGGGCGCGACGGCGCCACCGTGATGGAGCCGGCGGGCGCCGTCCTGCTGGCCGCCGCGGGACTCGCGGCCGGCAGCTTCCTCAACGTGTGCATCTACCGGCTGCCGCGGCGCCGGTCGGTGGTCCGGCCAGGCTCGCGCTGCACGGCCTGCGCGCGCGCGCTGCGCTGGTTCGAGAACGTTCCGGTGCTGGCCTATCTCGTACTGCGAGGCCGCTGCCGCACCTGCAGCGCCCGGATCTCCGTCGTCTATCCGCTCGTCGAGCTGACCACGCCGGCGCTGTTCCTGCTGCAGTACTGGCAGCTGGGCTGGCAGCCGCTCCTGCCCGTGCGCCTGGCGTTCACGTGCGCCATGGTGACCCTGTTCGTCGTCGACCTGCGGCACCGGATCCTGCCGAACGAGATCACCGTGCCGGGCGTCGCGCTGGGCGTGGCGGCCGGCGCCTTCGTCGAGCCGGGCTGGCGCGCCGCCCTGCTGGGCGCCGCGGCGGGCGCCGCCGCCCTGCTGGCGGTCGCCGCGGTCTACCGTCGCGTGCGGGGGGAGGAGGGGCTCGGCATGGGCGACGTCAAGATGCTGGCGATGATCGGAGCGTTCCTCGGCTGGGAGCTGACGTTCGTGACGCTGCTGCTGGCCTCGTCGCTCGGATCGGCCATCGCGCTCGGCATGCTGGCGCTCGGTCTCGCCGACCGCCGCTATCCGCTGCCGCTCGGCTCGTTCCTGGCGGTCGGCGCGCTCGCGTCCGCCGTCGCCGGCGAGCCGCTGCTCGCCTGGTACGTCTCGCTCTATCGGTAGCCCGCCGTCGCAGTTCCTGCCGTGCCGCCCGGCCGCCGAGGCGGCGGCTTCTTCACAGGCCGCCTGCCGCGCGACCGCCCGCACCGCGCCGGCGTGCGGCGGCGGTCTGCGGATCGGACCTTGCAACGTTCTCCCGCCGTGGATGCAGCTGCCCCGCGCCCACCCGGCACGCGCCGCCGCCGGGCCCGTCGGCCGGGTGCCTCGGCGGCGGCCGGCTTCGGCCTCCTCGAGGCCCTGGTCGCGTGCGGGCTGATCGTCGTCCTGGCGGCCGGCGTCGCGCAGCTCACGCTGGCGTCGGTCGCCGCGGTGCGCGCGTCCGGCGACGAAACGCTCGCACTGTTGCTGGCCGTGCAGAAAGTGGAGCAGTTGCGCTCGCTGGCGTGGGGCCGCGAGCTGGTGTCCGATGCTGCGGCCGACCCGTCCGGGGCGGGCCGCCGGAGCCCGAGTCCGGGCGCGTCGCCGGCGGACAGCCTCGATCGCAACGTGCCCGGATACGTCGACTACCTGAGCGGCCGCGGGACCCGGGTGGGCGGCGGCGCGCGCCCGCCGGCCGGCACGGCGTTCGTGCGGCGCTGGTCCGCGCAGCCCGATCCGCGCATGCCCGGGGACCTGCTCGTGCTCGACGTCGTGGTGGTGCCGCTGCGCGTGGCCGAGCGCGCCGGCGCGGCGAGGCTGTCCCCGAACCTGCCGGGCGTGGTCTGGCTGAGTGCCCTGAAGGGGCGGCGGTAGAGGGGCGCATGCTCGCGGAGCTGGTAATCGCCGTGGCCATCGTCATGATGCTGCTCGGGTCCGTGTTCAGCCTCGTGGATCCGACACGGGGCGCCTTGGCCGTCCAGCCGCACGTGGCCGACACCCACCAGCGGCTGCGGGCCGCGTTCGTGCGGCTCCAGACGGACTTCATGCTCGCCGGCAGCGGGCCGCACCCGACCCTCGACGTATCGGTCGCGCGCCTGCGGGCACCCGTGCTCCCGGCGCTGGTCGGCCAGCGCCACCCGCCGGCGGCCGGCGCCACGTTCGCCGCCGACGCCGTCACGATTCTGTACGCCCCGCCACGGAGCCCCGCCGCGCCCTTGGCGTCGCCGCTGGCCGGGCCGGCCGCCGACGTGCAGCTGGCGCCCGGCCCGGCGCGCTGCCGTGCCGGCGCGACGACCTGCGCATTCGAGGCCGGCAGCCTGGCGCTGGTCTTCGACCGGGACGGCCGCTCGGACATCGTGCGCGTGACGCGGGTGTTCGACGACGCGCTGCGGGTCCAGCCGATCGGCGGGGGCTCGGTGCAGACGTTCGCCGCGGGCGCGTCGATCGTCCCGCTCGAGCTGCGCAGCTACTACCACGATCGCGCGGCGGCCCAGCTGCGCTATCAGGACGGCTGGGTGACGGACGTGCCGGTGCTGGACGACGTGGTCGGTCTGACGCTGCGCTACTTCGGGGGCGGGGCCCTGCCCGCGGGCGCCGGGGGAGACGGGCCGGCGGCGGCCTGCCTGCGGGGTCGGCCGCCGCACGCGCCGCCGGGGGGGGCAGGCGGCAACCCCGAGCGGGAACTGGCGCCGTCGTCGTTCCTGGACGGGCCGCGCTGCGGCGGGCGGCTGCCGTACGACGTCGACCTGTTCCGGATCCGCCGCGTGCGGGTCGAGATTCGCCTGCAGGTGTCCAGCGCGTGGCTGCGCGGGCGCGACCCGTCCCTGTTCGCACGGCCCGGTCCGGCGCGCGACGGCCGGCGCCAGGTGCCGGACTTGACCGGCGTCTTCGAGGTGGCGCCGCGGGGCGTCCTCGGTCCCTGATGGGGAGCACCCGCGGCATCGCGCTGGTCGTCACCTTGCTGGCGCTGCTCGTGCTCGTCGCCCTGACCGGCGGCCTGATCCCGCTGACGTCGAGCGAGACGGCCATCTCGGCCGCATCACCGCCGGGCGGCCCGGATGCTCTACGCCGCCGAGGCGGCGTTCGAGTGGGCCCTGCAGGAGCTGCATCCGGTCGATTCCTGGGACGCGGTACTGGCGGGGAGCCGGCGCTCCGCCCTGTGGGCAGGCCCGACGACGCAGCGGCTCGCGGGCGGCGCGACACTCGACCTCGGCCGGGTGACCGTCGAGCTGCAGCGCCGCGGCGCGGGCGCGAGCGGGGCCGGCCGAGGTCTCCGCTGGCGACTCTACGCGCACGGACCGCTGAGCGCCATCCTGCCGCGCGATCCGTCTCTCGGGCTCGTGCGCGTCGCGGTCTGGCTGGCCGACGATCCCGCCGAGACCGACGGCGATCCGTTACGGGACAGCAACGGCGTGGTGCTCCTGCACGCGGCCAGCGTCGGCCCGTCTCTCGCGCAGCGGGCCGTGCAGGCGACGCTGCGGCGGATCGCGCCGGCCGATCGCATCACGCTGGCGTCGTGGACGCTCGTGCGCTGACGCAGCCGGCGCCGCGGGACGGCGCGCGCCTCAGGACGCGGCGTCGCGGATTCCCAGCGAGCGCAGCGCGGCCCGGATCTCGTCGCCGGTGACGTCGTCGACGATCACCGTCTCACCCAGGCGCGTCGGCAGGACCATGTGGAGCCGTCCCTCGAGCACCTTCTTGTCCCGGCGGATCGCGTCGGTGATCTGCGACGCGCGCAGGTCGCCGACCGGGGGCAGGGGTCCGAGCTTGGTGATGAGACCGGCGAGCGCCGAGAAATCGGCCGCGGACAGCAGGCCGCGCGCCACCGCGATGTCCGCCGCGGCGAGCATGCCGTAGCCCACCGCCTCGCCGTGCCGGTAGCGGCGGTATCCGCTCACCGCCTCGATGGCGTGGCCCACCGTGTGTCCGAAGTTGAGCGTGCGCCGCAGCCCGCTCTCGCGTTCGTCGGCCGCCACGACCTCCGCCTTGATGCGGCACGACTCGCCGATCACGGGCACCAGCGCGTCCAGCCGGCGCTGGAAGATCGCGGTGAGGTCGCGTTCCACCCGGTCGAAGAGGTCGCGGCTCGCGATGACGCCGTACTTGACGACCTCGTAGAGCCCGGCCCGGAACTCGCGGCGGGGCAGCGTCTCGAGCAGGACCGGGTCGGCGACCACCACGATCGGCTGGTGGAACGCGCCGATCAGGTTCTTGCCGAGCGCGTGGTTGACGCCGACCTTGCCCCCGATGGCGCTGTCGACCTGCGCGAGCAATGTCGTGGGCACGTGCGCCAGCCGCACGCCGCGCAGGAACGTCGCCGCGGCGAAGCCCGCTACGTCGCCCACCACGCCGCCGCCGACCGCGACGATTGTGGCGCTGCGGTCGGCTCCCTGCTCGATCAGCGCTTCGAAGAGCCGGCTGACGGTATGCAGCGTCTTGGCCCGTTCGCCGTCGGGCATCAGCAGCGCCCGGGCGCCCGGCAACGCCTGCTCGACGGCGCCGCCGTGCAGCTTCCAGATCGGCGGACTCGAGATGACGAACCGCTGCCCGCTCGCGCCGGCGGCGGACACGAGCGGGTCGAGCCGTTGCACGAGACCGGCGCCGATGTGCACCCGGTAGGCGCGCGACGCGGTCGAGACGTCGATCTGCGCGGATGGCGTCATTGCAGGGGCCGGCGGGGCAGATAGCATCATGTAGGATAACAGCAAACGTCGGGCGGCCGGGGGTCGGGCCGAGGACGTCACCAGGAGGGGAGCGTGCTTGGCGGACCTTGAATGCGACTTCCTGATCATCGGCAGCGGCATCGCGGCGCTGCGCGCGGCCCTCGATCTGGCCGCCGCCGGCGAGACGCTGATCCTGACCAAGGGCGGCGCGGCGCAGGGGAGCACGGCATTCGCGCAGGGGGGCATCGCGGCCGCCGTCGGCGCGGGAGACTCGCCCGAGCTGCACGCGGCCGACACGATCGCGGCGGGCGCCGGCCTGTGCCGCGCGGCCGCGGTGCAGACCCTGACGGAACAGGGGCCGCGCTACGTCCAGGAGCTGCTCGACTGGGGCGCGCGCTTCGACCGCGAGCTTGGCGGCGAGGCGGCGCTCGCCCGCGAGGGGGCCCACACGGTACGGCGGGTGCTGCACGCGCAGGACGCCACGGGCCGCGAGATCTGCCGGGTCCTCTGGAAGCGGATCGCCGCCTGCCCCCGGGTCCGGGTGCTGGAGCACGCCATGGCAGTGGACGTAGCCATGAGCGGCGAGCGCTGTACCGGCGTCTGGTTCCTGGACAGCCGCGGGCAGCTGGCCCGCGTGACCGCCGCCGCCACACTGCTGGCGACGGGCGGGGCGGGACAGGTCTTCAGCGAGACGACCAATCCATCGGTCGCGACCGGCGACGGGATTGCCATGGCCTACCGCGCGGGCGCCCGCGTTGCCGATCTGGAGTTCGTCCAGTTCCATCCCACCGTGCTGGACGTCGAGGGCGTTTCCCGCTTCCTGCTCTCCGAGGCGCTGCGGGGCGAAGGGGCCGTGCTGGTCAACGAAGCCGGCGAGCGGTTCATGCAGAGTGCCGATCCGGCCGGCGAGCTGGCGCCCCGCGACCGCGTCGCGCGCGCGATCGCGCGGGAGGGTCAGCGGACGGGTGGGCGCGTGTACCTCACCATGGACCACCTCGAGCCGGCGTTCGTCCGCGCGCGGTTCCCCACGATCGCGGGCGCCTGCCGCGACGCCGGTCTCGACCTCGCGCGCGACCGGATACCGGTCTGCCCCGCCGCCCACTACATCATGGGCGGGGTCGACGTGGATCTCGACGGGCACACCTCGCTGCCCGGGCTGCTGGCCGCGGGCGAGGTGGCCTGCACCGGCGTGCACGGGGCGAACCGTCTGGCCAGTAACTCGCTCCTGGAAGGGCTCGTGTTCGGCGCCGTCGCGGCGGGCGCCATGCGCCGCTGGGCCGCGGAGCACGGCCGCCTGCGCGCCGCGGCCCCGGCCCCGGCTCCCGCGGCTCCGGCCCCGGCCGGCCTGTCCGAGCGGGCGGTGCGCGACCTGATGTGGCGGGACGTGGGCCTCTTCCGTGACGGCCCGCGGCTGAGCAGGGCGCTGGCGATGCTCGAGGCGTGGGTCGCGGCGCTCGGCCCCGGCGGCCGCGCGCCGGCGGACGCGCGGCTGGCCAGCATCGTGGCGGTCGGACGGCTCGTGGCGCGGGCCGCGCTGCGGCGGGAGGAGAGCCGCGGCGCCCACTACCGGTCCGATTTTCCCGAGCCGAACGATATAGACTGGACGCGCCACGTAACCGAGTCGAAAGGCAGGGTGACAGCGGTCGATGCCGGCGAAGCAGGACAGGTTCGTAACTGAGATCACGCCACGCTCGGACGATTTCTCGCGCTGGTACACTGACGTCGTGCGGCGGGCCGAGCTCGCCGACTACTCGCCGGTCAAGGGCTGCATGGTCATTCGTCCCTACGGCTATGCCATCTGGGAGTTGATGCAGGCCTCGCTGGACGCCCGCTTCAAGGCCACCGGCCACGTCAACGCGTACTTTCCGCTGTTCATCCCCGAGAGCCTGCTGCGGAAGGAAGCCGCGCACGTCGAGGGGTTCGCGCCGCAGGTGGCCTGGGTCACCCACGGCGGGGACGAGGAGCTCGAGGAGCGCCTCGTCGTGCGGCCGACGTCCGAGGCCATCATCGGCACCATGTACGCCAAGTGGATCCAGTCGTGGCGCGATCTGCCGCTGCTCATCAACCAGTGGGCCAACGTCGTGCGCTGGGAGAAGGTGACGCGGCTGTTCCTGCGGACCACCGAGTTCCTGTGGCAGGAGGGGCACACGGCGCACGAGACGCGCGAGGAGGCCGAGGCCGAGGCGCTACAGATGCTCGGCGTGTACAAGGACTTCGCCGAGCGCGAGCTGGCGATGCCCGTTCACGACGGGCGCAAGACGGAGAGCGAGAAGTTCGCGGGCGCCGAGGTCACCTACTCGATCGAGGCGCTGATGGGCGACGGCCGCGCCCTGCAGGCCGGCACGTCGCACATGCTCGGGCAGAACTTCTCGAAGGTGTTCGACATCAAGTTCCAGGCGCGGGACAAGTCGCTGCAGTACGTCTGGCAGACGTCCTGGGGGGTGACCACACGCCTGATCGGCGGCGTGATCATGACGCACGGGGACGACAGCGGCCTGATCCTGCCGCCGCGCGTCGCGCCGTATCAGGTCGTGATCGTGCCGATACCGCGGGGCAACTGGCAGGAGACCGTCCTGCCCCGGGCGCGGGAGACGGCCGCCACGCTGACCGCCGCCGGCGTGCGGGTCATGCTCGACGACCGGGAGGAGTACACGCCGGGGTGGAAGTACGCCGAGTGGGAGCTGCGGGGCGTTCCGCTGCGGATCGAGATCGGGCCGCGGGACATCGCGAAGTCGCAGGTGCTGGTCGTACGCCGGGATACGCGCGAGAAGCTGCCGGTCCTGCTGGACGATCTGACGGCCCGCATACCGGCGCTGCTCGCTGCGCTGCAGCAGGAACTGCTCGATCGCGCGCTGAGGTTCCGGGACGAACACACGCGGCACTTGACCACCCGGGACGCGTTCGAAGAGGCGCTCCGGGGGCGCCCCGGATTCATCGTTGCGCCCTGGTGCGGCCGCGAGGAATGCGAAGCTGGCATCAAGGCGGACATGCAGGCGACCATCCGCAACATCCCGCTCGATCCACCGCCGGCGTCCGGAAACTGCATTCGGTGCGGGAACCCGGGCCGGACCGACGTCTACTTCGCCAAGGCCTACTAGGAGTTCAGGAGCCCGCGCCGGTCGACGGCGCAGACTCCTGGCAGCCCCACGCGGTGCGCCCGCCTACTGCAGGCGCACCACCAACGCGGCCCGGCGGTTCAGCCGGCGCGTCTCTTCCCGGGCGTTGTCGTGGCCGGGCCGCTCCTCGCCGTAGCTGACGGTCTGCAGCCGGCCCGCGCTGACGCCCTGGCCCGTCAGGTAGTCGCGCACCGCGCTGGCCCGCCGGTCGCCGAGCGCCAAGTTGTACTCGGCCGTGCCGATGTTGCAGGTGTGGCCTTCGATCTCGATGCTCAGATCGGGCTCCTCCTCCAGGGCGGCGATGACCTCGTCGAGCACGCGCGCGGCGCCCGCCCGCAGGCTGTAGCGATCGAAGTCGAAGTGCACGTCCTCGAAGACGAACTCGCGCGGCGGCGGCGGCGGGTTGACCCGGATGGTCGCGGTGTCCGACGCGGAGCCGCCGCGGCCGTCGCTGACCGTCACGGTCACCGGGACCGGGCCGTCCTGCGCAGGCGCCCGCCAGCGCTGCGTCGGCTGATTCTGCGCCTCGAGCAGTTCGCCCGCCGGCGCGCTCCAGCGGTAGTCGAGCGGGTCGCCGTCCGGATCCGTCGCGTCGGCGGGCAGCTCGCTCTCCTCGCCGAACCCGAGCTCGCACGGGTCGCAGCTGACCGTGACGGTCGGGGGCCGGTTAGCCGGCGGTGGCGGCGGCGGTGGCGGTGGCGGTGGCGGTGGCACGTACACCCGGACGCCCGGGTGGTACCCGACGCGGACCAGCAGGCCGAGCCGGTCCCGCATGTCCGACGCCTGCCCGGTCGCCGACCGGTCGGGGTGCCGCGTCGCCCAGTTGAGCCCGCCGCCGATGGAGAAGCCGCCGGGGCCGCTCCAGCGGAGGCCCACCGTGACGTCGAGCGGGCTCCGGAGCTCCGCCATCAGCAGCGACATGCTGCCGTCGCGCGCCATCAGCGGGTCGCTCAGGGTCACCATGTCGCTCAGGTACGCCTCGCCGCCCACCTCGCCGAAGACCTGCACGGGGCCGCGCAGCGGCGCGCCGACGCCGAAGCCCCACGCGATGCTGTTGGCGATGTCGATGCCGGCAGGATCCGAGCGGAAGGCGAAGCCGCCGAATCCCGCGATCTCCACGTTGCCGGCCGCCTTGCTGACGATCAGGTCGACCTCGCCGTCGACCCCGCCGCTGGTCGTGCCGGTCAGCTCGTCGCCCGTCGGCAGGTCGACGAAGCCGCGCAGCGCGAGCGCCGCCGGGGCCTGACGCTCTTCCGACAGCAGGTTGATCTTCACGCCCACCAGCGTGTCGCCGAACTGGTTCCCGCTGAACGCCTGCCTGACCGTCGGGTGGTCGTTGAGGATGCCGCCGAAGCGCTGCGCGGCGGCCATGGGAAGGCCCATCCCGAACAGCGGCTGGACGTCCCGGTCGATCCGCGTGAGAAGGCGGACTGAACCGAAGACCTCCACCCGGCCGCCTACGCCGACGGCGAACGTGCCGGCCACGTGCTGGATGGCGCTGAATCCCTGCTCCCGGTCGAAGTTAGCAAGCTGACCGCTGACCGAGGCCGAGCCGCTGCCGAGAATCTCGGCCGTCGGCACGAACCACAGGCCAGTGTCACCGAGGAATGTCGACCCGCTGGGCCGGGTGGCGTCCTCGCCCTGGGCGGCCGCAGGCGCCGCCAGCAGGGCGATCAGGCAGGCGCTGATGCCTGCGACAACAAAGTTTCGCTTCATCGAAGACTTCCTGATGGCGATGGCATGGCAGTTAGGTAACCCATAGTATTGAGTATTGCGCGTGATATCGGGCAAGTCAACGAACGGGCGCATCCGCGCCCGGCCCGTCAGTCGTCCCGCCGCCGGTTGACGGCCCACGCAATCAAGATGCTGAACCCGTAGAGGGCGACCATCGGCGCCGCCATCAGGGTCAGCACGACCGGGTCGCCCGTCGGCGTGAGCACCGCCGCGAAGATGAAGATGAGGAGAATCGCGTACTTAGTGTTCCGCACCAGAAAGCCGGGTGTCACGGCGCCGACCCTGGCGAGGAAGAAGACCACCGTCGGCATCTGGAAGACCGCGCCGCAGGCGAGCAGGAGCTTGACGTACAGCGAGAACGCCGGCTGGATGCGGGGGAAGAACTCCATGTAGTCCGTCGTGAATCCCGCCAGGAACGCCCAGGCCCAGGGGAACAGCATGTAGTGCGAGAACATGGCGCCGCCGACGAAGAAGGACGACGCGAAGAAGACGAACGGGATGGCGAACTTCTTCTCGCGGGAGTAGAGGCCCGGCGCGACGAACCGCCATATCTGATACAGGATGATCGGGATGGCCAGGACGAGGCCGGCCAGCGCGGCGATCTTGATGTACAGCAAGAACGCCTCGGTCGGCTCGGTGTACACGAGGCGGCCGCCGTCCGGCAGTATCTCCTGCAACGGCCGCATGATGAACTCGAAGATGTGCGAGATGACGGCGAACGCGGCCAGGAAGCCGCCGAGCAGCGCGCCGACCGAGATCAGCAGGCGCTTCCGGAGCTCGTCGAGGTGCTCCAGAAACGACATCCTGCCGCCGGTCTCGTCGTCGAGCGGCAGGTCGTCAGCGGCGGGGTCTGGGAGTGGAACTAGCGACATGGAGAAAACCGCGCCGCATCCGGCGGCGAGCTCCCGGCCCTGACGCCGGGAAGCGACCTCACCGGCTACGCACCGGTATTTCTGCTCTCGGGGGCCTGCGCCTCAGGGGCCTGCGCCTCAGGGGCCTGCGCCTCAGGGGCCTGCGCCTCAGGGGCCTGCGCCTCAGGGGCCTGCGCCTCAGGGGCGCCTCAGGGGCCTGCGCCTCAGGGGCCTGCGCCTCAGGGGCCTGCGCCTCAGGGGCCTGCGCCTCAGGGGCCTGGCCGGCTCGGCCGCCTTGGGCTTCTCCGGCTCGGCTGGCGGCGTGTCCTCGACGCGGATCTCTTCGTCGAGTGTGTTCCGCAGATCGTTGGACGCGCGCTTGAACTCCGTCAAGCTGCGGCCCAGGGACCGGCCGAGCTCGGGCAGCTTGCGCGGACCGAACACGATCAGCGCGATGACGAAAATGATTATCAGCTCGGGCATCCCGATTGAGCCGAACATGCTGCTGCTCCTTGCTTGGTCGGGGCGAAAAATCCCCGGGTAAAAGTATAGGAACACGCCGCTCCGGGGTCAAGCCGGCAGCGCCTGCCGGATGTCTCGAAGTCATTGCTGGACAGAGGCTTGTCTGATAGCATAGCGCCATCATGCGTGCTGTATCCCCACTCGCACTCGGCTCAGGCGCGGTCGTGCTGTCGGCGCTGCTGGGCGGTCTGTTCGGCGGCCAGGTCCTCGCGACCCAGGAGGACCTCCCGCGGCACTACGACCGGTTCGCCGAAGCCCTGGCCGCCATCGAGACCAACTACGTCCAGGAGGTCGACACCGAGCGCCTGATCTACCGGGCCATCGGCGGCATGCTCCAGACGCTCGATCCGCACTCCAACTTCATGGACCCCCGCTCCTACTCCCAGCTGCTGGAGCGCCAGGAGGGTCGTTACTACGGGCTGGGGATTTCGATCAACGTCATCGACGGCGACATCACGGTGATGAGCCTCTTCGAGGGCTCGCCCGCCTACCGTAGCGGGATCCGGCGGGGCGACGTCATCGCCAGAATCACCGGGCAGAACGCGAAGGACATGAGCAGCGACGACGCCGTCCGCCTGCTGCGCGGTCCGAAGGGCACGGCGGTCGACATCTCGATCCGGCGGACCGGCTACGACGAGCTGATCGAGATGACCGTCGAGCGCGACGAGATCACCATCGCCACCGTCGAGGCCGCGTTCCTCGTGGACGATCGGACGGGGTACGTGAAGCTCGGGGATTTCTCCGAGGCCAGCGACCGCGACCTCAACGCCGCCCTGCACCGCCTGCGGGACGCGGGCATGGAGCGGCTCGTCTTCGATCTGCGCAACAATCCCGGCGGGCCGCTCGATCAGGCCATCAAGGTCTCCAACCAGTTCCTGCCGCGCGGCGACCTTATCGTCTACACGCGTGGCCGCGTCGACAATTCAGACCGGGACTATCACGGGACGCGCGAGGGCGAGTTCACGGATGTCCCGCTGGTCGTCATCGTCAACCGCAACAGCGCCAGCGCTTCCGAGATCGTCGCCGGCGCGGTGCAGGATCACGACCGCGGCCTCATCGTCGGCGAGACGACGTTCGGCAAGGCGCTGGTGCAGTCGATCTACCGGATCAGCCACGGGGCCGGCCTCGCGCTGACGACGGCGCGGTACTACACGCCGAGCGGGCGCATGATCCAGCGCCCATGGGACGGCTCGTTCGACGAGTACCTCACGTACTCAATGCGCGAGCAGAGCCCGCGCGCGCACACCCCCGCCGAGCGCAAGTACACCACCGGCGGGCGGGTCGTGTACAGCGGGGGCGGGATCGAGCCGGATCATCATGTCTCCGGCCCGATCGAGGGGTTCGATCCGTCCCGGTTCGGGCGCCTGCTGGCCGCGCGACAGGAGTTCGCGAGCTTCGCCGAGCGGTTTTCGGCGGCCGGCGACCAGCGCGTTGCCGTCGCGGGCCGGGACCGCAAGGTGGTGGCTCGGGGCTTCGCAATTGACGCCGCGCTGGTCGAAGAGTTCAAGGCGCACGTGCAGGACCGGGGCCTGGCCGTCGACGACGACCAGTTTGCCGCCGACATCGACTTCATCACCGCCATGATGCGGTACCAGATCGACGAGGCGCTGTTCGGCGTCGAGGAGGCCCGGCGCAACCTGTTCGATGTGGATCCCCAGATCCGGCGCGCCAGCGCGCTGTTCGACGAGGCCGAGCGGCTTCTCGAAGGCGCCGGCCAACCGGCGGTCGTGGCGGCGCGCTAGGAGCCCGTGGCGCTTGCGGCGCGGCGGGCGCCCTTGCTAAACTGGGCACGGTGGCGGGTACAGCCCCGGCGCCCGCGACAGTACGGAGCGTAGACACGACCTGGAACCGAGTCAGAGCGTTCCCAGCCGCTCGACAGGTAGAGGAGTTGGTAGACCTGTCCGAGCGGCTTTGTTGCGTACCGGGCACGGGGACGAACAGCGCACCATGCGTTTGAACCGCCTGCGGATCGCCGGTTTCAAGAGCTTTCCCGAACGGGCCGACTTGGCCTTCGATACGGGTGTCACCGCCATCGTCGGCCCGAACGGGTGCGGCAAGAGCAACGTCATCGACGCCATCACGTGGGTGCTCGGCGAGCAGAGCGCGCGCAGCCTCCGCGGCGAGCGGATGGAGGATGTGATCTTCGGCGGCAGCGATGCCCGGCGGCCGACCGCGACGGCCGAGGTCCGCTTGCAGCTGTCGCAGGTGACCGCGGCGCTGGCGCTGCTCGGGGGGCGCAACGGCGGGAGCGCGCAGGCGTCCGGGAACGGGCGCGACGGCTCGCACGGCGACGGCCGGGATGCCGGCGACGCCGCCGCCGCGGTGGCCGAGGTCGACGAGGCGTTCGACGAGACGCCCTGCATTGCGCGCGACGTCGAGGTCGGCCGGCGCCTGTTCCGGTCGGGGGAGAGCGAGTACCTCATCGACGGGCAGGTCTGCCGGCTGCGGGACATCCAGGATCTGCTGATGGACTCCGGCGTCGGCGTCAAGGCGTACGCGGTCATCGAGCAGGGGGCGATCGGTCAGATTCTGGGCGCGCGTCCGTTCGAGCGGCGGCGGCTGCTCGAGGAAGCCGCAGGCGTGACCCGCTACAAGAACCGCCGGCGCGCCGCGGAGCTGAAGCTCGAGGCCGCGCAGCAGAACCTCACGCGCGTCGACGACATCGTCTTCGAGGTCGACAAGCAGCGCGGCGCGCTCAAGCGCCAGGCCGCGAAAGCGCGGCGGTACGGCCGGTTGCGCGAGGAGCTGCGCCGCTGGGAGAAGGTGTCGTACGCGCGCAAGGGGGCGGCGCTGGCGCAGGCTATCGAGTCGGCGGATCTGCGCCTCGACGACGTGCGCGCCCGCGAGGCGGGGGCCGCCGCGCGTGTGGCGGGGCTCGAGGCCACGCACGAGCAGCAGCGTATCGAGCTGGCCGCCGCGGACCAGTCGGCGACCGCCGCGCGCGACGCCGCGCATGCGCACGAGCTGGCAGCCGGCCGGCTGCAGCAGCGGATCGAGTTCGAGACGCAGCAGGTGGCCAGCCTCACGGACGCGTCGGCCCGCGGCGCGGCGGAGCTCGAGGCGCTCGAGGCCAGGCGCCAGCCGCAGCAGGCGGAGCTGTCCGCCCAGGTCGATGCGTGGAAGCGTTGCGACGCCGAGCGGGAAGCCGCCGCCGGGAGCCTGGAGGCCGCCGAGACCGCGCATGCCGCCGCGCAGACGGCGCTCGAGGGGCTGGACGCCGACGTCGAGGCGTCGCGCAACGAGGTCTTCGCGACCATGAACGGGGCGACGGTGCTCCAGCACGTGCTCAAGAGCGTGCCGGAGACCATCGATCGGGTCGACGGCGACATCGCGAAGTTCGATGCCGAGGCCGCCGACGTGGCGGCCGAGTCGGCGCGGCTCGCGGCCGGCCGCGAGGCGGCCTCCGCGCTCGCGGCCGGCGTCGAGGCCGCGCTCGAGGCCACGCGCGCCGCGCGGGCGGAGCGCGTGGTGGAGCATGCCGCGGCACGGGAGGCGCGCGAGTCGCGGATCGCGGCTGCGCGTGCCCGCGAGCACGAGCTGACGTCGCTGTCTGCCCGCGTCGCCTCGCTCGAGGAGCTGGTGGCCGCGCGCGAGGGATACAACGACGCGGCCCGCCTGCTGCTGAGCCAGCCGCCGGACGTGTTCGGTCACCTGGGCTCGGTGGCCGATCACCTGAACGTGGATCGCGAGCACGAGCTGGCGGTCGAGGCGGGTCTGGGCGAGCTGCTGCAGTGCGTCGTGGTTCGCAGCAGGCAGGAAGCGCGGGCGGGCATGGAGCTCGCCACGGCCAGCGGGGCCGGGCGCTGCGGATTTCTTCTGGCCGAGGCGCGCGATGCCGGGGAGCCCGCCCTCCGGCCGGAGCCCGCGCTGAGGCCGTTCACGGATCTGGCCCGCGTCGACGGCCCGGCCGAGGCCGCCGTCCGGCGCCTCCTGGCGCGGCGCTGGCTGGCGCCGTCGTTCGAGGCGGCCGCCGCCGCGGCGCGCGACACCCGTGAGACCATCGTGACGCCGGAAGGTGTGGTCTTCCGGGGCTCCACGCTCGTGCATGGCGGCGGGCGGTCCGAGACCCGCGGGATCCTGCGCACCGAGGGCGAGCTCGAGGAGCTGCGCGGCCGCCGGGAGGCCGAGCAGGAAGCGGTCCGGCGTCTCAGTGCGGAGGTGGCGGAGCTCGCCGCTGCCGTCGCGCGCGCCGAGGCCGAGCTCGAGCGCCTGCAGGCCGACGAGCACGCGCGCGAGAAGGAGCTGCTCGAGGCCCGCTTGGGTCTGTCGCGCTGCGACGAGGAGGCCGCGCGCCTGCGGCAGCGGCATGACGTGGTCCGGACCGAGTGCCGGAAGGCTCGCGAGGAGCGCGAGGCGCTCACGGCGAAGCAGGCCGAGGCGCGCGAGGCCGTCGCGAAGCTGCAGGTCGACCAGAGCGCCGCCGAGGAGCGCTGCGGCGCTGCCCAGCGGCGTCTGTTCGATGCCCGGGAGTCGGTCGAGGCGCTGGGCCGGAAGGCCAACCAGGCTCGCGTCGCGCATGCCGAGCTGGTCGAGCGGGCGACCGGTCTGGAGGCGGACGTCAGCCGGTTGCGCGAAGCCGCCGCGGATCTGGAGCGGCGGGCGAGCGCCCGCGCGGCCGACAATGACCGGGCGGCCGCGGAGCTGGACGCGCTACGGGCCTCGATCACCCGCACCGAGGTGCAACTGGACACGGAGGCCGCGCAGCTCGAGGTGCGGCGTGAGGAGGTGCGCGCCGTGGACGCCTCCACCGCCGACCTGCGCGCGCGGATCGACGCGCAGGGGCGGGAGGTGCAGGCCGCGCGCGAGGCGCTGGACGGGGTCCACGCGGAGGTCGCCCGGATCGAGGTGGACCGGGCGAAGGCTGACGCCGAGCACGCCACGCTGTCGGCCACCTGCCGCGACAGCCTGCAGGCCGATCTGGATCAGATCAGGGCCGAGGTCGAGCAGTGGGAGCGGGACGGCGTCATCGCCGGCGCCATCGAGCGTCCGGCGCTGCTCGACGACGAGGGCGACGAGGCCGAGGCGCCGGCCGCCTCTGCGGCCGCGGAGGATGGCGGCCCGGCGCCGGAGCTGCTGACCGCCGAGGACGTCATCGGCGAGTTGCGCGCCAAGATCGACCGGCTCGGCCCCGTGAACCTGATGGCGATCGATCAGTTCGACGAGCTCGAGCAGCGGCACGACTTCCTGACGGCCCAGCGCAAGGACCTGCTCGACTCGATCCAGTCGACCGGCTCGGCGATCGAGCGGATCGACGCGACGACCCGGGAGCGGTTCCGCGAGGCTTTCACCGCCGTCAACGAGCATCTGCAGACGACGTTCTCGACGTTGTTCGGGGGCGGGCGCGCGGGTCTCATGCTGCTCGACGAGGACGACGTGCTCGAGAGCGGCATCGACATCGTCGCCCAGCCGCCCGGCAAGCGGCTGCAGAGCATCCAGCTTCTCTCCGGCGGCGAGAAGGCGCTGACCGCCATGGCGCTCATGTTCGCGATCTTCAAGTACAAGCCCAGCCCCTTCTGCCTGCTCGACGAGATCGACGCGCCGCTCGACGAGGCTAACGTGGGGCGGTTCGTCGAGATGCTGCAGGGCATGGAGGACTGCACGCAGTTCGTCGTGGTCACCCACAACCGGAAGACCATGGAGATCGCCGACCGGCTCTACGGCGTCACCATGGAGGAGCCGGGCGTATCGAAGCTCATCTCCGTCAGGCTCAACTGAACAGCGCGCGCCTCACGGACCACTGCGTCTGAACCGCCCGCCGTGAACGAAGCCAAGTCCTCGGGCTATCGCCGGCGTCGCCGTCGCGCCACCGTTCTGAGGGCCTGCGGCTGGGCCGCGCTGCTGGCGGGGCTGGCCGGATCCGGGCTGTCGGGCACGCTGGCGGAGGTTGCCGCGCGAGCGGCGGCGCTGGCGCCGGCCCTCCTGCAGGACTCGCTGGTCGTGGCCGGCTACACGGTCGTCCTGTCGCTTGCCGGACGGGCCATCGACCTGCCGCTGGCCTGGTACGGGGAACTCTTCCTCGATCGCCGCTTCGGCGTCTCGCGCCAGCGTGCCATCGACTGGCTGTGCGGGTACGTGGGCGCTACCGTCCTGCGCGTGGCGGCGTGGACGGCCGGCGCGGTGCTCCTCTATGCCGCCATGCGCGGCTGGCCCTCGTCGTGGTGGCTGGCCGCCAGCCTGGCGCTGGCCGTCCTGATGGCCGCGGCCACCCATCTCGCGCCGCTGACCCTGCCGTGGCTCTATCACCTCCGGCCGCTGGAGCGCCCCGTGCTGCGGCGGCGCCTCGAGGCGCTCGTCCGCCGCGCCGGCGCGGCGGCAATCGGCATTCACGAATGGCGTCTGGGCTCCGATCCCCCGCGGCCGAACGCAGCCCTGGTCGGCATTGGCTCGACGCGCCGCGTGCTGCTGACCGACGCCCTGCTGGCCGACTACAGCGACGACGAGATCGAGGTCGTCGTGGCGCACGAGCTGGCCCACCACGTCCACCGCGACGTGTGGAAGACGATGGCGTACGAGACGCTGGCGACGGCGGCGGCGTGCGGCGCGGCGCAGTGGGCGCTGCAGAGCCTCGGGCCGCTGCTGGGGCTGGCGGGGGTCGCTGACGTGGCCGGGCTGCCCGTCGCGGTGCTGGCCGGCGGGGCCGCCCTGCTGCTGCTGGCGCCGGTGACCAACCTCATCTCCCGGCGGCTGGAGCACCGTGCCGACCGGTACGCCGTGGACCTGACCGGGAAGCCCGAGGCGCTCGCCTCCAGCCTGCAGCGGCTCGCGGCCCAGTCGCTGGCCGAGGAGCGGCCGTCGCGCGTCACCGCCTGGCTGTCCTATTCGCACCCGCCGTGGTCCGACCGCCTCGTGGCGGCCAAGGCCGCGGCGGCCCGCGCGGGCCGGCCGGCCGCGACCTGAGCGGCGCGCTGGACGGCCGTCAGTCCTGGCGCTTCTCCGGCTCGCGGCCGCCGTACTGGCGCGGCGGGCGCTGCCGGGATCGGCCGCGCGGACCGCTCGGGGCGCCCACCCTGGCCATGTCGTCGGTGCGGCCGTCGGTGGGCGTGGGCGCGTCCGCGGGCGCCGGCAGCAGGGCCTTGCGGCTCAGCCGGACCTTGCCGGACGGATCCACGTTGATCACCTTGACCAGGACCTGATCGCCTTCCTGCAGCTCGTCGCGCACCTCGGCGACGCGGTAGTGCGCGATCTCCGAGACGTGGAGCAGGCCGTCGATGCCCGGCAGGATCTCGATGAACGCCCCGAAGTCGGTGATGCGCTGCACCTTCCCGAGGTAGGTCTTGTTGAGCTCGGGGCTGGCCGTCAGCTCCTCGATGATCCGGATCGCCTTCTGGGCCGAGTCCCCGTCCGCGGAGGCGACGTTGACGCGGCCGTCGTCCTCGACGTCGATCTTGACGCCCGTCCGCTCCACGATGCTCCGGATGGTCTTGCCGCCCGGTCCGATCACGTCCCGGATCTTGTCGACCGGGATGGTGATCGTCACGATGCGCGGCGCGTAGGCGGAGATCGAGTCGCGCGGTGTGGCGATGGTGGCCTGCATCCGTTCGAGGATCTCGAGCCGACCCGCGCGGGCCTGGGCCAGCGCCTCGCGCATGATGGCGGTCGGGACGCCGGCCATCTTGATGTCCATCTGCAGGGCGGTGATTCCCTCGGCCGAGCCCGCCACCTTGAAGTCCATGTCGCCGTAGTGGTCCTCGGCACCGGCGATGTCGGACAGGACGGCGTAGCGCTCGCCGCCCTCCTCCATGACGAGTCCCATCGCCACCCCGGCCACCGGCGACTTCAGCGGAACGCCGGCATCCATGAGCGCCAGCGTGGCCCCGCAGACCGTCGCCATCGACGACGACCCGTTCGATTCGAGAATGTCGGAGACGACCCGCAAGGTGTAGGGGAACTGGTCCTCGGCTGGAATCATCGGGAGCAGGCTGCGCTCCGCGAGGTGTCCGTGGCCGATCTCCCGCCGGCCCGGCCCGCGGAGGAACTTCACCTCGCCCACCGAGAAGGGCGGGAAGTTGTAGTGCAGGAGGAAGCGCTTGTACGTCTCGCCGTCGACGCGCTCGACCTTCTGCTGGTCGCCGGACGTGCCGAGCGTGGCCGTCACGAGCGCCTGGGTCTCGCCGCGCGTGAAGACGGCCGAGCCGTGCACGCGCGGCAGCACGCCGATCTCGGACCAGATCTCGCGAATCTGGTCGAAGCGGCGTCCGTCCAGCCGCCGCCCGTGCTCGAGCACCTCGTCGCGCAGCACCTTCTCCTTGAGCTCCTTGAAGATCCGCCCGGCGTCGTGCCGGCGCTGGCTCTCCTCTGCGGGGATCGAGGCGAGCAGGTCGGCGAGCACCTGATCGACCTGCGCATAGTTCTCGAGCTTGTCCCGGATGCGCATCGCCGCGCTCAACGGCTCGAGGACCTGCTGCTCGACCTCCCGCCGGAGGTCGTCATCGATGGTCGCCGCCTCCACGGTGAGCTTCGGCTTGCCGCCCGTGGCAGCCAGCGCGTCGATCATGGCGACGATCTCCCGGATCGCCTCGTGGCCGGCCTGCAGCGCGCCGAGCATCTCGTCCTCCGAGACCTCCTTCGCACCCGCCTCCACCATCACGATCGCGTCGCCGCTGCCGGCGACGACCAGGTCGAGCCGGCTCCGGCCGCGCTCGGAGTAGGTCGGATTGATCAGGAACTCGCCGTCGATCAACCCGACCCGGACCGCGGCAATCGTCTTCTCGGAAGGGATCTTCGAGAGCGCCAGCGCCGCGGAGGCGCCGCTGAGCGCCAGCACGTCGGGGTCGTGCTCCACATCGGCCGACAGGACCAGCGCGATGACCTGGGTCTCCCGGTTCCAGCCGGCCGGAAACAACGGCCGAATCGGCCGGTCGATGAAGCGGCTGGTCAGCACTTCCTTCTCGGTGGGCTTGCCCTCGCGCTTGAAGAATCCGCCGGGAATGCGTCCGGACGCATAGGTGTACTCGCGGTAGTCGACCGTCAGCGGCAGGAAGTCGATTCCCTCGCGCGCCGTCGACGCACGGCAGACGGTCACCAGCACGACCGTTCCGCCGTAGCTGATGAGCACCGCGCCGTCCGCCTGTTTCGCCAGCTTGCCAGTTTCGATCTTGAGCTGTTCGCGGCCGACTTTGAGTTGGCCTGTGTGCATGAATTCTGCTCCCTGGGTGGTCAAGGGGCGGAGAGGACACCAGGTGAGGCGAGAAAAGGCGGGTTGGGTGTCGCGATTACTTGCGGATGCCAAGCCGCTTGATCAAGTCTGCGTACCGATCGGAATCCTTGCCCTTGAGATAGTCGAGGAGGCGCCGCCGCTGCCCGACGAGCTTCAGGAGCCCGCGCCGCGAGTGGTGATCCTTGGCGTGAACCTTGAAGTGCTCCGTCAGGCCGCCGATGCGCTCGCTCAGAATCGCCACCTGGACTTCCGGCGATCCCGTATCGGCGTCGTGGGTACGATAAGAACCGATGATCTCTGTTTTCCGCTCCTTGTGCAAGGCCACGTCTGTCCGCCTCCGCGCACGGCCCAGACCGCCATCCCGTGAACGCCCGGTTCACGGGAGCACCAAGCCGCCGCCACCGTTAAATTGTTCTTTCTCCTACGATTAACAAGATCGCATCTTACACCAAGACGATCCGGGGATGCAAAGCCCCGCCGGGCGCTGCCTCGGCGATCGCCAGCAGCGTCCCGGACGCGTCGTACACCTTGACCCGCTTCGCCGCCGCCGGCAGGACGGGCCGCGAAGCGGCCCCGGCCTCGATGTCAGCGGGGCGCAGCAGGTTGCCGTGCACCGCGCGTTGCGAGCCCCGCCCGGTGACGACGACGGCCGCCAGATCCGGCAGCAGGTCGGCCAGCGCGACGAGTTGCCGCGCCGGCTCGACGCCCTCGCCCCGGAGCGCGTCGAGGGTCACCGCCTGGTCCAGCGTGAACGCCCCGCTCGCTTCGCGCCGCAGGCTCTGGAGACAGGCGCCGCAGCCCAGCGCCCGGCCCAGATCGTGGGCCAGCGACCGCATGTAGAATCCGGGCGCGCAGCTGACCCGGCACTGCAGCTCGGCATCCCGCAGCGCCAGGATCTCGAAGCCGTGGATCGTGACCTCCACGGCGCGCAGCTCGACCGGCTGTTGGCGGCGCGCGAGCCGGTAGGCGCGCACGCCGCGCACCTTCTTGGCGGAGAACGGCGGCGGCTGCTGCTGGAAGGTACCCGTGAACGCGCGGCAGGCGGCCTCGAGCTGCCCGCGGTCGAGCGCGGCCGCCAGCGCGGGATCGTGTCCGGCGGTCGGCGCGACGGTCCCGGTCACGTCGTACGTGTCGGTGACGACCCCCAGCCGGATGACGGCCGCGTACGTCTTCGGACCGCTCGCGAGCAGCGGGGCCAGCCGCGTGGCGCGCCCGACGACGAGCGGCAGCACCCCGGTCGCCAACGGATCCAGGGTGCCGACGTGGCCGACGCGGCGCGTGCCGAGCAGGCGCCGGGCGGCGGCGACCACGTCGTGCGAGGTCAGGCCGCGCGGCTTGTCGACGACGAGCACGCCGTCGATCGCCGCTTCAGGTGCGCGTCCCGGCATCGACCGCCGCCACCACGTCCGCGACCACCCGGGGGCGGGCGCGGTCGAGCGGGGACGGCAGCTCGCAGCCGGCGGCGTTGTGGTGCCCGCCGCCGCCGTACGCTGCCGCCACCGCGCGGACGTCGATCGCGTCCTTCGAGCGGAAGCTGACGCGGATCTCCCCGCCGAGCTCCTTGAAGAGCACGGCCGCCCGGACCTCGCGCGCCTGCAACGGGAGGTTGATCATGCCGTCGAGGTCCTCCGGCGTGCAGCCGGTCGCGCGCAGCAGCCCATCGTCGACGTGCAGCACCGCCACCCGTCCCGCGCCCGCCAGCTCCATGCGCTGCAGCAGCTCGCCCGTCAGCCGCAGCGTGCCGACCGGCGCCTGCTGGTAGACGCGCGCCGCGACCGCGGCCGGCGACACGCCTGCGCCCGCGATCCGCCGGCAGATGTCGAACGTCCGGGCGGTGATGTTCGCGTGGCGGAACGAGCCGGTGTCGGTCAGGATGGCGACGTAGAGGAACGTCGCGATTGCGGGCGTCAGCGGCACGCCGAGGCCGGTCACGATGTCGTGCACCATCTCGCCGCACGCCGCGGCGGTCTCGTCGAACCAGTTGACGGCGCCGTACAGCGTGTTGCCGCGGTGGTGGTCGACGTTGATCACGAAGTAGCGGTCGAGTCCCGCGATCCCCGTGCGCTCGAGCGTGCCGCACTCGAGGACCACCGCGGCGTCGAACGCTTCCTCGACCCTGTCGGCGACCGCCACGTCCGCGGCCTCGGCGAACGACAGGAGACAGGCCTGGGGCCGGTCCCGGCTCACCATCCGCACATGCTTGCCGAGGTGCCGCAGGGCGAGCGCGAGGGCCAGTTGCGACCCGGTGGCGTCGCCGTCGGGCCGGGCATGGGAGACGACCAGGAAGCGGTCTCTCGAGCGCAGGGCGTCGAGTACCTGCCGCAGCGGCCGGTCAGGCGTCGTCGGCATGCTCGTCAGGGACATCCGGGAGCCGGGCGGCGTCGACCTCGTCGAGCAGGCGCGCCACCCGATCCTGCTGTTCCATGGCCTCGTCGTAGATGAACGTGAGCTCCGGGACGTGCCGCAGCCCGATGCGTCCGAGCTGCCGCTTGAGGAACGGCCTGGCCCGCCGCAGCGCCCGCCGGGCGGTCCGGGCGTCGCTGCCCGCGGGCTCCGTGTAGTACACGCGCGCATGCTCCAGGTCCTTCGACATCTGCACGCGCGTGACCGTCACGTTCTGCACGCCTGGGTCCCGCACCTCGCGCAGCAGCAGCGTGCTGAGCTCGGTCCGGATCATGTCGCCCACCCGTTGCGGCCGGTTGTGGCTGGACATCGGCTACGCGAGCCATTCGAGGTCGGTGGCGACGATCAGGCCCGGGTCGTGCCGCTCGATCTCCTCGACCACGGCCTGCAGCGAGCGCTCGACGCCGGTCTGCGTGGCGCCTACGGCGGCGATGCCCAGACGGCAGCGCTGCCACAGGTCCTGGTGGTCGGTTTCGGCGACCGAGACGTTGAGGCGCCGGAGGCGATCCTTCACGCTTCGCAGGACCGTCCGCTTGTCCTTGAGCGAGCGAGCGCCCGGCACATGAATCTCGATCGACAGCAGGCCGACGACAGGCACGGCTCGGGCGCTGGGTTCCTATACGGTCGCGGCAATCTTCTCGACCGTGAACGATTCGATGACGTCGCCGGTCTTGATGTCGGCGAACTTCTCGAAGGCGATGCCGCACTCGATGCCGGACTTGACCTCGTTCACGTCGTCCTTGAACCGCCGGAGGGATCCGATGCGTCCTTCGTGGACCACCACGCCGTCGCGAACGAGGCGGGCCTGCGCGTCGCCCGCGCGCGTGATGCGGCCCTCGGTCACGATGCAGCCGGCGGCCGCTCCGAACTTCGGCACCTTGAAGACCTCGCGGACCTCCGCCAGGCCCAGCTGCTGTTCCCGCGTGGTCGGCTCGAGCAGGCCGCTCATGGCCTTCTTGAGCTCGTCGGTCACGTTGTAGATGACCGAGTGCTTGCGGATGTCGACGCCCTCGCGGTCCGCCACGACGGCGGCGTTGCGATCGGGCCGGACGTTGAAGCCGATGATGATGGCGTTCGAGGTCGAGGCCAGCAGCACGTCCGACTCGCTGATGGCGCCGACGCCGGAGTGGATGATCCGGATCTTCACCCGCTCGTCCCCGAGCTTGGCGAGCGACTCGGCCAGTACCTCCGCCGAGCCCTGCACGTCGGCCTTGATGATGATCGGGAGCTCCTTGGCCTCGCCTTCGGAGAACTGCTGCTGCAGCGACTCGAGCGTGAGCCGCGTGCCGCGGCTGCCCAACGCCTTCTCCTTGGCGTGGGTCTGGCGGAGGACCGCAATCTGGCGCGCCTTGGAGGCGTCCGCGACGACCTGGAAGGTGTCGCCCGGCTGCGGCAGGCTCGTCAGGCCCAGCACCTCCACGGGGCTCGACGGCTCCACCTCCTTGACCTGCTGCCCGCGGTCGTCGATGAGCGCCCGGACGCGGCCGACGCTGGTGCCCGCGATGAAGTTGTCGCCGACGCGCAGCGTGCCGTCCTGCACGAGAACGGTGGCCACGGGGCCGCGGCCGCGGTCCACCTTGGCCTCGAGCACCGCCCCGGCGGCGGTCCGCTTGGGGTTCGCCTTGTGATCGCCCATCTCCGTGACCAGCAGAATCATCTCGAGCAGCAGATCCAGGTTCTCCTGCCGCTTGGCCGAGACCGCCACCATGACCGTCTGGCCGCCCCACTCCTCCGGGGTGAGATCGCGCTCGGCCAGCTCGTTCTTGACGCGGTCCGGGTTCGCGTCCGCCTTGTCGATCTTGTTGATGGCGACCAGGATCGGCACCTTCGCCGCGCGCGCGTGGTCGATGGCTTCCTGCGTCTGCGGCATGACGCCGTCGTCGGCGGCCACCACGAGGATCACCACGTCGGTGACGCTGGCGCCGCGCGCGCGCATCGTCGTGAATGCCTCGTGACCGGGCGTGTCGAGGAAGATGATGCGGCGCTTCTTGATGTCGACGGCGTACGCCCCGATGTGCTGCGTGATCCCGCCCGCCTCGCCCTCCGCGACCCGCGTCTTGCGGATGGCGTCGAGCAGCGTCGTCTTGCCGTGGTCGACGTGGCCCATGACGGTGACCACCGGTGCGCGCGGGACGAGATCGTCGGGGCTGGTCACCTCGGCCTCGAGCACGACCATCTCTTCCTCGAACGTGCGCATCGTGACATCCGCACCGAACTCGCGGGCGGTCATGGTCGCCGTCTCGGTGTCGAGCGTCGTGTTGATGTTCAACATCAGCCGCTTCTCGATCAGCTTCTTCAGCACCTCCTTGGCCTTCACGTCGAGCTTGTCGGCGAGATCCTTGACCGTCATGCCTTCCGCCAGGGTGATCGTCCGCGTGATCGGCGGCGGCGGGAGGGGCATGCGGGCCGCCTGCTGCCGCGGCCGCCGGTCGGAGCGCTTGCCGTGCGGGCGATGCGGTCTTGGCGGCGGCCGGTAGCCGACGGCCGGACGGGGCGGCAGCGGCCGCGCCGACGGCGGCCGCACGGGCTGGGAGGGCAGCGGCCGCGGGCCGCCGAGCGGGGGCTGGCCTGCCGTGCCGGGCATCCGGGCTCCGGCCGGCCGGCCCGGCACCAGCGGCCGGCCCGGCACCAGCGGCCGACCCGGCCCGGCACCAGCGGCCGACCCGGCACCAGCGGCCGACCCGGCACCAGCGGCCGGCCCGGCACCAGCGGCCGACCCGGCACCGGCGTTCTGGCCACGACCGGCGGCGCACTGGCGGCTGCCGCGGGCGGTGCGCCGCCGGCTGCCGCCAGTGGCGTACTGGCTGCCGCGGCGCGCGGTGCGGCGGCAGCCGCTCCCGGCACGGCCACGGGCTTCGGCGGCTTCGGTTCCTCGAGACGCAGCCGCAGCCTGGGAGGCGCCACACGGCCGGTCGGTTTCGCGATGACCGCGGCGCGCGACGGAGACAGCGCCGGCGGCGGCACGTCCTGCACAACGGGCGCCGCCTCCGCGGCCGGGACTTCCGCGGCCGGGGTGACTTCCGCGGCCGGGGTGACTTCCGCGGCCGGGGTGACTTCCGCGGCCGGGGTGACTTCCGCGGCCGGGGTGACTTCCGCGGCCGGGGTGACTTCCGCGGCCGGGTGACTTCCACGGCCGGGGAAACCTCCGCGGCCGGACCCGCTGCGGGCTGCGCGCCGGTGGCCTCGTCCGCGCCGGCGGTCTCGTCCGCGGCGGCCTGCTCGGCCTCGGCTTCGGCCGCCGCTACGGCTTCGGCCTCGGCCTTGGCCGCTGCCCGGTCCGCCTTGGCGCTCTTGATCAGCCGGGGCGGACCGAGCGTGGGCCTAGCCGGCTTCGGCGGCTCGGCCTTCGCCTTCATCAGCCGGCCCCGCTTGCCGCCCGGCCGGCGCGCCGGCGTGTCCGCGAACAGCCGACCGCCGGGCAGCTCGATGCCCCGCTCTTGCGCGATGCGTGCGGCGAATTGCCGGCCCACGATCTCCTCCACGGTGCTTGAAGCGCTGCTGACCTCGATGCCGTGGTCGCGGCGCAACTGGTCGATGACTTCCTGACTGGGAAGACCGAGAACTTCGGCGACCTTGTAAATCCGAATAGTGCCCAACGTGAAATCTCTCAGCAAAGCACCGCGGTCAGTACCCGCGGTTAACTAGTCGTCTGCTCGTCAGCCGCCTCGGCCGCCGGCGCGGACTCGTCAGCCGCCTCGGCCGCCGGCGCGGACTCGTCAGCCGCCTCGGCCGCCGGCGCGGACTCGTCAGCCGCCTCGGCCGCCGGCGCGGACTCGTCAGCCGCCTCGGCCGCCGACGCGGACTCGTCAGCCGCCTCAGCCGCGGCAGTCCCGCCTCGGCCGCCGGATCGCGTGCGACCCCCACCAACTGGTCGGTTGTGGCGGCGAGCAGCCGGTCGGCCGAATCCAGGCCCGCGTCGGTCCGTCGACCTCGCGCCGCTTCTCTTCCTCGCTCTTGAGCCGCCTCGGCCGCCGACGCGGACTCGTCAGCCGCCTCAGCCGCGGCAACCTGCTCTCGTATCGCCGCTTTCAATTCCTCGGTCGCCTCCGGATCGATCCGTGCGACCCCCACCAACTGGTCGGTTGTGGCGGCGAGCAGCCGGTCGGCCGAATCCAGGCCCGCGTCGGTCAGCCTGAGTACCTGGTCCTCGTCGAGGCCCGGCAGCGTCAGGGTCGCGGGCCCCGGGGCGGCCAGCCCGTCGAACTGCGCTTCGACCTCGCGCCGCTTCTCTTCCTCGCTCTTGATATCGATCTTCCAGCCCGTCAGCTTGGCGGCCAGCCGCACGTTCTGGCCCTTCTTGCCGATCGCCAGCGACAGCTGGCGATCCTCGACGATGACCTCGACCACCTTCTCGAGCGGGTCTGCGATCGTGACGCGCTGCGCCCGGGCCGGGCTGATCGCGTTGGTCACGAACACCGCGGGGTCCTCGGACCACTCCACGATGTCGATCTTCTCCCCGCGCAGCTCGCGAATGATGGCCTGGACGCGGGTGCCCTTCATGCCGACGCACGCGCCGACCGGGTCGATGTCGCGCTCGCGCGAGTACACGGCGACCTTGGCCCGGTCCCCGGCCTCCCGCACGGCGCCGCGTATCGACACCGTCCCGTCGTAGATTTCCGGCACCTCCTGCTCGAACAGCTTGATGAGCAGCACCGGATCGGTACGCGACAGAATCAGTTGCGGCCCCTTCGTGTTCTTGTTGACCTCGCGGATCACCGCGCGGACGCGATCGCCCGTCGTGTAGTTCTCGGCCCGCGACTGCTCGCGCCGCGGCAGCAGCGCCTCGACGCGGCCTGCCTCCACGTAGATTTCGCCGTTCTCGAAGCGCTTGACCGTGCCCGAAACGACCTCGCCGAGACGGTCGCTGAACTCGGCGTACACGTTGTCGCGCTCGGCCTCCCGCACCTTCTGGAAGATCACCTGCTTGGCCGTCTGCGCCGCGATTCGCCCGAGCACGTCGGTCGGCTTCGGAAACTCGATCTCCATGTCGATCTCGGCGTCCTCGCCGTACAGATCCCGGGCTTCCTTGAGGGAGATCTCGGTGACCGGGTCGCTGACGTCCTCGACGATTTGGCGCACGGCGAACAGCTCGACCTGTCCCGTCTCGGGGTTGAACTTGGTTCTCAGGTTCTCGTCCGACTTGTAGTACTTGCGGGACGCGGTCAGGACAGCGTCCTCGATGGCCGTGATGATCACCTGGGGCTCTATCCCCTTTTCCTTGGCGACCGCCTCGATGGTCTGTTGCAGTGGGTTGTTCATGGCCGGTCCTCGGCGCTCTAGAATTCGACTTCCAGTCGGGCGCGGGATACCAGCGACCACGGAATCCGCCGGGTGCGATCCGCCGCGTCGATGATCACATCCTCCCCCTCTACGTCCGCGATCCGACCGGTCCAGGCATGCTGGCCGTCGACGGCGGCGGTCGTGACGATCTTCGCCAAGTGTCCGATGAACCGCCGGCAATCGCCCAGATGCCGCAACGGCCGGTCCAGCCCCGGCGACGAGACCTCCAGCGTGTACGGGTGCGCGAACGTTACCTCCACGTCCAGGATCACGCTCAGGTCCCGGCTCACCCGCGCGCAGTCGCCGAGGCTGACCGGCTGCGCGGAACCCTCACCGGCACCCGGCCGATCGAGCACCACCCGGAGCACCCAGCCGATCGCCTCGCGACGCAGCCCGACGCGGAAAACCTCCAGCCCGCAGCCGCCGGCGACCCGTTCGGCGATGGCCGTGACGCGCGCCAGGAGATCGTCGTCGCCCCCCACGCCAACAGACCCCAAAAACAAAAAGCGGGCAAACGCCCACCTGTCCAACCCTACCGTGGATGCAGCCAACAATGCTATCACGAGCCAACCGGGCCCGGCAACCGCGCGCCCGGCCGCCGCCCCGCGGCCAGGCTAGGGGGTGAGCCGGTACAGCGCGGGTATGCGCGGGTACGGAATGGCTTCGCGGACGTGCTCGAGGCCGCAGATCCAGGCGACGACGCGCTCGACGCCCATCCCGAAGCCGCCGTGCGGGACGCTGCCGTAGCGCCGCAGATCGAGGTACCACTCGAACGTCTCCGCCGGCAGGTCGTGCGCCCGCAGCCGCTCGAGCAGCGTGTCGTAGTCGTCCACGCGCTGCCCCCCGCCGATGATCTCGCCGTATCCCTCGGGGGCCAGCACGTCGACCGAAAGCGAGAGGTCGGGCCGCTCCGGGTCGGGCTGCATGTAGAATGCCTTCGAGGCCGCGGGAAAGCGGTGCACGACGAGCGGCAGGTCGAAGCGGCCGGCCAGCGCGGTCTCGTCCGGACTGCCGAAGTCGCCGCCCCATTCGAACTCCCGGCCGTCCTGCCGGAGCAGCTCGACGGCCTCGTCGTACGACACCCGCGGGAACGGCGCGCGCACCCGCTCGAGCGGCGCCGTGTCGCGGTCCAGCACCGCCAGCTCGGGGCGGCGCCTGTCGAGGACCCCCTGCACGACGGCGGCCACCAGCTCCTCGGCGAGGGCCGTCACGTCGTCGAGCGTGGCGTAGGCCATCTCCGGCTCGACCATCCAGAACTCGGTCAGATGACGGCGCGTCTTCGACTTCTCGGCCCGAAACGTCGGCCCGAAGCAGTAGACGCGGCCCAGCGCCATCGCGTTGGCCTCGTTGTAGAGCTGCCCGCTCTGCGTCAGAAAGGCGGTGGCGTGGTCGAAGTACGGGACGGAGAACAGCGTCGTGGTCCCCTCGCACGCGGCCGGCGTCAGGATCGGCGTGTCGACCAGCACGAAGCCGCGGCTGTTGAAGAAGGTCCGGATGCGGTCGATGATCTCGTGCCGGATGCGCAGGATGGCCTGCTGGCGCGCGGTCCGCAGCCACAGGTGCCGGCGGTCGAGCAGGTACTCGATGCCGTGCTCCTTGGGCGTGATCGGGTAGTCCTGCGACGCCCCGACCTGCTCGAGGTGCGTGACGTCAATCTCGAAGCCGCCCGGCGCCCGCGCGTCGGCGCGCACCCGGCCCCGGACCGCGACCGCCGTTTCCTGTCCGAGGTGATCGGCGTCCCGGAACGCCTCGTCGCCGACCGCCGCCTTCGACAGCACGGCCTGGACGAAGCCCGTCCCGTCGCGAACTGTCAGGAAATGGATCTTGCCGCTCGAGCGCCGGTTGTGCAGCCAGCCGCGGAGCGTGACCTCCCGCCCCTCGTGATCGGCAATCTCGCTGATGTGCGTAAGCATGACGCCCGTCATGTTAGCAGTCCGCAGGCGGCAGGCGCCCCGCTGCAGCGGTCCCCGCCCGGCGCGCCGTCAGCCGAGCGCCGGGACGCAGGCGGCCAGCAGCGTCCGCAGCCGCTCGAAGCCGGGCGCGCGCCGGAACACGTCGGCCAGGTAGTCGAGCGTGCGCGGGATGGCGGGCAGATACCGCCCGTTGCCGCCGACCGTAGCCTGATACCCGAACGTGCCGAGCGCCTTGAGGTGCCGCTGCACGGACATGCGATCGAAGCGGGCGTCGAACGCGGGGCCGCCCGCCGAGCCCCGCCGCTCGTGATAGCTCGCCACCATCTCCGCCACGAACGACGGCTCGTGGCGGACGTAGCAGTCTCTCAGCAGCGACACCAGGTCGTACGTATCCGGCCCCAGCCGGGCGTCCTGGAAGTCGATGACGTAGAGGCGGCCGCCGTGCAGCATCAGGTTGCGGCTGTGGTAGTCGCGGTGACACAGGACGCGCGCCTCGGCGGCCAGCGCCCGGGCCAGCGCCCCGAGCTCGGCGCCGAGGGCGGCGCGGGCCGCCGCGGAGAGCTGTGCCCGCCGGTAGCCCAGCAGAAAGTGCTCGACGAAGAAGTCGAGCTCCCACGTCAGCTTGGCCTCGTCGAACGCCAGCGTGAAGGGGAGGTAGTCGGGCGCGGCGAGCTCCCGCCCGCGGCGCTGCAGGCGGGCGATCAGGTCCACCGCGTCCGCGTAGACCGCGCGGCGCTGCGGCGCCGTGGCCGTCGCGAGGAACCGCTCCAGCGTGACGTCGCCGAGGTCCTCGAGCGCCAGGATGCCGAGGTCCCCGGCGCTGCCGCGCACGGCCGGCACCGGGACGTCCATGCGCGCCAGCAGGCGCGCCACGTTGAGCAGCGGCAGGGTCCCCGTATCGATCGGTCCGCGGTGGACGAGCAGGACCTGTGACGATCCGTCCGCCGCGCGCACCCGCACGTAGCGGCGGTCGGACGCGTCGCCGGGCAGCTCGTCGATCGCGGCCGCCGCCAGGCCGGTCCGCTCGAGGTACGTCCGGACCCGCCGCAGCTCGTCCGCCCCCATGGTCGTGGTCAGCGGCCCCCCGCCGCGCCCTGCCCGTCCGCGGCCGGCGCGCCGTCGAGCGGGGAGAGCCAGGCGTCGCCGAGCCGCCGCCCGCCGCCCGGGGGAGGCGCGCCGGCGGGCGTGACGACCTGCCGCTCCAGAACGCTGTTCGCCGGCACCCGGACGCCGTCCGCCACGACGCAGTCCACCAGCCGGCACCCGGCTTCGACGACCACGTCGTCCCACACGGCCGTGCGCGTCAGCGCGGCGGTCGCGTCCAGGCGGCAGCGCGCGCCGGCCGGTAGCGACGGCCGCCCCTCGGCGCGCGCGAGCGCCAGCGACGTGGCCAGGTAGTCGCCCGGCGTGCCGATGTCGCGAAACGGCGCCGCGGAGGCGTACGCTCGCACGGCGCCGGGCCGCTCGGCGACGAGCGCGTCGTAGACCCCGCCGATCGACGCCGCGGGCTCGCCGTCGCGCAGCCCGGCGAAGACCGACGCCTCGACCAGTTGCACGCCGCTGAAGTGCGGGTGCGCGGGCCGGGCCGGCGCCCGGAAGCCGAGCACCCGGCCCTGCTCGTCCACGGCCAGTCCCCGGTACTGATCGGGGTCGGGGTTCGCGGTGACCGCCAGCGTGACCAGCGCGCCGCTCGTCGCGTGCGCGCGCGCCATCGCGCGCAGGTCGACCTCGGTCAGCGTGTCGCCGTTGGCGACGAAGAAGCGCGGACCCAGCAGCCCGAGCGCCCGGCGGGGCCCGCCGGCCGTGCCGAGCAGGGTCCGCTCCCACGAGTAGCGGACCGCGATGCCCGCGGCGGTGCCGTGGCCGACGCAGCCGGTGATCGTGTCGGGCCGGTGGTGGAGGTTGAGCACGGCGGCCGGAACGCCCTGCGTGGACAGCCACCGCAGCACGCGCAGGATGAACGGCCGGCCGGCCACGGGCAGGGCCGGCTTGGCCCGCAGGTCCGTGAGCGGGGCCAGCCGGCGGCCCAGGCCGGCCGTGAGCACGAGCGCGGGCGGGAGCGGCGGGGTCACGGCCGGGAATCGAAGACCATGTCCGTAGGGGTCTCCGCGCCGCCGGTGGACGCGGACAGGAAGAGGTCCCGGTACGACTCCACGACGTAGTCGTCGGCGGTGCGGCCGAGCGCCGCGGCAATCTCCGTGATGCCGCGCTCGCCGCCCTCGAGTTCGACGAACGTGCCGATGGGGGTCTCGTCGACGGCCAGGACGACGTCCCCCAGCTCGTACTCCTCGCGGTACTTCTGGTAGCGGAACCAGACCTGCAGCCCGAGCCGCTCGAGCAGCCGCAGCAGCAGGGCCGGGTCGCCGGCGGTCGTCTCCAGCTCCTCGCGCACCTTCATGGCGGCCGGCTGCGGCGGTCCCTTGAACGTGAGCACGGCCGATCCCGACTGGTCGCGGACACGCAGCGTGCAGCGCCGGTCGCGCAGCCGGCCGTCGGGCCAGTCCAGCAGCCGGTCGTCCTGCAGCCGGCGTGCCCGCCGCCCTGCCGCGCCGGTGGCGCGCACCGCCGCGCGGGCCGCGGCGGCCGACTCGAAGCGGAGCTTGATCTCGCGCTCGATCAGATCGCCCATGGTCCTCACGTCGCCCGCTGGCTGAACGTGCACCCCTGCAGGCGGGGAGTCCCCACGTTCCGCCCGAAGATCAGCACCTTGTGGGTGCTCCCGAGGCCGCCGGGGACCAGGAGCGTCTTCAGGGCCAGGCGCTGCCGGAGCGTCCCGAGGTCCGCGGGCCGCGCCGCCGGCTCGCCGTCGAGGGCGGCCAGCCCCAGCAGGAAGTACGTTTGATCGAGCACCGCAAGCGTCTGCAGGCCGGCCTGCTCGGCCGCCGCCCGGATTGCCGTGAGGTCGACGTGCGCGGTGATGTCCGAGGCGCCGGGCTCCTCGAGCCAGGGCGCCGCCACGCCGTTGTCGCCGCCGACGGCTACGCGGTGGCCCCGGTAGCAGGTGAGCGTGCCGCGCGCGTGCGTCAGCGAGTACAACTCGCGCGACTCGTGGCCGTAGTCGATCAGCACCAGGAATCCCCGCGTCAGGCGCCGGGCGGCCTCCGCCACCCACGCGACGGCGGCCGGGCAGACCTCGGCGCGCCAGCCCGGCTCGAGGCGGATGCCGAAGCGCGCCACGTGGGCCCGCACCGCCGCCGAGGCCGGGCCGAGGCGCTCGACGAGCCGGGCTCCGTCGCGGTCGACGTACACCTCGCGCACGCCGTCCGCGGTCATCACGATCGGATGGACGGGCAACGCGTCGAGCAGCTCGTTGGCGAACACAACGCCCCGCACCCCCGCCGGCAGCTCCGTGGCCGCGCCGGCGAGCCGCACGGCGTGCTCCCCGAGGGTGGCCGTCTGGGCGGCCCGCGCCGCCGGACTGCGCTCGACCAGCGTCAGGCGCAGCGTCCGGTAGAGATCGGGGCAGGCCGCCGCCAGGTGGTCCAGCACGTCCCGGGCCAGACGGCCGTTCCCCGCGCCCGCCTCCACGAGGGCGGGCGCGCCGCTGCCGCCCTCGCCGGCGAGCCGCCACATCTCGGCGAACTGGCGCGCCAGCAACGCGCCGAACGCCGTCCCGCTGTCGACGCTGGTAAAGAAATCGCCCGCCCGACCGGACCGCCGGTCGGCGCGGGCGTAGTAGCCGAGCTCGGGATGGTAGAGCGCCAACTCCATGTACTCCGCGAACGGCAGCGGACCCTTGTCCCGGATCCGCCCGACGACGATCTCGCGGAGCGTCATGGACCAGCCGCGGCGGACGCTACTCCTTGCTCACCTGCAGGAACACCTGCGTGTCGCCGCGCTGCACCAGGAGGAACGCCGTCCGCCCCGATTCGATGGCGCCGAGCTCGGTGGTCGCCTCGCTGGCCGTGGCCACGTAGGTGCCGTTGACGCGCAGGATGATGTCGCCCTGCTGAATGCCGGCCGCCTCCGCGGTGCCGCCGCGCCGCACGTCGGTCACCACCGCCCCTTCCGTGTCGGTCGGGACGCGCAGCCGGCTGGCGATCTGCGGCGTCAGGTCGCGCACCGTGACGCCGAAGCCCTCGCTCGTCTCCTCCTGGACGTCCGCCACCGCCGGCCGGCGCTCCGCTTCGAGATCGAGTTCGCCGATCGTGACGTTCAGCGTCAGCGGCTCCCCGTCGCGGATGATGTCGAGTGGCACCGCGGTCCCGGGCCGGGTCGCGACGACCCGGTTCTGCACGTCGCGCGTGTCCTCGACCGGCTCCCCGCCGTAGGCCACGATGACGTCGCCGGGCTGGATGCCCGCGTCGTCCGCCGGCCCGCCCCGGTTGACCGACTGGACCAGGGCGCCGCTGGCGTCCGCGAGGCCGAGCGCCTCGTAGTCGTCGCGGGAGACGGACATGATCACGACCCCGATGACGCCGCGCGTCACCTTGCCGCCGCGCAGCTCCTCGAGCAGATCGCGCACCGTGTTGATCGGCACGGCGAAGCCCACGCCCACGTTGGCCTGGCGGTCGCTGACGATCGCGGTGTTCATGCCGACGACCTCGCCGCGAATGTTCAGCAGCGGCCCGCCGGAGTTGCCCGGGTTGATGGCCGCGTCGGTCTGCAGCATTTCCTGCGAGCGCCCCGGCATCGATCGGAACGGCCGGCCGATGTGCGAGATCACCCCCACCGTGACGGTGTGGCCGAGGCCGAACGGGTTGCCGATGGCCATCACCCAGTCGCCGGAGGCCATCTGGCTCGAGTCGCCGAACGTGGCGACGGGCAGCTCCCAGTCGGGCCTCTCGACCAGCTCGAGCAGCGCGCTGTCGGTGAGCTGGTCGCGGCCGAGCACGCGCGCCTCGTACAGATCGCGCTCGTCGTCGTCGAAGAAGTCGATCTCGATCTTCGTGGCGTTCTCGACCACGTGATTGTTGGTCAGGATCAGGCCTCTGGCGTCGATGACGAACCCGGTGCCGGCCGACGGCACCTCGCGTTGCGGCTGCTGCCCGCGCGGCCCGAAGAAGCGGCGGAACAGATCGTCGTCGTCGCCGCTCGGGTCCTCGGCCGGCTGCTCCGACTCGACGCGGATGTTGACGACCATGGCGGTCTGGGTCCGCGCGATCTCGCGGAAGGTGCCGGCGTTGATCGGCCCGTCCAGCGGCGCGCTGTTCAGCGGGGGCGCCGTGAACGTCTGCGTTTGGGCCGACGAGGCGGGTGCCAGGTCGAGCTGCGAGGCGATGACCATCCCGAGCGCCATCGACGCAACCGCGATCAAGGCTGCAGAACACACCGTGCTCCGTCGTTTCGACATCATGATCCTCCCAAATCCTCCCAACAAGCCGCCAGCCCGGAAATCGTCGCCCGCGGCTCCGATTGTCGCCCAACCAACCCTCCAGGAACCCACGCCGTTTCACGGCGCGGACGCCTGGCCCGGAAACCGTCGCCTGCGGCTCCGATTGCCTCCGTTACGTTACTCCATGTTCCGGGCGACCGCCACCCTCGACAGGCTGCCCCAGGGGCAGCAGCGCTGCCTGCAGCGGACCGGTCACCGTGGCCTCGCGCGGGCCCACGTGCATGTTGATCTCGGTGCGCACGCCGAACCGCTCGAGATAGATCCCGGGCTCGATGGTGAAGCCGGTCCCGGGCAGCAGCCGCCGGTCGTCGTGCGTCTCGTAGTCGTCCATGTGCACGCCGTTGCCGTGGACCTCCCGCCCGAGGCTGTGTCCGGTCCGGTGCACGAAGTGCGCGCCGAACCCCGCCCCGTCGATCACCTCGCGCGCGGCGCGGTCGACCTCCCAGCCGCGCAGCTCGCGGCCCGCGCGGGTGGCTTCCAGCACGAGGGCGACCGCCGCGTCGCGGGCCTCGCGCGCGGCCCGGAAGACCGCCGCTTCCTCGGCCGGCACGTGCGCCCCCGTGTAGCCCACCCACGTGATGTCGGCGTACACGGCGCCCGCCGCGTCCCGCTTGGCCCACAGGTCCAGCAGCACCACCTCGTCGCGCCCGATGGCCCGCGAGCTCGCGGGCGTCGGCAGATAGTGCGGATTGCCGCTGTGCTCCTGGGCGGCGACCACGGGCGCCGAGTCGCTCACCAGTCCCTCCTCCTGGAACCAGCGCACCATGGCCTGCTGCACCTCAAGCTCGTTGACCGGCGCGCCGGTCTCCATGCGCTCGGCGACGAGCGCGAACGCGCGGTCCTTGATGCGGTACAGACAGGCCGACGCCGCGCGGTGCGTGGCGAGCCCGTGCTCGCTCCACACGGCCTCGAAGCGCTGCACCAGGTCGCCGGACGAGACGACGGTCGCCCCCAGGTGCCTGACCGCCTCGACCGTTCCCGCGTCGACCCGCGAGATGTACGGGATGGCGCCGTCCGGCGAGTACTCCATCGCCAGGCGGCCGCCGCCGCCGGCCAGCTCGGCCAGGCCCGCTTCCAGTTGCGCCCGGCCGGCGTACAGCCGCCGCCGCCCCGGCAGGTGCGCCAGCACGTCCTGCTCGATGCGGTGGACCAGCGCGCGCGGCTCGCCCGCGGCCGGAACGAGGTAGTACCAGCGGCGGGTCGTCAGCGCGCCGGTGCCGTCGAGGCCGACCAGCGTGCGCGCGATGGGGTTCGAGCCATGGAAGTCGTACAGCAGCCAGCCGTCCAGGCCGTCCTCGCGCAGGGCGGTCTGAACGGCCTCGATGTCGATTGCCACGGCGCCGAGTATAGCAGCGGGGTCGGGGTTGATCGGCACGGTCTACCAAGGTTGGACGCGCGCCGGCGCGCGGCGGTTTGGAAGGGGGTGACGGGACGGCGCTCGCCGGTTTGGAGAGGGGTCGCCGGGACGGCGCGCCAGCGAGAGGATTGCCGGCACGCCCGGTGGGGAGGATGGCGCCCGCCGGCCCGCCGCCGCGGGCAGGCCGGTGCGGGCGAAGGGAAGGCCGCACCGGCGCTACGGCGCGTCCTCGTCGTCGCCCTCCTCGCCCTCGGCGGGCTCGGGATCTTCGATCTCCTCGAGCTCGGTCGCCTTGATCTCCCCGTTTTGGTGGGTGAACTCGTAGTTGCTGCTGTTCATGTTCCTGGTGCGCGGCACCCGCAGCTCGATGTCGACGACCTGCCCGACGCGCAGCGGCTCGCGGAACCGCACCGAGTCGCCCGTCACCGTATTGCCCTCGCGATCGAACCAGAACTCGTCGATCCGGAACCCGGCGATCGCGTTCTGCGCGAGGTTCTTCACGCGGATCTGCGTGACGATGAAGTCGCCGTCGCGACTGGCCTGCGGCTCCGTATAGCCAATCTCGGCCAGCCCGCGCTGGGTCGGCATGAGCTGGATGTCGTCGCCCAGCCTTTGGGTCAGGCGATTCGCCGCGGCGATCGCCTCGGGGCTCGGAGGGGCCGGCCCCGCGTCGGCGGCCGCGCCCTCGGCCGCCTCCGGCTCCGATCCGCCGCAGGCCGCAGCCGCCAGCGCGCACGCCAGAAAACCGAACAGCAGAACATGGCTGACTCGAGTCATCACAGATCCTCCCGACATGATCCCATCCGCAGCGGGATTATAGGTCTCCGCAGTCGCAAAGCTCAACAGCGGTTTTCGGCCGCACGCACCCCGCGCAGCGACCTCCCCCCGGCGGGCCGGGCGGCTACATCTCGCCGTTCCACTCCTCGGGCTCGGGGTTGACCGAGCGGAAGATCTCGAGATGCCACTTGCCCCCGCCCCACGGCTCGATCACCTCCGCGGCCACGACGTCGACCACCAGCTCGGCGAACGAGCGCCCCTCGGGATCGCCCTCAAGATGGTACGAGGGCTCGTCCCAGGCGAACGTGGGGTAGAGAATCAGGCTGAGAAACAGGTCGTAGCCGTCGTCGACGACGATGAGCTGGCCGCACGGCCGCTTCTGCGTCGAGTGGTAGACGAGGTACTTTTCCGAGCTGTGCGCGCGGATATAGCGCTTGATTGCGAACTCCCGCGCGACGATCTCCTCGACCGCGATCTTCTTGTCCCAGCAGTCCCGGCAGTACTTCTCCTCGCCGCGCGGTTCGGACACGTCTTTGGTGCCGCACAGTGTGCAACGGGTCTGGGCCGCCGAGCGGGAGGGGGACATGCAATCGATTCTAGACGCACGGTTCGGCGCGCGGCAAGTGGCGCCCCTGCTACCATGGATGGATGGGCGCGCGGCCTCCGCACCTCGGCCTCCGTCATCTGGCGCTGCACGTCCGTGCGTTCGAGGAGACCCGCCGCTTCTACGTCGACGTGCTCGGGTTCCGCGTGGAGTGGGAGCCCGACGCCGACAACAGCTACCTGACGTCGGGCGCCGACAACCTCGCCCTGCACCGCGCGCCCGCCGCCGCCGCCGCCCGCGAGACCGCGCTCGATCACCTCGGGATCCTCGTGCGGGAGGCGCGGGACGTCGATGCCTGGGCGGCCTACCTCGACAGCCGCGGCGTGGCCCTGACGAGCCGCCCGCGGACGCACCGCGACGGCGCCCGCTCGCTGTACCTGGAGGATCCGGACGGGAACCGGATCCAGATCATCCACCATCCGCCGCTCAGCGCTCGCCCCACTTGAGCTTCTCGCGGAGGACGGCGAAGTAGCTGCGGGACTCCGCGCGGACGACGCGCAGCGGCCGCGCGGCGACCTCGACGGTGACGCTGTCGCCCGCGGCGAGCTCGAAGCCGTACTGTCCGTCGAAGATGACGTAGGCCGCCTGATGGGTGCCGCCCAGCGTGGGCGTCACGCGCACCGGCGTCGTCGCGGGGAGGACGATGGGCCGGTTCGTGAGCGTGTGGGGGGCGATGGGCGTGAGGAGCACGGCGTGGACCGTGGGATGCACGATCGGGCCGCCGGCGGCCAGGTTGTACGCTGTCGAGCCGGTCGGGCTGGCGATGATCAGGCCGTCGGCGCGCGACGACATGACGAACTGGTCGCCGAGGGTGATGGCGAAGTCGATGATGTTCGACAGCGCCGCCTTGCCCAGCACCACGTCGTTCAGGACGATGCGGTCGGCCATGACCGCGTCGTTGCGCAGCACCCGCGAGTGCAGCATCTGCCGCTCGTCGATCCGCGCGGTGCCGGCCAGCACCGACTCCAGCGACGAGTACAGCTCCGGCAGCGTGATCTCGGTCAGGAAGCCGAGGCTGCCGAAGTTGACGGCGAGAATCGGGGGCGAGGCCGCGGACCGCGCGACCCGGCCCGCCACCCCGAGCAGCGTGCCGTCCCCGCCGAGCACCAGAATCAGCTCCGCGGCCGACGGCAGCTCGTCGCGCGAGCAGGTGGGCGGGCCCTGGCGCTCGACGAGGCGCGCGGTGTCGATCTCGACGACGACCCCGACGCCCCGCGCCGTCAGCCAGTCCGTGAGGTTGGCCACCACCGCGGCGGCCTCGCGCAGCCGGGTCTTCGCGACGATGCCGACGGTGGCGGGCGAGCCCGCCGGCCGGGACGGGGACGTCATGCGTTCGCTGCGGCCGCCCGCCCGCGCAGGTGCAGGAAGAACTCCCGATTGCCTTCCGCGCCGGTGATCGGCGACGGTGTGGCGGCAACGCGCCCCAATCCTAGCCGATCCGCCGCCGCGGTCACCTCGTCCACCACGCGCCGGTGCACCGCGCCGTCGGTCACCAGCCCCCGCTTGCCGACCTCGGCGCGCCCCGCCTCGAACTGCGGCTTGACGAGCACGATGACGTCCGCGTCCGGACGCAGCAGCGGCCGGATCGGCGGCAGCATCAGCTTCACGGAGATGAACGCGACGTCGACCGTCACGAGGTCCACCTGCCGGAACGCCGGCGGCAGCATCGCGCACTCGAGCCCCCGCGCGTTGATGCCCTCCAGTACGGCCACGCGCGGATCCTGGCGCAGCTTCCAGGCGAGCTGGCCGTGGCCGACGTCGACCGCCGCCACCCGTGCCGCGCCGCGCTGCACCAGCACGTCGGTGAAGCCGCCGGTCGAGGCGCCGATGTCCAGCGCGGTGCGCCCGCCGACCGCCACGCCGAACGCGTCGAGCGCGTGGGCCAGCTTGATGCCGCCGCGCCCGGCGTACGGGTGGTCGGGGGCCGCCAGCGTCACGTCGGCGTCGGCCGGCACGGCTGTGCCCGCCTTCGAGACGACGACCCGGTCGACGCGCACCTGGCCGGCGAGCACCAGCGCCCGCGCCCGGCCGCGCGTCGCGGCGAGGCCGCGCTCCACCACCAGCGTGTCGAGCCTGACGCGGCGGGTCATGCGTCTGCGGCCGCCCCGCCGGCGCCGCGGCGGCCCGCGCCCCGCGCGCCCCGCGGCGTCAGTGCGTTCTGGTCAGCACCCAATCGGCGATCCCGTCGAGCCGGCCGCTCAGGCCGCCGGCGCGCAGCGCGGCCTTCGCCGCGGCGATCGCCTCGACGGCCAGCGCCCGCGAGCGGTCGAGGCCGAAGATGGACGGATAGGTCGGCTTGCCGGCCGCGGCGTCCTTGCCGGCCGTCTTGCCGAGCGCGTCGGCCGTGCCCTCGACGTCGAGGATGTCGTCGACGATCTGGAACCCGAGGCCGAGGTGCTCCGCGTAGGCGTCGACCGCGTCGATCTCGGCGGCGGTCCCTCCGGCCAGGATGGCGCCGGCCGCGGCCGCGGCGCGGATCAACGCGCCGGTCTTGCGCCGGTGCAGCGCGCGGAGCCCGTCGCCGTCCACGATGGGGAGGTTCCGGCCGGGCACCTGCCCGCCCGCCTGCAGGTCCAGCGCCTGGCCGCCGACCATGCCGTCCGCGCCGGCGGCCGCGGCCACGCGCTCGGCCGCCCGCAGCTTGCGGCCGGCCAGTTCCGGGTCGCTCGACGCGGGCCAGCGGGCCAGGACGTGAAACGCCTCCGTGAGCAGCGCGTCGCCGGCCAGGATGGCCGCGCCCTCGCCGAACACGACGTGCGCCGTGGGCTGTCCCCGCCGCAGCTTGTCGTCGTCCATCGCTGGTAGGTCGTCGTGCACGAGCGAGTAGGTGTGAATCATCTCGATGGCGCACGCGGCCGGCAGCGCGACGGCCGCGTGCTCGGGGGAGACATCCGGCGCCACGGTCTCGGCGGAGGCCAGCGTCAGGATCGGCCGCAACCGCTTGCCGCCCGCGAAGAGGCTGTAGCGCATCGCCTCGACGATGAGCGGCGGGCAGTCGCCGCCGGCGGGCAGGTAGCGCTCGAGGGCGCGGTCGATGACCGCCCCCTGCTCCCGGAGGTACTCGCGGACGTCCGCCGCGCCGGAGCGGGTCACGGGTCGTCCTTGCCGGCGGCCGCCGCCAGGGCCGCCGGCGGCGGGCCCGGCTCGCCCTGCTCGGTGAGGACCTCGATGCGCCGCTCGGCGGCGTCGAGCCGGGTATGGCAGTAGCGCGACAGCTCGACGCCCCGCTCGAACAGCCGCAGCGACTTCTCGAGCGCCAGGTTGCCCTGCTCGAGGTCCTTCACGATGGACTCGAGCTCCGCCAGCGCCGATTCGAAGTCGTTGATTGTGGTGTCGTCCATCACTCGACCCTGGTGACCTCGCAGTCCAGCGCGCCGCGGTGCAGCTTCACGTGCACGGCCTGACCGGGGGCGACCGCCGCCGCGTCGCGGATGATCGCGGCGCGGTCGACGGTCCAGCAGACCGCGTAGCCCCGCGCCAGCACCCCCAGCGGGCTCAGCGTGTCCAGGCGGCCGGCCGCGACGCGCACCCGGGCCTCGTGCGCGCGCTGGCGCCCCTCCATCGCCGCCTCGAGGCCGCCCCGCGCCGCGGCGAGGCGCGCGCGGATGGCCGCCAGCCGCCGGCCGATGTCGAGCGCCTCGAGGCGCAGCCGCAGCTCGTACAGGCGCCGGCCCCGCCGGCCCGCCCTGCCGCGCGCCGCCCCTGCCAGGCGGTGGGCGAGCTCGTCGAGCTGCCGCCCGCGCAGCGCCACGCGGGTCGGCCACCCGGCCAGGCCCGGCCGGGCCGCGAGCCGGTGCACGCCCGCCCGCTGCAGCCGGAGCCCGTCGCGCAGGGCGGCCCGCAGGCGGCCGGCCAGGCCCGCGATCCGCGCTCCCAGCTCGTCCCGGGGCGCCACCACGAGCTCAGCGGCCGCCGAGGGGGTCGGGGCCCGGAGATCGGCGACGAAGTCGCTGATCGTGTAGTCGGTCTCGTGGCCCACGGCCGAGATGACCGGCACCGGCGCGGCGGCGATCGCGCGCGCCACCGCTTCCTCGTTGAACGCCCAGAGGTCCTCGAGCGAGCCGCCGCCGCGCCCGACGATGACGACTTCGATGCCGGGAATCCGCTGCAGGTGCCGCAGCCCGCGGACGATCTCCGCGGCCGCCCCCTCGCCCTGCACGCGCGCCGGACTGACGACCAGGTGCGCGTTCGGATGCCGCCGGCCGAGCACGTTCACCATGTCGCGGAGCGCCGCGCCGTCGAGCGACGTGACGATGCCGATCTTGCGCGGCAGCGCGGGCAGCGGCCGCTTGCGGGCCGCGTCGAACAGGCCCTCCCGGTCGAGGCGCTCGCGGAGCTGATCGAAGGCGAGCTGCAGCGCCCCGAGGCCGCGCGGTTCCAGAAGCTCGCAGACGATCTGGTACTCGCCCTTGGGCTCGTACACGCTGAGCCGCCCGCGGGCGACGACATGCTGCCCGTCCTCCGGCCGGAAGCGCTGGTAGCGGAGCGCCGAGCGGAACATCACCGCGCGGAGCTGGGCGCCCGCGTCCTTGAGCGTGAAGTAGAGATGGCCGGTCTTCCAGAGGCGCGCGTTGGAGATCTCGCCCTCGACCCACACCTCGCCGTACTGCCCCTCGAGGAGGACGCGCACGCCGGCGGTCAGCTCCGTCACCGTCAGCACGCGGCGGCGGGGGCTCGGCGGCGGCGGCGGCGCGTCGAACGGCAGGCCGGGCAGCGCGGTCACGAGGCCTCCGGCCCGGCGGCCTGCGCCTCGACGTCCCGCGCCGACAGGCTCAGCCGCTCGATGCCCCGGGCCCTGCCCGTCGCCGGGTCCGCCGTGACCAGCACCGCGTTGAGGCGGGGATCCCCGGTGGCCGTCTCGAACCTCGCCGGCATGCCGTCGAGGAAGCGCTGCAGGGCGGCCCGCGTGTGCACCCCGATGACCGAGTCGTGCGGGCCGGTCATGCCCACGTCGGTGATGTACGCCGTGCCGTTCGGCAGCACGCGCTCGTCGGCGGTCTGCACGTGGGTATGGGTGCCGAGCACGGCGGTGACGGCGCCGTCGAGGTGCCAGCCCATCGCCAGCTTCTCCGACGTGGCCTCCGCGTGAAAGTCGACGACGACGACGCGCGCCTCGCGCCGCACGGCCTCCAGTTCGGCGCGCACGACGTGGAACGGGTTGTCGAGCGGGTTCATGAAGATGCGGCCCATCACGTTGATCACGGCGATCGGCTCGTGGCGCGTGGAGCGCGCCACGTAGCAGCCGGCCCCGGGCACGCCCGCCGGGAAGTTTGCCGGCCGCAGCAGCCGCGGCTCGAGGCCGATGTAGTCGATCGCCTCCTTCTTGTCCCAGACGTGGTTGCCGGTCGTCATGACGCCGACGCCCGCGTCGCGGATCGCCTCGGCGACCTCACGCGTGATGCCCTTGCCGCCGGCCGCGTTCTCGACGTTGGCGATGACCAGGTCGATGCCGCGGCGCGCGACGAGCGTGGGCAGCGCCTGGCGCAGGATCTGCCGCCCCGGCTTGCCCACGATGTCGCCCACGAAAAGAATCTTCATCCCGACCCATGATCGCACAGCCTTCCGCCGCAAGCGAAACCGGGCCGGTGACTCCCGGGCTCGCCGCGCGGGTGGCGGCTCTCGACGCGGACAACCGCTCCGGGGCCTCGGCCGTGGCCGGCGCGGCCAGTGGGGTCCTCCGCGCCGCGCCCGGCGGGGGAGCCGGCGGCCCCTTCGACGCGGGGGCCTGACTTCGATTATTCTAGAAGGCTATGAAGAGCGAAGCGGAGCTTCCGGAGATCGCGCCGGCGGACGCGGGAGTGGAAGTCGAAGCGGACGCGGTCGAGGATCCCGGGCCGGCGGCGCGGCGCGAGCGGATAGCGCAGGTGGAAAGCCGGTTCCTGTACGTCGACGTGGCCGCCCGGCGGGCGAAGCAGCTCCGGCGCGGCGCCCTGCCCAGGCTGGCGGCGCTCGCAGCCAACCCCGAGACGGGCGAACGACCGGTGCCGACCGTCAAGCTCGAGCGGATCGCCATGCAGGAAGTCGACGAAGGGCTGATCGTCTACGAGCTCCCCGATTCGCAGCCAGCCACCGAGGATCCAGCATGAGTCTCTTCAGTCCCTTCGAGGTCGCCTTCGGCGCGTTGCAGGGTCTGCTCGTGTCCACCGGGTTCCTGCTCGCGCTGTTCGTCGGCTTTCTGGTCGTCGCCGGCTTCTGTAAGTTCCGCCGGCGGGAGCCCGGCTCCGCGATCGTCCGGAACCTGGCCGAGTGCCTGGGGAGCGCGGCCCGGTATCTCCCGCCCACCGCGCCGCGTGGCCCGGCCGACCAGTTGCGCACGCCCGAGCTGCAGGAGCAGTCGGGTCGCGAGCAGTAGCCGCCGGCGGCGCCCCGTCAGGCGGGCGCCAGTGGCGGCCGCGCGCCGCTCCAGGGCGCGTCCTGCTCGAGCGCGTCACCCAGCCGCAGCAGCGTGGCCTCGTCGAACGGCCGCGCCGTCAACTGAAACCCTATCGGCAGGCCCGTCGTGGTGAACCCGGCCGGCAGGCTGATGGCCGGTAGCCCGGTCAGGTTCGCGCTGACCGTGAAGACATCGCCCAGGTACATCGCGAGCGGGTCGTCGACGTGCTCGCCGAGGCGGTACGCGGGGGTCGGCGTGGTGGGCATGGCGACCGCGTCGACGCCGGCGAACGCCTGGTCGTAGTCGTTGCGGATCAGGCTGCGCACCCGCTGGGCCTGGACGTAGTACGCGTCGTAGTAGCCGGCGCTCAGGGCGTAGGTGCCGAGCATGATGCGGCGCTTGACCTCCGCGCCGAAGCCGGCGTCGCGGGTCCGGTCGTACATGGCGGCGACGGTCGCCTCGCGGCCGTCGGGTGCCGCGCGCAGCCCGTAGCGCACGCCGTCGTAGCGCGCCAGGTTCGAGCTCGCCTCGGCGGGCGCCACCAGGTAGTAGACCGGCACGGCGTACGCCAGGTGGGGCAGGTCGATCTCGACTACCGCCGCACCGCGGCCGGCTAGCACCGCCAGCGCCGCGTCGAAGGCGCGCAGCACCTCCGGATCCACGCCGGCCGCCAGCGCGGCCCGCGGCACGCCGATGCGCGCGCCCCGCGCATCGCCCGGAAACAGGCCGTCCAGGGCCGGGACCGGCGCGGTCGCGCAGGTGGCGTCGAGCGGGTCGGCGCCCGCGATGGCCTGCAGCACGGCGGCCGCGTCGGCCACCGTCAGCGTCAGCGGGCCGATCTGATCCAGCGACGAGGCGAACGCCAGCAGGCCGTAGCGCGAGACGCGCCCGTAGGTCGGCTTGAGCCCGACGACGCCGCACAGCGCCGCCGGCTGGCGGATCGATCCGCCGGTGTCGGACGCGATCGACGCCGGCGCCAGGCGGGCCGCGACGGCGGCCGCCGCGCCGCCGCTCGAGCCGCCGGGAATGCGGTCCGCCGCCCACGGGTTGCGCGTGGGGCCGAGCGCCGAGTGCTCCGTCGACGAGCCCATCGCGAACTCGTCGCAGTTGGTCTTGCCGATGACCACGGCCCCGGCGTCGAGCAGGCGCGTGACGACCGTCGCGTCGTAGGGCGGGCAATAGCCGCCCAGGATCCGCGAGCAGGCGGTGGTCGGGACGCCGCGCGTGCAGATGACGTCCTTGACCGTCACGGGGACGCCGAGCAGCGGGCGGCCGCGCCACGCGTCGCGCCGGCGGTCCACCTCCTCGGCGCGGGCCAGGGCTGCCTCGCCCAGCACCGTCGTGAAGGCGTGGATCTGCCCGTCCGCGGCGGCGATGCGCCGCAGGTAGCCGTCGCACACGTCGCGCGCGGAGACGTCCCCGCCGGCCACGGCCGCCCGCAGCCGGGTGAGCGTCCAGTCGCCGGCCGCCATCAGCCGATCACCTTCGGCACCCGGAACAGACCGTCGGGCGCGGCGTCCGGGGCGCCCGCCAGCGCGTCCTCGCGCGCCAGCGACGGCCGCCGGACGTCGTCGCGCAGCTCCGCCGAGCCGGCGCGCGGATGCCAGGTGGCCGACACCTGCGTGGTGTCCACCTCCCGCAGGCGCTCGGCGTACTCGAGAATCTGCGCCAACTGTTTCGTGAACAGCTCGGTCTCGTCCGCCGTGAGGTCGAGATGGGCCAGCGCCGCGATGCGCTCGACGTCCGCCCGGGTCAGTCGTGTCGACATGAGCTGCGGGAGATCGCGTCCGCCGCCGCCCTCAGTGGGCGGGACAGTAGTCGCGCTCGCCGGCCTCGACCCGCACGGGCAGCCGGTTCGCGCGCGGCGGGAGCGGGCAGGTGGTATGCGGATTGAAGGCGCACGGCGGATTGTACGCCCGGTTGAAGTCGAGCACCGTCCACCCGTCCCGCGGGGCGTCGGCGTACAGGAAGCGCGCCGCCGCGTAGGTGTCGCTGCCGCTCGTCAGGTCGCGGAAGATGAACCAGAGCTGGTCGCCCGCGTCGACCGGCAGCATCTCGAGCTCCTCGCCCGCGAGCTGCAGCCGGACGACGCCGGAGCTGGTGACCGTCTCGATGTCGCCCAGGATGTTCTGGACCCGGACCTCGATCGGCTCGTCGTGCGGCACGAAGCGTGCCGGCACGCGGTAGGCCTCGTCGACCGGATACCACCGCAGCCCGCTGAAGCCGCGGCGGATCGCGCTGTCCTTGTCCAGCATCCGGATCGCCAGCCGCTCGCCGCTGTAGTGCACGAACAGCGTCAGGTCGTCGATGGCGATGTCGGCCCGCGCCTCGCGCGGGTGGAGCTGCATGGCCGCGACCTCCCGCCCGTCGACCGTCAGGGTGGTGCCGGGCGCGGCGCGGAGCGCGACCCGCCGGTCGCTGAGGTCGAAGGCGCCGGCAGTCGGCGGCCCCGCCGGCAGGACGATGTCGTGCAGTGGGTCGCTGCCGAACGTGTTCTCGCCCTCCCGGAGGAAGAAGAGGCCGGCCACGGTCAGCCAGCCGTCGTCGGCCGTGAGGCGCCGTTCCCGCTCGGCGCGCCAGGCCTCGATGCCGGCGGCGTACTCGGCCGCCTGGCCCGCTCCGGGGGCCGGGCCGGCGGCGGTCAGCCCGAGGGCCGCCGCGACGAGCATTCCGCTGATCGTTCCACTCCGCACGTCACACCTCGCTTGGATGGTGCCAGAATACCCCACATGGCGGCGGCGCCCAACCCCGTCCGGCCCGCGGCCATGGCCGGCACGTGGTATCCGGCCGACCCCGGCCAGCTGGCGGCCGCGGTCGACGGCTACCTCGGTGCCGCCGGCCCGCTGCACGACCTCGACGTGACCGCGCTGATCGCGCCGCACGCGGGGCTGGTCTACTCCGGCCCGGTGGCCGGGCACGCCTACGCCGCGGTGCGGGGCCGGGCGTTCGACGCCGTCGTGCTGGTGGGGCCGTCGCACTACGTTGGCTTCGACGGGGTGTCGGTCGACAGGCACGCGGCGTGGGACACGCCGCTGGGCCCCGCCGTGGTCGACACGGGCCTCGCCGCGCGCCTCGCCGCCGCCTCCCCGCTCATCACCGCGGAGCCGCGCGCGCACCGGCGGGAGCACGCGCTGGAGCTGCAGCTCCCGTTCCTGCGACGCCTGCTGCCCGCCACGCCGATCGTGCCGCTCGTCATGGGGTGCCAGCAGCGGGAGACGGTGCTGGGGCTGGCCGACGCGCTGGCGGGCGTGCTGCGCGGGGCCGCGGTGCTGCTCGTCGCCAGCACCGACCTGTCGCACTACTTCGACGCCGAGGAGGCTGCCGTTCTCGACGCCCGGGTCGTCGCGCACGTGGCCCGCTTCGACTGGGCCGGCTTGCTCGACGAGTTCGAGCAGTACCCCGAGCACGAGCGCGGGCGCTACGTGGCCTGCGGGGGCGGGGCCGCCATCGCCGTGATGCGGGCCGCGCGGGCGCTCGGCGCGACCGCCGCCCGCGTCCTCAAGCGCGCCGACTCGGGGGACGTGTCGGGCGACCGCGAGCAGGTCGTCGGCTATCTCGCGGCCGCGTTCGGCTCGCCGCGCGCGTAGGAGTCCGGGGGACGATGCTGGCGCCGGACGCCCGGGCGCGGCTGCTCCGGACCGCGCGCGCGGCGCTCGCCGCGGACCCCGGGTCGAACGCCGGCCCGGCCGCCGCCGGGTCGCCGGCGGCCGGCGGCGGCGCCTTCGTCACCCTGCGGATCGGCGGGCGGCTGCGCGGCTGCGTCGGCCGGGTCGAGTCGGACCGGCCGCTCGACGAGACCGTCCGCGGCGCGGCCCGGGCGGCGGCCGCCGAAGACCCGCGCTTTGCGGCGCTGAGGCTCGCCGAGCTGGCGCACGTCGTCATCGAGGTGTCGGTGCTGGGGGCGCTCGAGCCGTGCGCCGGTCCGGAGGCGTTGGTCATCGGCCGGCACGGCGTGCTCGTCGAGCAGGGCGGGCGCCGCGGCCTGTTGCTGCCCCAGGTCGCTGCCGAGCAGGGCTGGAGCGCGTCCACCTTACGTGACGCAGGCCTGCGTCAAGGCCGGCCTGCGGCCGGACGCGTGGCGGCGCGGCGCGGCGCTCTTCAGGTTCGAGGCGGAGGTGTTCGAGGAGGACCGCCCGCGTCCCTGAGGCCGCGCAGCCGCGTCAGGGGCGTCCGGCTTGCGCCGCGGCGCGATCGTGAGCGATCATAGGCGGTTCGGACCCCGACAATCTATCCGGCCCTGTCGCCGCTGGCGGCAGGGCCGCTGTTGAGAGCCATGACCGACACCAACACCTTCGACACGCAACGCACCCTGAACACCGGCAGCGGCCCCCTGCGGTACTACAGCCTGCCCGCGCTCGAGGCAGCCGGCTATCCGGGCGTCGCCCGCCTGGCGTACTCGCTCAAGATCCTGCTCGAGAACATGCTGCGCCGCGAGGACGGCCGCTTCGTGACGGCGGGCGACATCGAGACGCTCGCGCGCTGGACGCCGGGCACGCGCACCGAGATTGCCTTCATGCCGGCGCGGGTCCTGCTGCAGGACTTCACGGGCGTGCCGGCGGTCGTCGACCTGGCCGCCATGCGCGACGGCATCGCCCGCCTCGGCGGCGACCCCGAGGCGGTGAATCCGCTGCAGCCCGCCGAGCTGGTCATCGACCACTCGGTGCAGGTCGACTACTTCGACCAGCCGGACGCCTTCGAGCTGAACGCGCAGCTCGAGTTCGCGCGTAACCGCGAGCGCTACGTCTTCCTGAAGTGGGGGCAGCAGGCGTTCCGCAACTTCCGGGTCGTGCCGCCGGACACCGGCATCGTCCACCAGGTCAACATCGAGTACCTGGCGCGGGTGGTCTGCCGCGCCGGCGCCGACGGCGAGGCCGTCGCCTATCCCGACACCCTGGTCGGCACCGACTCGCACACCACGATGGTCAACGGGCTCGGCGTCGTGGGCTGGGGCGTCGGCGGCATCGAGGCGGAGGCCGCCATGCTCGGCCAGCCGATCTCGATGCTCATCCCCGACGTCGTCGGCTTCCGGCTGGTGGGGACGCTGCCGGAGGGGACCACCGCCACCGACCTGGTGCTGACCATCACCGAGCGGCTCCGCCGGTACGGCGTCGTCGGGAAGTTCGTCGAGTTCTTCGGCCCCGGGCTGGCGTCGCTGACCGTGGCCGACCGGGCGACGCTCGGCAACATGTCGCCCGAGTACGGCTCGACGGTGGCGATCTGCCCGATCGACGGGATGACGCTAGACTACCTGCGGCTGACCGGACGCGACGCGGCGCAGGTCGAGCTGGTCGAGGCGTACGCGAAGGCGCAGGGGCTGTTCGGCGCGGCCGACGAGCCGCTCTACACCGACGTGATCGAGTTCGATCTCGCGGCCGTGGAGCCGAGCCTGGCCGGTCCCAAGCGGCCGCAGGACCGCGTGCCGCTGCACGCCGCGAAGGCGGCGTTCGTCGGCGCGCTCGACGAGCTGAGCGCCGGCCGCCGGCCGCCGGCCGCGGTCGGCAACGGCGCAGCCGCCGGCGCGCCGGACGTGGACGACGGCGCGGTCGTGATCGCCGCCATCACGAGCTGCACGAACACGTCGAATCCGAGCGTCATGATCGCCGCCGGGCTGGTGGCCAAGCGCGCGGTGGCGCTCGGCCTGCACCCCCGGCCGTGGGTCAAGACCAGCCTGGCGCCCGGCTCGCTCGTCGTCACCGAGTACCTGCGCGCGGCCGGCCTGCTCGAGCCGCTCGAGCAGCTCGGCTTCGGGCTGGTCGGCTACGGCTGCACCACCTGCATCGGCAACAGCGGGCCCCTGCCCGCCGAGGTGGCCGCCGCGGTGCGCGACCGCGACCTCGTCGTGGCGTCCGTGCTCAGCGGCAACCGCAACTTCGAGGGGCGCGTGCAGCCGCTCGTGCGCGCCAACTATCTCGCGTCGCCGCCGCTCGTCGTCGCCTACGCCCTCGCCGGCCGCATGACTGTCGACCTGACGACCGAGCCCCTCGGCCGCACCGCGAGCGGCGAGCCCGTCTATCTGAAGGATCTGTGGCCGTCGGCGGCCGAGGTGCAGGAGGCCATGACCGCCGCGGTGCGGACCGAGCAGTTCACCGCCAAGTACGCCACCGTGTTCGACGGCGACGACCGCTGGCGCGGCCTGTTCGCCCCCGGGGGGGACCGGTTCGCCTGGACGGACGAGTCGACCTACGTGCGCCACCCGCCGTTCTTCCAGACCCTCGCGCCCGAGCCGGCGCCGCCGGGCGACATCGCCGGCGCGCGGGTGCTGGCCCTGCTCGGCGACAGCGTCACCACCGACCACATCTCGCCGGCGGGCGCCATTCCGCCGGACGGCCCGGCCGGCCGCTACCTGATCGCCCAGGGGGTCGCCCCGCGGGACTTCAACTCGTTCGGCAGCCGCCGCGGCAACCACGAGGTGATGATGCGCGGCACGTTCGCCAACATCCGCCTGCGGAACCGGCTGGCCCCCGGGACGGAGGGCGGCTGGACCCGGCACCAGCCCGGCGGCGAGCAGCTGACCATCTACGACGCCGCCATGCGCTACCAGGCGGAGGGCACCCCGCTCGTCGTGCTCGCGGGCAAGGAGTACGGTTCCGGGTCGTCGCGCGACTGGGCCGCCAAGGGCACGCAGCTGCTCGGCGTCCGCGCCGTCATCGCCGAGAGCTTCGAGCGCATCCACCGCAGCAACCTGGTGTTCATGGGCGTGCTCCCGCTGGTGTTCCCGGACGGCGCCAGCGCGGCCAGCCTCGGGCTGACCGGCGCGGAGTCGTACGAGCTCAGCGGCATCGCCGCCGGGCTGGCGCCGCGCAGCGACGTCCGCGTCCGCGCCACGGCGGCCGACGGGTCGACGAAGGAGTTCGTCACGACGGCCCGCATCGACACGCCCGAGGAGCTGCACTACTACCGCCACGGCGGCATCCTGCCCTACGTCCTGCGCCAGCTCGCCGCCGCGTAGCGGCCGTCAGATGGTCCGGTAGGGATCCGTAGTAGACCGCCCGTGGAATGCAGCGGGGCGGCTTGCCATGGGCTCCCGGGACTCAGGTCGGCGGGGCAGCGCCGCGCGCCGGCACCCGCGGTCGCCACAGCAGGCTGACGGCCCAGTCGACGTCGAGCCGCTCGCCCCGCCAGGCCGGGGTGGCCGTGTGCGGCCCGATGCGGCCGCCCGCCCGCTCGAGCCGCGCCGTCACCGGGGCCAGCGGCTCACCGGCCACGCGCGGAGACAGTGGCGCATCCGGCAGCGGCTGGCCCTCCGGCCGCGCGAACCGCGCCTCGCCCGCGGCGTCGAGCACCACCCGGAATCCTCCCTCGTGCATCGCCCGGTGATGCCGCCGGCACAGCAGGACCAGGTTGTCGAGCGCCGTCGCGCCGCCATGCACCCAGTGGCGCACGTGATGCGCGTCGCAGCGCCGCGCCCGGCAGCCGGGGAAGCGGCAGTGCCGGTCGCGCGCCGCCAGCGCCCGGCGCAGCGCCGGCGAGATGGTCCGTGTCCGCCGGCCGACGTCCAGCACCTCGCCGGCGAGCCCGTGGCGCATCGTCACGGTCGCGGCGTCGCACGCCAGCCGCCGGGTCGTCTCGGCGGAGACGTGGATGCCGCCGGCTTCCTCGAGCGCTGACTGGCCACCGCCGGAGCCGTTGGAGGCGACACGTCGTTGCGATGCCTCCTGCGCTGGCGCGGGGGGCGCCTCGACCAGGGTGCCGGCAGCCGCCGCGCCTCGCCCGTGCGTTCCCGCGGGAACGTACGGGACGGCTGGCGTGTCTCCGCTGTCCGGGGCGACATCGGTGGCGAACTCGCTCGGACAGCCCGTGGCCACACCGTCGGCCGTGAGTTCCTCAGCGCTGTCCGCCAGCGTGTCGGCGTCCACGTGCACGACCACCTGCGTAGCGGTCGCCGGCCGTCCCCTTGTCGAGCCCGCCGGCCAGCGCGCACTCCGTCACCGCGCCCAGCGCGTCCGCCCGCCGCTGCGCGATGGTCGGGGCCATCTCGTCCGCGGCCTCCGCGCCCGGCGCCGCCGCGCCCGCCTCGGCATCGAGCGCCGCGTCCAGCGCGCGCCGCAGCACCGCCCCCACCTCCGGCGTCAGCCGGCCCCGGACCACCACCATCCCGTCGTCGTCCACCCAGGTGTGGAGCGCGCGGGACTCGATCCGCCGCCGGTCCTCCTCCGCCTCGGCCGCGCGGTCGATCCGCCGCCAGGTGCGGACCACCTGCTCGACGTGCGCCGCGGTGCCCGCCAGGGCGACGTCGAGCAGCGCCTGCTCGTTCTCGGGTGTTGCCACCCGGGTGACCGCGCGCACCTTCGAGTACGAGACTTCGCCGCGCCTCATCGCATCGCTCAGCCGCGGCAGCTTCACCAGGGTGTGGGCGACGCGCACCTTCTCGCGGGCGGCGCCCGGCGCGAGGCCGATGCGCCAGCTCAGCCAGTGGGCGCAGGAGGCGAAGCCCTCCCAGCCGCCGCTCTCGTCGAACTCTCGGATCAGGACCAGCAGCTCGTAGGTGGCCGCCTGGATGCGGGCGGCCAGCTCGGCGATGCGGTCGCCTAGTGCCTCGACGCCGAGGCGCGGCTCGTCAGGGTGCGCAGGCTGCACAACCGGAACCTCGGTCTCGGCAGGTGGGGCTGGCGGCGGGACCGATGCAACGGCAACCGCGTGGGAGTCGACAGGCATGAGTCCATTATAACCCCCTCTTTTTCAATGGCTTGCACGGCCCCAGGAGGGCCGATCCGGCCGCGGTACGGCTTCGTTGCCCTCCCGGCCGGAGATATGCCGCCAGCGGCCCGCGAGGGCAATCGGCGAGGTATACCCGGCAGCGGTTGGCAGCCACGCCGGCCGGCCCCGAAATAAGGTTGTCAAGTGAAAAGCGCGCGTTGGGCGAAACAGGCAATGGAGCCGCTTGCAAAACTCCCGGGGGATTGGGACTGGGCGCAGTCCTCAGCTCTCTTGGTGAACACGATTGCCCTGGATCGCCGACTGGATATCTTGTCGGGATAACCGGCGGCACGCCAGAGGTAGAAGTCGGATGTTTCGACGTGTTCTCGACCGCGCGTTGGGACACCCGTGGGTGACTGACGCCCGTCGGGCGCCGAGGGGCGTTGCCGGCGGTGCACTGGTTATGTCACGAGGCGCACGAGCTGGTCGGCGGTGAGTGCGAGCACGCCGAACATGCAGTGGCACATCACTTTCGAGGCGCCACGGACCCGGACATGGCGACCGCCGAACTCGTCCTTGAGTCGGCCATTGACGCGCTCACCCGCCGTACGCTCGTTGTAGCGAGCCTGCTCGGGAAGCTGAAAGCCGATACGCTGCAGGCGCCGGGCTTCGGTTCGCAATTCCTCCGCCAGCGTCTTGTCGCGGCGGGGGTTGGTGTCAATCAACGGGACGTGGCCGAGTGAGCGGCTGTGCTGGCGGATCGGTTCCGCGTCGTAGGCGGCGTCCATCAGGTCATACAGATTGGTCGTTCGCTCGGCCGACAAGGTCGCCAGCGGAATGGCGGCTTGGCTGTCGTGCAGGGAGGCGGACGTCAGCAGGCAACTGATCGGAATCTGGCCGTCGGCCACGTCGAGGTGCAGCTTGTAGCCGACCCAGGTCGACTGGTAGCCCTTGCTGTCCTTTTTCATGCCCACGTCACAGTCGGTCGGCAGGTCGTCGAGCATCGCCGGCAAGGTCATGGCCGCCTGCCGGTCGAGGCGCTTGAGGACCTTCGGCCGTTCCTCACCCTTGTTCGGCCGTCCCGGCTTGCGCTTGGGCAGCGGGGGCGTCTTTTCCTTCGCGGCCGGCTTCTCGCGGGCCTCGATGGCCGTCGAGTCGCGGCAGAGGTGACCCACCAACCGGTCGTGGTGGGTGTTGCGGATCAACGCTGCATGCGTGCGCTGGGGCAACTGTGTGTCGGAGAACTCGGCGAAGGCGCGTGAGAAGACCGACTCGCTCGGCACCTCGCTCTTCCGCTCCCAGCCGCAGATCCGCCGCAGCGCCACGTCGGTGACCAAGCGGTCCAGCAGCACGCGCGTCGTCGGCATGCCGTAGACCGCCTTGGCCACGAAGGCTCGCGCCAGTGCCGCGCGGTCCTTGCGCGGACGCCCCGGCACCCGGAAGCACCGGGGAATCCACTGCTCGATACGGATGACCTCGAGAGTCTGCACCAACTGCTGCTGTTTCCCGGTCAGCGGACCCAACACGGGCTCCAACTGGGGGAACAGCGCGCGCTGGATCGACTGCCAATAGGGGGCGAAGGAACCACGCAGGCAGTTCATGGTTTGTTTGATTGACCACTCCTGCCTACTACTGTATATTAGCAGACGCCAAGGATGTGAAACAATGAATAGATGGCCTACAGCGCAGCGTTATGCCGCTATGAGGAGCAATACGACGCGCTCAAGGCGGAACTGCAAACGCTCGGGTTCGTAGGCCAGGGCGGCGTTCACACCCGCCGGATAACGTGTGGGAGGGCTACCTGTCGCTGCCACGACGACCCGGACGCCCGTCACGGCCCCTACCACTACTGGACGCGCAAGGCCCGCGGAAAGACCATTGGCTTGAACCTCACCGAAGACGAACTCGTCCTCTACCGGGAGTGGATCGAGAACAACCGTAAACTGGAACGGCTCGTGAAGGAAATGCGCCACCTCTCTTCGCGTGCGCTTGCCCTCATAACCGGTAGGCAGGCTCCATGAACCCCCGTGTCGCCGGCTTCCCGGGCGCGGTCACTGCCATCCTGCGAACGCTGCATCCCGCCCGCTGACCGTCCCTCGCCCCGCCGACTCCGGCAGGGAAAAACTCGGCCGATCACGCGTTTCGCAAGAGGCTCAATGGACCGGGGATTCCGTGACGCTCATGTAGCGCATTGGCATAGCGGATCATTGGATGCACGCTCGCAACCGGCGCACGGCACGTAGTACAGCCGCTCCTGGTCGCGGTGGCCGCGCTCTCCGGCGTTCGCCCGGCCCCATGCGCCCTTGACGTGCGCCAACCATCTCCGCCAGCTCGCCGCCGCGTAGCGGCCGTCGCCGGCGCGCGCCTACAGCGCCGCCGGGATGAGCAGCATCGCGATCACGCTCGTGATCGTGCACGCGACGGCGACGATCCCCGTGTAGCCCAGCACGTCGCCGAAGCGCAGGCCGGTGACGGTCAGGATCGGGATGGCCCAGAAGGGCTGGATCAGGTTCGTCGTCGAGTCGCCGTAGGCGTACGCCAGGACGGTGGTGGTGGCCGACACGCCGAGCTCCCGGGCGGCCGGTAGCAGGTAGGGCGCCTCGATCAGCCACTTCGAGCCGGCCGACGGCACGAACAGGTTCATGAAACCCGAGTAGAAGTAGACGACCAGCGGGTAGCTCTCGGTGGTGGCGAACCGCACGAACAGGCTGCCGAGCCAGCTCCCGAGGTCGGTGTTGTTGATGATGCCGAAGATGCCGGCGTAGAACGGAAACTGCAGGATCACGCCCGACGCGGTGCGCGCGCCGTTGGCGAAGGCGCGCACCAGGTTGGCCGGCCGCCCCTGCAGTAGCAGGGCCGAGACGAGGAACACCGAGTTGTAGGCGTTGATCGTCCAGCTCGCCCCGAAGCCGCGCGTGACGATGGAGTAGCCGAGCGGGTAGCCAATCAGGATCGCCGCCAGCCAGATCCACCCGGGGAACCCCTCCAGGCGCCTAGCCGGCGTCGTCGGCTCGTCGGTGACCGGCAGCGTCGGCATGATGCGGTCGATCTGCTCGGCGGTCAGCGTCCGCGGCTTGCCGCGGGGATGGAGCACGGCGATGGTGCCGAGCGCCACGAGGAACAGGACGACGACGTAGGTCAGGTTGAACGGGTTGAACAGGCTCTCGGTCACCGGGATGAGCCGGTCGATGACCGGCTCGCCGGAGCCCGGCTCGAGCAGCGGGTTGCCGGGCGTGGCCAGGATCAGCGGCGCGGAGCCCGACAGCCCCCCGTGCCAGATCGTGCCCACGCCGAGATAGGCCGCGGCAATCAGGACGCGGATGTCCGCCTGCGGGTTGCGCCGGGCGACGAACGGCACGAACAGCGCCGAGGCGACCAGGCTGAGGGCCCAGTTCACGTAGCCGATGGTCATCGAGAAGATCGCCATCAGGACCACCGCCTGCACCGGGCGCTGCCTGTCGGGGAGGTTGGCGAGCCGGTCCAGCATGTTGAACACGCGCGGCGACGACACGCAGGCGTGTGCCGCGATCATGGCGATGCTGAACTGCATCGCCAGCTCCAGCAGCTGCCACATGCCGCCGCCCCAGGCGAGCACCGCCTCGTTGAGGCTGGCGCTGGCGCCGAACATGGCTAGCACGATCGCCAGCACCGTCAGAATCATGCAGACGACCCATGAGTCCGGGATCCAGCGTTGTGTGAAATCGGACAACCGCTCGCCGAGGTTGCCGACGGCCCTCACGACCGCAGATGAAGTGTCGTCCGCCACGCGCCACACCCTCCAGACCGCCAAGAAATGCAGCCGCTTTTGTTGACCCGCTCGGCCGCGAGAAGCTAGGCTGTCACAATTCTTTCACACTAGGACCGACCATGAACCGCTGGCTCGCAGTTATCGGGGGCGTGTCGATGAATCTCGCGCTGGGATCGTTGTACGCCTGGAGCGTGTTCGTCAGCCCCCTGGAAGCGGAATTCGGTTGGAGCCGCACCCAGACGTCGTGGGTGTTCACGATTGCGATCGTCACGTTCGCCGTCTCGACCGTCTTCGCCGGGCGCATCCAGGACGTGCGCGGCCCGCGCATCTGCGCCGCCATCGGCGCCACGCTCGTCGGGCTCGGCTTCGTGCTCGGCAGCTTCACCTCGTCGCTCCCGTATCTCTACATCGCGTTCGGCTTCGTCGTCGGTCTCGGCAACGGCTTCGGCTACGCCACGCCGATCCCGGTCGGCTCGAAGTGGTTTCCCGACAAGCGCGGCCTGGTGGTCGGTTTGATGGTGGCTGGCTACGGCGGCGGCTCGGCCATCTTCGCCCCGGTGGCGACGGCCCTGATCGGCGCGGTCGGGTGGCGGCCCACGTTCCAGATCCTGGGCGTCATCCTGTTCGCGATGGGCATGGTCGGCACCTGGCTGCTGCGCAACCCGCCGGAGGGTTATCGGCCGGAGGGCTGGACCCCGACGGCGGCGTCCGAGCGGACCCAGCGCGACGTTCCCAGCGGCGAGATGCTCGGCCTGCCCAGCTTCTACTTCCTGTGGATTGCCTACTGCCTGGGCACCACGGCCGGCATGATGACGATCAGCCAGCTGGTGCCGTTCGCCCAGAGCGCGGGCATGAGCGCGACGGCCGCCGCGCTGGCGGTCACCGTCGGGGCGGTCGGCAACGCCGCGGGGCGCATCGCGTCGGGCTGGCTGTCGGATCTCGTCGGGCGCCTGACGACGCTGCGAATCATGATCCTGCTGTCGGCGTTCGCCATGCCCGCGCTGTACACCTGGCGCGAGCAGGCGCTGCTGCTGTACCTGTTCGTCGTGGTCGTCTACTGGTGCTTCGGCACGCAGCTGTCGGTCTTCGCGTCGACCTCGGCCGACTTCTTCGGCACGAAGCACCTGGGCCTCAACTACGGGCTGCTGTTCACGGCGTACGGCGTGGCCGGCCTGCTCGGTCCGATCATCGCCGCCGGGGTCTTCGAGGCGTTCGGCGACTATCGCTTCGCGTTCTTCATCGCCGCCGGTCTCGCGGTCGTGGCGCTGGGGTCGCTGGCCCTGGCGCGGCCGCCGAGCCGCGCCGCCGCCGCCGCGTAGCCGCGCCGGCGGGCGGGCGCTGCCGAATGCCCCGCCGGCGGCAGGGTGCCGGGTGTCCATGCGAGGATAGGGAGTCGGGACGGAACATGAACACGGACGCGCCCATCACGGCGGGCCGGTGGGCCAGCGGCCTGCTGGGCGTCGTGCTCGCCCTGGCCGGGGGCGCGGCCGGCGCGGCGGCGCAGGGCCCGGGTGGCACGCTCGCAGGGACGGCGCAGGACGACAGCGGCGCCGTGCTGCCGGGCGTCACGGTCACCGTGACGAGCGCGGACACCGGCCGCTCGCGGAGCGTGGTGACCGACAGCCGGGGCGAGTACCGCATGGTGGGGCTCGCGGCGGGCGACTACACGGTGCAGGGCATCCTGCCCGGCTTCCGGACCGAGCCGCGGGCGGTGGCGGTCGGCGCCGGGGCGCTCACCCACGACATCGTGCTCGGCCTCGCGCCGCTCGCGGAGACGGTCACGGTGACCCGCACCGACCAGGCGCTGGGGCTCGTGCCCAGCTCGGTCACCGTCGTGCAGCGCGACGCGATCGAGGTCGGGCAGCGGCGCGCGTCGCTCGACGAGGCGCTGCGGGGCATCCCCGGGCTGTTCGTGCAGAACCGGCGCAACTACGGCCTTTCGGGCGGCATCGGCCTGAGCATCCGGGCGCCGGAGCCGCGCTTCGGGCTGCGCGGGCTGGCGATCCTCCAGGACGGCATCCCGATCACGACGGCCGACGGCACGACCGAGCCGGGCAGCGTCGATCTGGGCTCGGTCGGCCGCATCGACGTCATCCGCGGCCCGAGCGCGGTGCTCTACGGCAACTCGGCCGGCGGCGTGATCAACCTGGAGACCACGTTCGACACGTCGCGCCGGCTGACGTTGGCGCCCGACATCCAGTTCGGCAGCCACGGCTACAACCGGCAGCAGCTGCGGGTGGACGGCGGCAACACCGGCACGCAGTTCATGGGCAGCATCAGCCGCTTCGAGACCGACGGCTTCCGCCAGAACTCCCATGCCGAGATCACGCAGGCGAACTTCGTCGTGCGGCGCGAGCTGACGGCCGACACCGAGATCCGCGGCATCTTCAACCTGTACGACTCGCCCTTCGCCCAGAGCCCGAGCTTCCTCAACCGCGCGGACGCGAGCACGGCGCCGCTGCGCGGCCCGGACGGCGACTGCGTCGCCGGCGCCTGCCTGGCCCGCGACGTCGCGTCTGGCCGCGGTTGGGGTGAAGGAGCCAGCCAGGGTCAGGGGGGCGTCACGCTGGAGCATCGCTTCAGCGACACGCAGCGCTTCCGCGCCACCGGCTGGGGCATGTGGCGCGACCTCGACGCCATCGGCGCCTTCCGCAACATCGAGCTGGGCCGCACCGGGTTCGGGTTCCGCTCCGAGTACCTGGGGGCCGCCGAGGCCGGTGCGGTGACCATCGACTGGGCGGCCGGCGTGGACGTGGCGACGCAGAACGACGACCGCATGGAGTTCGGTCAGGCCGGCGACGGGTCGTCCACCGGCCTGCTGGTCGACCAGACCGAGGACGTCCTGTCCGCCGGTCCGTTCGCCCAGATCGGGATCGCCCCGACCGACCGCGTACGTTTCACCGCCGGGGTGCGCTGGAACTATTATGATTTCCGGGCCGGCGACCGCAGGCTGGAGGACGGCGACCAGACCGGCGACCGGACGATGGACGCGGTCAGCCCCTCGGTCGGCGTGACGGTGTCCGCGACGGACAACATGAACCTGTTCGCGAACCTGTCGACCGCCTACGAGACGCCGACCACCGTCGAGCTGTCGAACACGGCGACCGGCGAGGGCGGGTTCAACCAGGACCTCGAGCCCGAGGACTTGGCCAGCTTCGAGTTCGGCGTCCGGGGCCTCGCCGAGCCGGCCCGCCTGCGCTACGAGGTGGCCTTCTACACGGCCAACGTGACCAACGCGTTCGTGCCGGTGCAGCGCCCCGACGACGAGATCTTCCAGGTCAACGCCGGCGAGACCTCGCGCAACGGGCTCGAGATGCTGCTCGAGTGGGTGCCCGACTCCACGTTCAGCGCCCGCTTCGCCTACACCTACCAGGATTTCGCGTTCGACCGCTTCGTCCTGAACGGCACCGACTACGGCGGCTTCCTCGAGCCGGGCGCGCCGCCGCACCGCGTGTTCGGCGGCGTCACCCACCGCGCGCCATTCGGCCTGACGTCGATCGCGACGGTGCGGTGGGTCGACGAGTACACGCTCAACAACTCGAACACTGCATACAACTGGGCCTACACCGTAGTGGACCTGCGCTTCGCCTTCGATACGATCGGAGGCGAAGCCGACTTCCGGCCGTTCGTCGGAATCGACAACCTCTTCGGTGAACGTTACAACTCCTCGACGATCACGAATGCCTTCGGTGGACGCTACTATGAGCCCTCGCCGGGCCGGGAAGTCTACGTCGGCATGACGGTCGGTTTCGGGGTGCGCTGACGAGAAGGAGATTTCGTGACCGTCGATCCAAGACCTGAAGGCAACCCTGAGACGCAGACCGCCGTGCTGTCGGAGACGCCGGCCGAGGTGCCGCCGGCCGCGCCGGCGGTGCAGACCGGGGCGCGGCCGCAGCCCGATCCCAAGCCCACCATCGATATCGACCACGCCCAGGAGGTGGTCAACCGCTTCCAGAGCGAGTCGACCAAGTGGCTGTACGGCCTCGACGAGGCCGCGCGCATCCTGTCGTGGGCCTTCTTCACGCTGCTCCCGTACACCGACAAGCTGAGCCAGGGCAAGCTGCTGCGGCAGCCGCACCTGATGTTCCGCGGGCCGACGGGCACCGGCAAGACCGACCTCGTCAGCGCGTGCGCCATGGCGGTCGACGCCCGGTTCGAGCGCATCCAGGGGCTGCCGACCTACATGCCGGAGGACATCCTCGGCTACGAGACCATCGTCGAGGAGCTCGACGGGACCCGCAAGATCCACTTCAAGCCGGGCAAGCTGATGGCCCACATCGTCCTCATCGACGAGGACAACCGGCTCTCGGGCAAGACCAAGGCGGCCGTCCTCGAGGGCATGGAGGAGAGCTCGGCCACGCTCTCGTCCGACTACGGCAACCTCGAGGGCAAGATGCTGCCGCTCTTCCCGCTGTCGTGCGACTTCAGCGACATCGACGGGCCGCGCTTCTTCATGGTCATCTGCACGGAGAACATCTTCGGCGAGGAGGAGGGCACGTTCGCCAACCCCGTCGCGCAGCTCGACCGCACCACGCTGTCCATCAACATGCTGGATCCCGAGGACGAGGCGGACGAGCTGAAGATCAGCGCGCACAACGTGGTCGGCAAGCACGTCGAGAAGCTCACCAACCTGTACGAGGTGCTCGACATCGCGCGCTTCATCTTCGACAACGTGCGGATGTCTGAGTACGCCCAGCAGTACAAGGTGCGCCTGCTGCGCAACACGCGCCCGCACCGCGCCCAGGGCCGCGTCGCGCGCATCGTGCGGGAGTACATCCGGGTCGGCATCTCGCCGCGCGTCCACTTCCACCTCGAGGCGGTCGCGCGCACGTTCGCCTTCTTCAACGGGGATACCGTCATCACGCCCGACCACATCAAGGCCGTCGCCGAGCCCGTGCTCGCGCACCGCCTGGTGCTGCGGGAGGGGATGGAGTTCTCGGTGGTCAAGGAGGAGCTCCTCCAGAAGATCGTCCAGGACATGGAGGTCCCTCCGTGGAGGTAGAGGAGGTCTTCTCCCGCTTTCGCGACATCAAGCACAGCATCAGGGCGAAGCGGAAGGCGACGAGCATCCACTACGGCGAGCACAAGAGCGGTTTCAAGGGAGCGGGGTACGACATCGTCGGCGTCGACGAGTGGCGGCAGGGCCAGCCGCTCAAGGACATCGCATGGACGTTGAGCCTCAAGACGTATCCCCGCCGGCTGTTCCGCATCGAGCGGATGGAGCCGAAGGAGCTGCGCACGCTGATCGTGGTCGATCTGTCCCATTCGACCCTGTTCCAGCTCTCGCAGGAATCGAACAAGGCGCTGCTGCTGCTGGAGCTGATCGGGAACATCGGCCTGACCCGCGCCAACATCCGCGACCCTGTCGGCCTGCTCGGCTTCTCCGACCGCATCGAGCTCTACATGCGGCCGCGGCTGGGCTCGTCGCAGGTCTTCCACATGGCGAAGCAGATCTTCGACAAGCTGCAGCTCGAGCGCGAGTTCCCGACCCGCCGCCGCGCCGACTTCTCGGTCGCGCTCGATTTCATGCTGGGGCGGCTCAAGACGGGGCACTCGGTCGTGTTCGTCTCGGATATGGTGGACTTCGTCAACGACCCGGATTTGATCGATTTCAAGCGGCTGCGTACGCTGTCGGCGAAGCACGATATGATGATGCTCATTCTGGACGACCCGGCCGAGTTCGCGGTCAGGAGCCGGCTCGGGTACATCCGGATCTCGGACATGGAGACCGGTAAGCAGACGGTCATCTCCGTGCGCAAGGCGGGGGCGATCCGTCGGCAAATCGAGGAGGCGCACGCCGACATTCAGTACCGGCTGAAGCATCAGTGCGGTATCGACTCGGCGGTGCTCACTCCCGAGAATCATGCGGACGAGCTCGCGAAGTTCCTGATTTCGCGCATGTCCCGGTGAGGGATCGTGGTGACTGAGAACGTGATGAGACGTAGCTGCTGGACAACCGGCGCGGCGGTGTTGGCCCTGACGGCGGTGGCGCTCGGCGGCGCGCCCGCGGCGGCCGCGCAGCCGCAGCCGGCCGCCGAGGCGCCGCCGGAAGAGGCCTCGCTGGTCGCAATCGAGACGCTCGACGTCGAGCCCACCGTCGTCAAGACCGGCGACCCGATCACGCAGACCTACCGCGTGCGGTTCCCGGACCTGATCGACGAGGGCCAAGAGATCATCATCCTCGAGGACCGGATGGTGCCCGAGACGCTGCCGGTGCACCCGTTCGAGGGGCTCGCGCTCGACGTCCGCAAGCGGCAGGTCGAGGACGAGCACATCTGGGACTTCCACTACCGCTTCCGGCTGATCGCCCCGGAGAAGTCCACGTACATCCTGCCCGGGTTCAGCTTCTACTACCTCCTGCGCGACCTCGGCGAGGACGTCGAGGACGCCGAGGTGCGGCAGGTCGACAGCGGGGCCAACCTCGTCCGCTACGTGACGACCCTCACGGACACGCCGCTGCTGGACATCCGCGACACGATCGAGCTGGGCACCTTCGGCGTGCGGGCCACCGCCTTCCGTGTCCTCGCCTGGGTGCTGGCGCCGATCCCGCTGCTGGTCTGGCTGGTGCTGCTCGTGCGCCAGGCGCGGAAGCCCAAGGCAGTCTCCGAGGCGAGGCAGAAGGAGGACGAGGAGCTCGAGCAGCTCGAGGCGCAGATCCCCGTCCCGCCCTCCATCTGGCAGGCCCGGCGGGACCTACTGCGGCGCGTCCGGGAGCTCGCCCGGCTGCGGCCTGCCGACAACGGCGCCGTGCTGCAGGATGTCCGGCGCAACCTGATTATCCAGGGGCGCGAGTACCTGCGGGCGGAGCTGCCCGAGATTCACATCGGCGACACGCCGAAGGAGATCGGCTCGTACGTCGCGGGGCTCGCGGACGGGCCGCGCAAGGAGGCGCTGAGCTGGGTGACCGCGCGGCTGGTCGACTACCAGTCGAGCCTGGAGTACGCCTCGACGGCGCCCATCGCCGACCCGGCCCGCGAGGCGCGGGCGTTCGAGCAGTCACTGACGATGCTGCGGCCGCACACCCGGCTCTGGTTGCAGGTCAAGTCGCTGTTCCAAGTACGGTGATGCCATGCTGATGACCTGGGACGAGTTCGTGGTCTTCGTGCAGTCGAGCGCGCTCGAGCTCATCGAGACGCGCTTCGAGCAGATCCGCTACGGCGATATCGGCATGGCCATCGTGCTGACCGCGCTCGTCATCGCCGGCGTGTTCTTCACCGTGGGCCGGCTGGGCCTGCGCCAGCGGCGGCACACGCGCCACCATTCGGGGCACGACATCGATCTGCTGCACCAGAAGCGGTTCGTGGCGCGCGCCCTCCACTCCGCGCCGAAGGTGCTGGTCGCGGCGGCGCTGGCGCTCATCCTGTTCGCGGCGGCCGACCCGTTCCTCACCGCCACGGAGGAGGTCAGCGGCTACATCGAGTCGCGGGTGCGCGTCGACCTCGTCGACACGTCCGGCTCGATGGCGTGGGAGTTCCCCGACACCGGCAAGTCGAAAGCCGAGGTGGCCCGCGACGCGCATCTCCAGTTCCTCGAGATGCGGCGCGACAAGAACGACCGCGTGTCGCTGTGGCTGTTCTCGACCTACCCGTACATGGTCGACGACTTCGTCACCGACGACGAGCTCTACTACTTCCAGGTCTGGGACGCGCCGTACGTGACGACGCAGCGGCTCGACAAGGCGATGGTGGTCCCGCCCGACAAGGTGCGGATCATTCCGGCCGAGGGCGACACGAACATCATCCGCCCGCTGCGGTCGATCATGAAGCACTTCGAGCGCGACGAGGCGCTGACCGGCGCGGGCACGAACCTCAACCGCGCGGTGCTGATCATCACGGACGCGGCCGTCGACGAGTTTCCCGACTCGGAGTTCGCCGCCCTCAACCAGCGCAACATCGTTCCGTACATCATCTACATCAACACCAGCGACATCCGGACCGCGATGATCGGGCATCCCACGACGACGCCCCGGCTGATCGAGATGATCCGCGATTACGGCGGCGACTACTTCGACGTCACCGACCAGGACAGTCTCACCCGGGCGTACGAGGCGATCGACGAGCGCGAGGCGGTCCGCTACGAGCTGAAGCACCGGGCGCTCAAGGTGCCGATCTACCCGCGCTTCCTGCTGGCGGCGCTGGCGATGCTCCTCGTCGGGATCCCGATGGGGTTCCTGGCGGAGCTGTTCTGGGGAACGGGCCCGTAGGGGCCCTGGCAGGAGTCTGGAGTTTTACGATGCGCCTGACCGATCTGCTCGACCGCGACAATGCCTTCCGCTACCTGCTCGGCTTCGTGCTGGCCGTCGTCTTCCTCGTCGTGGTGGCGGGGCCGTCGCTGAGCCTGGCCGGATTCTACGAGCGCCTCGACGGGCTGAGCGACAGCGTCCGCCGCGGCAACTTCGAGCAGGCCGAGGCCGAGCTCGACCAGGTGACCGGGTTCTACGAGCAGAGCCGCGCCTGGGGCGTGCAGTGGCTGGCCGAGGCCTATCTGTTCGGCGACGCCTTCCTCCAGCAGGCGGCCTACCGCTACCTGCGCGGCGAGTACGAGACGGTCGTCGAGAACCTGTCCGACGAGGTCGACGACCCGCGCGCGTCGTATCTGCTGGGCAGCGCCAAGTTCCAGCTCGCGCGCCAGCAGTACCGGGCGATCAGCGACGACAACCCGGACGGCCTGGCGCTCAAGGCCGCCATCATCCAGGACGTGCTCGACGACGTCAACGCCGACTTCGAGCGCGCCCTGCGCAGCGACGACGCCGATCGTTTCGAGTACAAGTGGAACTACGACCTGACGAGCAATCCCGACGCGGTGCGACTCGCGCTCGAGCCGCTCCGCGAGCTGCAGGCCCCCGAGCTGGAGCAGATGAAGGGAGAGGGGACGCCCACCCGGCGGCGCCGCGGCTAGCTCTAGCTGCGCCGAGATACGAGATAACAGGTACGAGCCATGCAATTGTCGGTGTTGCGGAACGCCGTCGAGTTCGAGAATCCGGAGTTCCTGATGGCGATCCCGATCTCGCTGGCTCTGCTGGCGGTCGGGTTCGCGGTCTTCGCCCTGCGCGTGCTGCTGCGTCCGGCGCGCACGCACGGCTCCACGTACCCGCTGATCGGGCCGATCAAGTTCTGGTTCGTCGCCGTCCTCGTGCTCGTGGCTGTCGCGTCGGCCGCGGCCCGGCCCTACTGGGTGTTCGGCGGGCGCACCTTCAAGCGCGGCGACGTCGACGTGGCCATCGTCATCGATGGCTCGGCGTCCATGTGGGTGACCGACCTCGGGCCCCCGCGGCTGGAGCTGGCCGTGCGCGAGGCGCTGAACCTGTACACCGAGGAGATCCTGACGGCGGGCGACCGGGCGGCGCTGTTCGTCTTCGGCACCACGGCGGTGCGCAAGGCCCACATGTCGTCCGACGCCGACCGCTTCATCGAGCAGCTCGGGCGCGTGGCGCCGCCGGACACGCTCTCCGGTGACGCGTTTCCCTGGGACAGCGACATCGCCTCGGCCTTCGAGCACGTCTACCAGTCCATCGACAACCAGGACCGCTTCGAGTCGGGCGACGACGAGTGGGTCCCGGAGCAGCGCTCGGACCGCCTGGTCATCCTCTTCACCGACGGCGACTTCTTCGGCACGCGCGAGCAGTTGGCGCGGCTCGACACGGCGCTGTCCGAGTTCCAGCGGCGCGGGCTGACCGTGTACCCGATCGGCATCGGCTCGCGCACCGGCACCAATCTGGACGACGTCCTGCGCGACTACGTGCGGGGCATCGACTACGACGAGTCGCTCGAGGCGGACCTCGAGGGCATCCGCACCCGGCTCAACACCGACGGGCTGGGCTTGGTCGAGCAGCGCACCGGCGGCCGCTCGTTCATCATGGAGAGCTACGGCGTCTCGTCGACGCCGTTCCTGCGCAACGCGGTCTCCTCCCACCGCAACATCACCTTCCAGCTCCTGCCCGCCGAGGACAAGCAGGAGATGTGGCAGTGGATGCTGGCGTTCGCGGTGGTGCTCTTCGTCGTCGCGGTGCTGTTCTACTGACGGCGCGGCAGCCGCCCGCCGTCAGCCCCCGGTCTTCAGCGGGCCGTCCGGAATGCCGGCCCCGCGGCGCACGAAGCGGGCCAGGTTCGACATGTCCTCGTCGCCGTAGCCCTGCGCGATGAGGCCGTCCTCGATGGTGGCCACCAGGCTCGCGACCGGCACCGGCACGTTGTTCTCCCGCGCGGTCGCCAGCGCGATGCCCAGATCCTTGCGGTGCAGGCGCAGCCGGAACCCGAGCGGGTAGTCGTCCTGCAGCATCTTCTGCGAGCGGTTGTTGAGGATCCACGAGCCGGCCACCCCGCCGCCGATCGCCTCGACCACCCGCTCGGGATCGGCACCGGCACGGTAGGCCAGCGTCAGGGCTTCGGCGAGCGAGAAGAAGGTGCCCGTGATCACCACCTGGTTGGCGACCTTCGCAATCTGGCCGCAGCCCACCGGGCCGATCCGGGTGACGCGGCTGCCGATCACCTGCAGCACCGGCTGTGCAAGCTCGAAGTCCTCCTCCGAGCCGCCGCACATGACCGTCAGCGTCCCCTTGATGGCGCCCTCCGACCCGCCCGACACCGGGGCGTCGACGTAGCCGATGTCCCGCGCGCGGAACGCGCGCGCGATGCGCCGCGTCGCCTCCGGTTCGATCGACGAGCAGTCGATCACCAAGCCGCCCGGCCGCAATCCGTTGATCACGCCGCGCTCGGCGTCGAGCAGGACGCTCTCGACGTCCGGCGTATCGGCGACGCAGGTCAGGACGACGGCCGCCTCGGCGGCGGCCGCGGCCGGACTGGCGGCGCATACGGCGCCCAGCTGCTCGAGCGGCTCCTCGCGGCTCCGCGTGCGGTTGTGCACCGTGACTTCGAACCCGGCCTTGATCAGGTTGTCCGCCATCGGCGCGCCCATGGTTCCCAGTCCGATTACCGCGACTTTCATGACGCTCCGGTCTCCTTGCAGACGCGCGCGTGCACGATGCCGCGCCCCGAGCGCGGGCGGTTCGTGACGAGCGCAAGAAACTTCTTCCAGTAGCGAAACGACGGGGTGTACACCGTCTCGACCTCGCTGAACCCGACGGATTCTAGCATCTGGCCCAGGGCGGCGAAGGTCGGCATGGCGCACAGCTCGTAGGGCGCCTCGCGCGCGTGCTCGTCGCCCGGGAAGAACGGGACCAGCGGGTAGCGCTCGTGCACGAACGGCAGCAGGACGTGGGTCTCGCAGATGAGCAGCCGGTTGGTGACGGCCCGGATCCGCTCGAGCGCCCGCAGGGGGTTGCGCAGGTGGTAGAAGACCCCGAGCAGCAGCACGAGGTCGAACCGGCCGACCTCGGCCGGGTCGAGGTCGTGGACGTCGAGGCGGCGGTGCTCGACGGACGAGCCGAGCCGCGCGCGCGCTGCGAGGAAGTCGTCCGCGCCGAACCGGTCCCAGGCGTAGCGGTCGATGGCCAGCACCCGCTCGGCGCCCCGCCGCTCGCACTCGAACGAGAAGAAGCCGTGCCAGGCGCCGATGTCCAGCACCGTCCAGCCGGTCAGATCGTCGGGGATCCGCAGCAGCCGCAGCCGCCGCTCGAAGCGCCGCCGGATGAGCCCCTCGCGCGAGAGGAGCGGGGCGCCGGCGTCCGGCCGGCTCATGACCTGATGGGGCTGCTCGTGCATGATGAGGCTGGCGCCCTGTCAGCCTGACGCCTCGCCGCTTCCGGTGCGACGGGCGGTCTCGCCGCGGAGTCCCAGCCGCTCGCGCAGGTGCCGGATGCGCTCGCCCACCGGGGGATGGGTCGACAGGTAGGCGCCGAGGTTGGGCACGTCCGTGCGCGGCTCGAGGGCGCCGAGCCGCGCCAGCATGCGGAGCGCCGCCGCCGGATCGAACCCGGCCGCGCGCATCAGGCGCGCCCCGAGCTCGTCCGCTTCGAACTCCTGCTCGCGCGAGTAGGCCTTCTCGAGCCAGCGGAAGCCGACGGAGCGCAGCCAGGGCGCGATGACCCGGGTCGCGGGCGTCGCCAGCGAGACCGCCGACAGCGCCTTCTGGCCCAGCAGCCGGTCGATGGCGTGGCGGCGCATGACGTGGGCCATCTCGTGGGCCACCACGAACGCCAGCTCGTCGCGGTCGCGGCCGGCCAGCTCCACCAGGGCCGGCGCCACGAAGATGAACCCGCCGGGCAGCGCGAACGCGGTCGGCTCGCCGCCCGGGAGCGCGGCCACCTCGAAGCGGTGGGCCTGGTTGCGCACCCGCTCGGCCAGCGCCGCGCTGATGCCGTCGAGCAGCGCCTGCGCCGCCGGGTCGGCCGCGCCGCCGGCCTGCTCGCGCACGACGGCCGCCATGTCCCGCCCGACCCCGTGCTCGGCACGGATGGCGTCCTCCTCGCTGCCGGTGGCCGACTTCCAGATCCACTTCGCCTTGCGGAACTGCTTGCCCGCCAGCTGCCCGAACAGGTAGAACCCGCTACGCTCCACGGGGCTAGTGTAGCGCAGCGGGCGGCGCGGCCCCGTCCCCGGGCGCCGCCGGCGCCAGCTTCGGGTCCGAGATCGGCAGCACCGGGACCGTCTCCAGGAAGCGGGCGTAGCAGAGCACGAACGCGGCGAGCGCGCCGGCCGTGACCAGCAGCTCCGGCAGCCCCAGCGACGGGCCGTCGCTGGACGCGAGCGACGGGGCCACGAGGACGAAGCGTTCCAGCCACAGCCCGGCGAGGACGGCCGCCGCGACGGCGGCGAGGCCGCGGGCCGAGGCCTTCACCCGGCGGCTGAGCAGGACGACGAACGGCAGCAGGAAGGTCAGGCCGACGGCCAGCCATGTCAGCGGCGCCCAGCGTCCCTGCAGCCGGTGGGCGACGAACGCCGCCTCCTCCGGCAGGTTGCCGTACCAGATCACCAGGTACTGCGACCAGAGCAGATAGGCCCACAGGATCGCGAAGCCGAACAGCAGGGTGCCGAGGTCGCGGAGTTGCCGGCTCCCGACGTGGGCTGCGAGTCCGAGCCGCTCCCGGCAGGCCGCCGCCACCGCCAGCAGCGCGATGCCGGCCAGCAGGTTGCCCGTGAAGAAGTAGCCCCCGGCCAGCGTGGAGTACCAGTGACGGTCGAGCGCCATCACGAAGTCGAAGGCGACCAGCGAGAAGACCCAGCCGTAGGCGATCAGCACGACGGGCGCCAGCCGGCTCTGGCTGCGCTGGCACAGGTCGCGTTCCGTCGCGGCGCCGTGCCAGCGCGTGATCAGACGCGCCGCGAACCCGGCCGGCGGCCGGCCGTCCAGCTCCTGGAGCAGGCCGATGTCGGGCCTCACGGAGTGGTACAGGTAGGCCGCGCTGACGCCCAGCAGCAGCAGGAACCCGGCGCTCTCGCGGGCCGCGAACCAGGGCACGGTGAGCCACCCCTGGCGGGCGTGCCCTGGTGCGCCGGCCCAGGGGGCCCAGGCGGGCAGGCCGGCGAGCAGCACCGCCAGCAGCAGCATCGAGACCGGCAGGAACCCCGCCGTTGCCTCGGCCACCCGCTTGAGCGGCCGCGCCCAGCGCGCGGATGTCGCCTGCACCAGGGCCGACAGCACCACGCCGGCCTGGGCCAGACCGGTGAAGAACAGGAAGTTGACCAGCAGCGCCTGCCACGCGCGCGCGGCGTCGCCGAACGCGGCGCCGTACACGAAGGCCGCCGCCCCGGCCGCGGCCAGCGCGCCGGCCAGGCGCCGCTCGCGGGCCGACAGGATCGCCCGGGGGCGGCCGTCAGCGGGCGGCATCGCCGCCTCCCAGCGTGCGCAGGTAGGTGACGATGGCCCAGCGCTCGTCCGTGCTCAGCACGTCGGCGTAGGCGGGCATCCTGAACCCGCCCTGGCGCACGATCGTGTACAGGCGGCCGTCGGTATAGCGTCCCATGTGCGGCGCCCGCAGATCGGGCACGCGGGTAAAGTGCGCCGCCACGGCGCCGTCGCCGGCGCCCAGGGCCCCGTGGCAGAGCAGGCAGTAGATGCCGTACAGCTCAGCGCCCTCGGCCAGCACGTCCGCCGTGGCCGGGCGCGGGTTCCGCAGCCGCACCCAGGCCGCCGGGCGATCGAGAACGGCCGGGGCGTCGACGGTCAGCACGCCGGCCGGCGGCGCCTGCGGCGCGTGCGGGCTGACGGCCGCCCCGCGGCTCATGTCGGCCGGGCCCGCGCAGCCGGCCAGCCAGAGGATGCCGAGCGCCAGGGCGGCGGCCACGGCACTGCGCGAGCTACGCACCGTCGTGCACCTCCTCCGCGCCGGCCTGCTCGAGGGCGGCGCGCGCGCCCGCCCGCTGCCCGGGGGTGCAGGTCACCAGCACGCCGTAGCGGTCGTCGGTGAACCCCCGCCCCGCGAGCGCCGGCGCAGGGCGGCAGGGCAGCCTGCTCAGCAGCAGGAAGCCGGCCAGCCCGGCCAGGGCCGCGCCCAGCATCGCCAGCTCGAAGCCGATGATGACGAGCGGCGGGATCGACAAGATTGGCTTGCCCCCGACGATGAGCCCCGCGTCCAGCATCGTGTACGCGGGAAAGGCGATGCCGGCGGCGCCGCCCGCCAGGCCGCCCAGTAGCGTGCAGAGCCGGACCAGACTCGGCCGCCGCGCCGCGCCGGCGAGCAGCGCCGGGTCCGCCGTCGGCGCGTAGGTCATCGCCGCGCCCAGCCCCGCTGCCCGGACGGCGCCCGCCGCGCGCGCGGCGGCGTCTCCGCTGGCGTACACGCCGAGCAGCGTCGCCTGGCTCATGCCGCCTCCGCCTGCTCCTTGATCTCGTGCATGGCGATCGGCGGGAACAGCTTCACGAACGCGAGGAAGAGGAGCGCGAACAGGGCGAACGACCCGGCCGTGATGGCCCACTCCACCCAGGTCGGATCGTACAGGCCGGTCCAGTTCGCCGGATCGAAATCCCGCGCGAGCGACGACACGACGATGACGTAGCGCTCCAGCCACATGCCGACGTTGACGAGGACGGCCACGGCGAACAGCGCCGGCAGGTACGTGCGCACCCGGCGCGCGAGCAGCACGAGCGGCACGACCGAGTTGCAGGTCAGCATCGTCCAGGTCAGCGGCGCGTAGGGGCCGGTCAGGCGCGCCCAGTAGGTGCCCTGCTCGAACGGGTTGCCGCTGTACCAGGCCACGAAGTACTCCATGCCGTAGGCGTAGGTCATCACCAGCGACAGCACCAGCAGCAGCTTGCCGAGGTTGTCGAAGTGGCGGATCTGCATGTACCGCTCGAGACCCAGCAGCGTGCGCATCGGCGCCAGCAGCGTGATCATCATCGCCACGCCCGAGAAGATCGCGCCCGCCACGAAGTAGGGCCCGAAGATCGTGCTGTGCCAGCCGGGCAGGAGCGTGGTGGCGAAGTCCCAGGAGACGATGCTGTGCACCGAGACGGCCAGCGGCACCGCCAGCGCCGCCAGCAGGCCGTACAGGCTGCGGTAGTGATGCCACTCGCGGTCCGAGCCCGACCAGCCGAGGGCCAGCACGCGGTAGGCGTGCCGCCGCCAGTCGCGGATCCGGTCGCGCGCCGTCGCGATGTCGGGCAGCAGCCCGATGTAGAGGAAGACGACGCTCACCGTCAGGTAGGTCATGATGGCGAACAGGTCCCAGATGATCGGCGAGCGGAAGTTCACCCACAGCTCGCGCTCGTTCGGATACGGGATGAGCCAGTAGAACAGCCAGGGCCGCCCGAGGTGGATGATGGGGAAGAGCGCGCCGGTCATGATCGCGAAGACGGTCATCGCCTCCGAGGCGCGCGCCACGCCGGTGCGCCAGCGGGCCCGGAACAGGAACAGCACCGCCGAGATCAGCGTGCCCGAGTGCGTGATCCCGATCCAGAAAACGAAGTTCGTGATGTAGACGCCCCACAGGATCGGCGGCTGGTAGCCGGCCACGCCCAGGCCGGTGCCGACCTGGCGGGCGAAGGCCGCGGCGGCGACGGCGAGCACGGCCAGCAGGCCGACCACCGCCGCGACGTAAGCGCGGCCGGGGCGTCCCAGCGTGCGCAGGACATCGTCGGTGGTGGCGCCGAGGCTCATCTCGTCGCTGCGCTCCGCCGTCACGCCCGCCGCACCTTGCGCAGGTAGGTCACCGCCGGGCGCGTGTTCAGGCTGTCGAGCGCGTGGTAGGCGCGCCGGTCGGCCGCGAGCCGCGACACGCGGCTGGCGGGATCGTTGAGGTCGCCGAAGACGATGGCCTGCGCCGGGCACGTCTGCGCACAGGCCGGCGTGATCTCGCCGTCGCGCGGCGCGCGGTCCTCGTCCTGCGCGTGGTCCTGCGCGTGCCGGATCCGCTGCACGCAGAAGGTGCACTTTTCCATGATCCCCGCCGCGCGGGTGGTCACGTCCGGGTTGAGCTGCCGGTCGAGCGGCGTGGGGAACTCGGGCTCGTGCCAGTTGAAGCGGCGCACCTTGTAGGGGCAGTTGTTCGCGCAGTAGCGCGTCCCGACGCAGCGGTTGTAGATCTGCGCGTTGAGCCCCTCGTCGGTGTGGTACGTCGCGTAGGTGGGGCAGACCGTCTCGCACGGCGCGTGGTCGCACTGCTGGCACAGCATCGGGACGAAGCGGTTGTCGGGGCCCGCCGGGCCGTCCTCGACGAAGCGCTCGATCTGCAGCCACGCCATCGTGCGCCCCCGGCGCATCTCGTCGGCGCCCAGGACCGGGACGTTGTTCTCCGCGTAGCAGGCCGCGACGCAGGCGTTGCAGCCGGTGCAGGTGTCGAGGTCGATGGCCATGCCCCAGCGGTGCTCCGGGTGCGCATGGTCCGGATAGAGGCTGAAGGGCGGCTCGGCGTCGGCGTCGGCCAGCGGGCCGCCCGCGGCCAACTGCTCCAGCGTCACGGCGCGGGCGATGCCGCGGCCGTCCTGGTCGAAGGTCGTCTGCAGGCGGGGCACCGCCCGCCGGACCGCCCGCGGCGTGATGTCGACCGGCGTGCCCAGCCAGCGCACGCCGCCCCCGGCCTCCTCGGGACTGGGGTCGAGCAGCGCCGCGGCGTTGACGCCGCGCCCGCTCGCGTAGCGGCCGTACGCCGTGTGCCCCTGCCCGAGCGGGATGGCCACCACGCCGGGCCGCAGTTGCGGGTTGACCAGCAGGGTGGCGTCGAGCGCGCCGTGGTCCGACTCGATGTGGAGCAGCTGCCCGTCCTCCGCACCGAGCACGCGCGCCGTCTCCGGCGCCAGCTCGGCCCAACTGCTCCAGGCGGTCTTCAGCAGCGGGTCGGGCACCTCCTGCAGCCAGGCGCGGTTGGCGCCGCGGCCGTCGTACAGGTGGGGCGACGGATACGCCACCAGCGCGAAGGGCCGCTCGCCGCGCCCCGGATCGAGCTCGAGCGGCGCCTCAAGGACGGCGCGCTGCAGAGCCACCGCGGCCGGCCGCGGTGGCTCGAAGGCCCCGCCGCGCCGCTGCGCGTCCTGCCAGAACGTCTCGAAGTCCCCGCCCGCGTGCGCCGCCTGCCACTCGGCGCGCAGCAGCGCCAGGAAGTCGCCCTCCGGCGGCAGGGCCGCGGCCACGTCGCCCCCCAGGGCCCGGCCGGCGTCGAGCAGGATGTCGCCCAGGTGCCGCGTGTCGAAAAGCGGCGTCTGCGCCGGCTGCTGGAGGCCGCGGACGCCGCCCGCCGGTTCGGCGTCGCCCCAGGCCTCCAGCGGCGTATGGGCCGGCAGCACCAGATCGGCCAGCGCCGAGGTCTCGTCCGGGCAACTGGCCGTGCTCACGACGGTGGGCACGCTGGCGAGCGCCGCCGCGAGGCCGGCGCCGTCCGGCAGGGCGTGCACCGGGTTGACGTCGTGGACCAGCAGTACGTCGATCGCGCCCGCCGCCATGTCCGCGGCCAGCGCCCGCAGGTCGCGGTAGGTGCCGGCACCGCTCCAGCTCCCGGGCACCGCCGTCCCGCCGCCGGTGCCCGCGTCGAAGGTGACCGTGGCCCCGGTGTTGCCGGCCACGTGGTTCAGCAGGTGCACCATGGTCTGCGCCGCCGTCGCCGCGGCCCCGCTGGCGGCCACGCCGGCGCCCACCGCCAGCGTCCGCCCGGCGCCCGCCGCCGGGTCGGCAAAGCGGCGCGCCAGCGCCCGGATGGTCGCCGTCGGGACGCCGGTCCGCGCGCTCACCTGCTCGGGCGCGTGCTCGCGCACCAGCTCGAAGAGGCGCGCGGCGGCGCCCAGCTCCGCGCGCGGCAGCAGCACGCGCCGCTCGGCGATGATCGTGTGCACCATGGCGGCGGCCACGAGCCCCTCGGTGCCCGGCTCCAGCGCCACCCATTCGTCTGCCTGCGCCCCGGTGAGGGACAGGCGCGGCTCGAGCTGGACCAGCCGGGTGCGCAGGTCGCCGTCCCGCCGCCGTCCCGCGGCGAACGCCCGGCCGTGCTCGACGGGCGACAGCCAGGTCTCCAGGAAGTCGGCGCCGAACGAGACGATCAGGTCGGGGCGGGCGAAGTCGTAGCGCGGCACGGCGTCGAGGCCGAACGCCGCCCGGCTCGCGGCGCGCAGCGCCTCGTGGGCGAACGGCTCGTAGCGCAGCCGCCGGGCGCCGACGGCGCCGGCCCAGCGCTCCACCAGCCGGTCGAGCGTGCCCGTCAGCAGCGGCGTCACCAGCGCGATGCGCCCGGGCTCGCCGCCGTCGCGGGCCGCCCGCAGCCGCTCGACGAGCAACTGCTGCGCGTCCGGCCAGCCGAGCGGCTCCAGGAGGCCCTGCCCGCCCCCGCCTGCGCGCCGCCGCCGCCGCGGCCCGCCGAACCGGTCGGGGTTGTACAGGCCCTGCAGCGCCGCCTGGCCGCGGATGCACAGGGCGCCGCGGTTGATCGGATGCTCGGGGTTGCCCTCGACCTTGACCGCACGCCCCTCGCGGGTGCGGACCAGCATCCCGCAGCCCGCGGGGCACTCGCCGCACACCGTGGCGTACCAGGCGGCGACGCCCGGCACCACGTCCTCGGGCGGGACGACGTAAGGGATGAGCTGCTCGGCGGGCAGCGGGGCGCAGGCCACGGCGGCCGCGGGCGCCGCGCTGCCGAGCACCTTCAGGAAGATCCGCCGCCCGACCGTCCGGGCCAGCGGGGCGTCGGGATCTGCCGCACCGGCGTTCACGGGTGAACCCTGCGCGCCCCCAGCCATCTGCCTATTGTAAGGGTAATTCCGGCCTGTTTCAGTAGTGGCAGGTGAGGCAGTCGTCCGGCGCCCCGCGCTGCTCGTGGCAGCCCACGCACCAGCCCATCGTGAGCGGCGCCGCCTGCTCGACGGTGCGCATCGCGCCCACGTCGCCGTGGCACACCTGGCAACCGACGCCGGCGCGCACGTGGGGCTTGTGGGTGAAGCGTACGTACTCGGGCAGGTGGTGGACGCGCGTCCACGCGACCGGCTCGCCGGCCTCGAAGCGCGCCATCAGGTTGCCGACGGCGGGACTCTCCGTCGCGACGAAGCGGTGGCAGCCGGCGCAACGGGCCACCGGCGGCAGGCCCGCGACCGGGCCGCGGCGGGCGTAGGCGTGGCAGAGCTGGCACTCGAGGCCGTTGTCCGTCACGTGCACGCGGTGGTCGAACGTGACCGGCCCCGCCGCCGCAGGCCGCGGCGGCTCGGCGGCGGGCGGCGGGTCGGCCTGCGATCCCGAGCGCAGGGTCGCGGCGGCGGACACCAACAGCAGCGCGAGCGCGAATGCGAGCGACGCCCTCACCTCGACCCCTGTCCCGCTGGCGACCGACCGGCGCATATCCGGCGCATTATGGCACGGCAGGCGCTCAGGCGGGCGCGCGCGGCGTTGCGTCGGGAATGATGAACGGCGGCCGGCCGGTGCGCGCGCGAATCCAGTTGGCGGCCGCCCGCACGGGCCGCCGGCGGACGATCTGCAGCTCGAGCCGCCGCTTGCCCGGGAAGTTGAGGAGCGTCAGCGCGACGAGGATGGTGATGATGCCCTGGCCCGGGAGGACCAGCATCGCCAGCCCCGCCGGCAGCAGGACGAGGCCGAGCAGGTTCTTGAGCACGAGCAGCGCCCAGCGGGCGGCGGGGTGCCGCCCGCCGGCGTGCGGGGCCTCCGGCCGCACAAAGTAGTCCGCGCGCATGCACGCGATCACCAGCGGCATCGCCCCGAGGGTCGCGGCGAACAGCAGGAGCGAAACTCCGAACAGCCAGCCCAGCGCGCCCGGCGGCATCCCCGTGGGGATCAGCGCCAGGACCCACTCGGTAAACCCGTTCACGGCTAGCAGTCCGCGGTGAAACCCCGCGTCGCATCAAGGGGGGCGAGGCGCCCGGCTGACAGGGCGCGGCGAGCGGGCATGTCGGGCTCCAAACCGCCCATGATATAAGTGCGCCGGCCTTCCATGCACGCCACGTTGCGCCGCTGCGGCCCGCTCCTGCTGTGGGCGGCGCTCTGGTGCCCGGCGCCGGCGGCCGCCCAGACGCTGGGCGGCGCGCTCCCGCGCATGGACGTCCCGCCCGCCCGCGGCGTGCTGACGGCGTTCGGCACCACCCTCGACATCACGCGGCTGGCCGGGCCCGGCGCCGACGCGCGCTACGACTGGGACGCCGACCTGGGCATCGACGTCGACCTGTTCGACCTCGGGATCGTGCGCGGCAACCTGCTGGCCAGCCTGGAAACGATCATCGGCAGCGAGCTGCGCGACGTCGACCCCAACCAGAACAGCTACACCACCGACTTCGCGCTCTTCGTCCGGCTCCCGCGCGGCGAGCTGGGCGCCGCCTTCCATCACGTGTCGCGCCATCTCGCCGACCGGGCCGACCTCGGCAGCGTGTCCTGGAACATGGTGGGGGTCTCCTACGGCGACCGGTTCGCCGTCGGGCCCGTCCGGGTGGACGCTGGCGTACGGGCCATGGGCACCGTCGAGCGGGCCAACGTCGACTACACGGCGCAGCTCGAGCTGCACGCCGCCGCCGAGCTGCCGCTCAACCGGCGGATCTCGCTCGTCGCCGCCGCCGCCGCCGTCGTCGTCCCGGTCGAGCGCGCGCAGTTCGGCCGCCCCACGCGCCGCGGCGGCCGGGTGCTGGCCGGCGTCCGGCTCCCGGCCGGCGTCGGCGCCGTCGACCTGCTCGCCGGCTGGGAGCAGCGGATCGACGCGGGCCAGTTCACGCGCGACACCGCGCGCTGGTTCCAGCTCGGCGTGCGCCTGACGGCGCGGGCGTGGTGACGAGTCTGTGAGATAATCCCCGGCATGGCCGCCAAGACCCGCATTCCGGCCGCTGCCGTGGCGCTCGCCCTCGGCACCCTGTTCGCCGCGACGCTGTTGGGCGCGGTCCGTCCGCCGAAGCTCGACTACCAGCTCTTCACGCTCGACAACGGGCTGAAGGTGGTCCTGTCCGAGGATCACTCCACGCCGATCGTGCACGTCGAGGTCTGGTACCACGTCGGGTCGAAGAACGAGCCGGCGGGGCGCACCGGCTTCGCGCACCTGTTCGAGCACCTGATGTTCAAGGGCTCGAAGAACGTCCGCTCCGACCAGCACCTGACGCACATCTCGCGCGTCGGCGGCGACGGCAACGCCTACACGACCGAGGACACCACGGTGTTCCTGCAGACCGTGCCGTCGCAGTACCTGCCGCTGGTGCTGTGGCTGGAGGCCGACCGCATGGCGACGCTGCGCATCGACCGGCGCACGCTTGAGGCCGAGCGCGAGGTCGTCAAGGAGGAGCGCCGCTGGCGCTACGAGAGCGAGCCGTTCGGGCTGCTCTCCGAGCTCGTCTACGACCACGCGTTCGAGGTGCATCCGTACAAGCACACGGCCATCGGGTCGATGCGCGATCTGGAGGCGGCGACCATCCCCGACGTGCGCGAGTTCTACGAGACCTACTACACGCCGGAGAACGCGACCATCGTCGTGGTGGGCGACATCAATCCCGCCAACACGATGGAGATGATCGAGCACTACCTGGGCCGCGTCCCGAAGGCTGACCGCCCGGTGCCGCGCGAGATCCCGCGCGAGCCGGCCTGGCAGACCGAGCGGCGGGTGACTGTGGAGGCCGACAACTGGCCGCTGCCGGCCGTCGTGGTGGCGCACCACATCACCTACGACGGGCATCCCGACGCCTATCCGCTGCACATCGCGTCGAAGGTGCTCTCCGACGGCCTCAGCTCGCGCATCTACCGCAGCCTAGTCTACGACGACCAGTTGGCCGTCTCCGCCTTCGGCCAGGGCATCATCATCGACGACCCCAACCTGTTCTACGCGGTGGCCATCGTGGCCCCGGGGCGCCGGCCGGACGAGGCCGCCGACGCGCTGATCGGCGAGCTCGAGCGGCTCAAGCAGGAGCCGGTGAGCGACGAGGAGCTGCAGCGCACGAAGAACCAGTTCGCGCGCGACTACATCATCGGCCGCATCACCAACTCGCAGAAGGCCGCGCACCTGGCCCACGCGGCGGTGATCCACGACGACATCACCACGGCCGACGGCGAGTTCGACGTCTTCATGAATGTCAGCAAGGACGACGTGCAGCGCGTGGCGCGCACCTACTTCACGGCCGAGAACCGTCTGGTGCTGACCATCCTGCCACGCGGGGCGAGCGGGGCCGGGCGGCGCAGCCTGGGGGTGGCGTCGCGATGAGCGCGCGGCACCCCGGCGCGCGGTCCCGTCTCGCCGCCACCGCGCTGGCCTTGGCGCTCGCCGCGGCCGCCGCGGGGGCGCAGGTCGCGGACTGGCCGTCCGAGAGCCCGCCGCCGCCGTTGCTCGCGCCCGACGTGCAGTTCCCGCCGTACGAGCTCGAGCGGCTCGACAACGGCCTGCAGGTGGTGGTGGTGGGCGCGCACGAGCAGCCGGTGGTCAACGTCCGCCTGCTTCTCCGCGCCGGCTCGACGAACGATCCGGAGGAGCTGCCGGGCGTCGCCGCCATGGCCGCGGAGTTGCTCGACCAGGGGGCGGGCGGCCGCAGCGCGCAGGAGCTGGCCGCGACGATCGACAATATCGGTGGCAGCCTCGCGGTGGGCGCCGGCAGCGACCTGAGCTTCGTCAACATCCTGGTGCTGAAGGACGACTTCGACCTCGCGCTCGACCTGCTGTCCGACGTCGTGCGGCGGCCGATCTACCACCCGGCGGAGCTCGAGCGCCACCGCCGCCAACTGCTGTCGAGCATGCAGGTCAGCCAGGACGATCCGGGCTACGTGGCCGGCGTCGTCTTCGGCCAGCTCGTCTACGGCGGGCATCCGTACGGCCGGCCGCTCAACGGCACGCCCGCCTCGCTGCAGCGGATCCGCAGCGCCGACCTGGCGGCGTTCCACCGTGCGCACTACATCCCGAACAACGCGATCCTGGCCGTCGTCGGCGACGTGACCACGGAGGAGGCGCTGGCCGGCGTCGATCGCGTCCTCGGCGACTGGGAGCGCGGCGACCTGCCGGTGCCGAGCCTCGTCGAGCCGCCGACGCCCGCGAGCCGGCTGGTCGTGGTGGACAAGCCGGACGCCGTGCAGACGGTCATGCGCGTCGGACACCTGGCCCTGCCGCGCGCCCACCCGGACTTCCTGACGTTCGACGTCGCCATCAAGATTCTCGGCGGCGAGGGGGGCAACCGGCTGGGCAGCGTGCTGCGCACGGCCCGCTCGCTGACCTACGCGGCCTCGGCCGATCTGTCCGGCCGCCAGTTCACCGGCGACTTCATGGCGCAGACGGAAACCCGCTCGCCGGCCACCAGCGAGGCCCTGCGCCTGATGGTGGACGAGATCGCGCGGATGCAGCGCGACACCGTGCGCTACAGCGAGCTGCGCGGCGCGCAGGACTACTTGGCGGGCAACTTCCCGCTGTCGATCGAGACGCCGAACGCCATCGCCACGCAGGTGCTCGAGGCCGTGCTGTTCGGCCTCGATCTCGACGAGCTCGAGACCTTTCCCGAGCGCGTGCGGGCCGTGACCCCGAACGACATCCAGCGCGTGGCCCGCAACTTCCTGCGCCCGGACAGCCTCGTCATCGTCCTGGTCGGCGACGCCTCGTCGTTCGTCGACGATCTGCCCGGCGTCGGGTTCGAGGACTACGAGGTCGTGCCCATCGCGCGCGTCGACCTGTACGGCAGCGACTCCCGCCCGCGGTGAAGGTCCTCGTCTCCTGCGGCGAGCCGTCGGGCGATCTGTACGCCGGCGCGCTCGCTGGCGCCATCCGCCGGCTCGACCCTGGGGCGCGCGTGTACGGGCTGGGCGGACCGCGCCTGCGCGCCGCCGCCGGCGAGCCGGTCGAGGACTACCGCGGGCTGGCGGTCACCGGGCTGTCCGAGGCGCTGGCCGTCCTCCCGCGCTCGCTCGCCGTCTACCGCCGCCTGGTGCGGCTGGCGCGCGCCGAGCGGCCGGACGTCTTCGTCCCGCTCGACTTTCCCGACTTCAACTTCCGCCTGGCCGGCGCGCTGCACCGCCTGGGCGTCCCCGTCGTCTACTACGTCTGCCCCCAGGTGTGGGCGTGGCGGCGCGGCCGGCTGCGCACCATCCGGCGCTTCGCGCGGCGGGTGCTGGTCATCTTCCCGTTCGAGGCCGCCATCTACCGCGCGGCGGGCGTGCCCGTCGACTTCGTCGGCCATCCGCTGGTCGAGCTGTGCCGCGCGCCGCGGCCGCGCGCCGGGTTCCTGCGCGCCAACGGCCTCGACCCCGGCGCGCCGGTGGTGGCCCTGCTGCCGGGCAGCCGGCCTAACGAGGTGCGCGCCCTGCTGCCGGAGATGGTCCGCGCGGCCGCGCTGGTCCGCCGCCGGGTACCGGCGGCGCAGTTCGTCGTCGCGCGCGCCCCGCATCTCGACGACGGCCTGTTCGCCCCGCTGGCCGCGCTGGCCGCCGCCGGCGCGCCGCTGGCGATGGTCGAGTCGGGGGCCGACGAGGCGCTGGCCGCGGCGGACGCGGCCGTCACCGCGTCCGGCACCGCCACCGTGCAGGCCGCCCTGCACGGCTGCCCGATGGTGATCGTCTACCGGCTGTCGGCGCTCACGTACCGGGTGGTCCGCGCGTTCGCGCACGTCGACACGGTCGGCATGGTCAACCTCATCGCCGGCCGGCGGGTCGTCCCCGAGCTCGTGCAGGACGCCTTCACGGCCGCGGCGGTCAGCGACGAGGTGGTGCGCTTCCTCACGGACGCTCCGCACGCCGCCGCGGCGCGCCGCGCGCTCGGCGAGGTCCGCGAGCGCCTGGGCGGGGCGGGCGCGAGCCGCCGCGCGGCCCAGGCCGTGCTGGCCGAAGCGGCCGCGGGCGGCGGGCGCGCGCGGGCGATCTGCTAGCATCGCTCGGTATTCCGGCCGCCGAATCGGGAGCAACGTGCCGTCTGCCGACGACGTCAAGACCCGCGCCCGTGACCTGGGGTTCGCGCTGTGCGGCATCGCCCCCGCCGGCGCGTTCCCGGAGCTGGCGTTCCTGCGGGAGTGGCTCGACCGCGGTTACGCAGGCGAGATGCGGTATCTGGAGCGGACCGCCGCGCGCCGCGCCGACGTGCGGCAGGTGCTGCCGGGCGCGCGCACGGTGATCGCGCTCGCCACCAACTACCACATCGACCGGCCGTACTCGACCGAGCAGGCGGACCCTGGCCAGGCCCGTGTCTCGCGCTACGCCTGGGGCGAGGACTACCACGCGGTCGTCGGGCGGCGCACGCGGCAGCTCCTGGACTGGCTGCGGTCCGCCAGCCCCGAGCCGTTCGAGGCGCGCCCGTACGTCGACACGGGGCCGGTCCAGGAGCGCGTCTACGCGCAGTATGCCGGCCTCGGCTGGATCGGCAAGAACAGCTGCCTCATCAACGCCGAGCTCGGCTCGTGGCTGTTCCTGTCGGAGATCGTCTGCACCCTGCCGCTCGCGGTGGACGCGCCGGCGCTCGACCAGTGCGGCACGTGCACGCTGTGCCTGGAGGCCTGCCCGACCGGGGCGCTCGTCGAGCCGCACGTGCTCGACTCCAACCGCTGCATCGCGTACCTGACGATCGAGCAGCGGGGGGCGCTGCCCGAGCCGGCGCGCGCCGACCTCGGCAGCCACGTCTACGGCTGCGACATCTGCCAGGAGGTGTGTCCCTGGAACGCGCGCCCGCCGGTCTCCGCCGACCCGGCCTGGCAGCCGCACCCGGCGCTGGACCAGCCTCGGCTGGACGCGCTGTGGCGCCAGCCCGACGCCGTGTTGCGGCCGGCGGTCAAGCGCGGCGCCATGGCCTACGCCGGCCTGCGCCGCCTGCGGCGCAACACGGCCGTGGCCCTCGGCAACAGCGGGTCCCCGGCCGCCGCCGCGGCGCTGTCCGAGCCGGCCGTCGGCGACGACTCCCGCGCCGCGCCGCTCGTCGCCGAGCACGCCGCCTGGGCCCGCTGGCGGCTGGCGCGGGCCGGCGGCTGAGCGGGGCTCCTGCCGCGCGTCAGGCGCCGCCGGGGCGGCTAGGCGTTCGGCAGGCGCCCCGAGCCGCGTCCGGCGGGCCGCGCCCCGGCGGGCCGGCGCTGCTCGATCATGCGCGCCAGGTCGTCGCGCCGCGCCTGCAGCTCCGTGCGCTCATCCTCCAGGCGCTGGAAGTGCGCCAGGCGGCCGGCCGCGAGCCGGCCCTCCGCCACGGCGCCGCGGACGGCGCAGCCCGGCTCGCTGCGGTGCCGGCAGTCGCGGAAGCGGCAGTCGCCAGTCAGCGCGTCGATGTCGTCGAAGACGTCCTCGAGCGCCCGGTCGGTATCCCACAACTGCAGCTCGCGCATGCCGGGCGTGTCGATGATGACGCCCCCGTCCGGCCGCACCAGCAGCTCGCGGCGCACCGTCGTGTGGCGGCCCCGGCCGTCGCGCAGCCGGACGCTGCGCGTGCGCTGCCGCTCGGAGCCCAGCAGGTGGTTGACGATGGTCGACTTGCCGACGCCCGACGAGCCGAGCAGGGCGACCGTCCGGCCCCCCGTCAGGTAGGCGGCGAGCACGTCGAGGCTGTGCGGCTCCTCGCAGCTCGTGGCGTGCAGCGGCACGCGCGGGGCCAGCGCGCGGATGGCAGCCGCCGCGTCGTCCACCGCCTCGCAGACGTCGGTCTTGTTCAGCACCACCACGGGCGCCGCGCCGCTCTCGGCCGCCGCCGCGAGGTAGCGTTGCAGCCGGCGCGGATTGAAGTCGCCGTCGAGCCCCGCGACCAGGAACACGGTGTCGACGTTGGCCGCCACCACCTGCCGCCGCGTCGGGTCGCCGGCCGCCCGGCGGACGAAGCAGCTCCGGCGGGGCAGGACGGCGCGGATGGTCGCCCGGCGCGCGGCGCCCAAGCGCACCGCCACCCAGTCGCCGACGGCGGGCAGCACGTCCCCTGCCGCGGCGGCGTGCCGCAGGCTGCCCGCCACCTCGGCCAGCAGCTCGCCGTCGGCGGTGAGGATGCGGTACAGATGGTTGTGCTCGACGATCACCCGCGCGGGCACCAGGCCGGGCGCCGCGACGGCGTCGAACGCCTCCGCGAACGACTGGTCCCAGCCGAGCAGCGCGAGCTCCGCCGGCAGCGTCGCCGTCATGGTGGCGCGGGCGTCCCCGCCGGCAGGTCCCACAGCAGCGGGTGGACGGGGGGGGCGGCCGCCTCGGCGTCGTCCGCCGCCGTGAAGTTGTGCACGCTCACGCCGAGCAGGCGGACCGGCCGGGTCCCCGCCTCGGTCCGCGCCAGCAGCGCGCGCGCGCGCGCCGCGACCGTCTCGGCGTCGCGGGCCGCCGGCCGCTCGGTCAGGCTCCGCGTGATCGTCGTGAAGTCGGCGTAGCGCACCTTGATCGTCACCGTCCGCGCCGCCCGCGTGCCGCCCGCGAGCCAGTCGCCGGTCCGCCGGGCCATGCGCTCGACCTCGCCGCGGATCCGGTCGAGGTCCAGCAGGTCCGCGGGCCAGGTGCGCTCGGACCCACTGGACTTGGCGACCCGGTCGGGCGTCACGGGCCGGTCGTCGTCGCCGTGCGCCAGCCGCCGCAGCCATTCCGCCTGCCGGCCGACCAGCCGCCGCAGCGCCGGCTCGTCCACGGTCCGGATGTCGACCAGCTTCGTCACGCCGTGCGCCCGCAGCTTGCGCGCCGTCACCGGCCCGACGCCCCACAGCGCGTCGACCGGCAGCTTCCGCAGGAACGGCTCGACGCGCGCCGGCGGCACCACGGTGAGGCCGTCGGGCTTCTCCAGCGCCGACGCCACCTTGGCCAGGAACTTGTTCGCCGCCACGCCGGCCGACGCCGTCAGGCTGGTCTCGGCACGGATCTGCCGCTTCAGCCGCCGCGCCACCGGCGTGGCGAACCGCTCGCCCCACGCGTTGTCGGTGACGTCGAGATAGGCCTCGTCGAGCGACAGCGGCTCGACCAGCGGCGTCACCGCCCGGAACAGCGCGAACACCTGCCCGGACACCGCCCGGTACTTCGCGAAGTCGGGCCGCACGATCGCCAGCTCCGGGCACAGCCGCACCGCCCTGGCCATCGGCATGGCCGAGCGCACGCCGAAGACGCGCGCCTCGTAGCTGGCCGCCGCCACCACCCCGCGGCTCTCGGGCCGCCCGCCCACCGCCACCGGCCGCCCGCGCAGCGCGGGATCGTCGCGCTGCTCGACCGACGCGTAGAAGGCGTCCATGTCGAGGTGGATGATGCGTCGTGCCGGCTGGATCATGGGGCCGCCGATTGCCGGCGGTGTGCGGCTTCGTCGATCTCGTCGAGGATGCGCTGCGCCGCGTCCCGCGGGTCGGGCGCGCTGCGGACGGGCCGGCCGACGACGAGGTGGTCGGCGCCCTGCAGGATGGCCTCCGCCGGCGTCGTCAGGCGCACGTGGTCGTCGCGGGCGTCCCACCACGCCGGCCGGATCCCCGGGCTGACCAGGGTGGCGTCCGGAAAGGCCTCCCGGCAGGCCCCGATGGCGGTCCCCGACACGATCAGCCCGTCGAAGCCGGCCTCGACCATCGGCCGGGCGCGGGCCACGATGTGCGCGTCGGGCGCGTCGAGGCTCGACAGCAGCGGCACCACGAGGAACTGCGGAAACCGCCCGGGCGCCCGCGCGGCCCGGCCGGCCGCTAGGGTGTGCCGCGTGATGGCCGTCTCGGCCGCCTCGATGAAGGTCATGAGCCGGATGTCAAGCTCGGCCGCGCGCTCGACGAAGCGCGCGATGGTGTTGCCGATGTCGCCGGCGATCTTCAGGTCGACGAAAATGGCCCCCTGGTCGCCGCGCGCCGCCCGCAGGCGCCGCAGCAGCTCGAACAGGTTCCCGGTGAGAAAGAGCTGCAGCCCGACCTTGAAGAAGAATACGTTGTCGAGCGTGTCCGCGAGCGCGACAGCTTCATCGTGCGTCGAAACGTCGAGCGCAACGATGAGACGATCGTGGCCTGCCGTGGTGTCACCTCCGTCCAGCTTGCGTTGGTCGCGAGGCGACCGTACCGAGTAAGCCTGCCGGTGTCAAGCGGGGGCGGGAGCGTTATGATCGATGAGACAAAGGGGCGAACCAGCGTGGCCACGGTGCAACCCGTCAAGTTCACCTACGAGGATTACCGCACGGCGCCGCCGGACAAGCGCTACGAGTTACTGGACGGAGACCTGGTCCATGGTTCCGGCGCCGAATCTCAAACACCAGGACGTGCAGTCCCGCCTGGGGCGAAGACTGGCCCAGTTCATCGAGGAGCGGGCGCTGGGGATGTTCTTCTTCGCCCCCTGCGACGTGGTCCTCTCCGACACCGACGTCGTGCAGCCGGACCTTCTGTTCGTCTCCAGGGAACGCGATCATCTGCTGAGCGGCGGCGACAACGTGCGGGGAGCGCCCGATCTGGTTGTCGAGATCCTGTCTGCCGCTACCGCCGAACGGGACCGGGGCTACAAGCGCGCGCTCTACGCCAGGCACGGCGTGGCGGAATACTGGCTGGTCGATCCGGCGGCCGAGACCGTGTGGATCCATCGCCCGCGCAGCGGCGCGCTGACGGTTGCGCACACCTTCGGTCGGGAGCAGACGCTGCGCTCGCCGCTGCTCGCCGGGTTCGAGCTCGACCTGGATGACGTCGTCGCGTAATCACAACCCGGCCGATCAGAGAGCGTCGGCCGGCGAGAGCTGATCAACCTCGTGCCGCCCCCGGGCGACCCGCGGCCTGCGGCCCGCCGCCGGCGGGGTAGCGCGCAGCGCGGGGCGCGCGAGAAGGCCCCGGCGGGTGGGGCGCCCTCCGCGCCGGTATACAATCGGCCGCGAGACGCCATGCCGCGCGGGGAAGGATTCACATGTCGCCGGAGCTGATCGCCATCCTCGCCGTGGGGGTGGGGCTGGCCGGCCTAGTGGTCACGTCGCAACGCAACCTGCGGAACGATCTCCGCGAGGAGATGGGGCAGGCGCGCGAGCGGCTGGCGAAGCTGGAAGGCCTGCTGGAGGGGCTGCGCGCGGCGGTGACGGGCCGGCGCGCAGCGGGTGACGCCGCGTGAGCAGCGAGGTGTCTGCCGCATCCGATTCCGGTCCGGCGCCCCGGGTCCCGGGCCCGATTCGGGCTGCGGGCCAGATTCCGGTTCCCGGCCAGGCGCCGCCCCAGGCGTCCGCGCAGGTAGTCTCGCTGCCCGCCACCGCCGTCCCCCCCGCCGCGCCGCCGTCGCTGTCGGCCCTGGCGGCCGCCGACCTCCTCGACGGCCTGCGCTGCTGGGAGCTGTGGGCCGCCATGGGGCTGCAGGGCTTGCGCCGCGGCTACCGCCGGTCCGTCCTCGGCCCCCTCTGGCTCACCCTCTCGCTGGGCGTCCTCGTCACGGCGCTGGGGCTGCTGTACGGGCGGCTGTTCAACATGCCGCTTGAGCGCTACCTGCCGCACGTGGCCCTCGGATTTATCGCCTGGCAGTTCGTGCAGGCCGCCGTCACCCGGAGCTGCACCGTGTTCGTCCGGCACAAGGTGTGGATCACGAACGCGAAGCGGCCGCTGGCGATGTTCGTCTTCAAGGACGTCTGGGAGAACCTCCTGACGATGGCCCACAACGGGCTGGTGTACGTGGGGGTCGCGATCATCTTCGGGGTGGCCGCCGGCCTGCACGCGCTGCTGCTCGTGCCGGGGCTGGCGCTGGTGGTCGTCAACGCCGTCTGGGTGGGGCTGCTGCTGGGCACCGTCTGCGCCCGCTTCCGCGACGTGGCGCAGATCGTCGGCAGCGTCATGCGGGTGGTTTTCTTCGTGACGCCGGTCATCTGGTTTCCCGACCAGCTCGGCGCCCGCTCGCACCTGGCGTTGTACAATCCCTTCACCTACTTCATCGAGCTCGTCCGCGCGCCGCTGCTGGGCCAGGGGCTGCCCGCGCTCACCTGGATGCTGGTGCTGGCGGTCACGGCCACGGGCTGGACGCTGACTTGGCTCGTCTTCGCGCGCTATCGGAGCCGTGTGCCCTACTGGGTATAGCCAAGCCATGCTGGCCGTCGATCTCGAGGACGTCGCCGTCGACTTTCCCATCTACGGAGCCGAGAGCCGCTCGCTGAAGAAGCGGCTGCTGGGGCGCCGCATCGGGGCGCACGTCAGCTACGGCACGCGCCACTCGGTCATCGTCCACGCGTTGCGCGACGTCTCGCTCCGCCTGCGGCGGGGCGACCGGGTGGGCCTGGTGGGCCCCAACGGCGCCGGCAAGTCGACCCTCCTGCGCACCATCGCGGGCGTCTACGAGCCGGTCCGCGGATGCGTCCGCGTCCAGGGCCGCGTGACCACGCTCTTCAGCCTGAAGCTCGGCATGGAGGGCGACGCCACCGGCCTGGAGAACATCCGCATCTGCGGCCTGGCCGCCGGCCTGACGCGCCAGGAGATCGAGCGCCGCATGACCGACATCGCCGAGTTCACCGAGCTGGGCGACTACCTCGACCTGCCGCTGTTCTGCTACTCCGCCGGCATGAAGGCGCGCCTGACGTTCGCCATCTCCACCGCCGTGCAGCCGGAGATCCTGCTGATGGACGAGTGGATCGGCGCGGGCGACGCCGCCTTCCTCGACAAGGTCAACGCCCGCCTGCACGCCCTGCTCGACGACGTGGGCATCCTCGTCCTGGCCTCGCACAACGAGCGGCTCATCGAGCGCGTCTGCAACCGCGTGGTGCGGCTCGAGGGCGGCGCCGTGGCGGCCGACCGTCCCGCCGGCCGCGAGGTGCCGGCGGCCTCCTGAGGCGGCGCATGGAAGCCAGACAGCCCGGCCCCCTGCAGCAGGCCATGGCCGCGTGCCGGCACGCGTGGGTGGGCGTGGTTCTGTTCAGCGCCTGCGTCAACCTGCTCATGCTGACCGTCCCCCTGTACATGATGCAGGTCTACGACCGGGTGGTGACCACCGGCAACATCGACACCCTGCTGGCGCTCAGCGCCATGGTGGCCGTGGCGCTGGGCACCTTCGGCCTGCTCGAGTCCGTGCGCAGCCGCATCCTGGCGCGCGTGGGGGCCTGGTTCGAGCGCGAGCTGGGCAGCCCCATCCTGGCCGGCTCCATCGCCGAGGCGCGCCGCGCCGGCGGCGGCGTCTCGGCGCAGGGGCTGCGCGATCTGGGCACCGTGCGCGGCTACTTCGCCGGCCAGGGCATCATGCCGCTGTTCGACGCCCCGTGGGCGCCCGTCTTCCTCGCCATCGTCTTCGTCATCCACCCGGTGCTGGGCTGGATCGGCCTGGGCGGTGCGGTCGTGCTGTTGGGCTTCGCCGCGCTCAACGACCTGACCACCCGCAAGCGGCTCACCGAGGCCAACAGCGCGTCGGTGCGCGCGCTGAACGACGCCGACGCCGCCATCCGCAACGCCGACGCCATCACGGCCATGGGCATGCTGCCCGACCTGGCGCGCCGCTGGCAGGACACCACCGCGCACAGCCTCGACCAGCAGACCTCGGCCACCGATGCCTCGGGCGGCATCTCGGCCGCCGCCAAGGCGTTCCGCTTCGGCCTGCAGGCCGCCATGCTGGGCGTGGGCAGCTACCTGGTCATCGGCAACCAGATGTCGGCCGGCAGCATCGTCGCCGCGGCCGTGATCGTCGCGCGCGGCCTGTCCCCGATGGAGCAGCTCATCGGCTCCTGGCGCAGCTTCGTCGGCGCCCGCACGGCGTACCAGCGGCTGGCCGAGCTGCTCGAGCGCGCCCCGGCCGCCGAGAGCGGCACGGTGCTGCCGCGGCCTGCCGGCAACGTCACCTTCGACAAGGTGAACTACGTCCCGCCCGGCGTGCGCCTGCCCATCGTCCGCCAGCTCTCGCTGCGCATCGCGGCCGGCGAGGTGCTGGGCGTCGTGGGCCCGTCGGGCGCCGGCAAGACCACCCTCGTGCGCCTGCTGGTGGGCTCGCTGCAGCCCTCCACCGGCCACGTGCGGCTCGACGGGGCCGACGTCACCGCCTGGCCCGACGCTGACCGCGGGCGCCACGTGGGCTACGTGCCGCAGAGCGTCGAGCTGTTCCGCGGCACCGTGCGCGACAACATCGCCCGCCTGGGCGCGGCCAGCGACGAGGACGTGGTGGCGGCCGCGCAGCTCGCCGGCGCGCACGACATCATCCTGGGCCTGCCGCGCGGCTACGACACGCCGATAGGGGTGGGCGGCGTGCCCATCTCCGGCGGCCAGCGCCAGCGGGTGGCGCTGGCGCGCGCCGTCTTCGGCAACCCGGCGCTGCTCGTCCTCGACGAGGCGAACGCGCACCTCGACGGCGACGGCGAGCTGGCGCTGGCCGCCGCCGTGCAGCGGCTGCGCGAGCGTGGCTGCACCGTCGTGCTGATCGCCCAGCGCGCCGGCATCATGGCGCTGGCCGACAAGGTGCTGATCCTCAAGGCCGGGGCGGTGGAGGCCTTCGGCCCGCGTGACGAGATCCTGCGCACCCTGCGCCGCGCCAACCTGGCGCCCGTGAAGCCGGGCAAGGCCGTGCAGGCGGGGGCCTGAACCCCGCGGTCGCCGGATCGGCAGCGAGCCGCGGCGGGAGGAAGTCGGGCGATGCGGGTGAAGCGCTACGTCGAGACCGGGCTGGAGACCTGCGACCAGTGCGGCAGCAAGGAGCACGTGCTGCGGGTCGCCGATCGCTGGCTGTGCGCCCGGCACACCTGCCGGGCGTGCCGGGCGCGGCCGGTGGAGCGGCCGTACGACCTGTGCGCGGTGTGCCGGCCGGCGCATCCGCCCGCGCGGAGAGGGCAGCGGGATGGCTGACGCGATGATCCATGAAATGTGCGCATACCTGCACGTCGGTGGCGCCGCCAGGGCGATCGAGTTCTATGCCACGGTCTTCGGAGCGACGGAGAAGCTCCGGCTGACGGACCCCGGCGGGCGCATCCAGCACGCCGAGCTCGATTTCGGCGGCACCACGCTCATGCTGGCCGACGAGTTTCCCGAGCACGGCGTCCGGGGCCCGCTGACGCTGGGCGGCGCCTCGGCCACGATCTACCTGCGCGTCGACGATGCCGATGCGGTGATTCGCCGCGCGGCCGAGGCGGGCGCCGAGGTCGAGAGCGAGCCGCAGGACCAGTTCTACGGCGAGCGGTCCGGCAGCATCCGGGACCCCTTCGGCCACCGCTGGAACATCGGCCACCGCATCGAAGCAGTGACGCCGGAGGAGATGCAGCGGCGTTACGCGGCGATGATGGCAGGCGACGACGATAAAGTACAATGATCAGCCACCCATGAGCGAAGAGATCGCCCCCCGGTCCACCCACGCCGTGCTGGTCTCCAGGCCCGCGCCGGAAGCGCCGCCCGGGCGCAGCCGCGACATGGGCATCCGCGCCAGCATGACCGCCGGGCTGGTGGTGGTGGCGGTGTTCGTGGGCGGGTTCGGCACCTGGGCGGCGGTGGCCCCGCTGGAGAGCGCCTCCATCGCGCCGGGCATCATCGGCGTGAGCACCGAGCGCCGCACCGTGCAGCACATGGAGGGGGGCATCGTCGACGAGATCCTGGTGGTGGACGGCGACCAGGTGGCCGCCGGGCAGACGCTCATCGTCTTCGACGACACGGCGCCGCGCGCCTTGCTCGACCTGCTGGAGGGGCAGCACCGCTCGGCGGTCGCGCTCAACGCGCGGCTGGAGGCCGAGCGCGACAACCGGCCGGCCATCCGCTGGCCCGACTGGCTGCAGGACGAGGCCGTGGACGACGGCGAGGCGGCCGAGGTCATGGCCACGCAGGAGCGCATCTTCCAGGCGCGCTCCGTCGCGCTGGCCAACCAGCGCGCCATCTACCAGCGGCGCATCGAGCAGCTCCGCGAGGAGTCGGCCGGGCTCGAGGGCGAGCTGGAGGCGCAGGACCACCGCGGCGCCCTGCTGGCCGAGGAGCTCGAAGGCGTCCGCGAGCTGGTCGCGCGCGGGCTCGAGCCCAAGCCCCGGCTGCTGCAGATGGAGCGCGCCGAGACGCAGATTGTCGGCGACCGCGTCCGCAACCAGGCGCGCATCGCGAGCATCGGGCAGACCATTGACGAGACGCGCCTGGTCATCGACCAGTTGGGCAACGTCCGGCTGGCCGAGGTGGTGGCCGAGCTGCGCGAGGTGGAGACGCGCCTGTCGGACCTGCACGAGCGGCTGGCCGCGGCCCGCGACGTGGTGGAGCGCACGCGCGTCACCGCCCCCGTGGCCGGCACCGTCATGGACCTGCAGGTGTTCACGCAGGGCGGCATCGTCGCCGCCGGCCAGCGGCTGATGGACGTGGTGCCCGCCAACGACCGGCTGATCATCGCGGCGCGCGTGGCGCCCAACGATATCGAGACCATCGCCCTGGGGCTGCCGGCGCAGGTGCGCCTGACGGCCTACTCGCAGCTCGGGGCGCCGCGCCTCACCGGCCACGTCGTCCGCATCTCGGCCGACCGCCTGGCCGACCCGCGGACCGGCGCGTCCTGGTTCGAGGCGCGCATCGCCCTCGACCCGGACCAGCCCGGCCTGTCGAGCCTGGCGCTGGTGCCGGGCATGCCGGCCGAGGTGATGATCATCACCGGCGCGCGCACGCCCATCGACTACCTGCTCAAGCCCATCGTGGACAGCCTGGGGCGCGCATTGCGCGAGGAGTGAAATGGTGCAGGCGGCATTTCGAACAGCGTCTGAGCCCCGGCTTCACTTCCCGCTCGCCCGCCTGGGGTGGCCGGTCAGCCCTCATGGCGCACGTGGCGGACGATCTCGTCGATGTCGCTGACGACCCGCTCGACAGAGAAGTGTCCAGGTCCGCGAGGTAGTCGCGCCACTGCTGATGGGTCAGTTGCCGGCCGCGCGGACCACCTTCCCGATAGCTCGGGGACGGCAGGCGGCCGATCGGCGCCCCACGCGTGCTCCACGAGCAGTCATCCTGGTGCAGCCTTGCGGTCTGATAGTCGGTCAGGCGGGTCGGCGCCCGTTGTTGGACGGCCCCGAACACGAGCCGGTCCTGCAGGGCTTGATGCTGCTCGCGCATCGCGCGCCTCCAGCCGAGCGCATTGGCCAGCAGCCCGGCCAGCATCGACCGAGCGGGAAAATCCCGCGTCACGCCGTAGGCATCGATAGCCTCGCCGCCAAAGGCGCCGAGCGGCGCGCGCAGCCGCAGGTGCAGCCAGCGCATCACGCCGTCCCTTCCCCGACGATCGTCCCGGCCCACTCGGCGAGCGCCGGCAGCGAGCACTGGCGCGACTGCCAGTCGGGGTCTGAGCCGTGCAGGCTCATGACCCGCCGGACCTCCCCTGTCTCGTAGGTCTTGTCGAGCTTGTCGAGGTGCGCGTGCACGGCTTGCTCGGCCTCGTCGACGGACGCGCGACACGGCTTGCGGAACGCCTCGGCGAGGCTGCGCGGCTGCCGGTCGCCCGCCTCGACCAGCATCCAGCTCGCGTAGCCGTAGGGCGCCGTCGGGCCGAGCTTCGCGCCCGGTGACACCGTCGCGATCAGCCACACGAGCCTTCTCACGATTTCGCCCGCCATCTCGGCGTCCCCGCCGAGATGATCCGGCCGCCGATGTACAGCGCCACGTCGTCAGATGGGCGGGTTGATCGACCACTATCCCAGCGAGGCGTTGGGGAGGATACGTCGCGACAAGAGACACTCGGAAACCGTCGGTTACTGGTCGGGGGCCGTCAACGGGCTGCTCGTCCAGTGGTTCGCGTGGTGGCGCGACAGGCACCCGGCATGATGGGTACCGGGCGCAACCGTGATGACGTTGACCGGGGCCAGTGCCACGGCGCGACGGCTAGGCTAGGGTCCGTCACTCCAGCGCTACCACCGCGGCACGCAGCTCCATCAGGTGCACCGCCCTGATCGGAGTCGCCCCCGCCACAGGGGCCGCGTCCGTCCAGCCCGGCGCGGCCCGGCCCGCCGCGCTGTACGCGGCGGCCAGCGCCTCCCGCAGCTCGAGCAGATGTACGCGCCTGACCGGGGTCGCCCCCGCCGTCAGGATCGGATCCGTCCAACCGAACCGCTCCAGCCCCGCCGCTTCCCGCAGCGCGTCTATTCGCGCCCGCAGCTCCGCAAAGTGGATGGCCCTGACGGGCGTCGCCCCAGGCACGATCGGGTCGTCGGTGAAGGACGTCGATACGGCCACCGGTACGGTGAACGTCTGGGCCGCTGCCGTGTCGCCGCCGCCGCTACTGTCACCGTGCTCCCGGACACCGACACCGACGCTACGGGCGGCGACGCGGAGGTCGCCGCGTAGGTCAGGGGGTCGCCGTCCGGATCCCGGAACGCGGCCGCCACCTCTACTTGCACCGCCACACCGACCGTGAGCGTGAGCGGCGCCAGCGTGCCCGCGGGCACCGGCGGGAGGTTCGCGTGGGGTCCAGCGTCGGAACCACCCGCATGCGGCCACCGGTCGCCGCGGCGAAGTACTCGGCAGTCGCCGTGGTGAGCGCCTGCGCGCGCTGCACCAGATCCATCCGCGGCGGTCGACCATCCTCGTGCAGTAGATAGACCCCGAGTCTGAATTCCTTGCGGGACGCCTCCGCCGCGGGCACCCGCGGCCCCATCGCCGCCGCGATGTCGTCGCTGCGAACCGGTACCTTCGTCGCCCGGACGCGCCGCCGCGCGTTCGTTTCCTGGACGTCGCGCAACAGGAACGTATCGGGCACCTCGGCTGCGGGCATCATCCCCATCACGTAGAGATCCAGCGCTGACAGACCGGTCGGCAGGGGATTGCCGTCTTCGCCTGGGTGAAGGTGCCGTCGCCGTTGTCCAACCAGACGGCGCCGCCCATGACCGAGGCCTCGGAGTAGGGTGCGCTCGCATAGCCCGGCCCCACGGGGTGCACCGCAGGCGCGTGCAGCCCGTTGCTCCAGTGGCACCGGCACGGGTCGTCAGACGTCAAATCCTCGACCTGTCCCGAGCGCGGGCTGCGGAACTGCAGATGGGACGCCCAGCGGTGAACGGCTTCGTGCGCGATCCAGCGTATCCCGTATCCGAAGTTGCGAAACGGGCGTCCCCAGGAGACGCCGGTCTCGGTGAAGTGCGGCGCGCCGATGAAGACCGGCACCATCGTGACCAGCAGGCTGTCGGACCCGTACCGTTCGCCTGGCGTCGGATTGGCCTGCCAGGAGCCGATGCCCTGGACCGGCGCATTGATCGGCCCGCTGGCCGAGCCGGTGCTGTACAGATCGTCGGTGCGGAAGTCCGTGAACGGCAAGGCGATCTCGTCGTTGGCCGGCGCCCCCCCGTAGATGAACGACATCACCGCTTCGACCCTCTTCGGAATCGACGGGTAGTGGAACACCTCGAGCACGTTGCCGGCCGCCGTTCCCGCCAGCGCCGACAGGTCGTAGTCTGGCTCGCTCACGTGCACGGTGCGGGGTCTCCCCACCACACTGCGTCAGCGGTCCAGATCGAGAAGGTTGGCCGGTTTGCTGATCAACCCCGTTGCGGGAACAGTGGTGAGGCTGCCGTGGACGCGGATGGTGTCATTCTGGGCCGACAGCATCACCCGTGGGGCCGAGGTCGCCAGGGTGGCGCCGCACACCAGGCACGACGCGAGTCTGATGCCGACCGCAGAGGGCAACGAAGAAGGGCGCAGCGTCTGTCCTGCGACTCCCTACTCGCCGGCCGGTTCCCGCGGCGGCAGCAGGATACGCTCGAGGGTGAGGAGCCTCTGGTCGACCTTGCCGAAGGCGATCTCGACGTTGCGCAGGCGGGTGTCGAAGCCGTCCAAGCGGGTGTCGAACCCGTTCAGGCGGGTGTTCACTTCAGTGCGGAAGCTCCGCACGTCTTCGCGGAAGCTCCGCATGTCTTCGCGGACGCCACCGACCAGCGTCACAACGACCGCGATCACCGCCACGGCTGACCCGACCACCGAGGCTACTACGGCCACGCCGGTCCCGATGATCCACTTCGTGTCGCTGCTCACCGAAGATTCAGCGTAGCACACGGCCGCATCGGCGCCAACCCGCCGCACGTGGACGTCCCGCAACAGCCTGCGGCGGTCCGTGCGGTCGGTCGGCGCCCCCTACTCGCCGGCCGGTTCCCGCGGCGGCAGCAGGATACGCTCGAGGGTGAGGAGCCTCTGGTCGACCTTGCCGAAGGCGATCTCGACGTTGCGCAGGCGGGTGTCGAAGCCGTCGAGGCGTGTCTCGATGCGGTCCATGCGGGCGGCCATGTCGTCGAAGCGGCTGTTCATGTCGCCGAAGCGGCTGTTCATGTCGTCGATGCGGGCGTTGACGGCGGCGATCTGCCCGGCCATCTGCGCCGACAGCAGTCCCCCGAGCACCACGACGGTCCCGATGATCCACTTCGTGTCGCTGCTCACCGGCAATCCAGCCTAGCACATGGCTAAACCGCGGCAAATTCGGATGTGTTATTTTCAACACTCCGTGATCGAGGCACCCTACTATCCAATCGTCTACCTGCGCGGCTATGCGGGCAGCCAGGGGGAAATCGAGGCGACCGTATCGACGCCGTACACGGGATTCAACCTGGGCTCGACCCGGGTGCGACAGCTCCACACCGGCGAAGTGCTGCCCTACGTCTTCGAGTCGCCCGTGATTCGACTGATGAAGGACCACGGCTATGTGGATGCCTACAGCGACGGTAGGCGGCGCGAGATAGAGCCAGCTGCAGCGCTTCCTGACGGAACCGAGCGAGACGCCCGGTCTCGACGCGGTCCATCCGGGTGTTCACGGCGGCGATCTGCCCGGCCATCTGCGCCGACAGCAGTCCGGCCAGCACCACGACGGTCCCGATGATCCACTTCGTGTCGCTGCTCACCAAAATCCAGCGTGGCACCGGCCGCGCCGGGCCCGAACCCCCGCGGACTCCGTCCTTTCTGGCCGTCGGGTCGTGGCGTCCGTCAGAAGAAGCGCACCGAGTAGCCTGCCTTGATCCCGCGTCCCATCTCCGGCGCCAGGTCCTTGATGAACGACGTGTGGTTGCGGTAAAGGGTGTTGGTCAGGTTGTAGCCGGTGAACGTCAGCACGTGCGCCGCGTGGCGGCGCGGCCAGGTGTAGGACGCGCGCACGTTCAGCACCGAGTAGCCGTCCGTCCCGGTCTCGCCGCGGTAGATGGCGTCCTGCCGTGCCGCGTACAGCAGTTGCGGGCTGAGGGTGAAGCCGCCGTACGGGATGTCGAGCGTCAGCGTTCCCCGTAGCGGCGGGATGCGGGGCAGCGGCTCGTTCGTGGCCGCCAGCCGGGCGTCGACGTAGCCGATGCCGAGCGTTGCCCAGGCCTGCCCGCCCAGCCGCAGGCTGCCCCGCGCGTCGAACCCGCGGAAGCGGCTGTCGCCCTGTACGAAGTTCAGCACGGGGAGGTTGTCGGCGGTCTCGCCCGCAAGGTCGCCGAAGATGAACCCGTCGATGTCGTAGACGTAGCCGTTCAGCTCGCCGCGGACGCGGCCGCTGCGGGTCCGCAGGCTCGCGTCGAGGCCGAGCGTCTCCTCGGCGCGCAGGTCGGGGTTCCCCACCTCGAACGCGAGATTCCCCACGTGCGGGCCGAAGTTGTAGAGCTCTTCCAGCGCGGCCGCGCGGTGCGTGCTCGTGAAGTTGGCGACGAACGCGCTCCGCTCGCCGATGTCCACGTGCACGCCGATTGAAGCCGAGGCCCCGAGGAACACCCGGTCGCGCGGGTCGGGGACGGCCGGCAGGTGCTCGTCGCCCTCCTCCTCGCCGTGCTCGTCGTCACCGAGGCCGATCAGGCGATCGCCGGCCCGGTACGAGTTCCGTTCGACGCGGCCGCCGAACTGCAGGCGGAAGGGCCCGAAGTCCGCCTCCTCGTAGGCGAACGCCGCCACGGCCGTCAGGTCGGTCCGGGGCGCCAGCGCCTCGAGGCCGGTCGCCTCGAAGTCGCGCACCTGCGTCCAGGCGCCGAATCGTCCGGAGAGCCGCTCCGTCTGCCGCTGGTCGAGCTCGGCCCGCACGACGTAGCTGCGGTTGGTGAACGTCGTGCCGATGCTCTCGATGCCGTCCGCCACCTCCAGCTCGTCGTGGGCCCAGTCGATGACGTTCATCGTCACGCGCAGTCCTTCGACGAGGCGGTTGCTCAGGTTCCGCAGGCCGACGTCGAACCGGCCCACTTGGCGCCGGGAGCTGAGGTCGACCTCGATGCCCTCCTCGTCGCGGCCCTCGCCGTGCTCGTCTTCTTGGCCGTGACCGTGCGCGCCGTGGAACTCGTCGGCGAACGGCACGCCGTAGCGGCCCTGCTCGAAGGTGAAGCCGCCGCTGGCGAAGAAGCGGCCGCTGTCGTAGCCCACCCCAGCGCGCGCGTTCGCGAGCTCGGTCGCGGAGTTGGCGATGGTCCCCTCCGGGGTGTCGTAGTCGCCGCTGCGCCGCGTGCTGCCGCCGGCCCACAGGCGGAGGCTGCCCTGCGCGTGCTGCAGGTTGGCGCTGACGCCGGCCTGCGCGTTGGCGCTCCCGGCGTCGGTGGCGATCTGGCCGCGCGTGCCGTCCACCAGCGACTCGCGCTGGCTTTCGTGCGGCGAGATGACGTTGACGAGGCCGCCGACGGCGTTCGACCCGTAGAGCAGGGTCGCCGGGCCGCGGACGATCTCGATGCGCTCGGCGCCGGCCGGGTCGATGGTGACGCCGTGGTCTCCGGACTGGCTGGAGAGGTCGCCGGTGCGCACCCCGTCGTCGAGGATGAGCACGCGGTCGCCGTCGAAGCCGCGGATGATCGGGCGGCTCGCGCCGGGACCGAAGCTGCGGCCCGCGATGCCCGGCTCATTCTGCAGCGCCTCGCCGAGGCTGCCGTGTCCCCCCTGGACGAGGTCGTACGAGTCCAGCGTCGTTACGGCGTTGAACGCCTCGAACGTCGTTTCCGCCCCCCCCGCCGAGGCGGTGACCGTCACCTGCTCGTGAATCGGCGACGGGGCCAGCTCGAAGTCGACCGTCACGACCTCGCCGGCGACGACGGCAATCATCTGCCGGCGGGCGGTCAGGTGCTCGCGCTGGGCGAGCACCTCGTAGGAACCGGCCGGCAGGCCCTCGAGCGCGAAGCGCCCGTCGTCCTCCGTCAGTGCCGTCGCGCCCGCTCCGACCACCAGCACCAGGGCGCCGTGCACTGGGCCGGCGCCGCCGATGAGCGTCACCGTCCCCTGCACCGTGCCCGTCTCCTGCGCCCGGGCGGTCGCCGCCATGAGGGCTACCGCCGCCGCGGCTGCCGCCGCGAACCACTTGCGACTCGCTGTTCCTCGCTGCATCGCTGTTCCCCTTCCGCTCGCTTCGCGCGGATCTTCACTGGCTGCACCGATTCCGCCGCTCCGCCGGGCGCGCGCAGGCGCTGCGCACACGCACGTTCAGCCTGCTTGGCGGACGTGCGCAGCCGCACCGGCATCGGCGCGGCAGGCCGTCCCGACACGACGGACGATTCAGAGAGAGACGGAAGCTAGGCGGGCGGTGCGCGGGCGGGGAGACGCGGGGTGTGGCCGGAGGCAATCGCTGCGGCGCGGGGCAGCCGAGCCGGGGGCTTCGGAGGTGTCGCCCGGCTCGAACTGGAACGAGCCGGGCAGGGTGGCGGCAGGCTGGTGCCGGAGCTGGCAGACGGCGCAGTCGGTGTCGCCCGCGTGCTCCTCGTGCCAGATAGCCGCCGCGGATGTCGCGCCGACCAGCGCAATCGCCAGGACGGCGACCCAGATGCGCCAGCCGCGACCCCGTTGCAGGGGCTTTCGCATGGCTCCTCCCGCGAATATTGACCTTGCCAGCGTAGCAGGGAATCCGGAGGGCGACAAGCCTGCTCGCCAGGGTACACTCGCGCCATGCCGCCGATCGCCGCAGGCCGTCCGGACGACTGGTGGGCGGCGCGTCTTCCGGAACGCGAGATCGACTATCACGTACGTGTCCTGACCCGGGCCGATGGGTCTCCGCGCCGGCGGCTCGTCTACGTGGCGACGCCCAAGGCCGCCTGCACGACGCTCAAGGCCACCCTGTGGCGCTGGCACCTGCGGGACGCCGCTTGCGTCGTCGGGCCCGAGGTCGTTCACCGCCAGACCGACGCGACGTTCCGCGCGCCGCGCGAGCTGGGCTTCAGGCAGTTCATGGCGGACATCAACTCGCCGGACTACGTCCGCCTCTGCTTCGTCAGGAATCCCTATACGCGGCTGCTCTCCTGCTACCTGAACAAGATCGTGGGCAGGAACAGCGAGGGCCGGCTCAGGAAGGACGGCCTGGCGTTCAGGGCGAAGTTCGGCTTCGCGCACGACGACGACATCCCCTTCGCCGCGTTCATCGACCGCATCGCGTCCGAAAGCTGGTACGCGGCGAACCCCCACTGGCGGATACAGACCGAGCAGCTCCTGTGGGACGACGTGCGGTACGACTTCGTGGGCCGGTTCGAGTCGTTCCTGCCGGAGCTCGACCGGCTGGCGCGCGAGTGGGACGTGCACCTGCGGGGCTACCTGCTCGACAGGCGGCACCACGCCACGCACGCGCACCTGCACGTGACCGCTTCTACACCGCCGAGCTGCAGGCGCGCGTCCACGACCTGTACCGGGCCGACTTCGACGCCTTCGGCTACGACTACGCCCTGCCCGGCGGCGTCAGCGCGTGCCGAACAGGTAGTTCACCGTGACGCTGAAAGCCTGCAGGCCCGGAAAGTTGAGACCGCCCTTGATGCGCACCTTGAGTCCCGGCGCGGCAATTATCGCCGCGGCGATCTCGGCCCGCGCGAGCGGCACGATCGGGATGCCGTGCTCCCGCAGGGCGTCGGTGACGTCCCTGGTCCCGATGGACGGCCGGTTGGTGGCGACGGCGTCGCCGCTGAGCGTGCCGACGCCGCCACCGTACTCCAGGCCGATCTGCACGCTGCCCACGGTGACGAACGGCGAGAACTTATGTATCTCGACGCCGTTCAGCGCGACGCCGTCGGTGACGTAGCGCGCGTCGCCCGCCGAGGTGAAGTCGAGCACCGAGCCGTCCTTGAACCGCCGCCGGACGAACGAGATGCCCCAGTCGCCGCCCTGCTCGCTGCCGCGGATGACGCCCACCCGCACCCCGGAGCCGGACAGCTCGATCTCGTCGACGTTGTCCCACAGGATGCCCACCGGCACCGAGGACTCCGTCACGGTCCAGCGCGGCGTGAACCCGACCGACACGCCCCAGTGCGAGTCGCCGCCCTGGGCGCCGGCCTCGCCCGGCAGGATCGTGAGCGCCAGCGCCGCCGCGAGCACGGCGAGCGTGGGGCCGGTGGTCTTTCGAAACGGCATCGGCTGTCCCTTCCCGGTCGGCTTCGGAACTGATACTTCAGGTTGCTCTTGCAAATGATAGCCCGCGGGCGCTCGGCGCTGCCCGGCGGGTCAGGTCAGCCAGGGCGTCCAGCGGGCGCGCCAGGCTGAGGTTCGCCGCCAGATCCTGAGCAGGAGCCGGTTGAGCAGATGCGGGCCGTGCCGCCCGGCGCAGGCCGCGGCATAGGACCGGTAGGCGCGGTCCTCGTCCGGCAGGCCGTCGACGTACGGGTGGAGGATGCGGCGCTGGGCCGCCTGGGCGGAGCGGTGGCGTTGCTTTATTCCCGGGCCGCCCATGCGGTAGTAGTAGACGGGGTCGGGCAGCGGCTCGATGCGCCGGCCGTCGCGGATGAGCCGGTTGTAGAATGCGAGGTCCTCCAGGCCGACGCGGTACTCCTCGGTGAAGCCGCCGGCGGCCTCGAAGACGTCGCGGCGCACCAGGGCGCAGGTGTCGCCCACCACGTTGGAGAAGTGGCTCCAGGCGCGGGCTGCGCCGAGGAAGCGGATGGGGGTGCCGAGCGCGGTGCCCTCGGCGCGCGGGTCGCCGTCGCCGGTGAAGCGGATGCTGGCTGCCGGCACGCAGTCGGCCCCCGCGAAGCGGGCGGCGCGGACCAGCCGCGAGACGGCGTCGGGGAACAGGACGTTGTCGTCGTCGAGGAACAGCAGCCACTCGCCGCGCGCCGCGCGGGCGGCGGTGTTGCGGGCCGCGCCGACGTAGCGGTTCTCCTGGCGCACGACGCGCCAGCCGCGGGCGGCGAAGTCGGCCTCGACCTCGGCGAGGGCGGCTAGGGCCGCGGGGCTCTCGCTGCCGTCGTCGACCAGGACGGCGTCGAGGTTCGGGTAGTCCTGGGCCAGGGCGCTGCCGGCGGCCATGCGGAGCAGGGCGGGGCGCTCGTGATGGACGAGGCAGACGGTGACCGGCGGCGTCTCGGCGGCGGCCCACTCGGCGCGGGCGGCGAAGCGCCCGGCGGCGGCGGCGAACGGGTTGGCCTGGGCGTGCCAGCCGCGCCAGACGTCGAGGACGCAGTCGAAGCCGCGCCGCGGCCGGAGAGCGCGCAGCGGCGCGGCGGCCAGCTCGGCGAGCCGGTCGCCGAGGGCGATGTAGTCCAGCGGGACGAGCGCGCGCGGGTGGTCGCCGGGGTCGATCAGCTCGGGCGTCCCCCCGGCGGCGGCGGCGACGAACGGAATGCCGGCCTGGAGGCACTCGAGCACCGCCAGCGAGCAGTTCTCCTGCAGCGAGGGGGTGACCGCGAGCCGCCCCGGCCGGGCCAGGTAGGCGACCGCCTCGTCGGCGCCGGCGCCGGTGATCGTGCGCACGACGACGGGCCACTGCCGCGCGGCGCGGCGGATGAGCTCGGGACCGTCGATGCGCGCAGACCGCGCCCCGAGAAAGGTGACGCGCGCCGGCGCCTGGCCCCGGCGCACGAGGCGGTCGACGGCGTCGATGAACAGCAGCAGGCCCTTGCGCGGCTCCAGCCGCCCGAAGAAGACCACCTCCTCGAGCGGCGCGCCGTCGCGTTCGGCGCGTGCGGCGGCGGCGGCCGGCGCGGGGTCGGGCAGGGGGACGGCATTGGGCCAGACGAAGGCCCGCGCCGGCAGCGCGTAGCCGGCGTCGCGCATCCACTCGATGAGGTGCACGCTCGTCGAGATGAACGTGTCGGCCAGCTCGACGCTGCGCCGCTCCATGAACAGCCAGCCGAGCTCGGTCTCCGCGTGGACGAGCTGCCCGCTGCCCTCGGTGGCCCACAGCGAGGGCGCATGCCCGACGACGACGAAGTGCGTCTCGCCGAAGGCCAAGCCGAGCGACTTGGCGAGTAGCGCGCCGTAGCCGAGCCCGTGCCAGTCGGGGACGTGAACGATGTCGAAGGGCCGCTCGCGGGCGCGCAGCCAGTCGAGCAGGGTCCAGCCGGGCGCGGGGATCCGCGCCAGCGCGCTCTCCGCGGCCGGGCGGGGCACGACGGGCTCGAAGGCGACGCCGTGCCGGGCGTAGAGGGCGCGGGCGTCGGCCATTTGCGCGCCGTCGGCCGCGTTGTAGTTGACGTAGGCGATGACGACCTCGTGGCCCCAGGCCGCGAGCTGCCGCGCCAGGTGATGATAGGCGGTGCCGATGCCCCCGTTCTTTATCGGGCCGAGGATGTCCGGCGTCGCGATGCAGATGCGCTTGGGCGGCCCGGCCGGCGCGCGCTCCAGATCCGTGTCGAGTGTGCGCCATGCGCCCGCGGCCCGGCCGGCATCCGCTGCGGCGCGCGCTTCGCTCATGCCTCGTCCTTTCCGCCCGCGGCGGCTCTGCCGCCCTCGACGCGCACCGGCGAGCCGCGCAGCGGCCGGCCGGTGTCGGCGTCGAGGATGTCCACCCGCGCCCCTTCGGCCGCTGGCGTGGGGACGGGCCAGAAGAAGCCGTGGCACCCGTCCGTGCCCTTCCAGCCGGCGATGTCTTCCCGCGGCTCCCCGGCGACGATGACGTCGCAGAGCCGGCCGTCGACCTCGATGGCGACGCGCCGCCGCCGCTGCGGGTGGGCCGGGTCGAGCAGCCAGCCCCGAATCTCCGGTTGCGGGCGGCTCTCGACCGCGCCCTCCACGGCCCGTGCGTGCCAGAGCGCGGGGGCGGTGAGCACGGCGAGCACGCCGCCGGTCGCAACGTCGTGGACGCTGTAGAGCGCCTCGGCGGTGCCGCGCTGGGACAGCGCGACCGGGATGCGCAGGGTGTCGTCGGGCGCCTCCGGGGCGGCCGCGCGCGCCAGCACCCGTCCGTTGCGGCGCAGCTCCAGGGCCAGTTCGGGGCCGCGCCCGCGCGCCTCGGCGAGCCACTCGGGGGTGGGCCGGACGACGACTTCCAGTAGGTCGAATCCGCGCCCCCGCCCGCGCCGCGCGAGCGTCATCAGGTGATGGCGCCGCGCGGCGTCGAGGTGGGCGGTCAGCTCCACGATCCGCGCTTCCTGCCCGGCAACGACCTCCCGGGCGGCCTCGAGCTGCTTCCCGCTGGCGGCCAGCAGCCGCTCGCGGTCGGCCAGGGTCCGGCGGGTGGCCTCGAGCTGCTGCCAGGTGACGGTGAGCCGCTGGTTGCGCTCGGTCAGGGTGTGCCGGGCGGCCTCGAGCTTCTTCCAGTTGTCGGCGAGCCGCTGGTTCTGCTCGTCGAGCCGCCGGTCCCGTTCTCGGAACGCCTCCCGGGTGGTCTCCAGCGTCTCGGATACGTGCACCAGCTCCCGCGCCAGGGCCCGGCATTCCCGGCCCGCCTGCTGGCCGGCCGCAAGCGCGGGGCCGAAGGCCGGCGCCGCGGCGTCGAAGGCCGCCCGGATGCCATCCAGCTCGCCCGCGTGCGCCCTGTCCGCTGCGCCCCGCGTCCACTGCTCGAGGATGCGGAAGCTGCTCCGGATCCATTCCGAGATGCCCGTGTCCGACAGCAGCCCCTCGTCGCCGCTGTGGTGGTGGCGCAGGTCGGGCGAGAGGAACGCGTCGATGTCCGTCTCCGTCAACGGGCCGTCGCGCCGCGGCAGCGCCAGGCCGAGGTCGCGGCCGATGCGGTCGAGCGCCGCGGGCGCGTCCGATAGCAGCTCGTCGTAGCGCACGTGGGCGCGCGGCAGGTCGCGCGAGTCGGCCTCGGCAGCGAGGACGTGGCGCAGCCAGATGAGGTACGCCACGAACGGGTCGATCCCGTTGCGGGCCTCCAGCGAGGCGGCGACGTCGAGCGGGCTGCGGATGGGCGAGACGACGCACGGCCGCGCGTCGAACCGCGAGAGCGCGTCGGTCCAGAACGGCAGCAGCCGGCAGATGCGCGGGTCCTTGAGGACGAACAACCGGCTCTCGCCGTACTCTTGGCGCAGCACGTCCAGGGCCCGGTCGCGCAGGGGGCCGGCGGCAGGCGACTCGTACCAGTCGCGGTCGAACGGCCGCCAGTCGTCCCAGCACGAGCCGGCGGACGCGAGGATCTCGTCGTTCAGGTGCACGACAAGCGGCGACTCCCAGAAGCCCGCCACGTTGTCCGGCTTGGCCTCCACCAGCGTCTTCGGGAGGTCGCACCCGGCGAGGGTCAGCACGCGGGTCAGCGCGGAGGTGCCGCTGCGGTGCATGCCGGCCACGAGGACGCCCGTCCGGGCGTAGCTCGTGATTTGCGGGGCCCACCGGGTCTGCGCCGTGCGCCGCGTCCCGGGGCTCATCGCCCGCCTCCCGCGTCGGCCACCACCTGCCCGCCTGCGAGGCGCACCGGTGAGCCGCTCAGGGGCCGCCCCGTGTCGGCGTCGAAGACGTCGATGCGCGTCCCGTCCGGCCCGGCCGAGGACGCGGGGATGCGCCAGAGGAAGCCGTGACGGCCGCTCGTTCCCTTCCAGCGCCCGATGTCGCCACGCGGGTCCGCCGCGCTGACGACGGCCTGGAGACGGCCGTCGAGATGGATGGCGGCCCGCCGCCGCCGGTCGGGCTCCGCCTCGTCGAGCAGCCAGCCGCGCACGGCGCCGCGCGTGCCCTTCTCGACGGCGCCCGCCAGTTGCCGGCGCCGGCGCCGCGCGGGCATGGCCAGCGCCGCGAGCGCCGTCCCGTCGAAGGCGTCGTGCAGGCTGTAGAGCGCGCCGGCCGCAGCGGGCAGGCTGGAGCCGGCCGCGATCCGCACCGCCCCGCCGCCGTCGAGGGCGCTGGTCTCGCCGAGGAGCCGGCCGTTGCGGCGCAGCTCGAGGCGCGGCTCGCCGTCCCGCTTCCAGGCCCGTGCGAGCCACGCCGGGTCGAGAAGTACGCTCGCCTCCAGTGTGGCGCCGATCCGCGCCGGCCGCCGCGCCAGCGCCATGACGGCGCCGTTCGGCTGCGGCCGCGCCGCGGCCGGGATCCTGGCCGGGGGCGCCGGCGCCGTGGCTCGCCGGCCGATGTAGGCGGCGTACGCCCGCTCGTCCGCCGGCAGCCCGTCGAGATAGGGAGCGAGGACGCGGCACTGGGCCGCCTGGGCGGAGCGGTGGCGTTGCTTTATTCCCGGGCCGCCCAGGCGGTAGTAGTAGACGGGGTCGGGCAGCGGCTCGATGCGCCGGCCGTCGCGGATGAGCCGATTGTAGAATGCGAGGTCCTCCAGGCCGACGCGGTACTCCTCGGTGAAGCCGCCGGCGGCCTCGAAGACGTCGCGGCGCACCAGGGCGCAGGTGTCGCCCACCACGTTGGAGAAGTGGCTCCAGGCGCGGGCTGCGCCGAGGAAGCGGATGGGGGTGCCGAGCGCGGCGCCCTCGGCGCGCGGGTCGCCGTCGCCGGTGAAGCGGATGCTGGCTGCCGGCACGCAGTCGGCCCCCGCGAAGCGGGCGGCGCGGACCAGCCGCGAGACGGCGTCGGGGAACAGGACGTTGTCGTCGTCGAGGAACAGCAGCCACTCGCCGCGCGCCGCGCGGGCGGCGGTGTTGCGGGCGGCGCCGACGTAGCGGTTCTCCTGGCGGACGACGCGCCAGCCGCGGGCGGCGAAGTCGGCCTCCACTTCGGCGAGGGCCGCCAGGGCCGCGGGGCTCTCGCTGCCGTCGTCGACCAGGACGGCGTCGAGGTTCGGGTAGTCCTGGGCCAGGGCGCTGCCGGCGGCCATGGGGAGCAGGGCGGGGCGCTCGTGATGGACGAGGCAGACGGTGACCGGCGGCGTCTCGGCGGCGGCCCACTCGGCGCGGGCGGCGAAGCGCCCGGCGGCGGCGGCGAATGGGGCGGTCTGGGCGTGCCAGCGCCGCCAGACGTCGAGGACGCAGTCGAAACCGCGCCGCGGCCGGACGGCGCGTAGCGGCGTGGCGGCGAGCTCGGCGAGCCGTTCGCCGAGGGCGATGTAGTCCGCCGGGACGAGCGCGCGCGAGTGGTCGCCGGGGTCGATCAACTCGGGCGTCCCGCCGGTGTCGGCGGCGACGAACGGGATGCCGGCCTGCAGGCATTCGAGCACCGCCATCGAGCAGTTCTCCTGCAGCGAGGGGATGACGGCGAGCCGCCCGGGCCGGGCGAGGTGGGCAACCGCCTCGTCGGCGCCGGCGTCGGTGATTGTGCGCACCGCGATCGGCCACTGCCGCGCGGCGCAACGGATGAGCTCGGGGCCGTCGACCCGCGGCGACTGGCCGCCGAGAAAGGTGACGCGGGCCGGCGGCCGTCCCCGGCGCACGAGCCGGTCGACGGCGTCGATGAACAGCAGCAGGCCCTTGCGCGGCTCCAGCCGCCCGAAGAAGACCACCTCCTCGAGCGGCGCGCCGTCGCGCGCGGCGCGGGCGGCGGCGGCCCCCGGCGCCGGGTCGGGCGGGGGGAACGCGTTGGGCCAGACGAAGGCCCGCCGCGGCAGGGCGTAGCCGGCGTCGCGCATCCACTCGATCAGGTGCGCGCTGACGGAGATGAACGTGTCGGCCAGCTCGACGCTGCGCCGCTCCATGAACAGCCAGCCGAGTTCGGCCTCCGTGTGGACGAGCTGGCGGCTGCCCTCGGTGGCCCACAGCGAGGGCGCATGCCCGACGACGACGAAGTGCGTCTCGCCGAAGGCCAAGCCGAGCGACTTGGCGAGCAGCGCGCCGTAGCCGAGCCCGTGCCAGTCGGGGACGTGAACGATGTCGAAGGGCCGCTCGCGGGCGCGCAGCCAGTCGAGCAGGGTCCAGCCGGGCGCCGGGACCCGGGCCAGCAGGCTCTCCGCGGCCGGGCGGGGCACGACCGGCTCGAAGGCGACGCCGTGCCGGGCGTAGAGGGCGCGGGCGTCGGCCATCTGCGCGCCGTCGGCCGCGTTGTAGTTGACGTAGGCGATGACGACCTCGTGGCCCCAGGCCGCGAGCTGCCGCGCCAAGTGATGATAGGCGGTGCCGATGCCCCCGTTCTTGATCGGGCCGAGGATGTCCGGCGTCGCGATGCAGATGCGCTTGGGCGGCGCGCCGGGGGCCTGCGTCAGGTCCGTGTCGAGCGTTGGCCAGACGGCCCCGGCCCGGCCGGCATCCGCCGCGGCGGGCGCGTCGCTCATGCCTCGTCCTTTCCGGCGGCAGTGGCCTGCCCGTCCTCGATGTGCACCGGCGAGCCGCGCAGCGGCCGGCCCGTGTCGGCGTCGAAGACGTCCACCCGCGCACCCTCGGCCGCGGGTGCGGGGACGCGCCAGAGGAAGCCGTGCTGCCCGTCCGTGCCCAGCCACCGCGCGACGTCGTTTCGCGGCTGCCCGGCGACGATTACGTCGCGGAGCCGGCCGTCGAGCTCGATGGCGACGCGCCGCCGCTGCTGGGGCCCGTCCGGGTCGAGCAGCCAGCCGCGAATCTCCGGCCGCGGCCGGCTCTCGACCGCGCCCTGCACGCGGCGCGCGCGCCAGACCGCCGGGGCGGTGAGCGCGGCGAGCACGCCGCCGGTCGCGGCGTCGTGGACGCTGTAGAGCGCCTCGCCGGCGCCGCGCCGCGAGGGCGGGACCGGGATGCGCAGCGTGTCCTCGGCCGCGTCGGGGACGGCGGCGCGCGCCAGCAACCGTCCATTGCGGCGCAGCTCGAGGGCCGGTCCGGGGCCGCGGCCGCGCGCCTCGGCGAGCCACTCGGGGGTAGGCCGGACGACGGCCTCCAGGGCATCGAACCCGAGCCGCCGGCCGTGCCGCGCCAGCGTCAGCAGGTGGCCGCGCCGCGCGGCGTCGAGGTCGGCCGCCAGCTCCTCGATCCGTGCTTCCTGCCCGGCGACGGTCTGCCGGGCGGTGCCGAGCTGCTTCGCAGTAGCGGAGAGCAGCCGTTCCCGCTCGGCCAGCGTCCGCCGGGCGGCCTCGAGCGTCCGCCACTGGGCGGCGACCCGCTGCGCACGCTCGGCCAGCGTCCGCCGGGCGGCGCCGAGATTCGTCGTCGTGGCGCAGGTGTAGGCACCGTACGCCCGCTCGTCGGCTGGTAGTCCCTCCAGGTGGGGTCCCAGCGCGCGGGCGCGGCAGGCCTCCGCCTGGTAGCGATCCTCCATCATGTCGATCATGCTCGCCGCAGCGTGCTTGCGATAGTAGTACACCGGATCGGGCAGCGGCTCGATGCGCCGGCCGGCCACCATCAGGCGGTTGAACAGCTCCAGGTCCTCGAGCCCGAGGCCGTACACGTCGGTGAAGCCGCCGGCCGCCTCGAAGGCGTCGCGGCGGATCAGGGCGCAGGCGTCGCCAACGACGTTGCGGATGCGGTTCCAGGCGCGCGCGGCGCCGAGGAAGCGGATCGTCGTTTCGTGCGCGGCGGCGTCGGTGCGCGGGTCGCCCTCGCCTGTGAAGCGGATGCTGGCGGCCGGGACGCAGTCGGCGTCCGCGAAACAGGCGGCGCGCACCAGCCGGGAGACGGCGTCGGGGAACAGGACGTTGTCGTCGTCGAGGAACAGCAGCCACTCGCCCTCGGCCGCCGCCGCGGCGGCGTTGCGCGCGGCGCCCAGATAGCGGTTCTCCTGGCGGATGATGCGCCAGCCGCGGGCGGCGAAGTCGGCCTCGACGGCGTCGAGCGCGGCTACGGCCGCGGGGCTCTCGCTGCCGTCGTCGACCAGGACGGCGTCGAGATTCGGGTAGTCCTGGGCGAGCACGCTGTCGGCCGCCATGCGGAGCAGGGCCGGGCGCTCGTGGTGGACGAGGCAGACGGTGACCCGCGGCGTCGCGGCCGCGGCGACCCGGGCGCGGGCGGCGAAGCGCACGGTGGCGCCGGCGAACGGGGCGCTCTGGGCGTGCCAGCGCTCCCAGACGCCGAGGGCGGCGGCGAAGTCGCGCCGCGGCCGGACGGCCCGCAGCGGCCCGGCGGCCAGCTCGGCGAGCCGGTCGCCGAGGGCGACGTGGTCGGGCGGGACCAGCGCTCGGGAGTGGTCGGCGGGGTCGACCAGCTCGGGGGTGCCGCCGGTGGCGGCGGCGACGAACGGAATGCCGGCCTGCAGGCACTCGGTGACGGCGATCGAGGCGTTCTCGAGCAGCGAGGGGATGACGGCGAGCCGCCCGGGCTCGGCCGTGAGGTAGGCGACCGCCTCGGCGGCCCCGTATTCCGTCAGCGTGCGCACCTCGCCCGGCCAGCCGCGCGTCGCGCGCTCGATGAACGCCAGGGCGTCGAAGTTGCCGGCCGGCTTGCCGAGGAACGTGACGCGCGGCGGCGCCTGGCCGCGGCGCACCAGCCGCGCGACCGCGTCGGCGAACAGCACCAGCCCCTTGCGCGGCTCCAGCCGGCCGAAGAAGACCACCTCGCGGAGCGGCGCACCGTCGCGGCCCGCACGGTCGGCCGCGGCGGCTGGGCCCGGGTCGGGGGCGGGGAAGACGTTGGGCCAGACGAACGCGCGCGCCGGCAGGTCGTAGCCGGCGGCGCGCATCCAGCCGAGTAGGTGGGCGCTGCCGCAGATGACGGTGTCGGCCAGCTCGACGCTACGGCGCTCCATGAAGACCCAGCCGAGCTCGGCCTCGGTGGAGACGAGCTGGCGGTTCCCCTCCAGCGACCAGAGCGTGGGCGACGAGCCCTTGACCACGAAGTGGGTGCCGCCGAAGGCGAGGCCGAGCCGCTTGGCCAGCAGCGGGCCGTAGCCGAGGCCCCGCCACTCGGAGACGTGCACAATGTCGAACGGCTGCTCGCGGGCCCGCAGCCACTCGAGCAGCGCCCAGGTGGGGGCCAGTCCGCGGGCGAGCGGGCTGTCGCTGCCGGGGCGGGGCGCGATGGGCTCGAAGGCGACGCCGAAGCCGGCGTACAGGTCGCGGGCCGCGGCCATCGGCTCCGCGTCGGCGGCGTTGACGTAGGCGATGACCACCTCGTGGCCCCAGGCCGCGAGCTGCCGCGCCACGTGGTGGTAGGCGGTGCCGATGCCGCCGTTCTTGATCGGGCCGAGGATGTCCGGCGTGGCGATGCAGATCCGCTTCGGCGGCCCGGGCGCCGCGCCGTCCAGGTCCGTGTCGAGTGCCGGGAACGCCGCCGCGGCGTCGGCCTGACTCATGAGGATGTCCGCCCACTTCCTTGCCCCGGGAGCCGGCTCGTCGCGCGCCGCGGACCGTCGCTCACGCCGTTGCGCCGAGGCGCGCCAGCACGCTGGCCGAGCCGTGCGTGCTGACCGAGGTCTTCTCGACGCGCACGTTGAACATTCTGCACATGCCGAAGAACGTCTCGGTTGTAAAAATCCACCACCAGGGGCCGTACCGGAAACGGCCGCCCGGGGCAACGAACGGCCGGTCGCGGTTGATGCCCGCGACCGTCATCCCGCGCCCGTCGAAGTACTCGCGCAGGATGGCGCGCTGCGCGTCCGACAGGGTGGGCACCAGCAGGCACTGGCCCTGCTTCAGCTCCAGCACGCCGGCCCGCCCGGCGCTGCGCTCGGGCACGACCATCGACGTGAGGATGAGCCACTCGCGGGTGATGGCGATCAGGTTGCGGATGAGGTCGCTGGTCATGCGGGCAATCGCCGCCGCCGCTCATTCGGGTGCCGCGACAGGCGTGGCAGCCTCGGCCCGTTCCCGCGTCCAGTAGGAGGTGCACGGGATCCTGGTGCGGTCGCACCGGTCGGCGTACTTGCGGGCGATGTCGGTGACCTCCGCCATGAGGCCCTCTCCGAGGCTGATCGGCTCCCAGCCGAGCGCGCGCAGCGCGTCGTTGCTCGCCAGCAGGTCGTTCTCGGCCCGCTCGTTGCGCGGGTTGGGCACGCAGGCTATCTCGCAGCCCGTCATGCGCTGGACCAGCGCGGCCAGATCGCGCAGGCGGTGGGCTTCCGCCATCTGGTTCATGATGCGCGGCCGCACGCCGCGCGGCGGCGCGCTGGCCACCGCCCGCTCGATGCAGCGGCAGGTGTCCTGGACGTGGATGAAGGCGCGCGTCTGGCCGCCCGTGCCGTGCACGGTCAGCGGGTAGCCGACCGCCGCCTGCATCAGGAACCGGTTGAGCACCGTGCCGTAGTCGCCGTCGTAGTCGAAGCGGTTGATCAGCCGCTCGTCGCGGCGGGTCTGCGCGGTCTGCGTGCCCCAGACGATCCCCTGGTGCAGGTCGGTGATCCGCAGGCGGTCGTTCTTGGCGTAGTACTGGAACATCTGGGCGTCCAGCACCTTGGTCAGGTGGTAGATGGAGCCCGGGCTGGGCGGGTAGACGACGCTGTCGGTGACCTCGCGCCCGTCCGTCGTGCCGAAGCGCACGTCGAGGTAGCCGTCCGGCAGCACTACCGGCTCGTCGTGGCCGTAGCCGTACACCCCCATGGTGCCGAGATGGACGAGGTGGGTCTCGCTGCCGGTCTCGACGATGGCGTTCAGCAGGTTGTGGGTGGCGGTGACGTTGTTCTGGACGGTGTAGTTCTTGTGCGCCGGCGACTTCATCGAGTACGGCGCGGCGCGCTGCTCGGCGAAGTGCACGACGGCGTCCGGCCGCTCCGCGCGCAGCAGCGCGACCAGGGCGTCGTAGCGGCAGGCGTCGGTGTTGACGAAGCGCAGGGTGCGGCCCGAGACCGACTGCCAGACCTCCACGCGCTCCTCAATGGGGTGGATGGGCGTGAGGCTGCCTGTACCCAACTCGGCATCTATCCGGCGCCGCGACAGGTTGTCGGCGATGAGTACGTCATGGGCCAGATCCGAGAGGTGCAGGGCAGTGGGCCAACCGCAGAAACCATCCCCACCGAGTACGACGATCTTCATTGTCCAAGCTTCTCGACTGACCCGGTGGACCTCCTGGAAGCGTGCATTGCCGCCACGCCGTCGCCAGTGTCTGAGCGCCATATCTTAACATGCGAGGGTGCCGCCCCGCCGTGGCCGGGGCCGGGGCACGCGCCGCCCGCAAGGGCCCGCCAGCGGCGGCGCTCGGCCAGGTAGGAGAGGCGCAGCAACCAGGACGCGACGCGGTGCCGGCGGCCGCCGCGGTCGGTCCGGTAGACGATCTCGGGCGCTATCCGCACGTCGTCGGCCACGCCGAGGAAGCCGAAGACCCGCCGCAGGACCGCGTCGTGGCGCCGCAGCAGCTCCTCCGAGCGTACGATGAGCACCTGCCGCGGGTCGAAGTAGCGGTACAGGTTGCGGAGCTGCACGCTGTAGAGGCCGCGCCGGCGGTACGAGTGCCGGCGCAGGGCCGCGCCGCGCCGCGCGGGGTCGCGCCGCCGCCGCAGCCTGAACGGCTCGCCCAGCAGCGCCAGCCACAGCGGCCGCCGCTCGCGGTCGCGGTTGCGCTCCATATAGTAGTGGGAGATGGCCCGCTCGACCGGGTCGCGCACGAGGACGATGAGCTTCAGGTCGGGGTTGTAGCGCCTGAGCTCGCGGGCGATGCCGGGCAGGAACAGATAGATGGGGGTGGCCTCGCCGCGCAGGGCCGCCCCGCCGGCGTGCGCGAAGAACGGGCCGTAGCGGGCGTCGATCGCGGCCGGCGTCCAGTCGCGCGAGTAGTCTGGCGCGTCGAACAGGTGCGCCTCCTTGGGCGACGCCATGGCGATGTCGGGGTGCTGCGCGAGGAAGTGGGCCAGCGCCGTCGTGCCGCACTTCTGGGCGCCGACGATCATGAAGCCGAGCGCGGGCCGGTGGGGAGCGGGCATGGCGGCCGCGGCCGCCGGTCGGGGCGCGGCAGCGGCAGGTGGCAGGCGGGCTACTCCAGCTCGAGCCGCACGGTCGCCTCCGCGCGCACGTCGCCGCCGGGGCCGGAGACGACGAAGCGGGCCCGGTAGGTGCCCGGCGCCCAGGAGCCGCCGCGCCGGGGCGTGCCCGCGAAGCTGAAGTACTCGGCGAAGTCGCGCTCGACGACGGCGCGGCGCTCGAAGATCCGCTCGCCGCCCGGGGCGTTGATGATGGTGTCGATCGTCGTGCCCCCGGCCGCGCCGAGCAGCATGACGTAGCCCACCAGGGCCTCGGCCGTCACGCCCGCCGTGCCGGGGTACCCGTCGTGCCGGGCCCGGGTGCGCTGCGGGGGGCCGGTGGTCAGGCCGGCGCGGTAGATGACGGTGGGCCGGTAGGCGCTGAACTGCTCCGCGCGCGGCGCCTGCCACAGCGCGCCGGCCAGCGAGCCGGAGGCGTCGCAGCGCGCCCGCGCGGCCGCCCCGGCGCCGGTGAACGGATCGACGGGCACGCCGTCGCGCTCGAGCTGGAAGTGCACATGCGGCGTGTCCGACTGCCCGGAGCTGCCGATGGCGCCCAGCATGTCGCCCGCCGCGACCGCGTCGCCCCGGCCGACGCTCACGCTGCCGCGGCGCAGGTGGCAGTACTGCGACGTCCAGCCGTCGCCGTGGTCGATCCGCACCCCGTTGCCGCACTCGCGGCCCTGCCGGCTGTCGTCGCCGGCCCGCAGCGGGCTGTCGTCCTGGCCGTCGCGGGCGCCGACGACCGTGCCCGCCGCCGCCGCCAGCACGTCGATGGGCGCCCCGTCGGGATCGGTCGGCGCGATGTCCGTGCCGCTGTGGCCCTCGGAGGCGCGGATGCCGCAGCGGTGGTCGCGGTAGGCGGGCCCCTCGTCGAGGTCCATGTACTGCCTGAACCAGCAGCCGCCGCCGATGTCGCAGCGGGCCGGGAAGCGGAAGCGGCGCCCGGCGGCGTCCTGCGCCGCGGCGCCCGGCACGCCCGCGAGCAGCACGGCGGCGGCCAGGGCGATCACGGAGATCAGTGGCAGCATCGCGCCAAGTCTACCGCAGCGCAGGCGCGCCGCGGCGCGGCGCCTGCTCCCGGAACCAGGCCCAGGTGCGCGCCAGCCCGTCGGGCAGCGCGGTGCGCGGCGTCCAGCCCAGCCCCTCGCGCGCCTTCGTCACGTCGGCCCATGTGTGGCGGATCTCGCCCGCCCGGAACGGCTCGTGGCGCACGCGCGGACGGCAGGCGGGACCCACCACCGCGGCGATCCGTTCGATGAGCGCGGTCAGGGTCGTGCCGCTGCCGCTGCCGAGCTGGAACGTCCCGGCGGCGCCTGCCGTCATGGCCGCCACGATGCCGTCGCACAGGTCCTCGACGAAGACGTAGTCGCGCTTCTGGCTGCCGTCGCCGTAGACGACCAGCGGGGCGTCGTCGAGGATGCGGCGCATGAACGCCGCCACCACGCTGCCCTTGTGGAACGACAGCGGGCCGTAGACGTTCGAGAAGCGAAGCGAGACGGCCTGCAGCCCGTAGCTCTGCGCGAAGGCGGAACAGTACGCCTCGGCGCTGGCCTTCGCCGCCCCGTAGGGCGAGGCCGGCCGCGGCGCCATCTCCTCGTGCACGGGCGGCGGCGCCTCGCCGAGGATCGCCCCGCCGGTGGAGGCGTTCACGAGACGCGGCACGCCCGCCTCGCGCATCAGCGAGAGGAGGCGGAACGTGCCGACGACGTTGATGTCGAAGTTGTGGGCCGGGTCCGCAATCGAGTCGATAACGCGCGTGTCGGCGGCGAGGTGCACCACGGCGTCGACGCCCCGCAGCGTGCGGCGCAGCAGATCGGCGTCGCGGATGTCGCCCTGCACGAACTCGGCGCCGGCGCCGGCGATGGCGGTGCGCGAGCCGAGCGATTCGTCGTCGACGACGCGGATCGTCCGGGCGAGGCCGCGCTCCGCGACGCGCCGCACGAGGTTCGCGCCGATGAACCCGCAGCCGCCCGTGACGAGGAGATGGCCGAGCAAGCCCGTAAGTCTAGCAGCCCGTGGCACAAGGCCCCACGCCGCAGGCGACAGGCTCTGCTCGGACTGCCAGACGGCCCGCGCGGCGTGCTGCCGAGGACACGGCGGGGCGTGGGAAACATGTCATACTCGCCGGCGGGATGAAGCCGGACATCTCGGTGGTGGTCGTCAACTGGAACAGCGGGGCGTACCTCCGGGCGAACCTCGATGCACTCTTCGTCAACATGCCCGGCGTCTGGGAGGTGGCCGTCGTCGACAACCAGTCGTCGGACGGCAGCGACGGGTTCGCGCGCAACCGCGGGGCGAACTGCCAGCTCATCCGCAACCGGCGGAACCGCGGCTTCGGCACGGCGGTGAACCAGGGTCTGTCGAAGACGCGCGGGCCCCTCGTCCTGATCGTGAACCCGCACTGCCTGATCGAGCCGGGCACCGTGGATGCGCTCGCGAAGGCGCTCAGGAGCCACGACGACTGCGCGGTCGTCGGCCCGCGCGTCTTCGGCGACACGCACCTGGGGGTGGGCGCCTTCGGCCGCTCGTCCCTGCTGGCGCGCCTGTTTCCCCGTTCCGGGCTGACCGGGACCCTCTCCGACGCGGAGCTGCAGGCGACGGGCCTGGCTATCGAGGTCGACTGGGTGTCGGGCGCGTGCATGCTGGCGCGGCGCGACGCCCTGCGCGCGGTCGGCGGGTTCGACGAGCGCTACTTCCTGTACTGGGAGGACGCGGACCTCTGCTGCCGCCTGCGCCAGGCCGGCTGGACGGTGCGCTACGTGCCGGAGGCCCGGGTCCAGCACGTCACCGGCGGGCCGCGCCGGAAGGCGGCGCCGGCCACCGTCCGGGCGTTCCACGACAGCGCGTTCCTCTACTACGCCACCCACGTCGCCCCCGGGCGCTGGAACCCGAAGCGGTGGGTGGCGCGCGTGCTGCTCGATGGGCGCTGCAAGTGGGAGCTCGGCCTCTGGCGCCGAGAGGAAGCCGAAGAGTCCGAACCGTGAGGCCCCCGGCGGCGCGCCTGGCTACGGCCCGCGCCGCTCGCCGCAGCCGGCGCAACCGATCGGCCGGTCGTCGTCGACGGTGAACGCCAGCCGGTAGTAGGCCCAGCCGCGCGTGTCGCTCCGCTTGAGCAGGATGCTGAACGTGTGCTGTGCGCCGACGGCGAACGTGGCGGCGGGCCGGACGTAGTCGAAGTCCTGCGCCACCAGCAGGCCCGCCGCGGTGTAGAACCGTGCCCACACCTTGGGGAACCCGTTGAAGCTTGTCGAGCCGCTGTTGCGGATGGTCCCCTTCACGTAGTGGAACGCGCCGGGGCCGCTGGCCTCCAGGCGCACGTTGGCCACCGTGACGTGCTCGCCGGGCCGCGCGCCGACCCCGAGGATGCGGTCGATGCACTGCCGGAGCTCGGCGATGTGGAGCGGCTTGACCGGCGTGTCTGCCGCGTCGATGGGGTCGTCCGTCCAGGGCGGGCAGGAGACGTCCACGCGCGGCAGGACCTCCCGCGTGAGGATCTGGCGGATCTCGCTCAGGTGGCTGGCCTGGGCGGGCGCGCCGCGCGGGTCGCGGCCCGCCGGTCGGCCGTCGCGGCGCTGCCCGGCGGCGGGCTGCGTCAGGGCCGCGGCCAGCAGGCCGGCCAGCACCGCTGCCAGCGTCGTCGTACGCATCGCGCGGCTACCGGCGCCGGGCGCCGCACCCCGCGCAGCGCACCGGCCGCCGCTCCTCGACGGTGAATCCCAGCTGGTAGTACTCCCAGCCGGCCGCGACATGCGGCGCCAGGAGCAGGATCTCGAAGCCGCGCCGATCGCCGCTCGGCAGGGCCGTGGCCAGATTGTCGTAGTCCTCGAACAGCAGCGACCCGTCCGGGCCATGGAAGCTGGCCCAGACGCGCGGGTAGACCCCGCCCAGCACCTGCTCCCCGCTGTTCCGGACGGTGCCCCGCACCCAGTAGGATCCGGTGGCCGCCCGTTCCAGCCGCACCTCCGAGACCGTGACGTGCCGGTCGGAAGCGCTGTCGGGCTGCGGTCCGAGGCCCTGCTCCGCGCCCGGCCGGCCCGCGACGGCGATCAGTAACCCGGTGACGATCAGCGTCCGCATGGCATCGCTCCTTCCTGCTGCGATTGGCGACGTCGGCCGACGCTTTCGGCCGGCATGTCCGGGTTATCGGCCGGTGGGCCGCGGCCCTGCACCCGCGGCAGGCGGCGGCGCGGTTTCAGCGCGGGCTGTTAAGCTTGTAGCGGGCCCATGGCTGAAGCGAAGAAGCGGCTGACCGCCGGCGCGTGGCAGGAGGCGCACGCGCTGATCTGGCGCTACCGGTACCGGCTGGCCCTGGGGCTGCTGCTGATGCTGGTGAGCCGCGCGGCGGGGTTCGTGCTGCCGTCGATGACGCGCTACGTCATCGACGACGTGATCCCGAACGGCCGCGCCGACGAGCTGCTGCTGCTGGCCGGCGTGGCGGTCGGCGCGACGGTCGTGCAGGCGGCCACGTCGTTCAGCCTCTCGCAGCTATTGGGCGTCGCCGCCCAGCGCGCCATCACCGAGGTGCGCAAGCAGGTCATGGCGCACGTCACGCGCCTGCCGATCCGCTACTTCGACGCGACCCGGACGGGCGTGCTGATCTCGCGCATCATGACCGACGCCGAGGGCATCCGGAACCTGGTGGGGACCGGGCTCGTGCAGCTCTTCGGCGGCGTGGTCACGAGCGTGCTGGCGCTCGGCTGGCTCTTCTACCTCAACTGGCGGCTCACCAGCCTGACGCTGGTGATCCTGGTCGTCTTCGGCGTCTGCATGTCGTTCACCTTCTCCCGGCTGCGCCCGATCTTCCGGGTGCGCGGCAAGATCAACGCCGACGTCACGGGGCGGCTCGGCGAGACGCTGGGCGGCATCCGCGTGGTCAAGGCCTACACGGTCGAGAAGCGCGAGCAGATCGTCTTCGCGCGCGGGGCGCACCGGCTGTTCCGCAACGTGGCGAAGTCGGTCACCGGCGTGTCGGCGGTTTCCTCGGTCGCCACCTTGGTGATGGGGACGATCGGCGCGCTGATGATCCTGCTCGGCGGGCAGGCGCTGATGGCCGGCTACTGGACGGTCGGCGCGCTGGTCCAGTACCTCGTCTTCACCGGCCTGGTGATCGCGCCCATCGTGCAGATCTCGTCGATCGGCACGCAGATCACCGAGGCGTTCGCCGGGCTCGACCGGATCCGCGAGATCCAGGCCACGCCGACCGAGGACGAGGAGGACCGGACGCGCGAGCCGGTGGGCGCGATGGACGGGGAGGTGCGGCTCGAGCACGTCTGGTTCGAGTACGACAAGGGCGTGCCGGTGCTCCGCGACGTGTCGCTGACCGCCCCGCCGGGCACCACCACCGCGCTGGTCGGATCGAGCGGGTCCGGCAAGAGCACGCTGATCAGCTTGGTGCTGGCGTTCAACCATCCCACGTCGGGACGCGTGCTGGTCGACGGGCGCGACGTCGGGTCGATCCGCCTCCGGGACTTCCGCTCCTACCTCGGCGTCGTGCTGCAGGACAACTTCCTGTTCGACGGCACGATCGCGGCCAACGTCAGCTTCTCGAAGCCGGACGCCACGCCCGACGAGATCCGCGAGGTGAGCCGCATCGCGCACTGCGACGAGTTCATCGGGCAGTTTCCGGACGGCTACGACACCGTCGTGGGGGAGCGTGGCGTGAAGCTGTCGGGCGGCCAGCGGCAGCGCGTCGCCATCGCGCGCGCCATCCTGGCCGATCCGCGGATCCTGATCCTCGACGAGGCGACCTCGAGCCTCGACAGCGAGAGCGAGGTGATGATTCAGGACGCACTGGAGGCGCTGCGCGCCGGGCGCACGACGTTCGTCATTGCGCACCGGCTCTCGACCATCCAGACGGCCGACCAGATCCTGGTGCTCGAGGCCGGACGGATCCTCGAGCGCGGCACCCACGCGGAGCTGCTGGCGGCCGGCGGGCGGTACCGCCAGCTCCACGATACGCAGTACCGGCTCGAGCGGAACCGCTTCATCAACCCCGGCGAGGACTTCACGCCCGACCTGCCGGCGGTGGTGCCGGCCGGGGTGACGGGGGACACGCGATGAGACGATCGCTGCTGGCGGCAATTGCGGGTGGCCTGGCGCTGGCCGGCCTGACCGCGCTGGTGCACGGGGAGCAGCAGGGCGGCACGCTGGCCGGCCGCGTCACGGTCGACGCCGTCCCCGAGAAGGTCATGGTCGAGGTGGACACCGACCAGACCGTCTGCGGCGACGAGATAGAGGACCAGGCGACCCTGGTGGACCCGTCCGGCGGCGTGGCCAACGCGGTGGTGCTCGTCCCGGGGCTGGCCTGGACCGCGGACCCGCCCGCGCCGGCGCTCAACAACGCCGGCTGCTTCTTCGTGCCGCGCGTGCAGGTGGCCCGCACGCGCAGCCAGCTCGCCATCACGAGCGAGGACGATACGCTACACTCCACGCACGCCTACGACGACCGGCAGCGCACGCTCTTCAACATCGCCCTGCCGTTTCCGGGGTTGAACATCATGCGCCCGCTCCGCCGCCCGGGCGCCGTGCGCGTCGAGTGCGACTCGCACGGCTGGATGCGGGGCTGGATCTACGTCACCAACGACGTGGCGGCGGTGACGGGCGCCGACGGCCGGTTCGAGATTGCGGGCGTCCCGCCCGGGACGTACGAGCTGGCCATCTGGCACGAACGCTACGAGGGCGATGCGCAGACGGTGACGGTGACCGCGGGGGGCGTCACCGAGACCGACTTCACCCTGCGCTGAGCGTCCAGACACAGGCCGCCGCATGGAACCGCGCTTCGTCTACACCATGAAGGGCCTCGGCAAGGTCCTTCCCGGCGGCCAGCACGTGCTGCGCGACCTCTGGCTGTCGTTCCTCCCCGACGCCAAGATCGGCGTCCTCGGCCCCAACGGGGCCGGCAAGTCCACGCTGCTGCGGATCATGGCCGGCGAGATCGCCGAGTTCGAGGGCGAGGCGTTCGCGGCCCCCGGGGTCACGGTCGGCTACCTGCCGCAGGAGCCGCAGCTCGACGCCGCGCAGACGGTGGCCGGCATCGTCGACGAGGGCGTCGCCCACGCCCGCGGCCTCCTGAAGCGGTACGACGCCGTGACCGCGTCGCTCTCGTCGGGGCTGACCGACTACGGGCCGGTGATGGAGGAGCAGGGCCAGCTGCAGGACGCGATCGAAGCGGCCGGGGCGTGGGACCTCGACGCGCGCGTCGCGATGGCGATGGACGCGCTCGGGCTGCCGCCCGGTCAGACGGCGGTGACGACGCTCTCGGGCGGCGAGCAGCGCCGCGTGGCGCTCTGCCGGCTGTTGCTGCAGGCCCCCGACCTGCTGCTGCTCGACGAGCCGACGAACCACCTCGACGCGCAGGCGGTGGCCTGGCTGGAGCGGTTCCTGGCCCGCTACCCGGGCACGGTGGTGGCGGTCACGCACGACCGCTACTTCCTCGACAACGTGGCCGGCTGGATCCTCGAGCTCGACCGCGGCGCCGGCATCCCCTGGGAGGGCAACTACTCGTCCTGGCTGGAGCAGAAGCAGCGCCGGCTGGCGCTCGAGGTCCGGCACGACGCGCGGCGCCGGCGCACGCTGGAGCGCGAGCTCGAGTGGATTCGCATGGCGCCGCGCGCGCGGCAGGCGAAGGGGAAGGCGCGGCTGAGCGCCTACGAGCGCCTGCTGGCCGAGGATACGGCGCAGCGCGTCGAGACGGCCGAGATCACCATCCCGCCCGGCCCGCGGCTGGGCGACGTCGTCGTCGAGGCGGCCGGCCTGCGCAAGGCCTACGGCCGGCGCGTGCTGTTCGACGACCTGTCGTTCACGCTGCCGCCGGCCGGCATCGCCGGCGTCATCGGGCCGAACGGCTCCGGCAAGACGACGCTGCTGCGACTCATCACGGGCCAGCTGGCGCCGGACGGCGGCACGCTGCGGCTGGGCGAGACGGTCCGGACGGGCTACGTCGATCAGTCGCGCGACGCGCTCGATCCGGAGCGGACGGTCTGGGAGGAGATCGCCGACGGCCGCGACGAGTTGACGCTGGGCCGCCGGACCGTGGCCTCGCGGGCCTACGTGTCGTGGTTCAACTTCCGGGGGGCCGACCAGCAGCGCCGGGTAGGGGCGCTGTCGGGCGGCGAGCGCAACCGCGTGCACTTGGCGAAGCTGCTGCGGGGCGGCGCGAACCTGCTGCTGCTCGACGAGCCGACGAACGACCTGGACGTGGACACGCTGCGCGCCCTCGAGGACGCGCTGGTCGCCTTCGCCGGGTGCGCCGTCGTCGTCAGCCACGACCGCTGGTTCCTGGACCGCATCGCGACCCACATCCTCGCGTTCGAGGCGGACGGCCGCACGGTCTGGTTCGCGGGCAACCACGCCGACTACGAGGCCGACCGCCGCCGGCGCCTGGGAGCCGCTGCCGATCCCTCCGGGCGCGGGAAGTTCCGCAAGCTCACCCGCGGCTGAGCGCCGTCAGTAGGCCAGCGCGTAGCAGTCGCGGCGCGGGTCGCCGGCCGCCAGGCGGTTGCCGGTCGCGGGGTCGATCAGGACGGCGGTCGCGCACCCCGAGATGCCGAATGCCGGCACGTCGTTGACCTCGTGTCCCCGGCGCCGCAGCTCACGCACCACCTCCGGCGAGATCCGCGACTCGACGTCCAGCTGGTTGAAGCCGGCGGCGTGCGGCCAGAACGATCCGTGCAGGTGCTGCGTCCGCACCCGCGGCCACGCCAGCGCGTCGTGCAGGTTGGGGTACCAGTCGGGCCAGAACTCGATGATGTTGAGCAGCGCCTGCAGGATGGTCTGGTCCTGGTTGTCGCCGCCCGGCGTCCCGATCGCCAGCAGCGGCTCGCCGTCCTTGAACACGATGCTCGGCGTCAGCGTGTAGCGCGGGCGGGCGCGGGGGCGGATCTGGTTGGCGCGCTCCGGGTCCAGCCAGAACTGCTCGCCGCGCGTGCTGAGCCCGATGCCGGTCCCGCCCAGGATGACCCCGCCGCCGGTCCAGCCGCCGCTCGGCGTGGCGTCGAAGACGTTGCCCTCCGCGTCGATGACCGCGATGTGCGTCGTGTCCTTCAGCCCGCCGGCCGACGGCACGAACGATCCGTCGGCGTTGCTCGCGGCTACGCCGTCCGCGATGTCCGCCGTCCAGAACGGCCACTGGTCGACGTCGGGGTCGTGCGGCAGCGGGTCGCCGGCCCGGAACGCGAGCGAGGCCCGCGCCGGGTCGATCTCCGCTGCCCGCGCCTGCGCGTAGGGGGTGGAGAGCAGGCCGGCAGCCGGCACGTCGACGAAGTCGGGGTCGGCGTAGTAGGTGTCGCGGTCGGCGTAGGCCAGCTTCAGCGCCTCGACGACGGTGTGAATGTAGTCGGGGCTGTTGTGCCCCATCGCCTGCAGGTCGAACTCCTCCAGGATGTTCAGCGCCTGGAGCAGCACCGGGCCCTGGCTGTTGAAGCCGTGCTTGTAGATGGTGTAGCCGCGGTATTCCGTGGTCGTCGGCGCCTCGACCCGCGAGTGGAACTCGGCGAAGTCGGCGAGCTCAAAGGGCGCGCCGTGCGCCTGCAGGAAGGCGACCATCTCCGCGGCGATGTCGCCCTGGTAGAAGCGGTCGCGGGCGGCGGCGATGCCCTGCTCGCGGCCGAGATGCGCGCGGGCCCGCTCGGCCTCCACCATCTTCGTCAGCGTGGCGGCCAGGGTGGGGAACCTGATCGTCTCGCCCGCCGCGTAGAGCGAGCCGTCCGGCTTCAGCCAGAAGCGCTGGTTCGCCGGCCACGCCTCCATGAACTCCAGGTTCGCCTCGACGGCGCGCGCGGTGAGCGGCCGCAGCGGGAAGCCGTGCTCCGCGTAGGCGATGGCGCGCGCGGAGACCTCCTCGAAGCTCAGCGTGCCCCAGCGTTCGAGCACCGTCAGCGCGCCGTGCAGCGCGCCCGGGACGACGGCCGGGTCGAGCCCCTCGCCGAACAGGTCCCGGCCGCGCGACCGGTACCACTCGATGCTGGCCCCCCGCGGCGCCCAGCCCTGGCCGACGACGGAGGTGACCTTGCCCTCCGCGGCCGGGTAGACGAGCACCAGCGACTCGCCGCCGAGCCCGTAGAGGTCCTGCTCGACGACGCCGCCGACGAGCAGCGCCGTCACCCCGGCGTCGAACGCGTTGCCGCCGCGGATCAGGGTCTCGAACGCGGCGGCCGTCGTCAGCGGATGGCCCGTCGAGACCCCGGCGCTTGGCCCCGACACCGGCGGCCGCTGGGCGTCGAGCGGCGCGGCCAGGGCGAGCAGGAGCAGTCCGGCCAGGGCCGCGGCGGCCGTCGCGCGCCGCGGCATTCCGCGGGCGCCGGCGTGATCCCTGGCGGTACGGTCGCGATGTCGTGGCAGTTGCGGCAGCATGGCTGGCATAGCTCGACGGTCTCCCCCCGCGACGATCGCTTCCCTGGTCACGGCTCCTCCGTTCTCCTGCCTGTCATCAAGTGTAGCGCCACGGCCGCCGCGAGGAGCGCGGCGCCGGCGAGGCGCGGGGCGTCCAGCGGGTAGAAGAGCGCCAGCCCGGCGGCGACGGCCAGCACGCGGTCGCGCGCCGCGAGCTCCCCGCGGAGCCAGCCGCCGCAGCCCATGGCGAGGGCGCCCACGCCGAGCGCGGCGGCGGCGAGGGTCTGGACCGTGGAGCCCAGGGGCGCCTGCAGCAGTAAGCCGAGGCCCTCGGGGCCCAGCGTGAACGTGAACGGCACGAGGAACGCCGGCAGCGTGTACTTCCAGGTCAGCATCATCGTGCGGAACGGGTTGCCCCCGGTGATGGCGGCCGCCGCGAACGGCGACAGCGCGGTCGGCGGGCTCACCTCCGACAGCACGGCGTAGTAGAAGATGAACATGTGGGCGGCGACGTCCGGCACGCCGACCAGCGTCAGCGCCGGCGCGATCATGACGGCGGCGATGATGTAGGAGGCGGTGACCGGGACGGCGAGGCCCAGCATCCACACCGCGATGGCCGCGTAGACGACGGTCAGCGGGACGCTGCCGCCGGCGAGGTCGACGAGAATGCCGGCGATCTTGAGGCCGAGGCCGGTCAGCGTGACCACGCCGACGATGATGCCGGCCGTCGCCGTGGTGGCGGCGACGGACAGGACGCCCTTGCCGCCGTCCTCGAGCGCGGCGAGCAGGCGCCGCGGCGACAGCGCGGTCGCCCGGCGGATGAAGCTCAGGCCGATGGCGCACAGCGTGGCGTAGAAGACCGCGCGGAACGGCGTCATGCCCGAGACGAGGAAGACGACGATGGCCACGAGCGGCAGGAACTGGTAGCCGGAGCGGCGCATCAGCGTGCCGAGCGGCGGCAGGTCGAGGGCCACGGCCCGCGTGTGCAGCCGGCGCGCGTCGGCCTCGATCATCAGGACGATCGACAGGTAGTACAGCACCGCCGGGGCGATGGCCATGACGATGACCTGCAGGTAGGAGATCTGCAGGAACTCGGCGATCAGGAACGCCGCGGCGCCCATGGTGGGCGGCGCCAGGATGGCGCCGATGCCGCTGGCCGAGAGGATGCCGCCGCCGACCTCGGGCGAGAACCCCGCCCGCCGCAGCAGCGGCCAGGCGACGGCGCCCAGCGTGACGGTCGTCGCCACGCCGCTGCCCGAGACGGTCCCCAGCAGGAAGCCGGAGATGGTCACCGTGCGGCCCGGCCCGGCCCCGCTGCCCGAGCCCCCGAAGGCGGCCATCGTCCAGTTGATGAAGAACTGGCCCGCGCCCGAGTGCGCCAGGACCGCGCCGAAGATGGTGAACAGGACGATGTAGGTGGCGGCGACGTCGAGCGGGACGCCGAAGATGCCCTCGAGCGTCATGTACAGCGTGCCGACCAGGCGCGCCACGTCGTAGCCGCGGTGGGCGAACAGCTCGAGCCCGACCAGCTCGAACAGCGGGCCGCAGTAGCCGTAGACGACGAAGGCGACCGCCGTCACGGGCAGGATCGGGCCGACGGTGCGGCGCGTCGCCTCGAGGACGAGTAGCGTGGTGACCGTGCCCAGCACGAGGTCGATGCCCGCCGGCGTCGCGGCGCGGTAGACGAAGCGGTCGAAGTCGACGAGCGGCCACGCGAGGGCCGCCAGCGCGGCGGCCACCAGGCACCAGTCGCCGGCGGTGACCCGCGTCTGCCCGCCCGCGCGGGCCGGGTAGAGCACGAAGGTGGCTACCAGCACCACGAGCAGGAAGCTCGGGCGGTAGATCTGCGGCTGGACGATGCCGACCACCCAGTACAGGGCGTAGAGCGACAGGCCCGCGGTGAGCAGCGTCGCGAGGTGCCGCGACGCGCCGGTCAGCGTCCGGACCTGGATGGCCGACTCGCTCCGGTCGGCGGCGCCAAGCGGCGGATCGGGTGTGGTGTCCAGTGGAATGGACCTTAGGATCAGTTCTGTGCCGCGTTCCAGGCGCCGCGCTCGCGATAGTAGCTGATCGCGCCGTCGTGGAACGGCACCGGCGAGCCGGTGACGGCGGTCTCGAGCGCCAGCACGCCCGCCATGGGGTGGACGGCCGCCAGCTCGTCGTGATGGTCGAACAGCGCGGCGGTGATCCCGCGCGCCAGCTCCGCGTCCATCGCCTCGCTGGCCACCAGCACGTTCGAGACGGCGATCGTCGCGACGTCCGCGTCCATGCCGGGATAGGTCCGCAGCGGGATGACCGACTCGTGGTAGACGTTCGCGCCGTAGCGCGTCTGCAGGAGCGGCAGCAGGCCGGCGTTCGGGACGACGCGGATGGTGCGGCCGGGCGTGGAGGCCAGGTCGAGCACCGAGCCGGTCGGGATGCCGCCGCTCCAGAAGAAGGCGTCGATCTTGCCGTCGCGCAGCGCGCCCACGGACTGTGAGGCGCCCAGGCTCTGGCGCCGGATGTCCCGCTCGGGGTCCACGCCCGCCGCCTCGAGGATGCGGAACGCGCTGATCTCGGTGCCGCTGCCGGGGGCGCCCGTCGAGATGACGCGGCCCGCCAGGTCGGGCACCGAGCGGATGCCCGTGCCCGCCAGCGTCACGACGTGGTTGTGGTTGTCGTACAGCACCGCGATGGCCCGCGCCGGGACGGCGCCGAACTCGCTGAACGCGCCCCGTCCGTGGAAGGCGTCGTCGAGCGAGTCGGACAGCGCGAATCCGAGATCGGCCGACTGGCTGGCGATGAACTTGAGGTTGTCGACGGTGCCGGCCGTGACCTCGGCGGTCGCCTCGACGCCGTCGAGGCTGTCGCTGATGACCTTGGCGAGGCCCCCGCCGTACGGGTAGTACACACCGCCCGTGCCGCCGGTGGCGATCGAGATGCGCCGGGTGAGCTCGCCGGGCTGCGTGCAGCCGATCAGGAGCACCGCCGCCAGCGCGCCGCCCAGCACCGAACCTGCCAGCCGGAGTCTATTCATCACGTGCCTCATCACGTGCCGATCTTACTCCCCGCTCGCACGCATGCAACCGGGCTTGTGCGCGGCTTATGATGGGTGCGCGGCGATTGGGAGGGCAGCGGGTGACGACGGGACTCCGGGGCGTCCGGCTGCGGACGGCGGCGGCGGTGGTGGCCGCGCTGGTGCTCGCGCCGGCGGCCGGCGGCGCGCAGATCGTGGAGGCGCGCCGCGGCATGGTGTCGGCGCAGGAGCCGCACGCGGCGCGGGCCGGCCTGGAGGTGCTGCAGGCCGGGGGGTCGGCGGTGGACGCCGCGGTCGCGACGGCCTTCGTGCTGGCGGTGACCCATCCGGAGGCGGGCAACATCGGCGGCGGCGGCTTCATGGTCGTCCGCCCGCCCACCGGCCCGCCCGCGGCGTACGACTTCCGCGAGGCCGCGCCGGCGGCGGCGAGCGCCGGAATGTTCCTGGCCGGCGGGGAGTACGACGCGGCGCAGCACCACGACAGCCACGTCGCCGTCGGCGTGCCGGGTACCGTGGCCGGCCTGCATCTCGCCTGGTCGGAGCGGGGGCGGCTGCCCTGGCGGCGCCTGCTCGAGCCGGCGATCGCGCTCGCCCGCGACGGGTTCGCCGTGCCCGACCACCTGGCCCGCTCGCTGGCCGGCGTGCTCCCCGCGATGCGGCGCTACCCGGCGTCGCTGGCGCAGTTCGCGCGCGACGGCGTACCCTACGCCGCCGGCGAGACGCTGCGGCAGCCGGACCTCGCGCGCACGCTGGAGCGGATTGCCGCCGCGGGGCCGGACGGGTTCTACCGCGGGCCGACGGCCGAGCTCATCGCGCGCGAGATGCGGGCCAACGGCGGCCTGATCACGGCGGCCGACCTCGCGGCCTACCGCGCCGTCCGCCGCGCGCCCGTGCGCGGCACCTACCGCGGCCACGACATCATCTCGATGCCGCCGCCGAGCTCGGGCGGGACCGTGCTGGTCGAGATGCTCAACGTGCTCGAGGGCTTCGACCTGGCGGCCGCGGGGCACGGCACGGCGCGGACGGTGCACCTGCTGGCCGAGACCATGCGGCGGGCGTACGCCGACCGGGCGCGGCATCTCGGCGACCCCGACTTCAACCCGGCGCTGCCCCTGCCGCGGCTGCTCTCGAAGGCGTACGCCGCGCGGCTGCGGCGGTCGATCGATCCGGAGCGGGCCTCGCGCTCGTCGCCCGCGTCGTTCGCCTGGCCGGCCGCGGGCGGGGAGACGACCCACCTGTCGGTGGTGGACGCCGCGCGCCTGGCGGTCGCGCTGACCTACACCCTGGAGCAGCGCTTCGGGTCGAAGATCGTCGTGCCGGGCGCCGGGTTCCTGCTCAACAACGAGATGGGCGACTTCAACGCGGCGCCGGGGCTGACGACAGCGGAGGGGCTGATCGGCACGCCGCCGAACCTGGCCGCGCCGGGCAAGCGGATGCTGTCGAGCATGACGCCGACCATCGTGGCCCGCGACGGCCGGCTGCGCATGCTGACCGGCAGCCCGGGCGGGCGGACGATCATCAACACCGTGCTGCACACGATCGTCAACGTGATCGACTTCGGGATGGACGCGGACGCCGCGGTCAACGCGCCGCGCTTCCACCACCAGTGGTTGCCGGACCGGATCGTCCACGAGCGCGGCGGCCTCGAGCCCGGGACGCGGGCGCGGCTGGCGGCGCTGGGCCACGCGCTGGCGGAGCGTGAGAGCCAGGGCGTGGTGCAGGCGATCGTGTACGACGCCGCGCCCGGCCGGCTCGCGGGCGCGGCCGACCGGCGCGCGCCCGGCAGCACCGTGCTGGGGTACTGACGGGGCGGGCTACAATTGAGGTTTTGCGAGCAGGGGAGCAGACGCGTAATGACACTAGGGAAGCTTGCCGGGATGAAGGCGGTGTCGACCGCCGCCGGGACGATCGGCGCGGCGGCGATGGACCAGCGGGGGTCGCTCAAGAAGGCGCTGGCGAAGGCCAGCGGGGGCGAGGTCACCGACGGAATGATGCAGGAGTTCAAGGCGGCGGTCACGGAGGTGCTGACGCCGCACGCCTCGGCGATTCTGCTCGACCCGCAGTGGGGCATCGAGCCCTCGCGCAGGCGCAGCGCCAACGCCGGCCTGCTGCTGGCCTACGAGGAGAGCGGCTACGACAACACCCGGCCGGGACGGCTCCCCGACCTGCTGCCCCACTGGTCGGTGCGGCGTCTGAAGGAGGCCGGGGCCGACTGCGTCAAGGTGCTCCTCTACTACACGCCCTTCGACACCGCCGAGGTCAACGAGGAGAAGCACGCCTGGGTCGAGCGCATCGGCGACGAGTGCCGCACCAACGACATCCCGTTCTTCCTCGAGTTCGTCGGCTACGACCCTGCGGGCGGCGACGAGAAGGGCGCCGAGTTCGCGCGCGTCAAGCCGCGCGTGGTGGCGGCCAGCATGGAGGAGTTCACGAAGGACCGCTACGGGGTCGACGTGATGAAGGTGGAGGTGCCGGTCAACATGAAGTTCGTCGCGGGGAGCGCCAGCTTCAGCGGCGAGGCGGCGTACACGCGCGCGGAGGCGCTCGACCACTTCCGCGCCGCGGCGGCCGTCGCCACCAGGCCGTTCATCTACCTGTCGGCCGGCGTGAGCAACGCTGAGTTCACCGAGTCGCTCGAGCTGGCGGCCGGGTCGGGGGTCTCCTGGGCTGGCGTGCTCTGCGGGCGCGCGACCTGGAAGGACGGCATCCCCGTCTACGCGCGCGAGGGGGTCGGCGCGTTCCGCCGCTGGCTCGAGGGCGAGGGGGTCGAGAACATCGGCAACGTCAACGAGCGGTTGACGCGGGCTAGGCCCTGGTTCGACGCGTTCGGGGCGGACTCGGCCGATGCGCTGCTGACGACCGCGTGACGTTCCGCTACCGCCCGCAGGTGCTCGACGAGCTCGCGACCTACGGCGTGCGGCCGACGCCGCGGACGCGCCCCGAGCTGGTGCACGAGTACGTCAACGACCTCTACCGCTTCGAGCTGCGGCGCCTGCGCACGCGGCACGTGCGGGGCGAGATTCTCCGGCCGGTGTACTCCGCACACGTGGTCGAGCTGCGCAGGAAGTACATCCTGATCTCGGTTCCGCTCCGGCTGTGGACCTTCCCGGCCGGCGCGCAGGAGTCCGCGCCGTAGCGCGGCGCGGGCCCGCGTCAGCGTCCCACCCGCCAGCCGAGCACGTTCCCGGTGGTCACGGCCGGCGTGCCGTTGCGGAAGCGGTGGCGGGTCGGGGTCGTCAGCGCGCGCATCTCGGTGTGCACGGGCGAGCCGTAGCGCGGCGGGGCGTTGCGCAGGTCGAACCCGTCGAATACCTCAAGCACCACGGCCTCCGGCGCGGGCGCGTTTACCCGCACGTAGAAGCGCAGGCGCAGGATGTCGCCTGCGTCGTCGCCGGCGGACAGCCGGTCGAGCCGGCTCCTGATGCGGTCGAACGAAACCGGGAGGGCCGCGGCGTCGAACGAGGCGCCGTCCTCCGCGGCCTGCCCGGCGCCCGCGAGCGCGGGGGGCGCCGGAAGCAGGACGAGCGCGATCGCCAGGGCGACGAGAGCCGCCATCCACTTCAACTTACGAGCCCGCGCGCGCCTTGTCAATACCCCCGCCCGCCGGCCGGCGCCGCCGCGGGCTGTTACGATCGCCTCCCATGTGGCTTCTCTGGACGCCCGGGCTGCTGGCGCTGGCGGCGGCGGTGTTCCTGCTGGCGCGCCGGCTACACGCGGCCCGCGATCAGGCCGCGCGCCTCGGGGCGCGCCTGGCGGCCGTGCTGGCCGGCCGCGCGGCCGGGCTCGCGGTCTGGAGCCCGGAGGGTCGCCTGGTGGCCTGCAATCCGCGCTTCCGCGAGTTCTATCCGGACGTGCCGATCCGGGCGGGCCTCGAGCTCGAGGATCTCGTGCGCTTCACCGTCACCCGCGGGTTGGTCCAGGTGCCGGAGGCGCAGGTCGAGGCGTGGGTGCAGGCGCGGCTGGCGGGCGCCCGGGCGGCGGCGTGCGACGTGGTGCGCACCGCCGACGGCCGCTGGCTCGAGATGCGGGTCGGTCCGTCGGATGGCGGCGAGACGCTGATGCTGTACACCGACGTCACCACCGCGCACGAGGCTGCCGCGGCGTTGGCCGAACGCGACGCGCAGCTCGACGGCCGGGCGGCGGATCTGGAACTGCTGCAGGCCGCGCTGGCGGCGGCGGGCGAGGCCGGCTCGTTCGAGGCGGCCGCGCGGCGGATCAACGAGCAGGTCTGCCGCTGGGCCGGCTGGCCGGTCGGCCACGCCTGGCGCACCGTGGACGGCGGCGCCGCGCTGGCCCCGTGCCCGCAGACGCTCGCGATCGACGGCGACGGCCTCGAGCCGCTGCGGGCGGCGCTGGCGGCGGAGCGTCCGGCGCGGGGCGAGGGCCTCGCCGGGCGCGTGCTGCAGGCGGGGCGCGTCGTCTGGGTCGCCAACGCCCAGAGCGATCCGACGTTCCCGGCCGCGCGCCGGGCGAGCATGCCGGGGATTCGCGGCGCGTGCGGGGTGCCGGTCAAGCGGGGGGAGCAGGTCGTCGCGGTGCTCGAGTTCCTGTCGCGCGAGCAGCTCGTGCCGGTGGAGGGGACGGCCCGCCTGCTCGAGAGCGTGGGCCGGGCGCTGGCGTCGGTGCCCGAGCCGGGCGGCTAGCCCGCCAATCGTCGCCTTGCGGCTCCGCTCGGCGCCCAACCAACCCTGCGGGAGTCCGCGCCGTTTTACGGCGCAGCCTCCTGGCCGATCGCGCGCAGGACCGCGGCGGCCAGGGCCGCGAGCGGCTCGGCGCCGTCGATGACCAGGCCGGCGTGACGCCGCGTCGGCTCGACGTAGCGCACGAACAGCGGCTGCACGGTGGCGCGCCACTGCGCCCGCACCGCCGCGGCCGTCCGCCCGCGCTCGCGCGTGTCGCGCGCCACGCGGCGGCGCAGGCAGGTCTCCGCGTCGGTGGCGACGAAGATGCGCGTCCCCAGCAGCGCCCGCGCCGCCGCGTCGTACAGCGCCAGCCGTCCCTCCACGATGACCACGCGGCCGGGGACCAGGCGCTCGGTCCGGCGGCTCCGGAGGTGGCTGCGGAAGTCGTAGACGGGCCGCTCGACGGGCCGTCCGGCGGCCAGGCGCCGGAGGTGGTCCAGCAGCAGGTCCCAATCGAGCGCCTCCGGCCCGTCGTAGTCGAGCCGGGCCCGGGCGGCGGGCTCCACGCCGCGCCGATCGACGTAGTACGCGTCGAGCGCAAGCACGTCGTCGGGCGCGCCGAGCAGGGCGGCGGCCAGCTCGCGGGCCAGCGCGGTCTTGCCGGAGCCGGAGTGTCCGGCGATGCCGATGAGGTGGGGGCGGCGGGACACCGGCTCGCGCGGGCGCCGCGGCGCGCCGAGCGGGGTCATTGCAGCACGGCTGGGCCTCGTGTGCGCACGTCCGCTCCGTCAGTCAGGCGGGTTTCTCGTCCCGCAACTGGTTGACTAGCTCGTTGGTGACCGGCGCACGCATCAAATGCTAGCGCATCACCCGGGCGCCGCGCGCAACGAGGCATGATTGTCACTGCCACTCGGTATAGAATCGACACGACCTTGACGCAACCGGATCACGTCGACTCCTCGTCCGTTCCGGACCTCCTGGAGCACGGCGCGCCCGTGCGCGGCCAGTCCCAGACGCTGGGTACGCGGTTGTTCGTCCAGTTGCTGGCGTTCACCGAGTGCCTGGACACCGCCCCGGTGGTGGCGGCGTTCGAGCGCAGCGGACTCGCCGGCGCGGTCTACGCGAACGTGAACGACCCGCGCGGCATCGGCGTGGTGACCATGGACGAGGATCCGGCGTTCTTCGCCGGCCCGGTGCGCACCCTGCTCACCGCACCCCCCTTCAGCACGCTGACGCCGCTGCCGGCCTTCACGATGTTCGGGCGGACGTACGCGCAGGGGCGCGAGGCCGACCTCGAGGACTTTCTGCTCTACAAGGTCCGCCGCGGCGTGTTGAATCCCCGCAGGCCGTGGGCCGTCTGGTACCCGCTGCGCCGCATCGGCGCGTACAACCGGCTGCCGCGCCCGGAACAGGGGAAGATCATGATGGAGCACGGGATGCTCGGGCGCCGCTACGGCGAGGCCGGGTACGCCGCCGACGTGCGGCTCGAATGCCACGGCATCGACCGCGACGACAACGAGTTCGTCATCGGCCTGATCGGCGCCGAGCTCTATCCGCTGTCGAAGCTGGTCAAGGACATGCGGGCGACGCGGCAGACCTCCGAGTTCATCGCGTCGATGGGGCCGTTCTTCGTCGGCAGGACGCTGTTTCAGGCGCCGGTCCCCGAGCGGGCGCAGGCGGGCGGATCATGAGGCCCGGCCGCGAAGACCTCGGCCGGCTGCTGCTCCCCGACACCAACCCGCGCGGGTTGATGCGCCACTTCGGGCCCGGCCTGATCCTGATGATGACCGGCGTCGGCACCAGCCACCTGGTGACCGCCCCGGTGGCCGGCGGGCGGTTCGAGTACGCCCTGCTCTGGTGCATTCCGGTCGCGTACATCTTCAAGTACTACGGCTTCGAGATGGCCTTCCGGTTCACCAACGCCACCGGCCGCAGCATGCTCGACGCCTACACCACGGCGCCCGGCAAGTGGCCGGTCTGGTACGTGCTGATCACCACGATCATCCAGTGCGCCGTGGGGCAGGCGGGGCGGCTGGCGGCGGCCGCGGCGGTGGTTTACTTCATCCTCTCGCAGTATCTGGGTCTCGGCCTCCCGGCCTGGGTGTACGGGCTGGGGCTCGGCATGCTCTCGGTCGGCATCATCCTGTACGGGCGCTACGCGGCGGTCGAGCTGGCCACCAAGGTGCTGGCTGGCATGCTGTTCGTCTCGACCGTCGGCGTGTACGTGTTCCAGCCGGCCCCGCTGTCGGCGATGGGCCACTTCTTCACCGTCGAGACGCCCGTCGGCTCCTGGCTGACCATCGCCGCGTTCCTCGGCCTGCTGCCGACCGGCATCGACGTGTCGCTGCAGGCCTCGGAGTGGGGCAAGGCGAAGCGGGTGGGGATGGGGCGCATCCGCGAGCAGCTCGAGGCGGACGGGCTGGCGCCGCGGTTCGATCCGTTCGGGCCGAACCGGGAGGACCTGGCGGTGGACGTCTCGAAGCTGCCGGCGCACGCGCAGGAGTACTGCCGGCGCTGGTTCCGCATCGGGATCTGGGACTTCTCGCTGGGCCACGTGGTGTCGTTCATCCTGGCCTCGATCTTCCTGCTGCTGGCCGCCGTCTGGCTCTATCCGAGCGAGGTGGCCGGCAACGCGGTGATCGGCGAGATCGCCCGCATCTTCACCGACAGCCTCGGCCCCGGGATGATGCTGGTCTTCCTGCTGGGCGCCTTCGCGGCCACCTTCTCGACCGCGTTCAACTACTTCGACGGTTGGTCCCGCGTCGTGGCGGCCTGCTGCCGCAACCTGTTCCGGAGCACGGCGGCGCTGCCGGGCCTGGCCGCCGACGAGCTGACCGACGCCCACCGCGGGACGGCGGTCTCCGAGTACAACATCTACCGGATCACGATGCTCTACTCGCTCGTGGCGGCCGTCCTCATCATGGTGGGGCTGCCGCGCCCGGTGTTCCTCGTGCTGGCCTCGTCGGCGCTCGCGCTGTTCATCGCGCCGGTCATTTACTTCCTGAACCTGTACTACTGCGTCACGGTGATCCCGAAGACCGACGCGGCGTTCTATCCGTCGCTTGCCGTCCGCGCCTTCGCGTGGCTCAGCCTGGTCGTCTTCAGTGCCTTGACCCTAATGGTCATCCTGGCGCGCGTGTTCAACGTCACGTTGTTCGGAGCCTAACGAGGTCGGCCGCTTGAAGGTCTGCGTCGTCGGAGCGGGCGCCATCGGCGGATACATGGCCGTGCGCCTCGCGCACGCGGGGCACGAGTTGGCGCTCGTCGCGCGCGGTCCCCACCTCGCGGCGATTCGCGAGCGGGGGCTGACGCTGATCGAGGCCGGCCGGGAGCTGACGGCGGCGCCCGCGGCGGCCACCGACCGGATCGGCGATCTCGGTCCCCAGGACCTCGTGCTGCTCGCGCTCAAGGCCCACCAGATCGAAGCGGTGGTGCACGATCTGCCGGCCCTGCTCGGTCCCGACACGGTCCTCGTGACCCTGCAGAACGGCATCCCCTGGTGGTATTTCCAGAAGCTGGACGGCGAGTTCGCGGGCCGGGTGGTGACCGCGGTCGACCCGCGCGGCGTCCTGTTCGACCGCATCGACCCGGACCGGCTGATCGGCAGCATCGCCTATCCGGCGGCCAGCGTCGCCCGGCCCGGCGTCATCCGCCATATCGAGGGCAACCGGTTCCCGGTCGGCGAGCTGGACGGCCGCGAGACCGAGCGCGTGCGGCGGATCTCCGCCGTGTTCACGGAGGCCGGTTTCAAGGCCCGCATCCTCGACGACATCCGCTCGGAGATCTGGCTGAAGCTGTGGGGCAACCTGACGTTCAACCCGATCAGCGCGCTGACGCACGCCACGCTGGCCGATATCTGCCGCTTCCCGCTGTCGCGGGAGCTGGCGGCGGCGATGATGACCGAGGCGCAGGCGGTGGGCGAGCGCCTGGGCGCCGGGTTCCGGGTGCCGCTGGAACGGCGCATCGACGGGGCGGAGGCGGTCGGGAAGCACAAGACGTCGATGTTGCAGGACGTGGAAGCAGGCAAGCCGCTCGAGATCGACGGCATGCTGGGTGCGGTCGTCGAGCTCGCCGAGCTCACCGGGATCGCGGTGCCGACCCTGCGGGCGCTCTACGCGTGCGTGAGCCTCCTGGACCGGACGATCCGCGACGAGGGGATTCGAATAGCGGGCGCGCCCCGCTAGGGGGCCGTGGCGGAGAAGCAGATGAAGGCGCTCGAGGGAGTTAGGGTTCTCGACATGACGCACGTGCAGTCCGGCCCGAGCTGCACGCAGTTGCTGGCCTGGTTCGGGGCCGACGTCATCAAGGTGGAGCGGCCGGGCAACGGCGACGCCACGCGCCACCAGCTCCGCGACATACCCGACGTCGACAGCCTCTACTTCACGATGCTGAACCACAACAAGCGCAGCCTCACGCTCGACACCAAGCGCGAGCGGGGCAAGGCGCTGTTCGCCCGGCTGCTGGAGACGTCCGACGTGTTGACCGAGAACTTCGCGCCCGGCGCCCTCGACCGGATGGGCTTCCCCTGGGAGCGCATCCAGGCGATCAACCCGCGCCTGATATACGCCTCCGTCAAGGGCTTCGGGCCGGGGCCGTACGAGCGCTACAAGGTCTACGAGAACATCGCGCAGTGCGCGGGCGGGGGCGCCAGCACGACCGGCTTCGACGACGGGCCGCCGACGGTGAGCGGCGCCCAGATCGGCGACTCCGGCACGGGGCTGCACTTGGCGCTCGGCATCGTGACGGCGCTCCTCCAGCGCGAGCGGACCGGCCGCGGCCAGCGCGTCATGTGCGCGATGCAGGACGCGGTGCTGAACCTGTGCCGCGTCAAGCTGCGCGACCAGCAGCGCCTGGGGCACGGGCCGCTGACGGAGTACCCGCAGTACCCCTACGGGAAGTTCGGCGACACCACCCCGCGGGCCGGCAACGCGTCCGGGGGAGGGCAGCCCGGCTCGGTGTTCAAGTGCAAGGGCTGGGAGGACGACCCGGACGCGTACGTCTACGTCATCGCGCAGGCGTCGGCGTTCGACGGGCTGGCGCGCGTCGTCGGGCGGCCGGAATGGCTCGAGGACCCGGAGTGGAACACGCCCGGGGCGCGGCTGGCCAAGCTCGACCAGGTGTTCGGCGCCATCCAGGAGTGGACCCTGACGAAGACCAAGTTCGAGGTCATGGAGATTCTCACGCCGCTCAAGGTGCCGTGCGGGCCGGTGCTGTCGATGCGGGAGCTGGCCGCGGAGCCGTCGCTGCGCGCCACAGCGACTATCGTCGAGGTCGACCACCCCGCCCGCGGGCGGCACCTCTCCGTGGGCTGTCCCATCAAGCTCTCGGATTCGCCGGTGGAGGTCAAGCGTTCGCCGCTGCTCGGCGAGCATACGGAGGAGATCCTGACGGGTCTGCTCGGCCTGGACGAGGCGGCCATCGCCGCCGCGAAGGCCGACGGCGCGGTATAGGAGTCTGACCATGAGACACGCCTACGTACTCGCGCGGGTCGCCGTCGTGCTGGCGCTGGCCGCCGGCTCCATCGTTCCGGCCGCGTCGTCCTCGGGCCTGGAGGTGTCGCATCGCGCGCGCGCCCTGCACCCCGGCGAGGTCGTCGTGCTCGAGGTGCGGCCGTCGCTGACGCCGCTGTCGATCGAGGCCACCGCCTTCGGCCACGAGGTGCAGTTCTTCGAGGGACAGTCGGACGGGGTCTGGCGCGGCCTCGTCGGCATCGACCTGACGGTGGAGCCGGGCGCGTACGACGTGGCGGTGCGGGCCGCGGTCGGCGCCGGTGCGGCGGTGCACGCCACCTACACGCTCGAGGTCGAGCCCAAGGAGTTTCCGACGCGCCACCTGCGCGTCAATCCGAACTTCGTGGACCCGCCGCAAGAGGTGATCGACCGCATCCTGCGCGAGGCGGACGAGGTGGCCGCCATCTTCCGCGGCGCGAGCCCCGAGCGGCTGTGGCGGGGCGGGTTCGCGGCGCCCGTGCCGGGCCGGTCGACCAGCAGCTTCGGTCGCCGCAGCGTCTACAACGGCGAGCCGCGCAGCCCGCACAGCGGGACCGATTTCCGGGCCGGCACGGGCGTGCCGGTCAAGGCGCCGAACGCCGCGACCGTCGTCCTCACCGGCGATCTCTACTTCTCGGGCCAGGTGGTGATTCTCGACCACGGCTGGGGGCTGTACTCGTACTTCGCCCACCTCTCGGCGGTCGACGTCGACGAGGGCGACGTGGTGACCCGCGGCCAGGTCGTCGGGCGGGTCGGCGCGACGGGGCGCGTCACCGGGCCGCACCTGCACTGGACCGTGCGCCTGAACGACGCCCGCGTCGACCCGCTGTCGCTGATGGAGCTGCTCGGGGACTGACCGCCACACGGCCCGCGCGCGCCCCGGCGGCGCTGCTCCGGGCGTGCGGTAGATTGGGCACCGCCTTGGTGACGGAACGTTCCACTCTGGCGCTCCCGTCGGCGCTCGACTCCGGCCAGGCGGACCGCTGGCGGCGCGTCCGCGCCGGCGGCGCCGTCTTTCTGGATTACGACGGCACCCTGACGCCGATCGTCGAGCGCCCCGAGCTGGCAACGCTGCCCGCGGCGATGCGCGCGACGCTGCGGCGGCTGGCGGCGGCGCTGCCCGTGGCCATCGTGTCCGGGCGGGACATCGCCGTCGTGGCCGGGTTCGTCCAGCTCGACGGCATGGCCTACGTGGGCAGCCATGGGCTCGACATCGCCGGGTTCCCCGGCAGCGGCCTTCGCAAGGAGCTGGCGCTCGACTACCTGCCGCAGCTCGACCGCGCCGAGCGCCGGCTGCGCCGCGAGACCGCGGCCGTCGCCGGCGCAATCGTGGAGCGCAAGCGGTTCAGCATCTCGACGCACGTCCGCCTCGTCGCGCCGGCGGAGCGGGCGCGCGTCGACGCGCTCGTGGGGCAGGTTCAACGCGCGCACCCGTCGCTCCGCCGGGAAGGCGGCAAGCTGGTGCACGAGCTGCGGCCGGACATGGAGTGGGACAAGGGCCGGGCCGTGCGCTGGCTGCTCGAGGCCCTGGGCCGCGACCTCGCGTCCGCCCTGTTCATCGGCGACGACCTGACCGACGAGAGCGTCTTCCGCGTCCTGGCCGGGCGGGGCACCGGCGTCGTCGTGGCGGAGACCGACCGCCCCACCGCGGCGGAGCTGCGCCTGGGCCACCCGGGCGAGGTCGGCACGCTGCTGGAGCGGCTGGCCGGGAGCGCCCAGGAGTCTGCGCCGTAGGACGGCGCGGACTCCTGCAGGGTTGGTTGGCGGGCTAGTTCCCGAGCCGGGCGCCCCGGACGTGCTTGTGGCACTGGACGCAGTTGAGCGTCATCTCCAGGTAGGCCGCCGACACGTCGTCGATGTTGCGCGCCGCGGCGGCGTCCAGCAACGCCCGGGCCGATTCCCGGAAGCTGCTCGCGTACTGCAGGTACTGGGGCGTCTGGAGCGGGCTCCAGGTCGACACCTCGCTCAGCAGCACCAGCTCGTTGGCGATGCGCTCCGCGCGCCCGTGATCGCCGAGCACCACCGCCTCCAGCAGCGCCTGGGCCTGGTCGAGCTTGTCGCGCATCAGTTCGCCCAGGCTGGGCACCTGCGCCGATCCCGCCGTCGTCAGCGCCAGGATGAGCAGCAGGGCCGCCGCCGCGGCTCGTGTCCGTTGCCTCATGATCCGTCCTTTCGCGTGCATGCACGCATGATCGCGTCCGCGCTTGATCCGCTACAACCTCCTGGCGGATCATTTCGCATCACGGGAGGGAGAAAGCGATGAATAGAGCAGCGAGCTTCTGGGCGGTCGTCCTCGTGGTGGGAGCGCTGGGCGCGGCAGGCGCCGGCCAGGGCGCCGGCGGCAGCCTGACGGCTGCCGACTACATCGAGATTCAGCAACTGTACGCACGCTACGCCCGGACCCTCGACCTGGGCGATCCCGAGGGCTGGGCCGACACGTTCACGCCGGACGGGGTGTTCCGGGACGCGGCCGGCCGCGAGGAGCTGGTCGCCTACGCCGAGAACTCGTACGGCGGCCGGCAGGGCACCGGCCGGCACTGGAACAGCCAGCTCGTCGTCACGCCGACGGCGGACGGCGCCGACGGCAGTTGCTATCTGCTCCTGCTCGACGTCGGCGTGCAGCCGCCCGGCGTCGGCGTCGCGGGCCTCTACAGCGACAAGCTGGTGAAGACGCCCGCCGGGTGGCGCTTCAAGTCGCGCCACGTCGACATCGAGTAGCCGGCGCAGGGCTACCTCGAGCCGCCGGCCGCTTCCCGCTCGCGGGCGCGCGCGCCGCTCAGCGTGTGGATGACGCCGTAGTTGCCCTCGTGGCAGGCGTACTCCAGGTACGGCTGATCCAGCCTGTTGAGCGGCAGCTCCACCGTCCAGGCCTCCGTGAACTTGGCCGGATCCTCGACGGTCAGCTCGTACATGATCGTTTCGGCGTCCACCCGGGTGAAGCGCTCGACCAGGCGCATCGTCCCGGTCGGGACCCGCCAGGTGGCCAGCCACCGCTCGCTGGTCTTGTCGAGGAAGTTCCTCGTCTCGACGACGAGCGTCTCGCCCTCCCAGCGGCCCACGCTCTCGCCGAGCCAGTGGCGCACGCCGCCGTGCGGGCGCCCGTCCGTGGGGACGACGCGCCGGTCGCGGAACTGCTCGCCCTCGATGACCACCCAGCCGGGGCTCTGCGAGATGCGCTGCGGCCCCCCGGCGGTGCCGGTCCAGACCGATCCGGGCAGGCCGTCCGTGTGGCAACGCTCCCCGGTGTCGATGTCGTGCCAGGTGTTGAACGGGCCCTGGCCGTAGCTGGCGGCGTTGCGGTCGCTCTCGCGCTGCATCTCCGGCGTGAACGGGATCCGCCCGGTGGGGCCGGTGAGCATCGACGTGCGCGTGAAGATCCGCTCCGGCTCGCCGGTATCCTGCCAGAAGCGGTTGTAGGTGCCGGTCGGCTGGCTCGCGGTCTCGGGGCTCGGCGCCTCGGGCGCCTGCCGTCCGTCCGCGCAGGCCCGGTAGCGCGAGCTGCCGCAGCGCCCCTCGACGAGCGCCGTCGCCTCCTCCAGCGTGTAGAACTCCTTGCCGGCCAGTTCCGCCGGGCGCTCGAAGGGCGTCTCGGTCTCGTTCCGCCACACGCCCCCCAGGTCCGGATCGCCCCACGGCGTGTGCAGGGCCGCCGTCTCCGACCCGGTCTGGGCCGCGGCGACCCCCGCGCCCGCCGCCAGCACCGCCAACGCGCCGAGCACCGCGAGATTTCGATGGTTCATCGCATGCCTCACTGTCATCGCTCGGTCGGATCGCGCCCGTCGAGCGGCGCGCCCGTCCCGGACGAGCCCAGGAACAGATGTCTTCCGTCGGGGAGCGTCAGATCCCTGCCGTTCGCGCGATTGCTGCCGTCGATCGCCTGGTAGCCGTCCACGACGATCTGCGTGCCGGGCTGCAGCGAGTCCTTCCTGAAGCCGCGCCGCACGAGCGAGTTCGGGGGGCCGCCCTCGACCATCCACTTCTCCACCGTGCCGTCAGGCCGCGTCACGTCGAGATGGATCCAGGCGTGCGGGTTGATCCATTCCATCCGCGTCACGATGCCCTCGAGTTGGAGGGGCTTGTTGGCGTCGAACTCCGCGCCGAACGCGTGATGCGCCAGGGCCGGCCCCGCCGGCAGGCTCAGCATGAGCCCGGCGCAGGCCGCCGCAACGATTTGCTCCGTTCGCATGGGGATGCACCTCCACCTGTTGTCGCGTTCGAATCAGGGCGCCGGATTGCTCAGCGAGCCGAGCAGCAGCGGCTCGACGAACTCGAGGCACCGGAAATCCATCACCTGCGCCTTCGCGTCCATGCGCCGGTACAGCGGCATCCGCATCGTCCAGGGCCGCTCGAACACGTTCGGATCCTCGATGGTGACCTCGTAGTCGAGATGGTACGGCGTCCGCGGCGTGTAGCGCTCGACCACGTGCAGCGCGTCGCTGTGGAAGTTGCCGGCCCGGTCGAACCAGGTGCGGCCGTTGAAGCCGGTTACGTCGACCACCAGCGTGTCGCCGTCCCAGCGTCCGTTGGACCACCCCATCCAGCTGTCGATGGCCGGCTCCTCGTGGTTGGCGAGGTGGACGATGCGCGTGGCGCTCGAGAACTCGTACGCGATCGTGATCTCGTCGGTGCCCTGCACGATCTGGAACGGGAACGGGAGGTACGTCGCGCGCGGCACGCCTGGCAGGTAGCACTTCACCTCCGGGTCGCCGATCTCCCGGTTCCAGGGATCGACCACCATCCGCTGCTCGAAGTTCTCGCGCTTCCGCGCGGCGGCCCACGGCTGGTACGGGATGGCGCCGTCGACCACGCCGTGGCCGGCCGGAACCGCCCCGATGGCGCCCATCTCGAGCACCGGCGCGGGCTGCGCCACGTGATCCTCGATGTCCCAGTGGGCCGTGCCCAGCGCCTGCCAGATGCCGTTGAGATCGGGGCGGTCGCTGCCGGGCAGCCGCGGCGCCCGGTAGTCTCCCGCCTGCGCCGCCGGCCACGCGACGGCGACCGCCACGATCGCCGCTGCCAACGCGGCGGCGGCGCGCCGCGCCGTGCCGGGAAGCCGTTCAGACATCGCTCGCTACCCCCTGCGGTCGATTCTGAGCGCGCCGTTACGGACTGTCAAGCGGGCGCGCAGACTTCTAGAAGAACCAGCTGAAGGAGATGAAGCCGGTCAGGCCGAGCAGGCCGTACGCGGACGGAATCGGCAGCTCGTCGGTGATCTCGTCCGGGCCGATCCCGAAGAATGCGCCGGCGGCGATCGACGCGTCGTTGCCGGCCGAGTACGCGACGCTGGGTCCGAGGATGGCGCTGCGGTCGTTGAGGTTCCGCAGCCACAGCCCGGCGACGCTCCAGAGCGGATGCAACTGGTACGACGCCTGGACGACCGCCTCGTCCCGGCCGAGCACCTGCTGCTCGCCGCGCAGGAACGTGTCGGATTGCAGCAGGTCGGGGTACTGCCCGGGATCGGCGGTTCCGAGGCCGTCGCGCTGGTACTCGACGAGGAGCATGAGATCGTTGCCGCCCACCTGCAGGAGCCGATCGAGGCCGAGGGTGCCGCGAAACACCAGCGCGTGATCGAGGCGGCGGAGGACGCCCTCGCCCCGGACGGCCCAGCCCCCGAGCGCGCCGGCGGCGCCGACGGCGCCGGCCGCGTCGCCGTACAGGGTGCCGCCCCAGCCCGAGATCTCCCAGTTGCTCACGGTGGTCAGGCCGCGCGCGAGCGCGGTCCATTCCTCGCCGGCCGGCGATCGAGTGGGGCGCACGACGACGTCGACTTCGCTGAACGGGCCGGGGTAGAAGCGGGCGCGGACGGCGTCGACCCCGGCCCGGAACTCCCGGAACGGATCGACCGGGCTGAACGGCGTGAACGGATCGCTCGGCGTGAGGAAGAGCGCCGTGCCCCACGACACCGCCTGCCGGCCGGCGGTGATCTCGAGCCGCTCGGAGGGCTCCCAGCCGACGCTGAGGCGGTCGAAGCGGTGCTGCCAGACGGCGTGCTCGCGCTCGACGAGCGTCCACTGCAGGTCCAGCCATTCGCCGCCGCCGGGCACGGCGCCGAGGTTCAAGCCCGGCAGCGCACCTACCCGCCGCAGGGTCAGCACGTGCTCGTACGCGGCTTCGACCCGGAACGGCCCCGCGGCCGGCTCGGTGGACACCCGGAACCGGTTGAAGTCGCTCACCCCGCCGCCCGCGGCGCCGGCGAGCGGGACGGTCTGCACGTAGCCCGACAGTGGCAGCGGCTGCCCGAGGGACGTGCCGGAGAGCGCGGCGAGCGCCACGACCGTACAAGCGGCACGGACGCGGTTCGTCATCGCTTCACGAGCGCCGCTGATCGGAATCGATGGCGCCGTCCACCATCCGGACCAGACGCCGCGAACGCTCCATCACGCGGCCGTCGTGGGTGGCGAAGACGAACGTCACGCCCAGGTCGCGGTTCAGCTCGGCCATGACGTCGAGCAGCGCCTCGCTGGCCGCTGAGTCGAGGTTGGCCGTCGGCTCGTCGGCCAGCACGAGCGCCGGGCGGCTGGCCACCGCGCGCACCACGGCGACCCGCTGCTGCTGCCCGCCCGACAGCTTGCCCGGACGCCGGTCCTCCAGCCCGTCCATGCCCGTCCGCAAGAACAGCTCGCGGACGCGCGCCCGACGCTCCGCGGTGTCGACGCCCTGGAGGAGCATCGGGAACTCCGCGTTCTCGAGGGCCGTGAGCACCGGCAACAGGTTGTAGGCCTGGAAGACGAAGCCGACCTGCTCGAGCCGCAGCCGCGCCAGCTCCTGGCTCGTCATGCCGCTCACCTCGCGCCCCGCCACCCAGACGCGGCCGCGCGTGGGGCGCGTCAGGCCGCCGATCAGGTTGAGGAGGGTGGTCTTGCCGGACCCCGACGGCCCGGCGAGCGCCGTGAACTCGCCGCGTTCCACGGTCAGGTCCACGCCGCGGACCGCCTGCACCTCCTCGGCCTCCTGCTGGAAGATCTTCCAGACGCGGTCGGTGCGGACGGCCGCCGTCGAATCGTTTGCCATGGGACCTCTCGCCGCGCCTGGCTAGCGGTCGAACTTCATCGCCTCGGCCACGTCGATGCGGGCTGCGCGCAGCGCGGGATAGATCGACGCGACGGCGCCGATGCACAGGATGAACACGACGATCTGCAGGAGGCGCCGCGCCCCGAAGAGCGGGACGATGACCGGATCGATGACCGCGCCCGAGAAGGTCATCTCGCCGACGTCCTCCATGAACGCCGAGGCATCCAGGCCGTCGCCGAAGAAGTACCACGTGCCCGCGAGCCCCAGGGCCACGCCGAGGAGCCCGCTGGCCACCGACAGCGTGAGTCCCTCGACCAGCACGACCGCGCCGGTCTGGCCCGGCGTCAGCCCCAGCGCCTGCAGCACGCCGAACTCGCGGTGGCGGTGCATCACCGACATCAGCACCGTGTTGACGATGCCGAACGCGATGATGACGAACAGGAAGCCCTGCACCAGGTAGTTGCCGAAATCGTCGATGGCGACCGCCGCGGCGAGCGCCGGGTCCGCCTCGCGCCAGCCCATGACGCGCGCGTCGCCGCGCGCGACCGGGTCCGCCAGGGCGCGCTCGAGGTGGGCCCTGACCCGCGCCGTGGCCGCGCTGGCGTCGAGCAGGACGCCGACGTTCGTGACGTCGTTGCGCGATCCGAGCCAGTCGCCGGCCGTGGCGAGCGGGATGTGGATCGTCATCTGGTCGACCGCCGGCACGCCGCTCCGGAAGATGCCGACCACCCGCAGGAGCTGGCCCGCGATCTCGCGCTCGGTGTCCTGCGCCTGCACCACGAAGCGCGATCCGAGCCGCAGCTCCAGGCTGTCGACCAGCTCGGCGCCGACGTAGGCCGCCAGCCGGTCGTCCGGCTCCAGGTAGCGCCCCTCGACGACCTGATCGTCGACCATGCCGAAGCCCGCTTCGGCGACCGGATCCACCGCCACGATCTGGGCCGGCCGCGCGCCGGCGCTCGAGCTCGCCAAGCCGTTGATGCTCAGCTTCGCCGAGGTGGCGACCACGTGCGGCGCGATCTCCGGCGAGGCGAGGGCCTGCCGGGCCGCGCGCCGCACGTCGGCCGAGAGGCGATGGTCGATCCGCCGGCTCACGCGGTACTCGGGACGCTCGACCGTGACGTGTCCGTTGCCCAGGCGCACGCCCGAGTCGATCCACTGCTCGTGCCCGCCGTCGCCGATCGTGAACGAGAAGACCAGCAGTGCGCCGCCGACGATCATCGCCGAGGCGGTCAGGACGGTGCGCCGCAGGTGGCGCCGCAGGTTGCGCAGGGCCAGGACGACGAGGACGCGGGCGTGCGTCTTCTGCATGCGTCTAGAGTCCCGAGAGGGTGTCGGCCGGCGGCACGCGCGCGGCGCGCAGCGCCGGGTAGAACGCGGCGACCAGCGCCGTCACGAGCAGCCCGACCGTCGCCCAGCTCCAGGCCGGCACGTTGTAGCCCACGCGCAGGCTGGGCGTCAGCAGCGCGCCCTGCAGGGTGACGTTCCCGTAGAGCCACTCCAGGCTGGGCGGGGCGGTGTAGAACCAGGTCATCAACGGCGCCGTGATGGCCGCGCCCACGGTGAGGCTGAGCGCGCCGATCGCCAGCGCCTCGCACAGCACCGTGCCCACGACCGACCACGGCGAGGTCCCCAGCGCCAGCATGACCGCGAACTCCCGCCGACGCTCGAAGGTGGCCATCAGCATCGTGTTCGCGATGCCGAAGCTGGCGATCGCGAAGATGATGACGATGAAGATCCAGTACATCGAGTCGACCAGCGCGACGTACTCGGTGAGCACGGGGTTGAGCTCCATCCACGGCGCGACCTCGAGGCCCTGCTCGGCGGCGCCGATCGCCGCGCCGAGGCGCGCGGCGATCACGCCGGCGAGCGACGGGTCGGCGGTCGCGACCGCGATCTCGTGGATGCGGTCCGGACCGAGCACCACCAGCGACTGCAGGTCGGCCAGCGGCATGACCGCCGTGTTGGCGTCGAACTCGACCAGCCCGGTGCGGTAGATGCCGACGACGGTGTAGAGGTCGTTGGCCAGCGAGCCGTCCGCGGCCGGGGCGACGACGATCAGCTCGTCGCCGACGCCGACCGCGAGCTGGCGGCCCATCTCCTCGCCGACGAGCACCTCGTACGCGCCGGCGGCCGGCAGCCGGCCCGCCACCAGCGGATCGAGAAAGCGGGTCAGCGCGATCTCGCGCTCGGGATCGACCCCCTGCAGCATCCCGGCCGAAGTCGCCTCGCCCGAGCTGACCAGTCCCCCCGCGTACACGCGCGGGGCTGCGGCGACGACGTCCGGATCGGCATCGAGCGTGCGCAGCAGCGCCTCGACGTCGGCCCCCTCGCGCCCGCCGATGGTGTCGTATAGGCTCCGGTCGGGCCGGTACCCGGCGTCGTGGATCTCGATCTGCCCGCTGACGAGCGAGGTCGCGTTCTCGACGAGCTCGGCCGAGATGCCCTCGGCCCACCCGACCATGAACACGACGGCGAAGTAGCCCACCCCGAGCCCGAGTGCGGTGAGTAGGGTGCGTCTGGGGTTGCGGCCCAGGTTGCGCCAGCCGATGCGCCACCACGTGGACGGGTGCATGGGAGGCTAGCGGCTGCGCTGCAGGTTGCGGAGCGAGAAGAAGGAGCGCTCGATGTCGACGTCGAACTCGAGCTCCTCGTAGCGGATGGTCGTCCGCTCGCCGGGCTTGTCCGCCGGGTGCATGTTCATGACGCCGGGCACCAGGCGCCCGCCGAACTCGGTGTACATGCCGTGCTCCATGGTCCGCGCCAGCTCGCCGTCCTCGTCGTAGAACTTCGTCCACAGCGGCATGTCGTCGCGCTGCCGGATGCGGTACGCGATGTGTCCCCAGACCACGGCCGCCTCCGGCTTCGGCGTGAGGCGGAACTCCCAGACCGCGACGCCGTCGGGATCGTCGCCGTCGAACTCGAGCTCGATGTCGTAGTCGTCGATGAGCCGGCTCTCCTTCACCAGATCGTCGTTGGTGAAGTGCGAGCCCATCCACGACCCGCCCATCATCGAGGCCGGGATCTTGATGGTCCGGTCGACCTTCGGCAGGTAGTTCCAGATGTCGTCCTCGGCCTTGAGCGTGGCCGTCCCGGCCTCGCGCTGCGGCGCGAGCAGGCGGACCAGCGAGTAGTCGGTGCCGAGCGACCAGATCTCCATCGTCATCCGGCGCTCCCAGTGCTCGGTCACCACCTCCATCGTCGCGATGGCCTGGCTTGAATCGCCGCGCAGCAGCCGGTCGACCCGGTCGATGATGGCCAGCGCGTCCACCTGGGCCGCCGCGGGCGCCGCCGACGCCAGGGAGGCGGTCGCCGCCGCGAGGAGAAGAACGGGCAGACGCGTCGTCAATCGCTGCATGTGCACCCCCGACATACTCTTTAGTGTACCCCCGCTGGCGGGGTCCGGGCGGGGCTGCGCCGCGGATCGCTGCTATGATCGCCTGTCCGCTCCGCCTTCTCCGGCCTGCAGCGATGCGACGCGTCACCCGAACCGATCCCGAGCGCGGGATCGCGCGCGTGCTCCTGGCGTGCGCCTGCCTGTCACTGCTGATCACCGCCGCGCTGCTGCTGATCCTGCTGCTCGAGACGGCGGAGCTGCTGCGCCGCGTCCCGCCGCTCGAGTTCCTGCTCGGCGCTGCCGGCGGGCAGCCGGGGGTGCTGTCCCTCGTGGCGGGCACGCTGCTGGTGGCGCTGCCGGCCCTGGCGGTGGCGCTGCCGGCCGGCCTCCTGAGCGCGGTCTACCTGAGCGAGTACGCCCCCGCGGCCGTGCGGCGCGCGGCCGCGCCGCTGCTCGTGCTGCTGGCCGCCGTGCCGACGGTCGCGTACGGCTACTTCGCGCTGCGCTTCGTGACCCCGCTGCTGCAGCGCTTCGTCCCGGGGCTGGCGGATGCGAACGCGCTCGTCCCGGGGATCGTCGCGGGCGTCATGATCCTGCCGATGGTGACGGCGCTCACGGTGGATGCGCTGCAGGGCGTGCCGCGGGGACTGCGCGAGGCGGCCCGGGCCCTCGGCGCGACCCGCGCGCAGGCGGTGCTGCGGGTCGTGCTGCCGGCCGCCGGCGCGGGAATTGCCGCGGCCGTCGTCCTGGCCGCCGCCCGGGCCGTCGGCGAGACGATGATCGTTGCCATCGCGGCGGGCGGGCAGCCGCGTCTCACGGCGAACCCGCTGGCGCCGGTCGAGACCCTGGCCGCGTACATCGTGCACGCCGTCCACGGCGAGGCGCCGCCCGGCACCCTCGATCAACAGGCGATCTTCGCGGTCGGTCTGCTGCTCTTCGCCGGCACCTTCGGGCTGAACCTGATCGGCAACTGGCTGCGCGGTCGGCGCGGGGAGGCGCCGCCGTGAGCCGGGGCCGGCCGGGGGCCCGCGCGGCGGAGCGGCTGCTGCACGCGGCCGGCCTGGCCGTCACGCTGGGCGGCGTGGCAGTGCTCGGCGCGCTGCTCGCCGACGTGGCAGCCGACGCCTTCGACGGCCTGTCGTGGCGCTGGCCGCCCGGCCTGGCGCGCGCCCTGTTCGGGAGCGTGTCGCTGGTCGGGCTGGCCGGCTGCCTGGCGGTCCCGATCGGGACCGGCGCGGCGATCTACCTCGAGGAGTACGCGCCGCGGGACAGGCTGACGCGCCTCATCGAGATCAACATCGCCAGTCTGGCCGGGGTGCCGGCGGTGGTCTACGGCCTGCTCGGCCTGGCGGTGTTCGTCCGCGCCCTGGGGCTCGGCCGCAGCCTCGCCGCCGGCGCGGCGACGCTCGCGCTGATCGCCCTGCCGGCCGTCATCCTGTCGACGCGCGGGGCGCTGCGGGCCGTGCCGCGGTCGCTGCGCGACGCGTCCTGCGCCCTCGGCGCCACCCACTGGCAGACGATCCGGTACCAGGTGCTGCCGGCCGCGTTGCCGGGCACGCTGGCGGGCCTCCTCCTCGCGCTCGCACGCGTGCTCGGCGAGGCCGCCCCGCTGATCGCGCTCGGCGCCCTCGGGTCGCTGCCCGCGCCCGCGGCCGGGACCGACGGGGCGATTCCGGCGCTGCCGGTGCGGATCTTCGACTGGCTGTCCCGCCCGGAATCCGAGTTCCTTCGCAACGCGGCAGCCGCTATCATTGTGTTGCTCGTGCTCGTGCTGCTGCTGAGCGGTCTGGCGGCCTGGATGCGAGACCGCTGGAGGGTTGCGGGATCCTGGTGACGATACCGGCGACACGCGCGCAGCCATCGCCGCCGCCGGCGCAGCCCGCCGCGCCGCAAGTTGAGGTGCGAGGCCTCAGCGTCCACTACGGCGCGACCCGGGCGCTCGACCGCGTCTCGCTGGACATCCCGCCCGCGCAGGCGACGGCGCTGGTGGGGCCGTCCGGCTGCGGCAAGAGCACCTTCCTGCGCACGCTGAACCGGATGAACGACATCGTCCCCGGCGCGCGGGTCGAGGGGCGGGTCACGATCGGCGGCCGGGACGTCTATGCCGCCGGCGTGGACGTGGCGGACATCCGCCGCCGGGCCGGCATGGTCTTCCGGAAGGCCAACCCGTTTCCGAAATCGATCTTCGCGAACGTGGCCTACGGGCTGCGCATCGGCGGGCTGGCGGCCGGGCGCGGCGAGCTCGAGGCCCGCGTGGAGGCCAGCCTGCAGGCCGCGGGCCTGTGGGACGAGGTGAAGGATTGCCTCGAGGCCTCGGCCCTCACGCTTTCGGGGGCGCAGCAACAGCAGTTGTGCATCGCCCGGGCGCTGGCTGTGCGCCCGGAGATTCTGCTGCTCGACGAGCCGGCCGCCGCGCTCGACCCGATCGGCACCCAGCGGCTCGAGGAGCTGATCCATCGGCTCAAGGCCACGTATGCGATCGTGATCGTGACGCACAACATGCAGCACGCGGCGCGGATCTCGGACCGGACCGCGGTCTTCTGGCTCGGCCGGCTCGTGGAGTACGATCGCACCGACCGCATCTTCACCGCCCCGTCGCAGCGGATCACCGAGGACTACGTGACCGGCCGGTTCGGCTAGCCGAGCCGGAGAGCAGCAGCGTGGAGCCGGCGTACAGGATCGTCCCGCAGCTGCAGGAGGAGCTCGAACAGCTCAAGGCGCGCCTGCTCGTCATGGGCGGCGAGGTGGAGGAGCGCGTGCGGTCGGCGGTCCGCGCCCTCGTGGAGCGCAACCGCGAGCTGGCCGAGCGCGTGCTCGAGGACGACGATCTGATCAACGATCTCGATCTCGAGATCGACGAGCGCTGCTTCAAGGTGCTCGCGTTGCGGCAGCCGGTGGCGATCGATCTGCGCGTCATCGTCGCGGGCGTCAAGATCAACAGCAACCTGGAGCGGATCGGCGACTTCGCGGTGAACATCGCGGAGGCCGCGCTGCGCTACATGGAGCATCTGTCGGTCAAGCCGCTGATCGACATTCCGCGCATGGCCGACATCGCGCAGGGCATGCTGCGGGACGCGCTCGACGCCTACGTCGCGCTCGACACCGCGCGGGCCCGGGCGGTGCTCGGTCGCGACGACGATCTCGACGCGCTCAAGGGGCAGGTGTTTCGCGAGCTGCTCAGCTTCATCCTCGAGAACCCGGCCAAGACGGAGCCGGCGCTCGACCTCATCCTGATCTCCCGGCATCTGGAGCGGATCGGCGACCACGCCACGAACATCGCCGAGGAGGTCATCTTCATCGTCTCGGGCCGCGACGTCCGGCATCATGCACAGGAGGGTGGCGCTGACTAGCGCAGCCGCAACGAGGATTCTCGTGGTCGAGGACGACCACGACATCGCTGAGCTCCTGGCCCATTACCTGCAGCGGGCCGGCTATCTGACGGAGGTGCTCAACTCCGGCAGCGACGTGCTGCCGCGCGTGCGCGAGCAGGTGCCCGACCTGGTGCTGCTCGACCTGATGCTGCCGGGCCTGAACGGGCTCGAGGTCTGCCGGGCCATGCGGTCCGAGCCCACCCTCGCGGCCATCCCGATCATCATGCTGACGGCCAAGTCGGAGGAGGCCGACCGGATCGTCGGCCTCGAGCTGGGCGGCGACGACTACGTGACCAAGCCGTTCAGCCCGAAGGAGCTGGTGGCGCGGGTCGGGGCGGTGCTGCGCCGCGCCGGCCGGTCGCGGTCGGGCCAGCGGCGGCTGCGCTTCGGCGACGTGCTGATCGACGAGGAGCAGCACGTGGTCGCCGTGGGCGGCGAGGAGGTGCGGCTCACGGCCAAGGAGTACCTGCTGCTCAAGTACCTCGTGGAGCACCCGGGCCGGGTCCTGTCGCGCGATCTGCTGCTCTCCGACGTGTGGGGGTACCGCTACACGGGCGGCACCCGCACCGTCGACGTGCACATTCGCCGCCTGCGCGAGAAGGTGCCGGTGCTGCGCGACGCCATCGTGACGATCAAACAGTTCGGCTACAAGCTGCTGGAGTCGCCGGCCGCGCCGGCCGGCCCGCCATGAAGCTGCGCACGCGGCTGTTCGCCGCGGTCCTGGGCATCGCGACGGTCAGCCTGCTGCTGGCCGGCACGCTGGTTTCGCTGTCGTCGCAGCGCCAGTTGCTCGAGCGTATCGAGCACGAGCTGGTGGCCCAGGCGCGGCTCGTCGCCGAGCTGGTCGCCCGGCGCGGGACCGCCCCCACGATGGCGGAGCTGGACGGCGAGGCCGACGCGCTCGGCCGCGAGCTCGGCGCCCGCGTGACGCTCATCGCACCGGACGGCCGCGTGGTCGGCGACTCGGCCGAAGACGGTGCGGGTCTCGCGGCCATGGAGAACCATGGCACGCGTCCCGAGATTCTCATCGCGCGCGAGCGGGGCGTGGGCGTCACCCGCCGCTACAGCACGACCGTCGAGCGCGATTTCCTGTACGTGGCCCTGCCGGTGGACCACGCCGCGGTGGGCTACGCGCGTCTGGCCCTGCCGCTGATGGCGATCGACGAGCAGCTGGCCTCCGTGCGGCAGGCGACCGCCATCGGGATCTTGCTGGCGCTGGTTGGCGCGCTGGTGCTGGGGTGGGTGACCTCGACCGCCATGAGCCGGCGCGTCCGCGCGATTGCGGCCGTGGCGCGCCGCTATGCCGAGGGGGATCTGAGCCGCCCGCTGCGCGGCTACGGCAACGACGAGATCGGCACGGTCGCGCGCGCGCTCGACGCGGCGGTGCACGAGCTGGGGAGCCAGCTCGACGAGCTGTCGCGGCATCGAGTGCTCACCGACGCCATCCTGTCGAGCATGGCCGAGGGCGTGGTCGTCGTCGACGCCGGCGGCCACGTCAGGATGGCGAACGACGCCGTGCGCGCGATGCTGGCGCTCGGCGCGTCGCCCGTGGGTCGGCACTACATCGAACTGATCCGGGATCCGGAGATCGCGGGCCAGATCGCGCGGGCGCTGGACGACGGCGAGTCGATGCGGCGCGAGGTCAGCCTGAACACTGAGCCCCCCAAGGTGCTCCTCGCCAGCACGGCCGCCCTCGTCCCGGCGGGGGACGACGCCGGCCGCCAGGGCGCGGCGATGGTCCTGCACGACATGACGGACTTCCGGCGCGTGGAGCAGGTGCGCCAGGACTTCGTGGCCAACGTCTCGCACGAGCTGCGCACGCCGCTGACCGCCGTCCGCGGCGCGGTCGACGCCCTGCTCGACGGCAGCGCGCCCGCCGGCGACCCGCGCTTCCTGGACATCATCGCCAGGCATACGATGCGGATGGATCGCCTGGTCGGCGATCTGCTGCGGCTGGCGAGGCTGGACGCCGGCCAGGAGACGCTGAACCTGATGCCCTGCGCGACCGAGGCCGTGTTCGCGGGGGCCCAGACCGAGCTGGCCCCGCTGCTGGAGGAGAAGGGGATGCGCGTCGACACGCGCATCGAGCCGTCGGCCGCAACGATCACCGCCGATCCGTCCAAGCTGCACAACATCCTGAAGAATCTCTTGGAGAACGCCGCCCGCTACGCCCCCGCCGCCAGCACGGTCACGTTGCGCATCGCCGCAGCGAACGGCGAGGTCGTGCTGTCGGTCGAGGACCGCGGTCCGGGCATCCCGGATACCGACCTGACGCGCGTCTTTGAGCGCTTCTACCGCGTCGATCGGTCTCGCGCGCGCGACCCGGGCGGGACCGGGCTCGGGCTGGCCATCGTCAAGCATCTGGCCGGCCTGCACGGCGGCACGGCCGCCGCTGCCAACCGGCCCGGCGGCGGGGCGCTCTTCAGCATCCGCCTGCCGCGGCGGGAGCCGCCGCTGGCCGCACAGCCGGCCCCGGTGGTCGCCGCGGCCGCGGCGGCGGTTGCCGCCGCCGGTCGCTGAGCGCCGCGTCCGGCCCGTCAGCGCGCCTCCAGCGCGGTCTCCAGGAAGCCGCGCAGCGCCCGGAACGCCTGGCCGCGGTGGCTCACCGCAGCCTTCTCGGCCGGCGACAGCTCGGCCAGCGTGCGCCCGTACGGCGGGTAGAAGAAGATCGGGTCGTAGCCGAACCCGCCGCCGCCGGCCGGCTCGGGCGCGATCCGCCCCTCGACGACGCCGCGGGCCTCGAAGACGATGCGCCCGCCGTCGGCCACGGCCAGCGCGCAGACGAAGCGCGCGGCGCTCCCGCCGCCGCCGCGCGCGCGCAGCAGCTCGTAGATGGCGGCGAACTTCTCCGGGTAGCCCGCGCCGTTGAAGCGGGACGAGCGCACGCCCGGCGCGCCGTCGAGCGCGTCGATCTCGAGCCCCGAGTCGTCGGCCACCGCGCGCAGTCCGCTGCGGCTGGCGTAGTAGGCGGCCTTCAGGCGCGCGTTCGCCGCGAACGTCGTCCCGGACTCCTCCGGCGCGCCGAGTGCGGGGTGCGCGGTGAGGGTTTCGATGCGCACCGGCAGGCCGCTCAGCAGCGCCTGGATCTCGGCCAGCTTGTGCGGGTTGGTGGTGGCGGCGAGCAGGTTCATCCGCGGCGTGGGCTCAGGACCCCGCCGACGACGTCGCGCTGGAGGCCGACCAGCCTGGCGATGGCGTCGTCCGCGAGCCGCAGGAGCTCGGTGAGCGCACCGTGTCCGAACGGCGCCCCCTCGGCCGTGCCCTGGATCTCGATGAAGCGGCCGTTGCCGGTCTTGACGACGTTCATGTCGACGTCGGCCGCCGCGTCCTCCGCGTACGCGAGGTCGACCACCGGCATCCCGCCCACGATGCCGACGCTGATGGCCGCGACGTAGTCGTCGACGGGGATTGTCGAGAGCGTGCCGGCCTGCCGCAGCTTGTCGAGGGCCAGCACGAGCGCGACGAACCCGCCGGTGATCGACGCCGTGCGCGTGCCGCCGTCGGCCTGGATGACGTCGCAGTCGACCCAGATGGTGCGCTCGCCGAGCTCGGCGAGCCGGGTGACCGCGCGCAGCGAGCGGCCGATGAGCCGCTGGATCTCCTGCGTCCGGCCGCCGAGGCGGCCGGACGCAGCCTCGCGCGTGTTGCGCGTCGAGGTGGCGCGCGGCAGCATGCCGTACTCCGCGGTGACCCAGCCCTTGCCGCGGCCGCGCAGGAACGGCGGAACCCGGTCCTCGGCGCTGGCCGTGCAGATGATCCGGGTGTTGCCGGCCTCGATGAGCACGGACCCCTCCGCGTGCATCGAGCAGTGGGGGGTCAGCTGCAGCGGGCGCAGATCGGTCGGGCCGCGCTGATCGGTGCGCCCGTGTTCGGACGTGGCAGGCGAGACAGTCATCACTCCTCGGCGGACCCTTCCTCGTAGCCGGTGGCGGGCCCGATCCCGCCTACCCACTGCATGCCGAGCCTGAGCGGCCGCCGCAGATCGACGTGGCCGGCCAGCGTATCGACCTCGCGGCCCTCGATCAGGATCTGGACCGCCGCGATCTCCTGGACGTTGCTGACCAGCGCGTTGACCAGCGCGTAGACGGTGAACAGCTCGTCGAGCGAGCCGCCCGGGTGCGCGGCGGACACGTCCTGCGACAGGTCGACGAACGCGTTCCCCTCGGCCGTCAGGTAGATGGCACGCAGCCGGGTCCCGGCGGGAAACGCCGAGATCAACGGCAGGGCCGGCGGTGCCAACTGGTGCTCGGCGACGATCCGCGCGCGCGTCAAGGCATCGTACTCGGACGGGATCTGCACGGTGCGGGTGACGAGCGCGGTCCCGTCCTCCGCCACGTAGAAGAGGACCGCGGTGTTCGATGTCGCGCCCGCCGGCGCGGCGCCGCCGGCCAGCGGCGGCGGCTCGTCCTGAACGCGCGCCGCCCGATCGAGCACGACGGTGACCGCGACCGCGAGGCCGATCGCCACGAGCGCCGCCGCGATGCCCTTGAGCAGCGGCATGCGTCAGCCACCCGCCGGCAGGCCGGCCGGTGCCCCGCGCTCGAGCTCGACGCCGAAGCGCTGGATGCTCGCGAGCAGCGCCTCCGCGACGGCGTTCCGGAACGGCGCGCCGGTGAGGCGGTACTCGTTCTCCGGATCGGCCAGCGATCCGAGCTCGACGAGCACGGCCGGCATGTTGGCGCCCACCAGCACGCGGAACGGGGCCTGCTGCATGGGACGCGGGCTCATGAGGACTCGCTCGCGCAGCTCCACGTCGACGATGCCGGCCAGCAGCGCCGACCGGTCGACGTACAGGATCTGCGCCATCTCCCACAGTACCGGATCGATGCGGCGGCTGCCGCCGCCGACCACCGGGACCGGCTGGATGTCGGGGTCCGCGAGCACCTGCGCCTCGGCGCCGTACTCGTCGATGCCGAGGTAGAACACCTCCGCGCCCGTCGCCGCCGGGCGGTCCGACGCGTTCGCGTGCAGGCTGATGAACAGATTGGCGCCGTTGTTGTTCGCGATGGCGGCGCGCGCATCGAGGTCGACGGTCTCGTCGCGCTCGCGGGTGAGGATGACCCGCAGCCCGAGCCGGTTCTCGATCAGGGCGCGCAGGCGCTGCGCCACGTCGAGCGTGATGTCCTTCTCCAGGGCGCCTTCGAGGCCCCGGCTGCCGGCGTCGTCGCCGCCGTGCCCGGGATCGATGGCGACGATGCGCAGGGCCGACCCGGTGGCGAAGTCGGGCAGCGGGTCGACCGGCACCGGCCCGGGCCGGGCGGCGGGCGCGGGGCCGGGCGCAACGTCCGCCGCCGCGCGGGCCGCCCGCAGCTCGATGCGGAGCGTCTCGCCGCCGCCCGGAGCCGGGTCGGTCGAGACGCTGTACGAATCGACGGCGGGCCCCAGATCGACCGTCAGGCTCGGGGCGTTTGCAACCCGGCCGAACGCGGTTGCCAGGTCGCCTTCGAGCCGCGGCAGGCGCACCAGATCGATGTCGTCGGCCGCGAACGTCACGACGAGACGGCCGGCGCGCTCCTCGACGGTGTGCGGGGTGCTCGGCGTCACGTCCAGGCGCAGCTGATCGCTGCCGCCGCCGGACCGGTAGCGCGCCGCGACCTGCGGCACCCGCAGGCCGCCGATGATGAGTAGCCGGGACTCCGCGCGGTACTCCAGCGGCTGGCCGTGGACCGGGGCGAGCGCGCCGGCGAGGAAGTCGGGCGGCACCAGCCAGCGGCCGCGGACGCGGCGGGGCGGCGCCCGCAGCGACACGAGGCGTCCCTCGACGGAGATGATTTGCTGATCCTGCGTCAGGATGATGACCGCGTCACCGGCCGCGACCGACAGGGTGCCCGCGCGCGAGTCCTCGTCGAGGTCGAGCCGGAACAACCGGGCGAGGTCGTCGAGGGCGACCATCTCGCTTCCGTCGTGGGCGACGAGGCCGATGCGCCCGCGTCCGCCCGGCGCGATCACGGTGATGCCGTCGGCGCCCGGCTGGACGGCGGCGGCGCCCGGGAGCGCCGCGACGGCCGCTGCGAGGGCTGCGCTGAGAGCGACGGCTGCGGAGAGGGAGCGTGCCATCCTGTCGAGCCGCGCGCACGGCGCGACTTCTGACGATGATAGCACCCCGGACCGGGGGCGCGCCCCGGGCTCCGGGGGGTTGCGCAGCGGCGCCGTCCTGGCGTACATCATCCCGGTGCCCGCGCTCCCCGACGCCGCCCTGGAAGGGCTGCTGCAGCCGCTGTGGGACTACCTGGCGCTGTCGGACGCCCCGCGCGCGGCGGACGTGATCTTCGTGTTCGGATCGGCGGACCGCGCCGTGCCGGCGCGCGCCGCCGCGCTCTACGCGGTGGGGTACGCCCCCCGCATACTGGTGAGCGGGAGCTTCGGCCGGTTGACGCGGGGGCGGTTCGATCGTCCCGAGGCGTACGTGTTTCGGGACCTGATTGTCGCCGCCGGCGTTCCCCCGGCGGCGGTCATCACCGAGCCGGTGGCGGCGAACACCCTCGAGAACGTGCGGCTCGGCATGGCCGCGCTCGCGGCGCGGGGCCACCGGCCGCGGTTCGCGCTGCTGGTGGCGAAGGGCTTCGCGATGCGGCGCTGCTTGGCGACGTTCGCGCAGCAGTTCCCGGCGGTGCGGCTCCGCGCGTGTCCGCCGGCGCGGCCGCTGCCGGCCGCCATCGATCGGAGCGTGCCGGCGTTCGCGGCGCGCCTGGTGGCCGAGCTCGAGCGCCTCGAGCGCTACGCGGCGCAGGGCGACATCCGGGCGCAGGCGGTGCCGGCCGCGGTCGAGGCGGTGGCGCGCGGCGTCACGGCTGCGCTGCGGTGGACGCCGGCGCGCGGCCGGCGCGCGGCGCGGTGATATACTGCGCCGGTCCGTCCGAGCTCGCCGCTCTCATCCGCCCACACCCGTGCAGGAGGTTCCCATGCGTTCCATGCTTCTGAGTCTCGTTCTCGTTCTGACCGTCGCGACCGTCGCGCTCGCCGACAGCCGCCCCGTCGACATCACGAGCGCGGACGGCGTGGTGCTCAAGGGCAGCTACTACGATCCGGGGCAGCCCGGACCCGGCATGCTGCTGGTGCACCAGTGCAACATGGACCGCACCTCGTGGGAGAGCCTCGCCGGCAGTCTCTCGGCGGCCGGCATCCACGTGCTGACGTTCGATCTGCGCGGCTTCGGCGAGACGCCGGGCGAGGGGCTCGTCTCGCGCGATTCGTTCCCGCGGCTGTTGCAGCAGTCGCCGCCGGACGTCGACGCGGCCTACGCGTACCTGCTGGCCCAGGACGGCGTCGACGCGGCGCGCACCGGCGTGGGCGGCGCGAGCTGCGGCGTCGCGCTGACCTCGGACCTCGCGACGCGGAATCCCGACGTCAAGGCGTTCCTGGCGCTGTCCGGCTTCCCCAGCGACGCGGCCAGGAAGCATATCGCCATGACGCCCGGGCTGGCGGTGTTCGGCGCGGCCGCCGATGCCGACGACCTGACCCCCGGCGTGCACGAGGTGATCAAGACCGCGGTCGAGGGCTCGCAGAACGGGCAGTCGATGGTCAAGATCTACGGCGGGACCGAGCACGGGCTGCCGATGTTCGGCAAGAACCCCGATCTCGAGCCGGCCATCGTGTCCTGGCTCGAGGCGCAGCTTCTCGACCAGGACTAGCGCGCGCCGTTCTGCGGCGCAGTCTCCTGGCGCAGTCTGGCGAGCGCGGCGCCGCCGCAGCCGAGCGCGGCGCCGCCCAGGCCGCACATCGCCGGGGTCAGCCCGGCGATGCCGGCCCCGGCCGTGCCCACCTGGACGAGCGTCGCGAGCGCGACGCCGCCCGCCAGCGACGCGAGCGCCTCGGCCGCGGCCACGCGGCGCAGGTACAGTCCCGCCATGACCGGCACGAAGAGGCTGACGGTCAGCAGCGTGTAGAAGAAGCTCAGCACGCCGGCAATCGACTCGGCGGCGACCGCCAGCCCCGTGCCCAGCACGCCGCCGGCGACGGCGGCCAGCCGCGCCACCCTGAGCACCTGCGCGTCGCTGGCCCCCGGCCGCACGAAGCGCCGGTAGAGATCCTGCGACAACGACGTCGCCAGCATGAAGAGGATCACGTCCGCGGAGCTCACCTCCGCCGAGAACAGCGCGGCCAGGCCCAGGGCGCCCACGAGCGGAGGGACGGCCTCCATCAGGAGGATCGGCAGGGCCAGGTCCTGGTTGGCCAGCGCCGGGTAGACCGACCGCGCAATCATCCCGAGCACGACCGGGACGGCAGCGAACACCAGCAGCACGGCCGCCTGGAGCCCGATGCCGACGCGGACCGCCGCGTCGTCGCGGGCGGCGTAGACCTTCTGCAGCAGCCCCGGCGAGACGATGAACGCCGGCCCGAGCATGGCGAGGTAGAACCACCCCGAGCCGCCGCCGTGCCAGGGGTTCCAATAGCCCTCGATGTCCCGCGTCGCCTCCACGACGTGCCCCCAGCCGCCGACGTCCGCGAGCGCGAACGGCAGGACGACGACGAAGCCGGCCAGCAGGATGGCGAGCTGCGCGACGTTGACCCAGACGGCGGTCAGCAGGCCGCCCGCGCTGAAGTAGACGGTGACGACGAGACCGCCCAGGACGCATCCCACCCAGCGATCGATCCCGATCACCACGTTGAGCACCCAGCCGATCGCCAGCAGCTGCCCCGCGAGAATGGCCAGCGTGCCGATCCACAGCAGCGCGGCGACCGCCGCCCGGACGGCCGGGCCGTAGCGCTGCTCGAGGAAGTCGCCCACGGTGTTGAGGTCGTGCTGCGCGGCGAGGCGCCGGATCCGGGGCCCGATCCACAGCGCCAGGGCGATCGATCCGAGCCCGGCCGACCCGACCCACCACCACGCGCTGAGGCCGTCCCGATAGCCGAGGGCGGCGGCGTTCACCGTGGAGCCGGCGCCGATGTTCGAGGCCAGGATCGTGGCGAACAGCACGAACGGACCCAGCCGGCGCCCGGCGACGAAGAAGTCGCGCGCGAGCCGCACGCGCCGGCCGGCCCAGAGGCCGAAGCCCATGAGCAGCGCCGCGTAGACCACGAGCACCGCGAGGTGGAGACTCATGGCTGTGGGGCGGCCGGCGCCGCGCGGCTCGCGGCGTCGTCCGCCGGTTCGTCGCGGCGCGTGAGGACCGCTCCCAGGAACCGCTCCACCGCGTACGTGCCGATCTGCCCGCACGGCCCGCTGAAGATGTAGTCGCACCCATGGGTGGCCCAGGGCAGCCGCACGACGGCGTGCGGCACGCCCGCGTCGATCAGGCGCGCGCTGACGAACTCCGCGTGAAACGGCGAGACGTGCTCGTCCCGCAGGCCCTGGATGAACAGCGTGGGCGGCGTGGCCGGCGAGACGAATCGCGACGGCTCGGCCGCGAGGTACCGGTCGCCGTGCGTGGCGGGCGGCCCGCCGAGGTACGTCTCGAGCAACCCCGACGAGTCGACCACGCCCGGCTTCGCGGGGTTGTCGTAGCCCCACCGCAGGGCGAACGGCCCGTAGAATGAGACCACGCCGCGAATGGCCGGGTCGCCTGCCGTGTAGGCGGCTAGGAGCGCGATCTGGGCGCCGGCGGACCGCCCCAGCAGCACGATTCGCTCGGGGTCGAGGCTGTGCGAGTGGGCGAGACCCTGCACGTACCGCATGGCGGCCGCGAGGTCCTCCTGCGCAGCCGGGAACTTCCAGCGGGGCGCGAGCCGGTAGGCGATGCTCGCCACGACGTAGCCCCGCGACGCCAGGTACTCGTTGAGGTCCGGCAGGTCGCGCTTGTCGCCGCCGACCCAGCCGCCGCCGTGGATCGCGATGACCACCGGCAGCGACCCCTCGGCGAAGGCCGGGCGGTAGAGGTCGAGCGTGAGGTTCTGGCCGTCCACGACGGCGTAGACGTGCTCGTCGACGATCACGTCGTCCGACGAGACGCCGGCCAGCAGGTCGGTGACGACGAGCGGCGCCGGCCGCAGTTCCCGGCCCGTCGCGGCGTGCGGCGGGGCAGGGCCGAACGCCCGCTCCAGCAGGGGCGGCAGGGTGTCGTTGAGCGGGAGGGCGCGGGCCAGCGGCGACAGGAGCAGGACGATGCCGGCGCCGGCCACGACGGCCCCCGCGACGTCGGCCCGCGAGCGGCGCCCGCCCGGGAGCAGGAGCAGCGCCAGCACGGCCAGCCAGTGGCCCCATTCGCTCAGGATGACGCTGGCCTGCCAGACGACGGCGGTCGGCTGCGGCAGCACCGCAACGAGCCCGGCCGCGGCGACCGCCAGGCCGCAGATCAGCCGGCCGACCGCTCCCGCACGGAAGGCGTTGCGCCCGCTCGTCATCCCGCGTCCACCACGGACTCCCAGAGTACCACTCGCCTGTGCTTCGCGCGCGCGCGCCGCCCCCCCGCCCTCACTCGAGCAGCAGCGCCCGGATGCGCGCCAGCTCCGCGTCGTCGATGTCCAACTCGGTGCGGATGTAGCCCAGGACGCCGCCGTACGTCGCGTCCAGGTAGGCGAGCGTGCTCCGAATGTAGGACGGGTCGGAGCGCAGCAGGGGGCGCATCAGCGCGGCCGACAGCCCGCCCAGGGGGCGGTCCGCCGCGCGGGCCCCGCGGTCGTTGCCGGCGCCCGGGAGATCGGCCTCGTAGCCGACCACCCGCTCGCTCAGCGCATAGTCCCGCACGACGATCTCGCGCGGCACCCCGAGGGCCGAGAGGATGAGCGCGGCCGCGGTGCCCGCCCGGTCCTTGCCGGCCGAGTAGTTGAAGGCCAGCGGCAGCTCGCCGGCGGCCAGACGGTGGAACAGGTCGCGGTACTTCGCCTCGTGCTCCTCGACGATGTTCGGATAGAGGCGCGCCATGATGCCGGCGACGCTTTCCGGCGTCAGATGCGGGCGGGAGAGGAGCGAGCCCAGCCCCAGGCCGCCGGGATCGTCGGCGTCCGAGTAGCTCCAGGTGCGGTAGTCGATCGTCGGCGCGGCGCGCCAGCGGGTCGGCCGCGCCGCCCGTTCCTCCTCGGAGCGGAAATCGCAGACGACGCGGATGCCGACGGCGGAGAGGTACTCGTAGTCGGCGTCGGTCAGGTTGGCCATGAAGCTGGAGCGGAAGACCCGGCCCCACTTGACGTGGCGCCCGTCCCGCGTCGGGTAGCCGCCGAGGTCCCGGAAGTTGCGGCCACCCTCGAGCGGCAGCACCCGGACGGCGACGCGCCGTCCCTGGCCGGCGCCGCTGCGCAGATAGAAGTACGGGCGCGTGACGCCCCGCAGGTCGCGCACCACGTGCCGCCCGTCCGGGTCGGCGGCGGAGATGACGGTCATCCGCCCGGGATCGGCCTCGGGGTCGCCGGCCAGCAGCACGTCCACGGGGCCGTCGGCCGTCCAGGTCAGCGTCACCGTCCCGCCGTCGCGGGTGGCCTCGACGCGCTCGATGACGGCTGCGGCGCCCTGGCCGGTCCCGAGCGCGAGCAGCTGCGCTGCCGGGCCCGGCCACGACAGCCAGGCGACTGCCATCAGGACCGCTGACGAGCCTGTCCGACGAGCCATGCGCACGTACGAGTTGCCGGTGGTCGACATGGCGTCTCCTCGATCCCGCGCCCGCTGCGCGCGTCGCGCGCCGGACGCTCGTGGCAGGTGTGCCATCATGAAACCCATGCAAGGTACCGCGGCGCCCCGGCCGGGACCAGCCGGCGGCGCGAGGGCGCACGCCGCCATGTTCTGCCTCGGCCTGTGGGTCATGGGCACGGTCTGGGTGAGCGTGGTCGCGACGCAGAACTTCTTCACGATCGATCGCCTGCTGGCCGGACCGAGCCACGAAGAGTTTAGCGCCTTCGTGGAGGCCGCCGGCCGCGAGCCCGCCCGGCGCGTGCTGCGCTACCTGTCGTCCGAGCTGAACCGGTTGTTCTTCACCTGGTGGAACGTGGCGCAGCTCGGCATCGGCGCGGCGACGCTCTGGCTGGTCTGGCGCCTGCCGGACGCGCGCCGGGCGAAGCTGGCGCTGGGGGCGATGCTGCTGGTCGTGGCCGTGCTCACGATTGGGCTGACGCCGCCGATCGTCGCCGTGGGCCGCAGCCTCGACTTCGTCCCGCGCGATCCGTTGCCGCTGGCCATGGCGACCTTCGGCCGCCTGCACGCCGCCTACACCGTGCTCGAGCTGCTCAAGTGCGGCGCGGCGATTCTCGTGGCGGCCTGGCTGCTCCGGCGGGTGCAGGAGCCGGCCGGCGCCGCTCAGCGCTCCGAGTACTGACGCACGTGCCCGACGAGCAGCGCCGACAGCGCCTCGGGCGCCAGCTCGGGGATCCAGTGACTCACGCCCTCGATGACCTCGAAGCGGTACGGCCCGGCGGCGTACTCCGCCGAGAGGACGGCGCCGTCGACGCACAGCGCCGTGTCGCCGTCGCTCCACGTGAACATCGTGGGCACCTCGACGGGGCCGATGGCCGGCTGCGCGATGTTGCGGTTGCGGATGTTCGCGCGATACCAGTTCAGCGCGGCGCCGAGCGCCGCCTGCGACCCGAGGACGCGCACGTACTCGTTGGCCGCGCCGGCTTCGAGCTCGGCGAAGACCGCGCGCAGCAGGGCGTGATCGTTGGCGAGGAAGGCGTCCTCCGAGTGCGGCTGGACGAACAGGTCGAAGTAGGACGAGGCGGCGACCTGGCACGACATCGGATCGCTCAGCACGCGGGCGAACGCGTCCGGGTGCGGCACCGATACCGGGTTCGCCGTGATGACGCGCTCGGGCGCGGCGACCGCCACGGCCCAGGCGACGGCCGCCCCCCAGTCGTGGCCGCCGATGTGGAAGCGCCCGGCCCCGATGGCGTCGGCCAGGCCGAGCACGTCCCGCACGAGCAGCGGCAGCGCGTAATCCGCGACGTCGGGCGGGCGCGCGCCGGGCGAGTAGCCGCGCTGATCGGGCGCGACGGCGCGGAAGCCCGCCGCGCCGAGGGCCCGCAGCTGATGGCGCCACTCGTAGGACGTCTGCGGAAATCCGTGCAGGAGGATCACGACCTCGCCGTCGTCCGGCCCGGCCAGGCGCACGTCGAACGTCAGGTCGCCGACCGCGACCTGCGCGGTCGTGATCGCGCCGGCCTGCGCGCTGGCGGCCGGCGCCGCGGGCAGCGCTAGGAGCGTCGCGCAGGCCGCAGTGAGCAGTGACCGTGGCGGCATGGGGATACCCGTCCTTCCCGCGCCCGCGGCAGGTCCGCGCCCGCGGCTCGCCGGCGGACATTCTAGTCGTTAGGCGCGGCGAAGCCCAGCAGTCCGGGGTGCGACCCCGCGTGCCAACTAGTGCTAAAGTGGTAACTTAGCCGGTGGACGTGCAGCGTCGAAGAGCGTTCCGCTCGCTGGCCGCGGCCGCGCTGTGCGGCGTCGCGGCGCTGGCCGGGCCCGCGCCCGTCGCGGCGCAGCGGGCGGGACTGGCTATCGATCGCCTGGCGGCCATCGACGGCCCGCCGCCCCCCGTGCCGCCCGCGGTTCTCTCGCGCGATGCCGCCGGGCGCATCACCGGTCGCGCCGTCCGGCTGACGACACCCCTCGACATCAACGGCCGCCTCGACGAGGAGGTCTATTCCGCCGTTCCCACCATGTCGGGCTTCGTGCAGGTCGAGCCGGTCGCCGGGGCGGCGGCGACGGAGCAGACCGACGTGTGGATCTTCTTCGACGATGCGCACGTCTATCTCGCCGCCCGCTGCTGGGAGAGCGAGCCCGACCGGCTCACGGTCGACGAGATGCGGCGGGACAACACCAACATCGGGCGCAACGACCACCTGGCGTGGATCTTCGACACGCTCTACGATCGGCGCACCGGCATCGTCTTCGAGGTCAACCCCCTGGGCGGCCGGATGGACGGGCAGGCGACGAACGAGGGCCGGACGAACTTCGACTGGAACCCGGTCTGGGACGTCGAGGTCGGCCGCTTCGAGGGGGGGTGGACCGTCGAGGCGGCGCTGCCGTTCAAGTCGCTGCGCTACCGGCCCGGCGAGGCCCAGCTGTGGGGGTTCAACGTGCGCCGGCGCAATCGCTGGAAGAACGAACTCTCGTACCTCGCCCCGGTGCCCGCCGCGGTGGGCGGCCGCGGCCTGCGGGCCGCGCTGGCGGCGCCGCTCGTGGGGCTGGAGGCGCCGCCCCGCTCCCGGCGCCTGGAGGTCAAGCCGTACGCCATCGCCGACCTGACGAGCGACAGCGGATCGGTCCCGCCGCTGTCGAACCAGCCGGGCGGCGACATTGGGATCGACGCCAAGTACGGCGTCACCCGCGCCCTCACGGTCGACTTCACGTACAACACGGACTTCGCGCAGGTCGAGGCGGACGAGCAGCAGGTCAACCTGACTCGCTTCAGCCTCTTCTTTCCCGAGAAGCGCGAGTTCTTCCTGGAGAACCAGAGCACGTTCGCCTTCGGCGGCGACGGCGACGACGGCGGCGACACGCCGATACTCTTCTACAGCCGGCGGATCGGACTCCAGGGCGGGCGCGAGGTGCCGGTCGAGGGCGGCGGCCGGCTGACGGGACGGGTCGGCGGCTTCGACCTGGGGCTGCTGCACATCCGGACCGGCGCGGAGGGCGGCGCGGGCGCCCGGCCCACGGGCTTCTCGGTCGTCCGGCTGAAGCGGGACGTGTTCCGCCAGAGCAGCGTGGGGCTGCTCGTGACGCAGCGGTCGGTCGGGCTGACCGGGCCCGGCGGCAACACCGTGTACGGCCTCGACGGGGCGTTCCGCTTCCTGCAGAACCGGCTGGCGATCGATACCTACTGGGCGCAGACGCGCACGCCGGAGCTGAGCGGGTCCGCCGCGGGCAGCTACCGCGCCTATCTCGACTTCGACGGCGACCGCTACGGTTTCCGCGCGGAGCGTCTCATGGTGGGTGACGCCTTCAACCCGGAGGTCGGGTTCGTGGCGCGCACCGACATGCGCAAGAGTGCCGGCCGGTTCCGGTTCAGCCCGCGCCTGTGGTCGGTCGAGGCGATCCGCAAGCTGTCCTGGCGGGCGTCGGTCGACTACATCGAGAGCGGGGCCGGCCGCCCGGAGACGCGCGAGAGCGACGCGGACTTCGGCATCGAGTTCGAGAACAGCGACCGCTTCAGGCTGCGGTACCGGCGCACCTTCGAGTACCTCCCGGAGCCGTTCGAGATCGCGCCGGACGTCGTCCTGCCGGTGCGCGGCTACGACTTCGACATGCTGCAGGTCCGCTACAGCTTCGGGTCGCAGCGGATGGCCACTGCCGACGTGCGGGTGGAGCACGGCGGGTTCTACAGCGGCCAGCGGACGGCGCTGCTGGTGCAGCGCGGGCGGTTGAAGGTCACGCCGCAGTTCGCCGTGGAGCCGAGCTACTCCGTCAACTGGATAGAGCTGGCGGAGGGGGCCTTCATCACGCATCTGGTGGGCTCGCGGGTCGTCTACACCACGACCCCCAAGGCGTTCACCAGCGCGCTCCTGCAGTACAACTCGGCGAGCCGCACGATGGCCGCCAACGTGCGCTTCCGCTGGGAGTATCAGCCAGGGAGCGAGCTGTTCGTCGTCTACAACGAGCAGCGCGACGCCCTGGCGCGCCGCTTCCCGGAGCTGGAGAGCCGGGCCGTCGTCGTGAAGCTGACGCGCCTGGTCCGCTTCTGACGGCGGCGGCCGCCGGGAGTCCATGGCGCCGCCGCGCCGCTCAGTAGTCGGCGGCAGCCAGCGAGGCGCGGATGATCTCGCGGTCGTTGCGGTGCACGACGTGCCGGTTCGCGTAGGCCGGGTGCGACCAGTTGACGGTGCGGATCCAGGCCCGCGAACGGCCGACCTCGCTCGTCGGCTCGATCAGGTGCGTGCGGTCGATCTCGACGTACCCGGTGGGCGTGAAGCGCGCGATGATGAGGTCGCCCTCGCCGTTGCTGGCGAAGTAGCGGTCGCCGTGCCGCACGATGAACGCCGTGCCCCAGCGCTCCTGGGGCGTCATGTCGCCGGTGTCCCACAGCCGCGCGCCGCTGGCGGCGTCGAGCCCGCGGAGCTCGCCGTAGCTGCCGACGCCGTAGATGTGGTCGCCGACGATGACCGGCGTGCTCATGACCGCGTGCAGGCCGTCGGTCTGGTGCGGGAGCTCGCTGCGGCTGGCGCCCCGCCACAGCTCGGTCGCGGCCGGCCGGTCGGGGTTGAGCCGCAGCATGAGCGATCCGTTGTAGAACTGGCTTACCAGTAGGTAGTTGTCGCTCCTGACCGGCGTCACGATCGACATGCCCATGCCGGCCTCCCACGCCTGGTCCCAGTACACGGAGCCCGTCTCCGGGTCGAGCGACACCAGCGCGGCGGGGTGCCAGATGATGAGCTGCCGGGCGCCGCCCGCCTCGTAGATGATCGGCTGGGCGTAGCCCATCTCGCCGACGACCTCCAGCGCGCGCCAGATCTCGCGGCCGGTGCGCTTGTCGAATGCCACGACGAGCGCGTCGGGCTCGCCGCCGACCAGGGCGATCAGCCGCTCGCCGTCGACGAGCGGCGCGCTCGTGACGCCCCAGGTGGGGACGCTCGTGTCGTACTCCGCGACGTAGTCCGTGCTCCAGACGACCGCGCCGGACCCGGCGTCCAGGCACCACAGCCGGCCCGTGGCGCCCACGGCGTAGACGCGGTCCCCGTCGACGGTCGGGGTCGCCCGCGGGCCGATCGCGTAGCGCGCCATGAGGCCCCGGTAGGACGTGCGCCACGCGTGGGTCCAGAGCACGGCCCCCGTCTCCTCGTCGAGCGCCACGACGCGCTCCGTGCCGTCCAGCGTGCGGGAGTCGGGGTCCTGGCGCCAGTCGAGGACGAACACGCGGCCGCCCGCGACGGCCGGGCCGGCGTACCCCGACCCGAGCGGTGTCCGCCAGGCGACGTGCAGGCCGCTGTCCGGGAAGCGGTCGACGATGCCCTCCTCGTGCCAGACGCCCAGGCGCCCGGCGCCGCGCCATTGCGGCCAGTCTTCGGCCGCGGCGAGCCCGGGTCCGCCGCCGGCCAGCACGAGGACGAGCGCGATGGTTCGCAGGCGCGGGGCTGGCATCGTTGTCTCCACTTCAGGCGGCTCGTCAGTAGTCCGCGGCCGCGAGCGACGCGCGGATGAGCTCCCGGTCGTTGCGCTGGAAGATGTGCCGATTGGCGTACGCGGGATGCGACCAGTTGACGGCCCGCGTCCACTGCGCGCGCGTGTGGCCCCCGGTGGAGGTCGGCTCGATGAGCTTCGTCCGGTCGAGCTCGACGTAGCCCCCCGGCGTGAAGCGGGCGATGATGAGGTCGCCCTCGTCGTTGTTGACGAAGTAGCGGTCCCCGTGCCGCACCATGAACGCGGTGCCCCAGCGGTTCTGCACCGTCATCTCGCCGCTTGTCCAGAGCCGCTCCCCGCTCCGGGCGCTCAAGCCGCGCAGCTCGCCGTAGCTCCCGACCCCGTAGATGTAGTCGCCCTCGACGATGGGGGTCGTGATCAGGGCGTGCAGCCCTTCGGTCTCGTCCGGGAACTCGCTGCGGCTGGCGCCCCGCCACAGCCGGGTCGCGCCGGGGCGGTCGGTGTGCAGGCGCATCATCAGCGAGCCGAGATAGAACTGGCTGACGAAGAGGTAGTTGCCCGCCTTGACGGGCGTCGCGATGCTCAGCCCGGTCTGGACCTCCCAGGGCTCGCTCCAGTAGGCGTCGCCGGTGAGCGGATCGAGCGCGGTGAGCGCGCCGGGGTGCCAGATGACGAGCTGCCGCACGCCGCCGGCCTCGTAGATGACCGGCTGGCCGTAGCCCATCTCGCCGGCCACCTCGACGGCGCGCCAGATCTCGCGGCCGGTGCGCTTGTCGAAGGCGACCACCAGGGCGTCGGGCTCACCGCCCACGATGGCGATGAGGCGCTCGCCGTCGACCAGCGGCGCGCTGGCGATGCCCCAGGTCGGCACGCTCGTGTCGTACTCCGCGACGTAGTCCCGCTCCCAGATCACGTCGCCCGACGCGACGTCCAGGCACCACAGCCGGCCGGTGGCGCCCACGACGTAGACGCGGTCGCCGTCCACCGTCGGCGTCGCGCGCGGGCCGATGGCGTAGGTCACCATCAGCATGCGGTACGACGTCTGCCATTCGTGCGTCCACAACACGGCGCCCGTCCGCTCGTCGAGCGCCATGACGCGCTCGGTCCCGTCCAGGGTGCGCGATGCGGGGTCCTCCCGCCAGTCGAGCACGAAGACGCGCCCGTCGGCCACGGCTGGCCCGGCGTAGCCGGCGCCGACGGGGGCCCGCCAAGCCACCTTCAGGCCGTCGGCCGGAAACCGGTCGACTATGCCCGTCTCGTGCCACACGCTCAGCCGGCCGGCGCCGCGCCACTGCGCCCAGTCGTCGGCCTGCAGGGGGACGGCGCCGCCGATGAATCCGGCGGCCACGAGGGGGACCAGCGCGGCAAGAATGTTGCTGACTCGGGGGAAATGACGCGACATACTAGGCAGTATACTGGCAGCCCAACCGCGGGCTCCGCGGAGTCCGTCGCGGCGCGACTTCCTGACGGAGGCACCGGACGATCATGAGCTTCTGCGATCACTGTGAAGGCCAACGGTTCGATCGGGCGCAGGTCCTGCGGCTGCTGCGGGCGACGCGCCAGCGCTTGCGGGCGCAGGCGCCGGCGTGCAGCGCGGACGAGGCGGTCGCGTTGGCGATCCAGGCCGTGCGCACGCTGGAGATCCCGCACCTCGAGCCCGTGGAGGACTACTTCGAGACGGACGTCGTGCACTGAAGGGGCCCGGCGGCCGGCCGCGCCAGGCGGCTCCTGGCGCGCTCACGCGACCGGGTAGCGGAAGCCGGTCAGCGCCTCGCTGAGCTGCCAGAGCCGCGCGGCGGTGGCAGGGTCCGTGGCGTACTGGGCCGGCTGCCTCTCGCGGCAGGCGGCGAAGTAGCGGCCCGATACGCCCTCGACGGCGGGCGACGCCGCCAGATGGAGCGACGTCTCCGCCCCCTGCTCCGGCGACTTCATGAACAGGCCGGCCAGCCGCCTCAGCAGGTCCAGCGCGAACCCCTGTCCCCCGCCCAGGTTGCTGCGAATCGCGCCCGGATGCAGGCTGTTCGCCGTCACGCCGCTGCCGGCGAGCCGCCGCGCGAGCTCAAGGGTCCACAGGATGTTCGCCGTCTTGGACTGGCCGTACACGCGCAGCGCGCTGTAGCGCCGCTCGTTCTGCAGGTCGTCGAGGTCGACGGCCCCCCACTGGTGGGCGTCCGAGGCCACGTTCACGATGCGGGCCCCGCGCCCGAGCAGCGGCAGCAGCAGGCCGGTCAGCAGGAACGGGCTCAGGTGGTTGACGGCGAAGGTCGTCTCGTAGCCGTCCGCGGTGAGCGTGCGCCGGCTGGCGACCACCGCCGCGTTGTTCACCAGCACGTCGAGCCGCGGCACCTGCCGGCGGACGTCGGCGGCCAGTTGCCGGACGGCGTCCAGGCTGGCGAAATCGGTCCGCAACATGCGCGCCTCCGCGGCGCCTGCCGCGCGCACCGCCGCCAGCGCCTCGTCGCAACGCGCCGGCGTCCGGCCGGTCAGCAGCAGGCTCGCGCCGCACCGCGCCAGTCCGAGGGCCGTGGCGCGGCCGATGCCCGAGCTGGCCCCCGTGATCAGAATCCGCTTGCCGCGCAGCGTGTCCACCGCGGTCCCTCCCGCCTCCGACGACTCCAAAAACTATTGCGCGAAAGGTCAGCCCCCGATACCTTAGGGACAAGGGCGGCGTGAGCGCAACGTCGACCCGCTGAAAGTGGGGCATCAATGCAGAATCGATTCCGAATCGCCGCGGGTCTGCTCGCCGGCGCCGCCGTGCTGGCGATGTGGCTCGCGCCGCCGCCGGTCGGCGCGCAGGACTGGGCGCCGGCGCGTCTGGCGGACGGCCAGCCGGACATCCAGGGCATGTGGAACAACGCCGATGCGAACCACACCCCGCTCGAGCTGCCCGATGAGCTGGCGGGCCGCGACAGCTTTACGGCCGAGGAGCTGCGCGCGCTCGCCCAGGCGCGCTTCGACGCCACGATCAAGGCCAACGAGGCGCTCAGGGAAGGCGACCCCGGCTTCTACGCGCTGTACTGGTTCGACTGGTTCTGGAAGGATCCCGTCGGCGGCGACTGGCCGGCGCTGCTGACCGAGCCGCGGACCGGGAAGATGCCAGCGCTGACGGAGCAGGGCAGCGCGGGCGCCGCGTACTTCCGCGAGCACCTGCACGATACGTACGCCAACATGGAGGGCGGCGACCGCTGCATCTCCCGCGGCGTGCTCGGCATGATGATGCCGACGGCGTACAACAACGGCACGCTGATTCTCCAGACGCCGGGCTACGTCGTGCTGCACAGCGAGATGATCCACAACGCGCGGATCGTCCCGATCGACGCCGGGCCGCACGTCGACGGAGACATCGGCCTGTGGGAGGGCGATCCCCGGGGCCGCTGGGAGGGCGACACCCTGGTCGTCGAATCGACCAACTTCAAGGCGGTCGGGAACCTGCGGGCTCCCAAGGGGCGCTCGCCCCAGTCGCCGCGGCGGCGCATCGTGGAGCGCTTCACCCCGGTCGGTCCGGACACGCTGCGGTACTCGATCACCGTCGACGATCCGGAGACGTGGAGGGCGCCCTGGACCGTCACCTTCCCGTGGCGGCGGGACAGCGGCTACCAGCAGTACGAGTATGCTTGCCACGAGGGCAACTATGCCGTGCCGAACTCGCTGAGCGGTGCGCGCGCCGAGGAACGCGAGGCGGCCGCCGCCCGCGGCTCGAAGTAGGGAGTTGCGGGTCCGGCCGTCGTGGGAACGAGGAGGTCCGAAGATGCATGAGCAAGCTCGCGTGTCGTTGAGGATGCTCGCGGCCGCCGCCGCGGTCGCCGTGCTGCTGCCGGGGGCCGCCGCGGCCCAGGAGGCGGGGGTCCCCCGGACGTCGTGGGGCGCGCCCGACTTGCAGGGGGTCTGGGACTTCCGTACCCTGACGCCCTTTGAGCGGCCGGCCGACCTAGAGGACAAGTCGGTCTATACGGACGAGGAGGTCGCCCAGTTCGAGGCGCAGCGGCTGGCGGAGCTCGCCGCGCTCGACGAGGCGGAGCCGGCCGACGTCGTCGGCAACTACAACCAGTTCTGGTTCGATCGCGGCACGACCGTGGTCGAGACCAACCGCACGTCGCTGGTGGTGGACCCGCCCGACGGGCGCCTGCCGCCGCTGACGCCGGCCGCCGAGAAGCGGCTTGCGGCGCTTGCGGCGGCGCGGGCCGGCGTGTCGCGCCACGTCCCGACGCCGGGCGGCTGGGTCGACGACCTCGGCGGGGGCATGTTCGCGGTGCGCTGCATCCTGGGCTTCAACTCCGGGCCACCGATCACGCCCGCCGGCTACAACCAGAACGTCCAGCTGTTCCAGACCGAGGACACCGTCGTGCTGCTCAACGAGATGGTGCACAGCGCGCGGGTCGTGCCGCTCGACGGGCGTGACCACGTCGACGCGGGCATCCGCCAGTGGATGGGCGACTCGCGCGGCTACTGGGACGGCGACACGCTGGTGGTGGAGACCACCAACTTCCTGCGCGAGACCAGCTTCCGCGGCGGGCTGGCGGACGCCAACCTGCATCTGACGGAGCGCTTCACGCGCGTGTCGCCGAGCACGCTGATGTACGAGGTGACGGTCGACGATCCGACGGTCTGGACGCGGCCGTGGACCTACCAAGTCCCGATGCAGCGCAGCGACCAGCCGATGTACGAGTACGCCTGCCACGAGGGCAACTACGGCCTCTACAACATCCTCGCCGGCGCCCGCGAGCAGGAGCAGGAGGAGGAGGCGGCGCTGGCCGCCGCCGGCCTGCGCTAGCCGTTCCGCCGGGAGGCCGCCCCCAGGGGCGGCCTCCCGGCCCTGATTGAGCCGGCCTGCGCTCCACTCATCCCGCCACGTGTCGACTTTGCCATCGTCCCCCCGGTCACCGAGCTCGCGCGCCATCGTCCGCGCCGCGCTGCTGGCCGTGCTGCTCGCCGCTGCCGGGTGCGGCGGCAGTGACGGCGCGCCCGCCCCCCGCGACCAGGGCCTGCCGCCGGCCGCTGGGGGCGCGGAGCCGGCCGTTCCGGCCGCCAGCGACGCGATTCACCACGAGCGCTTCCAGCGGCTCGCGACCGAATCGCTGCGACTGCTGATCGCCGCCGCGCAGCGCGAGCTGCCGATCGGCCCCCTGCAGGAGCGCATCAGCGCCGCGCGCTCGCTCGCGACGCGCGACGTGGAGGCGGCGGCGAACCGGCTGGAGGAGATCGTGGCCGAGCTCGAGGCGCTGCTCGCCGCTGCCGCGTGACGGCCGCGGCGACCGCCTGACCCGCGGATGCCGCCTAGCCCGCGTCTTGCATGCGTGTGCGTCTTGGGCGATCATGGACGCTACCGGTACGAAAGCCGAAGGAGTTGTCAAGTTGAGGAGGGCAGGATGACGCATCGATATCTCGCGGCGGTGTTGGCGGCGGTTGCGGTCGTGGCGCTGGCCCCGATGTCGGCGGTTGCGCAGGACGAGGCGGTCCCGCGGACGCCGTGGGGCGCGCCGGATCTCCAGGGGGTCTGGGACTTCCGGTCCATCACGCCGATGGAGCGACCCGATGAGTTGACCGCCGGGACCGCGCGCAAGGCGTTTCTGACCGCCGAGGAAGCCGCGCGGCTCGAGCAGGAACGCATCGCCCGGAACGAGGAGCTGGCGCGCAGGGCAGCGCGGCGCACGCAGGCTACCGACAGCGTCGACCGCGGCGAGGACGGCGCCCCCGGTTTCTACAACAACTTCTGGCTCGACTACGGCACGTCGCCGGTCGAGACCGGGCGCACCTCGCTGATCGTCGCTCCGCCGACCGGCAAGGTGCCGTCGCTGACCGCTGCCGCGGCGCGGCGGCAGGCGGCGGCGGCGGCGCTGCGGGAAGGAGTCGGCGGGCACTCGCCCACGCCCGGTGGCTGGGTGGAGGATCTCGGCGCCAACGGGCTGCAGCTGCGGTGCATCACCGGCTTCAACGCCGGCCCGCCGATGACCCCCGGCGCCTACAACAACAACGTGCAGGTGTTCCAGACCGAGGACACCGTGGCGTTGCTGAACGAGATGAACCACAACTTCCGCATCATCCCGCTGGACGGCCGGCCGACCGTCGGCGTCGCGCAGTGGACGGGTGAGTCGCACGGCCGCTGGGACGGCGACACGCTCGTCGTCGAGACGACCAACTTCATGCGGGAGACGAGCTTCCAGCGCGGGACGAGCGATGAGCACCTGCGCCTCGTGGAGCGCTTCACGCGCGTGTCGCCGGGGACGCTGCTGTACGAAGCCACGATCGACGATCCCACCGTCTGGTCGCAGGTCTGGAGCTACGAGATCCCGATGCAGCTGAACGATCAGCCGGTCTACGAGTACGCCTGCCACGAGGGCAACTACGGGCTGTACAACATCCTGGCCGGCGCGCGGGCGGAGGAAGCCGCGGCGGAAGCGGCCATGAAGGCGTCGAAGTAGGCGCCGCTCGACACGGATGTCAGGAGCCGACCCCGGTCCGCCGGGGCCGGCTCTTTTTCTTTGCGAGCGGAATCATCCGTCCGCCGCCTCCGCGGCCCGCGCCCGGCAGTCGGCCAGCACCTCCCTGGGGATCAGCCGCAGGCTGAGCCACAGCGCGGCGGGCACGATGAGCAGGTCGTCGACATGGCCCAGCACCGGGATGAAGTCGGGAATCAGATCGATCGGACTGAGCGCGTACGCCAGCGTGCCGGCCAGCAGCCACTTCGCATAGCGGGGCGTGCGGGGGTCCCGGTACACCAGCCGCAGCGCGTCCAGCTCGCCGCGCAGGTGCCGGGCGATGGCCGGCCACCTCATCGGCGGGGCCGCGGGCGCGCGCGGCGTGGAGAGCGCATGGCCCACCATAAGTCCTGGACATTGGTGCGGACAACTCTTAGCATGCGGATGCACTACTAGCATGCGGATGCACTGCGAGTTGAATCAGGAGGTTCATGATGAGTTATCGATCAATCGTGTCGGTGAGTGCGCTGGCGTTCGTGATCGCCGTCGCGGCCCTGGCGCCCGCGCCGGTAGCGGGCCAGTCCCAGGACCTGCCCCGGACCCCGTGGGGGGCGCCGGACCTGCAGGGCGTCTGGGACTTCCGGACCCTGACGCCGATGGAGCGGCCTGCCGAGCTGGAGCAGGACATCTACACGGCGGAGGAGGCCGCGCAGTTCGAGGCGCAGCGCCTGGCCGAGATCGCGGCGCTCGATGAGGAGGAGCCCGCCGACGTCGTCGGCAACTACAACCAGTTCTGGTTCGATCGGGGCACGACCGTGGTCGAGACCAACCGCACCTCGCTCGTCACCGATCCGCCCGACGGCCGCATTCCGGCGTTGACCGCCGCGGCCGAACGGCGGCAGGCGGCCGAGGCGCGGGCGCGGGAGGGCGTGGGACGGCACACCCCGACGCCCGGCGGCTTCGTCGAGGACCTCGGTGCGAACGGCCTGCAGGTGCGCTGCCTGATGGGGTTCAACGCGGGCCCGCCGATGGAGCCGCGCGCCTACAACAACAACCTGCAGATCTTCCAGACCGAGGACCACGTGGTGCTGCTGACCGAGATGGTCCACGACGCGCGCGTCGTGCCGCTGGACGGCCGCCCGCATCTGCCGGCGGATCTCCGCCAGTGGGCCGGCAGCTCGCGCGCCCAGTGGGACGGCGACACGCTGGTGGTGGAGACGACCAACTTCCTGCGCGAGACGAGCTTCGCGCGCGGCGCCTCCACGCGCAACCTCCAGCTCGTGGAGCGCTTCGCGCGCGTCACGCCCGACACGCTGATGTACGAGGCGACGGTGAACGACCCCACGGTCTGGACCCGTCCCTGGACCTATGCGGTGCCGATGGCGAGGAACCCGGACCCGCTGTACGAGTACGCCTGCCACGAGGGCAACTACGGGCTGTACAACATCCTCGCGGGCGCCCTCGCCGACCAGTTGGCCGCCGAGGCGGCCTCGCGGTAGCCGGGAGCGAATTATGCGCGCACATTTACTCGGGACAGTAGGCTTGGCGCTCGTCGCGGTGCTGGCGTCGGCCGGCGCCGCGGCCGCTCAAGGCGGCGGCGCCGGATCCGATCCGCGCGACCAGTTCGTCGGCACGTGGAAGCTGGTGGGGATCGAGCGGTACGACGCGGACGGCAACCGGCTGCCGCCGCCGGAGCCCGGCACGTTCGGGGCCGGCGCGCCGCTCGGCTACATCATGTACGACGGCGAGCACATGGGCGTCGTGATCCAGCAGGAGGGGCGCCTGCCGTCCGCCGGCGCCCAGCCGACGCCCGACGAGGCGCTGGCGGCGCTGACCAGCTACGTCTCGTACTTCGGGCCGTACACGGTGAACGCGGAGGAGGGGTACGTCACCCACCACGTGCTGGGCAGCCTGAACCCGGGCATGACCGGGCAGGACAATCAGCGCTTCTACGAGTTCTCCGGTAACCGGCTCACGCTGCAGCCCCCGCCCGGGCCGTCCGGCGCGCGCGTGCGGATCGTCTGGGAGAAGGTGCCCGCCAAGGCCGACCTGACCGCCGAGCAGCACCGGTTCCTGGGGTTCTGGCGCATCTCGCGGGTCGAGCAGCGGCCGCTGGACGGCGGCGAGTCGATCCCGACCGACCAGTACGCCGACGGGTACATCATCTACATGCCGTCGGGTCACATGGCGGTGCATCTCGCGCGGTCGGCGAGCCGGCAGCCGTACGCCGGGCCGCGCCCGACGGGGGACGAGGCCGGCGCCGCCCTGAGCACCTACGGCGGCTACTTCGGGTCGTTCATCGTCAAGCCCGAGGCCGGCTACGTGCTGCACCGCCGGACCGGGGCGGTGGTCCCGGCGTCGGCCGGCGTCGACGCGCAGCGCTTCTACGAGTTCCGCGGCGATCAGCTCGTCCTGATGCCGGCGGCGCCCGGGGAGGTCGACGGCGTCGAGGTGCGGCGCTTCATTCACTGGGACCGGATCAGCAACCTGGATCACTGACCTGCTCGTACGGCCCCGCGCCGCACCGCGGCGCGGGGCCGCCCTGCCTAATTCGAATCCTGATTCCGGCTGGCGCGGATCTGCACGAGCTTGCCGGTGTCCTCGGGGTAGAGCTCGCCCCCCTTGCCCTGCGCCCACTCCGTGAACATCTCGCGCGTGTCGATCGGGTCGCCGCTCGCGCGGCCGAGACCAAGCCCTCGGGCCGTGACGGCCGGCGCATCGCACACCATGCGTCGACCTTCCTGCACCAGCCCGAGACGCCCGATTTCCTCGAGGCCGAGCGCGCGTCTCCTCGGCGTTGCGGCTACGGCGCAGACTCTTCGTGCCGGACGAGCCAGCGCACGTCGACGGCGAACGAGTAGACCAGCAGGGCCAGGGCGCCCGCCGCCGCCGCGCCGGCCGCGGCCGGCGGCACGATCGGTGCCAGGCAGCTCACGAGCACGGCGCCCTCGACGACGCAGATCACCTTGCGGCGCCGGCTGGGCGGCAGGGCGGCGCGCAATGCCGGCCGGCGCCGGCCGGCGGCGACGAACAGATAGCGCAGCCCCCCGATGAGCAGGACCCAGGGGCCGGTCCGGCCGCCCAGCCAGACCAGGGCGGACAGCGCCAGCATGAGGAAGGCGTCGAGCTCCATGTCGAAGCGGCCGCCGAAGGCGGTCGCGCCGCCCGTGCGGCGGGCCGTCCAGCCGTCGACGCCGTCCAGGATCAGCGCGGCCGTGGACAACACGACGATCCACCAGTGGCCGGGAGCGTCCAGACGGTCGGCGTGCAGCGCCAGCGCCGCGACCGGCAGCACCAGCGCGGCGCGCCCCAGCGTGACCCGGTTCGCCGCGCCGAGCCCGGCGCCGGGCAGGACGGCGGGCGCGGCGCGCACGACGAGCGCCGCCAGCAGCGCGTACAATGCTACGGCCTGCAGCACGTAGGCGGCCGGCAGCCCGCACAGCCGCTGCGTCGCGAAGGCCACTGCCAGCAGCAGCGGAAGTCCGGCGATCAGGTCGCGGCCGGCCCGGCCGATGCTCAGCATGTCGACTACCCTTACCGCGCGCCAGTTCTGGATCCGGTCGCCCGGCCGTGGAGAGATTGTGCAGGCGGACCTGCCGCCCGGGCAAGCGGGCCAGGTGCTGGTGCGGGCGGTCTACTCGGGCATCAGCCGGGGCACGGAGGCGCTCGTGTTCAACGGGGAGGTGCCGCGCTCGCAGTACCAGGTCATGCGCGCGCCGTTCCAGGAGGGCGAGTTCCCCGGGCCGGTCAAGTACGGCTACGCGAGCGTGGGCGAGGTCCAGCCGGCGGGGGCGCCGCCGGATCTGGCCGGCCGCACGGTGTTCTGCCTCCACCCGCATCAGGACCTCTACCGGGTGCCGGCGGCCGCCGTCACGCCGCTTCCGGACGACGTGCCGCCTGCCCGCGCCGTGCTGGCGGCCAACATGGAGACGGCGATCAACGTCGTCTGGGACGCCCGGCCGGCGGCCGGCGACCGGATCGTGGTGATCGGCGCCGGTGTCGTGGGGCTGCTGGTCGCCTGGCTCTGCCGGCAGGTGCCGGGCGCGGCGGTCACCGCCGTCGACGTCAACCCCGCGCGCGGGTCGGCCGCCCGGGCGCTCGGCGTCGCGTTCCGCACGGAGCCGGAGCCGGAGCCGGCCGCCGATCTGGTCGTCCACGCGAGCGGCCAGCCCGCCGGGCTGCGCGCGGCTCTCGGCATTGCCGGCGTCGAGGGCACGATCGTGGAGGCCAGCTGGTACGGGTCGCGGTCCGTGCCGCTGCCGCTCGGCGAGGCGTTCCATTCGCGGCGGTTGACGCTCAGGAGCAGTCAGGTGGGCCGGCTGCCGCCCGACCGGGCCGCGCGCTGGAGTCACGCGCGCCGCATGCGCCTGGCACTGGAGCTGCTGCGCGCCGCGGAGCTCGATGCGCTGATCAGCGGCGAGAGCGAGTTCGCCGAGCTGCCCGGGGTGCTCGCGCGCCTGAGCCGCGATCCGCGCGCCGCCCTGTGCCATCGCATCCGCTATGCGGTGGACGTCGGGTGAACGGCATGAGACGTATGAGACGAAGGAGTCGAACCGGTGTACAGCGTGAGTGTCCGTGACCACTTCATGATCGCCCACAGCTTTCGGGGCGAGATCTTCGGCCCCGCGCAGCGGCTGCATGGGGCCACCTACGTTGTGGACGTGATCTTCCAGCGTCCCGAGCTGGATGCCGACGGCGTCGTCGTCGACATCGGTCTGGCCGGCGAGCAGCTCACAGCGGTGCTGGCGGCGTTCCGCTACCGGAACCTGGACGAGGAGCCGGCGTTCGCCGGCCGCAACACCACGACGGAGGTCCTCGCCCGCGAGATCTTCGATCGCCTCGCCGACGTCATCCGCGCCGGCCTGCTGGGCGAGGCTGCCCGCGGCATCGCGTCGATGCGTGTCACGCTGAAGGAGTCGCACCTAGCCTGGGGCGGCTACGAAGGCCCGCTGTGAGCGCCGCCGACCTCCATTTTGTCGTGCCCGGCCCGCTCGACCAGCGAACGGGCGGCTACATCTACGACGCGCGGATCGTGGAGGGCCTGCGCCGCCGCCACTGGCAGGTCGTCGTGCACGAGCTCGCCGGCGAGTTTCCGGCCGGCGACGCCCGCGCCCGGAGCAGCCTGGCCGGCACGCTGGCGGGACTGCCCGCGGGCGCGCGCGTGGTCATCGACGGGCTCGCCGTGGGTGCGCTGCCGGAGCTGGTGCACCCCGAGCGCCTCCGGCTGCAACTGCTCGCCCTGGTCCATCTCCTGCTGGCCGACGAGACGGGGCTCGACGGGGCGCAGCGCGACCGCTTCGTCGCCCTCGAACGGGACGCGCTGGCGGCGTGCACGGGCGTCCTGGCGACCAGCGCCTGCACGGCGGGGCGCGTGGCGCAGCTGGGGGTGGCGACCGCCGCCATTCGGGCGGTCCCGCCCGGCACCGATCCCGCGCCCCTCGCCGCCGGTCCGGGTCCGGGCGCGCCGCCGCGACTGCTGTGCGTGGCGTCGGTCACGCCCCGCAAGGGGCAGGACGTCCTGGTGCGCGCGCTGGCGCGGCTGGCGGACCGGCCGTGGAGCTGTGTCTGCGCCGGGAGCCTGCACCGGGCGCCGGCGTTCGCGCGCGCGGTCGAGCAGCAGGTACTGGCGGCGGGGCTCGCGCCGCGGATCGCGTTTCCCGGCGAGTGCGGCGCGGAGGCCGTCGGCGCGCTGTACGACACCAGCTCGGTGTTCGTGCTCCCGTCGCACGCCGAGGGCTTCGGCATGGTGCTGACCGAGGCGCTGGCCCGCGGACTGCCGGTGGTGAGCACGACCGGCGGTGCGATTCCCGACACCGTGCCCCCGGCCGCCGGGCTGCTCGTCGCGCCGGGCGACGCCGCGGCGCTGGCCGGCGCGCTCGCGGAGTTGCTGCCGGCGGCAGCGGGCCGCCCGGCGAGCGGGGCTGCGGCGCGCCTGGCGCAATTGGCGGCTGCGGCCCGCCGGCACGCGGCCAGCCTGCCCGACTGGGCGGCGGCGACGGACACCTTCGCCGCCGCGGTGACGGACCTGACCGCCGCGGGCGCGGGCTGAGCGAGGCCGCATGCCGAGCGCGGGGCGCGATGAATTCAGCCCGGACTGGCTCGCGCTGCGCGAGGCGGCCGACCACCGCTCGCGGGCCGGCGCCCTGGTGGACCGCCTGCGGGCGGAGTGGCGGGCGCGGGGGTGGACCCGGATCGTCGACCTGGGCGCCGGCACCGGATCGAATCTGCGCTACCTGGCGCCGCGCCTGCCGGGCCCGCAGCAATGGACGCTGGTCGACCATGACGCGGATCTGCTGGCCCGCGCGGAGGCTGCCGGCGCGGCCGCGGAGGTGCGGCGCGTGCACGGCGACCTGGCGGAGGCCGGGCTGCCGGCGGTGGCGCAGGCCGACCTCGTGACCTGCTCGGCGCTGCTGGATCTCGTCCCGGAGGATTGGCTGGGCCGCCTCGCCCACGCCTGCCGGACCGCCCGGTGCGGAGCGTACCTGGCCCTGACCTACGACGGCACCATGCAGTGGTCGGCTGCCGGGAGCGCCGATGACGGCCCCGGCGAGGCCGGCGACCCGGACGACGCGGCGGTCAGGGAGGCGGTGAACGCCCACCAGCGGCGGGAGCGCGGGCCCGCGCCGGCGCTGGGACCGGCCGCCACGGCGGCGGCCGAGGCGCTCCTGCGCAGCGTGGGCTACCGGACGTGGCGCCTGCCGAGCCCGTGGCGGCTCGGGCCGGGAGACCGGGCGCTGGCGCTGGCGCTGATCGACGGCTGGGAGGACGCGGCGCTCGACCTGTCGCCGCCCCCCGCGCGGGCGCGCCGGATCCGCGCCTGGGCGGAGCGCCGGCGGCAGACGGCCGCCCGCGGCCGGTTCCGGCTGACCGTGGGCCACCAGGACCTGCTCGCCCTCCCGCCGCCCGCGTAGCCGGGTGCCGGGGACGCGGGCAGCCGCGCCGGCGGCGACGCGCTCGAGAATCCGGGTTCAGGGCTGGCGGGTCGCGCCGCGGAGATCGAGATCGAAGAGTATGTCGTCGCCGAGGCGGAAGTGCCGGCAGTGCGGGCGCAGCGCCTCGTCGAGCGACTCGATCGGATCCAGCGTGAACGCGGGTCGGCCCCCGCCGATGAGCAGCGGCGCGACCGTGACGTGCAGGCGGTCGAGCGCGCCGGCCTGCAGGAAGCGGGACACGGTCGTGCCGCCCCCCTCGACCAGGATCCGGCGGTAACCCTGGCGGCGCAGCGCCTGCAGCACGGCGGCCGGATCGAAGCCGCCGCCGCCGGCCGGCATCCGCAGCACGTCGCCCTCGAGGCGGGGTCGGCTCGCGCCGCCGTCCACCGCGCGGCGGACCTCCACCGTGCGGGCGGCGCCGTCCGAGAAGACGTGCCGGTCCCGGTCGAGTCGCCCGTGCGGATCGAGAATCACCCGCACCGGGTTCTCGCCCTCGACCTCCCGCACCGTGAGCCGCGGGTTGTCGGCGGCCACGGTGCCGGCCCCGACCACCACGGCGTCGACGAGCGCGCGGAGCCGGTGCAGGCGGCGGATGTCGGCCGGGCCGGTCACGTAGTGGGAGTGCCCCGCGGCCGTCGCGATGCGGCCGTCGAGACTCTGTCCGGTCTGCGCGATCACCAGATCGGCTCGCAGCTGGAGCGGCAGGAGCAGCTCCAGAAGGTCGTGCGCCGCGCCGGTCGGCGGGCCCGATGCCTGCCACGCGCCGGAGGGGTCGACTTGCAACCAGACATCGGGATTGGGATGATGGTGCACACGCACGGGCCTTCCACTTGTCGTCACGCCGGGAGACACGGCACGCAGCAGGTTCCAGGCGGTGCGTTCGTCGATGGGGGAGCTCAAGCAGACTCCTGGCGTCGCAGGAGTCTGCGCCGTGGAACGGTGCGGACCCCTGGTGGGTTGGTCGAGCGGCAATGGGAGCCGCCGGCGACGATTTCCGGCCTAGTATGTACGAAGCGGAACGCGGGCTGTTCGATCTGCAGCGGGGGCGGGCCCTGTACGTCACGCCGTCCGGCGGGCCGGCCTCGTCCCCGGGCGCGCTGCTCGCCGCGGTCGAGGGGTTGGCGCCCCCCACCGTGGCGCAACTCGGACGCATCGCCGGCGGGCCGGTGCGGCTGGCCGTCACCCACCACCGGGCGCACGCCATGGGACTGTCCAACGGCATCCGCCGCGTGCCGCTCAGCCTGTTGCCGAACGGTGCCTCCAGCCCTGAAGAACTCCTGTGCCTGTCGACCGCACCGGGCGCCCACGCCGCCCGGGTGCGCGATGTGCGGGAGGCATCGGAGCCCGAGATCGGTGGGCTGAAGCTCGTGCGGTTGGGCCGGCTGATTCCGGCGGTGGTGGGCGCCCCGATCGAGGCCGGCGGTGCGCCGGAGGTGCAGCGGAGCATCGCGAGCGGCGCCATCCTCGCGGTGACGACGGCGCAGATCGACGCGATGGCCCGCGACACGCGGCTCGAGTTGACGTACGTCAGCGACGGGCCGGTGCCGCTCGAGGCCGCCGCGAATGCCGGGTTCGTGTGCTTTCGGGAGGCGAACGGGCTGCTCGAGCACGTGGCGATCCTCGTCGGCACCCGCGAGCAGTGGCCGGACCCGGTTCCCGTGCGCATCCACTCGGCCTGTCTGACGGGCGATCTGTTCAGCAGCCTGCGCTGCGACTGCGGCGAGCAGTTGCGCGGCAGCCTGCGCGCGTTCGCTGCGTGCGGCGGCGGCGTGCTGCTGTATCTCGCCCAGGAGGGGCGCGGCATCGGTCTCGGCAACAAGCTGCGGGCGTACACCCTGCAGGAGCAGGGGCTGGATACGGTCGACGCCGACTGCACGCTCGGCTTCGGGGCCGACGAGCGCACCTACGAGGCGGCGGTCGGGATGCTGCGCTACCTGCAGGTCGAGCGCGTCCGGCTGTTCACCAACAACCCGGAGAAGATGCGGGCCTTGCAGGACGCCGGCATCCACGTGGTGGACCGCGAGCCGCTCTACGGCACGCTCAACCGGTACAACGTCGAGTACGTCAAGACCAAGGTGGAGCGCGCCGGACACTGGCTGGGCGACCTGCTGGCCGGCGAGGGGGGGGAGCAGCTCCGGAAGTAGCCGTGCCGCTCCCGCGGCGGGCTGTCTCACGCTCCGGACAGGCGCTCGAGCGGGAACTGGCCCGCGTCGCGGATGACGTCCGCGAGGGCGGCGCCGTACAAGGCCACCAGCCGCGCGCCGATGCCGGCATCCGCGAGCGCCGCATTGCCGGCCGCGCCGGACGGATTGAGGTCGCCCGCCAGCCAGGCGAACCCCGCCGCGTCCCCGCCGGCGCTCACCCGCCGCAGCGTGCGCTCGAGCTCCTCGTCGATGGAACGGGCCGGGTGCGCCGCGTCCATCCGCACCAGATCGGGGCGCAAGTGCAGCATCATGGCGGTTTCCACCGCCCCCCCGTGCAGCCCGTGGCGCCACTCCGCCGCGGGCAGATCCACGTCATCCGGGCGGGGGAACCGAAAGTAGTTGGCCTTGACCACGAGCAGGCCCAGCTCGTCGCGCAGCCGGAGCGCGGCCGAGTCGAGCACGGCCCGGTTGCCGCCATGGCTGTTGCTGAGCACCAGCCGCCTGACGCCGGCCCGCGCCAGCGCCGCGCCATGGGCCTGCACGACCGCGCCCAGCAGCGCCGGATCCAGGCTCACCGTGCCGGCGAAGCGCGCGTGCTCGCGGCTCGCGCCGACCGCCAGGGGCGGGAGCACCCAGGCCGGGAAATCGTCCGGCAGGTGCTCGAAGGCGCGCTCCAGCAGGCCGATGCCGATGTCGAGGTCGGTGGACAGCGGCAGGTGCGGGCCGTGCTGCTCGAGGGCGGCCAGCGGCAGCACGACCACCGGGTCGCGCGCGGCCAGCCGCGCGGCCTCCACGGTCGTCAGCGTCTGCCAGTAGCGAATGGGGGGCGACATGGGGGCGTCCGCTGCGCTGCCGTCGGTTAGCGCAGCGCCAGAACCCGCGTCGCGCCTTGCCATCCGGGCGCCTGGCCGCTCCCGGTGCGACGCGGGGTTTCACCACGGCCTCCCAGCCGGGCGTACACGTCGCCCGACGACACGCCGTCGGCGCCGGCGTCCAGCCAGGCCAGCAGGCGGCTGCCCGGCACCCAGGCCTCGAAGACGAAGCGCCGGCCCTCGCCGGCCACGGCATTGAACTCGTACGACGCGAGCGCCTCGAGCCGCTGCACGCAGGCGGCGGCGACGTCCAGGCAGCCCGACACGAACTCGATCGATAGGCGCGGCAGCGGGCGGCTGAGGCCGGCCAGCACCTCGGCCTCGTAGCCCTCCACGTCGATCTTGCAGAAGCCCGGCAGCCCGTACTGCTCTATCAGTGCGTCCAGCGTGGTGACCGGCACGTCCTGGAAGCGTTCCCAGCGCACGCGCCGGAAGCTGGCGTTGGCCGCCGGGATTCGCGCCCGCCAGCGGTCGGCCAGCGTCGAGACGGTCGGGGTGCGCTGGCTGATCGCGAGCCGCGCGGTGCCCGCGGCCCGGCCCACGGCCTCGGGCCGCACGGTGATGCGGCCGTTGCGGGCGGCCAGCCGCCGCAGCCATGCCGCGATGCGCGGCTGCGGCTCAAGCGCCACGACCCGTGCGCCGAGCGCCGCGAAGGCCACCGAGCGATCGCCGAGATGGGCGCCGATGTCGAAGACCAGATCCCCCGGATCCACGAGCGGGCGGTACAGGCGGCGCAGGCCGCGCTGGCGGCCCGGGCGCCAGTAGACGACGAACGAGCGCAGCAGCCCGAGCCACTCACGCACGCCCGCGGCCGCCTTTCGGCCGCACGGGCGGCCACATCCGCGACAGCACGTTGTCGCGCTCGAACAGCTGCTGGTGCACGGCCGCGCCCACGTGCGCGGCGATCAGGGCGGCCAGCAGGTAGCCCGAGAACGTGTGGACGATCCGCATGACATGGGCGATGTCGGGGATGCCCGTGACGAGCGGCGGGATGCCGAGCGCGTCGAGCATCTCGATCGGGTAGCCGTCGCCCACCGTCCGGATGTACCCGCTCACGGGCAGCAAGAGCAGCAGCCCGTAGATCAGCCAGTGCGTGCGCGCGGCGATGCGCCGCTGCAGGGCCGGCAGGCGCTGCGGCAGCGCTGCCACGGGACGGAACAGCTTCCATCCCAGGCGCGCGGCCACGACCAGCAGGAAGATGCATCCCAGGCCCTTGTGCAGGATGAACAGCGCGCCGTTCAGGGCGGGGACGGCCTCGACCGTCATCGCGATCCCCGCGGGGAGCTGGACGAGAAGGAGCACGACCGTGATCCAGTGGAACAGTCGGGCGCCGGTGCCGTAGTCGGTTGCCGTGTCGTCGGTCATCTGATGGCCCTCATTCGCCCGCGGCGCCGGCGCCGCTGACCGGCGCGCTGAACGCCCGCACGAACCAGTCGCGGAAGGTGTCCATGCGGGCCGGGGGCCGCGTCGGATCCGGCCAGGCGCCCGGCGCGTACCCGCGGTCCAGGAAGGGTGCGATCAGCGCCGCATCGCCGCTCAGGACGTGCACCGGCACGGCGCGGCTCGCGCCCGCACCGGTGACGAGCGGCGCGGGCTGATGGTCGCCGAGCACGATCAGCAGCGTCCGGTCGTCGACGTAGCGCTCCGCGTACCCGGTCACGACGTTGAGCGCGTAGTCGACCGCCAGCGCGAAATGCTCCCGCACCCGATCGTGGTCGAGCCAGAGCTCCTCGGGACTCTCCCCGGCGTCGCGCCAGCGCCCGAACACCGCGCCGTCGCCGATGCCTTCCCAGTCGTCGAGCACCGGCAGGATGGGCGTCCAGGGCGCGTGGCTGCTGATCAGGCCGAGCTCCGCGAACAGCGGCCGGGTGTCGCGGGCAGAGCCCCGCACGACGCGTTCCAGGTACGACCACGTGAACTGATCCGGCATCGTGACCCAGTTGAGGGGCGGGCCGCGGTAGTCGATGTCCTTGCGCGCCAGTATCAGGTCGTAGCCGAGCCGCTCGCCTTCGGGCCAGGCCAGGGTGTTGGCGGGCATCAGCGCGACCGTGCGGTGCCCGGCGCGCCGGAAGTCGTCGATCAGCGTCTCCCGGCCGCTGGCCACGAGCAGGTCGTAGCGCAACTGGTTGTCGACCCACAGGCCGCTAGTCAGCGACAGGTGCGAGAACCACGACTGGCCGCCTTGCGTGGGCGCGACCAGCGTGCCGGTGGCGAGATGCAGCCCGGCCGCCGCGGCGCGCGCCTCGAGCTCGTCCAGCCGCGGCCGCATGACCGGCGCGTAGCGCGGGTCGTCGAGCGCCGAGATGCCGTACGACTCGACGAAGGCGAGCAGCACGTCCCGGTCACGCAGGCGGGAGAGCAGGCCCGGCACGTCGGCATAGTCGACGGGGGCGGCCCCGATCACCGCCTCGAACGCCTCCCGCTCGCGCACCATGCGGGCGAGGTGGTGCGCCTGCGCGGTCGCGACCTCCACGAGCGGCCACGCCGTCCGCTGCTCGAGCGCAGGCGGCGCGTGACCGGCCAGCCCGGCCACCGCGACGGCGGCAACCACGATGCCGCCTGCCGGGAGACGTCCGGGCGGCGCGCCGCGGGCGGGCGCCAGCGCGGCCGCCACCAGCCAGACCGCCGCCGCGACCGCCAGCGCGCCGCCGGCCAGCAGCAGCAGCGCCCGGGCCAGGCCGAAGGCGCCGGTCGTCAGGCGGTACACGGAGCCGACCAGATGCAGGTCGAGGTAGAGGTTGAGGGGGCGGCCCAGGCTCTGCTGCACCACGACCTCGGCGCACATGAGCAGGCTGGCGAGCACCAGCGCCGCCGCGCCGCCCGCGGCCAGCGCCACGCTCCAGCGCGTCCTGGGCAGCGCGGCCGACACGCCGGCGACGACGACCGCCTCGAGCGCCAGCCAGGCCGCCCCCGCGCCGCCCGGCAGCAGCCAGTGCGGCGCCAGGAGCACGACGTTGACAACCGGCAGGGCAATCAGCAGACTCAGGGTCCTGCCCGCGGCGCCGCTGCGGCTATCCATGAAGCTCGGTTGCCTCATCCCTCTCTCGTCGGTGCTGCGTGCAATGTTGCCGCTGATCGTCACGGCCGCGTGCGATGCGCCCGTGCGGCCGGACACCACAGTACCCCAGCGCGACGCGGCCGCCAACCCGTCCCCGGCGCGCCTGCGGGCCCCGGTGTCCGCCGCGACGCTGTTCGAGGATGTGGCCGGGCGCGCGCGCGAGCTGGCGCGGGCCGCGTATCGGCCACCGGGCATGGACCTGCCGCCGGCGCTGGCGGGGTTGGACTACGACCAGTACCGGTCGATCCGGTTCCGTCCCGAGGCGGCGCTCTGGAGGGGCGCCGCGCGGTTCGAGCTGCAGCTGTTCCACCCCGGCTTCATCCACCGGGAGCCGGTTCGCCTGCACCTGGTGGAGGACGGCCGGATCACCCGCGTGCCGTTCGACGCGGCGCTGTTCCACTATGAGGGGCGGGCCGCGCCCGCGGCGGACGCGGGCCGCCCGGACCTCGGCTACGCGGGATTCCGGATACACTACCCCCTCAACGCCGCCGCCATCAGGGACGAGGTGGTGGTGTTTCTGGGTGCTTCCTACTTCCGGTTGCTCGGACGCGGTCACGTGTACGGCCTGTCGTTGCGCGGGCTGGCGGTGGACACGGCGCTCGAGAGCGGAGAGGAGTTCCCCGTGTTCCGTGAGTTCTGGCTGGTCCGGCCCGGACCCGAGGCGGCGACGGCGACCTTCTACGCCCTGCTCGACAGTCCGTCGGTGAGCGGTGCGTACCGGTTCGATCTCGAGCCCGGCGCGAACACGACGCTCGGCGTCGACGCGCGGCTGTTCGCCCGCGCCGATGTCGCCAAGCTCGGCGTCGCGCCCATGAGCAGCATGTTCCTGTACGGCCGCAACCGGCTGGCGCGCTTCGACGACTTCCGCGCGCAGGTGCACGACTCGGACGGCCTGCTCGTGCATACGGCGGGGGACGAGTGGATCTGGCGGCCGCTCGGCAACGGTCCGGGCGTGCAGGTGACCACCTTTCCCGGCGGGACGCCGCGCGGGTTCGGCCTGGTGCAGCGCGACCGGCGCTTCGCCGACTACCTCGACGCGGAGGCCGGCTACCACCGGCGGCCGAGCGAGTGGATCGTGCCGCTCGACGGCGACTGGGGCGGCGGCCGCGTCGAGCTGCTCGAGTATGCCGTCGTGTCGGAGTTCAACGACAACATCGCGGCCTACTGGGTGCCCGACGAGCCGTTCGACGCCGGTGACGAGCGGCGGTACCGCTACCGCATCGTGATGTTCGACGACCGGCTGGCGGCCCAGACGCTGGCCGCGGTCGAGCGCACCCGCATCGGCTGGGACGCGCTGCCGGGCGCGCACGATGCGCCTCCGCGCAGCCGGCGCCGGTTCGTGGTCGACTTCGCCGGCGGCGCCCTCTCCGAGGTGGACGGTGACGGGCCGGCGGACGCACGGCCGCCCATCGGCGTGCTGGAGACATCGGCCGGCGAGGTCTCCGACCTCGTCGTGCACCCGCTGCCGGAGGACGAGGGCTGGCGCGCCTCGTTCCGGCTGGCGCCGGACGGGCGCGAGCCGGTGGAGCTGCGGCTGTACCTCGTGCGCGACGACCGGCGCCTGTCCGAAACGTGGAGCTATGTCTGGCATCCCGACCATGTCCAGGAATGACGGCGAGCAGCCGGCCGCTCGTGCAGAGGCGATTCGGGCGCCGCTCGTGCGGCCGCGGCGCTGGCTGTTCGCCGGCCTGATCGCCGCCACGGCGCTGATCGGGATCGCGATGATGCTCGACATCATGCGGGCCGGCGGCCTCACCGGCCTCGAGGTCGTGATCCTCGCGCTGTTCGCCTTGACGTTCAACTGGATCGCCATTCCCTTCTGGAACGCGGTCATCGGTTTCGCGCTGGCGGTGCTGGGGCGCGATCCGCTGTCGCTTGCACCGCTGCGGTCCGCGTCCGGGGACGGCCGGCCGCTGGTGATCCGCACGGCGCTGGTGATGCCCATCCGCGACGAGGATCCGGCGCGCGTGACGGCCGGCCTGGCCGCCATGCTGCGCTCGCTGGCGCGGACCGGTCACGCCGGCGCTTTCGACCTGTTCCTGCTGAGCGACACGACGGATCCGGCGGCCTGGCAGGCGGAGGAGGCGGCCTGGGCGGCGCTGCGCGACCAGCTGGATCATGTCACCCGCCTGCACTACCGGCGCCGGTCCGCCAACGCGGGCCGCAAGGCCGGCAACATCGCCGACTTCTGCCGGCGCTGGGGCGCGCGCTACGAGTGCATGGTCGTGCTGGACGCCGACAGCGTCATGACCGGCCCCGCCCTGGTCCGCCTGGTGCGGGCGATGGAGGCGAACCCGCGGGCAGGACTGATCCAGACCGTGCCGATCCCGGCGCGGCGGGCGACGTTGTTCGGGCGGCTCATCCAGTTCGCCGGCTGCCTGTACAGTCCCGTGCTGGCGGCCGGCCAGAGCTTCTGGCAGACCGACGCGGCCAACTACTGGGGGCACAACGCCATCGTGCGGGTCGCGCCGTTCACGGCGCACTGCGGCCTGCCGGTGCTGCCGGGCCGCCCGCCGTTCGGCGGCGCGGTGCTGAGCCACGACTTCGTCGAGGCGGCGCTGATGCGGCGCGCGGGTTGGCAGGTCTACCTGCTGCCGGCGGTCGGCGGCAGCTACGAGGAGGCGCCGGAGAACGTCGTCGACTACGCCAAGCGCGACCGCCGCTGGAGCCAGGGCAGCCTGCAGCACCTGCGCCTGCTGGCGACCCCCGGTCTCCACCCCGTGAGCCGGCTGCACTTCCTGCTCGGTGCGGCAGGCTACGTATCGTCGCTCGTCTGGCTGCTGCTGCTGCTGGCCAGCACCCTGTACGTGCTGGCGCCTGCCAGCGGCGGATCCGCGCTGGTCGCGGTGCCCGGATCCTGGGCCGGGGGCGGCCCCCCGGTGTCGCTGCTGGCGGTCACCGGCGTGCTGCTGTTCGTCCCGAAGCTGCTGGCGCTGGTGCTGGCGCTGGCCGGCCGGCGCCGGCAGTTCGGCGGCGCGGCGAGGCTGCTGGCCGGTGCGCTGCTCGAGACCCTGTTCGCCGTCACGCTCGCGCCGCTGATGATGATGTTCCACACCCGCTTCGTCGCGAGCGTGCTCACCGGGCATGACGTCCCGTGGGATGCGCAGGTGCGCGAGGGCCGGATGCTCGGCTGGCGGGAGGCGGCCGGCGGCGTGGCGTGGACCACGGCAGTCGGCGCCGCCTGGGCCGCGCTCACGCTGTACTACGCACCGCTCTTCTTCCTGTGGCTGACGCCCATCTTCGCCGGGCTGCTGCTGGCCGCCCCGCTGGTGCGCTGGACGAGCAGCCGGCGGCTGGGGGAGTGGAGCCGGTGTCGCGGCCTCTTCCTGGTGCCGTCCGAGATGGAGCCGCCGGCCGAGCTGCGGGCTTTGCCGGCGCCGGCTGCGGAGCCGAAGGCGCCGGGCACGCCCGGGCTCCCGGCCGTGCCCGCGCCCGAGGCGGACCTGACCACCTGACAGCCCGTGGCAAAAGGCCCCGCTGCATTCGACTATGGCCAATATGCTCCCTCGTCACGCCTTGTCAGCCGGGCGCCTCGCCCGTCTCGGTGCGACGCGGGGTTTCACCACGGGCTGTTGAGGCCCCCTACTCGGCGGGGTAGCGGGCGATCCGGTTGCCGCGCACGCTGCCGACCCAGATCTCGTCGTTCACCTGCAGCGCCGCGGTCGCGGTGAAGAAGTCCTCGGTCGCCGGCTCGTCCACGACGTCCCGCACCGCCAGCGTCTCCGGGTCGACGCGCGCGACGTGCGACGACATGCCGTCGCACAGCGCCGCGATGCATTCCTGGATGCGTGCCAGCAGATCGGGTGCGTCGTGTCCCGCGGTCAGCAGCGTGCCGTCCGCCTGCCAGCGGATGTTGTCGGGGTGGAACGACAGGTCGGCGAACTGCGTCTCGACGGGATCGCGGCCCCGCGAGAGCCGCAGCACCTGGCGGCCGCCCCAGACGTTGACGTACAGCCACTCGCCGTCGACCGACGCCTCGATGCCGTTCGGCCCGGCCGACTGGCTGCCGGGGACGATCGACCAGCCGCCGGCAGGGCTCCATTCCCAGACGACGCCGTACGACCCGGCGATGTCGATGTCCGCCGGCGCAGCCGGCTCCCCGGCGCCGGCCGTCTCCTCGGCGTCCGCCGCTTCTTCGCTGTCGCGCGCCTCCTCGTTGCCGGCCGCCGCGCCGGGCGGGGTGTATCCGGCCGGCACGAAGGGCGCGGTGGCGGCGAATCCGCCGCCGGGCAGCGGGCTGACCGAGTTCAGCGTCATCGACTCGGGTGCGATGACGCAGCCGATCCAGGCGAAGCTCGGGACCGGCGACACGGAGACGGCGCCCTGGTAGCGTGTGTCGATCTCGAAGATCTCGATCGATTCGCGGAAGCCGTGGTGGACGACGTACAGGTGGTAGAGCCCCTCCTCGACGGGCCGCAGGTTGAGCCCGTGGGCGTTGAACTGATCGCCCTCCGCGGGGTCGATCGGGCCGGGGCAGTCCGGGTACGCGTCGGTGTCGTGCCGCAGCCGCGGGTTGGCGGTCGGAAACACCTGCAGCCGCGTCTGGTCGCGGTGGCTGATGAAGTGGATGCCGCCGCCGCCGCCATAGCCCGACGCGACGATGAAGTTCGTGTGCGGAATGGCGATGACGTCTTCCGGGTTGATCACGCCGCAGATGAAGCCGACATCGCCGTCCGCCTCGCAATCGGCGTTCGGAACCGGGAGGTCGCCGCTCGATCCTCCGCAGGCCACCAGCACCACGACCGCCGCCAACAGCCACCGCTGCATGAATCCTCCTTGTTGTCCGCCCGGCTGCCAATGTAACACGCGGCACGCGCCGGCCGCCGCGTCACAAGAGCTGGGACAGGAAGGTCCGGGCCGGGACGGCCCGCGGGCCGCCGGGCGCCGCGAAGCAGTCCGCGTCCACGTACCCGGCCTCGACGACGACCTGGAATGCGAAGGGCGCGCCGAGCTGTGCCTGATAGTAGGCGAGCGCCGCGCTGACCGGTTCCTGCCGCCGCCGCACGTCGGCGAGGAACCAGGGCTGGCCGTCGCGCGCGACCACGAAGTCCACCTTGCGCTTCTCCTTGTCGCGCAGGTAGCCGAGCTCGAACCGGCCCAGCCCCAGGTCGCTCCAGCCCTCGACGGCCTTGAGCAGGTGGCAGGCGACGAACGTCTCCGCCCTGTCGCCCTCGTCCGGGATGTCGGCCCAGTCCCGCAGGAACCACCGCGGCTCGCGGCGCAGGGAGCGCGGGACGCCCCGGGACCAGGGCCGGACCAGGAAGCCCAGGTGGAGGTCGCACAGGTCGGCCACCCAGCGGCGGAGCGTGTCGACCGCCACCCCGACCTGCGCCGCCCGCGCGCCGTACACCAGCGGGCGCGCCGACGTCCGGGCGAGGCGCTGCACCAGCAGGTGCATCTGGTCGTGCTGCCGAACCTGCGTCAGGTCGCGGATGTCCTCCCGGACCAGCTGCTCGAGGCGCCGCGCCCGCCAGCGCCGGCTGAACCGGCCGTCCCGCCTGAGGAACGGCTCCGGGTAGCCGCCGTGGCGCCACAGCGCCTCGAATTCGGCCGCGTCGCTGGCGGCCGGGCGGCGCGTGATCCGCTGCGGATCCGGCAGGTCCCCGCGCACCGTCTCGGCGACCGAGAAGGGATGCATCCGGTAGGCGAGATGTCTTCCCGTCAAGCGGTCCCGGCCGCGGTCGGCGTCCATGCGGCCGCTGCCGGCAACGATGAAGCGGAGCCGGTCGCCCCGGGCGTCGTCGAGGTGCCGGAGCAGCGGCTTCCAGCGCGGGAAGCGATGCAGCTCGTCGAAGAGCACCACGGGAAACGTCTTGGACAGCCGGTCGGCGCCGAGTCCGGCCGCGAGGCGGGCCGGGCCGGCCAGGACCAACTCGCGGTCGGCGAGGTCGTCCCAGTCGCAGCGGACGTCGGCGTGGCGCCGGCAGGTCACGGTCTTGCCGACGTGCCGCGGGCCGCTGACGAGCGCTATCGCCCGGCTCGTCAGGAAGTGCTCCAGCAACACGGCGTCGTAGAGGCGAGGCACTGCCTTCATCGCCGTCCATTATCCTGGTAATCGTATTATGGTCACGACTATCCAATGTTATATCGTATTTTGGTCTGGCTGGCGCGGCGCCGCCACGGGCCGGCTGCGCGGCCGCGGACGGGTCCGCTTGCGCACCCCGCCGATCGCCGATCGCCGGTAGCCTAGTCCCCTTGATCTTTGATTTCTTCAAAAAGTCGTTGGTCATCTGGGGCCACCGTGGACTTGAACGGTGCGCTGTCCGAACCGCTTCACCTTCGCGAGGATCTCGTCGGCTGTTTTCGTCCACTTGAAAGGCTTGCCCTCGTCATTGTGGGCGTCCACGTAGGCGGAGATGGCGTGGCGCAGCGCGTGCGGGCCGACCTGTTCTTGCCATGCCGCCCAATACATCACACCCGGCACACTCTTCTTAAAGCGTTTTCAGACACAGGGGACTAGGAGCCCGTGGCAAAAGGCCCCGCTGCATTCGACGGTCGATGCATCCCGTAGAGCGGGGCCTGGGATTCGAGCATGCTGCGTTGTGACCTGCAGGTTCGCGCCGCGGTAGTAGCCCGCGTGGCCGCGGCGGCGTCGAGGGCCGCGTCCTGTCTGCTCGCGCTCGCGCTCGCGCTGCCGGCGCCCGCCGCGGCCGGCACGCGCCCGGAGGCGTTGGGCGGCGCCGCGGCCCGCCAAGCCGGCGGCACCGACGGCGACGGGTGCGCGCCGTCGCTCGCGCTGGGCGGCGTCGGCGTCGGCGTCGCGGCCGGCGCGCAGCTGCGGCTGACGGGCAACCAGGCCAAATTTCGGCTTCCACCAGCGGACCGTGGGCGGCGAGCCGCTGGGCACCGACTTCCTGAACCAGCGGCTGCGGGCGTGGGTGAACGTCCACGACCGCGAGTCGTGCCGCTACGGCGCCTATGTCCAGGTGCAGGCCGGTCACGTCGAGCTGGGCAGCGGGCGCGAGCTGCTGAAGACGTTCGGCGTCGAGCCCGGCCGGCTCGGGGGCACCGATCAGACGGGCGTCGCGCTGCGACGGGGGTTCCTCTGGTACAAGCCGACGCCCAACTCGCTGATCCGGGCCGGCGTCCTGGTCTGGGAGGACCGGTTCGGCGAGCGGCCGACCTTCGGCGATCCGCTGTGGGCGGTGGACCGCTACGACACGTCCCAGGCGCCGCTGGCGAACTCCGTCTGGGACTTCAACGTCGGCGGCATCACGTTCGAGGCGACGGCGGGCGACGCGTGGCACTACGCGCTCGGCGCGCTGATCCTGCAGCGCGAATCGCGCGCCGGCGACGGCGACAACTGGCTCCTGACGGCCGATCTGGATCGGACGATCGGCTCGTCGCTCTGGGGCGTGAGCGTGTACTACGCGCGCGACCGCGCCGGCAACCTGAACTGCGCGTTCGGCGGTCCGGCCGCGACCTACGGCCGCGTGCCCGGCGAGTTCATCCGGCGCGGCAACGCCCTGTGGATCGGCGGCCGCGGCCATCTCGAGCACGGCGGCGGGTCGACCTCGCTGTTTCTCATCATGAACCGGGGCGAGACCCCCGACTACAACTGGTCGCATGCCGGTTGGGCCGCCAAGGCGGCGACCGCCGTCGAGGCCGGCCCCGGCACGGCGCATCTGCGGGTCCTTTACTCGACCGGCAACAACGGGGACGATCCGCACCGCTCGGGCGAGTTCCGGACCATCGCCCAGAGCGCGCGCGACAATCGGGGCGCGCAGGCGTACTGGAGCCTCCTCGGACTGACGTCGCCGCGCGGGCCGTCGGACGGCAACGACCTCGGCATCGGGCTGCAGAACGACGGTCTCGGCCTCCTGACCCTGCAGGCGGGCTACGAGCAGCCCCTGGGCGGGCGCTGGACGGCGCTGCTGGCGGCGGGCTGGCTGCGCGCGGACGAGCCCCATCCGCTGAGCGGATCACCGGACATCGGGACGGAGCTGCTCGCGGAGACGCGCTGGCAGATGGCGTCGCTGCTGGCGCTCGAGGTCGGCGGGTCCGTGCTGCTGACGGGGGACTTCTTCCGGGCCGCCCCGGCGGCGCCCGCTCCGGCGGCCCTCTACGAGCTCTACAGCCGCTGGCAGCTCGAATTCTTACAGGCGGCGGGCCGCCCGGCGCCCGCCGCCTGTAAGATGTTCTGTCCGGCATGCGCTGGCGACGACCCGCCTTGCGCGGCGGAGTTCGATTGCGACTGACTCCGGGATCGAAATTGCCGCCTTCGTGGCGCCTCCTCGCGCTGGGCGTGCTGGCGGTCGCGCTCGCTGGCGAGCCCGTGCTCGCGGGCGCCCCCTGCGTGCCCGCCGACAACCAGGCCGCGCCCGCGACGCCGGACCCGGCGCCCGGCACGCCGGACCCGCGCGAATTGCCGGGGAGCACGGTCGCACTAGGCGCCGGCCGTGGAGCGGCGGGGCTGCAGGCCGGCGGTGCGCCGTGGCCTGTCCCGCCGGAGGTGGTCGTCCGTGACGATCAGGGCGGTGTCACCGTCCGCGCCGTCAAGCTGGTCACGGGGCTCCGGCTCGACGGGCTGCTCGACGAGCCGCTGTACGGCTGCGTGGGCGCGATCACCGATTTCGTGCAGTTGATGCCGGATGAAGGCGCCCCGGCCAGCGAGAAGACCGAAGCCTGGATCGCTTTCGACGCGGAGAGCGTCTACGTCAGCGCACGCCTCTGGGACTCGGCCCCGCCGGCCGCCTGGGTCGCCAACGAGATGCGGCGCGACACGCGCCAGCTCCGCGACAACGACAGCTTCTGGGTGGCATTCGACACGTTCCACGATCGCCGCAACGGTGTCGCCTTCTTCACGAACGCGCTCGGCGGGCTGGGCGACTTCGCCATCACCAACGAAGGCAATCCCAACAGCGACTGGAACCCCGTGTGGGACGTCCGCACCGGGCGGTTCGAAGGGGGCTGGACGGTCGAGATGGAGATCCCGTTCAAGTCCCTGCGCTACCGTCCCGGCCCGGTGCAGGAATGGGGGGTTCAACTGCGCCGCACCATCCGGCGCAAGAACGAGCTGGTGTTTCTGACGCCGCTGCCCATCTCCGCGGGCCGCACCGGCATCTTTCGCGTCTCGCAGGCAGGCACGCTGGTCGGGCTGGAGGCGCCGGCCGGCGGTAACAACCTCGAGATCAAGCCGTACGGCATCGCCGGTCTGACCACGGACCTGGCGGCCGCGCCGCCGCGCCGCAACACCGGGGAGGGCGCCGCCGGCCTGGACGTCAAGTACGGCTTGACGCAGAACCTGACCGCCGACCTGACCTACAACACGGACTTCGCCCAGGTCGAGGTCGACGAGCAGCAGGTCAACCTCACGCGCTTCAGCCTGTTCTTTCCCGAGAAGCGCGAGTTCTTCCTCGAAGGCCAGGGCATCTTCAACTTCGCCCGCGGCGCCGCCGACGGCGGCCGGCGCAACACGGGGCTGCGGCAGGAGGGCGAGCGCCGGGCTCAGGGCGCCGGCAACGCCCCGACCCTGTTCTACTCGCGCCGCATCGGTCTCGAGGGGAGCACGGTCGTGCCGATTGTCGGCGGAGGACGCGTCACGGGCAAGGTCGGCCCGTTCGACGTCGGGGCGCTCAACATCCAGACCGGCGCCGCGCCGACCAACTTCACCGTCGCGCGCATCAAGCGCGACATCCTGCGCCGCAGCAGCATCGGCGCGCTGGTCACGAACCGCTCGGTGGCGGTCGCCGGCGACGGCTCCAGCCAGGCGTACGGCGCCGATGCCACCTTTTCGTTCTACGACAACCTGAACGTCCTCGCCTACGTCGCGAAGACGCGGACGCCCGGCCTCGACGACGAGGACCTGAGCTACCAGGGGCAATTCGTCTATGCCGGAGACCGCTACGGATTCCAGGCGGAGCACCTGCTCGTCGAGGACAACTTCGTGCCCGAGGTGGGCTTTCTCCGCCGCCACAACTTCCGGCGCTCCTACGCCACCGGGCGGTTCAGTCCCCGGCCGAACTCGCTGGAAGCGGTTCGGCAATTCCGTCTGGAGGGTAGCTTCGACTACATCCTGACAGCGGACACGGGGTACGTGGAGACGCGTCAGACCCAGCTGGCGTTCACCACCGAGCTCGAGAGCAGCGACCTGCTGGGCGTGTCGGTGGCGGAGAACTACGAGCTGCTCGTGGAGCCGTTCGACGCCGGGGCCGACGTGACGCTGCCCGTCGGCGGCTACGGCTTCCGTGACCTGGAGCTGCTGTATGCGCCCGGCGCCCAGCGGCGGCTCAGCGGCGAGCTGCGGGTGCGTGTCGGCGAGTACTTCGACGGCACCATCCGCTCGGTGGCCTTCAGCCGCGGCCGGCTGGAGCTGACGCCGCAGCTGTCGGTCGAGCCGACGCTTTCCATCAATTGGATCGACACGCCGCACGGCGCGTTCCGCGCGGATCTCGTCGTCAGCCGCGTGACCTACACGTTCACGCCGCGCATGTTCTTCAGCGGCCTGGTGCAGTACAACTCGAGCACCAACACGGTCGGCAACAACCTGAGGCTGCGGTGGGAGTACAGCCCCGGCAGCGAGCTGTTCGTCGTCTACACCGACGAGCGGCATGCCGACCCGTTCCGTCCGGACCGTTCCTACGGCCTGCGCAGCCGCGGGCTGGTGCTGAAGGTGAACCGGCTCTTCCGGCTCTAGGAGTCTGCGCCGTGGAATGGCGCGGACTCCTGCCAGGGGTTGCTAGGAGCCCGTCCCGGGAGCCGCGGCCGCGAGGCGGCGCCACAGCGGGACGAGACCGAGCCCGGCCGCGAGGAGCACCGCGATCCAGATTGACCGCCAGGGGAACCAGACGGGGGCCGGGGCGCCGGTGAGCCAGGTGCCCGCGCCGACCAGCAGGCAGAACACCGAGGCGGCGCAGGCCGCGGTGGCGGCCGCGCCCCGCGCGAGCCGCCGCGTGCCGGCGGCGGGCGCGTCGCCGGCGGCCGCCGCGATCGGTCCCCAGAAGCCCGGCGGCCGCACGCGCGCATAGAACGCAACCAGGCGCGCCCGGTCCTCCGGCGGCGCGAGCAGCGTGGCGGCGAGTGCACCGGCGGTCGCCAGCGCGGCCATGAGCAGCAGCCGCGCCGCCTGGGCGTCGTCGCTCAGCAGCGTCATCAGGATCGGCGCGGCCACGAGCGAGACGAGCGCCGCAGTAATCTCGGCCCAGGCGTTCACCCGCCACCAGAGCCAGCGCAGCACGAGCACCACGCCCATGCCCGCCCCCATCAGCAGGCTGATCTGCCACGCCTGGTTGATCGAGGTGAGCTGGGTCATGACGAGCAGGGCGATGGCGAGGATCGCCACGTTGGCGCCCCGCGCCACGCGCACCAGCGCGCGTTCGTCCGGCTCGACGCCGCGCCACGCCTGACAGATGAACCGCTTGTAGATGTCGTTCGTCCAGTACGAGGCACCCCAGTTCAGGTGGGTGTCGACCGTCGACGCGAGGGCGGCCAGCATGCCGGTCAGCATGAGTCCGAGCAGTCCCGGCGGCAGCAGCTCGGCCATGCCCCGCACGTACGAGGCCTCGCGGTCGGCCTGCAGCAGCTCCGGGGCGAGATCGGGATCGGGCGGGAAGAGGATCAGCAGGCCCAGGCCCAGCGGGAGCCACAGCAGGCTGCGGACGAGCACCTGGGTATAGGTGAACACCACCGCCGCCGTCTGCGCATCCCGGTCGCTACGGCAGGCCATGGTGCGCTGCGCCAGGTAGCCGCTGCCGTCCGCGTTGAGCTGGATGAGCCACAGCAGGCCGAGCATGCCGAGCACCGCCGGCGAGGCGTGCCGGGCCCGATCCGGCGTGAACGCGAGCAGTTCGTCCGGCGTGATCCCGCCCGCCCCCCCGGCCGCGAGCTGCGCGCGCAACCGTTCGGCGATGCTCGCGAGCCCGCCGGCCTCCGCGGTCACGATGGCGGCGAAGCCGGCGGTCCCGGCCAGCATGACGGCGATCTGCACGATATCGGTCGCGACGACGCTGCGCAGGCCGCCGCTGGCGGAGTACGCGGTCACGACGGCCAGCAGCGCGACCAGCGAGATCAGGTTGCTGGCGGTTCGCGTCCAGACGTCCGGATCTCCCGGCCGGCCGGCCGTCAGGGGCACCTCGATCCACGCTGCCAGATCGACAATCGGCTCGAACAGGCCGGGCGGCAGCCACTGGTCCCACAGCAGGAACGGCTCGGCGATCCGGACGGCGGCGAAGAGCACCCAGGCGAGCACGGTGCAGTTGAGCACCGTCCCGAAGTAGACGGCCTTGACGCCGCGCAGCACGGCCGCCGGCCGGCGCCCGTAGCGCAGCTCGCTGAGCTCGGCGTCGGTGAGCACCCCGGCCCGCCGCCAGCTCGCCGACAGGACGAAGCCCATCAGCAGGAACGCGACGGCGTAGATCCAGAGCTGCCACAGCGCGAAGATGCCGGCGGTGGCGACGAGGCCGGTCACGAGCAGCGGCGTGTCGGCCGCGAACTGCGTCGCGGCCATGCTCAGCCCGGCCTGCCAGCCCGGCAGGCTGCGGCCAGCCAGGAAGTACTCGTCGAGGTTCCGCGACGCGGCGCGGCGGTTGCGGACCCCCGCGCTCACCGCGTAGAGGATGAAGGCCGCGACGATCGCGAGGTCAATCGCCGCCATGCCGGTCGACTGGATGGGCTACGCCGGCGTCAGTCCGGCGTCGTGCCGCGGGCTGTCCATGCCGGCACCGTACCATGGGCGATACTGTGACGCCGTACAGCGACAGGTGTCGTGAAAGGCGGGATGCTATCCGGAACCTGCGCGTGCGGTGGGGCGGGGAGCCGGGAACCGAACCATACGGCGGCACGTAATGAGTGTACGAGCCGGTCCGGCTGCGGGACGCGCCTGCGCGGCCGTCGCAACCGCCGCGCGTTATACTTCGGGACTGGGAACCGACGCAGAGTTGCAGGAGTCGAGAGTGAGGATACTCATGTCGAAGATCTCGAAGCTGACTGGTCTTCTGGGCCTCGCCGCGCTGGTCGCGGCCGCTTCTCCGCTGCCGGCCGCTGCCGAAGCGGTTCCGGACGAGCCGACGTTCAGCAGGGACATCGCGCCGATCCTGCAGCGGAGTTGTCAGAAGTGCCATCGGCCGCGGGCGCTGGCCCCGATGTCGCTCATCTCGTACGAGGAGGTGCGACCCTGGGCGCGCGCCATCAAGTACCGCACGGGGCTGCGCGACAAGCCGGGCGTCATGCCGCCCTGGTACATCGAGAAGAACGTCGGCATCCAGAAGTTCAAGGACGACTGGTCTCTGAGCGACGACGAGATCGCAACGATCGCGCGCTGGGCGGACAACGGCGCGCCGCAGGGCGATCCGGCCGACATGCCGCCGCCGCCGCCGTTCATCGACGTCGACGACTGGGAGATCGGCGAGCCGGATCTGGTCATCTCGTCGCCCTCCTTCGAGGTCGAGGGCAGCGCGCCCGACTGGTGGGGCAGCCTGGGGCAGTCGCCGAGCGGCCTCACCGAGGACCGCTACGTTGCGGCGGTCGAGTACAAGGAGCGCAACGACCTTGAGCGCGGCGTGCGGTCGGATACCGTCGGCGGCCTGTTCGTGGTGCACCACTCGGCTCTCTACACCATGGTGGAGGACGGCGATCCGGCTGCGGCCACGATCTGGCCCGTGCACGAGGTGGGCCGTAACGCGGACGTCTTCGACGATAACGCCGGCCGGCTGCTGGCGGCGGGATCGACGCTGCTGTTCCCATCCACGCACCTGCACTCGAACGGCACCGACACGCGCGCGCGCATCGACGTCGCGTTCAAGTTCCATCCGCAGGGGTACGAGCCGGAGAAGCAGATGGAGCTGCTCTTCGTCGGCAACGGTCCGGATCTCGACATCCGTCCGATGGAGTCCGACCAGCGCGCCGACGCCTACTTCACGCTGCCGGAGAATGCCAAGATCAGTGTCTTCGAGCCCCACATGCACGCGCCGGGCGTGCGGATGTGCCTCGAGGCGGTCTGGGGCACGTCGGTCCAGACGCTCAACTGCGCCGGCTACGACCACAACTGGGTGCGTGTCTACAAGTACGCCGACGACGCCGCGCCGCTGCTGCCGAAGGGGACGATCCTGCACCTGACCGGCTACTTCGACAACTCGCCGACCAACCCGAACGTGGTCGATCCGCGCAACTGGTCCGGCTCGGGCCACCGCTCGGTGGACAACATGTTCATCAACCTGATGCAGGCGATCTACCTGAACGACGAGGAGTTCGCCGCCGCGGTGGCCGCGCGTGAGGGCGCCATCGCGGGCGGGGGCGGTCCCGACATCGGGTGCTTCGTCTGCGGCGTCGACGACGCGCCGGCCGCCGCCGTGGGCGGTGACAACTGAGGGGCCTGCGATGAGGGTCACCGCCGTGCCTGCCGGGCTGCTGCTGCTGGCGTCGCTCGCGTTGCCGTCGCTCGCGTTCGCCCAGCCGTCGTACTCGGCGGGGCAGACCATCGCGCCCGCCTACGAAGGCTGGGAGCTGAACGCCGACGGCTCTTTCAACCTGGTGTTCGGCTACATGAACCGGAACTGGGAGGAAGTGATCGACGTGCCCGTCGGTCCCGAGAACAGCATCGAGCCGGGCGGCCCGGATCACGGGCAGCCGACGCACTTCTACCCGCGGCGGAACCGCTTCGTGTTCCGCGTCCGCGTCCCCGCCGACTTCGGCGATCGGGAGCTCGTCTGGACGCTCACGACTAACGGCCGGACCGAACGCGCCTACGCCACGCTCAAGCGCGACTACTACATCAACGATCTGGTGATCCAGGCGAACTACGGGGCGGGCGCCGGTGCCGGCACGACGCCCGAGCTCGCCGGCAACGAGGCGCCGACCCTCGCGATCGAGGGCGGGGAGGCGCGCACGGTGCGCGCCGGCGAGCCGCTGGAGCTGGTCGCGGTCTCGACCGACGACGGCAAGCCGCGCGCCCGGTCGATGCCCGCGTCGACCCCGCGCCACCCGGGCCGCTTCACGACCGACACCGCCACGGGGCACCGCCTCTCGTGGTTCGTCTACCGCGGCGCCGGCGAGGTGGTCTTCGATCCGCCGCAGATCAAGGTCTGGGAAGACACGCGCGACATCGGCCAGTCGCCCTGGTCGCCCGGCTGGCAGACGCCCCCCGCGCCCGAGGACGGGCGGTGGGTCGCGCAGGCCACGTTCGCCGAGCCCGGCGCCTATGTGCTGCGCGCCATCGCGCACGACGGCGGGCTGGCCACGATGGCGGACGTCAACGTCTCCGTCACGCCCTGAGCCCGGGGCGTCACTTCCTTCCCCGTTGCCGGCGCCGGCCCCGGGCCCTCCGGGTGCCGGCGGCCGGCCAACTGCGCCTTTCTCCCAGCCGCGGGGCGACGTATGATGCTGTGCACCAGCACTGATCCAACGCTCGGAAGGAGCCTTGCAAGATGACGAGAACGCTGACGCTGCTCGTACTCACCGCGGCCTTCGTGCTCCAGGCGGCCGTGGCCGGGCCGCGCGCGCAGGACTGCGAGGCGGTGGGGGACATCGAGTTCATCTGCGGCCAGGTGGGGCCGGAGGACCTCGTCGCGGTGCCCCGCACGCCGTGGGTCCTCGTGTCGAGCTACCCGGAAGGCAGCGGCGGGCTGCGGGTGATCGATACGCGCGATCTGAGCTCCACCGTTCTGCTGCCCGCCGCGTCGCCGCGCGAGCGGTTCGACAGCGCCACCTACGATGCGTGCCCCGGCCCGGCGCCGATCGACAACACGCACGGGCTCTACGTGGCCGCGGGCGGCGGTGCGGTGCGGACGGTGTACGCCGTCCACCACGGCAACCGCGAGTCGGTGGAGGTCTTCGAGTTCGACGTCAGCGCTGCGCCGCCGGTGCTGACCTGGATCGGGTGCGCGGTGGCGCCGGAGCCGCTGAACCTGAACTCCGTGGTCGCGCTGCCGGAGGGCGGCTTCGCGGCCACGAGCTTCCGCAATCTCGGCGCGCCTATCGAGCCGGTGATGACGGGCGCGCTCTCGGGCGCCATCTGGGAGTGGCATACCGGGAGCGGCTGGGAGATGGTGCCCGGCAGCGAGACGTCCGGGCCGAACGGCATCGAGATTTCTCCGGACGGACGCTGGTTCTACATCGGAGCCTGGGGCACCCAGTCGTTCGTCCGGCTGTCGCGCGGGCAGATGCCTATCCAGCGCGCCGAGGCGGCGGCCGAGTTCCGCATCGACAACCTCCGGATGCAGCGCGACGGATCAATCCTCGCCACGGGTCAGGGCAGCAAGGGCATCCCGATGGCCACCTCCAATGTGGCCCGGGTGGACCCGCTGACGTTGGATCTGGAAGAGATCATCCGCCACCCGAACGACGACACGTTCGGCTCGGGGACGACGGCCATCGAGGTGGGCGACGAGATCTGGGTCGGCTCGGTCCGGGCCGACCGGATCGCCCGCTTCAAGGTGCAGTAGTCATGAACGGCTCACGAATCGGATGCGTCCGGCGCGCCGCGGCCGCGGCCGGCGTCGTCCTGCTGTCGGGCGCCGCCCCGTCCGGCGCCGCGGCGCAGTCCGCGGAGGGCGTGTACGCGGCCGCGCAGGCGGCGGCCGGCCGCGCCGTGTACGAGCAGAAGTGCGCCCGCTGTCACCAGTCGAACCTGCAGGGCAGCTTCGAGGCCCCGCAGCTGGCGGGGGAGAGCTTCCTGCGGTTCTGGGGCGACCTGAGCCCGCGCGATCTCTACGACCGGATCAGTAGCTCGATGCCGCCCGACGAGGACGCGCTGGCGGACGAGGCATACGTCGACGTCGTGGCGTACCTGCTCCAGGCGAACGGCGCGCCGGCGGGCGACGCGCCGTTGATGGCGACCACGGCGGTTGCCATCGGCACGGTCGCCACCGGCGAGGCTGCGGCCGCGCAGGCCGCGGCGGCGTCGCGCCTCGCGTCGTCGGCGCCGGAGGCCGGCGTCACCGTGGCCGGCGAGGTCGAGGACTTCCGGCCCGTCACCGACGCGATGCTGCGCCAGCCGGACGACGGCGACTGGCTGATGATCCGGCGCAACTACGAGGCGTGGAGCTACAGCCCGCTGGCGGAAATCGATCGCGGCAACGTCGGCGACCTCGAGCTGGCCTGGATCTGGGCGATGAACGAAGGCGGCTGGAACGCCCCCTCGCCGATCGCCTACGACGGGGTGCTGTACGTGGCGGGCATCGGTCCGGTCGTGCAGGCGCTCGATGCCGTGACGGGCGACCTCATCTGGGAGTACCGGGTGGCGGTCGAGACGAGCGGCTACTCGGGCACCAGCCGCAACCTCGCGATCTACGGCGACCGGCTGCTGCTGGCCACGCCGGACGCGCGCCTGATCGCCCTCGACGCCCGCACGGGCGAGAAGGTGTGGGACACGGTCATCGCCGATCACGCGGACGGGTTCCGGAACACCAGCGGTCCCATCGTGGTGAACGGGACCATCGTGCAGGGGCTGAGCGGCTGCGACCGCTTCACGCGCGAGCGCTGCTTCATCAGCGGCTACGACGCGGCCTCGGGCGAGCAGCGCTGGCGGTTCCACACCACGGCCGGCTCGGACGAGCCGGGCGGCAACACCTGGGCCGAGGTGCCCGACTACCTGCGCGCCGGCGGCGACACCTGGATCACCGGCAGCTACGATCCCGGGCTCGACCTAGTCTACTTCGGCGTGGCGCAGGCCAAGCCGTGGGCCGCGATCAGCCGCGGCATGACCATGCAGGACACGGGGCTCTTCACCAATTCGACCGTGGCCATCCGGCCGGGCGACGGCACCCTCGACTGGTACTTCCAGCACGTGCCGGCCGAGAGCCTCGATCTCGACGAGGTGTACGAGCGGGTGCTGGTTGACACGGGCGGCCGCAAGGCCGTCTTCAGCGCCGGCAAGCACGGCATCCTCTGGAAGCTGGACCGGGAGACCGGCGAGTTCCTCGGCTACAAGGAAACCGTCCATCAGAACGTATTCGACCGGATCGATCCCGAGACGGGAGCGGTGACCTACCGGCAGGACATCATCGACGCGCAGTTCGAGCAGCTGGTGTCCGCCTGCCCCAGCACCGCGGGCGGCAAGAATTGGCATCCGATGAGCTACCACCCCGGGTCGGGGCTGCTGATCCTGCCGCTGGCCCAGACCTGCATGGAGATGGCGGTCCGCGAGGTGGCCTTGGAGCTGGGCTCGGGCGGCGTCGGGATGAGCTCGCGGCCGTTCCACGAGATGCCCGGTACCGACGGCAACCTCGGCAAGCTGGCGGCCTTCGACGCCGAGACGCTGGAAGAGGTTTGGAGCGTCGAGCAGCGGCCGACGTTCCTGACGGGCGTGCTGTCGACCGCCGGCGGGCTGGCGTTCGTCGGCGACCTCGACCGGCGCTTCCGCGCGTTCGACGTCGAGACGGGCGAGGAGCTGTGGCGCGCGCGTCTCGGGACGTCCGTGCAGGGATTTCCGATAACGTTCCGGGCCGGCGGCCGGCAGTACGTCGCGGTGTCGACCGGTCTGGGCGGCGGCAGCCCGCGGCTCGCGCCGCGGGCACTGGCGCACGACGTCCATCACCCGCAGAGCGGCAACGCGCTGTACGTCTTCGCGTTGCCGTGACACCCCAGGAGGGAATCAACGCGGAAAGCGTGGACGCACTAGCAGCCCGTGGCAGAAGGGGCTGATTGTCAATCGAGAATCGCGTGTCCGTATTGGCGTGTCGCCGGACCATCCCACGACGAATGCGGCCGATCATGGCGCTCCGGGGCCCAGAAGCGCCGCACACGCCCCCAGCACTCGCTCAGGAGGCCGATCAGCGCCTCCAGCAGCGCCGACGCGCGGCCCTGGAGGCTCCGCGGCGTGCCCACGCCCGTCAGGTGCCGCATGAGCAACCCGAGATTGACGCCGCAGACCTGGACGAGCAGCCGTTTCAGGATGTTGGGATGCCCGCGCAGATGGACGCGGCGCATCCTGCCGGTCTCGTAGAGATGCGCGTTGGGCCGTTCCAGTAGCTCGCCCCGCTGCCGCAGCAGCCGTTTCCCACGCGCGCCGCGGATCCGCCGCCGGTTGGCATACACCGCGTCCCGCGCCGCCGCCTGGCCCTTTCAGTGCCGCCGGCCGCGATCCGGCTCCGAGACGTAGCTGCGCACGCCGATGGCCGCAAACCCGACCATCGTCTCGTTGCTGTGATATCCCTTGTCGGCCACCACCTCCACGATCCCCGGCGCGCCGACCGCCTCGACCTGCTCGGCGGCCGTGACGAGCGTGTCGACCAAGGTCGTCGTGTCGCCCGCACTCGCGTCCTGCACCGTCACACCCACGATGGCGCCTGTTTCGAGGTCGACCGCATGCTCGGCGGTGTGCGCCAGATGCGTGCGGCCGTCCTTCATCTTGGCGATCTTCGCGTCCGGATCGTGCGGGTGGGTCCAGTCCGCGTTCGAGCCCTTCTTCTTGCGGGTCCGGTCGAACCGGGCCAACTCGGCGCGCGTCGGCGTCGTGAGGCCGGACGCCTCGGCCAGCCGGGTCAGAAACGCGTCGTAGCTCTCGCCCGTATCCCGCCGCACAATGCTCCGCATCGCCGCATTGGCTTCCAGCGTCGTGGCAACGATGCCAACCGTGCGCCCCACCACCAGCGTGGCGTCGGCCAGTCGCTGCAACACCCACGTAAACACTGCCTGGTGGGTCTCGAGGTCAATCAGGCGACGGGTGCGCGACAGCGTCGAGTGGTCCGGCGGGGCCTCGTGGAGGGCGAAGTCCAGAAACGTGCGAATGCTCAGCGAGTCGGCGGCGCGCCACGCGATCGCTCGTTCCGAATCCAGCCCTTCAAAGTAGCCGAGCAACAGCAGCCGGAAATACCGGCCCGGCGCCAGACTCGGCCGACCGACCCCGTCCGCGTAGAACGACGCGCACTGTGCTTCCACGACCGCGTCGAACCCCGCGTCGTCGAGCACTCGATTCAGCCGCTCGTAAAACGGGTGCCCAGCACTCTTCGGCAGATCCGCCGTGGGCACCCACATCGTCGCTTGCCGCGTTCGACCGCAGCTTGTCCCCATCGCCATGCCAGACAGTGTAGGACACAGGACCGATCACGTCGATCCCTGGAACGAGGGACTTTCACCACGGGCTGCTAGTCCCCTGTGTCTGAAAACGCTTTAAGAAGTGTGCCGGGTGTGATGTATTGGGCGGCATGGCAAGAACAGGTCAGCCCGCACGCGCTGCGCCACGCCATCTCCGCCTACGTGGACGCCCACAATGACGAGGGCAAGCCTTTCAAGTGGACGAAAACAGCCGACGAGATCAGGTGAAGCGGTTCGGACAGCGCACCGTTCAAGTCCACGGTGGCCCCAGATGACCAACGACTTTTTGAAGAAATCTGAAAACAGCCGACGAGATCCTCGCGAAGGTGAAGCGGTTCGGACAGCGCACCGTTCAAGTCCACGGTGGCCCCAGATGACCAACGACTTTTTGAAGAAATCAAAGATCAAGGGGACTAGGGGCGCACGAACTTCGTGAGCCCCTGGATGGGGCCCACTTCTCCGACGATGATGTTGCCGGCCGCGTCGGCCGTCACGCCTTCGCCGATTGAACCGACGCCTCCCATCCCCGAGGGCCGTTCGGACTCGTGCGCCGGGATGAAGTACATCACCTCGCCCGTGCGGGCACTGCCGACACGGAGCCCCTTCTTCCAGCCGGGGTTGTAGTTGTCGTCGGACTCGGAGTCGACCGCGTAGAGCACGTCGTTCGCGTCGATGAAGATCCCGCTGTTGCGGCTGAACTGATACCAGGTGTCGAGGTGCGTACCCTCCTGGTCGAAGATCTGGATCCGCCGGTTGCCACGGTCGGCGACGAACAGGCGCCCCTGCGAGTCCATGGCGAACGAGTGCGGGCCCCGGAACTGGCCGTCGCGATAGCCCCACGAGCCCCAACTCTTGATGAAGGTCCCGTCGGGAGCGAACTTCGAGATGCGCCCGATGCTCGGCGGTCCTGTGCCCGCCGCGCCTGCCTCGTCGAGAAACTGCGCGCCGTGCGCCTCGGCGACGAAGATGCTCCCATCCGGCGCGATTTGCACGTCGCTTGGCTGCGTCAGGTGGTTTGGGGGCTCGCCCGCCTCACCGAGCGTGCCCAGCGTGAGGAGCACCTCGCCCTCCGGGCTGAACTTGATGACCGTGTGTCCCCGGCCCGAAGCGTTGGGATTCTCTCCCAGATCGGCGGCGCTCACGGCGTCGGCCACCCAGACATTGCCTTCGCGGTCCACATCCATGCCGTGCGGCCAGTGGATGAGCCCGCCGCCGAAGGCCTGCACGACGTTACCGTTCGCATCGAGCTTGACGATGGGGTCGAGGTCGGACTCGGCGCACGAGTTGACGCCGCAACGGTCCCCGGCCCAGATGTGCACGCCGTCGATGTCGACGTTGACGGCGCTCACCGAACCCCAGGAGCGCCCGTCGGGAAGCGCGCCCCAGTCCCGGATGGTCTCGTACGGGTTCGGTCCGTCGTTGATCGACTCGACGGCCCCGTGTTCCGGCGGCCCGGACGCGCCTCGCTGGGCGGCAGAGGCTGCCGGCAGCAGCAACAGCACGGTGCCGGCGAGGGCAGTGTGCAGCAGGAGCCGGCTCTGCAGCTCGCGGAGGCGGACGCACATCCTGGTCATTACTCGTCTCATCCCCGGATCAGGTTCATCCTGTGGTACGGCGCAGATAACAGACACGATGGATGCTCGTGCCGCCGTTGTCAAGCAAGCAGGCTGCGGCGGCTATGGTCAGGCCGGATGCGGGCGTCACGGCAGGGCGAAGACGAACAGGTTGTTGCCCATGCTCGGGCGCAGCTCCGGCGTCAGGGGCGCGAAGTACACGACAGTGCGCGAGTTGCCGGTGCTGACCGCGACGTACTGCCGCCCGTCGATTGCAAACGCGATCGGAAACCCGGTGACCGGTGAGCCCAGGTTCACCTCCCACAGCACGTCCCCGGTTTCCGCGTCCAGGGCGCGGAACCGCCCGCTCAGATCGCCGCCGAACACGAGTCCGCCGGCGGTCGCGACGAGTGATGTGGTGGCGGCCCGTTGCTCGTACTTCCAGATCAGCTCGCCGGTCTCCGGGGAGATCGCCTGGACGGTGCCGAGCTGGTCGGTGCCGGGCGCAAGCTCGGTCCGCACGGCAAGCGCATAGAGCGAAGAGGCAACGCTGTCGCTCCCGGCCGTGGCCATCATCCGCGCACAGGCGTTGCGCAACGGGAAATACATCAGCCCGGTCTGCGGGCTGTAGGCCCCCGCCTCCCAGTCCTTGCCGCCCACCAGCGTCGGGCAGGCCAGCACCGTTTGTCCGTTGCCCGTGAAGACGACCTCCGGATTCTCCGTGACCGCGCCGGTGGCGCCGTCGATACTGCTGATCACGTTCTGCGTGACCGTCGGCGTCGCCCACAGGAACTCGCCGGTTTCGCGGTCGAGGGTATAGACGACACCGGTCTTGCCGGGAATGCCGGTCACGACCTTGCGGACCTCTCCGTACCGCAGCCGCGGATTGATCCAGGTCACCGCCGCCGGATTCGGCGAGACAGCCGTGTCGAGCAACAACCGTTCGAACGGGTGATCGAGATCCCAGTGGTCGTTCAGATGCTGGTAGTACCAGACAATCTCGCCGGTGTCGGCGTCGAGCGCCAGCGTCGAGTTGTGGTACAGGTGCTTCTTGTCGATCCCGCCGAGCATGAACTTCGGGGCGGGCGACGTCACCGACGTGCCGATGTAGATGAGGTTCAACGCCGGGTCGTAGCTGGGCACCATCCAGGCGCCTACATGCTTGCGCTCCTCGTACGGCACATCGCCCCAGGTCTCGTCCCCCGGTTCGCCGGGCGCGGGAATGGTGCGCGTCCGCCACAGCTCCTCACCGGTCCTGGCATCGTGGGCGGTGATGACGCACGCGTCCGGTCCGCCACGTGGGGTGCAGCTCCGACCCGAGATGATCTTGCCGCCGGCGATGATGGGTCCGGAGGTCTGATTGGCGGGATGCGTCCTGTAGTCGAGAATCTGCGTCTCCCAGGCCAGGCGGCCCGTCGCGGCATCGAGGGCAAAGACGTAGTCGTCGACACTGGTGTCGATGATGAGGTTGTCGTAGATGGCGATATTCCGGTTGATCTCGGCGAGGACGGTGATGAGGAACTCGTCCACGTCCGCGGGGAGCGACCGCCGGTATTCCCACAGGAGATCGCCGCTGGTGCCGTCGATCGCTTGGATGACGTCCCGCGGGTTGGGCATGTACATGACGCCGTCATAGACCAGCGGTGTTCCCTGCTGGAGACCTGGCGCAAGGGCTCGTGACCAGACCATCCGCAGGTCGCTCACGTTGTCGCAATCGATCTGGTCGAGGGGGCTGTAGCCCCATCCGTCGAGCGTCCGCCGCCACATGAGCCAGTCGGCCGGATCGGGATCTTGCAGCACCTCGTCCGTCACCGGGACGAAGCGACTGCTCGACTGAGCCAGCGCCTGGCTCGCAGACATCACGAGACACGCCACGAGCGCCCAACGGATAGCAGACATACGTCCTCCACGTTCCTGCCAGCATACGTGCCCCGAGTGCGCGCGTCGTGGCGTCAGTGGTTCGGTGGCTCAGCGGCCCGCCGCCCGCTCCTGCGCGCGCGCGCCGGCCAGCATGTTGACCATCCCGTAGTTGCCCTCGTGACAGGCGTACTCGAAGATCCGCCCGTCGGTGCGGGTCATCGGAATGCGCGCCGTCCAGTTGCCGGTCCACAGCGCCGGGTCCTCGGCCGTGAACTCGTAGACGAGCGTGTCGGGGCCGACGCGCGTGAAGCGCTCGGTCAGGTGCAGGTTCGCGCTCGAGCCCTCGAAGTGCGTCTCGCGCAGGAAGTTGGTGGTCTCGACCACCAGCGTGGCGCCTTCCCAGCGGCCCCGCGAGTCGCCGATCCACTGGCGGATCCGCTCCGGCAGATGCGGCCGGCCGTCCATCGCGACGATGCGGGCGCTGTTGATCATCTCGTTGAAGATCACCACCCGGTCGGGCGTCTGGAAGAGCTGCACGCTGTTGTTGTAGGCGCTGGGAATCATCGGCGGGCCGGAGTTGAAGCCCATCAGGCAGCGCTCGGCGAGCGGGCGGTCCTCCGGACCGTCCGGCGGCGTCCCGGAGAAGGCATCGCCGTACCCGCCGGGGCGGTCCACACCCGGGATCCACGGAATGCGCCCGTCGGGCGGATCGACGACCAGCGACGTGCGGTTGTCGGCGGTCAGGCCGGTCCCGAAATCCATCCAGAACTGGTTGTAGCCGTGCTCGACGTCGGTGTCGAGGCCGAACGCCCCCTCCGGGTTGGAGCGGTCGTCCCAGTTGGTGGCGGCCAGCCCCTGGACGAACACCGCAGCCTCCTCGTCGGTTAGGAACGCCTTGCCGGCGAGCTCGGCGGGCCGCTCCATCGGCGTCAGCGAGCGGAAGTCCCAGACGCCCTGCAGGTCGGGATCGCCCCACGCGGTGCGCGGGAGCGCCCCGGCCTCGGGCGCCGGCTGGGCGGCGGCGGAAACGCAGGCCAGCAGCACGAGCACGAGGGACGACGGCAGCCAGGCGGCGGATCGATGACGCATCATGGCCTCCGCTCAGTTGGCGTCCCTGCGGTTCCCGGGCACCTCGAACACCCACAGGGTGGCGGCCCGGTCCGTCGGGTTGAGGATCTCGGGCGCCATCACGGAGTAGGCGCCGGTCAGGTAGCCGCCGGCGCCGGATATCGCGGCGACGTACTGCCGGCCGCCCGCCTCGAAGCTGATGGGCGGGGCGTTCGGCACGTCGTTCAGGCGCGTGACCCACAGGCGCTCGCCGGTGGCGGAGTCGTACGCGCTGAGGCGCCGGTCGAGCGAGCCGGCGAACAGCAGTCCGCCCGCCGTGACGAGGGTGCCGGTGGTCTGCGGGGCGCGCTGGCGGGCGATCCAGACGGTCTCCTGGGTCTCCAGGTTGACGGCCTCGACGCGCCCGTAGTTGCCGTCGCTCTCGGGCCGCGGCCGCACCGTCCAGCGGACGCCGGTCGACAGGCTGCCGCGCTCGCCCTCGGCGACCGGCACCATGTCCATGCACGCCTCGATGATCGGCACGTAGACGATCTTCGTCCGCGGGTCGTACGCCGTGGGCGCCCAGCTCCGGCCGCCGCCGACGTGCGGGCAGACCATCTTCGTCTCGCCGTCGCCCGGAATCAGCCGCGGGTCGACGATCTTCTCGCCGGTGGTCGGGTTGATCGCCGTGATCCCGTTCTGCAGCCCGAGGTCGATCGACGAGACGTAGCGGCCGGTCTCCGTCTCGACGATGTCGAAGATCGCCTGCTTGCCGGCGGTCACGACCACGCTGGTCGGGACGCCGCGGACCGACAACTCGACGACCTGCCGCTCGAAGGCCCAGTCCAGATCCCACTGGCCGTTCGCCTGGTGCTGGAAGTGCCACGCCAACTCGCCCGTGTCGGGGTTGAGCGCGAGCGTGGTGTCCAGGTAGAGGGCGTCGTTCGTGATCCCCTCCTGGTGCACCGGGTTCCGGAGCGGACCGGTGTCGTACGTGTTGCCGGGCCCGAAGAAGGCGAGGTTGTGCACCGGGTCGTAGCTGCCCGGAACCCAGACTGAGCCCCCGTTGCGCGCGTCGTACGGCAGTCCGTTCCAGCTGTTGCCCCCGGGCGCGTCCGGCGGCGGGATGGTGTGGAAGCGCCAGCGCTCAGCTCCGGTCTCGGCGTCGAGCCCCACGATGTGGTTGCCGCCCTCGGCGCGGCCGGTCGTGCCCACCATGACCGTGCCGCCCGCCACCAGCGTGCCCCCGGTCATCCGCATCCGGGCGCCGGGCTGGCCGACCTCCCGGTCCCAGACCACCGTGCCGGTCCGCACGTCGAGGGCCACGACGTGCAGATCCGACGTCGGTACGTAGAGCCGCTCGCCGTAGATCGACATGCCGCGCTTGAGGCTCGGCGCCGCGTCCCGCGGCAGGCGCCGCACGTACTCCCACAGTAGATCGCCGCTGGCGGCGTCGAGCGCGTGCACCTTGTCGCCGTAACCGTGCACGAACAGGACCCCGTCGTGCACGACCGGCGTCGATTCGTTCGGCCCGCCCGGCAGCGCCCACGACCAGGCCAGGCGCAGGTCGTCGACGTTGGTCTTGTCGATCGCGTCGAGGGGGCTGTAGCCGGAGGCGTCGTAGGTGCGGCGCCACAGCAGCCAGTCGCCCGCGTCGGGGTTCCGCAGCATGGCGTCGGTCACCGGGCGGATGCCGTCGAGCGGATTACGCCGCGCCGGCACGGGCGGCAGGGCGACGCCGGCCGAGAGGCCGCCGCCCTGTGAGCGCCAGCCGGGCGCCAGCGTCGCCAGCAGGTCGGGATCCGCGGGCAACTCGTCAGAGCCGGGCTCGACGCCGTTCTCCTGGAGCAGGAACGCCATGAGCGCGACGTACGTCGCCTCGCCGAGCGACCCCGGGCGGTCCTGCGGCATCGTCGACTCGGTCTCCGTGAACAGCGCCTCGACCGAGCGCACCCGCCACTTCTCGCGGAAGTCGATGCCCCGCAACGGCGGCGCGAACGGGCCGTCGTCGAGATTCTCGCCGTGGCAGGACGCGCAGTGCTGCCGGTAGGCGGCGAGACCGGCATCGGCCTGGTCGACGGTGTACGTGGCGGGCTCCCGCTCGATCTGCTGGGCCGCGGCCGCGGCAGCCGACGGGTCGAGCGCGCCGAACCAGACGGCCGTCCCGACGAGAGCTCCGACTGCGACACGCCAACGCTGAATCGATCGACGACTGGATGTCATGGCTGCCTCATTTCAGGAAGTAGGGCGATTATATGACCAATTCCGGGTGTACGATGCTCCCCGGGAGGTTCCGGATGATCCGTCCATCGCTTCGAGCGCTCGTCGTGCCGGGCGCCCTGTTCGCGGTCGTCGGCCTCGTTCCCGCGCAGGCCGGCGGTCAGCCGCCCGCGACCCGTCCGGCGGCGGACGCCGCGGCGCTGCCGCGCACGCCCGACGGCCAGCCGGACATTCAGGGCGTGTGGGTGAACTTCGACCGCACGCCGCTGGAGGTGCCGGCCGCGGAGGATCCCGGGCGCCTGGCCGCGCTGGAGCACTGGTTCCCCGGGCTGGAGGTGACCCCGCAGGGGCTGCGGGGCATCACCGGGCCGAATCCGGGCGGGCTGGCGAACCTGCTCGGGGAGGGAGACGGGGAGGGGCACTCCTCGAAGCGCAGCGCGTTGCGCCGGTCGCTGGTCGTCGACCCGCCGACCGGGCGCGTGCCGGTGCTGCCGGAAGCCGAGCAGCGGAAACAGTACAACCTGGTCCACCTGACCGACTCCTACACGTACCACACGCCGTGGGAGCGGTGCATCACGCGCGGGGTGCCGGGCGGCATGTTCCCCGCCGGGTACAACAACGCGTACCGCATCCTGCAGACACCGGACCATGTGGTGATCCTGTACGAGATGATCCACGAGCCGCGCGTCATCCCGCTCGGTGCTGCCCCGCCCCTGGACGACGCTGTCCGGCTGTGGAACGGCGACTCGCGCGGCCGCTGGGAAGGGAACACGCTCGTCGTGGAGGTGGCGAACTACCGGGCTGCCGAGGTCGGCACGATCGCCACCGGCATTTCCACCACCGCCACCCTCAAGGCGATTCCGCAGAGCGCCGGCATGCGCGTGGTCGAGCGCTTCACGCTCGTCGAGCCGGGCCGCATGCGCTACGACGTGACCATTGAGGATCCCGCGGTGTACGCCGCGGCCTGGACCGCCTCCCTGCCGCTGCATCGGGACGACGAGTACGACCTATACGAGTACGCCTGCCACGAGGGCAACTACGGTCTGCCGAACAGCCTGAGCGGCGCGCGGGCGCAGGGCGAGTAGCGCCGCGTGCCGCCGCCGCGCCAGCGGGAACGCGGCCATGTATCATACGGAGCATGGTGGCCGGCTGGTTTGCGACGGGCGCGGCGCTGTGCGGGCTGGGCGTCGTGCTCGGGGCGTTCGGCGCACACGGGCTCCGCGCGCGGGTGACGCCGGAGATGCTCGCGGTGTTCGAGACCGGCGTGCGCTACCACCTGATCCACGCGCTTGGGCTGCTGGCGGTGGCGTGGGCCGCGTCCCGCTGGCCCGGCGGCTGGCCCGGCGCGGCCGGCTGGCTCTTCGTCGCCGGGATCGCCATCTTCTCCGGCAGCCTGTACCTGCTGGTCATGACCGGCGCCCGCTGGCTGGGGGCGATCACCCCCATCGGCGGGTTGTGCCTCATCGCCGGCTGGGCGGTGCTGGCCGTCGGCGCGCTGCGGGCAGCTCCCTGACGGCCTCCCGGCGCAGCGGATCCCGGCAGCCGCGGTACCGGCCCCCGGCGCAGTCGGCGGTCAGTACCACGGGTTGATCATGAAGTCGTTGTAGACGACCCGCGCGCGGTGGGCGAGCTTCTCGGCGGTGCCGCTGTCGACCTGCTCCAGGTTCCGCAGGCTGATCACTGCGTCGGCGGCGGAATGCACGACCTCGACGACCTGCGCGGCCGCGGGAAACTCCCGCCGCAGCGCGCTCTCGACGAGCGCCGCGAGTTGCTCGGGGCGCTTCGAGGGGCTGTGCGGATCGAGCCTGAACTCGACCGTGGGCCGCGGCTCTGCCGGCTCCGCCGCTGCCGGTCGGGAATCGTCCTCCACTGCCCGGGCTACCGTCCGTCCCCGCCGGCCGCCGCCGCGCGCTCCGCGGCGCGGGCGCCGGCCAGGATGCCCTCCATGGCGTAGTTCCCCTCGTGGCAGGCGTACTCGAAGATCGTGCGCCGATCCGTGATGCGCGTCATCGGGCGCGAGACCGTCCACGGCTGCGTGAAGGTGTGCGGATCGTCGATGGTGAACCGGTAGTCGAGCGTGTCCGCGTCGACGCGCGTGTATCTCTCGGTCAGATGCAACGTGTCGCGCGAGCCCTGATAGCTCGTCTTGGGGCTGAAGTTGGTCGTCTCGACGACCAGCGTGTCGCCCTCCCAGTGGCCGCGCGAGTCGCCCATCCACTGCCGGATCGGCGCGGGCAGATGGGGGCGTCCGTCGAGCGGGATGATGCGGGCCTCGTGGATGAGCTCCTGGAAGACGATGACGTAGCCGGGCGCCTGGAAGATCTGGTAGTTGCTGCTGTACCAGCTCCCGATGCCGTTCCACCCGCGCGAGATGCAGCGGGTCCACGGCGAGAGGTCCTCGTAGGTGTCCGGCGAGTTGGAGGGGCCGCGCGTGCTGCGCTCCGCGCGCTCGGCCGCGATGCGCGCCTCGCCCGCGGTCGACAGCGGCGGAATCCGCCCGTCGGGCGGGTCGATGATCAGCGACGTCCGCGTGAGCGGCGTGCCGATGTCGCGCCAGAACGCATTGTAGTTGCCCACGCTGCCCGTGCGCGGCGGCAGGTCGAAGCTCGCGCGGTTGGAGGTCTCCAGCGTTTCCGCCTCCTGCTCGCTGAGCGCCCCGCGTCCGGCCAGCGGCCCGTCGAGCGGCCGCTCCAGCGGCGTGGAGGTCTGGCTGTTCCACTGTCCCTGCAGATCGGGGTCGCCCCAGGGCGTCCGGGGCGGCGTCCAGTCGGACCCGGCCTGCGCCGCCGCCGGGAGCGGTGCCAGGATTGCCGCCAGCATGACCGCCGCCACTAGACTGCGCATAGCCGACCTCCTTGATCCGCCGCCGGCCCACGCCCCGGCGCATCCGGGGCGTGGCGGGCAGGTACCGCGATTATACGGCCGAACCGGCGGCGGGCGGGCCGCCGCTGGTCCGGCTTGCCCCTCTGGCGTATCGTTGGGGGCACGATGCCTGTGCTGCGCAAGTGGCTGATCCTCAGTTCATCGCTACCTGGGGATTCCGCTGAGCCTGCTGTTCGTGGTCTGGTTCGCCTCCGGCATCGTCATGATGTACACGGGCGACATGCCGCGTCTCACGCCGCAACTGCGGCTCGAGCGGCGGGCGGACCTCGACCTGTCGCACGTGCGGCTGACGCCCGCCGCGGCGGGCGACCGCGCCGGCGTCCGGCGGTGGCCCGACCGCGCCGCGCTGCTGACGGTGATGGACCGGCCCGCCTATCGCTTCGACGGGTCGACGGTCTTCGCCGACACCGGCGAGCGCCTCGAGGCCGTCGGCCTCTCGGGCGCCCGCACCGTCGCCAGCCGCTTCACCGGCCTGCCGGAGGAGCGGCTACGGTACGCCGGGACGCTGACCCGGCCCGATCAGTGGACCCTGAACTACGGCGGCTCGCTGCCGCTCCACAAGTTCGAGGTCGACGACCGGGCCGGCACGGAGCTGTACGTCTCGCCCGGCACGGCCGAGGTCGCCATGCTGACCACGCGCCGCAGCCGCGCGCTGGCCTGGATGGGGGCCATTCCGCACTGGTTCTATTTCTCGGCGCTGCGCCTCGATCAGCCGCTGTGGTCTCGGATCGTCGTCTGGAGCGCGACGCTGGGCTGTGTGCTGGCCGTCATCGGCCTCGTGCTCGGCGTCACGCAGTTCCGGTGGCGCAAGTCCACGGCCGGCCGGCCGCGGCGCGCCGCCGGCGCGCGCATCCCCTACACCGGCTGGATGCGGTGGCACTACTTGACCGGCGTCGTCTTCGGTGCGGTCACGCTGACCTGGGTGTTCAGCGGGCTGCTGTCGATGGAGCCGTTCGCCTGGACCAACGCCCGCGGGCTGGCGCTGCCGCGCGACACGTTCACGGGCGGGCCGCTCGACCTGGCGCGGTTCCCGGCGCTCGACGCCGAGGCCTGGGAGCGGCTGACCGCGGGCCGCGGCGTCCGCGAGGTGGAGCTGCACCGCATTCAGGACGATCCGTACTACCTCGTGCGGCTGGCGCCGGAGCCGGCCGCCGGCGGCAACGGCCGGCCGGAGCGCCTGCACCAGCCGTACTACCATCACGGGCCGTGCGGAGCGCGACCGGCTGCTGGTCGCGGCCGGCACGCTGGCGGTCCGGGAGCGCGCCTTCAGCGTGGAGTCGCTGCTGGCGCGGCTGACCGCCGCGGTGCCCGAGGCGCTGGTGGTCGAGTCGGTGCTGCTGGACGAGTACGACTCGTACTACTACTCGCGCGGCCGGCAGACGCCGTTGCCGGTGCTGCGGGTGAAGCTCGCCGACCCGGGCGAGACCTGGCTCTACATCGACCCCGGGCTGAGCCGCGTGCTGGCCAGCGGCCAGCGCCTGAACCGCGTCGAGCGCTGGCTGTTCAACGGTCTGCACAGCCTGGACTTCGCCTTCTGGCACGACCGGCGCCCGCTGTGGGACATCGGCGTGATCGCGCTGAGCCTGGGCGGGCTCGCGAGCAGCGGCATCGGGTTGTGGGTGGGGCTGAGGCGGGTGCGCCGTGCCATCGGCCGGATGCTCCCGGCCCGCGCGGCGGCTGAGGCGCGACGCACCGTCCCCTCGTGAGCCCGAGAGGACGGTGCGTCCGCGGAGTGCTTCCGGGCTGCTACTTGGCGCCGGCGAGGATGTTGTAGAGGCCGTAGTTCCCCTCGTGGCAGGCGTACTCGTAGACCGGCTGCGAGTTCAGCTGCATCGGAACCGAGAACGTCCAGTCGGTCGTCCACACGGTCGGATCGTCGATGGTCACGTCGTACCGCAGTATGTTGTCGTTCTCACGCGTGAAGCGCTCGATCAGCGTGAGGTGCTCGCTGGTCGCTCCCCGCTGGAAGTTGGTCTCACGCAGGAAGTTCCTGGTCTCGACCACCAGCGTGTCGTCATCCCAGTAGCCGCGCGAGTCGCCGGTCCACTGCCGGATGTCCGAGTCGAGATGCGGCCGCCCGTCGAGCGGCACCACGCGCGCGTTGTGGTTCATCTCGGCGAACAGCACGACCGTGTCCTCGGTCTGGAGCACCTGGACGTTGTTGTTGTACGCGCTGGGCGCCATGGGCGGGCCCGAGTTGAACCCGAGGATGCACCGCACCTGCAGTCCGCCGGGACCGAGGTCCTCGACGAATCCGCCGGCCGTCGGCTCATGGCCGCCGACCCCGCTGCGCGCCCTCATCTGCGCCTGCTGCCGCTTCTGGGCCGAGCTGGTCATGGCCGGAATGCGGCCGTCCGGCGGGTCGACGATGAGCGACGTGCGCTCGGTCGTGACCGACGTGCCTTCGTCGAACCAGAAGTCGTTGTACGGCACCACCCGGTCCGACGTGTCGGCGTCGCGGCTCCGGCGGCGAATGGTCTCCTCCGAAAACTCCGCCGCCGCCTCCTCTGAGAATGTCTCGCTCTGATCCGCAGGCCGCTCCATCGGCGTGAGGCTGCGGAAATCCCAGACCCCCTGCAGATCCGGCGCGCCCCACGGCGTGCGCGGCACCGACTGGGCGCTCGCCTCCATGGGCACGAGCACCCCGACCGCCAAGACGACCACCAAGACTGTGAGCAATCGATGACTCATCTAACCACCTCCTGAAAACCCACTCATTGTATACCCGCGACGGCCCGTTCGCGTAGCGGATCGACGGTCGCATGGCCAGCGCTCAGCGCGCGGCCTGTCCGGGTCGCAGCGGCTGCTGCGGCCGGCGCGGCTCGTCGGGGTAGAGGTGCGCCACGTACTGCTCGTAGCCGTTGAAGATCGGCGTCAGGAAGCTGTCTTCCGTGTCGAGCCAGTACGACGTGTTCTGGGGCCAGCGCGGGTGCGGGACGTTGGGGTTCACGTTCGACAGGAAGCCGTACTCGTGCGGCTCCTCCGCTTGCCAGAACGTCGGCGGCTGGTCGCGGACCAGCTCGATCTTCACGATGGACTTCGGGTTCTTGTAGCCGTACTTCCAGGGCACGATGATGCGGACCGGCGCGCCGTGCTGCCGGAGCAGCGGCTCGCCGTACACGCCCGTCACCACCAGCACCAGCTCGTTCATGGCCTCGTCGAGACGCAGCCCCTCGTGATATGGCCAGGGGTACCAGCCCGCGGTCCGCACGCCGGGCATCTGGTCGCGCGCGACGATCGTCTCGAAGCGGACGTAGCGTGCGGCGCCGGTCGGCTCGACGCGCTCGAGCAGCCGGCTCAGGGGGAAGCCTGACCAGGGGACGTTCATGGCCCAGCGCTCGACGCAGCGGAAGTGGTACAGGCGCTCCTCGTGGTCGAAGGCGAACAGATCGTCGAGGTCCAGCGTCAACGGGCGGCGGCACTCGCCGCCGATCTCCACCCGCCACGGCTCGACCTCGAAGTCGCCGCAGAACTGCCAGACGGGGCCGCCGCGCCCCGCGAGGAACTCGTAGAAGTTGTTGTGCGCCGCGGCGACGTCGCGGGGCGTCGGGGCCCGCGTGTCGGTGAGGCCGCTCGACTGGCCGAGGATCGGGACGGCGTTGGCGATGCGGTGCGGCAACGCGTAGTCCGCATTCCGCTCGGCCGGGAACACGTCGGGCCGCCGGAACGGGACGTCCAGCAGCTCCGCCTGGGGCGTCTGGGCCGCGCTCGAGGCCGCGGCCCGCAGTACCGGCCGCGCGGCCAGCAGGCCGGCGCCGAAGGCGGCGAGGAACCGCCGGCGGTCGAAGAAGACCGCCGGCGGCGTGACGCGCTGCGACGGGACGTTCGCCCGGTATCGCGAGCTCATGGCCCTGCCGGAGCACGCGCCGCCCGGGCGTTTGCTCCAGTTTTCCTTCGTTCCGGCGTCAGCGCAGCGGGTCGCTGTTCTCCCCGTCGAACGCCGAGCCGCATCCGGCGGTGCACAGGGTCGCGGGGTCCGGCCCCTCGCCGGCCGCGAACGCCTGCTCCTCGACGCGCGCTCCCGCCAGCAGCCCCGGCAGCCCGTAGTTGCCCTCGTGGCAGCGCGGCTCCTTGTAGACCCGGTTCGCTGCGTTGCTCTGCAGGCTGAGCTCGAGCGCCACGGTCCACGGCTGCGTCCACGTGGTCGGATCATCCATCGTGACCATGTAGTCGAGCGTCTGGGCATCGCGCCGCGTCCAGCGCTCGACCAGGTGCAGGTTCTCGCGGGAGCCCTGGTAGTCGGTCTTCGGGCTGAAGTTGGTGACGTCGACGACCAGGGTGTCGCCTTCCCACCGGCCGCGCGAATCCCCCCACCACTGGCGGACGTCCGGCGGCAGATGCGGCCGGTCGGTCACGGGAATGACGCGCTGCCACCCCTGCCCCTGCCCGGTGTCATAGAAGATCGACACCGCGCCCGGCGACTGCACGACCTGCAGGAAGTACCCTGCCGCCCCGCCGAAATCGGGAAGGCGGGCGGACAGGCAGCGCTCTCCCAGGCCCCGGTCTTCCGGACCGTCGGAGCGATTGAAGGCGCTGGCCGGATAGGACGGCGGCGGCTCGGCCCGCCGCGGCGACGGCGGCCCGTACTGCCCGCCCGCGCAGCCGGGCAGGTTGTCCCGGCAGACGTCGGTCGGCTGCAGCAGAGCGAGCTGATACTGCCGGAACGCAGCGCGCCGCGCCTGCAGCTCCGGCGTGACGGGCGGAATCCGCCCGTCCGGCGGATCGATGATCAGGGACGTCCGGCGGCCGGTGTGCTTGTGCGTCAAGAAGATGGTCCGGTTGTAGGCTCCGCCGACGTCCTGCTCGCTGCCCGCGGCCGAGCGCGGGTCGAGGGCCAGCAGCGCCGCCCGTTCTCGATCGAGCGCCGCCCGCTCCTCCTCCGTGAACTCGGCCTGGCCCGCGAAACGGGCCGGGCGCTGAAGGGGGGTCGCGTAGTCCGTGGTCCAGATGCCCTGCAGGTCGGGCTCTCCCCACGCCGTCCGTGCTGCCGGGACAGCCTCCGACTGCTCCTCGGCCCCCGGGGCCACCTTTAGGAGGCCTGCCACCACCAGGGTCGCCGCCGCTACGCCGAGCGTCTCGATCACTCGTCGGGTCATGTCATCCTCACGAGTTGCGGGTCCACCGAACCGGGTCTCATGAGACTAGGTACACCTGTGCCCGGACAAAGTCAAGGACCAAGCCGTCCCGCAGCGACTGCGTTGGGATAGCATGGGGCGGTGGCGGCGTCCGGCCGCCGGAGAACGAATGATGACGAACAGACCGACCGCGTTCCTCACCGCGACGCTGCTGGCGCTCGGCGTGGCGCCCGCGCTCGGCGCGCAGCAGGATGCCCCCGAGCCCGAGCCGTTCGCGGCCGAGGGCATCCCGGCCGTCCCGCTCCCGGCCGGCCCGCGCGTCTACGACACGGCCACGGGGCAGCGGATTCGGATGGTCGTCGTCGCCAGGGGACTGACCTACCCGTGGGGTCTCGCGTTCCTGCCCGACGGCAGCGCGCTGGTCACCGAGCGCCTGGGCACGCTCCGCCGGATCCGCAACGGCGCGCTCGACCCGCAGCCGATCGCCGGCGTGCCCGAGGTGTACACCGACGCCCCGCTGGCGGGGCTGATGGACGTCGCGGTGCACCCCGCGTTCACCGCGAACCGGTTCGTCTACCTGACCTACTCGAAGCCGACGGAGGGCGGCTCGCGGGTCGCGCTGGCCCGCGGCCGCTTCGAGGGTGCGGCGCTCTCGGAGGTCCGCGACCTGTTCGTGTCCGAGGGCACGACGGCCGGCGGCGCGGCCCGGCTGGCGTTCGCACCCGACGGGATGCTCTACATGACGGTCGGGGGCGCGTTCGGCGGGATCCGGTCGCAGGCCCAGGATCCGGCCAGCCACGTCGGCAAGGTGCTGCGGCTGCGCGACGACGGCACCGCGCCGGACGACAATCCGTTCGCGGGTCGGGACGGGCTGGCGCCCGAGGTTTTCTCGCTCGGCCACCGCAACCCGATGGGCCTCGCCATTCACCCCGAGACCGGCCAGCCCTGGGCGAGCGAGCACGGGGTGATGGGCGGCGACGAGGTCAACGTCATTCTGCCCGGACGCAACTACGGCTGGCCCGACGTCTCCTACTCGCGGGAGTACTTCGGCGCCCGCGTGGCCGAGCGGCCGTGGCAGGCCGAGTTCGAGCAGCCGGAGATCGTGTGGGTGCCCTCGATCGCGCCCTCCGGGCTGGTCTTCTACACCGGCGACCGTTTCCCCGACTGGCGTGGCGACCTGTTCGCGGGCTCGCTGATGATCGGCCGCGTCGCCCGGACCGGCCATCTGGAACGGATCAAGTTCAACCGGCAGGGCCTGGAGCAGCGCCGGGAGTCGCTGCTGGCCGACCTCCGCCAGCGAATCCGCGACGTCGAGCAGGGCCCCGACGGCCTGCTGTACGTGCTCACCGGGGGCGCCTTCCTCGGCAGCGACCCGGAAGCCGGCGAGGCGGGCCTACTGCGTATCGAGCCGGCCGAGTGAGGGGGCCGCGGTGCGCGCGGGGTGCGCCATCCGGCGTCACCTTTTCGAATCAGTGATCAGGAGGACCCATGCGTTCGATTCTCATCCTGACGGTGGCTGTCGCACTCTGCGGTCCGGTCCGTCTCGCGTCGGCCGCACAACAGGCGCCCGACGGCGAGCAGGTCTACCGGCAGCACTGCGCCCGCTGCCACGATGGCTCGATGCCGCGCCTGCCGACGCGCGACATGCTCCGGCAGCGCACCCCCGAGGACGTCGAGATCGCCCTCAGCACGCTCACGATGCGCCGCCAGGGCGCGGCGCTCACGCCGGCCGAGCGGCGGGCGGTGTCGGAGTATGTCACCGGCCGGCCGGCCGGCTCCTACCGCGACCCGCTCGAGGTCATCCCCGAGAGCGCCTGGTGCGCGGCGCCGGCCGGCGGCGACGATGCCCTCGCCGGCCCGGCGTGGAACGGCTGGGGCGCAGGGCTGCGGAACACCCGCTTCCAGCCGGCCGAGGCGGCCGGGCTGACCGTCGATGAGGTGCCGCAGCTGTCGCTCAAGTGGGCGTTCGGCTTCCCGGGCGTCTCCGCCTCCGGCTCGCAGGCGAGCGTGGTCGGCGGGCGCGTCTTCGTCGGCAGCCGCAACGGCCTCGTCTACGCCCTCGACGCCGACACCGGCTGCATCGACTGGATCTTCGAGGCCGACGGCGGCGTCCGGTCCGCCCCGTCGGTCGGTCCGCAACCCGGCAGCGGCGAGGCGGTCGTCTACTTCGGCGACGCATTCGCCAACGTCTACGCGGTGGACGTCGCGAGCGGCGAGGCGCGCTGGAAGGTGCAGGTGGACGACCACGGGGACGCGATGATCACCGGCGCCCCTGCGCTCCACGAGGGACGACTCTACGTGCCGGTCTCGTCGTTCGAGGAAGGGTCGGGCGCGCTGCCGACCTACGAGTGCTGCACGTTCATCGGGAGCGTGGTGGCCCTCGACGCCGCCGACGGCAGCCGGATCTGGAAGACGCGCACCATCCAGGAGGAGCCGCGGCCGACGGTGCGCAACAGCCGCGGCACGCAGCTCTGGGGCCCGTCCGGCGCCGCCGTCTGGTCCGCGCCGACCCTCGACCCGGCCCGCAACCGGCTCTACGTCGCCACCGGCGACAGCTACTCCGAGCCCGCCGCCCCTGAGAGCGACGCCATCATGGCGCTGGCCATGGACACCGGGCGCATCCTCTGGACGCAGCAGACCCTGCCCGGCGACGCGTGGAACATCGCCTGCTTCGAGACCACGCCCGAGGGCCGCGCCAACTGCCCCGACGACGCGGGGCCGGACCACGACTTCGGAAGCTCCCCCGTCCTCGCCACGGTCGACGACGGGCGCGAGCTGCTGCTGGCCGGACAGAAGTCGGGCGTGCTGTACGGTCTCGACCCCGACACCGGCGCCATCGCGTGGGCGACGCGCGTCGGCGACGGCGGCATCCTCGGCGGCATCGAGTGGGGCATCGCCACCGACGGCGAGCTGACGTTCGCCGCGAGCTCGGAGGCGCTCGAGAAGGGGCCGGGCGACGCCGGCGGCCTCACCGCGGTGCGCACCGGCGACGGCGCGACGGTCTGGGACGCGCCGCCGTTCCAGGACACCTGCGGCTCGCGCGCCGGCTGCAACACCGGCCAGCCGGCCGCGGTGACCAGCATGCCGGGCGTCGTCTTCTCGGGCAGCCTCGACGGGCACCTGCGCGCCTACGACACCGCCACCGGCCGCGTCATCTGGGACGTCGACACCGTCGGCGAGTACGCAACCGTCAACGGCGTGCCGGCGCGCGGGGGCTCGCTGAACGGCCCCGGGCCGACGGTGGCGGGCGGGACAGTCTATGTCAGCTCGGGGTACGGCTCGCTCGGCTTCATGCCGGGGAACGTGCTGCTCGCCTTCTCGGTGGAAGGGGAGTAGGCGCGTCCGCAGCAGGCGGCGCCAATCCGCGGCCCGACAGCGATCGGTTCGTCAGAGGCTGATCTCGGAATCGATATTGAGCGGCCAGGTGCTGTCGCCGAGGCGATCGACGGGCACCCCCAGCTTGTCCATCAGCGTCAGGCAGAGATTCGACAGCGGTGGGACGTCGGCCTGCACGCCCCTGCCGTCGGTGTCCCAGTTCGACCGATGTCCCCCGCCATAATCGAGGTGGCGTCCCCCGCGAATCGTGCCCGCGCCACCGCCCACCAGAACGATCGGCAAGTTGTCCTTCACGTGCTCCATGCTGTCGGAGATTCCGGAGCCGTACACGATCATGACGTGATCCAGCAGCGTGCCGTCCCCATCGGGCGTCGCCTCGAGCTTTTCCACGTAGTCCGCGAACAGTCGGCAGTGATACGCGTTGATCTTGGCCATCGTCGCAACCCGTGCGGGCTGGTGCGCGTGGTGCGACAGCGGGTGGTGCGAATCCGGGACCCCGATCTCGGAGTACGTGAGACTGCTCTGTTCGCGAGCCATCATGAAGGTGATGACGCGAGTCAGATCTGTCTGATACGCGAGCAGTTGCAGATCGAACATCAGCCTTGCATGTTCCCCGTAACTGGGCGGGATACCAGCGGGCCGTTTGACGAGCGGCAACTCTCTGGTCGCCTGCCTTTCGGCAATCTGCAGGCGTCGCTCCACGTCGCGCACGCTCTCGACGTACTGCTCGATCCTGTCGCGATCTCCCAGACCAATCTCGCGCCTCAGCCTGGCGAGGGATTCGAGAACGGCGTCGAGCACGCTGCTGTCTTCCTTGAGGCGCTCGCGGCGCGCGACCGCACCTGTGCTCGTGCTCTCGCCGAACATCCGCTCGAAGACCAGACGCGGGTTGTTCTCCATCGGCAGCGGCGTCGTCGCATCGCGCCACGAGATCGTGTTGGAATAGACGCAGCTATAGCCCCCGCTGCATTGGCCCGTGTTGCCGACATTCTCGATGGCGAGCTCGAGCGACGCCAGCTGCGTCTCCTGGCCGAATTCCTTCGCCACGATCTGATCCATCGTCACGCCACAGGCAATGTCGTTCTCACCTCGATTGCCAACGGCGCCGCTCAGGAACGGCGCGGACGGGTGCGGCGCGTCCCATGGCAGCTTGAGCCCCGAAAGCATGATGAGCTGATTCTTGAAGGGCGCGAGCGATTGGTTGATGGGCATGAACTCGAAGTTCGACCCGACCGTTGCCGGCGTCCAGTACTCCATCGCCATGCCGTTCGGCGCGTAGACCGCGCCGAAGCGTTTGATCGGCCTTGCCGCCGTCTTGACCGTGGGAGTGAACGCCGGCACCATCGCATCGAGTAGCGGCAACGCCAGCGTGGCGCCCACTCCCCGCAGTACGGTCCGCCGTGGCAGCGTCAGCTTCGCGATGCTGTTCATCTCGCGACCCTCTCCTTGTTCGATACCTGTCCGCGCGCCTCAGCGGCCGCCGGCGACGCGCTCCGCCTGCGTCGCGGGCCCGGCCTCTGATGCCTTCATCCGAAATGGTGTGCTGTTGACGACTCCCAGAACGATGGACGACCACTTGTAGCCACCGGGCGCCGAGTCCCGCACGATTTTCCGCACGGCAGGCCGATCGTAGTGCTCCAGCGCCCGGCCCAGGCTGAATGCCAGCAGCTTTTCGACGACGGCGCTCGCGAACCGTTCAGGCTGGCGGGACAGCACGTGTCGCAGTCCCGGCACCCCCTCGAACTGGGTGCCGTTCGGCATGACGGCCGATGCATCGATCTCGGTACCTGCCTCCGTCGCCCGCCACATGCCGATGCCGTCAAGATTCTCGAGTGCAAAGCCCAGGGGATCCATGGGCGCATGGCACGTGGCGCACACGGGATTCTCTCGATGCTGCTCGAGCCGCGCGCGGACGGACACCGGCACACTCCCCCCGCCACGTTCCGGCAGCGCCGGCACGTTGGGGGGTGGCGCAGGCGGACCCATGCCCAGAATGGTCTGCATCAACCACTTGCCGCGGATCACCGGAGACGTGCGGTTGGCGTACGACGTCACTGTCAGGACGCTGCCGTGGCCCAGCAGGCCGCCTCGTGGGCTGTCGGCCGGCAGCTCCACGCGACGGAGACGCTCCCCGTAGACGTTGGGAACGGCGTAATGTCGCGCCAACCGTTCATTGAGGAACGTATAGTTGGCGCGCAGGAGCTCGAGGACGCTCGTATCCTCGCGCAACGTGTGCTCCACGAAGCGCTTGGTTTCCTGCTCGAAGCCGTTGCGCAGGTTCTCATCGAATTCGGGAAAGATTTCGGGATCGCGAAACACGTCCTCGAGCATGCGCAGCTGCAGCCACTGCGCGGCGAAGTTGTCCACGAAGGACCTGGTTGACCGGCGGTCGAGCAGCAGGCGTCGCACCTGCTGCTCGAACACCCCTGGCTGCGAGAGCGTTCCGCGAATAGCCAGATTCAGCAGCTCATCGTCGGGGATGCTGCTCCACAGAAAGAAGGACAGCCGCGAAGCCAGCTCCAAATCGGTCACCGGCTCGAGGCCGCCACGCGCGGCGCGCGTTGGCTCCCGCTCGATACGGAGCAGGAACTTGGGGTCCGCGAGAAGGGTCATGACGGCGTACTGGATGCCCAGATCGAAATTGCCCTCTTCTCGAGCTCTCGCATACGCGGCGAGAAGCGGCTCGATATGCGCTTCTCCGATCGGCTGCCGATAGGCGCGGCGCGCCAGCGTTGACAGAATCTTCCGCGCGCAGGCCTCCTCGTCCTCACTCCGCTGCGGTTCGCACACGAACAGGCGGGCACGACTCGGCGTTGTTCCGCGCCCACCAGGATTCAGCGGGCCCGTGAGGTCGAAGCGGCTGATGGACATGTGCCCGAACGGGAATTCATTGGTCGCGAGGGCAAAGCCCCACGGACGGGGCTGAGGAATCTTTTCCGGTTCAATCCGATCCCTCACGAACGAGAGACCGATCACCTGCGGACCTGCCTTTGCCGCGAACGTGACTTCCATGTCGTCGTCCGCATGGTGGATGTAGTGTTCCCACTCGGTCCCCATCTGGATGTTGCCGCCATACCCCGATGGCGCCGGGGCGCCATGGTTCTCGCCGCCGATTGTGAACCGCTTGATGAGCACCCCGTTCACGCGCACGTCGAGGTCGTGGGGTCTGCCCATGCCCCGGATATAGTCGTTGTAGTTTCGCTGGAGGCGAATCTTGATGCTGTATTCGCCATCGGCTGGAAAGTGATGGCGCACTGCAACACCACCCTGCGAGCCGAACGGAAGGTCCTCGCTCATCCGCTCATCCTGGATCAGGTTGAGATGGACGTTGTGCCTCTCTACGGTAGGACCCCCCGGGACAATGCCGACGGCGACGCTGCTGATGCGTCGGGCCGCCGTCAGGTATCGTTCGACCAGGACGGGTGACACCGAGAGCTGGCTCACGCTGTTGTCGAACCCCTCGTCGGAGGTGTTGTCCATCGGGAGCAGGTCCGACAGATCGATCTCGAGCGCGAGAAGGTCGCTGACAGCCGCCTGGTATTCGAACCGGTTGAGCCGTCGGACCCGCGCGAAGCGACCCGGGTTCGGGTGCGCTGCCGCAAACTTGTCGAGCTCCGTCTCCAGCCAGGCGATGACGGAGTCTGCTGTCGACTGGTCGGGCCGCGGCCTGCCAACAGGCGGCATGGTTCCGGCCCGAAGCCTTCGAATAACACTTTCCCAAACTTCCGCGTCAGCACCCACGTGCTCGGCATCCGCCGTGTCGAGCATCAGTCCCGCGGTACGGAGCCTCTGGTTGTGGCAACCCTGACAGTATTTTGCGAGGACGGGCCGCAAGGGCGAGGATGTCGCTGCAGCCGGGTGCGCCGTCGACTGCCGCGCTGGACCTGCGGCGCGCGTGGAGCCGGAGGCGGCCACCAACCAGCAGCCGGTCGAGAACGCCAGGAACCCGACGACCGAACGATTCCTGAACATGAGCCCTCTCTTGCGATGGCGGCGGAATGCTTTCACTGCCTTCAGTATGTGGTGCCCAGTTTCCGGAGAAGCTCGGCGGTGCGCGCTGCCCTGGGCCCGGCATCGATGGCCGTCGCCAAGGGCGTCTGCCCGTTGTGATTCGCCAAATCGAGGTCGGCGCCCTTGTCGACCAGGTACTGGACGATTGCGGGGAATCCGAGCGCCGCGTCGGACGAACTTCCTCGAGCACCAACGACAGCGGTGGCTGCGATGTGCAGCGGCGTGTCGCCACTCTTGTCGTCCGCCGCATTGACGTCGACATGCTGGCCGACGATGAGCTTGACGGCTTCGAGAATCGTACGCTCGTTGGCGCCTGTCGAGCGACGGTCCCCGCGGCCTGCCGGCCTCAGCGCCGCCGCGAGCGGCGTCTTGCCATCCGGGGTGGTCAAGCTGGGGTTGGCGCCGCCGGCCACCAACGCTCTCATGATCTCGAGATCGTTGTAGGATGCTGCTTGCCAGAAGGGGGGCGCCCCGATCAGCGAGAGCGTGAGCGCGTAGTCGTCGGAGCTGCGTCCCACGGGCGTGGCCTTCTCAATGCGTGCATTCGGATCCGCTCCATGCGCCAGGAGCGCCTTCACGAGAGCTAGATCACTTCGAAGGATCGCCGCATGGAGAGCCGTGTATCCGCCCGCGGCGAGGTTCGGATCGGCGCCGCGGGCCAGCAGAAGCGCGCCGAAACCGCCGAAGCCCGAGTGCGCTGCGACCACCAGGGGTGTCGTGCCGCTCCCGGTGGGCTCATCGATGTCGGCTTCTGCCGCGAGCAAGACATTGGCAGTCTCGAAGCCGCCGGAGCGGGCCGAAAACATCAACGGCGTGTACCCGCCGTTCCGGTGCTGCGGCAACTCGGTCTCGCCGCCCAGCACGCCAAGAGTCGCGCCGCCGGCGAACTGCACGTATTCCATCCATTCGTTCGTGCGGGCCCGCACGTCCGCCCCGGACGCGACCAGTAGTTGCGCCACACGCGTGTGCTTCTGCGACGCAGCCCACATCAGAGCCGTCTGCCCCTGCCGCTTCTCCTTCGCGTTCACATCCGCTCCAGCTGCGATCAGCAGCTCGACGAGCCGTGCGTTGCCGCCCCGCCCCGCGGCCATCAACGGCGTTTCGCCCGAGACGAGCGCGAGGTTCGGATTGGCGCCTGCCGTCAACAGGCGTTCCGCCACGGCTGCGTTGCCGTTTTGGCCAGCGAGCCACAGCGGCGTCACGCCCAGGTCGTTCGACGCATCGACCGCGGCTCCCGCCCGAATCAGGAGGTTCGCCATTTCCTGATTGTCCCAGTGGACCGCCCAGTGGAGAGCGGTTGCGCCGTCGCCGTACGGTGCGTTGACGTCCTCCCCCTGCTGAATCAACGCGCGTACTTCCACCACATCGGCCTTGGCAGCCGCCTCGACGAGACGCAAATCGGGTGGGCCGGCCGCCCAGCCCGGCGCCGCGCACAGCATTACCGTCGCAATCCAGCGCCACGTCAGATGCGTCGCGCGCATTCGCACGAACTCCTTTGTTCTCTGAATCGGCACCACTTCGATCCCGAATGGTGGGCAGTATTCTACGTCCCGGAGCAGGCCGATGGAAGGCTGTGTTCCAGTGACGGCCACCACGGTCGCGACGGCGCGCAGCAACGCAAGGACTCTACCAGGCGCCCGAGTCCTCGACCCCGGTCTGTTCCGTAACTAGAATGAACCCGATGACGCGACTAGCCGCCGTCGGCGCGTGGATCCTGATATCGGTCGCGACCCCCGGCGCAGAGCTGCGCTGGATCGACACCGAGCGGTCCACCGTCACGGTCTACGTGGCAGCGTCGGAACCCGGTGCGGCCACCACGGCTCATGTCATCGACGCGCCGCTCGCCGAGGGATCGGTCGAGGACACCGAGACGCCCCATCTGGCGCTCGTGATCAACGTCGGCCAGCTGCGCGTCGTCGATCCAGGGCAGTCGGCGGACGAGCGGCAGAAGGTCCGGACGCAGATGCTGGGGCCCGAGGGGATCGAGGCGGAGCGGTTTGTTCGGATCACCTACCACTCGCTGACGATCGACCAACGCGAGGCGGGCGTCTGGCTCGTGCAAGGCGAGCTGGGAATGCACGGGCGGTTCCTGCCGCTGAATGTGCGCGCGGTGAGACGAGGGGATCGGTTCACCGGCACGGCGACGGTGGCGCCGACCGACTTCGGGATCCCGCCGATGCGCGTCGGGGGGGGCTCGGCGCCCGTCGGCCACGAGGTGCGGGTCGACTTCGATATCGTTCTCGAAGCGCCCTGAATCGCGGCAGGTCCTCTGGCTACGCGGGATAGTCGGGCCTGCGGCGCGCCGCTGTTGTGAAGGAGGCTGTCATGCAGGCTGTATTGCGATGGGGCACCACCGTCGTTGTCGGGGCGACGCTCGGTCTGGTTCCCACCCTGGGCCAGGAGGCGCTCCAGGTCTATTTCGTCGATGTCGAAGGGGGACAGGCCACGCTGATCGTAGCGCCGTCGGGTCAGTCGCTGTTGATCGACAGCGGCTTTCCGGGGGAACGCGATGCGGGCCGTATCGCCGCCGCGGCGACCGATGCCGGTCTCGAACAGATCGACTACCACATGGTCACCCACCTTCACGGGGATCACCTGGGCGGCACGCCGGCGCTCGCCGCCAAGATGCCGATCCTCAACTACGTCGACGTGGGCATGCCGATCGATCCAGGCGGGAACGCGTATCAGGCATATGCCAGCGTGCGCGAGAACGGCCACCACATCGTGGCCAGGCCGGGCGACCGGATCCCGATCGACGGTCTCGACGTGCAGATCGTAACCGCGGACGGCACGGCGCTGGCGGAGCCGCTGCCTGGCGCGGGTCAGCCGAACCCGCTCTGCCGCGACTTCACGCCGCTGCCGCCTGACGCAGGCGAGGATGCGCGCTCGGTCGGGGTGGTGATCAGGCATGGGAACTTCAGCATGGTGGATCTCGGCGATCTGACGTGGAACAAGGAGAACGACCTCGCGTGCCCGGACAACATGCTGGGGACGGTGGATCTGTATCTGGCGACTCGTCATGGTCTGAACGGCGCCGGGTTGCCGGCGCTCGTCCAGGGATTGCAGCCTCGCGTCTCGGTGATCAACAACGGTGGGACCAAGGGCGCCTCGCCGGAGCACTTCCTGACAATCAAGAGATCGCCGGGTCTCGAAGACATCTGGCAGCTGCACTACTCGATGCCGAGGGACGGCAACCTCCGGCTCTACGAGACCTCGCGTCCGGGCGGGCCGGGTCTGAACACGTCGGAGCCGCGCATCGCGAACCTCGACGAGACGACGGCGCACTACCTCAAACTGACGGCGCGCGCGGATGGCAGCTTCGTGCTGTTGAATCCAAGGAACGGCTACACGCAGGAGTATCCGCGGCGGCGATAGCGCCGGACAGTCGGTCCGCCACGGCGTCCCGGGCGCTCGCGGTCATCCGGACTCGTCCCGTTGCTGCGCGAGCCCGCGCTGACAGGATCTGACAGCGGCGCCGTGTAGCGCAGTTCCCGCCTGCGCTACGGCCGCCGCCGAGCCGATAGCGCCAACATGGACCGGCCGACCCGCCTGCTCGAGCTCGTTCAGCTCCTCGCCGGCCGCCGGCCGAAGACCGTGGAGGAGATCGCGGGCCGTTTCGAGATCTCGCAACGCACGGTGTTCCGCGACTTCGCCGACCTGTCGCGGCGCAACATCCCGATCACGCGCAACGAGTACGGCTACCAGTTGCTGGAAGGCGCGACCATCCGGCCCCTGTCGCTGACGGCGGCCGAGCGGGCGGCGCTGAAGCTGGTCCTCGGAAATCCGGCCGTCCGCACCACCCCGGACATCGGCAAGGCGCTCGAGCTCGTCGAGGCGAAGCTCGATGCCGTGACCCGCCGGTCGGAGGAGACGCCGAGCGCGCTGACGCTGGCCGGTCCCGAGCGCTCCGGGGCCATTCCGGCCGGCCGGACGGACCTGCTCGAGCGCGCCGTCCGCGAGCGCACGCCCGTGTCGATTCACTACCGGTCGCTGGCCAGCCGCCACCAGTCCTGGCGCGGCGTCGATCCGTACGCGCTCTTCCATCGGGAGGCGGCGTGGTACCTGATCGGACGCTGCCACCTGCACGACGAGCCGAGGGTGTTCCGCCTCGATCGGATCGTCGATGCCAGGCCGCTCGACGGCCGCTTCGAGCGCCCGCCGTTCGATCTCGACGAGCACCTGCGGCACACCTGGGCCGTGTACCGGGGGCGCGAGCTGCACGCAATCGTGATTCACTTCGACGCCGCGCTCGCGCCGCTGCTCGAGGGAGGCGTTTACCACCCCGGAGAGCGCGTCGGGCGGCTGCAGAACGGCGACCTGGAGTACCGCGTCGACCTGTCCCACCTCGACGAGATCGCCCGCTGGATCCTCGGGTTCGCCGGGCAGGCGCGGGCCGTCGAGCCCCCTGCCCTGGTGCAGCTCGTCGCCGAGATGGCGCGCCTCGCATACGAGCGCCATCGCGAGGCGGCCGAGCAGGGTTCCTCCGGCGGCCGCGAGCAGGACAATCTGCCCGGGCTGGCGGGGGAGGCATCCGCCCGGCCGCGCCCCTTGATCTGACGGCTCTCCCCCCGCGCCTGCCGCATCCGACGACCGCCCCTCGCCGCCGACTCCGGCGCTCCCGCGCGTCGGCCGTCCTGCGCCTCATGACGTTCGCGCCGGCTGACAGGTTCTGACAGCGGTTCCCCATAGGGTGTGACCGGACGTCCGGCGGCCACTCCCGGCCGTCGCGGACAACGACAGAGGGAGGGTCTTGAGATGTACCGATTCGTCACGTTCGCGGTCGTCATCGCGCTTGTCGCACCGGGCGTTGCGCTGGCACAGAGCAACCGCGTCGCGCAGGCAATCATGAACCCGGCGACGCACCCCGATCTACTGGACTCGGCCGCGCGCATGGCCGGGCGCATGGCCGGCAGGGCGACATTGGGCGTCGCCCAAAGCGATTGCGCGCAGGCGGCCGCGCGCGGCGCGGAAGCCGCGGATGGTCGACAGGCACGCGCGGGGTGGCCCATCGGCGGGTTCTTCATCCCGGTGATCTTCCCGATCGTCGCCCATGTCAGCTCCCCGAACCCACCGGCGGAGCTCCTGGCGGGCGTAGACTCGACCGATATCGCGTGTTTCTCGGAAGGATACGCGAGCGCGGCGCGCGGGCGCCGTGTCGGCTCGGCGTGGCTCGGTACGGGAATCGGCATCGGCTTGTGGGTCGGGATGGCCGCAGCGGTCGCTGCCGAGTAATGATTGGCGTTCGGGGACATGGGCGTCGCTGCAGCGAAAATTCGCCGCACGTCCGGGAGGGCACGATATTCGGCGCTGCCAGGTTCGGGCGCTGTGCCACGCCTGCGTGTCGGGAACCGATGGCTGTTGCGGTCGCTGACGAGTACGGGTACTAATCGCCCACCATCAGCCACCGACGGTGACAAGAAGCAAGACGCAACGTTAGGCCAATGCCCAACCGCGGTTGGGTGGCGCGAGGTGAAACGGTCATGAAACTGAAGGTCGTGATCCACGAGGCGGACGAGGGCGGCTACTGGGCTGAAGTGCCGTCCATACCAGGGTGCGCTACCCAGGGAGACTCGTTCGAGGAGCTGTTGGCCAACATCTACGAGGCCGTCGAAGGTTGTCTGTCCGTTGAGGTTCGGGACATTCCCGTCTCTGCGACGGACAAGATCATCGAGATTGCCGTGTGAAGGCCGTCAGTGGAAAACAGTTCTGCCGACTTCTCGAGTCGCGAGGGTGGCAGTTGAAGCGGATCAGCGGCAGTCACCACATCTACCTGAGGGCAGGAGTCCCGGCCCGCATCTCGGTTCCGGTGCATAGTGGAGTTCTGAAGCGCGGTCTGCAGAAGTATCTGATGAAGATCGCGGGAATCGAGGATTCCGAGCTGTAGGGTCCGGGGTGCACCTGCCATTGGCGCGCCACGCGGCGTCTTTCATACTGGGTGCATGGCAGACGAGGCACTCGACGAGGTGCTGCGCCGGATGGCGACGATCAAGGATCTCGCCGACCTGCGGCGGGAGATGGCGCGGTTGCGGGCGGACTTCACGGCGGAGCAGGTGCGCACGCGGCGCACCCTGTGGGCGGTCGCGGCTATGGTGGTTGCAGCCGTGCTGCTGGCCGGGTGACCGTGGGCGTGGCGCCGACCCGGGACGTTTCGGCCGCGGGCCGCTGGCGGATCGGCGCCTGCCGCCCGGTGGCAACACCCATCGTTGCGGACTACAATCCGGTGACTCACGGAGGTGTGCATGATTCATCGATCCCGCGCGTCGGGCCGGTCGATCACGGCGCCGAGATGGCGGGCCGAGGGCTGTTGAGATGGGGGAGAACTATGGACGTCGCCGGTTTCTCGGCCTCGGGGCGGGCGTTCTGATGGCGGCCGGCTCACGGCCCGCGTGGCAGGCAGGCGCCGCTCTCGCCGCGCAGAATCTGCCCGAGCGGGTGCGCGGCGTGCGCGCGCTCACGTTCGACGTCTTCGGCACGGTCGTCGACTGGCGGGCGAGCATCACGCGCGAGGGGCGGGAGCTTGGCGCCCGCAAGGGGCTCGACGTCGACTGGGTCGCCTTCGCCGACCGCTGGCGGGGCGGCTACGGGCCGGCCATGAACCGGGTGCGGCAGGGCGAGCTGCCGTGGACGAAGATCGACGATCTGCACCGGATGATTCTCGACGAGCTGATTCCGGAGTTCGGCCTCGAGAGCCTGAGCGAGGCCGAACGCGCCGAGCTCAACTACACGTGGCACCGGCTCAGCCCCTGGCCCGACGCCGTCGAGGGCCTGACGCGGCTGCGCGCGCGCTACGTGCTGGCCACGCTGTCGAACGGGAACGTGGCCCTGCTCGTCAACATGGCGAAGGCGGCCGGGCTGCCGTGGGACGCGGTGCTGTCCGCCGAGCTGGCGCATGCCTACAAGCCGGACGCGGTCGTGTACCGGACCGCCGCGGACCTGCTCGGTCTCGCGCCGGGGCAGGTGATGATGGTCGCCGCGCACGCGGGCGACCTGCGCGCCTCGTCCGCCGTCGGTTTCCGCACGGCCTACGTGCCGCGGCCACTCGAGTACGGACCGGACAGCGGGCGCGATCTGACGCCCGATCCCGCATTCGATGTCGTGGCGACCGACTTCGTCGACCTCGCCGCGCAGCTCGGGTTGTAGGGCGGCGGCCTGCAGGCGGGCGGGCCGGCACGCGCGCTAGTCGAGCCTGGCCAGCAGCACGGCTTCGACCAGCGTGAAGTGGAGCGTGCCGTCCGCCCAGCGCGGCGCCATCACGGGCCGCAGCGCGCCGGGCAGATCGCGCATCATCGCCAGCAGCCGCTCCTTGTCGGCTCCCGACACGCGCTGTCGGTCGGTCCACTCGTGGAACTCGACCTCCTTGGTCAGCTCGCGGGTCGCGGCAACCCGGAACCCGGCCGCCGCCAGCAGGTCGCGCAGGCCCGCCAGCGACAGGACGCGGTGGTGGGACGGATCCCGGATCCGCTCGTACGCGTTGTACCAGGCGGCCGCGGCCGGCTCTTCGATGGTGGCGCTGTCGGCCAGGGCCAGGCTGCCGCCGGGCTTGAGCACCCGCCTGAACTCCCGTAGCGCCTGCCCCGGATTCGGAAAATGGTGGAATGCCAGCCGGCAGGCGACGGCATCGAAGCTGCCGGTCGCGAACGGCAGGCGCTCGGCGTCGGCCCGCGCGGCGCGGACGTTCCCCAGCCCCTTGGCGGCGGCCAGCTCGACCGTCTTGCGCACCATCGCCTCCGTGAGGTCGACAGCCACCACCCGCGAGACGTGCGGTGCCAGGACGAAGGCCGTGTGGCCGGCGCCGGCGGCGACATCCAGCACCGTCCAATCCGGCCGCGGCCGCGCCACCTCCAGCAGCGCCCCCAGGCTCTCGCCCCGGGCATGGATGTCGCTCGTGGCGTAGTCGTCGGCGGCCGCGCCGAACTGCGACTGCACCCGGGTCTTGAGATCGTCGCGCATGCGTGCAGGCCCTCCGATCAACCGTACGAAGCGCCCGGGTGCAGCAGGTTGACGGCAGCCAGCCACAGCGGCTGGAACACCACGTCGAATACCTGCCAGGCTACCAGGATGCCGATCCACGCGAACGCCGGCTGACCCCAGACGAACGCCTGATAGCGCCGGGTGGCCTCCGGGCTCAGCAGCAGCGGCACCGCGCCGCTGCCGTCGAGCGGCGGCACCGGGATGAGATTGAAGACGGCGAGGAGCAGATTCAGGGAGAAGAACACGCTGAGCAGGAACGCCAGCGCCGGCCATGCTCCGCCCGCCTGAGCCGTCACCACGTGGTCGAAGCGGATGGCCCCGGGCGCGGCGAGCAGGCCGGCGCCTGCGGCGGCGCGGATCAGCACCGCCGCGCCCAGCACCAGGACGAGGTTGGCGGCGGGGCCGGCCAGCGCCATCCAGGCCGCCCGCCGTGGGTGGCGCTGCGCCCAGTAGGGGTTGTACGGCGCGCTCGCGAAGCCGAACGGCCAGCCCGAGACCGCGACGGAGAGCAGCGGCAGCACAACCATGCCGAACGGCTCGCGCCGGATGTGCGCCCGCGGGTCGAGCGACACCTGGCCGCCGTGATACGCGGTCGGATCGCCCCCGCGCAGCGCCGCCCAGGCGTGGGCGGCCTCGTGCAGCGTCGTCGAGAACAGGAAGACCGCATAGTAGACGAGGCCGCTCCCGATGTCTGACATGATCACCCTATGATTGACGACGCCCACTGCCACTTCTTTTCGAGGCGGTTCTTCGAGACGCTGGCGCGCGACGTGCCGGACCTGGGACCCGGCGATCCGGCGGTGGCGGCGACCACCGCCCTGGGGTGGGAGGCGCCCGGCGCCCCCGCGGAGCTCGCGGACTGCTGGGTCGCGGAGCTGGATCGGCACGGCGTCTCGCGCGCGGCCCTCATGGCCAGCGTGCCCGGCGACGAGCAGTCGGTCGCGGAGGCGGCCGCGCGGCATCCGCGCCGCCTGGTCGGCTGGTTCATGCTGGACCCCACGCGCGAGGACGCCCCGCGGCGGACCGCGGACGCCCTTGGCCCCCTCGGCCTGCGGTGCGTCTGCCTGTTTCCGGCCATGCACCGGTACGGGCTCGATGACGAGTGCGTGCGGCGGGTCGTCGACATCGCCGCAGGGCATCCGGGCGCCGCCGTCTTCGTTCACTGCGGCGTGCTGTCGGTCGGCGTGCGACAGAAGCTCGGGTTGCCCAGCCGGTTCGACGTCAGGCTTGGGGATCCGCTCGCGCTGCCGCCGCTGGCCGCCGCGCATTCCGGCCTGCCGTTCATCGTGCCCCACTTCGGTGCCGGCCTCCTGCGCGAAACGCTCATGGCGGCCGACCTCTGCTCCAATATCTACCTCGACACGTCCAGCTCCAACGGCTGGATCAAGTACCATCCCGGCCTGACGCTGGCGGAGGTCTTTCGCCGGGCGCTGGACGTGGTCGGGCCCGGGCGCCTCCTGTTCGGCAGCGACTCGTCGTTCTTCCCGCGCGGCTGGCAGCGGCCGGTCTGGGAAGCGCAGGCCGCTGCGCTGGAGCAGGCGGGGGCCGACCCGGCTGTCCAGGATCAGATCTTCAGCGGCAACTTCGAGCGGCTCTTCGAGGCCGGCTGAGGGGCCGCTAGCCCGCCGATCGTCGCCCTACGGCTCTGCTTGGCGCCAAACCAACCTTCCAGGAGTCCGCGCCGTTCTACGGCGCAGACTCCTACTTCGGGAAGCGGACGATCCGGTCGCCGCCGCCGGCCCCGCCGACCCAGATCTCGTCGCCGACCTCGATGGCGACCGTGCCGATGATCAGGGCGTCGGTGGACGGATAGTTGACGATCTGCTCGGCGCCCAGCGATTCCGGGTCCACCCGCGCGACCCGCGCCGCGAGTCCGTCGCAGGCACCGTCGCGTACGCAATCGAAGACGGTTGCCGTGCCGCTCGCGGCCTGCCCGGCCGCCAGCAGCGAGCCGTCGGGCGCCCAGCGCAGGTTGTCCACCTGGAACCCGACGTCGACCGCGGACTTGTCGACGGGCGTCTGGCCGCGCGACAGGCGGATCACGGACCCGGTGCCCCAGCCGCCGATGTAGAGCCAGCGTCCGTCGTCCGACACCAGCAGGCCGTTCGGCCCGTCGGTCGCGCTGCCGGGCACCTGCGTCCAGCCCGACGCGGCCTGCCATTCCCACACCTCGCCCGCCGGCGGCGCGAAGTTCGTCGCGGCGAAGCCGCCGCCCGGGAGGGCCGTCACCGAGTTGAGGCTGACCGAGTCGGGCGCCACCACGCAGCCGATCCACGTGGCGCTCGGCGTGTCGCCGCTGGCGTCCAGCCGGAATATCTCGACCGACTCGCGCGCGCCGTGGCCGACCACGTACAGCGTGTGCATGCCGCCGTCACCCGGACGCAGGCTGAGGCCGTGCGGCCGGAACCGGCTGCCGGGCGGGCCCGGGCACGACCCGAACATCGCCGTGTCGTGCTGCGCCCGGGATGCGCCGCCGGGAAAGAGCACGGCCGACGTGTGGTCGCGGGTGTCGGCCAGGACGAGGTGCCCCTCGTCCTCCATGCTCGAGACCACGACCCACGGCGTCTCGGGGACCTCCAGCAGGTCTTCCGGGCTCACCGGCCCGCACAGGAACTGCACATCGCCGTCCGGGTTGCACGCCGCGCCCTGTCCGGCCGCACCCGCGACCAGGGCGCCGGCGAACAGGGCGCCGACCGCCATCGAAAGCCTCGTCAGCTGCATGAGAAATCCTCCCCGCGCGCCCCATCGCGCGCGAGCAATTATAGGTGTAGACTCGCACGGCAGGGAGAGAGATGCCCATGCGGAAGACGCGCAGCCGATTGGTTTCTTGGCGGTCCGTCCGGGTGGCGGCGCCGATCGCGCTCCTGGCGGTGACGATGGCGGCGGGCGGGCCGGAGGCGGGGGCGCAGTCGGCCCCGGAGACCGCCGGCGAGGTGCCCCGCCTGGCCGGCGTTTGGGACGGGAGCCCCCGCGCACGCCCGGTCAACGGCCCGGACATGCCGTGGACGCCCGACAACTTTCCCGTGCTGAACGAGCGGGCGCTCGCCTATCAGAAGGTGTTCGACGAGGCGCTGGCGCAGAAGTACGATTGCGTGCCGGCCACGCCGCCCGCCCTGCAGTACGACCCGTACATGATGGAGGTCGTGCAGTGGCCCGAGCGGGTGCTGTTCCGCTACGAGAAGGACGATCAGCTGCGCACCGTCTGGCTCGACGGACGCCGGCCGACCGTCCACGACTACGGTCTCCAGGGTTTCTCGGTCGGCCGCTATGAAGACGGTGCGCTGCTGGTCGAGACCACCCACTTCGTGTTCGACGTCACCGGGTTCGACGACTACAACGGTATCCCGTCCTCGCAGCTCAAGCGCGTGGCCGAGCGTTACTGGCGCGAGGGCGAAGCCCTGAAGGTGACTGTCACCGTCGAGGATCCGCTCTTTCTGAGGGAGCCGGCGTCGTACACCACCCAGTGGCTGCCGGCGCCCGCCGGCTACCGGCTGCAGGCGTACGAGTGCGACCCGGAGGAGGCGCGGCATCCGGTGCGGTTCATGGTCCCGAAGTATCGCTAGGAGTCTGCGCCGTAGAACGGCGCCGACTCCTGCAGGGTTGGTTGGGCGCCGAGCGGAGCCGCAAGGCGACGATCGGCGGGCTAGGGCTGCGGCAAGGAGGGTAGCGAGGTGGCAGTTCGGCGATGGATCGTGACGGCATGCCTGGCGGCGGCGTGCCTGGCGGTGGCGCCCGCGGTGGCGCACCACGCCAGCACGCCGTTCTACGACGGGACCCGCAGCGTGGAGGCGGTGGGCGTCGTGACCAGGTTCGAGTTCAAGAACCCGCACTCCTTCCTTTACCTGGAGGGGGTCGGGAAATCGTTCTACGACGGGACCCGCAGCGTGGAGGCGGTGGGCGTCGTGACCAGGTTCGAGTTCAAGAACCCGCACTCCTTCCTTTACCTGGAGGGGGGGACGATGGCGCCGCGATCGCCTGGGAGATCGAGATGGGCCCCGCGGTCTCGCTGACACGCAGGGGATGGACGCCCGAAACGATCAACGCGGGCGACGAGATCCGCGCGGTGGGCAGCCCGTCCCGGGCGCCGGGCACGTACGGCATGTGCTGCGCCGAGCTGACGCGGCCGGACGGCAACCCGATCCAGCCGTAGGCCGCCGCCCGCCCGGTCGTGGCGCTGCGGCCGCTGCCGGCGCGTCCGTCACTCCGCCCGGTCGACCCGCAGCCGCGTCAGCCGGAGCGTCCTGATCTGCCACCGGCCGTCGATCCGCTCGTACGTCTCGTGGTAGTGCCCCCAGCCCTGCAGCGTGTTCTCGCCCCCGGGTATCTGCAGGATGTCCTCCATCGCCCAGATGCCGGTCGCGGTGGTGGGCGAGGTGATCTCGATCTCCGGCATGTGCCCGTGGTGAACGGTGACCAGATGCTCGACGCCGCGCTGGATGAAGGCGGCGATGGCGTCGGGGCCGGTCACCGGGTTGTCGGGCGTGCCGAGGTCGCCGGACCCCTCGGTGTTGTAGACCGCCTGGGCGCCGGGCGCGAACAGCGTCGCGATGCAGGCCCAGTCCTTCGTGTCCAGGCAGCGGAAGTAGCTCGCCTTGAGCCGGCCGATCTCCTCGATGGCGAGGAGCCGCTCGAGGTCGCTCAGCGCCGCCTCGTCGCCCTGGCCGCTGCCGGCCGCGTCCGGCCGGCCGGCGCATCCGGCGCCGAACGACAGCGCCGCGAGCAGTGCTCCGGTCAGCGCAGCGCGGCGGACCCGGCTCCACTCACGGTGCTCCCTCATGAACGCCGGTCCGGACTCGTGGGGCTCGACCTGCATGACTCGCCTCCGTTGAATGGCACGGCGCTCGCGGGTCGGCCGACGCGGAACGAACTAGGGGGTGACGGTCACCTGGCGCAGGATGAGCACGCCGGGCTCGCCGGTCCCACCCATCTCCGCGCCGCCCGTGGCCAGCAGCACCAGCGGGCCCGCGACCGCGAGGTCGCGGGCCGGGCCGGGCGGCTCGTACTCGGTGACCAGGGTGGGCGCCGCGGGGTCCGAGATGTCCACGACCTGCAGCAGGAACGGCGGATAGGCGTCGGCCAGGAAGGCGAGCGAGCCCTCCAGCTCCACGTGGACCAGGCCGCCGGTGGCGGTCGCGCCGATGTGCCCGCCGGTGCCCGGCCGCCCGGCGTCCCGGTAGGTGCCCAGCGACGTCGGAGCGGCTGGGTCCGAGACGTCCACCAGCTCCAGGGTCGACTCCGAGCTCATCAGCGCCGCGAGGGTCGTCTCCGAGCCGTTCCGACTCAGCGTGCCCGCCGCCACGGCGGCCGACATCTCGCGCGTGGCCAGCGAGCCCCGCGCCGCAAGCTCCTCGCCCGTCTCGGTCAGGTCGACGATCGACAGCCCGCCCGGCGTGTCGATCACGTAGGCGCGCGCGCCGGCGACCGCCACGGCGATGGCGTACCCCTCCGCGAAGTAGGATCCGCTCGCGGCCGGCGCCGCCGGGTCCGAGACGTCGATCACCTCCAGGCCGGACAGCCGGTTGGTCACGGCCGCGGTGGTCCCGGCGACGGCGATGCTCAGCGCCTGCCCCGGCGTCCGGAACGTGGCGAGGAGTCGCGGCGCCGCCGGATCCGACACGTCCACCGTCGCCAGCCCGCCGAAGTCGATCGCCGCGTACGCCACTGCCCCGGAGACGTCGATGTCGTAGATGTTCTCGGGGAGTGTCACCGAGCCCGTGGCCGCCGGCGCCGCCGGATCAGCGATGTCGACGATGCGCAGCGTCGGGCCGTCGCCGAGATACGCGCGGTCGCCGTGCACGCTCACGACCGTGGCCGGTCCGGGAATGAAGCCGACCAGCTCCAGCTCCTGGCCGTGCAGCACGGCGAGCGGAGCCAGCGCCCAGGCTATTCCCCAGCCGGACAACCAGGCGAGCCGCCGCGCGGCAGTCCGCGGTAGAACCCGGCGTCGCACCGAGGGCATGGGTACCTCCTTACGGTGCATCGTGCGGGTGCGGGTAGACGGCGTCGCTCGCCGCCGCCGGCAGCGCCTCGACCAGCAGGCCGAGCCGCGGCCGCAGATCGAAGTAGGCGTGCCCGCCGCCGTCGGCCGCCAGCACGCCGCCGTGCCGCTCCAGCCGCTCGACCTGCGCCGGCATGTCGAGGCTGTCGCCGGCGTGCCGGAAGTGCAGCCCGATGTGGTGCACACGCTGGCCGTACAGGTCCAGGAAGTCGGCATAGGTGCCGCCGCCGTCGCCTACCTGCTGCAGCAGCTCGATGCTGACGTTCTGCAGGTTGAACGCGGTGAACTCGCCTTGGCCGCTCGCCGCCTGGAACTCCCGGATCGGCGTCGGCTCGACGCCGATCACGTCCAGGAGCGCCTGCCGCGCGGCCCGGATGTCGCGGACGGCGACGCCGAGGTGCGTGATGCAGGCCGGGCGGTCGAGGTCCGCGGCGGGGCGCCCGCCGGCCGGCCCGGAGGCGGCCCGGCCGTGCGGCCGGTCGCCTTCCGCGGGCGGGACCACCTCCACCAGCAGACCGAGCCGCGCCGTGAGGTCGATGCGGTCCCCGCCGCCGCCGGTGCGGATCGCCAGGTGGTGCACCCCCTGGCCGCGAGTGTCGAGGAAGTCGCGGTACGCGCCGCCCGGCGGGCCGGTCGGCTCGATCAGGTCGACGGCGACGTTGGCGAGCCGCACCCGCGCCACGCGCGCGGGCTCGTCCCCGCGGGCCGCCTCCACCGCGGGCGCGGCAACGCCCGCCAGCGCGGCGTAGGCCGCCGCCGAGGCCGCGGCGTCCCGCACCACGATGCCGACATGCGCCACTTGCGGCGCGCCCTGCGCCTGCGCTACGCCGGGGACGCCCCCGCCCCCGCCGGCCGCCGCCAGGACCGCCAGCGCCGCCAGCCAGCCGCGTTTCATCGCGCGCCCTCCAGGATGTTGGTCATGCTGTGGTTCCCCTCGTGGCAGGCGTACTCGTAGAGCGGCCCGCCCACGCTGGCCAGGGGGAGCTGCGCCGTCCACGGCGCCGTGTACCAGGCCGGGTCGTCGATGGTGAACCGGTAGCGCAGGGTGCCGTCCGCCGCCCGGGTGAACCGCTCCACCAGCCGCAGTCCGGCGCCGCGCGGCCGCATGCGGCCGAAGTCGAAGACGTCGTCGGTGAAGTTGGCGGTGGTCACCATCAGGGTGTCGCCGTCCCAGCGGCCGCGCGAGTCGCCCAGCCACTGGCGGATGCGCGGCGTCAGCGGCGGCCGCCCGTCGAGCGGCACGATGCGGGCGCTGTGCACCATCTCGTTGAGCAGCACCACGTGATCCGGCGTCTGAAAGATCTGCACGTTCTCGTTGTAGCAGCAGGGCGCCATCGGCGGCCCCGAGTTGAAGCCGAGGATGCAGCGGGTGAACAGCCCGCGCGGACCGAGGTCCTCGACGAAGCCGCCGGGCGTCGGGGCGTCCATGGGCACGCCGGCCCGGAGCTCCTCGACCTCGGCGTACCACCGCGCCGCCGCCGGCGTCAGCGGCGGCACCCGCCCGTCGGCCGGATCGACGACCAGCGAGGTCTGGCGCGGCGTGCGCCGCGCGTCGGTCCAGAAGCGGTTGTAGTTGCCCCCCGCGCCTTCCAGCCCGGCCGGTCCGGCCTCGGTGGCCGGCGGTCGGTTGTCGCGGTCGAACCGGATCTGCGCGGTCTGCGCCGCCCGGGCGGCAGCCTCCTCGTCCGTCAGCACCGCCCGCCCGGCGAACGCCGGGGGACGATTGAGCGGCGTATCGACGGAGAAGCTCCAGACTCCCTGCAGGTCCGGGTCGCCCCACGCGGTCCGGGGCGCCGCCGCTGCGCCCGGCCGGACCGCGTCGTCTTGACCGGCGGCCGGCCCGGGCGCGAGCCAGCCGCATGCGATGAGCAGCAGCGCGGGCGCGAGCGCTGGGCGCGCCATCACCGGCCGGCCCCCCCGGGGCCGTTGCGGATGATCGGGGCGGCGCGCGGGTCGAGGGTCGGCCCCTGGCCCTCCACGTCGGACGGCTCGGGGGCGATGTCGAACGCGACGGCGGCCATCATCCGGTCCCACATGAGGGCGAACCGGCCGGCCGTACCGGTCACGTCCAGGAACAGCCAAGTGAGCTGGTCCACCGACCACGGGAGTTCCGACAGCTCCATCGGCACGCGCACGACGTCCCTGTCGGGGGTGTAGCCGTAGGAGCCCCACAGCTCCGTGCGGTTGTTCGGGTCGTAGCGGCTCTGGGGCTGCCAGTTGGAGATGATGAGCGTCCACTCGCCGGGCTCGAGGTCGATGAACATCGTGTAGCCGCCCGGCTCGATGCGCGTGCCGCCGATGACGAGCGGCGCCTCGGTCATCAGGTAGGTGGACACGTCCGCGCCGGCGCGCCAGACCGGCGCGCCGCGGTCGAGCCACATGCCGTAGGTCTGCTCCGTGCCCCAGAGCTGCCGGCCGCGCTTGATGGGGCGGCCGTAGCTGATCTCGATCCACCTGCCCTCGATGTAGTACGGCGTCCGGCCGCCGGCGTACCGCCCGCCGGTCTCGGTGGACGCCAGGCCGTCCGGGCTCGGCGCCCGGAACTGGGCCGCCGCCGTGGAGGCGCCCAGCACCAGCGTCAGGCCGACGAGCAGTCCGCTGCGGGCTGTACGCATCGCGGTCCAATTCATATGTCCGCTACCTCCTGAAATTTAACGCGGCCGCAACGGCGCCATCGACGAGGCGTCACGTAGCCCCGCTAACCTGAATACAGTGTTGTCCGCCCGGGCGACGGCCACATTCTGGAGATTGCCCGGGCGGGCAGCGACGGGTGGGCGCGCTTGGCCGTGTCCGCGGGCGTATGACCCGGGAGCGGCGTCCCGGCGTGCTCCACCTGTCACGTTTTTCCCCGCTCCGCCGATCGGGACTTTCCTGCCTCCAACGCCCGCCACCCCGCTCCTGCGCCTGCCTGGTGCATCAGCCGGCGCGCCACGCCGCGATTGTACCAGCCTGCCGGGCCGCCGCGATACGGTTGCGTCCCGGGGGGTTTGGAGGGATACTGATCGCGATTGTCGGCTGATCGAGGGGGAGTTCTGTAGGGGAGTTCTGTAGATGAAAGGCATGTATCGTTCCGCGCTTCTGATCGCCGCTGTGCTGGTGCCGGTTGCGGCGGGCGCCCAGCCGGGCGGATCGGGCGCCTCCGGCCAGCGCGAGGTGACGTTCGCGAAGGACATCGCACCCGTCCTCCAGCGGAGCTGCCAGCAGTGTCATCGGCCGGACTCGGTGGCGCCGATGTCGCTCCTGACGTACGAGCAGACGCGGCCGTGGGCGCGGGCCATCAAGGCCCGGACGGCCCTGCGGCACCGCCGCGGCGCCATGCCGCCCTGGTTCGTCGAGAAGGACATCGGGATCCAGCACTTCAAGAACGACCCGTCGTTGACGGAGGAGGAAATCGAGGCGATCGCGATCTGGGCCGACAACGGCGCACCGCTGGGCAATCCCGCCGACTTGCCGCCGCCGCTCGACTTCGCGGCCGCGGACGAGTGGACAATCGGCGAGCCGGATCTGATCCTCGAATCGCCCGAGGTCGTCGTCTCGGCCGCGGCGCCCGACAAGTGGACGTCGCTCGGCAGGCTCCCGACCGGCTTGACGGAAGACCGGTACGTCGCGGCCGTCGAGGTGAAGGAGTTCAACGACCTGCCGCGGACGGGGGCGAGCGATACGGTCGGCGGGCGCTACGTGTTCCACCACATGAACTACGGGTCGCTGGCGCCCGACGCGCCCGAAGGCGAGCGGCCGGCCGGCTGGCCCGTGCACGAGGTGGGGCGCAACGCGGACGTGTTCCCGCCGGAGGCGGGGCGGATCCTCGAGGCGGGATCGGTGCTCGACCTGCACAACGCCCACCTGCACTCGAACGGCCGCGAGACCCGGGCGCACGTGAAGTTCGCGTTCAAGCTGCATCCCAAGGGCTACGAGCCGGCGGTGAGGTACACCCGGAGCTCCGTGGGCAACGGCGTCGACATCGACATCAAGCCGAATCAGGCGGGGCAGCAGTTGCACGCGTACCGGGTGCTGGAGGCGCACACCAAGCTGCTGTCGTTCGAGCCGCACCAGCACGCCCCCGGCACGCGCATGTGCCTGGAGGCCATCTGGGGCCACAACATCGAGACGCTGTCCTGCGTGGGGTACGACCACAACTGGGTGAAGCAGTACATCTTCGAGGACGACCACGCGCCGCTGCTGCCGAAGGGGACGGTCCTGCACATCATCGGGTGGCTGGACACGACCGCGGCCAACCGCAACGTGGCCGACCCGCGGAACTGGTCGGGCGGCGGCCGCCGCTCGGTGTCCAACATGTTCATCGATCTGGGGCTGGCCTACGAGCTGACCGACGAGCAGTTCGAGCAGGAGATGGCCGGGCGGCGCGCGCGGCTGCAGCTCACCAGGAACGACCACGTCATCGGGTGCCCGTTGTGCCAGGTGGAGTTCCCGTCGCAGGCGGCGGCGGCGAACGATCAGCAGGACGATCAACAGTAGCGAGGCCGGGACGAGCCGGACAAAGGCAATGACGAAGAGAACATGCTGGCTGCTTGTAGTGCTGGCCCTCCTCGTGGCGGGTCTGGGTCTGAGCGCGCAGACCCGGTTCACGTACTCGCGAGGGCAGAGCGTGTCGCCCGCGTTCGAGGGCTGGTGGCAGAACGAGGACGGCACCTACTCGCTGTTCTTCGGGTACATGAACTCGAACTGGGAGGAGGAGCTCGACGTTCCGATCGGTCCGGACAACAACATCGAGCCCGGCGGCCCCGATCGGGGGCAGCCGACACACTTCTACCCGCGCCGCAACCTGTTCCTGTTCACGGTCGACATGCCGGCGGACATCGGCGATCAGGAAGTCGTCTGGACGCTCACCACCAAGGGGAAAACGGAGCGGGCCTACGGCTCGTTGCGCACGGACTACCTGCTCGACCCGCAGACCATCGGGACCGAGATGGGCGCGAACTTCGGGGGCGTCATCGACGAGTGGCGCGACAACAAGTTTCCGACCCTCGACCTCGCCGTGGACCAGCCGCGCCGGGTGCGGGTCGGCCAGCCGTTGCGGCTGGTGGCGTTCGCCTCCGACGACGGCATCCCGTCCGGCACGTACGAGCCGCCCGCGGTGGAGCCCGGCAAGCCGCACCCGGCCTACAGGGCGCCCCGGCAGATCGTGCCCGGCAACCCGCCCGGCCTGCGGTTCGCCTGGATCGTGTACCGGGGCGACGCCTCCAAGGTCAGGTTCTACCCCGAGCAGTTGAAGATGTGGCAGGACACGCGTGTCTACGCCAATTCTCCCTGGTCGTTCCCCTACCTGATTCCGCCCGTTCCCGAGGACGGCAGGTGGGAGACGGCGGTGGCCTTCGACGAGCCCGGCACGTACGTGCTGCGCGCCATGGCGGGCGACAGTGCGCTGACGACCAGCAGGAATTTCATGATCACGGTAACCCCCTGAGCGGAGCAGGCGAGTAGTCGCGCGTCTGGTGGCCGTCGGTCTCGCCGTTCTCGTGTCCGGCGGCTCGCGTCAGGAGTCTGCGCCGTAGAACCCGGTTCGAGTATCACACGGGGGCTCGCAGGACGGACCGGATGAGACTTCTACGGCACGTCATGCTCACCGCCGCGCTCTGCGCGGCCGCCGCGTGCGGCGAACCTTCCAATCAATCGTCTCCACCGGCGTTCGACGTGCTGGAGCGGACCATCCCGCAACTGCAGGCAGCCATGGAGGCGGGCCGCGTCACGTCCCGCCAGATCGTCGCGCAGTACCTCGCGCGCATCGAGGCGTACGACCGCCGCGGCCCCGCGCTCAAGGCGATGATCAGCATCAACGGCGGGGCGCTCGACGAGGCGGCCGCGCTCGACCGCGAGCGGGTCGAGACCGGGCCGCGCAGCCCGCTCCACGGCGTCCCGGTCGTGGTCAAGGACAACTACGACGTGGCGGGTCTGCCGACCACCGCCGGCGCGAGCGCGCTGGCGGACTGGTATCCGCCGGACGATGCGTTCCAGGTCGCGAAGCTGAAGGAAGCCGGCGCCGTCATCATCGGCAAGACGAACATGCACGAGCTGGCGTACGGGCTGACGACCGTCAGCTCCGTTGGCGGGCAGACCCGCAACCCGTACGACCCGTCCCGCAACCCGGGCGGATCGAGCGGCGGGACGGGCGCGGCGGTGGCGGCCAGCTTCGCGGCGGCCGGGATGGGGACCGACACGTGCGGATCGATCCGCATGCCGTCGTTCCATCACGCCCTGGCCGGCCTGCGCGGCACGCGCGGGCTGTCGAGCCGTGACGGGATCGTCCCGCTCGCGCTCACGCAGGACATGGGCGGGCCGATGACGAAGACGGTCACCGACCTGGCCATCATGCTCGACGCCACGGTGGGGGTCGATCCGGCGGATGAGGTGACGGCGCGCGGTCGCGGCCGCGTGCCGGACAGCTACGCGGCCTTTCTCACGGAAGGCGCGCTCGAGGGCGCGCGCATCGGCGTCGTCACCTGGCTGGTGGGTGGCGCCCCGGAGGACGAGCCGGTGGCGGCGGTGATCGACGCCGCGCTGGACACGATGGCCGCGGCCGGGGCCATCGTGGTCGAGGTGGAGCTGCCGGGCGTGCCGAACCTGCTGCAGGGCGGGTCGATCGTCCCGGTGGAGTTCAAGTTCCAGCTCGCCGACTACCTGCGCGCGCCGGGCACGCCGGTGCGGTCGCTGCGGGAGATTCTCGACTCGGGGCTGTATCACGCGGCCGTGGAGGAGCGCTACCGGCGATCGGACAACGCGGGCGGCCTCGACGACCCGGACTACGTGCAGGCGCTCGCCCGCCGCCAGCCGTTGCGGGAGGCCGTGACGCGGTTCATGGACGACGAGCGGCTCGACGCGCTCGCCTACCCGACGCTACGTCGTACCGCCGCGCCGATTGGATTGCCGCAGCACGGCAACAACTGCGCGCTGAGCGCCCTCTCCGGCCTGCCGGCCATCGTCGTTCCCGCCGGGTACGCGGCCGACGGCATGCCGGTCGGGCTCGAGCTGCTCGGGCGGGCGTGGGCCGAGGGCGAGCTCGTCCGCCTAGCCTACTCGTACGAGCAGTTGACGCATCATCGGCGCCCCCCAGCGTCGACGCCAAGCCTGTTCGCCGCTCCCTCGAGCACGGCGGAGTGGACGGCGGCCGGCGCGGCCGCGGCGCCGCCCGTCGAGAGCGGGGTGAGGGCCGGCGTCCGCCTCACCTGGACGCCCGCGACCCGGCAGCTGCGCTACGCGGCGACCGTCTACGGCGCGCCCGCCGGTCAGGTCCTCTTCGCACACCTGCACCGTGGCGTCCCCGGCGAGGTTGGTCCGGTGGTGCTGGAGCTGTCCGGCCCGGGCGCCGCCCGGGCCTCCGGCACGCTGACGCTCAGCGCCGCCGAGCGCGACGATTTCGAGTCGGGCGGGCTCTACTTCGACGTGCACACGCGCGAGCACCGCAACGGCGCCGCCCGCGTACAGATCGACTGGCCGGCGGCTGGCGGTCGCTGACGCGACCGCATGGGCGGCCGTCCAATATCGTCGACTCCCTGCACGAAAGAGCCGTGTCGTTCGGTCGCGACGTCTTCCACTACATTGTCACCGGCACGATATTCGGGGTCGTCTGCAGAGGTGGTGGGTCGTCGCGTTCCGAATGAGCGACCAGACACCCTCATGAAGTACTTCGCGTACGGTTCGAACATGCTGACTCGGCGCCTGACCGATTGGTCGCGCGCGCCGTCGGCCGTCGCGTGCGGCAGCGCGAGGGCGCCCGGGTTCGTGGTGCGGTTTCACAAGGTAGGGGCGGACGGGTTCGGGCAAGTGCACGCTCGTTGCGACCTCTCACCACGCGGAGGCCGCATTCGGCGTGCTGTACGATGTGGCGGATGCCGACGCCGAGACTCTCGACCGGGCGGAGGGAGTACATACCGGAGGCTACGCGCGGCTCGCTGTAAAACTTCAGCTTTCCGCTGTCCGCATGGTCAGCGCCATGACCTATGTCGCCGGCGAGCGGCACGTCGATGCGGCGCGCGTTCCCTTCGACCTGGTACCGCGATCTAGTGGTCGCGGGTGCGATCGAGCACGGCTTGCCGCCGCGCTACGTCGAGGAGTTGGCGCGGGTCCCGGCGGCGGCGGATCCCGATGTGGCCCGCGCAGCGCGCGCGCGGCGGCTGCTCGACGGTGCATGACGATGAGGCCGGTACGGAGGGCCGCCTGAGTGACGGGGACTGGCCTCTCGACCGGGCAGGCCGACCAGTGTGACGGCGCGGCGGCAGGCTACCCGCGCACGCGGTGCGCGAACCACCAGTGGTGCCCCCGGGGTCCCGGGCCTGGTAGCTCCTGTCCGCCCAGTGGCCTTCGCCGTAATCCTGGGTGGCCGGCTCGGCCGTGATGGCGGCCCCGGCCGCGCGCGCCTGCTCGCAGTGGGCGTCGGCGTCGTCCACGTAGGCGAACAGCGACTGGGTGTTCGCGCCGCCGACCGTCCGGGGCGACCGCAGATACGACCGGTCGGGCGACAGGCCGGCCTGGCCCACCATGATGAGGCCGCCGCCGAGGACGAGTTGCGAGTGCGCGATCTGCCCGCGCTCGTTCTCGACCTTCAACTGCACCTCGAATCCGAAGGCGCGGCACAGCCAGTCGATGGCGGCCGCGGCGTCCTCGTAGAACACCGCGGATGCGATTCTCGGCCAGCCGGCGGGGGGATTCTGCATGCGATCCTCGCTCTCGTCCTCACGGGCAGACGGGCGGCGCCTCGTAGTTCAGGCCCAGCAGCCGGAAGTAGTTCTGCCCGAGCGCGATGTTCCGGAAGGCGTCGTCGTCCAGCGAGCGGTTGATGCGGCTCGTGGCCTCCAGCTCCGTCCGGTAGACGTCGAGGCCCTTGTCGCGCGAAGCCAGGAAGTCGGTCCCCGGGAGAATCCGCTCGGAGTGCGCGTTGAGGAACGGAACGTATTCCGCCTGGCCGTCCGGCGTCGAGAAGTACGCGTCCTCGAGCACGCGCCAGGCGATGTCCAGCACGAGGTTCGGATGGCTCTCCAGCATGGCCGTCATCAGCTCGACGTGCCGGGCGGGCTCCATGCGGGTGAGCTCCCGGGATAGGCCCATGTGGACCCAGACGATCGCGTTGTCCGGATACAGCCGCAGCGCTTCCTCCATCAGCGGCAGGTAGCGGGTCGGATCGTCGTCGTCCCCCAGATCCGAGTGCACGGCGAGCGGGATGCCCCGCTCCCGGAGCACCTCCATGAAGGGGGCCCACTTGCGGATGGTGGCCGGGGGGGGCGGCGCATGCCCGTTGTCGAACAGCGCCTGCTTCACCAGGTTGACCTCGCCCATCCAGCGGAAGAGCCCGGGGTACTCCGCTTCGAGGAGCTCGATGCCGGGCAGGATCGACTCCGGCGCGGCCAGGTCCGGAAAGGTCATCGACAGCGTCAGGTGGATGCCCGCCGGCGCCTTCGTCACGTAGTTGGCGGCGTTGACGAAATCGTTCTTCAGCGACGGCGTCACCGGCGTGCCGGGGCAGTCCAGGTAGTAGGCGCAGGTGGAGCCGACCGGCAGCGACTGGCCGATGCCGTAGATGTTGGCGAACAGGACGCCGGTCTCCTCGAAGTACTGCAGCACCTCTTCGAACGGAATGGCGGGTCCGCCGAACGGCCGGAAGTGCACGTGGGTGTCGACCACCGACGTCTGGGGCTGCACGGACCGGTCGTAGCACGCCGCGTCGGCCATGCGGAACGCATCGAGCGACGGCGCGGCGAGCGCCTCGGCGGTCTGCGCGGGCTCCGCGCTGCAGCCGGACAGACCGGCGGCGCACAATGCGGCGAGCAGTGCGAGTAACTTATTACACATGTTGTACCTGGAACGATCCGGCGCGTCGGCGGCATTGTATAGTACGAGTTGGATCTGCCTACAAGCGCGCCGCATGGCGGCCGGTCCGGGAGGATTGTCCATATGGCTGATGAACCCGTCGTCGACTTCAGGCGGCTGAACGTGACCGAGGGCCTGTCGCGCATTCCGCGCCGGCCGGCGGCCGCGCTGGTCCTACTGCTGCTCGCCATCGTGGTGGGCTTCAGCTCGCTCTATCAGGTGCAACCGGAGGAGGTGGGTGTCGTGCTGCGCTTCGGCGAGTTCGTCCGGACCACCGAGCCCGGCCTGCGCGCCAAGTTGCCGTTCGCCGAGCAGGTGCTGAAGGTGCCGGTCCAGCGGCAGCTCAAGCAGGAGTTCGGGTTCCGCACCGTGGACGCCGGCATCCGCACGCAGTTCGCGCCGGATCGCCCGTTCGGGGACGAGGCGGTCATGTTGACCGGCGACCTCAACGTCGCGGTCGTCGAGTGGATCGTGCAATATCGCGTGTCCGATCCCTTCCTGTTTCTCTTCAAGGTCCGGAATCTGGCGGAGACGTTCCGCGCAATGAACGAGGCCGTGATGCGCGAGGTGGTCGGCGACCGGACCGTCACCGAGGTCCTGACCGTCGGCCGCCAGGAGATCGAGTCGCGCGTGGAGGAGCGGCTGCAGGATCTCGCCAATCAGTACGAGATGGGTGTCACGGTCGACCAGGTGGTGCTGCAGGACGTCAATCCGCCGGACCCGGTCAAGCCGTCGTGGGACGAGGTGAACCAGGCCCAGCAGCAGCGCGACCGGATGATCAACGAGGCGCGGGCGGAGTACAACCGCGTCATTCCGCGCGCGGCCGGCGAGGCGCAGCAGACCGTGCTGCAGGCCGAGGGGTACGCGCTCGACCGCATCAACCGGGCCCGGGGTGAAGCCGCACGCTTCATAACCGTCGTCAAGGAGTACGAGACCGCGCCGGAGGTGACGCGCCGCCGGCTCTACCTCGAGACGATGCAGCGCATTCTCCCGCTGGTCGGCCACAAGCTCTACGTCGACCAGGACGCGACCGGCGGCGTGCTCCCGCTGCTGTCGCTCAACGGAAACGGGACGCGGCCGCTGCCCGCGGCCGCGCTGCCCGCGGCCGCGCTCGCCACGGGAGGTGGCCAATGATGCGCTTGACCCCGACTCGAATCGCCGTCATCGTCGCCCTGGTCGTCATCCTGGCGCAGTCGCTGTACACCGTCAGCGAGACCGAGCAGGTCATCATCACCCAGTTCGGCGAGCCGGTCGGCGAGCCGGTGGTCAGGTCGGGGCTGCACTTCAAGGTGCCGTTTATCCAGCGGCCCAACTACTTCGAGCGGCGGTTCCTCGAGTGGGACGGCAGCCCCAACCAGGTGCCGACCCGCGACAAGCGGTTCATCTGGGTCGACACCTATGCGCGCTGGCGCATCACGGATCCGCTGCTGTTCTTCCAGCGACTGCGCGACGAGCGCGGCGCGCAGTCGCGGCTCGACGACATCCTCGACGGCGAGACGCGGAACGCCGTGGCGCGCCACGATCTGATCGAGCTGGTGCGGAGCACGAACCGCGACCCCGACGACGTGCCGATCGAGTCCGAGGAGGAGGCGGTCATCCTCGAGATGATCGAGCGCGGGCGGCGGGAGATCACGCGCGACATCCTGGCGACCGCCGCGGGGCGGACGGCCGATCTGGGCATCGAGCTGCTCGACCTGCGGCTGAAGCGAATCAACTACGTCGAGGAGGTGCAGAAGGACGTCTTCGCGCGGATGATCGCCGAGCGCCAGCGGATCGCCGCGCAGTTCCGGTCCGAGGGGCAGGGCGAGTCGGCGCGGATCCACGGCGAGCGGGAGCGCGAGCTGGCCCAGATCCAGTCCGAGGCGTACCGCCAGGCCGAGGAGCTGCGCGGGCAGGCCGACGCCGCGGCGACGAGCATCTACGCCGACGCGTACAACCGCGACGCGGACTTCTACGCGTTCACGAAGTCGCTCGAGACGTACGAGAAGACGATGGATCCGGAGACGTTCTTCATCCTGGGGACGGACAGCGAGCTGCTCAGATTCCTGGAACACACGCGCTGAGCCGCGACGGCGCCCGGCGGGGCCGGCCCGCGGCCGGCTCCGCGTCCGCCGTCGCGGCTCAGCGCGCCGCCCCCGCTCCGGCTTTGCGGGGGGACGGCCGCACGTCGCGGCCTGCCCGCTACATGACGTTCGACGGCTACGACACCGAGGGCTTCTACGACGAGATGTTCCAGGCGGACGGCTCGCCGCGCCCCGAGGCGCGCCTGCTCGTCGAGCGCATCGAGTCGTTGCCCGGCGGCGAGCTGCTCCGGCGCCATCAGGCGGCGGAGCGGGCGCTGCTCAACACCGGGATCACGTTCACCGTCTACGGCGACGACCAGGGCACCGAGCGCATCCTCGCCTTTCGACGTCGTGCCGCGGATCGTGCCCGGGGAGGCCTGGGAACCGATCGAGCGCGGCCTGAAGCAGCGCATCGAGGCGCTGAACCTGTTCATCGACGACGTCTACCACGACCGGAAGATCGTGCGTGACGGCGTGCTTCCCGCGTCGGTCGTCGACTCGTCGCAGGGCTTCCGACCCCAGTGCGTCGGCCTCGATCCCCCGGGCGGCGTCTGGTGTCACATCACCGGCACCGACCTGGTGCGCGACCGGGACGGGACGGTCTACGTCCTCGAGGACAACCTGCGCTGCCCGTCGGGCGTGTCGTATCTGCTCGAGAACCGGGCCGTGATGCAGGAGACGTTTCCGGCCGTCTTCGAGGGGCTGGGCGTGCGGCCGGTCAACGACTACCCCAGCCGCCTGCTGCAGATGCTCGAGGAGGTGGCTCCGCAGTCCCAGAGTCGGCCGAGCGTCGCGGTTCTCACGCCCGGCGTCTACAACGCCGCGTACTTCGAGCACTCGTTCCTGGCGCAGCAGATGGGAATCGAGCTGGTCGAGGGGCGCGATCTGGTGGTCGCGGAGGATCGGCTGCAGATGCGCACGACCCGCGGCTTCGAGCCGGTAGACGTCCTCTACCGGCGGATAGACGACGACTTCCTGGATCCGACCTGCTTCCGGCCGGACTCGCTGCTCGGCGTGCCGGGCTTGATGGAGTTGTATCAGCGCGGGCGCGTCACGCTGGTGAACGCGCCGGGCACCGGGGTGGCCGACGACAAGGTCGTCTACGCCTACGTCCCCGACATGGTCCGCTACTACCTCGATCAGGAGACGATCCTGCCCAACGTGCCGACCTGGCTCTGCTGGCGGGACGGCGACCGGCGCTATGTCCTCGACCACCTGCCCGAGCTGGTGGTCAAGGCCGCGAACGAGGCGGGCGGCTACGGGATGCTGGTCGGCCCGGCGTCCACCGCGGCGGAGCGGCGCGAGTTCGCGGTGCGCATCGAGGCGGCGCCGCGCAACTACATCGCCCAGCCGACACTGGCCCTCTCGCGCGTGCCGACGCGCATCGACGAGCGGTTCGAAGGCCGGCACGTCGACCTGCGCCCGTACATCCTGTACGGGCGGGAGATCTACGTGTTGCCCGGCGGACTGACCCGGGTCGCGCTGCGCAAGGGGTCGCTGGTCGTCAACTCCTCGCAGGGGGGCGGAAGCAAGGATACGTGGGTGCTGGCATGCTGAGCCGCGTCGCCGCCGCCGTCTACTGGATGAGCCGCTACATCGAGCGGGCCGAGAACGTGGCGCGCGTCGTCGGCGTGAACAACCAGCTCGTGCTCGACCTGCCCGGGCAGGATGCCGAGCAGTGGGATCCGGTGGTGAAGGTGACCGGCGACGAGGCCGACTTCCGGGCGCGATACGGCGGCCCGACGCGGGCGAACGTCATCGACTTCCTCACGTTTGACGCCCTCAACCCTAACTCGATCGTCTCGTGTGTGACCACGGCCCGCGAGAACGCGCGCTCGGTGCGCGAGATCCTCTCGTCGGAGACGTGGGAGGAGATCAACCGCTTCTATCTCTTCCTGCGGCAGCCGGGCGCCCGCGAGCGGGCGCTGTGGGACGCGCACGCGTTCTTCCGGGAGGTGCGGCGCTCGTCCCACATGATCGAGGGCACGAAGAACGAGACCATGGAGCACGGCGAGGCCTGGCACTTCAGCCAGATGGGCCGGCACATCGAGCGGGCGGACCAGACGACGCGCATCCTCGACCTGAAGTGCTTCCTGCTGCTGCCCTCGGCGGCCGACGTGGGCAAGCCGATCGACGACCTGCAATGGGGCGCCCTGCTGCGGTCGGCCAGCGCCCTCGAGGCGTACCGGCGCACGCACGGGCGCGTCGCGGCTCTGGCCGTCGCGAGCTTCCTGCTGCTCAATCGCGAGTTTCCGCGCTCGGTGCAGCACTGCGCCGGCCGGGCGCAGGTATCACTCCACGCCGTGACCGGCACGCCGGCGCGGCGGTTCGTCAACGCGGCGGAGCGCGAGCTGGGCCGGCTCGTCGCGGACCTCGACTATACTGATATCGTCGACGTGGTCAGCACCGGGCTGCACGACTTCGTCGACACGCTCCAGGAGAAGCTCAATCACGTTGGCAACGAGATAACGCGCACCTTCTTCGCGCCGTCCAGCGCGCACTGAGCGCGGTGCAAGCCACCGCCCGCATGCCATGACCTACTGCGTCGCGATGAACGTGGAAGAGGGCATCGTCGGGCTGTCCGACACCCTCATCATGTCGGGTCTCGAGAAGGCGACCCTGCGGAAGGTCAGCGTCTACTCGCCGCCGCACGGGACGTTCTTCGTCATGACGTCCGGTCTGCGGTCGCTGCGGGACAAGACGCTCACCTACCTCGAAGAGGCGCTCGGCGAGCGCGACCAGCCGTTCGAGTGGCTGTACGAGGCGGTCAACCTGTTCGCGCTGCAGGTGCGCCGGGTGGCGCGGGAGGATCGCGAGGCCCTGGTCGAGAGCGGCATGTCGTTCAACATCCATGCGCTCATCGGCGGGCAGATGGAGCGCGACCCCGCGGCCAAGCTCTATCTGCTCTACCCGGAAGGCAACTGGGTGGACACGGGCAGCCTGACCCCGTATCACGTGATCGGATCGACGGGCTACGGCAAGCCGATCATCGACCGGGCGCTCAAGGCCGAGGACTCGATGCGCCACGCCTTCAAGGTCGCGTGCCTGTCGTTCGACTCGACGCGGATCAGCGCGGCCGACGTCGACTTTCCGATCGACGTGGTGCTGTACCGGCGGAACTCGTTCCGCATCGTCGAGCGCCGCTTCGAGAAGCAGGACTTCGAGCGGCTCTCGCAGTGGTGGGATGCGCGCGTGCGCCGGGCGATCGAGGAAACGCCGGGGGAGTGGTTCGATCGCGCCTACGACGATCTGGACGCGGCGTCGTCGCCGAGGCCCCCGCTGCCGGCATCCCCGTGACGATCACCATCCGGCACCGCACGGCGTACACGTTCGCGGCGCCGGTCTTCCTCGAGCCGCACCTCGTGCGGCTGCAGCCCCGGTCGGACGGGGCGGTCCGCCTGCTCGACTTCGCGCTGGAGATCGAGCCGCCGCCGGCGATGCGCGCCGACAATCTCGACCTCGACGGCAACGTGGTCACTCACGCGTGGTTCGAGGGCCTGACGACGGAGCTGCGGCTGTGCACGCGCGCCCGGGTCGAGACGCTGCGCGCCGATCCGTTCCGCTTCCTGCTGGCCGAGCCGGAGCGGTCGCTGCCGTACGTCTACGCGGCGGAGCGTGCGGCCGGGCTGCAGCAGTACCGGTCGGCTCCCGACGCCGCGCACCCGGAGGTGCGCGCGCTCGCGCTCGCCGCCGCGCGGGATGCCGAGCGCGACCAGGTGCTCTTTCCGCTCGAGCTGGCCCGGCGCCTGCACCGCGAGTTCACCGTGCAGGCGCGGCCGGAGGGGCCGCCGCAGCCGCCCGAGACGACGCTGGCGACGCGGCGCGGCGCCTGCCGCGACCTCACCGTGCTGTTCGTCGCAGGCTGCCGCACCATGGGGCTCGCGGCGCGGTTCGCCAGCGGCTACGCCGCCGGCTCGGCCGGTGCCGGCGACGAGCTCCACGCGTGGGGCGAGGTGTATCTGAGCGGCGGCGGCTGGCGCGGCTACGATCCGAGTCAGGGGTTGGCGGTGGCCGAATCGGCACGTGGCGGTGGCCGCCGCCGCCGACCCGCGCGATGCCGCGCCCGTGACCGGGAGCTTCCGCGGCAACTCGGCCGTGCGGCTCGAGGTCGACGTGGACGTCCGGGCGTGCTGACCGGGCGCCAGACGCCCGTGGGGGACCCTCGCGTCGCACCGGGACCGGCGCTACGCCCGGCTGACAAGGCAGCACGAGGGGACGCCGGCGAAGGGGGAAATCATGAGTGAAGTGGTCGATCGGTTGGTGCGCCGCTACGAGGGCGGGCAGATGACGCGCCGGGAGCTGGTGGTGGCGCTCTCCGCGTTGATGATGGCGCGGCCCGCAGCCGGCGGAGCGGCGCCGGCTGCGCAGCCGGCCGCGGCGCCCATTCCGGTCACGACGTTGAATCACGTCACGCTCACCGTGTCGGACGTGCAGCGGTCGGCCGACTTCTACCAGCGCGTGCTCGGCCTGCCGCTGGTCACCACCCAGGGCACGGAGCGCGATTGGGACGCGCCGACGGTCCCGGTGCTCGGCATCGGGGGCGGCCCGCAGTTCGTCGCGCTGGCGCGCGGCGACCGGCCGCACATCAATCACTACTGCTTCGGCATGGCGGGATTCGACGTCGCGGATGTCCAGCAGCGGCTGGCTGCGCACGGCGTCGAGGCGCGGGTGCGGATGCGCGCCGATTCCGACCCGCCGGCGGAGGAGCTGACGTTCGCCGATCCGGACGGGCTGCGGGTGCAGATTCAGGACGTCAGCTACTGCGGCGGCTCCGGGAAGCTCGGCGATCTGTGCGACCCGGACGACCGCCCGCGCAGGCGCTGAGGCGGCCCGAGAGTCGGGCGCGCGGCCAGGAGTCGGGGCCGTAGAACGGCGCGGACTCCTGCAGGGCTGGTTGGGCGCCAGCGGAGCCGCAGGGCGACGATTGCCCGGCTAGCCGGGCACCGGCAGCTCGGCCGTGTGGAACGGCTCGAGCGCGTCGATGGCGTCGAGCGGCTGGCGGTCGACGTCCCAGCGGAACTGGCGCAGCACGATCCGATCGGGCAGGAAGTCGGCCAGGGTGAACCCGTGGTCCTCGATGGGCGCCACCGACTCCTCCAGGTCGAGGTGGGCGGGCGGCGTCGCGCCGACCCCGCGCACCACCGAGGGGAAGCCTCGCACGGAGGTGCCGATCGGGCCGCTCAGCACCGTCGTGACCGGACGGACGTTGAGATCCAGCGTGCCGGCGCGGTGCATGCGCCCCATGCCGACGGCATGCAGGTCGCCGCTCACCACCAGCGGCACCCGCCCGCGCTGGGCCGCTATCGCCGCCACCAGCCGGTCGTGCTGCCTGAGCCACCCCGACTGCCAGTAGGCCTTCGCGATGGCGGTGGTCAGCTCGCCCGTATCGCGGTCGAGCACGTCCGGGTACCACTCGCCCCACTTGCCGGCGCTCCAGCCGAACGGGTTGGACGGCGCGTGGACCAGGTGCCGCACCTCCGTCGCGCGCGTCCGCTCCAGCAGCCAACGCTCCACCTGGCGGTCGACGAAGACCGCGTTGGGCCCGGCCAGGCTGACCGTCCGCCGCACGTCGTACAGCAGGACCTCCGCCAGGGCGCCGTAGCGCACCGTGCCGAAGCTCTCGGACAGGTCGTGTCGGTCGCCCGCCGCCGACCACGGCAACCCCGCCGGGCGCCGCGCGTCGGGCAGGAACTCGGGATAGTAGAGCTGTTGCGTAGCCCGCGCGAGCTGCAGTTGGAACCACGGGATCGGGAAGTTGGCGATCGCGTCGGTGACCGCGTCGTTCTCCCAGTGGTCGTGATCGTCCTGCAGGAAGAAGACCGGCGTCGATCGGAAATCGGTGCCGTAGACGGGCACGATCTGCGGCCCGGCCGCGGCCTTCAGCGCCGCCTCGTTGCTGGCGGCGAACACGGACGCCGAGAAGTCGAAGTTCGAGCGGCGGCCGGCGGCGCTGAGCCCGCCCGCGCGGTCGCCCCGCCAGACGTGCAGATCCCAGTAGATATGATCGCCGTTCGCGACCGCTGCGTCGGGCTCGAACGCGAGCGCCCGGCGCAGCAGGCGATTGCGGATCGCCGTCGGGAGGAAGCCGCTCCGCTCGCCGATGCCGGCGTACGTGCCGCCCGGACCGCCGGCGCAGGTGAAGAAGAGCAGCCGGAACCGCCGCGGCCGGGCGTCGGGCGCGGGGAACGTCGACAGCGGCCACGGCTCGCATAGCGCGCGGCCCCTGGCGCCCGCGAGCGACAGGGTGTAGCGGCGCGCCGGCTCGAGGCCGGTGACGTAGAACTGCCAGTGCTCGCCGGCCGTGTCGTTCATGCGGCCCGTGACGGCGCGCTCGCCGACGCGGAGCGTGGGCGCGCTCGCCAGCGGCTCCCCGAACGACGCCTTCAGCAGCAGGCGCGAGTCGCTGACCGCCGGCAGCAGGTGCCGTACGCGTCCGGCGTCCCAGCCCTGCGCGGCCGGGGGTGCGGCCTGGCCGGCCAGCAGCTCCAGCGGCAGCCGTCCGAGGACGGCTGCTCCCGCGGCGCCGGCGCTCCCGGCCAGAAACCTCCGGCGATCGACGGACCACGGCTTCGTCATGATCTCCCTCCGCGGCAAGCTGGTGCCAGTGTGTCACATCGCCGCCCGGCCCGGTCCGCAGCGTTCGCCACGCAAGGCCGAAACGTCTTGCGCGGGCCTGGCCGTCCCGGTAGAGTGCGGTTCGTACGGGGGAGGAGAAGCCTATGCCCAAGTCGACACGGCAGGATGCGAGCGTCAGTCGGCGATCCTTTCTGAAGCGGGGCGCCACCGCCGGTGTCGGCGCCACCGCGCTGGCCGGGCTCGGTGCGCCCGGCCGTGCGGCGGAGGCGCAGGACTTCTGGGACCACGCCACGGACTTCGTCACCATCGGCGCCGGCACCGCGGGGCTGGCGGCGGCCGTCTCCGCGCTCGATCACGGCGCGTCCGTGATCATGATCGAGGAGAACGTGGACATCGGCGGCCACGGCATGTGCTCCGGGGGGCAAGTCCACCTCGGCGGCGGCACGAGCAACCAGCGGAAGCACGGGGTCGAAGACTCCGCCGACGAGGTGTTCCTGGACTGGATACGCCACGACCACATGCAGAGCCGCTACAGCGACCGCGACCTCGTGCGCGCGTTCGCGGACGAAAACGCGCCGACGTTTGAGTTTCTGATCGAAAACGGCGTGAAGTTCCAGGACCACCTGACCGGTCCGACGCAGGCTTCGCGGGCGCGCCGGCAGCAGCGCACCATCCAGTGGCCGGTCGCCAGCGAGCGCGTGACGCACCACCCGACCCGCGTCGGCTCCGGTCTCGTGCGGGCGCTCGAGAAGAGCGCGCGGGCGAAGGGCGTGGAGGTGCTGCTGCGCCACAAGATGACGAGCATCGTCCGCGAGAGCCCCGCGGCGGGGCGCGTGCTGGGCATCACCGCCACCCACGACGGCCGCACGGTGCACATCCGGGCGAACAAGGGGGTGCTGGTTGCCACCGGCGGCAGCACGAGCAACGTGACCCTGCGCCGCACCTTCGACCCGCGGCTGACCGAGGAGTACCAGGTGGCGGGCGAGCCGTGGTCCAGGCAGAGCGGCGACGGTGAGCTCGCCGCGATGGCCGTCGGGGCGTCGCTCTGGGGCACGGCCAACCAGACCGTCGAGGAGGGTATCGCGATCTCGAAGACCCGTCACATCGGATGCCAGTGGGGCTACTCCAGCCTGATCTGGCAGCCGGACGCCCGGATCTTCGACCTCGCGCGGGCGTCCGGCCTGACCGTCGTCGACTGGCATGACGTGATCCTCGTCAATCAGACCGGCCGGCGGTTCTGGAACGAGGTCGACGCGCGCTACGATTTCTTCGCGGCCGCCATGGCGTGGAGCGGAGACGAGAACAAGCTGAACGGGGGCGGGCCGATCTGGGCCGTCTTCGACCAGGACGCCGTGGAGCGGGAGGAGTGGGATCCGCGCCCGCCCAACGTCGACCTCGACGGCTACTTCTTCACCGCCGACACGCTCGCCGAGCTGGCCGCGGCGATTCGGAACCCGTATCAGGCCAAGGCGCTGCCGGCGGCGGTGCTGGAGCAGACCGTCGCCCGCTACAACACGTTCGTCGACACGGGCGTGGACGAGGACTTCGGCAAGCCCGCGCCGCGCTACAAGATCCAGCGGCCGCCCTTCTACGCGGCCTGGTCGACGCCGATCCTGCACGATTCTCTCACCGGGCTGCGCACGAACCCGAAGGCGCAGGTCATCGACATTCGCGGCCAGGTCATCTCGGGCCTGTACTGCGCCGGTGAGTCGCAGGGCGGCTTCGCGCAGCATGGCCTCGGCCGCTGCCTGGTGTTCGGCCGCATCGCCGGCCGGGACGCCGCGCTCAACGGCGGGGTGGCGTGAGCCGTGGGCGAGGCGCCGCCGGACGCGCCCGCCGGTGAGCAGTCCGCCGCGCTGCCGCACCCGACGAGCATCGCCGTCTGGGACGTGCCGTCGCCGGTGGTCGCGGGCAGCCGCTTCACGGTGACGGTCGGCGTCAAGTGCCCGGCCGCCTGCTCGCTGACGGGGCGGCCGATCGTGGTCCGCGACGCGGCCGGCGCCGAGGTCGGCCGGGGACGGCTCGGATCGCAGCCGGCGCCGGGCACCCGCGCCCTGTACGCGGCGAGCGTCGCGCTGGCCGCGCCGGTGGAGGCCGGGGTGCACGCCTGGACGGCCACGTTCCCCGCGGCCGGATCCGGCGCGCCGCCGGCGGCGGAGGGCGGGACTGCGGCGCCGCAGCCGCCGGAGACGGCCGCCCCGCCGGAGGCGCCGCACGCGGAGGCGCAGGCCACGTTCAGCTTCCGCGCGGCCGAACGGCCCGAGCACCGCGTGACGGTCACCGTTTGCGACCAGCAGACGGAGGCGCCGCTCGCCCAGGTTGAGGTGCACCTGGGCCCGTACAGCGCCGCGACCGATGCGCGCGGCCGCGCCCGGGTGGAGGTGCCGGCGGGCCGTTACGACCTCTACGTGCGCAAGGCCGGCTATGCGCCGCACACCGGCGGGGTCGCGGTGACCGGCGACGTCGCCCTGCGCGTCGCCGTCGCGCCGGCTCCCGACGTGGACCCGGACGACGAGCAGGTCTGGATGTAGCAGGGCCCGCGGGGCCCGGGTTCACCCGGGCCGCCCGTCGAGGTGCACCTCCGCGATCGCGATCCCGCTCTCGCCCGCCACGGCGTACAGCAGGAAGACGCGGCCGCTGGCCGCATCCTCGAAGACGGCCGGGTCGCGGAGCTGGTTGACGTGCCCGTAGGCCGTGCTGCGCATGGACGGCTCGAGCGGGGCGTCGGCGCCCTCCCAGTCGCGCTCGGGCCGCAGTACCTCGACCCCGGGGGTCTCCCGCCAGGACATCCAGTCGCCCGCGAGGTCGATGCGGCTCAGCTTGATGCGCTCGGGCGCCTCGCCGACCTCGGTCCAGAAGACGAGCAGCGTGTCGCCCCGCTTCAGGAGCGCGGCGTGCCGCATGTCGGGGTTGAACAGCAGCGGCCCTTCCTCGAAGCCGCCGAGTGGGTCCCGCGACCGGTAGAACTGTCCAGGCATCGACATGGCGTAGGTGTGGCCGTCGTGCCGGAACACACGCATGTAGGTCCGGCCGAGCCGCTCCGGCCGCGCCTCGAAGCGGATGCCGTCGGGCGACGTCGCCACGCGCGTGACCTGCGTGCTGACGTCGTCGAGGCCGTGGAAGTACATGACGATGCGCCGGTTGGCGTCGTCGACGTGCACGTCGGGCGAGGCGATGTGCGGCGACGTCGCCTCGAACAGCGCGTCGTGCGGCATCGGCACGCCGCGGCGCCGCCGCGAGGCGCGCAGCCTTGCCGCCTCGTCCGGCGGCACCTCCGGCGGCTCGGTCAGGAAGTGCGAAGCGGCGATCTGCAGGCTGCCCGGCGGGTGGATAGTCCACGGTCCGAGCAGGTCATCTGCGTACGCCAGGCGGATGTACGACCCCTTGTGGTCGGCGAAGTAGAGATAGTAGGCGCCGAGCGGGTCCGGCACCCATTCGGGCACCCGGATCAGGGACGGGCCCTGGATGTTCACGCCGATGCTCGGATGCAGGTCGGGCCGGATGATCGGCGCGTCCAGGAGCCGCTCGACCCACACGCCGGGCGCGGGCGCCTGGGCGGCCGGCCATGCGGATGCGCCGACGATTCCGCACGCGAGCGCCACCGTTGCAGTTTGGATCATCGTTCGTACCTCTCGGCCCGCCCATCTCCTGAAGCGCCCGGGAGCATCGGTCGGAAGTTGCTCCCGGGCTCGTGAACGGGCCGCGGCCCACCCACATATCCCGCCCGCTTCTCACGCTGGCGCCTGTGGCTGGACCCCGCAGCTTTCCGCCGGATCACGGCACCAGGGGCGCCACCGGGAGGACGAAGACGAGCGAGAACGACCAGCGGCTGGCGTCGTCGAGGTAGCGCTCGCCGCCGATCAGGTCGCCGGCGCGCGGGAGTCCCGTGGCGAGGTAGTCCAGCGAGCCTTCGATCTCGACGTGCCGGAGCCAGTTGTCCTCGCTCAGGCGCCGGAAGGGCAGGAACGCCGTGTCGAGCTCGAAGTTGAGCTTGTGCGTGTAGACGCTGCGGTCGGTCGGATGCTCCCCCGGGCTGAGCTTGTCCACGATGTCGAAGTGGCTCTCGACCCATCCGCCCGTCTGCTCGCCGGTGAGCCAGTCGAGGTTCAGCTCCAGCTCGAACTCGATGCCGTTGTCGCGGATCGCGCCGCCGCCGAGCTGCCCCGCCGTCGTGCCGGTGAACGGATGGACATCGGTCGTGCCCGCTGGCACGAGAATGGTCTCGAGCGTGAAGCCCACGCGGGGAATCTCGGTCGGGATGCCGAGGGCGAGTATCAGCTCGAAGACCGACTCGCGCGCCTGGCGGGCGGTCGACACCGTGCCGTCGTCTGCGGTCTCTGCGACGCGCGCGCGGTTGCCGAGATGCTCGAAGGTGACGGTCGGCTCCACCTTGAAGTCGGGGGCGCAGACGAAGCGGCACGACGGTTCCTCGTCCGCCCGTGCCGTCGCCGCCGTCGCGGCCAGCAGCAGGCCGGCCGCGACGGCCACCGTGCCCCGCGCGAGCATCATCCCGCCCGCCGGCCGATCACGGCTCCGGCACGATGCGGAAGCCGCGCCGCGTGTCCGGCGTCCAGGTGCCCGGCATCCGGTAGTCCTCGCGGCGCGGCATCCTGACCTCGGGCAGGGTCTCGGCGGTCATGACCTCCTCCTGCTGGATGATGCCGTTCCGGGAGAGGAGATAGGCCGTTACGGCGTAGGCCTCGTCGTCGCTGAGGACACCCGGCCGGTCGTACGGCATGACGCGGCGAATGTAGTCCCAGATGCTCGGCGCGAACGGCCAGTGGCGGATGGGGAAGTAGTTGCTGCGCGTCGTGACGTCGCCGCCCACGAGCGCGATGGACGGCCCCTCCATGCCGGTCGGACCGTGGCAGTTGGAGCAACCCCGCCGCGCGAACACCATCTCCCCCTCGGCGGCGGTGCCGCTGCCGGGCGGCAGCTCCGTCCCGTCCGGCCCGACGATCCGGTCGTGCTGCTCGACCTCCGTGAGCGGGCGGCCGAGTCCCGAAGGTGACGCCGTCTCCTGCGCCTGCAGCGCCCCGCCCGACACCAGGGCGGCCGTCAGGAGCGCGCACGTGCCGCGCAGGCACCTCCGGTGCGTCGTGGCTGCGCCTGCAGCCGCCCGCGCGGCCGCGGACGAAGATGCGATCTCTCGCTCGCTCATGCCATCTCTCCCCCGGGGCGGAGCAGTCGCGCCGCCGCTCCGCGCGCCTGCCGACGATGCGCCGGCGCTACGCGTGCACGTCGACGACGACGTCGACCGGATCGAGGCCGTTCGTGACCTTGCCGTCCCGACCGACCTTCCACGGCTGGATCCAGTTGCAGTGTCCGAGCTGGCTCTGGACGGTGCCGTACAGCTGCCCGCGCGTGAGATTCCAGTAGCGCCCGTACTCGGCCTCGGTCGGCTGGAGTTGGTCGCGCTCGTCGAGGCAGCGCGATTGCAGCACGGCCTCCTCCCCGTTCCAGTGCCAGGGCAGGCAGAAGCGGGTGTGCGCCTTCGGCAGCACCGGCCCGGCGAGCTCCGCCTCCTGATAGGTCGCCCCGCCGTCGGTCGACACCTCGACCTTGTGCACCACGCCGCTGCCCGACCACGCGAGGCCGCTGATGACGTAGGCGCCGTGCGCCGGGAGCTGCTGTCCGCCCGACGGCTGCGTGATCACCGAGTTCGGCCCGAAGTCGTAGGCGTCGCGCTGCGTCTTCGGGTTGGGGGTCAGGAAGCGCGAATGCTCCTGGAACGACAGGTAGGGCTGGTCGACCACCTTGATTCGCTTCAGCCACTTCACGTTGTAGATGCCCTCGAACCCGGGCACCACCAGCCGCAGCGGGAAGCCGTGGTCGGGCCGCACCGGCTCGCCGTTCTGGCCGTAGGCGACGAGGACGTCGTCGAGCGCCTTGCCGAGCGGGATGCTCTTCGTGTGGCGCCCGCCGTCGGCCGCCTCGGCGATGATCCAGGACGCCTTGTCGCGCAAACCGACCTCGTCGAGCAGGACCGACAGCGGCACGCCGGTCCACTCGCTGCAGCCCGTGCGGCCGTGCGTCCCGGTGACGGTCGTGGCGCGCGGATTCGGCCGGTTGCCGACGCATTCGAGGAAGTGCACCCGCGAGACGAACGGCAGCCGCCGCAGCTCGTCCATCGTGAACGTCAGCGGGCGCTCGACCAGGCCCTCGACCCGTAGCGTGTGCTCGGCCGGATCGATGTCGGGGATGCCGTAGTGGTGCTGCGTCGTGAAGTGCAGCGGCGTCGGCGTGATGGTGCCGACCAGCTCGGCCAGCGGGGTCTTGGCGCTCGGCCGGTGCGGGTGGGGCCGGATCAGGGTCTGCTCGCTGTGGCTGCGTCCCTCGACCTCGCGCGTGGTCGTGACGAAGCGCGAGCGCCGGCCGTAGAGCACGCTGTCGAGCGCATTGTGGTCGACGACCGTCTGCGCCGCGGCGCCGGCCGATCCGCCCGCCAGCTCCAGCGCCTGCGGCGTCGCCACCAGCCCCGCCACCGCCGCACCCTGCTTCAGAAACCGCCGCCGGCCCCTGTTCGTGCCGTTCATCGTGTCCTCCTCACGCAGCCTGCCGTTGCTCCTCAGTCGAATGTGGCCAATGTGCTCGCCGTCTCGGTGCGACGCGGGTGCCGGGGGGTTCCGGGCGCAAGCCCCGTCTACTAGAAAATCGCCAGCGCGTTGATCGGCGAGCCGGTGCCGCCCTCCACGGCCAGCGGCGCGGCGACCAGCGTGAACTCCCACCGGTTCAACGACGCGGCGGTCTCGGCGAGCGCCTCCAGGTCCTGGTTGTCGAAGAGGTCGATGCCCATCGCCACGATCGTCAGCAGGTGCACCGGCAGATTGACGCCCTCGACCAGCGACGGGACGACGTCGAGCGCGGCGTCGCTGCCGATGAACGAGATGTCGCGCGACTTCACCCACGGCATGGTCGAGGCATGGAGTCCGGCCGCGTTCTCGGAGATCGTCCACGGACCGACCTCGGCGCGCCGCGCCCAGCGCCCGGTGCGCATGAAGATCGCGTCGCCCGGCCGCACCGTCACGCCGGCCATCTCCTCCCAGGCGTCCAGATCCTCCATGTAGATCGGCGTCCCGGGCTCGAGGTACGGCACGCCCTTGAGGCGCGGGATGTCGAACAGCACGGCGCGCGTCACGATGCCGCCTTGCAGGTTGTCAATCGATGCGTTGCTGCAGCCTGCCTCGGTGATCGTGTCGTGCGAGACCCCGTTGTACATCTTGCCGTTGGACAGGATGTGGCACAGCGAGTCGATGTGGCTGTGGGAGTAGCCGTGATAGCTGATGTTGTAGTTGTCGCTGACGCCGCCGAAGAAGTTCGGCTCGCCGGACGTGTCGGGCACGCCCAGCATGCTGTGCCCGAAGGGCAGCGGCACGTCGTCGGCCTCGTCCTTGAGGACCCGGTGCGCGAGCGACACGGTGATGCCCTCGGTGGCCAGCGCCATCGCCTCCAAGCGCTTCTCCGGGGTGATCATGTTCGCCGCCCCGAGCTGATCGTCGGGACCCCAGCGCCCCCAGTTGGAGAGTTCCTCCATCAGCCGCTCGATGTCGGCCCGGCCGAGCTCACGCGACTCGGGCGTCACCGGCGGGGGGACGTACTCGGGAGCCGCCGCTTCCGCCATGGGTTCGGAGTCCATCTCGGAGCCCCCGCAGGCGACGAGCAGGACCGGAAGGAGCAGCAGCCAGACGTGGGTCGGACGTAGAAGTCTCATCACCTGCCTCCCTGGGACATACGGCGAGCCTACCAACACCGCACAACATACCAGCCCCGCACGGACCTCACAACCGCTATCGTCGTCGCGCCCGCGGGAGCCCGCTACGGGGACAGTTATACACTGGGTGTCGATGCCTGCCGTGCGACAGCGCTCGCCGGGCGTGCTGCGCTGGGCGCTGCCGCCGCTCCTCGCCGTGCTGGCCGCGGGCTGCACGGCAGCGCCCCCGCCGCCTGACGCCGCGGACTTTCCGGACCGGTTCACCGGCTCCGCGGCCTGCCGCGACTGCCACCTGGACATCTACGAGCGCTGGCAGGGCACGCTCATGGCGAACGTGCTGGTCGATCCGCGCGAGCGCCCCGACGCCATCCTCGGCGACTTCGCGGCGCCGCACCCGCTGGTCACCTTCCGGCCCGAGGACGTGACGTTTACCTACGGCAGCAAGTGGAAGCAGCGCTACTTCACCCGCCGCGGCGACGATCTATTCGTCTTCCCGGCGCAGTGGGACGTGCAGAATCGGGAGTGGCGGCGCTACGGCGCCCGGCCCGGTACCGAGTGGTGGGTGCCGCACTACCCGGACGACCAGATGCGGCGGCCGACCGGCCCGCTCTGCGACGGCTGCCATTCGGTCAACTACGACGTCCGGACGAACACGGTGACTGAATGGAACGTCGGCTGCGAGGCGTGCCACGGCGCCGGCCGGGCGCACGTGCTCGATCCGGTGGCCGGGAACATCGTGAACCCGGCCACGCTCGACGCCGTCCGTGCCAACGACGTCTGCATCAGCTGCCACTCGCAGGGCATGCCGCGCGACAACCCCATCGCCGGCCGCTACTACGACTGGCCGGTGGGTTACGAGCCCGGCGCGCGCCTGAGCGACGTCTGGGAGCTCGAGCAGCCGCACCTCGGCGAGGAGACCTTCACGCACTGGCCTGAAGGCTCCGCCCACAAGAACCGGATGCAGGGGAACGACTACGTCCAGAGCCGCATGTACGTGACCGGCGTCACCTGCTCGGCCTGTCACGACGTGCACGGGACCGAGCACGCGGCGGACCTGATCGCGCCCGGCAACGCGGTCTGCACGTCGTGCCACCAACCCGAGCTGCAGCCGGGTCCGACCGGGTCGCTCGAGTACCATGCGCGCCACCGGGCCGACAGCGACGGCAGCTCGTGCATCGCCTGCCACATGCCGCAAATCGCGCGCACCGTCGGGAATGTCAATGTGCGCAGCCACACGTTCCGGTTCGTGTCGCCGGCCGACACCGAGCGCTACGGCGTCCCCAATCCGTGCACCTCGTGCCACGCCGACGAGACGAACGCGTGGGCGCTCGCGGAGCTGAGGCGCTGGCCGCAGGTCTCGCCGTGGCGGGTGGCGCCGTGAGACTCCACGCCTGGCTGGTGCATTTTCCGCTGGGGCTGATCGCGACCGCCGCGCTGGTGGACCTGGCAGCGCTCGCCGCGGGCCCGCACGGCGCGTTGCGGCGCGTGGCCACCGGGCTGTACGCCGCGGGGGCGGCCACGCTGCTGGCCGCGTACGTCACCGGCCGGGACGATGCGGCGGTGGTGCGGGTGCCCGGCCCGGCGCACGCGCTCGTCGGCGCGCACTGGACGTGGGCGCTGTGGGCAACGAGCTATCTGGGCACCGTGTCGGCGGCCCGCCTCGCCCTGGACCTCTCGGGTTGGCTGGCCGTACGGCGCCGCTGGCTGCCCGTCGCCGCCGCCTGCGCCGCGGGCCTGCTGCTGCTGCTGCCGGCGGCGGAACGCGGCGGGCGACTCGTCTACGAGTACGGCGTCGGGGTGGCGGCGCCCCGCGTCCGCCAGCCCGCCCAACCAACCCTGCCGGAGTCGGCGCCGTCCTGCGGCGCAGACTCCTAGCGGGAACCGGCTTCCTCGGCGCGCGCGCCGGCCAGGATGCCCTCCATCGCGTAGTTGCCCTCGTGACAGGCGTACTCGAAGAGGGCTTGGCCTCGAACCATATAGTTTCGAAGGCTCTCGATGGCGATGCAAGCGGCTGGCCGGCGTTACAGCCGCGCCGCGAGAAAGTGCCCCGCCGCCGCGCGGAACGCGGCGGTCCACTCGTGGCCGCCGTCGAACACCAGCGTCTCGACCGCCGCGCCCGCGCCCTCGAGGCACGTCCGGTCGGCCTCCAGCCTGTCCTGCGTGTACCAGGCGTCGCCACGGCCCCGGCCGATCAGGACCGGAGGCCACGCGCCGCCCGTGGCGGACCGCAGCTCGGGGGGTACGTCGCCGGCGAGGGCGATCACGCCGCGGCAGGGGCGCCCCGCGCAGCCGGCCGCGCGGTACGCCATGGCGACGCCCTGCGAGAAGCCGCAGTAGACGAGCGTGTCGCCGGCGGCGTAGCGTCCCCGGACGGCGTCGACCACGCCGCGCACGTAGGCGATGTTGTCGGCGATGGCCAGCTCGCGATCCTGGCGGGTCATCCAGCTGCCGACGACGTGCCGGCGGTCGGTGCTGTAGTGCCGGTGCAGCGACTGCACCGCGACGCGCAGCCAGCGCCCGCTGCCGGGGATCCGCCGCAGCTCGGCGAGATGCCGCTCGGCGTGCTCGCCGTAGCCGTGAAACCCGACCAGCAGCGGCGCGGCCCCCGGCGCGCCGGGCGGCTCGACGAGATACCGGCCGTGCGTGGCCGTCTCGATCGTGTGCACGGCAGGGCTCGTGCGCGTCGCCGCCGCGTTATTACTGGTGTTCACACTGGGCACCCAGGCCGCGGGGGGCAGCCCCGGCTCCGGCGCGTCACTACATCAGTCGCCGGTGAGCCGGCTCCGGTACGCCCGGATCCGCTCGGCGTTGGCGCCGACGTCGCCCAGCCCGACGCGGGAGACGGACCGGACTGGTCGTGCATGGAAACCCTCCGGTCGCAAGGAGACGAGGCGCGGTGATTCTACCGGATGCCACGCCGGGCCGCCCCGGTCAGCGACCGCCCGCGGCCCGCAGGGCGCTCGGCCGTTACCGGTACAGCGGATTCGGGTGGTCGAAGCGGCAGCCGGCGTCCCACTCGGAGCGCTGGTTGCCGTGCGCCGGAATCCCGCCCGCGTCCTTGATCATGCGCGCCAGGTGGAGCAGGTTCCACGTCATGAAGGTGGTGTTGCGGTTGGTGAAGTCGTTCTCGGGACCGCCCGAGCCCGCGTCCAGGTAGGACGGCCCGGGGCCGGCCTCGCCCACCCAGGCGGCGTCGGCCTGCGGGGGGATGACGTAGCCGAGATGCTGCAGCGAGTAGAGGATGTTCATGGCGCAGTGCTTGGCGCCGTCCTCGTTGCCCGTGACGAGGCAGCCGCCCACGCGGCCGTAGTAGCTGTACTGCCCCTGCGCGTTCAGGTGGTGCGACGCCGAGTACAGGCGTTCGACCACTTGCGTGGAGACCGAGGTCTTCTCGCCGAGCCAGATGCTCGTTCCAATCACGAGGATGTCGGCCGCCAGCACCTTCTCCAGAATCCGGGGCCAATCGTCCCGCTCCCATCCGTGCTCGCGCATGTCCGGGTACACGCCCGCCGCGATGGTGAAGTCGACGGGCCGCAGCAGCTCGACGGCGACCCCGTTCCGCTCCATGATGGCGCGCGAGATCCGGATCAGTCCTTCCGTGTGCGATCGCTCGGGACTGCGTTTCAACGTGCAGTTGAGAAAGAGAGCCGAGAGATCGGAGAAGCTCCAGCGGCTCTCGGTGCAGAGGCGTTCCTGTTTCTCGTTCAGCATCGTCCCTATAATCATCGCATGGCAAGATCCGACAACGTTCCGGCTGCCGACTGGCAAGCGCTGAACGATCGTCTCGTCGCCGTGCTGAAGCCGTTCGCGGCGCCGGTGGCGATCTCCTTCCACGCCTCCAGCGAACCGCTGTCCGCGGCGCGCGTGGAACCCCGTTATCCCGCGCCGAACGAGCACGGGCGCACCGGCCAGGTCCCGGCCGGCTGCGTTTTCTGGATGCACGGGGCGGAAGGGACGTTCGCCACGGCCGCCGCCGATCACGCCAACTGCAGCGTCGGGAGTTACACCCACGGGTTCCTCACGCTCGAGGAGGCGGCCACGCGGGACGACGTCGCCGCGGTCCTCGAGGCCGGCTGGGTCGATCAGGCGGCGGTCATGAGCTTGCCGCACGTGGTGGAGAAGCCGGAGGCCGTGGTCTACGGCCCGCTCGCCGAGCGCCGGACGGTTCCCGACGTCGTGCTGCTGCGAATCAACGGGCTCGGCCTGATGACGCTGAAGGACGCGTTTCCCGAGATGCCGATCGAGGGGAAGCCGCAATGCCACATCGTGGCGCTGGCGCGGGAGCGGAACCTCGTGGCGGCCAGCGTCGGCTGCGCACTCAGCCGCTCGCGCACCGGGATGCGGTCCGAGGAGATGACGTGCGTCATTCCCGGGCGGCGGATCGCGGAGGTGGTCGAGACGCTGGAAGCCACGGTCGGGCTCGACCGCGCGATGGCGAGCTACGCGTCGGCCGACGCGAAACGTTTCAGCGTGGAGTGAGAATCTGTGCAGTTCCGAGAAAGAATCCGTATACTCACCCGCATGGCCGTGAGTCAGATTGCCCCTTGCGGGCATTGGGTGACCGGTCCCCGGGCGCTGGCGGCGCTCGGGCGGGCGGTGGCGTTCCTGGCGGCGCTCGGCATGCTCGCCGCGGGAGCGGAGAAGGCAGCTGCCCCGCTTCTCGCGCAAACGGATGAGGAGCCGCCGCCGGTACCCGCCTACAAGACCCTCACACGCGCGCGCTACGACGCCGACTTGGCGGCGCTGGGGGAGGTCAGGCCCCACTACTCGTTCTGGCAGTACATCTTCAGCATTCCGGACGAGCACATCATCTACGGCAGTAGCGCGGACGGGCGGCTGCTCGCCACGTTTCCGACACGGGGCAACTGGGCCCGGGACGGCGTGTGGGCGGAGCCCGAGCTGGCCGACACGCTGGCCGGTCGGCGCCTGCCGCGACGGCTGGGGGATCGCCGGGAGCGGGTCGAGGAGCTGCTCGGGCCGCGGGTCGGGCCGGTCGTGCACAACCCGGCGCGCGGCCGGTTCCTGGCGCCCCATGCCAGGCGCTACGGCAACTTCCTGCGCGAGTGGGGCCTCATCTACGAGAGGTTCGGCGTGCCGGCCGAGGTCGGCCTGGCCCAGGCCATCGTCGAGTCGGGCCTGAACGGCCGGGCACGCTCGCAGGCCCGTGCGCTCGGCCTCTGCCAGTGGCTGCCGAGCAACTGGAATCTGCTCAAGCGTCTGTCGCCGTACGTCATCGAGGGCTACAACCAGACCACGCAGGTGCCGTTCTGCGCCGCCCACCTCAGCATCCTCGCCACGATGTACGGCAGCTTCATTCCGGCGCTCTCGGAGCATCACGCCGGCGGGGTGAACGTGGGCCGCACGGTCATCAACGGCGAGCGGCTCGGCGGCCGGGACACGCGCGAGCAGTACCTGCTGGGCTCCGACTTCGCGCGCTCCCTGCGCGAGATCTCCATCCGCCGCTACCGGGACCTCTTCCGCACGTACGGCCCGCGCTCGGCGCTGTACGCGGAGATGGTCATCGGCAACGTCCACACCGTCGAGCGGCTGATCGACGACATGCCGCAATCGCAGGTCTTCGCCATGCGCGTGCCGCGCAGCACGGCGCTGTCGACGGTGGCGAGCGCGAGCGGGTTGTCGCGCGACGAGGTCAAGCGCTACAACCCGGCGCTGGTCCGGCGCGTGCCGGCGCGTGCCAACGTCTATCTGCCGGAGTACGTCGAGGCGCTCGGTCCCGACGTGTCGTTCTGGCACCGGCCGCCGAGCCCGGAGTACGCGGCTGTCCTGGACGAGTTCCTCCGGCTCGACGCCACCGTGCAGGAGTGGCACGAGGCAGGGTTCGAGTCGACGCTGCGGTCGTTTCGCCGGCGCTTCGCCGAAACCGGCAGCGAGGAGGGCACGGTGATGGCGACGATGCTGGGCTTCGTGCTCGACAGCCTCACCGCCAGCCGCCGGGCCGCCATCCTCGCGGAGTTCCGGGCCAGCAGCCGCGTCCGTCGGCTGTTCGAACGCGGACGGCAAGAGCTGGCGAACAGCCCCGGCCAGTAGGCGCCCGCCGCTCCCCGCGGCATCGGTCGCCCGGCCGTTACGGCACTGTCTTCGCGGCCGCCTCCGCCGCCCGCGCGCCGCGCAGGATGAGGGGCAGGCTGTAGTTCCCTTCGTGGCAGGCGAACTCGTAGAGCGGCCCGGCCGCCCGCGTGATCGGAAACTGCACGGTCCAGGGGCGGACGAACGACGCCGAATCGTGCACCGTGAACTCGTACTGCAGCGTGTCCGGATCCGCGAAGGAGAGCCGCTCGACGAGCAGCAGCTCCGAACCGGCGCCGTGCAGCGTCCACTTGCCGTTGAAGTTCGTGGTCTCGACGACCAGGGTGTCGCCGTCCCAGCGGCCGCGTCCCTCGCCGCGCCACTGGCGGATCGGGTCCGGAAGACGCGGCGCGTCCGTCAGCGGGATGATGCGGATCTCGAAGTTCTGCTCGTTGAGCAGGACCACGTGGTCCGCCGTCTGGAAGACCTGGAACAGGCGCGGCGCGGGTCTGGCCTCCATTGGGATCGAGCGGCCCATGATGCACCGCTCGTACCGCTCGCGGTCCTCGGGTCCGTCCGCGGACCGGCTGCGGAGCGCCGGGGCGAGCGCCGCGAGCCGGGCCTGCCCGGCGGCCGTCCGCGGGGGGATCCGCCCATCCGGCGGATCGACGATCAACGCCGTGCGCCCGCCCGTTAGATTCCCGGGCACCCACCAGTCCGCGTTGAGCTGCCGGGCGCGCTCGCGGCCGATGCTGGCATAGCGCTCGTCGAGGAACGCGGCCGCCTCCGCCGGGGTCAGCACCTCCTTGCCCGCCAGCTCTGCGGGGCGCTGCAGGGGCGTGGTGGTGTCGTACGTCCAGTACCCCATGAGATCCGGGGTGCCCCAGGGGGTGCGCGGGAAGCCTACGGCGTCCGCGCCGGTCTGCGCGGCGGCCGCCGCCGCCAGCAGGAGGATGCCGATGAACGTCAGCCCGACGCTGGTTCTGCGCAAGAAGCCCTCCTCCGGACGTCAGAACGTCGCGATCGGGTTGACGGCGGAACCGGTCCCGCCCCGCACCGCCAGCGGCGCGACGGTGAGCATGAACTCCCAGCGATTGCGCTCCGCCGCCACCTCGCTCAGCGCGGTCAGGTCGACGTTGTCGAACAGGTGCATCCCCAGGCGGATGATCAGGAAGTTGTGGAGCGCGTACTGGACTCCCGGGCCCCCGACCATCGGCTCGACGTCCTGCGGCGACTCGCCGCCGAGCAGCGCCACGTCGCGCTCCCGCAGCCACGGCAGGCACGAGACGTGGAGCCCGGCCGCCTGCTCGGCGATTGGCCAGGCGCCCATCCGCTCGCGGCGGACCCAGCGTCCCGTCCGTACGAACATGGCGTCGCCGGCCGCTACCCTGAACCCGGCCTGCCGTTCCCAGGCCTCGAGGTCCTCCGGGTAGATGGCCGTGCCCGGCTCGAGGTACTCCACGCCCTTGAGCCGCGGGATGTCCATCAGCACGCCGCGCGTGACGATGCCGTGCTTGAGGTTGTGGATCGAGCTGCGCGGATGCCCGTTCGCCAGCACCTCCTCGCGGTCCGGCACGTAGCCGTTGTAGGTCGCCCCGTCGTCGAAGACGTGGGCGAGCGCATCGATGTGCGTCATGCCGTAGCCGTGGTAACGGATGTGCCACCCGTCGCCGCCGAGGCCGTAGATCTCCTGGACGAACGGGCTGCCGTTGTCGACCGCCGGCTCGGGATCGAGGTCGAGCGACAGCGAGACGGACACCCCGTCGCGCACCAGCGCGGCGGCCTCGCGGCGCTTGGCGGGCGTGATCAGGTTCAGCGTTCCGACCTCGTCGGCCGCGCCCCAGCGCCCCCAGTTCGACAGCTCGGTCTTCCAGCGGTCGTACTCGGCGCGGGTGACTTCGTGGCTGGACTGCGCGCGGCCGGTGTGGAGCGCCAGACCCGCCAGCAGCACCGCCGTCAGGCACGCGACTCCGGTTCTCATGTCATGTCCTCCCTAAGGATCGCCGCCTTGCGGCTCCGCCTGGGCCCAACCAATCCTCCAGGAGTCCGCGCCGTTCTACGGCGCAGACTCCTGCTCGGGCACGCTGAGCGCCACGACTGCCGAGTCCGGGCCGGAGCCCGTCGCCACGACCACGTATTGCCGGCCTTCGTGCTCGTACGTCAGCGGCGCGGCGGCCGAGGACCCGGCGAGCTGGATGGTGTGCAGCAGCTCGCCCGACACCTTGTCGAACGCGTAGAGCAGGTTCAGCTCGTCGTCCGGATCGGCCCATTCCGACCAGGCCGCGCGTTGCGGGACGCCCTGGGAGTGCAGCGCCGACATGCTGACGAACAGCAGGCCCTTCGTGACGAGCACACTGCCCCGGTGATAGTCGCCCCCGAGCGGCGCAAGGTCCAGGTCCCTCAGCAGCGGGTGGTTGAGCGGCCCGTTGCCGAGCGGCGCCATCCAGCGCTGCTCGCCCGTGCTCATGTCGATCGCGGTCACCCGGAAGTACGGCGGCTTGAACAGCGGCAGCCCGTCGACCGTCATCCGGCTCGCCGCGTCGGGCACGCCGCCCACGCCGCCCTGCCCGGGCCCTCCTGCCTGCCCCCGGTACTGCAGGTTGGAGCGCGCGGGATCGACGGGCGACACCTTGACCAGCGACGGGTTCATGCGGGAGGCGACGTAGAAGAGGCCCGTCTCCCGGTCGAAGGCACCGCCCGGCCAGTTCGCACCGCCGACGATGCCCGGCAGTATCAAGGTGCCCCGCAGCGACGGCGGCGTGAAGAGCGGCCCGTGGTCGAACTGCCTCAACTGCTCCAGGGCCCGCTGCCTGAGCTCCGGCGTGAAGTCGATCAGGTTCTCCTCGGTCGCGCCCTGCAGGTCGAACGGCGGGGGCTTGGTGGGGAAGGGCTGGGTCGGCGCCGTCCACTCGCCGGGCACCGTCGATGCCGGCACCGGGCGCTCCTCGATGGGCCAGACCGGCTCGCCGGTCGCGCGGTCGAACACGTAGGCGAAGGCCTGCTTGCTGGCCTGGATGACCGCCTTGATCGGCCGGCCGTCGACGGTGATGTCGGCCAGCACGGGGGTCGACGCGAAGTCGTAGTCCCACAGGCCGTGGTGGACGGCCTGGAAGTGCCATACCCGACGCCCGGTCCGCGCCTCGACGCAGACGAGGCTCTCGGCGAACAGGTTGTCTCCGGCCCGCTGTCCCCCGTAGTAGTCGTTCGTCGGCGTCGAGGTGGGGAGGTAGACGTAGTCGAGCTCGGGGTCGTAGGCCATGCCGGCCCACACGTTGGCGTTGCCGGAGTACGCGGCGGATCCGTTGAGCCAGGTGTCGTAGCCCGCCTCGAACTCGCGCGGCACCGTGTAGAACGTCCATAGCCGGCGGCCGGTGCGGACGTCGTAGGCGTGCACCGAGCCCGGCGGCATCTCGCGGTTGGCCGGGCGATCCGAGATCGAGCTGCCGATGACCACGACGTCGCCGGCGACCAGCGGCCGCCGGGCGGCCACGTGCCGCGCGTCGCGGCTCGTGCGCGGCACGCCGACGAGCAGGTCGACCCGCCCGCCGTCCCCGAACGCCTCGTCGGGCTGCCCGGTGCGCGCGTCCAGCGAGATGAGACGGGCGTCGATGGTGCCGACCAGCACGCGTTCCGCCGTGCCGTCGGTCCAGTACGCCAGCCCGCGCTGGATGAATCCCACGGCGCCCCAGCGGCCTTGCTCGTAGCTCCGCGGGTCGTACACCCAGCGCGTCTCGCCCGTCGCCGGATCGAGCGCCGCGATCAGGCCCAGCCCGGTGACGGTGTACAGCACGCCGTTCGCCATGAGCGGCGTGTCCTCGTTGCGGCCGGCGCGCCACAGCGGATTCGATTCCTGCAGCTCGCGGTCGGCCGTCTGCCAGCGCCACGCCACCTTCAGATCCGCGACGTTGTGCCGCGCGATCCGGTCCAGCGGCGAGTAGCGCGTGAACTGCGCGTTGCCGCCCCAGGAGTGCCACTCGCCGTCGTCGGAACCGCCCTGGGCGCGCGCCGGAACCGAGTCGGCGGCGACGACCGCGGCGAGGACCAGGAAGGGGAGCAGCGCGCCGCCGTTCGACGCAGAGCGCCGGGTCATCTCTCGCCTCCTCGTTCTTCGAACCGTGCCGACAGGGCCACGTGCGTCGCGGCCACGAGAACGATTGCCGGCAGAGCCGGCGTGATGTGTCGACGCCCCATCGGCAGCCTCCCTAGGATGCGCGCGAGTCCCCGGCAGCGCGGGCCCGCCGAGCCGCGGGCCGGGGGGCATTGTACCCCCAGCCCGGGGATCCCGTGCGGGTGGAATATCGTGAGGCTGGCGCCGCGGGCTGCTACACTGGCGCTCATCTCGCGACGGATTCGAGCGGGAATCTCTACGTGGCGGAATCGAATCCGGGCAGCCGCGTGCAGGAGTTCGTCTACCGCGGCCTGGGAGTCCCGTCCGGTTCCGTGGCAGACTAGGGAGTCTGCGCTGTGGAACGGCGCGGACGCCTGCAGGGTTGGTTGGGCGGCAATTGGAGCCGCAGGCGACGATTTCCGGGCTGGGAGCATGAGACGAATGCACATGAGGCGGGCAATCGCGCCCGGCCTGCTGCTGGCCGGCACGCTGACGGCGGTCGTCGGCGGCAGCCAGCCGGCGCAGGAACGGCGCTCGGTGACCGTCCAGTCGATGGGCGTCGCGGAGAACCTGTACCTCGTCAGCGGCGGCGGCGGCCATACGGCGATGCTCATCACCGACGACCACGGCGTCGTGCTCGTCGACACGAAGAACCCGGGCTGGGGACCGGCGATTCTCGACGCGGTACGCGCGGTGACCGACGAGCCGATCACCACCATCATCAATACGCACGCGCACGGCGACCATACGGGCAGCAACCCGCATTTCTCCGAGGTGGTCCGCATCGTCGCGCACGAGAACGCCCGGGCGGGCATGGCCGCCTCCGAGGTGTTCGCCGGCGACAACGCCCGCTTCCTGCCGAACGAGACGTATCGCGACACCCTGTCGCTCTTCGAGGGCCGGGACCGGATCGACCTGTACCACGTCGGTCCCGCCCATACGAACGGCGACACGATCGTGGTCTTCCCCGCGCTGGCCACGGCGCACGTCGGCGACCTTTTTCCGCGGAAGGCGCCGCCGTTCATCGATCGGGCCAACGGCGGGAGCGGCGTGGCGTACCCCGACACGCTGGCGAGCGCCTTGGCGCGCATCGCGGACGTGAATCGCGTGATGCCCGGGCATGCGCCGCCGCCGACCGGCAGTCCCGTGCGCGGCTGGACGACCTGGGACGACTTCCGGGAGTACGCGGCGTTCACGCGCGACCTGCTCGACGCCGCGCGGGCCGCCTTCGAGGCCGGTCGCAGCGTGGACGAGGCCGTCGCCGGCCTGGACCTGCAGCCGCGGTACCCCGACTACGATCTGGCCAGCGCGGGCCGCGCCGTGCAGGCCATCTACGACGAGCTGAGCCAGTGACCGCGCCGTGGCGTTGTTCGATCTACGCTGGCAACAACGAGGAGATCATCGCGGCGTCGCGCGCGGCGCCCGAGTAGTGTCTGGAGGTCCGAGATGAGGAGACGAGTCATCGAGTTGACCGGCGTGTTGGCGGTTCTCGCGGCCGTGATCGTGCTGCTGCAGTTGGCTTCCGCCACGATCGAGGGGCAGGCTCCGGAGCCCGGCGCCGGGGTCCGGACGGCGTGGGGCGCGCCGGACCTGCAGGGGATCTGGACCACGAACTACGACACGCCGCTCCAGCGGCCGGCGCGCTACGCGGACCGGGAGTTCTTCACGGAAGAGGAAAGGGCCGCCATCGACAGCGAGCGCATGCGGCTGCTCGGCACCCGGCGTTCGGAGCGGGGTAGCGAGCAGGACGTCGGCGGCGCCTACGACGCGTCCATCTTCCTGACCCACAAGCACCTGGGCCGCCGGACGTCGCTGATCATCGACCCGCCGGACGGGCAGTTGCCGGCCGTCACACCGGAGGTGCAGGCGCGGCGGAACGAGATGAACGAGTACCACCGCGCCCTCCTGCAGTCCACCGACGCCTGCAAGGAGGGCCGGCCGGGCTGCCCGCCGTCCGGGCCGCGGTCGCCACGCTGGGAGGAGGCGGCGCCGCACTACCTGACCCGCAACTCGAACCGCGCCTACGGTCCCGAGGACCGCAGCCTGTCGGAGCGCTGCATCGGTGCGCGCCTGCCCGACTTCGGCGGCTCCACCGGGTTCTTCCTGCAGGTGGTGCAGGGCCCCGGCACCGTGTCGATCTTCTACGACACCGGCCAGGGGCAGGGCTGGCAGCGCGTCATCCCGGTGACCGACCGCCCGCATCTGCCGCCTGACGTGCGGCAGTGGTGGGGCGACTCGCGCGGTCGCTGGGAGGGCGACGCGCTGGTGGTGGACGTCACCAACTTCAGTCCCAAGACGGATTTCTACGGCGCGCGCGAGAACCTGCACGTGGTCGAGCGCTGGCGGCGGATCGACGCCGAGACGCTCGAGTACGTCGCCACGATGGAGGACCCGACCACGTGGGTGCGGCCGTGGACGGTCACCCTCGAACTGAGCCTGCAGAGCAACGAGGCGAACCGCATCTACAAGGAACCCCGCTGCCACGAGGGGAACTACGGCCTGCCGGGGCTGCTCGCGGGCGGGCGCGCCGGGGAGCAGGCGTTCGCCGAGGGGCGCGGACCGGATCCGGCCAGCCTGTGCATCGCCGGCGGAACCACGGCCTGCGGCGGGTTCGGCGGCGGCTTCGCTGAGGAGGGGGACGAGGTCGACCCGCTGCAGCGCTAGCCCGTCAATCGTCGCCTTCCGGCTCCGCTTGGCGCCCAACCAACCCTGCAGGAGTCCGCGCCGTTCCGCGGCGCGGACTCCTGCCACCAACGTCGCAGCGCCCGTAAGCGCGGCCGCGCTTACGGTGCGCCGCCGGCGTTCTCCCCGGCCCGCGCGGCGCTGAGGATGTTCGCCATCGCGTAGTTGCCTTCGTGGCAGGCGTACTCGTAGAGCGGGCCCGCGTTGCTCGTCATCGGCACCTCGAACGCCCAGGGCCGGGTCCACGTCGTCGGATCCGTAACCCGCACCTCGTAGAGCAGCGTGCCGTCACCGGCCCGCGTGAAGCGTTCCTCGAGGCGCAGCGCCGGGCTTGCCGGCTCGCGCATGAACGCCCGCGCGTGGACGGTCTCGACGACGAGCGTGTCACCCTCCCACCGGCCGCGCGAGTCGCCCCGCCACTGCCGCAGCGCGCTGTGCGGACGCCCATCCGTCGGAATGATCCGGGCATTGCCCATCTCCGGGAGGAGCGCGACGTAGCCCGGGCTCTGGAACACCTGCAGGTGGTTCAGGTACGGCCCTGGCGTCAGGGGCGGCCCGGCGTTGAAGCCGACGATGCAGCGGTCGACCGTGCTGCGGTCCTCGGGCCCATGGGCGCGCAGGCTCGCGGCGCGCGCCGCTGCCCGTTGCACCTCCGCCGCGGGCGTCAGCGCGGGGATGCGGCCGTCCGGCGGGTCCACGACCAGCGACGTGCGGCGCGTGCTGACTACCGTGGTGCCGCGATCCAGCCAGATGCGAAACTCGTACGCCAGCGGCGCCTGGCTGCAGAACGGAAAGTCCGCGGGGCAGTTCTCATCGAACGTGGCCGGATTGGGCCGGCTGCGAATCTCCGCGTCCCGCTGCTCGTAGGCGGCGGCTTCCTCCGCGGTCAGCACCGACCTGCCCGCCAGTTCCGCGGGGCGCTGCATCGGCGTCAGGGTGGCGAAGCTCCAGATGCCCTGCAGGTCGGGCGTTCCCCACGGTGTCGGCGGCGTCGGGCTGGCCGCCTGGCCGGCGGCCGGCACGGCCGCGAGCAGGACGGCCGCGACGATCGAGCATGACGCTGCCGCGAGGCGATGGCGGCGGTTTTCCATGGAAGCCCTCCCAATTCGCTGCGCACGGTCAGAACCGGAACAGCCGGTTGAACTTGACGATCAGCGCCCGGTTCTCGAGCACGGGCATGCGGGGCGTCAACGTGTCGCGCTGCTCGTTGTATACCACGAACAGCTCGCTGCCCGGCTGATACTCCCAGCGCAGCCGGACGTTCGCGCCCAGCGAGTTGTTGGTGGAGTTGTACTGCAGCAGCGCGCTGACGAACATGAGCGGCGTGACGGTGTAGGTGGTCCGCGTGGTCACGAGCCGCGTGGTGAACCGCCCCTGGGGCAGCGTGATACGGTTGAGCTCGAAGCCCGGCTCCACCGAGATTTGCGGCGATATCTCGAGCCGGCCGCCGCGGAATCCGCCCACCCCCAGCCGCGCGGTCGTCTTCTCCCCGCCGAAGAAGGTGCCGTGCTGGACGCTCAGTCGGCCGCTCAGCCTCCGCTGCTGGCCGAAGTCGTAGGACAACTCCATATCCTGGAAGCGGTAGCCGCCGATCGGGATCGTCAAGCCGGATGCGATCCGGAACGGCCGGTCGAGAAACTCGTAGCTGCGCGTGTAGGTGGCGTCGAACCGGTCGCTGCTCTCGAACTCGATGGCGAAGAGCCCTTGTGCGATCCGCGTCTCGACGACGCCCGCCCGGTCGGTGAAGTAGTCGAACCGGCCTTCGAAGGACAGCTTGCGGATGGCCGCGACGGCGTGCGGGCGCGGACTGAACCGAAGCGTGCCGTAGCTGCGCTCGAAGTCATCGCGCTGCAGGAACCCGACCTCCGGGTTGAAGTTGTCCCCGACGACGAGCCGCTCGAGCTGCACGCCGTAGCGGTCGCCCGCGTAGTCGAGCTGCGCCCGGTAGCTGACGTCGTCCTCGAGGCGCTCGGCGGTGCGGGTCTGCGCCCAGTACGTGTTGACCGCGAGATCGTTGAAGAAGGCGAACGTGCCGTCGAGGCCGTACGCCTCGTTCCACGCCGGCCCGCCGTTCGAGCCGGCGCGCCGGGTGAAGATGCCGCCGACGCTGCTGCGCCGCAGCAGGTCGCGCTTGACCCGCACCACCGTGAAGTTCGTGGCCTGCACCCGGTCCGCCGGCGTGCCGCCCAGCTGGGTGTCGCCCGTCTGGATGTTCAGCGCGCCGACGCTGAACCGGCCCATGCGGCCGCTCAGCCGGCCGCCGGCCCGGATCGGGACCTCGCGCCCCTCGTGCAGGCCGATCCGGCGGCTGTAGAAGAGGACCGGCGTGGTGCCGTTGCCGCCGAACGCGCCGGAGCCGGCGCCGCCGAACGCGAACAGGCCCTGATTCTCCAGGAAGAACTCGCGCTTCTCGGGAAAGAACAGGCTGAACCGCGTGAGGTTCACCTGCTGCTCGTCTGCCTCGACCTGGGCGAAATCGGTATTGACGGTGAGGTCGGCCACCAGGTTCCGCGTGACGCCGTACTTGACGTCGAGTCCCGCGTCGCCGCTCAGTACGTTCGAAAGCGGCGGGCGCGCGACGTGGTCGCTGGTCAGATCCATGATGGCGAACGGCTTGATGTCGAGACTCGTCGACTCAGCCGGTGCCTCGAGCCCGACCAGGGTCGCCGCCCGCGACATCAGAAAGATCCCCGATCCGCCCATGGAGCTGGGCACGCGGGTGAGGAACGAGTGCTCGTTCTTCCAGACGCTCACCCGGCGCACGTTGAACCCCCATATCTGGATCGGCCCGCGCCGATAGCGGATCGACTTGAACGGGATGGCGGTCTCGACCGTCCAGCCCCCTTCGAACTCGCCCACCTCCACGTCCCAGATCGGGTTCCAGTCGCCGTTGTACAGGCGTTCGTTCGTGATCTGCCCGTCCATGCGGCCGCCCATCGGGTTCACGAGGAACTCCAGCGCGTTGCGGCGGTCGTAGAACGTGTCCACGACGAAGGCGATATGGTCGTTCCGGTACACGTTGGAGTTGTCGCGCCGCATCTCGTTGGCGATGACGCGCTCGGGCGAGGTCTCCCAGCAGCGGAACGAGAAGTAGACGCGTTCGTCGTCGAAGAACACCCACGCGTCCGTCCGCTCGGTGGCCGGCGCGCCCTCCTGCGGCTCCTGCTGGATGAAGTCGGACAGCGGCGGCACGGTGGCATAGATCTCGTCGTCGAGCCGCCCGTCGAACGCGATGGGCGCCGCGAGCCGAACGGCGCGAATGGTGAGGCGGCCCGCCGCGTCGCGGGCGACGACGGCGGGCGCCACGGGCGGCGGCGGGCCGTCGATTGCCAGGGTCGGGGCGGCGAGGCCGCTGGCCGGCGCGCGGGCGCGATACGCGGCGGTCGCCGGGCGGGGAGGTTCCGCGGCCGGCGGGGCCGCGCCGGGCCGGGTCGCTGCCGGCCCGTCCGGCGCGCTGGCGCTCCGTATCCGAGCGCCGAGCGCTGCCGCGAGACGATCCTGCAGTGCGAACAGCTCGCCGACCGTGCCATCGACCCGGACCGCGTGCGTCGCGACGCCGGTCCCGGCGTCGATCAGCCGCGACGTGATGCGCAAGCGGTCGCCGACCCGCTGGTAGTCTCCGGCCACGAGCCACCGCACCCCCAGCTCGCGCGCGAGCCGCAAGGCGGCATCTTCGTCGCCGGGGTCGTTGCCGGACGCTGTCGCGACCGCCGGCTCGCGGCCGTAGACCGCACGATCGAGGACCTCGAGCCCGTGCTCGCGCCGCAGGTCGGCGGCAAGCGTCTCCGCGATGCCGTGGCCGATCCACTGGTCCGCCTCCGCCCGGCTCAGATTCGTGAACGGCACGATGCCGACCGCGGCGCGCCGCAGCGGGGACGCAGGGGCGGGGGTCTGGCCGCCGCGGGCGTCATTTGCCGCCAGCACCATGGCCAGGACACAGCAGCAGGCTGCCCGCGCGGCGGCGTCGCCGGCCGGACGGGTCATGACAGCGGCGTGGCTCGTCGTCGGCGACTCACAAGCTCACCGGTTGCAGGCAGTTGTCAGTCACGGAGTGCGAAGGTCGTCAGGGCGTGTCCGGAGATGATGGCCACGTACTGCCGGCCGTCCACCTTGTAGGTCATCGGGCCGTTGACGATCTGCGCGCCGAGGTTCACCTTCCACAGCAGCTCCCCGGTCTCCGCGTGCAGTGCCTGAAAGTAACCGGACCGCGCCCCGGCGAACAGCAGGTCCCCGGCCGTCGTCAGGATCCCGCTACGAATGACATCGGTCATCTCGAACTTCCAGCGCGGCTCGCCGGTCAAGCCGTCGAGCGCTATCACCGCCCCGTGCCCCAGCACGTTCGTCCAGTCGTTGATCGGCCCGCGCGTCAGGCCCGGTCCCTGCCGGCCCTCCGGCGCATCCTCGAACTCGGTCAGGCGGCCGCCGATGAACGACTCTCCCTCGACGTACTCCTGAGCCTCGCTCAGGAAAACGGTGGCGTAGTCCTCCCAGGCGGGGATGTAGAACAGCTCGGTCCGCGGGCTGTAGGAGGGCGAGAACCAGTTCGTGCCGCCCTGCACGCCGGGAAACGTCGGGGACCCGGCCGGCTGCGGCGTCTCGACCGGCCGGCCGCTGTCGTCGAGCGCCTCCGCCCAGTTGACCCGCACGAACGGCCGTCCCGTCAGAAAGCGCCCCGTCGCCCGGTCCAGCACGTAGTAGAACCCGTTGCGGTTCGCCCACAGCACCACCTTGAACTCGGTGTCGTTCCGCTCGACGTTCGCCAGCACCGGGATCTGCACGGAGTCGTAGTCGTACGGGTCGGCCGGCGTGAACTGGAAGTGCCAGCGCAGCTGGCCCGTGTCGGCGTCGAGCGCCACCACCGAGTCCGAGTACAGGTTGTCGCCCGGCCGCTGCTCCCGGTTGAAGTCCGGTCCGGGATTGCCTGTGCCCCAGTACACCAGGTTGAGCTCCGGGTCGTACGACCCGGTCAGCCAGGCCGACGCGCCGCCGTGCTTCCAGGCCTCCGGGTCGCAGTAGGTCTCCGGATCGGGCGGGCACGGCTCCCACGTCTCGTGCCCCGGTTCGCCCGGCCCGGGGATGGTGTAGAACCGCCACGCCTCCTCGCCGGTCGCCGCGTCGAGCGCCGCGATGAACCCGCGGATGCCCGAGTCCGCGCCGGTCGTCCCGACGATCACCTTGTCCTTGACGGCCAGCGGCGCGAGCGTGAAGGCGTACGCCAGGTCCATGTCCGCCAGCACGACGTCCCAGAGCTCGGTGCCGGTGGTGGCGTCGATGGCCACGACGTGCGCGTCGAGCGTCGCCATGAAGAGCCGGTCGCCCAGCACGGCCACGCCGCGGTTGTTCGCCCCGCAGCAGGCCCGGTGGTTGGGCGAGGGCGTGTAGCGGTAGATCCAGAACACGCGGCCGGTCCGGGCGTCGAGCGCGACGATGTCGTTGGGCCGTTGCGTCACGTACATGACGCCGTCGACCACCAGCGGCGTCGCCTGCCACGGGCCGAAGACGTTGCTCTGGTAGACCCATTGCGGCTCCAGGTCGCCGACGTTCTCCGGCGTCACCTGGTCGAGCTCGCTGTAGCGCTGGCTGAAGTAGCTGCCCGAGTAGGTGAGCCAGTTGTGCGGCTCGGCCACTGTCTCCAGCAAGCGGTCGAACGGCACCTGGGCCGACAGGCCGCCCGCGGCGGCCCCCGCCAGGACGACTGCCAGGAGAGTGCGTGCCATCGTTCCTCGTGCTCGTTTCATGACAGGCTCCGATCGTGTCTCGCTCGACACTGTTGCTGCGCGCCCAGCCAGTTTCTCAGCGTGCCTCCCGCGCAATCTCTGTAAGATGTACCGGCTTCGAAAACCCCGGAGGAGATACGCCATGCATCGCCACTTGCTGCTACGAACGGCTTCCGCGTGCGCGCTCGTCGTTTCCGCCTGGGCCGTCACGCTCGGCGGCCAGTACACGATCACCGTCAACCGGGATCGGCTGATCAATGCCCAGAACGAGCCGCAGAACTGGCTCCTGATGAACGGCGACTACGGCTCCCAACGGTATTCTAAGCTCACGCAGATCAATCGCGACAGCGTAAAAGATCTGCGGCTCGTGTGGGCGCTGGCGCTCGGCGGCATGCAGGACACTGGTCAGAACGGCCCCGAGAACGAGCTCAATCCGCTCATCGACAACGGCTTCATGTACACCAGCGACGGCTGGGGCACCATCTACAAGATCGACGCACGGCAACCCGACTACGGCCAGTTCGTGTGGATCACCGATCCGGGTGTGGAGCACGAAGGCAACCGGTCGCGCACGCGCGGCATCGCGTTGTGGGAAGAGCGGGTGCTGGCGAACCTGCCGGACGGCCGGGTCATCGCGCTCGACCGTGATACGGGCGAGATCGTCTGGGACCACGAGATTGCCACCACCAACGAGTTCGGCGGGCGCGAGGCGTTCCGCGCGGCGCCGCTCGTGGCCGACGGCACGGTCATCATCCAGAACGGCAGCGGCGACGCCGGAACGCGCGGCTGGGTGGCCGGGCTCGACGTGGAGACCGGCGAGGAGCGCTGGCGCTGGTACGCGGTGCCGGAGCCCGGCGAGCCGGGCAGCGAGACCTGGAAGGACGATCACAACGCCTGGAAGACGGGCGGCGGGGGGATCTGGCAGACCGGTTCGTACGATCCGGAAACGAACCGCTATATCTTCGGCACCGGCAATCCTTACCCCATCTACGACCCGGAGTATCGCCCGGGCGACAATCTCTACACCAACTCCGCCGTCGCCGTCGACGTCGCCACCGGGGAGCGCGCCTGGCACTTCCAGTACACGCCGAACGATTCGTGGGACTACGACGAAGTAGGCATCCACATGCTCTACGACACCATGATCGACGGCCGGTTGCGCAAGGTCGTGTCCCACTACGGACGCAACGGGTTCTTCTACTCGATCGACCGGACCACCGGCGACTTCATCAAGGGGGAGCAGTACGTCAACGACCTCAACTGGACGGCGGGCCTCGATCCGGTGAGCGGCCGGCCGCTGGACTACGACCCGAATCTCGACGTCCAGATCTACAACCCCGAAGCCCGCGCGCTGCGCTCTGATCGAGACACGATGAAGCGGGCCTGCCCGACGTGGCACGGCGGCATCGCGCACCAGCCGACGGCGTTCAACCCGGAGAAGGGGATTGCCTACGGCGCGGGCACCGAAGGCTGCTTCTCGCAGAGCGGCGCCGCCGTGGTCTCGCAATCGCCCGAGGGCGGGGTGGACCGCGCCGCGAGCGAGCGTCGCGAGTACACGAGCGACCTCTACTACGGCTCCGTCACCGCGGTGGACGCCGACACGCACCAGATCATCGCCAAGGCGGTGACCGAGATCGAGGTCCGGTCGGGCATGCTCGCCACGGCGGGCGGCCTGGTGTTCACGGCGTTGCAGGACGGCTGGATCGTGGCCTATCACGACGAGACGCTGCAGGAGCTGTGGCGCTTCAACCTGGGCACGCCGCTCAAGGGGCCCCCGTTACCTACGCCATCGGCCCGCGGCAGTACATCGCGGTGCAGGCGAGCGGGCGGCACCTGCATCCAGTGAAGTACGACAATCTGGAGAACTCGAGCTACATGTTCGTCTTCGCGCTGAACCAGTAGCTCCCTAGTCCGGGAACTCGGTGCGGCAGATGTTGACGTCCTCGCCCCAGTAGTCGATGCAGGCGGCGCGGTCCAGCGGGCCTTGCCCCATGACCTTCGCGAACAGGAAGTCGGCGAGCCGCTCGATCTCGCGCGGCTGCAGCGTGGCGGCCGGGTCGGGCAGTTCGAGGCCCTGCCGCCGGAGGTCGGCGCGCGTCCGCCCCAGGCACCGGCCGTCGCGGTAGGCGAAGCGGTCGAAGGCGGGCATGCTGCGGCCGGGGAGGCCGCACTTGATCACGAAGACGAGCTGCTCGCGGCTCAGCCGGCTCTCCCGCAGATTGGCGCCGTCCGGCATCTGGTTGTCCATCTTGCGGCCGTCGCCCGCCCAGCCGTGGCACGCTTGGCAGTCCGCCTTCTGGCGGTAGATCCGCATGCCCGAGGCGATGTTGGCCTCGCTGGGCTGCCCCTGCGCCCGCACGGCGGAGCCAGGCAGGCCGCTGCCGAGCGTCATGACGACCGCCAAAGCTAGCCACCCTGTCCATGCAGGCATCTTGCGGCCCTCCTCTGTGCCCCGGTGCAGGCGGAGCTACTGCTGATTGTCCTGCGACGTGGCGAACACCGGCGTGCCGCCGCGTGCGGCGAGCTCCTCTTCGAACTGCTCCTCGGTCAGGTACACCATCCGCGAGATGGCGGAGTCGGCGCAGCTGAGAATCTCCCGCGCATTGTTCGGATACAGCGCCTCGAAGCACATCCGCTTGCCGCTCGAATGGAGGTGGGGCTCGAACGTCAGCAACTTAGTCGGCCGGGTCAGCCGGTGGAACCCGTCGCGCATGACGCTGTCGAGCCTACCAGCCGCGCCCGGTCGACGCAAGGCGCGCCGTGGGGAAGCCGGAAGCTCCGCGCGCCGTGGGAGAACGGTCTGTGCACCGCCCGTCAGGATGGCACATACGGGCTGCAAGTCGGCGGCGTCTCCTTATGAGACGGATTCGTACAGGGCGCGCATAACGCAGCTGCCGTTTTGGATGGTGAGCGACTCGCGCTATACTCTCCAGTCTGCCGCGATTCGCGACATAGAGGAGAAAAGGAACGACCATGATGGACGTCATAGCGGTCTTGAAGGAACAGCGGGCCGAGCTACTGGACAGCGTCGCGCGGATCGATGCGGCGATTGCCGCGTTGGGAGGGGTCAAGTCGGGCCGTGCCACCGCGTCCGGAGCTGTCGAGAGGGCTCCGCGCAAGCGGCGCAAGATGTCCGCGGACGCCAAGAAGGCCGTATCGGAACGGATGAAGAACTACTGGGCGGAGCGCAGGAAGCAGACAGTCACGGGCGGGGACGCCGAAGCCGCGGAGTAGGCGGCCAGGCGGCGGTCAACGGTCGTTTCCGTCGGTTTCGCCGCGCCAGTAGCGCGACTCGATCTCCTCGATCTCTGTCTCGCTGAGACCGAAGTAGTGGCCGAATTCGTGAATGACGGTTTCGTGGATGGCGCGGACGATTTCGGCGTCGTCGAAGCAGTCTTCGACGATCGGCTGCTGATAGATCGTCACCTTGTCGGGTAGCACGTTGCCGTGAGACCAGTCCCGCTCCGGTAGCGGGGTGCCCTGGTAGAGACCGTACAACGTGTCGGGCGGCTCTATTCCCATTTCTTGCAGCAGCTCGGGCTCCGGGTAGTCCTCGACCACGAGCGCGACGTTCTCCATCGCGTCGCGAAAACTCTCCGGGATGTCACGGAGAGCCTGGGCGACGAGCCTCTCGAAGTATGTCCGTGTCACCGCGAATCAACTCCCGCCGGGCTTCTTCCGGCCCAAACTCTACCCCTTGACGCAGACGACCTGCTTCAGCGTGTGGACGACATCCACCAGGTCGGAGGAATGGGCCATGACCGTATCGATGTCCTTGTAGGCTCCCGGAATCTCGTCTATGACGCCGGCGTCCTTGCGGCATTCGACGCCGGCCGTCTGCCGTGCCAGATCCGCGGCGGTGTAGGCAGCCTTCGCCTGCGAGCGGCTCATCCGCCGGCCTGCCCCGTGGGCGCACGACTCGAGCGATTCCCGCGATCCGCGCCCGCGCACGATGTACGACCGCGCCCCCATACTGCCGGGGATGATGCCGAGCTCACCCAGCCCCGCGCGAATCGCGCCCTTGCGCGTCACATAGACGGGCCCGCCGAAGTGTTCCTCCTCCGCCACGTAGTTGTGGTGGCATTCGACGGCGGCGGCTGCCACCCGGAACGGCGGCAGCAGCGTGCGCAGCGCGGCGAGGATGCGCGCCATCATGAGCCGGCGGTTCTCCAGTGCGTAGCGCTGCGCCCAGGTCAGGGCGTCGACGTAGTCGGCCAGGTGCACCGATCCGTCGTCCAGATAGGCGAGGTCCTTCGCGGGCAGGCGGACGCCCCGGCGTTCCAGGTCGCGCCTGGCGAGCTGGGTGAAGTAGCGGCCCAGCACGTTGCCCACGCCGCGGCTCCCGGAGTGCAGCATCACCCAGACCCGCTCCGACTCGTCGAGGCAGACCTCGATGAAGTGGTTGCCGCCGCCGAGCGTGCCGAGCTGGCGCGGCCACTTCGCGTGCACATCGCGGATCATCGTCGCGATCCGTTCGTGGCGGGCCAGGATCCGGGCGAGGCCGGGGCGCAGCGCGTCCAGCACGCGGCGCTCCGCGACGGGCTCGTCGTGGGCGGCGAAGCCGACCGGGACCGCCGCCTCGATCGCCTCGCGCACCGGGCGCAGCGAGTCGGGCAGCCGCGAGGCGTCGAGCGTGAGCCGGGCGGCGCTCATGCCGCACCCGATGTCGACGCCGACCGCGGCCGGAATCAGCGCGCGCCGCGTGGCGATCACCGATCCGATCGTCGCGCCGATGCCGAGGTGGACGTCGGGCATCGCCGCCACGTGGCCGACCACGATCGGCAGCCGCGAGACGGCGGCCAGCTGCCGGATCGACGCCTCGTCGACGTCATCGGTGAAGATCTTGACGGGGACGCCGCCCCGGTCGAGCACCTGGCGCACGGGCATGGTCGGCCATCTCCGGAGACGGAGCAACCCTTGAGCCTAGCCGATCCGCCGCCGGATCGCGCGGCAGTCGCTTCCAGGCGCTCACGCCGGCGAGACGCCGTAGCCCGCTCTAGAAGTCATCGGGGGCCGGCGCGTTCCCGCCGTCCCAGTCCTTGACGGTTCCGTCCGCGGTCTTCAGGAACCCGAGCAGACACCCGGGGGAACCATCCCGGACCGGGTGGCAGCGCGCCTTGACGGCGTCGCCGGGCCGGAGGTAGCCGCGGGTGACGCCAAGGGCTTCGAGTCCGTTGCGGTCCGTCGCTTCCAGCGCCCATACCTGCGGCTCGCCGTCGGGGCCCTCGACTTCCACGTAGAGCCAGGAATGCGGGACCAGCAGGTGGAGCTCGGTGACCACGCCCTCGATGTCCGTGAACTCATCCGAGTAGTTGCCGTGGGAATGGTGCCCCCCGGCCGGCGACGCGAAGGCAACTGCACAAAGGACTGCAAGTGTCAGCTTGAACCGCATGCTCATCCTCCTCACGGGCTTCCACCCTCTTCCTAGAACACGGCCGGGACGCGCGGCGGCGCCGGGAATCCGTTGGAATAGGGGGACTGGTAGCGCAGCCCGTTCCCGTTCTCGTCGAGCCAACCCAGGGACTGCTGGAAGAGTGCCGGCTCGGGGTAGCCCCGCGGGACCGTGCCCTCCAGGACGTAGAGCTTGTTCTCGTGCATGTAGATCGACACGAACGTACGCGACCGGTCGGGGTTGGTCAGGTGCAACTGGTGTCCCTCGACGCGATCGACCGAGTTGTAGCCCAGATGCGTCGCCTCGGCGTCCCGCTGCAGGAACGTCCAGGTCGCGTAGAGCATCGCCCCCCGCACGTCGTGCCGCCAGTACCCCTCGCCGGTCGACCCGCCGCCGCTGCAGCGCTCCGCGCCCGGCGGGCAGTTGCCGGCTCGCTCCGTGAGGATTCTCTCGGCGTGGCTGTAGTCGGCCACCGTAACCGTGTAGCGGCTCGGACCCACCTCTGTGGCATAGACGCGCGCCGGCAGCTCGGCCCCGAACTCGGAGACCCAGGTGGTCTCCGTCACGGTCGGCTGGCCGGGAAAGTTGCAGGTGAACCGGTCGTCCAGACTCGCATACTCGGTCCATTGCTGCGCCCACCCCGGCGCAGCAATGGACAGGAGAGACGCCGCCGCAACGACGGTGATCTGGCGCATTGTCCTTCCTCCCCGGGACGGATCCTCGATCAGCGGTCCTGCCGGCAGCGGTCCGTTCCCAGCCCCCGGCCTTCGGCGCCCACGTCGCGATAGACCTCGTGGCAGTTCGCGCAGGCGTCGTTGAGCTGGTCGACGACCTCGTTGACCGCGTCGACGCTCCTGGATTGCGACGCCCGATACGAAGCCCGCCCTGCTTCCACGAGCGCCTCGGTGAACTCCTGCCAATCCGCCCGCTCCACGGGAACGGGCCGGCCGTTCTCGCACCGGCGTCCGGGCACCAGGAAGAGGGGCGCGGACTCGGCGAGCGCCAGCGCGGCCAGGTCGATGGCCTGCCACCCCGGATAGACCGTGGATCCCCACTCGACGTAGTCGAAGGGTCTGGTGCCCGGCGGCGCTGGCGTGTCGGCGCCGGGGTCCTTGAGCTGCACGTTGAAGACGATGTTGGAGGCGGGAAACGCGATGGCCCGCATCAACTGGGCGAGGTTAGCGAGCGGTGCGAGGGGCACGTCCCCGCCCTCGGCGGCCGCAGGAAGCGCTATGCCCGCCAGCACGGCGTCGGTCAGCGCCGCCTGCCCGGCCGGGAATCCGCCCGCCTGCAGGATGTAGGCCGTAAGGTCGATCGACTGCGGCCGGGAGAGGGGCGCCGACGCCTCGAGGGGCATGGTGTTGTGGATCTTGTCGACGAGTTCCCCCACCGGCCGCGCGCTCCAGATCGACAGGAAGCCGTCTCCGGCCAGCGGGGGGCCGACGGCGCCCTCCAGCGCATCGCCGTGACAGGTCGCGCATTGATCCTGGTAGATCTGCCGGCCGCGCGCCGCCTGCTCGACGGTGTACACGCCTTCCGTCACCGTTCGCAACGGTTGGGCGTGTCCGGTGAGAACGAACGCTCCCGCAAGCGTAGCGGCGCAGATCACGCGCATGATGAATCCTCTCGAGCCTGCCACCGACGTCTAGAAGAAGACGAAGAACCGTCCATTCTGCACGACCGCGGCCGATGTGCTGCCACCGATAATCGTGCTGGCCCCGCCGCCGGGCTCCCCACGCGGGCGACCGGCGGCGTCGAAGACCTGCCAGTGGAGCGAGCCCCCGAAGCTGAAACCGGGTCCGTCGCCCCAGACGAGCAGCGTGTCACCCCGGGCATTCACGGCGACCACGGGATTCTTGCGCCGGAACCGCGCCTTCCCCGGCGGCGCGCGCAAGGCCTCGAGCCGGTCGACGTCCGCGAAGTAGACTTGTCCTCGCGTTTCCCACGCGGCCGTCAGCCCGCGAGGAGCGGCGAACAGGCTCGTGGTTGATACCGGGCAGGCTTGCAGCTCCCACGGATGCACCAGCCGGTCGGAGAAGCTGCGGCCTTCATCGATCGACGTCAGCAGCCGTTGCCCCCGGCGCACGTTGTCGCCCGCTCCGCGGTACGAAACATGGACGGCGCCGCCCGGAGCGCTGATGGCGGCCAGGCCGCAGCACGCGCACGCGCCCTCGGTCCCGCGGCTGACACGGCGCGCCGGCTCGAAGGTGGTCCCGCCGTCGCGAGACAGGCTCAGATACACGCTGCGCCGAGCGTCCTCGACGGCACCGGCATGCCAGAAGACGAAGACGTTGCCGCCGCGCTGGACGGCGACGGCCGGACCCGCTTCGAGGACGTTGTCGTCGCCGGTCGAGAGGTCGCGCTGGGGCTCGAAGCCGGATCGGTCCTCGCGGCCCCGGGTGTAAAAGATGCGCCCCGGCTCGGCCTGCAGCCAGACGACGTGGAGCCGATTGTCGAGCCCGAGCGCAAGCTGGGCGCCGTCGACCGGACCCACACCGGACACCGAGAGCGCCCGGCTGTTGACCCGTTCCGGCTCGGACCAGCCCGGTGCACCGGACGCGCGCGTCACATGGAACAGGTTCGCGCGGTCGGTCCCGCCCCCGACATACGCCAGGTGCACCGTTCCGTCGGCGTCGACGACCGCCCGGGGCATGCGTCCGCCCTCGGGAATCCGTAGCGTCTCCACCACTTCGCGCGACTCTACGACCGCTTCGCGCGAGGAGAGAGCTGTCCAGGCGACACCCGACAACACGAGGACCGCGATCGCCACACGGCCGAATCGCCGCAGCGTGACCATCACGAGCCTACCTTAGCGCCCATCGGTGCCCCCCGCAAGAAGGTCTTAGGGGTCACCATAGAGGGCGCGGTCACCCTGGCTTATTGACGGGCGGCGCGCTCCGGGGTCATCATAGGGGGCGCGGTCACCCTGTCCGTGGAGGCTGAGGTGCGGCATTTGGCAGCGTGGTCGGTTGCGTGGCTGCTGTCGTCGGCGGCCCTGGCAGCGGCCGGCTCCATCCCGTTGCTGGAGGCGGTCAAGAGCCGCGACGCCGCGGAGGTGCGCCGGCTCCTCGCCGCGGGCGCCGACGTGACGGAGCGCTGGGGCGACGGCGGCACGGCGCTCCACTGGGCGGTCCTCCGGCAGGACACCGAGACCGCGGACGTGCTTCTCGGCGCGGGTGCCGACCCAGGGGCGGCCAACGATCACGGCGTCACGCCGCTCGCGCTGGCCTGCACCAACGGCGACGCGGTGCTGGTCCGGCGGCTGCTCGCCGCCGGCGCCGATCCCGACGCGGCGACGTCGATGGGCGAGACCCTGCTCATGACCTGCGCGCGCGGCGGCGACGCCGAGGCGGTGGCGGCGCTGCTGCGGCACGGAGCGGCCGACATCGACGCGCGCGAGCACACGCGGGGGCAGACCGCGCTCATGTGGGCCGCGGCGCGCCGCCAGCCCGACGTCGTGCGGGTGCTGCTCGCGCACGGCGCCGACGTGCATGCCCGCTCCATCGTCACTCACCTGCGCGTGCCGACCAACGCCTACGCCAGCCGGGTTTCGCGCCGCGACACGGCCGACATGCCGCTGGGCGGGTTCACGCCCCTGCTGTTCGCGGCCCGCCACGGTGACGTCGAGTCCGCCCGGTTGCTGCTCGAAGCCGACGCGGATGTGAACGACACGGCGGCGGACGGCATCAGCGTCCTGGTGCTGGCGGCGCACAGCGGCCATGCCGGGTTGGTGGCGTTTCTGCTCGCGCGCGGCGCGGACGTGGAGGCCGTGGAAGTCGGGTACACGGCCCTGCACGCCGCTGTCCTGCGCGGCGACCTGGGCATGATCGAGGCACTGCTCGCCCGCGGGGCCGATCCCAACGCCCGCCTGACGAGGGGCACGCGCGTGCCGCGCGATACCAACCACTGGGTGCTGAGCTCGTATCTGGCCGGCGCCACGCCCTTCCTGCTGGCGGCCAAGTACGCAGAGCCGGAGATCATGCGGCTGCTGGTGGCGCACGGCGCCGATCCGCTGCTGCCGACCAACGACGGCACGACGCCGCTGATGGTGGCGGCGGGGCTGACCTGGGGCTGGAACATGGAGGACCGCCGCGACCGGGCGGTGCCGAACGAGGTGGTCGACGCGCTGCACGAGAACGAGGCCCGCACGCTGGACGTCGTCGAGCTGGCCTTCGAACTGGGCGCCGGCGCGGCGCGGCGGCTCGATCACGCGTACGTGAACGCCGCCAACGCCGCGGGGGACACGGCGCTCCACGCGGCGACGTTCAAGGGGTTCGGAGCCGTGGTCGACTTTCTCGTCGCGCAGGGCGGCGACATGCGGGCGAAGAACCGGCAGGGCCGGATGCCCGAGCTGTGCTACGAGGGCGAGCGGGTCGTCCGCTGCGTGACCGATTTCGGAGGATGACGCGACAGTGACCATGCCGCTCCTGCGCTCAGCCGCCGCCTGGACCGCGCTCGTGCTGTTCGGGATCGGGCCTCCCGCGCCGGCCGTCGCCGCGCCGCAGGACGCCGGCGAGTCGCCGGCGCCGCACCGCGCGCTCCTCGAACGCTACTGCTTCACCTGCCACAACGAGCGGCTGCGCACGGCCGGCCTGGTGCTCAGCGAGATGGATCTGGCGCGCGTGGGCGCCGACGCCGAGCGCTGGGAGCGGGTGGTGCGGAAGCTGCGGGCCGGGGAGATGCCGCCGGCCGGCCGGCGGCGTCCGGACGCGGCGGCGTACGCCGCCCTGACCTCGTGGCTCGAAGCGGCGCTCGACCGCGCCGCGCCGGGGTTGATGCCCGCGCACCGCCGCTTTGCCGTCCATCGTCTCAATCGGGTCGAGTACGGCAACGCGGTGCGCGACCTGCTCGGCGTGGAGGTCGACACCGAGCTGCTGCTGCCGCCCGACGACGACGACGAGGGCTTCGACAACATCGCGGACGTGCTCTCCGTCTCGCCCACGCTGATGGAGCGGTACCTGTTCGCCGCGCGCCGCATCAGCCAGCTCGCGGTCGGCGACCCGGCCGTCGCGACGGCCTCCGAGATCTACCGCGTGCCCGAGGCGCTGGTGCAGGACGACCGGACGAGCGACGACCTGCCGTTCGGCTCGCGCGGCGGTGTCGCCGTCCGCCACTACTTCCCGCTCGACGGGGAGTACTCGATCCGGATCCGGTTGCAGCGGAGCTTCTACGACGTCATCCGCGGCTTGGGCACGGTGGCGCACCAGCTCGACGTCCGGGTGGACGGCGCGCTCGTCAAGCGCTTCTCGGTGGGCGGCGAGCACGAGGGGCCGAAGCCGCCCGCCAGCCATACCGGCAACACGCGGGGCGATCGGGCCTGGGAGACGTACTCGCACCACGCCGACGACGACCTCGTGGCGCGCGTGCCGGTGACGGCGGGCCTGCGGGTCGTCGGCGTGTCGTTCGTGAGGCAGCCGGCCGTGGCCGAGGGCGTGCTGCAGCCGCCCCGGATGCTGGCCACCTTCGGCGCCAGCACCGACGAGATGATGGACGGGAACCCGGCGGTGCGCAGCGTGGAGATCGACGGCCCGTTCGACGGCGCCGCGCCGCGGGGGACGGCGGCGCGGCAGCAGATCTTCACCTGCCGTCCTGCGGGCGAGGAAGCGGCCGAGGAAGCCCGCTGCGCCGAACGGATCCTCTTGCGGCTGGCGCGGCGCGCCTACCGCCGTCCGGTGACGGAGCGGGACGTCGAGACGCTGCTTGCGTTCTACGCCGCCGGCCGGCCGGCAGGCGGCTTCGACGGCGGCATCCAGGCCGCGCTCGAGCGCATGCTCGTCGATCCCGAGTTCCTGTTCCGCATCGAGCGCCCCGCCGGCGACGCCGCGCAGGACCGCATCGGCGACGTCGAGCTGGCGTCGCGTCTCTCGTTCTTCCTGTGGAGCAGCATTCCGGACGACGAGCTGCTCGACCGCGCAGCCGCCGGGCGGCTCGGCGAGCCGGCGGTCCTGGAGCGGCAGGTGCGGCGCATGCTCGCGGATGCGCGGTCGGCGGCGCTCGTCCGCAACTTCGCCGCGCAGTGGCTGCAGCTCCGCCAGCTGCGGAACGCGTCGCCCGACCCGACGATCTTTCCCGAGTTCGACGAGAACCTGCGGCGGGCCATGCAGCGGGAGACGGAGCTCTTCCTGGTGAGCCAGCTGCGCGAAGACCGCAGCGTCGTCGACCTGCTGCGCGCGGACCATACCTTCGTCAACGAGCGGCTGGCCAGGCACTACGGGATTCCGGGCGTCTACGGCAGCCACTTCCGGCGGGTGGCAGTGGCGGACGACAACCGGGCCGGGCTGCTGGGGCAGGGGAGCATCCTGACGCTGACCTCGTACCCGAACCGCACCTCGCCGGTGCTGCGCGGGAAGTGGGTGCTCGAGAACATCCTCAGCGCGCCGCCGCCGCCGCCGCCGCCCGACGTGCCGGCGCTCGAGGAGCGGGGGGCCGACGGCCAGCCGCGGTCGGTGCGCGAGCAGCTGCGCCTGCACCGCCAGAGCCCCGCCTGCGCCGGCTGCCACAACGCGATGGACCCGCTCGGTTTCGCGCTCGAGAACTTCGACGCGATCGGCAGGTGGCGCGCCGTCGACATGACGGGGGTGTTCGAGGAGCCGCCCGCCGGCGCGCCGGCGCCGGGCGCGCGCATCGATCCGAGCGGCGCCCTGCCCGGCGGCGCCGCGTTCGCGGGGCCGGCCGGCCTGCGGACGCTGCTGCTGGAGCGCGAGGACGAGTTCGTGGCGACGGTGGCCGAGCGGTTGCTGATGTATGCGCTGGGACGACCGGTGGAGTATTACGATATGCCCACGGTCCGCCGGATCCTGCGGGAGGCCGCTGCCGGCGGCAACCGCTGGTCGTCCCTGATCCTGGGGATCGTCAGGAGTGCGCCGTTCCAGGCGCGGAGACCGGAAGCATGATCATCACCAAGAAAGCTGTTCCCCGTCGCACGGTCCTGCGCGGCGTCGGCGCGACGCTGGCGCTGCCGCTGCTCGACGGCATGGTGCCGGCCCTGAGCGCGCTCGGCCGGACGGCCGCCAGGCCGGTTCGCCGCCTGGGCGTGGTCTACGTGCCGAACGGCATCGAGGAGGCGCAGTGGCGGCCGGCCGCCGCCGGCGCCGCCTTCGAGTTCACCCCGACGCTCAAGCCGCTCGAGCCGTTCCGGGACCGCCTGCTGGTGATCAGCGGCCTTGAGAACACGGCGGCCCGGCCGGGCCCGGGCGAGCTCGCCGGCCAGCACTCGCGCCCCGCAGCCGCGTTCCTGACCGGCGTGCACGCCAAGCGCACGACGGGGTCGTCGCTCGAGCTCGGCGTGTCCATGGACCAGCTCGTGGCGACGACGCTCGGCCGCGAGACCCAGCTCGCCTCGCTGGAGCTGTCGCTCGAGGGCGTCGATACGGTCAACGGCGTGAGCACGTGCGACACCGGGTACAGCTGCGCCTATCTCAACATCTCATGGCGCAACACCACGACGCCGATGCCGCGCGAGACCAACCCGCGCGTGGTCTTCGAGCGGCTCTTCGGCGATGTCGGGAGCACCGACCCGGCCGTGCGGCTGGCCCGGATCCGGGCACAGCGGAGCATTCTCGATTCCGTGCTGCAGAAGGTGCACGAGCTGCAGCACGGGCTCGGCGCGGGGGACAGCGTCAAGATCAACGAGTATCTGGAGGCCGTCCGGGACGTCGAGCGGCGCATTCAGACGGCCGAGGCGCAGGCGGACCGGGAGCTGCCGGTCGTCGACTCGCCGTCGGGCATTCCGGTCTCGTTCGAAGAGCACGCGCGCCTGATGTACGACCTGCAGCTGCTCGCTTTGCAGACCGATCTCACGCGGGTGTTCTCGTTCATGGTCGGCCGTGAGCAGAGCGGCATGACCTACCCGCAGATTGGCGTGCCCGATGCGCACCACCCGATCTCGCACCACCGGAACGATCCGGAGCTGAGGGCGAAGATCGCCAGGATCAACCAGTACCACGTGTCGCTGTTCGCCGAGTTCGTCGACCGCTTGCGGTCGACGCCGGACGGCGACGGCTCGCTGCTCGACAACGTGATGATCCTGTACGGCGCGTCGCTGCGGGACGGCAACGCGCACTCGTACGACGACCTGAACCTGCTGCTGGTGGGCGGCGGCGCGGGCCGGCTCGCGGGCGGCCGACACCTCGTGTTCCCGGCCGAGACGCCGCTCGCAAACCTGCATCTGACCCTGATGGACAAGCTAGGCATGCCCGTCGAGCGGTTCGGCGACGGGACGGGTACGCTCGACGGGCTGTTCCTCGCATAGCATTTGCGAGCCGAGGCGAATCGACACCAGGCCGCGTGGTCGTGGCGGAGCGAGAGCACCGGTGGCGCCGCGTGCAGCGGTTCCCGCAATTGGAGCCGCGCGCGGCAGCCGTCCAGGACCGACCTCCCGGCGATACAGAGGCGATACAGAAAGGAGAGCGAACCGTGGTCAGGAACCTGACGATGAAACCGACTTCTCACATGCAGTCCGTACTCGGATGCCTGCCGTTCGTGGTGGCTGCGGTTGCCGTTGCGGTGCAGCCGGCGACCGCCCAAGAGGTCCCCGTTCCGGAGATGTTCACCGCCGCGACGGTGAACATCGACCCCGCCGGGGAAGACCTCCGCTTCAGCGTCCTGCGGTGGTCCGCGGAGGGCGACCGGCGGGCGGTGGTGGACGTGCTGACGAGCTCCGAAGCGGAAGCCGGAGGCACGGACGGCGAGCTCGCCGACCTGCTCGAGCTGCCCAGTGTGGGCCACCTGTGGCTGGGCAGCAGCAGCGTCGGCTACTCGCTCAAGTACGCGCGTCGCGTGCCCCTGGCGGGTGGCGGCGAGCACCTCACGTTCGTCACCGGCCGGCGCGTCGGAACGTTCGGCCGCGCGTCGTGGATGCCTGACGGCACCCCCGCGGAGACGCCCACGCGGCCGTTCACGGTGATCGAGCTGCGCATCGACCACACGAACAAGGGCGAGGGCAAGCTGTCCGCGGCGGCGGACATCGCGTTCGACACGAACCGCAGCCTGGTTGCCCTCGAGGACTATGCCGCGGTGCCGGTCGTGCTTGAGTCCGTGACGCGGCAGCCGCTGCCGTACTGGGCGCGCTAGAAGCGGGTTCCGACCCGCAGACCTGCAGCCCCGGCTGCCGGCGTGCCCCGCGCACCGTCCGCGCGGACGGTGCGCGACCGGAGGAGCGTGGCCATGGAAGTGCCGACCCACGGGCGTTCGTGCCCGGCACGCCGCGCGGCGGCGTGCGTGCTGCTCCTGCTGATTGCCGCGGCGCTTTCGGCCGGGCCCGGTGCCGTGACGTTGCGGGGGCAGGGCGGTCCGGCGTTGACGGGCGTCGTGCGCTCGGCGGCCGAGGGCCGCATGGAGGGCGTGGTGGTGACGGCGCGCCGGGAGGGCGCGACGTTCACGGTCTCCGTCGTGAGCGACGCGCAGGGGCGCTACGCCTTCCCGCACACGCACCTGGAGCCGGGTTCCTACACCCTGAGCATGCGGGCGGCGGGCTACGACCTGGCGTCGGACGACACGGCGGCGGTGGCCGCCGGGCGCACGGCCGCGCTGGACCTGGCGCTGGTCCCGACCCGCGACCTGCCTTCGCAGCTCTCCTCGCTCGAATGGGTCATGAGCATGCCGGGCACGGCCGCGCAGAAGGATCAGCTCGTCTATCAGCCGGTGAGCTGCGCGTACTGCCACACGTACGAGCGGATCCTGAAGTCGCGGCACACCGCCGCGCAGCTCGTGCCCGTCATCACCCGGATGCAGACCTACTTCGGCGACGGGACGGCGGTCAGCAGCCGCAGCGGGCGGGGGCGCGGCCAGTTGCGGACCTATCCGGCCGACTTCGCCGCGGGCGCCGCCCGCAATCCGAACTACGGCAGCGCCCCGAAGGCGGAGCTGGCCCGGTATCTCGCCAGCGTGAACCTGAGCGGCGGCCGGACCACCTGGCCGTACGAGCTCCGGACGCTCCCGCGTCCGACGGGGCAGGCAACGCGGGTCATCATCACCCAGTACGACCTCCCGCGGCCGGACACGGTGCCGCACGACTTCACAATCGACTCGAACGGCACGCTGTGGTACCCCGACCAGAGCCGGATGGTCTTCGGCCGGCTCGATCCGCGGACCGGCGCCACCCGCGAGTACCCGCTGCCGCGGCTGCCGCCCGGTCGCTACGGCGGGGTGGCGGACATGCAGGCGGACCGGGACGACAACATCTGGTTCACGATGACCGTCCCGGAGACCCCGGAGCACTTCGGCTTCCCGGTCCGGTTCGACGTCGAGACCGAGCAGATCGCCGTCGTTCCCCTGCCGGACAACGGCGACGCGCAGTTCCTGGACCTGGCGCCCGACGGCCGGTTGTGGATGAACTCCGGTGTGCACTTCTACCGGGTCGATCCGCGGACGATGCTGGTCGACGCGGCGCTCGAGGCGATCACGAGCGACACGCCGCCGGCGGCGCGCCGCTGGGTGTATCAGCTCGTCGTGGACTCCGGCGGCAATCCCTGGGGCACGGACTTCACCATCTCGTCGATCGTGGGCGTCGACGCGGAGACGGGCGAGGTGCGCGCCTTCCCGACGCCGACGCCTGGGGCGTGGCCGCGCCGGGGCCGGATGGATGCGGAGGATCGCTACTGGTTCGCGATGTACTTCGGCGATCGGATCGGGATGTTCGACACGCGCGCGGTGCGGTTTCGGGAATGGCCGACCCCGCGCAAGTACATGACGCCCTATACGGCGTCGGCCCCGGATCGCCACGGCCGCGTCTATGTGCCGAGCAACATGGCGGAGCGACTGCTGCAGCTGGATCCGGCAACCGGAGCGATCGTCGAGTTCCAGATGCCCACCGATTTCGACACGAAGAAGATCCTCCACGATCCCACGACGAGCCGCCCCACCCTGTGGATGGCCAATACGCGGAACGCCCGCCTCGTCCGTGTGGAGCCGCTGGAGTAGGAGTCTGCGCCGTAGAACGGCGCGGACTCCTGGAGGGTTGGTTGGGCGCCAAGCGGAGCCGCAAGGCGACGATTGGCGGGCCAGGAGAACGCCGATGCGCCACACGCTCGCAGCGCTCGCGATCGCCGTCCTGGCCGGGCCGGGCGCGGCGGTCGTTCCGGCCGCGAACCCCGCGGAGGAAACGGCGGCCGCCGGCCTGCTGGGCACCGTGCACGGGCCGCAGGGCGAGCCGCTCGGCGGCGTCGCCGTGTACGCCAAGGGCGTGGACCGGACCATCACGACCACGGTGTTCACGGACGCCCGGGGCGAGTACGTCTTTCCGGCGCTCGAGCCGGGGCCGTACCGCCTGTGGGCCCAGGCCGTCGGGTTCGAGGCGTCGCGCTCGGCGGCGACGCTGCGCGCCGCCGAGCGGACCGTGCACGCCTTCGCCCTGCGGGCGATTGCCGACGTTGCCCCGCAGCTCTCGGAGGCCGAGTGGATGGCCGCGCTCCCGGTGCGGACGAAGACGCAGCGGCGGATGAAGGAGATCCTGCGCGTCAACTGCGCCATGTGCCACTCGATCGCCTCGATCCTGCAGCATCGCCACGACGAGCCGGGCTGGCTCGCCCTGGTCGACCAGATGGCCCGTTACAACCGGGCCAACCGGCGGCCGACCGTCGAGTTCCACAAGGCCGAGCTGGCGCGGTATCTGGCGGCGGTGCGTGGGCCCGACTCGCCGCCCCTGACGCCCGCGATCCTGCCCCGGCCGGCCGGCGAGGCGGCGCGCGTGGTGTTCACCCAGTACGACATTCCGCTGGCGAACACGCCGGACGGGCTGGTCGTCCTCGACGGGAACGATTGGTCGGAGGGCCGCGCGACCCACCGCGGCTACCTGAACCACGACGTGGCGGTCGCCGCCGACGGCAACGTCTGGCTGACCGCCTTTCCGCCGCCGGACCGGACGCTGTACCGGATCGACGTCGCGACCGGCCAGGTCGCGTGGTACGCGGTTGCCGGAGCGGACGGGCAAGGCACCCGCAGCTCCCACGGGATCGTCGTCGACGCCGCGGGGCTCATCTACTTCACTGCCGGCAACGCCCTCGGCCGCGTGGATCCCGAGACGGATACGTTCGAGTTCTTCACGCCGCCGCCCGGGATGGCGAGTATCGTCGCGCAGGATCTGGGCATCGCGCCGGACGGGGCGATCTGGGCCACCACGCGCGGGGGCGCCTTCCGCTTCGATCCGGCCGGCCGGACGTGGCGTCGCTACGGCAGCGTCAATCCGTTCGACGGAGCGACGTACGGGGTCGCGGCCGATGCGGACGGCAACGGCTGGTGGACGCAGTTCAACGCCAACCGCCTCGGCAAGGCCGATCCGCGGACCGGCGAGATCTTCGAGGTGCTGCTGCGGCCGCCGTGGATGCAGGAGCGGGAGGATACGCGGACACCCGCGGATGCGGCGTTCTACCGCTCCATCGGCGCGCTGGCCGAGGGCGGGGACGGCGGCATCAACATGATCCCCGGCGCGCTGGCGCCGCGGCGCATGGGCGCCGACCGGCACGGCGAGTTCATCTACGTCGCGAACTTCAACGGCGAGAGCATCGCGCGGATCGATACCCGGACGCTGGCGACGAAGTTCTACCGGCTGCCGATCGAGAGCCATCCCTACCGGGTCGCCGTCGACAGGCACCGGAACGCCTGGGTCTCGATGATGGGCGACGACTGGCTCCTGAAGCTCGACGCCCGGACCGGGGTGGTAGCGGCAAGATGAAAAGGACTCCCCACCATTTTGCAAGTGCCTTTTTGCGGGGGCGTGACGGCGGTCGAGATGGGCGTGAGGTGACGGGATGGCGCATGGACGCTGCCGTCGCCGTGGACGCAAAGAACGCGCCCACCGCGCCTTGGACACGCCGCAGACGACGTGCCCACAGCGCCCACGAGCCGTTTCGTCATCGGACTCGCCAAGGCGTGGCGAATGTCGATCGAGAGCGTGTGTTACGAGTTCACGCGGTGACATTTCCTGCACGGTGCGGGTCGAAGCAGGTGCCGTCGCGGAGCATGGCGCAGGCGACGTTGAGCAGGCGGTCGGCCACTGAGCGCAGGGAGCGGGCGTGTCCATGGCCGCGGCTGCGCAGCGCCTGATACTTGGCGCGGCTGACCGGGTCGCGGTGGGCAGCGACGCGAGCCCAGTGGTAGGCGGCGTCGCGCAGCCGGTCGTGGGCAGCCAGGCGGCGCACCACGAGCAGGCTCTTGCCCGAACGCCGGGTGACCGGCGCCACCCCGCAGAGACAGCGAAGCGCGGCGTAGTCCCGCCGCCGCAGCGCGTCGCTACCCTCGGCAAGCAGACAAGCGAGGACGCCGGTGCCGATGCCGGGCAGCGATAGCAGGATGGCCGCGTCGGGCGGCGGTGGCGACGGCTCTGGCTCGCTCTCGGCGTGCGCGTCCGGGTCTTCCGCCGGTGCGGCCTCGGCGAGCTGGTGCACCAATCGGTCGAGCTGGCTGCGCGCGTGCGCCAGTTGCCGGTTGACCAGTACGAGGCGTTCGGCGATGAGCCGCACATGCGCGGCGGCGGCCTCGGCGGCACCTGGCGCGACCCGGACGGCCGGCGCCCGCAGCCGGGCACACAGCGTCGCGGCGTCGACCCGGCGGATGCGGTGCTGTTTCAACAACTTGGCGAGCGTCGCTTCGCGAACGCGCTGCGCCGCAACCGGCGTCGGCAGGCGCCGCCACAGGGCGAGCGCCCAGGACGCCGCGACATCGTCGCTGGTCGCGGCGAGCAGCTGCGGGTAGTAGCGCCAGAGCTGCTCGCGCATCCGGTTCGCCTGGCGAACGCGTTCCCGCGTAATCTCCTCGCTCAGGCGCGACCACTCCCGCAACTCGACGATCGCTGGGTCGGTCGGCTCCAGCCGCCGCAGACAGTGCGGGTCGGTGCGTAGCGCCGAGGCCAGCACCCGCGCATCCCGTCGGTCATCCTTCGCCCCCGCCGGCGAGATGCGGTCGCGGAAGCGGTCGAGCTGCTTCGGATTGATCGCGTGGACAGCGAAGCCCCGTTCCATCAGGCTCTCGACCACCGGCCCGCGCGGTGTCTCGATCGCCACGCCGACCTGCTCCGCCTTACCCGCCGTAAAAGACAGAATCCAGTCCGCCATCTCCGACAGCCCCTGGCCGCCATGCTCGAACGCCCGCTCGCCGAGCAGCTTCCCGGCAACGTCGCTTACGCACGCTTGGTGCGTCTGCGATCCCCAGTCGACACCCACGAACCAGGCCAGCTCCACATCGAACCTCCTATCTGCCGCATTTCACGGGCGCGCCAACGATGCCTGCCGGTCCCTGTACTGGCGCTCGATGGCGCAAACTCCCCACGGGGCATCCATCGCTGGCTGAACGCCGGGGCACAAGTCCTTTTCAAGTGCTCGAGACACAGGGACCCCTCGGTGGCTCCCGGCGGCCTGCCCGACTCCGCGAGATTTGAGATTTACTCGCGCGAAGTCATTGAGAAAGGTACAGGGACCCCCTGAGCACTCGGAAACAGCGCTCGCCTGGCGATAATCGAGGTGGCGAGACACGGTCGTCTCGTCGACCGAGCCAGGAGGACGCGGAGGTGATCAGGATGTCCCAGTGGGTCGAGGTTCGCCACCTGCATCTGGTGGAGGGTGTGCCGAAGAAGGAGATCGCCCGTCGGTTGAAGTTGGATGTCAAGACGGTGCGGCGGGCCATCGGCCGGCCGACGCCGCCGGTGCGGGTGTCGCCGCCGCGGCCCAGCACCCTGGCCCCGTGGCGGGAGCAGATCAAGCAGTGGCTGTGCGCGGAGCCGCGGTTGACCGCCAAACGGATTCGCCGGTTGCTGCTGCCGTTGGCCGGACCGCTCCCGGCTCGCACGGTGCGCCGCTACGTCGCGGGACTGCGGGCAGCCGGCACCGCGAAGGAGGCTTTCGTGCACCGTAGCGTGCTCCCCGGCACGACGATGGAGGTCGACTTCGGCGAGTCGTGGGTCGACGTCGCCGGCGTGCCGTGCAAGGTGAAGTACCTGGTGGCGACGCTGCCGTTCTCGAACGCGTACTTCGCCAAGGCGTACCCGGTCGAGCGTCTCGAGTCGCTGCTCGACGGCATCGAGTCGGCGTTTTGGTACTTCGGGGGCGTCGTGAAACGCCTCGTCCTGGACAACACCTCGCTGGCGGTCAAGAAGGTGTTGGCGGGCCGGGACCGGGTGCAGACCGAGGCGTTCGAAGCATTCCGGGGCGGGTATCCCTTCGGGGCCGAGTTCTGCGCGCCGGCCAAGGGCTGGGAGAAGGGTTCCGTGGAGGGCGGTGTCAAGTACGTCCGCAACCTGATGTTGCGGCCGCGGCTGGCGGTGGCGAGCTGGGCGGCGCTCAACGCGGCGATCCTCGCCGAGCTGGAGGCGGACTTGCCGACGCGCCACCTCGACGACGGGCGCTCGGTGCAGGACGCGTTGACACTGGAACGGCAGCATCTGCGAGCGATGCCCGTGCACCTTCCCGCCACCTGCCGCGTCGTCGCGCGAGTGGCCGACAAGTTCGGACACGTCCGGGTGGACCACGTCACCTACTCGGTACCGATCCGCCACGCCTACCGGCCGGTGTGGGTGAAGCTGTATCACGACCGGGTGGCGGTCGCCGTCGGCGCCGAGGTGGTGGCGCAGCACGCCCGCGCGTTCTGCAGAGGCACGAAGGTCCTCGATGCGTTTCATGTGCTGCCGTTGCTCGAGCGCAAGCACCGGGCGGTGGCCGAGGCGACGGCGCTCGTCGACTGGCCGCTGGCGCCGGTGTGGCGGCAGGTGCGGGCCGAACTGGCCAGGCACACGCGTAAGCCCGATCAGGAGTGGGTCCGGATGCTGCGGCTGATGGAGACGCAGCCGGCCGCGGCCGTCGAGCGCGCGGTGACGGCCGCGCTCGAGCGCCATTCGCCGCGTCTCGAGACGGTGCGGCTCCTCCTGCGCCAGCAGCAGAGTGGCCCGCCGCCGGTGTGCCGGCCGGTGACGGGGGTGCGTCCGGAACTGGCGCAGATCGTGGTGCCCACCCCGACGCTGTCGGCGTATGACGCTCTGGTGGAGGGCCGTTGCTAATGGTGACCGCGATTGCCGAGCCGCCGCATCTGGAGACGGACCTGAAGACGCTGTGCCTGTCGACGGTCGCGACGCAGTGGCGGCCGCTGGCCGAGCAGGCCACCCGCCAGCGTCAGGCACCGGCCGACTACCTGGCTCAGTGGGTCCATCTGGAGGTGACCGGCCGGCGGGAGCGCCGCATCCAACGCCGCATCCAGGATGCTCGCTTCCCGATGCTCAAGACGCTCGACGCCTTCTCGTTCGACGCACAGCCGGACCTGGACCGCGACGCGGTCCTGCACGTCTTCGACTGCCGCTTCGTCGCCGACGCCGCCAACGTCGTGTTCGTCGGCGGAGTCGGCACGGGGAAGACGCATCTGTCGATCGCGTTGGGGATGGCCTGCTGCCAGCACGACTACCGGGTGCGGTTCGTGACCGCCGCCGAACTGGTCACGCTGCTCGTCGAAGCGCAGCAACAGGGCCGACTGCAACGCAAGTTCGACCAGCTCGCCCGCTACGACGTCGTAATCCTCGACGAACTGGGCTACGTGCCGTTCGACAAGGCCGGCGCCGACCTGCTGTTCGGCTTCATCAGCCAGCGCTACGAGCGCCGGAGCCTCGTCGTGACGACGAATCTGCCGTTCGCGCGCTGGTCCGAGGTGTTCCTCGACACCACGGCCGCCGCCGCGGTCATCGACCGGATCGTCCACCACGCCACCGTGTTGACGACCGCCGGCGACAGCTACCGGCTCAAGACCGCCACACGCAACCAGGCGTCCCGCGCGCCACAGGAGGTGCCACGGCAATAGCGCTCATCGCGACGTGGCCTCCCGTCGCTCCGCTCCGTCCGGCCACGTCGCGATGACCACCACAACCCAAGAATGGGGGTCCCATTTCACGTGGCCACAACGGGTCCCATTTCACGTGGCCACAAAGGTCCCTTTTCTAGTTGCCATTTCCAGACCGGGGAGTGGTCGCGGTATCAGTTGCCCGTGCTCAACTGCGACAACCGCTACGTCGTCAGCGACCACGGCCGGGACGAGATCTGGATTCCGTGCGCGCGGACGAGCCAGGCGATCCGGATGCGGTTCAGGACCCCGGAGCAGGTGCGGGCGCTCCGGGAGGACCGGCTGCCGCCGCTCCCGCGCGTTGCCGCCGCCGTCCCGCGGCCGGCGGGCGTGTTGCCCAAGGCGGCGTCGGCGGACCCGACCGTCACCCGCGGCGTCTACGACATGCGCACGGTCGTTCAGCCGCCCGACCTGACCGCGGAGGAGCGGGCGGGCCGGAAGCTCTTCTACGGGCGCTGCTCGATGTGCCACACGCGGCCGAGCGGGCCCTGGATCGACCAGACGACCGTCCGTTCGAAAGGCAGGGCGTTCGTCCGCGGGAAGATCGCCGAGGGCTCGGCCGGGATGCCCGGCCAGCAGCACTCGCTGAGCCCGCGGCAGATCGACTGGATCGTGGCCTACCTCGAGACGCGCACGCCGGCGGAGCGCCCCACGGGCGTGCCCGGCTGGTGGTAGGCGCCGGCAGGAGTCTGCGCTGTGGCCGGCGCAGACTCCTGGAGGGTTGGTTGGGCGGCAATCGGAGCCGCAGGCGACGATTTCCGGGCCAGGAGTCTGCGCCGTGGCCGGGCTACGGTTCCCCGGCTTCGCTCGCCGCTCTCTCCTTGGCCCGGGCCCCGCTGAGGATGTTCGCGATGCCGTAGTTCCCCTCGTGGCAGGCGTACTCGAAGACCCAGGGCTGCGTGCCGTCGCGGGTCAGGGGCATCGCGAAGGTCCAGGGCCGCGCCCAGTTGGCGGCGTTCTCGACCGTCACGCTCCAGTCGATCGTGTTGGGGCCGACCGGCGTGAAGCGCTCGACCAGGCGCAGGTTCTCGTCGGCCCGGTAAGGCGGTCCGACCGCGGAGTCCGCGCCGGCCAGCTCGAGCACCTCCCGGCTGGAGAAGCCGGCCAGATAGTCGGTCTTGTTCGTGAAGTTGGTCGTCTCGACGACCAGGGTGTCCCTCTCCCACCAGCCGCGCGGATCGCCGATCCACTGGCGCACCTGCGCGGGCAGGTGCGGGCGGCCGTCGAGCGGGATGACGCGCGTCTCGTGCATCCACTCGTAGACGATCGTGACGTACCCGGGGCTCTGCACGATCTGGTAGTTGTTGTTGTACGCCCCCGGGATGTAGACCGCCGGCAGTCCGCGCGTGATGCAGCGCACCAGCGGACTGAGGTCCTCGACCCAACGGCCGGGCCGGGGCTCGTCGTCGCCGAGGCCCGCCCTGGCCGAGGCCCGCCGCCCGGCTTCCGGCGTCAGCGGCGGGACCCTGCCGTCCGGCGGATCCACAACGAACCACAGGCGGCTCCGCTCCGGAGCCAGGTTCTCGTACCAGTGCACCGGGCCGGCGCCTGTGCCTTCACCTCCCGCCGCGTCGATCTGCGCCTCGAACGCCCGCCGCGCCTCGGGGTCGTCGATGAGCGCCTGCTGCTCGCTCAGCACCTCGGGGTTGCGGGGATCGGTGATGCCGCGCTCCGCCAGCGCGGCGGGGCGCTCGAACGGCGTCTGGGCCTCGCGCATGTTGGTCCACTGCCCCTGCAGGTCCGGATCGCCCCACAGCGTGCGCGGCGGCGTCCATCCGTCCGCGGCCTGGGGCGCGGCGGCCTGGGCGCGGGCCGGTCCCGCCAGGAGTGCGACGGCCGGCGCCGCCAAGGCGACTGCCACCGCGATCGACATCCCGTGGGCCGACAATCGATGCCTCATTCCCCACCTCCCGCGCGCGGTCACCTGCCCGGATCGGCGCGCAGGTGTCCGTAGAGCAGCTCCTCGGAGAACTCGACGCACTTGAACTCCAGCAGCTGCGCGTGCCGCTCCTGGCGCCGGTACAGCGGCAGGCGTATGGTCCAGGGCCGGGTGAACACGCCGGGATCCTCGATGGTGGCCTCGTAGTCGAGGCGGTCCGGACCGGCAGGCGTGTAGCGTTCGACCACGCGCAACGCGTTGCTGTGGAAATTGCCAGCCCGGTCGAACCAGGTCTGATCGTTGAAGCTGTTGACGTCGACCACCAGCGTGTCGCCGTCCCAGCGGCCGCGCGAGTGCCCCATCCAGGTGTCGATGGGGTAGCTGGCGGGCACCTCGTCCATGTGGATGGTACGCTGGGCGCTGGCGAACTCGTAGACGATCAGGATCTTGTTCGTGCTCTGCACGATGTGGAACGGAAGCGGCATGTAGGTCGCGCGCGGCACGCCGGGCATGTAGCACTTGGCCGCGGGGTCGATCGTCCAGCGCTGCGCGAAGTTCTCGCGCTTCCTGGCCGCCGCCCAGGGCTGGTACGGGATCGTTTCCCCCTCGACGTAGCTCAGTCCGCCGGGCTCGGCGAACAGGGCGCCGAACTGCAGAGGACCCGGCCGCGCGTGATGGGCCTCCAGGTCCCAGTGCGCCGTGCCCAGGGCCTGCCAGATGCCGTTCAGGTCCGGGTTGCCGTCGACGAAGCGGGGCGCCGTGCAGGTGGGAGCCTGGGCCGCCGTTCCGACGCCTGAGCCCGACAGCCAAGTGCCGGCCGCGGCGAGGACGACGGCCGCCGCCGTCGTTGCAACGCGTACGGACAACAATCGACCAACCCTCCGAGAGTCCACGCCGCTCTACGGCGCAGACTCGTGGTCCGCCTTCACCGTGACCGTCACCTGCTCGTTTCTGATGGAGCCGCCGTCGTGGGCCATCACGCGCAGGACGTACGTGCCGGGCTCTTGGAACGTCGCGGTAATGGGAAACAGGCCGTCCGCCGGCGGCAGGGGCGGCATCCACCCGGGGGTCCAGGGCGAGTTGCCCCGGTAGTCCGGGTAGACCTTGACCTGTTCCGGCTCGAAGGTCACCTGGTCTCCGTCGCCCCGGTAGACGAACCAGGACACGCGCAGCCCCCAGGCGTTGTGCTTGACCGGTGGCCAGCGCATGGCCGGCATCCGCGCGGGGATGCCGTCGTCGCTCGCGAACGCCTGCAGGGCGAGCGGCTCGCCCACACGGACCGTCCGCTCGGTGTCGCCCGCGACCCGGACGACCGGCGCCACGTTGCCCAGCTCGACCTCGGCGACTCCGACGCCGCCGATGTCCATCATCTTCATCAGCCTGTCGACCACGTAGTCGACCCGGAGGCTGCCGTAGGCGCTGTCGGTCCTGCCGTGGGCGGTCACGCTCCACACGACTTCCCGATCGCCGAAGTCGGGCGGCACGACGACGCGAAACACGTACCGGTTGCGCCGGGGCTGGAACCAGGTCGGCTGCCCGCCGTCGAGCGGCCCCGGCTCCAGCCTGTTGTGCGGGCCGACCGGGAGATGCAGCTTTTCGTCCATGTTCCGGTTCATGTAGCCGAACCACAGGCTGAACGTCCCGTCGGGGTTCCGCTCCCACCCTTCGAACGCGGGCGCGATGTTCTGGCCGCGCGAGTAGATGATCGTCTGACTGCCGGCGGCCGCCAGAGCGGTCAGGCCCGACGCCGCGACGCAGACGACGGCCGCCCACGCCACGATCCGCCGCCGTGCCCGATTCCCTGTCATGGATCCGTGTCGCTCCCTGAGTCGGCGGTTCGGCACTGGCGGCTACTGCTGGTCCTGCGCCGTGGCGAAGGGCTGCGGGGTCTCGCGTGCCGCGACCTCCACCTCGAACTGCTCCTCGGTCAGGTACACCATCCGCGGCAGATGGAAGAACATGTCGTCGATCGAGCGGTTGCCCCAGCCCTTCCAGTTGCGCGGGTCGGAGACGCGCGAGTTGCCGGGGGAGTTGTCGTACCAGGCCAGCATGTGCAGGACCGTGCCGGCCGGCAGCAGCGGCGCCGCCTCGTCCTCGTAGACGTAGACCTTCACCCAGTTGTGGTTGTAGTCGGCGCAGTTGAGCATCTGGCGCGCGTTGTTCGGGTACAGCGCCTCGAGGCACATCCGCGTGCCGCTGGAGTGCAGGTGCGGCTCGAACGTCATCATGATGGCCGGCCGGGTCAGCCGGTAGAAGCCGTCGTGCAGGATGTTGCTCTCGCCCGCCGGAATGTCGAGCTCCATCTCGTACCCCCCGGCCTGGGTGGCCGTGGTCTGCAGGTACTTCGGCTCGTAGCCCTCGGGGTGGAGCTTGAACGCGGTGTCGACGCGCGCCCGCACCTTCGTGCCGATCGAGTGCAGGTGCATGTTCGTGTACGCGAGCACCGACTCGGCGGGCAGCTTCACGCCCACGTAGTCGGGAAAGACGGTGGCGTTCTGCCCGAGCTCGTGAATGATGCCGAACAGGCCGTCCGGCGTGCCGACCCCAGCGTCAGGGTCCGGTTGCCGGTTCGGATGTCTGTTCTGCCCGCCGGTGTTCACTGCCGCCATGATGACCGCGTGGTGCACGACGAACAGGTTCAGGTCGGCCCGGGCGGTGTCGGACTTGCCGCCCGCCGCCTCGGAGACCGGCCCCAACTCGAGACCGTCCTCGTCGAAGATCACTTCCTTGATCTCGACCGCCTTGACCCAGCGGTCCGTCGTCAACCCCGTGGGCACGGGCGGGTTGATCATGCCGTACCAGTCGGGGGCCATGGCCTCGACCGTCATCAGCGGCGACGAGACCACCAGGTCCGGCGTGCCGATGCTCCACTGGTCGCCGGCGGGCCACTCGCGCGCCGGCGGCATCTCGTCCGGATTGCCCCGCGGGGCGCCACCGTCCACCCAGGCCGCAATCGTGGCGGTCTCGGCTTCGTCCAGCGACGGGTCATCCTTGAACGCTTGGATCCCGATGTTCTTGTCGACGAACCATGGCGGCATCTCGCGGGCCTGGGTCCTGCTCCTGATGGCCCGCGCCCACGGTCGCACGTCCTCGTACGTGATCAGCGACATGGGCGCGCCGCCGCCCGAGCGGTGGCAGTTCTCGCACGAGCGCTGCAGAATCGGCGCGACGTCCTTCGCGAACGTCACCTGCTGCGACTCGGCCTGCGCGCCCGCCGGCGCGGCCGCCGCCACCATCCCGGCCAGCGCGAGTCCCGCGGCCACGGTCATCCTCATCTTGCAATGCCCCCTGCGGCACTCTACCACGGGACCCCGCCGGCGCCGCCCTCTTCAGGCGGGTCGTTGACATCACCGGTCGAGATGCTACGCTCGCGTCGACCGACCGGAACTTGCGCCGTCCAATCCTTGCCGGCGCCTGCTGAGCCCGGCGCCGCTGAGCAAGGGGGAGCCCGTGTCGATGAAGAGCGTCGCGGCCGTCAGCCTGCTCGTCGTCCTGCCCGTCGTCGCTGGCGCCCAGCCGCGCACGACCGCCGTGTCGCGCACGCCGTGGGGGGATCCGGATCTGCGGGGGCAGTGGACGAACGCCACCACGACGCCGCTGGAACGACCGGAGGACCTCGAGGGCAGGCAGATCCTGACCGACGAAGAGCTCGCGGTGCGCGATCCGGAGTTCACCGCCCGGATCCGGTTCAATACCATCTACGAGGTCTTCATGGAGCGGGGCGGGCTGATCCGCCAGACGTCGCTCATCGTCGACCCGCCGGACGGGCGGCTACCTGCCCTGACGCCCCGGGCCCAGGCCAGGCACGATGCGTTCGTGGCGCGCTGGCAGGGCCTGCACGCCTCGTGGGAAGACACCAACATGTACGAGCGGTGCATCACCCGCGGCCTGCCCGGCGCCATGATTCCGGGGTTCTACAATCACAACTACCTGATCCTGCAGACGCCCGACCACGTGGTTGTGCAGGTCGAGATGATCCACGACGCTCGCATCATCCCGCTGGACGGACGGCCCCACTTGCCGTCAGGGATCCGCCAGTGGCTGGGGGACTCGCGCGGCCGCTGGGAGGGCGACACGCTGGTGGTCGAAACGACCAACGTCACGCCCAAGGCGGAGCAGAGGGCGCACATACTGGTCTTCACCGCGTTCTCGACCGGCAGGAACCTGCATCTGGTCGAACGCTTCACCCCGCTCGACGCCGACACGATCGACTATCGCTTCGCCGTCACGGATCCGACCGTGTACACGCGCCCCTGGACCGCCTCGATTCCGATGCGACGCACGCAGAGCCCGCTGTTCGAGTACGCTTGCCACGAGGGCAACTACCCCATGGCGCTCGGGCTCAGCGGCGCGCGCGCTACTGAGCGGCGGGCTCCGGCTGCACCGTGACGGTCACGTCGAGCGGGGTCGTCAGGACGGAGTCGTCGGCGTAGGCGCGGAGCACATAGGTGCCCGGGCTGCCGAAGGTCGCCGTCGTGACCGTCTCGCCGCCGCGGCCGCCTTCTACCGGGATGCTCATCGGATCGAACGTGACGGTCCCCGGCCCCCGGTACAGCGTCCACGTCACGGCGAGGCCGGTCCTGGCCGCCACGCGCGCGCTCACCACCGCCTGGTTGTTGGGGCTCGGCCTGCGCGCCCGCTGGCGCTGGAACGCCGCCAGCCGCGGGTCGGACGGCGGCGCGCGCCGCGGACGCGGTCCGGGCACTCCATCGTCGGTGACCACGGCGGTCAGGGTGAGGGTGTCCGGCAGGGTGACCGTCAGGTCGTGCGCGCCCGACAGCGCGACCGCCGGATGCTGGTTGTCGTAGAGGGCGCCGGTCGGCGTGCCCATGCCCCGGTTCTTGCTGAGCACGCCGACGTCCAGCTCCCAAACCGGCCACAGCGACGCGTACGCCTTGTCGGTGCGTCCCTGGTGGTTCAGCGTCCAGACCAGGTCCTGCTCGCCCCAGTCGGCGGGCACCTGCACCTTGAAGACGAACTGTTGCCGCCGCACGTAGAAGCGGGATGGTTGCCCGCGGTCCGCGGGGCCCGGCTCGAAGAAGTTGTTCTCGCCGACCGGGATGTGCGGCATCTCCGCGTAGTTGCGGTTCATGTAGCCGAAGACCATGTTGAAGGTCCCGTCGGCGTTCCGCTCCCAGCCCTCGAATACGGGGGCGACGTTCTGACCCCGGTCCCAGCGCACCTGGGCGCTCGCCCGGGTGGCGGTACCGATCGTGAAGAGCAGCGCCATCGCGAAAGACAGCGCCGCTGCGGACATGCCTGCTCGAGTCCAGCTCGCCATCGTGGTTTCCCTCGTTGCGCCGCTACTGGTCGTTGTCGGTCGCACGAGCCGTGCGCTCCTCGACCGCCGCGGCGAACTCGTCGTCATCCAGCTCGTACCAGCTCGTCCAGGTGAAGCTCATGTCGTCGCTCGACCGCGATCCGTAGCCGCTCCAGTTGCGCGGATCGGGGTTCCAGCGGTTGGCGCGCGAGTTGTCGTGCCAAGTGGTGGTGTGCAGGATGGTTCCCTCGGGCAGCAGCGGCTGCACCTCGTCCGCGTAGTTGTAGACGATGTGCCAGCCGAAGTCCCAGTTGGCGCAGCTCAGCGCCTCGACCAGGCCGTCGGGGTAGATCGCCTCGATGCACTGCCGCTTGCCGCGGTTGTGGAGGTGCGGCTGGAATCCCGTCAGCCGCACGTTGGTGTCGAAGCGATGGTAGCCGTCGTGCCGCACGTCGTCCTCGCCCGGCGGTATGTCGAGGTCGTAGTTGTGTCCCAGGCCCCTGGAAAACAACTCGTACTTGGGCGTCTCCCCCTTGGGGTAGAACGTCAGGCCGACGCTGGTCCGATCCGTGATCTCGCGGCCGACCGAGGCGTAGTGCATGTTGAAGCTGATGATCGAGCCCGCCCGGATCAGCCGGCCGGTACCGTTGGGAAACACGTCGCCGTTCTTGCCCTGTGCGTACTCGTTCAGGAAATCGCCCTCGTCGTCGTCTTCCGTTGCCAGCAGCCGGGTCACGGCGTGGTGGACCACCGGGAAGCCCTCGGCCGACGGCTTGGTCTCGACCGCCTTGACCCAGCGGTCCTCGGTCAGGCCCGAATCGGCGAAGAAGTCGCCCCACCAGTTGGGCGCCTCGGCGGCCACGACGAACGGCTCGGGCAACGGCACGATCCAGTCCGGCTCGCCGATGTGCCACTGGTCCCGGTCCGCGAACTCGACCGGGGGCGGCATGTCGGCCGGATTGCCGCGCCGCGCGCCGCCATCGACCCAGGCGGCGAGGGTCGCGATCTCCGCGTCGCTCAGCGACCGGTCGTACTTGAACCCCTGGACGCCGACGTTCTTGTCGATGTACCAGGGCGGCATCTCGCGGACCTGAACCTTTTCCTTGATGGCGCGGGCCCAGGGCCGCGTCTCCTCGTAGGTCAGCAGCGACATGGGCGCGATGGCGCCCTCCCGGTGGCACGATTGGCAGGCGCGCTGGAGAATGGGCGCCACGTCCCGTGTGAACGTGACGTCGGCCGACTGCGCGGCCGCCGTTCCCGCTGCCAGCCCCCCGCCGACGGCGGCCAATGCGACGATGCCAAGCGAACCAAGAATCCGGCGTTCCATGAGAACCCCCTGTGCCTGCAAGTTTTCTTCCTGCAACACTGTTCTAGGCGGGCGACCGCTGTCAAGTTTTCTTGGCTGGCTCTACGCCCGCTACAACCAGGGACTCGACTTCAAGGACGTCGAGCCGTACCTGCCGGCCTGCGCCGACGACGGCGTCTTCCATGGGCTCGAGCGGCACGCCGGCCAAGCGGCGCTGGGGAGTACCTGGAGAAGGTATGGGCGGTCTCCCCGGCCGCCTGGCCGGTATGATTAGCGGATGAAGTTGCTCGCACCCGTCAGACGCGACGTGACGCTGGCTACCGAGGTGGCGGCGGCGCCGGTGCAGGCCGCCGCCGCGGAACCGGGCAAGACGCGGCCGGCCAACGTCTGCGCTTGCGATACAACGGCCATGGATCGGACATTCCGGAAAGGAAAGGCAGCATGAGAGCGAACCCATCGATCTGCGCGACCGTCATCACGGTACTGTGGTTCGCAGGCGGGCCGCCGGCCGGTCCGGGCCGGGCGCACGAGCCGGAGCCCGGATCGCAGGCAGGCGCCGGCGAGACCCGCGGCGTCACGGCGGAGCAGTTCGATCGCTGGATGACGGAGCTGTCGAACTGGGGCCGCTGGGGCGACGACGACGAGCTCGGCACGCTCAACCTCATCACGCCGGCGAAGCGGATTCAGGCCGCCGCGCTGGTGACGGCGGGCATCACCGTGTCGCTTTCGCGCAGCCTGGCGCTCGGCGAGCACGTCACGTTCCAGCGCGGCTTCGAGAACGATTTCGCCCTCGGCCAGCAGCGCTTCGGCGAGCGCCTGGCGTGGATCGAGGAGCAGCACCGGATCGGGTATCACGCCAGCCCGCTGACCCACCTGGACGCGCTCTGCCACGTGGCGTGGGACGGCATGACCTACAACGGCCGCAGGTTCGACGAGACGGCGACCGTCGAGGGCGGCTGCACGAGAAACGGGGTGGCCCCGCTGAAGCACGGCATCGTCACGCGCGGCATCCTCGTGGACTTGCCCGGCTCGGGCCGCGTCGGGATCGATGACATCGAGGCCTGGGAACGAGAGTCCGGCATCACGATCTCGGCCGGCGACGCCCTGTTCCTGCGGACCGCCGGCCAGGGCGGCCCGGACAACTCGATCATGCCGTTTCTCAGGGAGCGCGATCTGGCGATGCTCGTCGCCGACGCGGGCGTCGACGGCGGCCCGGTCGAGGGGCGCACGACGCTGCCGATGCACGTGTTCACGCTCGTGGCCCTCGGGATGCCGCTGATCGACGGGGTCGATCTCGAAGCGCTGGCCGAGGCGGCGGCGAGGGTGAATCGGTGGGAGTTCATGTTCGTCGTCACGCCGCTGCCGGTCGACAATGGAGCCGGCTCGGCGGTCAATCCGGTGGCGATCTTCTGACGCGAGCCGGCGCCCGGCCGGCCGGTTTCCCAACCTCGCGCGTGACATGCTATAAGCGTCTGCAGCCCGCGCTCCGGCCGCGTGCGGCGCGATTTGAGATGGACACCAGCCCGTACTGCCGACCGTCACGCGAGACCGCCCTCGATCTGGTGCGGGCGCCCGACCTGCCGGCGCTCATGCAGCGCGCGGCGGAGCTGCGGGACGCCGGGTTCGGGCGCGCCGTCAGCTACTCGCGGAAGGTGTTCATCCCGCTCACGAAGCTGTGCCGGGACGTATGCCACTACTGCACGTTCGCCCAGCCGCCGCGGCCCGGCGAGCGGGCCTACATGACGCTCGACGAGGTGGTCGACGTGGCGCGCCGCGGCGCCGCGGCGGGCTGCCGCGAGGCGCTGTTCACGCTGGGTGACAAGCCGGAGCTCCGCTACCCGCAGGCCCGCGCCGAGCTGGACGCGCTGGGCCATCCCACCACGGTCTCGTACCTGGTGGCCGCCGCCCGCGCCGTCCTCGATGCCACCGGCCTGCTGCCGCACGCCAATCCGGGGGTCGTCACGCGCGCCGAGCTGCTCGCGCTGCGGGAGGTGTGCCCGTCGCAGGGGCTGATGCTGGAGAGCGCGTCCAGGCGCCTGCTCGCGCCCGGCCAGGCCCATCACGGCTCGCCCGACAAGGAGCCGGACGTGCGCCTGGAGACCATCCGGCTGGCGGGTGAGCTGGCGGTGCCCTTCACGTCCGGCATCCTGATCGGGATCGGGGAGACGCGGGAGGAGCGCATCGCCGCGCTGCTCGCGCTGCGGGAGCTGCACGACGCGCACGGGCACCTGCAGGAGATCATCATCCAGAACTTTCGGGCCAAGCCGGGCACGCGGATGGCGCAGGCGCCGGACCCGACGCTCGCCGATCTGCAGTGGACCATCGCGTGCGCCAGGCTCATCTTCGGTCCCGGCATGGCGATTCAGGCCCCGCCCAACCTGACGCCGGACACCTTCGGCAGCCTGATCCGGGCGGGCATCAACGACTGGGGCGGCGTGTCGCCGATCACGCCCGACCACGTCAACCCCGAGGCCCCCTGGCCGCACCTCGACCGGCTCGCACGCGAGACCGCGCGCGAGGGCAAGGTGCTCACCGAGCGGCTCACGATCTACCCCGCCTACGTGGAGCGCCTCGGCGCCTGGGTGGCGGAGCCGCTCAGGCCCGCGGTCCGGCGGGCGTCCGATGCGGAAGGGTTCGCGCGCGAGAGCGCCTGGTCGCCCGGCGACCGCGATGCGGTGCTGCCGGCGGCGCTGCTGCAGCGCCTCGACGACGGGGCCCCGCCGCGCCCGGCCAGGCGGATCGAGGAGCTGTGCGCCCGGGCGTCGCGCGGCGCCGCGCTCGACGAGACGGAGATCGCCGAGCTCTTCACGGCCCGCGGCGACGATCTGGTGGCGGTGGTGCGGGCGGCCGATGCGCTGCGGCGCGAGGTCAACGGCGACGAGGTCACCTACGTCGTCAATCGCAACATCAACTACACCAACGTCTGTTACTTCCGGTGCCAGTTCTGCGCGTTCTCGAAGGGCAAGCTCAGCGAGAACCTGCGGGGCGCGCCCTACGACCTCGATCTGGAGGAGATCGCGCGCCGCAGCGTGGAGGCCTGGGAGCGCGGCGCCACCGAGGTGTGCATGCAGGGCGGCATCCACCCGGAGTACACGGGCGCCACCTACTTGGCCATCTGCCGCACGGTGAAGGACGCGGTGCCCGACCTGCACGTGCACGCCTTCTCGCCGCTGGAGGTCTGGCAGGGCGCCGCCACGCTGGGCGTGCCGCTCGAGGCGTTCCTGGCCCGGCTGCAGGCCGCGGGGCTCGGCACGCTGCCGGGAACGGCCGCCGAGGTGCTGCACGACGAGGTCCGCCGGGAGCTGTGTCCCGACAAGCTGTCGGCCGGCCAGTGGCTGGAGGTGATGGAGACGGCGCATCGCGTCGGGTTCAGGACGACCGCGACCATCATGTACGGCCACATCGATCGCGCGCGGCACTGGGCCCGGCATCTCGCGAGCATCCGCGAGCTGCAGGCGCGCACGGGCGGGTTCACCGAGTTCGTGCCGCTGCCGTTCGTGCACATGGAGGCGCCGATCTATCTCAAGGGGCGGGCCCGCCGCGGTCCGACGTTCCGCGAGTCGCTGCTCATGCACGCGGTCGCGCGCCTGGCGCTGCATCCGCTGGTGCCCAACATCCAGGCGTCGTGGGTGAAGATGGGGCCGCGCGGCGTGCGCGCCTGCCTGCAGGCCGGGGTGAACGACCTCGGCGGCACGCTGATGAATGAGAGCATCACGCGGGCCGCCGGCGCCAACTTCGGGCAGGAGCTGTCCCCGGCCCGCATGGAGGCTCTCATTCGCGGCGCCGGCCGCATCCCGAGACAGCGCTCGACCACGTACGGCGAGCCGTCCGAAGGGCAGGCGGCGCGGTCGTTTCATGCCGCGGATCTGCGTCCGATCGTGCAGACGCCGAATCCCGCCTGGGCGCGGTCCGGCACGCGCGAGACGCTGGTCAGGCCCGGGCTCGAGGCGGCCGCCGGAGGCGGTCCCCCGGTCGGGGAGACGACGACGCAGAGGGAGGCGAACCGATGACAGACGAAGCGGCTCGAGGCCAGCACGGAAAGCAGCTTCAACGCGCGCTGTTGAGCGCGGCGGCGATCGTCGTGGTCGTGCTGGTGGGCGGGTTCCTGGCCTGGTCGGCCGCCTGTCCCTGCGACTACACGCCGGGGGGCTGGCTGTTCGGAGACGAGCGCGAGGAGCCGGTGAACGACTGGACGTTCGCGAACCAGGTGGCCTTGTGCCAGATTCAGGTCCGCGTCGGCCTGCTGCCGCACGCCATCAACCTGAACTGCTTCGCCACGCGCGGCGGCGACCTGTACCTGAGCTGCTCGAACTGCGACGGCAAGCGCTGGTCCGGCGTCGCGGCGAACGACGGCTGGGCCCGGCTGCGGCTCGACGGCACCGTGTACCCGGTCATGCTGACGCGCGTGCTCGATCCGGGCGAGCTCGACCGGGTCTGGAGCGCCCGGCTCGACAAGCTGCACTCGCTGGAGGCGCCGGCCAACCCGCCCGCGCCGCTCGGCTCGCCGCGGCCCGACCGCTGGTGGTCGTTCCGCGTCGTGTCCCGCAGTAGCTAGCACGACCAACTTCGTCACGAGCAGCATCGTGTGCTTCCGGTTGCGGCCGGACGGCTCGTGCGGGGAGCGCACCGCCTTGCTCCGCACGGCACCGGGAGAGGCGCCCGCGGGTGGGCCGGTCGGAGACGATGCGCCCCGCGGCCCGCACGCCATCGTGCTGTCGGAAGCCGAGCGCTATGCCATCGCCACGGAGATTGCGGCGAACCGCTGCCGCGTGCTGCGGTTCGGACCGGCCAGACGCTCGCGGTGACGTCGCCTTCGTGCCTGCGCTGGGCTTGAAGAAAACCTCCCGGTGCGCCTCGAGCCGGGATAAAGTATCCGTCGTACTAGGTCGCCTCCAGCGGATGCGTGTCCAATCAGCATCCGGTGGGCGCAACCGGTCCGTGCGGATGTTCCGTCACGCACCGGGAAGAGGACGATGGCCGTCGTGGGTCGCTGCTCGCACCCATGCGGCCGGATTGGACGACCCGTCATGAGATTGCGCGGTGCCTTCTGGAAAGAGGTCACGGCGAGCCTCGCGAAGGCACGCGGCGGGCTCAGGAGTCGGCGGACAGATAGACCGCCCTCGCCGGACGAGGATATCCGCGACGTTTGCCGCACGCTGCTCCGCACGCGGGGCGAGGCGTCGGTCGTCACCCTCGCGCGCCGCGCCCTGGACGCATTCGCCCGGCTCGACGCCGACGGCCGCCGCGCGTTCTTCGAGTTCCTGGCGCACGATCTGGGTCCGGAGCCCGCCGCCCTCGAGGCGGCCATCGACGGCTACCGTGCGGCGCCCGCGGCGGAGACGGTGGCGGCTCTCGCCCGCGCGGCGGATCCGCCGCGGCGGGAGTTGCTGGGCCTCTTCAACACCTCGCCGAACGGCATGTCCGATCTGCTCGCCATGCGCGAGTCCCTGCTGGACCTGCTGCCGGAGCATCCCGAGCTCAAGCCGCTCGACGACGATTTCCTCTACCTGCTCCGCGCCTGGTTCAATCGCGGGTTCCTCGATCTGCGCCGGATCGACTGGCGCACGCCGGCTCTCGTGCTGGAGAAGATCGTCGCCTACGAGGCGGTCCACGAGATTTTAGACTGGGACGATCTGCAGCGCCGTCTCGAGGCGGACCGGCGCTGCTTCGGTTTCTTCCATCCGTCGCTGCCGGACGAGCCGCTGATCTTCGTCGAGGTGGCCCTCTGCAAGGGGCTCGCGGGCTCGGTGCAGGATCTGATCTTCGGGGCGGTCGAGCCCGACCCCGAGGCGGACACCGCGGTCTTCTACTCCATCAGCAACTGCCAGCGCGGCCTCGTCGGTATTTCGTTCGGCAACTTCCTCATTAAGCAGGTGGTGTACGAGCTGGCGGCCGAGATGCCGGGCCTGGAGACGTTCGCCACCCTGTCGCCCATCCCCGGCTTCCGCAAGTGGCTGAGCGCAGCGATGCGGGAGCAGCGGCTCGCCGACGAAGGGGATCTGGGCGACATCGAGGATCCCGGGTGGCCGGTCGACCACGGGCCGGCCGAAGATGCGGAGCCGCGGCTGCTGCGGCTCTGCGCGCGCTACCTGCTGCACGCGAAGCGCGGGCGCCGGCCGCTCGACCCGGTCGCCCGCTTTCATCTGCGGAACGGCGCGCGCCTCGAACGGATCAACTGGATGGGGGATCCGTCTCCGTCGGGGCTCGCGCAGTCGGCCGGCATGATGGTGAACTACGTGTACGACGAGGCGGAGGTGGTGGCCAACCACGAGGCGTTCGTCAACGAGGGACGCATCGTGCATGCCGCCGCGGTCGGCGATCTGGCAGGCGAGCCCGGCGAGGAGCGGCCGGCTCGTCGCAAGGCCCGTCGCAAGGCTCGGCCGCCCCGCGTCCCGGCAACTCTCCCGGCGCCGGCCCTGAGCGGGGCTCCGGCACGCCGCTAGCCGGCAGGCAGGTTGTTCGATGCCGTCCTCATGAATCTCCCGCTCATGTCCTGGTTTCAGTGGCTGGTCATCCTGCTGGTCCTCGGACTGGTCGGCGTGCTGGCCTACGTCAACCTGATCGGCAATCCGCGGGTCGTTCGCGAGCTCACGGCGAACCCGCAGGGTGAACGGGCCGATGTCGTCATGCTGCTGCGACTGCCCAACGGCCGTGTGCTGCCGGTGAACTACCGGCGCGAGGGGAATCAGGTGTTCGTCGGGGCCGACGGCCCGTGGTGGCGCGCCCTGGGCCGGAACAGCGTACCCGTCACCGTGACGATCCGCGGCGAGACGCTGTCGGGCCGGGCGCGCGTGGTGTTCGACGATCCCGACTACAAGCGCGAGGTGTTCGAGCGCCTGCGGCCTGACGCGCCGCGGTGGCTGCTCGCCTGGCTGGATGCGCACCTGGTGGTCATCGAGCTCGACTAGCAGCCCGTGGTGAAACCCCGCGCACGCCGCGCTTGACAATGCCGGCCGGGTGTCCAGAATGGAGATGCTGGATGACGGGAGCGGTTCCGGCCGCGGGACCGCTCTGCACCGCGGAGGGAAGCAACCGATGACGACTCGACATCACCGGCAGGCGGCGGCGGCTGGCGTGGTTCTGGGGCTCTGTATCGTCGGCCACGCCTCGGCGAACCCGCCGGACTGGGCGCCCGGACCGGCCTCCTGGCAGGGGGATCTGACCCCGATCACGGCCGCCGAGTGGAGCTGCGACCGCGCGGAGCACCTCCTCGGCCGGGCCGGCTTCAGCGGCACGCCGGAGGATATCGAGAAGCTGGCGGCGATGACGCCCGAGGAGGCGGTCCGCTCGCTCGTTTACTACGACGACATCTCGAACGACCACCTGCGGCCGTTCGAGCACTCGGGGTTCTGGGACGAGACGCTGGCGCACTTTCCGCCCAGCCGCCCCGCGGCCACCGACCTGGCGCTGAAGCGCGGCGAGAGCATGGGCGTGCGGGTCAAGCCCGACCACGTCAACCGCCACATGCAGCCCGTCTCGGACCGCTTCTTCTACTGGCTGCGCGCCACGCAGCTGGAGACCCGCCGGGTCGCCTACTGGTGGGCGGAGCGGATGCTCGACACCCACCGGCCGCTGAAAGAGAAGATGGCGCTGTTCTGGCACGGACACTTCGCGACCGCCGAGAACAAGGTCCGCGACTACCGCAAGATGCTCCTGCAGATCGAGACCTTCGAGCGCCACGCCACGGGCAACTTCGGCGACCTGGCGGTGGCGGTTGCGCAGGACCCGGCGATGCTCTACTACCTCGACGCCGGCGTGAACGTGAAGGGCGCGGCCAACGAGAACTTCGCCCGCGAGGTGATGGAGCTGTTCACGATGGGCGTGGGCAACTACTCGGAGATGGACGTGCGCGAGGCGGCGCGCGCCTTCACGGGCTGGAACTCCGAGGACCTCGACTTCGTGGTGCACCCGGCGCTGCACGACGACGAGGAGAAGACGTTCCTGGGCCGCACGGGCAACTTCGACGGCGTGGACGTGCTCGACATCATCCTCGAGCAGCCGGTGACGGCCGAGTACATCGCGGCGAAGATCTACCGCTTCTTCGTGCGCGAGGAGGCCTCGCCGGAGCTGCAGGCCAGGCTGGGGGCGATCCTCCGCGACAACGACTACGAGGTGCGGCCGCTGCTGGCGGCGATCTTCGGCTCGCGCGACTTCTACAGCGCGGCCAGCTACGGCGCGCACATCAAGGGTCCGGTCGAGCACGTGATCACGCTGCTCAAGCACCTGGGTGCGGAGGACGTGCCGGGGGTGCCGGACTTCAACCAGGCGACGATCGCGCTGGGCCAGCACCTGCTGAACCCGCCGTCGGTGGCGGGCTGGGCGCAGGGCAAGTCGTGGATCACGCCGGCGCTGATTCAGGAGCGGGGCAACGTCGCGTTCAACTACCTGTTCCCCGACGTCATCGACTTCCACGATCCCAACTTCCTCTACCGTAGCGGGGACGGGATCGTGGGCGAGCGCCTGCGCAACGGCTATGCCTTCAGCTCGGCGATCGCCCTCGACGACCCGGGCCGGATGACCGCGTTCGATCTGGCCGCCAAGGAGCGGGACGAGCTGTTCAACACCCGCGTCTCCGGCTACCGCGCCTGGGCGCAGGCCATGCAGAAGCTGATTCCGACGCCGCGGGGCGCCGCGCGGATCGACATGACGCGGATGATTCTGGACTCCGGCGCGGAGACGACCGGCGAGGCGGTCGACTATCTGCTGGCGCGGTTCCTGAGGATGCCGGTGTCGGCCGCCGTGCGCGATGCGCTCGTGACGCTCCTGGACGGCGAGCTGGGCACGTCCGACCTCGGCCGCGCCCGTACGTACCTGGAGGATCCGCTGCGCATGGTGAGCCACCTCATCGTGAGCACGCCGGAGTATCAAATCGACTGACGTCCGGCCCTTTGCGCCGACCCGGGAGGCCCCGATGCAGGTGAATCGCCGCCAGTTCGTCTACGCCGCCGCCGGCGCGGCGCTGTTCGGCCGCGCGCCGCGCGCGCTCCAGGCACCCCACGACCTGATCGTGAAGGGCGGGCGCGTCGTCGATCCCTCGCTGCGGATCAACGCGGTCCGCGACGTGGCGATCGCCGGCGGCCGCATCGCCGCGGTCGAAAGCGACATCCCGGCCGCCGGCGCCGACGTGATCGATGCGCGCGGCCGGTTCGTCGTGCCGGGGCTGCTCGACATTCACTCGCACTACGCCCGGGACGCGGCCGGACCGACGGTGGCGCTCGAGGACGGGGTGACCGCCTGGGTCGATGCGGGGTCGGCGGGTGCGGACGGCCTCGCCGAGCGGGTCGCCATCGCGCGCTCGGCGCCGCAGCAGGCGCGCGTGCTGATCAACATCGGGCATGCCGGCATCCTGCCCGACGGCGACACGATGGACCTCGACCTCGCCGACGTGGACGCCGCGAAGAACGCCGTCGCGCGCCACCGCGACTTCGTCGTCGGGGTCAAGGCGCGGCTGTCGCGAAACGTCGCCGCCGACGACGTCGAGGTGCTGCGCCGGGCGCAGGACGTGGCTTCGTCCTTCGATCTGCCGGTGATGATCCACATGGGCCAGACCGCCTCGCCGCTGCCCAGGCTGCTCGATCTGCTCAAGCCGGGCGACATCGTCACCCACATGTTCGCGCCGCCGCCGAACGCCATCGTCGACGACAACGGGCGCATTCTGCCGGACGTGCTCGCCGCCCGCCGCCGGGGCGTGTGGTTCGATGTCGCCAACGGGCGGACCGGCCACCTGCGGTGGGACACGTTCGACCGCGTCATGCAGGCCGGCTTCTGGCCCGATACGATCTCGACGGACGGCAGCGCCACGAGCCGGACCGTGCCGGGGGTCGTCGACCTGCCCAACGTCATGTCGAAGTTCCTCGACGCCGGGATGACGCTGGATCAGGTGGTCGCCTGCGTGACCGTCAATGCCGCGCGGGTCTTCCCGCACCTCAACGACCGCGGGACGCTGCACGTGGGGGCGCCGGCCGACCTCGCGCTGCTCGAGCTGCGGGTGGGCGCCTTCGACTTCGTCGACAACTACGAGAACGTGCGGGCCGGCCGCCAGCGGCTCTTCCCGAGAGGGACCGTGCTCGCCGGCCGGTGGATTCCGCGCGCGTGACCGATCAGGGGGTGGTGAGGCGCGCGGCGCAGAGACGCGCCGAGGCCGCCAGCGAGCCGCGCGCCAGCCGGGCGGCACCCCGGTAGTAATCGGTCTCGGCGTGCGCCTCGACGAGCGCGAGGCAGCCCGGCGCCCACGCCAGCAGGTGGTCGTGCAGGAACTCCTGCTGGGCCCGCAAGCACCGCCCGAGCTGCTCGCCGTCACCCCGCGCGGCGGCCTCGATGGCCCGCTCCGACAGCGTGGCCAGGAAGGCCAGCTCGAGGGCCAGGTGGTCGTCCGGCTCGCGGTGCAGCACGGGCGCCTGCACGCCGAACTCCTCGTACAGCGCCCGCACCTGCAGGGTCGGCTCCTGGAAGGTGAGCTTCGTCTTGCTGCGGTAAACTGATTCCCAGGGCGGGGCCAGCATCTCGCCGGGACCCACGAAGAGTCGATTGAAGTCCCACGTGAGCGCGCCGAGCTGGGCCGGGTCCCAGCGCTCGCAGTACGCCGCGAGCAGCGCCAGCCCGGCGGCCGTGTCTTCGTCGTCGGACGGCAGCGGCCAGGCCCGGAACAGCCGGTCCCTGGCCAGCGCCTCCAGCCACGCGGCGCTCGGCGGCGCGTGGAAGCAGCGGCCCAGGAAGTGATAGGCGACGGCCTGCCGCTCCTGGAGCCGTTGCCACTCCGCGCGATCGGAGGGCTGGCCGGCCGCCGCGCGTGCGGTCAAATGCCGACCCTCGCCTGCATGGCGTAGAACAGGAAGCGGCCGCACAGCTCCGACAGGAGCACCGTCGAGAACGAGACGTACGTGAGCGCGGCGGTCAGCCGCCGGCGGGGAGACCGGGCGCGGCTGCCGGCGATCCCCGCCAGGGCCGCGGCGGCCACGCCGAGCAGCGCCAGCCGCAATAGCAGGATGCCGCCGTAGTCGCCGGTCAGGCGCTGCGCGCTCGCCGCCGCGGCAGCCGACCCGTCAGCCTCCAGCGCCGCCAGGTGGAGCGGCAGCACGACGAGCTCGGCCGCGAGCACGATGAGGCCGGCCAGCGCCAGGCCGCGAACGGTCGTCCAGGACCCGCCGCCGTGTCGAGGCGCCGGGTCGGCTGCCGGCGGAAGCCCCCCGGCGACCAGGCCGGCGGCCACGCCGAGGATGCCCAGGCGCAGCGCCGTGCCGCCGAACGCCGCCGGCGTCGCGAAGCTGTTCCACGCCGGTTGGGCCGGCAGCACATAGATCGCCGTCTGGCAGTAGAGAAACGTCAGGCCGGCCACCACAGCGAGCCGGGCCAGCCACAGGCTGGCGCGCGGGCTGCCCCCGACCCGCCGCTCCAGCGCCACCAGAGCGCTCAGGAGCGCGGCGAACAGGCTCCCGAAGACGATCTCCCGGCTCAGCCAGGAGGACGAGAAGTTCACGACGGCGCGCGCCGCCTGGAGCGGCGCGGAGAGGTGGAAGAGGGCGGCGAAAAGCCCGGCCGACAGCACGATCAGCACCGCCAGCAGCGGAACGAACAGGGCGCCGTCGCGCGCGGCCGCGCCGCGCCGGGCCGCCAGGTGCCGCAGGACCTGCAGCGTGAGGAATGCGCCCACCGCCGCCTGTGACAGAAGCGTGAAGACGACGAGCGACCAGTCGCGCGTCTCCATGCCGGGCGCGGTCAGCTGTGCACGAGCTTGAGCGGGATGAAGCGTATCGCCGGCTTGGTGATGTCGGCGGCGGGCAGGGGGCCGAACTGGTCGGTGGCGCCCGGCTTCGCGGCCACTTCGTCCAGCGTGCCCCACTGCAGGGCCTTGGTGGGGCACGCCTCGGCGCAGGCGGGTCCGCCCGTGCCGGCATCGATGCGGTGCGAGCAGAAGTTGCACTTCTCCATCTTGCCGGTCTCTGCGCTGAACTGCGGCGCGTCGTAGGGACACGCCCAGGCGCAGAGACGGGCGCCGATGCACTTGCTCTCGTCGACGATGACGATGCCGTCGGACCGCTTAGTGATGGCGCCGGACGGGCAGGCCTCGGCGCAGACCGGGACCTCGCAGTGGTTGCACGACATCGAGACGTGGTACATGTACGGCCCGCCGTTGTCGTCGCCCTCCACCGTCCGCACCTTGCGCCAGCGCGGACCCATCTCCACCCCGTTCTCGACCTTGCACGCGATCTCGCACGTGCGGCAGCCCGTGCAGCGGTTGGCGTCGAAGAAGAACGCAACCTGCTTCGTCATGCCGCGTCCCCCTTGGCGACCTCCACCATCGACGAGTTCAGCGTGTGGCCCAGCGAGATCGGCTCGTACTTGTCGGGGCTCAGGATGCTGGCCGTCTGCTTCTCGTCCACGCCGCCCCAGCCGGTGGTCACGCTCACCACCCCGCGCAGGATGCCGCGTGTCACCTGCGCCATCGCCTCGATCTCCCCGCGGTCGTTGAAGACGCGGATGCGGGCCCCGTCGTCGATGCCGCGGGGCTTCGCATCGTCGGGATGGATCTGCAGCACCTGGCTGGCCCAGATCTCGGTCAGGAAGTCATGGTGGTGGAAGCTGGAGTTGACGTGGTTGTGGTTCTTGCGGTTGATGAGCTGCAGCGGATGGCGCGCGGCACGCGTCGTGTCCACCCAGGGCGCCTCCACCGGGTGCAGGTACTCGAGCAGCGGGTCGAAGCCCTTCTCCTGGAGGTACAGGGAGAAGAGCTCGATGCGCCCCGACGGCGTGTCGAACTGCTTGTCGGCGAACGGAATCCACGGATCCGGCATGGGATTGACCGGACCCTCCTCGAGCTCCTCGAGGGTCACCCCGGTCGGCTCGAGGACGTGGCGCAGGAGCTCGTCGTCCGGCTTGTCGAAGTCGTCGCCGAAGCCCAGGCGCCGGGCCAGCTCGGTCATGATCCAGCGGTCGGAGCGCGACTCGAACAGCGGCTCGATCGCCTGCTCCATGAGCTGGATGTAGCGGCTGCGGATGCCCGCCAGCAGGTTCCGGGTTTCGAAGAGCGTCGTCACGGGCAGCACGAAGTCGGCATAGCGCGCCGTCGTGGTCATGAAGATGTCCTGCACGACCATGAGGTCGACGTTGTCGAGCCCGGCGATGATCTTGCGCGTGTTCGGGTACTGCGTCAGCACGCCGGCGCCGGCCACGTGGATGGCCCGGATCGGATGCGGCTTGCGCTCGACCAGGTACTCGCCGAGCTTGGTGGCCGGAATGCCGGAGATGGGCGGGTTCTGCTGCAGCGGCACCGGGTAGTTGATGTCCCCGCCCTGCCTGAGGTAGCCGCCGTTGTCGTTCACGCCGCCGCCGAGCACGCCGACGTTGCCGGTGAGCGAGGCGAGGTACAGGTGGCCTATCACCGTCAGCGTTCCATGGTCGGTGCGCTGCGCGCCGGCCATGTTCTGGATGATGGCCGCCGGCTTGGCGGCGGCGAACTCCCGCGTCAACGGGGCCACGACGGCGGCCGGGGCGCCCGTGATGCGCTCCACGACGTCCGGCGTGTAGCGCGCCGCGATGGCGTGCAGCCACTCGAAGACCGGCTGGCAGCGCACGCCGCCAATCTCGTAGCTCCCGCGCAGGGCGGGCCGCACCCCCGGCGTGTCGGCCGGGACCGGGCGCCCGCCCCGCTCGTCCCAGACGACGAAACGCCCGGGACCGCTGCCCTCGCTCGCCAGGAGCTGCAGCTCCCGCAGATCCACCGGCAGCGCGTTGCCGCCCGCCGGCCAGCCTCCCGCCGTCGCCGGCAGGTCGTAGCCGCGGTCGCCGTGCCGCACCAGGAACGGGGCGTTGGTGACGGTGCGCACGTAGTCGTCGTCGAACAGCTCCTCGTCGAGCAGCACCTTGACCATGCCGAGGGCGAGCGCGGCATCCGTGCCCGGCCGGATCTGGATCCACTGATCGGAGAGGGCGGCCGTCTCGCTCAGCCGCGGATCGATCGTCACCAGCCGGGCGCCGTGGTCTTCGCGGGCCTGGAAGAGGTTCTTCATGTAGCCCTGGTTGGAGACGGCCGGATTGTTGCCCCAGGCCAGGAAGTACCGGCTGTGCACCCACTCGTCGCGGAACTCGGAGCGGCCGCCGCCGAAGACGGCGTTGTAGCCCTCGGTGACCGAGGCGCAGCAGAGCTGCGAGATGATCGGCGTCGTCCCGCCGAAGCGGTTCCAGAAGGCCGAGTAGAGCCCGCGGACGCCCGTCGAGAGCGTCGACCAGTTGCCGGTGCCCCCGACGGCGAGGAACGCTTCGTTCCCGTCCTCCTCGAGGATCCGCCGGTAGCGCTCGGCGATCGTATCGAGCGCTTCCTCCCAGCCGATTCGTTCCCAGCGGTCCTCACCCCGCCGGCCGGCCCGGCGCATGGGGTACTTGAGGCGATGCGGGCTGTAGAGCTGGCGAATGCGGGAGATGCCGCGGGCGCAGGCGAGCACGTTGAAGTCGGGGTCGCCCGTCACCTTGACCAGGCGGCCGTCCTCGACGTGGGCCAGGAGCGCGCAGTGGAGACACTCCGGCGTGTTGGCCGTGCGGAAGATCCGGCGCCCGGCGGCTGCGGCCCCGGCGGTCGAGACGCCCGCGGGAGCCCCGCCGAGCGGATAGCGGGACAGCAGCAGGCCGCCGCCGCCGAGTGCCGTCGCCCCGCCGAGCAGGGCGGTCCACTTCAGGAAGCTCCGTCGCGACGCGACGAGCGCGTCGTGCGGAGCGGCGACATCACGCTTGGGTAGCATCGGCGCGACCTCAGGTCCCGCGAGTATAGTCCACCGCGCCGGCGGCCACTACCCGCACCCGGCGGAAAGTGCGGCCGTGGGCGGCCGTCCGAGGTACCCGTCGGCGAACTCGCCGCGCGCCTGCCGAATGGCGGCGACCAGCTCGCGCTCGAAGTCGTCCCGGCTCAACGCTTCCTCGAGCTCCAGCAGCGCGCCGTCGACCGCGACGCCGATGGACGCGCCGACGAGCACCCCGCCGACAACGGCGCCCACCGCGGTTCCCCCGCCGGGCACGAGCGATCCGATCGCCGCGCCGCCCGCCACTGCGCCCGCCAGCTTGCCGGCGGCCGCTTTGAGCGGCGCCTTCGCAGCCAGCTTGAGGACCTGCTTTCCCAGCACCTTCGCGGTGACCTTCTGGACGATGATGAACGTGATGCCACCCGCGGCGGCGGAACCGGCCCCCCCGGCGACCCCCGCCGTCGCCAGCCTGTGCGTGGCCGGGATGACGTCCTGATGGAGGGACGGCTGGAGGATATCCTCCAGCGAGGCCGTCAGCGTGACCTCGAACGCGGCGTGCTCCGGATCCACCCGGTTCCGATCGAGTATGTCGCGGACCGTCCGCTCGTACGCCGTCCGTGCTGCCTCGTCGACGGACAACATCCGCTCGAACGCGGTTTCGACACCCCGATACCATTTTTCCTGCTGGAACGTCTCCCGCGCCTTCTCGGTCAGATAAGCCTGGAGGCGTCCCTGCAGCATCATGCCGATGCGGCCGTACTCGGCGGGCAGGCTGTAGTACCAATCGAGGTATTCCCCAACGGCTTCGCCCTCGAGCCGCTCGAACGCGGCGTCCACCTCGCGCCGGAACCGTGCGGCGGCCGCGCCGACCACGTCCACGGCCGCGGCGCGTGCGCTCGCGAGCTGCTCGAGCGTTCCCTGCCGGTAGTGGTCGTCGTCGATCCGCTCGAACACCTGTCGAACCACCGTGGTCGTTTCCCGCTGCACCCGCGTCCGGACGCGCGCCGGATCCGGCGACCGCGCCACGTACTCGTCCAGGCGCGCCAGCAGCGGGAAGTAGATGAAGCCCACCAGGACCGTGGCGACCACCGTGGCTGTGAAGACGCTCTCGAACGAGCGCGGGGCCAGGCGGGCCTGCACGAAACCGGCCCGCGGAATCCGGAAACAGGACAGGGCGAGACAGACGTTGCAGAAGATGGCGAGATTGCCCACGCCCATCGCCAGCAGCGCCCACAGCGAGTCGATCCTGCCCAACCGGCCCAGCGCGTAAGCCTCGAGGCCGTCGAAGTACGCGCCCCAGTGCAGCGCCTCCTGCACCAGCGCGCTCCCGCTCCAGGCGGCCGCGCTGCTTCGGTGGGCCTCGATCGCCTGGTCGAGCGATGCATGCCGCGGCAGGTCGCCCCAGTACGCCAGCGCGCCGACGTACAGCAGCAGCACGAGCGCCGGGCAGGTCCGGCGCGACCAGACCAGCGCCTCGGTGACGGCCGCGTCCGCGCGCAGCTCCTTCGCGAGCACGCGGCGAATCGCCGCGAAGACGAGCGCGAACACCGGAATCGTCGCCGCCAGAACGGCCCATTCCACCCGGCTGTAGACGTGGAACCGCAGCAGCAGGACGAACGACATCGCGAGCGCCCAGCCGGTCCAGAACAGCGCGGCGAGCAGCCGGCGCGACAGCAGGGCGTACAGTCAACCCCGCTTCTGAAACAGCCCCAGCCAGTACTGCCGGCGCAGCGTACTGATGCAGATCGCGGCCAGACCGATGGGCGTGCCCACCAGCAGCATGCTCGCGCCGACGAAGGCGATTTCCATGGCCGGGGCGCGCGAGACGGCGTGGATCGCGGCGAGCCAGATCGAGGCCGTGACCAGGAACGGAAGCGGCAAGCAGGGCCACGCAGGCGAGTCCGCGGCGGGCACGCGGTCTGGAGTGGCGTGCTGCGACATGGTCGGTCTCTCGTCTCCGCGAGCCCCGGATGCCGGCCTCCCACCGGGCGCCCGTTCCGGCGTGTTCATGATGGCCCCGGGTGCCTCCCGTGGCAAGGTAGCCCGGCCCCGTTCTAGGAGCGGGGCCGGGCCTGGCCGGCGGTGCCGGCGAGCAGGGCGCCGTAGCCGTCCCGGAAGCTGCGGTGCTCGAACGCGTAGCCGCTGGAGACCAGCCGCGCGTTGCGGCAGCGCTTGCCGCCGGCCTCCCGGTCGGCGCCCGCGGGGGCGGGTGCGGGCAGCCCTAGGCGCCCGGCGATCCAGCGCATGACCGCACACTGCGTCGTCGGCTCGTCGTCCGCGCCCAGGTACAGGGGCAGCGGGCGTGCGAGCCGCAGGAGGTGGCGCAGGAGCCCGGCGCAGTCGTCGCGGTGGATCCGGTTGGCATACGCCGGCGAGCAGGGCTCGCCCGCGCGCACCCGGTCGACGAGGCGCGTGCGGCCCGGGCCGTAGATGCCCGCGAGGCGCACCACGACGGCCGCTGCCGCGCCGTCGCGGACCGCGGCCTCGCCTTCGAGCAGGAGCCGCGCGTAGGCGTCGCCGCCGGTGGGGGAGTCCTCGTCCACCCACTCGCCCGCGTTCTGCGGATAGACGCGCGTGCTCGACGTGTACAGCACGCGACCGAGCGTGCCGGTGCGGCCGACCGCGCGCAGCAGGTTGCGGGGACCGTCGACGTAGGCGCCGCGGTACGCGCCGGGCGAGCGTCCGTCGGCAGCCGCGGCGTAGCACACGGCGTCGAGCCCGTCGGGCACCGCCCGCAGGCTGTCGGGATCCTGCAGGTCCGCCGCGATCGGACGCACGCCCGCCGGCAGCAGGTGCACGCGGCGTCGCAGCCCGTACACCACGTGCCCGTCCGCGAGCAGGCGCCGCGCCAGCTCGCCGCCGACGTCGCCGCAGCCCGCGATCAGGATTGCTGACATGTGGTGGGCTTCAATTGGCGGCCGCCCGCCGGAGTCGGTTCCACACGGCGCCATTCTGCAGTATCGTGCGTCTTCATGCGTGGCCTACTGTTCGCCGCCCTACTCCTCGCCGCCCCCGCCCCCGCCCCCGCGCTGGCGCAGGCGACCGACCTGCCGCTCACGCCCTGGGGCGCGCCGGATCTGAGCGGCTACTGGGAGTACCGCAGCACGACGCCGCTGGAGCGGCCGGAGGCTCTGGCCGGCAAGGACGTGCTGACCCCCACCGAGGAGGTGGAGTACCTGGCCGGGCGCCACGCGGCCATCCGACGCGAGCGCGACCTGCAGCTGAACGCCGACTGGTGGCAGCCCGCGGGGCTGACCGACGGCAGGACGTCGTTGATCGTCGACCCGCCAGACGGCCGACTGCCGGCGCGCACGCCGGCCGGCCGGCAGCGGGCGCGCACGCTCGGCCTCGCCCTCCGCTTGCGGTCGGCCGATGGCCCCGAGGACCGCGAGCGCTACGAGCGGTGCATCATGGGGCGCACGGTCCCGCTGCTGGCCGTGTCGCCCAGCCGGCTCGCGCAGATCTTCCAGACGCCCGATTACGTTGCCATCCTCCACGAGCAGAACTCCGACCTGCGTATCGTCCCGCTCGACGGACGCCGGCAGCTCCCCGCGCGGATCCGCCAGTGGCAGGGCAGCTCGCGCGGCCGCTGGGAGGGCGACACGCTCGTCGTGGAGACCGCGGGCTTCAACGGCGAGTGGACGATCCAGGGCACCGGGCCGAACGCACGCTACGTCGAGCGCTTCCGGCTCGCCGCCGCCGATGCGCTGCACTACGAGTTCACGGTGGACGACCCCGCGTCGTTCACGGGCCCCTGGACCGTGATGTTCCCGATCACGCGGGCCGCCGGCCCCGTCTTCGAGAACGCCTGCCACGAGGGGAACTACAGCATGCCGCTCATCCTGAGCGGCGCTCGCGCCCGGGAACGCGGCCGGCCGTGACGAGCCTGACTCCGGCGCGCGGGTGGCGGGACAGCCGGTTGAACTTGACGACGAAGCCGCGGTTGCGCAGGCCCCCGCCGCAGTCGGGCCGGTACTGCATGGGTCCGCTGAAGAACATCCGTGGATTGAAGGCGTAGTTCACGCGGGTCACGGCCAAGTTGGTGCGGAACGCCCCGTCAACGGTGAACGAGGGGCATGCGCCAGCGACCCGCGCGGTAGACGTGCCAGCCGGTCGGCGAGTCGTCGTCGATCACCAGCGTGAACACGGTCTCCGCCGGGTCGTCGCGGGTCACCTCCAGGATGCGCGCCCAGCGCCGCACCTCCGGCTCTCCTTCGGCCGTGTCGACCGTTCGCGTCCGCCCGCCGTCGGTGATCAGCACGTTGCCGGTGTCCGGCAACCAGTCGGCGTCGCCCAGGAACGACGAGTAGAAGCGCTCGGCGTCGGACTGCGGATAGGCCCAGCGCTGCCGGACGCTCGTTGCCGCCTCGTCGACCTCGAACTCGACCGCCCGGCTGTACGAAGCCTCGGCCGGCAGCGGCTCGTCGAAGGGCGTGGCGCGGTGGTTTCCGTTGTCGAACACGAGGATGGTTCCGCGGGGCGTGACCTCGACGCCGTGGCCGTGGTAGGACCATTCCAGGTCGCCTCGCGGGTTCAGCAGCCGGCCGCGCCACGGGTCCGACCAGCCCGCGTGCGGACCCAGGATCCAGCGCGCCGCGCCGCGCCGGTCCACCTTGACGAGAGCATCCTGGTGCCGCAGGGAAAGGACGAACGCGTCGTCGCGCGGATCGTACGCGAGGGCGTTGGCGTGTGCCCAGTCGGCGAGCTCGGCGTCCGGGCGACCGAGAGTCCGGTAGGTGTCGTCCCAGAACGACGTGTCGAGCGAGCCGTAGCCGATGCGGTAGGGATCGAGCGCGTCGAGGAGCGACCATTGCCGCACGATGGTCCCGTCCGGCGCGAACTCCACGATGACGTCGCCGACGACGTCCTGCGTCGCCCGCGGCGCCGCGGGGTCCTCCTCGCTCGTGGGATAGTCGTGGAACGTGCGGACCTCCGAGCTCAGCGCCGCCAGATTCCCCGAGGGCAGCTCCATCATGTCGTGGTGCAGCGAGTCGGTGTCGACCAGGATGCTGTCGGCGGGCGCGCGTGCGGCGAGGGCCCGTGAGTGCCAGCGGCGAACGACGTTGCCGAGGAGGTCGATCTCGACGAGCACGGCCCAGATCCCGTCGACGGTCGCCATGTACAGCAGGTTGCCGTTGGCGAGCGGGATGGCGTTCCCGATGGGGTGCCCGGCCCGGTAGTACCAGACGACGTCTCCCGACGCGTCGACGGCGACCAGGAGGCCGAAGGTCTGGTCGCGGCCGTCCTGGCCCCAGCGATAGACGTTGAGCAGCGTTGCCCCCGGCTCCATCCGCTCGGGCCGGCTCACGGTGACCTCGAGCGGCGGGAAGTCGTCCGGCAGCGGCTCGGTGTCGACGATCAGGGGCGGCGCCTCGGCGCGGTTGCCCGCCGCGTCGGTGGCGATGAACGTGACGGCGTGCGTTCGCCCGGGCCGCAGGCCGGTGAGCGGCACGACGTGCGCGGTGCGATAGCCGCCGTCCAGCTCCCGCCGCTCGAGCCGCCCGCCGTCGGCGATCTCGATCGTCAGGCGCGCCGGCTCGTCCGTGGAGATCGCGACCCGCGCGCCGAGAGGCGCCTCGGGGCGGGGCGGCTCGACGACCTCGAGCCGCTCGATCGCCGGCGGGTGCCGATCCGGCTGGGCCCCCGCCGGCGCGGCGAGCGCGGCGATCCCGATCGCCAGCACGGCGCGGCGGGCGGCGGCGGCCAGTGGACCCCGGCTCGCTCGCGAGCGCCCTGCTGCGTGCCAGCCGGCCGCCGGCCGGGCCTGTCCGGGTCGAGCGTCGCCGCCGTGCGGCCGCGCGTCTCGTCGCGTCTCCATCGGCATTCGCAACCGTCGTCTCCGAACGGAATCGTATACCTTGGCTTTCGGGCAGGTCTACAGGCTGCGGCCTGCGGCGCGCCGCGGGCCGCGCACGGGATGTCGCTACCGCCGGCGCACCCGCTGGGCCGCGGTGGCGCGGTCGACGATGGAGACGATCGTCGACGCCACCAGCACGTAGCCCGCGGCGCGGGCGAGCAGCTCCAGTGCCGCCGCCTGACCCGGCACCACCTCGATCCGCGCGGCCGCGAGCAGCACCAGCGGGACGAAGTAGCCTATCCCGTTCCAGCGCCCGACGGTGCTCATGCGCAGCCGCTTCGCGCGGTGCAGCCAGTAGGAATCGACCACGTACTGGCTGAAGGCGGCCGCGATCAGCGCGGGCAGCGCCGGCGGGACGCCGCCCGCGAGCGCGGCGCCCGTCAGTCCCGCGGTCACGAACACGCAATCCGTCGCGTGATCGAAAAGCTGGCCGCCGGCCGACGCCGTGCCCCGTCGGCGGGCGACGACGCCGTCGAGCCAGTCGCTGGCGATGGCTGTCGCCAGCAGCGCGGCGACCAGGCCCGCGGCCAGGCGGTCCGGCCGGGCGAAGGCGACCGCCAGCGGCAGCGCCAGCCCGAGCCTGATCCCCGTGAGCAGGTGGGCCATGCCCGTCGGTGCCGGCTACCCGAACAGCTCGCGCTGCGCCCGCGGCCAGAACGCCGCGCCGATGAGCGCGTTGAACAGGATGAAGAAGTTGTGCTGCACGAATCCGAACGCCGCCATCGGACCCTCGTTCTCGGGAAACAGGATGACCCAGAACGTGATGGCGGCCGCGCGCATGGGGGTCGGCACGGCGGCGGCGAAGAAGATGACCGGCAGGTAGCCGAGCAGCGCCAGGAAGGACGCCTCGACGCCGAACAGATTGAGCGCGGTCGTGTAGACCACCACGGCCGCCAGGAGCGCCGGCGAGCGCAGCACCAGGAACAGCGCGTAGTGCTTGACGTCGGCTCTGCGGAACGCATGGAAGATCCGCCGTTCCCGCAATCTGTTGCCCGGCAGGATCGCGCCTCGGAAGTAGAGCACCCAGAGGGCGAAGACCGGCACCGCGCCGGCCGCGAACCAGGGCAGGAGCCCGAAGGCGGGGGGCAGCGACGGGCCGCTGAAGGCGTAGCCCACCGTCGCCCAGAACAGGAGGTAGAACACCTCGCAGAACATCACGAACAGCATCACCGAGCCGACCTCCCAGCCGGGGACGCGGTCGCGCCGGTGCAGGTAGTAGGCCATCGCGCCCTTGCCGATCTGCTCGTTGAAGATCGAGATGATGTAGGCGCTGGCGCGGATGGGCAGGATGTCCCGGTAGCGGATAGGGGTGATGAACCAGTTGAGCGCCCGCGTCACCACCAGGGTGTCAATGAAGAAGTAGAAGCCCGAGTAGGCGACCATCAGGACGATCCAGGATACCCAGTCGACATTGGCGAAGACGCCCGTCATGTAATCGACCAGCGACAGGCCTTCGCGCGCCGCGGCGCCGTCCAGGCGGTAGTACAGGTAGGCGAAGCAGGCAACACCGAGCGCGAGGAAGCCGGCGCGCGCCGCCCTGCCGGGCACCGGGCGCGCGCCGGACGGGGGTTCGCCGGCAGGTCGAGTTGCGTTGGCTGGCACGTTCATGCTCCTCGGGACGCTCGCAGCAGCTTCCCCAGCGTGTCGGACAGCGGGGTGAGGTCGACTCCCAGGTCGCCGTCGGCGTTTCGGCGCACCGCCTCCTCCGAGGTGATGACGTCGATCACCGCCGGCGTCAGGCCACCAGTGCGGACCAGACCGGCCACCCGCGCCGCCACCCGCGCCAGCCACACCGGCGTCGAGCGGATCGCCAGGTCGCGGCCCAGCAGCAGCGCTGTCCGCTGCAGCAGCTCGCGCTGGCTCAGCATGGTCGGGCCGACCAGCTCGCAGGTCCGCACGCCGCCGACGGGCTGCCGGCAGCAGCGCAGGACGGCAGCGCACAGGTCGTCGACGTCGAGCGGCCGCAGCCGGTGCACCCCGCCGCCCAGCACGCGGACCACCGGATGGGACACGTCGCGCAGGAGCGCGCGGCCGCCGGCCGTGCCGGGGCCCAGCAGCAGCGGCGTGCGTATGATCGTGGCGCCGATCCCCGCACCGGCCACGAGGCGCTCGGCCTCCCCCTTGGAGCGGAAGTAGGCGTTCCGCGAGCGGGGGTCGGCGCCCAGCGAGCTGACCAGCACCACGTGGCGCACCGCGGCCGCCCGCGCCGCCTCGACCAGGGCCCGCGTGGTGTCGACGTTGGCTTGCCGATAGCTGGTTGTCCTGCTCTCGAACAGCGTCCCGGCCAAATGCACCACGCAGTCGACGCCGCCGAGCATCGTGATCAGCGCGTGGGGCTGGTCGTAGTCGATCACGCAGGGCGTGATGCGCGGCGAGTGGGGCAGCTGCGCCAGCGCCTGCGGGCGCCGCACCGCGGCGACGGCTCGCAGCGTCTCCTGGCCCGCGAGCCGGGCCAGCAACGCCAAGCCGACGGCGCTGTTGGCGCCGGTGACGGCTACCTGTCCGCTATCCACTCCAAGCCCGCCAATCGTCGCCTTGCGGCTCCGCTTGGCGCCCAACCAACGCTGCAGGAGTCCGCACCCCGTTCTGCGGCGCAGACTCCTAGTGCGCCAGCGGGTCCGGCCGCACCTGGAACCGGAAGACCGGCGCGACGTTGTCCGTGCCGCCTTCCGCGTGGAACGGGGCCCGGCTGCCGGAGGTGGTCCAGACGGCCCGTCCCTTCCAGCCGGCGTCGGGATCGTCGATGCGCCCGTCGAGCCCCTTCGCGTAGAAGCTCCCCAGCGGATACGGCACGCGGAAGGTGAGGAACTCGTCGTCCACCAGCGCGAGCAAGCCCTCGGACAGGTTGCCGGTCACCAACTGGATGTTCTCGCCGACCCCGAGCAGGTTGAACCGGTCGGTGAAGTTGTAGTACGCGGAATCGGCGCTGGCCGAGTCGGTCGCCCCCTTGTAGTTGGGCCCCGGGAACGGGTGGAGGGCCCAGCCCTCGCTGCAGTGTCGGCCGGTGGCGGTCGGCCCGTTCAGCGGACCCTCGCACTGGCGGCGGTCGAAGCTGGCCAGCTGGCCGCTCGACAGCACCGTCCACACGACGCCGTCGCTGTCGACGTCCATGCCCCGCGGCGAGTACCCCTGGACGGGGGCGTCCGGGTCGCTCCACGGCACCTCGTAGTACTCCGACAGGGCCGTGTGCACCGGGTCGTCACCCGGCACGACCCGCACGATGCCCCCGGGCATGCCCCGCGTCGAGCCCCAGATCGATCCATCGAGCGGGCTCGGCGCGACCCCGTAGAAGCCGCGCTCGATGCGCATGTCCCTGGTCGGATCCAGCGGCTCGCCCGGCTCGACGTACTCGTCCCGCCGGCCGTTGCCGTTGGTGTCGAGCACCTGCACCGTCCAGCCCTGCGCCAAGGCCTCGTCGCCGGTCTCGTCGAACACCTTCGTGTCGAACCAGGCCACCACCGGGCCGCTGCCGCAGAACCACAGCTTGTCGTCTTCCGCGAAGTTCAGGTGGTGCGTCCCGAAGCACGTGTTGACGGTCGTGATCTCCCCGGTCTCCGGGTCCCACATCTGGACCTGGCGGTTGCTCCGCTCGATGGGGAACGCCTGCGCGGCCGGGTGGTCCGACCCCTCCTGGCAGAAGGCGGGCGCCTCGGCGGGACGCACCCGCGCCGCGATCCACACCCGCGCACGGCTGTCCATGGCGAAGCTGTGGGCGTTGCTCTGGCTGTCCCAGATGACCTCCTCGCCCCAGTACGGCGACGGCATCAGCGGCGGCGTCGACGCCGTGGTGGGCGTGTTCGGGTCGCGGACCTGCAGGTTCACCTTCGTCGCCGTGTGCGTCAGCGGATCCAGGACCGGCATGTAGTCGACGCTGCTCTCCGCGGCGCCGTAAACCGGGCCGTTGGCGTTGACCGTCGGATTGCGCTTGTCGGCGGAGATCAGGTCGTGCATGTACGCCCGGGGGTCGGCCCAGTCCCACAGGCTGACGACCACGTTGCGCTCGACGCCCAGCGGCCGGGGCGGCGCGGTCGGCGGATACTCGCCTGCCTCGATGCGGTCGGTCCAGTCGGCGTACATCGCCAGCGCCGGCCGCCGCCCGACCTGGTTCAGCCGGGTGTCCATGTTCACCCCGGCCTGGCCTGACTTGATGCGCCGGTCCCAGGCGGCGACGTGCGAGTCGAAGTCGCCGAAGGAGTCCGGTATCTCCCGGGTGGCCTTGTTGCCCAGCGCGTGGCAGCCGGTGCAGCCGTCCGTGCTGACCACCCCGCTGATCCAGGCGCCCTGGCTCGCGATGCCCGGCGAGATGCCGTTGCCCTGCGAGCCCGTGCCCGGAAACTCGTCCGGCGCCGGCAGCTGGAGCAGGGAGAACCAGTACTGCGCCGGATAGTACTCCGCGGCGGCCCGTGCGTCGGGCGCGGGTACGGCCGTCAAGTCGAGCGTCTCCCCGGGCTCGGCCTGCACCTTCTCGGAGTCCACCAGTCCGTAGCCGCGCACCCACACGTCGTAGGTGGCCGCCGGCAGATCCGGTACGAGGTAGCGTCCCTCGTCGTCGGTCACGACGATCTTGATGTGCCGCGTGGGGAGCTCCCGGGTCTCGGCGATCACCCACACGCCCGCTTCGGGGCCGTCGGGGCCGGCGACCACGCCGGCGATGTCGTCGCCGTCGATGGGAATTGCCGCGCCGGACGACTGGCCGGCCTGGAGCGCGGCAACCGAGGCCGCCACGACCAGGGCGCCCGCGCAGACAATGCCTCGTGCCGCGAGTACTTTCCGCGCCATTCTCGACCCCCTTGAGCACGCCGCGTCGACCACTGTCGCTGGCGTCGTCCGCGAGGCGCAGCCCGCACACCGCGCCCAGAGACGCCATCATACGTCGGTTTCGATTGTTTCAGCGCCGGACGCATCTTGCTACTTGGGCATCTGCCGCACGGTCCGCCTGCGGTATGATCGCCGTCGCTCGCGGTGCCGCGGCGGGGTTCCGCGCGCCCAGGAGGAGGAGATGATCAGCAAAGCTCTCGTCGTCGTACCGGTTACCTTCATGTTCGTCGTGCTCGCGCTTGGGGCGAGCACGGCCGCCGGCCAGGCGGCGTTCGAGCCGCCGCGGCTTCCCGACGGCAGGCCAGACCTCCAGGGCGTCTGGGACTTCCGGACGCTGACGCCGCTCGAGAGGCCCGAGGACCTGGCCGACAAGGCGATTCTGACGAGCGAGGAGGCGAGCGAGCTCGAATCGCAGGCGGCGGCGCGCGATGCCGCGGCGAACGCGCCGACCGAGCGCGGGGACGAGACGCTGCCGGTCGGCGGCGACGTGGGCGCGTACAACGCGTTCTGGGTCGACCAGGGCGCCCGGGTGGTCGAGGGCCAGCGGACGTCGCTGATCGTGGATCCGCCCAACGGCCGCCTGCCCGCGCTGCAGCCCGGCATCGAGATGCAGCAGCTCTCGCTGGCCGAGGATTTGGGCGGCACCCTGCCGGTCCGCGTCCGGGCCGCGGGCATCGGCACCGACAGCCACGAGGACCGCGGCCTGGCCGAGCGCTGCCTCCTCGGTTTCAACTCCGGTCCGCCGATCGTGCCCGTGGGCTACAACCAGAACATCATCTTCCAGACGACGGACTACGTCGTGATCTTCCACGAGATGGTGCACGACGCGCGCATCGTGCCGCTCGACGGGCGCGACCACCTGCCGGCGGGCATCCGCCAGTGGATGGGCGACTCGCGCGGGCACTGGGACGGCGACACGCTGGTGATCGAGTCGACCAATTTCACGCCCAAGACCGCGAGCTTCAACCCGTCGATTACACAGGCGGCCGGGGACGGCACCACCTTGCACCTGACGGAGCGGTTCCGCCTCGCGGCGGACGATATGCTGCACTACGAGTACACCGTCAACGACCTGACGACCTTCACCAGCCCGTTCACCGTCCTGCTGCCGATGAAGCGCGGTGACCTGGTGTTCGAGTACGCCTGCCACGAGGGGAACTACGGGCTCTACAACATGCCTGGCGGGCGCGCGGGTCAAGGAACGCGAGGCGCAGCAGTAGCCGCCCGCGGCTGAGCTCACCATGCAGGCGGCTTCGCGCGCGCTCATCGTCGTCGGGTGCCTGCTGCTGATCCCGGTGACCGCCGTCGTCACGGCCGCCGCGAAGCAACGCTTCGGCGACGGCCCGAACAGACTGTTCGCGGGCGGCCGCCTGGTGGCGGGCGAGCTGCACGCCGGCCCGGAGCCGGACTGGAGCTTCGTCAGGGACATCGAGACCATCGAGCTGCAGCTGCTCGACCCACCCACGTCCCGCCGCATCTGGACCGCCGAGCACGACGGCCAGCTCTATGTCTGGTCCGGCTACATGGGCACCGCGGTCGGCCGGCTGTGGAAACGCTGGCCGGCCCAGGCGGAGCGGGATGGTCGCGCCGTGCTCCGCATCGACGGCAAGCGCTACGAGCGGCAGCTCGTGCGGATCGAGTCGGGTGCGATCCTCGACGGCGTCAGCCGCACCATCAGGGACAAGTACCCGTCGCAGGTCACGCGGGCGGCGGTGGAGGCCGGCGACTCGTGGGTGTTCGAGGCCGCGCCGCGCTAGCCCGCCAGTCGTCGCCTGGCGGCTCCGCTTGGCGCCCAACCAACCCTGCAGGAGTCCGCACCGTTCTGCGGCGCAGACTCCTGATCCGCCAATCGTTGCCTGGCGGCTCCGCTCTCATGAAGTGCTTCTGCGCGGTTCTGTTGCTCCTGCTGCCCGGGATCGCCGTCGCGCAGCCTGAGACGGGAGCGCCCGGCCGGTTCCCCCTCGAGGAAGCGACCATCGAGGGGATTCAGCGGGCCATCCGGGACGGCCAGGTCAGCTGCCAGGGGCTGGTGCGGGCCTACGTCGACCGGGCCAGGGCCTACAATGGCGCGTGCACGCAACTGGTCACGCGCGACGGTGCGCCCCTCGCGCCGGCGAGCGGCCCGGTTCGCGCCGGGTCGCCGGTCCGCTTTCCCACGTCCACCGTCCCCGTCTCCAGCGTCCTTGCCGATTTCGACCGGTACGCCGGCATCCCGCTGGACCTGGGGAGAATGGAGCCCACCGTCTCCGACCCGACCGTGCAGGCGCAGTTCGGCATGCTGGTCGGCATCCCGCATGCGGGTCAGGTCAACGCTCTCAGCACGCTCAACCTGCGCGGCGAGCGCTCGGTGAGCTGCCCGGGCGGCTGCGACGCGCATCCGTCGACGGGTAAGCTGCCGGCGGATTGTCCCGCGGCCTGCGAGGCGTTCCGGCAGCTCCCCGACGCGCTCGAGCGGGCGGCGGAGCTGGACACGCAGTTCGGCGACGATCCCGACCTGGCCCGGCTGCCGATGTACTGCATTCCCCTGGCCTTCAAGGACGTCTACGACACGAAGGACATGCGGACCACGACGGCGGCGGACATCGACTTCGCCATGGACGCGCCCCCCGCCGACTCCACCATCGTCGACCGGCTGCGGACGAAGGGCGCCATCATCTACGCCAAGGCCAACGCGACCGAGTTCAACGGCGGCATAGGGGACCCCGGCGGGCCGGCAGCCCCGACCGCCCGGTATCTGGGCTACGCGGAGCGGAGCACCTGGGGCGGCCAGGCCTGCAACCCCTACGACACCGAGCGCTCGCCGCGGGGCTCGAGCTCCGGGTCCGGCGTCGCGGTTGCGGCGAACCTGGTCACCTGCGCCTTCTGCGAGCAGACGGGGGGATCCTGCAAGGGGCCGGCGTCGCGCAACGGGGTGGTCAGCCTGCTGACGACCAGGGGCTTGATCTCGTACGGCGGGGCCGTCGGATCGAACCCGCTGGTGGACCGCGCGGGCCTCAACTGCCGCACGGTCAAGGACGCGGCCCTCGTGCTGGATGCCCTCCGGGACCCGGAGCTCGGCTACTTCGATCCCCGGGACATCTACACGGCGGTGCCGGATGCGCTGGTTTCCACGGAGCCCTACGCCGGCTTCGTCGTCGAGGACGCTCCCGGCGACGGGGGCGGGAAGCCGCTGGCGGGCATGCGTATCGGCATCGTCCGCGAGTACATGGTCAAGCACACGCTGAACGACGCGGCGATCAGCGATCGGATCGACGACGAGGTCAAGACCGTCCTGCGGGACCGGCTCGGGGCCAGGCTCATCGAGTCGGTCGATCCGCTCTATCCCGACGATCCCGCCGTGCCCGACATGGCGTACACCTTCCGGGACGCGCTGGCCGAGATCCTGCCGATCCACCTGCCGGAGTACTTCTTCGAGACAACGGATGAAGGCGACCTGGAGTTCGCCGTTCCGGGCCACGACGTGACGTCGAAGCGGTACCTCGTTCAGCTCGCGGAAGGCAGCGCGCCGCTGTCACCCCGGGTGAATCTGCGCCGCGTGACGCTCTCGCCCCCGACCCGGAGCTTTGCCTTCCACATCGACCAGTATCTGGCCCGGCGGGGCGACGAGCGAGTCACCGACATGGCGAGCCTGGACGCCAACACGAAGTATTTCTCCGCAGAGGCCAAGGCGGGATCGGCAAACTGGGCCGTTCTCGACGACGTTCGTTCGGAAGGCAACACCGAGCGGATGAAGATGCGCGCGGTGATGCAGCTGGTGCTCGTCAAGGTGATGCGGGAGAACCGGCTCGACGTGTTGGTGAATCCCGAGAACACGCTGCCGCACCAGAAGCTCGGTGGACCCAGCGAGCCCACCGTCAACGGCCGCGGCGCGGCGGGGGCCACCCAGGCCATCACCGCGCTCCTGGGAGTTCCCGAAATCGTCGTGCCCGCCGGCTTCAACCGGATCGTCTACGAGCCCAGGTTCGTCCTGAACGCAGCCGGCGACGGGTACGACGCCGTCCCCGGCTACGAACGGTCGCTGCTGGAGGCGCCGCTGCCGATGAGCCTGATGTTCTGGGCCGGTCCGGGCGGCGAGGCCGCGGTGTTGAAGGCGGCGTCCGCCTACGAGGCGGCGACCCGGCACCGGGTGCCGCCGCCCGCCTTCGGCCCCCTTGCGGACGCGCCGTAGCGCCGGGCGCAGTCTGAGGGTGAAGTACAGTCACCCGATCGATCTGTTGAACTGTTGAATCAAGTCGGCTCGGCGGGACCGGTCGGCGGAGCGGACGACCAGGGTCGCGCCGCCGCCGTGATGGTGGTATAACAGCCCGTGGCAAAAGGCCCCGCTGCATTCGACGGGCGATACACCCCGCAAGGGACGGCGCTGGACCATTCCTCAGCGGGGTCGAATATGGTCAATATGCTCCCTCGTCACGCCTTGTCAGCCGGGCGCCTCGCCCGTCTCGGTGCGACGCGGGGTTTCACCACGGGCTGATAAGGGCGGGACGGAGGAGTGCGCATCATGGCGAACGAGACTAGCGTCGGCAGCGGCGGATCGCATCGGCGGCAAGCGAATCTCGCGGCACGGATGGTCCGGGTGGCGGCCGCCGGACTGATTGTGGCTGGGGGCCTGACGGCCGGACCGGGCGTTGCCGTCGCGGCGGCGCAGGCTCCGGGGGCCGACGGGGCCTTCACCACGAATCAGGCGGCCAGCGGCTGGTCGGTCTACGGCGTGCAGTGCGGCCAGTGTCATGGGCCGAACCTGGAGGGGATGGTGCACGCGCCGCCGCTGTCGGGCGTGGCGTTCCTCAACAGTTGGGCGGGGCAGACGACCGATGACCTGTTCGCCTATCTGCGCGACGAGATGCCCCCGGGGCAGGCCGGCGCGCTGAGCGATGAGTCCTACATCGACCTGGTGGCGTACCTGCTGGAGACGAACGGCGCCGTGCCGGGCGAGCGGACCCTGATGGTCGCTGCGGGGGTGCCGATCGGCGACGCGGCGGACATTGAGGAGGCCCGGCGCGCGGCCGGGGCGGGCGAGCGGGTGCGGCGGCGGTCGTCGCGGTTCATGAACCAGGTGGTGCCGCACGACCTGAGTCCGGTGACCGACGAGATGCTCGCGGACCCGCCGCCGGGGGACTGGCTGAGCTGGCGCCGGACGCGCAACAGCCACGGCTACAGCACGCTTGATGAGGTGACGCGCGACAATGTCGCCGACCTGAAGCTCGAATGGTCCATCTCCGTCCGGCCGGGCAACCACCAGACGACCCCGCTGGTGCACGACGGCGTCATGTTCCTCGCCCACCCGGGCAACGTCGTCCAGGCCATCGACGCGGCGACCGGCGACGTGATCTGGGTGTACCGCCATCGGCTGCCGGATGACGCGCAGGCCGGCGCCACCCGCACGCTGGCGCTGTACGGCGACAAGGTGTTCCTCGCGACGGCCGACGCGAGCCTCGTCGCGCTCGACGCGCGGACCGGCGAGGAAGCGTGGAAGACGGTGAAGACCGACTACACGCAGGGCTTCCGGCAGAACGCCGGCCCGGTCATCGCCAACGGCGTGCTCATCACCGGCACCAACGGCTGCGACCGCTACACCCAGCAGACCTGCTTCATCACCGGCCACGACCCCGACACCGGCGAGGAGCTCTGGCGCACGTCCACGATCGCGCTGCCCGGCGATCCGAACGACGCGTCGTGGGGCGATACGCCGCCGTATCTGCGCGCGGGCGGCGACGCCTGGATACCGGGGAGCTACGACCCCGAGCTCGGCCTCTTCTACATCGGCACGGCGCAGGCGAAGCCGTGGGTGGCCTCGAGCCGCGGCATGTCGACGCGGCAGGACGCGCTCTACACCAACTCGACGCTGGCGCTGGACCCGAGCACCGGACAGGTCCATTGGTACTTCCAGCATGCGCCGGGCGAGACGCTCGACCTCGACATCGTCTACGAACGGGTGCTGGTGGACGCCGACGGCGAGAAGTGGCTCTTCACGATCGGGAAGGACGGCATCCTCTGGAAGCTCGACCGGCGGACCGGGGCGTTCGTCGACCTGCGCGAGACGGTCCACCAGGACATCTTCGGGTCGATCGACCGGACTACCGGCGAGGTGACCTACCGGCAGGACCTGCAGGACATCGCGATCAACGAGCGGGTGTTCGCCTGTCCCAGTCTGCTCGGCGGCCACAACTGGCAGGCGTCGGCCTACCATCCGGGCGCCGGCGCGCTCGTCATCCCGCTCCACCAGGCGTGCATGCACCTGACCGGACGCGCGGTGGAGTTCACCGAGGGCGGCGGCGGGACGGCGGGCCGCTACGAGCTGCTCGAGATGCCGGGCAGCAACGGCAACGTCGGGAAGCTGGCCGCGTACGACGTGCGGACCATGGAGGAGCTGTGGAGTCACGAGCAGCGCGCGGCCTTCCTGACGTCGACGCTCACCACGGCCGGCGGCCTCGTCTTCGCGGGCGATGGCGACCGCTACTACAGGGCGTTCGACATCGAGACGGGGGAGGTGCTCTGGGAGACCCGCCTGAGCGCCGCGGCGCACGGCTACCCGATCACCTATGAGGTGGGCGGGCGCCAGTTCCTCGCCGTTCCGTCCTCGCTGGGGGGCGCGTTCCGGAGCCTCACCGCGCAGCTCAGCCCGGAGATCTACCAGCCGGAAGGAGGGAACGCGCTGTACGTGTTCGCGTTGCCGGAGTGACCGTGCGCGGTCACCCGCTTCCGCTACCGCGTGCAGGTGAGAGTCGGACCGTGCGCACGTGCTCCGTGCGACCGTCGCCGTCCGCCTGAAGCCGGTCGCGAGCGTCGTCAACGCATGCCGCAGACAGCGTCTAGCGGATGCCTCCGTACTGGTGCGCGTAGTACGCGCGGAAGGCCGGATCATCCTCCTTGATGGGGCGCCACCACCACTCGTTGTCGCGGTACCACTCGACGACCGCGCGCAGCCCGGAGCCGAACTCGATCTGCGGCGTCCAGCCCAGCGCCTGCAGCTTGCCCGAGTCGAGACGATACCGGCGGTCGTGCCCGGGGCGGTCCGGCACGTGCCGGACCAGCGACGCGGGCCGGTCGAGGAGCTCCAGGATCATGCGCGTGAGCGCCAGGTTCTCCAGCTCGCCGCCGCCGCCGACGTTGTAGGTCTCGCCGGGCCGACCGCGCTCGATGAGGATGTCGAGCGCGCGGCAGTGGTCGGTGACGTGCAGCCAGTCGCGGCTGTGGCGTCCGTCGCCGTAGAGCGGCAGCGGAAGGTTGTCGAGGGCGTTCGAGACGAACAGCGGAATCATCTTCTCGGGGAACTGCCGCGGGCCGTAGTTGTTCGAGGCGCGCGCGATCACGACCGGCACGTCGTGAGTCGCCCAGTAGCTGTAGGCCAGCCGGTCCGCGCCGGCCTTGCTCGCCGCATACGGGTTCCGCGGGCGCAGCTCGTCGGTCTCGGTCGAGGCGCCGGCGGCCACGCTGCCGTACACCTCGTCGGTCGAGATCTGCAGGAAGCGGCGCAGCCCCCGTGCGCCGCAAGCCGCGGCGAGCAGCACGAACGTGCCGTACACGTCGGTCTGAATGAACGCCCCGGCGTCCTGGATCGCGCGGTCGACATGCGTCTCCGCCGCGAAATGGACGACGATTTCGGCTGCGGCCACCAGCGGTCCGGCAACCGCCGCGTCGGCGATGTCGCCGCGCACGAAGCGATGGCGCGGGTGGTCCAGGACCTCGCGGAGGTTCTCGAGGCGGCCGGCGTAGGTGAGCTTGTCCAGCGTGGTGATCCGCCAGTCGGGGTGCGCCGCCAGCACATGCGCAACGAAGTTGCTGCCGATGAAGCCGGCCCCGCCCGTGACGAGGACCTCAACCATCCTTGCGGCTCCAGTCGTACGGCAGCGAGCCGTGCGGCTCGAGGCGGTACTCGTCCGGATCGTCGTACCGGTACACTTCCGTCGGCACGTTGGCGACGATCGCGACCTCGCCGCCGATGCACTTCCAGCCGTGATAGACCAGATTGGGCACCTGCACGAGCAGCGGGTTGCGCGTGCCCACGAAGAACTCGTTCACGGCGCCCGCGGTGGGCGAGCCCTCGCGCGTGTCGACGAGCACGAGCTTCACCATGCCGCTCACGCAGGCGAAGTTGTCGATCTGTCGCTTGTGGTAGTGCCAGGCCTTGACCACTCCGGGATAGGTTGCCGACACGTAGACCTGTCCGAACTTGTCGAAGAACTCCGCGTCGTCAGCCCGGAGGATCTCCATCAGCCAGCCACGCTCGTCCGGTATGAGCCGCAGCGGTTTCGTCTTCACCCCGGCGATCAGGGGCGCCTTGCCGCCGGTCGCCGCGAAGCGCGTCGGGTGGTCGAGCGGGCCAGTTTCTACCATCGCATGCCAACCTCGGAATTGTCGCCGAGCATGAACCGGTACGCCGACGGCTTGGCCGGCTGCCGGGAGATCCGCACGTTCCTGCCGATCAGGCTGTCGACGATCCGGTTGGCCAGATCGGCAATCTCGGCGCCTTCGAGCACGATGCTGTGCTCGATCTCCGAGCCCCGCACGAGCACGTCGTTCATCATCGCGGTGTACGGACCGACGTACGCCTGCTCGATGCGGGTCCCCGCGCCGATGATCGCCGGCCCCCGCACGACCGACTGCCGGATGCGGGCGCCGCGCGCCACCACGACCTCGCCCTCGATGCTGCTCTCCTCGTCGACATCGCCCTCGACGCACCTGCTGCGGGTGGCCAGGATGAGCCGGTTGGCCTCGAGGAGGTCCTCGAGCCGGCCGGTGTCCTTCCACCACCCGTCGACGATGTGCGGGCGGACGGTCTCCCCGTGGTCGATCAGATCCTGAATGGCGTCCGTAATCTCCAGCTCTTCCCTGAGGCTCGGCCTGATCCGCTTGACCGCGTCGAATATGCGGGGCCCGAACAGGTACACGCCCACGAGGGCGAGGTCGCTCCGCGGCTCGCGCGGCTTCTCGACCAGCCTCACCACGGTGTCGCCGTCCAGCTCGGCCACGCCGAAGCGCTGGGGGTTGGGGACGCGCGCCAGGAGGATCTGGGCGGCGGGCGCGGTCGCCAGGAACTCGTCCACGAACGGCGTGATCCCGCGCGCCAGCAGATTGTCTCCGAGGTACATGACGAACGGCTCCCGCCGCAGGAACGGCTCGCTGATCAGTACCGCGTGCGCCAGACCCCGCGGCGCGTCCTGCTCGATGTAGGTGACGGTGGTTCCCCAGGCCGAGCCGTCGCCGACCGCGGCCTGGATCTCCGGCCGGGTGTCGCCGACGACGATCCCGATGTCGCGAATGCCGGCCGCGGCCAGGGCCTCGATGCCGTAGAAGAGGACCGGCTTGTTGGCGACCGGCATGAGCTGCTTGGCGCGCGTGTACGTCAGCGGACGCAGGCGCGTGCCCCTGCCGCCGCTCAGGATGAGTCCCTTCATTGCACTCCCTGGCCGATGCCGAACGCGCCCAGGACGTTGGCGAACGTGCCCAGCCCGGCGAGAGCGAACGACAGGCTGAGGCGCAGGTCGCGCGGCACGCGGGCGCGAGCGCCGAGCCCCTCGAAGTTGAATGTCTGCAGCTCGCCGCTGATGCCGCAGCACTGCGCGTTGTAGTAGACCAGCACCCGCTGCTGCAGGTAGCGGCCGCGCTCTACGTCGTAGTGAAAGGAGTAGGCGCCGCCCACTGTATTGTCGCGGGTCCTCAGGGTGGTGAACGCGTTGAGGTAGTGGTCGAGCCGGTGCAGGTCGTTGAAGCCGCTGAGGCCGTCCACGAACCGGCGCTGGCTCCAGCCCGCGGTCGTCCGCAGCCAGCCGCCCAGCCCGATCGTGCCTTCGGCGCTGACCGTCCTGAGCGCCGTGAACTGCGTATCGTACTCCGCCCGCAGCGATCCGGAGATGTTCCGGGTCAGCTCCGTGCGCACGTCGAGCTTGACGGGAGAGACGTGGCTGGGCGGGGTGTCGCTGAAGCTGGTCTGGAAGCGGCGGTCGAACTGCGCGGCGTTGGCGTCCGTGTAGTAGGCCTGCGAGACGATGACGCCGAGGATCTCGCGTGCGACGGAATCCTGGCTGCCTGCGGCGCGCCTGGCGTACAGCCGGTTGTTGACCCCGTAGCGGATCTGGGTGACGTTGCCGAGGATGGCGTCCGTCGCTTCCAGCTGCACGATGCGGTCGAAATCATCCACCGCGGTCGTCCGCTGCAGGGTGACCCACGGCTCGATCAGGTGCTTCATCCGCTCGGCGTACCCGCTGTCGGGCGTATCCCACACCTTGACGAAGCTCGGGCCCGTGATCTGCGATTGCAGGTCGAAGAACCCGCGGCCGATGCCCTCGTCGATCTGCGGGGCGGCTCCTCGCGAGGCGCCTACGCCGGCGTCCAGGCCCTCGGTCCAGTACGTGCCGCGCCAGGACACGGACGAGTTGATGCTCAGGAACGGCCAGCGGGTGAACGGCATCTGGAGGACCGGATTGACGTCGAACCGGTCCAGTCCCGAATCGACCGTGATCTCCGTCAGCCCCGGTACGACCTCGTCGGTGAACGGATCGAGATCGATCGTGGAGCTGCGCAGCAGGTGCGCGTACTCGGACTGGAACGAGAAGTAGAACGGCGTGGCGGGGACCTGGCGCTGGCTCTGATCGAAGGTCACGCGCGGACCGGCGCCCCAGAGCGTCGACTCGCGGTCGCCGAAGAACGTCTCGTTCATCTCGAACGTGCCGCTCAGCTGGTACAGCCCCCACGCGCTGGCGATGTTGGCGCTCATGCTGCGTTCCCGGCTCGACGCTTCGAGGATGTTGGTCTGGTACTGCTGCTGCACCGTCACGTCGGAGAAGTAGTCGATCTGGCCCCGGACGGACAGGTTGGGCGCGATCCGCTGGAGGGCGTTCCCGCGCAGCTCGTAGCTCTGGCGCGAGGGGAACTCCCGCTCCACGCCGCCCACCGTCAGGCTCGTCTCGCGCTCGCTCAGGAAGTAGGCCCGCAGTCGGCCCTGGGAGCCGCCGCCGCGCGTGTAGCGGTACTCGCCGCCGCGCCCCTGGCCGGAGCGGGGAAACCAGTCGTGATAGAAGGTGGCGTCCTGGCTGCGGCTCGCTGCCCAGAAGAACGCGTTGCTCAGGCTCTGCCCGCGAAACGTCGAGGCACCGTAGGTCGGCATCAGGAAGCCGGTCGCCCGGTCTTCCTCCGGGATCGGGTAGTACATGAACGGCAGGTACATTACCGGCACGCCCTTGACCTTGAGGACCGAGTTCCTGAGCAGCGCATGCGAGTCGAGGTCGAGCGTGAGCGTCGAGGCGGTCATCTGCCAGCGCGGGGTCGGCTGGACGCAGCTCGTGAACCCGCCCCGGGTCAGGCGATAGCTGCGTGGCCCGAGCTTCTCGATCACCTCGCCGTAGAAGAGCATGTCGGGCTCCTGCGTGCCGAACATGCTGCGCTCGATCCGCTCCTCGCCCAGGGTCACCGAGCCGGAGGCGTTGTAGAACGTCGCCGTGCGGTCCCGCGTGTTGAACTCCGCGCGGTCGCCGGAGACGCGGTCCCGGTCGCCCGCGTACACGACGTTGCCGACCGCCACCAGCCGCGACTCGTCGACGTACACGTCGACCTGATCGGCGAAGAACTGGTAGTCGTCCTCCGTGATCTCCACCTCGCCCGTCAGGCGCACATGGTTGTCGCCGAACTGCTCGATGCGGAATTGCCGGGAGTCGAAGGGCAGGGCGGGAAGCAGTTGAGCCTGCACGCCTCCGGGCGCGGCGGCGAGCCACAGGCAGACGATGCAGGCAAGACGGATCATCCAGACCGGATGCTCGAAGAATACCATTCGTCTTTCTGCGCCTGCAACGCCGGCTCGGCCAGCAGCTCGCCGACCAGGTAGGTGGACCCGACCGCCCCGATGACGTCGCTCCGACGCCAGGCCGTCTCGAGCGCCGCGCGGGGCGATGGCGCCGCGATCACGCTCAGGTCCGGGCGCGCTGCCCGAATCCTCGCGATCACCGTGTCCGGCGGCAGGGCGCGCCGGCTGGCCAGCGGCGGGCAGATCGCAGCCGTCGCCGCCGACCCGAGCGCGCGCGCCATCCCGCCGACGTCCTTGTCGCGGAGTGCGCCGAACAGCAGCGGCATGCCCTGCGGCCACATCTCCCCGACGTAGGCCGCGAATGCCGCGGCGGAGGCGACGTTGTGGGCGGCGTCCAGCACGATGAGGCGGCGCTCGCCGACGCGGACTACCTCGATCCGCCCCCGCCAGCGGGTGCCCGCCAACCCCTCGAGGATGGCGTCGCGAGAGACGCGCAGCCCGTAGCCGTGCAGCTCCTCAAGCAGCCGCACCGCGACGGCCGCGTTGCCCGCCTGATGGCGGCCGCGCAGCCCCAGCCGCACCGGCCCGTAGCGGCGGCGGGGCGTGGCCATGGTCAGCTCCGTCCACCCGTCACGCAGCGCCACGCGGGATTCCACGTCGCGCGGCGCCTCGACCAGCCGGCAGCTCCGCTCCCTGCAGGCGCGTCGGAACACCTCGACCGCCTGCGGCTTCGTCTCGCCGACCACGACCAGCGCCCCGGGCTTGATGACCCCGGCCTTCTCGCGCGCGATATCGGCCAGCGTGGTGCCCAGGAACTCCTGGTGGTCGAGATCGATGGAGGGAATCGCCACCGCGATCGGCGCCACGATATTCGTGGCGTCGAACCGTCCGCCCATCCCGACCTCGAGGATCGCCACCGCCACCCCGCGCCGGCGGAACAGCGCAAGGGCCACGGCGGTGGTCGCCTCGAAGAACGTCGGCGGCGCTGCCAACCGGCCGGTGTCGAGCAACCGCGCGGTCACGGCCCGCAAGCGGCCGGCCTCCGCCTCGAGGCTCTCGCGAGCGACCGGTCGGCCGGCCACGGCGAAACGCTCCTCGAGCGCGACGAGGTGCGGGGACGTGAAGCGCCCCGTCGCGTAGCCCGCCGCCCGCAGGGCGCTGTCGAGCATGGCGGCCACCGAGCCCTTGCCGTTGGTGCCGGCGACGATGATCGATCGGAAGGACCGGTCCGGATATCCCAGGGCCTCGCGCAGGGTCCGGATGTTGTCGAGGCCGAGCTTGATGCCGAACTGCTCGAGGCTGAAGAGGTAGTCGATCGAGCTGTGCGGGGCACTCGTCATGGCGCGCGAGTCTGGCAGCCGCGCTCCGCGCCGGTCAGCCTGCCCGTTCGGCCTGGTCCGGCCGCAGCCCTTCCGGCACGCGGCTCGGCTCCACCGACGCGGCGATCGGCCTGCGAGCCTTCTTGAACCAGTCCATGCGGTGGAGGCTCCGTTATCGCGACGGTTCAGGGCGACTGGGACCCGGTCCGCGGCACGTAGTAGCGCGTGCCCCGGCCCATGTCCCGAAACTGCCTGACGAGGTCGTCCATGGCGGCCGCGTCCCAATCGAACGCAAGCTGCGACGTCTCCACCACGAGCAGCGGCGTGTCGTTGTAGTGGAAGAAGAAGTGGTTGTACGCGTCGTTGAGCTCGCCGAGATACTCGTCGTCCGGCAGCGGAGCGCTCGCGTCGTGCTGGCGCCGGCGTCGGACGCGCTGCCGCAGAACGTCGGAGGGAGCCTGGAGATAGACGACGAGGTCAGGGGCGACGACATCCGCAGCCAGCAGGTCGTAGAGCCTCTGGTAGATGAAGAGCTCGTTGTCGTCCAGGTTGAGATACGCGTAGATCTTGTCCTTGTCGAACAGATAGTCCGAGATCGTGATTTGGTTGAACAGATCGGTCTGGCGCAGTTGCGACTGCTGCCGGTGGCGGGCGAGCAGCGAGAACAGCTGAGCCTGGAACGCCGCTCCCGGCCGGCCGCTGTACAGGTCCGCGATGAAGGGGTTGTCCGTCTCGTCCAGGACCGTCGCCGCGTCGAGCCTGAGCCCCAGATGCCGGGCGAGGACGGTCTTGCCCACGCTGATGGGACCCTCTATCGTCAGGTAGCGGAAGTCCAATATGCAGCGGAGTATAGCAGTCCCCCGGCGCGTGCTACCATGGCGCGTGGTTCGTCGTCTGGCGGCCGTTCGCGCGGCGATCCGGCGTTGCCCGGGGGCCCGGTGGGTGCGTCTCGTCGTCCTGTCGGTTGCCCTCGGGACGGTTGCTGGTTGCGCCGCTGCGCCGCGCGTGGTGCCGGTTCAGCCTCCGACGGTCCCCGAGAAGCTGGCGTGGATCCTGCGCCTCGAGGACCAGCGCCTGCTGCACGATCCTCCGCCGCCGGTCGACGTTGCAGCGGAGCCGGCCGCGCCGGCCGCGCCGGCTGCCATCCCCCCCCGCCACGCGCGGCCCGATCTCGTCGAGCTGTTGGCGGACGCCTCGCCCCGCGTGCGCCGGCGGGCGGCGCTGGCAATCGGTCGCGTCGGGCGCCCGGAAGGGGTCGCCCCGCTGGTCGCGGGCCTCGGCGACGCCGAGGCCGAGGTGCGCCAGATGTCGGCGTTTGCCCTCGGGCTGCTCGGGGACGAGTCGGCTGCCGAGCCGCTGCTGCTGGCGCTCGACGATCCGTCGCCTCTCGTGCAGGGCCGGGCGGCGGAGGCACTGGGGCGCATCGGAGCAGCCGGTGCCGCCGACGCGATCGGCGGGCTGGTGCGGCGGTACGTCGCCACGGCGTTCGAGCTGGATCCGGAGGACCTTGCGCATCCCCTGGCGCCCGAGATCGAGGCTTTCCGGCTCGGGCTCTACGCGCTGGCCGACCTCCGCGCGTTCGAGCCGCTGGCCGCCGCGGTGCTGGAGCCGGACGGTCAGCCGATACTCTGGTGGTGGCCCGTGGCGTACGCCCTGGCGCGGGTGGACGATGCCCGCGCGTTCGACGCGCTGGCCACCCTGGCCGGCGTGCAGGGGCGCGTCGGCGTCGCGCTGGCGGCCGAGGGCCTCGGTGCGCTCGGCAGCCCCGCGGCAGTCGAGCCGCTCATCGGCCTGCTCGACCCGCGCCGGCGCGGTACTCATGTTCTGGGGGCCGCGTTGCGGGCGCTGGGCCGCTACGAGACCCAGCCGGCGACCGAGGCGCTGCGGCGCTTTGCGTTGACCCGGGGTCTCGATCCCGTGCTGCGGCGCGACGCGCTCGAAACGCTCCGCGGGCGTCCCGCCGTCGTCGACCTGGCCGTCGAACTGCTGGCCGACGCCTGGTCTCCGCTGCGCGCCGCCGCCTTGCGCGCGCTGGCGGAGGCCGATGCGGAGATGTTCGTGGTCGTGCTGTCCGGATTGGACCCGGACCCCGACTGGCGCGTGCGCGCCGCGCTGGCGGACGCGCTGGCGCATGCCGAGCCGAGCGTGGCGATGCCGCGCCTCGTGCAGATGCTGACCGACGTCGATCAGCGCGTCCTGCCCAGCGTGTTGACCGCGCTGGTCGAGCTGGATGCTCCCGATGTCGGTGCGATCCTCGTCGATCACCTCGTAAGCGACGACGACGTCGTCCGCAAGACGGCCGCGCGCCTGCTGGGCGCGGTCAGGCCGCCGGGGGCGGCCGAGCATCTCCGTTCGGCCTACCTGGCGGCGCGCGGCGATCCGCCCTACCTGGCGCGCGCGGCGATCATCGACGCGCTGGCCGAGATGGGTGGACCGGTCGCCCGCGAGGTCCTGACGGAGGGGCTTGCCGACCGCGACTGGGCCGTGCGGGTCCGGGCGGCGCGGTGGCTGGATCGGATCGCGCCCGATGGGGATCACGACGCGCGCATCCGGCCGGCTCCGGGTCTCGGCACGGACTACGCGGCGCCGCACCTCGTCGAGCCTCCGGTGTCGCCGCACGTGTACATGGAGACGGAGCGGGGCACCATCCAGATCGAGCTCGCGGTCCTCGACGCGCCGCTCACGGTGGACAACTTCGTCAGGCTCGCGCGCAGGGGCTTCTACGACGGGCTGACGTTCCACCGCGTCGTGACCAACTACGTCGTCCAGGGCGGCGACCCGCGGGGGGACAGCGAGGGCGGTCCCGGCTACACGTTGCGGGACGAGATCAACCAGCTGCCGTTTCTGCGCGGTACGGTGGGGATGGCGCTCGATTGGCAGGATACCGGCGGCAGCCAGTTCTTCATCACGCGCTCGCCGCAGCCTCAGCTCGACGGGCGGTATACGGCGTTCGGCCGCGTGATCGACGGCATGGACGTCGTCGACGACCTCCGTCCGGGCGATTCGGTCGAGCGGGTGCGCGTCTGGGACGGCGTCGAGCGGTAGCCCGCCGACCGTCGCCTTGCGGCTCCGCTCGGTGCCCAGCCAAGCCTGCAGGAGTCCGCGCCGTTCCGCGACGCAGACTCCTGGCCCGGCCGGCTTCAGTCCAGGCTGGTACGCAGGCGCTGCTTCTCCGCGTGCCGCTCCAGCGCCAGCTCGAGCAGCCGATCCAGCAGCCGCGGATAGTCCAGCCCCGTGGCCTGCCAGAGCTTGGCGTACATGCTGATCGTGGTGAAGCCGGGAATGGTGTTCACCTCGTTCAGATAGAGGTGTCCCGTCCCGCGCGCCATGAGAAAGTCGACGCGCGCCATCCCGGCCCCGTCGAGGGCGCGAAACGCCTCGCCGGCCAGCGCGCGAACGTCGCGGGCCTGATCGGCCGTGAGCTCCGCGGGGATGACGTGCGTGGAGCGTTCGTCCACGTACTTCGATTCGTAGTCGTAGAACTCCCCGGCGGGCAGGATCTCCCCCGCGACCGAAACCTCCGGCGCATCGTTGCCGAGCACGCCGCATTCGATCTCGCGCGCGTCCGGGACGGCTTCCTCGACGACGATCTTGCGGTCGAACTGGCGCGCCTCGCCGATGGCCCGCCGGAGCTCCGAGCGCGTGCCGGCCTTCGAGATGCCGATGCTCGACCCGAGGTTGGCCGGCTTCACGAACAGCGGCCATGCCAGTCGGCCGGCGACGTCGTCGACCACCGCCGCAGCGTCGGCGTCCCAGCACCGCGCCGGCACGACCAGGTGCCGCACGATGGGCAGGCCGCAGGCCGCGAACAGCGTCTTGGCTACGGCCTTGTCCATGGCCGCGGCTGACCCGAGCACGCCCGCCCCGACGTAGGGAACGTTGGCGAGCTCGAGCAGGCCCTGCAGCGTGCCGTCCTCGCCGTACGGACCGTGCACGACCGGGAAGACCACGTCCAGAGCGAGCAGGGCGACGTCCGCGCGCGCGCCGCCGCCGGCCTGCTCGACGTTCGGCCGCAGGGTCAGTAACTGCGATTCCGACGGCTGCGCGAGAAAGAGCGCCTCGCGCCTGTCGGCCCTCGGCGCGGCCGAGCCGGGGGCCGACTTCGCGGATGCAATCGTCTCCGCCACCGGCCGCGGCGCGGGCGGCTCGTCCGCGAGCGACCAGCGGCCGTCCCTGCCGATGTGGATCGGGATCGGCTCGTACCGTGCGGGGTCGAGATGTGCGATGACGGCCGCTGCAGACGCCAGCGAAACCTCATGCTCGCTGGACCGACCGCCGTAGACGACGCCGACCCGTACGCGCTTCACTGCCGGTCCCTGGTGCGTCAGGCGGAGAGTGGAAGGAGGATGCCGCTAGTATATCGCAATGCCCGATTCGCTCGAGTTTCGCGTGAGCCACACCGACGGGCTCGCGCGTCGCGGTGAGCTCAGGACACCGCACGGCACCGTGCAGACGCCGGCCTTCATGCCGGTCGGCACCGGCGGCGCGGTCAAGGCGGTCACCCACCGCGATCTCATCGACCTGGGGGCGGAGATCATCCTCGCCAACACCTACCACCTGTTCCTCCGGCCGGGCGACGAGCTGATTGCCGACGCCGGCGGCCTCCATCGCTTCGTCGGCTGGTCGGGACCGATGCTGACCGACAGCGGCGGCTATCAGGTGTTCAGCCTGGGCAGGCGCCGCACGATCAGCGAGCAGGGCGCCCGCTTCCGGTCCCATGTCGACGGGGCCAGTCATCTGCTGACTCCCGAGAAGGCGACGGAGATTCAGGCCCGCCTGGGATCCGACATCGCCATGGCCTTCGACGAGTGCACCCCCTATCCGGTGACCTGGGAGGAGGCCAGGCGCTCGATGGAGCTGACGGCGCGCTGGGGCCGCCGCTCGCGCGAGAGGTTCCTCAGCCTGCGGGCGGGCGGCGACGGCGGCCTGACGAACCGCGGACAGGCGCAGTTCGGCATCATCCATGGCGGCGTGTTTCCGGACCTCAGGGAGCGCCACGTCCATGAGACGCTGTCCATCGGCTTCGACGGCTACGCCATCGGCGGACTAAGCGTGGGGGAGCCGACGGATGTGATGTACGACATCGCGGGCGGCACGGCCGGGCTGCTGCCGGCCGATCGCCCGCGCTACCTCATGGGCGTGGGCCTGCCCGACGATCTGGTGGAGATGGTCGGCCGCGGAGTCGACCTGTTCGACTGCGTCGTGCCGACGCGCAACGCCCGCAACGGCCAGCTCCTGACGCGCACCGGGCGCATCAACATCCGCGGCGCGCGATACGCCGCCGACCAGCGGCCGCCCGATCCGGAGTGCGACTGTTATACCTGCCGCCACTTCTCGCGAGCCTACCTGCGGCATCTGCACCTCGCGAACGAGATCAACGCGGCAACGCTTAACACGCTGCATAACCTGCACTTTTACCTTGACACCATGAGGCGGATTAGTGAAGCTATAGTGTTCGGCTCATTCGAGACGTTCAGGCAGGGTTTCCGCCAGACATTCTCCCGCCGGCCGCGGTCGGGCGGCGGTGGGACGGCACGATCTCAATGACCATCGATCGCTTCACGCCCATCCTCGCGATGGCGCAGCCTGGGGGGCAGTCGCCCCCGCTGCTGGTCCAGTTCCTGCCGTTCGCGCTGATACTCGCCATCTTCTACTTCATCATCCTGATGCCGATGCGGCGCCGCCAGCGGAAGGTGCAGAGCTTTCAGGAGAACCTGAAGGTGGGGGACAGGATCGTGACGACGAGCGGCATCTACGGGGTCATCTCGAAGATGGGGGAGCGCTCGGTCCACGTCCAGATCGCGGACAAGGTGCGGATCGAGATCTCCCGGGCGGCCGTCGGCGGGTACCAGGGCCAGGATCCGGTGGTGCCGGAATCCGGCGGATCGTAGCAGCCTGCGGTGTACGGCGCGGCGCGGGTCCGTGCCGGGTGCGTCCGACCCCGCCGAGCGGCTGGGCGATCGTCTCGCGCAGCTGCGGCGCGAGCGGATTGCCGTGCGGGTGCAGCGGGGCTTCGGCCCCCGGCTGGTAAGGTGTTACGCATGAACAGGAACGTTCAGTGGAAGCTGCTCGCCGTCGTCGTCGTGGCCGGGCTGTCGGTGCTGGCCATCTATCCGCCCGAGGACCGCATCCGCCTGGGTCTCGATCTCGAAGGCGGGGTGCACATGGTCCTGCGGGTGCAGACGGATGACGCGCTGCGCGTCGAGTCGGAGACCGCGGCCGAGCAGCTCGGCGAGCAGCTCGAGCTGCAGGGCATCATCCCCGCCTCGGTCGCGGCCGTCGAGGCCACGACGATCCGCGTGGAAGGCGTGCCGCCCGAGCGGGACGCGGAATTCCGCGACATCGCGGAGGAGCAGCTGTCGGCGTCGTACGACCGGGAGACGGGCGTCGACGGCACGTACACGTATACGATGCGCGGGCCGATCGAGAGCACCCTCCGCGACGAAGCGGTCCGTCAGGCGCTCCAGACGATCGAGCGGCGCGTCAACGAGCTCGGCGTGGCGGAGCCTATCGTGGCCCCGTACAGCGTGGGCGGGTATCAGATCCTGGTCCAGCTGCCGGGCGTGTCCGACGTGGCGCGCGCGAAGGAGATCATTCGCAACACCGCGCTGCTCGAGCTCAAGATCGTCGAGGATGGTCCGGCGATCTCCCGGGAGGCGCTGCTCGCGACGCGGAACGGCGTGGTCCCGCCGGAAATGGAGGTCGTCTCCGGCGTGTCGGACGTGCTCGATTCCGGGGGGGTGGCGGGCACGGTCTATTACATGGTGCGGCGGGTGGCCGCGGTCACGGGGCGGGATCTGCGCAACGCGCGGCAGTCGCTGGACGAGTTCAACCAGCCGGCCGTCAGCTTCTCGTTCAACCGCGACGGCGCGCGCAAGTTCGGCGACGTGACCGGGCAGAACATCGGAAGCAACCTCGCGATCATTCTCGACGGGCGCGTCCAGACCGCGCCGCAGATTCAGAGCCGGATCAACGCCGAAGGGCGCATCACCGGCAGCTTCAGCCAGCAGGAGGCTGCGGACCTGTCGCTGGTGCTGCGTTCGGGTGCGCTGCCCGCGTCGCTCACCTACCTGGAAGAGCGGACGGTCGGTCCGACCCTCGGCGCCGACTCGATTCGGGCCGGCGTCGCCGCGTCGGTGGCGGGTCTGCTCGCCGTGGCCGTGTTCATGCTGTTCTACTACCGGCGCGCCGGGATCAACGCGATCGTCGCCGTGGCCATGAATCTGTTGATACTGATGGGGTTCATGGCCTACATCGGCGCGGTGCTCACCCTGCCCGGGATCGCGGGGCTCATCCTGATAATCGGTATCGGTGTCGATTCCAACGTCCTGATCTTCGAGCGCATCAAGGAGGAGCTACGCTCCGAGAAGGGGGTCAGGGCGGCGGTCGCGGCCGGATTCGATCGCGTCCTGCTCACGATTCTGGACACGCACGTCGCGTCGCTCATCGCAGCCGCGTTCCTGTTCCAGTTCGGGTCCGGACCGATCCGGGGATTCGCGACCACGCTCGCCATCGGTCTCGTATCGAACGTCTTCACGGCGGTCTTCGTGTCGCGCACCATCTTCGAGGCGCTCCTCGCCCGCCGCCGCGTGGTCACGCTGAGCATCTGAACCTCGATCGGGCCAGGAGGAGGGGGTAGCACGGGTGCAGCTTTTTCGAAAGCAACCGAACTTCGATTTCATCGCATGGCGCTGGCAGGCCCTGGCGCTCTCGCTGCTCATCATCGCCGGCGGTGTGGTGGCGCTGGCCGCTCGCGGGGGACTCCCGCTCGGCATCGACTTCTCGGGCGGCACGCTGATCGTGATCGAGTTCGAGGAGTCGATCGCCGAGGAAGCCGTGCGCGATGCGCTCGCGTCGGTCGAGGGCGAGAAGGTCGTGCAGCAGTACGGCGCCGCGGACGCGAACCAGATCATGGTGCGCCTGCCGCAGACGGGGCCCGAGGTGGGAGCGAGCCTCGAAGAGGGGGCCGAGGCGGTGCGGACGGCCCTCCTGGACAGCGCCGTCGGCGGCTTCGAGGTCGTCAGTCAGGAGCTGGTCGGTCCCGTGATTGGCCAGGAGCTGCGCCAGCGCGGGATCCAGGCGTTCGTCTTCGCCATGGCCGGCATCCTCTTGTACATCGGCCTGCGGTTCCGATTCAGCTTCGGGCTCGGTGCCATCGTCGCCGTGGTGCACGACATCCTGGTCACCGTGTCGTTCCTGATGTTCTTCGGCTACGAACTGTCGCTGAACGTGGTGGCGGCGATGCTCACCATCACCGGGTATTCGGTGAACGACTCGATTGTCGTGTTCGACCGCGTTCGCGAGAACTTGCGTGTCATGCGTCGGGACCAGTTCGACCACCTGGTGAACCGGAGCATCAACCAGACGCTCGCCCGGACGTTCATCACCTCCGGCACGACCGGGTTCGCGGTGCTGGCCCTGTACGTCTTCGGCGGGGAGGTGCTGCGGGGCTTCGCCTTCACGATGCTCGTCGGCGTCTTCAGCGGCACGTACTCGACCATCTTCATAGCGGCGTCGATCGCGATTCTGATCACCCAGAGGCGTGCGGCGCAGCGGCACCCTCACCCGGCGGCGGCCGCTCAGGCGCCGCCGCGCTCGAAACGCCAGGGACGCCGGCGCGCGCCTCCTGACCGACCTGCGTGACCGCGCTGCAGGCCGCGCTGCTGGGAGTCGTGCAGGGGCTGACCGAGTTCCTGCCGATCTCGAGCTCGGCCCATCTGATTCTGGCGCGCGCCTTCTTCGGGTGGGAGATCGAGCCGCGATTCGCAGTGGCGTTCGATGTAGCCTGCCACGTCGGCACGCTGCTGGCGGTGCTCGTCTACTTTCGTCGCGAGGTGACGGGGTTGGCGGAGACCGCCGCGACGCCGCGGGCGTGGCTCGGCCGCGACGGCGACGCCGTCGTGTTGCGGGCGATTACAATCGGCACCGTGCCGGTTGCGGTCGTCGGGCTGGCGGCGGCCGATGCCATCACCGGCTCGCTGCGCACCGCCGGGGTTGCGGCCACCAGCCTGGCCGCGGGCGCCGCGGTGATGCTCGTGGCCGAGCGCATCCGCACCCGGACCCGCGGCGAGACCACGCTGGGACCGTGGGAGGCGCTGGGGCTCGGCATCGCGCAGGCGGCGGCGCTGGTGCCGGGCGTCTCACGGTCGGGAGCGGTGTTGACCGTCGCGATGCTGCTCGGCCTGCGCCGCGAGCGCGCCGCCAGGTTCGCCTTCCTGCTCGGGGTTCCCGCGATCATGGCCGCGGGCGTGAAGGCGACGCTCGATCTCGCAGTGGAAGGGATCCCGTCCGGCGGAATCGTCCTGATGGGGGTCGGGGGCCTCTCGTCCGCGGTCGTGGGGTATCTCACGATAAGCTACTTCATTCGGTCCGTCTCGCGGCGGTCGCTGGATCCGTACGCCGTCTACCGCCTCGCGCTGGCGGGCGCGGTCTTCGTCTGGGCGGCCGGGTCGTGAGGGCGCCGGCCAGGAGGAACCGATGCAGTGGCTTCGTCGCAGCCTGATTGCCGGTTTCGTCGTCACGGTGCCGCTGATCATCACCGTGGCGGCCTTCGTGTGGCTCTTCCAGTTCATCGACGGCGTCATGAGCCCGGCCTATGCGCGGTGGATCGGCCGTGAGGTGCCGGGGCTGGGGCTCGCGACGCTGCTGGTGTCCGTGCTGTTCGTCGGGGTGTTCGCGACCAACGTGCTGGGCAGCCGTCTGCTCACGCGAGGCGAGACGTACCTCATGCGGCTGCCGGTCTTTCGAGCGGTCTACGGACCTGTCAAGCAGCTCGTGGCCGCCTTCTCGCCCAACAGCCAGATGGGGTTCAAGCAGGTCGTGCTCATCGACGACCCGCGGCGCGGCCTCGTGCTCGGCTTCCTCACCAAGCGGTTCGTGCTCGATCGCGGGCAGGGCGCCGAGGATCTCGTGGCGGTATACGTGCCGACGAACCACATCTATTTCGGCGACATCCACATCTACCAGTCGTCCGTGGTGTCGTATCCGAACCTGAGTGTCCAGGAGGGCGTTCAGATATTCCTGACCGGCGGCATGGCGCTGTCCCCGCAGATCGGCATCGATCGCGGCGGGCGGGCCGGTGCGGATCCGCCCGCGTCTTGACAGCGGGAAATGCGGGTTGGTACGCTCTCCCGTTTCGTTACAGTTGGTGAATCGGAAGCGTCGAGGTTCGAATGGAACAGCAGCTCTTTTTCGCGCTGGGCTGGGGGGCGCCGGTTGCCGCAGCGCTCTTTGCCTTCCTTCTGATACGCCGCATCGGCGCCCAGGATCCCGGCACGGAGGCGATGCAGCGGATCGCCGCGCTCATCCGGGCGGGGGCCATGGCCTTCCTGAGGACGGAGTACACCGTCCTGGCTGGTTTCGTCGCCATCATGTTCGTCGTCCTGGTGGCGTTCCTGCCCGGGGACTCGTGGCTGACCGGCGTCGCCTTCCTCGTCGGCGCCCTGCTGTCGGCGGCTGCCGGGTGGATCGGGATGCGGACCGCGACGAGTGCGGCGGTGCGGACGACGCATGCCGCGACCATCAGCCTCTCGAGCGCGCTGCGCGTGGCCTTCTCCAGCGGCGCGGTGATGGGCCTGACCGTGGTTGCGCTCGGCACGTTCGGGATCGCCATGCTCTACTACGCGTACGGCGGGTTGCATGGCGCCGGCGCGAGCGCGATCGCGTCGCTGTTCGGGTTCTCGCTCGGCGCCTCGTCGATCGCGTTGTTCGCCCGCGTCGGCGGCGGCATCTACACGAAGGCGGCCGACGTGGCGGGGGACCTGTCCGGCAAGGTCGAGGCCGGCATCCCGGAGGACGATCCCCGCAACCCGGCCACCATCGCCGACAACGTCGGGGACAACGTCGGCGATGTCGCGGGCATGGGCGCCGACCTGTTCGAGTCGTACGTCGGCAGCATCATTTCGTCCATCGCGCTCGCATGGGCGCTGGGCGCGGCCTCGGCGGCCGCGCTGTGGGGCGTGGACGAGGCCGCGTTCGAGGTGCTCCAGTCGCGGCTGGTGATCTTTCCGATCCTGCTGGCCGGCGTCGGTATCGTCTCGTCCATCCTGGGCACGTTCGTCGTCAACACCGACGACGAGACCAAGATAGGCAGCGCGCTCCACCGCGGGCTGCTGGCGGCATCGGCGCTCGTCTTCGTGGGCGCCAGCGCCCTCGTCGTGCTTCTCGACATCCCGGCGGCCATTCTCTGGTGCGTGGTCGCCGGCATCGCCGCCGGCGTGCTGATCGGCCAAATCACCGAGTACTACACCGGCAAGGACAAGCCGCCCGCACACCGGATCGCCCAGCAGTCGGAGACCGGTCCGGCCACGAACATCATCGCCGGCCTCGGCGTCGGGATGATGTCGTGTGCGCTGCCGATCGTCGTCATCTGCCTCGCGATCTACTTCAGCTACGCGCAGGCCGAGCTCTACGGGATCGCGATCGCCGCGGTGGGGATGCTCTCGACGCTCGGCATCAGCCTCGGGGTCGATGCCTACGGGCCGGTCGCCGACAACGCGGGCGGGATAGCGGAGATGAGCGGGTGCGACGCGTTCGTTCGCGAACGGACCGACGCGCTCGACGCGGTCGGCAACACGACGGCGGCGATGGGGAAGGGCTTCGCCATCGGGTCTGCGGCGCTGACGGCCCTCGCCCTGTTCAGCACGTTCCGCGCGACCGCCGACGCAGCGATTGCGGCCGCGGGCGGGCCGACCATGTTCGACCCGCGCCTGCTCGACCTCGCTCTCGACAACCCCAACGTGCTGATCGGCCTGCTGCTCGGCGGGATGCTGCCGTTCCTTTTTTCGGCGCTGACGATGAACGCCGTCGGACGGTCGGCGAACGCCATGATCGAAGAGGTGCGCCGGCAGTTCAGGGAGATCGAGGGGCTGCTGGCGGGCGACGCCGAGCCCGACTCGGCGCGCTGCGTGGAGATCGCGACGAGGTCCGCCATCCGTGAGATGGTCGTGCCGGGGCTGATTGCCGTGCTTGCCCCGGTGGCCGCCGGCTTCCTGCTGGGCCTTTCCGGGCTGGGCGGGCTGCTGGCCGGCGCCCTCGTCACCGGCGTCCTGATGGCGTTGATGATGGCCAACGCCGGCGGCGTGTGGGACAACGCCAAGAAGTACATCGAGGAAGGGCATCACGGCGGCAAGGGCTCGGAGCCGCACAAGGCGGCGGTCATCGGCGACACGGTCGGCGACCCGTTCAAGGACACGTCGGGGCCTAGCTTGAACATCCTGATCAAGCTGATGAGCGTTGTCGCCGTGATCTTTGCGCCTCTGGTGGTGGCCTGGATGTTGTGACGCTGTCGTGACAGCCGGCGCGGCTTCCGGCGGCAGCGCGGGGACGCGGCCCGCCGACCGCCGGACGCGGCCGGCGGTCGGCGCAAGACAAGGTGCAACCTGCTGATTACAGGTATGTTTGCGAAAACCGACCGGTGCCGTGCCGTGCGGAGGCGAAGGCGGCGGTACTTCGTTGACAGCCGTCTGAACCCGTGCTTATAATCGACGCTCTTTGGAGGCAGCACCCACGCGTTCGCGCAGGGTGAGGAGGGTATCGGTGGCAGTCGGTCAAATGTTTGGTGAGATCGCAAATCCCTCGATCAGGGTGGGGTCGCGGAAGTGGTATACCGTGCCCCTGTCCATCGTGGCGCACGTCACGGCCATCGGTGCTGTGGTGATCGTCCCGCTGATGGCAGTCGATGCGTTGCCGACGCCGGCGTCGATGATGGCGTTCGTGGCCGCGCCGCCGCCGCCACCGCCGCCACCACCACCACCGCCGCCGCCGCGTCCGGCGGCACCCGAGCCGCCGCCGGTTATCGACGTCAACCCGAACGCCGCGCCCGTTGTCGCTCCCGACAGCATCGCGGAGGAATCCGGATTCAGTCTGGATAACGTCGGCGGCGTCGAGGGTGGCATCGCGGGGGGTATTGTCGGCGGCATCGTCGGGGGTCTTCCCGAGGCGCCGCCCCCTCCGCCCCCGCCGCCCGAGCCGGTGCGCGTCGGCGGGAACATCTCCCCGCCGACGAAGACGAGGGACGTTCCGCCGGTCTATCCGACCGTTGCCCAGGCGGCCCGCGTGCAGGGGATCGTCATTCTCGAGGCGGTCATCGGCCCGAGCGGCCGGGTCACCGAGGTCAAGGTGCTGCGTTCGGTGCCGCTGCTCGACGAGGCGGCCATCAACGCGGTGAAGCAGTGGGAGTACACGCCGACGCTGCTGAACGGCTTGCCGGTGCCCGTCATCATGACGGTGACGGTGAACTTCACCTTGCAATAGGTTGGGTCTCCGGAACCGCGCTTGTTCCGGCGTTGCCACTCGCTCTGAAGGCTGGTGTCCGAGGAGGATTCTGATGGATATGCTTGAGATGTGGGAACAGATGAGTGTGATGGTCAAGTTGCTGATGGGCGTGCTCGCGGTGATGTCGATGGTTTCCGTCGGCGTTTTCTTCGAGCGGATCTTTACGTTCTTCCAGGCTCAGAAACAGTCCAAGGCCTTCGCGCCGCAGGTGGCGAAGCACCTCAAGGACAGCAAGCTGAAGGACGGTATCGCCGTCTCGCAGTCGAAGGACTTCAAGTACAGCCACTTGGCCAAGGTGGTTCTGGCCGGCCTGCAGGAGTATCAGTTCCAGCAGGACACCGGCGTGCAGCTCGACAAGGAAGACGTCGTCGACAGCGTCCGCCGTGCCATTCAGCGCGCGGCCGCGCTGACCGCCGCCGACCTGAAGAAGGGGCTGGGCATGCTGGCGACCATCGGTTCGACCGCCGTGTTCGTCGGCCTGCTGGCGACCACGCTCGGCGTCATCAACGCGTTCCAGGGCATCGCGCAGACCGGGTCGGGCGGACTGGGCGCGGTTTCGGGCGGCATCTCGGAGGCGCTCGTCGGCACGGCCATCGGGCTGTTCGTGGCCATCCCGGCAGTGTGGTTCTACAACTACCTCACCGGCCGGGTCGAGTACTTCAACGTCGAGATGGACAACTCGTCGTCCGAGCTCGTGGACTACTTCATCAAGAAGTCGTAAATCCCAGCGCCAGCTTTTGCAGGAGGAGGATTCACCCATGGGGATGGATGTAGGCGGTGACAAGGCTGGACTTAACTCGCAGATCAACGTGACGCCGCTGGCCGACGTGATGTTGGTGTTGCTGATCATCGTCATGCTGATTGCGCCCCTCCTGCAAGCCGGCGTCAATGTGACGCTCCCGGAGGCGGCCAACACGGTAGAGAAGGCGGACAACGACGAGAACACGGTGCTGCACGTGGATGCGTCCGGGCGGTTCTACGTGGACAATCAGATAACCGAGGCGAGCCAGTTGCTGCCCGCCGTGCAGCGCGCGCTCGACCGCAAGTTGGAGCGGATCGTGCTAATCAAGGCCGACCAGGGCGCCCGTTATTCCGAGGTCATGGACGTGCTCGACCGGTTGCAGCGGGCGGGCATTGAGGACATCGGGCTCGTGACCGAGCGCAGGCTGCGTGGAGCCGCAGGAGGCTACTAGCCGATGGCACACCACCACCACATGCATCACGGCGCCGATAGCGTCGTACAGGTCACGAAGGCCGAGGCGAACTCCGATATCAACATCACGCCGTTCATCGACGTGCTGCTGGTGCTGATCGTCATCTTCCTGGCTGCCCTGCCGTTGAATCAGCGGGGGCTCGACATCAACCTGCCGCTCGAGACGCAGGGTTCCCAGCAGGCTGCGACCGACAGTAGCCAGATCGTGCTGGAGTACACGGCCGACCGGAGGATCTCGATCAACAATCAGGATGTCTCCCCGGCGGCGCTCGAGACCAGGCTTCGCGAGATCTTCGAGACGCGGCGTGACAAGACGATGTTCATTGCCGGCGACGGCAGTCTGAGCTACGGCGAGATCATCGACGTGATCGACGCCGCGAAGGGAGCCGGGGTCGACAAGGTCGGGATCGTGACCGAGGGGATGCGCCGGGCCGCCGGCGCGGCGCCGGTCGGCTAGTCCCCTGTGTCTGAAAACGCTTTAAGAAGTGTGCCGGGTGTGATGTATTGGGCGGCATGGCAAGAACAGGTCGGCCCGCACGCGCTGCGCCACGCCATCTCCGCCTACGTGGACGCCCACAATGACGAGGGCAAGCCTTTCAAGTGGACGAAAACAGCCGACGAGATCCTCGCGAAGGTGAAGCGGTTCGGACAGCGCACCGTTCAAGTCCACGGTGGCCCCAGATGACCAACGACTTTTTGAAGAAATCAAAGATCAAGGGGACTAGAGACTCGTTCGGATTCCCCGGTTTTGGGGATAAGCGGAATGGCCTGGCGCTCGTTCGCGTCCGGCCATTCTTGTGTACGCCGACCAGTGCCGGCATCCCCCGTCTGGTGTCGGGGAGCGCGGACGAACGGCCCGCGCGACCTCCGCCCGGGGAAAGGGCGCCGCGGTCCCGTCCCAGGTTCCTGCCGTGGTCGGCGGGACTTGGGAGCCCGTGGTAAAAGGCCCCGCTGCGTTCGACGCGCGATGCATCCCGCACGGGACCGCGCTGGGCCGTGCGCGGCATTGTCACGACCGCGTCTCGGTGCGACGCGGGGTCTGACCCACGGGGCTCCTGGCGCACCGCGACGTCCTGTGCGCAGCGACCGGCCCTGCAGGGGATTTCCAGATTGCCGGTTGGAAGGTGGGGCACCGCATGGCTGCATGCGATGCCAGGAGGCGGTTGGCGCCGGCCCGCCGTCGCGGCGGGCCGGCGCCGGGTAGTACGTGGAGACCTCAGTTGGCGGCCGGCGCCGTGCCGGACTGCTGCTCCTCCTGCAGCTGCTCGGCACGGTTGCGCAACTCGTCCGCTTCGGCGATGAGGCGATCCACCTCGTCCCGGTCGTCCGTCTCGTTCGCCTTCATGCGGAGCAGGATGTTCTTGTAGACGAGCGCATCGACGTAGCGCTCGTTCAGACCAATGGCGGTGTCCGCTGCTGTGAGGCCGGCCTCGATGTACTCGACCTTCTGGTCCTTCGTAATCCGAAAGTCCCGGAACGCCTTCTCCCAGTAGAACGTCGAGATCGTATAGAAGGCTTCGGGATTGTCAGGCTCGATTTCGGCCCGCTGCTCCAGGGCTTCGATGGTCAGATCGAACTCGCCCGCGCGATTGTAGAACCCGGCCAGCTGCAGATAGACGATTGAATCGCCCGGGTGCAGATTCTTGACCTCCACCATGACCGCCTCGGCGTCCTCGTACAGCCCGGACTGCTCGTAGAGGTTGGCCAGGGCGAAATAATTGTCCGGATTCTCGGGATCCTGCAGGATCATCTGACGCAGCACGGGCTCCGACCGCGACGGATCGTTTGCCTTGTCGGGCCCGAACGCCGCGACCAGGTACTGCAGCGACAGGCGTTGCAGGGCCGGATCGGTGATCCGCTCCGAGGCCAGGGTGTAGTACCTGACGGCGTCTTCCAGATAGGCGTCGTTCTCGGCGTCGCCCCTGCGCACCGGCTTGTACAGGTTGTCGTAGGAGTTGGCCACGTAGAAGTAGGTGGCGGTCAGTTGCTGGTTCAGCAGCGGATCACCCTCTGCCACGTCCTCGAGAATGGTCAGGATCTCCTCGTAGTGCTCCACGGCACGCTCGTAGTCGCCGCGGCCGTACGCGAGGTTCGCTTCCTTGAACGTCCGCATGGCGCCCACCTGGGCCAGATAGCCGCACGAGGCCAATGGGACTATCAGTACGGCCGCCACGATGACTCTTGCGAGGCTGCGTCCGATATGCATCCTGCTTCCCCTTTCGCCCCCGATCCGCAGCCGGCCGACACGTCGCGGCGGGTCGCCGTGCGCCTCCGGCCCGGGCCCACGCCCGCTTCCTGCATCGGGGTCGGTGACCGAGAAGAGAGAAACCGCCCCCCAGGCGGCTAAATCGAGCCAGTATAGTGAAGCGAAAAACGTGAAGTCAAGGCTTGCCGTGTCCGTTCTTGACCGTCCCAGGCGGCAACCCTATGATGGACACGATCGGCTCTGAATCCCCGTATCTTGTTGTCCAGAAGAAGTTTATCATGACCAGCTTCGAAGACTTGGCTTCGAGGGCGCGGGCCAACAACCCCGACGTGGATACCGATCTCTTGCGTCGCGCCTACGAGTTCTCGGCCACGGAGCATGCGGGTCAGGTGCGGCGTTCGGGTGAGGCGTACATCACCCATCCGCTGGAGGTGGCGGGGCTCGTCGCGGACATGAAGCTGGACGACGTCGCCATCGCGGCCGGACTGCTGCACGACGTGGTCGAGGACACGTTGACTACCATCGAGCGGGTGGGCGAGCTGTTCGGTCCGGAGGTCGCGCACGTCGTCGAGGGCGTGACGAAGATCAGCACCATACCGTTCTCTTCGAGCGAGGAGCGGCAGGCCGAGAACTTCCGCAAGATGCTGCTCGCCATGGTGAACGACGCGCGCGTGATCCTGGTCAAGCTCGCGGACCGGCTGCACAACATGCGGACGCTCGACTCGCTTGGCGAGGAGCGGCGGATCAAGATCTCGCAGGAGACGCTGGACATCTATGCTCCCATCGCGCACCGGTTGGGGATGAGCAAGATCAAGAACGAGCTGGAGGAGCTGGCTTTCCGCCATCTCGAGCCGGAGGCGTACGAGAGCCTCCGTGAGTCGGTCGAGAGGCGCCGCGCGGACACCGAGCAGACCATGTCCGACCTGGAGCACACGCTCGTCAAGAGACTGCGCGAGGCCGAGGTGCCCATCGTCGCGGTCGAGGGCCGCATCAAGCGTCTCTTCAGCATTCGCCAGAAGATCAAGCGGCAACAGATCGGTCTCGATGAGGTGTACGACCTCGTTGCCATGCGTGTGATCACCTCCTCGGTTCGGGATTGCTACGCGGCGCTGGGCATCATCCACCAGACTTGGGCGCCCGTGCCGGGCCGCTTCAAGGACTTCGTCGCCATGCCCCGGCCGAACGCCTACCAGTCGCTGCATACCTCGGTCGTCAGCGACCGCGGATTTCCGTTCGAGGTGCAGATCCGGTCGGAGCGGATGCACCACGTGGCCGAGGACGGGATCGCCGCCCACTGGAAGTACAAGGAAGGCCGGACCGGCGCGAACGCCGACGAGCGGTACTTCGTCTGGCTCCGCCGGCTGCTGGAGTGGCAGCAGGAGGTCCGGGATCCGAACGAGTTCATCCACGGTCTCAAGATCGACCTGTATCCCGAGGAGGTCTACACGTTCACGCCGCGGGGCGAGGTGAAGGCGCTGCCGCGCGGCGCCACGCCGGTCGACTTTGCGTACTCCATCCACACGGACGTGGGCCATACCTGCGTGGGGGCGCGCATCAACGGCCGGATGGTGCCGTTGCGGACGCAGTTGCAGAGCGGCGAGATCGTCGAGATCGTGACGGCAGGCGCGCACAAGCCGAGCCGGGACTGGCTGAACTTCGTCGTCACCACGCGCGCGCGCAACAAGATCAAGCACGTCATCACGGCGGCGGAGAAGGTGCGCGCCGTGGAGCTCGGCCGCCGGTTGCTCGAGAAGGAGGTACGCCGTTTCGACCTCAGCCCGCGGACGGTGCTGGACCCCGAGGAGCTGGACCGCATCGCGAACGACTTCGCGTCGAAGAAGGGTGACGATCTCCTCGCCGCGGTCGGCTATGGCAAGGTGTCGCTGCACCGGGTGCTGGAACGTCTCGTCCCGCAGGAACGGCTGCGGCAGCGCAGCGGGCCGACGGCCATCGCCGCCGTGGTCCGCCGCGTCTTCAGGTCGCGCGAGCAGAAGATCAAGATCAAGGGCTTCGACGACTTCATGGCCTTTCGCGCGCGGTGCTGCACGCCGATCCGGGGCGAAAAGATCGTCGGCTACGTCACGCGGGGCAAGGGTGTGTCGGTCCACTCCGCGACGTGCCCCAACGTGCTCAACTTGCTGTACGACCCCGAGCGGCGCATCGCCGTCGTGTGGGACAAGGCCGCCGACGCCAGCGCGTTCACCGTGGCCTTGACGATCCAGGTGGAGGATCGCCGCGGCATCCTCGCCGAGGTGACCTCGTCCATCGCCGGCCTGAACATCAGCATGAAGAAGGTCGAAGCCTCGGCGAACGACAACAACCACGGCCAGATCATCGTAACCCTCGACATCACCGACCTGAAGCACCTGCAGCGCGTGATCAAGGTCGTCCGGGCCGTGCCGGGCGTGGTCGACGTCGAGCGGGTGCTGCGGTAGGAGTCTGCGCCGTGGAACGGCGCGAACGCCTGGAGGTTGGCTGGGCGGTAAGCGGAGCCGCAGGCGACGATTTCGGGGCGAATGCCGCCGGTTTTCGCACTCGGTCGCAACGCGCCTGTCGCGGCGCGGACAGGCGTGAGGCGGTTCCCCGCGGGGGCGGGTCAGGCGGCCTTGGTGATGCGGTTCGACCGGATGCAGCGGGTGCAGACGCGGAGGCGCTTGACGGCGCGGTTGACGACGGCGCGCACATTCTGGAGGTTGGGTTTGAAACGCCGGCTCGTCACGTTGTGCGCGTGACTCACGTTCCGGCCGAACACGGGACCCTTACCGCATATCTCGCAACGTCGCGCCATTTGCACCTGCCTTGAGCGAAACAGTATAGCACCGCTCGAACGGTGCGCACCGCGGCGGCCTGCCAGCAACCGTCCGGCAGCTTTCCGCAGCGCTTCGACTCCGCGGCAGCGCTGCCCGTCGCCCGGCGCTACCCCGCCAGTGCTGTCTTGAGCGATAATACGAACCTGTGTGCAGCGCCGGGAAGGCCCGCCACCGGCTGTTCCGAATCCATCAACCCAGTTGCCCTGACGCGTCCGCCCGCCCGGTCGTCCGCTTCAGGCGCGTTTCCGGATTGGAAGAGACACTGACCCGCCGCGTTCTCCGCTGCCGCCTCGTCGCCTTCGCGTTCACGCTGGCGGTGCTGCTGTCGGGCATCGCGGCGGCACCGGTTCACGCCCAGGGCGACCCCCCCCGCCCGCCGATCTTTTCGTGGGGAGGGACCTTGGATGTGTCGACGACGACACTGGAGATTCCGGAGGGAGGGGCCGCCACCTACGACCTGCGGCTTACGCAGCAGCCGACCAGCATGAAGAAGTGCGGGACGGACGACAAATGCGGATGGTGGGTGCTTCTGCGCGTCGACGACACGGAGGACACGGACGACACGGTCTCCTGGATACCCTCCGTCGGATGGGAATTCACGCCCCAAGGCGGCTCCGGTCCAACGTCGTGGCGCGGGATCAGCATCCGTGCTGTCGAGGACGATGACACCGAGGATGAGGTCATCATCTTCCGACACGAGGTATGGGACGAGAACGGCGAGTGCCCGGATCACCTGCACCCCGACAATCTGCCCGTTGTAACGGTAAGGATCATCGACAACGACCGCGACGGCGGAGGCTCCAGATCCAACCTGTCGATCGCGGACACTCCGGTCGTGGAGGGAGACTCGGCCCGATTCAACGTGAGCCTGACGCCGGAGAGCAGCCAGGAGGTGACAGTGAGCTGGGCGACGGCGGACGAGACGGCGAAAGCGGGCGCGGACTACAAGGCGAGGACGGGTACGCTGACGTTCCCAGCGGGAGCAACGCTCCAGACGATTTCCGTGCCGACCGTGGAGGACGCGTTCCACGAACCGGAGGAGCGCTTCCGTGTGACCCTGAGCAGTCCGTCGGGGGCCACGCTGGCCGACTACACCGGGGAGGCGACGATCTCGGACGACGACCTGCCAGAGCTGTCCATCGGCAACGCGTCGCCGGTGACGGAGGGGAGGACCGCCCGGTTCGTGGTGACGCTGACACCGCGCAGCGAGCAGACGGTCACGGTGGACTACCGGACGGTGGACGGGACCGCGTCGGCGGGCTCGGACTACACGGGGACAACCGGGACGCAGACGCTGACCTTCACGGCGGGGCAAACGACGAGGACCATCGAGGTCCCGACCACCGACGACATGGAGCAGGAGTCGGACGAACGCTTCACGGTGACCCTGAGTGTCAGCAGTCACTTCGAACTGATCAATTCTGGACGCGTGTCGGTGCACCGGGCCGGTTGCCTGGTTCGTCGACGTCTTGATGAAGAAGAAGATGATGGCTGTGGTCGCTGTGCGAAACTGCGTCTGCGCGGTTTTGCAAACTCCTGTGGGCGCGGTTGTTTGCGTCCACAGGAGTGGCGGCGTCCACAGCCTCCGGAGCTGGCGGGCAGCGACTCGTTCGGGTAGCGTAGGCAGCGGGCTGAAACGTGGGGTGAGGGCCCGGTATGGCCAGCGGACCCTCGTGACCGCCCCGAGCTCCGACAGAGCGAGCCGGTCGGTGCTGTTGTGCCACGGTTCGAACGCGTTGTCCAGTCGGAGATCGCCCCGCGCGCTCCGACGCCGTGGACGTCCCGCTCCGCCAGAAGACCTGCCGACGTTGCAGTCGCCTGTTTGCCATCTGCGCGGCGTGTGATCGCGGCCATGCTTACTGCACGCCGCCGTGCCGGGTGCTCGGCCGGCGCCGCTCGGTGCGGGCCGCCCGGGCTCGGCATCAGCGGAGCCTGGAAGGTCGCCTCGACCACCGCGACCGCCAGCGCGCCTACCGCGTCCGCCGCCGCGTGACGGATCAGGGTTCCGCCGCCCCCCGGCCATCGGCCAGACTCCCCGTCGTTGATCTCGCCCCGGTTCGGGCGCCCGCGGCCACCCGCTGCGTGGTCTGCGGGCGGTCGAGCCGGTGGCTGGTCGCGAGGCGGGAACCCCGCGTCCATCGGAAGAGGAGCGACGATGATCACGCTCGCGCAGCGCGCCGAGATCCGGCGTCTGTACTACGGCGAGCACTGGAAGATCGGGACCATCGCGGCCCAGCTCGGCCTCCACCGTGAGACGGTCCGGACTGCGGTCGAGCACGAGTCGGGCGGTGTCCGCCGCGGGGTGTGCCGGCCCAGCGCTCTCGACCCGTATCTGCCGTTCATCCGCGACACGCTGGCCCGCTACCCCCGCCTGCGCGCCACGCGCATCCACGAGATGGTCCGCCAGCGCGGCTATCCCGGCTCGGTCATCCAGGTCCGACGCCTCGTCAAGCGCCTGCGGCCTGAGACCACCCGCGCCGTCTACCGTCGGGTCGTCACGCTGGCCGGCGAGTCCGCGCAGGTCGACTGGGGCTCGTTCGGCAAGGTCCGCATCGGACACGGCACCCGCGCCGTCTCCGGATTCGTCATGGTCCTCGGCTACTCGCGCGCCCTCGCCGCATTGTTCACTCTCGACCAGACCCTCGAGAGCTTTCTGCGGGGCCACGTCGACGCCTTCGAAGCCCTCGGCGGCGTCGCCCGCAACCTCGTCTACGACAACCTGCGCAGCGCCGTGCTCGACCGCCGCGGCACGGCCGTGCAGTTTCACCCCCGCCTGCTCGACCTCGCCGGCCACTACCACTTCGCGCCCCGCCCCTGCACGCCGGGACGCGGAAACGAGAAGGGGAAAATCGAACGGCAGATCCAATACCTGCGGCACGCCTTCTTCGCCGCCCGGCCCTTCCGCGACCTCGACGACCTCAACGCCCAGTTCCGACGCTGGCGAGACGACGTCGCCCACCGACGGCGTCACCCCGAACTGCCCGACCGCACCGTCGCCGACGTCTGGGCCGACGAGAAGCCCCGACTGCTGCCGCTGCCCGCCCATCGCTTCGAGACCGAGCTCGTGCGCGTCGTCCGCTCCGGCAAGACACCCTACGTCCGCTTCGACCGCAATCTCTACTCGATCCCCCACACCCACGTCCGAAAGCCCCTGACGCTGCTCGCCAGCGCCACCCGCGTCCGCATCCTCGACCAGCAGACCGAGCTGGCCCGCCATCCCCGCAGCTATGACACCGGACAGACCGTCGAGGACCCCGCGCATCTGGAAGGGCTGCTCGCCGCCACCCGCCAGGCCAACGTCCACACCACCCGCGACCGGCTCCGCGCCGCCGTCCCCGCCACCGCCGCCCTCTTCGAGCGGCTTGCGGAGCGCGGCGAGGCGCTACGACCGCATGCCACCAGGCTGCTCGCTCTGCTCGACGACTACGGACCGCAGGAGCTGGCTGCCGCCGTCGACGACGCCCTCCAACGGGACGCCCTCGGTGCCGGCTCGATCACCCACATCCTCGAAACGCGCCGGCGACAGCGCGGACTCAAACCGCCGCTCCGCCTCACGCTACCCGACCGACCCGGACTGCGAGACCTCGACGTCCGGTCCCATAACCTGGAGACCTACGATGCCCTCGGCCGACACGACCACCACGACGACGCTGGCGACTAACCTCCGGCGACTCGGCTTCAACCGCACCGCCGACGACCTCAACGACCTCATCGCTCAGGCCGCCCGCAAGCGCTCGAGCGCCACCGTCCTGCTCGAACACATCGTCGCCGCCGAGCTCGAAGACAAACAGCGCCGTAGCGTCGAGAGCCGACTCACCCGCGCCCGTCTCGGACGTTTCAAGCCGTTCGCCGACTGGGACTGGCAATGGCCCACCGCGCTGGACCGTCCCACCCTCGAACGCATCCTCACGCTCGACTTCCTCGCCCGCGGCGAGAACGTCATCCTCGTCGGTGCGCAAGGCTTGGGGAAGACCATGCTGGCGAAGAACGTCGCCCACCAAGCCATCCTCACTGGGCACACCGCCCTCTTCACCACCGCCGCCGACCTGCTGCTCGACCTCAATGGACAGGAGACCGCACGCGCCCTCGAACGACGCCTCCGGCACTACACGCGGCCCGCGCTCATCGTGGTCGATGAGGTGGGCTACCTCGCCTACGACGCCCGAGCCGCCGACCTGCTCTTCCAACTCGTCAGCCGCCGCTACGAGCACCGCTCCTTGCTCATCACCACCAACCTGCCGTTCAAGCGCTGGGACACCGTCTTCCCCAACGCCTCGTGCGCCGTCGCACTGATCGACCGGCTGACCCACCACGTCGAGATCCTGCTCCTTGAAGGCCGGAGCTATCGCAGGCGCGAGGCCGAGATCAGCCAGCAGGAGCGAAACCGCCAACGATCGCACCGTGACGACGCGCCGGAATCACCGCGACCCTCACGTCGTCAATGAGACCGGTCGATACCTGTGCAGAAATGATCAGTTTCTCGCGCTCGGCAACACCCTGAGCAGTCCAATCGGCGCCAAGCTCAATATTGACACCATGGGGGAGGGGACGATCACGGACAACGACGGCGGCCCCGCGATGCCGGAGCTGTCCATCCGAGACGCGTCGGTGACGGAGGGAGGCACGGCCCAGTTCGAGGTGCGGTTGACGCCGTCCAGCAGCCAGACGGTGACGGTGGGCTACGCGACCATGGACGGGACGGCGACGACGGAGGACTTGGACTACATGGCGCAATCGGGGACGCTGACCTTCACGGCCGGGGACACGACGATGACGATCTCGGTGCCGACCGAGGACGACACGGAACAGGAGTCGGTCGAACGCTTCCTGGTGACCCTGAGCTCTCCGTCGAACGCCATGCTCAACGACGACACCGGTGAGGGGACGATCATCGACAACGACGGCGACAACGACGGCGACAACGGTGGCGACAACGGTGGCGGCGGCGGCGGTGGCGGCTCCGGCGGCGGCAGCCCTCTCCCGACCCTGTCCATCGCGGACACGGCGGTCGATGAAGGAGACCAGGCCGGGTTCGTGGTGAGCCTCAGCGAGGCGGACGATGAGCCGGTGACGGTCGCCTTCGCGACGGTGGACGGGGCCGCGTCGGCGGGCACGGACTTCACGGCCGCTGCGGGGACGCTGCGCTTCGAGCCGGGCGAGACGAAGCAGACGATCCTCGTGCCCACCATCGACGACGACACCGCGGAGGCGACCGAAACATTCACGGTGGAGCTGAGCGCGCCGTCGGGCGCGACGGTGGCGGACGGGACGGCGACGGGGACAATCACCGACGACGACGCGCCGCCCGCGCTGTCGATCGACGACGCGGCGGCGGAGTTCGCCGTGCGGCTGAGCGCGCCGAGCGGCGCCGCGGTGGAGGTGTCGTACGCCACGGTGGATGGTACGGCGGCGGCCGGCTCGGACTACGTGCAGACCTCGGGCGTGCTGCGCTTCGAGCCGGGGGAGACGGAGCGGACGATCGCGGTGGCGACGCTCGACGACGGCGCGCCGGAGTCGGTGGAGACGCTCGCGGTGGAGCTGAGCGCGCCGTCGGGCGCGACGGTGGCGGACGGGACGGCGACGGGGACGATCACCGACGACGATGCGCCGGAGCTGTCGATCGACGCCGCGGCGGCGGTGAGCGAAGGCGCGACGGCGGAGTTCACCGTGCGGTTGAGCGCACCGAGCGGCGTCGCGGTGGAGGTGTCGTACGCCACGGTGGATGGTACGGCGGCGGCCGGCTCGGACTACGTGCAGACCTCGGGCGTGCTGCGCTTCGAGCCGGGGGAGACGGAGCGGACGATTGCGGTGCCGACGCTCGACGACGAGACGTCGGAGTCCGTGGAGACGTTCACGGTGGAGTTGAGCTCGGCTTCGCTCGCGACGCTGGTGGACGGGACGGCCACGGGAACGATCACCGACGACGACGCGCCGCCCACGCTGTCGATCGACGACGCGGCGGCGGCGAGCGAAGGCGCGGCGGCGGAGTTCACCGTGCGGCTGAGCGCACCGAGCGGCGTCGCGGTCTCGGTGTCGTATGCGACGGCGGACGGCACGGCGGCGGCGGGTTCGGACTACACGGCCGCCTCCGGAACGCTGCGCTTCGAGCCGGGGGAGACGGCGCAGGCGATTACGGTGACGGTGCTGGACGACGGGGAGCCGGAGGCGGAGGAGACGTTCACTGTGGAGCTGAGCGCGCCGTCGGGCGCGACGGTGGCGGACGGGACCGGCGTGGGGACGATCACGGACGACGACGCGGCGCCGGAGCTGTCGATTGACGACGCGGCGGCGGTGAGCGAAGGTGAGTCCGCGGAGTTCACCGTGCGGCTGAGCATGCCGAGCGCGGCGGAGGTCGCGGTCTCGTACCGCACGGTGGATGGGACCGCCGTGGCGGGGTTCGACTACGTGGCGGCGAACGGCACGCTGCGCTTCGAGCCGGGGGAGACGACCCGCAGGATTGCCGTGACGGCGCTGGCTGACGACCAGCTGGAGGGCACCGAGGAGTTCACGGTGGAGCTGAGCGCGCCGTCGGGCGCGACGATCGCGGACGCCACGGGGGCGGGCACCATCGCCGACGACGCGGCGCGGCGCATCGGGCTGGTCAACCAGGTCGTCCTGCCGGAGGTGGGACGGGCGCTGGCCTTCAGCGCGGTCAAGTGCCGCATCGATCAGGTGCTCGCGGGCTCGGCCCCCCGGAGCGGGTCCGTGGTGCCGACGCCCCGCCTGTCGCTGTCTCGGGAGCAGCGCCCGGGCCGCCGGTGGGACGGGGCGGGCGTGCGCCAGCCGACGCTGGAGCAGGCGTTCGACGACTCGCTGTTCCTGATGCAGTCGCAGGAGGAAGACGACGGCGGGGGGCGTTTCGCCGCCTGGTGGTGCGCCGACTACCAGAACCTGGGCGGCGGCGGCGGGCCCGGGAGCGTCAACTGGGACGGCGACGTATCTCGCTGGCACGTGGGCGCCGACGCGCGGATCGCCCCCGGCCTCCTGGCCGGCGTGTCCGTGTCCCGGTCGCGGGGCTCGTTCGACTACCACCAGGGCGGCGGCGGGAGCGGGGACGCCGCCGCCGGCGCCTACGAGCTGGGGCTGGCCAGCATCCATCCCTACCTGGCCTGGTCGGTCTTGCCCGACCTGGACGTGTGGGGCACGGCCGGCCACGCCTGGGGGCGGCTCCAGATCGTGGACGAGCAGGCGGGAGAGTTCCACACGAGCCCGGCCACGCTGGACTCGGGCATGGTGGGCGTGAACGGCCGGCTGCTGACGCGCGGCGCGACGACGTTGAGGCTGAAGGGTGAGTGGGCGCTGGCGCAACTGGACGTCGCCAGCGCCGGCACGGCGTTCGACGCGGCGACGATGAACATGCGCCGGATGCGGCTGGGCACCGAAGTCAGTCGCGAGCAGGTGTTCGCCTCCGGTGTGTCGCTGACTCCGTGGGGAGAGCTGGGCCTGCGCCATGACGGGGGCGACGGGGAGACCGGCGCCGGACTGGAGTTGGGCGGCGGCGTGCGCTACCTGGATCGCGAGGCGGGCCTGACCGTGGAGGGCCACGGCCGCTGGCTCACCGTGCACAGGGGCACGCTGCGCGAGTGGGGCTTCGGCGCGCTGGTCCGCTTCGCGCCCGGGACAGGTGGCCGCGGCCCGTCGGTGAGCCTGATGCCGTCCTGGGGTGACACTGCGAGCGGCGTGCGGCGTCTGTGGGAACGCGGGGCGACCGACCCGCTCCTCTACGACGCGCCGGGCGCGCGTCTGGAAGCGCAGTTCGGGTACGGTTTCACGCCTTTTGGAGGCAAAGGGGTGCTCACTCCCTACGGCGGCGTGAACCTGGTCCGCGAGGCTGCGCGGGGCTACCGGCTGGGAGGCCGCCTCGCGGTGGGGCGGTCGGCGACCGTGAGCCTGGAGGCGGAACGCCGGGAACGCCTTGCCGCCGCGAAAGTCCACGCGCTCATGCTGCTCGGCACGGTGCAGTTCTAGCCACCCGCCACGGCCGGCAGGTTACGATTCCACGGAGATGCCGGCCACGTTCTCGACATTCGCTTCGACCGTGCAGGGGGAGACCGCGTTCACCGTGCTCGCCGCGGCCAGGCGCCTGCTCGCGGCCGGCAAGGACGTCATCGAGCTGGAGATTGGCGACAGCCCGTTTCCGACCTCCCCGGCCGCGCTCGCCGCCGGGGTCCGGGCGATAGGCGCGGGCCATACGCACTATGGGCCGTCGCTCGGGCTGCCCGACTTCCGGGCGGCCGCGGCGGATTACGTCGGGCGGCAGTACGGTCTGCCGGTGACCGCCGACCACATCGTCGTCGGGCCTGGTGCCAAGATCTTCGAGCAGTTCTTCTGCGAGGCGTTCGTCAATCCCGGCGACGGGGTGCTCGTCTTCAGCCCGCACTTCCCCACCTATCCGGCGAACATCCAGCGGCGCGGCGCGCGCATGGTGGTGTCGCGGCTGCGCGCGGCGCACGACTTCCGGCCGAACCTCGAAGACGTCGAGCGCTTCCTGGCCGCGGACCCGAGCCCGAAGGCGATCTTTCTGAACAGTCCCCACAATCCGACCGGCGGCGTCGCGACCCGCGACGATCTCGAAGGGCTCGCCGGGTTGATTCGCGGTCGGGACGTCGCGGTCTTCAGCGACGAGCCGTACGACGCCATGGTGTGGCGGGGCCGGCACCGGACCCTTCTGAGCCAGCCCGGGATGCTCGACCAGTGCGTCGCCGCCTACACCTTCAGCAAGTCGTTCAGCATGAGCGGCTGGCGGCTCGGGTTCGCGGTCGGCAGCCCCGCGACGATCGAGGTGCTCGGCACCCTCACCAACACGGCGCTGTCGTGCGTGCCGCCGTTCACCCAGTTGGCCGGCATGGCGGCGATGGCCGACGACGGGCCGGTGCGGGACGAACGGATGGCCGACTTCCGCCGCAAGGTCGAGCGTCTGGTCGACGGCCTCAACGCCATCGACGGGGTGTCGTGCCTGATGCCCGGCGGGACGTTCTACGTTTTCCCGTCCGTGGCGCCGATCTGTAACCGCCACGGCATTACGTCGCACGGCCTGGCGTTGTACCTGCTCGAAGGGGCGGACGACCGGCGCGGCGTCGCCTGCCTGGGCGGCGAGTGCTTCGGCGCGGCCGGCGGGGGCTTCCTGCGACTGAGCTGCGCGGAGCCCGACGAGCGGCTTTCCGAGGCGGTAGCGTTCATCGGAGAGGCCGTGGCCCGCGGCGCGCGTGCGGCATCGTACCTGGAAGCGCATCCCGAGTACCGCTTGCGGGAGCCGTACCCGGAAGACTAGCCCGGAAATCGTCGCCTGCGGCTCCGCTTGCCGCCCGACCAACCCTGCAGGAGTCCACGCCGTTCCACGGCGCCGACTCCTGGCTCGGGAGCGCGCCGGAGGCGGGGCTCGAATCCGCCCGTCACCCCGGGACGATCAACCCGGAGCCGCCCGTCCCGGAGAGGCCGTCCGCGGCGCGCTCTCCCGTGCGCCCGTCGGCGGGATGCAGCCGCTTCAGCAGGTCGAGGTACGCCGCGTCGCCGCCGGGCAGGGCGGCGCGGGCATCGCGCGCGCCCTCCTCGATGCGCCGCAGGGCACCGGCGACGTCCGCATCGCTGAGCCGCATGCCCTTTTCCCGCAGCGTCTCGATCAGCGTCCTGATCACCGCACTCAGGCGCTCGGCGCTGGCGACGCCCGCCACGTGCTCGTAGATGATTCCGCGGCTGGCCGTTTCGTAGGTCTCAGCGAGAGCCCGGACCGCGTGCTCAACGTCGACGTCCCGCAGGCCCGGCGTCGCGTCGCGGTCGCGCTGCAGCAGGCCCTGGATCAGCAGCACGAACTCCTGCTGACGGCCGGTCAACTCGTGGAACATGGGCAGCACGAACAGCATGTCGCGTTCCTGCCGGCGCTGGATCACCGCGGGCGGGTGGGCCTGGGACGCGACCAGGTAGCGGCAGTCCCGGGGACAGTCGATTTCCGCCAACCGCTTCGTTCCGCAGCAGACGGCGCAGATCCGGTCGCCCAGGGCGGGACACGCGCGGCCGGCCCGGCGCCGACGGCACAACGGACACTCGTTCATGATACCGCCCACCAGTTTACAGTCTCCGCCCTCCCGTTTTGCGCGCCTGCCGCCGGCCGACGCACGTCGGCCGCCCCTCGGGTGCGGAATCGGCGGGAAGGGGACAGCCGGTGTCCATGGACGTGGACAGCCCCTTGCAAAAAAGGCGAAACCTGCCGCGAGATTCCATCGTCTAACACTACTGGGAGTCACGGAATGCCAGGACGTCACCGTAGAGACGACCGTACAAGACGACCTTGATGAAGGCGCTACAGCTGTCAGGCCGGAACAGCGGCGGGTTCTGACGAAGGACGCCTCTTCTCCCTCGCACCCCACCCGCTCTTCCAGCTGCTCGGTTTCAATGCACGGCGATGGTCAGGTTGCAGGTAGAATCCGGTCGGTTAAATCCGGCGCTGGGTTTGCATATGTGTTGCGGAGCGGCCGAGCGGATGGAAGCGCGGATGGAAGCACTGGCGGAAGGAGCCGTCATCATGAAAGCCAAGGCGAACAGCGCGATGCGGCAGGATCGTTACCAGGAGCTCAAGCGGATGCTCGAGGAGCGCCGGCTCGAGATCATCGGGGAACTGCAACACAAGATGCGCGACGTGCGCAATGAGCATGCTGCGGCCTCGCGGCAGAACGTGCGGGACGAGGCCGAGACCTGCGTGGCCGAGATTCAGGACGATATCGAGTTCGCGGTGCTGCAGATGAAGGCCGAGACGCTGGAGAAGGTAGGGACCGCGCTGGCTCACCTCGACGAGGGCCGCTACGGCTACTGCTACGAGTGCGGAGAGGAGATCCCCGAGCATCGGCTCCGCGCGCTGCCGTTCGCGGTACGTTGCACGAGCTGCGAGGAGGTCCGCGAGATGGCGCGCCAGCGCGAGCGCGTACTGCCCGGGCGGCGGCCGGTGCCGTCGCTGTTCGCGGACGTCGTCGGTTGATTGGACGCGGGCCGGCCGACCGTGTTTCACTTGTAGCGTGAGCGACGGGCTTGAGCACCCGGAGGTCGGCGAGGGGGCGGTCGGCTCCGACCGCCCGGTCTCCGTGCCGTCGCAGCTGCCGATACTTCCGCTGCGCGACACGGTCCTGTTTCCCAACTCGTTCATGCCGCTGGCCGTCGCGCGCGAGAGCTCGATTCGCGTCATCGACCAGGCGCAGGCCGGCGACAAGCTGGTGGGCGTGTTCACCCAGCGCGACGCGGCTCTCGAAGCCCCGGGGCAGGAGGATCTGTTTCCGGTCGGCACGCTGACTCACATCCACAAGATGTTCAAGCTGGCCGACGGCAGCCTGCGGCTGATCGTGCAAGGCCTGGCCCGCGTGCGCCTCGACGCGATCGTCTCCTCCGATCCGTTCATCACGGCCGACGTGAGCCCCGCGGAGGGGGCGGCGCGCGGGGAGGATCGCCTCGAGATCGACGCGCTGCAGCGGAACATCAAGAACAACTTCCAGCAGGTCGTCTCGCTGTCGCCGTTGCTGTCGGACGATCTGCAGTCGCTCGCGGCCAACATCACGGAGCCCGGCAAGCTCGCCGACTTCATTGCCTCGAGCCTGACCACCCTGCCCACGACCGCCAAGCAGCAGGTGCTCGAGACGCTCGACATCAGGGCCCGGATGGACAATCTCAACCGCCTGCTGATCAAGGAGCTCGAGGTGCTGGAGCTCGGGTCGAAGATTCAATCGCAGGTGCAGTCGGAGGTTGGCAAGAACCAGCGCGAGTATCTGCTGCGAGAGCAGCTGAAGGCCATCCAGAAGGAGCTCGGCGAAGGCGACGATCAAACCAAGGAGATCGCCGAGCTGCGCGAGAGGGTCGACGCGGCCGGCATGCCGGAGGCGGTCAAGAAGGAGGCGTTGCGAGAGTTGGACCGCCTGTCGAGGATGCCGGTGGCGGCGGCGGAGTATACGGTTTCGCGCACCTACCTGGACTGGATGGTCGCCCTGCCCTGGGACAGGCGCACGCCGGAGGTCATCGATCTCGAACGCACGCAAGGGGTACTCGACGCCGATCACTCCGACCTGGTCAAGGCCAAGGACCGCATTCTCGAGTACCTGGCGGTGCGCAAGCTCAATCCCGAGATCAAGGGGCCCATCCTCTGTTTCGTGGGGCCGCCCGGCGTCGGCAAGACGTCGCTGGCGAAGTCGATCGCGGTGTCGCTGGACCGCAAGTTCGTCCGCGTTTCACTGGGCGGCATGCGCGACGAAGCCGAGATTCGAGGTCACCGTCGCACGTACATCGGCGCACTTCCCGGCCAGATCATCCAGGGCCTGCGCAGGGTGGAGTTCAGGAACCCGGTCTTCATACTCGACGAGATCGACAAGCTCGGCATGGACTTCCGCGGCGATCCGGCCTCGGCGCTGCTCGAGGTGCTCGATCCGGAGCAGAACAACACGTTCCGGGATCACTACCTCGATGTGCCCTTCGACCTGTCGGGCGTGCTCTTCATCACGACGGCCAACGTGCTCGATCCGATTCCGCCCGCCCTGCGCGACCGCATGGAGGTGCTCGAGCTGCCCGGCTACACCGAGGAAGAGAAGCTCGAGATTGCCGTCGAGCATCTGGTCGGACGGCAGGTTCCCAACCACGGCCTGACCGCCGAGCAGCTGTCGTTCACGCCGCCGGCGCTGCGGGCCATCATTCGCGGGTACACGCGGGAGGCGGGAGTCCGGAACCTGGAGCGCGAGATCGGTGCCATCTGCCGCAAGGTGGCCCGCCGCTGGGCCGAAGGCCACACCACGCCGGTCGAGGTCACCCCCGAGACCGTCACGGCCATGCTGGGTGCCCCGAAGCACCTCGACGAGGAGGTCGCGGAGCGAACGAAGAACCCCGGCGTGGCCCTGGGGCTCGCGTGGACGCCGGTCGGGGGCGACGTGCTCTTCGTGGAGGCCAGCAGAATGGCGGGGAAGGGCACACTGACGCTCACCGGTCACCTGGGCGACGTGATGAAGGAGTCCGCCCGCGCGGCGCTCTCGTGGTTCCGCGCGCACGCGTCGAGATACGACGTCGATCCGGCCTTCTACAAGGACGCCGAAATCCACCTGCACGTGCCCTCGGGCGCGATACCCAAGGACGGTCCGTCCGCCGGCGTCACGATGGTGACCGCTCTGGCGTCGGAGCTGACCGGTCGTCCCGTGCGCGGCGACATGGCGATGACCGGCGAGATCACGCTGTCCGGGCATGTGCTGCCTGTCGGCGGGATCAAGGAGAAGGTGCTGGCGGCCCGCCGGCTCGGGGTGTTCAAGGTCGTCGTGCCCCGGCAGAACGAGAAGGACGTGAACGAGGATCTGAGCGAGGACCTGCGCAGGGACATCTCCGTGCACTACGTCTCGGCCATCGAGGAGGTGCTGGAGCTCGCGCTGCTTCCCGCTCGGGGCGCGCAGCGGCCGGCCCGCGGCGGCGCGGATGACGCACCCGTCCACGGGACGGTGCAGTAGCACGCCCGGCCGGCATGCGGTCGCGCCGTCCAGGCGCACCGCGCGGACTACACGAGCGAGAGTCCCACCACGGTCTTCATGTCGGCGACATCGGCGGCTCCCGCCAGCTGCCGCGCAGCCTCGAGCGTGAACACCCGCGGCTCGAGCACCTCGTCCTCGTCGCGTGCGACCGGCGCCGGCAAAGCCGTCAGCTCGGTCAGGCGGAAGAACACCATCAGCTCGTCGCAGTAGCCGGGTGTCGGATAGCAGGCGCCGATGCGCTCGATTCGCCCCGGGTCCCGGCCGGTCTCCTCCCGGCATTCGCGGCGCGCCGCGGTCTCGACATCCTCGTGTGGTTCGAGGGTGCCTGCCGGCAGCTCCCAGATCCAGCGATCAATGCAGTAGCGGTACTGCCGGACCAGCACGACATGCGCAGGGTCGGGCATCGGAATGAGGATGACGGACGGTCCGTGCCGGACCACGTCCAGCGTGGTCTCCCGGCCGTTGGGCAGCCGGACCCGGTCGCTGACGATGGTGAACACGCGGCCCGCGTGCACCGTGCGACTGTCGATCGCCGTGGCTGAACGTTCCTCCATCCCACTTCCTTCCCGCGGCCTTGTCGTTCGTTGCCGCGCTCAATGCGTCCCGGCGGCCTCCGCCTGCGCCCTGAGGCGCTCGGCGATGGTCTGGAGATCGGGCGGCAGGTCGCTTCGGACGCTCACCCGCCTGCCGTCGCGCGGGTGGCTGAAGACCAGCTTGGCGGCGTGCAGAAAGGGCCTCTCGAGCGCTTGCACCGCGCGCAGGTGCGGCGGCACGTGACGCCGCCTCCCGCCGTAGTCGGCGTCGCCGATCACCGGATGCCCGATGGCGCTCAAATGCACCCGGATCTGGTGCGTGCGGCCGGTCGCAATCGTGACTCGCAGCAGCGAGGCGCCGCGCAGATGCTCGGCCTTCACGACGCGCGTCACGGCCTCCCTGGCCCGCCGCGAGCGCGTCGAGATCTTCTTGCGCTGGTCGGGATCGCGGCCGATCGGCAGGTCGATCCGCCGCCCGGCCTGCACCAGCCCCCACACCAGGGCGACGTAGGTCTTCTCCACCTCGCGCTCCCGGAACTGACGGGCGAGCTCGGTGTGCGCCCGGTCGTGCTTGGCCACCAGGATCAGCCCCGAGGTACCGCGATCGAGCCGGTGCACGATGCCGGGACGCAGTGTCCCGCCGATGCCGCTGAGGTCCGTGACGTGGTGGAGCAGGGCGTTGACGAGCGTGCCCTGCGCGTGGCCCGCCGCCGGGTGCACGACCATTCCCGCGGGCTTCTCCACGACGACGAGATCGGCGTCGTCGTACACGATGTCGAGTGGGACGGCTTCCGGCCTGGCGATCGCCGGCCGGGGCGGCGGAATCTCGAGCGTGACGATGTCGCCCGGCCGGACGGCGCTGCTGGCCCGTGCCAGCTTCGGGCCTATGTGGGCGCGGCCTTCCTTGATCAGGCGCTGCAGCCGCGATCGGGTCTGGCCGGCGACGCGTGCCGCCAGCAGCTGGTCGAGTCGCCGTACGGCGTCGTCGGCCGTGACCTCGATGCGGACCAGCTCCGGCTCGGGAGCATGCGGCGGGGCCACGGGCTCCTACGATATGCTCCCTCGTCGCACCGTGCCATGCGGGTGCCCGGCCGCTCCCGGTGCGAGATGGCGTTTCACCACGGACTGCTAGGCCGCCCGCGCGCGGTGCTGCTCGCGGGTTGGTTCGGGACTCCACGACCGGCGCAGCCTGAGCAGCATGACGATGCTGACAGGCACCAGCAGGAGCGAGACGAACTGCGAGGTCGAGAGGACGTCCAGGACCATGCCGCGCGGATCGCCCCGGAAGTACTCGATGCCGAACCGGGCGCAGGGATACAGCAGGAGATAGGTCCAGAACGTGCGGCCGGGAAACGATGGCCCCCGGCGCTCCATGAGCAGCAGCAGTCCCAGAATGACCAGCGCGGCTGCGGACTCGTAGAGCTGCGCCGGATGCAGGCTGACGTCGAGCGGCGTGCCGACGTTCGCGGCTGCCAGCGGGTTGGTGAAGGTGACTCCCCACGGCAACCCGGTCGGCCTGCCGTAGCAGCAGCCGGCCATCAGACAGCCGAGCCGGCCCACCGCCTGGCCCAGCGCGATGCCGGGCGCGAACGCGTCGCAGGTCGTCCAGATCGGCAGCCGGTGCCGGCGCATGTGCCAGAACGCGACGCCCACCGCCAGCAGCAGGCCGCCGTAGAAGACGCCGCCGGAGCGCAGCACGGTCCAGATCTCCGCGGGGTCGCGTCGGAAGTGGTCGAACTCGACGACGACGAGCAACAGTTTCGCACCGACGAGCGCGCTGATGATGATGTAGATGCCGAGATCGGTGACGCGGTTGCCGTCGAGTCCCCGCGCACGCGCGCGCACGGCCGCGAACCAGAGACCGACGAGGTAGGCGGCCGCCAGCAGGACGCCGTAGGTGTAGATCGAGACGGGGCCGAGCTCAAGCAGACGTGGGTACATGCCGGTTCAAGATGGTCGTGTCGAGAATCAACAGGCAGGCGCCGACCGTGATCGCCGAATCCGCGACGTTGAACGCCCAGAAATGCCAATCGTTCCAGTACACGTCCACGAAGTCGATGACGTAGCCCGCCGTGACGCGGTCGATGAGGTTGCCGGTTGCGCCTCCGAACACCAGCGCCAGGCCGAGCCGCGCCAGCGGCTCGCCGGGGCTCGTACGCGCGGCGAAGACCCCGATGGCCAGGAGCGCCGCGAGCGCGATCGTCGTCATGAGCAGCGGCTTGAACGGAACGTCCATCGCGTTCAGCAACCCGAAGGCGGCGCCGGTGTTGCGAACGTGGGTGAAGTCGAGCAGCTCCGGCACGATGCTCACGCTCTCGTGCAGCGGCAGCAGCGCGCGCACCAGCGCCTTCGTGACCTGATCGAGCGCCACCACGGTCACCGCCACGGCCACGAGGACCTTCGTCGATAGCCAGACCGCCCGGGCCCGCGCCGCCCGCGTGACTCCGTCATCCGGCACCGACGTGCTCCAGCAACGCTTCCTCGCAACGCTCGCACACGCCCGGGGGGGAGCCGTCCTCCGACGAGAGCCGCCGGACGTACCGCCAGCAGCGGGGGCACTTCTGGCCCGCGGCCGGCGCGACCTCGACGAGCGCGCCGCCGCCCGGCTCCGTCCAGCGGCCTGCCGCCTCCCCGTCGTCGATCGGGACGTTCGCGTCGGTCTCGACCGCGACCTCCGAGGTGATGAACAGGGTAGGCAGCAGGCTCTCGCACGGCGCGAGCAGCTCCGCGCTCGTGCCACGGCAGCGCAACGTCACGCGGGCCTCCAGCGACGTGCCGACCACCTTCTGCTGGCGCAGCCGCTCGATCTCGGCGTTCACCGTGTCGCGAACACCGAGGAGGCGCTTCCAGCGCTGCTGCAGGCCCCGGTCGAGCAGCGCTTCCCAGTCTGCCGGAAAATCGGCCAGATGCACGCTCTCGGCCCGCTGGCCGGGCAGGTGCCGCCACAGCTCGTCGGCCGTCACCGGCAGCAGGGGCGCGAGCAGGCGCGCCAGACCGTCGGCCATGATGTACATGGCGGTCTGCACGGAACGCCGCGCTTCGGAGCGTGCGCCGAGCGTGTAGAGCGCGTCCTTCGAGACATCGATGTAGAACGCGCTCAGGTCCACCGTGAGGAGCCGGGCGATCGTGTGCGATATCGTTTGGAACTCGTAGCGGTCGTACGAGTGCAGCGTCTTCGACACGGCTTCCGCGTAGCACGCGAGCACGTAGCGGTCCAGTTCCTGCATCCGGTCGGGCGGCACGCGGTCGGTGGCCGGCTCGAAGTCGTAGAGGTTCGCCGCCAGGATGCGCAGCGTGTTCCGGATCTTGCGGTAGGCCTCGACGACGCGGGCCAGGATCTCGGTCCCGATGCGCATCTCCTCGCGGTAGTCGACCATGGCGACCCACAGGCGAAACACCTCGGCGCCGTACTGCTCGAGGACGGTCTGGAGCTCGATCACGTTGCCGAGCGACTTCGACATCTTGCGCCCGTCCTCGTCGACGACGAAGCCGTTGGTGACGACCTGTCTGAAGGGCGCCGCGCCGCGGGTGCCGAGGGCGACGAGCAGCGAGCTGTGGAACCAGCCGCGGTACTGATCCGAGCCTTCGAGATACAGCGTCAGCGGCCAGCCGAGCTCGGGGTGGTCGATCTGCACGGCCTCGTGGCTCGATCCCGAATCGAACCAGACGTCGAGGATGTCCTGCTCGCGCCGGAAATCGTTGCCGCCGCACGACTGGCACACGACGCCGGCCGGCACGAAATCCGCAAGCTCCCGTTCGTACCACGCGTCGGCTCCGTGCTGCTCGAACACGACGGCCGCGCGTTCGACGACCTCGGCCAGCAGCATCGCCTCGCCGCACGACGTGCATTGCAGCGCCGGGATGGGCACTCCCCAGGACCGCTGGCGCGAAATGCACCAGTCCGGCCTGGTCGCCAGCATGCCGCGAATGCGCTCCTGGCCCCACGCCGGAAACCACTCGACCCCGGCAATGGCTTCGAGCGCGCGCTCGCGGAGTGCGCCGGCGTCCATCTGGATGAACCACTGGGCCGTCGCGAGGAAGATGACCGGCTTGTGGCAGCGCCAGCAATGCGGGTAGGCGTGCTCCACGGTGTCGCGATGCCACAGCCGGCCGCGCGACGCGAGCGCCTCCTCGACCTGCGGGTTGGCGTCGAAGACGCGCAGGCCGCCGAACAACTCCACGTCGGACGTGAAGTGGCCGGCCGGTCCGACCGGCGCGTACACGTCCAGCCCGTAGCGCATGCCGGTCAGGAAGTCGTCCGCGCCGTGGCCGGGCGCCGTATGCACCGCGCCCGTGCCCTGCTCCAGCGTCACGTAGTCCGCCAGCACCGCCACGGACTCCCGGTCGTACAGCGGGTGACGAAACCGCAGGCCCTCCAGGTCACGGCCCTTGAACCGGGCCAGGGGGGCGCCGAGGGAGCGGCCGGTCTGCCGCCCGACCTCGGCCGCCAGCGGCTCGGCCACGATGACCGCGGCGCCGTCGGTCGGGTACGCCGCGTAGTCGAAATCGGGGTGGAAGGCCACCGCGAGGTTCGATGGAATCGTCCAGGGCGTCGTCGTCCAGATCAGCACGGACGGGGTCTTGCCGGCCAGCGCCGGCACCCGCTCGCCCAGGCCCTGGGCGCTGGCGCCGTCCAGCGGAAACTCGACGTGAATCGAGGGCGACGTGTGCGGTTCGTACTCCACCTCGGCCTCGGCGAGCGCCGTCCGGCAATCGATGCACCAGTGCACGGGCTTCTTGCCCTTGTAGACCGCACCCTGCTCGACGAATGCCCCCAGCGCGCGCACGATGGCGGCCTGGTAGCCGTAGTCCATGGTGAGGTAGGGCTTATCCCAGCACCCCAGGATGCCGAGCCGCTTGAAGTCGTCCCGCATCAGGCCGACGTACTTCTCCGCATAGGCGCGGCACGCCCGCCGGAAGTCGGCGACGCTCAGCTCTCGCTTGCGGCGGCCGAGCTCACGGTCGACCTTGAGCTCGATCGGCAGTCCGTGGCAGTCGAAGCCTGGCACGTAGGGAGCGTCGAAGCCCGCCATCGTCCGGGCCTTCACCACGAAGTCCTTGAGGGCCTTGTTGAGCGCCGTGCCGGTGTGGACACGCCCGTTGGCGTACGGCGGCCCGTCGTGCAGCACGAACCGCGGCGCGCCGGCCCGGCGCGCGCGAATGCGCTCGTACAGGCCGAGCTCCTCCCAGTGCGCCATGGCGAGCGGCTCGGCCGCCCGCAGGTTGGCCTTCATCGGAAAGGCGGTCCGGGGCAGGTTCAGGGTGTCTTTCCAGGCGGACATGCCGATCGGCCCATTGTAGTGCAAAGTACCCGCGCCACGGCCCGGCCGGACGGGCCTGTATAATCGCCAGCGCGCCGCTTGCGCGGCGGGGCGGGACGCCGCGCCGGCCGCCGCCGGCGGGTTTCCCTGGCGGGCTGCCGGCTGCGACCCGGCCGAAGAAGGGTCCAGTGACCACGACCGCCGTCTTCTTCGACGTCGACTTCACCCTGATCCATCCCGGGCCGACGTTCGACGGCGAGGGCTACCGGCGGTTCGCGGCCAGGCACGGGTTCGCGGTCGACCCCGACCGGTTCGCCGCCGCGGTCGCCGCCGCTTCCAGCACGCTGGCCCCGGCGCAGGACGGCATCTACCGGCCCGCGCTGTTCATCTCGTACGCCCGGCGCGTGCTGCAGGAGATGGGGGGCACCGGCCCCGGCGTTGCCGCCTGCGCCCGCGAAGTCCACGAGGAATGGGCCAGGTGCCGGCACTTTGCCCTGTACGACGACGTCCGGCCGGCGGTGCGCCTGCTGCACGCCGCCGGCGTCCGGATCGGGCTCATCTCGAACACCCACCGGTGCCTCGCGTCGTTCCAGAGGCACTTCGACCTGCAGCCCTACATCAGCGGCGCCGTCTCATCTTCCGATCACGGCTACATGAAGCCCCATCCCAGCATCTTCCGCAAGGCGTTGCAGCTGGTGGGAGCGGCCGCGTCCGAGTCGGTCATGGTCGGCGACAGCGTGGTCCATGACATCGAAGGCGCCCGCCGCGTCGGGATGCGGGGCGTCCTCCTCTCGCGGTCTGCCGCGGCGCGGGGCAGCGCGCCCGAGGGCATTCCCGTGATTCGGACGCTCGCGGAGCTCCCGCGCCTGCTGCTCGGACACTGACGGAAATTACCTTGCTGTGTGCCGAGCGCCCGAAGCCGCAGAAAACGGGCTCCGCCTGGATGCACTTGGCAACCTTATATCGATCACGGTCCTCGCCCTCTAGCCTAGCCCGGCGGCCAGGCCAGCGCGCGGCCCCCGAGCAGGTGCAGGTGGATGTGAAACACCGATTGCCCGGCGTCGGCATTGCAGTTGAAGACCGTCCGGTAGCCGGCGTCGGCGAAGCCCCGCTCCCCGGCGATGAGCGCGGCGCGCCGGACCATCCTGCCGACGAGGTCGTGGTCGTCCGGCGTCAGGTCGTTCAGCGTCGCGATGTGGCGCCGGGGGACGATCAGGATGTGGGTCGGCGCCTGCGGGTTGATGTCCTCGAAGGCGACGAGATCGTCGTCCTCGTGGACCAGCGTTGCGGGAATGTCGCGATCGATGATCTTGCAGAACAGACAGTTGGCCATGGTTCAAGCGCGTACGGCGTGGCGTCGTACGACGAGAGTTCGGGCGATGCCCTGGAGGTCGCGGCGGACCTTGACGAGGGCGAGCTGCGGCCGCGCCGCGAGCGCGTCGCGGGCCGCCGCGGCCTGGCCGCTGCCGAGCTCCAGCACGAGATGGCCGCCGGGGGCCAGTTGGCTGGCCGCGACGTCCAGCAGCCTCCGGACGACGTCCAGACCGTCGCGTCCGCCGGCCAGCGCCAGGCGCGGCTCGAAGTCGCGCACCTCCGGGGGCAGCGCGGCCAGGTCGCGATCCGGCACGTAGGGCGGGTTGGCCACGATCACGTCCGGCGTCGCGGATACGCCGTCCAGGCAGGACGTGCGGACCCACGCAATCCGCGGGTTCACCCGGTGTCGGGCGGCGTTGCGGCGCGCCAGCGCCAGCGCGGCGGCGGAGATGTCGGTGGCGATGATCCGCGCCGCCGGCAGCTCGGTTGCCAGCGCGATCGCCACGCAGCCGGACCCGGTCCCGACATCGGCGAGAAGCGGCGCGGCGCGCGGGTCGTCACCTGCCAGTCGCAACGTTTCCTCGACCAGCAGCTCGGTCTCGGGACGCGGCGTGAGCACGCACGGCGCCACCTCGAACCCGAGGCCCCAGAACTCGCGCCGGCCGACGATCGAGGACACGGGCTCGCGGCCCGCGCGCCGGTCGAGGGTGGCGTCGTAGGCCGCCCCGAAACCGCGCGGCGCGGCGCCCCGCCTGTTGCACAGATAGGCCGCCCGGTCCCAGCCCAGGACGTGGCGCGCGAGGACCTCGGCGTCGAGCGCCGCAGCGTCCGGCGGAAGTCCCGCGGCGACCAGCCGCGACGTTGCGGCCCCGACACGCTGGACGATGGTCACGACGCCGCGACCTCGGCTTTCAGCTGCTCCGCCTGGTAGTGCGTCAGGAGCGCGCCGAGCATCTCCTCGAGGTCGCCGTTCAGCATCTCCGTCAGCCGGTGGAAGGTGCTGCCGATGCGGTGGTCCGTGATCCGGTTCTGGGGAAAGTTGTAGGTCCGGATCTTCTCCGAGCGCTCGCCGCTGCCGACCTGGCTGCGCCGGTCCCGGGCGATCTCCTGCTGCTGCCGCGCGAGCTCCATCTCGTAGAGCCGCGAGCGCAGGACCTTCATCGCCTTCGCCTTGTTCTTGATCTGCGACTTCTCGTCCTGCTGCGAGACGACCAGTCCGGTCGGCAGGTGGGTGATGCGAACCGCGGAGTACGTCGTGTTCACGCTCTGGCCGCCGGGCCCGCTCGAGCAGAAGGTGTCGATCCGCAGATCCTTGGCATCGATCTGGACGTCGACCTCCTCGGCCTCGGGCAGCACGGCCACGGTCGCGGTCGACGTATGGATCCGGCCGCTCGCCTCCGTCGCCGGCACCCGCTGCACCCGGTGCACGCCGCTCTCGTGCTTCAGCCGGCTGTACACCCGGCGGCCCTCGATGAGGGCGACGATCTCCTTCACGGCGCCGACCCCGGTCTCGTTGAGCGACAGCACCTCGACCCGCCAGCTCTGGCCTTCCGCGAAACGCGAGTACATCCGAAACAGATCCGCAGCGAACAGTCCCGCCTCGTCGCCGCCGGTGCCCGCCCGGATCTCCAGCACGACGTTGCGCTCGTCGTTGGGGTCCTTCGGCAGCAGAAGCAACTTGATCTCCGCGAGCAGCGCCTCGCGACGGTCGCCCAGCTCGCCCAGCTCCTGCTCGGCCAGGGCGCGCATCTCCGGGTCATCGCCTTGGGCGAGCTCGCGCGCCTGCCCGATCTCCTGCTCCACCACCTTGCACTCGCGGAACTTGTCGACGAGCGGCTGAATCTCGGCGAGCGCCTTGGCGTGGGCACGGTACTCGGCCGGATCCGCGTGCACCGCGGCGTCGCTGACGAGCCCCATCAGCGTCTGGTAGCGCTGCTCGACCCTCTCGAGCTTGTCGTACATCGGTACATCCTGAGCGCGCGCCGGCCCGCAGCCGGACCCCGCTGCCCGTCAGCCTCCCGACACAGGCGGTAGAAATGCCACTTCGTCGCCGTCGGCCAGGCGGCGGTTCATCTTCGCGTACTCGGCGTTGACCGCGGCCGACACGGCATCGCGGTAGGTGTCGAGCTCCGCGTACTCGCTGGCCAGCAGGTCCCACAGGACGCGCGCCGTCGCGCCGTCGGGCAGCTCGCGCGTGAGCTCCGCGGCCCCCGTGATGTCCCGCAACCGGGCGAACAGGCGCACGGTCACGCGCATGCCCGTCGATACGCGTCCTCGCGCGCCGCGCTGTCGTTGGGGTCGGCCAGCGCGCCTTCGATCCAGACGTGTCCGCCCTCGAAGAACTCGTGCTTCCAGATCGGCGCGATCTGCTTGACCCGCTCGATGGCATAGCGGCAGGCGGAGAACGCCTCGGCGCGATGCGGCGACGCGGCGGCTATCGCCACGCTCGCCTCGCCGATCTCCAGCGTGCCGAGCCGATGGTGCACGGCCAGCCGCACCTCCGGCCAGCGCTCCAGCGCCTCTGCCGCGATCCGCTCGAAGGCCTTGACGGCCAGCGGCTCGTAGGATTCGTACTCGAGCCTCAGGACGCGCTTGCCCAGGTTCTCGCGGCGGACCAGGCCGAGGAACGACGTGACCGCGCCGACCGTCGTTTCCGGCGCCCCGCCGCCGTCGCCCACCGCGCGCACGACGTCGTCGAGGTGCAGCGGCCGACTGGTCACCGCGAACCGGGAAACGGACATTTTCGGAGTATAGCAGGGGTCATTCCCGCCAGAAATGGTCGAGCGGACCCGGGCCGCGGCCGATCGGCAGGGCATGCCGCAGCGCCTGCTCCACGTAGCGTTTCGCCGTCCGCGCGGCAGCGGGCAGCGGACGCCCGAGTGCGAGCCCGGCGGCCACCGCGGCGCCGAACGTGCATCCGGTGCCGTGACCGTGGCGGGTCCCGATGCGCGGGCTGCGCAGCTCGAGCAGGTCGCGGCCGTCGAACAGGATGTCGACTGCGTCGGCTTCGGGCAGGTGCCCGCCCTTGACGATGACGGCCTCCGGACCCAGGTCATGGAGGCGGCGCGCGGCGTCCCGCGCCTCGGCCAGCGAGGTGATCGGGCGGCCGCTCAGCAGCTCGGCCTCGGCCCGGTTCGGCGTCACCACGCGGGCGCGCCGCAGCAGCTCGGTCCTGACCACCGCGACCGCGTCGGCCGCGAGCAGCCGCTCGCCGCTCGTGGCCGCCAGAACCGGGTCGACGACGAGGTTGGGCAGCCGCAGCTCGTCGACGCAGGCCACAACAGCCTCGACCGTCGCGGCATTGACGAGCATTCCCGTTTTGGCCGCCCGCACCCCGAAGTCGGACGCCACGGCCCTGATCTGGGCGGCAACGATGTCGGCGGGCACGGCATGCAGCGCCTGCACGCCGAGACTGTTCTGCGCGGTGACGGCCGTCACCGCGGTGAGACCGAACACGCGGTAGGCCGCGAACGTCTTCAGATCTGCCTGGATGCCGGCGCCGCCGCCGGAGTCGCTTCCGGCGATGGTCAGGGCGGTGGTCATGCACCGGCGGCCGGCGCGAAGACGAGCAGGTACTGGTAGCGCAGGAATCGCTCGTGGGCCAGCAGACGCAGCCCCGCCCGCTCGGCGCTCTCGATGACGAGGCGCGGCTCGATCCGCTCCTCCGGCGGCGGCCCCGGCCCGCCGCCGTCGAGCGTGAAATCGACGATGCCGAGCCGTCCGTCCGGCTTGAGCGAGGCCGCGACATTGCGCAGCAGCGTGACGGGATCGGCGACCTCCGGATACGTGCCGACGATGAGCACGGCGTCGAGGGCGGCCGGCAGCTTGGGGTCGTTCGCCGTGCCGAGGATGGTACGCACGTTGGTGAGGCCCTCGCGGCCGACCCGGCGGGAGATCGACTCGATCATCCGGGGCTGGATGTCCTGGGCGTAAACTAGCCCGCCGGGGCCGACGCGGCGCGCCAGGCGGACCGTGAACCATCCGCCGCCCGCCCCGAGGTCGGCCACCGTGGCGCCGCCGGTGATGTCGAGCGCGTCCATGACCTCGTTCGGCATCTGCCACGCGTCGCGGTCGGGGCCCTCGAGGATGCCGAGGTCCTCGGGCGGGAAGAGCCTGCTGTGCGGCACGCGGTCCTGCGCGGCCAGCGGGACGAGCAGCAGCGCCGCAAGGGCGAGACCGACACCGACACCTAGTCGCATGCGTTGCGATTATATGTGTCGAACTCGCGCATCGGCGGCCGCGCATACCCGCGCTCCACCGCACCCGCGTCGAGGTCGCTCGACGCCAGATCCTCCACCGGCAGCAGCTCGAACGGCGTGGGGGTCGCCATGGTCAGGCTCTTGAGGTAGCCGCCGCACGTTCGGCACAGCTCGAGGCGCCGCTCCGCCTGCTGAGCCTCCGTGAGCGACGCCGCCAGGAACGAGGTCCCCTCCTCGTCGCAGTAGATGCACCGCCGGGTGGGTGGCCGCCACGCGCCGCCGCAAAACGAGCAGCGCAGGCTCCGGACGTCGTCGACGACCTCGGACAACGCCGGCCATGAGCCGCACGCGGGGCAGCAGCCCTCGTCCCAGGCGTCGAGCGCGGCGCGCAGCGCGGGGTGGCCGGTCGCCGCTTCTGTCAGGCAGCGGAACTGCAGCCGGTGCGCGAGCGGTGCGACGGCCAGCTCCGCAACCAGCCAGAGCAGGTCCGGGGCGACGCCGACGTGGTGGGCTTTCGTGCGGATGGCGTGCTGCCGGCGCAGCAGCGAGGCGACGAGCAGCGAGCCGAGGTCGATCTCGCCTCGCTCGAGCGTGCCGCGCAGGCGCGCCGCCAGCCGGCCGGCGCCGCCCTGGGCGAAATCGTCGCAGAAGGCCAGCACGAACGACTCGAAGGGGGTCGGGTCCAGCTCGACGGTGCTGTCCGCCAGCACCGGGCGCTTCGCGTTCAGTCTCGAAACGGTCTCCGCGGGCGCCAGTGCGAGCTGCAGCGGGGGATGCTCGTCGATCGTCGCGCCCAGCTCCAGACTCCGCGCGACCAGCCGGCGTTGAAGGTCGATTGCCGCGGCGAGGTCGGGCCGCGTGCTCGCGAGCGAGGCCCACCGCCCCTCGGCCTTCTCCAGCAGTTGGCTCAAGTTCACCAGCATTAGCCTGCATTATTCCTGAGGCTGTCGAATCGGTCACGGGTGGGGTCTGATCGTCGGACGAGCGCAGCCTGCGGACTGTGTCGGGGCAGGTTGCGGCGTGGTTGAGCCGCCGTGGCAGGGTGACGGCGTGCCCGAAGCGCGCGGCAACGACAGCGCCGGCGGCTGGGGCGCGTCAGAGCGGCTGTGGGATTTGGCTGCAGACGGCAGGAGGACAGGCTACCCGGCGCGCGCGCCAAGGGCGAGGGCGATGTGGTGCCAAGCATCGAGGTATGGCGTCGCCCGCGGCAGATGCAGGACGAGGCGGCGGACGTCAACGCCGAGTTTGAGCAGCCGGTCGCGCAGCCACGTCACCTGCGTGCGGGCGCAGGCGGTGCGTGCGGCGCGCAAGCGGAGTTCCTGCATGAGCACGTAGGCGGCGGCCGTCAGGAAGACGCGCAACTGGTTCGCCCAGAACTTGCAGCAGCTCGTACGGTCGATCGGCAGACCGTCGAGCAGCTCCTTGATGCGGTTCTCGATATCGCCGCGGGCACAGTAGATTTTCTCGTAGATAAAGCGTGGCGTCTGGCGCAGATTGGTGACGACGAAGCGCGGGTTGTCGCGCGGCTCGCGGCCGGCGAGCCGCACGACTTCGGCTTTGATCACGACACGGCGCTCATGGTCCCATGTGCCCGCTCGATAGCAACGGGTGTCGGTGTAGACGTGCGCCGTCTGGTCGTCCTGCGCGCTCTTGGCCCGCGCCTCGACCATGGCGGACGCGGCGTGCCGCAGCAGGACGGCGTTCTTGGCCATCGCCACGACGTAGTCGAGCCGCGGCTCGGCGTCGAGAAAGTCGAAGATTTCCGGGGTGGCAAAGCCCCCGTCGAGCCGGACGAGGAAGCGCGCCCGCGGAAACGCGCAGCGCAGCAGCGGGAGCAACCGAGACAACACCCCCAGCGTCCCGTCGGCAGCCACCGCCTTGCCCGGCCGCAGCACAGCGGCGCACAGATACTGCTCGACCTCGCGGTCGAAGCGCACGAACGCCAGCAACGGGAGGTAACACCAGCTGTCGTAGTGGCTGTTGAAAAACGTCAACTGCTGCGCGCCATGCGTCCGGTCGTCGGTCGGGTCCAGATCGATCGTGATGCGTCGCGCCCGCCCGTTGAGTCGGTGCCGATGCCGCTCGATGACGCTCGCCGCCAACTCGCGCCCCATCCGATAGAGGGCCGAGCGGCCCGCGTCGTTCTCAAACCGCGAGATCGTCGGTTGCGACGCCAGCCGCCCGCCGGCCACCGGGTCGCGTCCCAGCAGCAGCTTGTGGATCGGATCGTCGGCGAGATGGTCGGCATCGTTGCCATCGGGATGGCCGCAGGCGATACCGATGGCAACGATGCCGACCAGGTCCTCGAGCGTATGCCGAATCTTCTCCGGCGCGCGTTTATCCACCAGACAGCGGGCGAACGCCTTGATCAGGCCATACCCCCGCTCGGCTGCCTTGAGCAACACGGCCCCGCCATCCGAACTCGCCTGCTCGCGGTCGAAGGTGGCCACGAGCGGCTTGTCGAACAGATCCGGGAACCGAACAGTCTGTGGTATCGTGGGGTTCGTCACGCAAGAGCCTCCGTTGTGCCAGAAACGTTTGTGGTCAACAGCGTTTTAGCACACGGAGGCTTTTGTGTCTCTACCGGGGCCGGGGTCCGTTGTGAATTTTCCAGGTTAGGGTAGCAAAGTGAGTTGGGTCGCTGCGGGCCGGGGCGTGCGCCCGGAATCCGACGCGCGGCATGTGCCGGAGGATAGTCCGTCCGCTATAATGGAGCATCAACAGTGGAAGGTATGGGTGTCATGGAAACTAGTGGATCGACCGTTCCTGTCAGCGTCACCGAGACGGCGGCGAGCAAGATCGCGCAGTTGCTGGTGGAGGAAGAGAAGCGGGAGGCGGGCCTCCGGGTGTTCGTTCAGGGCGGGGGCTGCTCCGGATTCCAGTACGGTCTGATGATCGAGGATGGGGCCGGGGATCCGGATGCCGATCGCATTTTTCAGTCGAACGGCGTCACGCTCTTCGTCGATCCCATCAGTATTCGGTATCTGGCTGGTGCCGAAGTGGACTTCGTCGAAAATCTGACGGGTGGCGGCTTCACGATCAAGAACCCGAGCGCCAAGTCGACCTGCGGTTGCGGCCAGTCGTTCGGCACTTAGGACACTGACGGAAATTACCTTGCTGTGTGCCGAGCGCCCGAAGCCGCAGAAAACGGGCTCCGCCTGGATGCACTTGGCAACCTTATATCGATCACTGTCCTTAGCACGGGCGGGAGCCGTCCAGCCGTTCCGGCCGTCGGTTGAGACGCCGTATCGCCTCGGATCAACCGAAGATGGAGCCGCAGTCAGCCTACCTCGAGCGTCTTCGCCCGCCGGGCGGCCGCCGATCCAGCAAGCGTGAGCTGATCGTCGACGTCTTCTTGGGCCAGCAGGGGCATCTGAGCGCCGACGATCTCGTGGCCTTGATGCGATCCGAGGACCAGCGGATCAGCCGGGCCACGGTGTATCGGACGCTGCGGTGGATGGTCGAGGCCGGCATCGCCCGCAAGGTCGATTTCGGCGAGGGCCGCTTCCGTTTCGAGCATTCGTACCGCCACCCGCGCCACTTTCACCTCATTTGCGAGTCCTGCAACCGGTCGTACGAGTTCCTCAGCTCCGACATCGAGAGCTTGCTGGAGGAGATTGCCGAGGATCGCCGGTTCACGGCCGGACGGAGCGTCGTTCAGCTCTACGGCACGTGCGAGGAGTGCCAGGCGGGACGGCTGTCGTCGGGGAGTGGGATCGCCACCGACCTGCTGTTTGCCCGGGACGCCCTGCGCATCGCCATCGCAACCGAACGCAGCGGGCTGGAGTTCTACTCGCGGGCGGCGCGCCTGACCAAGGACGCGCGCGGGCGGCGCGTCTTCGAAAGCCTGGCCGGGGAGGAGCGCGAGCACCTGGCCAAGCTCGAGGCCCGGTACCAGGAGCTCCTCGCCCAGGATCCCGGTCTGGAGTCACGACCTACCTTTTTGTTCTTCAAGGGGGCTGCCGACGGTCTGTTCGCGGCCGGCGCCGACGAGCTGGCGAAAGGCCTGGACGACCGGCAGGCCCTCAAGATCGGGATTCGCTGCGAGCGCGAGTCGCATCGTTTCTTCAAGCGCTACGGCGAGCGGTTCGAGGATTCGGAAGGGAAGCAGATCTTCCTGGAGTTCGCCGATGAGGAACGCGAGCACCTCGACCTGCTCATCCGCGAATACCGGTCGCTGGTGCGCCGCAGCTCGACGCCCGCGGCGCAGCGCCGCACGACCCGGGGCGCGCGCCGCGCCAACGCGTAGGGTCGCGCGCCATGATTCAGCCGGGCGCCGGCTGATATGATCGCCGCGTGTCCGCCGCGCTAATCACTGCCGCGTTCGTCGGGATCGCCGCGCTCGGGTACGCCACGGTGCTCGGTTTCGCGGCGGTCGGTCCCGCCGAAGTCCTTCGCCACACGTCGCTCGGCATCTTCGCGACCCTGGTGACGCTCCTGGCGCACTCGATGACGATGTTCTACCTGATCGGGAAGGGCAAGGCCGTGCGCGAGGCGGTCCAGGAGGGGCAGCTGTCGCCGGAGCTGTACCGCGCCGTGGCTCGTGTGCGCCGCCCCGTGTTCTCGATTGCCACGATCGCGATGGCGCTCACGATGGTTGCCGCGATCGTGGGCGGCGGCGTCGACACGGACACGGTGCCGGCCGTGGTCCACTCGGTTCTCGCGCTGGCGGCCCTCGCCGCGAATCTCGTTGCGCTTCGCACCGAGATCATCGCCATGCTGTCGAGCGGACGCATCGTCGCCGAGGTCGACCAGCTGCTCGAGGACCGCTAGTGGACAGGCGCGCAGGCCGGCCGGCGAAGCTCATCCTGTTCGACATCGACGGCACGTTGCTGCTCTCCGGCGGGGCCGGGAAGCGCGCGTTGAACCGGGCGTTCCAGGAGCTGTTCGGCGTCGCCGGCGGCTTCGACGGAATTCCGGTCGCCGGTCGTACGGACCGGCTGATCTTCGACGACGCGCTGGAGCGCGCCGGGGTCACCGCCGGGCCGGCCGTGCGTCACCGCTTCCACGTGCGCTACTGCGAGTTGCTGCAGGAGGAAATCCTCGGTCCCGGCCCGCGCAAGGGCTTGATGCCGGGCGTACGGACGCTGCTCGCCCGGCTGGGCGCCCGCACCGACGTGGCCAGCGCGCTGCTGACCGGCAACGTCGCCCGGGCGGCGCGGATCAAGCTGGAGCACTTCGACCTGTGGAGCTACTTCGCCTGCGGCGCCTACGGCGACGACGCGCCGAGCCGGGACGAGCTGGTGCCGATTGCGGTCGACCGGGCCCGACGGCAGGGCATCGACGTGCCGTCGGCCGCGCAGGTCGTGGTTGTCGGCGACACACCGCTCGACATCCGCTGCGCGCAGCGGTCGGGCGCGAGGTCGGTGGCGGTGGCGACCGGCCCGTTCGACGAGGCCGCCCTCAGACGGCACGGCGCGGACAGCGTGCTGCCGGATCTCGCGGATACGGGCGCGTTCATCGACCTTCTCTAGATGCGCGGGCGCCGCGCGCCGCGCAGGAGGATTGGTATCGTGGATCGATTCAGGGCGTATCGGGTATTCCAGGACGGAGACACGATTCAGGGCCGTCTCGTCGAGGCCGGCCTGCAGGATCTCGCCGACGGGGACGTGGTCGTGCGGGTCGCGTACTCGGGCGTGAACTACAAGGACGCCCTGGCGGCCACGGGTGCGGGGAGGATCATGCGCCGATTTCCGCTCGTCGGCGGCGTCGATCTGGCCGGCACCGTCGAGACGAGCGGCGATCCGCGCTTCGCGCCGGGCGACGAAGTCCTCGCGACGGGCTTTGGATTGGGCGAGAGCCATGATGGCGGATTCGCCGAGTACGCCCGCGTGCCGGCCGACTGGGTCGTACGCCTGCCGCACGGACTCGACCTGCTCGAGGCGATGGCGATCGGGACAGCCGGGTTCACGGCCGCGCTGAGCGTCGTCGAGATGGAACGGAACGGATTGACTCCCGCCGCCGGCGCGGTCATCGTGACCGGAGCGACCGGAGGCGTGGGAAGCCTCGCGGTGCAGTGCCTCGCCGCCGCCGGTTACCGGGTCACGGCGTCGACCCGCAAGGCGGACGCGCACGAGTTTCTGCGGTCGCTGGGAGCCGCGGACGTCGTTTCCGCCGAGGTTCCGGACCCGGCCGCGGCACGGCCGCTCGAGAAGGCCATGTGGGCGGGGGCCGTCGACCCGGTCGGCGGCGAGACGCTGGCCTGGCTGACGCGGACGATGCAGCGCGGCGGCTGCATCGCCAGTTCGGGACTGACCGGCGGCACGAAGCTGCAGACGACGGTCATGCCGTTCATCCTGCGGGGGGTCAAGCTCCTCGGCATCGATTCCTCGCTGTGTCCGATGGACCTCCGACAGGAAGCCTGGCGGCGTCTGGCCGGTGACATGAGACCGGCGCACCTCGAGGCCATGACGCACGCGATAACGCTGGAGGAACTGCCGGTCGCGTTCGACACCCTGCTGCGGGGCGCGGCGCGCGGCCGCTACGTCGTGAAGATCGGCGGCTCCTAGACGCAGGCCAGCGCCGTTGTGGGATAAGCGCCACCTGCTGCGGGCAGGGGGCCAGGGCGCGGGACGGGGTCAGCGCCCTGGCGGAAGCGCCTGGGAGTCGAACCCAGCCCCCCCGCGCTGGCGGGGAGCGACCGATTTTGAAGACCGGGAGGGCCACCGGGCCCCGTTCGCTTCCAGACGAGGGAGCGCTAGCGCGAACCAGGACACGCAGAGGATGGGAAGAGCGGCTGCCCGTTTGTTTTGCCGCCGGGGGACGAGGACGTCGATTCTAGCCCTCGAGGAGACGAACGTCGCCCGCGCGGGGTCCCTTCTGCGAGTCCTCGGGCGTGAAATCGACCCGCTGTCCCTCACGCAGGAGCTCGAACACGGCGCCCCGAACTGAGCTGCGGTGGAAGAAGTGCTCGATTCCGCCTTCGTCTCGGATGAACCCGAACCCTTTGTCAATCAAGAGACGCGCGATCGTGCCGGTTGGCATACCGTTCCTCCGAAGGCCTGTGACTCGCCGAACGCACTCCAGGCCACGGTGCTTCGAACTGTAAGCGCACTCTCCAGGCAGCGGCTACTAACGGCCAAGCCTGCCGAGCACAGCATCATACTGACTGCACCGCATGCGCGGAGCTTGCATCCAATCTAGCCCGAAGGTGGCCTAGTCTAGTGAGGTCCATGCGAGAAGTCAAGCGTGTAATCGCGGTTCGTCAGGCGGGCGTCGAGGCCGGCTTCGGCGGCTTGGGAGGCGGGTAGGTCGTCCAGAAATGCCGCCCGCACGTGAGGCACTCCCAGAACTGCTGGGGAGGCCATGGCGTCCCGGGGCCTGGGTCCTTCAGCTCCATTTGTGCGCCGCACCGCTGGCAGCGAATCTGAATCGCGACATCGCTCATGGGCGGGATTCTATCATTGGTGGAGGACGCAACGAGGTGTGTGGATGGGGACCATCGTTCCGGGTATCGTCCTGGCTGCCGGACGATCGCGCCGCATGGGCCGCATGAAGGCGCTGCTGCCGATCGGAACGCGCGGCGAGACGTTCGTCAGCCGGATCATCCGGACCATGCGGGAGGGCGGCGTCGACGATGTCGTCGTCGTCGTCGGCGGCGAGGGGTCGCCGGTTGCGCGGGCGCTCCTGCGCGAGGACCTGCCCCACCGCGTTGCCGTCAACCTGTCCCCGGACCAGGGGCAGCTGTCGTCGGTCAAGGCCGGCCTGCAGGCGATAGATCACCCCCGGGTCGGCGGCATGCTGGTGACGTTGGTCGACGTGCCGCTCGTGTCCGCGGGCACGGTGCGGGCGCTGCTGGCCGCCCACGACGCCACGCGGGCTCCGGTCGTCCGGCCCGTGCGCGGTGGGCGCCACGGGCATCCGGTCATCTTCGACCGGTCGGTCTTCGACGAGCTCAGACGCGCCACGGTCAGCGCGAAGGAGATCGTGACGGCGCACCTTCGCGAATCGATCGAGATCCCGATCGCGGAGGATGGACCGTTCCGCGACATCGACACGCCGGCGGACTACGAGGAGGTGTTCGGGCGGCCGCCGCCGGATGTCCCGGACTTCACCGGCGAGGCCGTTGATCGCCCACCGCGTAAGGCATAGAATGATTCGAAACACGTTGTGGGCCAGTGGCGCAGTTGGGAGCGCGCGTGAATGGCATTCACGAGGTCACGGGTTCGACTCCCGTCTGGTCCACCACTTAATCCTTATAACTCCAATGTTAGCAACAGTTTAGCGAGTCTGGTAGGGTGCCCAGTGCCCATTCCGTGTCTAATCGTTTCGAGGGTTGGCCGGGAGCCTGCGTGGGCGATCCCCCGCAGGCATCCGTAGTACGGCAGTACGGCCGGACGTAGCCGTAGGCCCGGTCGAACAGCTCCCGGTCCGGGTGCAGGGGTGCAGGCGGCATTTCGATCAGCGTCTGAGCCCCGGCTTCACTTCCCGCTCGCCGGCGTGGGGTGGCCGCCCAGCCCTCATGGCGCACTTGGCGGACGATCTCGTCGATGTCGCTGAGACCCGCTCGACCAGCAAGGCGTGCGGTCGTTGCGGGCCTCCTCGAACAAGTCGGTCAGGGCCGTTCTGCCGCGTTCCTCGGAGGCCGCGGGCTCGAGGGTGCGCTCCGCGTCGACCCCGTCGCGGGCCAGCTCGCGTGGTGACTTCACGAACTCGATGCCGACCAGCAGACCCAGCTCGCGCTTCTGCCGCAGCTCTTGAGTCGCTTCCCGAGGGCGCGGGGGCTGGGATCATGCAGGTGTCTGCGGAGGCGGAGCCGGGCGGCAACCTTGGACCTCGATCTCCTTCGACTTCTTGTCGGGGTCGGCCACCCCGAGCACTGCGTCCAGGACGTCGGCGTCGCCAGCGTCTCTAGATCGTCCCGGACGGCGTTGAGGCGGACGTGCCGGTGGATAAGCTCGATGGTCCAGGGATCCGAAGGGTGTGCCAGAGGAGCTTGCCGGCACCCGTCGACGGCTTCACCAATTCGCAGACCTGAGAGCCTCTTGCGAAACGCGTGATCGGCCGAGTTTTTTCCTTGCCGGAGGCGGCGGGGCGAGGGACGGTTAGCGGGCGGGATGCAGCGTTCGCAGGATGGCAGTGACCGCGCCCGGGAAGCCGGCGACACGGGGGTTCATGGAGCCTGCCTGCCGGTTATGAGGGCAAGCGCACACGAAGAGAGGTGGCGCATTTCCTTCACGAGCCGTTCCAGTTTACGGTTGTTCTCGATCCACTCCCGGTAGAGGACGAGTTCGTCTTCGGTGAGCTTCAAGCCGACGGTCTTTCCGCGGGCCTTGCGCGTCCAGTAGTGGTAGGGGCCGTGACGGGCGTCCGGGTCGTCGTGGCAGCGACAGGTAGCCCTCCCACACGTTATCCGCCGGGTGTGAACGCTACCCTGGCCTATGAACCCGAGTGTTTGCAGTTCCGCCTTGAGCGCGTCGTATTGCTCCTCATAGCGGCGTAACGCTGCGCTGTAGGCCATCGATTCGTTGTTTCACATCCTTTGTGTCTGCCAATATACAGTAGTTGGCAGGAGCGGTCAATCAAACAAACCCATGAACTGCCTGCGTGGTTCCTTCGCCCCCTATTGGCAGTCGATCCAGCGTGCGCTGTTCCCCCAGTTGGAGCCCGTGTTGGGTCCGCTGACCGGAAAACAGCAGCAGTTGGTGCAGACTCTCGAGGTCATCCGTATCGAGCAGTGGATTCCCCGGTGCTTCCGGGTGCCGGGGCGTCCGCGCAAGGACCGCGCGGCACTGGCGCGAGCCTTCGTGGCCAAGGCGGTCTACGACATGCCGACGACGCGCGTGCTGCTGGAGCGCTTGGTCACCGACGTGGCGCTACGGCGGATCTGCGGCTGGGAGCGGAAGAGCGAGGTGCCGAGCGAGTCGGTCTTCTCACGCGCCTTCGCCGAATTCTCCGACACACAGTTGCCCCAGCGCACGCATGCAGCGTTGATCCGCAACACCCACCACGACCGGTTGGTGGGTCACCTCTTCCGCGACTCGACGGCCATCGAGGCCGGCGAGAAGCCGGCCGCGAAGGAAAAGACGCCCCCGCTGCCCAAGCGCAAGCGGGGACGGCCGAACAAGGGTGAGGAACGGCCGAAGGTCCTCAAGCGCCTCGACCGGCAGGCGGCCATGACCTTGCCGGCGATGCTCGACGACCTGCCGACCGACTGTGACGTGGGCATGAAAAAGGACAGCAAGGGCTACAAGTCGACCTGGGTCGGCTACAAGCTGCACCTCGACGTGGCCGACGGCCAGATGTTGGTGCGCCGTGCGAAGGCGCCATTCCTCAGCGGGTGCGAATCCCGCCCGGCAACTGTCGCTCCAGCCGGTAGCAGTCGGAGCGGACGATGGAGGTAACGACATCGGCTGAAGCACTCTGATGACGAAGGGCCGCCTTGGACGGCCCAGCGACCATGCGGGCGGTAGCGCGAGCGAACGCCGAGCAGGCCTCGAAACGATTGATGCGGAAGCCGACTCGCCCAATTGACGAGGAAGGCTGGCATGGGTCGGGAAGCGAGCGACGCAGGCACCGACCGATTCCGCCGGGGTAGTGGCGACGGCACGCATGGAAGAGGGGAATGGACGCAACACGGGAAGCCCTGGCGGTGGCGTGGCACGCGCCAACCGACAGCCCGCGAGGGTCAGGTCGGGCCGTGCAGGGTGGCGGAGAGGCCCGTAGTACCGGGGAAACCGGGTAACGCCGGCAGAGGGAAGGGGCCTCAGTTCGAGAGCAGCGCATGACGGGGGAAGGGACGTGGGGACTGGTGAGAACCTAACCGCCTCAGAACGAGTTCAGCGACTCCAGACGGCGCTACATGCGAAAGCGAAGGAAGCTCCTGACTTCCGGTTCTACTCACTGAGCGACAAGGTGTGGCGCGATGACGTGCTCGCGGTCGCCTGGCAGGCCGTTCGTCGCAACGACGGCGCGGCCGGGGTGGACGGCGAGACGGTTGCGGACGTTGAGTCGTTCGGGGTGGACCGGTGGTTGGAAGCGCTGGCGCGGGACCTGAAGGCGGGGACCTACCGGCCCCAACCGGTACGGCAGGTCCTTATCCCGAAGAAGCAACGCGGGAAGTTTCGGCCGTTAGGCATTCCCTGCCTCCGGGACCGGGTGGCGCAGACGGCGGCGATGCTAGTGCTATCGCCGGTCTTCGAGGCCGACCTGCAACCGGAGCAGTATGCGTACCGGTCGGGCCGACACGCGCACGACGCTGTCAACCGCGTGCACCGGCTGTTGAACGCGGGCCACCGGGAGGTGGTGGACGCCGACCTGTCGGACTACTTCGGCCAGATTCCCCACGCGGCCCTGATGCAGTCCATCGCCCGACGCGTGAGCGACGGGCGGCTGTTGGGCTGGGTCAAGGCGTGGCTGGAAATGGCGGTGGAGGAAGCCGACGGACACGGCGGACGCCGCCGCACGAACCGGGCACGTCGCGAGCGGAAGGGTACCCCGCAAGGGGCACTGATTACTCCCCGAACGCAAAAGGCAACTTTCTGTTCGATCGGGTGATCACCGGCTGGCGAGACCGACCGGTACTTGATCTGCGTCTCAAGAGATAATATGTTTATGCCTCATGGCGCGGGCCACCAAGGCCGACAAGGCGCGCTTGCTCAACGCCGCGTACCGCCTGCTCGGACAGCAGATGGAACGCGCCGAGGCGGCCCGGCAACTCGGTCGCGAGTGCGCGTTGTCGCGCCGGCAGGCCTACCGCTATCTTCAGGAAGCGGCCGGGCTGAGCGCTCCGCTGCCGGCGGTCGAGCCGACCGTCGCAGTCACCTTCAAGCTGCCGGTCAGCACCGTACGCGCAATCCGCGCATATGCCCGCCACAGCGGACTCTCCCTCGGACAAGTCGTCACCCAGGCGGTGACGGCGTTCCTGGACAACTTCCGTCAGCGACGTGGGTGAACGACAACCACGAAGAGCTCCGCGGCAGGTGCAGCTCGATTGCACGTTCGATCGACTTCGCGACAGCAAGATCGCCCAAGCGTACACGTTAGTTGGTACCGGCCTGTATGCGTCCGGTTGCAGCCCACGGAATGGAGCGTCCACATGCAGATGGCGGCGATCTACACGCGCGTGTCCTCGAATCAGCAGCGCGAAGCGCACACGATCGCGAGCCAGACGGCGGCGCTGGTCGAATGGGCCGCGACGCTCGATCTGGAGGTGCCCCGGCAATGGGTCTTCGAAGACGAAGGCTATAGCGGGGCGACGCTCGAACGGCCGGGATTGGAACAGGTGCGCGACCTGGCAGCCGCCGGCGACATCCAGGTGGTGCTCGTGCACAGTCCGGACCGGCTGAGTCGGAAGTACGCCTACCAAGTCCTGTTGATCGAAGAGTTCGGACGTCACGGGGTTGAGACCCGCTTCCTCAACGGCCCGTCGAACGCCACGGCCGAGGATCAGTTGCTGGTGCAGTTTCAGGGCATGATCGCCGAGTACGAACGCGCTCAGATCCTCGAACGGTCGCGTCGTGGCAAGCGGCACCGCGCGCGAGCCGGCGAGATCAGTGTCCTGGGCGGCGCTCCCTAACAGCCCGTGGAAGAAGTCTGTTCGCTGAGTTCCGCTGTTCAGGCAGCTTGGCGATGAGCGATTGAGCCAGCGAGCGTCGCCGGTGTCCATTTGGACCCCCAGGCGCGCGTCAGACGCCCCCAGCGGTCGATCAAACGCCCGATCAGGCGGCAAATCGCCGAAACAGCCCACCCCTGCAGGCTCCGAGGCGTACCGATGCCGGTCAGGCGGCGCAGGAGCAGCCCGATGTTGCAGGCGGCCGCCTGGAGCAGCACGCGCTTGCGGACATTCTCGTGACCGCGCACCCACACCCGGCGCATACCGCCCGTCTCATAACATGTGCGCGAAAGTACGCTCCACCACCTCGCCCCGGCAGCGTTGCAGGCGTCGACCCCGCCGCCCGCGGACACGCCGCCGGTTCGCATACAAAGCCTTCTGCGCCGCACGCTTCTCCGGCGGCGTCTCTCCCGTCTTCTTGTCCTGCCAGCAGCGCCGGCCGCGCGCCGGCTCCGATACGTGACTCCGAACCCCTACCGCGCCGAGCGCCACCAGCGTCTCGTCGCTGTGGTACCCCTTGTCGGCTACCACCTCTTCGACCCCCGGATTGTCCGGCTGCACCAACTCCACCTGCTCGGCCGCCACGATCAGCGTCTCCGGCAGCGTCGCCGTGTCGCCATCCGATGCATCCTGCACCGTCACCGCGACGATGGCCCCCGTGTCCATGTCGACCCCGTGCTCGGCCTTGTGGGCCAAGTGCGTCCGACCGTCCTTCATCTTCGCGATCTTCGCGTCCGGGTCCTGCGGCGATTTCCACTCCTGGTTCGACGTTTTCTTGTTCTTCCGAGACCGGTCGAAACGAGCCAGATCCGCCCGCGTCGGTGTCTCTATCCCCGACGCCTCCGCCAACCGCCGAATGAACGCCTCGTGGGATTCTCCCGTGTCCCGCCGCTCGATACTCCGCATCGCCGCGTTCGCTTCCAGCGTCGTCGCGTCAATGCCGACCGTCTTCCCCCGAACCAGACCCGCTGCGGACAGCCGCTCCAGAACCCAGGTGAACACCGCCTCGTGGGTCTCTACGTCGATCCGCCGCCGCGTGCGCGACAGCGTCGAGTGATCCGGCGCCGCCGCGGTCAACTCTAGGTCCAGGAACGACCGCAGACTCAGCGAATCGGCCACCCGCCACGCAATCCCCCGCTCCGACGACAACCCCTCGAAATAGCCGATGAACAGCATCCGGAAATACCGACCCGGACGCAGACTCGGACGGCCCAGCCTGTCCGCGTAGAAAGCCGCGCACAACTCCTCGACGAACGCATCGAATCCGGAATCCGCCAGAACCCGGTTCAGCCGCTCGAAGTAAGGATGCCCGTCACTCGTCGGAAGGTCCGCCGTGTCCACCCACATCGGCGACGCTTGGCGCGCCGCCGGTCTCTTGCCCATCGCCATGGCCGTTCAGTGTACGGGCTCGATCGCGCCGGGGCCAAGCCGGATCCGCGACTTTCGCCACAGGCTGCTATGGTTATCGCTACATTCGCAAGCGTGATGACCACCCGGCGGCGTACGTCGTCATCGACGCCGAAGCGCGCGTTGTCCGCGACGTCTACGAGCACTACACCGTCACGGGCTGGAGCATCGCGGCGATCACCCGCTGGCTCAACGAGCAAGGTATGCCCACGCGGAAGGTCGGCACCCGTTGGGAACGCTCCACCGTATGGGCGATGCTGCGCAATCCGGCCTATCGCGGCACGGCGTGTTTCGGCAAGACGCGACGAGCCCAACGGCAGCGCGTGACGCGCCCACTACGGCTGCGTGGCGGCGCCGCCAGTCGCGACAGTGCGAACCACGAACGGCCGCGCGAGGAATGGATCGAGATCCCGGTGCCGGCGATCGTGGACGAGTCGACCTTCGCGCGCGCACAGGAACTGCTGCACGAGAACAAGGTGCACGCCCGGCGGCGCACGATCGAACCGAGCCTCGTACAGGGGCTCGTGAGTTGCCAGAAATGTGGCTACGCGCTCTCGCGCGCGTCGGCCCGGTCGAGCGCCCGGAAGATTCACTACTACCGCTGCATCGGATCCGACGGATGGCGGCACCTCGGCGGCCCCCGGTGCGACACGCGCCCCGTGCGGCAGGACCTCTTGGACGAGGTCGTCTGGACCGAAGTGATACGGTTGCTTGAGGATCCGGCACTGATCCAACAGGAACTGGATCGCCGGCTGGCCGCCGCTCAGGCTGCTGACCCTGCGAAGACCCGCACGCAGGCGGTGGAGCGGGACCTCACTCGAGTCGGGAAGAGCATGGAACGGCTGCTCACCGCCTACCAGGAGGATCTGCTGTCGCTCGAGCAGCTACGTGAGCGGATGCCGTTGCTGCGTCAACGTGAGCAGACGCTACGCTACGAGTTGAACGCTTTGGTCGAGCAGACTCGCGAGCGCGCCGCGCATCTGCGCTTGGCCGAGACCCTGTCGGCGTTTCTCACGCGCCTGCGCGCGACGGCCGAGACGCTCGACATCGTGGAGCGGCAGCGAATCGTGCGCCTCGTCGTCAAGGAGGTCCTCGTCAATGACGACAAGATCGTGATCCGCCACTGCATTCCCGTACCCTCGGGGCCACCGCCAACGAACGGTGGCGGACCGAACAACGACGCCGACAACGCCGCGGACCCTCGAAGTTACCTTTTGCGTTCGGGGAGTAATTTCACCGCTGTTCAGCAACGTCTACATGCGTCGCTTCATTCTGGGCTGGAAGGTAATGGGCTACGCGACGGCGCTTCGAGGCGGAAATCGTCAACTACGCAGACGACTGTGCGCCACGAAGGCGCGGAAAGGAGGCCGAGATGGCCACCTAGCTGCAGCCATGCTGCATGAGGGATGAGGGCAGCCCTCGGAGCCGCCCGGCAGGGGGAGGCTCCAAACCGCCGTGCGCTGCCTCGGTCAAGAGCCGAGGTGGTAAGCGTCACGGAAACGGCGCGGCGCGACCGCGCCAGGTAGGGTGCAGGGAGACGAAGTGAATGAACCACCGGCAACGTGTCGAAAGCGTAGGGACGGTGTCGAAACCGGGGCGAGTCGTTAACCCGGGACAAGTCCAGCGGGAGCCTGCAGCTTGGCTGGGCGGCACCCGGCATAAAGGTGGCGTGACCCTGCACCAGGCCCTTGTGCGGAACGTGGGAACCTGTCGCCTCGATGCGAAGGGAGAAGTCCAAGGGGCCGACCCCCAAGGATGAGAAGCCCGATGCGAGGCACAGGGGCGGAGCGACCCGTACGAGCGATGAAGTCGAGGAAACTCGATGGAGCAAAGGGGTCGCGTCATCCAGCGTGTCCCGACGGTCAACCGCGCGAGCGGGAGGAGCCGTCGAGCCACGCGAAGCCGTTTCGTATTTCCAAGTGGGTGGTTTGGGAGGCCTACACTCGGGTCAAGGCGAACCACGGAGCAGCTGGCGTCGATGCTGAGTCTGTCGAGATGTTCGAGCAGGACCTGAAGAACAATCTCTATAAGATTTGGAATCGGATGTCGTCGGGCACGTACTTCCCGCCTCCGGTCCGGTCGGTTGGGATACCGAAGAAGGACGGAAGCGAGCGACGCTTGGGCATTCCCACTGTCGCCGACAGAATTGCCCAGACGGTGGTCAAGATGTACCTGGAACCGGACGTGGAGCCACAGTTCCATCCCGATTCGTATGGGTATCGCCCGCGGAAGTCCGCGATCGACGCACTCACGACGGCCCGGCAGCGATGCTGGCGTTATGACTGGGTGATCGATCTGGATATCCGCGGCTTCTTTGACAACCTGGACCACGCGCTCGTCATGCGTGCGGCCAGGAAGTACACCCGGTGCCGGTGGATTCTGCTCTATGTGCAGCGGTGGCTGACCGCTCCCATGCAGCAGGAAGACGGAACCCTGGTACCGCGCACGATGGGAACGCCCCAAGGGGGCGTCGCGAGCCCGCTCCTGGCCAATATCTTCTTGCACCTCGCGTTCGACGACTGGATGCGGTCAACGCACCCGGACGTTCCGTTCGAGAGGTATGCGGATGATATCGTCGCGCACTGTCGGACGGAGACGCAGGCGCAGCAGGTCCTGGCGCACATCAAACGTCGTCTGGCGCAATGCCGGCTGGAAGTACATCCGGAGAAGACGCGTATCGTCTACTGCAAGGATGACGACCGGCCGGGGCAGTATCCCACGGAGCAGTTCACCTTCCTGGGATACACGTTTCGCTCTCGTCGGGCAAAGAATCGATGGGGTCAGTACTTCATCAGCTTCATACCGGCGGTGAGCAATGCGGCGGCGACACGGATGCGGCAGAAGATGCGACGTTGGCACCTCCCTCGGCGCAGCGACAAGGCCATCGACGACCTGGCCCGCATGTGGAATCCTGTCCTTCGTGGCTGGATTCAATTCTACGGCCGTTTCTACAAGTCGGCCCTGTATTCGGTCTTTCGCCACTTCAACGACCTGTTGGTTCGATGGGCCATGCGGAAATACAAGAGGCTCCGGCGCCATCGCCGCCGCGCCATTCACTGGCTCGGTGGTCTTGCGCGTCGCGCGCCCCGGCTGTTCGCCCACTGGCATCTGCTGGGGCTGACGCCGGCGGCTGGATGATGGGAGCTGTATGAGCGGAGACGTTCACGTACAGTTCTGCGAGCGCCCGGGGGTGAGATTCCCCCGGGCGACTCACCGTGCGCCACGAAGGCGCGGAAAGGAGGCCGAGATGGCCACCTAGCTGCAGCCATGCTGCATGAGGGATGAGGGCAGGCCCCTCGGAGCCGCCCGGCAGGGGGAGGCTCCAAACCGCCGTGCGCTGCCTCGGTCAAGAGCCGAGGTGGTAAGCGTCACGGAAACGGCGCGGCGCGACCGCGTCAGGTAGGGTGCAGGGAGACGAAGTGAATGAACCACCGGCAACGTGTCGAAAGCGTAGGGACGGTGTCGAAACCGGGGCGAGTCGTTAACCCGGGACAAGTCCAGCGGGAGCCTGCAGCTTGGCTGGGCGGCACCCGGCATAAAGGTGGCGTGACCCTGCACCAGGCCCTTGTGCGGAACGTGGGAACCTGTCGCCTCGATGCGAAGGGAGAAGTCCAAGGGGCCGACCCCCAAGGATGAGAAGCCCGATGCGAGGCACAGGGGCGGAGCGACCCGTACGAGCGATGAAGTCGAGGAAACTCGATGGAGCAAAGGGGTCGCGTCATCCAGCGTGTCCCGACGGTCAACCGCGCGAGCGGGAGGAGCCGTCGAGCCACGCGAAGCCGTTTCGTATTTCCAAGTGGGTGGTTTGGGAGGCCTACACTCGGGTCAAGGCGAATCACGGAGCAGCTGGCGTCGATGCTGAGTCTGTCGAGATGTTCGAGCAGGACCTGAAGAACAATCTCTATAAGATTTGGAATCGGATGTCGTCGGGCACGTACTTCCCGCCTCCGGTCCGGTCGGTTGGGATACCGAAGAAGGACGGAAGCGAGCGACGCTTGGGCATTCCCACTGTCGCCGACAGAATTGCCCAGACGGTGGTCAAGATGTACCTGGAACCGGACGTGGAGCCACAGTTCCATCCCGATTCGTATGGGTATCGCCCGCGGAAGTCCGCGATCGACGCACTCACGACGGCCCGGCAGCGATGCTGGCGTTATGACTGGGTGATCGATCTGGATATCCGCGGCTTCTTTGACAACCTGGACCACGCGCTCGTCATGCGTACGGCCAGGAAGTACACCCGGTGCCGGTGGATTCTGCTCTATGTGCAGCGGTGGCTGACCGCTCCCATGCAGCAGGAAGACGGAACCCTGGTACCGCGCACGATGGGAACGCCCCAAGGGGGCGTCGCGAGCCCGCTCCTGGCCAATATCTTCTTGCACCTCGCGTTCGACGACTGGATGCGGTCAACGCACGCACCCGGACGTTCCGTTCGAGAGGTATGCGGATGATATCGTCGCGCACTGTCGGACGGAGACGCAGGCGCAGCAGGTCCTGGCGCACATCAAACGTCGTCTGGCGCAATGCCGGCTGGAAGTACATCCGGAGAAGACGCGTATCGTCTACTGCAAGGATGACGACCGGCCGGGGCAGTATCCCACGGAGCAGTTCACCTTCCTGGGATACACGTTTCGCTCTCGTCGGGCAAAGAATCGATGGGGTCAGTACTTCATCAGCTTCATACCGGCGGTGAGCAATGCGGCGGCGACACGGATGCGGCAGAAGATGCGACGTTGGCACCTCCCTCGGCGCAGCGACAAGGCCATCGACGACCTGGCCCGCATGTGGAATCCTGTCCTTCGTGGCTGGATTCAATTCTACGGCCGTTTCTACAAGTCGGCCCTGTATTCGGTCTTTCGCCACTTCAACGACCTGTTGGTTCGATGGGCCATGCGGAAATACAAGAGGCTCCGGCGCCATCGCCGCCGCGCCATTCACTGGCTCGGTGGTCTTGCGCGTCGCGCGCCCCGGCTGTTCGCCCACTGGCATCTGCTGGGGCTGACGCCGGCGGCTGGATGATGGGAGCTGTATGAGCGGAGACGTTCACGTACAGTTCTGCGAGCGCCCGGGGGTGAGATTCCCCCGGGCGACTCACCTTGCGGTGCTCGGCCGAGCGCCGGCAGCGGTGATGCTGGCCGCGGTCGAAACCCTGCTGGAGCGTCTGAAGCTGCCGATGAACGCCGAGAAGACCCGCTGCTGCCGGTTGCCGGATGAGTCGATGACGTTCCTCGGCTACCGGATTGGGCGCAACTACCGGCGGGACACGGGGCGCGCCTATATCGGCACGCGGCCGAGTCAGTCGAACGTCCAGAGCATCTGCCGTCGCGTGAGCGAGCTGACTACGCGGCGTAACGGGCCCCTATCGCCGCCGGTGGTGGTAGCGCGCATCAATCGGCTGTTGACCGGTTGGGCGAACTACTTCACCCTGGGGCAGGTCAGCCCGGCCTACGCTGCGATTGACCGGCACGCGACGCGGCGGCTGCGCCGGTGGCTCTGTCGCAAGCACAAGGTGCAGTTAGGGAAATACGTGCGCTTCCCGGATGAGCGACTCTGGCAAGAGTACGGGCTCACCCGCCTTGTTCCGCGAACGGCGAGCTTTCCGTGGGCGAAGGCATGATCTCGTCCGAGAGCCGGATGCGGGAAATCCGCCCGTCCGGTTGTGTGTCCAGCCAAGGCTGGCCTGTTCAGCGGGAGACAGCCCCGCCGGGGCAAGAATCAGGAGCCCCGTAGCTTGGATAGCAGGGAGGAGGGAAACCAAATTCCTGAAGCCTATCGACAGGGTCTCCCTTGGGGAGATTGCGAGTCATCGGGCCGTAACGTGAAGTGAACGCGGAGGTGGCCTCGAAAGTGTATTCCGAAGGCCGAGCCTGCAACCTGAAGGCGAAGGCAGCATGGGCGGTCGAAACCTGATTGACGCGGCTGACCCACTTCGGCGGGGTGGTAGCGACAGCACGATGACAAGGACAGGCTGAGCAACTGGAGAAGCCCTCCTCGCCCCGGCGCGAAATCGCCAGAGCAAGGTAGGCTCTATAACCGGCAACACCGGGAAGTGAGCCGAAGGCGAGAGGGTGGCGGAGGGGCGTGTAGTAGCGTTGAGGCGGTGTAACTCCCGCGGAGCAAAGGCGCCCTGCTGTTGAACAGTTCTCCGACAACAAGGGAGGCAAGGACGGGATGACAAAGCCGTCCATTGGTTTGCAGGACCTGCGACGGAGAATATATCTCAAGGCGAAGGCTGACCAGAAATGGCGCTTCTGGGGGCTGTACGTTCATGTATGTAAGCCGGAGACGCTCCGGGAGGCCTACGAGATGGCGCGACGCAACGGCGGTGCCGCGGGCATTGACGGTGTGACGTTCGCGGCCATCGAGGAGGCCGGCCTCGAGGCGTTCCTGGATGACATCCATGACGAACTGCACTCCCGAACCTATCGGCCCTCGGCAAACCGGCAGGTGGAGATACCGAAGGATGGGGGCAAAGTCCGCATCCTCGGGATACCCACCATCCGGGACCGTGTGGTGCAGGGGGCGCTGAAGCTGATACTGGAACCTGTCTTCGAGGCTGACTTTCAGGAGGGCTCTTACGGGTACCGGCCAAAACGCACGGCCCATCGGGCGGTGCACCGGGTGGCGACGGCGGTCGTAAAGAACAAGACCACGGTGATAGACGTGGACTTGGCGTCGTATTTCGATGCGGTTCGACACGACATCCTGCTTGGAAAAGTGGCGATTCGGGTAGACGACGACGAAGTTTTACGGCTGTTGAAGCTCATCCTCAAGGCTGGAGGCAAGCGGGGCGTTCCCCAGGGTGGGGTTATTTCACCCTTGCTCAGCAATCTCTATCTCAACGAGGTGGACAAGATGCTGGAGCGGGCGAAGGACGTCACCCGATAAGGACGCTACCACTACATCGAGTATGCTCGATTCGCCGATGACCGTGCGCCACGAAGGCGCAGAAGGGAGGCCGAGATGGCCGCCTAGCTGCAGCCATGCTGCACGAGGGATGAGGGTAGGCCCCTCGGAGCCGCCCGGCAGGGGGAGGCTCCAAACCGCCGTGCGCTGCTTCGGTCAAGAGCCGGGGTGGTAAGCGTCACGGAAACGGCGCGGCGCGACCGCGTCAGGTAGGGTGCAGGGAGACGAAGTGGATGAACCACCGGCAACGTGTCGAAAGCGTAGGGACGGTGTCGAAACCGGGGCGAGTCGTTAACCCGGGACGAGTCCAGTGGGAGCCTGCAGCTTGGCTGGGCGGCACCCGGCATAAAGGTGGCGTGACCCTGCACCAGGCCCTTGTGTGGAACGTGGGAACCTGTCGCCTCGATGTGAAGGGAGAAATCCAAGGGGCCGACCCCCAAGGATGAGAAGCCCGATGCGAGGCACAGGGGCGGAGCGACCCGTACGAGCGATGAAGTCGGGGAAACTCGATGGAGCAAAGGGGTCGCGTCATCCAGCGTGTCCCGACGGTCAACCGCGCGTGCGGGAGGAGCCGTCGAGCCACGCGAAGCCGTTCAGGCTGTTCGCCCATTGGCATCTGCTGGGGGTGACGCTGGCGGCTGGATGATGGGAGCTGTATGAGCGGAGACGTTCACGTACAGTTCTGCGAGCGCCCGGGGGTGAGATTCCCCCGGGCGACTCACCTGGTGATCCTGATCGACGGCTACCGCCGGTGGCGGTGGCTTGAGACGACCGTGTACAAGCGGCTTCTGGAGGAACTGGCCACACTCGACGTGGAACTCAATCGTGACAAGACGCGTCGCGTCGATCTCGCAAAGGGCGAGAGTTTCACCTTCCTTGGGTTCAGCATCCGCCGCGCCTGGACGCAGCGGGGCAAGTGGGGGGTTGCCTGTGTGCCGAAGATAGCGGCACGCACCAAACTCCTGCGACGGCTCAAGGGGGTGATGCGACGACATTGCTCGCAACCGGTTGAAAGGGTCATTGCTCTCATCAACCCAATCCTGCGCGGATGGACGAACTACTTCCGCATAGGACAATCGAGCCGATGTTTCAGTCACGTGAAGGACTGGGTCGAGAAGAAGGTACGGCGACACCTGATGCGACAGCGCGGGCGACTGGGGTTCGGCTGGAAGAGGTGGAGTAGGCAGAAGCTATATGACCGACTCGGGCTGTTCTCCGAATACCGGGTCGTCTATCTGCCGAAAGCGCTCCCGGTTTGAACGGCCACATAACCCTTGAGACGAAGGCAACAGGAAAGCCCAGTGCCGGAAATCGGCATGCTGGGTTTGACGAGGCGGGAGCTGGAAACGTGCCCACGGGAGCCAGACTGAGGCCCGGTGCGAAAGCGCCGGAGGAGCCACCGGACCCTACCGACAGCGCGCCAGCTCTCGACCCTACCGATGAGCGGCGACTGGAAACGGAGCCATGGCGAGGAGTGAGGCACCGGCATCAGCGAAAGCTGCCGGGAACAGCTACCCCCTACGCCTACCGCCACCGCGCCAGTCGTCGACTCTACCCTGCTGACGTCAGCCTCCCTGCACGACAGCCAAGCCGCCATTCCGCTGGCGACCTTGTCGGCCGAGCGAACGACCAATCTGTATGACCTGATGGACGCCGCCTACGACGCGGAACCGATCCGCCAGCACAGCCGCTCACTCGGCCACGTCCCGTTGATTGACACCAACCCCCGCCGCGACAAGGCGCTGGCGGAGGAATTGCGAACCGAAGCCCGGCGCCTGCAGCGTATCGGCTTTCAGCTTCCCGAGCAGGCTCGCTACAACGAGCGTACGGCGGGTGAGCGCGTCAATGGCCGACTCAAGGACGAGTTCGGCGGTCGCCATGTCCGGGTCCGTGGCGCCTCGAAAATAATGTGCCACTGCATGTTCGGCGTGCTCGCACTCACCGCCGACCAGCTCGTGCGCCTCGTGACATAACCAGTGCACCGCCGGCAACGCCCCTCGGCGCCCGACGGGCGTCAGTCACCCACGGGTGTCCCAACGCGCGGTCGAGAACACGTCTAAACATCCGACTTCTACCTCTGGCGTGCCGCCGGTTCTCCCGACAAGATGTCCAGTCGGCGATCCAGGGCAATCGTGTTCACCAAGAGAGCTGAGGACTGCGCCCAGCCCCAATCCCCTGGGAGTTTTGCAAGCGGCTCTCAGGTATGTTATTGCGATGGGTAGGCGTTGGACAGAAACCGAGGATACGGCCGTTCGCCTGGCCGCGGCGCTCGACTGGGAAAATGGTGGCCGCCGCCTGGTCGAGTTCGCCGATCGGCTCGGCCGGACCGAGGGGGCCGTTCGGCAGCGGGCGTCGCGGCTGCGCGTCCTGCAGCTCGAGGGGGATGCGAGTGATGGTCTGGGGCCATCACCCGGGGCCTGGCCGGCCCGCTCCGCCAGGACGTTTGCTCAGGTGCGTCCGTCCTGAGATCGGGCTGGGCGTCCGATAACCGGGTCTTGTCGGTAGGGATTCTAGTGGTGTGTCCCAGGAATGGCTTTACATCGCCCGCCTGTAGCCGACCAGACCGTCGAACCCCTGATTTCCGGGACGATTCGGCGCCGCCGTGTTGGGGGCACCGTGACGTTCGAACTGTAAACTTGTTCTAGTGACACACCACTAGCAGGCGATCCGGGTTGGCGTTCCGTGCCGCTCCGTGGGACGGCACGGGCTACGTGGTGGGGTTGCGCGCTAAACGTGATATTTGTATTGCAATAAGCACACAGGAGAATCGACATGACCGCTGTTTCCCTCCGCTTGCCCGATGACGTCTCCCAACGCCTGCGCCAGTTGGCCGCCCGCACCGGGCGGAGCAGGACCTTCTACATCCTTGCGGCCATCCGGGAACACTTAGACGATCTTGAGGACGTGTACCTGGCTGAACAACGGCTGGTCGACCTCCGGCTCGGAAAATCTCACGCCGTCCCGCTCGAAGACGTGATGGCACGCGATGGCGTGGACGATCGAGCTTGACCAGGCCGCCGTACGCGACTTGGACAACCTCGACCAGCAGCCGCGTCGGCGGATTCTCGCTTTTTTGCATGACCGCGTGGCCACGCTGGACAACCCGCGCAGCATCGGAGAGGCCCTCAAAGGCTCCACGCTGGGCGAGTTCTGGAAGTACCGGATCGGCGATTATCGCGTCATTGCCAGCATTGAGGACCGCGCGTTGTGCGTGCTCGTCGTGAAGATTGGAAACCGACGCGAGGTGTACCGATGAATCGATCCTGCTCACGGAACGCGACGCGCGGTCCCTCGGCACTGGCACACGCGCGCGACGTATGCAAGACATAGAATCAGACACGGGATACGACACACTGAGGTACTCGCAGGACGGCGTCCTCGCCCGCCTGTTGCAAACGACCGTTTGCGACAGGCGGATCGGTCCCGCCACGTGAGCTAGACGGGCCGGCCGCGCCACGCTCACTTGGCGCGGGTCGTAGCGGATCGAGAGATCGCCTGACACGAAGGGCTCGGCCCGCCGTCGCAGCGCCGCCCTCACCCGAGGTCGGCGAGCGACAGCACCAACCGCACCAGGTCCGCCTGCCGCGAGATCGAGTGCTTCTGGTAGATCTGCTGCAGGTGCCAGTAGATGGCGGCTGTCGTATGCCCCGTCGCATCGGCCATGTCGCGCACGCTCTTGCCTTCCGCCAACCAGACCGCCACCTGCGTCTCCGCCGGCGTCAGTTCCAGGGTCGTGGCCACCAGGTCGGGATTGATGCGAGGCTGGCGCCCCGGCTCGACAATCAGCACCAGCGCGGCCACGTGCCGCGTGCCGTAGTCCGGTTGAGGGATGCCCACGGGCTTGACGTGTACCACGAACGGCGGCACCACGGACGAGCGGCGGAGCATCATCGACCCGCTGACCGCGACCGCGCCAGCGGCCGGCAGCGCGTCGCCCACCAACCGTTCGAGACGGCGCTGGTCGGCCGACGCGCGGGCGCGCAGCATCCCGCCCCGGTCCAACAACCCATCGCCGTGCCGCAGAATGCTCCGGGCGCGGTCGTTCCCCTCCATGATCCGCCCGCGCCGGTCCAGGTGGAGGACGCCGATCCGCGGGTTGTCGAGCAGGGCAGTCACGGTCGTGCTCCGCGCCTCGGCGCGGACCAGCGCCTGCCGGACGCAGACGAACTGCTGGATATGGGGCAGCAGCCTCTGGACCATCGTGATCGGCGAAGACCCCCAGCCATCCGAGTCGACGGGATCGTTCAGGCCCCAGGCGATGTGGGAGCGGTCCAGCCCGGGGAGACGGACGTTCAGGCTGTCCTGCATACCGGCCCGGCGCAGCATGTCGTTGTAGGTCGGTGAGGTCTTCAACTCCTCGGCCGTGTACAGGTCGGTGATGTGCACCAGGCGACTGACCGGCAATTGCCGGAAGCGCGATACACGTTCGTCGATGGAATGGTAGTTTTCGAGGTACTCGCGCTCCAAGTCTTCGCGGCGCTGCCCCAGGGAGTAGAGCCCGACGAAGAGCGCCCGGACGTCGTCCTTCGGGCCTTCACCGACAATGAGGCCATTGCTTGTCAGGCCGCAGGCCTCGTCGATCAGGGCCGAGGCGGCCGGCCAGCGGGTATCGTCGAGCATGGCGTCGTACAACGACGCCATGATGCGCTCAAAGGCGTCCTGGTTGTTCATGACGATGCCGCCTCCTCTGGACGACGCGCGGGGACGAACGGCCCGGACGTTCGCGCTGCGCGGCGGCCGCCCTCGGACGCGGTTCCAGCCCGCACTCACCGCCCCCCGCCCGGCTGCGCGGCAAGGCAAGGATCCGGGTATCCGTCCTCAGAGATCCCCTCATTTTCCACACAGACACTCGTGGGCAGCGGTAGCCTTACCAGCCGGCTGATCCGCACCCACGGGGCCCGGCTGTCGCCTCGTCATGCCCTGGTTTCATGACTACGGGGTCCGGCGCCGCCGGGTGGAGAACTCATATGAGTCAATAGAGCACAACCCTCCGTCTCGCATTAGGCGAGAAAGGCTGAAAGGTGGCGCGCTGTGAATTAGAATATGATTAAGCCGCTTGCAAAACTCCCGGGGGATTGGGGTGGGCGCAGTCCTCAGCTCTCTTGGTGAACACGATTTGCCCTGGATCGTGGACTGGATATCTTGTCGGGAGAACCGGCGGCACGCCGGGAGGTAGAAGTCGGATGTTTCGACGTGTTCTCGACCGCGCGTTGGGACACCCGTGGGTGACTGACGCCCGTCGGGCGCCGAGGGGCGTTGCCGGCGGTGCACTGGTTATGTCACGAGGCGCACGAGCTGGTCGGCGGTGAGTGCGAGCACGCCGAACATGCAGTGGCACATCACTTTCGAGGCGCCCCGGACCCGGACATGGCGACCGCCGAACTCGTCCTTGAGTCGGCCATTGACGCGCTCACCCGCCGTACGCTCGTTGTAGCGAGCCTGCTCGGGAAGCTGAAAGCCGATACGCTGCAGGCGCCGGGCTTCGGTTCGCAATTCCTCCGCCAACGCCTTGTCGCGGCGGGGGTTGGTGTCAATCAACGGGACGTGGCCGAGTGAGCGGCTGTGCTGGCGGATCGGTTCCGCGTCGTAGGCGGCGTCCATCAGGTCATACAGATTGGTCGTTCGCTCGGCCGACAAGGTCGCCAGCGGAATGGCGGCTTGGCTGTCGTGCAGGGAGGCGGACGTCAGCAGGCAACTGATCGGAATCTGGCCGTCGGCCACGTCGAGGTGCAGCTTGTAGCCGACCCAGGTCGACTTGTAGCCCTTGCTGTCCTTTTTCATGCCCACGTCACAGTCGGTCGGCAGGTCGTCGAGCATCGCCGGCAAGGTCATGGCCGCCTGCCGGTCGAGGCGCTTGAGGACCTTCGGCCGTTCCTCACCCTTCTTCGGCCGTCCCCGCTTGCGCTTGGGCAGCGGGGGCGTCTTTTCCTTGGCGGCCGGCTTCTCGCGGGCTTCGATGGCCGTCGAGTCGCGGCAGAGGTCCCACCAACCGGGGGTTCAAGGCGGACCAAAACTAGACCAGAGTGGCGGAGGAAAATTAGACCATCCGGCCGCCCGGTGGCGTGTTTGAAGGTGGCTGTGCGGGTGGGCTGAAGCGGAGTCTGGGCACGCCCCCGGGGCGGGCCCGGACGCAGTGGAGGCCCGGCTGCACAGCCAGCGGCGTTGCAGGGGGAGGGGTCAGGACGCCGGGGCGGCAGCGTCTTTGCGAGCGTGCTTGCTGTGTGCGAGGCGATAGCTGTCGCCGTTCAGCTCGAGGATGTGGACGTGATGGGTCTGAAGTTGCCCCGGTTTCGTGGACACCTATCCTCTTGGGGGGAGAAGGAGTATCCGCGATGCCGAAGACGAGACCACCGTACGCGGCGGAGTTCCGGCAACAGATGGTCGACCTGGTTCGGTCCGGACGTGCGCCGGAGGACCTGGCTCGCGAGTTCGAGCCGTCGTCCCAGGCGATCCGAACCTGGGTCGCGCAGGTGGGCCGCGATGCGGGCGAGCGCAGCGACGGGCTGCGCACGGAGGAGCGTGAAGAGCTTCGCCGGCTGCGCCGGGAGAACCGGCGCCTGCGCGAAGAGCGAGAGATATTGGCAAAGGCAACGGCCTGGTTCGCGCGGGAGACCCGACCCGGGAGACCTACCGGGTCATGAGCGCGAATCAGGCTCGTTTCCGTGTCGCCACGATGGCCCGGGTGCTCGGTGTCTCCCCGAGCGGGTACTACGCGTGGCGTCGTCGTCCTCCGTCGGCTCGGGCACGGGCCGATGCCGAGCTCCGGGCTCGCGTCCAGGCGATTCACGGCCGGAGTCGAGGGACGTATGGTGCTCCTCGGATTCACGCCGAACTGACCGAGGGCGGTGTCGCGGTGAGCCGCAAGCGGGTCGCCCGGGTCATGCGGTCCGTCGGCGTCGCCGGGGTGAGCCGGCGCCGCGGCCCTCGCACGACACGCCGGAATGCCCAGGCCCGCCCGGCCCCGGATCGGGTCGAGCGGCGCTTCGAGGCGGACGCGCCGAACCGGCTCTGGGTCGCCGACATCACCTACGTCCCGACCCTGGCCGGCTTCCTGTACCTGGCCATCGTCCTCGACGTGTTCAGCCGGCGCGTCGTCGGTTGGGCCATGGCGGGGCATCTTCGCACCGCGCTGGTGGTCGAGGCGCTGGAGATGGCCGTGGCGCAACGGCGGCCCGAGGCGGTCATCCATCACTCCGACCAAGGCTGCCAGTACACCTCGCTGGCCTTCGGCGCTCGCTGCCGGGAACGGGGCGTCGCGCTATCGATGGGTTCGGTCGGCGATTGCTTCGACAATGCGATGGCCGAGAGCTTCTTCGCGACCCTGGAGTGCGAGCTGCTCGACCGAACGACGCTGTCAACGCACGCCGAAGCACGGGCGGCGTTGTTCGAGTTCATCGAGGGGTGGTACAACACACGGCGGCGTCACTCCGCGCTCGGCTACCGGGCGCCACTGGAGTTCGAACGGCTCCATCAGGCCGGCGCTGTGGACGGTGCCCGGCCTGTGGACGCCCTACGGGCGCCCACAAGTCCGTTGGATCCCGCGCTGCGCACGGGATCCACACCGCCCACAGGAATCAATGTTGATGTACACACCATGACGTGAACCGAAAGCCTTAACCTGTCCACGAGATCGGGGCAACCTCAGTCAGCCGGTCGAGCAGCGCGCCGGTGAGCCGTTCAGAGCCAAAGATCTCGGTCCATTCGTTGAAGGGCAGATTCGAGGTCACCAGCGTCGACGCTTGCTCGTAGCGCTGGGAGAAGATCTCGAACAGCAGCTCGGCGCCGGTCTTCGACAACGGCACGTAGCCGAGCTCGTCCACGATCAACAAATCCTGCTTGGCCAACTGTTTCTGGAAGCGGAGCAGGCGCTTGTCATCCCGAGCTTCGAGCAGCTCGTTCACCAGCGCGGCGGCGGTGGTGAAGCGCACCCGATAGCTTTTCTGACAGGCGGCCAACCCCAAGGCCAGCGCCAGATGCGTCTTGCCTGTGCCGGAGTTGCCCAACGCCAAGACGTTCTCTCGCCGGTCGAGTCGAGATAGCTCAACGACGGGATCGAGACGCCGGGTCAGCAGCTCCAGCTCGCAGAGGCGCAGGTAGCGTGGACGAGCCGCCACCTTGTCGTTCGCGCAGGAAGGTCAACGATGGGCGTCGACGGGATCGCGCGGAGATGCTTGAACGCGAAGGGCGTCCTCGAGACGTCTTCACGACCGGGCAACTTGGCGGCCTTGATGCGCCGCGCCGGATGGCGCGCTGCTCGCGGTCGAGCAGCTCCAGCTCGCAGAGGCGGAACAGGTAGCGGTGGACAGTCCAGCCCTTCCTGCGCGCAGTGCCGCGCCACCTTGTCGTACTCGCGCGAGGAAGGTCGGCAAGCGGAGGGCCTTGAGATGGGCGTCGAGCAGCAGGGTCGACTTGGCCATCACTCGGCCCCTGCCCCCAGCAGCATCAAGTAGTCGGCCGCCATGGTCGTCGTCACCCGCGGGGCCGGGAGATGCGGATACTGCGCCAGGTCGAGGCGGGGCGGCCGGTGGTCGAGGCGGCACAGAACGAGATGCTTGACGGCGTCGAACCCGATCGCGCCCAGTCGCAGGGCGTCCTGATAGCGCGTGGGCCAGCCGATCGATGGGTTCGCGGCGACGTGGGCCGAGCCGAAAGTCCTCGAGGCGAGCCGCAAGACCTGCACATACTCGCGGGTCCCGGGGTTTGCCCAGCCGTCACTCCGGTCCGGTCGCCACTGGAGTTCGAACGATCAGCCGCCGCAGCCGGAGCCCTAAACTCGTCTGGCAGCGCCCACCCGGATCAGCGAACCGAAAGCGCCGTCCACGAGATTCAAAACTCGTCTGGCATCGACGCGCGGCCCGTCTTGCGCTCCCGTCAAGGCCAAGTAGTGCAGCGGATCGAAGATCAGCTCCTCACGCCCGTAGCTGCGACGATGACGGGCGATCTCCTCACTCCCGCAGACGATCACGACGACGTCCACGTAGCCCTTCACCACCACGTCGCGGTGGCCGTAGGCGGTTGGCACCGAGTAGTCGTTGCGGCGGTAGCGCACCAGCGACAACGACGTGACCCGCGTCGGGCGCGTGTCGCAGGCTTCATACGGGACCGGCGGCAACGGCAACAACGCGGCGCGGTCGCGCGCGAAGCGCTCCCCGATCGTCTCGGTGTGCCGCCGTAACCGCTGCCCGCGCCGCGCGCGGCACTGGCGCGCCAAGTCAGCGTTCAACGCGTCCCAACTAGCGACGCGCGGGACCGGCACGAAGAAGTTGCGGCGGGCGTAGCCGACCAGCCCTTCCACCTTGCCTTTGTCGTTGCCCTTCCCCGGCCGTCCGAAGCGATCGTCGAACAAGTAGTGCGAGTGGAGCTCGCTGAAGCTCTGCGTTCGCTGCCGCGTGCCGTCCCCGAGAATCTTCGCCACCGCCAGCGTGGTGTTGTCGTAGACGATGCCACGCGGCACGCCGCCGAAGTAGCGGAACGCGGCGTTGTGTCCTTCGCAAAACGCCTCCGTCGTCTCGGCCGGAAACGCCTACACGAACGCGTCGTCGCTGTGCGGCAGATCCACGACCAAGTAGTGCGCCTTGCATTCGACGCCGTCGATGACCACCAGGGCTTCGCCGAAGTCGGCCTGGGCGTCGCCCGGCGGATGCGCGAGCGGCACGAACATCTCTTGCCCGCCCAGCTTCTGCCTGCGCACGTAGTCTTTGACAATCGTGTAGCCGCCCGTGAAGGCGTGCTCGACGCATAAGCGCTCCCAGATGCGCTTGGCCGTGTGCCGTTGTTTCTTCGGGCGCTGCTGATCGTCGGTGAGAATTTGATCGATGACCCCGGTGAAGGCGTCCAGTTTCGGACACCGGATCGGTTTCGCCCGACGATACCCGGGCGGCAGGCGGTAGCGCAGCATCTTGCGCACCGTCTCCCGGGCCAGCCCGAAGCGCCGGGCCGCCGCCCGCTCGCTCAATCCCTCCACATAGACGCTGCGCCGCACCGCCGCATAGAACTCCACTCGATACATCCCTCCTGTGTTCCACAGAACACCGTCGGCATGCTCGGTGGACCACTCGAGCGGTCTGGTTTTCCGCCGCCCGCAGGCAGCTTCACACCGCCGCGCTGTGGTCTATTTTTGCTCCGCCGTTCTCACCGATACGATTGCCGCGATGCACAGCGAGCCCGGGGCGGCGGGACGGTCCAGAGACACCGACCCGGCCGGGACGTGGATCAATAAGTGGCGCCGGCTGATCCCGCCCCCGCGCGTCTGGTGGCGGAAGAGCGCCTTCGACCTCGCCAGAGCCCGACGCAAGAACCGCCTGCGAACCTCGCGGTGGCTCACCGAACCGGTCAGCACCTTCCGGATCTGGGTCGCCACGGGCCGCCTCGCCCCGGCGGTACGGGACCGGTGGAACCGGCGCGCCGAGGCCGCCGCCGCGGCCGACCCGCTGCTGTCAGCCCTCGACCCCCACCAGCGGCGAGCCGCTGCGTGCTTCGAAGACCGGGCGATGGTCACCGCCGGTGCCGGGTCCGGCAAGACGCGGACCATGGTGGCGCGGGCGGGCTACGCTGTCCGCCGCCTCGGCACGCCGCCCGAGGCGGTCGCCTTCATCACCTTCACGAGCAAGGCCGCCAAGGAGATACGGCAACGAACGCGCAAACGCTTGCCGGGCCTGCAGATTGGCACGATCCACCAGCTCGCGCGCCGGGTCCTAAAGCTGATCGATGGCCGCACGGTCCAGCTCTCGCCAATGGCGGAGGACGAGAGCCTGAGGCTCCGACGAATCGCCGGCTGGATCCGCGAAGAGATCAAGCGCGACCCGGGGCTCGCCGCCGACATCGAACTGCGCCGGAACGCACGGTGCGCCGCCGAAAAGGACGGCGAACCAATCGAACGCCACCGCATTCCGCCCGACGGCCGCCAGGTGAAGTCGTACGGCGAGTTCATGATCGGAACCCTGCTGCACACCGCCGGCGTGCACTACGTCTACGAAGCGTCGTTCCCGCTCCCGGCCGGGAAGGCCGGGAACGCGGCGGACCTGCGGGACTACCGGCCCGACTTCCACCTGCCGGACGACCCGCAGGCACCGGTGACGGCGCACAGCGGCGTCTGGCTCGAGCACTACGCGCACGACCGGAGCGACCGGGCGCCGACGGGGTTCGCCGACTACAACGAGGGGCGCGCCTGGAAGCGGCGGCTGCACAAGAGCCTGTCCACGCGCTATGTCGAAACGTACTTCGCGGACATGCAGCGCGGCTGGAACGGCGACGGACCGAACATGGCCGAGGTACTCGTCGAACGACTGCGGGCGGTGGGCGTCGAGATCGACGATCCAACGTCATGGACGGTCGAAACGGCCGACGACGTCGGCGACGGCCCGGACGCCGAGCCCGGCGGGCTGACACGGGAGGTCGCCGCCTGGATAGGCGCGGTGCGCCGCCAGCCAGCCGGGCGGCCGGCGCCCACAGAGCGCGCCGACATCGAGGCGCTGCGGCACATCGGCGGCGCCGTGCGCCGGCGCTACGAGCAGGAACTCACCGACACACGCACCACCGACCACGACGGCACGATCCTCGAGGCCACCGACGCCGCGCGGCGGCGGCCTGACCTGCTGCCCTGGCGCCACATGATCGTCGACGAGTACCAGGACGTGAACCCGGCGCAGGCCGCCTTCGTCCACGCCCTGACGACGCCAAGGGCCGGGCTGCCGGGGGGCGAGGGCGCCACCCTGATCGGGGTCGGTGACGACTGGCAGGCTATCTTCGGGTTCCAGGGGGGCGACGCCTCCCTGATTCGGACGACAGCCGATCCGGCCGGGGTCGTACGTACGCTCTGCGAACCGATCACGCTCGTCAACGGGTACCGCTTCGGGCAGAAACTCGCCAACGCCTCGAGAGCGGTCGTGACGATGGACCCGAAGGCCCGCGACCGGCAGGTCGACGGCCTGGGACCAGAACCGGTCGGCGGCGTGCCGCCGGTGTTGGTCATCGGAACGATGCCAACGCCGGCCCTTGCGGCCGAGCTCGGGGCAACGGCGACGCCGGCGAAGGCGGCCGTGTTGGCCGCCTTCGCATACTGGATACCGGAGCACGAGGCAAAAACGGAAGAAGAGGCGGCCAAGCCGGTCACCGTGCTCGTGATGGGCCGCCGGAACATCGATGTATCGGACCAGCCGCCCGCCGGCCGCGGCGGGGCGGGGCTCGACCGCCGCCGCCTGAGCGCCACGGCACGTCAGTACGGCCTCGAGGTGGAGTACCGGACGATACACGCCGCCAAAGGCGGCGAAGCGGACTACGCGGTGCTGATCGACTCCGGGGTGCCGAGGTCGGCGACCGCGCCCGCCCAGCTCGCGCTCGACCGCGCGATCGCGGCCGAAACCGGCGGAGGCCGCGGGGACGAGCACCAGCTCTGGTACGTGGCGCTGACGCGCGCCCGCTACGCGGCGCTAATCGTGGTCTCCGACCCCGACGCCGGCACCTCGCCGGTAACCCGGGCGATCATCGAGAGCGCGGACCCGCGCCTCACCGCCGCCTCGAACCCGCTCGACGCTTGGCTCGAGCCGCTGCGGGACGTTGTGCCGTGCCCTTGCTGCAGCCCCGGCGGTGCCGGCACGGGGCGCCTGCAGGGGAGGAGCGACCGAACAGGCATTTCACGGCGTGCACGAACTGGAACGGGGGTGAGGGCTGCGACTACAGGCAGCCCTCCTGCGGCGCCTGCAACACCGGCGTGCTGGTGGAGGCCGCCAGCGGCCTCTTCGAGTGCGCCGAGCCGTCGTGCGAGTCGAAGCAGCCGGGCTGCCCCTGCCGCCCCCCGAGACCCATGGTTGTACGGCGTCAGAAGCGCACGGGGAAGCGTTTCTGGGCCTGCTGGCGGTACGGCGAAGCCGAGGCCTGCGGCCGCACGTGGCCCATCGACTGAGCCCCACCACGGCGGGGATCCAGCCGAGAGCGGCACCACGCGGTCGGCCGGCTCCGGGTTCGTGAAAAGACTTGCAGCGTCCGGAGGGCGAGGAGGGCAGCGGTGCTGTCGCGCTCTCTGACGCGATACACTCGTCTCAAGAGGTGGCGCTTATGACAAATCTACTTGAGGAGGCGTTCGCAAAGGCCACCAGATTGCCCGACGACGAGCAGGACGCCTTCGCGCGATGGCTGATGGACGAACTCGAGTCCGAGCGGCACTGGTCCCGGTCGTTCGAGACCTCCCAGCGGCAGCTCGCCAATCTCGCTCAGGAGGCTCTCGCAGAGGATCTGGTCGGCCAAACTGAGCCGCTCGACCCCGACCGGCTGTGAAGTCCCGCCGCACCAAGCGCTTCCACGAGTGCTTCGCCCAGTTGCCGTCCGACATTCAAAGCCAAGCCCGGCAAGCCTATCAGCTGTTTGAGGGCAATCCCGGTCACCCCGGTCTTCGCTTCTGGATCGGCTCCCACGCCGCCTACGACCGGCTCCTGTCACGGCTCTAAAACAAGCGAGTCCACCATGCGGACGTCCGTCCAGTTGCCGGCGCGCATCACGGCGTGGGCCGAGGGCCCGCGCGCGGCCAGCCCGACGCGCCCCCAGTGGGCGGTCAGGCGGGGCTCGATGTGGGCGGCGGGGGCGAAGCGCTGGCTGATCGTCTGCGCCGAGAGGCCGACGACGCGGTCGGCCGGCTCGACCACGCCGCTGCGCGCGCGCAGCGCCCGCAAGGCCCGGGCGACGTCGCCCTTGACGAACGCACGTCGGCCGTCTCGCCGGCGGGGACAGGTCGAGACCCAGCATCCTGAAGACGAGCCGTTCGCGTTCGTGCTCGACGCGCCCCGCAGTCGTTCCGCCGGTTCCCGCCGCGGAGGCTTGGGCGTCTCCTGCGCGTCAGCGGGTTAACTGGCCCGGCCTGTTTGTGTCGCGCGTAGCCCCTTCCAGGTGCTGTAGCACAGGGCGACCAGCACCAGTGCGAAGGGAAGTCCGGCGGCGAGGGTGGCCGCCTGCGCGGCCACGAGGCCGCCGCCGAGCAGCAGCGCGACGGCGACCAGCCCCTCGAAGACGCACCAGAACACGCGTTGGGCGACCGGCGCGTCCAGCTTGCCGCCGGCGGTGATGGTGTCGAGAACCAGCGATCCGGAGTCGGAGGAGGTGACGAAGAACACCACGATGAGCACGAGACCGATGACCGACGTGACGTTCGCAAGCGGCAGCGTCTCCAGCAGCGCGAACAGGGCGATCTCCGGTTGCTGCGCCTGCACTGCCGCGATCACGTCGAGCTGCCCGCGGTCGACGTACTGCGATACCGCAGTCCCGCCGAAGGCGTTCATCCAGAGCGCGACAATCAGCGTCGGGATGATCAGCATGCAGCCGATCAGCTCGCGCACCGTCCGGCCGCGCGAGACTCGGGCGATGAACAAGCCGACGAAAGGGGACCACGAGATCCACCAGGCCCAGAAGAAGGTCGTCCAGCCGTGCATGAAGTGGAGGTCCTCGCGGCCTACCCAGTTGCTGAGCGGTCCGATCGCCGCGAGATACTGACCGAGGCTGGTCACGGTGCCGGTGGCGATGTCGCGCGTCGGGCCGACCGTCAGCACAAACGCCAGCAGCAGTAGGGCGAGCAGCAGGTTGGCTTCGCTCAGCCGCTTGACCCCCTTGTCCATCCCGCTGACAACCGACGTCAGCGCCATGCCGGTGATGCCGGCGATCAGCAGGACCTGGGTAGTGTCGGTCGTCGGCGTGCCCCATAGGTGGGCGAGCCCCGCTGCCACTTGTTGGGCGCCCAGGCCGAGCGACGTGGCCAGCCCGAAGAGCGTGGCGAAGACGGCGAGAATGTCGATGCCGTGGCCGAACCGCCCCCACACCGCTTCCCCCAGGAGCGGATAGAACGCCGACCGGAGCGTCATCGGCAGGCCGAGGTTGTACGACGCGAAGGCGATCGACAGCGCCACCACCGCGTACATGGCCCACGCATGGATGCCCCAGTGGTAGATGGCGCTGGCCATGCCGAGGCGCGCTGCCGCCGTGTCGGCCGCCTCGAGCCCGAGCGACGGTTGCAGGAAATGCTCCACCGGTTCCGACACCCCAAAGAACATCAGGCCGATGCCCATCCCGGCGGCGAACAGCATCGCGAACCAGGTCGATCGAGAGTAGTCCGGTCGGGCATCCGCGCCGCCCAGGCGCACGCGACCAAGCGGCGTCGCCACCAGGAGCAGGCAGAAGAGGACGAAGAAGTTGCCCGCGCCCATGAACACCCAGTCGAACGTCGGCATGAGCCACGCGCGCAGCGCCCCAAAGGCGGCCGCCGCCCCGGCCTGGAATGCCAGCACCCCCGCGACGAACGCGATGCTGGTGAGGCTGGAGACGACGAAGACCGGATTGTGGATGTCGAGGCCGAGAAGCTGGACGTTGTCCTGACCCAGCTTGTAGTCGGTCTTCGCGATCTCAGTCACAGGATTTCGTCAGCGGGCCGCCGCCGCCTCGTACGGGCCTTGGGCGAGGCGAACGCAACCACCTGGCCGTCGAGGTGGTCATGCGGCACAGGATCGTCCGCGTCGTAGGGCGAGCAGCGTTGCTCCGGCGCGACAATCAGGCCGCGCCACGACGTCTGCGCATACAGCTCGCTGACCGCCGGAAGGCGGCCGGTATTTGGTTACCGGGTGATCCGCCAATGAATACGGGCCGAGAGTGGGCTTGAGGCGAGGAGGTTACAGCGTCACAAGAAGGTTGCCTGGAGTGAGAGCGTGTTCACGCGGGTTGCCTCCACGTTGCGATGCCGCGGGAGACCGGAGGCCGTCGCACGGGAGCGCACAGGCGTCGGCGTTTCGGCGCAGTCCGGTGGCGACCGAGCGCAGTGCGGTCGGGGACTCTCCCCCCTGCGGCGGCGCGCCGCCGGGACCGGTCACGCGTCGCAGCCGTGATTCGGACGGTGCCCGCCTACGGGGGCGGCGGCGGAAGGCCGAGGAGCTCGGGGACGACGGGTTCGGCGGCGCGCAACATCGCGGCGATCAGGGGAGGCAGGTCGAGGTCGCGTTGGCGGGCGGTGCGCACGACGCTGGCGAGGACCTGCTGGGTGTCGGCGCCGTGGCGGGTGCGGTTGCCGCCGCACACCTTGCGGATGACCACAGCGGGCCGGATGGCCTGTTCGGCGCGCCAGTTGGTGGCGTCGAGCGAGGGGTCCCACAAGAAGAGGAACACGGCCGGGAATTCGGTGGCCAGGTGCCCCGCGAAGCGCTCGGCGTCGTCGAGCGGCGGCGGTGCGTCGACCAGCCGACCGAGCCGGGCGGTGAGTCGGCCGCGGGCCGTTGCCATCCCGTGCTCGCTCAGCGCTCCCGCGTTGCAGCGGTCCCGCAGGTCGAGGCCGGCCCGCAGAACCGCCTGCACCTCGCCGGCCCAGGGACTGTCAGGATAGTCCTCCCGGAGCTGCTTGCAGCGTTGCAGAAGGTGGTTCAGACAGGTTTGGTGCAGTCCGTCGAAGCAGCGATACGGTGCCCACCCGTCGCGCACGAGCACGCCGACGTAGTCGGTCCCCAGCACCGTGGCGGCATCGTTGAACCCCCGGCCGGGGCAGATGGCGTAGACCGTCGTGTCCGGGGTGACGAACGTCCACAGCCAGTGGCGCACGCCGCCGACGCGCCAGCCGGTCTCGTCCGGCGTGACCACGGGCGCATTGCGAACCTGCTCGCACAGCTCCGCGTAGGCCGGCGCGGCGGCGCGGGCCGCCCGGTGCAGCACGTGGGCGAGGCCGCCCGGCGTGACCTGCAGCCCGAACGTGGTCCGCAGCAGGTGGGCCACCTTCGCCAGCGGCACCCCCATCTCCGTGTGCAGCTCCACGACCAGCGCGACCACCCCGGGACCGAGCTGCACCCCCGCCGCGCCCAGCGCGTCGGAGGTCTGCAGCACGTGGCGGCCCTGCACCCGCCGCTGACACTGCGAACAGTGGCCGACCTCGATGTCGAAGCGCCGCACGACCGGCCGTACCACGGGCAGTTCTTCCTGATACTGCGACGCCACGCGGGTACCTTCGACCGCGCCGCCGCAATCCGGGCACGTCGTGGGAACCGGCGCCGCGTGGGTCTCGTCAACCCGCGCCGGCCGCGGGCGGCAGCCCTGCCGGCCGTACTCCGCCCCAGGCCGCCGTCCGGGACGCCTGCCGCGCCCTTGCGGCCGGTCCTTGGCGAACGGCGCCGCCTGCCGGCGACCCGCCCGGCGTGCCTCGGCCAACTGCTGTTTCAGGCGCTCGATCTCCCGCTTCTGACGCTCGTCCTGGCGTCGCAAGCCGTCGATCTGGCGCTTCTCGCGGTCGTTCTCCCGCTCGCGCCACGACAGCTCTTCCCGGAGCCGCTCTACCTCGTCGCGCAGCCGTCCTATCCGTTCGTCGCCGGACAGCCCGTACTCGTTGACCACACAAGACTTATGCCATATTCGCGCAAAAAGTACAATCCAAATAAATGGATCTTGCGTGGCCACCCGCTAAACAAAGACGGCGGCCGATGGTGCTGACAGCGCCGATGACGAGGAAGACGACAGCGGTGAGACCGAGCGGCGTGGTGGTGCGGTGTCGATGTGCGTGCATGGAGAGCAATCCTAGAATCGCTCTTCGCTCTGGGTAAAGAAACGGCCCTGGCCGGCACCGAACCGCTCGCGGAGCTGGTGAGCGACCACTGAGCGCTGCGCTCGGCGCCCGAACCAGCCGGGCACCATCGTGACCGAGTGACCGACCGGCGTGACCACCCACGAGCTAGCGTCGGGCGTGACCGAGTGACCGACCGGCGTGATCGACACCCACGAGCTAGCGTCGGGCACGTACACTCGGCGGTGGCCCGAGGGACGAACCGAGACTGTCGGGGGAGGACGAGGCGGGCAGGGCTCCCGTCAGCCGCGAGAGTTCGCTGACGACCAGGCGGTCGCCGCGTTGGAGGACGCTCGTCAACTCGCCGAGCCGCCAGCGCCGCCGGCCATGCTACGCTGGCGGCTCGGTGAGCAACGACACGCCGTGGCCTGACGAACCGCGGATCCGGAGCGGATCGTCCTGTTCGGCTCCGCCGCCCGCGGCGAGATGCACGTCGAAAGCGACCTCGACATCCTGGTCGTGAAGCCGGCATGCGACACGATCGCGACGGCAAGCCGGATTCACGAGCAGCTGCCCTGGGACTGCCGGATGCCACCGACCGACGTGTTCGTGGTCTCGCCGAACGACCGTCCCGGGCGGCCGAGGCGCCGGGCGACCACCTTGCAGTCCGGGACCCCTCCCGCTGCTGGGGATGTGGGTGGCGCGGTGGACGGGGTCTTTACCCCTCGCGTCCCCCATCGCGGCCGGTGACTACGCCCCGGCCTTGCGGAGCGAGTCGGGACGACCGATGTCGATAGGAAGCGCCCCTGCTGGTCTTCGGCGGAAATGCAAAGCCCGAAACGGACGGCAACTCACTGCGGCAGTTGCTTACGCCTCAGTGGGCGCGTCTTCCGCGTTCCCCGCGTCACCGCTCCTGGTAGCCTCAGCCTGTGTCCTGCGTCCAGCCCAATAGTTCTTCATCCTGTCCGAGACCGCTTGCTTTGCCTCGGCTGACATCTCGCGGCGCCTACGTTTCGCGGGCTGCCTGGAAGGCGCGGACGGACGCAGCTTCACATCAAGGGCGGCGATCGCCGCATCGATTCGAGCGACACTGTCCAGTAATTCAGACCGTTGGTCATTCAGCAGCGCGATGACGTCTTTCATCCGTAGTTCCTTTCTCTCCCACCCGCCACGAGTAGTAGTGTAGTCGAGGAGCCAGCCTGGCGCTCTCGAACGCGAACGGCGCGGAGTCGGCCAACGTCGGCTCGGCTGGCGTGCTGGCGGGGTGATGCCGGCCATGGGGTCGCAGGCGGCAGCGGTGCTCGCGATCCCCGACGCCATCGAGTTGCTCGAAAAGCTCGACCGCGAGCTGCTCACCAGCGACGATGCCGAGCAGCTCTTTCGGCGTCTCGAAGGTCCGCGCCGCCGTCCTTGCGACGCACTCGACGCGCTCGGAGGAGACGACGCCTCCTCCCGGACCCGTGATCCGGAAACCGTCGCGGCTCCTTTTCAGCGCCGTGCTACCCTGGCGGTTCGATGAGCCTCACTGCCGGAACCTGGACGATCGCGGAAGGGGTCACGACCGCGGCGGTCGTCATCGCGGCGCTGGCGGTCCTGGTCGCTGACGCGAGTGGAAGGGAAGCTCGACCTGCTCATCGCGCAACAGAAGCCGTAGGTGACCTCCGCCCACCGCTTCCGAGCAAAAGGCGAGGGCTTTCGCAGATGGTGGTGCTCGCAGCCGTCTCCCGGAACCCCGACGGTCCGGTCGAATTGGCGCGTACTGGCGCGGTCATCAGCGGCCCCGTTCGCGTAGGAGCATAGCCAGCTTTTCCACGGTTGGGCCCCCCCGTTGAGGCGCCACTCGATTAGACAGCGGGCCAGACGTGAAGCCAAGAGTCTCGACGCGGTCGTCATCGACGCGCTGGCACGCGGGTTGGCCCTCGACGCCGCGCCGGCCAGGCACGCCGATCTCGACCATCTGATCGGCTCGTGGCAGGACGACCCGGAGTTCGACCGCGCCGTCGCCGAGTTCTCCATCGGCCAGACCACCCGCGACGAAGCGTAGCCGCGCCTGAGCGCCGGCTCGGCAGCATGTCCTGCGTGCGGACGAGCACGGCCGGGCGCTCAGGAGCCTCCAGCCAGCCGGGGCCTCCACGCCGCCCATGAGCACGTGCACGTCTTCCGGCCTCGGAAGCCGGAGATCGGCGTCGAGTTCCGTAGCAAGCCTGCCGAACCAAAAAGGTGGTCACGCGGAATCCGGGCGCCGCTGCTGGCGACCAGCATTTGCCGGCAGGGATGCGCGCAGTGCAAAAAGGCGCGCTAGCAGCCTGTCGGACTTAGGGTCCGCGCAAAAACAACTCCCTAGAAGTGGCTGTAGTATCGCAGTAGAAGCACAACCGTCTCGCACGCCCCTGTCCAGCGAGTTCTCCCCAACTGACAAGCACACTCGTCGGTTTCTGAGGTGCAATCAGGCCAGAATTGCGGCATCATTACGAAATCTGAAGTCCGTAATGATGCCGCAATGAGACCAACCCAGTTCTCCGCCGACACCGTCGTCGCCCTGCTCCGCAAGCAGACCGTCGTCTCCCTGACCGACGTGATGGCCGCGTTCGGCCGCCGAGTCAGCAGGCGCACCGCGTTCCGCAAGCTCAAGGACCTCGACGCCCACACCAGCTACTCCCATCGCGGCGGCTACTACACCCTCGACGAGCTCGCCGACTTCGACGAACACGGCCTGTGGGCGTTCGCCGGCGTCCGCTTCTCCCGGGCCGGCACTCTCGTCGCAACCGCCGAGGCGTTCGTCAACCACGCCGAGGCCGGACACTTCGTCGACGAGCTTGACAACCTCCTTGGTGTCGGCACCCAGGACGCCCTGCGCAAACTCGTCGGCGACGGGCGGCTGACGCGGCACAAGCTCGCCGGCCACTTCCTCTACTGCGCGACCGACCACGCGCACCAGACGCATCAACTCCGCGCCCGACGGCTGCTGATGGCCACGCCCGGACTCGGGCGGCCCCTGCCCGACGCCGGCCTGATGCCCGAGGAGTTGCGCGCCGCCATCGCCTTGTTCGCCAGCCTGCTCGACGAGCGCCAGCGCCGGCTGTTCGCCGGACTCGAATCGCTCAAGTGCGGGTGGGGCGGCGACCGGCGCATCGCCAGCCTGCTCGGCGTCGACCCGTCCACGGTCGCCACCGGCCGCCGGCAGCTCGTCGAGCGCGATGTCGAGGTCGACCGGGTGCGGCGCGCGGGCGGCGGACGAACACGGACGGAAAAAAAACGCCCGAAGTCTGCGCCCGCCTCGAAGCCCTGATGGCTCACGAGACGGCCGGCGACCCCGTCAGCGGCCTGAAGTGGACGCGCCGCACCACCGCCAAACTCGCCGACGAACTCCACGGGCTCGGCATCGATGTCTGCCCGCAGACAGTCGCCCGACTGCTCAAGGCAATGGGCTATTCGCTGCGCGTCAACCACAAGAAGCTCGCCGGCGCCTCGCATCCGAACCGCGGCCAGCAGTTCCGGCACATCACCCAATTGCGCAAGCGCTGCGCCGCCGACCACAGCCCCCTCATCAGCGTCGATACGAAGAAGAAGGAGCTCGTCGGCACGTTCCGCAATCCCGGCGCCAAGTGGGACCGCAGCCCCGAACTCGTCAACGACCACGACTTCCGCTCCGACGCCGACGGCCTCGCCGTGCCCTACGGCATCTACGACCCCCGCGCCAATGCCGGCACCGTCTTCGTCGGCCGAACCGCCGACACCCCGGCGTTCGCCGTCGACTGCATCGAGAAGTGGTGGTGCACCGAGGGCCGCAAGCACTATCCCGAAGCCAAGACCCTGCAGATCCTCGCCGACGGCGGCGGCAGCAACAGCTGCACAGCGCGCGCCTGGAAGTTCAACCTGCAACATCGCCTCTGCAACCGGCACGGCTTGCGGGTGAGGGTGGCCCACTACCCGCCCGCCACGTCGAAGTGGAATCCCATAGAACACTGCCTGTTCTGCGAGATCAGCAAGAACTGGGCCGGCCGACCCCTCGACAGCTACGAGACCATCCTCAAATACCTGCGCACCACACGCACCTCCACCGGACTGCGTGTGCGCGCCCACCTGGTGCGGAGAACCTACAAGACCGGGGTCAAGGTCACCGACGCCCAAATGCGAGAGCTGCGCATCACACCGAACCGCGCCATGCCCAAGTGGAACTACACCATCGAACCCATGTAACCGAAAAACGGAATCTATTCTTGCGTCGACCCTTAGCCCGCATTATTCCTGAAGCTCGATATTCGGGATCGACCGAGCGTGGCGGGACGACGAACAGGGTTTCGGCATCGTCATTTGGGGGCTGCGAGGGGGTTGCGGGGCGAGCCATGGGGCGATGGCCGGGCGCGGTGAGCCCGAGTGTCGACAGCTTCTCCTGGAGACGGTCCGTATCGTCCCCGAGGGAGCTTGGTGCGGCGGGACGGATGGGCTATCCGGCGCGTGCGCCGAGTGCGAGGGCGATGCGCTGCCATGCCTCGCGCTGCGGCGTGGCCCGCGGCAGATGCAGAACGAGCCGGCGGACCGAGCGGACGACCTGGACCCCGAGCTTCAGCAATCGGTCGCGTAGCCACGTCACCTGGCTGCGGGCGCACGCGGTGCCCGCAGCCCGCAGCCGCAGCTCCTGCATCAGCACGTAGGCTGCGGCCGTCAGCAAGACGCGCAGTTGGTTGGCCCAGAAGCGGCAGCAGCTCGTGCGGTCGATCTGCAGGCCGTCGAGCAACTCCTTGATCCGGTTCTCGATGTCCCCCCGCGCACAGTAGACCTTCTCGTAGATGAAACGCGGCGTCTGGCGCAGGTTCGTCACCACGAAGCGCGGGTTGTCCCGCGGCGCACGTTCGCCGAGGTGGACCACTTCGGCTTTGATCACCACCCGGCGCTCATGGCCCCAGGTGCGGGCGGCGTAGCGGGTGTCGGTATAGACGTGTGCGGTCTCGCCACTGACCTCGCTCTGCGTGCGCGCCGTCTGCATCGCGGATTCGGCATGCCGCTCCAAAACCGCATTTTTCGCCATCGCCACCACGTAGTCGAGCCGGGGCTCCGCATCCAGGAAATCGAAGACCTCCGGGGTCGCAAAGCCCCCGTCGAGCCGAACGAGAAACCGCGCCCGCGGAAACGCCGCCCGCAGCAGCGGGAGCAGCCGACACAGCAGCCCGAGGGTCCCGTCGGCGGCCACTGCGTTGCCGGGCCGCAGCACCGCCGCGCACAGATACTGCTCCGCCTCGCGGTCGAAGCTCAGAAACCCGAGCAGCGGCAGATAACACCAGCCGCCATAGTGCCCGTTGAAGAACGTGAGCTGCTGGGCGCCGTGCGTCAGGTCGTCGGTCGGATCCAGATCGATGGTGACGAGCCGCGCCCGCCCGTGCAGGCGGCGCCGATGCCGCTCGATGACGCACGCCGCCAACTCGCGCCCCATCCGGTAGAGCGCGGTGCGGGTCGCGCCGTTCTCGAACCGCGAGATCGTAGGTTGCGACGCCAAGGGCGCGCCGGACACCGGGTCCCGCCCGAGCAGCAGCTTGTGGATGGGGTCGTCGGCCAAGTGGTCGGCATCGTTGCCATCGGGATGACCGCACGCGATGCCGAAGATCCGCTGGCCGATCAGATCCGCGAACGTGTGCCGAATCTTCTCCGCGGCGCGCTTGTCGGCCAGACACCGGGCGAACGCCTTGACCAAGCCGTACACGCGCTCGGTCGCCTTGAGCAGGACGGCGCCGCCGTCGGAACTCGCGTGTTCCTGGTTGAACGTGGCGACGAGGGGCTTGTCGAACAGATCCGGGAACAGAACAGTCTGTGGTATCGTGTGAGGTCTCACGTAGGGGTCTCCGTTGTGGCTAAAACGTTGTGTGCACTACGTTTGTACCACACGGAGGCTCCTGTGTCTCCCCCTCAACCGCACCTTCACGCATAATCCGGGTTAGGAGCCGCTTGCAAAACTCCCGGGGGATTGGGGCTGGGCGCAGTCCTCAGCTCTCTTGGTGAACACGATTGCCCTGGATCGCCGACTGGATATCTTGTCGGGAGAACCGGCGGCACGCCGGAGGTAGAAGTCGGATGTTTCGACGTGTTCTCGACCGCGCGTTGGGACACCCGTGGGTGACTGACGCCCGTCGGGCGCCGAGGGGCGTTGCCGGCGGTGCACTGGTTATGTCACGAGGCGCACGAGTTGGTCGGCGGTGAGTGCGAGCACGCCGAACATGCAGTGGCACATCACTTTCGAGGCGCCACGGACCCGGACATGGCGACCGCCGAACTCGTCCTTGAGTCGGCCATTGACGCGCTCACCCGCCGTACGCTCGTTGTAGCGAGCCTGCTCGGGAAGCTGAAAGCCGATACGCTGCAGGCGCCGGGCTTCGGTTCGCAATTCCTCCGCCAGCGCCTTGTCGCGGCGGGGGTTGGTGTCAATCAACGGGACGTGGCCGAGTGAGCGGCTGTGCTGGCGGATCGGTTCCGCGTCGTAGGCGGCGTCCATCAGGTCATACAGATTGGTCGTTCGCTCGGCCGACAAGGTCGCCAGCGGAATGGCGGCTTGGCTGTCGTGCAGGGAGGCGGACGTCAGCAGGCAACTGATCGGAATCTGGCCGTCGGCCACGTCGAGGTGCAGCTTGTAGCCGACCCAGGTCGACTTGTAGCCCTTGCTGTCCTTTTTCATGCCCACGTCACAGTCGGTCGGCAGGTCGTCGAGCATCGCCGGCAAGGTCATGGCCGCCTGCCGGTCGAGGCGCTTGAGGACCTTCGGCCGTTCCTCACCCTTCTTCGGCCGTCCCCGCTTGCGCTTGGGCAGCGGGGGCGTCTTTTCCTTCGCGGCCGGCTTCTCGCGGGCCTCGATGGCCGTCGAGTCGCGGCAGAGGTGACCCACCAACCGGTCGTGGTGGGTGTTGCGGATCAACGCTGCATGCGTGCGCTGGGGCAACTGTGTGTCGGAGAACTCGACGAAGGCGCGTGAGAAGACCGACTCGCTCGGCACCTCGCTCTTCCGCTCCCAGCCGCAGATCCGCCGCAGCGCCACGTCGGTGACCAAGCGGTCCAGCAGCACGCGCGTCGTCGGCATGTCGTAGACCGCCTTGGCCACGAAGGCTCGCGCCAGTGCCGCGCGGTCCTTGCGCGGACGCCCCGGCACCCGGAAGCACCGGGGAATCCACTGCTCGATACGGATGACCTCGAGAGTCTGCACCAACTGCTGCTGTTTCCCGGTCAGCGGACCCAACACGGGCTCCAACTGGGGGAACAGCGCACGCTGGATCGACTGCCAATAGGGGGCGAAGGAACCACGCAGGCAGTTCATGGTTTGTTTGATTGACCACTCCTGCCTACTACTGTATATTAGCAAACATCAAGGATGTGAAACAACGAATCGATGGCCTACAGCGCAGCGTTACGCCGCTATGAGGAGCAATACGACGCGCTCAAGGCGGAACTGCAAACGCTCGGGTTCGTAGGCCAGGGCGGCGTTCACACCCGCCGGATAACGTGTGGGAGGGCTACCTGTCGCTACCACGACGACCCGGACGCCCGTCACGGCCCCTACCACTACTGGACGCGCAAGGCCCGCGGAAAGACCGTCGGCTTGAACCTCACCGAAGACGAACTCGTCCTCTACCGGGAGTGGATCGAGAACAACCGTAAACTGGAACGGCTCGTGAAGGAAATGCGCCACCTCTCTTCGCGTGCGCTTGCCCTCATAATCGGCAGGCAGGCTCCATGAACCCCCGTGTCGCCGGCTTCCCGGGCGCGGTCACTGCCATCCTGCGAATGCTGCATCCCGCCCGCTGACCGTCCCTCGCCCCGCCGCCTCCGGCAGGGAAAACTCGGCCGATCACGCGTTTCGCAAGAGGCTCTTAGGCCTGGATTTTATAATGGGGCTTGTCGAGTCGAGGGGGTCGAAGTAGATGCCGAAGTTCGTACAGCGACACCAGTCGCAGCTGTATCTGCTGCCGCCGGACCTGCGCGATTGGCTGCCGGAAGACGATCTGGCGCACTTCGTGGTTGAGGCGGTGGAACGGGTGCGGCTGGAGCGGTTCCAGGTGAACGAACGGGGCACCGGATCGGCGCAGTATCACCCGCGGATGATGCTGGCGTTGCTGGTGTACTGCTACGCGAACGGGATTTTCGGCTCGCGTCGGATCGAGCGGGCGACGTATCGGGACATTGGCGTTCGGTACGTGGCGGCGAACTGTCACCCGGACCACGACACGATCTGCACGTTCCGGCGCAGCAACTTCGAAGCGGTAGCGGAGGCGTTCCTGCTGGTATTGCGGCTGGCGAAGGAACTGCAGTTGCTGCGTTTTGGGACGGTGAGCGTGGACGGCACGAAGGTGGACGCGAACGCGAACAAGCGCAACAGCATCCGCTACGACCGGGCGGGGGCGTTGCGCGAGCAGTTGCGAGGCGAGATCGAGGGGTTGTTGGATCAGGCGGAGCAGGCCGACACGGACGACGCGCCGGACCCGCAGGGTCTGCCGGAGGAGTTGTCGCGGCGCGAGCAGTTGCGGGCGAAGCTGGACCGTGCGTGCGCGGAGTTGGAACGGCGTGCGCAGGCGCGTGCGGACTCCGAGCGGGCGGAGTACGAGCGCAAGGTGGCGACGCGGGAGCGGCGTACGGGATCGCGCAAGGGTCGGCACATCAAGCCGCCGACGGAAGCGCCGGAGGCGAAGGAGCAAATCAACCTGACGGACGCGGACAGACAGTGCGCTGATGCGCAAGAGCCGGCGCCATGAGTACCGCCAGGCGTACAACGCGCAGGCGGCGGTGGATGCCGACGGCAGTCAGTTGGTGTTGGGGTCGCGGGTGAGCGTGTGCGCGAGCGACCGCAACGAGTTGGTGGCGGACGTGGAAGCGATACCGGCGGCGGTGGGCGTGGCGGATCGGGTACTGGCGGACAGTGGCTACGCGACGGGCAGCGAGGTGTCGCAACTGGAAGGGCGCGGCATGGAGGTGTTGGTGGCGACGGGGGCGGAAAGCCAACGGCGCCGGCACGACTTCCGACCGGAGCCGCCGGAGCAGCTGGCGAAGGAGCCGCAGGCGGACTGGATCAAGTCGATGCAGGAGAAGATGGCACTGCCGGAGCACCGGGCGCATTACCGGTTGCGCAAGCAGACAGTGGAGCCGGTGTTCGGGATCGTGAAGCAGGCGATGGGCTTCCGGCAGTTTCTGCTGCGGGGTCTTGAGAAGGTCACTGCTGTCCCACAGAGCTTCTAATTGAGGCGGCTTGAACCTTCTATGTCTGTTAGAATGGTTTTGCCGCAAATCATTCAAAACACAGGAGATCCAAGCCGTGGCCCATCGTAACACAGTCTTCGGGCAACTTCTGACGTTGCTTCCGCGACATGAATTCGACGCCGAGGCGCGCGGCCATCAGCGCGGGCAGCGTTTGCGCGTCATGAGCCGCTGGGCGCAGTTCGTCGCCCTCGGGCTGGGCCAGTTGGCCAGCCGGCAGAGCCTGCGCGACATCGTGAGCAATCTGCGCGCGCAACCCGCCAAGCTCTATCACCTGGGCGTTGGGACGGTCAGCCGCTCGTCGCTCGCGCGGGTCAACGCCGAGCAGCCCTACACGCTCTACGAAGCGTTGTTCGGCCGTCTGCTGAGTCGTTGCCAGCAACGGGCGCCGGGCCACGGTTTCCGCTTCAGGCACAAGCTGTATGCGGTCGATGCGTCGACCATCGACTTGTGTCTGGCGGTTTTCCCGTGGGCGTCGTTCCGCCGCACGAAGGCCGCGATCAAGCTGCACGTCGGGTTGGACCAAGCCGGCCACCTGCCGAGTTTCGTCAGCGTCACCGATGGCAAGACCGGCGACGTGACCGTGGCCCGCACGTGGACGTTCGAGGCCGGCAGCGTGGTCGTCGCCGACCGCGCCTATCTCGATTTCGCGTGGTTTCACCAGTTGCAGGCCCGTGGCGTCACCTTCGTGACACGCCTCAAGCGCGGCGTGCGGTACCGGGTCACCCACGAGCATGACGTCCGAGCCGGGACCGGTATTCTCAGCGACCAGACGATCGAACTGACCAGCGCCCGCAGCCGCAAGGTCTATCCCCACCGGCTGCGACGGGTCGTCTACCGCGACCAGCTGACAACAAATCGCTACGTGTTCGTGACCAACAACACCACGTGGGTCGCCAAGACGATCGCCGACCTGTACAAGTCCCGGTGGCAGATCGAGCTGTTCTTCAAGTGGATCAAACAGCATCTGAAAGTGAAACGTTTCGTGGGCCGGTCGAAGAACGCGGTCTTGACGCAACTGTGGGTGGCCACCTGCATGTACCTGCTGCTGGCCTACCTCAAGTTCGTCCTGCGGTTGTGCTGGAGCCTCAACCAGATGCTGCAGGTGCTTCAACTCAACGTCTTCGAACGCCGGCCTCTCGAAGACCTCTTCACGACCCATTCGCCACCAGACCGCGCCCGTCCGCAACTCGCGCTCGCTTGGGCCTGAGACTGTGGGACACTAGTGTGAGAAGGTGGAGGGCGAATGGGCCTTGGTCACGCTGGCGTATAACTGCCGACGCGTGCACAAGCTCAGGCTGGCATGACGGGGCTATAGGGGGCGGAACTCGGTTTGTTCGCGACCCACCAGAGGCGTTAGAAAGGCCTCCAGGCGCAGTCTGCGACCGATGGCCAGGATACAGCCCCCCCGTTTCGGTCGAAGCGGCCCTCCCTGCACAGAGACACAGGGCGTCGTTCACACAGGTACCAAGTCGCTTCCGCGCGCGTTTGCCGCGCCCAAGTCCGACAGGCTGCTAGCATAACGGCATGGACGGCCGTGGCGCCCACCGGACCGGTCCGGCCGCGGGCCGGACGACGTTGGCGCAACTGGCCCGCGGCCTGAACGTCGACGTGCGGGAAGTCTCCCGGACAGCACGGACGGTGCTCGGGCTGGCTCCGGCGGAAGCCCGCGACCGCCGGTTCGAGCTGTCTCCCGAGCAGTGCCGGTTGGTCAGCGCAGCGGTCGAGATGCGGCAGCAGCCGTCGCTCATTCCGCTCTCCGACATCGACACCGCCGCCAGACCGAGGGCGGGCGCACGAAACCTGCTGCCGTTCGAGCCCGATCGCCCCGCTCTGCCTCACGACGTGAAGTTCCGGGACCTCCGTCACCGGCTCTGGCTGCATCCGGAGGTATCGGACCACCTGCGCGCATGGACGCACCTCTACAGGCGGCTGGGACTCGTGCTCCAGCATCTGGCGGCGCACGGCCGCACGACGGTCGTCAAGGGCTGCAAGGACGGGAACCGTGGCTGGCGCCGATCGCCGCTGGGCGGCGCCCACGGCATGCAGTACTACTTGTGGTGGACGCCGCGCGGCAGCCGCGTTGCCGGCACGGTGGCGCTGCCGCCGGACAGCATCCTGGTGCGGGCCGCCAGACATCACGACGATCATGCGCCGCTCGAGGCGGGCAGCTTCGACGACTACCTGTCGCTGTGCGCACCGGACGATCTGAACGACGACATCGCCGGCCGGCCCTGGACAGATGCGCAGCTCGACTTCGTCGAGGACGAGCGGCCGGTGCGCTTGATCCTCGGCCGCCCGGGCTCCGGCAAGACGACCGTGCTCTGGAAGGCCGTCGAGGCGAGGAGCGGGCAGCGCGTCCTGTACCTCACGTGGTCGAGCGCCCTGACGCGCCACGCCCAGGAACGTTTCGCGTCGTTCGCGCCCGCCGACATCGAGGTCGTTGCCCGCGACTTCGCGACGTTCGTCGGCGAGATCCGCCAGGCCGACCTCGCCAGGCAGGCGCTGGCCGCCAGCCGCGCCAAGTTCGACGCCGCCATCATCCGTCTCGGCCGCGACATGGCCGGACCGTGGAAGAACCGGCGCGATGCGTTACACGCCGAGCTGCGTGCCATCCTCTTCGGCCGGGCGATGCCGGGCGAGTCCGGATGCACCGCCGAGCGCGGCGTTGCACGTCTGAGCGAGGAGGCGTACCGCGATCTGCGCGGGGACTACGACGGCGTCGGCCCCAAGGCGGCCAAGGCGCTGCTGAAGGTCGCCCGCTCCCTCCCGGCGGACGCGGTGCGGGCGGTCTTTCCCGAGCTCGTCGCCGCGACCCGCGCCATTGACCGGCTGCGCGAGGACGACATCCCGGAGGGATTCGACGACTTCGACCGCATAGTCGTCGACGAGGTCCAGGACCTGACGCTGCTCGAAACCGCGGTCGTGGTGGAGCTTTGCCGTGCAATCGCACGCAGGCAGGGACGCGCGCCCTGGCTGCTGATGGCCGGCGATGCCGGGCAGACCGTCAGGCCGACCGGGTTCGACTGGGGGCCGCTGAGCGACCTGCTGGCCCGGCGGGTCGGCGCGCCGGCCAGGTTTCATCTGGAGGAGCACCTGCGCTGCCCCAGTCGGATCGCCGAGGTCGTCGAGCGCGCCTCGGAGCGGTACGTCGACCTCGAGAAGAGGGTTCGCCCGACCAAGCAGCGGCGCCAGCAGGGAGGCCAGCACGTCGATGCGCATCTCGTCTACGTGCACGTCCCCGGCCGATCCCAGGCCGCCGATCTTCTGGAGCGGCTCGCGGAGGCGGACGACGCCGTGGTCCTCTCGGCACGGAACGATCTCCCGTCGTGGTTGCCGGAGCGCCTACGGGACAGCGTGCTCACGCCGGCCGAGGCCAAGGGACTGGAGTACCAGTCGGTATGCCTTCTCGACCCGGGCCGCCTGCTGTCGCACCTGGGGAGCGAGGAGCAGGCGTACGCGACCGATGCCGAGCTCGACCTGCAGGCCCGCCGGACGGCCATCGACCACCTCCGGGTGACCTTGAGCCGGGCGACGGAAACCCTCGTGTTCATCGACGTCGAGGCCACTGCCGAGGAGCGGGACCTGAGTCTGGCGCTGCTGGGGGACGGGGCGCCGTACACCCCGGAAGACCTTCTCGATCACTTCGCGCATGCCGATGCCTCCCCCGAGGAGCGCGTGCAGGCGCGGACCAACGACGCCCGGCTGCTGATCGACTCGGCGCCAGGGCGGGCGTGGCAGCGCGCCCGCCAGGCGTTCCGGCTCCTGGGGGACCCCGAACTGCCGAACGGCGTGGCGGATCGCGCGGTGCGCCTGGACGCTCGCACCGCGCTGCTCGGCACGGCGGCACGCCTGCTCGTCGACGGACCGCCCGACGGGGTGCAGCGCCGCGAGGTGATTGAGGCCGCACTGGAAGCCGTCGCCCTGACGGACGAGCCTCTGCCGGCCGAACCAGCCCCCACCGCCCACCGTGCCGGGACCGGCGAGCGGCCGGAGGCGGATGAACCGCTCGGCGTCGGGGCGGCCCACCCCTTCCTGCTGGCGTTGGAGGAGGAGCGGGCGCTCAGAGAGCTGGCGGCCTGGTCGGTCGACCGGTCGGCGCCCCCGTTCGCCCTGCTGGAGAGCGCACGCACGCTCGATCGGCTGCAGCAACCCGGGGGCGACTGGTTGGGGCCCGCGCTGCTGCCCGCGGCGCAGACGCTGCGCGAGAGACTGAACGCGGGCGCGGCCGACCCGGAGGCCGCCGCGTGGTTCGCCAGCACCGACGTCGAGGCCTGGTTGCGGCTGACGGGCTACACGGGAGATGCCCCGGCCAGGGCCCGCGCACTGCGCGGCAAGGCCTTCGACACGCTGCTGAAGGCCGGCGCTGCGAACGAGAAGGGGCCCGCGCGCAGGGAGCGGCTGGCACGGGCCGAGGCGCTGCTGGCGACAATCGCCCCGGATCTGCTCCGGCTCGGCCGGCTGCGCGAGGCGCAGCAGCGGCCCGAGGACGCCGCCGACGCCTACGAGCGCGCGGGCGCGCACAAGGACGTGCTGCGCGTCTGGCGGAACGCCGGCGCCTGGGAGCGCGCGGTCGAGCTGGCGCAGGGAGACATCCGTGCCGATCTGGATTGGCTGATCGAGCTGGAGCGGCTGATCGAACGGCGGCCCGACCAGCAGAACAAGCGTCTGCGGAACGGTGAACGCGACCGCCTCGAGAAGCTGCTCGACACGGTCCAGAAGCGGCCGCCGCGCAGGCGCAGCGCGAAGGGCGAGTGACGTGCGGCCGATTCACGGCTGCGCCTTTGCCGTATCATTGCCGCCGGTAATCTTCGGCTCCCGTTGTTCCAACGTAATTGGTTACCGGGTCGCGGCGACGGGTCCAGTTTTTTGGATTGTACTTTTAGCGAAGATATGGCATAAGTAGTCTGTGCGACGGCAGGCTGACGCGCAGGAGACGGCCAAGCCCCCGCGGCGGGAACCGGCGGAACGACTGCGGCGCGACCTTGAGCGGGTCGAGCGCGAGGTCACGCGGCTGCACAAGCGCAATAGGCGGCTTGAAGACGAGAATGCGCGGCTGAAGCGGGAACTTGACGCTGCGCGTCGGGCCGGTTGTCGCCAAGCGGCACCGTTTGCGAAACCGCTCAGCGGTGCGCCGAAGCGGCCGGGCCGGCGAGCCGGCGCCGCGTATGGTGTGGCGTCGCGCCGCCGGGCGCCAGTGCGGGTCGATGAACGGCATCACGTTCCGCTGCCGCCGGCCTGCCCGGACTGCGGCGGGGTGCTGCAACCGACGGGTGTGGCCACCCAGGTGCAGGAAGAGTTGCCGGTCCCGCGCGTGCTCGTCCGTCAGTTCGAGGTGGTGATTGGCGCCTGCCGGGCGTGCGGGCGCCGGGTGCAAGGCCGGCATCGGCTGCAGAGTTCCGATGCGCTCGGGGCGGCCGGGGTGCAACTGGGCCCGCAGCTGGTGGCTTGGGCGGTCATTCTCAACAAGCGAGCCGCTTGCAAAACTCCCGGGGGATTGGGACTGGGCGCAGTCCTCAGCTCTCTTGGTGAACACGATTGCCCTGGATCGCCGACTGGATATCTTGTCGGGAGAACCGGCGGCACGCCAGAGGTAGAAGTCGGATATTTCGACGTGTTCTCGACCGCGCGTTGGGACACCCGTGGGTGACTGACGCCCGTCGGGCGCCGAGGGGCGTTGCCGGCGGTGCACTGGTTATGTCACGAGGCGCACGAGCTGGTCGGCGGTGAGTGCGAGCACGCCGAACATGCAGTGGCACATCACTTTCGAGGCGCCACGGACCCGGACATGGCGACCGCCGAACTCGTCCTTGAGTCGGCCATTGACGCGCTCACCCGCCGTACGCTCGTTGTAGCGAGCCTGCTCGGGAAGCTGAAAGCCGATACGCTGCAGGCGCCGGGCTTCGGTTCGCAATTCCTCCGCCAGCGTCTTGTCGCGGCGGGGGTTGGTGTCAATCAACGGGACGTGGCCGAGTGAGCGGCTGTGCTGGCGGATCGGTTCCGCGTCGTAGGCGGCGTCCATCAGGTCATACAGATTGGTCGTTCGCTCGGCCGACAAGGTCGCCAGCGGAATGGCGGCTTGGCTGTCGTGCAGGGAGGCTGACGTCAGCAGGCAACCGCTCGGGTTCGTAGGCCAGGGCGGCGTTCACACCCGCCGGATAACGTGTGGGAGGGCTACCTGTCGCTGCCACGACGACCCGGACGCCCGTCACGGCCCCTACCACTACTGGACGCGCAAGGCCCGCGGAAAGACCATTGGCTTGAACCTCACCGAAGACGAACTCGTCCTCTACCGGGAGTGGATCGAGAACAACCGTAAACTGGAACGGCTCGTGAAGGAAATGCGCCACCTCTCTTCGCGTGCGCTTGCCCTCATAACCGGTAGGCAGGCTCCATGAACCCCCGTGTCGCCGGCTTCCCGGGCGCGGTCACTGCCATCCTGCGAACGCTGCATCCCGCCCGCTGACCGTCCCTCGCCCCGCCGACTCCGGCAGGGAAAAACTCGGCCGATCACGCGTTTCGCAAGAGGCTCAAGCAATTGGGGTTGTCGTTCGGCAAGGTGGCGACGCTGCTGCGACAGCACTACGGCATCACGGTCAGCCGTAGCGGACTGGTCCGCGCCGTCGACCGGGCCAGCCGGCACGCGCAGCCGACCTATGCGGCCCTGCGGCACCAGGTCCGCCACAGTCCCGTCGTCACGCCCGACGAAACCGGCTGGAAGGTCGCCGGCCGGCTCAACTGGTTGTGGGTGGCGGCAACCCCCGAGACGACCGTCTACCAGATCCAGCCCGGCCGCGGTTATCCGGAGGCCGCCAATCTGCTCGGCACCGACTTCGCCGGCGTGCTCGTCCGCGACGGCTGGGCCCCGTATCGCCGGTTCACCGCGGCGACCCATCAGAGCTGTCTGGCGCACCTGTTACGCCGGGCAAAGACGCTGCGAACCGATCATCCGTACAGTCACGTCGTCGTCGAGATCCAGACCGCGTTGCAACAGGCCCTCGGCCTGCGCGACGAGCTCCGTGCCGGCACACGCTCACCTGCCGGCAGCGACCAAACCCTCGCAGCGTTGGCCGCCCGCCTCGCCGAACGCATCGCCCATCCGGGGCCACTCGCCGACGTTCGACGCTTCGCCAACCACCTCGGCACCGAATGGACTGCCCTGTGGAAATGGCAACTAGAAAAGGACTCCCCACCATTTTGCAAGTGCCTTTTTGCGGGGGCGTGACGGCGGTCGAGATGGGCGTGAGGTGACGGGATGGCGCATGGACGCTGCCGTCGCCGTGGACGCAAAGAACGCGCCCACCGCGCCTTGGACACGCCGCAGACGACGTGCCCACAGCGCCCACGAGCCGTTTCGTCATCGGACTCGCCAAGGCGTGGCGAATGTCGATCGAGAGCGTGTGTTACGAGTTCACGCGGTGACATTTCCTGCACGGTGCGGGTCGAAGCAGGTGCCGTCGCGGAGCATGGCGCAGGCGACGTTGAGCAGGCGGTCGGCCACTGAGCGCAGGGAGCGGGCGTGTCCATGGCCGCGGCTGCGCAGCGCCTGATACTTGGCGCGGCTGACCGGGTCGCGGTGGGCAGCGACGCGAGCCCAGTGGTAGGCGGCGTCGCGCAGCCGGTCGTGGGCAGCCAGGCGGCGCACCACGAGCAGGCTCTTGCCCGAACGCCGGGTGACCGGCGCCACCCCGCAGAGACAGCGAAGCGCGGCGTAGTCCCGCCGCCGCAGCGCGTCGCTACCCTCGGCAAGCAGACAAGCGAGGACGCCGGTGCCGATGCCGGGCAGCGATAGCAGGATGGCCGCGTCGGGCGGCGGTGGCGACGGCTCTGGCTCGCTCTCGGCGTGCGCGTCCGGGTCTTCCGCCGGTGCGGCCTCGGCGAGCTGGTGCACCAATCGGTCGAGCTGGCTGCGCGCGTGCGCCAGTTGCCGGTTGACCAGTACGAGGCGTTCGGCGATGAGCCGCACATGCGCGGCGGCGGCCTCGGCGGCACCTGGCGCGACCCGGACGGCCGGCGCCCGCAGCCGGGCACACAGCGTCGCGGCGTCGACCCGGCGGATGCGGTGCTGTTTCAACAACTTGGCGAGCGTCGCTTCGCGAACGCGCTGCGCCGCAACCGGCGTCGGCAGGCGCCGCCACAGGGCGAGCGCCCAGGACGCCGCGACATCGTCGCTGGTCGCGGCGAGCAGCTGCGGGTAGTAGCGCCAGAGCTGCTCGCGCATCCGGTTCGCCTGGCGAACGCGTTCCCGCGTAATCTCCTCGCTCAGGCGCGACCACTCCCGCAACTCGACGATCGCTGGGTCGGTCGGCTCCAGCCGCCGCAGACAGTGCGGGTCGGTGCGTAGCGCCGAGGCCAGCACCCGCGCATCCCGTCGGTCATCCTTCGCCCCCGCCGGCGAGATGGTCGCGGAAGCGGTCGAGCTGCTTCGGATTGATCGCGTGGACAGCGAAGCCCCGTTCCATCAGGCTCTCGACCACCGGCCCGCGCGGTGTCTCGATCGCCACGCCGACCTGCTCCGCCTTACCCGCCGTAAAAGACAGAATCCAGTCCGCCATCTCCGACAGCCCCTGGCCGCCATGCTCGAACGCCCGCTCGCCGAGCAGCTTCCCGGCAACGTCGCTTACGCACGCTTGGTGCGTCTGCGATCCCCAGTCGACACCCACGAACCAGGCCAGCTCCACATCGAACCTCCTATCTGCCGCATTTCACGGGCGCGCCAACGATGCCTGCCGGTCCCTGTACTGGCGCTCGATGGCGCAAACTCCCCACGGGGCATCCATCGCTGGCTGAACGCCGGGGCACAAGTCCTTTTCAAGTGCTCGAGACACAGGGACCCCTCGGTGGCTCCCGGCGGCCTGCCCGACTCCGCGAGATTTGAGATTTACTCGCGCGAAGTCATTGAGAAAGGTACAGGGACCTTTGTGGCCACGTCGCGATGAGCGCTATTGCCGTGGCACCTCCTGTGGCGCGCGGGACGCCTGGTTGCGTGTGGCGGTCTTGAGCCGGTAGCTGTCGCCGGCGGTCGTCAACACGGTGGCGTGGTGGACGATCCGGTCGATGACCGCGGCGGCGGCCGTGGTGTCGAGGAACACCTCGGACCAGCGCGCGAACGGCAGATTCGTCGTCACGACGAGGCTCCGGCGCTCGTAGCGCTGGCTGATGAAGCCGAACAGCAGGTCGGCGCCGGCCTTGTCGAACGGCACGTAGCCCAGTTCGTCGAGGATTACGACGTCGTAGCGGGCGAGCTGGTCGAGCTTGCGTTGCAGTCGGCCCTGTTGCTGCGCTTCGACGAGCAGCGTGACCAGTTCGGCGGCGGTCACGAACCGCACCCGGTAGTCGTGCTGGCAGCAGGCCATCCCCAACGCGATCGACAGATGCGTCTTCCCCGTGCCGACTCCGCCGACGAACACGACGTTGGCGGCGTCGGCGACGAAGCGGCAGTCGAAGACGTGCAGGACCGCGTCGCGGTCCAGGTCCGGCTGTGCGTCGAACGAGAAGGCGTCGAGCGTCTTGAGCATCGGGAAGCGAGCATCCTGGATGCGGCGTTGGATGCGGCGCTCCCGGCGGCCGGTCACCTCCAGTTGGACCAACTGAGCCAGGTAGTCGGCCGGTGCCTGACGCTGGCGGGTGGCCTGCTCGGCCAGCGGCCGCCACTGCGTCGCGACCGTCGACAGGCACAGCGTCTTCAGGTCCGTCTCCAAATGCGGCGGCTCGGCAATCGCGGTCACCATTAGCCCACGTTTAACAAGATGGCCGGTCATTTTGCCGATTTGCACGGCATTTCGAGCGTCTCATCTCCGTAAGTTATTGATTCCACAGGGCCGGGGTCTGGTTTCGCTCAATGTAGTGCCATAATCGTGTCGGAATGGTTGCGCTGTAGTGGGTCCACCCGCTATCGTGGCCCGTATGTTCGTTCGGCGCACCCAAACCCGGCGGACCGAGGACGGACAGCCCTACTACTCCCATCGTCTCGTCCACTCCGAGCGCGTCGGAAGCACCGTCCGTCAGCGCACGCTGCTCAATCTCGGAAGACACTTTGACATCCCCCGGGCACAGTGGCCGCTGTTGTGCACCCGCATCGACGACGTCTTGTCCGGCCAGGCGCCCCTGGTGGCCGATTGCCCGCCCGCCGTCGAACACGAGGCGCAGCGGATCGCGGCGCAGTTGGTCGCCCGCGGCGCAGCGGGGGACGCGACGGCCGCCGGACCGGCAGACGTGCAACGGGTCGATGTCGACTCGCTGCGCTTGGTCCGCCCCCGTAGCGTCGGGGTGGAGCAGGTGGGCCTGTGGGCGCTGGAGCAATTGGGGCTGCCGACCCTGCTGGCCGACTTGGGCGTCAACGGCGCGTTGCGCGCGGCGGCGGCCGGGGCCCTCGTCGGGCGCCTGGCCCAGCCGGCATCGGAGCGCGCGACGCACCGCTGGCTGCAAGCGCGCAGCGGCCTCGGGGAGTTGCTCGGTGTCGACTTCGAGACCGTCAGCGCGATGCAGCTCTACCGCGCCTCGGACGCGTTGGTGAAGCATCGCGAGGCGGTCGAGGCGCACCTGTTCGACCGGGCCCTCGGGCTGTTCGACCTGCAGCCGACCGTGACCCTCTACGACCTGACCAACACCTATTTCGAGGGTGAGGCGAGCGAGCAGCCGCAGGCACAGCGCGGGCACTCGAAAGAGAAACGCAGTGACTGCCCGTTGTTGACCCTGGGGCTGATGCTCGACGCCAGCGGCTTCGTGCGCCGCTCGCAACTGTTCGCCGGCAACATCCGCGAGCACCGGACGCTGGCCGGCATGCTCGAGGCGCTGCGGGCGCCGGCCGGCGCCCTGGTGGTGATGGACCGCGGTGTCGCCACCGACGCCTGCATCACGTGGCTGCGGGAGCACGGCTACCGCTATCTGGTCGTCAGCCGGGAACGCCACCGGCAATTCGATGCCGATGCCGCCGTGTCGGTCCGCACCCAGTCAAACCAGACCGTGCATCTGCACAAGGTCGTCTCCACCGACCCCGACGAGGTGCGCCTGTACTGCTACTCCGAGGAGCGAGCGGAGAAGGAACGAGGCATCGTCGAGCGCTTCGCCACCCGCTTCGAGGCCGCGCTCACCAAACTCAACGACGGGCTGGCGCGCCCCCGCGCCCACAAGCGCCTCGCCCAGGTCTGGCAGCGCATCGGGCGCTTGAAAGCACAGCACTCCCGCGCCGCCGCGCACTACCAGATCGCCGTCACCGCCGACGAGGCCGGCAATAAAGCCGTCGCCGTCACCTGGTCCCGCCGCCCGCAGGACGGCTCGATGGCCACCCATCCCGGCGTCTACTGCCTGCGCAGCAGCGAAACCGACTGGGACGAAGACGCCTTGTGGCGAACCTACACCACGCTCACCGACGTCGAAGCCGTCTTCCGCTCGCTCAAGTCCGAACTCGGCCTGCGTCCCATCTACCACCACAAACCGCGGCGGGCCGACGGCCACCTGTTCCTCACCGTCATCGCCTACCAGCTCGTGCAGGTCATCCGCATCCGCCTGCGTGCGCACGGCGACCACGCCAGCTGGTCCACCCTACGCCGCATCCTCGACGGCCAGCAGCGCGTCACCGCCACCTTCCGGCGGCCGGACGGGCGCACCCTGCACGTGCGCACGACCACGCAAGCCGAACCCGAACAGCGGGCCATCTACGACGCGCTCGGCGTCGACCCGCAGCCGGGCGGCGTCCGAAAAACGATCATCTGACCGACCTCTTCCCCGGTTGACGCGCGCTTGTAGTGCCACTTGCGCCATTCGACCAGCGTAAACTACTGATTCTAAAATGTCTTGGCTATGCCGTTGTTAAACCTGGGTTAGCAACGGCCCTCCACCAGAGCGTCATACGCCGACAGCGTCGGGGCGGGCACCACGATCTGCGCCAGTTCCGGACGCACCCCCGTCACCGGCCGGCACACCGGCGGCGGGCCACTCTGCTGCTGGCGGAGGAGGAGCCGCACCGTCTCGAGACGCGGCGAATGGCGCTCGAGCGCGGCCGTCACCGCGCGCTCGACGGCCGCGGCCGGCTGCGTCTCCATCAGCCGCAGCATCCGGACCCACTCCTGATCGGGCTTGCGCGTGTGCCTGGCCAGTTCGGCCCGCACCTGCCGCCACACCGGCGCCAGCGGCCAGTCGACGAGCGCCGTCGCCTCGGCCACCGCCCGGTGCTTGCGCTCGAGCAACGGCAGCACATGAAACGCATCGAGGACCTTCGTGCCTCTGCAGAACGCGCGGGCGTGCTGCGCCACCACCTCGGCGCCGACGGCGACCGCCACCCGGTCGTGATACAGCTTCACCCACACTGGCCGGTAGGCGTGGCGGATCGGTACCGAGTAGGTGACGTGGTCCACCCGGACGTGTCCGAACTTGTCGGCCACTCGCGCGACGACGCGGCAGGTGGCGGGAAGGTGCACGGGCATCGCTCGCAGATGCTGCCGTTCCAGTGTCAACGCGTCCTGCACCGAGCGCCCGTCGTCGAGGTGGCGCGTTGGCAGGTCCGCCTCCAGCTCGGCGAGGATCGCCGCGTTGAGCGCCGCCCAGCTCGCCACCGCCAGCCGCGGCCGCAACACCAGGTTGCGGACGTACTTGACACCGCCCTCCACGGAACCTTTCTCCCAGCCCTTGGCCGGCGCGCAGAACTCGGCCCGAAGGGATACCCGCCCCGGAATGCTTCGAACGCCTCGGTCTGCACCCGGTCCCGGCCCGCCAACACCTTCTTGACCGCCAGCGAGGTGTTGTCCAGGACGAGGCGTTTCACGACGCCCCCGAAGTACCAAAACGCCGACTCGATGCCGTCGAGCAGCGACTCGAGACGCTCGACCGGGTACGCCTTGGCGAAGTACGCGTTCGAGAACGGCAGCGTCGCCACCAGGTACTTCACCTTGCACGGCACGCCGGCGACGTCGACCCACGACTCGCCGAAGTCGACCTCCATCGTCGTGCCGGGGAGCACGCTACGGTGCACGAAAGCCTCCTTCGCGGTGCCGGCTGCCCGCAGTCCCGCGACGTAGCGGCGCACCGTGCGAGCCGGGAGCGGTCCGGCCAACGGCAGCAGCAACCGGCGAATCCGTTTGGCGGTCAACCGCGGCTCCGCGCACAGCCACTGCTTGATCTGCTCCCGCCACGGGGCCAGGGTGCTGGGCCGCCGCGGCGACACCCGCACCGGCGGCGTCGGCCGGCCGATGGCCCGCCGCACCGTCTTGACATCCAACTTCAACCGACGGGCGATCTCCTTCTTCGGCACACCCTCCACCAGATGCAGGTGGCGGACCTCGACCCACTGGGACATCCTGATCACCTCCGCGTCCTCCTGGCTCGGTCGACGAGACGACCGTGTCTCGCCACCTCGATTATCGCCAGGCGAGCGCTGTTTCCGAGTGCTCAGGGGGTCCCATTTCAAGTGGCCACGGGGTCCTTTCCATCTTGCCGCTACCACGCCCTGTTCAGCTTCCTGCGCAACTCCGCCATCGACGCCACCAACTGGCGCGCTGAACAGGCCATCCGTCCCGCTGTCGTCACCCGCAAAGTTTGCGGCGGCAATCGCTCCTGGCGGGGCGCACACACCCAACAAATCCTCACCTCCCTCATCCGCACCGCCACACAGCGCCGGCTTGACCCCCATGCCGTGATCGCCGACCTCCTGCGAACCCCCGTCCCCACCGTCGCACCTGATCTGCAAGGCCCGGCACCATAGAAACGCACACCCATGCCTCTTGCGAAACGCGTGATCGGCCGAGTTTTTCCCTGGCGGAGGCGGCGGGGCGAGGGACGGTCAGCGGGCGGGATGTAGCGTTCGCAGGATGGCAGTGACCGCGCCCGGGAAGCCGGCGACACGGGGGTTCATGGAGCCTGCCTGCCGGTTATGAGGGCAAGCGCACGCGAAGAGAGGTGGGCATTTCCTTCACGAGCCGTTCCAGTTTACGGTTGTTCTCGATCCACTCCCGGTAGAGGACGAGTTCGTCTTCGGTGAGGTTCAAGCCGACGGTCCTTCCGCGGGCCTTGCGCGTCCAGTAGTGGTAGGGGCCGTGACGGGCGTCCGGGTCGTCGTGGCAGCGACAGGTAGCCCTCCCACACGTTATCCGGCGGGTGTGAACGCTGCCCTGGCCTACGAACCCGAGCGTTTGCAGTTCCGCCTTGAGCGCGTCGTATTGCTCCTCATAGCGGCGTAACGCTGCGCTGTAGGCCATCGATTCGTTGTTTCACATCCTTGATGTCTGCTAATATGCAGTAGTAGGTAGGAGTGGTCAATCAAATAAACCATGAACTGCCTGCGTGGTTCCTTCGCCCCCTATTGGCAGTCGATCCAGCGTGCGCTGTTTCCCCAGTTGGAGCCCGTGTTGGGTCCGCTGACCGGAAAACAGCAGCAGTTGGTGCAGACTCTCGAGGTCATCCGTATCGAGCAGTGGATTCCCCGGTGCTTCCGGGTGCCGGGGCGTCCGCGCAAGGACCGCGCGGCACTGGCGCGAGCCTTCGTGGCCAAGGCGGTCTACGACATGCCGACGACGCGCGTGCTGCTGGACCGCTTGGTCACCGACGTGGCGCTGCGGCGGATCTGCGGCTGGGAGCGGAAGAGCGAGGTACCGAGCGAATCTGAGAACGGCGGAGCAAAAATAGACCACAGCGCGGCGGTGTGAAGCTGCCTGCGGGCGGCGGAAAACCAGACCGCTCGAGTGGTCCACCGAGCATGCCGACGGTGTTCTGTGGAATACAGGAGGGATGTATCGAGTGGAGTTCTATGCGGCGGTGCGGCGCAGCGTCTATGTGGAGGGATTGAGCGAGCGGGCGGCGGCCCGGCGCTTCGGGCTGGCCCGGGAGACGGTGCGCAAGATGCTGCGCTACCGCCTGCCGCCCGGGTATCGTCGGGCGAAACCGATCCGGTGTCCGAAACTGGACGCCTTCACCGGGGTCATCGATCAAATTCTCACCGACGATCAGCAGCGCCCGAAGAAACAACGGCACACGGCCAAGCGCATCTGGGAGCGCTTATGCGTCGAGCACGCCTTCACGGGCGGCTACACGATTGTCAAAGACTACGTGCGCAGGCAGAAGCTGGGCGGGCAAGAGATGTTCGTGCCGCTCGCGCATCCGCCGGGCGACGCCCAGGCCGACTTCGGCGAAGCCCTGGTGGTCATCGACGGCGTCGAATGCAAGGCGCACTACTTGGTCGTGGATCTGCCGCACAGCGACGACGCGTTCGTGCAGGCGTTTCCGGCCGAGACGACGGAGGCGTTTTGCGAAGGACACAACGCCGCGTTCCGCTACTTCGGCGGCGTGCCGCGTGGCATCGTCTACGACAACACCACGCTGGCGGTGGCGAAGATTCTCGGGGACGGCACGCGGCAGCGAACGCAGAGCTTCAGCGAGCTCCACTCGCACTACTTGTTCGACGATCGCTTCGGACGGCCGGGGAAGGGCAACGACAAAGGCAAGGTGGAAGGGCTGGTCGGCTACGCCCGCCGAAACTTCTTCGTGCCGGTCCCGCGCGTCGCGAGTTGGGACGCGTTGAACGCTGACTTGGCGCGCCAGTGCCGCGCGCGGCGCGGGCAGCGGTTACGGCGGCACACCGAGACGATCGGGGAGCGCTTCGCGCGCGACCGCGCCGCGTTGTTGCCGTTGCCGCCGGTCCCGTATGAAGCCTGCGACACGCGCCCGACGCGGGTCACGTCGTTGTCGCTGGTGCGCTACCGCCGCAACGACTACTCGGTGCCAACCGCCTACGGCCACCGCGACGTGGTGGTGAAGGGCTGCGGATTTCGCTGAAGTGGATCACCGATTCCGGGGATGTGGATCACGGATTTCGGTGAAGTGGAGCGCCCATCGGAGCGTAGCGACGTTCGTCGGTCAGTTGCCTCCCATCGGTGTCGTAGCGTCTGGTCGATATCCTACTCGTGCTGTCGTGTCAGTGAGCATCGATGAGGTTGCCTGTGGTTCCTGTGGGCGCCGCGTGCGGCGTCCAAGGTGCTGTGGGAAACGCGCTTTCGGCGACGGCGCAGTTGCCGCCGAGCGTATCGCGCGCGTTTTCCATGGCACCGCCAGGATCCACAGGCTGTTCGCGCCCGGCGGGAGCGTCGGGCGTCTCGCGGACGTGATCGTCATGTCGTCTCCTTCCGGCGGTTGGCGGGTGCGTCGTGCGTGCGTCGCATCGAGCGGCCCTTGAGCTCGATGCGGTGCGCGTCGTGGAGCAGGCGGTCGCAGATGGCGTCGGCCTGGTTGGGGTCGCCGATGACGGCGTGCCAGTCGGTCACGGGCAGTTGGCTGGCGATGAGCGTCGAGGCGCGTTCGGCGCGGTCCTCGATCACCTCGATGAGGTCTCGCCGCTCGGGGTCGCGCAGCGGCGCGAGCATCCAGTCGTCGATCGCGAGCAGGTCGAGCTTGGCCAGGCGGGCGAGCAGCCGGGTGTAGGAGCCGTCGCCGCGGCCGACGGCCAGCTCGTGCAGCAGGCGCGGCATGCGGACGTAGCGCGCGGCGAAGCTGCGGCGACACGCGCGTTCGACGAAGGCGCAGGCGATGAAGCTCTTGCCGATGCCGCACGGTCCCGTGACGATCACGTTGTGGCGCTCAGCGATCCACGCGCAGGCGCCGAGCGTGAGGATCTGCTGGCGATTGAGCCGGCGCGAGTGGGTGAAGTCGACGGCCTCGAGCGTCGCCGGGTAGCGCAGCTTGGCCGTGCGGAGGCGCCGGTCGAGCTTGCGCTGCTCGCGGGCCGTCCACTCGGTGTCGACGAGCAGGCCGAGCCGCTCCTCGAAGCTGAGCGCGGCGGCCTGGTCGGTGTCGAGCTGCTTTTGGAAGGCGTCGGCCATCGCGCCGAGCTTCAGGGCGTTGAGCTTGTCGACGGTCTGTTCGATCAGCATCGGTCCTCCTCTGAGGTCGCGGCCGCGTAGTAGTTGGCGCCGCGGATGTTGGCGTGCATCGGTGTCGGGTTGGTCTCGGCCGGCGGCTCGAGGGGCAGCCGGTCCTGACCGGCGGCGAGGATGTTCTTGACGGTGTGGAAGCGGCGACGAGCCGAGCGCCAGCGCGCGGGTGCTGGCGGCGTCGAGCCGGGCGTTGCCGTACTGGCGTCCCAGACGCATGATGCCCAGCACGATCCGATAGCCCTGCTCAGGGTGCGGGCGGCTGTGCAGGATCCGGGTGACGAGCCGAGCGGTCGCCGGTCCGACCGTCTCGGCCCAGCGGATGAGCCGCGACGGGGTCCACTCGGCATGTGCGCGGTGGGCGCTGGGCATGTGCTCGGCCACGGTGGACGGCTGTCGGTCGTAGCGCCGGCGGTGCGACGCCACGCGCTTGCCGCGATGGAAGATCTCGACCGTGTTCGTCGTGTGGCGGACCTCGACCTGCTCGCGGACGAGTTGGTACGGCACGCTGTAGACGTGGCGGTCGACCTCGACGTGGTAGTCGATGTTCACGCGGCACAGCTTCCAGTGGGCCAGGACGTAGCGGGTAGCCGGCAGGGGGCGTAGCGCCGGGCGGTCGAGCTGCTCATAGAGGGCGCGGCGGCTGACGCCCAGCTTCTTCATCGGGCGGTCGTTGAGCTCGTCGAGCAGGACGCGGATCGCCCGGTTCAGCGCGCCGAGCTCGAAGAAGGTCTGGTCGCGGAGCCGGGCCAGGATCCACTGCTGGGCCACGAGTACGCTGGTCTCGACGACCGCCTTGTCGCGGGGCTTTCTGGGGCGCGCCGGGATGACGACGGCGCCGTAGTGGGCGGCCAGGTCCTCGTAGGTGCGGTTGACGTCGGGCTCGTAGCGGCAGGGGCGGGTGATGGCGCTCTTGAGCTGGTCGGGGACCACAGCGTGGTGGCGCCCCCGCAGTACTCGACCATGTGGATGTGGGCGGTGACCCAGTCCGCCAGCTGCTGGGTCGCGGTCGCCTCGGCGTAGGTGAGGCTGCTGGCGCCGAGCGCGGCGACGAACAGCTCGACAGGCCGCAGCTCACCCGTGCGCCGGTCGACCAGAGTCGGCCGCTTGCCCGAGAAGTCGACGAAAGTCTTCTCGCCGGCGCGGTGCACCTGCCGCATCGACGGCCGCAGCCGCCGCGACCACTGCCGGTAGATCTCGCAGAATTGCGTGTAGCGGTAGCCGCCGGGATGGACCTGGAGGTACTCCTCCCAGAGCAGCTGCAGCGTGACCCCGTTGCGCTTGAGCTCGCGGTGGATGTGCGCGCAGTCGGGTCGGGCTCGGTTGGGCACTGGCGCCGGGCGGCGAAACAGCCGGGCCTCGAGCGCCGCGTCGTCCAGGTCGGCCGGCAGCGGCCAGCCCAGCCCGTACCGAGCCGCCCTCTGCAGATAGCGTGAAACCGAGCTCGGACCGATGACGCAGGCTTGGGCTACCTCTCGGTGGGACAGGCCCTGTTCGTACCTGAGTCGTAGAATCTCCCGAATTTTCCTCACCAGAAGCCTCCGAGTCGGCATCGCTTCGCCCTCCGTTCAAAAGGCGAAGGATCCCGCGGTCAGGCTACCGATGAGCGCTCACGATCCCGGAAACTGGGTGATCCAGTTCGGCCGAAAGCGATCCACTTCCGCCGAAATCGGCGATCCACATCGTCCGAAATACGCAAAGGGCTACGTGGACGTCGTCGTGATCGTCTGCGGGAGTGAGGAGATCGCCCGTCATCGTCGCAGCTACGGGCGTGAGGAGTTGATCTTCGATCCGCTGCACTACTTGGCCTTGTTGGAGCGCAAGACGGGCGCGCTCGATCAAGCGGCGCCGCTGACCGGGTGGGCGCTGCCAGACGAGTTTCTCCGGCTGCGGCGGCTCTTGGAGACCCGGCTGGGCAAAGCCGGGACCCGCGAGTATGTGCAGGTCTTGCGGCTCCTCGAGGACTTTCGGCTGGCCCACGTCCGCGGCGCTATCGAGGACGCCCTGCGACTGGGCGCGATCGGGTTCGACGCCGTCAAGCATCTCGTTCTGTGCCGCCTCGACCACCGGCCGCCCCGCCTCGACCTGGCGCAGTATCCGCATCTCCCGGCCCCGCGGGTGACGACGACCATGGCGGCCGACTACTTGATGCTGCTGGGGGCAGGGGCCGAGTGATGGCCAAGTCGACCCTGCTGCTCGACGCCCATCTCAAGGCCCTCCGCTTGCCGACCTTCCTGCGCGAGTACGACAAGGTGGCGCGGCACTGCGCGCAGGAAGGGCTGGACTGTCCACGCTACCTGTTCCGCCTCTGCGAGCTGGAGCTGCTCGACCGCGAGCAGCGCGCCATCGAACGCCGCATCAAGGCCGCCAAGTTCCCGGTCGTGAAGAGTCTCGAGACCTTCGCGTTCCGCGCGATCCCGTCGTTGAACAAACGGCTCGTGCTCGAGCTGACCCGCGCGGAGTATCTCGACCGGCGAGAGAACGTCTTGGCGTTGGGCAACTCCGGCACAGGCAAGACGCATCTGGCGCTGGCCTTGGGGTTGGCCGCCTGTCAGAAAAGCTATCGGGTGCGCTTCACCACCGCCGCCGCGCTGGTGAACGAGCTGCTCGAAGCTCGCGATGACAAGCGCCTGCTCCGCTTCCAGAAACAGTTGGCCAAGCAGGATTTGTTGATCGTGGACGAGCTCGGCTACGTGCCGTTGTCGAAGACCGGCGCCGAGCTGCTGTTCGAGATCTTCTCCCAGCGCTACGAGCAAGCGTCGACGCTGGTGACCTCGAATCTGCCCTTCAACGAATGGACCGAGATCTTTGGCTCTGAACGGCTCACCGGCGCGCTGCTCGACCGGCTGACCCATCACGTCCACATCCTCGAGCTGAACGGCGACAGCTATCGCCTCGCACACAGCAAGCACGCTCGCAAAGACGCTGCCGCCCCGGCGTCCTGACCCCTCCCCCTGCAACGCCGCTGGCTGTGCAGCCGGGCCTCCACTGCGTCCGGGCCCGCCCCGGGGGCGTGCCCAGACTCCGCTTCAGCCCACCCGCACAGCCACCTTCAAACACGCCACCGGGCGGCCGGATGGTCTAATTTTCCTCCGCCACTCTGGTCTAGTTTTGGTCCGCCCTTGACATCCCGCCGCTGAGTGCCTTCATGGTTCTACGAATCGGTCTTTGCCGGCGGACCCTGGTTTGGTCTTCATCCCGGCCACGTCTCGAGGCCTTCGGCGGCAGCTGCCTGGACGAGTTCGTTGTCGAAGCAGGCGAACACGATCTCGTCTTCCCTGTTCTCCGTCGTCTCTTGCCACGCCAACGCGGCTGCGAGCTGCGCGGCATCGTAACCTCGCAGGTCGTGCTGCCATGCCAAATCGCCTGCTCGCGCGACTAGCGCGTCCGTCACACCGATCCTCGTGAAGTCATCCCAATCGTCCAGGAACTCCTGTTCGGCTTCCTGCGCGTCATTGAGGTCCATCAGCTGCTGCCGTACGGCTTTTGCCAGGGCGGCCGCGACTTCCACACGCGTGATCAGAGCTGTTCCGACAGCTGGGCCCTCCTCCATCCTCGCGAGTACTGCCTCCGACTCGGCCTCCTCGACGTAGCGCTTGAACAGCGCGCTGGTATCCACGTAGAGCAGTTTCACCCGCGGTTCTCCCTGACGATGTCGGCCATGCTGCCTCCGCCTCGCAGGCGCGCCTTGGGTTTGGTTTCCTTCAGCCGCCGCCCGCTCCAGGCTATTGACGGGCCGTTCTTCGACTCGCTGGCCCCCGGCTCTGGGATGAGGCGTGCTACCCGATGCCCTCCGTCCGTCAGGAGGAGGGTCGTTCCACTCCTGACCTCTTCCAGGCAGGCGCTCAGGTTCCCCTCAAGTTCTTGGATGCCGACGCGTCGCTCTCGCATTCTTTCCTCTTCCTCTTCAGGCCTCTACTCCAGTTGCCGTGTCCTTTAGCCGTCCGATGAGGGCGCCGACGGCTACGCCGTCGATCTCCAGGATGTGCTTCGCGAGATCGAGCTTCATGACCTCGTGTGCCGGATTGTGGCTCTCCGGCCGCAGTTCGACGTGCCGTTCGTCGAGCCGCACGAAACGCTTCAGCGTCACCTCGTCGCCGAACCGGGCGACGACGACTTGCCCGCTCTCGGCGATCGTGGTCCTATGAATGGCTGCAATGTCTCCGTCACAAAGGCCCGTCCTGTTCATGGAGTCGCCGCGCACGGTCAGCAGGTAGTCCGCGCGTGGCTGGAACCGCTCGGCGATGGCCGCCGGGAGCCGCTCGACGATGTTCGCCTCGCAGAGGATCGGCGTTCCGGCCGCTACCGCCGCGAGGGGTCCCACCAGCGGCAGGTCCATGTCGAGGAGGCGGATGGACCGGCTCTTGTTCGGCAGGACCTGAATCCAGCCGCCTCTTTCCAGCCGCTTGAGATGGTCGGTGACTGACGACGCCTCCGCCAGTCCGAGCCCATGAGCGAGCTCGACGCGGGTCGGCGGCACGCCGTGCCGTCGGATGTAGTGCCTGATCCAGTCCAGGACTTCCTGCTGTCGCGGCGTCAGGTGTTGCATGCTCTGGCTCTCCCCCGCGTATTTGATCCGCCGGGTCTGGTCCATTGTAGCACCCTCTACAGGTTCCAGACGGTTCCAACCGCTTCCATATGGGTCCATAACGTTCCCCGGCGTCCACGTTAAATGAAGTCAGTGAACACTGGAAGACCGTCTCTGATTGAAGTATAGAGCCGCTTGCAAAACTCCCGGGGGATTGGGGCTGGGCGCAGTCCTCAGCTCTCTTGGTGAACACGATTGCCCTGGATCGCCGACTGGATATCTTGTCGGGAGAACCGGCGGCACGCCAGAGGTAGAAGTCGGATGTTTCGACGTGTTCTCGACCGCGCGTTGGGACACCCGTGAGTGACTGACGCCCGTCGGGCGCCTCAGGGCGTTGCCGGCGGTGCACTGGTTATGTCACGAGGCGCACGAGCTGGTCGGCGGTGAGTGCGAGCACGCCGAACATGCAGTGGCACATCACTTTCGAGGCGCCACGGACCCGGACATGGCGACCGCCGAACTCGTCCTTGAGTCGGCCATTGACGCGCTCACCCGCCGTACGCTCGTTGTAGCGAGCCTGCTCGGGAAGCTGAAAGCCGATACGCTGCAGGCGCCGGGCTTCGGTTCGCAATTCCTCCGCCAGCGCCTTGTCGCGGCGGGGGTTGGTGTCAATCAACGGGACGTGGCCGAGTGAGCGGCTGTGCTGGCGGATCGGTTCCGCGTCGTAGGCGGCGTCCATCAGGTCATACAGATTGGTCGTTCGCTCGGCCGACAAGGTCGCCAGCGGAATGGCGGCTTGGCTGTCGTGCAGGGAGGCGGACGTCAGCAGGCAACTGATCGGAATCTGGCTGTCGGCCACGTCGAGGTGCAGCTTGTAGCCGACCCAGGTCGACTTGTAGCCCTTGCTGTCCTTTTTCATGCCCACGTCACAGTCGGTCGGCAGGTCGTCGAGCATCGCCGGCAAGGTCATGGCCGCCTGCCGGTCGAGGCGCTTGAGGACCTTCGGCCGTTCCTCACCCTTGTTCGGCCGTCCCCGCTTGCGCTTGGGCAGCGGGGGCGTCTTTTCCTTCGCGGCCGGCTTCTCGCGGGCCTCGATGGCCGTCGAGTCGCGGAAGAGGTGACCCACCAACCGGTCGTGGTGGGTGTTGCGGATCAACGCTGCATGCGTGCGCTGGGGCAACTGTGTGTCGGAGAATTCGGCGAAGGCGCGTGAGAAGACCGACTCGCTCGGCACCTCGCTCTTCCGCTCCCAGCCGCAGATCCGCCGCAGCGCCACGTCGGTGACCAAGCGCTCCAGCAGCACGCGCGTCGTCGGCATGTCGTAGACCGCCTTGGCCACGAAGGCTCGCGCCAGTGCCGCGCGGTCCTTGCGCGGACGCCCCGGCACCCGGAAGCACCGGGGAATCCACTGCTCGATACGGATGACCTCGAGAGTCTGCACCAACTGCTGCTGTTTCCCGGTCAGCGGACCCAACACGGGCTCCAACTGGGGGAACAGCGCGCGCTGGATCGACTGCCAATAGGGGGCGAAGGAACCACGCAGGCAGTTCATGGTTTGTTTGATTGACCACTCCTACCTACTACTGTATATTAGCAAACATCAAGGATGTAAAACAACGAATAGATGGCCTGCAGCGCAGCGTTACGCCGCTATGAGGAGCAATACGACGCGCTCAAGGCGGAACTGCAAACGCTCGGGTTCGTAGGCCAGGGCGGCGTTCACACCCGCCGGATAACGTGTGGGAGGGCTACCTGTCGCTGCCACGACGACCCGGACGCCCGTCACGGCCCCTACCACTACTGGACGCGCAAGGCCCGCGGAAAGACCGTTGGCTTGAACCTCACCGAAGACGAACTCGTCCTCTACCGGGAGTGGATCGAGAACAACCGTAAACTGGAACGGCTCGTGAAGGACATGCGCCACCTCTCTTCGCGTGCGCTTGCCCTCATAACCGGCAGGCAGGCTCCATGAACCCCCGTGTCGCCGGCTTCCCGGGCGCGGTCACTGCGAACGCTGCATCCCGCCCGCTGACCGTCCCTCGCCCCGCCGCCTCCGGCAGGGAAAAACTCGGCCGATCACGCGTTTCGCAAGAGGCTCTATAGTAAGAGCCGGACAGGGGCCTCCTTTGTGTCCTCTCCCGCCGACTACTTGCGTCGGCGGTCAGAACGTCTGGAGGCGCTGGATTCGTCGTAGGAAGGGACGCACCGGGAACTGCAGATGCGGCTCCCGGTGCGCAGGTTCAGACAGCACCCCCGGCGGTTGCACCCGTCGGGGCCGATAGCGGCGCGAGAGCACCCCCATCGCGCTATCTGGACGGGATTGTTGCCCTTTCGGGCCGGTCTCGTCAAGGCAGCTGTGAGTAGGGTGCCTCTCCCGCCGCAGGGAGGCACTCATGGATCGACCCCAAAAGCGCCGACTCTACAGGCTCACCCCTCGCGTCTGCCACCAACTCGGTCCCGGGCGGTACGGGGACGGCTTCGGCCTCTACCTCGATGTCCGTCCGACCGGCACCCGGGCGTTCGTCCACCGCATCGTCATCAACGGCCGTCGGCGCGACATTGGTCTCGGCCCCTTCCCGGTCGTAACGCTCGCCGAAGCCCGTGAGGCCGCTCTTGAGAATCTGCGCCTCAGGCGCCAGGGCGTCGACCCGCTGGCCCATCGCCTTCGGAAGAGGGGAGCGCCGACGGTCCGCGAGCTCCTCGAGAAGGTCATCGAGGCGCGGGAGCGCTCTTGGCGAGGCGCTCAGACCCAAGCAAGTTGGCGAAGGTGCTTCAAGCAGTACGTGTTCCCCTCTGTTGGCGACACGCCTGTCGACCGGGTCACCATCGAGGATGTCACCCGCATCGTCGAGCCTCACTGGCACGGGCGTGGCTCCGCCGGGTACCTCGTGCGTCAGCGGCTCGACGTTCTCTTCCGGCACGCTGTGCTCCGCAAGCACCGCGCTGACAATCCCGCTCACCAGCTTCTGGACGTGCTCCTTCCCGTGCAACGGGAACCTGCGCATCATCCCAGTCTTCCTCACGTGCAGGTGCGGTCAGCACTCGCGGCCCTGCGGGCGTCATCGGCGTCCGAGGGTGTCAAGGACACCCTCCCTTTCATCATTCTGACAGCCGCCCGCCTGTCTGAGGCGACGGGCGCTGTCTGGTCGGAGATCGACTTCGGTAAGTGCATGTGGGGCGTTCCCGCGTCCCGCATGAAGGCCGCGCACGCCCACCACGTGCCGCTTGCGCTACAGGCCCTCTCGCTATTGCACCGGGTCCGGGACCACGGTGCTCCTGTCTTTGTCTTTCGTTTCCGATCGTCGGATGGAAAGACGCGTCCCGTGAGCGGAGAGTCCTTGAACTATTGGCTTCGCCGCCTCGGATTGCGCGATTCCGATGGCCAATGGGCTGTGGTGCATGGCTTCCGCGCGAGCTTCCGTAGTTGGGCGCTTGAGGTCGCACACGCTCGGGGCGAAGCGGCCGAGGCTGCGCTTGCTCATCGAGGGACGGCGACCGTCCGGGCCTACCTCCGCGACGGCCCGCTGTTCGACGCGCGCGTCGATCTCATGCAGGCCTGGGCTGATTATGTGGACCCTCGCCCGTCGAGCTGATCCGGCGACGAGACGGGTGGCGTCGCCCGACATCCGGTCCCGCAGGATTGGGGCTTTCGCCGTCCAACATCTCGTCCCACATCTGTACCGTCCTGGGGGTTGGTAGCGCGAGCCACTGAATCGCTAAGTCACCGGCTATCAGTCATTTATAGCTGCTCGTCTCAGCAGCACAGGCCTCGTGTGCGTTTGTAGCGCTCCCTGCGCTATCCCCGCGCGCGCGGGGCAACCTGCACATCTCGCCTGATCTTCGTCGCCCGGGCGGTGCATCCCCGCGCGTGCGGGGCGGGCCAGTGCCGGCTTAGCCCGGGCCGCTTCCCGCCTGGTCCATCCCCGCGTGCGCGGGGCGGTCCCGATGGGCTGTGGGTCCGCGGCTTCCGAGCGAGGGTTTATCCCCGCTGGTGCGGGGAAAAGCGTGTCGACGAGGCTGTCGGGTGCGCTCATGAACCGGGCTATCCCCGGAGCCGCGGGGTTGGCATGAAAACGAGAGGATGGCCACGGAAGACGGGCGGCCCGGCACGGCCTGGGAGCTGTCCCACCTGTTCAACGCGAGGGGTAGGTCGGGTGCCGCTGCTCACTGGCGAGGGTCGCGCTGGGTAGACGGCCCCGGGTCTGCTCAACCAGGCGGCGGGGGTTCGGGTGCCTGTCGAGTTCGTTGAGGAGCCGCCCGCACGCGTCGGGGAGCGGCCAGTCATTGGCCGCGAGCTTCCCAATCCTGTCTCTGGTCGCCGATAGCACCCGGTCAGGGTCGGCGTCGGCACCGCCGGGCCAGGACACCAGCATGCCGGCCTGGATCCAACGTTCCGCGTTCACACGGGACTCGGTCCACCGAACGATCTGAGCATCGGCCTGGAAGATCACGGGTTCCGGATGGAAACCGAACCGCGGGGCGTTCTCCACGGCCCAGCGGTTGACTTCGATGTGATCGATCGTCCGTATGTTGCTCGTGAGAAGCATCTTGCCGCCGAGCGCGATCGTTTCACAGATGATCTGGGTATCCGGATTGTCGGCCAATAGCTGCGGAGTGACCACTGGAAAACAGTCCCGCGTAATGTGGGCGAGGAGAGTCCGCTGCAGTTGCCGCTGCTCCGGACTGAGCGCCAGCTTCTCGTACGGCGATTTTGGATCCCGCCACTCAGCCGCCCACCAGGCTTGCTGCTCGAGCTCGGCCCGCCGCTCCTCCTCTTCAGGCGGTGCGCCGGGCCGCAGCAGGTCCTCGGCGACGCTGAACGGAGCGTTCCGACTCTGGACCGCCCCCAGCTGAGCCAGTTCCTGAGCAACCTTCGGCGATACCCGAACCTTGTTGCCGCAGACTTCCATCAAAGCTGCGTGAAGAACGCGCGGCATCGGGCGCAGCAGCTCGCTGGTGTCGTACAGGATCAAACCTTCCATCGGTAATACTGTTCATCCTCGCGTCGGCGGAGTTCGTCTCGGGTGAGCTGACGCATGTAGGTTTCCTTACCGAGCGCTGGCCGGTCGGGTCCGTGCAAGGCTTCCCGCACCCAGCCGTCCACGGCCGCCGCCGACGCCCCGGCGCCCAGCACTTCGCGTGCTGCTTGCCGGAGTCGCTGCTCGAGCTTCCGTTCAGACTCAAGGACTCCGCTTGACATACCGAGCCACCTTTCCGTCGCGGCTACGGGGTCTACCGTCAAGAGCGCCCCCCGCGTGGGCGACTCTTGTTCTCATTCTGATCCCGCACGGGGAGGGGAAGCAAGGGCCTCTGCCTGGCGCAGAAAAGCCGCGGTCGCGACGCCCCGCACAAGCAGTCGGAACTGGTAGGGGCCCCTCCCAAGGTCAGTGCCAAAAAGCCCGTCCCCGCCTCTGCGGGGAAACCGTGTTGGCCGGTCTCACGCTGGACCCGGGCCCCGGCCTATCCCCGCACACGCGGGGTGAACTGCGTGCACGTCGGCGCGCTCATCGAGCTGCCAGCGTAGCACGGCCGCCGGCGGCGGCGACGTCGCCCTTGAGCTGGGCCACGCGGAGCCGCGACGCCCGCTGGCGGACCGCAGCCTCCGTGCGGCCGAGCCGCTCCGCGAGCTCGCGCAAGCGGCGGCCGCCGTGCTCCCGCCGGCTGCGTCAACATGCACGGCCACCTGCACGGCACCACAGCGTCCTGTCGTCTCCTCGCATCGAAACGCCCGGTTTCTGGCTCTGGTCCCGGTGAAGGGTTCCGTGGCCGCTTTCCGTGGTACGCTCGCCGCGTGTTTCGGCCGCCGCCGCCGACGATGCCCTGCGGTCAGAATGAGAACAGTCACACTCGGCTCCGGCCCCGGCAGGAGCTTTCGCACAAAGGAAGTGGCGGTGATGAAGAGGACCGTTCCAGCGGCGAAGAAGATCGGTACGGCGGCGTGCGTTTTCGTCCTGGTGTCAGCGGCACCGGCCTCGGCGCAACAGTGGTCGCGCAAGGCGACGGGCATCGTGGCCCTTTCGGCCGGAGTAGGTCTCGTATTTGCGGCTTTCGACTTCACGTTCGACGTGTGCCCCGAGGGCTACAGCACGCATACCTACCAGAACCAGCCAACGGAATGCTTCTACGTCAGCCCCACTCCTCCGTTTGATACGGACGTCCGCGACTCGACGACCGAAGCGACGCTCTCGCACCCCAAGCTCGCCTGGACCGGCCTCGGCGCCATAGCCCTGGGGGCGGTGCTGCTGACCTTGCCGGACAATCGCGTGACGCGGGATCTCGACGTGCAGGTGTCGCCGGCGCGGGTCGCGGTTCGGCGGCGGTTCGGCTGGTAGTTCGTGTTCAACGGACCGGGAATGGCTCAGCCTCCATGAGTCCAGAGTCGGGCGACCGCGTGGTACCGTTTGTCGGCGCAGATGATCGGGTTGCGGTTCACGGCAGCGGCGCAGGCCGCTGGTGTCGAAAGCCGGGTCACCGCGCACTCTGGACGTGTCGGGCTGGCGTCGGAGCTCACGAGCCGCGGCGCGTCGACCACTGACGTGATGCTCGCCGGAACTGGAAGACGTCACGGATGGTGGCGCACTACTCCGCCGGAGCAACTGCGCAGCGAGGTGCCGTTGCACGCTATTTGTAGGACTCGAGGAACGCCTGGCAACGGCGAGAGAGCGGATGGCCGCGCTGCTGAGCGAGTTGGTCAACCCGTCGCCGTGACGGCGCCGCAGTTGCCTCCGCTCGCGTTTATCCCGTTGGTGACGGCGGATGATTGACACGCCCGGTTCCGAGGCCGAGGCGGCCCAGGGCAGCCGGGCGCGGTTCGACGAATTGCGCCGACGGACCGGTCTGCTGCTCGGTCCGGCCCTGTTCCTGCTGCTGCTCGCGCTGCCGTTCGACAGCCTGACCCCAGAGGGTCAGCGACTGGCCGCGGTCATGGCCCTGGTCATCGTGTTCTGGATCACCGAGGCCCTGCCTCTGGAGGTGACCGCGCTGCTCGGCCCCGTGCTTGCCATCATGCTCCACATCGGGCCGGCGCGGGAGGTCCTGGCTCCCTTCGCCAATCCCCTGATCTTCCTCTTCATCGGCAGCTTCATCCTGGCGCGCGCACTGTTCGTGCACCGGGTCAACGAGCGCATCGCCTACGGGGTGCTGTCGCTGCCGATGGTCGGCGCCCGACCGACCCGCATCCTGTTGGCGTATGGTGCGCTCGCGTCCTTCCTCTCGGCCTGGATGAGCGACACCGCCACGACCGCCATGCTCGTGCCGATCGGCGTGTCGCTGGTCGTGTTCATGGAGTCCGAGGGAAATCTGCCGAAGCACTACGGGACGGCGCTCATGCTGATGACCGCCTACGGCTCGGTGATCGGCGGGATGGCCACGCCGGTCGGCACTCCCCCGAACATCATCGCCATGGGGATGCTCAGCGAGCAGCTCGGCGTGCGGATCTCGTTCGTCGAGTGGATGCTGGTCGGCGTGCCGGTCAGCACCGTCTTCATGGGCATCGCGTTCATCGTCCTGACCCGCGCGGGACGGAGCGGCGTCAAGGAGATCCCAGGAGCGGACCGGATCATCGCCGAGCGGCGGCGCGCGCTCGGCCCCTGGAAGCGGGGCGAATGGAACGCGGTGGTCGCGTTCGGGGTGACCGTGTCGCTCTGGATCGGCCCCGGCATGCTGCCACTCTTTCTCGGCCGCGACCACCCGGTCGCGGTGGCGGTGCTGTCGAGCGTGCCGGAGCCGGTGGCGGCGCTGACGGGAGCAATCCTGCTCTTCCTGCTGCCGATCAGCAGCACCCAACGGTCGACGATTACCTGGAGGCAGGCGGCGCAGATCGACTGGGGCACCATCCTGCTGTTCGGTGGCGGGCTCTCGCTGGGAGCGCTGTCCGCGGCCACCGGGCTCGCGCAGGTGGTCGGCGAGGACATCACGGGGCTCGTGCCGTCCAACGGCGTGGTGCCGATCACCTTCGCCGCCACGCTTTTCACGATAGTGCTCTCCAACACCATGTCGAACACCGCCGCCGCCAACATCGCGCTCCCCATCGTCATCTCGATCGCCGTGGCGGCCGGCGTCGATCCGATCACCCCGGCGTTCGCCGCGGCCTTCGGCGCCTCGATCTCGGTGGTGCTGCCGGTCTCGACGCCCCCGAACGCCCTCGTCTACGCGACCGGTCGCATTCCCATCACCCGCATGGTCCGTTACGGCCTGCTGATGGGCGCCCTGACTCTCGTGCTGGTACCGACGATCACGCTGGCGGTGATGCGCGTGGTCGACCTCGGGCGCTGAGAACGGCGGAGCAAAAATAGACCACAGCGCGGCGGTGTGAAGCTGCCTGCGGGCGGCGGAAAACCAGACCGCTCGAGTGGTCCACCGAGCATGCCGACGGTGTTCTGTGGAATACAGGAGGGATGTATCGAGTGGAGTTCTATGCGGCGGTGCGGCGCAGCGTCTATGTGGAGGGATTGAGCGAGCGGGCGGCGGCCCGGCGCTTCGGGCTGGCCCGGGAGACGGTGCGCAAGATGCTGCGCTACCGCCTGCCGCCCGGGTATCGTCGGGCGAAACCGATCCGGTGTCCGAAACTGGACGCCTTCACCGGGGTCATCGATCAAATTCTCACCGACGATCAGCAGCGCCCGAAGAAACAACGGCACACGGCCAAGCGCATCTGGGAGCGCTTATGCGTCGAGCACGCCTTCACGGGCGGCCACACGATTGTCAAAGACTACGTGCGCAGGCAGAAGCTGGGCGGGCAAGAGATGTTCGTGCCGCTCGCGCATCCGCCGGGCGACGCCCAGGCCGACTTCGGCGAAGCCCTGGTGGTCATCGACGGCGTCGAATGCAAGGCGCACTACTTGGTCGTGGATCTGCCGCACAGCGACGACGCGTTCGTGCAGGCGTTTCCGGCCGAGACGACGGAGGCGTTTTGCGAAGGACACAACGCCGCGTTCCGCTACTTCGGCGGCGTGCCGCGTGGCATCGTCTACGACAACACCACGCTGGCGGTGGCGAAGATTCTCGGGGACGGCACGCGGCAGCGAACGCAGAGCTTCAGCGAGCTCCACTCGCACTACTTGTTCGACGATCGCTTCGGACGGCCGGGGAAGGGCAACGACAAAGGCAAGGTGGAAGGGCTGGTCGGCTACGCCCGCCGAAACTTCTTCGTGCCGGTCCCGCGCGTCGCGAGTTGGGACGCGTTGAACGCTGACTTGGCGCGCCAGTGCCGCGCGCGGCGCGGGCAGCGGTTACGGCGGCACACCGAGACGATCGGGGAGCGCTTCGCGCGCGACCGCGCCGCGTTGTTGCCGTTGCCGCCGGTCCCGTATGAAGCCTGCGACACGCGCCCGACGCGGGTCACGTCGTTGTCGCTGGTGCGCTACCGCCGCAACGACTACTCGGTGCCAACCGCCTACGGCCACCGCGACGTGATGGTGAAGGGCTACGTGGACGTCGTCGTGATCGTCTGCGGGAGTGAGGAGATCGCCCGTCATCGTCGCAGCTACAGGCGTGAGGAGCTGATCTTCGATCCGCTGCACTACTTGGCCTTGTTGGAGCGCAAGACGGGCGCGCTCGATCAGGCGGCGCCGCTGACCGGGTGGGCGCTGCCGGACGAGTTTCTCCGGCTGCGGCGGCTCTTGGAGACCCGGCTGGGCAAAGCCGGGACCCGCGAGTATGTGCAGGTCTTGCGGCTCCTCGAGGACTTTCGGCTGGCCCACGTCCGCGGCGCTATCGAGGACGCCCTGCGACTGGGCGCGATCGGGTTCGACGCCGTCAAGCATCTCGTTCTGTGCCGCCTCGACCACCGGCCGCCCCGCCTCGACCTGGCGCAGTATCCGCATCTCCCGGCCCCGCGGGTGACGACGACCATGGCGGCCGACTACTTGATGCTGCTGGGGGCAGGGGCCGAGTGATGGCCAAGTCGACCCTGCTGCTCGACGCCCATCTCAAGGCCCTCCGCTTGCCGACCTTCCTGCGCGAGTACGACAAGGTGGCGCGGCACTGCGCGCAGGAAGGGCTGGACTGTCCACGCTACCTGTTCCGCCTCTGCGAGCTGGAGCTGCTCGACCGCGAGCAGCGCGCCATCGAACGCCGCATCAAGGCCGCCAAGTTCCCGGTCGTGAAGAGTCTCGAGACCTTCGCGTTCCGCGCGATCCCGTCGTTGAACAAACGGCTCGTGCTCGAGCTGACCCGCGCGGAGTATCTCGACCGGCGAGAGAACGTCTTGGCGTTGGGCAACTCCGGCACAGGCAAGACGCATCTGGCGCTGGCCTTGGGGTTGGCCGCCTGTCAGAAAAGCTATCGGGTGCGCTTCACCACCGCCGCCGCGCTGGTGAACGAGCTGCTCGAAGCTCGCGATGACAAGCGCCTGCTCCGCTTCCAGAAACAGTTGGCCAAGCAGGATTTGTTGATCGTGGACGAGCTCGGCTACGTGCCGTTGTCGAAGACCGGCGCCGAGCTGCTGTTCGAGATCTTCTCCCAGCGCTACGAGCAAGCGTCGACGCTGGTGACCTCGAATCTGCCCTTCAACGAATGGACCGAGATCTTTGGCTCTGAACGGCTCACCGGCGCGCTGCTCGACCGGCTGACCCATCACGTCCACATCCTCGAGCTGAACGGCGACAGCTATCGCCTCGCACACAGTAAGCACGCTCGCAAAGACGCTGCCGCCCCGGCGTCCTGACCCCTCCTCCTGCAACGCCGCTGGCTGTGCAGCCGGGCCTCCACTGCGTCCGGGCCCGCCCCGGGGGCGTGCCCGGACTCCGCTTCAGCCCACCCGCACAGCCACCTTCAAACACGCCACCGGGCGGCCGGATGGTCTAATTTTCCTCCGCCACTCTGGTCTAGTTTTGGTCCGCCCTTGACAGCTCCTCCTCCGCCAGCAGCAGAGTGGCCCGCCGCCGGTGTGCCGGCCGGTGACGGGGGTGCGTCCGGAACTGGCGCAGATCGTGGTGCCCACCCCGACGCTGTCGGCGTATGACGCTCTGGTGGAGGGCCGTTGCTAATGGTGACCGCGATTGCCGAGCCGCCGCATTTGGAGACGGACCTGAAGACGCTGTGCCTGTCGACGGTCGCGACGCAGTGGCGGCCGCTGGCCGAGCAGGCCACCCGCCAGCGTCAGGCACCGGCCGACTACCTGGCTCAGTTGGTCCATCTGGAGGTGACCGGCCGCCGGGAGCGCCGCATCCAACGCCGCATCCAGGATGCTCGCTTCCCGATGCTCAAGACGCTCGACGCCTTCTCGTTCGACGCACAGGCGGACCTGGACCGCGACGCGGTCCTGCACGTCTTCGACTGCCGCTTCGTCGCCGACGCCGCCAACGTCGTGTTCGTCGGCGGCGTCGGCACGGGGAAGACGCATCTGTCGATCGCGTTGGGGATGGCCTGCTGCCAGCACGACTACCGGGTGCGGTTCGTGACCGCCGCCGAACTGGTCACGCTGCTCGTCGAAGCGCAGCAACAGGGCCGACTGCAACGCAAGTTCGACCAGCTCGCCCGCTACGACGTCGTAATCCTCGACGAACTGGGCTACGTGCCGTTCGACAAGGCCGGCGCCGACCTGCTGTTCGGCTTCATCAGCCAGCGCTACGAGCGCCGGAGCCTCGTCGTGACGACGAATCTGCCGTTCGCGCGCTGGTCCGAGGTGTTCCTCGACACCACGGCCGCCGCCGCGGTCATCGACCGGATCGTCCACCACGCCACCGTGTTGACGACCGCCGGCGACAGCTACCGGCTCAAGACCGCCACACGCAACCAGGCGTCCCGCGCGCCACAGGAGGTGCCACGGCAATAGCGCTCATCGCGACGTGGCCTCCCGTCGCTCCGCTCCGTCCGGCCACGTCGCGATGACCACCACAACCCAAGAATGGGGGTCCCATTTCACGTGGCTACAAAGGTCCCTTTTCTAGTTGCCATTTCCATTTCTCGGCCTCGGCCGCTTCGAGTCCTACGACACCCTGGTTCGCCAGGATCGCCACCTGCTGCCGCGCTGCGCGATTCGGGAAGCGCTGGCGAATGCGGTAACCCATCGCGACTATGCCATCACCGGCGCGAAGGTGCTGCTCGAAGTATTCGATCGGCGGGTCGACGTAAGCAGTCCGGGCACGCTCCCGAACCACATGACGGTGGAACGCGTTCGCGCCGGGGCCAACCCCCGGTCGAGAAACGAGTCCCTGGCCCACTTCATGGCGGGAATGGGCTTGATGGAGCGGCGAGGCAGAGGTAGGTTGATCATGCGCCGCGAGATGCTTGCATTCAACGCCACGGAACCTGAACTGCTGCACGACGAGCCCAACCGGTTCGTCCGTGTGACCTTCCGTCTCGCTCCGGTGGGCAGTGGGGCATGACCGCTTCGAGGCCTCTACAGATTCTTTGCCCACCGAATTCCTACTGAGCCGCGCACTTCGGCCCGACACGGCGCCGTCGGGCATTGCGCACCGCGAACGACGCACGGCCAAGACCGCCAGCGCCGGCAGGCCCCGATCGTCGAGCCGCAGCGTGACGACGCATCATCCATTTATTAATACGTCGGTCGGTCTCGCCACGCGGCTCCGAGCCGCGGGCCAACGCGGTATCGTCGAACCTCAGTGTCTCGATCGTCGGTCGCAGCGAGCCTCTCACTACCGCCTCGGGACGAGCTGCCCGCGGGGCCGGCCGAGGTAGTCGTCCCAGTCCTGCATGAGCTGGCGTCGCCGCTCGAACAGGTCCGAACGCGCGTAGGCCAGCTCGGTGGCGTTGCCGACGACGTGCGCGAGGGCGGTCTCGATGACCTCGCGCGGGTGGTCGGTCCGCTCGGCGGCCCAGTCGCGGAACGAGGAGCGGAAGCCGTGCGGCACGGCGGCGATGTGGTGCTCGCGGACGAGCTTCGAGAACGTCACGTCGAGCAGCGCCTTGAGGCGTCAGCTCGGGAAGACGAGGTCTGGCGGATCGGTGGGGCCCGAGATTTCGCGCAGCGCGTCAGCTTGGTCGACGATCTCGAGCGCGCGCCGGCCCAGCGGCACGCGGTGTTCGCGCAGGCCCTTCATGCGTGTGTCGGGGATCGTCCAGACGCCGCCCTCGCGATCGATCTCGCTCCAGATCGCGAGCCGCACCTCCGTCGAGCGGGTCGCGGTCAGCACGAGGAACTCGAAGCCGAGCTTCGTCGCCACCCAGGCCTCGGAGGCGCGAATGGTGTCGAGGGCGCGGGCGACCTCGCCGTACGGAAGCGCGCGCCGGTGCCGCACGACGGTCTGCTGTCGGCCGAGGGCCTGCGCGAGCGCCTCTCCGGCCGGGTTGTCCGGCCGGTGCTCCTTGGCGACGGCCCACTTGAGGACAGCACCTACCCGGTGGCGAACGCGGCGCGCGGTCTCGGGCTTGGTGTGCCAGAGCGGTGCGAGGATGTCGAGCAGGTCGCCGGAGGTGACCTCGGAGACGAGCTTGTCGCCGAGGCGGGGCAGGACGTATAGGCGCAGGCTCGTCGGCCAGTCCTTGGCGTGCTTCTCGTTGCGCCAGGCGTCGCGCTTCTGCTTGCACACCGTCTCGGCGGCCTGTGCGAAGGTGGGCGTGGCGGGGGTGCGGCGCAGGGGGTCTCCGCCCGCGCGCGCGGTCTTGCGGTTGTTGTAGGCTAGGAGTCTGCGCCGCAGGAGATGCTGCGGCGTGAAGTGGGTCGTCGGCCCATGCTCTGACTTATCGCGTCGGAGCAGCTTCGGCGGTCGCCCGACGAGGTAGTTCCTCGGCAGATGGCGAGATCCGGCGTTGACGGGCCCCTTGGTCCGCCAGAGACCGTGATGCGCGCCGATCGGTCGCCATCGCAGCCTCGTTGCCGCGTGTCACGCTGCGATCAGGGCGTGCAGACGCTTGGCGTTCAACGCCAGGCACACCAAGTCCCACTCGCCGCGCACCTTCGCCAGCCCCCGCAGGCTGAAGCGCCGGAATCCCAGCACGTGTTTGATCCAGCCGTGCGGAGCCTCCGACAGCCACTTGCGTTCGGCGTATGCCGCACGACCCGCCGGCTTCGACAGCTTCTCGGCCATGCGATTCGTCGCGGGGTACTGCCCCGGGTCGCGGAGCCGCGCCGTCTTGCCCTCCCGTCCCAGTGACACGTACCCATCGACGCCCCGCGTCTCCAGGTTCACCAAGTCCCGCTCGTTACTGTAGCCAGCGTCCGCCAGCACCGTGTCCGGCTGCTCGCCGACCGTCTCCGCCACCTCGTCGAGCAGCAGCGGCAGCCCACCCTGGTCGCTCGCGTTCGCCGTCACCTCCGTCGCCACCACCAACTGGTGCTCACCATCCACCGCTACCTGCGCGTTGTAGCACTGCTGGAACCCGTCGTTGCTCGTCTTCATGATCCCGCTCTCCGGGTCCGTGAAGTTGCTCTGTGCCTTCTCGTCCGGCTCGCCATACCCCCGCTTGTACGGCCGTCCGCCCTTCGGGTTCCGATCCTGGCCCGGCTGCCGCCCGCCCGCGTCGTCCGCCGCCCGCTGTGCCGCCTCCAGCCGCTCCTTCGCCGCCCGGATCGCCGCCAGGCGATCCTCCCGGCGGCGCAACTCCGACGGCAGCTCGTCGCCGCGTGCGTCCGGCCCAAAGCGCTCATCCTCAGCCGCGTCGGCGTCGCGTGCCGCCCGCACCAGCGCGTCAATCTCACCGGCCAAGCGCCGCTCTTCCTCCTGCATCCGACCGTAGCTCATCGCCTTGTGCTTGCTCGCGTTCGCACGAACCTTCGTGCCGTCGATCGACAGCTTGCCAAAGCGCGCCAACCCCAATTCCCGCGCCAGACGCACCACCTCGACAAACAGCGCCTTGAAGTCCTCCAGGTGCCGACGCCGAAACTCGCAAACCGTCCGGTGCTGCGGAAAGTTGCCGGCCGCCAGCACCCGGAACGCCACGTCCTCCTCCAGCCTCCTCGCAATCCCCCGCGACGAAAACACCCCCGTCGCGTAGGCGTAGAGCAGCACCTTCACCATCATCCGCGGCGCATACGGCGCGTTGCGCCGACCATCCCCCGCATACGCGGCATAGAACGCCGTCAGGTCCAGGCCGTCTACCAGATCGCTGACGTGGTGCGCCAAATGGCCCTCCGGCAACCACGCCCGCACGTCGGGCGGCAACAGCAGCGATTGGTCCGGTGCGTAGCGGCGAAAAGTCGTCGACATCAAGTCCTTCCGGCGTCCGATCTCGCCTGCGATTGTCGCACCGTTTTCTGCGGCGCAGACTCCTAGGTCGCGTGCCTCGGCGAGCGAGACGAACGTGAAGCTGCCGAGTCCGAATGCGCGGGACTTGCCCTGGATGACGAGCTTCTGGATCCAGCGCCTGGCGCCCGAGGGGTCGACCTGCAGGTAGAGGCCGTTGCCGTCGCAGTAGCGGCCGGCCTCGGCGACGTGGCGGCAGAAGGCGGCGCTGAGGGCGTTGTAGGGGTGACGGCCCTTGCGCTTGGTCTGGCGCGGTTTGTTGGGTAGGAAGCGCCCGACTTTCGCCTTATCTTCCAGTGTACCTGGATCCCCCATCTCCCCTCCCATTTTTACCCCATTATGTTTTGGATGCTAGCGGAACGGGTTGGACGGATCAAGACAAACTCGGAAAGAGGCCTGATTTCATTGGGGATTTTCGTCGGACGTTGGCGGAAGTTCTCGGACCCGGTCGGAAAGTTGGGGGACGATTTCGTCTGGTCCACTACTTCACTTGGCGTGCTCGGCGGCATCGTGCTGATCGGCACTGAGCCGTTCGACGGCTGTCCCGCCTCGCCGCGTTAGCGCGCATGGCACACGCACGCGGATGCCGACGCGGTGCTGCTCGCGCGCCGCGTCGGCCCGGCCGATTTTCACTTCGTCGATCCGTAGCTCGACGCGGCACGCGCGCTCAGTACTCCTGGAACATCCGCTGGATCTCGGCCTGATCACGCGTGCGCGTGAGCGCGAGCATCAGCAGGATGCGCGCCTTGACGGGCGACAGGTCCTCGCCCATGACCTGCCGGGGCGGAGCGGGCAGGCGTCGCTTGCGTGTCCCCCTGCCGGGCTGCGGGACGACCCGCCCGCCGCCGGTGCGGCTCGCGACCACGACCGTTACGCCGCGCCGGAGCACGAGCCTCGTCGCTTCGAGCTGCGACGGGCTCATCGAGCCCGCGCCGCTGGCCGCCACGACCACGCCGGTGGCCCCGCGGCCGGCCGCCGCCACGATCAGGTCGCCCGGCGCCCCCTGGTAGGCGAGCAGGACATCGACACGCGGCAGGAAGTCGATGGCCGACACGTCGAACTCGCTCCGCCAAGTATGGCGGCGGTCGGTCCGGCCGTAGTAGACGACCCGGTCGTAGCCGACGACGCCGAGGCGCCCGTACTCCCGGCTGCCGAACGCGTCCAGCCCCTGGGCGTTCCCTTTCGTGACGTCCCGCGCCGAGTGGATCTCGGCGTTGAGCACCACCAGCACCCCGCGTCCCAGCGACGCGGGCGCCGCGGCCACGCGGAATGCATGCAGCAGGTTGGCCGCGCCGTCGTAGCCGAGCGCTCCGGGCGGGCGCATCGCACCGACGACGACGACGGGTCGCGTGTGCCGCACCGTCAGGTGCAGGAAGTACGCCACCTCCTCCAGCGTGTCGGTGCCGCAGGTAACCACGATGCCGGACAGCGCGGGTCGTTCGTCGAGGAGCCGATTGACCCGCCGCGCCAGCGCCAGCCAGGCGGTCACGGTTAGCTCGCTGCTGGGGAGGTTCGAGAACTGCTCGGTCTCGGCCCGTACGTGCCTGTCGAGCGAAGGCACCAGCGCCACCAGCTCCGCGGCGGTCAGCCGGGCGGCCGGGCGGCTGGAAATCGTGCCGCCCGTCGCGATGAGCCGAACCGCCGGCAGCTCGACGGGCTGGGCCGCCTCCACTGCGATCGCAAGCAGGACGAGGCAGAGAGGCAGTGCGATCCGCGGAGTTCGCATGGCTCAGAACCCGGAAAAGCCGGCCTACTATACCGAACCTTTCGTGGCGCGATGTGCGCGCGTGAGCCAGTTCACCAGCTGCTGCGCCGCTTCGTCGGCGGTGCGGCCGTAGAACGGCATGAGCGCTGTCGGTCCGCCGCTCATGCGCACGAGATAGGCGCGCCAGCGGTCGGGCCGGACGGCCAGCACCTCGATCTCGTAGCCCTGACCGTTGATGGTTTCTGCGAAGTGGCGTGTTGTCACGAGGTCGTGCAGCGTCCTGGAAACGGGTCTTGTGGTCCGGTCATTGACTAAGGAATTCTAGTGGCCTGAGATCGGCCGTCAAGCGAAGCGCGGCGCGAAGATCGCGTCAACAATCGGCATCGCCGCCGATCGCCTCCCGGTACCGGCGCGGTGAAGATTTCGATGTGCCGTTCTCCACAGGAGTTGCACAGTGTTTCAACAGCTTTTGCACATGGGTTTACACATGCGGGCGCGCGTTCGACGCGCTTGACGCCGGTCGGCGGCGCCACTACGCTGGCAATCGTTCGCGCGCACGCGCGGGGCTTCGCCACGGGCTGCCAGCACTCCATTGATCACACCCCGCCGCACGCGCCTGCTCCGGGCTGCCGGTCTCCAGGGCTTTCAGGAGGCGATCGTCGCCCTGACATGTACGCGCGATCCGTGGCGGGCCCGGGATACGGCGGTCCTCGTGCCGACGCGGGCGGCCGCCGCCCAGTTGCGCCGAACGCTGGAGGAGCTGACGCTCCTCCGCGAGCCGTTCCCCCCGGTGCTGGTGTTCCCGGAGGTGCTGTCGCGGGCCGACTGGTACGCGGCGCTGGCGGAGCGGCTCATCCGGCCCCCCGAGCTGCTCTCGAAGGTCGAGCGGTACGTCTGCATGCTCGCGGCGGCGCGGGAGGCGGCCGCGGGCGGCGCTGCGCCGCCATTCAACCTGCGGCCGGGTCTCGTGCCGGCCATCGTGGGCTTCTACGACGAGCTGCTGCGCCAGCAGCGCACCGTCGACAGCTTCGAGCGCCTAGTCGCCGCCGATCTCGAGCCCAGCGCCGAGATCGATCGCGGGGCGCGCCGGCTGCTGCGGCAGACACGCTTTCTCGCAGCCACGTTTCGGGCGTTTCAGGAGCGCATGGCCCGGACCGGCCGGCTGGACGAGCACGGCCTGCGCCGCCGTGCCGTCGACGAGGGTCTCGCCCGGCCGCTGGTCCATGTTGTCGCCGCCGTTGCGGACCACGCGGACGACCCGGACGGGCTGTGGCCGGCCGACTTCGACCTGTTGGCGCGTCTCCCCGCGCTGGAGCGGATCGATGTCGTGGCCACGGAGGCCGTGCTGGCCGCCGGCTTTCACGAGCGCCTGACGGAGCTCCTACCGGGCATCGACGAGGAGCGGTTCGAGAGCGCCCCCGAGCAGGTTCCGGCGCTGGTCGCCCCGGCCGACGCCGCCGAGTCCCATTTCGTCTGGCGCGATCGAGAGGAGGAGCTGCTCGGGGCCGTCCGGCGTCTGAAGTCCCGGATCGGCTGGACGGCTGAAGCCCGGTCGGCGTGCGGCGTGATCGACGGAACCGAGGCGGTCGTATTCCAACGGCCCCTGCCGTATCTCTACCTGGCGCGTCAGTTGTTCGCCCAGGCCGGCGTTCCCTTCGAGGCGCGCGACTCGCTGCCGCTGGCGGCCGAGCCGTATGCGGCCGCGCTCGATCTCGTCGTCGAGTTCGTGACGTCGGACTACGGCCGGTCGGCCACCGTCGAGTTGCTGCGCTCGCCGCATTTCGCGCTCGAGGATGGAGGTCGCCCGCTCGCCGCCGGCGCGGTCGACGCGCTGGACCGCGCCCTGCAGGAGGTCCGTTACGCCGGCGGGCGGACCGCGCTGGACCGGCTGGCGGAAGTCTGGGCCGGCGCGGACCGGGCAGGCGGTCCGGGGGATCGGGAGCGGCGCGCCGCCGCCGGGGCCGCGCGCGTCGCGGCAGGGCTCGCCGCGGAGTTGCGGCCGCTCGAGGAGCCCGGTCCGCCCGCGGCGCAGCTCGGCGTCCTGGCGTCGTTCCTGCGGCGCCACCGGTCGAGCGGTGCGGCGCCTGCCGCGACTCGCGAGCGCGAGTCGCGGGCCTGGGCCGCGATCACCGGCGGGTTGGCCGCCCTGGAGCGGGCCTACTGCGCCATCGACGACGCGCCGACCACGTTTCCCGAGCTGGTGCAGTCGGTGCGGCGCTGGATCGAGACGCAGACGTTCACCCCGTCCACCGGCACGGGCGGCGTCCAGCTGATCGACGCGCGCGTCGCCCCCTACGGACGGTTCCGGGAGCTCTTCCTCGTCGGCCTGGTCGACGGCGAATGGCCCGCGCGGCCGGCGCGGTCCGTCTTCTATCCGGCGTCGGTGCTCGCGGGCCTCGGCTGGTGGGTCGAGCGCGACCGCTTCCGGGCCGCACGGGCGCGGTTCACGGACCTCGTGCGCCTGGCCCGCGAACGCGTATCGCTGTCGACGTTCGCGCTCGAGGACGACGCGGTGGTGACGCCGTCGGTGCTTCTCGAGCAGCTCGCGAGCCTGGAGCTGGCCACGCAGCGGGAGCCTGCGCTGCGGCAGCCGTGCGTCACGGCGGAGGAGGCGCTGATCCATGCCGCCGTCGTGCCCGCCGAGCTGCCCGATCCGGCGGGACCCTGGCTCGCCCTGCGCCGGCGCCGGCCGGCGCGGGACGAGCGCTATCGCGGCCTGGCGGGGGCGAGCCGCGCCGCGACGTACGCCGTCAGCGCCCTCGAGCGGTACCTCGCCTGTCCATTCCGGTACTTCGCCGGCCACGAGCTCGAGCTGGGGGAGGAAGCGACCGACGAGCCGGTGCTCGCGCCCCGGCAGCGCGGCCGGTTTCTGCATCGCGTGCTGGAGACCTTCTGCTCGGGCTGGCAGGCGGCCGACCGGGGGGCCATCACGCCAGCCAATCTGGACGAGGCGCTCGACCGCTTCGGCGCGCTCGTCGACGCGGCGCTGGGCGATCTGCCGCCGGTCGACCGCGCCGTCGCCCGCACTTGGCTGACCGGTTCGGCCGCGGCGCCCGGCCTGGCGGAGCAGCTCTTTCAGCTCGAGATCAGCCGGCCGGTGGACATCGTGGAGCGTCTCGTCGAGGTGCGTCTCGACCGCACCTATCCCGTGCACGACCAGGGTCCCCGCCGGACCGTGCGGGTCCGCGGCACCGCGGATCGTATCGACCTGTTGTCGGACGGCACGTTCCGGATCGTCGACTACAAGACGGATCGGGCGCCGCGCCGGGACCGCGCGCTGCAGCTTCCGGTCTACGCCCGTTGCGCCGAGCAGCGGCTCGACGGATACCGGCAGCGCGCCTGGCGCGCCGGGGACGCGGCATACGTTGCGTTCGGAGAGCCGCGCCTGCACGTGCCGCTGGCGCGGGGCGATCTCGACCAGGCGCTGTCCGAGGGCGAGGCCCGCGCCGTCGGCGCGCTGGAGCTGATCGGGCGCGGTGCGTACCCCGCGCGGCCGGCCGAGCGGCAGCTCTGCACCCACTGCCCGTACCCCACGGTCTGCCGGAAGGACTACGTCGGCGAATGACGGACACGCTTGCCGACAGCACCGCGCGCGAGTTCGCCACGGACCCGGCCCACAACGTGGTCCTGGAAGCCTCGGCCGGTACCGGCAAGACGTCCGTGCTGGTCGAGCGGTATCTGCGGCTCCTGCAGGCCGGAGTCGCGCCGGCCAACATCCTGGCGATCACGTTCACCCGGCAGGCGGCGGCCGAGATGCGCGCCCGAATCATCGGCGCGCTGCGCCGTGAGGCTGCCGAGTCGCCGGCGGGCCGCGTGCGCTGGAGCGAGCTGCGCGACCGGCTGGGAGAGGTCGCGGTCAGCACCGTCGACGCCTTCTGCCTGGCCTTGCTCAGGGAGTTTCCGCTGGAGGCGGACCTCGACCCCGGTTTCGGGATCGCGGACGAGACCGAGGTCCCCCGACTCGCCGACGAGGCCGTCGACCGCACCCTGGTTGTCGCCGCGCGGCTGGCCGGGCAGAACGCCGGCGTCGCCATGCTCCTCGCCCGACTGGGGCCGCAGCGCACCCGTGCCGCGCTGCGGAGCCTGCTCGAGCGCCGGCTCGTCGTGCCGGGCGCCCTGCAGCGATTTCTCGCCGGGACGCCGTCCGACCTCACGGGCGAGGGCGCCTGCCGGGCCGCGGTGAGCCGGCTCGCCGACCGCCTGTCCGGCCTGCGCCGGGAAGTCGAGCTGCTGGTCGAGGCCGGCGACGCCGAGGATCCCCGCGCGGCGGCCCTGGCCCGGGATCTGCGCCGGTTGTCGGACCTGACCCGGGCTGGCGCGCCGGCGATCCGGGCCTGGCTCGATCGCCTGCGGGACGCCTTCCTGACCCGGCAGGGCGACGCGCGCAAGGCGTTCCCGCTGGACACGCGGGCCGCCGCCGCGAAGCGCCGCTACCGGCAGGCTGCTACGGCCCTGGCGCCGCCTGTACGCGACGTGCTGCGGACCTTCGAGCGGGACGTCAACGTCGTGCTCGCCCGCGCCGTGCGCGTGCTGTTCGGCGTGGTCGTGACGGAGTACCAGCGCGCCCTGCGTTCGCGCGCCCTGCTCGACTTCTCCGACGTGCTGCAGCGGGCGGTCGATCTCCTGAGGCAGATGGACGAGTTCGCCCAGTCGCGCTACCGCCTCGAGTCGCGCTACCACCACGTCCTGGTCGACGAGTTCCAGGATACGAGCCGCAGCCAGTGGGAGCTGGTATCGCTGCTGGTCCAGTCCTGGGGCGAGGGTAGCGGTCTCGTGGCGGAGGCGCCCCTGCCGCCGACCATCTTCGTCGTGGGCGACCACAAGCAGTCGATTTACCGCTTCCGGGATGCCGACGTCGCGACGTTCCGCGAGGCGACGGACGAGATAGCCGGCCTGCGCGTCGGCGGTGACGTGCGCCGTTCCATCAGCCACAGCTTCCGGGCAGTGCCGGGCCTGCTCGGGTTCGTCAACGATCTGTTCGCCGAGATCGGCAGCGGTGGGCCCGGCCGCGATGGATTCCGGTTCGAGGTCCGGGACCGCTTTCCGGTCGAGCAGCTTGCGCCGGCCGAGGCCACGGGCGACGCGCTCGGCGTCATCGCCGCGCAGGACCTCGAGACGTGCGCTGCCGCGGTCGCCGCCGAGATCGCGGCGCTGCTCGGCGACGGCCAGGTGCGGCAGAAGGGCGGTGCCGGTACCCGCGCCGTCAGGCCGCAGGACGTGGCCATTGCTGTTCCGCACGCGCGAGAGCCACCGGGCGTTCGAGGACGCGCTCGGGCGCCGGGGGATCCCGACGCACGTCTACAAGGGGATGGGCTTCTTCGACGCCGACGAGATCAAGGATGTGCGCGCGCTCGTCAGGTTTCTCGCGAACCCGTCGTCGGAGCTCCGCGCGGCCGCGCTGCTGCGCTCGCGCCTCGTGGGCGTCTCTGACCCGGGACTGCTGGCGCTCGCCGGCGCGCTGTCGCCGGCCCTCGTTGGCCCCGACCTGCCCGCCGGGGCCGCCTCCCTGGTGGACGACGACCGGAGCGCGCTCACGCTGGCCCGCCGCGGCGTGCGCGAGTGGATGGGGCTCATCGATCGACTCCCGCCCGCCGAGGTGCTCGATCGCGTGCTGTCCGATGCGGCCTACGCGTTCGAGCTGCGTGGCCCGCAGGCCGCGCAGGCGCAGGCGAACCTGAAGAAGATGCGCGCTCTCGTGCGGCGGATTCAGAACCGCGGGTATGCGACCATGGCGCGCGTCGCGAATCAGATCGATCGGCTCTCGACCGGCATGGCCAACGCGGTCGTCGAGGCGGTCGACGCCGTCGCGTTGATGACCGTGCATGCGGCCAAGGGGCTCGAGTTTCCGATCGTGTTCCTGGTCGACCTCGGCCGCGGCACCCGCACCTATCAGCCGCCGGTGCGGGTGATTCCGGACCGCGGCGACGGGCGGCCCGCGGTGGCGGTCTGGCCGTATCGAGACGAGGCCGCCGAGGCGGAGCGCCAGCGCGACGTCGAGGAGACCAAGCGGCTGCTCTACGTCGCGGCGACGCGGCCCCGCGATCGCCTGCACCTGTCCATGGTCGTGGAGGACGGCGTTCCGAAGTGCAGCCAGGGCAGCTTCGGAAGCGTGCTGCCGGCGTCCTTCCAGGCGCTGTTCGGGCAGGCCGCCGCGGCGCCGGCGGGCCAGCGCGTGGCGTGGCCGGGCCGCAGCGGGGTGCGGCACAGCCTGCGGGTGTGCGGGTCGGCGTCCGCGGCGCGCCGGCACTCGGACGTGGAGCCGGCGGGCAGGGACGGGTCACCGCCCGTCCTGCTTGCGCCGTTGGATTGGCGGCCGCTGGTCGAACGGGTGCCTGTGACCGGGTCGGCAGCGCTCCGCGCCCAGGGCGGGCAGGACCCGGAGGCGTCGGGAAGTCGTCGGATCGGCCGGCTCTTCCACGTTCTGCTGCGACGGTACGAGGGCGCGCCGGTTGCGCCGGTTGCGCCGGAGGCGCTCGAGCGCGCGAGCCGCGAGCTGGTGGCCGCGCTCGAGCCCGCGGAGGGGGCGGGGGACGAAGTCGCACTGGCGGCGGCGCGCCTGTACGCGCAATTCGTCGCCAGCGGCAAGAACGTTCCGCTCCTCGGCCGCGAGCGGCTCTGGGAGGTGCCGTTCGCGCTGCGGGATCCGGCCGCGCCGCCGCGGGACGGCGGACCGGCGGTCGTGCGGCGCGGCACGACCGACTGCCTCACGCGCGATGCGGGAGGTCGGATCACCGTGCTCGAGTTCAAGACGGGACGCCCGCGCGCCGAGCACGCGCGGCAGCTCGACGCGTACGTCACCGCCGCGCGGGCCATGTTCCCGGAGGCCGCGGTCGACTCGTCTACGCCTGACGGCGCCGCAGGCGTGGGTCGTCGTTGAGGCGCTCGGCCCAGCCCCGGGCGTTCGCCTCGGCTTCTTCCTGCGTCTGGCCGACGAGAACCACCGAGCCGGCGGGCTGCGTGTCGTCGCCGGCGGTCAGCCAAGCCACCCAGTGGCCTCCGCTCAGCTGGCTGTGCACCTGGTACTGCGCGTCGGATGTGCTCATCAGAAGGTCGCGCCTATCCTATATCAGAGCGCGCGTCCGGTGCCACGTCCGGCGCTGGGGCCGCCCTTTTCCCGCCGCCTTGACAACCACCAAGGCTAACCTTATCGTAGCTCCCATGCCTGTCCGGCGCGCGATTCTCGAGCGGGAACGGCGCGATGTCTCCGATTGGTTCTCCGACGACATCGTGGTCGATTTCCCGTCGATGGCCGGCGTCGTGGACCGCATGTTCCGGTCGTTCTGCGGCGCGGATGAAGACTGCCGATCCACCCACATGGCCGAGGTCGAGCTGACGCCGAAGGAGGCCGGCGAGGGAATTCGCGTGCCTCTCGACCTGCCCGTGCGACTGACGTGTCCGGTGTGCGGGGGGCGGGGCGAGGTGTGGAGCGAAGCCTGCGGCATCTGCGCCGGCACGGGCGGCGAACTGCTCTCCCACCAGCTCGACCTGCGCGTACCTCCCGGCGTGCACCACGGGACGCGCCTGCGCTATTGCGTGAACCCGCCGTTCGCTCCCGAGACGCACGTTGAGGTGCGCATCGCAATTCCGTGACGGAGCCTGTGCCTGCAATTACCGAGTCGGCCGTTCTGGATGCCTTGAAGGTCGTGACCGATCCTGATCTGGGTCAGGACATCGTTAGCCTCGGTTTCGTGAAGAATCTGGGGATTGCCGGCGGGGCGGTTTCGTTCACCATCGAGCTGACGACGCCCGCCTGCCCGGTCAAGGAGCAGATGCAGGATCAGGCCCGGGCCGCCGTGGCCGCGCTCGCCGGGGTAACCGACGTCGACGTGGAGATGACCGCCAGCGTCCGCTCGGCCGTCTCGCCCGGTGCCGATCGCGCGCCGATTCCGGGCGTCAGGAATGTGATCGCCGTTGGCGCCGGCAAGGGCGGCGTCGGCAAGACGACCGTCGCGGTCAACGTCGCCGTGGCGCTGGCCCGCTCCGGGGGACGGGTCGGCATGATCGACGGCGACGTGTACGGCCCGAATCTGCCGATCATGCTCGGCATCGACGCGCGGCTCTCGTCGGAGGGGCAGAAGATCGTGCCGGCGGAGAACCACGGGATACGCGTCGTGTCGATGGGATTCCTCGCCGACGGGGACGCCCCGATCATCTGGCGGGGCCCGATGCTGCACGGCGTGGTGCGGCAGTTCTTTCAGGACGTTCGCTGGGGAGAGCTCGACTACCTAGTCGTCGACATGCCGCCCGGGACCGGCGACGTGGCCCTGAGCCTCACGCAGACCGTGCCGGTGGCGGGTGCGATCGTCGTGACCACGCCGCAGGTGGTCTCGCTGGCCGACACCCGGCGGGCGGTCGGGATGTACAAGAAGCTCGGAGTCCCCACCCTCGGCTTGATCGAGAACATGTCGTACTTCGCGTGTCCCGGCTGCGGTCACGAGAGCGACATCTTCGGGCGGGGCGGCGGCAACGCGCTCGCCGAGGAGCTCGGCGTGCCGTTCCTGGGACATATCCCGCTGTACGAGCCGATCCGGATCGGCAGCGACCGCGGCGTGCCCATTGTGACGGCAGAGCCCGACTCCCCGGCCGCGCGCTCCTTCGTGCACGTGGCGGAGCGCGCCGCGGCGCAGGTGTCGATAGCCAGCTACGAGCGCGCCGTGCCGGCCGCTTCCGTGGGTTGACCCGCGGGCGATCCGTTCAGCGCCGCTCCGCTTCCCCCGTCATCGGCACGAAGCGCACCGGCAGCGTGGTTTCGGATACCGGCCCGTCGTCGGTCATCGTGACGACCCGCATTTCCTGCGCGAAGTCCCCCACGGGAACGACCAGCCGCGCGCCGACCGCGAGCTGCTGCACCAGCGCAGGCGGCACGTGGTCGGGCGCGGCCGTGACGATGATGCCGTCGAACGGTGCGGCCTCCGGCCACCCGCGGTATCCGTCGCCCAGCCGCAGGTGCACGTTGTCGTAGCCCAGCTCGGCCAGGAGGCGCGCGGAGCGCTCGGCCAGCTCGGGCACGATCTCGATGCTGTACACCTCCCGGGCGATCTCCGCGAGCACCGCGGCCTGGTAGCCCGACCCGGTGCCGATCTCGAGCACGGTCGCGTCGGGCGGCAACTGGAGCGCCTCGGTCATGTAGGCGACGATGTACGGCTGCGAGATCGTCTGTGAGGATCCGATCGGCAACGGCGTATCGGCGTACGCCTGTTCCTGGAGCCGCGGCGGGACGAAGCGGTGGCGCTGCACGGTGGCCAGGGCGTCGAGCACGCGCGGATCCCGTACCCCTCGTCCGCGGATCTGGCGGTCCACCATGTGTTGCCGCTCGGCCGACCGCGCCGTGTCCTGCGCCGCTGCCGCCGTGCCAGGGCGCAGGCGCTCGGCCGCGGGATCGCCGGCGCAGGCGACGAGCAGGCACAGGGCGGTCGGCGCCGAGAGCAGCGAGCGGACCGCCCGGCGTCGCCCTGGGAGCCCGCGGGCGGCGTCCCGCCGCAGGCGCCCGGCGATGCATCCCGCACGGGGAGTGCGCTGGATCCACATGGCTTGCCTCCTGTCATGCTGGTGCCGTATCCGGTTATGCTGGTGTCGTATCCGGGGATACCGCCCAAGCGATGTTCTTCCTGCTCATCGCCGCCGGCTTCGGTCTGCTGTCGCTGGCGCATGTCGCGCCCTTTCCGTTCATGCTGGACGCCGCCGCGCCCGCCGCGGCGCTGTGGAGCATGCCCCCGAGTCCCGGCGCCCCGACGGTCTATCTTACGTTCGATGACGGCCCGAACCCGACCGCGACGCCGGATCTGCTCGACGTCCTGAGCCGGGAGCAGGCGGTCGCGACGTTCTTCGTGATCGATCGCCACCTAAACGACGGAACGGCGTCCATCGTCCGCCGGATGTTCGACGAGGGCCACGCGGTGGGTCTGCACACGCACACCCGGCGGCCGATGGTGATGCCGCCCGACGAGGTCGCGCGGATGCTGACCGCCGCCGCGGAGCGTATCGAGCACCTGGCCGGCCGGCGCCCGTGCCGGGCGTTCCGGCCCCACGGCGGCGCGCGCAGCGGGAGCATGTACGAAGGGCTGGCGCAGATCGATCATGCGCTCGTCGGGTGGGGCTGGGGACTGTGGGACTTCAACTGGTACCGCCGCCCGGACGCGACGGCGCTGGCCGAGCGGCTGGCCGGGCGGGTCTCCGACGGCGACATCATCGTGATGCACGACGGGCACCACGAGAATCCCCGGGCCGACCGCGGTTACGCCGTCGAGGCCGCCGCGCTGCTGGTGCCGGCGCTGCGCGCGCGTGGTTTCCGGTTCGGGACCATCTGCCCGTGAGCTGGGGCCGCGCCAGCAGTCCACGCGTCGCGGTCAGGTCAGGCCGACGCCTCCAGCGCGAGCTGCTGCGCGGCTATCGCGGCCCCCAGCAGCGCGCCGTGCGGCTCGAGGATGACCGCTATCGGCATGGCGTCGACGAGCATCCCCATCGGGGCCTTCGAGCGGAACGCGTCGAGAAAGGTCGGCGTCCGGAGCGCGGGGAGAATCTTCGGCGGAATCCCGCCGCCGAGGTACACCCCCGCCGTCGCGACCGAGCGCAGCCCGAGGTTGCCGGCTTCCGCGCCGACCGCAGCGACGAACAGCTCGAGCGTCTCCACGCAGCCTGCACAGCGCCGCTCGAGTCCGGAGCGGGAGATCAGCTCGGGCTGGTCCGCCGCGGGCGTGTCCGGGGGCACCGCACGGCAGCCGGCGTCGTCGTGGACGAAACGGTGGATATTGACGAGCCCGGGGCCCGAGATGACCTGCTCGTACGATACGCGGCCGAAGCGTGCGGTCAGCGCCCGCGCCAGCTCGGCTTCGCGGCCGGTCCGGGCGGCGAAATCCGCGTGGCCGCCTTCGGACGGCGCCGGCACGAAGCGGCCCCCGACGTTGTGCAGCAGTGTCTCGCCGAGGCCGGTCCCGGGCGCGATGAGCGCGGCGTTGCCGGCGGCTTCCGGATTGCCCGGCCGGATGACGGCGAGCTGGTCGCCCGTCAGGGTCGGCACCGCGTGCGCGAGCGCGGCCAGGTCGTTCAACAGGGAGACGCGTGCGATCGCGAGTTCGTCGCCGACGCGCCCGGCGTCGACGCGCCACGGGACGTTCGTCAGCTGACAGGCCTGACCGCGCACCGGGCCGGCGACGCCGAAGCAGGCCGCCTCGAGCGGTCCGCTCCAGCCGACGCTGCCCAGGAACGCCGTGACGAGCTCGGCCAGCCCGCCGAACTCCAGCGTCGGGAAGCGCTGCACGGCCTGCGGCTGCGGCGCCGGCAGCCCGTCGGCATAGAGCCCGAGCAGCGTCTTCGTTCCCCCGACGTCACCGGCCAGCAGCATCTTCGTCCGTGCGCCGCGTCCGAGCCGCGCGGCAGCTTGATATTATTGTCATTCTCATTCATCTTTCCAGCGTCTTTCCAGCGTGCGACGGGGCGCAATCTCGCGATATGACGCGGTCCTCCGAGCCGCAGGAGCACTCCTCCCAGGACACCGAGTTCGCCGGCCACGTCGTCGTGTTCACCGGCAAGCTGTCGTCGATCGGGCGTCGTGAGGCGTGCGAGCTCGTGGAGCGTCTCGGCGGCACGGTGGCGGGCGCGGTGACCGCGCGCACCACGATGCTCGTCGTCGGGTCGGAAGGCGTATCCGCTCCCGAGAAGACCGGCAAGCTGAAGCGGGCCGAGGCGGTGAACGCCAAGTCGCCCGGCTGTGTCCAGATCCTGAGCGAGGACGAGTTCTGCCGGCTGGGCGGCCTGCGGACCGCCGAGGCGCTCGAGGAGCGGTACCACGGTCTCAGACGCGTGCGCGATCTGTACCCGCTGGTGCACGACGCGCGGCTGCGCTACCTGCTCGCCTGGGGGCTGGTGCGTCCGGCCGCTCGCACGAACGTGGACACGTACTACACGCTGGCGGACATGGCCGTGATCAAGCAGGTCAACGACGGCCTGCGGCAGGGGCATTCGTTCCGGGGCCTCGTGCGGCGGCAGCTCGCGGCGCGCGCCGGGCAGCTGACATTGAACTTCAACGCGCGCGGCGACGCGCGGCCGGCCAAGGTCGTGGCCCTGCAGCGCCGCGTGTCGCGCAAGTTCGCGCCGCGCCACGATCAGCCCCCCTGGTCCGACAGCGACAATCCCCAGACCGCCCTCGCGGCGTGCTTCTTTCTCGAAGGGGCCGAGCTCGACGAAGGGGGCGAGGCCGACCAGGAGCAGGCAGAGGCAGCGTATCGCAAGGCGCTGCTGCTGGATCCCACGCTCGTGCCCGCCATCGTCAACCTGGCCAACATCCACTACGCGCACGACGAGCTGGTAGAGGCGCAAGCGCTGTATGCCTGGGCGTTGAGCCTCGATGCGGATTGCTTCGAGGCGCACTTCAATCTCGGTAACATCCACCACGACCTGGGACGCCACGAGGAGGCGGTCGGCTACTACACGGACGCCTTGGCCCTGAACCCGGGCTACGCAGACGGGCATTTCTACCTCGCCGTGACCCTCGAGAAGATGGGCCGGTCGACGGAGTCCAAGACGCACTGGCGCACCTACCAGCAACTGGCGCCCGACGGCGAGTGGGTGGACCTCGCGAAGCAGTTCAGCGACTAGTAGGAATCCGTGTCGTTCTACGCGGCTGACTCCTGGTCACGGGACGGCGCGCCCTCAGTAGTCGTCCAGCAGATAGGCGGGGCGCTTCTTCACGTTGCGGCGCACCTTGAAGAGGTTGCACCCGGGACACCACGCATCCGGGCTGAAGCCGTTCACCCCCGCGTACGGCAACACGTCGCGGTGCGAGCAGTAGGGCGAGCCGCCGTTGTCCTGAGTCGAGTGCCAGCGGCATGAGACGAACCGGAGCAGGGCGGTGCCCGCGTCGGCCTCCGGCTCGCCCGCCGCCGGTGGGCCCGATTCGTCGAACATGCCGCTGCCTATCTCGCGCGGAAGGTGATGATGCCGCGTGTCGGATCGTAGGGCGAGACGCCGACGGTCACGCGGTCGCCCGGAACGACCTTGATCCGGAATCGCCGCATGCGGCCGCTCAGCTGCGCGAGCACCTCGTGACCGGGGTCGCACTGCACCCGGTACAGACCACCGCTGTGCACGGCGGTAACCGTACCCTGAACATCAATGAGATCATCCTTTGCCAACCTTGCTCCCGGCCGGTGATTATAGCAGGTGACTGGGGCGCCATCCGTCCTGGCCTGGAAATCGTTGCCTGCGGCTCCCCGGCTAGATTGCCCGGACCGCTTCCTCCACGCGCCGCGCCAGCTCGCGGTAGGAGCCGTCCCCCAGCTCGAGGGGCGGGCCGAACGCGACCCGCACCCGGCCGGGGACCGCCATGCGCCAGGACTTGTGGAGCACGCGGTCGAGCCCCTCGAGCCGGACCGGGACGATCGGGACCTGCAGGCGGGCGGCGACCATGCCGATGCCGTGCTGAAACGGGCCGATCTCGCCCGCGTCCGTCCGGCGTCCCTCCGGAAAGATCAGCACGGAGGTGCCGTCGCCCAGCAGCTCCCCGAGATAGCGGATCGCATCGCGGGTGCCGGCCTCGCGTTGGGGCAGAGGGAACACGTTGAACAGCAGGCAGGCCAGGTAGTAGTTGAGGCTGTTGGTGAGCCGCCGCCGCAGCGAGTGTCGGCCCACGCGGAAGTGCGCGGCAAAGAACTCCTTGCCGGCCGCGGTCGCGACCCGGTAGCGCCGGCGCGGGGGCAGCGCCGCCAGAATGACCGGCGCGTCCAGATGGCTCTGGTGGTTGGCCGCGTAGACGACCGGCCCCGGCGCCGCGTCCAGATGGTGCCGGCCTTCGACCGTGAGCCAGGCGAACACCCGCGTCAGCGGCAGCAGCCACAATCCAAGGTTGACCCGGCGGGTCAGCCGTGCGGGCCCGCGCCCGGCCCAGGTGGGGAAGTCGAATGCCGCCGCGCCCGGCGCCGGCTCCGCGGCGCCGGCGCCGGGAAGGGCCGTGTCGGCCACGATCCCGTGCAGGTCCCCGACCGTCGCCGCGCCGGCGAACGCGGCCTCGTCGACCGTGCGGTCGAACGCCTGCTCCAGCGCCATGAGCAGCTCGATGCGTTCGATGGAGCTGAGGCCGAGCTCGGCCAGGTCCGTCTCGTCCGTGACCGCGCGATCGGGTGCGAAGCGCTGTACGACGGCGGCGACCGTCCCGCCGCTGCCGGACGCGCCGGCGGGCCGGCCGGCAGCGGCGCCGGTCTCGACCCAGCGTTTCAGCTCCCGCCGCTTCAGCTTGTGGGTGCCCTCGGTGCGCGGCAGGGCCTCGCCCGGCCAGATCGACCGCCCCCGGATCTGCTGATGATCCTCCAGGCGCAGGTTGGCCTCCCGCAGCACGGCGGACGGTTCGGCGCCGGCTTCCAGCACCAGCACCGCGTGCACCTGCTCGCGGCCCTGCTGCGAGACCCCGACGACGCCGGACTCCCGCACGCCGGGCACGGCGGCCAACACCTGCTCGACGTCCTGGGGAAACACGTTCAGCCCCTCGGGGGTTACGATCACTTCCTTCTTCCGGCCCCTGACCGTCAGGTTCCCGGCCGCATCCCACGAGCCGATGTCCCCGGTCCGGAACCAGCCGTCGTCGAACGCGGCCGCGCTCTCGCTCGCGGCGTTGTAGTAGCCGGCGGTGACGTTGTTCCCGCGCACGAGGATCTCGCCGTCCGGGGCGAGCTTCACGTCGACGCCCCCGATCGGCCTGCCGACCGTGCCCCGCTGGGTGCGGAACGGGTGGTTGAGGGTCACGATCGGCGCCGTCTCCGTGAGCCCGTAGCCCTGGATGACGAGAAAGCCCAGGCGCGACCAGAACGCCTCGAGCTCGGGGTCGAGCGGCGCGCCGCCGACGACGAAGGCCCAGAACTTGAAGCCGAACAGGCGGTGGACGCGCCGGTAGCGCCACCAGCGCCGCACCACGTTGACCGGCGGATGCTCCCGGGCCACGTCCGGAGCGAGGCGCAGGAGGTGGTCGCGAAGCACCTCCAGGATCTTGGGAACGCACACCACGACCGACACGCGCCGCTGGCGGACCTGCCGCACGATGTCGGCCGGGTTGTAGCCGCGCATGAAGACCGTGATCCCCGACAGCAGCGGCGGGATGAACGTGGCCAGCGCCTGGCCGAACATGTGGCTGAGAGGCAGCAGATTGAGAAACCGCAGCGGGGCGAACGGGCGGGCGTAGCGGCGGTACTTGAGCACCTCGTTCTCGACCGGCACCACGTTCGCGAGGATGTTACGGTGGGTCAGCCGCACCCCTTTCGGGTCGGCGGTCGCGCCCGACGTGAAGATGATCTCGGCCAGCTCGTCGGGTGTGCCGCGCTGCCGGGGAGCGTCCGGGTTGCTGCCGGCCGCGTCACCGACGCCGTCGTCCCGGGGCGCCGGCACGAGATGCCGCAGCGGCCAGATCTCGACGCGGTTGGGGCCGAGCGCTGCCTCCAGGCCTTCTCCGACCAGCACGGCGCGCGCGTCGACAATCGCCGCAATGCGCGCCACCAGCTCCCCGGAGGCGCGAAAATCCACCGGGACCAGCACGGCCCGCGCGAGCAGGCAGCCCCACATCGCCGCGATCCAGTCCGGGCAGTTCTCGCCCCAGATCACGACCCTGTCGCCCGGCCCGACGCCCGCGCGGGCCAGGCGGCGGGAGAAGGCGGCGGCGGCGCGCCGGATGTCGTCGTACGTGTACCGGTACGAGCGGTAGCCGTCGTCGTGGACGACGAAGTCCGCCGCGGAACGGATACGGTCGTCGAAAAAATCGAGCAGCGTATCCCGCCTCATGAGAGCATTATGGTCGAATCGGGTCGGGCGGCCGTGGCGGCGCCCCGGCTACTTGAACGACGCTCCGACGCTCAGCACCATGAGCGTCATGCGCGGCGATCCGGGCTCGGTCTCGGTTGACTCCCGCGGGCTGACGGTGTGCAAGCGCAGGTCGAGCGAGAACGCCACGTGCCGATTGACGAACCAGCGGGCCCCGCCGCCATAGTTCAAGGTGCGGGCGGAACGCCGGGCCGGCTGCTCCCCGTCACGGGGAAACAGCGCCAGCCGCGACGTGCCGATGCCGCCGCTCACGTAGCTCCAGCCGTTGCGGCCCCCGAAGTTGAGCGAGAGCTGTGGCGACACGGCCCGGAACGTCTTGCGGAGCGTCGGGCCGTCCGGGTCGACAGCGTCCGGCCGTGCGCCGCGGTCGCCGAACGAGGCGTGGTAGCCGGCGCCCAGGCCGAAGGTGACGAAGCGCCAGCGGAACGGGTAGATGTGCGCGCCCGCGTCGACGCCAATCCCGATCGACGGCGTCGCATGCGGCTGGAAACCGTGGGAGTGGGCCAGGCTCGCCTGCGGGCCGAAGCGAACGAATGAGCCGCGCAGGTCGGCGACGAAGCGCCCGATGGGCTCGTCGTCCTGCGCCATGGCCAAGGGCGCCGCTCCCAGCAGCATGGCCGCTGCTGCCAGCAGCACCCGCAGCATGGCTGCCAGTATAGAAGGTCCGTGACGGTCATCTCCGGTGCCGACATCGACGCGGCGGCCGCGCGCATCCGCGGCACGATCGTCCACACGCCGCTCCTCGACGCATCGCAGGCCGCAGGCAGGTCGTTGTGGCTCAAGTGCGAGAACCTGCAGGTCGCCGGCTCCTTCAAGATGCGCGGAGCGTTCAACATGATTGCCGGGCTGTCGCCGGCCGAGCGCCGCCCGGGGGTGATCACGTACTCCTCGGGGAATCATGCGCAGGCCGTCGCCTGCGCCGCGCGCGCCATGGGCATCCCGGCCGTCGTGGTCATGCCGCGGACGGCGCCGGCAGTCAAGGTGGCCGGCGCCCGGGCGTACGGTGCCGAGGTGCTGTTCGAGGGCACCACGTCGGTCGAGCGCAGGGCGCGCGCCGAGCGGGAGGCGCAGGGGCGCGGGCTGATGATGATTCCGCCCTTCGATCACCCCGCCATCATCGCCGGGCAGGCGACCGTCGGCCGCGAGATTGTCGAGGATGCCCGGCAGGTGGCCCGGGTGTACGTGCCCGTCGGCGGCGGCGGGCTGCTGGCAGGGGTGGCGGTCGCCATCAAGCGGGCGCACCCGTCGGCGCAGGTCATCGGGGTGGAGCCGGTGGGTGCGGCCTGCCTGGCGGCGTCGCTGGCGGCCGGCCGGCCGGTCACTCTCGAGCGGACGGTCAGCGTGGCCGACGGCCTGCTGCCGGTGCGGCCCGGCGATCTGACGTTCGCGGCGGCGCAGGCGCTCGTGGACGAGGTGGTCGAGGTGGAGGACGAGGCGATCGAGTGGGCCGTGGCTTGGCTGTGCCGCCACGCCAAGCTGGTCGCGGAGCCGAGCGGCGCGGCCGCCACCGCCGCGGCCCTGGCGGCGGTGGCCGAGCCGGCCGCCGGCATCAGCGTCGCGGTCGTGAGCGGCGGCAACATCGCGCCGACGGCGCTCGCCGACCTGCTGCGTGCGGCGGGCGGCAGCCAGCCCGCGTGAGTCACGATTCCGCTGCCGGCGCGGCTCTTGTGTCTTCCGCGCCGTCCTCGTCCGTCTCCAGCAGCGCCCGGGCGGCCTCGCTCGCCGCGGCCAGCGTCGTGATCTCGCCGTCCAGCTGCCGCTCGTAGATCTGCGCCAGGATCCGTCCGATGCGCGGGCCCGGCCGCAGGCCGAGCTGCAGCAGGTGGCGCCCGAGCAGCAGCGGACGGGGCGGCGCGTGCTCCACGCCCAGGCCGCGCGCGCGCTCCAGGAACCAGTCCATCGCCGAGCAGTCGAAATCGCCGGTGCGCCCGCGGCAGTCGGCCTTCGCCAGCCGGGCCAGCAGCTCCAGGTCCACCTTGCGCGCGAGCCGCCGGAACGCCCCGTCGCCGACACCGTCGCGCGCTGTGCGCCACATGCCCGGCTTCAGGTGGTGGGCCACCAGGCCGAGCACCTGAAGCCGCACGTCGTAGCCGTCGAGCGTATGGATGCCGAGCCGATCCAGAAACGCCGTGGCGGGCGCCACGCCCATTTCCTCGTGGTTCAGCGATCGGATGCGGCCGTCGACGTACGCGGTCGTGGCCGGCTTGCCGAAGTCGTGGCACACGGCGCCCAGCATGACCGTGATCCGCTGGGGGCGCGGCAGGTCGTCGATGCGGCCGCGCGCCTCGTCGACGACCAGCAGCGTGTGAATCCAGACGTCTCCCTCCGGATGCCACTCCGGCTCCTGCGGGCAGTCGACGAGCGCGGCGAGCTCGGGGAACAGCTGCTCGACGACGCCGATCTCGCGCGCGAGCTCGAAGCCGGGGGACGGTCGCCGGGCGCGCAGGAGCAGCTTCTCCAGCTCGCCCCACACGCGCTCGGCGGGCAGATCGTCGAGCGCAATCGAGCGGCAGACGGCGCGCGTCGGCGCATCGACGTCGAAGTCCAGCCGCGCCGCGAGCTGAACCGCACGCAGCACGCGCAGGCTGTCGTCGCCGAACGTCGCCGAATCGACCATGCGCAGGCAGCGGGCGGCCAGGTCGTCGCGTCCCCCGTGCGGGTCCAGATACTCGTTCCGCAGCGGGTCCCAGGCGATGGCGTTGACGGTGAAGTCGCGCCGGCGTGCGGCCGCATCCAGCGGCAGCGTCGGATCGCCCGTGACGGTGAATCCCCGGTGGCCGCGGCCGGCCTTCGACTCGGTGCGCGGGAGCGAGACGTCGAGCGGCCCGAGCTTGAACACGGCGAAGCTGGCGCCGACGCTGTTGACCGGGCCGAACCGCGCCAGCACGGACTGCAGCCGGTCGGCGGAGAGGCCGTAGACCTCGAGGTCGATGTCGATGTCCTGCGACTCACGGTCGTCCGATTCGCGGTCCAGCAGCCTGTCGCGCACCCAGCCGCCGACGATCAGCGCGCGTCCGCCCCCGTCCCGCACGGCGCGGGCGACGTCGAGCGCGAGATCCAGCGGCTCGGGCATCAGATGTCGCGGGCGACCCGGAAGCCGTAGTCGGTGTACCGAAACGCCGGATCGAGCTTACTGCGGGCCGCGCTGCGGCTGATGGTCACCGCGTGCCGCCACGAGCCGCCCCGCGAGGCGCGCCGACGTCCGCTCACCGCCCCGGCCGGATTGCGGTCGGGCGAACGGTCGTAGTAGTCGCGCGCATGCCAGTCGGCGCACCATTCGTGGATGTTGGCGGCGATGCCGCGGACGCCGAAGTCGTTCGGCGGACCGACGGAGACCGGCCACGGTCCGTCGAGCGGCCCCCGGCCGCCGTGCGGGACCCACGCCGGTATCGCGTCGCCCCCCGGGTAGCGCTCCCCGTCCCTCCCGCTGCGGGCGGCCCGCTCCCATTCGGCCTCGGTCGGCAGCCGCACCGGTCCGTCGCCGTCGTCCGACGAGCGCCAGAGGCAGTAGACGACCGCGTCGTTCCAGCTCACGCCCGCCACCGGCAGTTCCGGAGCCGCGAAGCGCGGGTTGTCCCACTCCCGCGGCGCGGTGCGGCCGGTTGCCGCCAGGAAGCCCGCGTACTCGCCGCGCGTCACGGGGTCCACGGCCAGCTCGAACGCGTCCACCCAGACCGGGTGCACCGGTCCCTCGTCGGCCTGCCCGTCGGTGCTCCCCATGAGGAACCACCCCGCCGGAATGCGGGCGAAGCCGGCCATCGGTCGTGGCCGGGGCCGTGCGGCGGCGTTCCGCATTCAGCGATGGTACATGACTCCCCGCTGCCGGTACCTGCCGCCGGTTCGGTACCGGCCGGCTCGTTGCAGGGCGGCCGCGGCAGGCTGGTATGATCGGGAGTTGCACAGTTGCGGGCACATGAGAGACATCCTCAGACCATCGGTCCGGCTGGCTGCAGCCGCGCTCCTGGCCGCGGCGCTCGCGGGCTGCTCGCTCCGTTCGATGGCGGTCAACGCGGTGCTGCCGACGCTGGTCAACCCGGCCGTCTATCTCTCCGAGGAAGACCCTGAGGTCGTGCGCGCCGCCCTGCCGTTCCTGCTCAAGACGATCGAGTCGATCCTGGACGCCGACCCGGAGCGGCAAGAGGTCCTGCTCTTCGCCAATACCGGGTTCCTCCTCTACGCGAACGCCTTCCTGCAGGCGGATGCGGCGCTCGCCGAGTGGGATGACTACCGCCGGGCCACGGAGCTCAACGCGCGGGCGCGGCGTATGTACCTGCGGGCGCGGGACTACGGGCTGCGCAACGTCGAGCTCGACCACCCCGGCATCACCGCACGCCTCCGCGCCGAGCCCGAGACCGCGACGGCGGTCTTCGACGCGGAGGACGTCGAGAGCCTGTACTATCTCGGCGGCGCGTGGCTGTTGGGCATCTCCCTCGGGCTCGACCAGCCGGCCTTGGTCGCCGACCTGCCGGCCGCGCGCGCCCTGCTCGACAGGGCGCTGGAGCTCGACGAGGACTTCGAGCGGGGCGCGCTGCACGCCGCGTTCATCACGCTCGAATCGGTCGGGGAGGCAATGGGTGGGTCGTACGCGCGGGCTCGCGAGCACTTCGCGCGCGTGGTCGAGCTGTCCGACGGCCGTGACGCGGGCGCGTACGTGTCGCTGGCGACGGGCGTAGCTGTCGCCGAGGAGAACCGGGACGAGTTCCGGGAGCTGCTGGAGGCCGCCATCGCGATCGATCCCGACGAGGAGCCGAGCAACCGGCTGCTGAACCTCATCGCGCAGCGGCGGGCCCGGGTGCTGCTCGACCATATCGACGATCTGTTCTTCGAGCCGTTCGACGCGCTCGATGAGGATGTGGAGAATCGACCATGAAGACGTTGCGTTTCGCCGTCGCCGTCGCGTTGCTGGCGAGCCCCGGGCTGCTCGTCGCGCAGCGCGCCAACCTCCGGCTGGGCACGATCCTGCCCGCCAACTCGGTCTGGGACCGGGCCCTCAAGCAGATGGCGTCGGAGTGGCAGCAGGCGACCGACGGGCGCGTGCGCCTGCAGGTGCGCGGCACCACCGGCGACGAGGCGACCATCATCCGGCGGATGCGGCTGAACAATCCCCAGGTGGCCGCGCTCACGCTGCCCGGACTGACGGAGGTCGACGACTCGTTCAACGTCTTCGGCATCCCGTTCTTCTTCGCGTCGGATGCGGAGGCGGTGCACGTGCTGGAGGCGCTCACCCCGCTGTATCGCGAGAAGCTCGCGCAGCAGGGCCTCGTGCTGCTCGGCTGGGGGCACGGCGGCTGGGCGCACATCTTCTCGGCGCACCCGATCCGCAGCATTACCGACCTACAGGCGGCCAAGCTGTTCACGTCGGCCGGCGACGACGGCATGATGCAGTGGTACAAGGAGAACGGCTTCCAGCCGGTCCCGCTCGAGCTGACCGACGTGCTGATGGGGTTGAACACCGGGCTCATCGACGCCTATCCGAGCCCGCCGTACGGCGCGCTGGTGTTCCAGTGGTACCGCCAGACGTCCCACATGCTCGACATCCCGCTCAGTCCGGTCTTCGGCGCCACCGTCATGACCGAGCGCGCCTGGGGCCGCATCGACGAGGCGGATCGCGACGCGCTCCTCGCCGCCGCGGCCGAGATGCAGGCGTTGCTGTTCGACGAGGTGCCCCGCCAGGACCGGGAGGCGGTTGCCGAGATGCAGAAGCGGGGACTGACGGTGTCCACCGTCGAAGAGTCCCAGGTCGCCCTGCTGCGAGCCATCGTGGACACCCTGACGGCCACCTGGCGCGGCGACCGCGTGCCGGCGGACATCTACGACGCGGCGCTCGCCGCCCGCAGCGCGTTCCGGGCGAACTGAGGCCGCCGGTCCCGCGGGACGCCCGCCCCGCAACGCAATCTCGCGCGGCACATGCCTCGCGCGGCACATGCGGGCGCTACTCCGCGGCGATGTGGCCTCGGCGATCGAGACGGGTCGACGGCACAGCAGGACGAGGTTCCCGAGCTTCGTCGCCCCGCCCTGCGCCCAGTGCCGCACGTGATGCGCGTCGCAGCGCCGCGCCCGGCAGCCGGGGAAGCGGCAGTGTCGGTCGCGGGCCGCCAGCGCCCGGCGCAGGGCCGGCGAGATGGTCCGTGTCCGCCGGCCTACGTCCAGCACCTCGCCGCCCGGCCCATGGTGCATCGTCACGGTCGCGGCGTCGCACGCCAGCCGCCGGGCGGTCTCCGCGGAGACATGGATGCCGCCCACTTTCTCGCGGGCCGGACCCGGCGCGAGGCCGATGCTCCAGCTCAGCCAGTGGGCGCACGAGGCGAAGCCTTCCCAGTCGATGTCCGCATTCTTGCCGTCGGTGATCCGCTACGATCGGTCCATCGGGATTAAATCGCAACACCCTGACGCCTTCGGCCAGCGGTGATCGTGTCGACCCCCGGGCCCTGATGGCATGAACAGATCTCCCCAAGGCGGCGCCGCGCTTCTCCGGCGCGCGCTCGGCTGCGTGCATCTGACGGAAGAGCTGGGCGCCGGGCTGGCGCTGGCGGCGATGGCGCTGCTGCCGCTGGCGGAGATCGTCGTGCGGCCGTTCCTGATCGGGGGCATCCCCGGTTCGATTCCCTTCGTTCAGCATCTCACCCTGTGGGTCGCCTTCCTGGGCGCCGGCATTGCCGCGCGCCAGGGCAAGCTGATCGCCCTTGCCACGGCGACCTTCATTCCCGAGGGGGCGGCGCGGCGCGCGGCACAGGCGTTCGCGGCGACCGTCGGCTGCGCCGTCACGGCTCTGCTCGCGTGGTCGGCCATCGACGTCGTGGCCATCGAGATGGAGATCGGGGGCGAGATCGCGCTCGGGATTCCATCGTGGACGTTCCAGTTGGTGCTGCCGGGGGCGTTCGCGGTGGTGGCCCTGCGCCTGGCCTGGCGGGCGGGGGGCTGGGGCGCCCGTGCGGTCGCGGCGGTCGGCCTGGCCGCCGGCGTGTGGCTGAGCGGGACGGGCGCCGCGTGCGCCGCGGGCGAGGACGGGGCGTGCCTGCTGGTCGGCGGCGCGGGGTGGCCCTGGGTCGTGCTGGTCGTGCTGGCGGCGCTGGCCGGCGCCCCGATCTTCACGGTGCTGGCGGGCGCGGCGGTCTTTCTCTACATGGTGGACGCGTTCGACCCGGCGGCCGTGCCGCTCTACGCCTACGACCTCGCGACCGAGCCGCACCTGCCCTCGATACCGCTCTTCACGCTGACCGGGTTCATCCTGGCGCAGGGGCAGTCGTCCGAGCGCCTGCTGCGGGTTTTCCGCGCGCTGGTCGGCTGGCTACCGGGCGGGACGGCCATCGTCTGCGCCGTCGTTTGCGCGTTCTTCACCATCTTCACCGGCGGCTCGGGCGTCACGATCCTGGCGCTCGGCGGGCTGCTCCTGCCGGCCCTGTTGAAGGACGGCTACCGCGACCGCTTCTCGGTGGGGCTGCTGACCGCCTCCGGCTCGCTCGGCCTGCTGCTGCCGCCGGCGATGCCGCTCATCCTGTACGCCATCGTCGCGCAGACGGCCCCCGAGAACCTGTTCATCGGCGGCATCCTGCCCGGCGTGCTGCTCATCGCCCTGGTGGCGGCCTGGGGCATGCGCGAGGGCCTGTTGACCGGCGCGGGCCGCCGCGCGTTCGACGGGGCGGAGACCCACCGCGCGCTCTGGGGGGCGAAGTGGGAGCTGGCGCTGCCGCTGGTCGTGCTCGGCGCGCTCCTCAGCGGGCGCGCGACGCTGGTGGAGACCGCCGCGCTGTCCGCACTGTACGCGGCCATCATCACGGGCGTTGTCCACCGCGACTTCCGGCTGCGCGCCGGCCTGCAGCAGGCATTCCGGGAGTGCGCGGTGCTGATTGGCGGGGTGCTGATCATCCTGGCGGTCGCCAAGGGCTTCACGGCCTACATGGTCGACGTCGATATCCCGTTCCGCCTGCTCGAGTGGACGGAGGCGCGCATCGAGTCGCCGCTGGTGTTCCTGCTGGCGCTCAATGTCTTCCTGCTCATCGTGGGCTGCCTGATGGACATCTTCTCGGCCATCGTCGTCGTGGTGCCGCTCATCAGCGCGATCGGGGCCGCCTACGGCATCGATCCCGTCCATCTGGGCATCATCTTCATCGCGAACCTGGAGCTCGGGTACCTCACGCCGCCCGTCGGGCTTAACCTGTTTCTGGCCTCCTACCGGTTCGACCGCCCGCTGCTGGAGGTGTACCGGGCGTCCGTGCCTCTGCTGGTGATCCTCGGCATCGGCGTGCTGGTCATCACCTACGTGCCGTGGCTCACGCTTGGATTGCTGGAGCTGGTCGGGCGACAATGACACCTCAGGCTTGCACGACAGGGAGGATTGAACCGATGTCGAACCGTCCGCGCATCCGGAGAATGTTGACCGTGCTGTCGCTGCTGCTCGCGCCGCTGGCCGCGGGCGGCGCGAGCGCCCAGGAGCCCCAGGCGGATGCGGCGGCGGCCGGGGGCGGCGAGACGCACCTCGCCAACGTCCGCCAGCTCACCTTCGGCGGCGAGAACGCCGAGGCCTATTTCTCTTTCGACGGCTCGCAGATCATCTTCCAGTCGACGCGCGAGGGCGTGCCGTGCGACCAGATCTTCCGCATGGACCTCGATGGCTCGAACCAGCAGATGGTGAGCACCGGCGGCGGCCGCACCACGTGCGGGTACTTCTATCCGGGCGGCGAGTCCATCCTCTACGCGTCGACCCACCTGGGCGGCGCCGCCTGCCCGCCGCCGCCGAGCTTCCGGATGGGCTACGTCTGGGCCATCTACGACACGTTCGACATCTTCCGCGCGAACCCGGACGGCAGCGGGCTGACGCGGCTGACGGACGAGCCCGGCTACGACGCCGAGGCGACCGTCGGGCCAGACGGCCGCATCGTCTTCACGAGCGTGCGCGACGGCGACATGGAGATCTACTCCATGAACGGCGATGGCACCGACGTGCGCCGGCTGACGCACCGGCAGGGGCCGGACGGCGGGCCGTTCTTCTCGCCCGACGGCTCGCAGATCATCTTCCGCGGCCGGGAGCTCCCCGCCGCCGAGGAGTACGCTGACTACAAGCGGCTGCTCGACGAGGGCCTCTGGCGCCCGACCGCCGTGGAGGTCTTCGTCATGGACGCTGACGGGAGCAACCTGCGGCAGGTGACCGACTTCGGCGGCGCCAGCTTCGCGCCCTACTGGCATCCCGACGGCGACCGCATCATCTTCTCGTCGAACCTGCACAACCCGGCCGGCCGGAACTTCGATCTGTTCATGATCAACCTCGACGGCACCGGCCTGGAGCAGATCACGTTCACCGACGTGTTCGACGGCTTTCCGATGTTCTCGCCCGATGGGACGAAGCTGATCTTCGCGTCGAACCGGAACGCGGCGGCCGAGGGCGACACGAACATCTTCATCGCCGACTGGGTGGACTGACGCGCTTCGGGCGGGGCGGCGGACCCGCCCGGAGGCCCCTACCCGGCGCCGCCCGACGGGTCGCCCTTCCGCTCCCGGAGCAGGCTGCGCACGACGAAGGTGACGTTGGCCGGCCGCTCCGCCAGCCGCCGCATGAAATACGGGAACCACTCGCGGCCGAACGGGACGTAGATGCGCACCAGGTAGCCCCGGTCGCGCAACTCGGCCTGCAGGTCCCGGCGCACGCCGAAGAGCATCTGGAACTCGAACCGGTCGGATCCGATGCCCCGTTGCTCGGCGAAGCGGCAGGCCGCGTCGATCGCCTGCCGGTCGTGCGTCGCGACGGCGGGCGCGTGGCCCTCGGCCAGCAGCACGGGTATCAGGCGCAGGAACGCCTTGTCGACGTCCGCCCGATCCTGGTGGGCGACGCCGGAGGGCTCCTTGTACGCGCCCTTGCAGAGGCGCACGCGGGCGCCCAGCGCCACGACCCGCCGCAGGTCCGCCTCCGTGCGGTGGAGGTACGCCTGCAGCACGACGCCGACGTTGCGCAGGCCGGCGCTCCAGACGGCCTCGAAGATCTCGAGCGTCGCGTCGACGGTCGCCGATCCCTCCATGTCGATCCGGACGAACCCGTCCCGCCGCCCGGCCGCGGTCAGGATCCGGCGCAGGTTGTCGGCGCACAGCGCGCGGTCGAGCTCCAGGCCGAGCTGCGAGAGCTTCACCGAGATCTTGCAGGGCAGCCCCGCGGCTCCGACCCGGTCGATGATCTCCAGGTAGTCCTGCGTCGCGCTGCGCGCCACGTCCGGCGAGGCCACGTGCTCGCCCAGGTAGTTCAGCGTATGGGTGAACCCCTGGCGGTCGAGATCCTGCACGACGCGCATCGCCTCGTTCAGGGTCTCGCCGCCGACGAAGCGCCTGGCGAAGCCGCCGGGGCCCCGCATGCCGTAGCGCGAGGCGCCGGCCTTGAGCAGGGTGCTACGGGCGAGTGTCAGAAAGAAGGCCCGCGACAGCGCGTCCCGCATCGGGGGTCAGATCAGTGCGTCAGCGCGGAGCGCCCGCGATCGTGCAACAAGTGGCGGATGCTGCGGGTGTAGTAGCGGAGCACGCCGCGCTGCCGGATGCGGTAGCGGCTGCCCTGGATGACGATGATGCCCCGCGCCGCCAGCGGCTCGGCCGCGGCGTCGAGGGCCTCGCGGCCGGTCCGGACGTCGAGGTTGGCGCCGGCCATGCGTAGGATCTCCAGCAGCTGATCGATCCGCTCCTCGAGCTCGCGCCGGCCCAGGGAGGGGCGCATCGCGGCCGACACCAGCGCCGTTGGCAATACCTTGCAGAGCCGGCCTATCTCGGACCGCAGGCGCCGGACGAGCTGCACCATCGAGCGCCGGCAGTCCGGGTCGCAGGCGCCGAGCAGAATCGGTGCGCCGAAGCTCACCACGGCCCGGCTCTGGTACCCGATGGCGTAGCGGGCCATCTCGGCCACCTCGAGCGCGAACGGCCGCTGGCGGCGCTTGACCCGCTGGCGCGCCAGAATGACGTCCTCCAGGACGAAGTCGTATGCGACGGCGACGGGCACGACGACGGCGTCCTCGCGGCGCGCCTGCGCCGCCGCGTGCAGCAGACCCGTCTTGAAAGGCTTCAGCTCGCCGCTGTAGCTGCGCCCGCCCTCCGGGTACAGGAACAGGTCGTGCCGCCGCAGCACCTCGGAGACGTACGCCTTCAGGGTGGCCAGGTACGCCGGATCCTTCATCTCACGGCGGATCGGGATGGCGCCGGTCACGTGCCGGTGGAGGCACCCGAGCGGGCCGCCGAACAGGTTGATGCCGGCGGCAATCACCGGCGGGCGCACGCCGTTGTCATCGAGAACGATCGGCTGAACCAGATAGTCGAGATGGCTCCTGTGGTTCGAGGCGTAGATGACGCGCCGGCCCGCGCCGACCGCGGCCTGCGCGCGCTCGACGTGCTCCTGCCGGCGGTCGATCTTGCGGAGGATGGGGTAGAACGGATGTTGCAGGGCGCGGTACATCCGGTACCGCTGGGTGGTCCGCAGCTCGTGCAGGTAGCCGTGGACACGCTGCGCCGCCCGATGGGCCGATTCACCCTCGCCGCCGCGGAGGTAGCGTGCGACCTCTTCCCGTGAGAACACCGCCTCGGTGATCTCATCCTGCCACACGGCCGAACTATACCACGGGCGATGTGGGGCTCCGGGCTGTGGATCCGAGGCGTTCCGCTCGCGTTTGCCGGGGCATTCCGCTCGCGTATAATGAACCCGCTTGCCGACCCCATCCGAGGGTGCCGCGCCCAGGCTGTTCCCCCGTGTTGCCGCGGCGTTGCTGCTGCTGTTCGTGTTCCTGATCGGCGTCAAGGGGCTGGGCAGCGGGTTCAGGCTGCTCGGCGAGGACCTGATCGCCAGCTTCTTCGCGGCCACCGAGAATCCGCTCGTCGGTCTCCTGGTCGGACTCCTGGCGACGACGCTGGTCCAGAGCTCGTCGGTGACCACCTCGATGATCGTGGCGCTGGTGGCGGCGCCCGAGCATCCGCTGCCGCTCGCCAACGCCGTCCCGATGGTGATGGGAGCCAACATCGGGACGACGGTGACGGCGACGGTGGTGTCGCTTGCCCACGTGGGACGACGGGACGAGTTCGAGCGGGCGTTCCCGGTAGCCATCTGCCACGACGCCTTCAACTACTTCAGCGTGCTCGTCCTCCTGCCGCTCGAGCTGGCAACGGGCTATCTCCGTCAGACCGCGGTGTGGCTGGCCGGGTCGCTGGGCGGCGTCGGCGGGGTCGCGTACGAGAGTCCGCTCGATACCGCGCTGAGTACGGGATTCGCGCCGTTCGTGGCGCTGGCCGGGGCCGTCTTCGCGGCGCCGCAGGGGCAGGCAGTCTTTCTGATCGCGAGCAGCGGGCTCTTCATCTTCTTCGCCCTGTTCCTGCTCGTGAAGGTGCTGCGGACCGTCCTCCACACGCGCGTCGAGAGCACGGTGAACGACGCCCTCGCGCGCAGCGACGTGCTCGCGATGCTCCTCGGCGCGGCGGTGACGGCGATGGTGCAGTCGAGCTCGATCACCACGTCCGTGCTCGTTCCGCTAGGCGGCGCCGGCCTGCTGCGGCTGGAGCAGGCCTTCCCGGTCACGATCGGTGCGAACATCGGGACCACCGTGACGGCGCTGCTCGCGGCGCTGGCCGTCTCCGGACCGCACGCCGCCGAGGGCCTCCAGATTGCCCTCGTGCACCTCCTCTTTAATCTGAGCGGGCTGGCGATCATCTATCCGGTGCGGCGGATCCGGCGGGTGCCCCTCGACGTGGCCCAGGGGGTCACGCGGCTGGCCGTGCGGTCGTGGAAGCTGACGGTCGTCGGGGTGGTGCTGCTGTTCTACGGCCTGCCGAGCCTGTGCATCGCCATCGTGCGCTGGCTGCCATGACGTGAAGACATGGCGCGGACATCCCAGGTGGTCGTCGTCGGCGCAGGCATCATCGGTTGCGCGGTGGCCTACGAGCTGGCGCGCCGCGGCGCAAGCGTGCAGGTGATCGATCGCCGCGAGGTGGGGCAGGGGGCCACCCAGGCGTCGGCCGGCGTGCTGGCGCCGTATCTCGAGGCGCATGCGCGCCCGCTCGTCGAGCTCGGCGCGCGCAGCCTGGCGCTCTACGACGAGTTCGTCGCCCGCGTCGTCGAGGACTCGGGCGCCGCGGTCCAGTACGTGCGCAGCGGCACCCTGGAGGTCGCGGACGGCGACGCGTCGTTCGCCCGGCTGGAAGCCAAGGGGCATGCGTACGGCGCGGGCGGGGTCTCGGTCGAGGTGCTCGCAGGGGCCGCCCTGCGGGAGGCCGAGCCCCGGCTCGCCGGCCACATCGTCGGCGGCCTGCTGGTGCATCCGCACGGGTTCGTCGGCGCGACCGACCTGGCCGGCGCACTGCAGCGTGCGGCCGGCGCCCATGGCGTGAGGTTCGTCACCTCCACCGCGGTCGCGAGGGTGTCGCGGCAGAGCGGCGACCTGAGCGTGGAGACGGGCGGCGACGTGATCTCCTGCGAGAGGGTGGTGCTGGCGGCCGGGAGCTGGTCGGGTCAGGTGGAGGTCGAGGGCGCCGAGACGATTCCGGTGCGGCCGGTCCGCGGCCAGTTGCTGCAACTTGGCTGGCCGGCGCGACCGCTCTCGCGTGTCGTCTGGGCGGCGCACTGCTACCTGGTCCCGTGGACCGACGGCACCGTGCTGGCCGGGGCGACGACCGAGGACGTCGGCTTCGACGAGCGGGTCACCGTGAGCGGGGTGCGGCAGCTGCTGGACCTGGCGCAGGCGATCATCCCGGGGGTGGGCGAGGCGTGGTTCAGGGAGGCGCGCGTCGGCCTGCGCCCGGCCACGCCGGACGAGTTGCCGGTGGTGGGGCCGTCGATGCGCCTGCCCGGGCTGGTGTACGCCACCGGCCACTATCGCAACGGCATTCTCTTGGCGCCGCTGACGGCCGCGCTGGTCGCCGACCTGGTGCTTCACGAAAAGGACGATCCCGCGCTCGAGATCATGGCACCGTCTCGCTTCGGCGACTCCTGATGTCGATGACCGGCGGCTCCGCCGCCTTGCTGTAACGGAGCCGCGTGGATTATTCTGTCGGACTGTTGCGCCCGCCCGCGGGCGGGCGCGCCTTACAGAAGAGGTAATGGCTGAGTTTTCTTGCGACCTGTTGATTGTCGGGGGCGGTGGTGCGGGCCTGCGCGCGAGCATCGCCGCGGCCGAGGCCAGACCGGATCTGGATGTCGCCGTCGTGTCGAAAGTCTACCCGATGCGGAGCCACACCGTGGCGGCCGAAGGGGGCGCGGCGGCGGTGATCAAGGCCGAGGACAGCACGGAGGCCCACGCCTACGACACCGTGTCCGGGGCGGACTGGCTGTGCGATCAGGACGCGGTCGAGGCTTTCGTCGAGGAGGCGCCCCGCGAGATGGTGCAGCTGGAGCACTGGGGCTGCCCGTGGAGCCGGGAGCCGGACGGCAGCGTTGCGGTGCGTCCGTTCGGCGGCATGACGGTGAAGCGAACCTGGTTCGCGGCCGACAAGACCGGCTTCCACATGCTGCACACCCTGTTCCAGACGTCGCTCAAGTACAAGAGCGTCAAGCGCTACGACGAGTGGTTCGTCACGAAGCTGCTGGTCGACGACGGGCGCTGCCTGGGCGTGGTCGCCATCGAGATCGCAACCGGCCAGATCCACAGCATCACCGCCAAGGCCGTGATCCTGTGCACCGGCGGCTGCGGCAAGATCTTCCCGTTCACCACCAACGCCAACATCAAGAACGGCGACGGGATGGCGCTCGCCTACCGCGCGGGCGCGCCGCTCAAGGACATGGAGTTCGTCCAGTATCACCCCACGGGGCTCCCGGCGACGGGGATCCTGATCACCGAGGCCACGCGGGCCGAGGGCGGGTGGCTGGTGAACAAGGACGGCTACCGCTATCTGCAGGACTACGAGTTGGGCAAGCCGGAGCCGAAGCCGGTGTTGCGGTCGATGGAGCTCGGGCCCCGCGATCGCCTGTCGCAGGCGTTCGTCAAGGAGTTCGAGAAGGGGCGGACGCTCGAGGGGCCCTACGGTCCCTACGTCAATCTCGACATCCGCCAGATCGGTGAGCAGGTCATCGACAGGCGGCTGCCGTTCGTGCGGGAGCTGTGCCTGAAGTACGCCAACCTGGACCCGGTCCACGAGCTGATTCCCGTCCGGCCGGTCGTCCACTACATGATGGGCGGCGTGCATACGGACATCAACGGGGCGACCCCGATCGCCGGGCTGTACGCGGCCGGCGAGGTCGCGTGCGTGAGCCTCAACGGCGCCAACCGCCTGGGCTCCAACTCGCTGACCGAATGCCTCGTATTCGGCGCCCGCGCCGGCCGGACGGCGGCCGAGTACGCGGATCGGGCGGAGGCCTCCGGCGCGACCGTGAGCGCGCAGGTGCGCGACGAGGAGCGGCGGCTGCGGGGCCTGCTGGAACGGTCCAACGGAACGGAGCGGATTGCCAGCCTGCGCGCCGAGATGCAGACGACGATGGAGGAGAGCGCCGGCATCTACCGCATCGGCGCCAGCCTCGCGGAAGGCACCGAGACGATGGGCCGCCTGCGCCAGCACGCGCGCAACCTGAAGCTCGACGACCGGAGCACGACGTTCAACACCGAGCTCATCTCGGCGCTCGAGCTCGAGTACATGCTCGACCTGGCGGAGGTCATCCTGCAGTCGGCTCTGGAGCGCACCGAGTCGCGCGGCGCCCACCAGCGGTCGGACTTTCCCGAGCGGAACGACGAGCGGCATCTGGCGCATTCGCTGGCCTACCGCCAGGAGGACGGCGGGGCGCGCATCGCATATCTGCCGGTGACCATCACGCGCTGGGCGCCGGCCGCGCGCGTCTACGGAAGGTAGCCACATGGCGGAGACAATCAAGCTGACGGTTTCGCGGTATCGGCCGGAGGAGCAGTCGGAGCCGACGTTTCAGTCGTACGATGTGCCGTACAACCGGGACTGGGTGCTGCTCGATGCGCTGAACCACGTCAAGAACGAGATCGACGGCTCGCTGACCTTCCGCTGGTCGTGCCGGATGGGCGTCTGCGGCAGCTGCGGCATGATGGTCAACGGCGTGCCGAAGCTGACCTGCGCGGTGCCGCTGACCGACTACCGGCCGTCCGAGCCGGTGCGCATCGAGCCGCTGCAGTTCTTCCCCGTCGTCCGGGATTTGGTGGTCGACATCACGAGCTTCATGGAGAAGCTCTCGCGCGTCAAGCCGTGGATCATCCGCGACGACGTGGAGGCCACGGAAGTGGCGGAGTACCGCCAGTCGCCGGCCGAGCTCGACGCCTACAAGCAGTTCAGCATGTGCATCAACTGCATGCTGTGCTACTCCGCCTGCCCCGTTGTCGGCCTCGAGCCGGAGTTCACCGGGCCGGCCGCCATCGCGCTCGCGCAGCGCTACAACCTCGACTCGCGGGACGCGGGCGCGGAGCAGCGGCAGGACATCCTCAACGAGCATGAGGGGCTGTGGGGCTGCACCTTCGTCGGCGAGTGTACGAAGGTGTGTCCCAAGAACGTCGATCCGGCGGGCGCCATCCAGCTCTACAAGATGGCGACCGCGACGGACTGGATGAAGTCCATGCTGCTGCCGTGGGGTGCGAAGTGAGCAACCCGTCGCAAGGTCCGACCGCCGAGCTCAAGCTCTACCGCCGGCAGATGCCGTTCTGGTGGTGGCTGCACCACGGTGCGTACTTCAGGTTCATCGTGCGCGAGCTGACGTGCGTCTTCGTCGGCATGTTCGCCGTGCTGACGCTGCTGCTGGTGCAGGCGCTGGGTCAGGGTCGCGAGGCGTACGCCGCGTTCGCCGCGCTCCTCGGCACGTCGGGCTCCATCGTCTTCAGCCTGGTGGCCTTCGCGGCGGTTCTCTACCACGCCCTGACCTGGTTCAAGCTGGTGCCGACGACGATGGTGGTGCGCCTGGGCGGCGAGCGCGTCCCCGACCGCGTCATCGCGGGGGCGCACTACGCCGGGTGGGTGGTCGCGTCGCTGGTCGTGGCCTTCATCGTGCTGAGGGGATAGATGGCAAGGAAGGGGATAACGCCGTTCCTGTGGTTCCTGTTCGGGGGCGGGGGGATGGTATCGGCGCTGCTGTTTCCCGTGCACCTCCTGCTCTTCGGTTTGGCGTTTCCGCTCGGGTGGGTCGAGGCGCCCGACTACGAGTCGCTGCACGGCCTCGTCACGCATCCGATCACGCGGCTGTATCTCTTCGTGTTCATCTTCCTGCCGCTGTTCCACGCGGCGCATCGCTTCCGGTACACGGTCTACGACCTCTTCCAGGTCCAGGCAGAGTTCCGGCCGCCGATTGCTGTGGTGTGCTACGGCGCCGCCCTGCTCGGCACCCTCGTGGCGGCGTATACGCTGCTGACCATCTCCTAGATGGGGCTTTGCCCCAAGCCCCCGGCAATCGCTAGCGGGGGCCCGGCGCGGATGCGCGTTGGCGGGCTCAGTGCACGCGGTAGCGGCGGCGGTGCTCCTCCCAGGCCTGCTCCTCGGCGCGCTCCTCCAGCTCCCATTGCAGCCGCCGTTCGCGCCGCCGCTGCCGGTGGCGCCAGATGGCCGCCAGCGCCAGGAGCGTAATCAGGGACCACTGGACGAACGGCTGCCCGGCGAAGCTGATCCAGGACTTCCAGAGGTCGTGCCGTGCCCAGAAGGCGGCCACGAGCGCGTCGACCGACGAGCCGGTGGCGGCGTAGAGCGCGATCTCGAACGGGGCGCCGCGCGCCATTCCGGACAGGATGCGCGCGGGCGCGTGCGGCCCGTGGCGCTCCAGCAGGTCGCGAACCAGGGCGTCGGACAGCACGTAGGCGCGCGCCACTTCCCGCGGTCCCTGGGCGAACAGGCCCTCGATCTGCGTCGCCGTCAGGCGGCCGCCGGCCACCACCTCCCAGGCGAAGCGTGACCGCGCACCGAGACCCCAGGTCCGCTCGGCGGCGCTGGCCAGCCCTTCGTTGAACCAGCGCGGAACGCGGCGCCCCCCGGCGGCCCGCGCCGTCAGCACGTGAGCCACCTCGTGATGCAGCACGGTCTCCAGCGAGCCGTAGGGATACGACCCGATCCGCTCCGGGAAGAGCACTACCAGATCGCGCGACGCGTCCGCGAAGCCCGCGACCCACGTGGGGGTGGCGCGCGCGAGCTCGGCGTGCTCCGGCACCAGCCGGACGCGGATGGGCGCGCCGGCGTCCGCCAGGCCGGTCAGGACCATGATGCTGGCCAGGGCCCGCGTGTCGAAGCCCCGCGCGCGCGCCGCCACGGCTGCCAGCGAGTCCGGCGCGTCCACCTCGAGAACCGGCAGATAGCCCGCGGCGGCCGTGCCGACGGACAGGCCGCCAGCGGCGAGCGCGATCAGCAGCCGCTTCGTGAACGCCGCCGCCCGCACCCTCCCGACGCGGTGCATCATGAGGCCGCTCCGCCGCCCCGGCTGTGCGCCAGCCGCGCCACCGTGGCCCCAAGGTGCGACTCGGCGGCGTCCCAGAACGCCTCGACTGCCGGGTGCCGGCTCAGGACCGCGTGCACGGTGCGGCGCTGCACGCCGATGCCGCGGCCATGGATGAGGCGGACTTCCGGCAGGCCGGCCTCCACCGCCGCGCGGATGTACTCCTCCACGACCGACTCGATATCGCGCGGGGCGAAGAAGTGCAGGTCCAGCACCCCGTCGACCGGTACTTCGTGAGGCTCTGCCATCCGGAGGCCGGCGGTCTCAGGACCGAGCGTAGGTGGCAGTCACCTGCGTCGTCATCCCGCCCCGCACGGAGAAGTCGCCGGTCACCGTCATGCGGCGGGGCCGGCAGGCGGCCACCAGCGCGTCGAGGATCTCGTTGGTGGCCCGCTCGTAGAAGACCCCCCGGTTGCGGAACCCGATCAGGTACATCTTCAGCGCCTTGAGCTCGAGGCAGCGCTCGTCCGGGACGTACGTGATGCGGATCTTACCGAAGTCCGGGAGTCCGGTCTTCGGGCAGACCGACGTGAACTCGGGACACCGGATGACGACCTCGTAGTCGCGCCCGGGTGCCGGGTTCTCGAACGTTTCGATGGCGGCATCCAGCATGGCATGATTCTAGCCGCGTGCGCCGCGCGGCACCATTTGACGCGCGCATACCGTCACGTTAACATACGGCGCGTTTTCATTGAGCTTTCTCGCCGTCACTACCCGCGCGCGTGGTCGTCGGGCCGGGCCGTGTGCGCGTACAAGACCTAGGGGGATGCCGATGGTTGAAGCCCGACGAATGGGCAAGTCCGAGCTCTTTTCGCATTTCGCCGAGCAGCTTGGGATCAAGCGGGCGGACGCCCGCACGTTCTTCGAGGAGCTCCAGCAGCTGTCGGAGAGCGAGCTGAAGCGTTCCGGCGAGTTCGTCCTGCCGGGCATGGTGAAGCTGGTCGTCCAGAGCCGCCAGGCCAGGACGGGACGCAATCCGGCTACCGGCGAGGCCATCGAGATTCCCGCCAAGACGGTCGTCAAGGCCCGCATCGCAAAACAGCTCAAAGACTCGGTGTTGCCGGATTCCTAGGCACCGGCGGTGCCGGTGCGAAGAATGATTCGCTGGCGATGGCGATGAACGTCCTGATGCCGCAACTCGGCGAGTCGATTGCTGAAGGCACCATCGTTCGCTGGGACAAGGCGGTCGGCGACGCGGTGGACCGCGACGAGCCGCTGTTCGAGATATCGACCGACAAGGTCGACGCGGAGATTCCTTCGCCTGCCGCCGGGATCCTCACGGAGATCCGGGTGCCGGCGGGCGAGACGGTGCCGGTCGACAGCGTCGTCGCCGTGATCGGCGAACCTGACCGGCCCGCCCGCTCCTCCGCCGAGGCCGGCGCGCCGGCCGAGTCGCACGCAGCCGGCCCAGCCGGCAGGGAGCCGCCGCCGGCCGCCGCCGCGGCCGGTACCGACGCACCGGCGGCCCGCGGTCTGTCGCCGCTCGTGCGCCGGCTCGCCCGGGAGCACGTCGTCGATCTGTCCGCGGTGCGGGGCACCGGCGCGGGCGGCCGCATCACCAAGGCCGACGTGCTTCAGCACGTCGAGAGCCGGCAGGCCGGCGGCCGGTCGCAGCCGCTGAGCATCATGCGGCGGCGCATCGCCGAGCACATGGTCACGAGCCGCCGGACGGCGGCGCACGCGCACACCGTTTTCGATGTCGACTTCACGCACGCGGCGCGCCTGCGCGAGCGCCGCAAGGCCGACTACGAACGGGCCGGGGCGAAGCTGACCTATCTGTCCTTCATCGCCAGGGCGGTCGTCGAGGCGATTGCCGAGGTGCCGGTCGTCAACGCCTCGCTCGACGGCGACACGATCGCGTACCCGGCGGACGTCGGCCTGGGCATCGCCGTGGCGCTCGACGACGGGCTGATCGTGCCGGTCATCAAGCGGGCGCAGGCGATGAGCGTCCTCGATCTCAGCCGGGCGATCGCCGACCTGGCGGACCGGGCGCGCACGAAGCGCTTGGCGCCCGACGAGGTCGAGGGCGGGACGTTCACCATCACCAACCACGGGTCGTTCGGCTCGATTCTGGGGCTGCCCATCATCAACCAGCCGCAGCTCGCCATTCTGGGCGTGGGCGTGGTCGAGAAGCGGCCGGTCGCCATCGACGACGCGATCGAGGTGCGGTCGCGCGCCTACCTGACGCTGGCCTTCGATCACCGGGTCATCGACGGGGCGGTGGCAGATCGATTCATGGCCGCGGTCGCGGCGCGGGTCGAGCAGTTCGACGAGAGCCTGCTCTAACAGCGGGGGCCAAGCGATGAGCGCGGACGGCGGGAGGCTCCCGCTCGAGGCGCGGCGGCTCGGGACGGTGCCCTACCGGGAGGCGCTGGCGCTGCAGCAGGGGCTGGTCGCCGAGCGCCAGGCGGGCCGGATACCCGACGTCCTGCTCCTGCTGCAGCATCCCCACGTCGTCAGCCTGGGCGTGGCCGCGCGGCGCAGCCGCGCCAACATTCTCGCGTCCCCGGACGAGCTGGCGCGGCGCGGCGTGGACGTGCACGAGGCGCCGCGCGGCGGCGACGTCACCTACCACGGTCCCGGGCAGCTCGTCGGCTATCCGATTCTCGACCTGCGCCCCGACCGCTGCGACGTCCACCGCTACGTCCGCGACCTGGAGGAGGTGCTCATCAGGACCGCGGGCGCCTTCGGGGTCGCGGCTGGCCGCGACCCCGGCCTGACGGGCGTCTGGGTGGGGGACGGCAAGCTGGCGGCCATCGGGGTGCGGCTGTCGCGGTGGGTCACCAGCCACGGCTTCGCGTTGAACGTCGACACGGATCTGGACTACTTCAACCTGATCCGCCCCTGCGGCATCCGCGGCCGCGGCGTCACCTCGCTAGTCGTGCTGACCGGCCGGCGGCTGGCCGTGGAGGACGTCGAGCCGGTGCTCGTGCGGGAGTTCGCCAGCGTGTTCGGCCGCTGCCCAGCCTTGGCCGAAGCTCCTAGCCGGCCAGGAGCGCGGTCTCTAGCTGCACCTGCTCCTGAGCCGTGAGCGCCGGCTCGAGGATGCGGGTCACGCCGCTGGAGCCGAGCTCGACGGTGACGGCGGCCGACGTCCCGCGCATGCCCAGCTCGCCGTCCAGCACGGTGAAGCAGGACAGGGCCCACCGTCCCGCGCCGACCGCCACCGCCTCGCAAGCGCGCGCCGTCACCGAGGCCAGCGCATACGGTCCCGGCGGCCAGACCAGCCCGGCCCTGGCGCGCAGCCGCGCGAGACGAGGGGGCTCGAGCAGGTGGCTCAGGGCGCAGCCGCGCGCCGTCGCCGCGCTCCAGGGGACCACGAGATGGTCGGGCGGCGTGCCCAGCACGGCCAGCGACACGTCGGCGGCCGAGCAGCGCAGCTCCAGCGCCACGATGGCGCGGAGCGCCGACTGCAGCGCCGCCGGCGCCGTGCCGAGCACCTGGCGCCGGGGTATCCCGAGCTCGGCAACCGCGCGGCCGATTAGGCGGCGGTGGGAGACGCCGGCACAGACGCAGACCGCGTGGCGGGCGATGACGCGCAGGCGCCGCAGCGCCGCCAGGGCGGCGTCCTCGCCGCCGCCGCCGTCCGGACCGCCCGCCGGTCCCGCCACGACGATGACGGCCGCCCCGACGGCCGCGTCGAGGTCGTCGTGCCCAGTGACCCGGGTGTGGAACCCTTCGACCGCCCCCGCCTGCTGAATGTCGAGCGCCTTGCCGGCCGCGATGCCGCCGGCGGGGTCGATCAGCCGCACCGCCTCGCAGCGACCGCGCGCCGAGAGCTTGTGAGCGATCGAGCCGCCGAGCGCATCGGCTCCGACGACGGCGACGATAGACACTCGCGGTATTCTAGTGGACGCCCCATGAGTGCTCCATCGGTCCTGGCGGGACGCGCGGCGGTCGTTACCGGCGGCTCGCGCGGCATCGGCGCGGCGGTCGCCGCCGCGCTGGTGTCACGCGGCGCCGACGTCCTCGTCTGCGGGCGTTCGGCGGAGGCGCTGGCGCGGAGTCGGACGGCCTCCGGGTCGGGCGGCGCCGGCGCGGAGGCGGCCGGCCGGCTCGAGACCCTGCAGGCCGACGTGCGCGACGCCGCGCAGGCCCGGAGGCTCATCGACCAGGCCGCGGCGCTGTTCGGCGGGCTCGACATCCTGGTCAACAACGCCGGCGTCAGCCGGTTCCAGGAGCTGGCCTCGCAGTCCGACGACGACTGGCGGGAGATCGTGGAGACCAACCTCGGGGGGGTCTTCCATTGCTGCCGGGCGGCGATTCCGGCGCTCCGCCGCCGCGGCGGCGGCTGGATCATCAACGTCAGCAGCCTGGCGGGCTCGCACCCGTTTGCGGGCGCGGCGGCCTACTGCGCGTCGAAGGCGGGCGTCAACGCGCTCAGCGAGGCGCTGATGCAGGAGGTGCGCCACGAGGGGATTCGGGTCTGCTGCGTGGCGCCCGGCTCGGTCGACACCCGTTTCGCCGGCTCCGCGCCGGCGGACACGAGCTGGAAGCTGACGGCCGGCGACGTGGCGCGCGTCGTGGTCGACCTGCTCCACCACGACGCGCGCAGCCTGCCCAGCCGCGTCGAGATCAGGCCGGCGCGGCCCCGTAAGTGATTTATTTCGCCGCGACCGTCAGCTCGAACCGGCCGAGCCGCAGGCGGTCCCCGTCCTGCAGCGGTGCCTGCCGCACACGTTCACCGTTCACGTACGTCCCGTTGGTGCTCTGCAGGTCCTCGACGGTCAGCTCGGTGTCGGTCGCGGACAGGCGGCAATGCACCCGCGACAGGAGCGGGGAGTCGACCACGAAGTCGGCGCGCGGGTTGCGGCCGACGGTTCGGGAGGCTCCCGACGGCAGCCGCAGGACCACGGGCGTCGGGTCGTTCGAGCGCAGTACCCACATGGCGCGCGACTCTGCCTGGGCCGACTAGCGCCGGTCGCCCGGTACGACCCGGCCCATCCAGTCGACCAGGACGGCGACGACCTCCGACGCCACCCGCCGGTCGAGCAGCTGGCTGTACTCGTCGACCGTCGGCGTCCCGGCCGCGAGCAGGCGGTGATCGATGCCCGGCAGCCTGGCGAGCTCAACGGTGGCTTCGCGCCGGCGGCGGGCCTCGGCCAGCGCCAGCAGCCGGTCGGCGTGCTGCACCGGGATCTCCAGATCCGCCTCGCCGTGCAGGATGAGCGCGGGCTGGCGCGTCTGCCGCACCACCTCGGCCGGATCGAATTCCAGGAAGCTGCGGAACCAGCGCGTATCGGCGCGCTCCCGCAGATCCTCGGGGATGTCGTCCCAGGCGCCCTCGTCCAGCACGGCCTCGATGATCCGGGTCTGCAGGGCGACCTGCTCGTCCCGCTGGGCCGCGGGGGTCTGCATCCGCTCGAGCCGGTTGCGCTGGCGCTCGAGCACCAGCTCCGCGCCCGGAATGCCCGGTGCCGCCAGCAGCGCGAACGCGTCGATGGCCCGGTGTCGCGCCGCGGCCTCGAGTGCAATCCAGCTCCCTTCGCCGTGCGCGACCACGACGATGCGGTCGCGGTCGACGTCGTCGCGCCGCTCCAGATAGCGGACCATCGTCCGCACGTCGTCCGCGTACTCCTCGAGGCCCGCCGACTCCGCCCGCCCGCCGCTCTGGCCCATCCCGCGCTTGTCGTAGCGCAGCACCAGGTACTCGGCGTCGGCCAGGCCGCCCGCCAGCTCCCCGTAGATCGGCACGCCGCCCAGGTTCTCGTCGCGGTCCACCAGGCCCGTCCCGGGCACCAGCAGGACCGCCGGCCAGCCGTCCGCGGGCGGCTGGCCGGCGGACGGGACGGTGACGCTGGCCGCCAGGCTGAACCCGCGCGCGGGGACGCGCACCTCGGTGTCCCTGGGATTGCGGGTGGCGGTCAGGCGCGTGGACACCAGCGCGAGGTCCTGCCGCGCGATGTCGAGCCGGACGGCCGGGAGATTGACCCGCAGCAGGCGGCGGTTCTGGTCGACCCAGATCTCGCCTTCCAGCACCTGCTCGCCGTACTCGAACACCGTGTCGTAGATGCTCGCCGACAACTGGCTCTGCGCGGTCTGGATGAGCTGGCTGCGCACGCTCCGCACGGAAGCCGTCACCTCCCGGCGCGGCGCGACGTACACGGGGATCTCGTCGCCAGCCCCGCTGCCGCTCAACCTGACCGCCAGCGCTTCGTACGCCCCGAAGAAAAAGTCGGGCAGGACCACGGCGTCGGCCGTCACCGGCAACGTGCTGGTCAGGCGGTCCTCGTCCTGCTGCACCTGGTTGGTGGCGGTGCCGTCCGCGAAGCTCGCCTCGACGCGGTACGTGCGCTGGTTGCGCACGCTGTCGATGGCGATCCGGAGGGGCCGCCAGGCCGCGTCGTAGTCCGCCTCGAACGACCGGTTGTCGAGATCGATGGGCGGCCCGATCTGTCCGGTCGACTCGATGCGCCAGCCGGTTTCGGTCCGCGAGACGGCGACGCGTTCGACGCCCACCGGCACGGAGCGGGCGAACACCGTGAAGATGGCCCCACCCTCGGCCGGCTCGCCGGGCGCCGGATCCTGCGCGGCGGCGGGCACTGACAGGGCCAACAGGATGCAAACGGCCCACAGGGGGGCCGGACGGGCGCGGAAGTGCTGCACGACTTTCAGCATATCATTTGAGGCGCTACCGTCATGTTGCTGGAACAGTACCGCGCCCTGCGCCGCGCCGCCGGCGTGCTTGAGCGGTCCACGCGCGCCTGCATCGGCGTCGGGGGCGCCGATCGCGCCGAGTATCTGCAGGGGCTGCTGAGCAACGACGTGGCGGGGCTCGCGCCCGGGGCGGGCTGCTACGCGGCCTACCTCACCCCGCAGGGCCGGCTGATCGCGGACATGGACGTGTTCAACCTCGGCGACCGGCTGCTCCTCGACGTGGACGCCGGCGTCGGGCCGCTGCTGGTCGCGCGTTTCGACGAGCTCATCTTCGCCGAGGACGCGACCATCGCCGACTGGGGCGAGACCTGCGTCAGCTACGGCGTCCACGGCCCGGCGGCCCTGCAGGTCGCGGGCGCCGCGCTCGACGAGCTGGGCATCGCCTGCGACACGCCGGCCGGCGTCCGCGACCTGCAGCCGCACGGCTGTTGCCGCGCGGCTGCAGAGGGCGAAACGGCGGTCGTCCTGCGGACCGACGCGCTCGGCGTGCCGGGCGTCGCCGTCGTCGTCCCGCGGGCGCGCGCCGCGGCGCTGCACACGGCCCTGGTGTCGGCAGGCGGCGCCGACGTCGACCGCGCGGCGGCCGAGGCCGTGCGCATCGAGTCCGGGCGGCCCCGGTTTCCCGTCGACATGGACGGCGAGACCATTCCCCTGGAGGCCGGCATTGAGGATCGCGCGATCAGCTTCACGAAGGGCTGCTACGTCGGCCAGGAGGTGATCGTCCGCATCCTGCACCGGGGCGCGGGGCGGGTTGCAAAGCGGCTCGTCGGGCTCACGCTCGGCCGCGCGGGCAGCGACGCCGGCGCGGCGGTTCCCGAACGGGGCGCGGCAGTGTGGCACGGCGGCGAGCAGGTGGGGCGCGTCACCAGCGCAGTGGCGTCACCCGCCCTCGGACAGGTGATCGCCCTGGGCTATCTGCCCCGCGACCTGACCGGGACGGGAACGCGCGTGGAGGTCGATCTGCCGGGGGGGCGCGGCGGGGGAGTCGTTACGTCCACGCCGTTCGTCGAGTCCTCGTCCGACGCCGGCGGGGACGCGTGAGACCGCATCCGAGACCGGCCGCCGCCGCTGCGGCGTTCACGACGCCGACTGGCGATCGTCCCGGTCGCAGGCCGCGATCGCCTGGCTGACCTTCTCGAAGATGCGCCGTGCGAGCTCCTGGGAGACGTGCTCCCGAATGGCCCCGCAGGCGACGACGACCGTGTCCGCCGTCGTCTCGATCGAGACGTCCCAGTCGGCGCGCTCGAGCACCGGCGGCATCTCGGCCGACCGGTCCGGGCCGACCGCCTCCTGGCCGCCGAACCGGCGCGCACGGGCCGTCGAGAGCGGCACGTCGCCGAAACGGACCTGGGCCGCCTTGATGTCGCGCTTCGGGATTCGCCGCTCCGCCCAGTAGAACGCGCCGGCGTCCTCGGCGAAGAAGACGAGGCCGTCGGGGGCGGGCACCTCGGCGACGATCGAGCGCCCCTCGGTGCCGAGCCGTGCGCGCCGCTGCTCGTGACCCCGGCGATACCCCTGGAGCGCCGTCGCCATGCGCAGCGCGACGATGACGAGCAGGACGACGACGGTGACCCCGATCAGATCGCGCATGCAGGGAATTATGCTATAGCGGCGGCCGGCAGCGAGCGCAACGGTATGGAATCGATAATCGTTCACTATCAGGAGATCGCTCTCAAGGGTAGGAACCGCCCCTGGTTCGTCGAGCGCCTCGTGTCGAACCTGCGGCAGGTCCTCGCGGATCTCGACCTCGTGCGCGTCCGCGCGCTGATGGGGCGCATCGAGGTCGTGCTGGGCCCGGACGCGGACTCAGACGAGGCCCGCGCGCGGATCGGCCGCGTCTTCGGCGTGGCCAACTTCGCGCGGGCCCGCCGCACCGGACGCAACCTCGACGAGCTGGGCGCCGCCATCCTGGGCGACCTCGAAGGCCGCGCGCCGCGCAGCTTCCGCGTGACCGCCCGGCGCGCCGACAAGACCTACGCGCTCACGTCGCCCGAGATCGAGCGGCGCGTGGGCGGGCTGATCCACGCCGCCCGCGGCTGGAAGGTCGATCTCGGCAACCCCGAGCTCGTCGTGCGCATCGAGATCCTGCCGCGCGAGGCCTTCTACTCGCTTGACCGGCACCCCGGAGCCGGCGGCCTGCCGTCCGGGGTGAGCGGGCAGGTGCTGTGCCTGCTGTCGGGCGGCATCGACTCGCCGGTGGCTGCCTACCGCCTGATGAAGCGCGGCTGCCGCGTCCGGTTCCTGCACTTCCACAGCTATCCCATCCTGTCGCACGCGTCGCGCGACAAGGTGCGCGAGATCGCCAGGCTCCTGACGCAGTACCAGCTCAGGTCGCGCCTGTACATGGTGGCGTTCGGCGAGATTCAGCAGCAGGTGGTGGTGTCGACCCCGCCGCCGCTGCGCGTGGTGCTCTACCGCCGGCTGATGATGCGGATCGCCGAGCGGCTGGCGCGCGCGGTGGGCGCCGGCGCGCTGGTGACCGGCGATGCCCTGGGCCAGGTCGCGTCGCAGACGCTCGAAAACCTGGCCGTGATCGACTCGGTGGTGTCGAGCCTGCCGACCCTCCGACCGCTGGTCGGTTACGACAAGAGCGAGATCTCCGACGAGGCGACGGCGCTGGGGACGTACCCGATCTCGATCATTCCCGACCAGGACTGCTGCCAGCTCTTCACGCCGCGCCATCCGGTGACCAAGGCCCGGCGGGGCGAGATCGAGGCGGCCGAGCGCGGGCTGGCAATCGACGAGCTGGTCGCGGCGGCGGTCGAAGCCGCCGAGCGCGAGGACTTTAGCTTTCCGTCAGGTGCGGGTGGAGGATCCCCCTGAGGTAGTCGCGCAACGCCTCGCGCGTGCTCCGAAAGGCGAGCTCCCCCCAGGGAATGGCGTCCACCCGGAACCAGGCGGCCTCGAGCGACTCGTCGTCCGCCCGCAACTCGCCCCCCACCGCGGTCGCGGCATAGACCACGATGATCGGCGTGCGGCCCGCGTAGGAGTAGAGATTGATCAGGCCGTCCAGCCGGATGCGCAGGTTGGCTTCCTCCAGCGCCTCGCGGGCAGCGGCCGCCAGCAGCACCTCGCCGCGGTCCACGTATCCCCCGGGGTAGACCCACTTGCCGTAGCCCGGCTCGATCGAGCGCCGCACGAGGGCGATCTCGCCGTCGCCGTTGCGGATCACCGTGCCGACCGCTATCTTCGGGTCGAGGTAGACGACGTGGCCGCAGCCCTGGCAGACGGGCCGCTCCGCTTCCCCGGCCTTGACCACCCGCGGCTCGAGCCGCTCCCCGCAGAGGGGGCAGAACCGGTAGGGCGCGTCGTGCTGGTGGGCCGGCATCGGCAGTCGGACCCTACCGTATAATCGACGAGCATGTCTATTCTCAAGGTGGCACGCATGGGACACCCCGTGCTGCGCACCCCGGGCAGGCCGTTGGAGCCCGCCGAAATCGACTCGCCCGAGATCCAACGGCTCATCGACGACATGTTCGAGACGATGCGCGAGTACCGGGGCATCGGCCTGGCCGCGCCGCAGGTGCACGAGAGCCTGCGGCTGTTCGTGGCCGGGGTCGACGACCCGGACGCCAGCCTGCCGCCCGTGGTGCTGATCAATCCGGAGGTCGAGCCGCTCGGCTCCGCGACCGAGGAAGACTGGGAGGGGTGCCTCAGCATCCCCGACCTGCGCGGCCGCGTGCCGCGCGCGCACGACATCCGGGTGACCGCCTTCGACCGGTTCGGCATCCAGATCTCGATGACCGCGTCGGGGTTTCCTGCGCGCGTCATCCAGCACGAGACCGATCACCTCGACGGCGTGCTCTTCCTCGACCGGATGGCGTCACTCGAGAGCCTGACCTTTCTCCGGGAGTACGGACGCTACTGGGACAAGGAGGACGCGGCCGTATCCGGGGCCTAGCAGCCCGTGGCAAAAGGCCCCGCTGCATTCGACGGGCGATGCATCCCGTCTGACCGCGTTGTTCCTCGGTCGAATATGGCCAATATGCTCCCTCGTCACGCCTTGTCAGCCGGGCGCCTCGCCGGTCTCGGTGCGACGCGGGGTTTCACCACGGGCTGCTAGCCACGGACCATGGACTTCGACGTCGAAGGTCACCTCGGCGCCGTCGAGCGCTCCACGTCGTCGCTGGAACGCGATGGGCGACCCGCCCGCGCGGTCACGCTCTCCCGCAGCTACGCCACGACGGTCGAGGACCTGTGGGACGCCGTGACGAACGGCGAGCGCATCCCGCGCTGGTTTCTGCCCATCAGCGGCGATCTCGAACCCGGCGGCCGCTACCAGTTGGAGGGCAACGCCGGCGGCGTGATCACAACCTGCCGGCGACCGTCGAGCTTCGCGCTCACCTGGGAGTTCGGCGGGGACGTGAGCTGGGTGGAGGTGCACCTCGCGGACGAAGACGCCGGCCGCGCCCGGCTCACGCTCACGCACACCGCGCACCTCTCGGAGCACTGGGACGAGTACGGACCGGGCGCCACCGGTGTCGGCTGGGAGCTGGGTCTCATGGGACTCGCGCTCCATCTGACGCAACCAGCCGAGGCGAAGCTGGACGAAGCCGCCTTCGCCGCCTCGCCGGACGGCAAGGCGCTCATCACGGGCAGCAGCGAGGGCTGGGAGCAGGCGGCGGGCGCGGCCGGCACGAACCCCGCCGCCGCGCGGGCGGCGGCACGGCGCACGACCGCGTTCTACACCGGCGAGTCGGCCGAGCCCGCCTGAGGCGCGGGTACTTTCGGAACCAAGGAGCTGCGAATCGTGTCCACCGTCGAAGAACGTTTGACCGCTCTCGGCCTCGAGCTGCCCCCGGCAGCCCGGCCCGTCGCCAACTACGTCCCTGCCGTGCGCACCGGCAACCTGCTGTTCGTCGCCGGACAGATACCCCGCGACGCGGACGGCCGGCTGATCACGGGCAGGGTCGGCGAAACGATGGACGTCGACGCCGCCTACCAGGCCGCCCGCTCGTGCGCGCTGCAGGCCCTCGCCGCGGTGAAGGACGCCGTCGGCGACCTCGATCGCGTCGTGCGGGTCGTGCGGGTCATGGGACTGGTCAACGCCACCCCCGACTTCGGCGAGCAGCCCGCGGTGATCAACGGGTTCTCGGACCTGATGGTCGAGGCGTTCGGGGAGGCGGGGCGGCACGCGCGCGTTGCGTACGGGGCCGGGTCGCTGCCGGGTGGGGTGCCGGTCGAGGTGGAGTCGCTGTTCGAGGTTGCGGAGGAGGAGGCGTGACGCGGCGTCCGCACGATATTTCTAGAAGTTACTCATAAATAGCAACTTCTATTACTAGAGGGCGCGTCCCGCCGGTTGGCGGGATCCTGTGCACGCCCAGCACCGGCCGGGGAGGCTCAAGCTGTTCGTGTTCCCATCGCTCGGCCAGAATACAGGCCGCGCGCTGCCGCAGCACTTCGGCTATCCTGTTTACATGATTCGCCGCATCCAGGCGCTCAATTACCGCTGTCTCCGCTACGCGGACGTCCGTCTCGATCGCTTTCACGTACTCGTTGGTCCCAACGCCTGCGGCAAGAGCACGCTGTTCGACGTCGTGGCCTTTCTTGGTGATCTGGTTCGAGATGATCTCGATGCCGCAATAGAGAAGCGTACACGCAACTTCCAGGATCTCGTGTGGGGACGGCCGAAGCAGAATATAAAATTCGAACTGGCTGTCGAATTCGAGATACCGGAATTCGTAAAGGATAGGCTTCCCTCTGAGAAGCACTTTCGAGTGTTCCGCTACGAGGTCGCGATTGGTGAGATCGACGGCCAGTTTTGCATCGATTCCGAACGAGGCCTTCTGATGTCGGAGACGGAAACAGCTGCTCCCAGGCAGACGACATTGTTTCCGGATCCACCCCGAGCCCGCAAAACCATCCTGGTCGGTGGTGGACGCCCAGGATCACGGACGATTTTGAGCAAGTCTGGTAAGGGCACCGACAATTTCAACGTCGAGGTGTCTCCAAAGTCTGGAAAGGGATGGACGACGAGCATCGCCTTCGGTCCCTTCCGTTCGACGCTACGAAACCTTCCGGAGTCTCCAGACAGCTTTCCGATGGCAACGCATGTAAAGCGCATGCTCAATGCAGGTACGCACTTCCTGTTTCTCGACAGCCTCAAGATGCGCCAGCCTAGTCCACCCGGCTTGGGACGTCAGAGCTTCTCATCGGACGGGTCGAATCTTCCTTGGATGGTCAAACGTCTACAGGACGAACACGAGGGCGCCTACAGGGAGTGGTTGGCACACGTGCAGACGGTACTGTCCGACTTGAATACCGTTCGCGTCGTCGAGCGGGAGGACGACCGTAGTGTGTACCTGATGCTGGGCTACAAGACCGGGGTGGAAATCCCTTCGTGGATGGCGTCGGACGGCACGCTACGTTTTCTAGTCATTACGCTAATCGCCTATCTGCCGCATGGCGGCCAACTGTATCTGCTGGAAGAACCGGAGAACGGTGTTCACCCTCTGGCCGTCGACGCCATCTACGATTCACTTTCCTCAGCATATGAGTCGCAGGTGCTGGTGGCAACCCACTCGCCAGCTTTTTTGAAGCTCTCGAACCCTGACGAGGTGCTGTGTGTCGCGAAGAACGACGAAGGCGCCACGGACGTTATTCGCGGCAACGACCATCCCATTCTTCGAGACTGGCAGGGATCGGTCGACATGGACACGCTTTTCGCGACCGGTGTGATCGGATGAGTGAAGTCGGCGACGCCGTGGACCTGGTCGTGCTCGTTGCGGACAAGGATCTCGAAGAAGTAGTCAAGGCACTGCTTTCGCGAACTGATGATCTGGAACTCCGACCGTTTCGGTTTGAAGTCAGACGGCACCCGAACCGGGACGGTGGGTGTCGAACGGGTGCAGCGAACTTCCTGCGGCCCTTCCTGCGTCGTTACCGGCACAGTCTTGTACTGTTCGACCGTGACGGATGCGGAAGCAGTGACTCGCGCGAGCGGATTCAGAGCGACGTGAACACCGACCTGTCTAGAAACGGCTGGGAGGATCGAACAAAGGCTATCGTCATCGAGCCCGAGCTCGAAGCGTGGGTCTGGGGAGACCTGGTACAAACTTCCAGAATTCTGGGCTGGGGAGACGATTTCGGTGACCTCCGTCGCCGGTTGGGCTCCCGAAGCCTTTGGGAGCCGCGTCGCACCAAGCCAGCCGATCCGAAGAGGGCGATGCGGACGGCTATGGAGTGGGCACCTCCTGGACGCCGCCGGAAGCGTTCGGCGAGGATATTCGGCGAGATCGCCAGGCTGGCAGCCGTTGAGGACTGCCTGGACCCTGCATTCAAGGAGCTCAAGAGTACCCTCCAAACTTGGTTCCCGGCGGATCGGACGTGATTCGGAGGCCGTTGCCATGCCGCCGGATGGCGGTCCACGAGGCTTGGCGATCCAATTGTGCGTGGGTCGGCGGCCACTACGATGTTCGACCAACAATGGGCTCGAGACCGGGAGCGTCGGAAATGGCGAAGCGGATCGCCTCGACGATTGCCGTGTGGCGCGCGTTGTCCCGGGACACGCCGTCGCGTCTACTGACGCGGCTGGCAGATGAGCGGGGCGCGGGTGGTTTGGCCAGGCTAGCCGACCGGTCCGTCAGCCGCCTTCTGCCGCCTCCGCTCCGTTGCCCGCTCCGCCTCCAGCCGCCCAAGCTCCACCGCCGAGTGATCCGCAAAGCTCATCGCACCCGCAATCGCTCGGTGGCCAGCCTGCTCAGCGATGCGGCGGTGCATCTGCTGGCAGACCCGGCGGTAGGCGGGGTGGCCCTGGGGGGCGGTGCGCAGTTCGATGACGTGCATGGCCTCGCGGGCGTTCATCTGCAGATAGAAGCGAATCCGGTATGCCATCGAGACGGCGTACTGTGCCACCAGCGCCGAGTTCGCGGCCTCCAGGCGCCGGTGTAGGTCGGCGGCCTCCTCGGTGACACGGCTCCAGTTGCTGCCGGCGCCCACGTCGTCGATGGCTGCTGGCCGCGTGGAGCCGTGCGCCGGCGTGAGGTGCTGCCAGTCGATGGTGAGCATGCGGTGGCGCTGCAGGTCGCGGAACGCGCCGTAGTCTGAGAGGATGTCGAAGCAGTACGTCGCCCGCTCGAATGCCCGGCCCGGCTTGTGGCGTCGATTCTCCCGGTCGCCGACGTAGGCGCGCAGGATGCGCATCCGATCGTCCAGCGGCATGGCCCGGGCGGCTGCGATGAGCTGGTCGTGGGGGAGCCGGGACGCGGCGTACAGCGCGGCCGCCACGACCTTGATCTCGCCGTCGGGGTCGAAGTCGGTCAGGACGACCTCCGGCCGCGACTCGGAATCGATCTGGCCGACCAGTTCGCGGGCCACCTGCGCGGTGTCGGCGCGCCGGCTGGCGAGGTACTCGGCCCAGCGCACGCCGCGGTCCGCCCGGTCCACTCGGGTGAGGAACGCCGGGATGACCTTGCGCAGCTCGGGCAGCATCAGCTCGCCCGCCGCGCGGGCCTCGGTCAGCGGATGGGCCCGCAGGCGGAGCAGCAGCGCCTCGTAGGCCTGGCCCGAGCCGTAGATGCCGACGTTGGACCTTGTGGCGGCGGGCAGCAGCCCGCGCAGGGCGTCGAGCGCCCGGGCGCGGATCGCCGCCCGGTAGGCCCCGTCCGTATCGTGCTCGGACTGCGGGACGCGGCGGCGGAAGTGCTCCTGCATCGGCTCTATCCACCGGGCGTACGTCTCGAAGGCGCGGTCGAGGCGCTCGACGTAGAGGGACCGCAGCGCCGGATCGTCGAGCTCGTCCGGCACGACGTACTTCCAGCGGCCGCCGGGGCGGTCGGTGTACGGGACGTAGCGGGTAGATTGCTCCAGGTAGGCCATGAGCCGGCCGCGCTCGAGCACCTTGGTGAGGACGTTCGAGACGCCCTCGCACGCGATGTGCGCGCCGCCGAGCTGCGCGACGGAGTCGTCGCCGTAGTCGCCGAAGACGCGGGCGTAGAGCCGCTCGGCACGTTCCAGGCCCACGCTCGAATCGCCGGCGTCGCCGGTCCGGATGTGGTCGAGGAATTCGTCGAGGAAGAGGCGGCGGACCGACTTGGCCGAGCGGGAGTAGCGTGCGAAGAGCGCGCCCTTGACGACCTCCGGCAGGTTGGTCAGCACGAAGACCGGGCTGTCGGCGTTCCCGAAGTACGGCGCGAGCGCGTCGCGCTCGTCGGGCGTGAACGATTCGACGGCGGCTGCCGGTGGGGACACGCCGTATAATCTACGGCGCACCGCCGGCCGTCAACCGGGCGGTCCCACGACGTGAACGTCATCCTCGTTCCCGGCTTCAATCCGGGGCCCTACACCGGTGCCGGCAACAACACCTACCTGCTTCCCGGCCGCGAGCCGGCGCTGATCGACGCCGCCACGGGGGATGCTCGCCACGTGGCGGCGCTGGAGCGGGCGCTCGGCTCGTCGCGGTTGGCGTGGGTGTTGGTGACGCATGCGCACGTCGACCACGCGGCGGGCTGCGCGGGGCTGGCGGAGCGCTGGCCGGCGGCCGAGTTCGTTAAAATTCCCTGGCCGGAGCAGGATGCGCGCTACCCGGTGGGCTGGCGCGCCGTGCGGGACGGAGAGTACGTCGCAGCGGGCGACAGCCGCCTGCGGGTGGTGCATACGCCGGGTCATGCGCCCGACCACGCCTGCCTCTTCGACGAGGCCGAGGGCGTCCTGTTCTGCGGGGATCTGCTCGTGCAGGGCGGCACGGTGGTCATCCCGGCCGGCCTGGGCGGCAGCCTGGCGGACTATCTGGCCAGCTTGCGGCGGGTTCTGGAGCTGCGGCCGGCGCGCGTCCTGCCCGCCCACGGGCCGGAGATCGAGGACGTTGCCGCGTTGGTGCAGCACTACGTCGACCACCGGCGGCGGCGCGAGGAGCAGGTGGTGGCCGCGTTGCGGGACGGCTCGGCGACGCACGAGGAGATCACCGGGCGCATCTACGACGGGCTGCCGGCCAGCCTGCGGTGGCCAGCGACCGAGACCGTGCGGGCGCACCTCGTCAAGCTGCGCGACGAGGGGCGGGCGCGGGAAGCGGACGGCCGGTGGTTTCTCGTCTAGGAAAGAGGTGAAACGATGAGGTCCGACGCCGGAGACGCCGGGGGCTACGAGAATCCGGGCCTGCTCATTGCGCCTGCGGAGCTTGCCGCGCGGCTTGGAGCGGACGCACGGGCGGACAGGCCGCCCGCCGAGGTGACGGTCCTCGATCTGCGTCCCGCCGAGCAGTTCGCGGCCGGGCACCTGCCCGGTGCGGTCCATCTCGACCTGTTCGGCGTGAGCCTGGTCGACACGGATCCGGCGCCGCTCGAGGCGTTCCTCTGGATCATCGCGCACCTGCTGGCCTCGCGCGGCGTCTCGGCGGCGCGGCCGGTGGTGGCGTACGACGAGCAGTCGGGCATCCGCGCGGCGCGCGCGTTCTGGTTCCTCGAGCTCTTCGGCCATCCCGACGTGCGCGTGCTCGACGGCGGATTCGGGGCCTGGCAGCGGGCAGGGTTGCCGGTGACGCGCGAGGCGCGGCCGCCGCGGCAGACCGACTGGGAGGTCGCGCGCAACGACGGGCGCGTGCTGGCGACCTGGAAGGACGTGCTCGGCCAGGTCGGCCGCCCGGACACCGTCATCCTCGACACGCGCAGCGACGGCGAGCACCTGGGCACGAACGTGAGGGCCAAACGGGGCGGCGCCATCCCGGGCGCGGTGCACATCGAGTGGACCCGCAACCTGGCCGCCGACGGCACGTTCAAGCCGGCGGCCGAGCTGCAGGCCATGTACGAGGCGGCCGGCGTCACGCGCGACAAGGAGGTCGTCTCGTACTGCCAGGGCGGCTACCGCGCGGCGCACAGCTACCTGGCGCTGCGGCTGCTCGGCTACCCGCGGGTGCGCAACTACCTGGGGTCGTGGAAGGAGTGGGGCGACCGGGAGGACCTGCCCATCGAAACGCCCGGCGCCTGAACCGTCGCGCGCGTCGCCGTTCGACACCTGCCGGACGGCCCGCGCGAAGCTGCGTTCAACGGATTGCGCGGCCGAGCGCGTGTACGGCTTGGTCAAGGCGTTCGCCCGGTGTCTGGCCGACAAGCGCGCCGCGGAGAAGATTCGGCACACGTTCGCGGATCTGATCGGCCAGCGGATCTTCGGCATCGCGTGCGGTCATCCCGATGGCAACGATGCCGACCACTTGGCCGACGACCCCATCCACAAGCTGCTGCTCGGGCGGGACCCGGTGTCCGGCGCGCCCTTGGCGTCGCAACCTGCGATCTCGCGGTTCGAGAACGGCGCGACCCGCACCGCGCTCTACCGGATGGGGCGCGAGTTGGCGGCGTGCGTCATCGAGCGGCATCGGCGCCGCCTGCACGGTCGGGCGCGGCTCGTCACCATCGATCTGGATCCGACCGACGACCTGACGCACGGCGCCCAGCAGCTCACGTTCTTCAACGGGCACTATGGCGGCTGGTGTTATCTGCCGCTGCTCGGGTTTCTGAGCTTCGACCGCGAGGCGGAGCAGTATCTGTGCGCGGCGGTGCTGCGGCCCGGGAACGCAGTGGCCGCCGACGGGACCCTCGGGCTGCTGTGTCGGCTGCTCCCGCTGCTGCGGGCGGCGTTTCCGCGGGCGCGGTTTCTCGTTCGGCTCGACGGGGGCTTTGCGACCCCGGAGGTCTTCGATTTCCTGGATGCAGAGCCCCGGCTCGACTACGTGGTGGCGATGGCGAAAAATGCGGTTTTGGAGCGGCATGCCGAATCGGCGCTGCAGACGGCGCGCACGCAGAGCGAGGTCAGTGGCGAGACCGCACACGTCTATACCGACACCCGCTACGCCGCCCGCACCTGGGGCCATGAGCGCCGGGTGGTGATCAAAGCCGAAGTGGTTCGCCTCGGCGAACGTGCGCCGCGGGACAACCCGCGCTTCGTGGTGACGAACCTGCGCCAGACGCCGCGTTTCATCTACGAGAAGGTCTACTGTGCGCGGGGGGACATCGAGAACCGGATCAAGGAGTTGCTCGACGGCCTGCAGATCGACCGCACGAGCTGCTGCCGCTTCTGGGCCAACCAACTGCGCGTCTTGCTGACGGCCGCAGCCTACGTGCTGATGCAGGAGCTGCGGCTGCGGGCGGCGGGCACCGCGTGCGCCCGCACCCAGGTGACGTGGCTACGCGACCGATTGCTCAAGCTCGGGGTCCAGGTCGTCCGCTCGGTCCGCCGGCTCGTTCTGCATCTGCCGCGGGCCACGCCGCAGCGCGAGGCATGGCAGCGCATCGCCCTCGCACTCGGCGCACGTGCCGGATAGCCCATCCGTCCCGCCGCACCAAGCTCCCTCGGGGACGATACGGACCGTCTCCAGGAGAAGCTGTCGACACTCGGGCTCACCGCGCCCGGCCATCGCCCCATGGCTCGCCCCGCAACCCCCTCGCAGCCCCCAAATGACGATGCCGAAACCCTGTTCGTCGTCCCGCCACGCTCGGTCGATTCCGAATATCGAGCTTCAGGAATAATGCGGGTTAAGTTTCGCTTGTACCGCACCCGGTTTCTTGGACACACGTTTACGCTACGCGGCTTGACGCAGCTCGTGTTCCTCGCGCGCTTCGAGCGGCGTGCGATACGCCAGCTTCTCGAGGCGCCAGCACTGATTGTAGCGTTCGACGAACCTGGCGACGGCGGCGCGCACGTCGGCCAAGTTTCGAAAGACCCGGCCGTAGACTGCTTGCTCCTTGAGCGTGCGATTCCAGCGCTCGACGACCCCGTTGGTTTCCGGCTCTTCGAGGAAGCCGAAGCTGGGGTGGATGCCCCAGTACCGAAGCTGGTTGAGGAAGTGGTCCGACAGATACTGGCTGCCGTGGTCCATCCGCAGCGCCAGCCCGCGGGCCACGTCCGCCTCGACCGAACCGTAGAGTCGCCGGAGCCCTTGCGCGACCGGCTCGAGGGCCGCGAAACGGCTCCCCACCTTGCACACGTGCCAGCCCACGCACTCGGCGTTCCAGTGGTCCACCGCCGCGAAGGTCCAGACCCAGCCGTCGTCGGCCGTGAACACCCGCACGCCGTCGGTACCCCACATGACGTTGGGCGCCGAGGTGACAATCGTGCCGTCGTGCGCCCTCGAGTCAGCCTGCCGCCCGCGGTGGGGCGAGAGCAACCCCTTCGCGCGCATCACGCGCAACACTCGCGTCCGCGAGACCCACACCCCGTCGAGGATCCGCAGCCGCGCGTGGACCTTGCGATGGCCCTCGCCCCGGAACGGGGAGCGGGCCAGGTCGCTACGAATGGCCGCCAGCAACTGCGCATCCGACAGCGCGGGCGTCGCCCGCGGCGCCCCAGGCCAGCACCCCGCGCTGGGCGCTGAAACGAGCCCGCGCGGCGTCGGCCCGCGGCGCCCCAGGCCAGCACCCCGCGCTGGGCGCTGCAAACGAGCCCGCCGCGCGTAGAGCGCCGAGCGCGACCGTCGACACACCCGCTCGAGACCATAGCGCCGCCCCGTCGTCGCGGAGGTCGTTGCGCTCATCGTCGCGACCTCCGCGTCGCCAAAGGGAGGCGACGCTCCGCTCCACGGGCACGCTCCCGCAACAGCTCGTTCTCCATCGACAGCTCGCCAATGTGTCGCTTGGCAGCATCCAACTCGGCGGCCAGTGGCTCACCGGCCTGCGCCTTCAGACCGAGCTCGAGACCGGCCAGCGCCCGGGCCTTCCACGCCTCCAGGCGATAGACCTCCACCCCGACTTCTCGCGAGACCGCATCCAGCGACTCGCCGCGCAGCAGCCGCAACACCACGTCCCGTTTCCGGCTTGCGCTCCACCGCTGGCCGAGCGCCAAGGCCCCCAACCCAACCGCCGCGCCGTCGGCGCTGACTCCGGTCGCCCTCCGGGCTCCCTCCGTCCGCGCCGACGCGGTTCCCTTCACCCGTCTCGACCGAGCCATGCCCCCTACCTCCTGTGACATCGGATTCTCCCTTAATCCGTGTCCAAGAAAACTGGGGGCGCCTCATGTTAAGTTTCGCTGAACGAGACCGGCATTCTTTCATGCAACGCGGAGAAACGGGCCGCTACGAGGTCACCGTAGCCGGCGGGGAACAGGTACGTGCCTTCGTGCCCAATCCGTTGCCGCCCGTGCCCGACGTCGTGCTCGACCGGCCGCTCCAGCAGTCCTTGGAGTCGGCCAGTCTCGCCCTCGGACGCCTGGACGGTGTCTCGACTCTCCTGCCGGACAAGGAGATCTTTCTCTATACCTACGCGCGGAAAGAGGCGGTGCTCTCCTCGCAGATCGAGGGTACGCAATCGTCGCTGTCGGACCTCCTGCTGTTCGAGCTCGACGAGGCGCCCGGCGTGCCGTTCGACGATGTGGTCGAGGTCTCCAGCTACGTCGGCGCTCTCGAGCACGGCCTCAACCGGCTGCGGGGCGGCTTTCCGCTGTCGAACCGCTTGATCCGAGAGATCCATGGCGTGCTGTTGTCGCGCGGGCGGGGTTCCGGCAAGCTGCCGGGTGAATTCCGCCGCTCGCAGAACTGGGTCGGCGGCTCCCGGTCCGGGAACGCGGTGTTCGTCCCGCCGCCGCACACCGCCGTCCCCGATTGCATGGCACGGCTGGAGCGCTTTCTTCACGCGCACGATGTATGGATTGCCAACGCTTATCCGCGCGGGCCTCGCCCACGTGCAGTTCGAAACGATACATCCCTTCCTGGACGGCAATGGCCGCGTGGGGCGGTTGCTCATCACCCTGCTTCTCTGCAACGCTGGCGTCCTGCGCGACCCGCTGCTGTACCTGAGCCTGCACCTGAAGCAGCGTCGCGACGCGTACTACCAGCTGCTCGAACAGGTTCGCCGCACCGGCGACTGGGAGCAGTGGCTGGCGTTCTTCCTCGACGGGGTGCGGTCGACGGCCGAGGGCGCCGTCGCCGCGTCCCGCCGCCTGTCGGAGATGTTCGTGTCGGACCGGGCCGCCATCGAGCGGCACGGCCGGCGCACCGGCTCGGCGCTGCGGGTCCATGACGCGCTCTCCGCGCGCCCGCTGCTCTCGCTGCCCGCGGTTCGCAGGCTAACCGGATTGTCCTTTCCGGCGTCGTCCGCGGCGATGGACCTGCTCGGCGAGCTCGGGATCGCGCGCGAGATCACCGGCCGCCGCCGCAACCGGCTGTTCGTCTACGACCGTTACTTGTCGATCCTGAACGAGGGGACGGAGGAGGGATGAGGCCGAGCGCGCGGGGAACGCACCGGGCGTCCCCCGCGCTGACTGGTGCGTGACTTCCTGCGCGCCCGCGGCCTACCGCTGGGCGGCGCGATGCTCGGCCTGGGCGCCGGCCAGGATGTTGTGAAGGCCGTAGTTGCCCTCGTGGCACGCGTACTCGTACAGGCGGTCGTCGGAGCGGTTCATCGTCAGCTCGCCGCTCCACGGCGCGGTGAACGCCGTCGGATCGGTGACCGTGAACCGATAGAGCAGCGTGTCGGCGTCGACGCGGGAGATCCGCTCGACCAGGTGCATGTCCGGACCCAGCGCCTCGAGCAGCTCCATGTTCGGCGCGGGGTGCGCGGTGCCGATCTCCTTGAAGTTGCTGGTCTCGATGACGAGCGTGTCGCCCTCCCAGCGGCCGCGGGAGTCGCCGCGCCACTGCTGGATCGGCGCCGGCAGCGTCGGACGGCCGTCGAGCGGGACGATCCGCACGTCGTTGACCATCTCGTTGAGAATCGCCACGTGGTCGGGGCCCTGGAACACCTGCACGAAGTTGTTGTAGGCGCCGGGCAGCATCGGCGGTCCGGAGTTGAACCCGAGGATGCAGCGCTCGTCCACGTCGCGGTCCTCGGGACCGGCGTTGCGGTTGCGCGCCTCCTCGCGGGCGGCCATCCGCGCGCGCCCGGTGTCCGTGTACGACGGCAGGCGGCCGTCAGGCGGATCGGTGATTAGCGACGTGCGCCGGGTGCCGACCACGCTCGTGCCGTCCGCGAACCAGAACCGGTTGTAGCTCCCGGGGTTGCCGGCCGGCGGCGCCGTGTCGACCCGGCCGGCAGCCCGCGCTTCCAGCAGCGACACGTCCTCCTCGGTCAGGAACTTCTTGTCGGCCATCTCGGCGGGCCGCTGCAGCGGCGTGACGGAGCTGAAGTCCCACACGCCCTGGAAGTCCGGCCGCCCGTCGGCCGTGCGCGGAATGGACGTGTCGGCCGGCTGCGCGCCGGCAGACAGCGGCGCCAGTGACCCCAGCGCGAACAGAACGGCGAGAACCCGCACGGCAAGCTGAACGCTCATCTTGAACTTCCCCTTTCAACCACCGCGGCCGCGGCTGTTTTCTTTCGCGAGCGCGCCCTAAGGACAGCGATCGATATAGATTTGCCAACTTCACCAAGGCGCAGCCTCTCTTTCGCTGCTTGGCACGCCTGGGACGCGGCAAGGTTATTCCCGTCAGCGTCCTAACGGGGCGGCAGTGCCCCGTTAGGACGCTGAGCCAACTATGCAGCGTACAAGGGATTGGCGGCCCGTCGCAACATTCCGGGCTGCCGGGTAGTCGACCTGCCGCCCGTCGACGTGCGCGGCCCGACGCGGGGCTTCACCACGGACTGCTAATCCGGGGACGCGCTGATAGCGTCTTCGTGCGCCCGGATGATGTCGCACACGTCCTTCACTATGTTCCCCGAGCTGCGGACGTCGCCTCGATCGCCGACGAGTCGCCCGCTGCTGTCCCAGACCAGGGCATAATGCCTCTCTTCGAACTCGAACCAGACGGTGTAGTCGGCCAGTTCCTCGCGGGCGACCGGAGTCACCGTCTCGCACTCGCTGCGCCTGCCCAGGTTCGTGATGTACTCGTAGCGTGTCGGGCCGTCGTCTCCCAGTGCGAAGTCCGCAATCGGAGCCACGAAGAGCGTCTGCGCAGACAGCTGCGGCGCGCACGCCGCTATGAACGCCGTGATCACCATCATGTGCGTCATGTGCGTCATGGCTACCTCCTTCGCCGCCCGAATTCTATCTGGACGCCGCGTGCGGGCCTACCGGCCCCAGGCGTAGTTGACGCGCGCGTAGTAGTAGCCGCCGCTCAGGCCCCACGGCGTGAACTGGCTGTAGGGCAGGCCGAACTGCGCCGCGAACAGGTCCATGCGGTCCGAGAAGGTGTCGAAGACGTTCTGGCCGCCCACCGCCAGCGTCACGTCGGAGGCCAGCGGGATGCCGGCTTCCAGGTCGAGGATGAAGCGGCCGTCCAGGATCGGCGCGTTGGCGAGGCGCACGGAGCGTGCGTCGAGGTGGTCGATCCACGCGCCGTAGTAGTGCAGGCGGCCGAGCAGGCCGACCCGCCCGGCGCGCTGGTTGACGGCGACGTTCCAGCGCGTCTCCGGCACGCCCCGCTCCAGGGCGAGCACGTCGCCGGGGCCGAGCAGGTCCGAGCCCTTCGTCACCTCCGTGTCGGTGCGGTTCAGCGCGAAGCTGAAGACCGTGTCGCCGCGCAGCGCCAGCGGCGTGTAGGTCGCGACGACGTCCACCCCCTGCGTGCGGGTCGAGAAGTCGTTGATGAAGAACCGGAAGAAGGCGAGCGTGCGCGCCGAGGTGATGCCTTCCGACAGCAGCAGCGCGCGCTCGTCCGCCGCGAGGGTGAAGTTCTGCGACAGGGCCAGGCGGTTGTCGACGTCGATGTGGAAGTAGTCCGCCGTCAGCGTGAACGAGCCGGTGTCTACCACCAGCCCGGCCGTGGCGTTGGTCGAGGTTTCGGGGTCGAGCGGCCGGCCGCCCCGCAGCTGCGCGGCCAGGTAGTTGGACGGCACGGTGGCGCTGTCGACCAGGTCCAGCGTCTCGGGGTTGATGGTCGACTGCACGTTGAACGTGTTCTGCTGGCCGGGCGTCGGCGCGCGGAAGCCGGTGCTGACGCCGCCGCGCACCGACACCTCGTCGCTCAGCCCGTAGCGGGCCGACAGCTTGCCGTTCGTCGTCGCGCCGAACACGTCGAAGTGCTCGAACCGCAGGGCGCCCCCGACCATCCAGCGGTCGTCCGGCTGCCGCAGCTCCACGTCGCCGTAGAGGGCGACGTTGGCGCGCGTCCAGGTGCCGGCCGTGTAGTCGGGAAAGCCGGGGAAGCCGTTGGAGCCGGAGACGAACCCCTGCGCGGCGTACGGCCCGACCTCCCACGACGGCCGTCCGCCGGACCGGATCGTGAAGCGCTCGTCGCGCCACTCGGTGCCGCCGGCTACATGGATCAGGTCGGTGGCGGCGTAGGAGACGTCGAAGTTGAGATTGACCTCCGCCTGCCGGTAGAGGCCAGGGTCGAAGTCGCGCGGGGTGGCCGGGCCGAGCGAGGCGTTGACGGTGTTGTAGAGGTGGAAATCCGCTTCGTGGGCGCCGTAGCTGGCGCTGGCGTCCCAGGTCAGGCCGCTCTCCGCGGTGCGGCGCACGCGGGCCACCGCCGAGACGTCCGTGATCGTCCCGCTGAAGCTCGGGGTGAAGCCGCCCGGGGCGATCTCCTGGAAGGTGAAGCAGTTGGGGTCAGCGAACACCTGCGCCAGGGGCGCCTGATCGGGCCGGTCGGCGGTGACCGGCACGGCGGGGCAGCCCGCCGAGCCGTTGCGCACGCCGGCGCGCGCGTCCAGCACGTCGCCGACGAGCAGCGACTGCCCGCCGTCGAGGCTGAAGATGTTGGCGCGGGTGTTGGGGTTCCGGTAGTAGAAGCCCTGCGTAGCCGTCTTCTCGGCGTAGTTGGCGTGGCCGTAGAACTCGAGCCGATTGGCGAACTGGTGGCCGAAGTTGCCGAACAGCTTCACTTCGTCGTCCACCTGCGAGTCGCCCCAGATCTGCGCCGGGTTGGCCACGTGGGTGTTCCCGGCGGCGATCAGCGCCGCGGCGTCGGCGCGCTGCACGCTGCGGCTGGTCGGGTCGGCGTTGCCGTACTCGAAGCTGAGGTTGGCGAAGCCGGTCTCGCCCAAGGGCAGGCCGACGTTGCCGGCGATGTTGTACGCGTCGCCGTCGCCGGCGCGGTAGGTGCCGGTGTTGAACTCGAGGCTGCCCCCCTCGCGGGCGTTCTTGAGCAGGAAGTTCAGCACGCCGGCGATGGCGTCCGAGCCGTGCTGCGCCGACGCGCCGTCGCGCAACACCTCCACCTGCCGCAGGGCGATCGACGGAATGGTCGAGATGTCCGGGCCCTGCGTGCCGTCGGTCACGCCGCCGAACCAGACGAGAATCGCCGAACGGTGACGGCGCTTGCCGTTGACCAGCACCAGCGAGTGGTCGTGGGCAAGGTTGCGCAAGCTGGCGGGCCGCACGAGCGAGGCCGCGCCGCTGATCGGATGCGTCGCGACGTTGAACGACGGGACCAGCGTGCGCAACTGGTAGTCGAGCGTGGTCGACCCCTGCCGGACGACGTCCTCGAACGGGATGGCATCGATCGGGACCGGCGATTCGGTCACCGACCGCGGCTGGCCGCGGCTCCCGACGACCACGACCTGCTCCGTGAGCTCGACCGCCAGCTCGACGGCGAGGGTGGTCGCCGCCCCGGTCCTGACTTCCACGCCGCTGCGCACGACCTCGCGGAAGCCGGGCAGCGTGAAGGTCACGTCGTAGCTGCCCGGTGGCAGCCCGGCGATCGCGAACGCGCCGATGCCGTCGGTCACGGCGGCCTCGATCGGGCCGCCGGCCTCCGCGCTGCGCGCCTCCTACGGTCACGCCGGGCAGCGCGAGACCCGTCGCGTCGGTGACGGTGCCTGCGACGCTCGCATCCTGCGCCCGGGCGGCGCTCGGCGCCGCGAGCCAGACCAGCCCGGCGACAGCGACCGCCGCCAGCGTCCTGTCAGAGCAAGGCGTCATGGTCATGCGCACGGTACAGGCCACGTGCGCGTTCGCCAAGCGGGACGGCGATGTCCCCCCGCGATCGGTCGACCTATACTTGTCTCGAGGAGCGCCCATGGACACCGTCACCGATTTCATCCACGTCAACCGCGACCGCTACGTCGACGAGCTCAAGCAGTACCTGGCCATCCCGAGCATCAGCGCCCTGCCCGAGCACGCGGGCGACGTGCGGCAGTGTGCCGAGTGGACGGCCGCCGAGATGGGGCGCGTCGGCCTGGAGAACGTCCGCTTGATCGAGACGCCGGGCAACCCGGTGGTGTACGGCGACTGGCTGCACGCGGCCGGGGCGCCGACCATCCTCTTCTACGGCCACTACGACGTGCAGCCGGTCGATCCGCTGGACCTGTGGGAGTCGCCGCCGTTCGAGGCGACCGTCCGCGAAGGTGAGATCTACGCGCGCGGGGCGGCCGACGACAAGGGGCAGGTGTTCATGCACTTCAAGGCCGTGGAGGCCTGCCTGCAGCAGACGGGGAAGCTGCCGGTCAACATCCGGTTCGTGCTCGAGGGCGAGGAGGAGATCGGCAGCGCGCACCTCGACCCGTTCGTGCGCGACCACAAGGACGAGCTGGCGGCCGACGTCGTGGTGATCTCGGATTCGCCGATGTTCGACCGCGGCGTGCCCTCCATCTGCTACGGCCTGCGCGGCCTGACCTACCTGCAGATCGATCTGCGCGGCTCGCACAACGACCTGCACTCCGGCTCGTTCGGCGGCGCCGTCGCCAACCCGGCCTTCGTGCTCGCCCAGGTCCTGGGTCAGATGAAGGATCGCAGCGGGCGCGTCAAGGTGCCCGGCTTCTACGACGACGTGCGGCCGCTGCGCGACGACGAGCGCGCCGAGTTCGCCCGGCTGCCGTTCAACGAGCGCCGCTACCGCCACGAGCTGGGCGCCCCGAAGCTGTTCGGCGAGCGCGGCTACACGACCCTGGAGCGGCTGTGGGCCCGTCCGACGTTCGACGTCAACGGCCTGCTCTCCGGGTTCACCGGGGACGGCGCCAAGACGGTCATCCCGGCTGTCGCGATGGCCAAGGTGAGCATGCGGCTGGTGCCGGATCAGGATCCGGACCGGATCGCCGACCTGTTCGAGGCCCACCTCCGGAAGGTGACGCCGGGCACCGTCGAGCTGAAGATCACGCGAATGCACGGCGGCCGGCCGTGGATGACGGATTTCGACAACCCGTTCGTGCAGGCGGCGGGGCGCGCCATCGAGCGGGGTTTCGGCCGCCGGCCGGTGTTCAACCGGGAGGGCGGCTCGATTCCGGTCGTCGCGACGTTCCAGGAGGTGCTCGGCCTGCCGTCAGTGCTGTTCGGCGTCGGGCTTCCCGACGAGAACGCGCATGCCCCGAACGAGAAGCTCGACCTGGGCAACTTCCACAGCGGCATCATCGCCTCGGCCGTGCTCTACGGCGAGATCGGCGCGTGCTGACGGGCGCACCCGTCAGTTGAGGCTGGCCATCCGCCGCCGGAGCGCCTTGATGTGCTCCCATATCTGGGCGTGCTCCTCGCCGTCTTCCTGCCGGTCGCGCTCCCCGCCTGACGTGAAGCGCAGGTACGCTTCGAGATCCCGCAGCGCGCCGGCGAAGTCGTTGAGGTGATAGGCTAGCAGCCCCCGATCGCGCAGCTCCGCCGTGGCCGACGGGTCGAGGGCGACCAGCAGCTCGGTCACGGTCCGGCCCTGCGGGAACGACCGCATCCTGACGTACGTCCGCTTCAGATTGACCAGCATGCGCACGACGATCTGCAGCTTGGTGGCGCGCATGAGCAGGCGGCGGTTGAACGTGGCGTGCTCGCCCGCGTGATCGTGCAGCAGCTGGCGGCAGTCGGCCTCGGACAGCACGGCGCCGCCATGGAACGGATCCACGATCAGGTCGGTGTCGACGCGGTCCGCGCGGGCGACCCGGTGCGGCATCCGCAGCAGGAAGTGGCCCGGAAAGTTCACCCCGTCGACCTGCATGCCGGCGCGCCGGGCCACCTCGATGTAGACGAGCGCCAGCGTGATGGGGATGCCGGTCCGCCGGTCGAGCACGGAGTTCAGCAGGTTGTCCCGCAGGTCGTCGTACTCGCTGCGGTTGCCCGCGAAGCCCTGCTCGTCGAACAGGTAGTCGTTGAGCGTCTCGATGCGCCGCAGCGGGTCCTCGGACTGCGCGCGGTCGAGGCGTTCCGCCGCCGCCACGCCCATCTCGTCCAGTCGGGTGAGGTAGCGGGAGGCGTCGAGATGGGGATACTCCAGGCGCGCGATGAACAGCGCGGCGGTCGCCAGATCCGGGTCCGGGCTCTTGGCGACCTGCGTGAACTTGTGGATGAACTCGGACGAAACCATCGCTCGCGCCTCTATCGCACGGAACCGCGGGCTGCGTCGCGCCCGCGGCCCAGCCTCTGCAGCACCACGGCCTGCAACTCGTCGAGGCTGCCGAGTACCAGATCGGCCGCCGCCAGGACGTCGGCCGGGTAGCTGTTCGTGATCGCGACGCAGGGCAGCCCCGCAGCCTGGGCGGCGGTGATGCCCCACACCGAATCCTCGACGGCCAGATAGGCCGCCGGCTCGCGGCCCGGACCGCCGCCATCGAGGAGCTCCACCGCCCGCACGTACGTATCCGGCGCCGGCTTCGAGCGCTCCACGTCGTCGGCCGCGACGATCGCACGGAAGTGCTGCCGGACGTTCGCGCCGGCCAGAATCGCCTCGATCTCGTGATGGAGCGCGCCGGACGCGATGCCGAGCGGAAGCTCCGCGGCCAGCCGCCGGATGCAGGCGGCCGCGTCCGGAAACAGCACGCCGCCGCTGCGGACCCGCTCCTCGAAGTGGCGCCCTTTCGCCTCGATGAGCCCGCGGAGCTCGTCGTCCGCGAGCGAGACGCCCTGGTCCTTGCCGAGGGCCGTGAACACCCCGACGTCGTCGTAGCCGAGGTACCGGCGGTAGTAGGCGTCGGTGTCGAGCGTCAGGCCCGTGCTGGCCAGCACGGCCTGGTAGGCGCCCAGGTGCAGCCGCTCGGTGTCGGCGAGGACGCCGTCGAAGTCGAAGACGACCCCCCGCAACGGGGGCCGCCTGTCACCGTCCGCCAGCGCCGGCATCCGGGCTCTCTTGGGCCGGGCCGCCCCCGACGGGGAACCGCTGCTCGTCCTCCGGGGGCAGCCGCTCGCCGGCGCGCACCGGGGTGGCGAGACGATTCTCGGGGGGCGGGAAGGGGCAGTCGAAGTCCTCGTCGTAGTAGCAGGTCGGATGGTACGCGCGGTTGAAGTCGAGGTCGTAGATGCCGGTCGGCGTACGATTCAGGTCGAGGTAGCGCCCGGCCGGATACGTTTCCGTGCCGGTCGTCTCGTCCCGGAACGGGACGAAGAGCCGCGTCACCTCCTGCACCGGCAGCTCGACCAGCGCCGCCAGCGTGCGCGGCTCGCCGTTCAGCATGAACTCGAGGGTGCCCACGCGCTGCATCGCGCGCACCTGGCCCGTCGAGGTCGGGACCTGGAAGACCGGCTGCTCGTCGGGAACGGTGAGCTGGGCCGGCACGCGGTACGCGAGGTCCGGCTCGTAGTAGCGGATGGGCAGCATCCACGACCGCCGGTCGAGTGGGACCGGCGAGTCCGGGCCTGCGGCGAAGAACTCGTCCTTCAGCGCGCGATCCTCCAGCAGGCGCTCGACGTAGCCGGTCTCGTTCGGCGGCGGCGGGCTGCACGCGCCCGCCGCCAGCACGGCGGCCGCCAGCGCCGCGCAAGCACGGCCCGCTCGTCCGGGAGACAGTCGACCTGTCAGTTGCACCTGGCCCGCCAATCGTCGCCTGCGGCTCCGCTTGCCGCCCAACCAACCCTGCAGGAGTCCGCGCCGTTCCACGGCGCAGACTCCTAGAAAATATACCCCGCCCGCTCCACGGTCTGATCGGCCAGCCGCCGGCGAATCGCGACGGTGTTGACCGGGGGGACCTTGAGCAGCCGCCGGAGGGCCGCCAGATGCGTGCGCAGCGCGTCGCCCTCGGCCATTGCCGCCAGCGCCGAGCGGGCCGCGCCGTCGATGCGTCCGGCGGCGTCGCTGACGAAGGCGCGGGCGGCGTCTGCCTGCAGGGCCGCCGTGCGCACCCCGTTGTCGTGAGCCTGCCGCGCCCGGTGCACCATGCTCTCGGCCGCGTAGGCGTCGATCAGGATGTCGGCGGTGAACGACAGCAGCTCCTGCTGGTCCGACAGCTTCTCGCCGTAGGTCTGCATGACGAGGCCCAGCACCGCCAGACCGGTCTTCTTGAACATCCGCACCGCGCCGGCCTGGGGCGCCAGGTGCCCGTCGCCGCCCGCCTCGAGGGGCGGCGGGCTCAGCAGCTCGTCCTGCAGTTGCCTGGCCGCCTGGATCAGCGGCAACTGTCCCCGGGCCGCGCGCCGCACGAGCATGCCCGGGATCAGCAGCCGGTTGATCTCGTTCGTCCCCTCGAAGATCCGGTTGACCCGCGAGTCGCGGTAGTGCCGCTCGGCCGGGTAGTCCTTGACGTAGCCGTTTCCGCCGTGGATCTGGATGTTCTCGTCGAGCACGTAGTTGAGGATCTCGCTGCCGGCCACCTTCAGGATCGACGACTCGATGGCGTACTCCTCGAGCGCCGCCAGGAGCGCGCCGTCGTCCTCGGCGGCGTGGTCCTCGAGCGCCCCGTCGATCAGTCCGGCCGTGCGAAAGACCATCGATTCGATGGCGTACGCGCGGATCGTCATCTCGCCCAGCTTGTGCTTGATCGCGCCGAAGCTCGCAATCGGCTGGCCGAACTGCCGGCGCTGGGCCGCGTAGCGGGCGGCCTCCCCGATCGCCGCCTGCGCGCTGCCGACCGTGGCCGCCCCCAGCTTGAACCGGCCGTAGTTCAGCACGTTGAAGGCCACCTTGTGGCCCTTGCCGACCTCACCTAGCAGGTTCTCCGCCGGCACGCGCGCGTCCTGCAGGATGACCGGGGTGGTCGACGAGCCGGCGAGCCCCATCTTGTGCTCCTCCGCGCCGCTGCTCACCCCGTCGAAGCCGCGTTCGACGAGGAAGGCGGTGAACTGCTCGCCGTCCACCTTCGCGAAGACGACGTACAGATCGGCGAACCCGCCGTTCGAGATCCACATCTTCTCGCCGTTGAGCACGAAGCTGCCGTCCGGCCGCCGCGCGGCGCGCGTCTTGGCGCCCAGCGCGTCGGAGCCGGAGCCCGCTTCGCTCAGGCAGTAGGCGCCGACCCACTCGCCCGTCACCAGCTTCGGAAGATAGCGCCGCTTCTGATCCGCGGTGCCGAACATGCGGATCGGGAGGATGGCGAGACCCGTCTGGGCGCCGAAGGTCGTGCTGAACGACCCCGACTGGCCGAGCCGGCCGGCGATGATGGCCGAGCTGACCTTGTCGAGCGCGATGCCGCCGTACTCCTCCGGGACGTCGGTGCCCAGAATGCCGAGCTCGCCGCAGCGCCGCAGCAGGCGGCGGGCCAGGTCCCAGTCCTTCGTTTCGAGCTGGTCGTTCTGCGTGACCACCTCGTTGAACACGAACTCCCGCGTAGTCTGGTCGATGAGCCGCTGCTCGTCGGTCATGCGTTCCGGCGTGAACGACTCGGCCGGGGGGACTTCGTCGAGCAGCCAGCTGCCGCCGCGTCGCGCCGTCGTGGTTGTTGTCGTCATCTCTCTCACGCTCGCTCGAATCTCTCACGCTCGCTCGAAGATGCCGGCGGCGCCCATACCGCCGCCGACGCACATCGTGACCAGGCCGTAGCGACCCTGCCGGCGGCGCAGCTCGTGGAGCAGCGTCGTCGTCAGCTTGGCCCCGGTGCATCCGAGGGGATGCCCCAGCGCGATCGCTCCGCCGTTGACGTTCAGCCGCTCCGGGTCGATCGGCAGCTCCCGGAGGCAGGCCAGGGCCTGCGCGGCGAAGGCCTCGTTGAGCTCGACGAGGTCCATGTCGTCGAGCGTCAGGCCGGCCAGCTTCAGGACCTTGCGGATCGCCGGCACGGGGCCGAGGCCGAACAGCTCGGGCGGCACCCCCGCCGTCGTGAACGCCACGAATCGCCCGAGCGGGGCGAGCCCCGCGGCCGCCGCCCGCTCCGCCGACGTGACCACGACCGCCGCCGCGCCGTCGCTCATCTGCGACGAGTTCCCGGCCGTGACGGTGCCCCGGGCATGGAAGGCGGGCCGGAGTGAGGCCAGTGCTGCGGCCGAGGTGTCCCGGCGCGGGCCTTCGTCGGCGGTGAAGGTGTGCTCCTCCACGCGCGGCGCCCGGCCGTTGCCGGCGACCATCCGCACGGTGACGGGGGTCGTCTCGTCCGCGAAGCGCCCGGCGTCGAGCGCCGCGACCGCGCGCTCGTGGCTGCGCAGGGCGAAGGCGTCCTGCTGCTCGCGCGAGATCTGCGACTGCGCGGCATGGTTCTCCGCGACCAGGCCGGTACTGAGGTAGACGTCCGGGTAGCGCTGCATCAGCTCCGGATTCGGCGCGATCTTGTGCCCGCCCATCGGGATCAGGCTCATCGACTCCGTGCCGCCGGCGACGATGGTCCGCGCCGAGCCGCAGGCGATGCGCTCGGCCGCGAAGGCGATTGCCTGCAGCCCGGAGGAGCAGAAGCGGTTGATCGTCACCGCCGCGCTCTCGACCGGTATCCCGGCGCGGAGGCTGGCGATGCGCGCCACGTTCATGCCCTGCTCGGCCTCGGGCATGGCGCACCCCAGGATGACGTCGTCGATCTCCCCGGGATCGAGTCCCGGCGCGCGCTCGAGCGCCTCGGCGATGGCGACGGCCGCCAACTCGTCCGGGCGCGTGGTGCGCAGCGCTCCGTTCGGCGCCTTGCCGACCGGCGTGCGCACGGCCGCAACGATGACTGCTTCCGTCATGTCTCCAGGTCCTCCCGCTCGTCGTCCGCGACCGAGGCCGCGGCGCTCAAGCCGGCACCGCCACCCGGGCCGGCGCCGCGGCGGAGTGGATGGCGGCGAAGCTGCCCACGATGTCGCGGAACCGGTCCGGTTTCGTCACCAGTCCGATGTGCCCCGTGCCGGGGATGCGCGCGTACTCCGCCCCGCCGGCGAGCGCGTCGACGTACACGCGGGTGCTCGCGACCGGCACGACGCGGTCGAGCCCCGGGTCTCCCGTCACCACGAGCGCCGGCGCTTCGACGCGCCGGCAGTCCGCGGCGAACTCCGCGCCCGCGAGCAGGCGCACCCGCTGCGCCATGGGTACGGGCGTGCACGGGTAGCGCGTGACGCGCTGCAGGTGCTGCAATCCGAACCGTCCGCGCCGCAGCAGGTTCGGAAACGCTGCCGCGATTTCCGGATAGAGCCGCAGGGGCGACGACAGCGCGAAGACGGGGAACAGCAGCCGGGGCCAGGCCAGGTACCATTCGACGCGGCAGTTCGGTTGCCACGTGGGTGCCGGCGACGACACGATGATCAGCGCCGCGGTGCGCTCGGGCCGCACGGCCGCATAGCGCAGCGCCACCAGCCCGCCGTACGAGACCCCGCACACCACTGCCCGTCCCAGGCCGGCGCGACCCAGCAGCGCGTCGACCCACTCGACGTGCTGGTCGAAGCCGCGCCGCGGATCGAGGGCGGCGAGGCTCCCGCGCTCCCCGGGCAGCGAGTCGGTCAGCACGCGGCAGCGCTCGGCCAGCGCGCCTACCGCCGGACGCATCCACTCCCAGCGCCCCTGCAAACCGGGCAGCACGACAACCGGCGGTCCCGATCCGAGGTCGAGCATCGGCCTAGTTCCTCAGCGTCTTGCCCGTCTTCAAAGTATGCGCCATCCGCTCCCGCGTGCGGGCCTCGCCGCACAGGCTCAGGAACGCCTCGCGCTCCAGGTCGAGCAGGTACTGCTCGGCCACTGCCGCCGCATGGGGCAGCGCGCCGCCCGCCAGGATGTTGGCGAGCTTGCGCGCGATCAGCGCGTCGTGGTCGCTGAGTCGCCCACCCCGCCAGGCGAGGTGCACGCCGAGCTCCAGCGCCGCGCGCACGCCGTCGCCGCCGACCGGAATGGGCGGGCGGGGGCGCGGCGGCCGGTAGCCGTTGCGCGCGAGCTGCAGCGCGCACGCCTTGGCGTCCGACAGCAGGCGCTCGCGATTCATCGTGATGCCGTCGCTGGCCCGCAGCAGACCGAGCTGCTTCGCGTCCGCGGCGCTGGTGGATACGCGCGCGAACCCGATCAGCTCGAACACCTGCTGCACCAGCGGGAGCGGATCCCGGGTGCCGCGCGGCATGCGCGCCATGGCCCTCGCCAGGAGCGCCTTCGCGCCGCCGCCCGCGGGCACCAGGCCGACGCCGGTCTCCACCTGCCCCATGTAGGTCTCGGCCGCCGCCTGCACGTGGTCGCCGTGCAGGGCGATCTCGCACCCGCCGCCGAGCGTCAGGCCGGCGGGCGCCACGACGACCGGGACGTCGGCGTCGAGCAGTCCGATCACCGCGGCCTGGAAGGTCCGGACCATCAGGTCGATCTCCTCCCAGTTCTGCTCCTCGGCCTCCAGCAGGATGAGCATCAGGTTGGCGCCCGCCGAGAACGCCGCGGCGTCGTTGCCGACCACCAGGGCCTCGTAATTCTGCTCCGCCTCCCGCACGCCCAGCCGCAGCATCTCGACCGTGTCGCCGCCGATGGCGTTCAGCTTCGAGTGGAACTCGACCGCGAGCACGCCGTCGCCGAGGTCCACCAGGCTCGCGCCGGCGTTCTGCCGGACGACGGGCCGCGCGGCCTTCGCGCGGCGCAGAATCTGGATGTCCGGGCGCGATTCGCCGCGCGCGGCCTCGAGGTTCCGCACCAGTGGCGGCGGCTCAGCCACGGCGCAGGCCTCGAGCACGGCCTCGACGCCCAGCGTTTCCCAGAGCTCGAACGGTCCCAGCTCCCAGCCGAAGCCCCAGCGCATGGCGCGGTCGACGTCGTCCACGGAGTCGGCGATCGCGGGCGTCACGGCGGCGGCGTAGAGCAGGGTCCGGCCGAGCACCGCCCGCATGAACTCGCCGACCCGGCCGTCGGCCAGGAACAGCGTGCGAACCCGCTCGCGAACGTCGTCGATGCCTTGCACCGCGTCGAGCGCCGGCAGCCGGGGCGGCTGGCGCTCCCGGTAGGCGACCGCCGCCGCATCGAGCGCCAGGATCCGGCTGCCCTCCGGCGTGCGCTCCCGGCGGTAGAAGCCCTGCCCGGCCTTCTGGCCGGTCCAGCCGCGCTCCACCAGCTGCTCGATGAGCGCGGGCGGCCGGAACAGGCGGCGCTCGTCCTCGTCCTCGAGGCGCTCGCTCAGGTCGCGTGCGACGTGCGCCAGGATGTCGAGGCCGGCGATGTCCATCGTCCGGAACGTGGCGCTCCGGGGCCGGCCAATCGCCGGTCCGGTCAGGGCGTCGATCTCTTCCACGGTGAAGCGGCCGCTCGTTAGGAGCTCGAGCGTCTGCGCCACCCCGTACAGGCCGATCCGGTTCGCGATGAAGCCCGGCGCATCTTTGGCGATCACCACGCCCTTGCCCAGGGCGCGATCCGCGAAGCGGCTGACGGCGTCGGTGACGGCGGGGTCGGTAGCGGCGGTCGGAATGACCTCGAGCAGCGGCAGGTAGCGCGGCGGATTGAAGAAATGCGTGCCGAGCCAGCGGCGTCGGAACTCCGGCGAGCGCCCCTCCGCGATGAGGGCGAGCGGGATGCCGGACGTGTTCGAGCTGACGACGGCGTCCGCCCGGCAGTGCGTCTCGACCTGCGCCAGCAGCTCCCGCTTGGCATCGAGCCGCTCCACGACGGCTTCCACGATCCAGTCGCATGCGGCCAGCCGCGGCAGATCGGCGTCGAACCCGCCGGTCGCCACCAGCCGCCTGGTTGCGCGCGTGAAGAAGGGATCGGGCTTCAGCGCCCGGGCGCGCTCGAGCCCGGCGGCCGCGGTCTGTGCGTCGAGGTCCAGCAGCAGCACCGGCACGCCCGCGTTCGCCAGGTGCGCGGCAATCTGCGCTCCCATGGTGCCGGCGCCCAGCACCGCCGCCGACCGGAAATGTGTCATCTTCGTTGCCTCGCCGGCCCGCATCTGCCGCATCGCGGGCCGTACAAAAAAAGGGCGGGGGGAGCCGGCCCCCGCACCTTGCTCGGTCGCTGCGGGGCCGGATCAGGGCAGGGCGGCGAGCGTCGCCGAGGCCTGCGATCCTTCCTCCGAGCTCGGGTCCAGCTCGACGACCCGCCGGAAGTGCTCCTTGGCCCCTTCCATGTCGCCCTTGTTGAGCGCCACGAGCGCCAGCTTGAAGATCGGCTTCGCCCAGTTGGGGTCGACCATCGCGGCCTTCTCGTACCACCCGGCGGCGGCGTCGACGGCACCCTGCGCGAACTCGAGCTCGCCCAAGTTGTAGAGGTCCTCCCGCGATGCGTCCAGCCCGGACGCTGCGGCCGCGAGCTCCTCCTGGGCCGCCGCGAAATCGCCCATCGCCAGCCTCGTCCGCGCGATGTCGGCCTTCACGTTCTCGTCGTCGGGATCGGCGGCCAGCCGCATCTCGAAGGCCGAGAGCGCCTCCGGATAGTCGCCGCGCGCCCGATAGGCCTGGCCTATCTGCGAGTACAGATTCGTGAGCTGCGGCAGCTGCTCCAGGAGCGACGAGTAGCCCGCGATGGCGGCTTCCCAATTCTCGGAGTTGAACGCCGCGTCGGCCGCCGAGAGATCCGCCTCGATCGCGTCGGGATCCAGCCCCTCCATCGCTTCCTCGCCGAGCGCCTGCACCAGCGCGTGCCGCACCCGCGTGAGCCGGAAGTCCACCGGCGGCGACGAGGACTGGGTGACGTTCACGTTGCCGAGGTCGTCGTTGTATCCCTCGGCGCGCACGTACACCTGCCACATCCCGCTCGAGAAGCCGATCTGCGAATAGCGACCGTCCCCGTCCGTCACCGCTTCACGCGTATCGGCGTCGGGACTCTGGATCCGGATCTGGGCGCCCGCGATGGGCTCACCGCTCTCGTCGTCCACCACCTGGCCGCCCAAGCGCCCGCTCTGCGCCAGCGCGGGCGCTGCGAGGCCGAGCAGCAGCGCCGAAACCATGAGATGACGAGCTACCTGCTGTAGACGGGACATGGCATCACTCCTCTTTGTTGATGTAGACATCAGTATATATCCGATTGCCGGGCGCACGATACACTGTCGAGTATGCCTCGAACAGCAGCCCGGTTTGCCCTCCCGTTCGCCGTCCTCGTCGGCGCCGCCGCGTGCGGTTCCTCTGAGATGACCAGCGATTCGCCGCCGGCCGCCGGCGAGATGGACCACGCGGACCACGCGGGCCTGCCGCTCGCCAGCCCCGCCAGCGTCGGCATGTCCGCCGACCGGCTGGCCCGCATCCGGCCGGCCATGCAGGCCTACGTCGACGACGGCCGCGCGGCCGGCGTGATGACGCTGGTTGCGCGGCGCGGGCAGGTCGTTCACTGGGACGCCGTCGGCCTGCGCGACCTCGAGGCCGGAGACCCGCTGGAGCCGAACGACATCTTCCGCATCTACTCGATGACCAAGCCGATCACCAGCGTGGCGACCATGATGCTGGTGGAGGAGGGCGCGGCCGCGCTCGACGAGCCGGTCTCGACTTTCATTCCGGAGTTCGCCGACGTGGCGGTTCTCACGGCCGACGGCGAGCGTGCGGCGCCGGACCGGCCGCTTACGATCGAGCACCTGCTGACCCATACGTCGGGGCTGACCTACGGATTCTTCGGCGACGAGCCGGTCGACCGCCTCTACAACGAGTCGGGTTTCTTCACCCGCGCCGAGGGGCTCGACGACTTCGCCCGGCAGGCGGCGGCGCTCCCGCTGCTGGCCAGTCCGGGCGACCGCTGGAACTACAGCATATCGACCGACATCCTGGGCCGCGTGATCGAGGTCGCGTCCGGGCAGCCGCTCGACGCCTTCCTGCAGGCGCGCATCCTGGGGCCGCTGGGCATGGACGACACCGCGTTCGTCGTGCCCGCGGACAAGCTCGGCCGCTTGACGGGTCACTACGCCGTGCAGGACGGCGCGCTCCAGTTGGTCGACTCGCCGGCGGACGGCGAGTACACGCGGCCGCCGGCCTGGCTGTCGGGCGGCGGCGGTCTAACCTCCACAGCGTCCGACTACATCCGCTTCGCGCAGATGCTGCTGCAGGACGGCCAGCTCGGCGGCACGCGGCTCCTGGCGCCCGAGACGGTGCAGAGCATGCGCTCGAACCGGCTGCCGGAGGCGCTGGTGCCGATTCAGCTCGGGACGTATCTGAGCCCGGGCTACGGATTCGGGCTGGGGTTCGCCGTGGTCGTCGACGCGGCAGCGTCACCGGAGCCGGACAACGAGGGCGTCTTCCGCTGGGCCGGCGCCGCCAACACCTTCTTCTGGATCGACCCGCAGGCCGAGCTGATCGGCATGGTCTGGACCCAGATCAACCCCTTCGCCGCGTACGATCTGGAGCGCGAGTTCCAGACGCTGGTCTACGAGGCGCTCGACTGACGCCGGCTGCGGTCAGCGGTCGGCGTCCACGGCGGCCTCGAGCGCGGTGATGGCCGACGCGGCCTCGGCGGCGGCCGGTGTATCGGCCGGCACGGCGCGATAGGCGGCCAGCGCCTGCGCGTAGTCACGCTGTTCCAGATACGCGTGCCCGATCTGCAGGTGCAGGCTCGTCAGCCGCGGGACCCGCTCGAGGAGCACCTCGTACGCCTCGAGCGCCCCGTCGAAGTCGCGGCGGTCGAACCGGGCGTGGGCGGCGTCCAGCTCTTCCTGGAGCTCGCCGCCGGCGATACCCCCCAGCACGCCGGTTTCGGGCACCGGCGGCCGGCGCGGGTCGACCTCCAGCACGAACGTCATCCGGGTGCGCCCCGCACGCAGGATGTTGGAGACGCCCTGGGTGGTCTCGTAGCCGAACTTCTCGATCGTGAACAGCCAGGGGCCGCTCCTGAGGCCGATGAAGGCGAAGCGTCCCGCGCCGTTGGTCCGGTCGGCGACGGTCCGCCCGCTGCGCAGGTGCTCGCCGGTGACCATGGCGCCGGCGAGCGGCGCGCCGTCGGGCGCACGCACCCGGCCCTGGACCAGGCCCGACTGCGCCAGCGCGACGGCGGGCGCCAGCGCGGCGCAGAACGAGACAGCCAGGACCGCGGGGAGGCGCTGCCGCATGATCACGCTCGCCAAGCCCGGGAAGACATATCCAAGCGCACAGTATAATCCAGGTGCACCTGCGGCCGGTCGGTCCTTCCGTCTCGCACCGTAGCCCGATGCACGCCCTCCACGGCTCCGGCCGGCTCCTCGGACACTCGCTCCTCGCGGGGCTGCTCGCGCTCCTCGCGATCGCGGCCGGTCACGCGGGCCAGGCGCGGGCCGGCGGCGCCGGGATCGACCGGACGCGGCTCGCCCGCATCGACGGCGCGGTCGACGCGGGCGTCGCGGCCGGAGATCTGCCGGGCGCCGTCGTGCTGGTGTGGCACGCGGGACACACGGTCTACCGCAAGGCGTTCGGCCGCCGGGCGGTGGTCCCGGAGCCCGAGCCGATGACGGTCGACACGATCTTCGACCTCGCCTCGTTGACCAAGGTGGTCGCAACGACGACGGCCGTCATGCTGCTCGTCGAGGAGGGGCGGGTCAGGCTCGGCCTGCCGGCGGCGCGCTATCTCCCGGGCTTCGGGCGGTATGGGAAGGAGGGGATCACGGTCGAGCACCTGCTGACCCACGTCTCCGGCCTGCGGGCCGGCTTCGATCTGGAGCAGGAGTTCGAGGGGTACGAGACGGCCCTCGAGGGGGCATTCGAGCAGCGCCCGGTCGCCCCGCCCGGCTCCCGCTTCATCTACAGCGACCTCAATTTCGTGCTCCTGGGCGAGATCGTGGCCCGCGTCAGCGGCCTGCCGCTGGAGACGTTCGCGGCGCGCCGCATCTTCGATCCGCTGGGCATGGACGACACCATGTTTCGTCCGCCGCCCCGGCTGCGCGCGCGGATCGCACCGACGGAGGCGTGCGCGGGGCTGGAATGGCCATGCGCGGGTGCGGGTGCGGCGATGCTGCGCGGCGTCGTGCACGATCCGACGGCGCGGCGGATGGGCGGCGCGGCGGGGCACGCAGGGCTCTTCGGCACCGCGTCGGATCTGGCGCGCTTCGGCGCGATGCTGCTGGCGGACGGTGCGCTCGGCGGCGTGCGCCTCCTGGCGCCGTTGACCGTGGCGCGCATGACGTCGCAGGCCACGCCGCCCGGGCTGCGCGACCGGCGGGGGCTGGGGTGGGACATCGATTCGCGCTACTCGGGCAGCCGGGGCGACCTGTTCCCGAGCGGATCGTTCGGCCACACCGGCTTCACCGGCACGTCGATCTGGATCGATCCGGCGAGCGACACCGTCGTGATCCTGCTGTCGAGCCGGGTGCATCCCGCCGGCGGCGGCGACGTGCGGGCGTTGCGCGCGCGGGTCGCGACGCTGGCGGCGGCCGCCGTCGCCGCCCGCCCGGCCGGTACGGACGCGGCGGCGGGGGAGAGCCGGGACGCCGAGGTCCAGACCGGGATCGACGTGCTCCGCGGCGAGCGGTTCGCGCGGCTGCGGGGCGCGCGGGTGGCGCTGCTCACCAACCAGACCGGCCGCGCGCGGGACGGCGTCCGCACCCTGGACCTGCTGCGGGCGGCGCCGGAGGTGGCGGTGCGGGCGCTGCTCAGCCCTGAGCACGGCTTCCGCGGCGACGTCGACGAGGCCGTGGCGGACGCGCGCGAGCCGGAGACGGGGTTGCCGATCTACTCCCTGTACGGCGCGACGCGCCGTCCCACCGCGCGCATGCTGGACGGCATCGACACCATCGTCGTCGATCTGCAGGACGTGGGCGCCCGCTTCTACACCTACGCCGCGACGATGGCCTACGCGATGGAGGCGGCGGCCTCCCGCGGCCTGCGCGTCGTCGTGCTCGATCGGCCCAACCCCATCACCGGGGAGGCCGTCGAGGGGCCGCCGCTCGACGCGGGCGAGCAGGGGTTCACCGGCTACCTGTCGCTGCCGGTCCGCCACGGCCTGACCCTCGGCGAGCTGGCCCGTTTGTTCAACGCCGAGCGCGGGCTCGGGGTGGACCTAGAGGTTGTCGAGCTCAGGGGCTGGCGCCGGGAGCTGTGGTTCGACGAAACCGGCCTGACGTGGGTGAATCCCTCGCCGAACATCCGCACCGTCACCCAGGCCGCCCTGTATCCCGGCATCGGGGCCATCGAGGGTGCGAACCTGTCGGTGGGCCGGGGCACCGACACGCCGTTCGAGCGTCTCGGCGCGCCGTGGGTCGACGGCGCTGCGCTGGCGCGCCGGCTCAACGCGCGCCGCCTGCCGGGCGTGCGTTTCCATCCCGTCACGTTCTCGCCGCGGAGCAGCCGGTACGCCGGGCAGCCGTGCGGCGGCGTGCACATCATCGTCACCGATCGTGACGCCCTCGAGCCGGTCCGCCTCGGCCTGGAGATAGCCGCCGCGCTGCACCGGCTTCACGGCGACCGGCTCGAGGTCGACGGGACGGTGCATCTCCTGGGATCGCGGGCCGCGCTCGAGCGCATCCGGGCCGGTGCGGATCCGGCGGCCGTCGCGGCGGCGTGGGCGGCCGGCGAACGGGCCTGGCGGCGCCGCCGGGCGCCCTACCTTCTGTACTGAGCGGCGGTGCGGCCCGCGCCGCCGCGGGGACGTTCACGGGCCGGCGCCGCCCAACAGCCCGGCCGCGGCCAGGTCGAGCAGCTTGGCGCGCTCCGGCACTAGCCGCGAGGCCGCGTAGCGCTCCACCGCCGTTCGCCGGGCGTTCTCGCGCAGGCCGGCGAATGCGTCCGGGCGCTCCAGCACATCGCAGATCCGGTCGGCCAGCCGTCCGGTGTCGAAGAAGTCCACGAGCAGCCCGTTGTCGCCGTCGCGCACGACCTCGCGCACCGGGTCGGTGCTCGACCCAATCAGGACGCAGCCGGCGCTCAACGCCTCGATCATCGACCAGGAGAGCACGAACGGCACCGTGAGGTAGACGTGCACGGACGAGGCCAGCAGGACGTCCCGGTAGTGATCGCGCCGCAACAGCCCGGTGAAGTGGATCCGGTCCCGGTCGAGGTCGAGCTCGCGCAGCATCTTCTTCCGGTAGGTGTCGCCGTCCGGCAGGTCCTTGCCGTACGCCACCCGGTCCTCGCCGACGACCACGATGTGGGCGCGGGGCCGGCGCTTCTGCACCTCGGCGAAGGCCGTCAGCGCCTGCGGAAAGCCGCGGTAGGGCTCCTGGCTCCGCGCCACGTAGGTGACGAGCTCGTCGACTTGGCTCAGGTCGAGGCCGGGCAGCGCCAGGCGCCGCTCCTGCGGCGCGAAGTAGTCAGTGTCGACGCCGTCGTGCTGCACGATCAGCCGGGGACGTGCGACGGGCGGAAACTGCGCGGCCTGATACTCGGTCGGCACGATGCCGATGTCGCAGGCGGCGAGGTCGAGCAGGATGGGGGCGTTGCGGGTCCTGACGCGGTGCTGGTTGTCCGGCGACACGTCGCCGTGGAGGAAGCCGACGTCCGAGCCGCGCGACCGATAGTACCACTCGAAGTAGCCGACGTAGCGGGCGTCGGGCCAGACGTCGCGGACGTACAGGCCCACGCCCGAGCCGGCATGCGCCACGATGCAGTCGGGCGCGTAGCCGTCGCCCTTCATCTGCCAGGCGGCGCGCGCGAACGCTTGGCCGACGAGCACCGCGCCCTCGGTCGAGACCAGGTAGGGGTGCTGCCTGGGGCCGACCTTGCGGTGCGGGCTGAAACGCACCAGGCGCAGCCAGTCCGGCGGCGTGCCCTCCCAGCAGGTGGCGAAGGTCACGTCGTGCCCCTGCTCCGAGAGGTAGCGGGCGAGCGTGCCGAACTGGGCCGGGAAGTTGCTGTGCAGGAACAGGACGCGCATCGGCTACATTGTAAAGCCGGGCGGATGTGCGAGCCGCGCGCCGGCCGCTTGCGAAGCAGGGGTATCGAACTTGGTGGACAGGACGACAGGGCTGTTTCCCGGCGAGGGAGAAGCGGACTCGAAGCGCGCGCGGGCGTCCGGCAGGGGTGTGTTGCCCTCGCAGTCGATTCAGGCACTGATCGACAGCAAGCGGATACTGTCGTCCCAACCCATCGACGGCTCGCAGATCCAGCCCGCCAGCCTCGACCTGCGATTGGGAACCCGCGCCTACCGTCTCCAGGCCAGCTTCCTGCCCGGCAAGGCGCCGGTCGGGGCCAAGCTCGATTACCTGGCGATGGCGGAACTGGACCTCTCGAGTCCTACCGTTCTGGAGAAGGGTTGCGTGTACCTGGTTCCGCTGATGGAGGGGCTGGACCTGCGCGGAGAGTCGTTGGTGGCGAAGGCGAATCCGAAGAGCACCACCGGACGCCTGGATGTCTTCACGCGCCTGATCGTCGACGGCGGCTCGGAATTCGAGCGCGTCCCGAAGGGCTATCGGGGGCCGCTCTACGCCGAGATCATGCCCCGCACCTTTCCCGTGATTGTGCATCCCGGCTTGAGCCTGTCCCAGATCCGCTTCGTGCGCGGGCGCGCCGAATTGTCCGATGCGGAAACGGGCAAGCTGGACAAGGACGAGCAGCTCATCTATCTCGACGACGAGAATTCCTCCAAGGCGAACATTCGGGACGGCGTCGAGCTGTCTGTGAGCCTGCGCGGCGAAGGCGTCCAGCACGTGGTTGCCTATCGGGGCAAGAAGAACGCGCGGCTCGTCGATCTGAGCAGGGTCGGGGAATACGATGTCGATGAATTCTGGGATGCGATCCCCCGTCGTCCGAACGACAGGCTGATTCTCAATCCGGGCGACTTCTATATCCTCGTGTCACGCGAGCGGGTCCGCGTGCCCCCTGCACATGCGGCGGAGATGGTGCCGTTCGATCCGTCCGTCGGCGAGTTCAGGATCCACTACGCGGGCTTCTTCGATCCGGGCTTCGGCTATGGCGCCGAAGGCGACATCAAGGGGACGCACGCCGTCCTGGAAGTGCGGGCGCACGAGGTGCCGTTCGTGATCGAGCACGGTCAGGTGGTGGGCCGCCTCGTCTACAGCCGCGTGCTTGACGTGCCCGACAGGATCTACGGCACGTCGATAGGCTCGTCCTACCAGCGCCAGGAGCTGGCGCTCAGCAAGCAGTTCCGCCGCCCTACAGCAGATAGAGCATGACGTAGACGGCCACGCCCGTGACCGAAACGTAGAGCCAGATCGGCAGCGTCCAGCGGGCGATGCGCCTGTGCCGTTCGAACTGCGCGCGCAGCCCGTAGGCGAGCGTCGTCAGCGCCAGCGGCAGGATGAGGGCGGCCAGCACGATGTGGCTGACGAGAATGGCGAAGTAGACGGCCCGGCCGGGGCCCTGGCCGGTGTAGGGCACCGAGCCGACGTTGGCGTGGTAGACGAGGTACGAGATCAGGAACAGCGTCGATGTGCCGCAGGCAGCCAGCATGCAGGCGCGGTGCGCCTCGATGCGGCGCCTGCGTATCAGCACGTACCCGCAGGCCAGCAGCGTCGCGGAGATGCTGTTGAGCACGGCGTTGAGGGTGGGCAGGTCGGCCAGGTTCATGTGCTATGCGCCGCCCCGGAAGACGCGCTCGGCCACCAGCAGGCCCCACAGCAGCGGCAGGTACGCGAGCGAGGCCAGGAACAGCGCTCGCGCGCGGGCAGTGGAGCGCTGCAGGGCGAAGCGCACGCCGACCGCGAGGAAAAGGAGGCCGAGCAGCGCGGCGCCGGCGACGTACGGCGCCCCGCCCAGGCCGACGGCGGCCGGCGCCAGACTCGCCGGCAGCAGCGCGCACAGGTAGAGGAGCACGTGCGCCGAAGTGCGCCGGCCGCTCGCGTCGAGCACGGCCAGAAACGGCAGGCCCGCGCGCCCGAAGTCGTCCCGGTAGAGCCGGGACAGGGCGTGGAAATGGGGCATCTGCCACAGGAACACGATGCCGAACAGCACCCACGACTCGGCGGTCACCGCGCCCTGGGCCGCCGCCCAGCCGATCACCGGAGGCAGCGCGCCGGGGACGGCGCCGACCTCGGTCGCCCAGGGCGTGCGCCGCTTGAGCGGCGTGTAGATCGCGACGTAGCTGAGCAGCGTCGCCAGCGCCACGGCCGCCGCGGTCCAGTGGGTGGCGTACGCCAGCTCGCACAGGCCGGCCACCGCCAGCACCAGCGCGAACAGCCGCGCCTCGCCCGGCGAGATGCGGCCGGCGGGCAACGGCCGCTCGCGCGTCCGCGCCATCAGCGCGTCGATATCGCGTTCGGCGACCTGGTTCAACGCGGCCGCGGCGCCGGCCACGAGTCCTGCCCCGACGATCGTGTGCACGAGTGCGGCGAGGTCCAGCGGTCCGCGCGCCCCCAGGTAGTAGCCGATGCCGGCGGTGACGATTACCAGCGAGTTCAGGCGCGGCTTGGTCAGGGCCAGAAAATCGGCCGCGCGCGTGGCCGATGCCGGGAGGGCCGCTGCCGCCGTTTTCATCCCGCCGCTCCCTGCAAGCCGGGTGTGGGGCCGCTTGCGGCCGCCGCCGCCGCCGGGACCGGGTCGAAGCGGTCGCGCCAAGTGCGGAGCGCGAGCACGACGGTGGCGGCGAGCAGCAGCGCCCCGGTCGCGACGTGCGCGGTGTTGACGGCGACGGCCCGCTCGCTGAGCACCGTCCAGCCGCCGAGCCCCACCTGGGCTAGGACCAGCGTGACCAGCAGCGCGGCCGGCCGCACCAGCTCGCCCCGGCCTGCGTGGCGGGCGCGCACGTGGCCCGCCGTCGCGAGCACCAGCAGCGTGACGAGCAGGGCGCCGGCCCGGTGCGCGAAATGGATCGCGATGGCAGGATCCCACACGGGCGGGACGAGCCGGCCGAACGCCAGCGGAAAGTCCGGAATGGCCAGCCCCGCTCTCGTGTGGCGCATCGTTGCCCCCAGCAGAATCTGCACGTACACGGCGATCGGTGCGATGAGCACGAGCCGCCTCAGAATCAGGTCCCCCGCGAGCGCGCGCGCGCTCGCCGCGTCGCGGCCGTAACGGGTGAGCCAGCCTTGCGAGGTGAAGATGGCGAGGCCGGTCACCAGCGCGAAGAACAGCTGGGCGAGCCCCGCGTGACTGATGGACACCGGCGGGGGCAGGAAGAGCAGCACCGTGATGCCGCCCAGCAGGCCCTGGACGACGACCGCGCCCAGTGCCGTCCAGCCGAGCCGCCGCACCCAGCGCCGGGAGTCGACGGCCGACAGCCAGACGGCGAGCCCGATCGTGAGCAGCCCCACGACGCTGGCGATGAGGCGATGGCCGTGCTCGTACAGGATGCCGCCGACCATCTTCGAGAGGGGGAACGTGAACATGAAGTAGCCGTAGGTGCTCGGCCAGTCGGGCACGGCGAGCCCCGAACCGGTGCTGGTGACGAGCCCGCCGGCGCTGATGAGCACCAGGGAGGTGGCAGCCAGGAGCCGACTGTAGCGATGCAGCCAGAGCATGATGTCGCAGACCGCGGGCCGGTTGTGCCCACCGCGGAGGAAGGGAGCCGGGCGGGGCATGCACGACGCCCCGCCCGCGTCGCATGCCGCCGTCAGCCGATGGTGAACGTGAAGCTCAGCTCCGCGGTCGCGCTCTCGCCGACGATCACGTTCTGGGTCTGCGTGCCGAGCTCTTCGTGCCAGGCTTCGATGACGTAGTCGCCGGGCGGCAGGTTGCTGATGTCGAACTTCCCGTCGACGCCGGTCACCGCGAAGTACGGGTGGTCGAGCACACCCACGTACGCATTCATCCAGCTGTGGACGTCGCACTGGAACGGCACCATGATCTCGGGTGCGTCGAACGTGCGCTCGAACCGCATGCCCTGGATCGGCTGCCCCATGTTGAACTCTTCGTTTTCGCCTTCGCGGTCGGGCGTGGCGTGGATGTTGTGCAGCGTCATGTCGCTGTTCACGATCTCGAGCGTCTGTCCGACTTGCACGCCGAAGACGTGCGGCCGGTAGCGGCAGCCCTGCTGGTCCAGGACGACCGACCCGCTGGCCGCCGGGAACGTGCCGGTGAGCCCTTCCTTGACGTAGACGAATACGTTGCCCAGGCTGCCGCCGTCGCCGACGACGTAGTACTCGGTCTCGGTCTCGGTCTCGGTCGCCAGCTCCGCGCAGGCGGGGTCGGAGTTCATGCGGATCTGCTCGGGCTCCGGGGGCATCCCTTCCACGGAAATCATGCCCATCACCGCCCCGGCCGTGGCCGGATCGAAGGCTGGCGCGGCAGGGGCCGCCGGTGCGTCCTCGCCGCCGCCGCAGGCACCTGCGGCGAGGATGATCACTGAGACGAACGCCCACAATGTTCGGTACGGCATTTGAGCTCTCCTAACGCAAGCGTGGGATCGAAAGAACAGAGAACCATGCTGGGTACGGTTCTCTCCCGAAACGAGTTCAACCCGCCCAGAATAGCACACCCCCGGCGATGGTGTCCCGTGCCCCGCGGCCGGTCCCGTCGTCGCCGCGCGTCGTCGCCGGCGGCACGCGTCCCGCGCGGAAAGGGTGGGCGAGCCTCCACGCTTTTGGCTACGATCGGCTCCCGTGGTTCCGATCGTAGCTGCACCCGGCGCGTTCCATCTGCGGGCATTCCTGCCGCCGCCCGTGCAGCACCGGCTCGCTGCTGCGGTGGAGGCACTGGCCTCCGGCCCGGCCGGCTTCTACCGCCCGCGGGTGCGGGGCGACGGCTACATGCACTGCGACATGCTCTGCCTCGGCCGCCACTGGAACGCGCGGACCTATACATACGAGCCGGTGCGGTCGGATCACGACGGACTGCCGCCGCCGGCACTGCCGGCGGACCTCGCGCACCTGGCGCTGAGCGCCGCCGCGGCGGTCGGCTTCACGCTCAGCCCGGACATCTGCCTCATCAACCGCTACGGGCACGACGGCCGGATGGGGCTGCACCAGGACAAGGACGAGGACGCCTCCGCGATCGAGGCCGGCATACCGGTCGTCTCGCTGTCGCTCGGAGACAGCGCGCGCTTCCTGCTCGGCGGGTTCCGCCGCCGTGAGCCGACGACGGCGATCGAGCTGCGCTCGGGCGATGCCTTCGTGCTCGGCGGGCCGAGCCGGCTCCGTTATCACGGGGTGGCGCGCATCCTGCCGGGTTCGGGACCGGCGGCCGTCGGTCCCGCCGGGCGGATCAGCCTGACCTTCCGGCAGTACGCGCTGGCGGCGCCTGCGTCCTGAGCCGCGCGAGGGCTGTCCAGCCGTTGCCGTGCGGCTGCCAGACGCCTGCTCAGAGCACCGTCCGGACGCGGCCGGCCCGGTGCGCCGCCAGCACCACGAGGTCTTCGGCGGGGGCGGTCCCCGCCACCTGCGACGCCACGTACGCGCCAACGGCCGGCCCGAGTTTGAATCCGTGACCGGACCCGCCGCCGGCGAGCCAGACCTTGGCGTGGTCCGGATGGCGGTCGAGCAGGAGATCGCCGCTCGGCGTGTTCGTGTACTGGCAGACCCTGGCTTCGAGGAGCGGCGCGGCGCGCAGGGCCGGCAGTCGGGAGGCGGCGACCTGCCGCGCGGCGGCCAGGCCGGCGGCGGACGGCGTCCGGTCGCCGCCGGCGGGATCGAAGGGCGGGCCGAGCGCGGTCAGGCCGATCTTGACTCCGCGGCCTTCGATATCGGGGAGGCCGTAGGCGCCGGCGTGAAAGTCGATCCAGGCCGGCATCGCCGGCGGGGCGAAGCGGCGGTCGCCCGCGGGCGGGCCGAAGAAGAACACCTCCTGGCGCGTCACCCGCAGCAGCGGGTCGAGCGGACGGGGAAACAGCTTCGGCAGCCACGGGCCGCAGGCGAAGACGAAAGCTCCGGCGGACAGGCGGCTCCCGTCGCCGAGCTCGACCGCGTCGACGCGGCGAGCCCGGCCGAGCGGGGCGACCGACGCCACGCGGCAGTCGACGCCGCGGCGTCGGACCCGGTCCGCCACGGCGCGCACGGCGCGGCGGGCGAGCAGGACGCCGCCGCCCGGCTCGAGCACGCCCCGCGCGAGGCTGCTGAGGTCGAGCTGCGGAAACCGGTCCGCGAGGCCCTCGCGGGTGAGCGGCTCCGTCGCCACCCCGAGCTCGGCCAGGGTGCGCGCGGTCGCGCCGACGTGGGCATCCTCGTCGTGGTCGAGCCAGAGCACCCCGGTTTCCAGGAAGAGCGCCTGGCCGCTGTCCGCCGAGAGCGCCTTCCACTGCGAAAGCGACTCGCGCGCCCAGCGGGAGTACAGGACCCGGTCGCCGTAGCCCCGGCGGATGATGCGCGACTCGCCGCCGGAGCTCGCGCGCGAATGGCCGGCGCCGAAGGCGTCGACGAGCGTCACGCTGTGGCCGGCCGCGCGGAGGTGCCAGGCGGTCCAGGCGCCGAACGCCCCGGCACCGATCACCACCACGTCAGGCGCAGGCGCCATCGTCAGCCAGCGTATCGGAATGCGCCGCGCAGGACGTCATGCGGGCAGGGGCGTCCGCGCCGTTCTACGGCGCAGACGCCTGCGGTGCGGCCGCCGGTGACAGCGCCCGGATCTTGCGCAGGACGCGGTCCTCGATCCAGTGCGGATCCCACCACTCGATCGGCGACACCGGACGTCCCTGCAGCAGCGTGGCGTAGTGCAGGTGGTCGCCGCCGGCGAGGCCGGTCTGGCCGGTCAGGCCGAGCGGGTCGTCCCGCTCCACGAGGTCGCCCACCGACACGCCAATCGCCGACAGGTGCGCGTACAGGGTCTGCAGGCCCATCCCGTGGTCGATGATCACGCAGTTGCCGAATATCCCGAAGTAGTCGGCGTGCACCACGGTGCCGCGGTTGGCCGCGCGGACCGGCGCGTTCGCCGTCGAGGCCAGATCGAATCCCAGATGCACCTGCTGGTCGATCTCCTCGCCCTCGTGGGTGTAGGTGCGGTGGTCGGCGAACCCCGATTCCACCTCCGAGTTGCTGAGCTGCCGGAACGCACCCTCCCAGAGCATGTGCGGGCTCGTCTCGGCCGCGAGCGCGACGAGCGTCGCCCGGTTCAGGCGTCGCAGCTCGCCGTTGATGAAGAGGTAGAGCGCGAGCCAGTCGTCGTCGGAGCCTTCGGGCTCCTCGTCCGCCAGCTCCGGGGACCGGCTGACGATGGGGGGGACCACGCGCCGCAGGAACGCGTTGCTCACCTCGATGCGGGACCGCCTGAACTCCCGGGGGAAGCGGCGGTGATCGAACGCGGCGCGCGCTTCGTTCCCGGCGGCGTCCCGGGCGTAGAGCTCGATGGGCGTGCCCAGATCCTGATCGTGCAGGAGTGCGAAGAAGGCCAGGCGGAGGTCGTCGCCGGCGCCCTCGACCAGCCCGGATGCGGCATAGCCCGGGTAGAGGTTGTCGCCGACCCGCACGCCCGACTCGGCGTCGGGCGGCGACACCGTGTAGACGACCAGCTCCGCTCCTCCGTGATTGACGTAGTGGAACGTGGAGATGGCGGCCAGACGGGGGGGCTGGAGCCTGACCTCGACGTCGGCGGCCACCGACGCGCTGGCCTCGCTCAGGCCGAACAGGACCGGGCGCGTGGCCGAGACGCGCACCTGCGCGCGGCCCGAGCGGAGCTCCGGATGCGACTCGCGGTCGAACGACCGGGTGATTCGGAGCCGGTCGGGCCCGTCCTGGTCTATAGCGGCTTTCTCGAGGCGCTCCAGCGAGAGCAGCGGATAGACGGTGCCGTCCTGCTGGATGACGGCTTCGAGCGCGGAGAGCTCGCTCCGGGGCGCCTCGACGACGGCCTGGAAGACGGCCGACCGGCCGACGAGATCGGTGGGCTGGAGGATCTCGATGACCGGTCCGGGGGCGCGTCCGGCCCCGACGTAGACTCCGGCGGCCAAGCCGACGGCCATCACCAGCGCGAGCGCGAGCAGCAGGCGGGACACGCCTGTGTATGATATAGAATTAATCGTCCGAACGCCGTGTGGCGGTATCGTCTAGGGGTTAGGATACGTGGTTCTCAGCCACGGGACCGGGGTTCGAATCCCCGTACCGCTACCAACTGCCCATCTCTGAAACCGGGCGCTGCCGGCTACGCGCACGCGGCCATCCTGAACGACGAAGGCTCGGAGGATACCGTCAGCGGGTCGCCGGCCGGATGCGGTAGCCGTTCTGCGGGTCGCCCTCGCGATGGACCGCGTGGCACGCGTCGCAGGCGCGATTGACGTCCGCCACGCCGGCGGCGACGGCCGCCGCATCGACCGTTGTCGGTGACAGGGTCACGTCGAGCACGTCCAGGGCGTCCAGCGCCTCCCGGTTCATCCGCACGGCGTCGGGCCGCCCGAGGGCTTCCCACTCGGGGCGGGTGGAGGCCAGCACCTGCCGCGCGAGCGCCAGCGGTGTCTTGGCGTCGACGAACGACCCCGATCCGACGGCCTCCTCGACGCCCTCGAGGGCCGCGCCGATCGTCTTCATCGCCTGGTCGAACTGCTCGGGCCCGACCACCTTCTGCGCGAGCCCGAGCACCCCCGTGCCGGCGACCAGCGCAATCACCCACCCTGCCAGATGTTGAGTCATCCGATCTCTCCGGAAATCAGGCCCGCGCATCCGCTGCGTCGTCTAGCGGGCCGCCACGAGTCCTCGCAGGCGTTCGTGGATGGTGCCGGGGATGCCGAGGCTGGTATCGGCCCCGAGCTCGGCGAGCAGGGCCGCGACCGCCGGCCACTCTTGGTAGTGGAACGACTGCTTCGCGCCCTGCGCCAGGCGGAACGCCGTCCGTCCGCGCCAGTCGCGCGCGTCGATGTCGGCGTCGTGCGTCAGGAGCTGCCGCACCACCTCGTTCAGGCCGCTGAAGGCCGCGCAGTGCAGCGCCGTGAAGTCCCCCTCGTTGGTGGCGTTCACGTTCACGCCCGCCGCGACGAGAATGTCGACCGCCTTCTCCGCGCTCGGCACGCGCGGTGCGCGCGGCACGTTGGTCAGGTGCGCCGCCCGCCCGCATCCCGCCGCGGCCATGAGCGCCGTCGTGCGGTCGTTGGGCGTGAGGTCGGGGCGGGCGCCCGCCGCGAGCAGGCTCTCCAGGACCTCGCCGGTCGAGGTGGGCAGGCGCCTGCGGTTCCGGAAGGAGGCGCTGCCCGGCCCCGGGTTCATGGCGTAGGCCGCCACCCACAGGGGCGTCGCCCCGGCCACGTCCCCGGTGCCGGTCGCGAAGGTGTCGTACGCGCCGTTGCGGACGAAGCCTTGCCCCGTCACCTCGGAGGCCGTCATGCGCGCGTTGGGATCGGCCCCCTTGGCGAGCAGGGCGTCGACCAGCGGCAGCCGCTCGCCCAGCGCCAGCCGGCCCGTCCGGGCCCGCCGGTCGCCGTGCTGGCGGTTCCACGCCTTCAGCCAGGTGTCGACGGAGCCGGCGGCGGCGTGCAGGGCGGTGACCCCGTCGACCGCCCCGTTGGGGTCGGCGCCGCGCTCGAGCAGGAAATGGGCGAAGGCGCTCTGCCCGGCGATGACCGTATACGGCAGCGGATGCGCGCCGTCCGACCCCGTGTCGTCGACGCCGGCGCCCGCGGCCAGCAGCACCTCGGCCGTCTCGATGTCGCCGTTCTCGGCCGCGGCGATCAGCGGCGAGAACGCCTGCCGTGGGTTGGGACGCACGTCGGCGCCGTTGGCGATCAGGGCACGGACGATGTCCCGGTGGCCCTCGGCCACGGCCCACATCAGCGCGGTCTCGTGGGTGGCGGCGGTGGCGGCATCGACGTCGGCGCCGTGCGCGAGCAGGGCCTCGACCACGGTGAGGCTGCCCGTGCGGGCGGCCGTCATCAGCGGCGTCAACCCGTTGGTCTGAGCGACGTTCGGGTCCGCCCCGGCGGCGAGGAGCCGGCCGACCAGCGCCCGGCTCGCGTTCTCGCAGGCCCGCGCGAGCGGCGTCACGCCGTGATCGTCAGCGGCGTTGGCGTCGGCGCCGGCGCGCAGCAGCAGCTCGACGGCCTCGCCGTCGTCCCAGTGCGCCGCCCAGAGCAGCGCCGTCGCCCCGTCGGCGCGCGCCGTGCCCGGGTCGGCCCCCGCGTCGAGCAGGGCGCGGACGCGTGCGGTGTCCCGGTCCGCCATCGCATCCACTAGGCGCAGGTCCGGCGCGCCGGCCGCCGCGCTGCCGGCCGCCAGCGGCAGGAGAACGAGACACAGACCGGAGAGACGCTTCATTCGTCGGAAGTGCATTGGGTGCCCCTTGCGTTCAGTTGACGACCACTCGCTGACCAACCCTTCAGGAGTCCGCGCCGTTCTGCGGCGCAGACTCCTAGCGGGCGGCCACCAGCCCTCGCAGGCGCTCGTGGATGGTGCCCGGGATCCCGAGGCTGGTGTCGGCTCCGAGCCCGGTGAGCACGGCGGCGACCTCGGGCCACTCCTGGTAGTGGAACGACTGCTTGGCGCCCTCGGCCAGGCGGAAGGCGGTCCGTCCGCGCCAGTCGCGCGCGTCGATATCGGCGCCGTGCGCCACGAGCAGCTCGGCCACCTCGTTCAGTCCGCTGAACGCCGCGCAGTGCAGCGCGGTGAAGTCACCCTCGTTGGTGGCGTTCACGTCCATGCCGGCCTCGACGAGGACGCCGACGGCCTCCTCCGCCATCGGCTGGCGCGCCGCCCGCGGCGTGTTCGTCCAGTGCGCCGTCCGCCCGCAGCCGGCCGCCGCCATCAGCGGCGTGGTGCCGTCGATCGACGTGATGTCCGGCCGAGCGCCCGCCGCCAGCAGGCTGCGCAGGATGTCGCCGGTCGAGCTGTGCGTCTGCCAGCCGAACCGCGGCCGTCCCGGGCCCGGGTTCGTGGCGAACGCCGCCACCCACAGCGGCGTCGCGCCGGCCACGTCGCCGGTGCCGGTCGTGAACGTATCGTACGCGCCGTTGCGGACGAAGCCCTGCTCCGTCATGCCGGAGGCCGTCATCCGCACGTTTGGATCGGCGCCCTTGGCGAGCAGCGCGTCGACCAGCGGTAGCCGCTCGTCGAGCGCAAGCCGGCTGGTGGGCGCTCGCGAGCCGGCGCGCGAGCGCCCACCGCCGCCGTGCTGGCGGTTCCACGCCTTCAGCCACGTGCCGACCGGGCCCGCGGCGGCGTGCAGGGCCGTGACCCCGTCGACCGCCCCGTTCGGGTCGGCGCCGCGCTCGAGCAGGAAGTGGGCGAAGGTACTCTGCCCGACGATGACGGCATACGCCAGCGGGTGCGCGCCGTCCGACCCCGTGTCGTCGACGCCGGCGCCCGCGGCCAGCAGCATCTCGGCCGTCTCGATGTCGCCGTTCTGGGCGGCGGCAATCAGCGGCGAGAACGCCTGCCGCCGGTTGGGACGCACGTCGGCGCCGACGGCGATCAGGGCGCGGACGACGTCGCGGTGGCCCTCGGCCACGGCCCACATCAGCGCCGTCTCGTGGGTGGCGGCGGTGGCGGCGTCGACGCCGGCGCCGTGCGCGAGCAGGGCCTCGACCACGGCGAGGCTGCCCGTGCGGGCGGCCGTCATCAGCGGCGTCAACCCGTTGGTCTGGGCGACGTTCGGGTCCGCCCCGGCGGCGAGGAGCCGGCCGACCAGCACCCGGCTCGCGTTCTCGCAGGCCCGCGCGAGCGGGGTCACGCCGTGGTCGTCGGCGGCGTTGGCGTCCGCGCCGGCGCGCAGCAGCAACTCGACGGCCTCACCGTCGTCCCAGTGGGCGGCCCAGAGCAGCGCCGTCGCCCCGTCGGCGCGCGCGGTGTCCGGGTCGAACCCTTCGTCGATCAGGGCGCGGACGCGCGCGGTGTCGCGGTCCGCCATCGCGTCCACCAGGCGCAGGTCCGGCGCGGCGGCCGCGGCGCCGCCGGCCATCAGGAAGAGAGCGAGCCACAGAGCGGCTGGAAGCTTCGTTTCGACATGCATTGATGGTTCCTTTCGCGCCGTGCTACGGCGCCGACTCCTGCCGGACCGCCACCAGCCCTCGGAGGCGTTCCTGGACGGTGCCCGGAATCCCGAGTCGGGTATCGGCTCCCAGCGCCTCGAGCAGCGCCGCCACCTCGGGCCACGCCTGGTAGTGGAACGACTGCTTGGCGCCCTCAGCGAGGCGGAAGGCGGTCCGTCCCCGCCAGTCGCGCGCGTCGATGTCGGCGCCGTGCGCCACGAGCAGTCGCACTACTTCGCTCAGGCCGCTGAACGCCCCGCAGTGCAGCGCCGTGTAGTCGCCCTCGTTGGCGGCGTTCACGTCCACGCCGGCCTCGATGAGGATGCCGGCGGCCTCTTCCGCCATCGGCTGGCGCAGCGCCCGCGGCGTGTTCGTCCAGTACGACACCCGCCCGCAGCCGGCCGCCGCCATCAGCGGTGTGGTGCCGTCGATCGACGTGATGTCCGGCCGAGCACCCGCCGCGAGCAGGCTGCGCAGGATCTCGCCGGTCGATCGGTGCGTCTTCCAGCCGTCCCACATCCAGCCCGGGCCGGGGTTGGTGGCGAACGCCGCTACCCACAGCGGGGTTGCGCCGGCCACGTCGCCGGTGCCGGTCGTGAACGTGTCGTACGCCCCGTTGCGGACGAAGCCCTGCGACGTCATGCCGGAGGCCGTCATCCGCACATTCGGGTCGGCGCCCCTGGCGAGCAGCGCGTCGACCAGCGGCAGACGCTCGTCGAGCGCTAGCCGGCCTCGGCGCATCCGCGGGCCGCCGTGCCGGCGGTTCCAAGCCTTCAGCCAGGTGTCGACGGGGCCTGTGGCGGCGTGCAGGGCCGTGACGCCGTCGACCGCCCCGTTCGGGTCGGCGCCGCGCTTGAGCAGGAAGCGGGCGAAGGCGCTCTGCCCGATGATGACCGCGTACGCCAGCGGATGCGCGCCGTCCGACCCCGTGTCGTCGACGCCGGCGCCCGCGGCCAGCAGCATCTCGGCCGTCTCGATGTCGCCGTTCTCGGCCGCGGCGATCAGCGGCGAGAGCGCCTGCCGCGGGTTGGGACGCACGTCGGCGCCGCTGGCGATCAGGGTGCGGACGATGTCGCGGTGGCCCTCGGCCACGGCCCACATCAGCGCCGTCTCGTGGGTGGCGGCCGTGGCGGCGTCGACGCCGGCGCCGTGCGCGAGCAGGGTCTCGACCACGCCGAGGCTGCCCGTGCGTGCGGCCGTCATCAGCGGCGTCAACCCGTTGGTCTGGGCGGCGTTCGGGTCCGCCCCGGCGGCGAGGAGCCGGCCGACCAGCGCCCGGCTCGCGTTCTCGCAGGCCCGCGCGAGCGGTGTCACGCCGTGGTCGTCGTCAGCGTCGACGTCGGCGCCCGCCCGCAGCAGCAGCTCGACGGCCTCGCCGTCGTCCCAGTGCGCCGCCCAGAGCAGCGCCGTCGCCCCGTCGGCGCGCGCGGTGTCCGGGTCGGCCCCCGCGTCGAGCAGGGCGCGGACGCGCGCGGTGTCGCGGTCCGCCATCGCGTCCACCAGGCGCAGGTCCGGCGCCGCAGCTGCGCCTGGTGCGGCCAGGAGGAAGGCGAGATACAAGCCGGCGAGACGCTTCATCGGGACGCGCATGGTGTCCTCCCGCGTTTCAGGTTCGCTGCGAGCGGTCGATACGACTGTCCCGCATTCTAGCTTCCTTGCGCGCTGGCCGTAAAGGTGGTATAAACGGCGAAACACACGCAGGCGGGCGACCGCCGGAAGAAGGCCCCATTATGTTCAAGCTGAGAGTGCTCGGTGCCGTGTGCCTCGCGGGGATGACCGTGGCGGCGGCGCCGCCGGCCGCCGGTCAGACGGAGGCGCCTTCCCGCGCGCTCCTCGATCGGTACTGCGTCACTTGCCACAACGAACGGCTGCAGACGGCCGGCGTGATGTTCGACCAGGTCGACGTCGGCCAGGTGGCCGCCCACCGCGAGCTGTTCGAGAAGGTTGCCAGGAAGCTGCGCAGCGGGCAGATGCCGCCGCAGGGGCGGCCGCGCCCCGAGCGGGCGGCGGTCGAGGCGTTCCTGACGGCGCTCGAGACGGAGCTCGACCGGGTGGGCGCCACGGCACCCAACCCGGGCCGGGTCGCGTCGCACCGCCTGAATCGGACCGAGTACGTCAATGCGGTACGCGACCTGCTGGTGCTGGATATCGACGGCGAGGCGCTGCTCCCGAGCGACATGGCCGGCTTCGGCTTCGACAACAACGCCGAGGTGCTCGCCATGACCCCGGCGTTGATGGATCGCTACATCACGGCGGCCACCAAGGTCAGCCGGCTCGCGGTCGGCACGCTCGAGAACCGCCCGGCGATCCAGACCTACCGCATCCCCACCGGGACGCGGCAGGAAGACCGCATGGGCGAGAACCTGCCGTTCGCGACCCACGGCGGCCTAGCCGCACGCCATGCCTTCGCGCTCGACGGTGACTACCTCTTCCGCATCCGGCTGCAGCGGAGCGACGTCGGGGAAACGATCTTCGGCGACATCGCGGAGCGCGAGTACCACGTCGAGCTGCGCATCGATCACGCGCTCGTCGGGCGCCTCTCGGTCGGCGGCAAGTTCGCGGGTCAGGTCGAGTACGCCTTGACGGGCGGCGGCATCGCGCCGCCCGACGACGACATCCTGCACCAGCAGATCGCGCTGTACAACCAGACCGCCGACAACGACCTGACCGTGCGCCTCCCGGTCCGGGCCGGCACGCGGCTCGTGTCGGCGGCCTTCACCGACACGGCCCCGTCGGCCTCGCGGGGGGAGGGCGACAACGTGGTGGCCGGCATCGCGACGCTTGAGATCCACGGGCCGTTCCTGGGAAGGGTTCCGGAGGATACGCCGAGCCGCGGGCGCATCTTCGTGTGCCGGCCGAGCACGCCGCAGGACGAGGAGCCGTGCGCGCGGGAGATCCTCCGCACGCTGTCCCGGCGCGCATATCGACGCCCGGTGACCGACGCCGACCTGCGGCCCCTGATGGCAATCTACGAGATCGGGCGCGCCGCGGGGGACTTCGAGACCGGCATCGCGCGCGCTCTTGAGGCGCTCCTGAGCATGCCCGCGTTCCTCATGCGGGCGGAGTCCGAGCCGATCGACAGCGCGGTCGGGACCGCCTACCGCATAAGCGACATGGAGCTGGCGTCGCGCCTGTCCTTCTTCCTGTGGCGCAGCGTTCCGGATGACGAGCTGCTGGAGGTGGCCACGGCCGGCCGGCTGCGCGATCCCGCCGTGCTGGCGCAGCAGACGCGGCGGATGCTCGCGGATCGACGCGCGACACGCTGGATGAACGACTTCCTCGGCCAGTGGCTGCAGATACGCAACCTGCAGACGATGGTGCCGGATCCGCTGCGTTTCCCCGGCTTCGACAGCACGTTGCGCGAGGCGATGATTCGCGAGTCGGAGCTGTTCTTCGAGAGCCAGGTGCGCGAGGACCGCAGCGTGCTCGACCTCCTGCGGGCCGACTACACCTACGTGAACGCTAGGCTGGCCGAGCACTACGGCATCCCCGACGTGTACGGCAGCCACTTCCGCCGCACGCTGGTCTCGGACGCCTCGCGGCAGGGCCTGCTGGGGCACGGCAGCGTCCTGACGGTGACGTCCTACGCGGACCGCACGTCGGTCGTGCTCAGGGGTAAGTGGGTGCTCGAGACGCTGCTCGGCTCACCGCCGCCGCCGCCGCCCGCGAACGTGCCGCCGTTGCCGGAGAACGACGGGCGGAGCAAGCCGACGTCGCTGCGGGAGCGGATGGAGCAGCACCGCTCGAACCCGGTCTGCGCGAGCTGCCACGCAAACCTCGATCCGCTGGGCTTCGCCCTGGAGAACTTCGACGCCATCGGTAGATGGCGCGAGGACGACGAGGGCGCGGCCATCGACTCCGCGATTACCTGGCGGGACACGCACATCGAGAATCCGGCGGCCTTTCGGGCGGCCCTGCTGGAGCAGAGCGAGGACGAATTCGTGCGCACCGTCGTCGAGAAGCTGCTGACGTACGCCCTCGGACGCGGCCTCGACTATCTGGATGCGCCCACCGTGCGCCAGATCACGCGGGATGCGGCCCGCGACGACTACCACTGGTCGTCGCTCATTCTCGGCATCGTCGAGAGCGCGCCGTTCCAGCAGCGGCTGGTGCGGGACCCCGATCAACAACAGGCGGAGCAATAGCCCATGTTCATTACCAAGAAGAGCTTGTCTCGTCGGGCGGTGCTGCGCGGCGCCGGAGCCACGATGGCTCTGCCGCTGCTGGACGCGATGGTGCCTGCCCTCACCGCGCTGAGCCGGACGGCGGCGTCACCGGCGCGGTTGCGCCGGCTGGGCGTCTTCTACGTGCCCAACGGCATGTCGATGGGCTACTGGTGGCCGAAGGGCGAGGGGGCGATCCAGGACCTGCCGCCGACGCTGCAGTCGCTGTCGGCCGTCAAGGACAAGGTGCTGCTGCTGGGCGGCCTGGCCGACAAGCCGGCCGATCTCATGGAGGGGGGCGGCGACCACGCCCGGTCGGCGGGCACGTTCCTGACGGCGACCACGTTCAAGCTGACGACGGGTGCCGACGTGTACGCGGCCGTGTCCATGGACCAGGTCGTGGCGCGCGAGCTCGGCAAGGAGACCCAGCTCACGTCGCTGGAGCTCGGCATCGAGTCGAACGCGATGGTGGGGACCTGCGACGGGGGCTCGAGCTGCGCCTACACGAACACCATCGCCTGGCGGACGCCGACCACCCCGTTGCCCGTCGAGCGGGATCCGCGCGCCGTCTTCGAGCGCCTCTTCGGCACCAGCGGCAGCACGGATCCGGCTGCCCGGCTGGCCCGGCTCCAGCGTGACCGGACCATCGTGGATGCCGTCTCGTCCGAGCTGAAGCGCCTGGAGCGGATCCTCGGCGCGGGCGACCGGCACAAGGTGGCCGAGTACGTCGACTCGGTGCGCGACGTCGAGCGGCGACTCCGCACCGCCGAGCTGCAGAGCTCGCGCGAACTGCCGCTGGTGGACGAGCCCGCGGGCATCCCGGACGACTACGCCACCCACGCGAAGCTCCAGATGGACCTGCTGGCGCTCGCGTACCAGACCGATCTGACCCGCGTCAGCACCTTCATGCTGGCGAAGGAGGTCAGCGGCCGGGCCTATCCCGAGATCGGGGTCTCCGATTCGCACCATCCGTTGTCGCACCACCAGGACGAGTACGGGAAGCTCGAGCGCCTGCACAAGATCAACGAGTACCACTTCCAGCAGTTCGCGCACCTGGTCGCCAGGATGGACGCGATGCCGGAGGGCGACGGCACGATGCTGGACCACACGGTCTTCCTGTACGGGACGGGCATCAGCGACAGCAACACGCACTTCCACGACGACCTGCCCGTCGCGGTCGTCGGGGGGAAGAGCGCCGGGATCCGGGGCGGCCGCTACGTCCGGCATCCGCTCGGGACGCCGATCTCGAACCTCTACGTGTCGCTGCTCGACAGGCTCGGCGTGCACGGCGACAGTTTCGGCGACAGCACCGGCCGGATCGAGACGCTGACCTGAAGACGGGGCCGGCCGTGCGCCGAGCGGCAGGCCGGCCCGGCCTGCCGCTCACACGGCGCCGCTGGTGCCGGTCAGCGCTCTGCCGTCGTGCGGTCGTGGTCCGGCACGAAGCCGCGTTGCAGATCGAGCGTCATCTGCGGGGGCTCGTGCTCGACGAGATACGCGAACTCATCCCGGAAACGCTCGAGCGGGACGTTGGCGGTCGCCGCGAGGTTCGCCAGGTCGTGCGGGTCGTCGAAGTCGTCGCGGCGCAGGCGCAGCATGTACCGGCGGGCAATGCGGTAGCGGCTCGAGTCGATGTCGACCAACCGCACGCTCGCGCGGCCGGTCTCCGGGTCCATCAGCCTGTCGAACGGGATGGGGATGAACTGTCCCGCCTGCATCGAGATCATCGCGGCGTTGCCACCGGCCAGCACGTAGCGGGCGGCGCAGTAGCCGAGGTCGCGCGTGTACTCCATGTCGGCCGGGATCGGATCGGCGCAGCGCAGTTCGTAGCCGATGTTCTTCGCGACGATGGTCGTCTTGAGCCCGAACTCCGCAAGCCGCGCGGCGACGGCGCCCTTGAGCAGCGCGCCGATGTCGATCTCCGCGAGCCGCACGTTGCCGTGGGCGTCGCGCTCGACGCTCTCGATCTCGGTCAGATCGTCCGGATCGATCCCCAGGATTAGGCCCTCCGCCAGCACCGCGACGCCGTCGCGCCGGCCGGCGGTCAGGCGCTTGATGACGGCGCCGGCCAGGGTGTCGACCAGCGCCTGGAGACGCAGGCGCCGGCCGGCGAACTCTTCCAGAATGAGCGTCAGGGTGGCGCCCGCGGACTTGCCGATGCCGAGCGCGAGGTGTCCCGCCTTGCGTCCCATGGCGGTCACGAAGTACCAGCGCGACGTCGTCTTCGCATCGACCATCAGGTTCTTGAGGATCTCGACGCCGACGTGCCGGGCCGTCTGAAACCCGAACGTATCCACGTAGGGGGGCAGGTCCAGGTCGTTGTCGATAGTCTTCGGCACGTGCACCACCTGGATGCGCCCGGCGGCCCGCTGCACGACGCGATGGGCCGAGTACGCGGTGTCGTCCCCGCCGATCGTGATCAGCCGCGTCACGCCGAGGCGCAGCAGCGACACCACGGTGTTCTCGAGGTGCTCCTCCCGCAGCGTCGGATTGGCCCGCGAGATCCCGATGTGGGAGCCGCCCCGAAAGTGGATCCGGCTGACACCTTCGATGGTCAGCGGCGTCACGTGGTCGATGTCGCCGCGCATGATCCATTCGAAGCCGTCGTGGATCCCGATGACCTCCACGTCCGCCAGGCGGCCTCTGATGGTCGCCGCGCTGATGACGCTGTTGATGCCGGGAGCCGGCCCGCCGGCCACGAGAATCGCGAGCTTTTCGTGTTGCATGATCGCTGTGCCGCTCCGTCGGCCGGCTAGTCTTGCGGCGGGTACCCGTGCCGCTTCAATCGTTCCGCGGCGTCGGCGCAGCGCCGGTGCCGCGCCTGCCGGCAGAGCCTGCGGCCCCGATCGTACGCCCGTACGCCGCCCGCGCGCGCGGGCGATCGCCCTCCAGGTCCGCAATCTTGCCCAGCTCGATGTGGGCCTGTCCCTTGACCCAGGCGGCGGCCGGGCCGGCTTCCGCCGCGGCGAGGTCCGGCGCCGCCTCGGCGGCGCGGCCGCGCGTGAGGTGCCAGACGGCCTGCTCGTCCTCCATGCGCGCGCGATCGTCCTGCGCGAGCGCGGCGAATCCTGCGTCGATGGCCCGTTCCGCGGGCACGGCGCGCTCGTCCCGCAGCCAGGTTGCCGCGGACTCCAGCCAGAGGAGACGGTTCCGCGGGAAGCGGCGCTTGAGGTCGCTCAGCACCCGCTGCGCGCCGCCGTACTCGCGTTCGCGGTTGTAGAGCAGCACGAGCGCGAACTGGGCTTCCGGGCGGGTTTCGCCCGGGTAGGCGGCCGCCTCCTCGATCAGTCGGAGGGCCTCGGCCTGGCCGCCGTCGAACCCGACGAGATAGGCCAGCATCCGGAACGCCCGGGGCAGGAGCGAGACCAGGTAGCGATACAGCCCGAGCGTCAGCGCGGCGTCCTTGCGGCGCGGATCGAGCTCGAGCACGGTCTGGTGCGCCGTGTACGCCTGCTTCGCCTCGCGCAGCGCCCGCAGGGCGTCGCCTTCGATCGACGCCTTGTACGATGCGGCGACCGCGACGGAGGCGCCCAGCTCGTAGTGGGCATCGGCGTCGTCCGGGGCGCGGCGCACCGCCGCCTCGGACAGCGTGACGGCGCGCTCGATGTGCGATTCGAAGGTGCGGCTGAGGTCCGCGGGCGGTTTCGGGGTCCTGACGCGCCGGCGGCTGATGGTGCGGCCCGCGCTGGACAGGTTGTTGTCGACCAGGATCCTGCCCTGCAGAAAGAGAATGCGCAGCCAGGTGATGGCGGCTATCCTGCGATAGGCGCCCGGGTCGTCCGGGGCCTCCCGGATGGCTTGCGTGAAGACCGCGACCGCCTCGTCGTGGTCCAGGTTGTACGCCAGATCGTATCCTTGCCGCAGCAGCGGACCCGGGCGAGGCAGTCAGCAGCGCCGCCGCGAGAACGGAGGTCAGAGCCGCCCGGCACGCGCGAATCGACATCCTGCGCCAATGATAGCGGGCCTCTCCCGGCTTGTCAGCGCCGGCCGCCGGCTGGCTTGCGGGGCGGCCGGCAGCGGTGGACACTGCCGCGTGGCGGATTGACCGATGCGGCGGATTGAAACGATCGACGCGCATGCCGGCGGCCAGGCGCTGCGGCTCGTCGTGGGCGGGTTCCCGCGGCCGCGCGGGCGGACCATGGCGGAGAAGCGGGACTGGTTGCGGAGGCGCTGGGACAAGCTGCGGCGTGCGCTCATGTGCGAGCCGAGAGGGCATGCCGGCATGTGCGGTGCGGTCTTGACCGAGCCGGTGACGCCGGGAGCGCACGCCGGGCTGATCTTCATGCACGCCGGCGGCTACACGCCCATGTCCGGCCACGGGGTCATAGCGGCGGTCACCATCGCGCTCGAGCGCGGGCTGCTCCGGCTGTCCGACCCGGCAGCGGACATCGTGCTCGACACGGTGGCGGGGCCGGTGACCGCCCAGGCTGCCCGGGCCGGCAGCCGGATAGCGCGCGTGTCGTTCCGGAACGTGCCCGCCTTCGTCCTGCAGCCGGGCGTGACGGTGCGGCTGGGGGCGCGGCAGGTAGCGGTCGACGTCGCGTTCGGAGGCGTGTTCTACGCGCTGGCCGACGGCGAGGCGCTGGGCGCGGCGGTGCGGCCGGCCGGTCTGCCCGATCTGCGGCGGCTCGGAGCCGAGCTGCGCCGGGCGGTCGACTCGGCGGTCGTTCCCGTCCACCCCCGCGATCCCGGGCTCCGCGGGATTCACGGCGTTATCGTCGTGGGGGCGCCGGACGGCGGCGGGGCCGACCTGCGCAGCGTCACGATCTTCGCCGATGCACGCGTCGATCGCTCCCCGAGCGGGACCGGCACGGCGGCGGCCATGGCGGTGGTCGACGCGATGGGCATGCTGGAGCCGGGTCGGCCGTTCGTCCACGAGAGCCTGGCCGGCACCCGCTTCGTCGGCCGGCTCGAGGACCATACCACCGTCGGCGACCTGCCGGCCATCGTGGTTCGTATCGCGGGCGAAGCGTGGATCACCGGGGAGCACGAGTTCGTGATCGACGACGAGGATCCGCTGGCCGACGGTCTCGCCTCCTGACCGGCGGGTCAGGTCGCAGCGGATTCGGCGGCGGCAGCGGCCGCGGCGAGGAACGCGGCGGTCTGCCGCGCGTGCTCCTCGAGGATCGCGTGGGACCAGGCGCCCTGCAGGGTCGCGAGCACGGCCCGCTGGTACCAGACCATCTCGTCGAGCGGTGCGCTGAACGGCCGGATGAACGGGCGCCCCTGGGTGCGGAGCCCCTGCGTCATCTTCGACAGGTTGTGAATCTTGTCGGCCGACGCCACCGCCCGCGCGCCGGCGCGCGGCGTCGCCCGCAACTGCTCGATGTAAGCCTCCTTGCGCGCCCGCCACGGGCGGGGCTTCCGAGGCTCGGAGACGTCCTGAACCATCGCCAGCACGAGCGGGCCGAATCGCGACCGGATGACGTCCGGCTCCAGCGCCGTGTCCTCGAGCGTGTCGTGCAGGAGCGCCGCGACGATGGTGTCTTCGTCGAACCCGTAGTCGGCGGCGATCATGGCGACCGACGTCACATGGGAGATCTCGAAGCCGCGTCCCGCCTTGCGCCGGCTGAGGCCGTGCGCCTCAAGGGCCGTGGCGACCGCGAGCTCGACACGCGGGGAGTACATCGTCGCGTCGCTGCGCGCCCGTCAGCGGCGGGCCTGGCCGGACTCGGACGGCGCCACGTAGCTCCGGCGCGCACGGGCAGACATGCCGCCCCGGACCCGCACGTCCACGGCATGCGTCCGGCCGTCGCGCGCCCTGGGCGGGAACCCGAGCACGTACTGGCTGTGCAGCTCCTGCGACACCCGCGTGAACGTGGCGCCGAGCTCGTCCGTCTCCCGTAGCTCGAAGTAGCCGCCGCCCGTCTCCTCGGCGAGCTCGCGCAGGCTGCGATCGGGCCGCGTGCGCCGGTTGCGGAGTCCGTCGAAGTACTCGACCTCCATCCCGATCGAGTAGATCATCACCTCTTCGGCCACAGCCCGCGAGCGGACGTCCTTCCAGCCGATGTCGCTGGCGCTGTCCTGGCCGTCCGTCAGCACCAGGATCACCTTCCGTCCCTCGACGCCGACGAGCGCGTCGAGGGACGCCGCCACGGCGTCGTGCAGGCGTGTGTCGTTGCCGAAGTCGAGCCGGTCGAGCTCGCCGATCAGCCGATCGCGGTCGTCGGTGAACTCGGCTGGGACGATCTCGATCTTGTCGTTGAAGGCGCCCACGCGCGCCCGGTCGTCCGGCAGCATCCTGATCAGGAACTGCTCGGCACCCGCCATGATCAGCTCCATCACGTTGGTGGTGCTGATGCTGGTGTCGAGCATCACGACGACCGTGATCGGCCGCACCGTGTTCTCGAACAGCACGATCTGCTGGGGCTCCCCGTCGTCGAAGATGGTGAAGTCGTCGCGCAGCAGATCCGGGACCAGACGCCCGTCGCGATCGGTCACGGTCACGTACAGATCCACGAGCTCGGTCCCGCTCCGGAACAGCGGCTCCTGGCTCTTCAGCGAGCCCGCCTGAAGCGTCACGAGAACGGCCGCCGCCGCGACGAGTACGCGCCTGATGCTCATGCTGCGAGCTTAGCAACCCTCCTCCCGCGGCGCAACGTTTCGTGGGTGCCGGCCCCCGTCAACGTGGTACGCTCTGGGTGCGTGCCAGGAGGGGAGAGACATGAGTAGATACATGATGAGGCTGCTGGCGCTGACGATGGCGGCGACCGCGCTCCTCGCCGGGTCGGCATCGGCCGAGCTGTCGCCCGCAGTCGCGGCGCCCTATCTGCACATCCAGACTGCGCTGGCCGGAGACTCCATCGAGGGCGTGGCAGCCGCGGCAGAGGCGATTGCCGGCGCCGCGGCCGAGCTCGGCGACGCGGGCGCGGCGATCGTCACGGCGGCGCGCGCGGTAGCGCTGGCCGACGACCTGAAGAAGGCGCGGGCGACCTTCGGCCTGCTGAGCAACGCGGTGATCGGGTACGCGCGCGGGGCGGGCCTGGGAGAGCTGCGGCTGGCGTTCTGCCCCATGGCCCGCAAGTCGTGGATTCAGGAGGACGGCGTCATCGCCAACCCGTACCACGGATCGGAGATGCTGACCTGCGGGTCGTTCCGCGGGTTGCGCTAGGAGTCCGTGGCGGTGTTGACTGGCCGATGGCTCGGCGCTAACATCGCCTCCTCAGGATCGGCAGACGGGATCCCGCGATGCTGCAAGCTTTCGTCATCACGTTGCGCGAGGGCCTCGAGGCGTTCCTGATCATCGCCATCAGCCTCGCCTACCTGCGCAAGAGCGGCAACCAGCACCTGATTCCGGCGGTCCACTGGGGCATCGCCGGCTCGCTCGTGCTCAGCGTGGCCGCCGCCTTCGCCTTCGCGCAGGCGGCGAACCAGGCGCTGTGGGAAGGCATCCTGGCCATGGTGGCCGCCGCCCTGGTGGCCTCGCTGACATTCCACATGTGGCGGGCGGGCCGCCGGCTGAAGGGTGAGATCGAGGGACGGTTGCAACAGTCGACCCTCAAGGCCGGTGCGGGCGCCTTCCTGGGCGTGTTCGGGTTCACGTTGCTGATGATCACGCGCGAGGGCATGGAAACGGCGCTGATGATGAACGCGCTGCTCTTCCAGGTCCGGTCGGCGCTGCTGGTGAGCGGCGCGGTCGCCGGCGTGGCGTGCGCCGCCGTGGTGGCGTGGCTCTGGGCGCGCTACGGGCACCGGGTCAACCTGGGACAGTTCTTCCAGGTGACCGCGATCTTCCTGTGGGTCTTCGTCATCCAGCTGTTCATCTACGGGTTCCACGAGCTGACCGAGGCGAACATCTTTCCGTACAGCGAGCCGCTGCACTGGGCGACCGAGCCGTACGGGCCGGATGGTCGGTACGGGCAGCACTTCGTGTATCTGCTCGTGATTCTGCCGCTCGGCTGGTTGATCTACTCCCACTGGTCGAGACGCCGCGCCGGGTCGGGGGAGCCCGCGTGAGACACCAGCGATCCGTGCTCGCGGCGGCCTGCCTGCTGGCGGCATGCGTGTGCGGCGGCGCCGGGATCGCGGCGAGCGGGGAGCAGCCGGCGGGCGCCGCGCGGCCGGCGTGCGACGCCGACAACGGCGGACTCGCGCTGCCCGACGGTTTCTGCGCGCTGGTGGTCGCCGACGGGATCGGCCGCGTCCGACACCTCGACGTTGCTGCCAACGGCGACATTTACGTGCGCAACCGGGGCGCGCGCGGGCGCGCGACTGGCGCGGAGGACGCTGGCGTCATCGCGTTGCGGGACGCCGACGGCGACGGGCGCGCGGAGGTCAGCGAGCGTTTCGCCGACCACTACGGCACGGGTCTCCAGCTTCATGGCGGTCATCTCTACGTCTCGACGTTCACGGAGATCTTCCGTTATCCGCTGACCCCGGGCCGCCTCCTGCCCGCGGGGCCTGGCGAGTCGCTCGTGTCCGGCTTCCCGCCGCAGCAGGGGCACCCGGACAAGCCGTTCGCGTTCGACGAGGACGGGCACATCTACGTGAATGTCGGCGCACCCTCGAACGCCTGCCAGCAGCGAGCCCGGACTGCCGGATCGCCCGGGCTGCAGCCGTGCCCGCAGCGGGAGCGGCAGGCGAGCGTATGGCGCTTCGACGCCGGCCGCCCCGGCCAGACGCAGGCCGACGACGGGTACCGCTTTGCGCTCGGCACCCGGAATCTGATCGGCATCGCGTGGGACCCGGCCAGCCGGGCGATGCACGCCATGCAGCACGGCCGCGACTCGCTCGCGTCGTTGTTCGGGGCGTACTACGACAACGAGGAGAGCGCCGAGCTGCCGTCGGAGGAGCTGATCCGGTTGCGGGACGGGGCCGACTTCGGGTGGCCGTACTGCTACTACGATCACTTCCAGGGCCAGCGGATGCTGTCACCGGAGTACGGCGGCGACGGCCGCGATGCGGGCGACTGCGCGCAATACGAGCGGCCGCTGGTCACCTTCCCGGGTCATTGGGCGCCCCACGACCTGCTGTTCTACACGGGCGATCAGTTTCCTGCCCGCTATGGGGACGGCGCCTTCGTCGTCTTCCATGGCTCCTGGAACCGGGCGCCGCTGGAGCAGGGCGGCTATCAGGTGGCGTTCGCGCCGCGCAGCAACGGCGAGTTCACCGGCGAGTGGGAGACGTTCGCCGACGGGTTCGCCGCCGCGTCGCCGCCCCTCATGAGCCCCCGCGACGCCGCTCACCGGCCGGCCGGCATCGCCCAGGGGCCGGACGGTTCCCTCTACGTGACCGACGACGCCGCCGGTCGCGTCTGGCGCATCCTTTACACTGGGAGCTGACGCGCTCCCGATCCCGGACGCCGCGCCTGCCCATGCGGGAACCGGTGCGCCGACGGCTGGAGCCATGACCGAGCGAGCGACCATGTCCACGAGCGTCGATACCCGGTCCGTGCTGCAGGCGGCGCTTGCGCGGCGCATCCTGATCCTCGACGGCGCCATGGGCACGATGATCCAGCGGCGCGGGCTGGAGGAAGCCGACTTCCGCGGCGAGCGGTTCGCCGGCCATCCGCGCGACCTCAAGGGCGACAACGACCTGCTGGTGCTGACGCGGCCGGACGTGATCGAGGCGATACACGACGACTACCTCGCGGCGGGCGCCGACATCATCGAGACCAACACGTTCAACGGCACGGCGATTGTCCAGGCGGACTACGGCCTCGAGCCGATCGTCTACGAGCTGAACCGGGACGCGGCGCGCCTCGCCCGGCAGGCCGCGGCGCGGTGGACCGCACGGACGCCCGAGCGCCCCCGCTTCGTGGCCGGAGCGATGGGCCCGACGAACCGCACGCTCTCGATGTCGCCCGACGTCAACGACCAGACCTTCCGTGCGACGACCTTCGAGGCAGTCCGCGACGCCTACGCCGAGCAGGCCCGCGGCCTGGTCGACGGCGGCTGCGACCTGCTGCTGATCGAGACGATCATCGACACCCTGAACGCCAAGGCGGCGATCTTCGCCGTCCAGCAGGTGTTCGACGAGACGGGCGTCGAGCTGCCCCTGATGCTGTCGGTGACGATCACCGATCGCAGCGGCCGCGTGCTGTCGGGCCAGACCATCGACGCGTTCTGGGTGTCGGTGGCGCACGCCCGGCCCTTCTCCGTCGGCATCAACTGCGCGCTCGGGGCGCGCGACATGCGCCCGTACCTCGCGGAGCTCGCGCGCATCGCCGGCACGTGGATCAGCTGCTATCCCAACGCCGGCCTGCCGAACGCGTTCGGGGAGTACGACGAGCGTCCCGAGGAGACGGCCGCGCTCCTGCGCGAGTTCGCGACGAGCGGCTTCGTCAACCTGCTCGGCGGCTGCTGCGGCACCACGCCTGATCACGTCCGGGCGGTGGCGGAAGCGGTCGAGGACGTGGCGCCGCGCCGGCTGCCGGCGCCCGCCGTGCCGCCAGTCACCGAGTACAGCGGGCTCGAGCGGCTCGCGGTGCGGCCGGACGGCAACTTCCTGATGATCGGCGAGCGGACCAACGTGACCGGCTCGCGCCGCTTCGCGAGTCTGATCAGGGAGGAGGACTACGCCGCGGCGGCCGACGTCGCGCTTGAGCAGGTGCGCGGGGGCGCGAACGTCATCGACGTCAACATGGATGAGGGGCTGCTCGACTCCGAGGCGTGCATGACCCGCTTCCTGTGTCTCATCGCTACCGAGCCGGAGATAGCGCGCGTCCCGGTGATGATCGACAGCTCGAGGTGGTCGGTCATCGAGGCCGGACTGCGGTGCGTCCAGGGCAAGGGGATCGTCAACTCCATCAGCCTCAAGGAGGGCGAGGCGGTCTTCCTCGATCAGGCGCGCCTCATCCGGCGCTACGGCGCCGCGATGGTCGTGATGGCGTTCGACGAGACCGGTCAGGCCGACACGATCGAGCGGAAGGCCGAGATCTGCGAGCGGGCGTACCGGCTGCTGACGACGCGCGCCGGCGTGGCGCCGGAGGACATCATCTTCGACCCGAACATCCTGGCCATCGGCACCGGCCTCGAGGAGCATGCCGACTACGCCGTCAACTACATCGAGGCGGCTCGGCAAATCAAGGTGCGCTGCCCGGGCGTGAAGGTCAGCGGCGGCGTCAGCAACCTGTCGTTCTCGTTCAGGGGCAACGGCGTGGTGCGCGAGGCGATGCACGCGGTATTCCTCTACCATGCGGTCCGGGCCGGCATGGACATGGGGATCGTCAATGCCGCCCAGCTTGCGGTCTACGAGGACATCCCCCCGGATCTGCTGGCGCACGTCGAGGACGTCATCTTCAACCGGCGCCCCGATGCGACGGAGCGGATGGTACGGTTCGCCGCCGGGGTCCACGGCACCGCGCAGACGCGCGAAGTCGATCTGAGCTGGCGCGCGGCGGACGTCGGCCCCCGGCTGAGCCATGCCCTGGTGCACGGCATCGTCGACTTCGTCGAGGCCGACGTGGAGGAGGCGCGCGAGCAGTGCGCGCGGCCGCTCGACGTCATCGAAGGCCCGTTGATGGACGGCATGAAGGTGGTGGGCGACCTGTTCGGCGCGGGCAAGATGTTCCTGCCGCAGGTGGTCAAGAGCGCGCGCGCCATGAAGAAGGCCGTCGCCTACCTGCAGCCCTACATGGAGGCGGAGCAGAGCGCCGGGTCCGCACAGGGGAGGATCGTGCTGGCGACGGTCAAGGGCGACGTCCACGACATCGGGAAGAACATCGTCGGCGTCGTCCTGCAGTGCAACAACTACCACGTCGTCGATCTCGGGGTGATGGTGCCGTGCGACAGGATTCTCCAGGCCGCGGTCGACGAAGGCGCCGATCTCGTCGGCCTGAGCGGACTGATCACCCCGTCGCTCGACGAGATGGTCTTCGTGGCCGCGGAGATGGCCCGCCGGCAGATGCGGATGCCCCTGCTCATCGGCGGCGCCACGACGTCGCGCCAGCACACCGCCGTCAAGATCGCCCCGGCGTACGACGGGGCGACGGTCCACGTGGCGGACGCGTCGCGCGTGACCGACGCGGTCTCGCGCCTGATGAACCCGGCCCAGCGGCCGGCCTTCGACGCGGAGAACCGCGCCGCCCAGGCGCGGCTCCGGGAGCAGCACGCGGCCGGCGGCGGCCGGGCGCTGGCAACCTACGCCGCGGCCCGGGCCAATCCGTTTCGCACCGACTGGGACGCGGCCGAGCTGCCCGTCCCGTCGTTCACGGGACGCCGCGCGATCGAGGTGGGGCTCGCCGAGCTGACGCCGTACATCGACTGGACGTTCTTCTTCGCAGCCTGGGAGCTCAAGGGCCGGTTTCCGGCGATTCTCGACGACCCGGTGCGGGGCGCGGCGGCCCGCGACCTGTACGCGCAGGCGACGGAGCTGCTGGGCGAGATCGTGGCCGGCCGCCGCCTGACCGCCCGCGGCGTCTACGGCTTCTGGTCGGCCAACGCCGACGGCGACGACCTGGCGCTGTACGACCCGGCCGCCGGCGCGCAGGCGACGGAGGTCGTCCGCTTCAACCTGCTGCGGCAGCAGGAGGCGTTCGGCGACGACCGTCCCCACCGCTCGCTCGCCGATTTCGTCGCGCCGCGCGGCCGGGACGTGACCGACTACATCGGCGCGTTCGCGGTCACCGCCGGTATCGGCGCCGCCGATCTCGCACAGGGGTACGAGCGGGAGCACGACGACTACCGGGCCATCATGGTCAAGGCGCTGGCAGACCGGCTGGTCGAGGCGTTCGCGGAATGGCTGCACGCGCGCGTGCGGCGCGAGTGGGGCTACGCACCGGGTGAATCGCTCTCGGCCGCGGATCTGCTGGCCGGGCGCTACCGGGGGATCCGGCCGGCGTTCGGCTATCCCGCCTGTCCGGACCACAGCGAGAAGTTCAAGCTGTTCGAGCTGCTGCGCGCGGAGGACGCCGGCATCGCGCTGACCGCAAGCGCGGCGATGACGCCGGCGGCCAGCGTCAGCGGCCTGTACTTCGCGCACCCGCAGGCGCGCTACTTCAACGTCGGCAGGCTGGGTCGCGACCAGGTGACCTGCTATGCGGCCCGCAAGGGCGTCGACATGGCGACGGCCGAGCGCTGGCTGGCGCCGAACCTGGCGTACGACCCCGCCGCTGCCACGCCGCGGTCCGAGGGGCGGCGGCAGCCGGTGGGCTGAAGCTGCACCCCTGGATATCGTGCCGCAGGTCGTGCCGTCAACGTAGAGCCCTCGTTGGGCTCACGGCCGTCTCCCCGCGTTCCTCCTTCAGCGCCTCCAGCGCTTCGAGCGTCCGCGGCCAGTCGCGCCCGAGCAGCCGCGACATGGCGCGGCCTCGAGCGGGGGCGCGACGGACCTCAGCACGAACGGGCGGAGCAGCCGGATCCGCTCGATTCGCTGCCCGACGATGCGCGGCGCGAGGCAGGCCACGTACACCTCGACGTCCGGCAGCTCCAGCATGTACGCAGTGTATAATGCGCGCCCGATTGCATGGAGTATCTCATCCGCCAGTACGACCTGCAGCAGGGCGCGCTCGAGATCGAGTACATTGAGGAGTATTTCGGTGAGTACGCCCGCCGCAAGACCTCGGCGGAGGTCATGGAGCGCCTCGGCGACCGCGACCATCAGATTCTGATGGCCGAGGCGCCGTTGCCGGACGACCCGGCGACGGTCGTGCCGGTGGCCTACAAGGTGTCGCACGAGCTGCGGCGGAACAAGACCGACGCCAAGCTCGTCGACCTCGTGAACCGCCTGAGCGACTGCGTCGCGTTCACCGGCCGCAAGGTGCTGTACAGCTGGATTGGCGGGACGCGCCGCGACTGGCGCGGCCAGGGCTTCTTTCGGGCCCTCACCGAGGAGCAGGAAGCCTGGGCCCTCGACAACGGCTTCGACGAGATCGTCGTCAAGACGAAGAACAAGCTGTACGGCATGCGCGGGACGCTCGACCACCTGCAGTTCAACGTGATCAAGTTCGAGCCGCGCACAGACGACAATCGGGAGGCGAAGGTCTATCTCAGCAAGCCGCTCGGCCTCGAGGTGCTCGACGGTCACCGCAGCCAGCGCTCCGTCGTTCGCCCGGCCTGATCCCGCCGCGTGACCGGTGCGGATCGAGCGCATCGCGATCGACTCGGTCGACGATCGCCGCGTCGGCGACTTTCGGATCGTCTCCGACCCGGTGCTGATGCGCGAGCGCGGCCTGTTCGTCGCCGAGGGTCGGCTGGCCGTCGAACGGCTGCTCGCCTCCAGGTTTCGCGCGCAGGCCCTGCTGCTGACCGGCAGCGTGCTCGCGCGCCTCGAACCGGCGCTCGCAGCCTGCCGGGTCGGCGCCGGCGGCCTGGACGTCTATCTCACCGATTCCGCCCGGCTCCGGCAGATCACCGGGTTCCGGTTCCATCGCGGCTGCCTCGCGCTGGGCGCGCGCCCAGCGCGAGCGGGGGACGGCGACGAATGGCCGGCGGCCGAACCGTCGCGCCCGCTGGTCGCGCTCGAGGGCGTGTCGAATCCGGACAACGTGGGGTCCATCTTTCGTAACGCCGCGGCATTCGGCGCATCCGGGGTCGTGCTGTCGCCGACCTGTGCGGATCCGTTGTATCGGAAGGCCATCCGGACGTCGATGGGGACGACGCTGACACTCCCGTTCCGCGTGGCGGGGGAGTGGCCGGGCGCGCTGCGGCGGATCAAGGGGTCGGGGGCATGCCTGGTGGCGCTCACGCCGGACGGCCCCGCGACGGACCTCGAGGCGTTCGCGGCATGCCTGCCTGCCGCGCCGCTCGCGCTGCTGCTCGGCAACGAAGGCGACGGCGTCAGCGGTCCGGCGCTCGACCTGTGCGACGGGCGGGTGCGGGTCGGCATCGAGCCGGCCGTCGACTCGCTGAACGTGGCGACCGCCGCGGCGATCGTGCTGCAGCGCCTGCGCGCCGCCCGGGCATAGGGAGCACCGGGTTGCCACCGAATCTTGCACTCGGGGCTACGGCGCGGTTGCGGGTCGCGTGCGGCATCCCGATAATGTTCGACGGGCCGGGTTCGGCGCTCGGTTGGACTGGCAGGGGGTGAAGGAATGCGGATCGCTGTTTCACGGTGGACCGTCGGCTGCGCGGTGACCCTTGCCATGGCGACCGGCCAGCTCGCCGTCGCGGCCCAGCCGCCTTCCGTGGAGTCGTATGTCGCGGCCCAGGCTGCCGCGGGCCGGGAGGCCTACGACCAGAGTTGCGCGGAATGCCATCTCGACAACCTGCGTGGCGGGTTCGGGCCGCCGCTGGCGGGCCCGAGCTTCACGGCGGCCTGGGGCGCGCGGTCCGCCCGCGCGCTGCTCGAGCAAATCCGGAGCACGATGCCGCCGGGCGCGGAGGGCTCGCTCGGCGATTCCGCCTACCTGAACATCGTCGCCTACATCCTGCAGGCCAACGGGCACGCAGCGGGGCCGGAGCCGCTCCGCGCCGACTCGGCGCAGGTCATCGCACCTGGCGCCGCGGGCGCCGGCCGCGGCGACGTGCAGGCGGCGGACCGCCGGCTCGGCCCGCCGCCTGCACGTCCGGTCGCGCTGGTGAACCGCGAGGTCGAGCCGTACAGCCCGGTGACCGACGAGCTGCTCGAAAATCCCCCGGACGACGAGTGGCTGTCGTGGCGGCGCACCCCGCAGGGCCTCGGCTACAGCCCGCTCGAGCAGTTGACGCCGGACAACGTCAGCGAGCTGCGGCTCGCCTGGGTGTGGACGATGGAGGCGGGACGCGTGCAGACGACGCCGCTGGTGCATGACGGGGTGCTGTTCCTGGCGAATCCCGGCAACGTCCTGCAGGCGCTCGACGCCCGGACCGGCGACATCATCTGGCAGTATCGGCGCGAGTATCCGGACGGCCGCCGGTCCAACCTGATGCGCACGATCGCGCTCTACCGGGACAGGGTGTTCATGACGACGGCGGACCTGTCGGTCGTCGCCGTCGACGCCCGGACCGGCGCGCTCGTCTGGGAAACGAAGAAGGCCGACGAGGCGGACGGCTTCTACCACACGGCCGGACCGACCATTGCGGACGGGGTGGTCATCAGCGGCATCACGGGGTGCGGGCGGTTCACGCAAGCCGGGTGCTTCGTCACCGGGCACGACCCGGAGACGGGTGAGGAGCTGTGGCGCACGTCGACGATCGCGCAGCCGGGCGAGCCGGGCGGCGACACGTGGGGCGACCTGCCGCGGGGCGTCCGCGGGGGTGCCGAGACCTGGATCCCGGGCACGTACGATCCGGGCCTCGACCTGTTCTTCATCGGGACGGCCCAGGCCAAGCCGTGGGCGGCCGTCAGCCGGGGCCTCGCGACGTCGGACGCCGTGCTGTACTCCAACTCCACGCTGGCTCTCGATCCCCAGACCGGCGGGATCGTGTGGTACTTCCAGCACGTGCCGGGCGAGTCGCTCGATCTCGACACGGTCTTCGAGCGGGTCCTGATCGACGTCGACGATGAGAAGCTGCTCTTCACCGTGGGCAAGGACGGGCTCATGTGGAAGCTGGCGCGTGCCGACGGCGCCTTCCGGGGCGTCCGCGAAACGGCGTTCCAGGATGTCTTCGAGTCCGTCGACCCCGCGACGGGCCGCGTCACCTATCGTCCCGACATCATCCGGATGCAGGTCGGCCAGCCGATCCATTCCTGCCCGGCGTACTACGGGGGGCACAACTGGCCGGCGTCGGCCTACAGCCCGGAAACGTCGGCCCTGATCGTTCCGCTGAATCAGAACCACTGCATGGAGCTGGCGGCCCGCGAGTTCGAGCTGGCCGAGGGTACCGGATCGTCCACCGGGTCGGATGTCCGGTTCTTCGAAAGGGAGGGGAGCAACGGCACGTTCGGCCGCCTCAGCGCCTACGACGTCAGGACGATGGACGAGCTGTGGCGCCACGAGCAACGGGCGTCGTTCTCGACGGGTGTCGTCGCCACGGCCTCGGGTCTGGCGTTCGTCGGAGACGTCGATCGCTACTTCAAGGCGTTCGACGTCCGCACCGGCGAGGTGTTGTGGCAGACGCGCCTGGGCAACTCCGCGTCGGGCTTCACGATTACGTACGAGATCGACGGCCGGCAGTACGTTGCCGTACCGACCGAGACCGGACCGTTCACCAGCATCCGGCGCAACGTGAGCCCGGACGTCTACGTGCCGAGCAGCGGCGGGGCGCTCTACGTCTTCGCACTGCCCGAGCGCTAGCCCGCCAACCGTCGCCTGGGGCTCCGTTTGGCGCCCAACCAACCCTGCCGGCGTCGGCGCCGTTCTACGGCGCAGGCTCCTGTGGACTCACTACGCCTGCGAGTCCTGCCGCCCCCGCCGGGCTATGATTGTCGGCGGCTGACCGCGTCGTGGCCGTGCGGATGCGGCCGATGGCAGCCTGCGGCTCGGAGAAGGAGGCAGCGATGGGCGGACCGATGAAGTCGGCGCTGATGTTGGGGACGGCCGCTGGGGCCGCGTTGTTCGGCCTGGCGGCGGTTCCCGCGGGAGGCGAGAGCGCGGCGCAGCCCGCCGGCGGAATCGAGCTGGACGCGGACGACATCGGCGGCGTCGTCACCAGCGCCAACGGTCCGGAGGCCGGCGTCTGGGTGGTCGCGGAGACGACGGACCTGCCGACGCGGTTCATCCGCATCGTGGCGACCGACGACGCCGGGCGCTACGTCGTGCCCGACCTGCCGGAGGCGACCTACGAGGTGTTCGTGCGCGGCTACGGCCTCGTCGACTCGGCGCGGGTGTCGGCGACGCCCGGGCAGGCTCTGGATCTCGACGCTGTCGTGGCGTCCGACGCCCTGGCGGCCGCGCAGGTCTATCCGGCCGCGTGGTGGCTGTCGATGATCGAGCTGCCGCCGGGTGAGCATTCCCAGCGGGATCTGGGCAGCATGGTCACGGTCTGCCTGAGCTGCCACCAGATTGGCAACAGGGCGACGCGGGAGATCCCCGGCAGCATCCTGAACGCGGTCGATTCCCACCTCGAGGCCTGGGACCGGCGCGCGGCCATGGGGCCGATGGGCGCGGCGATGAACGCGGGGTTCCAGCGGTTCGGCCCGCAGCGGGCGATGTTCGCCGACTGGACAGCCCGCGTGGCGGCCGGCGAGGCACCGCGGCAGACGCCGGCGCGGCCGGCCAGCTACGAGCGCAACGTCGTGGTCACGCTCTGGGATTGGGGGACGGAGTTCGACGGGCGCACCGACAGCACGGCGTCCGACGTCCGTGACGCCACGGTCAACGCGAACGGTCTCGTCTACGGCGTCGTCCAGCCGAGCGACATCCTGGCCGTGCTCGATCCGGTCGCGCACCGCGCGAGCACCATCCACATCCCGACGAACGCGCCGCGCATCCAGACCGACACGCCGGAGTCTCCCTACTACGGCAACGAGTCGTTCTGGGCGCGTGCGGCCGATCCGCGCAGCGTGGCCATGGACGGCGAGGGGCGGATCTGGCTGACCGGGCGCGTCCGGGCGCAGGGCGAGCAGCCCGGCTTCTGCACGGATTCGTCGAATCGGTTCGCGGACTACTTCCCCCTGCAGAGCGGCCGGCGGCAGGTGTTCTTGTACGACCCGGAGACGGAGCAGTTCAGCGGAATCGACACCTGCTTCTCGGCCGATCACAATCAGCTCAGCGGCGAGGGTGTCTTCTTCTACGGATTCCGGGAAGGCGTCGGCTGGGTAGATACGAGGATCTGGGACGAGACCGGCGACGCCGAGGCGGCCCAGGGCTGGTGCCCGACGGTCATCGACACGAACGGCGACGGCGTGATCTCGCCGGGCTGGACGGAGCCGGACGAGCCGGTGGACCCGGCGCGCGACCACCGCGTGGCGTTCGGCTGCTATTCGCCGGCGGTGAACGACGTGGACGGCAGCATCTGGTGCTCGGACAACGGCCCGACGGACAATACGCTCGTGCGGCTCGAGCTGGGCGACAACCCGCCCCTCTCGTGCACCTCCGAGGTGTACACGCCGCCGCCGACGGTGGTGGACCCGCCGCCGTACGGCAGCGGCGGCCTGCACGTGACCAGTGACGGCGTCGCGTGGCAGGATTGGCGGGGCAGCGGCCACTTCGCCGCGTTCGACCGCAGCAAGTGCGCGGACACGAGCGACCCGACCGCCAGCGGGCAGAGCTGTCCCGAAGGCTGGACGTTCAACCGGATGTACAAGCCGACGTTCGAGAACGCGGAGATGCCGATCAACTCGGACGAAAGCTACCTGACGCAGATCGACCATCACGACGTGCTCGGCTTCGGCCCGGAGACGCCGGTCTACGGCGACGTGAACACCGACTCGCTGCAGGTGTTCCTGCCGGCGACGGGCGAGTTCGTTACGATGCGCGTGCCGTATCCGATGGGCTTCTTCTCGCGCTCGTCGATCGGACGGATAGACGACCCGACCACGGGCTGGAAGGGGAAGGGGCTCTGGTCGAGCTACTCGAACTACGCGGCGTGGCACCTCGAGGGCGGACCCGGCACGCGGCAGAAGGCGGTCAAGTTCCAGGTCCGGCCGCACCCCCTCGCGAAATAGGACCCGCTGCTGCGGGGCACGATTCGGGACCACGCAACGCGCCAAGCGAAGCCGCAGGCGACGATTGGTGGGCTGGGAGCTTATGGCAAGAGACGCTGTCGCACTCGCATTACTGCTCGTCGCCGCATCGGCCACGCTGGCGGCCCAGGGACCGGCCGCGGCCGAGCGCGTCGTTCCGCAGCCGGGCGACCGGGTGGCCGTGGTGCCGTTCACCAACATCACCGGGTTGCCGGCGGACGACTGGATTGGAGCCGGGTTCGCCGAGACCGTGGCAGTCGACCTGGAGCGGGTCGCCAACCTGACGGCGGTCGACGGCGGCATCACGGGCGGCCTGTCGGCCCGCGAGGTGGGACGCCGTCTCGGCACGCCGTGGGTCGTCGAGGGCGCCTACCAGCGGGTCGGCGAGCGCGTCCGGATCACCGCCCGTCTCGTGCACGTGGAGACCGGCACGGTGTCCCGGACGGCGAACGTCACCGGCGCGCTCGGCGAGCTCTTCGCGCTTCAGGACAGGACCGCCGCCGCGCTTGCCCAGGATAGTCCGGCGGCCATCGCCGACCAGGCCGTCACGCCGCCGGGACCTGCGCCCGCGCCCGGGATTGTCCTGCCGGAACTCGCCCGTCCCGCGCCGCCCGCCGCCGCTACGGCAGGGGCCGCAGGCTTCGCTCCGGGCGTCGCCGGCTCGGCGATCGACGGGCCGGCGGCGCCGGTACCGCCCGAGGTCCTCGCGCGAGACGCGAACGGACGGGCAACGATGCTCGCGTTCCGCCTCACCGAGGGGCTCGACCTGGACGGCTCGCTCAGCGAGGCCATTTACGAGCAGATACGGCCGGTCAGCGGGTTCGTCCAGCAATTCCCGGCCGAGGGCGCTCCGGCGACGGAGCAGACCGAAGCCTGGGTCTTCTTCGACGAGGAGAACGTCTACGTGGCGGCACGGTGCTGGGATTCGGCGCCGGAGGATCAGTGGATTGCCAACGAGATGCAGCGCGACTCGTTCCAGCTCATCCAGAACGATCGGTTCGTCGTGGCGTTCGACACGTTCTACGACCGGCGCAACGGCATGGCGTTCATGGTGAATCCGATCGGGGGATTCTTCGACTTCGAGATCAGCGACGAGGGAAGTCCCAACACCGACTGGAATCCGGTCTGGGATGTCCGTACCGGCCGGTTCGACGGCGGCTGGACGGTCGAGATGCAGATCCCCTTCAAGTCGCTGCGCTTCCAGCAGGGGCAGGCGCAGCTGTGGGGCGTCCAGTTCGAGCGCCAGGTACGGCGGAAGAATGAGATGTCCCATCTGACGCCGGTTCCGATTGCGGCGGGCCCCGGCGTCTTCCGCCTGTCGGTCGCCGCCACGCTGGTCGGGTTGGAGGTGGCGGCGCAGAACCGGCGGCTGGAGGTCAAGCCGTACGCGATCGGTTCATCGGCCACGGACCTGGGCGCCGACCCGCCCTTCTCGAACCGCGGCGCCGGCGACGCGGGCGTCGACGTCAAGTGGGGGGTGACCCAGAACCTGACGGCCGACTTCACTTACAACACGGACTTCGCGCAGGTCGAGGTGGACCAGCAGCAGGTGAACCTGACGCGCTTCAGCCTGTTCTTCCCGGAGAAGCGCGAGTTCTTCCTCGAGGCCCGGGGCATCTTCGACTTCGGGGCCGGGCCCAACGTGCTCGGGACCGGCGGCGGCGCCAACAGCGGCGGGCGCCTCCAGGGTCCGCCCGGCACCCGCCTCGGCAACGAGGCGCCGCTGCTCTTCTTCAGCCGGCGCATCGGCTTGCAGGAAGGACGCACGGTGCCCATCGTCGGCGGCGGCCGGCTGACCGGCAAGGTCGGCCAGTTCAGCATCGGCGCGGTGAACATGCAGACCGACGATGCGCCCGCTGCGAACGCCATGGCCACCAATTTCACGGTCGTGCGCCTGAAGCGGGACATCCTGCGCCGCAGCCGGATCGGCGCCATCTTCACCCGCCGCTCGGTGTCGCTGGACCGCAACGGCGAGAACGACGCCTACGGTCTCGACGGCTCGTTTGCGTTCTACGACAACGTGACCTTCAACGGCTACTATGCCCGCACGCGCACGCACGGCCGCGTGGGCGACGATACCAGTTACCAGGCGGCGTTCACGTACGACGCCGATCTGTTCGGTCTCCAGGTGGACCACCTGCTGGTCGGCAAGAACTTCAACCCGGAGGTGGGGTTCCTGCGGCGCCTGGACTTCCGGCGCTCGTTCGTGGCGGCCCACTATCGCCCGCGGCCCGCGATCGAGGCCATACGCCAGTTCACGGTCGGCGGCAGCCTGGACTACATCGAGAACGGCGCGCGCGACCTCGAGACCCGCGCGGCCCGGGCGCAGTTCGTCACCGAGTTCGAGAACAGCGACCGCTTGACGGTCGACGTCATGCAGAACTACGAGCTGCTCGTCGAGCCGTTCGAGGTCGCCACGGACGTGGCGATTCCGATCGGCGGGTACCAGTTCCAGGACGTGTTCCTGTCGTATTTCATGGGCCAGCAGCGGCAAGTCTCCGGCACCGCGTTCGTGCAGCGCGGGGAGTTCTTCGGCGGCGACATCACCGCGTTCGGATACCGCCAGGGGCGCATCGGGGTGACGCCGCAGATGTCGATCGAGCCGACCATTGCGATCAACCGCATCGCCCTCCCGCAGGGGCGGTTCACGGCAGCGGTCGCGACGACCCGCGCGACCTACACGTTCACGTCGCGGATGTTCCTGTCGGCGCTCGTGCAGTACAACTCGAGCGTGAAGCAGATGGGGACGAACGTACGGTTCCGCTGGGAGTACAGCCCCGGCAGCGAGCTGTTCGTCGTCTACAACGATCAGCGGGACACCACGCTGCGCGGCGTGCCCCTGCTCGAGACCCGCGCCTTCATCGTCAAGTTCACGCGGCTCCTCCGATTCTGACGCGCCGCGTGCGAAACCTGCGATCAGACGCCGTCGCCCGCTTCGCCACCCGCAGCGGCCCGGAGCTCGGCGGGCTCGAGCCGGCCGTCGCCGTCGGCGTCGAGCGCTCGTAACGACATGCGGCGCGGACGCGATCTCCGCCTCGGAGACCGTGCCGTCCCGATCCGCGTCGAGCGCGGCCATGAGCGGTATGGGACGGAGTGGAGCCTCGGCCTCATCCGCTTCCCGGTCGGCGGGACCGGCAGCTTCCGAGGTCATCAGCGCCAGGACCTCGGCTGCGGTGGCCACCTCGTCCCCGTCGGCGTCGGCGCGGACCAGAAGGCTGCGAAACTGCGACGGCAGCTCCGCACCCTCGAGAGCGCCGTTTCCATCGCCGTCGAACGTCATGAACGCGGCCGCCGCCTCGGCCGGGGTCCGTGCCGGACCTCCGATGGGGTCTTGCCCAGGTTGCAGCTCGTCGCCCGCCAGGCGGCCGTCGCCGTCCCCGTCGAGCGCCGCGAGCGATTCCGCCGCCGCGTCGATCTCGCCGGCCGAGATCTCGCCGTCGCTGTCCGCATCCAGGGCTCCGAAGGCCGGTAGCCGGCGCAATCGGCGGTCGTCATCCTGGGACCGGTCGTCCGACTCCGGCTCCTCGACCACGCAGCCGCCGGTCGCGGCCAGTGCCACCGCCATCGCCGTCCCGAACGCAAGCGTTCGAAAACCCATCGTCGACTCCTGTCCCGGGTTCGCACGCGGCAGCGATCACCCGCCGGCACGCCCCGTGTCGGGCCGACCGAGGCCCCAGCCCAGCGTCCCGTCGTCGAGCTCCTCGACCGTTCGCCCGAGGACGATGTCGAAGTTGGCGGTCAGCTCGCCGATCTTCGATCCCGGCAGCGGACTGAAGTCGACGAGGATCGTCTCCTTCGCCAGCGGATCCCGAATCCGGGACGTGAGCCGGTCGCGTGCGTTGTCCGGGTGGCCGTTGATCAGCATCTGCGACGTGAAGATCCGCTCCCCGTGCCGGCTGACGGCGAAGTGTATGTGGGGGGTCCGGAAGATGTCGCCGATGATGTACGGGACCGGCTTGATGGTGCGGAAGTAGTACTCGCCCCGCGCGTTGGTGAGGAAGCGTCCGTAGCCCTGGAAGTTCGAGTCCGGCGGCGCGTCCTCGCGGGCGCCGTCGGCGTGCCGGTACGACTGGTTGGTGTCGCACTGCCAGATCTCGACGAACGCGTTGCGCAGCGGCGTCCCGGCGCCGCTGGTGATGGTGCCGTAGAGATGCGTGATCTCGCCGACCGCCGGCGTGATCGCGTCGTTGACGATCAGCAGGTCGTTGTCGGTGTCCAGGGGCATCGTGTCCGGATAGAATGGCCCTTCGAGCGCGCGGCTGCTCGGCGTCACGAACAGCTCGTCGGCGAGCACGCCGGGCGTCCAGAGGGCCGCGGCGCCGAGCGTCCCGGCCCGCACCGCGCGCTCCAGGAAGACGCGCCGTGGGAGTCGGGGCTCGAGCTGCGAGTCGTCTCGCAGGAAACGACGAATCGGCTGGGTCATGGCCATCTCCTCCACGCGATTCCCGATCCACGGAGTTCGCATCGTGCCTCCTCTGCGGTTGCCGTCCCTGCGGACCGCCGCCCGGTCGACATTATTCCCCCTGTCGGCAAGTCTGTGCCACTCCATTCTGGCGTCCGTCGGCCCACGGTCCTCCGGTTCCTTGACTAGGGGCCGCACTCCTACGACAATCTGTGTTCTGGTAGTCGTCGCCGTCGCCTCCCGACGGCGGGAAAGGCCATTGGTCGTGGCAAGAGAAAAGATCTCCGGTCCCGTGAAGATGCTGTTCGTCGGCGCCGTGCTCGCAGCGGCCGGCTTGGCTGCGTCGCCGGCAGACGCGGCCGCGGCCGAGCGTGACGCGGAGGTGACGTTCACGAAGCACATCGCGCCCATCCTGCAGCGCTCCTGTCAGAACTGTCATCGTCCGGATTCGGTGGCGCCGATGTCGCTGCTCACGTACGAGGAGACCCGTCCCTGGGCCCGCGCGATCAAGGACAAGACCGCCCTGCGCGAGATGCCGCCGTGGTTCATCGACAAGACCATCGGGATCCAGCATTACAAGGACGACATCTCGCTGAGCGACGAGGAAATCGCCCTCCTGGCGGCCTGGGCCGACAACGGGGCCCCGCGCGGCAACCCCTCCGACCTTCCCCCGCCGCTCGAGTTTCCGGCGGAAGGCGTGTGGACCATCGGCGAGCCTGACCTCATCGTGTCCACCCCGACCATGGCGGTCCCGGCTGTGGCGGCCGACTATCACGACGAGTACGGTCCCGTGCCGACCGGTCTGACCGTGGATCGTTACCTCAAGGCGGTTGAGGTGCATGAGGTGCGCCTCCTGGACGACTCGGCCCAGGCGCGTCTCAGGCGGAAGGCGAACGAGGGGAGCGGCTACGGGCGCTTCACGATCCACCACATGGGGATCCACACGGGCGACGAGTACTACGCGTCGGAAGAGGGGCGCTCCCAGTTCCGGCTGACGCACGAGATCGGCCAGAACGCCACGACCTACCCGGAAGACGTAGGCGTTGTGCTGCCGGCCAACTCGGAGCTCAAGTTCACCGTGCACCTCTACGCGTCGGGCGAGTTGGTGCCGCTTCGTGCGGACATCGGGTTCGTGTTTCATCCCGAGGGGTACAAGCCGAAGTACGACAGCTGGGAATTTGGAGCGATTGGGGGCATCGGGGACGGGCTCGATATTCCGGCGGACCAGGACAGCGTCCGCCTGGACGGGTTCTACATCATGCCGCAGTCCGGGCTCCTGAACACGTTCGAGCCCCACATGCACGCGAGCGGGCGACGGATGTGTCTGGAGGCGATCTATCCTCCGGAAGACGAGACGTACCGTCGCGGATCGCAGCCGCGGCGCGAGGTGCTCAGCTGTGCGGGCTATGACCACAACTGGGCGAAGGTCTACGTCTACCAAGATGACTACGCACCGCTGTTGCCCAAAGGGGCGGTGCTCCATCTGACCGGCTGGTACGACAACACGGTGAAGAATCGCAACGTCGTCGACCCGCGGAACTGGAAGGGACACGGTGAGCGGTCGATCGACGACATGTTCGTCCAGTTGGCGAAGTTCACCTTCCTCACCGACGAGCAGTACGCCGAGATAGCCGCCGACCGGGAGGCGAGGCGCCAGAACCAGCGAGCCAACAACCAGGACTAACGCTTCACGAGCACCCTTGTGGCGCTTTCCGACTGGTGCACATGAGTTCAGGACGCTGCCCGGCGGTCGCCGTGGCGGTCGCCGCCGCGCTGGCTGTGCTTTTCCCGCCGGACGCTCCGGCCCAGTGGGCCCACGATCGCGGGCAGAACGTCGTGCCGGCCTTCGAGGGCTGGGAGGCCAACCCCGACGGCACGTTCAGCATGGTGTTCGGGTTCTTCAACCGGAACTGCCACGAGATAGTGCACGTGCCGATCGGTCCGGACAACAACATCGAGCCGGGCGGTCCCGATCGCGGCCAACTGACCCGTTTCCATCCCCGGCGGGCCGAGTTCGTCTTCAAGGTTCCCGTGCCGGCGGACTTCGGAGACCAGGAGCTCGTGTGGACGCTGACCGCGCACGGCAGGACGGAAAAGGCGTACGCGTCGCTCAGAGCCGAGTATGTCCTCGACCGGCAGATCACGATGATGAACGAGGCCAGCTACGGGCAGCGATTCGGCGAGAGCGACAACCAGTACCCGGTGGTCGAGCTCGAGGGCCCGGCTGAACGGACCGTGGCCGTGGGCGAGCCGCTCGAGCTGACGGCGTGGGTGAGCGATGACGGCCTGCCCGAGCCGCGCCCGGAACGGCGTCATCTCGCCAAGCTCATGGCCGGCTGGCTAGTCTATCGCGGATACGACGAGCATGTGACCTTCGTTCCGCCGCAGTTCAACCCGGATCTGCGGCGGCGCCAAGGGGCGAGTCCGCTGTGCCAGGACATCGAGCCCGTTCCGGAATGGGCGGCTTCTCTGCTGGGCCCGGATGGCGAGCTGAGCACGAGGGCCACCTTCAGCCAGCCCGGAACCTACGTGTTGCGGGCGCTGGCCCACGACATCGCGCTGAAGACGGCGCGCGAGGTCACCGTCACCGTCACGGACCGCTAGAACCTAGATCAACCCCGCGACCCAGAGCAGATAGACCATCGCCATTGCCGTGACCCCGTTCACCAGGGTCACGCCGCCGTACGACAGCAGCGCGGACCTGAGCGGCATGCGCGACAGCGACGTGCAGACCCAGAAGTAGCTCGAGTTCACGTACTTGATGATCATCGAGCCTGCCGCGCCCGCCAGCATCGTCGCCTCGGGGCTCAGACCCAGCGTGTCCATCATTGGCGCGGCGACCGACGCGGCGGTGATCACGCCGACCGTCGTCGAGCCGGTGATCATGTTGCCGGCGACCCCCAGCACGAACGGCAGGAAGATGGCCGGCAGCCCCGTCGCCGCCACCGCGTCGGCGATGGCGTCGACGGCCGGGGTCGCGCGCAGGATCTGGCTGAGGGCGCCGCCGAGTCCGGTCACCATGATGATCATCGCCGACGACCGCAGCGCATCCTCGATCCACGTTGCCGTCCGCGCCTCGGCCTGATCCGCCCGCGTGTTGCCGTAGGCCAGGAGGATGCCGATGCCGAGCGCGACGACCGGCCAGCCGAGGTAGAGCATGGCCCGGTTGACGACGTGCTCGGCCGGCAGGGCGAACGCGGTCACGCTCTGGCCCGCGATGAGACCGAGCGGGATGAGAATCGGGGCGTAGGCCCGCCAGGTCGGCGGCAGCTCCGCCTCGCGCCCCTGATCGATGAACGACTGGCCGACGAACTCGCGCGACGGCGGCGACTCGATGTACGGGCCGACGGCGCGCGCGTAGGCCCACCCGGCCAGCGAGGCAATCAGGGTGACGATGCCGCCGTACAGGATGACGCGGCCGATGTCGGCTCCCACCAGCGCGACGGCGGCGAGGGGCCCGGGCGTCGGCGGCACCATGGCGTGGGTGAGCTGCATCGCGCCGACCAGCCCGGTCGCCATCACGCTCATGTTCAGGCCGCTCGCCAGCGCTGCGGAATGTACCAGCGGGTTCAGGATGAGGTAGCCGACGTCGGAGAAGATCGCGAGTCCGATGACGAAGCCGCTCAGCGTCAGCGCCAGCGGCATGCGCGTCTCGCCGACCAAGCGGATCATGGAGGCCGTGATGCGCTCGATGCCGCCGGTGTGCTTCAGCGCCTCGGCCAGCACCGATCCGAGCACGATCACGACCGCGATGCCCTGGATCGTGCGCCCGAATCCCTGCTCGAACGCGTCGATGAACGCCTGCCGGTCGATGCCGGGGATCAGCGCGAACAGGATGATCGGCACGAGCAGCGCGAGAAAGACGTGCCACTTGAAGCGGGTGATCAGCAGGAACAGGAGCGCGACGACGGCCACCAGGCCGGCCAGGGCGACGAGTGCGCTGTCGGTGATCATGGAAAGTCCTTCCCGCCGGGGTGTCGCCGCCGGCGTGCGGGCAGTATACTGGCGGCAACGGGGACATCATGGCACGCAGGGTCGGCCGGAACGATCCGTGCCCGTGCGGTAGTGGCCGCAAGTTCAAGCAGTGCTGCGCGGGCAAGACCGAGCGCTGGTCGCGCACCGCGTCGTACGCCGTCATTGCGGTGGCCATCGCCCTGGCGGGCTTCATCGTCTACAGCTTCACGAACGCGGGCGGCTCCGCTCCGCGGCAGGTGTGGGACCCGGTACACGGCCACTACCACACGGTGCCGTAGCCGGATTCCCGGATCGCACCCGCGCCCCTGATGCAGTACGTCAACCTCGGCCGGACCGGCCTGCGGATCTCCCGCCTCTGCCTCGGCACGATGACCTTCGGCTCGACGGTCTGGCGCCCGTGGGTGCTGGCCGAGGAGGCCAGCCGCCCGTTCATCCGGCGCGCCGTCGAGGCCGGCATCAACTTCTTCGACACGGCCGACATGTATTCGCGCGGCGTCAGCGAGGAGATTCTGGGCCGTGCCGTGCGCGACTTCACGACGCGTGATCAGGCGGTCATCGCCACCAAGGCGTTCTTCCCCATGGGCGACGGGCCGAACGACGGCGGGCTGTCCAGGAAGCACCTCTTCGAGTCGATCGACGCGTCGCTGCGGCGGCTCGGGACCGACCACGTCGATCTCTACCAGATCCATCGCTTCGACCCGCATACGCCGATCGAGGAGACGCTCGAGGCGCTGAACGACATCGTGCGGGCCGGCAAGGCCCGCTACATCGGGGCCTCGAGCATGTACGCCTGGCAGTTCGCCCGGATGCTGCACGTGTCGGATCGCCGGGGCTGGGCGCGGTTCGTCGCGATGCAGAACCACTACAACCTGGTCTATCGCGAGGAAGAGCGTGAGATGCTGCCGCTCTGCCGCGCCGAGGGGATCGGCGTCATTCCGTGGAGCCCGTTGGCGCGCGGCTTCCTGGCCGGCAACCGCGTGCGGTCCACGGGCGACGAAGGTTCGGGGGGCGGCGAGACACTGCGCGCGCAGACCGACGAGTACGCCCACGACCTCTACTACGCGGAATCCGATTTCCGGGTGGTGGAGCGGCTCGCCGAGCTGGCGCGCCGGCGCGGCGCGACACCCGCGCAGGTCGCGCTGGCCTGGATTCTCCGCCAGCCGGGCGTGACGGCCCCGATCGTCGGGACGACGCGGCTCGAACACCTCGATGCGCTCGTCGCCGCGCTCGACATCACGCTCGACGACGACGAGTGCGCGCGGCTGGAGGAGCCGTACGTGCCGCATCCGGTGCTGGGGCACCGGTGAGCACCGTGCCCGCGGCGCCTGCCGGCGATTCCGACATCGTCTTCACTCCGGCGCGCGATCTCGTCAGGCGGCTCGCCGCGCGCGAGCTGGGCGCCGAGGAGCTCATGAGCCGGTTCCTCGCCCGCATTGAGGCGGTGAACCCCCGGGTGAACGCCATCGTCACCCTGTTGCCGGAGACGGCCCTGCAGGGCGCGCGGGCGGCCGATGCCGCGCTCGTCCGGGGCGCGCCGCCCGGGCCGCTGCACGGGCTGCCGATCGCCGTCAAGGACCTGACGTTGACGCGCGGCATCCGGACCACCTTCGGGTCGCCCATCTACCGCGACTTCGTGCCCGCTGAGGACGCGCTCTACGTCGAGCGCCTGCGGGCCGCGGGCGCAATCGTGATCGGCAAGACCAACACGCCGGAGTTCGGCGCCGGCTCGCAGACCTTCAACCCGGTCTTCGGCGTTACCCGGAACCCGTACGCGACGGACCGTACCTGCGGCGGGAGCAGCGGGGGTGCGGCGGTCGCGGTGGCGTGCGGCATGCTGCCGCTCGCGGACGGCACCGACGTGGGCGGCTCGCTCCGCAACCCGGCCTCCTGGTGCAACGTGGTCGGCTTCCGCACGTCGCCGGGACGGGTCCCTATGTGGCCCCGCGCCGTGCTGTTCGACCCTCTGGACGTCGCCGGGCCGATCGCGCGGCACGCGGCGGACGCGGCGCTGCTGCTCTCCGTCATGGCGGGCCCCGACCGCCGGGTACCGCACTCGAGCGAGACGCCGGGCGCCAGGTTCCGCGAGCCTCTGGAGCGCGACTTCAAGGGAACGCGCATTGCCTGGAGCCCGACCCTCGGCGGCTGTCCGGTGGAGCCGGCGCTGCTCGACGTCTGCAGCAAGGCGGCCGCCCGGTTCGCGGAGCTCGGCTGCACGGTGGAGGAGGCGGAACCCGACCTGCGCGATGCCGACGGGATATTCCGGACGCTGCGGGCGTTCGCCTTCGCCAGGACCCATGAGCGGCACCTCCGCGAGCATCGCGAGGCGTTGAAGGACACCGTGGTCTGGAACGCGGAGCAGGGCCTGGCCCTGAGCGGGACGGACGTGACGCGCGCCGAGGTGCAGCAGGCCGCCCTGTTCGACCGCGTGGTCGACTTCTTCGGCCGCTTCGACTACCTGGTCTGTCCGACGACGCAGGTGCCGCCGTTCTCAGTGGACACCGACTGGGTGCGCGAGATCAACGGCGTCCGGCTCGAGACGTACATAGACTGGATGGCGGCCTGCTACGTGATCACCGTGACCGGCTGCCCGGCCATCTCCGTGCCGGCCGGCTTCACCCCGGACGGGCTCCCGGTCGGCATCCAGATCGTCGCCCCGCCGAAGTGCGACTTCGAGGCGCTCCAACTCGCCCACGCCTACGAGGGCGTGGGCCGTTTCGCGGATCGCCGGCCGCCGCTGTGAAGCGCCGGGGAGGTCACTCCGCCGCGTCCGCGACGAACTTCTGGACGCGCCCCTGCCCGATCTGCGCGACGAACACGGCGCCGTCGTGCGCCACCGTCATCCCGTGTCCGCCGGCCCCGTCCGGCAGCTCGGCCACGATCGTGCCGTCGAGGTCCCGCAGGGCGCCGCCGGCCCAGATGCGGTCCCCGGTCACGGCGAGCGCCTGCACGCCGGCGAGATCGGTCCACTCGTCGACGAAGGTCCCGTCGGCGTCGAACACCTGGACGCGGCGGTTGTCCCGGTCGACCGCGTAGACGCGGCCGTCGCCGGCGACCGCGATGCCGTGCGGCAGCCCGAACTCGCCGGGCCCGGTGCCGCGCGACCCCCACTCGCCGATGTACTCGCCGTCGCGCGTGAAGCGCACGATGCGGGGGTTGCCGTAGCCGTCGCTGACGTAGAGATCGCCGTTCGGCGCGAAGGCGATGTCGGTCGGCAGGTTGAAGGTGTCGGGCTCGCTGCCGGACACCCCCCGCGTGCCGAGCTGCATCAGCAGCTCGCCGGTCTCGCGCAGCTTGTAGACGACATGGCCGGCCGCATCGACCACCCAGACGTGGCCGGCCGGATCGACCCGGATGGCGTGCGCGCCGCAGGCGTGGCAGCCGCCCGCGCCGTACACCGCCGTATAGCCTGACTCAGCCGGCGTTCTGTGCTCGGCCGGGATCCCGAGCACCTTGCCGTGGCTGAACAGGCCCTGGCCCCAGGCCCGCACGAACGTGCCATCGGGGGCGAACACCATGATCGGCCGCGCGCCGCGGTGGAGCACCAGGATGTTGCCGTCGGCGCCGGTGGCGACGGCCACGATCTGGCCGAAGTTCCAGGGCGACGGCGTGCCGGCGACCGTGGTGGCCGGGTGCGGCCACGCGGCTGCCTCCGTGTACGTGGCTGCCGGCGACTGGGCCGTCGCCGCGGACGGCGCCAGCAGGCCCAGGGCTGCCGACCCGAGGATGAACGCCCGGACGAAGCGCTGCGGTTGACGCACGTGACACCTCCCAGCTATTGCAGCGCGAAGACGAAGATGGCGTTGCCGGCGCGCGGGTTCCGCATCTCGGGCAGGAGGTCGCCGGGCACGATGGCCGTCCAGCTCGATGCGCCGAGCGGACTGCCGGCCCCGAAGGCGACGTACTGCGTGCCATCCACTGCGTAGGTGATCGGATAGCCGTTGGCCATGGTCGTCAGGCGGCTCTCCCAGAGCTGCTCGCCGCTCGCGGCGTCGTAGGCCAAGACGTTGCGGTCCCAGTCGCCCACGAACACGAGGCCGCCGGCGGTGGTCAGCGCGGCCGTGTTGTAGGGCGCCCGCCGGCGCTGCTTCCAGAGCGTCTCGCCGGTCCGGATGTCGAGGGCCTGGAACTCGCCGAGCTGGTCGGGCGCGTCCGGATGGAAGTGGTTGAGGCGGCCGCGCACGCCGCCCGTGCCCCCGCCGCCGGCCCGGCGCTCGACCGGCCCGAACGCGGCGGTCTCGCAGTGCAGGTTGAGCGGCACGTAGAGCGCGCCGGTGTCCGGGTGGTACGCCATCGCGCGCAGGCTCTTGAAGCCGCCCGTGCTGGGACAGAAGTAGAGCTGCTCGCCCACGTCGGACACCATGCCGTCGCGATAGGTGAGCGTGCCGGTCTCGGTGTCGACGTCGACGAGGTTCTGATAGCCGAGGTCGACCGCGTTGACGTACGCGCCCGTCGCCCGGTCGAGCTCCCACAGGATGGCCAACTTGCCCATGCTGAACACGGACTGCCGGCCGTCGTAGTCGATCAGGATCCGCTCGAACGTCTCGTCCATGTCGTGGCTGTCGCCCGGGATGTGCTGGAAGTACCAGCGCATCTCGCCGGTGGCGGGATCGAGCGCGAGCGTCGAGTTGCTGTAGAGCGCGTCGCCGTCCGTCCCGCGCGCGTCGCGCGTCCAGGGCTTCGCCTGCGCGGTGCCGTAGTAGACGAGGCGGTTGACCGGATCGTAGCTGCCGGGAATCCACGCGTCGCTGCCGGCGCGGAACAGCAGCGGCAGGTCGCCCCAGGTGTCGCCGCCGCGCTCGCCCGGGCGGGCGATGGTCGACGTGCGCCACAGCGTGCGTCCGGTGCGGCCGTCGATGCCGACGATGTAGCAGGTGTCCTCGCGGAAGCGCTCGCAGCCTCTCAGCCCCGCCACGATCGTGCCGTCGGCGATGACCGGCCCGCTCGAGAAGCCGTAGCCGTCGTCGTCGGGCGCGGCGTCGGTATCCCAGCGCACCTCGCCGGTGCGGGCGTCGAGGCCCACGATGTGTGCGTCGACCGTGTTGAGGATGATCAGGTCCTCGTAGATGGCGAGGCTGCGCATCTGCGCGGCGGGCCGCAGCCGCTCGTCCATCTCGCGGCGGTACTCCCAGATGAAGTCGCCGGACCGCGCGTCGAGAGCCTGCACGACGTTGCCCGGGTTGACGAGGTACATGACGCCGGCGTGGACGAGCGGCGTCGTCTGCGACACGCCCGGCTCGAGGCCCCAGGACCAGACGAGCCGGAGATCCGAGACGTTGCCGGTATCGATCCGATCGAGCGGGCTGTAGCCCCACCCGTCGAGCGTGCGCCGCCAGTTGAGCCAGTCCGCCGGGTCCGGATTCTGCAGGACCGCGTCGGTGACCGGGGTGAAGTCCCGGTCCTGGGCCTGCCCCGGCAGACCGGCGGCGGCCAGCGCGACGGCCGTGACGAGCGAGAATAGGAGTACGCGCGAGGCCGGAAGCGTCATGGGGATCTCCTGTGCGTCCGAGAGTGAATGCTGCGGGCTCAAGCCGGTTCGAGCGGCCGCAGCTTCTGGCATGCGGCGTCCGCGAAACCTGATCATAGCCTTGGCCTCGCCGGCAGTCGAGGCAGAGGCCGGGTAGACGCCAGCCGCCCGGGGTCACGTCCTCCACGGCCGATTCCTGTGCGCGAATTGCGAGGAGCGAGAGTAGACTACCGTATTGGCGTGCCGGCGGCGAGCGACTTCCGGGGAATCCGGATCGGCCTCCAGGCCGTTTCAACAGCCCGAGGGTAGACGATGTCGAGGACCTTGGCGGCATGCATGGTCGGGGTGGGCGTTGCATTCGCAGGCAGCGGCCACCTGAACGCCCAGGCTGCCGCGCCGGGCGTCGAGTCCGCTCGCGCGGTTCTGGGCCGCTACTGCGAGACGTGTCACAACGCGCGGCTCCGGACGGCCGGGCTCGCGCTGGAGACGATGGACCCCGCGCGCGTCGGCGACGATGCCGCGGCGTGGGAGAAAGTGGTGCGCAAGTTGCGCACCGGGTCCATGCCGCCGCCGGGCCGGCCGCGGCCCGACGAGGCCGCCTACGCGACCGTCGCCTCCACGCTCGAGACGGCGCTCGACCAGGCCGCCGCGGCCGCGCCCAATCCCGGCCGCACCACCCTCCACCGCTTGAACCGGCGGGAGTACACCCACGCGATACGGGACCTGCTCGCGCTCGAGATCGACGGCGGCGCGCTGCTGCCGGCCGACAACGCGGATCTCGGCTTCGACAACATGGCGGACATCCTCTCGGTGTCCCCGGCGCTGCTCGACAGGTACATCTTCGCCGCGCGCCGGATCAGCCGCCTGGCGGTGGGCGCGCCGAACATCGAGCCGACGACGGACACCTACGTCGTCCCCGCCATGCGTTTCCAGGACCTGCGGATGAGCGAGGAGCTGCCGTTCGGATCGCGCGGCGGAGTCGCCATCCGGCACAACTTCCCGCTCGACGGCGATTACGAGGTCAGGATCCGGCTGCAGCGGCAGCTCTACGACTACGTGCGCGGGCTCCAGAAGCGGCAGCGGCTCGAGGTGCGGCTCGACGGGGAGCGCGTGGCCGTGTTCGAGGTCGGCGGGGCGCCGGGGACGCCGCCCCCGCGCACGTTCGCCGGCGCCGTGCTGGGCGACCAGGCGTGGGAGGATTACGCGCTGCACGCCGACGACAATCTCGCCTTCCGGTTGTCCGCCCGGGCGGGACCGCGGGTGCTGGGCGTCTCGTTCGTCCAGGCGCGGTCCGAGCGGGACGGCGTACTGCAGCCGCGGGCGACCGGCAAGGTGCTTGCCGTTGCGGAGCGCTGGAGCTCGCCGTCGGAAGCGCCCGAGGCCGCGGTCGAGCAGGTGAGCATCGCGGGTCCCTTCAACGCCGCCGGCTCCGGGGAGACGCCCAGCCGCCAGCGGCTCTTCGTGTGTCGCTCGGCGTCCGGCGCGGAGGAGGCGCCCTGCGCGCGGAGGATTTTCGCCTCGGTCGCGCGCCGGGCGTTTCGGCGCCCCGTGACGGGCGGCGACCTCGACACGCTCCTGGCGTTCTACGAGGCGGGGCGGCGGGACGGCGGCTTCGAGCTCGGGATACAGCGCGGCCTGGAGAGCATCCTGGTCGATCCGGAGTTCCTGTTTCGGGTCGAGCGCGAGCCGGCCGCGGCGTTGCCCGGGGCGATCCATCGGGTCAGCGATCTCGAGCTGGCCGCGCGCCTCTCGTTCTTCCTCTGGAGCAGCATTCCGGACGACGAGCTGCTCGGCGTGGCCGCGCGCGGCAGGCTGCGCGACCCGGGTGTCCTGGAACGGCAGGTGCGGCGCATGCTGGCCGATGCCCGCGCGCAGGCGCTCGTCGACGGGTTCGCCCTGCAGTGGCTGGCTCTGCGGACGCTGCCGAGCGTGGTCCCGACGCCGGAGCTGTTTCCGGAGTGGGACGACAACCTGCGGGAGGCCTTCCGGTGGGAGACGGAGCTGTTCGTCGCGAGCCAGATCCGCGAGGACCACAGCGTCCTGGACCTGCTGCGGGCGGACTACACGTTCGCCAACGAGCGGCTGGCGCAGCACTACGGGATTCCGGGCGTCTACGGCAGCCGGTTCCGGCGCGTGACGTTCGAGGACGGCACGCGCGGCGGTCTACTGGGGCAGGGTAGTATTCTGACCGTGACTTCCTATCCCACGCGGACCTCGCCGGTGCTGCGGGGCCACTGGCTGCTCGAGCAGATGCTCGGTGCGCCGCCCCCGCCCCCGCCGCCCGATGTGCCGGCGCTGCCGGATCGCGGCTCAGGTGGCCGCCCGGCGTCGGTGCGCGAGCGGCTGGAGCGGCATCGCGACAACCCGGTCTGTGCGAGCTGCCACGCACCGATGGATCCGCTCGGCTTCGCGCTCGAGCACTTCGATGCCATCGGCAAGTGGCGCGCAACCGGTGAGGGAGGCGGCCCGATCGACGCGTCGGGCGCCTTCCCCGACGGGACCGGATTCGACGGGTTGGCCGGTCTCAAGGCGGTGCTGCTGAGCCGGCACGAGCAGTTCGTGCGAACGGTCACCGAGAAGCTCGCGACGTACGCCCTCGGCCGGGGGCTGGAGCACTACGACATGCCGGCCGTCCGGCGGATCCTGCGCGAGGCCGCTGCCAGCGACTACACCTGGTCGTCCCTCGTGCTCGGGATCGTCGAGAGCACGCCGTTTCAGATGCGGAGATCGGAATCATGATGATCAGCAGGAAGGCTCTCCCTCGTCGGACCATGCTGCGCGGGATCGGCACCACCCTGGCGCTGCCGTTGCTCGACGGCATGGTGCCGGCGCTGACCGCTCTGAGCCGGACCGCCGCGCAACCCGTGAAGCGGCTGGGCGTCATCTACGTGCCGAACGGGATCGTGATGGAGCAGTGGACGCCCACGGCGGCGGGCGCCGGCTTCGAGATGGCGCCGACTCTCCAGCCCCTGGAGCCGTTCCGGGATCGCCTGCTGGTCGTCTCCGGCCTCAGTAACAAGGGTCCTGACAACATCCACGAGACCGGCGCCACCAGCTTCCTGACGGGTGTACCCCCCAGGCGCACGCAGGGTTCCGAGCTCGGCGCCGGCGTGTCGATGGACCAGCTGGTGGCCAGGGAGGCCGGCCGTCACACCCAGCTCGCGTCGCTGGAGCTCGCGCTGGAGTCGGGCGACGATGTGGGGACGTGCGGCGGCGGATACACCTGCGCCTACACCAACACGATCTGCTGGCGGAGCGCCACGACGCCGCTGCCCATGGAGACCAACCCGCGGACGGTCTTCGAGCGGTTGCTGGGTGATGCCGGCGGCACGGATCCCGCTGCGCGGCTGGCGCGCATCGAGCAGAACCGCAGCCTGCTCGACGCGGTGGTCGACAAGGTAGCCACGCTCCGTCGCGACCTCGGGGCGCGGGACCGTCACAAGCTCGGTGAGTACCTCGACGCGGTGCGTGACATCGAGCGCCGCATTCAGAAGGCCGAGGCCCAGGTCGATCAGCCGCTCCCCGAGATTGCGCCGCCGCTGGGGATCCCCACCTCCTTCGACGAGCACGCGAAGCTGATGTTCGATCTGCAGGTGCTGGCATACCAGACGGACCTGACCCGCGTCGTCAGCTTCATGATCAGCCGTGAGTACAGCGGCCGGACCTACCCGGAGATCGGCGTGCCGGAAGCGCACCACCCGACCTCGCACCATCAGGACAACCCGGACAAGCTCGCCAAGCTGGCCCGGATCAACGCGTACCACACCTCGCTGCTGGCGTACTACCTGGAGAAGCTGCGGGCGACGCCGGACGGCGACGGCTCGCTGCTCGACCACGTGATGGTGCTCTATGGTGCCGGCCTGAGCGACGGCAACCGGCACTCGTCGGAGAACCTGCCGATCCTGCTCGCAGGCGGCGGGGCCGGCACGCTCGACTGCGGGCGGCACGTGCAGTGCGCCGACCCGACGCCGATGTCCAACCTGCACGTCACCCTGATGGACAAGCTGGGGTTGCCGGTCGAAGGCTTCGGAACGAGCACGGGCGGGATCGAGACCCTCTCGGCCGTCTAGCAGGCCACGCCGCAGCGGCGGGGCAGTAGAACAGGGGAGTCGAGCATGCGCGGCGGCGGCATCAGCCTGGGTCTGGTCGGAGCGTGTCTCGGATGGCTGCTGTCCTCGTCCGTCCTGGCGCAGGAGCCGGACCTCCGGCTCGTGCGGGCGGTCCGGGACGGTGACGGCGGGGTGGTGCGGGCTCGGCTGCGGGAGCCGCGCGACGTCAACGCGGCGCAGCCGGACGGCGCGACGGCGTTGCACTGGGCGGCCTATCTGGACGACCTCGGGACGGCGGAGCTGCTGCTCGCGGCGGGCGCCGCGCCGGACGTCGCGAACGAGCTGGGCGTCACGCCGCTCTACCTGGCGTGCGAGAACGGCAACGCCGCGCTGGTGCGTGCGCTGCTGGCGGCCGGCGCCTCGCCGCACGCGGTGCTGCCGAGCGGCGAGACGGCGCTGATGACTGCCGCGCGCGCGGGCAGCGCCGGCGCGGTGACGGCGCTGCTCGCCCACGGCGCCGACGTGGGGGCGCGGGAGGCCACGGAAGGGCAGACCGCGCTGATGTGGGCCGTGTCGCAGCGGCATGCCGACGTGGTCGAGATCCTGCTGGCGGCCGGCGCCGACGTCCGCGCCCGCTCGCACGTCCGGCCGACGGTGATCGCGCGCTCCCCGCAGCCCCGGGGCGCCGGCGCCGCGACCGTCGTCGACGAAGGCGGGTTCACGCCGCTGCTGTTCGCCGCGCGCGTGGGCGACCTCGCGTCGGCGCGGCTGCTGCTCGCCGCCGGCGCACACCCGAACGAGACCGCGCCGTCCGGCACCAGCGCGCTCGTCGTGGCGGTGCACAGCGGCCACGGTGCGCTGGCCGCCCTGCTGCTCGCCGCCGGCGCCGACGCGAACGCCGCCGCGGCGGGATACACGCCCTTGCACGCGGCGATCCTGAGAGCGGACGCGGAGCTGGTGGAGACGTTGCTGGCTCACGGCGCGGACCCGAACGCCCGCCTGGTGAGCGGCACTCGCTATGCCCGTCAGGGCAAGCTGTTCGCGCTGAACATGAACTGGGTCGGGGCGACGCCCTTCTTTCTCGCTGCCAAGTTCGGCCGGGGCGACATCATGCGCCAGCTCGTCGAGCGCGGCGCCGACCCGCACGCGGGTCTCGACGGCGGCGTGACGCCGCTGATGGCCGCCGCCGGCATGCTCACGCGCGGGTTCGGCCGGGCCGGCCGGGACCGCCGGGGTCGCGAGATGGACTCGGCCGAGATGGAGATCGCCCTCACGCAGGATCCGGATCGCCGCGGCGTCATGGGTAGCGGTATCGACGCCGTGAAAGCGGCGGTGGAGCTGGGCGCCGACGTCGATGCCGTCAATGCGGCCGGCGACACGGCCCTGCACATGGCGGCCTTCCACGGCTTCAAGACCGTCGTGGAGTTTCTGGTGAGCCGCGGCGCCCGGCTGGACGCGACGAATCAGCGCGGGGAGACGCCGCTGGACCGCGCGCTGAGCGCGCGCGCCCCGGCACGGCTGATGCGCAGCCTGACGGACTACAGCGACACGAGCATGGCGGATCTGCTGCGCTCCCTGGGCGCAGCCCAATAGTGGAGGAGGCGTCGATGAACAGACGCATACGATCGAATCTGACGAAGGGCGCGGCGGCCGCTGCCGGCGCGGCCATGTTCGTCCTCGGCACGGGCCTCGTCGGTGGGGAAGGGTTGGCGCAGTCCGCCGGCGTCGAGCTGGATGCGGACGACATCGGCGGCGTCGTCACCAGCGCCAACGGTCCGGAGGCCGGCGTCTGGGTGGTCGCGGAGACGACGGACCTGCCGACGCGGTTCATCCGCATCGTGGCGACCGACGACGCCGGGCGCTACGTCGTGCCCGACCTGCCGGAGGCGACCTACGAGGTGTTCGTGCGCGGCTACGGCCTCGTCGACTCGGCGCGGGTGTCGGCGACGCCCGGGCAGGCTCTGGATCTCGACGCTGTCGTGGCGCCCGACGCCCTGGCGGCCGCGCAGGTCTATCCGGCCGCGTGGTGGCTGTCGATGATCGAGCTGCCGCCGGGCGAGCACTCCCAGCAGACGCTGGGCAGCGCGGTGACCGGCTGCCTCAACTGCCACCAGCTCGGCAACAGGGCGACGCGGGAGATCCCCGGCAGCATCCTGAACGAGGTGGACTCGCACCTCGAGGCCTGGGACCGGCGCGTCACCATGGGGCCCATGGGTTCGTCGATGGCCGCGGCATTCCGGCGGCTCGGCCCGCAGCGGGTGATGTTCGCCGACTGGACAGCCCGCGTGGCGTCCGGCGAGGCGCCTACCCAGACGCCGCTGCGGCCGGCCGGCGCCGAGCGCAACGTGGTCGTCACGCTCTGGGACTGGGGGACGGAGCTCGACGGGCGGACGGACAGCACGCCGACGGACGTCCGTGACGCCACGGTCAACGCGAACGGTCTCGTCTACGGTGTCGTCCAGCCGAGCGACATCCTGGCGGTTGTCGATCCGGTCGCGCACCGCGCGAGCACGATTCCCATTCCGTCGGACGCGCCGCGCATCCTGACGGACACACCCGCCTCGCCCTACTACGGCGACGAGTCGTTCTGGGCGCGCGCCTCCGATCCGCGCAGCGTGGCGATGGACGGGGAGGGCCGCATCTGGCTCACGGGACGGATCCGCGGCGAGGACGAGCAGCCCGACTTCTGCACGGACGCGGCGAATCCGTTCGCGGACTACTTTCCGCTGGAGCGGGGCCGGCGGCAGGTGTTCCGGTACGACCCGGAGGCGGAGCAGTTCAGCGGGATCGACACCTGCTTCGCGGCCGACCACAACCAGCTCGGCCACGACGAGCGCTTCTACTACGGCTTCCGGGAGGGGGTCGGCTGGGTGGACGTCGAGCGCTGGGACGAGACCGGCGACGCCGAGGCGTCGCAGGGCTGGTGCCCGACGGTCATCGACACGAACGGCGACGGCGTGATCTCGCCGGGTTGGACGGAGCCGGACGAGCCGGTGGACCCGGCGCGCGACCACCGCGTGGCGTTCGGCTGCTACTCGCCGGCCGTGAATGCAGTCGACGACAGCGTCTGGTGCTCGGACAACGGACGCGACGACAACACCCTGGTGCGGCTCGAGCTGGGTGACAACCCGCCGCTGTCATGCATCGCCGAAGCGTACACACCGCCGCCGACGGTGGTGGACCCGCCGCCGTACGGCAGCGGCGGCCTGCACGTGACCCATGCTGGCGTCGTTTGGCAGGACTGGCGGGGCAGCGGCCACTTCGCCTCGTTCGACCGCAGCAAGTGCGCCGACACCAGTGATCCGACGGCGCGCGGGCAGAGCTGTCCCGAGGGCTGGACGTTCCAGCGCATGGTCAAGCCGACCTACTCCAATGCCGGGACGCCGATCAACTCGGACGAGAGCTACCTGACGCAGATCGACCACCACGACGTGCTCGGCTTCGGCCCCGAGACGCCGGTCTACGGCGTCGTCAACACCGACTCCCTGGAGGTGTTCGTCCCCGCGACCGGTGAGTTCGTGACGCTGCGCGTGCCGTATCCGATGGGCTTCTTCTCGCGCTCGTCGGTCGGACGGATCGACGACCCGGCGGCGGGCTGGAAGGGGAAGGGGCTCTGGTCGAGCTACTCGAACTACGCGGCGTGGCACCTCGAGGGGGGCCCCGGCACGTTGCAGAAGGCGGTCAAGTTCCAGGTCCGGCCGCACCCGCTCGCGAAGTAGCGGCCGGCGGCCGGCGGGCGCAGGCGTCGACCGCATGTCGGGTCGCGGCGGGGGCGCGAGACCCCCGCCGCGACCGTTCGTGTACGGCGCCTATCCGCCGAGCGGCAGGATGAATCCCCAGCCTTCGTCGATCCGCTGCTGCAGGCGGGCGGCACCGTCCCCGCAGCCGCAGATCACCCGGTCCTGCGCCTTGCACGCCTCGAGGACCTTCTCGTACATGGCGTCGACCTCCGGGTGGTTCTCCGGCCCGGGCGCCGGGCCGAGGCCCAGGTCGATGCTCATGTCGCCGGGCACCACCAGGATCGCGCTGACCGGCGCGGCCAGGATGTCCTGGATGTTCCCGACCGCCTCGGCCGATTCGACCATGGCCACCATGAAGAGCTCGCCGTCCGGGTCGAGCGGCCACACGTCGGCGCGCGCGTGGTACTCGGCCGTATCCACGCCCCACAGGCGGGCCGCCCGCCCGGGTCCCCAGCCCCGCTCGCCGCGCGGCTCGGGCTGCGCGTCGTTCTGCATCGGGGGGTAGCGGGCGGCCTGCACGAGCCGCACGGCCTCCGGGCCGGTGTCGACGTGCGGCACGATGACGCCCAGGCCGCCGAGGTCGAGGACCTGCTTGATGGCCCACTTAAAGTCCTCGTCACCCTCCTGCGGGATGCGCACCATCGGCGTCAGGCGCAGCCGGCCCATGTCGTCGCGGTCCTGATCCGCCTCGGCGAAGGCCTCCACGATGCGCTCGGCCGAGAAGGGCGAGTGCTCCATGTCGACGAAGCGCCAGTCCTGGTTGGCGATGGCGGGCCGACCCTGCTCGATGGCCTCGATGACCTTGTTGATGCGGGTCCGTTCCTGCGCGTGGGCGTCGGGCGCGGCGACTCCCGCGGCAACGGACAGTGCGGCCAGACCGGCGACGACAGCCGGCGCGGTCCGGCGGGCTTTCGTCGAGTGACGGCGTGTGGTGTTCGCGTGCATGGCACCTCCTAGTGTCGCGTGTACTCTAGCGCAGCGGGGCGGCCGGTTGCGGCTCGTTGACGCTAGAATGTGCGCCACGGTCGGCTGTCGACCGCCACGGTCCAACGCTGAAGGAGGAACGACCGATGAAACGCTGCACGAGCCTGGGGATTCTGATGCTGGCCGGCGTCCTGCTGACGGCGGTGACCTACGAGGCGCGGCAGGCGCAGGAGCGCGCCGACCTCGCAGTCCAGGAGGTCGGCGACAACCTCTACGTGCTCGCGAACGCCGCGTCCGTGGAGGGGATGGGCGGCGGCGGCAATACGGCGATCTTCGTCATGGCCGACGGGGTCGCTCTCGTCGATACGAAGATCAACGGGTACGGGCAGGACATCATCGCGCACGTGGCCGGCATCACCGACAAGCCGATCACCACCGTCATCAACACCCACACCCACTTCGACCACAGCGGCGGCAACATCGAGCTGCCCGCTACGGTCGACTTCGTGGTGCACGAGAACACCCGCGCGCAGATGGCGCGCCCGACGTGCGAGCCGGTGACCAACTGCGATGCGTTCAAGGGCGAGAACGCGAAGTACCTGCCGCGGACCATCTACTCCGAGCGTCTGTCGCTGTTCGGCGGGCCCGACCAGATCGACCTCTACTACTTCGGCCGCGGCCACACCGACGGCGACGCCTTCGTCGTCTTCAAGGGCGCGCGCGCCATGCACACGGGCGACATGTTCCAGCGCATGGCCCTGCCGTTCATCGACGTCGCCAACGGCAACGGCAGTGCGACGGAGTTCGGCCCGACGCTGCGGAAGGCGGTCGCGGGGGTCGCCGACGTCGAGACGGTGATTCCGGGCCACAACCCGACGCCCGTCACCTGGGCCGACTTCGTCGACTTCAGCGGCTTCTACAACGACGTCGTGAGCAAGGCGCAGAACGGCAAGGCCGCCGGCCGCTCGGTGGACGAGGTGGTCGTCGCCTACCGCGTGCCCGCGGAGTACAGCGGCTTCGCGGCGCCCGAGCGGGCCCTGCGGACGACCGTGCAGCACGTCTACGACGGGAACTAGGACTAGGACCCAGGCGGGGCCCACGCGACGGGGGAGAAGGCTTCGGCGCGCCGTGGGCCTCGGCCGGTTCGATCAGCCGAGGCCCACGGCGTGAGTCTGCCCTGCGTCGGCCGCGCGAGGGTGCGCGGCCGGAGGAGAACGGCGTTAGCGCGCGCCGGCCCCGGCGGCCTGCTCCGCGGCGCGCGCGCCGGCCAGGATGTTCTCGAGGCCGTAGTTGCCTTCGTGGCAGGCGTACTCGAAGAGGCGCCCTTCGAGACGCGTCATCGGGATCGACGCTGTCCACGGCCGCGTGTACTCGACCGGATCGGTCAGCGTGTACTGGTAGTCGACCGTATCCTCGTCCACCCGCGTGAACCGCTCGACCAGGCGCGTGGTCTCGTTGGCGCCGAAGACGGTCATGGCGCGCCCGCTCACGGGGATGAAGTTTCTGGTCTCGACGACCAAGGTGTCACCGTCCCAGTAACCGCGCGAGTCGCCCAGCCACTGGCGAATCCGCTGGTCCGCGTGCGGCCGGCCGTCCAGCGGAATGATGCGCGCGTCGTGGATCATCTCGACGAGGATCACGACGTAGCCCGGAACTTGCAAAATCTGATAGTTGTGGTTGTAGAAACCCGGCATCATCGAGCCCGGCATGCCGCGGGAGATGCAGCGCTCGTAGAGGTTGCGGTCTTCCGGACCCGCGGGCTCCTGGTCGCGGTACGACCCGCGTGCCGCGCGGCGCGCCGTCTCGGCCGGCGTCAGCGGCAACTTCCCGTCCGGCGGGTCGATGATCAGTGACGTGCGCGCCAACCTGACGCCCCGCTCGACCCAGAAGTTGTTGTACGAGCCGGTCTCCCCCGTGCCGGGCGTGATGCCGCGCTGCTCCCGGGCTACGAGTCCCGCCTCGTCGCGGGCAGCTCGTTCCTCATCCGTCAGTACGTTCTGATCCGCCAATTCATCGGGCCGTTCCAACGGCGTCGTGGTCGTGTTCGTCCAACTGCCCTGCAGGTCCGGATCGCCCCACGGCGTGCGGGGCGCTTCCCAGCTCTCTGCCGTCTGGGCCCCGCTGCCCGCCGGCGCCAGCATCACGACCGCCATCACGGTGAACAACGCTGCGAGACATCGATGGCTCATCTTGCCCTCCTCGGCTCTCTGCTCCTGCCCGAGTCTACAGCATGATGGATCAGGACCCCACCGCGCGCAAGACATCCCGGCGGGCGGCCGGCGGGTCCACCGGGCAGCCCTCGCGCGCGTCCCGGCGACGGCGCGTGCCGCCGCCTGTCAGCGGCGCTCGTCCTCCAGCCGGGCGGTCCGCAGCATGCCGACGATCGACCGGTTGCCTTCGTGGCAGGCGAACTCCCAGATCGGCTGTTCGCGCCGCTGGAGCGGCACCTCGGCGGTCCAGGGCGCGGCCCACGTGGCCGGGTCGGTCAGCGTGACGCGGTACGCCAGCGTGTCCGGCCCGGTGCGGGTGAACCGCTCCACCAGGTGCAGGCCGTCGGCCGCGCCGCGGTAGTAGCTGCGGGGCGAGAAGTTCGTCGTCTCCACCACCAGTGTGTCGCCCTCCCAGCGGCCGCGGGAGTCGCCGTTCCACTGCCGGATGCGGGCGGGCAGGGGCGGCCGCCCGTCGAGGGGAATGAGCCGCGCGTCGTGGAACGCCTCGCTCACGAACGCCAGGTGGCTCGGCGTCTGGACGATCTGGTAGTAGGTGTACGGCCCGGCGCCGAAATTGCCACCGAGGCGCGGCACGCCGGTGGTGATGCAACGGTGGATGCTGTTGAGATCCTCGGGGCCGGTCTTGAACTCCCAGCCCTGGTCGACCGCGGCTTCGCGCGTCTCGGCCGCCGCGGTCCGCGCCGGGATGCGGCCGTCCGGGGGATCGACGATCAGCGACGTGCGGTCGGTGAACGTGACGTCGATCATGCCGATCGAGCTGCTGGTCGACCACGCGATGTGGGTCTCCACGTTCTCCAGCGCGGCGCGGAAGGCGCCCTCGGGCGTGGTGAAGGCGCTGCGGCCGTTGGCGAAGATCCGCGCCGCTCGCGCGGTCAGTCGCGCCACCTCCTCGCCGGTGAGATGCGAACGGTCGGCCAGTACCGGGAGGCGCTCGAGCGGGGTGGCCACGTTGTTCAGCCAGACCCCCTGCAGGTCGGGGCGGCCGTCCGGCAGGCGCGGCGGCTCCCAGGCGTCCGGGGTCTGGCCGAGCGCGGCCGGCGCCGGCCAGGCCGCGAGCGCCGCTACGAGCAGTGAGGCCGCGATGCGTCGATGCCGCATGGTGTGTCACCTCCCGGCAGGCCGGCGGTTCACCGGGGGCCCCGCGTCCCCCCGCCTGTCGAATTACCGGTCCGCTCGCTGCATCTTCCCGCACTTGGCGGTCCGGCGCAACGGCACGCGGTGCGCGGCCGTCCGGCAGCTCGGCGGTGGCGGCCTCACGCCCCGGCCAGCTCGACCAGCATGGCCGTCTGCATCGTCAGGTTCAGGCGGAGCTGGTCGACGGTGACGAACTCGTGATCGCTGTGGCCGGTGTAGACCGCGCCCGGCATGGACGGCCCGAAGTTGACCCCGTTCGGGAGCAGCCGGGCCTGGGTGCCGCCGCCGACCGCGATGGGACCTGCGTCGCGCTGTCCGGTGTAGTGGCGGAAGATGTCCACGAGCACCGGGACGTGGGGCGCCGACTCGAGGTAGTAGGGGGGGCCGAGCTTGAGCCGGCAGGCGGGTGCCGGGCCGCCGTGCCGCCGCGCCCAGGCGGCGACGGCCGCGCGGACCGCCGCCTCGACGTCGGCCGGACTCCGCCCGGCGGGGCAGCGGACGTTGAGAGCCACGTCGAAACCCCCGTCGTCACGCGCGGCCAGCTCGGTCAGCACCAGGGTGAGCGGCCCCATGAAGGGATGCTCGCACGCCAGGTCCCCGAAACGCTCGCCGTGGTCGCCGGTGCCGACGAGCTCGTCGACGAGCCGCACCATGCGGCTCGCCGGGGTCGGCGCCCAGTCGCGGCGCGCCAGGAGCGCGGCGAGGTGCGTGACGGCGTTGCGCCCGTCCGACGGGGTCGACGAATGCGCGGCGGCCCCGTGCGCCCGCACGGTCAGTCGGCCGCCGTCGGACTCGACCTCGATCGTGACGCCGCAGGCAGGGTCCACTCCCGCGCGCAGCGCCGCGGCCAGATCCGGCGGCGCGTCCTCGACGAGCGCCGCCGCCGCCGCCGGCACGCGGGTCCGCGCCTCCCCGCCCGTGAACGACACCAGGCGCCCGCCCGGCGGGTGCCGGGGGGCGCCGTCAGGGCCCGGAGGCACCGTCAGGACGATGCTGCCGGTGCCCTTTTCGGCGGTCACGACCGGGTACTTGGCGTCGAGCGCCACGTTGAGCGCGGGCGGGTCCCAGCCGTCGAGGAACTCGCGGAACGGCGTCCAGTCGGATTCCTCGGCCAGCGAGACGATGAGCTCGATCCGGCGGCGGGGCCGGCAGTGAGCGCCGAATGCCTGCATGGCCGTGAGCGCGGTGGCGATCGACGCCTTGTCGTCCTCGACGCCGCGGCCGATGAGCCGTCCGGGCTCGCTCGTCGTGTCGAGGCGGAAGGGATCGCCGCGCCACCGCGCGGGGTCGGCCGGCTGCACGTCGCCATGGGTCAGGATGCCCAGCCGGTCGGCGGCGCGGCCGAGGCCGATGACGACGGCGGCTCCATGGTCCTCGATGTCGAATCCCCGCTCGCGGCAGCAGCGCGCCAGGTAGTCCTTCAGGTCCCGGAAGACCGGCAGCCGCGCGTTGGGCGTCGGCGGATCTGCCACCGTCGGCAACGCGACCAGCTTGGCCAGGGTCGCGATGGTCGCGTCGAGGTGCGCGGACGCCCCGTCGGCGGCGGCACGCGCGGCCGGCGACGGGGCACCGGTGTCGGGTCGGGGCGCTGCGCCGGCTCGGGTCGCGGTCATCGCGCTGCCCAGTCTAGCCACCTCCAGAGCACCGCGGGGCGAATCCTGCTATTTTTCTCCCGCGCATGCTTGACCCCACGGAACGCGATTCGTACCGGCGCATCTGGGCGCTCGCGTGGCCGACCCTGGTCTACAGCCTGCTGGAGCTGAGCCTGGGCACCGCGGATTTCCTGATGGTGCGCGGGCTCGGCAGCGCGGCGACCGCGGCCATCGGCCTCAACCGGCAGGTCACGTTCCTGCTCGAGTCGGCGGCGCTGGCCGTGGCGACCGGGGTCATCGCGCTCGTCAGCCAAGGCGTGGGAGCGGGGGACCGCCGGCAGGTGGACGGCGCCGTGAACCAGAGCCTGCGGCTCGTCGTCGTCCTGGGCTTCCCGACCATGGTGATCGGCTACCTGGTGAGCCGCCCGCTGCTGGTCGCGCTGCAGGCCAGCGCGGAGACGATGGCGCACGGCGTGCCCTACCTGCACATCTACTTTCTCGGCACGCTCTTCCTGTGGACGAATCTCGTGGCGGCGGCGGTCTTGCGGGGGACCGGCGACACGCTCACGCCGTTGAAGCTCGTCAGCGTCGTCAGCGTGCTCAACATCGTCCTGAACTACGTCTTCGTATTCGGCGTGGGCGGCGCGCCGGCCTACGGCGTGGCGGGCGCCGCCATCGGGACCGTGGCGGCCCGCGCGGCCGGCGCGGCCCTCTACGTGGGGCTGCTCGTGCGCGGCACACCGCACGCGCGCCTGCAGTTGCGGCCGTGGGTGGGCGTCGACTGGGTGCTGGTGCGGAGAATCCTGCGGATCGGCACGTCGCCGGCGCTCGCGGCCGTGGCCCGCAACGGCGCGCGGCTGGTGTACCTGGCCCTGCTGGGCGCGGTGCCGCTCGGCGCGTCGCTGCACGCGGCCGTGGGCATGGGCCTGCAGGTGCGCCTGGTCAGCGTGCTGCCGGCGCTGGCGTTCCAGGTGGCCGGCGCGACGCTCGTCGGACAGGCGGTCGGCGCGCGCCAGTACGATCTGGCCCAGGCGCTCGGCCGGCGCACCGTGCTGCTGCTCGGGTTGATCATGGCGGGCGTGGTAGGGGCGACGATCCTGCTGGCCGAGCCGATCGCGAGGCTGTTCATCGCCGATCCGGAGGTCGCCGTGCTGGGGGCCACGGTGCTGCGCTGGTTCGCCGTCGCGCAGTTCTTCAGCTCGCTCAGCATCGGCACGCAGGGGGCGCTGACCGGCGCCGGCGATACGAAGCCGATCCTGCGCTACACGATCGTGACGCAGTGGGGGCTGCTGCTGGTCTGCACGTCGACCCTACTGCTGTGGCTCGGATGGGTGCCCGAGGGCGCGCTGCTGGCGTGGGTGGTGGCCCCGGTGGTGCAGCTCGTGCTGATGCAGCGGCTCTTCCGGAGCGGCCGCTGGCGAAGCCTGCGCGTCTGACCGGGACCTGCGGGGAATCGAAAAAGGGGCTTGCATGTGATTTACCGGGATGCTATATTCCGACCTTCAGAGTTTCGGACGTCGTTAGTCGCGGCAACCACATACTCAAGGAGTAGCCAGATGACCTGGACCAAGCCCGAGTTCAAAGCGATCTCCCTCTCGATGGAAGTGACGTTCTACGTCAACAGCTAGGAGAGAGATCAAAAGGTTCGTACGCTGTGCGCGTTCGAATCCTGGGCTCGGCAGCTGGTGGCGGCTTGCCGCAGTGGAACTGTCGATGCCCGAATTGTTCTGGCGTGCGTGCGGGGTCCTTTGAGGTCTCCGCACGCACCCAATCTTCCCTCGCGATCACCGCTGACGGCGAGCGGTGGTTTCTCTTCAACGTTTCCCCGGACATCCGCCAGCAGATCCAGGATGCGCCCGAGTTGACTCCGGGCGGCAACGGCGGGCGGGCGACCGCCATCGCGGGCTGCGTGCTCACGGACGCGGAACTGGACCATATGTCCGGCCTGCTCCTCATCCGCGAGGGGTGTGCGTTCCCGGTCGTCTCCACGCCGCTCGTGCGCCAGTGGCTGACGGACCACTTCCCGGTGGTACCCGTGCTGTCGTATTTTGCCGACCGGCCGTGGTTCGATCTGCCGCTCGACGAGCCGACGGAGCTGCCCTCGGTCGGCGGCCGCGCGAGCGGCCTCAGCCTGCGCGCGTTCGAGGTCGGCCGCGACGTGCCGCGGTTCGTGCGCGGGACGGAGGCGGCCGATGCGGTGGGCTCCGTCATCGGCCTGCGCGTCACCGACACTGCGCGCGGCACGAATCTAGTCTATGCGCCGGGCGTGCCCGGCGTGAACGACGCCCTGCGGGCCGCGGTCGACGGCGCGGACGCGGTGCTGATGGACGGGACCTTCTGGTCGGATGACGAGCCCTGCCGTGCAGGCATCACCGACATCACGGCGCGCGAGATGGGCCACCTGCCGGTAGCCGGCGACGGCGGCAGCCTCGAATGGCTGGGCGGGCTGCCCGTCCGGCACCGCGTCTACGTCCACATCAACAACACGAACCCGATGTTGAACGCCGCGAGTCCGGAGCGTCGCCACGTCGATGCGGCCGGCGTCCGGGTCGGTGCCGACGGGGACGTCTTCGATCTCTGAGCGGCCAGGTCGCGGCCTCCAGCCGGCAGGACTGTCGCTGCGGGCCGCTGGGGAGCACCAATGGAACCGTGGTCACGGGATGAGTTCACCGCGCAGCTGCGAGCAATCGGGCAGGCCAGCTACCACGACAAGCATCCCTTTCACCGGCTGATGAACGAGGGGCGGTTAAACCGGGAGCAACTGCAGCTCTGGGTCGCCAACCGCTTCTACTACCAGAAGAACATTCCGATCAAGGACGCCATCCTGCTGTCGCGGTGTCCGGATCGCGGCATCCGGAAGAAGTGGATCCAGCGGATCCACGACCACGACGGCACCGAGACGACGCCCGGCGGCATCGACAAGTGGCTGCGTCTGGCCCAGGCCGCCGGGGTGGCGCCCGAGGAGCTCGAGGACGATCGCCGGCTGCTGCCCGGCGTGCGCTACGCCGTCGACGCCTACGTCAGCTTCATCGAAACGCGTCCGTGGGTGGAGGGCGTGGCCTCGTCGTTGACCGAGCTGTTCTCGCCCGACCTGATGGCGACGCGGCTGGCCGCGTTCGAAGCCCACTACACCTGGATCGATCGGGACGCCCTCGCCTACTTCCGGTCCCGCCTCACGCAGGCGCCGCGCGACACCGACCATGGCCTGTCGATCGTGCTGGACCACTGCCGGACCCGCCCGGAGCAGCAGCGGGCGGCGGCGGCGCTGCGCTTCAAGTGCGATCTGCTCTGGGCGCAGCTCGACGCCATCTATCACCGTTGCGTGGCGCCCACGAACGGGGACGCGGCGTGACACCGGATGCAGTCATCGCGCGCCCGGTCCTGGCGCCGGGCACGCGCTACCGCTGGGACAAAATCCGCAACGAGCACCAATTGGTCTATCCGGAGGGTATGATCGTTCTCAACGAGCCCGGAACGGCCATCATCCGGTTGTGCGACGGCCGTTCCATGGATGATCTGATCGCAGTGCTGAAGGAAGCCTACCCCGGCTCCGACCCCGGCGCAGATGTCCGGGAGTTCCTCCAGCAAATGGCCGAGAAGGGACTGTTGCGTGACGCCGCCGAATGAGGTTCCGAGACCCCGGGCGCTGCTGGCCGAGGTCACGTATCGCTGTCCGCTGCAGTGCCCGTACTGCAGCAATCCGCTCGAGCTGGCCCGCTACCGCGACGAGCTGGACACGGCCACCTGGATCCGGGTGTTCCAGGAGGCGGCGGAACTGGGCGTGGCGCAGCTGCACCTCTCCGGCGGCGAACCGCTCGTGCGCCGCGACATCCTCGACTTGATCCGCGCCGCGCACGGGCTCGAGCTCTACTCGAACCTGAGCACCGGCGCCACCGTCGCCAGCGAGGACATGATCGAGCGCCTGCGGGAGGCGGGCCTCGACCACCTGCAGATCAGCCTGCTCGACACCGAGCCCGAGTCGAACGACTGGCTGGCCGGCGCGCGGTCGTTCGACCGCAAGCGGGACGCCGTGCTCGCGGCGAAGCGGATCGGCTTTCCGGTGACGCTCAACGTCGTCCTGCACCGGCACAACCTGGATCGGATCGGCGACGTCATCAGAACGGCGATGGATTGGGGCGCCGACCGCCTGGAGCTGGCGAACACGCAGTACACCGGCTGGGCGTTCCGCAACCGCGCGGCGCTGATGCCGACCCGCGAGCAGGTCCTGCGCGCCCAGGGCGTGGTGGACGACCTGCGGGCCGCGGGCACAGGCGGCCTGGATATCGTGCATGTGCTGCCGGACTACTTCCAGGAGTTCCCGAAGGCCTGCCTGCACGGCTGGGGCATGGTCTTCCTGGCCGTCGCGCCCGACGGCTGCGCGCTGCCCTGCCAGACCTCGCGGGAGATAGCCGGTCTCGAGTTCCCGAACGTACGGGAGTCGTCGCTTTCCGACATCTGGTTCACGTCGGACGTCTTCCAGCGTTTCCGCGGCACCGACTGGCTGCCCGAGCCGTGCAAGAGCTGCGAGCGCCGCGAGATCGACTTCGGCGGCTGCCGCTGCCAGGCGTTCCTGATGACCGGTGACGCCTCCACCACCGATCCCGTCTGCCACCTCTCGCCGCAACACCACCTGATCACCGACGCGCTGGCGGAAGCGGCCCGGCCGGCCCCCCCGCTCGCGTTCCGTGTGATGCGCACCTGACCCGCGCGCCGCTCCGCCGCCCGGGCGCGGTCAGGCGCGGCGGTTGCCGAACGAGCGGAACTGGCCGTTCAGGACACCGTGATGGGCCGGGTGGTCGGGCGCCTCTTCGGTCATGGGATTGTGCGCGAGAGAGACCGCTGATCCCGCTACGGACCAGCGGCCGCCTGAGTGGTCAGCCCGCCAGGAGCTGCACGGCGCGGTGGCGGAAGCAGCTGACGACATGGTCGTTCACCATGCCCGTGGCCTGCATGTGGGCGTAGCAGATGGTCGAGCCGACGAATGAGAAGCCGCGCGCCTTGAGGTCCTTGCTCAGCGCGTCCGACAGCGGCGTGCGCGCCGGCACCTCGGCGGGCGTCGTCCAGGCGTTCTGGACTGGGCGGCCGTCGACGAAGTTCCAGACGTAGCTGTCGAAGCTGCCGAACTCCCGCTGCACGTCCAGGAATGCCCGCGCGTTGGTGACGGCAGCCTTGATCTTCAGCCGGTTCCTGATGATGCCGTCATCGGCGAGCAGGCGCGCGATGGCCGCGTCGTCGTAGCGCGCCACCTTCCGCGGGTCGAAGCGGTCGAAGGCGCGCCGGTAGGCGTCCCGCCGCTTCAGGATCGTCAGCCAGCTCAGCCCGGCCTGGGCGCCCTCGAGCACCAGCATCTCGAAGAGCCTCCGGTCGTCGTGCAGCGGCACGCCCCATTCCTCGTCGTGGTAACCGAGGTAGAGCGGATCGGAGGTGCCCCAGGGACACCGGGTGGGCGCCATGGTTCAGGGGGCAGCTGGCGGCTCGCCGCCGGCGAGCCGCTCGCGCGCTTCCTCGACCTCGCGGTGGAACACGAACAGCGCGTCCGCGTTCTCCTGGTGGTCGGTGAAGTTGTACGTCCGGCCGCCTCGCACCCTGATGCGGAGAGTGTGGTCCAGGTAGTCGACCGCGAACTCCTCGAGCGCATCAAGGGCCACCTCGAACGCGTCGTCGTCGTCGGTGCGGTACGTGATGCCGGCGGTGCTGGCGACCAGTTCGCCCTGGCAGTCGCCGAAACGGTGCTTGTGGACGACGGGCACGCGCTCGTCCAGCCGGACCTGCCTGAACCGCACGTCGACGGCCGTCAGCTCGCCGGTGATCTCCACGTCCTCCGCGTGCCCCTCGTAGCCGGAGGCCGAGACGTTGAGGCGGTACCGCCCGGGCTCGATGTCGTGCGACTCGAAGGGCGTCGTGCCCGCGTACTCGCGGTCGATGAAGACGTCCGCGCCTGGGACGTCGCTGGTGACGCGCAGGACGATCGCGGGCGGCGGTGGGGGTGGCTCGGGCTCCGGCGGCGGCGCCTCCGGACGGGGCGCGGGTCGCGGCCGCGGGGGCGGCGCCTCGGCCACCTCGGTCTCCGGCTCGGCCGGCGCAGCGGGCGGCGGGGGCGGCGCCTCGACCGGCACGGCGCGCTCGACTTCCAGCGGCGGCGTCCGGAGGGCGGACACGAGAAGATACGCCGCGCCGGCCGCGAGCACGAGTGCGATCAGCGCGTACATCCACCGCCGGCTCGGCGGCGCCGGTTCCTGGTCTTCGTCTCCGTTCTTGTACTCGTTCAGGAACGACATGGATTCATGGTATTAGATCAGCGCGAGGTGCGTTTGTGAAATCCCGTGAAGCGCTGGCGCTGCTGATCTGGCTCGCCGCGGCACCCTGTCTCATCGCCCAGAACCGCGATCCGTACGTCGCGCCGCTGTCGGTCCAGGAGATGACCGGCAGGCAGGGCGTGCTGGAGACGGACCTCGGCACCATCATCATCGACCTGCTGCCCGAGCACGCCCCGAACCATGTCGGGCTGTTCATCGCGCTCGCCGCGGCGGGGGAGTACGACGGCACCATCTTTCACCGCATGGTGCGGCACGGGATCGTGCAGGGCGGCGACCCGCTCACGAAGGATCCGTCGCGCCCGGAGGTGTACGGCCGCGGCGGGCTGGGCCTCGTCGCGTCCGAGCTCAACGAGCAGCGGCATACGCGGGGGACGGTCTCCGCGGTGGTCGCCCCGGGCCAGCCCGACAGCGGCGGCGCGCAGTTCTTCATCTGCGTCGTCGATCAGCCGGGGCTCGACGGGCAGCACACGGTGTGGGCGCGCGTCGCGGAGGGCATGGACGTCGTCACGCGCATCTCGGAGACGCCCGTCGACGCCGAGGGCCGCGCGACCGAGCGCATCGCGGTCCGGTCCGTCACGATCCGCGACCGGCCGCCTCCCGAGGTGCCGCCGTTCACGGAGGAGTCGAACGCCGAGCTGGCGGCCTGGCGTGCGATTCTCGACACGACGCATGGCCGAATCGCCATCGATCCGTACCCCGACCGCGCGCCGAACCATGTCCGCAACTTCCTGCGTCTGGTCGACGCCGGGGTCTACGACGGCGTCGCGTTCCACCGCGTCGTGCCCGGCTTCGTCATCCAGAGCGGACACCTGCCGACGCGCCGCGAGCCGCTGACCGACCGGCAGCAGCGGTTCGTGCGGAACCTCGAGCCGGAGTTCAACGACACGCCGCACGTCCGCGGCATCGTGTCGATGGCGCGGCTCGACGATCCGGCCAGCGCTTCGACGTCGTTCTTCATCGTGACGGGCACCGTCTCCGAGCTGGACGGTGCCTACACCGTATTCGGCGTGGTCGTCGAGGGACTCGACGTGGTGGCGGCCATCGAGGCGAAGCCGGCCGACGGCGAGACCCCCGTCGACCGCGTGGAGATCGTCGCCGCGGAGGTCGTCCGCCGGTAGCGGCCCCGGCGCCGGATGCCGCCCGGCGGCGCGGCGAACGGGCCCGCGGTCAGCCCTTTTCAGTCAGCAACTCGCGCGCCAGTTTCGCGTACAGGTCTGCCGCGCGGACCAGCTCGTCGATCTCGACGTGCTCGTCGGCGGTGTGGGCCACGTGCACGGAGCCCGGGCCGAGCAGCAGCGGCTTGCCCCAGGCGGAGAGGAAGGGGATGTCGGTCGTGAAGGAGAAGACCTCGGTGTCGAAGCCCGGCACCGTCGTCAGGCTGACGGGCGGCACGACCACGACGTCCTCGACGGCGACGGGCCCCGGGAGGCCGTCGAGCAGCCCGCGCAGGCCCGCCTCGGGCGCGACGGTGCGGAAGTTGACGTCGGCCTCGGCCGCGGGTGGCACCACGTTGGGCGCCACGCCGCCCGACAGCAGGCCCACGGTGTAGGTCGTCGCACCGAGCACCGGATCGACGGGCAGGTCGAGATCCCGGAGGGCGACGAGCGCGTCGAGGAGCTTCTCGACCGCCGATTCGCCGAGCTCGGGATAGGCCGAGTGCGCCGCGCGGCCCGCGGCCGACAGCCGCACCCGGTAGGCGCCCTTCGTGGCCGTGGCCAGGCGGTTGTCGGTGGGCTCGCCGTTGAGCAGGTAGCGGCACCGCGTCGCGAGCCGGTTGGCGGCGTGTGCGCCAGGGCTGCCGTGCTCCTCGCCCACGACGACGAGCAGGCCGACCCGCGCTTCGCCGCCCGCGCGGAGGCGGTCGAGCGCGCCGATCTCCGCCGCGAGGATTCCCTTGGCGTCGCAGGCGCCCCTGCCGTAGAGGATACCTCCCTCGATGCGACTCGGGAAGAACGGCGGCACGCAATCGATGTGCGTCGAGAAGACGATCTCGGGCTCGGCCGGACCGACGGTCGCGATGAGGTTGACCCGATCGTCGACGACGGGCTGAGAGGTCACGCGATAGCCGCGCTCGCGCAGCCTGCCGGCCAGCCAGTCGGTCGCCTCCGCCTCGCGGCCGCTGGTCGAGTCGATGTCGATGAGGCCCCGCGCCAGGCCGACGAGGTCCGCCGCTACCGGATCCATGCCTCGAGCTCGGTGCGGGTGTCGGTGCGGTCGTCGCGGTACTTCACGATCACCGGCGTGGCGAGCGAGAGTCCCCACTCGCGTCCGGCGGGCGCGGTCACCGCGCGGGCCCCCGGCACGACCACCGCGCCGGGGGGGACGACGGTCGGCTGGCCGGGGGCGGCCTTGATCAGCCGCCGGTTCGGCAGGTCGTACAGCGGGGTGGAGCCGGTCAGCACGGTGCCGGCCGCGATGACGGCCCGCTCGCGCACGACCGCCCCCTCGTACAGGCCGGTGTTGCCGCCGACGAGCACATCGTCCTCGACGATGACCGGCAGGGCCCCGACCGGCTCGAGGACACCGCCGATCTGCGCGGCGGCGCTCACGTGGACGCGGCTGCCCACCTGGGCGCAGGAGCCTACCAGCGCATGCGAGTCGATCAGGCTGCCGGCGCCGACGTAGGCTCCGATGTTGACGTACATCGGGGGCATGCAGATGACCCCGGCGCCGAGGTACGCGCCGTCTCGAATCGAGGATCCCCCCGGCACGAGCCGCACCTGCGACGCGGTGTCGAGCCGCTTGAGCGGCAGGTTGTCCTTGTCGAGAAAGGGCTGATCCGGGTTCGCCGCGGGATAGGCGGCGATCTCGCCCGACCGGAATCCCAGCAGGATGCCCTGCTTGACCCAGGCGTTGACGCGCCAGCCGCTCGGCGCCGACGGGTCCGGCTCGGCGGCGCGCACGCGGCCGGCCGACAGCTCCGCGCGCAGCCTTGCGAAGACTGCCCGCGCCTGCGCCCGGTCGCCGGCCCCCGGGAGCGCCGCGAGCCGCTCGATCTCCGCCGCCAGCTCGGCCGCCGCTCCGGCAGTCACGACGTGCCTCCGCCGCCGGCCTGCGACACGACGCCGCGCATGTCGAGCTCCGCGAGCACGGCCTCGATGCGCTCCCGCGCCGCCGCCGACGGCGGCACGAGCGGCAGCCGATAGTGGGCCGGCGCAAGGCCCATCGCCTCGAGCGCCGCCTTCACCGGGATGGGGTTGGACTCGATGAAGTTGACCTGCATCAGCGGCAGCAGGCGTTCGTGCACCGCGCGCGCCGCCCGGAAGTCGCCGCCCGCCGCGTGGTCTACCAGCCGCGCCATCTCGGACGGCGCCTCGTTGGCCACGACGGAGATCACGCCGCGCCCGCCGAGCGCCATGAGAGCCAGCGTGAAGGCGTCGTCGCCCGAGAGCACGCTGAAGTCGGCTGGCGCCGCGCGGCAGATCTCGCACATCTGTCCGAGATCGCCCGAGGCCTCCTTGACGCCGGCGATGTTGTCGATCTCTGCGAGGCGCAGAAGCGTCCCCGGCTCGATGTTGCAGGCGGTCCGGCCCGGGACGTTGTACAGGATGATCGGCCGGTCCACGCTTTCGGCGATGGTCCGGAAGTGCCGGTACAGGCCCTCCTGGGTCGGCTTGTTGTAGTAGGGCGTGACTGACAGGAGGCCGTCGGCCCCGAGCGCCGCCAGCTCTCGCGCCAGCTCCACGGTCGACCGCGTATCGTAGCCGCCGGCGCCGGCGAGCACCGGCACCTTGCCGGCCGCCTCGGCGATCACGAGCTGGACGACGCGGAGCTTCTCCGCGTGCGTCAGCGTCGGGCTCTCGCCGGTTGTCCCGCACGGCACCAGGAAGTGCACCCCGGCGTCGATCTGCCGGCGGGCCAGCCGTCTGACGCCGTCCTCGTCCAGACGGCCCGCGGCGTCGAACGGGGTCACGAGCGCCGTGCCGCACCCGGACCAGCGTGCCTGCATGACTACGGCTCCAATCCCAGCACGTCGCGCATCGTGAACCAGCCGCGCCGGCCGTGCACCCAGCGGGCTGCTGCGATGGCGCCGTGCGCGAAGGTCGCCCGGTCGCGGGTGGTGTGGGTCAGCGACAACGCCTCGAACGGACCGTCGAAGCCGACCGTGTGGGTCCCCGGGGCCGACCCGACGCGGGTCGACGCCATGTCGATGGCCGCCTCGTATCCGGACCGGCGCATAGCGTCCTGCAGGGCGAGCGCCGTGCCGGACGGGGCGTCGATCTTGGCGGCATGGTGGGTCTCGTGAATCCAGGCGCCGAACTCGTCGAGCGGCTGCAGCAGCCGTGCGGCCCGTTCGACGATCGCCTGGAACACGTTGACGCCGAGCGAGAAGTTGGCGGCGGCAACCACGCCGATACCCGCCTCGGCCACCAGCGCCTTCATCCGGTCCTCCTGCTCGTTCCAGCCGGTGGTCCCGATTACCGCGTCGAGCCCGACCGCGGCCAGCCGCGGCAGGTTCGAGAGCAGGGCGTCCGCCGTCGAGAAGTCGACCGCCACGTCGGCGCGCGGCAGGCGCGCGGCGTCGATGCCTTCACCGCCGCGGTTGTTGTGTATGTCCAGGCGTTCGACAACCTCGCAGTCGTACGCGCCGCACAGCGCTTCGACGGCCTTTCCCATGCGGCCGTAGCCGACGATCACGAGTCGCAAGCTCATCCGGTCACACGCCTTAGTGGTCCGTCGCCGCGCGACCCGCTCGGCCGGCACGCCGGCCGGGAGCGAGGGAGCGGGGGACGGCGCATTATACTCGTGCGCTGCCGCTTCTTGCACTCGCGGCCCGACCCGAGTCCTCGCCTTGCACCGGCCGCGGCGGCGCGCCTGCAGCACGGTGGGCGCGGCAGCTGATTGTGGGAGTCACGATGCCGGTACCACAGATGATGCACGCCGTGGAGATTGCGAGCTTCGGTCCGGCCGAGTCGCTGGTCCGGACCGAGCGGCCGGTGCCGCCGATTGCCGCCGGCGAGCTGCTGGTGGAGGTGGCGGCCGCCGGCGTGAACCGGGCGGACGTAATGCAGCGCGCGGGCCGCTACCCGCCGCCCCCCGGCGTCTCGGAGGTGCCGGGCCTCGAGGTGTCCGGCACGGTTGCCGCAGTCGGCCCCGGCGTCGACGGTTGGTCGGTCGGCGAGCCGGTGTGCGCGCTCGTGGCGGGCGGCGGCTATGCGGAGTACTGCGCCGTGCCCGCGCCGCAGTGCCTGCCGGTGCCGGCGGGTGTGGATCTGGTCGAGGCCGCGGCGCTGCCGGAGGCCTGCTGCACCGTATGGACCAACGTATTCGAGCGCGGCCGGCTGGAGGCCGGGGAGACCCTGCTGGTGCACGGCGGCTCGAGCGGCATCGGGACGACGGCCATCCCCCTGGCGCGCCTGCGCGGCGCGCGCGTGTTCACCACGGCGGGCTCGGACGCGAAGTGCGCCGCCTGCATGCGCCTGGGGGCGGAGCTGGCGGTCAACTACCGTGAGCGCGACTTCGTCTCCGCGGTCAGGGCCGCCACGGACGGCAGGGGCGTCGACCTCATTCTCGACATGGTGGGCGGCGCCTATCTGCGCCGGAACCTGGACAGCCTGGCGGTGGAGGGGCGGCTCGTGCTGATCGGCTTGATGGGTGGCGCGACCGGGGAGGTCGACCTGGCGTCCCTGATGTCGCGGCGCGTGCTGCTCACCGGCTCGACCCTGCGGTCCCGCTCGGTGGCGCAGAAGGGCCGGATTGCCGCGGCCGTCCGCGAGCACGTCTGGCCGCACGTGGCCGCGCAGCGGCTGCGGCCGGTGGTGCACGCCACGTTCGGATTCGGCGAGGCCGCCGCGGCGCACCGGCTGATGGAGTCCAGCGCCCACATCGGCAAGCTGCTCCTGGTGCCATGACGGCTGCGGCGAGCGTGGCCGCAGGTCAGCGGTCGCTGCCGCGCCCCTCGACCAGATCTAGGTAGATCTCGTGCACCCGCTGGCGGTGGCGGGCGAGCGCCGTTTGGAGCTCGGCGTCCGTCCCGAGGCCCAGCCGGCCGCGTGCCATCTCCGGCGCGGCCGGCAGCGGCGCTTCTGCCCCGCGGGCAATCTGCAGCCGATGTTCGACGGTGCGCAGGAACGTGTGCGCGCTCCTGAGATCCTCCAGCGTGGCTTCGTCGATCAACGCGTGGGCGTGCACCTGCGCCAGCGCGGACAGCGTGTTCCCGTCCTGAAGGTCGGGATGACGCACGCCGTGGACGAGTTGGACCACCTGGGCCGCGAGCTCGATCTCGCGCAGGGCGCCGCGGCCCGTCGCGACCGGGTCGCCGCCGTCCGGGCGCACGCCGTCCCGGTCCGCGCCCGTCCGCTCGCGGGCCAGCGTCCTGACGGCGGCGTGGTCGACGTGCTCGCGGTAGACGAACGGCCTGATCCCGTCCAGAAAGCGGCGGCCGAGCTCGAGGTCGCCGGCAATCGGCCTGGCCCGGATCAGGTCGAACCGCTCGCCCGTCCCGCCGAGGTCTGCGCAGTAGCGCGTACTCTGCCGCAGCGAGCAGGCGGGGTTCTCCCCGGAGCCCGACGGCTGCAGCCGCAGCCCGAGGTCGACGCAGTAGCAGTACCCTTCCTCGGTGGGCTCCGCCAGGATTGCCGTCAGCCTCTGCCCGAGCTGCTGGAAGCGGGCCGGGACGCTCTCGTCGTCCGGGTCGTCCGGTTCGTAGACGTACAGCAGGTCGATATCCTGGCTGTAGTCGAGCTCCCGGCCGCCCAGCCTTCCGAGCCCGATGACGACGAACGATCCGCGCGGAGCGGCGCCCCCGCTCTCGGCGAGGTCGCGCTGCGCGATCTGCAGGGCGGCGTCGGTGACCACGGCGGCCAGGTCGGACAGTTGCGTGGTGGTCGAGCGCAGCGTGTCCTTGCCGAGCAGGTCACGGCCGGCGATGCGCAGGATCTCACGCCGCTGGAGGCGCTTGAGGGAGTCGAGTCGGCGCGCCGCGGTCTTGTCCTGCGCCAGCAGCGCATCGACCTCGGCCCGGTAGTCCACTTGATCCGGCGGCGGGCAGTCCAGCTCGCCCTGCAGCCAGTGGAGGTACTCGGGATTGCGGATCAGGATCTCGCCGAGGAGCGGCGACGCACCCAACACCCGCGTGAGTATCTGCAGCGCGCGAGGGTCGTCCTGCAGATAGCCGATGAACGAGCTCTTGGGAATGCGCTTGGCCGTGTAGCGGCAGAATCCTGTCAGCGCGGCGTCGGGATCGGGCGCCTCGAGCAGCGTCTCGAGCAGCAGGTCCGCCAGCTCGCCGAGCGCCAGACGAGTTTGCAGGTCGTCGGCCAGATGCTGCAGGCGTTCGTCGGCGCCGGCCGGATCGCGAAAGCCGCGCTCGGCGAGATACTGCCGGGCGCGCGTCTCCTCGAGGTCTCGCGCGAGGAACAGGTCGCGCGGATTGACGGGGAGATTACTCACCATGTGGCGTGGCGCGGCGGGGTTGGTCCGGCGGCGGCGCGGGTCGGCGGCAGGTGCCTGCCGCCGGCTCGCGCGCATGCCGATGTCTGTCCTAGATGTCGAAGTACAGCGCGAACTCCCACGGATGCGGCCGCAAGCGGATCGCATCGACCTCGTTCTTCCGCTTGAAGGTGATCCAGTTCTCGATCACGTCGCGGGTGAAGACGTCGCCCTTCAGCAGGAAGTCGTGGTCCTTCTCCAGCTCGGTGAGCACCTCGGCGAGGCTGCCCGGCGTGCTGTCGATCTTCGCTGTCTCCTCGGCCGGCAGATCGTACAGGTCCTTGTCGAGCGGTCCGGGCGGCGTGAGCTTGTTCTGCACGCCGTCGAGTCCGGCCATCAGCATCGCGCTGAACGCGAGATAGCCGTTGCAGGTCGGATCCGGGAACCGGCACTCGATCCGCTTGGCCTTCTCGCTGCGCGAGTACGCCGGAATGCGGACGGCGGCACTGCGGTTGCGCTGGGAGTAGATCAGGTTGATTGGCGCCTCGTAGCCAGGCACCAGCCGCCGATATGAGTTCGTCGTCGGGTTGCAGAACGCCAGCAGCGCCGGGGCGTGCTTCAGGATCCCGCCGATGTAGTAGAGCGCGGTCTTGCTCAGGTCGGCGTAGGTGCCGGCCTCGAAGAACATGTTCGCGCCGCCCCGCCAGATGCTCTGGTGCACGTGCATGCCCGAGCCGTTGTCCTGGAAGATCGGCTTCGGCATGAGCGTGACGACCTTGCCGTGCCGCCGGGCGACGTTCTTGATGACGTACTTGTACTTGAGGAGCTTGTCACCCATGCTGACCAGCGAGTCGAACCGCATGTCGATCTCGGCCTGGCCGCCGGTGGCGACCTCATGATGGTGCACCTCGACTTCGACGCCGATGGACTCGAGGGTCAGCATCATTTCCGTGCGCAGGTCCTGCTGGCTGTCCATCGGCGGCACGGGGAAGTAGCCTTCCTTGTAGCGCGGCTTGTATCCGAGGTTGCGCGAGTGGCCGGCCTCGTCCGGGTTCTCCACCCGGCCCGCGTTCCAGAACCCCTCGGCCGAATCGACGTGGTAGAAGCCCTCGTTGTAGGTCTGGCCGAAGCGGACGTCGTCGAGGATGAAGAACTCGGGCTCCGGGCCGAAGTAGGCGGTGTCGCCGATGCCGGTCGACTTGAGGTACGCCTCCGCCTTCTGGGCGATGTAGCGCGGGTCGCGCGAGTACGACTCGCCGGTGACCGGGTCCTTGACGTTGCAGATGAGGATCAGGGTGGGCGCGGCCGCGAACGGATCGACGAACGCCGTCGCGGGGTCCGGCACCAGCAGCATGTCGCTTTCCTGGATCTCCTGGAACCCGCGGATGCTCGACCCGTCGAACCCGACGCCGTCCTCGAACGAGTCTTCGCCGAACTCCTTCGTCGACATCGTAAAGTGCTGCCAAAGGCCAGGCAGGTCGATGAAGCGCAGGTCGACCGCCACAATTCCCTTGTCCTTGATGAGTGCCATCACTTCCTGTGGTGTCATCAGATTCCTCCCCAATCTGCTAGTGGTTACGCCCTTACACTGCGTCCTTCTCGCCGGTGCGAATGATGTAGCCCTGCTCGACCGGCATCACGAACACCCGTCCGTCGCCCATCTCACCCGTCCGGGCCGCTTCCATTATCGACTCGATGGCATTGTTCATGAGGTCGTCGGGGACGACGACCTCGATCTCCATCTTGGGCAGCAGGCTCACCTCGTACTCGCTGCCGCGATAGACGGTCGAGTGCCCGCGCTGGCGCCCGTGACCGCGGACCTCGGTCACCGTCATGCCCGAGATGCCGTTGTTCGACAGTGCGTCCTTGACGGCATCGACCCTGTTCGGCCGCACGATTGCCTTGATCAGCTTCATCTGCAGGTCCATAGCAGCCCGCGGCGAAAGGCCCCGCTGCATTCGAGCAGCGCTGCACCCCGGCTGAGCTGCGTTGCTCCTCGGTCGAATATGCCCAATATGCTCCCTCGTCGCGCCTTGTCAGCCGGACGCCTCGCCACTCTCGGTGCGACGCGGGGTTTCATCAGGGACTGCCAGCATCGCTTCCAGGCTCCGTTGCAGCGCCGCCGCATCCTCCGCGGACAGCTTGGTGTCGCCCTTCGTCAGGTGGAAGACGTCGATGGCGCGGTTGCCCCCGGTCGAGATCAGCACGAACTCGATGTCGCAGCGGTGCTGCCAAATCACCCTGCTGATGCGATAGAGGAGTCCCCAGGCATCCTGGGCCAGAATCTCGAGGATGCTGAACCGCTCGGAGTACTCGTTGTCGAAGTGCGCCACCGGCTTGATGCGAACCGGCTCGCGCCGCGCCATGCCCCGCTGTTTCGGCAGCAGGATCTCGTCGATGTCCTGCCGGCCGCCCACGACGTCCCCGAGCAGGTTGGTGAAGTCGGGGCGCGCCGACTCGTTCAGCTCGAAGAAGCGTTGGCGGTCCGTGAACTCGACGATGTCGACCGCGGTCTCCTGTCGGTTGGTCATCGCCTGCCCGCGCAGGATGTCCATCCCGAAGTAGGACAGCACGCCGCACACCTTCGAGAACAGGCCGGGCTGGTCGGCCGACACCAGCGCCAGCTCCCAGGCGGAGCCCTTCTGCTCCAGCATGCAGCGGACGTCCGGGGTTCGAAGATTCCTCGAAAGCCGGACGTGCTCGTAGACGTGAGGCCTGTCGACGAGACGCAGATAACGTTGCGGCAGCCCTTCGAGAAACATCTCCAGCTCACCCTGCGCAATGTCGGCGGGACGGCTCTGGTGCAGGTCGGCAAGGCTCGACGCGGTCGTGTCGATGACGTCGTCGCCGTAGCCCAGCGTCAGCCGGTTGTAGGTGTCGACATAGAGCCTCCACAGCAGGTCTTCCTTCCACGGCGTCATCACGTCCGGCCCGACCGCGGACACGTCGGCGAGTGTGAGGAGGCACAGCAGCTTCAGGCGCTGCTCGCTGCCGACGAGCCGCGCGAATTGAATCACCGCGTCGGGATCGTCGGTGTCCCGCCGGAAGGCCGCGGTCGACATCCGGAGGTGGTGGCGGATGAGGAACTCCACGGTGGCGATGTCGGGCTCCGGCAGTTTGATGCGCCGCAGCGCGCCGAGCGCCATCCGGACGCCCTCCTCCGAGTGGTTCTTGTTCGTCCACTTCCCGACGTCGTGGAAGAGCAGGGCGAGCACGAGCAGCTCGGCCCCCGGCGTCTCGGCCAGCAGGCCCGCGAAGCGCCCCCGGCTGCGCGTGGTCGGCTGGCACAGCAGCTCGAGGTTCCGGATCGCCTGCAGCGTGTGCTCGTCGACGGTGTACTTGTGGTAGAAGTCGCGAATCACACGGCAGTAGATCTTGTGGAACTCCGGAAACATGCGGCCCAGCAGACCGCAATTGTGCATTTCGGACAGGCGGGCGTAGAGTCCGGGCCGCGGCCGCAGCACCCGCAGCAGCACATCGCGCTGCTTGGTGGAGGGGAAAAAGCGTTCGGGCGCGTAGCGTCCGCCGTGCCGCTCGATGCAGGTCAGCACCTGTTCCGAGACGGCGCAGCCTTCGTCCAGCGCCGTCTCGAATACGCGCAGCCAGATGCGCGGCTGCAGCGAGGCGCGCGTTCCGTCCGTGAACGAGATCTCGTCGTCCAGGCGCTGCAGGCCGTCCGCCACGTCGGCCGGCGCGCCGGCCGACGGCTTCGCCAGCGCCTTGAGCGACGCCCCGAGCGCGCGGCCGACGATGCGCGCATGGTGGAAGTACGTGCTCATCAGCGCTTCGACCTGACCGGCCAGCTGATCGTCCGGCGACCCCAACATCCGTGCGGCCGCTTCCTGCAGCTCGTGGGTCAGCACGTTGAGGTTCCGTCCGATCTTCAGGTGCAGGATCGATCGGAGCCGGAGCAGGAAGTCCTCGGCTTCGTCGACCCGCCCAATCTTGACCCGGACGTCGAGCCGTCTCGCCGGATCCTCGAACTGCGTGATCATCCGCACGGCGGAAATGTCGCGCAGCGCGCCCGGCGCGTTCTTGATGTCGGGTTCGAGGTGATACAGCGTCTGGTTGAACTGGCCGTACCGCTGCTCGAGCAGGTCGCGGAGGGCCGCCAGCATCGGGCCGCGCCAGGCGGCGGCCGGCCCCTGACACAGCGTCCTGAGCTGATCGAAGAGCGCGGCGTCGCCGTCGAGGTGGCGCGCCTCGAGCAACGCGACCAGGAACTCGGGATTGCCCGTGTCGGCCTGCTCTAGGTCGACCAGCTCGCGGACGTGGTGCCCCACGTCGAGGCGCAGGTCCCAGAGCGGGTGCAGCATCGACCTGAGGAAGCGTTCCTCCGGCGCCCCGATCGAGCGGCCGAACACGAACAGTAGGTCGATGTCCGAATACATGCACAGCTGCCGCCGCCCGTACCCGCCCAGCGCCACCACCGTGACGGGAGCATCGGTTTGCGGGCGGGCGGCCCGGTATATCTGCCGCAGCAGACCGTCGACGTGGTCCGAGTAGCGGCCGAGGGTCTGCAGCCCGCCGCGCGCGATCAGCGTGTCCGCGGCGAGCTCGTCGCGGGCCGCCTGGAGCATCCCGCGCAGCGTTTCGGTTGCGGGGGGCGCCTGCTCTGGTGCCATCGTGGTTCGGAGCGAACGGGGCGGGCTCTTCAGTAGCCGATGCTGATGCCGAGCGAGCCGATGACCTGAACCTGATCGCCTTCGTTGAGGGCTTCGAGGTATCCCCCGAGAGACAGGAGCTGAACGCCGCCGGCAAGCTCCCACGCGCCGAAGCTCTCGGCGACCGGAAGAGGCACGGCCAGCATCGCGCCCACGCCGACGAACCCGAAGCCGTCGCGAAAGTGTCCGGGCGCCCCTTCCGGCAGGCCGTTCTCGTAGTAGTTGCCCAGGCTGAAGCCGAGCGTGACCGGAAAGCTGACGCTGGCCGTATCCTCGGCGATGTCCAACACCGGCTCGATCCCGAGCTCGAGATAGACACCTTCGTTGGCGCCGCCATCCGCGCCGCCGGCCGTCTCGAAGGCCAGGAGCGCATGCGGGAACAGGGAGACGCCGGCCGCCAGTCCGGTGTCGTCCATCTGCAGGCTCAGGGCGAGCTCCTGCGTCGTGGCGAACGCGTGGCTCGGGCTCGTGTACGACGTGTAGACGATGCCGGCTTCCCAGTTGTCGATGAGCACCGTCACGCCGGTGTAGAAGTCCGATTCGTACCACCCGGGGACGTTGTCCGACATCTCGTCGGCGCCGGTCGACGCGGAGTGCAGGCTGTTCCACTGGCCGAGTGTAAAGGTCACCGCGGTGAGTCCCTGGCCGGCGGGGTTCGAGTAGAAGTCGAAGTTGATGTCCCCGTACGGCTGGCCGATGAAGCCTTCGCGTTCCTGCCTGATGCCCCGGAAGAAATAGGCGTGCGAGAAGTCGATGCCGGTCGTGAACGAGACCCTGCCGTCGTTCACCTGCGCCTCCGAAGAACCGGATGCGAGGCCACTGGCGAGGACGAACGCGCACGCGCCACACAGCCAGCGCGGGCCGCGGGTCCGAGCAGCTGCGATCATGTGCTCCCCCGAAAAAGACACGGCCGAATCTGCCGGTCGGCCGGCCCGCACGCAACGGGCCAGCCGACGCGACGTATCTTATCAGGGTTCACAGTGCTGCACGGGCTCCTCAGTAGCCGAGGCTGATGCCGAACACGCCGATCGGCTCGAACCCGTCGGTGCTCCCGTTGATGGCCTTGAGCCCGTCGCCGAAGAACAGCAGGTTGATGCCGGCCGCGAACTCCCACGAGCCGTACCCCTCCGGGATGCCCGTAATCGGCACGCCGAGCATCGCGCCGACGTTGAAGAAGCCGAAGGCCTGGTTGACGCCCCCCGGGTCGTAGTAGTCACTGGGGCTCAGACCGACGGCGATCGGAAACGACACGGCGACGGGCGCATCGTCGAGCGGCAGCGAGGGCTCGATGCCGAGCTCCAGGTACGTGCCCGGGTTGTCGCCGGCCGCGCTCCCGTCGAGCTCGAAGGCGAGCGTGATGTAGGGCGCGATGATGTCGTCGTGACTCAGGCCGACGGCAATCTCCTTGACCGTGCTCCAGCTCCCGCGGGGGCTCATGTAGGCCGTGTAGGTGACGTCGGCTCCCCAGCCCCCTGCGAAGCCGAAGCCGAGGCCGGCGTAGAAGTCGGTCTCGTAGAAGCTCTGGGGCGCACCTTCGAATCCCGCGGCCCCGCGCGAGTGCAGGCTGCTCCATGTGCCGGCGGTGAGCGACACGCTGCCGTCCTCGCCGTCGTAGAGCGACATGCCCGCTTCCAGGTACGGCTGCGCGATGAGTCCGCCGGTCTCCTGGACGATGCCGCGGAAGTAGTAGGAGGTCCCGAAATCGATACCCGTGCTCACCGATATCGCTCCCGTGTTCGGGGCGTCCTGTGCGGCCGCGGATCCTGCCATCAACGTTGCTGCCGCCAGCATGATCGGGACTATCCGCGGCGCCCGACTTCTCACGTCTGCTCTTGTCATCGTCCCTGCCTTTCTAACCGTGCCTGCCTTGCTCATGGCTGTCACTCTCCGATGCGGAGACCGTACGCCTCCATCCCGTGCTCCCCGACGTCCAGACCCAACCGCTCCTCGTCCGCGCTCACCCGCAGTCCGACGCTCTGCTTGAGCGCGAAGAAGATCAGCAGGGCTGCGGAGAACGAGAAAGCGCCGTAGGCGAGCACGCCGATCAACTGCGTGAGGAGCGAGTGGTCGGCGCTGAAAATCCCGACCGCCAACGTGCCCCACACGCCGCATACGAGGTGCACCGACACGGCGCCGACCGGATCGTCGAGATGCCGGCGGTCGATGAACAGCACCGATCCGACAACGATGAGGCCCGCGATGAAGCCGATGAGCATCGCCGAGTTGACGCTCACGACGTCGGCCCCGGCGGTGATGCCGACCAGGCCGGCCAGCGCGCCGTTGAGGATCATGGAGAGATCCGGCTTTTTCTGGATGCCCCAGGAGGCCGCCATGGCGCCGATCACGCCCGTTGCCGCCGCCAGCGAGGTGGTGACGAACACCAGCGAGACGAGCACGGGGTCCGCGCTCAGCACCGAGCCGCCGTTGAACCCGAACCACCCGAGCCACAGCAGGAAGACCCCGATGGTGGCCAGCGGCATGTTGTGTCCGGCGATCGCCCTGATTCTGCCGTTGGCATACTTGCCCAGCCGCGGGCCCAGGACGATGATGCCCGCCAGGCCGCCCCATCCGCCGACGGAGTGCACCAGCGTGGAGCCGGCGAAATCGTAGAACCCCATGGCGTCCAGCCAGCCGCCGCCCCACTTCCAGGAGCCGGCAATCGTGTAGATGAACGCCACGTAGAGGGTGGTGAACACCAGGAAGGAGGAGAGCTTGATGCGCTCGGCCACGGCGCCGGACACGATGGTGGCGGCGGTGGCCGCGAACATCGCCTGGAAGATGAAGTCCGTCCAGTACGTGTAACCGCCGCCCGCGTAGGCCACGGTGTTGCCCTCGGCACCCGGGTCGAGCCCGAACCCGGCGAAGCCGAGGAACTGCCCGATCGAGAAATCACCGGGATACATCAGGTTGAATCCCACGACGGCGTAGGTAATCAGCCCGATCGAGACGACCGCGGTGTTCTTGAACAGGATGTTCACCGCGTTCTTGGCTTGCGTCAGCCCGGACTCGAGACACGCGAATCCGAGGTGCATGATGAACACCAGGAACGTGGCCACCAGCATCCAGGTGTTGTTGACGGTGAACATCTCCGGCGACACTTCCTGCGCGTACCCCAGGTACGGCGTCGCCACCAGCAGCAGGAGCGCCAGCGCGCCATGCCGCACGATTGATTTCCCAGACCTCTTCTTCATGATCGGTTCCTCGACCTGCATGACGGGTTTTCCGGCGCTAGAGCGCCGCCACTCCGGCTTCCCCGGTTCGGATGCGGACGGCTTCGCCCATGTCGCTGACGAAGATCTTGCCGTCGCCTATCTCGCCGGTCCGTGCCGACTCGGTGATGGCCGCGACGATGCTCTCGACCTGGTCGTTGTCGGTCACGATCTCGACCTTGATCTTGGGGACGAAATCGACGGTGTACTCGGCACCCCGATAGATTTCGGTGTGTCCCTTCTGTCGACCGAATCCCCTGACCTCGGTCACGGTGAGCCCCTGGATGCCCCCTTTCGACAGGGCGTCCCGCACTTCGTCCAGCATGTGAGGCTTGATGATTGCGGTGATGAGTTTCATGGCCACTCTCCAATGCGGTCGTGGTGAACGCGTTGCCCTTCCGCGCGCCGGCGGGCTCCGTGCCCCGCGTAGCAGTCCGTGCAGACAGCACGTGCGGTCGTATCTTTACATTGCAATATGTGGGCCACCTCACGCCGCGCGCGATCGGCGAAACGCCCCGCAAACCGGGAGACTTCGGTCCGGCGTAAGTCTGAGGAGGTGGGCGTATCTACTAAAATGTAGATACGACAAAATCTGCACGACACGAATGTTATTTGTGGTTGCCCCGGCGGGTGGGCTGCAGGACCCGGCGAGTGGCCGTTATTACGCGCTCGACAAGGATGGATTCGGTCTGCGCGGCCTGGACCGAATCCGGCAGATCTGCCGTTCGCCGATCACGGTGTTATTCACAAATGTCGTTGATGGCCTTGGTCATACACATTTGTATGGCCAGGGGTGCTACGTGCGGAAACGGCGGCAATCGATATGGTGCTTTTTCACCTTGTAGCTGATGATCCGCTCCGTGGAATCGAGCAGCATGGCCGCCTTGACGCGATTGCCGCGGGTGGTCTTGAGCGCGTCCTGTATCAGATCCTTCTCGTAGGCCGCCACCGCATTGGACAGTGACATGCCGGTGACCGTGCCCGACGCCTCGCCGGTCTGGAGCGTCGGCGGCAGGTGGTGGCCGTGCACGACAGCGGCGTCACAGACCAGCACCGCGCGCTCGATGATGTTCTGCAGTTCGCGGACGTTCCCGGGCCAGTGGTAGGCCATGAGCATGTCGATGGCAGGCGTGGAGATGCGCTTGATGTTGCGCCCGTGCTCGACGGCGTACTTTTCGAGGAAGTGGTCGGCCAGCAACAGCATGTCCGTCTTGCGTTCCCGCAACGGGGGCACGAAGATCGTGAACACGTTGAGCCGGTAGTACAGGTCTTCGCGGAACGTGCCGGCGGCGATCGCCTTCTCCAGGTCGGTGTTGGTTGCGGCCACGAGCCGGACGTTGGCCTGGATGACGTCGGTGCCTCCCAGCCGCTCGAACTCGCGCTCCTGGAGGACGCGGAGCAGCTTCACCTGGGTCGACAGGTTGACGTCACCGATCTCGTCCAGAAAGAGCGTGCCGCCGTCGGCCAGCTCGAAGCGGCCCTTCTTGCGCGCGGTGGCGCCGGTGAAGGCGCCCCGCTCGTAGCCGAACAGCTCCGACTCGATGAGCGAGTCGGGGAGCGCCGCGCAGCTGACCTTGACGAAGGGCTTCTTGGCGCGCGCGGAGCTGTAGTGGATGGCGTGGGCGATGAGCTCTTTCCCCGTGCCCGACTCGCCGCGAATCAACACCGTGGTATTCGTCGAGGCGACCCGCACGATCTGCTCGAAGGTCTGACGCATGGGGCCGCTCGTCCCGACGATGTGCGAGAAGTCGTAGCGTTCCTTGAGCTCCTCCTTCAGGTGGGCGTTCTCGTCGAGCAGCCGCTGGCGTTCGGCTTCGATCATCTGCTTGAGGCGGAGCGCCTGGCCGATCATCGTTGCCACCACTCGGAACAGCTGCAGATCCTGCTCGTAGTTCCGATCCTTCCGGAAGGCGAGATCCACGTTGAACGCGCCGATGGCCTTGCGGTCGCCCGGGATCGGCACGCACAGGAAGCTGGTGTCCGAGCGCCCGCTGCGCTTCCGCCGTCCCGTGCGATGCAGGAACATCGGTTCCTGACTGATCTGGGGAATGACGACCGGACGCCCCGTCTGCACCACACGCCCCGTCACGCCCTCGCCGATGGCCCACGTGGCGCGCTGGCCTTCCGGGGTCAGCCCCTCCGACGCGGCAATCTGCAACCGGTCGGAGTCCGGATCCTTAAGGACGACCGAGGCCTGCAGGACCCGCCGCCGCTGCGCAAGAATCTCCAGCGCACGCTGCAGGCCCGCGCGGCTGTTGCGGGTACCGACGAGTTCGGCGTTGATATCGGCAAGCAGGGCGAGCGGCGCAGTCTCCGGTTCGGATGGTTTCTTCACAGGACCGGTTAGAGCGGCGCCGGCAGATTCGACGAGCCCATCAGGAACGCATCGATGCCCCTGGCCGCGCTGCGCCCTTCGGCGATGGCCCACACGATGAGCGACTGGCCCCGCTGCATGTCGCCCGCCGTGAAGACGCCGGGTACGCTGGTCATCCAGGTCTCGTCCCGCCAGACGTTGCCGCGCTCGGTCAGCTGCACGCCCAGCTCCGTCAACATGCCCGCTCGGTCCGGTCCCAGAAACCCCATAGCAAGCAGCACCAGGTCGACCGGCAGCTCGAACTCGCTGCCGGGAATCGGATCAAAGGTGGGACGACCGTTGTCGCGGCGCATCTCCACCTTGTTCGCGTGCAGCGTGGTCACGCGTCCCTCGGCGTCGCCCGAGAAGCGCTGCGTGGCCACGGCGTAGACCCGGTCGCCCCCTTCCTCGTGGGCCGCGGACACCCGGAAGATGTTGGGCCAGTTGGGCCACGGGTTGTCCGTCGCGCGCGTGTCGGGCGGGCGGGGCAGGAGCTCGAACTGCGCCACCGACGCCGCCCCCTGGCGGTGCACGGTGCCGAGGCAGTCGGCGCCCGTATCGCCGCCGCCGATGATGACCACGCGTTTGCCGGTCGCCGAAATGATCTGCTCGGAAGGCACGATGTCACCCTCGCAGAGGTGGTTCTGCTGGGTGAGAAATTCCACTGCAAAATGGATGCCAGTCAGCTCCCGACCGGGCACCTTCAGATCGCGCGGCCAACCGGCCCCGCCCGCGAGCAGAAGCGCATCGTGCCGTTCGCGGAGCTCCCCGGCCGGTACGTCCATGCCGACGTGCACGCCGGTCCGGAACGTGACGCCCTCCGCTTCCATGACGGCGACCCGGCGCTTGACATACCGCTTCTCCATCTTGAACTCGGGGATGCCGTAGCGCAGCAGGCCGCCGATCCGGTCGGACTTCTCGAAGACGGTCACCACATGGCCCGCCTGGTTCAGCTGATCGGCCGCGGCCAGTCCCGCTGGCCCGGAGCCGATGACCGCCACGGTCTTGCCGGTGCGCGTTTTCGGCGGCGACGGCGCAATGCGGCCGTCCTCGAATGCCCGCTCGACGATCGAGAGCTCGATCGACTTGATGGTCACCGACTCGCGGTCGATGGCCAGCACGCACGATCCCTCGCAGGGCGCGGGGCACAGCCGTCCGGTCCATTCCGGGAAGTTGTTCGTCTTGTGCAGCCTCTCGATCGCCTCCTGCCACTTGCCGTGGTAGACCAGATCGTTCCAGTCCGGGATCAGGTTCCCCAGCGGGCAGCCCTGATGGCAGAACGGAATGCCGCAATCCATGCAGCGCGCGCCCTGGGCGCGCAGGTCCGACGTCCGGTGCGGCAGGTAGACCTCGCGCCAGTCGCGAACCCGCTCGTCCACCGGCCGCGTAGGTGCCTTCTGGCGTTCTATCTCGATGAATCCCTTTAGTTTGCCCATCGCATGCAGTCGGCTAGCAGACTAGGAGCCCGCGCCGATCAACTCTCCGAACTCCGGCTCGCGCGACTCCGCGCGCGCCCGGGCCTCGGCGGCCAACACGCGCTTGTAGTCCCGTGGCATCACCCTCACGAAGCGGGCGCGGCAGGCCGGCCAGTCCCCGAGCACCTGCTGGCCGCGCGTGCTCCCGGTCAGCTCGACGTGCCGGCCGACGAGCTGGCGAACGAACGCCTCGTCGTCGTCGGTCAGCTCCTCCAGATCGACCATGCCGGGGTTGCAGCGCCGCTCGAAGTCCGCGTCCTCGTCCAGGATGTAGGCGATGCCTCCGCTCATGCCGGCCGCGAAGTTCCGTCCGGTCCGGCCCAGTATCACCGCGCGTCCGCCCGTCATGTACTCGCAGCCGTGGTCGCCGATGCCCTCGACGACGGCGTGGGCGCCGCTGTTGCGCACGCAGAATCGCTCGCCCGCGACACCCCGCACGAAGGCCATGCCGCCGGTCGCGCCGTACAGCGCGACGTTGCCGATGATGATGTTGTCCTCGGCCACGAACGGCGACTGGCGCGCCGGGTAGATCACGAGCCGGCCGCCCGACAGCCCCTTGCCCCAGTAGTCGTTCGCGTCGCCCTCGATGCTCAGAGAGATGCCGCGCGGGACGAAGGCGCCGAAGCTCTGGCCGGCCGAGCCCGTGAAGTTGATCCGGATCGTGTCGTCGGGCAGTCCCGCACCGCCGCGCCGGCGCGTCAGCTCGGAGCCCAGCATCGTGCCGACCGTGCGGTTGACGTTGCGGATCGGGAGGCTGAACTCGACCGCCCGGCCGTGCGCGAGCGCGTCCTTCGAGCGGCGGATCAGCTCGTTGTCGAGCGCCTTGTCCAGCCCGTGATCCTGCGCCTGCACGCACCGCCGGCCGACCGTGGCCGGCACGTCCGGCTGATGCAGGATCGACGACAGGTCCAGCCCCTGGGCCTTCCAGTGATCGACCGCCGCCTTGAAGTCGAGCCGGTCCGACCGGCCGATCATCTCGTCCAGCGTGCGGAAGCCCATCTCCGCCATCAGCTCGCGCACCTCCTCGGCCACGAACCGGAAGTAGTTCTCGACGAACTCCGGCTTGCCCGTGAAGTGCTTCCGCAACTCGGGGTTCTGCGTCGCGACGCCGACCGGGCAGGTGTCGAGATGGCAGACGCGCATCATGATGCAGCCGGACACCACCAGCGGTGCGGTGGCGAAGCCGTACTCCTCCGCGCCCAGTAGCGCGCCGATGACGACGTCGCGTCCGGTCTTCATCTGCCCGTCGACCTGCACGACGATCCGATCCCGCAGGTCGTTGAGGACCAGGACCTGCTGCGTCTCGGCCAGCCCCAGCTCCCAGGGCACGCCCGCATGCTTGATGCTGGTCTGCGGCGAGGCGCCGGTGCCGCCGTCGTGCCCGGAGATCAGGACGACGTCGGAGTGCGCCTTGGAGACGCCGGCCGCCACCGTGCCGACGCCCACCTCCGCCACCAGCTTCACATGGATCCTGGCCTGCGGGTTCGCGTTCTTCAGATCGTGAATCAGCTGGGCCAGGTCCTCGATCGAGTAGATGTCGTGGTGCGGCGGCGGCGAGATGAGGCCCACCCCCGGCGTCGAGTAGCGGACCTTGGCGATCCAGGGATACACCTTGAAGCCCGGGAGCTGACCTCCTTCGCCGGGCTTGGCGCCCTGGGCCATCTTGATCTGCAGGTCGTCGGCGTTCACCAGATACTCGCTCGTCACGCCGAAGCGGCCGGACGCCACCTGCTTGACCGCGCTGCGCCGCGAATCGCCGTTCGGGTCGGGGGTATAGCGGGCGGGATCCTCACCGCCCTCACCCGTGTTCGACTTGCCGCCGAGACGGTTCATCGCGATGGCCAGCGTTTCGTGCGCCTCCTGACTGATGGAGCCGTAGGACATGGCGCCGGTCGCGAATCGCGTGACGATTTTCTCGACCGGCTCGACCTCCTCGAGCGGAATCGGCTCGGCGGCGGGACGCAGTTCGAACAGGCCGCGCAGCGTGGCCCGCTTGCGGCTCTGATCGTTGACCAGGCCCGCGTAGTCGCGGTAGATCGCGTACTGGCCGCTCCGCGCCGCGTGCTGCAGCTTGAAGACGGTCTCCGGGTTGAACAGGTGGTACTCGCCGTCGCGGCGCCACTGGTACTCCCCGCCCGAATCCAGCTGGTCGTCGTCCCGTCCGCGCTCGGGATAGGCGAGGCCGTGCCGGCGAATCACCTCGGTGGCCACCGTCTCGATGCCGATCCCGCCCAGGCGCGACGGCGTCCACGTGAAGTAGCGGTCGACGAACTCCTTGTTCAATCCCACCGCCTCGAAGATCTGCGCGCCGCGGTAGCTCTGCAGCGTCGAGATCCCCATCTTGGACATCACCTTGAGCACGCCCTTGGTACAGGCCCTGATGTAGTGCCGGACGGCCGACGGGACATCGATGTCGCCGAGCACGCCCTCGAGGATCAGGTCCTCGAGCGTCTCGAAGGCCAGGTACGGATTGATTGCGCCGGCGCCGTAGCCCAGCAGCAGGGCCATGTGGTGCACCTCGCGCGCCTCGCCCGATTCCACGATCAGCGAGCAGCGGGTACGCGTGCCCTCGCGCACGAGGTGATGGTGCACACCGGCCGTCGCCAGCAGCGAGGGCACCGGCGCGTGCTCGCGGTCGACGCCGCGGTCCGACAGCACGATCAGGCTGTGGCCGTCCGCAACGGCCTCGCTGGCGCGCCGGCAGAGCGCTGCCATGACCCGCTCGAGGCCGGCGGCGCCTTCCGCGGGGGGAAACAGCATGGGCAGCGTCACCGACCGGAATGCCGGATCCGACACCGCGCGGAGCCTGGCCAACTCGTCGTTGTCGAGGATCGGGTAGTCGATCTTGATCTGGTGGCAGCTTGCCGGCTCGGGCTGCAGCAGATTCCGTTCCGAGCCGAGCGTCGAGCCCATGTCGGTCACCAGTTCCTCGCGGATGGAGTCGAGCGGCGGATTGGTCACCTGGGCGAACAGCTGCTTGAAGTAGTCGTAGAGCAGCCGGGAGCGATCCGACAGGACAGCGAGCGCCGCGTCGGTGCCCATCGAGCCGATCGGCTCGGCGCCCGCCGCGCCCATCGGGCCGACGATGATCCGCAGATCCTCCTCCGTGTACCCGAACGCCCGCTGGCGCCGGCGGACCGATTCGCGGGCCGGCGGGGGCGTGTAGTCGGCCGGCGGCAGATCGTCGAGATGGATCATCTCGCACGCCAGCCACTCGCCGTACGGATGCTCCGCGGCGAGTCCTGCCTTGATCTCCGCGTCGTCGATGATCCGGCCCTGCGCGGTGTCGACCAGGAAGATGCGGCCGGGGTGCAGGCGCTCCTTGACCAGGACCTTCTCGGGCGGCACGTCCAGCACGCCGACCTCGGACGCCATGATCACCATGTCGTCCTTCGTCACGTAGTAGCGGGACGGCCGCAGTCCGTTGCGGTCGAGCACCGCGCCGATGGCCGTGCCGTCGGTGAAGGCAATCGACGCCGGCCCGTCCCAGGGCTCCATGAGCGAGGCGTGGTACCGGTAGAACGCCTGCCGCTCGGGGCTCATCGACTCGTGGTTGCTCCACGGCTCCGGGATCATCATCAGGACCGCGTGAGTCAGGGGGCGGCCGGTCAGCACGAGGAACTCGAGCACGTTGTCGAAGGTGGCCGTGTCGCTCTGGCCTTCGCGGATGAGGGGAAACAGCTTGTGCAGGTCGTCGGCGAACAGATCGGACCGGCACAGCGCTTCGCGGGCCCGCATCCAGTTGATGTTGCCGCGCAGGGTGTTGATCTCGCCGTTGTGCGCGGCGTAGCGGTACGGATGCGCCAGGGGCCACGAGGGAAACGTGTTCGTCGAGAAGCGCTGATGCACGAGTGCGAGGGCCGACTCGACCGCCGGATCGGAGAGATCGGGGAACATCGTCTCCATCTGATCCGCGATCAGCATGCCCTTGTACACGATCGTGTTCGACGACAGGCTCGCGACGTAGAACAGGTGCCCCTCGCGCAGCCCGAGCCGCTCCACCGCCCGGGCGGCACGCTTGCGGATGACGTACAGCTTCCGCTCGAAGCGCGCGTGCGCGTCCGCGTGCGGCTCGAGCGACTGTCCGCGCCCGATCAGGATCTGTCGAATGACCGGTTCGGCGCTGCGCGCGGTCCGGCCGAGCTGCGAATCGTCGGTCGGGACGTCGCGCCAGCCCAGCAGGCGCTGGCCCTCTTCCACCACGATCTGGCCGAACAGCTCCTCGACGCGCGCCCGGTCGCCGGCGCCGCGCGGCAGAAATACCATGCCGACGCCATAGGCGCCCGGCTCCGGGAGATCGATCCCCTCCCGCCCGGCTTCCTGCAGGAAGAACTTGTGCGGGAGCTGGATCAGCATCCCGGCGCCGTCTCCGGTATTCGCCTCGCAGCCGCACCCCCCGCGGTGAAGCAGATTGATGAGCACCTCGAACGCCTGGCGCACGAGCTGGTGCGACTTCCGTCCCTTGATGTTCACCACGAAGCCCACGCCGCACGAATCGTGCTCGTGCTGCGGGTCGTAGAGTCCCTGGGGCGCAACGTGCAGTTTGCTCATACCGTCCACCTTGTCCGTCGAGCCCGGCCGCCGCTGCCCGCCGTGCGGCCGCCGCTCTCGGCTACCCGGTCCACGCGGCCTCGCGCCCCGCGGGCGCACTCGTCGCGGTTGTGCGCTGCGCCGCGTCGAGCGCGCCGTCGTCCGTGCACAGGAGCTTGATGAACTCCGTGACGGCCGGATTGAGGCGGCGCTTGCGCCGGTGCACGATGCTCAGCGGCCGGACGAGCGGCGCGCCGTCCGCGGACGCGCGAAACGGCACCATGACGAGCGCGTGCCGCCGCACTTCCTGGCGCAGCGTCGGCACCGGCAGAATGGCGACGCCGGCGCCATCCTCGACGGCCTGCTTGATGTTCTCGATGTTGTCGAACTCCGCCACGACCGTCATGTCGACGTCGTGCTTCCGCAGGAAGCGGTCGATCTCCCGGCGCACCGGCAGGCCGCGGTCGAACGTGACGAACGATTCCCGCGCGAGGTTCTGCGGCAGCAACCCGCGCTGCTCGCGCGCCAGGCTCGCGAAGCGGTGGCCGGGCAGGCACGCCACCGCCATCGTCTGGCGTTTCCAGGGGATGGCCGTGAAGCCCCGGCCGGGGTTTGCGAACGAGATCAGGCCCAGATCCGACTGGTCGCTCAGGATGCGCTCGTAGACTTGATCCGGGTGCATGTACGCGATGTCCACCGTGGCGCCGGGCACCAGGCTCTGGAATCGATCGACGTACCCGCTCAGGTCGTGCAGCGAGACCGAGTAGATGGAGGCCACCCGCACCGTATAGCCCGACGGGTGCTGCCGCCGCTGCACCGCGTCCTCGAGCTCGTGGTAGCGCTCGATAATCTCCTGGCACCCCTGAAAGAACAGCTTGCCCTCCGTTGTCAGCCGCCACGGCCGCGTGGACCGGTCGATGAGTTGGGCACCCAGCCGCTGCTCGATCTGCCGCACGGCCTGACTGGCGGCCGACTGGCTCACCGCATGCACCGTCGCGGCCCGCGAGAAGCTCTGGTACCGGACTACGTCACAGAAGATGCTGAGCGACTCGAGGTGCATCGAAAGGGGATACTCTAGCACACTTCCGCTAATAGTGAGAATGTTGTGTATAAGAATATCGAATATTGAGGACCGACAGCTCGAGCCGTCGCCCCCGGCTGCCGGGAGCTGCTGTCCGGCGTGCAAGGCACTTGCAATGAATACTTTACGAAATCCGTGCGAGGAGCTCGGAGAGCGCCGTGTCGCGTCTCGAGCGCAGGGCGAGTCGGATACGATTCCGCATTTCCGCCGGTTCCGCCACCTCTTCGGCGTCGTCCCGGAACAACATCCGGAGAAACGCCGCGAGGTGGGGCCGCAGCGCCGCGACGGTCGCGGGCGCCGGCGGGGCGAGCAGCCGGTCGTTCGCGACGAACTGCAGCTCGCTGCCTCGGAAGCGGTACCGCTCGCCGCTCGCCGCATCCGATTCCAGACGGACGGCGGCCGCCAGCAGCGTGCGGCCGAGCAGCGCGAGACGATCGAGGAGCGCTCCGTCGGCCGGTTGCTTGCGGTAGTAGTAGAGTCCCAGCCGGCCCTCCGTCCTGTCGATCGCGTAGTTGCCCTCGTGGCCGGCCAGCAGGACCGCGGGGCCGTCCGTGAGATGCGTGTAGTCGGCGACGTCGATCAGCAGGCCGTCGACGGCGCTGGTCTGGATCCAGCGGTGGAAGATCGGAATGAACGCGCGGACATCCGGACTGGCGCCGGGCTCGAAGAAGATCTTCAGCCCGCAACGCTGCAGGTTGTCGACGGGCTGACTCATCGGGCCGGCACCCGCGTCGCGGCGTCGCCCGTTGCCCCGGCCGCCAGGCGCGCCTGGCAGGCATGGCTCGCTTCGAGGAACAGCTGCGCTTCCTCGACTAGCTGGCGCGCCCGTTCCGGCGTCTGCTGCCGCGAGGCGGCCTGGTGGCGCCGGAACAGGTACATGGCGAACTTGCCGCCGGCGTACTTGTCGAAGAACAGCCTGGTGTCGAAGAAACGGGCGCGGAACTCGGCGACGATCTCGTCCGGGTCGTCGGAAATGTCGACGAACTCCGTCTTGACGAGTCCGCGCGCGGCGAGCAGCATGCCGTCGTAGGCCAGACGGTCGGCCTCCTCGTGCCTGCCGTCCTCGAGTTCGAGTTGCGCCTCGAACACCTGGGCTTCCGCGGCCGCGAGGTCGAACTCGGTGAGCGAGACGACCTCGCCGGCGCACTCGCCGACGCCCATGTCGCCTAGCGTGAACTCGCGCGGGTCCCCCCAATCGGAGTAGAACTCCGGGTGCTCCGCGTGCGACGGCACCTTCATCAGGTCCGTGAGCGTCTCCTTCAGCGCCCGCTTCCCGACCCGCTGGGTGAACTGCTGGAACGTCTCGTCCGGCTGGCGCTCCGCGACGAACCGTTCGGTGATCCGGCTGACGGCTTCGGGGATGCGCTTGGAGGGGACCGCGCCGATCGCCAACCCGTAGGCACCCCCGTTGGCGCTCCATTGGCCGCCCAGCACGACCTGGAAGTGCGGCACCGTATAGCCGTCCACCGTCCGGCTGACCCCGTAGAACCCGAGGTCGGCGACATGGTGCTGGCCGCACGAGTTGAAGCAGCCGCTCGTCTTGATGCGGAGGCGGCCGACCGCGTCGGGCGGCTGTCCGGCCGGCGTGCTCAAGCGGGCGCGCAGCTCGGCCGCGAGGCCGCGCGACGACGCGATGCCGAGCTTGCACGTGTCGGTGCCCGGGCAGGCTGTCACGTCGCTCAAGGTCCCGGCCCCGGACTCACCCAGCCCGGCCTCCGCCAGGTCGCGGTACAGGTCCGGCAGGTCGGCCTCGCTGACCCAACGCAGCACGATGTTCTGTTCCACCGTCGTGCGCACCGTGTCGCCGACGTAGCGGCGGGCAATCGCCGCCAGCTCGCGCATCTGCCTGGCGCTCAGGTCGCCGAGCGGCAGGGTGACCGTCGCCACCGCGTAGTGGGCCTGGCGTTGGCGATAGACGTTGGTGCGCATCCAGTCGGCGAATCCGGCCGGGCCGGCGCTGCCGTTGAGCGCAGCCGCCGGCTTCAGCGGCGTTTCGCCGTGCGGCGCAGCCGCCGCGAGGTGCGCCGTCCAGCGCGGATCGTCCGCCAGCCTGGCGCGTTCCTCCAGGACCAGCCGCTTGAACTCGTCGAGGCCGAGCTGGGCCACCAGGAACTTGATGCGCGCCCGAGCGCGATTCTTCTTCTCGCCCAGCCGCGCGAACACGCGGGCGATCGCCTGCGCCAGCGGCAGAAGCTCTTCCTCGGGCAGGAATTCGTCGAACAGCTTGGCCTGATGGGGCACGGCGCCCAGCCCGCCGCCGACGTACGTGACGAACCCGCGCCGCTGCTGCCCGTCGACCGTCCGGGTGGCTGCCACCAGACCCAGATCGTGCATCGAGACCAGGCCGCACGCGTGCTGGCCGCAGCCGGAGAACGCCACCTTGAACTTGCGGCCGAAGTCCTGCGAGTCGGGATGGCCCAGCAGGAAGCGCATGCAGGCGTGCGCGTGCGGCGTGACGTCGAAGGTCTCGTCACGGCAGACCCCGGCGAGCGGGCACGCTGTCACGTTCCGCACCGTGTTGCCGCAGGCCTCGCGCGTGGTGATGCCGACGGCCGCCAGGCGCCGCATCAGGTCGGGGGTGTCTTCGATGTGCACGAAGTGGAGCTGGACGTCCTGGCGCGTCGTGATGTGACAGACCTCGTCGCTGTACTCCTCGGCGAGGTCGGCCAGCGTGTCCATCTGATCGGGACTGAGCCCGCCGAACGGGATCTTGATCCGCACCATGCCCGGCGCGTCCCAGACCGTCTCCGGGCCCTTGGTCATGCGGTCTGCCGGGTACGCCAGCGGGCGCGTCCCGGTGCCGTCGTTGCGGCGGCCGTTGTCGTACCGCTGACCGTAGACGCCGCGCCGGAGCCGCGTCTCGGCAAAGACCTTCTCGTCGATCTTGCCCTGGCTGCGCAGGACGATCTGGCTCTCGAACGTCTCGATCTCGACGGCTAGCTCCGTCGGCATGCTGTCGGCCAGCTGCTGTTTCCACGTCACTTCACACCCCTCGGAGGTTTCGCCACGGACTCCCCTCAGCTGCCCGCTGCCGCGGCCGGCGCGGTGAGCCTGTGCAGCTCGGCGGCCGCGGTCAGGGAACGCAATCCCACGACGTCTCCGACGACGATGGTCCCGGGCGGCCGGCCGGACAGGTCGAGGGGAGCGGCTCCCAGCTCGTCGAGCCGCCCGCTCCAGGTTCGCATGTCGGGCGTGCCGGCCGCGAGCACGACGGCGGCGCACGTCCGCGGCCGCCAGCCGCGCCCCATGAGCCGCGCCGCAATCTGCCGCCGCGCTGCCAGCCCCATCAGCAAGACAATCGTCACCGAGTGCGGCGCGGCCATGTCGAGGATGGGCCCGAACACTGCTTCCGCGTGGCCGGAGACCACGAGGAAGCCCGCTGCCAGGCCGCGGTGCGTCAACGGTACCCCGGCCAGCGCCGGGGCGGCAACGACGCTCGTGATTCCCGGGACGACCTCGAAAGGCACGCCCGCCTCGCACACGGCGAGCGCTTCCTCGCCGCCGCGCCCCAGCACGAACGGGTCGCCGCACTTGAGCCGCACGACCCGCTTGCCCTGGCGTGCGCCCCGAATCAACAGCCGGTGGATCGCGGTCTGGCTGACGGACTTGGCTCCGGCGCGCTTGCCCACGCAGAAGCACTGGGCATGGGGCGCGAGCGCGACAATCTCGCTAGCCACCAGCGCGTCGTACAGCACCAGGTCGGCGACCTGCAGCCGGTGCACCGCCCGCAGCGTGAGCAACTCGGGGTCGCCCGGTCCCGCACCCACCAGCGAAACGAATCCCGTCATCTGTGTCTCGTGCTCGGCGGCCCGCGGCACATGCCGCGCGGTTCCCCGCCACTAGCCGCCAATCGTCGCCTTGCGGCTGCGCCTGGCGCCCAACCAACCCTGCCGGAGTCCGCGCCGCTCTACGGCGCAGGCTCCTGGCCGCTCGGTCGTCAACCACCGGCGGTGCGGGCACCGCCGTAGCGGCGAAACAGGGCGTCGAGCAGGAGGGGCCGGCGTTTTTCCAGCGCGGTCCCCTGCGCGCGCCACGTTCGCCGCTCGCGTTCAGCCGTCGCGAGCCACTGCTCGACCTCCGCTTCCGGAAGCAGCGCATCCAGTCCCTCGCGCAGGAGGCCCGCCAGCGCGGGGGCCCGCCCGTCGGTCGAGACGGCGAAGGTGATGCCGGCCCGCCGCACGACGCCCCCGAGGTACGCACTGGCGCTGGCCGGATCGTCGACCGCGTTCACGAAGACGCGGCGCGTCTCGGCCGTATCGGCGACACGCCGGTTGACCTCCGGCGTCGCCGCCGCGACGACGAGCCACGCGCCGTCCAGATCGCGCGGCTCGAAGGGCCGCCGCTCGACCGCCACGCCGGGCCGCTCGATCCCGTCTGTCACGTCGGGGGCGACCACTCGCACGCTGGCTCCGGCTGCCAGCAGGGCGCCGAGCTTCGTCGCGGCGACCTGGCCCCCGCCGACGACCAGCACGGTGCGGCCCGTCAGCTTCAGGAAGACCGGAAACAGCATCTTACGCCTCTTGCGCCGCCTGCGGAGCCGGCGTCGACGGGATTGCGGGGCCGTGCAGCCCGCACTCGGTCTTGGCGCTGCCGCGCCAGCGCCCGGCCCGGTCCTCCTCCCCGGCGTCGACCGGACCGGTGCAGGGCTGGCAGCCGATGCTCGGATAGCCCCTGTCGTGAAGCGGGTTGTACGGCACGTCGTGTGCGAGCAGATGCGCCCACACATCCCGTTTGGTCCACCGCACCAGCGGGTTGATCTTGACGATGTCGAACTTCGCGTCCCACTCGGTGACGAGCGCGGATGCGCGTTGCGGCGTCTGGTCGCGCCGGATGGCGGTAATCCACGCATCGACGCGCTCGAGCTCCGCCTTCAGCGGCACGACCTTGCGCATCGCGCAGCAGCGCCCGGGATCGCGTTCCCACAGGCGCTCGCCGTGTGCCGCGGCCTGGCCGGCAACCGTGAGCGCCGGCGTCACGCCACGGATCGTGATTCCGTAGCGCTGCTCCAGCCGCCTCCACAGCTCGCGGGTCTCCGGGAAGAGCAGCTCCGTGTCGAGCGTGAAGATGTCGACCGGCAGGCGGTGACGGCCTATGAGGTCGATCAGCACGCATCCTTCCGGACCGAACCCGGTCGCGAACGTCAGCCGGGGCGCGTACCGGTCGGCCGCCCAGCGCAACACGTCGAGCGGCGCCTGCGGCTCGAGCAGCGCGGCCTGCCGGTTGAGGTAGTCGCTGTCGATGCCGGCGTCGGCCGGGGGAATCAGGGTGCTCTGTGCCACGAGACGTTTCCTTCCTGTGCGATGGGCGCCGTCGGTTCGGCTCGGGCCGGCGACGCGCTGAAGAGTGCGAGTTGCAATCCGATGGCGATCAGCACGGCGGCGAGACCGGCCCGCAGCGCCCGCTCCGGCACGGCCGTTGCGAGTCGGGCCCCGATGAGCACACCGGGTACGGCGCTCACCAGCACCGCCCCGGCGAGCGCGATGTCGATGCGACCCGCCAGCCCGTGGCCGACGGCCGCGATCGACGAGAGCAGCAGGGCATGCACCAGGTCGGTGCCGACGATGGTGGTGGCGCTGAACGGGTAGCGGAGTGAGAGGAAGCACAGCAGAAGCGAGCCGCTCCCGATGCTGGTCATGCTCACGAGCATGCCGGTCGCGAAGCCGAGCGCGACGGTGACCGGCTGCCGCGGTGCGTGCCGCGGATGAGCCCGCGCGCCGATGGTGAAGCGGACGAGCACCGCCATCCCGGCGGCGATCAGGACGACCCCGAGCCCGCGGCTCAGGTACGTATCGATCGCGGTCGCGGGCAGACGGTTGAGCACCCAGACGCCGGCGACAGCCCCCGGGATGGAACCGAGCGCGAGACGCCCGACGGTTTGCCAGTGCACCTCGCCCCGGAGCGCGTAGATCCCGCCGCCGACCAGCTTCATGCCGCTCGCAATCAGGACGTCGGAGCCGATCGCGATCGAGGCCGGAACTTGGGTGATCAGGATGAGGGCGGGGGTGAGAAGCGCGCCGCCGCCGGTCGACGTGGCGCCGACCACGACGCCGACGAGCAGGCCAATCAGGCTCGGTCCGTAGTCCATGGATAACAAAAAAGGCCCAGGAAGCATTTGCCTCCCGGGCCTTCAGTCTTGTGCGTTGAGTGCTTGTTTCCGTTGTCTGGCTTACGTCAACACGACGCGACCGGCGGCGCGGGGGCCCGCAGGGGCCTCCATACAGCAGCAACAACAGGCTCCGCCTAGCCGCGCGTGCGTGCGCATCGCTGCTTATTCTGGACCGGGCCTGCGGTCGGCGTCAAGCGTGTCCGGCCGGCCGGGGGACAGCGACGGGTCGTCACGGGCGCTCCGCGGCGGCGGCGTCCAGGTAGCGCCGGCCGAACGCAGCCGACGTGCGTGCGACCGCGCGGTAGCGGCCGTCGGGCGTGGCCGCCGTGATCTCGGCCGGCTCGCGCTCGGCCGGCAGGTCGGGACCGGCGGCCAGCGCCTCGATCAGCGCCCGCCCGGCCATGGTCGGTGCGGCCGTCAGACCGAGCAGGTAGAGGAAGGTGGGGGCGAGATCGACGTTCGACGTCGGCAGCGAGAGCTCGCTGCCGGTCTCGAGGTCGGGGCCGGCCGCGATCAGCGTGTTGTGGATGTCGTACGGGCTCACGCTGCCGTGTCCGGCCGTGCCTCCCGCCGCGCTCGTCCCGCGGTAGCCGTACAGGTTCTCGGCGTCGGTCCATGCCGGCGAGTAGAGGATGTCGGCGGCGCGTTCGTGGTTCCACCGCGCGACAGCGAGTCCCAGCGTGCCCGGCACGCGGCCGTCGCGCGTGAAGATGGCCCCGACCCGATCCGAGCGCTGCAGGGCCTCGACGATGCGCGCCACGGTGTCCGGGTCGCCGTCGCGCACGCAGATCGCCCCGCCGCCGGCGACGATGCGCGGGGTCCCGTCGGGCAGCTCGCCGGCGAAGGGAGCCAGCAGTGCGTCGAGGTCGACGCCGCCGGTATGCGTCGAGAAGCCGTGATCGGACGTTACCCAGATGTTGAATGCCTCCAGTCGGCCGGCCACGCGGAGCCCGGCCTCGAGCCGGCCCAGCTCCGCGTCCACCGCGCGGAGCGCGGCAACGGAGGTCGGATGCTCGATACCCCTGGCGTGGGCGGTGGCGTCCGGATCGCTGAGCCAGATGATGGCGACCGCGGGATCGACACGGTCGAGACCGACCTCGAGAAACGCGTCGACGATGTAGCGGTTGCGGGCGCGGTTGGGCAGGTCGGCGGCCGGCGGCGGCCCGAGCCGCTGTCGCACGGCCTGGCCGAGGATGGTGGGCAGGGCGTACTCGTAGTGGATGATGCCGCCGCCGGCGACCGTGTGATTCAGCAGATAGGAGGAGCCGCTGGAGCCGGCGCTGGCGACCAGCAGCCCCGCCCCGGCCAGCCGTTCGCCGAGCGTCGGCGCCGTGAGCAGCCGCCCCGCCTCGACGCGCTCGATGCGGAGCAGGTTGGCCCGATCGGCGGTGCTCAGGAAGCGCGTGGCGTCGACGCGCGGAAAGAAGACGGAGTTGCCCAGCAGGCCGTGCCTCTCCGGGTAGGCGCCGGTGGAAATGGAGGCCGCGTTGACGCGCGTCACGGTCGGATAGACTGCGTGATGATCCGTGAAGACGACGCCCCGCCCCGCGAGCGCATGGAGATTCGGCATCAGCGCCGGCTTGACGTAGTCGGGCCGCAGGCCGTCGAGGACGACCAGCAGATGACGGTGTTGCGCGCGGTCGCGCGGCGCGGGTGCGGATGGCGGTTGCGGTGCGCTGCAGCCGACGGCGATGAGGCACGCGAGACCGGCGCCGACCGAGGTGAGACGAGCGCTCATCAAGCTTCGCGGCCCACCCGCCGCGGCCGCTCGCGTGTGGCGCGCATCGGCCCGAAGTATAGAGCAACGGGACCGCTATAATCGGGCAGCGCCATGTCCAACCCTCCAGAGCCGGCCGTGCAAGGCAGTGCGTTGCGGATCCAGCCGGTCACCCCGGTCATCGGTGCCGAGGTGTCGGGCGTCGACCTGACCCAGCCGCTCGACGACGTCGTGCTGACGGCGTTGAAGGATGCCTGGGCGAAGCACCTCGTCCTGTTCTTTCGCGACCAGGACCTGACGTTCGAGCAGCACAAGGCTGTGGGGCGCCGGTTCGGCGAGCTGCACATTCACCCGGCCGCACCGAAGGACGCGGAGCATCCGGAGATTCTCGTCGTTCACGGCGACGACACGGTCGAGTTCGTCGCGGGGAGCCTTTGGCACTCGGACGTCTCGTGCGACGTCGAGCCGCCGATGGCCAGCATCCTGCGGATTGTCCAGCTGCCCTCGTCGGGCGGCGACACGCTGTTTGCCAGCATGTATGCCGCGTACGAGGGGCTGTCGGACCGCATGCAGCGGATGCTGGCCGGACTGACGGCCGTCCACGAGGGCGAGCAGTACTATCGCGGCCGCTACGGCGCCGGCCATCTGCGGGACGACAGCTACCCGTCGGCCGAGCACCCGGTCATCCGCACGCACCCGGTCACCGGCCGGCCGGCGCTCTACGTCAACGAGGGGTTCACGACACGCATCAAGGAGCTGCTGCTGCCCGAGAGCGACGCGCTGCTGGCGTTTCTCTTCAGGCATTGCGCGCGGCCCGACTACCACTGCCGCTTTCAGTGGCGCCGGCACTCGGTCGCCTGCTGGGACAACCGCTGCGCCCAGCACCTGGCGATCTGGGACTACTACCCGGAGACCCGCCATGGCTACCGCGTCACCATCAAGGGCGACGCCCCGTTCTACGATCCCGACCAGGGACAATGAGCTCCGGGCGCGGTCGCGCCCTTGCGCCCGCGCCGGCGGATCCGACGCACCGTGAGCGGGACTGAGCCGTTGCGTGGGGCACGGGAGCGGCCGGCCGGCGAGCCGTACCTGCTGGGGACCGATCCCGAGGAGGGCCGGCGGCTCGCAACGCAGCACCGCGCGTGGGCCGCGGCGGCGCACGACCTCTGGGACCGCGCCGGGTTCGGGCCGGGCGCGCGCCTGCTCGATCTGGGCTGCGGCCCGGGCTTCGCCGCCCTCGACCTGGCCCGGCGGGTCGGCGCCGGGGGACGCGTGCTCGCCGTCGACGAGTCGTCGCGCTTCATCGAGGCGCTGGCCCGTGAAGCAGCCCGGCTCGGGCTCGCGCAGCTCACCGCGCGGGTGGGACAGGCCGAGGAGCTGCGGCTGGTCCCCGGGTCGCTGGACGGCGCCTTCGCGCGCTGGCTCTTCTGCTTCCTGCGCGACCCCGTCCCGGTCGTCGAGCGGATCGCGTCCGGATTGCGGCCCGGTGGCCGCGTCGTGCTGTGGGACTACCTGAACTACCGCGCCGCGCGGCTCGAGCCGCCGTGCGCGGCGTTCGAGCGCGTGCTCGCGGCGGTGGGGAAGAGCTGGCGCCGGACGGGCGGCGATCTCGACGTCGGCGCCCGCCTGCCCGGGATGCTGGCGGACGCCGGCTGCCGGGTGCTCGAGCTCGTTCCGCTCGTGGCGCTGGCCAGACCGGGCACACCGTTCTGGGACTGGAGCCGGAGCTTCTTCTTCGGCTATGCGCCGCGGCTGGTGGGAGCGGGATTGCTCGACGAAGCAGACCGCCGCGCGTTCGAGAGCGCCTGGCGCGAGCGTGAGGAGAGTGCGGGGGCGTTCTTCTCGACGCCGCCGATGATCGCCGTCATCGCGGAGAAGCAGTAGCCCGGGCGGCAAGGACTCCGGCCTCGCCTGACCGTCCCGCCGGTACCAGGGTGGGTTACGATCCGCTGCCGCTCGCACCGCCGTCGTAGGCCCGCCGCACCTCCTCGGCGATGATGTCGAGGCCGCGCTCGATGCGCCCCCAGTCGTCGGCGTAGCTGATGCGGATGCATTCGCGCTTGTGCGGCCAGTCGTCGTCCTCGAGCCCCGGAAAGAAGTAGTGCCCTGACACGACGATGACGCCGCGCGCCTTGAGTCGCTGGTAGAGCGCGGCATTGGTGATGGGCAGGCCCGGCATCCAGAGCCACAGGAAGAACGCCCCCTCCGGCTTGTGGATGCGAACTTCGTACGCCTCGAGACCGGCGCGGAGGCGATCCACGGCGCGCTGCGCGCGGGCCGCGTAGTGCGGCCGGATGACGTCGCGGGCGAGCGTGAGCACCTCGCCGGTCGCGACGAGATCGGTGGCGAGCGCCGGACCGAGGCTGCCCGGCGCCAGGCAGAAGATCGCGGTGGCGGCGACGAGCGCCTCGATGATCGCCTCGTTCGCGATCACGATGCCGGTGCGCAGTCCCGGGAGTCCCAGCTTCGACAGGCTCATGCAGACGATCATCTGCTCGTCCCAGACCGGCGTCGCATCCCCGAACACGATGCCGGGGAAGGGCGACCCGTACGCGGTGTCCAGGATGAGCGGCACGCCGCGGGCGCGCGCGGCAGCGCGCAGGCGCTCGATTTCGGCGTCGGTGACGACGTTGCCGGTCGGGTTGGTGGGACGCGACAGGCAGATGGCGCCGATGTCGTCGATTGCGTCCAGCCCCTCGAAGTCCACCCCGTACTTGAAGAGCTTGTCGCCGAGGTCGTGGACTGCGGGCCTGCGCGCGGTGAACAGTCCCCGCGTGAAGCCGACGTCGGCGTAGCCGATGTACTCCGGGGCGAGCGGCAGCAGGACGCGGCGGGCCGTGCGGCCGCCGCCGCGCGGACCGGCGAGGAGGTTGAACAGGGCCAGGAACGCGGACTGGCTGCCGTTCGTCAGGGCGATGTTGCCCGCGCCGACGGCCCAGCCGAGCTCGCGCTGGAGCAGCCCGGCCAGGGCGCGGGCGAAGCCGCGGTCGCCGTCCGGGCCGCCGTACGTTCCTATCGCGCGCCCGAACGCGCCGCCGGGTTGCAACAGACGCTGCATGTGGCGGCGAAACACTGCCTCGGCGGCCGGGATGAGGCTCGGGGTGCCGCCGCCGAGGTTCATGATGTCTCCCCCGGCCTCCGCGACCGCGCCGAGGTCCGCCATCAGCGACCGCGTGCCCGAGTCGCGCAGCAGCAGCCGCCCGTACGCCGACAGCTCCATGTTCGCCGTCACCCCGTTTGCCGGGAATCCGCTCGGGGCCGTCCCGGAGCCCCGTCAGCGGGCGCGCGCGCGTCAGTGCCCGAGCAGCTCGGAGGGCCGGTGCAGCACGTAGCGCACCAACCGCTGCCGGCCGACCTCGCCGGCGTAGATGTTGCCGTCGAAGTCCACGCCCAGGAACTCGATGCCGGCGCCGACGTCCTCGTCGTGCTGCGGAACGAAGTGCGTCACCCAGGCCTGATCGGTCGTCAGGCTGCCGATCCGGATGCCCTTCTCCCAGCCCAGGTTGCTGCGCCAGTTGTCGGGCGGGCCGGTGCGGACCATCCCCGACAGGCCGTCGCCGGCGTACAGGACGTCGTTGCGGTCGATGAACAGCCCGCTCGGCTTGCCGTAGTGTGTCCAGATGTGCAGGAGGTTTCCCTCCGCGTCGAAGACCTGGATCCGGCTGTTGCCGCGATCGGCGACGTACACGCGTCCCCGCGAGTCCATCTTGATGTCGTGCGGGTCGCTGAAGCGGGCTGCCTCCTTGCTCTCCGAGCCGACTCCGCCGCCGATCGCCAGCAGGAACGTGCCGTCCTTCGAGAACTTGACGATCCGGTTGTTGCCGCCGCGGTGCCCGTCCGCAATCCAGATGTCGCCGTCGGGTGCCACGACCACGCCCGACGGGCCGTTGAAGTGCCGCTCGTCGTCGCCCCAGACGCCCGCTTGTCCCAGGCGCATGACCACCTCGCCCTGCTGGTCGAGCTTGAGCACCTGATGGCCGATGCCGATCTGCTCGCCCGGCGTGGCGCGCGAGTCGCCGTGCGAGCCGCCCTCGGTCACCCACAGGAAGCCCTCGTGGTCCAGGAAGAAGCCGTGGGGGAACCCGAACAGCCCGGCGCCGAAGCTGTCGACGAGGTTGCCCTCGAGGTCGAACTTCAGGATCGGGTCGAGGTCGGAGCCGGCGCACTGGTTCGCGCCGCAGCGGTCCAGGATCCACAGGTGCCGGCCGTCCGGATCGGGGAAGGCGCCGCTCACCGTGCCCAGCACGCGCCCCTCCGGGAGCTGCTCCCAGCCGAAGGTCGCCCGATATGGGTTGGTCGTCGACGACTGGGCCTGGATGGCCGTTCCCACCGCCAGCAGCAGACACGCCAGCGCCGCTGCGAGCAGCCTGGCATCGAGTCGACTTGCGTCCGGCATTGCCTCTCTCCTTGTCTTGGCCGCGGTTGTCCCGCCGCCTGCGCCAACGTCGCCTGCCCGTCGGCCGATCACGGGTCCACGCGGATGAACTTCTGGATGCGCCGGCCTTCCTGCTCCGCCACGTACACGTTGCCCGCCGAGTCGACGCCGATGCCGTGCGGCAGCGTGAACTGGCCGCGGTAGCGCCCCGGGCCGCCGCCGAAGCTCGTCAGGAGCTCGCCGCTGCGGCGGTCGAGCACGTCGACCATGACGCTGTTCTGGTTGAGGACGAACAGTAGGCGCTGCTCCGGGTCGGGGGAGAACGCCAGCACGACGGCGGTGCCCCGCGTGCCGGTGCGGTCGCCGCCGCGCGGGGTGAGCGGGTGGAACGGCACGTCGATGTTCCGCACGAACCTGCCCATCCGGTCGAACACCTGTATCCGGTCGGCCCGGCGGTCGCAGACGTACACCAGCCCGTCGTCGGACAGGCGCAGGCAGTGCGGCAGCGGGACGATGTCCCGCTCGGCGGGGGTCCGGTGGAGCGGCCACTGCCGGAGGAACCGGCCGTCGCGGTCGAGCACGGCGATGCGGAAGTTGCCGGCGGGCGTCTCGCCGTCGGCGACGTAGACGTCGCCGGTCCGCGGATCGACGTCGAGGCTGGCCGGCAGGAAGAACTGGGCCCGGTCGGAGTTCAGGGGGCGCCCGTCGCGCGTGCCGTCCGACGAGTCGTAGCGGCCGGTCTCGCCGATCTGGAGCAGCAGCTCGCTGCCATCGCCGGAGTACTTCTGCACCACGCCGGTGTCGGCCGCGACGATCCAGACGTGCCCGTCGCCGTCGACGTGGCAGTCGTGCAGCCGGTCGCCGCTCAACGCCGGATCGCCCCAGCCCCGGACCACGTTGCCCTCGGGATCGAGCTCGATCACCGGCGGCGCCAGGCGCGCCCCGTCCAGGTCCCCCGGCACGACGTTCTGGCGGTTGAGGATGAGGACGCGGTCGCGGCCGCCGACGCACATCCCGCCGAGGCCGCCGGTGAGCCAGCGGTCGCCGAACGGCAGCTTCGGCCACAGGGGATCGAGCTCGTACCGCGGCACATGCTGCGCCGCCGCCGGCAGCGCTCCGCACGCGGCTGCCGCGACCGCCAGCGCCATGCCGTATCCCGCCGCCGAGCGCACGATGGCGTTGCTCCACGTCATGATGTCCTCCCGTCAGTCGGCCTGCCAGCCCGCCAATCGTCGCCTTGCGGCTCCGCTTGGCGCCCAACCAACCCTGCAGGAGTCCGCGCCGCTCTACGGCGCAGACTCCTACCCGCCGCCGAGGCTCCGCACGGTCACGATCGCGATCGTAACGCACGCGGCGGCCGCCACCGTCATCACGATGCCGACCCTTGCCATGTCCCGGATGGAGAAGTAGCCGGCGGAGTACGGCAGCACGTTCGTCGGGCTCTCGGTCACGAGGATGAAGGCGAGCGACGAGGTGAACGCGGCCGGCGCGGCCACCGCCCAGACGTCGAGGCCCAGGTCCTGGGCCAGGGCGATGAGGATCGGCATGATGATGGCGCCGGTCACCGTGTTGCTCGAGAACAGCAGGTGCAGTGCCGCCACCACGAGGACGATGACGAACGGCTGCAGGATGTCCGGCACGAGCGTCAGCCGCCCGAGCATCACCTGCGCCAGCCAGCGCGCGGCGCCGGTCTCGAACACCATCACGCCGAGCGACAGGCCGGCCACGATCAGGATGACGCCGCCCCAGTCCATGTCGCGCTGGGCCTCCTTCCAGACCAGCACGCGCAGGCCGGGCAGGAACAGCAGCAGCCCGCCGCCGAGCGCCACCGCCTGCGGCGGCGGATCGATCAGGCCGCCGGTCCACCCGGCCAGCAGCGGCGTCGTCAGCCAGACGGTGATGGTGCCGGCGAAGACGACGAGCGTCCAGACCTCGAGGCGGGTCGGCCGCCCGAGCGCCGTCAGCCTGCCGGCGATTTCGGTGTCGCCAATCGGCAGGCGGTCCAGCTCGGGCGGGAAGGCGCGCAGCAGCAGGCGCCAGCCGACCGGGATCATGAGCAGCGACGCCGGGACGCCGTATGCCATCCAGCGCACGAACGTGATCTCGACGCCGGCCAGCTCGCGCAGGTAGCCGACGGCGGCCAGGTTGGCCCCGGCGCCGGCCGGCGTGCCGATGCCGCCGATCAGGGGGCCGAAGGCGCACGCGATCATCAGCGCGCGCCCGAAGTTGCTCTTGAGCGGTTCGAGCCGCGCGTCGCGCAGCACGCCGACGCCCAGCGGCAGGAGCACGGCCGCCACCGCCATGTCGGTTATCCACATCGACAGCAACGCGCCCACCACCAGAAAGCCGAGCAGCACGCGGTCGGTGCGCGTCCCGACGACGCGCAGCACGTGCAGCACCAGCCGTGTCCCGAGCCCCGAGCGGGTGAAGCCGGTCGACAGCAGCAGCACCCCGATGAAGAAGGTGATCAGCGGGTTGCCGAAACCGGCGCGAACCGCTGCCGGATAGTCGGCGATTCCCAGGACCGGTATGAGCAGCAGGACGAAGAGGGCCGTGACGGCGAACGGGACTGCCTCGGTGACCCACAGGGTGATCGCGAAGGCGAGAATCGCGAGGCACGCCTTGCCGAGGTCGGTCAGCGCGATCAGGTCGTCGCCGCGCGCTATCGGCGCGGGCTCCGGGAGCGCATCGATGCCCAGCATGAGGAGCACCGCGACGAGGATGGTCGCCGCGCGCGCTCTCTCCGAGCTCGGCCAGCTCGACGGTGCGAGGGAAGTCATCGGCGCCTGCCGATCGTAGCAGGGTCGGCGCCCCGTGGTATGGTCCCCGCCATGGGCTGCTGCGAGGCGACGAATCCCAACCTGCTCGGGGTGGTTTCCGAGCCGGGGGTCGAGTCGGATTCGAGCGATCGTCACTGGCCGGCGCCGGGCGCCGAGTGGGATCGGCGCACCACGCTCAAGAGCCTCATGGGCGTGGCCGGGGTCATCGCGGTCAGCGGCTGCGCCAATGAGCCAAGGGACGGGGAGATCCGTCTCGCCTTCTGCGGCCAGCTCCTGTGCGTGGTTCCCTACGAGGTCTCGCGGGTGCGCGGGCACTTCGCCGAGCAGGGGCTGGCCGTCGAGCTCATCTACACCCGCGGCGGGAACGCGGCGATGCAGGCGCTGGTGGGCGGCGCCGTCGACTATGCCGGCACATCGTTCGACGTCGCATTGCAGGCGGCCGCCAGCGGGGCGCCGATCCGCCGGGTGGCATCCACCGGCCGGTTGCCGCTGTTCGCGCTAGCGGCGGCCCCGGCGCAGGCAGGCGTCATCGACTCCGTGGCAGCACTGGAGGGCCGGACCGTCGGGATCTCCGCCCTCGGCAACGCCGACCACGCCCTGCTCCTGCTGCTTCTGGATCAGGCCGGCGCCGACACCGGCACGGTGCGGTTCGCCGCCATCGGCACCAACGTGTTCGACGCGCTGCGGATCGGCCAGGTGGATGCGGCGATGCTGCAGGAGCCGGCCTTGTCGCTGATCGTCGAGGCCGGGGGGCGCGAGCTGGTCAACTTCATGGAGATCGAGGAGGCGCGGCGTCATCTCGGCGGTCCCTACGCGTTCATGGGCGTCTCGGTGCGCTCGGCCGAGCGCGACGCGCGCCTGCCGGAGATACGGAAGCTGGCGGCCGCACTTGCCGCCGGTCTGGCCGATACGCGGGCTCTGCCGCCGGCCGAAATCGTGGCGGCGCTTCCGGCGGCGCTCGTGGCCGGTGGGGACATCGATCGCCTCGCGACGGTCATCGGGCGCTACCGGCAGTCGCTGTACCCCGAACGTGTCGAGGTGGACGTCGAGGCGGCCGGGCGGGTGATGCGCGCCCAGGAGGTGGCCGGCCTGCTGCAGCCGGGACAGGTGGACCTGGAGAACCTGCTGGACACAGGCGCGCTCGCCGGCTAGATCCGCAGGCGGACGACGATGCTGCGGATCAGCGGGCTGGCGGTCGGCTACGGCGGAGAGCCGGTTCTCGACGGCATCGATCTCGACGTGGCGGCGGGCGAGTTTGCCACCCTCAGCGGCCCCTCCGGCTCCGGCAAGACCAGCATCCTGCGGGTGGTGGCCGGCCTGCTGGAGCCATTGCGCGGCACGGTCGAGATCGACGTCGGGGTGCGCGACGTCGGCTTCCTGTTCCAGGACGACGCGCTGCTGCCGTGGCGCACGGCGCGTCAGAACGTGGCGCTGGGGCTGCGCATCCGGGCAGTCGCGCCGGCCGCGGCCGACGAGCAGGCCGACCGTTGGCTGCAGGTGCTGGGGCTGGCCGGCTACGGCGACCGCTATCCGGGTCAGCTCTCCGGCGGCCAGCGCAAGCGGGTGGCCATCGCGCAGGTGCTGGCGCTACGGCCCCGGCTGCTGCTGATGGACGAGCCGTTCGCCGCCCTCGACGCGATCGTTCGGACCCGCATCACGCAGGAGCTGCTGGAGTGGGTCGAGCGCGAGCGGCTCACCGTGCTCCTGGTGACCCACGACCTGGAGGAGGCGATCAGCGCGTCCGATGTCGTGCATGTGCTGGGCCACGGGCCGCGCGCCGCGATTCGCGCCAGCCACCGCGTCGGGATCCCGCGGCCCCGGCGGGTGCTGGAGGCGCGCGGGCATCCCGCCTTCGGGCCGCTCCTCCAGCGTCTCTGGGAGGACTTGGCCGCGGAACGGTTGCCGGAGCCGGCGTCGTCATGAAAGGCTGGCGACGCTCTCTGCTGGTCCGCCGCGGTGCCGCGCTGCTGTCTCTGCTGACGGCGTGGGAGGCGGCGTCCCGCGCCGGCGTGCTGGACCCGTTCTATGCACCGCCGCCGTCGGCTGTCGCGGACGTCATGGTCACGCTGGCCGCCGGCGGCGACCTCTGGCCGCATCTGGGCGCGACGGCCGCCGCCGCGTTCGCCGGCCTCTTCGTCGGTCTCGTGCTCGGTGTCGCGCTCGGCTTCGCCGCCGCGCTCGTGCCGCTCGTCGCCGACCTGCTGGAGCCGGTCATGATCCTGCTCAACGCGATACCCCGCGTGATTCTGGCCCCCCTGTTCGTCATCTGGCTCGGCATCGGCCTGGCGTCCAAGCTGGCGCTGGCCACGATCCTCGTCACCGTGCTCATCTTCTTCGCCGTCTACAACGGCTTCCGGGAGGTGGACCAGCGCCTGGTCGAGCGGGTCCGAACCCTGGGCGGTGGACGGCGGACCCTCGTGCGCGAGGTGTACGTGCCGTCGGTCACGAGCTGGGTGCTCGGGAGCTTCAAGGTCGCCGTGGGGTTCGCGTTCACCGGGGCGGTGGTCGGCGAGTTCGTCGCATCCAGCCGCGGGCTGGGCTATCTCCTGCAGTTCGCGCAGGGCACCTACAACGCCGCGCTGACCATCGCCCTGATCCTCATCATCATGGCGATCGTGCTGCTCCTGTTCGCCTGCGCCGAACGGATCGAGCGGCGCCTCCTGCGCTGGCGGTATCTCTGACGCCGACCCGGCTACTGCGCGAGCCCGGTCAGCCGCGCCAGCTGGATGACCGAGAGCGTGCCGATCACGAGCACGACGAGGATCCCCAGCACGTTGACGAGCCGGGAGTTCCGGAACCGGCCCACGATCTCGGTGCGGTTCGCTATGACCAGCAGCAACACGAGCAGGATCGGCAGGACGACCGCATTCGCCGCCTGCGCCAGGATGATCACCTGGTAGGGCGACCCGCCGAAGAGCAACCCGAACAGGACGCCGCTGATCAGCACGAATCCGGCGAGCATCCGCAGCCGGGCGCTCCTGAGGTCGGGCGTCCAGCCGAACGCGCCGGAGACGGCGTAGGCGGCGGCCAGCGGGGCGGTGATCGACGAGGTCAGCCCGGCGGCGAACAGTCCCGCCCCGAACAGGAGCGGGGCGCCCGGGCCGAGCAGCGGCTCGAGCCGCTGGCCCACGGCTGCCGCGTCGACGTTCACGCCCAGGCCCTGGAGCGGCATGGCGGTGACCATCACCGACGCGGTGACGAGCCCGCCCAGCGCCACCGAGCAGATCGTGTCGAGACGAGCTTCCTTGAGGTTCTCCTGGACCCGGGACGGATCGGGCCACTGCTCCAGCGCGATGCTCGCGTGGAGGAACAGGTTGTAGGAGACGACGGTGGTGCCGATCAGCGCCAGCACGACGAGCAGCGCGCCGGGTGGCACGCTCGGCACCAGGGCGCCCCGGGCCAGCTCCCCGAGGCTCGGCGCGGTCAAGGCGGCCACGCCGCAGAATACGACGCTCATCAGTCCGACCAGCGCGATCAGGACGTTCTGGATCGTCCGGTACCGCCCGGTCAGCAACAGGCCCCCGGCCAGTGCGCCCAGCAGCGCGACGATCACGCCCAGAGGGAGGCCGGTGACCAGGTTCAGGCCGACCGATGCCCCGAGCAAGTTGCCGGCCTGGAACGCGGCGTTGCCCAGCAGGATCGTTGCCGCGATGAGCGTCATCAACGTGTTCCTGAGCAGCGGTGAGGCGATGCTCGCCCGGATGGATTCCGCGAGGCCCTGGCGGCCGGCGATGCCCACCCGGGCCGCCATGTCCTGGAGGACGATGGTGGCTACGACCGCGAAGACGATCGCCCACAGCAGGGCGGCACCGTGGCCGGCGCCGGCGGCGCTCGCGGTGACGATGGTGCCCGGCCCGATGAACGCCGCGGAGACGAGCAGCCCCGGTCCGAACCTGAATCTGGCCATTAGGTGTCGAGCTCGCGCGGCATCGACGAACGATGGTATCCCGCCGGTCAAGCGCGGCCGCGCTTGCGCCGACGTACGGCTGGCCCGCTGGCGGGTTACACTGCCACGCTGCATGACTGCCGCCGCCGTATCGATCGAGGACATCGCCGCCATCGCGTCCAGTGCGGGAGAGGCCGTCCTGCAGCACTACCGCGACCCGGGCGCGTGGGTGCGCCGCAAGCAGGACGGATCGCCCGTGACAGCGGCGGACATGGCGTCCGAGCAGGTGATTCGGGCGCGGCTGCGGGCGCTGGATCCCGCCATTCCCTATCTGTCGGAGGAAGCCCCGCTGCCGGCGCCCGCCGAGCGGAAGAGCTGGCGGCGGTTCTGGCTGGTCGATCCGCTGGACGGCACGAAGGAGTTCCTCCGGCGGACGGACGAGTTCACCGTCAACATCGCGCTGATCGAGGGGGACGAGCCGGTGCTGGGAGCCGTGGCCGCGCCGGCGCTCGGGGTCGTCTACTACGCGGCGAGACGGCAGGGTGCGTGGAAGCTGCGCCGGGGCGGGCGGCCCGCACGCATCCGGTCGCGATTGGCCGATCCGGGCCAGCCGCTGCGGGTCGTCGAGAGCCGCTCGCATCCCAGCCCCGAGCTCGAGGACTTCCTGGCCGGGTACACGATCAAGGAACGGCTGAAGGTCGGCAGCTCGCTCAAGTTCTGCCTGCTCGCGGAGGGCAGGGCGGACATCTACCCGCGGCTGGGACCGACCATGGAGTGGGACGTCGGAGCCGGCGATTGCGTCTACCGTCACTCGGCGGAGGGCGAGCCGCACCCGAGTCCGCTCACCTACAACAAGCCGTCGCTGCGCAACGACCGCTTCGTGCTGGGGTTGCGGCCAGGCGCACCCGCGCGGCCCGTCCGCCCGCCGCGCGGGTCTTCGTGATACCTTCAAGGGTTCCCATCGTCGCGCTCACCGTCAACAGGAGAAGCTTGCCTTGGCCGACCACCTCATCCCGCCGCATGGCGGAAAGCTCGTGAACCTGATCGTGGACGAGGTCCGGGCCGCCGCGCTCAAGGCCGAATCGCGCGACTGGCCGTCCCACGACCTCACGCCCCGCCAGCTGTGCGACCTGGAGCTGCTGCTCAACGGGGGCTTCTCGCCGCTCACCGGCTTCATGGCACGGGGCGACCACGAGCGCGTGTGCGCGGAGATGCGTCTCGCCGACGGCACGCTCTGGCCGGTGCCAATCACGCTGGACGTCTCCGAGGCACTGGCCTCGACGCTGGCGCCCGGAGCCAGCCTGGCGCTGCGCGATCCGGAGGGCGTCATGCTGGCGGCGCTGCAGATCGAGGACGTCTGGCGGCCCGATCTGCAGGCCGAAGCCAAGGCGGTCTTCGGCTCCGCGAACCCGGACCATCCGGGTGTGGCGCACCTGCTCGAGCGGACGCAGCCGTACTATGTCGGCGGTACGTTGCTGGGCGTGCAGCCGGTAACGCACTACGACTACCGGCTCCTGCGGCACTCGCCGCGGGAGCTGCGGGCGGAGTTCGCCAAGCTGGGCTGGACGCGCGTCGTGGCGTTCCAGACGCGCAACCCGATGCACCGGGCGCACCAGGAGCTGACGCTGCGGGCGGCGAAGGAGGTCGAGGCCAACCTGCTGATCCATCCGGTCGTCGGGATGACGAAGCCGGGCGACGTCGACCACTACACGCGTGTCCGCTGCTATCAGGCGCTGCTGCACCGCTATCCGGGCCGGACGGCGCTGCTGTCGCTGCTGCCGCTGGCCATGCGCATGGGCGGCCCGCGCGAGGCGGTGTGGCACGCGATCATTCGCAAGAACCACGGTTGCACGCATCTCATCGTCGGCCGCGACCACGCGGGGCCGGGCAGCGACTCGTCCGGCACGCCGTTCTACGGTCCGTACGACGCCCAGGAGCTGCTGCACCGGCACGAGGCCGAGCTCGGCGTCGCCATGGTGCCGTTCCGGATGATGGTCTACGTCGAGGCCAGCGACTCGTACGCGCCGGTGGACGAGGTTCCCGAGGGGACGCGCACGCTGAATCTCTCGGGCACGGAGCTGCGCGAACGGCTGGCCGGCGGCAAGGACATCCCGGGCTGGTTCACGTTCCCCGACGTGGCCGAGGAGCTGCGACGGAGCCACCCGCCCAGGCACAACCAGGGGTTCACCGTCTTCTTCACCGGCCTGTCCGGATCAGGCAAGTCGACCATCGCCAACGTGTTGCTCGTCAAGTTCCTCGAGCTGGGCGGGCGGCCCGTGACGCTGCTCGACGGCGATCTCGTCCGCAAGCACCTGTCCAGCGAGCTCGGGTTCTCCAAGGAGCATCGCGACATCAACATCCGGCGGATCGGCTACGTGGCCTCGGAGATCACCAAGAACCGCGGGATCGCCATCTGCGCCCCGATCGCGCCGTACGACGCCGTTCGCAAGGACGTCCGGTCGATGGTGCAGCCGCTGGGCGGGTTCATCCTGGTGCACGTGGCGACGCCGCTCGAAACGTGCGAGCAGCGCGACCGGAAGGGGCTGTACGCCAAGGCGCGCGCGGGCATCATCAAGGAGTTCACCGGGATCTCCGACCCGTACGAGGAGCCGGACGACGCCGACATCACCATCGACACGATCCGGCTGATCGCCGAGGAGGCCGCGCAGCAGATCGTGCTGCACCTCGAGAAGGAAGGGTATGTCGCCGGCGACATCTGACGGGAGCGGGGCCGAGGCGGCGCGATTCCGCGACGCGCTGGCCCGCTTCGATCAGGTCAACGCGGACGATCCCAACCGCGAGCTCGTCGACGGCGTGGAGCAGCCGCGGGAGCTGGTCTACTCCCGGCGGATGACCGCAACGCTCGAGCGCTTCGCGCCCGAGGCGCCCGAGGCGGTCCGGCTGGCCGCGCACTGCCAGCACATCCGCCGCTGGACCGTGCCGCGCGACACCTACCCCGAGGGGCGCGACGGCTACCGGCGCTGGCGGACCGACCTGGCGCGGTTCCACGCCGAGACGGCGGCAGAGATTCTCCGGGACCTCGGCTACGACGACGGCACCGTCGCGCGGGTGGGCGCGCTGCTTCGCAAGGAGCGGCTCAAGGCCGACCCGGAGGTCCAGTTGCTGGAGGACGTCGCCTGCCTCGTCTTCCTGCGGTACTACCTGCCCGCCTTCGCGGAGCGGCACGACGACGCCAAGCTCGCGGACATCCTGGGCAAGACCTGGCGCAAGATGTCGGCGCGGGGCCGAGCGGCTGCGCTCGCTCTCGACTTCGAGCCGCGCGTGAGCGCCCTCGTCTCGCAGGCGGCCGGGTCCCGGGAGTAATTCGGGGCCGGATACCGCCGGACCGCCTAGGAGCCCGTGGTGAAACCCCACGTCGCACCGAGGCGCGGTCGTGACAATGCCGCGCACGGCCAGAACAAGGCGTGACGAGGGAGCATATTGGCCATATTCGACCCCGCTGAGGAATGGTCCAGCGCCGTCCCTTGCGGGATGCATCGCCCGTCGAATGCAGCGGGGCCTTTTGCCACGGGCTGCTACCGCGGCTCGACGCCCGCGCCGGGCGCCGGCGGGGTCGCGCGCCAGATCGCGGCGGCCACGCTGCCGACCAGCGAGTGAAAGAGCGCCGACAGCGCGCAGGGCAGCGCGACGAGGGGGTTGGCGAAGTTCTGCTGCGCCAGCACGACGCCGAGGCCGGAGTTCTGCATGCCCACTTCTATCGCCACGGTGCGCGCGGCGAGCTCGCGGCGCAGCAGCAGCCGGCCCGCCAGGTAGCCCAGCACGAAGCCGCCGGCATGGAGGCAGATGACGGCGAGCACGAGGCGGCCGCCAGCGTCGATCACCTGCTGGCGGCCCGCGCCGAGAACCGATCCCACGATCAGCGTGATGGCGATGACGGCCACCAGCGGCGCTACGGGCAGGATGCGCCGGCTCGCTTCCGGGAAGCGCCACTTGAGCAGCGCGCCGGCGACCACGGGGACGATGACCACCTGTACGGTGTCGAGCAGCAGGTCGGCCGTCGGGACGTCGACGCGCTGCCCGGCCAGCGCGGCCGTGAGGGTCGGCGTCATGACGACCGCGAGCAGGGTGGAGCCGGCGGTCATGGTGACCGACAGCGCCACGTCGGCGCGCGCGAGGAACGCGATGACGTTCGAGGCCGTCCCGCCCGGGCAACAGGAGACGAGGATGAGCCCGGCCGCCAGCGGCGCGGGCAGATCGAACGCCACGCCGAGCGCCCACCCGAGGCCCGGCATCAACGTATATTGGAGCGCGATGCCGGGCAGCACCAGGCGGCGCTCGCGGGAGATGCGGCGGAAGTCGTCGAAGCCGAGCGTCATCCCCATGCTCAGCATGATGACGCCGAGGCCGAGCGGGATCAGCGGTCCGCTGAACCACGTCAGCAGCTCGGGGCGGACCAGCGCGAGCACGGCGGCGGCGAGCACCCACAGCGGGAAGGCGTTGGTGAGCGCGGCAACCAGCTTCAAGGCAGGGCGATTGTATACGGAGGGGGAGTCGGGCGATGGTATTTCAACCTGATCTGCTGGGAGGCAAGACCGCGCTGATCACCGGCGGCGGCACCGGTATCGGCCGGGGCATCGCCCTGGCCCTGGCCGGCCACGGGTGCAACGTGGCCGTCCTCGGCCGGCGCGCCGAGCCCCTCGCTGCGGCCGCGGAGGAGATCCGGGCGCGCGGCGTGCTGGCGGCAGCGATTCCGGCTGACGTCCGTGACCCGGCCGCCGTCGAGGAGGCCGTCGGCCGGGCCGCCGCCCTGGCGGGTCGCCTCGACATCCTGGTGAACAACGCGGCGGGCAATTTCCTCTGCCTCGCGGAGGACCTGTCGCCCAACGGCTTCGGCGCCGTGGTGGACATCGATCTGAAGGGGTCGTTCCACGCCTCGAAGGCGGCGCTGCCGCATCTCAGGAAGCAGGGCGGCGCGGTGCTCAACATCAGCGCGACGCTGCACTACCTCGGCACCGCCGCGCAATTGCACGTCTCGGCCGCCAAGGCCGGAGTGGACGCGCTGACCCGCGTCCTCGCCGTGGAATGGGGCCGCTACGGCATCCGGGTCAACGGCCTCGCGCCGGGCCCCATCGCCGATACCGAGGGCGTGCGGCGTCTGCTCGTCGGTGCCGCGCAGGACCGCGCGGCGGAGAGGACGCCGCTGCGCCGGCTCGGGGCACTGCGGGACGTGTGCGACGCCGCGCTCTTCCTCTGCTCCGACGCCGCTGCGTTCGTCACGGGCGTCACCCTCGTGGTCGATGGCGGGCTGTGGCTGGCGTCGAGCGGGATGGTCGAGACGTGGGCGGAGAGTCTGGAGCAGGCCGGCTCCTGACGGCACGCACGCGGTCCTGAACGGCGCGGCGCGGCGATCTGCCACGCGGCGGGTCGCCCGGCGCCTGCCTTGGGGTACGCTGGATACGAGATGAGCACGCTCGCGCAACCCGCGCAGCCGGCCGCGCTCGCCGGCGCTGGCGAGACCGCCGCGCCGGCCGTCGTGCCCTGGTATCTGTGGGCCGTCGCGTTCGCGTCGACCAGCGTCATCGTCGGGGGGTTGTGGGACATCTCCTGGCACCGCACGATCGGCCGGGACTCGTTCTGGACGGCCGCCCATCTGGCGATCTACCTGGGCGGGGTCGTCGCCGGTCTCTCGTGCGGGTGGCTCGTGCTGCGGACGACGTTCGCCGGCGCGCCGCGCGACCGGGCCGCCGGCGTTTCGTTCTGGGGCTTCCGCGGGCCGCTCGGGGCCTGGGTCTGCATCTGGGGCTCGCTGGCGATGATCGTGTCGGCGCCGTTCGACGACTGGTGGCACAACGCCTACGGACTGGACGTCGAGATCCTGAGCCCGCCGCACGTCGTGCTCGCTGCGGGCATCTTCGGCATCGGCGTCGGCGCGATGCTCATGGTGCTGGCGCGGCAGAACAACGCACAGGCCGCGGAGCGGATGCTCCGTTGGCTGTTCGTCTATGCCGGCGGCCTGCTGATCCTCATGGCGGCGACGCTGTTCGCCGAGTACGTCATGGTGCCGAACCTCCACCATGGCCGCCCGTTCTTCCTAGTCAGCGCGGCGATCTTTCCGCTCCTGCTGGTCGGCGTCTCGCGGGGCGCGTCGTCACGCTGGGGGAGCACCGGCTCGGCGGCCGTCTACATGGGCGTTACGCTGCTGATGATCTGGATCCTGCAGCTCTTCCCGGCGCAGCCGATGCTGGCGCCCATCATGCGGCAGGTCGAGCACATGGTGCCGCCGTCGTTTCCCATCCTGCTGGTGGCGCCGGCGCTGGTCGTCGACCTCGTCATCAATCGCCTGCCGGCGGGCGCGGGGCGCGGACGGCAGTGGCTCGGAGCCGTTGCCGCCGGCGTCGCCGCGACGGTCGCGCTCGGCTGCGTGCAGTGGTTCTTCGCGGGGTTTCTCCTCACCGAGCATGCCCGCCAACTTCTTCTTCGCCGCCGACCAATGGGAGTACCAGGTCGCGCCAGGAGCGTTTCAGTACGAATTCTGGGGCCGTCCGCTGGCGGCGGCGGACGCCGGCTGGGTCGTTCTCCTCGCCGCTGCGTCGTCCCTCGCCGGCCTGTGGTGGGGCAACTGGATGGCCCGGGTGCGCAGGTAGCGTGCGCGTCGATCCCTGGCGTCGCAGGTTGTCCCAAGGCCGGGGTTGGCCAGCACCGCCACGTGCGGCGGTGCTGACGCTGGTGGCGGCTGCCCTGATTATGGCCGCCGCCGCGACTCCCGCCGCGCATGTCGGCACGTCGAACGCCTACTTCGAGGGCGTCGCCGGACCGTACGGCATTCGGGTCATCGTGCGCACGCCCGGCGTCATTCCCGGCCTGGCGCAAGCCTCGGTCCGCATCCTCGGCGGAGCGGGGGTCAAGGAGGTCACCGTGCGCCCCTTGCGCTCCGACGTGGGTCTCGAAGGCGCGCCGCCTCCGGACGCCGCGCGGCCGGTGCGTGGCGAGGCCGACCTGTACAGCGGGGAGCTGTGGCTGATGACCGCCGGCTCGTACAGCGTCGAGGTAACGGTGACCGGTGCCAAAGGGTGGGGCACGGTCTTCGTGCCGGTGATGGCGGTGGCGGAACGGTCCCTGGAGATGAACCGGGCGGTCGGCATTGGGCTGGCCGGGGCCGGCCTGTTCCTCTTCGTGGGCGCCATCACCATACTTCGGCGCGGCGGTGCGCGAGAGCGTGCTCGAGCCCGGCGTGGAGCCGGATCGGACGCGCCGGTGGTGGGGCCGGTTGGCCATGGCGCTCGGCGCGCTGGCGCTCGGCGGCGCGCTCGGCGGCGGTTGGACCTGGTGGGAGGCCGTCGACTCCGCCTATCGGAGCGGGATCTACCGGCCCTGGAGCACGTCGTCCGCGATCGCTGTGACCGGCGACGTACCGCGGCTCACGCTGGCGATCGACGACCCGGAGTGGAGTGCCAACCGGCACCTGCCCGGCGCCGCGCTCCTGCCCGACCACGGCAAGCTGATGCACATGTTCCTGGTGGAGGCGGTCGAGCTGTCGGCGTTCGCCCACGTCCATCCGGTGACGGCCGGTGACGACGTGTTCACGGTGCCCTTGCCGCCGCTTCCCGCCGGCGAGTACCGCCTCTTCGCCGACATCGTGCACGAGAACGGATTCGCGCCGACGCTGGTCGACACGGTACGCGTGCCCCCGCCCGCCGCCGCCGCGCGCTGGGCGCCGCCGGTCGATTCGGCTCCAGGCGCTGCTCCTTCGACGGCGTCTCCCGCCCGCGATCCGGACGACTCCTGGGCGCGGCTGCAACCGCGCGGCGCGTCGACGTCGGCTGTCTACGCGCTGCCGAGCGGACGGGCGGTCCGCTGGGAACGGGAGGGGGCGCTCGCGCACGACCGGGAGACGACGCTGCGTTTCTCGGTGACCGAGGCCAACGGCATGCCGTCCGCGCTCGAGCCGTACATGGGCATGTCGGGCCACGCGGCCGTGCTGCGCCACGACGGCTCGGTGTTCTTGCATCTGCACCCGGCCGGAAGCATCAACCTCACGGCGCAAGAGCGCTTCGCGGAGGCGGAAGGCGCGCGCGGCAGGCCGGAGCCGACCACGGCGGAGCAGATGCGGATGCACCCGGCAGCCGGAGCGGGGAACACGGTTGCCTTTCCGTTTGTCTTTCCGCGGCCCGGAGCCTACCGCATCATCGTCCAGGTGAAGATCGGCGCGACGGTCGAGACGGCGGCGTTCGACGTGGACGTCGACGCTCCGGCCGGTTACCGATGACGGCCGGCGTTCTCCCGGTGGCCTCTTCTTGACAGGCTGCCGGGGCGGGAGTACAACCGGAAGCGCTCAACGGTCAACACCGGCACCCACAAGGGAGAACCATGCGACGAATTCTGATCCTGGCGGCAGTCATCGCCCTGTTCACCGCGCCTGCGCCCGTGGCGCAGGGGCCCGGTGTGGAGTCGGTCGAACCGTTCAAGGTCGGCACCTTCGACATCCACGGCGTGCCCCACGTCGGGCTCGTCCTGCGCGACAGCCTGGTCATCGACATCGAGGTGGCCGCCCTCGCGCTCGAGTCGCATCCGGAGTACTCGCACGTGCCGATGCCGGAGGACATGCTCGAGCTGATCGGGCGCTGGGATTACGGCCTGAAGTACCGGCTGTACGAGATCGTCAACTACGTCGTGGGCAACAACCAGCTGACTGGCAGCGGCCGGGCCAGCTACGTCTACGACGTCGGCGAGCTCCGCACGCGGCCGCCGATCCTGTATCCGGGCAAGGTCCTCAACGCGGCGGTCAACTTCTACAGCCACGTGTTCGAGGGCGCCACGCCCGCGGAGCGGGCCGCGGAGATGCGCCGCCGCCGCGAGGAGCGCGGCGTGCCGTACCTCTTCCTGAAGCCGAGCCGCGGCGCCGTCGTCGGCAGCGGCGACCCGATCGTCATCCCCCACGGCCGCGACCGGACGGACTGGGAGGTCGAGCTCGGCACGGTGATCGGCCGCACGGCGAAGTACGTGTCGGCGGACGACGCGCAGGACTACGTCTTCGGCTACATGGTGTCGATTGATGTCTCCGACCGCGGCGGGCGGCCGCCGGGGGGCGCTCCCTTCACTTCCGACTGGTTCGTGGGCAAGGGCCACGACACGTTCGCTCCTCAGGGGCCGTGGATCGCCCCCAAGGAGTTCTACGGCGATCCGATGCAGAACCTGCGGCAGACGCTCAGCGTCGGCGGCCAGACGCTGCAGGAGGCCCGCGCCGGCGACATGATCCACTCGCTGTGGGAAATCGTCGAGTACGCCTCGTCGGTCATCACGCTCTACCCGGGCGACGTCATCAACAACGGCACGTCGGGCGGCACGGCCGCCGGCGCGGCTCAGACGCGCGGCGAGGAAGACCGCTACCTGAAGCCGGGCGAGGTGGTCGAGGCCAGCATCGACGGCATCGGCACGCTGCGGATGCCGGTGGTGGCGGGCGAGGAGCCCAGGGGGCTGACCGGCGCCGAGCTGCCGCCGATCAAGACCTATCGAGACTGACGCTGCGTGCGGTAGCGCCGTCCGCCCGCTGCGCTGTCCGGCCGTCGGGCCACGATCTCGGCAACGCCGAGGCCGTGGCCCGACGCGCCGTCGCCGCCCGGCACCCGCTCCCCGCTGTGTAGCAGGGGCCAGCCCCATTCGGCCATCAGCCTCTCCAGCTCGCCCGTCTCCAGCAGGTAGCCGTGTCCCCGGTCGTCGCCGGGCGCCGGCAGGTGCAGCGCCGCGACGAACAGCCCGCCCGGCCTGACGCCGCGGCGGATCCGCGCGAACAGCGGGCGGTGCAGGAAGAAGCAGTCGACGATCAGGTCGTACGCCCCCTCCGCGATTTCGAACTCCGGCGGGTCGGCTTCGAGATCCGCGACGTGCGGCTGGATCCGCTCGTGGCAGCCCGCACGCTCGGCGCGCGCGAGCAGCAGCCCGATGCCGGCGGCCGCGCCGTCGACCGCATCGACGAGCCAGCCGCGCTCCGCGAGCCAGACCGCATGCCGCCCCGCCCCGCACCCCAGGTCCAGGGCCCGGCCCGGCCGCACCGCGGCGGCAGCGGCAGTGAGCAGCGGCGACGGCTCCGCTCCAGCCGCGTTGTCGCCCCGGCCGTAGCGCGCATTCCACTTCGCGATCTGCGGATTGTCCATCGGCTGCTTCCGCGGCTATTGTCTATCGGCTACAGCGCGGCGCGCCCGGCTGCAGGGCACGACGAGAGGAGACGCGAATGGCGGCGAAGAAGAAGGGCATCTTCTGCCTGGAAGGGGCTTGGTGGGGCGTCAAGGACAAGACCTCCGTCGAGCCGATGCTGCGCCTACTGGAAGCGATGGGCGACTACGAGGTGCCCTATTTCCACCACGATGTCGCGACGCACGAGGAGTTCGACTTCTACCTGAAGAAGTGGCGCGGCCGGTCGCTGGCTGAAGTCGGCCGAACTCGATTTGCTGGTGCTCGGGTACCTGCAGGAAGTGTCATTTACGAAACCCGGCATGCAGAAGTTTCGGCGGCTGCTCATGGAAAGCGCACCCGGTCTCCAGAAGGCTCTGAAATTTCGGATGTGGCCGGAGGTGGGCTGACCCCCGATGCCTGGAGGTCGAGTCCGTACCAGGCTCCACATACACCGCTCCGGAGTTCGCCGTGGATGCAACGATGGGAAGTCAAGCCTCGGGCCGCGTGAGCGACGGCAGGTCGGCGACACTCTGGTCGCTCGCCTGTCTGCCTGGCCGCAGAGGACGAGGTGGGGTTTCCGCATGGCTCAGCGAATTCCTGGGAAGGCCACAGCCCCCGAGGCGGTCAGCCGCGCCGCCGCGTTGGGTCGCAAGGGCGAGCACGAGGTCGCAATGGAGCGCGTGAGCGCATGCTGACCAGGCTAGGAGTCTGCGCCGCAGGAGATGCCGCGGCGTGAAGTGGGTCGTCGGCCCATGCTCTGACTTATCGCGTCGGAGCAGCTTCGGCGGTCGCCCGACGAGGTAGTTCCTCGGCAGATGGCGAGATCCGGCGTTGACGGGCCCCTTGGTCCGCCAGAGACCGTGATGCGCGCCGATCGGTCGCCATCGCGAGCCTCGTTGCCGCGTGTCACGCCGCGATCAGGGCGTGCAGACGCTTGGCGTTCAACGCCAGGCACACCAAGTCCCACTCGCCGCGCACCTTCGCCAGCCCCCGCAGGCTGAAGCGCCGGAATCCCAGCACGTGTTTGATCCAGCCGTGCGGAGCCTCCGACAGCCACTTGCGTTCGGCGTATGCCGCACGACCCGCCGGCTTCGACAGCTTCTCGGCCATGCGATTCGTCGCGGGGTACTGCCCCGGGTCGCGGAGCCGCGCCGTCTTGCCCTCCCGTCCCAGTGACACGTACCCATCGACGCCCCGCGTCTCCAGGTTCACCAAGTCCCGCTCGTTACTGTAGCCAGCGTCCGCCAGCACCGTGTCCGGCTGCTCGCCGACCGTCTCCGCCACCTCGTCGAGCAGCAGCGGCAGCCCACCCTGGTCGCTCGCGTTCGCCGTCACCTCCGTCGCCACCACCAACTGGTGCTCACCATCCACCGCTACCTGCGCGTTGTAGCACTGCTGGAACCCGTCGTTGCTCGTCTTCATGATCCCGCTCTCCGGGTCCGTGAAGTTGCTCTGTGCCTTCTCGTCCGGCTCGCCATACCCCCGCTTGTACGGCCGTCCGCCCTTCGGGTTCCGATCCTGGCCCGGCTGCCGCCCGCCCGCGTCGTCCGCCGCCCGCTGTGCCGCCTCCAGCCGCTCCTTCGCCGCCCGGATCGCCGCCAGGCGATCCTCCCGGCGGCGCAACTCCGACGGCAGCTCGTCGCCGCGTGCGTCCGGCCCGAAGCGCTCATCCTCAGCCGCGTCGGCGTCCCGTGCCGCCCGCACCAGCGCGTCAATCTCACCGGCCAAGCGCCGCTCTTCCTCCTGCATCCGACCGTAGCTCATCGCCTTGTGCTTGCTCGCGTTCGCACGAACCTTCGTGCCGTCGATCGACAGCTTGCCAAAGCGCGCCAACCCCAATTCCCGCGCCAGACGCACCACCTCGACAAACAGCGCCTTGAAGTCCTCCAGGTGCCGACGCCGAAACTCGCAAACCGTCCGGTGCTGCGGAAAGTTGCCGGCCGCCAGCACCCGGAACGCCACGTCCTCCTCCAGCCTCCTCGCAATCCCCCGCGACGAAAACACCCCCGTCGCGTAAGCGTAGAGCAGCACCTTCACCATCATCCGCGGCGCATACGGCGCGTTGCGCCGACCATCCCCCGCATACGCGGCATAGAACGCCGTCAGGTCCAGGCCGTCTACCAGATCGCTGACGTGGTGCGCCAAATGGCCCTCCGGCAACCACGCCCGCACGTCGGGCGGCAACAGCAGCGATTGGTCCGGTGCGTAGCGGCGAAAAGTCGTCGACATCAAGTCCTTCCGGCGTCCGATCTCGCCTGCGATTGTCGCACCGTTTTCTGCGGCGCAGACTCCTAGCCGCCCGCAACTTCAAGCGCTTTGGCGCGGTGGAGATCGAGCTCGGCAATCCGGTGGTCTTCATCGGTCCGAACAACTCCGGGAAGACCTCCGCGATGCAGGCGCTCGCGCTCTGGGACATTGGCCTCAAGCGCTGGAACGAGAAACGGTCGGGGAGAAGCACGCCGGAAAAGCGGCCGGGCGTAACCGTCAACCGCCGGGATCTGGTGGCAATCCCGATACCGGACGCGAACCTGCTGTGGCGGGGCATGCACGTGCGGGATGTGCGGAGAGTCGACGACCGTCAGACCACGAGCAACATCCGCATCGATCTCGTCGTCGAGGGCGTCACGAAGGGCAAACATTGGAGGTGTGGGCTCGAGTTCGATTACGCGAACGAGGAATCTTTCTACTGCCGGCCACTTCGTTTCTCCGAAGGCAAGGCCCCTGACCGCATGCCGGTACCCGCGGAGGCGGCAGACACGCGGATCGCTTTCCTGCCGCCGATGTCGGGTTTGGCCGCCACGGAGACGCGGCTCGATCAGGGCGCTGTGAACGTGCGGATCGGCGAGGGACGAACCGCGGAGGTGCTGCGCAATCTCTGCTTCCGCATTCACGAGCAGCAGCCAGGACGCTGGCAGGCGCTGGTCGAGCAGGTTCGGAGCCTGTTCGGGTCGGCGATCGATCCGCCTCGGTACGTCGCCGAGCGCGGCGAGATCGTGATGACCTACCTCGAAAGGAGTGCCAGGCTCGATCTGTCTTCGTCCGGGCGAGGCCTGCAGCAGACGCTGCTTCTGCTGGCCTACATGTATGCGAGTCCCGGCTCCGTCCTGCTGCTGGACGAGCCGGATGCCCATCTCGAGATTCTCCGGCAGCGACAAATCTACAGGTTGCTGACGGACGTGGCGGCCGAGAGCGGGAGCCAGATCATCGCGGCCAGCCACTCAGAGGTGCTGCTGAACGAAGCCGCCGGACGGGACGTGGTCGTGGCGTTCGTCGGCCCGCCGCACCGCATCGACAACCGCGGCAGCCAGGCCCTGAAGGCGCTGCGGGAGATCGGGTTCGACCAGTACTACCAGGCCGAGCAGACCGGCTGGGTGCTCTACCTGGAAGGAGCCACGGACCTGTCGATCCTGCTGGCCTTCGCCAGGCGATTGGGACACGAACGCGCGCTTCTGGCGCTTGCGAGACCGTTCGTGCACTACGTCGGGAACCAGGCAACGGCGGTCCAGCATCACTACCACGGCCTGCGCGAGGCCCGCCCGAGGCTCCGCGGCGTCGCCCTCTTCGATCGGCTCGAAACGGAGCCGCGGGACATCGCCCCGGTCGAGTGCCTGATGTGGGGCCGCCGGGAGATCGAGAACTACTTCTGCTCGCGGGGGACCCTGGAGGCGTACGCCGCGGCGTACGCTCCGGACGACGCGTCGGGGCCGCTCTTCACGGCAGCGGAAGCCGGAGAGCGCCTGGATGCGATGCGGGCCGCCATCGACGAGATCGAGTCGGCGCTGAAGACGCTCGGCAAGAGTTCTCCCTGGAGCCCCGACATCAAGGCCAGCGACGACTTCCTGACCCCGCTCTTCGAGACGTACTTCGCGACGCTCGGCCTCCCGAACCTGATGGCCAAGAAGAACTTCTACGAGTTGGCCGAGTACGTACCGGAAGGCGAGATCGACCGGGAGATCCGGAACAAACTCGATGCGATCGCGAGTGTCGCGGAGAGTGCGACGCCCGCGGGAGATCAGGATTGAGGTCGATTCACTATTCGTGTGCCATGAAGGACGTCATGATCGGCCGGTCGAAGAGGTGCCGGAAGACTTGTCGTCATGAGCGATTGGGGGAATCAGTGAGAAAACGGATTGCATTCGTGGTCTGCGCGGCGCCCTTCCTGGCGCTGCTGTCCTGGCCGGGCGTGTCGGCGGCGGCCGAGTCCGACAACTGGCCGCAGTTCCGCGGTCCCGGCGGCACGGCGGTGGTGGCTGACGACCCGCAGCTGCCCGAGACCTGGAGCGCCACCGAGAACGTGGCGTGGAAGGCGCCCGTCCCGGGGCTGGGGTGGTCGAGCCCGATCGTCTGGGGCGACCGGGTGTTCCTCACGTCGGTCGTCGCCGAGGACGAGTACGAAGGGCCCAAGCCGGGGCTGTACGTGCCGGGGAGCGGCATCGGCATCCCGCCCGGCCTGCAGCCCGGGATCCACCGCTGGACCGTGCTGTGCCTCGATCTCGACAGCGGCGAGCTGCTCTGGCAGCGGACCGCGCACGCGGGGCCGGTGGCGTCGAGCATCCACCCCAAGAACTCGTTCGCCTCGGCGACGCCGGTCACCGACGGCGAGCGCGTGTACGCGCTGTTCGGCGACCTCGGCCTCTTCGCCTACGACTTCGACGGCAACCTCGTCTGGTCGCGTGACATCGAGCACCTGCCCGACCAGTGAGGCTGGGGTCCTGGCGCCTCGCCGGCGCTGCTCGGCGATCAGGTGCTCGTGATGCACGACAACGACCGGGCGTCGTATCTCGCATCGTTCGATGCGGCAACCGGCGAGGAGGAGTGGCGCGTGGACCGGGATGAGCCGAGCGCGTGGTCGACGCCGTTCGTCTGGGAGAACGACCTGCGCACGGAGATCATCACGGCGGCGAAGAACGAGGTCCGCTCGTACGACCCGGCGGGCAACCTGCTCTGGCACTTCGCCGGCAGGATGACGGACGTGAGCATCCCGACGCCGCTGCCGGGCGACGGCATCATCTACGTCAGCTCGGGCTACGTGGGAAACGATCACCGTCCGGTCTACGCCGTGCTGGCCGGGGCCGAGGGAGACATCACGCTCGGTGCGAACCAGCGCGCCAACGAGTACATCCGCTGGTACGAGCCGACCATCGCATCCTACAACCCGTCGCCGCTGCTCTACCGCGGCATCTACTACACGCTGCACGACCGCGGCTTCTTCACCGCCCACGAAGCGACTACGGGGCGCATCGTCTACGACCGCGTGCGGATCGAGACCGGCGCGACGTTCACATCGTCGCCGTGGGCGTACAACGGCAAGATCTTCGCGCTCAGCGAGGAGGGCGGCACCTACGTCATCGCGGCCGGGCCGGAGTACGAGCTGCTCGGGAAGAACGAGATCGGCGAGCTGGCGCTCGCCACGCCGGCCATCGCCGGCGGGACGCTGCTGCTGCGCACGGCGTCCAGCCTGTACGCCATCCGGCAGGAGTCGGCGCCGTAGGACGGCGCCGACTCCTGGAGGGTTGGTTGGGCGGCAATCGGAGCCGCAGGGCGACGCTTGGCGGGCCAGGGCTACCGGCGTCGTCGAATCACTGCCCGGCGCCGCTCTCGTACACGTCGTCGGTGACCGGCTCCAGCCACTGGATGGCCAGGTGCTCGCCGGTCTCGTTCGGGAAGGTCACCGAGACGTGCGTCAATGGCTGATCGGGCACCGCGCCGTGCCAGTGCCGGACGCCGCGCGGCAGGTGGGCCGTCTGGTTGGGGCCGACCTCGCCCACCGGTTGGCCCTCGACCTGGTAGCGCAGCCGGCCTTCCCTGACGACCAGCAGTTGCTCGCTGTGCGTGTGCCAGTGCGTGCGGGCGCCGGCCTCGAAGCCTCGCGACGACACGCGGATGCCCTCCGCCTCGATCCGGAAGGACGTTCCGGTAAAGGTGGTCTGCTGCTGGGCTTGAACGATCCAGACGCCGGATACCGTGGCGAAGACGCCAAGCAACAGGCCGATTCGCAACCGATCGCGCAGCTTCCGATTCATCTTGCACCTCATGTCGCCTCGCGGGCGCGTTCGCGCCGGCCGCTGGTCGCGGCCGGGGCATTGCAAGCGATCTGAACGCGAACCGCCCGTCCAAGTCAACGCCGGAAGTGTGCCGGGTCGTACGCAAGACCCTCGAGCGGGACGAACAGTCGTGTCAAAACCGGGGGGGACGTGCCAGGATCTGGAGTGCATGGACGTGGAGGTAGTCGATGATCCGCTGGCGTCGGACGGTTCGGGCGCTCGCCGCGGCCCCGGCCGGCCTGCTGGCGAGCGCGTGCGCTCTTCTCCTGCCCGCGGCGGCCGGCTGCACGGGTGAGGCGGTGGTCGACGTGGAGGCCGGCGTCTCGTTCGAACTCGCCGCCCGGCGCGCCGCCGCCATCACCGACCTGCGCTACGACGTCCGCTTCGTCATCCCGGCAGCCCGGTCGGAGGCGGTCACCGGCCAGGTGGTGGCTTCCTTCACCCTGGCGGAGCCCGGACCCGTCGTCTTCGATTTCGCCCAGCCGGCCAGTAGCGTGCACGCCGTCCGGCTCGGCGGCGAGCCGGTGCCCTTCGCGATGCGGCACGAGCACCTCATCGTGGCGGGGCAGGCCGGCGGCGTGGACGCCGGGCCGGTGACGGTGGCGATCGATTTCACGGCCGGGGACGGATCGCTCAATCGGCAGGACGATTTTCTCTACACGCTGTTCGTGCCCGACCGGGCGCGCGTCGCCCTGCCCCTGTTCGATCAGCCGAACCTGAAGGCGCGCTTCCGGCTGCGGCTCGAGGTGCCGTCCGGGTGGCGGGCGGTGGCCAACGGGTCGCTTGCCGCGCGCGAGATCCGCGGCGACCGGGCGCGGTTCGACTTCGCCGAGACCGACCCCGTCAGCAGCTACCTGTTCGCCTTCGCGGCCGGGGACTTCCAGGTGGAGACGGCGCAGCGGGACGGGCGGCGGATGGCCATGTATCACCGCGAGACGGACCGCGACCGGCTGCTGCGCAACGCCGACGCCATCTTCGATCTCCACGCCTCGGCGCTGGCCTGGCTTGAGGAGTACACCAACATCCCTTACCCGTTCGAGAAGTTCGATTTCGTGCTCGTGCCGGCGTTCCAGTACGGCGGCATGGAGCATCCCGGGGCGATCTTCTATCACGAGCATGCGCTGCTGCTCGACGAGAGCGCCACGCAGAACGCGCACCTGGGCCGCGCCAGCCTCATCGCCCACGAGACGGCGCACATGTGGTTCGGCGACCTGGTGACCATGGAATGGTTCGACGACGTCTGGATGAAGGAGACGTTCGCCAACTTCATGGCGGCCAGGCTCGTCAACCCGGCGTTTCCCGAGGTCGACCACGGCCTGCGCTTTCTCCTGGCGCACTACCCGGCGGCATACGCCGTGGACCGCACGGCCGGCGCGAATGCCATCCGGCAGCCGCTCGACAACCTGAACGAAGCGGGGACGTTGTACGGCCCGATCATCTACCAGAAGGCGCCGATCGTCTTCACCCACCTGGAGCGTCTGATCGGCGAGACGGCCCTGCGTGCGGGATTGCGCGAGTACCTCACCGCGCACGCGTACGGCAACGCGAGCTGGGCCGATCTCATCGAAGTGCTGGATCGGCGGAGCCCGGAGGACCTGGCCGCCTGGAGCCGCGGGTGGGTGGAGGAGCGCGGGCGGCCGCGGATCGACGTGGAGCTGGAGACGGACGGCGACGCGGTCACGAGCCTCCGGCTGCGCCAGTCGGACCCGGCGGGCACCGGCCGGCTGTGGAACCAGCGCCTCAACGTCGTCCTGGGGTACGGCACCGACCGGCGCGACGTCGTGCCGGCGCAGCTGCGCGCCGCGGTGGCGGACGTCCCCGAGGCCGCCGGCCGGCCGCTGCCGGACTACGTCCTGGCCAACGGCGGCGGCGTGGGCTACGGGTTGCTGGTCCTCGACGCGCGGACGCGCGACTACCTGCTGGCGGCGCTGCCGGACATCGACGACGCCCTGACCCGGGCCGTCGCTTGGATCTCGCTCTGGGAGTCGCTCCTCGAGGGGGAGGTCGACCCCGAGGCGCTGGTCGACCTGGCCCGCCGCGCCCTGCCGCTCGAGTCGGACGAGCAGAACGTGTCGCGCGTCCTCGGCTACCTCACGTCCACGTACTGGCGCCATCTGCTCCCGTCCCGCCGCGCCGCGCTCGCGCCGGACCTCGAGGCCCTGCTGTGGCGTCAGATCGGGACGGCCGGCCGCCGGAGCCTGGCGGCGGCGTACTTCCGGGCCTACCGCAACCTGGCATCATCGCCGGACGCGCTGGCCCGGCTGGAGCGGATCTGGAACGAGGCGGAGGCGGTGCCCGGCGTTCCGCTCTCGGCGCGGGACATCACGGCACTGGCCCAGGAGCTGGCGGTGCGGGGCGTGCCGCGCTGCGCGGAGATCCTCGCCGCGCAGCACGACCGCATCGACAATCCCGACCGGCGCGCCGCGTTCGCTTTCGTCAGGCCGGCGTTGGCGGCCGATCGCGCCGAGCGCGACGCGTTCTTCGCCAGCCTCGGCGAGCCGGCCAACCGGGCGCGCGAGCCGTGGGTGCTGACGGCGCTCGGTTTTCTGCATCACCCGCTGCGCGCCCGTGAGTCGGAGCGCTACATCCGCCCGAGCCTCGATCTGCTCGAGGACATCCAGCGCACGGGCGACATCTTCTTTCCGGAGCGCTGGCTCCACGCCACGCTGGGCGGCCACCAGACGGCCAGCGCCGCCGAAGTCGTCCAGAGGTATCTCGCCGATCGTCCCGATCTGGCGCCGCGCCTCCGGGCCAAGGTGCTGCAGGCCGTCGACGGGCTGCAGCGGGCCGCGCGCATCGCCGACGCCTACGGCGCTCGTGATCAGACCCGCTGATAGTCCGGCCGCCAGACCTTGATCGCCTCCTTGATCGGCTTCCGCTCCGCGAGCTTCTCGTCCAGGACCTTGCGCGCCAGGTCGGGCAGCTCGGCGTCGCTCGCGAAGCGCAGGGCGATGAGCTGGCTGGTCGTGAACTCGTGGATCCGGGGCTTGAGATCGTCCGGCAGGAGCGTCTGCATCCGCAGGCGCTCCTCCAGGCGGATGACGCGGTCCTGGGCCGCCAGCGCGAACGTGCGCGCGCAGAGAATGCCAAGCGTGATCCCGACGGCGAGTAGCAGGCCGACGACGGTCTCGAACGAGAAGCTCGTGACCAGCCGGTACAGGCTCCAGACGAGATTCAGCGCGAGGATCGGCATCGTCACGAAATGAAACGCCGGCACCCACCGGGTGTGGTTCTGATACGTCTGCGGCATCGGTTCGGCCATCTCGGTTCTCCTTGTCGACTGGTCCCATTTCCAGTGGCCTGCAGTATAGGTCACCAGCTGGCAGCGCCGCGCCCGCCGGTTGGCGGGCTCCCGCGCGAATCGCGCTATGCTGGCTCGTTGACGGTGAAGGGGAGCGAATCATGAGTGATCTGGCAGCGCAGCAGTGCATTCCGTGCCGGGGCGGCGTGCCGCCGCTCGCGGGCGACGAGCTGGAGGCGCTTCACGCCCGGCTCGGGCGCGACTGGGAGGTGGTCGACGGGCACCATCTCGAGCGCACGTACCGGTTCGACGATTTCAGGCAGGCGCTCGACTTCACGGTCAGGGTCGGCGAGATGGCCGAAACGCAGGACCATCACCCCGACATCTTCCTGGCCTGGGGCAAGGTGAGGGTCACGATCTGGACGCACAAGATCGACGGCCTGACGGAGAGCGACTTCGTCTTCGCCGCGAAGGCCGACACGCTGCTCTGATCGGCTCAGCCGGGGTCGGCCGCCGGGCGCTCCTCGTCCTCCCAGTGCACGGCGTCGCCCACGGCGATGTCGCCGCCGTCGAGCACCTCGCCGAAGGCACCGCCGGCCCACGGCGGATCGAGCGCCGCGAGCAGCCCGGGGTGCGCCTCGTCCATCCGCTCGCACGGACGGGTCTCCCCCACGATGCGGACGCGGCACGGGCCGACGCGCAGCACGCGGTGCGTGCTGCGTTCCAGATCGACCCCCGAGACGAGCAGGTTCGCCCGCCGCAGCCGGGGGTCGAGCGACACGCCGAGTTCGTCCGAGATACGCCGCCAGCGTTCCGCGGACAGGATGGTGACCTGACGCTTGCCGCCCGCATCGGAACTGTCGCCGAGACCGCGGCCCGCCTGCAGCGACGCCTTCGAAACGGGGTCCATCGGTCCGCGGCGAAACCGCTTCCGCCATACCTGCTCTAGACGTCCTGGCATCTGTTCGCTCCCCCTGTGCAGGGCCGCTCGGCGCAAGGCGGCCAGACCTGACTTTAGTGTAAGATCCGTGACTGATGAGCACGCAAACAGCCCGCACCGAATCATGTGTGGAGGCCGTGAGCGAGGCGCTCGACGCCCGGGTGCGCGAGGTGGTCGACTGGCACTTCGACCCCGCGACCGGGTGCCCCTTCTGGCTCGACTGGGCCAGCCGCGCCGGCTGGGATCCCCGGACCGAAGTGCGCGGATTCGGCGACCTCGTCAAGTTCGGCCACTTCGAGGACGAACAGCTCCGCGGCGGCCCGGTACGCCGCTGGGTGCCCCGCGCGTACGCCGACAAGCCAATCTACGTCTTCGAGACCGGCGGCACGACCGGCGTGCCGAAGAGCCGTGTCGCCATCGACGATTTCCGCACCGACTACGAGCTGTTCTCGGCGACGCTGCCCGACGAGTGCTTTCCCAAGGGCTCGAACTGGCTGATGCTGGGTCCGAGCGGCCCCCGCCGGTTGCGGCTCGCGGTGGAGCATCTGGCCCAGTACCGCGGCGGGATCTGCTTCTGCGTCGACCTCGATCCGCGCTGGGTGATCAAACTCATCAAGAAGGGGTGGATGGACCACCTGAAGGCGTATCAGGAACACGTCATCGATCAGGCCGTCACCATCCTCTCGGCCGGTCACGAGATCAAGTGCCTGTTCTCGACGCCGAAGTTGATCGAGGCGTTGGCGAACCGGCTGGAGGCGGACGGCTCGAGCATCAAGGACACGGGCATCACCGGCATCTTCGCCGGGGGCACCGAGTTCACCCCGCAGTGGAACCGGTTCGCCAACGAGGAGCTGCTCGACGGGGTCTACATGACGCCGACGTACGGCAACACGCTGATGGGGTTGGCCGCCAGCCCGCCCAGCGGGCCGGACGAGGGATACAAGATCACCTACTATGCGCCGCAGCCGCGCGCCGTGCTGCAGGTTGTCGATCCCGACGACGCCGACCGCGTAGTCGACTACGGGGACACCGGCCGGGTGATGCTGACGACCTTGACTAAGGAGTTCTTCGTCCCGCGCTTCCTGGAGCGCGACGAGGGTGAGCGCGAGCCGCCCTGCGAGCTGTATCCCTGGGATGGAGTGAGCGGCGTGCGCCCGTTCAGCGGGATCGCGGCGAGCACGACGGTTGGAGTGTACTGAAGGAGAGGGAACGCAATGCGTGATGTCAGAACGGTAGTGATCAGGCGCGGTTGGCTGGCTGTGGTGCCGCTCGTTCTGGCGCTGGCCGCGTGTGCGGCCGAGCCGGCAATGGAGTCCGAGCCGGCAATGGAGTCCGAGGCCGCGATGGAGTCCGAACCGGCGAGCATGGCGCCGCGCGTCTTCTTCGTCTCGCCGGAGGAGGGCGGGACGTATTCGGCCAGTACCCCGGTGACGTTCGAGTTCGGCATCGAGAACTATGAGCTGTCGCCGGTGCCGGAAGAGGTGGAGCAGCCGCGGGCCGGCATGGGGCACCATCATCTGGGCCTCGACACGGACTGCACGCCCGTGGGCGAGGTCATTCCCCGGGACGATCCCTCGTGGGTACATTTCGGCGACGCATCTGCGACCATCGACATGATGCTTGAGCCGGGCGAGCACAGCTTCGTCCTGCAGCTCGGTGACGACGAGCATCGCGGGCAGGCGGACGAAGGCCTCTGCGCGCGCGTCACGATCCAGGTGGAGGAAGGCATCTAGCGTGATCCATTTCCCGATTCTGCGGTGGGGGAGCCCGTACAAGAGCCTGGAGGTCGAGAAGGTCGTCCATTTCGCCACCGGCGAGCCGGTGGCCGAGGTGAGCCAGGCGAATCCCGGTCTCGTCGCGCGTGACATGCGCAAGGCGTCGCGCGCGCGCGCCGTGTTGCGGGAAGTGCCGGCAGCCGAACTCGTGGCGATGGTCAAGAAGGCGGCCGCGCTCTTCTCGACGGCAGATCTGCCGCTGGGCGAGGGCAGCCAGTCGCCGGACGAGTTCGTGCGCCAGCAGTCCGCCACCACCGGGCTTCCGGAGCACATGTGCCGCATGAACATGGAGAAGCTGCGGTACGTGCTGGACCACATCGACGAGATCCTCCTGTCGCTGACGCGCGGGCTCGATCCGGACATCCTGACGCGCGGCTACGGCGAGGAAGACGGCTTGATGCGAAGCTACCAGGCCACGACGCCGGTGCTCGGCATGGTTCTGCCGTCCAACTCGCCCGGCGTGCACAGCCTGTGGCTGCCCATCATTCCGCTGCAGATCGGACTGGTGCTCAAGCCCGGACCCCAGGAGCCGTGGACGCCGTGGCGGATGACCCAGGCGTTCTTCGAGGCGGGCATTCCGCGCGAGGCGGTGGCGTTGTACTCGGGCCTGGGCGAGGTCGGCGCCGCGGTGCTCAACAACGCGCCGCGCAGCCTGATCTTCGGCGGCACGGCCACGGTGGAGCAGTACGGCGGCAACCCGAACGTGCAGGTGCACGGGCCCGGCTTCAGCAAGATCCTGCTCGGCGACGACGAGGTCGACAACTGGGAGCACCATCTCGACCTGATGGTCGACAGCGTGCTGATCAACAGCGGGCGGGGTTGCATCAACTGCTCGGGGATCTGGGCGTCGCGGCACAGCCGGGAGATTGCCGAGGCGCTCGCCGAGCGGATCGGTCCGATCGCACCGCTGCCGCCCGAGGATCCGAACGCCGCCCTGGCCGCGTTCACGGTGCCCGGTCAGGCGGCCGCGATCTCGTCCGACATCGACAGCGCCGTGGCGGAAGCGGGCGTCAGCGAGGTGACCGCGCGGTTCAACGGGGGCCGGCGGCTCGAACAGCGCGAGCACTGCGACTACCTCCGTCCCACGGTCGTGCACTGCGAGTCGCCGGCCGTGGCCGCGGTGAAGAAGGAGTACATGTTCCCGTTCGTCACCGTCGTCGAGTGTCCCCAGGACCGGATGCTGGCGTCCATCGGACAGACGCTGGTGGGCACGGCGATCACGTCCGACGCGGCGTTCCAGCGTGCGCTGCTCGACGCCCGGAACGTCGATCGGCTGAACATCGGACCGATTCCCACGATCAGGCTCAATTGGCTGCAACCGCACGAGGGCAACATCGTCGACTTCCTCTTCCGGCCGCGCGCCTTTCAGATGGCGTCGTAGCGATCCCTTCGTCGGGCCTGCGGGGCGTGTGATCCTTGCTGGAAGTCAAGAACCTGAGCAAGCAGTACCCCACGGTCCAGGGGGTGCTGCCGATCCTCTCCGACGTCAGCTTCTCGCTGGAGCGGGGCGACTCCGCGTCGATCATGGGTCCGTCCGGCAGCGGCAAGAGCACGCTGCTGTACGTGCTGGGCGCGCTCGAGCCGCCGACGGCCGGCGGCGTGACGCTGGACGGCCGCGACCCGTTCGCGCTGGACGAGCGGGCGCTGGCGGCGTTTCGCAACACCCGCGTCGGATTCGTTTTTCAGGACCACCTGCTGCTGCCGCAGTGCACGGTGCTCGAGAACGTGCTGGTGCCCACCCTTGTCGGTGACCAGGATGCGGACGCCCGGCAGCGGGCCCTCGACCTGATCGACCAGGTGGGGCTCCGGGAACGCGTCGATCATCGGCCGGCCGAGCTGTCGGGCGGCGAGCGCCAGCGGGTCGCGCTCGCGCGGGCGCTGATTCGGCAGCCTCTCCTGCTGCTGTGCGACGAGCCGACCGGCAACCTCGACCAGGATTCGGCGGACACGGTGGCGTCCCTGCTCTTCGCCCTGCACCAGCGCCAGCAGACGATCCTGGTGATCGTCAGTCACAACGACAGGCTGGCGGACCGGTGCGCCATCCGGTTCCGGTTGAACAACCAGCGTCTGGAGCGGGCCGCCCGGAGCTAGCCGAGACGCGCGCGACGAGGTGGCATGATGACCCTGCTCACCCTGGTTCGCCACAACATCGCCCACTTCTGGAAGATCAACCTCGCGGTCGTCGCCGGCGTGGCGGTTGCGGTTGCGGTGCTCGCCGGCGCCCTGCTGGTCGGCTCGTCGGTGCGGGCCAGCCTGCGGGGGCTGGCGCTCGAGCGCCTCGGCGCCGTCGACCAGGTCGTGACCAGCGCCACCTTCGTGCGCGAGGCGCTGGCCGCCGAGGTGCTCGCACGGGACGGGATGCAGGACGCGTTCGCCGGGGCAGTTCCAATCGTCGCGGTCGAGGGTTTCGTCACCCATCAGGACAGCGGCCGCCGGGCGTCGGCCATCCAGGTGTACGGTGTCGACGACCGGTTCTGGGCGTTTCACGGGCTGGCCGGCGGCATCGAGACGCCGGAGCGCAACCAGGTGCTCGTCAGCGAGGGGCTGGCGAACGAGCTGGCCGCCGAGGTCAATCAGGCGCTCCTCGTGCGGGTGGAGAAGCCGTCGGACGTGCCGATCAGCTCGCTGCACGGCCGGCGCGGCGACATCGGCCGGACGCTGCGCCTGCGGGTTGCGCAGGTGCTGCCGCCGGATGCGCTCGGGGATTTCTCCTTCCGCCCGCAGCAGGGGCGGGCGCGCTCGGTCTTCGTCTCGCTCACCCGTCTGCAGCGCGAGCTCGAGCAGCCCGGGCGCGTGAACACCATTCTGCTGAGTGCGGCGGACGGTGCGGCCAGCGCCGATCAGCGGCTGGCGGCCGCGGAAGCGGCCGTGCGCGATGCCACGGCATTGGAAGATCTCGGGCTGCGGGTCGTGCCGCTCGAGGCCGGACGCGCGGTCGCGGTCGAGTCCGCGGCCGGCCTGATCAGCGACGACACCGCGGCCGCCGTCACGGCCGCCGCCGGCGACCTCGGGCTGCGGGAGCTGCCGATCCTGACCTATCTGGCGAATCAGATCCGGTTGCGCGACCGCGTGACGCCGTACTCCCTGATCACCGCTCTCGATCTGCGCGCGGTGACGGCCGACGCGGCGCTGCCCGCGGCGGGCGCCGACGCACCGATCGTGCTGAACAGCTGGGCGGCCGAAGACCTCGAGGCCGCGCCGGGCGAGACGCTCGAGGTTGAGTACTACGTCTGGGAGGACGAGGGCCGGCTGACCACCCGGCAGACCACGCTGCAGGTCGCCGCGGTCGTGCCGATCGAAGGGCCCGCGGGCGATCGCCGGCTGGCTCCCGACTATCCGGGGATCACGGAGGCCAACGACGTCACCGAGTGGGACCCGCCGTTCGAGATCGACCTGGGGCTGATTCGTCCGAAGGACGAGGACTACTGGGACGAGCATCGGACAACGCCGAAAGCGTTCATTCCGCTCGAGGTGGGGCAGCGGCTGTGGGCGTCCCGCTGGGGCCAGCTCACATCGGTGCGGATCCGGTCCCGGGCGGGGGAGTCGGAGCCCGACGCCGGCGAGTTCGCGGCCGCGCTGCGCTCGCGGCTCGATCCCCTCGCGCTCGGCCTCGTGGTCTACCCGGCCCGCGCGCTCGCGCTGGAGGCATCGGCCGGCGTGACGGACTTCGGACTCTACTTCCTCTACTTCAGCTTCTTCCTGGTCGTGTCCGCGCTGCTCCTGGCGAGCCTGTTCTTCCGGCTCGGGATCGAGCACAGGCTGCGGGAGGTCGGCCTGCTGAAGGCGGCAGGATTCCCGGCCGCGGCGGTCCGCCGGCTGTTCTGGTGCGAGGCGCTCGTGCTGTCCGTCGCCGGATGCGTGGTCGGCGCGGCGGCAGCCGTCGCGTACGGCGAGCTGGTCATGTTCGGGCTGCGTACGTGGTGGGTGGACGCGGTCGGCACGACCCGTCTGACCCTGCACGTGTCGTTCTCCGCCCTGGCCGGCGGGGCCGCCGGCGGCGTGCTCGCGGCGTTCGGGACGATCGCGTGGACGTTGCGTTCCATCGAGCCCGCTTCCCCCCGGAGCCTGCTCTCGGGTGCGCTCGCGGAGGTGACGCAGGCCGTCGCCGGGACGCCGGGGACGCGGCGCGCCACCGCCGCGCTGTACGGGGCGCTGGCCCTGGCCGCGGCCGGCGCGCTGCTCGTGGCGGCCGCGGCCGTGGAGCTGCTGAGCGCCACGGTGGGTTTCTTCGCCGGCGGCATGTTGCTGCTGTGCGCGATGCTGGCGCTGGCGGCGGCTTGGCTGTACGGCCGCCCCGCGAGCCACGCCGGCGGCCAGTGGTCGGTATCCCAGCTCGGGTTCCGCAACACCACCTACCGTCCCGGACGCAGCGTCCTGTGCATCGCGTTGATCGCGTCGGCCGCCTTCATCATCGTTGCCGTCGACGCGTTCCGCCGGGAGGGCACCGCCGCGGATCTCGACCCGCGCTCGGGAACCGGCGGCTTCACGCTGCTGGCCGACACGCTGCTGCCGATTGCCCACGACACGTCCAGCCTTGGCGGGCGCGACGCGCTGAACCTCGCCGACCTGTACGACCCGGACGGCCCGCTCGAGGGCGTCACGCTGCGGCGGTTCCGGGTGCGGCCCGGGGAGGACGCCAGCTGCCTCAATCTCTACCAGGCCAAGGATCCGCGCATCCTCGCTCCCACCGGCGACTTCGTGGCCGAAGGCCGGTTCGCGTTCGGCGCCAGCCTCGCGGAGTCCGAGGCCGAGATCGAGAATCCGTGGCTGCTGCTCGACAGGGAGTTCGACGACGGGGCGATCCCGGCCATTGCCGACGCCACGTCGCTCGCCTATGCCTTGCACCTGTCGATTGGCGACGACTTCGTGCTCAACCGCGATAGCGACCGCCCCCTGCGCCTGCGCATCGTCGCCGCTCTTTCGGACAGCATCTTCCAGCGCGAGCTGCTGATCGGCGAGCAGCATTTCGAGCGCGTGTTCCGGGACTACGACGGGTACCGCTTCTTCCTGATCGATGCGCTGCCCGAGCGGGCGGGCGAGGTGTCCGCGGCGCTTGAGGACCGGCTGGCGGACTACGGCTTCGACGCCGTCTCGGCCGGCGAGCGCCTGGCCGCGTTCCACCGGGTGGAGAACACCTACCTGGCGACGTTCCAGACGCTGGGCGGCCTGGGACTCATGCTCGGCACGTTCGGGCTGGGCGCCGTACTGCTCAGGAACGTGCTGGAGCGGCACCGCGAGCTGGCGCTGCTGCGCGCCGTCGGGTACAGCGGCCGCCACGTGGCGCTCATGGTGCTGGCCGAGAACGCCTTCCTGCTGCTCGCGGGCGTCCTGGCCGGCACGGTGTCCGCCCTGGTTGCCATTGCGCCGGCGTGGATCGAGCGCGGCGCCGGGCTGCCCGTCCTGTCGCTCGGCACGTTGCTGGCCGTCGTGATTGCGACGGGCCTGACGGCGTCGCTGGCGGCCACGATCGCGGTGGTGCGCGCGCCGCTGCTCGCCGCGCTCCGCGCGGAATAATAGGGCCGCGTGCACGGGATTGCCTCACGCGCGCCCGGAGGGGACCGGATGATCACGAGCGAAGCTCGGGGCGGCGTCGCGGTGGTCCGGCTGGCTCACGGCAAGGTCAACGCCTTCGATCCCGAGCTGTTGAGCGGGTGGATCGCGGAGCTGGGGCGGCTGGAGCAGGCGGACACCGGGGCCGCGGTCCTGACCGGCACCGGCAAGGTGTTCTCCGCGGGCGTGGAGCTGCGCCGGCTGCTGGACGGGGGACGCGAGTACGTCGAGGTCTTCCTGCCGCTGCTCGGCGAGGCCCTCCTCAGGACCTTCACCTTTCCGAAGCCGCTGGTGGCCGCTGTCAACGGCCATGCGATCGCGGGCGGCTGCCTCCTGGCCTGCGCGTGCGACTACCGCGTGATGGCCGCGGGCACGGGCCGGATCGGAACGCCCGAGCTGTCGGTCGGGGTGCCGTTTCCGACCATCGCGATGGAGATCCTGCGGCTGGTGCTCGCGCCGCACCGGCTCCAGGCGGTGGTGTATCGCGGGCTCACCTGCGCGCCCGACGACGCGCTCGCGAACGGCTTCGTCGACGAGCTGGCCGAGCCGGACGCGCTGCTGGACCGTGCCGTGGAGGTGGCCGCGCACCTCGGCTCGCTGCCGCCCGCCTCGTTCGCGCTCACGAAGCGCGTCATTCGCCAGCCGAGCCGCGACCGCGTCGCGCGCTACATGCGGTCGATCGACGAGGAGGTGCTGGTGGCGTGGCTGTCGCCCCGGGTGCAGGACGCCGTCCGCGCCTACGTCGAGCGCACGCTCCGCAAGTAGTCTCGCGCGGCCGGTCGGCGACTCGAGGAGGCAAGATGTTGCGACGAACTCTCATCGTCCTGGCGGCGTCCGTGGTCGCGCTCGTCTCGGCGGCGCCGGCCGCGGCCCAGACGAAGCTGCTGCGGTTTCCCGACATTCACGGCGACCGGGTGGTGTTCAGCTATGCCGGCGACCTGTGGCTGGCGTCGATCGACGGCGGGCTGGCGACACGGCTGACGGCCCATCCCGGGCTGGAGCTGTTTCCGCGGTTCTCGCCCGACGGCTCGCGCATCGCGTTCACCGGACAGTACGACGGCGACGAGCAGGTCTACGTGATTCCGTCCGCAGGGGGCGTGCCGCGGCAGCTCACCTACTATCCGGCCCGTGGCCCGCTCGCGCCGCGCTGGGGCTACGACAACCAGGTCTACGACTGGTCGCCGGACGGGCAGGCGGTCCTGTTCCGATCGTTGCGCTACAGCACCGACCTGTCGGACAGCCGGCTGTTCCTGGCGTCGGTCGACGGGGGCTTGCCGGTGCCGCTGTCGATGCCGGAGTCCGGGGCGGGGGACCTGTCGCCCGACGGGACGCGCGTCGTCTACTCGCCGCTGTTCCGTGATTTCCGGACGTGGAAGCGGTACGAGGGCGGCTGGGCGCAGGAGCTCTACATCTTCGACCGCGAGACCCACGCGGTCGAACGCGTGACCGAGCACCGGCGCGCCGACCGGGACCCGATGTGGATCGGCAGCGCCATCTGCTTCACCTCGGATCGCGACGGCACGCTCAACCTCTATGCGTACGACCTCGCCTCGCGCGAGACGACGCAGCTCACCCACAGCGACACCTGGGACGTCCGCTGGCCGGGCGACGACGGCGTCGGCCGGATCGTCTACGAGCTGAACGGCGAACTGCAGATCTACTCGATCGAGGAGGGAACGTCGCGGCCGGTCGCCGTCACGGTGCCGGACGACGGGCTCGCCATGCGGCCGTCGCGCGTCGCGGCGGCGGACCTGATCGAGGACGCGGAGCTGAGCCCGAAGGGGGAGCGGGCGCTCTTCGTGGCGCGCGGCGACGTCTTCACGGCCCCCATCGAGAGCGGCCCGACGCGCAACCTGACGCGGAGCTCCGCCGCGCACGACAAGTGGGCGCGCTGGTCGCCCGACGGCCGCCGCATCGCGTACGTCTCGGATGCGACCGGCGAGGACGAGCTCTACCTCATCGCGCAGGACGGCTCAGGCGAGCCGGAGCAGCTCACGACCGGCGGGCAGGCGATGCGCTACACGCCGGAGTGGTCGCCGACGGGGAAGCACCTGGCCTTCGGCGACAAGGACGGGAAGCTGTACGTCATCGACATCGACACGCAGGCGGTCATCGAGGTCGCCGACGAGGCGCGCGGCCCGCTGCGTGACTACGTCTGGTCGCCCCGCGGCGGCTACCTGGCGTTCTCGATGAGCGACCCGAGCGGGTTCCGCTCCATCTACGTCTGGAGCCTCGCCGACCGCGAACTGCACCGGATCACGGGCGAGTTCTTTCACGAATGGAACCCGGCCTGGGATCCGGACGGCGACTATCTCTACTACCTGTCCGACCGGCAGTTCGCACCGCAGCTCGGCTCGTTCGAGTGGAACTACCTGGTCGATCGAGAGACCGGCATCTACGTGCTGGCGCTGCGGCGGGACGTCGAGCACCCGCTGCCGCCGGAAAGCGACGAGGTGGAGGTGACCGGCGACGACGAAGCGGAAGACGATGAAGACGGCGGAGCCGAGGAAGGGCCGATCGCCATCGACTTCGACGGGCTCGCCGGCCGCGTCGTGCGGTTGCCGGTGACGTTCGACAACTACGTCGGTCTCAGTGGCGCCGACGACGGCGTCTTCGTCATCCGCGGCGGCGCCCAGTACTATGGGCGGCGCGGCGACGTGCAGCCGGCGCTCCAGCGATTCACGTTCGAGGACCGCGAGACGAAGACCATCGCCGAAGACATCCGCGCCTACGCCGTCTCGCGGGACGGCGAGAAGGTGCTGGTGCGCGAGGGGGGCGCGTGGAACGTCTATCCGGCCGGCGGCGGTGACGCGACGGCGGTGTCGACCGCCGGGTTGATGGTCGACCGGGTGCCGGCCGAGGAGTGGACGCAGATCTTCGACGAGGTGTGGCGGCGGTTCCGCGACTTCTTCTACGTGGAGAACATGCACGGCTACGACTGGGAGGCGCTGCGCGACCGCTATCGCCCGCTGCTGGCGCACGTCGCCCATCGCTCGGATCTCAACTACGTCATCGGCGAGCTGGTGGCGGAACTGAACGTGAGCCATGCCTACATCGCGGGCGGCGACTGGGAGACGCCTGACCGCCCGCAGGTCGCCCTGGCGGGCGCCGTCTTCGAGCGCGACGCCGCCACGGACCGCTATCGCATCGGCGAGATCTTCGCCGGCCACAACGAGGAGCCGCGCTACCGGGCGCCGCTCACCGAGATCGGGGTCGACGCGCGCGCCGGCGACTACGTGCTCGCCATCGACGGCGAGGAGCTGCGCGGGTCAGACAACCCGTACCGCGTGCTGCGCCACCGCGCCGACCGGCCGGTGCGGCTGACGCTCAACGCCGCGCCGACGTTCGACGGTGCGCGCGAGGTGACGTTCACTCCCGTCACCGAGGAGCGCAGCCTGCGCTATCTGGCCGAGGTCGAGGCCAACCGCCGCAAGGTGTCGGAGATGACCGACGGCCGCGTCGGCTATCTGCACGTCCCCGACATGGGCGCGGACGGGATCCAGGAATTCATCAAGTGGTTCTACGGGCAAATCCGCAAGGAGGGCCTGGTTGTCGACGTGCGGGGCAACGGCGGCGGGAACGTGTCGCAGATGTTGATCGAGCGGCTCGGGCGCAGCGTCCTGGGCACCGGCTTCGCGCGGAACTACGACACGCCGGACACCTATCCGGCCGTCGCGTTCCACGGCCACCTCGTCTGCATCCTCGACGAGGACTCCGCCTCCGACGGCGACATCTTCCCGTACCGCTTCCGGGAAGCCGGCCTCGGGCCGCTGATCGGCAAGCGCTCGTGGGGCGGCGTCATCGGCATCACCAGCCACGGCCCGCTGCTCGACGGCGGCTCGGTCAACGTCCCGCAGTTCGGCACGAACGGCGCCGACGGCAGCTGGGTAGTCGAGAACGTCGGTGTCGAGCCGGACATCGAGGTCGAGAACGACCCGCGCTCGGTCATCGCCGGCCGCGACCCGCAGCTCGAGCGGGCGGTCGAGGAGGTGCTGCGGATGATGCGGGAGAACCCTAAGTCGTTGCCCGAGCGCCCGGCGCCGCCCGTCAAGACGCCGTAGGGGGCCGGACGTGACGAGAGGCTTGTGCGGAAGGACTCGCCCGTGTCCGTGAAACCGCCGATTGCCGGCCGACGCCCTCACCGCCTCGAGCGCCACGGCGACGTGCGCGTCGACGAGTACTACTGGCTGCGGGACCGCGACGATCCCGAGGTCGGCGCCTACCTGGCAGCCGAGAACGCGTATCTCGAAGAACGCCTGCAACATACGCGTGAGCTCCGCGACCGCCTGTGCGAGGAGATCAAGGGGCGCATCAAGCAGACCGACGTGTCCGCGCCGTATCGGGACGGCACGCATCGCTACTACTGGCGCTACGAGGACGGCCGGCAGTACCGCATCTACTGCCGGTCGCCGCTGGCCGCTGACGCCGAGCAGATCGTCCTGGACGTCAACCTCCTGGCCGAGGGCCACGACTTCTGCGACGCGGCAATCCTGGCCGTCAGTCCGAACGAGCGTCTGCTGGCGTACGCGGTCGATACCGTCGGCCGCCGGCGGTACACCATCCATTTCCTCGATCTCGCGACGGGCCAAACGTTGCCGGACGTCATTCCGGACGTCGTGTGCGACGCGGTCTGGGCCAACGACAACCGGACGCTGTTCTACACCCGCCAGGATCCGACCACGCTGCGGCCGTTCCAGGTGCTGCGGCACATCCTGGGCCGCGACGTCTCCGCCGACGAGCCGGTCTACGAGGAGCGCGACGAGACGTTCAGTTGCGGCGTCGGGAAGAGCCGCTCGAAGCGTTACATCCTGATCGGCTCGCATCATACGCTGACGTCCGAGTTCCGCTACGCTGACGCGGATCGGCCGGACAGCGGCTTCACGGTCTTCCTGCCGCGGGAACGGGGCCACGAGTACCAGATCGATCACTACCGGGGCCGCTTCTACATCCGCAGCAACGCCGAGGCGCGCAATTTCCGGCTGCTGGAGACGCCCGACGAGCGGCCGGCGCGCGAGCACTGGCGCGAGCTGGTGCCGCATCGCGACGACGTGTTGCTGGAGGCGTTCGAGCTGTTCCGCGACCATCTGGTGCTGCAGGAGCGGCGCGACGGCTTGGTTCGGCTGCGGGTGCGGCCATGGGACGGCGCCGGGGGGCACGACGTGGCCTTCGCCGAGCCGGCCTACGACGCCTTCATCGACGCCCACAACCATGTGGCCGACACGCATGTTCTCCGCTTCGGATACAGCTCGCTGAGCACGCCGGCGTCCACCTTCGACTACGACATGCGCACCCGCGAGCGCACGCTGCTGAAGCAGGACGAGGTCCTGGGCGGCTTCGACCCGACCCGCTACCGCACCGAACGGCTGCACGCCGTCGCCGCCGACGGCGCGCGCGTGCCGATCTCGCTGGTCGCCCGGCGGGACACGCCCCGGGACGGCACGAGCCCGCTGCTGCTGTACGGCTACGGCGCCTACGGCATCAGCATGGATGCCGGTTTCGGGTCGCCGCGGCTGAGCCTGCTCGACCGGGGGTTCGTCTTCGCCATCGCCCACGTGCGGGGGGGAGAGGAGCTCGGCCGCCGCTGGTACGACGACGGCAGGCTGCTGAACAAGAAGAACACCTTCACGGACTTCATCGCCTGCGCCGAGCGGTTGATCGAGCTCCGCTACACCCGTCCGGAGCGGCTGTTCGCCCTGGGCGGGAGCGCGGGCGGCCTGCTGATGGGGGCGGTCGTCAACATGCGGCCGGACCTGTTTCACGGCGTGGTCGCGCTCGTGCCGTTCGTCGACGTCGTGACGACGATGCTCGACGAGAGCATCCCGCTGACGACCGGCGAGTACGACGAATGGGGCAATCCCGGCGTCGAGCGCTTCTACGAGTACATCAAGTCGTACTCGCCGTACGACAACGTGTCGGCCCAGCCCTATCCGCACCTGCTGGTGATGACCGGCCTGCACGACTCGCAGGTGCAGTACTGGGAGCCGGCCAAGTGGGTGGCCAGGCTGCGCGCCCGCAAGACCGACGACAACCTGTTGCTGCTCAGGACCAACCTGGACGCGGGCCACGGCGGCGCCTCGGGCCGCTACGAGCGCTACCGCGAGACCGCGCTGCAGTACGCGTTCCTGCTCGATCTCGCGGGTCGCGCGGCGGGCACGTAGCGCCACCGAGGGGACGGGCCGAGCGCCGTCCCGGCGCGGAGCGTCAGTGCGGGCGGTTGGCCATGAACAGCCCGACGCCGCCGGCCGCCATGACGATGCCCAGATAGAAGAGGGGCGACGGGCTGTCGCGCGGCGGGTTGTAGAGCATCGCCACGAAGACGCTGACGACCGGAGCGCCGGCAAAGACGAGCGGCGGCACCACAGACGGCCGGCCGCCGTAGGCGAGCGCCAGGACGATGCCCAGCGCGCCGACGGCGCCCAGCACGCCGGCCCCGAACGAGAACGCCACGCCGCTTGTCGACTCGAAGACGTTCCAGCTGCCGGCGCGGGCCACCATCGCGCCCGGGACGGCGATGGCGACGAGCAGGTACGCCATCCCGACCAGCAGGAACGAGTGGACTCCGCTGCCGCCCAGCGCGACCTGGCCCTTGTGCAGTGTCGGGATGTACATACCCCAGCTCACGACCGTGAGGACGACGAACAGCAGCCATGTATTCATCCCGACATTCTAGTATGGTAGGGTCCCTGGTCTGATGACGCGCTGGATCCTGACCTTGGCAGTCGCGGCCTACTACGTCCTGCACCAGGACGTGTGGTTCTGGGACACCCCGCGGCCGCTCGTGTTCGGGTTCCTGCCGATCGGCCTCTTCTACCACGCGGCGTACTCGGTCGCCGTCGCGGTCCTCATGGTGCTGCTGATCCGCTTCGCGTGGCCGGCCGGCCTCGAACGCGAGGCCGAGGCGCGCGCCACACCGCAGGCGGGCGCCGGGGCCCCGGATCGGGCCCGTGGAGCGGGCGAACGATGATTCCCGCGCTGGTGGTGTTCGCCTACCTCGGCGTCATTCTCTACATCGGCATCTTCGCGTTCCGCCGCTACCGGCAGGTCGACGCCGAGGGCTACTTCCTGGCCGGCCGATCGCTGGGCCCCGCCGTGTTCCTCCTGTCGCTGTTCGGGACGAACATGACCGCCTTCACCATCCTCGGCTCGGCGGGCCACGCGTTCTCGAACGGCATCGTCACGTTCGGGCTGATGGCGTCGTCGTCCGCCCTGGTGATTCCGGTCACCCTGTTTTTCATCGGCACCCGGATGTGGGCGCTGGGCAAGCGGCACGGCTTCATCACGCCGGTGCAGATGTTCCGCGACCGTTGGGAGTGCGCGCACATCGGGACGGCCATCTTCGCCCTGCAGGCGGCGCTGCTGGTGCCCTACATCATCATCGCCGTCATGGGCGGCGGCACCACGCTCAGCGCCGTCAGCGGCGGCGCCGTGCCGTACTGGCTGGGCGGCGGCGTGGTCGCCGTCGTCGTGATGAGCTACGTGTTCTTCGGCGGCATGCGCGGCACCGCGTGGGTCAACACCTTCCAGACGGTGCTGTTCCTCTGCTTCGGGGCGGCCGCGCTGATCCTGGTCGCATCGAGCATCGGCGGCTACCCGCAGGCGATGGAGTCGCTGCTGGGGGCGGAGGGCACCGCGTCGCTGCTCACCCGCGAACGGATCTCCCCGCGCTTCTTCCTGAGCTACACCTTCATCCCGCTGTCGACCATCGTCTTTCCGCACATCATCATCTTCTGCTTCACGGCGCGCCGGATGCAGCAGTTCAAGAGCACCGTGACCTTCTACCCCATCTGCATCCTGGCCATCTGGCTGCCGTGCGTCTTCCTCGGCGTCGCGGCCAACGCGATGCACGACGTCCCGGCCATCGCCGCAAAGCTCGACGCCCGGGCGCTGCTGGCCGCGGGCGACGCGTCGCTGACCGCGGCGGCCTTGGCCGAGCTGCAGCAGGCGGCCGCCGGCGACGACGTCATCATCCTGATGCTCGAGCACTACGCGCCCCTGTGGCTGGCCGGCATGCTGGGCGCCGGGATCATGGCCGCCGTGATGGCCAGCGACTCGCAGATTCTCGCGCTCTCGACCATGTTCACGGAGGACGTGTTCGCGTTCTACGGCGGGAAGCGGCGCTTCGGCGAGCGGGCGCAGGTGCAGACCGGGCGGCTGTTCGTGGTGCTGATCGCGGCCGTGGCGTACGCGATCGCCCTGCAGGCCCCGCCGGGCATCTTCAACCTGGCCGTGCAGTACGCCTTCTCCGGCTACTCGGCGCTGTTCCCGCTGCTCGTGGCTGCGCTCTTCTGGAGGCGCAGCACGAAGTGGGGCGCGCTGGCCGTGACCGTGTGGACCGCCGGGTCCGTGGCGGCCGTCGCGGTGTTCCAGGCCGTCGTGCCCGCGCCGCCGCCCGGCACCGTCGTGCCGTTCTGGCAAGTCGGCGCCGTGGACGTCATCACCCGGACGCCGGGCGGGACCGCGGTCTGGGGCTACATGCCCGTCGTGCCGATGACGATCGTCTCGGCGTTGCTGATGGTGGTCGTGTCGTGGCTGACGCACCGGCCGAGCGACGCCACGCTGGCTCGCTACTTCGTTCCTGCCGGCGGAGAGTCCGGGCGCGGATAGTAGGCCGCTTCCGGGCTCCGATCAACCCTCCCGCTCCAGCGCCTGCCGGCCGATGTAGCGGCCCAACAGCGGAACGGCGAAGCAGTATTTCCCGTGTTGAACGGCTTGTCCAGGACCCGCCGCGATTCCTCGACCACTTCCTGCACTGTGAACTCGTCGTCGCAATGCTCGAGGGTTGGACGCGGCTAGATGTCCGCGCCGCTCACCGGCGATGGGAACCCGGCTGGCCACCTTCCTGGCAATGTATCCCAGGATGGAACGGATGGCCGGCGGTGGGTCGGCGCCAAGGATCACTTCACTCTTGGACGGCGACTGGCCAGGAACGCGCGCGGGGCTGCCTAGTTGGCGTGGTGAAGTGACCCGATTCACGATCGAGTTGGATGACCGCACTTGGTCTGGTCGCTCGGTGGGCTTGATCCGGTTTGGTGGACATCTTCCGAACGGGGAATACGATGTCGACCATGACGGACACGCAGGGCAGGCGGACGCGGCGGAGCTTCACGGATGACCACAAAACAGGGGCGGTACGACTGGTCCTCGATGAGGGCAAGACGGTCGCGTCCGCGGCGCACGATCTAGGCTTGGCGGAGTCGTCGCATTGCCGCGCTCGGCCGCGCCGTCGAGCACGACGGCCGCATGAGGGTGGTTGTTGCCAGCCTTCGCGATGCGGACGGCGTTCGCCGGAGCGGACGAGTTGGTGTTCGGAACGGCACGCGCGGCGCGGCGGCACGATGCGCTGGCACGGGACTTCGCGGCGCTCGAACAGGATCTACTGCGAGCGCGGTCGGCGCTGAGTCCGGAGAAGCTGCTGGAGCTGCAGACGCGAGGGCTCGACATCGAGGCGACCGAGCCGCCGGTCTACCGGGTACTCGATGCAACGTGCCATGATGAGCTAGTGACCGTGCTCCGCCGCGACCTATCCCAGCGCGCCAACGTCACGCGCTGGCAGCGCCTGTGGCGGCACGTCGCCGATGTCGGCGCGTACCGGATTCGCAAGCAGGCGGACGCACGCTGAATAGAGTTCATGGTCGGTTTCGCTCTCGGGCGACCACAGCGACGACCACACCGACGATCGCTACGACGAGTTGCGGCTCCATTTCATTGAGCCTCGTGTTCACCGAAGCGGCGACCGAGCAGGTGTCGACCGGGCAGCTGCTGACGCCGGCAGATCGGCCACGCGGGAGGAGGAGTATCGTCGGCGATCGGCCGGCCGTGAAGCGGATATTCAGGCCCGAGGAATGACGCGCGGCCAAGCGGCGGCCAGAGCTCAGCCCCCCGCGGCAGGTGGATCCCGTTGACGATCAGCATCATCCGATGCGGCGTCGACAGCCCGCCAGAGTCTTGCAACTCATTGTGCAACAATAGCTTAGGTGAGACGCGAGTCCGTTGACGTCAGTTTCGGGTTACCACTATAATTCCGCGTGCCTGTCCCCGGCCCGGCCGAGCACAGGTACCTTTCGTCTGATGAAGAACAAAGGCACCATTGCTCGGCGATCACCCCGGTCCGCCTCGGGTCGGAAGGTGGGTGCTCTCTCGGTCGATGTGAGCCGGCAACTGGTGACCATCGACATGTCCAAGCTGCCGTTGCAGCAGAATATCTACGACGCCGATCTGGCTTGGATTGAGCATCGCCCCGGTGATGTTCGTGTCCTCTTCGGCAAGCTGAAGAGGCCGAATCTCGACGCGCTGAGGACCCGCGTCGAGATTCGGTATCCGGTTGAGGCGTTTTACAAGCACTTGTGGGAAAACTCGCGGGATCTTCACAAGAGCCTTCGATCGTACGCAGAACAATGGCCACAGGATGAGGAGCATGGCCGGTTGCGACCGGACGAGATGGAAGCCGAGAAGGAGCATTCCGAGTGGGCTAATTTCGACTACATCGCCCACTCGGGCACCGAAGCGGTCATAGACTTTTTTCACCTGTCGCCAGGGGGAATGGCGCGGTTTATGCAAACGGAATCCGCAACAGATCTTGAGCTGGTAGCGGCCCTGCGCGTTCAGTTGGCTGTCGGTGCCCTCCTCAAGCTGCTCGACCGTTGCGATGAGGTCGCTTCGGAGGTTGAGTCTTACCTGCCGGCCAAGTTGCGCGAAGAGAAACGCGAAGAGGAATAGGCGGAGAAAACCCATGGAGACACGCAGCTTCTTCGCACCAGACGTTGAATTCTCGGCGCCAGACGTCGAATTTGCGTCGGGTCGGCAGACCTCTCGGCCTGAGCGCGCGATTCGCCGCTGGTTGCAGACGAGCGTTGCCGCCGTGGCCGCTTCCGGCCTGATCGCGTTCTACTGCCAGCCGGCTAGCCTGTCGGAGCTTGACCTCGATCTGGGCGCCATCCGTGGTACAGCCGAGCATGTTGTTGAATGCGATGCGACTAGCCCTGCGCTGCGGCGGGCGGCAGCGCGGCTTTCGATGGATTTCGTGGAGGTTCCTCTGACGGACGCCGACCTACAGATCTCGCCAGATTATGACCTCTGACGAGCCAGCCTACCGCCCGTGCAGCGACCAGTTATCGCAGGGTGACATCGTCGACGGAATCCCGTGGGGCGCGATCGAGCACCCCGTGATGATTTGCCGCCCTTCGGACGCCTCGATGAACCACGGGCCAGCTCGCTATGGCACACTCGCCGACGTGGACCGGGCCTTTCGAAAGCGCGGTGGGAAGGAGTACGTCCACGCAAGGGCCGGATGTAGTCGGGGGATCGTGCTGTGGCACAGCTGCGAGATCGATAGATACGTGCACCACGACGGTCCGTAAAAAAAAGCAGTCGTAGGGGTTGCGCCGATCTTTTCGATAGCCGACCAGATTCAGGACGAGCACCGCGAAGCCGTCTGAGCTTTGCGCCGCTACGCGCTGTTTCCGCTGCAATCGTTCACGCTCGACAATCGTCAATTTGCGGAAGGGTACGTCGACTTCCGTCACATCTGGAGCGTCAAGCAGCCGATCCTCACTGACCGCCTAGTCACCTTGGGCGAGACTGCCCTTCGCGCGCTGTATGCCCATCTGTTCACGTTCCTGACTCGCCGTCGACCTGACGGTGAGCGTGTATGCCCGTCGTGCAGCCAAGTCATGCCACCCGACGCCTGATACCCCGCAATACTAGCGGCGCGCGGGCTCCCGCCATTGTCCCAGCTCAACCTATCCCCCAGCTCCGACTGCACCCGATCCGCGTCGGGTAGACGCTCCAAGCCCACAGCGGCACGCCTGTCCCGCCCGGTTCGACGTTGGCGCGGTCGCCCGGCTCGAGCAGGTTCCCCGCCCCGCGGTCCGCGAGCGCGGCTTCTCCCGCAGCATCGGCCACGACGAACCGCAGGGCGGTGATGCCGAGGTTCTCGAGAGTGACCGGCGAGCCGTCGAAGCCGAACGCGGCTGCGATGTCAACCGGCACCGGGCAGATGGCGGTGTGCTGGAGCATCAGATGATCTCCGCGTAGAGCCGGACCGTGTCGCCGACGAGGACGCTTGTCCGCGCCGAAGACCCAGAACTCCCGCGGGTGCATGCCGCTGTAGGACCGCACAGAGACGCGCCAGTCGGCGCTGAGCGGCACAGTGGCGCCGCCGATGCCTCGTGGATTGTGGATCTCACCCCACTAGCAGCCCGTGGTGAAAGTCCCTCGTTCCAGGGATCGACGTGATCGGTCCTGTGTCCTACACTGTCTGGCATGGCGATGGGGACAAGCCGCGGTCGAACGCGGCAAGCGACGATGTGGGTGCCCACGGCGGATCTGCCGAAGAGTGCTGGGCACCCGTTTTACGAGCGGCTGAATCGAGTGCTCGACGACGCGGGGTTCGACGCGTTCGTGGAAGCACAGTGCGCGTCGTTCTACGCGGACGGGGTCGGTCGGCCGAGTCTGGCGCCGGGCCGGTATTTCCGGCTGCTGTTGCTCGGCTACTTTGAAGGGCTGGATTCGGAACGAGCGATCGCGTGGCGCGCCGCCGACTCGCTGCGCATTCGCACGTTTCTGGACTTCGCCCTCCACGAGGCCCCGCCGGACCACTCGACGCTGTCGCGCACCCGTCGCCTGATTGACCTCGAGACCCACCAGGCAGTGTTTACGTGGGTGTTGCAGCGACTGGCCGACGCCACGCTGGTGGTGGGGCGCACGGTTGGCATCGATGCCACGATGCTGGAAGCCAATGCGGCGATGCGGAGCATTGTGCGGCGGGATACGGGCGAGAGCTACGACGCGTTTCTGACCCGGCTGGCCGAGGCGTCCGGCCTCACGACGCCGACGCGCGCCGAGTTGGCCCGGTTCGACCGGACCCGCAAAAAGAAGGGCTCGAACGCGGACTGGACCCACCCGCACGATCCGGACGAGAAGATCGCCAAGATGAAGGACGGCCGCACGCATCTGGCGCACACCGCCGAGCATGCGGTCGACCTCGAAACAGGCGCCATCGTGGGCGTGACGGTGCAGGACGCGAGTGCGGGCGACACGACGACCTTGGTCGACACGCTCGTCACGGCCGCCGAGCAGGTCGAGGCGGTCGGCGCGCCGGGGATCGTGGAGGTGGTGGCCGACAAGGGATATCACAGCAACGAGACGATGGTCGGGTTTGCGGCCATCGGCGTGCGCAGCTACGTCTCGGAGCCGGATCGCGGCCGGCGGCACTGGAAGGGCCAGGCGGCGGCGCGGGACGCGGTGTATGCCAACCGGCGGCGGATCCGCGGCGCGCGTGGGAAACGGCTGCTGCGGCAGCGGGGCGAGCTGCTGGAACGGCCCAACGCGCATCTCTACGAGACCGGCAGGATGCGCCGCGTCCATCTGCGCGGGCATCCCAACATCCTGAAACGGCTGCTCGTCCAGGTCTGCGGCGTCAATCTCGGGTTGCTCATGCGGCACCTGACGGGCGTGGGCACGCCGCGGAGCCTCCAGGGCCGCGCGTCGGCGCTGCTGGAGGCGCTGATCGGCCTCCTGAGCGAGTGCTGGGGGCGTGTGCGGCGCTTCTGGGCCCCGGAGCGCCATGATCGGCCCGATTCGTCGTGGGATGGTCCGGCGACACGCCAATACGGACACGCGATTCTCGATTGACAATCAGCCCCTTCTGCCACGGGCTGCTAGGGCATGCGACGGAGCCGAAGCCGTGGCCCACCGCCTCCTACCAGGGAAACGCACCAGAACAAAACCGGCGGGGGCCCGTTGTGGGACGAAACGTGGAACCGAGTCCGGTGCGGAACAACAAGGCGTGACGAGTCAGCAACTTACAGTAGATCCCAGAGAAGCGGGGATCGGCCACCGCCGGCCGACCGAAGCGTTCGTTGTGTCGGTGCCCCGCGCCACGATTGTCGTAGAGGTCGTTGCCGATTGGCCGGACGTTCTCGACTTCGACCCCCAGACTGAGACCGTGGTACTGCAAGGTCTCGTAGCCCAGTGTCGTCCGCACGGTCGAAGCGTGCGCGTCCAGCCTGAACGCCTCGTCCGTGACGAACTCGTACCGGTACCGGAATCTGACCGACGTCGTGCCGCCACGAAGGGCCCCCACGAGCGTAGTCTCACTGTTCTTCTCGTCCGAACCTACCGCAGCCGGCTTGTCGGCAAGACGGTCGGTAGAGTCCGCGCCAGCTATCGCAGGAACCAGCCCGATGGCCATTGCCATGATCGTCGACTTGAGGAGCAGTTCCCTCATCGACCGTCCCCTCTTTTTCGTGAAGCGTCGAAGAGACCGCGTCAAGGGCGAGACCGGCTTCCTCTGGAACCGTTGGTCGACCGTTTGGCCACCGGCGGTGCCAGCGAGCGGTCGCGCCGCGCGCTTCGGGCACGCCGTTCCACAGCCACGGAGTTAATTTGAGTGGTGGTGCGTCACAAGAAACCACAGGGCTCGTCGAGCCAGCGCAATGGTACGCACCGGACACACGAATACTGGCCAAACGGCCAGTATTCGTGTGGATGCACAGCAGCCGCCGTGCCGATCAGGGCGCCGTGTGGGAAGCGATAGACGACAAGATGACGGCGATGTCCGCGAGGTCGCACACCGAGGCGATGGGGGCCATCTACGAGCAGCACCGCGCTTTCCTCGAGAAATACGTCGCGGCGTTCCGGCACCGGCCCGGACAGGTCGGCGCCGTGTTCCTGCTCGGCGCCCGGTTCGCGGGCCTCGACCTGTTCGCGCACGAGCCCACCTTCGCCGTACTGCTGCCGAAGCTGCTGCGCAGCTACGCGCTCGACGCGCTGGAGCTGGATTCGAAGCGGCCGCTCGATCTCCCTGCGAAGGCGGCGCATGGGCTGATCGCCGATGTCGCAACGGCGCCTGCGCAGGAGTACCCGGGTGTCGGACTGGGCCGCGACGTGCGGATCGACAGCCCGGCGGTTGCCGGCGCGGCTCTGGTGGCCGGCGATGCGGTGCTGCACCTGGCGGCGTTCCGCCGCGCATCGTTGGAGTCCGGCGGCTATCGCCGCGCCAGCCACCGCGCGAGCGGCATGCCGAGGGGCTGATGCACGGAGGAACCGGCACGGGGCGGGTCCCTTCCCGCCCGCGGTCAGAGGACGGACTGCCGGAAGCCGCCCAGGCCCGCGAAGGTCGCCTTGTCGCCCAGGTCGTGCTCGATTCGCAGCAGGCGGTTGAATTTCGCGGTGCGCTCGCCGCGGCAGCCGGACCCGGTCTTGATGTGGCCGCAGCCGGTGGCCACGGCGAGATCGGCGATGAACGTGTCCTCGGTCTCCCCGGAGCGGTGCGACATGTACGCGCCGTAGCCGTGCTGCTGCGCGAGGCGGACGGTCTCGAGCGTCTCGGAGACGGTCCCGATCTGGTTCAGCTTGACCAGGATCGAGTTGCCGACGCCGCGCTCGATGGCCCGCCGCAGGATGCCGGGGTTGGTGCAGAAGATGTCGTCGCCGACCAGTTCGATCCGCTGGCCGAGCGCTGCGGTCAGCCGCGCCCACCCGTCCCAGTCGTTCTCCGCGAGCGCATCCTCGATGAGGATGATCGGGTAGCGGCCGATCCACGAGCGCCACAGCTCGATCATCTCGCCCGTGCTCCGTGCGGCCTGATCCGACTTGAACGCGACGTAGGTGCCGTCGCGCCACATCTCGCTGGTGGCCGGATCGAGGCAGAGCGCGATGTCGGCGCCGGGGCGGTAGCCGGCCTTCTCGATGGCCGCGAGAATGAGCTCGACGGCTTCCTCGTTGCTCGCGAGGTCGGGCGCGAACCCCCCCTCGTCGCCGATGCCGGTCGACTTGCCGCGCTCCTTGAGCAGCGCCCGCAGGGCGTGGAAGGTCTCGATGCCCATGCGGAGCGCCTCGGCGAACGACAGCGCGTTGTGCGGAGCGATCTTGAACTCCTGGAAGTCGACGGTGTTGTCGGCGTGGCGCCCGCCGTTGATGACGTTCAGGCAGGGGACGGGCAGCAGCGCTGCGCCATCGCCGCCGAGGTGGCGGTACAGCGGCACACCGGCGGCCGCGGCCGCGGCGCGGGCGGCCGCCATCGAGACGCCGAGCATCGCGTTGGCGCCCAGCCGCGACTTGTTCGGGGTGCCGTCGAGGTCGATCATCCGCTGGTCGAGTCCGCGCTGATCGGCCGCGTCGCAGCCGCTGAGCGCCCGGTTGATCTCGCCGTTGACGTTGGCGACCGCCCGCCGGACCCCCTTGCCGCCGTAGCGCGGGCCGCCGTCCCGCAGCTCGGCAGCCTCGCGTTCACCGGTCGAGGCGCCTGACGGCACGCGTGCCCCCGCCACGGTCCCGTCGTCCAGATGGACCCGCGCCTCGACCGTGGGGTTGCCTCGCGAGTCGATGACCTCGAGCGCGTCGATCGTACGTATCTTCATTGCTCCCTATGCCTTGCCGCCGAATGTCGGCGTTCAGTATACAGCCGCGCCGGCGGCGGTCTACGGGCCCGGCGCGCCCGCCGGGAAGGGTTGTTCGGGCGCATGCGCGCGGATGAAGTCGATGAACATCGCGCCGTAGCGCTCGAGCTTGGCGGAGCCTACGCCGGGGATCGCGGCGAACTCGGCGAGCGAGCGCGGCTGCCGCTCCGCCATCTCGACGAGGCTCGCATCGTGGAAGATGACGTACGGCGGCACGCCCTGGCTCTCGGCGAGCTCGCGCCGGCGCTCCCGCAGCGCGTCGAAGAGCGCCTGGTTCTCGGGACGGAGGACGGACCGGACGCGGTCGCGAGCCTCACGCGCGCCGCGTCGCTGCGCCGGCGCGCGTGCATCGCGCCGGAGCTCGACGGTGGTTTCACCGCGCAGCACGGGACGCGCCGTCGGCGTCAGCCGCAACGATCCGTAGCCGTCGACGTCGACGCGCAACAGCTCGCGCGCCACGAGCTGGCGGACGATCGATCGCCACTGGGCGGCGTCGAGGTCGGCGCCGACGCCGAACGTCGGGAGCCGGTCGTGGCGGAAGCGTCGGATCCGCTCGTCGTCCTTGCCGCGCAGCACGTCGATCACGTAGCCGACGCCGAAGCGCTGGCCGGTCCGGTAGACGCACGACAGCGCCTGTTGCGCCGCCTCGGTGGCGTCCCACGACTCGGGGGGATGGAGGCAGTTGTCGCAGTTGCCGCACTGTTCGGGCGGTGTCTCTCCGAAGTACGCCAGGAGCGACCGGCGCCGGCAGGTCGCCAGCTCGCAGTAGCCGAGCATCGCGTCCAGCTTGCGGATCTCGATCCGCTTGCGCGCCTCGTCCGCCTCGGAGCCGTCGACCATCTGCCGCAGCGTGATCACGTCCTGCAGGCCGTAGGCCATCCAGGCGGTGGCCGGCAGCCCGTCGCGGCCGGCGCGGCCGGTCTCCTGGTAGTACGCCTCGAGGCTGCGCGGCAGATCGAGGTGGGCGACGAAGCGTACGTCCGGCTTGTCGATGCCCATGCCGAAGGCGATCGTCGCAACGATGACGACGCCCTCGCCCCGCACGAACGCGTCCTGGGTCGCGCTGCGCTCCGCGGCGCCGAGGCCGGCATGGTAGGGCCGGGCGTCGCTGCCGCGCGCCCGCAGCCACTCGGCGACTTCCTCGACCCGCCGCCGCGACAGGCAGTAGACGATCCCGGCGTCGCCCCGGTGCTCGGCGTCCAGGAGCCGCGCCAACTGCTCGCGCGGACTCTGTTTCGGCACGACCCGGTAGCGGATGTTCGGCCGGTCGAAGCCCCCGATGAAGACGCGCGCGGCCGCGAGGCCGAGCCGGTCGACGATCTCGCGGCGCGTCGGCTCGTCGGCCGTCGCCGTGAGCGCGATCCGCGGCACGTCGGGAAACCGCTCGCGCAGCGTCGAGAGCTGGAGGTACTCCGGACGGAAGTCGTGTCCCCACTGCGACACGCAGTGCGCCTCGTCGATCGCGAAGAGAGCGAGGTCGACTTCGTCGAGCAGCGCCAGTGTGCGCGCGCCGAGCAGCCGCTCCGGGGCGACGTAGATGAGATCGATCAGGCCGGCGCGCAGCCGCGCCTCGACGTCGTACGCCTCACGGGCGGTGAGGCTCGAGTTGAGGAACGCGGCCCGGACGTCGACCTGCAGCAGCGCGGCGACCTGATCGCGCATCAACGCGATCAGCGGCGAGACGACGACGGCCGACCCGTCGCGGACGAGCGCCGGAATCTGGTAGCAGAGCGACTTGCCGCCGCCTGTCGGCATCAGGACGAGGCTGTCGCCGCCCGCGATCGTGTGCTCGATGATCGCTTCCTGCTGCCCGCGGAACCGGTCGTAGCCGAAGACGCGGCCGAGCAGATCCTGCGCCGGGGACGGCATCGGGCCATCGTACTACGGCCGTCCGTCGGGGTTCGCGACGCCGGCGCGGCGGGGACGTTAGGAGCCCGTGGTGAAACCCCGCGTCGCACCGAGACGAGGTCGTGACAATGCCGCGCACGGCCAGAACAAGGCGTGACGAGGGAGCATATTGGCCATATACGACCCCGCTGAGAAATGGTCCAGCGCGGTCCCTTGCGGGATGCATCGCCCGTCGAATGCAGCGGGGCCTTTTGCCACGGGCTCTTAGGATGCCGGGCGGTTCGCGGCCAGCACGGCGCCGGCCAGCGCGACGCCCACCACGTCGAAGATCGGCACGGCCACGCCCGCGGCGCTCAGCGTGGGGCCGGGCGCGAGAAGCAGGCCGGCCGCCGCGAACACCGCGAGCCGGAGCCCGAGCGGGAGGGGATGGCGGAACTGGCCGGCGATGCCGGCGGCGAAGCAGGTGACGCCGAGGGTGGCGATGGCTACCGGGAGCAGCATGTCGAGCCACGCGGCCGGCTCGCCCGTGGCCGTCAGCATCAGCAGCTCCGGCCGGTAGATGAACATGTAGGGCAGCGTGAAACCGACGAGGGCGAACCGGAACGCGGCAATGCCGGTGGGCATGATGCGCGTGCCCGCGATCGACGCCGCGGCGTAGGCCGCGAGCGCCACCGGCGGTGTCACCATCGACATCATCCCGAAGTAGAAGATGAACAGGTGCGCCGCCAGGGGGATCACCCCGAGATTGCCGAGCACCGGGCCGATGAGCGTCGCCATCAGGAGGTAGCAGACCGCCGAGGGCAGCCCCATCCCGAGGATGATCGACGAGACCATGATCAGGACGAGGGCGAGGAAGAGGCTCTGCTCGGCCAGCGGGATGATTGTCGCCGGCAGGCGGGTGCCGACACCGGTCAGCGTGACGATGCCGATGATGATGCCGACGCACGCCGAGGCCGCCACCAGCGGGACCACGCCGCGCGCCGCGGCGACGAGCCCGGTGAGGGTACGGCGCGGATCGAGCCGGGTCGCCGGGTTGATGCTGCTGACTAGGACGATGGCGATGAGCGAGAGCGTGACCGCGCGAAACGCCGTATAGCCCAGAATCAGGAACAGGATGAGGCTGCCCAGCGCGGTGAAGAAGACGATCCCCGCCGCGCGGGGGTTGCCCGTTGCGCTGGCCGCCGCTGCCGGTTCGATCGGCGCGCCCGCCGCCGCGATCGATGTCCGCCGGGCATGGAAGTGCACGATCAGCAGCAGCGACAGGTAGTACAGGACCGCCGGGATCAGCGCGGCCCGGATGATCTCCAGATACGTCACCGGCGGGTCGACGATCTCGAGCATCATGTAGGCGCCCGCGCCCATCACCGGCGGCATGAGCGCGCCGCCCGAGCTGGCGGCGGCCTGCACGCCGGCCGCCGTCACCGGCTGGAAGCCCGCGCTCCGCATCATCGGGATGGTGAACGTCCCGGTGGTGGCCGTGTTGGCGACCGCGCTGCCCGAGAGCGACCCCATCAGCCCGCTGCTGAGCACTGCCACCTTGGCCGAACCGCCCGAGCTGCGGCCGAAGACGCGTTGGGCGAAATCGACGATGAAGCGCGTCGCGCCGGTCGCCTCCAGGAACGCCCCGAAGATGACGAACAGGAAGACGTAGGTGAACATGACGTTCAGCGCCATGCCGAAGATGCCCTGGCTGTGGAGGAATGTCTGCGCCACGACGCGCGGAATGGTGTAGCCCCGATGCGGGAACAGCCAGTCCGGAAACGCGGCTCCGAACAGCGCATAGAGGATGAACGCCCCGGCCAGCAGCGGCAGTGCCAGACCGAGCGCCCGCCGGGCCGCCTCGATGACGAGCAGCAGGCCCAGGAGGCCAATCCCGGTGTCGAGCGCGGTCTCGAAGCCGGCCCGGTTGCCGAGCGTCTGCCCGTCGATCCACCACGCGTCGAAGATCGGATCGCTCTGCACGACGATGTAGCCGCAGCAGCACGCCGCCAGGACCGCGAGCACGAGATCACCCGTGCGCGCCCGCGGGTCGTCCTTCAGCCTGGGGTGGATGGGGACGTTCAGGAAGCAGAGCGCCAGCCCCACCAGTGCGAAGAAGGCGAGGCGACTCTGCGGGGCCAGCAGCGGATAGTTGACCTCGAGCAGCGTGAAGGCGCACAGGAGCACGCTGAGCCCGCCGCTCACGGCGAGCCTGAGATCGCGTGCGGGCCGGGTTTCAGCCACGGCGCGGCCTACCGCGGCCAGATTCCGGCTTCCTGATAGAAGCGAATCGCGGCGGGATGGAATTCCGTTCCGGTGTCGCGCACGACGTTGTGCGGGTTGATCGCCCGTCCGGCCGCGTGCTTCTCGACGACCAGCGTCTGGTTCTCGTACAGCAGCTTCGCCGTGTTGTAGACCAGGTCATCGGGGGCGTCGGTCGACGTGATGAGGTGCATCGAGCCGACGTCGAGCCCCTCGAACGGCTCGGTCTGCCCGCGGTACGTCTCGGCCGGAATGGTCGCGGGACTGAAGAAGACGTACTCGTCGATCAGCTGCTGCTTCTCCGTCTCCCCAAACGAGATGAACTTGAGCTCCAGCGATGCCGCCGCCTGGGTGATCGAGGCGGTCGGCACCGCGCCCCCGAGGAAGGTGGCATCCGCCGAGCCGTCCGTCAGCATGTCGACCGCCGCCTGCTGCGTGGCATTGAGCGGCGAGAAGTCGTCGTAGGTGACCCCGTGCGCCGCGAGCAGCGGTTCCACGAAGTACTCGAAGCCGGCCCCCGCCGGGCCGACCGTGACGCGCCGTCCGCGCAGGTCGCCGATGGCGGCGATGCCCGAGGAGGCGTGCGTCACGAACAGGGCGACGTTGGGCGCGAGCGTCATGACCGAGCGGACGGCATAGGCACGGTCCCAGCCCTCGGTGCCGCGCCCGGCGAAGTAGGTGATCGCCGCGTTCGACAGCGCCAAGTCCAATTCGCCGCTCGCGAGCCGCCGAATGTTCTCCTGCGAGCCGCTGGTCGCCTCGGCGGTCACGCTGTAGCCGAACTCGCCGCCCGTCTCGTTGAGCGCTTCCGCGAGCGCGCTCCCGACCACGAAGAAGGCGCCGCCGGGCGGGGCGGTGCCCATGCTGAGGAGCCGGCGCTGAGGCGCATCGCCGGCGTCCCCCGCGTCTCCACCGCCGCAGGCGACGGTCAGTGCGAGCACGAAGAGAAGAGACAGCAGCCGTGAGGCGAACGGTACGTGACGTTGCATATCCGCCTATGGTACTACGACACACCGCCGGGCCTTCATCTCGAAGCGCGGCAGGCTGCCGGCGGCGACCGCCGTGACCGGGACGGTCAGACCCAGAGCCGCGCGCAGCCGCTCCTCGGTGCGCCGGCAGACAGCATCCCGCTGCTCGACCGACGGGTCGAGCTCGACCTCGACCGTCACCGCCCGCAGCGCGCCGCGCGAGGTGATGGTCGCCCGGTACTCCACCACCTCGGCGACGGCCCGCAGAACGGCCTCGATGGCCGCCGGATAGACGTTCACGCCGCTGACGTGGACCATGTCGTCGATGCGCGAACGGATTCCGCCGTCGAGCCGGGCCAGCGTCCGGCCGCAGACGCAGCTGTCCTCGTCGAGCGCCACGAGGTCGCCGGTCCGGTAGCGGAGCAGGGGGCTGGCCGTGCGGCCCAGGTTGGTGAGGACCAGCTCGCCCGGCTCGCCGGCCGGCACGGGCCGGCCGGTGGCCGGGTCGAGCACCTCGCAAATGAACTCGCACTCGTTGAGGTGCACGGCCCCGGGGTTGTCCCAGCACTCGAAGCTGACCGGTCCGACCTCGGTCATGCCGTGGTGATCGATGACGCGTGCTCCCCAGCCCCGCTCGATCTGCTCGCGGGTGGCCGGGATGCTGCCCCCCGGCTCGCCGGCCACGATCAGCACGCGCACGGAGCTGTCCGCCAGCGGCGGGCCGGTGCCGCGCACCTGCCCAGCCACCTCGACCAGCCGCAGGGCATAGGTGGGCGTGCAGCAGATGACGGTCGGACGGACGACGTCAATCAGCGCCAGGCGCGCCTCGCTCGTCATCCCGCCGGCGGGCACGCAGTGGGCGCCGAGCTGGGTCCCGGCGTCGAACGCGGTCCAGAATCCGAGAAACGGTCCGAAGGAGAACGGGAACAGGATCCGGTCCTCCGCCCCGACCCGCGCCCCGCGGTACACCGCCCGCCAGCAGTCGAGCATCCACTGCCAGCTCTCCGTCGTGTCCAGCCACCGGAGAGGGCGCCCCGTCGTCGACGAGGTCTGGTTGTAGCGCGTGTAACGCTCGACCGGATACGTGAGCACCGTCCCCCACGGCGGCGCCGCGTCCTGGTCCGCGACGAGCTCCGCCTTGGTGGTCAGCGGCAGCCGGACGAGGTCCCGGGGCAGGACGAGATCGGACGGCGCGATCCCGGCGCGCTCCAGCTTGGCCGTGTAGAACGGGTTGCGCCCGTCGATGGCGAACAGTAATTGCCGCAGGCGCTCGGCTTGACGCGTGGCGAGCGCCTCCCGCGGCTGACGTTCGCCCGCGGGGATCGGTCCATCGTCGGGCATCGACTCACGCTCCGGTCTCGGCAGCACCCGCCACCCGCAGGCGCCGGGCGATTTCGGCGGGAATGGCCGTGGCCCGCATCGGCTCGCCCGCCCGCTTGTGCACGCAGGCAACGGTCAGGCTGCCGGTCGCGACCGCGGTCCCGTCCTTCTCGACGCGCGCGCTGTAGCGGATGGATTTCTCGCCGATCTCGGCGATGGTAATCTCGACCTCGAACTCGTCCTCGAAGCGCAGCGGCCTGCGGAAGTCGAACGAGGCCGCGACCCGGGGGAACCCGATGCCGGTCTCGGGCGGCGGGGTGATACTCAGGCCGGCGGCTCGCCAGAGGGCGTGCTCGGCCTCTTCCATGTAGCGGTAGAACCAGCTGAAGTGGACGATCCCGGCGGCATCGGTCTCGTAGAACTGTACTCGCCGGCTCAGTCGGTGCCGGCTGACCACGGGGTGGCCGGGGCCTGTTGTCGACATGCGCTGTCGCTCGAGCCTTCCGCGTGCGTGGTCCGCCCGGCGAACTGGCCGAGCGCGTCGAATAGCTCGCGCAGGTCGACGAACACGTTGCCGACCAGCGCATCCACCAGCCGGGGATGGAGGTCCGGGTGCGCCCTGACGAACTCGCGGAAGCTGAAGGTCTGATCATAGAACGACAGCACGAGTTGGCGGAACTGGTCCAGCGCCCAGTTGAGGTCGCGCCGGTAGTCCCCGAACGTGGACGCGGTGATCTTGCCGGCGTTCAGGCCGCGATGGATCGCGTCGCCGGCCATCTCGCCGCTCTTGAGCGCCAGGAAGACGCCGGTCGAGAAGACGGGATCGAGAAAGGAGAACGCGTCGCCGGCCAGGCAGAAGCCGTCGCCGCCGATCTCCGTCGACCGGTAGCTGAACTCCCCGGTGACCCGCACCGGCTCGAGGTGCGCGGCCGGGCGGAGGTGGTCCCTGATCCAGATGCAGTCCTCCGCCTCGCGGAAGAAGATCGCCTTCGGGTCGCGCGTGTCGCGATAGAGATAGTCGGCTTCCGCCACGACGCCGACGCTGACGACGTCGTTGGGGAGCGGAATGTACCAGAACCAGCCCTTGTCCGGAATGTAGGCGACCGTCGTCGCGCCCTCGTCGAGGCCCGGGTCGCGCACCGCACCCTTGAAGTAGGTGAAGATCGCTATCTTGTTCAGGTCCGGGTCGCGCCGCTTCCAGCCCAGCCTGCCGGCCAGCAGCGTGTCGCGGCCGGAGGCGTCGACGACGGCGTCCGCGCGGAACTCCTCGCGGACGCCCCCCTTGACGTCGCCGGTGACGCCGACCGCCCGGCCGCCCTGCATGAGGAGGTCCCGCACCGCGACGCCCTGGCGCACCTCGACGCCCTTGTCGCGGGCATTCGCCAGCAGCATGCGGTCGAAGTCGCTGCGGACCACCTGCCAGGTGGTGGAGCACTCGTGCTTGATCGTCTCGAAGAAGTAGAAGGGCTGCGAGACCGCGCCGGTCGTCGAGACGAACTGCACGGAGTACTTCTTCGGGCACGCCGCCCTGGAGAACCAGTCGAGCACGCCGAGCCGCTCGAAGGTGAACCAGGTGTACGGCATCAGCGACTCGCCGATGTGGTAGCGCGGAAAGGGCTCGCGCTCGAGGAGCAGGACGCGGCGACCGTGCTGCGCCAGCACGGTCGCGGTCGTGGCGCCCGCCGGTCCGCCACCGACGACGACGCAGTCGTACTGCGCGCCGTTGCTTCCCTTCCCCGTCCGGCTCATCGCATCACCAGGGGCAGCACCTCGACGATGTCGCCGATCTTCCTGCCGCGACGGATGATCTCCGTGCGCCGGCCGTAGAGAACGCGCGGCTCGCGCATCCAGAAGACGCCCATCATCTCGGAGTTCGGTATCAGTTGCAGGAACGCCTTGACGCGGCTGGTGTACTCGAAGCGCCCGTCGCGCAGGATGCTCCCGAGCGGGATCTCGTTATCGAGAATCTGCCGGCGGAGGGGCGCATCGAACGCGTCGAGCTCCATCCGGATCGCGCCCATCTCGACCGGCTGGCCGGCGTACTCCTGCACGAGCAGCACGCGGCGGAAGTACGAGCCGCTCAGCGAGAAGGTCGACAGCGGCCGCAGCACCACGCGGCCGCCGAAGTGCTGCTCGAGGGTCAGGGTCATGTCGGAGTCGTGCACGAGCAGCGCGCGGTAGGGCAGCGGAATGTCGTCCGGCGCGACCACCTCGAACGCGGGGATGTCGATCCCGGCCCGCCGGTAGACGAGGTCGAGCGGGTAGAGCATGCCGCGCCGGCCGGTTCCCGCCAGCGAGGTGGTTTGCAAGGCGCGACCGCGGTTCCGGGATGAACCGCTGCGGGACTTCGCCACGTTACGTGTACCGGATGTCGGTGTGCGCGGGCAGGAAGAAGCGCGGCAGCAGGCTGTCGACGCGCAGCAGGCCGTTGCGGGACAGGCGGACCGCATCCGGCGATGCCTCGTCCAGGTAGCCGTCGCGATCGAGCGATGCGAGCTGGCCGGTGAACCGGTCGCGGGGGTCGACGCCGTACTTGTCCCGGAAATAGGCGGGCCGGATGGAGCCCAGCTTGAGCTGGAGCACGAGCTCGCGGATGAGCCGCTCCTCCTGCGTGGGACGGTAGGCGCGGTTCAGCGGGATGCGGCCCGCCTCGACGGCTTCCGCATACGCGCCCCACGAGTCGAGGTTCTGCATGTGGACGCCGTTGATGTGGCCGAACGACGCCACGCCGAGACCCGCCAGGTCGGCACCCTGCCAGAGGCGGTCGCGATAGATGAACCGTGTCCGCGCCGGATCCTTGACGGCGGTGTACGCGCTGCCGATCGTGTAGCCGGCGCGCTCCAGCATAGCGAACGCCTCGTCCACCCAGTGGCGCTTGGTGGCCCAGGGCGCCACGGTCTCCTGGAACTGGCCGCTGCCGCTCAGCCGGTCGCCGCTGATCGTCGTGTTGAACGGCAGCTCCATCTGGTAGATCGTGACGCTGTCGGGGTCGAGCGTGATCACCCGCTGCACGGCGTTGCGCCACTTGTCGTCGGTCTCGCCGAGCATGCCGGCAATCAGATCGATGTTGATCTGCGGAAAGCCGATCGAGCGCGCGAACTCGTATGCGCGGAAGATTTCGGCGGAGCGGTGCGCGCGGCCGTTCAGCTCCAGAACGTGGTCGTCGAAGTGCTCGACGCCGAGGCTGAGACGCGTGACGCCCAGCTCCCGAATGGCGGCGAGCTTCGGCTCGGTGAGCGTCCCCGGCTCGCACTCGAAGGTGATCTCGCTGGCCGTCGACCAGGGGCTGACGGCCGACAGCCGGTCGACGAGGCCCCGGAGCTGGCGGACCGACAGGAACGACGGCGTGCCGCCGCCGAAGTAGACGAAGTCGAGCCGGCGTCCGGCAATGGCCGGCTGCGCGGCGTACAGCTCCCATTCGCGCCCCAGGACATCGAGGTACGACTGCACCTCGCTGGCGTTCCTGTCCGTGTAGACCCGGAAGTAACAGAAGTGGCACCGCTTGCGGCAGAACGGGATGTGCAGGTACAGACCGAGCGGAACGTCGGCCGGGGGGGCGGCCAGCGCCGGGTGGGCCGCCTCGACGACGGCATCCGACGTCCAGACCGAGAACGGGGGGTAGTTGGCAACGAAGTAGCTGCCGACCTCCGTCTCGGCGGCGGCCACCGCGGGAAGCGTATCGCTCATCAAGGCTACTATATCAGCATTGATCGGCAGCGCAGACGCTGCACCGCGCCTTCGTTGGCGCACAGGCAGCGGCGCCGGCGCGCCCCGCGCGAGGATCGGGAGCGGTTCAGTAGTTGGTGTGCCCAGCCTTGTCCTGCCATGCGGCGAACGCATCCAGCGCCCCCTCGCAGGGCACGTGAACCATCGGCAGCTTCCTTTCGTAGAAGGGCTTCGCCATTTCCTCGTAGATGAACTCGTCGCGGAACTCGATGCCGGCGGCGGCGTGCCGGTTGATGGAGAAGTAGACGCGCCCGATGCGGGCCCAGTAGATGGCGCCCAGGCACATGGGGCACGGCTCGCAGCTGGCGTAGATTTCGGAGCCGGACAGGTCGAACGTGTCGAGGTTGCGGCAGGCCTTCCGGATGGCGACGACTTCGGCGTGGGCCGTCGGGTCCCTGGTTTTCAGGACCTCGTTCCACCCTTCGCCGACGATCGCGTCGCCTCTGACGATCACGGCGCCGAACGGCCCGCCGTGGCCCAGCTCCATGCCTCGCGCGGACAGCGACACGGCGCGGCGCATGTGGTGTTCGTTCATCGCCGTCACGCGGACGGCCGGTTGCGGCGGCGCGTCAGCCGAAGCAGTACAGCACCCCGTCCTGCGATCCGATCACGAGCTTGCCCGCGGCGATCGCCGGTGATGCTGACAGGGGCGCGCCGGTATCGAACTCCCAGAGCTTCTCGCCCGTCGCCAGGTCGAGCACGTAGAGGCGCCCGTCGCCCGAGCCGATATAGACGCGCCCGTCGGCGGCCGCCGGCGACGAGTCGACGCGCGCCCGGGTCATGTACGTCCACAGCGCCTCGCCGGACGCCTGATCGATGGCGTGCACCATCCGGTCGCGGCCGCCAATCACGATGGTGCCGTCGATGTTGAGCGCCGACGAGTAGAACGGAAAGTGGCGCCGCGGATGCTCGTAGCGCCACAGCAGCTCCTGCGACGCCAGGTCGATGCCGATCACCTCGTTGTTGAACGTGCCGAAGTAGGCGCGGTCCCCGTCCGTCGTCGGCGACGCCGCGGTGTAGGCGCCCGCCGGCACGCTGAAGACCTCCTCGCCGTCGGCCACGCGCACGCCGCGGAACATCTCGTCGCAGCCCCCGAAGTACGCCACCCCGTCGACGACCGCCGGCGTGGCGTGCACGTAGTTGAGCGTCTCGTGCTTCCAGAGGAACTCGCCGGTCTCGGCGGCGAGACCGTAGAGATGGCCGTCGTAGGAGCCGATCAGCACCGCGTCGCCCGTGATGACCGGCGAGGACTTGATCTCGCCCTCGGTCTGGTACGTCCATGCAGCCTCGCCCGTTTCGGCATCGACCGCGTGCAGGACGCCGGCCAGATCGCCGACGAAGACGAGCCCGTGGCCCACGGCCGGCGACGACTCGCCGATCCCCATTTCCTCGCTGGCCGTGTACCGCCACCGCTCCGCACCCGTCTCGAGGTCCACGGCGAGGAGCTCCCCGCTGTAGGTCCCGATGTACACCACGCCGCCGGCAATGGCCGCCGAAGAGTCGATCGATTCGCCCGCGTCGAGGGTCCACAGCAGCTCCAGCTCGTCGGGGAGCTTCGTCAGCGACGTCCCGCTGAGCTCGGGCGTGCCCCGGAACTGGGCCCACGTCTCGGGGGCGGCGGTCGTCGATTGGCCGGCGGCCGCGGAGCTCAGCACCAGCACTGCCGCCGCCGCCACTGCTCCCCTCGTCAGTATGCGCATCGGTACACCTCCAAAGCCTCCAGATGGCCGAACGGGACCGGATTGAACGCCGCGGTCCACTGCTGGCCGGCCTGGGTCGTCGATTGGCCGGCGGCCGCGGAGCTCAGCACCAGCACTGCCGCCGCCGCCACTGCTCCCCTCGTCAGTATGCGCATCGGTACACCTCCAAAGCCTCCAGATGGCCGAACGGGACCGGATTGAACGCCGCGGTCCACTGCTGGCCGGCCTGATCGGCCAGCACCGCCAGCTCGCCTTCCTGCACGCCCGTTTCGCGCAGGCGGTGCGGGAAGCCGCCGGCCCTACCGATTTGGACGAGGCGCTCGGCTAGATGGTTGCCGCTCGTGCCGCCGCTGCCGTTCATCGTGGCGGCGACGAGCGGGCCGTACAGGGCCCGGTTGGCCGCGGCGTTCCAGCGCACGACGTGCGGCAGCAGGATGGCGAGCGCCACGCCGTGCGTGATGCCGTAGCGCGCGGTCAGCGGATTGGCGCAGGCATGGGCGGCGCCCAGCATCGACTGCTCGATGGCCACGCCGGCAAATGCCGCGCCCAGATGCATCGCCGCGCGCGCGTCGACGTCGCTCGGCGCCTCCAGGACGCGCTCGAAGTTCGTGCTCAACAGGCGGAACGCCTCGTGCGAGAACGCCGTCGAGAGCGCGGTGCGGCGGGTCGTCACGGCGGTCTCGACCGCGTGTGCAATGGCGTCGAAGCCGGCCGCGCTGGTCACCGGCGCCGGTTGGGACAGCGTGAGTTCCGGGTCGAGCAGTGCCAGCCTGAACGCGCACTTGGGATCCCCGCAGGCCATCTTCAGGCCGGTCCGGGCGTCCGCAATCACCGCGTAGCTCTGGGCTTCCGACCCGGTCCCCGCCGTCGTCGGCACCGCGATCATCGGCAGCATCGGCCTGGACGCCTTCCCGTAGCCCTGGTAGTCGGCCAGCGACCCGCCGTTGGTCAGCAGGAAGTTGATGCCTTTTGCGCAGTCCAGCGAGCTGCCGCCGCCGAGACCGATGATCGCGTCCACACCGTGCGGCGCGGCGAAAGCCCGGCCGCGCTCGACCATGATGGTGTCCGGGTTGACGTCGAAGTCATGAAAGGGGACAGGATCCAGATCCGCGGCGCGCAGCAGGCGCACCGCCCGCTCGACGTGCCCGGCCTCGCGCAGCCCGTGATCGGCGACCAGTAGCGGCTTCGAGAAGCGCAGCTCGCGGGCGAAATGGCCGAGTTGCTCGACGGTGCCGGCGCCGAAGACCAGCCGCGTCCGCAGTTGGAAGTCGAACGGGTTCAACATCGGAGAAACCCACCTATAGTATCAACGTTGGCGCGCGCATGCGTGACGCGGGCCGGCGGCGTTGATCTTTCGGCGGGTTGTCTGCCCGGCATCCGCAGGGCGTAGTCGCGCCCCATCGAGGCCACGTGCCGGCGGGGAGCGAGAGGATCAGCCCGCGTTCTCGATCGCCGAGCGCAGTGCCGCCAGGGCGTGCCGATGGAAGGGGCGCACCGTGAGGGGTCCGGACGTGGCTTCCCAGCGGCGCACCGTCGCCGTGGAGACGTGGAGCAGCTCGGCGAACTCGGCAACCGAGAAACCGCCGCGCCGGCGCAGCCGGCCCACCAGCCCGCCCGTCGGGCGGAAACCGGATGCCGGCTCGCCGGTGCCCGGCGATGCGGTTGGCGCGGGCGCGCCGTCCGCTCCGTCGATGTCGATGCCGAAGATGTCCGCGAGGTCGCCGTCCGCGAGGGTGTCCGCGGCCGCCGTACCGCGGGGCAGCGCCATGTCGGCGGCAATCAGCTCCGCCTCGTCGACGCCGCGCAGGAGAAAGAGCAGCTCCGGCCTGTCGTCGAGGCGACTGCCGACGCCGTAGAGCACGGCCGCCGCATGCTTGCACATGGTTGCCCAGTCGGGGCAGTCGCAGGCCAGCTTGATCTCGCGCGGTTGCGGAAACAGGCCGGTGTCCCGATCAGTGACGACGTCCATGACGTGCTCCGACAGCCGACCCCGCAGCAGCTCGAGCACCGAGCCGATCTGTCCTGCACACGCGGTCTTGATGGCCTGCCAGGCCTGCTTCTTGAGCTTCCTGACCCGCACGGTGGTGCGGTACGGGTCCGTCCCGGCAACGATGGCGTCGACGCCGCCGGTGTGGATCTCCAGGTGGCAGACGGAGCCGTTCCGCACGTAGGTGCGGCCTCTCGGCAGCCGGTTCGCGTAGTCCGAGAACGTTTCCAGATGCTCGCACCAGCGCCTGCCCCAGAAGCTCCGGGCGATGGTACGTCCGGTGAGCTCGACCGGCTGCACGTTCACGCCGTGGGCGCGCAGCTCACGCATCTCCCGCATGGCTCGCGCGCGCCGGGCGCCGACCGGTATGTACCGCGGATACCAGTGCACGGTCAGCTTCCGTCTCTATGGCTGCGCACGCGTGACGTCGAGACGGACCAGAGCCAGCAGCTCGTCGTCGGAAAGCTCCGTGAGGTTGATCTCACTGTCGCCGTCGAGCAGATCATTGGCCAATTGTCGTTTCTTGGCAATCATCCGGTCGATCTTTTCCTCGAGGGTGCCGCGTGTGACGAAGCGGTGGACCAACACGTTGCGCCGCTGGCCGATGCGAAACGCGCGGTCGGTGGCCTGATTCTCAACTGCCGGGTTCCACCAGCGGTCGAAGTGGACGACGTGCGACGCCGCCGTCAGGTTCAGGCCGGTCCCACCGGCCTTGAGCGACAGGACGAAGAACGGCGGCCCGTCGTCGCGCTGGAACCGGTCCACCAGATCCTGACGCCGCTGCACGTCGGTCCCGCCGTGCAGCGCCAGTCCGGGGCGGCCGAAGACCGCCTCCAGGTGCTCGGACAACGGATCGATGATCTCCCGGAACTGCGTGAACACCAGCGCCCGCTGCTGGCGGTCGGCAAGCTCCTCGCAGATCTCGGCCAGATGCATGAACTTGCCGCTGTCGGAGGGACGGTAGTCGCCGTCGCCGGAGAGCTGGCTGGGATGATTGCAGACCTGCTTCAACTGCATGAGCGTCCGCAGCACCACGCCCCGCCTGGCGATGCCCGCGGTCGATTCCAGCTCGCGCTCCATGGTCCGCACGACGCGCTCGTAGAGCGCTGCCTGCGGCCGGGTCAGGTGGCAGTCGCGCGTGGTCTCCGTCTTGTCCGGCAGGTCGGCGATGATGCGGCGATCCGTCTTGAGACGGCGCAGGATGTAGGGGGCGACCAGTCGGCGCAACGGCGCGAACGGTTGCTGCTGGCGCCCCTGTAACTGCTTCACGAACGCCTGGAACACGGCGCGTGAGCCGAGCAGTCCGGGATTGAGGAAGTCGAACAGCGCCCACAGGTCTCCCAGCCGGTTCTCCACCGGCGTGCCCGTCATGACGATGCGCGCGCGAGCGGGCAGCGTGCGGACGGATCGGCTCTGCCGGGTCGCCGGGTTCTTGATAGCCTGGGCTTCGTCCAGTATGACCAGGCGCCACCGGACGTCGGCCAGCCAGGGCTGCCGGGTCAGCATGGCGTACGTGGTCACGACCAGGTCGACGCCGGCCAATTGCCGCGCCGGCGCCTCCGCAACCTCCGCCAGCGTTTGCCGGTCGGTCTCCGCGGGGTGCAGGAACCGCAGGCTCAGGGTTGGCGCGAACCGCGCTGCCTCGCGGCGCCAATTCCCGAGCAGGGATGCCGGAATCACGAGCAGCGCCGGCGCCCGCTGCTCGCCCGCCGCCGCGTCAACGCGGTCGCCGAGCAGCAGCGCCAGTACCTGAACGGTCTTGCCCAGGCCCATGTCGTCGGCCAGGCAGGCGCCCAGGCCCAGGCGTGTCAGCAGGCGCAGCCAAGCCACCCCGTCGCGTTGATACGGCCGCAGCACGCCCTGCAACGTCCCGCCGACGGTTGCCGAGTCGAGGGCTTCCGGCCGGCGCATGCCCTCGAGGAGCTCGCGCATGGCCTCGCCGGCCGTGACGTGCACCCAGGAGCGTTCGGACTCGGTCTCCTCCTCGCGTTGCAGATCGGCGGACGCTCCGGCCAGCAGGCGCATGCCCTCGATGAAAGACATTCCGCCGTCGCCTGCCAGCTGCCGGACGGCGTCCCAGTGCTCGATCGCTTCCCGCAGCCGATCCCGGTCCACCTCGACCCATTGGCCCTTGAGCAGCACTAGGCCGCTGTCGCCGTCGAGCAGCGCCTCCAGCTCGTCGCGCGACAGCGGCTGACCGCCCAGGGCGACGTGCACGTCGAAGTCCACCATGGCATCCGCGCCGACCAGCGACTCGGTCGTGCCGCCGATCGTTACCGCGACCTGCGGGCGGGGCCGTTTGCGCCACCAGTTCGGCAGCCGCACCGACAGGCCACTCGCCTCGAGCGCCGGCACGCTGCGCAGGAGCCGGTAGGCACGATCCGGCGGCCACGCCAGCGGCCGGTAGATGTCGCCCGAGTCGACCAGCTCCCGCACCCAGTCGCATGTCTCGGCGGCCTGCTGGATCGGCGACAGCAGGGTGATGAGCGCCGCGCGGTTCCGCGCCCCGGCGTACTGCTCTAGCGCCCGGCGCAGCGGCAGATGCTTCACGCGTCCAGCCGCGCCGAACCCGGAGGCGTAGGTGGCCATGAACGCGAACGGCCGCGCCTCGTCGTTCCGGTTCTCGGCCAAGTGGAAGCAGACCCGTCCTACCTGGTGCCAGCTCGGGGCTCGCGTGCGCAGCAACGCCAGCAGTCCCCCGGCGGCCGGGACCGTCTCGCGCACCCACGCGTTCAGATGCGTCCAGACGCGCTGCAGGCAGTCGGCGGAAAGGTACTCGCCGCCATGCATCGGCGGGGCGGCCAGGATCCAGGCGGCGCACTCGGCCGGCGTCGGCGGCTCGACCTGCGTGCGCGTCTCGTGCTCGGGTAGCTGGCACAGGGCGGTCAGATAGCGTTCGGCGAGCGTCTGCCAGTAGCCCACGGTGGGCGATCCCCGCGTGTCGATTCGGTCCGCCGCCAGGGTGAAGAGGGCTTCGCGCCAGTCGCTGTCGAAGGCGGCGTGCAGGTGCGACAGGGCCGACGGAACGGTGCCGCCGTCACGAGGCTCCCACCGCAGTTGTCCGGTCGGGATCAGTCCAAGACTCATGCTGGACCCGCCGGCCGCTACGGACGGTAGCGTTCGAGCTCGCGCCTGACCACGGGCGCCAGCAGATACAGGCCGATCAGGTTCGGGATCGCGACCACGAAGACCAGGGCGTCCGACAGATCGATGACCGCCCCGAGATCGACGCCGGCACCGGCGACGACGAACAGGCAGAAGATGAACTTGAAGCCTAGGTTCTGGAGTCGGCCCTCGCCGGCCAGGTACGTGAACGCCTTCAGCCCGTAGTAGGCCCAGGCGATCATCGTCGAGAACGCGAACAGGACGGCGGCCAAGGCGAGCGGGATCGGCGACCAGGGCAGGGTGGAGGCGAACGCCCGGGTCGTCAGCTCAATCCCGCTGATGCCGCCGTCGGCCAGCGCGGGATCGTAGACGGTCGTCGTGATGACCAGGGCGGTCATCGTGCAGATCACCACGGTGTCGATGAACGGTTCGAGCAGCGCGACGAAGCCCTCGCTCGCGGGCTGCCGCGTGCGGGCCGTGGCGTGGGCGATGGCCGCGCTGCCCAGGCCGGCCTCGTTCGAGAAGACGGCCCGTCGGAAGCCGATGACGAGCGCGCCGAGGGCGCCCCCGGCCACGCCCGTCGACGTGAAGGCGCCCTGCGCGATCTGGGCGACCGCGCCCGGCAGCCGGCCGGCGTTGAGGCCGACGATCAGGAGCGCCAGCGCCACGTAGAGGAGCGCCATCGCGGGCACCAGCCTGACGGTCGTGCTGGCGATGGACTGGATCCCGCCGACGATCACCAGGGCCACCGCGCCCGCGAGCACCAGGCCGACCAGCCAGCCGCGGCCGGCGAGGACGCTTGCGTCCGCGCCCGTGATGTCCACGATGATTGCCGCCGCCTGGTTCGATTGAAACATGTTGCCGATGCCGAGGCAGCCCAGCACCATGGCTGCGGCATAGGCGACGCCCAGCGTCCGGCCGACCGCGGGCCAGCCGCGCTCACCGAGCCCGCGCTCGAGATAGTGCATCGGCCCGCCCGACACGGACCCGTCCGGATTGCGCCGCCGGTAGCGCACGCCGAGGGTGCATTCCGCGAACTTGGACGACATGCCCAGCAGCCCGGCGACGATGAGCCAGAACGTCGCGCCGGGGCCGCCGGTCGAGATGGCGACGGCCACGCCGGCGATGTTGCCGATGCCGACCGTGCCGGACACCGCGGTCGTGAGGGCGCTGAACTGCGAGATCTCGCCCGGGTCGCCGGCGTCCGCGTAGCGCCCGGAGACGATGCGCAGCGCCTGGGCGAACCCGCGGATGTTGATGAACCGGAGATAGACGGTGAAGAAGAGCCCGCCGGCCGCGAGCCAGATCACGATGAGCGGCAGCTCGGTGCCGAGCAGCGGGACCGTGACGAAGACGACGCCGGACACGGCGTCGGCCACCGGGCGCACGGCTTCGTCGATGAGCTGATCGATGGTCATGGCCGGCGCCAAGGCAGCGCGTTCGCGGATGGACGGCTACACGTCGAGGTCCTGCACCTGGTCGGCCCGCTCCATGATGAACTGGAAGCGCAACGAGGCGTCCTTGCCCATCAGCCCGTTCATCACCTGGTCGGTCAGGAGCCGATCGCTGACGTCGATCCTGAGGAGGCGCCGGGTCTCCGGATTCAGCGTCGTGTCCCACAGCACCTTCGGCATCATCTCGCCGAGCCCCTTGAAGCGGGTGATCTCGGCCTTGCCGCGGTGGCCGTTGTGCGCGAAGCGGTCGAGGATCCGGTCGCGGTGCGGCTCGTCGAGCGCCCAGAACGTCTCCTTGCCGATGTCGACGCGATAGAGCGGGGGCTGGGCCAGATAGACCCGGCCCTGATGAATGAGCTGCGGCAGGTGCCGGTAGAGGAAGGTCAGCAGGAGGGTCGCGATGTGATTGCCGTCGGAGTCGGCGTCCGCCAGGATGATGACCTTGCCGTAGCGGAGCTTCTCGAGGTCGAAGGTCTTCCCGAAGCCGCAGCCGAGCGCGGTCACCAGGTCCGACAGCTCCTTGTTCTCGAGCACCTTGGCCGGCGACACGTTCTCGGTGTTCAGCACCTTGCCGCGCAGCGGCAGGATGGCCTGCCGCCGCCGGTCGCGCGCCTGCTTGGCCGAGCCGCCGGCCGAGTCGCCCTCGACGATGAACAGCTCGCGGTCCGCCGCGGTCCGGGCGGAGCAGTCGCTCAGCTTGCCGGGCAGACTCAGCCGCGCCGCGGCGACGCCCTTGCGGGTTACCTCCTGCTGCGCCGCCCGGCTCGCCTCGCGCGCCCGCGCGGCGATGACGATGCGCGCCACGATGGCGCGGGCCACGCTGATGTTGTGGTTCAGCCAGTGTTCGAGCGCCGGCCGCACGACCGAGTCGATTGCCGCCGCGATCTCCGGATTGTTCAGGCGGTCCTTGGTCTGGCCCTGGAACTGCGGATCGCGCACGAAGATGCTGAGCACGCCCGTGAGACCCTCGCGGATGTCGTCCGCGGTCAGCGTCACCCCCTTCGGGCTCAGCCCATGGGTCTCGACGAAGTTGCGCACCGCCTTGCCGACGCCGGCGCGCAGGCCGTTCTCATGGGTGCCGCCGGAGCCGGTCGGCACGCCGTTGACGTAGCTGCGGACATGCTCGTCGGTCGCCTCCGTCCACTGGAGCACGAGGTGGACGCGCGCGCCGGCCTCGTCGTGGTCCCTGCCGACGGCGAAGACCTGCTCGTGCACCGTTGCCGCGCGGCGCGCGCTGACGATGTGGGCCAGATAGTCCTGCAGCCCGTCGGCGTGCTGAAAGACCCGCTTCTCGCCCCGGCCCTCGTCGGCGAAGACGACGCGAATCCCCTTGTGCAGGTAGCTGACAACCTCCAGCCGTTCGGCAATGACGGCCGGGTCGAACTCGGTCTTCGGAAATATCTGCGGATCGGGGCGGAAGAACACCGTGGTGCCGGTGCCGCGGGCGCTGCTCAACTGCCGCGGCTTCGTCACCGGCCGGCCGCGCCTGAAACGCTGCTCCCACAGCCAGCCGTCCCGTTTCGACGTCGCGACGAGCTCCGCCGACAGCGCGTTGACGACGCTGGCGCCCACGCCGTGGAGGCCGCCGGCGGTGCGGTACGTCCGATGCTCGAACTTCCCGCCGGCATGCAGCGTCGTGAAGATCACCTCCAGCGCGCTCTTGCCGCTCTTGGGGTGGCGGTCGACCGGAACGCCCCGGCCGTCGTCGGCGACCGTGATCGACGAGCGGTCGGCGTGCAGCTGCACGTGGATGTTGCCGGCATGGCCGTTCATGGCCTCGTCGACCGCGTTGTCGAGTATCTCCCACACCAGATGGTGCAGTCCCGGCGAGCCGACCCCACCGATGTACATGCCGGGCCGTTTGCGGACCGGATCCAGCCCTTCGAGGATCGTGATGTCTTTCGCCGTATAGGTTTGTGCCATCGTCTTGCGCCGGCACCCTGCTGGGACCAAGACACCACGAGGCGGGAGTGACCGTAACCGTGGAAAACCAGTGTAGCATGGTGCCGGAATGGCCACCGATCAGCGCACGACGGCACTGGCCCGGCTGCGCGAGCTGGACGAGCGCCTGCGGGCTGCGGGCGACGCGCCGGCCGCGGTCGAGGACTGCGCGCATCTGATACGGGCGGTCGAGGCGTTCCATCCCGAAGGCGTCCGGTTCCGCATGTACGGGCTGCAGCGCAAGCTTGCAGCCGATGGCGAGGAGGTCCCGGCAAACGCCCTGCGCCTGCTCGAGGAAGCCCGGGACGCGCTGCAGGCCGCTGGCTTCAAGACGCGGTAGCTTGGCCGCCGCCCCGGTTGGCTACGCCGAACGCACGAGCCAGATGCAGCCGGCCGCGGCGGCCAGCGCGAGCGCGGTGGCGGTCCCGACGATGGCCTGCGCCCGCCGGTAGTCGGCGCCGGTCCCTGCCGGCGGGGCCGCCGGATCGCCGAGCCACGTCTCGGTGACGAGTCGACCCTGCAGCCGGATCGGGCCGACGAGACGGCGCGCGAGGGCGCCGGCCATGGCGGCCTCGCTCCAGCCCGGATTGGGCCCGGGCAGCACGGCGTGCTCGCGCCAGCCGGCCACGAGGGCTTGCCGGCCGGAGCAGCCCGGCAGCGCTGCGGCCGCCAGCGTGATGAGGAGCCAGGTCGCCCGTGCCGGCACCGCCTGGAGTAGGTCGTCGAGCCGCGCGCCGCACCATCCGAAGCGCCGGTGGCGCGGCGTCCGGTAGCCGACCATCGAATCCATCGTGCTGACCAGCTTGCAGAGCACCAGCCCGGGCATGCCGAGGAGGGCGTACCAGGCGATCGGCGACACGACGCCGTCGGTCAGGCTCTCGGCCAGGCTCTCGATGGTTGCGCGCCGACAGGCGGCGGCGTCCAGGCCGTCGACGTCGCGCCCGACCAACCGCCCCACTGCGCGCCGCGCTCCCGGCAGGTCCCCCGCTGCCGCCGCGCGGTCCACCGCCTGGCCATGGGCGAGCAGATCGCCGAACGCCAGCAGGCTGTAGAGGATGAACAGATGCACGCTGGCGGCGACGGCCGGGTGCAGCCGGTGAGCGCCCAGCAGCGCGAGCGACACGCCGCCGACCCAGGACGCGCCGAGGACGCCGAACAACAGGCAGCCGCCGCCGCGGCCGTCCGCCCCGGCGGCGCGCAGGCGGCGTTCGCACCAGGCGAGCGACACGCCCAGCAGCCGTATCGGGTGCCAGCGGTAGACCGGATCGCCGAGGGCCGCGTCGAGCGCCGCCGCCGCCAGGAGCAGATCGATGCGCGGCTGCAGCGGGCTCAGGTCCACTTGGCGCTCCAGCCCGCGGCCAGGGCGTGCAGCGCCAGCTCGACCGGATCGTCCGGTGCGGCGAGCAGCGCAGTGCGGAACGCCGGCCATTCGAGCGGACGCGCGGCGAGCGCACAGGCGAGGCACGCGGCCTGCTGCCGCAGCGTCTCGCCGGCCACGCCGGCCGGCAGCGTGCCGAACGCCACCCGGTCCAGAACTGCCGCGTACGCGTAGGCGGCCCCCGCCACGCCCGGCTCCCAGAACACCGCCATGCGATTCCGGTCGAGCAGCGCGTACTGCTCCGCCGGCAGCAGCTCGGCCAGCCGCCCGAGCGTGCGCCGCTCGGTCAGGCCGAAACGTCCGAGCGCATGAAACAGCCCGCGCGTCAGGGAAGGTTCGAGCCCGTTCTGCCAGCGCAGCGCCTCCTTGACCGCTGCCAGCACCACAGTCCCGATCAGCTGGCCGAGCTTGGCGTGCGGGCCCGTGGCCGTCTTCGGCACGCGGCGCGGATCGAGCGGGGCCGCCACGCAGAACTGGTCCGTGCCGGTCCCGGTGGCGATGGTGGGCGAGTAGCGGCTGGGCGCCGCCAGCTCGGCGAGCGCCGCCGACTTCGCTTCCGTCATCGTCACGACCGCGCGCGCCTGGGCGGCCGGCGTGACCGGATGGTTGATCAGCAGGATCGTGTTGATCGTTCCGGCGGGTGGCGCCGTTGCGTTGTCCGCATCGTCCACGCCAACCGACTCCACGCGGCGCCAGCGGCCGTCCGCGGCTTCGGTCCAGCCCGCCGGATCGCCCGCGCGAGCGGCGTTGCCGGCGACACCCGCGGTCACGAGAGCGTCGGCGCGCAGGCCTTCGAAGTTCGCCGAGCGGTGGGCGGCATACGCCATGTTGGCGGCGGTGCCCATGACCGCCGTCCGGTCCGGCGCGACGCCCATCTCGGCACAGACCTGCTCGTGGTACCCGACAGGCCCGAGCCCGGCAATCCGATCGTACCGGGCCGCGTCGCCCGTCGCCTCGCAGCTCTGGTGGTTGGCCAGGAACGACAGGTCTTCGCGCTCGCCGCCGCATTGGACGGAGGTGCTGACGACACGGTGCGGAGCCGCTAGCTCGACCAGCAGAAAGCGCCCGGACCGCCTGGCGATGAACAGATCGCCGCGGCACAGCACGTCCGCCGCCCGCATCCGTTCCGGCGCGGTCATCTCCCCGTCCTGCTCGCCCGCAACCGGCCGGTGGATGGCGGAGTGCTATACTGCCGGCCGGCAGCATTGCTCCCGATGAGTCTGGGAAGTGGGTGCGATTCCCACACGGTCCCGCCACTGTGAGCGGGGAGCGGGCGGCACATCGGCGCCGTTGGGCGCCAGTCACTGTGCTCGACGAGCACGGGAAGACATTGCCGTCTCGCCTCGATCCGCGAGTCAGGAGACCGCTCATCGGGACGGTCGCGCAGCCCCGCGGTCCGGCCTGCCGGTCCGTGAAATTCGGCGCGTGGACACGCCGAAAGGAGGTTCCTTCCTGTCATGGCTCGTCGCTGGTGCCGGCCGGTCGCGAGCCGCTCGTCATGCGCCTGACGTGCCGGCACCCCCGTTGAGCGCCAGCCAGGCATTCCATTGCACGCCGCGGGCAGGCCCGAGCGCGGACACTGCCGTGCGGAGGGCACGGCACCTGCGCGCGGCAGCTCCGTGCGGTGGACGGGCCCGACAACCATCGTGCTGTAGATGATACGGGAACAGGCCGCGGCCTCGATCGCGCACGCCGCCCGCAGGGGGGTTCACGGCTCCCAACAACCACGGCGGAGCGGGGCCTCGATCCCAGAGGGAGACATCCGGTAATGAGCATCGTCACCAGGCAGGGCGACCGCGGCCAGACCGGGCTGGTCGGCGGCGCGCGGGTCTCGAAGGCCTCGTTGCGGGTCGAAGCGTACGGTGCGGTCGACGAGCTGAACAGCCAGGTCGGATTCGCCCGGGCGATTTGCCCGAACTCATCGATCGCGGAACTGCTCAAGGACATACAGCGCGAGCTGTTCGCCGTCGGCGGCGCGCTGGCGACGCCGGCGCGCCGCAGCGGAGCGGAGCCGGCCGTCACCGCCGCGATGGTCGAGCGGCTCACGGCAGAGGTCAGCCGCGTGGAGGCGGTGGAGGGTGTGCTCGGCGACTGGGCGATTCCCGGAGAGCACGCCGCGTCCGCCGCCCTCGACGTGGCGCGCACGATCTGCCGGCGCGCCGAACGCCGCGTCGTGCAGTTGGCGGAATCGGGTGCCGAGGTCAGCGCCGAACTGCTCGCGTATCTCAACCGCCTCTCCGATCTGCTCTGGATTCTCGGCCGCCAGATCGAGGTGGAGGCCGGCGTCGACGCCGCGCTGAGGACCCCGGCGGCGGATGGGCCGAAGTGGTCGCGGGCGTGGTGAGCGGATGGGCCTGGGCATGCGTCGCATTCGGTCGGGACGGCTGTGGGCGGCGCTCGAGGTCGCGGTCTGCCTGCTGCTGCTGGTGGCCGCCTGGCGCGCGGCGGCCGGCACGCGCGCGGGCTGGCCGCTCGCGGAGAGCGCCGACGGATCGCCCGCGGGGTTTCCGCGCACCGTGCGGGACTATCGCGGCGACGCTGTCCGGCTGGTACGGCCGCCGTCCCGGATCGCGTCGCAGGCACTGGTGGCGGATCACTTCCTGTTCGCCGTCGTGCCGCCGGCGCGGATTGCCGCGGTCAGCGCGGTTGCCCACGATCCGCGCTACAGCTACGTGGCCGACCTGCTCGCCGGGAGGGATGTCGGGGTGGCCGACGACGGCGAGGCGCTGCTCCGGCGCCGTCCCGACCTGCTGCTGGTGTCGCATACCGCCCGCGCCGACCTGGTCGCACTGGCGCGCGCCGCGGACATCCCGACGTTTCGGCTGCTGACCGTCTTCGAGGACTTCGGCCAGATCGCCGACGGCCTGCGAACCGTCGGGCGGCTGACCGGCGAGGAGCGTGCGGCCGAGCGGGAGATAGCGCGCTTCCGCGCGCGGGTTGCCGCCGCGGCGGCGCGCCGGCCGGCCGCCGCACCGCCGCCGCGCGTGCTGGTGTACGTCGCCCTGTCCGGCACGTTCGGAGCCGGTTCACTCTTCGATCACATCCTGACGGAGCTCGGCGCCGTCAACGTGGCCGCGGAGCAGGGGATTGGCCCGCACGGCATGATCAGCGGCGAGCAGATTGCCGCCTGGGATCCCAACTGGATCATCGCCGATGCGCCGGCCGGCGAGGAGCACGCCGTGCGCCGGCGCCTTCTCGACCAGCCCGGCGTCGCGGTGACGGTCGCGGGGCGAACCGGGCAGATCCTGGTGCTCGACCACCGCCGGTTCATCACGATGTCGCACCATGCGGCCGGTCTGATCGAGGCCCTCGGCGCCGCGCTGTACCCCGCCACGCCGTGACCGAGCCCGGCAGTCCGTCGACGGTTCGCGCGGCGGCGTGGGCAGGTCTGCCGTTGCTGGCGGTCCTGCTGGTGGTTGCGGCGGTTACGGCGATTGCCGTCGGCAGCACCGGCATCCCCTGGGCCACCGTCGCCCGCGTGCTCGCCGCCCGCGCGCTGCCGGACGGCTGGGTCGACCTGCACGAGGTGTCCGATGCGGACCAGGCGATCATCTGGCTGATCCGGACGCCGCGCGTGCTCGTCGCGGCGCTCGCGGGCGGTGCGCTGGGTTGCCGGGACGCAGCTGCAGGGTCTCTTCCGCAATCCCCTGGCGGAGCCGAGCGTCATCGGCATCAGCCAGGGCGCGGCCCTCGGCGCGGTGGTCACGTTCGTCAGCGGCCTCTCCGCGGCGGCCGTGTTCTGGCTTCCGCTGTTCGCCTTCGCGGGCGCGCTGGCGGCGCTCGCGACCGTCTACGCGATCGCCACCCGGGCAGGCCGCACCCCGGTCGCCACGCTGCTGCTGGCCGGCATCGCGCTCGGGGCGCTGGCGACCGCCATCTCCTCGCTGCTGATCTCGCTGAACGTCGTCAACTGGCAGGTGGCCAGCGAAATCGTCTTCTGGATGATGGGCGGTCTCGACAACCGGACCTGGACGCACGTGTGGATGTGTCTGCCGCCGCTGGCCCTGGGGACGCTCGGGGCGCGCTGGTACACCCGCGATCTGGATCTGCTCGTGCTCGGCGAGGAAACCGCCGCCAGCCTCGGCGTGGAGGTGGAGCGGGTGCGCCGCATGATCCTGACGACCGCGGCGATGCTGACCGGCGCGGCCGTGGCGGTCAGCGGCGTCATCGGCTTCGTCGGCCTGATCGTGCCGCACATGCTGCGGCTGGTGCTCGGACCGTCGCACCGCATCCTGCTGCCGGCGGCCATGCTCGGAGGAGCATCGTTCCTGATCGTCTGTGACCTCCTGGCCCGCACGATCCACCCGCCGGAGGAGATCCGGCTCGGCATCGTCACGGCCGCGTTCGGCGCGCCGTTCTTCCTCTATCTGCTGCGGCGGCAACAGGGACGGTTCGGCCTGTCATGAGCCTTCGCCTCGACCGGGCCGGCCTCCGCATCGGCGGCCGGCACCTGGTGCGCGACGTCACGATCGAGGTCGCCCCCGGGCGGATTACGGCGCTCGTGGGGCCCAACGGGGCCGGAAAATCCACCCTGCTGCGCCTGCTGGCCGGCCTCTGGCGCCCGACCGAAGGACACGTCACGCTGGACGGGACCAGCCTGTCGCGGCTCTCCCGCCGGGTGCTTGCCCAGCAGATCAGCTTCGTGCCGCAGGAGACCGGCATCGACGTCCCGTTCACGGTGCGGGAGCTGGTGACGATGGGGCGCCATCCCCACCTGGGCCGCTTCGACATGCCGGGGCCCGCGGACGCGGAGGCCGTCGACTCGGCGCTGGCGCGGGCGGACGTCGCGCACCTCGCCGACCGTTTCGTCACCGAGCTGTCCGGGGGCGAGCGCCGGCGCGTCGTGATCGCGCGCAGCCTGGCCACCGGATCGCGCGTCCTTCTGCTCGACGAGCCGACCGCCAACCTCGATATCGACCACGTCATCGAGACGCTGACTCTGCTGCGGGCACTGGCCGCGTCCGGAGCAACCGTCGCCCTGGCGCTGCACGACCTCAACGTCGTGGCGCGCTGGGCGGACGAGGTCACCGTGCTCCACGACGGCCGCCTGCGCGCCGCCGGTCCCCCGGCACTGGTGCTGGACGACGATCTGGTCGCGTCCGTATTTGGCGTCCGCGTGGAGCGGCTCGCCGCCGGGGACGGCCGATCGACACTGGTGTTTCACCGGGGGAACCGGGACTACGGGAGCGGTAACTGCCGGTTCGCCGGCAAGGAGTACTCTTGAGACGCACGCCGCTACGACCGCAGCACGGGCGTGGCGACCGGCGGTGGGATCACCCGGGTGAACCGGCCGCGCTGCAGCAGCTCCCGGCCCTTGCCGCCGCGGCTGGTTACCTCGTATTTGGTGGTGCTGATGGTCTGCTCCGCGCCGCGGCTCGTCTCCACGGTCAGCAGGTCGCGGGCGCCGGTGGAGGCTACGAAGCCGAGCACCGCGTCCTCCTGCCGGTCGAGTTTGATCAAGGTCACGCCCTTGCCTGGGCCGGACAGGAAGTTGATCTGGTCCGTGTCGCACAGGATGGCCCGCGCCTGCCGGGTGGCGGCGATGATCACCGCCTTGTCGCGTACGATCGAGACGCCGACGATCTCGGCGCCGCGGGCCTGACGCGCGAACCGCCGCCCGGCGCGCGTGCTGGGCTCCGCGAACGGCTCGAGGCTGAAGCGCAGGGCGAAGCCGTCGCTGCTGACGGCGACCGCATGGGTCGGCGGCGGCTCGGCCTCCGTCGGTGCGGCGATCGCCGCCGTGACGCGCGGGTCGAGGCTGAACGCCGCGACCACGCGTTCGCCGTCCTTCAGGCTGAACAGCCGCTGAATCGGCTCGCCGTAGCCGGTCGATGCCGGAATGTCGATCAGCCGGCAGGTGTACGCGGCGCCGAGGTTGCTGAAGAAGACGCAGGTGGCCCGGGTGCTGCCGGCGACAGCCGCCAGCACGGCGTCGCCCTCGCGCAGGCGCGTGCTCGCGACGTCGCGCACCTCGCGCTGGCGCTTCACCCAGCCGTCGCGCGAGATCAGCACGACGGCGTCCTCGTCGACGATGAAGTCGTCGGCCGTGTACTGGTCGTCCTCGACGGCCGCGATCAGCGTGCGGCGCGGGTTGGAGGCCGGGTCGCCGTAGGTGTCGCGGATCTCGCGCAGCTCGTCGCCGACGACCGCCCAGCGCGCGTCCTCTTGCGCGAGCAGCCGGGTGAGCTCGCCGACGCGCGCCCGCTTGGCCTCGAGCTCACGGCGGATGACCAGGATCTCCAGCCGCGCCAGCCGGTAGATCTTCAGCTCGAGGATCGCGTCCGTCTGCTCCGCGTCGAGGGCGAAGCTCGCCATGATCTGGCGGGCCGCGTCCGCCTTGCCGTCCGAGCGGCGGATCAGCCTGATGATGGCGTCGAGAGCGTCGAACACCAGCGCGAACCCTTCGAGGATGTGGATGCGCTTGTTGAGGGTGTCGAGTTCGTGCTCGAGCCGGCGGGTGACGACGTCGAGCCGGAAGTGGAGAAAGTGCCAGAGAATCTGGTGCAGGTCGAGCCGTTCCGGCCGCGCCGTCTCGACCTGCCCAGTGGGCACGAGGCAGGTGAGATTGGCGGCGAAGTTGGTCTGCAGCGGCGTATGCCGGAACAGGTACGCCATGACCAGCCGCTCGTCCGCATCGCTCTTCATCTGCAGGACGATCCGCACCTGGTCGGTCGACTGGTCCGTGATGTCGATGAGCGGCGGCAGCTTGCGGGCGAGAATGATCTCGGCGATCCGCTCCACTATCTGCGCCTTGTTGGCGGCGTACGGGATGCTCGTCACATGCACCATCCGGGAGCCGCGCGCCGGCGGCCCGGGCTCCCACGTTGCGCGCAAGCGGATGGTGCCGCTGCCGGTCCTGTAGATTTCCCGCAGCTCGTCCGGCGTGTTGAGGACCTGCCCGCCGGTGGGGAAGTCGGGACCCGTGACGTACTGGCAGAGGCGCGCGCTGTCGAGCGCCGGATCCTCCAGCAGCTTCAGGAGCGCGGTGCACACCTCGCGCACGTTGTGCGGCGGAATGTTCGTCGCCATGCCGACCGCGATGCCAGTGGCGCCGTTGATCAGCAGGTTGGGCAGCCGGGCGGGCAGGACGACCGGCTCCTGGCGGGTGCCGTCGTAGTTCGCCCGCAACGGCACGGTCTGCCGGTCCAGCTCGGACAGCAGCTCGGCGCTGGCCGCGTCGAGCCGGCATTCCGTGTAGCGCATGGCGGCGGCGGCGTCGCCGTCGAGCGAGCCGAAGTTGCCGAACCCTTCGACCAGCGGGTAGCGCATCGCGAACGGCTGGGCCATGCGCACCAGCGTGTCGTAGATGGCCGCGTCCCCGTGGGGGTGGTAGCTGCCCATCACGTCGCCGACCACCTTCGCGCACTTGCGCGGCTTGGCGTCGGCGGTGAGGTGCTGCTGCCACATCGTGTACAGGATGCGGCGCTGCACCGGCTTGAGGCCGTCACGGACGTCGGGCAGCGCCCGCGACGTGATGACCGATAGCGCGTAGTTCAGGTACCGCGACTGCGCGGCTTCGTGGAGGGCGACGGCGTCGTCGCCCCCCGCGGCGGGTGGGCGGCCGGCGCCGCCGGCCTCCACGGCGTCCAGGAGCGGCGCCTCGCGCTGCTGGCGGCTGCGTGACCGTTCGGGCAACGGGTAGTCCTCCTGTGCCTGCGGCCGGTGCCATGCGGCGCGGACAGGCCGATTATTGCATCCGTCCGCGGGGGTCGGGGCCGGCCGCCTCGCGCACGCCGGCCTCCGCGCCGATGCCCCACGGGTCGGTCGGCGCCGCGCCGAGCAGCGCGAGCAGCTCGGCCAGAATCATCGCGGTTGCGCCCCACACCCGTTCGCTCAGCACCTCGAAGTACGGTACGAGCACCCGCTCACCGCGCCGCCAGACGGCGCCCCGCCGCGGCGCGCCGCGCGGGCCGAGCAGCAGCGCCAGCGGCACGTCGACGATGCGCGCCACCTCCGGCGAATGGGGCCGGAACGCGGGGCGCGCGTCGACCACGCCGACCACCGGGTGCAGCGCGAAGTCGCTCACCGGAATATAGAGCGTCGAGAGCACGCCGAGCACGCGCACGCTAGCTGGCTCGAGCCCGACCTCCTCCGCGGCCTCGCGCAGCGCCGCGTCCCGAATGGTCTCCTGCGGCTCGACCTTGCCCCCGGGGAGCGATACCTGGCCGCCGTGGCCGCCGTGTTGGGGCAGTGCGCCGGAGCGCACGGTGAGCAGCACGTGCGGCTGCTCGTCGCGCGGGTAGAGGAGCACGAGGCCGGCCGCGGCCCGGGCGCCGGGGCGTACCTGACTGGGGTGCCAGCCGCGCCGCGGGCGCGGGGCGAGGTTGAGGTGGGCTGCGGCGCCGGGCAGCGGCAGGGCGAGCGCTTCCCGGACCCGCGTTTCGATCTGATAGAGTGACGGGGATTCCGGCACCACGATGCGACTTTCCATCTTACATTACTGACCTCGGCCTCCCGCCGTTAACGGGCATCGCATGAGCGACCGTCGGCGACCACAGCAGCGCTTCGACCGGAGCATCGTGGACGGCCCTCTTGCCAGGGCGGTGTGGAAGCTCGCCTGGCCCGCGATGCTGGCGAACATGATCGGCGGCCTGCAGGGCATCGTCGACCAGGCGATGGTTGGACACTACGTCGGCCACGCGGGCAATGCGGCCATCGCCGTCAGCATGCAGCTCTTCCTCCTCGTCATCGTCTTCGTGGCGTCCGTCTTCACCGGCATGGGCGTCCTCGTCGCCCGGTTCGTGGGCGCCGACGAGGCGGAGAAGGTCAACCGGACGGTCTATCAGGCCTTCCTGACGGCGGTCTTCATGGCGGTCGGTGTCATGGCGCCGGTCGGGTACTTCGCGGCCCCGGCCCTGCTGGACCTGATCAACGCCGCGCCTGAGGTGCAGGCGGAGGCGCTGTCCTACATCCGGATCGTCTTCGTGTTCAGCATCGGGATGCTGATCTTCTTCATGATGAACGGCGCGCTGCGGGCGGCGGGCGACGCGCGCACGCCGCTACGCCTCGGCGCGTTGATGACGGCCCTCAACATCGCGCTGAACGTCGTGCTCATCCGCGGGCTCGGCCCCATTCCAGCGTTCGGCACGATGGGCGCGGCCATGGGCACGGCCATCGCCAGTGGGCTGGTGGGCGTGGTGTTCGTCGCGCTGCTGTTCTCGGACCGCCTCGTAGTCCGGTTCTCCCGGGACATGTCGTGGAAGCCGGACTGGCGGATCATCCGGGAGCTGTTCAAGTTCGGCCTGCCGGCCGGGTTCCAGGGGGTCGTCATGAACGTGGCGGGCGTGCTGCTGCTGCGCTACGTCGGATCGCTGGAGCACAGCGCGGAAGCGCAGGCCGCGTACGCGGTGGGCTACACGGAGCTGTTCGCCCTGGTCACATGGACCTCGGTCGGTCTCATGGGGGCTACGGCGGCGGTCGCAGGACAGAATCTCGGCGCGGGGCAGCCGGCGCGCAGCGCCCGGGCCGCGCAGGTCGCGGCGGCCATCGGCCTGGCCTGCGCGGCCGTGGTCGGTCTGCTTTTCATCGGCGTGCCGCGGCCGCTGCTGGCCATCTTCGCGCTCGACGAGGGAGTGGCGTACGAGCTCGGGCGGGAGCTGCTGGGCTATCTGGCGGTGTCCGGCTTCTTCGTCACCGTGGCGCTGATCTACACGGGCGGCCTGCAGGGCACCGGCGATACGCGCAGTCCGCTGTACATCTCCATGGTCTCCCAGGTCGTCGTGCCGATCGGCTGGTGTACCTGGTTTGCGGCCGGCCGCGGGTTGCACGCCGACGACATCTGGCTGGCCATCGTGCTGGGACACATGACCCGCGCCACGCTGAGCGTCATCCGGTTCCGCCAGGGCAGGTGGCGCGAGATCACCGTCGACATCGGACCGTCGCCCGCGCAGCCGTGATGGAGAAACCGCCCGATCTGACGGCGCAGACGCTCGCCGCCCAGGCGCTCGGCTGGCGCGACCCGTCCACCGCCGCGATCGTTCCGCCGCTGGTGGCGTCCGCGCCGTACGAGCGCGCGCCGGACGGCAGCTATCCCGGCGGCCACACGTACACGCGGGACCAGAATCCGACGTACGACCCGTGTGAGGCGCTGCTGGCGCGGCTGGAGGAGGGACACCAGGCGCTGCTGTTCAGCTCCGGCATGGCGGCCGCCACGACGGTGTTCGAGACGCTCGCACCCGGCGCCCACGTGGTGGCGCCGGCGGAGATGTACTGGACGATTCGCCTCTGGCTGCAGGAGCGCGCGGCGAGCGGCCGCCTCGCGCTCGATCTGGTGCCGGCCGGCGATCTCGCGGCGCTGCGGAGGACGCTGCGCCCCGGCGTCACCAGCGTGGTGTGGGTGGAGACCCCGTCCAACCCGGCGTGCGCCATCACAGACATCGAGGCGACCGCCGACATCGCTCATGCGGCCGGTGCGCGGGTCGTGGTGGACGGGACGGTGGCGACGCCGGTTCTGTGCCGGCCCCTGCGGCTGGGCGCCGACCTCGTGATGCATTCCGCGACCAAGCAGCTCAACGGCCATTCCGACGTGCTGGCGGGCGCTCTGGTGACCGCCCGCGACGACGAAGCGTGGGCGCGCATCAGGCGCGACCGCGCCTACCGGGGCGCGGTGCTCGGCCCGTTCGAGGCCTGGCTGCTGCTGCGCGGCATGCGCACGCTCTTTCTCCGCGTCGCCCGGGCGTCCGAGAACGCACAGCGGGTCGCCGAGGCGCTGGCCGATCATCCGCGTGTGGCGCAGGTGCTGTACCCGGGGTTGACCGGACATCGGGGCCATGAGATCGCCGCGCGTCAGATGCAGGGCGGCTTCGGGCCGCTGGTCTCGTTTCGCATGGCCGACGAGGCGGCGGCCCGGGCGGTGGTGGCAGAGCTGCGCGTGTTCAGGAACGCCACCTCGCTGGGCGGCGTCGAGAGCCTCGTGGAGCATCGCGCACCGGTCGAAGGTCCGGGCACGCCGGTGCCGGCCGACCTGCTACGGCTGTCGCTCGGCATCGAGGATGCGGGCGATCTGATCGCCGATTTGACCCGCGCGCTCGCGCGCGCCGGGACGTGAGATGTCCTTCCGAATCGATCCCGCGACGGCCGCCGACGTGCCGCTCATCCTGGATCTCATCCGGGAGCTGGCCGAGTACGAGCAGCTTGCGCACGAGGTGGTCGCAACCGAGGCCGATATCCATGCCGCGTTGTTCGCGGAGCGGCCGGCTGCCGAGACGGTGATCGGTCGCCTGGACGGCGAGGCGGTCGGTTTCGCGCTGTTCTTCCGCAACTTCTCCACGTTTCTCGGCCGCCCGGGACTCTACCTCGAGGACCTGTACGTGCGGCCGGCGTTCCGCGGGCGCGGATTCGGGCGCCGGCTGCTGGCGCACCTGGCGCGGCTGGCCCGGCGCCGCGGCTGCGGACGCGTGGAGTGGTCGGTGCTGGACTGGAACGCGCCGGCCATTGCGGCCTACCGCCGCGTCGGTGCCGTGCCGCTGGACGAGTGGACCACGTATCGCCTGAGCGGGGAGGCGCTCGCCCGGCTCGCGGGTGAGGGTGCCGTCTGAAGCGCCGTTACGGTTCGCGGACTGCCTGCTCGATCGCCGTGCGGGCCAGATCCCGCAGCCGGACGATCTCCTGCCAGTCGCCCGCCGCCGGGGCCAGCGGCTGTCCGATCGTCACCGTGATCCGGCCCGGCCGCAGCAGCAGCGTGTCGGCCGGGAGAATGCGCCGCGTGCCGCTGATGGCGACCGGGACGACGGGCCGGCCGGTCTCGACGGCTGCCCGGAATGCGCCGAGGCGGAACGGCAGCAGTCCGGGCGCGGCGACGAACGTCCCCTCGGGAAACACGAACAGCGACTCGCCCTGCCGCAGCGGGGCCACGACTGCGCCCGCGCCCGCTATCTGCTGCGACAGGTCCCCTTTCTCGATGGGGATGTGCTCGCCCTTGCGGATCGCGGTGCCGAGCAGCGGATAGCGCGCCAACCGTCCCTTGGCGGCGAAGCGGAGATCCGCCGGCAGGACGGCCATCATCAGGACCGAGTCCAGGTAGCTGGCGTGATTGGCCACGTAGACGGCCGGCCCGAGGTTCGCCACGCCGTCCAGACCGGCCACGTCGACCGGGCATCCGGCGGCGGCCAGCATCACCCGCGTCCAGCGCCCGACGAGGCGCGTCGCCCAGCGGCCCCGCGGGCCCGCGGCCAGCACTGCCCAGACGACCGGCCCGCTAAGCAGCAGGAGCGCCGCGACGTACGCGGTGTACGCGCCGCGCAGGCCCGTCCCGCACCAGCGGCGCCCCGTGGCGAGTCCGGAACGCGCCAGCACGCGCGCCCACTGGGCGACCACGGCAGGCCGCTTGTCGGACAGCCGCCCGGAGAGGTACGCCTCGCGCGTGGCGGCCCGGCGAATCTTGCCGCTCGACGTCTTGAGCACGGCGCCGGGCGAGCGGATCACCACGAGGTCGGGCGGCACGCCGAGCGCACCCGCGATGCGGTTGGCGACGGCATGCTCGAGCCGCGCACGTTCTGCGGCGTCCGTCCGCCGCGTCTCGGCGATCACGACGAAGCGCTCGGTGCCCCGCTCGCGGTCGGTGACGCCGAAGGCGGCCACGCACCCCGCGCGCACCCCCGCGACGCCGCTCGCCACCTCCTCGGCTTCGTGCGGATGCAGGTTCCGCCCGCCCTTGATGATGAGGTCCTTGCGGCGGCCGGTCAGGAACAGCTCGCCGTCCGCCAGATAGCCGAGGTCGCCCGTCGCGAGCCAGCCGTCGGCGCCGATCAGCTCGCGGGTGGCCGCGGGGTTGCGGTAGTACCCGGCCGTCGCGGACGGGCCGCGAAACTCGACGCGCCCCTCCCGTCGCTCGGCGACGCGAGCGCCGGAGGCGTCCAGGACCCGGACCTCGTGCCCCGGCAGGGGGTGCCCGCAGGAGACGATGCGCAGGGCCGGGTCGTCGTCCGCCGCCGGGGCCGCGCGACCGCCCTCCTGCAGGCCGCGCCGGCTGACGCGGTCCATCCGCGGCCCCCGGGACACCGGCGGCGCGGTGAGGCCGACCGAGCACTCGGCCAGGCCGTAGACGGGGCACAGCGCCTCTGGCCTGAGGCCGTACGCGGCAAAGCGCGCGGCGAACCGTTCCAGGGTTTCCGGATGCACGGCTTCCGACCCGTTGAGCAGGCGCCGGACCGTGCTCAGGTCGAGTCCCGCGAGCTCGTCGTCGCGGATGCGCCGGCTGCACAGGTCGTAGGCGAAGTTGGGCGCCGGGGATACCGTGCCCCGATGGTCGTGGAGCGCCCGCAGCCAACGGACCGGCCGGGCGAGAAACGCGAGCGGCGGCATCACCACGAGCGGGGCGCCGGCGTAGAGGGGGCCGAGCCAGGCGCCGATCAGTCCCATGTCGTGATAGAGCGGCAGCCAGCTGGCGACGACGTCGTCCGACCGGATCGCGAGGGCCTCCTGCAGGGCGCGGATGTTGGCGAGCAGGTTCGCATGGGAGAGCAGCACGCCCTTGGGACTGCCCGTGCTGCCGGAGGTGTACTGGATCAGGGCCGGCTCGTCCCCGGGATGGCGCGCTCGCCGCGGAGCCGGCGACGAGGACGCCGCGTCCGCCGCAAGCGAGTCCGCGGTGACGACGGCCGTGAGCGACGGGACGCGGGCCACCAGCAGCGCGGCCAGCCGTTCGACGGCGATGAACGTGATCAGGAGGCGGGCGGCCGCATTGCGCAGGATGCCGACCTGGCGCTCCGCGTACTCCTCGATACGGTCGGCCCTGACGGGCGGGTACAGCGGCACGGGGACGCAGCCGGCCATGAGCGTCCCGATGAAGGCGGGAAAGAAGGCCCGCTCGGTGCGCAGCATGATGGCGACGGTCTCGCGACGCCCCAGGCCCCTGGCCGTCAACCCGTCCGCAATCGCCAGCGATGCCTGCCACAGCGATCCGTAGGTCAGCGGGGTCTCGATGCCGTCCTCTTCGCGCAGGCGGATGTGGACGCGGTCCGGGGTCCGGCTCGCGTGCCACTCGAGGGCATCGACGAGCGTGTCGGCCGCGCGCGGTTCGGTCGTGGTTGCCGCGCGCGGCGCTGTGCTCCGCGGCACGGCGTCGGCCAGCGCCAGCGCTGGGGCCGCGGTGGCGATGGCGGCGGCGAGGTCGCCCGGCGTCTCCGCCTCGACCATGGCGGTGTCGCCCAGGCGCACGCAGAACGCCTCTTCGAGCCGCACCAGGAGCTCGACCCGTTCGAGGCTGCTGATGCCGAGGTCGCGCTCCAGCGAGTCGTCGAGGCGCGCCTGGCGGCCGTTGCCGCCGCCGCGAAGCTCGCTCGAGAGCTCGTCGACCACGTCGAGCACGCGCGCCTGCGCGGTGCCGAGTGCCGTGGAATGCGTCGGCGAGGGCATGAACGACCGGTTGGGCCGCGGCGCCGCGGCGGGCCGGCTCAGTCGAGACGTCGAATCTGGATGATGACGATCGGGTTGCGGGGAACGTCGTCCAGGCCGTTCCGGCTGTGCGTGCCCGTACGCTCGATCCGCTCGACGATATCCATGCCGTCGACCACCCGCCCGAAAACGGAGTAGCCGAAGCCCCGCGCGGTCCGGTCCCTGTGGTCGAGGCTGCGGTTGTCGACGGTGTTGATGAAGAACTGGGCCCGCGCCGAGTTCGGATCGCCCGTGCGGGCCATGGCCAGCGTGCCGCGGCGGTTCCGCAGGTTGTTGGTGGCCTCGTTCAGGATGCCGCCGCGGAGCCCCTCGGTCTTGGGCTCCAGGTCGGCCGTGTAGCCGCCGCCCTGGATCATGAAGCCCCGGATGACGCGATGAAACAGGGTCCCGGTGTAGAACCCGTCCTGCACGTAGGTGAGGAAGTTGACGACCGACACCCGCGCGTCCTGCCGAAACAGCTCGACGGTGATGTCGCCCGCGGTGGTCTCGATCACGACCCGCGGGTTGGGGGGCGGGTCCTGCCGCTCCAGCGCGGTCGCGCCGGCGACGGCCAGCGCTCCGACCAGAACGGCGCACATCCACCAGCTGCTGCGCGGCATGGTCCTAGTTGACGGTCACGCCGGTGATGGCGACCGGCTCGACCGGGACGTCCTGGTGCGGGCCCCGGCTGCCAGTGGGAACGGCCGCGATCCGGTCGACCACATCCATCCCGTCGGTCACCCTGCCGAACACGGCGTAGCCGTAGCTGCGTGCGTCGGTGCCCGTGTTGTCGAGGCTGCGCGCGTTGTTGACGGTGTTGATGAAGAACTGCGCCGTGGCGCTGTCGACGATGTTGGTGCGGGCCATGGAGATGGTGCCGCGCTCGTTGCTGAAACCGTTGGTCGCCTCGTTCCGGATCGGATCCCGCGTGGGCTTCGGCTGCAGATCGGCCGTCATACCGCCGCCCTGGATCATGAACTGCTGGATGACGCGATGGAACACGGTACCGGCGTAGAAGCCGTCGTTCGCGTACTGCAGGAAGTTCTCGACGGTAATGGGCGCCTGGTCCCGGAACAGCTCGATGGTGATGTTCCCGAGGCTCGTCTCCATCACGACCGTCGGATTGTCCTGTGCGGCGGATTGCGAGGCGCCCAGCGTCATGACGACGGCTCCGGCGACGACCAGCATGCGAAGCGACATGGAGTGCTCTCTTTCTCATCCAAAATGCGGGATCTGGAAATCCAATAATCGGGATTACCGTCCCGCTCCGTCAGTGGTGACACCGGCAGTATCCCCTTGGAATACACGGGTTTTCGTCCTTTTGCGACAGCTTCCAAATCCGGTCCCGAGTATGCGTAACTTTTGCCAACCTGTCCAGTAGAGTTCTACAATCGCATCGCGCCACATGGAATTGGTAGACGAGCCGCACGCGCACCCGGACGCCCAGGACGGGGATCTCCCTGCCAGCGGCGGAGCCGTACCGGAGCGAGGCACCGAGCCTGCCGTCGAGCAACCGGCAGATGCGCCCTCCGCGGACGCCGGCTCAGCTGCGGCACCGGATGCCCCGGCCGCCGACGTCATGCCAGCCGAGGCAGTGCCCGCGACAGGTGCGGCCCAGCCGGGGGGGGCGGCGCCGGATGACGTCGACCACCCGCACGCGCACCCGGACACCCAGGACAGGGATCTCCCTGCCAGCGGCGGAGCCGTACCGGAGCGAGGCGCCGAGCCTGCCGTCGAGCAACCGGCAGACGCGCCCTCCGCGGACGCCGGCTCAGCCGCGGTACCGGACGTCCCGGCCGCCGACGTCATGCCTGCCGCGGCAGTGCCCGCGACAGGCGCGGGCCAGCCGGGGGCGGCGGCGGCGGATGAGGTCGACCCCCTCGGCCGGCTGTGCGCCGTGGCCGAGTCCGCCGCGGCCTCGGACAAGCTGGAGCTGCAGGTTGCGGAGCGGCACCTGCGGGCGGTCCGGCGGGCGCTGGACGAGATGCAGGCCGCGGACGCCGCGGCGTCCGCACCACCGCGCCGCGCGAGCGCGGGGCGGCGGTTGCGGCGCGTGCAGACCGCGCTGCTGGGTCGCGTGCGGGAGCTGCGCGACTTCGCCGACTGGCAGCGCTGGGCCAATCTCGGCGTGCAGGAGGGTCTGTGCGCCGAGATGGAATCGCTGGCCGGCCTGGCGGACGACGCGCAGTTGGCCGCCCGGTACCGGAACGTCATGGCCAGGTGGCGGCAGGCGGCCGATGTGCCGAAGGATCGCGGCGAGCAGCTGCTGGCGCGCTTCGAGGCGGCCCACGAGCAGGTCTACCAGCGGTGTCAGAAGCACCTGGCCGCGGAGGTCGCCGACCGCGAGAGCAACCTCGCGCGCAGGCTCGCACTCGTCGAGGAAGCCGAGCGCCTCGCGTCGTCCACCGACTGGCTCAGGACCGTTCAGCGCATCACCGAGCTGCAGGCCGAGTGGAAGCAGGTCGGTCCCGTTCCGCGCCGGCGGCAGCAGGAGACCTGGGACCGGTTTCGCGCGGCCTGCAGCACGTTCTTCACCCGGCGCAAGAACGATCTCGCGAAGCGGAAGCAGGAGTGGGCGCAGAACCTCGAACGCAAGGAGGGATTGATCGCGCGCGTCGAGGCGCTCGAGGCTGTTACCGATATCCCGGCGGCGGTCGCGCAGGCACGGCAGGCGCAGGCCGAGTGGAAGCAGATCGGCGCGGTGCAGCGCAAGCGGTCCGACGCGGTCTGGCAGCGGTTCCGGGCCGCCTGTGACGCCGTCGTCGGCCGCGCGCAGCTAGCCGAGCAGGAGGCTGCGGCCGACAAGGTCGAGGCGCGCGAGGCACTCTGCCGGGAGCTCGAAGCCCTGCTGCCGGCCGACGACCCTCCCGGCGACCCGCCGGAGGGGTTGGCCGACAAGGTGCGGGACCTGCAGCAGCAGTGGCGCCAGGCTCCGGATTTGCCGCAGGTGTTGCGGCGCAAGCTGGCGGCCCGCTTCGGACAGGCGGTCAGCCGCCTGGTCGCGGCGTTTCCGGCTGCCTTTCGCGGGACCGAGCTCGACCCGGCGCGGCAGCTCGCACGGCTCGACGAGCTGTGCCGGCGGGTCGAGTCGTTCGTCGAGAAGGAGGTCGAACCCGATGCGTCGCCGGCGCAGATCCTCGCCACCCGCTGGCGTGACGCGCTCGCCAGCAACCTCATGGGGGCGCGAGTCGACGAGGGCGCCCGCCGGCGGGCCGCAATCGACGAGGTGAAGCGGTTGCAGGTGGAGCGGCGCAGGCTGGGCCAGTTGCCGGGACCCGAGGGACAGCGTCTCGCCGAGCGGTTTCAACAGGCCTGCGACCGGCTGTTCGATGCCGGCGGCCGCCGCGCCACGTAACCGCCAGCCAGGGCTACAATAGCCGCGCGCATGGACGGATTTCATCCGCTGACCGGCGCGTGGTTCAGCAGCCGTTTCGCCGGGGCGACCGAACCCCAGCGCGAAGCTTGGCCGCAGATTCGCGCCGGGCGCGACGTGCTGATTTCCGCGCCGACAGGTTCGGGCAAGACCCTGGCCGCCTTCCTGATCTGTCTCGACGATCTGATCGGGCGCGCCGCCGGCGCGTCCGGCCTGGCGGATCGCACGGAGGTCGTCTACGTTTCGCCGCTGAAGGCTCTGAGCACGGACATCGGCAAGAACCTCGACGCCCCGCTGTCCGAGATCACCGAGCTCGCCCGCACGACGGGCCCACCGCTGGCGCCCATCAGGACGGGGGTTCGCACCGGAGATACCCCGCGCCGGGAACGCGAGCTGATGGTGCGCCAGCCGCCCCATGTCCTGGTCACGACGCCCGAATCGCTGTTCATTCTCCTGACGGCCGAGCGCGGCCGGCGCGCGCTGCGACACACGCGTGTCGTGATTGTCGACGAGATCCACGCCATGGTGGATGACAAGCGCGGCTCGCATCTCGCCCTGACGCTGGAGCGGCTCGACTGCGTCGTGCGCCAGTCCGGCGGCGACCGGCCGCAACGGATCGGCCTGTCGGCGACCGTCAACCCGATCGCGGAGGTTGCCTGCTTCCTGCAGGGGTCCGCTCCCGCCGCCCCGGCGATCGTGAACGCCGGGCACCGGCGCGAGCTCGACCTGGCGGTGGAGGTTCCCGAGGAAGAGCTCGGGGTGGTGGCCTCCAACGAGATGTGGGGGCAGATCTACGACCGGATCGCGCAGCTCGTGTCCGAGCACCGCACGACGCTGGTCTTCGTCAACACGCGGCGGCTGGCCGAGCGCGTGGCCCACCACCTGGCCGAGCGCGCCGGCGCCGACGCGGTGCTGGCGCATCACGGCAGCCTGTCCCGCCAGCTGCGGCACCAGGCCGAGACGGAGCTGAAGGCGGGCCGGCTCCGCGCCGTGGTCGCGACCGCGTCGCTCGAGCTGGGGATTGACATCGGATCGGTCGATCTGGTTTGCCAGATCGGCTCCCCGCGCTCGATTGCAGTCGCCCTGCAGCGCGTCGGGCGATCGGGGCACAAGGTCGAGCGGTCGCACGTGCCGAAGGGCCGCTTCTTTCCGACGACGCGCGACGAACTGCTCGAGACGGCGGCCCTGGTGCGGGCGGTGCGGCGCGGCGTGCTGGACCGGCGGTTGATCCCGGACTGGCCGCGCGACATCCTGGCGCAGCAGCTCGTGGCGGCGACCGCCTGCGAGCCGTGGGAGGAAGACGCGCTGTTCGAGCTGGTGCGGGGCGCGTATCCCTACCGCCGGCTGCCCAGGTCCGAGTTCGACGCGGTCGTCGCGATGCTCTCGGACGGGATTGCCACCGACCGCGGCCGGCGCGGGGCCTACATCCACCGCGACCGGGTCAACCGCGTGCTGCGCGGCCGGCGCGGCGGCCGGCTCGCGGCGCTGACGTCCGGCGGGGCGATTCCGGAGAACGCCAACTACCTCGTGGTGGCCGAGCCCGAGGGCGCCACCGTCGGCACGGTGGACGAGGACTTCGCGGTGGAAAGCCTGGCGGGCGACGTCTTTCTGCTCGGCACCACGTCATGGCGCATTCGGCGCGTGGAAGCGGGCCGGGTGCGGGTGGAGGATGCCGGGGGCGCGCCGCCGTCGATACCGTTCTGGCGCGGGGAGGCCCCCGGACGGACGCCCGAGCTGTCCGCGGAGGTGTCGGCGGTCCGGGGCCGGATCGCGGAGCTGGCGCGCGGGTCCGGTGCGGGCCCCCGGCCGGGGCACGGCGCGGCGGAGACCTTCCTGCAGGCGGAATGCGGCCTGGACGCCGCCGGCGCGGAGCAGGCGGTAGCCTACGTCGGCGCCGGGGTGGCCGGCCTCGGCGCGCTGCCGACCGTGCGAACCGTCGTGGCGGAGCGCTTCTTCGACGAAGGGGGCGGGATGCAGCTCGTCATCCATGCCCCCTTCGGCGCGCGGATCAACCGCGCGTGGGGACTGGCGCTGCGCAAGCGGTTCTGCCGCTCGTTCAACTTCGAGCTACAGGCCGCCGCGACCGACAACGGCATCGTCATCTCGCTGGCCGAGCAGCACAGCTTCCCGCTCGAGGCGATCTACCGCTTCCTCGCCCCCGGCACCGTCGAGGACGTGCTGACGCAGGCCATGCTGCCCGCGCCCATGTTCACCGTGCGCTGGCGCTGGAATGCCTCGCGCGCCCTGGCCGTCCTGCGGTTCGCGGGAGGCCGCAAGGTGCCGCCGCCGATCCAGCGCATGCGGTCGGACGACCTCCTGGCGTCGGTCTTTCCGGACCAGGTCGCTTGTCAGGAGAACCTCACGGGCGAGATCCGGATACCGCGCCATGCGCTGGTCGACGAGACGATTCGCGACTGCCTGCACGACGCCATGGATCTGGACGGGCTCCGCGCGGTGATTGCCGGTATCGAGGAGGGCCGGATCGCGACCCGGACGATCGAGACGGCCGAGCCGTCGGTCTTCAGCCACGAGATCCTGAACGCCAACCCGTACGCCTTTCTCGACGACGCGCCGCTGGAGGAGCGCCGGGCGCGGGCGGTTCAACTGCGCCGCACCCTGCCGCGCGACGCCCGCGACGTCGGCGCCCTGGACGCCGCGGCGATCGCGGAGGTGGCGCGCGAGTCGTGGCCCGTGGTGCGTGACGCCGACGAGCTTCACGACGCGTTGGTCACCCTGTCGGTCACGCCGCCCGTCGCCGCGTGGCAGGGGTTGTACGAAGCGTTGGAGCGGGCGCAGCGGGCAACCAGCCTCGTCGTCGGTTCCGGCCGGCTGTGGCTGGCGACGGAACGCCGGCGCATGGCGGAGGCGCTCCACCCGGGCTGCCGGCTGACGCGCGACGTGCCGGATATCGACCAGCCGGTGCCCGACAGCCGCGAGGCCGCGGCCGCGGAGGTGCTCCGCGGCTGGCTGGAGTCGTCCGGGCCGCAACGGCCGAGCGTGCTGGCGGACACGCTGGGGGTGCCGCTGCCGGTGGTCGACGCCGGGCTGGCGCGTCTCGAGGGGGAAGGGCAGGTGCTGCGCGGTCAGTTCTCGCCGGACGGCGCCGGCGGCGAGACCGAGTGGTGCAACCGGCGCGTGCTGGCCCGCATCCACAGGCTGACCCTGGGCCGTCTCCGCCGTGAGATCGAGCCGGTCACCGCGGCCGACTTCGTCCGCTTCCTGGCGCGCTGGCAGCATGTGGCGCCAGGCACCCGGCTGCACGGCGCGGCGGGCCTGCTGCAGGTGCTGCGCCAGCTGCAGGGCTACGAGACCTCGGCCGCGGCCTGGGAGCCCGACGTGCTGGCCCGGCGGGTGGCCGACTACGATCCGGAGCTGCTCGATCGGCTGTGTCTTTCCGGAGACGTCATGTGGGGGCGGCTTTCGCCCCATCCGGCGTTCGAGGCCGGAGCGTCCGCCGCCCACGGAGAGCGTGAGGCCGCGATCCCGCGCGCCCGCCGCCGTGTCCGCCCGACCCGGGTGGCGCCGGTGACGTTCTTCCTGCGCGAGGATGCGGGTTGGCTGGTTCCGGACGCCGTCGAGGCCGGCGCGCTGCAGCCGGCGCTCTCCCATGCGGGCCGCGCCGTGCTGGAGCAGCTCACCGCGCTCGGCGCCTCGTTTCTCCGCGATCTCGTGCGGGCCACGGGGCGGCTGGCCAGCGAGGTGGAGGACGGCCTGTGGGAGCTGGCCGCGGCCGGCCTCGTGACGGCGGACGGCTTCGACAACCTGCGCGCGCTGATCGATCCGAGACGGCGGCGGGGCGAGGGCCGGTTCCGGGCGGCGCGCCCCCGCCACGCCGCCGGCCGCTGGGCGCTGCTCCGGACGCCGCTGCCGCCCCCGGCACCAGCATTCCGCGCCGAGGCCGGCACGCGGGTCGAGTCGTTCGCCCGACAGCTGCTGGCGCGGTGGGGGGTCGTGTTCCGGGATCTCATCGCGCGCGAAGCGCTCGCGCCCCCCTGGCGCGAGCTGCTGCGGGCCCTGCGGACGCTGGAGGCGCGCGGGGAGATACGGGGCGGCCGATTCGTGGACGGGTTCCTCGGGGAGCAGTTCGCGCGTCCCGAGGCGGTCGATGTCCTGCGGAGCGTGCGCCGTGCGCAGGCGCAGGTCGAGACCGCCGGCTGCCTGCGCCTGTCCGCGGCCGATCCCCTCAACCTGGTCGGCATCGTCACCCCGGGGGCGCGTGTCAGCGCGCTGTCCGGGGCCGTGGTCGAGGTTCTGGAGCCGCCGCCGGCCTTCACCCGGGAGCGCGCCGTGGAAGCGACCGCGGGCTGATGCCGCCGGTCCCGGTCTCACGAGACAGAGAGGGAATGCCGATGCCATCGACGATTGGACGCCTGCTTCCGTTGGGTCTGGCGTTGTGCGCCTGTGCCACGCTTGTTCCGCGCTCGGTGCTGGCGCAGGAGGCGCCGCCGGCGCCGGCTTCGCTCGACACGCGCGCCATCGTGGAGCGTCTGGCTGCCGACGAGTTCGAGGGGCGCCTGACCGGCTCGCGGGGCATCCGAATGGCGGCCGACTACATCATCGAGCAGCTCGGCGCAATCGGCGCCGGGCCGCTCCCCGGCATGGGCGGCTTCCGTCAGGCGTTCTCCTTCACCGCCGGCGTGATGGACACCGGCACGACCATCGAGATCGCGGCGGACGACGGATCCCCCGTGGCGCCGGCGGCTGGCGTGGGGCCGTCCGTACGCGCGCTGTCCTTCTCGGAGACGGGAATGGCGGAAGGGCCCCTCGTCTTTGCCGGGTACGGGCTGTCCGTGCCGGAGACCGACGGATTCAGCTACGACAGCTACGCCACGCTCGACGTGACCGGCAAGATTGTCGTCGTGCTGCGCTACTTCCCGGAGGACACGGAAGGAGAGCTGCGGGGGACGCTGGCGCGCTACGCAGGCCTGCGCTTCAAGGCTCTCGCCGCACGCGAGCGCGGCGCCAGCGGCATCATCGTCGTTACGGGGCCGCGGTCGCCCAACGCGGGGGCGCTGGTGCCGCTGACCTTCGACACCGCGGTGAGCGACTCGGGGATCGTGGCGGCCACGGTGGACGGCGGCCTCGGAGCGGCCATCATCGAGAGCGCCGGCCGCTCCATCGAGGAGGTGCAGGCGTCGCTCGACACGGGCAACCCGCACGTCACCGGCTTCGAGCTGCCCCTGGCGGCGGCCATCGACGTGAGGCTCGACCGCGTGGAGCGCATCGGACACAACGTGCTGGGCTATCTCCCGCCGACAGGCGCCGCGGCGGCCGAGGAGCCGTACCTCATGCTCGGCGCCCACTACGATCATCTCGGCCACGGGCGGGGCGGCGATTCGCTGGCGCGCGCCGACGAGGCGGGGCAGATCCACAACGGTGCCGACGACAATGCCTCGGGGGTGGCCGCCGTCCTGTCGGCCGGCGCCCGGCTGGCAGCGCGCGAACGGCGGCGCGGGATCATCCTCGCGTTCTGGTCCGGCGAGGAGCTCGGCCTGCTAGGGTCCGCGGACTTCGTCGAGCAGGCGCCCGTGCCGATGGACCAGATCGCCGCGTATCTCAACTTCGACATGGTCGGTCGCCTCCGCGACGACAACCTCAGCGTGCAGGCCGTCGGCAGCAGCTCCATCTGGACCGACTTGGTTGAGGAGCTGAACGGGCCGGTCGGGCTGGGCCTGTCGTTCGTCCGCGATCCGTATCTGCCGACAGACGTCCGGAGCCTGAACGCGGCGGAGGTGCCGAGCCTGGCGTTCTTCACCGGCAGCCACGAGGACTATCACCGCCCGACCGATGACGCCGACACGCTCAACTACGACGGTCTCGACCGGATCGTGGAGCTGGCAACCGCCGTGGCCGCGCAGCTCGCCAACCGGCCCGACGCGCCCGACTTCATGCGGGCGGAGCCGGAGGTTCGGCCCGGCGGCGGGCGGGCGGTCATCCGCATCTTCACCGGCACCATCCCGGACTACGCGTCGGACGCCGAGGGCCTGCTGCTGTCCGGCGTGGTCGCCGGCGGACCGGCGGAGACGGCGGGATTGCGCGGCGGGGACGTGGTCGTCGGCCTTGCCGGCCAGACGATCACGAACATCTACGACTACACCTACGCGCTCGACCTGCTGAAGGTCGGCGAGCCGGTCGAGGTCGTGTTCATGCGCGACGGCGAACGGATGACCACCGAGCTGACTCCCGCCGCGCGGGAGTAGCGCCGCCCCGCTCGGTTTCGCTGCGGCACGATGAGACCCACCGCCGACGGCAGGCGACCGGGGGCGGCGACCCGGCGGTGGGTGGATGCGGCCGGCCTGTGGTGCGCGCTGGGCTACGCCGCCCTGGCCGTGCTCGCGCGCCGCCCTGGCGAGCCGGAGCTGGCGGCGTTCTTCCTGCTGGTTGCGTGGACCGGCCTGCCGGTCGCCGGCCTCTACCTGCACGTCCGCGCGCGCGACGAGCCGTTTCCGATCGGCCGCCTGCTCGCCTGGGCGGTCGTCTTCCGGCTCTGCGGTCTGGCCGGCGGGCCGTTCTTCGAGGACGACTTCTACCGCTACCTGTGGGACGGCTACCGGTTCGCGACCACCGGCACGCCCTACGGTGGGGCGCCGGAAGCGTTCTTCGTCGACCCCGCCGTACCGGCGCTGTTCCAGGGCGTCCTCGACGGCATCAACTATCCGGAGCTGCCGACCATCTACGCGCCTGTCACGCAGGCGGTCTTCCTGCTGGCGTACTGGCTGCAGCCCGCGAGCGTCGCCGCGTTGCAGGCCATCCTGATCGCGATCGATCTCGCGGTGGTGGCGCTGCTGCTGCGTCTGGCGCCGGCACGCAACGTCCTGCTCTACGCCTGGTGCCCGCTGGTGATCAAGGAGGTCGCGTTCACGGCGCACCCCGACGGCGCGGGCGCCTGCCTGCTGCTGGCGGCGATCGTCCTGGCCCGGGACCGCCGCTGGCCGGTCGCCGCCGTCTGCCTGGGGCTGGCCGCGGGGAGCAAGACGTTCGGGCTGGTGCTGGTCCCCCTGGTGCTCGCCGGGGCCAGCTTCAGGCACTGGCTCCTGTGCGGCGTCACGCTGGCCGCCGTGTATGCGCCGTTCGCGCTGCGCGGCGGAACCGATCTCGCGTCGCTGCAGGTGTTCGCGCGTGAGTGGGAGTTCAACTCGGCACTGTTCGGGCTGCTCGCGGCGGCCATGCCGCGCTTCGAGGCCAGGCTCCTCCTGGGCCTGGCGTTCGCGGTGTTCTGGGGATGCTACTATTTGAATTACTTGCGGGGCCGCCCACCGGGCATTCCGCGGGGCGACTGGCTGTACGGCGCGTTGCTCGCGGCATCGCCGGTGATAAATCCGTGGTACCTGCTCTGGCTGCTGCCGTTCGCCGCCGTCTACCCGAGCGTCTGGGCCTGGGCCGCCTCCGCCGCGGTTCTTCTCAGCTACATCACCGGCCTCAACATGCAGGACTACGCGATGCACCCGTACGCACAGCCGCTGTGGGCGCGCGGGCTGGAGTTCGGCCTGGTTGGAGCAGGCCTGGGGTGCGATGGGCTCCGGCGCCGGCGGGCGAACCGCGCCGGCCGCGTTGAAGACCGGCACAGCCGCGGCGCGCAATGCACGAACGGTTGACGGTCGGCGCGGTGATTCCGGCGCGCGACGAGGCCGACAACATCGGTGCCGTGGTCGGCGAACTGCTGGCGTTGCGCACGCCGGGCGGCGAGCCCGTCATCGACGACATCGTCGTCTGCGACAACGGCTCGACCGACGCGACGGCGCAGCGGGCACGCGCGGCGGGGGCGCGCGTGGTGGGGGAGCAGACGCCCGGCTATGGACGGGCGTGCCTGACCGCCCTCGCCGTGTTGCGGCCGGTGGACGTGGTCCTGTTCGTCGACGGGGACCAGTCGTCCGAGACCGCGGAGGCGCTGGATCTGTTGCACGGCATCGCGGCCGGCGCCGACCTGGTAATCGGCTCGCGCGTGCTGGGACGCCGCGAGCCGGGCGCCCTGTCGCCGCCGCAAATTGCCGGCAACCATGTGGCCTCCCTGCTCATCCGGCTGCTGTGGGGGCGGAAGGTGACCGATCTGGGGCCGTTCCGGGCCATCCGCGCCGACGCGCTGCGGCGGCTCGACATGCGCGACACGGCCTACGGCTGGACCGTGGAGATGCAGATCAGGGCGATCCAGATGGGGCTGCGGCTCGTCGAGACGCCGGTGAGCTCGCGGCGGCGGCGTTTCGGGCGCTCGAAGGTCGGGGGGACCGTCCGGGGTGTCATCGGGGCCAGCGCGGGCATTCTCGGGACGATTGGCCGGCTCCGCTGTCGTCGCTGGCCGCGCGGCGGTTGGTAGTTGATTGGGCGCACGGCGCTACCGCGTGTTGCGGCGAGGCGGGCGAGGCGCACGGCTGGCAAGCGGGGAAGAGAAGGACCATGGAGACAGCTCGGGTTGAAGGAACCGCGGAACGCGCGTGGCGCGGGCGCCTGCTCGCCGGCCTGCTCGGCGGGGCGCTGCTCGCCGGCGCCTGCGGCCCGCCGGAAGCAGTCGAGATTGCCGGCTGGGACGCCAGCGACGAGAGCAGCGTCGAGCGCGTCGACCACAGCGCCTGGCAGGCGATCCTGGACGCCTATGTGGCGCCGGATGCGGCCGGCGTCAATCTCGTCGACTACGAGGGCCTCGCGGCCAACGCCGGGGGCAGCGCCCGGCTGGCCGGCTACCTCGACTACCTGCAGGGGCTCGACCCCCGCGACTACTCGCGGGCGGAGCAGATGGCCTACTGGATCAACCTCTACAACGCGCTGACCATGAAGGTCGTACTGGATGCCTATCCGGTGGAAACGATCCGCGACATCCACGAGGGCGTGGTCCCGTACACCGGCCCCTGGGGCGACGTGCACGCCAACGTCGCCGGCCAGGATCTGACCCTGGACGGGATCGAACACGGCATCCTGCGGCCCATCTGGCGCGACAAGCGGATTCACTACGCCGTGAATTGCGCGGCCTACGGTTGTCCGCATCTGCTGGAGACGGCGTTCACCGCCGAGAACACGGAAACGCTGCTCGAAGCCGGCGCGCGTGCCTACGTGAACAATCCGCGGGGCGTGGACGTCGTCGACGAGGACTTCATCGTCTTCTCGAGCATCTACGAGTGGTATCCCGAGGACTTCGGCGACACCGAGGAGGCGATGATCGCACACCTGCTGGAGTACGCCGACGACGAGCTCGCGGCGCAGCTCGAGGGTTTCGAGGGGGCCACCGAGCACGACTACGACTGGAGCCTGAACCGGCAACAGCGCTGATGCGTATATTAACCCACATTATTCCTGAAGCTCGATATTCGGGATCGACAGGGCGTGGCGGGACGACGAACAGGGTTTCGCCATCGTCATTTGGGGGCTGCGAGGGGGTTGCGGGGCGAGCCATGGGGCGATGGCCGGGCGCGGTGAGCCCGAGTGTCGACAGCTTCTCCTGGAGACGGTCCGTATCGTCCCCGAGGGAGCTTGGTGCGGCGGGACGGATGGGCTATCCGGCACGTGCGCCGAGTGCGAGGGCGATGCGCTGCCATGCCTCGCGCTGCGGCGTGGCCCGCGGCAGATGCAGAACGAGCCGGCGGACCGAGCGGACGACCTGGACCCCGAGCTTGAGCAATCGGTCGCGTAGCCACGTCACCTGGGTGCGGGCGCACGCGGTGCCCGCCGCCCGCAGCCGCAGCTCCTGCATCAGCACGTAGGCTGCGGCCGTCAGCAAGACGCGCAGTTGGTTGGCCCAGAACCGGCAGCAGCTCGTGCGGTCGATCTGCAGGCCGTCGAGCAACTCCTTGATCCGGTTCTCGATGTCCCCCCGCGCACAGTAGACCTTCTCGTAGATGAAACGCGGCGTCTGGCGCAGGTTCGTCACCACGAAGCGCGGGTTGTCCCGCGGCGCACGTTCGCCGAGGCGGACCACTTCGGCTTTGATCACCACCCGGCGCTCATGGCCCCAGGTGCGGGCGGCGTAGCGGGTGTCGGTATAGACGTGTGCGGTCTCGCCACTGACCTCGCTCTGCGTGCGCGCCGTCTGCAGCGCGGATTCGGCATGCCGCTCCAAAACCGCATTTTTCGCCATCGCCACCACGTAGTCGAGCCGGGGCTCCGCATCCAGGAAATCGAAGACCTCCGGGGTCGCAAAGCCCCCGTCGAGCCGAACGAGAAACCGCGCCCGCGGAAACGCCGCCCGCAGCAGCGGGAGCAGCCGACACAGCAGCCCGAGGGTCCCGTCGGCGGCCACTGCGTTGCCGGGCCGCAGCACCGCCGCGCACAGATACTGCTCCGCCTCGCGGTCGAAGCTCAGAAACCCGAGCAGCGGCAGATAACACCAGCCGCCATAGTGCCCGTTGAAGAACGTGAGCTGCTGGGCGCCGTGCGTCAGGTCGTCGGTCGGATCCAGATCGATGGTGACGCGCCGCGCCCGCCCGTGCAGGCGGCGCCGATGCCGCTCGATGACGCACGCCGCCAACTCGCGCCCCATCCGGTAGAGCGCGGTGCGGCTCGCGCCGCTCGATGACGCACGCAACCGCGAGATCGTAGGTTGCGACGCCAAGGGCGCGCCGGACACCGGGTCCCGCCCGAGCAGCAGCTTGTGGATGGGGTCGTCGGCCAAGTGGTCGGCATCGTTGCCATCGGGATGACCGCACGCGATGCCGAAGATCCGCTGGCCGATCAGATCCGCGAACGTGTGCCGAATCTTCTCCGCGGCGCGCTTGTCGGCCAAACACCGGGCGAACGCCTTGACCAAGCCGTACACGCGCTCGGCCGCCTTGAGCAGGACGGCGCCGCCGTCGGAACTCGCGTGTTCCTGGTTGAACGTGGCGACGAGGGGCTTGTCGAACAGATCCGGGAACAGAACAGTCTGTGGCATCGTGTGAGGCGTCACGCAGGGATCTCCGTTGTGGCTAAAACGTTGTGTACATTACGTTTGTACCACACGGAGGCTCCTGTGTCTCCCCCTCAACCGCACCTTCACGCATAATCCGGGTTAAGGAGGGCATTGGTTTGATGACACTATGCAGTAATGTAGCGCAGGCTGGGTTTTTGAAAGAACCCGCGCAGTCGGGTGGGCGTTCGCTGCAAAGACCGCAGATGGCTCAGGACGTAGCGCCTGAGCTCCGCCGGCGTTTACAGCAGGCGCTTGCGGACCCCATGCGTCTTCAAATGATTCCAGACGAGCTCATCGGGGTTGAGTTCCGGGGAGTACGGCGGCAAGAAGAACAGCCGCAGGCGGCCGTTGGTCGACTGCACGAAGTCCTGCACAGCGCGCGCCCGGTGGGTGGAATGCTGATCGACGATGAGATAGATCGGGCACGTCTGGTTGTGCAGCAAGCGCTTGAGAAACTCGATGAACCGCACTGCCGTCATCCGCCCGTCGACCACCATGAACCGCAGCACGCCCCGCGGACTGACCGCCGACACCAGGTTGAGCCCGAACCGCTTTCCCGTCGCCGGCACCACCGGTGTCTGGCCCTGCAGGGCCCACGTGGTGCCCGCATGGCTCTGCGACCGCACCCCCGCCTCGTCCGCGAAGAAAATCTGTGCCCCCGCCGCGAGGGCCTGCGCCCGGATGGCGGGAAACTCGACCGTCAACCACTCCCGCACCCGCCACGCCACCTGTTCGGTCGCCCGCCGGACCGGCCGTTGGGGCGTCAGACCCAGTGACCGCAACAGCCGCCCGACCGACGCCAGACTCAACGTCACGCCATACTGCCGCTCAATCAGCTCCCGCACCATCGCTCGCGTCCAGAGTGCAAACTCGAACTGCAACTGCAACGGATTGTTCTGCGTCACCGTAAGATACACCCACGCGCGCTGCTGCTCGGTCAGCTTGGGCGGCCGGCCCGGAATCGGCAGCGACCGCAACGCCGCGAGGCCGCCGGTGCGATACTTGGCCAGCCAGTTATAAACCACCGTGCGGGCAAAGCCCAGCGCCCGCATTACCTCGGACGGCGTTTCTCCATCTTCTTCAATCCGTTGGACAGCACGGATCCGAATGGCTTCGAGCGTCTTATGGTCGAAGGCGCGGCCATCACGTTTCGTCATACCGGTTATTATATAATTGTCATGATACTTATTTCCATGTTAATATCAACCTAGATGGTCTCTCGACGCGGGACCAAAGAACCAAGGAACAGGAAGGAACAGGAAGGAACAAGGGATGATCCGCAACATCTGCCTGGGCGCGCTGCTCGCTGCCGGTATCGGCCTGTTTCACCTCTCCGCGGCGGCCTCCGGGTCCATCGGGCCTGGCGCCGGCAAGGTGAGCCCCCGCGCCGCGTACTCGCAGGGCAAGGCGCTGACTTTCAACGAGCTGGCGTGCGACGGCTGTCCGCTGCAGAAGAACGATCTCGACCGTGACCGTGCCCGCAGCCTGACGGCCAGCCTCGAAGCAGTGTACGAAGGCGGCGAGACCGGGACTGCCGACGACGAGGCCATCAGGGCGCTGTGCGGCGGCGCAACAGCGGCGGAGGACGAGGACTGCGCCCTCAAGATGGAGCTGGTGCACTATTTCCTCACCCGCCGCTACAAGCTGTAGCCGGGTCCATGCTTCCGGATGGACCTATGTCAGGAGAGGCACGACCCATGCATCGCAAACGCGCTTCGCTCGCGGCCGTGCTGGCTTGCACGGCCCTGTTGTCCTCGCTGTCGACGCAGTCGGCGTTCGCTCAGAACACGCCCTGGATCGCGGAACCGGAGACCGGCACGGTCAGCGTCTCGTTCGTTTCCCAGCGAGCCGTCGACTTCTACGGTGGCGAAACGAAGACCAAGGGCCCGCTCGGCGCCTCCGGGGCGCACCTGGCGCAGAGCACGCTGTGGTTCGGCGTCAACTACGCCTTCACGGATGCGCTGGCCCTCGACGTGCAGTCGGCCTGGGCTCGCAGCTTCGTGCCCGGACCGGTCGGCCCGACCCCGGCGGAGAGCTTCAACGGCATCGGGGATTCCAATGTCGCCGTCACGTGGCGCCTGGTCGACGAGCTGGTCAGCAACGCGCCGAGCGTCGCGCTGCGCGCCGGCGTGATGGCCGCCGGCGCCTACGAGACCGGCTACATCAACTCGCTGGGCGACGGGGCCCACGGGGTGGAAGCGTCGGTCATCGTCGGCAAGTTCTGGAACCGGTTCGGCTTCTCGACGGAGTTCGGCTACCGGCACCGCGGAAGCACCGAGATCAACGAGCAGGCCGTGGGCGGCATGCGCGGCGACGTTGACGTCCCGTCGGACGTCTTCTACAACCTGTCCGGCTACTTCCCGGCCAGCGACGCGGTGACGGTCGGCATCGACTACCGGCTGGTCAACGCGCTGTCGGGGATCGACATCGGGGGCCCCGGCTTCTCGCCGAGCAGATTTCCCGAGTTGGAGGAGGACGCGCACATCCTGGGCGGGCGGCTGCTCGCCAACGTCACCGACAGGCTCAGCCTGAACTTCTTCGCGGGACGGGTGATCGCCGGGCGCAACACGGCGAGATCGACGGTCTTCGGCCTCGGTGCGAGCTTCGGCTTCGGGGGTGGCGGGCTCGGCTTCTAGCTCCTGCCCACCTGTGGCGCGGAAAGCCGGGTCCGGGCTGCTTCGGACCCGGCTTTCGCCTTCCAATCGGACGCGGCACCCGGCTCTGCGTTACAGTGGGTCGCTCTGCGCGCCTTCCTTGAGCGCCCACACCCGGTTGCGGGTCAGGATGTACATCACGCCGTCGTGTACGACCGGGGTGCTGTAGACGGCGGCGCCTAGGGTGTACTCTCCGAGCACCTCCAGCTCCTTGCCGGCCCGGAGCACCACGATGTCGCCGTCCTCGTCGCCGAGGTACACCTTGCCGTCGGCCGCGAAGGGCGAGGCCCAGACCGCCGCGAAAGTGTCGTACGTCCAGAAGTACTCCCCGGTCTGGGCGTCGAGCGCATGGAGGAACCCCGAGAGGCTCGAGATGTAGATGATGCCGTCCTGGATGGCCGCGGTGGACATCGTGCGGTAGAAGTCCTCGCCGCCGCGGTGCCAGACGACGTGCGTATCGGTAACGTCGCCGGTGCCGGTCGCGTCGATGACCCAGAAATGCCCGGGCGCCTCGCCGTGCTCCGGATCCTGGCCGACGCCGAGGTACACCTTGTTGTCGTAGACCACGGGCGTCCCGAGGATGTTGTTCCGGGTCCCGCGGCCGCCCAGCGACCAGATCGCGTCCTTCGGGTTGCAGTCGAACTGCCAGACGATCTCGCCCGTGGCGGCGTCGAGGCTGTAGAGGATGCCGTCGCCGCCCGCGAAGATGACCTGCGCCCGGCCGTTGATCTCGGCATAGGCCGGGTTGGTCCAGCTGCCGTGCAGCACGTTCTCGCCGACCACGGCGTTCTCCCACACGAGCTCGCCGGTGTTCTTGTTCAGCGCGATGAAGTTCGGCGAGAAGGGCGAGGGGACGTTGACGTGCCCTTCATCGACGCCGTTGCTGGTCACCGTGTACAGCATGTCGCCGACGACGAGGGGCGAGCCGGTGGCCAGGTTGTGCGGGAAGACGTCCAGTTCGCCGATCATGTCGTACGACCAGATGAGGTCGCCGGCTATCTCCGACGTATCCGCCTCTTCCATGAACGGGCCGTCGTTCTCGCCGTCCTTGAAGCCCTGCGCGTCCACGCAGACGACGTGCGCCTCGTTCGAGACGTAGTAGATCCGGTCGCCCTCCATGTACGCGGTGGAGCAGACGCCCTGCAGCGGCCAGTCGTTGACGCGTCCCGCCGACAGCTTGTCGTGCACCATCTGCCAGAGGAACTCACCGGTCGTGGCCTCGAAGGCCATGACCACGCCCTTGTCGCCCTCGATGGCGGGGTCGCGGCGCCCCTCGTTGTTGGTGCCGACGTACACGCGCCCGCCCGCGACGACGGGGCCGCCGTAGGCCTGTGACCCGACGGGCTGGGACCAGAGCACGTTCTTGCCGGTGAGCACGTCCCACTCGGCGAGCAGACCGGTTTCGTCCGATGCCATGTTCCGCGCTGGCGTGTTGCCGAACATGCCGACGTCCTGCGCCTCGGCTGCGTAGCCTCCCGCCAGCAGCAGTACCGCCAGACCTGTTGTCAGTCCGTGTCGAGTCATTGGTTCTCCATCACACTTACGTTGTCGTAGAAAACGTCGACCGGCGAGTAGGCGATCAGACCGGGGCTGCCCCGGTCGACCGGCACGGGGTCCTCGGCCGTGATCGTCCAGTCCGCCGGCTCGGTATCGTCGCGCTTCCACACCTTGCCCCGAATCGTGGCGCGTTCGCCGTCCAGGTCCACCCGCAGCTTGAGCGTGTACCAGACGTTCGCCTCCCACTCGAACGGCACCCGTTCGTCGATCCGCAGCTCGGCGGCCCACGACTGCAGCTGCAGGCGCTGGGCGTTGCCCTGCATGTCCAGCGCATAGCCGTTGTTGATCAACCCGAGGTCGGCCCGCCGTCGGCCCCTCTGCGTGGCCATGGCGTCGGCCTGGATCGTGTAGCCGGACATGTCCGCCGGCCCCAGGTAGAGGGCGTGGCGATGGATGCCGGTGCGCGACGGCCCCTTCCGCAGCATCTGCTGGCCGCCTTCGTCTACGGCGCGCAGATTGCCGCCGCCGCCGATCCAGAATCGCGGCCGGCCGTTCTCGAAGTTCTCCGCCCACGGCAGTGGACCGAAGACGCGTACCTGGGCGCTGCCGGTCAGGCTGCCGACGGCCGCCGTCACCTTGCCGCTCGCGTTCGGCGAGCCGTCCGGGGTCGTCAGCGCTCCCGTCGCGGACAGTTGCGCGCCCGCGAGGCCCTCGAGCGCCCACTCGGCGCCGCGCTCGCCGAGCGCGCGGCCGTTGGCGTCGAAGGCGAGGACGCGGAACGAGACCGAGTCCCCGTGCGAAAGGATGATCTCGGCCGGCACGACCTGCAAACTGGCCGCCTCGCCCGGAGCGAGCTCCTCGCCCAGCGCCGGCGCCGGGGTGTCGCGTGCCTCGAACGGCGCGCTCGGGTCGCCGATGCAGTAGATGCCGGACTCCGCGGTCAGATAGAGCCGCCCGTACGCAGGTGCGAACGAACCGTAGATCTCGGCGTAGCGTCCGTCCTCGACGGCCAGCTCCTCGTGGTCGAGCACGGTGGCGCCGTCGGCGCTGGGCTGGAGAATGGTGACGTTCCCGTTCACCTCGGTGACGTACAGCTTGCCGTCCGCCCAGACCGGCGAGGCCTTGCCGACCTTCCCCACGCTGGTCGTCCAGAGCTCCTCGCCGCTGCCGGCGTCGAGCGCGCTGAGGTTCGCGGAGTTGTCGATGATGTACAGCCGGCCGTCGTGGTACGCGGGCGTCGAGAAGCCCACCGTCACCTGGTCGGCGCGCCACAGCTCGTGCGTAGCTGTCACGTCACCGCTGCCGGTCGCGTCGATGGCCACCACGCGGCCCATGTAGCCGCTGTCGACGTTCTCCTCGCTGTGCGCCGCGTAGACCGTCGTGCCGCCGATGACGGGCGACACGTTGATGCCGCGCTGCGAGAGATGGAACTCCCAGACCTTCTCGCCGGTGCGCGCGAGCAGCGCGTAGATGTGTCCGTCGGCGTTGCCGTCGATCACCAGGCGCCGCCCGGCGATGACGGTGACGATCGGCACCGACTGCGTGTTCATGTCGGCGACGTTCCCGCCCGGCGTCGAGATCCACAGCACCTCGCCGGTCCGCTTGTCGAAGGCGACGTAGCGGTGGCGGGGCGGGCCGGCATAATCGCCCCACATGCCGCCGATGACGGAGAGAATCAGCCGGTCCTCGTCGATGACCGGCGTCGACGTCCGGCCGCCGTAGCCGGAGGCGCGGCCGAGTTCCTCGGCCAGGCGCCAGCTCCAGACGATGCTGCCGTCCCGGTCGAACACGTTCAGGTGTCCGTCGATGTTCAGGGCGAACAGGTACCCGGTTTCGGGGTCGCCGGTGACGCTCCCCCAGCCGACGCGGTTGAACGGGACGGTCGTGTTCGCGACGCTGAACTCGTGCTCCCACAGCTTCGTGCCGTCCTCGGCGTCCCAGCAGGCCACGATTTCCTGCTTCGAGACCCCGTCGCCGCTCCGTCCGTTCGCGCACACCCGTCCGTCGAACACCGCCGGCGTCGAGCGGCCGATCCAGCTGTCCGACCAGATCAGGTTCTCGCCGTCCTTCGACCAGCTCGATACGAGCGACACCTGGTCGGAGACGCCGTTCTGCCCCGGGCCGCGCCAGCTGGGCCAGTCCTGTCCCGCGGCCGTTCCCGCGGCCAGGACCGTCGACCAGACGAGCAGGCAGGCCACGGGCAAGAGGAAGCTGTCTGTAGCCTTGGTCATCCGTTCATTCCTTGTGAAATAGAAGGCCGATGATATCATGCGCACAGGCGGCTATTCGCGGCGCAGCTTGATGCGGTAGGGCCTGCCGCCGCGCAGAAAGTTCACCACCGTATCGGCCCGCGACCCGACGCGGTCGAGGTTCTCGACGGCCGCTCGGGCGTCCCGGACGTCGACGCCGCCCACGCGGTAGACCAGATCGCCGACCTGCAAGCCGGCGGCGCGGGAGACGCCGCCGGGCTGCAGCGCCGTCACCAGCGCGCCCTCCCGCACCTGCAGGTTCTCGGGTCCAGCGCGGGCGGACAGCGCATCCGCCGGCAGGGCGTCGCACACCGTCAGGCCGACAGCCTCCGCGGCGGGGTGGGGCTGGCCGCCGCAGGTGTAGAGGTCGACGGCGCTCTCCTGCGCCGCCGCGGCACCCGCCAACAGGAGTATCCCGATCGGAATCGCCCGGATGAGCCGGTAGTTCAAGTTAGCCCGCCAATCGTCAGCTTGCGGCTCCGCTTTGCCGCCCAACCAATCCTCCGGCAGTCCACGCCGTTCCACGGTGCAGACTCCTCTAACCCTCTTTTTCCTCGTACTGCTCCCGGAGTTTGGCCACGATCGTCGGGTCGGCCAGCGTGGTCACGTCGCCCAGCGCCTTGCGCGCCGCGATGTCGCGCAGCAGGCGCCGCATGATCTTGCCCGAGCGCGTCTTCGGCAGGTCGGCCGCCCAGATGATCTCGTCCGGACGGGCGATGGCGCCGATCTTGGTCGTCACGTGCTGCTTGAGCTCCGCCAGCTTTTCATCGGAGGCCGTCACCCCTTCCTTCAGGGTGACGAAGGCGCAGATGGCCTGCCCCTTGATCTCGTGCTCCTTGCCGACCACCGCCGCCTCCGCGACCTCCTGGTGGTCGACGAGCGCGCTCTCCACCTCCATCGTGCCGACGCGGTGGCCCGCGACGTTGAGCACGTCGTCGACGCGGCCCAGCAGCCAGAAGTAGCCGTCCTCGTCCACCTTGGCGCCGTCGCCGGTTACGTAGACGTCACGCCCCCAGCGATTCCAGTAGGTGGCGACGAAGCGGTCGTGGTCGCCGTAGATCGTGCGCAGCATCGAAGGCCACGGACGCGTCTGGACCAGGTAGCCGCCGCCCACCTGGACCGGCTCGCCGGTCTCGGTGACGATGGCCGGCTTGAGGCCGGGGAAGGGCCGCGACGCCGAACCCGGCTTGAGCGGGGTGATACCGGGCAGCGGGGCAATCAGGATGCAGCCCGTCTCGGTCTGCCACCAGGTGTCGACGATGGGGCAGCGCTCGCCGCCGACGTGCCGGTAGTACCACATCCACGCCTCCGGATTGATCGGCTCGCCGACCGAGCCGAGCAGGCGCAGGGAGCTTAGATCGTGCTTTTGCAGATGCCCGGGACCCCATTTCATGAACGCCCGGATGGCCGTGGGCGCCGTATAGAAGACCGTCACCTTGTGGCGCGCGACCATGTCCCAGAAGCGGTCGCGGCCGGGGGCGTCGGGCGCTCCCTCGTACATGACGCAGGTCGCGCCGTTGGCCAGGGGCCCGTAGACCAGATAGCTGTGGCCGGTCACCCAGCCGATGTCGGCGGTGCACCAGTAGATGTCGTCCTCCTTCAGGTCGAAGACCCACTTGGAGGTGGCGTAGGTGCCGACCAGATAACCGCCGGTCGTGTGCGCGATGCCCTTCGGCTTGCCGGTGGTGCCGGAGGTGTACAGCGTGAACAGGAGATCCTCGGCGTCGTTCTCGCGCGGCGCGCAGGTGTCCGGCACCTGAGCCATCAGCTCGTGGTACCAGTGGTCGCGCCCCGCGACGACCTCGAACGGGGTCTCCAACCCTTCGCGTTTGACCAGCAGCAAGTTCTCGACGCTGGGCGAGCCGTCGAGCGCCTCGTCCGAGATCTGCTTGAGCGGCACGACGCCGCCGCGGCGATAGCCGCCGTCGGCCGTCACCAGCAGCTTCGCCTGCATGTCGTTGATCCGGTCGCGCAGCGACTCGGCGCTGAAGCCGCCGAACACGACGCTGTGCACGGCGCCGATGCGCGCACACGCCAGCAGCACGATCGGCAGCTCGGGGATCATCGGCAGATAGACGGCGACGCGGTCGCCGTGGCCCACGCCGAGGCGCTTGAGCACGTTGGCGCACTTCTGGACCTCGACGTGGAGTTCGCCGTAGGTCAGCGTCTTCTGATCGCCCGGCTCGCCCTCCCAGACGATGGCGCGCTTGTCGCGGCGGTGGCCCAGGGCGTGGCGATCGACGCAGTTGACGCTGGCGTTGATCTTGCCGCCCACGAACCACTTCGCGTCGGGCGGCTGCCAGTCGAGCACCCTGTCCCACGGCCGGCTCCATTCGAGCTCCCTGGCGAAGTCGGCCCAGAACCCCTCCGGATCCGCGTCGGCGCGCTCGTAGACGGCAGGATCGTTGATGTTGGCGTTCCTCCGGAACTCCTCCGGCGGCTCGAAGACGCGGTCCTCGGTCAGCAGCGCATCGAACCCGGCCGTCACCTTCTGGTCAGTCACAGTCTGTCCTCCTGATGTCCACCTGGTCCGGAAATCGTCGCCTGCGGCTCCGGTGGCCGCCCAACCAATCCGCCAGGAGTCCGCGCCGTTTTACGGCGCAGACTCCTACAGCCGCTTCGTCGCGACCAGCACGTCCCGGGTCTGCCCTTGCGGCGTGATCGAGTAGTCCCACAGCACGGCTTCGCGCTGGAATCCCAGGTGCCGGAACACGGCCTGCGCGGCCGACTGATCCAGCGTCATGCGCGCCGTCAGTAATTGCAGGCCGAGATTCCTTGCGATAGCGTCGATCTCGCCGGCCAGCAGGCGGGCCAGCCCGCGCCGCCGGGCGGAGGGCGAGATCTGGATCCGGATCTCGCCGAGATGCCGGGTCCAGGTGGCCTCGTTGTGCCGCAGGGTGGCCTCGCCGACCACCTTCTCATCCTCACGGGCCAGCACGGTCACCGTACGGCCCACCCTGATCGACTCGACCCAGCGCTCGACGACCGGCGGCTCGGTGATGTTCACGCGCAGGAACATGAGCTCGTCCGGCGCCAGGGTGTTGGCGAAGGCCAGCACGGCCGCGACGTCTTCCTCGCCCATCAGCCGCAACTGGACCTGCCGCTCGTCCGCGAGCTCGACATCGCGCGGATAGTGCTGCGCGAGCCACTGGAGCACGCCGTCGGCGTTGCCGCCAGCGCCGGTTGCTGCTTTCGGCATGCCCATTCAGCGGAGGCGCCCGCCTGCGCGGCGCGTCGGAGAATCGGCGAGCGTGTCGTGCGTGGCGAGGGCGCCGCGCGCATCCAGCATCCGGAAATCATACCAGCGCCGGTGTCCCGTGCGGCACGGAGGGGTAATATTCGGACGTTGCGAATCGACCTCAACTGCGACGTCGGCGAGTCGTTCGGCCGCTACCAGCTCGGAGACGACGAAGGCGTCCTGGGCCACGTGACGTCGGCGAACGTCGCCTGCGGCCTGCACGCCGGCGATCCGTCGGTCATGCGCCGCACGGTGCGCCTGGCGGCCCGCCTGGGTGTCGCCATCGGCGCGCATCCCGGATTCCCGGACCTGGTCGGGTTCGGGCGCCGCGAGATCCAGGCGGCGCCGGACGAGATAGAGGATCTGGTGCTGTATCAGATATCGGCGTTGGCCGGTATGGTGGCCGCCGAGGGCGGGCGGCTCCAGCACGTCAAGCCGCACGGCGCCCTCTACAACATGGCTTCCCGCGATCGGACGCTGGCCGACGCCGTGGCCCGCGCGGTCGCGGCGGCCGACCCCCGGTTGACGCTCGTCGGCCTGTCGGGCGGCTGCCTGCTGGACGCCGGCCTCGATGCCGGCCTTGAGGTGGCTTCGGAGGCGTTCGCCGATCGCGCCTACGAGGCGAGCGGCGCGCTGCGGTCGCGGTCGCGGCCCGCTGCCGTCGTCCACGATCCAGCCGTCGTCGTCGAGCGCGTGCTGCAGATGATCCGCCGCGGCATCGTTACCGCGGCCACCGGCGAGCCGGTCGAGATCCGGGCCGACACCGTCTGCATCCACGGCGACACGCCGGGGGCCGCCGCGCTGGCCGCCGCCGTGCGCAGGGGTCTCGACGCCGCCGCCGTGCAGGTGGCCGCGCTCCGCACGCCAACCGGCCGCCGAAGCCAGGAGTCTGCGCCCTAGAATGGCGCCGAGTCCCGGATGGTTGGTTGGGCGGCGAGCGGAGCCGCAGGCGACGATTTCCTGGCTAGTGGATTGTGTAGGGCTCGCTGAGCGTGAAGGTGGCGATCTCGACATCGAAGCGCTTGCCCCCGGCGGTCACCATCTGATAGGTCCCGCCCATGGTGCCGAACGGCGTCTGGAGCGGACAGCTGGACGTGTACTCGAACGACTCCCCGGGAGCCAGGGTCGGTTGTTGCCCGACCACGCCCAGCCCGCGCACTTCCTCGACCCGATTCTCGGCGTCCGTGATGATCCAGTGGCGGCTGATGAGCTGGACCGTGTCGGCGCTCTCGTTCGAGATCTCGATGGTGTAGAGGAACAGCCACAGGTTGCGCAACGGCTGGGACCGCGTCGGCGAATAGCGCGCCGTGACTTGCACGCGGACCCCGTCGGTGATCGCTTCCGAAGTGTGCACGCCAGACTGTCGATGCTCGGACACCCGGGTGATAATACGATGTTGGAATGATCCCCATCAACACGCTGCTGGGCGCGTACGGCGAGGGGTTCTTCCCGATGGCGGTCGAGGGGCGCATCGGCTGGTTCTCCCCCGAGCACCGCGGCATCCTGCCGATCGATCGGCTGCACGTGCCGCACCGGCTCCAGCGGATCCTGCGCCAGGGCCGGTTCCGCTGGACCACGAATCGCGCCTTCCCCGAGGTGGTTGCGGCGTGCGCGGAGCGACCCCGCGACACCGGCACCTGGCTCGACGCCGAGCTGATCGCCAGCTATACGGCGCTTCACGCCGCCGGGCACGCCCATTCCATCGAGGTCTGGCAAGGGGAACGCCTGGCCGGAGGCCTCTATGGGGTGAGCCTGCGCGGCGCGTTCTTCGGCGAGTCGATGTTCCACACGGTGACGGATGCCTCGAAGGTCGCGCTCTGCCTGCTGGTGGAACGGCTGCGGCGCCGCGGGTATCGGCTGCTGGACGTCCAGTGGCTGACCACCCACCTCGCGCGCTTCGGGGCCGTCGAGGTGCCTCGCCGCCGGTACCTGGCGCTGCTCGCGGCGGCGCTGGCCGTCGACTGCCGCTTCGCCGCCGCGCCGGCCGGTCTTGGCACGTAGGCGAGCGGCGTCAAGGCGCCTGGCGGTCGAAGGTCGGTCGGTCGCCGCCCTGCGCGAGACTCCAGCTGAGGTCGTACACCAGTCTGACCACGCGCGCCATCTTGCCGTAGTCGAGTGTCTCCGGGCGGTCGCGTTCCGTGTGGTAGTCGGGGTGCAGGCCCGTATGGACGAAGATCGCCGGAACGCGGCGGAAGAGGAACGGCCAGTGGTCGCTGCGGCGGAGCAGGTTCGAGCGATTGTTGTCGTAGCGGAACCGCAGCTCGAGCCGGGCGTGGCGGTTCGCCGCTGCCGTGGCGGCCCGCAGCCCGTCGCTGAAGCTGTGGCCGATGATGTTGACGGCGTTGCGGTTGGCCTCGGCGGTCTGCGGCCTGAGGCCGGCGAAACGGTAGCCTCCGCCCGGAGGGACCTCCTCGCTGCGCCCGATCATGTCCATGTTGATCACCGCGACGGTGTCGCCGAGCGGCGCGAGCGGCTGCTCCGTGTACGCCCAGGCACCCAGCAGCCCCTGCTCCTCCGCGTTCCACGCCGCGAGCAGAATCGAGCGGCTCGGCCGCGCGCCGGCGGCGCGGGCCAGCGCGTACGCCTCGGCAATCTCCAGCAGCCCGGCCACGCCGGAGGCATCGTCGTCCGCCCCGTTGAAGATGCTCGCGGCGGTCGCTCCGTCGTGGTCGTAGTGCGCGCAGATGATCAGCCATTCGTGCCGCAGGCTCGGATCGGCGCCCTCGATCAGGCCGACGACGTTGTCGACCGACGTCACGTCGTGCCGCACCGAGGTCGCAATCTCCAGCGTGACGTCCGGGATCTGGACGGGTGCCGCGCCGCCCGGCGTTTCGGCCTGCTCCGCCAATTCGCGCAGCGTGTAGCCGGTCGGGCCGACCAGGCGGCCTGCCAGCTCCACCGAGATCCGGACGGCCGGTACGCGCACCTGACGGACCCAGGCCGCGAGCTGGTAGTTGGGGATGCGCGGCGGCCGGGGCGGCCACGCCCGCGCCGCCAGGTCGTGCATGGACCAGCGGCGCGCGTGGTTGTGGATGTCGTCCACGATCGCGACCGCGACGGCGCCGCGCCGCTGCGCCTCGAGCGCCTTGCGCAGCGCCCGGCCGCGCTCGCTCGCGACGACGCCGGCGAACGGGCTCTCGGGGTCGAACTCGCCCGGCTCGTGATTGAGCACCAGCACGACCTTCCCGGCCACGTCGATGTCCCGGTAGTCGTCGCGCCCGAGATCGGCCGCCGCAATCCCGAAGCCGGCGAACACGACCGGGCCGGCAGCATGCCCGCTGCCGCTGAACGGCGCGGGGAAGAAGTCCTGCACGCTGGCGGCCGTTTCGGTCTCCCCGCCGGAATGCAGCCGCAGCATGTTCCGTTCGCCCAGCGTGGAGGTCAGCAGTTCGACCGGGTGCCGGTAGCTGGACCCCGGGGCGACCGCGCCGAGTCCGAACGCCTGGAAGCGATCCTCGATGTGCCGGGCGGCGCGGCGGTTCTCCGGTGTGGCGGTGAGCCGGCCGCGCATCTCGTCCGATGCGAGAAACGTCACCTCGCGCTCCAGATCGGCGGCGGTGATCGAGTCTCCGGCGGACGGCGGCTGTTGGCCCTCGGCCGGGTGCAGGCCAAGCAGGCCGGCGCAGACGATCAGGCTGGTGAGCAGCGCGCGCGCGGGCATCAGCGCCGCCATTATGGCAGAAGTGCCGCCGCGGGGCAGCGACGTCCCCGCGCGGGCCGCAGGGGTCACAGGTACAGGCCGGCGCCGGGCCCGACCGGGATGCCGAGCAGCATCCAGGCCATCAGCAGCACGGACCAGACGATCAGGAAGACCACCGTGTAGGGCAGCATCGTGGCGACCACGGTGCCGATCCCCGAGCGCTTGTCGTAGCGCTCGAAGAACGCAACGATGAGAGCGAAGTACGACATCATCGGCGCGATGACGTTGGACGTGCTGTCGCCGATGCGGTAGGCCACCTGCGTCAGCTCGGGCGTGTAGCCCAGCAGCATGAACATCGGGACGAACACCGGCGCCATGACGGCCCACTTGGCCGACGCACTGCCCATGAAGAGGTTGATGAGCGAGGACAGCACCACGAACGCCAGCATGAGGGGAATGCCCCCCAGCCCCGAGGCGCGCAGCGCGTCCGCGCCCTTGACGGCGATGATGAGGCCCAGATTCGACCAGTTGAAGTACGCCACGAACTGGGCGGCGAAGAACACCAGCACGAGATACGTTCCGAGCGTGCCGACCGTCTTGCCCATGCCGTTCATCACGTCGGTGTCGTTGCGGAACGTGCCGGCGCCGGCCCCGTACGCCACGCCGACGGCCGTGCCGCCGACAAAGAGGAACGCGACGATCCCGGATAGGAACGGCGAGCGCAGGAGGCTGCCGGTCTCGGGGTTGCGCAGGAAGCCGTCGGCGGGGACGGTGCCCAACAGCAGCAGGGCGCCGAACGCCGCGGCCGCCGCGGCCGCGAAGCGCAGGCCCCGCCATTCGGCCGCGCTGAGCCGTTGCAGCCCGGTCTGGTCCTGCTCGGCCTCGTACGGTCCCAGGCGCGGCACCACGATCCGTTCCGTGACCCACGTGCCGGTTCCCGCGACCACGAACGTCGACGCGACCATGAAGAAGTAGTTGGCGGCCGGGTTCACCCGGTAGCCGGCGTCGACGATTTGCGCCGCCTCCTCCGACAGCCCCGCCAGCAGGGGGTCGATCGTGCCCAACAGCAGGTTGGCGCTGTAGCCGCCCGACACGCCCGCGAACGCGGCTGCCAGCCCGGCGATGGGATGTCGTCCGGCCCCCAGGAAGATGATGCCCCCGAGCGGCACCAGCAGCACGTACCCGATCTCGCTCGCGGCGTTCGACAGCACGCCCGCCAGCACGATGACGAAGGTGAGCAGCCGTTGCGGCGCGGAGAGCACGAGCAGTCTGAGCGCGGCGGCGATCAGTCCGCTGGCCTCCATCACGCCGATGCCCAGCATCGCCACGAGCACGGTGCCGAGCGGTGCGAATCCCGTGAAGTTGCCCACCATCTCCGTCACGATGCGATGGAACCCGGCGAGCGTCAGCAGGCTGACTGGTCGAATCGTCTCACCCGTCCCGGGATGGGCGGCCTCGATGCCCGCTGCCGCGGCGAGGCCGGAGACGACGATGGTCAGCAGAGACAGGATGGCGAAGATCGTGGCCGGATGCGGGAGCGCGTTGCCGACGCGCTCGACCGTGCCGAGGAAGACCGCTGTCCAGTTGCCGAGAAACGCGAGTCGCTGCGCCATCGAAGTGCTATCCTACCTTCCTTTTTTTGCCCGTTCTTTAGTTCTTTTGCCGATGCCGGAATCAGCGGCCGAGTGGGGCGGCCTCGAGAGCCAGCGGCGCGCGGCGGCCGCCGTCGGCGTCGATGCGGCGGTCCGCCACATCTTCCTCTGCTGCGACCAGACCAAGCCGAAGTGCTGCGGGAAGGACCGGGGGCTCGCGGCCTGGGACTACCTGAAGCGGCGCCTTGGCGAGCTGGGGCTGTCCGGACGCGGCGGGGTGCTGCGGACGAAGGCCAACTGCCTGCGGGTCTGCGAGGGTGGACCGGTGGCCGTCGTCTATCCCGAGGGCGCGTGGTATCGTGAGTGTGATCCGGCGGCGCTGGAGCGCATCATCCAGGAGCATCTGGTGGGCGGACGGGTAGTGACCGACCTGCTGATCGCCGAGCACGACCTCCGCGGCGCCTCCGCCGATCGCGAATGACATGGACCTGCGAGGCGTCTTTCCCCCCATTCCGACTCCGTTCGACGCCGGCGAGCTCGACATCGAAGCCCTCGGTCGCAATTGCGATCGATGGATGGCGACCGGTCTCCAGGGGCTCGTCGCGCTGGGCTCGAACGGGGAGGCTCCGCTGCTCGACGACGCGGAATCCGACCGCGTCATCGAGGCCGTCCGGGCGCACGTGCCGCCGGAACGGCTGCTGATTGCCGGCGTCGCGCGGGAGTCCACGGCCGGTACGGTGCAGGCTGCGCGCCGCGCGGCCGCCCTGGGCGCCGACGCGGTGCTGGTTCGCACCCCGTCCATCTTCAAGGCCTGGCTCGCGGACGAGGCGATGGTCGAGCACTACACGGCGGTGGCCGACGCGTCGCCGGTACCCGTCCTGCTGTACAACTTCGCGGCGCTCACCGGCGTGAGCCTGACGGTGGCGACGGTGGCCCGTCTGGCGGCCCACCCCAACATCGCGGGCATGAAGGAGTCCGGCGGGGACATCGGCTTCATCTCGGAGCTGGTCGACGCGACGCCGGACGATTTCCGCGTGCTGGCCGGTTCGGCGCCCGCCTTCTACGCGAGCCTGCTCTCGGGCGCGGCCGGCGGCATACTCGCGCTGGCGTCCGTGGTGCCGGAGCTCTGCGTCGAGCTGTTCGACCTCGTCAACGCGCGGCGGCTGACCGAGGCGCGCGCCCTGCAACGCCGGCTGACGCCCCTGGCGCGGCTCGTCACGCGCGTGCACGGCGTGCCCGGCCTCAAGGCGGCGCTGGCCGCCGCCGGGTATGCCGGCGGCGATCCGCGGCCGCCGCTGCGGCCCGTGCGGCCGGTCGCCGCCGACGAGATCCGCCGGACCCTGGCGGCGCTCGCGATTCGGACATGAGAGTCTGCGGAACGGCGGCGGCGGTCGGCGCGCTCGTGCTGGCGACCGCCTGCGCCGCGAATCCGGTCACCGGCAACCGGGAGCTCGCGCTGATGACCGAGGCCCGGGAGCTCTCGATCGGTCGCGACGCGGACGTGCAGATCCGGGAGCAGATGGGTGTGTACGACTCTCCGGCCCTGCAGGCGTACGTCGAGGATCTCGGCCACCGCCTCGCGGCGCTCTCGCACCGCCCGAATCTGCCGTGGCAGTTCGCGATAGTCGATTCCCCCGCGGTCAATGCGTTCGCCGTGCCCGGCGGGTACATCTACCTGACGCGTGGAATTCTGGCGTATCTGGGCGACGAGGCCGAGCTGGCGGGGGTGCTGGGGCATGAGATCGGCCATGTCACCGTGCGCCACTCCGTGCAGGCGTACTCGCGCGCGGCGGGCGCGCAGATCGGGCTGGCGCTGGGACAGATCCTCGTGCCTCCCATGCGGAGCAATCCGTACGGGCTGCCCGGATTGGTGGACGCGGCCGCCTCCGGTCTCGGCATTCTGCTGCTGAAGTTCGGGCGGGACGACGAGATGCAGGCCGACCGGCTCGGCGCGGAATACGCCGCGGAGGGCGGCTGGCATCCGCAGGGCGTCGCCGGCATGCTGGCGACGCTGGGCCGGATCGGCGAGGCCAGCGACCGCCGGGGCGTGCCCAACTGGCTGTCGACGCACCCCGAGCCCGCGGCGCGCGTCGCCGAGGTGGGGCTCACCGTGGCCGCCCTGCTGCGCGCGCGCGATCCGGGCGGGCTGCGCGTCGGCAGCGCGGGCTACCTCGACCGGATCGTCGGGTTGCGGTTCGGTGACAATCCGGAGGACGGGATCGCCCGGGCGAACGAGTTTCTACATCCCGAGCTCCGCTTCGGCCTGCAGTTTCCCGCGGGTTGGGAGATTCGAAACAGCGCGGCCCTCGTCGCGGCGCGCCCGGCCGGACAGGACGCGTACATGGTGCTGCGGCTGATCGAGGACGCCGGCGGTGCGGATCTCCGGGCGCTGGCCGAGCGCGAGATAGGGCACGAGGGGTTGGTTGCGCCGGGGAACCGCACCACCATCAACGGCCTCGACGCGTATCTCGGCTCCTACCAGCGTGACGTCGACGACGCCGGACGGGTGCATGCGCGCGTCGCGTACATCCGGCACACCCGGCGGGTCTACGTGCTCGCAGCGGTCGTGCCGGTCCGGGAGTGGGCGCGCGTGGAGCGCGACGTCGACCGGAGCATCCGGTCGTTCAGACCGCTCACGGCCGAGGAAGCCGACCGCATCGTCCCGAACGAGATAGCACTCCACGTCGCCGGTCCGGACGACATGTGGGAGCGAATCGCCCGGGGAGCGGGCGCGGGCACCGTGGAGGCGGCGACCCTGGCCATCATGAACGGTCATGCGGTCGGCGACCCGCCGCGGCCGGGCGAGCGGCTCAAGATAGTCGTGCCCGGCTCGGTGAAATAACTATAAATGACTGCATGAGAATGTGTTACAATCGTGCGGGGGTTTGACACCCAGCCCGTGTCGGGTCAAAATGCGCACGGCGAGCATGGAACAGGCCCTGCTGCTGAACGCCACGTACGAGCCTCTCAAGATCGTCGACTGGCGCAAGGCCATCACGCTGTGGTGCCAGGGGAAGGTCGAGGTCATCGCGGTCCACGACCGCGAGGTCCGCTCGGTTTCCGTCAGCTTCAAGCTGCCGTCGGTCATCAGGCTGTTCAGCTGCATCACCATCCGGAGGCGGTTCGACTACGTCCCGTTCTCGCGCGCCAACATCTACGCACGGGACGACCACCGCTGCCAGTACTGCGGCGAGCACTTCCCCGTCTCGGAGCTGACCTTCGATCACGTGGTGCCCGTGTCGCAGGGGGGACGGAAGGACTGGGAGAATATCGTCACCTCCTGCGTGAGGTGCAACCGCAGGAAGGGCGGCCGCACGCCGGCCCAGGCGGGAATGCGCGTCATTAGGCTGCCGCGCCGTCCGGCCCGTCCGCCGGTCGTCCGTCTGACGATCGGTCTGCGCAACGCGCCGGAGTGCTGGCGCGACTACCTGTACTGGAACGTCGAGCTCGACGAGACGTAGGAGCCGGCGCCGTGGAACGGCGCGGCTGCCGCCCGGTCGCCGCGTGGCAAGGTTGACCTCGCAAGATGAGCACTTCCTCAGCGGCCGGGACACGGCCCCGCATCGACGGCGTGCGTCCGCCGCGCGCCGTCGATGGCGGGCGGCTCACGATCGAGGGCGCCAACCTGCCGGCCGACGACTCGACGCCGCCGGAGGTGCGTCTCGGTGCGACACCTGCACGCGTCGTGCACGCGTCCAGGCAGGCCGTGTCGGTCATCGTGCCGCCGGGACTCGACGGCGGCCGCACGGCGGTCCATCTGGGCGGCACGGCCGGCGACACGGCCTTCGTCGACATCGGCGTGCGTCTGGCGACCGGCCTGCATCAGGTCGACAACCCGGCGATCGACGGCGACGGCTCGGTCTATCTCACCTACAGCGGTACTCGCGGCGAGCAGACGCCGGTGTCGGTGTTCCGCGTGCGGCGGGACGGCTTTCGCGAGCCGTTCCTGTCGGGCATCACCAACGCGACGTCGATGGCCTTCGCCCCCGACGGCCAGCTCCACGTGTCGAGTCGCTTCGAGGGCGCCGTGTACCGGGTCCATGCGGACGGCTCGTTCGACGAGTTGGTGTCGAATCTCGGGGTCGCCTGCGGGCTGGCATTCAGTCCCGACGGCACGCTCTATGTCGGCGACCGGTCCGGCACGGTATTCAGGGTCGGGAGCGCGGGAAAGGCGACGGCGTTCGCGACGTTGCCGGCCAGCGTCGCCGCGTTCCACCTGGCGTGGGGGCTGGACGACGCGCTCTACGTGACCGGCCCGACCCTGTCGACCTACGACCCCGTCTACCGGCTCGATCACACCGGACGGATCGACGAGGTCTGCACGTGCTTCGGGCGCCCGCAAGGGGTGGCGTTCGACGGCCACGGCACGCTTCACGTCGTCGAGGCGCTGGCCGGCGCGAGCGGCGTCTATCGGGTAGCGCCGGACGGCGCGGCCACCTGCGTCCTGGCGGCCGACTCGCTCGTCGGGCTCGCGTTCGACCCGACGGACGGCAGCCTGGTGGTCGTCTCGAACGAGACCGCCTACCGCGTCGACGCGAACGGCATGGCGTCCGGGCCCGCCGGCAAACGGGATCCGGCGGCCTGACCCGGCCGGCCCCCACGCGAGGGGCTAAGCGGCCGGCGGCTTGCTGCCGAACCTCGCCTTCGCCTCCTGCCGCCGCGCGTGCAGGATCGGCTCCGTGTATCCGTTCGGCTGCGCGAGACCCTTGAACACCAGATCGCAGGCTGCCTGGAAGGCCACGTTGCCATCGAAGTCGGGCGCCATCGGTCGGTAGCGGGGGTCGCCGGCGTTCTGCCGGTCGACCACCACCGCCATCCGTTGCAGCGTCTCGCGCACCTCCGCCTCGGTGCAGATGCCGTGGTGCAGCCAGTTGGCGATGTGCTGGCTGGAGATGCGGAGCGTCGCCCGATCTTCCATCAGCCCCACGTTGTTGATGTCGGGCACTTTGGAGCAGCCGATGCCCTGATCGATCCAGCGCACGACGTAGCCCAGGATGCCCTGGGCGTTGTTGTCGAGCTCCTGCCGGATTTCCTCGGGCGACCAGTGCGGCTGCTCGGCGCGCGGAATCGTCAGGATCTTGTCCAGGTCGGCCAGCGGGCGCGTGCGCAAGGCGGCCTGACGCGCCCTGACGTCGACCCGGTGGTAGTGCGTGGCGTGCAGCGTGGCCGCGGTGGGAGAGGGCACCCAGGCCGTATCGGCGCCCGCCTCGGGGTGCCCGATCTTCTCGCGCAGCATGTCGGCCATCCGGTCCGGCATGGCCCACATCCCCTTGCCGATCTGGGCGTGGCCCGGCAGGCCGCACGCCAGGCCCACGTCGACGTTCCAGTCCTCGTAGGTGACCATCCAGTCGGCGGTCTTCATGTCCTTCTTGCGAATCATCGGCCCGGCTTCCATCGCGGTGTGCATCTCGTCGCCGGTGCGATCGAGGAAGCCGGTATTGATGAAGAAGACGCGGTCGCGCGCGGCGCGCACGCACTCCTTCAGGTTGACGGTGGTGCGCCGCTCCTCGTCCATGATGCCGATCTTGAGGGTGAAGCGGTCGAGACCGAGGGCGTCCTCGACCTGAGCCAGCATCTCGTCCGTGAAGGCCACTTCCTCCGGTCCGTGCAGCTTCGGCTTCACGATGTAGACGGAGCCGGCACGGCTGTTGCGGCGGCTAGCGAGGTCGTGGACGGCGATCAGCGACGAGATCAGCGCGTCAAGAATGCCTTCCGGTGCCTCGTTGCCGTCCCGGTCGAGCACCGCCGGGTTGGTCATCAGGTGCCCGACGGTGCGGATGAGCATCAGGCTGATCCCCGGCAGCGCGAGGCGCGAGCCGTCCGGCGCCGTGTACTCGCGCCGGGAGCTCATGGCCCGGTCGGTCGTGCGGCCGCCTTTCTCGAAGCGGGCGGTCAGGTCGCCCTTGATCAGGCCCAGCCAGTGACGGTAGGCGAGCACCTTGTCCTCGGCATCGACCGTGGCCACCGAGTCCTCGAGATCCATGATGGTCGTCGTCGCCGCCTCCAGCAGGACGTCCTTGATCCCGGCCGCGTCGTCCCGGCCGACGGGATGCTCGCGGTCGACCGCAATCTCCATGTGGAGGCCGTGATTCCGGAGCAGGACGGCGGTAGGCGCGCCGGGCTCGCCGCGGTAGCCGGCAAGCTTGGACGCGTCGGCCAGACCGGTCGTGGTGCCGTCCCGCAGGCTGGCGGCCAGGGCGCCGCCGGCCACGGCGTAGGATGCCACGTCCGCATGGCTGCCGCCGGCCAGCGGTACCACCGCGTCCAGGAACTCGCGGGCGTAGGCGATCACGCGGGCGCCGCGGACGGGGTTGTAGTCGGCGGTGCGCTCCGCGCCGCCGTCTTCCGGTATGACGTCGGTGCCGTAGAGGGCGTCGTACAGGCTGCCCCAGCGCGCGTTGGCCGCGTTCAGCGCGTAGCGCGCGTTGGTGAGCGGGACGACGAGCTGCGGTCCGGCGACGGCCGAGATCTCGGGGTCGAGGTTGGCCGTGCGCACCGCGAAGTCGTCCCCTTCGGGCACCAGGTAGCCGATCTCCTGGAGGACGGCCTTGTACTCGGCGAGGTCGATTGGCTCGTCGCGGTTCTCCCGGTACCAGGCGTCGAGCCGCCGCTGCAGCTCGTCGCGCTTTGCCAGCAGCTCGAGGTTGCGCGGGGTCAGGTCGTGGACCAGCCCGTCGAAGGCGGGCCAGAACGTCTCCGGAGCGACCCCGGTGCCCGGCAACGCCTCGTCGTTGATGAAGTCGTACAACCGCTTGTCGACCTGGAGCTCCCCGGCCGCGATCCGATCCGTCATGCCTTCCCCCTGCCTCGTGATTCGTGAGCCTGTCCCGCGGCGGGACCGGCAGCCGCGATTCTACTCCGGCGGCGCGGGCCGGGCGAGTGCGTGCGGGCTTGCGCGGGGCGATCGTGATAGCATCCTGGATTCGGGCCGCGGCGGCGGTCCCGTACCGTGCAGATGCCGCACCGATGGATCGATGTACGCGGCGCCCGCGTGCACAACCTCAAGAACATCGACGTCAAGATCCCGCGTGATCGGTTCGTCGTGGTCACCGGTCTGTCGGGATCCGGCAAGTCGTCGCTGGCCTTCGATACCGTTTATGCCGAGGGCCAGCGGCGCTACGTGGAGTCGCTCTCCGCCTACGCCCGCCAGTTCCTCGAGCAGGTGGAGAAGCCGGACGTCGACCAGATCGACGGCTTGTCTCCCGCCATCTCCATCGAGCAGCGGACCACCGGCTCCAACCCGCGCTCCACCGTCGGCACGGTCACCGAGATCTACGACTATCTCCGGCTGTTGTTCGCCAATGCCGGCGTGCCCCACTGTCCGTCCTGCGGGCGCGCGGTGACCTCCCAGTCGGTGGAGCAGATCGTGGACGCGGTGATGGCGGGCCCGACGGAGGAGCGCATCAATCTGCTCGCGCCAATCGTGCGCGGGCGGAAAGGGGAGTTCAAGAAGGAGCTGGCGGCCCTCAGAGTCAAGGGGCTGCTGAAGGCTCGGGTGGACGGCGAGGTGCGGTCGCTTGAGGACGAACCGCGGCTGGATCGGCGGAAGAACCACTGGATCGAGGCGGTTGTCGACCGGCTCGTCGTCAGGCCGGGTGCGGAGCGCCGGCTCACGCGGTCGATCGAGCTGGCGCTGGCGCTGGCCGACGGGGTCGTGACCGTCAACACCCTCGGCGGCGGCGACCGCCTGTTCTCGAGACGGCTGGCCTGCGTCCACTGCGGGATCAACATGCCGGAGTTGACGCCGCGCATCTTCTCCTTCAACTCGCCGCATGGCGCGTGCAGCGACTGCCAGGGGCTGGGCGCGGTCGAGGACTTCGACCCGCTCCGCATCGTTCCGGATGACAGCCGGTCGCTGGCCGACGGCGCCGTCCAACCCTGGGGCCGCGCGGACGCCAGACCGGTGCGCGAGGCGCTCGCCAATCTGGCGGCGTACTACGAGATCGACATCGAGACACCGTTCCGGCGGCTGCCGCAGAAGAAGCGCAAGCTCCTGCTGTACGGACCGGACGGGGCCCGCCGGACGGCCGCTACGCGGCCCCGGCGGCGGGCGGCGCAGCCGGATCCGTTCGGCCGCGACTTCGAGGGCATCATTCCCAACCTGCGCCGCCGCTATCGGACCGGGACGTGGACGCAGCAGGAGGAGCTCGAGGTCTACCGCGCGCTGCGCGCGTGTCAGGCGTGCGAGGGCGCCCGGCTGCGGGCGGAGAGTCGGGCGGTGCGGGTGCACGGACGCACGCTGGCCGACTACGTCAACCTGCCGATCGCCGAGGCGCGGCAGGTCTTCGAGCAGCTGCGGCTGACGGGGCGCGAACGGTTGGTGGCGGACCGCGTGCTGCGCGAGATTCGGGATCGGCTGGCTTTCCTCGCGAACGTCGGCGTCGGATATCTCACCCTGGCGCGCGGTGCGGCCACGCTGTCCGGCGGTGAGGCGCAGCGGATTCGTCTCGCCACGCAGATTGGCGCGAATCTGACCGGCGTGCTCTACGTCCTCGACGAGCCGTCCATCGGGCTCCACCAGCGCGACAACAGGCTGCTGCTCGACACGCTGGGCCGGCTCCGCGACCTCGGCAACACGGTCGTGGTCGTCGAGCATGACGAGGAGACCATCCGCTCGGCGGACTACCTCATCGACCTGGGACCGGGAGCCGGCGAGCATGGCGGTCACGTGATTTTCCAGGGTCCGCCGGCGAAGCTGCTGGCGAACGGCAGCCGGTCCCTGACCGGCCAGTACCTGCGCGGGGAGCGCACCATTCCCACCCCGAGCGCGCGGCGCCCCGCGCTCAGGGGCGAGATCGTCATTCGCGGCGCGCGCGCCAACAACCTCAAGGACCTCGACATCCGCCTGCCGCTGGGCCTGCTGATCGCCGTGACGGGCGTCAGCGGCTCCGGCAAGTCGACGCTCGTCAACGACATCCTGTTTCGCGCGCTCGCGCGGGAGCTGTACCGCGCCGCGGACGAGCCCGGGGCACACCGGCAGGTGGAGGGCACGGACCTGGTCGACAAGGTGATTCAGATCGATCAGTCACCGATAGGCCGCACCCCGCGTTCGAACCCGGCGACCTACACCGGCATGTTCACCTTCATCCGCGAGCTCTTCTCGATGCTGCCGGAGTCGCGTGCGAGAGGGTATCGCCCGGGTCGCTTCTCGTTCAACGTCAAGGGCGGGCGGTGCGAGGCATGCCAGGGCGGCGGCGTCATCGCGATCGAGATGCACTTCCTGCCGGATGTCTACGTTACCTGCGAGCAGTGCAAGGGGCGCAGGTACAACAAGGAGACGCTGGACATCACCTATCGGGGCGCCTCGGTCGGGGACATGCTGAACCTGACCGTGGACCAATCGATGGCGCTCCTGGAGCATTTTCCGCCCATCGCCCGCAAGCTGAGCACGCTGCAGGACGTGGGGCTGGGCTACGTCAAGCTGGGCCAGTCGGGCACGACGCTCAGCGGGGGCGAGGCGCAGCGCGTCAAGCTCGCGAAGGAGCTTTCGCGGCGGGGCACGGGGCGCACGCTCTACATTCTGGACGAGCCGACCACAGGGCTGCACTTCGAGGACATCAGGCGGCTGCTCGACGTCCTCAACCAGCTGGTCGAGCAGGGGAACACCGTGGTCGTCATCGAGCACCATCTGGACGTCATCAAGACGGCCGACCACGTCGTCGACCTGGGACCGGAAGGCGGCGACGCGGGCGGCAGGCTCGTCGCCGAGGGAACGCCGGAAGACGTCATGGAGGTCAGCGGCTCGCACACCGGCCGCTTCCTGCGCCGGATGCTGCGCCCCGCCGCAGACCGCGGGACCTGCGAGACCTGAAAGATGCTGACATCGACCGGCAGGTGTGGTATAAAGAGTAACATCTGCTCCCCGAGTGGCCGTTGCCAGACAACCACCGCCGATTCTTCGCAGCCTTGGCCCCTCTTCGGACGCTCTTCATAAAGGACTCTTCGGGTCTGTGTCTCCTGTGAAATTCTTGTCTCTCGTGCCCGCACCGATCTCGCTCATAGTCAGGACGTCGTGAAAACGAACGCGCAGGTTCAGATACATACCCAGCAGACGGTTCACCGATCGGTTTCGTGTTCCGGGATCGGGCTGCACTCCGGTCACAAGGGGACACTGCGACTCAGGCCCGCCCCCGCCGACCACGGGATCATCTTCAAGCGACACGACCTGAACGGGCTGGAGATCCCGGCGAGGATCGGTTACGTCGCTAGCATGAATTACGCCACCGGTCTGGCCCGGGACGGTGCTTCCGTGGAGACCGTCGAGCATCTGCTGGCCGCGCTCTTCAGCCTGGGCATCGACAACGCCGTCGTCGAGTTGGATCAGGCCGAAGTCCCGATCATGGACGGCAGCGCCGCCTCGTTCGTCTATCTGGTGCACGAGGCCGGCGTCAGGTCTCTGGCAGTGCCGCGCCGCTTTCTGAAGGTCGTCAGGCCCGTCTCGCTGTCTCGTGGCGAGAAACGGATCGCGCTGTATCCGTCGGATCATTTCAGGGTCACCTACAGCATCGGCTTCGACCACCCGCTGGTGAGGCACCAGTCGCGCACGCTGCGGCTGACCGAGGAGTCGTTCGTCGACGAGATCGCGCCAGCCCGGACGTTCGGCTTTCTGAAGGAGGTCGAGCTGCTGCGCCGCAGGGGGCTGGCGCTCGGCGGGTCGCTCGACAACGCGGTGGTGCTGGGCGAAACCGGCGTCCTGAATACCTCGCTGCGATTCGAGGACGAGTTCGTCCGCCACAAGATCCTGGACGTGATAGGCGATCTCGCGCTGCTGGGACACTCGGTGATCGGCCATTTGGTGGCCCATCGCGGTGGACACGCGCTGCACGCCAGCTTCGCGAGGCGGGTCCTCGAGGCGACCGACGCGTGGTGCCTGGTCGAGTCGCCGATCGAGCCGGACGCCGCGCACGTGCCGGCAGCCGTTCCAGTCAGGAACACCGCGCCCGCGGGCTAGCACTGCCCGTGCCCCAGATCTTCCGGCTGGACTTGTAACGAGTGTGGGGTCATCCGTATTCGTCCCGCAGTTCGAAGGCGAAGGCCATGGCAACGAGTTGAGTGTAGCCGTGCCACAGGAGTTGCGCGCCGGGCGGGTCGCGCGTGCGCCCGAGCCACCCGCCGAGGCGCCCGACCAGACCGACGGCGTCGCCGAGGCGCGTGGGTGGCGGCAGCGTGCGCGAGCGGGCGAAGGTGGCGAGCACGCGCAACTCGCCATCAGAGAACAGCAGTTCGCCCGGCAGTTCAGGCAGCTCGCGCCCGAGTTGGACCATCAACTGGATCCGCCACCCCACGACCATCTTGATGGCAATGGCTCGTTCGAGCCGCTCGGCCGCGTGGTGCTGCAACTCCTCGACCTTGCAGCCGGACTTGAGGACCCGGAAGTACGCTTCGACGCGCCAGCGCAGGGCGTACCAGCGCAGGATCCGCGTGGCGTCGGCGGTGCTGGTCACGGGCAGCGTGGTCAGCACGAACCACTCCAGCGGCTCGGCCGCGGGCGGCGGATGCTCCTCGCGCGCATGGACGACCCATAGCTCGACCGCCGCGGCCCCGGGGCACGGCAACGCTACCTGCCGGTAGCGCAGTGTCACGTCGGCGACGCGCGCCGCCCGGCTGTCCTTGCGGACCTGTTTACTGGCCTTCACCCGCGCGCTCAGCCGCTGCACCTCGACCGTGGCGGTGCCGCGGGCCGGCGCGTTGCGCACCTGATCGAACAGCCGGCGCGAGACCGTGTGCCCGTCGGGCGTCTTCTCCGTGCCCAGGACGCGGTCGACCTTGGCCCGGACCAGCAGGTCGACCTGCGGCGCGTTGGCGCGGCGCTCGATGAACAGGTCGAGGAAGTCGGCCTCGCGGTCCATCGTGCACACCACGCGGGTCTCGGGCAGCCGTGCGGCCGCCTGCGCCAAGTCGCGCAGCCCCTCGACCCAACGGAACGACGTCCGCTCCTCGCGCGGCTTCGGCTTGTCTTTCTCGTCGGGGTTCGGGGGCACGGGCGCGTCGAAGGCGGCCCGCAGAACGCCCAGTGCCACCCCGTCGGGATTGAGCGCCAGCGTCGCGTGCAGGTGCAGGCCGCGGGCCACGGCGCCGGTCTGATTCGAGCCGATGGTCCCCAGCCCCTGCGTGTGGCTGCGCCGGGTGAAGTTCAGGCGGGTGCCATCCTGTACGCACAGCACCGTGTCGTGCGCGCGCATCCGTCGCAGCGTGCGCTCGCGGTGGGGCTCGAGGATGTGGTCGACCGTCACCGCACCGTCGGCGGGCTGGTCGATCAGCCGGTAATGTCCCTTGACCAGGGCGCGTGCTCCGTTGGTGGCGCCGGTTATGGCGCGCATCGGAGACTGTGCCATATGTTGCGCGCTCTGGACCAGGCGTGCGCTCAGGCGCGCATCGCCCAGCGGCGCCCCGCCAAACTCGTGGTCCGCCCAGGACCCGGCGTCGAGCCCGTCGCCCGCCGCCAGCGGCGCAATGCCCGGTACGGGCACCGCGAGGCGTGCGCGCCACGCCGGTTCCAACGCGTACACATACACCGCCTTGCGCGTTTCGGGCGCCGCGTGCGTGCGGTCCCCGCGCCCGCGCCCGCAGGTCTCACCCACCCGAACCCAGTTGGCCGCGCGCACGCTCGCCCCCGTGTGTTCGGTCTGGTCCACGAACGTCTCCAGCAGCCAGGGGCGATAGCCGTGGAGGCGCTCGAAGTCGTCGCCGACCACCCGGGCGGCCCGGCCCAACACGTGCGAGGCCAGGTTGCGGCACGAGATGCCGGGGCGCACCAGCAGCCGGCACAGTCCCAGGACCCGGTGCAGGTGAGTGCGCCGGCGCTCGTCGTCCCATCCGATCCAGGCGTCGCGGGCCCGCAGGCGCCGCGCACACGCCGCGAACCCGACGCCGCCCAGCCAGCCATGCGCCGAGCCCACCAGATACCGCAGTTGCGGGCCGACGAACGGACCGGCGCCCCGCGGGTGCTCGTGCGCCATCAGCGTGTTCCAGACCCGGCGCTGCTCGTCGGTCTCCACCCGAACCAGCGCCAAGTCCCGGAGCGCACCGACCGTGCCAGGCACGTCAACGGCCGGCGCCACCGGGTGCGGGAGCACACGCGGGCGGCGCACGCCGCCGCGAGAGGGCCGACCTTGAGGCAGCGAGACGTGGCCTGCCGCCCCGAGGTCGGCCAACGCCGCGCAGCAACTCGCACGCTGCCAGCGGCCACGCCCATCGTGGAAATCGAACGCTTCACAAACGCGATCGGCGACCCGACCGAGGCTGCCAATGCCCTGTGAGACCGCCCCGTCCAGCACGTCGCGCAGTCGGGCGAGGTTACCCCGCAGGCTGCGCCCAACCTGATTCTGAACCTCCACGCCGGCCACCGTAGCGAAGTGGCTTCATGAAGTCCAGCGAAAAGTTGTGGGGCACGGGCAGGGCTAGCAGTCCGTGGCAAGAGCCCGGCTGCGTTCGACGAGCGCTGCATCTCGCAAGGGACCGCGCTGGACCATTCCGCATTGTCACGACCGCGTCCCGGTGCAACGCGGGGTTTCACCATGGACGCCCGGGCGCGTGCCCGCTACTCTCGCATCAACTTGCGCAGGTAGGCGCCGGCCTTCTCGTTCTCGTAGGTCACCGTATTGAGGAACAGGCTCTCGATCAGATACGCGCGCCGATCGGCGTCGGTCATCTGGTCGATGAGGTGATGGATCTCGCGCATCATGTCTTCGAACGTGCGGTCGAGCCCGTGCCGGCTGGTTAGCTCCTTGTCGAGCGCTTCGATGACGGCCAGCAGGTCGCCGTCCAGGGGGACCTCCAGGCCGGAGTGGGTTGTAATGATGCGCATGATTACTCCCCGAAGCTCTTGACGGCGCTCGAATCGTCGGCGTGCAGCTCGATGAACTTCGGGACGCCCGTCATCGTCAGCATCGTTTCGACCCGCCTCTGGACGCCCGCGAGCTTCACCGTGCCGCCAGCCTGCGAGGCCTGCCGGTACAGGTCCATCAGACAGCCGATCGAGGCGCTGTCGATGTAGACGACCCGCGACATGTCGATGACCACCTTCGGCGCGTCGCCGCGGAGGAGTGTCGCGACGGTATCGGCGAAGGCCGTCAGCAGCGGGTAGATTAGACGGGTCTCACCGACGCGGACTATGTCGATGCCTTCGGCGTGATCTGTCGAAACGTTCATTCGCGTGCTCCATTCGCGGACGTGTTCAGCAGCACGGTTCGCGCCTCGCCGGCCGGGGGGTGCTCCCTCAGCCTGACGATCTGCCGGGCCAGCTCGCGCCGGCCGCGGCTGATCCGCGATTTCACCGTCCCGACTGGCAGCGCCAAGTGCCGGGCGATCTCGTTGTACGCGAGCTCCTGCATGTCCCGCAGCACCACTGCTTCGCGGAGCACGGCCGGCACTTCCCGCAGCGCCTGGCGCAGCAGCTCGCGACGGTCGACGCGCTGGAGCCGTGCAATCGGGTCCGGACCTGTCGCGGCGGGCGACAGGTCGGCCACGTCGACCCTTCGGTCGAAGGTCTCGCGCTCCTTGCGAACGCGCCGATAGTGGTCGATGCAGAGGTTGCGGGCGATGCTGACGAGCCATGTCTGGAAGTTCGCCCGCCGGTCGAACGTGCTCAAGGCCTTGAACACCTTCAGAAAGATCTCCTGCGTCAGATCCTCCGCCTCCTCGTGCCGTCCCACGAACGTGTACGCCACGTTGAAGACCTTGTGCCGGTATCTTCGCACGATCAGGTCCCACGCTCCTTGGTCGCCGCCGAGACAGGCTGCGACCAGCTGATCCGTCGTCGGCGCCGGCGGCCGGGAGTCGCTGGACATGCCGGGCGAGTGTACGCCACGTGCTGGATTGCGTCCACGCGTTGCACGTACAATGCCCGCGTTTGCGCGCCAGACCCACGACAGAGAGGTTCCGTGGTTGATTCGCCGGTCGCCCTGTCGCCGACGGCCCGTCAGGCCGTGTCGCTCGCCGAGATCGCCCGGCGCGTGGGCACGCCCGTGTACATCTACCGGGGGGCGGAGATCGCGGGACGCTACGCGGCGTTCGATGCGGCCTTCGGCGGCTATCCGCACCGGGTGCACTACGCCCTGAAGGCGAATTCGACGCTCGCCGTCGCCCGCCTCGTGCAGTCGCTGGGGGGGGGTGTGGACGCCAACTCCGGAGGCGAGATCGACGTGGCCCTGCGGGCCGGTTTCACACCGCGCGACATCGTGTTCACCGGTGTCGGCAAGACCGCAGCCGAGCTGGCGCAGGCGGTTGCGCTCGACCTCCACGCCGTCAACGCGGAGAGCGCGGGAGAGCTCGAGCGCATCGACCGCCTGGCGCGTGCCCGCGGCGTGTGCACGCGGGTGGCGTTGCGCGTGAATCCGGATGTCGCGGCAGGCGGTCACCCGCACATCTCCACGGGTCGGCGGGCGCACAAGTTCGGCGTGCCGCTCGCGGCGGTGCGCGAGGTCTGCGACCGCGCGCTGGCTTGCGACGGGTTGCAGCTCGTCGGCCTGCACGTGCACATCGGATCGCAGGTGGCCGCCCAGGCTCCGATTCGCGACGCGCTGGCCGCCGTCGTCCTGTTGGCGGCGGACCTGATGGACAGCGGGTGTCCGCTGGAGCACATCGACGTGGGGGGCGGCCTCGGCATCTCCTACGACGGCTCCGAGACCCTGGGCGTCGGCCTGTACGCGAGCACCGTCATCGACGCGGTGAGACCGACCGGGCTCGCGATCATCGCCGAGCCGGGGCGGTGGATCGTCGGTCCCGCCGGGGTGCTCGTGGCGAGTGTCGTCGATGTGAAGCCGCAGGACGACGACCGTTGCTTCGTGGTCCTCGACAGCGGGATGAGCGAGCTGTTGCGTCCGGCCCTCTACGGCGCGTACCATCGCATCGAGCCGCTGGAGCCGCGGCCCGGCCGGCCGGTGATCTGCGATGTCGTCGGGCCGATCTGCGAGACGGGCGATGTCGTCGGGGCTGCGCGCTCGATGCCGCGCCCCGCGGTCGGCGATCTCGTCGTGATATTCGACACCGGTGCCTACGGCTCCGCGATGGCGTCGAACTACAACCGTCATCCGCTCCCGGCCGAGGTGCTGATCGACGAGCGGGACGAATGGCGCATCATCCGCCGCCGCCAGACCAGTGACGACATGGTCGCCCTCGAGATCTGATTCCCGCCGATGCTGATTGCCCTCGAAGGTCTCGACCAGAGCGGCAAGGAGACCCAGGCTCGCCTGCTGCGCGACCGCATCCGGGCCGCCGGCTACAAGGCCCGGGTGGCATCGTTTCCCGACTACGGGACCCCCATCGGCGAGGAGATCGCGCGGGCGCTGCAGGGCGAGCGCGACTACGGGCCGGAGGTGATGCAGCTGCTTTACATCGCCAACCGCTACGAACGGCGGCCGGACCTCGATCGCTGGCAGGCGGCGGGGATCGCGCTGCTCTGCGACCGGTACGTCGCGTCGAGCGTCGCGTACGGCGAGGCGCACGGGCTCGATCCGGGCTGGCTCGCGGATCTCCAACGCTTTCTGCCGCAGCCCGACCTGACGATCCTCCTCGATATCGCGCCCGCGACGGCGTTGAACCGCAAGGCGGTCGGCCGTGACCGCTACGAGGACGATCTCGCCCTGCAGGCCCGGGTCAGGGACAGCTACCTGCGCCAGGCGCAGCAGCCCGCCTGGCTGCGGGTGGACGGCGAGCGTCCCGTACCCGAGGTGGCCGCGGCCATTGCTGCGGCGGTCGATCCGCGACTCGAGCAGCCGTGAGGCCGGATACCTCGCGGGCCCCGGCCGCGCGCAGGCCGCCAGCGTCGCCCCGGTTGTCATCACGTCGTCGGCCACGACGATGGCCTTGCCGGCTACCGTCGCGCGAGCGCGGAGCCAGGCCCGCCCGGTCAGCTCGAACGCTCCCTGCACGTTCGCCTGTCGCCGCCCGGCGGCCAGGGTGGCTTGCGGGCGCGTGTGCCTGATTCGAAGCAGGATGTCCGCGAGCGGCGGACCCAGCTGCGCAGCCAGATCCCGCGACTGGTTGAAGCCCCGCTCCCAGCGGCGCCGCGGATGCAGCGGCACCGGGACGACCAGGTCGGCCGCGTCGAGCACCTCGCGGCCGGCCTCGCGCATCAGCGCGGCCAGCGGCGCCGCCAGCGACTGGCGGCCCTGGTACTTGAACGCCTGGATGATCGCGCGCAGCGCGCCGTCGTACCACCCGGCCGCGCGCCGTCGTACCACCGGGCGCGGCCGAGCGCGTCCGGTCAAGCAGTGCCGGCAGGGGGCGGCACCGCCGCCGCCCGGATCCACCGCGAGCGGGGCGCCGCAGGCATCGCACAGCGGCGGCGTGATCCGCGCGCCGCGGCGCCAGCAGTCGGCGCATACGACGCCGGCCGTCGGCTGCGGCAGCACCGTCTCGCAGGCTGCGCAGCAGGGAGCCCAAGCGACGCTGAGTAAACCGTCCGCCAGGTGACGCAGCGCGGCAGCCGTCCTCATGCCGCGAGCCCGCAACGCTCAGGGGGTTTCGGATATCGGGATTCGCGTGGCGTTGCCCCACAGCCGCTCGAGGTCGTAGAAGCGGCGGGTGTCCGGCGTGAAGACATGGACCACGAAATCGAAGCAGTCAATGAGGACCCATTCGCCGTGCTCATAGCCTTCGACATGCGAGGGTGCGTCCTGCGCTGCGCGCAGCTGTTGGCGGATCTCGTCGGCGACGGCGCGCACCTGCCGCGTGCTCCGGGCCGAGCAGACGACGAAGTAGTCCGTGAAGGCGTGCGAGCCGCCGAGAAACAGGACGACGACGTCGAAGGCCTTCTTGGCCTGGGCCGAACGGACGGCGCTCTTCACTCCCTCCGGCAGCGTGTCGACCGTCTGCGCGGGCCGCGCGTTGTGTTCACTCATGCAAGCTGCTTGCCGGCGACACGCGCGCATACAGCGCGTGCTTCGCGATATGGCGGGCCACGGCGTCCGGCACCAGCCCGTCGATCGACTGGCCGCCTGTCAGCCGGCGGCGCAGAACCGACGACGAGACCGTGCGGGTGGACGCCTCGACGAGCCAGATGGCAGGCCGCTGCTCGACGGCCGCCGCTCGACCCGCCGGCTCGCGCATCCGTTCGCGGAGATCGGTCAACCGCTCGCGCAGGGCGGCAACGGGACAGCCCGGCCGGGACACCGCGACGAAGTGACTGCGGTCGAGCACCGCGGGGTAGTCGTACCAGGACGCGATATCTGCAAATGCATCGGTACCGATGATGAAGAAGAGCTGCCCGGGGCGGATGCCCTCCTGTCCCAGGCGCGCCAGCGTCATGGAGGTGAACGAGGGGCCGGCGAACGCCAGCTCGATGTCGGATGCCGCGAACTCGTCGCGACCGTCCGACGCCAGCGCTGCCATCGCGAAGCGATGGTAGGCCGACGCCCACGGCGCGCTGCCGCGGTGCGGCGGAGTGCGGGCCGGAACGAGCAGCACCGTGTCGAGGTCGCACGCGCGGCGCGCGGCGTCGGCCGCGTCCAGGTGGCCGTAGTGGATGGGGTCGAAGGTGCCGCCAAGCACGCCGACTCTGCCCTGCAGCTTCACGCGCGGGGTACCTCGGGCGCCTCGGAGACGGACGAGTCTGCCGCCGCAAGCGCGCTCCAGACCGCTTCGCGGAGTTGGCCCAGGCCGGCGCCGGTCACGGCCGAGATCGGATGCACCGCGATCGAGCGCGGCTCCAGCCAGCGCCGCAGTCGCTCCAGCCGCGTGGCGTCGTCGAGCGCGTCGATCTTGTTCGCCGCGACGATCTGCGGCCGGGCTCCCAGCGCCTGCGCGCCGGTCCCGCCGGGGTCGGGCAGCACACTTGAGTAGGATGCCAGCTCCCGGCAGACGATCTCGAAGTCCTCCACCGGATCGCGGCCGGACGCGGACGAGACATCGATGACGTGCACGAGCACCCGGGTACGCTCCAGGTGGCTCAGGAAGCGCAGGCCGACGCCGTGCCCCTCGTGCGCGCCGGCAATGAGCCCTGGCACGTCGGCCAGCACGAAGCTGCGGTCTTCGTCGAGTCGCACGACGCCGAGATGGGGCGTCAACGTCGTGAACGGATAGTCGGCAATCTTGGGGCGCGCGGCGGAGAGACGGGCGATCAACGTGGATTTCCCGACGTTCGGGAACCCCACCAGCCCGACGTCGGCCAGCAGCCTGAGCGAGAGCCTGAGCCGCCGCATCTCGCCCGGGATGCCGGGTTCGGCGCGCCGCGGCGCCCGGTTCGTCGAGGTTGCGAACCGCTCGTTTCCGTGGCCGCCGCGACCCCCCCGGGCGACGAGGACGTGCTGGCCCGCCGCCTTCAGGTCCGCGAGCCGCGCGAGCCGCTCGTCGTTCCACTCGTACACGAGCGTCCCGATCGGCACGTCGAGCGACAGGTCGGGGCCTGCCCGCCCGGTGCGGCTCGACCCTTCGCCGTGCGCACCGCGGGAGGCCTGGAACTGGCGGTGGAAGCGGTAGTCGACCAGGGTGTTGTGATGAGCGCTGGCGCGCAGGTAGACGGAGCCGCCGTGCCCGCCGTCGCCGCCGTTCGGGCCTCCCCGAGGCACGAACTTCTCCCGGCGAAAACTCACGCAGCCCTTGCCGCCGTCACCCGCCTGCACCTGGATGTCGACCTGGTCGACGAACATACGCTGCGCTGACGCACACGCGCGCTAGTGGAGTTGGACTGCCCGTCAGGCGGAGCCGTCCGGCGCGCCGGCGAGCGGATGGACGCTGATGACCCTTCCGCGCGTGCCGTGGTCCTCGAAGGCGACCCGTCCGGCGCTCGTGGCGAACAGGGTGTCGTCCTTGCCCAGGCCCACGTTCAGACCGGGACGGAACCGCCGGCCTCGCTGGCGAACGAGAATGGCGCCCCCTTTGACGATGTTCCCGTCGAAGCGCTTCACGCCGAGCCTTTGGGCCTGGCTGTCGCGCCCGTTCCGTGAGCTGCCCTGTCCCTTCTTATGTGCCATGCGACGCGTCCGTTTCGATGCGGGTGATGCGCACGCGTGTCAGGGCCGCCCGGTGGCCTAGCGTGCGGCGCCTTCCCCCGCGGCGCTTCTTGCGGAACACGCGGATCTTCGGCCCGCGCTCGGAGCCGTCGACGATGCCCGTCACGCGTGCACCGGCAACGAACGGTGCGCCGGCGATGAAGCTGCCGTCGTCGCCGGCCACGAACAGCACCTGTCTGGAGGTGATCTGCTCACCGGCCGGCAGCCCAATGTGATCGACCGTGACGACGGCTCCGGGCTCGACCCGGACCTGCCGCCCTCCGCTCATGATGACTGCGTACACGCTTGCGTCCTCTTTCAACCCTCTTCCAACCGCACAGCCTACTACCGCGGGAGGCCGGCTGTAAAGCTCCCCGGACCGCCTTCCCTACTTGAGGAGGATGCGGGTGCCCTTGATGCTCTCCGCGCTCAGCGTGCCCAGAAACGAGGGGATCAGGCGGTCCATCAGCTCGAAGTACGACGACAGCGCCGGTGTGTTCCGCGCCGCGTCGTACAGGATCTCTTCCCGGTGGCGCTCGGTGTACAGCGTAGCGCCCGTGCGGCCGTCGATGAAGATGAACTTCGGGCTCAGCACGTAGCCGCGGCGGTCGCGATACGCGCGAACGGGAGCCACCTGCCGCCGGCCGAACTCATCGTAGATCTCCCGTTGCCGCGTGACCATGCCGGAGCGCTGGTGCGGGGTGAAGTAGACCGTCCCCGTTACGATCAGCGGGCTCTGGTACTCCTCGCCCAGCTGCTGCCAGTAGCTGGTATTGGCGAAGATATGCTCGAGGAGCTCGAGGTCCTCTTCCGAGTGCCGCTCCCTGTCTTCCTCGTCCCCGTTGCCGTTGCCGGCCGCGCCGCCGTTTCCCCCGTCGTCGAAGCTCGACGTGCCGCCCTGCTCCTCCGCGACCGCGGTCAACTCGAGCACATCGGCATCGATCACCTGGAACTCCGAGTTGCTCCGCAGTTGGCTCTTCAGCAGCCGCGCCGTCTCGAGGTTCGTGTCCACATCGCCGCTGCCGCCCGTCACGAAGCCGGCCACCAGCACGCGCTGGAACCCGGACACGTCGAGCTTCGGCCGGAGCGGCGTCTCGACCGGGACCTCGTAGTAGTTCATGCAGGCGGTGGCCAGAACGGCCAGCGCCGCGACGCTACCGACCGTTCTCATTGATACGGTCATTGATTTCCCTGAAGAGATCGTAGTTCTGCTGGATCAGCATGTTGCCCGGCTCAAGATCCAGCGCCCGCTCGTAGGCGTCGCGGGCCTTGTCGAACAGGCCTTCATGCTCGTAGGCGATGCCGAGGTTGTTCCAGGCTGCCGCGTAGGCGGGGTCGATTTCCACGGCCCGCTCCCAGCGGTAGATGGCTTCCTGCCACAGCCCCTTGTGCACGACCTCGATGCCGAACTCCACCTGCGCTCTGGCATCCGAGCGTGTATCCGCGGCTGCGACAGTCCCCCCGGCTGCCGCAAGCGCGCACGCGACGACCAGCATCCGGCTGAACATATGGCTGATTCTCACTATAGCCAGCACACCCCGCGCACGCAAGCACTGGACGCTCTGTGCGACAATGGCCAACAGGCGCGGGGTCGGGCCGGCCGCCGAGGACAAGGGGGTCGCCAAACTCGATCTCCGTGCTGTCCCCGCCGGCCGTCCCGTCCCGCCTTCCCGACGACCGGAACGTGGATCTTCTCGACGCCGTCATTCTGGCGGAGCTCCTCGGCATGCCGCGCGGCCGGCGTGTTCTGCAGCCTCGCAGCGCAAGCCGGGGGGAGGGCGACCAGCGGGTGCTGCCGGGCCCCGACGAGCTGCTTGCGCGGGTGGACGCGGCGGGAGCGGTGTTGCAGGACGAGCTTGGACAGGCGGCGCGGCAGGCCGTGCGGCTGCTGCGGCGGGCCGGACAGCACGGGATCGTGCCGCTGGTTTTCGGCTCGCCGGGCTATCCGCCGCTGCTGGCGGCGATTCCGGATCCGCCTCCGCTGCTGTGGTGCCGCGGCCGGCCGGCGGCGATCGAGGCGCCGGCGGTCGCGATCGTCGGCTCCCGAACCGCCTCGCCCTATGCGCGGGAGGTCGCGGCACGTCTGGGAGCCGACCTGGCCGCGCGCGGCGTCGCGGTGGTGAGCGGCCTGGCGCGCGGTGTCGACGCGGCGGCCCACCGCGGCGCCCTCGCCGGGAAGGGGTCACGATGGCGGTGCTGGGCTGCGGGGCCGACGTCGTCTATCCACGTGAGCACGGTGCGCTACTCGCGCAGCTTGCGCAGCAAGGGGCCGCCGTCAGCGAGCTCGCCCCCGGCGCACCGCCGCGGCCGTTCCACTTCCCGCGGCGCAACCGGATCATCAGCGGCCTGTCGCTGGCCGTGGTGGTCGTCGAAGCGTCCGAGCGCAGCGGCTCGCTCATTACGGCCCGCTGTGCGGCCGAGCAGGGCAGGGAGGTCATGGCGGTCCCGGGCAACGTGCTGAGCGGCCGCTCCCGCGGCGGCCACGCCCTGATCAAGGACGGCGCGAAGGTGGTCGAGACCGCGGACGATATTCTGGAGGAAATCCGCCCCCAGGTCCGGATGCGCGACGAGGGCGGCCGCCGGCCGGAGGAACCGGACGAGGGGAGTTGCCTGCTGGGGCGGATGGACCCGGGTGAGACCTACGACCTCGACGAGCTGGCGGGCGCGTCGGGGCTGAGCCCCTCGGCGCTCTCGACGCGCGTGCTGGAACTGGAGCTCGACGGCCGCATCACCCGCCTCGACGGAGGGCGCTTCAGCCGGTCCTGACAGCCCGTCGTGAAGCCCCGGGTTGCACCGGGACGCGGTCGTGACGATGGCGCGCACGGCCAGAACGAGGCGCGACGAGGAAGCATGCTGGGCGTATTCGACCGGGGAGCAACGCCGTCGGACGGGATGCATCGCCGCTCGGATGCGGCGGGGCCTTTTGCCACGGGCTGTTGAGGATGGTGGTAGGGTAGGGGAGAGAGTCGAGAGGGAGTATGGCGAAATCGTTGGTCATCGTCGAATCGCCGGCCAAGGCCCGGACAATCAACAAGTACCTGGGCTCGGACTTCACGGTCGTGGCCTCGATGGGGCATATCTGCGACCTTCCCAAGAACAAGCTCGGCGTCGATATCGAGGCGGGGTTTGCCCCGGAGTACGTGGCGATCCCGGCCCGGAAGAAAGTGATCAAGGAGCTCCGCGACGCCGCGCGCGGCGTCAGCGACGTCTACGTGGCGACCGACCCCGACCGGGAGGGCGAGGCGATCGGCTGGCATCTGGCCCGGGAGCTCGGCGCCGGCAAGCGGCGCGTCAGCCGCCTGATGTTCAACGAGATTACGCAGGACGCGGTGCGCGCGGCACTCGCGCACCCAGTGGAGATCAACCAGCGCATGGTCGATGCGCAGCAGGCGCGCCGGGTGCTGGATCGGCTGGTCGGGTACAAGCTGAGCCCGCTGCTGTGGGAGAAGGTGCGGCGCGGGCTGTCTGCGGGCCGCGTCCAGTCCGTGGCGCTGAAGCTGGTTTGCGACCGCGAGCGCGAGATCGAGCGGTTCGTCTCCGAAGAGTACTGGCACATCAAGGCCCGGCTGGCGGCGGATGCGCCGCCGGAGTTCAGCGCGCGGCTCGTCAAGAAGGGCAACAGCGCGGTCAAGATTGGCAGCGAGTCCGAGTCGCAGGCGGTGCTCGCCGAGCTGGACGGGGCGGCCTACGTGGTCGAGTCGGTGGTCACGAAGGAACGCAGGCGGAACGCCGCGCCTCCGTTCATCACCAGCAAGCTGCAACAGGCCTCGCGGTTTCCAGTCAAGCGGACGATGCAGATTGCCCAGCAGCTGTACGAGGGTGTCGAATTACCGGGCGAGGGCTCCGTCGGCCTGATCACCTACATGCGAACCGATTCCACCCGGGTGGCGGAGCAGGCGCTGGGTGAGGTGCGGGCGCATATCACGGAGGCGTTCGGCTCCGAGTACCTGCCGGCCAAGCCGAACCGGTATCGCACCGGGAAGGGCGCGCAGGATGCGCACGAGGCGATCCGACCGACATTCATCAGCCGAACGCCCGAGCAGGTGCGGCCGCACCTGAGCCGGGAGCAGCACTACCTGTACCGCCTCATCTGGAGCCGCTTCGTCGCTTCGCAGATGCCGCCGGCCACGTTCGACGACACGTCGGTCGAGATCGGCGCCGCCGGCTATCAGTTTCGAATGAAAGGGTCGGTGCCGAAGTTCAACGGCTGGATGGCTGTCTACAGCGGCACCGACCTCGAGGCCGCGACAGCCCCTGCCGCCGCCGCCGGGACGGAGGACGAGCCGACGTCGGGGCTGCTGCCGCCGCTGGTCGAGGGTGCGCGGCTGGCGCTGCAGGCGCTTACCCCGGAGCAGAAGTTCACGCAGCCTCCGCCTCGATTCAGCGAGGCGTCCCTGGTCAAGGAGCTCGAGGAGAACGGCATCGGCCGCCCCAGCACCTACGCCTCGATTATCGGGGTGCTCCAGCAACGCGAGTACGCCACGAAGACGGAGGGCCGGTTCATGCCGACCCGGCTCGGCCGGCTGGTCACCGATCTGCTGTCCGACAGCTTCGATGCGATCATCCAGGTCGACTACACGCGGGCGATGGAAGAGCGCCTCGATCGCATCGAGGAGGGAGCCGCCGAGTACCAGGGCACGATAGACGGGTTCTACAAGACGTTCAGCACCGATCTCGAGAAGGCGGCCGAGTCGATGCCCGACGTCAAGGCGAACGGGCTGCCGAGCGACGAGACGTGCGACAAGTGCGGGAAACCGATGGTCGTCAAGATCGGCAAGTTCGGCATGTTCCTGGCCTGCTCCGGCTATCCCGACTGCCGCAACACCCGCGAGCTCGAGAAGGCGGACGAGTCGATCGACGAAGCGCAGGAGGCGTGCGAGAACTGCGGGCGTCCGATGGTGGTCAAGCGCGGCCGGTTCGGCCAGTTCCTGGCCTGCTCGGGATATCCGGAGTGCAAGACGACGCGCAAACTGATCTCGACGTCGCAGGGGTTGGCCAAGGCCAAGCCGGACCGGCCACTCGACGAGTCCTGTCCGCAGTGCGGCAAGCAACTGGTCGTCAAGCAGGGGCGGTTCGGCGAGTTCACGGCCTGCTCCAGCTATCCGGCGTGCCGCTACCTCAAGCTCGAGAGCACCGGCGTGGCCTGTCCGCGCGACGGCGGCGACATCGTGGTGCGGAAGTCGCGGCGCGGCCGGGTCTTCTACGGCTGCGCCAATTATCCCGCTTGCGATTTCACCGTCTGGAACAAACCGCTGCAGGAAGCGTGCCCGGCCTGCGGAGCGCCGTTTCTGCTCGAGAAGGTGACCAAGCGCCACGGGCGTCAGGTGCTGTGCCACAACGACGCCTGCGACTACGTCCGCAGCGAGGAGCTGGCGGCGGTCTAGCCGGCGTCCTGCAACGATGATTCAGATTGTCGGGGGCGGTCTGGCCGGCTGCGAGGCGGCCTGGCAGATTGCCGCGCACGGGTTGCCGGTAACGCTCTACGAGATGCGGCCGGTGCGGGGCACGCGGGTCCACCGGACCGACCGCCTGGCCGAGCTCGTCTGCAGTAATTCCTTTCGCGGCGCCAAGCTCGAGAACGCCGTCGGGCTGCTGAAGGAGGAGATGCGGCGGCTGGGTTCGTTGATCATGCGCGTGGCGGGCGAGACGAGCGTGCCGGCCGGCAGCGCGCTCGCGGTGGACCGCGAGCGCTTTGCAGCCGGCGTCACCGGCGCGATCGAGGGCCACCCGCTCATCACCGTCGCCCGCCAGGAGGTGGCGCACATTCCCGAGGCCGCCGCGACGCCGGTCATCATCGCGACCGGTCCGCTGACGTCCGACCCGCTGTCCGCGGAGATCGCGGCGCTGGTGGGCCAGGACCAATTGTACTTCTACGATGCAATCAGTCCGGTCGTTGCGGCCGATACGATCGATCGGTCGAAGGTGTTCCGCGCTTCGCGCTGGGACGCGTCGGCCGCGGGGGACTATCTCAACTGCCCTCTGGACGAGCACGAGTATCAGATGCTGCACGAGGCGCTGGTGACCGCCGAGCCGGCGGAGGTGCACGACATCGACAGCGCGCGGTTCTTCGAAGGCTGCCTGCCGATCGAGGTGATGGCGCGGCGCGGGCGCGACACCCTGCGCTTCGGACCGTTGAAGCCGGTCGGGCTGACCGACCCCGCGACCGGCCGCCGGCCCCACGCCGTGGTGCAGCTCAGGCAGGACAACCTCGCCGCGGACCACTACAGCCTGGTGGGGTTCCAGACGCAGCTCAAGTGGGGCGAGCAGCGTCGTGTCCTGCAGTTGATCCCGGGCCTGGAGCAGGGCGAGTTCGTACGCTACGGCATGATTCATCGCAATACCTACATCAACGCCCCGATCGTGCTCCTTGACACCTGGCAGACGCGGGCGCGCCCGGACCTGTTCTTCGCGGGCCAGATATCGGGTGTCGAAGGGTACGTGGAATCGGCGGCGTCGGGGCTCATGGCCGGCCTCAACGCGGCGGCCCTGGCGCAGGGCCGTCCGGTTGTCCCCCCGCCGCGCACCACGGCGATGGGCGCGCTGGCATACTACGTCTCGCATGCGGATGCTGCCGACTACCAGCCGACGAACATCGCGTTCGGCTTGATCCCGTCGGAGGAGCGGTCGCCGCGCAACCGGCGCGCGCGGCGGCAGGCGCTGGCCGAGCGGGCGCTGAACGACCTGGCCGCGTGGGCCGCCGCTGCTCTGGCAGCCCGCCCTGTCGCCGCACTGCCATCATGAAGGACCACCTGGACTCGTTCCTCGACTATCTGCGCTACAACCGCAACGCCTCGAGCCACACGGTGGCGGCGTACCGCAGCGATCTCCACCAGTTCCTGGCGTTTCTGGAGGGACGCGCGGGGGCGCGCGGGCTGGGCCCCTCGGACTTCGACCACCGCGGCATCCGCGCGTTCCTGGGCGAGCTGCACCGCCGCGGCGACTCGAGCACGTCGTCCGCCCGACGGCTGGCCGCCATCCGCTCCTTCGGCCGCTATCTGTGCCGGGCCGGATACCTGCAGCAGGACCCCGGTGCGCTCGTCGCCGCGCCGCGCGTCCACCGCAAGATGCCGGCGCATCTCGACACGGTCGAGATGGAGGAGCTGCTCGCGGTGCCGGACGCCGGGACGCCGCTCGGCCGGCGCGACCGCGCGATGCTGGAGCTGTTCTACGCGTCCGGCCTGCGCTTGAGCGAGCTGGTCGGCTTGAATCTCGAAGACCTCAACCTGAGCAGTCGGATGCTGCGCGTGAACGGCAAGGGGGGCAAGCAGCGCATGCTGCCGTTCAACCGGACGGCGGCGGCCGCCATTCGCCGGTATCTGCAGGATCGGCGCACACTGCTGGCGGCCTCGCCCGACGGGAGCAGGTCCTGGGGCAAGCGGGCCGCCGGCGATGCCCTCTTTCTCAACTATCGCGGCGGCCGGTTGTCCGCGCGGAGCGTGGACCGGCTCGTGCGGCGCTATGTTCTGCAGACGAGCGCCAAGATGGGCATCAGCCCGCACGCGCTGCGGCACTCGTTTGCCACCCATCTGCTGGAGCGGGGCGCCGACCTGCGAGCGATCCAGGAGCTGCTCGGGCACTCTCGCGTGAGCACGACGCAGCGCTACACCCACGTGAACGCCGCGCAGCTGACCAAGGTCTATCGCCGGACGCATCCGCGCGCGTCGTAGCCGGCCGCGGCCGGCCTCGTCCCGAGTTCACCCTCCGCGCGTGCAGATCGGGCCTGCTGATATCGTGGGGCCCGGACCCTGAGCCACGATTGGCATCGTGGCCTCCGACGCCGGCGCTGCTCGCGACGAGACGCTGCTCGTCGTTCCGCTCTCCGCTACGTCGCTCGCGGCCGCACGCGGATCGCCCTCCCGCCTTCACCGATCTCGTGGTTGTCGCGATCGCCCTGACGCCGGCGGACGTGTGATCAGGCGCCGTTCTTGCCGACCAGGCGGGCCAGGTCCTCGGCTTCGTGCTGCATGGCTTCCCACTGGTTCATCAGATTCCCGACCTCCCACATGAGTGCCTGATGCCTGTCGATGCCCGCCTTCGCGTTCGCTTCGTCGCTGTAGAAGCCGGGATCCGACATGTCGGTCTCCAGGGTCCGCACCGCCTGCTCCCGCTCGCCGATGCGCTGCTCGAGCTTCGCGATTCGATTCTGCAGGGCGCCGAGACGCCGCTCGAGGCGGCGGGTCTCGGCCTGCAGCCGACGCTCCTGCGCGCCGCGGCCGCGGCGGGCGGGCGCCGGTGTCCGCTGTGGGCGTTGCTCGTCGGCCGTGCCCGGGTGTGGCCGCTGCGCGATGCTCCAGCGGAACTCCTCGTAGGTTCCCGGATAGAGCACCGCGGTCCCGTTGCCGATCTCCAGCACCTTGGTCGCGAGCCGGTCGACGAAGTACCGGTCGTGGGAAACGAAGATCAGCGTACCCCCGTAGTCCGCGAGTGCATCCAGCAGAACGTCGGTCGAGTCGATGTCGAGGTGGTTCGTCGGCTCGTCGAGCAGGAGCGTGTTCGAGGGGTGCAGCAGCATGCGGGCCACCGCGAGCCGGGTGCGCTCGCCGCCCGAGAGCACCTCGACGCGCTTGTACACGTCGTCGCCCTCGAAGAGGAAGCCGCCCAGGATGTTCCGGATGGCCGGAGCCATATGGATTGGCGAGCCGGAGGACAGCGTCTCGTGGACGGTCAGGGCGGGATCGAGCCGGTTGGCCTCGTCCTGGGCGAAGTATTGCGCCACCACTTGCGGCCCCTCCACGCGCGCGCCGCTGTCCGGTGCCTCGGCGCCGGCCAGCATCCGCATCAGCGTGGACTTGCCGGCGCCGTTGGGACCCACGAGCGCGATCCGCTCGCCCCGCTCGATGTGCGCGTTCACGCCGTCGAACACGCGCAACGCGCCGTACGCCTTGCAGACGTTCCGCAGCTCCAGCACGGTCCGGCCGCTCTTGGCGCCGGTCGGGAAGTTGAAGTGGACGCGCTTGCGCTCGGGCGGCACCTCGATCGGCGTGACCTTCTCGAGCATCTTGATCCGGCTCTGTACCTGGGCCGCCTTCGTCGCCTGGTACCGGAAGCGGTCGATGAACGCCCGCAGGCGTGCCACCTCGTCGTCCTGCTGCTGCTTGCGCTGCCGGAGACGCGCCAGGCGCGCGTCCCGCTCGACGAGATAGGCGCTGTAGCTGCCGGGATACTTCACGAGAGTCCGCAGGCTGAGCTCTGCAATCGAGGTCACGACCCGGTCGAGGAAGAAGCGGTCGTGCGAGACGAGCACGACGGCGTGCGGGTAGCCCACCAGGAAGTCCTCGAGCCAGTTGCGGGCCTCCAGGTCGAGGTGGTTGGTCGGCTCGTCCATGAGCAGCAGCTGGGGCCGGCGCAGCAGGAGCTTCGCGAGGGCGATGCGCATCTGCCAGCCGCCGGAGAACTCCTCGGTGGAGCGCGAGAGATCCGCTTCGTTGAATCCCAGTCCCCGCAGCACGGCGGTCACGCGTGCGTCGAGGTCGTAGCCGCCCTGGTGCTGAAACGCCTCCTGGAGCTCGCTGTAGCGGGCGAGCAGTGTCCCGTGGTCGTCGGCGGCAGCCATCCGGATCTCGATCTCCCACATCTCGGTCTGGAGCGCCAGCAGTTCGCCGAACGCAGCGCGCGCCTCGTCGAGCAGTGTCCGCCCGGTGTGAGCGATGCCGTCCTGCGGCAGGAACCCGACGGTGAGATCGGCTGGACGGGCCAGCGTGCCGGCGTCGGTCTCCTCCAGCCCGGCCATGATCCGGAGCAGCGTCGTCTTGCCCGCCCCGTTCGGGCCGCACAGCCCGACCCGCTCACCCGGCTGCACCTGCCAGGTGACATCGTCGAAGAGCACACGGGCCCCGAAGGCCTTGTGAATGGCAGATAGTTGAATCATCGTGACGGCGGTCGGCCGCTTGTGATTCTGACACGACGGAGGAGCCGACCGACTCTCGTTGGCGTTCGTTCGTCTAAGCTAGAGAAGCAATCGACAGCGCGTACACGCATGCACAGGACCGACGAGGAGCTGGTCGCGATCGCCGCCCGCGGCGGCACGGACGCGTTCAACGAGCTCGTGGTGCGCTGGGAGCGGCCCATCCACGCGCTCGCCTATCGCGTGGTGGGTCGCGACGAGGACGCCTGCGAGATCTGCCAGGAAGCGTTCCTGCGTGCGTTTCGCGGACTCAAGCGTTTCAAGGGGCAGGCCAAGTTCTCGTCGTGGCTGTACAGGATCGCGCTCAACCTGTGCCACGACTGGCTCCGCCGCCAGCGCCGGGTCGGGTTCGTGCAGCCGCCCGAGGACGCCGAGCCGGGCGAGCTGGGGGTCGTGAACCCGATTAACGAGACGGTCGAGGATCTGCTCATCCGCCGCGACCTCGGCCGCGCGGTCGCTCAGGCCATGGCCTGTTGCCGCCCGAGCAGCGAACGGCTATCGTCCTCAAGGAGTACCACGGCTTAACCTTCCGAGAGATCGCCGAACTCTCGGAGTGTCCGCTCAGCACGGTGAAGACGCGGTTGTATCAGGGCCTGAGCGTGTTGCGGAAGCATCTGGAGCGCCACGGGCTGAGCACGTCCACCGCGGTTCGCTCGGGCTTGTCGCACAGGCGCGCGGCGCAGGAGTCCTGACATGGATCGAGTTCCTCCGTGCGGCGTCCGGGACCGGGAGGCGCTCACCGCCTATCTCTACGACGAGTGCGAGCCGGCTGAGCGCGAGCGCGTCGAAGCGCACCTGGGCGTGTGCGCCCGGTGCGCGGACGAGGTGGCGGCGTTCCGGTCCGTCCGCGGTGCGCTGGACGCCTGGACGTTGCCTGAACCGTCGCTCGGCCTGCGGGTGGTATCGGACCGGGAGACACGGAGCACGCCGTGGTGGGCGTTCGCCTGGCGTCCGGGCTGGGGGCTGGCGGCCGCGGCTGTTGTGGTGTTCGCGGCGGGGCTCGTCCTGGGCGGCGTGGAGCTGCTGTACGGCGACGGTGCGCTCGTGCTCCGCGCCGGGCTGGTCGACTATGTTCGCTCGGTAGCCGGAAGGGCTGCCGCGGCGGATGCGTCGGCGGCGGTCGAGCCGGCGCAGGCTGCCGCGCCGTGGCGCGCCGATCTGGTTGCGCTGGAGCGGCAGTTGCGGCGGGAGCGGGCACCGGCCGCGGGTGCGCCCCGGCCGGTGCCCGAGACCCGCGCCGTCGATCAAGATGCGCTGCTGCAGCAGTTGCAGGGCCTGATTGCGCAGAGCGAGCGCCGGCAACAGCAGGAGCGGGCGCTGTGGCTGACGGAGTTCGCCCAGGAGCTCGACGTGCAGCGGCGCGCCGACCAGCAGCAGTTACGCCAGGAGTTGGGCGCGCTCGAGGGCGTCACCGACTATCTCGTGCGGGTCTCCCAGCGGTAGGAGTCGGCGCCGTCGAACGGCGCGGACGCCTGCAGGGTTCGTTGGGCGCCAGGCGGAGCCGCGAGGCGACGATTGGCGGGTGGGCGGCCTGCAGGCCTGCATCGCGCTCCTCGCGCTGGCCGGGGTTCTGGCCGCAGCGGTGCGTGCTCAAGCGCCGGAGGCCCGGCGGGAAGCGCGACGAGACCGTCGCGCAGCAGGTCCGCCGCCTGGAGCAGGAGCTGGAGCGGGCGGTGAGCCGCGGCGTGAGCGCGGTGGAGCGGCAACTGCCGACGCTGGTTCCCGGTTTGCTCTTCTTTGCCGGCTCGATTCAGGCGCGCGGCTTCGTCCTGGGCGACTACGGGGTGTTCTTCTACGTCGAGTACCCCGTCGTACGGCGCAGCCTCCTCTGGTCGCTGGGCGTGCTGGATCCGTTCGACGCCGGAATGGGTCCCGCGCTGGCAAGCCTGCGACGCCGCATGCTGGCCATGCAGCAAGGGCCCGGCCGGGCCGCCCTGGGTAGGGCGCTGGGCGAAGTGGAGGAGCAGGCGCGCTCGACGCCCGCCGCTCCCGTCGCGGTCGGAGCGCCCGCGCCGGCGCCCGCTGCGCGCGTCGACGCCGCGCCGGCGCCGCTCGCCGTGGATCCGGAGGAGCTCTACCGCACAGCACTCAGGGAAGCGCTCACGGACGCGCTCACGGACGCGCTGGTGACGCATGGCGACGCCCTGCCCGGCGCACTCGGGGACTTCGAGTGGCTGACCGTCGCCGCGCGCGACGCGCGCGGTCTGCGGGTCCGTTCCGGCGAGCACGAGACCCTGCAGATCCGGGTGCGGGGCGGCGATCTGGCGGCGCTGCGCGATGGCTGGCTGTCCCTGGAGGAGGCTCGCGGCCGCGTCGAGACGCGGTCGGAGGAGTCCGCGCCGTTGTGCCGCGCCGACGCCTGGGGGGGCGCCCGGCTTCTGATCTACAATCGCTGCATGGGTGAGGGGCGCGGCGGAACTGCGGTCGGCGGCGGGGCGCGGCGTGGCATCCTGGGTGTTCTGGCCCTCGTGCTCGCCGCCGGGTGCGGCGACTCGGCACTGGACATGTCCGCCACCCTGGCCGTGACCGAGGTGACGACGGGCTGGCTGGACGTCGGTCTGGACGATCTCGGCCGCAGCAAGCTCGTGCCCACCATCTCGTTCCACCTCAGGAACATCTCGGATACCCACGTACGCACGCTGCAGTTGAACGGCGTCTTTCGCCGCTGCCAGGTGGCCCAGGTCGGCCAGCTGCCCGCGTCGGAGGTTTCCCGGGCCGACCCCGAGGCGGGGATCTGCGCCGGCGAGATCCAGGAGTGGGGCAACGCGTTCGTGCGCGCGGTCGGCCGCGACGGACTCGACCCGGGTGCCCTTGCCGGGCCCTTCACGCTGGAGTCCGGACTCGGGTACACGGGTGAGCAGGCTCGCGTCGAGATGCTGCAGCACCGGGATTTCGTCGACGTCAAGGTCGAGCTCTTCATCAAGTACCGGGCGGACCCGTGGGTGAGACTGAGCGAGTATCCAATCGCTCGGCAACTCCTCACTCAGTAGTGGGTGCCCCCTGTGTCGCACCGGCCTCGCCCGTCTTCCCCCGCCTCCACCGGTCCGGCCGCGCTGCGCCGGGACCTCGGTCCGTTTGACGGCGCGGCTATCGTCGTCTCGAACGTCATCGGCAGCGGCATCTTCATCGTGCCCGCGTTCGTCGCCCAGGAAGTGCCCAACGCCTGGGCCATGCTCAGCGTCTGGCTGGCGGGCGGCGTGCTGGCATTCGCCGGCGCCATGGCCTACGCGGAGCTTGCGGCGCTGCGGCCGCGGGCCGGCGGAGAATACGTGTACCTGCACGAGGCGTTCGGTCCGATGGCCGGCTTCCTCACCGGCTGGACATCGTTCGTCGCCGGCTTCTCGGGAGCCATCGCCGCCAGCGCCGTCGGCCTGGCCAGCTACCTGGGGCGCTTCGTGCCGGCGGCCGGTGACACGACCCCGCTCCTGCAGCTGCCGCTGGGCGTCGCGACGCTCACGCTGTCGCCGCAGTCCGTCGTGGCGCTGACGGCTATCGCGGGACTCTCGGTCGTGCACATCGTCGGCCTCGGTCCCGGACGGATCGTGCAGAACGTGCTCGCCGCCCTCAAGGTGCTCGTGCTGATGGCGTTCGTCGCCCTCGGCTTCACGATCGGCCTGGGAACGAGCACGAACTTCGCCGCCGCCGGCGGGACGCTCGCGCCGGCCGGCTGGGCGCTGGCGCTGATTCCGGTGATGTTCAGCTACTCGGGCTGGAACGCGGCCGCCTACGTGGCCGAGGAGATGCGCGACCCGGGGCGGAACGTGCCGCTGGCCCTCGGCATCGGCACCGTGGTCGTCATCGTGATCTATCTGCTGCTGAACGCGCTGTATATCTACGCACTGCCGGTGGCCGAGCTCGCGGCCGTCGACGTGCGGGTGGTGGACGCGGCGGCCGAGCGGCTGTTCGGTCCTGCCGGCGCGGCGCCTCTCGCCGCGGCGTCGGTCGTGATGATCGCGGCGAGCATCAGCGCGATGATACTGGCGGGGCCGCGCGTGTACTACGCGATGGCGAAGAACGGCCAGTTCTTCGCCCGACTCGCCGAGGTGCACCCGACGTTCCGGACCCCGACGGCCGCCATCATCGCCCAGAGCGCGTGGGCGGGGCTGCTCGTGCTGACCGGGACGTTCCAGCAGCTTGTGGAGTACACGGGGTTTGCCGTCGTGCTGTTCGCGGGCGTGGCGGTCACCGCGCTGTTCGTGCTCCGCCGCCGCGAGCCGCTGGCGCCGCGCCCCTTCCGCGCCTGGGGCTACCCGCTGGCGCCGCTCGTCTTCGCCGCGGCCAGCCTGTTCATGGTCGGCAACGCCATCTGGCGCAGCCCCGGCACCTCCGCCGCGGGGCTGCTCATCATCGCGGCCGGCATCCCGGCCTTCTTCCTCTTTCGCCGCTCGCGCCGGGAGGCGCAGCGGCAGGCAGGGTGATTCGGTGTCCGACTTCCACAGTACGACGGTGCTTGCGGTGCGCCGCGGGGAGCAGGTGGTGCTGGCCGGCGACGGGCAGGTCACGCTCGGCGACACCGTCGTCAAGCAGAACGCGCGCAAGATCCGGCGGCTCTACAACGGCCGGATCCTGGCCGGGTTCGCCGGTTCATCGGCCGACTCGTTTGCCCTGTTCGCGCGCTTCGAGTCGAAGCTCGAGCAGTACCGCGGGAATCTCGAACGCTCGGTCGTCGAGCTCGCGAAGGACTGGCGCACCGACCGCATGCTGCGCCGCCTTGAGGCGATGCTGGTGGTCGCCGACGCCTCGGCAACCTTTCTGCTGTCGGGCACCGGCGATCTGATCGAGCCCGACGACGGGATCGTTGCGATCGGGTCCGGCGGGCCGTACGCCATGGCGGCGGCCAAGGCGCTCGCGCGGCATACCGAGCTCGATGCGCGCACCATCGCCGAGGAAGCGCTGACGGTAGCGGCCGGCATTTGCATTTACACGAATGCCAGTGTCACGATCGAGGAGTTGTAAGGCTCCGCCGGTCCCGCCAGTCATGCCCATCTATCTTCCCGAATCGACGGTGACGAGCGCCGACACGTTGACGCCGCGCCAGATCGTGGCCGAGCTCGACAAGTACGTCGTCGGACAGACGAGCGCCAAGCGGGCGGTCGCCGTCGCGCTTCGGAATCGGATGCGGCGCCAGAAGCTGCCGCCCGAGCTGGCCGAGGAGGTGGCGCCCAAGAACATCCTGATGATCGGCCCGACCGGCGTGGGCAAGACCGAGATCGCCCGCCGACTCGCCCGGCTGGCCCAGTCGCCGTTCATCAAGGTCGAGGCGTCGAAGTTCACCGAGGTCGGATACGTCGGGCGCGATGTCGAGTCGATGGTCCGCGATCTGGTCGAGCTGGCGGTCGACATGGTCCGTGAGCAACGGTTGGTCGAGGTGCGCGGGAAAGCGCGCGAGATGGCGGAGGAGCGTCTGCTGGACCTGCTCCTGCCGCCGGTGCGGCCGGTGGCCGAGGCGCCCGATGCCGCCGCCGCCGACGAGCACGCGCAGCGCACACGGGAGAAGTTTCGCGACCAGCTGCACGCCGGCCGGCTCGATGCGCGGGCGGTCGAGATAGAGGTCCGGGAGCGGTCGTTGCCGTCGTTCGAGGTCATCACGGGCTCCTCGATCGAGGAGATCGACATCAACGTGAAGGACATGCTGCCCGGTCTGTTCCAGGGCCGGCCGCGCAAGCGGCGCCTGAAGGTGCCGGAGGCGCTGCAGCATCTGAGCCAGGAAGAGGAGCAGAAGCTCGTCGACATGGACAGCGTGAGCCGGTCGGCGGTGGAGCGGGTCGAGCAGGCCGGCATCATATTCGTCGACGAGATCGACAAGATCGCCGGGCGGCGGGAGGGAGTGCAGGGACCGGATGTCAGCCGCGAGGGCGTGCAGCGCGACATCCTGCCGATCGTCGAGGGCACCACGGTCAGCACGAAGCACGGCATCGTGCGGACGGACCACATCCTGTTCATTGCGGCCGGCGCGTTTCACATGGCCAAGCCGTCCGATCTGATTCCCGAGCTGCAGGGGCGGTTTCCGATTCGGGTCGAGCTGGAGGCACTGGGCACGGACGAGTTCGTGCGCATCCTGACGGAGCCGAAGGGCGCGCTGGTCACCCAGTACACGGCGCTGCTGGCCACCGAGGGTCTCGAGCTGACGTTCGAGGTCGAAGCCGTGCGGCGCATCGCGGAGTTCGCGACGATGGTCAACGACCGCACGGAGAACATCGGCGCCCGGCGGCTGCACACCGTCTTGGAGAAGCTGCTCGACGAGGTTTCGTTCGATGCGCCCGACATGCTGGAGCAACGGGTCGTCATCGACAGGGCCTACGTCGACCGCATGCTCGTCGATATCGTCAAGGACGAGGATCTATCGCGATACGTTCTGTGATCCGTGCCCGAGTCGGTCTGTCCGCGCTGCTCTGCACCCTGCTCTCCGCGGCGTGCGGCGTGCGGGGCGACCCGTTGCCGCCGCGCCTGAGCGTGCCCGCCCCGGTCGCCGATCTGTCCGCGGAACGTTTCGGAGGCCAGGTCTACGTGCAGTTCACGATTCCGGCCGTCAACAACGACGGCGCGGTGCCCGCCGACCTCGATCGGGTCGAGCTGTACGCGCTGACGACGCAACCGGCCGACGACCGGGCGGACGTAGCGTTCGACGATTGGCTCGAGGCTGCCACCCTGGTCGCGAGGCTGGAGGTCGCCCGGCCCGCTGACGGCGCGGCCATGGACGCCGCTGTCGATGCGGACGCCACTGAGGAAACGGCAGGCGGCGACCGGCTGCCGGCCCAGGGCGATCGGTTCACGGTCGTCGAGGAGCTGACGCCGGCGGCGCTGCAGCCCGTGGCGATCGACGAGGACGACGATCCGGAGCCGATGAACGACGAGGCCGAAGGGCCGCTTGCCGGGCCGCTGCTCGGTCCACCGCTGCCGCGGCCCCCGGCGCGGATCTACGTTGCTCTGGCGATCGGCAGCCGCGGCCGGGAGAGCCGGCCGTCGCAGCAGGAGACGGTGCCGCTCGGGCCGGCGCCCGAACCGCCCGCGCCCCCCCGCGTGACGTACGACGAGGAACGGATCTCGCTCGCGTGGTCTCCGTCGGCCACGGCGCGCCGGCCGGTGCAGCGGACGGAAATCGATTCGGAGCTTCCGTCGCAGGCGTTGCCGCCGCTGCGGACCCCTACGCGGTACGAGGTGTACGCTGCCGCCGAGTCGGCGGACGCCGCGCGCGCGCGCGTTCCCAGGCCGCTGCATGCCGCGCCGCTGGCAAGCACGTCGTATCGCGAAGCGGATCCGACGCTCGGCGGCGAGCGCTGCTTCGTCGTCCGGACGGTCGACGAAATCGACGGGATCGACGTGCGCAGCGCGCCGTCGGGGGCTACCTGCCGCGAGCTGGTCGACACGTTTGCGCCGGCGGCGCCGGCCGGTCTCGCTGCGGTTGCGGCCGCCGGCGTCGTCAACCTGGTCTGGACCCCGAACGCCGAGGACGACGTCGTCGGCTACCTGGTCTTGCGCGGGCGCGGCCCAGGTGCGACACTCGGCGCGTTGACCGCCGAGCCGGTCGCGGCGACGACCTATCGCGACGCCACGGTGGAGGTCGGGGTGAGCTACGAGTACGCGGTGCAGGCCGTCGACGACGCCGTGCCGCCCAATGTCAGCCCGCCGTCGGAGCGGGTCATGGAGCAAGCGCGATGAACGATTCGGCGCACTGGATCTACCGGGCGGAGCGTGGCGGCCGGCAAATGCACGTACTGCACGCCGGCGGCGAATGGAACGAGCTCGAGGGCGACCTGTTCGGCCGCTACAGCGCCGGAGCCGCGGTCGATCCGGCCGATCTGCGGATTCTGGCGCCCCTCGAGCCGTCGAAGATCGTGGCGGTGGGGCTGAACTACCGCGACCATGCCCGGGAGATGAACAAGCCGCTGCCCAGCGAGCCGTTGATCTTCCTCAAGCCTCCGTCGGCGGTAGTCGGTCCCGACGGTGCCATCGTCCTGCCGGCCGGGGCCGGCCGGGTCGACTACGAGGCCGAGCTCGGCGTGGTGATCGCGCGCCGCGCGCGCGGTGTCGCGGCCGCCGACGCGCCGGACTATATACTCGGTCTGACCTGCGTGAACGACGTGACGGACCGGGATCTGCAGAAGCGCGACGTGCAGTACACCCGCGCCAAGGGATTCGATACGTTCGCCCCGGTCGGTCCGGCCGTGGCCGTGGGAGTCGACTGGCGCGCGCTGGACGTCGAATCGTGGCTCAACGGCGAGCGGCGTCAGGCGTCGAACACCCGCGAGCTCATCTTCGACATCGGCTACCTGGTCGAGTTCGTTTCTTCGGTCATGACGCTGCTGCCGGGTGACGTGATCGCGACCGGCACCCCGTCGGGGGTCGGTCCGCTGCGGCCGGGAGACCGGATCGTCGTGAAGGTCGCCGGCGTCGGGTCGCTGGCGAACGACGTGGTCGCCGCGGATCCGACGTGAGGTTCGAGAAATGAAGCTGTTCGTCGATACGGCCCATGTGCCCGACGTCGAGGCGCTGCTGCCGCTCGGCATCGTGGACGGGGTGACGACCAACCCGTCGTTGCTCGCCCGCGAGGGTGGGGATCCGGACGCGATTCTCAGGGCCATCTGCGGGGTGGTCCGGGGGCCGGTCAGCGCGGAGGTGGTGTCCACCGCCGCCGACGAGATGGTTCGCGAGGGGCGTCGACTGGCTCTGCTCGACGAGCACATCGTCGTCAAGGTCCCGTTCGGACGGGAGGGGGTCGCTGCGTGCAAGCGGCTCACCAGCGAAGGGATCCGCGTCAACGTGACCCTCGTGTTTTCCGCCGCCCAGGCGCTGCTGGCCGCCAAGGTCGGGGCGGCGTACGTCAGTCCGTTTGTCGGCCGGCTCGACGACATCGCGGCGTCCGGCATGGACCTCATCGGCCAGGTCGTGGACATCTACGACATGCACGAGTTCGCCACCGAAGTGCTGGTGGCCAGCGTGCGGGGTCCGCTGCACGTCGTCGAGGCGGCGACCTTGGGCGCCGACATCTGCACCTGTCCCGCTAAGGTCATCGATGCGCTGTTCGCGCACCCCCTGACCGATATCGGCCTGCAGCAGTTTCTGGCCGATTGGCAGCGCGCACAGGCGGCGAAGGTATAGGCATTCCCGCACGAAGACGTATGGACACGCGACAGGTTCTCGAGGAGTACGAACGTCGGGCGGAGCTCGGGGGCGGCGAGGCGCGCCGGCAGCGGCAGCACGCCGCCGGCAAGCTCACGGCCCAGGAGCGTATCGAGCTGTTCTTCGATCCGGGCAGCTTCCGGGAGATCGACAAGCTGATCACGCATCGCTGCCGCGACTTCGGCATGGACGGGGAGCTCATTCCCGGCGACGGTGTCGTGGCCGGTCACGGGCTGGTCGACGGCCGCCTCGTGTATGCGTTCGCCCAGGACTTCACCGTGTTCGGCGGATCGCTGTCCGAGACCAACGCCTCGAAGATCGTCAAGATCATGGATCTGGCGGTCAGGAACGGCGCGCCGGTCGTGGGACTGAACGACTCCGGCGGCGCGCGCATCCAGGAAGGCGTGCTCTCGCTCGCCGGCTATGCCGACATCTTTCTTCGCAACACGCTGGCCTCGGGGGTGATTCCGCAGATCTCGGCCATCATGGGCCCGTGTGCCGGCGGCGCGGTCTACTCGCCGGCGATCACCGACTTCAATGTCATGGTGCGCGAGTCGAGCTACATGTTCGTCACCGGCCCGGACGTGATCCGGACCGTCACGCACGAGGAGGTGTCCAAGGAGGCGCTGGGCGGCGCGATGACGCACAACCAGCGGAGCGGCGTGGCGCACTTCGCGGTCGAGGACGATCGGGAATGCCTCGCCCTGATCCGCACGCTGCTGGGCTATCTGCCGAGCAATAACCTCGACGGCGCCCCGCGGGTCGAGTCGACGGACCCCGTCGATCGCGGCGACGAGCAGCTGAACACGTTGATTCCGGAGGCGCCGCACCAGCCGTACGACATGCTGGACCTGGTGCACGCGGTGGCGGACGGCGGCGAGTTTCTGGAGGTGCACCGGCATTTCGCGCGCAACATCGTGGTCGGGTTCGCGCGGCTCGGGGGGCAGTCGGTCGGCATCGTTGCGAACCAGCCCGCGCATCTGGCCGGCACGCTCGACATCGACGCGTCGGTCAAGGGCGCGCGCTTCGTGCGCTTCTGCGACGCCTTCAACATTCCGCTCGTCACCTTCGAGGACGTGCCGGGGTTCCTGCCCGGCACGCAGCAGGAGTACGGCGGCATCATCCGTCACGGCGCCAAGCTGCTGTTCGCGTTCGCCGAGGCGACCGTGCCCAAGGTGACGGTCATCGTCCGGAAGGCGTACGGCGGGGCGTACTGCGTCATGGCGAGCAAGCACATCCGCACCGACGTGAACCTGGCGTGGCCGACGGCGGAGATCGCGGTGATGGGGCCGGAAGGAGCCGTCAACATTCTGTACAAGCGGGAGCTTGAGACGGCTCCGGACCCCGCGGCACAGCGCGAGCAGCGGGTGCGGGAGTTCCGGGAGAAGCTCGCCAACCCGTTCGTCGCGGCCGGACGCGGCTTCATCGACGAGGTCATCGAGCCGCGGACCACCAGGCCCCGGCTGATCGCCGCTCTGCGCAGCCTCGAGGGCAAGCGCGACACCAATCCCCCGAAGAAGCACGGCAACATTCCTCTGTGACCCTCATGACTTGCGTTGAACGCTCGTGAAAGTTCTGGTCGCCAACCGGGGAGAGATCGCCGTCAGAATCATGCGCGCGTGTCGTGACATGCGCGTCCCGACCGTCGCCGTGTACTCGCCGAGCGATCGGCTGGCGCCTTACGTGCGCTACGCCGACGAGGCGGTCGGGCTGGGCGCCGATCGGCCGGCCGAGAGCTATCTGGACATCGACAAGCTGGTCGCTGCCGCGCGCCGCACCGGCGCGGATACCGTGCATCCCGGCTACGGGTTCCTGGCAGAGAACGCGGAGTTCGCGCGTGTCTGCCGCGCCGCGGGCCTGCGGTTCGTGGGGCCGGCGGCCGACGTCATCGCGCTGATGGGCGGTAAGAGCGTAGCGCGCCAGGCGGCGCAGCAGGCCGGCGTGCCGGTCGTGCCGGGGACGGACGGTCCGCTGCCGGACGGGTCGACCGCTGACGAGATCAGCCGGACGGCGGCCGGCATCGGTTATCCGCTGTTCGTCAAGGCGGTGGCCGGCGGCGGCGGGAAGGGGATGCGGTTCGTCGACGGGCCGGATGCGCTGCCGGGCGCGGTGCGGGCCGCGCGCTCCGAAGCGCAGTCGGCGTTCGGCAATTCCGCAGTCTACCTGGAGCGCTGCATAGAGGTCGCGCGGCATATCGAGATTCAGCTGCTCGGCGACGACGACGGCCAGGTCGTGCCGTTCGTGGAACGCGAATGCTCGATTCAGCGGCGGCACCAGAAGGTGATCGAGGAGACGCCGTCGCCGGTTGTCGACGTGGCCACGCGGCAGGCGCTGGCGGCGGCGGCCGCGGCGTTGGCCCGCGGCGTCGGCTATACCAACGCCGGGACGGTCGAGTTCCTCCTCGACGACGCCGGGAAGTTCTACTTCCTCGAGATGAACACGCGGCTGCAGGTGGAGCACCCGGTGACCGAGATGGTGACCGGGGTCGACCTCGTCGAATGGCAGCTGCGCATCGCGCGCGGCGAGAAGCTGGCGCTGGACGCGGTACGCATGCTGGCGCCCGCCGGCCACGCCATCGAGTGCCGGATCTACGCCGAGGATCCGGAGGCCGGGTTCATTCCTTGCCCCGGCCGCATCACGAGCCTGCGCACGCCGGACGGCCCGGGCATCCGCGACGACAGCGGTGTGGCGCAGGGGTACGAGGTGCCGCTGCACTACGACTCGATGCTGTCGAAGCTGGTGGCCTGGGGTGAGACGCGCGCCCAGGCGATCGACCGCATGAGCCGGGCGCTGACCGAGTACGAGGTCGGCGGCGTCCTGACGACGATCCCGCTCTTCCGGTGGCTCCTGGGCCACCCGGACTTCGCGGCCGCCCGATTCGATACGGGCTTCCTCGACCGCACGCTGGCCGCCCGGCCGCCCGGCCCGCTGCTGCCGCCGTCGCCGGAGGTCGAGGAGATCGCGGTGCTCGCGACGGCAGTACGGGCGGTCCTCGACGCCGGCGCCGGCCGCCCGGCGCGCGGGTCGGCCGGGGCGATGCGTACGACGTGGCAGCAGGCGGCGCGTCTCGAAGGATTGCGGCGCTGAATGGCTGAGACTACCATCGAGATCGAGGTCGCCGGGCGCAGCCACCGGGTTGCGGTCGAGCGGCTCGGGTCGCATCCGGCCCGGTTCCGCGTTGCGTGGGGCAGAGTGACGCGCGTTGTCGACGCGCGCCGGATCGACCCGGAGACGCTCTCGCTGGTGCTGGTCGAGGGTGGGTCCGGAAGCCACGCCGTCCGGTGCGTCGATGCCGCCGGACAGGGTACCGTCGACGTGCACGTCGACGGCGCGGTGGTGCGCGCGCTCGTCGACGTCGGTCGCGCGCGGTTCACCGGCCGCGGGGTGCGCGGCGGCGAGCCGGGCGGCGGCCGGCAGGTCACGGCCCCGATGCCGGGGAAGGTGGTGCGGCTGCTGGTGGCGCCGGGCGACGAGGTCGAGGCCCGCCAGGGCGTCGTCGTGATCGAGGCAATGAAGATGGAGAACGAGTTGACCGCCCCGCGCGCCGGCCGCGTCGCCGAGGTGGCGGTGGAGGAGGGCGCCTCGGTCGAAACGGGGAAGGTGCTGGTCGTGCTCGAATAGCCGCTCGCGATGACTGACGAACCGACCGCCGCCCCGGCACCGAGTCCGAATCCCGCGGTCGCGGAGCCGGCTCCCGCCGTCGCCGGCCGGCGGAAGCTGCTGCCGTGGGTGCCGGGGCGGCATGCCCGGCGGGCGGTCATCGTCGGGTTCGGCCTCTTCGCCGCCGGCATCGTGTCGCTCGTCACCATCGATCTGGGACCGGTGGTGCGTGCGCAGGCCGAGTCCGCGGCGTCGGCGCGGCTCGGGCGGCCGGTGCGCATCGGGCGCCTGGGCACCTACGTTCTCCCGGGGCGGTTTCTCGTCGAGGATCTCGTCATCGAGGGGCTGTCGCCCGGCGATGAACCGTTCCTGAACGCGGAGCGGATCGTCGTCAGCACGTCGTGGGTGGCGCTGCTGCGCGGCGAGATCCTGATCGACGGCGCAGAGATGGCCGGCTGGCGGGTGCTCGTCGAGAGCTTCGCTGACGGCCGCCACAGCTTCCCGCCGTTCGCCTCCAGAAGGTCCACGCCCGTGGCGGCGGCGCCGGACGCCCGCGCGGAGGAGGCCGGTTCCGGAGAGGGTGCGCCACCGGACGGCGAGGGCGGCCGGCGATCCTTCGTGACCACCCTGAGCCATCTGCTGGCGCACGACGGCGAGTTCGTCTACCGGGATCACAGCCTGCCGTGGAGCGTCACGGCCCGCAACATCGACCTCACCATCGCCAAGCGCGACGAATACGGCGGCGAGGTGTCGTTCACGGGCGGGACGGTGCGGATCGGCTCGTTCGCGCCGATGACGGCCACCATGGACGCCACCTACGTGCTCGACGGCGGACTGGTCGACCTGACCGACATGCGCCTGACGATGGACGGCTTCACGTCGGAGCTGACCGGAGAGGTCGATCTGCTCAACTGGCCCGAGCAGACCTACCGCATCGTCGACTCGCACATCGAGTTGCCGCCGATGAAGGAGATCTTCTTCGCGGACGAGGACTTCACCATCACGGGCGACGCCAGGTTCACCGGGACCTGGCACATCTTCGACGGCGGCCGCGAGCTGACCGGTGCGTTCCAAAGCGCGAACGCGGAGCTCAACGGGCTGCGGTTTCCCGGCATCGAGGGCTCGCTGGCATGGACCGCGGACCGCTTCGAGGTGTTCGACGGCCGGTCCCCGTTCTACGGAGGCGCCCTCGATTTCGACTACTCGATGCAGCCGCTCGGCGGGACGACGCCCGGTCAGGGGACGCTCGGCACCACCTATCGCGGCGTCGATCTCGCGGCGCTGATCGACGACCTGCCGGTGGGGGGGATCAGGCCGCGGGGCCGGGCGACCGGCCGGAACGTGCTGCGCTGGCCTCTCGGGGCCTTTGCCGACCGTACGGGCGACGGGCGGCTGTCGATGACGCCGGTCCCCGCCCGGCAGCTCATGACCCGCACGGCTCCGCCGCCCGGTCCCGCGGGCCCGGAATCGTACGCGGCGACCCCGTTCACCGCCGGGAGCGGCCGCTGGTCGTTTCCCGTGGGCGGCGCGATCGCCTACTCGGTCGACCCGGCGGGGATAGCAATCGAACCCAGCCGCCTGGCCACGCCGTACACGGAGATCGAGTTCGAGGGACGGACGGCGTACGGTGGCCGGTCCCGCATTCCGTTCCGCGTGACGAGCGCTGACTGGCAGGCGAGCGACCGGCTGATGGCGGCGTTCATGACCGCGTTCGGCGCGCCCACGAGCGAGATCGCGGTGGGCGGCCGGGGGCAGCTCGACGGCGTCATGCACGGCACCTTCGCGTCGCCGCGCATCGAGGCGAGCTTCGACGGGCAAGACATTCGCGCCTGGAACGTGCCTTGGGGCGTCGGCCGGGGTGCGATCACGGTCGAGAACGGCTATCTCGACGTCTCTGACGCCCAGTTCGCCCAGGGCGACGCGACGCTGCGGGTCGGCGGCCGCTTCGCGCTCGGCGGCCGGGGCGACGGCCAGGACGAGATCGATGCGACTTTCGATGTCGCGTCGTTACCCGCCGAACGGGTGCGCCGGGCGTTCGGCCTGCGCGGCTACGACATCGACGGCCCCCTGATCGGTGCGCTCCGGCTCTTCGGCCGCTACCGGCGCCCCTATGGCGTGGGTCGCCTGACGCTGGACCGGCCGCTGGCCTACGGCGAGTCGTTCGATTCGGCGGCGGCGGGCCTGCGGTTCGAAGGGGCCGGCGTCCGGATCGAAGGCCTGGAGGTGCGCAAGGGCGGCGGCGTCGTGACCGGCGCCGCGTTCATCGGTTGGGATGGGACGTACTCGTTCAACGCCGCCGGGCGCGACATCGCGGTGGCGTCGCTCGATGCCGCCCGCGTCGATCGCGTACGGCTGGGCGGGCGGCTCCGGTTCACCGTCGACGGCGTCGGGGCATTCGACGATCCGCGCTACGAGGTGCGCGCCGAGGTGCGCGATCTGACCATCGGGGGCGAGCTGGTGGGCTATTTGTCCGGGCGCATCGACGTGCGCGGCGGCGTCATGGGGCTGGAAGCCGAGGCCGCCTCGCCGCGCGGGGCGGTCTCGGGCTCCGGGCGCGTCGAGCTGGCGACGACCCGCTCCGAGCTGCTGCTGCGTTTCAGCGATGCCAGGATCGATCCGTACATCCGCGCGTTCCAGCCGGCGCTGCCGGAGCAGCTCGCCGCCGAGGTGAGCGGCACGCTGCAGGTGCTCGGTCCGCTCCGCGACATCGGGCAGCTGGAGGTCGCGTCCACGATCGAGCAGTTGCAGCTCGACGTCTACGGCTACACGGTCCGCAACGATCGCCCGCTGCGGCTGGTCCTGGAGCGGAACGTCGTCGGCGTCGAGCGCATGCGCCTGACCGGCGACGGGACGGCGATCGATCTGACCGGCAGCATCGACCTGGGCAGCGAGCGCCTGGCGCTCGAGGCCACCGGTGACGGCGGCCTCGGTTTCCTCCAGGGGATCTTTCCCGATCTGCGGGGCTCCGGGTACGCCCGGCTGGCCGCCAGCATCGGCGGCACGCTGCGGCAACCGCGCGTGACCGGCGAGGCGGCAGTGGACGGCGGCCGGATTCGGCATCTGTCGTTTCCCCACGGGCTCGAGAACATCGCGGGCCGGATCGTCTTCGAGCCGAACGGGCTGCGGTTCGACGACCTGACCGGCGAGCTCGGGACGGGTCCCGTGCAGTTCGGGGGGCGCGTCGGCCTGCGGGGCTACGCGGTTGACGAGCTGAGCGTCACGGCGACCGGCACCGGCCTGCGCCTGCGGTTCCCCGAGGGGGTGCGGTCGCTGGTGGACGCGGAGCTGGCGCTCGGCGGCAGCGTCGACGCCCCGGTGCTGTCCGGGTCGGTGGAGGTGCGCGACGCGGTGCTGCTGAAGCTGTTCGAGCCGAGTACCGGCCTGCTGGATTTCGGGCCCGACGAGACCTTGTCGGCGCAGCAGCCGGTGGATCTGGCGTTTCCGCTGCGCTTCGATGTCCGGATCAGCGCGCCGTCGAGCCTGCGCATCAGTGACAACGCCGCCCGCGTGGTGTCGAGCGCGGAGCTCACCCTCGGCGGCACCTACGCGCGGCCGCAGCTGTTCGGGAACGCCGAGATCGAGCGCGGCGAGGTGTTCTTCGAGGGCAACCGCTATCGCGTGACGCGGGGCAGCATCGGGTTCGCGAGCCCGACGACCATCGAGCCGTTCTTCGACATCGAGGCCGAGACCGACGTGCGGACGCCGGGTCAGACATACCGGGTGACGCTGGGCCTGGTCGGCACCATCGAGCGGCTTGCCTTTGAGCTCTCGTCCGATCCTCCGCTGCCGGAGTTCGAGATCATGTCGCTGCTGCTGGGCAACATCCGGGATCCGCAGGCGGCCGAGCTGCGGACGCTGCGCGCGCTGGATACGTCGCGGCAGGAACTGTTCCAGGCTGGTGCGGCGCGGCTGCTGACGAGTCCGCTGTCATCGGGCGTCGGGCGGGTGGTCGAGGAGTCGTTCGGCGTCGATACCTTCCAGATCACCCCGTCGCTCGTCGATCCGTCGGCGCAGCAGTCCGCGCAGCTGCTGCCCACCGCGCGGCTGCTCATCGGCAAGCGGATCTCCGACCGGGCGCACGTCACGTTGTCCCGGACGCTGACCGGCGCGAATCAGGACATCATCGTCGTGCTCGAGTACGACCAGAACGACCGCCTGTCCTGGGTCCTTTCCCAGAACGAGGATCGTACCTACGCGGTCGATTTTCGGGTGCGGCACGCGTTCTGATGCGCAGGAGCCCGTGGCAACGGCCGCGCCGCGTGCGAGGGGCGGGGCAACGCCGGGTTGCGCCGCGGGCCGCCTGCAGCGTGTTGCGCGCGAGCCTCCTCCTGGCGCTGGCGCTCGGCACACCCGCGCTCGGCGCGGAAGTCGACGAGTTCGTCGGCCGGCCGGTGGTGGCGGTGGAGCTCCGCAGCGGTGGCTCGCTGCTGCACGACGAGGGCACGCTGGAGCTGGTCGAGACGCGGGTCGGCGCGCCGCTGTCGATGCGCCAGGTGCGGGAGAGCGTGACGCACCTGTTCAGCCTCGGCCGCTTCGCCAGCGTTGAGGTGGACGGCAGCCTGCTGGCCGACGGCGTGCGGCTCCGCTATGCGCTCAAGCCGCTGCAGCTCATCGAGCGGATCGAGGTCACGGGTCGCCCCGGCGTGTCGGCCGGCAGCATCCGACGGGCCATCAGCGACGCCCACGGTTCGTCGTTTCCCCTCGATCAGGCGCCCGCCGCTGCGGAGACGGCAAGGCGCCTGTACCGGCAGCGCGGGTTCCTGCTGGCCGACGTCCAGACCCGGGTGGCGGGCCGCGGCCCCGATCGGGTGCTCCACGTCGAGGTGCAGGCGGGCGCGCGCGCGCGGATCGAGAGGGTCATCGTGCGGGGCGCCTCGGCGACGATGTTCCCCCTGATACTTGCACGTCTCGGTCTCGAACCGGGCGCGCCGTACGACGGCGTCGACGTGGACCGCCGCCTGCGCGTCTACGAGCAGCAACTGCGGAGCAACCGCTACTACGAGGCGAGCGTGAGCCACGAGATCGAGGCAGTGGCCGGGGGCACCCGCGTCCACCTCGTCCTGAACGTGCGGCAGGGTCGGCGCATCACGGTCGTGCTGGCCGGCGACGAGGTGCCGGGGGCGGATCTCGCGTCGCTTGCGCCAATCGAGCGCGAGGGCTCCGTCGACGAGGACTTGCTCGAAGACGCCGAGCGGCGCATCTCGGCGTTGCTGCATGACCGTGGCTATCGCGACGCCGTGGTGACCCACGCACGCGAGGTCGAGGGCGAGGAGCTGTCGATCGTCTTCACGGTCGACCGCGGCCGGCTCTACGAGGTGGACGACGTCCTGCTCACGGGCGCGCGCGCCGTGCCGCGGTCGGCGCTCGAGCCGCTGGTGAGCCTGGGACCGGACGACCCGCTGGTGATGCGCGAGCTCGACGCCAGCCTCGGGCGGATCGCCGAGCACTACCGGCAGCTTGGCTACGCGACGGTGCGGGTCGAGCCGCGCGTCGAGGAGCGGCCGTCAGCCGGCGCGGCCGGCGCGGTCCGGGTGACCTGCGCAATCGACATCGCCGAGGGCGCGCAGACGGCCGTGCGGTCCGTGACGGTCGAGGGGAATGCGTTCCGCACCGACGCGGACCTCGGCGAGCTCATTACCACGGCGGTCGGGGGCCCGTACAGCGCACGGCAGGCAGTCAGCGATCGCGACCGCATTCTGGCCCTGTACCTCAATGCCGGCTTCGAGCGTGCGGTCGTGACGGTCGAGCCGCGCTTCGACGACGGGCTCGAGGCGGTGGACCTGATCTTCCGGATTGCGGAAGGGGCGCAGATTCTGATCGAGCACGTCCTGATCGTGGGCAACGAGCAGATCGATTCCGCGGGCATCCGCCGGGAGATCACGCTGGCGGAGGGACAGCCGCTCGGGCTGGCCGCGGTCGCCGAGACCCGCCGCCGGCTCAACGCGCTCGGGCTGTTCCGGCGGATCGACATCCGGGAGTTCAGCCACGGCGGAGGCAACCGGCGCGATGTCGTGATCGTGGTCGAGGAGGCGCCGGCGACGCGGCTCGGGTACGGCGGCGGTCTCGAGCTGTCGCAGCGGCTGCGTCGGCGGACGGACCCGCGCGGCGGAGCGAGTCAGGCCGTCGAGCAGATCGAGTTCGCCCCGCGCGGCTTCGTGCAGATCGGACGGCGGAACCTGTGGGGCAAGAACCGATCGATCGATCTGTTCACCCGCGTGAGCGTCCGCCGCGAACACGATCCGCTCGATCCGGCCGAGGGGAATCGCGGGCTCGGCTTCAACGAGTACCGTGTGGTCGGCACGTATGCCCAGCCGCGGGCGTTCGCCCGCGGCTGGGATCTGTTCGTGACGGGGTTCGTCGAGGAGGCCATCCGGCCGGGCTTCGATCTGTTCAGCCGCGGCGTCAATGCGGAGGCGCGGCGCCAGGTGACGCCGACGCTGAGCGCCAGCGCCGCCTACACGTGGGGCAAGAACGACACCTCGAACATCCAGCTCAACCCCGAGGACGTGCCGCTGGTCGACCGACTCTTCGAGAAGGTGAGGCTGTCCGCCTTCATGGGCAGCATCGTGCGGGACACGCGCGACGACGTGGTCGACCCGGCCGCCGGCGAGATGTTCAGTGTCGACGGCAAGGTTGCGGCCCGCGGCATCGGCTCCGAGGTGGGGTTCGCCAAGATGTTCCTGCAGGCGTTCGCCTATCGCCGGCTCCCCGGTGTCCGGCGGGTGGTCGTGGCCGCGGGCGCCCGCGTCGGGCTCGCGGTCGGCTTCCGGCGCCTCTCCGCCCCGGCGGCGTCCAGGTCGCCGGGACGGGCGCTCGACGACCTGGCGTCGTCGGTCGCCGGGGCGGAGGCGCAGCGCCCCCTGCTCCCGATCAGCGAGCGTTTCTTCGCCGGCGGGGATACCACGGTGCGCGGCTTCGCGTTCGATCGGCTCGGCATCCCGATCGGGCAGCCCGGGGCGACGATCGACGCGGCCGGGTTCCCGCAGGGGGGCAACGCCGTGGTCGTCCTCAACGGCGAGCTGCGCGTGCCCGTGACGCGTGATCTCGGGATCGTGGGCTTTCTCGACGCCGGGAACGTGTACGATCGGGTGAGCAGCCTCAACCTGGGACGCATCCGAAGCGGTGCCGGGTTCGGCGTCCGGTATCGATCGCCGGTCGGTCCGATCCGGGTCGATCTCGGATTCAAGCTCGACCGCCAGGATCTTGGTAGTGGTCCGGACCGCGAGAGGGAATCGCTCACCGCGCTTCACATCAGCATCGGCCAGGCCTTCTAACCGGCCGCGGCGACACTCGGCGGCCGCGTGGATGCTCGGCATCGCGTGCGCGGCGTGGCTGGGGGTCTCCGGCGCTTGGCCGGCGTACCCCGAGACGCTGGATCGGATTCTCGCGATCGTGGCCGGCCACGTGATCATGCAATCGGACGTGCGGGCCTTCGTCGACCTGCAGCTGGCCCGGCCGGGCACGGACCTGGACCGGGAGGACGAGGTGCTGACCTACCTGATCGAGCGGCGCCTGGTCCTGGACGAGGTCGACCGCTACGTGGTGGCCGATCCGCCGCCGGCCGTCATCGAGCGGCGGCTGGCCGAGGTGGCCGCCCGTTTCGCGTCGGAGGAGGAGCTGGCCGCCGTGCTGGCGCGCGTGGGGTACACGGCCGACGATCTGGGTCAGGTGCTGCGCGACGACGCGCGGCGCGACGCGTACGTCGAAGCCCGCTTCGGCCTCCCGAGCATGCCGACCGAGGAGCAGTTGCGCCTGCACTACGAGGAGCACCTGGACGAGTTCACCGCCGACGGTCGCCGGCCGGAGTTCGCCGAGATGCGGCCGCTCGTACGGCAGCGCATCGAGCGCGAGCGCCGCGCCGCCAACGTGGGCGCCTGGGTGGCGCAACTCGTGCGCCGCGGCCAGATACTGCGCATCTCGCCGTCGGAGCCCGTTTCCCCGCGCGACGCGGCGCGGCGCTAGCTGCTAGAGCTGGCCGCCCGCGGTGCCGGCCAGCACGATCAGGATCTCGCTGGCGTTGAACCCGGCGTGGCTGATCACCGCCGGCACGATGCTGCGCCTCAGCAGGAAGAGCGCGCCCCAGATTGCGCCCAGCACCGCCGTGACGATGGCGGCATCCCAGCCCTGGATGTAGTGGCCGAAGCCGAAGACGATGCTGAAGACGGCCAGCCCGAGCCAGCCGCCGCCCAGGTGCTGCTCGAAGCGCCGCAGGATGAAGGCGCGCTGGATCTCCTCGCGCACGCCGCCGGCGACGATCGCCACGACAGCGAAGAGGACCGCGTCGAGCGGCGACCGGATGAGCCCCTCGAGCGGGTTCTCGGACACGTTGCGGAGCCAGGGCCAGAACGCGTGGAGAAGCTGGAGGCCCGTCCACGCCAGCAGCACGGTCAGCGGAATGAACGCGAGGCCGAGGAGCACGTGCGGCCGGCGCGGACGCGGGCCCAGCAGAACCTCCGCCGGCCGTTCGCCGCCGCGCCGCAGGAAGTACGCGATGAGCCCGACGAGCAGGACGGCGTCGCCGAGCGAGAGCGTCACGACGTAGAGGAGGCTGAGCTCGCCGCCGCGGCCGACCGACGCGATGCCCACCCGCGTCAGGACCACCGCGAGCGCCAGCTGCGTGGGAAAGCCGGAGCAGAGGACGACCTCCAGCGCGGCGGCAAGGCGTGGACGGCCGGCGGTGAGGGGAAGGTGCCCGGGCGAGGGCGGCGGTGAGGGGGCCTGGAGCGGCCGCGCGGCCGCGCCTTCCGCCTCTGATATCATCGGGCGACTCTAACACAGCGAATTCCGCTGCAATATGTTGCGTTTCGCGTAGAACACAGGCCCTACATATTGCACACGACATCCGGAACGACAGCATCCTGGATAACAGCATGGCTAGGAGTCTGCGCCGCAGAAAACGGTGCGACAATCGCAGGCGAGATCGGACGCCGGAAGGACTTGATGTCGACGACTTTTCGCCGCTACGTACCGGACCAATCGCTGCTGTTGCCGCCCGACGTGCGGGCGTGGTTGCCGGAGGGCCATTTAGCGCACCACGTCAGCGATCTGGTAGACGGCCTGGACCTGACGGCGTTCTACGGCGCGTATGCGGGGGATGGTCGGCGCAACGCGCCGTATGCGCCGCGGATGATGGTGAAGGTGCTGCTCTACGCCTACGCGACGGGGGTGTTTTCGTCGCGTGGGATTGCGAGGAGGCTGGAGGAGGACGTGGCGTTCCGGGTGCTGGCGGCCGGCAACTTTCCGCAGCACCGGACGGTTTGCGAGTTTCGGCGTCGGCACCTGGAGGACTTCAAGGCGCTGTTTGTCGAGGTGGTGCGTCTGGCGCGGGAATTGGGGTTGGCGAGCTTCGGCAAGCTGTCGATCGAGGGCACGAAGGTTCGTGCGAACGCGAGCAAGCACAAGGCGATGAGCTACGGTCGGATGCAGGAGGAAGAGCGGCGCTTGGCCGGTGAGATTGACGCGCTGGTGCGGGCGGCACGCGACGCCGACGCGGCTGAGGATGAGCGCTTCGGGCCGGACGCACGCGGCGACGAGCTGCCGTCGGAGTTGCGCCGCCGGGAGGATCGCCTGGCGGCGATCCGGGCGGCGAAGGAGCGGCTGGAGGCGGCACAGCGGGCGGCGGACGACGCGGGCGGGCGGCAGCCGGGCCAGGATCGGAACCCGAAGGGCGGACGGCCGTACAAGCGGGGGTATGGCGAGCCGGACGAGAAGGCACAGAGCAACTTCACGGACCCGGAGAGCGGGATCATGAAGACGAGCAACGACAGGTTCCAGCAGTGCTACAACGCGCAGGTAGCGGTGGATGGTGAGCACCAGTTGGTGGTGGCGACGGAGGTGACGGCGAACGCGAGCGACCAGGGTGGGCTGCCGCTGCTGCTCGACGAGGTGGCGGAGACGGTCGGCGAGCAGCCGGACACGGTGCTGGCGGACGCTGGCTACAGTAACGAGCGGGACTTGGTGAACCTGGAGACGCGGGGCGTCGATGGGTACGTGTCACTGGGACGGGAGGGCAAGACGGCGCGGCCCCGCGACCCGGGGCAGTACCCCGCGACGAATCGCATGGCCGAGAAGCTGTCGAAGCCGGCGGGTCGTGCGGCATACGCCGAACGCAAGTGGCTGTCGGAGGCTCCGCACGGCTGGATCAAACACGTGCTGGGATTCCGGCGCTTCAGCCTGCGGGGGCTGGCGAAGGTGCGCGGCGAGTGGGACTTGGTGTGCCTGGCGTTGAACGCTAAGGACAGTGATCGATATAGATTTGCCAACTTCACCAAGGCGCAGCCTCTCTTTCGCTGCTTGGCACGCCTGGGACGCGGCAAGGTTATTCCCGTCAGCGTCCTAAGCGCCTGCGCGCCCTGATCGCGGCGTGACACGCGGCAACGAGGCTCGCGATGGCAACCGATCGGCGCGCATCACGGTCTCTGGCGGACCAAGGGGCCCGTCAACGCCGGATCTCGCCATCTGCCGAGGAACTACCTCGTCGGGCGACCGCCGAAGCTGCTCCGACGCGATAAGTCAGAGCATGGGCCGACGACCCACTTCACGCCGCAGCATCTCCTGCGGCGCAGACTCCTAGCGGTTGAGCCGTATACAATGACCCGGTGGCTCACGAGCTTCTGCCAGAACCCGCATCCCGGCCGGCCGCCGATCCGGCGCCGGACGATACCGGGTCGGGCCTGACGTTCAACCGCTTTTTCAGCCATCCGGACACCGACCCGTTCGACGAGATCGAGTGGCAGACGCGCAGCGCCGTGATCGCGAACGAGAAGGGGAAGACGGTCTTCGAGCAGCGCGACGTGGAGATTCCGAAGGCTTGGTCGCAGCAGGCGGCCAACATCGTCGTCTCGAAGTATTTCCGCGGGCAGCTCGGCACGCCGCAGCGCGAGCGCAGCGTCAGGCAGCTCATCGGCCGGGTGGTCGACACCATCACGGCGTGGGCTCGGAAGGACCGCTACTTCGCGGGCGAAGAAGACCTGCGGGCGTTCAGCGACGACCTCAAGCACCTCCTCGTGCAGCAGAAGGCCGCCTTCAACAGCCCGGTCTGGTTCAACTGCGGCTTCGAGCCGGCGCCGCAGTGCTCCGCCTGCTTCATCAACTCGGTCGACGACAGGATGGACTCGATCCTCACGCTGGCGAAGACCGAGGGGATGCTGTTCAAGTTCGGGTCCGGCACCGGCACGAACCTGTCGCCCATCCGCTCGTCGCGCGAGTTGCTCGCCGGTGGCGGGACGGCTTCGGGTCCCGTCTCGTTCATGAAGGGCTACGACGCGTTCGCCGGCGTGATCAAGTCGGGCGGCAAGACGCGCCGCGCCGCGAAGATGGTCATCCTCAACGCGGATCATCCCGACATCGTCGAGTTCATCAACTGCAAGGTCGAGGAGGAACGGAAGGCCTGGGCCCTGATCGACGCCGGCTACGACGGCTCGTTCACCGGGACCGCCTACAACTCGGTCTTCTTCCAGAACTCGAACAACAGCGTGCGCGTGCCGGACGACTTCATGCGGGCGGCGCTCGACGGCGGCGAGTGGCAGACCCACTCGGTCACCGACCGCAGCGTCATGGACACCTATCGCGCCCCCGACCTGCTGCACATGATTGCCGAGGGCACCCACGTGTGCGGCGATCCGGGGATGCAGTTCGACACGACGATCAACGACTGGCACACGTGTCCGAAGACCGCGCGCATCAACGCCTCGAACCCCTGCTCCGAGTACATGTTCCTCGACGACTCGGCCTGCAACCTGGCGTCGCTCAACCTGATGCGGTTCCTCGACGCCGCCACCGGCGAGCTCGACGTGGCGGCGCTCAGGGCGGCGGTGGGCACCCTCATCACGGCGCAGGAGATCATCGTCGGCAACGCCGGCTACCCGACCGCGGCGATCGAACGCAACAGCCGCGACTACCGGCCCCTCGGGCTGGGCTACGCAAACCTGGGCGCCCTGCTGATGTCGCGCGGCGTGCCGTACGACAGCGAGAGCGGGCGGAGCTACGCGGCCGCCATCACGGCGCTGATGACCGGCGAGGCGTATGCGCAGTCGGCGCGCATCGCCCGCGATCAGGGCGGGCCGTTCGCGGGCTACGCGCGCAACCGGGAGCCGTTCCTGCGGGTGATGCGTAAGCACCAGGCCGCGCTCAGGGACGTCAGCGCCGGCGCGGTGCCCGGCGAGCTGTACCGGGCCGCGGCCGAGGCGTGGGACACGGCCGTGGATCTGGGCGAGGCCCACGGCTACCGGAACGCGCAGGCGACGGTGCTGGCGCCGACCGGCACCATCGGGTTCATGATGGACTGCGACACGACGGGCGTCGAGCCCGACATCGCGCTCGTCAAGTACAAGAAGCTCGTCGGCGGCGGCCTGATGAAGATCGTCAACCAGACGGTGGCGATGGCGCTCGCGCGGCTGGGCTATGCGGCCGGGCAGGTGCACGAGATCGTCGGCTACATCGACGAGCACGAGACCATCGAGGGCGCGCCGCACCTCGACGACCGGCACCTCGCGGTGTTCGACTGCGCGTTCAAGCCGGCGCAGGGCCGGCGGTCGATTCACTACACCGGGCACATCAAGATGATCGGCGCCACGCAGCCGTTCATCTCGGGGGCCATCTCGAAGACGATCAACGTACCGCAGGATGCGACCGTCGAGCAGATCGAGCAGGCGTACGTCGATGCCTGGCAGCTCGGATCGAAGGCGGTCTCCATCTACCGCGACGGGAGCAAGCGGACCCAGCCGCTCAACACGTCGCGTGCCGAGGCGCCGGCCGGGAGCGGGCGCGCGGCGCAGGAGCAGCCCCGGCCGGTGCGCCGCAGGCTGCCGGACGAGCGCGCTGCCATCACGCACAAGTTCGATATCGCCGGCCACGAGGGGTACATCACCGTCGGGCTGTTCGCGGACGGCGTGCCGGGCGAGATCTTCCTGGTCATGGCCAAGGAGGGTTCGACCATCTCAGGGTTCGCCGACGCGTTCGCGCAGGCGGTGTCGTACGCGCTGCAGTACGGCGTGCCGCTGCAGGTGCTGGTCGATAAGTTCAGCCACGTGCGGTTCGAGCCGGCCGGCATGACGAAGAATCCCGACGTGCGCGTGGCGAAGTCGATCGTCGATTACGTCTTCCGCTGGATGGCCACGAAGTTTCTCTCGGCCGAAGCGCAGTATCACGCCGGCGTCAACCTGCGGGACGAGCCGGACGCCGCGGGCGAGGCCGAGCAGCTCACGCTGTCCGACGGCACCGCGGCCGCGGCCACCTACGACCGGGCCGGGGTGCGTGCGGACCGTGCGACGCCGTACGCCATCCAGAACGACCAGGACGCGCCGCCCTGCTCGACGTGCGGCGCCATCATGATCCGCAACGGCGCCTGCTACAAGTGCGTCAACTGCGGCGCGACCAGCGGCTGCGCGTAGCCCGCAATCGTCACCTTGCGGCCCTGCTTGGCGCCCAACCAACCCTGCAGGAGTTGGTGCCGTTCTGCGCGGCCGCTCGATTCGAACGGGCGAATCCGGACCCCGGCAACGACCAGACGGTCCTCGTCGTCCGCGGGCTGCAGCACCGAGCAGGCCGCGGACGGTCAACCCGGGCGTCGCTTCAGCAGCGTCACCTGATTGCCCGCCTCGTTGTACCGCACGTCGTCCAGGAAGGTCTTCATCAGGAAGATGCCGCGGCCGCTGGGCTGCTCGACGTTCTCCGGCAGCGTCGGGTCCGAGACGGCGCCGACGTCGAATCCCCGCCCCTCGTCCGTGACGACGAAGCACGCCGCGTGGGATGTCAGGCTCGCCTGCACGAGAATGCGCCGATCGCGGTACGGTGCCAGCTGGCGGCGCTGCTCGGCGAGCAGCCGGTAGGCGCGCGCGTCGCGCTCGCGTATCTCGGACCGCACCTCGAGGTTGCCGTGATAGTAGGCGTTCGTCAATGCTTCGTCGAGCGCGCTGGAGATCCGCTGGCAGTTCGATTCGTCGAACATGCGCGAGTCCCGCAGTATCTGCGTCAGGTAGCTGACGAGCGACGAGATCAGCTCCAGATCGTTCTCCAGCACGAACGACGCCGCGTGCAGCTTGCCGAGCAGGCGCGTGTAGCTCTTGTGCTCCCTGGAGGCTTCCAGGATGCGCTCCACGACCTCGACCAGGTCGCGTACCAGCGCCTTCTTCGGGACGTAGCTGGCAGCCCCGGCCTCGAGCGCCTGCACCGCGATCTCCTCGCTGCCGCGGGCGGTCATCAGCACCACGGGAACGAGGGGGTGATCGAGCTTCGACTGCTTCACGAACGCGAGGCCGTCGAGATTGGGCATGACGAGATCCGTCAGCACGAGGTCCACGTCGTGGTCCTGCATCTGCGCGAGCGCCTGCCGCCCGTCCGCGGCATGGAGCACGCTCCAGGATTCCTGGGCGAGGAGGTGCGTGACCAACTCGCGGTCGGCCGTCGAGTCGTCCACGACCAGCAGGCAGGCCATGATTCCGTCTCTTGCTAGGTCCGGCTTCGGATCCAGTCCCGCAGTTCGCCGACGACCGCGGCGAGCTCGCGATCGAGCGCTCGCCAGCATTCTTCAGCCTGGTCCGACGCGCCGTCGCGGCTGCAGTCCTCGAGATCGCTCGCAAGGCAGACCACGCGCGCGCTGTGGAACAGGCGCAACGATCCTCCCACGGTATGTGCCACCCGCTGCACCACGGGCAGATCGCCGGCCTGGAGCGCCTCGCGGAGCTCGGCGCACAGGGACGGTTGCTGGCCGAGGAACCCGTCGACCACCTTGCGCAACAGCTCGCTGTCGCCCTCCACGCTCTCGAGTGCGGCGTCCCAGTCCACGCGTGCCCGGGAACCGGGGCCGACGGGCCGCGGGACCTGCGCGCCGGCCGTCGGGACCGCGGCGACGACGGCGGCGATCGCTTCGAGGAGCTCGCGGGAACGATACGGTTTGGCCAGGCAGCCGTCAAAGCCGACGGACCGCCAGGTGGCGTCCGCGGCGCGGGCCGGCCGCGCCGTCAGGGCCACGATGGGCGTGCGGCTCGCGCCCTGCCCGCTCTCGCGCCGCCGGATGGCGCGCGTGGCTTCGGAACCGTCCATCCCCGGCATCTGCAGGTCCATCAGCACGACGTCGAACCGCTCGGCTGCACAGGCCTCCACGGCCTCGGCGCCGGTGGCGGCCACCCGGACGGCATGCCCCGCCTTCTCGAGCATGCCGACCGCCGCGCGCTGGTTGGGGACGCTGTCCTCGACCAGCAGGACGCGCAGCGGCCGAAGTTCGACCTCCGGCGCACGGTCCCGAAGCCTCTCGCCCGCTCGCGCCTCGCCGAGGCCGAAGCGGGCCGTGAAGTGGAACGTGCTGCCCCTGCCCGGCTCGCTGCGGAGGCCGATCCGGCCGCCCAGCGCGTCCACCAGGCGCGAGGCGATCGCCAGGCCCAGCCCCGTTCCGCCGTAACGCCGCGTCGTCGAGGCGTCTGCCTGCACGAACTCTTCGAAGATCACCTTCTGCTTGTCCGGCGGGATCCCAATGCCGGTATCGGCGACCTCGAACCCGAGCGAGACCTCGTCGTCGGCCTGCTCCAGCGGCCGCGCACGCAGGACAATCTCTCCCTGCTCGGTGAACTTGATCGCGTTCGAGAGGAGATTCGACAGGATCTGCCGCAGCAGGCGGGCGTCGCCGACCAGCGCGTCCGGTGCGTCGTCGGCGACGGCGTTCCGCAGGGTGACGTCCTTCCTGCGGAGCCGGGGCGCGAGCGACTTCAGCAGCGCGTCGAGGAAACCACGCAGGTGGAAGGCGCGGCGCTCGATCGCCAGCTTGCCCGCCTCCACCTTCGAAAAGTCGAGCAGGTCGTTGATGACGTCGAGCAGCGCATCGGCGGATTCGCGGATGGCGTCGAGGTACTCGTGCTGCGTCGGCGTCAGCGCCGTGTCGCCGAGCAGCTCGGCGGTGCCGACCACCGCATTGAGCGGGGTGCGGATCTCATGGCTGACGTTCGCGAGGAAGGTGCTCTTGGCGTGGTTGGCGCGTTCGGCCGCGTCCCGGGCGGCCCGCAGCTCGCGCAGGTCCTCTTCCGCGCGCTTGAGGGCCGTGACGTCGGTGTGGCAACCCAGCAGGCGGATCGGCTCGCCGTCCGCGTTCCTGACCGCGAGGCCGCGGCAGCGCACCCACACGGTGCTGCCGTCGCGGTGCCGATAGCGCACTATCTGGTCGTACGGATGGCTGGGGTCGGCCAGGTGCCGGGCGAAGTTGTCGAGGGCTACCGCCCGGTCTTCGGGAAATATGTTCGCCATCCACCACGTGGAGGTGTTGGGGACCTCGTCGTCGCGGTAGCCGAAGAGCTCCTTGAAGCGGGGGCTCATCCATTCCTGGTCCTGCCGCGTGACGTCCCAGTACCAGATTCCGTCGAGGGAGCCGGCCTGGAGGAATTCGAAGATCGCGGGATCCTGGCGTACGAGCCTGTAGAGCTCCGTCTTCAGGTAGTGCTCGTCCTGAGCCATATCGGTGCCGCCGCCGGCTCCACGGGTTCATCCTACCGCGTGCCGGCTGAACGGCGCAGGTTTTCGGGCCGTCATGGCTGCGGCGGCAGTCCGCGCCGTTCTACGGCGCAGACTCCGACCCGGGGTCCGACGTCGGTTCCTCGTCCGGCGATTCCCAGCCGAACCAGGCGAGCGCCACGAGCAGGCCGGCGAAGAGCAGCCGGAGGAACTGCGGCAGGAGCAGAACCTGCCCGTACAGGTGTCCGGCGTTGTGCAGGCTGATCGACTGCAGGGCCAGCAGCCCGGCTACCGCGAGCGCCAGGCCGCCCGGCATCGAGGCGCGGACGAAGACCGCGCCGCAGACCAGCATCGCACCGGCGACCATGAGCCAGATGTCGGCCCACCATTCGAGGGGGCCCGAGCCGAGCAGATCCGCGACGCCCCCCACCAGCGAGTAGAGACCGTAGAGCACCATTCCGAGTGCAGCTGCTGCCAACATGCCTTCAGCCTGCAGTCCAACGCCTGTTGTATCATGCCCGCTCCGGGTGAGGGAGGCCAAGCGTGCCGTTGAAATCGCGGCTGGCGTGTGCGGCGTTGATGGTGGGTGTCCTGGGCCTGGCCGGACGGGCGCAGCCCGCGCCCGGCGTCGAGGCGCTCGACCGTCTCCTGAATCTGTACGTGCGCGATGGCCTCGTCTACTACGCCGCGCTGCGGCAGGACCGTGCCGGGCTCGACCGCTTCGTGCATTCGTTCGCCGCCGAGCCGCCCGGGTTCGCCAGCTGGCCGCCCGCGGACGGGAAGGCCTTCTGGCTCAACGCGTACAACGCCCTGGTGCTGCGCACCGTGATCGACCACTATCCGATTCGCGGGCGCGCGACGAACTATCCGGCCAACAGCATCCGCCAGATCCCGGGCGCCTTCGACGGGCGTACGCATCGCGTCGCGGGACGCATGCTGACGCTCGACGCCATCGAGACCGGCGTGCTGCCGGCCTTCGGCGATCCGCGGCTGTTTCTGGCGCTCGGTCGCGGCGCCGTGGGCAGCGGCCGGCTGCGAAGTGAAGCCTACGCCGGCAGACGCATCGAAGCTCAGCTCGCGGCGGTCGTCAGGGAGTTCGCGACGGACCCGCACCACGTCAGGCTGGACCGCATCGCAGGAGAGGTGCGGGTCAGCTCCATCCTGGGATGGCGTGAGGCAAACCTGGTTGCCGCCTATGCCGCCGGCGGCTGGAATGGTGCCGGCCGGGCGCCGATCGAGCGCGCCATCCTGACGCTGGTGGAGCCGGCGTTGTTTCCGAGCGAACAGGCCTTCCTGCAGGCCAACGAGTTCACGCTGCGCTATCAGGCGTTCGACTGGCGGCTCAACGACCTGACCGGCGGGCGGCCGTGAGCGGTCGCGGGCCGGACGCCGAGCGCCTGTACCGGACGGTCTGACGTCATGGATCTGCAACTGCGGGACAAGGTGGCGCTCGTCACGGGCTCGAGCCGCGGGTTGGGTCTCGCCAGCGCCTCCGCGCTCGCCCGCGAAGGGTGCCGTGTCTGCATCTGCGCCCGCGGAGAGAAGCGGCTGGTCGAGGCCGCCGCCGCGCTCGAGCGGGCGGCCGGGGGCAGCGACCGGATACTCGCCGTGCGGGCGGACCTGACCGATCCGGGCGAGCTCGGAGCCGTGGTCGGCCGGACGGCCGACACGTTCGGCCGTCTCGACGTGCTGGTCAACAACGTCGGCCGGGCCGGCGGCGGCGGCTTGCTGGAGGCTACAGACGACGACTGGCGTGCCGCGTTCGACGACACCCTCTATCCGGCCATCCGGGCATCGCGCCTGGCCGTGCCCCACATGCAGCGTGCCGGCGGCGGCGCGATCATCATGATCGCCTCCATCTGGGGCCGGGAAGCGGGCGGCCGCATGACCTACAACGCGGTGAAGGCGGCGGAGATCAGCCTCGCCAAGGCGCTGGCGCAGCAGTTCGCCGGCGACAATATCCGCGTGAACAGCGTGGCCCCCGGCTCCATCTCCTTTCCGGGCGGCTCCTGGCACCGCCGCCAGGAGGAGGACCCGGCCGGGATGGCCGAGTTCGTCAGGCGCAACCTGCCCTTCGGCCGCTTCGGCCGGGCCGAGGAGGTCGGCGACGTCGTCGCCTTCCTGGCCTCGCCGCGGGCGAGCTGGATCAGCGGCGCGTCCGTCACCGTCGATGGTTGCCAGTCCCGCTCCCTGTTCTGAACGGGGCAGCGGACCGCCGCAGGCAGCGCCCGCCGGCCGGCGGGCAACGGCGGAACCGGCCGGGCCCGCGTTCTACTGCAGCTCGTCGAACGCGAGATCGCGCGCTTCCAGCGCCGCCGTGAGCAGCCGGCCGGCGTTCACCGCCGCGGGCCACCCGGCGTAGAAGGTCACGTGCAGGACCACCTCCGACAGCTCCTGGGGGGTGACGCCGTTCTGATCGAGCGCACGGTCGATGTGCAGCCGCAGCTCGTTCGTGACGTACAGCGCCTGGTTGACAGCCACCGTGACGAGGCTGCGGTCGCGCTTGGACAGCAGCGGCCGCTCCCAGATGTTCCCGTAGAGCAGGCTGTTTCTGAGTGCGCCGAGCCGTGGGACTGCCCGGTAGGCGTCGCTGAGGCCGCTCGGCGTCGTCACCTCGGTGTCCGGCGCCGGTGCGCGCGGCAGGTCGCCGAGCGTCAGCCCGCGCTCCTCGAACGCGGCGGCCGCCGTCAGCGAGGCCTGCACGCCGGTGGGCCACCCGGCGTAGAAGGTCACGTGCAGGATGATCTCGGAGATCTCCTCCGGCGTGAGACCGTTGTCGAGCCCGCGCGGGATGTGGATGGCCAGCTCTTCGCGGGTCAGCGCCTGCAGGACCGCGATGGTGATGAGGCTCCGGTCCCGCTTGGAGAGCTGGGGCCGCTCCCAGATCTCGCCGTAGACCAGCGAGTTCCGCAGCTCGCGGAGATACGGTGAGCCGGCGTACAGGTCCGGGCTGGGTACCGGAGGCACCGCGACCTGCTGAGCGGCCGCGGTCTCGCCGCCGAGGGTGCCGCCCGGCAACCCGCTCAGGCTCGCTGCGCCGGCGAGGAGAAACAGGACTGCAGAAAGGAATTTCTTCATTGTCATAACTCCCGGAGCCGCTGCTTGCTATCAGGGCGGCCCACTCTTGCCTCCGCATTGTATACGGCTCAACCGCTAGCGGGCCGGCGAGCGACGTGAGATGATGTGCGCTGGCGGCCGCGTGGCCGCGCACGTACGTGGGCATTGGAAGGGAGGCGACCGATGAAACGAATGGTGCTTGGCGTTTGCCTGTTGGCGCTGGCGGCCGCGTTGCCGGCGGCGGCGCAGTCCGTCGAGGATGATCTCGCGATGCGGGCCAAGGACATCGCGATCCAGACCGCGGTCATGGCGGCCCCGCCGTTGCTGCGGGATGACGCGACGGTGATTCGCCTCGACAACGACGGCGAGTACGAGGTGCTCCGCGAAGGCACCAACAATCTCGTCTGCTGGGACCGCTCCGACGAGCCCGGCCGCGCGTTCAGCGTGCAGTGTACGAACATGGAGAACCTGGCCCGCATCCAGCAGAACCGGGCGTGGAGCATGTCCGGCAAGACGCAGGACGAGATCGAAGCGATGCGTGCGGAGGCCGAGGCGGACGGCACGCGCGAGCTGTCGAAGTTCGGCAGCGTCTACTACACGGTGAGCGGGCAGGACATGTCGTCGACGCGGCTGCACATGACCCTTGCCGTTCCGTTCGCCACGAGCGAGTCGCTCGGCCTGCAGGACAACGAGGAGGGTGGGGGCGAGTACAGGAAGGCCGGCGCCTACGTCATGGAGGTCGGCACCTCCGCGGCGCACGTCATGCTGCCGGGCCGCTAGGAGTCTGCGCCGTAGAGCGGCCCGGACTCCTAGCGCAGGGTTGGCTGCCCGCCAAGCGCAGCCGCAAGGCGCCGATTGGCGGGCTGGTCGGCGCCCGCGGCTGCCGCTCGCAGTTGGCCGGCAGGCAGGGTCCGGCGTCCGGGATGCCGGGCCCTGCCTGCCGCATCTCTCTCTCTCGAGCCGGGCAACTGGAGGTCGACCGATGCAACGGATGGTACTCGTCATGTGTCTCCTGGCGGCAGGCTTGGTGTTCGCGCCGGCGCAGCCCGCCGCCGTCAACGACAACTGGCCCCACTTCCGGGGCCCGACCCTGAACGCCGCGGTGGCCGACGACCCGGATCTGCCCGAGCAGTGGAGCACGACGGAGAACGTCGAGTGGGTGACCGATATTCCGGGGCTCGGCTGGTCGAGCCCGGTCGTCTGGGGCCAGCGGGTGTTCCTGACGACGGTCACCGCGGTGGGGGAGTTCGAGCAGCCCAAGCCTGGCCTGTACGCGCCCAACGGACGCCCGGAGCCGGTGCCGCTGGAGCACGAATGGCGCGTCTACTGCCTCGACCTCGAGACCGGCGCGGTGGTGTGGCAGCGTGCGGTGAAGTCCGGCCTGCCCACGTTTCCCCGCCACATGAAGAACACCTACGCGTCCGAGACCCCGGCCACCGACGGCGAGCACGTCTACGCGCGCTTCGGTGACCTGGGCCTCTATGTCTTCGATATGGAGGGCAACGAGGTCTGGCAGGTGCCGATTCCGGATCGGCGGACCCGGTCGGCCTGGGGTTCAGCCTCCTCCCCCGTTGTGCACGGCGACCGCGTAATCATCCTGTACGACAACGAGGAGGAGTCGTGGCTGGCCGCGCTCGACAAGCGCACCGGCGAGGAGCTGTGGCGGACCGCGCGCGACGAGGTGTCGACCTGGGCGACGCCCTACGTGTGGGAGAACGAGCTGCGCACCGAGATCGTGACCTCGGGGGTCAACCGCATCCGCTCCTACGACCTCGACGGCCGGCTGCTGTGGGAGATGGACGGCAGGATGTCATGGGCGGCCATCCCGACGCCGTTCGCGAGCCAGGGTCTGGTGTACGTCAACTCCGGCTATTTCCGCGACGAGCACCGGCCGGCGTACGCCATTCGGCCGGGCGCAAGCGGCGACATCTCCCTTCGCGCCGGCGAGCGGTCGAACGAGTTCGTCGCCTGGTACCAGCCCCAGGCCGGCAACTACAACACCTCGCCGCTGATCTACCGCGGCATCTACTACAGCCTGCTCGATCGCGGGTTCTTCGAGGCCTACGACGCAAGCACCGGTGAGCCGGTCTACGGGCGTCAGCGGATCCGCGTGGGCGCCAGCTTCACGTCGTCGCCCTGGGCCTACAACGGCAAGATCTTCGCCTTGGGCGAGCAGGGCGACACGTACGTGATCCGGGCCGGCCGCGAGTACGAGCTGATCGGAACCAACAGCCTGGACGAGATGGCCATGGCCTCGCCGGCCATCGTCGGCGACCGGCTGCTGATTCGCACCGCCTCGAAGCTCTACAGCATCAGGAAGTAGTCAGAATGTGAGCTTCATGCCGACCTGCATCTCGCGCGCCGCGAACGCGTCGCTGATCAGGCCGAACTCCGTGCTGTTGGGATTCTGAATGTTGGCAACGCCCAATCCGCCGAGGCCAAGGCTGGTCGCGTTGAAGTTCGTGCGATTGAGTACGTTGAAAAAGTCGACGCGCAGCTGCAAACGCGCCGCTGTGGAAAGCGGAAGAGGAATGTTCTTGCGGAGTCCGACGTCCAGTGTCGCGTACCAGGGCCCACTGGTGGGCGACAGCGGCAGCGACCCCGCCTCGAGCATGCCCGGATTCTGAAAGATGGCGGGATCGCCGCCGCCGCCCCCGGCCAGTAGGCTGGGATCGAACAGGCTCACCCGGCCGTCCGGGAGGCGGTAGACGCCGGTTTGACGCTGCAGCTCGTCGATGTCGATTCCCATGAGGTGAACCGTGTTGGTCAGCGCTCTGGAGCCGCCGCGGTTGATCGTGCCCCGCCCGGAGACGATGTTGATCGGCTCGCCGGAATGGATCCTGACGAATCCGCTCAAGTCCCAGCCGCCGACGACCGCGCTCAGCGCGTTGCGGCGGTCCATCCAGCGCCGCCCTTCGCCGACGGGTACCTCCCACACCCAAGTGGCGTTCAAGGTGTGCGTGATGTCGTACCAGGGACGCATGATCTCCAGCTCGGGCTGCGCGTTGTCGAAGAGTGCGCGGAAATTCGACTGGGTGCCGGCAAAATCCGTCGTCACCCGACCCCAGGTGTAGTTGAACTGAGCGGTGAGTCCGGCGCGCCAGGTCCTGCGGACCTCGAACTGGAGCGCGTTGTACTCGGAATAGGCGTGATTACCGACGACGTCGCCGACGAACGTATTCGGATTGGTATAGAAATAGCTTATCTGGCCATGATCCGATTCAGTGGACGGTTTCGTTGAGTTGATCGTTCCTCGGTGTCTGTTCTTTTCTCATTGAAAAAGACAACGGGTGTGGAGCCTGTGGGAAACCGCGTCCTTGGCGGTTTTCCATAGGATCCACGCCCTCTTCGTTTGCGCGTCGTTCAAATGCCGCTGGACTGATCTGGCCAAGCGTCGAGTGCCGGCGCCGTTGGTTATAGAACACTTCGATGTAGTCGAACAACTCCATCTTTGCGTCTCCGTACGTGTGGAACCGATCGGCGAGCTCACTCTTCACGGTGGAGAAGAAGCTCTCCATGACGGCGTTGTCGTGGCAGTTGCCCCGGCGGCTCATGCTGCAGACGATCCCACGCGCATCCAGGAGCGCCTGGTAGTCCGCGCTCGCGTACGTGCAGCCCTGGTCGGAGTGGTGCAACAGGCCGATCTCCGGGCACCGTCGTTTCAGCGCCATCTCCAGCGCCTTGATGGTCAGGTGGCGATCGTTGACGGCGCTCACGGCCCAGCCGACCGCGAATCGCGAGAACAGGTCGAGGACGACGGCGAGATAGAGCTTGCCGCTCGAGCCGATGACAAACTCGGTCGTGTCCCCGACCCAGCGCTGATTCGGTGCGGCGGCGTCGAACTGCCGGTCGAGGAGATTCGCGGCCACCGGCTGGTCGTGATCGCTCATCGTGGTCAACGTGAACCGTTTGCGGGTGCGCGCCTTCAGGCCGCCTTCCTGCATCAACCGGATCACGCGCTTCCGGCTGACCTGCTCGTCTTGCTCGATCAGATCCTCGTGAATACGGGGACTGCCGTACCGCTGCTTGCTCTCGGCAAATGACGCCTGGACCAGCACCTTCAGGCGGCGGTCCTCCCGCTCGTGCGTCGATTCCGGGCGCTGCTGCCAGGCGTAGAAGCCACTCGGTGTGACGCCCAGCCAGCGACACAGTTTCGTGAGCGGATAGCTGGCCTTCTCCGTCTGGATCCACGCGAATTTCACAGGTGGTCCCTCGCGAAGAAGGCCGCCGCTTTTTTTAGGACGTCGCGCTCCATGCGCAGCTCGCGCACTTCCTTGCGCAGCCGCGCCAGCTCCTCACGCTCCGCCGTCGTCAGGCCCGTCTTGCCCTTCGTCCGATCCGCGCGGGCCTGCTCGACCCAGTTGCGCAGCGACGACTCCGTCAAGCCCAGATCGCGCGCCGCGGACGCGACCGTCTTGCCCTCATCGAGGACCAGTCGTACCGCCCCCGTCTTGTAGTCATCCGTGAAGCTCCGCCGCGTCCGCCTGCCCTGCGTGTCCGTCATGGTCGACATCGTATTCCCCTCTCGGAAGATGTCCACCAAACCGGATCAAGCCCATATCGGCAGCGTCGCACCAAAGCCTTCTCCTCCTTCCCCGTTGAAGAAGAACCTCCGGTTGGGGGCCAGAAAGCCTCCGATGTACTCGCCTATCTCGCCGTTTCGAATCCAGTTCTGAACGCCCCCCGCCTGCAGGTAGCCGCCGAGGCCCAGCAGGGGGAAGATCTGCAGCGGCTCGCCGATTCTGGGGTCGCCGTTGGCGGCGAGGTTTTGCTGCGCACGCCTGAAGTCCTCCACGAAGGCCTCCGGCAGCAGGAGCTGGTTCAGATCGAGGGCCCGGAAGAGCTGCGTACCGCGGTTGCCGACGTAGCGCACCTCGACCGCGGTGTCCGACAGGATCTGGTACTGCAGCCCGACGTTCCATTGCTGGACGTACGGGGTCCGCAAGTCGGGATCGAACGTGAAGAGGGCGGCCGTGGGATCGGCCAGGACTCCATCGCGCGCAGTCCGCGGGATGCTGAATTCGGGCTCCTCGACAGGGACCAGCCCGCCGCTGCTGATGGTGCCGCCGAGCCCCGGGAGTACGATGGTCTGGCTCAGACCCTCGTTGTTGGAGATCGCGTTCGACACCGTCGTCATGTTGTTGTCGAGCACGTAATTCAGCGCATAGCCGGCGCGCACGACCATCCTGTCGGTCAGCTGCCGGGCCACGCCGATGTTCGGAGCGAAGTTGTTCCTGTCGCTGTTGAAGAAGGGCCTTCCGTGGACCGAGCCGGCGAAGTCGACGACAGCGTCCGGGTCGAGCACCGCGTCGACCCCGCCCACCGGCAGCAGGGCCAAGCCTCGCGTCTCGTCCGGGACGGTGTGCAGCTCCCACCTCAGGCCGAAGGTCAGGCTCGTATCCGGGGCGATCCGCCAAGTGTCTCCCACGTAGAGGTTCACGAAATTCTGGTTCAGAATACGTCTCTCCGTCGCTCCGTCCACGAAGCCCGATGTCCTCGAGACGACGTTGAAGGTCTGATAGGCTTCGTCGAGGAATCCGCCGAGAGTCCCCAGGAGCGCTGCGGCCGTGCTCAACTCGTCGGAAGAGATCCCGCCGGGGAACAACCCGGGCACGAGCGGATCCAGGTTTCCGACGCCGAAGCCGAGCGCGTAGGTCGGCACCAGTCCCGCGTCGTTGAAGGAGTTCACTTGCGTCCACCGCACGCCGCCGCCCACCTTGACGGTGTGCGCTCCCTTGACCCAGGTCAGGCTATCGCTGAGCTCGAGGTTGCGGACGTCGCGTCCCTGGTCTAGAAAGTTCCGGACAGGATTATCGAACCCGGAGAAGCTCAGGCGATAGCCGTCGGGGAAGGTCTCGCTGTTGGCGAACCAGGCCCGGTAGCCCTGGAAACCGAAGCGCGCCTCGTTCACGGCGCCATGGCCGAGAGAGCTTGTCAAGCCTGAGGCGCCCCAGTTTTCTTGGACACGGATTAAGGGAGAATCCGATGTCACAGGAGGTAGGGGGCATGGCTCGGTCGAGACGGGTGAAGGGAACCGCGTCGGCGCGGCGGTTGGGTTGGGGGCCTTGGCGCTCGGCCAGCGGTGGAGCGCAAGCCGGAAACGGGACGTGGTGTTGCGGCTGCTGCGCGGCGAGTCGCTGGATGCGGTCTCGCGAGAAGTCGGGGTGGAGGTCTATCGCCTGGAGGCGTGGAAGGCCCGGGCGCTGGCCGGTCTCGAGCTCGGTCTGAAGGCGCAGGCCGGTGAGCCACTGGCCGCCGTTGGTGTTGGCGGCTGCTGCGCGGCGAGTCGCTGGATGCGGTCTCGCGAGAAGTCGGGGTGGAGGTCTATCGCCTGGAGGCGTGGAAGGCCCGGGCGCTGGCCGGTCTCGAGCTCGGTCTGAAGGCGCAGGCCGGTGAGCCACTGGCCGCCGAGTTGGATGCTGCCAAGCGACACATTGGCGAGCTGTCGATGGAGAACGAGCTGTTGCGGGAGCGTGCCCGTGGAGCGGAGCGTCGCCTCCCTTTGGTGACGCGGAGGTCGCGACGATGAGCGCAACGACCTCCGCGACGACGGGGCGGCGCTATGGTCTCGAGCGGGTGTGTCGACTGTGGGAACGGTCGCGCTCGGCGCTCTACGCGCGGCGGGCTCGTTTGCAGCGCCCAGCGCGGGGTGCTGGCCTGGGGCGCCGCGGGCCGACGCCCGCGCTGTCGGATGCGCAGTTGCTGGCGGCCATTCGTAGCGACCTGGCCCGCTCCCCGTTCCGGGGCGAGGGCCATCGCAAGGTCCACGCGCGGCTGCGGATCCTCGACGGGGTGTGGGTCTCGCGGACGCGAGTGTTGCGCGTGATGCGCGCGAAGGGGTTGCTCTCGCCCCACCGCGGGCGGCAGGCTGACTCGAGGGCGCACGACGGCACGATTGTCACCTCGGCGCCCAACGTCATGTGGGGTACCCGACGGCGTGCGGGTGTTCACGGCCGACGACGGCTGGGTCTGGACCTTCGCGGCGGTGGATCACTGGAACGCCGAGTGCGTGGGCTGGCACGTGTGCAAGGTGGGGAGCCGTTTCGCGGCCCTCGAGCCGGTCGCGCAAGGGCTCCGGCGACTCTACGGTTCGGTCGAGGCGGACGTGGCCCGCGGGCTGGCGCTGCGGATGGACCACGGCAGCCAGTATCTGTCGGACCACTTCCTCAACCAGCTTCGGTACTGGGGCATCCACCCCAGCTTCGGCTTCCTCGAAGAGCCGGAAACCAACGGGGTCGTCGAGCGCTGGAATCGCACGCTCAAGGAGCAAGCAGTCTACGGCCGGGTCTTTCGAAACTTGGCCGACGTGCGCGCCGCCGTCGCCAGGTTCGTCGAACGCTACAATCAGTGCTGGCGCCTCGAGAAGCTGGCGTATCGCACGCCGCTCGAAGCGCGCGAGGAACACGAGCTGCGTCAAGCCGCGTAGCGTAAACGTGTGTCCAAGAAACCGGGTGCGGTACAGTGCGGCGCCCAGGCATTTTCTTGAACACTGTTTCCCTCAACCCTTTCGTCGCGGTAGATCGCGGGAGTGCTGCGGCAGATCAAATGAAATGGGGGCTAATGGCAGAACCGGCCGGCGCAATGAGGGTTTACTGCGCGTTCGACCGACAATCGGTATCGCAACCGGTGTGCTCGTCGCGATCGGACTCAGCCGGCTCCTCGGCGTGGTCTGGCAGCCCGCATGATGGGACCGATGTTCTTCGTGGACATCGCCATCGGGATCGATATCCCGACCGAGGTGCGCCCAGCCGGGCAGGCGCTCGAACTGCAGTTCCGACTCACCGTATTCGCCGCCTACGCGTTCGGTTGCGTGATGGCAACGCTGGCGCATCTCGACGACGACAATCAGCCGTCCCCCAAGCGCCTCATCACGCCGAACGGCGAGTAGCAGCCAACCGGCACCGCAAGGTCGAAAGGCGACGGGGTCGCTGGCGGGTCCCGGAAGGCGTGCGCCGGTAGCTCGCACCGGCGCGTCGTGATCCGCTCGCGCGCGGAGGGGTCAGGAGGTTGCCCGGCGGATCACGGCCTGCTTCCGGCGCGCCGCCTCCTGCTCCAGGCGGGCGGCCACGGTCACCTTGCCGTACTTCTTCGTGAAGCGCTCGACGCGGCCCTCAGTGTCGATCAGCTTCTGGCGGCCGGTGAAGAAGGGATGGCAGCTCGAGCAGATCTCCAGGTGCAGCTCTTCCTTGGTCGACCGGGTGCGCCACGTCGTCCCGCACGCGCACCGTACTTCCACGTCGTGATACTTTGGATGGATTCCCTGCTTCACGGGTCGCTCCTCCCGGCCAGCGCGAACGACGAATTATAGCAGGTCAACGCACCCCGTCCGCGACGAGCCGCGCCAAAGCGGACCGCAGCGGCCCGATCCCGTCTCCGGTGCGGCTCGATACCAGCAGGACGGGACACCCGAGGGCCGCCTCGTGGTCAGCATGCGCGCGGTTGCGCCCGGACCGCGAGAGCCGGTCGCCCTTGGTCGCCACCACCACCGCGGGGCACCCCTGATCGATCAGCCAGGCGTGCGCCGCCCGGTCGTTGTCCAGGCCCGGATGCCGAATGTCCACGACCAGGAGCGCGCCGGCCAGCCGGGCCCCGGCATCTCCCGCCCGTGACCGGCCCGGGGTCGCGACCAGCCTGGTGAAGAAGCGGCGGGTAAGCGCGTCGAAGTCGTGTCTCGTCTGGTCTCCGCCGCGAGCGTAGCCGTATCCGGGCAGGTCGACGATGCTGAAGCGCAGCGCGCCGCCCCGGGCCGTGTTCGAGGCGCGGACGTGGTACACGTTGAGCAGCCGTGTGGTGCCCGGCTTGGCGCCGGCCCGCGCGATTCGCCGGCGCAGGAGTGTGTTGATGAGGCTCGACTTGCCGACGTTGGAGCGCCCCGCGAGCGCAATGACGACCCCTGGGTCGGCAGGCAGCACGCCGCCGTCAGCGACGCTGGTGACGAACGCTCCGTCGAGGATCTTCACGGCGCGCGCCGCGCCCCCGTGGCCGCTAGTGGGTAATCCGATCGTCCGACTGCGGGGCCGGCACCGGTTCGCCCTCGGTGGGGAGGGTGGGGCGCATCGGCTCGGCGAGCGCAACGCGCAGCACCTCGTCCATCGTGTCGACCATGTACATGTCGAGGGTGTCGAGCACTCCCTTGGGAATTTCCGCCAGATCCTTCTCGTTGTCCTTCGGCAGGACGATCGTCTTCAACCCCGCGCGGTGCGCCGCCAGCACCTTCTCCTTCACGCCGCCCACGGGAAGCACCTTGCCGCGGAGGGTGATCTCGCCGGTCATCGCCACGTCCCGGCGCGTCGGAATGCCCGCCAGCGTGGAGACGAGGGCCGTCGTGATGGTGATGCCGGCCGACGGGCCGTCCTTGGGAATCGCGCCCTCGGGCACGTGAACGTGCACGTCGGTGTTGCGGGTGAACTTCTTCGGAATGCCGAACTCCTCGGCCTTGGCGCGAACGTAGCTCATCGCCGCCTGCGCCGACTCCTGCATCACGTCGCCGAGCTTCCCCGTCAGCGTCAAATGCCCCTTCCCGGGCATCAGTATCGCCTCGGTGAGCAGTAGCTCGCCGCCCGCCTCGGTCCACGCGAGCCCGGTGGCAATTCCCACCTCGTTGTGCTGCTCGGCGAGCATCGGCCGGTACCTCGGGACGCCGAGATACTCCGTGATCTGCTCGGACGCGATCGTTTGCGTGAAGCTATTGCCCTCGGCGACGACCTTGCGCGCCACCTTGCGGCAGATCGAGGCGATCTCGCGCTCCAGGCTCCTGACGCCCGCCTCGCGCGTGTAGCGCCGGATGAGCGTCTCGTAGGCGTCGTCGGCGAAGCTGAGGTGCTTCGCCGACAACCCGTTCGCCTTCACGGTCTTCTGCAGCAGGAAGCGCTTGGCGATCTCGATCTTCTCAATCTCGGTGTAGCCGGCCAGCTGCAGCACCTCCATCCGGTCGCGCAGCGCCTGGGGCACCGTATGGAGCACGTTCGCCGTGCAGATGAACATGACGTGCGACAGGTCGTACTCCACGTCGAGGTAGTGGTCCAGGAACGTATGGTTCTGCTCCGGGTCGAGCACTTCGAGCAGGGCCGCCGAGGGGTCCCCGCGGAAGTCCATCGACATCTTGTCGACCTCGTCGAGCAGGAAGACCGGGTTGAGCGTCCCGGCCTTCTTCATCATCTGGATGATCTGGCCCGGAAAGGCGCCGATGTAGGTGCGCCGGTGGCCGCGAATCTCGGCCTCGTCGCGGACCCCGCCGACCGACAGCCGGACGAACTTGCGGTTCGTGGCGCGCGCGATCGACTTAGCCAGGGAGGTCTTGCCGACCCCCGGCGGGCCGGTCAGCGTGAGAATCGTGCCGCGCGGCTTCCGCACCAAGGTACGGACGGCGAGGAACTCGAGGATACGTTCCTTGATCTTGTCGAGACCGTAGTGGTCCTCGTTGAGGATGCGCTCCGCACGTCCGAGGTCGCGCCCCTCGCGGCTCCGCTTGAACCAGGGGACGGCAATCAGCCAGTCGAGGTAGTTGCGCGAGACCGTGGCCTCGGCCGACATCGGCGGCATGGACTCGAGCCGCTTGAGCTCCTGCGCGGCCTTCTCTTCGACCTCGCGCGGCATCTTGCTCTCTTCGATCTTCTTCCGGAGCTCGTCGACCTCGTTGCCGCGGTCCTCCTTCCGACCCAGCTCTTTCTGGATCGCCTTCATCTTCTCGTTGAGGTAGTACTCCTTCTGCGCCTTCTCCATCTGCTTCTTCACGCGCGATTGGATGCGCCGGTCCACCTGAAGCTTGTCGACCTCGATCTCGAGAATGCTGGCGATGCGGACGAGACGCTCGAGCGGGGCGATGATCTCGAGGAGGTTCTGCTTCTCCTCGACGCCCACGACCAGATGCGCGGCGATGGTGTCGGCCAGCTTGCTCGGATCGTCCACGCGCACGGCGGCGATCATCGCGTCGTACTGCAGGGTGTTGGACAGCTTGACGTACTGCTCGAAGAGCGAAACGACCCGGCTCATCGTGCCTTCGACGTCTCCGTCCTCGTCTCCCGGCCGCGGCAGCACCTTGGCGACGACCCGGTAGAAGCCCTTGTCTTCCTTCCACTCCACCGTGCGCGCGCGATCGACGCCCTCCACGAGCACCTTGACGTTGCCGTCCGGCAGCTTGAGGCTCTGCACGATGTTGGCGACGCAGCCCATGGTGAAGATGTCGCTCGGGCTCGGGTCGTCCTTGGCCGCATCCTTCTGGGCCGCCAGAAAGATCCGCTTGTCCTTCGTCAGCGCGTGCTCGAGCGCACGCGTCGACGAGGGGCGCCCGATGACGAACGGCATCATCATGTGGGGAAAGACGACGACGTCTCGGAGGGGCACGATCGGCAGCGTTTCGTAGATTTCCACGTCATCCGGCCTTTTCGACGAGGGTGAGCGGCGCGCTGTCGGCCAGCACGGCCTCGCGCGTGATCACGCACTCTTGTGCCTTCTTCTGCCCCGGCAGCACGTACATCAGATCCAGCATCAGGTCCTCAATGATCATGCGCAGGCCACGCGCGCCGATCTTCCGCTCCAGCGCAGATTCGGCAATCGCCTCGAGGCCGTCTTCGGAAAAGCGCAGCGTCACGCCCTCGTACTCGAACAGCTTCTGGTACTGCCGCGTAATGGCATTGCGGGGCGTGGTCAGAATCTGAATCAGTGCTTCCTTGTCGAGCTCGTGCAGCGTGCCGATCACCGGCAGCCGACCGACGAACTCGGGAATCAAGCCGTACCGAATGAGGTCCTCGGGCTCCGCGTGCGCGGACAGCGAGCCCGCGTCGGACTGCTTCGCTGAGCGGATGTCGGCCTGAAAGCCCAGCGTTTTCTTGCCGCGCCGACGCTGAATCATCTTGTCGAGCCCCACGAAGGCCCCGCCGCAGATGAACAGCACGTTGGTCGTGTCGATCTGGAAGAACTCCTGGTGCGGATGCTTGCGGCCGCCCTGGGGCGGCACGTTGGCGACCGTCCCCTCGATGATCTTGAGCAGCGCCTGCTGCACCCCCTCGCCCGACACGTCGCGGGTGATGGATGGGTTCTCGTCCTTGCGGCAGATCTTGTCGATCTCGTCGATGTAGATGATGCCCTGCTGGCACTTCTCGATGTCGCCGCCGGCCGCCTGCAGCAGCTTGAGGATGATGTTCTCGACATCCTCGCCGACGTAGCCGGCCTCGGTCAGCGTCGTGGCGTCGACGATGGCGAACGGGACGGCGAGCAGGCGCGCCAGCGTCTGGGCCAGCAGTGTCTTGCCGGTGCCGGTCGGTCCGATCAGCAGGATGTTCGACTTACTGAGCTCGGGGTCGTTGCGGTTCTTGGACTGCTTCTGGATCTCGACCCGCTTGTAGTGGTTGTAGACGGCGACCGCCAGCTTCTTCTTGGTGCGCTCCTGGCCGATCACGTACTGGTCCAGGAACTGCTTGACTTCCTGGGGGACGGGGAGCGCGGAGCGAGGCTCGGTCTTGGCTTCCGACCGGTTGTCGTCGGCGATGATGTCATTGCAGACATCGACGCACTCATCGCAGATGAACACCGTGGGGCCGGCTATCAGCTTCCGGACGTCGTTCTGGTCCTTGTTACAGAACGAGCACCGCAGCACTTCACCTTCACCGCTCTTTTTCGCCATGGAGGAACCGCCGCTCAACCGCGCCGCTCGATGACCTGGTCAATGATACCGTATCCGCGGCTCTGCTCCGCGCTCATGATGTAGTCGCGCTCGGTGTCCTCGGTGATCCGCTCGAGTGGCTGCCCGGTGTGCGCCGAGAGGAGTTCGTTCAGCCGCGCCCGCATGCGGAGGATCTCCTTGGCGTGGATGTCGATGTCGGTGGCCTGGCCGCCGAGGCCGGTCATCAGGGGCTGATGGATGATGATGCGGGAGTTGGGCAGCGAGTAGCGCTTGCCCTTGGTGCCGGCGCCGAGGAGCACGGCCGCCATCGACGCGGCCTGGCCGATGCAGTAGGTCTGGACGTCCGGCTTGATGAACTGCATGGTGTCGTAGATTGCGAAGCCGGCGGAGATCGAGCCGCCGGGGCTGTTGAGATAGAGCAGGATGTCGCGGTCCGGGTCCTCGGCTTCCAGGAACAGCATCTGCGCAATCACGAGGTTGGCCAGCGCGTCGTCAATCGGCGAGCCGATGAAGACGATGCTGTCCTTGAGCAGCCGCGAGAAGATGTCGTAGGCGCGTTCGCCTCGATTTGTCTGCTCGACGACCATGGGGATCAGTTGCAGTTGCGAATCGGGCATGTTGTTCTCGGTTTCGGCCGCCGCCGTCCGCGCCTATAGCGTCGCTCCGGGGCGGCGGCCTGTCGTGGGACGCGCACGCGTCGCGGGAACCCGCGATCACGCAGTGATGATCGTAGCATGCGCCAGCAGGAAATCGATCGTCTTCTCCCGCCGTATGCCGACGGCCAGGGACGCGACGCCCCCCTGCTTTTCGAGCAGGGCGCGCATGGCCGGCGCGCCGCGGTTGCTGCGTGCCGCCAGCCGGTCGACCTGCGCGTCGATGTCGTTCTCGGTCGCCTCGATGCTCTCCCGCCGCGCTACCTCGTCCAGCACCAGCGTGCTCTTCACCGTATCGACGGCGGGGTTGCGCTGGCTGGCGCGGAACTCCTCCCAGTCGATGCCCGCGCGCCGCGGGTCGACGCGCTGGGCGACGAGCTGTGAGGCGAGACGCTCGACGCGGCGGTCGAGCTCGCGGGTCACGAGGGCTTCCGGCACCTCGCCGGGCAGCCGCGCCGCGAGCTGGACCAGCAGATCGTCGCGCATGCGGTGATCGGTCTCCCGCTCAGCGCGGGCGCCCAGATCCGCCGTCACCCGCTCGCGCAACGCGTCGAGGGTGTCGTACTCGCCGAGCGCGCGGGCGAAGTCGTCGTCGAGATCCGGCAGCACCCGCTGCTGAATCGCCTGGACGCGGATACGGTACTCGACGTCGGCGCCGGCCAGCTCCGGGGCGTCGCCGTCCTCCGGATGGCGCACCGTGAACGTGCGCTCCGCGCCCACTTCGAGGTCGACGACGTAGGTGTCGAATCCGGGCGGGTTGGCCTCGGCGCCGACCTCGATCTGCACTCCCGCATGCCGCTCCGGCGGCGCCGGCGGGGGCGCGGCGTCCGGGGCCGGCACGACGCGCCGCTCGAGGTCGACGGTGACCGTGTCGCCGATCGCCACGCCCCGGCCCTCGACCGGCTCGGCGCGCGCCGCCTGCCGCCGCAGCTCGTCGAGGGCGTCCGACACCTGCGCGTCGGTGACCTCGATCGGGGTCCGCCGCACGGTCAGCCCGTGGTACTCGCCCGCGTCCACCGGCGGCAGCGTTTCGAAGGTGGCCGTGAAGGTCAGCGGCCGGCCCGCCTCGACGTTGACGTCACGGACGGACGGGGCTTCCAGCGGCTCCACCCCGCGCTCGCGGAGGGCCTCGTCGACGGCCTTCTCGACGAGGCCCTCCGCGACCTCGTGCAGGATCTGATCCTGCATCCGCTGCCGGATCAGCCGCGCTGGCGCCTTTCCCGGCCGGAAGCCCGGGATGCGGGCTGAGCGTCGATAGCGTTCGGCCAGCCGCTCGATCTCGCGGTCGACGTCGGTCGACGGAACTTCGACCGCGACGCGCGTGCGGGTCTCGCTGAGGTCTGTGAACTCCGCGCTCATGTCGTTGATATGGGGCCGCGGACGGCGCCGGAGTGGCGTGAGCCGGTTGGTGCGAAAGGGGGGACTTGAACCCCCATGGCCTCTCGGCCACCGGATCCTAAGTCCGGCGCGTCTGCCAATTCCGCCACTTTCGCAGCATGCGGTGGCGTAACAAGCACAACACTAGCATACCTGAGCATACCTGCCGCCGCCGCCTTCCTGGTACCATATTAGGGCGCCTATGAACAACTCGCACATCCGTCCCGACGGCCGTCTGGATCGCCAGGCGGCCATCGACGCGTACCACGACACGCGCGCCCGTACGGCAGCGTTGTTCGATCTGATCGATGCCGCGGCGTACTACGAACGACCGATTCCGCTGCGGCATCCGGCTGTCTTCTACGAGGGGCACATCCCCGCGTTCAGCGTCAACTGCTTTCTCAAGAAGGCGTTGGGTCACGCGGGGATCGACCGCGATCTGGAGGTGCTGTTCGCCCGGGGCATCGACCCGAGCGACCGGCAGGCGGCGACGAGCTCCGCCATCGACAGCTGGCCGGACCGCGGCACGGTGCAGCGCTACGCCCGCGAGGCCGACCGGGTGATTCTCGAGGCGCTGGAGACCGCCGTCATCGAGGGCGACGCCAACCCGGTGCTCCGCCGGGGCCAGGGCGTGTTCACGATGCTCGAGCACGAGGTCATGCACCAGGAGACGCTGCTGTACATGTGGCACCGTCTGCCGCTGGAGCGGAAGCGGCCTCCCGCCGGCGCGGGCCCGGTGCTCGAGGGGACCGTGCCGGCGCGGGACCGGGTGCTGGTACCCGCCGGCACCGCCACGCTCGGGAGCGACGTCGACGACGTTCCCTTCGGCTGGGACAACGAGTTTTCCACGTGGCTCGTGGAGGACGTGCCGGCGTTCGAGATCGAGCGCCACAACGTGACGAACCAGGACTACCTGGCGTTCGTCGACGCGGGAGGCTACGCGAATCGCGAGTTCTGGACGCCGGGCGCGTGGCGGCGGCGGCAGGCGGCGGGCCGCGAGCACCCGCTGTTCTGGGAACGGCACGCCAATGGCTGGACGTGGCGCGGGATGTTCGAGCGGTTGCCGCTGCCCATGTCGTGGCCCGTCTACGTGACGCACGACGAGGCGGCGGCCTACGCGACCTGGAAGGGGCTGCGCCTGCCGAGCGAGGCCGAGTTCCACCGCGCGGCCTACGGCACGCCCGGCGGTGCGGAGCGGTTGCAGCCGTGGGGTCCGGGCGAGCCCGACGCGACCCGCGGCAACTTCGGTTTCCGGCACAGCGACCTGGTGCCGGTCGGCTCGTATCCGGACGGCGCCAGCGCCTGGGGCGTGCACGACCTGGTCGGAAACGGCTGGGAGTGGACGTCGACCGTCTTCCACGGGTTCCCCGGGTTCGCGCCGATGGCATCCTATCCGGAGTATTCGGCGGACTTCTTCGACGGCGAGCACTTCGTGGTCAAGGGCGCGTCGCCGGCCACCGGCCGCAGCCTGATCAGGCGCAGCTTCCGAAACTGGTTCCGGCCCCACTACCCGTACATGTACGCCACCTTTCGGTGCGGGTGTGACGCATGCTGAGTCGGATGCAGAAATCTTCGAGCCCGGCCGCAGCGCTCGCTGCCGATCCGGCCGTCGAGATGGCCTGTGATGTCGCCGAGGGCCTGGCCCGCCGCCCCAAGCGGGTGCCGGCGAAGTATCTGTACGACGGGCTCGGGTCGCGCCTGTTCGAAGCAATCTGCGAGCTGCCCTGGTACACGATCACGCGCAGCGAGTGTGCGCTGCTGTCGGCGCACGCCGAGGCCATCATGTGCGGGCCCGGGGCCTGCGGCACGGTCGTGGAGTTCGGCTGCGGCAGCGGGGCCAAGCTCTCGATGCTGCTGTCCGCGGTCGAGGGGCGCGCGACGGACGTGCATCTCGTCGATATCTCGGAAACGGCGCTCGCGCAGTCGGTGCAGGCGCTCTCCCGCCACCCGGGGGTGACGCTGACCACGCACCAGGCCGGCTACGAGGCCGGTCTGGGAGCGGCGTTGCACGGGCGCGGCGGCGCCGGCCGTGCGCTCGTGCTCTTCCTCGGCTCGAACATCGGCAATCTCTCGTCCGATGAGGCCGACCGCTTCCTGCGCGAGATAGGGAGCCGGTGCCGGCCGGGCGACCGGTTGCTGCTCGGCGCCGACCTCGTCAAGCCGGAGGCGGCGCTCGTGGCGGCCTACGACGATCCCCTGGGTGTCACCGCGGCCTTCAACAGGAACCTGCTGGTGCGGCTGAACCGCGAGCTCGACGCCGACTTCGAGCTGGACCTGTTCGAGCACCGGGTGTCTTGGAACGCCGCCGCCTCGCGCATCGAGGTCCACCTCGAGAGCCTCGCCGACCAGCTGGTCTGCATCCGGGGCGCGGGCTGTTGCGTCGAACTCGCCGAGGGCGAGCGGATCTGGACCGAGAGCGTCTACAAGTACGAGCCGGAAGACATCGTTGCCCTGGGCGCACGCGCGGGCTTCGCGCGCCGCGCACAGTGGATCGAACCCGAGTCGCGGTTCGCGCTGTCGCTGTTCGAGCGCGAGCAATGAGCGACCAGCAGCACCCCTACGCCGACGCCGGCATCCGCTTTCTCGTCGCGGCCGCGTGCCTCGTGGTCGTCGTGGCCGGTCTGCGGGCCGCCGCCGAGCTCATCCTGCCGTTCCTGGTCGCGGTCTTTCTGGCGGTCGTCAGCGCGCCGCTGATGGGCTGGCTGCAACGCTGGCACGTGCCGCGGCCCCTGGCGGCGCTGTGCACCATCCTGGCGGCCGTGGGCGTCGTCGGCGTCTTCGGCCTCATAGTCGGCGGCTCCGTCAACGAGTTCGGCACTGCGGCGCCCCGCTATCAGGCGCGCCTGCAGTCCCTCCTCGAGTCCAGCCTGCGACTGGTCAGCAACGCCGGCCTCCCGGTGCAGGACTGGCGCGCGCTCGACCTGGTACCCGTCAGCGGCGTATTCGATCTGCTGGGCGGCACGCTCGGCGCCATCGCGTCGTTCGCCTCCAACACGTTCCTCGTGCTGCTGACCGTGGCCTTCATCCTCATGGAGGCGGTCGGGTTCAGCACGAAGCTGCGCGCCGCGTTCGGCGAGGGGACCCAGTTCCTGCCGCTCCAGCGGATGACGAGGCAGGTGCAGCGCTATCTGGTCATCAAGTCGACGATCAGCGCGGCCACCGGCCTGCTGGTGGGCACGTGGGTGGCGCTGCTGGGCCTCGACTTCGCCCTGCTGCTGGGGCTGCTGGCCTTCTTCCTCAACTTCATTCCGACGCTCGGGTCGGTCATCGCGGCGGTGCCGGCCGTGGTGCTGGCCGCGCTGCAGTTCGGCTTCGCCCGCGCGGGCGTGATCGCGCTCGGCTACCTCGGCATCAACGTCATCTTCGGCAATCTCGTGGAACCGACGCTGATGGGGCGACGGCTCGGGCTGTCGGCGCTGGTGGTGTTCGTCTCGCTGGTCTTCTGGGGCTGGGTGTGGGGGCCGATCGGCATGCTGTTCTCGGTGCCCCTCACGATGGTGGTCAAGATTGCCCTCGAGAACACCAGGGAGTTCCGCTGGGTCGCCGTCATGCTCGACGCGAACCCCCGGACGCTCCCGCCCCCGACGCCCGCTGCCGGCGGAAAGCCTTGAGCGCTTCGAAGTGCTCGACGTAGTGGGCCCGTGCGGCGACGAACTCCTCGTGGGTGAGACCGAGCTCCCGTGAGATCTGCCGCGCCTGGCCTTCCTCGGCGACGGTAATCGACTCGTCCGCGGCCGACACGGCGAAGATGCAGTCGAGCAGCTCGATGCGCTGCCGGGCGGTCGACAGCTCCTTGAAGCGGCGCGATACGAGGAAGTTGTCCGTGCCGCCGAACAGCCGCACCTGGTTCTTGGCGATTTCCACGATCAGCGCGGCCTGCGCCGGGGGCAGGTGGCCGAGGACCTGAACGATCTCCCGCATCTTCGCCGTCTCTTCCGCGCTGACCGACGAGTCGGCCTGCGCGACCCGGCCCAGGATGCAGGCGAAGGCCGCCAGGTACCGTGCGCTGGCCGCGGGCAGCACCTCGAGCTCGGCGGCGATGCGGCGCATCATCCGCGTGTCGTCGGCGTCGCGGTCATCCGGTCCCGCGTCCGTCTCCGTCCCGAAACCCAACAGCCTGAGCAACGACATCGGTGCCCGCCTCCCTGTCACGGCTCGTCGAGCAGCATGACGGGCGGCCGGCCGTCAGCGCCCGCGCGACGTCCACCCGTTGCTGCTGGCCCCCGGACAGGTCGTCCGGGCGCCGGGCGCCGCCCGTGTGGCAGCCGGTGGTTCAGAACCGCGACGCGCGCAGCCAGGTGTCGGACCGCGCCCAGCTGGCGGCGAGCTCGTCGTCGATCTCGGACGAGGACCTGCCCTGCGCCGCGAGGGCGGTCTGCAGGCCGAAGAGCGACCAGCCGTTGTGCGGATGGTCCGTGAGGTCGTCGCGGTAGACGCGCTCCGCGTCCGCGTAGCGGGCGGCTTCGAGCAGGGCCGCGCCCAGCCAGTGCCGCGCCGCGAACGGCAGCGGCTCCGGCTCGTCATACATCAGACTGTCCTCGATTTCCACGGCGCGCTCGAAGGCGGCGATGGCGTGGTCGCGGTCGCCGGCGTCGAGCTGGATTTCGCCGTCGAGGATCGCGGCCGCGATGTCGAGGATGCTCTGCCCCGGGTGAAACCGCAGGCGCTGCTCGGTCGTCCCGGCGATGTCCCGGACGCGGCCGAGATAGGCGCGCGCGAAGTCGGCCTCGCCGCGGCGCAGGTGGGCGTAGCCCTGGGCGAAGTCCCAGAGGCCGGCCGAGACCTCCTTCTCGGGCCGCGCCGTCACGCCGGCAATCTCGTCGAAGCGGCCGAAGCGCAGGAGCGTGAGGACGTGGTACAGCGTATCCCCGGTCAGCTTCGCGTAGTCCTTGCCCGCCTGGACGGCGATGGCGCCCTGGCCGTCCATCGAGGCAGCGAACAGCAGCATGTGGAGGTTGTGGGAGGGATAGATCGCCAGTCCCTCGCCGGTCGCCGCCTTCTGATCGGAGTGCCAAGCCTGGAGGTTCGCGCGCACCGAGTCGGCCCAGCGGCCGATCTCGTTCCAGGTATGCGACGGCATGTGGTTGATGTGGCTGGCCCCCGGAATCGAGTTGCCGAGATACTCGGTGCAGGGTTCGGCCTTCCCGGGGCGGGCCGTCGACTCGGTCGCATGGACGTAGAGGTGACAGGCGCCCGGATGGCGGATGTCGACCGCCAGAATCGCCTCGAGAACGCCGTGCAGGCGTCGGACGTTCGGATCGTCGAGATCCCGTGTCCCGCGGCGCGGCTCCAGCAGAAAGAGTGCGTCGGCGTACAGCGTGGCGGCGTCCAGATCGTCGGGGTAGCGTTCGGCGAGCTGGCGCATCGCGTCCGCGTACGCGCGATCCTGCTCGACGCGCGTTGCGGGGGCGAAGCTCTCGACGTAGCGCACCGCCAGCGCGTCGATGAAGTCCCGCTCCTTGGGGCTGGCGTGCCCCGGCGCGAGCCGCAGCGCCTTCTGGACGGCGGCGTATGCCCGGGGCGCCTCGTCCGCGCGCATCGGCCCGTTCAGATACGAGCCCCAGGCCCAGGCTTCGCCCCAGTAGCAGATCGCACACTCCGGATCGTGCGTCTGCGCTTCCCGGAAGGAGCGGGCGGCATCCTCCTTGGCGAACGCGTACATCAGCTGGAAGCCCTGGTCGAAGTACTGCTGGGCCTTGGTGCTGGTCGAGGAGATCGGGCGGGTGAAGGTTCCGAGCGACGACGTGTGGAGCTGGATCGGCTCGTCGAAGCTCTCGGGAAGCGCCGGCTCGGCCGGCTCCTGGCCCGCGGCCGGGTGCGGGACCGCCAGCGTGACGACCATGGCGCACCACGTCCAGACGGATACTGCTGCAGGTCTCGTCAAAGGACGCCCATTGTACCATCGCGCCGTCGCGGACGCCGGACGGGCTTGACAGCCGGGCGCTGGAGGGGGATAAAGTCGGGGTTTGCCTTCAGGGAGGTGGGGGTTGCCGAAGTACCTCATTCAGGCTTCGTTCACGGATAGCGGGGTCAAGGGGTTGCTCAAGGATGGCGGGTCGAAGCGGCGCACCGCGGTGAACCTGTTGATGAAGTCGCTCGGGGGCAGCGTCGAGGCGTTCTACTACGGCTTCGGCGAGGGGGACGTACACCTGATCGTCGACCTGCCGGACAACACGACGGCCGCCACCGTCGCGCTGGTCGCCACGGCCAGCGGGGCCTTCAACATCCGGACGACCCCCCTCCTGACGCCCGAGGAGATCGACCACGCGGTGAAGAAGACGGTCAAGTACCGGGCGCCGGGCCGCTGAGCCTGTCCGGCCCGCGCGGCGCCGTGTGCGTGCAGGCGTCCACGGTGCGGGCCGCGAACCGCTCGTGGTACTCTGGCACGGTCGCGATGCGACCGTGCGCCACACCGTCACCGGCCAGCAGCAGGCCCCGGGCGCGGGTCACCACGCGATACGGCGCGCTTTGCTCCGCGCCCGCTGCGTGAGTGTAGCTCCGCCTACCCCCGTGACGCAGAGCCCGGATTCCGGCCGTTCGGTCGAGGCGGTGGCCGCTCCGGGCTGGCACTTTCTGGCGGGTTGGACCACCGCCTGGCTCGCGGTCGGCGTCGTGTTCGCGGCCAGCGTCTCGTTCGTGGCCGGCGTCGAGCTCGGGCCTGTCCTGCGCCTGAGCGTGCTGTTCGCCGAGGTCGTCGGCTACAGCGCGTACATCTCTGCGCGGCTGGTGTTCCCGCTGCTGGCCCGGCTGCCGGGCGCACTGAGCCCGGTGCTCGACGCGTTGATCGTGGTGGCGGGCACGATCTTCGGCTCTATCCTCGTCATTCTCAGCGACCCGCTCTACGTGCTGGCGCAGCCCCGGGCGGCCCTGCTCCTCGTGGCGTTCAATGCGGTGCTCGCGGCCGGCGTCGCCGTAGCGCTGGGCACCTACGACCGGATGCGCCGCCAGATCGAGGCGTCGTACCGCGTCCTCCGGGAGCGTGATGCGCTCGAGCGCGAGCTGAGCGTGGCGCGCGAGGTCCAGCGCGAGCTGCTGCCCCGCGCGGCGCCCTCCATTGCGGGACTGGAGCTGGCGGGGGTCTGCCGGCCGGCCATCGCGGTGGGCGGCGACTACTACGACTACCTCCAGGACCGCGACGGACGGCTGGGTCTGGTCATTGCCGACGTGTCCGGCAAGGGGGTTTCCGCCGCACTGCTCATGGCCAGCCTGCAGGCCTCGGTGCGTAGCCGCTTTCCCACCGCGGGGACTCCGGGGTCGCTCGCGGCGGACCTGAACGAGGCGCTGTTCGGCTCGTCCTCCGCCGCACGCTACGCCACCGCATTCCTCGCGACCTTCGATCGCGAGACTCGCCGCCTGGTCTACACCAACGCCGGCCATCTGCCGGCGCTCCTCGTCCGGGATAGGGACACGGTGCGTTGCGACGAAGGCGGCGTGCCCATCGGCATGTTCGAGGGCGCGACCTATCGGACAGGCGCCAGGACCCTGGCGCCGGGAGATCTGCTGGCACTGTTCACCGACGGGGTTACCGAGGCGCCGGCGCCCCACGGCGAGGAGTTCGGGGTCGCGAGGCTCGCCAAGCTACTGCGCGCCCATCGTGCGCGCCCGCTCGACACGGTCATCGAGATCGTGCTCGACGCGCTGCTGCAGTGGAGCGGCCCCGTGGACGCCCACGACGACGTCACCCTCGTCCTCGCGAGGGTGCGGTGAGCCGCTCCGGCACGGCCGGAAGCCTCGGCCGCCACGCCGGACTGTGGATCGCGGCCAGTAGCCTCGCCGGCCTCGCCGCCGGCTTCGGCTCGAGCCTATTCCAGGGCGACGGCGTCGAGCGCCCGATCCTCCGGAGGACGCGCTGGTCTTTGCCCGGACGGCGGCGGGGCGGTTCCTCGTCGACCGGACCCTGTCCGAGCTGGAGCGGCGGCTCGCGGGCCGGTTCTTTCGTGCGCACCGGAGCCGTCTGGTCAACCTTGGACGGATCGCCGAGATCCGGCCGGCAGACGCCGGTGCCTATACGATCGTATGTCCCGGTGCCGGCACGGTGCCGCTGTCCCGGCGGCGGGCCCCGCCGGCTGCGCGAGCTATTCCCGTGGTGAGGACGGCCGGCCACCGGCGGATCCCGACTGCCGACGCGCCTTCCGTGACCGCCCGTAGCAATCCGGTTGCGCTCCCTGCCTCGCGGACGGCACGATCCACGAGGGGAGGACGACACATGGTGCGGGGGATCTCGATCGGCTTGATGCTGTCCGGCGCGTTCGCAGGCGCGCCCGCGCCGGCCGGCGCGCAACGGGCCGAGGCGGGCCCCGCGGTGACCGTCCCGAGCGGCGAGGTCCGCGAGGGAGACCTCTACGCCGCGGGCGAGGCGGTCCGCGTCGACGGGCGGCTGGCCGGAGACCTGGTGGCCGTGGGGCAGCGGGTGCTCGTGCGCGGCGAGGTCGACGGCGACCTGTTCGCGGTGGGGAGGACCGTCGACCTGCACGGCCCCGTGGGCGATTCCACGCGGATAGCCGGGGATCAGATCACCGTGGACGCCACGATCGACGGCGATCTGGTCGCGGCCGGGAACCGGTTGCGGCTCCTCGACGGCGCCGTCATCCGGGGCGGCCTGATGGCCGCCGGCAGCATCGTGGAGCTCGACGGAGTGGTGGAAGAGGACCTGCGCGTGGCGGCGGGGGAGATCATCGTCCGCGGCACGGTGCGCGGCGATGCGAAGGTCATTGCCGACCGCCTCGACTTGGCTCCCGGCGCGCGCATCGACGGCGACCTCTATTACCGGACGCGGATACCCTTGAGCGCGGAGGCGGCGGCCCGAGTCGGGGGGACGGTGCGCCGTGGAGAGCCGGTCGACGAGGACTCGGACCACGGCTGGGTGGGCAGCATTCTCTTCTGGAGCTGGCAGACCGGGGCGGCGCTGCTCGCCGGCCTCCTGGCCATCGCGCTGTTCCGGCGCGTCGTGCAGCAGCTGGTGTCGGCGATCGCGGGCGAGACCACCCTCGGCGCGCTCCTCGGATTCGGCGCGTTCCTGATCGTCCCCGTTGGCGCGGTGGTCGTGATGATGACCGTGGTCGGACTGCCGATCGGCATCATCGTCGTGCTGCTGTTCGGCATGGCGCTGTACCTGGCCAAGCTCCCCACCGCGGTCTGGGCCGGGGAGCGGCTGCTCGCCCTCGCCGGCCGCCCCGACGCCTCGCCGTATGCGGCGCTGGCCGCCGGCGTCCTCGCGCTCTATCTGCTGTTTGCGGTGCCCTGGCTGGGGTGGCTGTTCTGGCTCGCGGCGACATGGCTGGGTTTCGGCGCCATGGTCCTGTGCGGCCGCCGGTATCTGTCGGCGGAAGCGGGCCAGGAGTCTGCGCCGTAGAACGGCGCAGACTCCTGGAGGATTGGTTGGGCGCCGAGCGCAGCCGCGAGGCGACGTTCGCGGGCTGGGGAGGCGCTACCGGGATCCGTCGCCGGCAGCCAGTTCCTCAGCGCGATACCCGGAGAGGATGCCCTCCATGCCGAGGTTGCCTTCGTGGCAGGCGTACTCGAACAGCGGATCCGGGCTCTGCCTGAGCGGAATGAGGACGGTCCAGGGCTGTGTCCAGGTCGTGTGGTCGTCGAACGTGATCTCGTAGTGGAGCGTGTCGGCGCTCACGCGCGTAAAGCGTTCGGTCACGCGAAGTTGTTCCGCAGCGCTCCAGAACGCCCCCTGCGCGGAGTAGTTCGTAGTCTCGACGACGAGCGTGTCACTGTCCCAGTGACCGCGTGAGTCGCCGTGCAGTTGGCGGATGTCGTCGCTCACGTGCGGCGGCCCGTCGATCGGGATGACACGCGCATCGTGAATCATCTCCATGAGGATCACGACGTGGTCGCGAGTCTGAAGGATCTGGTAGTAGCTGTTGTAGCCGGCCAACAGGTTCGGCACGCCGAAGGTGAGGCAGCGCTCGCTCAGCGGACGATCTGTCCACGAATCGGCCTTCGGAGCAACGATCGGCGGCGGCAGTCCGCGGCCGGCGCGCACGGCGTCGGCCGTCCGCGTCGGAATCCTGCCGTCCGGCGGATCGATCACCAGCGACGTCCGGTTGTGGTCGAAGTCGCGGTCGGCGAGCCAGAACTGGTTGTAGTTGCCCGTGGAGTCGTACGAATCCGCGTCGCTGAGTCCAGCGATGGCAGCCAGCACCAGCTGGTCGCCGAACTGGGCGTCCAGGCCGCTCGCGGTGACCTCTGCGGCAGCTGCCCGCAACTGAACCAGCTCCTCGTCGGTCAACGTCGTCTTTCCAGCCCACACATCCGGCCGCTCGAGCGGCGTCACGCTATTGTTCGCCCAGACGCCCTGCAGGTCGGGCTGACCGTGCAGTGTGCGCGCCACCGTCCAGCCGTCGCCCGACTCCTGGGCTGCGACGGGCACGGGCGCCAGTGCGATGCAGACCACTCCCGTCACCGCGATCGCTGCGACCTTGCGCATCCATTTCTCCATAGGGTCCCCCATTCGCCACACGGCTACCTGACCGGCTTCGTCGACTCACATTATGCCCTTGCACAGCCCAACAGGTCATCACGGAAAGACCCGACACACCACGCGCCGGGCGGCGTCCGCGAAGGTGGGCATGCCCTGGACCCAGCGCCTCATGGAGTGTCAATCAGGGCAGCGCGAAGACGAAGAGGTTGTTGCCGATGCTCGGGCGCAGCTCGGGCGTCAGCGGGAGGAAGGACATCGGATTGCCCGTCCCCGTGCTGGCCACGACGTACTGCCGGCCGTCGACCGCGTACGTGATCGGAAAGCCGGAGACCGAGGATCCGATGTTGATCTCCCACAGCACCTCGCCCGTCTCCTGATCGAAGGCCCGGAACCGCCCGTTGGCGTCGCCGCCGAAGACCAGGCCGCCCCCGGTCGTGACCAGCGACGTGGTGGCGGCCCGCTGGTCGTGCTTCCAGACGGTCGCGCCGGTCTCCACCGAGATGGCCTGGACGGTGCCGACCTGATCGGTGCCCGGCGCAATCTGGTTGCGCACGGCCAGCGAGTACAGCTCGAGGGGCAGCGTCTCGGAGCTCGTCACGGTCATCATCCGCGCGCAGGTGTTGCGCAGCGGGAAGTACATCGTGTTGGTCAGCGGGCTGTAGGCGCCCGCCTCCCAGTCCTTGCCGCCGTTGTACGTCGGGCAGGCCAGCACCTCCTGCCCCTCCGCGCTGAAGACCAGCTCGCTGTTCTCCGACACGGCGCCGGTGGCGCCGTCGATGTGGCTGATCACGTTCTGCGTGATGGTCGGCGTCGCCCACAGGAACTCGCCCGTCGCCCGGTCCAGCGTGTAGACCACCCCCGTCTTGCCCGGAATCCCCGTCACCACCCGCCGCCGCTCGCCCGGCTGCAGCCGCGGATTGATCCAGCTCACCGCGCCCGGGTCCGGCGTCACCGCCGTGTCCACCAGGATCCGCTCGAACGGGTGATCGAGGTCCCAGTGGTCGTTCAGGTGCTGGTAGTACCACACGATGTCGCCCGTGTCGGCGTCGAGCGCCAGCGTCGAGTTGTGGTAGAGATGCGCCAGGTCCGTCCCGCCCAGCATGAACTTCGGCGCCGGCGAGGTCACCGACGTCCCCACGTAGATCAGGTTCAGCTCCGGGTCGTAGCTGGGCACCATCCAGGCGCCCACGTGCCGCCGCTGCTCGAACGGCACGTCGCCCCAGGTCTCGTCGCCCGGCTCGCCGGGGGCCGGGATCATCCGCGTGCGCCACAGCTCGGCGCCGGTCCGCGCGTCGTGCGCGGTGATGACGCACGCCTCCGGGCCGCCCTCGGGCATGCACCCGCGCCCGGAGACGACCTTGCCGTCGGCGACGATCGGGCCCGAGGTCTGGTGGGCCGGATTCTTCCGGTAGTCGAGGATCCGGGTCTCCCATACCAGCCGGCCGGTGGCCGCGTCGAGGGCGAACACGTAGTCGTCCGCGCTCGTCGAGATGATCAGGTTGCCGTAGATGGCGATGTTCCGGTTGGCTTCCGCCAGCGACGCGGCGACGAACTCCTCCAGATCGTCCGGCCGCGGGCGGCGGTACTCCCAGAGCAGGTCGCCTGTGACGGCATCGATAGCCTGGATGACGTCGCGGGGGTTCGGCATGTACAGCACGCCGTCGTAGACCAGCGGCGTGCCCTGCTGGTTGCCGTCCGTCAGCGCCCGCGACCAGACCATGCGCAGCTCGCTCACGTTCTGGCGGTCGATCTGGTCGAGCGGGCTGTAGCCCCAGCCGTCGAGCGTGCGGCGCCACATGAGCCAGTCGCCCGGCGCGGGGTCCTGCAGCAGCGCGTCGGTGACGGGTTCGAAATCGCCCCGCGGCTGCGCCTGCGCCGGGCCGGAGGCCGCCGCGAGCAGCACGGCGGCCGCGAGGACGAGACATCTTGAACTGTAGGGCTGTTCGTGCATCGAGGACTCCTTCGGGCGTCATTTTATGCGAAGCCGGCGCGGCCGGTCCGCCATCCGCTGGCACCCGGCACGCCGCGGGGGGTTTAGAATAGGAGCACGCTTCGCATCCACGGAGGGAGGTCTCGAATGCTAGGTCGATCTGTCGCCGTCGCCGCAGTCGTCGCCGCCGTGTGTCTGGCGCCGCTTTCCGCCGCCGGGCAGGCTCCTCGGCGGACGCCGTGGGGCGACCCTGATCTCCAGGGCGTCTGGACCGGCTCGACGCTCACGCCGCTGGAGCGCCCCGCGGACCTTGCCGGGCAGGAGTTCCTGACCGAGGAGGCGGCGGCGGAGCTGGAGCAGCGCGCCGATCGGAACCGGTTCGTCGAGCGCGTGCCGCGCGAGGGCGATCCGGGCACCTACAACCAGATCTGGTTCGATCCCGGCACCCGCGTCATCCCGGACCGGCGCACGGCCCTGATCGTCGATCCGCCGGACGGGCGCGTCCCCTACACCGCCGCGATGGCGGAGCGTGAACGGCAGCAGCGGGAGTACCGCGCGCACGGCGCGCGCAACTCGTGGGTGGACGTCGACACCGGGGAGCGGTGCATGACCGACGGCGTGCCCATGTTCTGGCTGGGTTACAACCCGAATCACCAGATCCTGCAGACACCCGGGTACGTGGTCATCCTCCACGAGATGTTCCGCGACCGGCGGATCATCCCGCTCGACGGGCGGTCGCACGGTCTCGCGCAGTGGAACGGCGACATCCGGGGCCGCTGGGAGGGCGACACGCTGGTTGTCGAGTCGACGCGGTTCGTCGACGGGACCGCCGGGCGCTGGGCCGCCACGTGGCGCATGCCGACGCCCACGATGCACCTCGTCGAGCGCTTCACCCGCGTCGACGAGAACACGCTGGAGTACGAGTTCACGCTGACCGATCCGGCGAAGTTCACACGCCCCTGGAGTGTGCGCATGCCGCTCACCACCAATCAGGCGGCGCGCGGCGTGACGGAGGGCCCGCTCTACGAGTACGCCTGTCACGAGGGGAACTACAGCATCGTCAACGTGCTCAGCGGTGCGCGGGCCGAGGAGCAGGCGGTGGCCGCCGGCTCGCGGTAGGACGCAGGCTCCGGCCGGAGCGGCGGTGTCCCCGGTGACCGATGCCAGGTGAAGTCGTCTCGCTCTTCAGCGACACCGAGACCCGGCCCGCGGCCGGCATGCGCGCGGCCATGGCGGGCGCCGAAGTCGGCGACGAGCAGAAGGACGAGGATCCGACCGTCACCCGGCTGCAAGCGCGGGTGGCGGAACTGCTCGGCAAGGAAGCGGCGCTCTGGCTGCCCACCGGCACCATGTGCAACCTGGTGGCCGTCAAGGTGCACACCCGGCCGGGGGATGCGCTGATCGCCGAGGGGATGGCGCACGTCATCCGCGCCGAGTCGGGCGGCGCGGCGCTCTGTTCCGGTGTGCTCGTCGAGCAGATTCGAACCGCGCGCGGCATCTTCACGCCGGCCGAGCTCGCGGCCGCGATGCGGCGGGTGGCCGCGGTGCCGGTGCCGTACGGGCAGCCCGTGGGCGTCGTCTGCGTCGAGCAGACCCACAACTTCGGCGGCGGCGCGGTCTGGCCCGTGGACGCGCTGCGGGCGGTCTCGGCGTGCGCGCGGGAGCGCGGCGTGCCGGTTCACATGGACGGGGCCCGGCTACTCAATGCCTGCGCGGCGTCCGGCGTCTCCGCCGCGGCGTTCGCCGCCGCGGTCGACAGCCTCTGGATCGATTTCACCAAGGGGCTCGGCGCGCCGATCGGCGCCGTCCTCGCGGGAACGAAAACGTTCATCGCGGAGGCCCGCCGCTACAAGCAGCTCTTCGGCGGCGCCATGCGCCAGGCCGGGATCGCGGCGGCCGGGTGCCTGTACGCGCTCGACCACCACGTCGACCGGCTGGCGGAGGATCACGAGCACGCCCGCCTGCTGGCTGCCGGTCTGGCCGCGACGGAGGGCATTCGCGTCCGCACGCCGGAGCCCGAAACGAACATGGTGTTCTTCGACGTCCGGGGCCTGGGCATCGACAACGCGGAGTTCCTTTGCCGGCTGGCAGCGCAGGGCGTGCGCATGGGCGCCGCCGGCGACGAGATCCGGGCGGTCACGCACCTGGACGTGTCGCGCGCGGGCATCGAGGCGGCGCTAGGGGCAGTCCGCCGGATCCAGGCGGCGTCGGCAGTTGACACCCCGGGCGCAAGGTCCTAGCCTGATCCGCAGCCGAGCGGGGCCGGGTGCCGGTCGCGCAGCGCCTGCCCACGATGGCCATCAGCGTCACCTACCGCGTGCGGATTCCCTATTCGTTCGAGCGGGTGCTGTCCCAGTACTTCGACCTTGAGCATCTCGAGACGGTGCACCCGACGACGCTCGGTGCGGCGCGCGTGCTGGAGCTGGACGGCAGGCGCATCGTGTTCGAGCAGCGCTGGCCGGCCTGGCTGGGCCTGCGGCTGCGGACCGTCGCCGAGCAGGTCTGGCTGCCGCCGGACCGGATCCGCATCCGGTTCCGCCGGGGGCTGCTGCGGGGGGTCGGCGTGGACACGCACCTGATGGACCGCGGCGACGAGACGGTGATCGAGGAGACCTACCGCTTGCCGCTCGTCCCCGGCTGGTCGTGGCTGCGGCCGCTCGTCAGCCGAGTCGTGGACCGCGGCGCGAGTCACATCTGGGAGGAGGACCTTGCGGTCGAGCTGTGCCACGGCGGATGGCCCGGCGTGCCGGGACAGGAGCCTCCGGCCGCGGCCAGTTCACCAGTCTCGGCGCCGGCCGCAAGCGGCGGACGCTGGATTCGGGTGGCCGATCGGAGCGATCTGGATGCCGGGCAGGCGCGCACGGTCGTCGCGGGCGGACGCGAGATCGCCGTCTGGCAACACGGGGGGCGCCTGCACGCGCTCGACAACCGCTGCTCGCACACGGGCGGGCCGCTCGCGCTCGGGCGGGTGGAGCAGGGCCAGGTGGTCTGCCCCTGGCACGGCGCCCGTTTCGCGCTGGCCGACGGCAAGCCGTGCGGCGGTCCCGCTGACGGGCCGGTCACGGCGTACCCGGTCCGACAGGAAGGCCGCGGCGTCTTCGTGGGCTACCCGCCGGCGGCCACCCGGCGGGTCCAGGCCGCGAGGACGGCCGGCGTCACGCGCCCGCCCGTCTCGTAGTGGATCTTCTGCGCCAGCGTCACGTCCTGCAGCCGGCGGGCCATGATGCGCCGCAGGAGGAGGCGGTCGAGCAGCACGCCCAGGACGCCGAGGCCCACTTGGTAGCGCATGCGGTTGACCAGCCAGAGGCGGCCGTCGCGCTCGGCCAGGCCGTAGTCGAAGAAGTGCTGCCGGAGCGGCGGCAGCGGGCCCCGGGCGCCGCGGTGCAGGCGCAGGCTGATGCCCTCGGCCTCGCGCCACGCCGTGACCGTCTCGTCGAGGGTCAGCAGGCGGCCCATCCGGACCCGGCGGCTGGCGCCCACGCCCTCGCGCTGCGGGCCGTTGAACGCGGCGGCCGTCAGGCCCGGCACGTACAGGTGAGGGGAGGACAGGTCGCGCAACCGTCGCCAGGCGCCGGCGCGGTCGAGGTCTAGCGGCAACTCGGCGCGGACTGTCCGCATGCGTGCGCCGAACGATAGCATGCGCGCGATATCATGCACGCGAGGTCGTTTACCCTGTCGCCGCCGCGGGAGATCGTACAATCTGGGACGCGGTGCCGTGCGAGACGCCGGCCCCGTCAGGTCGTCCCTTGGAATTCGTTGCGACGACGGCCGCGCGGCGGCCGGGAGGATGAGATGTACGTTCGCCGAATCGTCACCATGCTCGCCCTGCTCGCAGTGACCGCCGGAGGCTCGCTCCCGGCGGGTGCGCAGACCCCGTACGAGCCGCCCCGGCTGCCGGACGGCAGTCCCGATCTGCAGGGCGTTTGGGACTTTCGGACGCTGACGCCGCTCCAGCGCTCGGCAGGGCAGGCCGACAAGGCGGTGCTGACCGCCGAGGAGGCGGCCGCGTACGAGGCGGCGGCCGCGGCGGCCATCGCGCCCGACGGCACGCTGCCCATCGGCGACGTGGGGGCCTACAACAACTTCTGGGTCGATCAGGGGGCGCGGCTCACGGACGATCAGCGGACGTCGCTCATCGTCGATCCGCCGGACGGCCGGCTGCCGGCGCTGCAGCCGGGGGTCGAGATGCACGTCCTGTCGCTCGAGGAGGATCTGCCGGGCACCCGCCCGGTGCGCGTGCGCGCCGCCGGCATCGGCGCCGACAGCTACGAGGACCGCGGGCTGGGCGAGCGGTGCCTGATCGGGTTCAACTCCGGCCCGCCGATCTCGCCGGGCGGCTACAACCAGAACATCCAGATCTTCCAGACGGTGGACCACGTGGTGATCCTCAACGAGATGGTGCACGATGCGCGCATCGTGCCGCTCGACGGCCGGGCGCATCTGCCGGCGCGGATCACGCAGTGGATGGGCAACTCGCGCGGCCGCTGGGAGGGCGACACGCTGGTCGTCGAGTCGACCAACTTCAGCGACAAGATTGCCAGCTTCAACCCGTCGATCGACCGGGCGGTCGGCACCGGCGCGACGCTCCGCCTGACGGAGCGGTTCCGGCGCACGGCCGACGACACCCTGCTGTACGAGTACACGGTCGAGGATGCGGCCACGTTCACCCGCCCCTTCACGGCCGCGTTGCCGATGAAGCGGGGCGACGTGCTGTACGAGTACGCCTGTCACGAGGGTAACTACGGGCTGTTCAACATCCTGTCCGGTGCGCGTGCGGCCGAGCAGTAGATGACAAAGGGGGGCGTGTGATGAGACGAACAGGTGCAGCGGTTCTTCTGGGCGGGCTGCTGGTGGTCCTGGCGGCGCAGCCGGCCGACGCGCGCGTGGCCCGGATTGTCGTGGAGCAGACGGCCCCGTACGCGGGGGGCAAGAGCTTCGGCGAGGCAGGGCCCTTCGAGCGGCTCGACGGAACGGTCTACCTCGAGGTCGATCCCGACGACCCGCTCAACGCGGTGATCGTCAACCTCGACCGCGTGCCCCGCAACGCGCGCGGGCTCGTGGAGTTCAGCGCGCCGTTCTTCATCATCAAGCCGGTCGACCTGGCGCGCGGCAATGGCAAGCTGCTGTACGGCGTCAACAACCGGGGGAACGCGATCGAGCTCGGATTCCAGACCTTCCCGCCGCTGCCGGCCGGGGCGGATCCGGAGTCCGGCGACGGACTGTTCTTCCGGCTCGGCTACAGCTTCGTGGACGCCGGCTGGGCGGGTGACGTCCTGACGACCGCGACGCGGCTGGGGGCCAACCTGCCGGTCGCCGTGCAGGCCGACGGCAGCCCGATCGTCTCGCGGATCCGGATCGAGTATCCGTCCGACCCGACCCGGGAGCCGCCGGGCCGGGGCAGCGCTGCCTACACGCTTCCGCTCAAGGGCAACGACCGCTTCCTGAGCTACGAGACCGCCGACACCGACACGGCGCACTCCACCCTGACGGTGCGCGACGCCATCGACGGCAAGCGGCGGCCGATTCCGCCCGATCGGTGGGCGTTCGGGCAGTGCCCCGCGGGCGAGGCGTCGCTGTCGCCCTCGACGGTCGACATCTGCCTGTTCGACGGGTTTCAGCCCGACAAGGTGTACGAGCTGATCTACCCGGCCCGGAACCCGTGGGTCATGGGGCTGGGGTACGCCGTGACGCGCGACGTCGCCTCGTTCCTGCGCTACGAGACGGCGGACGACGCGGGAACGCCGAATCCGCTGGCGCGCAGCGCGGATGCCGTCGGCATCCGCCGCGCCTACGGGCTCGGCATCTCGTCCACCGGGATGTACATGCGCGACTACCTGTACCTCGGCTTCAACGAGGACGAGTCGCACCGCCGCGTGTTCGATGCGGTGCGCATCCACATCCCGGGCTCGCACCGGCTGTTCGCGAACGTGGAGTTCGCGGACCCCAACACCTACTCCCGGCAGGACCGGACGGCCGACTTCACCTCGCACTCGTACCCGCCCCTGACGTACGCCGTGACGACCGATCCGGTGACGAACATCCGGGACGGCATCCTGAAACGGCCGGCGACCGATCCGCTCGTGCTCCACGTCGACACGAGCAACGAGTTCTGGCAGATGAAGGCCTCGCTCAACGTCCATGACGGCCACGGCAACGCCGTGCCGATCCCGGACAACGTGCGCCTGTACCTGCTTGCCAGCCACCCGCACGGCGGTGGTCCGGGGGTCGGGTTCGTGCCGACCGATCGCGGAACCTGCGAGTACGTCACGAACAGCTACCGGGGCGCGGCGCCGCCGATGCGGGCGCTGCTCGTGGCGCTCGACGAGTGGGCCGACCAGGGCATCGAGCCGCCCGAGAGCAACTATCCGGACGTGCGGCGGGGCACGCTGGCCACCGTGGACGAGGTGGCGCGGACGTTTCCCGCCATTCCCGGCGTCGCCTTCCCGACCACGGCGAACGGCCTCGACGTGCTTGGCTTCGGCCCCACGTTCGGCTCGCAGGGCGGGCGGCAGACCGTGCTGCCGCCGACCCGCGGAGCGTCGTACCAGGTGCTCGTGCCGACCACCGACCGCGACGGGCACGACATCGCCGGGGTCCGGACGGTCGACATCGCGGTGCCCGTGGGGACGAGCACCGGCTGGAACCTGTACGCGGCCGGCCCGCGCGGCCGCGACCTGTGCGGGCTGACCGGGTCGTTCTTCCCGTTCGCCCGCACGCGCGCGGAGCGGCTCGCCAGCGGCGACCCGCGCCTGTCGCTCGATGAGCGGTACGGGGATCACGCCGGCTTCGTGGCGGCCGTCAAGCGCGCCGCGAACGAGTCGGTGGCGCGGCGGCTCCTGCTGCAGGAGGATGCCGACGTGATCCTCGAGATGGCGGATGACAGCGACATCCTGCGCCCGGAGTCTGCGCCGTAGAGCGGGTGCAGACTCCGGGCAGGGTTGGCTGGGCGTCAGGCGGAGCCGCCGGGTGACGATTGGCGGGCTGGCCGCGCGGGGAGGTGGAGACGCGATCGATGCGGATCAGGCATCTGGGGCGCGCCGGGCTGCGGCTCGGCGCGGGGCTCGTCGCGACGGTCGCCTGCGCGACGGCGACCGTCGTTGCCGAGGACTGGCGCCAGTGGCGAGGCGCCGGCCGGCTGGGCGTGTGGCACGAGACGGGGATCATCGACGAGTTCCCCGCCGCGGGGCTGAAGGTGAAGTGGCGGGCCTCGATCCGCAACGGGTTCGCCGGTCCGGCGGTGGCCGACGGCCGCGTCTTCGTGACCGACTGGCTGGAGGATCCCGAGTCGCGCACCCTGGACGGCACTGAGCGGATACTGGCCCTCGACGAGCAGACCGGCGAGGAGCTGTGGAGCTACTCGTGGGGTGCGACCTATCGGGCGCTGATGGTGTCGTACGCCGCCGGGCCGATGGCCACGCCCACCGTGGACGAGGACCGCGTCTACGTGCTCGGGGCGACCGGGCTGCTGTGGTGCCTCGACGTCGAGACCGGGCGGGTGGTCTGGCACCGGAACTACCTCGTCGAGTACGACGCGAGCATGGCTCCCTGGGGCACGCCGAGCGCTCCCCTGGTCGACGGCGAGCAGCTCATCGCCGTGGTGGGCGGCGAGCCGGACGCGCTGGTGGTCTCGTTCGACAAGCGGACGGGCGCCGAGCGCTGGCGCGCGCTCGACGCGCGGGGCGGCAGCTCCAGCGCGCCGATCATCTATGAGGCCGGCGGGGTCCGGCAGCTCATCATCTGGCATACGGCGGGGCTCTCGTCGCTCGACCTTGAGACGGGCGAGACGTACTGGGATGAGCCGTGGGAGACCGGCTCGAGCATGAACGTCATCACCCCGCTCAAGGTCGACAACTACCTGCTGGTCAGCCAGTTCTACAACGGCTCGCTCATGCTGCGGCTGGGCACCGACCGGCCGAGCGCCACGCTGATGTGGAAGGGCTCGAGCCGCAGCGAGATGCCGACCGAAACCGACGGCCTGCACACGGTGATCACCCCGCCGGTGATCATCGGCGACTACCTCTACGGCGTGGGCAGCTACGGCGAGCTGCGCGGCCTGGACGCCCGCACCGGCGAGCGGCTGTGGACGAGCGGCAAGATGACGCCGCAGGCGCGCTGGGGCGGCGCGTTCATCGTGCGCCACGGCGACCGCTACTTCGTCAACAACGACGACGGCGATCTCATCATCGCCCAGTTCACGCCGGACGGCTACGTCGAGCTCGACCGGACCAGGCTCATCGCCGCCACCACCAGCGCCGGCTACGGGCCGCGCAAGCGGCACGACCGCATGGTGAACTGGGCCCACCCGGCCTACGCGAACCGTCACATCGTCCACCGCAACGCCGAGGAGATCATCCGGGCGTCGCTCGCGGCGGACGACTACTGACGGCCGGCCCGCGTGGCATGGCTGCGCGACGGAGATTCGCCGGCTGACCATGCCGCTGCCCGCTACAGCCGCGTGTACTCGTACAGGTAGAGCAATCCCACTGCCACGACGTAGAGGGCGGCGCTGAAGGCGACGTTGCTGCGCGCGATGCGCCAGTTGTTGGCGCCGTAGCGGGTGGCGAGCACCACGTTGACGCCCGACAGGGGGTTGACGGCGCAGCCCAGGCCCCAGCCCATGGCGAAGGTCGTGGCGAGCAGCGTCGGGTCGAGCTCGACCGTCTCCACCAGGGCCACGGTGACGCCCACCAGCACCGCCGGGTGGATGCAGGCCAGCGACGTCACCACGAAAGCCAGTACCAGCAGGCTCGCGTGGAAGGCGTCGAGGCGCGCGAAGATCAGCCAGCCCCCGGCTCCCGCGGCGGCCGCCACCACGCCTGCCGCCAGCACGCCCGCGCCGAGGAACAGCGCCAGCTCGCCGCCCATCTGCGGGGCGCGGGTCTGCACGTACTCCGTGAACCCCGGGCGCAGGCCGCGCAGGCCGCCCCGCTTGAGCAGCGCGGCCAGGACCACCGCCGGCGTGACCATGGTGATGAGGGCCAGTACCGAGTAGCCGGGCAGCGCGGCGGTCGCGGCAAGCACCCCTGCGCCGAGGGCCAGCGGCACCTTCAGATCCTCGGGACGCAGCGGGTATCCGCGAAAGCCCTCCACGTTCTCGACCCGGCCGCTGCTCGCGTACCAGTACAGCCAGAGGCAGGCCGCCGCCGCCAGCGGGGCCCCGAACAGCATCATGACCACAGGGCTCGAGCCGGGCGTATAAGCCAGGGCCAGGGCGACGCCTCCGATGAACGGCGAATAGAAGGCGACGGAGCTGAACGCCCGGCTGAAGAGCTGCGCCTGGTCGAACCCGAGCGGCCGGACGCGAGCCAGCCGGTCGGACATGATGATGACGGCCGAGATGTTGATCACCGACCCGAACGCATGCACGCCGAGTATGCTCTGCAGGTAGGCTCCCAGGCCCCGCGGCAGCTCCGCCTCGGCGGCGCGCGGCGGCCGGTTCAGCAGCCGCAGCAGGGTGACGGAAGCGAGCATCGACAGGATCGGCTGGTTCTGGCCCAGCAGGCTGTCGACGCGCAGCGGCGCCCCGCGGCTGGCGCCCCACAGGAAGGCGGCCAGGCCCGCCGCGATGAACAGCAGCGCCTGCACCTGCTGCCGCCGGCCGACCCCCGCCCACAGCAGGATCAGCGCGACCCATGCCAGGACGGCGGGTGCCACTGGCGGCACGGCGGGGCAGATGGCGCCGGCGATCGTGAGTGCCAGCATACCGGCGATCACGATCCCTGCCGCGCGTGGTGCGGAGGCGCCCTGCGCCGCCTCTCCGCGCCACCAGGTCCTGCTGCTTTGCGTCGTCGTCAGAGCGTGACCCGGAACTGATACGAACGCACGACTACTGGACGCCCCTGAAGACGAACTTCTGCAGCCCGCTGTTGTAGATGTTGCCGGCCGAGTCGACGGACAGGTAGTGGTTCGCGGCCCGGTCGGTGGCGATCGACCCGAGCAGCTCCAGGTCGCTCCGCCGGTAGATCCAGATCGTGTCGTTCATGTTGTCGCCGACGTAGAGGTAGCGCTGCCCGGCGTCGGGCGAGAAGCCGATGGTCGACGCCGAGCCGAAGTTGACGGCGCCCACTCCCTGGGGAAACCCCAGCTCGGCCGGCGTGTCCGGGGCAACGAGGAACTCGGTGACGAACGTCCCGTCGCGCCGGAACACCTGCACCCGGTTGCGCTGGCGGTCGCAGACGTAGACGGCGCCGTCCTGCGCCACGCGCACGCAGTGGACGGCGAGGAACTGCTGCTGCGGCGGCGCGTCCGGCGCATAGAGCTGGGAGTCGTCCGAGTACAGGCCGTTGTCCATCAGCTCGAAATCGACCGGACGGTTGCCGTACGCCCCCCAGTGGCGGCTGTAGTCGCCGGTCGCCGCGTCGAAGACGATGACGCGCCGGTTGTTGTAGCCGTCGGCGACGTACAGCTCGTTCCGCGCCGGGTCGACGGTCAGCTCGCAGGAGTTGCCCAGCAGCGCCGTGTCGTTGCTGCCGTTCGTGCGCCCCAGCTCGCCGACCTGGAGCAGCAGCACGCCGGCGGGCGAGAACTTCAGCGCCACGTGACCGTTGCCCGTCACCCAGACGTTGTTGTCGTGGTCGACGAACATCCCGTGCTCGGCCGGGGTGCCGGACGGGTAGGGGACCTCCGGTGCCGGCTCGTCCATCCAGAGGGCGCTCGTCCCGGGGCCGCCCCAGCTGCGGATGACGTTGCCCGCGGGATCGAACTCGAACACGCGCGGCACGCGCGGGCCGCCGGCGTTCTCCGCCTCCAGCTCTTCCGGCGTCGGAAGCTGAATCATCCAGACATGGTCGCGCGGGTCCACGGCCACGGACGTGGCGTTGCGATCCAGGTCGGGCCAGGGGGCGTCCGGGTCCGCCAGCGGAGCCGGCCAGGACAGATCGAGCTCGAAGACGGGAACGCCGCCCGGCGGCTGCGTCTCGGCGGCGCCCGCGGCCGTCAGCAGGAGGCAGGCCGACAGTAGGGCGGCGCGAACGAAGAACGAAAGCCAAGGTCTGTTCATGCGGCTACCGAGCTCCTTGGGATTGGGTAGTATTGTATCTGGCTGCAGGCAATTACGAGGGATCATGCCCATGACGATGCGACACGCGGCGGTGCGGCGGCTACTGGTGTCGGTTCTCCTGTCGGGGCTCGCGGTCGCGACCGCAGGGGCGCAGGTCGGCTCCGACCGGCTCGCGCGCGCGCCGGAGGAGCCCGGTAACTGGCTGACGTACTCTGGCAACTACTTCAGCGACCGCCACAGCCGGCTCGATCGGATCACGCCGGCCAACGTGGGAGATCTGGAACGGCAGTGGGTCTATCAGTCGAGCGCCTTCGGGCCGTCCTGGGAGGCGACGCCGCTGGTGGTCGACGGCATCATGTACGTGACGCAGCGGCCCAACGACGTGGTCGCGCTGGACGCGCGGACGGGGCGCGTGTTCTGGATCTACCGCTATCCGACCCCGTCGGACCACCGCGCCTGCTGCGGGTCGAACAACCGTGGCGTGGCCGTGCTGGGCGACCGGCTCTTCATGGCGACGCTCGACGCGCACGTCGTGGCCATCGACGCGGTGACCGGGACGGAGCTGTGGGACGTCGAGGTGGCGGACAAGTCGCTGGCCTACGCGTTCACGCTGGCGCCGCTGGCGGTCAAGGACAAGGTCATCGTCGGCACCGCCGGCGGCGATCGCGGCATCCGCGGCTTCGTCGCCGCGCTCGACGCGGCCACCGGCGAGGAGGCCTGGCGCTTCTACACCATTCCGGCGCCGGGCGAACCGGGGCACGAGACGTGGGAGCCGTGCCAGCCGGATCCGGAGATCTACTGCGACCCCGAGGCGTGGAAGCACGGCGGGGGCTCGGTCTGGCTGACCGGTTCGTACGACCCGGCACTGAACCTGACGTACTGGGGCGTGGGCAACCCGGGGCCCGACTGGAACCCGGCGCAGCGGCCCGGCGACAACCTGTACACCAGCTCGGTGGTGGCCCTCGACGCCGACACGGGCGAGTTGCGCTGGCACTTCCAGTTCACGCCCGGCGATCCGTACGACTACGACGCCGTTCAGATTCCCGTGCTGGCCGACATCGAGCGCAACGACACCCGGTTCCGGGTGATGCTGTGGGCGAACCGGAACGGCTTCTACTACGTGCTGGACCGGGCGACCGGCCGCTTCCTGAACGGGCGTGCGTTCGTCAGGGTCAACTGGGCGGCGGGGCTGGACGACAGCGGCCGGCCGATCGAGACGCCGCAGCCGCCGGGCGAGCCGACGTTCCCCGCGGTCCAGGGCGCGACGAACTGGTACTCGCCGTCGTACAGCCCGCAGACCGAGCTGTTCTACGTGTCGGCTTGGGAGGACCGGGCCTCCATCTTCAACCCGGAGCCGCAGGAGTACGAGCCGGGCCGTTCGTTCCTGGGGGGCTTCCCGGGTACCTACGCGCCGGTGCCGGATGCCGCGACGCCGCCGACGCGGCGCGGCCCGATCAACGACTGGACGGCCGACGCGGGGTACGGGGCAGTGCTGGCGCTCGACGCGTTGACCGGCGAGGAGCGCTGGCGCTTCGATCTGGCGGACGTCATCCGCAGCGGCATCCTGACCACCGCCTCGGACCTGCTGTTCACGGGCGCGCGCTCGGGCTACTTCCAGGCTCTGGACGCGCGCACCGGCGACCTGCTCTGGAGGATGAATCTCGGCGGAGAGATCGCCAGCGGGCCGATGACGTACGAGGTCGACGGCAGGCAGTACGTGACGATCGTCTCCGGGCAGTCGCTGTCGGCGTTCGCTCTACCGGAATAATCAGGCGGATAGGAGACGACGGGTCATGACGAAACTGCTACCTGCGTGTCTGGCGTTCCTGGCCTGCGCCGCGATTGCCTGCGGCGGCCCGGAGCCTGCTTCCGAACCCGAGCCGGCGGAGGCGCCGCCGCCGCCCGCGGAAGGCGTCGGATCGATCGTGCGCATCGATCCGGGGCTCGACGCGATCGTGCCGCCGGACGCGCGCATCGAGAAGCTGGCCGAGGGGTTCGCCTTCAGCGAAGGGCCCGTGTGGGACCGGCGCCAATCGCGGCTGCTGTTCTCCGACGTGCGGGGGAACGAGGTGTACGAGTGGACTGCGGCAGGCGGTGCGCGGACCTACATCGACCCGGTCTACGAGGGCGACCGGGCCGGCCTGCGGTCGGTGAGTTCGAACGGCCTGGCGATTGACGCCACAGGCCGGCTCGTCCTGTGCGAGCACGGCAACCGCGTGATTTCACGCCTTGAGGAGGATGGGACGCGCACGACGCTGGTGGGACACTACGAGGGCCGGCGGCTGAACGGCCCGAACGACGCGACCTATGCGTCGGACGGCTGGCTCTACTTCACCGATCCCGGGTCCGGACTGGAGGGGCGGGACGAATCGCCCCTCCGCGAGCTCGACTTCAACGGCGTCTACCGCCTGGGCCCCGAAGGCGAGCTGGAGCTGCTGCATCGGGATGTGCCGCGCCCGAACGGCATCGCGTTGTCGCCGGATGAGACGACGCTGTACGTGGCCAACTCGGCGGCCGACGACATCCGCTGGATGGCCTTCGACCTCGGCCCGGACGGGGCCTCGAACCCGCGCGTCTTCTTCGCGATCGACGACCCGCAGGGTGCTCCGGGCGTCGCTGACGGCATGAAGGTGGATCTGGCGGGGAACGTCTTCGCGACCGGGCCGGGCGGCATCTGGGTGATCTCGCCGGACGGCGTTCATCTCGGCACGATCATGACCGGGGAGGTGACGGCCAACCTCGCCTGGGGCGACGACGGCCAGATGCTCTACATGACGGCCTCGACCGGGTTGTACCGGGTGCGGCTGACGACCACGGGGGCGATTCCGTGACAAGCTGCAAGCATGTGTTGCCGGCGGCCGCAACCGCACTGGCGCTGTCGATGCCGCTGGCCGCGGCGGCGCAGGGCCGCACGCCCTGGGGCGACCCGGACCTGCAGGGCATCTGGACGAACGACGTCGTCACACCGCTCGAGCGCCCCGCCGGGCTCGGGGCGCGGGAGCTGCTCACCGACGAGGAGCTGGCCGAGGCCGCGGCGGCGAACGCGCGGCGGCAGATCGACACTGGCGGCCCCCGAGCGGGCGATCCGATACTGCTCCAGGGCTACAACCAGTTCTGGATGCCGAACCGGGACGTCTCCCGCCAGACGTCGCTGATCGTGGACCCGCCGGACGGCCGGGTGCCGCCGCTCACGCCGGCCGGGGGGCGGCGGGAGGCGCTGACGCTCGAGTCGAGCCAGGGCGTTTCGGCGCGTGATATCGAGCATCGGCGCCACAACGATGGTCCCGAGGGGCGCAGCCTGTGGGAGCGCTGTCTCACGCGCGGGTTGCCGCGGCTGCCCGACTTCTACAACAACAACGCGCTGATACTGCAGACGCCGGATCACGTGGTCGTCCACATGGAGATGATCCATGAGACGCGGGTGATTCCGCTGGACCGGCGGCCGCACCTCGACGACGGCATCCGCCAGTGGCACGGCGACCCGCGCGGCCGCTGGGAAGGCGACGCGCTGGTGGTCGAGACGACCAACTTCTCCGGCAAGACCAATTTCAAGGGGTCGCGGGACGGGTTGCACCTGGTCGAGCGGTTCACGCGTGCGGACGCCGACACGCTCGTGCACGAGGTGACCGTGACGGACCCGGATACCTGGACGCGGCCCTGGACCGCGCGCATCCCGATCCGGCGGAGCGACGGTCCGCTCTTCGAGTACGCCTGCCACGAGGGCAACTACGCGATGTACAACACCCTGGCCGGCGCCAGGGCCGAGGAAGAGGAAGACCGATGACGGCTGTTCCGCGACGACTCCTGAAGCTGTGTCTCCTGGTTGCCGTGCTGGGTGCGGCGGCAGGGCCGCTGGCCGGCCAGCAATCGTCCGGCGGCGGATCCTATCCCGCGAGCGACGCGCTCGAGTCGGAGTACGGGGTCGCCATCGTCCGCGACGTGATGGTGCCGATGCGCGACGGGATCAGGCTGGCGACCGACCTGTATCTGCCGGCCCGCGGCGGCGTGCCGCTGCCCGGTCCCTGGCCCACCGTCGTCGAGCGCACGCCGTACAGCAAGTACCGCTTCTACGCCAACGCGCCGGACGGCAACGACTACGCGCGCCGCGGCTACGTGATGGTCGTGCAGGACGTGCGCGGCAAGTTCGACTCGGAGGGCGTGTTCTCCTCCTATCCGCAGGAGGGCCCCGATGGGGTCGACACGGTCGCGTGGATCCGGGAGCAGCCCTGGTCGGACGGGCGGATCATCGCCACCGGATCGTCCTATTTCGCCTCGACGGCGCAGGCCATCCTGGTGCAGGACCCGCCGGGCCTTGTGGCGGCCGCCATTCGCGTCGGTCCCGGCAACTACCACGAGGACGGCGCGTGGCGCGGCGGGGCCTTTCTGCTGTCGCACAACGTGAACTACGTCCTCCGGCTGGCGGCCGAAGGCCACGAGGCGGCCGCGGACCCGGCGGTGGAGGCGGCCCTGCAGGAGAACCGGAAGATCGAGAACTCGCTACGGCTGATGCGCCTGTCGCCGCTGACGCACGGCTTCTCGCCGCTCGCGCTTACGCCCAGCTACGACGACTGGTATCAGGACTGGCAGAACCACGAGCTGTACGACGACTACTGGCAGCAGATCGGCAACGGCGTCACGAAGCACTTCGGGAACGCCGCCAACGTACCCATCCTGCTGATCGGCGAGTGGTACGACGCGTTCCTGGGTGGGACGCTGGATCAGCTCGCGGCGTACGGCGAGGGCCGGCAGTCCCCCGTGCACCTCGTCATCAGCGGCGGCGAGCACGGCAACGTGTACTCGCTGCGGACGTATTCCGGCGACGTCGACCTCGGACCGACCGCACCCATTCACGTCGGGACCGAGATGATGAAGTGGTTCGACCAGCACGTGAAGGGGAAGGACCGCGGCGTCAAGCCGGGCAACCTGATCCGGGCGTTCCGCATCGAGGGCGGCGACGGCGTCAAGAACGCCGCCGGCAGGCTGCAGGCCGGCGGCACCTGGCAGGAGTTCACCGAGTGGCCGCCAGCGGATTCCAGCCCGGTCAGCTACTACCTCGGCGCGGATCGCAGCCTGACGACCGTGACGCCGACGACCGGCTCCATCACCTATGCGCACGATCCCGCAAACCCCGTGCCGTCGATTGGCGGCCGGGTCAGCTCCGGCCTGCCGGTGCGGGCCGGGCCGCAGGACCAGCGTTGCCGGATCGAGTTGCCGCACTGCGACGACGACCTGCCGTTGCGCCTGCGCCCGGACGTGCTCGCCTTCGAGACCCCGGCCCTGGAGCGGGACGTGGAGGTCTCCGGCCCCGTCGTGGCACGCCTGTGGGTGTCGTCGAGCGCGGTCGACACCGACTTCGTGGTCAATCTGATCGACCAGTACCCGCCGACCGCCGACTATCCGGAGGGCTACGCGATGAACGTGGCCGAGGGGATCGTGCGCGCCCGCTTCCGGTCGTTCGAGCAGGACAACCCGAAGTTCCGCCGCGCGTACGCCATCAAGGAGGAGCCGCTCGTCCCCGGTGAGATGTACGAGGTGACGGTCGACCTGTGGAGCACCAGCTACCTGTTCCGTGAGGGGCACCGCATCCGTGTGGACGTCTCGAGCAGCAGCTTCCCGCAGTTCGACGTCAACCCGAACACGGGCGAGCCGTTCGCCAGGCGCGTGTCGCCGCCGGTGGTGGCGCAGAACACGATCTACATGGGCGCTGACCACGCCTCGAGCATCAGCCTGCAGGTGCGGCCGTAGGGAGCGGCGGGAGGACCGCAGGCCGCGGTCGGCGGTCTGCACGGGGCCATGTACCTGATCCGCGCGCCCCGCCCGGCGTTGCGCCCGTTCGTATCGGCCCTGCCATGGCAGCAACCGCTATGACCACGTTCCCCGCTGCGAGAACGTCTCGCAGCGCTCGAACGCGCGCGCCAGGCTGGGGGAGGATCCGCGCGCCCGGGTCGGCGACCAGCGGTGGTGAACGTACCGAATGATCTCGTCGGTGTAGGCAGGTCCTACTCGGCGCCCGCTGGACTTGGATGGGGTAAGACCTTCCCGAATGACACGCCTGGACGATCCTCGAGCCAGCTCCACGATGGTCTCCTTCGGATTGGCGAGCTGTTCCGGCTCCCGGGGAATGCGCTTCACTTCGATTCCAAGAAAGCTGGCGAACGATCGTCGGTCCGCCATCAGCCATGTCTCGACGGCCCGGACAGCAATGCTCAATTCCATGCCCTTGGTCTGCGGCTTGTCGAAGAAGCTGCTACGCAGTTCCGGTGGACATTCGTGACGGTCGAGGTCGCACAGAACGAACCACGGAGAATAGCGGGCGCCGGCGTTGAAACCCGCGATTCGCTGCCGCAAGTTGTCGATCCCGTCGCAAACGTAGGGTGTTCCGGAAACGATCCCCGACGCGTCGAAGAGCTTCAGGACCACCGCTTGATCGACGATGCCCTCCACAGTGAACGAAACCGGCACCGTCATGGAGATTCAATAGTCGAAACTGAACTGATCGGCGTTCGCCGGCGCCGCCTTGGGCAGGAGGGCGGCTCCGATGGACATTCCACCTTTTTCCACCATGGCTCGGACATCCTGGTAGCTTCTACCGGCCTTGATGTCCGTTCCCTGGGAGTCGGGATCGAGGACATGAACTTCGTCGAGACCGATACCCGCATCGGCCAGTAGTGCCGCGGAGTGCGTGGTGATCAATACCTGCCGGCCGGACTTCTGCATCCGTGCCATGAAGCGCGGCAGGTGTCGCACCAGGGAGTCGTGCAGGGCGAGTTCGGGTTCTTCCAGCAGCAGTGGTCCCCCCCCTTCCGCCAGCGACCAGAGCAACCCAATCAGCCGCAGTGTGCCGTCCGAGAATGCACGTTCATATTGCCTCGCCGCACTATGCCGCCAGTGGCTGAAACGCGCTTCCAGATGCCATCGGCCGCCTGTATCCTGCTGAAGGGTCAGGCTGTCGAATTGCGGAATGGCGATCTTCAGAGCGCTGTTGATGTTGCGCAGCCGCGCATCGCGCGTCTTGGATGGTGTCGACGCGATCTTCTCGAGGAAATCACCGCCGAATGGATCGTCGTGCTTGCCAATGGACCGCTCGGGATCGCGTACCAGATGGGGCACAATGTGCAGGTACCGGATGGACTTCAGGAACTCGGCGAGCTCGCGAAAGTCCTGATTCACGACGATTTGCTCCAGGTACGTCTGCGCCAACCGCTCGGGGTCCTTCGCGTCCGCCGCATCGGGCCGCTTGAGAATCCGTTGTTCCCGCCTTAGAACCTCTTCCTCCATGACCACGGGCAGATGCTTCTGTGGATGGTTACGGAACCCGAGATTGTAGGTCCACATGTTCGGGGTATCGTCCGTGCCGACCTGCACCGCAAGCTTGAGGCCGGCTGGCGTCCTTGCCTGCAGGGTGCGAATCTCGCCCATCCCGCCGCGCGAACGGACCGCCTCCTTCAAGCCATGTCCAGCGGCATCCCGCAGGAACCGGAGGGCGTCGAGCACGTTGGACTTCCCGGAGGCGTTTGGCCCGATCAAGAACGCTCGGCGTCGCAGGCGCATGTCCACGGGCCCCCGGAAGTTGCGCCAACGGCGCATGTGCAGCGACGTGATGAACATCTGTGGGGCACGCGACGATTTCATGGATTACCTCTCGTGGCGGTGTGTCGTCGCGACACCGCGCCGGTGCTGCTTGCAGGCAGTGCGGACCGGCTGCCGCACGGTCGCATCCCGAGCGCCTCGCGCACGGTGGCTGATGGTATCATCGCCGCCACCGCTGGACAGGACGATGACCACGCAGGCGGGAACGACGTCGCCGCGAATGGTGCTGCACGTCGGCTGCGGCAGTCCCAATCCCCGGAAGCTGCATCCGACCTTCCGCAACGGCGCGTGGCAGGAGGTGCGGCTCGATATCGACCCGGCGGTGCGGCCGGACATCGTGTGCGACATGCTGGACATGGCGGTCGTCGCGACGGCGTCCGTCGACGCCGTCTGGTCGTCGCACAATGTCGAGCACCTCTACGCCCACCAGGTGCCCATCGTGCTGGGCGAGTTCCACCGGGTGCTGAAGCACGGCGGGTTCGCGCTGATCACCCTGCCGGACCTGCAGACGGTCTGTCGCTATATTGCCGAGGACAAGCTGGAAGACGTACTGTACCAGTCGCCGGCGGGACCGATACACCCGATCGACGTCGTGTACGGCCATCGCCCGTCGATCGGCCGCGGCAACCGGTTCATGGCGCACAAGACGGGGTTCACCGCCAAGACGCTGCGCGGGAAGCTGGTTCGGGCAGGGTTTACACAGGTGCGGGTCGAGCGCCGCGGCTTCGATCTCTGGGCGGTCGGGTACAAGCCGGCTCCCGACGCGTCGTGAGCGCGCCGCGCCGGGTCAGCGGCGGAGCGGGTCGGCTTCCTCCCCAGACTCGGCGAATCCGAAGGCGAATCCGCCGCAGGCGCCGGTCGGCCCGGCGACGCACAGCGTGGCCGGATCCGGACCGCGGCCTTCCGCGAAGGCGCGCTCCTCGGCCCTGGCGCCCGCGAGCAGCGCGGGCATGCCGTAGTTGCCTTCGTGGCAGCGGGGCTCCTTGTAGATGCGGTTCGCCTCGTTGCTCTGCAGGCTCAGCTCGAAGGTCGCAGTCCACGGCCGCACCCAGGTCGTCGGGTCCTGCACGGTGGCCACGTACTCGATTGTCTCGGCGTCCAGCCGCCGCCAGCGCTCGACGAGGTGCAGGTTCTCGCGCGAGCCGTAGAAGTCGGTCTTGGGCGTAAAGTTGGTGACGTCGACCACCAGCGTGTCGCCCTCCCAGCGGCCGCGCGAGTCGCCCCGCCATTGGCGCACGGTGGGCGGCAGATGCGGTCGGTCGGTCACCGGGATGACACGCTGCCAGCCTTGCCCCTGGCCCGTGTCGTAGAAGATCGACACGGTGTCGGGCGACTGCACTACCTGCAGGAAGAAGCCGGTGATGTTCCCGAAGTCCGGCAGGCGGTTGCCCATGCAGCGCTCCGACAGGCTGCGGTCCTCCGGATTGTACGAGCGGTTCACCTCGACGGTCAGGTAGTGGGGCGGCGCCTCCTCGCGCCGCGGCGACGGCGGCCCGTACGGCGGGCAGCCGGGCCGGCCCCGCCTGCAGGCGTCCGTGGCTTGCAGGAGGGCCTGATTGTATTCGTCGATCTCGTCCCGCCGCCGCTGCGCCTCGGGCGTCAGGGCCGGCAGTTGCCCGTCCGGCGGATCGCTGATCAGCGACGTCCGCCGGCCGAGGTGCTTGTGGGTCAGGAAGATCGTCGCGTCGTAGGCCCCGCCGACGTCCTGTTCGGTGCCGCGCGGCGAGCGCCGCCGGTACTGGCTGAGCAGCCGCGCGCGCTCGCTGTCGATGGCGGCCCGTTCCTCCTCCGTGAAGAACTCGCGGTCGGCGTACTGGGCGGGCCGCTCGAGCGGCGTGTCGTAGTTCGTCGTCCAGATCCCCTGCAGGTCCGGGTCGCCCCACGCGGTTCGCAGCGTCTCCCGATCCTGGCCGGCAACCGGAACCTGCGCCAGCTCGAGGAGCCCGATCACACCCACGAGCACCGCCGCCGCAGCGGTCATCTGAAGCCAGCGTCTTCTCATCTCGGATCTCTCAGTCGACGACCGTGAAGTCGGTGGCCCATTCGTGCGGTCCCCAGTGCACGATCAACCGGCCGCGGTCGCTGCCGGTCGGCGCGAGCGTGACGCCCAGCGGCCGGAACGCGCCGTCCGAACGCGAGTAGTAGACGTCCGCCGCGGCCGCGTCGTAGGCTGCGTCGTACTGCGTGCCCCAGGAATCCGGCTCGTTGTTGAAGACGAACTGCCAGCCGTCGCCCGCGCGCCTGAGCCAGATGCCGTAGGACCCGGCGAACCCCGGCGCCAAGTTGCCAATCGGCAGGTCGGCGCCGCCGACACGCAGCGCGACGTCGCTCCGCAGGCGGAGGACCGGCGCCCGAATCAGCTCGACGACCGCACCGTCGGCCGTCGACGCCAAGGTCGGATAGTCCTCGTCCTCGACGTCCACGCTCTTCCAGTAGAGGACGCTGACGCGTTCGCCGCCCGGGAGCACGAGCGCGGTCTCGTTCCGCTCCTCGAGCGCGTTGCGCCGGAAGATCGGGGTCGTGTCGGTATCGCGCTCGCGCGCCGTCCCGCTGCTGCCCGCGGTGGGCTGCGGCTGCGGCCGCGGCGGCAGCTCGTCGAAGCGGAAATCCGCGCTCCAGACGTGCGCGCCCCAGCGCAGGACGAGGCGGCCGGTCTCGGCTGCCGTCGCGTGCAGGGATGCGGTGAACGTGGGAGCGGCCGCGTCGGTCGCCCGCTGCGTCAGCGGGATGATGTCCGGGTCGAGGCTGCCGGCCGCGTGGGCCTCGAGCTCCCAGCCCTGGACGGTCCGCGCCAGCCACAACTCGCGGCTGACCGCTGACGCTTCGTCTTCGGCATCCGGCGTCGGCGCGTCGAGGTCGGGCGCGATCGAGCCCATGCGCAGCGCACGGTGGGCCGTGAGGCTGCCGACCCGCGCGCGGGAGCCGACGGCGCCCGAGAGCAGGCCCAGGTGGGTCCCGCCGACGGCCGGCAGATCCGGCCGGAAGGCCACGCTGATTGGTTGTGCGTCGAGCGTCAGCTCGGCGTGGATGAAACCATCGGCTCCGGCGCCCTGTTGCGGCGCCTGCGCGGCGGCGGCGATCACCGCCGTCAGGCCAACCGTCAGGGCGCCGGCGAGCCGGCGAGCTCCCAGATGTCGCATGCGAACAAGGAGGCAGCCGTCAGTTGTCGTTGGTGGCCGCCGCCTCCGGTTCGATCTCGGCGTAGCCGATGAACCCGAGCGACATCTCGTCGTCCGTCCGCGGACCGTGGCCGAGCGACTGGTTCGGGTCGAAGCCTCTGCGCGCGGCCCGTTCGGCCGTGTTGTCGTACCAGAAGTCGACGTCGATGCGCGTCCCCTTCGGCAGCAGCTTCGGCTCCTTGTACTTGTAGGTCACCTGCCAGTTCTGGTCGTACCGCGGCACGTCGAGCAGCAGCTCCTCGGTGCCGTCGGGGTAGATGGCGATGTAGCGGGCCGCGGTGGCGCGCAGGTGGGCGTGCGGCCAGTAGTTCAGCACCAGCGTGTCCTTCTCGAGCAGGCGCGACGAGCCGATCCGATAGTTCGGATGATTCGGCGGAATCTCGAAGCTGCGATTCCCCACCGTGTCGTTCTTGACCTGGTAGCGCACCGGCCCGTCGGCCACGAAGAAGCCGATCTCGGACTGGCTCCAGACGCCCGAGCCCGTCGCCGGCTCCTTGTGGTAGTGCATGTTGAAGGTGAGCGTCGAGCCCTTCTCGAGCAGCACGCCGAAGCCCTCGGGCAGCATGGCGCCTTCGCCGCCCTCGGCGATGCAACTCAGCAGCTGGCCGGCCGTGTCGGCGCCCTCGTCGACGACGGTCCCGTCGACCGGCGCCTCGGCGCTCGGCGGCCGCACGGAGGCGCACATGTGGTGGACGACGCCGGCGGTGCCGGTCTTGAACTCCCAGCCCCTGACCCACGTGTCCTTCGTCAGCTCTTCCTCGGTCAGCGTCTTGAAGAAGCGGATGTTGAGGTCGTAGATGTCGTCCTCGACGAAGTACGGCTCGGGCATCTTGAAGGCGAAGTCGGGCGTGCCGACCGACCAGCCGTCGCTCGCCTCCTCCATCCACTGCCTCGGGGCCGGCGCATCGGCGGCGTCACCGGCGGGGGCGCCAGCCTCGACCCAACTCAGGATGGTGTCGATCTCGGCATCGCTCAGGCCGCGCTCGTTCGAGAAGACGCCGGTGGGCGCCGACGCGAACCAGGGCGGCATCTCGCGCGCCTCAACCTTGTGCGCGATGGCGCGGGCCCAGGGCCGGGTCTCCTCGTAGCTCATGAACGACATCGGGGCGATGAGGCCGCCGATGTTCTGGCCGATCGGCCGATGGCAGGACTGGCAGTTACCCTGCATGATCGGCAGGACGTCCCGGTAGTACGTCACGGTCTCGGCGGCTTCGTTGCCGGCATGGGATGGCCCGGCGAAGGCCGGCACCAGACAGAGAGCAAGAACGGCGACGAAAGTGCGCTGGCGTGTCATGGGGATCTCCTTACTAGTAGGTTGTACCACGGTCGTTGCGCTGCCGACAAGCGGCATGTTACGTAAAACAGACAAATGTATGCTATAGTCCCGCCGATGGGACGGACGCGCTCCGGTGAGACGCGCGGGAAGGTGTTCTCGTTCGTGCGGGAGCGGCTGCTCGCGGGGCAGCCCCCGACGGTGCGCGAGGTGCAGCAGGCGTTCGGCTTTCGGGCGGTCCAGACGGCCAGACAGCACCTCGAGCAGCTCGTCGCGGAAGGCCGGCTGGTGGCCGGCCGGCACAAGGCGCGCGGATACGGCCTGCCGGCGCTGGCCGGGGGGGGGCGCACCGTGCTGGCTCCGCTGCTCGGCCAGGTCCCGGCCGGCGCGCTCGACGAAGCCATCGAGGATCCGGACGGCTACCTGCCGGTCGCCGCCCGGGGCGCATCCGACGACGAGCTGTTCGCGCTGCGCGTGCGCGGCGAGAGCATGACCGGGGTGGGCATTCTGCCGGGCGACATCGTGATCGTGCGCCGGCAGCCGACCGCCGCGCCCGGCGACATCGTCGTGGCGCTGGTCGACAGCGACGCCACGGTCAAGACCTTCAGGCCGCGGGGACGATATGTGGAGCTGCGCCCCGAGAACCCGGCCTTCGATCCGATCGTGCTCGACGCCGGCGCGGTGGTCGTCCTCGGGAGGGTGATCGAGGTCCGGCGGATCCTGTGAGCCCGCGGCGCGGGCTCTCGACGCGAGGCATACGACAACCATGGCGAACGCAGCGATAAAGCTCGATGCACTCGTCTCCGCGTCCCGGACCTGGGTGAACCGCGCCCTGTCGGCGCCGGCCCCGGCGGCCTGGACCAGCGCCGCGCTCGGCGGCTGCCTGGCGGAGCTGTCGGGCACCGGGGCCTCGCCTTCGCTCACCCTGGCGTTCGGTCTGGTGCGCCAAGTTCAGCAGCGGGGCGAGCCGGTGGCGTGGATCAGCCAGGTCGAGAGTACCTTCTTCCCGCCCGATGCGGCGGATGGCGGCGTCGACCTGGCGGCGCTGCCGGTGATTCGGCTCGCCGGCGTGCGCCGGCGGGTGCGGGCCGCCGAGCAGCTCGCCCGCTCCGGCGCCTTCGGGCTGCTGGTCATCGACCTGGGCGACTGCCTCGATCTGCCGCTCGGCGCGCAGGCCCGGCTGGCCGAGCAGGCGCTCGCCCACGGCACGCTCATCCTCTGCCTGACGGCCAAGACCGAGCGCCAGCCGTCGCTCGGGTCGCTCATCTCGGTCCGCGGGCACACGCGGCGCATTCGCCGCGAGGATGGCCGTTTCGCGTGTCAGGTGCGCGTGCTCAAGGACAAGCGGCGCGGTCCGGGATGGAGCGCCGAGGAGTGGTGTCGTGGACCGGATGGCGTGCGTTGAGTTGCCGGCCTTCCCGCTCCAGCTCCTCCTGAAGCGCCATCCCGGCTGGGTCGACCGGCCGGTGGCGGTGGTCGATCGCGACAAGCCGCAGGGCGTCGTCCTCTGGGTGAACGAGCCGGCGCGCGCGGCTGGCGTCCGCGGGGGGATGCGCTACGCCGCCGGCCTGTCGCTGGCGCGCACGCTGCACGCCGGCGAGGTGCCGCCGGCGGACATCGAGCAGGGCGTGACGGCCGCTCTCGCGCAGCTGCGCCGTTTCAGTCCCGGCGTCGAGCCCTGCCGGGACGAGCCGGGGGTCTTCTGGCTGGATGCCTCCGGACTGTCACACCTGTATGTATCGCTCCGCCAGTGGGCGGACGAGATCGCCGCGGCGCTCCGCACGTGCGGATTGCAGGCGGCGGCTGTCGTCGGCTTCACACGGTTCGGCACCTATGCGATCGCCAAGACCGTCACGGCCGGCGAGCAGGTGGCGGTGGTCCGGGATGCGGCCAGGGAGCGGGTGCTGGCGGGGCAGACGCCGCTGGATCGGCTGGGCATCGACCCGGCGCTCCGCGATAGCCTGGGGAAGCTCGGCGTCCGCACGGTACGGGCCTTCCTGCAGTTGCCGCCCGCCGGGCTGCGCCGCCGCTTCGGTCCGGAGGCGCAGCGCCTGCACCGGCTGGCCGCCGACGATCTGCAGGTGCCGTTGCAGCCGCTGCGGGTCACGGATCCGCTCTCCGTGCACCACTACTTCGACGCGGCCGAGACCGACGCGCAGCGCCTTCTCTTCTTCGTCAAGCGCCTGCTGGACCGGCTGCTGATCACCGTTGCCGAGCGCCACGAGCAGTTGGCCGATCTGACGCTGCACCTGCGGCTCGACCGCGGTGCTCCGCACACCGAGCAGGTCCGCCCCGCCGCGCCCACGTCGGACAGCGGTCAACTGCTGAATCTGGTGCGGCTGCGCCTCGAGGCGCTGGGGTTGCGCGCGGGGGTCACCGAGCTGCGTGTCACCGGCCGCGCCGTCAGGGTCGCGGCCGCGCAGCAGGGGTTGTTCGTCGAGCGGCCGCGCCGCGACCTGGCGGCGGCCAACCTCGCGCTGGCCCGCATACGTGCCGAGTTCGGCGACGGCGCGGTGCTGCGGGCACGTCTCACCGAAGGGCATCTGCCGGAAGCGCAGTTCGCCTGGGAGCCGCTCGCTGCGGTGGCGCGTTCCGCGCCGCGCGAGATTGCCTGCCGGCCGCTGGTGCGGCGCATCCATGCCCAGCCGCTGCCGCTGCCGCTGCCGCCGCGGCCGCGTCACGAGCCGGACGGCTGGCTGGTGCGCGGCGGCGTCTCCGGGCACGTCAGGGATTTCGCCGGACCCTACCTGGTGTCCGGAGGATGGTGGCGGTCGGCGGTGCACCGCGAGTACTACTTCGCCCGGATGCGTGACGGCGACTTGCTCTGGATCTACTACGACCGGCCGCACCGTCGGTGGCGCTGGCAGGGACAGGTGCAGTAGCAGCGCGGTCCAGCCGGGATGCAGCGTCGGTCGAATGAAGCGGGCCCATGTCGTACGCCGCGCTCTGGTGCAAGAGCAACTTCTCGTTTCTCGAAGGGGCCAGCCACCCCGAGGAGCTGGTCGAGCAGGCGCATGCGCTCGGGCTGCAGGCGCTGGCCCTGACCGACCGCGACGGCGTCCACGGCATGGTGCGCGCGCATGTGAAGGCGCGGGAGCTCGGCGTGTCCCTGATCGTCGGCGCCGAGGTCACCGTCGCCGACGACGCCGCGACGCCTGTTTCCACCTGCGTGCTGCTCGCGGCGAATCGCACCGGCTACGCCAACCTCTGCCGGCTGCTCACCGCCGGCCGGCTGCGGCGGCCGAAAGGCGAGTCGCGCGTCACCTGGCCGGAGGTCTGCGAGCGGGCCGAGGGGCTCATCGCGCTCTGGGGCGGCGGCCGCAGCCTGCTCGTCCGCACCGCCGAGCCGAGCCCGATCGCCGGACCGCTGCGAGAGGCGTTCGGGGACCGGCTCTATGCGCTGGTGGCCCGGCACCGGCATGCCGGAGAGGTCCGCCAGGAGGCGCGCCTGCGCCGGCACGCCGAGCGGGCCGGCCTGCCCCTGGTCGCCGGCACCGAGGTGCTGTATCACACGCCGGCGCGCCGCGACCTCCAGGACGTCCTCACCTGCATCCGCCACGGCGTCACGCTGGCCACCGCCGGCCGGTTGATCAGGCCGAACGCCGAGCACGATCTGAAGGCGCCCCACACGCTGGCGCGGCTGTTCGCCGACGAGCCGGGCCTCGTCGAGCGGACGCGCGAGGTGGCGTCGCGCTGCACCTTCACCCTGTCCGAGATCCGCTACCGCTATCCGGCCGAGCGGCTGCCCGATGGCCGGACGTCGTCGGCCTGGCTGCGTGAGCTCACCCTCCGCGGCGCGCGCGCACGCTTCGGCGGCGACGACGTGCCGCCGGCCATCCGCGAGCAGATCGATAAGGAGCTGGCGCTGATCGAGGAGCTCGACTACGGCGGCTACTTCCTGACGATGTGGGAGATCGTCCGCTACTGCCGGGAGCAGGGGATTCTCTGCCAGGGCCGCGGCTCGGCGGCGAACTCGGTGGTCTGCTATTGCCTCGGGATTACGGCGGTCGATCCGACGCGGGTCGAGCTGCTGTTCGAGCGGTTCCTGTCGCGCGAGCGGCGCGAGCCGCCCGACATCGATCTCGACATCATGCACGCGCGGCGCGAGGAGGTGATCCAGCACGTCTATCGGAAGTACGGCCGCGACCGCGCCGCCATGGTGGCAAACGTCATCCGCTATCGCGGGCGGTCCGCCGTGCGGGAGGTGGGCAAGGTGCTCGGGATCTCCGCAACGGCGGTCGACCGCCTCGCCCGGCTGCTGTCGCATGGCAGCCCGCTCGACGCGGCGGGGCTGGCGTACGCCGGGCTCGATCCGGCCTCTCCGCTCCACGATCACCTCTTCAGGCTGTGCGAGGAGATCCGGGACGTCCCGCGGCATCTCTCGATCCATCCGGGCGGTTTCCTGCTCGGCCACGAGCCGGTCCACGACCTGGTGCCCATCGAGAACGCGGCGATGCCCGGCCGGACGGTCATCCAGTGGGACAAGCACGACCTGGAAGACCTCGGCCTGTTCAAGGTGGACCTGCTGGGGCTCGGCGCCCTGACGCAGCTCGACCTCGGCTTCCGGCTGCTCGAGCGGCATTACGACCGGCGCCTGTCGCTCGACCGGATTCCGCCCGACGATCCCCAGACCTACGACCAGATCTGCCGCTCGGATACGGTCGGCGTCTTCCAGATCGAGAGCCGTGCGCAGATGGCGATGCTGCCGCGGCTCCGGCCGCGTCATTACTACGACCTGGTCGTCGAGGTGAGCATCGTGCGGCCCGGCCCGATCACCGGCGGGATGGTCCATCCCTATCTGCGGCGGCGCAGCGGCGAGGAACCGGTGGTCTACCCGCACGCCTGCCTCGAGCCGGTGCTGCGGAAGACGCTCGGCGTGCCGCTGTTCCAGGAGCAGGTGATGAAGCTGGCCATGGTGGCGGCCGACTACACGCCGGGCGAGGCCGACCAGCTGCGCCGCGACATGGCGGCCTGGCAACGGACCGGGCGGATCGAGCGGCATCACGAACGGCTGGTGACCCGCATGATGGCGAAGGGGATCGATCGGGAGTTCGCCGAGCGGGTGTTCGAGCAGATCCGCGGGTTCGGGGAGTACGGCTTTCCCGAGAGCCACGCAGCCAGCTTCGCGCTGATCGCCTATGCCACGGCTTGGTTCCGCTGCCACTACCCGGACGTGTTCACCTGCTCGCTGCTCAACGCGCAGCCGATGGGTTTCTACACGCCGGCGACGATCGTCGACGACGCGGTGCGGCACGGCGTGGAGGTGCGCCCGGTCGACGTGACCGCCAGCGACTGGGACTGCACGCTCGAGCCCGTCGGCGCGGAGGAAGGACGCATTGAACCGGGAGTGGCGAGGCGCCCGCGCAGCAAGGCGCGACGAGGGAGCGGACAGGCAGTCCGTGACCGGGGAGCAACGCCGCTGCGCGGGATGCTTCGCCACTCCCGGTTTGCGGTGCGCATGGGGCTGCGCTATGTGAAGAGCCTCTCCGAGGAGCGGGACTGGCGGCGCATCGCGGCAGCCCGCGCGGAGCGGCCGTTCGCTTCGCTGGCGGACTTCACCCGCCGCACGGGACTCGACGAGCGCATCCTGCGGCGGCTGGCCGAGGCGGGCGCGCTCGCGCCGTTCGAAGGCCGCCGCCGGGCCGCGCTATGGGAGGCGCACGGGTTCGGCAAGACGCCCGCGACCGCGCTGCCGCTCGTCCCGTCGGAGCCGCTGCCCGAGTTCGCGCCGCTCAGCGAGTTCCAGACCATCGACTGGGACTACCGCTTCAGCGGGCACAGCACCCACGGCCATCCGCTGGCCCCGCTGCGCGAGGCTCTGGCGGCGCAGGAGCTGCCGGACGCCCGTACCGTCGCCGGGCTGCCGGACGGCCGCCAGGTGCGCTACGCCGGCCTCGTGATCTGCCGTCAGCGACCCGGCACCGCGTCGGGCGTGACCTTCATGACGCTCGAGGACGAGACCGGCTTCGTGAACGTCGTCATCTGGAACCGCGTGTTCGACGACTACGCCGTGCTGGCGCGGACCGCGTCGCTGCTCGGCGTGACCGGCAGGGTGCAGGCGCAATCGGACGTCGTTCACATTGTCGCCGACGCGCTCTGGGCTCCCGAGATTCCCAGCCGTCCGCCGACAGCCGGCAGTCGGGACTTCCACTGACCTGTCACGGCGTCATTCGGAGCTGCCGTTCATGATCGCGTCGACGATCTCAGGCATTTGCTCGGAGAGGACGTGCATCAGCGCGCGTCAACCGCCAAGCCCGCCCGAGCGGCGATCTCGCCGATCCGACTGGCCTGGTTGGGGTTGGTACCCATGACCTCGCGAATCCGCCGGATGATCTGCCGTCGTTCCGCTTCCGGCGCGGTGCGCACCCCGGTAGCGGCGCTCTCGACGGCGGCGTAGCAGTCGTCCTCATAGGTGATGGAGCCGCACTGCGCCGTCAGTTCGGCCAGCAGCGCGGCTGTTCCCGCGCGTGCCGCCGGGACGCCGCCGCCGGTGCTGGCGAAACGCTCCTCCGCCTGCCGGATCTCCGCCTGGGCGCCGCGCCGGATGTTCGCCGACTCGGTGCCCGCCTGGAAGCAGGTGAACGATGGCCGGTTGGCCCACCGCAAGGGTGCACAGGCGTGGATGCCCGCGTCGACGGCGGCCGAGGCCACCTCGGTGATCAGCGCCTCGTACTCCGGATCGCCCTCGCCGAAGCCCGAGAAGTTCCCCAGGTCACCGCTCGCCGCGAACAGTGCCGTGACGCCGGGAATCCGGGCGATCGCGCGGGCGTTCTCCACGCCTTCCAGCGTCTCGATCATCAGGATCAGCACGACGTTGTCGTTCCAGGTCTGGCGATAGCCGCCCGGTACGTCGCTCCACATCTCGCCCGGACCCTGCCCGCCCCCGAAGCTGCGCCGGCCGAGCGGGGGGAAGTAGGTCCAGTCGACCGCGGCCTGCGCTTCCTCGACGCTGTCCACGGTCGGCACCACGACGACCAGGGCGCCTATGTCGGTGGCGTGCTGGATCTCGCGCTCGTCGGCGTAGGCGATGCGTGCGCCGGGCGCCGCCGGTCCCGGGCAGGTCCGCCACATGCGCGCCACCTGCTCCCACGAGATTGCCTCGTGCTGCATCTCCACCCAGACGAAGTCGTATCCGGCGTCGGCCATGGTGCAGTACGTCCGGGGATCGACCGCCCGGACGGTACCGCCAATCAGCGGGCCGCCGGCGACCAGCTTCCGCTTGGCCGGATTCCAGATCTCCGGCGCCTGCCCGTCCGGCAGCTCGAAGCGCGTCCCGTAGTCGAACTCCGCGGCGTTGAACCCCTGGCCGGACTCGGCCGGCTGAGCCCCGGCATTCTGGGCGCTCCCGGCCAGCAGTACGCCGGCAACGGCGGCAACGGTGGTGAGGGACGTGGCGATCTTCATGACACCCTCGCTTGGTTTGTAAGCTTCGTGCGGTTTGCAAAGCTTACGACGAAACGGGGCGCCGCCGGCGCCTACCCGCGTTTCCGGAAGGCGATGCTCCAGGCCCGGGAGGTGCTCACCGTGAACCCGGCGACCGCACCCGCGTCGTCGCGGTGGAACGTGAAGTACCAGGCCGCGCCGTGGAAGCCGTCGGCGAACGTCGGCGCGAGCGTAATGCGCCCCAGCTTGCGGTTCCAGAGGACGAGCCGGCCGGCTTCGACCCGGAAGGTGTACTCCACGGCGAGGTCGTCGCTGTAGTACGACCCGGCGTACGCCGCCAGGGCCTCCGCCGAGGGCCGGACGGGCACCGCGCGGCTGTAGACGGGGCGCGTCGGATCACCGACGCGGAGCGTCGGCGGATGGCCGCCGCCGCCGGGCGTGAAGGCCACCTCGGTCGTCCCCGCCAGACGGAACCGGCCGGCCCCCGCCGGGCGCAAGGGTTGCTCCACGCCTCCCGCCAGCAGGACGAGGTTGTCACCGCGGGCGATGAGCCGCAGCGGCACGTCGTTCCCGGGGCGCCGGTAGTAGCCGGCCAGGCTGGCCGGATCGGCTGGCCCCCCGCCCGCGTCGCTGCGCCCGGGCGCCGCGGCGCGCGGGCGCAGCGACGCGGCTTGCCGGCCCGCCTCCCGCACCGGGGCGGCCACGCTCGGCGGCGGCGGCAGGAAGACGTCGGCGATGCCGCGGGCAAGACGTCCCGGCCTGGCCGTATCCGTGTTGCACAGCACCGCGACCGCGAGGTCCTCGTCGGGAAAGCGGAGAAACTCGCTCCGGTAGCTGGCGTCCGTGCCGCCGTGACCGATCGTGCGCCGCCCGCGGTGCGTCCCGTGCGCCAGCCCGAACGCGTACGAGAGGCGCGTGCCGTCGTCCAGCATGCCGTGCGCGTGGAGCCCCCGGAGCACGTCGTGGCCGCCGACCTCCCCGGTGGTGAAATTGCGGTTCCAGTGGGCGAGGTCCTCGACGGTCGTGAACAGGCTGGTGGCGCCGACGATGGCGAAGTCGGGGATGTTGAGCCGGTAGCGGCCGAAGCCGTCCCGCGCGTAGGCGTACGCGCGGTCCCGGACCAGCATGGTGTGATCGTCCCGGAACACGGTGCGCGTCATCCCGAGCGGCCGGAACAGCCGTGCGCTCGCGAACGCGCGCAGCGTCTGTCCCGACACCCGTTCGACGACGATCGCCAGCAGCGTGTAGCCCGAATTGCTGTAGACGTAGTCGGTGCCGGGGACGAAGTTGAGGGCGGTCTGGCGCGACAGCAGGTCGAGCACGTCAGCCTGGCGGATGACGTCGCCGCCCCAGCGCCAGCCCGCCATCTGCAGCATGGCCCACTGGTCGCGGATCCCGCTCGTGTGGTGGGCGAGGTGCCGGAGCGTGACCGGCGTACCGAAGTCGGGCAGCTCGGGGACGTAGCGCCGAATGTCGTCGTCCCAGGAGACTTCTCCGTCGGCCGCCAGTAGCGCGACCGCCAGCGCGGTGAACTGCTTCGATACCGAGGCGACGTGAAAGGCCGTCGACGGCGTGATCGGGACGTCGTACTCGAGGTTGGCGGCGCCGTACCCCTTGGCGAACAGCAGTTCGCCGCCCCGCATGACCGCCACGGCGCAACCCGGGGTGCGCGGTCCGGTCCAGGTCGCGAAGAGGGCGTCGACGCGCGGCTCCGGCCCGTCGCGTTGCGCGGTGCTGGGGAGCACCGCGGCGGCTGTGAGCAAACCGATCGCCGCCAGCGCTCCGCCGGCGACGCGAAACCGCCAGAGCAGCGCGGTCATCGCGTGCAGGTTAGTCCACTCGCCGCAGCGCCGCAATAGGATGCTCGCCGCGATTGGATACACTGGCGTCACGATGCGGAAGACGCTCTATCTCGCGAATCCCTACGGCTTCTCGACCCAGCAGAAACAGGGGCCGCTCGCGGCGCTCGTCGCGGCGCTGGCCGCGGCCGGCGCCGAGGTGTGGGAGCCGTTCGAGCGCAACAATCTAGCGGACAGGACCGGCAGCGACTGGGCCTACCGGGTTGCCCGGGCCGACGTGCGCGACGTGCGCGCGGCCGACGGGCTGTTCGCGGTGGTCAACGGCTGTCCGCCGGACGAAGGGGTCATGGTGGAGCTGGGCCTGGCGATTGCCTGGGGCAAGCCCACCTTCCTGTTCCGGGACGACTTCCGCCGCTGCAGCGACAGCGACATCTACCCGCTGAACCTGATGCTGTTCGCGGGCCTGCCGCGATCCGGCTGGGAGGCCTACTGGTACACCTCGGTTGGGGAGATCGCCGATCCCGGCAAGGCGCTCGCGCGCTGGCTGAAAGGCGAAGAGCCGCCGGGCTCCTAGAAATCGAAGCGCGTGGCGATGCCGACGCGCCGCGGGGGGTTGGTCAGGTAGCCGACCCGGGCGAGCGTGCCGCGCTCCTGGTCGAGGGCAAGGAACGCCCGCTCGTCGGTGACGTTGTTGACGAAGAAGGCGATGTCCCAGGCGCCGTTCACCACGCCGAGGCGGACATTGAGGATGTTGTAGGCCGGCAGCTCCGGATCGAAGGTGAACGTCCCCTGGGTCAGCGGGCCGCCGATCGTGTGGGGCAGGGCCAGCAGATCGACCATGCCGAAGCCCGCCGCCTGGTCGCCGATCTGGGTGAAGCGCGATCCCACGTGCTGGAACGTCCCGCTCAGGTAGCCTACCCAGCGCCCCATCAGCCAGCGCCAGGTGGCGGCCGCCGTGGCCTGGAACAGGGGCGTCGTCGGGAGGCGCTTGCCCTCCTCGATGCCCGCGATGATGCCGGTGGAGCTGCCTTCGGCGTCGTACGATTCCAGGGTCGATTGGAGCCTGCCGTCGGCTACGCTGGCGGCCAGGGCGAAGTCGAACAGGGGAGTCGGCTGGGCGGCGATCTCGAGCTCCATACCGGCGCTGCGTGACTCCGGCACGTTGAAGATGATCCGCGACGAGCAGGAGCCGGCCGTCACGGTCGCCTGCAGGTTGCGGATGTCCATGTAGAACCCCGAGACGTTCAGCGTGCCGCGCCCGCCCAGGAAGGTGGACTTCGCGCCCGCCTCGTAGTTCCACAGCTCCTCGTCCTCCCAGGTGTCGCGGTTGCCGAACGTCTCGAGGTCCCGCGGCGTGCAGATCGGCACGTTCAGCGGGTCGTTGATGCCGCCGAGGCGGAACCCCTTCGACACCTGGGCGTTCACCTGCGTGGCGTCGGTTACGTCGTAGCTGGCGATGAACCGCGGCGCCACGCCCCGGGCGCCGGTGTCGCCGCGGTTGGTCCCCGCGTCCGAATAGATGCCGTCGAAGGTCTGGATGCGCTGCTCGTCGAAGTCGTACCAGCGCAGGCCTCCGGTCAGGTGGAAGCGGTCGGTGACCGCCACCGACACCTCGCCGAACAGGGCGATCTGACCGAAGTCGTACCGCAGATCGGAGAAGAACAGCTCGTCGCGCGCGGCGTGCTCGCCCCGGGTGGGGATGCCGGCGGCGGCCTCGAAGCCGGTGATCGGCAGACTCTGGCCGTAGCGGCGCTCGGCTTCGCTGTAGAAGAGGCCGCCGACCCAGTCGACGCGCCCACCCGTGCCAGACAGCCGCAGTTCCTCGGTCACGCTGGTGGCGGCGGTCGTGTCGATGAGCGGCGCGTCGAGCGTGTAGACGTCCGCGGGGAGGCCGGTCGTGCCGCCGGCCACGCTCGCAGCCAGCGCCGTCGAGTCGCGGACCACCTCGACGTCGCGTTGGATGACCGACACGATCGAGGTCAGCAGCACGCCGCCGAAGTCGTACTCGACCTTCAGGTCCCCCAGCAAGAACCGGTCGCCGAACGGCTCCTCGAGCTGCGTGAACAGCTCGCGCTCGCCCAGCCGGATAGGCGGCCGCGTGGTGGTGTACGGATTGGCCAGGATGTTGTAGTCGTCGATCCGGTTCCAGCCGTCCATCGAGACGTCCTGGTAGAGGATGCGCGGCGTGACGGAGAGCCGCTCGCTCGGCTGAATGAGAAACGCCAGGCGCGCGCCGGTGCGGCGGCCGCGGTTGACGTCTTCGTCGAGGCTGCCGTTCGGCTGCACCGCGTTCATGAACCCGCCGAGGACCGTGTTGTAGGCGGTGACGCGGGCGGCGGCCACCTCGCCGAGCGGGATGTTGAGAGCGAACTTGGCGTTGTTGCCGAATCCGCCGTCGTGCAGCGAGCTGAAGCCGAGCTCGCCCGTGCCCTCCAGCACACCGAGCTGGGGCTGGTTCGTGATGTAACGCACCGTGCCCGACACTGAGCCCGATCCGAACAGCGTGCCCTGCGGGCCGCGCAGCACCTCGATGCGCGACATGTCGAACAGGTCGATGTCCGGCGTGAAGAGGGACAGCGAGACGACCGACTCGTCGAGATACACGCCGACCTGCTCCTTGACGCCCGGCTGGTCGCGGACGATCTGGCCCGCCGAGACGCCGCGCATGGCGATCTGGCTCTGGCCGGGGCCGAGGTTCTGGACCGAGAAGCCGGCGACGTTCGCGGCGACGTCCTCGATGCTCTCGGCGCCCCGGCTGCGGAGCGTCTGCTGCGTCGGCGCGACCATGGAGAAGGGCACCGACTGCAGGTTCTCCTCGCGCTTGCGGGCGGTCACCCGGACCGTGACCTCCTCGGCGAACTGCGGCAGCTCGCCGGACTCCGGCTGCTCCTCCTGCTGCGCCGCCGCCGGCAACGCCAGCGCGAGCACGGCGGCGCCGAGCCAGGCTGCCTGAACCGGTGGTTGCCGCCGCGCGTCCATCCTGGTCATGGCTGAATCCTCCCTAGCAGCCCGTGGCAGAAGGGGCTGATTGTCAATCGAGAATCGCGTGTCCGTATTGGCGTGTCGCCGGACCATCCCACGACGAATCGGGCCGATCATGGCGCTCCGGGGCCCAGAAGCGCCGCACACGCCCCCAGCACTCGCTCAGGAGGCCGATCAGCGCCTCCAGCAGCGCCGACGCGCGGCCCTGGAGGCTCCGCGGCGTGCCCACGCCCGTCAGGTGCCGCATGAGCAACCCGAGATTGACGCCGCAGACCTGGACGAGCAGCCGTTTCAGGATGTTGGGATGCCCGCGCAGATGGACGCGGCGCATCCTGCCGGTCTCGTAGAGATGCGCGTTGGGCCGTTCCAGTAGCTCGCCCCGCTGCCGCAGCAGCCGTTTCCCACGCGCGCCGCGGATCCGCCGCCGGTTGGCATACACCGCGTCCCGCGCCGCCGCCTGGCCCTTCCAGTGCCGCCGGCCGCGATCCGGCTCCGAGACGTAGCTGCGCACGCCGATGGCCGCAAACCCGACCATCGTCTCGTTGCTGTGATATCCCTTGTCGGCCACCACCTCCACGATCCCCGGCGCGCCGACCGCCTCGACCTGCTCGGCGGCCGTGACGAGCGTGTCGACCAAGGTCGTCGTGTCGCCCGCACTCGCGTCCTGCACCGTCACGCCCACGATGGCGCCTGTTTCGAGGTCGACCGCATGCTCGGCGGTGTGCGCCAGATGCGTGCGGCCGTCCTTCATCTTGGCGATCTTCGCGTCCGGATCGTGCGGGTGGGTCCAGTCCGCGTTCGAGCCCTTCTTCTTGCGGGTCCGGTCGAACCGGGCCAACTCGGCGCGCGTCGGCGTCGTGAGGCCGGACGCCTCGGCCAGCCGGGTCAGAAACGCGTCGTAGCTCTCGCCCGTATCCCGCCGCACAATGCTCCGCATCGCCGCATTGGCTTCCAGCGTCGTGGCATCGATGCCAACCGTGCGCCCCACCACCAGCGTGGCGTCGGCCAGTCGCTGCAACACCCACGTAAACACTGCCTGGTGGGTCTCGAGGTCAATCAGGCGACGGGTGCGCGACAGCGTCGAGTGGTCCGGCGGGGCCTCGTGGAGGGCGAAGTCCAGAAACGTGCGAATGCTCAGCGAGTCGGCGGCGCGCCACGCGATCGCTCGTTCCGAATCCAGCCCTTCAAAGTAGCCGAGCAACAGCAGCCGGAAATACCGGCCCGGCGCCAGACTCGGCCGACCGACCCCGTCCGCGTAGAACGACGCGCACTGTGCTTCCACGACCGCGTCGAACCCCGCGTCGTCGAGCACTCGATTCAGCCGCTCGTAAAACGGGTGCCCAGCACTCTTCGGCAGATCCGCCGTGGGCGCCCACATCGTCGCTTGCCGCGTTCGACCGCGGCTTGTCCCCATCGCCATGCCAGACAGTGTAGGACACAGGACCGATCACGTCGATCCCTGGAACGAGGGACTTTCACCACGGGCTGCTAGAGCCGAACCTCGCCGAGCTGGTGTCAGGCGCGAACCTCATCGCTCTCGATGCGGCCGTCGACGAGGCGAATCAGACGGCGCGCGCGCCCCATCACCCGCGGATCGTGCGTCGAGAAGCGGATCGTGCGTCGAGAACAGGAAGGTGACCCGCTGCTCCCGGTTCAGTGCCTCCATCATGTCGAGCAGCGCTTCGGCCGTCGCGGAGTCGACGTTGGCGGTCGGCTCGTCCGCCAGCACGACGGCCGGGCCGGCCGCAATCGCCCGCGCGATCGCCACGCGCTGCTGCTGGCCGCCCGAGAGCTCCAGGGGGCGCCGCTGCGCCAGCCCCTCGAGCCCTACTCGGGCCAGCAGCTTCATGACCCGGCTTTGGTGCATAAATGCCCAAGATCGCCAGCTCGGCGTACCATGCCGTGGAGGGAACGCAGCCATGGCGTCGACGAAATCCAGCAGAGTGAACCCCAAGCACAAAAAGAGGTATCGCGTCGGGAACTGGCCCGCGTACGAGCGCGGGCTGCGCGCCCGAGGCGACGTCACCGTCTGGTTCGCCGAAGCGGCCCTCAGCACGTGGACTCCGCCGCCGACCCGCCGTCCTGGCGGGCAGCAGCGTTACTCGAACCTGGCGATCCTCACGGCGCTGACCCTGCGCATGCTCTTCCACCTGCCGCTTCGGCAGACCGAGGGCTTCGTCGCGTCGTTGCTCCGGCTGATGGGCCTGGACCTGAACGCCCCAGACCACACGACGCTCTCCCGGCGCAACCGAGAGGTTCTGGTCCCGGCCCTGCGACGTGCAGACGGCAGACCGATTCACCTGATCGTCGACTCGACAGGGCTGAAGATCTATGGTGCCGGCGAGTGGTGCTCGCGCAAGCACCGGAAGGCGCACGAGCGCGGCGGCTGGCGGAAGCTGCACATCGGCGTGGACGATGACGGCTACATCGTAGCCGAGACGCTCACCCAGAATACGGTCGACGACGCGGATATGCTTCCGAACTTGCTGGACCAGATCGTTGCTCCACTACGGCGCTTCACAGGCGATGGTGCCTACGACACGCGCAGCGTGTACACGGCGGTCGGCGAGGCCGGCAACACCGGCGTCGAGATCGTCGTCCCGCCTCGACGGCTGGCGACAGCGTCCCCGGAGGCGACGGGACCCTGGGCGCAGAGGAACCTCCATATCGAGAGAATTGCGGAGATCGGCAGACGGGCGTGGCAGAAAGAAACCGGCTACCGGCAGCAGGCGCGCGTCGAGGGCACGTTCCTCCGGTACAAACGGATCCTCGGCGGCCGCCACCGTGCGAGGGGGTTCGAGGCGCAGCAGCGCGAAGCGATGATGGGGTGCACCGTGCTGAACAAGATGTTGGCACTCGGCAAGGCGCAGTCCTCTGCGGTCACAGTGTAATCGTCGACGACTTCGACACCAGATCGGTTCCGTGGTCGAACCATGCAACAACCCCCCGCTGTGATCCTCAAGACGGGGCCAGTCATGTCGACCCGCACGATACTGGGATCGCTCGACCGCGCGGTGTAGGTCAGCGGGTCGCCTTCCGAGTCAACCGCCGACCTCGCGCACCTGTCCAGGCGGCAACGATGCGAGAGTGCTCAGAATCTTACCCACGAGCGGCATCAGATGGACCATGCGGTTGGACGGCGCTCTAACGACCACGACGCGCAGCCGAAGGGCACTCAAATTCTGCTGGTGCTGAAGACCTCGATCCATAGTCAACAGGACATCGAAACACCCCTGAGCACGCCGAAGCAATTCACCGTTGGTCGTCCCCGACCAGCCCACCGCCTGCACGGTGCTGATCTCGTGTCCGCTCAGTTCGGCGGCGAGAGCCCGCGGCAGATTCTCGTCAAGCAGAACGCGCACCGGCCAGAACGGAATCCCGAGCCAGATCCAGCGCGGCGAGCGCCTGTTGCTTCGAGACCGACGGGAACTGATCGAGGAACTGGTCGAGCGTCTCTCCCCCTTCCAGGTAGTCGAACAGCGCCTGAACCGGCACCCGCGTGCCTCGGAAAACCGGCATGCCCCCCGAGATTTCCGGGTCGCTGTGGACGACCGAAAGGGCATCACCCATGCGGCCATCATACGCCATTGCTCCGGCCGCAGCGCCTGCCGGAGGTCGCGAACCGTGGGCACGGCCCGCGAGCAAGCGCACCGTCTGTTGGCGGTTCTCGTCGGCCGTCACGACGTTCTGATCTTCGCCACTGGCGCCGCATCACCCGAACCCTCGCCCCGCCGACCGCAACACACTCTCTCGGCCAACCCAATCCGCGGACCCGGAGAGGCGTTCCGAAGGAGGGCCGGGAGTAGGTGCAGACTGACACCCTAACCCAGGTTTAACAACGGCATAGCCAAGGCATTTTAGAATCAGTAGTTTACGCCGGTCGAATGGCGTAAGTGGCACTACAAGCGCGCGTCAACCGGGGAAGAGGTGGCCATGATCCGATTCAGTGGACGGTTTCGTTGAGTTGATCGTTCCTCGGTGTCTGTTCTTTTCTCATTGAAAAAGACAACGGGTGTGGAGCCTGTGGGAAACCGCGTCCTTGGCGGTTTTCCATAGGATCCACGCCCTCTTCGTTTGCGCGTCGTTCAAATGCCGCTGGACAGATCTGGCCAAGCGTCGAGTGCCGGCGCCGTTGGTTATAGAACACTTCGATGTAGTCGAACAACTCCATCTTTGCGTCTCCGCACGTGTGGAACCGATCGGCGAGCTCACTCTTCACGGTGGAGAAGAAGCTCTCCATGACGGCGTTGTCGTGGCAGTTGCCCCGGCGGCTCATGCTGCAGACGATCCCGCGCGCATCCAGGAGCGCCTGGTAGTCCGCGCTCGCGTACGTGCAGCCCTGGTCGGAGTGGTGCAACAGGCCGATCTCCGGGCACCGTCGTTTCAGCGCCATCTCCAGCGCCTTGATGGTCAGGTGGCGATCGTTGACGGCGCTCACGGCCCAGCCGACCGCGAATCGCGAGAACAGGTCGAGGACGACGGCGAGATAGAGCTTGCCGCTCGAGCCGATGACAAACTCGGTCGTGTCCCCGACCCAGCGCTGATTCGGTGCGGCGGCGTCGAACTGCCGGTCGAGGAGATTCGCGGCCACCGGCTGGTCGTGATCGCTCATCGTGGTCAACGTGAACCGTTTGCGGGTGCGCGCCTTCAGGCCGCCTTCCTGCATCAACCGGATCACGCGCTTCCGGCTGACCTGCTCGTCTTGCTCGATCAGATCCTCGTGAATACGGGGACTGCCGTACCGCTGCTTGCTCTCGGCAAATGATGCCTGGACCAGCACCTTCAGGCGGCGGTCCTCCCGCTCGTGCGTCGATTCCGGGCGCTGCTGCCAGGCGTAGAAGCCACTCGGTGTGACGCCCAGCCAGCGACACAGTTTCGTGAGCGGATAGCTGGCCTTCTCCGTCTGGATCCACGCGAATTTCACAGGTGGTCCCTCGCGAAGAAGGCCGCCGCTTTTTTTAGGACGTCGCGCTCCATGCGCAGCTCGCGCACTTCCTTGCGCAGCCGCGCCAGCTCCTCACGCTCCGCCGTCGTCAGGCCCGTCTTGCCCTTCGTCCGATCCGCGCGGGCCTGCTCGACCCAGTTGCGCAGCGACGACTCCGTCAAGCCCAGATCGCGCGCCGCGGACGCGACCGTCTTGCCCTCATCGAGGACCAGTCGTACCGCCCCCGTCTTGTAGTCATCCGTGAAGCTCCGCCGCGTCCGCCTGCCCTGCGTGTCCGTCATGGTCGACATCGTATTCCCCTCTCGGAAGATGTCCACCAAACCGGATCAAGCCCAGATGGCCGTCGAGTCGCGGAAGAGGTGACCCACCAACCGGTCGTGGTGGGTGTTGCGGATCAACGCTGCATGCGTGCGCTGGGGCAACTGTGTGTCGGAGAATTCGGCGAAGGCGAGTGAGAAGACCGACTCGCTCGGCACCTCGCTCTTCCGCTCCCAGCCGCAGATGCGCCGCAGCGCCACGTCGGTGACCAAGCGGTCCAGCAGCACGCGCGTCGTCGGCATGTCGTAGACCGCCTTGCTCGCGCCAGTGCCGCGCGGTCCTTGCGCGGACGCCCCGGCACCCGGAAGCACCGGGGAATCCACTGCTCGATGCGGATGACCTCGAGAGTCTGCACCAACTGCTGCTGTTTCCCGGTCAGCGGACCCAACACGGGCTCCAACTGGGGGAACAGCGCACGCTGGATCGACTGCCAATAGGGGGCGAAGGAACCACGCAGGCAGTTCATGGTTTATTTTATTGACCACTCCTGCCTACTACTGTATATTAGCAGACACCAAGGATGTAAAACAACGAATAGATGGCCTACAGCGCAGCGTTACGCCGCTATAAGGAGCAATACGACGCGCTCAAGGCGGAACTGCAAACGCTCGGGTTCGTAGGCCAGGGCAGCGTTCACACCCGCCGGATAACGTGTGGGAGGGCTACCTGTCGCTGCCACGACGACCCGGACGCCCGTCACGGCCCCTACCACTACTGGACGCGCAAGGCCCGCGGAAAGACCGTCGGCTTGAACCTCACCGAAGACGAACTCGTCCTCTACCGGGAGTGGATCGAGAAACCGTAAACTGGAACGGCTCGTGAAGGAAATGCGCCACCTCTCTTCGCGTGCGCTTGCCCTCATAACCGGCAGGTAGGCTCCATGAACCCCCGTGTCGCCGGCTTCCCGGGCGCGGTCACTGCCATCCTGCGAACGCTGCATCCCGCCCGCTGACCGTCCCTCGCCCCGCCGCCTCCGGCAGGGAAAAACTCGGCCGATCACGCGTTTCGCAAGAGGCTCAATGGTGACCGCGATTGCCGAGCCGCCGCATTTGGAGACGGACCTGAAGACGCTGTGCCTGTCGACGGTCGCGACGCAGTGGCGGCCGCTGGCCGAGCAGGCCAGCCGCCAGCGTCAGGCACCGGCCGACTACCTGGCTCAGTTGGTCCATCTGGAGGTGACCGGCCGCCGGGAGCGCCGCATCCAACGCCGCATCCAGGATGCTCGCTTCCCGATGCTCAAGACGCTCGACGCCTTCTCGTTCGACGCACAGCCGGACCTGGACCGCGACGCGGTCCTGCACGTCTTCGACTGCCGCTTCGTCGCCGACGCCGCCAACGTCGTGTTCGTCGGCGGCGTCGGCACGGGAAAGACGCATCTGTCCATCGCGTTGGGGATGGCCTGCTGCCAGCACGACTACCGGGTGCGGTTCGTGACCGCCGCCGAGCTGGTCACGCTGCTCGTCGAAGCGCAGCAGCAGGGCCGACTGCAACGCAAGCTCGACCAGCTCGCCCGCTACGACGCCGTGATCCTCGACGAGCTGGGCTACGTGCCGTTCGACAAGGCGGGCGCCGACCTGCTGTTCGGCTTCATCAGCCAGCGCTACGAGCGCTGGAGCCTCGTGGTGACGACGAATCTGCCGTTCGCGCGCTGGGCCGAGGTGTTCCTCGATGCCACGGCCGCCGCCGCGGTCATCGACCGGATCGTCCACCACGCCACCGTGTTGACGACCGCCGGCGACAGCTCCGGCTCCAAGCCGCCACACGCAACCAGGCGTCCCGCGCGCCAGAGGAGGTGCCACGGCAATAGCGCTCATCGCGACGTGGCCTCCCGTCGCTCCGCTCCGTCCGGCCACGTCGCGATGACCACCACAACCCAAGAATGGGGGTCCCATTTCACGTGGCCACAAAGGTCCCTTTTTCAGTTGCCATTTCCAAGGTACGCGCTTCAAGAAGCGGTAGGTGGGCACGCCGAGGTCGAGCGCGGCGTTGGCGGCCTGTTCGACGACGGTGGGACCGTGCTTCTTGGCGAGCCCGAGGACGCCGAGGATGCGGCGGCCACCGGCGGCCCCGTCGTGACGGTGGATGTGGTCGCAGATGGTGGCGATCGCCGGGTCGGCCCGCTTGGCGGCCGCCAGCAAGGCGAGGGTCTTCAGCGGGGTGCGGGCGGGCCGGTCCTGGTCGGCGATCCGATGCCAGCCCCGCGGCGCGCGCAGGTGCTCGCGGAGGAGTTGGCCGGTGCGGGGGTCGGTCAGACGTCCGAGAACTAAAGAGAAACTCATGGGCGCGGCAGCCTTCCAGCCGACCGATCCAGCACCCCTCCAGCGCCCGGCTGTCGCCTCGTCGCATCCTGGTTTTCATGACTATGGGGTCCGGCAACGCCGGGTGGAGAACTGAAAACGGACAGGCGAATCGCCGTCAGCTGTCGCCGACCGACAGGCCTCCCGGAGCCTCACAGGCCGCCTGAGGCCGCCCCCGGTGCGTCCACGCGAACGGTCACGATATCCGTGTCGTGGAACTGCTGGTGGCGCACCGAGGACGCGATGTGGCGCAGCAGTCGTAGCGAAACCTCGCGCTCCACCAGCACATCATCGGGACGCTCCGCCAGCAGCCCGATCCGGTCCTGAAGGTTCTTCTCACCGGGCGCGGCGACGAACTCGAGGACCGCTCCGCCGGCGTCCTTTCGCGCCGACACAAGCAGCCGCCGTTCACGTTTTTCGCGACCGTCATCCTGCTCGAAGAGCGCGAGCAACGTCTCCTCGCTGGCCGCTTCGAGACGGTGCACCATCTTCTCGTCCCAGCCTCCTCGAGAGGTGAACTCACCGACGAACTCTCGGATCTTCGTCGACACGGACGCGTTGAACTCCACCGCGAGCCGGCTGGGGCGGGGCGCTGTCGCTTCCAGAAACAGGGTCATCAGGATGGCTACCAGACCGCCCGCCGTGATGCCGTTCTGCAGCAGGCCGCCCGCGAAACTCGAAAGGTGCTCGGGATATATCAAACCGGTCTGGCAGCCGACGCCGACCCAGAAAGCCACGCCCGTGATCAGTCCCTTGCGATGGTCCATGCCTCCCTCCATCACCTCGGTCATGCCACGTACGAAACTCAGGGCCAACAACACGGTGATGTAGGCGGCCGCTACCGGACCCGGGAGCGCCAGGAGCAGGGCGAGCGCCTTGGGCAGGAACGCCAGACAGAGCATCACCGCGCCGGCCGCAATCCCGACGCTACGGGCGCCGACTCCGGTGAGTTCTATCGTCGGGATGCTGATTGCAATCGTCTGGGTCGGCATGATCCCGGCGATGCCGACCAGCAGTTTGGCGATGCAGTCCGCTCCCAGGGCGCCTTCCACCGCGCGGTAGTCCACCGCCCGCGGCCGGCGCCACGATACGCGTTGGACGGCTACCGCACTGGTGACCGTCTGGATGGCTCCGATGAGGGCCACGAGCAGGAAGGCCGGAAGCAACCCGACGAACGCCGGGCCGAAGTCGGCCTCGACACCCGGCCATTCGACCGGCGGCAAACCGATCCACGGGGCGCGGACTACGCGGTCCAGATCGTAGAGTCCGAACGCTCCGGCGACCGCCGAGCCGGCGACGACCCCGATCAACGGCGCCCACAGACGTAGCCTTGCTGCCGCCTTGAGAGAGATGGCGCTGATCACCAGCGCGGTTGCGGCCGCGGTCAGCGGCGCGCCTAGCAGCCCGTGGCAGAAGGGGCCGATTGTCAATCGAGAATCGCGTGCCCGTATTGGCGTGTCGCCGGACCATCCCACGACGAATGCGGCCGATCGTGGCGCTCGGGGGCCCAAAAGCGGCGCACACGCCCCCAGCACCCGCGCAGGAGGCCGATCAGCGCGCCCAGAAGCGCCGCCGCGCGGCCCTGGAGGCTCCGCGGCGTGCCGACGCCCGTCAGGTGCCGCATGAGCAACCCCACGTTGACGCCGCAGACCTGCACGAGCAGCCGTTTTAGGATGTTGGGATGCCCGCGCAGATGGACGCGGCGCATCCTGCCGGTCTCGTAGAGATGCGCGTTGGGCCGTTCCAGCAACTCGCCCCGCTGCCGCAGCAACCGTTTCCCGCGCGCGCCGCGGATCCGCCGGCGGTTGGCATACACCGCGTCCCGCGCGGCCGCCTGGCCCTTCCAGTGGCGCCGGCCGCGATCCGGCTCCGAGACGTAGCTGCGCACGCCGATGGCCGCGAACCCGACCATCGTTTCGTTACTGTGATACCCCTTTTCTAGTTGCCATTTCCACGTACGGCGTGTCGACCCGTTGATCCGCCGCTGCTGCCCGATGGAGTACAACACCAGCGCGTCGGCGAAGCTGTAGCCCCCCTACCGGGATCGAGAAACCGGATCCCGGGGGCGTGAACGGCACAAATCCAAACTATCGAGCCTCTTGCGAAACGCGTGATCGGCCGAGTTTTCCCTGCCGGAGGCGGCGGGGCGAGGGACGGTCAGCGGGCGGGATGCAGCATTCGCAGGATGGCAGTGACCGCGCCCGGGAAGCCGGCGACACGGGGGTTCATGGAGCCTGCCTGCCGGTTATGAGGGCAAGCGCACGCGAAGAGAGGTGGCGCATTTCCTTCACGAGCCGTTCCAGTTTACGGTTGTTCTCGATCCACTCCCGGTAGAGGACGAGTTCGTCTTCGGTGAGCTTCAAGCCGACGGTTCAGTAGTGGTAGGGGCCGACGGTCTTTCCGCGGGCCTTGCGCGTCCAGTAGTGGTAGGGGCCGTGACGGGCGTCCGGGTTGTCGTGGCAGCGACAGGTAGCCCTCCCACACGTTATCCGGCGGGTGTGAACGCCGCCCTGGCCTACGAACCCGAGCGTTTGCAGTTCCGCCTTGAGCGCGTCGTATTGCTCCTCATAGCGGCGTAACGCTGCGCTGTAGGCCATCGATTCGTTGTTTCACATCCTTGATGTTTGCTAATATACAGTAGTAGGCAGGAGTGGTCAATCAAACAAACCATGAACTGCCTGCGTGGTTCCTTCGCCCCCTATTGGCAGTCGATCCAGCGTGCGCTGTTCCCCCAGTTGGAGCCCGTGTTGGGTCCGCTGACCGGGAAACAGCAGCAGTTGGTGCAGACTCTCGAGGTCATCCGTATCGAGCAGTGGATTCCCCGGTGCTTCCGGGTGCCGGGGCGTCCGCGCAAGGACCGCGCGGCACTGGCGCGAGCCTTCGTGGCCAAGGCGGTCTACGACATGCCGACGACGCGCGTGCTGCTGGACCGCTTGGTCACCGACGTGGCGCTGCGGCGGATCTGCGGCTGGGAGCGGAAGAGCGAGGTGCCGAGCGAGTCGGTCTTCTCACGCGCCTTCGTCGAGTTCTCCGACACACAGTTGCCCCAGCGCACGCATGCAGCGTTGATCCGCAACACCCACCACGACCGGTTGGTGGGTCACCTCTGCCGCGACTCGACGGCCATCGAGGCCCGCGAGAAGCCGGCCGCGAAGGAAAAGACGCCCCCGCTGCCCAAGCGCAAGCGGGGACGGCCGAAGAAGGGTGAGGAACGGCCGAAGGTCCTCAAGCGCCTCGACCGGCAGGCGGCCATGACCTTGCCGGCGATGCTCGACGACCTGCCGACCGACTGTGACGTGGGCATGAAAAAGGACAGCAAGGGCTACAAGTCGACCTGGGTCGGCTACAAGCTGCACCTCGACGTGGCCGACGGCCAGATTCCGATCAGTTGCCTGCTGACGTCCGCCTCCCTGCACGACAGCCAAGCCGCCATTCCGCTGGCGACCTTGTCGGCCGAGCGAACGACCAATCTGTATGACCTGATGGACGCCGCCTACGACGCGGAACCGATCCGCCAGCACAGCCGCTCACTCGGCCACGTCCCGTTGATTGACACCAACCCCCGCCGCGACAAGGCGCTGGCGGAGGAATTGCGAACCGAAGCCCGGCGCCTGCAGCGTATCGGCTTTCAGCTTCCCGAGCAGGCTCGCTACAACGAGCGTACGGCGGGTGAGCGCGTCAATGGCCGACTCAAGGACGAGTTCGGCGGTCGCCATGTCCGGGTCCGTGGCGCCTCGAAAGTGATGTGCCACTGCATGTTCGGCGTGCTCGCACTCACCGCCGACCAACTCGTGCGCCTCGTGACATAACCAGTGCACCGCCGGCAACGCCCCTCGGCGCCCGACGGGCGTCAGTCACCCACGGGTGTCCCAACGCGCGGTCGAGAACACGTCGAAACATCCGACTTCTACCTCCGGCGTGCCGCCGGTTCTCCCGACAAGATATCCAGTCGGCGATCCAGGGCAATCGTGTTCACCAAGAGAGCTGAGGACTGCGCCCAGCCCCAATCCCCCGGGAGTTTTGCAAGCGGCTCACAAGGTCAAGCAGCGGAAGCTGCGCAATGCGAAGTGCCTCCTGATCCCCTGATTTCATTGCGGTCGACAACTCTGTAACCAAGTCGTCGATCATTTGCTGTCTCATGCCGTGCTGCTCCTTACGGCGCATGGGTATGTTGTGGGAACAACCACAACCCATGGGAAGTGCATGGGGGCAGCTGATCTGTTGTCAAGCACGCGATCGGGGGCCGGAGGCGGCAGCCCAGGTGTCGCCGGCCCCCGGGGGCGGTCCAGTATGCCGGGACGCGGATCGTGGCGCTCAGCGTGGCGACAAGCACAAGGGCCGGTCGAGCCCCGCGCGATGTCGGACCCGTTCATCAGGCCAACGCTAGATCACGATGCGGTCGATTTTGTCGACGGTGATCGCATCGACCGTCCGGTCGTAGAGCTTCGTCATCGTCGGCGACGCGTGCCCGGCGACAGACGTCGCCCGGAACGTGTGGCGGCAGCTCGAAGGCCCGCCCGTGCGGCTCCCGTCCAGCAAGATGGCTGTGCCCCTGCACCCCGGTCAGATCCTGATCCGCTCGATGTCCTCAACACGGTGATGTCATCTCCCGTCCGGTCGTAGAGCTGGGTGGTACGGGGACTCTCGTGCCCCGCGATCGCCTGGGCGCGTTCAAGCGTACCGCCGTTGAGCAGATCGGCGGTGATGCCCGAGGCGCGAAAGGTGTGGCAGTTCGCCGCGCTTCCCAGCTCGGCCGCTTGGACGCGCCGCGTGACCATCCGGAACACGTCTGCCCTGCTCATGCGGCGCAGGCCGAGCTCGCGCGTCCGCATCAGCGAACGCCACAACGGGGTGCCTCTCTCGGCGGCGAAGTGTCGCTCGAATCGACGCGGCGATCGCCGCCCTTGGTGTGAAGCCGCGCCCGTCCGCGCCTTCCAGGCAGCCTGCGAAGCGCAAGCGCCGCGAGATGTCAGCCGAGGCAAAGCAAGCGGTCTCGGACCGGATGAAGAACTATTGGGCGGAACGCAGGAAGCAGGCTGAGACTACCAGCAGCGGTGACGCGGAGAACGCGGACGACGCGCCGACTGGGGCGTAGGCAACTGCCGCAGTGGGCTATCTGTAGCCCTACCTATTTCAAGCCCGGCATACAGCCTCCTGACGTGATCCGGCAGGTTGACAGATCGGCCGTTATCGGACGCGGATGAACTGACCCTCGCGTTCGAGTGCGGCACCGAACTCCTCGAACAACATGTAGACCTTGACTACGAGCCGGCGGAAAAGATCCACGTCATGTGCGACGTAGGGTGTTCCGCGCCAATCTCGGCCGGGCCGTCTGGCACTTCTGCACGAACTGCCCGCACTGGCCGGACCACGCCGACTACGAGGAGGCGGACGTGGCGCCGTCGTTCGGCCTGGTGCCATCAGCTCCCGCTCGAACTCGGCCAGCGTCGCGAAGATGCCGAACACGAGGCGGCCGGCCGCAAGGTGGGCGAGGTTGCGGCCGAGGCGGTCGAGCTTCCAGACGACGAGCACATCGCCTTCCTCAGCCAGTAATAAACGTGTTCCGCGCTGGGCGGTAATCAGCCGGCGCTTTCGGTTTGTTGTGCAGGAGGCACTGGTCGTAGAAGGCCAGATAGCTGGGATCGAGTCCCTCAAGCAGTTCCTCCCAGGACAACACACCAATGTCAATCGCGTCCAGCGTCGGGATGAACCATTGGTCGAACCACTCGGTCCGATCGCCACGATAAGCATCTACCCGGTCTTGCACACATTGCTGGATACTGGCCGTGGTCACGATGTCACCAAAGACGCCGTTGTCGATCTGGTCTAGGGGTGCAGCCACAAAGAAGGCGAGACGCTCTACTTGCTGGGGCTCGATGTCGGCACGCTTCAGTGTCTCCGCGATGCACGCCACAGTCCGGGCCGCCTGGTCATAGCCAGGGGCATTCGTGGTGCCCGAGGAGAGCCTGGACGACATCTTCGCTTCTACGACGACGAACTGCGTGGCGCCCTTTCGCAGTGTCAGTCCTTCCTTGCTCGTTCCGCCGACGTTGAAGTGACCGACAACTCCATCGGCGTGCGTCCAGGTCTCAGCTAGTTTGTCGCCCCGCGACCTCGCCAGAAACTGGGGCCACAGCAGGGCCTCGCAATACCATCGTGCATCAGGCAGAAACGCCAGCGGATGGCTCCCAGGGGCTTGTTGTTGAGCCCAGTCAAGAATGAGCCGGAGCATCCAACCTTCGTTGTATAGCTCCGTTGGACGAATCTTTGCGGCTGGCGTTCCAGCAGACGCAAGAATATCGACGACTCGAGGATGCATGGTTAACGTAAGGGCGTTTATGGGACGCCAGGCCGCGTCGGCTGCAGGGCGACCAGTCTGGCGATCGCCGTGTCGACGGTCTGCTCCAAACGGGCGTTCGTCGCCTCGACGGTCTCGATCACGCGCAGCAGTTCGGCGTTCGTCGCCTCGACGGTCTCGATCACGAGGACCAGTTCGGCGTTCGTCCGGTAGAGCTCCTCGTTCACCCGATTGACGGCGGCCGTCGTCTCGCTCACGTCGCCGACCAGATCGGGCAGCTGTTGGTCGACGCGTACCCGCTGCTCAGGCCTCGTCGCCAGCTGGGCGACGTCAGCCTTCGTCGCCAACGGCCTGATCATCCTGGCGAGGTCGGTCTTCGTCGGCAACGTGGCGTAGATGGTGACCAGCAGCGCGCCGACGCCGAGCACGGCCACTGCGATCATGGCGATCGCGATCCAGGGACGGATGCGGTTCACGGATCCACCCTAACACCGCCGCCGGCGAGGTCAACGTCGCCCTCGAGCTGGACGGCGCGCAGCCGCGACGCCCGCTGCCGGACAGCTCCCTCGGTCCGGCCGAGCCGCTCGGCCAGGTCGCCCAGGCGGCGGCCGCCATGCTCCCAGTCGAGCGCCGCGGCCAAGCGTACGGCCGTATCCGCGCTCGCGGTCCAACGGCTACCCATCAACCCCTCCACGCCCCCACCATACGGCATCATCCCCCGATTGCTGCTTGCCTGGATCTGCACCAAGGCCTTCCGGGATCCGGTTCGAGCAGCAGCGGGGGCAACGAGGAAGGTTCGTATGGCTGGTTATGGGGTCGGGGTCAGGTGAAGCGGCTAGGCGTGATCCCAACTACACGGCAACGAGAGCGGACCCCACAAAGCCGCAGCGGGAGGCCCCTCTCGTCGAAATCGTGAGCATCGAGTGGGGTTCCAGTGCGACTTTGACGAGCCTGAGGGTACTGTCAAGTTGACGAAAAGCCTCGTCGATCGACCCCCAAGATACTGGGCTCGAGCCAGCCGTTAACCCGCCATGCTGGGGATCAGAAACGGCCGTCAGCCTCAACTTGACAATACCGAACTCACGTGCCGTCTCGGGACGCCGGAAATGGCCGGATTTGCGGTGTCCACAAATGGCCGGATTTGACCCGTCCACCGAGGGTCGGGCTGAACGCCTGCGTCGTCGGCGTAGGGTTCGGGGCGGACGTCACGATCATCGACATCAATCCGTTGCGGCTCGCCTACGTGCGCGACGTCGTCCAGGGACACGTCACCACGCTCATGTCGAACACCGCGAACATCGAGGGTACCGTCGCGTCCGCCGACCTCGTTCTCTGCTCGGTGCTCATCCCGGGCGCCTGGTCACCCGCGCGCACTTGGCGCAGTTGTCCATTCCGTTGGATCCGACGGTCGAGGACGCTGCCGGCGCCAAAAAAAACGGGCGGGGGGTTACCCCCCGCCCCGCGGATTCGCCGACGCAGATTTCAGTCCGCGCGTCTAGAAGTCGATGGTCGTGCCGAACTTGATCAGGCGGCCGTTCATGACGGCCGTCGGCCTGGGGTACGTGCCGCCAGTCGAGTAGTCGTCCAGAATCCGCGTGATGGCATTTTCGTTGAAGACGTTGAAGATGTCGAAGTCTAGTCGAATACGCCCGCCGCCGATGGCCACGGACTTGGTAAGCCGCAGGTCGAGCTGGTAAAGCTGCGGCTCGAACTGCGTGGAGTTGTCGAGGAACGTGAAGCCGGCGTAGGGCAGCGACGAGGACGGCTGGGCCTCGTAGAACCCGATGCCGGAGGGGAACAACGGGATTTCCTCAAAACCGGTGACCATATCGTGACCGATCTGGGACTCGATGGCGGCCCGCTCGACGGGGTCGGCGCCGGCCCGATAGTCCGACCGCCGGATCACGCCGGGCAGGGACTGGAACACGAACGAGAAGTCGACGTCGTAGGGCAGTGGCACCAACCCGTTGAACTTGACCTGGGTCCCGTCTCCCCAGCTTGGCCCGTAGTTGCAGTAGCCGGGCCTAGCCTGTGTCGGATCATCGACCACGTAGCACTCGTTGATCTCCACAGCCCCGGTGGCCACGCCGCCGCCGAGGTTGATGCCGTTGCCGAGCCGGCCTTGGAACGAGACATCGATCCCGTTGAAGATCTCGGTGGGATTCCCGTAATCGCTGGCCGGAATGATCAGGTTATTGGTGCCGAGGGCCGCCCCTTCGGGCGTGATGGTATACAGCCCGCCGAGCGTCTGTCCGCTGACCGAACCGAGATTCGGGTCGACCGGGGCCGTGATGCTGAACTCGGAGAAGTGCTCCGGCCCGATGTTGAGGTTGTCAAGCAGCGTGAAGTTGATGTTCGACCGGCGGAACCACGCCACCTCAACCGAGAAGCCCTCCGTCAGCTCGCGTTGGACCGCCACCGAGGTCTGCCAGTTGGCCCGCCGGGTGTTCCAACCGGCGATCACGTCCTCGCGCGCCCTCGTGGTCGGGATCGGCTTGCCGAACTCCGGATTGATGATCGCGCCGCACTCGCCGTTCGCCCCGAAGTTGTCCAGATTGCAGTTCGGTTCCAGATCCCCGTTCGCATCGTCCCACAACCGGCTCGACGAGAGAATGATCGACTCCATCGGATTGTTGACCTGGGCGAGGTTCGTGCCGATGGCGTTCACATAGCGCCCCATGTTCCACTTGAGCGCTGTCCGGCCATCGCCGAAGAGGTCGTAGGCCGCGCCCAGCCGCGCATTGAGGTCGTGGTAGTTGGGCAGGTTGTCGATGCGGTCGATGGCAAAGCTGGGCACGAACCGGCTCGCCGGGTGGGCCTGCGCCGGGACGAAGCCGTTGAGACGGTCGTAGCGCACGCCGAGATTGAGCGTCAACCGGTCGACCGTCCACTGGTCCTGCGCGAAGAGTCCCAGGATGTTCGCCCGCTGGAACGAGTTCCGGGGCGTGCCGAACTGGTTGATTTGCAGCGGCACGTTGGGCGACGAAAAGTCATAGCTGAGGGCGTTGTTGACGTAGGAGCGCGGGTGGTTCTCCTGAAGGTGACGGGTGCTCAGGCCCACCTTCAGGTTGTGCGACCCCGTCACGTAGGACATCGAAGCCTTCGTGCTGAAATTTGGGAAGTTGTTGTTCGTTCCGTACAGCGCCGGCGTGCTCGGCGAAAACACCTGGGCGTTCAAGTTGATGAACGACGGCGTGAAGATGCGGACCCCAATGTCGGTGGGCAGTCCCTCCGGCTGATTGGCCGGGCTGCCCGACGGGCGGGTGAACGAGGCCCCCGCCTCGAACAGCAGCCGGCTGCTGGCGGGAAAGGTCCAGGTGACCTGGGTGTTGCTGATGTTGTCGTAGTTGTAGTCCATCGACGCGAGGTAGTCGACCACGCCGAACACCGCCCAGAACTGACAGAGGCAGTGATCCTGGTTGTCGTGCGACACGGTCAGCTTGTGGCGGTCGCTCGCCTGCCACGTCAGACGCAGGGTGTTGGACCGCGTGTGGTTGTCCTGCACGACCGGGTTGTCGAAATCGGGCTGGTAGTCCGCGGCACCGTACGACAGGCGCGGCGCCAGATTCGGATAGCTCAGACTCGTGTAGGGCTGCGTCCCCCACCAGCGGTGGGCCGTGTAGAACCACAGCTTGTCGCGTACGAGCGCCCCGCCGAGGCCGCCGCCGAAATCCCAGGTCTTCTTCAGCCCCCGAACCTGCTTTTCGTTGAGCCCGCGCCCCGCGAGCTCGTCACCGAAATTGCTCCACTGCAGGTTCTCGTTGGTGCCGTTGATGGCCGTGTAGTAGCTGAGGGCGTTGCCACCGTCCTTGGGAATGTAGTTCAGCGCGACGGCGCCGAAGCCCGTTTCGGCATCCATGCCGCCGGTCGACATCACCACTTCCTGGACGGCCACCTGGTTCGCGAAGTACAGCTTGCCGGTGCCGCCTCCGGCCGTGACCGAGGCCGTCACCGACATCCCGTCCCAGTTGATCTCGCCGTCGTACGTCGAGCTGCCGTGAATGATGATGGTGCCCCACGTGTCGCCCACGCTGCCGCCGACATCCTGCCCGCCGCCCAGCACGTCCGTCTGGGCGCCGACGGTCAGCGCGGCGTAGCCCGAGTAGGTCCGGCCCGTCGGGAGGGTGTCCAGGGTGTCACGGGAGATATTCTCCTGATGCTGGACGTTCTGCACGTCGATGATCGGGCTCGCGCCGGAGACGGTCACCGTCTCCTCGACCGCGCCGACGGTCAGCGTGGCGTCGACGTTCGCCGAGAACCCCGTGGTGATCTCGATGCCCTCGCGGATGAACGTGCTGAAGCCGGGTAGAACGAACGTGACGGTGTAGGTGCCGGGCCGCAGCCCCTCAAGGGTGTACAGGCCCGACCCGTCGCTGAAGCTGGTCCGCACGCCTTCAATCAGCGCCGGACTGCTCGCCTCCACCGTCACGCCGGGGAGAACGCCTCCGGTCTCGTCCGCTACCTGCCCTGCGATGCTGCCGGTCTGGGCTGCCGCGCCCGCCGGAAGAAGCAGAAATATCGACAAAACTAACGAACCCGCCGCCAGAACGACTCTCTGATGCACAGTGCCTCCACTATCAAGACTGGCTCCGCCGGCCAGTCTGTTCGGTGCCCGGCACTATGCCGCAACAACGAATTTCGCGACTTGGACTCGGCATCGACACGACCTGAATCGCCTGTCGATGCCCGAACCCGACCATCGAGACTGGGCCAAGTGCGGGCCCGGCGCAAGGAATTGTAAAATGTTGTGGATCGGCCGTTGACGTGATCAGGCTGCCTCCATCCGAACTTCGGTCTCCGTGGGTTCGCGCTCGTGCAGGACGCCATCAACGAACGGGATGCCAGCACGCGCGACGACGCTGTCGGCCGCGAGCCGAGCGGCGCCGATCCCCGGTCCGCAAGGAGATTCGAACCCCGATGGCCTTGCGGCCACCGGGGTTCGAGTGTGGAGCCGGCCAGGCAGCTAGGAGTAGACGGGTGTGACGTTCTCGGCGCGGGGGCCCTTCGGGCCCTGGCCGAGCGTAAACGTCACGCTATCGCCTTCGCGCATGGAGTCGAATGGAGTGCTCATGCACGCGGACTGGTGGAAGAAGTATTCGACGCCATCCGGTGCGGCGATGAAGCCGAAGCCCCTGTCCGTGATGCGCTTGATCGTGCCGGTCGTAGATTCCATGCGTGAGTCCTCCGAGTGTGGTCGGCCGACATAGGCCGTGGACGCGCCGACGGGTTCTCTCGTCGATGCACTGTCAAGTTGACGACGACAGTGCGCTCTGCCTCCTCATGAGGCCGCGCGCCGCTTTGCAGCTGCTTTGGTGAGGGATTGGAGCTTCAGGTTCGGCAGAACGCCGAGAGAGTCGCCGCAAATCTCATAAAAACTAGCTGTCGAAGCTTGGCACATTCCCGTCATCCTGGCAAGGGACCTCGATGCTTTTGACCGGGTCACGGGGAACCCGATCCTAAAAAATCGAGGCACGCCCTGGCCCGCAGGGAAATCTGCATGGCCATGCCTGCACGCTTGGTTGGCGTGCTCCTCGCGTCTGGCGAGACGCGCGTCGAAGGCGTGCGCGCCGCGGTCGCGGCCCCAACACGATCCCGCGCCATCAGGTTGGCGGCTCCGGGCGAAACCCGGGCCGCCGGGACGTGCGCGCGCCGAGCGCCGGGTCGATCCGGAAACGGTATGCTCCACGGCAACATGACCGGCTCCGTCGACGCCATTCCGCTCTCCAATCTCGGTCTCGCGCTGCTCCCGGCGACTGGTGGGGATCGCCATCCTGCGGCGCTGGTCGGCCGGCGGCGGCGCCGCGCTCTACGGCGTCGGCCGCATGGTCATGCAGCTCGCACTCGTCGGCTACGTGCTGACGTTCATCTTCGGCACCGCGCATCCGGCCGTCGTGCTCTGCACGGCTGACGGTGATGCTCGCCGCAGCAGGTTGGATTTCTCTCAGACCGGTCGCGCGGCGGCGCCAAGCAGTCTACCCGCGGGCCCTGGCCGCGATCGGCGCGGGCGGGGTGTCGACCCTGGCCCTCGTCACGCAGGGAGTCCTGGCTGCCGACCCGTGGCACGATCCGACGGTGTTGATCCCGCTCGGCGGCATGATCTTCGCCTCGTCGATGAACGCGGTCAGCCTGTCGGCGGAGCGGCTCGACGCGGAGCTCGCCCGCGGGGCGGCGTATCCCGACGCGCGCCCCATCGCGATGCGCTCGGCGCTCATTCCGCAGGTCAACACGCTGTTCGCGGTTCGTCTCGTGTCCCTGCCGGGGATGATGACCGGCCAGATCCTGTCGGGCGTCCCGCCGTTGATCGCGGTGCGCTACCAGGTCATGGTGATGTCCATGCTGTTCGGCGCGGCGGGGATGTCGGCGGCGTGCTTCCTGGCGCTGCAGCGGCCACGGGCGCGCGTCCCTGCGGGCCGGGGCGACATCGGCTAGAATCGGGCTCCTGATCGGCCGTCCGGCTCCCGACCGCAACAGGCGCGGGTCTGCAGCCCGGCAGCGCATGCTCATCCTGAAGATGGGGTGGCGGAACATCGGCCGCAACCGTCGGCGGACCGTCGTCACGGTCGGCGCGATGGCGTTCGGTCTCTACGCCATGGTGATCTGGTTCGGCATGCTCCAGGGTCTGCTGAACGACATGGATGAGACCGTCGTCGAGGTCGAGCTCGGCGACCTGCAGATCCACGCGCCGACCTACCTCGACGACCCGTCGCTCTACACGGACATCGACGATGTCGATGCGCTGCTCTCCAGGCTGGAGGCGGCCGGATTCCGGGCGAACGCGCGCCTCGTCGGCGCAGGGCTCGCCGCGGCCCACGACTCGGCCGCCGGCGCGTCGCTGCGCGGCCTCGACGTGCAGGCCAACGCCCGCGTGAGCGTGATCTCGACCCGCCTCGCCGCGGGGACGTGGCTCGACGACGGCGACCCGGCGGGCGTCGTGGTGGGACGGCAGCTCGCCCGAGCCCTCGATCTGGCCGTCGGCGACGAGCTGGTCGTCCTGAGCCAGACGACCGACGGCGGCATCGCGAACGATCTCTACGCGGTGCGCGGCATCCTCGACAGCGTGAGCGAGGGCGTCGATCGTTCCGCGGTCTTTCTCACCGCCGCGGCGTTCCGCGAGCTCTTCGTCATGCCGACGGGCGCGCACGAGATCGTGCTGCGCAAGCCGGACGAGCTCGCGCTGGCCGCCGCCCTGGAGATCGCGCAGGGCCTGGCCCCCGACCTCGACACGCGGTCGTGGCGGTCGCTGGTGCCGACGCTCGTATTCGCCGAGAGCGCGCTGCAGACCGGCCTCGCCCTAGCGCTGGGCCTCGCGCTCTCGGTCCCGACGCTCTGGTACCTGGTCGAGTTCGGCATCGATACCGGTGCGCTCGGCGGGGTGAGCGTCATCGGCGCCACGTTCGCGACCGTGTGGCAGGCGGTGGTGTCGCCGTTCACGTTCGTCACCCCCTCGCTGACGCTGATCGTGCTGGTGCTCCTGGCGGTGATATACCCGGCCCTGAAGGCGGCCCGGATCAGCCCGGTCGAGGCGATGCGGCATCAGTGAGAGGGCAGCGTCATGAAGAGCAGCAGTCTCGCGACGATGGCGTGGCGCAACCTGTGGCGGAATCGCCGCCGCACGGTCATCACGCTCGCGGCGATCGTGTTCGGCGTCTTCCTCTCCGTCATCATGATGGCGCTGCAGGATCAAAACTGGGCGGACATGATCCGCCTGGCGGCTCGGCTCGGCGCGGGCCACGTGACGCTGCAGCATCCGGAGTGCCTCGACAGCCCCACCCTCACCCGTCCCGTTGAGGGGACGGACGAGCTGCGGCGCCTGGCCGCAGGCCACCCGCGCGTCATCCGCGTCGTGGAGCGCATCACCGGGTTCAACATGCTGTCGACCGCGCGCGAGAACATCGGCGCCGGCTTCATCGCCGTCTCCCCGGAGGACGAGGACGAGGAGACCCTGTCGCTCCTCGAGGCGGTCGTCGAGGGCGAGTTCTTCGAGTCCTCGACGGACGGCGGCATCATCCCTGGGCGCGAAGCTCGCCTCGAACCTGGACGTCGAGCTCGGGTCGAAGGTGGTCTACACGCTGACCGACAAGGAGGGCGAGATCGTGAGCGGCCTGGCGCGGGTGTCCGGGCTCATCCGCACCGGCTCGCCGAGCGTCGACGGGGGGATCTGCCTGCTACCGATCGACACGGTCCGCGAAGCGATCGGCTTCGGGCCCGACGAAGCGATTCAGGTCACGGCGTTCGTCGACGATCAGCGCGTCACCGACCGCGTGGTCGCGGACCTCGGCCGCGCGGCGCCGGCCGGCGTCGCGGTGCTGCCGTGGCACGCGCTGCAGCCGGACCTGGCGGTCTTCATCGCCATGAAGGTCGGCGGCTCGAAGGTCATGATGCTGGTGCTCGCCCTGCTCGTGGCGGCCGGAATCTTCCACACCCTCTTCGTCAGCGTGATGGAGCGCCTGCGCGAGTTCGGCATCATGCTCGCCGTCGGATTCAGCCCGGGGCAGCTGTTCCGGCTGGTCATGTTCGAGAGCGCCTGGCTGGCGGTCGTCGGCCTGACGGCCGCCGCCCTGGTCACCATCGGACCGTACCGCTACCTCGCCTCTACCGGCATCGACATATCGGCCCTGGTCGCGGCAGACCAGATGGAGGTCGCCGGCATCGGCATGTCGTCCGTGATGCGGGTCGGCATCTATGGCGAGAGCGTGATGCTCATCGGCGCGGCGGCGCTCGCCGCCATCCTGCTCTCCAGCGTCTATCCGGCCTGGCGGGCCGGGCACGCCGACCCGGTGGAGACGATTCGGCTGGTCTAGCAGCCCGTGGTGAAAGTCCCTCGCTCCAGGGATCGACGTGATCGGTCCTGTGTCCTACCACTGTCTGGCATGGCGATGGGGACAAGCCGCGGTCGAACGCGGCAAGCGACGATGTGGGTGCCCACGGCGGATCTGCCGAAGAGTGCTGGGCACCCGTTTTACGAGCGGCTGAATCGAGTGCTCGACGACGCGGGGTTCGACGCGGTCGTGGAAGCACAGTGCGCGTCGTTCTACGCGGACGGGGTCGGTCGGCCGAGTCTGGCGCCGGGCCGGTATTTCCGGCTGCTGTTGCTCGGCTACTTTGAAGGGCTGGATTCGGAACGAGCGATCGCGTGGCGCGCCGCCGACTCGCTGAGCATTCGCACGTTTCTGGACTTCGCCCTCCACGAGGCCCCGCCGGACCACTCGACGCTGTCGCGCACCCGTCGCCTGATTGACCTCGAGACCCACCAGGCAGTGTTTACGTGGGTGTTGCAGCGACTGGCCGACGCCACGCTGGTGGTGGGGCGCACGGTTGGCATCGATGCCACGACGCTGGAAGCCAATGCGGCGATGCGGAGCATTGTGCGGCGGGATACGGGCGAGAGCTACGACGCGTTTCTGACCCGGCTGGCCGAGGCGTCCGGCCTCACGACGCCGACGCGCGCCGAGTTGGCCCGGTTCGACCGGACCCGCAAGAAGAAGGGCTCGAACGCGGACTGGACCCACCCGCACGATCCGGACGCGAAGATCGCCAAGATGAAGGACGGCCGCACGCATCTGGCGCACACCGCCGAGCATGCGGTCGACCTCGAAACAGGCGCCATCGTGGGCGTGACGGTGCAGGACGCGAGTGCGGGCGACACGACGACCTTGGTCGACACGCTCGTCACGGCCGCCGAGCAGGTCGAGGCGGTCGGCGCGCCGGGGATCGTGGAGGTGGTGGCCGACAAGGGATATCACAGCAACGAGACGATGGTCGGGTTTGCGGCCATCGGCGTGCGCAGCTACGTCTCGGAGCCGGATCGCGGCCGGCGGCACTGGAAGGGCCAGGCGGCGGCGCGGGACGCGGTGTATGCCAACCGGCGGCGGATCCGCGGCGCGCGTGGGAAACGGCTGCTGCGGCAGCGGGGCGAGCTGCTGGAACGGCCCAACGCGCATCTCTACGAGACCGGCAGGATGCGCCGCGTCCATCTGCGCGGGCATCCCAACATCCTGAAACGGCTGCTCGTCCAGGTCTGCGGCGTCAATCTCGGGTTGCTCATGCGGCACCTGACGGGCGTGGGCACGCCGCGGAGCCTCCAGGGCCGCGCGTCGGCGCCGCTGGAGGCGCTGATCGGCCTCCTGAGCGAGTGCTGGGGGCGTGTGCGGCGCTTCTGGGCCCCGGAGCGTCATGATCGGCCCGATTCGTCGTGGGATGGTCCGGCGACACGCCAATACGGACACGCGATTCTCGATTGACAATCAGCCCCTTCTGCCACGGGCTGCTAGCGCTGTGGAAGCCGGAAGGGTAGACGATGACAGGACACGTCGACACGTCAATCTACGGCCCCGGCGTGCCCGTGGCTGGCATCGGCCCCGGCCCCGGCTGCTTTTCCCCCCCTGGTGGCCTGCCGTTCGGCCCGTGGCGGGCCTGTGAGACGGTCGCCTTGTTGAGACGGTCGGGGCCGGCCGGATGGGGCTTGGGTCCGATAATCCCAATTGGACTAAACCGCGTCCCGCGGTAGACGCGGACTCGACCCGCCACCACTGAGACTGCCCGCCGGGTCGTCCGACCGCAGCCCATCCTGATCCTCGCCATACGCTCCTCTGCGAAAGCCTGGAATTCCCCAAGTCCTTCGCAGAGGAGCGTTGTCATGACCTCTCTCCGTCAACGCATGCTCGAAGACATGCAGGTGCGGCAGCTGTCGCCGGCCACCCAACGGTCGTACGTCGGGGCCGTTGCGCGGTTCGCCCGGCACTTCGGACGCCCTCCGGACTGTCTGAGTCCCATCGAGATCCGCGCCTACCAAGTCCACCTGACCAACGAACGCCGTCTCGCGCCGAGCTCTCTCATCGTTGCGGTGTCGGCGCTCCGCTTCCTCTATCGGGTGACGCTCAAGAAGCGATGGGTCTTCGACGACCTGATCCCCTTGCCGAAGAAGCCCCGGTCCTTCTATCGGGACCGCTACGAGGCGTTGACCGGTCGCTCCTTACGCCAGTGTCCCCGGTGTCACGACGGGGACATGCATGTCGTCGACCGCCTCGTCAACGCGTGGCCGTGTCCGGCCATTCTGGATTCGTCGTGACCGGCCCATCGATGACGGCCAGGCGCCGCACGCGGCCTCCGGGATCGCCGAGTCGGTCGACTTGCGTCTCCCGACCGCTCACCACGGCCCCCGAGAGGCTTCGGTCCGTCCTCACCGACCACTGTCGGGCAGCCACCTTCACGCACGACCTGGTGCGCCGCACGCCAGCCCCGGCCTCCCGACCATGCAATACCCATAGCCGAGCGACCGGCCAGCGGTTCAGTCCAATCCATTCTTGGTTCACCGGCGCGGACACACTCCTTGCTACTCGCCTCTTGCCGTCTGCCGCGCCGCCGACCCAAGAATGCTCCGCATGCGGTCCCAGATCCGCCCCCTGCGGGCGGCGTGGCTTACCCGAAAGTCCGGAGGATGGCGACGACGGAAACCTCACGCTACTTGCCCGACTACTTCCCCTTCACAGGCCGTGACCATGAGCACCATCGCGAGGGTGGCGCTGCCGGTTGCACAGGCCCTCCGCCTCCGGGTCGGGTGTTCTCTCAGGTGGCCTCTCCGCGGCCGCCGTTACGGATTCCCGACTCTAAACGAACCTGGGTTTGAGGTGCGGACGGTTCCGCTAGTCCGATCGTTGCGCTGACTTGCAGCGACTCAAGCCCGCGCATCACGGAATTGCTCCGAAACCTCGGCTCGCCGCCGAGCGTTCGCATCGACGTGAACCGCTCCAGCAGCATCCCGATGGCGATCCGCGCCTGCAGCCGACCCAACTGTGCGCCGATACACTGGTGGATCCCCCGTCCGAATGCCAGGTGACGGGTCCCGCGCCGGCCGATGTCGAATTCGTCGGCGCGCTCGAACACCTCGGGGTCGCGGTTGGCCGCGCCGATCAAGAGGATCAGGCTGTCGCCCGGCCGAATCGGGACTTCCCCAATCTCGCAGTGTTCCACCGCCACACGGAAGTCGCATTGCACCGGGCCGTCGAAACGCAGCATCTCCTCTACCGCCGAGTCGATTTTCCAGGGCTCTCCGCGCAGGCGCTCGAGTTGAGCCGGATGCGTGAGTAACGCCAACATGCCGTTCCCGATCAGGTTCGCCGTGGTCTCATTGCCGGCAACGAGCAGCACGCGGAGCATGTCGAGCGCTTCCTCCGGGGTCATCCGCTCGCCGCGCTCGTTGCCTCGCGCCAATACACTGATGATGTCGTCCCGCGGTTCCGCGCGCCGCGCTTCCATGATCGGCGCGAAGATCTCGTCCATCGCCCGGCCCGCGGCCCTCGCGCCCGCCCGCTCGCGCGCGGTGACCGTCAACTCCAGCAGCCGTGCGCGCTGCTTCGACCACACCTCGAAACCCCTGAGGCTTTCCGGCGGTACGCCCAGCATCCCAGTGATGACTCGCAGGGGCAGCGGCTGTGCCACGTCCCGGACGAGATCGAAGCTCGCCGGCGTGGCGACGCGCTCCAGCAGCTCCGCGGTGATGGTCCGTATCCGCGGTTCGAGCGCCTCGACCGCCCGGGGTGTAAACGCCTCCTTGACCAACCGTTGAAGCCGCGTGTGTTCCGGCGGATCGACCAGTAGCCGGCTGTAGTCGTCGGGTCCGGCCGGAAGTGCGCGAATGCCCCGGTGCGCCGCCTCTCGCCGCCGCGGATCGTTCGAGAATCGCCGGTGGTCACGCAGTACGGCGTCGACATCGGCATACCGCGTCAACACCCAGGCGTGGGTCAGGAGGCTGCGGTGCACCGGGCTGCGCGCACGCAAAGCCGCGTACGTCGGGTAGGGGTCCTGTGTGATCGCGGCGGCGAACGGGTTGTACGCAACGCGATGGCGTATCCGTTCGGTAAGTACCAGGGCGTGGGTGAGCAATGGCCGAATCGTGGCCTTCAATAGGCGTGTCATTGGGAAATCAGAGTCAATGGTGAGCAACCGGGGTTCTGCGGCAGGGAGATTGTCGACGGAAGCGAGTGTAGCCTGTCGCGCTTCGTCGGTCCTGTTTCAAGCCTTTCGTTCTTCGCCCGGGGCGCAACACGTGGCAGGGAGTAGTCGGGAAGATGGTCCGTGAACGCATCCTCGGCCTGTGCCGCGAGTGCGATGCGATCGACGAGGAACAGGACACGAGTGACGACGCTGGCCTCGAACAAGCGTTTCACGAACGCCACTGCCGTGCGCGTCTTGCCGGTGCCGGTTGCCATCTCGACCGCGCACCGTGCCTTCGGGAACGCGGACGCGCTGCTCGATTTCGTCGAGTCCATTGCGGCGGCAATCGGGCTACCGGTCGGCATCAAGGCGGCGGTCGGCGACGCCATCTTCTGGACCGACCTCGCGCAGCTCATGGCGACCGGCACCCACGGCGTCGACTTCATCGCCATCGATGGGGCGAAGCGGCACGGGCGCCGGGCCGCTCGTGTTCGCGGACCCTGTGGGCCGGGAGGCCCTACGGTTCGCTGCCCGCCACCAGGAAGCTCCGTTCGACCACCGCCGAGCCCGCCGCATCGCCGAACACGTTGACCGTCGTTCGGAACCGGTCGAGCAGCCAATCCACCGACAGGATCAGGCCGATGTACTCGAGCGGCAAGCCGACCGCGTTGAGGACGATGACCATCGTCACCAGTCCGGCTTCCGGAATGCCCGCCGCGCCGATCGCCGCGAGCGTCGCCGTGACAGCGACCACGACTTGCTGGACGATCGTCAGCTCGAAGCCGATCGCCTGCGCGATGAAGAGGGCGGCGACCGCTTCGTACAGCGCGGTCCCGTCCATGTTGATGGTCGCGCCCAGCGGCAGCACGAAGTCAGCCGACCGCCTCGAGACCTTGGCGTTGCCCACCACGCATTCCAGCGAGATCGGCAGCGTGGCGCTCGAACTGGCGGTGGAGAAGGCGGTCAGCAGGGCCTGCGACATCTGGATCATGAAGCGAAGTGGGTTGCGCTTGGTGAAGATCCAGAGAATTAGCGGAAGTGTCAGCAGCGCATGGACCGCCAGCCCGAGCAGCACCGTCACGAAGTAGGCCCCCGTCTGGACGAGGACGGCGACCAAGCCGCCGCCCTGCTGGGCCTCGCCGAACCGGGCCGTGACCAGACAGAAAATGCCGACCGGTGCCAGCTTCATCAGGAACAGCACGAACGACAGAAGCGCCTCGTTGACCTGCACGATCAGGGCCGTGACCCGGCTCACGCGGTCGTCCATCGTCGTCAGCACGCCGGCAAACATAATCGAGAAGATGATGAGGGGCAGGAGACTGCCCTCGGTGGCCGAGCGGAACAAGTTGTTGGTGAACAGCATCAAGGCCAGGTTCCGGAGAATCGTGCCGAGTCCCATGTCCCCGCGACCGGCCGCCACCGCCCCGCCCTCGGCGGCCCCGGCTTCGAGCGTGGCCGGGTCGACCCCTGACCCGGGTTGGATCAGGTTGACCAGGACGAGGCCCACCAGCACGGCGAGTACGGTCGTCGTCACGTAGTAGGTGATCGCGAGTCCGCCGGGCCGCCCGAGTTTGCGGACGTCGCCCAGGCCGATGATCCCGCTCATCACGCTGGCCACGACGAGCGGGACGACCATCATCGTGAGGAGGTTCAGGAAAATCTCGCCGCCGATGGCGAAGCGCATCGCGAACGCCGGCGCCGCGAAGGCGAGGACGATGGCGGCCACGACCGCACCGGCGATGTAGACCGACAGGCGACTGTCTGGTGTGGCTGTCATGGGTGTCCTCCCTATCAGCCCGTGGTGAAACCCCGCGTCGCACCGAGACCGGCGAGGCGCCCGGCTGACAAGGCGTGACGAGGGAGCATATTGGCCATATTCGACCGAGGAACAACGCGGTCAGACGGGATGCATCGCCCGTCGAATGCAGCGGGGCCTTTTGCCACGGGCTGCTATGGATCGTCGATATCAGACTGCTCTACAAGTACCGGGCGCTCGACTCGCGGCTGGAGCTGTTTGCCGACATTATTGAACCTTTTCGACAATCAGAACGCCATCAGGAGCCTCAAAAGCCATGGCCTCCGGCCTTCGAGAGAAGGTGGACGGTATTCGTTTAGCGGGTGATTCCTCAACAAATACGGGCATAAATAGCAGAAATGGGTTGGGGACTCTTGAAGTTCCGAACGGCAACGGAGCTGTGAGCTGCATCGGTTCTATTGGTGCTTCACCCCTGCGCGTGACGATACCTGCCTGGGTCGGTCGCAGTTGAAGCGACCGTCTCGGGGTTGCCGATCTTCACGTCTCGCGAGGGAGCGATGCTCGCCCACCCTCAGGCGGGCGGCGGGGGGAGCCCGAAGGCGTCGGGGACGACGGGACCGGTGGCGCGCAACATCGTGGCGATCAGCGGAGTGAGGTTGCCCCGATCTCGTGGACAGGTTAAGGCTTTCGGTTCACGTCATGGTGTGTACATCAACTATTGATTCCTGTGGGCGGTGTGGATCCCGTGCGCAGCGCGGGATCCAACGGACTTGTGGGCGCCCGTAGGGCGTCCACAGGCCGGGCACCGTCCACAGCGCCGGCCTGATGGAGCCGTTCGAACTCCAGTGGCGACCGGTAGCCGAGCGCGGAGTGACGCCGCCGCGTGTTGTACCACCCCTCGATGAACTCGAACAACGCCGCCCGTGCTTCGGCGTGCGTTGACAGCGTCGTTCGGTCGAGCAGCTCGCACTCCAGGGTCGCGAAGAAGCTCTCGGCCATCGCATTGTCGAAGCAATCGCCGACCGAACCCATCGATAGCGCGACGCCCCGTTCCCGGCAGCGAGCGCCGAAGGCCAGCGAGGTGTACTGGCAGCCTTGGTCGGAGTGATGGATGACCGCCTCGGGCCGCCGTTGCGCCACGGCCATCTCCAGCGCCTCGACCACCAGCGCGGTGCGAAGATGCCCCGCCATGGCCCAACCGACGACGCGCCGGCTGAACACGTCGAGGACGATGGCCAGGTACAGGAAGCCGGCCAGGGTCGGGACGTAGGTGATGTCGGCGACCCAGAGCCGGTTCGGCGCGTCCGCCTCGAAGCGCCGCTCGACCCGATCCGGGGCCGGGCGGGCCTGGGCATTCCGGCGTGTCGTGCGAGGGCCGCGGCGCCGGCTCACCCCGGCGACGCCGACGGACCGCATGACCCGGGCGACCCGCTTGCGGCTCACCGCGACACCGCCCTCGGTCAGTTCGGCGTGAATCCGAGGAGCACCATACGTCCCTCGACTCCGGCCGTGAATCGCCTGGACGGGAGCCCGGAGCTCGGCATCGGCCCGTGCCCGAGCCGACGGAGGACGACGACGCCACGCGTAGTACCCGCTCGGGGAGACACCGAGCACCCGGGCCATCGTGGCGACACGGAAACGAGCCTGATTCGCGCTCATGACCCGGTAGGTCTCCCGGGTCGGGCCTCCCGCGCGAACCAGGCCGTTGCCTTTGCCAATATCTCTCGCTCTTCGCGCAGGCGCCGGTTCTCCCGGCGCAGCCGGCGAAGCTCTTCACGCTCCTCCGTGCGCAGCCCGTCGCTGCGCTCGCCCGCATCGCGGCCCACCTGCGCGACCCAGGTTCGGATCGCCTGGGACGACGGCTCGAACTCGCGAGCCAGATCCTCCGGCGCACGTCCGGACCGAACCAGGTCGACCATCTGTTGCCGGAACTCCGCCGCGTACGGTGGTCTCGTCTTCGGCATCGCGGATACTCCTTCTCCCCCCCAAGAGGATAGGTGTCCACGAAACCGGGGCAACTTCAGTAGCCGAGCGCGGAGTGACGCCGCCGCGTGTTGTACCACCCCTCGATGAACTCGAACAACGCCGCCCGTGCTTCGGCGTGCGTTGACAGCGTCGTTCGGTCGAGCAGCTCGCACTCCAGGGTCGCGAAGAAGCTCTCGGCCATCGCATTGTCGAAGCAATCGCCGACCGAACCCATCGATAGCGCGACGCCCCGTTCCCGGCAGCGAGCGCCGAAGGCCAGCGAGGTGTACTGGGTGAATTCAAGTGGTCGTCGCAACATCTCGAAAGTGAGGAGTTGCGATGGGAGGAAGAAAGCGTCGACGAGCTGATCGTGCGGGACGCCTTGCGATGCGGTCGCCCGGTCGTCCACCGGTGGGGCGACGGGAGCATCGGAAGCGATTCTGGGAGGCGATTGCGCGCGGGTTGTCGAGCGAGGATGCTGGGGTGGTGGCCGGTGTGTCGCCGCCGGTCGGCACGAGGTGGTTCCGCGAGAATGGCGGGATGCCGTCAAGCAATCTGGCCCTGCTGTCGGGGCGCTATCTGTCGTTCGCCGAACGAGAAGCGATCGCGATCTTGCACGCTCAGGGCTTCGGGATTCGTGAGATTGCGTGGCGGCTCGGCCGATGTCCATCGACGATCTCGCGGGAACTGCGTCGGAACGCTGCGACCCGTGGTGGCGACCTGCAGTATCGAGCCACAACTGCCCAGTGGCACGCCGACCGGCGCGCCAGACGTCCGAAAGTCGCGAAGCTCGCCGCGAACAACAAACTGCGCCAATATGTGCAAGACGGCCTCGCAGGCGTCATCACCGCTACTGACGGGACCGGCGTGCCTGGACCAGATGTGCGCTGGATCGGTCGGCGGCACGGGCGCCGCCAGGAGCGACGCTGGGCGAGCTCGTGGAGTCCGGAGCAGATTGCTCACAGGCTCCGAGTCGATTTTCCCGGGGATGATTCAATGCGGATCTCCCACGAGGCCATCTACCAGGCGCTCTACGTGCAAGGCCGCGGTGCACTGCGGCGGGAACTGGTCGCGTGTCTGCGGACTGGGCGGGCGCTTCGAGTTCCCAGGGTGCGTACCCGGGGCCGAGGCAAGACGTTTGTCAGCCCCGAGGTCATGATCAGTGAGCGTCCGGCGGAAGCAGAAGATCGGGCAGTACCCGGGCACTGGGAAGGGGACTTGATCCTCGGGCTGGGCAGCTCCGCTATCGGAACCTTGGTCGAGCGCACGACCCGGTTCACGATACTGCTGCACCTGCCCCGCATGGAGATGCACGGCACTCCGCCGGTCAAGAACGGTCCGGCGCTGGCGGGGCACGGCGCCAACGCTGTCCGAGACGCCATCGCGTCATCGATCAGTACGCTTCCAGAACAGCTTCGCCGATCACTGACGTGGGACCAGGGTGCTGAGATGGCGCAACACGCCCAACTTCGCATCGACACCGGCCTGGCGATCTTCTTCTGCGACCCACATAGTCCGTGGCAACGCGGCACGAATGAAAACACCAACGGCCTACTGCGCCAGTACTGCCCGAAGGGTACCGACCTGTCCAGGCACTCCCGCGCCGAGCTCAAGGCTGTCGCCTCTGCGCTGAACAGTCGTCCCCGCAAGACTCTCGGTTGGAAGACACCGGCGGAAGCCCTTGACGACCACCTATGTTTAATTCGAGAGTAGCGTTGCGACGACCCCTTGAACCTAGTCTGGCAGCCTTGGTCGGAGTGATGGATGACCGCCTCGGGCCGCCGTTGCGCCACGGCCATCTCCAGCGCCTCGACCACCAGCGCGGTGCGAAGATGCCCCGCCATGGCCCAACCGACGACGCGCCGGCTGAACACGTCGAGGACGATGGCCAGGTACAGGAAGCCGGCCAGGGTCGGGACGTAGGTGATGTCGGCGACCCAGAGCCGGTTCGGCGCGTCCGCCTCGAAGCGCCGCTCGACCCGATCCGGGGCCGGGCGGGCCTGGGCATTCCGGCGTGTCGTGCGAGGGCCGCGGCGCCGGCTCACCCCGGCGACGCCGACGGACCGCATGACCCGGGCGACCCGCTTGCGGCTCACCGCGACACCGCCCTCGGTCAGTTCGGCGTGAATCCGAGGAGCACCATACGTCCCTCGACTCCGGCCGTGAATCGCCTGGACGCGAGCCCGGAGCTCGGCATCGGCCCGTGCCCGAGCCGACGGAGGACGACGACGCCACGCGTAGTACCCGCTCGGGGAGACACCGAGCACCCGGGCCATCGTGGCGACACGGAAACGAGCCTGATTCGCGCTCATGACCCGGTAGGTCTCCCGGGTCGGGCCTCCCGCGCGAACCAGGCCGTTGCCTTTGCCAATATCTCTCGCTCTTCGCGCAGGCGCCGGTTCTCCCGGCGCAGCCGGCGAAGCTCTTCACGCTCCTCCGTGCGCAGCCCGTCGCTGCGCTCGCCCGCATCGCGGCCCACCTGCGCGACCCAGGTTCGGATCGCCTGGGACGACGGCTCGAACTCGCGAGCCAGGTCCTCCGGCGCACGTCCGGACCGAACCAGGTCGACCATCTGTTGCCGGAACTCCGCCGCGTACGGTGGTCTCGTCTTCGGCATCGCGGATACTCCTTCTCCCCCCAAGAGGATATGTGTCCACGAAACCGGGGCAACTTCAGAGGTAGATCGAGGTCGCGTTGGCGGGCGGTGCGCACGACGCTGGCGAGCACCTGCTGGGTGTCGGCGCCGTGGCGGGTGCGGTTGCCACCGCAGACTGTGAGCATGATCGTGCTGCTGCCCGGCCGGTTCTGACTCCGCCGCAGACCGACTTCGTGTCCTGGTAAGGATCTGTCGGCCCGGCCGGGCAGCACGCATCCAGATGTTGCCTGGCCGGGAGGGCAGTGACCGAATAGGGGCCTGGCTTGAAAGTCCCGTCACAGTCCTGTCCGCCCGCCCGACCAGACGGCGTCGCCAGCCCGAAAGGGGGCCAGCAACATGTCGAACAGCATCGCGCGTGACGATCCGTCGGTCAAGGTGATCGTCGGCGTCGACACCCACAAGCACGAGCATGTCGCGGTAGCGATCAATGACTTGGGCGCCCGGCTCGCGACGTTCCGGGTGCCGGCGAACGGGGCCGGTTATGCCGACCTGGTGGCGTGGGCACGCACGCTCGGTGACCTCGAAACCTTCGGGATTGAAGGTACCGGTTCCTACGGGGTCGGCCTCGCGCGCTCCGTGCGCCGACAGGGGCTCCACGTCGTCGAGGTCAACCGTTGCGACCGGCGCAAGCGGCGCAACAACGGCAAGAGTGACACGCTCGATGCCGAGGCTGCGGCGCGGTCGGTGCTCGCCGGTGTCGCGACCGCCATGCCGAAAGCTGCGGACGGCGCGGCAGAAATGGTCCGCCAGATCAAGATCGCCCGCGATACGGCCGTCAAGGCCCGCACTACCGCGATGACCACGCTCAAGACGCTGCTCGTCAACGCACCGAGTCGGGTCCGCGAAGCACTCGAGCCGCTCACCGACCAACGGCTCATCGACCGCTGCGCGACCCTCAGACCAGGAGACATCGTCGACCCGACTGCCTCGGTGAAGCATGCCCTACGGGCGCTCGCGACCCGCTGGCGCACACTTTCGGCCGAGATCGACCGGCACGACGAGTTGCTCGACATCCTCACCAGGGCGGCAGCGCCGACCCTGCGTGAGGCGTTCGGGATTGGTCCCGACTCGGCGGCCGAGATGCTGATCGTTGCCGGCGACAACCCCACCCGGATCCGTTCCGAAGCCGCGTTCGCGAAACTATGTGGCGCCTGTCCGATTCCCGCCTCATCCGGGGTTACGAACCGGCATCGGCTCTTCCGCGGCGGCCACCGCCAAGCCAACGCGGCGCTCTACCGGATCGTGATCATCCGCATGCGCTGGCACCAGCCGACCCTCGACTACGTCCGACGACGCACCGCCGAGGGCTTGTCGAAGAAAGACATCATCCGCTGCCTGAAACGCTTCGTTGCCCGGGAAATCTACCACGCGCTGATCGAAGACCACCAACCCGGTGCGACCTGCGCCAAGGCTGCCTGACGTGGTCGCGCTCTTTGGTGTGTTCGGGGTCAATGCCTTTGGCTTGGCGACGACTATTTCGGCCGGTTCCGATCTGACCGTACGCTGGCCTTGCCGAACCGGGACTCTGACCCGATCCGGAGCGTGTCGTACGCCGCCAGTCGCTGTCACCGTCCGGCGCCGGACACCGGTCAGTGAACCCCAACGTTACTTCCCCCGGTCTACGACCGGGGGCCCGGGAGGGCGAGCCGCAGGCGAGTCGATGCCGTTCCCGCGTCAGCGGTCCGTCATCCGCCGCTGGGCGGGGGCCTGGACGATGTCGCGCCCCGCTGCTGCGGCCGCACGTAGAGAACCTCTCGGTCATCCGGCCAGTGTTTTCAGTGGCCGGACGAATCCGTCCGGCCACAACCAGCTCTGAAGCCGGCCCGAGCGCCGAGTCATCCGAAGGACCGGAGCGCAGCGGAGGAGGCGCGAAGCGCCTTGACTCGGCGGGAGCAGAGGCTACCTCTCCGCTGCACGGACAACCTGTCTCTGGACGAAAGCAGGTGACGACGGGAGTCGGCATCGGCGATCCGGGTCCCCAACCCTCGTCCTACCGCGGGAGATGCCCCGCCGTCATCCATGAGCTTTCTGTCCGCTCCACTTCAGATCCAACTCCGCTCGCGGCGGTGTTCACACCCTTTCTTGACATATAGGGGCGTCCTTTCGGATAACGACGGCGGGACGGATGGCCTGTTCGGCGCGCCAGTTGGTGGCGTCGATCGACAGGTCCCACAAGAAGAGAAACACGGCAGCGAATTCGGTGGCCAGATGCCGGGCAAAGCGCTCGGCGTCGTCCAGCGGTGGCGGTGCGTCAATGAGCCGACCGAGCCGGGCTACGAGTCGGCCGCGGATCGATGCCAGACCGTGCTCGCTCAGCTCGCCGGCGGTGCAGCGGTCACGCACGGCAAGGCCCGTCTGCAAGACCGCTTGCACCTGCCCGGCCCAGAGACTGTCCGGATGATCTTCCTGCAGTTCCTTGCATCGTCGGAGCAGGTGATTCAGACAGGATTGGTGCAGCGCGGCTCGGTAGCAGCGATACGACACCCACCCGTCGCGCACGAGCACCCCGGCGAAGTCGGCCCCCAGAACCGTGGTGGCATCGTCGAACCCGCGGCCGGGGCAAATGGCGTAGACCGTCGTCTCCGGGGTGACGAAGGCCCACAGCCAGTGGCTGATGGCACCGACGCGCCACCCGGTTTCATCCGGTGTGACCGTGGGCGAGTTGCGGACCTGCTCGCACAGCGCCGTGTAGGTCGGCGCGGCGTCGCGGGCCGTGCGGTGCAGCAGGTGGGCGAGGCCGCCCGGTGTCACGTGTAAGCCGAACGTGGTCCGCAGCACATGGGCGACCTTCGCCAGCGGTACGCCCATCTCCGTGTGCAACTCGACGACCAGCGCGACGACGCCGGGGCCGAGCTGCGCGCCGGCCGCTCCCAGCGCATCCGAGGTCTGCAGCGCGTGGCGGCCCTGCACGCGCCGCCGACACTGTGAGCAGCGGCCCACTTCGATGTCGAAGCGGCGCACGACCGGGCGCACTTCGGGGATTTCTTCCTGATACTGCGACGCCACGTGGGTCACTTCGACCGACCCGCCGCAGTCGGGACACGCCGTCGGCACCGGCGCTTCCAGGGTCTGGTCAACCCGTGCCGGGCGCGGGCGGCACGCCTTCCGACCATACTGCGTACCAGCCCGTCGACCGGGACGCCGGCCGCGTCCTTGCGGTCGGTCCTTGGCGAAGGGGGCGGCTTGTCGGAACCCCGCCCGGCGCGCGGCGGCCAACTGCCCCCTCAGTTGCTCGATCTCCCGCTTCTGACGCTCGATCTGGCCTTGCAGGCCGTCGATCTGACGCTGCTGATCTCGCGTTGCTGGTTCTTGGTGTCGCGCTCGCGCGCTCAACTCCGTGCGGAGCCGTTCTGGCCTGCAGGTTCTCGTGCGAATTGCGGTCCGTCGATCTGACGCTGCTGGCGACCGTTCTCGCGTTGCTGGTTCTTGGTGTCGCGCTCGCGCCGCGTCAACTCCGTGCGGAGCCGTTCGACCTCGGCCTGCAGGTTCTCGTGCGAATTGCGGTCCCCGACCTTCACGCCAAGGTTATGCCACAGTTCCGAAATTTGTACAAGTCAAAACTTTGACACCTGCCCCGGAACCCGCTAAATGAAGACGGTGGACGTTCTCGAGACGAAGCTCGAGAAGAGCCAAGAGAGCGCTCTGGTCGCCGCGCGCCATCTGGCGCAGATTCGATTCGCGGCGGAGGCCGTGGGCGCCCTCCTTCTTGGGGTCGTGGTGTTTGGAGCCGGCGCACATTGGATCGCGCCGTCGATTGGGATGCCCGAGGTGGGCTCTGCTATCGGTGGGGCCGTGGCGTGGGTTGCTCTCTGGATTCAGTTAACCCACCGGCGTGGCGAGAAACTGGAGGCTGTCCGAGACTGGTCAATTCACGCATCATTCGGCCGATGGCGTGGATGGATGTGGACAGGCGCGGGGGCGGTCATCCTCAGTGTCGCAAGCAACCGCATCTACGATGCACTCAAGAGTACCTTCGGATGGTGATTCGACTTCGCGCAGTCCCTCAGGAACTCGACGACTCGCTGAACTACCTACAAGTGTACCGCACCCGGTTTCTTGGACACCCGTTTACGCTACGCGGCTTGACGCAGCTCGTGTTCCTGGCGCGCTTCGAGCGGCGTGCGGTACGCCAGCTTCTCGAGGCGCCAGCACCGATTGTAGCGTTCGACGAACCCGGCGAGGGGTTGTTGCATGGTTCGACCACGGAACCGATCTGGTGTCGAAGTCGTCGACGATTACACTGTGACCGCAGAGGACTGCGCCTTGCCGAGTGCCAACATCTTGTTCAGCACGGTGCACCCCATCATCGCTTCGCGCTGCTGCGCCTCGAACCCCCTCGCACGGTGGCGGCCGCCGAGGATACGTTTGTACCGGAGGAACGTGCCCTCGACGCGCGCCTGCTGCCGGTAGCCGGTTTCTTTCTGCCACGCCCGTCTGCCGATCTCCGCAATTCTCTCGATATGGAGGTTCCTCTGCGCCCAGGGTCCCGTCGCCTCCGGGGACGCTGTCGCCAGCCGTCGAGGCGGGACGACGGTCTCGACGCCAGTGTTGCCGGCCTCGCCGACCGCCGTGTACACGCTGCGCGTGTCGTAGGCACCATCGCCCGTGAAGCGCCGTAGTGGAGCATCGATCTGGTCCAGCAAGTTCGGAAGCATATCCGCGTCGTCGACCGTATTCTGGGTGAGCGTCTCGGCTACGATGTAGCCGTCATCGTCCACGCCGATGTGCAGCTTCCGCCAGCCGCCGCGCTCGTGCGCCTTCCGGTGCTTGCGCGAGCACCACTCGCCGGCACCATAGATCTTCAGCCCTGTCGAGTCGACGATCAGGTGAATCGGTCTGCCGTCTGCACGTCGCAGGGCCGGGACCAGAACCTCTCGGTTGCGCCGGGGGAGCGTCGTGTGGTCTGGGGCGTTCAGGTCCAGGCCCATCAGCCGGAGCAACGACGCGACGAAGCCCTCGGTCTGCCGAAGCGGCAGGTGGAAGAGCATGCGCAGGGTCAGCGCCGTGAGGATCGCCAGGTTCGAGTAACGCTGCTGCCCGCCAGGACGGCGGGTCGGCGGCGGAGTCCACGTGCTGAGGGCCGCTTCGGCGAACCAGACGGTGACGTCGCCTCGGGCGCGCAGCCCGCGCTCGTACGCGGGCCAGTTCCCGACGCGATACCTCTTTTTGTGCTTGGGGTTCACTCTGCTGGATTTCGTCGACGCCATGGCTGCGTTCCCTCCACGGCATGGTACGCCGAGCTGGCGATCTTGGGCATTTATGCACCAAAGCCGGGCAGCGCGGATCTGCCGCGAAGCGCGGACCACCCGTTCTACGAGCGGCTGAACCGTGTCCTCGACGAGGCGGGCTTCGACGCCTTCGTCGAGGCGCAGTGTGCGATTGGTACCGGGCGCGAGGATCGCGTCCATCTTCGCGGCGGCCCGCAGCTGCAGCGCAGGCATCAGCGTCGGGCGGGGCGTCAAGGGCGCCGAGGCGGTGGAAAGCGAAGGCGTGAGCGTCGCGATGGGGTAGTAGCTGGATCGGGGCGACGGGAAAGCTGGCGGCGCGGCTTGCGGAGGCGGCGTCGCCGTGGGGACGGGTGCTGGCGTGGGGGATCCGGTCGTAAGGTGCTGCTTCTCTCAGTCGTACTGCCAGCCGTTTCGGGTTTTGCTAGCAGCCCGTGGCAGAAGGGGCTGATTGTCAATCGAGAATCGCGTGTCCGTATTGGCGTGTCGCCGGACCATCCCACGACGAATCGGGCCGATCATGGCGCTCCGGGGCCCAGAAGCGCCGCACACGCCCCCAGCACTCGCTCAGGAGGCCGATCAGCGCCTCCAGCAGCGCCGACGCGCGGCCCTGGAGGCTCCGCGGCGTGCCCACGCCCGTCAGGTGCCGCATGAGCAACCCGAGATTGACGCCGCAGACCTGGACGAGCAGCCGTTTCAGGATGTTGGGATGCCCGCGCAGATGGACGCGGCGCATCCTGCCGGTCTCGTAGAGATGCGCGTTGGGCCGTTCCAGCAGCTCGCCCCGCTGCCGCAGCAGCCGTTTCCCACGCGCGCCGCGGATCCGCCGCCGGTTGGCATACACCGCGTCCCGCGCCGCCGCCTGGCCCTTCCAGTGCCGCCGGCCGCGATCCGGCTCCGAGACGTAGCTGCGCACGCCGATGGCCGCAAACCCGACCATCGTCTCGTTGCTGTGATATCCCTTGTCGGCCACCACCTCCACGATCCCCGGCGCGCCGACCGCCTCGACCTGCTCGGCGGCCGTGACGAGCGTGTCGACCAAGGTCGTCGTGTCGCCCGCACTCGCGTCCTGCACCGTCACGCCCACGATGGCGCCTGTTTCGAGGTCGACCGCATGCTCGGCGGTGTGCGCCAGATGCGTGCGGCCGTCCTTCATCTTGGCGATCTTCGCGTCCGGATCGTGCGGGTGGGTCCAGTCCGCGTTCGAGCCCTTCTTCTTGCGGGTCCGGTCGAACCGGGCCAACTCGGCGCGCGTCGGCGTCGTGAGGCCGGACGCCTCGGCCAGCCGGGTCAGAAACGCGTCGTAGCTCTCGCCCGTATCCCGCCGCACAATGCTCCGCATCGCCGCATTGGCTTCCAGCGTCGTGGCATCGATGCCAACCGTGCGCCCCACCACCAGCGTGGCGTCGGCCAGTCGCTGCAACACCCACGTAAACACTGCCTGGTGGGTCTCGAGGTCAATCAGGCGGCGGGTGCGCGACAGCGTCGAGTGGTCCGGCGGGGCCTCGTGGAGGGCGAAGTCCAGAAACGTGCGAATGCTCAGCGAGTCGGCGGCGCGCCACGCGATCGCTCGTTCCGAATCCAGCCCTTCAAAGTAGCCGAGCAACAGCAGCCGGAAATACCGGCCCGGCGCCAGACTCGGCCGACCGACCCCGTCCGCGTAGAACGACGCGCACTGTGCTTCCACGAACGCGTCGAACCCCGCGTCGTCGAGCACTCGATTCAGCCGCTCGTAAAACGGGTACCCAGCACTCTTCGGCAGATCCGCCGTGGGCACCCACATCGTCGCTTGCCGCGTTCGACCGCGGCTTGTCCCCATCGCCATGCCAGACAGTGTAGGACACAGGACCGATCACGTCGATCCCTGGAACGAGGGACTTTCACCACGGGCTGCTAGCCGTGTTCTGACCCGTTGAGACGTGTGCGGGTCGCGGCTCTTGCCAATAAAGACAGGGTTTTCTGAGCTTTCGGTGTTGGCGCGAACGGATTGCGAATCGGTGGCGCCGAGAGGGGAACGGGAGCCAACGGTCGCCGGATCGGGGTACGCCCTGGAGGGGCCGATGCAGTGGCAGTCAGGCAACAGCGGTCGGCGCCTCGAAAGGCGTGGCCGGTGCCGGCGCTGAACGACTGACGGGGCCGGAGGTCGACGGTCGATCCGGTTTTCAGTTCTGCCAGCCGTACTGCCAGCCGTTTCGGGCTCCGGGAGCCGTTTTCCGACCCTTTGGGGCACTTTCGGAATCACTATTTCTCCAATGAATACGGGGTTTCTTGGAGTGTTTGGCCAAAGTCGGAACGGCTCTGGAGGCCGACGCTCTATACCAGACTGAGCTACAGCCCCGGGGCGCTCGGCCGCCTCGGCTCCTGGTTCGCCGGAGGCGTTCAAGGATGCGACCCTCGTCGCTGAACTCCACGAGCGGGCCGGGCACTGGCCATTGTCTCAACGGCAGTCGGCGCGCGCTGCTTCCGGGCGTCGCCAGCGAGCCGGTCCGACCGGGAACACACCGCACGAGTGCCGGCCGGGCTGGAAATGGCCAACCGCCGCTGCCCGCGGTCGCGGCCAACACCCCGGCTTGGGGGCCGCGGATCTCACCGCCGTCGTCGTAGCTAGTGTCGGCAAGAAAATCCGTAACTGCTTGAGTCTACAAGACGTATCGCGGATTTCGAGTAGTGAAGATCGTCCTAGATGTCGTATTCTCGCGGAGGAGATCGTCGATTTCGGTCTTTTTCGGGGGGATCTTCGCGACAGCGAACGCCATGAGAGAAGTCCACAGGCGGCAGTTCCAGATCGGACAGGTGCCCATCGAGAAGATCTGGATCAACCCGAAGTCGCGGGACGACATCCCGGCGGTGTTGAAGGGGCTTCAGTACATCTGGTCCGACGAGAAGCTGCGCGCTCGTCTGTTTGCTCTGTTGGACGAGCATATCGTGCCGGAGGCCGACCGCACGGTCGGTCGTCCGGGGATGGAGTTGTGGCAGGTCCTGGTGCTGGGCGTTCTCAAGCAGGGCCTGGGCTGTGACTTCGACCGTCTGCACGACCTGGCGAACCATCACGAGACGATACGCGCGTTCCTGGGGCACAGTGATTTCGGCGACAGGACGCGTTACGAGTACCAGACGGTGGTGGACAACGTGTCTCTGTTGACCCCCGAGCTGTTGTCGGCGGTCGGGCAACTGGTAGTGGAGAGTGGGCACAAGGTCGCTAAAAAAAAGCCTGGCGAGCCATTGCGCGGCCGGTGTGACTCGTTCGTGGTCGAGACCGACGTGCACTACCCGACGGACGTCAGCCTGTTGTGGGACGCGATGCGGTGCCTGCTGCGGGAGACGGGACGGGCGTCTGGGGAGAATGCGGTGGGCGGATGGCGTCAGTGGCGGTATCTGACCCGAGAGGTCCGGAGTCTGTTCAACCGGGTGCGGTCGACGCGGCGAGCGAAGCGGCATCCGGAGCGCGTGGAGGGGTATCTGGCCCGCTGCCGCGGGCTGGTCGAGCGGGCGGTGGACACGCTTGACGCGTTGCGGAACCAGGGCGTCGATGCCGTCACTTGTGGCTCTATCGAAGGCTACGTCGCTCATGCTCTGCGGCAGATCGGCCAGGTGGAACGGCGGCTGGTGCGGGGCGAGACGATACCTCACGAAGAGAAGGTCTTCTCGATTTTCGAGGAACACACGCGCTGGGTTTCGAAGGGCAAGGCGGGTGCGCCGGTGGAACTCGGGGTCCCTGTCGCCCTGATCGAGGATCAGTATCAATTCATCCTTCACCACGAGATCCTGTGGCAGGGTGCGGATGTGGACGTGGCGGTGCCGCTGGTGCAGAAAGCGCAGGCGCGGTATCCGGAGTTGCGGGCGTGCAGCTTCGACCGGGGCTTTCACAGCCCGGACAACCGGGTCGGGCTGGACGCGCTGCTCGACCTGAACGCGTTGCCGAAGAAGGGACGCCTTTCGAACGTCGACCGGGAGCGGGAGGAAGAGGCATCCTTCGCCGCCGCGCGCTGCGTGCACCCGGCGATTGAGTCGGCCATCAACGGATTGGAGCACCGAGGGCTCAACCGTGTCCGCCATCATGGTGTCGACGGCTTCGCGCGTGCGGTTGCCTTGTCGGTGCTGGCCACCAACCTGCATCGCATCGGGTTGATTCTGCAAGAGCGCGAGCGCAAACGACGCCGACGCGTCGCCTGACCGGATCGGACCGGCTCTGCCTCCTGTGGAGATCCAGCCGTCGCCCGAGGGCAAGGCCCTGCCGTCGCCGGAGGCCGGCCTTCCGGGCTGATTACCTACTGCTGCTTTCCGCGGAGTTGCCAGAATCGTAGTCGCAACCCGTTCGATAGCGAAATCACGTCAATTGGCGCAGCGCATCGCTCGCAAACCTCCGCCCGCGAAGGAGGTTTTCTGGCTGACACTAGCTACCTACTCCTCGGTGGCCGGGGCGGTGCCGCTGGACGGGTTGCGCTTCCACGATCGGCGTTCGTAGCGTTCACCGCGCAGGCGAGGGATGTCGCCTGAGCGACGGTGCCGACTGGTACCAGGACTGAGCTGGATGACGCCGGACGGGTACGTCCGTCCGGAGCGCGGCTGATGAGAAGGCGGGTAACGGCCTGACGCGGCCGGAAGAAAGGCACCGCCCGCGGAGGCGCCTCAACGGTGGCCTCGGTCGCGGCCGTTCAGGATGGTGCAGATTCCCCACATAGTGCCGACATGGCCGCAACCGCCTATCGCGTTGGATCCTTGTAAATCATTGAGTTTATTGGAGCCGGCGAGCGGACTCGAACCGCTGACCTGCTGATTACGAAAACTGCACGCTGCGAATCCCACTGCCGCGAACGGCGACCTACACCGTATGGGATTCCCAGGTGCGCGGGCTCGGCGTTCGGGTCACGCCCGCCGGCGTGATGGTAGCGGCAAGATGAAAGGGACCCCGTGGCCACTTGAAATGGGCCCCCCTGAGCACTCGGAAACAGCGCTCGCCTGGCGATAATCGAGGTGGCGAGACACGGTCGTCTCGTCGACCGAGCCAGGAGGACGCGGAGGTGATCAGGATGTCCCAGTGGGTCGAGGTCCGCCACCTGCATCTGGTGGAGGATGTGCCGAAGAAGGAGATCGCTCGTCGGTTGAAGTTGGATGTCAAGACGGTGCGGCGGGCCATCGGCCGGCCGACGCCGCCGGTGCGGGTGTCGCCGCCGCGGCCCAGCACCCTGACGCCGTGGCGGGAGCAGATCCAGCAGTGGCTGTGCGCGGAGCCGCGGTTGACCGCCAAACGGATTCGCCGGTTGCTGCTGCCGTTGGCCGGACCGCTCCCGGCTCGCACGGTGCGCCGCTACGTCGCGGGACTGCGGGCAGCCGGCACCGCGAAGGAGGCTTTCGTGCACCGCAGCGTGCTCCCCGGCACGACGATGGAGGTCGACTTCGGCGAGTCGTGGGTCGACGTCGCCGGCGTGCCGTGCAAGGTGAAGTACCTGGTGGCGACGCTGCCGTTCTCGAACGCGTACTTCGCCAAGGCGTACCCGGTCGAGCGTCTCGAGTCGCTGCTCGACGGCATCGAGTCGGCGTTTTGGTACTTCGGGGGCGTCGTGAAACGCCTCGTTCTGGACAACACCTCGCTGGCGGTCAAGAAGGTGTTGGCGGGCCGGGACCGGGTGCAGACCGAGGCGTTCGAAGCATTCCGGGGCGGGTATCCCTTCGGGGCCGAGTTCTGCGCGCCGGCCAAGGGCTGGGAGAAGGGTTCCGTGGAGGGCGGTGTCAAGTACGTCCGCAACCTGGTGTTGCGGCCGCGGCTGGCGGTGGCGAGCTGGGCGGCGCTCAACGCGGCGATCGTCGCCGAGCTGGAGGCGGACCTGCCGACGCGCCACCTTGACGACGGGCGCTCGGTGCAGGACGCGTTGACACTGGAACGGCAGCATCTGCGAGCGATGCCCGTGCACCTTCCCGCCACCTGCCGCGTCGTCGCGCGAGTGGCCGACAAGTTCGGACACGTCCGGGTGGACCACGTCACCTACTCGGTACCGATCCGCCACGCCTACCGGCCGGTGTGGGTGAAGCTGTATCACGACCGGGTGGCGGTCGCCGTCGGCGCCGAGGTGGTGGCGCAGCACGCCCGCGCGTTCTGCAGAGGCACGAAGGTCCTCGATGCGTTTCACGTGCTGCCGTTGCTCGAGCGCAAGCACCGGGCGGTGGCCAAGGCGACGGCGCTCGTCGACTGGCCGCTGGCGCCGGTGTGGCGGCAGGTGCGGGCCGAACTGGCCAGGCACACGCGCAAGCCCGATCAGGAGTGGGTCCGGATGCTGCGGCTGATGGAGACGCAGCCGGCCGCGGCCGTCGAGCGCGCGGTGACGGCCGCGCTCGAGCGCCATTCGCCGCGTCTCGAGACGGTGCGGCTCCTCCTGCGCCAGCAGCAGAGTGGCCCGCCGCCGGTGTGCCGGCCGGTGACGGGGGTGCGTCCGGAACTGGCGCAGATCGTGGTGCCCACCCCGACGCTGTCGGCGTATGACGCTCTGGTGGAGGGCCGTTGCTAATGGTGACCGCGATTGCCGAGCCGCCGCATTTGGAGACGGACCTGAAGACGCTGTGCCTGTCGACGGTCGCGACGCAGTGGCGGCCGCTGGCCGAGCAGGCCACCCGCCAGCGTCAGCCGCCGGCCGACTACCTGGCTCAGTTGGTCCATCTGGAGGTGACCGGCCGCCGGGAGCGCCGCATCCAACGCCGCATCCAGGATGCTCGCTTCCCGATGCTCAAGACGCTCGACGCCTTCTCGTTCGACGCACAGCCGGACCTGGACCGCGACGCGGTCCTGCACGTCTTCGACTGCCGCTTCGTCGCCGACGCCGCCAACGTCGTGTTCGTCGGCGGCGTCGGCACGGGAAAGACGCATCTGTCGATCGCGTTGGGGATGGCCTGCTGCCAGCACGACTACCGGGTGCGGTTCGTGACCGCCGCCGAACTGGTCATGCTGCTCGTCGAAGCGCAGCAACAGGGCCGACTGCAACGCAAGTTCGACCAGCTCGCCCGCTACGACGTCGTAATCCTCGACGAACTGGGCTACGTGCCGTTCGACAAGGCCGGCGCCGACCTGCTGTTCGGCTTCATCAGCCAGCGCTACGAGCGCCGGAGCCTCGTCGTGACGACGAATCTGCCGTTCGCGCGCTGGTCCGAGGTGTTCCTCGACACCACGGCCGCCGCCGCGGTCATCGACCGGATCGTCCACCACGCCACCGTGTTGACGACCGCCGGCGACAGCTACCGGCTCAAGACCGCCACACGCAACCAGGCGTCCCGCGCGCCACAGGAGGTGCCACGGCAATAGCGCTCATCGCGACGTGGCCTCCCGTCGCTCCGCTCCGTCCGGCCACGTCGCGATGACCACCACAACCCAAGAATGGGGGTCCCATTTCACGTGGCCACAAAGGTCCCTTTTCTAGTTGCCATTTCCAGGCGTGAACAGCTACATCCTCGACTACCGGGGGCGGCGCCGGGGGACGCTGGGGCGATTCTCCGAGCTGTCGCTGAGGGACGCTCGCGAGCGGGCCGGCCGGGAACTGGTGTTAGTCCGCGCGGGCGAGGTCGATCCGTTGGAGCGTCGCCGCGAGCAACGTGAGGCGCCGACCGTCGACGAGGGGCTGGATCGTTTCCTCGACGAATACGCCCCGGAGCGGATCGAGCTCGGTCTGCTTTCGCCGCGGACGCTCCAGACCTATCGCAATCAGGCGAAGCTCTACGTCCGACCGGCCCTCGGCAAGCGTCGCGTCGACACCGTAACGCGGCGCAACGTGGAGCGGGCAGTCAGACGCCTGCCGAACGCTACGCGTAACCGTGTGCTGGCGCTTGTCTCGCGGCTCTTCAATCTCTTCGAGACGTGGGAATGGTGATCGCAACACACGAACCCGGCACGCGGTGTCGAGCGGGCGAGGGAGGAAGCGAGAGACCGTGTGCTCGACTCCGGCGAGCTGGCAGCGCTGTCGGCTGCTCTCGACCGGCTCGACGACAGGCACCCCGCGAGCGTCGCCGCGATCCGGGTTGCGGCGCTGACTGGACTGCGAATATCTGAAGTGTGCTCGATTCGCTGGGAACATGTCGACTTCGAGAATGGGCGCGTGACGCTGCCGGAGACGAAGACCGGGCGGCGGGTGCATGACTTTCCGAATGCGGCGCTTGAGGTCATGCGCTCCCGGCCGCGGATGAATAGGAATGACCACGTGTTCGCGGTCGACGCGCGCGGGCCGTTGACGTATCGGACCGCCCGCACACACTTCGCGGCGGCGGCGCGGCTGGCGGGGCTGACAGACGTTCGGCTGCACAATCTGCGGCGGACTGTCATGACGAACGCCGCGGCGGCGGGTGTCGGCCCGCACGTGCTGCGAGATCTGCTGGGGCACAAGACTACGGCGATGGCGGACCGTTACGTGCGGGAGGTCGGCTCGCCAGTCGCGGACGCGCGGCGCGCAATCGGCGCGGCGATGGCGGCGGCGATGGCCGGGGGAGGGGATGGCGAGTGACCTTGGCGCGCGGTCGGCATACTTACCTTCGGAAACGGAACCGGAGGAAGCAAGTGTTCGACGACAACAAGCTGTATCTCGCCGGTGATCCGGCATTGCTGGTGCTGGGCCGCCCTTCAACTCTCGCGCATTGGATGAGCGATGGTCGTGGGCCGGCGTTCATCAAGCTCGGCGCGCGCGTGGCCTACCGCGGCTCGGACTTGAATCAGTGGCTGGCAGCGCGGACCATCAGGCCGACCGACAGTGGGTTCCGGCAGGCCTCGGGAGCGGGGGAGGGTGGCTAGCCGGCTAGCCGCTAGCCCTGCTGCCGAGACCCCGGTTCCGGCGGCTGGGCCCGACTGCTCGGCGACGCCATACCCGCCGGCGACGGCCGAGTCTGATCCGTGATTCGGCGGCTCGGGAGCGGCCACCTCGTGCGCGCGGGCCGTAGCGGTATTCGGCCTGTACGGGAGTCGGTGCCGGTCGGCGAACAGTGCTACGCCTTCCTCGACGGCAGTCCCCAGCGAGCTGCTCAGACTGTCCTGTTCTCTGCGAGGTATTCCGGCGTCGCGGCGATGACGTCGAGCGGTACGCCCTGCGGCAACGCGTTGCGTCCGAGCCTGGCCAGCTCTCGCGCGGTAAACGGCCAGTATGACCAGCTGGTCATACTGGCCGGATTTGGGTGTCCACCGAGGACTGGCGGTCGGCAGCGTGCAGGGGCGGGGTGCGGCTCGAGCCGGAGGCGTTCCGGTGGGCGGTCGAAGACCATACGACCGAAGCGAGCGTGTTGGAGCTCGAGGCGAAACTGGCGGCAAGCGGCCGTCGGGTGGTGGCGCGCCGGCCGCCGGACGGAGGCGGTGTGCCGATTGCATCGCCGGGCGCGCCCGAAGCCACGCAGAAACGCGGCTTCCCCCGCGAGGTCTACGCCACACGGCCGCAGGCCGATCGCCTTGAGCACGTAGCCGCCGCCCGTTCGTCTCTCCCAACGGCGCCACGCCGGTCTCGTTGTTGACCTGTATCACGGGTGACGGCAGGCGCTCGGCATGTTGCTTTCGGACACAGAACCGGAGGCATGGACATGTTCGATGACAACAGGCTTTACCTGGCTGGCGATCCCGCTCTGCGGGTGCTGGGCCGCCCCTCGACTCTCGCGCACTGGAGGAGCGAGCGAGGGGCGGGGACCGGCCTTCATCAAGCTCGGCTCGCGCGTCGCCTACCGCGGGTCGGACCTGAATGCGTGGCTCGCTACGCGTAGCGTCCGACCGACCGACGGCGACGGCGGGTAAGGAACGACCGCGGCGCCTCTTCGACTAGGCACGCCGCACAGGCCGGCGATTTTCGTGACGACGCGTTTCACGAGCAGAGGTCAGACAGATCGGAACCGGACCGGCCGGTCCGGGTGGACCGCGAGCGCCCGGTGCGGCGTCGTGGCTGGTGGGGTGGCATCGGGTCCGCCGGCTGACGCGCCTGATGGGTGAAAGCGTTGGAGTCTGAGGGGTGCCAAGTCACGGGACAAAATGTTGACACACCGAGATTTCGCCGAACACGAGATCTTCGTAACTTGTTGATTCTATTGGTGGGCGGCGCTGGGATCGAACCAGCGACACCCTGATTAAAAGGTCGGTTCCCGCCGTTCCGCCCGCGTCCGGTGGTGTCCAACGGTGCATTTTGCTGAGGAAGTCGCGGACTTTCGCGTCCAGGGATGTCCAGGAATCGCACGGGCGTCCGCTCCGTAGGGTGTCACTTTGGGTGTCAATTTCGGACGGATCTGGGGCATGGATGACATGGCAAGGGGCGGCGCGTGATCGGAAGCTCGTCGTCGAGCTGGGACCGCGGACGGCCACCGAGATTCGGAGCCGCAGGCCGTCATTCGCCGCCGCCGAGCGTATCATCCAGCTTGTCGAGGACGCGGAGTCCTTCGTCGATGGATCCGCGCGCAGAGAGCGCTCGGAATCGCGTCTCCGCGTCATGCTGCGTGACGGCGATGGTGCACAGCTCTTCCATGAGCTTGTTGACGCTCATGGCGCGCTCTCGCGCGAGAGCCTTCATTCGTGCGTGCGTGTCGCCGGGGAGACGGATGGTCAGGGTGGACATGGCTAGCGCTCGGCAATCAGCGCTGCCGGCGTCACGATGTGCAACTCCGGGAAGCGCATCTCGGTGCGTTCGAAATCCCGCGTGTTGTGGGTGACGATGGCCCCCGCGTTCCCGGCGACCGCCAGCTCGACAAGGTGATTGTCGGCTTCATCGGGCAGATTCGGCCGCCACAGGTAGTACACGCGCACCCACGTGCAGCGACTGATGAGCGCGGCCAACAGCGCATCGCGTTCCCGGTCGGAGATCGGTGAGCGGAGGAACGGCTCCGACCGCGCCAGCACCGACTCGTACTCCGCGAACAGGGCCTGACCCATCAGCGGCTCGTATCGACCCGACAGGCAGCGACGCAGAACCTTTCGGCTGGCACCGCTCGCGCTCGAAGTGGCCGCGACGAAGACATTCGTGTCCACAACGATCCGCAATGGTCAATGATAGCGCATTTGCTGTCATGTGCCGGTTGACGAGAATTGCATCCGGCCCGCGGCGAATGCGTGGGCCCCTTCTTCGGGCGTGTCCTACGCAAGCGTGGTTCTCCTTCCCTGCATCCAACTTCCGACACCGGAATGTACCATCGGAACGGTCGAGGCGGTCCTGGCGCAGATGCTCCCCGGCTGGGGCAACCCCAAGCACGGCAAGGACTGGCTGTCGAGCATGGAACGCTTCGCCTTCCCCCGGCTCGGCAAGCTGCCAGTCTCCGAGGTGACGAGCGCCGACGTGGTCGAGGCGCTGCGGTCCGTCTGGCACGAGCGGCCGGCGACGGCGCGGCGGGTCCGCCAGCGCATCAGCACCGTCATGGAGTGGGCCGTCGCCTTGAACTACCGCGACGACAACCCGTGCAGCCGGATCGGCCCGGTGCTCGGGCCGCAGCAGGATCTCGTCCAGCACATGCGGGCGTTGCCGCATCCAGCATCGGGACGTAGCGGCGCTGGTCGCGACGGTGCGGGCATCCGGCGCGGCGCTCGGCGTCAAGCTCGCGTTCGAGTTTCTGGTGCTCACCGCGGCGCGGTCCGGCGAGGTGCGTGGTGCACGGTGGGCCGAGATCGACACGGACGACCACGTGTGGACCATCCCGGTCACACGGACCAAGGCGAAGCGCGAGCACCGCGTCCCGCTGTGCGGCCGGGCGCTGGAGATCCTCAATGCGGCGCGATCGCTCGACGACGGGAACGCGCTCGTGTTCCCGAGCGTGAGGGGCAAGCGGATGAACGACATGGCCCTGTCGGCACTGCTCAGGACGCTGACGCGCCGGCATGTCGAGCGCATGGTTGGGGGATTGGCCCGGACGCAGCGCAATCGGGTGCTGGCGTTCACGTCGAGGGTGTTTCGTCAGTTCGAGCAGTGGGAGTGGCGAGAGCAGAATACGAACCCCGCCCGCGGCGTCGAGCGAGCGCGGGAGACTCCGAGGGACCGCACCCTTGCACCGTCTGAGCTGGCGGCGCTCGCGCGGGCGCTCGACGACATGGCCGGGGCGTATCCAGCATCGGTCGCAGCGATCCGGTTTGCCGCGGTAACGGGCCTGCGTATCGGGGAAGTGCTGGCGATTCGATGGGAAGACGTAGATCTCGAGCAGTCACGCCTGACCATGCCGGAGACGAAGACGGGGCGGCGACAGCATGACCTACGCGCCGCAGCGCTCGCCATCCTGCGGGAGCTCATGCGGGTGAACGATTGCCCATGGGCGTTCACGACAACGGGCCGAGCCGGGCTCAGTTACCGGCCGGTGCGCGTTCACTTCGGCGAAGCGGTGAGGGCCGCGGGGCTGGCCGACGTGCGCTTGCACGACCTGCGGCGCACGGTCAATGACGCGAGCGGCGGCGGCTGGAGTCGGAACGCACGTTCTCCGTGACCTGCTCGGTCACAAGACCACGTCGATGGCGGATCGCTACGTCCGTGCGGTCGGCTCGCCAGTCCGCGATGCCCGCGAGGCGATAGGCGCGGAGATCGCGACGGCGATGGCGGGGGAGGGGGTTCCCTACTGAAGCCCGGGGGCGAGAGATACAACGGGGAGAGCCCGCCGAGGGCGTCCCCACCTTCGCTGAGGCCGCCGGGGGCGTCCTCGGCGGCGGAGATCGGGCCGCTGGCGGCCCGCCTGCTCGACGTGCCGGACGACGCGATCCGGACCGCCCTCGATCTGGAGCTGGCCGAGGGCGCGGTCGTCGAGGACACGGTGGCGGACACGTCGTGCGTGTTCCTCGGGGCCCTGTACCGGGCCGAGCGGGCGATCGGCCGAGCGGCTCCAGCCGGCCGGCAGGCTTTCCTGGCCGGGCATCGACGTGGAGAGGGCGCTGCCCTGGGCCGCGAGAAAGACCGGCCTGTCGCTGGCGCCGGGCCAAGCCGAGGCGGTGCGGCTGGCGCTCACGGCCAAGCCGTCGTCATCACCGGCGGGCCGGGCGTGGGCAAGGCGACCATCGTCGACGCCATCCTGCGCATCCTGGCCGCCAAGGGCGTCCGGCGGATCCACGACGAACCACAGGCGGCTTCACTCCGGAGCCAGGTTCTCGTACCAGTGCACCGGGCCGGCGCCGGTGCCCTCGGCGCCCGCCGCGTCGATCTGCGCCTCGAACGCCTGCCGCGCCTCGGGGTCGTCGACGAGCGCCTGCTGCTCCGCCAGCACTTCGGGGTTGCGGGGATCGGTGATGCCGCGCTCCGCCAGGGCGTCGGGACGCTCGAAGGGCGTCTGGGCCTCGCGCAGGTTCGTCCATTGCCCCTGCAGGTCCGGATCGCCCCACAGGGTGCGCGGCGGAGTCCATCCGTCCGCGGCCTGGGGCGCGGCGGCCTGGGCGCGGGCCGGTCCCGCCCCGAGCACGAGGGCCGGCGCCGCCAGGGCAACCGCCACCGCGATCGACATGCCGTGCGCCGAGAATCGATGCCTCATTCCGCACCTCCCCCGCGCGGTCACTTGTCCGGATCGGCGCGCAGGTGTCCGTAGAGCAGCTCCTCGGAGAACTCGACGCACTTGAACTCCAGCAGTTGCGCGTGCTGCTCCTGGCGTCGGTAGAGCGGCAGGCGTATGGTCCAGGGCCGCGTGAACACGTCGGGATCCTCGATGGTGGCCTCGTAGTCGAGGCGGTCCGGACCGGCGGGCGTGTAGCGTTCGACCACGCGCAACGCGTTGCCGTGGAAGTTGCCGGCCCGGTCGAACCATGTCTGATCGTTGAAGCTGTTGACGTCGACCACCAGCGTGTCGCCTTCCCAGCGGCCGCGCGAATGTCCCATCCAGGTGTCGATGGGGTAGCTGGCAGGCACCTCGTCCAGGTGGATGGTCCGCTGGGCGCTGGCGAACTCGTAGACGATCAGGATCTTGTTCGTGCTCTGCACGAGGCACGCCGGGCATGTAGCACTTGGCCTCGGGGTCGAGCGTCCAGCGCTGCGCGAAGTTCTCGCGCTTCCTGGCCGCGGCCCAGGGTTCGTACGGGATCGTGCCGCCGTCGACGTAGCTCAGGCCGCCGGGCTCGGCGAACAGGGCGCCGAACTGCGGCGGACCGGGCGCGCGTGATGGGCTTCCAGGTCCCAGTGCGCCGTGCCCAGGGCCTGCCAGATGCCGTTCAGGTCCGGGTTGCCGTCGACGAAGCGGGGTGCGGTGTAGGCGGGAGCCTGGGCCGCCGTTCCGACGCCTGAGCCCGACAGCCAGGTCCCGGCCGCGGCGATGGCGAGGACAACGGACGCCACCGTCGTTGTAACGCGCAGGGGCAGCGATCGGTCTCCCATGGCTACACGCTTCGTCGACGCCGCGACGACTCCGACTGCCGCGCGGCCAACCCGCCGGGAGCCCGCGCCGTTCTACGGCGCAGACGTCTGGTCTGCCCGCACCGTGACCGTCACCTGCTCGTTGCTGATGGATCCGCCGTCGTGGGCCATCACGCGCAGAACGTACGTGCCCGGTTCACGGAACGTCGCGGTGACGGGAAACAGGCCGTCCGCCGGCGGCAGGGGCGGCAGCCACCCGGGCGTCCAGGGCGAGTTGCCCCGGTAGTCCGGGTAGACCTTGACCTGTTCCGGCTCGAAGGTCACCTGGTCTCCGTCGCCCCGGTAGACGTACCAGGACACGCGCAGCCCCCAGGCGTTGTGCTTGACCGGCGGCCAGCGCATGGCCGGCATCCGCGCGGGGATGCCGTCGTCGCTCGCGAACGCCTGCAGGGCCAGCGGCTCGTCCGCACGGACCGTCCGCTCGGTGTCGCCCGTGACCCGGACGACCGGCGCCATGTTGCCCAGCTCGACCTCGGCGACCCCGACGCCGCCGGTGTCCATCATCTTCATCAGCTTGTCGACCACGTAGTCGACCCGGAGGCTGCCGTAGGCGCTGTCGGTCCTGCCGTGGGCAGTCACGCTCCACACGACTTCCCGATCGCCGAAGTCGGGCGGCACGACGACGCGAAACACGTACCGGTTGCGCCGCGGCTGGAACCAGGTCGGCTGCCCGCCGTCGAGCGGCCCCGGCTCCAGCCTGTTGTGCGGGCCGACCGGGATATGCAGCTTCTCGTCCATGTTCCGGTTCATGTAGCCGAACCACAGGCTGAACGTCCCGTCGGCGTTCCGCTCCCACCCTTCGAACGCGGGCGCGATGTTCTGGCCGCGCGAGTAGATGATCGTCTGACTGCCGGCGGCCGCCAGGGCGGTCAGACCCCACGCCGCGACGCAGACGACGCCCGCCCACGCCACGATCCGCCGCCGCGCTCGATTCCCTGTCATGGATCCGTGTCGCTCCCTGAGTCGGCGGTTCGGCACTGACGGCTATTGCTGGTCCTGCGCCGTGGCGAAGGGCTGCGGGGTCTCGCGTACCGCGACCTCCGTCTCGAACTGCTCCTCGGTCAGGTACACCATCCGCGGCAGATGGAAGAACATGTCGTCGATGGAGCGGTTGCCCCAGCCCTTCCAGTTGCGCGGGTCGGAGACGCGCGAGTTGCTCGGGGAGTTGTCGAACCACGCCAGCATGTGCAGGACGGTGCCGGCCGGCAGCAACGGCGCCGCTTCGTCCTCGTAGACGTACACCTTCACCCAGTTGTGGTTGTAGCCGGCGCAGTTGAGCATCTGGCGCGCGTTGTTCGGGTAGAGCGCCTCGACGCACATGCGCGTGCCGCTGGAGTGCAGGTGCGGCTCGAACGTCATCATGATGGCCGGCCGGGTCAGGCGGTAGAAGCCGTCGCGCAGGATGTTGCTCTCGCCCGCCGGAATGTCGAGCTCCATCTCGTACCCCCCGGCCTGCGTGGCCGTGGTCTGCAGGTACTTCGGCTCGTAGCCCTCGGGGTGGAGCTTGAACGCGGTGTCGACCCGCGCCCGCACCTTCGTGCCGATCGCGTGCAGGTGCAGGTTCGTGTACGCGAGCACCGACTCGGCGGGCAGCTTCACGCCTACGTAGTCGGGAAAGATGGTGGCGTTCTGTCCGAGCTCGTGGATGATGCCGAACAGGCCGTCCGGCGTGCCGACCCCGGCGTCAGGGTCCGGCTGCCGGTTCGGGTGTCTGTCCTGCCCGCCGGTGTTCACTGCCGCCATGATGACCGCGTGGTGCACGACGAACAGGTTTAGGTCGGCCCGGGCGGCGTCGGACTTGCCGCCCGCCGCCTCGGAGGCCGGCCCCAGCTCGAGGCCGTCCTCGTCGAAGAGCACTTCCCTGATCTCGACCGCCTTGACCCAGCGGTCCGTGGTCAACCCCGTCGGCACGGGCGGGTTGATCATGCCGTACCAGTCGGGGGCGACGGCCTCGACGGTCATCAGCGGCGACGAGACCACCAAGTCCGGCGTGCCGATGCTCCACCGGTCGCCAGCCGGCCACTTGCGCGGCGGCGGCATGTCGGCCGGATCGCCCCGCCGGGCGCCGCCGTTCACCCAGGCCGCGATCGTGGCGACCTCCGCCTCGCTCAGCGACGGGTCGTCCTTGAACGCCTGGATGCCGATGTTCTTGTCGATGAACCAGGGCGGCATCTCGCGCGCCTGGGTCCGGCTCCTGATTGCCCGCGCCCACGGCCGCACGTCCTCGTACGTGACCAGCGACATCGGCGCGCCGCCGCCCGGGCGGTGGCAGTTCTCGCACGAGCGCTGCAGAATCGGCGCGACGTCCTTCGCGAACGTCACCTGCTGCGACGCGGCCTGCGCGCCCGCGGGCGCGGCTGCCGCCGCCATCCCGGCCAGCGCGAGTCCCACGACCACGGTCATCCTCATCTTGCCAGTCCCCCTGCCGCACTGTACCACGGAACCCCGCCGGGACAGCCGTCCCCGGGCGGGCCGTTGACATGCTCCGTGCAGGTGCTACGCTGGCCTGACCGGAGAAGCAAGCGACCCCTCGAATCCTCGCCGCGCTGCTGCTGCCGGCCGTGCTCGCGCCGCCCTGGCGGGTCAGACCCGGGACCGGGAGGCTGACGCCCGGGCGCGCACGTCCTGGGGCGATCCGGATTTACGGGGCTGACCCTCGTGGATCGGTTCACGCGCACGGCGAAGGGGGGAGCCCCATGTCGGTCGAGCCCATCTCCATGAAGAAGGTTGCTGCCGCGAGCCTGCTCTTCGCCCTGCCCGTGATCGCGGGCGCCCAGGCGCCGGGCGGCGCGTCGGTGCCGCGCACGCCGTGGGGCGATCCCGACCTGCGGGGACAGTGGACGAACGCCACCACGACGCCGCTGGAACGACCGGACGACCTGCGGGGCAAGACGATCCTGACGGAGGAGGAGCGCGCGGCGCGGGATCCGGCGTTCTTCGCCCGCGTCCGGTTCAACCACATCTACGAGGTCTACATGGAGCGCGGCGGGCTGATCCGCCAGACGTCGCTCATCGTCGACCCGCCCGACGGGCGGCTACCGCCCCTGACGCCCCGCGCGCAGGCCAGGCACGACGCGTTCGAGGCTCGCTGGCAGGGGCTGCACGCCTCGTGGGAAGACACCAACATGTACGAGCGGTGCATCACGCGCGGTCTGCCCGGCGCCATGATTCCGGGATTCTACAACCACAACTACCTGATTCTGCAGACCCCCGACCACGTGGTGGTGCAGGTCGAGATGATCCACGACGCGCGCGTCATCCCGCTGGACGGGCGGCCGCACGTGCCGTCGCGGATCCGCCAGTGGCTGGGCGATTCGCGCGGCCGCTGGGAGGGCGACACGCTGGTCGTCGAGACGACCAACTTCACGCCGAAGGCCGAGCAGCGGGCGTACATACTGGTCTTCACCGCGTTCTCGACCGGCCGCAACCTGCACCTGGTCGAGCGCTTCACTCCGCTCGACGCCGACACGATCGACTACCGGTTCACCGTCACCGATCCGACCGTGTACACGCGCCCGTGGACCGCCTCGATTCCGATGCGGCGCACGCAGAGCCCGCTATACGAGTACGCCTGCCACGAGGGCAACTACCCGATGGCGCTCGGGCTCCGCGGCGCGCGTGCCGAGGAGCGGGCTCCGGCTGCACCGTGACGGTGACGTCGAGCGGGGTGGTCAGGACCGAGTCGTCGGCGTAGGCGCGGAGCGCGCGCCTTCCGACGCCCGCGCTGACCGGCTCATGCCGCCTTCATGCTATCGAGCCGCTTGCGAAACTCCTGGGGCTTGCGGCTTGGCGCAGTCCTCGATTCTCCTGGTGAACACCCATTCGCCCTGGATCGCCGACTGGATGCCGGCTCTGGAGGACCGACGGCACGCCAAGAGAAGGCAGTAGGGCTGTTTCGACGTGTTGGCGACCGACCGTTGGGACACCGGTGGGTGACTGACGCCCATGGGGCGCCGAGGGGCGTTGCCGGCGGTGCGCTGGTGGATTATGTCACCAGACGTACGAGCTGGTCGGCGGTGAGTGCGAGCACGCCGAACATGCAGTGACACATCACTTTCGAGGCGCCGCGGACCCGGACATGGCGACCGCCGAACTCGTCCTTGAGTCGACCATTGACGCGCTCACCCGCCGTACGCTCGTTGTAGCGAACCTGCTCGGGAAGCTGAAAGCCGATATGCTGCAGGCGCCGGGCTTCGGTTCGCAGTTGCTCGGCCAGTGCCTTGTCGCGACGGGGGTTGGTGTCGATCAACGGGACGTGGCCGAGTGAGCGGCTGTGTTGCCGGATCGGTTCCGCGTCGTAGGCGGCGTCCATCAGGTCGTACAGATTGGTCGTCCGCTCGGCCGACAAGGTCGCCAGCGGAATGGCGGCCTGGCTGTCGTGCAGCGAGGCGGACGTCAGCAGGCAACTGATCGGAATCTGGCCGTCGGCCACGTCGATGTGCAGCTTGTAGCCGACCCAGGTGGACTTGTAGCCCTTGCTGTCCTTCTTCATGCCCACGTCACAGTCGGTCGGCAGGTCGTCGAGCATCGCCGGTAAGGTCATGGCCGCCTGCCGGTCCAGGCGCTTGAGGACCTTCGGCCGTTCCTCACCCTTCTTCGGCCGTCCCCGCTCGCGCTTGGGCAGCGGGGGTGTCTTTTCCTTCGCGGCCGGCTTCTCGCGGGCCTCGATGGCCGTCGAGTCGCGGCAGAGGTGGCCCACCAACCGGTCGTGGTGGGTGTTGCGGATCAACGCTGCATGCGTGCGCTGGGGCAACTGTGTGTCGGAGAACTCGGCGAAGGCGCGTGAGAAGACCGACTCGCTCGGCACCTCGCTCTTCCGCTCCCAGCCGCAGATCCGCCGCAGCGCCACGTCGGTGACCAAGCGGTCCAGCAGCACGCGCGTCGTCGGCATGTCGTAGACTGCCTTGGCCACGAAGGCTCGCGCCAGTGCCGCGCGGTCCTTGCGCGGACGCCCCGGCACCCGGAAGCACCGGGGAATCCACTGCTCGATACGGATGACCTCGAGAGTCTGCACTAACTGCTGCTGTTTCCCGGTCAGCGGACCCAACACGGGCTCCAACTGGGGGAACAGCGCACGCTGGATCGACTGCCAATAGGGGGCGAAGGAACCACGCAGGCAGTTCATGGGTTTGTTTGATTGACCACTCCTGCCTACTACTGTATATTAGTAGACACCAAGGATGTGAAACAATGAATCGATGGCCTACAGCGCAGCGTTACGCCGCTATGAGGAGCAATACGACGCGCTCAAGGCGGAACTGCAAACGCTCGGGTTCGTAGGCCAGGGCAGCGTTCACACCCGCCGGATAACGTGTGGGAGGGCTACCTGTCGCTGCCACGACGACCCGGACGCCCGTCACGGCCCCTACCACTACTGGACGCGCAAGGCCCGCGGAAAGACCGTCGGCTTGAAGCTCACCGAAGACGAACTCGTCCTCTACCGGGAGTGGATCGAGAACAACCGTAAACTGGAACGGCTCGTGAAGGAAATGCGCCACCTCTCTTCGCGTGCGCTTGCCCTCATAACCGGCAGGCAGGCTCCATGAACCCCCGTGTCACCGGCTTCCCGGGCGCGGTCACTGCCATCCTGCGAACGCTGCATCCCGCCCGCTGACCGTCCCTCGCCCCGCCGACTCCGGCAGGGAAAAACTCGGCCGATCACGCGTTTCGCAAGAGGCTCAAGAGACCTGCCGTCAGTAGTCCCTCGTTGCACCCCTCATTCTAAACGGGAGGAATCAGGGAGATCATCGAAGCCGCCCGCGGGACGGCACCGTGCTCATCCAGCCGTGGCTCGCGCGGACGATCACGCCGGCGAAGTCCTTGCCAGGAACGCGCCGGCTTCTTCATCCCGGTCCCGATCGAGCACTCCGGTCTCGGACTCGCCCTCGCGCTTGGCGGTGGGGTCGATGTGCGGCTGTGGCGCGGACTCGGCGTCGGCGTCGACATCCGCTGGCTGCGGGTTCTCCGCGACTGCGACGCCCTCGACACGGCGCAAGTGGGCGCTCGGGCGAGCTACCGATTCTGACACCTTCGCGGCTGGCAGCCCGTGGTGAAAACCCCGCGTTGCAAACGGAGCCCGCTATGCACCTCGCACGAATCCCTCGGAACAATCGCCATGATCATCCCCGCCGCGCGGCCGGGCGACCCCATCGCCTAGAATCGGAACCGCGGCCGGCCGGGTGAAGGTGGATTCGAACACCGCCGCGCACCGTAATCCGGACCATGAGCCAGAGACGTCGCACGAACTGTAGATGGACGGACCGACAATCCTCGGAACGCGCGGCGTCCACCGCCCGTCGGACCCGAAGCGTCGGGGGCTTGGCGAAGCGGCCGAAGGCCGCCTGGCGAAGGCGGCGCTCGGCGAGGAGGTGGCTCACGTCGCCGGCCTGGCGAAGGTTACTCATCCATGAACAATCTAGTGGTGTGTCCCAAGAATGACTTTACACTTCCTAACCTTGTCGAGAATGGTGTCGACGGTGGTGGCCCTGCTCGGGTTTCTGAGCGACCGCGAGGCGGAGCAGTATCTGCCGGCCTGGGCCCGGCAACGCAGTGGCCGCCGACGGGACCCTCGGGCTGCTGTGTCGGCTGCTCCCGCTGCTGCGGGCGGCGTTTCCGCGGGCGCGGTTTCTCGTTCGGCTCGACGGGGGCTTTGCGACCCCGGAGATCTTCGATTTCCTGGATGCGGAGCCCCGGCTCGACTACGTGGTGGCGATGGCGAAGTGGCAGCGGCATGCGGAGTCCGCCATCAGGTGGCCCGCGCGCAGAGAAGACCGCGCACGTCTATACCGACACCCGCTACGCCGCCCGCACGTGGGACCACGAGCGCCGGGTCGTGACCAAGGCCGAAGTCGTTCGCCTCGGAGACCGCGAGCCGCGGGACAACCCGCGGTTCGTGGTGACGAATCTGCGGCAGACGCCGCGCTTCATCTATGAGAAGGTCTACTGTGCTCGCGGGGACGGAATCGGATCAAGGAACCAGCTTCCTGGGCGGCACGAACGGCTTCGGGTCCGCGTTGTGGTGGGTCAGGTAGTCGTTGATGGCGGCGATCAATTCCTGCACGCTGCCAAAGGCGCCGCGACGAAGGCGCCGCTGCGTCAATTTGCTAAACCAGCTCTCGACGAGGTTGAGCCACGACGCGCTCGTCGGCGTGAAGTGCAACTTGAAGCGCGGGTGAGCGGCCAACCACCGGCGAACACGCTCATGCTTGTGGGTCCCGTAGTTGTCGAGAATCACGTGTAGGGTGAGGTCGTGAGGGAAGGCGCGGTCGAGGCGCCGCAGAAACTTGAGAAACTCCTGATGCCGGTGTCGCCCGTGGCATTCGCCGATGACCGTACCGGTCAGCACGTTCAACGCGGCGAACAGCGTGGTCGTGCCGTGGCGCTTGTAGTCATGGGTCATCGTGCCGTGACGGCCCGGCTTCATCGGCAGGCCCGGCTGCGTACGGTCCAGGGCTTGAATCTGGCTCTTCTCGTCCACGCACAGCACGACTGCCTTGTCCGGCGGGTTCAGGTGCAACCCCACGACGTCGGTCAGCTTCTCGACGAACGCCGGGTCGGTCGACAGCTTGAACGTCGTGACGCGGTGCGGCTGCAGTCCGTGCGCGTCCCAGATACGCTGGACGGTCGAGCGGCTCACGCCGGCTGCCTTGGCCATCGAACGACAACTCCAATGTGTAGCGCCCGGCGGCGTCTCATGCAGCGTGGCATGCACGATGGCTTGCACCTGGTGCGCGGTGATCTCCGGCTTGCGGCCGCGGCCCGTGCGCACTGTCCCCACCGAGCCCAGCCCATCAGAAAGGAACCGCGCGCGCCATTTCAACACCGTCTGCCGGCTGACGCCGAGCGCGGTCGCGATGCGACTATTCGCCGCGCCGTCACCAGCCATCAGCAAGGCCTTGGCCCGAGTTACCACGCGATACGGAGCGATCGCAGTCTGCGCCCAGTTCGTCAGCGTGTTCTGATCGCGATGACTCAACAGCAGTGGCGACGCGGGATGGTTCATACCCGCAGGTATACAAGTCTGAGCACGAACTGTCAATCTATTTTAGTGACACACCACTAGAACTGGAGCAATTGGCCTCCCTCTTGGCGAGGCGTAACGCCATCGATGAACAGATTGCGGCTCTGATCGGCCGTCCAGCCCTCAGAGGTCCTGTCGGGGAGTGGATCGCGCACAAAATCTTTGGGGTGACGCTGGCAAAATCCGGGGTTCAGGAGGGCTTCGGCGGCTGGTTTGCAGGCGGTCCGCTGGCCGGAAAGACGGTGAATGTGAAGTGGTACGGCAAGCCCGAGGGGCTGCTCGACATCAATCCAGACGGCGTCCCGGACTGCTACCTCGTGATGACCGGGCCGAAGGCGGTGGCGAGGACCTCGTGGGGCCAGACCCGGGCGTGGGTAATCACGGAGGTGTTCCTGTTCGATGCGCCGGCGCTGGTGAAGGGGTTAACCAGACTTGGCGTCGCCGCCAGTGTGCGGCAACACAAGTGGGAGGCGGCGAGGGTCTATCCGGTGGCGGCACCCACAACACTACTGACGCTAACCGATGCGCAGCGAGAGGCGCTGAAGCTGTTCGCTGAAACTGGCGGGTGACACGCCGCTCGCGCCGGCTCGAAGGCCATGTCGGCAGGGTATCACGCGCAACCGGGAGCACGCCCGTCGTCTGCGATGCGCCACGATGAACCACTTTGCGGCGCTCATCGAGCTCCCAGCGTAGCACGGCCGCCGACGACGTCCACGTCGCCCTCGAGACGGAGGGCGCGCAGCCGCGAGGCCCGCTGACGAAGGGCGGCCTCGGTCCGGCCGAGCCGATCGGCGAGCTCGCGGAGGCGCCGGCCACCGTGCTCGTAGTCGAGCGCGTCGGCCAGGCGGACCGCGGTGTCTTCGGTCGGGGTCCAACGGCGGGCCATGCTTACGCGACGCGCTTGCCTGCGACGGCGTCACGGAGACCTTCGAGCAAGCCCTCGAGGTGCGCCATCCGCTCGCGGAGCTGGCCCATCTGCTCGCCGTGGGCGTCGAGGCGGCGGCGCAGGTCCTCGCCCTGGGCACCGATCCGGGCGTGCAAGTGACGCATCTCGCCGCGCAGGCTCCGGAAGGAGGCGCAGATCGCGGCCAGCAGCGCGACCGCAGCGCCGACAACGGTCCAGGCGGTGGTGTCCATCAGTTAGCTGGGAGGGTAACACGGAGCCCAAGCACTCGACGAAGATCCAGGCTGTCGGCGCCGTGGGATATTATCTGAGGCCTGCTGCTCACGTTGCTCGGGGCCGTGCGGATGCGCATGCGGGATCGCACGGACATTGCGCGTGGCTGCTGATCTACCGGCGTGGCGGTGCTTCGAAGGGTCGCCACGTCGTCCCGGACTGCGCCCTGGCTGTCCGTCTCGCGCATCAGGCTAGTCGGCCGCGGCTTGGACCGCGCTCGTCCTGTGCGCGAGGAACTTAACCAGCAGCGCCCGCCGCGCCCCGCACGCGCAGCACCGTCAGCTCGCGCTCGATGGCGACCAAGTGCGCGATGACCTCAACGGCCGCGAGGTCGTCCAGGTGGGTGTGCGCCCAACGTGCGATCTGATTCAGGTTTGAGCCGATGCGCGATATGCCGGGTGCACTCGCGCTCGACCGCCCGCGCTGGCGCCGTCCCGGTCTGCGTCCGCGCTATCGCCTGGCGCAGCAGCTCGGACAGCGACACGCCCGCCGCGGCGGGCGTGTCCTGCCACGCGGCCAGCTCGGCCGCGCTCACGCGGGCGTGAGCGATGGCGGGGCGACGCGGAGCGGGGCGGAGGGCCATTGGGCTCTTGTGGGGCTCGAAGGGGGCGGGCGCAGCGACCAGCCGGCTACGTTAGCGGAGTCAGCGACAACTCGCGTTTCTGCGCTGCGAAAACCGCCATCTTCACGTCCCCAGCGCGCCACGCGGTACTGTCAAGTTGACGAAAAGCTCGTCGATCGACCCCCAAGATACTGGGCTCGAGCCAGCCGTGAACCCGCCATGCTGGGGATCAGAAACGGCCGTCAGCCTCAACTTGACAATACCCTGCGCGGCGTCAGAGCCGATGGACACGAACGACCGGACGACGTTTGTCGCCACCGCGTTCTGGCACATGCTGATGGAAGAAGCGGTTCACGGGATTGGGGGACGAGAATGACGTTCGCATCGCAGCGGGGGGCACGTCATCGCGTCCGAGCGGCGTGTCTCATTGCGTGTAAGGTACTGGCCAAAATGTCATGACCGACGCTGAACGTGCCCCCGCCGATTCCCTGGAAGTCCGCTCGCGCCTCGTCGACGCCCTGAAGCTCGATCTGGTCGGTCCCTGGGCCGGGCATGAGCTCGATGCCGAGCAGTTGCCAGGCCGCGAGCGCCCGTCGAACTGGTACGTCGCCGGCTTCCTGATCCCGACCGGGACGCCGCCCGACCGCAGCGCCGATGCCGACGAGGACGACGACCTCGACACTGTGCCCGAGGCGGCCGGTCTGGCCGAGGAGTCGAACGACGAGCGCAAGGCGGCGCGCAAGGCGTTCTTCCCATCGTCGATCGGCCTGAGTTTTCTCGTGTCCGAGGCGTGCCGCGAACTGGCCGTCACGGTGCGCTGGGGCGACTACGGGCCGGCGGATATAGAGGAAGCGGACGGCAGCAAGACGTCGGTCTGGCGTCGAACTCCCCGCGGGGTAGCGCTGTCGACCCCGCTCGGTGGCGATGAAGGCCCGGTCGTACGGGACGTCCCCGGCTCCGACGGCCTGCAGATTCACGTCGCCGAACGCCCGCTCGACGCGGCGGGGTTGACCGGGACGGATCTAGCCGCCGGCACGCGTTCAGTGTCCTGCTTTCTCGTCAACCGGCGCAGGCCGGACGAGGCCCAGCCCGACCGTGCTTACGCCTTCCAGGCCGAGATCGAGGTGCGCACCGACGAGGGCTTCGTGCCGCGCCCGGACCTGCGCGGGGGGCACGGCGGCGATTGGGACGATCGGGTCGCGGACCTCCACTATGCCGATACGCCGGAGTACGCCACCGGACACGGCGTGTCCGCCGAGTGGGATCTCGTCGACCGCGAGTGCCGGTCGATCCGCACGGCATGGGTCGGGACGGCTGAAGTAGAGAAGACGGCGACGGCGAACGTACCCGGCGTGGAGCTGTCGATGGAGACCCTGGGCGGGCTGGACGACGGAACCGCGACGCAACAGGCGCTCGGTCCCCTCGTCGTGCAGTACCGCGCATGGATCGAGGACCGCCGGCAGGAGGTCGCTGCCGGTCCAGGGCAGGGCGACCGGCGGGATACGGCCGAGCAGTTGCTTCACTACGCGGGGATTGCCGCCGAACGCATGGCGCGTGGGGTGGCGCTGCTCGGTGAGGACGGGGACCTGCTGGACGCCTTCCGGGTGGCGAACCGGGCGGTGGCGCGCGCCCTGCGCCAGCGCCTGGGCGAGAAGGTCGGGGCGGGGGGGCCGCGCTGGCGTCCGTTCCAGCTCGCGTTCCTTCTGCTGAACCTGCCCGGCCTCGCCGATCCGCACGACGTGCACCGCGAGACGGTGGACCTGCTGTTCTTCCCGACCGGCGGCGGGAAGACCGAGGCGTACCTGGGGCTGGCCGCGGTCGCGATGGTGCTCCGGCGCCTGCGGCATCCTGGCGACGACGGGCTGGCCGGGGCCGGCGTCAGCGTCATCATGCGCTACACCTTGCGCCTGCTGACGCTGGATCAGCTCGCGCGGGCGGCTGGCCTGATCTGTGCAATGGAGATCGAGCGGACGACAGCGGGCGGGCGCTACGGTACCTGGCCGTTCGAGATCGGTCTCTGGGTGGGCAAGGCGGCGACACCGAACATCCTGGGACGCAAGGGGGACGGCCGGCCGGATTCCGCGCGCGCGAAGGTCACGGCGTTCAAGCGCGATCCGGACCGGAACCCGTCTCCGATCCCGCTCGAGAACTGTCCCTGGTGCCAGACGCGCTTCGAGCCCGAGTCGTTCACGCTGCTGCCGGACGCCGATGGTCCGCATGAGTTGCGCATCGTCTGCTCGGACTTCGAGTGCGAGTTTAGCGGTGACCGCCCGCTGCCGGTCGTCGGCGTGGACGAGCCGATCTACCGGCGGCTGCCGGCGTTCCTGATCGCGACGGTGGACAAGTTTGCCTCGCTGCCGTGGGTGGGGCAGGCCGGCGCTCTGCTCGGCGGGGCCGACCGTTTCGATACAGGGGGCTTCTACGGCGCCGCTGAACCCGGAAACGGGAGGCGTCTGGAGGCGCGGCTCCCGCCACCGGACCTGATCATCCAGGACGAGCTGCATCTGATCGCGGGTCCGCTCGGAACGATGGCCGGTCTCTACGAGACGGCGATCGAGACACTGGCGGTGCGCGAGGTGGACGGGCGGACGATCAAGCCGAAGATCGTCGCCTCGACCGCCACGGCGCGCCGGGCGCAAGATCAAGTCCAGGCGCTCTTCGCACGGCCGACGACCCAGGTGTTCCCGCCGCCCGGGCCGGATCGGCGCGACACGTTCTTCGCCCGCACCGTGCCGTCGTCGGAGACGCCGGCGCGGCTCTACGTCGGCATCGCTTCGCAGGGTCGGAATCCGAAGGTGCTGATGCGCCGCGTCCTGCTGGCACTGATGGGTGCGGCGGCGCACGCCTGGCACGAGGGAGGCGGCGACCGGAATCCGAGGAACCCGGCCGATCCCTACATGACGACGCTCGCCTACTTCAACAGCCTGCGAGAACTGGGCGGTGCGCGGCGGATCCTGGAAGAGGAAGTCAGCACGACGATCACGCGCTACGGTGCGCGGCGGCGCATCGGTGAGAAGCAGCGGCTGTTCCGCGACCGCACGACCTTCTCGGAGGTGCTCGAGCTCACCTCGCGTGTGTCGACCGACAAGGTGGCGGCGGCGCGGCGACGGCTGGAATGCCCGTTCAACGATCGAGACAACCGCGTCGACTGTGCGCTCGCGACGAACATGATTTCGGTCGGTCTCGACATCCCGCGCCTGGGACTGATGCTGGTGCTGGGGCAGCCGAAGATGCACGCCGAGTACATCCAGGCGACGAGCCGCGTCGGGCGGTCGGACGACCGTCCGGGGCTGGTCGTCACGCTGCTGAACATGCACAAGCCGCGGGACCGATCGCACTACGAGCGGTTCCGCCACTATCACGAGACCTTCTACCGCTCGGTCGAGCCGGCCAGCGTCACGCCGTTTTCGGCTCGTGCGCTCGATCGCGGGTTTGCCGGAGCCCTGGTGGCCCTAGCGCGCCATCTCGATCCGGCGCTGACGCCGCCGCGTGGAGTGGAGCGGATTGCCGACGTGCGCGCCGCTCTCGAATCGCGGTTGCTCGGCGCGTTCGTCGACCGGGTGGGACAGCAGGCGTTCACCGAGGACGCCGAACGCGAGGAAGTGATTCGCAGCGTGCAGGACCGGGTTGGGGATCTGCTCGACTCGTGGCGCCGGGTGCTCGACGACTACCACGGGGACGGCGTGGAGATGCAGTACCAGCGCTACGAGCTCCGGCAACCGAAGCCGCTGCTGCGGGAGATGCTCGAGGAACGGTTCGAGTCGGAGCATCACCGCAAGTTCCGCGCGAACCGCTCGCTGAGGGACGTCGAGCCGGAGGTCAACCTATACCTGCACGATCTGCGTGCGCCTCGGCAATCGGAGGGTGCGTGAGGCAAAAGGCGCACGGACAGGTTCGTCGCAGCCAAGTCATCACCACCTACGGGCCGGGCGCCCTCATCGACCTGCCGCAGGAGTCGGCGATCGTCGCGGGTCTCGACGAATGGCCTCCGGTGAACAAGCTGGAGGAGATCGACGAGCCGCGGCTCGCGCGGAAGCTGCAGGCGATCACCGGCGTCGCCACGCCGCAACTGCTGGCGCCTCCGCCGGCGTCGTCCGATCCCGGCGCCGCGCCGATCGGCATCGGTGCGTGGCGATTTCCGGAGTGGTTCGTCGTGCAGGCGGCGGACGTGGGTGAGGGCGCCGCGCACACGCGGTCCCGGCGTCTTGTGCATCGGAAGGCACTCGACCAGAAGCGCCGCTTCGAGGGCCGGGACGTGGTAGCCACGCGTTTCGTCCGCGGATGTCCGCGCGGACACGTCGACGATCTCGACTGGCGCCGGTTCGTGCATCGTCCCGGCAACGAGTGCCCGCCGACCCGCCCGCTGTGGCTCGACGAGCAGGGAACGACCGGCGATCTGACGGACCTCGTCGTTCGCTGCGAGTGCGGCGCGACACGCCGCCTGTCCGACGCGAGCATGATCGAGATCAACCCGCTCGGTATCTGTCGGGGAGCGCGGCCGTGGCTCGGGCGCGACACGAACGAGGAGTGCAACCTGCCGAGCCGGCTCCTGGTGCGCACGGCGTCGAATGCCTGGTTCCCGCAGGTGCTGAGCGTGCTGTCCATCCCGGAGCGGGGCGCGGCGGTGGAGACCGCCGTACGGGAGCTCTGGGACGATCTGCAGATCGTCAACGATGCCGCCGGTCTCGCCTTCATCAAGGGCAAGGCGAAGGTGGCCGCCGCGCTCGCGCCGTTCGACGACGATGAGGTCCTGACGGCGATCGGCAACGCGAAGGGGACCAGCGCGGGAAGCGATCGTTCCGTAAAGGAGATCGAGCTCGAGGCGCTGCTGGCGGCGCCGGAGGGATTCGGCGACGACGTGCCGGTCAATCTGGATTTCCACGCGCGCCGGCTGCCGGATGCCATGTGGCGCCGATCGGAGCGGGTCGTGGGCGTTGAGGCGGTCATCCAGCTTCATCGGCTCCGGGAGGTAATGGCGCTGTCCGGCTTCACCCGGTTCGAGGCGGTGACGCCCGACATCCACGGTGAGTACGAGACGGACGTCGAGCGTGCCGCCATCGCGCTGGAGCCGAGCTGGTTTCCCGCGGTCGAAAACCGGGGAGAAGGGTTGTTCCTGCGGCTGCGCACCGGGGCGGTCGATGCCTGGCTGGAGCGGCCGGCGGTCCGGGATCGGTTGGACGGCCTCGTGAGGGGGCACCAACAGTGGACGCAGCAGCGCAAGTCGGCCCGTCCGTTCCCCGGCGGACCGTACGTGCTGTTGCACACGCTGTCGCATCTGCTGATCCAGTCGCTCGCCATGCAGTGCGGCTATCCGGCCAGTTCCCTCCGGGAGCGAATCTACGCGGAGGAGGCCCGCTACGGCCTGCTCATCTATACCGGTAGCCCGGACGCGGAAGGGACGCTCGGCGGGCTGGTGCAACAGGCGCGACGCCTTGACGAGCATCTCACCCGGGCGCTGGAAGCGGGCGGACTCTGTTCGAACGACCCCACCTGCGCCGAGCATGCGCCGGGCAACAGCATGAGTGATCGATTTCTGCATGGCGCCGCGTGCCACGGCTGCGTGCTGGTGGCCGAGACTTCGTGCGAGATGCGCAACGACCACCTTGACCGCGCGCTCGTCGTGCCCGTGCTCGGCATGCCGGACGCCGCGTTCTTCGGACCGGGTGGATGACCGAGGTCCTGCTGGCGTTGCCGGCGCACCTGCGCAAGCGGCTGGAGCGTGCCCTCGATGCCGGAATGGTTGCACCGCCTTATCGTCGGGCCGCGGTGGACGCGGCGGTCGGCGGCGCATCCGAGAGCGAGGCGGTGGCCAAGGCGCTCGCTGAGCTGCATAGTCTCGGGGTCTCCGGCAGGGGTTGCGCGGCGTGGCTGCGCGGCTTCGATCATGTCGCCAGTCGGCGCACGGCGCCAGACTTCGTCTGGTCCGGGCCGGAAGTCGCCGGCCTACACGCGCGCGACACGCGCCGCGTGTACGAGGAACTGCTCGGATCGGCGGCGCGCTCGGCGTGGGTGACGACGTACGCCTTTTTCGACGGCCCGCGCGCCTTCGAGGTGCTGGCGCGCCGGATGGACGAGACCCCGGAGCTCGCCGTCACCCTGTTGCTGAACGTGCAGCGGAAGAGGGGTGACACGACCGCCGCGGACCACCTCGTTCGCCGGTTCGCCGATCGCTTCTGGACCGAGGAGTGGCCGGGTTCGACGCGGCCGCGAGTCTTCTACGACCCGCGCTCGCTCGGTCCGGACGGGGGCGCTGGCGTCCTGCATGCTAAGGCAGTCGTGGTCGACGACGAGGCGGTCTTCGTGACGTCGGCCAACCTGACCGAGGCGGCACTGGACCGGAACATCGAGATCGGCCTGCTCGTGCGTGACCGCGCGCTGGCGGCGAAGATGACCCGTCACTTTGCGACGCTGATTGAGCGATCGCTCTTGCATCCGTTGCCGGCGTGACAAGATGAGCACCGAGGCACCGTCAACGTCGCACTTCGATATGGTGGACGAAGTCGTCGCGTTCGCCTTAACGAAGCACGATGCAGGGCTGTTTCATGGTGGTCGCCGGAAGAAACTGTGGGAACCCAACGAACTCTAGATGAGGATTGACGAGTGTGACGATTGGTATTCCTGGAATATAGACGACCAGAAGCTTTTTAAGCATACTGGCGCTAAGCTGACCTCGGACAACCTATGTGACAAGGCCATTGAACTAAAGTGGTTGCTGCATGGCCTCTTCAAGCGTGCCGACTGCAATAGAAAGCGGTGTTTGGTGAAGTATTATGTCCAGGTATGGGGCGGTATCCGCAGAAACTCTGAGGAGACTATTCGCAAGTATGCTTGCCATAGCCCGGAAGAACTCATTAGTCAGGGCGTGGCTGGCATCGCGTCGTGGTCGAAGGCGCTAGCTCTGCATGATCCCTCAACGTATGCAATCTATGACGCGCGGGTGGCAGTTTCACTGAACTATATTATAGCCCGGAAGAGGGGCAGAGGCCGGGACGAGCGTCGTGGCTTCCCCGTGCCGCCCAGTCAGAATGCGCATATCAGCAATGCACGCAAGGTTTGTGAGACGCTTTCACGACGGTTTGGAATAGCCTGCCATGACAAGTCGTCTTTCTATCCGGAATACTGCCGATGTATCGCAAAGAGTGCGAACATCCTGAGCGAACACCTGAATCGGCGAATCTGCATGCATCGTGTGGAAATGATGCTTTTCGCGCTTGCGGAGCAATCCGCTCACGGATTGTTTGCGTTTGAGCGCTCTTCCTCGGCTTTCTAGCGGCCGGCGGAGGAGAAATGCCAGCGAACGAAGATTTCGACCAGTGGTGGCACTTCGACGACCGTGCGTCGGATGATCCGACACCGGGGCAGGCACGCGCGGTGGAGATTAGTGCGCGTTGCGTGGATTGCTGGGGCCCGGTGACGGGAGGGAAGGACGGGGACGGCCGGTGGAATCGCATCGAGTGCCTGCTCTGCGGCCGCTCGGTCGATGGAGAGGACGCGGATCGCGAGGCGGACCGCATGCGAGACGAGATGGAGGCCAACTTGCCGCGCGGGCGGGTAGGGCGCGGATCGAAGTACGGCGAGGGGGCGAGCTTCGTGCTGAAGATCCTGCCGGACATGGATAGAGACACGCAACAGGTGAACCATCGTATAGCCGCCAGCATGGCGGTCCGTCCGAAAGGTTTTTGGCTCACTAGACGAGAGATTCCGCCTGGCACGGCCGGGTATCTGCACGCGCAGGCACGAGCGTTTCTGGCCGGAGTGGAGAACCAACCCGAAGGGATGGCCGCGATCGCACTCTCCGACTTCGAGTTCGGGGAACCGCGGATTGTCGGCGTCGAGGCGTCGCAGGCCGACAAGTCGATGCGGGTAGCTGCGGAAATCCCAGCTTCTTATCGAAAGCCGTCCGACCGTGAACTGATGATGCGGATGGGCACGGCGGTGGTCGGGGGAATGGCTGCTGCCTTTGCGTGCGAGGTCGGGTTGAAGGCGATCCTCATGACGCGGCTGGACCAGGCCGAGAAGACGCACGACCTGCTGAGGCTGTACGAAGCGTTACCATCGGACAGCCGCGAGAGGCTCGAAGCGGACTTTCCAGAAATCGGCGCTGCGCTGGAGCACAACCGGCATACGTTCGGCAGGTGGCGCTACTTCGAACAGAGCGTCGCCGCGGATGCAATCCCGGCGCTCGTGAACACCGACCGGGTGCGGCGACTCGCGAAGGCAGCGCGGGTGATCGTTGACGAGTGCGTGATCGTCGGCTTGAGGTCCGAGGTGCATGTCGAGAGGACTTTCGACGCCAAGATAGATCGGGGAGGTAAGAGCCAGTCGGAGCAGATTCGCCTGACCGTACACGGTGGTGAAGCCGCAATCCCTTGGGCGGACGTGCTGGTTTCGGGACGAGACGAGTTGTGAGAAGCGATTGCACGCTCCCGGAACGACCGCCAGAGGTCGGTGAACTGGTCCAGGTCCGCTCCCGCCGTTGGCTGGTAGAGGAGGTCACGCCGTCAGAGATCCCAGGTGCTTCGTCGCTCGTGACGCTGGCCTGTGCCGACGACGACGCGCAGGGGCAGGCGCTGCGCGTCGTCTGGGACTACGAGATCGATCGGCGCATCCTCAAGGAGGAGGGCTGGGCGAACCTTGCGGCGCGGGGCTTCGACGACGCGCGCCAGTTCGCGGCGTTCCTCCACACGCTTCGCTGGCACTGCGTGACCGCCACCGATGCGAAGCTCTTCCAGGCGCCCTTCCGTGCCGGCATCCGCATCGACGCCTACCAGATGGAGCCGCTCCGCAAGGCGCTGCGGTTGCCGCGGGTCAACCTGTTCATTGCAGACGACACGGGACTCGGCAAGACGATCGAGGCGGGGCTCATCGCGCGCGAACTGCTGCTGCGTCGGAAGGCGAAGACAATCGTGGTCGCGGCGCCGCCGTCGGTGCTGGAGCAGTGGAAGGGAGAGCTGGAGGATCGCTTCGGCCTGGTGTTCGAGATTCTCGACCGCGCCTACCTGGGTCGGATGCGCCGGGAGCGTGGCTTCGGCGTGAATCCGTGGATGACCCACAGCCGGTTCCTCGTGTCGCACAACCTGCTGATCGATCCGAGCTACGCCGATCCGATGCGGGCCTGGCTCGGCGCGATGCGGCCCGGCAGCCTGCTCATCCTCGACGAGGCGCACCACGCGGCGCCGTCGAGCGGCGGGCGGTACGGCATCGAGTCGAAGTTCACCCGGGCCGTCCGCGACTTGGCGGGACGGTTCGAGCACCGGTTGTTTCTGTCGGCTACGCCGCACAACGGCCATTCGAACAGCTTCTCGACGCTGCTGGAGCTGCTCGATCCCTACCGGTTTACCCGCGGCGTGAAGGTGCGCGGGCGCAAGGCGCTCGAGGACGTGATGGTCCGGCGTCTGAAGGAGGACATCCGCGCGACGCAGGGCGGCTTTCCGGAACGGCGCGTCGAACGCGTGATCATCGACGGGTTGCCGCCGGACGCGCCCGAGCTGGAGCTGTCGCGCCTGCTCGACGAATACCGCACCGCCCGCGAGGAGCGCCACGCCAACACCTCCAGCAAGGCCCAGGCGGCAGCGGGCCTGCTCGTCGTGGGCCTGCAGCAGCGACTGCTCTCGTCGGTCGAGGCGTTCGCGCGCAGCCTGGCGGTCCACCGGCGGACCGTCGAGCGCCACTGGCAGCAGGGGCAGGCCGAGACCGCGACGGGTGAGGTGCCCGTCCCGGCCTCTGGGCCGGGACTGCCGAGCGAGTCAGGAGCCGCCGGGGCGTCCACTGACGAGGTCCACGACCTCTTCCTCACGCCGCCCGCGGCCGACGACGAGCGCGGCGAACAGGAGGCCGATCTCATCGAGGCCGAGGAAGAAGCCCAGATCGAGGCGATCACCGTGGCCGCGGAGTCGGGCTCGACGTCCGATCCCAGTGCATTACAGGCGGAGTTGTGGAAGCGGGAGCAGCAGTTGCTCGACCGGATGCAGGCGATCGCCGACAAAGCTCGCCATCAGCCGGACGTGAAGACGCGCCGGCTCATCGACTGGATCCGCGAGCACATGTGCCCGGGCCTGCCGCCGTTCGGCACCCAGGCCGCCGGACCGCCACCGCGCTGGAACGACCGCCGCGTCCTCATCTTCACCGAGAATCGCGAGGGAACGAAGCGCTACCTGAAGGCCATCCTGGAGCAGGTCATTGAGGGTACGGACCGCGCGGACGAGCGCATCGAGGTGATTGACGGACTCACCCAGGGCGCGCGCCGCAAGGAGATCCAGCGGCGGTTCAACGCCGACCCGGCCACCGATCCGCTCCGCATACTGCTAGCCACCGACGCGGCGCGCGAGGGTCTGAACTTCCAGGCGCACTGCGCCGACCTGTTCCACTTCGATCTGCCGTGGAACCCGGGCCGCATCGAGCAGCGCAACGGCCGCATCGACCGCAAGCTGCAGCCGGCGCCGGAGGTGCGCTGCCACTACTTCGTGCTCCCGCAGCGCGTCGAGGACCGGGTGCTGGAGGTGCTCGTTCGCAAGACGGAGACGATCAAGCGCGAGCTCGGCAGCCTGTCGAAGGTGATCGACGACGACGTCGAGCGAAGGATGCGGCGCGGCATCCGCCATCGGGACGCGGACCGGCTGAAGCGCGAGATCGAGGACGCAGACCTCGATGCCGCTCGGCGGCAGATCACCGAGGAGGAACTAGAGGCGGTGCGCGACCGGCGGGAGAACCTGACGGAGCAAGTGGAGCGGTGCCGGGGCTTGCTCGAACGGTCCCGGAACTGGGTCGGCTTCGAGGCGGCGCCGTTCCGCCAAGCGCTGTCCTGCGCGTTGGAGCTGCTCGGGGCGGAGCCGCTGGCGCGAAGCGCCGATGGCAACGGCGACGGCCAGGGAAGAGCCACCTGGGCCTTTCCGGCGCTCGACCGGCGGACCGGGGCCGACCCGACGTGGGCGGCCACGCTGGACACGCTTCGGCCGCCGCGCAAGAGCGACCAGAAGCTGGCCGACTGGCGACGGGAGGCGCCGATCCGGCCGGTGGTCTTCGAGGACGCCGGCGTGCTCAGCGACGACACCGTGCACCTGCACCTGGAGCAGCGGGTCGCCCAGCGCCTCCTCGCGCGGTTCCGCGCCCAGGGTTTCGTCTACCACGACCTGTCCCGCGCCTGCCTCGCGCAGGCGAAGGACTCGATTCCTCGGGTCATCCTCCTGGGGCGACTCTGCCTCTATGGGCGCCGCGCGGAGCGGCTCCACGAGGAGATCGTCCCGCTGGCGGCCCGGTGGATCGAACCGGGGCGGCGGAGCGGTCCGCTCAGGGCGTACGCGCGCGAAGCCGAGACGCGGACGCTCGACCTGCTGGAGCAGTCGCTGACCGGTCTCCTGGACTGGACGCCGCACGACGTCATCCGCGTCCGGCTGCTGGCCGCGGCGCCGCGCGACATCGCAGAGCTGCTGCCGCAGCTAGAGCCGCGGGCCGAGGAGCTGGCCGCGCTGGCAACGCGCAGGCTGCGCGAGCGGGGAGAGCGGGAGGCGCGCGATCTGAACGAGACACTCCGCCGGCAGCGCGAGCGTATCGTCGAGGAGCTCGATCGCCACGAGGGCCAGTACAAGCAGATCGCGTTGGAGTTCGACGAGGAAGAGCGACGCCAGCTCCAGTCGAACATGCGCTACTGGCGCATGCGCCTCGACCAGTTCGACCGCGACCTGAAGCGGGAGCCGCGCCGGATACGGGCGTTCTATGAGGTGCAGGCGCAGCGTGTCGAGCCGGTCGGTCTCGTTTACCTCTGGCCAGAGACGAATTGAGAGCCCGATGACGCACCGTATCGGCGGCATGTTCTAGTCGATGCCGAAACGCGACCCGCACATAGACGCCCACCTGGAGTGGATCGGCTTCGTCCGGCCGACCGGCCTCGTTGTGTCGGCGCCGGCCCTGGTTCGCGCCGGCGCGATTCTCCCGCGCGACCCGGAAGGGCAGCGGCTGCTGCGCGCCTGTGTCGCCGAACGTCGATTCCATCCGGACCGCGAGCCGGAACCGTGGCTGCGGGACTTCCGGACGTTCGTCTCGTCGGTGCTCGGCTGGAACTTCTCGCCCAAAGGTTACGCGGGAACCGACGACAGCCCGATCCCGCCGGAGCTGGAGACGCCGCTGCAGGAGGGCGGGGACGTACTGCGTCCCGACTTCGCGGTGCGCGAGCGCGATCCGCGGGAGGATGCGTCCGCGTGGCAACTCCTGGTCAAGGTGATCGAGCCCGGCGAGGATTTCGACCGCGTTGCCGGCGCCGCCGGACGCCTGGAGGTGTCGGCCCACGGCCGGATGGAGCGGCTGCTGCGGCAGACCAGCGTGCCGGCGGGCCTGCTGTGCAACGGTCGCTCGCTCCGAATCGTCTCCGCGCCGCGCGGTGAGAGTTCGGGCTGGCTCGACCTGCACGTGGCCGACATGGTCACCACCGCGGGCCGGCCGATCGTGGCCGCGCTGCGATTGCTTCTGAACCAGAGACGCCTCCTCAGCTTGCCACGTGGCGAGCGCTTCGCGGCACTACTCGCCGACAGCAGGCGCTTCCAGAACGAGGTGAGCGAGCGGCTGTCCGAGCAGGTGCTGCACGCGCTCTACGAGCTGCTGCGCGGGTTCCAGGCCGCCGACGACGCGTGGCGGGGCGACCTGCTGCGCGATCCGTTGGCCGAGCGTCCCGACGACGTCTATCACGCGTTACTCACGGTAATTCTGCGGCTCGTTTTCCTGCTCTATGCCGAGGAGCGCGACCTGCTGCCGGGCGGGGAGACCTTCGCGCGCCACTACTCGCTGGCCGGGCTTTACGAGCGGCTGCGCGAGGACGCCGCGCTCCATCCCGACACGATGAATCAGCGCTACGGCGCCTGGGCGCAACTCCTGGTGCTGTTCCGGCTGTTCCACGACGGCGCCGAGGCGGACGGGTTGCATCTGCCGCCGCGCCACGGCGACCTCTTCAATCCCGACCGGTTCCCGTTCCTCGAGGGTCGTCCCACCGGCGGCGCCCGGCAGATCCACGAGCGCATCGATCCGCCGCTGGTGCCCGACGGCACGGTCTACCGGGCGCTCAACAAGCTGCTGGTGCTCGACGGCGAGAGGATCTCCTACCGCGCCCTCGACGTGGAGCAGATCGGCTCCGTCTACGAGACCATGATGGGGTTCCGGCTGGAGACGGCCCATGGCAGGTCGGCCGCCGTCCGGGCGGCCAAACGTCACGGTGCACCGGCCACCGTCAACCTGGAAGAGCTGCTGGCGGAGCCGTCCGGGTCGCGGACGAAGTGGCTCCAGGAACGTACCGACCGGAAGCTGGCCGAGCGTCTGAGGCGTTCGGTGCAGGCGGCGGACACGGTGGAGCGGTTGCACGCGGCGCTCGATCCGGTCCTCGATCCGCAAGCGACGCCCGACCTGGTCCCACCCGGGGCGATGGTGCTCCAGCCGAGCGAGGAGCGACGCCGCTCCGGCTCGCACTACACGCCGCGCGAGCTGACCGAGCCGATTGTCCGGACCGCACTCGAGCCGATCCTGGCGCGTCTGCGGGGTGGCGGAGGCCGGCCGCCTCGTCCCGAGGCGATCCTGGACCTGAAGGTGTGCGACCCGGCGATGGGCTCGGGGGCGTTCCTGGTGGAGGCGTGCCGGCAACTCGCCGAGGCGCTGACCGAGGCGTGGCGCGCGCACGACGCGGCACCGGCGCTCTTGCCCGACGAGGACGAGGTGATTGTCGCGCGCCGGCTGGTGGCGCAGAAGTGCCTCTACGGGGTCGATCGCAACCCGGTGGCCGTCGATCTCGCGAAGATGTCGCTCTGGCTCGCGACGCTGGCGCGGGACCACCCCCTCACGTTCATCGATCACGCGCTCCGCCACGGCGATTCCCTCGTCGGGTTGTCGCGCCGGCAGATCGAGTCGTTCCACTGGAAGGGTGACGCTGCGCTCTTTCAGACCGGCTTCGAGGTGATGCGGGTGCGAGAGCACGTGGAGCGCATTTCGACCCTGCGGCGGCGGATTCGCGAAGCGGACGAGTCGGTCCCGGACCGCGACGTCCGCGACCTCTGGCGACAGGCTCTCGATGAGATCGAAGCCGTGCGGTTGTTCGGCGACCTGGTGGTAACGGCGTTCTTCGAGGGGCGGAAAGAGAAGGACCGGGAGTTGCGGCGCAGTGGCTATGCGGCCAGGGTTGCGGACGGCGAGGCCGAGCGCTGCCGGGGCGAAATCGACGCCCGGCGTTGCGCCGACCCGCCGCTCGCGCCCCTGCATTGGGAGATCGAGTTTCCGGAAGTCTTCGAACGGGAAACGTCAGTCTCTCCCGGCTTCGACGCACTGGTGGGGAATCCGCCGTTCGCGGGGAAGAACACCGTGGCGGCGGCCAACGTCGCCGGCTACCCGGACTGGCTCAAGGCAGTGCACGAGGAGAGCCACGGCAACGCCGACCTCGTGACGCACTTCTTCCGGCGTGCGTTCACGCTCGTTCGCGACGGCGGTACGTTCGGCCTGATCGCGACGAACACCATTGCCCAGGGAGACACGCGCTCCACCGGCCTGCGCTGGATCTGCACGCACGGCGGCGAGATCTACCACGCCCGGCGGCGACTCAGGTGGCCCGGCCAGGCTGCCGTGGTGGTGAGCGTCGTGCATGTGCACAGGGGACCATTCAACGGCGCACGGCGCCTCGATAACGCATCGACGGATCGCATCACCGCGTTTCTGTTCCATCGGGGCGGCCACGAGGATCCGGCACGCCTCGAGGCGAACGCCGGGAAGAGCTTCGTCGGCAGCTACGTGCTCGGCATGGGCTTCACGTTTGACGACACCGACACGAGGGGAGTTGCCTCGCCGCTGGCCGAGCGCCGGCGTCTCATTGCCGCAGATCCGCGCAACCAGGAGGCGATCTTCCCGTACATCGGCGGCGAGGAGGTGAACACGAGTCCCACGCATGCCCACCATCGGTACGTGATCAACTTCCGCGACTATCCGTTGCGGCGGGAGGACTTGGGCGAGGCGTGGGCTGGGGCGGACGACGATCGGCGCCGCGAGTGGCTGCGAAGAGGGATCGTGCCGTTGGGCTACCCCGAGCCCGTGGCGGCGGACTGGTCGGATCTGCTGGCGATCGTCGAGGAAAGGGTAAGGCGGGAGAGGCTGAAGCTCGGGGACAACGGCGACGCTCGTCGACGGAAAGAGAAGTGGTGGCTGTGGGGGCGCTATACACCGGCGCTCTTTGGCGCCGTTGCAGGCCTGGACCGGGTACTGGTATGTCCTATCGTTAGCAGGACCAGCCATTTTGTCTTCCTTCCGACGGACATGGTCTTCTCAAAAAATGTGGCTGTCTTTCCTCTCAAGCATTACTCAGCATTTTGTATTCTACAGTCGAACGTCCATGGACTCTGGGCCCGATTCTTCAGTTCCACAATGAAGGATGACATCAACTACTCGCCATCCGACTGCTTCGAGACGTTTCCATTGTTCCGAGGCTGGGAGGCATGCTCCGACCTGGAGGCGGCCGGTGAGTACTACCATGACTTGCGCGCCGATCTGATGGTCCGGCGCGGCGAAGGCCTCACACGGACCTACAACCGTTTCCACGACCCGCACGAGAACGCTCCCGAGATCGTCACCCTCCGGAGCCTGCACGCAGCCATGGACCGGGCGGTGCTGGACGCATACGGCTGGCGCGACATCCCGACCGATTGCGAGTTCCTGCTCGACTACGAGATCGACGAGGAAGAGTGGGGCGCCAGGAAGAAGCCGTACCGCTATCGCTGGCCGGATGAGGTCCGCGACGAGGTGCTCGCGCGGCTGCTGGAGCTCAACGCGGGGCGCGCCGCCGAGGAGGCCCGCTTCGGCAAGGCGGCGACAGCCGCGCGGCGGAAGACGGAACGGCCGTCGGCTTGGACCTCCGCGGGCAGAACCGGCGCCTCACGGGCGGCGGAGCCGCGTCCACTGTGGGGGACGTCCGATGACTGACGCCATCGTCGGCACGCCGGCGGAGATTCTCTCGGTGCGACCATCGAATCGGGTAGCCTGTGGGAAGACCGTCTCACGACCGGGCCGGATGGGGTGAGGTCGACGGACCGCACATATACAGGGTGTCCGTGCGACGTCGCGTGGTGAACGAACCGTGGCCGATGGCAAGCTGTTGAGACAGCTCATCCGGTCTGGCGCGGAAGGCGACGTCGCGGCTTTCCGTGGCGCGGCACAGGAGGTGATCGCCGAAGAACGGGAGAAGCAGCGCCATCTGCTCGCGAACGATCTCGAGACCATATCTCTACGGACGTTCCCGCACGCCAGCGTCGCCGACCGTGCGTAAGCTGACCGGCGATATCCCCGAGGATCACGAGCGTGGCCTTCCGCTGCTTACGGTACACGAACCTGTCCGGGGTCTCGAGGACATCGTGCTGTCGCCCGGCAACCGCTCGCTCATCGAGGGGCTTCTCCGCGAGCACAACCGGGAGGAGGTTCTGAAGGCGCACGGACTTCGGCCCAGCGACCGGGTGCTCCTGTGTGGTCCGCCGGGCTGCGGCAAGACGCTGACCGCCGAGGTCATTGCGTTCGAACTCGATCGGCCGCTGGTCACTAGTGTCCCACAGTCTCAGGCCCAAGCGAGCGCGAGTTGCGGACGGGCGCGGTCTGGTGGCGAATGGGTCGTGAAGAGGTCTTCGAGAGGCCGGCGTTCGAAGACGTTGAGTTGAAGCACCTGCAGCATCTGGTTGAGGCTCCAGCACAACCGCAGGACGAACTTGAGGTAGGCCAGCAGCAGGTACATGCAGGTGGCCACCCACAGTTGCGTCAAGACCGCGTTCTTCGACCGGCCCACGAAACGTTTCACTTTCAGATGCTGTTTGATCCACTTGAAGAACAGCTCGATCTGCCACCGGGACTTGTACAGGTCGGCGATCGTCTTGGCGACCCACGTGGTGTTGTTGGTCACGAACACGTAGCGATTTGTTGTCAGCTGGTCGCGGTAGACGACCCGTCGCAGCCGGTGGGGATAGACCTTGCGGCTGCGGGCGCTGGTCAGTTCGATCGTCTGGTCGCTGAGAATACCGGTCCCGGCTCGGACGTCATGCTCGTGGGTGACCCGGTACCGCACGCCGCGCTTGAGGCGTGTCACGAAGGTGACGCCACGGGCCTGCAACTGGTGAAACCACGCGAAATCGAGATAGGCGCGGTCGGCGACGACCACGCTGCCGGCCTCGAACGTCCACGTGCGGGCCACGGTCACGTCGCCGGTCTTGCCATCGGTGACGCTGACGAAACTCGGCAGGTGGCCGGCTTGGTCCAACCCGACGTGCAGCTTGATCGCGGCCTTCGTGCGGCGGAACGACGCCCACGGGAAAACCGCCAGACACAAGTCGATGGTCGACGCATCGACCGCATACAGCTTGTGCCTGAAGCGGAAACCGTGGCCCGGCGCCCGTTGCTGGCAACGACTCAGCAGACGGCCGAACAACGCTTCGTAGAGCGTGTAGGGCTGCTCGGCGTTGACCCGCGCGAGCGACGAGCGGCTGACCGTCCCAACGCCCAGGTGATAGAGCTTGGCGGGTTGCGCGCGCAGATTGCTCACGATGTCGCGCAGGCTCTGCCGGCTGGCCAACTGGCCCAGCCCGAGGGCGACGAACTGCGCCCAGCGGCTCATGACGCGCAAACGCTGCCCGCGCTGATGGCCGCGCGCCTCGGCGTCGAATTCATGTCGCGGAAGCAACGTCAGAAGTTGCCCGAAGACTGTGTTACGATGGGCCACGGCTTGGATCTCCTGTGTTTTGAATGATTTGCGGCAAAACCATTCTAACAGACATAGAAGGTTCAAGCCGCCTCAATTAGAAGCTCTGTGGGACAGCAGTGGCCGCTGGTGATCGTGCGCACCGACAGCGTGGTCTCTTCCATCGGTGGCGCAGGCGCTGCGCGAACGCGGTCACGACCCGTAGAGCGCGTTGTGGAAGAGGTAGAGGCCCGAATCGAACGTGAGTCCCACCATGTCGACAAGTTCCGCACTTTCAAGCAGGGCCTCGTGGACGATCTGCTCACCGGCCGGGTCCGCGTGCCGGTTTCGGAGGAGGCACCGGTATGACGACCGCAGATCCGCAGGCCAAGACCATCGACGGTCGCGCACGCACCGTCCGCGAACTGCTCGACAAGGCCAAGTACGCCATCGACTTCTACCAGCGTGAGTACGCTTGGCAGGAGCGGCAGGTCCGCGAGCTGATCGATGACCTGACAGGGAAGTTCCTGGACTCGTACGAGGTCGGCCACTCGCGCCACGAGGTCGAGGGATATGGCCACTATTTTCTCGGTTCCATAGTCATCAGCCACAAGCGGGGCCAGCGGTTTGTCGTGGACGGCCAACAGCGGCTGACTACGTTGACCCTGCTTCTGATTCACCTACACCACCTCCAGGAAGACCGAGACGAGCGGGTCGAGGTCCAGACCCTCGTCTACTCCGAGAAGTTCGGCCGCAAGAGCTTCAACCTGGACGTGCCCGACCGCGTCGAGGTCATGCAGCGGCTGATGGACGCCGAGACGATAGACCCCAACGGCACCAGCGAGTCGGTGCGGAATATCGCCGCGCGGTACGCCAACATCGCCGACCACCTACCAGAAGAGGCCACTGGAGTTGCCCTGCCGTTTTTCGTGGACTGGCTGCTGGAGAACGTGCATCTCGTCGAGATCGAGGCGTATTCGGACGAGGATGCCTACACGATCTTCGAGACCATGAATGACCGGGGCCTCAGCCTGAGCCTTCCAGAGATGCTGAAGGGCTATGTGCTCGCCAACGTGCGCCACGAAGACGATCAGCGCAAGGTCAACACTGCCTGGAAGCAGCACATGCAGGCCCTGAAAGAGTTGGGCGATGACGAAGACGTGGACTTCTTCAAAAACTGGCTCCGCGCTCGCCACGCCGAGACGATCCGTCGGGGCCAGAAGGGAGCCGAGAACAAGGACTTTGAGCGCATCGGCACGGAGTTTCATCGCTGGGTGCGGGACCACAAGGAGGACCTCGGGCTCGCGGACTCCAACTCGTTCGTCCGGTTCGTGTCGCGAGACCTGGACTTCTACGCGCGAAAGGCGCTGGTCATCGGGGGCGCCGCGCGCATGCTGACGGCGGGCTGGGAGGCGGTCCGCTACAACGAGGACCGTGGCTTTACGCTACAGACCCAGGCGCTGCTGGCTCCGCTCAGCCCCGATGATGGTCCGGAAGAACTCCACCGGAAGGTCGCTCTGGTTGCTGACTTTCTGGACATCTGGCTTGCTCGCCGCGTCTGGAACTTCCGCACCATCAGCTACTCGTCGGTCAAGTACACGCTTTTCATCCTGACGAAGGAGCTGCGAGGGCGTAGCGTCGCGAGTCTCGCGGGGTATCTGCGAGCGCAGCTCGACGAGCAGCCGGAGAGCTTCGCGCGCGAGCCTCGGTTCCGCCTACACAACCAAAACTACCGGCAGGTTCGCCACATCCTGGCACGCTTGACGAACTGGCTCGACACGCAGTGCGGCCTGCCTTCCAACTTCGAGGATCTCATCTCTCAGGGGCGCGCCCGGCCGTTCGAGATCGAGCACATCTGGGCTGATCAATACGACCGTTTCAAGGAGTGGTACTCGCAGCCGAGCGACTTCGAGACCGAGCGCAATCGCCTGGGTGGTTTGGTGCTGCTCCAGCGCGGCGTCAACCAGAGCCTGGGCGATGCCCCGTACGAGGCCAAGCGGGACGCCTACGTGTCGCATAGCGAGAACCTGCTGGCCCGAAGCCTGCATCCCCTCGCATACCAGAGTAACCCGAGCTTCCGGAGCCTGTTGGAGCGGACGGGCCTCCCTTTCCGGCATTACGATGCGTTCGGACCGGAGGCACAGGCTGAGCGGCAGGAGCTGTACATACGCCTTGCCGAGTGGGTCTGGAACCCATCTCGGCTAGACCTCGACGGAGAGAAGCCGCCCGTCCCCGATCCCATCGCAGACCCGGACGACGAAGCCCACGAGGTCGTCGACCGCCCGGACCGACACGAGGCGAGGCAGGCGTTCTGGACGGCCCTGCTCGCGCACGCCAATGGGCAGTCGGACCTCCACGCCCGAATCTCCGCCAACCGGTACAGCTGGCTGGGGACGCGGCGACACGGCCAGTGGTGGAACTACTCTGTGCTCCAGGACGAAACGCGCGCGGAGTTGTACATCGACGATCCGGTCGCGGCGGACAACAACGCCCTCTTCGACATCCTCCACGCACAGCGTCCCGCGGTCGAGGCGGAGTTCGGCGGACCGCTCGCCTGGCAGCGCCTGGACGACAAGCGCGCCTGCCGCATTAGTTCTTCGGTTCAAGGGGGATGGGTAGACGAGTTCGCGTGGCCTGCCGCGATTGAACGGGCCGTGAACGCCATGCAGCGCCTCTATGGTGCGCTCGCGCCACGGGTCGACGCTGCTAGAGGGGCATCGCCATGAGGCCCGGCCCCGAGTTTGGAGACCGGCGGCTTTCGTCGACTCAATCGCGCGACACGGAGAGCGCGTCGAGACGAGGTCCATTGCGGAGTTCGCCAGCGGTTCGCGGTCGTACTCGACGGCCCGCGAGTGTTCGGCCACATTTGAGATAACTGTTCGCGCGCGATTGGCGCAAAAGTCGGCAGGGCAGAGAGGCGTAGGGGGGCAAAAGGGTTAGAGCATGAGCAGGACCTTCGATCCGGACGCATTCATCCGGCGCATCGGCGAGCGGCTCGTCGACGAATTCAAGGACGCAAAGGCCGGCACTACTCCGTCGACCGTGGGATCGGCGGCGGAGCAACCCGTCAGGGACCAACTGGAGCAGGTCCTGCCACGGGGTCTGGGAGTCGGGGAAGACTTCGTCATAGACAGCTACGGCGGGACGAGCCGCCAGCAGGACGTTGTTGTATACGAGCGGGACATCTGCCCGGTGTTCTCGGTGAATCGCACGGCGCAGACGACCTACTACCCGTGCGAAGGCGTGATCGCCGTGGGTGAGATCAAGAGTCGGCTGGATGGGGATTCGCTCGAGGGCGCGTTCCGGAAGGTCGCGTCGGCGAAGGAACTTCGGCGGTACGACGTGACTGACCTGATGCCGCATCCCACGACCGGAGAACCGATCCCGTTGAAACGGAACTACCTGTCTCTGCACCGCGACTCGGTCGTCCGACTGGACGACGGGCCGGAACGGAAAGAGCGGGCACAGATATTTGGGTTCGTGCTGGCGGGCGAGTCGCGGCTGAGTCGCGAAACGCTGGTGGGGAAGTTCAGCGAGCTCTCGGCGGGCCTGGTTGCGAGCGTGGTGCCGAACCTGCTCGTGACGCTGGACGGGCATGCCGTAAGGTGGGGAAAAGTGGCCAAGGGAGAGCGGAAGGAGGTGCGCAAGTCCGCCCACGGAACTTACGGGGTGACGGTGTACAAGGACGGCCCGGAGGCGTGGCAGGACTCGTGGTCCGTGGAGACGGCGACGCACGCAGGCGGATCCGGACCGCCCGACCCGTTTCGGATGTTGGTGCGCTGGATGAGGCAGGGCGCGGAGCTAGGCAGTACCAGCGACGCAAGGTCGTTTGACCGCTACTTCGAGGAGAAGCGCGCGGAACAGAGGAATTCCCTCATCGCAATTCCGAGAGTGCCGCCGACCAGATAAACGCCGCAGGGCGGCGTCGCGTCGTCTGCGCCGGGCATCGGAGTACCAGCTGACACCGAGGCGTCTCCGCGGCCGGGTGCGGCGTTCCGGGGAGGACTGCCGGCAGGGCGACTGCGGCCACCGCATGGTGCACGGCAGCTCCTTGTACAACAGTTCGAACCAGCAGCATCCCGGCTTCCGCTTCAGTAGCCGCGCCGACGTTCGGAACGGCTCCGTAGTCGCCGTGCGCGCGGATCGGGCTGCATGGCAGGAGGTGGCGTCATGGTCTACACTGAATGCTGCCATGAAGGTTGGTGCCCCCCACAGAGCTCCCCAGGGGGGCGTAGCCTGCAATCAGATGGAGGACGGGCGTGACCAAACTCGATCCGGACCGATTCAACGAACAGTTCCAGACGTTCAAGAATCGGGTTCCGAGACACAACAAGGGTCACGCCTTCACTAACTTCCACGAGGGAGTGGTGGCAGCATGGGAGGGCTACAAGCCCCACCTGCGTGACCGTGCCCGTGGCATCCTCATCCCGGAAACCTGGACGGAAGCGGAAATCGGGTCCGGCGTAATCCTGCAACGCACGATTGACGCGATCGAGATACAGGACGGCGGCCTGACGAACAATCTGTTGTTGTGGCAGAACCGTTTCGGTCACGCCAACCGCGACCACTACGTGCTGCTGGAAGCCGTCTCGAACGCGAAATTGTGCCGAGAATTGGAGCGGCATCTGTTCCGTCTCTATCGGGGTGACTCGGACGAGGGCGCCACTTTTGACCATCTGAGCGAGTTGACCGGCGCCAAGTACCCGCTGCTCGCCTACCTGTATTTCCTGAAGGACATGGACCGGTTCATGCCGATCCAACCGACCACTTTCGACCGCGCCTTCCGTGATCTCGGGATCGACCTAGTCACGGTGCGCAACTGCTCCTGGGAGAACTACCAACGATTCAACACCGCGCTCGGCGAGGTGCGAAAGGTGCTGGCGGAGACGGGAGGCCTCACGAAGGTCCGGCTGATCGACGCCCATTCTTTCTGCTGGGTGCTCGAACGGCAACTGAGAGACGAAAGCATCGAGAAGGACGGGAAGGACCCGGGACGGGTTCTCGGCGGCCGTGAGACGTGTATCATCGAGATGCGGCATTCCGTCGAGAACACCGTCCGCAACGCCAACGGGCAGCTCAGCGAGCGGACCGTGAAGAACAAGGAACTTCGGATGACCCCAGCGGAATTGGAAAAGCTACTCGGGTCCTTGCTGGACCTTCAGACCAACCGCTGCGCCCTCACCGGGATACGGTTCCACTTCGCTGGACCAGACGCGGACACGAACCTATGGCCCTCGGTTGATCGGATCGACAGCAACGGCCACTACGAGCACGGCAATCTCCAGATCGTCTGCCGGTTCGTCAACTTCTGGAAGGGCGACGCTGACAACGAGGAGTTCAAGCGGCTGCTGATGCTTGTGCAGGGAGAAGATGGCATTCCCGCTTGATCGGACCAGTGGGGCGGCGACGTTGAAGGATTCGGTGCGGTCTGAGAACGGCGGAGCAAAAATAGACCACAGCGCGGCGGTGTGAAGCTGCCTGCGGGCGGCGGAAAACCAGACCGCTCGAGTGGTCCACCGAGCATGCCGACGGTGTTCTGTGGAATACAGGAGGGATGTATCGAGTGGAGTTCTATGCGGCGGTGCGGCGCAGCGTCTATGTGGAGGGATTGAGCGAGCGGGCGGCGGCCCGGCGCTTCGGGCTGGCCCGGGAGACGGTGCGCAAGATGCTGCGCTACCGCCTGCCGCCCGGGTATCGTCGGGCGAAACCGATCCGGTGTCCGAAACTGGACGCCTTCACCGGGGTCATCGATCAAATTCTCACCGACGATCAGCAGCGCCCGAAGAAACAACGGCACACGGCCAAGCGCATCTGGGAGCGCTTATGCGTCGAGCACGCCTTCACGGGCGGCCACACGATTGTCAAAGACTACGTGCGCAGGCAGAAGCTGGGCGGGCAAGAGATGTTCGTGCCGCTCGCGCATCCGCCGGGCGACGCCCAGGCCGACTTCGGCGAAGCCCTGGTGGTCATCGACGGCGTCGAATGCAAGGCGCACTACTTGGTCGTGGATCTGCCGCACAGCGACGACGCGTTCGTGCAGGCGTTTCCGGCCGAGACGACGGAGGCGTTTTGCGAAGGACACAACGCCGCGTTCCGCTACTTCGGCGGCGTGCCGCGTGGCATCGTCTACGACAACACCACGCTGGCGGTGGCGAAGATTCTCGGGGACGGCACGCGGCAGCGAACGCAGAGCTTCAGCGAGCTCCACTCGCACTACTTGTTCGACGATCGCTTCGGACGGCCGGGGAAGGGCAACGACAAAGGCAAGGTGGAAGGGCTGGTCGGCTACGCCCGCCGAAACTTCTTCGTGCCGGTCCCGCGCGTCGCGAGTTGGGACGCGTTGAACGCTGACTTGGCGCGCCAGTGCCGCGCGCGGCGCGGGCAACGGTTACGGCGGCACACCGAGACGATCGGGGAGCGCTTCGCGCGCGACCGCGCCGCGTTGTTGCCGTTGCCGCCGGTCCCGTATGAAGCCTGCGACACGCGCCCGACGCGGGTCACGTCGTTGTCGCTGGTGCGCTACCGCCGCAACGACTACTCGGTGCCAACCGCCTACGGCCACCGCGACGTGGTGGTGAAGGGCTACGTGGACGTCGTCGTGATCGTCTGCGGGAGTGAGGAGATCGCCCGTCATCGTCGCAGCTACGGGCGTGAGGAGCTGATCTTCGATCCGCTGCACTACTTGGCCTTGCTGGAGCGCAAGACGGGCGCGCTCGATCAAGCGGCGCCGCTGACCGGGTGGGCGCTGCCAGACGAGTTTCTCCGGCTGCGGCGGCTCTTGGAGACCCGGCTGGGCAAAGCCGGGACCCGCGAGTATGTGCAGGTCTTGCGGCTCCTCGAGGACTTTCGGCTGGCCCACGTCCGCGGCGCTATCCAGGACGCCCTGCGACTGGGCGCGATCGGGTTCGACGCCGTCAAGCATCTCGTTCTGTGCCGCCTCGACCACCGGCCGCCCCGCCTCGACCTGGCGCAGTATCCGCATCTCCCGGCCCCGCGGGTGACGACGACCATGGCGGCCGACTACTTGATGCTGCTGGGGGCAGGGGCCGAGTGATGGCCAAGTCGACCCTGCTGCTCGACGCCCATCTCAAGGCCCTCCGCTTGCCGACCTTCCTGCGCGAGTACGACAAGGTGGCGCGGCACTGCGCGCAGGAAGGGCTGGACTGTCCACGCTACCTGTTCCGCCTCTGCGAGCTGGAGCTGCTCGACCGCGAGCAGCGCGCCATCGAACGCCGCATCAAGGCCGCCAAGTTCCCGGTCGTGAAGAGTCTCGAGACCTTCGCGTTCCGCGCGATCCCGTCGTTGAACAAACGGCTCGTGCTCGAGCTGACCCGCGCGGAGTATCTCGACCGGCGAGAGAACGTCTTGGCGTTGGGCAACTCCGGCACAGGCAAGACGCATCTGGCGCTGGCCTTGGGGTTGGCCGCCTGTCAGAAAAGCTATCGGGTGCGCTTCACCACCGCCGCCGCGCTGGTGAACGAGCTGCTCGAAGCTCGGGATGACAAGCGCCTGCTCCGCTTCCAGAAACAGTTGGCCAAGCAGGATTTGTTGATCGTGGACGAGCTCGGCTACGTGCCGTTGTCGAAGACCGGCGCCGAGCTGCTGTTCGAGATCTTCTCCCAGCGCTACGAGCAAGCGTCGACGCTGGTGACCTCGAATCTGCCCTTCAACGAATGGACCGAGATCTTTGGCTCTGAACGGCTCACCGGCGCGCTGCTCGACCGGCTGACCCATCACGTCCACATCCTCGAGCTGAACGGCGACAGCTATCGCCTCGCACACAGCAAGCACGCTCGCAAAGACGCTGCCGCCCCGGCGTCCTGACCCCTCCCCCTGCAACGCCGCTGGCTGTGCAGCCGGGCCTCCACTGCGTCCGGGCCCGCCCCGGGGGTGAAGTTGCCCCGGTTTCGTGGACACCTATCCTCTTGGGGGGGAGAAGGAGTATCCGCGATGCCGAAGACGAGACCACCGTACGCGGCGGAGTTCCGGCAACAGATGGTCGACCTGGTTCGGTCCGGACGTGCGCCGGAGGATCTGGCTCGCGAGTTCGAGCCGTCGTCCCAGGCGATCCGAACCTGGGTCGCGCAGGTGGGCCGCGATGCGGGCGAGCGCAGCGACGGGCTGCGCACGGAGGAGCGTGAAGAGCTTCGCCGGCTGCGCCGGGAGAACCGGCGCCTGCGCGAAGAGCGAGAGATATTGGCAAAGGCAACGGCCTGGTTCGCGCGGGAGGCCCGACCCGGGAGACCTACCGGGTCATGAGCGCGAATCAGGCTCGTTTCCGTGTCGCCACGATGGCCCGGGTGCTCGGTGTCTCCCCGAGCGGGTACTACGCGTGGCGTCGTCGTCCTCCGTCGGCTCGGGCACGGGCCGATGCCGAGCTCCGGGCTCGCGTCCAGGCGATTCACGGCCGGAGTCGAGGGACGTATGGTGCTCCTCGGATTCACGCCGAACTGACCGAGGGCGGTGTCGCGGTGAGCCGCAAGCGGGTCGCCCGGGTCATGCGGTCCGTCGGCGTCGCCGGGGTGAGCCGGCGCCGCGGCCCTCGCACGACACGCCGGAATGCCCAGGCCCGCCCGGCCCCGGATCGGGTCGAGCGGCGCTTCGAGGCGGACGCGCCGAACCGGCTCTGGGTCGCCGACATCACCTACGTCCCGACCCTGGCCGGCTTCCTGTACCTGGCCATCGTCCTCGACGTGTTCAGCCGGCGCGTCGTCGGTTGGGCCATGGCGGGGCATCTTCGCACCGCGCTGGTGGTCGAGGCGCTGGAGATGGCCGTGGCGCAACGGCGGCCCGAGGCGGTCATCCATCACTCCGACCAAGGCTGCCAGTACACCTCGCTGGCCTTCGGCGCTCGCTGCCGGGAACGGGGCGTCGCGCTATCGATGGGTTCGGTCGGCGATTGCTTCGACAATGCGATGGCCGAGAGCTTCTTCGCGACCCTGGAGTGCGAGCTGCTCGACCGAACGACGCTGTCAACGCACGCCGAAGCACGGGCGGCGTTGTTCGAGTTCATCGAGGGGTGGTACAACACGCGGCGGCGTCACTCCGCGCTCGGCTACCGGTCGCCACTGGAGTTCGAACGGCTCCATCAGGCCGGCGCTGTGGACGGTGCCCGGCCTGTGGACGCCCTACGGGCGCCCACAAGTCCGTTGGATCCCGCGCTGCGCACGGGATCCACACCGCCCACAGGAATCAATAGTTGATGTACACACCATGACGTGAACCGAAAGCCTTAACCTGTCCACGAGATCGGGGCAACCTCAGGGCGTGCCCGGACTCCGCTTCAGCCCACCCGCACAGCCACCTTCAAACACGCCACCGGGCGGCCGGATGGTCTGATTTTCCTCCGCCACTCTGGTCTAGTTTTGGTCCGCCCTTGACAGACCAGACCTTCTTCGAGCTCGGTCCGTTGAACCAGGCGATCCGCGTCCTGCTCGACGAGCTCAACGACCGACCGATGAAGAAGCTGGGCGTCAGCCGCCGCGCCCTCTACGAGCAGCTCGACCGCCCGGCGCTGCGACCACTGCCCGCCGCGCGCTACGTCCTGGCGCACTGGAAGCTGTGCCGCGTGAACATCGACTACCACGTCGAGGTCGACCGCCACGTCTACAGCGTGCCGTACCAACTCGTCCGCGAGCAGGTCGAGGTCCGCCACACGACGAACACGGTCGAGATCTTCCATCGCGGCAAACGCGTGGCGTCGCACCGCCGGCGCTACGACCGACAGCCGTCCACCGTGGCCGAGCACATGCCCAGCGCCCACCGCGCGCATGCCGAGTGGACGCCGTCGCGACTCATCCGCTGGGCCGAGACGGTCGGACCGGCGACCGCTCGGCTCGTCACCCGGATCCTGCAGAGCCACCCGCACCCCGAGCAGGGCTATCGGGCCGTGCTGGGCATCATGCGTCTGGGACGCCAGCACGGCAACGCCCGGCTCGATGCCGCCAGCGCCCGCGCGCTGGCGCTCGGCTCGTGCCGCTTCCACACCGTCAAGAACATCCTGGCCGCCGGTCAGGACCGGCTGCCCCTCGAGCCGCCGGCCGAGACCAACCCGACACCGATGCACGCCAACATCCGCGGCGCCAACTACTACGCCGCGGCCACGACCTCAGAGGAGGACCGATGCTGATCGAACAGACCATCGACAAGCTCAACACCCTGAAGCTCGGCGCGATGGCCGACGCCTTCCAAAAGCAGCTCGACACCGACCAGGCCGCCGCGCTCAGCTTCGAGGAGCGGCTCGGCCTGCTCGTCGACACCGAGTGGACGGCCCGCGAGCAGCGCAAGCTCGACCGGCGCCTCCGCACGGCCAAGCTGCGCTACCCGGCGACGCTCGAGGCCGTCGACTTCACCCACTCGCGCCGGCTCAATCGCCAGCAGATCCTCACGCTCGGCGCTTGCGCGTGGATCGCTGAGCGCCACAACGTGATCGTCACGGGACCGTGCGGCATCGGTAAGAGCTTCCTCGCCTGCGCCTTCGTCGAACGCGCGTGTCGCCGCAGCTTCGCCGCGCGCTACGTCCGCATGCCGCGCCTGCTGCACGAGCTGGCCGTCGGCCGCGGCGACGGCTCCTACACCCGGCTGCTCGCCCGCCTGGCCAAGCTCGACCTGCTCGCGATCGACGACTGGATGCTCGCGCCGCTGCGCGACCCCGAGCGGCGAGACCTCATCGAGGTGATCGAGGACCGCGCCGAACGCGCCTCAACCCTCATCGCCAGCCAACTGCCCGTGACCGACTGGCACGCCGTCATCGGCGACCCCAACCAGGCCGACGCCATCTGCGACCGCCTGCTCCACGACGCGCACCGCATCGAGCTCAAGGGCCGCTCGATGCGACGCACGCACGACGCACCCGCCAACCGCCGGAAGGAGACGACATGACGATCACGTCCGCGAGACGCCCGACGCTCCCGCCGGGCGCGAACAGCCTGTGGATCCTGGCGGTGCCATGGAAAACGCGCGCGATACGCTCGGCGGCAACTGCGCCGTCGCCGAAAGCGCGTTTCCCACAGCACCTTGGATGATGGGGTGGACGCCTCCTCTCGACGGCATCGCAATGTGCCAAGGTGGAGCTGTTGTGACGCACCAACTGGAGGAGGAGGCATCCAATGGAACACGCTACCATCATCGGCATCGATTTGGCGAAGCGCAGTTTTCAGCTTCACGGCGCCCGGGCGGACGGGTCGGTTGCCTTCCGCAAGAAGCTGAGCCGGGACAGGTTGCTGGAGTTTGTGGCGTCGCATCCTCCGTGCATCGTCGCGATGGAGGCGTGCGCGAGTTCGCACCACTGGGGCCGAGAGATCGGGAAGCTCGGCCACGAGGCGAAGCTGGTCCCGCCGATCTACGTGAAGCCGTTCGTGAAACGGCAGAAGAACGACGCGGCCGACGCGGAGGCGATCTGCGAGGCGACCTCGCGTCCGACGATGCGCTTCGTGGCGGTGAAGACGCGGGAGCAGCAGGCCCAAGGCATGCTGTTCCGCACGCGCGATCTGCTGGTTCGCCAGCGCACGCAGACGATCAACGCGCTGCGGGGACATTTTGCGGAGTTCGGCGTCGTCGCGCCGCAAGGGCCGGCCCATGTAGAGCGACTGGCGGAGGCGATTGAAGATGCCGATTCGGGGCTGCCGGGCCCGGTTCGGGAACTGGGCGCGCTGCTGTTCGTTCAGATCGCCGAGCTCGACGAGAAGATCGCGGAACTCGAGCAGGAAATGCGTGAGCGGGCGCGCGAAGACGAACAGACGATGCGGCTGATGAGCGTCCCCGGGATCGGGCCGCTGTGCGCGATGGCGATCCAGGCCTTCGCGCCGCCGCTGGAGAGCTTCCGGCGCGGCCGGGACTTCTCGGCCTGGCTGGGCTTGGTTCCCCGCCAGAGCTCGACCGGCGGGAAGCAGAAGCTCGGCAAGATATCGAAGATGGGTCAGCGCGATCTCCGGCGGCTGTTGGTCGTCGGCGCGATGGCAACAGTCGGCTGGGCGGCGCGCCGCGGCACGAAGGACCCGTGGCTGGCCCGGATGTTGACGCGCAAGCCGCGCATGCTGGTCGCGGTGGCGCTGGCCAACCGGAGGGCGCGCATCGCCTGGGCGCTGATGACGAAGAACGAATACTACCGCGCGCCGCTACCGACCGCCTGAGAAGACAGGAGCGGTGCGGCGCCGTCGGGAATGCGAGCAGGTCGGACGATGGTAAGGGCAAACGGTCAGCGAGACGGGGTCGGGAAAACCAGCGTTTGCGGCAGTGCCTTCGAGCACACTTGGACGATTTGGACTCGACCCGCGTATCTCCATACAGGCCCGCGGCGGATGAGATGCCGCAAGTAATGAGGCCGGACACACGACAGCACCTGACCGCATGCACCGCGCCATCTGAAGGAATGAGCTCTTTTCCCGAAACAGGCAGACGCCGGGTGTGCTCGGAGCGCGCCTACCGCGCGCACGGTCACCCGCGGCTGTCAACCCGCTTCGCGGGTCCTTTGCTCCGCTCCGGCCCTTTCGGGTGACTGCCGCGGCCGACCGTGCGGGAAGCTCGTTGCGGGCCAGCCGGGTAGCTGGCCCGCGTTCCACCGGAGCAATCGCGGCGCTTGGGGAGCCGCTTGTTGTCGCGGACAAAGGAGGAGACTCAGAAAAGGGTTGCATTCTCGGAGGCGTCCACACACGCCGCACGCGGCGCCCACAGGAACCACAGGCAACCTCCTCGATGCTCACTGACACGACAGCACGAGTAGGATATCGACCAGACGCTACGACACCGATGGGAGGCAACTGACCGACGAACGTCGCTACGCTCCGATGGGCGCTCCACTTCACCGAAATCCGTGATCCACATCCCCGGAATCGGTGATCCACTTCAGCGAAATCCGCAGTATCGCGGTTGGCAGGACATGCCGTCTACCCCGTCTACCCCAGCATCTGCCAGCACACGTGCGGGCTCATACGAGACGAGTGCGTCGCGCTTCGATCCCGGCCATGACCCCGCGGAAATCGCTGGCGCCCTGTTCCTGCACACGACGACGGACAGCGTGATCAACTGCGCTCGGACACCGCGGACCGGGGCGAGCGGGCGCGTCTACGGCAACTCGCACCTGACAATCGCGGGTGCCTCGACCAACCGGATGATCGCGATGAAGCGCAAGCGGGTCGTCCGCCGGACTTGGCCGACCTCGACATCCTCCTGAAGGAGGCGGGCGTAGAGACACGGCGGGCAGCCGTACGGTTGCACGAGCTGACGTACGGCACCGCGCCGATGCCGGCCGAAGCCGACCTGTACCTGATCGCACGGTACGGACGGCGGCCGGACCGGGACACCGGGCCGACACGATGAGCAGTCACGACACCGTCGGGCTGGACGCCGACCAAGAGGAACGGTCGGCGGACGTGGTGACAGGAGGACGACACGAACCGGCCGAGCTCGTACTCGGCAAGCTCGAGGCGCGCATGGCCGAGAGCGGGCTACGCGCCCACATCTACCTCACCGAACGCACCGTGGTCGAGTTCGCGACGCGCCGGAAGCGGACCGACAGGCCGCTGGAACGCAACGTCGGGCCGGCCGGTCAGGCGCGTTCTCGCGGAGCTACTGCGTCCCGCGACAGAACCGCAGAGCTGGCTTACGCGCCTGCACGCCGTCACGGCGAGACGAATCGAGTGCCGGCACCGACGCTGTGGAACAGCCCAGCCGTCGTCGTGACCGGGGCCATGGCCAGCCGGGCTCTGTGCGCGGCGCTGGAGCACGAACCGGCCTATCCGGCCGAGACCATCGACTGCCTGATGCAAGAGGCGGACGTGGACGAGGACGAGGCCGCTTCGATGTTCGAGGCCGCGACCGGCGGCTCATGGAGGATTGGGCGGCGTACCTGAATGAACGGCTGCGGACTTTTAGACGACGAGGCAATTCGCCGTGGCAGCGTGTGACAGGGACGATGGGCCTCACAGCGCGGTCGTTGGGTCTGGGTCCACTCCAACTCCACGCTCAACTATCTCGGACGACGTTCACTCAAAGCTGGCCTCTCGTCCCGGGACTCGTGGAGGCGCGTCGTTCACCAGCCTCGGATGCTCCAGCGAATGTTCTGGCTGACGCCAACGCGCCGACTCGCCCTGCTCGTAGAGCTTCCGCTCGCACTGATCCCGCTTCTGGTTCGGGTCCTTGATGCTCTCAGTTGCTCTGATGTTCTGCACGTACTCCTCCGGAAGGCTTGCCTCCTCGGCACCGATGATTACGTGGTTCAAGTACCACGTGTACGGTTTCAGATCGGCGTCGACGTGCTTGGGGGCAGCGTAGTACGTAAACGCGGGCATGTATCGTCCTTCAGCCACTTGGGCGTTGCACGTCTTCTTGAGATACCCGGCATTCAGTCCCTCAAATTGATCGAGTAATTCCTCTTCACTGGAATCAATCTCGAACAGTACGCCAAACACCGTGTAGGCTCGGGACGGTACGATGTCGCACTTGCCGGAACTGTCCTTGCTCTTCTTGCGGAACGTCAGCCGATACCCGGGGAGCCAGCCGATACCCAAGGGCCTCGCGGACGGCACCCGCTCCTGCAGTCGGCGAACTGACATGTTCGAACCGTACGCGAAACAGATCCGCGTGTCGTCATTCATCACTCCTCCTCGGCAACGTCTCCCGGCCACTGGCGGTGCAGCCAGGGGCTACGAGTTCTTGCGGGCGACCATGCAAGCGTACAGCCTGATCATGGACGATTGGGCGCGGTTGAGGCGCTCGGTCCCGACACGGCGTTAGGATGCTGCCGGGAATTACCTTGCCGTGTGCAGGGGGTGCTGAGCAGCGAAAGTGGGGCTGGCCCCTGAGGAAGTCGGCAAATCTATATCGATCACTGTCCTTAGAGCCGCTTGCGAAACTCCTGGGGCTTGCGGCTTGGCGCAGTCCTCGATTCTCCTGGTGAACACCCATGCGCCCTGGGATCGCCGACTGGATGCTGGATCTGGAGGACCGGCGGCACGCCAAGAGAAGGAAGTAGGGCTGTTTCGACGTGTTGGCGACCGACCGTTGGGACACCGGTGGGTGACTGACGCCCATCGGGCGCCGAGGGGCGTTGCCGGCGGTGCGCTGGTTATGTCACCAGACGTACGAGCTGGTCGGCGGTGAGTGCGAGCACGCCGAACATGCAGTGACACATCACTTTCGAGGCGCCACGGACCCGGACATGGCGACCGCCGAACTCGTCCTTGAGTCGACCATTGACGCGCTCACCCGCCGTACGCTCGTTGTAGCGAACCTGCTCGGGAAGCTGAAAGCCGATATGCTGCAGGCGCCGGGCTTCGGTTCGCAGTTGCTCGGCCAGTGCCTTGTCGCGACGAGGGTTGGTGTCAATCAACGGGACGTGGCCGAGTGAGCACCGCTGGGCTTTACGGCACGGGTGGCGCCGTCGTGGGGCGGTGAGGCGGCGAGCGGGGCCGAGGCGATGTGGGGCCGGGAGACGATGGCGGGGATGGCCAACGGCGGCCTCGCGTCAGGCAACCGCCTCGACGGTGAGGTCGGCTACGGCCTGCCGGTGGGGAGCCGCTTCGTGGGGACGCCGCGGGTCGGCGTCAGTACCTCGGAGTACGGACGGGACTATCGGGTCGGCTACGGCCTCGGGGTGCTCGACCGGGAGCGTCTGAACCTCGAGCTTGGCGTCGACGCCCACCGCCGTGAGAGTCCGATGCTGGACGGCACGGACAACGGGTTCCTCGGCCGGGCCACGCTGGGCTGGTAGGCGGGAGCTCCGCGAGCTTGCGCGGGCGCCCGGGAGCGGGCAAGACCGCGCTGCAGGAGGGCAGGACTCGCCGGGGCCGCAGGACCGCAGGCGGCTTGGGTCGCTTCGGTCCGGCCCTGCCGGTGAGAGGCGGACGATGCGGTGTGCGCGTGGCCCGTCGAGGGCGGTACCAAAAGCGACATGTGCAGTGCTCTGTTGCTGGCGGACGGGCATCACGTCGACGAGGCAGACAACCTGTTCGAGGCGCAGTCGAGCTATGCAGTGACGATGACTGTTAACGACGGCACGGTGAGCGTGTCGGCCGCGGTGACGATCACCGTCACGGACGTGAACGAGCCCCCAGGGCGACCGGCGGCGCCCACAGTCACGGCGACCCCCAACACGACCAACAGCCTGACGGTGAGCTGGCGCGCGCCATCGAACACCGGCCGGCCGGCCATCGACAGCTACGACCTGCAGCAGCGGGAAGTCACGACCGGGAACTGGACCAACGGCCCCCAGAACGTGAGCGGCACCAGCGCCACGATCTCTGGCCTGACCGCCGCCCCTACCGCCTACCAGGTGCAGGTGAGGGCCACCAACGACGAGGGCGACGGCGACTGGTCGCCGCCGGGGCGCATCAGGACGACCCCGCCGCCGCCGCCGGTGGGACACCGTCGGTACCGAGGAACCTGCTGGCGGAGCCTGGGGACCGGCAGGTGACGTTGAGTTGGGGCGCACTGTCAAGGGCGGGTCTCGGCGCGACGCGGGGTTTTGCCACGGGTTGCCGGACCATGCGCATTTGCTTGCCGGCGTGACAATCTGATCGGCCAGGGTGGGACTGCTTCGACACCGCGCGTCTGTCAGCGGACGAAGAGCGACGCGCCGCCGAGCTCATGGAAGACGATCGGCACGAAGTCGCTCGCCGTCCACGTCGCTTCTTGCCCCCACCGGGTGTCGTAGGCGGCCGTCGGCTCCGCGGCCATCACCTCTTCCAGCGTGCGGCCCTCGGAGATCATTGCCCGTACCTGGTCGCGGATGGCGTTAGTGCGGTCCGTCTCGTGAGCCCGCCTCGCGATGTGACCATCTCAGAAGACCGACCGGCGACAATGTCTGCCGCTCCATGCCTATCGAATCAACCCGGTAGACAACGCCGCCGAGCCTACCGCCCTTGGGCCGACTCCGCGAGCCTGTCGAGATAGCGCGCTCCGCTGAGCGCGTTTGGTACGGCGTAGTTTCCCTCGTGGCAGGCGTACTCGTACATCTCGTAGGTGGGCTCGGCCGTCAACGGCATCGAGATCTTCCAGGGGGCGGTGAACACGTTCGGATCGGTGATCGTCACCTCCCACATGATGGTGGACTCCGAGACACGCCGGTACCGCTCCACGACATGAAGTGCGTCGCTGACGCGAATGCCCTTCAAGCGGCGACCGGCCCCACTCGACGCGATCCAGCCGCGATCGTGGAAATTCTTCGTCTCAACGACCAGGACGTCGTCCTCCCAGCGCGCGCGTGCATCCCCCATCCACTGACGGATGCGGTCGTCAACGAATGGTTGAGCGGACAACGGGATGATCCGCGCGTCGTGGATCATCTCGTGGTAGATGACGACGTGGTCGGGCGTCTGCAGAATGCGATAGGCGTTGTTATAGCCGGCGGGAAGCATTGAGCCCGGGATCCCGCGCGAGATGCACCGATCCCACACGCTCATGTTGAGGTACGTGTCGCCTTCATGCGCCAGGCGCCACGCTTTTTCGTCCAGGGCCGACTGCTTGACGGGGGCTCGGCCGCTCGGCGGGTCTACGACGAGCGAGGTCTGCCCGGTCGACAGCACGGTGTCTCCCGAGTCGAGCCAGTAGCTGCCGTAGCCGCGGCCGAGCTGGCTGCTGGCCACGGTGGCGGCGGCGGGCGCGGCGTCCTGGGCCGCCTGCGTCACGGCTCGCTGCCGGTTGAGGGCGGCCATTTCCTCATCACTCAGGTAGGCGCGTGTCTCGCTATCGGGCCGCTCGATCGGCGTGATCGTCTTGTTTCCCCAGACGCCCTGGAGGTCCGGTTGGCCGTCGGGGGTTCGGGGCGCCGTCCAGTTGGGGTCACGGACCCGGTCGAGCTGGGCCGCCGCAGGTGCGGCGGCAGTCAGCGCAAGGACGAATACGGCGCAGGAGACAATGAGTGGCCGCCAGATTGCGCGAGTCTTCATGAAAAGCACTCCTGTACGGGGGGGTTCAGGCTGGAAGCATAGCCGATTCCAGCGCCACTGGAGACGCGGACCGGCTCCGGGACTTTTTTTGACGCAGGGGGGCATCGTGCGTAATCATGGGTGCATCCGTGCATGTACCGCACCCGGTTTCTTGGACACAAGTTTGGGCTACGCGGCCTGGCGTAGCTCGTACTCCTCGCATGCCTCGAGTGGCGTGCGATAGGCCAGCTTCTCGAGGCGCCAGCACCGGTTGTAACGCTCGACGAACTCGGCGACGGCGGCGCGCACGTCGGCGAGATTTTGAAAGACCCGGCCGTAGACGGCCTGCTCCTTGAGCGTGCGATTCCAGCGTTCGACGACGCCGTTGGTCTCCGGCTCTTCGAGCAAGCCGAAGCTGGGGCGGATGCCCCAGTAGCGGACCTGGTTGAGGAAGTGGTCCGACAGATACTGGCTGCCGTGGTCCATCCGGAGCGACAGGCCGCGGGCCGCGTCCGCCTCGACCGAGCCGCAGCGGCGCCGGAGCCCTTGTGCGACCGGCTCGAGGGCCGCGAAACGGCTCCCCACCTTGCACACGTGCCAGCCCACGCACTCGGCATTCCAGTGGTCGACAGCCGCGAAGGTCCAGACCCAGCCGTCGTCGACGGTCAACACCCGCGCGCCGTCGGTACCCCACATGACGTCGGGCGCCGAGGTGACAATCGTGCCGTCGTGCGGTTTCGGCTTACCCTGCCGCCCGCGGTGAGGCGAGAGCAGGCCCTGCGCGCGCATCACGCGCAACACTCGCGTCCGCGAGACCCGCACCCCGTCGAGGATCCGCAGCCGCGCGTGGACCTTGCGATGGCCCTCGCCCTGGAACGGGGAGCGGGCCAGGTCGTTGCGAATCGCCGCCAGCAACTGCGCATCCGACAGCGCGGGCGTCGGCCCGCGGCGGCGCGGACCCTCAGCCGACGCTGGGCGCTGCAGACGAGCCCGCCTGGCGTAGAGCGCCGAGCGCGACCGCTCCCACGTTCGACACACCCGCTCGAGACCGTAGCACCGCCCCGTCGTCGTGCACCAATCGCGAGATCCGAGGACTTGGCGACGGCGAGTATGAGGGTCGGGGGTGAGAGCTGGATGTCTGATCGGGATGCTCCCACCGAACACCCGGGCCAGCAGTCGCGGCGCAGCGATTCATGATCGGTGGGCCGCTGAGTAGTGTCATCCGCACCGCACGGCGCGAGCGCCGTAACTTTCGCCCCGGAGGCAGTTTTGAACTGCCGCTCTGAGCGATTTCGTCGCTCTCGATCGGGTTTCCGGGTCGACTTCGAGCACGCCTGCGCCCCAAGCACGCCTGCGGCGTGGGACGCTGCGGGTCGATCACGATCCGGGGCGAGAGACGCAACGGCGAGGTCCTGATCACGGTCGACGGCGCACCGCTGGACTGGCGGTCGTCGCTGGCGGTGCAGAACCACTCGCCGACGGGCCGTGACGGAGAGGTTCAGCGTTCGGTTCGGAGCCACAATGGTCCTACCGATCCATTTGCATCCGGTCGTGCTGGCGGCGTGGAGGTTCTGAGGCTCGAGCTTGGCGCCGGGTGCCCCCGGCAACTCAAGGTGGACCGACCTGGGGACAGAGAACAAGGCGGAAGCGGGAAAGACTGGCACGGATGGAACAAAGGACGGCCGAGACCGGCTGAAGGGTTGTCGCGCGTGGTACCCATGCTCGGCATGGCTGCCAGTTCGTTCGCCTTGTCCTCGTAGGTCCTGTGCGGCTGGAACAGTGCACCAGAACACGTGGCTAATAAGGCCTCCGGGCACCGGCCCGGACGAACCAAGCCACGCTTGCGGGGTGCGGTGGGCTGCGCAGCAGTAGCCGCGTGGCCTCTGCTCGGGGCGTCGTCGGGGCCGAGCCGACTACACTACCATTGTCGCCCGTCCGCTTCCCCCTCCGTGGCTTGTGTCGTGCCCGCGCCGAGGTTCGAGAGAGCGCGGGGGTCCGTGAGGCCGGTGGCGGGGTGTTCCAGGGCGCTTTCGGTGGGTGTTCAGACTGCGAACACCGGCCTTTCGGGTCCTAGCGGCCCTGCGGACATGTCCGCGTTGCCCGTCGTGGTTCTCAGGTTCTCGGGGATTTCGGTCAGGAACGGCGATGGCTCGGTGGGGCGCTGCCGTGCGCCGTGCCCGGTGACGGCTGGCACGCTCAGGTACAGCTCGGACCGGGCGCGTGTCATGCCTACATACGCGAGCCGGCGTTCTTCTTCCACGGCGGTCCGGTTGTCGTCGGCGGAGGCGAGTGTGCCACGGTGCGGCAGGTGCTCGGCGTCGAAGCCGCCGATGACGACTGTGTCGAACTCGAGCCCCTTGGCTCCGTGGAGGGTGGACAGCGTCACGTGAATGTCGGCCGCGCGGGCGAACCTCGCTACGCGCATCGAGCGGCAGTGTTCCAGGAACTTCGCAAGCACTTGCAGGCGCTCGTCGGGTGCTGCTGTGTCGGTCTGTCCGGCGTCGCGGCGGAAGACCGCGGCGTCGAAGCCGAGCTCGGCCAGGTTGTCGAGCCGGTCGGCCGCGTCGGGGTCGCCGGAGGCGCCAACGGCCTGGTGGTATCCGGTCTCGCGCAACACCGTGTCGACGAGGTCGTCGAGCGGCAGCCGCCGGGCGGCGGCGGCGAGCACTGCGGCGAGCTCGAAACGCAGTCGCAGGTTGGCGGTGTGGCGGTCGGGCAGCGTTCCGGTCCGTACGGCAAGTGCCGCGCGGCTCCAGAACGTGGGCGCGCGCATGCGGTCGATCTGCGCGGCGCCCTTCTGGCCGGTGCGCGGGTGCGGCGGCAGGTCGACGAACCGGCGCATCGCCTCGTCGTCGGCGTCGGGGTTGGAGGCGGCCTGGAGGCAGGCGAGCGCGTCGCGGATCTCCGGCCGGTCGTAGAAGCTCTTGTCGCCGGTGATCCGGTACGGGATGCCGGCCCGCTTGAAGGCGGTTTCGAAGGCTCTCGACTGCGCGTTGGTGCGGTAGAGGATCGCGACCGACCCGTTGTCGCGTGCGATTCGTGCGGCGGCGCGGCTGACGGCGAAGCGCGCTTCGGCCGTCGGGTCGGCTGCGGTGTGGACGGCCGGGGGCAGGCCCGGCAGGTTGGCCGAGCCCAGGCGGTGGTCGAGACGGTCGGCGTTGTGGCGGATCATCGCGGTGGCGGCCTCGAGCAGGCGCGCGCTGGAGCGGTAGGCGAGTTGCAGGTCGATCCGTCGTGCGGCGGGGAAGTCGCGCTGGAAGCTCATGATGTTCGCCAGCTCGGCGCCCCGCCAGCCGTAGATCGCCTGGTCCGGGTCCCCGACCACGAACACGTCGTTATGTCCCTCGGCGAGCTGGCGCACGAGGACGTACTGCGGGAGGTTCGTGTCCTGGAACTCGTCGACCAGCACGCGCGGGAAGCGGTCGCCGGCGTCGCGGCGCGCGTCGGGGTGCTCATGCAGCGTGCGGACCGTGGCGAGCAGCAGGTCGTCGAAGTCGAGCCCGTTGGCCTCGGCGAGCACGGTCTGGTAGGCGGCGCAGAGGCGTGCGTTGCGCACGGCGTACTCGTCCCCGTCCCAGTTGTCGGGGGTCGCGGCCACCTGCATGCGGTTCTTGATGACGCTCATCCGGTGCAGCAGCGCCTGCGGCTTGTGGACCCGGGTGTCGACGTTGGCGTCGAACATGCACTGGCGCATGACGTTCATCCGTTCTGTCTCGTCGACGATCCGGAAATCGGCGGGCACCCCGATGGCGGTGCCGTGCTCGCGGAGCAGGCTGCCGCACAGGCGGTGGAAGGTGGAGATCCACACGGCTCGCGCGTCGCCGGCGGGGAGCATCGTGCGCAGCCGTTGCGCCATCTCGTTGGCCGCCTTGCGGGTGAAGGTGAGCGCCGCGATGCGGGCGGGCTCGCTACGGCCGGTGCGCACGAGGTGGGCGATGCGGGCGCAGATCACGCGGGTCTTTCCGGACCCGGGGCCGGCGATGACGAGGATCGGTCCGTCCGGGGCGGTGACCGCTTCGCGCTGGCGTTCGTTGAGCGTGGCCAGGAGCTGTTCATGGTCGTACCGGGCGGTGGATCTGTTTGGAACGGTCGTGGGCATGTCGGATGGGATGGTACGGGAAGAGGAGGTGGGCGGACGATCACCGACTTGGCTGGACACGCCGAGGTCAGTTTAGAGGACATGCACGAAGCAGCGGGACACTGCGAGTTGCTGAGCGAGACGCGAAGCTGAGGCCAACGCGCCTCAAGGCGCCGCTCACCAGCCCGGGCGAAAGCGGCTGGGGCATGGCGCGGCCGCCGTCGACGTGATCGTGTCCTTTCACACGTCACACGCGGGGTAGCGACTGGCCAGCGTCCCTCGTAGCGAGCCGCCCTGCGCTGGACCGACGTCGGACGGGCTGCCGAGCTGCTACCGGCTCGCGAGCGGGGCGTGTCGTCTCCACGGCGGCTCGACCCCACGGTTACCGGTGTCACGGTCGAAGGCGCTCCGCCGTGTCGGCGCGCGCGACCGTGACGGATCGAAAAGATGACGGTCTCGAACCGACCGAGTGACGATGGGAAGTCAAGAATGCTCCGGATCGTTCGCGGCATCTGTGCGAACGTGAGTGGCTGACGGGAAGAGGGAGCCGATGACGGAAGATGTGCCGGAACTGCCAAGTGGCAAGCGTGCAGCCATGGAGCCGACAGGTGGCGCGTTCGGCGTGGACAGTGGTTCGGAGGCGGCGCGGCGGTACGGCGTGGACGGGACGCGGGGAAGGTCGGGAAAGTGCTCCGTCTGCGGGTTCGAGAGTCTGGCGGTGCTAGATGGCAGGTGCGCTCCGTGCCGGTACGTGGAGACGGGAGGCTCATGATGAGCCGGCGCCGCCGGATGAACGTGGCGGCGTCACGGCTGGCCATCGTCCGGGCCCGCGCGGGCGAAGATCGCCGGCCGCCCGTTTTTCGGGAAGTCCGGCTTGCAAAGTGCGGTCTCGTGTGAGTCCCCCCTATCAGCCCGTGGAAGAAGTCTGTTCGCTGAGCCCCGCTGTTCAGGCAACTTGGCGATGAGCGATTGAGCCGACGAGCGCCGTCGGGGTCCATTTGAACCCCCAAGCGCGCCTCAGACGCCCCCAGCGGTCGATCAGACGCCCGATCAAGCGGCAAATCGCCGAAACAGCCCGCCCCTGCAGGCTCCGGGGCGTACCGACGCCGGTCTGGCGGCGCAGGAGCAGTCCGATGTTGCAGGCGGCCGCCTGGATCAGCACGCGCTTGCGGACATTCTCGTGACCGCGCACCCACACGCGACGCATACCGCCCGTCTCATACAGGTGCGCGAAAGTCCGCTCCACCACCTCGCCCCGGCACCGTTGCAGGCGACGACCCGGCCGCCCCCGCACACGACGCCGGTTCCCATACAGAGCCTTCTGTGCAGCAGCCTTCTCCGGCGGCTTCTCTCCCGTCTTCTTGTCCTGCCAGCAGCGCCGGCCGCGCTCCGGCTCCGATACGTGACTCCGAACCCCTATCGTGTCGAGCGCCACCAGCGTCGCGTCGCTGTGATAGCCCTTGTCGGCCACCACCTCTTCGACCCCCACGCCGTTCGGCTGCACCGCTTCAACCTGCTCGGCCGCCATGATCAGCGTCTCCGGCAGCGTCGCCGTGTCACCATCCGATGCATCCTGCACCGTCACCGCGACGATGGCCCCCGTGTCCATGTCGACCCCGTGCTCGGCCTTGTGGGCCAGGTGCGTCCGACCGTCCTTCATCTTCGCGATCTTCGCGTCCGGGTCCTGCGGCGATTTCCACTCCTTGTTCGACGTTTTCTTGTTCTTCCGCGAACGGTCGAACCGAGCCAGCTCCGCCCGCGTCGGCGTCTCAACACCCGACGCCTCCGCCAACCGCCGAATGAACGCCTCGTGGGATTCTCCCGTGTCCCGCCGCTCGATACTCCGCATCGCCGCGTTCGCTTCCAGCGTCGTCGCGTCAATGCCGACCGTCTTCCCCCGAACCAGACCCGCTGCGGACAGCCGCTCCAGAACCCACGTGAACACTGCCTCATGGGTCTCTACGTCGATCCGCCGCCGCGTGCGCGACAGCGTCGAGTGATCCGGCGCCGCCGCGGTCAACTCCAGGTCCAGGAACGACCGCAGACTCAGCGAATCGGCCACCCGCCACGCAATCCCCCGCTCCGACGACAGACCCTCGAAATAGCCGATGAACAGCATCCGGAAATACCGACCCGGACGCAGACTCGGACGGCCCAGCCTGTCCGCGTAGAAAGCCGCGCACAACTCCTCGACGAACGCATCGAATCCGGAATCCGCCAGGACCCGGTTCAGCCGCTCGAAGTAAGGATGCCCGTCGCTCGTCGGAAGGTCCGCCGTGTCCACCCACATCGGCGACGCCTGGCGCGCCGCCGGTCTCTTGCCCATCGCCATGGCCGTTCAGTGTACGGGCTCGATCGCGCCGGGGCCAGGCCGGATCCGCGACTTTCGCCACAGGCTGCTATATGTCCCACCCTCACTCGGGACTGGATTCACAGGACGAGCTGAACCGACTGCGGCCGAACTCGCCCCAACGGCGCAACAGAGGGACGTTGGCGGTAACGCGAGACCTTGGGGCTCGTCGCCCGTCGAACGCGCACACGACGGGATGAACCGTGCTGACGACACTGGCAGCGGCGAAAGCGTTGCCTCTCCGCGGAATCGGGTCAACTTCAGTCCGACCCGCCGCCGCAGCAGCGCCATTTCGGCCGCTTTGGCGCCCATGAAGCCATGCGCTTCGTCGAGCACGATCCAGCGCAACAGGCCCTGCGAGTGTTCAAGGATGGGACGGTCCTCGGCGCGCAGGAGCAGGTACACCAGCATCGTGATGTTGGTCACGAGAATGGCGGGCGGCGTCTCCCGGATGGCCTTCCGGTTGCCGATCTCCGCGTCGGCGAGCCGCGACCGGTCCTCCTTCCGACTGGTTTCGGGGGTCAGGCCGTTGTAAAGCGCAAAGCGCAGCCGCCCCCTTTGGCGGCGCCGTCTAGGCTGCGAGACGCTCCCGCTGGCTCTCTATCAGCGCGTTCAGGGGATAGCAGCCCGTGGTGAAAGTCCCTCGTTCCAGGGATCGACGTGATCGGTCCTGTGCCCTACACTGTCTGGCATGGCGATGGGGACAAGCCGCGGTCGAACGCGGCAAGCGACGATGTGGGTGCCCACGGCGGATCTGCCGAAGAGTGCTGGGCACCCGTTTTACGAGCGGCTGAATCGAGTGCTCGACGACGCGGGGTTCGACGCGGTCGTGGAAGCACAGTGCGCGTCGTTTTACGCGGACGGGGTCGGTCGGCCGAGTCTGGCGCCGGGCCGGTATTTCCGGCTGCTGTTGCTCGGCTACTTTGAAGGGCTGGATTCGGAACGAGCGATCGCGTGGCGCGCCGCCGACTCGTTGAGCATTCGCACGTTTCTGGACTTCGCCCTCCACGAGGCCCCGCCGGACCACTCGACGCTGTCGCGCACCCGCCGCCTGATTGACCTCGAGACCCACCAGGCAGTGTTTACGTGGGTGTTGCAGCGACTGGCCGACGCCACGCTGGTGGTGGGGCGCACGGTTGGCATCGATGCCACGACGCTGGAAGCCAATGCGGCGATGCGGAGCATTGTGCGGCGGGATACGGGCGAGAGCTACGACGCGTTTCTGACCCGGCTGGCCGAGGCGTCCGGCCTCACGACGCCGACGCGCGCCGAGTTGGCCCGGTTCGACCGGACCCGCAAAAAGAAGGGCTCGAACGCGGACTGGACCCACCCGCACGATCCGGACGCGAAGATCGCCAAGATGAAGGATGGCCGCACGCATCTGGCGCACACGGCCGAGCATGCGGTCGACCTCGAAACAGGCGCCATCGTGGGCGTGACGGTGCAGGACGCGAGTGCGGGCGACACGACGACCTTGGTCGACACGCTCGTCACGGCCGCCGAGCAGGTCGAGGCGGTCGGCGCGCCGGGGATCGTGGAGGTGGTGGCCGACAAGGGATATCACAGCAACGAGACGATGGTCGGGTTTGCGGCCATCGGCGTGCGCAGCTACGTCTCGGAGCCGGATCGCGGCCGGCGGCACTGGAAGGGCCAGGCGGCGGCGCGGGACGCGGTGTATGCCAACCGGCGGCGGATCCGCGGCGCGCGTGGGAAACGGCTACTGCGGCAGCGGGGCGAGCTGCTGGAACGGCCCAACGCGCATCTCTACGAGACCGGCAGGATGCGCCGCGTCCATCTGCGCGGGCATCCCAACATCCTGAAACGGCTGCTCGTCCAGGTCTGCGGCGTCAATCTCGGGTTGCTCATGCGGCACCTGACGGGCGTGGGCACGCCGCGGAGCCTCCAGGGCCGCGCGTCGGCGCTGGTGGAGGCGCTGATCGGCCTCCTGAGCGAGTGCTGGGGGCGTGTGCGGCGCTTCTGGGCCCCGGAGCGCCATGATCGGCCCGATTCGTCGTGGGATGGTCCGGCGACACGCCAATACGGACACGCGATTCTCGATTGACAATCAGCCCCTTCTGCCACGGGCTGCTAGACCACGATGGCGCGCACGCCGGTCAGGAGACCCGCCGCGGGATCGCGCGGCAGCGCGTCCAGCATCGGCAGCATGAAGCACTCCGTCTTGCCGGAACCGGTGCCGGAACTGACGAGGCAGGACAGGCCTTCCCGCGCGGCGGTCCAAGCCTCGAGCTGGTGGGACCACGGCCGCAGGTCGCGCGCCATCCGCGCCGCACCGGCGTTATCGAGCGCATCGACGAGCTCCGGCTGCAGGAGTTCGCCGGAGAGGCCTCCGAGTTAGCGGTCCGTCGACTCCGAAGTGCTGGTGGCCTCGAACACCGGATCGGCCAGGAACGCGTCGGCCGCGCCGGGCGAGGCTGACAGCCGGCGCAGGAGCGCAGCGTTCAGCGCCGGTGATGCGATCCGCCCGCGGGCGACCACCGCGGACGCGGCGCGGTCGGACAGGCGCTTCAGCGTCTCGTCGAGACGCGACACGCCGGCCACGGCCGCGCCGGAGAGGACGATGGTCTACAGGAGCCCGTTTCCCGACATCGAGATCCCGGTCATATCGCTGCACGAGCCCGACCGCTGGCCCGACAAGCCGGCGCTGATCGACGGGACGATAGTCCGTATTAGCGCGTTCCCGACCATCCTGACCCCCCGGGCGCCCTCGAACAGCCCCGCGCCGGAATACTCGACTCACGGTCGATGTCGCTGCGGCGCCACCAGGCCCATCGAGTCACGTTTGACAGGCTTGCTGTTGGCATCTAGAGTTCGATTATTCGCGAAACGCGAGCGTGACGAGGATGCGTCGGCACGCGGATTCGCCGTGCCTGTTAGTCGGTTGTCAGCGGGAGGAAGTCCAGATGAGGTCCATGACGAGGACGAGGTTATTCGTGGCCGGAGCCTTTGTGGTCGGGTTCGGTCTTGGGTGGGCGGTCAAGGGCGGTCACGGTGTGGTGGAGGCTCAGGCGTCAGACGCTCCGTTCCTGATGCAGCGGATCTATACAGGCACCGATGGACAGTCGCATGTCGAAAACATCGCGCTGAACGCGGAGTCGGTGATGGAGGAGGTCACCGGCATGAGGGTGCGTGTGTCACCGCCGGGGAGCTTCAGCGACTACCATGTGGCTCCAGGGCGCCGATACATCATCAATCTGACGAGTGGCGGACAGCTCGAGGTGGCGGAAGGCAAAGTCGATTTGCCCGCAGGGTCGGTCGAATACATCGACGATCTGACAGGCCAAGGGCACACGACGGCGAACGTCGGCAACGCACCTCGCGTCTCGATCCACCTCGAGTTCGCGGACCAGAACCAGCACATCGGACCCCTCGGCAACGGGCAGTAGCCCAGCACGCAATGAAACAGTCATCCGTGTCCGTTTTGTTCTCCCTGGCGGTGCTCCTGGTCGTCGCGTACCCGAGCCCCGCGCAGGACTCGGTCGCGCGCACCGCGACAACGCGGGAGACCCAGCAAGTCAAGGTGATCACCTCGGGCGGTTTCACGGCGGCCTTCAACATCCTCGGGCCGATGTTCGCGCAGGCCACCGGAATCGAGGTGATCACCGAATACGGTTCCTCCATGGGCGGGGGACCGGAATCCATCCCGGTTCGGCTGGAACGCGGTGAGACGGCGGATCTGCTGATCTTCAACGGCAGGGCATTCGATGACCTGGCTGCCACCGGGCATCTGCGAACTGCGACCCGTGTCGACCTGGCGCGCTCCGTCACCGGCATGGCTGTGCGGGCGGGCGCGCCGAAGCCGGATATTAGCACCGTCGAAGCGTTCATCGAGACCTTGCGGGCCGCGGAGTCCATCGCCTATTCGGCAAGCGTCAGCGGCACGTATCTGTCGACCGTGGCATGGCCCGAGCTCGGGATCTGGGAAGAGATTCAGCCAAAGACGACACGCGTCGTGACCGAGCGGGTCGCGAGTGTCGTGGCACGTGGGGAGGCCGAGATCGGCTTTCAGGCGATGAGCGAGATCCTGCCGATCGAGGGCGCGGAGTTGGCCGGTCTGTTACCCGATGAGCTGCAACAAGTGGCGACGGTGCTCGTCGTCATGACGGAGCACATGGAAAATCCCGAAGCGGCCCGGAAGCTCGTCGAGTTTCTCTCTTCCGATGCGGCCGCCACGGTCGTTCAGTCCACGGGTTTGATGCCCGTCGCTCTCGACGAACCTCCCGGGGTCAAGGTGATCACGTCCGGTGGCTTCACGGCGGCCTTCGACATCCTCCTCGGACCGATATTCGGGCAAGCCAGCGGGATCGAGGTCGTCACCGAGTACGGCTCCTCCATGGGCGGTGGACCTGAATCCATCCCGATTCGCCTGGCGCGTGGCGAAGACGGTGGACATCCTCATCCTCAACAGACCGCCGCTCGATGAGCTGACCGACGCAGGCCACATTCGTCCCGAAAGCCGCGTCGACCTGGTTCGCTCGGTGCTGGCCGCGATCGGCTATTCGGCCAGTGTCAGCGGCACGTATCTAGATTCCTTGAACGGCCGGGATCTTCACAGTTGAGTCAAGTTCAGGTTTCGATCGTTTTTTTCTTCGCTATCTCACTTCTCAATGGGAGGCAGCGATCACGCCCGATTCACATGCTCGGTGGTCTGAGGCGAAGCCTCGCTAGGAGTCTGCGCCGTAGAACGGTGCAGACTCCGCATGGCGCGCACAGCGCGCCTCGGCGGGAGCGGCGCGGGGCGAAGGGGTCCCCGCAAGCGGACGCCGGGGGTTCGGGGCGCAGCCCCGTTTGATTGAAGGTCGGGTACGTGCAACCGGGAGGCTGCCGATGACCGCGACGGACGGACCGGCTCCGAGTCTGTTGGCGAAGCAGATCGCCCGCGCCGCGGGAGCGGCGCTCCTCGTGCTTCTCGGCTGCGCCGCGGCCGGCGCCCAGACGCGCGATCTCACACCGGTGACGGACGCGATGCTCCAGAACCCCGACCCCGCCGACTGGCTGAACTGGCGGCGCACGCTCGACGGCTGGGGCTACAGCCCGCTGGACCAGATCGACCGGGAGAACGTCGACCAGCTCCAGCTCGTCTGGGGCGCGTCGATCGGCCTTGGGTTCAGCCAGGCGGCGCCGCTGGTGCACGACGGGATGATGTTCGTTCCCAGTCCCCGCAGCGTCGTGCAGGCGTTCGACGCCGTGACCGGGGACCGCATCTGGGAGTACCGCCGGGAGCTGGAGGCTGTGAGCGAGTATCTCGAGTCGGTCGGAAGCGGGATGCGGACCCGGTCGGTTGCGATCTACGGCGACAAGATCTTCGTCAATACGTCCGACGCCCACATCGTGGCCCTCGACGCGGCCACCGGCGAGGTCGTCTGGGATCACACCGTCGCCGACTACCGGCTGGGCTACCGCTACACCAGCGGGCCGATCGTCGTGAACGGCAACATCGTCTCCGGCATGACCGGCTGCCAGAACTACAAGAACGACGTCTGCTTCATCTCCGCCCACGATCCGGAGACCGGCGAGCAGGTGTGGCGCACGTCGACCATCGCGCGCCCCGGCGAGCCGGGCGGCGACACCTGGGGCGACCTGCCGCTGACCTTCCGCGCCGGCGCCGACTCGTGGATTCCCGGCAGCTACGATCCGGAGACGAACCTGACCTACTGGTCGACGTCGCAGGCGAAGCCCTGGGCCCGCATCTCGCGCAAGACCGACGGCGACGCCCTGTACACGAACAGCGTGCTGGCGCTCGATCCCGCGACCGGCGAGCTGGCGTGGTACTTCCAGTTCGTGCCGGGGGAGACCCACGACCTCGACGATGTCTTCGAGAGCGTGCTCATCGACCACCGCGGGCGCAAGTCGCTGTTCAAGATGGGCAAGCACGGCATCCTGTGGGAGCTCGACCGGGCCACGGGTGCGTTCACGGCGGCCCACGACCTCGGCTACCAGAACGTGCTGGACGTCGACCCGGAGACCGGCGCCGTGACCTACCGGCCGGAAATGATCCCGGTGGCCGGCGTCGAGCTCGACTTCTGTCCCGACTTCGGCGGCGTCCGCAACTGGCGCGCGAGCGCCTACCATCCGGAGACGCAGGCGCTGTACATCCCCATCCATCCCACCTGCGTGCGGGGCATGTTCACCGAGCTCGAGCAGGTCGAGGGCAACAACTACTACGCCAACCGCGGCTGGTTCTCGCGGGGGAGCCGGGTGCACCCGGACAGCGGCGGGCACGCCGGCCACCTCATCGCGATGGACATCGACACCGGCGAGATCATCTGGCGGCACTCGACGGCGACGCGCCCGGGCGCGTCGGCCCTGACCACCGCGGGCGGCCTGGTCGTGAGCGCCGACACGAGCCGCAACCTGTTCATCCACGACGTCGAGACCGGCGAGGTGCTGTTTACGACGCGCCTGCCCGGCTCGGTGCAGGGCTTCCCGATCACCTACGCCGTCGGCGGCCGGCAGTATCTGGCCGCGCCGGTCGGGGGCGGCCGGTCCAACGCGATTTACGTGTTCGCGCTACCTTAACGCTGGCGCTGGTCCGTGGCGGTCCGCATCGGTCCGAAACACGCGGATTTTCTAGCGTAATAGCCGGACAACTGCCATCTCGGGAGTCCGTGCCGGTCCGGGGCGGTCCGCCCCAATCCGGGACTTGATTGTGGGCGTACCGTGGGTGTACTATTTCGGTCGAAAGCGGGCCGATGCCAACGGAAAGACTGACTGCCAAGCGGGTCGAGACGCTGCGGAAGCCGGGCCGGTATCAGGCGGGCGACACGGTGTACCTGGTCGTGGCCAAGGGCCGGACGGGCAGGGTGAACAAGCGATGGGTTCAACGGCTTCACGTCCAAGGGAAGCGGCGCGATATCAGCATCGGCACGTACCCGGCCGTCACGCTGTCCGAGGCTCGGGAGCGGGCGCACGACAACCGCCTGACGGCGAAGCGGGGCGGCGACCCGTCCGGGCGTGCGTCGACCGTGCCGACGTTCGCGGACGTGTCCGCCAAGGTCGACCAAGGGGGCCAGTGGCGTGGCCGGACCCGAGAGACGCGGCGGCGGACCCTGGCGCGGTACGCGGCGCGTCTGATGGGTCGACCCGTCGACCAGATCGACCGGGCGGCCGTGCTCTCGGTGCTCGGGCCGGTCTACCGCGACAAGCCCGCGACCGGAAAGCTCTTGCGCGGTTGGGTCCGGGGCGTGCTCGCCGCGGCGCAGGCTCACGGACATGTCGACGTGAACGCGGCGGGCGAAGTGATCGACGCGGCATTGCCGAAGACCCCGAAGACCCGAGAGCATCGGCCGGCGTTGCCGTACGCGGACGTTCCCGCGGCACTGGAGGCGGTCGAGGCGTCCGGGGCCGGTCCGGTCGTCAAGGCGGCGATTAGCTTCACGGCGCTGACGGCGGTACGGTCCGGCGAGGCTCGCGTGGGCGACGTGGGGCGAGGTCGACCTTGAGGTGCGGGAGTGGCGCGTACCGGCATCGCGGATGAAGGCCGGGGCGGAACATCGGGTGCCGTTGTCGGATGCGGCTGTGGGCGTGCTGGAGGGCATGAGGGCGCATTCTGACGGCGCGGCCGATTCGCTGATCTTCCCTGGCGTGGGCGGGCGGCCGCTCAACGGCGACACCTTGATCAAGGCGCTGCGGAGAGCGACCGGGACGGATGCGGACGTTCACGGCTTCCGGTCGAGTTTCCGCACGTGGGCCGCGGAGCGGTCCGGGGCGACAAGGGACGTGGCGGAGATGGCCCTTGCCCACGTGGTCGGCGGGGCTGTCGAGCGGAGTTACGCGCGAAGCGATCTGTTCGACCGGCGGCGCGGGCTGATGGACCGATGGGCCGCGTGCGTGACCGGCCCCGGGGCAGGCGTGACGCCGTCCGCGAGGCGCGCCACGTCCCAGTAGAAGAAGTTGCCCAGTTGCGTCGTCTCCCAGTCGATGGGGAGCGGCTGCCACAACGCCGTTCCAATCACGAATGCCGGCGGCATCACCCCCACCACCTCGGTGCGCGTCATGTCGATGTCGATGATCAGACCCACGGCGCCCGGGTCGGCGCCCGGTTGGTCGATGACCAGCGCTCCTCGGCCGCGGAGCGGGGTTCCAGGGTTGGCCCCCCGCGGCGGGCGACCCGCAGCACTCTGGACCCCGTGGTCCCACCGGCGACGGATTTCGGCCGCGGCGCGCCGGAGCGCTGGCCGATGAACCCGTGGAGCCCGCTACCGACGGAGCGTGGCGCGCCACGCGGGCGCGGCCGCCACCGTAGTAGGCTTCTGAATGGGTCGCGGCCGGCACAAAATGATGTGCGTGCGGTACGGGGCTCCCCAAAGAGGAAGGAAGATACGAGATGCGTCCGGACAAACCGATTGGCGGGCCAAACAACTCTATTTTCCTTGAGGATGTAAATATCACCCACATCAACGATCAATATTTGACAGACCCATGTCCAGCACGTGTGGTACTTCATCTGGCCCCAACAATAATGTGCCGCATAGAATCCAATTACCTCCCCGTGTCGTTGGCGCAATTGCGACACAAGGTTTTTTCTATCACTATAGAAAACGGCAGCAAAATCAAGGTAATGCATGGCAACAACTCCTTTCTCGTTCCCTACAAGTCACCCTGTATAGTAATTCAATCTGACACAAAGATCCGATCTATGAGTTTCAGCGCGTTGAATATCCCTAGATTCTATGGTCAGAAAGACAGGTGGATTGATATCGGCGAAACTTGTCGCCGGTTAGGCGTTGCCGAAATGAAACATGGTGGCCTGTGGATTGAAATCACAGAGGACCCTAGTCTTTCCGAAAAAAACCAGCAGTACGGTGGTTATGCGGTCACTCATACAGGGTGCATCCAACGCTGTGGCGGTGGAATTTTATGCGTGGAGGAGGCAGAACATATCCTGCGTGGCCTGCGGGCTCTTCTTTCATTCGCCCGTGGCTCAGCATGTGGGTTGACCCTTGTCAAGGCAGTTAGTCAGGATGGCGCCGAAATGATTTTGGAGTGGGGGACGACTTATACCAAGGCCTGGACAGGTGGAGATTACACATGGCTGCCGAGAAGAGATGGAGGAGATAGTCTTTCCAAGTTATTTCCTGGGTTTTGGAATTTATATAATGATCCGAACTGGAAGGACACCCTGCTCACTGTGATTGATTGGTATGTCAACAGCAAAGATGTGCCCTTTCATGTCGGGGTCGTTCTGATCCAGGCCGCCCTTGAGTCTCTATGCCACAAGATTTCTGGTGGAGAAGGAGATAAAAGAAAAGCGACTGAAAAAGCCTTCAAAGCAATCGGACTTTGCAAAAAGATACCTCCATCATGTAAGGGCTTGGAGAAGTTTTCAAAAAACAGCGACGGACCGAAGTCCATCGTTGATATTCGCAATAGCGTGGTTCATCTCAAGAAGGAAGACGATATTTCGGCAGAAGCAGAAATGGAGGCTTTACGATTAGGTCAGTGGTATATAGAATTGCTCTTGCTTAGGCAGTTTAATTATCGCGGTCGTTACATGAACCGACTGAAGACTTCTAGCGAAGACCCGTTTGAATACGTACCTTGGGCAAAAGAGCGCCGAAGCTGACGCTCGGGTGGACCGAAAGAGCCTCCCTGCCCGCGGGGGTGGTGCGGTTCCGCGGGCGGTCGTTGATGGCGCCGGTGGCCATCGGGTCGATCGTCAGTCCTGCAAGTCGACTCGCGCGTTGCCGCAGTCAGTTGCGGTCGCTGCCGATTCCGGGCCGGCCGCCCAAGCTGACCGAGCAGCAGCGCGCGTGGGTGTATCTTACGGTGACGCAGAACAATCCGTTGCAGTTGCAGTTCGAGTTTGCACTCTGGACGCGAGCGATGGTGCGGGAGCTGATTGAGCGGCAGTATGGCGTGACGTTGAGTCTGGCGTCGGTCGGGCGGCTGTTGCGGTCACTGGGTCTGACGCCCCAACGGCCGGTCCGGCGGGCGACCGAACAGGTGGCGTGGCGGGTGCGGGAGTGGTTGACGGTCGAGTTTCCCGCCATCCGGGCGCAGGCCCTCGCGGCGGGGGCACAGATTTTCTTCGCGGACGAGGCGGGGGTGCGGTCGCAGAGCCATGCGGGCACCACGTGGGCCCTGCAGGGCCAGACACCGGTGGTGCCGGCGACGGGAAAGCGGTTCGGGCTCAACCTGGTGTCGGCGGTCAGTCCGCGGGGCGTGCTGCGGTTCATGGTGGTCGACGGGCGGATGACGGCAGTGCGGTTCATCGAGTTTCTCAAGCGCTTGCTGCACAACCAGACGTGCCCGATCTATCTCATCGTCGATCAGCATTCCACCCACCGGGCGCGCGCTGTGCAGGACTTCGTGCAGTCGACCAACGGCCGCCTGCGGCTGTTCTTCTTGCCGCCGTACTCCCCGGAACTCAACCCCGATGAGCTCGTCTGGAATCATTTGAAGACGCATGGGGTCCGCAAGCGCCTGCTGCAAACGCCGGCGGAGCTCAGGCGCTACGTCCTGAGCCATCTGCGGTCTTTGCAGCGAACGCCCACCCGACTGCGCGGGTTCTTTCAAAAACCCAGCCTGCGCTACATTACTGCATAGTGTCATCAAACTAATGCCCTCCTTAATAACAGCCCTTGTTGCCAACGAGTTACCCCACGTTCCGAGTCGGAAGCCTGGGGAGTTACCTTCAGCGCCACCGCTGGAGCACGTTGTAGTGGGGGTCGACGTAATCGGTGATGTTGATGCCGAACCGGATCACGTTCCCCGAGGTCAATCCGCACTTCTTCGCGATGGTGTCGCTCTGATCGCCAATCTCTCTGGCGAAGATGACGCCAAACAGCGTCATCATCACCTCGTTCTCACCCGGCGCACTGTCTCGCATCGTCTTCAGCTTCTCGGCGAGTTCGTCTATGGTCACGATGGTCCTTTCTGAAGGCGGGCCGGGTGGCGGCAGATCCCCTCCACCATACAGCAAGGGCCATCGCCGTCCGAGCCGGTCCTGAATGGTCCGTAAGGATGCTGACGGAAATTACCTTACGTCAGCGGGGTCAGCCAGAGGTCGGATCTCTGCGCTGTGAAGACCGCCATCTCGACGTCCCGGGCGCGCCACGCGCAACCCGTGCGCCGATTCAGCTCCCGCGCGGTGAATCGACACCACGCGATCCAGGATTCAATGAACGGCCAGTGGCTCTCCTTGAGGACCTGTCCGGCCTGCAACGCGGGAACCCGTTCGAGATCGGGTCCGTCGATCCCGGAGTAGCAGTGGAGGTGGCCGTTCTCGAGCGCCCATCGCGTGATCTGCGTGTCCACCATCGGGAACCTCTCCGGACAGATGAACGCGGGGAACGTGGCCGCGGTCGCGACCCCAGGGGAGGCGAACAGCCTGCTCCGGAAGGTACTGAACGATTTTCTGCTCCCCGCCTCGATGTAGTCCATGCACGCGGACCACAACTCATCGGGACGAACCCGTACGTCCAGCACCCGTTGGGTGGTTCCGTTTCGTACCAGTGGCATCGTGTAGAGCTTCCAGAACGCAACCTCGCCCCACACCTCCAGACGATGCTGGGCCTGTTCCCGGAACCGGTCTTCAAATTCAATCGTCTTGAGGCGGTCCCCCGGGTCGGTGTCCAGGTCGAACCAGCTCGCGTGTTCATCGGCACCGGTGAACCGCGTCAAGTCAACCGGATATCGGTACTCATCGAGCGCCCTTGCCCAGGTCTCGGTGGCCATGGCTAGCCGAGCAGCCACAGGATCACGACGGTCGTGGCGACGGCGCCGGCGATGCCGGCGAGGAGCACCCCGACCATCCGCCTGGTGAGACGGACTTCGGGTTCGCGGGTTCGGGTGTCAATGCGGGCTTGCAGGGCGGCCACCGCCGTGTCGATCCGGGCGTCGATTCCCGTCGTGTCGGCCGTCTGTCGAAACGCCCTGTCGGCCGCTTGACCGACCAGATAGCAGGTTGCTCCGTCGAACGTGCCCCCCACCGCGCCTCCCACGAGTGGCACGAGCTTCGCCAGGTTCAACACGCCCCTCTCGCCGAACTTCGTCAGCAGCCTGAAACCGACGCGCTTGTTGATGTCGATCAGGACCTTCCCCGGGACCTTCTTCAAGACCTCAATCGCGGCTTTCCCACCGATCGTGACTCCAGCTTGCTTGGCCACGTCCTCCATATGCGGTCCCGATCGTACAGAGCAGGATTGCGGTCCGAACCCCGGCGTCCTTGGCGTCATGCCCGTAGATCTCGGCGATCGCCGCCACCATGGGGACCTGGATCGCGAGGGAAGCCGCCAACGAACCCGGAATCGTTACCGGCAACGTCAGCGCACCTCCGAGGCCGGTCACGAAGCCGGTTCCCGCGTTCTTGGCGACAGCCCATCGGATGAGCCCCTGCACACGTTCGGCGTCGTTCGCATACGGCTTGCTCTTGTAGTCGTCCGCCAAGTCGGAAGCCGAGGGGAGCGGCCCGATTCCATCCAGCGCCTGCTCCAGGATCCACTGGACCAAGTCCTGCGCCTTCTCCGCGAGCTTTCCTGAATCGGCGGGCATCACCCTGATGGAGACGGAGCGTACGCGATGTCTGCGTAATCGTCACCTGCTCGCGCCGAGATCGTCAATGCGGCCGGTTGCAGATTGTGAGCGTAGCCCCTACTCAGTCGCGGAGAATGGCCCGTGCGGGCTCAGAGATCGACAGCGTGGGGGCGAAGTACACGTCAGTTGTCGCGGCACATCCGGATGAACTCCGGCCAGGCGCGGGATGCCTCGGTGATCGGACGGAGCCTGCGGCATCTGCGGTTGCCGGCGACGCCCCCGAGCCTTGTCCCGCGCGATCGCTCCCGTTGGTCCTGGTCGTGAGCGGAATCCGCGGCGCGTCTACTCTCGACGCCCGCTGCAACTGTCGTCCGTATGAGTCAACCCGCTCGACGTGCGCCGTGCGCACCGTCGGTCCGCCTGAGGTGCGCCCTGACGCACCGGGCAAAAACCCGCTCGACCTTGACGACCGCATCTCGTGTGGTTATCGTCAAGCGACTCAGCGCACTATAAGCTGGCTGAGGGAGGCAAATGGGCAAAGGTCTGGCGTACGGCCTCTGTTGTTCACGGTCGCCCCAGATGATTGCCGGCCAGTCCTGGATGTCCTTCCGACCAGAGGATGCTCCCGGAAGCGATAGGCCGGGGCTCCGGTTGGTTTGTGGACACTCTGGTCCCGATGAGCAATGTGGTTCTCTGAGGTGAACGGCCCATGGCAGTCTATTCCCCCCTGGGCCGTTTACTTGATGAGATATGGTTTCTCTTGGGGGGCCGGATGCGGCAGGCGCAGAATCGGCATCATCTCCATGCCCTGCGAGTCCGCCGGTGCCGGCTTGGTTGCACTTGGCGCCATCCGTTACCGACTGACGCTCGCTGAGGCCAATGATGCGCTGACGCACTTCGAGCGGATTCAGGCACTCGCAATCCAACAAGCCGGTGAGAGGTGTCTGCGACACCAGTCGATGAGAGGGGTTTTTCGCTTCGACGGTACGGACCAGCGAGGCTGGGTATGGGCTCGGCAGGAGCAAACGACTGCGGCAGACCGATTCACCCGAAACGGACCACCTCGTGTCGGCATCCATGGGCGGAACGCCAATGAATGGCGACTTGAAGGGGAGGCACCAGCCGAGATCGTACGCGGTTCTGGCCTTCCACACCGGCGATTCTACGAAGAACTGGTCGAAGGTGCCGCCGTGCCGCTGGAACCGAATCTGGCTGGATCCGATTCCGCGATCTGCTTCGCGGGACGAGTCTCTGGTGAGTCGGCATCGAGAAGCGCCCTTTCCGCGATACGCCTTAAGTGCCACGGTCACGTGGCTGACCTCGCCGAACTGCTCACGGTACATCGTTGGTCGCCTGACACCGTTTCGCGCGTCACATTCTTCAATTCACGAACGCGACAGCTTGACCGAAATACGGGTAGTACTAGTCTCGTCGTAGCTGACGGGGATTCCGCCTTTCTCAGAGCTATCGACGCACGCGAGTTTGAACAAAGTGACGTCGTCGGCGTCATCCACCGAACCGTTGAGCGAGACAGGCTTGAATCCATCGGTACAAAGCTCGCCGATCTGTCGCAGTGGTACGTGCCGGATGGGAACGTGCTCGATCCCGTCCCGCAGCCGCGAGGCATCACTGTTTCTGTCCTGCAGGGAAGGCGATCGTGACTGTCGCCGCCACTCAGGTGTTCTCGTTTCTCCAACAGTGTCCAACGTGTTCGATTGAGAAGCACGAAATCTATTCTGGCGCCTTCAGCGACCTTCGACGGAGCGTTCGCGGGATTATCGTTAGGCTCAACGAAGACGCTGACGACGAATCGCAGGAGATCTCGGAGAGGCTCCGCAGTCTCCTATCCGAATGGCTGACTGTTCCCGTATCGTTTGACGATTCGCTCCTAGAGCCCATCTCGGCCCTCGGCGACGCCGATGCGGTCGAAAGGAGATGGGGCCACGAGGTCCGCACTGCATACGACCGTGCCAGCGCCGCGGCGCGCCTGCTCCGTCGCGCTGAGAATCCTGCTCGCGCGGAAGTCCGAGACGCCGTACGTCAGCTTAGGAGTCTCGGGGCCGCCTGGAAGATCTATTGCCACCGGAGAGCGCGCACTCACTTTGAATCGATCTTCGCGGACGATCCGCTACCGCCGGACGTCTTCCTGCACTCCGTCAAGGCCTACCGCGAGGCCGAGCCCTTTGACTCCCTGATCAAAGTGGGATCTCTTCGTTCCAGAGGCTGGGGTTCGTCACCCGATGCCGTCGTTAGCGCGCCGCGCTTTAGCAAGATGGTCCAGATCGTCTGGTCCGGCTGCAACGATGAGGACGACTTCGGGTACGATCCCGCCGAGATAGTCGGCTCCAGTGCATCGGCCCCGAGCGGCGCAGCCGACCCTGGCGGTGCTCTTGCTATCCGCTGGAGGCGGGACGTTTTCAAGGTCGGAGATGCCGCTGACATCGCAGCGGCCACTGCTGACGACGATGAACTCAAGTTCTTTCGCGCATTGCGCCGGGCGACACCTGTCCGACGGGCAATCCTCGTTGAAATTGACAGTGAGGCTGGCATCCTGTATCCGCCGCACTCCGAAGTGTCAACTTTTGATCCCTCGCCACACGCAGACAAGCCCATTGGCCACCGCCTGCCGGGCGAGACGCTCTCGGAGGGAATGTTTCTGATCTGGCCGCTCCTTGGTGATGTGGACTTGGGACCCATCCGTGCCGGCGATGGGCTCTACAGCCGTATTTGGAAAGAGCGGTTGAGAGAAGAGATGCGACGAGCGCCCAACGACCTGATGAGGCGGCTGCGGATCGCCGGCATCGAACTTCGGAATCTCCATTCCTGCGTCCGGCACTGGTGTCGCCCACCATCGTCCGTCATCCATGCCCCGCAGCAGCGACAGCATTTCGAAGTCGTCGTGCGCGTGCTCGGCATCGATCACGATTTCCCAGCACCCGCGCGTACGATCCGTCATCCATGGTGGGAATATGCATGGCGGGAGATAGGCCACTCGCGCGGCGAGGCCATTCAAACAGGGATGCAGGAGCACGGAATCGTCGACGAGCAACTCTTGTTGATCCTAAACGACCTGTTACTCGAAATCCGACGGCGTGCCCCCGCCGAGCCGAATTTTGGGCTGGAGATTCCGCCCGGAGGAAGCTTGACGGGCGCGGTTCGCTTTTGGCAAGTGCGCTCGATAGAAGATGGTTTCCTCGTTCCGGACACCATGCTGAGGGTCATTTGCGATCTTGACAGGGTTGAGCAATGGCGCGTCTGATTCCGGGCTTTCTCGACGACTGCACGCCTCCGGGCGAACGCGACGTGTTCAACATGCTCGCCGATGGTCCCGACGACTGGGTTGCCCTGCACTCCCTGGACTTGGCGCCATGGAATCGTGGCCTGCGCAAGGAGATCGATTTCCTCGTCATCGTCCCCGATACGGGCTTCCTGTGCATCGAGATCAAGTCTCACGACGTCATTTCCTTCGAGAACGGCCAATGGCATCCGACGGCGATACGGCGCTCGCCGTTCAAGCAGGCGGCTGACGGCAGGTACACCTTCTACCGGCGCCTGCGCGAGCTGGCACCGCAGTTCAGCCAGGTGCCCGTTGTACATTGCTGCGTCTTCACGCACGCAAGGTTCGACCTGTCACCGAACCTCTCGGTCCCTGCCCGGGAACTCATCGACGGCCGCGTGTTCCGGACCTTTAGCCCAGCGTCCTTTTGCGCCGACTTGAAAGTCCGGATGCGCAGCAGCATCGAGGCCGAGGGAAGCCTCCATCCTCTCCCGCGGCCGCTCGTGACGACGCAGATCGAGACGATCGTCAGAACCTGCCTGCCGGTCTGCAAACGCCGCGTCGGGGCGCGTGAGGAAATTGCGAGGCGCAAAAAGCAGACCGACCGCCTTCTCCGTGTCCAGCAGAAGCCGGTCCTCCAACTCGTCGCGCTGAACGACCGCGTCGTCGTCAGCGGGGCGGCGGGTACAGGGAAAACGCTGATTGCAATGGAGGTCGCGCGCTGCGTTGCTGATAGCGGACGGCGCACGGCCCTCGTCTGTTTCAACCAGCTCGTCGGCGACTGGCTGCGCGCACAGGTTCAACATGGAGCAGCCGCGCCGCCTAACTTGATCACAGGCAGGGCCATCCAAATCATGGCCGAGATGACCAGCGTCACGGTCCCCAAGGCTCCGGACTGACGGTACTGGGATCAGGACTTGCCGACACAGCTCGAGGAACGCTTGACAGATCCAGAGCTGCGCATCGACGCCCTGTTCGATTACCTCGTGGTTGATGAAGCGCAAGACCTGCTGGCAAGGCCAGCACTGTGGGAATGCGTGACACGGTTTCTCGAAGGAGGCATTGCCGGGGGTTCATACTGTCTGTTTGGGGATTTTGACAATCAGGTCCTCGGCGAGCGCCAAGCGATGGCCCACGAACTTGCCGTGATCCGGTCGACGGCGAGACCTGCGACCTACCATCTGTCGGAAAACTGCCGCAACTATAGAATCGTCGGCGAATCCGCCGTCCGCCTCAGTGGTCTTTCCAAGGAGGCCTATTTGGGGTACATGCGTTCCGGCGGGGGGATTCAGAATTACGACATCTTCTTCTATACCGACGCACGCGAGCAGCAGGAGCAACTCAGGGAATGGCTCAAGGAGTTCAAGTCGCAAGGATACAGATCAGCCGACATCACGATTCTCTCATTTCGAACCGCCGATGACTGTGCCGCCGCCCGCCTTGCCGCGTCAGGGTTCAGGCTGCGACCGGCATGGCACCAAGCCGCCAATTGTACAGCCTACACATCTGTGCAAGCCTTCAAGGGCTTGGAAAACAAGGTGATCATCTTAACGGATGTGGTTCTCGGTGAACCCCACTTTCACCGGCACGTCTTCTACACAGGCATGACCCGGGCGACAGAGTCCGTCCGCGTCGCCTGCGACAAACGCTCACAACAGATGCTCGCCAGTTGGTTGAGCTAGAAGGCTGACAGCATGTCCGAGAGATCTCAGCTCATTGCCTGGATCCGTGGCGAAATCGTCGGTCCGTCACGCCCCATAACCGATGTCGCCACTATTGAGTTTCAGGGTAAGGATTTTCGCGACCCGGTCGCGATGCGAAGTGGGCCCTTGGTGTGGCGTCCCGACTCCAACGCGCCCGCCGAGGAAGTTCTCTACTATCAGCGCGAGACACCCCATCGCAAGTACGGAGCGGGCGTTCTGCATCCGGGTCCCCAGCTCACGCCCGTTCCCGATCAGGTTGCGGTCGAGGCCCAGGTCGCCGCTGACGCCGCCGACACGTTGGGAATCGAACCCGACACGGAAGACCTTCAGGAGCGCACCGCGGGAGATGACGATAATTGCAACGAAGGTGACGACGCGGATGCATCGGACGATTTTGAGGTGACGAGTCCCGACGTTCGTCATCCCTCGACCATCGGCATCTCCTTCCGCGTTCGCCTCAACGCTGATGACCGGATCGTCCTCCGCGTGCCGCAGAGCAGGAGGTTCTCTTGGCAGGGGCCGACTGACGCGGAGTTCCCGCTAAACGGACGTTACGAACTTTGCGCGCGGCGATGGAGTGACGAGAGGGGGCGCCTGAAGGATGCGCCTGCGTGGCGGCGCGTTCCGGCTGTCCTGCCCGACACGGCAATCGCGATTGAAGGCGGTACTCTGGTTGACCGGCAAGTTCTCCGTCGTGCTGTGACGATGCCCGAAGGCTCACCCCTCGCGCTGCAACTCGACGTGTTTCCGCGTCGCGTTCCCAACCAGAACAACTTTTGGCTATTGACGGTCGTGCTGCGGAACACCAGCCAGCCCGCGCAAGGCCGAGTCCCGCGCGAAGCGACCCTGTACCAGACCTATTTTGAGGTTGTCGCCGAGCGCGGGCAACTCGAAAAGTATCCGGAGAGCCAGCGGCCGTTCGACCAGCTCGACGCCGAGGAACAATCATTGACCCTTTTGTACAGAGAGTCGGCGACATGGGGGATTGGGCACGGATGCGCTGCGGGCTGGGACACGGAACCCGGCCAATCGGCGACCTTGCTCTACGCCGATGTCATGCCCGCAGTGCAGACACCGAGCATGACGCCCGACATAGGAGATGCCGACGGCTGCGCGATCCGGCTTTCGATGCGTGCGCTCGCGGCCCTTCCTGATGACGGGCAGACAGACGCATGGCAGGCACTGGCCAACATCGGAAGGGAGTACGGCAGGTGGATTCAGACGAGACAAGGCGAGGTGAACGGGCTGGCCACCCACCTCAGAGGTGTTGCTGATCGCCACATCGATGCTGCGACGGCTTGTCTCGACCGAATTAATAGCGGAATCGAGATTCTAAGGACAGATGAACGTGCTCGAAAGGCGTTTCGACTGGCAAATCTCGCGATGCTTCTGCAGCAGGTCGGGACGAAGCAACTCGTCAGGCGTCCGCTGCACTGGAATCAGCCTGCGGGTGTCATCGCGCCCCGCGGAAATCACGACTCGCCCTGGAGCATTTATGCAGAGAACCGGGAGAGTGACAACGTCGGGTCATGGCGTGCGTTTCAAATTGCATTTCTTCTGATGTCCCTCAGCGGGGTCAGTCGAGGTGATTCGCCGGACCGGGACGTGGTCGACCTCATCTGGTTTCCCACTGGCGGCGGAAAGACGGAAGCCTATCTCGGCGTGATGGCTTTCTACATGTTCCACCAGCGGTTGCTGATGACAGATGCCGGAGACGAACCGGCCCGCGACGGGACCAACGTCCTGATGCGCTACACGCTGCGCATGCTGACCACACAGCAATTTCAGCGCGCCGCCGCGCTCATTTGCGCGATGGAGTTTCTGCGCCGCGAACCGGCTTTGCACGGCATTGCGACGATCCCGGGACGCCGATTCTCGCTTGGCCTTTGGATCGGCAGCAGCGCCTCACCGAACAAGGTCGCACAGGCGAGCAAAGAACTCGCGGAATTCCGAACGGAGCGCCGCAAGGGCAATCCGCTGATTCTGACCGAGTGCCCGTGGTGTCGTGCGGAAATCGGCAGATTTGATAGTCCCAGACCGAATGCGGTGACTCAAAATCGCTGGAAGGCGCTGCGCGTTCGGGGCATTTTCCAGCATGTAACGGAAGGCCCTCTCTTGCTGTGTTCGGACGGTGCCTGCGCCTTCGGTTCGGAGCAGCCGGCCGATTGGCTGCCCGTCGAAGTTATCGATGAGCGGATCTACGATAATCCACCGTCGCTCGTCATCGCCACGGCTGACAAGTTTGCGATGATTGCCTTCAGACCGAAGGCGGGCGCGTTGTTCGGGCGGGTAGTTTCCGATGGCCTCGTTCGGCAGGTATCGGTTCCCCCCGGATTGATCGTGCAGGATGAGCTCCATCTCATCTCCGGGCCGCTCGGGACGATGTATGGCCTCTACGAGGGCATTTTTGAGCGGCTCTGCTCTCACCCCGTCGGCAGCACGTGGATCAAGCCGAAGCTGATCGCTTCAACCGCAACGATCCGCGGCGCAGCCGAACAGGTGCTTGCACTGTACGCAAGAACTTGCGTACAGCTCTTTCCAAGCCCCGGACTTCTGATGGGCGACTCCTTCTTTGGCACGTACGCGCGGGGGCATGATGGGCAGTTGGCCCCGGGGCGCCTATACCTCGGCATCCACGCCAGCGACTACGGGTCGGTCCTCACCACGCAGGTCAGGACGTTTTCCTCCGCCGTGTTTCGGCCGCACTCATTCGAGCCTGCGCATCGCGACCCGTGGTGGTCGTTGATCGTCTTCTACAACAGCATCCGCGAGCTCGGTGGCGCAAAGACTCTGTTCGATTCCGACATCCGCTCCCGCCTGAAATTCATGTTCAACAGGGAGAACTTCACGCCTCACGATCGCCGCAACCTGCGCATCGTTGAGGAGCTCACCAGCCGGCTGTCCCAACCCGAGATCGTCGGGATGATGGACGCTCTGTCGACCGTCTATGCCGAAGCTGACAACAAGTCGCTCGATGTATGTCTGGCTTCCAATATAATTGAAGTTGGAGTCGATATAGATCGACTCTCCCTGATGGGCGTCGTCGGGCAGCCCAAGACGACGGCGCAGTACATCCAGGTGACCGGACGCGTCGGCCGCCGCTGGTGGGAGCGGGCCGGGCTCATCCTTACGATCTACAACCCAATGAAGAGTCGAGACCGATCGCATTTCGAACAATTCCATAGTTACCACCGGCGTCTTTATGAGCGGGTAGAGCCAACGTCGGCGACGCCTTTCGCGTTGTCGGCGATTCAACGCGCGCTTCCAGGAGCGCTCATCGCTTGGGCTCGACAGCACAGCGACGCGCCGGTCCATAACCTTGCGGCCTACGAGGCCTCACTCAACACGGGGTATGCGCTATTGCGGCAACGGTGCGAGACGGTTCAGAATCCCCAGGACCGGACGCGGTCGCTGCTCGAACTCGAGCGCGTCAGACAAGAAGTGCTGAACAAGTGGGGACAGAATCCTCTCGAATGGGAAGACTTCCCTCCGTCTATCGACGGCGAATACCTGATGCTTTGGCCTGGACAGTTTGCGACTCTGACTCAAAAGCAGCGCGGAGTCGACGTTCCGAGCAGCATGCGGCAGGTCGACGGCAGCGCTGAACTGAAGATCACGCAGGGCTATTCAGCGCCTGCTCCGGCGGCGCAACCGTAGGCTGAGGAGACAACGGTGCATAAGCAGATCAGGGTCGGACAGCTCATCGCCCCGTTCGGACCCGGAAGCATCTATACAGATCGGCGCGGGACTCCTCACGTCATTTGCGGGCTTGACCACTGGTACAAGCGCTGGGACCAAGCGCAAGGTTGGATTCCCTGCCAGGACCGCGGCGAATTCGAGCGCTTCGAGCCACGCCTCGCCGGGCTGCTGGGAGTCGACCGCTTTTGCGCCCCGCCAGACTTTCGCACAACTCGCTTCGGCCAGACACCGGCACCGAACGCGAATCTCTACACGCCCGCCCTCAGATTTCCGCGCTGGTACCGGAATACGCGCACGGGCGAGATGCGCCGATTCAACCTGAGCACTCAACGCATCGATCCCGCGCAGGGCGGAGGGCGTTGGATGCCGGTCCGTTTCATCGCCGTTTGCTCCGCGGGGCATCTCTGCGAGTTTCCGTGGAAGGAGTGGATAGGATGCAACTGCGCGGGGGACGGAGGCCTGAACTTGACGGACCGCGGCGGTTCGGAACTGACTAGTATTCGCATTCAATGCTCTACATGCCCGGACGGATCGCCAGGGCACCGGGGGAAATCTCTCGCCAACACCACCATCAAACCGGACGACGCAGCGGGTGAGGAGAGCGCGTTTCAGAGCGCCGGCATCACGTGCCCCGGCGACCGACCGTGGCTGGGCGAGGGCGCCAACGAACCGTGCAACCGATCGCTCGTCGGCGCACTCATCAACCAGACAAACATCTATTTTCCGAAAACGGTCTCCGCGATTCTCCTGCCCGACTTGGCACAGCAGGACAACCTCGTCACGCAAATCAGGAATGAAATCGAGCAGGACCCGGGGACGTGTGGGATCGCCCGTACGCTATGGAACATGAACAACCGGCTGGGTGCTGTCGCCTTGGTCCAAGACTCGCTCCAGCGTCGCAGAATAAGCAGACAGTCTGCAGACGTCAACCGCGTCCTCGAAGGCCTACTCTCGCCGACAGCCACACTGGTGGCGCACGGCGCGGAACCTGCTGCACCGGAGTCCGCCCTGCTTGCCTTCCGGCGCGCGGAATTCAACGTTCTCCGCACGGAGGTAAACGACCCTCTCAGAATTCCAAACCTGCGCGTGGTGCGGTCACAGCCGCCCGCTGGTCTTGCCGCTTGGTTCGAAAAGGTAAACCTCGTCGAGCGTCTCCGCGAGACACGTGTCTTCTACGGTTTTGGGCGACTCCAACCCAGTTCCTCACCTCTCGACGGCATGCCGGACTCCGCGATGACCCAGCTCTTTCGCGAGCCGCCAGACCAGCCGCAGGAACGCTGGCTCCCGGCGGCCGAAGTCTTCGGTGAGGGAATCTATTTCGAGTTGCGAGAGGACCGAATCCGACAATGGCAGCAAGACTGCGATGCTTGGCTCCGAGAGCGGCTCGGCGACCAGTTCGTGATCCGTCTCGCGGATGTTTTCCAGACCTTGCCTCCCCTCGGCACGGCAGATCGAGGCTGGGCGTCACGCTACCTTCTTGTTCACAGCCTCGCTCATTCGCTTATCAATCAGTTCGTTTTCGAATGTGGCTATAGCACCGCTTCCCTGCGCGAGCGCCTCTACGTGTCCGCGGATGCGAAGGCTCCAATGGCGGGAATCCTGATCTATACCGCAGCCGGCGATTCCGAAGGAACACTGGGCGGACTCGTGCGTCTAGGTAGGCAGGAAAGGCTTGGCCCAGTCGTGCGGCGTGCCCTCAGTCGCGCAGCTTGGTGTTCCGCTGACCCCGTGTGTTCCGAGAATCTTGGCGGCCAAGGCTCGCGCCTCGCAAACCTCGCGGCCTGCCACGCCTGCGTCCTCTTGCCGGAAACATGCTGCGAGACAGTAAACCAGGGCCTCGACCGGGCAATGATCGTCGGAACGGCCGAGAATCCGCAGCCGGGTTGGATGGCGGAATTGCTTCATAACGCTTACACTCTGGAGTGAGGGGATACATGCAGGCCTTTCCATTTCCCAGCCTGTCCCGCGCGGATCTGGTTGTCGATGCCACCTACGTGGGTGGCCGATCGGGGAACGCCGGTGACGATCCCTTTCCGCAACTGCTAGGACTGAGCAACCAGGGCGGCTTCAGGTACCGAGGTTCACTCGGAGCCCTCAAGCTCGTCGTTCTTACATCATCGATGAATGACCCGGATTGGCCGGATTCCTTGGATGCGGAAACCGGTACCCTGACATACTACGGCGACAACAAGCACCCTGGTCGCGGTCTACATGCGACGCCCCGGCATGGGAACGAAATCCTCAGGAACATCTTCGGGTCGGCGCACGCGGGCAAGGAAGGGCGCCTGCTGGTGCCGCCGGTTTTCGTTTTTGCCAATACAGGCACGTGGCGAGATGTCAGATTTCTCGGCTTGGCGGTGCCCAGTGGCACCAACCTCACAGCCGCCGAAAGTCTCGTGGCGATATGGAGAACAGCGCGCGATCGGCGCTTTCAGAACTACCGCGCGAGATTCACCATCCTCAATGCACCTGTAGTGTCCCGCGATTGGCTTGACGACATTTGCGCCGGGCGGTTCCACACGCTGAACCCACCGGCCGCTTGGACGAAATGGGCCCACACGGGTCAAGCCGATGTTCTCATTGCCCCAAGGTCCGTCGAGTTCCGAACGCGATCCGAGCAGCAGCCGGCGGAACCGGAAGACCAGGACATGGTTGCCGCGATCTATAGCTTCTTCCGGGATCGGCCGCATGACTTTGAGAACTGCGCTGCGGTGTTGGCCCGTATGCTCCTGCCGGACATCGCGTCGCTGGACTTGACGCGCCCATCCAGAGACGGAGGTCGTGACGCTGTCGGACAGCTCCGGATCGGAGCGGGGGCTGCATCCGTTCTCGTGGACTTCGCCATGGAAGCCAAGTGCTACGCTCCGACCAATGCCGTCGGCGTCCGGGAGCTGTCCCGTTTGATCTCGCGATTGCGCCATCGGCAGTTCGGAATCATGGTAACCACCAGCTTTGTTCATGACCAAGCCTATCGAGAGATCAAGGAGGACACCCACCCGATCATTATTGTCTCCGGCGTCGACATCGTCGGGTTGCTGAGAACGCAGGGCCTCGGAACATTACTTGACGTTCGGTCGTGGCTCGATCGTGAATTTCATGAGCGGTCTTCGGAAGTCTTTATCCCGCGGGTGTAGAAACGGGCTTTCGGACCTGGACGCCCATCGATGGACATCGTCGATCCCCAACGTCGTAGCCAGATCATGGCGAGGATTCGCCCTCGCGACACGCAGCCGGAATTAGCGGTGAGGAAGATCGCGCATCGCCTCGGATTCCGATTCCGGCTGCATGTAAAGAACCTCCCAGGACGGCCTGACTTGGTGCTGAAACGTCACCGTACGGTGATCTTCGTACACGGGTGTTTCTGGCACCGCCACGCGGGCTGCGCGAACACCACGATGCCAAAAACACGAGTCCAGTTCTGGGAGGCTAAGTTCAATGAGAACGTCTCGAGAGATGCGAGGAACCTCGCGGCACTGCGTGCTGCCGGTTGGCGAGTGATCACGATTTGGGAATGTGAAACGGAGCGCGGCGGAGTCGTTGAGCGACGACTCCTCAAGGAGATGGGGCGGCAATCGCCTGCCGGAAGATCGGTAAGCGGGTCACAGCGACCGCAGTCGCCGAAGCCGGATCACGCGAGCACGCTGCCGGCGAACGGGGAAATTGGCAAACCACAAGGAAACCTGGTACCCTAACGGCCGCCAATGCCAAGGACGTTGGATTTGTTCTGTGGAGGCGGCGGCAGCAGCGCGGGTGCTCGCGCCGCGGGCTTCGAAATCGCCGGGGGCATTGATCTGTGGCCAACGGCGACAGACACGTATCGTGCGAACTTCCCGTCAGCTCACGTGGTGACGAGCCGTCTTGACGATGTCGACTTGAGTGCACTCAAGCGGCGGATTGGCAGCATCGACTTGTTGCTTGCTTCTCCTGAATGCACTAGCCACACGTGCGCGAAGGGTTCGGCGCCTCGCAGCGAGGCGAGTCGCGCGACGGCCCTGCAAGTGGTTTCCTACGCCCGTGCATTCACGCCACGATGGATTGTCCTCGAGAACGTGGTCCATATGCGACCGTGGTCGCGGTACGGCACCTTGACGACGCGCTTGAGGAAGCTCGGCTATCATGTCGCCGAACAGGTGCTCGCAGCATCCGACCATGGCGTGCCACAGTCCAGACGCCGCCTGTTCATTGTCGGCGACCGTGACCACCAACCACAGCTTGTTTCGAAAAAACGAGCCGGTCGAAAGCCTACGGCGGCTTCGATCCTGGATGTGCCGGGCACTTGGCGAACAACGCCCCTTTTCAAACCGGGTCGAGCCACAGCCACGTTGGAGCGAGCCCAGAGAGCTTTCGATGCACTTGGGCGAACTGCCCGCTTCTTGCTGGTGTATTACAGTACTGACGGAGCAGGAGGTTGGCAGCCCTTGGATCGACCACTCCGGACGATTACGACTGTAGATCGATTCGCCCTCGTCGAGTCGTGGCTTGGCGTATCGACAATGCGTATGTTGCAGGTTCCAGAACTGAAGCGTGCAATGGGATTTCACGATGCCTTTGCACTTCCGTGCGGAACCCGTCGTGAACGTATCCATCTACTCGGAAACGGGGTCTGCCCGCCGGTGATGGAGGCTGTTCTCAACGCACTCACGGCAGATTGAGACCATTACGTCGCAGCCGTTGCTGTTCGGGTGGGGTCTTGCGCGAGGTCCCAAGGGGTGGGGTCGAAGAACAGAGGCATGATGACCCCGGGGGCGAGCAATGCGGACTTATCGTCCGGCTTCCGGCCGAGGCGGTCCGCAAGCGCTCGCCCCGCTCCCCCGTCCAGATGCTAGATGAGGAGAATCGGTGCCTTCCCCGGAGTTGATGTGGCATTGCGCCACCCGCCGGTGGCGCAATGCGTGACGTTCGGTGCGGAGACCGCCAACTTGGGGCAACCGCCTGGTCGCCGATGGATTCCATGAACACCCGCGCGTGGCCATGACCAATTCCGTGTGCAATTCCGGTCGGGATTCTACGAGACCACCTGGGCCAGCTACGGAACGGCACAGGGGTCCTCACACGTGACGCGTCGACGAGTCGTCTCATCAGCCCTGCCGCCGGATGCGTGACGCTCAAGTGAGACGTCTGTTGGTGGGGAAAGACATGGGCCATCTGGTCGGCGCCATCTCAATCGAGGATCTCGTGCTCGTCGCGCAGAACGCCCGAGCGCCCGACGACGCAACGAGCGTCGTCGGGCTCCATGCCGTTAGTCGCATCGAACGGCGGGGGCAATGCCTCGGCAGCCTGTCCAGGTTCTGAGGTTGCCCCGATCCCGCGGACGGGTTGACGCTTTCGGGTTCACATCATGACACGTGCTTGGTGAACGTGGTTTCCGTGTCGGTATCGAAGATGATGCGCTGTGGAAGTGTGGGAATCTCGCGGCCCCGGCGCAGGCATGGTCGGCGGCGGTCGCCCGCGAGATTTCCAACGGGCTGTGGGCGCCCGCCTAGCCGACCTTCAGATTCAGCACGACGCCGACCGGGCGTCCACAGGCCGGGCACTTCCACAGCGCCCCGTGGGAATAAGCTGCGCAGTCCGGTAATGCGGCGACCGTTTTGGCAACCAGCGGGGCCGAGAGAAGCTCGGCGGCCCAGCAGGCCCGCGTTCGTTTCCTCGACGAGCCGGCAGGTCTCGCAGCAGCTATCCGGCTTGCGAAGCCGAAGGCGAGCCGTGCGTCTGTAGGCCATCTTTTCCTCCGTGTGTTTCCAGAAGAACGCCGGTGACGACGCGAGTCGGCGCCGGCGACCCGGGCTCCAACAGACTCGTGGGCGCCTGAAAGGCGTCCACGGGGCCTGCCGCCTGCAGACGTTCGAACTCGAGCGGCGAGACGTAGCCCAGCGGAGTGGCGGCGCCGCGTGTTGTACCACCCTTCCACGAACTCGAACACGGCCGCCCGTGCCTCGGCGTGTGTCGACAAGGTCGTGCGGTCGAGCAGCTCGCACTCGAGCGTCGCGAAGAAGCTCTCGGCCATCGCGTTATCGAAGCAATCGCCCACCGAACCCATCGACAGCGCCACGTCCCATTCCCGGCAGCGGGCGCCGAAGGCCAGCGACGTGTACTGGCAGCCCCTATCGGAATGATGGATGATCGCAGCCGGCCGGCGTTGCGCCACGGCCATCTCCAGCGCCTCGACCACCAGCTCCGTGCGCAGGTGCGCCGCCATCGCCCAGCCCACGACCCGCCGGCTGAACACGTCGAGGACGATGGCCAAGTAGAGGAAGCCCGCCAAGGTCGGAATGTAGGTTATGTCGGCAACCCACAGGCGATTCGGCACGTCGGCCTCGAAGCGGCGCTCGACCCGGTCCGGCGCCGGCCGGTCCCGCACCTCCCGGCGCGTCGTGCGGGGGCCGCGGCGCCGGCTTCGGCCAGTTCGGCGTGAATCCGCGGCGCGCCGTACGTGCCCCGGCTGTTGGCATGAATCTCCTGCACGCGGGCCGTCAGCTCCGAATCGGCCCGCGCACGAGCCGAGGGTGGACGTCGACGCCACGCGTAGTACCCGCTCGGGGAGACACCGAGCACACGGGCCATCGTGGCGACGCAGAAACGGGCCTGGTTCGCGCTCATGAACCGGTAGACCTCCCGGGTCCGGTCTCCCGCGCGAACCAGGCCGTCGCTTTTGCGAGTATGTCCCGCTCTTCGCGCAGCCGCCGGACCTCCCGGCGTAGCTGCCGTACCTCTTCACGCTCTTCGGTGCGCAGGCCGTCGGTGCGCGTGCCGGTGTCGCGGTCGGCCTGAGTAACCCAGGTCCGGATGGCCTGGGCCGACGGTTCGAACTCCCGAGCCAAGTCTCCGGGCGTACGGCCGGACCGAACCAGTTCGACCATCTGCTGTCGGAACGCCGCCGCGTACGGCGGTCTGGTTTTCGACATCGCGGATACCTCCTCCTCGCAACAGGATTGGGTGTCCACGAAACCGGGTCAACTCCAGCCCGTCGGCGTTGCTCCGCGCGCAACCTCGCGGCGCCCCTTGCGAATCGTCTCCCGAGCCAATCCAGTGGCCGACGAGACCAAGGCGTCTCCGCCATAGCCACCTCGTGCATCGTGGATATGCGATTCGCCGTCGTCGACCGGTACTCCGCGGTCGAGTCGAACGCGCGGTCGCCGTGTCATCGCAGCGCCGCCTCGATGCGGGCGTGCGTCGCCTTGTCGACGCGGATCGTCGTCATCGTTGGTCACCTTCCGCACCGCTCGCCGGCGTCTTCGCTCCAGGCCATCCAGGAGGGGCACTCAGAGCCGACGGCCTCTCTGAGGCCATCGAGACTCCCCGGGTCTGAGGGTCGGCCGAGCTCGAGGTGTGGCCGTACAGGGCATCCTCGCAAGCCGAATTCGCCGCGATCTCGACTTCACAGGACCTCTGAACCGCGATCCGGCCGGATCGGCGGCTTCCAGCACGTTTCGCACAACGGCTCGCACCGCCCGCCGCGGGGCCGCCCGGGGTGGCCGCACTTCATGCACGTGTGTCCGCTGATCCGCTCGACGAGCTCGCACACGCCGCGCCGCAACGCCGTTCGCCCGACATGGTGGATGACCAGCACGCCCATGCGCTGCTTGATCTGCGTGATATTGAAAGACTGGGGGCACGGCCTGAAAGTCGGGGGCACCCGCAAACAAGGGGAGGGGGGCGTCATGGTCGAGGGGGGCACGGCAATACCACCGGGGCCGGCTCCGGCATCGGGGCCGATGGTCGGGTTGGAGTTCGAGAAGCTGCCATCAGGGCGCCGAAACAAACACGAACGAGTTTGGATTTACGCGCAGCACGTCGCGGCCGTCGACACGATGGTGAATTCCACCACCATGCAGCCGGTAACGGACGCGGCGCTCGTGGTACTCAGTGGAGGCGGCGAAGTGGCCGTCGTCGGCTCACCTGTCGACGTGAAAGATCGCATCGATGCGGCGCTCGGCTGATCGGGCCGTGGGGACCCCTGGGGGCATGGCTCCCCCGGGTCGACGTCGTCGACGTCGACCCGTCCGTGATGCGGTAGGCGTTGGCGGGCCTCGTGTCGGCGCAGTTGTCGGAGGCGCTGGGCGTCGACGTCCGGCTGGACATGGGCCGCGCTCGAGCCGCTGACGTGGCGACCCTGGCCCGGGCGCTAGCAGCCTGTGGCGAAAGTCGCGGATCCGGCCTGGCCCCGGCGCGATCGAGCCCGTAAACTGAACGGCCATGGCGATGGGCAAGAGACCGGCGGCGCGCCAGGCGTCGCCGATGTGGGTGGACACGGCGGACCTTCCGACGAGCGACGGGCATCCTTACTTCGAGCGGCTGAACCGGGTCCTGGCGGATTCCGGATTCGATGCGTTCGTCGAGGAGTTGTGCGCGGCTTTCTACGCGGACAAGCTGGGCCGTCCGAGTCTGCGTCCGGGTCGGTATTTCCGGATGCTGTTCATCGGCTATTTCGAGGGTCTGTCGTCGGAGCGGGGGATTGCGTGGCGGGTGGCCGATTCGCTGAGTCTGCGGTCGTTCCTGGACCTGGAGTTGACCGCGGCGGCGCCGGATCACTCGACGCTGTCGCGCACGCGGCGGCGGATCGACGTAGAGACCCATGAGGCGGTGTTCACGTGGGTTCTGGAGCGGCTGTCCGCAGCGGGTCTGGTTCGGGGGAAGACGGTCGGCATTGACGCGACGACGCTGGAAGCGAACGCGGCGATGCGGAGTATCGAGCGGCGGGACACGGGAGAATCCCACGAGGCGTTCATTCGACGGTTGGCGGAGGCGTCGGGTGTTGAGACGCCGACGCGGGCGGAGCTGGCTCGGTTCGACCGTTCGCGGAAGAACAAGAAAACGTCGAACAAGGAGTGGAAATCGCCGCAGGACCCGGACGCGAAGATCGCGAAGATGAAGGACGGTCGGACGCACCTGGCCCACAAGGCCGAGCACGGGGTCGACATGGACACGGGGGCCATCGTCGCGGTGACGGTGCAGGATGCATCGGATGGTGACACGGCGACGCTGCCGGAGACGCTGATCATGGCGGCCGAGCAGGTTGAAGCGGTGCAGCCGAACGGCGTGGGGGTCGAAGAGGTGGTGGCCGACAAGGGCTATCACAGCGACGCGACGCTGGTGGCGCTCGACACGACAGGGGTTCGGAGTCACGTATCGGAGCCGGAGCGCGGCCGGCGCTGCTGGCAGGACAAGAAGACGGGAGAGAAGCCGCCGGAGAAGGCTGCTGCACAGAAGGCTCTGTATGGGAACCGGCGGCGTGTGCGGGGGCGGCGGGGTCGTCGCCTGCAACGGTGCCGGGGCGAGGTGGTGGAGCGGACTTTCGCGCACCTGTATGAGACGGGCGGTATGCGTCGCGTGTGGGTGCGCGGTCACGAGAATGTCCGCAAGCGCGTGCTGATCCAGGCGGCCGCCTGCAACATCGGACTGCTCCTGCGCCGCCAGACCGGCGTCGGTACGCCCCGGAGCCTGCAGGGGCGGGCTGTTTCGGCGATTTGCCGCTTGATCGGGCGTCTGATCGACCGCTGGGGGCGTCTGAGGCGCGCTTGGGGGTTCAAATGGACCCCGACGGCGCTCGTCGGCTCAATCGCTCATCGCCAAGTTGCCTGAACAGCGGGGCTCAGCGAACAGACTTCTTCCACGGGCTGCAAGGGGGCGTCGCAAGCCCGCTCCTGGCCAATATCTTCTTGCACCTCGCGTTCGACGACTGGATGCGGTCAACGCACCCGGACGTTCCGTTCGAGAGGTACGCGGATGATATCGTCGCGCACTGTCGGACGGAGATGCAGGCGCAGCAGGTCCTGTCGCACATCAAACATCGTCTGGCGCAGTGCCGGCTGGAAGTACATCCGGAGAAGACACGCATCGTCTACTGTAAGGATGACGACCGGCCGGGGCAGTGTCCCACGGAGCAGTTTACCTTCTTGGGCTACACGTTTCGCGCGCGTCGGTCGAAGAATCGGTGGGGTAAGTACTTCATCAGCTTCTCGCCGGCGGTGAGCAATGCGGCAGCGACGCGGATGCGGCAAACGATGCGACGTTGGCATCTCCCTCGGCGCAGCGACAAGGCCATCGACGACCTGGCCCGCATGTGGAATCCTGTCCTTCGCGGGTGGATTCAATACTACGGCCGTTTCTACAAATCGGCCCTGTATACGGTCTTCCGCCACTTTAATGGCCTGTTGGTTCGATGGGCCATGCGGAAACACAAAAGGCTACGGCGACATCGCCGTCGCGCCATCCGTTGGCTCGGTGGCCTTGCTCGTCGCGAGCCCTGGCTGTTCGCCCATTGGCATCTACTGAGGGTGACGCTGGCGGCTGGATGATGGGAGCTGTATGAGCGGAGACGTTCACGTACAGTTCTGCGAGCGCCCGGGGGTGCGATTCCCCCGGGCGACTCACCTTGCGGTGCTCGGCCGAGCGCCGGCAGCGGTGATGCTGGCCGCGGTCGAAACCCTGCTGGAGCGTCTGAAGCTGCCGATGAACGCCGAGAAGACCCGCTGCTGCCGGTTGCCGGATGAGGCGATGACGTTCCTCGGCTACCGGATTGGGCGCAACTACCGGCGGGACACGGGGCGCGCCTATATCGGCACGCGGCCGAGTCAGTCGAACGTCCAGAGCATCTGCCGTCGCGTGAGCGAGCTGACTACGCGGCGTAACGGGCCCCTATCGCCGCCGGTGGTGGTAGCGCGCATCAATCGGCTGTTGACCGGTTGGGCGAACTACTTCACCCTGGGGCAGGTCAGCCCGGCCTACGCTGCGATTGACCGGCACGCGACGCGGCGGCTGCGCCAGTGGCTCTGTCGCAAGCACAAGGTGCAGTTAGGGAAATACGTGCGCTTCCCGGATGAGCGACTCTGGCAAGAGTACGGGCTCACCCGCCTTGTTCCGCGAACGGCGAGCTTTCCGTGGGCGAAGGCATGATCTCGTCCGAGAGCCGGATGCGGGAAATCCGCCTGTCCGGTTCGATGAGCGGCGACTGGAAACGGAGCCATGGCGAGGAGTGAGGCACCGGCATCAGCGAAAGCTGCCGGGAACAGCTACCCCCTACGCCTACCGCCACCGCGCCAGTCGTCGACTCTACCCTGCTGACGTCCGCCTCCCTGCACGACAGCCAAGCCGCCATTCCGCTGGCGACCTTGTCGGCCGAGCGAACGACCAATCTGTATGACCTGATGGACGCCGCCTACGACGCGGAACCGATCCGCCAGCACAGCCGCTCACTCGGCCACGTCCCGTTGATTGACACCAACCCCCGCCGCGGCAAGGCGTTGGCGGAGGAATTGCGAACCGAAGCCCGGCGCCTGCAGCGTATCGGCTTTCAGCTTCCCGAGCAGGCTCGCTACAACGAGCGTACGGCGGGTGAGCGCGTCAATGGCCGACTCAAGGACGAGTTCGGCGGTCGCCATGTCCGGGTCCGGGGCGCCTCGAAAGTGATGTGCCACTGCATGTTCGGCGTGCTCGCACTCACCGCCGACCAGCTCGTGCGCCTCGTGACATAACCAGTGCACCGCCGGCAACGCCCCTCGGCGCCCGACGGGCGTCAGTCACCCACGGGTGTCCCAACGCGCGGTCGAGAACACGTCGAAACATCCGACTTCTACCTCCCGGCGTGCCGCCGGTTCTCCCGACAAGATATCCAGTCCACGATCCAGGGTAAATCGTGTTCACCAAGAGAGCTGAGGACTGCGCCCAGCCCCAATCCCCCGGGAGTTTTGCAAGCGGCTCCCCTGCTAAGAAAAGAAGACGAGGTATCCGAGCAGCACGCCGGCCGGAGACCAATACGTGGCGCGGCACGGCCGAGCGCCACAACCGACAGAAGCCCAACGACAACGCACAGGGCGGCGCGCCACACGTCAAGGGCCGCCAGGGCGACACAGCCCGGCGAGACGATGAGCATCAGTCCTCATCGGGCTCTGGATACAGCCGCCCGGGCTCGGCAGGTTCATCCGCCGAAGTCTCATGCCACAGCTCGACAACGTCCGTCGCGCCCGAGACGCCACGAAGGACCGACGGCACCGCCGAACGCCGACCGCGGGTTCGCGCACCGGGACGCAGCGCCGCACGGCGCCGGCGACGAAGGTCAGCAACGACGGCGGGAAGCCCCGCTTCGATGGCGAGACGAACAAGCAGCGAGCGGGAAACACGCAGCTCGGTCACGAGCTGATGAGATCGTGGCGCTGCGACGGCGTCACGTACAGCTTGACCAGAGCGCTGTACGGCTCCCATTGAGGATCGTAAAGGGTCTTGCGCGGCATGACCGGAGGATAACTGGCGGCGCAGGACACACCGCACCACGCAACGGAGCGTGGCGAGACAGTTCGCAACGCCGACTTACGAACCCTCGCTGCGCATTCCGGTGAAACCGATCACCCGTTCCGGTGGCAAACCGATCACCTGTTCCGGCGCAAACCGATCACCTGTCGGAGCGAAGCGACGCGGGACGAGAATCATGAGTCCCGGTTCCCCGCTTGGGTCGACGGCCGGGTTCGCTTTCGCATCGAGTCTCCTTTCAGAGCCAGCTTGTAGGCATTGTGCACGAGACGGTCGAGAATCGCGTCGGCGAGCGTCGGGTCGCCGACGACGTCATGCCACTTGTCGACGGGAAGCTGGCTGGTCACGACCGTCGAGCGGACGCCGTGGCGGTCCTCGAGGACCTCGAGCAGGTCGTGGCGGTTTTCCGCGGTGAAGGGGGCCAGCCCCCAGTCGTCCATCACCAGCACCTCGGTCTTGGCGAGCGATTCGAGCAGCTTCGGGTAGCGCCCGTCGGCGCGTGCAATGGCCAGGGCACTCAGTAGCCGGGACACGCGGACATACAACGCACTGTGTCCGTTGCGGCAGGCGCTGTGGGCGAGCGCGCATCCGATCCAGCTTTTTCCCACGCCGGTCGGCCCGCAGATCAGGACGTTGAGATGGTCGCGGACCCAGCGTCCGTCGGCCAGCGAGAGGACAAGCTCCTTGTCGAGCCCGCGGCGGTGACGGAAGTCGATGTCCTCGAGGCAGGCGTCGTGCTTCAGCTTGGCGCGCCGCAGTCGGTTGGTGAGCTGCCGGGAGTGACGCACGGTGAGCTCGCGGTCGACGAGCAGACCGAGCCGTTCCTCGAACGACAGGGCGTCGACCTCGGACGAGTCGACCTGCTCGGCGAGGGCCTTGGCCATCCCGGCGCATCGTAGCTGTTGGAGCTTTTCCACGGTCGGATGAGTCAGCATCTCGGCGTTCCTTTCGGGCATCACTGGTAGTAGAGGGCGCCGCGGATGTTGTCGTGCTCGACCGGATCGGCGCGTTCGAATTGCTCGGCGGAGGTCTCGTCGAGTCGGTGCTTGAGGATCGATTCGACGCTGCGGTAGCTGTAGCTGCCGATGGCCAGCGCCCGTGTGGCGGCCGCTTCCAGGCGGGTGTCGCCGTGGCACTTGGCCAGGCGCAGGAGACCGAGGCAGCAGCGGTAGGCCTGCTGCGGGTGACGCCGGGAATGGAGGACGGCGGTGATCAAGGCGGCGGTCGCCGGGCCGATCTTCTCGGCCCAGCGGATGAAACGGTCCGGCGTCCATTCGCCCATCTGGCGGTGCTTCTCGGGCATGTGCTCCGTCGCGGTGGTGTGACGCCCCTTGTGCGAGGAGCGGACGTGGCTGGCGATGCGCTGGCCGCGATGGAAGCACTCGACGGTGCGGGCGGTCAGTCGGACGTCGAGCTGGCGCCGGACCAGCGCGTGGGGAACCGAGTAGTAGTGGCCGTCAATTTCCACGTGGTAGTCGATGTGCACGCGCACGGTCTTCCACTCGGCGAAGATGTACGGGCTGGAAGGCAGCGAATGCAGCGCCGGCTGATCGAGCTGCTCGAACTGCGAGCGCCGCGACCCCGGGAGCTTGCGGAACGGGCGCGTGTTGAGCCGGTCGAGCAGCTTGGCGATCGCGGCGTTGAGCTCGGCCAGCGAGAAGAACGTGCGATGGCGAAGGGCGGCGAGTATCCACCGCTCGACCACTTGAACGGCGACCTCCGCCTTCGCCTTGTCCCTTGGGCGACGCACCCGCGCGGGCAGCACCGCCACGCCGTAGTGGCGGGCGAGGTCGTGATAGGTCGGATTCAGGTCAGGCTCGTAGCGATGGGCACCACTGACTCCCGAGCGTAGATTGTCCGGGATCCCGAGCTCGGGACAACCGCCGTAGAACTCGAAGGCTCGTAAGTGCGAGGCCGTCCAGTCGGGCAGGGTCTGCGTCCAGGTGGCCTCGGCGAAGGTGTAGCTCGAGGCGCCGAGCACGGCCACGAAGACCTGCGCCTGCCGCTCCTCGCCGGTCTCGGGGTCGACCACCGGCATCGTCTGCCCGGCGTAGTCGATGAACAGTTTCTCGCCGGCGCGGTGCTCCTGGCGCATCACCAGGTCGAGCTTTCCGGCCCATTCCCGGTACTGCTCGCAGAACCGGCTGTACTGCAACCCCTCCGGATGGATCGCCTTGTACTCCTGCCAGAGCAAGGCCAGCGTTACGTTCTTGCCCCGCAGTTCCCGGCGCACCTCGCTCCACTCCGGCAGCGGACGCGACGTGTGGCTCGACGGGAGCGCCGGAAACAGCCGGCGCTCCAGCCCGGCGTCGTCGATCGCCTCGGGTACCGGCCAACTCACCCCCGCCACCTTGGCGCGGCGCAGGTACTCGCCCACCGTCGACGGCGACGTCCCCAGGCTGTGGGCAATCGCCCGGATGCTCAACGCCGCGGCGAAGTACAGCCGCAGCACCTCTCGAATCTTCCGCATGGACAACCTCCTGTTCGCCAGCTCTGTCCCTCCTGCAAAAGCAGGGAGGATCCCACGCCGGCGGGGTTGTCCCGCGTCGCTCAGCCCCGACTGAGGGTGATCGGTTTCGGCCGGAATCAGTGATCGGTTTGAATCGGAATCAGTGATCGGTTTCGGCCGGAATCGGTGATCGGTTTGCCCCGGAATCCGCACCCTCGCCGCCAGCGCGCGGGGGACGATCCTCACCGACCGGCTCGGGCGGCCGGTTGTCGGGGTTGTCGATGACGACACGGATCGCCTGATCGAACAGCGGCGACGCAGCGGAGAGGCCGAGCGCGGCCGCGTGGCCGGCAACGAGGAGCCGGCGAAGCGCCTCCTCGTCCATCTCGGGCGCCTCCACGAGGATGGTGCGGGCCTGCGCCTGCAGGTGCACCAGCCGTCTCGCATTCTCCGAGCTCGGCGGCCGACCCCGCCGCCGAGGACGCGCCACAGGTACGGCCGACGCGCCGGCCACGGGTCCGTGTGGCGCCATCCCGGCGGCCGCCACGGACAGCACATGGTCCCGCACGCTGGGGACGCATGTTCGAGAGCCCACCGCATGAGGGCGGATCTGGACCCGGCGACCGTGTCCGCGAGGGAGTCGTACTCCGCTACGACGGTATCCGGCAGGAAGATAACGAGGCGAGTGAGGGCCATCGGACCTAGAAGCTGCCCAACGGCGGGCAGCGGAAAGGGACCAGGACACAAAAAAGGAACGGATCTCCGGTGGTCATATGACACCGGAATTATGCTCGAATTAAACCGGCGCGGCGAAATTCGAGGGTAATTCGAGGGTGTTTTGCGCGGACAATGTACGTCGTTTGGGCCCTCCGGTGAGTGGAGTTCCACTGAACCAGCCCGCTCATGCAGAGCGAGCCGTTAAATGTCGGCACAACCCACGCACCAGCAACACCTTGCGACGATATTCGCGACGGTGCCATTAAACAACAGGAAATACGAACAACACAGAACAGATAGGTGAGCGACCCGCCTCGGGCGGGTCGCTCACCTCTATTTTTCCCTGCGGGAAGGCTTGTCTGATGTATCCATGTGCAAGGCACTAGGGTGATATGACCATCGATTTTTACCGGATCCGCCAGATCCGACCCGGTAAATGGCATTAACGCCGAGGCCCCCGGGCCTCGACGACCTCCACCCGGCGACCTTTGTGCAGGGGTGGTGCCTGTCCAAAAACGGGGACTGTAACCGGGTTGTGTACTCCGAGGGCAGGGTGGCGCCCGGAGAAGACAGGCCACGAGCTGGGGACCGTGCAGACGTGGGGCCTAACCCGGGGCGCTAGACAGGAGCCCCGGACCCCAATGTGCAGCCGTCATGACATGACCAAGCAGGTCAGGGAGGTCGCGGCCGGACGGAGATGCATCGCGGCCGGACCCGGCCGCGCCGGGGTTGTGCAGGCGTAGTCACGCCAACGCACCACGCTGGTGGGCTTGTGCAGCCGTGGTGAACTGTCGGGAAGGAAGCGACGTACCGGGATTCAGCTATGCCGCCACAAGCGGTGAGGAGGACGAGGAGATACCCGCCGTGACACAGCCGACCGCGCCACGACAGCGGTATGCTCGCTGCGTGCGCAGAAGAGGGCACTCGACACGCCGAAAGCAGGGAACCAGGAGGAGTCCCCGCAGACGCGGGGATGAACCCCGCTCAACCTACCGCAGGACCTGGCCAGCCGCGCCACGGCCGCGGCCGTGACGCAGACACAGCGCAGACAGACCGCGCGCCACGCGCCCGGCGACGAGCTGGCGCCACCCCGATGCGGGTGTCGCCACAAGTAGATCGAGGCGGACCTGCAGGACGCACAAGCGCGCCGGCGTGACGTGCGGGCCGGACCGATAGAGCTCGCGCCCAAGCGCGAACAAGCAATCGCCAAGGTCGCGATGATGAACGGCGAAGCCGCGCCACGGGTGATGAACGGCGAAGCCGCGCCACGGGTCCGCCGCATAGAGGATCGCGGCCGACAAGACGAAGAGAACCACCAGCCCAGGGCGGAACACGAGGACCCCGATCGCGACGCCCGGCAACAGGCGCGCAGCCGCGGCGAGACGAACACGATCGAACTGCCGGGCACGCTCGAAGTGCACGAGGGAGGCGACACGGCTCTGCTCAAGGAGAAGGTGAGAGTTTCGCGGAAGGACAAGCTGCTCGGCCAACGGTGTGAGCGGCACGGGGCGCACGAGGGCGCCACAGCGCCAAGCGGCAGCGCGGGCGCACGGCGCCACAGGCTCTAGCCGCCGACAGTGAACAGCGACACCGGCCTAGTCGTTGAACCGGTGAGGCTGGGCGGCACGGTCGTCGTCGGCCAGTTCGGGGTCGATGCGATCCATCGGCTCGGCGCTGACAGTGGGCCGGGGCACACCGCAACGACAGATATGGGGCGGACCATGGAAGCAGCCACGGATGACCTGATAACCGGGAAAGTGCGGATGGGTAGCGCCGTCGACGAGTACGTACCGCTGAGTCGCCTGAACGAACGCCTTGACATCGAACCGGGCACGCTGGTAATAGGGCAGCGGTTCGAAGAGAAGCGACAGACCAGTCCTGCCGGCACTAGTCCACTTTATATCGACCGGACGGCCGCTACGCCGCTTGAAGCCGCGGTCGAGCTGCCGCAGGAACGAACGCCGCGCCGGAGAGTCGGCGGCACGCTCGATGTTATAGGGACCAGGAAAAGCAGGCTTGAGACTGGGGCGGAGGGACGGATCGAAGATGCGTTGTGGAACGGGAAGCAGCGCACGAGCGACCGTAATGGCACGCACCGAACCAAAACGCTCGGCGAGCGCCTTGGTGACGACGCGGGAGAACGCGTCCTCGTCGTTCGGAGGAACCGCGTCGAGGATCGTGAGATCGGCGCGCGCAGCCGCCCGCACACGGCGAGTCGCCTTGACGACAACCTGCTGGCACGCCCGCGCGACGTCGGGCGAGGGAACGAGCGCGGGCTCGGGATCCGCCGGCTGCGGCGGCGAGGGCTTGCCGTGCCACGCGCGATCCGTCGAGCTGAGCTCCTTCGCATCCTTGTCGACATAGGGAGTCACCGGCAGAAAACCCGTCGGCGGAACACGCAGACACACGACCCGTTCCGCCTTGAGGCCAACCACGTAATCGGGCGTGGGAATGAGAAACAGGAAGCCGTGATGGGACAGATAATGCAGCGCCTTGTAGACCCACCGACGCGAATGCTTCACCGTGGACGCCATCTCCGGCACCGACAACGGGACGATGTCGGCACCGTGCTCGGTACGCGACGCCAGGAAGCACAACGAGTAGAAGAACAGCGCGTACGCACGCGACGCCTTGGGAAACTCGAGCTCACCGGGCGCCGTGCTCGCCGTGACGGGAGAACCCGGAAGCTCGGAGTAGGAACTCCGATGGAACGCCGTGTGCCGGCCCCGGCCCCTGACCGGCGACCCTGGAGCGAGCGACACAGGCGGCGGCGCGGCCGCGTCCTCACCAGTAACGGACGTCGAAAGGGTCTCGGTCTTCATCGAATCATCCCTCTAAAGACGACGGACAGACGACGCCAGCGGCCCAGCGGGCAGCGCCAGGCATCTGGCTGGCAAGCAACAGGCCAGCGCCAGGAAAACAAATGTGCACCGCGCTGCACAGACACCCGCGGCGGAAGCAGCCGCCGGCGAGAGGAAAACGACGGACGCCGGCAGAGGCTACGGTTGTGCACGCCGCTGCACAGTGGCTGAACGAACTCGGCATCGCCCGGAGCACCGGCTGCGGCAGAACCCCGCCGAGCCCCCGCGCGGACCCGAACGGTATGACACAGACGTTAGAGTCTCGCATAAACTACCGCTCAGTCAAGAGGAAAATGCTCCTAGATCACTCAATACTACGCGTCCCGGTTGGCTTTATGCGCTCCTGCATCGGGTCGCTCGACAGAGAGACCGTGTGGTCCGTATACTCGACGCCAATGGCCCTCCATGAGGACGAGTTCCGTGCGCTGATTGAGCAAGCCCTTCGTGCCCGCGGCGTCTCGGCGATCCGTGCTGCGCGTTCAGCCGGCCTCAGTCGCGAAGCCATTCGGTCGGTGCTCCGGGGTCGGTCCCCGTCGTTCGAGCGCGCAGCCGAGATCTGCCAGGCTCTCGACATCGAGTTCTACATCGGCGCCCGCGGCGAGGCGACCAAGTCTGGCGAGGCGCCTCCCGAAGGAGAGAGAGCGGAGGACGCGGGTCCCCCGGCTGTTCCTCTGACCCGGTTCAGCTCGAGCCTTCAGCTGCCCGTTCGTGAATGGAAGCACTACTCCCGCGAGGAGCATGCATCCCCGGCGCGAGACGCCGGCTCTGCGCCGGCTCCCGTCGGCTTGCCGGACGCGCAGGCGTTCTACGTGTGCGCCCTGACCCAAGCGATGATCCCGGCGGGCATCTGGTCCGGCGACTACCTCCTGATCTCCCCTTGCGCGAAGCTCGAAACGCGTCAGCGGATATGGCTCCGCAACCGGAACGGCGAGGAAGCGATCAGGTGGCTGGTACGGCTCCCACCCACGTGCTACGAAGTGGTCGGCTGGGAGCGGCCCGACGAGAACGGCCACCAGAAGATGGTCGCGGAGCAGTGGATGCGTGCGGAAGTTGTCGACAGAGGTCGCGTGTTGGCCGTCTACCGCGGCCGGCCCTCGGTGGAGCGGCCGCCGTTTCTCACCCCCGACTGGCCAGCTGACGGAGCAACCTTCCCGTAGCCGCGGTCCGACCTACACACCGCTACGCTGCAGCGTCGTCACCACCGGAGTCCCGCGTTTCTGCGGATGTCGCTGAATGTGAACACCGATCGCTGTTCAACTTTCCCGGATTCCGTACTCTGCATCCGGCGGATTGCGCTTACAACCACACCGTGCTCCTCAGTTCACTGACGCAAGCGCAAGACCTTCGCGCCGCCGCCGAGCACGTTACTGCGCCCACTGGTCCATCAGCCCGCGGCGCTTGTCGAACAGGTCGGACCTGGCATAGCTCCGCTCGACGCTGCTCCCCACCGCGTCGGCCAGCGCCATCTCCGCGACCGCGTGCGGCACGCTGGTCCGCTCGCTCGCCCACGTCCTGAACGAGGTGCGGAAGCCGTGCACGGTCGCGCGGCCGGCCAGCCCGGTGTCTCGCAGCACCTTCGTCAGTCAGCGTCATGTCGGACAGCGGCCTGCCCGGCCGCTGCGGCGACGGAAACAGCAGGCCGGACCGGATCGCGCAGCGGCGGGATCGACTCGAGCACGGCCAGCGCCGCATCGGAGAGCGGGACGCGATGTTCCGCCGCGGTCTTCATCCTCGACGCCGAGGCTCGGGCAAGCGGCCGAGCTTGGTTGACCGGCGCACCGGTGAACTGCGGCCCGTCGAGCTGTTCGTCGCCGTGCTCGGCGCCAGCAGCCTCACCTACGCCGAGGCGACCGCGACCCGGCAACTGGGGGGACTGGGTCGACGCCCACGTCCACATGGTCGAGTACTTCGGGGGCACGACCACGCTGTGTGGGTTCCCGACCAGCTGAGGAGCGCCATCACCCGCCCCTGCCGCTACGGCCCGAGGTCAACCGGACCTACGCGGACCTGGCCGCCCACTACGGCGCCGTCGTCGTCCCGGCGCGCCCCAGAAAGCCCCGCGACAAGGTTCAGGCTTCATACTACGCGCCTTCCTGTACGTGCGATGCAAGCTTTGGGTATCGCCGCCGGTCCCGGAACCGCTTTCCTGGATGGGCGACGGGCAGCGGTCCGGTGGGCGGCTCGAAGAGTATCGTGCCCTTGTCGTCGGCACGCACGGCACACAGCACGCCTTCCTGCGCGAATCGCTTGGTCGTGCTCAGATGCACGTCGAGTTGCACGGCCATCTGCGGGACGGTCAGCCAGCCTGCCCTGGTCAGGTGCTGCAAGTAGCTGTCGATGTTGTACCGACGGCCTGCACGTGGTGTCGGCTCCGGTCGGTCCGCGCTATCCGCTTGGGCTCGTCGTCCAGGATGGGATCAACGTGGCCCCGGACCTCGACACTTATTGGCTACTCAGGCGAGGCGAACCACCTTCGCGTTACCGGCGGTCACGTACGAGGCCCACTGGTTCATCAGCCCGCGGCGTTTCTCGAATAGATCGCTCCTGGCATAGCTCCGCTCGACGGCTGAGCCGACAGCGTGAGCCAGCGCCGCCTCACAAACAGCGTGCGGCACGCGCGTCCGCTCGGCCGCCCAGGTTCGGAACGACGTGCGGAACCCGTGTACCGTCGCACGACCGCGCAGGAGCTTCGTCAGCGCCATGTCGGAGAGCGGCTTGCCCGGCCTCGACGGCGACGGGAACACCAGGTTCGACGGACTGCGCAACGGCCGGACACGTTCAAGGACGGCCAGCACCTCGTCACTGAGCGGGATCCTGTGCTCCTTGGCCCCCTTCATCCTTGCCGCCGGAATGCGCCACTCGCAGGCATCAAGATCGATTTCATCCCACGTCGCGCCTCGCGCCTCGCCGGACCGGCAGGCGGTGAGCACCACGAACCGAATGCACGCCCTCACCGCCGGAGATGCCCGCAGTGACCCTTCGATGGCGTCGAGCGCTGCCCAGACTTCCTGGTAGGGGAGTGCCCGATAGTGCTCCTTGACGCTCGGCATCGGGGGCAGAGCGCCGTCGATGCCGTCGCCCGCCATGTTGGCGTCGACATGCCCGTGCGCCATCGCCAACTCCAGCACGCCGCGGATGCGCTGGCGCAGCTTCCGAGCGAGCGCCGGCTTCGATGTCCAGACGGGCGTCAGCACGCGCAGCACGTCGTCACGGCTGATCTGGTCCACCGGCCGATCACCGAAGGCGGGATAGACGTACTTCCGCATCGCGGCGCTCCAATCATCGGCAGTGCCGCTCCGCCGCCAGCGCGCCTTGTTCGCCTTGAAGGTGCGGTCGGCAGCTTCACGAAACCTCAGTCACCCGCGGGGCCGGGAGATGCGGATACTGCGCCAGGTCGAGGCGGGGCGGCCGGTGGTCGAGGCGGCACAGAACGAGATGCTTGACGGCGTCGAACCCGATCGCGCCCAGTCGCAGGGCGTCCTGGATAGCGCCGCGGACGTGGGCCAGCCGAAAGTCATCGAGGAGCCGCAAGACCTGCACATACTCGCGGGTCCCGGCTTTGCCCAGCCGGGTCTCCAAGAGCCGCCGCAGCCGGAGAAACTCGTCTGGCAGCGCCCACCCGGTCAGCGGCGCCGCTTGATCGAGCGCGCCCGTCTTGCGCTCCAACAAGGCCAAGTAGTGCAGCGGATCGAAGATCAACTCCTCACGCCCGTAGCTGCGACGATGACGGGCGATCTCCTCACTCCCGCAGACGATCACGACGACGTCCACGTAGCCCTTCACCACCACGTCACGGTGGCCGTAGGCGGTTGGCACCGAGTAGTCGTTGCGGCGGTAGCGCACCAGCGACAACGACGTGACCCGCGTCGGGCGCGTGTCGCAGGCTTCATACGGGACCGGCGGCAACGGCAACAACGCGGCGCGGTCGCGCGCGAAGCGCTCCCCGATCGTCTCGGTGTGCCGCCGTAACCGCTGCCCGCGCCGCGCGCGGCACTGGCGCGCCAAGTCAGCGTTCAACGCGTCCCAACTCGCGACGCGCGGGACCGGCACGAAGAAGTTTCGGCGGGCGTAGCCGACCAGCCCTTCCACCTTGCCTTTGTCGTTGCCCTTCCCCGGCCGTCCGAAGCGATCGTCGAACAAGTAGTGCGAGTGGAGCTCGCTGAAGCTCTGCGTTCGCTGCCGCGTGCCGTCCCCGAGAATCTTCGCCACCGCCAGCGTGGTGTTGTCGTAGACGATGCCACGCGGCACGCCGCCGAAGTAGCGGAACGCGGCGTTGTGTCCTTCGCAAAACGCCTCCGTCGTCTCGGCCGGAAACGCCTGCACGAACGCGTCGTCGCTGTGCGGCAGATCCACGACCAAGTAGTGCGCCTTGCATTCGACGCCGTCGATGACCACCAGGGCTTCGCCGAAGTCGGCCTGGGCGTCGCCCGGCGGATGCGCGAGCGGCACGAACATCTCTTGCCCGCCCAGCTTCTGCCTGCGCACGTAGTCTTTGACAATCGTGTGGCCGCCCGTGAAGGCGTGCTCGACGCATAAGCGCTCCCAGATGCGCTTGGCCGTGTGCCGTTGTTTCTTCGGGCGCTGCTGATCGTCGGTGAGAATTTGATCGATGACCCCGGTGAAGGCGTCCAGTTTCGGACACCGGATCGGTTTCGCCCGACGATACCCGGGCGGCAGGCGGTAGCGCAGCATCTTGCGCACCGTCTCCCGGGCCAGCCCGAAGCGCCGGGCCGCCGCCCGCTCACTCAATCCCTCCACATAGACGCTGCGCCGCACCGCCGCATAGAACTCCACTCGATACATCCCTCCTGTATTCCACAGAACACCGTCGGCATGCTCGGTGGACCACTCGAGCGGTCTGGTTTTCCGCCGCCCGCAGGCAGGCAGCTTCACACCGCCGCGCTGTGGTCTATTTTTGCTCCGCCGTTCTCACTCGCACCGTCACATCGATCGGGCAGGGAGGTGAAGGTGGACACCCGACGGCGACGACAAGGACCAGCATCGCCAGATGGTCCGCGGGGTCCATCGTGCCCGGAGCTTCAGCCGATGGTAGAAGGCGCGAATTGACCACATCCTGCCGGCGAGATCCCTCCGCACTAGCGCATGCCGGGTGACGGACACCGCGCGCTGATCGAGCGCGTCATCAACCCAAGGCAGTGTGCTGATGAAATCTGGACCCTATACGGACCCTATTTCTCGCACGGTCGGGGTTGTGGATCTCGTAGTGGCCTATAATTATTGGTGGGCCGCGCTGGGATCGAACCAGCGACACCCTGATTAAAAGTCAGGTGCTCTACCACTGAGCTAGCGGCCCGGACCGGCACTCCATTTTACCGCAGGCGCCGTCGCGCATCCGGCTTGCGCCGGGACTCCCGGCGGGGAGTACAATCGGCCGAATCCCGTGCACCGCCTCGCGCGACGGCGTGGCGGTTGGAGGGAAAAGAGAGGATACCCCATGGCTTCGAAGCACGTCCGTCGTCTCGTCACGGCGTTCGCCGTTCTGGTGCTCGCGCCCGGCCTTGCGCACGGGCAGTTGTCGGAATCCGCCGACTGGGCCATCAGCGCAGGCAGCGATTTTCGGTCGATTCCCAACGTGACCTACCTGACCGCCAACCAGTGGGAAGGGAAGCTGGACATCTACGTGCCTCGCGACGGCTCGGCGGGGCCGCATCCGACGTTCATCTACTTCCACGGCGGGGCGCACGTCTTCGGCAGCAAGGAGGCGAGCTTCCTCACGTTGCTGCCGTACCTCGAGATGGGCTGGGCGGTGGTGAACGTCGAGTACCGGCTGGCGCCGGCGGCGCATGCGCCGGCGGCGGTCGAGGACTGCCTGTGTGCGGTGCGCTGGGTCATCGAGCACGCGGACGACTACAACCTGGACGCGAGCCGGCTGGTGCTGACGGGTGCCTCGGCCGGCAGCCATCTCGCGCTGACGTCCGGCATGCTGCCCGCGTCGACGGGCCTCGACCGGCAGTGCCCGGGAACGCCTATCGAGGTGGCCGCGGTGGTGAACTGGTACGGCATCACCGACGTGCTCGAGCGGCTCGAGGGGCCGCACTCGAAGCCGGGGACGGTCCGGTGGTTCGGGAGCAACCCGAACCGGCAGGAGCTGGCGCAGTCCATCTCGCCTATCCGCTACGTGCGCGAGGGGCTGCCGCCGGTCATCACCATCCACGGTGACCAGGATCCCCGGATTCCGCATACCCAGGCGGTGCGCCTGCACGAGGGGCTGGACCAGGTCGGCGTGCCGAATCAGCTGGTGACCATCCCGGGCGGCGGGCACGGCGGATTCCCGCCGGACGAGATGCGGCGCAGCCACGAGGCGATCCGCGCGTTTCTCGCGACGCACGTCCTCGGGAAGTCGATGATGAAGAAGACGACGGTCGACTGAGAGCGAGATCGGCCGGGCGGGATCGGCTGCTGGTTGGCGGCCGGTTCCGCCTGCGGCTGGCGGTGAGGCGCCAGCCGGTTCTACGGTGAAGTATGCCTAGGAGTCTGCGCCGCAGGAGATACTGCGGCGTGAAGTGGGTCGTCGGCCCATGCTCTGACTTATCGTGTCGGAGCAGCTTCGGCGGTCGCCCGACGAGGTAGTTCCTCGGCAGATGGCGAGATCCGGCGTTGACGGGCCCCTTGGTCCGCCAGAGACCGTGATGCGCGCCGATCGGTCGCCATCGCGAGCCTCGTTGCCGCGTGTCACGCCGCGATCAGGGCGTGCAGGCGCTTGGCGTTCAACGCCAGGCACACCAAGTCCCACTCGCCGCGCACCTTCGCCAGCCCCCGCAGGCTGAAGCGCCGGAATCCCAGCACGTGTTTGATCCAGCCGTGCGGAGCCTCCGACAGCCACTTGCGTTCGGCGTATGCCGCACGACCCGCCGGCTTCGACAGCTTCTCGGCCATGCGATTCGTCGCGGGGTACTGCCCCGGGTCGCGGGGCCGCGCCGTCTTGCCCTCCCGTCCCAGTGACACGTACCCGTCGACGCCCCGCGTCTCCAGGTTCACGAAGTCCCGCTCGTTACTGTAGCCAGCGTCCGCCAGCACCGTGTCCGGCTGCTCGCCGACCGTCTCCGCCACCTCGTCGAGCAGCAGCGGCAGCCCACCCTGGTCGCTCGCGTTCGCCGTCACCTCCGTCGCCACCACCAACTGGTGCTCACCATCCACCGCTACCTGCGCGTTGTAGCACTGCTGGAACCCGTCGTTGCTCGTCTTCATGATCCCGCTCTCCGGGTCCGTGAAGTTGCTCTGTGCCTTCTCGTCCGGCTCGCCATACCCCCGCTTGTACGGCCGTCCGCCCTTCAGGTTCCGATCCTGGCCCGGCTGCCGCCCGCCCGCGTCGTCCGCCGCCCACCGTGCCGCCTCCAGCCGCTCCTTCGCCGCCCGGATCGCCGCCAGGCGATCCTCCCGCCGGCGCAACTCCGACGGGAGCTCGTCGCCGCGTGCGTCCGGCCCGAAGCGCTCATCCTCAGCCGCGTCGGCGTCGCGTGCCGCCCGCACCAGCGCGTCAATCTCACCGGCCAAGCGCCGCTCTTCCTCCTGCATCCGACCGTAGCTCATCGCCTTGTGCTTGCTCGCGTTCGCACGAACCTTCGTGCCGTCAATCGACAGCTTGCCGAAGCTCGCCAACCCCAATTCCCGCGCCAGACGCACCACCTCCACAAACAGCGCCTTGAAGTCCTCCAGGTGCCGACGCCGAAACTCGCAAACCGTCCGGTGCTGCGGAAAGTTGCCGGCCGCCAGCACCCGGAACGCCACGTCCTCCTCCAGCCTCCTTGCAATCCCCCGCGACGAAAACACCCCCGTCGCGTAGGCGTAGAGCAGCACCTTCACCATCATCCGCGGCTCATACGGCGCGTTGCGCCGACCATCCCCCGCATACGCGGCGTAGAACGCCGTCAGGTCCAGGCCGTCCACCAGATCGCTGACGTGGTGCGCCAAATGGCCCTCCGGCAACCACGCCCGCACGTCGGGCGGCAACAGCAGCGATTGGTCCGGTGCGTAGCGGCGAAAAGTCGTCGACATCAAGTCCTTCCGGCGTCCGATCTCGCCTGCGATTGTCGCACCGTTTTCTGCGGCGCAGACTCCTAGCCCGCATTATTCCTGAAGCTCGATATTCGGGATCGACAGGGCGTGGCGGGACGACGAACAGGGTTTCGCCATCGTCATTTGGGGGCTGCGAGGGGGTTGCGGGGCGAGCCATGGGGCGATGGCCGGGCGCGGTGAGCCCGAGTGTCGACAGCTTCTCCTGGAGACGGTCCGTATCGTCCCCGAGGGAGCTTGGTGCGGCGGGACGGATGGGCTATCCGGCACGTGCGCCGAGTGCGAGGGCGATGCGCTGCCATGCCTCGCGCTGCGGCGTGGCCCGCGGCAGATGCAGAACGAGCCGGCGGACCGAGCGGACGACCTGGACCCCGAGCTTGAGCAATCGGTCGCGTAGCCACGTCACCTGGGTGCGGGCGCACGCGGTGCCCGCCGCCCGCAGCCGCAGCTCCTGCATCAGCACGTAGGCTGCGGCCGTCAGCAAGACGCGCAGTTGGTTGGCCCAGAAGCGGCAGCAGCTCGTGCGGTCGATCTGCAGGCCGTCGAGCAACTCCTTGATCCGGTTCTCGATGTCCCCCCGCGCACAGTAGACCTTCTCGTAGATGAAACGCGGCGTCTGGCGCAGGTTCGTCACCACGAAGCGCGGGTTGTCCCGCGGCGCACGTTCGCCGAGGCGGACCACTTCGGCTTTGATCACCACCCGGCGCTCATGGCCCCAGGTGCGGGCGGCGTAGCGGGTGTCGGTATAGACGTGTGCGGTCTCGCCACTGACCTCGCTCTGCGTGCGCGCCGTCTGCATCGCGGATTCGGCATGCCGCTCCAAAACCGCATTTTTCGCCATCGCCACCACGTAGTCGAGCCGGGGCTCCGCATCCAGGAACTCGAAGACCTCCGGGGTCGCAAAGCCCCCGTCGAGCCGAACGAGAAACCGCGCCCGCGGAAACGCCGCCCGCAGCAGCGGGAGCAGCCGACACAGCAGCCCGAGGGTCCCGTCGGCGGCCACTGCGTTGCCGGGCCGCAGCACCGCCGCGCACAGATACTGCTCGGCCTCGCGGTCGAAGCTCAGAAACCCGAGCAGCGGCAGATAACACCAGCCGCCATAGTGCCCGTTGAAGAACGTGAGCTGCTGGGCGCCGTGCGTCAGGTCGTCGGTCGGATCCAGATCGATGGTGACGCGCCGCGCCCGCCCGTGCAGGCGGCGCCGATGCCGCTCGATGACGCACGCCGCCAACTCGCGCCCCATCCGGTAGAGCGCGGTGCGGCTCGCGCCGTTCTCGAACCGCGAGATCGTAGGTTGCGACGCCAAGGGCGCGCCGGACACCGGGTCCCGCCCGAGCAGCAGCTTGTGGATGGGGTCGTCGGCCAAGTGGTCGGCATCGTTGCCATCGGGATGACCGCACGCGATGCCGAAGATCCGCTGGCCGATCAGATCCGCGAACGTGTGCCGAATCTTCTCCGCGGCGCGCTTGTCGGCCAAACACCGGGCGAACGCCTTGACCAAGCCGTACACGCGCTCGGCCGCCTTGAGCAGGACGGCGCCGCCGTCGGAACTCGCGTGTTCCTGGTTGAACGTGGCGACGAGGGGCTTGTCGAACAGATCCGGGAACAGAACAGTCTGTGGCATCGTGTGAGGCGTCACGCAGGGATCTCCGTTGTGGCTAAAACGTTGTGTACATTACGTTTGTACCACACGGAGGCTCCTGTGTCTCCCCCTCAACCGCACCTTCACGCATAATCCGGGCTAGCCCTGCCCGTGCCCCACAACTTTTCGCTGGACTTCATGAAGCCACTTCGCTACGGTGGCCGGCGTGGAGGTTCAGAATCAGGTTGGGCGCAGCCTGCGGGGTAACCTCGCCCGACTGCGCGACGTGCTGGACGGGGCGGTCTCACAGGGCATTGGCAGCCTCGGTCGGGTCGCCGATCGCGTTTGTGAAGCGTTCGATTTCCACGATGGGCGTGGCCGCTGGCAGCGTGCGAGTTGCTGCGCGGCGTTGGCCGACCTCGGGGCGGCAGGCCACGTCTCGCTGCCTCAAGGTCGGCCCTCTCGCGGCGGCGTGCGCCGCCCGCGTGTGCTCCCGCACCCGGTGGCGCCGGCCGTTGACGTGCCTGGCACGGTCGGTGCGCTCCGGGACTTGGCGCTGGTTCGGGTGGAGACCGACGAGCAGCGCCGGGTCTGGAACACGCTGATGGCGCACGAGCACCCGCGGGGCGCCGGTCCGTTCGTCGGCCCGCAACTGCGGTATCTGGTGGGCTCGGCGCATGGCTGGCTGGGCGGCGTCGGGTTCGCGGCGTGTGCGCGGCGCCTGCGGGCCCGCGACGCCTGGATCGGATGGGACGACGAGCGCCGGCGCACTCACCTGCACCGGGTCCTGGGACTGTGCCGGCTGCTGGTGCGCCCCGGCATCTCGTGCCGCAACCTGGCCTCGCACGTGTTGGGCCGGGCCGCCCGGGTGGTCGGCGACGACTTCGAGCGCCTCCACGGCTATCGCCCCTGGCTGCTGGAGACGTTCGTGGACCAGACCGAACACACGGGGGCGAGCGTGCGCGCGGCCAACTGGGTTCGGGTGGGTGAGACCTGCGGGCGCGGGCGCGGGGACCGCACGCACGCGGCGCCCGAAACGCGCAAGGCGGTGTATGTGTACGCGTTGGAACCGGCGTGGCGCGCACGCCTCGCGGTGCCCGTACCGGGCATTGCGCCGCTGGCGGCGGGCGACGGGCTCGACGCCGGGTCCTGGGCGGACCACGAGTTTGGCGGGGCGCCGCTGGGCGATGCGCGCCTGAGCGCACGCCTGGTCCAGAGCGCGCAACATATGGCACAGTCTCCGATGCGCGCCATAACCGGCGCCACCAACGGAGCACGCGCCCTGGTCAAGGGACATTACCGGCTGATCGACCAGCCCGCCGACGGTGCGGTGACGGTCGACCACATCCTCGAGCCCCACCGCGAGCGCACGCTGCGACGGATGCGCGCGCACGACACGGTGCTGTGCGTACAGGATGGCACCCGCCTGAACTTCACCCGGCGCAGCCACACGCAGGGGCTGGGGACCATCGGCTCGAATCAGACCGGCGCCGTGGCCCGCGGCCTGCACCTGCACGCGACGCTGGCGCTCAATCCCGACGGGGTGGCACTGGGCGTTCTGCGGGCCGCCTTCGACGCGCCCGTGCCCCCGAACCCCGACGAGAAAGACAAGCCGAAGCCGCGCGAGGAGCGGACGTCGTTCCGTTGGGTCGAGGGGCTGCGCGACTTGGCGCAGGCGGCCGCACGGCTGCCCGAGACCCGCGTGGTGTGCACGATGGACCGCGAGGCCGACTTCCTCGACCTGTTCATCGAGCGCCGCGCCAACGCGCCGCAGGTCGACCTGCTGGTCCGGGCCAAGGTCGACCGCGTCCTGGGCACGGAGAAGACGCCCGACGGGCACACGGTCTCGCGCCGGCTGTTCGATCAGGTGCGCAACGCGCCGGCCCGCGGCACCGCCACGGTCGAGGTGCAGCGGCTGAGCGCGCGGGTGAAGGCCAGTAAACAGGTCCGCAAGGACAGCCGGGCGGCGCGCGTCGCCGACGTGACACTGCGCTACCGGCAGGTAGCGTTGCCGTGCCCCGGGGCCGCGGCGGTCGAGCTATGGGTCGTCCATGCGCGCGAGGAGCATCCGCCGCCCGCGGCCGAGCCGCTGGAGTGGTTCGTGCTGACCACGCTGCCCGTGACCAGCACCGCCGACGCCACGCGGATCCTGCGCTGGTACGCCCTGCGCTGGCGCGTCGAAGCGTACTTCCGGGTCCTCAAGTCCGGCTGCAAGGTCGAGGAGTTGCAGCACCACGCGGCCGAGCGGCTCGAACGAGCCATTGCCATCAAGATGGTCGTGGGGTGGCGGATCCAGTTGATGGTCCAACTCGGGCGCGAGCTGCCTGAACTGCCGGGCGAACTGCTGTTCTCTGATGGCGAGTTGCGCGTGCTCGCCACCTTCGCCCGCTCGCGCACGCTGCCGCCACCCACGCGCCTCGGCGACGCCGTCGGTCTGGTCGGGCGCCTCGGCGGGTGGCTCGGGCGCACGCGCGACCCGCCCGGCGCGCAACTCCTGTGGCACGGCTACACTCAACTCGTTGCCATGGCCTTCGCCTTCGAACTGCGGGACGAATACGGATGACCCCACACTCGTTACAAGTCCAGCCGGAAGATCTGGGGCACGGGCAGGGCTAGCAGCCCGTGGTGAAACCCCGCGTCGCACCGAGACGGGCGAGGCGCCGGGCTGACAAGGCGTGACGAGGGAGCATATTGGCCATATTCGACCGAGGAACAACGCGGTCAGACGGGATGCATCGCCCGTCGAATGCAGTGGGGCCTTTTGCCACGGGCTGCTAGCGTCCGGCCAGGTCGCGCTCGGCCTGCTCGCGAATGTAGTGGCGCAGCGCGGTGAGCTGCTGGTCGGTCAGCTCGGGGTAGGCGGGCATGCCCTGGGAGTTGCGGCCGTCGCGGACGACGCGGGCGAACGCCGCGGCCGACAGGACGGTGCCCGATGCGCGCAGGTCGGGCGCCATGCCGGACTAGAGCGCGCCGCGCCCGTGGCACGCGCTGCAGACGCCGGCGTACTCGCGGGCGCCCTGCTGGGCCAGACCGGCATCCACCTCGAAGTAGGGCGCCTCGACCGGCACCGGGACGCGCGGCGAGGGTGACGCGGGCAGCTCCGCGCTGCCGTCGAGCGCGAACGCGATCAGGCGCCGCGGATGCACGCCGTACGACCAGCCGTGCGCGGCCTCGCTCGGGCCGCCGACGCCGGCCATGGCGCCGCCCCAGCCGACCAGCAGGGCCACGTACTGCCGGCCATCGATCGAGTAGGTTATCGGCGGCGCGGAGATGCCGGAGCCGACGTGGAAGCGCCACAGCTCGGCGCCGCTCTCCGCGTTGTAGGCGACGAGGTTGCCGTCGGCCCGCCCCTGGAACACCAGGTTGCCCGCCGTCGTCAGCGTTCCGGCGTTCCAGGTTCCCTCCAGTGGGACCTCCCACACCTGCTCCTGGCGCACCGGATCCCAGGCCTGCAGCGACCCGAGGACGTCGTCCGGGCGCGAGGAGCCGAGGCGGCGCGTGGAGACCCCCGCGTCGGACCCGCGCTCCGGCGAGCGCCAGCCGTCGAGGTCGATGCCCTCGTCCGTGAACTGGTACGAGAGGTGGATGGTCGGGATGTACGCGAGGCCGGTTTCCGGGTTGTACGACATCGCGTGCCAACTGTGGCCGCCGATCGGTCCCTGCGAGATCAGGGCGGGGCCGGTTTCATAGCGCGCGCCGGGCACCTCGACGGGGCGGCCGGTGGCCGTGTCGATGGCGCTCGCCCAGGTAGCCTCGGTGAACGGCTCGGCCGATATCAGGCGCCCGTTCGAGCGGTCGATGACGTAGAAGAAGCCGTTTTTGGGCGCATGCATCAGCGCCTTAACCGGCGCTCGTCGATCGTGAGATCGGCCAGCACGATGTCCATGTTCGAGTTGTAGTCCCAGGTCTCGCCCGGTGTCGTCTGGTAGTGCCAGCGGTACTCGCCGGTGTCCGGGTCGAGCGCCACGATGGAGCACAGGAACAGGTTGTCGCCGCCGCCTGGGCTCCGGATCTTCCGGTTCCACGGCGACCCGTTGCCGGTGCCGATGTAGACGGCGTCGAACTCGGGATCGTAGGTGAAGCCGTGCCAGGCGTTCCCGCCGCCGCCGTACTCCCACCACTCGCCGGTCCAGGTCTCGGCCGCCATGGCCATCGCCTCGGTCTCGAAACCGTCCGCGGGATTGCCCGGCACGATGTGGAAGCGCCACGCCTGCTCGCCGGTCTCGGCGTCGTACGCCGTGACGTATCCGCGGGCGGCGCCATTCTCGGTACCGCCGTTGCCGATGAGCACCTTGTCCTTAACGCGATGCCCCGGCTGTGATCCCAGCCCACCCGCAGGCGGCGGCTGGCGTGCCCGGCGACGTCGGGGTCGTATTCCCAGAGCAGGGCGCCGGTCGCCGCGTCCACGGCGCGCACGACGTTCATGCTGCGCACGAAGTACATGACGCCGTCCACGACCAGCGGGGTCGACACGAGGCCGCGGTCGCCCGCCAGGTCGACGTACCAGTCCACCGCGAGGCGGCCGACGGTGGCGGTGTCGATCTGGGTGAGCGGGCTGAAGCGCTGCTCGCTGTAGGTGCGGCCGAACGCGAGCCAGTCGTTGCCCGGGCCTTCGGCGGCGAGCGCGGCGTCGTCCACGACCAGCGGGGGCGATTACTGGGCGAGCGGGAGCGACGCGAGCGCCGCCAGCGCGAGTGAGGCAGTGAGGACAGCCGTGCGTCTCATGACAACCGGGTTCCACCGCTGGGCTGGGCGGGAGTCCGCGCCGTGAACGGTGCGGACTCCCGAGCGGGTTGGTCGGGCGGCAATCGGAGCCGCGGGCGGCGATTCCCGGGCTAGTCGTGCACCATGATCGGGACCGTCGCCGCCATCGTGCCCCACTCGAACTTGAACATGCCGCTCGCCACCGACAGGGTCAGCTGGTCGGCGGGCGGGTCCACGTCCTCCACGTCCATCGGGATGTGCGCCACGTCGTGGCTCGAGTCGTACTGCGTGCCCCACTGGCCGGTCTGGCTGTTGACGATGAGATGAAACTCGTCGCCCATGTGCGCCGCCCAGAGCGTGTACTCGCCGGCCGGGACGTGGGCGTCACGAATCATCATGTCCTTGTCGGTCACGAGCGTGGTTGCCTCGTCGGCGCCCAGCCGCCACACCATGTTGCCCATCGGCTCGACGCTCTCGCCGACGACGCGTTCCCTGAGGTGCGGCCGGCCGTAGCTGATCGAGACGTTGGCGTCGTCGACCATCCAGTCGACCTGGACATGCGGGCTGCCGCCCTGGCCGGGGTGGACCTCCATCGCTTTGCCGCCGCCGAGCATCTCGGGCGTCGAGGTTGCCGGCTCGGCGGCCGCCTCGGCCTCCGGCTCGGGCATTGGGTCGGCGGCCGTTTCCTCGGCCGTGTCCCCACCGCACGCGACGGCGAAGGCGCACGCGGAAAGTAGTACAGAAAAAATCAAGAGATGCTTGCGGTTCATCGGAAGACTCCCGGCTGGGTGGTTTGGATTCTGGTGAAGTTACGTCCTGAAGTTCCGGGCCAATATAGCACGCCCGGGCGCGTCCTCGGCCGCGCTCGCCGCCGCGGCGCGTCCCTCGGCGATGCAGTCGGGCAGCCCGACGCCGCCGAAGCCGGCCCCGATCAGCCGGAGTCCCGGCAGGCGGTCGAGCCGGGCATCGATCGCGGCCAGCCGCGCCAGATGGCCTACTTCATGCTGGGGGCTCAACCGTGGCCAGCGGTACGCGCGGGCGACGACGGGCGCGCCCCGGATGCCCAGCAGCTTCTCGAAGTCGCCGTGCGCGCAGTCGATCAGATCGGCGTCCGTTTGCGCCAGTGCCGCGGCGTCGCGGGCGCCGCCTAGGAAGCCGCGCAGCAGCACGTGGCCGCGCGGGGCGCGGTGCGGCCACTTCGAGGAGACCCACGTGGCCGCCATCAGCGACACCCCGCGCTCGACGCGGGGCACGACGAAACCACTGCCGCGGAGTGCATGGCCGACGTCCGAGCGGGCGTAGCCCAGTGCCACGGTGGCGGTCGACGTGTAGGGAATGCCCCCGCAGAGCGCGGCCAGGTCGGCGTCGAGGGGAGCCACCAGCTCGGCGGCGACGTACGCCGGCACGGCCAGTACGACCTGGCGCGCGGAGACCTGCTCACCGGTGGTCAGCGCCAGCCGGTACGGCCCGGCGCCCTCGAGTCGCGCCACGCCCGCGCCCGTCCGGACCGCGGTGGGCGCCAGCGCCGCGGCCAGGGCCGTCGCCATTTCTCCGAGGCCGCCCGGCAGCGACCGGAACAGGCCGTCCGCGGCCCGGCCGGCGCGTAGCGGGGCGAGGCCCCGGATGATGCTGCCGTGCCGCGCTTCCGTCTCGACCAGCCGCGGAAACAGCGCCCGCACCGACAATCGCTCGACGTCGCCGGCGTGGATGCCCGCCAGCAGCGGCTCGGCGATGTAGTCGACCACCTCGCGGCCGAAGCGGCGGCCGAAGAACGATGCGATCGACTCGTCCTCCGCGTCGCCCGCCGGCCGGCGGGGAACGAAGCGCTCCAGGGCCATGCGGACCCGGCCGCGCGCCGACAGCAGCCCGGTCGTCACCAGGGGCAGCAGCCGGGTGGGGACGCCCAGCACCGAGGCGTCGGGCAGCGCGTGGAGCCGGCCGCCGCGTAGGACGAACGCGGTTCGGGGCGGCAGGGTCGGGACGAGGCGGTCGCCCAGCCCCAGCTCGTTGCACAGCTCCAGGGCGGCCGGCTTCTGTACCAGCAGCGCATCCGGGCCCCCGTCGATGGTGAAGCCGTCAACCTGCTCCGTGCGGATGACGCCGCCAAGCCTGGAGGAGCGCTCGAGCAGCACGTAGGACACGCGGCGCGCCTGCAGCTCGTAGGCGGTAGCCAGCCCGCTGATGCCGCCTCCTGCGACCGCCACGTCGACGTCGGTGTCAGGCACTGCGGGCGTGGACGAACTGGGCCAGTGCCTGGACGTGCTCGACCGGCGTTTCGGGCAGGATGCCGTGCCCGAGGTTGAAGATGTGCCCGGGACGGCCCGCCGCCTGCCGGAGAATCCGATCGGCGCCGGCCAGCAGGCGCTCGATCGGTCCCAGCAGCAGCGTCGGGTCGAGGTTGCCCTGCACCGCCTTGTCCGCGCCAATCCGTTCCCACGCCTCGTCGAGCGGAATGCGCCAGTCCACGCCGACCACGTCGCCGCCCGCCTCGGCCATCGCTTCGAGCAGGGTGGCGGTGCCGGTCCCGAAGTGGATCACCGGCACGCCGGAGGTCTGCACGGCGCGCAGGATGCGCGTCGTGTGGGGCAGCGCGAACTCGCGGTAGTCGCGCACGCACAGGGCACCGACCCACGAATCGAAGAGTTGGACGGCCTGCACGCCGGCCTCGACCTGGGCCAGCAGGTAGTCGCTGACGACCGTGGCCAGGGTGTCGCACAACTGGTGCCAGACGGCCGGCTCGCCGTACATCAACGCCTTCGTGCGGGTGTAGCTGCGCGACGCGCCGCCCTCCACCGCGTACGACGCCAGGGTGAACGGCGCCCCGGCAAAGCCGATGAGCGGCACGCGTCCGTCCAGCTCGTGCCGGACGAGGCCGATCGTCGCCAGCACGTGCGGCAGCGCCTCCCGTGGGTCGCAGCGCCGGAGCCGGCGCACATCCTCGGCCGTGCGGACGGGGCGCTCGATGACGGGGCCCTCGTTCTTGACGAAATCGAATGGGATGCCCATCGGCTCGAGCGGCAGCAGGAGATCCGAGAACAGGATGGCCGCGTCGACGTCGAGCCGCTCGACCGGTTGCAGCGTCACCTCGGCGGCCAGGTCGGGGCGCCGGCAGATGTCCAGCAGCGTGTGGCGGGCCCTGATCGCCCGGTACTCCGCCATGTAGCGGCCGGCCTGCCGCATGAACCAGACCGGCGTGGCATCGACCGGCTCCCGGCGGCAGGCCCGCAGGAAGTTGTCGTTCACGCCTGATATGGTACTACTCTGTTCAGATGCCATACCTGCGGTTCTCGCGCAGCAAGCGCGGCTACGAGCATACGTACGTGCTGCACACCTTCCGCGGCGAGGGGCAGTCCAAGCCGCGCCTCCTGTACTGGTTCCGGACGCCGCCCGGCGTCAGGGTAGGCCGCCACCCGCTCGACGAGGAGGCCATCCGCGCGATCGAGGAGAACAACCCGAACCTCGCGTTCGATTGGGGCCGGATGCTCAAGGTGCAGCCTCCGCCCCAACCGGATGCCGAGCGCCGCGGGAAGGCGCCGCGGGCCGCGCGGCCGGGGCGCGACGCCGGTTCCGGGCGAGCTGCCCGCCCGCCAGCCGCGGCCGGCGGCGAACCCCGCCCGGCGCGCGATCCGCAGGGCGATCCGCCGGCGGCCGCGGCGGAGCTGATGCCCGAGTTCGAGGCGGACGAGCCGGTTCCGGCGTGGCAGCATCCGGTGGTGGCGCTGATGGGCAAAGAGGTGCTCGAGCGGTTGCGGGCGCGCTACGCAGAAATCAAGGTTCGGATTGCCGAGAAACGGATCGATCCCGGCGCGCGCGACGGGCTGCGGGCGCGGGCCGGGACGCTGAACCCGGACGGCTGGGCGACCATGGAAGACGCCGTGCGCGGGATCGAACGATTCGAGGCCGCGGCCGAGGCCATCAGGACCACCCTCGGCCGCCGCCGGCCGCGGACGCGCCGTGCGGCCGGCAACGGGGACAATTCGCCATCGTAACGCCGCCCGGCGCTTTGCTATAATGCATATCATTATGGGTACTTCCAGATGGTCGTATACACGCGCGGCGGGACGGTGGGTGTGCGTGGCGGTCGCGGTCGTCGCGCTGGGCGCCATTGCCGGTGCGCAGCCTCCGGGTCAGGACCGGATCGGCCCGGAAGATGTCGGCCGCATCCTCACGGGCAGCCAGGCTCCCATCTTTCGTTCCGGCATCACCCTCGTGACGACGGACGTGATCGCCCGGGATGAGAACGGCGTATTCATACCGGACCTGACCAGGGACGAGCTCACAGTCCTCGAAGACGGGCACCCGCAGGAGATTGCCTCCCTGGTGCTGGTGCACGGCGGACGCGTCTACAACCAGCTGCTGCCGCCGACGCCGGTGCAGGAAGGCATCGTGCTGCCGCCGTCCAGGCCGGTGAACGACACCGCGGGCCGCATCTTCATCCTCTTTGTCGACGACCTTCATCTGACGACGAGCCTGACGCCGAAGATCCGGCAGGTGTTCGAGACCATCGCCGACACGCTGATTCACGAGGGCGACCTGTTCGGCATCGTCTCGAGCGGCCCGTCCGCCATCAACGTCCAGATGACCTACGACCGGGCGCTGCTGTACTCGGCGATGGGACGCATCACGGGCGATGGGTTCTCCAACCAGGATCTCATCGAGCAGCTCGGGGGCGGGCCGGGCGGGCCGTCGGAGCTGCGCTGGCGGGCACACAAGGCCTTCAAGCTGGCGCGCGACATCGTCCGCAACCTCGAGGATGTCGAGAACCGTCGCAAGGTGTTCATCTACCTGAGCAACGGATACGACTTCAACCCGTTCGAGTACGAGCGGTTCCGGCAGAGTCCGATCGGTCGCGTGATGGGCGACATACAGGCGGCGAGCGCGTCCAACGATGCCTTCTATCAGGGCATCACCGACCGCGACATCGACATGTTCAACGTCAACGAGCGGCAGGGGACTGTCTTCGCGGATACCGACCTGGCGCTCGAGCTCAAGCAGCTCACGCTCGCGGCCAACCGCGCGAACGCCTCGTTCTACACCATCGATCCGCGCGGGCTGGTGGCCGGGCCGGACATCGGCTACGACGTGCCGTTGCGCGAGTGGCGTGACCACGTCTTCCAGACGCAGAACTCGTTGCGGCTGCTGGCCGAGCTGACCGGGGGCATGGCCATCGTGAACCGCAACGATTTCGACGACGCGCTGGAGGAGATCGACGCCGAGACGAGCGATTACTACGTGCTCGGCTTCTACTCGAGCAATCCGGATCCCACGTTCCGCACACGCCGCCTGCGGGTAGAGGTCGAGCGGGAGGGCGTGACCCTGCGGCACCGCACCCACTACTCGTTCCCGCGGCAGCCGGAGCAACCGGTCATCACGAGTGCGGGAGGCTGAGCGTCGCTGCGGAATGCCTGACGTGCGGGTGCCTGCGGAACGGAAAGGGAGGTCCGTGATCGGGCGATTCCTTTCCGCGCACCGCACCGTCCAGGTCGCCGGTGTCGCCGCCTTCGTCTTCTGCTTCGAGGCGGTCGGCCAGGCACCGCACGCCGGGCCGGCCGCCGCCATGCCGGCGTTGCCGGCCGCGCTGGATCCGACCGTCGATCCGCCGCGGCTGCTCGATGTCGCCGACCTGCGGCAGCCGCGCATCCGCGCTGGCGCCGCGATGATCTACAACCCGACGACCCACGAGATCCTGTGGGAGTCGAACGGCTTCGAGCGGCGGTCCATCGCCAGCATCACCAAGGTGATGACGGCGCTCGTGTTCCTGGAGCAGAAGCCGGACCTCGATGGCGACGTCGTGATCTCCCGGCGCGACGTCCGGCACGCGTCGACCACGTATCTCCGCCGCGGCGAGGTGGTGTCGCTGTACAACCTTCTGCATCTGGCGCTCGTGGCGTCGGACAACGTCGCCGCGCGCGTGCTCGCGCGCGTCTCGCCGTGGGGCACCGCCGGGTTCGTCGAACAGATGAACGCGATGGCGGCCACCCTGGGCCTGCGCGGGACCGCGTACACCGAGCCTTCCGGGCTCGACAGCGGCAACGTCTCGACGGCGTACGACCTGTCGCGGCTCATTGCGCACGCCACCCGGCGTCCCGTCATCTCCACCATCATGCGCAAGCCGGTGCACCGGTTGCGCACCAGCCGGCGCCGGCTGACCGTGCGCAACACGAACCGGCTCCTGCGCGGCCAACTGCTCGTCCACGGCGGCAAGACCGGCTATATCGACGCGTCGGGCTACTGCCTGGCCACGGTCGTCAAGCTGCCCGGGCACGACCCGCTGTCGCTCGTGGTGCTCGGCGCCGGCTCGGGAGAACGCCGGTTCTCCGAAGTGCGGCGGCTCGCCACCTGGGTGTCGCGGAACGGTGCCGCGCTCGCCGCCTCGGAAGTCCGGCCGGCCGATTGAGCCCTGCCATGCGCGACGTGATCATCATCGGATCGGGTCCGGCGGGGTTGACGGCCGCCCTCTATAGCGCGCGCGCTAATCTGAAGCCGCTGCTGATCGAGGGGCTGGAGTCGGGCGGCCAGTTGATGCTCACCACCGCCGTCGAGAACTATCCGGGGTTCCGCGACGGGGTCATGGGGCCGGACCTGATGGCGGAGATGCGCGCGCAGGCCGAGCGCTTCGGCACGGAGTTCATGCGCGGGGACGTGGTGAGCGTCGATCTGACGGCGCCCAGCTTCGCCGTGGCGACCAGCGACGACACGTACCGCGCCCGGGCGCTCATCATCGCCACCGGCGCGTCGGCGCGGCTGCTGGGGCTGCCCTCGGAGCGCACGCTGATGGGCCATGGCGTGTCGACCTGCGCGACCTGCGACGGCTATTTCTTTCGCGGCAAGCCGATTGCCGTGGTCGGGGGCGGCGACTCGGCGATGGAGGAGGCCACGTTCCTGACGAAGTTCGCCTCGCACGTGACGGTAGTGCATCGGCGCGACACGCTGCGGGCGTCGAAGATCATGCAGGACAAGGCGTTCAAGAACCCCAAGATCTCGTTCGAGTGGAACGCGGTCGTGGAGGACGTCACCGATACGCAGAAGGGCGTCGTGACCGGGATCGTCCTGCGCGACGCGAACACGGGCGAGCGGAAGACCCTGCCGGTCGAGGGCGTGTTCGTCGCGATCGGGCATTCGCCCAACACCCACCTATTCAAGGGCCAGATCGAGCTCGATGCCGCCGGCTACATCGTGCCGCGCGGCGGGGCGCGGACGAGCGTTGCCGGGGTGTTCGCGGCCGGCGACGTACAGGACCACGTCTACCGGCAGGCGGTCACCGCCGCGGGGTCAGGCTGCATGGCCGCGATCGACGCCGAGCGCTACCTCGAGAGTCTGCCGGCCGAGTCCTGACCGCCGGGGCCCGGCGCCTGCCGCCGCTACCCGTCACCGTTCGATCCAGCCTCCGCCGAGGACCGTCGCACCGTCATAGAAGACCACCGCCTGCCCGGGGGCGATTACCGGCTGGGGATCGTCGAACTCGACGTGTGCGGTGCCGTCCTCCAGGACGCTGACCCGCGCCGGGGCGGCCGGATGCCGGTGCCGGATTTGCGCCGCCATCTGCAGGGGGCCGGACGGTGCGCGGCCCGCAATCCAGTTCACCGCGCCCGCACGCAGCGTGGACTGCTCGAGCGCCTGACGCGGGCCGACCGTCACGCGCCCCGACGTGGCATCGAGCTCGGTCACGTACAGGGGCACCGGGCCGGAGATGCCGAGGCCGCGGCGCTGGCCGACCGTGAACCGATGGACGCCGGCATGCCGGCCGAGCGTGCGGCCCGCACTGTCCACGATGCGGCCCGGCCGCAGGGCGTCCGGCGCGCGGCGCGCCACGAACGCCGCGTAGTCGCCGTCCGGAACGAAGCAGATCTCGTGGCTGTCCGGCTTGTGCGCGACCGGCAGCGAGCGGGCCTCGGCATAGGCGCGGACCTCGGGCTTGCGCCGGGCGCCCAACGGGAACCGCGCGCAGGCGAGCTGGGCCTGCGTCAGGCCGAACAGGAAGTAGGACTGGTCCTTGGAGGCGTCGACGCCGCGCTTGAGAAGGTACGTGCCGTTCGCCGACCGCTCCACCCGTGCGTAGTGCCCGGTCGCGACCGTGGGGGCGTCCAGGCCGTGCGCCCGCTCCAGCAGGGTGGTGAACTTCAGGTCGCTGTTGCAACGGACGCACGGGATCGGCGTACGGGCGGCCGTGTACTCGCGCACGAAGCGCGATACCACCTGCTCGTCGAACTGACGCTCGAAGTTGACGATGTAGTGCGGAATGCCCAGCTGGGCGGCGACGCGGCGGGCGTCGTGCAGATCGTCGATAGTGCAGCAGCTGCCGAACTGCTGCCCGCCTTCGCGCTGATCGTACAGCTGCATCGACAGGCCGACGACGTCGTGACCCTCGTCGGCGAGGAGCGCCGCGGCCACGGACGAGTCGACGCCGCCGGACATGGCGGCCACGATGCGCATGGCCTCACGCTCCGACGTGCTGGCCGGTGCGCGACAGCGCCCGCAGACGCTCGACGACCCGCGGCAAGATGTCGACCACGTGGTCGATCTGCTCGGTCGTGTTGCCGATACCGAGGCTGAAGCGAATCGAGTTCTGGGTGCGATGGGGAGGGAAGCCCATGGCGCGCAGCACGTGCGACGGCTCGAGCGTGCCGGAGGAGCACGCCGATCCCGTCGAGACGGCCACCCCTTCGAGGTCAAGGGCGATGAGCAGCGATTCGGCCTCGACGCGGTCGAAGCTGATGTTCGTGGTGTTGGGCACGCGCAGCGCCCGATCGCCGTTGACGACCGTGCCCGGCACCCCGGCCAGGATCCCGGCTTCGAGGCGGTCCCGCAGGCCCGCGACGTCGCTCGGGCCGGCCGCCAGCTTCGCCTTGGCGATGCGGGCGGCGGTTCCCAGCCCCGCGATGGCCGCCACGTTCTCGGTGCCCGCCCGGCGGCGTCGTTCCTGCCCGCCGCCCGTCGTTGCCGCGACCAGGCGGCGGCCGCGCCGCACCCAGAGTGCACCGGCCCCCTGCGGGCCGTTGAACTTGTGGGCCGACAGCGACAGCAGGTCGATGCCGAGACGATCCACGTCGACCGGGATCTTGCCGATCGACTGCACGGCATCCGTGTGGAACAGGGCGCCCCGCGCATGCGCAATCGCCGCCAGCTCCGCAATCGGCTGGATCGTGCCGATCTCGTTGTTGGCGTGCATGATCGACACGAGGGCGGTCTCGGGGGTCAGCGCCGCCTCGAGAGTCTCCGGCGACACGATGCCGCGGCTGTCGACCGGGAGCAGTGTCGTGGTCCAATCCTGCCGGGCGAGCGCCTTCAGGGTGTTGAGAACCGCCTCGTGCTCGATGGCGCTCGCGATGAGGTGCCGCCGCGGCGCGGCCGCTTCGGCGACGCCGCGGATCGCTAGATTGTCCGCCTCGGTGCCGCCGCTCATGAAGATGATCTCCTGCGGGCGGGCGCCGATCAAGTCGGCAACCGTGCCGCGCGCGACGTCGAGCCGGGACTTGGCTGTCTGGCCGAACGTGTGCACGCTCGACGCGTTGCCGCACTCGCCGCGCAGGACCGCGACCGTGGTCTCGAGCACCGCGGGCTCGAGCGGGGTCGTCGCATTGTGGTCGAGGTACACGTGCATTGCACCGATCTTATCATCAGGGAGGAGTCCTGCGCCGGCCCCTGCTGGCAGTCCGTGGTGAAGCCCCGCGTTGCACCGAGACGCGGTCGTGACAATTGCGGCGCACGGCCGGAATAAGGCGTGACGAGGGGGCACATTGGGCGTATTCGACCGAGGAACAACGCGGTCAGACGGGCTGCTAGACAGGATCGGGCGCCTCCCCGTATACTTCAAGCTCTGCGCCCGAATGGCTGCGGGTTGCGCAGAATAGGAGTTCTGATGGTCGCGATGTGGAAGCGCGAGGAGGGCAGTGGCTCTTCCGAGTTGAAGATCGACATGCAATCGGGCGCAACGCCTTCGTCGAGTGAGGTTGAGGACCGGCGTGTGGAGAAAAACAGAGTTACGTCATCCGGGCCTGCTATTGTGACTATTGGCAAGTCGATCGTCGTCAAAGGTGAGCTGAGCGGAAAGGAAGACCTGACAATCGAGGGTCGGATCGAGGGGAAGGTCGATTTGAGCGATCACGTGCTGACGATCGGCCCGAACGCGAAGCTCAAGGCGCAGGTGTCTGCCAAGTCCATCGTCGTGATCGGCGAGGTTACCGGCAACGTTGCGGCATCCGAGCGGATCAGCATTCGCGAGGAAGGCTCGGTCGAGGGAGACATCGCCGCGCCACGGGTGGCGATTGCCGAGGGCGCCACCTTTCGCGGCAGCATCGACATGCGGCGCACTCAAGTTGGCGGCGGCAAGACGGGCGGCGGACAACGACCGGCCGGCCCGGAGCCGGCGCCGGCGGGCGGCTCTCCCAAGCCTTAGCCTCGATCCCTGACCCCGTCTGGTTCTCGGGTCCAGCGCAACTCCCGGGGAGGACCAATGATCGGCGCCCTCATGTCCAGGTTGGGGCCGCGCCAGCGGGATCCTATCGGCGCGGTGTCCCTCAATGCGGCCAAGGTGCGGTCCGCGTGCCTGCTCGCCAGCTTCGTCGACGCGTTGCGCAAACGCCCGGAGCCGGTCGTGGTAGAGCTCGGCCCGGCCACCGAAGGCAACGTCGCGTTTCTGGGTGGACACGTGGCCTGCAGGATCTTCGTTGAGGATCTGCTGGAGAAACTGCCGCAGGCGCAGGGCGACCCGGATCACGAGGTGGCGGTGCCAGCGCTCGAGTACGCGGACGAGAGCGTCGACGGTATCCTGTGCTGGGACATATTCGACTATCTGAGTCCGGCCGCGGGTCAGCATCTCGCGGAGGATCTGGCCCGTATCCTGCGTCCGGGTGGTGCCTTGCTGCTCTACCACCGCACCGAGAGCATGTCGGACCCGGGCCGGGTCAAGTACGAGATCGTCGATGCGAGCAAGCTCCGCTGGCGAATCTGCAACGATGCCGTGCCGCGCCCGTCGCGGGTGCTCCAGAGCCGCGAAGTCGCGAAGATGTTTCGATCGCTGAACATCGCGGGTGCTATCCGGCTGAAGAGCCAGATGCGCGAGGTGATGTTCCGGAAGTCGTCCGTGGTGGCCAGAGCAGGTTGACGTGGTCGAGGTCTGCCGCCGGGCGCAGGGGTGAGGTGAATGGCGCGACCCGTCGTTGCCTTGTTGAGCGACTTTGGAATCCGGGACCATTATGTCGGCGCCATGAAGGGCGTCATTCTCGGCATCTGCCCTGATGCCACGCTGGTCGACATCTCGCACGACATCCCGGCGCATGACGTGCTGACCGCGGGCCTGGAGCTGGCCGCGACCTACCGCTACTTTCCCGCGGGGAGCGTCTTCCTCGTCGTCGTCGATCCCGGCGTCGGTTCCGCGCGCCGCGGCGTCGCGGTCGACACCGGTGACTACCGCTTCGTCGCGCCGGACAACGGCGTGCTGACCGCGGTTCTCAACGAAACGCCGCCGAGGCGCGTCGTCGAGCTGACCGAGCGCCGCTACGCCAGGCCGACGGTGAGCCGGACGTTCGAGGGCCGCGACCGCTTCGCGCCGGCGGCGGCCTGGGTCGCGAAGGGAGTGCAGCTCTCGGCGCTCGGCCGGCCCGTGACAGACTACCGGACGCTCGACCTGCCGGTGCCCGAGCTGGCGACCGACCGCATCGTGGGGTGCGTGCTGCGCGTCGATCGGTTCGGCAACCTCGTGTCGAACATCGACCGCAAGGCGTTTGATCGGCTGGCGCAGCAGGGGTCCATCCAGATAGAGGTCGGCCCGCACGGCATCGACCGTCTGGTGGAGACCTACGCGGACATCGGTGAGGACCAGGTCTGCGCCCTGTTCGGAAGCACGGAGCATCTCGAGTTCGCGGCGAACTCGGCCAGCGCGGTCGAGCGGCTGGGCGTCGAGCGGGGCGCCACCGTCGTCGTGCGACAGGAGTAGCGCATTGACGGGAAAGCGTTCCGGATGATCGACCTGGAGCTCACGGAAGAACAGCGCCTGCTGCAGCAATCCGTTCGGGAATGGGGCGCCCGCGAGATCGCCCCGCGCATCCACGACCTCGATCGGCAACATCGGTTCGATGCGGGCATCCTGCCCCGGATGGCGTCGCTCGGCCTGTTGGGCATCAGCATTCCCGCCGAGTACGGCGGCGCCGGCATGGACTACGTCAGCCTCGGGCTGGCCTGCGAGGAGCTCGAGTACCTCGACACGTCGCTGCGCGTCATCATGTCGGTGCACGCGGGGCTCAACTCGCTCAGTCTGCTGAGCTGGGGCACCGAGGATCAACGCCGGCGGTATCTCGTCCCCCAGGCCCGCGGCGAGAAGATCGGCGGCTACGGCCTGACCGAGCCGGGGGCGGGAAGCGACGTGCGGGCGATCCAGTCGGTGGCCGTGAAGCGGGACGGCTACTGGGTGCTGACCGGGGAGAAGACCTGGATCTCGCTGGCCGACGTGGCGCATCACTTCCTCGTCTTCGCCTGGAGCGACCGCGAGAAGAAGCAGCGGCGCGACGTCTCGGGGATCAGCGCGTTCATCGTCGAGCGGGAGTACCCCGGCTTCTCCAGCGGGGCGCTCGAGGAGAAGTGGGGCATTCTGGCCGGGAATACCGGGTTCTTCAAGCTCGACGAGGTCGAGGTGCCGGAGGCCAACCTGCTTGGCCGGGAAGGCGAGGGGTTCAAGATCGCGATGTTCGCGCTCGACCAGGGGCGCTACACGGTGGCGGCCGGCGCCACCGGCCTCATCCGCGCGTGCCGGGACGCCAGCGTACGGTACGCGACCGAGCGCCGCACCTTCGGCGTGCCGATCGGCCAGCATCAGCTGGTGAAGGAGATGATCGCGCAGATGGAGTCGGACTATCAGGCGGCCCGTCTGCTGTGGCTGCGAAGCGGGTGGCTCAAGAACCGCGGTCGGCGCGACACCCGCGAGACCGGCCTCGCCAAGTGGTTCGCGACCGTCGCTTCCGAGCGTGCGGCGGGAGATGCGGTTCAGATTCACGGCGCGAACGGCTACTCCGACGAGTATCCGGTCGGGCGGTTCTACCGCAACTGCAAGGGCGCCGTCATCTACGAGGGAACCCGCGAGATTCACAAGCTGATGCAGGCCGACTACGTGCTGGGGTACCGCACCGACAGGGAGCCGCGGTGCTCGCTGCCGCCGTACCACGAGGCCGAGTCGGCGGGGCAGGAGCCTGCGCCGTAGGACGGCGCGGACTCCTGAAGGGTTGGTTGGGCGCCAGTCGCGCCGACTATCGAGGGAGCACGATGCGGGCTGAGGATTTGTCACTGGCGTTTCTCGGCGTCGTCGAGCAGGCGGCGATCGCCTGCGCCCACACGATGGGGCAGGGCGACCGCCACCGGTCCGACCGGGTCGCGGTCGAGGCGATGCGCGAGCGGCTCGAGCACGTGCCTATCGACGGCCGGGTGGTGATCGGCGAGGGGGAGCGCGACAAGGCGCCGATGCTCTACATCGGCGAGCGCGTCGGTCGCGGTGCCGCGGGCGACGAAGGGTTGCCGGAGATCGACATCGCGGTCGATCCCCTGGAGGGGACCAACCTCTGCGCCACGGGCGGGCCGCGCGCCATCGCCGTGCTGGCCGCGTCCGAGCGTGGCGGCCTCCTGCACGCACCCGACGTCTACATGAAGAAGCTCGTCGTCGGCGCCCAATCGAAGCGGTCGGTCGAGCTCGACGCGCCGGTCGCGCACAACCTGCAGCAGATAGCCAAGTGTCTCGACCGCGAGGTGTCGGACCTCGTCGTCGTCGTCCTCGAGCGGGAGCGCCACGCGGGCTTGATCGGCGAGATTCGAGCGGCCGGCGCGCGCATTCGGCTCATTGGCGACGGTGACCTCACGGCGGCCATCGGCGCGGCAGTGGTCGGTAGCGGCATCCACGCCGTCATGGGCAGCGGTGGAGCACCGGAGGGCGTGCTCGCGGCGGCTGCCATGCGCTGCCTGGGCGGCGAGATCTTCGGGCGGTTGATCCTCGACACCCCCGAGAAGGAAGCGCGCGCGCGGTCGATGGGCATCGAGGACATGAAGAAGGTCTACACCTCGGACGAACTGGCGTCGGGTCAGTGGCTCACGTTCGCTGCGACCGGTGTCACCGAGGGGGCCCTGATGAAGGGGGTGCGGTTCTTCGGCGAGGGATGCCGCACGAGCTCGGTCGTCATGCAAACCGCTCCGCACCGCGTTCAGTTCATCGACACGATACACGTCAAGGAGCAGGCGAACCGGCGGGGACTGCGCTTCTAGGAGGCCGCATCGCGATCGCTGTCGCGGTGCTTGCGGCGCCGGAACGGTCGCTTCGTCTTGTCCTCGTGCGCGCCGCCGCGCTGCCTCGGCAGGGGCGCGCACGGCCGGCGCGCCTTCCGGGGGGCTCGGTCCCCGCCGCCATCGTCATGTCTGATCGTACGCCGATCCGGATTCCGATCGACCCGCTGGCGCCCGCCTCGGCCGCCGTCGACGAGGCCGTGCGCGTGCTCCGGGGCGGCGGGCTGGTCGCGTATCCCACCGACACGCTGTACGGGCTGGGCGCGGACCCGCGCCGGACGGATGCCGTCGAGCGGTTGTTTCGGGCCAAGGGACGGGCTGCGGAAAAGGCGGTGCCGCTCGTTGCCGGTGATCTGCGGCAGGTCGAGCGGCGGGTCGGCGTGATGACGCGGCTGGCCCGCCGGCTCGCCCGGCGGTTCTGGCCCGGCCCGCTCACCCTGGTGATCGAGGCGGCGCCCACGCTCGACAGCCGGCTCCTGGCGCAGGGCGCTACCGTCGCCGTGCGCGTTCCCGATCTGCCGGTTGCACGCGTGCTGGCACAGGCGCTGGATGCACCGCTCACCGCGACCAGCGCCAACCGTTCCGGCGAGACGCCGCCGACGACCGCCGCGGCAACCGTGACGGCTCTCGCATCGGCGCTCGCGCTCGTCCTCGACGGCGGTCCCACGGCGGCCGAGCCGTCCACGATCGTCGATGCGCGCGGTGCGTTCCCCGTGCTGCTCAGGCCCGGCGTGGTCGCCTGGGACCGCGTGCTAGAATCGCTACGGTGACGCGCAGTCTGGCTGTAGAGCGGCACTCCCGCCCCTTGGAACGCGCCGCGGTAGCAGGGCTGGCATTCGGTACGCGCCGCCGTCATACCGTAGAAGCATCCCTCGACGAGCTGACGAGTCTGGCGGTCACGGCCGGGGCCGAGGTCGTGCTGCGATCGGTGCAGGAGCGCCCGCGGCCGTCGCCGGCGCTGTTCATGGGCCGCGGCAAGACTCGGACGCTGGCGGCCGAGTGCGACGAAGCCGAGGTCGAGCTCGTCATCTTCGACGACGAGCTGACGCCGGCGCAGCTCCGGAATCTGGAGGATGCGCTCGGCCGGCGCGTGCTCGACCGCACGCAGCTCATCCTGGACATCTTCGCCTCGCGGGCCCGGACGCGGGAAGGTAAGCTGCAGGTCGAGCTGGCCCAGCTTCAGTATCTGCTGCCGCGCCTGGCAGGGATGGGCACCGCCATGTCGCGGCTCGGGGCCGGGATCGGCACGCGGGGGCCGGGCGAGACGAAGCTGGAGAGCGATCGGCGGCGGATTCGCCAGCGCATCGCCCGCCTGGGGCGCGAGCTCGACACGGTCCGGCAGCGCCGGGCCCAGGCGCGGGACCGGCGCCGCAAGGACGCGGTGCCAACGGTCGCGCTCGTGGGGTACACCAACGCGGGCAAGACGTCGCTGTTCAACCGGCTGACCCGCAGCGACGCGGCGGCGTCCAGCGCACTCTTCGCCACGCTGGATCCCCTGGTGCGGCCGGTCAGGCTGCCGGATCGGCGCACCGTGCTCCTCGCCGACACCGTCGGCTTCATCGACCGGTTGCCGCACACGCTGGTGGCGGCGTTCCGGGCTACGCTCGAGGCCGTTGCCGAGGCGGAGCTGCTCCTGCACGTGGTCGATGCCGCCCACCCGGCGCGCGCCGACCGGATTGCCGCCGTGCAGCGCGTGCTCGGCGAGGTCGGGGCCGCCTCGTTGCCGCAGGTGCTCGTCTTCAACAAGTGCGATCAGGTCGACGAGGCTGATCGGGCGCGCCTGCGGCGGGCGGAGGGCGATGAGGGCGATACGGTGTGCGTCTCGGCCCGCTCCGGCCTCGGGACGGACGATCTCGTGTCGCTGGTCACCCGCGCGGTGGAGATGCAGAACAGCCGGGTGACCCTCGACTTCGATCAGACGGCGCCGGGCGACCAGCAACGTCTCGCCGCGCTCTACCGCCACGGCCGGGTCCTGCGGCAGACCGCCGGCAACGGGCACATCTCGGTCGAGGCCGAGGTGCCCAGGCGCCTCATTGCCCAGTGGCGCGCGCAGGCCGCCGCCCGGCGCAAGGCCCCCGGCGAGGAGGCCGGCCTGCCGTGAAGCGGATCGCGCTCGGCCTGGTCCTGCTGGCGGTCGGCTGCGCGGCGCGGGTCCCGGTGGTGACGAGCCCCGCGTATCCCGACTACCCCTTCCCGATGGTGCCCGCTGCCTGGGTCGGTTCGGACGACGCGCGGCGCCACGAGGAGGCGTGGACTTTCCTGCAGGCCGGCGAGCTGGCGGGCGCCGAGCGCCGGTATCGGGCGCTGCTGGCGTCGAGCCCGGGATTCTATCCGGCGGAGACGAGTCTCGGCTGGCTGAGCCTGGCGCGCGGCGATGCGCGGCAGGCCGCCGAGCAGTTCGAGCGCGCCGTCACCGCGGCGGCGAACTACGTGCCGGCGTGGATCGGACGCGGCGAATCGATGCTCCTGCTCGACGACACCGCCGAAGCGCTGCGATCCTTCGAGGAGGCGCTGCTCGTGGACGCCAGCCTGACGCGGGTGGAGCGCGTCGTCGGCGAGCTGCGGTTCAAGCTCGTCAGCGAGCAGCTCGCACAGGCCCGCGACAGCACGGCGGCCGGACGGTTCGACGAGGCGCGCGGACTGTACGAGCGCGTGATCGCGGCCTCGCCCGACAGCGCGTTCCTGCGCGTCGAGCTCGGCCGGGTCGAGCTCGGTCGGGGCGATCCGGATCGCGCGCGCGAGCTGGCCCAGGAGGCGATGGCGCTTGATCCGTCGGATCCCGCGGCGTTCGTCCTCGACGGCGAGCTGTATCTGGCGGCCGGGGATCTGGCCGCCGCGGCGGCCTCGTTCGGCCACGCCTATCGCCTCGACCCCGACGCGGACACCGCGCGGCGGCTCGCGCGCATACGGGACCGGCAGGAGCAGGCCGCCCTCCCGCCTGCCATCCTCGCCATCGGTTCGCAGCCGGAGGTGACGCGCGGGGAGCTGGCGGCGCTGATCGGCACGCGGTTCGGTGACCTGCTCCGGTCGGCGGCCCCCGGACGCACGGTGATCATCACCGACACGCGGGATCATTGGGGCCAGGCCTGGATTCTGGACGTGACCCGGGCCGGGGTGATGCAGGTCGACGCCGGATATCGTTTCGAGCCGGCGCGCAGCGTGCGCCGCGGTGAGCTGGCGGGGGTGGTCGATGCCCTGCTCGACCTGTTCGCCGCCGTCGATCCGGGGGCGGCGGCGAGCTGGGACGGCCCCCGGCAGGACTTCAGCGACATGCGTCCCGGTCACTTGAGCTACTCGTCGGCGGCGCGGGCGGTGGCGGCCGGCGTGCTCGAGGTCTTCGAGGGGGGCACCTTCCAGCCCACCCGGCCGGTGGCCGGCGGAGAAGCGCTGCGCGCGGTCGACCGCCTCGCCGCCCTGGCGCGGGAGCTCCGGTAGCTGCGGGCCCACGCCATGGCCATCCTCACGCTCGCCAATCAGCTCACACTGGGACGGCTGCTGCTCGTTCCCGTGCTCGTCATTCTCGTGATCTACGGGTACAGCGGCTGGGCACTGATCACGTTCGTCGTCGCGGGGATCACTGACGGGCTCGACGGGCTCATCGCCCGCCGTTCCGGTCAGCGGACCAGCCTCGGGGCGCTGCTCGATCCGATGGCGGACAAGCTGCTCCTCGTCTCGACCTTCGTGGTGCTGACGATGCCGGGGCTGGCCTTGACCAACCGGCTGCCCGTCTGGCTGACCGTGCTGGTCATCAGTCGCGACGTCATCATCGTGCTGACGGTGGCGGTGGTGAACCTGGCGGTGGACCGGTTCACGTTCCGGCCCTCGGTGCTGGGCAAGGTCACGACCTTCGTCTACATCCTCACCGGCAGCATCCTGCTGCTGTTCAACTACCTCGAGCGGTCGTCATTCCTCGTCGACGTGCTCATCTGGGGGGCGCTCGCGATGACGCTCGCCTCCGGCGTTCACTACATCGTGCATGCCGCGCACGCCGTCAATCGGCGACCGGTGTCGGAACCCGGTGAAGCGTCGCGCGAAAATACTCGATCGTAGCGGCGAGACCCTCGTCCAGCGGCACCTGCGGCTCCCAGCCGAGCAGCTCCCGTGCGCGGGCGATGTCGGGCTGGCGCACCTTCGGGTCGTCGACGGGCAGCGGCTTGTGCACGATCGTGGACCGCGATCCCGTCGCCGCGATGATCCGCCGGGCGAGCTGGGCGATGGACATCTCGAGGGGGTTGCCGAGATTGACGGGCTCGGTCGTCGGCGCGTGCATCAGTCGGATGATGCCGTCGACCAGGTCGCTGACGTAGCAGAGGCTGCGCGTCTGCTCGCCGTCGCCGTACACGGTTACGTCCTGCCCCCGCAGCGCTTGGGCGATGAAGTTCGGGACGGCCCGGCCGTCGTCGATCCGCATGCGAGGGCCGTACGTGTTGAAGATCCGCGCGATCCGGGTGTCGAGGCCGTGGTAGCGGTGGTAGGCCGTGGTCATGGCCTCGGCGAAGCGCTTGGCTTCGTCGTAGACGCCCCGGGGGCCGATCGGGTTGACGTTGCCCCAGTACGCTTCGGACTGCGGATGCTCCAGCGGATCCCCGTACACCTCGGAGGTCGACGCCAGCACGAACGTCGCCCGCTTCGCGAGCGCGAGCCCCAGCGCGTTGTGCGTGCCCAGGGCGCCCACCTTGAGCGTCGGGATCGGGAAGTTCAGGTAGTCGGCCGGGCTGGCCGGACTGGCCCAGTGCAGGACGAAGTCGACCGGCTCCTCCAAGCGGATGTGGTTGGTGACGTCCTGCTCGACGAAGCGGAAGCCGCGTCCGGCAAGGTGGGCGATGTTCGCCGGGTCGCCCGTCAGCAGGTTGTCGATGCCGACCACCGCGTAGCCGCGCGCGAGCAGCGCGCCGCTCAGATGCGATCCGATGAAGCCGGCAGCGCCGGTGATGACGACGGTTCGCTTCACGCGCTCGGGGCCGGTCCCGATCTCCCGCCCCGCGGCGAGCTGGTCGGTGACGGCGTAAAATCCTTGCTGCCAGTTACTTGACGCCGGACGCCGCGCCCGCTGGCGGACACAGTGTACGCGCTGTCTAGCCGCGTGTCCAAGCGCATGTGCTATGGTCCGGGTCGTCTGGATACCGGGAGTGGAGCGAATGGCGCAGGCACCGCGGACAGCGAGACGATCTCGGGCAGCGGCGAGGTGGCTGGGCGCTCTTGCGGCCGGCCTCCTCGCCGCCGCGCCCGCCGCCGGGCAGGTGGCGCCAGCCCATCTCCAGGATCGAGCCGTCGAATGGCTGCAGGAGTACATCCGGATCGACACCGTGAACCCGCCCGGCAACGAGATCGCCGGAGCCAGGTTATTCGCGGCGATCTTCGAGGCGGAGGGCATCCCGTACGAGATGGTGGAGTCGTCTCCGGGGCGCGGCAACATCTGGGCGCGACTGGACGGGGGCGACGCGCCGGCCCTCGTGCTGCTGCACCACATCGACGTCGTGCCGGCGGATCCCGACTACTGGACCGTGGGTCCCCTCTCGGGCGAGGTCCGCGACGGCGTGCTGTACGGCCGCGGAGCAATCGACACCAAGGGGCTCGGCATCGCCCACCTCGCGGCCTTCCTCGAGCTCCATCGATCCGGGGCGCCGCTGGACCGCGACATCATCTTTATGGCGACGGCCGACGAGGAAGCGGGCGGCTTCTTCGGTGTCGGCTGGCTCGTGGAGCAGCGCCCCGGGCTGTTCGCAGACGTGGGCTACGTGCTCAACGAGGGTGGGGTGAGCGCGGTCGTGGACGACCGGGTGCAGGTGGCGGTCAAGGTGACGCAGAAGGTGCCGTACTGGCTGCGCCTCACCGCGTTCGGGCGGCCCGGCCACGGCTCGCGGCCGCGGGAGGCAACGGCGGTGACGCGGCTGGTGGCGGCGCTCGACCGGTTGCGGGCGCACGAGTTCGAGGCGCGGCTCGTGCCCGCGGTGGACGTCTACTTCCGGGGGCTGGCGCCGAGCATGCCGCCGGCGTGGCGCAGCCGGTACGCCGCCATGGACGCGGCGCTGCGCGAACCCGGGGTGGCGGAGGAGCTGTTGCACGAGTTTCCGGGCCACTACGGCCTGACCCGCAACACCTGCAACATCACGAGACTGGGTGCGAGCGACAAGATCAACGTGGTGCCGACCGAGGCGTGGGCGGAGCTCGACTGCCGCCTGCTGCCCGACCAGGATCCCCAGGCGTTTCTGGCGGAGCTGGGTCGCATCCTGGGCCGCGACGTCGCCGTGGAGACGCAGATGGGCTTCACGCCGGCCGTTTCCTCGTCGGAGACCGGCCTGTTCCGCCTGCTCGAGGAGGTGACGCGGACGCACTTCCCGGATGCGACGGTCGTGCCGTCCGTGGTGACCGGCTTCACCGACAGCCACTTCCTCCGCGACCTGGGCATCATCGCTTACGGCTACAGCCCGTTCGCTATTCCCCTGGAGGATCGTGCCGGGGTGCACGGCAACGACGAGCGGCTCTCGATCGAGAACATCCGCCGGGGCGTGCGGGTGATGTCGGACGTGGTCCGGGGATGGGCGGCGGAGTAGGCGCCGCAGGCTCCCGATCGCATCAGTACGCGTGCCGGTGAAAGAGCACGCGCACGAGCGTCAGCCAGAGGATCTTGAAGTCGAGCGATACCGACCAGTGCTCGATGTAGTACAGGTCGTACTCGATGCGCTTCTCGATCGAGGTGTTGCCCCGCCAGCCGTTGACCTGGGCCCAGCCGGTGAGTCCCGACTTGACCTTGTGCCGCAGCATGTACTTCGGCACCCGGTCCCGGAACTGCTCGACGAAGAACGGGCGCTCCGGCCGCGGGCCGACCAGCGACATGTCGCCGTGCAGCACGTTCCAGAACTGCGGCAGCTCGTCCAGGCTGAAGCGGCGCAGAATCCGTCCGACCGGCGTGCGCCGCGGGTCGTTCGCCCGCGCCCACACCGGTCCGGTCTCGCGCTCCGCGTCGTCGTACATCGAGCGGAACTTGAGCACGAGGAACGGCCGCCGGTCGAGCCCCATCCGCTCCTGCCGATAGAGCACCGGCCCCGGGGAGGTCCAGCGGATGAGCGCCGCGATGACGGCGAACGGGGCCAGCAGGACGGCCAGGGCCGCGGCGGCGGCCGCGACGTCGATGGCGCGCTTGACGAGGCTGTTCAATCCCTGGAGCGGCACGTCGTTGATGTTGATGATCGGGACGCCGTCCAGATCCTCGAGGCGCGCGCCCAGCGTGATGACGTGCAGCAGGTCGGGCGCGACCTTGACGTCGACGCATTCCCGGTCGGCCATCTCGATCAGGTCGATCATCCTGGCGTGCTCGTCCAGGGGCAGCGCGATGTAGAGCTGATCGATCCGCTCCCGGCGGATGAGCTCGCCGGCGTCGCCGATCTGCCCGAGCAGCGGCAGTCCGCGGTACCCCGTCGTGTCGCTGCCCGCGCTGTCGTCGACGAGCCCGATGATCCGGTAGCCGAACTCGCCGTGCTGGAGGATCTTGTCGGCGACGTGCCGCGCCAGCTCGCCGGCGCCCGCGATCAGCACCCGCTTGAGGCCGAGACCGGCCCGGAAGCGCCGCTGCATGACGCGCCGCACGGCCTCGCGCGCGAAGTACGTCAGCCCGACGCTCAGGATCAGGTACAGCATCCAGACGATCCGTGACACCTCGTAGGTGCCCGCCGCCCGATCCGGCGGGCTCGCGACGTAGACCTGGAAGTACAGCGTGCCGAGCAGGCCGACGACGACGACGACGAGGTTGCCGACGAGCACCGCGAAGAAGTCGTCGACCTGCGTCCGGTTCCGCCGCAACCGGTACGCGCCCTGGAGGTGGAACGCCAGCGGGACGAGCAGCCCGATGAACGGGATCAGGACGAGATACTGGCCGAAGGGAGGCTGGCCCTTGGGCGCGGCGATGAGCCCCGCCTCGAAGCGGATGGCGTAGGCCAGCCCGAACGCGGTCATGCCGAGCAGCGCGTCCGAGACCGCGTGGAAGGCGGCAAGCCGTCGGGTCAGTCGCGCGGTCACGAGGCGCCGCCTCCGGGGCGCGCGAGCGCTGCCTCGATCCGGCCGCGCATCTCCTCGTAGAACCGCTCGAGGGAGAACCGCAACGCCTGCTCGCGGATGTGGGCCGGGTCGAACTCGAGGGCGGCGGCGCGCGCAATCCCGGCGGCGAACGCCTCGGGACCCGCGTCCTTGACCAGGATGCCGGTGGTGCCGTGCGACACGGTCTCCGCCAGGCCGCCCCGCGCCAGGCCCACGACCGGCCGGCCGCAGGCGAGCGCCTCGACCGGGGCTATGCCGAAGTCCTCCTCGCCGGGTAGCAGCATCGCGCGCGACCCGCGATAGAGCTCGCGGATGTCTGCGTCCGAGCAGGGTCCGAGGAATTCGACGTGCGGGCCGGCCAGCGCCCGCAGCCGCTCGCGCTCCGGCCCGTCACCGGCAATCCGGAGCGGCACGCCGGCCAGACGGCAGGCTTCTATCGCCACGTCCACCTGCTTGTACGGCACCAGCGCGGAGACGATCAAGAAATAGGAGCCGGGCGCCGACCCGTTCGGGTGGTAGAAGGTCGTATCGACCGGCGGATAGACGACCGCCGCGGAACGGCCGTAGTGCTCGCGGATTCTGGCGGCCACGTGCCGCGAGATGGCGACGTACTGATTCACCCGCCCCGCCGTCGCCGCGTCCCAGCGGGCCAGGCGTCCGAAGGCCCGCCGGTACAGCCGGTTGCGGAGCCAGCCGACGCGGTGCCGCCCGAAGTAGGCGTCGAACTGATCCCAGGCGTACCGCATGGGGGTGAAGCAGTAGCACAGGTGGTGGGCGCGCCCGGGCGTGACGACCGACTTCACGACGCAGTGGCTGGTGCTGATGATGAGGTCGAAGTCGTCGAGGTCGAACTGCTCGATCGCCATCGGAAACAGGCCGACGTAGCGCCGGTAGTGGCGCCGCGCCCACGGCAGGAACTGGACGAAGGAGCGCCGCGGGCGCGTCGCGTCGAGGCGTGAAGAGACCGAGCCGGGGACGTGCAGGAGCGTGAACACCTCGGCGTTCGGCACGAGCTGCGTCAGCGCCTCGAGCACCTTCTCGCCGCCGCGCATCCCCGTGAGCCAGTCGTGCACGAGCGCGACGCGGGCGCCGCCGAGATCGGCGGGCCGCACCGGTCGTTCCTGCCACTCCGTGCCCAGGGGGAGGACGTCGGCCACCACAGGCTCCCGGTCAGCCGGCGGCCAGCTCCTGGTAGATCCGTCGAATGTGCTGGACCGATTCCGGCCACGAGAACGACCGCGCCCGCACCAGGCCGCGCGACCTCAGGTTGTCGCGCAGGGCGGGGTCGGTCAGCACCTTCCGGATGCCGTCGGCGATCGCCCGGGGATCGTAGGGGTTGACCAGGACCCCCGCGTCGCCGACCACCTCGGGGAGCGACGAGACGTTGGAGACGACCACCGGGGTCCCGCTGGCCATTGCCTCGAGCGGGGGCAGGCCGAATCCCTCGTAGAGGGACGGGAAGACGAAGACGTCGGCCAGCCGGTAGAGCGCCGCGAGCGTGGTCTCCGACTGGTAGCCCAGGAACCGCACGTGCTTGTGCAGGTTGTACCGATGCACGGCCCGCCGCAGCGTGGAGTAGCGGGAGACCTCGCTCCCCGTGATGAGGAGCTTGAGATCGTCGAAGCCCTCCTGCCGGAGCAGCACGAAGGCGCTGATCAGGCGCTCCAGGTTCTTGTGCGGCTTCACGTTGCCGGCGTACATCAGGAATCGGTCGTGCAGCTGGTAGCGTTCGCGCACCCGCACGATCTCTTCCTCAGGAGGCTGCCGGTGGAAGCGCTCGTCGATCGCGTTGTGGATGACTGTGACCTTCGAGCCCGGCACGTCGAAGAAGCGGAGAATGTCGTTCTTGGAGGCTTCCGAGACGGTCAGGATCCGACTGGCCCGGTGCACGGCGGTCGCGAACATCGCCCGCGCATAGGCGTACGACATGCGGCTCGGCAGGTACTGCGGAAAGATCAGATGGATGCAGTCATGAATCGTGACGATGGAGCGGCACGGCGTCAACACGGGCAGGACGTAGTGCGGCGTATGGAACAGGTTGGGCGCGGCGTGCCCGAGACGGATCGGGACCGAGATCTGCTCGCGGAACGAGTACTGGCCGGCGGCTTCGGGGACGACGCGAAAGTTGGCGCCCAGTTCGCTGGCGAGATCGCCGTCGTCCGGCCGGCTGAGCAGCACGTACTCGGTGTCGTGGTCGAGCCGTGCGAGCTGGCGCAGCAGGTTGCGCACATACGTGCCGACGCCGAAGTCGTGCAGCTTGCGTACGTCGATCGCGATTCGCACCGTGAATGACTATAGCAGCGAGGATGGCAGGGCCCGCCGGGCGCGCAGGTAGAGGCGCAGCAGCGGAACCCACGCCGGATGGTGCTTGCGGTAGAAGGCGAGCTGGCTGCGGCGGTAGGCGGCCCGCGTGCCGGCTGGCTCGCCGGCCCCCGAGCGGCCGCGGTGGTGCACCACCGTGACCTCGGGGACGAAACGTATCCGGCGGCCCCGCCGGCGCAGTGCGAGGCAGAAGTCCACGTCCTCGAAGTAGAGGAAGAAGCGCTCGTCCAGCAGGCCGGCGGCCCGCGCGTCGGCGCGGCGCACGAGCAGGCAGGCGCCGCTCAGCCAGTCCGCGTACCGCGCGCGGTACGCGGCGCCCGCGATCCAGGCGGACAGCCCGGGCACGCGGCGGGCCAGCAGCGCCCCCTGCAGCTTGCGCCACGCTTCGCTCCAGGGGGTGACGGGCGGTCCGCACGAGAGCTCGACGTTGCCGTCCGCATCCGTCAGCCGCGGTCCCACGGCCGCCACGTCGGCGTCCGCCCGAAGCTGCTCGACCAGCCGGTCCACGGCGCCGGGCGGCACGAGGGTATCGCTGTTGAGCAGCAGGAGCAGCTCGCTCTCGGTGGCCCGCATGGCGATGTTGTTCGCCGCGGCGTACCCCAGGTTGCGGCCCGCGTCGATGACGCGAACGGCCGGCCAGGCCGCGCGGACGCGGCCGACGCTGCCGTCCGCCGAGCCGTTGTCGACCACCACGATCGTGTGGCAGCAGCATGGTCGCGGCGCGTGGAGCGAGCGCAGGCACGCGTCCAGGCAGTCCCGCGTGTTGTAGCTGACGATGATGATGACCAACTCGGGCACGGACTGCCAAGCGAGGGGGGCGCGCGGGTGATTGCGGGCATGGTAGCACATGCTGGCCGTGCTACCGTTGAGGGTTTCGTGCACGGGCAGGGTCGATGAAGATCGCCGTGGTGGGTACCGGTTATGTCGGGCTGGTCGTCGGGGCATGCCTCGCGGAGAACGGCAACGAGGTCGTCTGCGTAGACAGCGACGAGGCCAAGATCCGGGCGCTCGACGAGGGCCGGATTCCGATCTACGAGCCGGGGCTCGACGAGCTCGTCCTCCGCAACCGGCGCACGGGGCGGCTCGTGTTCACCCCGCTGCTGGCCCGGGCGGTCGCGGCATCGGAGATCGTGTTCATCGCGGTCGGGACCCCGGCGGAGGAGGACGGCTCGGCCGATCTGAGTCGCGTGCTCGCCGTGGCCCGGGACATCGGGCAGGCCATGCACGGCTATACGGTGATCGTGGCGAAGAGCACCGTGCCGCCCGGCTCGGCCGCCCGCCTGCGCGAGCTGGTCGGCCGCGAGACCACGCAGCCGTTCAGCGTCGTCAGCAATCCGGAGTTCCTCAAGCAGGGCGCAGCCATCGAGGACTTCATGCGGCCCGACCGCGTCGTCATTGGCGCCGACGACCCGCGGGCGGCGGAGGTCATGCGGTCGCTGTACGCCCCGTTCACGCGCACCGGCGCGCCCATTCTCGTGATGGACTGCGCGAGCGCCGAGCTGAGCAAGTACGCCGCGAACGCGATGCTGGCCACGCGCGTGTCGTTCATGAACGAGATGGCTAACGTCTGCGAGCAATTCTCGGGCGATATCGATCAGGTCCGCCGCGCGGTCGCGGCCGATCGCCGCATCGGACCGGCGTTCCTCTTCGCCGGGGTAGGCTACGGCGGAAGCTGCTTTCCGAAGGATGTCCGGGCCCTCGCCACGCTCGCCCGCCACCAGGGCTACCGGTGCCGGATCCTGGAGGCGGTGGAGGCGGTCAACGCATCCCAGAAGCTGCGGCTGGTCGACAAGATGGCGGCGCACTTCACGTCGCTGGAGGGCAGGACGATCGCGCTCTGGGGGCTGGCGTTCAAGCCGAAGACCGACGACATGCGCGAGGCGCCGTCGATCGCGATCGCCGCGGCCGTGCTGGAGCGGGGCGGCCGCGTCGTGGCCTATGATCCCCAGGCTGTGCGAACGGCCCGCCCGCTGATGGACCAGCGCGTCGCCTACGCGGCGACCGCCTACGACGCGCTCGAGGGCGCCGACGCGCTGGCGATCGTGACCGAGTGGAACGAGTTTCAGGAGCCGGACTTCGCGCGCATGCGCGCCCTCATGCGGTCGCCGACAATCTTCGACGGTCGTAATCTGTTCACGGCGGAACGGATGCGCGCCGCGGGTTTCACCTACATCTCGATAGGGAGGTAATGGGCGCCGTCCTGGTGACCGGCGGGGCGGGGTACATCGGGAGCCACGCGGCCTGGGCGCTACGCGCGGCGGGCCGCGACGTGGTCGTCCTGGACAGCCTGCAGGCCGGACATCGCGAGGCGGTGCGCGGCCTGCCCCTGGTGACGGCCGGCATCGCCGACACGGCGACGGTCCGCGAGACGATCCGGCGCTATCGCGTGACCTCCGCGCTGCACTTCGCCGCGCTGCTCTCCGTGGGCGAGTCGGTCGTCGCGCCCGCCCGCTACTACGACAGCAACGTCTGCGGGACGCTGGCCCTGCTCGATGCGCTGGTCAGCGAGTCGGTCGGGCTGCTGGTGTTCTCGTCGACCGCGGCGGTCTACGGCGAGCCGCTCCGGATTCCGATTACCGAGGACCATGCCACGCGGCCGATCAACGCGTACGGCGAAACGAAGCTGGCCGTCGAGCGGGCCTTGCCGCACTACGAGCGGGCGTACGGCCTGCGCTCCGTGCGGCTGCGGTACTTCAACGCCGCCGGCGCCGACCCGCACGGGCAGATCGGCGAGGATCACCGCCCCGAGGAGCATCTGATTCCACGCGCGCTGGCAGCGGCGGGCGACGGGCCGCCGCTGGTCGTCTTCGGTGACGACTACGCCACCGAGGACGGCACCTGCCGCCGGGACTACGTGCACGTCTCCGACCTGGCGGCCGCGCACGTCCTCGCCCTCGCCGCGCTCGAGGCGGGCAAGCCGTCCGGCGTTTACAACCTCGGGAACGGGCGCGCCTTCTCGGTGCGCGACGTCGTCGCGGCCGTCGAGCGCATCGCGGGCAGACGCGTGCGCCGCGAGCTGGGGCCCCGGCGCCCGGGCGACCCGGCGGTGCTGCTCGCCTCGAGCGAGCGCGCCCGGTCGGAGCTCGGCTGGGAGCCCGTCTACGAGGAGCTCGACGTGATCGTGGAGACGGCCTGGCGCTGGCATCGCTCGCATCCGCGCGGGTACGCGTCGTGAGCCAGCTCCGCCAGCTGTATCGCTACGGCTACCCGCATCGCGACCGTTTCTGGGGTGCCGCGATCGCCATGCTGGCCTACGCGGCGGCCTCCGGCGGCCTGCTGTATCTGTTCAAGCCGATCATCGACGACGTCCTGCCCGGCCGCACCGGGCTCGGCTGGGTCACGTCGGCCATCATCGGGCTCAGCGTCTGCAAGGGGTTCGCGGCGTACTTCTCCGCCTATCTGATGACCGACGTCGGAGAGCGGCTGGTCCGCGACCTGCGGAGCCGGCTGTTCGGCCACATCCTGGCCCAGTCCGCCGGGTTCTTCGCCCGCACCAGCACCGGCGCGCTGATGTCGCGGATCACGAACGACGTCGGCCGGATCCAGCACGCGGTGACCCAGACGCTGGGCGATCTGCTGCGCGAGTCGGTGACGCTGCTCGTGTACGCCGGGATCCTGCTGTATCTCGATACGGGACTGGCCCTCGTTTGCATGACCGGCGCCCCGCTCGTCATCTATCCGCTGGCGCGCCTGGGCCAGCGCGTCCGGCGCACGACGCGGCGCGGCCAGGAGGAGCTGGAGCATCTGTCGCACATCACCGCGGAGGCGTTCGCGGGCCACCGCATCGTCAAGGCGTTCGCCGGCGAGCCCTACGAGCGGCAGCGGTTCGATCGGGCTTCCGGCCGGCTGTACCTGATGAACATGAAGGTCACCAGCTCGGTGTCGGCGCTCCCGCCGCTCATGGAGTGGCTCGGGGCCTTCGGCATCGTCGGGGTCCTGTGGTACGGCAGCCGGGAGATCGCCGCCGGCGAGCTCACGTCGGGCGACTTCGGACTGTTCGTCGGGGCTATGCTGTCGATGTACGGGCCGATCCGGAAGCTCAGCCGCGTGAACGCCAGTATCCAGCAGGCGATTGCGGCGGCCGAGCGGGTGTTCGAGACGCTCGACACGCGCAGCGAGGCGGCCGACCAGCCGGAGGCACGGCCGCTGGCGCCGCTGCGGCGGTCGATCGAGTTCCGGCAGGTGAGCTTCAGCTACGGCGACGGGGCCGGCGGGAACGTGCTGGACCATGTCTCGTTCGAGGTGCAGGCCGGCCAGGTCGTGGCCCTCGTGGGCCTGAGCGGCGCCGGCAAGACGACACTGGTGAATCTCGTGCCGCGCTTCTACGAGGTCACCGGCGGGACGATCGCCATCGACGGGGTCGACATCCGCAACGTGACGCTCGAGTCGCTCCGGTCGCAGATCGGCATCGTTACGCAGGACACCGTGCTGTTCGACGATACGATCGGCAACAACATCGCGTACGCATCGCCCGCGGCGTCGCGCGAGATGGTGGAGGCGGCCGCCCGCGCGGCCCACGCGCACGAGTTCGTCGCGACGTTGCCGGAAGGCTACGACACGCTGATTGGCGACCGCGGGCAGCGGCTGTCCGGCGGGCAGCGCCAGCGCGTGGCCATCGCCCGCGCGCTGCTCCGGAACTCGCCTATCCTGATCCTGGATGAGGCCACCTCGTCGCTCGACGCCGAGTCGGAGCGCCTCGTGCAGGACGCGCTGGCGCGGCTGATGCTGAACCGGACGGCCTTCGTGATTGCCCATCGCCTGTCGACGGTTCGGCGCGCCGACCGGATCGTCGTGCTCGACCGGGGGCGGGTGCGCGAGACGGGGCGTCACGAGGAGCTGTTGTCCGCCGCGGACAGCCTGTACGCCAAGCTCTACTCGCTGCAACTGCTCGGCCGGGGGCGCAACGCCGACGAGGACGTACGATGATCAAGTCGATGACCGGTTTCGCCTCGCTGGCGCACGACGACGAGCGGGTCAGCCTGACCGTCACGGTGCGCAGCGTCAACCATCGCTATCTGGACGCGCACGTGCGCGTGCCGCCGGCCTTCGCCGAGCTCGAGCAGGATCTGCGCGGGCTCGTGCAGCAGCACGTGGCGCGCGGCCGGGTGGAGCTGACGTTGACCGCGCAGCTCAAGATCGACTCGCCCGTCGAGCTCGTCTTGAACGAGAGGCTGGCGGAGGCGCTGGTTGGCGCGGGGGAGCAGGCTCGCCTGCGCGGCTGGGTCGAGTCGGGGCTGACCACCGGGGAGCTGCTGCGGTTTCCCCAGGCGGTGACCGTCCGGGAGCTGCCGGCCGACCGGGAAGCGTGGCAGGCGATCCGTGCGCGCGTGTCCGAAGCCGTCGACGAGGCGCTCGGCGACCTCGACCGCATGCGACGCCGCGAGGGCGAGTTCCTGCGCACCGACCTGGCCGGGCTCGCGGCCGCGGTCGGGGCGCTCGTGGACCGGATCGTGGCGGACGCCGAGACAGGCGCCGACGCGCTGCGGGAGCGGCTGGCGGCCAGAATCGAGGTCCTGGGCGGCGCGGTCCAGGCCGAGCCGGAGCTCGTGGCGCAGGAGATCGTCAAGTGGGCCGCAAGGTCGGACATTCACGAGGAGGTGGCACGGCTGCGGGGCCACCTCGAGCACCTCGCCGAGCTGGCGGCGGCGCCCGCACCGTGCGGGCGGAAGCTCGATTTTCTCGTGCAGGAGATGAACCGCGAGATCAATACGATAGGGTCGAAGGCGGAGGGCCGCGGGACGGGCGCGCTCGTGGTGGCGGCGAAGGCGGAGATCGAGAGGCTCCGCGAGCAGATCCAGAACGTGGAATAGGGGATGCGGCGGGGTTTGTTGTTCATCGTGTCGGCGCCGTCGGGGACCGGCAAGACGACGCTCGTGGCGCAGCTGGTGAAGACGGTGCCGGACCTTGTGGTGTCGAGGTCGTACACGTCGCGTCCGCCCCGGCCGGGCGAAGCGGACGGCGTCGACTATAATTTCGTCGACGACGACCGGTTCACGGCGCTGGTCGCCGCGGGCGGCTTCGTCGAGTGGGCGACGGTGTTCGGCTACCGCTACGGCACCGGCCGGGAGGACACCGAGCGTCATCGCCGCGCGGGGCGCGACGTGGTGCTCGTCATCGACGTGCAGGGCGCGCGGCAGGTGCGCGAGCACTGCCCCGAGGCCATCGCGATCTTCGTTCTGCCGCCGTCGTTTCGCGTGCTCGAGCAGCGCCTCAGGCAGCGTAGCGGCGGCGATGTCGGCGAGCGGCAGATCAGGCGGCGGCTCGCCACGGCGCGCCGCGAGGTGGCCGCGTCCGGGCGGTACGACTACCTCGTCGTGAACGACCACGTCGACCGCTGTGTGGCCCAGCTCCGCAGCATCGTCCTGGCCGAGCGCGCCAGGACGCCGGTTGTCGACGACGCCGTCACCGGCATCGTGGCGGCGTTTCGCGCCTTGGACGGGTAGGCGGGCGAGGCGACGATTGGCGGGCTAGCCATGGCAGCGGTCGCATTGGGCATCACCGGGGGCATCGGCGCCTACAAGTCCGTGGACGTGGCCCGCCGCCTGCAGCAGGCCGGTCACGAGCTGACCGCGGTCATGACGGAGTCGGCTTGCCGCTTCGTCGGGCCGCTGACCTTCGAGGCCATCACCCGGCGGCCCGTCGTCACCGACCAGTTCGCCCCGGGCGCCAACGCCGACATCGAGCATATCGCGCTGGCGTCCGGCATCGAGCTGCTCGTCGTGGCGCCGGCGACGGCCAACGTGATCGGCAAGTTCGCGAACGGCATCGCGGACGATTTCCTGTCGTCGCTGTATCTCGCGACCCGCGCCCCGGTGCTCGTCGCGCCGGCCATGAACAGCAACATGCTGGCGCACGAGGCGGTCCAGCGGAATCTGGCGACCCTGACGCGGCGGGGCGTGCACCTCGTCGAGCCGGGCGACGGCTATCTGGCCTGCGGCTGGATCGGCAAGGGCCGCCTGGCCGAGCCCGCGGAGATCGTTGCGGCTGCCCAGGAGCTGCTGCGTCCCTCGGGCGGTCTGGCCGGCCGGTCGCTGCTCGTGACGGCGGGCCCCACGTACGAGGACCTGGATCCGGTGCGCTACCTCGGCAACCGGTCGACGGGGCGCATGGGCTTCGCGGTCGCTGCCGAGGCGCTCGCCCGGGGGGCGAGCGTGCGGCTCGTGGCGGGGCCGACCGAGCTGGAGCCGCCGGCGGGCGCCGCGGTCACCTGCGTCCGGAGCGCGCGCGAGATGCAGGCGGCGGTCATGGATCAGGTCGTCGGGGTCGACGCCGTGGTGATGGCGGCGGCCGTGGCGGACTATGCGCCGGCCGGGGGTGCGCAGCCCGGCAAGATGGCGAAGGGCGCGGACCTGACGCTCAGCCTGAGCCGTACGCCCGACATCCTGGCCGAGCTCGGGGAGCGGCGGGCCGGGGCGTCCGTGCCGGTGCTGGTGGGGTTCGCGGCCGAGACCTCGGATATCGTGGCGCGCGCCCGCCGGAAGCTGGAGGCGAAGCGGCTCGACCTCGTGGTGGCCAACGACGTGTCGCGACCCGACCGCGGGTTCGCGGTCGAGACGAACGCGGCGACGCTGGTCAGCGCCGCCGGAACCCAGGACGTGCCGCTGGGACCGAAGCGGGCGCTGGCGGCGGCGCTCCTGGACCGTGTCGAAGTCTTGATCGCGGCGGCCGCGGACGCGCACCACGGGCAGGCGCGATGAAGCGCTCCGAGGAGTTGGCCGAGCACCTCGCGTACTTCTCGGAGCTGGGCGTCGCCGGCGTGAGCCGGGACCGCGCCTGGCGCTTGCGGCCGGCGGAAGCGGGCGCCGAGGCCGCGGCGAAGCCCGCAGCCGCCGGGCGTCCGCCTGCGGAGCACGCCGAGGCCGCGCCTGCCGGCACGGCCGCGCCGGCGTCGGCCGGGCAGCCCCTCGAGATCTCGATGTTCGATCAGGTGGCCGTGCCCGCGGCGGCGACCGCCGCGGATCGTCTCCGCCTGATTCGCGACGAGCTGGGCGACTGCACGCGCTGCGGGCTGCACGCAGGCCGGAAGACGCTGGTCTACGGCGTCGGAAACCCCGCCGCGGAGCTGATGTTCGTGGGCGAGGCGCCGGGCCGCGACGAGGACCTGCAGGGCATCCCGTTCGTCGGCCGGGCGGGCCAGCTGCTGACCCGGATCATCGAATCGATCGATCTCCGTCGCGAGGACGTGTACATCGCCAACGTGATCAAGTGCCGGCCTCCCGACAACCGGAACCCGGCGCCGGAGGAGGTCCGGACGTGCGAGCCGTTCCTGTTCGCGCAGGTCGACGCGATTCAGCCGCGCGTCATCGTGGCGCTCGGCACGTTCGCGGCCCGCACCCTGCTGCGAACCGAGGCCCCCATCTCCAGGTTGCGCGGCCGCGTCTACGACTACCGCGGGGCGCAGCTCGTCCCCACCTTTCACCCGGCCTTCCTGCTGCGGAGCCCTGACCGCAAGCGCGACGTGTGGGAGGACATGAAGAAGATTCGGGCGATGCTCCGAGCAGGGTAGGGCGCATGCCCCGGCTCGTCTCGGTCGCGGTCCCCGTCCCCTTCCTGGCCGCCCTGACCTACCGCGTTCCGGCCGAGGCCGCCGTCCCCGCGCCCGGCGTGCGCGTGCGCGTGCCGCTCGGCAGGCGGCAGGTCACCGGATGTGTGCTCGGACCGGCCGGACCGGCGGAGCAGGCGGACGTCAAGAGCCTGCTCGACTGCCTCGATGCAGAGCCTTTCCTGCCGCGACCGGTGCTGGATCTGGCCGTCTGGGTCGCCGAGTACTACGGGTGCGGTCCGGGCGACGCGGTGGGAGCGGCCATGCCCCCGTTCGCCTGGACGCGGTCCGCGGGCGGCCCGCGGACCGCGCCGTTCAAGACCGAGCGCGCGGCCCGCCTCACGGACGAGGGGCGCCGGACGTCCGCGGCGCCGGCTGTGCTGGGCGCGAAGCAGCGCGCCGCGCTGGCGCTGCTCGCGGCGGCGCCCGGCGGCCTGCCCGCCGCAGAGCTGGCCGGCCGGGGCGTCGCCGCCGGCACGTTGCGCCGGCTGGCGGCACGGGGCCTGATCGCGATCGAGCGGCGGCAGGTCGACCGCGATCCGGCGTCGGATAGCGGGTGGTCGGCGGGGCGGGGCGGCGCGCAGGTCGTGCTCACGGAGGAGCAGCAGGCGGCGCTGGCGAGTCTGAGCGGCTGGGCGGCGGCCGCGACGTTCCGCGTCGCGCTGCTGCAGGGCGTGACGGGCAGCGGGAAGACCGCGGTCTACCTGGAGCTGGCCGCCCGTGTGCTGCGCCAGGGGCGGCGCGTGCTCGTGCTGGTGCCCGAGATCGCGCTGACGCCCGCCGTGACGGCCGCGTTCCGGGCGGCGCCCGGCGGCCGCGTCGCCGTCCAGCACAGCGGCCTGTCCGACGGCGAGCGGCACGACCAGTGGCATCGCATCCGCCGTGGCGAGGTCGACGTCGTCGTGGGGACGCGGTCGGCTGTCTTCGCCCCGCTCGACGACCTGGGCCTCATCGTGGTCGACGAGGAGCAGGACGCGTCGTACAAGCAGGAGGAGAGCCCGCGCTATCACGGCCGCGACATCGCCATCGTCCGCGCGCGCCAGGCGGGCGCGCTCGTCGTGCTCGGGTCGGCCACCCCATCGCTGGAGACCTACCACAATGCGGCGCGCGGGCGCTACGAGCGGCTCGTTCTCAGCCGGCGCGTGCTCGACCGCCCGCTGGCCGCCGTCGCGATCGTCGACATGCGGCAGGAGGTCGCCGAGCAGGGGCCGGACGTCGTGTTCAGCGCCGCGTTGCAGGAGGCGCTCGCGGAACGCCTGCGCCGCGGCGAGCAGGCGCTCGTGCTGCTCAACCGGCGCGGGTACGCCGCCGCGATCCTCTGCCGCCAGTGCGGCCGCACGCTGGAATGCCCCAACTGCAGCGTATCGCTGACGCTCCATCGCGCCGCGGGCCGCCTGCGCTGTCACTACTGCGGCTACTCCAGCGCGCGGCCGGCCGTCTGCGGGCACTGCGCCGGCCCGTTCCTCGAGCGCGTCGGGCTTGGGACCGAGCGGATCGAGGCGGAGCTCGCCGCCCTGTTTCCGCAAGCCCGGGTCGCGCGGCTCGATCGCGACACCGTCCGCCGCCGCGGCGCCGCGGCGGAGCTGCTGAGCCGCTTCGCCCGCCGCGAGATCGACGTGCTCGCCGGCACGCAGATGGTGGCGAAGGGGCACGACTTTCCGGCGGTGACGCTCGTGGGAGTGATCTCGGCGGACGTGGGGCTCGGCCTGGCCGACTTCCGGGCGGCGGAGCGCACGTTCCAGCTGCTGACCCAGGTGGCCGGCCGCGCCGGTCGCGGCGACCTGCCCGGCGAGGCCATCGTGCAGACGTTTCATCCGGACCACTACAGCATCGGTCATGCCTGCCGGCAGGAGTACGAGCCGTTCTTCCGGGCGGAGATGCGCTATCGGCGCGCGCTGCGGTACCCGCCCGTCGTGGCGATGATCAACATCGTCGTGCGCGCGGGCACGCTCCCGGCGGCACGGCGGGCCGCGGCCGGGCTGGCTGCCGAGCTGCGGGCCGCTGGCGGCGGGTATCGGGTGCTCGGTCCGGCCCCGGCCCCGCTGACCCGGCTGCGCGGCGAGCACCGCGTCCAGATCTTCCTGAAGGGACCCCGGCGCCGGGCGCTGCGCGAGGCGGTGCGCGCCGCGCTCGACCGCCATCCGACGCTGCGGCGGCGCGTCACGGTCGACGTCGACCCGCTGACGGTGCTGTGAATCAGCCGTCGGCGCTCCGCCAGCGGCGGAGGCACAGGTATCGAGGTGCCACTCTTCTCACGGCAGCAGGCAACGCTCCCAGCCGGCGTTCGGACCGATGCCGCAGGGCTCCCGTCCGATCATGACGTGTGCGCGCGGTGCCCGGGCACATGAATGCTCATGGCTGGGGCACCAGGTCGAGCACCTCGATCGGCGCGGGCGTGAAGCAGAGGACGAAGATCGCGGCCGTCGCGAGGGCGACCCACCGGCGATTGCGGTCGAGCGGCACGTCCTCGTCCGCGGTGCGCGGATGGCGGGGGCCCAGGAACACGATCATGGCGATGACGAGCGCGGCCCAGATCACCCAGCTCATCGAGAAGAAGGCGAGGCCGACAACGGCCGCGGCCGTACCCAGGCTGACGGCCGTGGACCGGCGCCCCAGGGCGGCGTACGCGATGTGTCCGCCGTCGAGCTGCCCGATCGGGAACAGGTTGAGCGCAGTGATGAGCAGCCCCAGCCAGGCGGCCAGGCCCATCGGGTGCAGGTTGATCGAGTGGCCGGTCGGCGCCTCGCCCCACACCATCCACGCGGCCAGCTGGAAGAGCAGCGGCTCGCCGAGCTCCATGCCCACGAAATCGTTCGGCAGCGGCACGATGCGCGACAGCCGTAGTCCCAGAAAGAGCGCCGGCACCGCGACGACGAAGCCGGCAATCGGGCCGGCGGCGCCGATATCGAACAGCATGCGCTTGGTCGGAATCGGCTGCCGGATGCGGATGACCGCCCCCACCGTGCCGGTCAGGGGCAGCGGCGCCGGCAGGAAGTAGGGCAGCGAGGCGTCGATGCCGTAGTAGCGGCAGGCGAAGTAATGTCCGAACTCGTGCGTGCCCAGAATGGCGAGGATGGTCAGGCTGTACCAAGCCCCATAGGGGAGCAGCGCCAACGAGAGGTCCGGATTGGCGAAGTCGGCGGCGAACCCTGCGTAGTGGCCGGTTCCCGCCGCCATCGTGGTCCCCAGCGTGCCCAGGAAGAGCAGCAGGTGGACCAGGGGTTTCCAGCGTCCCCGCCGGGGCGGCTGCGCGACAGGCTGCGGCTCCGGCGGGGGCCAGTCGGCGGGTGTGGGGAGCGGCCGGTCGGGGCTGTCGAAGGACAAATGGCGGGTCTCCGGCGTCAGCCCCCGATGGTCTGGAGCTCCTTGCCCGGCTTGAAGCGAATGGTGCGGCCGGGCGGAATGCGAACTTCCTTGCCGGTGCGCGGATTGCGGCCGATGCCCCGCTTGCGCGGCTTCACCTGGAACACGCCGAAACCGCGGAGCTCGATCCGATCCCCCCGCTGCATCGACATCCGCATGGCATCGAATACCGCGTCCACGGCAACCTCAGCCTTGACCTTCGTGATGTCGGCGGCCGTCGATACTTCGTTGACGATGTCGACCTTGATCATGGCGCGTGAGCTCCTGACAGTACCTAAGCATCATATGTACTATAATTTACAGGTGTCAAGGGACGCGCCAGCCGCGTCCCGCCACCATCATGCCGCCAGCCGCCAGGATACGCCGTGACCGATCGGTCGTGCTCGTCGGACGTCCCAACGTCGGAAAATCGACGCTGTTCAACCGGATCTGCGGGACCCGGCGCGCCATCGTGACGCCGGTCGCCGGCACGACGCGCGACGTCATCACGGCGCAGGCCGAATGGCTCGGCACCACGTTCGAACTGGTCGACACCGGCGGGCTGTTCGGGGCCAGCACCGACCCGCTGCAGCAGCGGGTCGCGGAACAGGGGCTCCGGGCACTCGACGCCGCCGACCTCGTCGTGCTGCTGGTGGACGGCCGCGACGGCCTCGTGCCCGCCGACCGGGAGGTGGCCGACCGCGCGCGGCGCGCCGGCGTGCCGGTGGTGCTGGCGGTCAACAAGGTGGACGACCGGCGGGCGGCGGAGCGCGTCGAGGAATTCCATGCCCTGGGCATCACACCGCTCGTATCCATTACGGCCGAGCACGGCCTGGGGGTCGGTGACCTGCTCGATGAAGCCGTGGGCCGCCTGCCCGGCGGGGAGGGCACGGACGCCGCGGCGGTGCGGCCGGATCGGCCGGACGAGATCCGGATCGCGATCATCGGCCGTCCGAACGTGGGCAAGTCATCGCTCGTCAACCTGCTGGTGCGCGCGGAGCGCGTGCTCGTCAGCGAGAAGGCCGGCACCACGCGGGACGCGATCGACACCGTCATCACGTGGCACGGCCAGCGGCTGCGGCTGGTCGACACGGCGGGCATCCGGCGTCCCGGCCGCGTGGCGGGCAGCGGGCAGGTCGAGCAGGTAAGCGTGACGGTTGCCCGGCGGGCCATCGCGCGGGCCGACGTCGCGGTGCTGGTCGTGGACGCGTCCGTGCCGGTCGCGCGGCAGGATGCGGTCGTTGCCGGGGAGGCCGAGCGCGCGGGCTGCGGCATTGTCATTGCCGCCAACAAGTGGGACCTCGTCAAGCAGCGCGGCGACTTCGCCAAGCAGTTCGACGCGGAGCTGCGCGACGCGCTGAAGTTCGCCGAGTTCGCGCCCATCATGCACGTCTCGGCCCTCACCGGCGCCCGCGCGCCGAAGCTCGTCGAGATGGTGCGGGAGGTCGCCCGGGCGCGGGCGGCGCACGTCTCGACGGCCGACGTCAACCGCGTACTGGGGCGGGCCACGCGGCGCAACCCGCCCCGCAGCCCCGGCAAGCGCGAGGTGAAGATCTTCTACGGCACGCAGGTGGCCGTGAGCCCGCCGCGGTTCCTCATCTTCACGAACACCACCTCGCAGCTGCACTTTTCCTACGAGCGCTTCCTGAAGAACCGCCTGCGCGAGACGTTCGGCTTCCTCGGGACGCCCATCCGCCTGCAGGTGCGGGCTAGGCGCCCGCCGCGCTACTAGCCGCCCGGCCCGGACCCGGGGGCGGCGCCATGGGCAGTGCTATAATCGGCAGGCTTTCCTGGGACAATGGCCCCTGCGGAGATTCCGAAGCGCACGTCGTTCAGGCCCGCGGAGGTTTGCGCGATCGCCGGGGTGCCGGCGTACGTGCTGAGGTCGTGGGAGGCCGAGTTTCCGGCGCTCTGCAGTGCGGAGAACGCGAAGGGCGCCCGGGTCTACGGGCGGTCCGAGGTCGAGCTCGTCGTCCAGATCAAGGAGCTCGTCTTCGGCGAGGGGTTGACCCTCGGCGCCGCGCGGAAGAAGCTGGAGGGGGTACGGGGCGAGGATCTGCCCCGGTCGGAGCTGTCGCTCGAGGACATGCTGGGCGCCGACCTCCGGCAGAAGCTGGCGGTGGTCAAGCAGGGGTTGCAGGCGGTCCTGGACATGCTCTCGGGAAACGGCGGCGGAGAGCCGGCCCCGGTCCCGATTGCGGCGGCCGACCCGGCGCGCCGGGTCAAGGCGGCCGCCGCCGGCAAGTCGGCGCGGGAGAAGACGGCGCGGGAGAAGACGGCGGCGGCGAAGACGCCCGCGAAACGCAAGCGCCGGACAGCGTAGGACGGACGTCGGGATGTGGCGCAGCCTGGTAGCGCACCTGACTGGGGGTCAGGGGGCCGCTGGTTCAAATCCAGTCATCCCGACCAATTAAATCAATAACTTACGGGGATTCTGATTTCAGGGATTAGGCGCATGTCGGCACTATGTCGGCAACTGCTTCCCCCCGTCCCCACGTGCAATCTCTGAACCATGACCGACGAGAATCAGATCGAGAAAGATGCGCTGTGGGAGTTCAGCCAAGCCCAGAAGAGCGTGAAGGGCAGCCGCGATAAGCTCGGGTCCATGGCTGGGAGACTGAGCGCACTGGGCAGGAGCCTCGACGACGTAGCGTTTGACGTCGGCGAGCCCTATGCCCGAAGCATTCGCCGACCCGTACCCGTACTCGACAGGGAGAAGGCGTCCTCGATCCCGACTAGCACCGAAGTGCTGCAGGCGTACGATGATCTCGAACGCGACAGAGTCCGCCTGGAACGCGCCCAGGAGGAAGCCAAACGCCTCGGCATCGACTGATTTACCGACTCGCCCCCGCCAGCAGTCGACGCACAGCCCGGACGGGTGTCGCGGGATGGCGTAGCATCAGCTACCCGGCGGCGGCTGCTGCCTCACGCCCGCATCGCTGGCAGTCCATCAGCAGCCCTCGACCTGCATGATGACCCGCGCGTAGCCGGCGACCTCGGCCGCGGCGTCGTCCCATCGCTGAAGCGGTCCAAGCCCGCGCTCGATGTGCCGGACGTTCATGGAGCCGATCACCTGTCGGCGCACCTGGACGATCTCGTCGTAGATTCCCTGTAGGGCCTGCAGCGACGTTTCCGGGTCACGGTGGATCGCGTCGCGGTGTTTGTTCGGGATGTGCCACAGACCGATCTGCAGCATCGACTCGCCGCCGAGCCGATGGCCCAGGCCGGCCCCGCCGAACAGGTGCCCGTCGCGGCTGGACTCCAACACGACCACGACCGCGTCGCGCGGTCCGAAGTCGGGCGGGCGTCGATGCGCGTGGATCGCGATCGTGTCGGCGTCGTAGATCGGCGGCGTCTGGGCGATGATCCAGTCGCGGATCTCGCCGGCCGGCGTCATACCCCCGCCGCCGTTCTCGCGTCGGCGAGCGGCATCCCGCCCTTCACGAACGCCGCGAATGCCCGCGCTCGACTGGCGAGATCCGCGCCGCCAAGCGGCTCGGTGTCGATCGTCACGTCGATCTCGAGGAGCCGGCTGGCCTCGGCCTCGATCTGCTTCACGACCGGCCCCACGCTGGTCAACGTGAAGCGTCGAAAATCCTCCCGGCTCGCCGTCGCATCGGCATCACCGCCAATGAGCGACTACGGCACACCGGCCGCGGTGGAAATGTCTCGGCATGTCATCCCGCGCAGGTCGACGGTTTCTTTCGTCGGTGCCGGGCCGATTCGGGTCGTGCGCCAATCCCTCTGCGGCGCGTCGTGCATCCCGATTCCGCCACCGCCGGCCGAAGTCGGAACCAGCGCCAGCCCGCCCTTGAGAGCCGCCATCGCGGCCTTCAGAGCATCCTGCGCGGGGTCCGGCAAGCTGGCCGGGATCGGGATCGCCGTGCCAACCGGGCTGTTCACTTCCCGCGCGATAGCACGCTCTAGCCGAGCCGCCAGCGTGGCGGTCGTGGAAGCCGCCACCCACGGCCCGACGGAGTACCACGGCGTTCGCTTGTCGCGCCTCCACTGGACGTGCATCACGGTCTCGCGCGTGACGGTCCGGCGCAGGTAGCCGCCGGTCGGTGCCGACACCCAAGTCTGGTAGACCCATGCAGCCGGGTCCGGGTGTCCGCTGTGGATGTACACGTCCGCAGCCGGGAGTAGGACCATGCGGCCGTCGAAGGCGACATCGAGCACCCCGACGTACTCGCCCTCGGCGCTCAAGAGCGAGTCGGCGATCAGCGACAGCATCCCGCGGTCGAGCACGGCCGCGGCGGTGGCCGGGGTGACGGTACAGGCGCTCAGGCTGCGCCGCCACAGGCCGCGGACGGCCTCGGCCACGGCAAGCCCCTCGACGCTCGCCGAAACGTCGCCATCGGCCGCTGCGGTCAAGCCGCGGAGGATCAACGAGGTGTATCCACTGCCACCGCCGGTCGACGACCTGGTCTCCAGCGGGCCACCGGCGATCCCGAGACTAGTCATCGTCGTCATCCGCCCGTGCCACCACGACGCGCACGCCGCGCCAGCGGGCCAAGAGCTGGCCGGCTCCAGACCGGTGCATCACGTCGCCAACGCCCGGCGCGAACGTGGTGATGCCGTCGACCTGCTGCCGACCGCCGGCCTCGCCGGGAGTCGAATGCAGGTATCGCGCGCACCTGATGACCGCGTGGTCGAGCACGTCGCTTGGCGGTGAGCCGCCGCGCAGGAACGCCGTCACCAGCTCGGTCGCCGCGCTGGCCAGGGGCCCGGCGTCGGCGGTGGAGATGCCGGGCAGGACCGCCACGAGATCGGCAGCGACGACGGCCACTACAGACACCACCGGAAGCGCCGGCTCCGCAGCTCGACGCGGGTGCCTCCGTACTCGGGGCTCGCCACCAGCGCCGCGCCTTCCAGTAACGCGCCTTGGATTTCTCGGACGCCCGCCGTGGTGACGTCGTCTTGGATCGACCGGAACTCGATCGACATGGATCGCTTCCCGCCCTCGTACGCAGCGAGCAAGCCGGGGGTCGCCTTCACGGCCACCTGGATGCGGCCGTCCGGCCGGCGCGTCGGCATCGCGCGGGTCTCGGTCTGTCCAAGATGCACGGTCTTGATCGCGATGCCATTCGACGGCCACTGGATAGAATTGGGTGCAAACAGCTCGGCTCGACCGCCGCGAGCCGCACGGCCCTCCTGGACGATGGTCGCGTGCAGGCGGCGCTCGCCGTCCGCCTCACGAAGCTCGACCGGACTGGTGATCGTGTTCGTCATCGGTTGCGCCTCAGCCGCTCAGCCGCTCCGGGTTCAAGCCGACCGAACCATCGCTGGATCGCTTGCTCGCAATCTCCCGAGACGATGCCGCCCGGCCCCGCCAGTCGGCGGCGCACTTCGGGCTCGCCGGGGTCGATCGTCCGAATCTCCCCGGTCGCGCCTTGCTCCCTCAGCCGCTCCAGCGCCTCGGGGCTGGAATCGGACGTGGTTGTCCACCCCGCGATGCCTTCTCGCGCGGCGTACGCGATGGCGGTCGCCTTCAGATAGTGCGCCATGCCGAGCGCGGGGTCGTCATCGGCGCGCACGGGATACCGACCATCGGCGTCGCGCTCGTAACCCATGAGCGCAGCCCAAATCGCCGTGATGTCTGCGCGAATCTCGCCGGGGCGCAGCTCTTGTGACTTGCCAGCCCCGGCGGGTCCGCGAAGGATTCCCAGTGCCACTCTGTTACCTACGACAGCTTCGGGTGGATTTCTTTCACCATCGACACGCCGTGCGGAACGTAGACGTCGCTCAGAAGCGCCGTCGCGGTCAACGTGACCTTGCCAGCGCCCGCACCCGAGTACGGGTCGCGAATGACCTCCAGCGCACTCCAGACGTGGATTCGGGCTGGCGACGACCCGGCGGTGAGCGTGACGATTCCCTTCTGCCCGTCGTTCGCGACGGCCGGCATCCGGTCGCTGACGCGGAACGAACCGAGATGCGTCATCAGGTAGTCGGCGAGCGTCACGTCGCCGCTGCCGCCGTGGAACAGCCCCATGTACTTCGCGTACGTCGACGGCCCGATCACGGCGCGGACGTCCGACAACGTGTAGGCGTGCGTGCCGTCCACCAGCGCCGCGAACCGAGCGTTCATGCCGGTCGCGTACGTTTCCGCGGCCCCGGCGATCGCGACGTCAGTCGCCTGCTGAAACAGGCCGTTCAGATCGCCGCCCGAGTTCGTGCCGTTGAAGGTTTGCTCGTCCAGCTCGTTTCCGAGCGCGCCGCGCATCGCTTCCATGAGCACGTCTTCCAGCATCGGGAAGACGGCCAAGTCTTCGACTCGGACCTCGAACGAGCCGGCGACGCGCTTCGGGCTCTGCGAGTCCAGCGTGACGGCCGCGGCCGTGTTCGGCGCAGCGCCGTCCTTCGCCACCGTGTCGGCCGGCGGGGCGGTCGTCACGCGCGGGATCTGCGTCGCGCCGGGTGCAACCATCGGCATCTGGATGCCGAGAGCGGCAGCGGCGGAACGCTCGAAGACGTACGGGACGGCCGGCATGACCATGCCGTCGACCGCCGGCCCCGGCGTGATCGCGCGAGTTTCGACGGGTGCCGGACGGCCGTCCTTGAACAACGCCAGCGGAACGCGCTGGAAGTCTCCGCAGCCGGTCGCCGCCGCGTACTCGGCCGCAGCGCCGGTCACGGAACGCCCGCCGGCCGCTGCGGCCAGGAAGTCGCCCAGCCCGGTCTTGGACCTGAGCGACAGCCGCTCGCGGACTTCCGGGTCGTGCCGGCCGGTCGGGTCATCCGTCACCGTCACCGCCGCGGCCTCGGCCGCGATGGCGGCGCGCAACTCGGGTTCGCGCTGCATCATGGTGGCGGTCGCCTTCTCGAGTTCGGTCTGCTGCTCGGTCGACCGGGTCTCGACCTGAAGCAGCTCGTTGATTTTCTGACGTGCTTCGGAGAGTTCGACGGTGACTCGTTGGGAGGCGTTCATACTCGCAAGTATTACGCTGTATCTACCCTTGAGTCAATGCGGGTCAACCTTACCAGCTACAGCGGGATATCACGTCGGCCTACTTGGACCATGCGCGCATCAACGCGGCCTGTACCTCTTCGGCGGCGATCTCGCCCGCGTCGCTGGCAAGGATCTCCATTTCGCTTGCGACGAAGAACGCCGATGGCGTGCCCGTGCTTGTCACGGATATCTCGGCTTCGCCCTCTCGCTGGCGAACCGGCGACACCTTCACACCGCGCTTCGCTCGACCTGTGAGCGTCGGGATGTCCTTCTTGACCTCCGTTTCGATTCGTGGCCCCGCGCGGCCAAGTCCTTCGGCAGCAGCCGACGCGTTGCGCCTCGGCGCGTCGTCGAAAAACCGTTTCAATTCGTCGAGCCCCTTCACTTTCAGATCAAGCATTTTGGCTCCTCACGTAGTTCGACCATTCTTTCATTTCAGGCGTTCGCTTGTCATGGAGATCGAGATAGCACTGCCGGCACAGGGACAGCAGGTTATCAGGGTCGAACATCGAGCCGCCGTGCTGGACTTCTACTAAGTGGTGGACCTGCTCGGCCGTCCGGTGGCAGCCCGGCGACTGACACGCGTAGTCGTCGCGCTCCAAGATTTCGGCTCGCAACCGGGCCAGCCTTCGCCGCGACACGCCGTGGTGGTGGCTCGACATCTACTGACCGACCAGCACGACACGGTACGGTCGCTCAGGCGGCATCCGCGAGACCGCGCCGGCAGCCATCAGGCCGGCCATGATGACGTCGTCGCGACGTGACCGCTCGCCGTGCGTCTTGATCATGCGGACGTTCCCGGACGTGTCGGACTCGATCTCCGAATGGGACAACCCCAGCTCGACCATCCGCTTGCTGCGCGGCTCGATCGCCAGCGCGCCGTCCAGCGCCGACTTCCGGAACGCCGAGATGTCCTCCGTCTGCTCGCTCCATCGAGTCTGACGCGTCACCAGCGGCCAGCGGCCGGCGACCGCGTCGTAGAGCTTCGGCCCCAGGAACCGGTCGGCAATCATCCCCTGCACATCCCAGCCGGCCTCGACGATCAACTCCATGAGGCGTTCTGGACGGGCGACCTGTAGGCCCTCGTCGACGTGAAGCACACCGGCCTCGACGAGGGTCTCGTAGAGGTGTGCCGGCATGGCATCCTGCCGCGAAACCGTGGCAAGGTCCGGCACGCCGGGTGCCAGGACGATGACCTCCGCGCGGCCGTTCGGCCATTGTGCCCACGCGGCAGACCACGACCTCGATGCGCCGAGGTCGACGCCGACCACGCACCGCCCGACACGCGGCGGTGCCTCACGTCGCTTCACATCCTGCCACTGGTGCAGCTGCAGGAGCACGTGCTGGCGGACGTCGACCAGCCGGTTCAACCGGAACGCCTCGAACGCCGGCCGCAGTGCCGGGTTCCGCCGGGCCTCGTCGCGCTCGGCCTTCAGGACGGCCCTGAGCGACGGCGAGTAGTTGAACAGGGGGTTGGCCTTGCGGATGGTCGACCATGCGTCCCAGGGTGCGTCCTGGGGTGCGCCGATCGACGTCACCACCACCCCGTCACCGCCGCCGTGGTCGAGAAGCGCGGGCCACCAGGAGCCGGGCATCGCCGGACTACGCGTGCCCACCAGGAGCAGGCGCTGACCGGGCCTCTTGCCGATCGACTGCCGAAGCGCGTGATACATCAGAGTGCCCGCCCGATCGGGCCACGACGCCGGCTCGTCACCGATGATGGTCTTGAACCGGCTCAGCCCCATCGCGCGCTTCGGGTCCGAGGAGATCGCCCGCAGCTTCGCGCCGGACGGCTTGTGCAGGACGCCGAGCCGCTGGTTGCTGTCGACGAAGCGGTAGTCGTCGAGCACACCGCGGTCATCCAGCTCGTCCTGAACGAACCCGAACATCGTCCTTACTTGCTCCATGGAAGACGCAACGATTACGACCTCCGTGCGGTGGTCGAACGACGAGGTGCCCGGCGTCAACGCCTCCGCGCACAGGTGCCCGCACAGCGCCGTCTTCCCGTTCGCTCTTGTAACCGAGAGTGCACTCACGCGCACGCCCGGCGCGAACGACTTTGCCACCCACGCGCGCTGCCATTTGGTCGGTTCCATGAGGGTCGATGCTAGGACGGAACGACTTTGCCACCCACGCGCGCTGCCATTTGGTCGGTTCCAGCCTAGGACGGAAAGCCCCCCCGCCGGGGCCAGGCCTTTGCCTTTTCTCGGCGGGGGGCCCCTGCGCCCCCGGGCTCGGTGGATCAGGCGATTCTGGTGGGCTTGATCTGCCCGCGAGCTTTGATCAGGTCGAAAAGCTCCTCGACCTCCGCTGCCGTCAGATTCAAGCCTTCGTCGCGCAGTGCAGCAAGCTCGACCTTATCCTTGACCGTCATCTCGGCCTCCTTGACTATCCTGATTGCCATCGCGCGTTCACCTTCCTACTGGGATACCACGCAGCCCTACGCCGGCTGGCGTGCCAGCGCCGCGCGTCGTGCGGTCCAGCCCGGCCTTCGCCGGCTGGCGCTTCTCGCCCGTAGGCCGGAGCTGCTGCCGAACCTGCTCGGTCTGCGCCAACGCGAGTATCGCGGAGGTGATGTTGAAGATGTCCTCGCACGTCGTATGGCCCTGCTCGATGTTGAGCGCCAACGCGTCGAGGCAGCCGCGCTGGAACCGCCTCCACTCCGCGTCCTTCATCGCGAGTTTGTCAGCCACCGATCTGTCCCCCTTATGGCGCTGCTTCCATGCACTTCATCGTCTGCGCGATCCGCAGGCGATCCTCCCATGTGAGCCTTCCATCCAGATCCCTTACGGCGTGTTCCCGAAGGAGGCGGGCGATTGCTTCGCGCTGCCCCGCGTCCTCGCGCAGCATGACGACTGCGCTCTCGACCGAGTGAAAACCCTCGATGCCAGAGTACTCGTTCAGCATCTTCTCGAGCCCGTCGGCGACCTGCGGGCTAGCAGCCCGTGGTGAAAGTCCCTCGTTCCAGGGATCGACGTGATCGGTCCTGTGTCCTACACTGTCTGGCATGGCGATGGGGACAAGCCGCGGTCGAACGCGGCAAGCGACGATGTGGGTGCCCACGGCGGATCTGCCGAAGAGTGCTGGGCACCCGTTTTACGAGCGGCTGAATCGAGTGCTCGACGACGCGGGGTTCGACGCGTTCGTGGAAGCACAGTGCGCGTCGTTCTACGCGGACGGGGTCGGTCGGCCGAGTCTGGCGCCGGGCCGGTATTTCCGGCTGCTGTTGCTCGGCTACTTTGAAGGACTGGATTCGGAACGAGCGATCGCGTGGCGCGCCGCCGACTCGCTGAGCATTCGCACGTTTCTGGACTTCGCCCTCCACGAGGCCCCGCCGGACCACTCGACGCTGTCGCGCACCCGTCGCCTGATTGACCTCGAGACCCACCAGGCAGTGTTTACGTGGGTGTTGCAGCGACTGGCCGACGCCACGCTGGTGGTGGGGCGCACGGTTGGCATCGATGCCACGACGCTGGAAGCCAATGCGGCGATGCGGAGCATTGTGCGGCGGGATACGGGCGAGAGCTACGACGCGTTTCTGACCCGGCTGGCCGAGGCGTCCGGCCGCACGCATCTGGCGCACACCGCCGACTTTTCTGTCACATCACGGCGAACTGGCGCGGCACCCCGCTGACGACCTATGAGACTATCGTCGACCGCATCGGGAACACCCGGACGGCGACCGGGCTCCGGGTCCTGGCCGAACTCGACGCCGGGCAGTATCCCACGGGCGTTACGGTGACCAAGGAACAGATGGACGCAATCGCGCTGGTCCGCGATGCGTTCCATGGGGAATGGAATTACAAACTGTTACCCCGATGAAGTTGATAACTTTATATCGATCACTGTCCTTACGGCTCCAGACCGCCCGCCAGCCGTAGCAGCTGAAGACCGAGCGCGACTGGTATTGTCAGGTTGAGGCGACGAGTGGCAGAGTAGGCCGATGAGGAGCCAGTCGGCCAGCTATCACGGATATCGATTCCCGCCCGACATCATCAGCCACGCGGTCTGGCTCTACCATCGGTTCTGCCTCAGCTTCCGCGATGTCGAAGATCTGCTCGCGCGGCGAGGCGTGACGGTCACCTACGAGACGATTCGGCAGTGGTGCCAGCGGTTCGGTCCGGTCCGGTCTACGCGCTGCGGCTGCGGCGCCGCCGCGGTCGGATGGGAGACACCTGGCATCTCGACGAGGTGTTCGTCACGATCCAGGGTCGCCAACAGCATCTGTGGCGCGCGGTCGACGAGGACGGTGACGTCCTGGACATCCTCGTGCAATCGCACCGGAATCAGCGAGCAGCCGTCCGATTCTTTCGGACACTGCTGAAAGCCCAGGGCCGTGTCCCTCGACGACTGATCACCGACCAGCTGCGCTCCTACGCCGCCGCAGGCCGCATCGTGATGCCGTCCGTGGTCCACGTCACTGATCAGTACGCGAACAATCAAGCCGAGGTCTCCCACCAACCGACGCGTCAGCGGGAGCGCCAGATGCGGCGTTTCAAGTCGGCCGCTCAGCTCCAACGGTTCGCGTCGGTTCACGGTATCGTGCGGAATCTCTTCCGAGTCAGTCGACACCTCCTGCGGTCGGCTCACCACCGCCTGCTCCGCACCCGCGCGTTCGTTGAATGGGATGCGGTGACGTGCGTCTGCTGAAAACGATCGGGAGCGTCGATTTCACGGGGCAAGAGCGCGCTGCCCTCAACAAGTTGACAATGCCCAGTCGCGCCCTGCGACCCGGACGACCTCCGGCTTGCTGAACGGATCGGGATTGACGTCGAGGGAGGGGGCGATTGTCAGTACCCCACTACTTGGCCGTCCTTGCGCGGATCGGTACCGCCGTGCAGCATGCCGGTCTCGGGGTTGATCATGATCGCCTGGTAGCCGCCCATCCCGCCGCCGCCGGCCCGCACGACGTGGTGGCCGCGGCGCCGCAGCTCGGCGACGACGGCGTCCGGGATGCCCGGCTCGACGGCGAGCGTGCCGCCCGGATAGCGGCTCGGGCTGTGGCGTATCCGCGCCGCGTCGCCCGCCTCCTGCAGGTTCATCCCGAAGTCGATGATGTTCGACAGCACCTGCCAGTGACCCTGCGGCTGCATCGGGCCGCCCATGACGCCGAACGACAGCAGCGGCTTGCCGTCCCGTGTGACGAAGCCGGGCATGTTGGTGTGCAGCGAGCGCTTGTGCGGCGCGAGCGCATTGAGGTGCCCTTCCTCCAGCGTGAACCCGCTGCCGCGGTTCTGCAGGGCGAAGCCGAGGTCCCCCGGCACGACCTTGGAGCCGAAGCTGCCGAAGATGCTCTCGATCAGGGAGACGGCGTTGCGGTCCTTGTCGACCACCGTGAGGTAGACGGTCTCGCTCTGCTCGAACGGCCGGCCGGGCGTGACGCTGGTGGCGGCCCGCTCGCGGTCGATCAGCTTCCGCCGCGCCTCCGCGTACGGCTTCGAGATGAGCTGGCGCGTCGGCAGACGGTTGGCATCGGCGTCCGCCACGTAGGTGTCGCGGTCGGCCCAGACCAGCTTCTTCGCCTCGGCGAACAGGTGCAGCGCGTCGGCACTGTTGTGACCCAGCGCGGCGACGTCGCAGCCCTCCATCAGGTTCAGGATCATCAGGGCGAGGATGCCGGAGCTGTTGGGCGGCACCTCCCAGACGTCGTAGCCGCGGTAGCTCGTGCTGACCGGCTCGACCCAGACGGACGTGTGGTCCTCGAAGTCGGCCAGCGTGAAGTAGCCGCCGTTGCCTTCGCTGAACGCCACGATGCGCCGGGCGATGTCGCCGCGGTAGAACGCGTCGCGGCCACCCTCCGCCACGGCCTCGTAGGTGGCGGCGAGCCGCGGATTTCGGAACACCTCGCCGGGGAGGGGCGCCCGCCCGCCCGGCAGGTAGGTGACGGCCGAGTCGGGCCACTCGGCCAACGCCGGCACCGCGGCGTTCCACTGGCCGGCGATGATCTCGCTCACCGGGAAGCCGCCGCGGGCGTAGGCGATGGCCGGAGCGAGCACGTCGGCCAGGGGCAGCGTGCCGAAGCGGTCCAGGAGCTGCTGCCAGCCGTCGACGGCGCCGGGGACGGTCCAGGTGAGCGGGCCGGCGCCCGGCATCCGCTCGTACCCCTGGCGGACCAGCGTCTCGCGGCTGATGGCGTGCGGCGCGCGGCCGGTTGCATTCAGGCCGTACAGCCGCTCGGTCTCGGCGTGCCACACCAGGGCGAACAGGTCGCCGCCGACGCCGTTCATGTGCGGCTCCACCAGGCCGAGCACGGCGTTGACCGCCACCGCCGCATCGACGGCATTGCCGCCCGCCTTCAGGATGTCCAGGCCGACCTGGGCGGCGAGCGGCTGGCTGGCCGCCACCATCCCGTGCGGCGCGATCACCTCCGACCGGCTGCCGTGCGGGCTGCGCGCCGGGCGGCTGTAGCCGTGGCCCTGCGCCTGCTGTTGCGCCTGGCCCGCGGGCCAGGCGCCGGCGAGCGTCAGCCCCGCCACGAAGAGTCCGGCCGCCGCGCCGACCTGCCGATTCGCCGAACGCCGGGATGCCAGCCTCATCGACGCTCCTCCTCCGGGGACGGCCTGGCGCCCCTCGTGTCCAGCACGAGTCCGTCTGTCCTCAGTCCGGTGTTGTGGCAGGTTACGCAGTAGCGATCGATGATCGCCCGGACCTGAGCCGGCCCCGACCCGGCGGCGACTGCGTGCCGCAGGCTGCGCGCGCGACGGGACGACCGACACGGCGAGCCCCACCGCGCAGGCTGCCAGGGTCCTGAACGTCGTCGCTTCCTGCGGGGCATCGCGGCGGCCATTCTACAACGGCGCTCTGCGGCATGACTTTCGCCGCCGATTGTTGTAGTTGTACAAAAATGGACCCATGCGCCGACCAGCGCTCCTCGCCGGACGTCATCAGGAGGGTGCCGTGGCTGACAGCCTTCAGCGGACTGCCAGACTCGCCGGGCATCATCTCGGGAAGGGGAAATCCATGTCCTTCAAGAGCGCGCTTCCCGTCTGTCTGATCGTTCTTCTGCCGCTGCCCGCTGGCGCGCAATCCGCGCAGGATGCGGTCCCGCGCACGGCCTGGGGTGCGCCGGATCTGCAGGGGGTGTACGACTTCGGCACCGCGACGCCGTTCCAGCGACCTGCCGAGCTCGCCGGCCGGGCCGAGTTCACGGACGAGGAAGCGGCAATCCAGGAGCAGATCAACGCCGCGCGGTTCGCCGAGGGCCTCAACACCGAGAACCTGACGCCGCCCAACTACAACAACTTCTGGTTCGACAACGGATCGGGTGTCCTCCCGACCCGGCAGTCGTCCCTTATCGTGGACCCTCCCGACGGGCGGCTGCCCGCCTTGACGCGGCAGGAGGAGCGCAAGGCTGCGGCGGAGCTCGCCGCCGGCGGCTACCCGGTGCGGATGCACTTCGGCGGGGTTGGCTCCGACGGCCCGGAGGATCGCGGCCTCGCCGAGCGGTGCCTGCTCGGGTTCAACTCGGGTCCGCCCGTCATGCCGAGCGCCTACAACAACTACATGCAGGTGTTCCAGACACCAGAGCATGATAGTGTTCCGTAGTAGTCCGTAGTAGTCCGTAGTAGTCCGTAGTAGTCCGTAGGGGGCCGACGGATCCCCACATTTACAGGTGGAATTGCGATCGTTGTTCCGAGTCCTTCCGTGTTCGGTTCGCCCGTTCCAGCTCCTAACGTGGTATATTCGTGGGGCGCAGAACGCAGCGGATACCCATGGCAGGACGACTCAGAGCCAAGCAGATCCCGACCCTGCGGCCGGGACGCCACGGCGACGGCGGAACGCTCTTCCTCGTCGTTGAGCCCAGCGCCCGGAGCCGCCACTGGGTGCAGCGGCTGACCGTCAACGGCAAGCGCCGCGACCTCGGTCTCGGCGGATACCCGTACGTCGGACTCGCCGAGGCGCGCGCGGCAGCCTTCGCCAACCGTCAGCTAGCACGCCGCGGCGGGGACCCGACGGCGGTCGTACGGCAGTCGAGGACCCCGACGTTCCGCACGGCGTGCGAACGGGTCGAGGCCGGGGCCACGTGAAAGGACGTGGGGGCGGAGAAGCGGCGGCGTGCTCTGGAGCGGTACTGCGGCTCGATCATGGACCGGCGCATCGACCAGATCCGTCGGACCGACGTGATCGCCATCCTGGCCCCGGTCATGGCGGAGAAGCGGGCCACGGGATCGAAACTACACGGGTGGATCCGCGGGGCGCTGGCATGGGGCGTGGCCCGCGAGCACCTCGAGTTCAATGTTGCCGACGGCATCGGCGCGGCGCTGCCATCGGCCCGAAAGGCGAAGAGGCACCACGCGGCGCTGCCGTACTCGGAGGTGGGGGCGGCGTTGGAAGCAATCACGGCTTGCACGGCGAGCGACGCGCTGAAGCTGTGTCTTCGGAGCCGCTTGCAAAACTCCCGGGGGATTGGGGTGGGCGCAGTCCTCAGCTCTCTTGGTGAACACGACTTGCCCTGGATCGTGGACTGGATATCTTGTCGGGAGAACCGGCGGCACGCCGGGAGGTAGAAGTCGGATGTTTCGACGTGTTCTCGACCGCGCGTTGGGACACCCGTGGGTGACTGACGCCCGTCGGGCGCCTCAGGGTGAGAACGGCGGAGCAAAAATAGACCACAGCGCGGCGGTGTGAAGCTGCCTGCGGGCGGCGGAAAACCAGACCGCTCGAGTGGTCCACCGAGCATGCCGACGGTGTTCTGTGGAACACAGGAGGGATGTATCGAGTGGAGTTCTATGCGGCGGTGCGGCGCAGCGTCTATGTGGAGGGATTGAGCGAGCGGGCGGCGGCCCGGCGCTTCGGGCTGGCCCGGGAGACGGTGCGCAAGATGCTGCGCTACCGCCTGCCGCCCGGGTATCGTCGGGCGAAACCGATCCGGTGTCCGAAACTGGACGCCTTCACCGGGGTCATCGATCAAATTCTCACCGACGATCAGCAGCGCCCGAAGAAACAACGGCACACGGCCAAGCGCATCTGGGAGCGCTTATGCGTCGAGCACGCCTTCACGGGCGGCCACACGATTGTCAAAGACTACGTGCGCAGGCAGAAGCTGGGCGGGCAAGAGATGTTCGTGCCGCTCGCGCATCCGCCGGGCGACGCCCAGGCCGACTTCGGCGAAGCCCTGGTGGTCATCGACGGCGTCGAATGCAAGGCGCACTACTTGGTCGTGGATCTGCCGCACAGCGACGACGCGTTCGTGCAGGCGTTTCCGGCCGAGACGACGGAGGCGTTTTGCGAAGGACACAACGCCGCGTTCCGCTACTTCGGCGGCGTGCCGCGTGGCATCGTCTACGACAACACCACGCTGGCGGTGGCGAAGATTCTCGGGGACGGCACGCGGCAGCGAACGCAGAGCTTCAGCGAGCTCCACTCGCACTACTTGTTCGACGATCGCTTCGGACGGCCGGGGAAGGGCAACGACAAAGGCAAGGTGGAAGGGCTGGGTCGGCTACGCCCGCCGAAACTTCTTCGTGCCGGTCCCGCGCGTCGCTAGTTGGGACGCGTTGAACGCTGACTTGGCGCGCCAGTGCCGCGCGCGGCGCGGGCAGCGGTTACGGCGGCACACCGAGACGATCGGGGAGCGCTTCGCGCGCGACCGCGCCGCGTTGTTGCCGTTGCCGCCGGTCCCGTATGAAGCCTGCGACACGCGCCCGACGCGGGTCACGTCGTTGTCGCTGGTGCGCTACCGCCGCAACGACTACTCGGCGCCAACCGCCTACGGCCACCGCGACGTGGTGGTGAAGGGCTACGTGGACGTCGTCGTGATCGTCTGCGGGAGTGAGGAGATCGCCCGTCATCGTCGCAGCTACGGGCGTGAGGAGCTGATCTTCGATCCGCTGCACTACTTGGCCTTGCTGGAGCGCAAGACGGGCGCGCTCGATCAGGCGGCGCTGCTGACCGGGTGGGCGCTGCCAGACGAGTTTCTCCGGCTGCGGCGGCTCTTGGAGACCCGGCTGGGCAAAGCCGGGACCCGCGAGTATGTGCAGGTCTTGCGGCTCCTCGAGGACTTTCGGCTGGCCCACGTCCGCGGCGCTATCCAGGACGCCCTGCGACTGGGCGCGATCGGGTTCGACGCCGTCAAGCATCTCGTTCTGTGCCGCCTCGACCACCGGCCGCCCCGCCTCGACCTGGCGCAGTATCCGCATCTCCCGGCCCCGCGGGTGACGACGACCATGGCGGCCGACTACTTGATGCTGCTGGGGGCAGGGGCCGAGTGATGGCCAAGTCGACCCTGCTGCTCGACGCCCATCTCAAGGCCCTCCGCTTGCCGACCTTCCTGCGCGAGTACGACAAGGTGGCGCGGCACTGCGCGCAGGAAGGGCTGGACTGTCCACGCTACCTGTTCCGCCTCTGCGAGCTGGAGCTGCTCGACCGCGAGCAGCGCGCCATCGAACGCCGCATCAAGGCCGCCAAGTTCCCGGTCGTGAAGAGTCTCGAGACCTTCGCGTTCCGCGCGATCCCGTCGTTGAACAAACGGCTCGTGCTCGAGCTGACCCGCGCGGAGTAACTCGACCGGCGAGAGAACGTCTTGGCGTTGGGCAACTCCGGCACAGGCAAGACGCATCTGGCGCTGGCCTTGGGGTTGGCCGTCTGTCAGAAAAACTATCGGGTGCGCTTCACCACCGCCGCCGCGCTGGTGAACGAGCTGCTCGAAGCTCGGGATGACAAGCGCCTGCTCCGATTCCAGAAACAGTTAGCCAAGCAGGATTTGTTGATCGTGGACGAGCTCGGCTACGTGCCGTTGTCGAAGACCGGCGCCGAGCTGCTGTTCGAGATCTTCTCCCAGCGCTACGAGCAAGCGTCGACGCTGGTGACCTCGAATCTGCCCTTCAACGAATGGACCGAGATCTTTGGCTCTGAACGGCTCACCGGCGCGCTGCTCGACCGGCTGACCCATCACGTCCACATCCTCGAGCTGAACGGCGACAGCTATCGCCTCGCACACAGCAAGCACGCTCGCAAAGACGCTGCCGCCCCGGCGTCCTGACCCCTCCCCCTGCAACGCCGCTGGCTGTGCAGCCGGGCCTCCACTGCGTCCGGGCCCGCCCCGGGGGCGTGCCCAGACTCCGCTTCAGCCCACCCGCACAGCCACCTTCAAACACGCCACCGGGCGGCCGGATGGTCTAATTTTCCTCCGCCACTCTGGTCTGGTTTTGGTCCGCCCTTGACAGGTGACCCTCCAGGTCGACATCGCCAGCGACGCGGGACGGCAGGAGAGCGTGCTCAACAACGGCGCCAGGAACGCCGTCCTCGCCGTAGCCGCAGTCCAGTGGTGACGACCACGAGCAGCGCGAGATGCTCCCCCCGGTCGTCGCAGTCACGCGACCACTCTGCGAGCCCGAGCGACGGGTCAGTCAGAAGGGGCCGACCGGCGGAACCAGTTGACGGCCTTCGCCGCGGTGTGATGATCAACACTGAAATATCTGGCGATCGCGGCGATGTTGTGCCCTTGATCCTGCATCCCGGCCGCCGGAGCGGCAATCTGTTGGTAGACGGGGATCTGCAGGGTGGCGCGCAACTCAACCTCGAACGGGAGTTCGGCGATGGTTCGAAGCCTTTGCGTACGCGTCAGCGTGGATGAGTTGCGGCGCCAACTGCTGCCGGCCGGGCGGACGGCGCAGACAAAGGGCGACACCGATGTGCTGGCGGCCTTGCTGGCACTCCGGGACGAGCCGGTCGCGACGTGGCCGAGCCAGAGTGAAGTGGCGCGCGCGCTGGGCATCACCCTCGTGGCGGTCAGTCACGCGGTTGCGCGGGCGCGCCAGCGCTGGAGCAAGACGCCGGCGCTGACCCGCCTGCGGCACGACATGGTCGAGATGCTCGAGGCGCAAGGCGACGTGATGACGCAACGCGAGCTGGCCGATGCCGTTCTCGCCAGCCGCGGCTCGGTGCAAGAGCAACCGCTCCGCTCTCGTTACGCGGCTGCGTGCGTTCGCGCGGCCGACGAAGTTGAGCGCCGCCGCGCCGCCCCACGCTGGATCGTGCGCCGGGTCGATGCCCCGGCCGGCGTACTGCTGGCGCGCGACGTGATCGATGACGACGGCACACAGCGCCTCGACGGCCAAGGGCTGGCGGACTACGCTGAGCGCCTCGGCCGTAACGCGGACACGCTGGCCGGCACCGATCCGCTGCCCTCGCCGACACGGGTGGTCGATGCGCTTCAGGGAGTCGCCGTGCCGGCCGGCATGACGACTCCCGCCCCGAATCGGCTGCTGGCGCTCGCCGCCGCGGTCTCGCGCAACGCGGCGCTTTCGAGCCGGCTTGAGCTGTATCCCCGTGGGAGGGCGTCGGACCGGGCGCTCAAGCTGGCGCTCGGCGCCCTCGCGGGCGCCCGCACGCTCACCCCCGAGCAGATCCGGCAGCGTGTTGCAGGGCGCTATCCAGAAGCGGCGCGGCTGCCGGATCGACCGGCGCTCGACACACTGCTCGGGCAGGCGGGAAGCGAGCTGGTCTGGACGCCGGACGCCGACAGCGGCCGGGGTGCCTACGCATCGCGTCTCCGCGAGTTCGTGACCGTCACCTCGGGCACGAGCTATAGGCGACCGACCGGCCGGACGGTCACGGGTTGCCGAGGCGGGGGCCGGCCCGCGGAGCGATCTCGACGACTTCGATCAAAGGCTCCGCAGAACGCTGGAGAGCGGAGCGTTCCTGGCGCTCACGGTATCGCCACGCCGCCTCCACGACGCGGAACGCGCGCTGGCGTCGGCGTTCCCGGTCGATGCACGCAGCATGGACGAGCTGCTGATCCGCCACATGAAGGCCGCTGCCGTGGAGGCTGGCGCGGACTGACAAGTGGTCCTGCGCGCACGACCGCGGACCCCGGGGCAGCTCCGACTGGGCCAACCTCATGCGGCTGGTTGGGCACCGGGCGCTGCCCCGTGCGCAAGCCGAGCCAACCAAGGCACCGCGCCCGGTGCTGCTCACGAATCCGGGGCTGCTCGCCCGTTACGACCAGATGACCTTCCTCGACGAGCTGCGCGACTCCGCGGGCCGGCCGGACGGCCCGCCTGGCGTCTGGCTGCTCGTCTCGCGCGATCCGCAGGAGTCCCGTCCGATGATCGACGGCAAGCCGGTGCCAGTCTTCACCGCGGCGCAGTGGGCGCGCATTCCGGCGGCGTGGCTGGCCGGACGGCGCGGCGCCGGGGACCACTCGTCGCTCGCCTGACGACCGCGCCGGGACTTCGGCCGGTCAGTACCTGCCGATTGCTCCGAAGTCGATCTCGATGCCGGGCTCCGGTTCCTGAATCGAGAACTTGATGAACCCCATTTCAGCCAGTCTGGTCAGTTCCCGATAAAACGTGCGAGTCGTGACGTGCCTGTACACCCCTTTGACGTACGGCGCTTGGCGAAGTTCCGAGTACTCGATTCTTCGCGACGGTTCTTCGGCGAACGGATCGATCGGTTCTGTTTCCTGCAGGAGAAAATCCAGAAGACCATACTCGCGCTGGTTGATCACGCGGCGGCGCTTGCCCGCCCGTTGGTTGAACGCCCGAACTAGAGTAGTCCGGTAGACGACGCGGTTCAGCTTCGTTTTGATGAAGTTGTTGATGCCCTTCAGCTCGGCCGCGAACCCCTCTGCACCGAACGCCACGAACGCGTTCAGGTCGAACGGCTGGGTGTGCCGGCTCTGCTGCAGCAGCCGCTTGTACTCGTCGCCATGGCGGTAGAAGTAGTTCGACAGGCCGTAGAATCCGAAAACGTTGTAATCGCCCTGAAAGAGAATACCGGCCTCGACCAGCCTGGACACTCTCCCGTTTCCATCCCCGAACGGGTGAATCGTGACGAGGAAGAAGTGGGCCAGCAACGCCCGCACCACGGGGTGATTCGCCATGAAAGATCGGGAGTTCACGAACGCCACGAACTGATCGACAAGCTGGGACACCTCCTGCGGCGGGGCTCCGCGATGGACGCCGCCCAACGTTTCCGTCCCGACAACGACGGGATGCGTCCGCAGGCGTGCCGGCACGTTGTCCGTCTCGTCCGACCCCTCTGTGATCAGCTCGTGCATCCGCAGGATATCGGAACGCCGAAGCGGGGGGGCCTCCGGTGTGAACCGCTCCCGGACCCAGTCCTGCGCGCGGCTGGCGTTCAACACCTGCCGTTGGTCCCTGGACGGACTGGAACGAGGCACCGATGGGGACGCCAGCAGATCCATCTGCCGGCGCACCTCGGACTCGGACAGCGGATTGCCCTCGAGGGCTGTCGTTCCGTGAACGGCACGCACGCGGTTCAACTGGTCGAGCTGCGTCTTCCAGTCCGGTGGCAGCACCAGATTGAGCGCTGCTTCCCTCGATGCTTCGATTCGGATCAGATCCGAGGTCAGGCCGTCGACGCGGAGCTGGTACTCGAAGCTGAATCGCCGCCAGTCCATGACGCCTATTGTCGCACTTTTTGTGACGGCTGTCATGACGTCATAAACCCTAGTAAATAAGCACCTTGATTGGTATCGTGCATATTTCGTGACGTCCTGTGTGACAGCTTGTACGACCGCGATCTCGAACGTGAGTAATCGCGAACGCGCGGCAACCGTGCGATGACCGGGCCGACGCGGTAGAGTTGGCAGGGAGAGCCGCGCGGTCCAGGGGCGGCTGCATCGCCGGTCGAATGCAGCGGCGCCTGCCGCGGGCTGGCGGCGGAGCGCCGATGGGAACCTGTACACACAGGCAGTTTCTGGGGCTGGGCGCCGTGCTGGCCGGCGGGGCAGGCGCAGCTAGCAGCCTGTCGGACTTGGGCGCGGCAAACGCGCGCGGAAGCGACTTTGTACCGCACCCGGTTTCTTGGACACACGTTTACGCTACGCGGCTTGACGCAGCTCGTGTTCCTCGCGCGCTTCGAGCGGCGTGCGGTACGCCAGCTTCTCGAGGCGCCAGCACTGATTGTAGCGTTCGACGAACCTGGCGACGGCGGCGCGCACGTCGGCCAAGTTTCGAAAGACCCGGCCGTAGACTGCTTGCTCCTTGAGCGTGCGATTCCAGCGCTCGACGACCCCGTTGGTTTCCGGCTCTTCGAGGAAGCCGAAGCTGGGGTGGATGCCCCAGTACCGAAGCTGGTTGAGGAAGTGGTCCGACAGATACTGGCTGCCGTGGTCCATCCGCAGCGCCAGCCCGCGGGCCACGTCCGCCTCGACCGAACCGTAGAGTCGCCGGAGCCCTTGCGCGACCGGCTCGAGGGCCGCGAAACGGCTCCCCACCTTGCACACATGCCAGCCCACGCACTCGGCGTTCCAGTGGTCCACCGCCGCGAAGGTCCAGACCCAGCCGTCGTCGGCCGTGAACACCCGCACGCCGTCGGTACCCCACATGACGTCGGGCGCCGAGGTGACAATCGTGCCGTCGTGCGCCCTCGAGTCAGCCTGCCGCCCGCGGTGGGGCGAGAGCAACCCCTTCGCGCGCATCACGCGCAACACTCGCGTCCGCGAGACCCACACCCCGTCGAGGATCCGCAGCCGCGCGTGGACCTTGCGATGGCCCTCGCCCCGGAACGGGGAGCGGGCCAGGTCGCTACGAATGGCCGCCAGCAACTGCGCATCCGACAGCGCGGGCGTCGGCCCGCGGCGCCCCAGGCCAGCACCCCGCGCTGGGCGCTGCAAACGAGCCCGCCGCGCGTAGAGCGCCGAGCGCGACCGTTCCCACAGTCGACACACCCGCTCGAGACCATAGCGCCGCCCCGTCGTCGCGGAGGTCGTTGCGCTCATCGTCGCGACCTCCGCGTCGCCAAAGGGAGGCGACGCTCCGCTCCACGGGCACGCTCCCGCAACAGCTCGTTCTCCATCGACAGCTCGCCAATGTGTCGCTTGGCAGCATCCAACTCGGCGGCCAGTGGCTCACCGGCCTGCGCCTTCAGACCGAGCTCGAGACCGGCCAGCGCCCGGGCCTTCCACGCCTCCAGGCGATAGACCTCCACCCCGACTTCTCGCGAGACCGCATCCAGCGACTCGCCGCGCAGCAGCCGCAACACCACGTCCCGTTTCCGGCTTGCGCTCCACCGCTGGCCGAGCGCCAAGGCCCCCAACCCAACCGCCGCGCCGACGCGGTTCCCTTCACCCGTCTCGACCGAGCCATGCCCCCTACCTCCTGTGACATCGGATTCTCCCTTAATCCGTGTCCAAGAAAACTGGGGCGCCTCACGTAGAGGGGTTCGACGTGCTGTCGGTCCACGAGGCATCCGAGACCGTCGAATTGAACCGCGAGCTGCTGGACACGCAGTTCGGTCTGGCTACACATCCTCCGGCGTGAGTCCCGTCCGACGTGCGATGCGGGCCAGTATTCTGGGACCGATCTCTTCCTTCTCGTGAAATGCGAACACGAAATCTGCCCATCCTGGACGCTGCAGGGTCCGGTGGGAACCGCTGCGGCGCTTCAGCTTCCAGCCGATTCGGCCGAGGGCCTCGAGCACACGCGACGCCTTCGTCGCAGGCCAGCGGCTCACGCCGCCTCGAAGGACAGGCTCAGAAGCGCGGGTTCCGCTTCCCCGTGCTCCAACCGTTCCGCGATCACCCGGAGCGCCAGAGCCTGGACGCGGGCGATGGCGTCGGCCCGGGTCGCGCCGTAGCACATCACGCCGGAGAGGGCCGGCACCTCGGCCAGCCAACGGCCATCGTCCTCGCGGTCTAACTCGATTCCGAATGTCATGGCTACTCTCGTAGAATGCACCGGGCATCCGCGGTGCAGTTTGGCACGGCGTGACGGGCGGCGGCACGGCGCGATGCCATCGTATACGGACTATCCATTATTGCTCACCTGCGCAGGCGGGGCGGCACCGTGCCGGGGGCAGGGATGGATGAGTGGCTCGTGCAGTTCGCGGCACAGTTCGTTCTCGTTCCCGACGAGAAGTAGACAGGCGAGGGCCGGCCCGTGATCAGTGCGCAGCGACGACGCGAGATCGTCGACGCCCTCCGACGCGGAACCGTTCCGCGCCAGGGTCTCGACGTGTTCGCGGTCGGCCTCGATCCGTTCGACGCGGCGCTGAACGACGAGCTGGCCGCGGTGGCGGCGGGCAGCGGAGCCTTCAAGGCCGTCCGCGGCGAGTACGGCAGCGGCAAGACCTTCTTCGTACGCTGGTTGCAGGAACAGGCGAAACGCAAGACGTTTGCCGCGGCAGAGGTCCAGATCTCCGAAACGGAAACGCCCTTGCACCGCCTGGAGACGGTGTACCGCCGCCTCACCGAGCGCCTCTCGACCGCGGACACCCATCAGGGCGCCCTCCGCTCCATCCTCGACAACTGGTTCTATGCGCTGGAGGAAGACGTCCTGGCCGAAGGCGGCGTGGCCGAACGCGACGCCGGTGCACTTCTGGCGCGGACGACCGATCTCATGGAGCGGCGTCTCGCATCGGTCGCCCGCCATGCCCCCGCCTTCGCGACGGCGCTGCGCGCCTACAGGCGAGCCGTCGCCGGCAACGATCGCGCCACCGCGGAGGCGCTGCTGGCATGGATCGGGGGGCAGCCCAACGTGGGCGCCGCGGCCAAGAGGTACGCTGGCGTCAAGGGCGATCTCGACCACTTCGGCGCGCTCAGCTTCCTCCAGGGACTGCTCGCCATCCTGCGCGACTCGGGCTTTGCGGGGCTGGTGGTCGTTCTCGATGAGGTGGAGACGCTCCAGCGCGTGCGCAGCGATGTGCGGGAGAAGAGCCTGAACGCCCTCCGCCAAGTGATCGATGAGATCGACGCCGGTCGCTTCCCGGGCCTTTACCTCGTGATCACCGGGACGCCCGCGTTCTTCGAGGGACCGCAGGGCGTCCAGCGCCTGCCGCCCCTCGCCCAGCGGCTCGACGTGGACTTCTCCGGCGAGCACCGGTTCGACAATCCGCGCGCCCCACAAGTGAGACTGCGCAACTTCGACCTCGACCGGCTCCAGCAGGTCGGGCAGAAGATTCGCGATCTCTATGCGGAGGGCGCTGCGGCATCGGCCCGCATCCTGCTGCGGGCGGATGACGCGTACCTGAACGGCTTGGCACGGGCGGTCACCGGAGAGCTGGGTGGACGCATCGGAATCGCGCCGCGCGTGTTTCTTAAGAAACTGGTGCAGGACGTGCTCGATCGGATCGACCTGCATCTGGATTTCGACCCGCGGCGCGACTACGCACTCACCCTGACCGACGGCGAGCTCACGGACATCGAGCGCAACGCCCGCGCCGTCACCTCGCCCGACAAGGTCGAGCTGGACCTGTGAGCCGCGAGTCCGCGTTCGAGCGGCTGCATCCCGCCCGACAGCACCACATCGTCAATTCGCTCGGGTGGAAGTCGCTCCGCCCGCTGCAGGAGCAGGCCATTGGCGCCGTCCTGGACGGCGACCACGTTCTGCTCCTGGCCCCAACTGCCGGCGGCAAGACGGAGGCGGCGATCTTCCCCCTCCTGTCACGGATGTTGACCGAACGGTGGGGTGGTATGAGCGTGCTCTACGTCTGTCCGATCAAGGCGCTCCTGAACAACATCGAGGCTCGGCTCCGGGCGTACGCCACTCTGATAGGACGCCGCGTTGGTTTGTGGCATGGCGACGTGGGGGCCGCGCGGCGGCTGGCGATCATGCGCGAGCGGCCTGACCTGCTGTTGACCACTCCCGAGTCGATCGAGGTGATGCTGGTCTCCCGCCGCTCGGAGCCGCGACAGCTCTTCCAGGATCTCCAGGCTGTCGTGGTCGACGAGCTGCACGCGTTCGCCGGCGACGATCGAGGCTGGCACCTGGTCGCTGTCCTGGAGCGGGTCCGCCACCTGGCAGGGGGGTTGTTGCATGGTTCGACCACGGAACCGATCTGGTGTCGAAGTCGTCGACGATTACACTGTGACCGCAGAGGACTGGGCCTTGCCGAGTGCCAACATCTTGTTCAGCACGGTGCACCCCATCATCGCTTCGCGCTGCTGCGCCTCGAACCCCCTCGCACGGTGGCGGCCGCCGAGGATCCGTTTGTACCGGAGGAACGTGCCCTCGACGCGCGCCTGCTGCCGGTAGCCGGTTTCTTTCTGCCACGCCCGTCTGCCGATCTCCGCAATTCTCTCGATATGGAGGTTCCTCTGCGCCCAGGGTTCCGTCGCCTCCGGGGACGCTGTCGCCAGCCGTCGAGGCGGGACGACGATCTCGACGCCGGTGTTGCCGGCCTTGCCGACCGCCGTGTACACGCTGCGCGTGTCGTAGGCACCATCGCCCGTGAAGCGCCGTAGTGGAGCATCGATACTGGTCCAGCAAGTTCGGAAGCATATCCGCGTCGTCGACCGTATTCTGGGTGAGCGTCTCGGCTACGATGTAGCCGTCATCGTCCACGCCGATGTGCAGCTTCCGCCAGCCGCCGCGCTCGTGCGCCTTCCGGTGCTTGCGCGAGCACCACTCGCCGGCACCATAGATCTTCAGCCCTGTCGAGTCGACGATCAGGTGAATCGGTCTGCCGTCTGCACGTCGCAGGGCCGGGACCAGAACCTCTCGGTTGCGCCGGGAGAGCGTCGTGTGGTCTGGGGCGTTCAGGTCCAGGCCCATCAGCCGGAGCAACGACGCGACGAAGCCCTCGGTCTGCCGAAGCGGCAGGTGGAAGAGCATGCGCAGGGTCAGCGCCGTGAGGATCGCCAGGTTCGAGTAACGCTGCTGCCCGCCAGGACGGCGGGTCGGCGGCGGAGTCCACGTGCTGAGGGCCGCTTCGGCGAACCAGACGGTGACGTCGCCTCGGGCGCGCAGCCCGCGCTCGTACGCGGGCCAGTTCCCGACGCGATACCTCTTTTTGTGCTTGGGGTTCACTCTGCTGGATTTCGTCGACGCCATGGCTGCGTTCCCTCCACGGCATGGTACGCCGAGCTGGCGATCTTGGGCATTTATGCACCAAAGCCACACGCTGGTGGTCGAGACGGAGAACTTCAGGCCCGATCGCGGTTTCAGCATGGGGGGGCGCTCCGTCGGACCGAGCGACAGGATGCGGCTTGCGGAGCGGCTGACGCGGGTCGACGCCGGCACCCTGCTGTACGAGTACACCTACGACGACACGGAGGTGTACTCCAGCACATTTTCCGTGTCGATCCCGCTGCGCCGCACGGACAACGCCGTCTTCGAGTACGCCTGCCACGAAGGCAACTACGGCCTGCTGAACATTCTCGAGGGCGCGCGCAAAGAGGAGGCCGCCGAGGGGCACTGAGGCCGCGCCGGTCCGGGCAGCGTGCGGTCGGTTGGCGGGCGAGCTCCGCTCGCCGCCAGCCGACGCGCTCTCATCCGGCTACTCCGGCTCCCCGTCTCGATCAGGTCGGCCCACCTCCCGCCGCTGCGCCAACTCGCCGCATGCCGGGATCCCGGCTTCACCAACGCTCCGCCCGGTAGTTGTCGCACGGTAGATCGCCGGCTCCCCGGGCTCCATTGGTCCGCAGGTCTGCTTGCTAAACTAGATCGTTTGGCTGCGCGCGGCCGGGGGTGAAGGGGGAGTCTGCTATCCCGGGAGTCGATCGATGCGGCGTTCGTCACAATCCACACTCACCCCGCCATCCGCACTCACCCAGCCGTGGCGCCCGGGCGGCCTGCTGGCGTGGCGCCGCCGGCTGCCGCTCGCCGTGGCCGTCTGGCTGGCGCTCGGGTCGCCGGCCGCCGGCCAGGTGCGGGCCGAGCTCGTCGGCCGCGTGACGGATCCCCAGTCGCAACCGGTTCCCGGAGCGGTCGTCACCTTGACGGACGTGGCGACCCAGCTCGGTCAGATGGCCGTGACGGATGCCACGGGCACCTATGGTTTCGTGGGCCTGCAGCCGGGTGCGTATCGGCTCGTCGCCGAGCTCGCCGGCTTCCGGCGCATGGTCCGGGAGGGACTCGAGCTCCACAGCGGCGCGCGGCTGCGCATCGACGTCGAGCTGGAGATCGGCGGCCTGAGCGAATCGGTCGTCGTCACACGGCGCGCCCCGCGGCTGCAGACGGAGTCGGCGACGCTGGGGCAGGTGGTTTCCCGGGCGCGGGTCGAGGCGCTGCCGCTGAACGGGCGGAACTTCATCGACCTCACGGTGCTGGCGCCGGGCGTGGCGCGTCCGCCCACGTCGGCGTTTCCGCGGATCAACGGCGGGCGTCCCCGCACCAACGAGTACATCTTCGACGGCATCTCCGTGCTGCAGCCCGAGCCCGGGCAGGTCCCGTTTCTGCCGATCGTCGAGGAGATCGCCGAGTTCCGCGTCGAGAGCAACAGCCCGCCGGCCGAGTTCGGGCGCTTCAACGGCGGCGTCGTCCATCTGACGACCCGCGCCGGCAGCAACCAACTCGGCGGCACCAGCTTCGGCTTCTTCCGCCACGAGGCGTTGAACGCCCGCAACGCCTTCGCGCCGCAGGGACCCGGCGAGCCGAACCCGCGCTTCCGGCGGCAGCAGTACGGCGGCGTCATCGGCGGCCCGCTGCGGCGCAACCGCACGTTCTTCTTCCTGGCGTATCAGGGGTTGCGCCAGGATGTTGCCCGCGTGCGCATCTCGACGGTGCCGACGGCGCTCCAGCGGCAGGGCGTGTTCACCGAGCCGGTCGCCGGCGGCGCGCCGGCCATCTACGATCCCGCGACGACCGTGGGCATGGCCGGGGGCGGTTTTTCCCGTCAGCCCTTTGCGGACAGCAGGATTCCGGCCGCCCGGATCGATCCGATCGCGCTCGGCCTGCTCCAGCGCTACCCCCTCCCGAACCTGGCCGGGACGGCGAACAACTATCAGCGGATCGGGCTTGAGCACCAGTCGCAGGAGCAGTTCAGCCTGCGGCTCGACCATCGGTTCACGCCCGCGACGCGCGGCTTCGTGCGCGTTGTGTCGGCGACCGACCGGGTGCTGCCGGTGACCCCGCTGCCCGACGGGAGCGGGAGCATCGTACGCGGGGCGATCGGGGATACCCGCACCCGCGCGGCGCACGTCGTCGGGACGCTGCAGACTGCCGTCGGACAGGGCCTCAACGAGCTGCGGCTGGGGTACACCCGGCGTGCCGTCGCCCGCTCCGCCGGGCTGCTCGACCAGCCGCTCGGGGTCCCTGGCCTGCCCTCCAGCGCGGCGTTCCAGACTACGCTGCCGACGTTCGCCATCGCCGGTCTGCAGCAACTCGGCCCGCCGGTCAGCGCCAACAGCGACTCGCGGACGGACGTGACGCAGGTCGTCAACGTGTTCTCGTGGCAGCGCGGGCAGCACTTCCTCAAGGTCGGGCTCGACTGGCGCTGGCAGCGGCTCGACATCGTCCAGCCCCCCTCGCCGACGGGCCTCTTCCGGTTCAGCCCGCTGTTCACCGACCTGCCGGGCCGGCCTGGGACCGGATCGTCGCTCGCGAGCTTCCTCCTGGGCCAGGTGGAGACGTTTTCGATCGACGTCCAGCCGCGGGCGCTGCGGCCGCGGGCCATGAGCCAAGAGTACTTCGTCCAGGACGACTGGCAGATCTCCGATCGGCTGACGCTCAACCTGGGCCTGCGCTACACGCTCAACTTCCCGTCGACCGAGGCCGACGATCAGGGTGCCGTCTTCGACCTCGAGACCCGGCAGCTCGAGTATCTGAACCAGGACGGGTTTCCGCGCTCGGCGCGCCGGCTCCACAGGAACAACTTCGGCCCCCGGCTCGGGGCCGCCTGGCGGCTGGACTCCCGCTCCGTCGTGCGGGGGGGCTACGGGCTCGTCTGGATAGAAATGGCGGGGATCACGACGCCGTTCATCAACCCGCAGTTCCCGTTCATCCAGACGGTCAGCCAACAGTCGCTCGACGGCATCGCGCCGGCCTTTGCGCTGGCCGACGGACCGGTTGTCGCGCCCCTCGGGACCACGCCGGACGCCGGCCTGGGCCAGGGCGTCTTCACCGTCAACTCCGACCGGGGGTCCGGCTACGCCGAGCAGTGGAACGTGGCCTGGCAGCGGGAGCTGCCCGCTAACCTGACGCTGGAGGTTGCCTACACGGGCTCCCGGATCACGCGGCTGGGCGTGCCGAACATCAATCTCAACCAGCTGCGGGTCGACCAGCTCGCGCTCGGATCGGCCCTCCTGGAACAGGTCCCGAATCCCTTCGCGGGCCAGGTCCCGGCCTCGTCGTCGCTGGGCGGTCCCACGGTCTCCCGCGCGCAACTGCTCAAGCCGTATCCCCGGTTCACGACCGTGAGCGCCTACCGGGACAACGACGGGCGCAGTCAGTACGACGGCATGCAGTTCCGTCTGGATCGGCGCTTCACCAACGGCGCCGCCTTCTTCGTCAGCTACACGCGCTCGCGGCTGCTCGACGATGCCTCGTCGGTCTTCAGCGCCACGGTCGTCACGGGCCCGGAAGCCAGCTTCCCGGTTGCGGACAGCTTCAACCGGGCGCTCGAGTGGGATCTCTCGACGGGCGACATCACGAACATCCTGAACGTCAGCGGCATGTGGCAGATCCCCTACGGCGCCGATCACGCGCGCCACGGCCGCGGCTGGCGTGCGCTGTTGAACGACTGGGAGCTCGCGGGCGTCCTCACCCTGCAGAGCGGACTGCCGCTGCCGGTGATCCAGGCGATCAACTTCAACGGGTTCGCCGGCTTCGGGACGCAGCGACCCAACCTCGTGGGCGATCCCGAGCTGCCGGCCGGCGAGCGCGGCGCGGCGCGGTGGTTCGACACCGACGCCTTCGGGATCGCGCCGCAGTTCACCCTGGGGAGCAGCTCGCGCAACCCGGTGCGCGGTCCGGGCTTTCGCACCCTGGACCTGGCGCTCGTGCGGCGGCTCCCAGTCGGCGCGACGACGTTCGAGTGGCGCCTCGAGATGTTCAACGCGCTCAACGCCACGAACCTGGGGCCTCCCAACGCGGTGGTCGGGACGCCGGGCTTCGGATCGATCACGTCCGCCCGCGATCCGCGGGTCGCGCAGCTCGGGCTCAAGGTCCATTTCTGATTGATAATGGAGGCAGCTTTCCGAGGGGGCTGCCAATGAGAACACACAGGGCGCGCGCGCCTCGCCGGCGCCGCACGATGCCGTTCGCCGTCGCGGTCGCCGCGCTGTGGCTGCTCGCGGCCGGCGGTCTCGCGCAGGAGGCGGGCGAGATCCTCATCCGAGGCGGCGAGGTCGTCACGGTCGACGGCCGGCGCCGGGCGGACATCCGGGTCGTGGGGGAGACGATCGCCGAGATCGGGGCGGACCTCGCGGCCCGCGGCGCGAGCACGGTCGAGATCGACGCGCGCGGCCGTCTGGTGCTGCCCGGCGGCATCGATCCGCACGTGCATGTCGCGGGGCGCCGTCTCGACGACTACACGTCGGGCTCGGCTGCCGCGCTGGCCGGCGGCATCACCACGATCTCGAACTTCAGCGCCGTATCCGCGGGGGAGGAGCCGGCGGCGGCCGTCGAGCGGGAAGCCGCCCTCGTCCGTGCGCAGTCGATTGCCGACGTCATCATCCACCCGATCATCTCCGACCCCGCGACCGCGAATGCCGACACCCTGGCGACACAGGCCGCCGGGGGCCAGACGAGCATCAAGGTGTTCATGAACCGTGAACCGTTCGATCGGGACGTGCCGGGCTACATCGCGGCCATGGAGGCGGCGCGCGGCGCCGGCCTGCTCGTGATGATGCACGCCGAGGACGGGGCGATCATCCGGACGACCGCGGAGCGGATGCTGGCCGAGGGGCGGGGTTCGCTGCAGTACTTCGCCGACGCGCGGCCGGTCGCGGCGGAGGTCGCCGCGACGCAGCGCGCCGTGGCGCTGGCCGAGGTGACCGGCGCGCCGGTGTACCTCGTGCACCTGTCGTCGGAGCGGGCGCTGCAGGTGGCCGAGGACGCTGGCCGGCGCGGCCTGCCCGTGTACGTCGAGACGCGCCCCATCTATCTCCACCTGACCCGCGAGCGGTTCGCGGGGCCCACGCCCGGGCTCTACATTGGCCAGCCGGCCCTCAGGACGCAGCAGGACCAGAACGCCCTGTGGGCGGGGCTCGCCCGCGGGGCGGTGCACGTCGTCGCCACGGATCACGTGGCGTACACGCGAGAGCAGAAGCTCGACCCCGCGCAGACGGTGGCCGAGCACCGGGCGGGCATGAGCAACCTCCAGGTGATGCTGCCGATGCTCTACTCGGAGGGCGTGGGGAGGGGGCGCCTGACGCTGGAGCGGTTCGTGGCGGTCACGGCGACGAACGCCGCGAAGCTGTTCGGGCTGTATCCGCGCAAGGGCACGATCGCCGTGGGCGCGGACGCCGATCTGGTGCTGTGGGACCCGGAGGCCACGCGCATCATTCGCGACGAGGACATGCTCTCGCGCAGCGGCTACTCGACCTACGCCGGCACCGAGGTGACCGGCTGGCCGACGCTGACGATGCGGCGCGGCGAGGTCGTCTACCGCGACGGGGAGGTGTCGGGAGCGCCCGGCAGCGGCGAGCTGCTGCGCCGCGAGCGCTGGCGCGCGCCGGCCTTGTGACGCGGGTTCAGTACTCGCTGAACATCCGCCGGATCTCCTCCCGATCGCGGGTTCTGGTGAGCGCGAGCATCAGCAGGATGCGCGCCTTCTGCGGGTTGAGGGTGTCGGCGGCAATCATGTCCAGCCTGTCGTAGCGGCCGAGCGGGACCACGCGGCCGCTGCCCGTGCGGTTCGAGCGGACGAGCACCGGCCGGGAGGCGGGTGGCAGCGACCGCACCAGCTCGAGCGCTTCCAGCTCGACCGTCGACACGCTGCCCGCGCCGGTGCCGGCGAGGACGATGCCGTCGACCCCGGCCTCGATGAGGGCGCGGATCAGCACCGGGTTGGGCTCGACGTAGGAGTAGACGATGTCCACCGCCGGAAACTCCGTGATCCCCGCCAGATCGAACTCCGCAGCCACCGTATGGCGCTTCGTCGGTTCGCGATAGAAGGTCACCGCGTCGGCGTCGACGTAGCCCAACAGCCCGAGCGTCCGGGAGTTGAAGGTCTGGACGCGGTAGGTGCTCGTCTTGGTGACGTCCCGCGCGGCGTTGATCTCGTCGTTCATGACGACCAGCACGCCCTTGCCCCGTGCGGCGGGTGCCGCGGCCGTGCGCACCGCATTCAGGAGATTGAGCGGGCCGTCCGCGCTGATGGCCGTCGCCGGGCGTTGCGCGCCGACGAGCACGACGGGCCGGTCGTGGCGGATCGTCAGGTTGAGGAAGTAGGCCGTCTCCTCGAGCGTGTTGGTGCCGTGCGTGACGACGACGCCGGCCACCTCCGAGTCGCCCGTGAAGAGCGCGTCGATGCGGTTCGCGAGCGCCAGCCAGATGTCGAACGTGATGTTCGGGCTGCCGATGTTCGCGACCTGCTCGACCCGCACGTCGGCGTGGTCGGCGAGAGCGGGCAGCGCGGCGACGAGCTCGGCGCCCGAGAGCGCGCCCGCCCGGTACTCCGTCAGGCTGGTCGCGGACGATCCCCCGCCGGAGATCGTGCCCCCGGTCGCCAGGACCCACACCACGGGGCGGTCCTGACTTGACGGGGCCTGCGCGTGGACGAGCGGCAGGGCCAGGCAGCCGGCCAGGAGTGCGCCGCAGCGGAAGGGAGCGCCGCGGGACGAGCCGCGCCGAGCCGCGATCGGGGACGGCTGCACAACGTGGGGATTATGGCCGCGGCGCCCGGTGTGTCAAGCCGCCGCGGGACTATGGCCGGCGGCATGGTTGACAACGGGCGTCGCGGATGCTGTATTGCGCAGGAGAGTAGGAGGGTGAGATGAGCAGTCGGAGCTTCTCGACCGTTGGGGTGTGCGTCGCGCTGCTGGCCGTGGTGCTGGCGACGGCGGCCGGCCAGGAGCGCCGGTTGTATTCCGGTGCGGAGACCGGTCTGGACGGCCTGCTGCCGCCCGCCGAGGGCTCGCTGCCGCGGACGCCGTGGGGCGACCCCGATTTGCGCGGCGTCTGGAACAACTCCACCGACACGCCGCTCGAGCGGCTGACCGCGGCCGAGCAGGAGCGCAGCCGCCGGGCGCGGGAGGCTGTCGTCGCGGCCACGCAGGGCACGGGAGCGGCCTGGATCGAGCGCTCCGGGACGATTCTGCGGGAGTCGCTCGTGGTCGATCCGCCCGACGGGCGGATTTCCGAGCTGCTGCCGGCCGCGAAGCAGCGCCTGATCGACCGCGAGGCCGCCCGCGCCGGCCGCGGGGAGGCGGACTCCTGGCTCGACCGCAACAGTTGGGAGCGCTGCATCTCGCGGACCATGCCGGTGGCCATGATCCCGAACGGCTACAACGCGAACTACCAGATCCTGCAGACGCCGAGCCACGTGGCCATCCTGATCGAGATGATCCACGAGTCGCGCATCATCCCGCTGGACGGACGGCCGCACGTCGCCGCCGGCGTGCGGCAGTGGCTGGGCGACAGCCGGGGCCGCTGGGATGGCGACACGCTGGTGGTGGAGACCGAGCGGTTCAACAACCGGCTGGACGGCGGCGACTACCAGCCGTCGCACATCATCCAGACCGGGCACCGCGGGTCGGGCGGCACGCTGCGGCTGGTGGAGCGCTTCCGGATGGTCGACGCGAGCGCGATCGACTACCAGCTCACGATCGCGGATCCGGAGACTTACGCGCGGCCGTACACCCTGTCGATCCCGATGACCCGGCGCGATACGAACGAGGCGCTCAACCACCTGTTCGAGTACGCGTGCCACGAGGGCAATCACGGGATGATGAACCTGCTGAGCGCCGGCCGCGCCGACGAGCAGCAGGCGCTGGAGGCGGCGGCGCTGGTCTCGCGCCAGCGGCAGGAGGCCGGGCACCCCGGCGTGCGCGAGCCGGCGGTCCCGTTCGTGGCGCAGGAGTAGGCGGGCCGACGGACAAGCCGGCAGGATTCGGCTATAATGTAGGCGTCCGCGCCGTAAGAACGGCGCGGACGTCTGGCCACGGATCGGAGCCGTAAGGCGGGAGGCGCCTGATGGTCATCAAGGGCCTGGACGGCCGCGTCTGCCTGATGCTGGCCATGGTCGGCGCGGCGGCCGCGGGACTCGTCGCCGCCGGCGGCGACGACCGCCTCGTCGAGGCGGTCAAGAACCGCGACGGCGCGGCGGCGCGCGCGCTCGTGAACGAGCGCGCAGACGTCAACGCGCCGCAGGCCGACGGCGCCACGCCGCTGCACTGGGCGGCCCACTGGGACGACCTGGAGACCGCGGACGCGCTGCTCGCGGCCGGCGCGCGCGTCGACGCCGCGAACGACTACGGGGTGGTGCCGCTCGCCCTGGCGTCGACGAACGGCAGCCCGGCGATGGTCGAGCGGCTGATCGGCGCCGGCGCCGATCCGAACGCCGCCGACGAGAACGGCGCGACGCCGCTCATGTTCGCGGCGCGCACGGGGCGGGTGGAGGTGGTCGGCGCGTTGCTCGCGCGCGGCGCCGCCGTCGACGCGCAGGACGCGACCCACGGGCAGACGGCGTTGATGTGGGCGGCCTCGGCCGGGCACGCGGACGCGCAGCGGCTGCTCCTGGACGCCGGCGCCGACGTGCAGGCCCGATCGGCGAGCGGCTACACGCCGCTACTGTTCGCCGTGCGCGAGAACCGCGCGGCGTCGGTCCGGCTGCTGCTGGAGCGTGGGGCAGACGTCGACGCGGCCGCCGCCGACGGGACGACCCCGCTGGTCGTGGCCGTCTTCCTCGGCCACTGGCCGCTCGCGCACCGGCTGCTCGAGCACGGGGCCGACCCGGACGCCGACGGGGCCGGCTTCGCGCCGCTGCACTGGGCCGCGGGCGTCTGGGAGACCGCCCTCACCACGACGGAAGCCGGCGGCACGGCAGGCTGGGGACGCTACGCGAGTCACGGGCCGGGCAAGCTGGCGCTCGTCGAGGCGCTGCTGGCGCACGGCGCGGACCCGAACATCCGGCTGCCGAGGAACCCGCCGACGCACGGCTTCCTCGGCTTTCGGCGCATGGCCATGGCCGGCGCCACGCCGTTCATCGTCGCGGCGCGCGCAGCCGATCTGGACATCATGCGCGCCCTGCTGGCCGCCGGCGCGGACCCCCTGCTGACCACCAATGACGAGACGACGGCGCTGATGGCGGCCGCGGGCTATGCCTATGCGATCGGCGCCGACATTCACTCCGAGAGTCAGGCGCTGGCAGCCGCCCGGCTGATCATCGAGGCCGGCGTGGACGTCAACGGCGCCAACACGGTGGGGGAGACAGCGCTCCACGCGGCGGCGTATACCGGCTGGGACGGCGTCGCGGCGCTGCTGCTGGACGGCGGCGCCGCAGTCGACGCGCAGAACATCGTGGGCTGGACGCCGCTGGCCATCGCGTCGGGCTTCTTCGACACCACGACGATGACGAAGACGGTGCACGATAGCGTGATGGCGCTGCTCACGGCGCACGGGGCGCAGCCTACGATACCGTCCCACGAGCAGAAGCGGCTGCGGTACTGAGGGCCGCATCGATGAGCGATTTCCTGTCCGGCGTAGCGGCTCCCCGCGCGTGGCGGCGTGTTGGTCGGCTGAGCCTGACTGTCCTGGCCGGGCTCGCCGCGCTGGGCGGCACGGCGGCCGGCCAGCCGGCCGGAGGTGAGGCGGTGGAGCCGGCCGGGCGCTACCACGCCGTGCTGGAACGGTACTGCGTCGCGTGCCACAACGAGCGCCTGCGGACGGCGAACCTGCGGCTCGACCACGCCGACCTCGGCCAAGTGGGAGAGGCGGCGGAGCTGTGGGAGAAGGTGCTGCAGAAGCTCCAGGCCCGCGAGATGCCGCCGGCCGGCCGGCCGCGCCCCGACGACGCCACGTACGCCGCGTTCGCGGGCTGGCTGGCCGCGAGCCTGGATGCGGCGGCGTCCGCGCGCGTGGACCCCGGCCGCTCGGCGCCGGTCCACCGCCTGAACCGTGCCGAGTACACGAACGCCGTCCGCGACCTGCTGGCCGTCGAGATCGACGGCCGGGCGCTGCTGCCGGCCGACGACGCGAGCTACGGGTTCGACAACATCGGCGACGTCCTCACGATGTCGCAGCCGCTCCTCGAGCGCTACCTCTCCGCCGCCCAGCGGATCAGCCGCCTGGCGGTCGGCGATCCGGACGCCGGCGTCGGCGAGGCGATCTACTCCGCGTCGCGCAGCTTTCGCCAGGACGACCGGATGGACGAGGAGCTGCCGTTCGGCACGCGCGGCGGCGTCACCCTGCGCCACACCTTTCCGGTCGACGCCGAGTACGGCATCCGCATCGAGCTGCAGCGGGCGATCATGTCGGGCCGGCTGAAGGGGATCGGCGACCGGCGCGTCGACCCGACCGACCGGCACCCGATTGACGTGCGCCTGGACGGGAGGCTCGTCAAGCGCTTCAGCGTGGGGCCGGCGGACATCGTCGGCGGGGTCGAGAGCGCCGGCCTGCAGGCGCTGCAGCAGCTCGGCACGGAGCTGCGCGTCCGCGTGCCGGTGCAGGCCGGCGCGCATACGGTGGCCGTGACTTTCTCGAAGCGGAGCGGCGCGCCCGAAGGTCTGCGGCTGCCGCTGCCGACCCGCAGCTTCAGCCACAACGACGACGCGGGCGGCCTGCCGGCCATCAGCTCGGTCACCATTGGCGGGCCGTACGACGTCGCCGGCGTGGGGGATTCGCCCAGCCGCCGGCGGATCTTCGTCTGCCGGCCGGCCGCCGCCGACGACGAGGAGCGCTGCGCCGAGCGGATTCTGTCCGCGTTGGCCCGGCGCGCCTACCGGCGCCCCGTCAGCCGGACGGACGTCGACCCGCTGCTGCGCGCCTACCGCACCCGGCGCCTGGGCGGCGGCGACTTCGACACCGGTGTGCAGGCCGGTCTGGCCGCCGTGCTCGTGAGCCCGCACTTCCTCTTCCGGGTCGAGCGCGATCCGGCCGGTCTGGCCTCCGGAACGCCCTATCGCCTGGACGACCTGGAGCTGGCTTCGCGCCTGTCGTTCTTTCTCTGGAGCAGCATTCCCGACGACGAGCTGCTGGAGTTGGCCGAGCGCGGCGAGCTGGGCGCGCCGGACGTGCTGGCCGGGCAGGTGCGGCGGATGCTGGCGGATGCGCGCTCGGCGGCGCTGGTGGAGAACTTCTTCGGGCAGTGGCTGTACCTGCGCAACCTCGGCCGGCTGCAGCCGGACGCGGAGCTGTACCCGGCCTTCGACGACGGGCTGCGCGACGCGTTTCGCCGCGAGACCGAGCTGTTCCTCGCCAGCCAGCTCCGCGAGGACCGCAGCGTGGTCGATCTGCTGGGGGCGCCGTATACGTTCCTCAACGAGCGGCTGGCCGCCTTCTACGGCGTGCCGAACGTCTACGGCAGCCACTTCCGGCGCGTGAGCCTGAACGACGGCCGCCGGGCCGGGCTGCTGGGGCACGGCAGCATCCTGACGGCCACCTCGTACGCCAACCGCACGTCGCCGGTGCTGCGCGGGAAGTTCGTGCTCGAGGCGATCCTCGGCGCGCCGCCGCCGCCGCCGCCGCCGGACGTGCCGCCGCTCGAGGATGCCGGCACGGCGGAGCAACCGCGGTCGACGCGCGACCGGCTGGAGCGGCATCGCCGGAATCCGGCCTGCGCGACGTGCCACGCGAAGATCGATCCGCTGGGCTTCGCGCTGGAGAACTTCGATCCGATCGGCGCCTGGCGGGAGACCGACAACGGCGTGGCGGTGGACGCGTCGGGGACGACCGCCGACGGCGCGTCGTTCGAAGGGCCGGTGGAGTTCCGGCAGGCGCTGCTGGCGCGCCGGGACCTGTTCGTCGCCAACGTGACCCGCAAGCTGCTCACGTACGCCCTGGGCCGCGGGCTCGAGCACTACGATCAGCCGGCGGTCCGCCGGATCATCCGGCAGGCGGCGGAGGACGACTACCGCTGGTCGTCGCTCATCGGCCAGATCGTCGCGAGCCCGCCGTTTCAGATGAGGAGCGCTCAATGATCATCACCCGACGCACGCTCGCGCGGCGCATGGTCCTGCGGGGTATGGGCGCCTCGCTGGCGCTGCCGCTGCTCGACGGCATGGTGCCCGCGTTCGCCTCGCCGCAGCCGGTGCGCCGCTTCGGGGCCGTGTACGTGCCCAACGGCATGTCGCTGCCCAACTTCTTCCCGAAGACGAGCGGACCGGGATTCGAGCTGTCGTCGACGCTGCAGCCGCTGGCGCCGTTCCGGGACCGGCTCGTCGTCTTCAGCGGGCTCTCCAATCTGGAGGCGCAGGCGGAGGGCTCGGAAGGGGTGGGGGACCACTCGCGCGGCGCCGGCACGTTCCTGAGCGCGGCGCACATCAGGAAGACCGAGGGTTCCGACATCCGGGCGGGAATCACGGCCGACCAGATGGCCGCCACGGTGCTCGGCCGCGAGACGCAGCTCGGATCGCTCCAGCTCGCCATGGAGTCCAACGAGATCTCGGGCGCCTGCGACCCCGGCTACAGTTGCGCCTACATGAACACGATCTCCTGGGCGAGCCCCACCGCGCCGCTGCCCATGGAGCGGGACCCGCGGGCCGTCTTCGAGCGCATGTTCGGCGGCAGCGACTCGACCGACCGCCAGGCGCGGCTCGCCCGGATCGCCCAGGACCGCAGCATACTCGACGTCGTGCACGAGGAGGCGCAGCGGCTGAACAGCACGCTCGGGGCGCACGACCGCCGCCGCGTCGACGAGTACCTGGACGCCGTGCGCGGCATCGAGCACCGCATCCAGCGGACGGAGGAGCAGAGCGACCGGGAGCTGCCGCTGGTCGAGAAGCCGCGCGGCATCCCGGCCGCGTTCGCGGATCATGCGAGGCTGCTGTACGAGCTGCAGGCGCTCGCGTTCCAGGCCGACCTGACGCGGGTCTTCAGCTTCCTGTTCACGCGCGAGACCACCGTGCGGGCGTACCCCGAGGTGGGGGTGTCCGACGCCCACCACCAGATCAGCCACCTGATCAACGATCCCGAGGCGGTAGCGAACGTCGCCAGGGTGAACGCGTTCCACATGTCGCTCTTCGCGTCGTTCATCGAGCGGCTGCGCGCCACGCCGGACGGCGACGGGAACCTGCTCGACAACGTGCTGATCGTCTACGGCGCCGGGATCGGCAATGCGAACCTGCATTCGCACGACAACCTGCCGATCGCCCTGGTAGGCGGCGGCGGCGGCCGGGTTCGGGGCGACCGGCACGTCGTGCTGCCGAAGGACACGCCGCTGGCCAACCTGTACCTGACGCTGCTGGACAAGCTGGACGTGCCGGTGGACCGCTTCGGCGACAGCACCGGCCGGCTGCACGGGCTGGGGCCCGACACCCTGTCGGAGGTATAGCAGCCCGTCGGCCGCGGGCCGTTGTCAGGGGCAGATGTTCCCGAGCCGTCCGACGCCGCCGCAGTAGCTGACGTCCTGGATCTGGACGGTGATGCCGTCGGGGTCCAGGAAGGTGATCTCCGGCGTGTCCGCTGCGCCGGCCGGTCCCGCCGGACGCTGCTCGCCGGCCGGCCGCAGCCGCAGGCGGCCCTCGACGCCGTGGTCGGCGAGCGTCTCCAGGACCCGGTCCGGGTCGAACTGCTCGATGCCGAGGCAGAAGTGGTGTCCGCCGCCCGTCCCCTCGCGCAGGGCGACGAACTGCGGGCCGGTCCCTACCGTCAGAATCGGCACCGCGCCCCCGGCCTGCGACGTCCGGTGGGCGAACCCGAACACCCGCAGGTAGTACTCCAGGGAGCGCTGCACATCGGAGACGGGAATCGAGACGTGGTTCAGCGTGTGCACGCTGAACGCTGCCTGGCGCCGCTGCGGCGACGCGGGAATGCTGCACAGCTCGCCGAGGGCGCCGGTCCCGCCGCAGTAGCTGGCGTCCTGGATCTGAAGCAGCACGCCGTCGGGATCGTTGAAGACCAGCTCGGGCGTATCCGCGGCGTCGATCACCACCGGCCGCTGAGCCGCGGCCGGCCGCAGGTCGTAGCGCCGGCCGTCGTAGGTCCAGGGGAAGATGCGCGCCTCGACCCCCAGCTCGGCCAGCTGCCGCATCACCCGCTGCGGGTCGAAGCTCTCGATGTGCACGCAGAAGTGGTGGCCCACGCCGCCCCGCGAGCCCGGTCGCCGCTGGCTCAGGGCGACGAACTGCGGCCCGGCGCCGATCGTCATGATCGGCAGGTTGCCGCCGTCCTGGCGGGTGTACACCGTCAGGTCGAACAGGCGCTGGTAGAAGTCGAGCGAGCGTTCGAGGTCGGCGACGCCGATGGAGATGTGGTTGAGGTCCAGAATGGCGAACGGGGACGCCTGCGGCTGCGCCCGCAGCCCGGCGCCGGCGAGCAGCGCGGCGCACGCCGCCATGAAGTCGCGCCTCGTCAGCTTCAGCGTCATCAGCGGCAAGATTGTCATGCAGCCAGGGGCAGGAATGCAATGATGTCAACGGCAGGAATGCGCTGGGCGCTGGTGTTGCCGCCGATCTGCGCGGCGGGAGTGGCGGCGTTCGCCCTGCTTCCGGCGGCGTCCCGAAATCCGGGGCTCGCGCAGTCCCTGGCCGTGGCCGCCGTACTGCTGGCCGGCTGGCACGTGTGGCTGCTGCTGCGCGCGCGGGCGAGAGGCCGGCGCCTCCGGATGGTCTGCGTGCCGCGGGCGCAGCACTACCTGCAGGCATGCGCCCAGCTCTCCGTGCTGCTGTACTGGGGGTGGCACTGGCGCCCCGTCTACGACCAGCTCCCGCTCGTGGCGGCGCAGCTCCTGTTCGCCTATGCGTTCGACATGCTGCTGGCGTGGTCGCAGCGCGACACGTACGCGCTCGGCTGGGGGCCGTTTCCCATCATCTTCGGGATCAACCTGTTCCTCTGGTTCGAGCCCGACCTGTTTCTGTTCCAGCTCCTGATGATCGCCGCCGGTCTGGGCGCCAGGGAGCTGATCCGCTGGGAGAAGGACGGCCGCCGCGTCCACGTCTTCAACCCGTCGTCGTTCCCGCTGGCGCTGTGTTCGCTGGTGCTGATCCTGACGGCCACGACGGACCGCACGCTGGGCCAGGAGATCGCGACCACGTTCGACATCCCGCCGCGGATCGGCCTGTGGATCTTCCTGATCGCGCTGCCGGGCCAGCTCCGCTTCGGCGTCGCGCCGATGACGCTGGCGGCCGCGGTGACGCTGTTCACGCTGAGTGCCGCCTACCGGGCCGTCACCGGCACCTACTTCTTCGTCGACTCGCACATCCCGGCCGCGGTCTTCCTGGGCATGAATCTGCTGTTCACGGACCCGTCCACGTCGCCGCGCACGGAGCTGGGGCGTCTCGCCTTCGGCGTGCTGTACGGCCTCAGTGTCGCCGCCCTGTACGCGGCGCTCGGCGCGCTGGGGGCCCCCACGTTCTACGACAAGCTGCTGGCGGTGCCGCTGCTCAACCTGACGGTTCAGCGGCTCGACCGCTGGGCCCGCTCGGATGCGATGCGGCCGTTCGACCCGGGGTCGCTCGGCCGCGCGCTGTCGCCGCGACGCCGGCATCTCGCCTACATGGCGGTATGGATCGCCGCGTTCCTGCCGATCGACGCGCTGGAGGGAGTGGGAGACGTCCGCGACGCTGGCGTGCCGCTGTGGCGGCAGGCCTGCGACCAGGGCCGTGCCGAGGCGTGCCGGACGCTCGCAACCGCCCTGACGCAGGACTGCGTCGCCGGGTCGGGCCGCGCCTGCAACGAGCTCGGCATCCTGACCGCCGAGGGCCGCGCGGCAGGTCCGCTGTCCCCGGTTGCCAGCTTCGCCCGGGCCTGCGGCCTCGGCCTGCCGGCCGGCTGCGCCAATAGGGAAGAGCTCGCGTCGGGCCGCCGGAACTGGCGCCGCCCGCCAGCTCCCCGCCCGGTCCCGTCGGATGAACGCGGCCCGGACTCGTGACCTTCGCGTGTTGACATCAGCACATCATGGTCCGTATGTTGTGATGCATTCGCACGACCCTGACGTTGGACCCTGACGTGGCCGCCCTGGCTGAGCGGATGCAGCGGGTGCGCGGCCAGAGGCGATTTGCCCGCTTCGATGGACTGGAGTGGCGCAACCCGCTGCGGTAGCTGCGCATTCAGACGCTATTCCCTGTTGATGCCCACGATCACGTAGCCGCCCGACCGCTCGTCGCGATCGAGTTCCAGTAGGCCCCTCGCCTGCGCCTCCTCGAGCAGGTCGTTGAACGAGCCGAACCCGTAGGCCGACTCGTTGAACCCGGGCCGCCGGCGCTTCAGGGTCTGCTTGATCATCGACCCCCACAGCTTGGCCCGGTCGCCGCGCTCGGTGTAGATCTCGTCGGCGGTCTGCACGACGAGGTCGAGCCCCGTCTGGGTCGGATCGTCCGGCGTCGGCGCCGTCTTCTTCTCGTCCGGTGGGCTCTCGACCGGGGCGCCTCCCTTGGCCCGCGCCCGGCCCCGGGGACGGCGGCGGGACGGCTGGCGTTCGGCGACGAGATCGTCGTAGAAGATGAACTCGTCGCAGTTGTTCACCAGGAGGTCGGACGTGGAGCTCTTCACGCCGAGGCCGATCACCGACTTGGCGTTCTCGCGCAGCTTGCTGGCCAGCGGCGAGAAGTCGGAGTCGCCCGAGACGATGACGAAGGTGTCGATGTGCTCCTTCGTGTAGCAGAGGTCGAGGGCGTCGACGACCATCCGGATGTCGGCCGAGTTCTTCCCCGACTGCCGCGTGTGGGGAATCTCGATCAGCTCGAACGCCGCCTCATGCATCGTCGCCTTGTATTCCTTGTAGCGGTCCCAGTCGCAGTAGGCCTTCTTGGCGACGATGCTGCCCTTCAGCAGCAGCCGCTCGACGATCGGCCGGATGTCGATCTTCTTCAGCTTGGCGTCCCGGACGCCGAGCGCGATGTTCTCGAAATCGCAGAACACCGCCAGGTTGCTGTCGCCGTTCACGCGCTCTCCTTTTTTGGGAGGGAGGACTGTCGGCAGCCGCCCGCTGGCGACGTCGGCGACACGGGACGATGTCCGACAGTCGCGTGCTACCGCCCAGCCTCGCGCCGCGCCTCCTCGGTAGACGCGCCCATGAAGATGCGAGCGCCCTGCTCGATCCGGCGGGTCACGTCGGCGGCGCCGTTCATCGCCACCGGCAGGCCGAACTCCTTGCCGGCGGCCAGGATCACGTCTACCGCCTCGGCCACGGCCTGCTGGTCCTGGTTGTAGGAGGCGCCGAGGTCGCCGGTGCCGGCCCACAGCACGGCGCCGATGTTGCGCTCGGCCAGCGCCCGGGCGATATCGCGCACGTTGGCCACGGCCAGGCGGTTCTCGATGATGAACCACGGGATCAGGTTGCCGCTGGGGTCCAGCCGCCAGATGTCCGACTGCTCGCGGTACTCGGGGACGGACAGGCCCCAGTAGCGCGCCGCCACCGCCGCGCCGGACCCGCGGATGCCGATGGGCTCGGCGTCGGGCGCCCCCGGCTCCTGCGGGTAGCGCATGGCGCTGACCGCGGTCAGCGCCTGCTCGGCCGTCTCGATGTGGGGGAAGACCACGCCGTGCACGCCGGCGTCGAGCACGTTCTTGACCATCCACGTGTTGTGCTCGAGCTCGCGCCCGTACGCCGGCACCCGGGCGATGACCGTTTTCGACACGCTGATATCACCGGCCTTCGTGAGCGCGCCGGGGTCGAGCAGAAACTGCATGTACGTCCGCATGTCCTCGACGTCGAACGGGTTGTGCTCGAGGTCGTACATCACGACGTCGGAGGTCTCGTCGACCGAATGCGTCATCGCGTCGATGGGGGCGTTGCCGATGCCCCCGAAGTTGGCGAACTTGCCGAAGACGATGGTGCCGGCGTCGAGCAGGCCGGCCAGCTTGCTCACGCGCGGCGCCGGCTCGGCGGTCTGGGCGCTGCCGCCTGGCGCCGCCAGCCACGCGGCGACCGGCGCCAGGATGAGCAGGAATGGGACGAGCTGCAGTCTGGTTCGCATGGGCGCTCGCTTTCCTTGCGGGAGGGCCAGGGCTATCGGCTCGGCCTCGGGGTCGCCCTTGCTCACGCCGACGCCGATCGGCCAATCGTACCCCGGGACTTGATGGAATTCAACGCGAGTCGCCGGCGGGAGCCGTGTCCCATGCGGATGCAGGCGCGATCCCGTTGCCGTCGTTGCCGGAGCCGGCGACTGACCGGTTCGGAGGTAAGATGGTGCCTTCCAGGGACAAGAGGAGGTCAGCCCCATGCAGCTCGTCAGCGGAACGCGCACTTCCGGCGGACGATCACGCCGTGCGGCCAGGGTGGCCGGGCTCGTCGTGATGGTGATGGTGTCGGCGTCGGCGCTCGTGGCTCAGGACTCCGGGCGGAGCGCCGCCGCGGACTGGCCGACCTACAACCGCGACCTGGCCGGCACGCGCTACTCGCCCCTCGATCAGATCGACACCGGCAACGTCGGCGAGCTGCAGGAGGTCTGGTCGTACCGGTTCCATCCCGAGAACGGATTCGTCGAGGGGCCGGAGCCGACGGAGCTCTTCCAGCAGGTCACGCCAATCGTGGTCGACGGCGTCATGTACCTGGCGGCGGGGAACCGGGTCGTGGCATTGCGGCCCGAGACCGGCGAGGAGATCTGGCGGCACGAGCTGAGCGAGGGGCTGGCGTCGTTTCGGGGCGTCGCCTACGGCCCGGCAACCGACACGTACGGGCCCCGCATCTACTTCACCAGCTCAAGCAAGGTCATCGCCCTGAACGCCGACACCGGCGAGCGCGATCCCACGTTCGGGAACGAGGGTGAGGTCCAGTTGCGCATTCCGTACACCGGCGTGCCGGTGGTCTACGAGGGTGCCCTGGTGCTCGGATCCAGCGCCTTCGGCCCCGGGCAGGAGCACATCGCACCCCACCTGAATCAGCCCCGGGGCGGCGGAGAGCCGGAATACGCCTATCCGCGGGCGCTCGACGCCGGGACCGGCGGACTGCTCTGGGAGTTTCCGACCCTCCCCACGGAGACCGACTTCGGCAGTCACACGTGGGGCAACGAGAGCTGGCGCAATCGCATCGGGAACAACGTGTGGGCGTTCACGCTCACCGTGGACGAGGAGCGCGGCCTGGTCTACATGCCGGTGAGCAGCCCCGGGTCGAACTATTACGGCGGCGACCGTCCGGGCGACAACCTCTTCGCGAACTCCACGATCGCCATCGACATCCGGACCGGCAACCTGGAGTGGTACTTCCAGAACATCCACCACGAGCTGTGGGACTACAACCTGCCGCCGACGCCCGGCCTGTTGGAGATCGAGCGCGACGGCGAGCGGATCCCGGCGCTCGCGCAGGTCGGCAAGTCGGGGTTCATGTTCATCCTGAACCGCGAAACCGGCGAACCGGTGCACGGGGTCGAGGAGCGGCCGGTGCCCGTCGGGGACGTGCCGGGCGAGCAGTACTCGCCCACGCAGCCGATTCCGCTCAAGCCGCCGCCGGTGGCGCGCGTCAGCATCGGCGCCGACGACATCGTGACCGCCGACGACACGACGGCCGAGCACGCGGCGGCCTGCCGCGAGCTGTGGGACACCGTCGGCTACTACAACGAGGGACCCTATACGCCCCTGCGGCTCAGGCAGGAGGGCACCCCACCGTCGCTCGTGTTCCCCGGCAACAGCGGCGGCGTGAACTGGAACGGCACCGCCTACGATCCCGAGCTCGGCTACATCTTCGTGAACTCCAAGGATCGGCCGCTCAACGGCTGGATGGACGAGAACCCGCTGTACGGCCCGGATACGGACGATCAGGTGGCGTACGTCCGCGTGCCGGGCCCGCCGTTCGAGGCGGCGATCTTCGACGAGGACGGCACGCGGCTCGGGGCGCTGCCCTGCTACAAGCCGCCCTGGGCGCGCCTGTACGCGGTCCACGCCGCCAGCGGCGAGATCGCGTGGGAGGTGCCCCTCGGGATCAACACACTGCTCCCCGAGGGCAAGCAGCGAGTCGGTACCCCGAGCGTCGGCGGGGCGATCGTCACCGCCGGTGGGCTCGTGTTCGTCGGAGCCACCACCGACCGCATGTTCCGGGCGTTCGACTCCCGCACGGGCGAGGAGCTCTGGGCCGCTGCGTTCGACTACAACGTCGAGGCCGTCCCCATCACGTACGAGGGGAACGACGGCAGACAGTACGTCGCGGCCAACGTCTCCGCCCCGGCCACCGGCGAGCTCCGCGGGAACGAGCGTCTGGTCGTGTTCGCCCTGCCATGAGCGGACCAGCGTACCCATCCGGTCGCGGAGGCGGCTCCGGCGCCGACCAGGTGGGAAGCGCCGTAGAGCGCTTCCGTACCCGGTCGGACCTGTTCGAGAAGCGCCGGCGGTTCGACCCCCGCCGACCCGCATCACGCGGCACGTCCGCGCAGCCCCATCAGCCTGGGGCGGAGTTGGCCCGCGTCGCCTCCAGGCCCGCGACCACCGCATCGGTGATGGTGTCGACGCCAACCCCGTTGGTCACCTGAGCGAACAGGAAGGGGCCGTCGCCCCGCATGCGGCGGGCGTCCCGCGCCATGACGTCCAGGTCGGCCCCGACCAGCGTGGCGAGGTCGGTCTTGTTGATGACGAGCAGGTCGGACTGCGTGATGCCCGGGCCGCCCTTGCGGGGGATCTTGTCTCCGCCCGACACGTCGATGACGTAGATCGTGAAGTCGGCGAGCTCGCGGCTGAACTGCGCGGCGAGGTTGTCGCCGCCGCTCTCGACGAACAGCGGCTCGGGGTGCACCGCCGCCATGAGCTGCAGCAGCGCATCGAGGTTCTGGCTCACGTCGTCGCGGACGGCGGTATGCGGGCAGCCGCCGGTCTCCACGGCCGTGATGCGATGGGTCTCGAGCGCCTCGTGGCGCACAAGGAACTCGCCGTCCTCCTTCGTGAAGATATCGTTCGTCACGACGCCGAGGCTGTAGCGGTCGCGGAGCTTGCGGCAGAGCGCCAGGAGCAGTCTCGACGTCCCGCAACGGGATGGAGCTCGGCGTGCCCCGCGTCTGCCGGAACGCGGCCGTGAGTCAGCGGATCGGCCGCTCCGGCGGCCCGGACCCGGCAACTCACCGCCGGGGCAGCACGTCGGCGGGCGTGACCGTCCCCTCGAGCAGCCCGGCGTCGTCGTAGAGATCGATGGTGGTCTGCCAGCCGGCGGCGGTCTGATTGCCGATCTCGTCGCCCAGGAGGGCGCACACCCGCGCCCAGCTCGCCTCGACGTACCGTGCATCCTGCCCGGGAAACAGGTCGAGGAAGACCCGGGTGGCCGCGGGCCGGTCCGCGCACCCGCCGCGGTATCCCTCCACGATCGCTGCGGTCAGCCGCTCGATCAGGTCGGGGGCGTCGTCGTACGCCGCGCGCGACGCGATGACGTTCAGGCCGTATCCACCGACGCCGTGCTCGGCGAGCGCGAGCTGGAACGTCTCTTCCTGCAGGGCCAGCCGCGTCGGGCTCATCTCGACGTAGTTCAGCGCGGCGTCCACCTGCCCGCTCGTGATGAGCGACAACTCGGGTCCGTCGATCGGCACGGTCTCCACGTCCTCTGCCCGCACGCCCGCGATGCCTAGGAAGGCGGCGAACTCGTGCCGCGTCGTGCTGTCCGGATGTACGCCGACCCGCTTGCCGGCGAGATCCGCGGGCGCGTCGACGCCCTGGTCGGCAAGACCGTAGATCACCGTGGGCAGGCGCTGGTAGAGGACGGCGGTCGAGACCAGCGACGCGCCCCGGCTGACCGCGGTGACGGTCGCCGCGCCGGAGGCGGTCCCGATCGGGTAGCTGCCCGCGGCCACGGCGGCCGCGGCGGCGTTGGCTCCCGAGGACTCCACGATCTCGACGTCGAGCCCGAGCGCCTCGAAGTGTCCCCGCTCCCGGGCGAGGTAGACGCCGAGATACGTGGGCTCCACCTGCCAGTCGATGAGGAGTTGGAACGGCTGCAGGCCCTCCCTTGCCGACGCGGCGCCGGAGTCCGCCGGAGGCGCGCCGCAGCCGATCGAGAAACCGGCGGCAAGGCTCGACACCGACAGGGCCGCCGCACTCGGACGATTCATGGAATTGCCTCCTGGACGCATGGCGCTGAGCGCTTTTCTACGAGGCGCAGTTGCGACGGCGGGATGGCGGGCGGCGTGAGCTGTCGGGGCCGATCCCGGCCAGTCATGCCTTCGTCGCCCGGAAGGCGGTGACCGGTGCAAGCGCCATGAAGTTGTCCCAGAAGGGATCCCGCTGCTCGGCCGGATCCAGCATCGCGTCGACCCAGCGAAAGTCGTCGAAGCCGGCGTGTCGCATGGCGCCCTCGCAGGTGGCCGGTTTCAGGTAGTAGTTCTCGAATTCGAACGTCCGATCGTCGTGGTTGGTGATTCGGTACCGGATGGCTTCGCCCTCGCGGGGCGGATACCTTGCACATGTGCGTTCCAGACCGTACTTGACGAGAGACACATCGTCCGGCCTGGGCGGATTGTGCACATTGTCGTTGAAGCCGACGAGCAGCCCGCCGGGCCGTAGCGCGCGGAAGCAGGCGCGGCCGAAACGCTCTATCTCCTCCGCGGTGCGTGCGTAGTTCAGTAGATAGATAGCCGTCACCACGTCGACCGGCGCGGCGGGCGTGAATGCCGCGGCATCCATGCAGACATATCGGCAGCCGATTGGCTCTGCCCGCTCTTGGGTCTCGGCCAGAGCGACCATCGCCGGCGAGATGTCGACGCCGGTCACGTCTGCCGCGCCGGCCCGCTTGAACTGACGGGCGTAGACTCCCTCGCCGCACGCCATGTCCAGCACCGTCCGGTCGTGCAGGTCGCCTAGCCCAAGTTTACCAACCACAAAACTAAACCATTTTAGAATCAGTGGTTTACGCCGACAGAAATGCCCGAGTGGCACTACAAACGCGTACGAACCGGGAAATCGGTCGGTCAGACGAGCGTCTTGCGGACGCCGCCGGGATGTGGGTCGACGCCGAGCGCGTCGTAGATGGCCCGCTGATCGGGTTCGGCTTGGGTTGCCGTGCGCACATGCAGCGTGCGTCCGTCGGGCCGGCGGAAGGTGGCGGTGACGCGCTGCTGGCCTTCGAGGACGCGGCGTAGCGTGGTCCACCTGGCGTGTTCGCCGTGCGCGCGCAGCCGAGTGCGGATGACCTGCACGAGTTGGTAGGCGATGACGGTGATGAACAGGTGGCCGTCGGCCCGCGCCGGCTTGCGGTGGTAGATGGGACGCAGGCCGAACTCGGACTTGAGCGAGCGGAAGACGGCCTCGACGTCGGTGAGCGTGGTGTAGGTGCGCCACAAGGCGTCTTCGTCCCAGTCGGTCTCGCTGCTGCGCAGGCAGTAGACGCCCGGATGGGTAACCATCGAGCCGTCCTGGGGGCGGCGGGTCCAGGTGACGGCAACGGCCTGGTTGCCGGCCTCGTTGGCGGTGACGCTGATCTGGTAGTGCGAGGCGACGCGGGAGTGCTTGGCTTTCAGCCGTCCGATGCGTTGCCAGACCTGGTCGAGCCGCTTGTGCGCGCGGGGGCGGGCCAGCCCGTCGTTGAGCTTCGTCAGGGCGGTCTCGAAGCGGGAGGCGAAACGCTCGACGATGCCTCGCTCCTTCTCGGCGCGCTCCTCGGAGTAGCAGTACAGGCGCACTTCGTCGGGGTCGGTCGAGACCACCTTGTGCATGTGCACGGTCTGGTCCGACTGCGTCTGGAGCGACACGGCGGCATCGGCATCGAAGCGGCGGTGGCGTTCGCGGCTGACCACGAGATAGCGGTAGCCGTTGTCGCGCAACCACGTCACACAGGCGTCGGTGGCGACACCGCGGTCCATCACCACCAGGGCGCCGGCCGGCGCCCCCAGCGCGTCGAGCATCCCGGCCAGCGTCCGGTGTTCGCGGACGTTGCCGGCGAAGACCTTCGAGCGGCGCACGAAGCCGCTGGCATCGAGCATCAGGCCCAGGGTCAGCAGCGGGCAGTCGCTGCGCTTCTCCTTCGAGTGCCCGCGTTGCGCCTGCGGCTGGTCGCTCGCCTCGCCCTCGAAGTAGGTGTTGGTCAGGTCGTAGAGCGTCACCGTCGGCTGCAGGTGAACAGCCCCATCGCGCGGTCGAACAGATGCGCCTCGATCGCCTCGCGATGCTTCACCAGCACGTCCGAGGCGCGGTAGAGCTGCATCGCACCGACGGTCTCAAAGTCGACGTCGAGCAACTCCCCGAGACCGCTGCGCTGCTGCAGCCAGCGGTGCGTCGCGCGCTCCGAGGCGGGCGCGGCCAGACGCCCGACGATGGCGCCGGTGGCCGCGCTGCGCAGGGCGCCGTTGACGCCCAACCGGGTCAGCAGCGCCGGCAGGTCCAGTTGCTCGAGCGCCCACAGGCCGACCTGCTCCACGCCGACGCTGCGGGGGCGGACCAGCCGCAACGAGTCGACATCGACCGGCTGCACATCGGTCGGTCCGGCGCTCGGCGCGGCCGCGCCGCGGGCGATCAACTGCGCCGCGATCCGTTGTGCTTCCTCCTCCACGGCAGGCCGGCAATCGGCCACCAGCGGCGCCTGACCGCTCAACGCATCGTTGATGCGGGCGCACAGCAGCGGCCATTCCGCTTGGGGAATATCGAAGTGGCGACCGAGGTTGAGGAGGGTGCGCTGACGCACGGTGCTGCCGAGGCGTTCGGCGTGCACGAGGCGATGAGAGAAGTAGGGATTTCCGTCCTCAGTCCGCCGGGTTTGGGTGCGCCGAATGAACATGGCGCTCACCATAGCGGACGCACCCTGCCCCAGGCAACTATCGCCATACGATTATGGCACTACATTCGTCTCCGACAGAACCAGATCCTTTATAATCAACAGGTTGCAGGCCTCGCACTCCCCGAAAACCGCCCAAATCCGCAAAACGACCGCCAATCTTGGTAAAGATGGGCTAGCAACGTCATCACGGTGTACCGCTCGATGAAGTGGCGGAACAGCAGCCATTTGGAGTCGCGGTAGCGCTCGGCGATGGTGTCGTAGGTCTGCGAACTCACGCGCGCCATGATACGCCACGGCACGGCGATTCGGTCATGGCGTCGTCCTCTGCGAGTTCCTGGCGGAGAGGCGACTCGATAGACACGACCGCGCGGTCGGTGATACGTTGGCGCAGTGTCCGAGGTGCAGCGCGATCTCGGTTCGCACGCAGGCTGGAGGGAGCCGATGAAATCGACAGCGAGGCGGACCGGCGATGCCGCGGCGCGGTGGCTCGGTGTCGTGGCCATCGGCCTGGCGATGCCCGCCGTGGCGGGCGGCCAGGGCGCGTCGCACGGGCAAGTGACCTTCGTAAAGGATGTGGCGCCCATATTGCAACGCTCGTGTCAGCAGTGCCACAGCCCGCGCGGCCTTGCGCCGATGCCGCTGACGACCTACGAGGAGGTGCGCCCCTGGGCGCGGGCGATCAAGCGCCAGACCTCGCTCCGCACGATGCCCCCCTGGTTCATCGAGAAGGAGGTCGGCATCCAGGACTTCAAGGACGACATCTCCATCAGCAACGAGGAGATCGCGACCATCGGGGCCTGGGTGGACGCCGGCGCCCCGCGGGGCAACCCGGCCGACATGCCGCCGCCACTCGTGTTCCCGCCGGCGGGGGCCTGGAGCGGCGGGGAGCCTGACGTGGTGGTTCGCTCGCCCGTCTTCACCGTGCGGGCCGTCGGCGCCGACTGGCACGGCACGCTTGACGAGCTGGTCGGCCGCGAGGTGCAGGTTCCGGTCGGCTTGACGGACGATCGCTGGGTCAAGTCGATCGAGATGCGGGAGATCCGGCCCGTGGAAGAGGCTGCGTACGGCAAGTCCAGGCGGGCGGAGGATCCGTTCTACTTCACGGTACACCACAGCTCGGTCACCGTAGTGCGGCCGGGCGGGGACGCGGAGCTGCCCGAGGAGAAGGAGGACAACCTGCTGTCGTACCTGTACGAGGTGGGGCAGAACGCGATGACCTTCCCGTCGGATGTCGGTGTCCTCGTGCCCGCGAACGCGCTGATGGTCTTTCCGAACAACCATGTCCACTCGATCGGCCGCGAGGTCGAGGCGCAGATCGAGGTCGGCCTGACGTTTCACCCGGAAGGCTATACACCGAAGTACTCCCGCGGGATGGGTTACCTCACCATCACGGGTGACCGGCAGCTCGACATTCCGGGCAACACGAAGGATGTGCGGTACGACTTCTTCTTCACGCTGAGCGACAACATGCGGATGATCAACTTCGAGCCGCACCTGCACTCGAGCGGGAAGCGGATGTGCCAGGAGGTCATCTACCCGGACGGCGTCCGAGCGATGCTCAACTGCGCCGGCTACAACCACAACTGGGTGAAGGTGTACAGCTACGAGGATCACGCGGCGCCGCTATTGCCGAAAGGGACGATCCTCCACACCATCGCCTGGTACGACAACAGCGACACGAACCCGCTGGTGGCCGACCCGCGGAACTGGAAGGGGCTAGGCCAGCGCTCGATCGACGACATGTTCTTCCTGTTGTCGAAGTTCCTCCGGTTGACGGATGAGGAGTTCCGGCAAGAGGTAGCGGCGCGCGAGCGGCTCAGCGGGCAGGCCCGCCGGAGCAACAACGACTGAAACGGGTGCGCGGGCACTCGGGAGAACAGCGGACCGGACGGACGGACCGACGATGGCGGGCGGGGTTTGGATGACCAGTGCGCGGGTGGCGGTGGTTCTCGTGGCGGTGGCCGCGGCGACGTACGGCGCCGCGGCCCGGCAGCAGTTCTCCTACCAGGTGAAGTACGACGACGGGCAGAACATCGCGCCCGTCTTCGAGGGGTGGGAGCAGAACCCCGACGGCTCGTTCAACATGGTGTTCGGGTACTTCAACCGGAACTGGCAGGAGCACCCGCACGTCCCGGTCGGCCCCGACAACCGGATCGAACCGGGAGGGCCGGACCAGGGCCAGCCCACTTGGTTCTTCCCGCGCCGCAACCAGTTCGTTTTCCGGGTCCGGGTCCCGGCCGACTTCGGTGACAGCGAGCTGGTCTGGACGCTGGTCGTCAACGGCAGGACGGAACGCGCGTACGCCACGCTGCTGGAGGAGTACGCGGTGGATGACGGCATCCTGATCCGAAACTACGCCAACAGCAGTCCCCCCGGGTTTCACCAGAACCGGCGGGCGGTGATCACGCTCGAAGGGAGCCCCCGCCCGACGGTCGGGGTGGGCGAGCCGCTCGAGCTGTCGGCGATCGTGGAGGATGACGGCCTGCTCGAGCCGCGGCCGGCCAACCCGGGCTTCCCCCGTTTTCAGTTGGGCGGGCCCGGCTACAACCCCGCGCTTGGCCTGCGCGTGGCGTGGTATGTCTACCGGGGGCGCGGCGACAGGGTGACGCTCGACCCGGAACAGTTCGACATCTGGGACAACGACGCCGGGAACTCGCCGTGGGCGCCGGGCTGGGAAGCGCCGGCCGCGCCTCCGGACAACCGTTACCGGGTCCAGGCGACCTTCAGCGAGCCGGGGACCTACGTCATCCGCGTGCTCGCGCACGACGGCGTGGGCGTCACCCGGGATGTGACCGTCGAGGTGGGGTAGTGGTGGCCCGCCGCCGTCCCTGCGCCGCCGCCCTCCTGCTGGCCCTCGCTCTTGCGGTCACGCCCCGAGCGCAGCAGGCACCGGCGCGCGAGTGCCCCGACTGCGGCCCCTCCGGCGTGCTGCCCGCCGAGCCGCAGATCTTTCACACCGGCGAGCAGTCGTTCCGCGTCGTGCCTGCGCAGGGCCTCAGCCGTCCCTGGGCCCTCGCGTTCCTGCTGAACGGTGACATCCTCATCACCGAGCGGGCCGGCCGGCTGCGGATCGTCCGCGGCGGCCTGCTCGATCCGGAGCCGCTTGACGGGGTGCCCTCCATTCACCACCCCGGCCGGCAGGGTCTGATGGACGTTGCGCTCCATCCCGACTTCGCCGCCAACCGCCTCGTCTATTTCACGTACCACACGGCCCATCCTGAGAACCGGCTCGCCGGCACGCCGGTGCTCGCCCGCGCACGCTTCGACGGCCGCGGGGCCGTCACCGGCTGGGAGGAGCTGTTCCGGGCCGACGCGTGGTACGTCGGGACCCACGCGGCGCGGATCCTCTTCGCGCCTGACCGCACGCTGTTCATGGCAATCGGCGTCCCCGCGCGCCGGTCGATCGGCGCCGCCGAGAACGTGCAGGATCCGTCCAGCCACGCCGGCAAGGTGCTCCGACTGAACGACGACGGCTCGGCTCCCGGCGACAACCCGTTCGCCGCCACGCCCGGACACCTTCCGGAGATCTACGCCTTCGGCATCCGCAATGCCATCGGGATGGCCTTCCATCCGGAGACCGGCGAGCTGTGGGAGACGGAGAACGGGCCGCAGGGGGGCGACGAGGTCAACATCATCCGCCCGGGACGCAACTACGGCTGGCCGATCGTCTCGTACGGCCGGTCCTACTCGGGCGAGCTGGCCGGAACGTCGTCCGGTCCGCAGCAGCCGCGGCCGGTGGCGTCCGGGATCGAGGATCCGTTCTTCGTCTGGAGTCCGTCGATTGCGCCGTCCGGGACCATGTTCTACACGGGCGACCGGTTTCCGGCCTGGAAGGGCGACCTGTTCGTTGGCGCGCTGCGCGGCGCGGCGATCCACCGGCTGATCTTCAACGCGCGGGGACTGCGGGTCGGCCACCAGTCGCTGCGGTGGCAGTTGCGGCAGCGGATCCGGGAAGTCCGGCAGGGCCCGGATGGACTGATCTACCTGTTGACGGACGAGAACGACGGGGCGTTGCTACGGATCGAGCCGGTCTGAGCGGCGCGGCGTGGCAGCGGCGTGGGGGCACACGATGCGGCGAAAAGGCGTGTGGTGGATTGGGTCGGGGCTGGTGATCGTCTGCGGCGTCTGCTGGGCGGCCGAGGCAAGCGGACAGTCCGACACGGCGAACGGGGAGTGGCGGAGCCGCGGCGGCGACCTGGCGAACCGGCGCTACGCTCCGCTCGCCCGCATCAACGCGGAGAACTTCAGCGAGCTGGAGACGGTCTGGCGTTTCAAGACGGACAACCTGGGGCCGCGGGCCGACTACAACCTCCAGGCGACGCCGCTGATGGTGGGAGGCACGCTCTACATGACCGCAGGCGCGCGTCGGTCGGTCGTGGCGCTCGATGCGGCGACGGGCGAACTGCTCTGGGTCTATCGTCTCGACGAAGGGGAGCGGGGCGAGGTGTCGACCCGGCGCGGTTCCGGCCGGGGCGTGGCCTACTGGACCGACGGCCGCGAGGCGCGGATCGTCTACGTCACGCCCGGCTACCGGCTCGTCGCGCTGGAGGCGGCCACGGGCCGCCCGGTACCCACCTTCGGCGACAACGGCATGATCGACCTGCGGCTCGAGGCGGATCAGCCGCTCGACCCGGTTACCGGTGACATTGCCCTGCGGACGCCCCCCGTCGTGGCGGGCGACACGATCATCGTCGGCGCCTCGCACGGCAGCGGCCAGAGCCGGGACCTGAATATGTCGGGGCCGAAGGGCCATGTCCGTGCCTACGACGCCCGGACCGGAAAGCGGCTCTGGATCTTCCACACGATCCCGATGGCGGACGAGTACGGCGCCGATACCTGGCTGGGAGACTCGCGCGCCTACACCGGCAACGCCGGGGTGTGGGCGCAGATCACCGTCGATCCGGAGTTGGGCCACGTCTACCTGCCGACCGAGTCCGCCACCGGCGACCACTACGGCGGGCACCGCCCGGGCGACAACCTGTTCAGCGACACGCTGGTCGCCGTGGACCTCGAGACGGGGCACCGGATCTGGCACTACCAGTTCATCCACCACGACATCTGGGACTACGACCTGCCCTGCGGCCCGATCCTGGCCGACGTCACCGTCGACGGTCGGCCGCTCAAGGTGATCGCGCAGCCGACCAAGCAGAGCTGGCTGTACGTCTTCGACCGGGAGACGGGCGAGCCCATCTGGCCGATCGAGGAGCGCCCGGTCGAGGCAGGCGGCGTCCCGGGGGAGTGGTACGCTGGCACGCAGCCGTTTCCCACGTGGCCCCCGCCCTACGACCGGCAGGGCGTCAGCCTCGACGACCTGATCGACTTCACCCCGGAACTGCGCGCCCGGGCCGAGGAGATCGTCAGCCATTACGAGCTGGGGCCGATCTTCACCCCACCTGTCGTCAGCCGGCCCGAGGGCCCGTACGGCACGCTGACGCTGCCGAACATCGCAGGCGGCGCCAACTGGCCCGGCGGGTCGCTCGATCCCGAAACCGGCATCCTCTACATCGGCTCGCGGACCGACCCGATGTCGATCGGCGTCATCGAGGCGGATCCGGAGCGCTCCGACATGAGCTACGTGGTCGGGACCGCCGCGCCTGCACCGGAGGTGGACGCCGGCGCCGGCGCGTTGGCGGCGCTGCGGCTCGAGGTGGATGGGCTGCCGCTCACCAAGCCGCCCTACACCCGGCTCACGGCGATCGACCTGAACACCGGCGCAATTGTGTGGCAGGTCGCGCACGGGGAGACCCCCGACGCGATCCGGAACCACCCGGCACTCCGGGAGCTCGACGTCCCGCGCACCGGCAGCACGGACGGCCGCGCGCCCGGCACGCTCGTGACGAAGACGCTGCTCATTGCCGGCGAGGCGCAGGTGACCACCATGCCGGACGGCCGGCGGGGCGCCATGCTGCGCGCCTACGACAAGGGGACCGGCGCGGAGGTGGGCGCGGTCTACCTGCCGGCGGGTGTGACCGGGCCGGCGATGACCTACGAGGTGGACGGCGAGCAGCACCTGACGGTGGCTGTCGGCGGACCCGGCTACACCGCGGAACTGCGTACGCTGAAGCTCCCCGCACCCTGAGAGCTGCTGGCAGGAGAGTGGTCAATGAATGCGGCAAGACCTGTCATCATCGACCAGGCCGCCGTTGATTGGGAAGGTTGGCAAGGCCCCGCCGTCAATGCCCAGAGCGGGGTTCGCTGGAAGCTCCTGATCGCGGGCGAACGCACGGATAGCAGCGGTCTCGGCACCGGCATCGCACAGCTCCCGCCGGGCACGCAACTCCCGCTGCACCAGCACGAGCCTGAGGAGACCTACTACGTCGTCAGCGGCCGGGGGGAGCTGCAGATCGACGATCGCGTGACGGTGGTCGGGGCGGGGTGCGGGATCTACATTCCTGCCAATGCCAAGCACGCGCTCCGCAGCACCGGCCCGGAGCCGTTGCTCTTCGTGTTTTCCTTCGCGCGGGACCGCTTCGACCAGATCGCGTACCACTTCGTTCCATAGCGGCGACGCTGCAGCGCCACTGCCGGACGCTGCGCACAATCGTATCCCCGGCGCACGGCGCGCACGCGCCGCTCCCGCGACAAGTTGCCGCACGAACGGCAAGGGGACCAACGGCCGCGTCCGCGACGCTACGGCAGGGCGAAGGCGATCAGCGTCCCCTCCTGGTCGCGCTCGCTGACGGCGACCACGACGTACTGCTTCCCCTCGTGCATGTACGTCATCGGCGCGCCGGACGTGCCGGCTGCCAGCTCGGTCTGCCACAGCACGCGGCCGGTTGCCTTGTCGTAGGCGCGGAACATGCGCCCGCCGGCGTGGGGCGGCAGCACCTGCATGGAGCGCGAGCCTTCACCCAGGAACAGCAGCGTCCGGGTCAGCAGCGGCGCGGCCCGTCCGGGGGCGCCCAGCCACGGCAGCGCCAGATCCTGGAGCGCCAGGTGATCGCGCGGCCCGGGACCGTTCGGCGTCATCCAGACGTGCTCGCCGGTGTTGAGGTCGATGGCGGTGATGCGGCCCCACGGCGGTTTGACCAGCGGGAGTCCGCGCGGGCCGTCGATGTACACGTTGGGGGAGCCCTGGAGGTAGCGGAACGGCGACACGTCCGGATCCGCCTCGCGCAGCCAAATCATCGTCGGGGCGGTGATCGACGGCACGTAGAGCATCTGCGTCTCGGGGTCGTACGCGGCGCCGTTCCAGTTGGCGCCGCCGACCCAGCTCGGCACCTGCAGCGTGCCCAGCGTGCCGCCCGGCGACTCGTCGCGCACCGACGGGGGCGTGAAGATCGGCCCCCCGCGGTACTGCCGGAAGATCTCCAGCGCCTCGGCCCTGAGTTCCGGGGTGAAGTCGATCAGGTCGTCCTCGGTGATGCCCTGCAGGTCGAACGGGGCGGGCCTCGTCGGGAACGGCTGCGTGGGGGAGAGGCGCTCGCCGGGAACGTCCGACGGCGGCACGGGGCGCTCCTCGATCGGCCAGACCGGTTCGCCGGTGACGCGGTCGAAGACGTAGGTGAACGCCTGCTTGCTCACCTGCACCACGGCCTTGATCGGCCGCCCGTCGACGGTTATGTCCGCCAGTATCGGCGTGGACCCGAGGTCGTAGTCCCAGACGCCGTGGTGCACCATCTGGAAGTGCCACACGCGGCGCCCGGTCTCGCATTCGAGGCAGAGCAGGCTCTCGGCGAACAGGTTGTCGCCCGGCCGGTGCCCGCCGTACCAGTTGTGCGTCGGCGTGGCGGTCGGCAGATAGGCGTAGCCCAGCTCCTCGTCGGCCGCCGCGACGGTCCACGTGTTACTCGCGCCGGTGTGCTCCCACGAGCCGTCCTCCCACGTCTCGTTGCCGAACTCGCCGGGCCGCGGGATCGTGTTGAACGTCCACTTCAACTGGCCGGTGACGGCGTCGAAGCCCCGGATGTAGCCGGGCGCCTGCTCGCGCTTGTCGAACTGATCGATCGTGAAGATACCGACGATGATCGTGTCGCGGCAGACGAGCGGGGCTGCCGTCCAGTTGTACGCTTCGAGGCGCGGGACGCCTTCCGTCAGATTGACCTTGCCGCCGGCCCCGAACTCGCGCAGCGGATCGCCCGTCTTCGCGTCGAGCGCCACGAGCTGCTCGCCGCTCACGATGAAGATGCGCTCGTCGTCGCGCTCGGGGTCGTGCCAGTAGCTGACCCCGCGCGTCGAACCGCCGCGCGGCCGTCCGGCGCCGTCTTCCAGCGCCTGGTAGACCCAGGTCGTCTCGCCCGTGGTCGGGTCGATGGCCGCCGCCTGCCCGAGGTTCGTGCCTATGAACAGCCGGCCGCCGATCATCAGCGGGGTGGCCTGCAGCGTCGGGTTGAACTGCAGCTCGGGGTCGCGGTCGGCCAGCTCGTGATCGACGGAGCGCCAGCGCCACACAATGCGCAGGTCCTGCACGTTGTCGGGGCCGATCTGGTCGAGCGGCGAGTACTTCGAGCCGCCCACGCCCCCGGCGTAGCTGCGCCACTCTCCGCCCGACGGGCCCTGCTGCGCCGACACGGCGGATCCTCCGGCGAGGAGGACCGCGCCCAGGACGCACGTTCCGGCCAGCGATAACCAGGCTCTCCGCATTCCGTTTCTCCTTGTCACTGAGTTGGGGCCGCCGGTGTTCTCAGGGCAATGGCAGCGCGAAGGTAACGAGCACGTTGCTGCCCATCGGCGCCTCCATCTCGGCCGCGTAGTTCGTCAGCCGGAAGATGGACGAGCCGCCTACCGGCACGGTGAGGTACTGCCGGCCGCCCGCGCGGTACGTGACCGGAAAGCCGGTGATCTGGCTGCCCAGAATCGTCTCCCAGAGCACGTCCCCGGTCTCCGCGTCGAAGGCGCGGTAGCGGCGGTTGAGATCCCCGTGGAAGACGACGTTCCCCGCCGTGGCGAGCGTCGACCCGGCGTTCGGCGCCCGCTGGCTGTAGCGCCACACCTCCCGGCCGGTGGAGATGTCGACGGCCCGGACCTCGGTCAGGTCGCCCTCTTCCTCGTAGCCCGGCTCCGCCTGCGTGAAGCGGGGGCTGGCGCCCGAGATCGACTGGTCGTTGGCCGTCTGGTTGAGGCAGGAGCGGTTGATCGGGATGTAGAGCAGCCCGGTCTGCGGGCTGTACGACCAGGACCACCAGCCCTTCACGTTGTGGCCGCAGATGATGAACTGGTCGCCAATCTCGCGGGCCACCAGGTCCATGTTGATGAAGACCTGGCCGGTGGCGGGGTCGATGTCGCTGATGACGAACCGCTCCGTGCTGGTGTAGGGCAGCGGCGTCGCCCACAGGAACTCGCCGGTTGCGCGGTCGATGACGAACAGCCCGCCCGGCTCGCCCATGGTCACCACGACCTTGCGCTGCTCGGCCGTGCCGGCGAGGCGGGGGTTGATCCACATCACCGCTTCCGGGTCGGGATTGACCACCGTGTCGACCAGCGTGCGCTCCTGGACGAAGTCCTGGTCCCAGTCGTCGCAGGGCAGATGCTGGTAGTACCATTCTATCTGGCCCGAGTCGACCCCGATGGCCACGGTGGAGTTGGAGTACAGCTCGCACGGCGTGCTGTCGCCCACGTCCCAGGTGCCGCGCCGGACGATGCGGGGGTAGGGCAGGGGTACGGCGATTCCCCAGTAGACGAGGCCCAGCTCCGGATCATAGCTGCCGGGGGTGCCCCACGGTGAGACGTGCACGCGTCTGGCGGTCGGCAGGTTGCCCCATGTTTGCCCGCCCGGATCGTCCGCGCCGGCCGCGGTGTACACGCGCCACAGCTCGCTGCCGTCGTCCGCGTCGTGGGCCGAGATGAAGCAGCGTGCGGACAGGCTGCTCGGGCTGCAGGTCCGGCCGGTGAGGACCTTGCCGTCGATGATCATCGCGCCGGAGGAGTGCGTGATCCCCTCCCGGTAGTCGGCCAGCTCGTTCTCCCAGGCCACTTCGCCGGTGCGCGCGTCGATGGCCACGAGGTGCGCGTCGGCCGTCAGGTGGTAGATGTGGTTGCCGTAGATGGCCAGGTTCCGCGTGCGGTCGCCCAGCGTCGCGTACTGCCGCAGGTCCGCGGGCGCCTCGCGCCGGTAGTCCCAGAGCAGGTCGCCCGTCGTCGCGTCCAGCGCCTGGAGATGGTCGCCGTTGTTGGCGATGTACATCACGCCGTCGTACACGAGCGGCTGGACCTGCTGCGACCCGTCGTCCATGGCCCGCATCCAGGCCAGCTGGAGCTGGTGCACGTTGTCGCGGTTGATCTCCGACAGCGGGCTGTAGCCCTGCAGGTCGTACGTCCGGTGCGTCATCAGCCAGTCCCCGGGGTCGGGGTTCAGCAGCGTCGCGTCCGTGACCGGCACGAACGGCCGCACCTCGCGGGTGATCGTCTCGTTCTGCTGGGCGCTCAGACCCGCGGCGAAGACCAGGGCCGCGAGGCCGGACAGCGAGCTTGCGAACGCCATGTATCGATTCGGCATGGTCGCCTCCTACTTCGAGCCGCCGGCCGCCTGCTCGGCTGCCTGTCGGTCGAGATTCCGGGACATGGAGAGGATGTTCGCGATGTCGTGGTTCCCTTCGTGGCAGGCGTATTCGAACATCAGCTCGTCGGTCCGCGCCATGGGTATCTCCGCGCTCCAGGGGTGCGTCCACGACGTTGGATCGTCGACGGTGAACTCGTAGCGGATCTCGTCGGGGCCCACCGGCGTGAAACGCTCGACGACGCGCAGGGCCTCGCTGGCCCCGCGAAAATGCGTCTTGCGGGTGAAGTTCGCCGTCTCCACCACCAGCGTGTCGCCCTCCCAGCGCCCGCGTCCGTCGCCCGGCCACTGGCGGATGCTAGCCGGCAGCGGCGGGCGTCCGTCGAGCGGCACGATGCGCGGCGGGTTGTTGCTCATCTCCTGCAAGATCACGACGTGGTCCGGCGTCTGGAAGATCTGCAGGACGTCGTTGTAGGAGGGCGGCAGCATCGGCGGGCCCTCGTGCTGCCACACGAGGCAGCGCTCCTGCAGGCTCCGGGTCTGATGGCTGTCGAAGACCGGGTTGGGCCGGCTGCGCCCCAGGTGCTCGCGCGTGACGAGGCGGCGCTCCTCGCGCTGCCGCGCGGTCGGCGTCAGGACCGGAATCCGCCCGTCCGGCGGGTCGACGATCAGCGACGTGCGCAGCGTCGACAGGCTCTTCCGCCGCTCCTCCGTCAGCCAGATCGCGTTGTCGTAGTGGATGTTCTCCTGCGACTGGATGGTCCTCTGGCGTCGCAGTTCCGGATCCGGCTCCGCGAAGGCGGCCCGCGCCGTCGGGTTGACGCCGTCCGCGGTGAAGAGGGCCCGCAGCTCCGCCGCTTCCTCCTCGGTCAGGAACTCGCGGCCCGCGAACCGCTCGGGCCGTTCGAGGGAAGTGAAGGTCGCCATGGTCCAGCGTCCCTGCAGGTCGGGCCGCCCGTCCGGCGTCCGCGCAGCGGTCCGGCCGGCCTCTTCCTGGGCGACGGCGGGCGCCGCCGCCAGGCAGAACAACGCCGCGCCGGCGAGCAGCATGCAGCCGTGTCGACACCTCATCTCCAGCCTCCTTCCGATCGACCGGGCCCGTGACCGCCGCTCAGCGTCCGGCGGCGGCCGCCGCGGCCCGCCGCTCCTGGGCGCGCGCGCCGCTGAGGATGTTTTGCACCGCCTGCTGGCCCTCCTGGCAGGCGTACTCGAGGATGTAGTCCGGGGCGCCCGCGCGGGTCATCGGAAGCGCCACGGTCCAGTCGCGGACGAACGTCTGCGGATCGTCGATCGTGACCTCGTACTCGATGGTGTAGCGGTCGACCCGCGTGAAGCGCTCGACGACCCGCAGGTCGGCGCTGTGGGCCACCTGCGACGCCTCGCCGCGCACGGGATGCAGGGGAGTCCGGCCGCTGAAGTTGCCCACGTCGACGACCAGCGTGTCGCCTTCCCAGCGGCCCCGCGAGTCGCCCATCCACTGGCGGAGGCTGCCGTCGAGCGGCGGCCGGCCGTCGACCGGAATGATCCGGGCATCGTGGATCATCTCGTAGAGGATCACCACATAGCCCGGGATCTGCAGGATCTGGTAGTTGTTGTTGTAGAAGGTCGGAAACATGGAGCCGGGCACGCCGCGCGTGATGCAGCGGTCCCAGGCGCTCAGGTCCTCCCAGGTCTCGAACGACATCGCGAGCCGCTCGCGGTTCACGGTCCCGATGATGTGCCGCTCGCGCGCCTCGGGGGTCAGGGCCGGCACCTGCCCGTCCGGGGGATCGACCACCTGCGACGTGCGGTTGGACACCTTGCCCAGGTGCTCGTACCAGTGGTCCGGTCCGGCCGTCGAGCCTTCGTTCGACGACACTTCCGCAGCCCGGACCCGCTCGACGGCCTCCGCCTGGGCCGCCGCGAACTCCTCGTCGGTCAGGAACTTCCGCTCGCCGAACTCGGCTGGCCGCTCCAGTGGTGTCGAGGTGGTGTTCGACCAGATCCCCTGCAGGTCCGGGTCGCCCCACGCGGTGCGGGGCGCCGTGTACGGCTCGCCCGTGCCGCCCGGGCCCTGGCCGGCAGCCGGCACGGGCGCGAGCCACGCGGCCGCCGCCACGACGAGAGTGAGAGCGACGACGCGCGCGCCGGTTGCGAGAGGCATCTGACCCTCCTTGGCGACTGAACGGGAAAAGTGGACCGATTATAGCCGCGGCGGGCCGCTATGCCTCGCCCAGGAACTCCAGCAACAGCCGGACGGTCTCCTCGGGTTGCTCCTGCTGCACCCAGTGGCCGGCGCCGTCGATGAGGTGCACGCCGCGCAGGTCGGTGCAGGCGCTCTCCTGCATCCGCTCGAGCGCTCCCGGCCGCTGATAGACGCCCCAGTCGCTCGCGCCGGCGATGAAGATCGAGGGGATGTCGATGGTCCGGCCCGCGAAGGTCAGCGGTTCGTCCGTGATCACGCCGGAGCGGTACCACTGCAGGCCGCCCTGGAAGCCGTTGCGCTCGTACTCCGCGCTGTAGACACTCAGCTCGTCATCCGGCAGCCACCGGTTGGCCGCGATCTCGGCGGCGGTCGGCATCTCGCGGGCGACCGTCTCCGCCATCCCCATGTCGAGGTCCATGATGTAGTAAGTCGGCATCTGCGCGACCTCGGCCGCCGTCCACGCCGCCAGCCGGTGCGGGCGGTTCGCGGCCCAGTCGGCGCTCTTGTGGTGGTAGTAGGCGCGGAGGAACGCGTGGACGCCCTGCCGGGCGCGCCACATGTTGGGGTTCGCTTCACGCGTCCAGTAGTAGCGCTGGTAGTGCTTGCGCGGGCGGGGCAGGCGCGCCAGCTCCGCGTAGATGTCCGGCTCGGCCGCCCGCGCGTCCCGCGGGCCGTCGTCCGCCGTGTCGAACGGGAACGACGGCGTGCCGCCGAACGGGGCGCTCATCAGCGCCACCGCCCGGAACACGTCCGGCCGCGAGACGGCGCACCAGGCGGCGATCGGCGATCCGAAGTCGTGGCCGATGACGGCGTCGACGGTCCGGTAGCCGAACGCGGATACCAGCGCGAGCGCGTCGCGCACGGCGTTCATCCGGCTGAAGGGCCGCAGGTCGCCGTCGTAGTCCGCGCTCCAGCCGGTGGTGCGGCCGTAGCCGCGCTGATCCGGCGCGATGACGTGATAGCCGGCCGCGGCCAGCGGCGCCAGCACGTGCCGCCAGCTGTAGCCGAGCTCCGGGAAGCCGTGCAGCAGGAGCAGGGCCGGGCGTCCGGCGCTCTCGAAGCCGGCCTCGAGCACGTGCATCGTCAGCCCGTTGACGCCGTGGACGAAGCGCGACCGGACGCCGGTGGGCAGCCAGTCCGGGTCGTACGGGCCGGCCGCCGCGGCCTGCGCGGCGGCCGCGGGCGGGGCCGCCACCGCCACCGCCGGCAGCTCCCGCAGGACCGCCGCGGAGCCGAGGACCGCGCCGACTCCCTGCATCATGCGGCGGCGGGTGACGGTGCCTCGATCGGCGTTCTCTGTCGTCTGCGTGCGCGTGATCATCGCTTCACCTCCGTGCGGCGGCGCCTCGGCCGCCGCGGCAGCACCGCCTCGGCGCGGGCCTGGCCGTGCTCCATCTGTTATACATTCGGGCGGGCCTGGAAACCACCGGCTCGACGCGCCCGCTCCGGACCGCCTGCCGCTGGCAGGCCGCGGCGGTGCGCCGGACGGAGGATTGCAATGACCATTCGCTTCCCGTTGCTTGCCCTCGGTCTGCTGTTTGCAGCTCCGGCCGCCAGCGGCCAGGAGGCTCCCGTCACCATCCGCGCCGGCCGGCTCATCGATGGCGCGGGCGGCGTGCACGCCGGCGCCACGATCACCGTGCAGGGGTCGCGGATCAGGGACGTGAGCGCCGGCGGGGGCACCGTCCGCGCCACCTACGATCTGTCGGAGCTGACGGTGCTGCCGGGCCTGATCGACACGCACGTGCACCTGACCGCGCACTTCGACGCCGATGGACGTACCCACGACGACCCGGACGAAACGCCCGCGCGGACCGTCCTGCATGCCGCGGAGAACGCCTACGCCACGCTGCTGGCGGGCTTCACCACGGTGCAGAGCCTGGGCAGCCCGCTGGACCGCGACCTGCGCGACGCCATCGCCCGCGGCACGCTGCCGGGTCCCCGGGTGCTGACCTCGCTGGGCTCAGTCACCGCCGCTACGGGCGCGCCCGACGACATCAGGGCCTTCGTGCGCGCGCTGGCGGTCGACGGGGCCGACGTGGTCAAGGTCTTCGCCTCCGCCAGCATCCGGGAGGGCGGCGGACTCGTAATGAGCGGCGAGCAGTTGCGGGCCGTCTGCGGCGAGGCGGCGGCGCTGGGCCTGCGCACGGTGGTCCACGCCTACGGGACCGACGGCGTGACGGCCACAGTCGAGGCGGGGTGCGGCGGCATCGAGCACGGCAACCGCTACAGCGATGCCGCCATCGAGCTGATGGCCGAACGGGGGACGTACCTGGATCCCCACGTCGGATCGCTGTGGGCCAACTACTTCGAGCACAAGCCGCGGTTCATTGGCCTGGGCAACTACACGGAGGAAGGCTTCGCGCTGATGGAGGAGGCGCGGGTCGTCGGGTACGACACCTTCCGCCGCACGCTGGCCCACGGCGGCGTCCGCGTGGTCTACGGGACCGACGCGGTGGCCGGCGCGCACGGGCGCAATGCCGAGGAGCTCATCTACCGGGTCCGCGACGGCGGGCAGGACCCGCTGGACGCGATCGTCTCCGCGACCTCCCGGGCCGCCGAGTCGCTTGGGCTCGCCGATCAGATCGGCACGGTCCGCGCGGGCTACCAGGCCGATCTCGTCGCCATCGCCGGCAATCCGCTCGACGACATCGAGGCGGTTCGCGACGTTCGCTTCGTGATGAAGGACGGCGTGGTCTTCAAGAACGTCGAACGGTAGGAGTCCGCGCCGCACGGCCCGATGCGGTCGGTCGCCGCGCGGGACCGACTGCTACTCGTAGTAGCGCCTGTACATTCCGTGCCGGAACAGGAAGCCGCCCAGCGGGCCGAACCAGGCCAGCACGTGGTGCATGTAGCCGAGGTCGGTCAGCTCGATCAGATTGCCGTCGGGGTCCCGGACGAAGAACAGCGTGTGGCCGCGGGGCGAGCGTTCGGGTGGGCAGACGCATTCCACGCCCTTGCCGACGAGGTAGTCGTACCACCGCTGCGTGTTCCGCACGTTGAAGCAGATGTGGGTCAGGCCGACGCGGTTCCACGGGATGTCTAGCGGCGGCTGGCGCGGCTCGAACCCGAATATCTCGATGACCGCGCCGCCCGGGACGCGGATCCAGCCGATCTTGCACGACGGCGCTTCGGCGTCGACGCCGAAGAAACCGCGCACCCGCTCGACGGGCGCATCCGAGACGCCCACCAGGGGGCAGCCGAAGGCGTCCCAGTAGAACTTCACGGCCGCGTTGAAGTCGGACACGGTGATGCCGGTGTGGCTGAAGGATCGGACCTTCACGGGGCTCTCCTCAAATCGGTTTCGACAATGTGGTCCGCGACCCGCAGCGCCTGCGCCGCGATGGTCAGGCCGGGGTTGACGGCGGCCGACGACGGGAAGAAGGACGCGTCCACGACGAACAGGTTCTCGACGTCGTGCGACCGGCAATAGGGATCGAGGACCGACTCGCGCGGGTCGGTGCCGAAGCAGAGCGTGCCGCACTGGTGGGTCGTGTTCTGCTGCTCGTGCGAGTGGCTCATCACCACCCAGAAGCCCAGCCGCCGCAGGATGCGCCGCATCTCGGCGACCAGCCGGGCGTGGGCCCCGCGGTTGTTGGGCCGGTAGCGCAGGCGGATGCGGCCGTCGGGCTCGACGGTGACGCGGTTGTCCCGCCGCGGCAGGTCCTCGGTCAGCGCAAGCCAGTCGACGCCCCTGGCGACCCAGGCGTCGTACGCCCACAGCGGTATCCAGGGCACGACGGTCTGCGCCATGACGCCGTGAGTGCGGCCCTGCGACTGGATCTGCCCGAGCGGGTAGTCGGTGTCGGGGCCGCGCAGGTAGTAGTCGTTGATCGCGACCGTCTTCTGGAACACCGCCCGGTTCCGCCGCAGCGGGTTGAACCCCTGCATCATGGTGGCGAGATGCGCCATGTAGCGCGCGCCGACCAGCCCGGACGAGTTGGCCAGCCCGTGGGGATGCCTGTCGTTGGCCGAGCGGAGCAGCAGCGCGGCCGAGTTGACCGCGCCGCACGCGACCACCACCAGCGGCGCCCGCGCCCGGACGATCTCCCCGCCGCGCTCGATCTCGACAGCCGCCACCCGCCGCCCGGCCGGGTCCGTCAGCAGCCGGCGCGCCCGCGCGTTGGTCCACAGCGTCACGTTGTCGCGCGCGAGCAGCGGGCGGACGCAGCAGCTCTCGGCCTCGCTCTTGGCGTGCCGCTGGCACGGGAACGAGTTGCACGTGCTGCACAGGATGCAGCCGTCCGGCGCGCCCGGGTTCCGCAGGCCCAGGGGCAGGGGCGACGGATGGAGACCCTGCTGCCGGAGACGCTCGACCACCTCGGCGATGTCGTCGGCGTGCGAGATCGGCGGGTGGGGGAAGGGGCCGCGCGGCGGCTCGGTCGGATCGAGGCCCCGCTCGCCGTGCACCTCGTACAGCCGCTCCGCGCGGTCGTAGTACGGCGCGAGGGTCTCGTAGTCGATCGGCCAGGGGGGCGAGACCCCGTCGACGTGCTCGGTCGCCTCGAAATCGGCCTTCCGCAGCCGGTACAGCACGCTGCCCCAGAACTTCGTGTTGCCGCCGACGCAGTAGTGCATGTACGGGCGAAACTCCCGGCCGGTGGCATCGAGCCAGCGCTCCGTGGTGCGGTAGCGCAGCTCCTTCCACACGGCGGCAGGATCCCAGTTCTGCGGCTCGCGGGGCACGAAACCGCCCCGTTCGACAATCAGGATGTGCGCCGCGGTCGGAGCCAGCGCCTGCGCGAGCGTGCCGCCGCCGGCGCCGGAGCCGATGATGATGACGTCGCAGGTGTAGTCGCCAGGCACGGTCCTACGGTGCGGGGGGCGCGTAGATCTGTTCCATGAGACGCTGGTCCGCCATGGCCGCCTCCAGGCTCATCGCCGGCGCCCGCCCGGTACGGATCGCCGCCGCGAAGTCGCGGTACATTGCGCGGTAGCCGCGGATGTCGCGCACCCCGGGCCAGAGCAGGCGCGGGCGGCCGCGGCCGCGCACCAGCACGAAGGCGCCGTTCGACTCGAAGGTGATGATGCCACGGCGGCCGAACAGCTTCGAGAGACGGACCCCGCGCAGCAGCGAGGGCACCTCGCGCGAGTAGTACAGCGTGCCGACCGCGCCGTTGTCGTAGGCGAAGGCGGCCAGCATGCTCTTGGCGCGCGTGTCCGGACCGCGGCGGGACGGCCGCGGCCGGTAGCCGCGAGCCGACGTGATCGCCGGTCCGAGGCTGTTGGCCAGGTGCAGCCAGTGGATCCCCTCCTCGAAGAACGCGTCGCCGCCGGCCAGGTGCTCGTCGTTGCGCCAGTCGCCGGCGGCCTTGAGCCGGCGCGCCAGCGTGTTGAACTGGGCGAACACCATCTCGCCGATGGCCTCCTCCCGCAGCAGGCGCCGCAAGCACACGGCCAGCGGCTTGTAGTGGTCGTTCTCGCCGACCAGCACGACGCGCCCGGCGCGGTCCCGCGCCGCGCACACCCGCCGGTAGTCGTCCAGGGTGAGATACGCGGGCTTCTCGACCAGCACGTGCTTGCCGGCGTCGAGCGCCCGCAGCGTGAGGTCGAGGTGCCAGCGCGGCGGGACCGCGATGACGACCGCTTCGACGTCCGGGTCGGCGAGGGCCGCGTCGTAGCGGTCGTAGCTGCGAAACCCGGCGTACCGCCGGCGGTACGCCTCGGCCCGGTCCCGGTCGCGACTGGCGTAGCCGGACAGGATGTCGCGACGGCAGCGGCGCAGGCCGCGGCTGTGCACCCCCGTGATGAAGCCGCACCCCAGATGGACGATCCGCACCGGCGCTGACACGGGCCAATTATCCCCCGACGCCGGACCTCGGAACGGAAGGTGTGCGACGCGGGCACGAGAGGGTCGGGGCGGCACGGCGGAAGCGGGCTGCCCGGCGCGCGTTGTCTCCGGCTCGCATCTGGACGATACTAGGGGCTGGCCGCGCCGCGCGACCCGGCTGGCCAGCCGTCGGCGGCGGATTCTTCGTAACGCAGGGAGGTTCAGATGGACAGCCGATATCTCGCGGGGTTCTTGGCAGTTGTCGCCGTCGTCGCCATGACGCCGGCGCAGGCGGGCGCGCAGGCGGGCGACGCGCCCTGGATGGCGCCGCGGACGCCGTTCGGCCATCCAGATCTGCAGGGGATCTGGACGAACAACAGCGCGACCCCGATGCAGCGTCCCGAGGTCCTGGGGGACCGTGCGGAGCTGACCGAGGAGGAGCTGGCGCAGTTGCAGGCGCAGGTGGCCGAGTTTCGCGACAACGAGCAGGCCGGCGACCTGCTGGGCGACCGCCTGTTCCAGCAGGCGCTCGGCAACTCGAAGTATCAGGACTTCGACGTCGTTACGGGCAACTACAACGCGTTCTGGCTGGTCGAGCGCGAGTTCGACAGCCGCACGTCGCTCATCGTCGATCCGCCGAACGGCCGCTTCCCGCCCCTGACCCCGGCGGCGCAGGAGCGGGCCGCGGAGCGGCGGGCGTACCTGCGCGATCATCCCTCCGACGGGCCCGAGGACCGGACCCTGGGCGACCGCTGCCTGCACTTCGGTGCGCCGCGCCTGGGCGCCGGCTACAACAGCTACTTCCACATCCTGCAGACGGCCGATCACGTCACGATCCTGCAGGAGATGGGGCACGAGGCGCGCGTCATCCCGCTGGACGGCCGCCCGCACGTCGACGACGGCATCCGCCTGTGGAACGGCAACGCCCGCGGCCGGTGGGAGGGCGAGACGCTGGTCGTCGAGACGACCAACTTCTCGCCGCAGGCCCGCTACCAGGAGGCCAGTGAGAATCTGCGGATGGTCGAGCGGTTCACGCGGATCGCTCCGGATACCATCGAGCAAGAGGTGACGCTGGACGATCCGACCACCTGGACCCAGCCGTGGACGGTCGTGATTCACCTCAGGCAGACCGAGGACCCGCTGTTCGAGTACGCCTGCCACGAGGGGAACTACGCGATGCCGGGCATCCTCGCCGGCGCGCGGGCGGAAGAGGCGGAAGCGGCGGGCTCCGAGTAGCCCGCCGCCGCCAACCGTCCCTCCAGGAATCCGCGCCGTTCTCGACGGCGCGGATTCCTACGGGAGCGCGAGCGCGATCAGCTCCGGGGGGCCGCCGCCGATGGTCAGGGCGATGAACTGCTTGTCGTCCAGCATGTACGTCATCGGCGCGCCCAACGCTCCGCTGGGCAGGTCGACGGACGCCAGCTCCTCGCCCGTGGTCTTGTCGTAGGCCACCAGGCGCGGCCCGCCCCCGCTCCCGCCGGTCGACAGGGCGGTCACCAGCAGCGTCCGGGTCAGCAGCGGCCCGCTCCGTCCCCAGTCGCCCCCCAGCGGCGGCAGGTCCAGGTCGCGCAGCATGGGATGGTTCCGGATCCGGTCGCCGTTCCCGAGAGGGATCATCCACGCGTGATCGCCCGTGTTCATGTCGATGGCGGTCATGCGCGTGTACGGCGGCTTGAACAGCGGCAGGCCCTGCGGCATCTGGGGCAGGTCGCGCCCGCCGTTGCCCGCCAGCACGACGCCTTCCGGCGCCCCGTGCGTGAACCGCAGGTTGCCGCCCTGGCCTTCCGGACTGTAGAACCGGACCACCGTCGAGTGGTTCGTGGACGGCACGTAGAGGAGCCCGGTCTCGGGGTCGACCGCGGCCCCCGACCAACTGGCCGCGCCGGAGCCTGGCGGCCTGAAGAGCGTGCCGCGAGTCACGCCCGCCACCGCGCGGTCGGGCGGGGTGAAGAGCGGCCCGAGCCGGAACCCTTCCACCGCCTCGATCGCCAAGGCGCGAATCTCGGGCGTGAAGTCGACCAGGTCGTCGATCGTCACGCCCTGGTACTCGAACGGCGCCGGCCTGGTCGGGAACGGCTGCGTGGATGACGGCACCTCGCCGGGGATGTTGGTTTCGGTCGGGACGGGACGCTCCTCGATCGGCCAGATCGGCTCGCCGGTGACCCGCTCGAACGCGTAGAGGAAGCCCTGCTTGCTGACCTGCGCGAGCGCCTTGATCGGGCGCCCGTCGACCACCACGTCCAGTAGGTTCGGGGCGGCGGGGAAGTCGTAGTCCCAGAGTCCGTGGTGCACGGCCTGGAAGTGCCACACCTTGCGCCCGGTCTCGACATCTACGCAGATGATGCTCTCGGCGAACAGGTTGTCTCCGGGCCGGTGGCCGCCGTAGTAGTCGTTCGTGGGCGTCCCGGTCGGCAGGTAGACGTACCCGAGCTCGTCGTCGCCGCTCAGCATCGACCAGACGTTGGCGTTGCCGGAGTAGCGCCACGAGTCGTTCAGCCAGGTCTCGACCCCTTCCTCGCCCTCCTGGGGCACCGTGTGGAAGTCCCACTTGTGCTCCCCGGTGCGCACGTCCCAGGCGCGGACCCAGCCCGGGACGGCCTCCCTCATGATCCGGCGGTCGGCGATCGACGAGCCGTGGATGACGACGTCGCGCACCACCACCGGCGGCGACTGGACGGAGTAGAGCATGGCGTTGAGATAGTCGCGCTCGTCCCGCTCCGCGCGCGGCAGGCCGACCGTGAGGTCGACCCGGCCGCCGTCACCGAAGCCGGCGCAGGGCAGGCCGGTCTTCGCCTCCGCACAGATGAGATAGCCGTTGCCAGTGCCCCAGAAGATGCGCTGGTCCGTGCCGTCGGTCCAGTAGGCCACGCCCCGCTGCCGCCAGGTGACAGTCATGGTCGTGGTGCCTTCCTCGTAGCTCTTCGGGTTGTGGACCCAGAGCGTCTCGCCCGTGCGCGCCTCGACCGCGACCCCCTGCGACAGCGCGGTGTTGAGGTAGAGGACGCCGTCGACCATCAGCGGCGTCGCCTGCATGGACGAGATGCGCGGCGAGTTCCGTCGGCGGTACAGGTTCGGGTTCTGCGCCTCGAGGTACTCGACGATGTTCGGCAGGCTGGACCACCATTGCCCGCCGCCGTCCGTCGTCGTGCCGACATAGGCGTCGGCCGACTGCCAGCGCCAGGCCACCTCGAGGTCGCCGAAGTTGTCGCGGTCGATCTGCTCGAGCGGCGAGTACTTCGTGCTGCCCGCGTCCGCGGCGTAGCTGTGCCACTCGCCGCCGGTGGCGCCCTGCTGGGCGGCGGCGGGCGCGGCCGCCGCGCCCAGCCCTGCCAGGCAGGCGAGCGTAATGATGATGTAAGGCCTGCATCTCATCGGAATCCCTCGCAAGAAGTCGGCTGCGGCGTCCAAATCGCGGCTCATTGTCACAGAGTTGCCGCGCCGCCAGCAAGTGGGACGCCAGGATCAGGGCGCCGGGGCGTCCGGCGCGAACGCCCACAGCGGCCTGGGCAGCAGCGCCCCCCAGGCGTCGTCGTACGGATGGACCTGCGCCACGCGGTCGGCACCCCGGTGCACGGGCCGTCCCTGCGCGGCCCAGCGGAAGATGGACCCCTCCAGGTTGACCGCGTTCGCGTGTCCCATGCCGCGCAGGCGCTCGACCAGCGCCGCGGAGCGGTAGCCGACCGAGCAATAGGCGACGACGGTGACGCCGGGCGCCGACGCGGCGAGACGGCTCGCGGCTGCGGCGTCCGAGCCGACGTGGTGGGCGCCCGGGAGATGGCTCACCGCGAACTCCCCGGCGGTGCGGGCATCGAGCAGGACGACGCCGGCCGCGTCGGAGGCCAGCCGCTCGGCCAGCTCCCGCGTCGTCAGGCCGGGAACCTCCGGGAACTCCTGCGCGATCATCCGCTCGACGGTGCTCCAGTCGAGCGTGTCCGGCGCGCAGCCCCAGACCGCGAGGAGCAGGGTCAGGCCGGCCGCCGCGCCCTGCGCCGCGGCCGGCCGCTTCGCCCTCACGCCGTCTCCGCGGCGATCCCGCCGCCGCCTGGCCGTGGACAGCCCGTGGCGCAAGGCCCCGCTGCATTCAAGCGGCGATGCATCCCCGGCAAAGGCTGCGCTGGACCATTTCTCAGTGGGGTCGAACATGCCCAATATGCTACTCGGCGCGCGTTGTCAGCCGGGCGCCTCGCCGCTCTCGGTGCCACGCGGGGTCTCACCACGGACGGCCAGGCTCGTCGCGGCCTCACGCACGACGCGGTCGTAGAAGCAGGCGCCGACCTTCAGCGCCTGCTCGTCGATGTCGAAGCGCGGGCTGTGGAGGGGGATGTACTCGCCGTCGGAGCCGCGCGTGCCGATGCGGACGTAGCAGCCGGGGATCTCGTGCAGGTAGTACGAGAAGTCCTCGGCGCCCATGCTCGGATACTCCTGCTCGACGACCGCACCGGAGCCGACGACCTGCTGCGCCGCGCGGCGCGCGAGGGCGGTCTCGGGGTCGGAGTTGACGACCGGCGGCGACCATTCGCCCATCGTCACAGCGATCTCGGCGTTGTGCAGGCTTGCCAGCGCGTTCGCGATGCGGTGCAGGCCATCGACGATCTGCTGGCGCGCCTCGGCGCGCGTCGTGCGGATGGTGCCTTCGAGCACGGCGTCCTCGGCGATGATGTTCGGGGCGCTTCCGGCGCGCACCGAGCCGATGGTGACGACCGACGGGAACGCCGGGTTGATCGTGCGGGACACCAGGGTTTGGACCGTGGTGATCAGGATGCCCGTGATGACGACCGCGTCGATCGCCTCGTGGGGCCGCGCACCGTGCCCGCCCCGGCCGCGGACGCGTATCGTGAAACGGTCGGCGCGCGCGGTAATCGTGCCGCGCGAGACCATGATCTCGCCCAGCTCGTGGTGGTGCGTGACGTGGCCGGCGAAGATGGCCTCCGCGCCGGCGAGCAGGCCCGAGCGCATCATGACCAGGGAACCGTTGCCGCCCTCCTCCGCCGGCTGGAACACGAAAAGGGCGGTGGCAGCCGCCGGGGACGACCGCAGCATCGCCGCGGCGCCCAGCACCATGGCCATGTGGGCGTCGTGACCGCAGGCGTGCATCCGGTCCGGGGCCTCGGAGGCGAACGCCAGCCCTGTCCGCTCGGCACAGGGCAGGGCATCCATCTCGGCGCGCAGCGCGACGGTCGGGCCCTGCCGGTCGGTCCCGGCCAGGCGGCCGACCACGCCGCCGCCCGCCCCGCTGTACTCGTAGGGAATCTCGAGCCGGTCCAGCTCGGCCATGACGGTGCGCGCCGTCTCGACCTCCTCGAACGAGAGCTCCGGGTAGCGGTGGAAATGGCGGCGCAGATCCACCATGCGCCGAAAGGTCTCGTCGGGAAGCGCTGGAATCGTCACGCGTTCATTCTCTCCGATCGCCGCCCAACCGACCCTCCAGGATTCGGCGCCGTTCGACGGCGCAGACTCCTACAGGCCCAGCAGACTGGGAAGATCGGCCAGCAGGGCCTCTTCGGCCTCGGCCTGCGTCTCGCCCAGCGCGATGACGTCGAGCTTGCCGTGCTCGGCCAGCGGCCCGATATTGTAGAAGATGTAGCGGCCGGTCTGGGCGTCGGCGTCGAAGGCGTGGCGGCCGACCCGCTCGATCACCTCCCCGAAGCCGAGCCCCTGCAGCCGCTCGTGCACGAAGTCCTGCCCGCGGTAGCGCGGGCGGGGACCGGACACGACCCGGTCGACGAGGTGCATCGGCGTGCTGGTGCCGCCCCAGCGCCCGTTGCACTCCGTGAAGCGGACGGTGAACTCCGCCTCCGGGTCGCCGAGCACGAGGTGGTCGAACGAGCAGCGTCCGACGTAGCCGAGCGCCTGCAGCGCCCCGGCGACCCGCCGGCTGGCGTCGGCCAGCGCCCGGTTGACCAGGTCGGGCAGCGCGGAGGGCCGGCTGCCCACGAACAGCTGTCCGGCGCCCGCCAGGATCTGCTCGTAGATCCCGTCCAGGCGCGGCTCGCCGCCGGCCGCCGCCGGAACCCACCACTGCGTCGAGGGCGACGACGCGGCCGTTTCCCACGCGACGACCAGCACCGGCTCGGGCGTTCGCCACTCCGTGCGGGCGAGGAACCCGCGCACGACCGCCGCGGTCGCCGCCGGCGCCTGCGCCCGGACTTGCGCTGCGTCGAGCACGAGATTGCCGGTCCCCGACGCGCACCGCGTCCGCTTCAGGCCGACCCGCGTGCAGCGCGGGGCGAGCTCGTGCAGCAGATCCACGCAGCCCCGCACGGTCGTTGCCGCGCGGGTCTCGGGAATCCAGCCCGGGCCGAGCACGAGCTCGACCAGTTCGGCGAAGAGCGCCTTGTCGTTCGCTATCCAGGTCACGGGCGGCGGTGGCCCCAGCACCGCGACGGGCACGGCGGCGGCGGCCGCCACGCGGCCGGCAAGCGTCCACACTTCGTCGGTCGCCAGGTACGGGTGAATGGTCAGGCCGCCCGCTTCGCGGGCGAAGGCGGCGAGCCGGTCGAACGCAGCGCCGGCACTGCAGCCGCGAGCCAGCTCGAGGGGCGCCTGCCTGCAGTCGGTGCCGAGCCAGTGAACGGCGCCGAGCCGCAGGCGCTGCCGGCAGTACGCTTCGTAGTCGGGATCGGGGGGCGTCTCGGTCGCATACAGATCTCCCGCGCGGGCCCGCACCCGCGCCCGGTGCTCGTATTCCTCGACGCCGGCAATGGAGGTGAGAAACGGGATGCCCGAAACGTCCTCCAGGTGCAGCACGCGCCAGTGCGCGGCCGCCGGGTGCCAGCGTCGGTCCCGGAAGGGCTCGAGCCGGCCGTCGAGGTTCAAGCGGTCCGCGAACGCCTGGAGGGCAGCGGAAGCAGGCAACTGGCAGTCCGTGGTGATGCGGCGGCGCCTCTTGCCACGGGTTGCTAGCCGCCGCTCTTGAGGCGGTGACGCTTGACGGCGATGGCGGCGTCCGTCAGGTGGGTGTCGACGCTGCCGTTGAACACGGCGCCCTCGTCGATGGCCAAGCGCCGCGCGGCGAGGTGCCCGGCCACGCGCCCGTGCGGCAGAATCTTGAGGCACTCGCTCGCCGTCAGGTTGCCCTTGACCTTCCCGCGGACCGTGATGCTCCGCGCGAAGATGTCCGACTCCAGCCGGCCGTGCTCACCCACCGCCACGCTGTGATCCGGCACCGCGATCCTGCCCTCGACGCGGCCCTCGATGACGAGGTGCGCGGTGGCGCTCAGCTCGCCCTTGACCGTGACGTCGCGGCCGATGGCCGTGATGCCGCCCGGCACATCCAACTGGAGCCGGAGCGAGGGGTCCGCGGCCAGCAGGTCGCCGACCAGCGTCTCGTCGCTGCTCACGGGGATCGCCATTGGTGTGTCGTGGAAGTCGTCGAGCCCGTCCGGAAACCTGAAGTCTACTCGCCGCTGCGACAGCGGCGCAACTCCGCCGGACGATCGCGCCGCGGCCTGCATCGTCGCGCCGATCGGCCTGCGCATGCGCTGGGGCGCGATCTGCCGCGGCGGGCGCCCGGCCGGCCCGGAGGGCTCGCGAGCCGCGCCCCGGATGGGCGCTCGCGGATCGTCGTCCCGGCGGGGCGCTGATCTCCGCGTCACCGCAACGGATTGCGGATGACGACGCCGCCCATGACGTCGCCGACCTGGAAGTGGTCGCGCGGGGTATCCGTGTGGGCGCTGTGGCAGTTGACGCACGGAGGCGCGACGGCCACGTCCGGATACACCGCGGCGAAGTACTCCACCATCTGCGGCGGCAGCGGCAGCGCCCTGTCGTCCAGCCAGTGCTCGCTGGCCGTGATGACCGCCTCCGCGTCCTGCAGGCGGTCGACGACGTGGCGCGCATGGACCGTGCGGTCGGACTCGATGACGGTGTGCAACGCATCGGCCATCGCCTGCGGCGGGATGCCCCCCGGCTGGTTCGGCACGGGGGCGGAGGCGCCGCCGCAGCCGGCGGTCCCGGCCGTGAGCGCCGCGCCGCGGACTGCGGTGGGACGGCGAGCGACGAGTGATCTGATCATCATGACTCCGTGGTTCAGTCCCGCCGGGACGACGTCAGGTCGATGCTCGGCACGTGCCGCGCCGGTTGCCCGCTGAAGTTGCGCCAGATCAGCTCTCGATCGGCGAGCGCGTCGATCGAGAGCCCGAAAGAGTGACACTTTAAGCATACGCCACGAACCCTCTTCTCGTTGGGTCGCAGATTCGCATTCGGCTTGTGCTGCACGACGACGACCTCGCTAGCCGGCCAATCGTCGTCTGGCGGCTCCGCCTGCGCCCAACCAACCCTCCGGGAGTCGGCGCCGTTCTACGGCGCAGACTCCTGGCTAGAAGGCGTACTCCAGTCCGAGATAGCCGCTGCGCCCGATCTCGGCTATCCGCCGCCCGCTGAACGGATTGAGCGCGTTCAGGTGATTGACGTAGAACTCGTCCGTCAGGTTGCGCACCCCGCCGCGCAGTGTCACGCCGGCCGCGAGCTCCAGACCGATTGACACGTCGACGGTCGTCCAGCCGGCCGTCGCCATCTCGAAGCGCGTCGTCGCCACCCGATCCTGCGCGGCGGTGTTGGTGACTAGCAGCTCCAGCCAGCGGGTCCTCGACGGATTGTGGACGTCGAGGGCGTACTGCTGCTCGAACGGCGGGATGCCGAACAGCGGCTCGTCGAACAGCAGGTCCTCGGCCTGCACGAACGACCAGCCGCCGCGCAGGCTGAGCCACGGGCCGGCCGCCGATTCGGCGCGCAGGTCGAAGCCCGCGAAGCGGGCGGCGTCGGCCTGCACGTAGCGGAACACCTGGGCAGGGCTGAGCGGCAGGCGCCGCGTCAGGTCGGGGTCGTGCGCCACGGTGATGTAGTCGTCGATCGTGCGCCAGAACACGTCGCCCTGGAGCGTCGCCTGCCCGATGTGGAGCGTCGTCCCGGCATTGAGCTCGATGCTCTTCTCCGGCACGAGCAGCGGGTTGCCGAGGAACTCGGCCGCCGTCTGGAACTTCACGGCGGGGAACCGGTCGGCGTACCGTTCCAGCACCGACGGGCTGCGGACAGCCCGTCCCGCGCCCAGCGTCACCAGCCAGCCGTCGGTGACGCGCAGGCTGGCGCTGGCGGCCGCGCTGAGATTCAGGTTGTTCTGCCCGAAGTGGTCGGCCGGCACCGGCATCGTCGGATCGCCGCCGTGGTCACCCGTTCCGTGGCCGCCGTGTGTCGGCATCGGGAGATGGAAGTCGTCAAGCACCTCGTGCAGCGCGTACGCCGGGAGGGCGTTGTCCGCGAAGAACCGGGTCACCCCCCCGACCCGGGCCTGCTCGCGGTCGATGCGGATCGTCCCGCCGAAGCTGCTGCGCTCCTGGTCGTAGACGACTTGGGCGTAGCCGCCGACGTTGGTCAGGTCGGCGTCCGGCCAGACAGGGTGCCGATCGTGGTGGACCTGCCCGGTGTCGCGGTCGGTGATCGTCTGCGTTGCGTCCTGCCGCAAGCGGTAGGCGTCGAATCCCAGCTTGTAGCGCACCGCGCCGGTCGCGAGCGCCGTGTGGAAACGCCCGCCGAGCGTCGCGGAGGAGGCCGGCAGGTAGACGTCGATCCCGAACGGCGGCGTCCGCTGCGGATTGCGGAGCGCGGTCGGCTTGTTGTCATTGTTCATCACGTGGCTCTTGTCGTTCACGTAGATCTGCCCCGCGATCTCGCTGACCAGGCCGGTGGACCGCACGTGCGAGAAGTCGAGCGCGTGGGATTGCGTCTCGAACAGGGTGGCGTCGAGGATGCGCCCCGGGTAGTCGATGTCGTTCTGCTTCTGGTAGCCGCCCGTGTACTCGAGCAGCGTGCGCCCGCTCAGTCGGCCGCCCAGGCTCCAGCGTGTATCGAACGACTCGTAGTCACCCTGCACGGTCTCGCGGTCGCCGTCGAGGTAGTCGCTGCCGATCCGGGTGTTGTGCTGGAAGGTGAACCGGATCCGGTCCGAGCTGCCGTGCAGGCTCGCCACCGCGTCGTTGGCGTCGCCGTTCGAGCCGTAGTTGTACCCGGCGCGTCCACCGATCTCGAAGTCGCCGCCCGAGAACGCCGGCTTGAACGTATCGGCCCGGATGGCGCTCAGCGTGCCGGCGCCCCAGGTCAGGGCGTACGGTCCCCGGACGATGCGCAGCGACTGCAGCGCGTGCGGACTGACGTGGCTCAGCCCCGAGTCCATCCGGGCCGGACCGGCGGCGAAGGTCCTGGTCCCGTCGACGAAGATGCCGATCTGTTCGGCGTACAGACCGCGGACTGAAGGATCGAGATTGATCGCGCCGCGCCGCAGCGCGGTCACGCCGGCCTGGTCGCGCAACGACTGCGCCAGGTCCCGGGCCACGCGACGCTCGATGGCGCCGGCGGCAATCGTCAGCTCGGTAGTCACCTCCGGCATCAGCGCCGACACGGTGACTTCCTGCATGAACGCGCCGACCTGCAGCGTGATGGAGGTGGAGGCGCCGCTCGTTGTCACGGCAATGGGCTCTGTGTGGGTCTCGAACCCGAGCAGCGCCGCGCTGAGCACGTAGTGGCCGGCGGCGACGCCCGGCAGCGCGAACCTACCGGTGCGGTCCGTCGTCGAGGAGGCGACGAAGCCGCCGTCGCCGGTTCTGAGCACGACCGCCGCCCCTGGCAAGGCCAGATTCTGGACATCGGTCACCACGCCGGTGACCGGGGCGCCGTCCTGAGCCTGCACGGCAGGCGCGGGGACGGCAAGCACGAGAGCGAGCGCGGCCGCGAGCCGCACCCGGGTGGCATTGCTGCGCATTCGGGAACACCTCCGCTCGGTGCCGCACGGACTCGGCGCGGGCGCGCAGCCCGCGAGGCCGGTGCCGGTGGCACACGAAAACCTGGGACAGTGGGAAACGGAACGATCAGGTCAGGGCCGCGTCAGGCGCGCGGCGGCGGCGAGGGAGGTGCGTGCTGGAGCGGGGTGGCGGGGTTGCCGGTCTGCATCGGCCGGCCGCTCGCGTCCGGCGCAGGCGGCGGCGCGGACGACTCCGGCGTGAAGCCGGTGAGGCTCAGGAGCCCCATCAGGGCGTCGTCGAAAGACTCGCACGTCTGCATCCGCGGGCCATCGGCGGCGCCGGACGGCACGGCGCGTTTCAGCGGACAGAAGTCGCTGTGGTCCTTGCCCTCGCAGCAGGGCCGCACGCCGCCGTCGAGCACCGCTTGGCAGCAGAACGCGGCCGGCAGCAGCGCCAGCGCTGCGAGCTTCCAGGCGATGACGGCGGCTGCGGTGCCCGTGCGGAACGTGCGGACGGAGCGCATGGACGATGACAGCCATTGTAGATCGCCCCGGCGGCGGAACGGGGGCGTGGGGTCGCGCGCAGCTGCGATAGGATCTGCAGTCATGCCTTCCGTGTACGATGAGACCTATCGGCGCGCGCAGGACGATCCGGAGGCCTTCTGGGCCGCTGCCGCGGAGCCGCTGTACTGGCACCGCCGCTGGGATACCGTGCGCGACGACACCCGGCCGCCGTTCCACCGCTGGTTCGCCGGCGGCGAGCTGAACACGTGCTACAACTGCCTGGACCGCCACATTGACCGCGGCCGCGGCAAACAGCTCGCCCTGATCTACGACAGCCCGGTCACCGGCACCGTCCGCCGCTTCACGTACAGCGAGCTGCGCGACACGGTGGCCCGCGTCGCGGGCGCGATCGCCGCCCAGGGAGTCACGGCGGGCGACCGGGTGATCGTCTACATGCCGATGGTCCCGGAGGCGGTGATCGGGATGCTGGCCTGCGCCCGGATCGGCGCGGTCCACTCCGTCGTCTTCGGCGGCTTCGCGCCCAAGGAGCTGGCTGCCCGGATCGACGATGCCAGGCCGAAGCTGGTGCTGTCGGCGTCGTGCGGCATCGAGGTGAATCGGGTGCTGCCGTACAAGCCGCTGCTCGACGAGGCCCTGGCGCTGTCGTCCCACAAGCCGGAGCGCACGATCATCCTGCAGCGGCCGCAGGCCGAGGCATCGCTCGTCGCCGGCCGCGACCTGGACTGGGAGGAGGCCTGCGCCGGCGCCGAGCCCGCCGGGTGCGTGCCCGTGGCGGCAACCGATCCGCTCTATATTCTCTACACCTCCGGCACCACCGGCATTCCGAAGGGCGTGGTGCGCGACAACGGCGGCCATGCCGTGGCTCTCCACTGGAGCATGGAGAACGTCTACGGCGTCGGCGCCGGGGAGGTGTACTGGGCCGCGTCGGACATCGGCTGGGTGGTCGGCCACTCGTACATCGTCTACGGCCCGCTGCTGCGCGGCGCGACGACGATCCTCTACGAAGGCAAGCCGGTCGGAACACCCGACCCGGGCGCATTCTGGCGCGTGGTGGAGCAGCACGGGGTGAACGTGCTGTTCACCGCCCCGACGGCCTTCCGGGCGATCAAGAAGGAGGATCCGGACGGATCGTTCATCCCCGAGCACGATCTGTCCGGGTTCCGGACGCTCTTTCTCGCCGGGGAGCGCTGCGATCCCGACACGCTGATCTGGGCGCGCGACCGGCTGGGCGTGCCCGTGATCGATCACTGGTGGCAGACCGAGACCGGCTGGGCCATCGCCGCGAACTGCGTGGGGCTGGGCATGCTGCCGGTCAAGCCGGGGTCGCCGACCCGGGCCGTGCCGGGCTTCGACGTCCGGATTCTCGGCGAGGACGGCGGGGAGATGCGCGACGGCGACATCGGCGCCGTCGTGCTGCGGCTGCCGCTGCCGCCCGGCTGCCTGCCGACGCTGTGGAACAACGACGCCGGCTACGAGGGCTCGTACCTGTCGCGCTACCCGGGGTACTACCTGACGGGCGATGCCGGCTACAGGGACGAGGACGGCTACCTCTACATCATGAGCCGCGTCGACGACATCATCAACGTGGCCGGCCATCGGCTGTCGACCGGCGCGATGGAGGAGGTGCTCGCCTTTCATCCCGACGTTGCCGAGTGCGCGGTCGTCGGCGTCGCCGACGCCATCAAGGGCGAGATCCCGATCGGTTTCGTCGTGACGAAGGCGGGCGTCACCCGGGGAGCCGACGCGATCGTCCCGGAGCTGGTCCAGCGGGTGCGGGAATCGATCGGCCCGGTCGCCGCCTTCAAGACGGCCACTCTCGTGCCGCGCCTACCGAAGACGCGCTCCGGCAAGATCCTGCGTGGCACGGTGAAGAAGATCGCCGACGGCCAGCCGTACACCATGCCGGCCACCATCGACGACCCGACGATCCTCGACGAGATCACCGCGGCGCTCGCGCGGCTCGGGTACCCGCGGGGGAGCTGACGGTTACGATCAGCGGTGGTGGGAAATGGAGCGGGAGACGGGGGTCGAACCCGCGACCTTCAGCTTGGGAAGCTGACACTCTACCACTGAGTTACTCCCGCTCGCATCCGGCTGAGCTGGCCCATTGTACCAGACAGGCGTCCGCGGCAAGTCCCCGGCCGCCAGGCGCGGCCCGCGCGCCACGCGGTGAGGTTCGTGCCGATGGCGCTGGCGACCAGCCTGCAGGAGTCCGCGCCGTTCTGCGGCGCAGACTCCTACCGCGGGTCCCGGATGAACGACAGCACCTCGTCCCGCTTCTCCGCCATCAGCTCGGGCGTGTCGCCCTCGAGGTTGAGGCGGAGGAGCGGCTCGGTGTTCGACGGGCGCACGTTGAAGTGCCAGGCCGGGTACTCGACCGACACGCCGTCCATGTGGTAGACGTGCGCGTCGCGGTAGCGGGCGGCGAGTGCATCGATCGTGGCGCGCACCGCGGACATGTCGGCCATCTCCGTGTTGATCTCGCCTGAGATGAAGTACCGCTCCCGCAGCGGCGCGAGCAGTTCGCCGAGCGTCCGCCCCTTCGCCGACATGAGCTCGAGGATCAGCAGCGCGGGAATGAAGCCGTTGTCGGCGAAGAAGTTGTCGCGGAAGTAGTAGTGCCCCGTCACCTCGCCGCCGAACGCCGCGTTCTCCTCGCGCATCCGCTTCTTGAAGAACGAATGGCCGACGCGGTTCATGAGCGCGACGCCGCCCCCGGCCGCCACGACGTCCTTCACGGCGTGGCTGGCGCGCACGTCGTAGATGATCGCCGCGCCGGCCTCCTTGCGGAGGAACGCCTCCGCGAGCAGCGCCGTGATGAAGTCGCCGGCGATGAACTCGCCCTGCCCGTCGACGAAGAAGCAGCGGTCCGCGTCGCCGTCCCACGCCACCCCCGCGTCGGCCCCCTCCGCCACGACCCGCTCGACCAGGTCGCGCCGGTTCTCCTCGAGCAGCGGGTTCGCTTGGTGGTTGGGAAAGGTCCCGTCGATCTCGAAGCAGAGGCGGCTGGTGCGGCAGGGCAGTCGGTCGAACAGCGGGGGCGCGACCAGGCCACCCATCCCGCTGCCGGCGTCGAGGACCAGGTTGAACGGCCGGATCGCCGACGAATCGACGAACGACAGGACGTGATCGACGTAGTCGCCGAGCAGGTGCGCCTCGGTCCGCCGCCCGCGGGCGGCGCCGTCGGGTATCCGGTCGGCGAGAATCATCGCCCGGATGTCGCTGATGCCTGCATCGCCGCTCAGCGGCAGGGCCTGGCTCCGCACCAGCTTCATGCCGTTGTACTGCTTGGGGTTGTGCGAGGCCGTGATCTGCGCGCCGCCGTCGAACTCGTCGCGCGCGACCGCGTAGTAGAGCATGTCGGTGCCGAGCATGCCGAAGTCGACGACGTCGGCGCCCTGCGCGAGCGCGCCGTCGGTGAACGCGGCGGCGAGCGACGGCGACGAGAGCCGCATGTCGCGCGACACCGCGATGCGCCGCGCCCCGAGGTAGGCCACGAACGCGCGCCCGATGCGGCGGGCGAGATCCTCGTCGAGCTGCTCCGGGTAGAGGCCGCGGACGTCGTATGCCTTGAAGATGCCTGGCTCGATTGTGGTCATCACACTTGGCTGAAAGCGGTGACGACCGAATCGTCACCCAGAACGGTTCCCGGCCCGACCACGGCGTGCGCCTCGACGCGCGCGCCCCGGCCGATGACGGCGTCGCGCACGACGGCGGCGGCATCGACCGTGCTGTCCGGCCAGAGGATGGCGCCGTCGACCACGGCGTCGCGGCCGACGGTGGCGCGCGCGCCGATCACGCTGTCGGCCAGAATGGCCGCACCGCCGCACACGCGTGCGCCGGCTCCTATGAAGCAGGGCGGCTCGAGCCGCGCGCCGGGGTCGACCGCCGCGGTCGGATCCACGAGCCGCGCGCCGGCACGTCCGGCGAACGGGCGCGCCGCGCACCGGCCGCGCATGATGTCGCGGTGCGCCTGCACGTACTTCTGCGTGGTCCCGATGTCGATCCAGTAGCCCCGTTCGACGTAGGCGACGAACGCTTCCCCCCGCTCGACGAGCGACGGGAAGTAGCGCCGCTCGATCGAGTACTTCGTTCCCGCCGGAATGCGGTCGAAGGTGTCGGGCTCGAGCACGTAGATGCCCGCGTTGATCGTGTTGCAGGTGATCGCGTCAGGCGGCGGCTTCTCGCGGAAGGCGCGCACGTTCCCTGCTGCGTCCGTCTCGACGAGCCCGTAGGCCGCCGGGTCGTCGACCCGCGTCAGCACGATCGTGGCCCGCGCGCCGCGCGAGCGGTGCCGGTCGACGACGGCCCGCAGGTCGATGGCGGTCAGCACGTCGCCGTTGAACACCACGACCGTGCCGTCGAGGTGCGGCGCGCAGAACCGGATGGCGCCCCCGGTGCCCAGCGGCTGCGGCTCGACGGCGTAGCGGATGCGCGGGCCGGTGCCGCCGCCGTCGCCGACGACGCGCTCGATGGCGTCCGGCCGGTAGTTGAGGCTCAGGATGACCTCGTCGATCTCCGGCAGTTGCCGGAGCAGGTCGAGCTGGTAGTGCAGCAGCGGCCGGTCGAGAATCGGCACGATCGCCTTGGGCGTGTGGAGGGTCAGCGGACGCAGCCGGGTTCCGAGTCCGCCGGCCAGCAAGATGGCCTGCACGCGATCAGGGTACAATACGGGCGGCACATGGCGCGGTCGGCCGACCGGAGTGCGCGATGAACCTGCCCAACACCCTCACCCTGGCGCGCATCTTTCTCGTTCCGCTCCTCGTCGTCGTGCTGCTCACCCGCTTCGAGGGGCAACTCGTCCTCGGCGTACCCAAGGAAGTGATCGGGGCCGCCATCTTCGGCCTCGCCGCCCTGACCGACTGGCTCGACGGCTTCCTGGCCCGCCGCCGCCGCCAGGTGACGGCGCTCGGCCAGCTGATGGACCCGCTCGCCGACAAGCTGCTGATCACCGCCGCGTTCATCTCGCTGGTGCAGATGGGGTTGGCGCCCGCCTGGATGGTGGCCGTGATTCTCGGCCGCGAGCTCGGCGTCACGGTGCTGCGCAGCCTGGTGCACTCGCGCGGCGTGACCATCCCGGCCTCACGGCTCGGCAAGGTGAAGATGGTCAGCCAGGTGGTCGCGATCCTGCTGCTCATGCTGAGCGACCGCGTGTGGCCGTTCCAGGCTCTCGGCCTGATTGCCCTGTGGGCGGTGCTGGCGACGGCGCTCTGGTCGGCGGCCGACTACTACCGCCGCTACAGCCGCGTGCTCTCGAGCGCCAACGTGGCGAACTTCGAGCAGGCCCGCCACCGCGCCGAGGACTCGCGGCGCGCCGGCGTCGGTTGAAGCCGTCGCCGGCACGCCTTTCGAGAAGCTCTTCTCCGCTCCAATCAGAGCACGTCGAAGCGGTCCAGGGTCATCACCTTGGTCCAGGCCTCGACGAAGTCGTGCACGAACGCTTCCTGCGCGTCGTCGGCCGCGTAGAACTCGGCGACCGCGCGCAGCTCGGACTTGGAGCCGAAGATCAGGTCGACCGGAGTCGCCGTCCACTTCAGCTCACCCGTGGCACGATCGCGGCCCTCGAAGATGCCCTCCGTGGATGACCGGGTCCACTGCGTCGACATGTCGAGCAGGTTGACGAAGAAGTCGTTGCTCAACGTGCCGGGACGGTCGGTGAACACGCCGTGAGCGGAGCCCCCGGCGTTCGCGTTCATCGCGCGCATGCCGCCGACGAGCACGGTCATCTCGGGGGCCGTCAGGTTCAGGAAGGCCGCCTTCTCCACCAGCATCTCCGCCGGAGATCGGGCGGCGCCGCCGGCGAAGTAGTTGCGGAACCCGTCCGCCGCCGGCTCGAGCAGGGCGAACGAGTCCACGTCGGTTTGCTGCTGCGAGGCGTCCGTGCGGCCCGGCGCAAAGGCCACCTCCATGTCGACCCCGGCGTTCGCGGCCGCCTGCTCGATGGCAGCCGCACCGCCGAGAACGACCAGGTCCGCCAGAGAGACCCGCTTGTCGGCGGATTGCGCGCTGTTGAAATCACGCTGGATTCCCTCGAGGGTCTCCAGCACGCGGCCGAGCTCGGCCGGATCGTTTGCGGCCCAGTCGTTCTGCGGCGCCAGACGAATACGGGCCCCGTTGGCGCCCCCCCCGCATGTCGGTCCCGCGGAAGGTGGATGCCGAAGCCCACGCGGCCCTCACGAGCTCAGCGGTGGACAACCCGGAATCGAGAATCTCGGCGCTCAGCGCGGCCGCGTCCTGGGCATCGATCAAGGTGTGATCGACTTCGGGAACGGGATCCTGCCAGACGAATTCCTGGTCGGGCGCCAGATCGCCGAGGTAACGCGATCTCGGTCCCAGGTCGCGGTGAGTCAGCTTGAACCAGGCCCGGGCGAAAGCGTCCTCGAACTCTGCCGGGTTGTCGAGCCAGCGCGAGGTGAGCTCCCGATAGGCGGGGTCGACTTTTAGGGCGAGGTCGGTGGTGAGCATCATCGGCGCGTGCCGCCTGGACGGATCGTGGGCATCCGGCACCAAGTCCGCCGCCGCGCCGCCCGCGGGCTCCCACTGGATTGCACCGGCGGGGCTGCGGGTCTCGACCCACTCGTAGCCGTACAGGTTCTCGAGGAAGTTGTGGGTCCAGGCCGCGGGGTTGAGCGTCCAGGCGCCCTCCAGGCCGCTGGTGATCGTGTCGGCGCCACGGCCGCTGCCGTATGTGTTGCGCCAGCCGAATCCCTGTGCTTCGATGTCGCCGCCCTCGGGCTCTGCACCGACGTACATGGCTGGATCGGCGGCCCCGTGGGCCTTGCCGAAGGTATGGCCGCCGGCGATCAGCGCAACCGTCTCTTCATCGGTCATCGCCATGCGGCCGAACGCCTCGCGTATGGCGTGGGCGGCCGCCTGCGGATCGGGGTTGCCGCCGGGGCCCTGGGGATTCACGTAGATCAGGCCCATCTGCGTGGCGCCGAAAGGATGATGCAGCTCGCCGCCCCCGTCGCGCCGGTCGAAGGCCAGCCACTCGCCTTCAGGCCCCCAGTTCACGTCTTCGGGTTGCCAGGCATCGGTACGACCGCCGGCGAAGCCCAGGGTCTCGAAGCCCATGGACTCCATGGCGACGGTGCCCGCGAGAATCAGCAGGTCGGCCCAGGAGATCTTGCGGCCGTACTTCTGCTTGACCGGCCAGAGTAATCGCGACGCCTTTTCCAGGTTTCCGTTGTCGGGCTAGCTGTTGAGCGGTGCGAGGCGCTGCAGGCCGCCGTCGGCGCCGCCCCGGCCGTCGACGGTGCGATAGGTGCCGGCGCTGTGCCAGGCCATGCGAATGAAGAACGGCCCGTAATGGCCGTAGTCCGCGGGCCACCAGTCCTGGGAGGTCGTCATCAGCGTTTCGAGATCGGCCTTGAGCGCATCGAGGTCGAGACTCTCGAACGCCGCCCGATAGTCGAAGTCTTCACCGAGGGGACTGGACCTGGGAGAGGTCTGGCGCAGCGGATCGAGGCTCAGTCGGTCGGGCCACCAGTAGTCGTTGTCCGGCGCCCGCTCCTGGGCGACCGCCACGCTGACCGGCAGGATCGGAGCGATCCCGATTGTCAGCAGGGCGATTACGGACAGCGTTCGTCCGAGCATCGGGGGCGTCTTCATTCCCGTTCTCATCGCGGACCGCCTCGGTGCAGGAAGGAGTCCGACTCCCCGGGTCGGGCAGCGGGGCTCCTATCGATTTTCGGCCTGGTTCTCGGTGCGGTTCTCGGCGTTGCTGGCAGCAGCCTCCTGCCGGGCAGCCCGTTGCCTGAGCTCCGTCATGCGCTCCGTGGCGTCTTCGATGAACTCCGACTCGGGGAACTCCTCCAGCAGCCGCTCGAACATCGGGAGCGCCTCGTCGATCCGCCGCGTGCGGCGGAGCGAGTCGGCGAGATGATAGTAGACCGCGTCGCGCGCGGTGTATCCGGGATCCTCGCTGAGGATGGTCTCGAGCCGGTCGATCGCGCCCGGGTACCACTTCCTGCCGTGGTAGTACTTGCCGACGACGTAGTTGTTCTCCGACAGCCGGTCGAGGGCCTCGCGCAGCTTCTCGCGCACCTCGTTGATCAGCCGGCTGCCCGGGTAGCGCTGCAGGAACAGCTCGAACTCGGTCACGGCGTTGCGCGTCTCGGTCTGGTCGCGCTCGGGCTGGCGCATCTGGTTGTAGTAGACCATGCCCAGCCTGTACTGCGCGTAGTCCGCGCGGGGGTGGGTGGGGTAGAGGGCCAGGAAGTCGCGGTACTCCGACAGCGCGGAGATATACGACTCGATCGTCCCTTCCGCATCCAGGGTGTCGCCGATGGCCAGGCGCGTGTCGGCGCGTAGCGCGCTCTGCGGGTAGTTGTCGCGGATCTGCAGGAAGTACTCACGGGCGGTTCGCCAGTCGCCTTCCTGCAGTGCCGTGTTGCCGCGGTCGAAGAGCAGGTTGTCGGCTCCGACCGTTGCCAGCGGGATTTCCACCGGCTCCTCGCCGCACGCGCCGGCGAGCAGAGCGCACCCCAGAACCGTTGCGAGCGGCAGCCTCAGCCGGCGGCGCTTCCGTCCCGTCCCGTTGCCCCGGATAGCCATTCGTACTCTGCCTCGATCCCTTGTTCCAGCGTAACAGATGGAGCAAACCGCAAGTCGCGCCGGGCGCGGCTCGTGTCGGCGCAGGTGTCCCGCATGTCGCCCTTCCGGGGCGCCTCCCGGCGGACGACCGGCTCGCGTCCGGTACAGCGGGCCATCAACGCCAGCACGTCGTTCACCGACACCCGCGCGCCGCCGCCGATGTTGTATACGCCGCCGGGCTCGCCCCGCAGGCCGGCCGAGACCGTCGCGGCCACGGCGTCGTCGACATACGTGAAGTCACGCGTCTGGGCGCCGTCGCCGTACAGCGGGATGGGGGTGCCAGCCAGGACCGCCTCGAGAAAGCGATGAAAGGCCATATCGGGACGCTGCCGGGGGCCGTACACGGTGAAGTAGCGCAACGACACGGCCGGCAGGCCGTAGCTGGCCCAATAAAGGTGGCACAGGTGCTCGGCGGCCAGCTTCGTGACGCCGTAGGGAGATACGGGCTGGAGACGCGCGTCCTCGCGCATCGGGAGTTCGCCGGCGTCGCCGTAGACCGACGAGCTCGAGGCGTAGACGATGCGCTCGAGCGCCGCGGACCGGCAGGCTTCCAGCAGCACCTGCGTCGCCTCGACGTTACAGGCGGTGTAGGTGCCGAAGTCGCGCCCCCAGCTCCCGCGGACGCCGGCCTGGGCCGCGAGATGGAAGACGTGGGTCGTGCCGGCCAGCAGGGCGGGCCAGTCCGCCGCCTGGATGGAGGTCTCCACGAAACGGAAGCGGCGCTGCGCATGCAGGGCGGCGACGTTGGCCTCCTTGCGCTCGCGCGCGTAGTGGTCGGTGAAGCAGTCGAGGCCGACGACCGTGGCTCCCTCCGCCAGCAGCCGTTCGGCCAGATGCGACCCGATGAAGCCCGCGGCGCCGGTCACGAGCGCGTTCACGCCAGCACTTCCCGGACGTCGGCCGGCAGGCGCCGCGGCCGGCCCTGGTCGTCGACGGCCGCGTGCACGGTGCGTCCCGTGGCGAGCAGCGTGCGATCGGTCCGCCGCACGACCTCGTAGCGGAACTCGACCCGGACGGGCGAGAGCAGCGCCCCCCTGGTGGCGATCTCCAGCTCGTCGTCGTACCGCGCCGGGTCCCGGAACTCGCAGTGCGCCTCGATGACCGGCAGCAGCACCCCGCGCGCCTCCAGCTCGCGGTAGGTTGACCCGACAGCCCGCAGCAGATCGCAGCGGCCCACCTCGAACCAGACGAAGTAGTTGGCGTAGTACACGACGCCCATCGTGTCGGTTTCGGCGTACCGCACCCGGACCGTGGACGAGGAGGCAGGCACGGACTTTTAGCCCGCAGCCGCCGGCAGGGCCGCCGCGCGCAGCCGGCGCGTGGCGGCCGCGGGATCGTCCGTGCCGAAGATTGCCGACGCGGCCACCAGAATGTCGGCGCCGGCGCGGACGACCTGCGCCGCGTTGTCCGGCTGGATGCCGCCGTCGACCGCGATGCTGGCCCCGCTCCCTGCGCGCTCGAGGACGGCCCGCACGGCCTGGATCTTCGCCGGACTGCGCGGGATGAACCGCTGTCCCGAAAAGCCGGGGTTCACCGACATGACCAGGACGAAGTCCAGCAGGTCGGCCACCGGCGCCAGCGTCTCCGCCGGGGTCGAGGGGTTCAGCACGGCGCCCGCCTGGACGCCCAGCTCGCGGATGGCGTTCAGCGTGCGATCGAGATGCGGCGACACCTCGACGTGCACCGAGATCAGCGAGGCGCCGGCCCGCGCGAACGCCTCGATGTGGCGCTCCGGCTCGACGATCATCAGGTGGACGTCGAGCGGCAGGCGCGTGACGCGCGCGAGCGCCTGCACGACCGGCACGCCGATGGTCAGATTCGGGACGAACCGGCCGTCCATGACGTCTACGTGTATCAGGTCGGCGCCGCCGGCCTCGACCGCCTCCACCGCGTCCTGCAGGCGCGCGAAGTCGGCAGACAGGATGGAGGGCGCGATGCGCAGCGTCACTGGCTGACCTCGAGCGAGATCGGCTCGCCGGGCGCGATCTGGAACCCCGCTTGAGGAGACTGGCGCAGCACGGTGCCGGGTGGCAGGCCGGGGTACGGGTGGTCGCCGACCACGGTCACCCGGAAGCCCCGCGTCCGGAGAGTCTCGGCCGCCGCGGCGGCCGCCACGCCGATCAGATCGGGCATGACGTACGTGCGGCCGCGCTCGCCCCGGTTGACCAGCAGCCGCACCGCCTGTCCGTGACCGCCCGGCGGCGGATCCTGCGCGACGACGGCGTCGGTGGGATAGCGGCGGGAGCGGATCTCGGACAGCCCGCGCATGGTGAACGCCGCCTCCTCGAGGCGCCGGCGGGCGGCGCCCTCGGAGGCCCCCACCAGGGTCGGTACCGAGCCGGGGGTGCGGCCCGAGCTGAGCCAGATCTTCACGTTTCTGCCGCGCCGGGTCGGGATCGACGGGTCCGGATCCTGCTCGGCCACCCGGCCCGCGGCGATCGTCGGGTGCACCCGACGCAGGGACTCGACGCGCAACGCTAGGTCGATGTCCGCCAGCGCGGCCCGGGCCTCCTCCAGCGTCAGGTTGCCGAGCTCGGGAACGGGCACCTCGCGGGTCTGGAGCGCGAGCCGCAGGCCCCCGACGGCGGACAACCCGAAGGTCAATCCCAGGGCGCCCAGCACGATCACGGCCTTGCCGATCCTCAGGGCCATCTCAGACAGTGTCCGCGGGCGGCATCGACGTTCAAGTGTACCGCAAGTCGCGCGCCGGCCGGCTGTCGCGGCGCAGGACGGCGGCGAAGAACGCCTCGAGGGAATCGCGATGCGGCAGGGTCTGCACGCACCCGCCGGCGTCGAGCAGCGGCGCCAGCTGCGGCGCCCCCGGCGGCTCCACGGTGAAGCCGGCGGCGCGGCCGAGAAAGGCCTCGACCACGTGCTGGTTTTCCTCCGGCTCGCTCGAGCAGGTCGCGTAGACGAGCCGCCCGCCGGGCGCCACGACCGCCGCCGCCGCGTCGAGCAGCGCCGACTGCATCTGCGCCAGCGGCCGCAGCTCGTCCGGCGTGCGGCGCCAGCGGATGTCGGGGTCGCGCCGCAGCGTTCCGAGGCCGGAGCACGGGGCGTCGACCAGCACCCAGTGGAACGCGGGCCCGAACGGGAGCGGCCGGCGCGCGTCGAGGCGCACGATCCGCGTGCTGCGGCAGCCGCAGCCGGCCAGCGTGTCCGCCAGCAGCGACAGCCGCGCGGGCCGCAGGTCGCCGGCGACGAGCAGGCCGCGGTCGGCCATGGCGCCGGCGATCGCCACCGTCTTGCCGCCGGGCGCCGCGCAGGTGTCGAGCACGCGGTCACCGGGCCGGGCCCGCACCAGCTCGGCGACCAGCTGCGACGCCTCGTCCTGAACCAGGAACAGACCGCGCCCGGCCAGCTCCGTGGCCAGCGGGTTGCCGCGGGTCACGACCAGCGTCGCGGGCGACCAGCGCCCGGCCGCGACCTCGACCCCCTGCTCGACGAGCTGCGCGGCCAGGTCGGCGGGCGAGGTCCGGAGCCGGTTGACGCGGAGGGTGATCGGCGCCGCCGTGTTGTTGAACGACGTCCAGCGCTCGGCGGCCTCGAAGCCGTGGCGGTCCAGCCAGCGCTCGACCAGCCAGCGCGGGTGGGATTGGGTCGTGCCGAGGTACGCCAGCGCCTGCTTCCGGTCGAGATCCCTCCCTACCGCTGCCGCGTCGGCGGGGCGGGGCGGCAGCGCTGCCGTCGCCGGGCGCGCGGCCAGCGCCCGCAGCACCGCGTTGACGTAGCCGGCGGCGTGCGCGCGGCCCACGGTGCGCGTCAGCGCGACGGCGTCGTCGACGACGGCATGCGCGGGGACTCGTTGCAGGTGCCGAAGCTGGTACGCCGCCGCGCGCAGCAGGTCGAGCACGTCCGGATCCACCGTGTCGAGCCCGCGCGACGACACCTGCTGGAGCAGGTGATCGAGGGCCGCCCGCCAGCGCAGCGTGCCGAGGGCAATCTCGGCGACGAGCGCGCGGTCGCGCGGATCTGCGAGCGAGCGGCGCACGCGGGCCTGCGCGTGAGCGAGATCGCGACGGCCGGTGTGGACGTCGCGCAGCACGCGATGGGCCCCGGCGCGCGCCGGGGCGGTCATGCGGACGTCTTGAAGACCGTTCCCGGCGCGATCGGGTGGCCCGCCAGGAACGCGCGCGCCGCCAGCGCACGCCGGCCCTCGGGCTGGATTTCGAGAATCGCCACGGCCGTGCCGGACCCGGCCGCGACGACGAGATGGTCGCCGGCAGCATCCAGCACCTGTCCCGGTACGCTCGGGGCGCCGTCGCCGGCTGGCGGCTCGACCACGGCCGTGCGGTGGATCAGGTACCGCACGCCGGCGAGGTGGCTGAAGGCGCGCGGCCAGGGGTGCAGCCCGCGGACCTGGTCGTGCACCTGCCCGGCCGGGCGACTCCAGTCGATGGCGCCGTCCGCGCGGGTCAGCCGCGGCGCGAACGTGGCCCGGGCGTGGTCCTGCTCCTCCTCCGCGGCGCGACCGCTTGCCAGATCGTCCACGGTCCGCAGCAGCGTCGCCGCGCCCAGCGCGCCCAGCGCGCGCTTGAGCGTTTCGGCGTCGTCGTCGGGGTCGATCGGCAGCGCGTCGCGGCGCAGCATGGGGCCGGCGTCCATCTCGCGCACCAGCCGGATGATGGTGATGCCGGTCTCGGTCTCGCCGGCCATCACCGCACGGTGGATCGGCGCGGCGCCCCGATAGGCCGGCAGCAGCGACGCGTGCACGTTGATCATGCCGAGGCGCGGCAGCGCGAGCAACTGGTCGGGCAGCATCTTCCCGTAGGCGGCGACCACGCCGAGGTCGGGAGCCAGCGCACCTAGCGCCTCGACGAACGCGGGGTCCTTCATCCGCTCTGGCTGGTAGACCGGCAGCCCACGGCCAGCGGCGATCCGCTTGACGGGCGATTCCGCGACGCGCTGGCCGCGGCCGCGCGGCCGATCGGGCTGCGTCACGACCGCCACGACCTCGTGCGGCGATGCCAGCAGCCGCTCCAACGTCGGTACGGCGAACGCCGGGGTGCCGAGAAAAACAACCCTCACCATTTGCCGGTCCGCCTGAGCTTCCGGATCCGGCGCACGATGAGGTCGCGCCGGATGCCCCGCAGCCGGTCCGGGAACAGGCTGCCGTCCAGGTGGTCGAGCTCGTGCTGGAGCGCGCGTGCGGCGAGCCCGACGCCTTCGGCCTCGCAGGGGCAGCCCTCGCGGTCGAGGCCGCGCACGACCGCGCGTTCAGGCCTGGGCACGACCGCCTCGAGCCCGGGCAGGCTCAGGCATCCCTCCTCCTCGCGCTGGAGGCCCTCCTGGCTCGCCAGCTCCGGGTTGATCATGACGACCAGGTCGTCCGGGTCGCGGCCCGCTGAGACGTCCGTGACGAAGATGCGCAGGTCCACGCCGATCTGCGGCGCGGCCAGGCCGATGCCCGAGGCGGCGTACATCGTCTCGGTCATGTCGTCGATGAGGATCCTGATGTCCCTCGTGACCGCCTCGACGTCGCGCGCCGCGCGGTGGAGCACCGGATCGCCGTAGCGGATGATGGGTCGGATCACGGCAACGATTCCAGCCCTGGGACATGCCCGGGAAGCGCCGCCGGCGGCTACTCGACGACGAACCGCCCGTGCGCGACCCGGCCGCCGGCGCCGCGCCGCCGCGCGGCCGACGGCGTATCACCGACCGTGAACGCGAAGGTGCCGGTGCGGATCGGGGTGAAGCTGAATTGCACCGTCCCCGCCACGTCGAACTCGATGGCGCGGAAGGCGAGGGCCTGCAGATGGACCTCGATCTCGCTGATGGTCACCAGCCGCAGATGCGAGTTGCGGAGCAGCTCGTCTACCTCCAGCCGCCACGTCTCCACGCCGTCGCTGGTCACGTTGAGCCGGTAGTACTCGCCGGTGACCAGCTCGAACTCGGTGACGGAAAGCAGCGGCCCGTCGGACCCCGTCGTGAGCTCGAGGTGGAGGTCGACGGGTGGCCCCGCCGTGAGGTTGCCGCCCACCTGCGCCAGCGGCGCTGCGGGCGCGAGCGTCAGTCCCAGCGTCGCGAGTGCGAACAGTCGAAGCATGAGCCAATGCTAATGCCCCCGCCCCGTTCCGGCAACGGGCCGCAGCCGGCCCGGGCGCCGCCTTGCTCCGGCGCCGCACGCGAGCCGCTATAATTCGGGTATTCCGGCGCGGCGAGCGGGGGGGCGTCATGACAACACGACAGGGACACTCGCGGCGGTCGTTCGTGCAACGTATCGGGGCCGCGGCGGGCGGGCTGGCGTTGGGGCCGGCGGCGGCGGAGGCGATCGCGCAGGCTCCGGCGCTGCCCGTGGAGACGCCGCGCTCCGTCCATCCGACCCTAAACCGGCGGACGCGCGGCTGGCTGCGCTTCCTGTGGGAGAAGACGACGACCCCGGACGACTGGAGCGCCGACGGAGTGCCGCATATGTGGTGGGATCGCTACACGAACCCGGTGGTCACCAGCTACCCGCGCTTCGACCTCCAGACCTCCTCCTACGCGCTGCTGGTCATGGCCGACCAGACGCCGGCCTGGCGCGAGGTGTACACGCGCATCGCCGACGGGCTCGCGAGCCGCTATCCGACGCACTGGGGCGCCGTGGACTGGCTGACCCAGATCGGCGAGGACCCGCGGCGCGAGAACTATCCGCCGCATGTGATGCAGGCGATTCCCGAGCATCTGCGCGGGCGCTACAACCGGATCGGCTGGACGGCGAACGGGGTGGACCCGTGGGGCCTGTCGCCCGACCCGATCGGCTCGGAGGGGAACCTGTTCTTCCGCGGCTGGTTCAACCTGCTCCTGTCCATCTACAAGTACGTCTCGGGCGACGACAAGTACGAGCGGCCGTTCAAGGTGACCGGCTACCGCGACGAGGAGTTCGAGTGGGACCACCACCGCATCGCGGACTTCCTCTCCGAGCAGTACCGCGAGCGGCCGGAGGGCCCGCAGTGCGAGAACACGAAGATCTGGTTCGTGTGCAACGCCGCCGCCGGCCTCGGGCTCCATCTCTATGACCGCGTGTACGGCCGCGATGCCCACCGCCCGGTCCAGGGCTGGCTCGAGTACGCCCGAGACAACTACATGGAGGTCGGGGGCGACGGCAAGCTGGAGTGGGTTACCCGCTACTACGACCCGATCGTCAACCACAAGGTCAACAACGGTCCCGGCGGGGGCATCGGCACGGCGTTCCTGCTGCTGCCGCAGGATCGGGAGCTCGCGGAGTTCATGTACGAGTCCGCGGCGAACGCGCTCGGCTGGAACAATCCGCGCGTGGAGATCGGCCCCTCCGCCAGCGGGCTGGTGCTGGCGCGCGAGTTCGGCGATCACACCGCCCTGGCGCGGCTGCGGGCGGCGGCGGAGCGCGACTACGAGCCCCGCTTCTTCGGCGACCACGACGAGAAATTCGGGTGGTGGTTCGGCCTGAACGAGGCCTATCCGCGGGGACAGCAGAGCGCCAGCATGATGGTGGCGGAGGTCGGCACGGGCGACGCCTGGTACCGCGCGTTCGACGCGCCCCACATGGACAAGTTCGAGGCGCCGACCGTCGAGGGGGTCGACTTTCCGTCGCTGGGCATCTACCAGGCGTGGAACGACACCGCGGGCGGCGCGCTACACGTCGGCACGTACCCGGCGGCCCCCGACCGGCGCGGGCGCGACACGAGCTGGCGGGTCACGAACCTGCCCGACACCGACGATGTGTTCGTGCTGTGCGACGGCGAGCCGTTCACGCGGTTCGCGGTCGACGGCGAAGGCGCCATCCGCATCGACGGCACGATCGACCTGCACCATTACCAGATCTTCACCGGCTACCGGGGTCCCGGCGCGCGGGGCGCCAAGGCGGCGCCTCGACCGGCCGGCCTGGCCGGTGCGGTTGGCCCGCTCGCCGCCAACCGCCGCCCGGGGAATGTTCGGGAGGCGACCAGCAGCTTCGCCACGGGCGACGGGCCGGGCTGTTCCTGCTGCGTGGCGTAGGAGTCTGCGCCGTGGAACGGCGCGGACTCCTGCAGGGTTGGTTGGGCGCCAGGCGGAGCCGCAAGGCGACGATTGGCGCGGGCTGGCGGGGCGGTCGGCGGTGGAGCCGGAAGGGCCGCAACCTGCCCGGCGGCCGCTCGAGTCAGGAGTGAATCGATGAACGCGAAGCGGAATGCGTGGGCGGGACTGCTCGGCGTCCTGGCGGTCACGGTGGCCTGCGGGGACCCCGAGCCGCCCGCCGCGGATGCCGGCGACGGCACCGTGACCGTCGACGGAGGGAGCATCGCCGGGGTGCCGGCCAGTGACGGCGGTGTCTGGAGGTATGCGGGCGTCCCCTACGCCGCGCCGCCGGTGGGCGCGCTGCGCTGGCGGCCGCCGCAGTCGGTAGCGCCGTGGGCCGGCGTGCGCGAGGCCGACCAGCTTCCCCCGGGGTGTCCGCAACCCACGCTGCCCGTGCCGCCGGACGCGGAGCCGTTCTTCGGACCGGGCGCCGTCCGGCTGGAAGAGGACTGCCTCTACCTGAACGTCTGGTCGGCCGCCGGGCCGGACGAGCGCGTACCGGTCATGGTCTGGATTCACGGCGGCGGGCTCTTCGTGGGCGACGGGTCCGAGGTGGCATACGACGGGGCGGCGCTGGCCCGGCGCGGCGTGGTCGTCGTGACGATCAACTACCGGCTCGGCACGCTGGGCTACCTCGCCCATCCGCTCCTGCGCGAGGAGTCGGCGCACGGCGCGTCCGGCAACTATGGCCTCCTGGATCAGATCGAGGCGCTCGGCTGGGTGCAGCGGAACATCGGGGCGTTCGGGGGCGATCCGGACCGCGTGACCATCTTCGGCGAGTCCGCGGGTTCGTGGAGCGTCAACTACCTGATGGCGACGCCCCTGGCGGCGGGCCTGTTCGCCGGCGCCATCGGCCAGAGCGGAGGCGCGTTCAGCCCCCTGGCCAGCCCGGCAGCGAGCGACGTCGTCGAGGCGGAGGGCATGCGCTTCGCGGAGGCACTGCTCGGCGCCGAGGCGGCGGTGTCGCTCGACGCGCTGCGGGCCGCAGCGGTCGTCGACGTGCTGGCCGCAGGCGGCGCCGCGCCCCGGCCGCACGTGGACGGCTGGGCGCTGCCCGCCAGCATCTACGACATCTTCGCGGCCGGCCGCCAGCACGACGTGCCGGTCATCGTGGGCGCGAATGCCGACGAGGCGACGGCGTTGAGCGCGCTCGGCGGCGATCCGGAGACGACGACGGTCGAGCAGTACCGGGAATGGGCACGCGGCGAGTACGGCGAGCTCGCCGACGCCTACCTGGCGGCGTACCCTGCCTGCAGCGACGCGGAGGTCGCGGGGGGCCGGCTCGGCAGCCGCGGCGACGGCCGCTTCGTGTGGGAGATGCGGACCTGGGCCCGGATGATGGACCAGGTGTCGTCCCCGGCCTTCCTCTACTTCTTCACCCGCGTGCCGCCCGCCGCCGACGCCGAGCGCTTCGGCGCGTACCACACGGCTGAGATCCCGTACGTCTTCAACAACCTCGGTGGCGGCAGCCGGTACTGGTTCGCGAACCGGGACTACGACGACGCGGACCGGCAACTGTCCGAGGTGATGGCCTCCTACTGGGTCAACTTCGCGGCGACCGGGAATCCGAACGGCGACGGGTTGCCCGAGTGGCCGGCCTACACCCGGACTGACGAGGCGGCGCTGGAGCTGGGCGACGTGGTGCAGGTACGGCAGGGCGTGCGGGCCGAGCGCCTGGACTTCTTCGAGCGGCACTACGCCGCGCTGCGTGGCGCTGCGCACTGAGGCGCGGCAGGACCGCCGTCACGACCGCGCCGGGCGGCCGTGACGGCCGCCCGGCGCGGTCAGGGCAGCGCCAGCGCGATCAACTCCGGGACGTCGCCGCCGATGGTCAGTGCGATGTACTGCCTGCCCTCGTACATGTAGGTCATCGGCGTGCCGATGGCGCCGGTCGGCAGATCGACCGAGCCGACGATGGCGCCGGTCGTCTTGTCGCGCGCCACCAGCCGTGGGCCGCCGTCGGAACCGCCCGCCGACAGCGCGCTCACCAGCAGCGTCCTGGTCAGCACCGGTCCGCCGTGGCCCTCGCCGCCGAGGGGCGGCAGGTCGAGGTGGCGCAGCCGCGGGTGGTTGCGATAGCGGTTCCCGTCGCCGTTCGGCTGCATCCACGCGTGGTCGCCCGCGTTCAGGTCGATCGCGGTCATCCGCGAGTAGGGCGGCTTGAGCAGCGGCAGGCCCTGCGGCAGGAGCGGCTGCGTGCCGCTGTCGAAGTCCGCCTGCGTGTAGCGCAGGTTGCCGCCCTGCGCGGAGTCGGGCGTGTAGTACTTGATGACCGAGAAGCGGTTTTCGGACGGCACGTAGAGCAGGCCGGTCTCCGGGTCGGCCGCCGCGCCGCTCCAGCTCGCTCCGCCGGCGATGTGCGGGCGCTGAATCGTTCCCTGCAGGCCGCCTTCCACGCTCAGCATCGGCGGCGTGAAGAGCGGGCCGAGCCGGAAGCTGCCGACGGCCTCGACCGCCAGCGCGCGAATCTCGGGAGTGAAGTCGACCAGGTCGTCGATGGTGACGCCCTGGTACTCGAACGGCGGCGGCTTGGTGGGGAACGGCTGGGTCGGCGCCAGTACCTCGCCCTCGAGGTCGGAGTCGGTCTCCACGGGACGCTCCTCGATGGGCCAGACCGGCTCGCCGGTCGCGCGGTCGAAGACGTACGTGAACCCCTGCTTGCTGACTTGCGCCAGGGCCTTGATCGGACGCCCGTCGACGGTGATGTCGATCAGCGTCGGCGCCGCCGGGAAGTCGTAGTCCCAGACGCCGTGGTGGACCGCCTGGAAGTGCCAGACGCGCTGGCCGGTCTCGGCGTCGACGGCGACGATGCTCTCGGCGAAGAGGTTGTCGCCGAGCCGGTGGCCGCCGTAGTAGTCGCTCGTGGGGGTGCCGGTCGGCAGGTAGACGTAGCCCAGCTCGTCGTCGGCGCTGAGCGGCGGCCAGATGTTCGCGTTACCCGAGTAGCGCCACGATTCGTTCCGCCACGTGTCCGCGCCGAAGTCGTCGCCCTGCGGCACGGTCCGGAACACCCAGCGGACGTCGCCGGTCCGCGCGTCGACGCCCTTCACCCAGCCCGGCGGCGCTTCCTTGCGGATCACGAAGTCCGAGATGATGGTCGGCGTCACGACCACGTCGCGGGTGATGACCGGCGGCGACGCCACCCCCACCAGGTTGCGGCCCTGGTAGTTGGTCGCGCCGCGCACGGCCCGCGGCACGCCCGCCATCAGATCGACCCGGCCGTTGTCGCCGAAGTCCCGCACCGGCTCGCCCGTGCGCGCGTCGACCGCGTGCAGGTAAGCCTCCATCGTGCCCCAGAAGATACGCGCATCGTCGCCGTCTTCCCAGTAGGCCAGGCCGCGCGAGCGGTAGAAATGCGTCGGGCTCCCGCCCAGGTAGGCCTGCGGATCATGCACCCAGAGGGTCTCGCCGGTGCCGGCGTCGATCGCGGCCGCCTGGTGGAGCGCCGTCGTCAGGTACAGGACGCCGTCGACCATCAGCGGCGTCGCCTGCAGGCCGAGGATCGAGACCGGCCGGTTGTCCACCCCGGGGTTCAGCGTAGAGAAGTCGATCGCGCTGTCGACCGACTGCCACCGCCAGGCAATGCGCAGGTCGTCGAAGTTGCCGGCGTCGATCTGGTCGAGCGGCGAGTACTTGGTGCTGCCGTTGTCGCCCGCGTAGCTGCGCCATTCCCCGTCGACCGCGCCGTACTGCGCCCCAGCGGGGTGCGCCGCGGCGAGGAGCGTGGCGGCGACCGCGGCCAGAGCTGCGTGTCGAGCGTGCATGCCATACCTCCAGTGATCGCGACAACCGAGTGACCCATCGTAGCAGTCATTCGGCTCCGCCGTACCGGCATCCGGCGATCGATAAACTCGCATGCGGGCCGCAGGAGCCCCGCGAGGAATCTCCGAACCGTGGGTCTATTGACCTCGGCTGCGCACGCGCTGCGAATGCCCGGATCCGGCGCAGCCCGCAGGGCCGGATTCTTGCAGGTCGCCGCTCGTGGCCCCGACCTGCCCGAGCGACCGCAGGGATGACGATGACGGGCGGGTAGTCCGCGCCCGGGCGCGTATCGCCGATGCCCTGGCCGTGGCCCGCGGCGGCCGCTACGCGTCGGCGGAGCGCATGTTGCGCGACGCGCTCGGTGTGCTCGAGCGCCGGCAGCGCTACGCGGGCGCGGCCCGCGCCGCCGCGACGCTGGGCGAGCTGCTGCGCGAGCGGGGAGAGAGCGAGCGGGCCGGGGCCGCGCTCGATCAGGCGCGTCTGGTCTTCGATAAGGCCCAATCGGACGCCGCCGGCAGCGCCCGCAACCTCCTCGCCGGCAGCGAGCACGAGGACTACCTGGAGGCGCAGGCGCTGCTGAGCAGACGCCCGCATGCACCGCCGCCCGTGCCGGAGCCTGGCCGGCAGACCGGCGCCGCGTTGGACGGGTTGGCCAACGATCTGGCGACGCTGCTGCGGGCGAGCGTGCCGGCGGCCGGCCGGGACGCCCTCGGGCAGGTCTGCTCCGCGCTGCGGCAGCAGACGGACGCCCGTGCCGTGGCGGTGTATCGGCTCGGCGACCGCAGCGCCGTGCTGGCGTCGGCCGGCGATGTCGAACGCGAGGTGCACGAGACGGTTCGGGATAGCGTGGGCCGGGGCCGGATTGCTCCGCTCGTGGTGTGCGGCCGCGAGTGCCGGACCGCACTGCCCATCCAGGACGGAGACAGCGCGCCGGGCGCGCTCGTCATCCGTTGGACGCGGGCGCCGGAGTCGCTCGACCGGCTCATGGTCCTGGTCCGGCTCGCGGCCGCGGTCTGCGAGCCGGAGCTGCGCGAGCGTGTGCGGTGGGTTGATGACGCCGGCTCGGCGAGCGGCCCGGGTGCGCTGCTGGGACGCAGTCCGGAGATGGTTTCCCTGCGCGCGGCGATCGCCCGTGCGGCCGCGGCGCCCTATCCCGTTCTGATCGAGGGCGAGACCGGCGTGGGCAAGGAGCTGGTCGCCCGGGCGCTCCACCGGGAAGGGCCGCGGCACGCGCGCGCGTTCTGCGCGGTCAACTGCGCGGCCCTGACCGACGAGCTGTTCGAGGCCGAGCTGTTCGGGCACAGCCGCGGCGCGTTCACGGGTGTCGTGACCGAGCGTACCGGCCTGGTGGAAGCCGCCGGCGGCGGCACGCTGTTCCTGGACGAGGTCGGCGAGCGGCGGTGCGCGCGCAGGCCAAGCTGCTGCGGGTGATCCAGGACGGTGAGATCCGCCGGCTCGGGGAGAACGCCGTGCGGAAGGTCGACGTTCAGCTGGTCGCCGCTACCAATCGCCGACTGGCGGCCGAGGCGACCGCCGGCCGGTTTCGCCAGGACCTCCTGTTCCGGTTGGCCGTCGTCTGCCTGCAGGTGCCCGCGCTGCGCGACCGGCCAAGCGACGTGGAGCTGCTGGCGCGGCATTTCTGGGCGCGGGAGTTGAAACGCGCCGACAAACGTGCCACGTTGGGTGACGCGACCATCGAGGTCCTGGTCCGGTATCCCTGGCCGGGCAATGTCCGGGAGCTGCAGAACGTCGTGGCGCGGCTCGTCGTGGCGGCCCCGCGCCGCGGTCAGGTGGGCCCGGGCCTGCTGCCGGCCGCCGTTCGCGAGCGGCCCGCGGATGCCCCGCCGACCCTGGCGGAGGCGCGGGAGGCGTTCGAGCGCGGCTTCGTGCGCGCCGCGTTGCGCCGCAACGACGGGCGGCCAACGGTGGCGGCCCGCGAGCTGGGCATCTCGCGTCAGGGACTGGCCAAGCTGGTCAAGCGGCTGGGGATCGAAGGGGAGGTGCCATGAGGAGCGCGCATGCTTCGAGCTTGTCGAATCAGGTCGTCGGCCGCCTGCGGCTGGTCCTGGTGCTGGCGGCCATGGGCCCGCTCGCGGGGGCGTGCGCGCCCCGGTCCACGGCTGACCTCCCGGCGGCCGGCGAGGGCGAGCCGGGGCCGATCGTCCTGGAGTCGCAGGGCAGCTTCGCCTTCGGGGGCACGGTGGTGACGGGCGATGACGGCAACACGTTCCACGGCGACCACGGCTACGCGCAGTTCCAGATCCCGCTCGACGCGCGGACGTATCCGCTCGTCATGTGGCACGGCGGCGGTCAGTTCGGCAAGACCTGGGAGACGACGCCGGACGGGCGGGAAGGCTACCGGAACATCTTCCTGCGGCGCGGGTTCGCCACGTACGTCATCGACCAGCCGCGCCGCGGCCGGGCAGGCCGGAGCACGGCCGGCACCACCATTCCCGGCGGGATGCCCGACGAGGCCAACCTGTTCACCATCTTCCGCCTCGGCATCTGGACGCCGCCGGAGCCGCCGAGGTTCTTTCCGGGCGTGCAGTTTCCACAGGCCGCGGATGCGCTCGATCAGTACTTCCGGCAGGTGACGCCCGACACCGGGACGCCCGGGGGCGGCGCGACCGGCGGCGACGAGGGCGCCGCCGTGGCGACCGCAGCGGTCGCGGCGCTGTTCGACGCGATAGGCCCCGCCGTCCTGATCACCCACTCGGCGAGCGGCATCCTCGGCTGGCAGACGGCGCTCCGCAGCCGTAACGTCCGGGCGATCATCGCCTACGAGCCGACGGTGTTCCTGATGCCGGCAGGAGAGAGCCCGCCGCCGGCCGGCTACGCGCCGGCCGTGCCGGTGCCGCCCGCCGAGTTCGACAGGCTCAACGAGATCCCGATCCAGATCGTGTTCGGCGACAACATCGCGACCGACCCGGCCGGGATCTTCGGCGTCGATCTCTGGGTCCGGTCCGTGCCGGCCGCGGAGGCGTTCGTGGCGGCCGTGAACGCGCGCGGCGGGAATGCGGAGCTGCTGCACCTGCCGGCCGCAGGGCTGGCCGGCAATACTCATTTTCCCTTCTCGGACCTGAACAACCTCGCGGTCGCGGATCTGCTCTCGGAGCACCTGACCCGGCACGGGCTCGACAGGCGGCTCCTCCCCGCGGAGCCGTGAAGCCGGCCCCGCGGGGAGGAGCCGCCGCCACACCGTCGCACAAGGCGTGGCGGCGACGCGCCTACTGATCGCTGCCGGGAACCCGATCGGCGCTGAACACCCGCTCCTGGAAGCGCCAGCCGCCGGTCGTCTTGACGAGCTTGTCCTCGTAGATGCCCGCGACCGTGAGCCCGATCGGCTGGGTCCGCGTGTCGACGAGCAGCAGATAGCAGCCGCCGTCCGCGCCCGCGGCCGTCGGCGTGACGATCAACTGGCTGTTCCAGTGGCGGGCGGCGCCGTCGAAGTTGGTGAAGAACCCCGCGGCGAACACCTTCAACGCCTCGTGACCGACGGTCTCGCCGAAGGCGCCGTTGGCCGTGAACGTGTTGGCCCAGCCTTCCGCGTCGCCGAGGTCGAGGGCCTGCGCGTACTTCGCGTAGAGCTGCTGAATCTCGATGTGGTCCTGCGCGGTGAACGTGCCGCCGTCACCCTGGGCGGCGCCGACCGACGCCACGGACAGAAGGCACACGACCGTGATGGCGATTCTCAAGGTGCGCTGCATGGTCTTGTATTCCTCTCTTCCTCTCGCCGCCGGCTAACTGCCGGCGGCACCGCGCATCTTACTGCGGGGTCGCCGGCCGTTCAACGGCCGGCGGGGCTCTCGTGCGCGGCGGGTGTACAATCGCGACGTGCCGCGCAGGCGGCTGATGCATCGAGAGCTCGCACCGGTAGTCGTCGGACTGGCGGCTGCGGTCGTCCTGGCCGCGCGCCCCGCGCCGGCGCAGGAGACGCGTCTGGACGCGCCGCGTCCCCACGCGCGCGGACAGAGCGTGACGCCCTCGTTCGAGGGCTGGTATCCGAACCCGGACGGCAGCTTCAGCCTGGTGTTCGGTTACCTCAACCGCAACTACGATGAGCATCTGGATATTCCGATCGGCCCGGACAACCGCATGGAGCCGGGGCCGGCGGATCGCGGGCAGCCGACGCACTTCCTGCCCCGGCGCCAGACCGGCCTGTTCGCCGTGGTCGTCCCGGCCGACTTCGGGCAGCGGGAGCTTTCCTGGTCGCTGACCGCGCACGGCCAGACGATCGCCATTCCCGGCCATCTGCGCCCCGAGTGGCGCATCGACGCGCTGAAGGAAGTGACGAACGGCAACACGCCGCCGGTGCTGCGGTTCGCGCCGGACGGGGAGGCGGGGCAGGGGCCCGGCGGCCTCGCGGCGCGCGCGCGGACCTCGCTGGCGGAGCCCGTGGCCCTGTCGGTCTGGACGAGCGACGACGGCATCCGGCGCGCGCGCGGCGGCAGGCCGTCGTTGCGCGGGGTGGGGTGGAGCAAGTACCGCGGGCCCGGATCGGTGGCCTTCAGCGATCCCCGGCCGGCGCTCGACGCGGCGGGCAGCGCGACCACGACCGCGACGTTCGAGGAGCCGGGCGAGTACGTGCTGCGCGTCCTCGCCTGGGACGAGTCGGGCGGCCAGCGTGCGGTGATGGCCGGCGGCTTCTTCTGCTGCTGGACCAACGGCTTCGTCACGGTGGAGGTGAGGTAGGCGGGTTGGTCGCGGCGGCGACCGGAGCCGCAGGCGACGGTTGCGGATCAGTCGGCCGGGGCACGGCCGAAGGAGATGGTGATGAGCAAGACGGCGCTCGGTTGGACGGTCGCGATCGGCTTCGTGGTCGGCCTCGTTCCGCTTTTACCCGCGCCGGCGTTCGCCCAGGCGGCGCCGACGTTCAGCGCGGACGTCGCGCCGATTCTGCAGCAGCGCTGCCAGACGTGCCATCGCCGGGGTCAGATGGCGCCGATGTCGCTGGTGACCTACGAGGAGGTCCGCCCGTGGGCGCGGGCAATCCGCACCAAGGTGGCCGAGCGGTCGATGCCGCCGTGGCATATCGACAAGACGATCGGCATTCAGGCGTTCGACAACGACATCTCGCTGAGCGCGGCCGAAATCGACGCGATCGTGGACTGGGTCGACGCCGGCGCGCCGCGCGGCAATCCCGCGGACATGCCGCCGGCGGTCGAGTGGCCGGCCGCCGACATCTGGCGCCTCGAGGCGCGCTACGGGCGTCCGCCCGACCTGATCCTCAGCTCGCCGCCGTGGACCCAAAGCGCCGAGGGGCAGGACCAGTGGTGGCAACCGGTCGTCGACACCGGCCTCACGGAGGATCGCTGGGCGACGGGCATCGAGATCCGCCCGACCATCGAGGCGCGCCGCGTCACGCACCATTCCAACGTGTACCTGCTACAGGAGGAGGAGCCCGGGGACCACGTCGCCGCCGTCGACGTCACGCCGCGGGGCAGCTACTTCAGCGAGTTCGCCATCGGCAAGATCGGCGACGTGTTCCGCGAGAACACCGGGAAGCTGCTGAAGGCCGGGGCGCGGTTCACGTTCGACAACCACTACCACTCCGTCGGGGAGGCGGTGGTGGCGCAGACGGACGTCGGCGTCTGGTTCCATCCGCGGGGCGTCGTGCCGAAGTACCGCGTCTACGGCCAAGCCATGGGCGCGCAGCAGTCCCAGCAGACCATGGACCTGCCGCCCGGTAAGGTCACCGTGCACCACGCCTACATCCCGCTGCCTGCTCCGGCCCGCCTCGAAAACTATCAGCCGCACATGCACATCCGCGGCAAGGCGATGTCGATGGAGGCGGTCCATCCGGACGGCCGGGTGGAGATGCTGAACCACGTCGAGAACTTCGACTTCAACTGGCACGTCAACTACGTCTACACGGACGAATCGGCGCCGGTGCTGCCGGCAGGCACGGTCATCCATATCACCGCCTGGCACGACAACACGGCCGCCAACCGCAACAATCCCGATCCGCGCCAATGGGTGGGATGGGGCCAGCGCAGCTACGACGACATGTACCACGCCCACGTGAACGTCACCTACCTGACCCAAGAGGACTACGAGCAGATCGTCGCCGAGCGGGAGGCGCGGCGGCGCACGAACGATCAGCAATAGGCGATTGCGCATACCGACGCCGCCAAGCGGGCGCTCGCGCGGCGCGGCGGGCGGCGTTGCTGGCGCGCGGCGCCCCCGGAGAGGATCCGAACAATAAGATCGCGGGCGGCCGGACCACGATGTTAAGATACGTCCTGCAGCGGAAGCTGGAGGTGCGGATGGGAACGCGTTGGCTGACTCGCGGCGCGGCTGTGGCGGCGGTCTTGTCCCTTGCAGCTCCCTCCGCGGCCGCACCGGCCGCATCGTCCGCGCGCGCGCTGCTCGACCAGTACTGCGTCCGCTGCCACAACGACCGGCTGCAGACCGGCGGCGTGGCGCTCGACGCCGCCGACGTCGAGCAGGTGGCCCACGACGCGGCGCTCTGGGAGCGGGCCATCCGCAAGCTGCGCGCCCGCGCGATGCCGCCGGCGGGGTCGCCGCGGCCCGCCGAGGCCGCCTATGACGACCTTGTCTCGTACCTGGAGGGCGAGCTCGACCGGCTGGCGCTGGCGGTGCCCGACCCCGGTCGCACCGACACCTTCCGGCGCCTCAACCGCACCGAGTACCAGAACGCGATCCGCGATCTGCTCGCCCTCGACGTCGACGTGACAGCGCTGCTGCCGCGCGACGATGCCAGCTACGGCTTCGACAACGTCGGCGCCGTCAACCTCTCGCCCGCGCTGCTCGAGCGTTATCTGTCGGCGGCGAGCAAGGTCAGCCGGCTGGCGGTCGGCAGCGCCGTGCCCGCGCCGGGGAGCCGCGTGGTCGTGCTCCCGGCGGATCTCACGCAGGAAGACCATTTCGACGGTCTGCCGTTCGGCACGCGCGGCGGCACGGCCGTGACCCACAACTTTCCAGCGGACGGCGAGTACGAGATCGAGGTTCGCCTGTCGCGCAACCGGAACGAGAACGTCGAGGGCCTGTACGACCCCCACGACCTCGAGATCACCCTGGACGGCGAGCGGCTGCAGATCTTCCCGATCCGGCCGAACCGGATGGTGGTGGCCGGCTACTACGCCGACGCCGACGTCGACAAGCACCTGCAGGTGCGGCTGGCCGTCGGCGCGGGCCCGCACCGGGTGGGCGCCGCGTTCCTGAAGAAGAGCTCGGCGCTGATCGAGACCGAGCGGCAGCCGTACGACGCCCACTTCAACATGGACCGACACCCGCGCACGCAGCCGGGCGTGCGCTCGGTGGCGATCGCGGGTCCGTTCGGCGTGGCGGGGGCGGGCGATACGCCGAGCCGCGGGCGCATCTTCGTCTGCCGCCCCGCGACTGCGGCCGACGAGCCGGCGTGCGCCCGGACGATCATCGGCAAGCTGGCCCGGCGCGCCTATCGCCGTCCCGTGAGCGATGCGGACCTGACGGGGCCGCTGGCGTTCTACGCGCGGGGCCGCGCGCTGGGCGGGTTCGAGGACGGCATCGAGCTGGCCTTGCGGGCGCTGCTCACCAGCACCGAGTTCCTGTTCCGCATCGAGCACGATCCCGCGGGGCTGCCCCCGGGCACGGCCTACCGGCTGAGCGACGTCGAGCTGGCCTCGCGGCTGTCGTTCTTCCTGTGGAGCAGCCTGCCGGACGACGAGCTGCTCGGACTCGCCGAGCGCGGGGAGCTGGGCGACGCTGCGGTGCTCGAAGCGCAGGTGGCCCGCATGCTCGCGGATCCGCGCGCCCACTCGCTGTCGACGAACTTCGCCGGGCAGTGGCTGTACCTGCGGAATCTGGACGCCGCCCGGCCGAACCTGAGGCTGTACCCGGACTTCGACGACAACCTGCGGCGCGCGATGCGGCAGGAGACCGAGCTGCTGTTCGCGAGCATCGTCGAGGAGGATCGGGACGTCCTCGATCTGCTGCGGGCCGACTACACCTTCCTCAACGAGCGGCTCGCCCGGCACTACGACGTGCCGAACGTGTACGGCGACCGCTTCCGGCGGGTGGGGCTGGGCTCCGACAGCCGGCGGGTCGGCCTGCTGGGTCACGGAAGCATCCTGACGGTCACTTCGTACGCGACGCGCACCTCGCCCGTGCTGCGCGGCAAGTGGGTGCTGGAGAACATCCTGGGCATGCCCCCCCCCCCGCCGCCGCCGAACGTGCCGCCGCTCGACGAGGGCGAGGCGGGCGGGGCCGCGCCGTCCATGCGCGAGCGGATGGCGCAGCACCGGCGCAACCCCGCGTGCGCCGCCTGCCATCAGTTGATGGATCCGGCCGGCCTCGCCATGGAGAACTTCGACGCGGTCGGCCGCTGGCGGGAGCGCGACGAGGGCTGGCGGGCGATCGACGCCTCCGGCAGCCTGCCGGGCGGCCTGGAGTTCGAAGGGGCCGGCGGTCTGCGGCAGGCGCTGCTGGCGCGCCCCGACCTGTTCGTCCGGACGCTTGCGGAGAAGCTGCTGACGTTCGCGCTGGGGCGCGGCGTGGATTACGCCGACGCGCCCGCGGTGCGGCAAATCCTGCGCGAGGCCGCCGAGGACGGCAATCGCTTCTCGTCGCTCGTGTCGGCCATTGTGAAGAGCACCCCGTTCCAGATGCGGAGGTCGTAATGATCGTAACGAAGATGGCGTTGCCGCGGCGGACGTTCCTGCGAGGCCTGGGGGCGACGTTCGCGCTGCCGCTGCTCGATGCCATGGTGCCGGCGCTGAGCGCGGCGCCCCGGCCGGTCCGCCGCCTGGGCTACGTCTTCATCCCGATGGGGATGAATCCCGCGCCGTGGATCCCGGAAGCGGACGGACGCCTCACGGAGCTGTCGCCGTCGCTGGCGGCGCTCACGCCGTACGTCGACGACCTGACCGTGGTGACCAACCTGGAGTTGCGCAACGCGTACACCGCCGGCAACCACGCGTCGTCGAACGCGGCGTTCCTGAGCTGCGTGCGCGGCAAGCGGACGGAGGGCAGCGACTACAAGCTGGGCACGACGGTCGATCAGATCGTCGCGCGGACGGTCGGCGGCGAGACCGTAGTCCCGTCGCTCGAGCTCGGCACCGACCTGATAGCGCAGGTCGGCAATTGCGACAACGGCTTCGCGTGCGTCTACATGAACTGCCTGTCGTGGTCATCGCCGACCACGCCGCTGCCGCCGGAGGCCGATCCGCGCGCCGTGTTCGAGCGCCTGTTCGGCGACAGCGCCACGCCGCAGGAGCGGCAGGCCGAGTTGCGGGCGAACGCCAGCATTCTCGACTGGGTGCTTGACGACATGGCGCGCCTCCGGTCGCGGCTCGGGGCCGGCGACCGCACGAAGGTGAGCGACTACCTGGATACGGTGCGCGAGGTCGAGCGCCGCATTCAGCGGGCGGAGCAGCATGCCGCCGCGTCGCCGCTCCCGGAGCTGGAGCGCCCGACCAGCGTCCCGGATTCGTGGGAGGAGCACGTCAAGCTGATGTTCGACCTCCAGGTGCTGGCGCTGCAGACCGATCTGACCCGGGTGATCACGTTCCAGCTGGCCCGCGAGGCGAGCACCCGGACCTATCCGCAGATCGGCGTGGCCGAGCCGCACCATCCGGTGTCGCATCACGTGAACGATCCAGAGAAGCTGACCAAGCTGGCCAAGATCAACGCCTATCACGTGTCGCTGTTCGCCTACCTCCTCGGGCGGCTGCGCGCCACCGAGGACGGCGACGGGTCGTTGCTCGATCACACGACGTACCTGTACGGCAGCGGCATGGGGAACCCCAACGTGCACGACCACAGCAACCTGCCGATCGTCGTCGCGCGGGGCGGGGCCGGGGACGCACGGGGCGGCTGGCACCTCCGCTACGCCGAGCCGACGCCGCTGGCCAACCTGCACCTGGCGCTGCTCGACCACATGGGCGTGCACCTGGACAACTTCGTGGACAGCACCGGCCGGGCCGGCGCGGTCCTCGAGCCCCTGACGTTGTAGCCGACCGCGGAGGTCATCCATGAAGTGGAGAGTCCGGCTGATCGCCGCGCTCGCGCTGGCGCTGCTGGCCGGCGCCGGCCTGAGCGCCGCGGCGGATGCGCGGCTGGTCGACGCGGTCAAGCGCGCCGACGAGGCCGCCGTGCGGGCGCTGCTGGCGGAGCGGGTCGATCCCGACGGGGCCGAGGCGGACGGCAGCACGCCGCTCCACTGGGCGGTGCACCACGACCAGCTAGGCATCGCGGAGCTGCTGATCCGCGCCGGCGCGCGGGCGACGGCCCCCAACCGCTACGGCGTGCAGCCGCTGTCGCTGGCGTGCATCAACGGCAACCCCGCGCTGATCGAGTTGCTGCTCGCCGCCGGGGCCGATCCGGACACGGCGCTGGCGGAGGGTGAGACCGCGCTGATGACGGCGGGGCGCACCGGCGTCGTCGAGGCCGTGAACCTGCTGCTGGCGCGCGGCGCCGACGTCGACGCCGCCGAGTCGTGGCGGGGGCAGACGGCGCTGATGTGGGCGGCGGCGGAAGGCAACGCGGAGGTCGTTTCGGCGCTGCTCGCGCACGGGGCGGATGTCGGCGCGGCTTCGCAGAACGGCTTCACCCCGCTGCTGTTCGCGGCCCGGGAAGGGCGGATCGAGGTGGCCGAGCGCCTGCTCGACGCTGGCGCGAGCCTGAACGACTCGCTGTCGATCAACTCCGACCGGACGGCAGGCGGCGTGGAGATGCAGCGGGCGTCCACCGAGGGTCTCGACGCCTTCCTGCTGGCGGCCGGGAGCGCGCACTACGAGCTGGCGGCGTTGCTGCTGGAGCGGGGGACCGATCCGAACGTCGCGCCGCGTGGGTGGACCGCGCTGCACCAAGTGTCGTGGGTGCGCAAGACGGGAGACTCCGGCAGCAACGACCCCCCGCCCGCGGGCTCGGGAGACATGGACAGCCTTGAATTCGTCCGCGTGCTGGCGGCGAAGGGGGCGGACTTGAACGCCCGCGTGGCGTTGAAGCCCCCCGCAGGCATCACCGGGCTGAACATGATCGGCGGCACCCCGTTCCTGCTGGCGGCCCGCACGGCGGACGCCGAGCTGATGAGCCTGCTGGCCGAGTTGGGGGCCGACCCGCTGCTGGCCAACGAGGACAACACGACGCCGCTGATGGTGGCGGCCGGTGTGGGCACCGCGTCCCCGGGCGAAGATCCCGGCACCGAGCCGGAAGTGCTCGAGGCCGTCGAGGTGGCGCTGGCGCTGGGCGGCGAACTGGACGCCGTGGACGACAACGGCGAGACCGCGATGCACGGGGCCGCCTACAAGCATCTGCCCGCCGTCGTGGGCTTCCTGGCCGACCAGGGGGCGCGGATCGAGGTCTGGAATCAGGACAACGCCAAGGGCTGGACGCCGTGGCGCATCGTAGCCGGCGTCCAGCGCGGATCCAACATCGTCAGCTCGCCCGAGACGGAAGCGGCCGTGCGCGCCGTGATGGCGCGCGCCGGCGTCGCCCCGCCCGACGACCTGCCCTGACGCCGGGCGACGGTTCCTCAGTTCTGCTGGTTGGTGGTCCGGGCGGCGAGCTTCGCCTCGCGCTCGGCCACGAACCATAGTGCCGCATGCCGCCGCCGCGCATCCTCCTGATCTTCGCGCATCCGGACGACGAGAGCTTCATCGCCGGGGGCTTGGTGCGCCGTCATGCCGACCGGGGCGGCGAGACGGCGCTCGTGACGGCGACGCGCGGCGATGCCGGACGCGTCGGCGATCCGCCCGTCTGCCGCCGGGAGGAGCTGCCGGCGATCCGTGAGGCCGAGCTGCGGCGGGCTGCCGGCATCCTCGGCCTCGCGGATGTGCGCCTGCTCGACTACCGGGACAAACACCTCGCGGAGGCGCCGGCAGCCGGCATGCGCGAAGCCCTGGTCCGGCGTATCCGCGAGCACCGGCCGCATGTGGTGATCAGCTTCGACCCCGGCGGTATGAACGGACATGCCGACCACGTCGCGATCGCGCGCTTCGTGGTCGATGCCGTGGTTGCCGCGGCAGATCCGCGTTGGTTGGGCGCGGCGGGGAAGCCCTACCGCGTGCCGCGGGTGCTCTGGAACGCGCCGATCCCGCCCTGGGAGGTGACCCGGCCGCGCGACCTCGGCGAGGAGCCTGGCGTCGACTTCGTGATCGATGTGGCGCGACAGCGGGCAGCAAAGGCAGCGGCGCTGCGAGCGCATCGCACGCAGCAGGTCCCCATCGATCGCTGCTTCTTCAGCAAGCCGGACGTCGACCGGATCCTGAGCATCGAGGCGTTCAGGCAGGCGTGGGGCCCGGCCCTGCGGCGCGTTCCCGAGGACGACGTGCTGGCCGGCATCGACCTGTCGGAGTGACGACATGCACCATCTCTACCTGGCCATCGCGGGCATGGGGCTGATCATCTCCGGTGTTTCACCATGGCCTCCGGCACCCGGCGGTATAATCCGCCGGGCGAGCGTTCCGCGGCAGGTTGGAGCGGAAGGAGGAGTGCGACGACGCACGCGTTTGCCGCGTTGGCGGGTGCTCTGCTGGTGCTCGCGCTAGGCCGGACAGCGGCGCGGGTCGACTCGCACGAGGATCGGGGCTGCAGCGGTAGCCGCGCGGGGGCTGACGACGTGGACGGGGTGCCGGTCGGAACCGTTCGGTAGTGGGGGAGGCCGATGCGTCGAATTTCGCTTGTGGTGCTGGTGCTGCTCTTCCCGGTCCCGGGAGCGGCCCAGCCGGCGGAGACCGCCGACATCCCGCGCATGCCGTGGGGCCGGCCGGCCCTGGGCGGCGTGTGGACCAATTCGAGCCTCACGCCGCTGGAGCGTCCGGACGAGTACGGCGACCGGGAGTTCCACACCGCGGCGGAGCTGGCCGAGCTGCAGCGGACCGCCGTCCAGCGGCGCATCGACGCCTTGCCGGAGCCGGAGGCCTCGCTGGCGGTCGAGTTCAGCGAGATCTGGATGGAGCCGGGAGCGCTGAGCGGGCGGACGTCGCTGGTCACCGGTCCGACCGGCAAGATTCCGCCCTACACGCCCGAGGCGCAGGCGCGGCTGGCCGACGGCCTCCGGCAGCCAACGACCCAGCGGGCCGACTCGCACGACGATAGGGGCTACAGCGAGCGCTGCCTGCGCTTCGTCACCGGCGGTCCGCCGATGATGGCGTTCCCGTTCGCGCCCCTCGTCCAGATCGTCCAGACCCCGGACCACGTGGTGATCCAGACCGAGGAGAACCACGAGATCCGGATCGTGCACCTCGACGAGCGGCCCCACGTGGATCCGCGGATCCGGCTCTGGCGGGGCGACTCCCGGGGCCGCTGGGAGGGCGACACCCTGGTGATCGAGACCACGAACTTCAACGGCACGGGCGGGTTCCGGGGCTCCGGTCCCGAGCTGCACCTCACCGAACGGCTGACGCGGGTGGACGCCGACACGATCCTGTACGGGTTCACGGCCGACGATCCGGGGACCTGGACGGAGCCGTGGTCGGCCGAGATGCCGTTGCGGGTGTCTCCGGCGCCGATCTACGAGCACGCCTGCCATGAGGGGAACTACACCCTGCCGCTGGTGCTGAGCGGCGCGCGGGCGCAGGAGCGCTGACGGAACGGGCGTACATCGAGCCGCAGGGATGATCTCGAGCCGCGCTTCGTCGTCGCGGTAGAGCAGCTCGTTGGTGACTTGGTGGCCAGGCTTCCTGTAGGTCAGCTCGACCGCTTCCGAGCCGAACTGCTGCACGCTGACGACCGACACCGGGCCGTCGAGCTGCAATCCGCGGCCGCCCTCGGCTCAGGCGATGCGCACCGTGCGCGGGAACTGCTGGTGGTTCTCCAGGCCCGTCTGCTTGTACTCCAGCTCCGCGGGGGTCGGCTGCACCCGGCCCTCCGTATCGGTGGCGCGCGAGACGAGCGTGTGCTCGCCGGGGGTGGCACCGTCCCAGTCGTAGCGGAACAGCTTCCACGAGTAGGTGTCCGAGGCCGTGCCCGGGTCCAGCGTGGCGGTCTGCCAAGCGCCGCCGTCCACGCTGACCTCGACGGACCGCAGCGGGGTGCCGTCGTGGAGCACGAAGCCGTGGACCGTGTGGCGGCCGCCCGAGCGCGTCACGCGCGCGATCACCGACTTGACCCGCAGGCGGCTGATCTCGGTCTCGTGGTAGCTCACCTCGCCGTCGATCTCCTCGGCCCACAGCGTGCGGTACCAGCGCGCCTGCCACTTGCCGAGGAAGCGGTCCTGCTGCGCCCGGATGTGGGTCAGCCACTTGACGTTACAGACCCCGTACCAACCGGGCACGACGAGCCGGAGCGGGAAGCCCTGGTCGAGGGTGAGCGGCTGGCCGTTGAGCGCATAGGCCAACAGCGGGTCGGGCGACAGAGCGTCGGTGCGCGGCATGCTGCGGGCGAACGGCTGATCGACCGCGTGGGTCTGCCCGCGGAAGTCGACCATCTCTTCGCCGTGGTCCGCGCCGACGAAGACCACCTCGCGGGCGAGGTCGCGCAGGCCGACGTGCTCGAGCACCGTGCGCAGGCGGACGCCGGTCCAGCGGCCGTTACTGGCCAGCCCCTGAATCACCCGGGGGCTGTTGCCGGAGCATTCGAAGCCCGCGACGGTCTCGTCGCGCCCCATGTCGCGCAGGTCGGCGAGCGACAGCTCCGCCGGCTGCTCGACGAGGCCGCCGACCCTCAGGCTGAACGCGCCGGCGTCGATCTCGGGCTTGTCGAAGTGCTGGATGGTGTAGAAGTCGTCCCGGGACGTGAGCGGCCCCGTGATGGTCCGGATGTCGAGGACCCGTCGCGTCGGTCCGAGCGCCGCGCCGCCGAAGTCGTCCGGGACGTCGGTGAACGGCACGAGAACCTCGTCCTGGGCCAGGGCGGGCAGGGCCCACTCCGGCAGGCCGATCATGCCCAGCCCGGCGGCGGCGACGCCGCCCTTCAGTAGCGCTCGACGGGTCGTCTGGTTCGCCATCGTCTCATCCCTTCCGCTCAGATCGGTCTCCGCGACTTCACGCGGTGCAGATTACCACAGTCCGGGAGCGTGCTTCAGAACGCGTAGCGCACGGCGACCGAGAGCCCGTGGCCGGCGAGATCGGCGGTCGTCTCGGCCAGCGCGATCTCCAGCGGTTCGCGGCTACCGTCGCGCCACACGATGCGGCCGGCGCCGCGCCCGGTATCGATGGCGCCCAGGTGCGTGTAGCGCCAGGCGACCTCGAGCGTCGCCCGCGGCCCCAGCGCCGTCGCGATGCCCGCGGTCGGCATCCAGGCCAAGCCGAGCCGTTGCCCGCCGGGAACGACGGTCGCCGTGCGCGGGAACGCCATGCGGGTCTCGCCGATCGCGACGCGGGACAGGCCGACGCCGCCGCCGACGAACGGGCTGAAGGGACCGAGCCGGGACAGTCCGAGCGCTGGCAGATCCAGGTACGCGGCCAGCATGCCGGAGACCGCGGAGATCTCGGCCGTGACAGCCTGCCCACCGGTGGTCTGGACGAAGTTCGCCCGTCCTTCGAACGCGGCCCGAGGGCGATGCGAGACGACGGCTTCGAGCCGCAGGGCGGCTCCCGCCGCGTAGCCGATCCCCAGCTCGTAGCCCGCCGTCGTGCCGAAAGCGCCGAGCGTGCTCAGCGGCATGCCGTCGAGCCCCGTGCCACACCCGTAGAGAGCGGCCGGCGACCTGCTGGCACAGTCCCCGGTCCGTGAAGCGCGTGCGGTCCGGCCGGTCGAGCAGGGCGCCTGCCCGGACATAGAAGTCTTCCGGCGCTGGGGCCGGCTGTGCGGACGCGGTTGCTGCAGTGGCCGCCAGGACTGCGGCAGCCGCTGCAGCTGCCAGGCCTGCCGCGCCGCCGTACCCGCGGTCATGTTGCTCACGATGACGAACCTCCCCGTTGCCGCCCGAGCGGATCGCGCCGGGACTATAATGCCCTGTCCGGCTCGATTCCGCACGAGGGGAGGATCTGATGACGGCAGCCAGACTCGCGTGCGCGGCGGTGACAGCCGGTCTGCTCTTGATGCCGGTCGGCGCCTCGGCTCAGCCGGGGGGCGGGCTGCCACCGGCGATTCCCCTCTTCCCGCTGCAGGACGTCATGCTGTTTCCGAGCATGTCGCGTCCCCTGCACATCTTCGAGGCCCGCTACCGCGACATGGTGGCCGATGCGGTCCAGGGCGACGGCCTGATCGGGATGGTCCTGCTCCAGCCGGGCTACGAGGCGGAGTACGAGGGCAATCCGCCCATCTTCGAGGTGGGCTGCGCGGGCGAGATCGTCCAGGCCGAGGAGCTCGACGACGGCCGCTGGCTCATTCTGCTGGAGGGGACGGTCCGCTTTCGCGTGCTGAGCGAGGACCACAGCCGGTCGTACCGCATGGCCGACGTCGAGGCGCTCGCCGAGCGGAACGACGAGGACGACCGGCGGGTGCTGCGCGGCTATCGCGGGCGGCTCGCGGAGGTGTTCAGCACGCTGGCGCCGAGCCGCGACGCGCCGCCCGAGGACGTGTCGGACGCGGATCTGGTCAACGCGCTCTCGCAGTTCCTGCAACTCGATCCGTTGGACCGCCAGGCCCTGCTCGAGGCGGCCGGGCCCCGCGCACGCGCCGAGGCGCTGTTCGAGCTGGTCGGCGAGCCGGCCGGGGGAGGGCGGTGAAGCCGGCGCGCGGCGCCGCGCGCGCCACGGGCATGCCGCTGCTGATTGCCGTCCTGGCGCTGGCGCCGCTCGTGGCCGGCGCCCAGACCGGAGCGCCCGTGCCGCAGCGAACAGCCTGGGGCGACCCCGATCTGCAGGGCGTCTGGGACTTCCGCACGATCACGCCCATGGAACGGCCGGCGGAGCTGGCCGACAAGGCGCTGCTGACGGCGGAGGAGGCCGCCAGCTTCGAGGAGCGGGAGAATCGGCGCCAGAACCGCGATCTGGTCGATCCGGCGCGCGGCGGGGCCATCTATCCGCCGGCCTCGGAAGGCGGGGTCGTGCCATACAACGAGTTCTGGTACGACCGGGGCTCGTCGCTCGCGGCGGGCGGTCGCACGTCGCTGATCGTTGATCCGCCCGATGGCAGGATGCCCGCGCCGCGCCCGGGCGTTGCGCGCCAGGGCCGCGCGCTGAGCATCGACGTGGCGGGCGGGCGTCCCGTACGGTTCCGCAACGGCGGTATCGGGGCCGACGGGCCCGAGGACCGGGGTCTGGGCGAGCGGTGTCTCGTCGGATTCAACGCGGGGCCGCCGCTGATCCCGAGCGCCTACAACAACAACGTGCAGTTGCTGCAGACGCCGGATCACGTGGTCATCCTGAACGAGATGATCCACGACGCCCGCATCGTGCCGCTCGACGGGCGCGGGCGCCTCGCGCCGTCGATCCGGCAGTGGATGGGCGTCTCGCGGGGACGCTGGGAGGGCGACACGCTGGTCGTCGAGACCACGAACTTCACCGGCAAGACGGCAAGCTTCAATCCGACCATTCAGAGCGCCGTCGGCACCGGCGCCACCCTGCGGCTGGTGGAGCGTTTCACCCGCGACGGGGCGGACACGCTACACTACGAGTTCACGGTCGACGATCCGGAGACGTTCACCCGGCCGTTCAGCGGGCTGATCCCGCTGCGCAGGAGCCCGGGGCCGCTCTTCGAGTACGCGTGCCACGAGGGCAACTACGGGATGTTTAACCTGCTCGCGGGAGCCCGCGCGCAGGAGGGGCCTTGAGGTGCCCATCCGCACCGTGGCCCGGGGGGCGACACGGGGCCGTCCGGATTGTAGACGGGGGAGCAGGATGCGGAGCATGACGACGATCTTTCGCGACCGGCTCGTGCCGGGAGCGCTTGCGCTGGGCGTGCTGGGTCTCGCGAGCCAGGCGGGGCTTCCGGCCGCGGCCGTTTCCGTCGGCGCAGGTCAGGCTGCGGCCGGCGCGGATGTCGCGCCGTTCACGATAGCCGTGCCGGACGCGGTGCTCGACGACCTGCAGGTACGGCTGGCGCGGGCACGTTTCCCCGACGAGCTCGAGGGCGCGGGGTGGACGTACGGGACCAATCTGGCCTATCTGCGCGAGCTGGTCGACTACTGGCGCGGCGGGTTCGACTGGCGCGCGCAGGAGCGGCAGTTGAACCGGTTCCCCCACTTCAAGACCAGCGTCGACGGGTTGGACGTTCACTTCATCCACCGCCGCTCGCCGGAGCCGGACGCGCTGCCGCTCATGCTGATCCACGGCTGGCCCGGCAGCTTCTTCGAGTTCTCGAAGATGATCGACCGCCTCGCCGACCCGGTCAGCCACGGCGGGAGCGCGGCGGACGCCTTTCACGTGGTGGTGCCGTCGCTGCCGGGCTACGGGTTCTCCGAGCGCCCGCGCCGGCCCGGCCACTCGCGCGTGCGCACGGCGCGCATGTTCATGGAGGTGATGGCGCGTCTGGGGTACGAGCGGTACGGCGTGCAGGCCGGTGACGTCGGCGCCAGCGTTGCCGCGGGGATGGCGCTCGCCGACCGGGCGCGGGTGACGGGGCTCCACCTCAACTCGTGCAGCGGCGCGCCGCCCGATCCAGACCGCCCAAACGCCGGCCTGTCCGCCGCGGAGATCGAGCGGATGCGCGACCGCCGGGCCTACTTCGGCGACCAAGAGCGCGGCTATCAGCTCATCCAGGGCACGCGGCCGCAGACGCTCGGCTACGGGTTGAACGACTCGCCGGTGGGCCTGGCGGCCTGGATTGTCGAGAAGTACCGCACGTGGTGCGATTGCGGCGGCGATCCGGAGGCCGTCTTCACGAAGGACGAGCTGCTGACGACCGTCATGACCTACTGGGTGACGGAGACGGCGACCTCGGCCGCCCGCTACTACTACGAGGGCCGGCACATTCCCGAGCCGCCCTACGTGCCGCTGGACGAGTACGTCGAGGTGCCGACCGGCTGCACGGTGTTTCCCGGCGAGCTCGGTTTCAGCCCGCGCAGTTGGGCCGAGACCCGCTTCAACGTCCAGCGGTTCACGTTCATGGAGCGCGGCGGGCACTTCGCGGCGCTCGAGCAGCCGGAGCTGCTGGCCGACGAGCTGCGGGCCTTCTACCGGGACCGCCGCTAGCCGCCAACTTTTCGAGAGCGCCTTGAGCAACCTGCTCCAGCGGCGCGAGGCACCGACCGTGCAACCGACGCGCGGCGCGGCGTGGGGACCGGGAGGCAACTGACGCTGCGCTTCCGTCCCGGGCGCGGCGCCCTCCACCGGCGTCGCCAGCATCCGGCCCGCTCGTGGCTGGCGCTGGCGTTGGTGTTGCCGTGGGCGCCGCCGCCTGCGGCGGCCGCGCAGCCGCCCGCCGCAGGCGGCGGCGCCGATCGGCCGGTGGTCATCCAGGGGCCGCCGCCGCCGGAGCCGCCGGCCGTTTTCACGCGCGACGCCGCCGGCCGCATGACCATCCGGGCCATCCGCCTCGCCGAGCCCCTGGACATCGACGGGACGCTGGACGAACCCTTCTACCGGGACGTGCCCGGGCTGACCGACTTCGTGCAGGTCGAGCCGATCGAGGGCGCGCCCGCCACCGAACAGACCGAGGTGTGGCTGGCGTTCGACGACGACAACGTCTACATCAGCGCCCGTTGCTGGGACTCGGCGCCGGAGTCGCGCTGGATCGCCAACGAGCTGCGCCGCGACAGCTTCAACATCGGCCAGAACGAGTACATCGACATCGTCCTGGACACCTTCTACGACCGCCGCAACGGCATCAATCTGACCGTCAATCCGCTCGGCGGTCGGATGGACGGGCAGATCACCGACGAGCGCGACTACAGCGCCGACTGGAATCCCATCTGGTCCGTGCGGGCGGGCCGGTTCCCCGGCGGGTGGACGTTCGAGTCGGCGATTCCGTTCAAGTCCCTGCGCTACCGCCCGGGCCGCACGCAGGTGTGGGGGTTCAGCCTCACCCGCAAGGTCCGCTGGAAGAACGAGCTGTCGTCGCTCGTGCCGCTGCCCATCTCGCGCGGCATCATGCTGATATCGCAGGCCGCGACCGTTGTCGGTATCGAGGCGCCCGACGACGGGGGACGCGTGCTCGAGATCAAGCCGTACGCCATCGCGGATCTGACGACCGATCGCGGCGCGGTGCCGGCGCTCTCGAACGTCCTGCACGCCGAGGCCGGGCTCGACGTGAAGTACGCGCTGACGCAGAACCTGGTCGCGGACGTCACCGTCAACACCGACTTCGCCCAGGTGGAGGTGGACGAGCAGCAGGTCAACCTCACCCGCTTCGGCCTGTTCTATCCCGAGAAACGGGAGTTCTTTCTGGAGAACCAGGGGGTCTTCGCGTTCGGCGGAACGGCGAACAACCTGAACGGGGACGCCAGCGTCAACGTGCCGATTCTGTTCTACAGCCGCCGCATCGGCCTGGCGGAGCACGGCGGCGTCACGGCCGAGGTGCCGATGGACGCGGGCGGGCGGCTGACCGGCCGGGTCGGCCCGTTCAGCGTCGGCGCGTTGCACATCCGGACCGGCGTTCAGCCCGCGACCGACACGGTCGCCACCGACTTTTCGGTCGTGCGCCTCAAGCGCGACCTGCTGCGGCGCAGCAGCATCGGGGCGCTGGTGGCCCGGCGCTCGGTCTCGCGCCGGGGCTCGGGGGCGAACGACACGTACGGCGTGGACGGGACGTTCTCGTTCTACGACGACCTGAACATCAACACCTACTGGGCGCGCACCGCGACCGCCGGCATGGAGGACGAGCTCAGCTACCGGGCGCAGCTCGACTACGCGGGCGACCGCTACGGGGTGCAACTGGAGCGGCTGGTCGTGGGGCGCGGGTTCAATCCGGAGATCGGGTTCCTCCGGCGGGACAACTTCGACGGGAGCTTCGGCGCGCTGCGCTTCAGCCCGCGGCCCGCGTCGATCGAGGCCATCCGGCAACTGACCTGGGAGGGCCGCGTCGACCATATTGCGGATCGCACCGGCTTGCTCGAGACGCGCGAGCGGATCGCGCATTTCGGCATCGAGTTCGAGAACAGCGACCTGTTCGATGTCTTCTATACCCGCAGCTACGAGTTCCTGAAGGAGCCGTTCCAGATCGCGCCGGAGGTCGTGCTGCCGGTCGACGGCTACGACTTCCAGCAGGTGGAGGTCAGCTTCGCGCTCGGTCAGCAGCGGCCGTTCGCGGGCTCGCTCGGCGTCGTGCGGGGCTCGTTCTACGGCGGGGACAAGACCACCGTCAACCTTGCCCAGGGACGGCTCGAGATCACGCCGCGGCTGTCGCTGGAGCCGAGCATCTCGTTCAACTGGATCGACCTTCCGCAGGGCCGGTTCTCGACCGAGCTGGTGACGGCCCGGACGACGTACACCCTGTCGCCGTTGATGTTCGTCAGCGCGCTCGTGCAATACAACTCCAGCACCGCGTCGCTCGGCGCGAACGTGCGCCTGCGCTGGGAGTATCAGCCGGGCAGCGAGCTCTTCGTCGTGTACAACGAGGCGCGCGACACGCTGCGGCCGGGGCGTCCCGAGCTGCGGGACCGCGCGCTCATCATCAAGATCAACTGGTTGTTCCGGCTGTGAATCTTCAGTGGAGGTCTAGATGCGACGCACGTTGGGATGTCTGGCGATAGCGCTCGCGGCGGCGGCAACGGGCGCCTCGGCGCAGCAGGGCGCGCAGGGAGCCGACCCGTTCAACGGCACGTGGCGGCTGAACATCGAGAAGACGAAGGAGCTGTCCGGCGGGACGTCGCCGGTGCACGAGATCATCACGTTCAGGATTGGCGACGACGGGGTGCAGCACTACCAGGTCGAGATCCAGGGCAGCGAGGACGAGCCGCTGCGCAGGGGCTGGTACGACTCCAAGTACAACGAGGCGAAGTTCGTGCCGTACAACGGCACGGTCTATCCGGAAGACGCCGGCATGGAGGTCATGACCGTCAAGGTCGACGAGCGGACGCACTACCGCATCGCCAGAACCCGCAAGGGCGAGGCGCGCTACGTCATGATGCGGCGGCTGGCCGAGGACGGGCAGTCGTACATTTCGGCCGGCCTGCGGATCGACGGCACGCCCGGGCTGTACCGCTGGATGGAGCGGGTGGAGTAGTGGCACCGGGGGAGGCGCAATGAGGCCGCAAGCAGTTGTCCGCGGCGCACGCGCTCAGGATGGCGCCGGGGAGGCTTTCAACCTGGTGGCTCCGCTGACGCTCATTCGGGGCGGAACTCCGTAGGTTGGAACGACACTTCTCGATGACGAGCAAGGAAAGGGAGGGAGCTGTGAAAGCGATCAATCTGGTGGCGGCAGTTGCACTGGTGGCAACGGGCGTGGCAATCGGGTGGGTCTCGGCCCCGGGGAACGCCTCGGCGGCGGCCGGGACGCTCACGGCACAGGACTACGTCGAGATCGAGCAGCTGTACTGGCGCTACAACCACGGCTCCGACTTCCGGGACGGCGACCTGTTCGTGTCGGCGTTCGCCGATGACGCGGTATTCGAGGTGGGCGGGCGCAAGATCACGGGCAGGGAGGAACTCACCGCGTACCGCGTCGAGCGGCATGCCGGGCAGACCGGCGACACCAAGCGGCGCCACTGGAACAACAGTTGGCGCATCGTGCCGACCGCCGATGGCGCCGAGGCGCGTGTCTACTGGATCCTGGTGGACGTCAGCGGCGGGGCGCCGAATACGGCCGCGTCCGGCTATTACGACGACACGTACGTCAAGACTGCGGAGGGTTGGCGGTTCAAGACCCGGACCATCAACGCCGACCGCGCCGGATAGCTGCCGCCCGGAAATCTCCGGACCGTTCGACCACCCGGGCCGCTACGCCGGGAGAGCCGGGGCCAAATCGGCAGGGTGTCGATTTGGACCACTGTGCCAGGCCTTCGCCGCAGGCTGTCATGCTATCGTTCTGCGCATGCTGGAACCACGGCGCCGCGGGGTGCGGCTGGTTGTCTGCTGCGTTGCGCTGCTCGCGATGGTGGCGGCCGCACCCCGTCCGTGCGCGGGACAGGTGGAATCGCGCGGTTTCGGAGATTGGACGGCCCCGCGCACGCCGGACGGGCAGCCGGACATCCAGGGCGTCTGGACGAACGCCACGATGACGCCGCTGGAGCGGCCGGCCGACCTCGCGGGCAAGGTTTTCTTCAGCGAGGCGGAAGCCGCGGCGCTGGAGCGCGCCGCGCGCGAGCGGCGTGAGCGGGCGTTCGAGCCGGGCGCCGTCCGTGTCGAGCGCCTGCCGCCGGGCAGCAGCTTTGCCGGCTACAACGCCGCCATCTGGTCCGGCACGCGGTCGATCGCGCCGACGCGCCGGACGTCGATGGTCGTGGAGCCGCCGAGCGGCCGCGTGCCGCTACGGCCGGAGGCAGAGGCTCGCCGGGACTACCTCGTCGCGCACCGAACCGATACCTACGAGAACATGAGCGTCTACACGCGCTGCATCACGCGCGGTGTGCCGGGGGCGCTGATCCCGAACTTCTACAACGCCGGCAACCATATTCTGCAGGCGCCCGGCTACGTCGTGATTCTCACCGAGATGATCGGCGAGGCCCGCATCATCCCGCTGGACGACCGCCCGCCGCTCGACCCCGCCATCGGCCTCTGGATGGGCGACTCGCGCGGGCGGTGGGAGGGGGAGACGCTGGTCGTCGAGACGACGAACTTCAGCGACAAGGGCTGGATCACGCCCAACCAGAACGCCGGCCGGATGCACGGCGTCCCGGTGAGCCGGGAGCTGCGCGTCGTGGAGCGGTTCACGCGGGTGAGCGAGGACACCCTCGACTGGCGGGTGACCGTGGAGGACCCGCTCGCTTACACGGCGCCCTGGACTCTCGAGCTCCCGCTCACGCGCGACCCGACCTACGATCTCTACGAGTACGCCTGCCACGAGGGCAACTATGCCGTGCCCAACATTCTGCGGGGCGCTCGCGCCCAGGAGCGAACAGGCGGGGCGGCGGACGCCGCGGGCCGTTAGCGGTGGCGCTGGTGCGGCCCGGTCAGCCTGCCGGCCAGACGCCGAGCGCCTTCCGCAACGCGACCATCTGCCCGGCGTGGTAGCCGTTGTGGTCGAGCAGGATGAGCGCGGCGCGCAACGCGTGGTGCTGCTCCTTCTCGGCCGTGGGCACTCTTGCGTAGAGGTCGACGGCCGGATTCTCGACGAGAGTCGCCATCTTCTCCGTGGCGTCCAGCAGGCGGCGGACGCCCGCCGACCACGCCTCCGCCGAGGGCGGCGCCGGTTGCGCCGGCCAGTAGCCCGCCGGCCAGTCCGGCGCCTGGTACGCGGCCCCGCGGCAGTAGGCGATGAGATCCTCGGCGGCAAGCCGCATGTGCTCGACCTGCTGCCAGGCGGTGTGCGGGTGACCCGCGACGGTCCGGCCCGCAAGATCCGCGGGGAACCCGTCGAGTGCCGCGGCGAGGCCGGCGTGGGCCTGACTGCGCCGCAGTTGCCGGGCGACGGTCTCACGCAACCGTGAAGTGCTCATGGCCAGAGCATAACGTGCCTCTCGCTCCACCTCCGAGTACCGGACGGCCTGCCTGCCGATCGCCAGCCGGACGGCGATTGGCAATATAATCGGGCCGCCCGACGGCAATCAACCAAGGAGAGCGCCATGACTTCCCGCCACCTGCGTCGCACGCTCGCGCTCGTCTGTCTCGCCGCCGTCGTCTCCGGCTACCCGCAGGCTGCATGGGCGCAGGATCGCCAGTTCTTCATGCTCGTGACGGACCGCTCCGACCAGCCCTTGCTGGACGTCGGCCCCGGCGACGTAGCGCTGCAGATGGCGGGAGCCGAGTGCACGATCAAGAACATGCACCTCGACGCGGGGCCGATGAAGGTGGCGCTGCTGGTCGACAACAGCGACGCTGCGGCCCAGTCGCTGAACCCGCTGCGCGCCGGGCTGAGCGCCTTCCTGGACGCCCTGCCGCCGGAGCACGAGGTCGGGCTGTTCACCATCGCGGGCCAGGTTCGCCGGCGCGTCGATTTCACGACCGACCGCGACGAGCTGAAGGAGCGGGCGACGAGCCTCTTCGTCGACCGAAATACCGGCGTCATCTATCTCGACGGGCTCGTCGAGACCTGGGAACGCCGCTTCGACGACGAGGACGCCTGGCCGGTCTTCGTCGCCCTCGTCTACGACGGCGCCGAGGGGAGCCGCAGCGTGCAGCAGGAGGAGTTCAACGAGTTCGCGATCGAGCTGCGGACGCGCGCCGCCACGGTCCACGCCGTCCTCGTCTCCACGCGGGGCGGCAATGTGCAGACGGAAATCTCCACCTTTCTGACACGGAACACCGGCGGGACCTACCGGGCGCTGGCCGCGCCGACCGCGCTGCCGAACGTCCTCGGCGACCTGGGGACGCTGATGGGCGAGCACCATCGCGCGGTGCGGGACCGGTATCGGGTCGTGTACGAGTGCGAGCCGGACAACGCGTCCGGCTCGATCAGCGCGGGCGTGATGCGCGCCGACGTGCTGGTGCGACTGTATTCCGATCGCCGCCTCCAGTAGGTCGGAAGCCCGGATTCGAGCCGGCGCAGTTCGATTGCCTACCCGACCGCCGGTTTGACTCCCCATGTACATCGGAGCACGCCCCGCGGAACGGCGAACAGCGCCGGCGGCGACCGGCGCCGGGAGGATGCCTCATGAGACAGCGGATTGCGGTCGGCCGGCTCGCCGTGCTGGCGGCGGCCTGCGGCGGGAGTGAGCCGGCGAGCTCGAGCCAAGTGGCCGAGGCGCCCGAGGCGGCGGGCGGAATCTGCGATCCGGTCGGGGAGCTCCGGTTCATCTGCGACGTCATCAGCCCGGAGGACCTGGCCGTCGTGCCGGATTCCGACTGGGTGATTGCCTCGGGGAACCAGGAGGGTGGCCGGATTCAGCTCGTCAGCGTGAGCGACAAGACGGCGCGCATCCTGTTTCCCGCCCGGGCCGCCGGCGAGCGGTTCGACAGCCAGGCGTACCCGACCTGTCCCGGACCGGTCGATCCGGGCGAGGGCGACGACTTCAGGGCCCACGGCCTGTACCTGAGGCCGGGTCCGGCAGCCGTGCACACGCTGTTCGTCGTACACCACGGCTTCCGGGAGTCGATTGAGGTGTTCGAGCTCGACGCGGGCCCGGCGGTGCCCGCGCTGACCTGGATCGGCTGCGCAGTGGCTCCGGAGGGGGTGACCCTCAACGCGGTGGTCGCGTTGCCGGACGCCGGGTTCGCGACGACGGCGCCGCGCATGACCGGCGACGTGGCGAGCGCCGTCTGGGAGTGGCAGGCCGACAGCGGCTGGCGGATCGTGCCCGGCAGCGAGGACATCCGGCCCAACGGCCTGGAGATCGCGGGCGACGGCGGGTGGCTCTACGTCGCCGGCTGGCAGGACGAGCGCTTCATTCGTCTGTCGCGCGGGCGGATGCCGGTCGAGACCGACGCCGTCTAGCTGGGGTTCCGGCCTGACAATCTCCGCATGGGGCCGGACGGACTGGTATACGCCACTGGCCATACCGACTTCCGGATGCCGACCGAGGCGTCGAACGTGGCCCGCATCGATCCGGAGACGCTCGACTTCGAGCGATCTTCCACCAGCCCTACCTGGAGGGATTCACCGCGGCGACGACCGCGGTGCCGATCGGCGGCGACATCTGGCTGGGCACGAACCGGGGCGAGAGGATCGCGTACTTTCCCGCGCCCTGAGGGCGCGGCGCGGCCGATGCAGGAGACCGAGGACCGATGAAATACCGGCTGATGGGCAACACGGGGGTGTACGTATCGGAGCTGTGCCTGGGGGCGATGACCTTCGGCACGGGCTGGGAAGCGATCGGGGCGTTGGGGCAGGCGGAGGCCGACGAGCTGGTGCACCGGTCGCTCGATGCAGGGGTCAACTTCTTCGACACGGCCGATGTCTACTCGACCGGCGATGCGGAGGAGATCCTGGGACGCGCGCTGGCCGGCAGGCGGCACGAGGTCGTCGTCGCCACCAAGGTGCGCGGGCGGATGGGACCGGGTGCGAACGATGTCGGGCTCTCGCGGCTGCATATCATCCGGGCGGCCGAGGCCAGCCTCAAGCGGCTGGGCACGGACTACATCGACCTCTACCAGATCCACCGGAGCGATGCGCTGACCGACATCGAGGAGACGCTCGGCGCGCTCACGGATCTGGTCAGGGCGGGCAAGGTGCGCTACATCGGCTGCTCGAACCTGCCCGCCTGGGAGCTGATGAAGGCGCTCGGGATTTCCCGGCAGCGGGGGCTGGAGGCGTTCAAGACCACCCAGTCGTACTATGCGCTGGTCGGTCGCGAGCTGGAGCAGGAGACCATTCCGCTGCTGCGGGACCAGGGGGTCGGGCTGCTCGTGTGGAGCCCACTGGCCGGCGGCTTCCTCACCGGCAAGTTCACTCGTTCGGGCGGGGCGACGGATGCCCGCCGGGCCACGTTCGATTTTCCACCGATCGACAAGGAGCGGGCGTTCGACATCGTCGACGCCATGCGGCCGATTGCCGCAGCGCACGGCGCCTCGATCGCCCAGGTGGCGCTGGCCTGGCTGTTGCACAAGGACGTGGTGACCAGCGTCATCATCGGGGCCAGGCGGATGGAGCAGCTCGAGGACAACCTCGCGGCGGTCGACCTCGAGCTCACGGCCGACGAGTTGGCGCGGCTCGACGAGGCGAGCCGGCTGCCGCTCGGCTACCCGCAGTGGATGACCGCGCTCGGCGACGACCGCAACCCGGGACAGTCACGCAACCTGGAGGCGCGACTCAAGAAGTAGGTGGACAGGAGAAACCGGATGCAGACGATCAAGAGAGCCGCGCTCGGCCTCGCCATCGTGCTGGCCGCCGCGGCGGTGCAGCCGGCCGGATCCGCGGAGTCGGATCTGCCCGTCATGGACGGCGTCCAGACGGCCGCGCCGGAGGACGTCGGGATGTCCTCCGTGCGGCTGGCGCGTCTCGATCGCGCGCTGCAGGCGTACGTCGACCGCCGGGAGGTGGCCGGCATCGTCTCGCTGGTGGCGCGCCGCGGCAAGGTGGTGCACTTCTCGGCGTTCGGCGACCGTGTCGCAGGCGGCGCCGCGCCGATGACGCACGATGCCATCTTCCGCATCGCCTCGATGACCAAGCCGATCGCGTCCGTGGCGCTGATGATGCTGTACGAGGAGGGGCATTTCCAGCTCCGCGACCCGATTGCCCGCTGGCTGCCGGAGTTCGGTGCCATGCAGGTCGCCGAGCCGGCGACCTATCAGGAGCTGGGCCGGGCGCGCTATCGGACCGCCGAGGCGGTGCAGCCGATCACCGTCCAGCATCTGCTCACGCATACGGCCGGCCTGCCGAACACGTACCGCGGGATCACGAAGCCGGACTTCGACGCCATCGCCCCGCAGCGGGAGCCGGGTGACACGCTCGCCGACTTCGCCGCCCGGCTCGCGGCGTTGCCGCTGAACTTCCATCCCGGCGAGCGCTGGGAGTACGGCCGGGCGACCGATGTGGTCGGACGTCTGGTCGAGGTCATCTCGGGACAGCGTTTCGACGAGTTCCTGCGCACGCGTCTCTTCGAGCCGCTCGAGATGACGGATACCCACTTCCATCTCCCGCGCACCAAGCTGGACCGCTTCGCCGCCCTGTACCGGCCAGATGGCCGGGGCGGCTTGGCGCTGAGCGAGGGACCGATCGCGGACAGCCGCTTCGTCCGGGAGCCGCACAGCTACTTCAGCGGCGCCGGCGGCCTGGTCTCGACGGCGCGCGACTACTTCCGCTTCAACCAGATGATGCTCAACGGGGGCGTGTTGGACGGCGTCCGCGTACTCGGGCGTAAGACGGTCGAGCTGATGACCCTGAACCACACCGGCGACCACGACATCTGGCTCGTCGGTCCGGGCTACGGCTTCGGCCTGGGCTACGCCGTCGTGCGGGATCCGGGACAGGCAGCCATGCCGTACTCGGCGGGGTCCTGCTTCTGGTGGGGCGCGTTCAACACGACCTTCTGGATCGATCCGCGGGAGGAGCTGACCGGCATTCTCCTGACCCAGCTGCGACCGTACACGCACCTGAACATCCGCCAGGACCTGGCCACCCTGACGTACCAGGCGATCGTCGACTGAGCCGCGCCGGATCGCCCGGCGGCGGCGCGCCGAGTTACGGTAGAATCGGGCTGTTGAGTTATTCCATGAGGGGACGGGCCATGAGTCATCGACATGTCGCCGGAGCCGTTTTGTTCACCGTCGCGATCGGCGTATGGGCGCTGGCACCCGGCGCCGCGAGTCAGGAGGCCGCGGGGGCGGCCGACGACTACGTCGCGGGCCAGACGCCCTGGGGCGATCCCGATCTGCAGGGGATCTGGGGCGCGGGCTACATCTTCACGCCGCTGGAGCGTCCGGCCGACTTCGAGGGGCGCGAGTTCCTGACGGACGAGGAAGCCGCATCCCTGGTGCAGCGGCAGGCATCGACCTTCGGCATCGGCGCCGGCGCGGGCGCCGGGAACACGACCGGGCGGCCCGAGCGCGGCACGCTCGCCGATTTGCGGGGGGCCTACAACGACGTCTACACCGGCCGCGGCACCGAGGTGATCGCCACGGGCCGCACGTCGCTGGTCATCGACCCGCCCAATGGCTTGATTCCGTACCTGCCCGGCGCGCGCGAGAGGTGGCAGGCCGAGCGCCCGCGCGTGACGGACGACATGGCCGACGGCCCGGAGCAGCGGGGTAACGATCGCTGCATGGGCGCGTATCTGCCGCTGGCCTACGGGCAGGCCGCGACCGCGGGCGGGCACAAGCGGATCGTCCAGACGCCGGGCCGCATCGGCATCTACTACGAGCACGGGCACCACGGCGGCGCCTACCGCGACATCCCGCTCGACGGCCGGCCGCATCCGCTGGCGCACGTCCGGCAGTGGCTCGGGCATGCAGTGGGCCGCTGGGAAGGGCAGACGCTCGTCGTCGAGACGAGGAACTTCACGAGCAGGACGCGGTATCAGGGCGCGACCGAGAACATGACGCTCACCGAGCGCTTCACGCCGACCGCGCCGGGCACGATCATGTACCACGCCACCATCGAGGATCCGACCGTGTTCAGCGCGCCATGGACCATCGAGGTGCCGCTCGGCCGGCGCGACAACGTGGAGAACCAGATCTACGAGGCTGCCTGCCACGAGGGGAACTACGCGATGACCAGCATCCTGGCTGGCGCGCGCCTGAACGAGCAGTAGCGCCCCGTGTTGCGCGGGCTGCGCGAAGCAGCCCACGCAACACATTGCCCTTGGCCGGGCCCTGCAGCCGGAACGAATCCTACCTGCGAGTGCGTGGCGCGCCACGCCATGGACCATGCCACGGTCGCCTCGACGTATGGCTGACATGGCATCAGGACTCCATCGAGTTCGTGGGGCGCACCACCATCTACTGGTAGAATTCAACCGACGCAGGAATCAGCGCACAGGAGGAGAGACAGATGAGGTTTCGGCATACGGCGGCGGCCTGTGCACTGGCCGCCCTGGGCGCGATCGTGCTGATCGCGGGGGCAGCGGTTTCCGGCCAGGAGCAGGCGGCGGAGGCGGACGGTTTCACGGGGCGCGGACGTCGTGGGGAGACCCCGATCTGGCCGGCATCTGGAGCCCCGGCTATACGCTGACGCCGCTTGAGCGTCCGGATGAGTTCGAGGGCCGCGAGTTCCTCACCGACGAGGAGGTGGCGACGCTCGAAGGTGCGCAGGACGCGTCGGCGGGGCGCAACTTCCGGCCCGACGCCGGGACGGTGGAGGACGTCGAGGGCGCGTACAACGACGAGTTCACCGGCCGCGGCAAGGACGTCATCCGCACCCGGCGCACGTCGTTGATCGTGGATCCCCCGAACGGCAGGATCCCGCCGCGGACGCCGGAGGCGATCGAGCGCATCGGCGCGTACCAGCCGCGCCGGGCCGCCGGCGCCGGCGAGATCGAGACCGACGTCCGGATTCCGTACCCGGTGGATCCGCAGAGCGGGAACTACGCCGACAATCCGGAAGACCGGGCGCCGGATCGCTGCATGGGCATCACCGTCCCGTTCGTGCGCGGGACGTCGGGGACCTACAGCCGCTTCGTGCAGTCGCCGGAGTCGATATCGATCTATCACGAGGACGGCCATCGGGGCGGCGGCTACCGGACGATCCATCTGGACGGCCGCCCGCATCTGCCTGCGCACATCCGCCAGTGGCTCGGCCACTCCATCGGCCATTGGGAAGGCGAGACGCTGGTGGTCGACACGACCAACTTCAGCACCAAGACCAGCTTCTACGGCGCGAGTGAGAATCTGCACATGGTGGAGCGCTTCACCCGCACCGGTCCGGATCTGGTGATGTACGAGGTCACGATCGAGGATCCCACGGTCTGGGCAGCGCCCTGGACCGTCGAGATTCCGTTGACCGAGGCGGACAACCAAGCTAATCAGATCTACGAGGCTGCCTGCCACGAGGGCAACTACGCGATGGTGAGCATCCTGGCCGGCGCGCGCAACCTCGAGGCGCAGGACGACAGGTAGGATCCGGCGCGCACGCCCGCGGTCGCGCGGGCGTGCGCCGAGCTTCAGGGCAGGCCGAACACGAGCACGGCGTTCACCGCGGCAATCGCCACGTATTGCGTGCCGTTCACCTGGTAGGTGAGCGGGCTGGCATGGATGCTGCGCTCGGTATCGTACGTGAACAACCGCCGGCCTGTCTCCGCGTCGAATCCGTAGAAGTTGCCGTTCCCGACCCCCTGGAAGACGACGTTCCCCGCCGTCACCAGGTTCCCGCCGTTCGTCGCGCCCTCGCTCTCGACGTACCAGACCTGCTCGCCCGTGGCGGGATCGTAGGCGGCCAGCGTGGAGGTCGGCGTCATGCCGAGGCCGCCGAGCTCCGCGATGTTGCCGAAGTGGCCGACGTAGCCCGGGCCCGGCTCGAGCGTGTCGCCGACCACCTTCACCTTGATGGACCAGGCGTCGTTCTTGCCGGTCACGTACAGCAGGCCGGTCCGCGGACTGAACGACGGCGAGCCGTAGTTCGCGCCGCCCGTGTTGCCCGGCGACGTGATCACGAACTCGTTGACCTGGTACGGGTGAAAGATCTGCCGCGTGCGGGGCGCGAGCTCGGGATCGGTGACGATCGGGTACGTGGCGCAGAACGGCTCCTGCGGGACGCCGCGCGCGTTGTAGGGCACCGGCTGGGTGGGCCACACCTCTTCGCCCGGCACGTCGGTGTTGCGGGGGACCGCCGTCTCGACAATCGGGTTGATCGGCTTCCCGGTCGCACGATCCAGGATGTAGACGTAGCACGTCTTGCCGAGCGAGGCGACCGCCTTGACGGGGCGCCCGTCGACCGTGACGTCGAACAGGATCGGTCCCGAGGCCAGGTCCCAGTCCCAGATGTCGTGGTGCAGGGTCTGCAAGTACCACGCCAGCTCGCCCGTGTCGATGTCGATGGCCAGCATGGAATTGGTGAACAGATTCATGCCGAGCCGCGACGAGCCGTCGTAGTTCGGCGAGGGGTTGGCCGCGTTGATGTAGACCATCCCGAGCTCGGTGTCGATGGCCGGCTGCATCCACACGCCGCCCCCGTACCGCTTGGCGGAGCTCCAGGTGCCGTTGGTAATCTCCCAGCCCGAGTCCTGCGGCCCCTGGGGGATGGTGTTGAAGACCCAGCGCATGGCGCCCGTCGAGCCGTCGAGCGCAGCCAGGAGGCCGCCCGGAAGCAGTCCCTCCGAGAAGGGCAGGCCGACGAACAGGGTTCCGTCGGCGTATGTCGGCGGGTTGGCCATCGCGAAGCCCATGGTGGTCGTGTCGACCGTGGGCGGGTAGGTGTCCGGATACTTGAACGTCAACGCCTCGCGCGCCACCTGGAGCAGGCCGTTGCGGCCGAACGACTCGACCAGCTCGCCCGTTGCGGCGTCCACCGCATACAGGATCTCCGGGCCGAACGCATAGATCACGCCGTCGGCGTAGGCCGGCCCGCGCCCGCCGCCCGGAAACGCCGGGTCACCTTCGAACGTCCACACCGTCTCCCCGGTCGCCGCGTTCAGCGCCGTCAGCTTCGAGCCGTTGTTGAAGTACATCACGCCGTCGATGACCAACGGCGTGGTGGAGCGCACGATTTCGCGCGGGGGCATCTCGTACACCCACTTGAGCACGAGGCTGCCGACGTTCGACGTGTCGATCCGGTCGGGTTGCGCATAGCGCGTGTTGTGCACATCGAGGTTGTGCAGCCGCCAGTCGATGGTCCCGGCCCGGTCGACCGCCGGCGGGGCGCTCTGGCGCACGGTGCGGGCGCCTTCCTGGGCCTGCGCCGGCAGCAGCAGGCCGGCTGCGAGAACGAGCAGTCCCAGCCCGCCGCCCGCGAGCCGGCATGCGATGCGTCCCGATTGCCTCATCCGTGTCGTCTCCTTCTGTCGCCGGTGAATGCCCGTCCGTGAAGTATATCCGCCGTCCTGGGTCACGCCGCCAGCAGGGCAGGGCGCCGCGCGCCGGCCTCGCGCGGGAGGAACGGCGAAGCGTGCCCGCAGGAGCCGCGGGTCGCGGGGAAACCGCCGGCTGGCGGATCAGGAAGAGGCGGAGTCGTCGAGGCCGGCGAGCCGCCGGACGAACGCGACCGCCGGCTTGGGGTCGTAGCTGCGGCCGACCATCTGCTTCTCGGCTTCGAGCGAGCCCTCCGCGTGCACGGCAAGCACTTCCTGGTAGGCGCCGAACTCCGACGCCACGAGGTTCTTGACGAACGCGAGCGCCTTCAGCCGGTCCTGGCCGCTGACGCCGTGGCCGGCGTAGTACTTGTGGTAGTAGTGCGCCGTCTCCTCCGACTCGAGGTCCTCGGCGCCCGGGCCCGTCACGAGCGCGCCGCCGGCGATGTCCTGCACGTTGCGGACGGCATCGTGATACCCGTGGGCGAAGTGGTACTTGGCCATGTTCACGTACAGCGGATCGGGCGCCGCAATGCCCAGTTCGCGGGGCTTGCCCATCATCGCCGCGTAGTGGGTGAGACCGCGCAGGGTCTCAGCGTAGCTGATCAGCTGCACGAGCTTCTCCCGCACGTGCCCGGCCCGCGCGATCCCGTTCATGTCGGCCATGACCAGGGCCGAGCCCACGAGCGCGTCGACCAGCGGCAGCTTGTACGAGATGGCGGTGAAGCGGTGGTGTTCGACGAACGCGAGCGCCAGCGGCCCGGCGAACTCGTGCTCGCCCGCCAGAAATACCCGGTCCCACGGCACGAACATGTCGTCGAAGACCGTGGTGGTCTCCATCATCTTGTGCCGCCCGCTGATGGGGAGCTCCGCGGGCGAGCTCTGCGGGCCGTGCGAATCGAACGCCGAGGCAAGCAGCACCAGCCCCGGCGTGTTCATCGGGACCGCGAAGCTGACCGCGTAGTCCCGATCCGCCGCGCCGAGGGCGCGCGTCGGCAGGACAATCAACTCGTTTGCGTTCGTGCTGACGGAGGTGTGCGCCTTGGCGCCGCGCACCACGATGCCATCGTCGCGGCGCTCGACGATCCGCACGTACATGTCCGGATCGTCCTGCTCGGACGGCTTGCGGGAACGGTCCCCCTTGACGTCGGTCTGCGCGACGGCCACTGCCAGGTCGTTGTCGCGGCAGTACTCGTAGTAGTCCTGCACGCGCCGCCCGTACCGCGTGCCGTGCTGCTCGTCGACCGCGGACGATACGCGCAGCAGGCCGCACAGCGCATCGGTGCCGATCTCCTTGATCAGCAGGACCAGCGTGGCGCCTTCGGCGGTTGCAAGCTCGATCAGCCGGCTGCGCTGGAGTAGATCGTCAGGCGTGCGCGGAATCTGGTAGTAGCGGGAGTATTCGCCTGCCTCGTCGCTGACGACGCAGAGGTCGCGGTGAGCCGGGTCATGCGCGAGCTCATAGTCGATGGCGGCATGGGTGGCCGCCACGCCGATGACCGGGTGCCCGGTGACGTCCGGCACGCGGCGCCCCCGGTAGTAGACCGTGCGCCCGTCGCGCAGGCTCTCGAGATAGTCGCTGGTCGTCCGTAGCGCCATGTGTCTACTCAAACGTTCCGGGCGTGCCGTCGACGACAAGCTCCGCGCCGGTGGCCTGCCGCACCTGGTCGAGGGTCACGCCCGCGGCCAGCTCGCGCAGCGCGAACCCGGCCGGGGTGATGTCGATGACCGCCATCTCGGTAACGACCATCGTTACCACCTTGACGCCGGTCAGCGGCAGCGTGCAGCACTCGACGAGCTTGTGGCCGCCCTTCTTCGTCGCGTGCTCCATCGCCACGATGACCCGCTTGGCGCCGCCCACGAGGTCCATGGCGCCGCCCATGCCCTTGACCATCTTGCCCGGGATCATCCAGTTCGCCAGGTTGCCTTCCTGATCCACCTGCAGGGCCCCGAGCACGGTCAGGTCGAGGTGTCCGCCGCGGACCATGGCGAACGACTCGACGCTGCTCACGATGGACGATCCGCTCAGCTCGGTCACCGTTTCCTTCCCGGCGTTGATCAGGTCGGGATCGACCTGGTCGCGCGTCGGGTACGGCCCGATGCCGAGCAGCCCGTTCTCGGAGTGCAGCGTGATCTCGACGCCGGGGGGAATGTGGTTGCCGACGAGCGTCGGGATGCCGATTCCGAGGTTGACGTAGTCCCCGTCCTTCAGCTCGCGCGCCACACGCTTGACGATGCGTTCCCGTGGATCAGCCATCCTGGAGCACCAGCCTCTCGATCCGCTTCTCGTAGTGCATTCCCCTGACGACGTGCTGAACGTAGATGCCGGGCGTCACGATGTGGTCGGGATCGATGTCCCCGGGCTCGACCAGCTCCTCGACCTCGGCGATCGAGACCTTCGCGGCCGCCGCCATCATCGGGTTGAAGTTCTGCGCCGTGCGGTGATAGATGAGATTCCCGAGGCGGTCGCCCTTCCAGGCCTTCACGAAAGCGAAGTCGGCGTGGAGCGGCTGCTCGAAGACGTACCCCCGCCCGTCGATCATCCGGGTCTCTTTCCCCTCGGCAACCACGGTGCCGTAGCCGGTCGGGGTGAAGAAGCCGCCGATGCCCGCCCCGCCGGCCCGCAGGCGCTCGGCGAAGGTGCCCTGCGGGACCAGCTCGACCTCGATCTCGCTGGCCAGGAACTGGCGTTCGAACTCCTTGTTCTCGCCGACGTAGGTGGCAATCATCTTCGTGACCTGCCGGGACTGCAGCAGGATGCCGAGACCGAAGTCGTCGACGCCGGCGTTGTTGCTGACGGCCGTCAGACTGCGGGTTCCCTGCGCGTGGAGGGCGTTGATCAGGTTCTCGGGAATCCCGCACAACCCGAAGCCGCCCATCATGATCGTCGCGCCGTCCGGAATCACCGCAACGGCGCTCGCCGCATCCGGGAGCACCTTGTTCATGAGTGCGGATCATACCATCAGGCCGACTTTGTCCGCGGGGCCCCAAGGAGCCCGTGATGAAACCCCGCGTCGCGCCGAGAGCCGGTCGTGACAATGCCGCGCACGGCCAGAACAAGGCGCGGCGAGGGAGCAGATTGGGCATATTCGACCGCAGAGCAACGCAGCTCGGCCGGGATGCATCGCCGCTCGAATGCAGCGGGGCCCCTTCTCCGCGGACTGCTATCATTCCGCGCATGTCAACAATCGACGTCAGCAGCCTGTTCTCGCTGGAAGGAAAGGTCGCCCTGGTCACGGGCGGATCACGGGGAATCGGCCGGATGATTGCGGAAGGATATCTGCAGTCCGGCGCGACGGTCTACATCACGGCGCGCAAGCAGGAAGCCTGCGACCGCACCGCGGCGGAGTTGAGCGCCCTGGGCACCTGCGTGTCGCTGCCGGGCGATGTCTCGACAGAGGAAGGCCGCGCGGGGCTGGTCGAGGCCTTCGCTGGCAGGGAGGACGAGCTGCATGTCCTCGTCAACAACGCCGGCGCTAACTGGGGCGCACCCTACGGCGAGTTTCCGGAGAAGGGGTTTCGCAAGGTCATCGACCTGAACCTGACCGCGGTCTTCTTCCTGACCCAGGACCTGACGCCGATGCTGGAGCGGGCTGCCAGCGCGGCGGATCCGGCGCGGGTCATCAACGTCGGGTCCATGGACGGCATTCACGTCCCGACCATCATCCCGACCGGCGTGTTCGCCTATGCGTCGAGCAAGGGCGGCGTGCACCACCTGAGCAAGTGTCTCGCCGTGGAGCTGGGGCCTCGCAACATCACCGTCAATGCGATTGCGCCGGGCTACTTCGAGAGCAAGATGACAGCGGAGGTGCTCGCGGAGCACGGAGATCAGATCAGGGGTGCCTGTCCCCTCGGTCGGATCGGCAGGCCAGAGGAAATGGCCGGCATCGCGATCTACCTGGCATCGCGTGCCGGCGCCTACACGAACGGTGCCGTCATCCCGGTGGACGGCGGCACCTGCATCAATTGACGGTGACGGTCAGGAAGTCGTACGTCGACTGGCCGCCGTCGTACGCGCGGGCCTGAAGAACGTAGGTTCCCGGTAGCGAGAACGTTGCCGCGGTCTTCGCGGTGCCGCCTTCCACCATCGAGAACGGCGGCTCGAAGACTGCATCGGCGGGGCCGCGCCAGACGATGTACGAAACCGACAAGCCCTCCGGCGGACTGGGCTTGCTCTGCCGGCCGCGGGCGTTGACGTTCAGGAAGGGCACGTTCTTCGGCGGTTCCGGAGAACCCTCCGGAGGCACCAGAATCGGCGGAATCTCCTGTCCGACTGCGCGATTGCGCTGAAGTTGGCGCCGGCCGCGCGGTGTCGGCAGGCCGTCATCGGTGATGCTGGCGATTAACTCGAGTCCGCCCTGAAGCGATACGGACGCCGGCAGATCGATGGCTTCGATGGTCGGCGCCTCGTTCCGCTGGTTCTCCTCGCCCTGCGTCCGGCCGCCGAAGTTGGGATCGATCTCCCACTCGGGCTGCAGCCAGCCAACGGCCTGTTCGGTCCTGCCCCGCACGGTGATGGTCCAGATTAGCTCGCGGTCGCCGAAATCGGCCGGCACGGTCACGCTGAAGATCTGGCGGTTGTTGCGCGTGTAGAAGTAGCTCGGCTGGCCTTGATCGGGGCCTCCCGGCTCGATGTTGTTGTCGGGGCCGATCGGGATGTGCAGCTTCTCGAGATAGTTCCGGTTCAGGTACCCGAGATGCATTTCGAAGCTGCCATCCGGATTGGGCGACCAGCCCTGGAAGATCGGCTGGATGTTCTGGCCCCTGTTGTACTTGAGCATGTAGGGGAGATTGTCCAGTTGAGCCGGCGCGGCCTGCGGCAGCAGCAGCAGGCTCGCGCCGATTCCGGCGACTACCAGATACCTGAATTGCATCGACTTCATGACGACTGCTTCCCGGCTCGCGCCTGCTCCTACTGCTGCTGGTTCTGGTTCGTCGCGGCGGCCGCTTCCTGGACAGCCCGCCGCTCCGCCAGTTCCTGCTCGTATTCCTCGTCGGTCAGGTCGTACCAGCCGAGCCACGCAAAGGCCATCTCGTCGATGGTGCGCCCGCCGTTGCCCGTCCAGTTCTTCGGATCCGGATTGGCCCGGAACGACTCCGTGTTGTCGTGCCAGCTGATGACGTGCGCCACGGTTCCGGCCGGCACGATGGGCGCCACGTCATCGGCGTAGTTGTAGACCATGTGCCAGTTGTAGTCCCAATTGGCGCAGCTGACCATCTCCGTTTCCGCCGGCGATCCGGTCGACGGGTAGATCAGCTCGAAGCACTGGTACGTGCCGAGCGCGTGCATGTGCGGCTGGAACGCGGTGATGCGCGCCGCCTTGTGGAAGTACGTGTAGCCGTCGGTGCGGACTACCTTGCCGGGCGGAATGTCCAGATCGGTCACGTGCTGGCCGAGCTGCTTCGACCACCGGATGTGCTCGGGGACATGGCCCTTGGGGTGGAACACCATGCCGAGCTCGACCTTGGCATCGATGTCCTCGCCGACGGAGTGGAGGTGGTAGTCCAGGCGCATGCGCCGCCACGACTCGAGCAGGAGACCCGAATTCTCCGGATAGATCTCCGACTGCTTCCCGGAGGCGTACTCGACCAGGAACATGGCCGCCGGAATCTCGGACTCGCCGGCTTCCCGCATCTCCTCCTCGCCGGGATCCACCGCGAAGGAGAGCGCGTGGTGCACCACCCGGCGCGAAGCGTTCTCGGGTACGCGGGTCTGGACGGCCTTGATGTAGCGGTCCTCTTCCAGGGCGAGATCGGTGTAGATGTTGCCGAACAGATCAGGGCCCTCCGCCGGCACCGGATAGGCCGGGAACTCGACGACGAGGTCGGGTTCGCCGATCTGCCACTCCGACGAGTCCGCGAACTCGGCCGGCGGCGGCATGTCCTCGGGATTGCCCCGCGGCGCCCCGCTGTCGACCCACTGAGCGACCATTGCAATCTCCGCGTCGCTCAACGAGGTGTCGCTCTTGAACTTCTGGATGCCGATGTTCTTGTCGATATGCCAGGGCGGCATCTCACGATTGACGACGCGGTTTCTGATCGAGCGCGCCCAGGGTCTGACCTCCTGGTAGGTGACCAGTGACATCGGGGCCATCTCGCCCGCGCGGTGGCACACCTGGCAGGAGCGCTGCAGTATCGGCGCGATGTCCTTGGTGAACGTGACCTCGTCCGACGCCGGGTTCTGCGCCGCCGCCAGCGCCGGTGCGGCGACCAGCGTCGCGACCAGCGCGACACGCGTCAAACCCTGAACATACTGGGACATATGTACTCTCCTTTGCCTGGCGGGATGCACAATTCCACCCATGCGTTCTGGATCAAATATTCTACCACAGTCGCTACGGCTCGTCAGCGGCCCGGGAGGGTCCGTCGTGTGGCGCGCCGCAGCCGGAGTTGCTACAGTAAGGACACTGACGGAAATTACCTTGCTGTGTGCCAAGCGCCCGAAGGCGCAGAAAACGGGCTCCGCCTGGATGCACTTGGCAACCTTATATCGATCACTGTCCTAACGGCGGCGAACGGTTGAGGATACGACCGGATGGCTGACGAGTTGCAGGTGTCGATCCCGGGGCGCTTGTCGGAAGTCGACGCCGTGGCGCGCAGGGTGGAGGAGTTCGGGGACGCGCACGGTCTGCCGGGCCCCAAGGTCTACGTTATCAACCTGGCGCTGGACGAGTTGATAACGAACGTGGTGTCGTACGGCTTCGGGGGCGTGGCCGAGCCCGAGATCCGGATCACGCTGCGGATCGAGGGCGGCGCGCTCGTGCTGATCATGGAGGACAACGGGCAGCCGTTCGACCCGACTCGGGACATGCCGACCGACATCACGTCACCGCTGACCGAGCGGCCCATCGGCGGCCTGGGACTGTACCTGGTGAAGAGCTTCGCCGACCGCCTGTCCTACGAGTTCGCGGACGGCCGGAACCGGGTGATCGTGGAGCACGACCTCGCATCGGCGTCGGCCTGAAGGCCGGCCGACGGATCTTATGGACCGGGTGACGAAGCATGGACATTGAAGTTGCAGAGGAACGGGACGGCGACGCCCTGGTGCTGCTGCCGGTGGGGCGCCTGGACAGCGCGAACGCGCGCGCGTTCGAAGCGATCGTGATGGAACGGATCGGCGCTGGCGACCAGCGCATGGTCGTCGATTTCAGCCGGCTCAATTTCATCAGCAGCTCGGGGATGCGCGTGCTGCTGCTGGCCGCCAAGCAGTTGCACGCGAGCAAGGGCACGCTGGTGCTGTGCTCGATGCAGGACCACATCCACGAAGTCTTCCGGATCAGCGGCTTCGACCAGATCATTCCGATCCGGGACTCGCGCGAGGCCGCGCTGGCCGGCACCTGACGCACGGCTGCTCCGCACGTGCGACCCGCGCGGGCCTTCGCGCGCCCGGTCCGGTTCCCCCCGGCGCCGGGCACCGGGGCTGCGTCGTCACGCCGCACGGGGGCCCGGGCCTGCAGGCGCGCGGTCCCGCGAGGAAGGACGCCCGGATGCCGAAGGACGAGCTACGTATTTCGCTGTCGCCCCCGCGGTTGTCGGTGCTGCACAACCTGTCGCAGATGGTCGAGGATTTCGGCGCATCACGAGGGCTGCCCGCGTCGAAGATCTACATGGTCAATCTCGCGCTCGACGAGTTGATCGCCAACTCCGTGCACTACGGCTTCGAGGGCGTGGCCGATCCCCGCATCGACATTACGATGTGGGTCAGCGGCACGCTGCTGGTGCTGACGATCGTGGACAACGGGCGGGAGTTCGATCCGCTGGCGGACGCGAACCCCGATGTGTCTTCGCCGCTCGAGCAGCGGCCCATCGGCGGTCTGGGGCTGCATCTCGTCCGGACGTTCGCCGACCGCGTGACCCACCAGTTCACGGACGGGCGGAACCGGTTGACGCTGGAGCACAATCATGCGCCGGGAAGGCAGGAGACGGAGCCGGCGGAGGGATGGGACATACCGATGGATATCGAAGTTGCGGAAGAACGAAACGACGACGTGCTGGTGCTTCTACCCGTTGGCCGGCTTGACAGCGGGAACGCGCGTTCGTTCGAGTCGGTCGTCATGCAGCGCATCAGCGGCGGCGAGCAACGGCTGATCGTCGATTTCAGCCGCCTCGACTTCATCAGCAGCTCCGGCCTGCGGGTGCTCCTCATTGCCGCCAAGGCGCTGAAGGCGGGGGCGGGGACGCTCGTCCTCTGCAGCATGAAGGCTCATATAGAAGATGTCTTTCGCATCAGCGGTTTCGATCGGATCATTCCCATCAAGGCGTCGCGCGAGGCGGCCCTGGAAGCGTCCGCCTGACGCGCGCCGCGCCGCATCCAGCGTGCCGGCGGCCCGTCACTGCTGGTACTCCCGCAGCGTCCGGAGCACCGCCTCCTCCTCGGCGGCCCAGGCTGTCTGGATCGCCCGTAGCGCCGCTTCGGCGGTGGATTCCTGGCGGGCGAGCTGGCGGTTGCTTTCGAGCAGCAGTCCCTGCGCGGCCGCCCGATCCAGGAATCCGAACAGAAGGTCGTAGTAGCCGTCGATGTTGACGAAGACGCAGGGTTTCTCGTGCAGCTCGAGCGGCTGCTGCGCCCACGTGAGGGCTTCGAAGATCTCCTCCAGCGTTCCGAAGCCGCCCGGCAGCGCGAGACACGCGTGACACAGCGATTGCATCTTGTACTTCCGCTCGTGCATGGTGTCGACGACGAAGAGGCGGCTCAGCCCTTCGTGAGCGAGTTCCTGATACGCCAGCTGGCGCGGGACGACGCCGGTCGCGAAGCCGCCGTTCGACAGCACGGCGTTGGCCAGCACGCCCATGAGGCCGACGCGCGCGCCGCCGTACACCAGTCCGATGCCGTTGGCCGCCATCAGGCGGCCCAGCGTCTCCGCCTCCTCCACGTAACGCTTCTCGTATCCGACCTGCCCTCCCAGGTAGACGCAGATGTGCTTCATCCCGTCGGGTGCCTCCGCGGGCTCGCGGCGGGCATCCGGATGCGACGTGCCGCCGTTCGCCATCGCGTCAGACCTCTTCGTCACGTTCGGGCATGAGCACGAACTCCGGATAGGCCTCGACGCCGAGCTCGGCGGCGTCGCCGCCGAGCAGCTCAGCCCGTCGCGACACGCGTGCGCCGATGGTCTTCTCCAGGGCGAACCAGGCGAGCCACGAGCTGCCGCCCGCGAACGCGCCGACGGCGACCACGCCGAGCAGCTGAACCCAGACGTTCGCGCCCCCGGCGATGCTGACTGCCAGGGTGCCCCACGCGCCGGCGAACAGGTGGGCCGGCACCGCGCCGACGACGTCGTCCACCCTGGCCTTCTCCAGCAGCTTGATGCCGGCCGTGCAGAGGATGCCGCCGACGGCCCCGATGATGATGGCCCAGTAGTGTTCGACTAGATTCGGCCCGGCGGTGATGGAGACCAGTCCCGCGATGGCGCCGTTGAGGCCGGCCAGCAGGTCGACCCGGCCGAGGATCGGCCGCGAGACGGCGATGGCCGCAATGACGCCGGCTGCTCCCGCCAGGTTGGTGTTGACGAGCACGTGGCTCATCGCCACGACGTTGGCGGCGCTGGCGAGCGCAAGCTGGGAGCCGCCGTTGAAGCCGAACCAGAGGATGAAGACCCCCAGCGTCACGATCGGAACGTTGGATGGCGGCGTCGGCAGCACGCCGCCGTCTCCCAGGAACTTGCCGCGCCGCGGGCCGATCACCAGCGCACCCGCCAGCGCCGCCCACCCGCCGGTCCCGTGCACGATGGTCGATCCGGCGAAGTCCTGGAACCCGAGCGCGTCGAGCCAGCCGCCGCCCCACGTCCAGGCTCCGACAATCGGGTAGATCACGGCGGTCAGCACCAGTGTGAAGGCGAAAAACGACCACAGGTGGACCCGTTCGGCCAGCGCGCCGGAGACGATGGAGGCGGCGGTGGCCACGAAGACCATCTGGAAGAACCAGTCGGACATCGTGGAGTAGTCGCTCGCGATGACCGCGGCCCGCGCCTCCGGGTCGCCCGCCACCAGCGCGATCTCGTCGGCCGACGGACCGTAGAGGAACGAGAACGACCCGATCAGCCCGCCGACGTCGACGTACATCAGGTTGTAGCCGATGAGGTAGTAGGCCAACGCCGCGACGGCGTAGAGGCCGATGTTCTTGAGGCAGATGACCGAGGCGTTCTTGGTTCGCACCGAGCCGGCCTCGAGCATCGTGAACCCGGCGCACATCCACCGGCGCACATCCACATGACCAGGGCGCCCCACACGAGAAACGAGAACGTGTTCAGGATGAATTGCAGCTCGCCGGCTGGAAGCTCACGCATCGTGTCGTTCCTCCCATGGTCTCTCGTAGCTGCGGTCCACGTGCCGGCGACGGTTGCCGGTCTGCGTCGCGGTCATGGCATCAGCGCGGCAGGGCGCCGTCGACGTCGTACCACAACATGAGCGGCCATGACGAGATCGTGCAGCGTGCGGCACCGGGCCTGCATCCGGCGCAGGCGGTCCTCGCGCTGGTCGAGGCTTGCGGCCACGGGCCACGGCCGGCGGACGGTCGCGACCAGCGCGGCGGCCAGCTCCCGGGCCGCGGTGAGCGGACTCGGACCCCGGGCGCCGGAGCCGAGCCTGGCGGCTGCCGCTTCGAGGGAGCGGGACAGCGAGCGCGACAGCAGCGGATCGTCGACGAGCAGGTCCAGCACCCGTTCCGGACGCAGCTCGATGCCGAAGCAGTGCCTGTACGCGTCGGAGGCCCCGCAGATGCGCAGCAGGCCCGACCACTCCTCGTCGGCCGCATCGTCCCGCGACCTGACCGCCTCGAATTGAGCAAGCAGCAGCCCTATTGTCGACTGGGCCCGCTCGATGGCGCGGCCCAGCTGCAGGAAGCGCCATCCGTCGTCGCGGTACATGGTCGCGTCCATCACACCCAGGAAGGTGCCCATGTCCTGGGCGACCTCCGTGTAGAAGCTCTCCGGTGCGGTCTTCCAGATGTCCTGGATGCGCCGCTCCAGGAGGCGAAGCCAAGCCAGGTTCAGACACGTCCACATTTCGCCGCTGATGCAGTGGCGCGTCTGGCGCGCGTTCTCCCGGCCGTTCGAAAAGCAGTTCCTGACAGAATCCGGGTTCATGCGCTCGAAGGTGAGGTCATCGGCCAGCGTGAACGAATCGGCCAGCGCGAAGTCGTCGTCGGCGCCCGCGAACCCGACGGCCGGACTGGGCGGCTGCCTGCCCACCGCCACGTAGATCCGGCGCCATCCCAGGTTGATTTCACCGACCGGCCGGTCGACCAGCACCTCCATCTGCACGCGCAGCAGGCGGCAGATGTGCTCTGTCCGCTCGATGTAGCGCCCCATCCAGTAGAGGCTCTCTGCAGTGCGTGCCAGCATGTCAGTCCTGCAGGATCCACACGTCCTTGCCGCCGCCGCCCTGGCTGGAGTTCACCACGATGCTGCTACGCCGCAGCGCGACGCGGCAGAACGCGCCGGGCACGATGCGGGTCTCCCGGCCGGTGAGCACGAAGGGACGCAGGTCGACGTGCCGCGGCTCGGGCTGCCCGCCGACGAGACAGGGTGCGCGCGAGAGCTGGAGCACCGGCTGAGAGATGAAGTCGGCCGGATTGGCGCGCATCTCCCTGGCGTAGGCCTCGCGCTCCGCGGGGGTGGCATGGGGCCCGACGAGCATGCCGTAGCCGCCGGACCCGCCGACGCGCTTCACGATGAGGTCCTCGAGATTGTCGAGCGTGTACTCCAGCTCCGCGGGACGCCGGCAGACATGGGTCGGAACGCTGGCCAGAATGGGCTCCTCGTGCAGGTAGTAGCGGATCAGATCCGGCACGTAGGAGTACACGCTCTTGTCGTCGGCGACGCCCGTTCCCGGCGCATTCGCAAGCGACACGTTGCCGAGCCGGTACGCTTGCAGCAGCCCGGGCACCCCGAGCAGCGAGTCCGGACGGAACGCGAGCGGATCGAGGAAGTCGTCGTCCACGCGCCGGTAGATCACGTCCACCTGCCTGAGCCCTTCGGTCGTGCGCATGTAGACGAACCCGTCGCGGGCCAGGAGGTCGCGGCCTTCCACCAGCTCCGCGCCGAGCTCGCGTGCCAGGAACACGTGCTCGTAGAAGGCCGAGTTCAAGACGCCGGGGGTCAGCAGCGCGATGCACGGGTCCGGTCGGTCCGGCGGCGCGATTTCGCGGAGCGTTGCGAGCAGCAGGTTCCCGTAGTGTTCCACCTCGCGCACCCGGCAGCGCCGGTACAGGCGCCGCATGCTCGACTTGACCGCCTTGCGGTTGGCGATCATGTAGGACACCCCGGAGGGCACGCGCAGGTTGTCATCGAGCACCAGGAAACCGTCGTTCGTGCGTACGACGTCGGTGCCGCAGACGGCTACCCAGGTGCCGTGAGGCGGGGAGAAGCCGCGCATCTCCGCGCGGTACTGGGGGCAATCGTGGACCATTTCCTCCGGAATGACGCCGTCGGCAATGACGCGGCCGTCTCCGTAGACGTCGGTCAGGAAGAGATTCAAGGTGCGGACGCGTTGGGCGAGGCCGGCTTCGATCTGCCGCCACTCGGCGTCCGGAAGGGTGCGCGGCAGGCAGTCGATGGGGATGATGCGCTCATCCGCCTCGTCGTCGCCGTACACCGTGAAGGTGATCCCCTCGTTCAGGAACGAACGGGTGACCCGCTCCTGAATCTCGCCGAGCCCCGCGCTCGACAGATCGTTCAGCGCCTCGTGAATGCGCGCGCTGTGGGCCCGCGGGGCGCCATCCGATTGGAACATCTCGTCGTAGATGGCGGGGTCGATCTCGTGCTTGCTGAAGTCCATGCGGGCCTCGGCTGCAATAGCGGGATCCGCTGCGATTGTATACCCCGCGACCGTTCGCGGAGCCGGTAATCCGGGGGCGGCAGCGGCCGGGAGCTCGACGGCCGCCGGCCTGCGCTCGCGGTCGGCAACAATCCGGTATCCAGTCGGCACTGGGTCCGGCTGCCGGCTCGCGGCGGTGTCAGTCGATGCTTCTCTCGTCGGGTGTTTGATAGGACACTAGTGTCCCACAGTCTCAGGCCCAGGCCAGCGCGAGTTGCGGCCGGGCGCGGTCTGGTGGCGAATGGGTGGTGAAGAGGTCTTCGAGAGGCCGGCGTTCGAAGATGTTGAGCTGCAGCACCTGCAGCATCTGGTTGAGGCTCCAGCGCAGCCGCAGGACGAACTTGAGGTAGGCCAGCAGCAGGTACATGCAGGTGGCCACCCACAGTTGCGTCAAGACCGCGTTTTTCGACCGGCCCACGAAACGTTTCACCTTCAGATGCTGCTTGATCCACTTGAAAAACAGCTCGATCTGCCACCGGGACTTGTACAGGTCGGCGATCGTCTTGGCGACCCACGTGGTGTTGTTGGTCACGAACACGTAACGGTTTCTTGTCAACGGGTCGCGGTAGACGACCCGTCGCAGCCGGTCGGGATAGACCTTGCGGCTGCGGGCGCTGGTCAGTTCGATCGTCTGGTCGCTGAGAATACCGGTCCCGGCTCGGACCTCATGCTCGCGGGTGACCCGGTACCGCACGCCGCGCTTGAGGCGTGTCACGAAGGTGACGCCACGGGCCTGCAACTGGTGAAACCACGTGAAATCGAGATAGGCGCGGTCGGCCACGACCACGCTGCCGGCCTCGAACGTCCACGTGCGGGCCACGGTCACGTCGGCGGTCTTGCCGTCGGTGACGCTGAGGAAACTCGGCAGGTGGCCGGCTTGGTCCAACCCGATGTGCAGCTTGATCGCGGCCTTCGTGCGGCGGAACGACGCCCACGGGAAAACCGCCAGACACAAGTCGATGGTCGACGCATCGACCGCATACAGCTTGTGCCTGAAGCGGAAACGGTGGCCCGGCGCCCGTTGCTGGCAACGACTCAGCAGACGGCCGAACAACGCTTCGTAGAGGGTGTAGGGCTGCTCGGCGTTCACCCGCGCGAGCGACGAGCGGCTGACCGTTGGCACGCCCAGGTGATAGAGCTTGGCGGGTTGAGCGCGCAGATTGCTCACGATGTCGCGCAGGCTCTGCCGGCTGGCCAACTGGCCCAGGCCGAGGGCGACGAACTGCGCCCAGCGGCTCATGACGCGCAAGCGCTGCCCGCGCTGATGGTCGCGCGCCTCGGCGTCGAATTCATGTCGCGGAAGCAACGTCAGAAGTTGCCCGAAGACTGTGTTATGATGGGCCATGGCTTGGATCTTCTGTGTTTTGAATGATTTGTAGCAAAACCATTCTAACAGACATAGAAGGTTCAAGCCGCCTTAATTAGAAGTTCTGTGGGACAGCAGTGTTGATAGGATGACCCTGATCGACGGCGTGCGGCATATCGTGGTCCAGTCGGGGTGGGGAATTGATGCGCAGCGGATGCAGGGAGTGATCGACCGCAGCCTCGGGCAGACCACGCACGTGCCCCAGGAGGGCGTACTGTGGGTGTTCGCGCTGAGTGACTGACCGGCGCGATGTCGGCGGCAAGCTGTTTTCGGATACGGAGGAGGTAACGATGAGAAAAGGTTTCTTCGGTGCATTGTGCGTTCTGACGCTGGCAGCCGTGCTGGGGCTGCCAGCCGCGGGGCAGGCCCAGGAGTCGGCAGAAGGCTGGACGGCGCCCCGCACGGCCGACGGCCATCCCGATCTGCAGGGGGTGTGGGCCAACAACAGCGCCACGCCTCTGCAGAGGCCGGCGGCGCTGGCCGACCGCGAGTTCCTGACGGACGAGGAGCTGGCCAGCCTGCAGGCGCGCGCGAACGAGCTGTTCGCGCTCGACGCCGACGACGCGGCCTTCGGCGACAGCGTGTTCGAGGCGGCGCTGGCGGCGGCCGACAGCTTCTCGTCGCGGGACAGGCAGACCGGCAACTACAACCAGTTCTGGATGGTCGAGCGCAACTGGGACAACCGCACGTCGCTCATCGTCGACCCGCCGAACGGACGCCTGCCGCAGCGCACGCCGGAAGCCGAGGCGCGGATGGAGGCGTACAACGCGGGCCGGCAGCGCCACGCGCATTGGACCGACGACCGGAGCCTCGGCGAGCGCTGCATCACCTTCGGCGCCCCCCGGCTCGGCGCCGGCTACAACTCCTACTACCAGATCTTCCAGACGGCCACCCACGTGGTGCTGCTGATGGAGATGGCGCACGACGCCCGCATCATCCCGCTGGATGACCGGCCCGCTATCGCAGACGGCATCCGGCTCTGGCACGGCGACTCGCGGGGACGTTGGGAGGGCGACACGCTGGTCGTCCAGACGGCCAACTACTCTTCGAAGAGCTACTTCATGGGCGCTCAGGACAACCTGCGCATCGAGGAGCGCTTCACGCGCGTCGCGCCCGACGTGCTGGGGTACGAGGTCCGCGTGGAAGACCCCGAGACCTGGACCGAGCCCTGGACCGCCGTCATTCGGATGAACAAGAGCGACGACTCGCTCTACGAGTACGCCTGCCACGAAGGCAACATCGGGATGGAAGGGATCCTGTCCGGGGCGCGCGTGGTGGAGCGGGAGGAGGCGGAGGGCGGGCGCTAGCCGCCCGCGCCGAAGCCCGGCCGGCACCCGTTACGGCTGCGGGGCGCCAGTGGCCGCAGCCGACGCGACGCTGACGCCTCGAGACAAGCGGACCGCGGCCCCGCCGCCCGGCGGGGTCGCGGCCGCACGCATCCCGCCGCTGGAAGCCGGAGGCTACCGGGCCGCCGGGCTCGCCGGCAGGGTGAAGACGAACAGCGCGTTGGGCGCGCCCGCCGTCCGTCCCCCGCCCACCGGAATGGCCAGGTACTGCCTGCCGTTCACCGCGTACGTCATCGGATAGCCCTGGACAGGCGAGGGCAGCCGCGTCCGATACAGGACCTGCCCGGTCTCCACGTCGTGCAGGAACAGGTGGCGATCGGTGTCGCCGCTGACCACCAGGCCGCCGCCGGTGGTCAGCGCGGCGGCCAGCGGCCGCGTGGCCGTGCGGTGGCGCCACCGGATCTCGCCCGTGTCGATGTCCATGGCGATGAGCTGGCCGGCGTGCTCCGGGCTCAGCGGATGCGGGTTGCTGCCGGTGGTGCGCCAACCTGTCCAGGCCGGATTCTGATAGAAGTAGAGGTCGCCCTCCGGGTGCGCCTCCCGCTCGACGTCGTAGAAGATGCCCTTCGTGCAGCTCGGGGTGATGGGGATGTAGAGCGCCCGCGTCTCGGGATGGTAGGCCGTGGCCATCATGTTCCTGATCCCGCGGAAGTCCGGACAGAACTCGAGCTCCACGCCGACCTCCGGGATCATCCCCGGGAGGTAGGACACGGCGCCCGTCTGTCGGTCGAGCGACACGAGCGTCTGGTAGCCGAGGTCGTGGGCGTCGATGAACTCGCCCGTGGCGGCGTCGAGCTCCCACAGGATGCCCAGCTTGCCCATCTTGAAGACCGAGCGCCGCCCGCCGTTGTCGATCAGGACGCTCTCGAACACTTCGTCCAGGTCGTGCGATTCGCCCGGCACGAACTGGTGGTACCAGCGCAGGTCGCCGTCGCGCGGCTCGATCGCCAGCACGCTGTTCGTATACAGCGCGTCGCCGTCGGTGCCCCGCGATACCCGCGCCCAGGGCTTCGCCTGCGCGGTGGACCAGTACATCAGGCCCGTCGTCGCGTCGTAGCTGCCGGGGATCCAGGCGTCGCCGCCGGCCCGGAACAGCAGCGGCAGGTCGCCCCACGTATCGCCCCCGGCCGCGCCCGGCTCCGCGATGGTCGACGTGCGCCACAGCTCGCGACCGCTGTCGGGATCGTGGGCGGAGATGAAGCAGACCTCGTTCTTGTAGCGCTCGCAGCCCGTGATGCCCGCGACGATCCTGCCATCCACCACGATGGCGCCGCTCGTGTAGCGGTAGCCGAGCCTGTGGTCGGCCACCGTGTGGTCCCACACGACCTCGCCCGTCCGCGTGTCGAGGGCGACCAGATGGGCATCGGCCGTGGTGACGTAGATGTTGCTGCCGTAGATGGCCAGCGAGCGCATCCGGTTGCGGAAGTTCTCGTCCGGCGTGTTCTCGAAGATCCTGCGGTACTCCCAGAGCCGGTCGCCGCTCACCGCGTCGACCGCCTGGACGTAGCCGTCCGGATTCGGCAGGTACATGATCCCCTTGTAGACCAGCGGCGTCGGCTGGCTGAGCCCAGGCCGCATCTGCCACGACCAGGCGAGCTGCAGCTGGTGGACGTTGTCCCGGTTGATCTGGTCGAGCGGGCTGTAGCCCCAGCCGTCGAGCGTGCGCCGCCAGTGCAGCCAGTCGGACGGGTCGGGGTTCTCGAGGACGGCGTCGGTGACCGGCTCGAACTCCTGCGCCTGCACCGCCGCGCCGCCGGGCAGCGCGACCAGCAGCGCCCAGGCCAGCGTGATTGTTCTCGGCATCATTCAGCTCCCGGGATCAGCGGGAGTCTGCACTGTGGAACAGCGCGGACTCCCGGAAGGTTGTTGGGCGGCAATCGGAGCCGCAGGCGACGATTTCCGCGCTAGCGGCGCGCCTGTTCGAGCGCGCGGGCACCTGCGAGGATGCTGACCATGGCGTAGTTGCCCTCGTGGCACGCCGACTCGAAGATCTGATTGAGCATTTCGCTCTGCTTCGTCAGGGGCACCTCGATGGTCCAAGGTTGTGCGAACGTCGTCGGATCGGTCACGGTCACCTCCTGGACCATGAGGTCTTCCGCCACCCGTGTGTACCGCTCCACGAGGTGCAGGTTGTTGCGAGCGCCGTTGAAGTTGGTCCCGGCGGTGAAGTTCGTCGTCTCCACGATCAGCGTGTCGCCCTCCCAGCGGCCGCGGGCATCGCCCGGCCACTGGCGGACGTGCCCTGGCAGATGGGGGCGATCGTCGAGCGGGATGAACCGGTAGCCGCCGCCGCGGTGGCCCTCCTCAGTAGTACATGGCCACCGAGCCGGGCGTCTGCACGATGCGACTGAAGGTGCCCGAGATGCCCTTGACGAACGGCAGCTGCACGCCGTCGCAGCGATCGTTGGGACGGTCCTCCGGGCCGTCCGCCCGGTCGCCGGCGGCCTGCGCGGCCGCCCGCCCCGTCGCCGCTCGCGGCGCGATGCTGCGCCTCGAGCGCGGCGACCAGATACCGTTTCATCGTGGACCCTCCTGCGGACCGGTTCCGGGTGCGTCCGCCGGTTCCCGCCGGCGATTATCAGCCACCCGGACGGCGGGGCGCAACCGGCGCGGGTGCCGTCTTGACCGGGGTAACGTCGTGATATACAGTCGGTCGGCGCTCCAAGCCTAGGCGTACCACGCAAGTAGCAAGGGCCGGGCGCCGGCCGTCATAAGCGAGGAGGCAGTCACGGATGTCGTTACGGAGCTTGTTCGAGTGGCTGGAAGCGATGCCGATGAGCACGGCATTGCGCGAGTCGATCTACGGCTATCCGATCCTGCTGACGTCGCATGTGGTGAGCATGTGCGTGATTGCGGGTCTGCTGGTGATGATGGACCTGCGGCTGACTGGGGTGGGGAATCTGCGCACGCCGGTCTCGCACATTCAGAACCGTCTGTTTCCGTGGCAGATGCTGGGGCTGGCGCTGTCGGTCGTGAGCGGCGGGCTGTTGTTTTACGGGCAGCCGATGCGGTTCTACGGCAACTTCTGGTTCTGGGTGAAGAACCTGCTGATGCTGTCGGCGCTGGTCAACGCGATGTATTTCCACTGGACGGTCTACCGCTCGGTGGACAAGTGGGACAACGACCCGCTACCGCCGGTGCCGGCGCGGGTGGCGGGCGCCCTGGGTCTGGTGCTGTGGGCGGCGGTCATCGTGACGGGGCGGATGATTGCCTACAGCGGCCTAGTGCCGCAGTGGTGGGTGGACCTGGGGTTGACGTAGGCGTCTGCGCCGCAGCCGGCGCGAACGGGTGACGGAGGGCGAGGGGCGATGGTCCTGGAATTTTACGAGTGGATGGAAGGCAGCGCGTTGAGCCTGACGTTTCAGTCGGCGGTCTGGTACAGCCCGCTCATTACAGGTGGTGCACCTGGTGGCCGTGGCGTTTTTCTCGGGCTCGCTGCTGGTGGTGGACCTGCGGCTGCTGGGCGTGGGCCTGACGGCGCAGCCTTTGCGGCAGGTAGCCGAGGACGCGCAGCCGTGGCTGGTAGGGGCGCTGGTGGCGCTGGCGATCACGGGCACGCCGACGATGGCGTCGACGTCGATCAAGCAGTACTACAGCCCGTTCTGGTGGTGGAAGATGGAGATGCTGCTCTTGGGTCTCATCTTCATCTTCACGGTGCGGCGCAAGGTCATCGCGGCCGACGAGGGGTCGCTTGGCCCGGTCTGGCCGAAGGTCGTCGCCCTGACCTCGATGGGCCTCTTCCTCGGCGTCACCATCGGCGCCCGACTCATCGGGCTGTCCTAGGAGGCCGTAGCAAGAAGCCCGCTGCATTCGACGGGCGATGCATCCCGCCAGGGACCGCGCTGGACCATTCCTCAGCGGGGTCGAATATGGCCAATGTGCCCCTCGTCACGCCTTGTTCTGGCCGTGCGCGGCATTGTCACGACCGCGTCGCGGTGCAACGCGCGGTTTCACCACGGAATCCTAAGGAGAGTGGCACGCATGACCGCAACACAGAGCCTCGCTTCCATCGGGTTGGTTGCAACGCTCGTGCTGCCGGTGCTCGCCCCGGCTGCCGCGGCGCAGGACTGGTCGCAATGGCGCGGACCGAACCGCGACGGCGTCGCCTCGGCGTTCGAGGTTCCCGCGTCCTGGCCCGATGGATTGCGCCAGCGCTGGACCGTCGAGGTCGGTTCGGGTTACGCCACGCCGCTGCTGATCGGCGAGCGACTGTACCTCTACGCGCGGCAGGCGGAAGACGAGGTGCTGCTGGCGCTGGACCCTGCGACGGGCGAAACGATCTGGCGTTCCGCCTATCCGGCGCCGTTCGCGATGAATCCGGCCACCAACCCACATGGACCGGGGCCGAAGTCGACGCCGGCCTACGCGGCCGGCCGGCTGTTCACGCTCGGCATGAGCGGCATCGTGAGCGCGTTCGGCGCGGACGACGGCGAACTGCTGTGGCAGGTGCGCGGAGCCGAAGTCGAGCCGCTCTATCACACCTCCGATGTCCCCGGTGGTCGAGGGCGATCTCGTGATCTTCCATGTCGGCGGACATGACGACGGTGCGCTGACCGCCTTCGATACGGAAACCGGCGACGTCCGCTGGAGCTGGGACGGTGACGGGCCGTCCTACGGCTCGCCGCTGGTGCTCGACATCGAGGGGGTCCGCCAAGTCGTCACCTACACGCAGGACAACCTGGTCGGCGTGGCGGTGCGGACCGGCGAACTGCTGTGGAGCCGGCCGTTCGCGACGGCCTACACGACCAACTCGCAGACGCCGATCCGGTATCGGGACATGCTGATCCAGTCGGGCCAGGGGAACGGCGTTACCGCCTTCCGTGTGTTGCGCGAGGGCGACGCCTGGACGACCGACGACGTCTGGCACGCCAGCGAGGTCCCGCTGGACATGACGAACGGCGTCGTGGTGGACGGGGTCCTATTCGGGCTCTCGCATCTCAATAGCGGCCAGTACTTCGCGCTCGAACTGGACACCGGCGAGGTCCTGTGGACCGGCAATCCGCGCCAGGCGGAGAACGCGGCGATCCTGCGCTCGGACCGGACGCTGCTGTCACTGCAGGACGACGCGGAGCTGCTCGTGCTCAACGTCAGCCGCACAGGCCTCGACGTGGTAGAGCGATACGACGTCGCCGACAGCGCGACGTGGACACAACCAACGCTTTCCGGCAACCGGTTGTTCGTCAAGGATGTGTCGACGCTGACCCTGTGGACGCTCGACTAGGAATCTGCGCCGTAGCACCGCGCGGAGACCTGGAGGGTTGGTTGGGCGGCAATCGGAGCCGCAGGCGACGATTGCCGGGCTAGGAGTCTGCGCCGTGGGACGATTTTCGGCACGATCGGCCACTACCTGTAGTGGTTATGAACATCATGATCCACTTCATATTGGGGTCTGCTTTTTCTGCGGCGCAGACTCCTAGGTGCCGCTGGAAGGATGGAGAGAACGTGGGATTGAGGATCAACGACGAAGCGCCGAATTTCAAGGCCGAGACGACCCAGGGGGTAATCGACTTCCACGAGTGGATCGGCGACGGGTGGGCCCTCCTGTTCTCGCACCCGAAGGACTTCACGCCGGTCTGCACGACCGAACTCGGCTACATGGCCGGCCTCAAGCCCGAGTTCGACAAGCGCAACTGCAGGATTCTGGGCATCAGCGTCGACGGCGTGAGCAATCACGAACGGTGGTCACGGGACATCGAGACGTCGCAGGGTCACCGGGTCAACTTTCCGCTGATCGGGGATCCCCGGCTCGAGATCGTCAAGCTGTACGACATGCTGCCGGCCGAGGTCGGCGACACGTGCGAGGGCCGCACGCCGGCCGACAACGCGACCGCGCGATCGGTCTTCGTCATCGGGCCCGACAAGAAGATCAAGGCGACGCTGACCTATCCCATGAGCACCGGCCGGAACTTCGACGAGGTGCTGCGGCTGCTCGATTCCTGCCAGTTGACGGCCAGCAAGAAGGTGGCGACCCCGGTCAACTGGCAGCAGGGTGACGACGTCATCATCCTACCGGCGGTGTCGGACGACGAAGCCAGGCAGAAGTACCCCGATGGGTGGCGCTCGCCGCTGCCGTACATCCGCATCGTCTCACAGCCCTGACGGGCCGCGCGGCGCCCTGTCGCTCGGCGGCAGCCTCCGGAGCCGATTGCGCTCGCGCTGCCCGAGCCGACCCATGCGTGCCACAATCGTCGTCTGGTTGCTGGCGCTCTGGGGCTGCGGCGGAGACGCCGCGCGCCCGGCCGTGCCCGACGACGCGCTCCCGCTCGTCAGCGAGAACTGGCGCATCGCCGAGATGGCGACCGCCCACGGTGCCTTCACCGTGGAGGTGGAGGTGGCGGACGGGGTGGACACGGCCGCCCTTGCCCGCAAGCTGATCCGGCCGCTGCAGGACCGTTACACCGAAGTGCTGGTCTATTTTCACGCGCGGGATTCCGCCGGCGATCTGCCGCGGCTGCGGGTTCAGTGGACGGCCGAGCACGGCTACGTCGAGACCCGCTACAGGTAGCCCGCCAAGCGTCGCCTTGAGGCTCCGCTTGGCGCCCAACCAACCCTGCAGGAGTCCGCACCGTTCCACGGCGCAGACTCCTGGTCAGCCGAACAGGGCCTTGACGATGAACGTGGCGGCCAGGATGCCGGCAACGTCCGCCAGCAGGCAGGCAGGCACCGCGTGGCGGGTGTCCTTGACGCCGACGGCACCGAAGTAGACGGCCAGCACGTAGAACGTGGTCTCCGTGCTGCCCTGGTAGGTGCTGACCAGGTAACCGATCAGCGAATCGGGACCGTACGCCGTCATCGCCTCCGAGGCCACCCCCATTGCGCCCGAGCCGGACAGCGGGCGCAGCATGGCCATCGGCAATGCCTCGGCCGGAATGCCGACCAGGCCGGTTAGCGGCGCTGCGAGCCCGATCATCACGTCCAGTGCCCCGGACGCCCTGAACATCCCGACCAGCACGAGAATGGCAACCAAATACGGAATGATGCGGATGGCGACCTGAAACCCTTCCCGGGCGCCTTCGACGAGTGACTCGTACACGCGCACGCCGCGGACCCAGCCGTAGAGCACGAGCGCGGCGACGACGGCCGGCAGGAGCCAGGACGAGGCCATGTCGCGCAGCACATCGCCGGCCGGGACGGCCGGGTCGCGGTTGACCAGCGCGCTGGCGGCCGCAATCAGGAGAATCGCCCAGAACAGCCACCCCACCGCCCGGCGGCCCGCGGCGGGACGGGCGGAGCTCACGGCTGCGGGCGACGGGTCGGCCGCCGGTGTGTCGCGCCCGGGTGCGGCCGTGTCGGGAGGCGGCGCCGCGAGCGGCGGCGGCGCCGAAGCACGATAACGAGGCAGGCGGGCCAGAAGCAGCGCGGCCGTCACCCCGACGCCGGTCGCCGCCGCGGTGGCGAACCACGTGGGCAGGAGGATGCCGGCCGCATCGGCCGAGCCGAGCGCCGCGCGGATGCCGATCATCCCGGTCGGGAGCAAGGCCAGCCCCGAGGTGTTGATCGCCAGGAACAGCACCATGTGGTTCGTGGCCACCCCGCGCCGGCTGTTCTGCTTGTCGAGCTCCTCGATCGCCTTGATGCCGAAGGGGGTGGCCGCGTTGGCCAGTCCCAGCATGTTGGCCGCGATGTTCAGGAGCATGGCGCTCATGGCGGGGCTGTCCGGCGGCAGTCCCGGGAAGAGCAGGCGCATGACCGGGCTCACGAGCCGCGCCAAGCGAGCCATCAGCCCGGCGTCGGACGCGACGCGCATGAGGCCGAGGAAGAAGGCCATGACCCCCACCAGGCCGATCGCGAGGTCGACGGCGCCGCGCGCCGAGGAGACGACCGCATCGGTCAGAGCCCGCATCTCCCCGCTGAGCGCCGCGGCGAGAATCGAGGCGAGGGCGACGACGACGAAGATGCCGTTCAGCATATGCGCGTGCTGCAGCCCCATGGTAGCAGGACGCCGTCCGGACCGGCGCCGGCCGCCGGGCGCCGGCGACCAGTTGCGCCCGGCGGGCAGCGGGCGGGGGAGTCGAGGATGTCCGGGGCGCCGGGCAGAACCGCGCTATGCTGTAGCGGAACTCTCATGGCCAGGAGATGCCGATGCTGAACGGAGCTGTGTCAGGGTGGACGTTCCCGATTACCGTGGCCGCCGCCGTCCTCGTGGTGGTGCTCAACGTGCCGGGCGCGGCCCAGGAGGCCGGGCAGCGGCGCGACTGTCCGGACTGCGCGGCGTCGCGCATGCTGCCGGCCGAGCCGCAGGTTTTTCACACGCAGGAGCAGAGCTTCCGGGTGGTGCCGATGAAGGGCCTGGTGCGCCCGTGGGCGATCGCCTTTCTGCCGAACGGCGACCTGCTGATCACGGAGCACGGCGGCCGGCTCCGCATCGTGCGTGACGGCATGCTCGACCCCGAGCCGCTCGCCGGCATCCCGGAGGTGTTCACGCCTCGCCGCAAGGGGCTGATGGACGTCGCGCTGCATCCCCGCTTCCTCGAGAACCAGTTCGTCTACTTCACCTACCACAAGCCGAGTCCCAAGCACCGGCTGGCCGCCACGACTGTGCTCGCCCGCGGCAAGTTCGAGGGGCGGGGCGCGCTCGTGGAGGTGCGTGACCTGTTCGTGGCGGACGCCGACTACATGGGTGCGGCACAGACCTCGCGCATCCTCTTCGGCCCGGATGGCAAGCTGTACATGGTGGTCGGCCAGCCGGCGCGCTACGAGGTAGGCTCGGCCGACTACGCGCAGGACCCGTCCAACCACGCCGGCAAGATGCTGCGCCTGAACGACGACGGGAGTATTCCCGAGGACAACCCGTTCGTCGACACGCCGGGGCACCGCCCCGAGATCTACGCCTTCGGCATTCGCAATTCGAACGGGCTGGCATGGCATCCGGAGACCGGCGAGCTGTGGGAGACGGAGAACGGGCCGCAGGGCGGCGACGAGCTCAACATCATCCGCGCGGGTCTGAACTACGGCTGGCCGGTCGTCTCGTACGGACGGGCGTACTCGGGCGATCTGACCGGCACGCATTCCGGGCCGCAGCGGACCGCCCGGCAGGCGGAAGGGATCGAGGATCCGGTCTTCTTCTGGAGCCCGTCGATCTCGCCGGCCGGACTGATGTTCTATACGGGCGACCGCTTTCCGAACTGGCGGGGCGACGTGTTCGTCGGCGCGCTGCGGGGCGCCGAGCTGCAACGTCTGATCTTCAACGATCGCGGCCTGCTGGTGCGCCAGCAGTCGTTGCTGCGTGAGCTCAGGCAGCGCATCCGGGAGGTCAAGCAGGGGCCGGACGGTCTGATCTACGTGCTGACCGACGAGGACGACGGCGCATTGCTCCGCCTCGAGCCGGTCGAGGAGCCGTAGCAATTCGTGCCAGGAGCCTGCGCAGCAGGACGGTACGGACTCCTGGAGGGCGGTTGGGCGGGCAGCCGGCCGCAGGCGACGATTGGCGGGCTGGCACTAGCGGGCCGCGGCCGTGGCCGCGTTGCCCATCGCGTCGGTGGCACGGATCGCGAGCCGGTCTAGCTGGGCGCGGTCGACCGACAGCCGGAAGCGCTCGACCCTGGAATCGGCGATCCCGTCGAGCGGATACAGCACCTCCCAGCGTGCGGTATCGAGCGAGTACTCGACGCGGGCCACCGGAGAGTGCCCGTCGCGGACGACGAACGAGATGGCGAACCCGCCCGCTTCCGGGCGCGGGGCATCGACATCGATGCGCGGAGGAGAGTTGTCCACGTCGAACGGCTTGCTCTCGACGAGACCCTCCAGGCCCGTGCCCCGCGCGTTGGCGTCGGCGTCGGAGGCGACTAGGCGGACGAGGTAGGTCCCGTCGGGGGCGGACGTCGTATCCCACGTATAGATCGAGCTCTCGATCCCGGTCCGCAGCGCACGCCACGACGTGTCCGCCTCGGTGCGCACCAGCAGATCGAAACGCAGCGTGTCGTTGTTCGGGTCGCGGGCCGTCCACACGAAGGTGCGGAGCCCCCGGCGGTGCACGCGGCGTCCCAGCGTCGTCTGCTGGGTGTCTCTCTGCGCTCCGCCGTCACCGTTCCCGGAACCCGTTTCGAGACGTTCGTCGAGACCCGCGATGGGCGGATCGCCGCTCGCGAACGGCCGCTGGAAGGCCACGCCCGGGTCGTGCACGGTCAGCGTCGCAATCTCAGGCCGCAGGTTCTGCGGCAGGTACGCGGCCGTGACCGAGAGCAGCGTAGGGGTGTCGGCGCCGCCGCGCAGCTCGGCCTTCCATTGCAGGTAGCGTGCCCCGGGGCTGGTGATCGGGGAGCCGTCCGCGTCGCTGTAGGCCGCCGACCAGCGGCTCCACGTGTCGTTGGGCGTGGAGGTGTTACCCGACCGGGTGAAGAACCGCACCGAGCTGTCGCCAGGGGTCAGTGCACGCCAACGCAGCGTGCCCCACCTGGCGACCGTCCGGGCATCGCGCACGTTCGACAGGTACGTGCCCTCACCGGCGTGGCCGGGAAGCAGCCGATAGACCTTGCCGGGGTTGGCCGTGGCGTAGTAGCTGGCCCCGTCGGCGCCAGCCGCAAAGCTGGTGACCTGCTGTGCGGGTGCCCGTGCGAGCAGCCGGACCCGCGGCGGATCGTCGGCGACGTGGTAGATCCTGCCGCTGGGGCCGGTGCCGATCAGCAGGTCGCCGCGCGCGCCGATCGAGACGTCGTACGGCGTGTCTCGCGAGGATTCCCACACCGTGTCCCACACGCCGTCGGCGCGAATCCGGTAGACGGCGCCGCGCGCGGGCGATGTCGGCCCGGCCGTCTGCGCCGAGCCGCCGGCTGCCGCCGAGGTCTGCCCGGCATCGGCTACGACGACCGCGGTGACCGTGGTGGATGTGGTCACGCGCGGGACGCCGGGCGAGCCCGCGGGCGGCGGTGGCGGGGCGCTGCGCAGCGCCGACTCGCCGACGGCGACCGCATACAGCGTGCCGTCGTCCGCGACGCGGAGCGCCCGAATCTCCGCGTACGGCGAGTCGAGGACGACGAAGCCGCGCCCGTCGCCGCCGATTCGCAGCACCTGTCCCGGCGTGCCGGTGCCGGCCAGCAGGTTGCCCTCGGCGTCGTGGGCCAAGGCGAGGACGTGCGACGCGTCCGCCTCGTAGAACAGGCTCGCCTCGCTGTCCGGGGACAGGCGGTAGATGCGGCCCTGGTCGCCGGTGGCCACGAAGTGGTTGCCCGCCGGGTCGGCCGCAATCGCCCAGATATATCGGTCGTCGGGGTCGAAGATCCGCTCGGAGCGGCCGCCGCCGACGCGAAACAGCGCGCCGTCGGGAGAGGTGCCGACCAGTGCCTCGGTCGCGCCATAGGGGTGGACGGCATGGACGTTCTGTTCCGGGGCCTCGAAGACCGTCGCCGCCCTGCCGTCCGGCTCCAGACGAAACACTCTGCCGTCGCTGCCGCTGCCGATCCACAGCGCGCCGCCCGCCGGCGCGAGCGACCACAGGAACGGGGCGGTCGTCTCGTAGCGCAGCTCTGCGTCGCGGGCCAGCGTCAGCCGCCCTGCGGCGTCGATCGACACCCTGTCGGCCTCGCCCGCGAGGAACTCCGCCTGCGTCGAGACCCGCCAGAAAACCGGCGACGATGCGTGGAGCAAGACGATCGGCAGACAGGCTGCAGCCGCGACTGCGGCGCGGCGGAGGCCCGTGCGCCAGCGCGAGCTCGTCATCCTGCCTCGATGTCCACCGTAAGCGTTCGGGAGCCGGACACCGCATGGTCGGTGCGGATCTCCCACTCGCCGAGCGTGGCCTGGGAGAGCCGCCGGAGTCCGCTGCCGCTCCTATCGCCCTCGAGCACGGCCAGCACCGACGGCGGCAGCGCCGGCATCGTCGCGCCCTGGACAACCGCGCCCGGCTGGAAGCTGAGCAGCTTGACGTAGAGACGGTTGTTGCGCCGGGTTGCGTTGAGGGTCCGGATGATCTGCTCGACCGTGCCGGGTGCCTGCGCCGATCGCGACTCGCGGAGCTCGCGCTCGTTCAGCTGCGGCGCATCCGACACCAGCAGCTGCAGGCGCCCTGCCGCGTGGCGCGGGATGTCGACGGTGACGGTCTCGATCAGCTCGGCGCCGCCGTAGCCGCGCGCGAGCACATGGAGCTGCACGGCATCGCCCGGGCGGATGCGCAGCGCGTCGAGCCAGACCCGCTCGATGATCGCCGTGCGCGGCTTCTCCGCCGACGTGATCTCGATGTCGATCCCCTCCAGCTCGAGGGGTGCGATGCGGTTGTTCAGCAGCGTGGTCAACGGATTGGCAATCGCCCCGGCCGCGCCGAACAGGGCGGTGTCGCCGCTGTAGATGTCTTCGAACATGACGTCGGTGTGGCCGCGGACACGCGTCGTGCTGCCGAGTGCATAGGTCGACGCCCCGCGCTCACGAGTCCAGGACAGGAACGTGCTGAGCACGCCGGTATAGGTCAGCAGCGGCGTGAACAGCCGGTCCTCGACGACCTCGAACGTGAACTCGCGTGTCAGGTGGCGCGCCGGCTCGTGCAGCTTGACGCGGACGGGGATCATCGCGGGTCCCGCTCCGAGCGCGCCGAAGATTCCGGTCGAGCGGTCCTGATCCAGTGTCCCGACGACCTCGCCGATGGCCGCGATCTTCGACGACAGGGCGAGGCTCGGCAGCAGCGTCGTCACGGAGGCCCGGGTCATCGGGAAGCGAATCGGCCCGAGGTTGTAGAACGGGTGGCCGAAGGCGTAGACGCGGCCATCGTCCACCATCGTCACGGTGCCCGTGCCCGCCATCATGAGGTCGCCCCGCACGAGCATCGCCCCGATCGGATCGCCCGGTTGCAGGGGTGCGGCGGGCTCCGGGCGCGGGGTCTGGCCGGCGCCGACGGCGGTGACGAAGCCGCCGCTCTGGAACGCGGTGGTCCACAGCTCCCGGACTCGCGGATCGAATCCGTTGAGCACCACCGGCGTGGCGATGGGCCGCAGCATGGTGCCCAGCCGTTGGCCTGCCGCCGGCGGCAGGCCGAGCGCGCGTACGTGATCGGGTTGCTGCGCGAACGGCAGTGTCCGGTCGAATGCCGCGCCGATCACCGCCTGCAGGTCGGCGGACGTCACCGGGAACGCCGGCGGCAGCATCGCCGGCCGCACGACCTCGGCCCGGTTGGCGTCCGACGCCGCCATCTCGCCGATCGGGGTGATGCCGGCAATGGGCTCCTTGGGAAACGAGCCGAGCGCGTAGGAGACCGCGCCGATCAGCCGGTCGTCGATGTAGACCGGGCTGCCGCTCATGCCCTGGATGACCCCGGTCTCGGCCAGCGGCCCGCCGGACAGCCGGGCCACGATGATGTTGCGGCGCGGGCCCATGACGTTGCGCAGGACACCGAGGACCTCGGCCCCGAACTCCTCGCGCCGGCTTCCCTCGAACACGGTGAGGCCGACTCCGCGCATGCCCGGCCGCACCTCGTCCAGGGGCATGCGGGCCATCGTCGCCGGAAGCGTCACGGCACACAGGCCGGCTGCCAGAAAAAGGATGGGGGCAATGCGTCTCATGGAGCTGGCCGCAGATTCGACTGCGTATAGCCGTGTGTATAGCGGACCGCAGGCGGCAGGTCAAGGATGTTCGGGGCGTCGGGCGAACCGCGCTATGCTGTAGCGGAACTCTTCATGGTCAGGAGATGCCGATGCTGAACGGAGTTATCCCAGGCGGGCCGCTGGCTGTCGCGGTCGCCGCCGTCGCGGTGCTGTTGGGTGTATCGGCCGCGGCTCAGGACGTCGAGCCAGCGGTCGACGATACGGAGCGGCGGACGGATTGCCAGGGCTGCGAGCCGTCGACCGCCCTGCTCGGGGAGCCGCAGGTCTTCCACACGCAGGAGCAGAGCTTCCGGGTGGTGCCGATGAAGGGGCTGGTCCGGCCGTGGTCGCTCACCTTCCTGCCGAACGGCGACCTGCTGATCACGGAGCACGGCGGCCGGCTCCGCATCGTGCGCGACGGCGTGCTCGACCCCGAGCCGCTGGCGGGCCTCCCGGACGTGTTCACCACGCGCCGCAAGGGGTTGATGGACATCACGCTCCACCCGCGCTTCGCGGAGAACCAGTTCGTCTACTTCACTTACCATCAGCAGAGCTCGGAGCACCGGATGGCGGGCACGCCGGTGCTCGCGCGGGGCAAGTTCGAGGGGCGGGGCGCGCTCGTGGAGGTACGCGACCTGTTCGTCTCGGACGCCCCGTACATGGGGGGAGCCCAGACGGCTCGCATCGCGTTCGGTCCGGACGGGAAGCTGTACATGGTGATCGGGGTGCCGACCCGCAACCCGGTGGGCAAGGCCGAGAGCGCCCAGGACCCGGCCGACCACGCCGGCAAGGTGCTGCGGCTCAACGACGACGGGACCGTCCCCGAGGACAACCCGTTCGTCGACACGCCGGGCCACCGGCCGGAGATCTACGCCTTCGGCATCCGCAACGCGAACGGGCTGGCGTTCCACCCGGAGACCGGGGAGCTGTGGGAGACGGAGAACGGGCCGCAGGGGGGCGACGAGGTCAACATCATCCGCGCCGGCCTGAACTACGGCTGGCCGGTCGTCTCGTACGGACGGGCGTACTCGGGTGACCTGACCGGCACGTATTCCGGGCCGCAGCGGCCGCAGCGCTGGGCGGAGGGCATCGAGGACCCGTACTTCTTCTGGAGCCCGTCGATCTCGCCGGCGGGCATGCTGTTCTACACCGGCGACCGCTTTCCGAACTGGACCGGGGACCTGCTCGTCGGCGCGCTGCGCGGCCGGGAGCTCCAGCGTCTAATTTTCAACGATCGCGGCCTGCTGGTCCGTCAGCAGTCGCTGCTGCGCGAGCTGAGGCAGCGCATCCGGGAGGTCAAGCAGGGGCCGGACGGCCTGATCTACGTGCTGACCGACGAGGACGACGGCGCATTGCTGCGCCTCGAGCCGGTCGACGCGGCGGCGGCGCCGTAGGAGTCTGCGCCATAGAACGGCGTGGACTCCTGCAGGGTTGGTTGGGCGCCAAGCGGAGCCGCGCGGCGACGATTGGCGGGCCAGAGACACGGCGCACCGTGTCGCGTGTCGGGCTTGCAGGGGAGCGACGCGGGCGGCCGGGCACGGAATTGACAGCCCGTCGCACCGTCTGCTACGGTCTAACGTCATATGATCTGCGGTCGAACACGGTGCCGTGCCCCTTACGGTCATGCCTTCACCAGCCGCGGCTGGTGGTGGCGCTTTGCGTTCAGCGTGCCCGCTGGAGGGGCTGACATGTAGGCCGGCAGGTCGACATTCAGGACGAGACGGATTTTCGAGCCTCTTCAGCCGCAGCGGTTGAAGAGGCTTTTTTTGTCGGGAGCGGTGAGCAGGTGCGTGCCAGGCTGTGCGCGACGGTTGCGGGTCGAACGATGGCGGAGTTGCGGGCGAACCGCGACGGAGCGGACGGGGCGGACCTGGTCGAGCTGCGCCTCGATCAGGTGCAGGACCCGGATGCCGCGGCGGCGCTGGCGGGCCGGCGCACGCCCGTGGTGGTGACCTGCAGGCCCGCCTGGGAGGGAGGTGGCTTCCGCGGCTCCGAGGAGGAGCGCCGCGGGCTCCTCGAGCGGGCACTGGAGCTCGGCGCCGACTACGTCGATCTGGAATGGCGGGCCGGGTTTGACGACCTGATTCGGGCTCGGCGCGGGCGGAACGTCGTGCTGTCGACGCATGACTTCGAGCGAATGCCCGGCGACCTCGCCGACCGCTACCGGGCCTTGCGGGCAACCGGGGCCGAGATAGTGAAGATCGCCGCGCGTGCGCGCAGCCTGGCCGACACCCTGGCTCTGCTCGACGTCGGCGCCGGCGAGCCCGGCCGGGTGCTCGTCGCGATGGGCGCGGCGGGCGTGGCGTCCCGCGTGCTGCCGGACCGCTTCGGCTCGTCCTGGACCTACGCCGGCGACGGCGTCGTCCCGGGGCAGATCGACCTCCGGCGCATGCTCGCAGAGTTCCGGGTCCGTTCGGTCTCGGACTCGACGCTGCTGTACGGCGTGCTCGGTGCGCCGGTAGGGCACTCGCTGTCGCCCGCGATGCACAACGCCGCGTTCGCCGCCGCCGGGTGCGATGCGGTCTACCTGCCCCTGGAAGCGGCGAGCGCGGACGACTTCTGGACGTTCGCGCGGGCGATGCGGCTGCGCGGAGCGAGCGTGACGGCGCCCTTCAAGGAGGCCGTTCTGCCGGGCCTGGCCGCGACGGACGCGCTGGTGCGCCAGGTCGGCGCCGCCAACACCCTGCGGGCCAGCGAGCGCGGGTGGGAGGGTATCAACACGGACGTGCCGGGATTCCTGGAGCCGCTGGCCGGCCGCATGGAGCTGCAGGGCAGCCGTGCGACCCTGCTCGGTGCCGGTGGCTCGGCGCGCGGCGTGGCGGTGGCGCTCGACGGCGTCGGGGCGCGGGTGACGGTCTGTGCACGCAACGCCGAGCGCGCCGCGGGCGTGGCGCGGCTGGTCGACGGCAGTGCCGGCGGGCTGCCGCCGCCAGCCGGTTCGTGGGACCTGCTCGTCAACACGACCCCGGTCGGCACCGCCCCCGACGTCGAGGACAGCCCGCTGCCCGGGGGGCCGTTCGACGGCCGGCTGGTGTACGACCTGGTCTACAACCCGGCAACGACCCGGTTGCTGGCGGAGGCGTCGGCCGCCGGATGCGGCATCCTCGGCGGGCTGCCGATGCTGGTGGCGCAGGCTGTCAGGCAGTTCGAGTGGTGGACGGGCACCGCTGCACCGCGCGAGGTGTTCGCCGCCGCGGCGCGGCGGCGGCTGGCCGCGGCGGGAGACCCGGGCGAGGCAGGATGATGCACGACACGTCGTTCGACGAGTTTCGGGAGCGCGCACGCGAAGGCACGTACGTGCCGATCTGCAAGGAGGTGATGGCCGATCTGCTGACGCCCGTGTCGGCGTTCCTCAAGATCGCCGAGCATGCCGACAACGCCTTCCTGCTGGAGAGCGTCGAAGGGGGCGAGCGGCTGGCGCGCTACTCGTTCCTGGGCAAGGACCCGTTCATGGTGCTGCGGGCCCGCGACGGGCGCACGGTCATCGAGCGCGGCGCCGAGCGCGAGGAGCGCGCGGAGCCGTTCATCGACACGCTGCGCGGCGTGATGGGCCGCTGCCGGTCCCAGTGGGTGCCCGGGCTGCCCCGGTTCACCGGCGGGGCCGTCGGGTTTCTGGGCTACGAAGCGGCCGGCTGGTTCGAGCCGTCCCTCGGACGGGCCTGGGTGGAACACGGCAAGACGGCCGAGGCCGGACGCGAGCAGGCCGCCTTCATGCTGTTCGACACGATTCTCGCGTTCGATCACGTGAAGCACCGGATTCTGATCATCGCCAACGCGGCGGTCGGCGACGGGGGCGATCTGCGAGGCCACTACGACTTCGCGCAGACCCGGATCCGGTTCCTCGAGCGCGAGCTGCGGCGCAGCCTGTCCGAGCGCGACGCCACGCCGGACGACCACTTCGAGGTGCGGTCGAACACCACGCGCGCGGCGTTCGAGGACAGCGTGCGGACCGCGAAGGAGTACATCCGCCGGGGCGACATCTTTCAGGTCGTGCTCTCGCAGCGGTTCGAGACCGACGTGACGGTCGATCCGTTCACCGTGTATCGCACGCTACGGTACGTGAATCCGTCACCGTACATGTACTTCATCCGGATGGGTTCGCGCGTCCTCGTCGGGTCGTCGCCGGAAATGCTCGTGCGCGCGGAAGGGACGCGCGTCGAGACCCACCCGATAGCCGGCACGCGGCCGCGAGGGCCTACCGAGGCCGAGGATGCGCGGTTGGCCGCGGAGCTGCAGCAGGACGAGAAGGAGCTGGCGGAGCACGTCATGCTCGTCGATCTGGGACGCAACGATCTGGGGCGCGTCTGCAGGTTCGGGACGGTGCGGGTGCCCACCTATCTCACGCTCGAGCGCTATTCCCACGTCATGCACCTGGTCTCCCGCGTGGATGGGGAGTTGGCCTCCGGCCAGGACCGTCTCGACGCGCTGGCCGCCTGCTTTCCGGCGGGCACGGTGTCCGGCGCGCCCAAGATCCGGGCCATGGAGATCATCGCGGAGCTCGAGCCGAGCACGCGCGGCCCGTACGCCGGCGCCATCGGATACCTCGACTTCGCCGGGCATCTGGACTGCTGCATCACCATTCGGACCATCCTCATCGAGGGCGGCAAGGCCTACGTCCAGGCCGGCGCCGGGATCGTTGCCGACTCGAGCCCGGCCGCCGAGTTCCAGGAGACCTGCGACAAGGCGTCGGCACTGTTGCGCGCGCTCGAGATGGCCCAGCGCGGTCGCGGGCCGACGAGCATGGGAGTGAGCTGAGCGTCATGGTGCTCGTGATCGACAACTACGACTCGTTCACCTACAACCTCGTGCAGTACCTGGGCGAGCTCGGTGCCGATCCGCTCGTGCGGCGCAACGACGCCGTGTCCTGCGACGAAGTCGAAGCGCTCGGGCCGCGACAAATCGTCATTTCGCCCGGGCCGGGACGGCCGGAGGACGCCGGGGTCACGGTGGAGCTCATCCGGGCCTACGCCGCCACGATCCCGATACTGGGCGTCTGTCTCGGCCATCAGGCGATCGGCCAGGCGTTCGGGGCGTCCATCATCCCGGCGCCGGCGCTGCGCCACGGCAAGCGGTCGACGATCAAGCACGATGGCCGGGGGGTCTTCGCCGGCCTCGAGCAGCAGTTCTCCGCCGGTCGGTATCACTCGCTGGCGGTCGCCGAGCAGCCGTGGCCGAACGTGCTGGAGATTGCCGCGCGGGCGGTGGACGACGGGACGATCATGGGGCTCAGGCACCGCGACTTTCCCGTCCACGGCGTGCAGTTCCACCCCGAGTCCGTGCTGACGCCCGAAGGGCGGCAGATTCTGCGCAACTTCCTGGGGATCTAGATGTTTGCCGGCCTCATCGAGAAGCTGCAGCGGCGGCGCGATCTGACGGAGCAGGAGGCAGCGGCGGCGATGACCGAGATCATGGCCGGGCGGGCGACCCCGGCACAGATCGCCGGATTGCTCGTCGGTCTGTCGATGAAGGGCGAGCGCCCGGACGAGATCGTCGGCCTCGCCCGAACGATGCGCGCGGAGGCGGTCGCGCTGACACGCTCCTTCACCGGCGTGTTCGACACGTGCGGGACCGGCGGCGACGGCTTGGGCACGTTCAACGTGTCGTCGCTCGCCGCCCTGGTGCTGGCTGCCTGCGGCGTCCGCGTGGCCAAGCACGGCAACCGCTCGGTGTCGAGCCGCTGCGGCAGCGCCGACCTGTTCGCGGCGTTGGGCGTCGACGTCTCGGCCGTGCCGGCGGTGGTCGAGCGCTGCCTGGCCGACGTCGGCATCGCCTTCTTCTTCGCGCCCACGTTCCATCCGTCGATGCGGCATGCAGGCCCGACGCGGCGCGAGCTGGGCGTGCGCACGGCGTTCAATCTGCTGGGTCCGCTGACGAATCCGGCGGGCGCGACGCGACAAGTGATCGGTGTGCCGAGCCCGGAGTACACGGACCTGATTGCCCATGCGCTCGTGCGGCTCGGATCCGAGCACGCGTGGGTGGTGCATGGCGCGGAGGGGCTCGACGAGATCTCCGTCGGCGGGCACACGAAAGTCTCGGAATGCCGGGACGGAGCAGTGCATACGTTCCATCTGCACCCGACCGATTTCGGGGTGGAGCCCACGCCGGTGGAACGTGTTCGCGTCACGGACCTCGCGGAGAGCGTCGCGATGGCCCGCAGTGTGCTGGATGGCGGGCGCAGCGCCGCACGGGACTTCGTGGTGGTGAACGCGGCGGCCGGACTGCTCGTCTCCGGGCGCGCGCCGTCGCTCCGTGACGGGGCGCGGATGGCGGCTGGCGCCCTCGACAATGGATCGGTCGCAGCCAAGCTGCGGGAGCTGGCCGACGCGTCGACGGCGGCGGAGCCGTGAACATGGTCGAGGATGCCACCGGACGGAGCCGGGCGGCGCGAGGTCCGGATCTGCTCGAGGCGATCGTGGCCGCCACGCGGCGCGAGGTGCTGCTGCGCGAGGAGCAGGTGAGCAGGGCGGCCCTCGAGCGGGCGGCCGCGCGCCGGACGCCGCAGGCCGCCGCGTTTCATGCCGGTCTGGCCGCGGGCGGCCGGTTCAACGTCATCGCCGAATGCAAGCGGCGGTCGCCGTCGCGGGGAGTCCTGCGCGCGGACTACCAGCCGAAGCGTATCGCGCGGGAGTACGCGGCCGCCGGCGCCGCGGCCGTCTCGGTGCTAACGGAGCCGACGTTCTTCGACGGCAAGCTGAGCGACCTTGCGGCCGTCCGGGCCGCCACCGGGTTGCCGCTGCTGCGCAAGGACTTCATCGTGTCGCGCTATCAACTGGTCGAGGCGCGCGCGGCGGGGGCCGATGCCGTGCTGCTGATAGTGGCCGCCCTCGACGAGTCCCGGTTGCGCCTGCTGCACGCCGCGGCCGCGGAGTACGAGCTGGCCGTCCTCGTCGAGGTCCACGACGCCGCCGAGCTCTCGCGCGCGCTCGACGCCGGCGCGCAGATCGTCGGCGTGAACAACCGCAATCTGCGGACCCTGGAGGTGGACATCGAGGCGTCGCGCGCGCTGATCGACAGGATGCCAGCAGCGACGATCTCCGTGGCCGAGAGCGGGCTGCGCAGCGGCCCGGATCTGGTCGAGCTGCGCCGGGCCGGGTACGACGCGTTCCTGATCGGCGAGTCGTTGATGACGCGGGAGAGCCCCGGCGAGGCGCTGGCGGCGCTGCTGCGCGCCGCGGGTGCGGCGGCATGAGCGTGGTGAAGGTCAAGGTCTGCGGCATCACACGGCTGTCGGACGCGTTGCTGGCCAGCGATCTGGGGGCGTCGGCGATCGGGTTCGTCTTCTGGGAGCGCAGTCCCCGGGCGATCGACCCGGAGTCGGCGGCGCGGATCGCGGCTCGGGTACCGGCCGACGTGGCGCCGGTCGGGGTGTTCGTCGACGCGTCGCCGGCGTGGGTCCGCGACGTCGTGCAGCGCGTCGGCCTGGCGGCGGTCCAGCTGCATGGCGACGAGCAGGTAGAGCGTTGGGCCGACCTGCCGGTGCGGGTCATCAAGGCGGTGGGCGTGCGCTCGACGGCCGATGTCCAGGCGGCGCTGCGGCTGCCGGCGCATGTGACCGTTCTGCTCGACGGGCACGACCCCGTCCGGCGCGGCGGCACGGGACGGACGCTGGACTGGACGCTCGCCGCGGAGGTGGCCCGCGGGCGCCGGACGTTCCTGGCCGGTGGGCTGCGGCCCGAGAACGTGTCGGCGGCGATTGCGGCGGTCGGGCCGTACGGGATAGACGCGTCGTCGGGGCTCGAGGCGGCGCCGGGCGTCAAGGCGCCCGCCAGGCTGCGGGCCTTCTTCGCCGCGGTCCGGGCCGCGGCGGCGGCCGGAAGGATGGTGGACGAAACCGATGGGTAATGCTGCTGACACCCCGCTTCCCGTGTTCGGGCAGAGGGACCCGGACGAGCGCGGCTACTTCGGGCCGTACGGCGGCCGCTTTGTGCCGGAGACGCTCGTCGAGCCCGTCGAGGCGCTCGAGCGCGCCTACTTCGCGGCCCGGCGGGATCCGGCGTTCGGCCAGGAACTGTCCGCGCTGCTGACACGGTATGCGGGCCGCCCGACCCCGGTCTGGGAGGCCACGCGGCTGGCGGCCGATGCGGGCGGGGCACGGCTCTTCCTGAAGCGCGAGGACCTCGCGCATACCGGCGCCCACAAGATCAACAACGCGCTCGGCCAGGCGCTGCTCGCCGTTCGCATGGGCAAGCAGCGCGTGGTCGCCGAGACCGGCGCCGGCCAGCACGGCGTGGCGACGGCGACCGCGTGTGCGCTCCTGAGACTTCGCTGCGAGGTCTACATGGGCACGGAAGACATGCGGCGGCAGGCGCTCAATGTCGTGCGCATGAATCTGCTGGGCGCGGCGGTGACCGGTGTCGAGGGGGGCAGCCGCACTCTCAAGGACGCCATCAACGAAGCGATGCGCGACTGGGTCACGAACGTCGGCGACACCTACTACCTCCTGGGATCGGTGCTCGGCCCGCACCCGTATCCGCTCATGGTCAGGGAGTTTCAATCGGTTATCGGACGAGAGGCGCGCCCGCAGTTCGTGGCGCAGGTCGGCCGTGTTCCCGACGTCGTCGTCGCCTGCGTCGGCGGAGGCAGCAACGCGCTCGGGATATTCGACGGCTTCGTCGCCGACGAAGCCGTCCGGCTCATCGGCGTGGAAGCCGGGGGAGAGGGGCTCGTGCCGGGACGTCACGCCGCCCGCTTCGCCACCGGGACCGCCGGCGTGCTGCAGGGCACCCGCAGCTACGTGCTCCAGGACGTTCACGGCAACATCGATCCGACCCACTCGGTCGCGGCGGGACTGGACTACGCCGCGGTCGGCCCCGAGCACGCCTGGCTCCGCGACCTGGGACGGGCGGAGTACACGCACGTCTCCGACGCCGAGGCGCTGGCTGCGTTCGAGCGTCTCGGCCGCCTGGAAGGGATTCTCCCTGCGCTCGAGTCGGCTCATGCGGTGGCGTACGCGTGCCGGTTGGCGCCGGAGCTCGGCAAGGACCGGACGATCCTGATCAACCTGTCGGGTCGGGGCGACAAGGACGTGGAAACGATCAGCGGCCGAAAGGCCGGTCAGGAAGCGTAGATGTCGCGCATCGACGAGACGTTCGCACGGTTGCGGTCGGATGGCCGGACAGGTCTGGTGACGTTCGTCACCGCCGGGGACCCGGACATGGAGCGCTCGGCGCTCGTGCTCGAGACGCTGGACCGGGCGGGGGCGGACGTGCTGGAGATCGGCATTCCGTTCTCCGATCCGCTGGCGGACGGACCGGCGATTCAACGGTCGTCGGAGCGGGCGCTCGCGGCCGGCACGACGCTGACGTCGAGCCTGGACCTGGTGGGGCGCGTCCGGCCCCGGATCGACGCCGGGGTGGTTGTCTTCAGCTACGCCAATCCGGTGCTGGCGATGGGACTCGACCGCTTCGTCCGGCGGGCGGCCGACGCGGGCGTCGACGGGGTGCTGGTGGTCGATCTGCCGATCGAGGAGGCGGACGATCTGCGCGACGCGGCGGCGAGCGTGGCGATCGATGTCATCTTCCTCCTGAGCCCGACGACGACGGAGGCGCGTATTCGGCGCGCCGCAAGCCTGGGCCGGGGCTTCCTGTACGGGATCTCGCGATTGGGCGTCACGGGCGAGCGCGATACGATTGCAACGGGCGCCCGCGAGCTGGTCGGTCGCATCCGGGCAGTCACCGAGCTGCCTGTCGCGCTCGGTTTCGGCATCTCGCGTCCCGAGCACGTGGCCGAGGTCGGCGTCTGGGCCGACGCCGCGGTGGTCGGGAGCGGGCTGGTGAACACGGTGGCGCGGGCGTCGCACGGCGGCGACCTGGCGGGCGAAGTGGACCGGTACATACGTTGGTTGAAGGGCGGGAGCTCGACAAGCTGATGACCGACAAGCGGAAAGAGCCGGCAGCCGATCGGGACAGCGCGATGGCGGACGCGGCGGGACAGATGCGGCAGTTTCGGGAGCGCATCGACCGGCTGGATGCCGAGATCGTCCGGTTGTTGAACGCTCGCGCGGAATGTGCCCTGGCACTCGGCCGGCTGAAGGAAGCGGTCGGCCTGGATACGTACCAGCCGGAACGGGAGCTTGCGGTGCTCGAGCACGCGCGGGCATCGAGCGGCGGGCCGCTCGATGCCGCCGCCATCACGCGGCTGTTCGAGCGCATCATCGACGAGAACCGCCGGCTCGAGAGGCTGGCCGAATGCAAGGACACGCGCTCGTAGCGCAGAGGCGAGACCCGAGCGCAGGAGAGTCAGCGGGGGCGCGACTGGCCCCGCAGCGGATGGAGGTTGCAGGACCTATGGTTGTGGTAATGGAAGAGCGGGCGTCGGAGGACCAGATTCAACACATCATCGCGACGCTCGTCGACAAGGGATTCGACGTCCACCGCTCGACCGGTGCATTGCGGACCGTGCTCGGCGCCGTCGGCGGCAGTCGGTCGTTCGATGAGCGGTTGATCGAGGTGATGGACGGCGTGCACGAGGTGCTCCGCATCACGGAGCCCTACAAGCTGGCGAGCCGGACGTTCAAGCCGGAGCAGACCGTCGTGTCGATCGGCAACGTCCGGATCGGGGGCGACGAGGTGGTGGTCATCGCCGGCCCCTGCTCGGCGGAGTCCGAAGAGCAGGTGGAGGCCGCCGCTGCGGTGCTGGCCAAGGCGGGCGCGAAGATGCTGCGAGGCGGCGCCTTCAAGCCGCGGAGCTCGCCCTACAGCTTCCAGGGATTGGGCGAGGAGGGACTCAAGCTGCTCCGCTCGGCGGCCGACCGGCACAACCTCAAGCTGGTATCCGAGGTGATGGACATCAGCCAGATCGAGCTCGTCGCCCGCTACGCCGACATGCTGCAGGTCGGCGCCCGCAACATGCAGAACTTCACGCTCCTGCGCGAGCTCGGCCGGATCAGGATGCCGGTGCTGCTCAAGCGGGGCATCTCCGCGACGATCGAGGAGTGGCTCCTGTCGGCCGAGTACGTGCTCTCCGGCGGCAACACCGACGTGGTGCTGTGCGAGCGGGGCATTCGGACGTTCGAGCGGTACACCAGGAACACGCTGGATATCTCGGCGGTCCCCGTGATCCACAAGCTGAGCCACCTGCCGATCATCGTGGACCCGAGCCATGGCATCGGGTTGCGGGACAAGGTCGCGCCGATGGCCCGCGCGGCCGTGGCGGCCGGTGCGGACGGCCTGATCATCGAGGTCCATCCCGATCCGGACCATGCCCTGAGCGACGGGGCACAGTCGCTGTTCCCGGCCCAGTTCGAGCACTTGATGGCCGAGCTCCGGATCATCGCGCCGGCCATCGGCCGCGGCATCTGCGTCGAGCCCGTTCCACGACGCAGATGGGGAACCTGATCGCCGATATGGCAGACACGAGTCGCCGCCTGCCCGTCATCCAGCCGGGCGCGTCCTCGACGGAGCCCCCGATCTTCGACAAGGTCGCGATCATCGGGCTGGGCCTCGTCGGTGGGTCGATTGCGCTCGCCGCCCGCGAGCGGTGGCCGGGCGGCCTGGTGATCGGGGTCGATCGCAAGGATGTGCTCGAGCTGGCCATGGTCCGCCACGCCATCGACGTGGCGGCCGACGACCCGGTGGTGGTCGCGGAGGCGGAGCTGATCATCCTGGCCGCGCCCGTACGGCAGAACGTCGAGCTGCTGGCGGCCCTGGACGATCATGTCCCCGGATCCGCCATCGTGACGGATGTCGGGAGCACGAAACGCGAAATCGTCGCGCGAGCGCAGTCGTTGCCGCGGCGCTTCACGTTCGTGGGCGGGCATCCGCTCGGCGGGGCCCCGCGCGGCGGACTCGGCAACGCGCGCCCGGATCTGTTCGTCGACCGGCCCTGGCTGTTCACACCGACCAGCGATGCCGACGGCCCGGCATTGGAACGCCTGCAACAGTTCGTGGTGGGACTCGGCGCCCGGCCGCACCTGATGTCTCCGGCCCAGCACGATCGCCTGCTGGCGTTCCTGAGCCATCTCCCGCAGCTCACCGCCAGCGCGCTGATGCATGTGGTCGGGAGCGCCGCGGGAGCGGACGGCCTGGCGCTGACCGGGCGCGGGCTCGTCGATACCACCCGTCTGGCCTCGAGCCCGGTGAGCGTCTGGCGCGACATCTGCGCGAGCAACGCCGACGAGCTCGGCCTCGCGCTCGACACGTTGATCGCCGAGCTGCAGCAACTGCGCGAGCAGCTCGAGGCCGGCGACGCCGTCGACCGCGTGTTCGAATCGGCGGGGGCCTGGCGCGCCGTGCTGGCTGAGCGCGGCGGCGGGCGGCGGGCCGGGTCCTGAGCCGGCGCGGCCGCGGGATGCCCCGTGCGTGGAGACGTCGTGCCGGCCGCCAGCCTGACAATCCGGCGCGACGCCGTAGACGTCATGCGCAGGCACGCCGCCGACGACCTGCCGAACGAATGCTGCGGGCTCCTGATCGGCGGCGCGGGGTCGGTCAAACGCGCCGCGCGGGCACGCAATCTCCGTTCCTCGCCCGACCGGTACCTCGTCGATCCTGCTGACCATTGCGCGGCGATACGGTCGGCACGCGCCAGCGGGCTCCAGGTCGTGGGCGTCTACCACTCGCACCCCGCCGGCTCGCTCCGGCCGTCGGCCGTCGACCGGCGGGAGGCGTCCTACCGGGAGTTCGTCTATCTGATTGTGTCGCCGCGGGCGGCCATCCAGGGCGCGGCCGACCTGGCGGCGTACCGCTTGACCGCCGACGGCTTCGAGGAAATTGCGGTGGAAATCGTGGAGTCTGTGCCGTAGAACGGCGCGGACTCCCGCTCAGTCGAAACGACCGAACCGGCCGCCGCGCAACTCGACGACGGTGCGGGCCGACGCGACCGTGTCGCCGCGTTTCTTCAGGTTGATGCGCACTTCGTACCGCCCGCCGTAGTCGAATCTCCGGCGCGTGGAGTAGCGGCGGCGAATCTTCGTGGTGCCCGGCTCGTACGGCTCGCAGTCCGGGGTGGACTCGGACCGCGTATCGTCGTCCCAGTCCCACTCGACGGTCGCGCAGTAGAAATCCTCGTAATCGTCGGCCCCGCCCCGCAGTTGCGCCACGAACAGGATATCGGCGGGCGCGAAGGCGACACGTGGCGAGGCGCGCAGCGCCAGGTCGGGCCGCTCGTCTCCTCCGCGCTGCGCCAAGCCGACGAAGCCGGGCTGGGTCGCACTGGCCCACAGCAGCGCCGCGAGGAGCGGCAGGATCGGCCGACGGAAATTGCCGGAGGGTGACAAGGGCATACCCGCTTCCCAGATATTAGGACTAGCCTACCGCAGAGTGTCTGCCGTGTGAAGTCGGAACAGGGCAGGCGCCCACTATAATGCACGGATGTTCAGCAGGCCGGATACACGCGCGACCCAGATGGAGCCTGCCGTTCGGGGAATCAGCGCGGCGCCGCCGGAGGTGTCTTGCGATCTCCTGATCGTGCCGGTCTTCGAGGACGACTCGCTGGCCGATCTCGCGGGGTTGGACGAGGCAGCCGGCGGGGAGGTGGGCCGTGCGCGCGCCTCGCGCGAGTTCAGGGCCAAGCCGAACGAGCTGTTCGTTACGCGGCTCACCGGCAGGCAGTGGCAGGCGGCCCGGGTCGGGTTGGTGGGAGTCGGGGCCGCGGGTCCGGACGGCGCGGCTCGCCTGCGCGCCGCGGCCGGCAGGGCGCTGCGCGCGGCACGGCAGCAGCGTGCTCAGACGGTGGCCTTCCTCCTGCGCGGCGCCGTCGAGGTGGAACGGGCGGCCCGGGCCGTCACCGAGGGCGTGCTGCTGGGCAGCTTCGAGGACCGGCGCTTCAAGACCGACGACGAGGACGTCGTGCCGCGCGTGCTGCGCTGCGACGTCGTGTGTCCGGGCTCTGCGGCGACGGAGGTGGAGCGGGCGGTCGAGGTCGGGCGAACGTTGGGTGAGGCGTCGAATCGCGCCCGCGAGCTGGCCAACGCACCGGGCAACATGCTGACCCCCCGCGCCTTCGCCGATCAGGCCGGCGCGCTGCTGGCCGACAGCGGTGTCGCAGTCGAGATCCTGGACGAGGCTGCCATCGAGCGGCTCGGGATGGGGCTTCTGCTGGGCGTCGCCCGCGGCAGCGCCGAGCCGCCGCGCCTGATCGTTATGCGCCATGAGCCGCCCGGCGCGCCGCGGGCGCCGGTGCTCGGCCTGGTGGGCAAGGGAGTCACGTTCGACAGCGGCGGGGTCTCGCTGAAGCCGGCTGACGGGATGGAATGGATGAAGGACGACATGGCCGGCGGCGCCGCGGTCGTGTGTGCGATGCGAGCCATCGGTGCGCTCGGTCTGGGGACGCGGGTCATCGGCATCGTGCCGGCCACCGAGAACATGCCCGGCGGGCGGGCGACCAAGCCCGGAGACGTGCTGGCGGCCGCCAGCGGCACGACGGTGGAGGTCGTCAACACCGATGCGGAGGGCCGTCTCATTCTCGCCGACGCGCTCTGGTACGCGCGCGAACTCGGCGCGACGCATCTGGTCGACGTGGCGACGCTGACCGGGGCCTGCGTCGTCGCCCTGGGCAAGGCCGCGAGCGGACTCTTCGGCCAGCCGCAGTCGTGGGTGGGGGCCGTGCAGCGGGCGGCCGACCGCGCGGGCGAGCGAGTCTGGCCGATGCCGCTCTACGAGGAGTACCGGGAGCAATTGCGCTCCGAGACCGCGGATCTGATGAACATCGGTGGGCGCGAGGCGGGCGCCTGCACCGCGGCGGCGTTCCTGCGCGTGTTCGCCGGCGATACGCCCTGGGCGCACCTCGATATCGCCGGCACGGCGTGGGCCAGCGATTCGCGTCCTGGTCAGGCGAAGGGCGCGACCGGCGTCATGGCGCGTACGCTGGTCGAGCTGGCGAGCGCCACCGAGAGTTGGTAGGCTCGGGTCCTCTATTTTCGTGGTCGTCGACATGCCACTCCAACCCGCGACGCCGTTCGTCTACGAGGTGGTCGAGCCGACGACTGCGCAGACGACCGTGGTCGACGTGCTCCTGGGCGCCGCGGCGGTCGTCGGCGCCGTGGCGGTCGTCGCCCTGGTGCTCGGGTTGGCTCTTGCGGGTCTGATCATCGGGATCCGCCGGATGCGCGGAGAGAACGGGTTGACAGGCCGCGGTCGCGAGGGTGCCCGCCTGGGTCTCGGAGGCTAGCAGCGGCTCCTGGCTAATCCTGCTGCGCCACCCGCGTCTCGGCGTGCAGGCGGTGCCGGTAACGGAGGATGCCCTCGAAAAGCGCATCGGCGATGCGATCGCGATAGTCGTCGCTCGACAGCAGCCGCGCCTCGCGAGTGTGCGTCAGGAACGATACCTCCGCCAGCACGCTGGGCATTCGGGCGCCGATGAGGACGATGAACGGCGCCTGTTTGACGCCGAGATCCGGCAGGTCCGGATCCGCCTGCCGCAGCGCGGTCACCATGGAGCTCTGGATGACACCCGCGAAGTCACGGGACTCGTTCGCCTTGCTGTTGCTGGCGATCGTCTCCAGCAAGTCTCCCAGGTTGTTCATCGTGCCGCCCCCGCCCACGTTCTCGCGCGCCGCGATGCGCTCGGCGGTCGGATCGGGCGCGAAGTTCAGGAAGTAGGTCTCTACGCCCCGCGCGCGGCCGTTGTGGCTTGCGTTGGCGTGAATCGACAGAAACAGGTCTGCCTGCTCGCGATTCGCCAGGGCCGTGCGCGCGGCGAGCGGAATGTACGTATCGTCGCGGCGGGTCAGCACGACCTCGATTCCCGGCTGAGTCAGGAGCCGCCGCTCGACGCGGTGCGCGATGTCGAGCACGACCTCCGACTCGCGCAGCCCGTGCGCCCGCGCGCCGGGATCGTGCCCGCCGTGGCCGGGGTCGATCACGATGCGCGACACCTGCAGTCCCAACTGGCGGGCCAACGAGAAGGCGCCTGTCTCGCCCGGCAGCGGCGTCGACCACGCGGACTCGGGGGCCGCGGCGGTCGCGCGCACCACGGGTAGCGCCGCGGGCGCCACGCGCAGCGCCTCGACCACGACGTGGAGCGGCGAGCGCGGGGCGTGCATAAGCGCGGCCAGCAACGGTTGCAGGGGCGTGGCGGAAATGGCCGGGTGCAGCTCCGGACGCCGGCAGTCGACGACGACGCGATAAGGCTCGTACACAGTGAAGACGCTGCAGGCCTCCGCGTCCGCCGTGTCGATCACGACCCGGGTGGTCCGGTTCGGATGGCGACCGAGTCTGATCCCGTGCACGATGCGGTGATCGTCGTCGAAGGTCAGGGTGGCGTCGCGGAGCACCGCGAGAGCGTCCGTGTCGGGAAAGTCGAAGAACAGGCGGTCCGGGTCCGCAAGCCGCTCCGAGTGAAACGCCACGTCGCGATCGAGACGGATCGTCACCCGCACCACGTCGTCCCAGACGTCCCGCTCGAGCCCGGTCAGCCGCGCGAAGCGGGTGAGCGCCTCGAGCTGGCCGCGCCGCTCGGCCACGCGCGCGGCGAACGGACTGCCGTGATGGAAGCGCGCGAGCCGGCGCAGCAACCGGATCCCGACCTCGAGGTCCAGGTCTTCGCGGTACCGGTCATAGGCCTCGACCGCCAGGCCCGCGGCTTGCCAGAGGGCACGATCTTCGTAGTCGCTCGCCGGAAAGCCGAGCACAATCGATTCGTACGCCGCGATGAGGTCTCGCAGCTCGCCCACCGCCGGCTTGGCGCCGGGTTGGCGCAGGCTTCGCTCGCGGGCGAGCGTGTCCTGGTAGCGCTCGGCCGGCGATCCGCCGGCTGCCTGCAGCGCCGGCATCAGCCACATGCCGGCGATGCCGGCGATCAAGGTCAGCGGAACATACAATCTGGTCATGGGGCAGTCGCGGCGATCCCGGTGCCGCATGAGATCTATCGACCGACGACAACCCGAACCTTACCCGCCTGCGAGAAATAGCCCGGTCGCCGCGGAACCGGCGCAGCTCTGGGCAACCGTTGGAAACGGTGACCAGTCAGCGGGGCTGCAGGTCGACTTCCTCGAAGTAGTCCTGCTTGACGAGCACCTCGCGCGCCTTGCCGGACGCCGCCGCCGATACGAGCCCGTCGGCTTCCATCATGTCGACGAGCCGCGCGGCGCGGCTGAAGCCGATGCGCAGGCGGCGCTGCAGGTAGGAAATCGACGCCTGTCCGCTCGATACCACGATGCGCGCGGCCTGATCGTACAGATCGTCGCGATCGAAATCGGGGGTGCCGACCGGCTTCTCCTCCTCGGTGATGGTGTCGTCGTAGCCGGGCTTGCCCTGCTTGCGCAGGAAGCTGGCCAACCGTGCGGTCTCCTGTTCGGAGATGTACGGACCGTGGAGTCGTATGGTGCGGGAGGAGGACGGCGGTGCGTACAGCATGTCGCCCTTGCCGAGCAACTGCTCCGCGCCGTTCGCGTCGAGGATCGTTCGGGAGTCGACCTTCGACGAAACGCGGAACGCGATCCGCGACGGAAAGTTGGCCTTGATCAATCCGGTGATGACGTCGACCGATGGACGCTGGGTGCAGAGGATCAGGTGAATGCCCACGGCGCGCGCCATTTGCGCCAGTCGGGTGATCGACTCCTCGACTTCGTGGCCGGCCACCATCATGAGGTCCGCCAGCTCGTCGATTGCGACGACGATGTACGGGAGCGGTTTCAGCTGCTCCGCGTCGTCCGACGCGGTCTTGTCCTCCGACTCGCGAAGCTGCGCGGCAATGTTGCGGTTGTACTGCTCGATGTTGCGCACCCCCTCGGTGGCGAGCTGCTTGTAGCGGTTCTCCATCTCCCGCACCGCCCAGCGCAGCGCGTTGGCGGCTCGCTTCGGCTCGACGACGACGGGGGTGAGCAGATGCGGGATTTCCTCGTACATCCCGAGCTCGAGGCGCTTGGGATCGATGAGGATGAGACGGACGTCGTCCGGGGTGGACCGATACAGGATGCTGGTGAGTATCACGTTGAGGGCGACCGATTTGCCGGTGCCCGTCGAGCCCGCGATCAGCAGGTGCGGCATCCGGGTGAGATCCGTCACGGCCGGCTCGCCGTGGATCGACTTGCCCAGGGCCAGCGTCAGCTTCGACGGCGAGCGCTGATAGGCGTCCGACTCCAGCAGCTCCCGGATCGAGATCTCGTCGCGGATCTGATTCGGGATCTGTATGCCGACGGTCGATTTTCCCGGAATCCGGTCGATCAGCACCGATTCGGCCTGCATCGCGAGGCAGAGATCGTCGGCAAGCCGGGTCACCTTGCTGTACTTGACGCCGGCATCGGGCTTGAACTCGAACGTCGTGACCACCGGACCGGGGTGGAACTGCGAGACCGAACCGGCGACGGAGAACTCGCGACACTTCTCCTCGAGCAGGGCCGCGTTGTCCATGAGCACGCGCTCATCGAACTTCTGGACGGCCTTCGGGGAGTCGAGCAGGGCCAGGGGCGGATGGAGGAACGAACCGTTGCGCTGTGCCGTGGACGTCTTGAGCGGCAGATCCTCCAGGGGCAGCATGGGTGTCATGCCTGCCAGATTCTCGGCGTCGTCCTCCTTGGGCGGGGCGGGCGGCGGCTCCGTCTTCTCCGGGCGCGGCGCGGGGGCCGGTGGTTGGCTCTTGGCCAGCACCTCGGTGCGTGCGGTCGATGCACCGGCCTTCTCGAGGTGCTTGCGCACCACGCCCCGCCGCTGCCGGTCGCGCCGGCGCTTTGTCCACCACTGCCGAACGGCGCCGCGCGCGCGTCCCAGGCCCTGGCCGAGGGCGCGGGCGGCCTGGATGAACAGACGGCCGAAGGAGAACTGCGTAACCAGGATCAGGGCCAGGGACAACAGCGCCAGCAGGACGATGATCGAACCGGCGCGGTTCAGGTACGGGGCGAGCAGCCCGGCCAGGTTCTCCCCGATGTACCCGCCGGCCCGCACCGTCCTGCCCAGCACATCGACCGTGCCGAACGCGAGGCTCAGCAGTGTCGCGCTGCATCCGAACAGCAGGATGGAGCCGACCAGCTTCGTGTACGCGGCGTCGATCTGGAGGCACCAGAAGTAGTACCAGCCCGCGATGACGAGCACCGCCGGCACGAGGTACGACGCCAGCCCGAAGATCTGATACGAGACCTCCGCCAGAAAGGCGCCGGCCAGGCCGGCGAGATTCATCGGCGGCAGCTCGCCGCCGGCGTTGAAGAACCAGACCGCATCGGTCGGGTCGTACGTCACCAGGGCGATGAGCCAAACCGACGCAATCGAGAAGAACACGACTCCGAGGAACTCGCTTATCAGATGTGGCAACGCGGCTCGAGGCACGTCAGGTCTCCAGTATCACGGGCAAGACGAGCGGGCGCCGGCCCGTCCGCTTGCGAAGGAAACGTTGCAGCTCGACTCGGACCTGCTCCCGCACGAGGCATTGGTCGGTGCGTTCCTCGATGCTCTTCGCCTCGAGGACGCTGCGGACGAAACCGGGAACCTCTTCGAGAACGGCCTCGGTCCGGTCGTCGACGACGAAGCCGCGGGTGGTCACGGTCGGTTCCGCCTCGACCAGGCCGTCGCGCGGATTGATGGCGATGACCAGCACCACCACGCCGTCGCCGGCGAGATGGCGCCGGTCGCGCAGAACCTCGTCCGCAACTTCGCCTGTCCGCGTGCCGTCGATCAGCACGCGGCCGGCCGGCACCGTATCGGCGATCCACCCGCCCTCGGCATCGAAGCCGAGCCGGCTGCCGTTCTCCACCAGCAGCACTGCGGCGCGGCCGTTCGTGACCTGCTCGGCAACCTGCGCGTGACGGGCGAGGTAGCGATACTCCCCGTGGATTGGTACGAAGTAGCGCGGGCTCACCAGCGAGAGCATCAGCTTGAGCTCCTCCTCGCTGGCGTGCCCTGAGACGTGCACCGCCTTCACGCTCGCGTCGATGCAGCTGGCGCCCCGCCGCGCGATATGGTCCTGGAGACGCCCGATCGCGCGCTGGTTGCCGGGAATGGCGCGGGCGGAGAAGACCACGACGTCGCCGCGCTTCAGCTTCACGTAGCGGTGGGCGTCGACCGCAATGCGCGAGAGCGCCGCCAGGGGTTCGCCCTGCGAGCCGGTGACGATGCACAACACCTGCTCCGGTGCGTACTGTTCGACGTCGCGGTCTCGAATCTGCACGCCGGCCGGGATGTCGAGATAGCCGAGCCGCAGCGCGGCAGCCGCCGTCTGCTGCACGCCGCGGCCGACGAGAGCCACCTTGCGATTAAACCGCACCGCGAGGTCGACCAGGATCTGCATCCGATGGATGCTCGAGGAGAACGGCGCGACGACGAGTTTCCCGCGGGTGCTGGCGAATATCTCCTCGAAGGCAGCGATGACGTCGCGTTCGGATCCGGTATATCCCTTGCGGGCGATGTTCGTGCTGTCGGCGAACAGGGCCAGTACGCCCTCCGTGCCGAGCTGGGCGAGGCGGTGGGTGTCGACGAGCTCGCCGTCGATGGGCGTCTGGTCGATCTTGAAATCGCCGGTGTGCACGATCGTCCCGGCCGGGGTGTGGACCGCGAGCGCGACACAGTCCGGCATGCTGTGAGTGACCCGGATGAACTCGACTTCCAGGCTGCCGATGGCGACCCGCTCCCGCGGGGCAACCGCCACGAGCCGATCCGCCGAGTCGATCGCGTGCGCTTCGAGCTTTGGCTCGAGCAGCGCAAGCGTCAACGGCGTGCCGTACACCGGGCCGTCCAGCAGGTGCCACACGTAGGGTACGGCGCCGATGTGGTCCTCGTGGCCGTGCGTCAGGATGAGGGCCGACAGGCGGCGTGCCGACTGCTGCAGAAACGTGAGGTCGGGAACAATCAGATCCACGCCCAAGTGTTCCGGACCTGGAAGCATCGCGCCTGCATCGAGCAGCACCGTCGTGCTCGCGGAGGCGACCGCCATCATGTTCATGCCGAATTCGCCGACGCCGCCGAGCGGGACGACCTCGAGCAGCGGCTCTCGTTCCAACCGTGTTGACGAAGGCACTAGTGCGTCGGATGCGCGCCGTATTGCCCCCGGACGGGCGTCCGGGTCCTGCAGGCCGCTGGGATCGCCTGCGCGGGAAGGAAACCGGATTATATCATGGCTGTCAGTGGGGTGCGGCCAGAACCTCCGACAGTTCAGCGAGTTCCGGCAGCTCGAGCTGTTCCGGGCGCCGCATCGGGTCGACGCCGGCGCGGGCCAGCAGTTCGCGCGCCGGTACGGCGGTGTGCCGCGCGGCGAACGCGCGCAGGGCGTTGAGGGCCGTCTTGCGACGCTGGCTGAAGAGGGCGCGCACCAGCGCCTCGAACAGGATGGGATCGCGAAGGCGTACCGGCGCCGGCCGCAGGCGCAGGTGGACGACCGCGGAGCGCACGCGAGGCATCGGACGGAATGCGCCCGGCGGCAGCGCCAGCAGGCGCTGCGGCGTGGCGTGCAGCCGCGTCGCGATGCCCAGCGGTCCCCACTCGCGGGAACCGGGGGCGGCCGTGACGCGGTCGGCCACCTCGCGTTGGAGCATCAGCGTCGCATCGCTCAGGCCGGCACCGTGCGCGCCGCAACGAAGCAGCTTCAACAGGATTCTCGCCGACACGTTGTAGGGCAGGTTTCCGACCGCACGCGCCGGCCGCGTGAGCGCCAGGCTGTCGACATCGAGGCTGAGGAAGTTTGCCCTGACGACGGTCACGGCAGCCGGGGCGCGCGCGGCCAGATCGTCGGCGAGCTCCCGATCGATCTCGACCGCGGTGACGGAGGCGCCGCGCTCGGCCAGGGCCAACGTCAGGATGCCGCGGCCGGCCCCGACCTCGAGGAACGTCTGGCCGTGTTCCGGACGGATTGCCGCGACGAGCTTTTCGACCCACGCCGGCTCGAGGAAGTGCTGCCCGAGACGGCGTTTCGGGCGCGGCCTCATCCTCGCGTCCCGCGCACGGGGCGGTGGGGGGGGGCTGCGTCCGGGCCGGTTGCGGCCGCCCGGAAGTCGCAGTGCTCGGACGCGGCGCAGCGCTCGCAGAGCGGCCGCGGCTTGCAGATGCGCCGGCCATGAAGGATCAGGGTGTCGGAGGCGCTGGTCCAGCGCGCCGGCGGCAGCACGCTGCCCAGCTGCGCCTCGACGCGCACGGGATCGTCGCCGCTGGCGATGCCCAGACGACTCGCGACCCGCAAGACATGCCGATCGACCGGCAGACCAGGCACATCCAGCGCGTGCCCCAGCACCACGTTGGCGGTCTTCCGGCCCACACCCGGCAACTCGACCAGCTCGTCGATGCTTCCGGGGATCTGGCCACCGTGCCGCGTGACAACGGCGCGGGCCATGCCTGCCAGCGACCGCGACTTGGATCGGAAGAAGCCCGTCGAACGGATCTGTGGTTCCAGCTCCTCCGGTTCGGCTGCCGCGAGTGCAGCCACGTCCGGGTAGCGTGCGAACAGCGCCGGCGTCACCTGGTTCACGCGCTTGTCCGTGCACTGGGCGGAGAGAATGGTCGCGACCAGCAGCTCGTAGGCATTCAGAAACCGCAGCTCGGTGGTAGCTCCCGGGTGCTGACTCGACAGCAGGTCCAGAATCCGTATCGCGGCCGCGGCGGGACGTGGGGGCCGTGCGCGGCGCTTGCGTGCAGCCAAGGCGAGCGGGCGAAGCTAGTGGACCGGCTCCGGCGGGGAACCGATCTTGAGCGTGCCCTCGCCGAACGATCGCATGTGCTCCTGGAGAGCGGTGATCAGATTCGGGACGAACTGGATCGGCACGACGATGCGGGCCCGCACCGGCGCGCGCAGCACGCGCTGCGTCTCGGCTTCCCGGACTTCCTTCTCGGACGGCGGCAGCACCTCGCAGAACGTCAACGTGAAGTCGAACGGCGTATGCGAGATCGCGCAGAAATTAGCGTACGTCCTGGGCGAGTCACTCGACTCGTCCGGCACGATCGTGAAGTTGATCTGTTTTCGCTCGCTCATTACTCTCCTCGGTCGGGAATCCCCTTAGGATGCTGGCGTAAATTATCTTGCCGCGTCACAGCGTGCCGGCAACGGAATCGTCGGCCAGTGCCTCGCTGAAGTTGGCAAATCTATATCGATCGCTGTCCTTAGTAGCGCCGCAGGACACCTACCACCACGCCCTGGATCTGTACCTGGTCGGCGTCGACGATCAGCGGCTCAACCGCGGGGTTGGCAGGCTGCAGGCGGATCCGCCCGCCAACAAGATAGAACTTCTTGAGTGTGACCTCGGTTCCGTTCAGCAGCGCGATCACCATCTCGCCATTGCCAGCGGTCTTGCGGTCTTCCACGATGACGATGTCGCCGTCGCGTATCTGCTCGTCGATCATGGAGTTGCCGTGCACGCGCAGCGCGTAGGCATCGCGCTGCCCAACGAGATCTTCCGGCACCCCGACCGTCTCCGAGCTGACGACGGCCTCGATGGGAACGCCCGCCGCCACGGTGCCGAGCAGGGGCAGGTCGAGCGCACGCACGCCGACGCGGGTGCGGACCAGCTCGACGGACCGGCTGCGGTTCCAGGCACGTCGAATGAACCCCTTCTCCTGCAGGTTGGTCAGATGCTTGTGCACCGTCGCCAGCGAGGACAGACCGAACCGCCGCCCGATCTCCTCGAGACTCGGGGCATAGCCGTGCTGCTCGATGAACTCGTTCAGGAAATCCAGGATCTCTCGCTGGCGCCTGGTAAGCGGTTGCCCGAGCGGATGCACGGGGTAACTATATGCAAACAAAAGGCGAAGATCAAGATCACGGCGGCCGATGGTAGCATCGGGTCGTGAAGCTCCCGGTACGGCTGGGTCCGGCCGGCGACAAGCCGTTCGACGCGGTCGGGCTGGGTCTGAACACGACCGATCTCCTGGCGGTGGTCGCCGATCATCCGGCGCCGGGCCAAGGTTCCTATCGTGGAGCTCGCGTCGCGCCCGGGTGGACAGGCTGCGTCGGCAATGGCCGCCGTGAGCCGGCTCGGGTGGGCGGCCCGCTACATAGGCCGTTTCGGCGACGACGAGAATGGTCGGGTGGGGCAGGCCAGCCTGGCAGCGGACGGCGTCGACATCTCGGCCTGCGAGACCGTGCCCGGCGCGACGAACGCGCTCTCCGTGGTTGTCGTCGACCAGCGCTCGGGCCAGCGTACCGTCCTCTGGTCGCGACACCCGGCTCTGTCGATCAATCCGGCGGATCTGCCGGTGCAGGCAGTTCAGTCGGGCCGCGTGCTGCTGGTCGATTGCCACGAGACGGCCGCCGCAACGGCCGCGGCACGCCAGGCGCGGGCGGCGGGCGCGGCCACCGTCGTCGACGTCGAGCACGTCCGGCCCGGAGTCGAGGCGCTGCTGGCGGAGATCGACGTGATCATCACCGCTCAGGAGTTTCCGACCGCGCTGACGGGGCAGGCGGACCTGGGCCGGGCGCTGCAGATTCTGCGCTCGTCGTTCGGGGCGGGTGTCGTCTGCACGACGCTCGGCGCAGAGGGCAGCCTCGCGCTGGTCGGCGGCGCCGAGATCCGGACCCCGGGTTTCAGGGTGGACGTGGTAGACACGACCGGCGCCGGCGACGTGTTCCGCGGCGGCTTCATTGCGGGCTGGCTGCTCGGCGGCGCGGGCGCCGACGTCGAGGGCGTGCTCCGCTACGCGAACGCGGTGGCCGGGCTGAAGTGCCGGGCGCTCGGAGCCCGCGCCGGGATCCCGACGCGCGTGGAGGTCGAGGCGCTGCTGCGCGGAGAGACCCCGCGCCGCACGGAGGCGGGCGAGGCCACCGGCTGACGAGGCTCGAGGCGGGGCACGCTGGCGGTGTCGACCCGGCTGTGCGATGGTCGGGCGCCGCCGCCGGACGGCGATGCCTGCCGGCAGCTTGCGGTGAAACCGCGCGTTGCACCGAGACGCGGTCGTGACCATGCCGCGCACGGCTCGAGCAAGGCGCGAGGAGGGAGCATATGTGTCGACCGGCAGTGATGCTGTTGCTCGTTGCAGGCCTGTTGCCCGCCGCGGCGCAGCGCGGCGGCCCACCGACGGCCGAGGACGGGCAGCGGCTGGCCGGCAAGCTCGCCCGCATCATCGACCGCGGCAGCCGTGATTTGGACCGGCGCCACACGATCGTGCTGCTCGAGCGGGAGGTCAACGCCTATCTGCGCTTCCAGGCGGCGTCGCAGCTACCACCGGGCGTTACCGAGCCGCACATCACCCTGGCGCGCGGTGGCCGCGTGGTGGCGCGCGCCAGGATCGACCTCGACGCGGTGGCCGCCGGGCGGGAGCGCAGCGTTCTCGATCCGCTGAGCTACCTGCGGGGAAACCTGCCGGTGGCGGCCAGCGGGATCCTCGAGGCCCGCGGCGGCATCGGCAGGATCCAGGTGGAGTCGGTGAGGGTCGCCGATCTGCCCGTCCCGGCGCTGGTGCTCGACCTGCTGGTCCGCTTCCACTCGCGCAGCGAGGACTACCCGCTCGGATTCGACCTGGCCGATACGTTCGAGCTTCCCTACCGCATTCGCGAGATAGACGTCGCTGCAGGCGAGGCGGTCATTGTGCAGTGACCGACGAGCTGCAGATCCCGCTCCAGCACGTCAAGGGCGTCGGCCCTCGCCGGGCGTCCGACCTCGCGAGCGCGGGCTTCCACGTCCTCGAAGACCTTCTGCTGCGCCTCCCCCTGCGCTACGAGGATCGTGATCGCGTCCAGCCGATCGCGCAGCTCGGCGTCGGCGACCTGACGGCGGTCGTCGGCGAGATCCTCGCCTGCGGCGTACGGCCGACCCGGCGACGGGGGTTTCGCGTCCTCGAGGTGGTGGTCGCCGATGCTTCCGGCCGGATTCGGGCGGTGTACTTCAACCAGCCGTTCCTGGCCGAAGTCCTCGCGCCGGGGAGCCGGGTCGCGTTGTTCGGCAGGGTCGAGCGCGGCCGTGTGGGCGGCGGCCTGCAGCTGACGAACCCGGCATACGAGCTGCTGGCGGCCGACGCCGCCGACGACGCGCGGATTCATACCGGCCGGATCGTGCCGGTCTACGAGAAGGTCGGCAGCGTCACGTCGAAGACGACGCGCCGGATCGTGCACGCGGCACTCGAGCTCCTGCCGCCCGCGGTCGCGGATCCGCTGCCGCCGGAGGTCTCCCGCGAGCACGGGTTGATCGACCGGCGCACCGCGCTGATCCACGCGCACTTTCCCGCGCAGGGGACCTCGATGGAGGACCTCGAGCGCTGCCGCACGCCCGCGCAGAAGCGCCTGATCTTCGAGGAGTTCTTCGTCTTCCAGCTGGGACTCGCGCTGCGGCGGCGGGCAACGGCCACCGCGCGCAAGCCGCGGACCATCCGCGTCGACGAGCGGATTCGCCGGGCGGCCCTCGACGTGCTGCCGTTCCGACTCACCGGCGATCAGCGGCAGGCGCTCAAGGAGATCGTGGGCGACCTGACGTGCGACCGGCCGATGAATCGCCTGCTCCAGGGCGACGTCGGCTCGGGAAAGACCATCGTGACCCTGCTGGCGGCGCTCGTCGCGATGGAGAACGGCCTGCAGGCGGCCGTGATGTCGCCGACGGAGCTGCTCGCGGAGCAGCACCACCTCAACATCGCGAGCATCCTGGGGCCTGCCCGCTTCGAGGTCGTGCTGCTCACCGGCACGCTGGCGGCCCGTGCCCGCCGCGACGTGTGGGACAGCCTGGCCGCCGGACGCGCGCAGCTGGCGGTGGGCACCCACGCGCTGATGCAGGACGCAGTGCGCTTCAAGGAGCTCGGTCTGGTGATCATCGACGAGCAGCACCGCTTCGGCGTGATCCAGCGCGCGGCCCTGCGTCGGAAGGGCGTGCAGCCGGACGTGCTGGTGATGACGGCGACGCCGATTCCGCGCACCCTGGCGCTGACGGCCTATGGCGACCTCGACGTGTCGGTCATTCGCGAACTGCCCCCGGGCCGGCAGCCGGTCGTGACGCGTCTGGCGCCGGAGGGCAAGCGCCGGGAGGTGTACGAGTTCGTGCGCCGCCAGTTACGCGCGGGCCGTCAGGGCTACGTCGTGTACCCGCTCGTCGAGGAGTCCGAGAAGGTCGATCTGAAGGCGGCGACCGAGATGGCGCGGCACCTCGCGGCGGACGTCTTTCAGGACTTCAGGGTCGGACTGGTACACGGCCGCATGAAGCCGGACGAGCGCGACGCTGTCATGACTGCATTCGGCGCCGGGGAGGTGAATCTGCTCGTGGCCACGACGGTGATCGAGGTCGGCATCGACGTGGCCAACGCGACGGTCATGCTGGTCGAGCATGCGGAACGCTTCGGGCTGGCTCAACTGCATCAGCTGCGCGGGCGGGTGGGGCGCGGACCCCACCGCGCGTACTGCATCCTGCTGCATCAGGGCCGGCTGTCGGACGCGGCCGGCGCCCGCCTCGATGCCGTGGCCGCGACCAGCGACGGCTTCGAGATTGCCGAGCGCGACCTGGAGATTCGAGGACCCGGCGACTTCTTCGGCACGCGGCAGTCCGGCATACCGACCCTGAGGGTGGGTGACCTGTTGCGCGACTACGCGACCATGGACGAGGCGCGGCGGGCGGCTCACGCCTGGCTCGCGCAGGATCCGCCGCAGCCGGCGCTGGACGCCATGGTTGCAGGCTGGGCGGAGCGCTTCGGTCTCGTGGGAGTCGGCTGACGTGCGCATCATTGCCGGCTCGCTCAAGGGACGCCGCCTGCGTCCTCCACGCTGGGCCGGCCTCAGGCCCACGTCCGACCGCCTGCGGGAGACGCTGTTCAACGTGCTCGGCGACCGCGTGCTCGCCGCCAGCGTCCTGGACGCCTGCGCCGGCACCGGTGCGCTGGGATTCGAGGCGCTCAGCCGCGGGGCACGGGCGGCGGCGTTCGTGGAGCAGGACCGGCGGGCGGCGGCCCTGATCGCCGATCACGCCGCCCGCTTCGGCGTCGCCGCGCGCTGCCGGATCGTCCAGGGTCCGCTCCCGGACGTCGTCGACGACGGCAGGCTTGTGGGGACCTACGACGTGATCCTGCTCGACCCGCCCTATGACAACCTCGAGATTGGTGCGATACTGTCCGCAGTGGGACGACGCTTGGCCGGGGGGGGAGTCCTGGTGCTGGAGCGCGCGCGCCGGGCGGCGCGGCCGCCGGCGGCGGGTCTGGCGTGGGGCCGTGAGATCGTCTCCAGCGACAGCGTCCTGGACTTCTACGGGCGGCTGCCGGAAAGCAGTCGAGACTGATCCGGCGAATCAGCAGAATGCAGGGCGATCACTCGTCGCGCTTGGCCGTGTACCCTGGGTCGTTCGACCCGCTGACCAACGGTCACGTCGACATCATTCAGCGGGGCGCGCGGCTGTTCGACCGGATCGTGATAGCGCTGCTGGTCAATCCCGACAAGTCGGCCCTGTTCTCGATCGCGGAACGCGCCGAGATGGTCCGCGAGGTATTCGCGAGCCCGTCCAACGTCGAGGTCGACACGTTCGACGGACTGCTCGTCGACTATGCCCGCTGCCGCCGCGCCAACGTCATCGTCCGCGGCCTGAGGGCGATCTCGGACTTCGAGTGCGAGATGCAGATGGCCCTCATGAATCGGCGCCTGAGCGCCGAGCTCGAGACGGTCTTCATGATGCCGGCCGAACCGTATACCTATGTCAGCTCCCGGCTGGTCAAGGAGGTGTTCGCCCTCGGCGGCTCCGTGGCCGGACTGGTGCCGGAGGCGGTCGAGACCCGGCTCGCGGCCAAGCGCGGCCGCCGGGCGGTGAGCGTCTGACCCGGCCGACCGGCATGCTCTCTCCACGGACGGCCCGCGTCCCCGCGTCGGCAACGCAACAGGTGACACTCGAGGTGACCCGGCTGCGACGGCGGGGAATCGATGTCATCGACCTCGGCGCCGGGGAGCCCGACTTCCCGACGCCCGCCCACATCAAGGCGGCCGGCATCGCGGCCATATCCGGTGACTTCACCCGGTACACGCCGAACGCGGGCGTGCAGGAGCTCCGCGAGGCGATCTGTGCGCGGTACGACGCGGACTACGGCGTCTCGTTCGAACCCGAGGACGTCATCGTGACGGCGGGCGGCAAGCAGGCGCTCTTCAACGCGGCGATGGCGCTCTGCGGAGCGGGCGATCAGGTGATCACTCACGCTCCGGGCTGGCCCAGCCTCCCGGCTCAGGTGCAGTTGGCGGACGCCGAGGTCGTGACGGTGCGCACCCATCCGGAAGACGGCTTCCGGCTGCACGCCGCGGCGGTCCTCGAGGCTTTCACGCCCCGGACGCGGGCCGTCGTTGTCAACTCGCCGGGCAATCCGACCGGGGCGCTCGTGACCGAGCACGATCTGGCCGAGATTGCCGACGCGGCGAGCCGCCACGGGGCGTGGATCGTGCTCGATCTGTGCTACGAGCGGCTCATCTACGACGACGTTGCCCACAACCTCCCGCGGGTGCTGTGGGACCGCCTGCCCGAGCGGTCGGTTCTGGTGGGCAGTTTGTCGAAGAGCTACGCCATGACCGGTTGGCGCTGCGGGTGGGCAGTCGGGCCGGCCGAGCTGATTGCCGCGTGCAACGTCGTGCAGAGCCACGCCACGTCGAACGTGTCGTCGATTACCCAGCGGGCTGCGATCGAGGCGCTCGCCGGGCCGCAGGACTGCGTGGCCGCCATGCGCGCCGTCTATCGTGAGCGCCGCGACCAGGTGCTGGCATGGCTTGCCGAGGAGAGCCGCATCCGCTGCGTGCGCCCCGGCGGCGCGTTCTATCTCTTTCCGGACATTTCGGAGCTGTTGTCGCCCGACGGTTTCCGGACGTCCGCCGACTTCGCGCAGGCGCTGCTGCGCGAAGCGCACGTAGCCGTGACGCCGGGCGAGGCGTTCGACGCGCCCGGCTTCCTGCGTCTGTCGTATGCCACATCGCTCGCCAGTCTCGAAGCGGGGGTCGAGAGGATACGGGCCTTCGCAGGCGCCCTGAAGCCGGGTGCGAGCCCCCTGCCGACGACGCGCGTCTGACCGCGTTCATGCTGTCCCCCGGCGTCATCGAAGCGCTCGTGCAGGTCGTCGGGCCGGAGCACGTCCGACAGGACGACGAGAGCTGTCGCGAGTACGGCGCTGACGCGCTCCGGAAAGGCCGTCCGGCCGACGCGGTGGTCTTTCCGGCCTCGGCCGCCGACGTGTCGGCGGTTGCACGGCTCTGCGACCGTGAACGGATACCGCTGACGCCGCGCGGCGCCGGAACCGGGTACACGGGTGGTGCGGTACCGTCGGCGGGCGGCGTGGTGCTGGCCATGGAGCGGCTGCACCGGATCCTCGAGATCGACGAGGGGAGCCTGCTGGCGATCGTCGAGCCGAACGTCGTCACCGCGCACCTGCAGCAGGCGGTCGAGAAGCTCGGCCTGTTCTATCCGCCAGACCCCGCCAGCCTGCAGCGATCGGTTATCGGCGGGAACGTGGCCGAATGCGCCGGCGGCCCCCGGGCGTTCAAGTACGGGACGACGAAGCGTTACGTGCTGGGGCTGGAGGCCGTGCTGCCGACCGGCGAGATCATCGAGACCGGCGGCCGATCCGTCAAGAACGTGGTCGGCTACGATCTGACGCAGTTGCTGGTGGGATCCGAGGGAACGCTGGCAATCATCACGAAGATCATCCTCCGGCTCATCCCGAAGCCGCCGGCGTGCGCGACAATCCGCGCCGCGTTCCGGAGCGTGGAAGACGCAGCGGGCGCGGTGGGACGCCTGGTGGCCGAGCGGGTCGTTCCGGCCGCGATCGAGCTGATCGACAGCGACTGTCTCGATGCGCTGGCCGCGGCGGCGGGCCGGCGCATGGCGGATCCGGGAACCGGCGCGATGCTGTTGATGGAGGTCGACGGGATGCCGGAAGCGGTCGCCGCCGAAGCAGAGCGTGTGAGGTTCGCCTGCGAGTCACAGGGAGCCACCGACGTTCGACAGGCCGGCAACGCCGCGGAGCGAGCCGAGCTCTGGCGGCTGCGCCGCGAGCTGTCGTTCGCCTTGCGGGCGCAGGCGCCGCTCAAGATCAACCACGACGTCGTGGTGCCCAAGGCAAGGATTCCGGAGCTGTTCGCGGCCGTCGATGCCCTGCGGCGCTCTCTTCGGCTCCGCATGCCCAGCTTCGGGCACGTCGGTGACGGCAACATCCACGTCAACATCCTGCTGGATCCGCAGGACCGGGCCGCGTTGGCGCGGGCGCGCGAGGCCGAGCGCCGCCTGTTCGAGCAGGTCGTGCGCCTCGAGGGCTCCATCAGCGGCGAGCACGGCATCGGGCTCTCCAAGGCGGCCTATCTGCGGCTGGAACTGTCCGACGACGTCATCGCCCTGATGCGGCGGCTGAAGTCGGCCTTCGATCCGCACGGTATTCTCAATCCCGGCAAGATCTTCCCGCCCCCCGACGCCGCGTAGGAGTCCGCGCCGTGGAACGGGGCGGACTCCTGGAGGGTTGGCTGGGCGTCAGGCGGAACCGCCAGGTGACGATTGGCGGGCGAGCGCGCGGCTCAGAGCGCGGGCCGCAACGGCTTGGCAGCGGTCTGGCCGTGGAAGGCGGGATCCCAGCGTCCCGGTATGGCCGTGCCGCACGAGGGACAGGCCCCGCCGGGTGTGAGCCGGTACGCGTGGATGCGGTATCCGTGCCGTTCGATGACCCGCGTCCCGCAGGCGGGGCAATGGGAGTGCTCGAGATCGCCTACCCGCCCGGGCCGATTGCCCGCGTACACGAACCGCAGGCCGTTCGCGCGTCCGATCGTGGCCGCGCGCAGCAGCATGTCGGCGGAGGTGTCGTGGCGATCGGTCATCTTGTAGTCCGCGTGAAACGCCGTCACGTGCCAGGGCAGATCCGGTGACACGCTGGCCAGGAACCCGGTGAGCCGCTCGAGCTCGTCGTCGGCGTCGTTGAAGCCGGGAATCAGCAGCGTCACGACCTCGACCCAGGTGCCCAGCGCCCGGAGCCTCCGGATCGTGTCCAGTATCGGCTGCAGGCGTCCGCCGAGCTGGCGGTAGCGTGAGTCGTCGAAGCTCTTCAGGTCGACCTTGTAGAGATCGACCCAGGGGCGCAGGTAGTCGAGTGCGCGGGGAGTCGCGTTGCCGTTGGAGACGAACGCCGTGGCGAGCCCCGCCTGCCGCGCCTCCCTGAAGACGGCGACGGCCCATTCCGCGGTGATCAACGGCTCGTTGTACGTGCTGACGACTACCCGTGCGCCCAGCCGTGCGGCGTCCGCGACGAGCCGGGCCGGCGACACCGGCCTCGGATCGACCACGGCGGCCGGGTCGCGCAGCGCCTGGGACGTCACCCAGTTCTGGCAGTACGCGCAGTGCAGATCGCAGCCCAGCATCCCGAAGCTGTACGCCAGTCCGCCGGGGTAGGCGTGAAAGAACGGCTTCTTCTCGATCGGGTCGCACTGCACGCCGCCGACGTAGCCCCAGGGCACCCGCAGGCGTCCGCCGCGGTTGAAGCGCACCTTGCAGACGCCGACCGCCCCATCCGGGATCGGGCATTCGTGACCGCAGGCGTAGCAGCGGATCCGGTTCCCGCCCAGCGGTTCCCACAGATCGCCGTCGCGCGTGCGTGCCGCCAGCGCCTGGGCAAGCGTTGCCATCCGTGAACCCTGCTCCTATCGATTCGCCACCAGCACGACCCGTTGCAGGCGATCGGGCCGCGGGTCGAGCAGGGTGCGCAGATTCAGCCCCCCGGTGTCCAGGTACCTGACCTGCCCCAACCGTTCGAGCGGCACGCCCTGAGCGTCCAGGCGGTCCGCGTCCTCCACCCTCAGCACGCACAGGACCCGCGCCGGGGCCCGCAGGAAGTCGGAGGCCGCCTGCAGGACGGGCAGCTCCACGAAGGCGCTGCGAGTATAGAACACGAGGTTCCTGGCGAAGACCGCGTGCCGGCCGTACCGCTCGTCCCCTTCGCGGTTGGCCGCGATCAGGGACGCCATCCGCTCGACCGGCGCCGGGCCCGGCGAGGCGAGCACCACGCAATGGGTGACCAGGGTCGCGACGATCGCCGCGGCGGTCAGCGCCGCGGGTGTCCAGCGGTGCCGGGCAACCGTGAGACAGACGCCGATTCCGGCGGCCCAGAACGCGCCGGCGGCGGCCGTGGTCCACAGCTCGTCCCAGTCCACGAGCAGCGGCCGGGCACGATAGGCCAGGATGCCCAGCAGCACCAGCACCGTGCCGGCGAGGGTGGTGCAGATGGTGAGCAGGCGGTCGCGCGTCGGCCGGCGGCCGAGCTGTTCGCGCAGCGTGGCGGCCAGCAGGACGGCCAGCGGGCTGACCATCGGCAGGATGTAGCGCGGCTGCTTGCCGACCGCCAGCGTATAGAACAGGAGGGGAACCAGCGCCCACCAGAGCAGGCGCACGGTCGCGGGGTCGACGCGGCGCGTCTTGGCGAACCGGCCCAGCGCCGGCAGCCACAGCAGCATGTACGGCGACCAGGGCAGCATGCCGCCGATCGCGATCGGCAGATAGTACCACCACGGCCGGGGCTCGTTGAAGCGGGCCGTGGCGAACCGGTCGAGGTTCTCCGCAACGAAGAACCGGTCGAGGTAGTCGAAGCCGTGCACGACGGTCATCCCGAGGAACCAGGGCGCGGCCACCATCAGGAACGCGAGCGCCGCCGGCACGAGGAGGGGGCGCCGGAGGTGCCACCGCGAGCGGCCCGCGAGATACTCGCAGCCAGCGAGGGGCAGTACGACCAGGGCCGGCAGCGCTAGAGCTACCGGCCCCTTGGCGAGCACGCCCCCCGCGGCGGCGACGGCCGCGACGACGAGCCAGCGCCGCCGGCGATCCGTGCCGAGGGCGCCGCGCCGCCGCGGGGGGTCCAGGCCGCCCAGCAGTGCGCTCCACGTTGCGACCGTGACGAGGAACGCCAGCGTCAGATCCGGAAGGGCCTGCCGAGCCATCGCGACGTGGCCGAAGCTCGTGGCGGCAATCAGGCCGGCGAGCAGCCCCGTGGCGTCGTCGTACCAGCGGCGGCCGGCAAGGAAGGCAAGGAGGGTCAAGCCCAGCCCGGCCAGCGCCGAGGGCAGGCGGGCGGCTGCCTCGCCGACGCCGACCAGGCGGTAGGCGCCCGCCGCAAGCCAGTAGTAGAGCACCGGCTTCTCGAAGCGGTACGCATAGTTAAAGTGCGGCGTCAGCCAGTCGCCGCTCTCGACCATCTCGCGCGCGCTCTCGGCATAGAAGCCCTCGTCGGAATCGGTGATGGCCGGTTGCCCCAGACCGGCAAAGAAGGCGAGCGCGCAAACGCCGATGAGCAGGAACACGTGATGCAGCACGGCACGTCATTCTATGCGACGGGGTATACTCGGCACGATGAAGACGGTGGCGGTGGTCGGCGCGTCGCGGGACCGCCGGAAGTTCGGCAACAAGGCGGTGCGGGGATTCCTGCACGCCGGTTGCACGGTGATTCCGATCAACCCGCACGACGACGAAATCGAGGGGTTGCCGTCCTATCCCTCCGTGCTCGACGTCCCGGTCGACATCGACATGGCAACCCTCTACGTTCCCCCGGAGATTGGCGAGCGGATCGTCGACGACGTGGCCCGCAAGAAGATTCCGGTGCTGTGGCTCAACCCCGGCAGCGACGGACCCGGGGTCATACGGCGCGCCCGGGAGGTCGGGCTGGAACCGACCGTGGGATGCAGCCTGATTGCACACGGCGAGTCGCCGGCCCGCTACTGACCGCGGCGTGTTGACATGGCCCGACGCGGATCCTATACTGACTTTTTTTTCTGTAAGATCCCAGCCGGCTGTCGCGTCCCGACTCATTGCGAATCACGCTGTCTACGCACCTGCACGTCGTGTCTGGCGGAACGGCAGGCTGGCGCAGGGTCCTAACCACTCTCCCAATCCAACCCTATGCCGAACAATCAGAAACGCTCGTTGCGATCATCTGCCGCCGCGGCGGACGCCGTGGATACCGCCTCCACGGCCGAAGCGACCAAGCCCGTGGTAGCCAGGCGCCCGAGCGATGCGCCCCGCCGCGTCCCCGACACGCTGAACATCGGCGAGCTCAAGGACATGAGCATCGCCAAGCTGACGCAGATCGCCAAGGATCTGAACGTCACCGGCGCCACCGGCATGCGGAAGCAGGAGCTGATCTTTCAGATCCTGAAGGCACAAACGGAGCAGAGCGGCTTCATCTTCTCGGAGGGTGTGCTCGAGGTGCTCCCGGATGGATTCGGCTTCCTCAGGGCGCCCGACTACAACTATCTGCCCGGTCCGGACGACATCTACGTATCGCCGTCACAAATCCGGAAGTTCGACCTCCAGACCGGCGACACGGTGTCGGGGCAGATCCGACCGCCCAAGGAAGGCGAGCGGTACTTCGCACTCATCAAGGTCGAGGCGGTCAACTTCGAGCCGCCGGAGCAGGCGCGCGACAAGATCTTCTTCGAGAACCTGACGCCGCTGTATCCGCAGGAGCGGCTGCAGCTCGAGTCGGAGGCGTCGAATCTGTCGGCGCGCGTCATGGATCTGATGACGCCAATCGGCAAGGGCCAGCGCGGGCTCATCGTGGCCGCCCCGCGGACCGGCAAGACGATGTTGCTGCAGAACATCGCGCAGTCGATCGTCAAGAATCACTCCGAGGTGTACCTCATCGTGCTGCTGATCGACGAGCGCCCCGAGGAGGTGACCGACATGCAGCGCTCGGTCGACGCCGAGGTGGTGTCGTCGACCTTCGACGAGCCGGCCCAGCGGCACGTTCAGGTGGCCGAGATGGTCGTCGAGAAGGCCAAGCGTCTGGTCGAGCATCGCAAGGACGTCGTCATCCTGCTCGATTCCGTGACGCGGCTGGCGCGGGCCTACAACACCGTCATTCCGCCCTCGGGGAAGGTGCTATCGGGCGGGCTCGACTCGAATGCGCTCCAGAAGCCGAAGCGATTCTTCGGCGCCGCGCGGAACATCGAGGAGGGCGGCTCGCTCACGATCATGGCGACGGCCCTGGTCGACACCGGCTCGCGCATGGACGACGTGATCTTCGAGGAGTTCAAGGGCACGGGCAACATGGAGATTCATCTCGAGCGCAAGCTCGTCGACAAGCGGGTGTTTCCGGCCATCGACATCCAGAAGAGCGGCACGCGCAAGGAAGAGCTGCTGATCGAGGGCGACGATCTCAACCGCGTCTGGGTCTTGCGCAAGGTGCTCAATCCGCTGTCGCCTGTCGAGGCGATGGAGCTGCTGCTGGACAAGATGGGCAAGACTAAGTCGAACGGCGACTTCCTCGCGTCGATGCAGAAGATGGGGTAGGAGTAGAGGAGAATCGAACTTGGCAAAGATCACCGTGCGGCAACATGGCCCGCTCCTCGTCGAAGGCGTCGACGTCACGCTGGCGGACGCCGCCGGGGCCGAACTGCCGGTCGAGCGGCGGCCCTTCGCGCTGTGCCGCTGCGGCGCGTCGGAGAACAAGCCGTTCTGCGACGGCGCCCACAACCGGATCGGCTTCGACGGCTCCCTGGCTAAGCACTGACCGCCTCCCGTCTCGCGAACGAGAGCCCGCCATTCTCGGCGTCCGCGACCACGCGGTCTCCCTCGCCGAAGTCGCCCTGCAGCATGCGCAGGGCGAGCGGATCGAGGGCGAGCCGCTGAATCGCTCGCTTCAGCGGTCGGGCGCCGAACCTCGCATCGAATCCTTCGTCCGCGAGTAGCCTCTTCGCGGCGTCGTTCAGCTCGAGCGTCACCTTGCGATCCGTCAGCCGTTGGGCGAGCTGGCGCAGTTGAATGTCCACGATGGCGATCAGATGTGACCGCCCCAGGGCGTGGAAGTAGATGATCTCGTCGATGCGGTTCAGGAATTCCGGTCGAAAGTGCGCGCGCAGGACTTCGTCGACCTGCCGGCGCACGTTGTCGTCCAGCTCGCCGCCCGCCGCCGCACCTGTTCGGCGATATGCTGGCTCCCCAGGTTCGACGTCATGATCGCGACGACGTTCTTGAAATCGACCGTGCGGCCCCTGCCGTCGGTCAACCGGCCGTCATCGAGGAGCTGCAGCATCACGTTGAGCACTTCCGGGTGCGCCTTCTCGATCTCGTCGAACAGCACGACGGCATAGGGCCGCCGCCGGACCGCCTCGGTCAACTGCCCGGCTTCCTCGTAGCCCACGTATCCGGGTGGTGCTCCAATCAGGCGCGAGACCGCGTGCTTCTCCTGGTACTCGGACATGTCGATGCGAATCATCGCGTCCTCGGCGTCGAACAACAGCGCGGCCAGGGCGCGAGCCAGCTCCGTCTTGCCAACGCCGGTCGGGCCCAGGAAGATGAAGTTGCCGAGGGGCCGGTTCGGGTCCTGCAAGCCGGCCCGCGCCCGGCGAATGGCGTTCGCCACCGCGGCAACGGCATCGTCCTGACCCACGACGCGCTCGCGCAGGCTGTCTTCCAGGCGCAGCAGCTTCTCGATCTCGCCTTCCACCAGCTTGCTGATCGGGATGTGGGTCCACTTGCTGACGACCTCGGCGATGTCTTCCTCGCAGACTTCCTCCTTCAGCATGCGGGTCTGCGGCGGGGCGTCGAGCAGGTCGCTCTCCGCATGGTGCAGCTGCCGTTCGAGCTCGGGCAGCCGCCCGTACTGCAGCTCCGACGCCGCGGCGTAGTCGCCCGCCTGCTGCGCGCGCTCGATCTGGTGGCGCACCGCTTCGAGCTCCTCCTTGAGCGTCCGGGACGACTGGATGGCCGCCTTCTCCTGCTCCCACTGCGTCTGGAGCCGGGTGCGCTCCTCCTTGCGGTCCGCGAGCTCCTTGTCGAGCCGTGCCAGTCGCTGCCGGGACGGGGCGTCCGTCTCCTTGCGCAACGCTTCCCGCTCGATCTCCAGCTGCATGATGCGGCGTTGAACTTCGTCCAGCTCGACGGGCAGCGAGTCGATCTCGGTCCGCAGCGCCGAGGCGGCTTCGTCGACGAGATCGATGGCCTTGTCGGGCAGGAAGCGGTCGCTGATGTAGCGGTCGGACAGCACGGCCGCGGCGACCAGGGCCGCATCCTTGATCCTGACGCCGTGGTGAATCTCGTAGCGCTCCCGCAGGCCGCGCAGCACGCTGATGGTGTCCTCGACCGTGGGCTCCGTGACGAGCACGGGCTGAAAGCGGCGCTCGAGCGCCGCGTCCTTCTCGATGTGCTTGCGGTACTCGTCGAGGGTCGTGGCCCCGATCATGTGCAGCTCGCCGCGCGCGAGCATCGGCTTCAACATGTTGGACGCGTCGATCGAGCCCTCCGCGGCGCCGGCTCCCACCACCGTGTGCAGCTCGTCGATGAACAGCACGACGGCACCGGCCGCGTCGGTCACCTCCGCGAGCACGGCCTTGAGCCGCTCTTCGAACTCGCCGCGGTACTTGGCGCCGGCAACCAGGGTACCCATGTCGAGGGCGACAATCCGTTTCCGTTTCAGGCCCTCGGGCACGTCCTGTCGCACGATCCGCTGCGCGAGACCCTCCACGATGGCCGTCTTGCCGACGCCGGGCTCGCCGATCAGCACCGGGTTGTTCTTCGTACGCCGCGAGAGCACCTGCACGAGACGGCGGATTTCCTCGTCCCGACCGATGACCGGGTCGAGCTTGCCCTGACGCGCGAGCTCCGTGAGCTCGCGCCCGTAGCGCTCGAGCGCTTCGCACTTGGCTTCCGGGTGCGGGTCGGTGACCCGTTGCGATCCGCGAACCGACGTCAGCGCCTCGTAGATCCGGTCGCCGACCACGCCGTGCGCGCGCAGAATCCGGGCGGCCGGCGCGCGCCCGCCCTCGGCGGCCAGGGCGAGCAGCAGATGCTCGGTGCTGACGCACTTGTCCTTCAGGCGCCGGGCCTCGCTCACGGCCTGATTGATCACCTGACGGAACCGCGCAGACTGACCGGGCGGTGCGCCGCCGCTCGCCGCCGGCAGCTTCGCGATCTCGGCGCGGGCCGCGGCGGTGACCGTCGCCGGATCGACCGTGAGCCGGCGCAGTAGTCCCGGCACGATGCCGTCCGGCTGTTCCGTCAACGCGATGAGGAGGTGTTCCGGTTCGAGCTCGGGATGTCCCGCCTGCTCGGCGAGCTGCTGCGCCGACAGCAGGGCCTCCTGCGCTTTCTCCGTCGTTCGATTCATGCTCACGCAACCGTCCTCTTCACCTGTCGGTCCGTCTGCTTCCCGAGGTCGACGAGGGCCTCGTAGTGGGTGCGCTCCGCGCTGCTCAGTTGCTTGGGGATTGCCACGCGGGCGGTGGCAAGCAGGTCGCCGGACCCGGAGCGCCGGCCGGTGCCGGGCATCCCCCTGCCCTTGAGCCGGAACATCTGCCCCGGCTGGGTGGCTGCGGGGATCTTGAGGCGTACCGTCTGCCCGTCGAGCGTCACCAGCTCGACGCTGCCCCCCAGAACCGCGGTAGTCACCGGGACGGCGACCTCGACGTGCAGGTCGCGGTCGCGCAGGCTGAAGCGCGGATGCCGCGCGACGCGCACGCGCAGCAGCACGTCCCCCGCGGTGGAGCCCCCTGTTCCAGGCTCGCCCTTGCCCGCCACGCGGATGAGCGTCCCGTCCGTGACTCCGGCCGGAATTCGCACGTCGACCGGCCGTTGCCGCGCGCCGCCGCGGATCAGGAGCCGCTGGGTCGACCCGCGGAATGCCTCGTCGAGGCTCAACTCGAGTACGTGCTCGATGTCCGCGTCCCGCCCCGCGGGTCGTGCCGGGCGTCTGCCGGGAGCGGACCCGCCGAAGAAAGTTTCGAAGAAATCGGACAAGGGATGTGCGGCCCCGAAGCCGAACGGCGCGCCTGCGAAGGGGCCCGCACCGGCGGCCTGCGCCGGGTCGTAGTGGCGCCAGTTCGCTCCCAGCTCGTCGTACCGGCGCCGCTTGCCGGGATCGCCGAGCACCTCGTGCGCCTCGTTGATCTCCTTGAAGCGCTTCTCGGCCGCGCCGTCCCCGGCATTGACGTCCGGATGGTACTGGCGCGCCAGCTTGCGGTACGCCTTCTTGATATCCGCCGGCGTCGCGTCGCGGGCGACGCCCAGCACCTTGTAGTAGTCCTTGAACTCCATGACCGCTACAGTCCCAGCAGCCGGGTCAGTCGATCGAACTCCCGCCGGAGTGCGCGCCGGCTGTCCCGGGAGCCGCGCTGCTCGTCGACCAGCGGGCGCATGCGCTCCACGACATCGGCCACAGACAGGAGCTGCTGCACGCCGGCCAGGTTGATGCCCAGCTCGTCGACCAGCCGCTTGATGACGCGCAACCGTTCGATCTGCTCGCTCGAGTAGAGGCGCATGCTGCCGATGGTCCGCGTCGGCCGCACGAGGCCCAGCCGCTCGTACTTGCGAAGGGTCTGCGGGTGCATTCCCAGCTCCCTCGCCGCCATACTGATGAAGATCACCTCACGGGTCATGCGTTCCCTTGAATTGCGTCGATCCAAGTATGGGCCTTGATATGCAGCATAGCAAGGTACGTGCCGTGGCTGCTACACTGGAGGAGCCTCTTGGGGTGCGAGCATGGTGAAGCCTGAACTGTTCTCGTCGCGCTGGGCGGTTATTGCCGCCGGGCTGGGCATGGCCGTCGGAACCGGCAACCTCTGGCGGTTCCCCCGCATCGCCGCGCAGAACGGCGGCGCCGCCTTTCTGATTCCGTGGGCGCTGTTTCTCGTCCTGTGGTCGCTCCCGCTGCTGATCGCCGAGTTCGGTCTCGGGCGCGGCGCCCGGCGCGGGCCGATCGGCGCCTTCGCCACCTTTCTCGGCCGCCGCCACGCCTGGATGGGCGGCTTCGTGGTCGTGACGACGACCATGATCATGTTCTACTACTCGGTCGTCACGGGCTGGACGCTGAAGTACGTCTTCGCCAGCTTCACGGGTGAGCTGGCGGCCGACCCCGGCGGCTACTGGGACGCGTACAGCCGGTCGGTCTGGCAGCCGATTCTGTTCCATGTCGCCGCGCTCGCGATCGGTGCCGGGATCGTCGCGCGCGGCGTCGCGGGCGGAATCGAGCGCGCGAACCGGGTGCTGATTCCCACCCTGTTCGTGCTGCTCCTGGTTGCGGTCGTGCGGTCGGTCACGCTCGACGGCGCAGGCCGCGGACTGGCGTTTCTGTTCCAGCCGGACCTGTCGGCACTCCTCGACTATCGGACGTGGCTCGAGGCCCTGACGCAGTCGGCGTGGTCCACGGGAGCCGGATGGGGCCTGCTGCTGACCTATGCGATCTACGTCCGGCGGGAGGAGAACGTGGTCCGGAGCGCCACGGCGATCGGCGTCGGCAACAACGTGGCATCGCTGCTGGCCGGCATGGCGATCCTGCCGACCGCCTTTGCGATCCTGTCGACCGCCGAGGCCCTGGAGGCAATGGCGGCCGGCAACACCGGACTGACGTTCATCTGGATCCCCCAACTGTTCGAGCTCGTGCCGGCGGGCCGCGTCTTCCTCCCGGTCTTCTTCCTGGCGCTCTTCTGCGCCGCGCTGTCGTCCCTGATTGCCATGATCGAGCTGGCGACGCGCGCGTTGATGGACGGGGGGCTGCCGCGACGCGCGGCGGTCCGGGTCGTAGCCGGCGCCGGGATCGTCTGCGGCATGCCGTCCGCCGTAAGCATGGCGGTGTTCGAGAATCAGGACTGGGTCTGGGGGCTCGCCCTGATGATCAGCGGCCTGTTCATGTCGCTCGCCGTAACCGGCTACGGGCAGACGCGGTTTCGCACGGAGCTGGTCGATCTCGGCCCCGACACCGGACGCCTGGGACGCATGTACGAATGGGTGCTGAAGTACCTGGTGCCGGCCGAGTTCGCGGCCATGTTCGGGTGGTGGATCTACCAGGCCGTCGCCGTCTACGACGCGGCCGAGTGGTGGAACCCGCTGCGTATCTACAGCCTGGGCACCTGCCTCCTGCAGTGGGGCATCGCGCTGCTCCTGCTGCGCGTCTTCAACCGGCGCCTCGCCGCCGCCAGCGCACGGTGACCGGGCCGCGCCGTGTGCTACCCTTGGTTCGTCCCCCGCGGCCGGATGCATCGCGCCAGATGCGCTCCGGAGGCCGCGGTCTGAAAGGAGCAGAACGTGTATCCAGAGTTCTTCATCGCGCCGATGCGTGACGAGTTGACTCGTCTCGGTGCCGTCGAATGGCGCACTGCCGCCGAGGTGGAAAAAGGGCTGAGCGAGACCCCCGGCACCGTCATGGTCGTGGTGAACTCCGTTTGCGGCTGCGCCGCGGGCAAGGCCCGTCCGGGCGTGGCCCTGGCGCTGCAGCACGCTGTGAAGCCGAGCCTCGTCGCCACGGTGTTCGCGGGAGCCGACATCGAGGCAACCGAGACGGCGCGCGGCTACTTCATCGGATACCCGCCGTCGTCACCGGCGGTGGCGCTGCTGCAGAACGGGAAGGTCGTCTACATCATGGAACGGCACCAGATCGAGAACCAGGAAGCCGACAGCATCGCCCGCGAGCTGACGGTCGCGTTCGACAAGCACTGCGCCGTGCCGGTGGCCGGCTGACACGGCACGTGCCGTCAGCGGGCAGGCGGCGGCGGCTCCGTCCGGCGCGGCGGCGCGGGCGGCACGATCGGCAGCGCGCGGCCAGCGGCGTAGCGCCGCCAGGCCGCGCGCACGATGTCGGCGAGCATGTCGAGAAAGAGCGGGTGGTCGTTGACGGCAGCGGCGCGCCGCATGTCGAGCCCGATGGCCCTGCACACGCCGCCGGCCTCCTCGTCGAGGTCGTACAGCACCTCGACGTGATCGGCTACGAATCCCAGCGGGCACAGCACCACCGCCGCCAGCCCGCGCGCACGCTCCGCCCTCAGGTAGTCGCAGACATCGGGTTCGAGCCAGGGGTCCGTGGGTCTTCCGCTGCGACTCTGATAGGCGAGCCCCCAGTCGGATCGCCCGAGCTCACCGGCTATGAGGCGCGCCGACTCCTCCAACTCCGTCTCATATCGGGACTCGTCCGCCATCGGCCGCGGGATGCTGTGCGCGGTGAACACGAGCCGGGCGCGGTCCCGCCGCGACGGCGCAAGCTGCGCCAGCGCCTGCTCGATGTGGCGGGCGTTGGCTCCCACGAAACCCGGGTGGTCGTGCCATCCGGCGGGGTACGTGAGCTCGACATCGCAGCCGCGGGCGGCGCGCAGCCAGTGCCTTGCGGTGGCGACGTTCTGCTTGTACTGGCCGCAACTCGAGTAGGTGTGGTGGGCGGCCAGCGGCACCGCGAGCGCACGCCGCACGCCGGCCCGCGCCATCTCGCCCAGCGTGTCCTCGAGAAACGGGTGCCAGTTGCGCATGCCCACGTACACGGGGATCGGCGGCCCGCCGGCTGCCAGCCGTGCGCGGAGGCCGGCGGCCTGGCGCAGCGTGATGGCGGTCAGCGGGGAGACGCCGTCGAACCGCTCGTAGTGTCCGACGACCGCCTCGAAGCGGGCGTCGGGTATGCGTCTGCCGCGCAGCACGTTGCGCAGGAACGGTCGGATGTCCGCGCGCCCCTGAGGCCCGCCGAAACTGATGAGCAGAACCGCGTCGAACGGATGCGTCATGACGGCAGCGCCAATGATATAGCGGTGACCTGCCCCTTGCGGTTCCGGCGGCGGCTTGCGCGCCGCGGCCGGTGGCGCCGCCGAAACGGGATAGACTGAGGCACTAGGTGCCCCGGATCCTCGTAACCAACGACGATGGCGTGCGCTCGGCCGGCATCGTGGCGTTGGCGGAGTCGCTCGCGCCGCTCGGCGACGTCTACGTCGTTGCCCCGGAAGCCGAGTCGAGCGCGATTGGACACGCGTTGACGCTCAGGCGCCCGTTGCGTCTCGTGCAGATCGCGGAGCGCTGGTTCAGCGTGGACGGGACGCCGACCGACTGTGTCAACATCGCGGCCAGCCGGATTCTGCGCGGGATTCCGGACCTGGTGGTGTCCGGGATCAACATCGGATGGAATCTGGGCGACGACGTGACCTACTCCGGCACGGTCGCCGGCGCGCTGGAGGGTACGCTGCTCGGCGCGCCCAGCCTCGCGGTGTCGCAGAAGCGGTTGCGAGGAGAGCCGGATTTCACGCAGGCTGCCGCGACCGCGGCGCAACTGGCCGCAATCGTCCTGGAGGTGGGGCTGCCGCCGCGCACGTTTCTCAACGTCAACGTGCCGCGCGGCCCGGCGCGCGGGATCAAGAGCACCTGGCAGGCGCGCCGGAATCACAGGACGGCCGTGACCGAGGCGTTCGATCCCCGGCAGCAGGCGTACTACTGGATCGACGTCGCGCAGCTCGACTGGGAGTCCGACCGCCGCTCGGACTATCAGGCCGTACGCGAAGGATGGATTTCCGTAACGCCGCTGCAGCCCGACTGGACGGCGCACGATGCCCTCGAGGCGGTCGATGCGCTGCTTTCCCACGCGACTGCCGAAGCCGGCTGATCCGGGCGGGCAGACTGCGCTACAATAGCAAGCTGTGGCGGGGCGTGGCTCAGCCTGGTAGAGCACTCGGTTCGGGACCGAGGGGTCGGAGGTTCAAATCCTCTCGCCCCGACCACCTTTCCGCTGCGGTTCAACATCCGCAGCTCGCCTGCCGCCCGCAGAGCGTGCCAGCGCTGGATTTCTTCTTCGCCGCCTGTTTCCTGCTCGCCGCCGTCTCGCTGCCCGCCAGGGCGCTCGGTGTATCTGGTCACCGGCAGCGACTGGCTGCGGCGGACCGGGACGTGTGGCCCGGCGCCTGGCGGCTCGAGAAGAACCGTGGCGCCGGCTTGCACGCGATGAGCGCCGGCATCCCACGGAGCGAGCACACCGTCCGGCCGTGGATCGTCGGGGGCGGCCTGGGATGGGGGAGCCGTGCAAAATCGCGTCGGGGTGGAGGTGCGGTACGCGGTCTACGGGCTGGGCTTCAGCGGCAGCGGAGGTGGTTTGCGTGCTTGGCCGAGGAACGTGAGCGCCTAGCTGTCGGCCTACCGCGTCGCGGTGCGACGCGGGGTTTCATCACGGACTCCTAGTAGAATTGGCGCGTCCAACGGCCGTGGCGTACCATCGAGAGCCGAACGATGATCCTGGTGAATCGGCACACCCGGGCCGGGGAGAACCCCTTCCATGCAACGCTCCGCATCAGGCCCACCTCCCGTGTCGATCTGATCGACGTCCGGGGGAAGCTGCGCGAGGAGTGCGGGTCCGAGTTCACCTGCTATCCCAAGGCGTTCTACATTTCGGACCACACGACGGCCGGCTATCTTGACCAGCGCCTGGCCGCCGTGCTGAACCACGACAGCAACAACATCCAGGACTACCTGCAGGTCTTCAACAAGCTCTTTCCGCCCGGCGCCGACTACGTCCACGACAAGCTCCATCTGCGGACCGAGCTCTCCGAGACGCAGCGCGCCGTGGAGCCCCGCAACGCCGACTCGCACCTCGCGTTCATTGGAAGCGGGCTGCACAACGCCACGTCGTACGAACTGCGCGGAAACGAGCCGGTCTGGTTCGTGGAACTGGACGGCGTTCATGTGGGCGGCACCCGGCAGCGGCGGACCACGGTCATCGGCTACAACCAGGAGGAGGATGTCTTCCGGATGCAGGTCGAGGTCGACGCGTCGCCGCACCCGATCGACGCGCAGAACCTGCGCGACCCGCGCCTCGGCTTCATCAGCCGCCTGGAGGAGCTGGCGCGGCAGCACCAGGTATCGTTCGGCCGTTTCGACGTGTCGCTGCCTCTGGACGAGCGCAGTGCGGGTCTGACGGTGAACGAGTACGAGACCCTGCTCATGACCCATGACCTGCGGGAGGTGCTGACGGACCCGTTCCGCTTCATGGCCCGGATCGGGAAGGAGGCCAGGCATGCGCTCCAGTCCCCGCGGGCCATACCGGCCAAGGCGCTCGGTTACGCCCGGTACGACGCGGTTCAGCTCTTCAACACGCTCATGGATCGCGCGGGCGTCCGCCAGTCGCTGGTGGAGCGGTTGATCAACCGGGCGGCGGCCCTCCCGGTATCGCATTTCCTGCGCATGAAGCGGGGGATCAGCCTGCCGCTGCTGGACCGGCGCGGCGACGGACACGGGGAGATCGGCTGGGGCACCTACCAGAGCCCGATCCTGGTCCAGTGGAAGGGTGCTGCGGGGTCGACCCGGGCACTGAACGTCAGGCTGGTGCGGTTCGTGTAGCGCCGCCGGCCAACGTCAGCGCAGCCCGTCGCTCCCGCTGTTTCATCCGCCGGTGCCGACGCGCCCCGCAGGCATCAACCCGACTGCGCCTTCGACGGCGTTTCTCGGAATGCCTTCAGCACCTCGCGCGTCATGTCCCAGCGGTCGAAGCCCTGGCGTCCGTAGTCGAGCCCGCGCCGCACGATGACGAGGTCGTGCGACGGGACGATGACGACGTACTGCCCCCGGTTGCCCGACGTCGCGTAGGTATCCCCCGGCACGTCGGTCCGGCCGTCGGGGACGAGCCAGAATTGCCCGCCGTAGAAGCTGCCCCGCCCCCGCGTGGCCGGTGCCGGCGTCCGCACGAAATCGATCCATTCGCTGGCGACGAGCCGCTCGCCGTTCCAGACTCCGCCCTGCAGATACAGCAGCCCGAAGCGCGCCAGATCGCGCGCGTTGGTGTAGACCTGGCTGCTCAGCACGAAATCGCCGAAACGATCCATGCTCACGAGTGTGTTACGCATCCCGATGCGATCCAGCAACCGCCGCCGCGGGAACTCCCGGTAGGCTTGCCCGCCACCCAGCGCCCGCTTCATGGCGTAGACGCCCAGCAGCGTGTCGTAGTTCTCGTAGTCCCAGTTGGTTCCCGGCTTACGAATCAGGCCTCGGCTGCGTGCTCCGGCGACCGAGCTCGCACCCGCCCAATACGACAGTCCAGACCCGATGGCGTACTCGTGGCCCGCGTTGTCGACCGGCTCGAGACCGCTCGACATGTTCAGGACGTGGCGCAGCACGATCGCCGCGCGGGGGTCGTGCTCGGCGGCCGCCGCGCGGGGAAAGAAGTCGTAGCCAAGGGGCTCGTCCAGCCCCAGCTTGCCGTCTTCGACGAGCATTCCAATCAGCGTCGACGCGATGCTCTTGGCGGTCGACCAGGTGCGCGTCCGTGTCCCCATCTCGACGCCGGGCGCGTAACGCTCGTGGATGATCGCTCCGCGGTGGACGACGAGCAGGCTCAGCGTGACCTGCTCCGGCGACTCGCGATCGAACGACCAGTCGGATGCCGCCTGCAGCGCGCCTTCGTCGACGTAGGACGGCAGCGCCTGCCGCGCGACGAGATCACCGTCCGGCCAGGGAATCGCCGACGGATCGCCCGCCGGCGGAGCCAGCGTCTGAGCGGGCAGGGCGTCGATGTCGTCCAGGGTCTGCTCGGGCCCGAACATTACGCAGCCGATGCCGTCGCGAAAGGCGGCCCGCATCTGCGGGACGCCGTGTCCGGCGCCGATCGTCACGGCCTGCCGTTCGCGGTCGATCGCGTAGTCGCCGCCGGCCGGCGTCCCGACCGGCTGCGGCAGGAAGGCGAGCTCCTGGGCGAAGACCTGCTCGAGCGTGCGGTGCGACGTGAACAGGCCGTTGCACATGAGCAGGGCCTGCTGGCCGTACTGCACCATCCGCCGCTGGTGCTGCCAGTAGTCGTACGTGTCCCGCGACTGGGCGGCGCCGGTCGTACCGAGCAGCACCGCGCCCGCGAGCGCCGTGGCCAATGTCTTTCTCATGGGACCATCCTCCGCCGTCGGTGCGTGGTTCCGCCGGCCTCAGCCGCGATCCGCGTTGAACTCGTGGGCCTCGGCGACCGCCGCATGGTCGGGTTGCCCACGCCACTGGCCGATGAGCGTTTCGTATCGCGTCCGCGCCGTCTCCGCGTCGCCGCTGGCCGCCGCCGCGCGGGCGGCACCCAGCAGCGACCGCATGCGGCCCGGCATGCGCAGTAGCGACTGCTCGAACTTCTCGGCCGCCGCAGCGGGCTGGCCGAGCTCCAGGAGCAGCTCGCCGTACAGCTCGTACGGCGGTTTGACCGGGTTCGCGGCGCCGTTGGGCGGCCGCATCGTCTCGACGACGGCGATGGCCGCGTCCATCAGCGCCACCGCCTCCTCGCCGCGTCCGTCGGCCAACGCTACCAGGGCCGCAACCTGCTTGTGCATGATCTGCGCCGGCTTGCCGCCGTCGGCCGCGCGGGCCTCGAGCGCGGCGGCCGCGCGGCGGGCCGTGTCGATGTCGCCCAGGCGGAACGCGCTGAGCCCCGTCGCCAGCAGCTCGTGCGCCGAGCTGTCGTCGGTGGGCGGCTCGGCCTTCCACTCCTCGGTCTCGACCACGTAGCGAGCCCGAAGCAGCGCCAGAGAATCCACGGCCCGGCGCGCGCCGTCGCTCTCGTCGATCACCTTCTCGAGGCGCGCGATCCAGTTACGCGCCCGGTCGTAGTCGCCGCGCTGGAGGTCGCCGTACTGGCCCCAGTCGAGCGGATGGACGGTATCGCCGACGCTGTCGCCGGGGTTCCAGAGTGCGCGGGCCGCGTCGTAGGCCGTCTGGTTGTGCCGCGAGACGAGATCCCACATGCCGTGCTGGATGAAGATGTGCGTCGGCATGTGCCGGGCGTGCGCCACGGCCGGAGCGATCTCGGCGTAGCGCGTCGCCGCGGGCAGCGCGAGCGGCGCGTGGATCGGATCGTCGAAGGCGTGAATCGCGTAGTGCGGCGCGCCCGGATGGTCCAGGTTGGCCCCGAAGACGCCGAGCGCAATGGCCCCGGCCTGCATCTCGAGGCGCCCCGACTGGTCCCCGAGCGCGCGCGATCCGCTGAGCAGCGACAGGGCATAGAACGTCGCCACCTCGTCGTCGTCCGGAAACTGCCGGTAGAGCCGCTCCATGGCGTGCATGTAGGCGACGCGGCGGGCGTTGTAGTCGCCCTCGGCCCACAGCGCCTCGACAGCCTGGATGAAGCCCTTCTCCCGCGGCGTCGGCGCTTTCGCGACCCGCTCGGCGGGTGTGGCGCCCAGGCGCGCCAGCGCGGCCCGGGGATTGTCGTCGTCGGGCGAGGTCGAGAAGAGCGGGTGGTTATAGCACAGCGTCTCGCCCCAGTACGCGAGGGCAAAATCCGGCTCGAGCGTCTGGGCCGCGCGAAACTGCGTGATGGCCTGTTTCCACCCGAAGCTGTGCAGTATGGCGACGCCACGCAGAAAGTGCTGCTGGGCCTCCGCCGAGCGCGCGGAGGTCGGAAACTCGAGCGACCCGACGCTCTCGAACTGCGCGGCGGGCGCAGGGCCGCGAAGCAGGACGCCGGCGACAACCAGTACGCCGGCGCCGAGCCGAGCTATAGAAGTCATCTCGTTTCTCCTCGTTGATGGCGCCGGCGACCCTTCCGGCCCGGGGCGAGCGTACCACAGTCCGCGGCCGGACGTGCCCCGCTTCGTGCATCCGTACGTGCGGTATTGCAAAGACTTACGCGGCCGGAGAGCGAAACGAGTCGGCTATAATCGCGCACCGGTCGATGGACGTTCTGATTGCCCGGCGGTATCTCGTGCGCGGCTTGGTGCAGGGCGTGGGGTTTCGGTTCTTCACGGAGGCGGCCGCGAGCCGGGAAGGCCTCTGCGGCTACGTCCGGAACCTGGCCGACGGGCAGGTGGAGGCGCTGGTCGAGGGGTGCGAGGAGGCCGTCGGCCGCTTCGAGCGCCTCATTCGCCAGGGGCCGCCCTTCGCGCGGGTCGCCGGCGTGACGACCGAGGGACTGCAGCCGACCGGTCGGTTCGCCGGATTCGCGATCCGGAGATGAACGGCCGCACGGCAGGGGAGTGCGATGGAAGCGTTGAGACGGTTGATCAGGGAGGTGCCGGACTTTCCGAAGCCGGGGATTCTCTTCAAGGACATCACGACGCTGCTCCGGGACGCCGGCGGCTTTCGGGCGGCGGTCGACGCGGTGACCGATCCCTATCGTGACCCGCAACCCGATGTCGTCGTCGGCATCGAGAGTCGGGGCTTCATTCTGGGTGCGGCCGTCGCCGACCGCCTGGGAGTGGGGTTCGTGCCGGTGCGCAAGCCGGGCAAGCTGCCATGGCGGACGAAGCAGGTCACCTACGATCTCGAGTACGGCAGCGACACGCTCGAGATTCACGAAGACGCGCTCGCACCGGGCCAGCGCGCCCTGATTGTCGACGATCTGCTGGCGACCGGCGGAACGGCGCAGGCCACCGTCGCCCTGGTCAAGCGCTGCGGCGCCCAGGTGGCGGGGCTCTCGTTCCTGGTCGAGTTGACGGCCCTCGACGGTCGCGGCCGGCTGGCGGGCGAGCACGTCGCTGCCGCGTTGCAGTACTGACGGGCGGAGTGGCGGGAGCGTGACTGCAGCCGGGCTCTTGGCGGTCGTCGTCCTCCTGGCCGCAGGCGCGGGGGGTGCGTTGCTCCTGACCGAGATCCGGCGGCGGCGGCGCGAGCACGCGCTGCTGCAACTGCTGGCCACGTTCGGGCCGGCAGTGGCGGCGGGACACGCCGACCCCGAACGCTTCGTGCCCTGGTCCGCGGTGGCGCAGACGGCGCGCGCGCTGTTCCCCGAGGCGTTTGCGCGGCTCGACGCGGCGAGCGGCGGACGGTTTCCCTTCTCGCGGCAGGCGGTGGAGGCGGCCCACGCGCGGTGGACGGCCGACTGGCTGGCCTGGGAGCTGCAGCACGACCTCGAGTACAAGGAGCGCGCGGCGGCGGCCGAGTCCGCGCTGGCGCAAGCCGACGGAGACGCGGCCGAAGCGCTGCGGGCCCGTCTGGCCGCCGTCAATCAGGAGAAGCTCCAGACCTACCAGGACCGGTACGCGCGGTACGTCCGTGTCGGCAAGGCAATCGCCGCCCTCGATGACGCGGCCGATGCGGGCTGAGCGCGCGGCGGCGCGGACGCCTGCAGGGTTGGTTGGGCGCCAGGGAGAGCCGGAAGGCGACGGTTGGTGAGCTAGCTCATGGATGCGGACCTCAGGGACGCGGTCGACTTCCACGCGGCGATCATCGCCGAAGGGAGCAAGGCGCTCGTCGGGTACGAGAAGGAGAAGGCGCTCGCCAACATGGCGCTGATGGCGGAGATCCCGACGACGTACGACCGCAATCAGCAGCGCCAGGTCAATGCCGGCAACCTGCTGCTGCGCGGCGTTCCCGGCGTAGGGAAGACGTTCTTCGGCGTGATCCTGGCCGCCATCAGCGGCGCCAAGTTCGCCCGGCTGCAGGGGCGGGCGGATCTGCAGCCGACCGAGGTCGTCGGATTCGAGATGGTGAACCCGGTCACCGGTGCCCTCATGACCGAGTTCGGCCCGCTCGCGACGGCGGAGGTCATTCTGCTCGACGAGATCAACCGGATTCCGCTCAAGTCGCAGAGCGCGTTCCTCGAAGGCCTCCAGGATCGGGCGGTCACCGTCGGCAAGCAGACCTACCAGCTGCCGGCATTCAGCTTCGCCATCGCCACGATGAATCCGGTCGAGCTGGGGCAGGGAACGTTCCCGCTGTCGGAGGCGGCCACGGACCGCTTTGCGATCATGGTGACCATCGGCTACCTCCCGCCGGACGAGGAGCAGAAGCTGGTCGACTTCGACTTCAAGAAGGTCAGGCTCGACGGCCTGATCCGGAAGGAACGGGTCATCGAGCTGCGGTCCGCCATCACCGAGCGCGTCTTCCTCCACGAGGCGCTGGGCCAGTACATCCAGCGGCTGGTGGGCGCCTCCCGGCCGTACGACGCGGACACCGAGTGGTTCACCCGGTCGCCGTCGGAGTTGGTCGAGCGGTTCGTGGACCTGGGCGCATCGCCGCGCGCGACCATCTGCTGGGGGCGGCTGGTAAAGGTGTGGGCGCTGCTTGCCGGCGGCCGGTCGGAGGTGTTTCCCGAGGACGTGCAGCAACTCGCCCGCTACATCCTCAGCCACCGCGTGTGGCTCGCGCCGCACGCGGCCAACCACGGGATCCGCGTGGAGACCGTCATCGACGACATCGTCGAGCGCGTGCCGATTCCATGACGACGCCCGTCGAGGAGCGGCTGGTCAGCTGGGAGGAGATACAAGACATCGAGCTGGTCGTGCTGCGCCGGATGCGCGAGTACTCGCTGGGCGCCCACCAGAGCGTCTTCCACGGAACCGGCTTCGATCTGGTCGGCCTTCGCGACTGGCAGCCGGGCGACCGGCTGTCGGCGGTCGACTGGCCGCAGTCGAGCCTCACCAACTTCAGCCCGCTGATCACCCGGGAGTTCGAGCAGGAGAGCACCGCGTCGGTCATCATCGTCGCCGACACGTCCCGTTCGACGCGGTGCGGCGTCAACGGCACGCCGATTGCCAAGGTGATCGCCCGCACGGTGGCCACGCTGGGGCTGGCCGCTGCCTTCTGCCAGGACCTGGTCGGGCTCGCCGCCATGGACGGTCGCTCGCGGCGGCTGGCCGCACGGCCCCGCGCCGGCAGGAATCATGCCATGCACTGCGTGGACATCTATCAGGACAGCCTGTCGGACGCGGGCGGCGATCGTTCTCCGGACGAGAACGGAGACTTGGCCGACCTGCTGCGCAAGCGCTCGCTCATGCCGGTGGTGTCGGACTTTCTCGTCGATCCGCCGGAGCCGCTCGTCGAGGAGTTCGCGGCGCTGAACGCGCTGCACGACGTGTTCTTCGTGATGGTCGACAGCGCCTTCGCGTTCGGGTTGCCGCCGGTGTCGACCGGCTGGATCGAGGGGTACGACGCGGAGTCGGGGCAGCCGCGCCTGCTCTCCGTGCGCGAGCTCGAGCTGCTGACCGAGCGGGTTCGCGACTGGCAGGATCGGTCGGCAGCCGCTGCGCGGCGGAGTGGTCTCGATGTCGTCCGTGTGCAATTTGGCCGGGAGCACGCGGCGCTCGCGGGGTTTCTCGACAGCCGGCGGAGGCGCAAGCGATGAACCGTGTCTTCCGGCACCTCCTGGCGCTGGCGGTCCTGTGGGCGGGCGGCCACCTCGGCGGCGTGCCGGCGGCGGCCGGCGCGCAACCCCCCGGTGCCGGGGAGCCAACGGACGCGCTCCGCTGCTGGCGACGGGTCGATCCGGGCTCGGTTCGTGTCGGCGAACAGTTCACGATGACCCTCACCTGCCGCGTCGTGGAGACGGATCGCGCCCGGGCCGTGCCGGACCTGGCCGGGCTGGAGCCCGAGACGCTGGACCTGCCCCCGTTCGACGTCCTGCGCGGGGAGCGGTTCGCGGACGTCCGTGCGGGCGCCGAGCGCCTGTTCCAGTACAACTACACGCTGCGTCTCACCGGGGAGGACTATTTCGGCGCCGATGTCGAGATACCTCACCTCGAGCTCAACTACCGTATAGAACGGCGGCTGGAGGACGGGACGCTGCTGCCCGGACGGGAGCTGACGTATCTCTTGCCGGCCAAGTCCATCCGCGTGGTGTCGCTCGTTCCGGAAGACAGGGGCGATATCCGCGGCCTCCCGCCGGGCACGCTGGGCGCTGCCGAGACGCGCCGGCTTCGTGCGCAGCTGACGATGCTGGTTGCGGCGGGACTGGGAATCGTCTCGCTCGGGCTGCTCGCCCTGGGCATCCGCCGCGCGCGGCGGGAGCGGCGCGGCGCGGTCGCGTCGGCTGCTGGGCCGGCGCCGGCCGCGGCGGTCGCGTGGGCGGTGACCGGGGAGCTGACGACGCTGCGGGAGCTGAGCCTGGCAGCTGGCTGGACGCACGAGTCGATACAGCGGGCGCTCACGGCCCTGCGTCTCGCGGCCGCGCTCGCGCTGGGGCGTCCGGTGGCCGAGCGCGCCGGCGAGCCGGCCGGCGGGCCGCTGGCGGGCGAGCTGAGGGTCCGCAGCGGTCTGCTCGGGGCGAAATCCGTCGTCGTCTCCTCCGCCGTGACGCCGGGACTGCTGGCGAGTGAGGCCGCCCGCCACGGCGCAGGGACCGCGCCCGCGGCGTCCCCCGACGGCGATCTCGAGCGGCTGCGGCGCGCCCTTGCGACATTCAGTGCGGCGCGCTATGCCCGCGGCGGGGAGCCTGACAGCGACCTGCTGGCGAGGCAGCTCGACAGCGGACTTGCGGCGACGCGGCCGCTCCGCATCCGCACGCTGGCGCCGGTCCGCCGCGTCGAGCGGGCGGCCGCTGCCGTCCGCGACTGGTGGCGGTCATGGGCACGCTGACGGCACTGTTGGCCCAGATCGGCGCGACGCTGGGCGAGCTCGACGAGCTGGCGCCGGGGGAAGTCGGGTTCGAGCGGCTGCGGGAGGCGCTGCTCGTCGCGGCCCTGCTCGGGATTCTCGCGCTCGGCACGCTGATGATGCGCGTGCTCACGGCCGACCGGCCAGGGCGTCGCGCGATCATGCTGCCGGCGCTTGTGCCCGGGCCGGGGCGCCCCGGCCACGGCGCCGTGCGCCATGGCGCGTTCCTGCTGTTCGTCGCCGGGCTGCCGTTCTTCGCGGCCGCCCTCGCGGCGCCGCAGGCCGCCCTCGTGCAGGAAGAGACCTCGTACCCGGGTCATCGGATCACGATCCTGATCGATGCGTCGCTGAGCATGAACTCCGCGTTCTCGACCCGCCAGCTCCGGGCGGGCAACACGTTCCTGGCGAACGTGGCGGCGGCCGAGTACTTCGTACGCCGGCGAATGGACGGCCCCTATCACGACCTCGTCGCCCTGATCGAGTTCGGCAGCCGGGCGTACATCGTCACGCCGTTCACCAACGACTACGAGAACATCCTGCTGAGCATCGGCCTGATCGGCACACCCGAGGAGTACCGCCGCTTTCCCGACCACGGCACCCTGATCATGGAGGCCATCAACCGGGGTGTGCAGTTGTACCGGACCTTCGACTTCCTGCAGGCGACCGGGAACCTCATCGTCATCTTCAGCGACGGGCAGGACACGCACGCGATCTACGAGGACCGGTCGCTGGACGACATCCTTCGCGAGGCGTCCGACAACCGGATTCCGGTGTACTTCATTCGCACCAGCTACGACCAGCAGCTCGGCGACATCCTGCCGGACGTGGTGTGGAAGGAGGCCGTCGAGAGCACGGGCGGCCGGTTCTTCCCGGCGGCCAACGAGGAGATGATCATCGAGGCGGTCCACGAGATCGACCGGCTGGCCGCGGGGCGCATCCAGGTGACCCGCTACGTCACGCGCGATCCGCGGTTCGCGCCGTTCGCCCTGATCGCGGCGACGCTGTGGACGGTTGCGCTCGCCTTGACGTTGGGTATGAGGACATTCAGGAGATTCCCGTGAGCTCGATGCTCGACCCCCGCTGCGCGTTGGCCGCGGTGGCGGTCGGCCTGCTGGCGGCCGGCTGCGCCGCCTGGGCCTTCGTGGAGCGCGGTCTGGCCGAGGCCCAGCACGATCTGGCGGCGGCGAACCTGAGCGCGGCCGAGCGCGGGTACGACCGGGTCGGCAACTACCTGCGGCACACCGACCGGGTACCGTGGGTGCTGGCGGGGGTGCGGGCGGAAATCGCCGGCCGGCGGGCCGCGATCCGCTATTGGCAGGGGGATTATGCCGCGCTGCTGGAGGAGCAGGCGGGCGGGCTGTCCGCCGCGCGGCGGGAGAACGCCGCCCTGCGTCTGGCCGTCGCCAACGCGACCTACCGGGTGGGACAGCGGCCGGGTGCGTCGCGCGAGGAGGTGCTCGACAGTCTCGACCGCGCGATTGCGATGTACGCCGAGCTGCTGCGGGACGACGGGAACCGCCCGGACGTGGCGTTCAACTACGAGCTTCTCCTGCGGCGCCGCAACGCGCTGGCCCGCGGCGGCCAGCCGCTCCCGGCCGGGCCCGAGAATCCGCTCGGTCGGGAGGGCGGGCAGCCCCTCGACGACGAGACCGGACTCGACGACATCCAGATCTACGTGCCGCTGAACCAGGACGAGCGGGACCGGATCGACGACCCGACGATGGGCGGCGATCCCCCGCTGCGGCGCCGGGGATGATCGACTTTCTCCAACCGTCTTATCTGTGGCTGCTCGCGCTGCCGGCCGTGCTGCTGGCCGCCTGGTGCTGGCAGCTGGCTCGCCGGCGGCGGGACGTGCGGCGGTACCTGAACGGCCGCGTGCTGCCGGTGCGCGAACGCTACGCCCCCGCGGGCGGGCTCTCGTTCTGGCTCTGCCTGATTCTCGCGCTCGCCTGCCTCGTCGCGGCGCTGGCGCGGCCGCAGGCCCGCGTCGACCGCGTGCGCCGGGCGGGCATCGACTTCATCGTCCTGCAGGACGGATCGACGTCGATGCGCGTGTCGGACGTGCGGCCCAACCGCTGGCGGCGCTCGACAGCCTGGCTGCGCACGTTCGCCGAGACGCTGAGCTGGACGGAGCAGCGGGTCGCCTTGGCGCTGTTCGCCTACCGCCCGGCGCCGCAGGTGCGCCTGACGAGCGATCCGAACGCCTTTTTCTTCTTCCTCGACCATCTGGGCGACGAACCGCCGTTCCGCCTGGAGGACGACACCAGCTGGGACACGAACATCGAGGAGGGGATCTTCTGGGGCGTCAAGATGGTCGACGTCGACGAGGAGCTCTACGGGCCCCGGCAGAACGCCAAGGCGTTCGTCGTCGTCTCCGACGGACAGGCCTGGAGCGGCGAGGTTGGCAAAGCGCTCGAGTTGGCCCGCAGCCGCGGCATCCGCGTCTACGTCGTCGGTGTCGGCACGACGGCCGGCGGCGTCATTCCCGATCTGCCGCCGCGGCGGTACGAGCCGCCGCTCCCGCCGGTCCATTCAGCGCTGGACCGGCGATCGCTGCGGGCCATCGCCCAGGCCGGCGGCGGGCGGTACTACGAGTTGGGAATGCAGTCGGACCAGTTGACCGCGTTGCGGATTCTCGCCGACGCCCGGCAGTTCGCCCGGCCCACGGGGCGGGAAGAGACCGTCGAGGAGCTGTACTGGTCGCTGCTGGTGGCCGCGGCCGGGTGGATTGGCCTCGGGGTGTTGTTCATCAAGGAGCGCACGCAGCTGTGGTGGCAACTCGCCGCCGGGCTCGGGCTGGTCGCGGCGCTCTGGACCCTCGGATAGGCGGTCGCCGGCGGCGCGGCGGCTCGCTGTATCATTCAGTCCGAATCTGGAGCCGCACCGACCGACGTCGTTCGCGGCGGCACCGTGACCGGCAGGAGGAACCATGATGCGACAGGAGGTATTCGTCTCGATTCCGGCTGCGTCTTGATCTCCGTCGACGCGCAGCGTATCTGGCCATTCTGACGGCCGCCGGACTGGCGATTACCGCCGGCGCTCACGAGGTGCAGCAGGGCACGCCGGCGCCGATCACCGACATGCAGGAGGTGGCGGAGAACCTGTACATGCTCGCCAACGCCGACCCCGCCGACGGCGACGCCTGGACCGGCGGCAACATCGCCGTCTGGGTGACGGAGACGGGCGTGGTGCTCGTCGACACGAAGCTGCCCGGCTACGGGCAGACGATCCTCGAGCAGGTCCGCGGCGTCACCGACAAGCCGGTCAACCACCATCATCAACACCCACACGCATTTCGACCACAGCGGCAGCAACACCGAGTTTCCCGAGACCGTCACCATCGTGGCGCACGAGGGTACGGCCGCGCAGATGGCGCGTGACGACTGCCAGCCTGTCACCAACTGCGGCGCGTTCCAGGGCGAGAACGCCAGGTTCCTGCCCGCCGTGACCTACAGCGAGCGCATGTCGCTCTTCAGCGGCGGCGATCAGGTCGACCTCTATCACTTCGGCCGCGGCCACACCAACGGCGACACGCTCGTGGTGTTTCCCGCGGTGCGGGTCATGCACAGCGGCGACCTGTACCCGTGGAGGCGGCTGCCGTTCGTGGACGCGGACAACAGCGGCGGCAGCGCGGTCGACTACGGCGAGACGCTCAACAAGGCGGTCGCCGGGATCCCGGGCGTCGAGACCGTCATCGCCGGCCACATCAACAGCCCGGTGGCCTGGGCCGACTTCGAGGCGTTCGCCGGCTTCTACAACCACCTGGCCGGCGTGGCCCGGGCCGGGCTGGACGCGGGGCAGAGCGTCGAGGAGGCGGCCGCCGGCTACGCCGTGCCGGACCAGTACAGCGAGTACAGCGCCGAGCCCGACACGGTGCGGTCCATCATGCAGCTCATCTACGACGGCCGGTAAGGTTCCGGCCGGTTGCGAGGCCCATGGCGCATTTCGTCGGCGGGCGTTCGACCTGGCCGCCGCCGCGGGGCGTGGCCTTGGTCGCCTGCCTGTTCCTCTCGGTGGTTGCTGCGGCCGCCCAGGAGGAGATCCTCGTGCTGGGCGGCACCGGGCGTCATTGCGGAGAGGACCCGCACTGCATCAACCGGCTGCATCCCGCGATCCCGATGGCGGCCCGGGCGCAGCCGGGCCAGACCATCGTCCTTCGGGCGCGCAACGCGAGCGACTTCGACCTCGATCCGGAAAGCACCTATGACGACCCGCGCGCCGGCGACGCCGGGATCGGGACGGTGCATCCGCTGACCGGGCCGGTCCACATCGAGGGGGCCCGGCCCGGCGACGTGCTGGCAGTCACCTTGCTCGACGTCGCTCCCGGACCGTTCGGCTACACGTCGGTCAGCCCGATCGGGTTCATCTCCGATCACGTCAGCGGATCGTTCCGCGCGCTGTGGCGTCTAAACCGGACCGCGGCCGTGAGCGACGACCTGCCCGGGGTGCGCGTGCCGAACGCCAGCTTCCCGGGCATCGTCACCGTGCTCCCGGGCCCGAACGAGCTCGCGGCCATACTGTCGCGCGAAGCGGAGCTGCGCGCGGTCGGCGGCGCCGGGTTCGAGCCCCATCCGCTGCATGCGTCCCCGGCCGCGGTCTGCGGTCCCGGCGGCTCGCACGCCGCCGAATGTCTCCGCACGCTCCCGCCCCGCGAGCACGGCGGCAACCTCGACATCCGCTACCTGCAGGTCGGCGTGACGTTGTACCTCCCGTGCTACGTCGAAGGCTGCGGCCTCGCCATCGGCGACCCGCACTTCGCGCAGGGCGACGGCGAGGTCTCCGGCACCGCCATCGAGATGGACGCCGACTTCACGTTGACCACCCGGCTCATCCAGGACGGGCCTGAGCTGCGCCGCGGCCCGCACTTCGAGGGACCGGTACGCGTGCTCGACATCCCGTCGCGGCGCTTCTACGCGACGACCGGGTTTCCGCTCAAGGCGGCGGGCGAGGTGCCTCCGGACATGCGCTACCTGGGCGCCGCGGAGCGGATCGGCGGTCTGCGGAACCTCTCGAAGGATGTCTCGCTGGCCGCGCGCAACGCCTTGCTCGAAATGATCGACTACATCACCGGGACCTACGGCCTGACCCGCGAGCAGGCCTACGTCGTCGCCAGTGTCGCGGTGGACCTGCGGATCGGCCAGCTCGTCGACGCGCCCAACGTCGGGGTGACGGCCCTGCTGCCGCTGGACATCTTCACCGGCCGCTGAGCTCCCCGGCGGTTGCGTCGACCCCGGCACGACTCCGGGACGACCTCGGCGCGCGCCGAGGTCGACGCCCGGCACAGGGTGCGGATGGCTGGCGCCGTGATGGTCCGAATGCTGGCCGGACACCGGTTACAATGATTCCACGCCGGGTGGCGGGCAGTTCGCCGGCCGGCTCCGCCAGGGGCCAGGCCATGGAGAGCGCGGAGCGCAACGAACACGCTCCGGCGCTGGCGCCGAGCCCGGCCGCAGCGCCGGTTTCCGGTGGGTCGCCGAGCCGGCAGGGTCCGCGCGTGTAGCTCAGTTGGATAGAGCGACGGCCTCCTAAGCCGTAGGCCGCAGGTTCGAATCCTGCCACGCGCGCCAATCACGCCGGTTGCTGTGAGTCAACGGCGACGTCCAGGTACAATAGGCGTGGTTCCCGGGATAGCTTTTCCACAGGAGGAGACTCGTGAAGATCCGAACATGCACGCTCGTGTGGCTCACGGCGGCCCTCGTGGCGGCTGCGGCCGGCATGCCGGCCGCAGCGTTCGCCCAGGGTCAACAGGACGACGGCGACCGGCGGGAGACGCCGCGGACGCCGTGGGGCGACCCTGATCTTCAGGGCGTTTGGGATTACTGGACGTTCACGCCGCTCGAGCGGCCGGCCGACCTGGAGGGCCGGGACGTGCTGACCGACGAGGAAGCTGCCGAGGTTGGCGAGCAGGGGAGGCAGGCGGCCCTGGCGCGAGATCGCGACGGCCCCGCAGCTGGCGACCCGGGGGGCTACGGCCAGGAAGTCTGGACGGACCGCGCCCGGGCGACGGCCCTGACCCAAGCGTCGTTGATCGTCGATCCGCCATCCGGCAGGATACCGGCGTTGACGGGGTCCGAGGAGCGCCGCGTGGCGCAGCACCGCGCGGCGGGCGGGCGGCCCGTGAGGACCCGCGCCGGCGGCATCGGCACCGACGGTCCGGAGGATCGCGGGCTCGCCGAGCGCTGCATCGTGGGGTTCAGCACCGGGCCCCCCTTGCTGCCGGCCGGCTACAACAACAACCTGCAGGTGTTGCAGGCGCCGGGCTACGTGGTGCTCGTCGCGGAGATGATCCACGACGTGCGTGTGGTGCCGCTCGACGGGAGGCCGCACCTGCCGCCGCACATGCAGCAGTGGCTCGGCGACTCGCGCGGCCACTGGGACGGCGCGACGCTGGTGGTGGAGACAACCAACTTCACCGACAAGATCGGGAGCTTCAGCACGACCGGCGTCTCGTGGGGCACGGGCGGCAACCTGCGCCTGATCGAGCGCTTCACGCGCGTCGACGACGGCACGCTGCAATACGAGTTCACCGTCGACAACCCGACGATCTTCACGCGCCCGTTCACGGCGCGCTATCCCATGAATCGTAGTGAGCTGCCGCTCTACGAGTACGCGTGCCACGAGGGCAACTACGGGCTGCTCAACATCCTGGCGGGTGCCCGTGCGGAAGACCGGAACCTGACAACCGGGAAGTAGCGGGACGTGCGCAGAGAAGAACGGCATCACCTGAAGGAGAACCCGCTGGCCACGGGGCTCGCACAATTCCAGGCCATCATGGACCGCCACGGCCGGACGCTCGCCGCGGCGGTCGTCCTGGTGGTGGCCGGGGCGCTGGGCGCGGGCGGCTACTTCTGGTGGCAGCAACAACGGACTGATCGGGCCGGGGCACTGCTGGCCGACGCCCTGCTCGTGCTGGAGAGCGACGTCGCGGCCCCGGATCCGAACATGGAGGATGCCGCGGGCGGCGAGACCGGCACCGCGTTCGGGTCCGAGGAGGCTAAGCTGGAGGCCGCCGTCGAGCGGCTCGTGTCCGTCGCCGACGCCTACCCGAGCCTGCGCCCGGGCATCACAGCGCGCTATGAGGCCGCCGTCGGGCTGGTCGAGCTCGGGCGGCCGGAAGAGGCCGCGGGACACTACCAGCGAGTCATCGATTCGGCGGCCGGCCACCTCCACGGAACGATGGCCCGCCTGGGGCTGGCCGAGACGCATGTGCTGCGCGGCGACTACGACGGCGCCGTTGAGCTGCTTCGACGGGAGACCGAAGCGGTGGAGTCCGACGTCCCGGTGGATGCCGTGCTGATGCGCCTCGGGCGCGCCTACGAGCTGGCCGGCCAGGACGCCGATGCGCTGGCCACCTTCACGCGGGTGGTCGAGGAGTTTCCGTTTTCCGTGTACTCGTCCGAGGCCCGGCGGAAGGCCGACGCGCTCGGCGGGTAGCACTCGCTTGCAAGATGGGCGCGCCGGCGTCTTCCGCGCGGTCCGAGCCCGCCTCGGATCGCTTCTCGGTCGGGCTGGTCCAGATGCGCTGCGGCCGCGATCCGGAAGGGAATCGCGCGGCGGCTCTCGACGGCATTCGCGCGGCGGCCGACCGGGGTGCCGAAGTCGTCTGCCTGCAGGAGCTCTTCGCGTCGCCCTACTTCTGCCAGTCGGAGGACGCGCGCTGCTTCGACCTTGCGGAGGGGATCCCGGGCCGGTCGACAGAGTTGTGCGCGGAGTTGGCGCGGGAACTCGGCGTCGCGATCGTGGTGCCGGTATTCGAACGGCGGGCAGCCGGGCTCTACCACAACACGGCGGTGGTCATCGACGCGACGGGTGAACTGCTCGGACTCTACCGCAAGCTGCACGTCCCCGACGATCCCCAGTACTTCGAGAAGTTCTACTTCGCCCCCGGCGACCTGGGCTATCGCGTGTTCGACACCCGCGCCGCGCGGATCGGGGTGCTGATCTGCTGGGACCAGTGGTATCCGGAGGCTGCCCGCCTGACTGCCCTGCAGGGGGCCGAGATCATCTTCTATCCGAGCGCCATCGGTTGGGTGCCCGCGGAGCGGTCCAGCCAGGGGCCGGCGCAGCACGATGCCTGGCGCACGATGCAACGGAGCCATGCGATAGCCAACGGCGTCTACGTGGCGGCGGTCAACCGCGTGGGGTACGAAGGCGATTCCCGAGGCGGGCTCGACTTCTGGGGACGGTCGTTCGTGTGCGACCCCCGCGGCCAGGTGGTGGCAGAGGCCGCCGGGGCGGAGAACGAGGTGCTGGTGGCCGAGTGCAGCCGCACAGTCCTGGAGGATCAGCGGCGCGGCTGGCCGTTCCTGCGCGACCGACGGATCGATACCTATGCGCCCATCAGCCGCCGCTTCCTGGACGAGGCGGCCGGACGTCCGGATCCGGACCACGGGTGAAGACCTCTGACGCGGGCCGGAAGCCGCTGCAACCGAGCCGCGGGTCGTCTGCGGCGGCAGGCTTTCGCATGCCTGCGGAATGGGAGCGCCACCGCGCGACTTGGCTCGTCTGGCCCCACAACCGGGACGACTGGGACGTGAAGATGCCGGCGGTGGACTGGTGCTACGTCGAGATCGTGCGCCTGCTGCTCGACGGCGAAGCCGTATCGATCCTGTTTCAGGATCGCACCGTCGAGCGCCGGGCCTGCTCCCGGCTCCGGCAGGCGGGTGTCGACCCAGACCGGGTCGAACGCTACCGGATCGCGACGAACCGCTCCTGGATTCGCGACTCCGGTCCGCTGTTTCTCGTGCGGGAAGTACGCGCGCGGCGCAGTCAGGTCGCGGTCTCCGACTGGCGCTTCAACGGGTGGGCTCGCTACCGTGCCTGGCAACGCGACAATCTCGTGCCCCGCCGAATCGCCCGGCGGCTCGACCTGGAGCGCTTCGATGTGACGCACACCGCCGGGTCTGTCGCCCGCCCCGTTGTGCTCGAGGGCGGCAGCATCGACGTCGACGGGCGCGGGTTGCTGCTGACGACCGAGGAGTGCCTGCTCGGAGCGGTCCAGGCGCGCAATCCGCATCTCGGCCGGGACGACATCGAGCAGGTGCTGTGCGACTATCTGAACGTGCGCCGCGTGCTGTGGCTCGGGCAGGGCATCGTCGGGGACGACACCCACGGGCACATCGACGGGGTCGCGAGGTTCGTCGCGGACGGCGTGGTCGTCGCGGCAACGGAGCCGGATCCGGCCGACGAGAACCATCCGCGACTGGCGGACAACCTCGCCCGGCTGAAACGGATGACGAACCTCGACGGCAGCCCGTTGCGCGTCGTCGAGATTCCGATGCCGAGCCCCGTTTGCTTCGGGGGGGAACGGCTGCCCGCCAGCTACGCGAACTTCTACATCGGCAACCGGCGAGTGCTCGTACCGACGTTCAACGACGCGCGCGACCGGATTGCCCTCGACCGTCTGGCGCCCTTGTTCCCGGGGCGGGAGGTGGTCGGCGTCCACGCGCTGGATCTCGTCCTGGGCCTCGGCACGCTGCACTGCGTGACGCAGCAGGAGCCCGCCGGTCCCGACAAGGGGTGAATGAGGCGCCACTTCCGTGGCGCCCCGGCTTGCACGTCTCGGCCGCCTCGGCTCACCTCGCGCCGCCGGCCGCCGCGGCCGCCTGCTCCTCGGCGCGCGCTCCGGCCAGTATGTTTTCGAGCCCGTAGTTCCCCTCGTGGCAGGCGTACTCGAACAGCGGACCCTCCATGCGGGTCATGGGAATCGCAGCGGTCCAGGGCCTCGCGAACACCGTCGAGTCGTCGAACGTGAACTCGTAGTCGATCGTGTCCGCGTCGACGCGGGTGAAGCGCTCGACGAGGTGTCCGTCGCGACCGCCGCCGAAGACCGTCAGGCCCCTGTCGCGCACCGCGTCGGTGAAGTTCGAGGTCTCGACGACGAGCGTGTCACCCTCCCAGCGCCCCCGCGAGCTGCCGAGCCACTGCCTGACCGAGGCCGGGACATGCGCGCGGCCGTCCAGGGGAATGATGCGGGCATCGTGGATCATCTCCACGTAGATCACGACGTAACCGGGAGCCTGCAGGATCTGGTAGTTGTGGTTGTAGAAGCCCGGCATCATTGCTCCGGGCAGGCCGCGCGTGATGCACCGTTCGTACAGGTTGCGGTCCGTCCAGGTGTCCGCGGCCCCGTCGGCGTTGATTGCCGCCGCGAACGCGTCCGCCCGCTCCCGCTCCACCGGCGTATAGGGGACGCGCCCATCCGGCGGATCCACGACCAGCGACGTGCGCCGCGACCGCTGCCCGTTCTCCATCCAGAAGCTGTTGTAGGCGCCGGTCTCGCCCGGCGGGGGAGACCGATCGACGTTGCGAGTGGCCTGCTCCTCCAGCTCGGCCACCTGCTCCTGCGTATAGACCTCCGTCACCCCGAGGTGCTCGGGCCGCTCCAGGGGCGTTCTGGTGGTGTTGGTCCACGTTCCCTGCAGGTCCGGGTCGCCCCACGGCGTCCGCGCAGCCGTCCCGCTCTCCGCTGCGGTTGGTGTTTGACCGGCGGCTGCCACCGGTGCGAGCGCTACGACCGCCGCCGCCGCGAACAACGCTGCAAGATATCGACCGCTCACTTGACACCTCCTCCGCCGCAGTGCCGGCGGACATGCTGGGCTCATGATCGCGCAGCGCGAGCTTCCGTGCAACACCAACCCGGCCATTTGCGCAGCGGACACCGTCGGCAACGGGCGTCACGCGCTTCGGCATGGAAATGCGCGTGCCGGACGGGTAGACTGAACAGGTTCGGGTTCTCGAGGAGGCAAGATGACGATGATTCGGAACCGGCGCTGGACGCCGCTTGCAGGACTTGTGGTTTTCACCGTGGCCGGCGCGGCCCTCGTCGCCTTGCCGCCGCTGGCCGCCGCGCAGCCCGCGGCCGGGGACGAGGTGACGTTCAGCAGGGACATCGCACCGATCCTCCAGCGGAGCTGCCAGAAGTGCCACCGTCCGGACGCGCTGGCGCCGATGTCCTTGATCCACTATGGCGAGGTGCGCCCCTGGGCCCGAGCAATTAAGAACCGCACCGGGCTGCGCGACAAGCCGGGCGTGATGCCGCCCTGGTTCATCGAGAAGGACATCGGCATCCAGTCGTTCAAGGACGATCCCTCGCTGTCGGACGCGGAGATCCGCCTGATTGCGAAGTGGGTCGACAACGGCGCGCCGGAGGGCGACCCGGCCGACCTGCCGCCGCCCGCCGAGTTCCTGGGCGCCAACGAATGGGAGATCGGCGAGCCCGATCTGATCGTCACCTCCGCGACCGTGGAAGTGCCGGGCGAGTCGCCCGACTGGTGGGGTGCTATCGGGCACGTGCCGACCGGTTTGACCGAGGATCGCTACGTCGCCGCGCTCGAGTACAAGGAAGTGACCGAGTCGCGCGAGGGGCCGCGCCGCAACACGGTCGGAGGACTGTTCGTGGTGCACCACGCGGTGATGGGCGTGCTCGTGCCCGACGCCGAGGTCGACGACGGTCCACGCCTGGGCGGCTGGCCGGTGCACGAGGTCGGCCGGAATGCCGACTTCTTCGACCCCCAGGCCGGCAAGCTGATGAAGGCCGGCTCGACGCTCGCCTTCGACAACGTGCACCTGCATTCGAACGGCGCGCACACCCTGGCCCACCTCGACGTCGGCTTCAAGTTCCATCCGCGGGGCTACGCGCCCACGCTGCAGACGCGGAGCATGGCGTTCGGCAACGGCGTCGACCTCGACATCGAGCCGATGGATTCCGACCAGCAGATGGAGGCGTACTTCACGCTGCCTGAGAACGCGAAGATCAGCATCTACGAGCCGCACATGCATGCCCCCGGCGTGCGGATGTGCCTGGACGCCATCGTCGGCATCACGGTCCAGACGCTCAACTGCTCGGGGTACGATCACAGCTGGGTGCGCGTGTACACCTACGCCGACGACGCCACCCCGCTGCTGCCGAAGGGCACCATCCTGCGGCTCACCGGCTATTTCAACAACTCGCCCTCGAATCCGAACGTGTCCGATCCCCGGAACTGGTCCGGCGGCGGCAACCGGTCCGTGGACCAGATGTTCATCAACCTCATGCGGGGCGTCTACCTGACCGACGAGCAGTTCCAGACGGAGATGGCCGGGCGGCGCGCCGCGCTGGGCCTGGCGCCGGGCGCAACCGCCATCGGCTGTCCCCTGTGCGGAAACGTCGACGGGCTGACGGAGCAGGCAGCGGGGCAGCAGCAGTGAGACCGGCGGCCATCGTCATCGCCGCGCTGGCGGTCGGCGCGTTCGCGTCGGACAGCGCGGGCCAGCGCTACCGCGCCGCCGGGCAGGAGATCGTGCCGGCGTACGAGGGCTGGGAGCGGAACGGCGACGGATCGTACAGCCTGGTCTTCGGAACGATGAACCGGAACTGGGAGGAGGAGCTCCATATCCCGATCGGTCCGGACAACCACATCGAGCCGGGGGGACCGGACCGGGGGCAGCCGACGTACTTCCTGCCGCGGCGCAACCGGTTCCTGTTCCGGGTTCGCGTCCCGGCAGACTTCGGCGACAACGAGGTGGTGTGGGCCGTCACGAGCCCGAACGGCAAGACGTACCGGGCGTACGGCACGCTGAACCCGGACTACTTCATCGACAACTACGTGGTCCAGCGCAACAACGGCCTCACCACGGCGGACAATCTACCCACGAACCAGGCGCCGGTGGTCGACGTGGAGGGCGCCGCGACGCGCACTGTGCGGGTGGCCGAGCCCGTAAGCTTGACGGCGTTCGCCAGCGACGACGGGCTGCCCAAGGCGCGGCCCATGCGGCCGTACGATCCGTCGCGGCCGGGCAGCATCGTGCCCAGCACCGCCACCGGTCTGCGGCTCTCCTGGTTCGTGTACCGCGGCCCGGGCAACGTCGCCTTCGATCCGCCGCAGATCAAGGTGTGGGAAGACACGCGGCCTAACTCGAATTCGCCCTGGGGCCCGGGCTGGGAGACGCCGCCGCCGCCGCCCGACGGCAAGTGGGTGGTGAACACGACCTTCAGCGAACCGGGGACGTTCGTGCTGCGGTGCATGGCCCACGATGGCGGGTTGACGGCACAAAAGGACGTCACGTTCATCGTCGAGTGACCGCCATCCGGGGCCCGCAAGCCGCTAGGAGTCTGCGCCGCAGGAGATGCTGCGGCGTGAAGTGGGTCGTCGGCCCATGCTCTGACTTATCGTGTCGGAGCAGCTTCGGCGGTCGCCCGACGAGGTAGTTCCTCGGCAGATGGCGAGATCCGGCGTTGACGGGCCCCTTGGTCCGCCAGAGACCGTGATGCGCGCCGATCGGTCGCCATCGCGAGCCTCGTTGCCGCGTGTCACGCCGCGATCAGGGCGTGCAGGCGCTTGGCGTTCAACGCCAGGCACACCAAGTCCCACTCGCCGCGCACCTTCGCCAGCCCCCGCAGGCTGAAGCGCCGGAATCCCAGCACGTGTTTGATCCAGCCGTGCGGAGCCTCCGACAGCCACTTGCGTTCGGCGTATGCCGCACGACCCGCCGGCTTCGACAGCTTCTCGGCCATGCGATTCGTCGCGGGGTACTGCCCCGGGTCGCGGGGCCGCGCCGTCTTGCCCTCCCGTCCCAGTGACACGTACCCATCGACGCCCCGCGTCTCCAGGTTCACCAAGTCCCGCTCGTTACTGTAGCCAGCGTCCGCCAGCACCGTGTCCGGCTGCTCGCCGACCGTCTCCGCCACCTCGTCGAGCAGCAGCGGCAGCCCACCCTGGTCGCTCGCGTTCGCCGTCACCTCCGTCGCCACTACCAACTGGTGCTCACCATCCACCGCTACCTGCGCGTTGTAGCACTGCTGGAACCCGTCGTTGCTCGTCTTCATGATCCCGCTCTCCGGGTCCGTGAAGTTGCTCTGTGCCTTCTCGTCCGGCTCGCCATACCCCCGCTTGTACGGCCGTCCGCCCTTCAGGTTCCGATCCTGGCCCGGCTGCCGCCCGCCCGCGTCGTCCGCCGCCCACCGTGCCGCCTCCAGCCGCTCCTTCGCCGCCCGGATCGCCGCCAGGCGATCCTCCCGGCGGCGCAACTCCGACGGCAGCTCGTCGCCGCGTGCGTCCGGCCCGAAGCGCTCATCCTCAGCCGCGTCGGCGTCCCGTGCCGCCCGCACCAGCGCGTCAATCTCACCGGCCAAGCGCCGCTCTTCCTCCTGCATCCGACCGTAGCTCATCGCCTTGTGCTTGCTCGCGTTCGCACGAACCTTCGTGCCGTCGATCGACAGCTTGCCGAAGCTCGCCAACCCCAATTCCCGCGCCAGACGCACCACCTCCACAAACAGCGCCTTGAAGTCCTCCAGGTGCCGACGCCGAAACTCGCAAACCGTCCGGTGCTGCGGAAAGTTGCCGGCCGCCAGCACCCGGAACGCCACGTCCTCCTCCAGCCTCCTTGCAATCCCCCGCGACGAAAACACCCCCGTCGCGTAGGCGTAGAGCAGCACCTTCACCATCATCCGCGGCTCATACGGCGCGTTGCGCCGACCATCCCCCGCATACGCGGCGTAGAACGCCGTCAGGTCCAGGCCGTCCACCAGATCGCTGACGTGGTGCGCCAAATGGCCCTCCGGCAACCACGCCCGCACGTCGGGCGGCAACAGCAGCGATTGGTCCGGTGCGTAGCGGCGAAAAGTCGTCGACATCAAGTCCTTCCGGCGTCCGATCTCGCCTGCGATTGTCGCACCGTTTTCTGCGGCGCAGACTCCTAGCCCGGAAATCGTCGCCCGTGTCGTTCTACGGCGGCGACTCCTGGCCATCGTCCGCGCTTGCGGGGGTGGCGTAGCGGCCGACGGGGAGCACCGTCCCGTCGACGACCAGTGCCGCGCCGTCGAGCCTGAAGCACGCCCGGCGGCGGGTGCCGACCAGGTCACGCGCGCTGGCCACGAGCGCCGTCGCCAGAAACGGAAGCGCGAGCGTGGCGTCGGCGTGGACAGTGACATAGTCCGCGTCGGCCGCAACCTTGCCCCAGCTCTGCGCCTCGCCGAGCGTCGATCCGGACGCGCCGCCGAATTGCGGCACATCGGTCACGATCTGCAACGCGTACCGGTGGCCGGCGCACTCGGCGCCGAAGAAACCGGCCTGTACGCTGGCCTGGTTGATGAAATTCTTCGGCGTGCCGCCGCCAAGGACAATCGACGCCGTGCGCGGGCGCCGGATGATGAGGCTGGCCGACTCGGCGATGTCGCCGATGACGTCGACGCCGCCTCGGTCGGGCGCGCGCTGGCGTGCCTGGGAGAGCCCCATTCCGATTGACGAATCCGCAATGGCCGGGCAGAACACCGGCACGCTGGCGCGATAGGCCGCCGTCAGAATCCCGTCGCCCCCCGTCTCCCGCCACAAATGCCCACCCAGCAGGTGCAGCAGCTGCCGGCTCGTGTAGGGGCGGGGCTCGAGCGTGGCGGCGAAGTCCGCGATCCAGTTGTCGTTGTCGATGAGCTCGTCCTCGTCGACCAGGGTGTCGTACACGCGATCGATGTGTGCGGCCTGCAGCGCCCGGTCGTCGGCCTGCGGCGATCCGAGGAAGTGCCGCCGGCCGCGCGTCTCGTGGAGATCGTGGTAGAGATTGGCGCCCGTCGAGACGACACAGTCGACGTAGCGCTCCGCGATCAGGTGCGCCAGCACGAGCCGCAGACCGCCAGCGCTGAGCGCACCCGCCACCCCCAGAAAGATGATGACGTCGTCGGCCAGCATCTTCCGCCAGACCTGGTGAGCCGCGCCAAGGTTGCGGCCCTGGAACGAGATTCGTTCCATCCGCCGCAGAATCTCTTCCGCTGGAAGGCCGGGCTCGACGCGGAACGGTTCGACCGGAGTCTGCAGGTATCTCGACTTCTTCGACATCACCGGCGCCCTGTCAGTCCGGCGCCTCGAGCTCTTCCTTGAGCTCCGAAAGCAGCGTCAGCGCGGCCAGCGGCGTCAGCTCGTCGAGGTTGGCGGCGCGCAGGCGCTCCGTGATCCGCGCGTGGCCGGGCGGCGGCGAGTGGAACAGGCCGAGCTGCAGTTCCTGCGCGGCCGTCTGCCCGCCGAACGAAGGCCGCCCGCCGCGAGACAGCTCGTCGCTCTCCAGCCCGGTCAGGATCTCCCGCGCGCGCTGCACGGTTTCGGCCGGCAGGCCGGCCAGCCGCGCTACCTGGATGCCGTAGCTCCGGTCGGATCGCCCCGGCTCCACGCGCCGGAGGAAGATGATGTCGTCCTGCCACTCCCGGGCGACCACATGATAGTTGGCGACCCCGGGAACGGCGTCCGCGAGATCGGTCAGCTCATGGTAGTGGGTGGCGAAGAGCGTCTTCGGGCGCGCGTGCACGCTCGTCGACAGATGCTCGGCAACGGCCCAGGCCAGGCTCAGACCGTCGAAGGTCGCCGTGCCGCGGCCAATCTCGTCGAGCAGCACGAGGCTGCGAGAGGTGGCCGTGCGGAGAATCTTTGCGGTTTCCTCCATCTCGAGCATGAAGGTCGACTGCCCGCGCGTAATGTTGTCGGCGGCGCCGACCCGTGCGAAGACGCGGTCGACGAGCGGCACCTTTGCGCTCTTCGCCGGTACGAACGAGCCGATGTGGGCGAGCAGGGTGATCAGCGCCGCCTGCCGCAAGAACGTGGACTTCCCGCCCATGTTGGGGCCGGTGACGATGATCAGCTGCTGGGCGCCGTCGTCGAGCCGCAGATCGTTCGGGACGAAGGCGTCCGCGCAGTGGCGCTCGACGACGGGGTGCCGTCCCTCGACGATGTCGAGCTCGGCGCCGGCATGGACCTGCGGCTTCGTGTAGTTCAGAACGACCGCCGACTCGGCCAGCGCGGCGACGACGTCGAGGAAGGCGATGGCCCGCGCCGATTCCTGGATTCTGGTCGCCTCGGTGGCGACCTGCTGCCGCAGCGCTTCGAACAGCTCCTGCTCCCTGTCGAGCTGGCGCTCGTCCGCCCCGAGGGCCTTCTCCTCGTGCTCCTTCAATGCCGGGGTGACGTACCGCTCGCCGGTGGCGACCGTCTGCTTCCGGTAGTAGTCGTCGGGCACCGCGTGCAGGTTCGACTTGGAGACCTCGATGTAGTAGCCGAACACGCGGTTGAAGCGGACCTTGAGCGAGGCGATGCCGGTGCGCTCGCGCTCCGCATTCTCGAGCGCGGCGATGTGCCGCTTGGCGTCCCGGCTGATGGAGCGCAGCTCGTCGAGCGCAGGGTCGACGCCGTCGCGGATGCATCCCCCGTCGTGGGCCGCGACCGGCGGATCGTCCACGAGCGTCGCCTCGATGGCGTCGCGAACGTCGGCGACGTCATCGAGTTGCGCGACCAGACTCCGCGTCAGCGGCGCGCGGCAATCGCCCAGCAGGCCACGGACCCGTGGAATGACCGCTACGGACTGCCGCAACGCGACGAGGTCCCGAGGCCCAGCGGTGCGGAGCGCAACGCGCGCGACCAGCCGTTCGAGATCGTGCACCGCCTTGAGCGTGTCGCGCAGCTTCGACCGCTCGGTGCCGCCGAAGGCCATCTCCTCGACTGCATCGAGCCGGTCCTGGATCGGCTCGAGCGCGTGCGCCGGCCGCTGCAGCCACGCGCGCAGCAGCCGCCCTCCCATCGGCGTCACCGTGCGGTCTATCTCGCCCAGCAGCGAACCGGTGCGGCCGCCGTCCGCCGACTCGAGGATCTCGAGGTGCCGGCAGGTGGTCGCGTCCACCAGCACGTGCTCCGCCTGCGACCGGAAGACGATGCGCCGGACATGCACCAAATCGACCTTCTGGGTGTCCCGAAGATACTGCACGAGCGCGCCGGCAGCCCGCGCGGCCGCAGGGTGATCGGCCAGGTCGGAGCCTTCGAGGGTGGTTTGCAACTGGTCGCGGAGCGTCTGCTGGGCGTGGTCGAATCCGAACGTCCAGGGCTCGAGCGTCGTGACCGGCAGGTGCCGGGCGTCGAGCTCCGGCAGGATCTCGGACAGCTTCGAGTCGCGGGCCACGATGATCTCCCGCGGTCGGAGAACCGACAACTCGTCGGCGAGCGCCTGCCGGCCGCTCTCGCCGGCGTACTCCGCGGCGCTGAACTCGCCCGTCGACAGGTCGATCAACGCGGCGCCGTAGAGCCCGCCCGCGGACCCGTGTGCGGGGGTGGGGGACGAGTCGGTCCCGGGGACGAGCGCGATGAGGAAGGCCGGCTCCTTCGCTTCCAGGTAGCCGGCATCGGTCAGCGTGCCGGGCGAGACGATCCGGACCACCTCGCGGCGCAGCGGCTGCTTGGACTTCTTCGCCGCTGCAGCCGCTTCCACCTGCTCGCAGATCGCAACGCGGAACCCGCGCTTGACCAGGCGCGTAACGTACCCGTCCGCGGCGTGGTGGGGTACGCCGCACATTGGAATCGGGCTCCCGCCGCTGTCCCGGGAGCGCGAGGTCAGCGTCAGCTCGAGCACGCGCGCGGCCGCCAGCGCGTCCTCGTAGAACATCTCGTAGAAGTCACCCATCCTGAAGAAGATGAGCGCGTCCGGGTGCTGGCGCTTGACATCCAGATACTGCCTCATCGCCGGCGTGACGTGCGAGGCATGGCTCGCCTCGGTGGGGGACGACATCAGGAGTATGGGCGGCGAGTATAACAGCCCGTGCCCGGACCGGTTCGCCGCGAAGATTCCGCTATCCTTCCGAGCAATGCAAATTCTGGCGCTCGATACGTCCACGCCGACCGGCAGCGTCGCGCTCGCCGCCGGCGGCGAGGTGACGGAATGCCGGATCGGAGATGCCGATCGCACGCACGGCGAGCGCCTCCCCGGCGACATCACGGCGCTGCTCGCAGCGCATGCGCTGACTCCGGCCGACATCGATCTGTATGCCGTGTGCTCGGGACCCGGGTCGTTCACCGGCTTGCGCGTAGGCCTCGCCACCATCCAGGCTCTGGCGCTCGTCAATCGGCGCCGGGTGGTGGCCGTGCCCACGCTCGAGGCCCTGGCTTGCGCGGCTCTGTGGGCGCCTGCTGGCGGCGAGAACACGGAACTGGTCGGCGCCTGGATGAACGCCCATCGCGGCGAGGTCTTCGCGGCCCTCTACGACGTTTCGCAGGCCGCTACGGCGGGCGCGGCCGGCGACGGCGGTGCCGCGCTGACGGAGGTCGTCGGGCCGGTCGCTGCCCCCCCGGACGTGGTGTTGCGGCACTGGCGCGAGCGGCTGGGCGGCGACGGCCGCCGGGTGGCCGTGATCGGCGACGCGGTGGCGCCCGTCCGGGAACGGCTCCGACGGGAGCTGAACTGCGCCGGCCTGCTGACGCTGCTCGTTCCGCCGCTGGCGCCGATTGCGGCGCGAATCGCCGCGGCGGCAACAGGGCGTAACGCCAAGCCCCCCCATGCGGTTCGTCCCGTCTACGTGCGCCGTCCCGACGCGGTGCTGGCGCGCGAACGACGGCAGGGGCTCGGCGGCACGTGCGCTTGAAACCCCGTGGGCCCTGTGATACGGTCGCCGGTGGCCCAAGGGTGGTGTTGATCCTGCCTGCCGAACGTGCTCCCGACGCATTCCGGTACCAAGGAGGTGGAATGACAGGCTCGCAGCAACTGCGGGAGAATCTCCTGCAGACGGATGAGGAGTTCCGTCGACTTACAGCACAGCATCGCGATCTCGAGGCACGAGTCGACGAGCTCTCACGCCAGCTGTACCGGACCGGACCGGAGGAATTGGAGAAGGCCACCCTCAAGAAGCGCAAGTTGCAGGTCAAGGATCGGATGGAGGAGATCCTGCGCCAACGCGGGGACCCGCCCGGCGTGACGGCGCTGCCGCCTCCCGTGCGCAGTTGACCGCTCGCACCCCACTCGCCGCGGCGTCCTGACCAGCGGCAGGATGCCGCCGTGACGTACACGGCCGCCGAGACAGCATGAGAATCGACCAGGCAGGTATCCCGTTCATCGCAGGAGCGCTGCTCTGCGGCGCGGCCTGCATGGCGTTCGGACTGGTTCCCTGGGCGACCGTGGCGGCTGTGGCGGCCGGTTTCTTCGGGTTCTTCTTCCGAGACCCCGAGCGGCGCGTGCCCGCGGTTCCCGGCACCGTCGTGTCGCCGGCCGACGGCAGGGTCGTCTTCGCCGGCGCGGCCGAGGCCGGTGTGGCGCCGAGCGGCGCGTGGCAGCAGGTTAGCGTATTCCTGTCGCCCCTCGACGTCCACGTGAACCGTGTTCCCGTCGGCGGCACGGTCACCCGCGTGGACCGCTCCGCCGGCCGCTTCCTGCCAGCCTACCGCCGCGAGGCCGCGGCCGAGAACGAGCGGTGCGAGATCTGGATCGAGCACGGCGCCCAGACGGTAGTCTGCCGCCAAGTGGTCGGCGTGCTGGCGCGGCGGATCGTTTGCCGGCTTTCCGCCGGCATGTCCGTGGCTACGGGTCAGCGTTTCGGTATCATGAAGTTCGGATCGCGGATGGACGTGTTCGTCCCGGACGGGGTGCGCCTGCGCGTGCGGACGGGTGATGCCGTGCGGGGCGGGGAGACCGTCCTGGCCGTCCTGGAAGAAACGACGGCTCCGGAGTAGCAGCGAGGTTGCGCGTGCCCAGAGTGCTGTCCGTCTTCGGCCCGCCGAGACCGGAACGCCGCTTCCAGCGCGGTGTGTACCTGCTGCCGGGCATGCTGACAGTCGGGAACATGTTCTGCGGCTGGGCCTGCATCGTCTACGCCATGCGCGGCGACTACGCGACCGCCGCCCCGTTCGTGGCCTTTGCCATGATCCTCGACACCCTCGACGGCCGGGTCGCCCGGATGACGGGCGCCACGAGCGAGTTCGGTGTCGAGTTCGACTCGCTCGCCGACGTGATCTCGTTCGGCGTGGCGCCGGCGATCCTGGTGTTCACCTGGGGCCTCGACTCGCTCGGGCGGCTGGGCTGGGCCGTAGGCTTCCTGTTCGTCACGGCCGCCGCCATGCGGCTGGCGCGCTTCAACATCCACGGCAAGGGCGGCGACAGGCGGTACTTCATCGGGATGCCGAGCCCGGCCGCGGCCAGCGTGCTGGCGGCCACCGTGTTCGCTAATCCGGGCGGCCTGGAGGGGATTCGTGCGGCGGTAATCGCACTACCGGTCGTGCTGGTGCCCGCGGCGCTGATGGTGAGTCGGATCAGATATCGCAGCTTCAACGCGCTGACCCCCGGGCGACGACACTCGTATCTCACGCTCCTCGTGATGGCGGGCATCATCGCCGCGATCGCGATCCACCCGCAGATCGTGCTCCTGCTGATGGCGTACACCTATCTGGCGTCGGGATTGATTGGCGTGGTCATCTCCTCCGCGCGCGTGCGACCGCCCGGCGGGGAGACCGAGGCGATTCCGCTGCCCTCCGTGCAAGACCGCTCAGCCTCCTGACGACGCCTCGATCGGCAGCGTCATCGTGACCGTGGTGCCATGCCCCCTCCGGCTCTCGACGCGGATCGTGCCGCCACTCAACTCGATGTTCCGCTTGGCAATGGCCATGCCGAGCCCGGTCCCGGTTGCCTTGGTGGAAAAGCAGGGCTCGAAGATGCGCCGCAGCGTCGCCTGTCAAGGGCGGACCAAAACTAGACCAGAGTGGCGGAGGAAAATTAGACCATCCGGCCGCCCGGTGGCGTGTTTGAAGGTGGCTGTGCGGGTGGGCTGAAGCGGAGTCCGGGGGCACGCCCCCGGGGCGGGCCCGGACGCAGTGGAGGCCCGGCTGCACAGCCAGCGGCGTTGCAGGGGGAGGGGTCAGGACGCCGGGGCGGCAGCGTCTTTGCGAGCGTGCTTGCTGTGTGCGAGGCGATAGCTGTCGCCGTTCAGCTCGAGGATGTGGACGTGATGGGTCAGCCGGTCGAGCAGCGCGCCGGTGAGCCGTTCAGAGCCAAAGATCTCGGTCCATTCGTTGAAGGGCAGATTCGAGGTCACCAGCGTCGACGCTTGCTCGTAGCGCTGGGAGAAGATCTCGAACAGCAGCTCGGCGCCGGTCTTCGACAACGGCACGTAGCCGAGCTCGTCCACGATCAACAAATCCTGCTTGGCCAACTGTTTCTGGAAGCGGAGCAGGCGCTTGTCATCGCGAGCTTCGAGCAGCTCGTTCACCAGCGCGGCGGCGGTGGTGAAGCGCACCCGATAGCTTTTCTGACAGGCGGCCAACCCCAAGGCCAGCGCCAGATGCGTCTTGCCTGTGCCCGAGTTGCCCAACGCCAAGACGTTCTCTCGCCGGTCGAGATACTCCGCGCGGGTCAGCTCGAGCACGAGCCGTTTGTTCAACGACGGGATCGCGCGGAACGCGAAGGTCTCGAGACTCTTCACGACCGGGAACTTGGCGGCCTTGATGCGGCGTTCGATGGCGCGCTGCTCGCGGTCGAGCAGCTCCAGCTCGCAGAGGCGGAACAGGTAGCGTGGACAGTCCAGCCCTTCCTGCGCGCAGTGCCGCGCCACCTTGTCGTACTCGCGCAGGAAGGTCGGCAAGCGGAGGGCCTTGAGATGGGCGTCGAGCAGCAGGGTCGACTTGGCCATCACTCGGCCCCTGCCCCCAGCAGCATCAAGTAGTCGGCCGCCATGGTCGTCGTCACCCGCGGGGCCGGGAGATGCGGATACTGCGCCAGGTCGAGGCGGGGCGGCCGGTGGTCGAGGCGGCACAGAACGAGATGCTTGACGGCGTCGAACCCGATCGCGCCCAGTCGCAGGGCGTCCTCGATAGCGCCGCGGACGTGGGCCAGCCGAAAGTCCTCGAGGAGCCGCAAGACCTGCACATACTCGCGGGTCCCGGCTTTGCCCAGCCGGGTCTCCAAGAGCCGCCGCAGCCGGAGAAACTCGTCTGGCAGCGCCCACCCGGTCAGCGGCGCCGCTTGATCGAGCGCGCCCGTCTTGCGCTCCAACAAGGCCAAGTAGTGCAGCGGATCGAAGATCAACTCCTCACGCCCGTAGCTGCGACGATGACGGGCGATCTCCTCACTCCCGCAGACGATCACGACGACGTCCACGTAGCCCTTCACCACCACGTCGCGGTGGCCGTAGGCGGTTGGCGCCGAGTAGTCGTTGCGGCGGTAGCGCACCAGCGACAACGACGTGACCCGCGTCGGGCGCGTGTCGCAGGCTTCATACGGGACCGGCGGCAACGGCAACAACGCGGCGCGGTCGCGCGCGAAGCGCTCCCCGATCGTCTCGGTGTGCCGCCGTAACCGCTGCCCGCGCCGCGCGCGGCACTGGCGCGCCAAGTCAGCGTTCAACGCGTCCCAACTCGCGACGCGCGGGACCGGCACGAAGAAGTTTCGGCGGGCGTAGCCGACCAGCCCTTCCACCTTGCCTTTGTCGTTGCCCTTCCCCGGCCGTCCGAAGCGATCGTCGAACAAGTAGTGCGAGTGGAGCTCGCTGAAGCTCTGCGTTCGCTGCCGCGTGCCGTCCCCGAGAATCTTCGCCACCGCCAGCGTGGTGTTGTCGTAGACGATGCCACGCGGCACGCCGCCGAAGTAGCGGAACGCGGCGTTGTGTCCTTCGCAAAACGCCTCCGTCGTCTCGGCCGGAAACGCCTGCACGAACGCGTCGTCGCTGTGCGGCAGATCCACGACCAAGTAGTGCGCCTTGCATTCGACGCCGTCGATGACCACCAGGGCTTCGCCGAAGTCGGCCTGGGCGTCGCCCGGCGGATGCGCGAGCGGCACGAACATCTCTTGCCCGCCCAGCTTCTGCCTGCGCACGTAGTCTTTGACAATCGTGTGGCCGCCCGTGAAGGCGTGCTCGACGCATAAGCGCTCCCAGATGCGCTTGGCCGTGTGCCGTTGTTTCTTCGGGCGCTGCTGATCGTCGGTGAGAATTTGATCGATGACCCCGGTGAAGGCGTCCAGTTTCGGACACCGGATCGGTTTCGCCCGACGATACCCGGGCGGCAGGCGGTAGCGCAGCATCTTGCGCACCGTCTCCCGGGCCAGCCCGAAGCGCCGGGCCGCCGCCCGCTCGCTCAATCCCTCCACATAGACGCTGCGCCGCACCGCCGCATAGAACTCCACTCGATACATCCCTCCTGTGTTCCACAGAACACCGTCGGCATGCTCGGTGGACCACTCGAGCGGTCTGGTTTTCCGCCGCCCGCAGGCAGCTTCACACCGCCGCGCTGTGGTCTATTTTTGCTCCGCCGTTCTCACCGAGAACGAGCGGTGCGAGATCTGGATCGAGCACGGCGCCCAGACGGTAGTCTGCCGCCAAGTGGTCGGCGTGCTGGCGCGGCGGATCGTTTGCCGGCTTTCCGCCGGCATGTCCGTGGCTACGGGTCAGCGTTTCGGTATCATGAAGTTCGGATCGCGGATGGACGTGTTCGTCCCGGACGGGGTGCGCCTGCGCGTGCGGACGGGTGATGCCGTGCGGGGCGGGGAGACCGTCCTGGCCGTCCTGGAAGAAACGACGGCTCCGGAGTAGCAGCGAGGTTGCGCGTGCCCAGAGTACTGTCCGTCTTCGGCCCGCCGAGACCGGAACGCCGCTTCCAGCGCGGTGTGTACCTGCTGCCGGGCATGCTGACAGTCGGGAACATGTTCTGCGGCTGGGCCTGCATCGTCTACGCCATGCGCGGCGACTACGCGACCGCCGCCCCGTTCGTGGCCTTTGCCATGATCCTCGACACCCTCGACGGCCGGGTCGCCCGGATGACGGGCGCCACGAGCGAGTTCGGTGTCGAGTTCGACTCGCTCGCCGACGTGATCTCGTTCGGCGTGGCGCCGGCGATCCTGGTGTTCACCTGGGGCCTCGACTCGCTCGGGCGGCTGGGCTGGGCCGTAGGCTTCCTGTTCGTCACGGCCGCCGCCATGCGGCTGGCGCGCTTCAACATCCACGGCAAGGGCGGCGACAGGCGGTACTTCATCGGGATGCCGAGCCCGGCCGCGGCCAGCGTGCTGGCGGCCACCGTGTTCGCCAATCCGGGCGGCCTGGAGGGGATTCGTGCGGCGGTAATCGCACTACCGGTCGTGCTGGTGCCCGCGGCGCTGATGGTGAGTCGGATCAGATATCGCAGCTTCAACGCGCTGACCCCCGGGCGACGACACTCGTATCTCACGCTCCTCGTGATGGCGGGCATCATCGCCGTGATCGCGATCCACCCGCAGATCGTGCTCCTGCTGATGGCGTACACCTATCTGGCGTCGGGATTGATTGGCGTGGTCATCTCCTCCGCGCGCGTGCGACCGCCCGGCGGGGAGACCGAGGCGATTCCGCTGCCCTCCGTGCAAGACCGCTCAGCCTCCTGACGACGCCTCGATCGGCAGCGTCATCGTGACCGTGGTGCCATGCCCCCTCCGGCTCTCGACACGGATCGTGCCGCCACTCAACTCGATGTTCCGCTTGGCAATGGCCATGCCGAGCCCGGTCCCGGTTGCCTTGGTGGAAAAGTAGGGCTCGAAGATGCGCCGCAGCGTCGCGGGATCGACGCCGGCTCCCGTATCGGTCACGGCCAGCAGCAGGGTCGCCGCGGACACGCCGGCGCGAATCTCGAGCGAGCCCCGGCTCGGCATGGCATGCAGAGCGTTGTCGATGACGTTGGTCAGTGCCCGTTCAACCAGGGTCCGGTCGACCAGCACCGCCGGGCATCCTGCCGGGATGTCGGCGGTGACGGCGATCCGGTCCTCGACGCCGACCAGGTACGGCGTCAGCACGCCATGCACCAGCACAGCGAGGTCCGTCGGCTCGCGGTTGACGGCGGGTGACGAGGCATAGCTCAAGAACTCCGAGGAGATCCGCCGCAGAATGCGAACCTGGGCCAAGATCGAGTCGACGCAGTTCTCGAGCACCGGGCTCAGCGGCTCGCCGCGGTCCCGGTTCACGCGCAGCAGATGCTCGGCCGAGAGCTGGACGGGGGTGAGCGGATTCTTGATCTCGTGCGCCACCTGCCGGGCCATTTCGGCCCACGCCTCGAGCCGGTGCGTACGCTCCAGCCGACGTTGCTGATCCTTGAGATCGATCGCCATCCGGTTGAACGCGGCGACGAGCCGTTGCAGCTCGTCGGCCGATCGGACCGCCACCTGCGCGTCGAAGTTCCCGCGCGCGAGCTGGCGGGTGGCGCGTGTCAAGCGCTTGACGGGATCGGCAATCCGTTCCGCCAGGTAGAATCCGCTGCCCGCTCCGAGCACGATGAACAGCGCGACGCCGAGCAGGATGCCGCGGTCGAGGTCGGCGATCTGATCCTCGATCTCCTGCTGCCGGGACGCTAGCGGCACGGTCAGAATCGCGTCGCGCCCGCCGGCGCGAATCGGTGTGGCGGCCACCAGGTAGCTAAGCGACCCGATTGCGTCCTCCGCCACGTAGCTTGGCATGCGATCGAGGGCGATCGCGTCGTATACGCCGTCCGGCGTGCGCGTCGGCAGCAACCCGGACGCAAACAGGTCGCGCTCGCTGGTCGCCAGCAGTTGCGAGCCTTCGAAGATGTTGACGTCCTGGTCGATGATCTGGCTGATGAAGACGAGCAGGTCGTCGTTGATGACGGACGCCCCCGCTTCACCCGTCTGCTGCAGTCTCGACGATTCCTCGATCACCCGCTGAGCGATGGCCGCCGTGCGGGCCGCGCCGGATTCGACGTCGGCTCGCAGCTGCGCCGTGTAGTAGGTCCGAATCACGACGGCCAGCGCGAGCACCGGGATCACCGTGGCGGCGACGAACGCGAGGAGCAGACGACGATAGAAACTGGTGCGCACCTCGCGCAGGAGGGCGCGGCCGAAGCGTTGCCGCGCGGCGGCCCACGGCGCCGCGCCCACCACGATCAGGAAGAACACGAGACACACGACACCGACGAACGCCACGATCTCGACCAGACGCACCAGATGGGCGAACAGCCCGAAGGCCGGATACCCCAGCGCGTAGATCCCGGCGCGGTTGTTGGTGACGTACACCTCGTAGTCCCGCCCGCTCTTGGCTCGCGTGGTCCACAACGGCTCGCGGGAAGCGTAGACACGTGCGAACAGGTCCTCGTCGAGCAGCCAGGCGCTCGGACCCGACGTGAAGATGGGCTGGAGTCCCCAGCCGTAGATGACCAGCTCCACGTCGCGGCCCACCTGCCGGTCCGCGAGCGGGCTCGCTCGTCCGCGCAGCAGCTCCGCGTACGGGTTGCGGGGCGAAATAAAGGGCAGCGCCTGATAGTCGAGGGCGAGGTGCACCACGACCGACCCGCGTGCAGCAGAGCCAGGCGCATGCGGATGGGCCGGCGTGCAGAGCGCGCGGTCCCCGTGCAGGACTCGACGTTCCTCGGACCCGAATGGCGCGGCCTCTCCGAAGATCTCCCAGTCGCATGTACCCGAGATCCAGCCCTGCGGAATGCCTTCGTACTCCGGGAAGTTCAAGGCGAAACGGCTGACCAGACCGCCTTGCGCCCCGTACAACTCGACGGCGGACGTCAACCGCAACAGCGCCAGGTCGGTCCGGCGCCACACGGAGAACGCACGGTCGGTATCCGGTTGCTCGACCTGTCGTTCGAGCGGCGCCACCGTCATGAACTGCAGCTCGGGGATGGCGTCGATCTGGGCGAGCGCACGGCCCAGATGCGCTTGCAGCTCCTCGGGGTAGCGCGCCGCCTGCAGGGCGAATTGCGTTTCCACGAGCGCGCGCTTGGCCCGCTCCGCGTGGTGCCAGAGCGCGGGGTAGAGCAGCAGTGCGGGGAGCACCATGGCCAGGAAGGCGGCCAGCATGCGCGACGCGTGGGATGCATGGCGAAACCAGGGCCGCACGGTCGGCACGCTCAGCGCGGCGGCGATCGTGCCGCCCAGCGCGGCGGTGAACGGCCACGCGGGCTGCGCACCCGCCGCCACGATCGCCAGACTCGGCGCGCTCCACGCGACAACGGCGGCAGCCACCGGTACGGCGTCGCGGCGCGCGTACCGCCAGACGATCCGTGTCGCCATTAGGATCACCACGCCGCCCCAGACCGAGCCGACAGCCGCGAGCAGGAGCCCTGCCAGCAGTCCCGCGCGCCCGGCATCCCAGGGCGACAGGGAGGTGTGCAGGAGATCCACGGCCGACGCCGACACCGTGTCGGCGGTAACGGCATGCAGTCCGATCAGGGCCGCCGCCAGCACGGAGCCCCCAACCAGGTGCGTCAGCAGGAACCACGGCGCCCGGCGGGGGGACAGCCTCCGCCGAGTCCCGCGCGACGCGAGACGAACGCGTTCCAGGAACATCGCTGCCAGCAGTGCCAACGCGACAGCGAGCGCGCCGAAGAGCAGCAGATCGGCGGGGGACCGCAGCAGACCGGGAAAGTGGGTGGAGCTGTAGACGTCCGACGAGAACAGACGGCTCCGTGTCGGGGCCGGCGCGCTGGCGACGCGCAGCAGGAGCACCGCGCTGCCGAGCCCCGCCGCGGCAAGGCCGCCGAGCCGCAGGTTCTCCCTGGTGGTCGCTCGCCGCGGCGCAAGGATTGCCCCGGGAAGCACGGCGATGAGGACCACCAGGACCACGAATGCCAGGCTCAGGTCGCGGACCGCCCGCCGCCAGTCGGTACGCGCCGCCCGCAGATCGATGTCGGACACGGTCGCGTCCAGCAGGCGCTCCCCGTGCGGCGAGCGCAGCTCGAACGCACGCGGCCCGGGCCCGGGCGCAGGAGTTCCGGCGTGGGGTCGCACGACAACATCGGCAATCGGTGCGTCCAGACGGAACGCGTCGGACGGCGTCTCCGCCACCCCCGGCGCCGGCGACAGCACCCGCTCCGCCGCGATCGCCCCGATGCGCCTCGGCGGCTCCCCGCCGCCCGGCTGCGCCAGCACCGGCTCGATGTAGACGAGACGCAACCCGAGCGGACCCGGGGCGACGAAGAACGTGCGGTCGCCCAGCACGCGGTGGGCGGGAATCTCGGACGGTCGCCCCGCCCAGGCCCGGGCCGACGCCGCGGCGCCGTAGACCGTGACGGCCACGCCGGAGACGCCGCCGGCGGCCGCCGCGGTGCGTGTGGCCGCGAACAGCCGGGGCAGGGAGGCCGACTCTCCACCGATGCCGGCGACCACCTCGGGCTGAACGGCCAAGCGCGCCGCGAGCGATTCCAGCGAGACGGCCATCGCGGCGAAGCTGCGCGACACGTGACGCTCGACCTTGCGGAACGCGGCGTCGTCCGATCCGCCCAGCCGGCCGATCTCGATCAGTCGTCCGCCGGCCTGGATGAGAATCACCCCGGCAACTCCGGCCAGCACGGCGCGCCGCCACGACCGAAGACTACTCATCGGCGCCGGATCCAATCGGCGCGGTCGCCCGGGCGGCGCCGGTTGCCGGAGGCCCGAACGGCAGCACGTCGGCCGGTACGAGCAGCTCGGGAACGGGAAGCAGCGGCGGCGGCGGAAAGTCGAGCGCGAACGGCACGGGACCGGTCGCCGGCCGCATGCCGACAAGGCGTCCGTCGGCAATCAGCAGCACGGCCCGCAGACCGGCCCTGGCCAGCGATGCGGCGAAGTGGGGCGGTGCGCCAAGCTCGTCGGCCGCCGACAGGATACCGGCCGGCTGGCCGGTTTCGCGATCGAATGTGCGGACGTGTGCCGACACGCCCGACACGAACAGCGCCCGTCCCACGATCAGGGGGCCGGCGCGCGGGCGGCCGGGCAGAGGCCGGCGCCATTGCTGAACGCCGCTGTTCCGATCGAGCGCCCAGAGAATGTTGTCCAGCGACGTGAAGAAGAGCCGGCTCTCGTCCACCGCCGGCAGGCCGACGATGTCGGCGCCCGCCCGCCAGCGCCAGTGCAGGCTGCCGTCGTCCGGTGACAGGCGGTACAGGTGGTTGTCCGTCGCACCGACGAACACCGCGTCGAGCGGCAGCACCTCCCGCGGGCTTCCGCCCAACGTCCGCTCCCAGAGCAACGTGCCCGCCGTGAGATCGAGCGCGACGAGCCGGCCATCATCGATCGGCACGAACAGGCGGCGGCCCCCGACCGAGGGCCGCACGCGCAGCGGACCGTCGAGCGACCGCCGCCAGAGCTCGCGGCCATCGGCAGCCCGGAGCGCAGCGATCTCTCCGGTCGCGAGCGACACGAGCAGCCAGCCGGCCGCTCGGAGGGGCGCGGCGGAGATCGGCGCTGCGAACTCCCGCGTCCACAGGGGCTGCGCATCGGCGGCCCGTAGCGCGATCAGCGTGGCGCTGTCCGCGACGATGATGCTGCCGTCGGCCGCCGCCGGCGAGAATTCGGTCCGCCGCGCGCTGGTCCAGGCCGTTTCTCCATCGCGCAGTCGAATCGCCGCGAGCGTGCCGTCACGGAGCGGGACGTAGGCGTGGAAGGCGTCGTAGCCGGGTGCCGCAGCCGCGGGCTGGCCCAGGTCAACCGTCCAGGCCGGCTCGAGCGGAAAGATCGATGCAGGTGCATCGCGGACGCCGGCCCGGTCGCCGCGGGCGCCGCCCTGCGCGGCCGCGGAAAACGCGGTGCAAACCATGCCCGCGGCCAGGCACATCACGGATAACATGGATGCACGCCGTACGATACCACTAGATATAGTGGTGCGACCCGTGCCCACCCCGCTATAATACCGGCACGGGGTCGGTTGATCCCGGCGGCGTGCCGCCCCATCCACGACGAACTGGCACAATCTTCGGTGGCCCATCAGACAATCCTCGTTCTGGACTTCGGCTCGCAGTACACACAGCTGATTGCGAGACGGCTTCGCGAACTGTCGGTGTACTCGGAGATCCTGCCGTTCGACACGCCGGCCGACACGGTCCGGGCACGCGGCGTGGCGGGATTGATTCTGTCCGGGGGGCCGGCGAGCGTATCGGATCCGGCTGCGCCGCACTGCGACCCGGCGCTGTTCGACATCGGCGTCCCGGTGCTGGGCATCTGCTACGGCATGCAGGAGATGACCGCGGCGCTGGGTGGCCGGGTCACGCGCGCGCCGGAGCGCGAGTATGGCCACGCGACGGTGACGGTGCAGGGCAACGGCGCCCTGCTGGCCTCGATTCCACGCGAACTGCGCGTCTGGGCGAGCCATGGCGACTTCGTCGCGAGTGCGCCACCCGGGTTCACGGTCAAGGCCACCAGCGCCAACGCGCCGGTGGCGGCGATGGAGCATCCGGCCAGGAGGCTGCACGCCCTGCTCTTCCACCCGGAGGTGGCGCATACGGAGCATGGCGATCGCATTCTGCGAAATTTCGTCTGCAATATTTGTGCCTGTAATGGCGATTGGACGATGGCGTCGTTCGTCGACGAGGCGACGGCGCGCATCCGTTCCCGTGTGGGCACGGAAGGCCGCGTCGTGTGCGGCTTGAGCGGCGGCGTCGACTCCACGGTGACCGCGCTGCTCGTCCATCGCGCCATCGGTGACCGGCTGACGTGCATCTTCGTCGACAACGGGCTCCTGCGCCTGGATGAGGCCGAGCAGGTCCGGCGGCGCTTCGCCGGGAAGCTGCGCCTGCCGCTCGTCGTCGAGGACGCGGGCCGCCTCTTCCTCGACCGGCTGGCCGGCGTGACCGATCCGGAGCGCAAGCGCAAGATCATCGGCGCCACGTTCATCGACGTGTTCGAGCGCGCGGCGGCGGCCATCGGCCGGTTCGACCATCTGGCGCAGGGCACCCTGTATCCTGACGTCATCGAGAGCGTGCCGGTCGTCGGTCCGTCGGCCGCGATCAAGAGTCACCACAACGTCGGCGGGCTTCCCGACCACTTGGCCTTCACGCTCGTCGAGCCGCTCAGGGAGCTGTTCAAGGACGAGGTGCGCGCGCTCGGGACGGCGCTCGGGCTCAATGACGAGTTGGTCTGGCGGCAGCCGTTTCCGGGCCCCGGCTTGGCCGTGCGGATTCTCGGCGAGGTGACTGCAGACCGGCTCGAGCTGCTGCGCCACGCGGACGCCATCGTCGCCGACGAGATTCGCCGCGGCGGCCTGTACCGGCAGCTCTGGCAGTCGTTCGCCGTACTGCTGCCCGTTCAGAGCGTGGGCGTCATGGGCGACGAGCGGACGTACGAACATACGATTGCCGTACGCGCCGTCGAGAGCCGCGACGGCATGACCGCCGACTGGGCCCGGCTGCCCCACGAGTTGCTCGCGACGATATCGTCGCGCATCGTCAACGAGGTCCACGGTATCAACCGGGTGGTCTACGACATCAGCTCTAAGCCGCCATCGACAATCGAGTGGGAATGAGCGCCAGCTTCGTTCACCTCCATCTGCACACGGAATACTCTCTGCTCGACGGCGCGTGCCGGATCGGGGAGCTGCTCGAACAGGCGCAGCGCTTCGAAATGCCGGCGGTGGCGGTCACCGAGCACGGCAACCTGTTCTCCGCCATCACGTTCCATGATCAGGCCCGGAAGCGCGGAATCAAGCCGATCATCGGCTGCGAGGTCTATGTCGCGAACGGCAGCCGCCTGACCAAGAGCGGGACTCCCGGAGAAACGGCGAACCATCTGGTGCTCCTCGCGACGAACCGGACGGGCTACCACAACCTGATCAAGCTGGTCTCGGCGGGGTACACGGAGGGGTTCTACTACAAGCCCCGGATCGACAAGGACCTACTGGCTCAACATGCGGGCGGGCTCATCGGGCTCAGCAGCTGCCTGAAGGGCGAGGTTGCCACCCATCTGCGCCGGGAGCAGCAGCGGCGGGCAGTCGAGGCGGCCGCCACCTATCGCGACCTCCTGGGTCCGGGCAACTTCTTTCTGGAGATGCAGTTCCAGGGAATCGACGCCCAGCGCGTCGTGAACAGCGGCCTGCCGCCGATCGCACGGGAGCTCGGCGTGCCGCTGGTCTGCACCAACGACGTGCACTATCTGCGGCAGGCCGACCATCACCCGCACGACGTGCTGCTGTGCATCGGGACGGGCAAGAACGTCGAGGACAAGCAGCGCCTGCGCTACCACGGCGACCAGTTCTATCTCAAGACGCCTGCCGAGATGGCGGAGCTTTTCGGCGACTACCCCGAGGCTCTCAGCAACACCGTCGCGATCGCCGAACGCTGCGACCTCGACCTGAGCACCAGCGAGAATCACCTGCCGAACTTCGACGTACCGCGCGGCTACACGCTCAACCAGTACTTCGAGCACGTCGTCCGCGAGGGGTACTCGGCGCGGCTGCCTCGGCTGCGGGAGCTGGAGAGCCGCGGCGCCCTGCGTCACCCGCTCGACGCCTACGAGGCCAGGCTCGCCTACGAGATCGACGTCATCAAGCGGATGCAGTACCCGGGCTACTTCCTCATCGTCTGGGACTTCATCCGGTACGCGCGGGATCACGGCATCCCGGTCGGTCCCGGCCGCGGTTCGGCCGCCGGCAGCCTGGTGGCGTACTGCCTGCGGATCACCGACGTCGATCCGCTGGAGTTCGATCTCATCTTCGAGCGTTTTCTCAACCCGGAACGCGTCTCGCTGCCGGACATCGACATCGATTTCTGCGAACGCCGGCGGGGTGAGGTCATCGAGTACGTCACGCGCAAGTACGGCCGGGAGAACGTCGCCCAGATCATCACCTTCGGGACGATGAAGGCGCGCGCCGCGGTGCGCGACGTCGGCCGCACGCTGGGCATGTCGTACGCGGACGTCGACCGCGTCGCGAAGCAGATTCCGCCGACCCTCGACATGACGCTCGACCGGGCAGTGGAGGAGAACTCGGCGCTCAAGGAGATGTACCGGCACGATGCGCGGGTCAAGGAGCTGATTGGCGTAGCGCGCCGACTGGAAGGAGTGACCCGGCACGCCTCCGTGCACGCTGCCGGCGTCGTCATCGCTCCGCGGCCGCTGACCGAGTTCGCACCGCTCTACAAGAGCCAGAAGGACGAGATCACCACGCAGTGGGCCATGAAGGACATCGAGCGGGTCGGCCTGCTCAAGATGGACTTTCTCGGGCTGAGCACGCTGACCCTTCTCCACGACGCCGTGGCACACATCCGCACGACGGAGGGGACGACGCTGGCGCTCGACCAGATTCCCCTCGACGACGCCCGGACCTACGAGCTGTTCGGCGACGGTCAGACGCTCGGCGTGTTCCAGTTCGAGAGCTCGGGCATGCGGGACACCTTGCGCAAGGCGAAGCCGAAACGGTTCGACGACCTGATCGCTTTGAACGCTCTCTACCGGCCCGGACCGCTGCGGGGCGGGGTCATCGACGACTTCATCGCGCGCAAGCACGGCAGGGTCCAGATATCGTACGAGGTGCCCGAGCTCGAGCCCATTCTCAACGACACCTACGGTGTCATTGCGTATCAGGAGCAGGTGATGCGCATTGCCAGCGACCTGGCCGGCTTCACCATGGGCGAGGCCGACATGCTGCGCAAGGCAATGGGCAAGAAGGACGCGTCGGCCATGCAGGCCCAGCGCAAGCGCTTCGTCGAGGGGGCGGTCGAGCGCGGCATCCAGCAGCAGAAGGCGACCGGAATCTTCGACCTCATGGAGTACTTCGCCGGCTACGGCTTCAACAAGAGCCATTCGACGACGTACGCGCTCCTGGCCTATCAGACGGCCTATCTCAAGGCCAACTACCCCCGGCATTTCATGGCGGCGCTGCTGACCATCGAGCGGCAGAACACCGACAAGCTGGCTGTCTACCTGGGGGAGTGCCGCGAGCTGGGCGTGCCCATCCTGCCGCCGGACGTCAACAGCAGCGGCCTGCACTTCACGGTCGCCGGCGACGGCATCCGCTTCGGACTCGCGGCGATCAAGAACGTCGGCGAGGCGGCCATCGCGTCGATCGTCAAGATGCGGGAGGCGCAAGGGCGGATTACGTCGCTCAACAGGCTGTGCGAGGACGTCGACCTGCGACTGGTGAACAAGCGGGTGCTCGAAAGCCTCACGAAGGCCGGTGCCTTCGATTCGCTCGTGCAGTCCGAACCCCGCCCGCCGGTGGCCGCGCTGCGGGCACAACTGCTGGCCCTGACGGATCGCGCACTCGAGCACGGGAATCGGCGTCAGCGTAATCGGGACCGGGGACAGACGGAGCTGTTCGAATCCGATGCGGACGAGCCGGTGGAGGCCGCGTGGCGCGACGCTCGTGATCGGGTGCAACCCTGGACCGAGGCCGAACAGCTCGCGTTCGAGAAGGAGGCTCTTGGCCTGTATCTCAGCGGGCATCCGATAGACCGCTTCGCCGGGGAGCTCGAGGCGAGCGGGGTACGGCGCATCGAGGAGCTCGGCGAGGCGGCGGCGTCCGAGGCGGTCGCCGGGATCATTGCCAACCGCCGTCTGCTGACGACTCGCAAGGGCAGCCCGATGGCGGTCATCACACTCGAGGATCGTGGCGGCAGCCTGGAGGCGGTGGTCTTTCCGGACGCGTACGGAAAGTGCTCGTCCCTTCTCGAGCCCGACAGCCTCATCGTCGCCCGCGGCCGTCTCGAGAAGGACGAGGAAACAGCGCGCCTGATCGTGTCCGAGATCCAACCGATCGCCGCGCTGGCCGCCGGACCCGGCGGCGCACTGGAAGTGCGGCTGGCGGCGCCGCCGCTCGATCGCGCGACGCTCGAGGCGCTCGCCGAGATCTTTGGCCGCCACCGGGGAAACGATCCCGTCTCGCTGCGGATCGAGCTGCGCCGGCGGCACCGGCCAATCCGGCTCCGGGCCGCGCTGCCGCAGACCCGCGTGCGCTTCTCGGACACGCTGGTGGACGAGGTCGAGCGCGTCTGCGGCAAGGGGGTGGTGGCGTGGGTGTGACGTGCTGATCGAGACGCTCGATTTCGAGGAGCCGATCGCCGTCCTGCTGCAGGAGATCGAGGCGCTCTCGATGCTGCCACGCACGACCGGGCGCCAGCAGGAGATCGTGAGCCTGTGCCCTATTCTGGTGGTGGGACATCGGTACGCGAAGTTCCGCCGCATGGGCAACGTCGGCCTCCGCGAGGCACCGGCGAGCGAAGTGGGACCGGTCCCCGAGCCGGCCGGAACCTGATGCATCCCACGACCGTCTGGGAGCATCTGCCGTGCGACGACGACCACGCACGGGTGCTGGCGCACGAACTGGACATTCACCCGATCGTGGCCCGGCTGCTGGTGTTGCGCGGCTTCGCCGCGGCTGACGCGGCCAGGGACTTTCTCAATCCGTCACTCGATCAGCTCCACGACCCGTTCCTGCTCACGGACCTGCATGCCGGGGTGGACCGCCTGCTCGCCGCCATCGCGCGGAAGGAACGGATTGCCGTGCACGGCGATTACGATGTGGACGGCATCACGTCGACGGTCATCCTGCGGCGCATGATCGAGATGCTGCACGGCGAGGTCGTGCATTTCATTCCCGAGCGGATCCGTGACGGATACGGACTGCAACCCGAGGCGATCGAGCTGCTGCACGGCATGGGCGTGCGCGTCGTGGTGACGGTCGACTGCGGGATACGGAGCCAGGCAGCGGGGCAGCGGGCGAGGGAGCTGGGCGTCGATCTCGTGATCACCGATCATCACGAGCCGGAGCGCGCGCTGCCGCCGGCGCTGGCGGTGATCAACCCCCGCCGCCACGACTGCTCCTATCCCGACAAGGACCTCGCGGGGGTTGGCGTGGCCCTCAAGATGGTCCACGGCCTGTGTGTGAAGAGCGACCGCCTGCGCTGGCTTCCAGGCTTCCTCAAGTTGGCGGCCATTGGTACCGTCGCCGATGTCGTGCCGCTGCGCGGGGAGAACCGTGTCATTGCACGGCTCGGCTTGGAGCAGCTGACGCGCGGTCCGCACACGGCAGGTCTCCAGGCGCTCCTCGATGTGACCGGCCTGACGGCGAAGAAGATCGGGAGCTACGAGGTCGGCTTCGTGCTGGCTCCGCGCGTGAACGCGGCCGGCCGCATGACCACGCCGGATCTGGCAACGCGTCTTCTGCTGGCCGCGGAACCAGGAATGACCGGTGAAGCCAGGCGGCTGGCCGAGCGCCTCGACGCCGAGAACACGAAACGGCGGGAGGAGGAGGCGGAAGTCTTCCGCGACGCCCGCGGGCGCATCACGAAGGACCCGACCATCGCTGCGCAGAACGCCCTGGTGGTGTGGGCGGATGGATGGCATCGCGGGGTAATCGGGATCGTGGCATCGAAGCTCGTCGAAGAGTTCCATCGGCCCGCCGTCGTGGTGTCGGTCGATGGCGAGACCGCGCACGGTTCCGGGCGGAGCATCCGTGGATTCGATCTGCTCGCCGGACTGGAGCACTGCGCCGACCTCTTCGACCGGTTCGGCGGTCACCGGCAGGCGGCCGGCCTGACGATGCCGGCGGCCCGGCTCCCGGAGCTCCGGACGCGGTTGGCCGACTATGCGAACGAGCGGCTCGCCCCGCACGATCTCGTCCCGCATCTCGCAATCGACGCGCGGCTGCAGCTGGCCGACATCAACACGCGGCTGCTGGAGGGACTCGACGCTCTCGAGCCGTTCGGCATAGGGAACCGGCGCCCGGTCTTTCATGCGGGCGCCGTCGAGGTGGTCGACGGACCACGCGTCATCAAGAACCGCCATATGAGCATGACGGTTCGCCAAGGGCGCGCCCGCTTTCGCGGCATGGCTTGGCGGGCAGCCGACCGCCAGGAGTTCGTCCGCGCTCGCTCCGCCGCCCTGGATCTCGCGTTCTCCCTGACCGAGAACACCTTCCGCGGGAACACCTTCGTCGAGCTTTCCGTGGCTGATATAAAGTGATTGATTCATGGCAATTTGGCGGCGCCTTCTCCGTCTCGCACTGCTGTTGTTCGTGGCGGGAGTCGGCATGACGGTGCTGCTCGGTCTCCGCGAACGCGCCGTGCCCGCCAGTGGAATCGTCGTCGAACGGATGGATCCGCATGCCGTCATCCAGACGCGGGGCAGCCGGATCGTCCAGGCGGACTCGCTCGGCGACAATTTCAACGTCGTCGCCGGCCGCCAGCTGACGTACGCCGACGGCGAGGTTCGCATGCTCGGCGGCGTCGAGGTAAAGGTGGCCGCCAGGGACGACCGCGAGGGGTTCGTCCTGCGCGGCGCGGAAGCGGCGATCGACGGTGACAGGGCCGAGGTGCTGCTGTCCGGCGATGTGCGATTCGCAGCGGGCAGCGGGCTCGAAGCCCGCAGCGAGCAGGCGTCCTACACTCGTGCGGACGAGGTCGTGCGGATGCCCGGCGCGGCGTCGTTCGTGCGCGACGGCATGCGCGCGTCGGGGCAGCAGGCCGTGTACGAGCGGGCAGGCGATCGCCTGCGGTTGTGGGACGCCGTCGTTGCGCTGGCGGCGCGCGAGCCGCCCATGAGCATCTCGGCGGCGACCGCGCTGATCGCGCAGACGGACGGTTACATGGCATTCGATGGCGGGGTAACCGTCGACGCGGACCGCTTGCAGATGGCGGCGTCCCGGGCACGGGCCGACGTCACCGGGGAGATGTCGTCGCTCGAGTTGCTGCGGCTCCGGGACGGCGCGCGGATTCTGGGCGGCGATCGCGATCCCGGGCGGCTGCGTGCCATGACGGCCTCCGACATCCGGTTGCACTACGCCGGAGCCGGCCGGGGGATCGAACGGGCCACCCTGATCGGAGACGCCAGGCTCGCCCTGTTCGGGACCGGCGATCGCGGAACGGAGATCGGCGCACGGTCGATGGACGTCGGGTTCGCGGCCGACGGCGGCGGCGTCAGCTCGCTGGCTGCGCGTGAGGACGTCGTCCTCGACGTTGCCGGCGGCGGATCCGGGCCGGCGCAGCGGATCAGCGCGGACGCGCTGCGCGGCACGAGCGGATCGGATGATACCCTCGAGCAGGTCCGGTTCGACGGCTCCGTCGAATACCGCGAGGGCACCCGGACGGCTTCCGGCGAACGGATCGGCCGCGCCGACCATCTGGAGACGGCCTTCACCGCCGGCCTGTCGGCTCTGGCGGGCGCGACCTTTCGAGGCAGGGTCGCGTTCGAGGACGGCGAGGTGCGCGGATTCGGCGAGGAGGCCCGCTACCGGGTAGCGGAGAACACCGTCGACCTGACCGGAGTCGATGCGTCGGGCCAGGTCCCGCGGGTCATCGACGGGCGGGGATCGGTGCAGGCGGGAACCATTCAGCTCGTGTTCGACGGCCCGCGGATCACCGCGAGGGAGAGCGTCGAGAGCGTGCTGCGGCCGGCCGCCGACGTCGCCGCGGGCGACGTGCGGCAGCCCGCCCTGCTCGACGGCGGCCAGCCGGTGCTCGTCGTCGCCGACGAGCTCGCGTACGACGGCCACACGCGGATCGGGACCTACGCCGGCGGCGCGCGGCTGTGGCAGGGAGAAGCGCAGTTTCAGGGTGACACGATCGTCCTCGACGAGACCGTGGGGGACCTCCGCATCGAGGGCGCCGCCCGGACCCGTTTTCCGCTCACCCGGGCGAACGACGACGGCGGGTTGCCGCAGAAGTCGCTCTCCATCGGGCGCGGCGTTGCCATGCGCTACGAGAATGCCGCGCGGCGCGTGATCTACACGACGGATGCCGGCCTCCAGCTCCCGCGGGGCGAGCTGACGGCGGACGAGATCCAGGTGCACCTGCGGGCGGACGACAATGCGCTGGACCGCGTGACGGCCGCGGGGAACGTCACCTTCGCGTCTCCCGGCCGGCGCGTGGCCGGTGATACGCTCGTCTACCACGATGCCGACGGCCGCTACGAGATGGAGGGACGTCCCGTGCGAATGCTCGAGGAGGTCGACTCGGAGTGCCGCGAAACGACCGGACGCGCCCTCACATTCTTTCGCGCGACGGACGATGTATCCGTGGACGGGCAGGCCGGGGTCCGCACGGCGACGGCCAGCCGGGAGTGCCCGGAGTCGATGTCCAGGTGAATGACGACGCTCCGGACCGCCAATCTCACGAAGTCCTACGGAGGCCGCACGGTCGTGCGGGGGGTCAGCCTCGCTGTCGATGCCGGTGAGATTGTCGGCCTGCTGGGTCCCAACGGCGCAGGGAAGACGACTACCTTCTACATGGTTGTCGGCCTCACGGCGCCCGACGCCGGGCGCGTGACGCTCGCCGGGCAAGACGTCACCAACGACCCGATGTACGTGCGCGCGCGCAAGGGCATCGGTTATCTGCCCCAGGAGCCTTCGATCTTCAGAGGTCTGACCGTCGAGCAGAACGTGCTCGCGATCCTCGAGACCCTCAACTTCAGCCGTGCCGACCGGCGGGCCCGCGCCGATCAGCTGTTGAAGGAGCTGAAACTCACCTCGCTCGCCAAATCGCCGGCGCACACGCTGTCGGGAGGCGAGCGCCGGCGCGTCGAGATCACCCGCGCTCTCGTGATCTCTCCCGTGTTCATCCTGCTCGACGAACCGTTTGCCGGCATCGATCCGATAGCCGTGACCGATATCCAGTCGATCATCTTTCACCTCAAGGCCCGCGGCATCGGCGTCCTCATCACCGACCACAACGTCAGGGAGACGTTGCGCATCACCGATCGCGCGTACATCGTTCACGATGGGGCGGTGTTTCGCAGCGGCACGCCGGATGAGCTGGCTGCCGACGACGACGTCAAGCGGATCTACCTGGGCACCGATTTTCGTTTGGACTAAGATGGAAGTGCAGGCGCTATCTCGCCCCGTTTCGTGATGGTTATCCAGCAGAAACTGCAGACTCGGCTTTCCCAGCGTCTGATCCTCACACCGTCGTTGCAGCAGGCGATCAAGCTGCTGCCGATGACGACCATCGAGCTGACGGACATGCTGAATCAGGAGGTCGTCGAGAACCCCCTGCTCGAGGAGGTCTCGGCGGAGGAGGTGCAGCAGGCCGACGCCCAGGCGCAAGTGGAGAAGGCCGATCCGGATCCGGAGCCGCCCACCGAGAAGCAGGACACCTGGGATGACGCCGACTTCGAGTACTTCTTCGGCGACTATCTCGACGACGGCTATCGCCCGCGGGCTCCGAGCGAGGTCAAGGAGCTGCCGCCGATCGAAAACACACTCTCGACGTCGTCCTCGCTGGCCGATCACCTCATGTGGCAGTTGTCGGTGCGGACGGACGACGAGCTGCTGCGGGAGATCGGCGTCGCCATCATCGGGAACCTGGACGAGGACGGCTACCTCGTCGCGTCAATCGAGGAGATTGCCGCGATGGGAAGCTGGCCGGAAACGGAGGTCGAGCGGATGCTGGCGCTCGTCCAGGGATTCGACCCGGTCGGTGTGGCCGCGCGGGATCTCCAGGAATGCCTGATGCTGCAGCTCAGCCACCTCGGCTTCGAAGAGACCCCGAGCGAGACCATCGTCCGCGAGCATCTCCATCTGCTGCAGAACAACCAGGTCCCCGAGCTCGCGCGGCAGCTCGGTATCACGATCGAAGAGCTCAAACACCACGTCGAGATCATCCGCCGCCTCGATCCGAAACCCGGCACCCGCCACAATCCGTCGCAGTCGCAGTACGTGACGCCGGACGTGTACGTGATCAAGGTGGACAATCAGTACGTGGCGAGGCTCAACGACGACGGGTTACCGCAACTGCGGATCAGCCCCGTCTACCGTCGGCTGCTGGACAAGAACAGCCAGAATTCGGCGGAGACGCGGTCGTACGTGAAGGAGAAGTTCCGATCGGCGCTCTGGCTCATCAAGTCGGTCGATCAGCGGCAGAAGACCATCCTCAAGGTCGCCACCAGCATCATCGCCTTTCAGCGCGAGTTCCTCGACCACGGGATCGAGCGTCTCCGGCCGCTGGTGCTGCGCGATGTGGCCAACGACATCGGCATGCACGAGTCCACGGTGAGCCGGGTGGTGAACAACAAGTACATGCACACGCCGCAGGGTGTGTTCGAGCTGAAGTACTTCTTCCACAGCGGCATCCACAGCTCGTACGGCGAGAGCGTGTCGTCGGTCACGATCAAGCAGCGGATCAGGAAGATCGTCGACGCCGAGGATGCGCGCAAGCCGCTGAGCGACTCGCGCATCGTCGCGATGCTCCAGGACGAGGGACTGATCCTGGCTCGCCGCACGATTGCGAAGTACCGTGAGGATCTAAAGATTCCGACCTCGATCAGGCGCAAGGTGCTGTACTGAGGCGCATCGCGGTTCGTATCATGAAGAGCACCGTCACTGGCCGTCACGTCGAAATCACGCCCGAGATCCGTGGGATCATCACCCAGAAGCTGGCGCGGCTCGAGCGCCTCCTCCACGACAACGCCGTGTCGATTCAGTTCGTGCTGACCCGCACGCGCGGCAGGTGCGGCGCCGAGGTCGTCCTGCATGTGCGGGGCGACCACATGCTGCACGGAGAAGAGGAAGGCGATCAGTGGGAGCAGGCCATCGGCGGTGCGATCGACAAGGTCCACCAGCAGGCTCACAGCCTGAAGAGTCGATGGGAGACGCGCCACCGGAACAACGCGCGTTGACCGCGGGGACGGCGCGGTTCGTCGTCCTCACCGGGCTGTCCGGGGCGGGCAAGTCCCAGGCCATCAACGCGCTCGAAGATCTCGGTTACTTCTGCGTCGACAATCTGCCGACATCCCTACTTCCGACACTCGCACGGTTCTCGGAGAACGACGGCGCGCGCGTCACGCCGACCGCCGTGGTCGTCGACATGCGGGATCCCGCGTTCCTGGACGAGTTCCCGAGGGCGTTGGCCAGTCTCCGGCGCCGGCAGTCCCTCAGGACGCTCCTCATCTTCCTCGAAGCCGACGACAACGCCCTGGTCCAACGCTTCTCGGAAACGCGGCGGCCGCATCCCCTGGCCGCCGACCAGACCGTGATTGAAGGCATCAGGAAGGAGCGCACGGCGCTCGCGCGGGTCAAGCAGATCGCCGACACGGTGTTCGACACGTCGGAGCTCAACGTCCACGAGCTGCGACGTGCGTTCAAGGATCTCTCGCGGGTCGGCCAGGACAAGCCGCTGGTGGTCACCGTGCTGAGCTTCGGGTACAAACATGGAATTCCGCTGGAAGCCGACCTGATGTTCGATGTGCGTTTCCTGCCGAACCCGCATTTCGTGCCCGCGCTGCGGCCACTGACCGGTCGCGACCGCGCCGTGCAGGAGTATCTCTGCGCCGCCGAGGCAACCGGCCTCTTCATCGACAAGACTGCGGACCTGCTGCGCTTCCTGATCCCGCAGTACGCGGCGGAGGGCAAGAGCTATCTGACGGTTGCGGTCGGCTGCACGGGCGGGCGGCACCGATCCGTGGTGGTCGCCGAGGCGCTCCGACCGCGTCTGTCTGGTCTGGACGGCGTGCGCCTCCGGCTCGAGCACCGCGATGCGTTCTCGGAATGAGGAGGCGACACATGCCGCACGAGAGCGATGGGATCCGTGTCGAAAAGCCCTGGGGCTACGAGCTGCACTGGGCCAAGACGGATCGGTACGTCGGCAAGGTCATCCACGTGGAGGCCGGCCACGCCCTGAGCCTTCAGTACCACAACCGCAAGGATGAGACCCTCCTGTTGTGGAGTGGCCGGCTGCTGTTCGAGCTGCGACAGGGAAACGAGTCGCGCACGTGGGAAATGGGGCCGCGCGAATGGATCCACATCGTACCCGGCACGATCCACAGGATGACCGCGCTCGAGGATTGCGACGTCATCGAGGTCTCGACGCCCGAACTCGACGACATCGTCCGGCTCGAGGATCGCTACGGCCGGGCGGGGGAGAGCCGGGAGTCCGCGCCGTAGAACGGCGCGGACTCCCGCAGGGTTGGTTGAGCGCCAAGCGAAGCCGCAGGCGACGTTTGACGGGCTAGAACGGAATGTCGTCCTCGGTCAGCTCCCCGCCTTCGTCCGGGGCCGGCGCAGGCTGCTCCGGCCGGTCACCGCGCTGCCCGCCCGCCTGCGGCGACATCCCGCCAGGCCCGGCGCCCCGTCCCCCCAGCAGGACCACCCGATCCGAGCGGATCTCCGTCGTGTACCGCTTGTTGCCGTCGCGGTCGTCCCACTGGCGGGTCTGCAGCCGGCCCTCCACGTAGACCTGCCGTCCCTTGAGCAGATACTCGGCGAGCGTCTCCGCCGTCTTGCCCCACAGCACGACGCGGTGCCACTCGGTCTTTTCCTGACGCTGGCCGGACTTGTCGTTCCAGACCTCGGTGGTCGCCATGTTCAGCGTGGCCATCGCCGTACCGCCCGGCGTGTATCGCAGCTCGACGTCGCGGCCCAAGTTGCCGACCAGAATGACCTTATTCACGCTTCCCATATCGGTAAGGCCCTCGTGCTACTGCTGGTTCAGGCGGTCGAGCGCCTGCTGGGCGAGCGTCGCCATGGTACTGTCCGGGTAGTTCGTCACCACGAGTTCGAATGCCTGCTGCGCGCGATCGGCGTAACCGAGGCGATCGAGCGCGAGACCTCGCTTGTACGACGCGTCCGGCACGACGTCGCCGTCGGGGTAGTTGAGCAGGACGTTGTCGAAGGCTTCGACGGCATCCTGGAACGCTCCGTCCGCGTAGTACGTCTGCCCGATGTAGAACTGTGCGTCGTCTGCCAGCTCCGAACGCGGGTAGGTCCTGAGGTAGGCCTCGAATCCCTGAATGGAGAGCGCCCACTGGCCGTTGGTGTAGTCGGCCCACGCGGTATCGTACATCCGTTGCGGCGACATGCCGGGATTCAGCGCGGGCGCGGCGCCGGCCACCGCGGGCGGCGGCGCATCGAGCGGGAGTCCGGTTGCCGGATCCGTCGCGAACTGCGTCAGGGCAGGGGAGAGCGGCGGGATGGCAATCCGCAAGGCCTCGACTTCCTGCGACAGCGACGAGATTCGCACGTTCGTGTCGTCGAAGCGTTCACGCAGAATGCGCACACCGTCCGCGACCGCGCTTACGGACAGCTGGTGATCCGCGAATGCTCGTCGCGTGGCATCGGTCTGGGTGTCGATCTTCGCCGAGATCTGCCGCAGGGCCTCGTCGAGCGACGCCATCGCCAACTGCAAGCGGGTCGTCTGCTCCTGCAGCATCCGGATGTCGGCCATGATCTGCTGGTGCTCCCGGTCCGCGCCGAGCGCGGCGACCGGCGCGGCCAGCAGGGCCGCGGCGCAAAGCACTGCCGTCAGATGATTACGCGCCATGCAAGCTCCTGTCGATAGAAGGGATTCTCCAGCTTACCGCAACGACGGCGCCCGCAGGTCACCTGTCGCTGATGACCAGATGAGCGCGCCGATTCTTGGCCCAGGCACCCTCGTCGTGCTCGGCGGCGAACGGAAACTCCTTGCCGTAGCTCACCGTCCGCAACCGGTCTCCCTGCAGGCCGATCTCGATGAGGTACTGCCTGGCCGCCAGCGCCCGGCGCTCGCCCAGCGCCAGGTTGTATTCCGCCGTGCCGCGCTCGTCGCAATGCCCCTCGATCGTGACAATCCAGGATGGGTTGCTGCGGAGCACCTCCGCGTTCTCGTCCAGCACCCGGCGCCCCGGGGAATCGAGGTGCGAGCTGTCGTAGCCGAAGAACACCGGCCTCAGGGGCGACTCCCGATTGAGCTCCGCGAGATCTCTCGACACGATGTCGACGCCCGCCTCGATAGCGGGTACGACGGGCGGCGGCGGTGGCGGCGGCGGTTCGGGCGTAAGCCGCGGCGCAGGCCCCGGGCGCTCTTCCGCCGGCGGTGGCGGCGGAGGGGGCTCGGGAGCGACCGGTGGCGGATTGCGAACGCACGACACGCTCGCAACAGTACAAAGCAGCGCCGTCTGCACGGCGCGGACAAATATACGGCGCGACATTCTTGCTATCTCCTCCGGCTGGCGGCATCCGCGGTGACCTTCGCGACCTCAGGGCGACCAACTGGGCATTTCGTTGTTGCCCAGGGTGGTCAGGCGCCGCAAGCCACGACCGTCACGGCCGATGATCCAGATCTGCTTGTTTCCGCTGCCGCGCGTCGACATGAAGGCCACATGCCGTCCGTTCGGGGAGTAGCTTGGGCTCTCGTTCGTACCGAGACCGAACGTCAATTGACGCACTTCGCTCGTGGGGATGTCGACGACCTTGATGTCGTGACCCGGTCCGGTCCGCGACGAATAGGCAATCTCGTTGTACGGAGCCGGCGACCAGGTCGGCCGGTCACAGTACGACTCGAACGTGATCCTGCGCACTCCGGTTCCGTCGACGCCTATGACGTAGATCTGTGGCGACCCGGTGCGGTCGGACGTGAACGCGATCTGGTGTCCCTGCGGTGACCAGGTCGGCGTGGTGTCGATGCTCGGATGGTTGGTGAGGCGCCGGACGTTCGTGCCCTCCGCGTCCATGATGTACAGCTCGGGGTTCCCGTCGCGGTTGGACGTGAACGCGAGTTGCCGGCCGTCCGGAGACCAGGCGGGCAGCCAGTTGTGGACGTCGCGTGAGCCGCCGGCCGGCGACTCGAGCCGGCCCTCGTAGATGTGGGATACGAATACATCCTGGAATCCGCGCCGCCAGGAGGTGTAGGCGATGGCACGGGCGCTCGGCGCCCAACTCGGGGTGGTGTTCAGTGACCGGCTGACCGTGACCCGGCGAATGTTCGCCCCATCGTAGTCGGCGAAGTACACCTCCTTGGTCTGGCGATTCTCTACCAGGCCCAGCACCGACTCGCTGTCGCGGTCCGAGATGAAGGAGATTTTGGTGCGGGCGACGCCTCTCAACCTGCGTTGACGGCGATGAATCTCGTCCGACAGCTGATGGGCGTAGGCGCGGACGTTGCCCGCGGAGCCCGTGTATTCCACACCGAACGCCGACTCGCGGGACCGCGTGTTGAACAGGCGGGCTGTCACCCGCAACTGTCCGTCGCCGGCGGCGGCCACCGCGCAGCTGACGACCCCATCGACCCCCAACTCCCGCCACCTGTCGAGAGGCAGATCGGTGAGCGACCGCGCGGGGGGGATGGTGTCGTAGACGTCACGGGCCATCATCCGAAACTCGCGCTCGAACTCGAGATCGGTCCACAGCACCTCGGCGATCGTGCGTCCGGCTTCCGCGACCTGCTCGTCGCCGTCAACCGCCAGGCAGTCGGGAACCGCGAACGTCGGCTGCGCGCCGATGCGGTCACCGATGATCAGGTCGACCTCCGACTGCTGGCCGGGCGGCGATTGCAGCGCCGATGGTGCCTGGGCGTGCATCAGAACGAGCACGCCTGCACAGAATGTCACACACAAGACCGGAAGTCGCCGGAGCGGGAGTCGGAATCGGATCATCGTCGGTACTCGAACGTCAGGCGAACAGTGAGACTGGGTTCGGTGAAGGCGGAGGGCAGTCCGGGCAGTTGATTCGTCAACAGAATGGCACGCTGGGCACTCATGTCCAGGGCGAAATAGCCGCTGCTGCGATCGACCGACACCCCGGCGATGGCACCGTCACGCTCAATTGTAAACTGGAGCACGGTCATGCCCGGCACCTGCTGGTTCGAATTCCACTGTCGGCGTATGAGCTGCAGCATCGTGTTGAGGTACTCCGGGCAGCAAAAGTCGACCAGACTGATCTCTCCGCCGCTGCCGCCCAGACCGCCGCCCGACAGGCCGACCCCGATCCCGCCGACGCCCGTATCCGCCATCGCCACCCCCTCGAGCAGCTCGGGACCGCGCGTCGGCGTTCGCCCGCGCGCTTCGGCGGGCGCGGGCTCGAGCTCCGTTTCCGGTTCCGGGCGGGGCGCTTCCTCGACGGGCAGGATCATCTCCGGGGGTGCCGGGGTCGGTGGCTGGATCCACTGCGGGCGGCGTGCTTCCTCGAGTGTCAGGAGTCGTTGAATCGGCCGCCCGCCAAGCGGTGTCTGCCCGCCTTCGCCCGGCCCCTCCGGCCCACCCAGCCGGATGGCCATCGCAACGTCGGGAACGCGCTCTTCCTGGGTGGCGAGCCACGACGCCGGGCCCAGCATCAGGGCGCCGACCGCCAGGGCATGGGCCGCGATGGAAAGCGCCAGCGTTCCCCGCAGTCCCTCGGGCTCATGTCCGCGATCCACCAGAATCTGTGATGCCGCTTCTCTCACGGTGTGTCGCCGCTGGCGAGGGCCGCGCATCGTGATCAGGGCTCGTCCGGAAAATCTACCACGAGCCCGACCTCCTCGACGCCCCCCTGCTTGAGCCGGTCCATGACGCTCATCAACTCGTCGTAGGTAATGTCCCCGTCGCCGCGAAGAAACACGTTGCGTTCGGTCCGGGCCTCCATCTCGACGGCGATGCGCTCGTGCAGCGCGTCGAACGGCACCGGGTCCTCATCCACCTGCAGCACGCCGTCGGTGCGAAAGCTCAACGGGACGGTCACGAACAGACGCTCGGCCGTGATCGGGTCCGCCCGCCGCGCCTCCGGCAGATTGACGTCGAGGCCCCGCTGCATCATCGGCGCCGCCACCATGAAGACAATCAGCATGACGAGCATGACGTCGACCAGCGGAATGACGTTGATTTCGGATAGCGATGTGGCGACGCGCGGACCACGCCGCTGCCGGCGTCCTGAACCTCCGTGATTGCTCGCAGGCTGTACCTTGGGCACCGGGCCGCTCCTACGAGAAGTTGCGTTCGGTGATATTCAGGAACTCCAGCGAGAAGTCGTCCATCGCCCCGGCGAGTTCCTTTATCTTCTGCGTGAAGTGGTTGTAGAAGTAGACGGCCGGAATCGCCGCGAACAACCCCGCCGCCGTCGCGATGAGCGCTTCCGCGATTCCCGGTGCAACGACCGCCAGGCTGGTCGATCCGGTGGCGCCGATACCTTCGAAGGCGTTCATGATGCCCCACACGGTGCCGAACAGCCCGATGAACGGCGTAATGCTCGCCGTCGTCGCCAGAAACGCCACGCGCCGCTCCAGCTTCGCCACCTCGACGTTCGCGGCCCGCAGGAGTGAGCGGTCCAGCGCATCGAAGCTCTTCAACCTTCGGCGCGCGGCCGAGCCGTTGGGCAGGTCGGGACCGTTCGAGACATCAGGCTGGCGCAACTGCGCGTTCAGTTCCGCGTAGCCGGCCTGAAAGATGCCGGCCAGCGGGCTGCGCGCCAATGATCGGCAGGCGGAGTGCACGTCCGAGAACTTGCTGCTGCGCCTGAACATGTCACGGAACCTCGTTGTCTGGCTCTCGACGCGCCTGAACTGTCGAAGCTTGAACAGAATGACGGCCCAGGAGGTGATGGAGAACAGAACGAGGATGGCAAGAACGACCTGGGCCAGCAACGAGGAACGCCCGATCAACTCGAGCATCCCACCACCGAGGCCCCCCTCCGACGCGCTCACGCCAGTCGTTTGGAGGAGGGCAAACGTGTAATGACCAAGAGCACGCACCGAACCCTCCGCAATCCGACTCCAGCGCGCCGCTGGGATAGCGCAACTTTGTGAAGGTAGCACGACCGCAAGAACCTGTCAAACGTATGATAAGATGGGGGTTCCATCGCTTCGACTCCATCCTCGCTACTGTCTCACCACCACCGCGGACTGTGTGAATGATTCGGTTTCTCAGCGTCAGGAATCTCGCCATCGTCGAGCGGGTCGACGTGGAACTCGAGGCCGGCCTGACCGTGCTGACCGGCGAGACGGGCGCCGGCAAGTCGATCGTGCTCGGCGCACTCGATCTGCTCGTCGGGGGGCGGGCGACCGGCGAGCTGGTACGTTCCGGTGCGGACAAGGCAGTGGTGCAGGCCGTCCTCGATGCGGACGACGGGCGCGAGGTCGTTCTTCGGCGCGAGGTCACGGCCCAGGGTCGGAGCCGGGTGTTCATCGACGACGAGCTGGCCACCGTAGGCGCCTTGCAGACGCTCGGCAGGCAGCTGGTCGACTTCCACGGGCAGCATCGGCAGCACACGCTTCTCGATCAGCGGACCCATCTGCCGCTGCTGGATCTGCACGGCGGGCTGACGGGGCAGGCGTCGGCAGTGGCCGCGACACACCGCGCCTGGCGAGAGGTCGAGACGCGGCTGATGCAGGCCAGGGCGCGCGACGAGGACCGGACGGAGCGGATCGAGTTGCTGACGTTTCAGAGCCGGGAGATCGACGACGTCGCTCCGCTTCCCGGAGAGGACGAGGCGCTGGTCGGATCGCGCGCGCGCCTCGCCAACACCGAGCGACTGATCACGCTGTGCGCCGACGCGTACGGCGTGCTGTACGAACAGGACGCTGCGGTGCTCGCGAAGCTCGGTCACGTGTGGCGGCGACTGGAGGAACTGTCGGACATCGATCCGGCGTTCGCGCAGTACCTCGGGTGCCGGGACGCCGTCGGGGCGCAGCTCGAAGACCTCGCGTTCTTCCTCCGATCGTATGCGGCGGCCATCGACGAATCTCCGGAGCGACTGGCCGAGGTCGAGTCCAGACTGGCGCAGCTGGAACGGCTTAAGAAGAAGTACGGGCCGCAACTGCAGGACGTGCTGGATCATCGACGCCGAATCGGGGAGGAGCTCGACGCCCTGGGCGGAAACGCCGAAGAGATGGAACGGCTGACGGTCGCGGCGAGCGACGCCCGCCGGGTATTTCTCGAGGCTGCGGGGCGACTGTCCGAGCAGCGGCGGCGAACTGCGCATGCGCTTCGCGAGCAGCTGGCCCGCGTGCTTGCAGACTTGGCGATGCCGCACGCCTGCGTGCAGGCACGTTTCACACCCGCTCCGCTGCCACCCGAGCGCTGGAGCGCCAGCGGCATCGACGAGGCCGAGCTCTACTTCTCCGCGAACCCCGGCGAGGAAGCCCGCCCGCTGGCAAGAATAGCTTCCGGCGGCGAGCTGTCGCGGGTGATGCTGGGGCTCAAGACGCTCGCGACAACCGATCACCCCGGGAAGACGTTGGTATTCGATGAGGTGGACGCCGGCATCGGCGGCGCCGTGGCCGACAGCGTGGGCCGGATGCTCCGCACGCTCGCCCAGCGCTTCCAGGTGCTGTGCGTGACCCACCTCCCGCAAATCGCGGCGTACGCCACCTCCCACCACCACGTCTCGAAGAGCGTCCGGGACGGTCGCACCGCGACATCCGTCGAAAGTCTCGGCGAACAGGGTAGAGTAGCCGAGTTGGCGCGACTGATGACCGGCGGCACTTCTGCCGCGGCACGGGAGGGAGCACGCAGTCTGCTGAAGGAAAAGGCCGGGCGATAACACTTGCGAACGGAGCATTGAGGGGTAGCGGTGGGGAAGAAGGCGTGCATTGAGACGTTCGGCTGCCAGATGAACGTTCACGACTCGGAGCGTATGGCCGGCCTGCTCGAGCAGGCCGGATACGAGCTCACGCACGACGTCGCTGACGCCGACCTGGTGGTCGTCAATACCTGCAGCGTGCGCGAGAAGGCGGAAGACAAGCTGTTCGCCCGGTTGGACGCGCTCGGCGGCCAACGTGACGACCGCCCACTGGTGGCAGTCACGGGATGCGTCGCGCAGCAGGAGGGGAGTCGCCTGCTGGAACGATCCGCGCGTGTCGACATCGTCGTGGGAACCCAGGCACTGAGGCGGCTGCCCCTGCTGGTGGACGAGGCTGCGGAGACCGGTCGGCGCCAGGTCGATGTGAACCCGTACGACGACGTGTCGTTTCCGCTCGGCATCGCGGCGCGGCGCGATCCTGTCAAGGCCTACGTCACCATCATCGAGGGCTGCAACGACTACTGCTCCTTCTGCGTCGTGCCATACACGCGCGGCCACGAGCGGATGCGTCCGGCGCGCGACATCCTCGCCGAGGTTCAGCATGCTGCCGCCCACGGGCACCGCGAGATACACCTGCTCGGGCAGATCGTCAACCACTACCACGATCCGGACCTGCCGGAGCACGATTTTGCCTGGCTGCTGCATCAGGTGCACGCCGTTGAGCGCGTCGAGCGCATCCGGTTCGCCAGCCCCCATCCGCGTCACGTCACCCCGAGACTGATCGAGGCCATGCGTGACCTGCCGAAGGTGTGCAAGCACCTGCATCTTCCCGTGCAGTCGGGATCGTCCCGCGTGCTCGAGCGAATGCGGCGGCGCTATTCGCGCGAGATCTATCTGCAGCTCGTCGCCGAAGTTCGCAAAGCCATCCCGAACATCGCACTATCGACCGATATGATCGTTGGGTTCCCCGGAGAGGACCCGGACGACTTCGAAGACACGTTGTCGCTGACCGAGACGGTTCGGTTTCACGGCATGTTCTCGTTCAAGTACTCGCAGCGCCCGAACACGCTGGCCGCGAAACGCATGCCCGACACGGTTCCGGAAGGGGAGAAGACGGAGCGTCTCATGAAGCTGCAGGCGCTGCAACGGCGTATTCAGGTCGCGCTCAATGCCGAGCGCATCGGCGACGACGTGGACGTACTCGTCGACTCGCTCAGCCGCCGGCGGCCCCAGGATCTGTCCGGCCGAACCACTCAGAACACGGTCGTCAACTTTCCCGGCAGGACCGACTGGATCGGCACGACGCTCACCGTGCGCGTGGACGGCGCCGGGCCGCACAGCCTACGCGGCACGGCAATCTGCGATGCATGACGGAACACCTGGAGAATTGGGATGCAGATAGAGATGACGATCAAGGGGCTGGTGATCGATCCGATCACCAACATGCCCATCGTCATATTGCGCGATCAGGAAGGGCAGAAGGTGTTGCCGATCTGGGTCGGCATCTTCGAGGCCAACGCGATTGCCCTGCAGATCGAGAACATCTCGACGCCACGGCCCATGACGCACGACCTCCTGCGCAACGTGATCAACGATCTCAAGGCGGACGTCGATAAGATTGTCGTCTGCGATCTGCAAGACAACACGTTCTATGCGCTGATCCACCTGCGTGTGAACGGGGAAGTCGTCGCCGTCGACGCCCGCCCCAGCGACGCCATCGCCCTCGCGCTCCGCGTCAGCGCGCCGATCTTCGTGGAAGACAAGGTAATCGACAACGCCAAGGCGACCGATTTCACACCCGGGAAGGACAACTCCGAGCGACTTGCCAAGTGGCTCGAGAGCCTCGATCCCGAAGATCTCGGCAAATACAAGATGTAGCCCCATGTCGGCCGGCCGACATTCCGTGCAAGGCGCATTCTTTCAGGCACTTACATCGATCGACCGGCGGCAGGACCGCGCAGCCCCCATTGTCCGGCTGCCTTGACAGCCAGCAATGCGCTTCTCTAGAATTCGTGCGGCTGCTCACCGTTTCGCGGCACCCGCCTCGGAATCAGCGGCCTCCGCACCGATGATTGTCGCCATCGCCAACCAGAAGGGCGGAGTTGGAAAGACCACGACGGCGATCAATCTCGCATCCGCCCTCGCGCTTCGCGGCAAGCCGACCCTCCTGATCGACCTCGACCCACAAGCCAACAGCACGCTTGCGTACGTGGGCCGTGAGGGTCTGGAGCGGAGTCTCTACGACACGATGGCCGACGAATCGTGCGCCCTGTCCGAGGTGATCTGCGAATCGACGCAGAAGGGGCTGTGGGTCGCGCCCTCCCAGATCTCGCTAGCGAAGCTCGAGGCCCGCCTGGTGGGGGAGTTGGACTCTCACTTCCGGCTGAAGGACAGAATCGATCCCATCCGGGAGCGGTTCCCGCACGTCGTCATCGATTGTCCGCCGGCGTTGGGTTTATTGACGGTCAATGCCCTGGTCGCCGCGACGCACATTCTGATCCCGATCCAATCCTCGTACTTTGCGCTCGAGGGCACCGACGACCTGCTCGAAACGATCGAGAGGGTGCGCGCGCGCGCCAATCCGGGCCTGCAGTTGCTCGGCGTGCTCGTTACCATGCACGACAAGCGGACATCCCTGGCCCGTGACATACGGGACCAGATCGCCGACGTTTTCGGCGCGAAGGTGTTCAACACCGTCATTTCCAAGAGCGTCCGCCTGGAGGAGAGTCCCGCCTATCGCGAGTCGATCTTCAGCTTCGCACCCAACTCGACTGGCGCCGCCGACTACTACAGTCTCTGCGAGGAGGTGATGGCCCGTGTCTAGGCGAGGGCTGCCGCAGACCGCCCGCATGCGCCACGATGCCCACTACGTCGACGCACTGACTGCCGCGGCCGGTGAGCCGGTCGGCCGCATGGTTTCGATCGAACGGCTCGATCCGAACCCGGACCAGCCGCGCCAGGCCATGGGCGACCTGTCGGAGCTGATGGCGTCGATCGAGGAGAAGGGCGTCATCGAGCCGCTCATCGTCCGCCAGCGCGAAGGGCGCTACCAGATCATCGCCGGGGAGCGGCGCTACCAGGCCGCGGTGCAGATCGGCCTGCAGGAGATGCCGGTCATCATCCGTGACGCCGACGACCGCGAACTGATCGAGCTCGCACTGATTGAGAACCTTCAGCGGAAGGATCTGACGCCGTTCGAAGAGGCCGACGCGTTGCAATCACTCGTGGGCCGTTTCGAGCACACCCACGAGCAGCTGGCTCGACGCCTCGGCAAGTCCCGGACGTCGATTACCGAATCGCTGACACTCACGGCGATGCCAGATGAAGTCAGGCGTCTGTGCCGACTGGCGGACATCACCTCCAAGTCGCTCCTGCTGCAGGTTGCCCGCCAGTCCGACCCGCAGAAGATGGTGGAGCTCGTCGAGCAGATTGCCCAGTCAGGAATGACCCGGGCCGACGTACGGAAGACAGCGCCGAAGCCGACGATCGCACGCCCGAAACCGTTCGCCTACAAGTACGTCGCACCGTCGAAGGCGTTCAGCGTGCGCCTCCAGTTCAAGAAGTCGCGCGTCGAGCGCGACGAGCTGATCGAGGCACTCGAAGAGCTGCTCAGCGAGCTTCGGAGCGGCGACTGAAGCTACCCGTCGACCCCGCCCGCCAATCTCGGCATCACACTCTCGCTACGTGAGCGCAGCTTGCCGTTCGTCAACGGCCCGTCACGCCATGGGCGCCGCTGAGGCACGCCCGCGGACCACTCTCGAAACCCCGTGGCCCGTGGCTCCGACCGGGCTGGATCGTGTTTAGTTAACATAACACCCCTTATTGGACCCTCGAGATAGGGCCTCCGCGAGCGGATTCGCCTGTCGGTTTAAGGGGTTTTCAGCGATCTTCGATCTGCAGGAACTCGCACGCCGCTTGGCCGTCCGCGCGGCCCGCAAGACGTTCACCTGCGGCACCGGGATCAGATGGCCCGCCGCTCTAGGCTGCGAGCGTAGGACCCGCTCGACGGACCCGCGAGCGGCACGCGGCCGGCCCACGGCCCGCCGGCCGGCCTGGCCAGATTCCACAGCACCGCGTCGAGCAGCCGGACCCCGCCGGCCAGTTCCACGTCGATCAGGTGGACGCTCCCGCCCGCGCGAAGGACCGCGATCGATATAAGGTTGCCAAGTGCATCCAGGCGGAGCCCGTTTTCTGCGGCTTCGGGCGCTCGGCACACAGCAAGGTAATTTCCGTCAGTGTCCAATCAGCCGGCGCCCGCTGCTGGCGAGCACGGACGGACTGACGGCGCCGCGTCCGCCCTCGACCTCAGCAGCGCCGAAGGCCCTCGGCCAGGTGGACGCTACGGCAGGCCGAAAGTGACGATTTGCCGGTCGCGGACGGCTTCTCAGCGGGCCCCCAAATCCACGCAGGCATCGCCGCTGCTAATATCGACACAGGCCAGCGATGCTGCGGATCACCGACCGCTACATTCTTCGGGAAGTCATCCCGCCGTTCGTGCTGGGCCTGTTCATCTTCACGTTCCTGCTGATGATCCCGCCGATCATGACGGTGGCGGAGGATCTCATCGCGAAGGGTGTCGACACCCTCACCATCCTGCGCATCATGGGCACGCTGCTGCCGCAGGGACTCGGCGTCACGATACCGATGGCGCTGCTGCTCGGCATTCTGATGGGGCTCGGCCGTCTCTCGAGCGATCGCGAAACCGTGGCTCTGCAAGCGTGCGGCGTCAGCTTGCTGCGGATGCTCTATCCGCTGCTGCTGCTCGGCGCCGGCGCAGCGGCGGCCACCTGCTACGTCCTGGTGGTGGCGCTTCCCGATGCGAACCAGGCGTTTCGGGAGATTACCTTCCGGACGGTGGCCGGCAGCGCCGAGGGCGAGGTCAAGCCGCGCGTGTTCTACGAAGACTTCCCCAACGTCATGCTGTACGCGCGCGAAGTGTCGCCGGCCGGCGACGGGTGGCACGACGTGTTCCTGGCGGACATGCGGAAGGCGAATCAGCCGAACGTGTATGTCGCCGCCCGCGGGCGTGTCGTCCTGGACGCCGACGCGCGCACGGTCGACATCGTGCTACGCAACGGGACGGGGCACGTGGTCGATTCCGACGACCCCGCGACCTACGAGGTCCACGCGTTCGAGGAAATCGTCATCGGCCTGGATCCCGAGACGGTCTTTCCGCGCGCCGGACCCCAGCGCGGGTACGCCGAGCTCACCATGCCCCAACTGCGGCGGGAGGCGGCGCGCCTGCGCGAGCTCGGGCTGTCGCCGCACGCCCCGATCATGGAGATTCACCGGAAGTTCTCGATTCCCGCCGCGTGCCTCGTCTTCGTCCTGATCGGGGTCGGCCTGGGGGTGACGAGCCGGAAGGACGGCAGGCTGGCCAGCTTCGCGCTGGGCATCATCGTGATCTTCGCCTACTACGTCACGATGTACGGCGCCGAGGCGATGGCCAAGGGGGCCATGGTCTCCCCGCACCTCGCCATGTGGCTGCCGAACATCGTTCTCGGTCTGGTCGGACTTGCGCTCCTGTTGCAGCGTTCCCGGTCGGTCGAGCGGCGCCTTGCACTCCCCTCCCCGCTCGCGTGCGGCGCCGCGGTCAGGGCCTTGCAGTCGCTTCCGTTCCGGTGGCCGCCCCGGGTTGGACGCGTGCGGATCGCCCGGGCACGGCTGCCGACCGTGAGCCTGCTCGACTGGTACGTCGCCAGACTGTACCTGGGGGTCGTACTGCTGGCCTTCGTCGGGCTGCTGGGCATTTTCTACATTTCCACGTTCATCGATCTCTCGGACAAGCTGTTCAAGGGCCAGACCACGGGACTGACGCTGCTGAAGTACTTCTGGTACGCGACCCCCCAGTTCACGTACTTCGTGCTGCCGATTGCCGCGCTCGTCGCGGCCCTGGTCACGATCGGCCTGTTGACCAAGACGAGCGAGCTGACGGTCATGAAGGCCTGCGGCGTCAGCCTCTACCGTGCGGCCCTGCCGATCATCCTGTCGAGCCTCGTCTGGAGTGGCCTGTTGTTCGGGTTGAGCGAGACGGTCATGGCCCGCTCGAACCGGGAGGCCGAGGCGCTCCGCTTCGAGATACGGACCGGTGTCGCGCGCGAGCGGACCATGGACGTGCTGAACCGGCAGTGGATTGTCGGCGGGAACGGCGCGATCTATCACTATCTCTACTTCGAGCCCGAGCGCGACGAGATCGGGAATCTCTCGGTGTACGAGTTCGGCGGCCAGCCGTGGGGCTTGACCGGGCGGACGTTCGTCAAGGAGGCATCGTTCGCCGGCGGCTGGCTCGGCCGCGAGGTGTGGCGGCGCGACTTCTCCGCGCCCGGCGCCGGCGGCGAGTCGCTACCGTACCGCGCGGCGGCCCAGGCGCCGCTGCCCTTCCTGGAGCCGCCCGACTACTTCGAGACCGAGCGGCCGGACGCGGAGCTCATGAGCTTTGCCGAGCTCCGGGCGCACATTGCGGTACTTGACGCCAGCGGGTTCGACGCGGGACACCTGACCGTCGGGCTGCACCGGAAGGCGTCGTTCCCGTTCGTGACGCTCATCCTCACCCTGATCGCCATTCCGTTCGCGATCACCACCGGACCGCGGGGCACCCTCTACGGTGTCGGCGTCGGCATCGCGCTCGCCTTCACCTACTGGACGACAATCAACGTCTTCGCCGCCATCGGCAGCGCCGGGCTGCTGGCGCCGAGCCTGGCCGCGTGGGCGCCCAACCTGCTCTTCGGAGCCTCGGCGATCTATCTGTTGCTCACGGTGCGAACGTAGGAGCCTGCGCCGTAGGATGGCGCGGGCTTCTGGAGGTTTGGTTGGGCGGCAAGCGGAGCCGCAAGCGACGACTTCCGGGCGGACGCGGACGAGGCCGCGCCGCCGCCGGGCGGGATCAGAGGCCTGCCGCCGCGCGCAAGGCCTCGGCCTTGTCCGTCCGCTCCCAGGTGAATTCCGGCTCCGTCCGCCCGAAATGACCGAACGCGGCCGTCCGGCGGTAGATTGGACGACGAAGGTCGAGCGAGTCGATGATGCCGCGCGGCGTCAGTGTGAAGTGGTCGCGCACGAGCCCGGAGATGCGGTCCTCCCCGAGCCTTCCGGTCCCGAACGTCTCGACCAGCACGGACACTGGGTCCGCCACGCCGATCGCGTATGCCAGTTGCACCTGGACCCGATCGGCCAAGCCGGCCGCGACGCAGTTCTTCGCGATGTAGCGGGCCATGTAGGAGGCCGAGCGGTCGACCTTCGTCGGGTCCTTGCCGGAAAACGCGCCGCCGCCATGCGGTGCCATTCCGCCGTACGTATCGACGATAATCTTGCGCCCGGTCAGTCCCGAGTCGCCGTGCGGTCCCCCGGTCACGAACCGGCCCGTCGGGTTGACGTAGATCCGGGTGTCGGCGTCGATCAGGTTCTCGGGAATCACGCGCTTGATGATCAGGTTCGTGACGTCCTCGCGGATGCGCTCGATCGAGACCGCGTCGCTGTGCTGGGACGAGACGACCACCGCGCCCAGGCGCACCGGCGTGTCGCCGTCGTACTCCACCGTGACCTGCGACTTGCCGTCGGGTCTGAGGTAGGCGATGGTCCCGCGCCGCCGCGCCTCGGACAACGCGCGGACGAGATGGTGCGACAGCATGATCGGAAGCGGCATCAGCTCAGGGGTTTCCGAGCAGGCGTAGCCGAACATGAGGCCCTGGTCGCCGGCGCCGCCCGGGTCCACCCCCAGCGCGATGTCGGGAGACTGCCCGTGCAGCGCCGAGACGACGGCGCATGTCTCGGCGTCGAACCCGTACTTGGCGCGCGTATATCCCACGTCGCGGACGGCCTGGCGGGCGACGCCGGCGAAGTCGCTGGTGCAGGTCGTGGTCACCTCGCCGGCCAGCACGATGAGGCCGGTCGTCACCAGCGTCTCGCACGCCACTCTGCCCGTGGGATCCTGAGCCAGCACGGCATCGAGCACGGCATCGGACACCTGATCCGCAATCTTGTCCGGATGCCCCTCGGTTACCGACTCCGATGTGAATACGTAACGTCCTGTGCGGCGCATATGAAAGGCTAACGCTAGCAGAGCGACGGTTGGCGGGTCAATTCGCGGACTGCCGGCCTACGAGCGTGGATGGAACTCGTCGTACATCGCCTTGAGGCGCACTTCGAGGACGTGGGTGTAGATCTGCGTCGTCGAAATGTCCGAGTGCCCGAGCAGGGTCTGAATCGACCGCAGGTCGGCCCCCCGCTCGAGAAGGTGCGTCGCGAACGAGTGGCGGATGACGTGCGGGCTCAGATCGCGCGGCAGCCCGGCCTGGCGTCCGTGGTTCTTGAGAATCTTCCAGAACCCCACACGGCTCATGCGGTTGCCGCGGACGTTGACGAACAGCCACGGCGACGACCGCCCGGCGAGTTGGGACGGCCGCCCGGCGGACACGTACTGCCGGATCCACGCCATGGCAGGCTCGCCCATCGGCACGAGCCGTTCCTTCGAGCCCTTTCCCAGGCAGGTCAGATAGCCGCCGCGCAGGTTGAGATCCTCCAGCCGCACGGAGAGCAGCTCGGACACCCGCATGCCGGTGGCGTACAGCAGCTCGATTAGGGCCCGATCCCGAAGTCCGGCGGGTGTGGATGTGTCCGGCTGGTCGATCAGGTGATCGACCTCGTCGACGGACAGGAATTTCGGAAGCGCGGGCCAGGCACGGGGCGCGTGCAGATCGTCGGCCGGGTTGACGCGCAGATGGCCATCCCGAACGAGAAACCGGTAGAAGCCGCGGATACATGCCACGAACCGCGCCACCGACCGGGGCGCGAGGCCGGCTGCCATCAGGTCGTGGACGGCGGCGTCGAGATCGTCACGGGACAGACCGTCCACCCGCGCCCCCTGGCCAGCGGCGAAGCGCAGTAGCGTCGCCAGGTCCCTGGCATAGCTCTCCAGGGTGTTGAGCGCGAGCCGGCGGGCCCCGCGGAGCTCATCGAGATACCCGTCCGCCAGCGCCCGGTTGGCTGCCGCGTGCGGGGTCGTGTCCTCTGGCGTCGTCGTCATCGCCACTCCGGCCTTACAGGCCCGCCAGCACCGGCCGGGAGGCTCGCCAGCCGGCCGGAACGACCGGCGGACCGGCGGACCGGCGGTGCGGTGAGCCACCGGGGTTGTATACTAATCCAGTCGATAGTGCCCGACTGTAGGCGCTGCCACCCTCTTCATTGACGCGAGGAGCCTATGCCTCGGATGATTCGGACCGACGTGATCGCCACCGCCCTTGTGCTTCTGCTGCCGGTCTCGGCCGGGTTCGCGCACGCCGCCCAGCAGCCCGACGAGCCGTTCAACGGCATCTCGGCTCCCCTCGACGTCCAACTGGAGGGGTACGTGATCGCCCAGGAGGCGCTGGCCGCCGACAGCTACGACGACGCGAAGGCGGCGCTCGACAGCCTAGTCACGCTCGCCGATCCGATCACCCAGCCGCTCGTGCGCTCGGTCGCCGCCGCCGACAGCATCGAGCTGATGCGGACCCGGTTCAAGCCGCTGTCCGAGTATCTCGCGGCGCTCGATCTGCCGCAGGGGTACGCGCGTGCGTACTGCCCGATGTACGACAGCGGCTCCAACTGGGTGCAGCGCGACGGACCGGTGCGCAACCCGTACTACGGCTCGGAGATGCTGACGTGCGGCGTCGTGGATGCCGCACCGGGCGCCCACATGGATCACTCTCCCCGGCAAGGGGGCATCGTGTTCATGGCCCCGGACAGCTTCCACCACATCGAAGGGACCTATCCCGAAGACGGGGTCTTCCGCCTGTATGCGACCAACAACTACCGCGAGCCGGTCGATGTCAGCACGTGGGCCGGCCGCGCCGTGCTCGAGGAGGAGTACGACGAGAACACGGACGAGTTCATCGAGGTCGCGGCATTCGACCTCGTTCCGTCACCCGACGGGGCGTATCTGGAAGCGCTGGTCGGCGACCTCGCGGTGCCGACCGAGGTCACGGCCAAGGTGGTGTTCGTCGAGGACTTTCCCGAGGAGCGTTTCGACTTCATCTTCGCCGAGTACTCGTCTGCCGCTGCCGTCGCCGACGTGGTGCGGCCGTCCACGGTGATGACGGGAGCGCCGGCGTCGGTCCCGCTGGCCGCCCGGATTCGCCCGCCGATCCCCGAGCTGACGGCGGACATCGTGACGGCCATCGCGGAACGCGACCAGGAACTGCAGGCCCTCATCGAACGCGGCGCGTTCGCGGAGCTCTTCATTCCCGCCCTGCAGGCGAAGGAGCTGGCGCTGGCCCTGGGCGAGAGAGCCGACGAGCTTTCCGGCAGGGTGCGCAACGACGTCAGGATCGCGGTGCGCCATCTCGTGCGTTCGGCCTGGCTGCTCGACTGGTACGGCGATCTCGGCAACAGGCAGCAGGTCAGCGGCGCGTACGACATTTTCGGTACGGCCGCGAGCGAAATTGCCCGCGCGTACGAGGACACGCCGTAGCTCGAACCGACCAACCGGACAGTTACGCAACACACTTTAAGGAGGAAAGACCCCATGCAACGATACAGGTGGTGGCTGCTGACGCTGGCCATGGGGTTCGTGGTCGCGGCCGGATCCGTCCCCCGCGGTCACACAGCGATCAATTCCCGCTGGAACTACAACGAGCACCTGTTTCCGATCTTTCGCGATCAGTGCGGAAGCTGCCACGTCGACGGCGGCATCGCGCCGATGTCGCTCGTGACCTATCGGGCCGCCTATCCCTGGACGCAGTCCATTCGGGAAGAGATTCTCGGGCTGCGGATGCCGCCCTGGCAGGCCGAAGACGGGTTCGGATCGTTCCAGAACGGCCATGCCCTGTCGGCCCGCGACATGGATATGATTCTCGAGTGGTCCAGCGGGGGCTATCCGCAGGGTCCTCGCGATCAGGTTCCGCCCGTGCTCGAGGTTTCCGCGGAGTGGGCGCTCGGCGAGCCGACGCTGACGCTCGAAATGGCCGAAGCATTCACGCTCGATGCCGGCACCAGCGAGACGGTTCGCTATTTCGTGCTGCCGGCGAGCACCGTCCCCGGTGAGTCGATCAACGCGATCGACTTCAAGCCCGGCGCGACCGCCGTCGTGCGAAGTGCTGCGGTGTTCGTCGATACGACGGGCTCCGCCCGGATGCTGGACGAGGCCGACGCCGGGGCCGGGTTCGCCCCGCCGGACGCGGGAGATTTCCCGTCGGCGCCGCCCATAGCGGTCTGGATCCCGGACCAGGAGCCCGTTCAGACCCGGGGCATGGGATACTCGTTGCCGCAAACCAGCGATCTCGTGCTGCGCATCCAATACAAGAAGACCTGGATCACCGAGGGTCAGGAGTTCTCTGATCGGAGCCGGGTGGGCCTCTATGTCTCGGCCGGCGCCGAGGCCAGCATCGAATCGTTGCTCGTGACGTCTCCGGAAACCGTGAGCGGTCGGGAGGTGACGTTCACCCACGACATCGATCAGGATCTGAGCCTGCTGGCGGTCCTGCCGGAAGTCGACATCGAGTCGTCGGAGATCCAGATCGAGGCAGTGAAGCCGGACGGAGCCCGTATCCCCATGCTCTGGCTGCGCGAGCCGGACTCGGGGTGGACGACGCGTTTCTGGTTCGATGCGCCGGTGAGCCTCCCGGAAGGCAGCCGGCTCGAGATCACAGTCAGGCTCGATCCCGCCGCCGAGCGCCTGCCCTCCACGCCGCTGCTCGGCAGCGCCGCCAACCCGATTCGCATCGCGGTCGACTACGTGGCGGGCACCGTCGCGGCCAACTAGCCCGGAAGTCGTCGCCTGCGGCTCCGCTTGTCGCCCAACGACCCCTCCAGGAGCCCGCGCCGTGGAACGGCGCAGGCTCCTGGCTCCGGCTTCAATCCAGCAGGCCGTCGATCATCATCAACTCGGCGTTGAGAATCGCCGCCCCCGCGGCGCCCCGGATGGTGTTGTGCCCCAGCACCACGAACTTGTAGTCGAGCACCGGGCACGGCCGCAGGCGGCCGACGCTGACCGTCATGCCGTTGCCGCGGTCGACATCCAGGCGCGGCTGCGGCCGGCTCGGGTCGTCGAGGTACTCGAGCGGCCGGGCTGGCGCGCTCGGCAGCTCTTCCGCCTGCGGCCGCCCCGAGAACGACCTGAATGCGTCCACGAGCTCGTCGGCGGCGGGCGCCGCCTCGAGGCCGACCGAGACCATCTCCAGGTGCCCGTTGGTGACGCCGACGCGGGTGGTGTGCGCGCTCACCGTGACCGGGTAGGGCTCCACTTGCTGCTTCGCGAGCGAGCCGAGGATCTTCCGGGTCTCGGTCTCCATCTTCTGTTCCTCGCCGCCGATGAACGGAATCACGTTCCCGACGATGTCGAGAGAAGGGACGCCCGGATACCCGGCGCCGGAGACAGCCTGCAACGTCGTGACGTTCACGAAGCGCAGCCCGAATCGCCGCAACGGGGCCAGCGCCATCGTCAGGACGATGGTCGAGCAGTTGGGATTCGTGACGATCCGGCCCGGCCACTGCCGCACGGCTCCCTGCGCGGACAGCAGCTCCAGGTGGTCCGGGTTGATCTCCGGCACCAGCAGCGGCACGTCGGCGTCCATGCGGTAGTTGCGCGCATTGCTCACCACGATGTGACCTGCAGCCGCGAACGCCGCCTCCACGTCGCCGGCGACCGACGAGTCCAGGCCCGAGAAAACGACCTGCGGCGCCCGATCCGGATCGACGGCGTCCACGACCATGTCCGCCACCGCCGCCGGCCGCGGCACCGGCAGGCGCCAAGCCGTCGCATCGGCGAACCGGCGCGCCCGCGACCGCTCGCTCGCCGCGATCCACGTTAGATTGAACCAGGGATGACCCTCGAGCTGCGCGATGAACTCCTGGCCGACCATCCCCGTCGCGCCGAGGATCCCGACATCGATCCGCCTCGCCGGCCGCCGGGTCGTCATCGCGCCGGCTCCGGCGGGAAGAACTCGTCGTGAACGGCGCGCACGGCGCGCTCGACATGCGCGCCGCCAATCACGCAGGCAACCTTCATCTCGGAGGAGCTGATGCAGTCGATGTTGATCTCCTCCCGCGCGAGCGCGGAGAACATGCGCGCCGCCAGATTGGGCGTCGACGCGAGGCGCGACCCCACGATGGAGATCTTCGCGACGTCGTGGTCGACAATCCCGTCGCTGGTGATCCCGGCCGACTTCCACCGCTCGACCAGGTGCGCCGCCCGCTCCGCGTACTCCTCGTCGAGGACGAACGTGATTCGTCCCCGCCCTTCCGAGCTCGCGCTCTGGATGATCAGGCGCACGCAGATGTCCTCGCCGGCCAGATCCTGAAACACGCGAGCCGCCAGACCCGGCTCATCGGGCACCTCGCGGAGCGTGATCTTGGCGATCTTCCTGTCGCTGCCCACACCCACGACCGCAGCCTGCTCCATCACCATATCGTCGCTCCCGCGGATCCACGTACCCTCGCGCCCGTGAAAGCTCGACCGCACGTGGATCGGAATGTCGTACGCCATGCACAACTCGGCGGCCCGGGGATGCAGCACCTTGGCGCCGCTCGACGCCATCTCGATCGCCACCTCGTAGCTGATCTCGGGCCACAACCTGGCGGCGGGCACCACGTTGGGATCGGCCGTGAGCACGCCGTCGACATCCGTGCAGATCTCGCACACGTCGGCACCCACGGCCACCGCCACCGCGACGCCCGTGATGTCGCTTCCTCCCCTGCCCAAGGTCGTGATGTCATGGTCGGTCGTCACACCCTGGAAGCCCGTGACGATGACGACCCGGCCGGCATCGAGCTCCGCGAGAATCCGCCGCGTGTCGATGGACTGAATCCGCGCAATGTTGAACGCGCTGTCGGTGCGGATGCCGCATTGCCCGGCGGTCAGCGACACGGCCGCCACTCCGCGATCCTGCAAGGCGAGCCCGAGCAGCGAGACGGACACCTGCTCGCCCGTGGCCAGCAGGAGATCCATTTCGCGGCCCGCCGGGCGTTTGGCCACCTGATGCGCCAGCGCCACGAGCCCGTCCGTCGACTTCCCCATCGCCGACAGCACGACGATCAACCCGCGGGCGCTGCCGACCTGCTGCGCCACCCGCTCCGCGATCGCGCTGATCCGCTCGGGCGTGCCAACCGACGTGCCCCCGTACTTCTGAACGATGATCCCGCCCTGGACCGTGCTCGAGCCTGTCACACGTCAGCCTCACTTCCCTGCCGCGCGGGCCGCACCACGCCTCGCCGGGCGTCCAGCGCTCCCAGCTGCGTGGACAGCTGGTGCAGGAACAGCCCGACGTCGGTCACGATGCCGACGGTCTGCGACGACCCCCGGTCGCTGAGCTTGGTGACCACCGCGGGGTTGATGTCGACGCAGACGACGCGCACGTGGGACGGCAGCATGTTTCCAACGCCGATGCTGTGGAGCATCGTCGACAGCATCACCACCATCTTGACGTCCACCAGTTGGCTGGCGTACCGATCCTGCGCCTCGATCAGATCCATTTCCGTGTCCAGCAGCGGGCCGTCGTCGCGGATGCTGCCGGCCAGCACGTAGGGAATGCCGCGGACGATGACCTCGTGCATGATCCCCGACCGCAACGTGCCACCCTCGACCGCCGACTGCAGCCCACCCACGCGGTTGACGGTGTTGATCGCCCGCATGTGGTTCCGGTGCCCCTCGTCCCGGGCGACGCCGGCCTCGAGGTCCACGCCCAGCGAGGTGCCGAACAAGGCCTGCTCCACGTCGTGGACGGCGAGCGCGTTGCCGGCCAGCAGCACGTCCACGAACCCCCTGCGAATCAGGTCCGTGAGGTAGCCGCCGCCGCCGCTGTGCACGACGACCGGGCCTGCCACGAACGCGATGCGCCCGCCGTGCGCCTTGACGTCACGCATCATCGCCACGACCTTCGACGCGCTGACCTCGATCCGGCGCTCGGTCGACACGTCGTTCGTCATGAACGCGAACCCCAGCCGGTCGCGCTCCCGGAACTCGGGCGATACGCGGATGCCGGAGACGCCGCAGACCACCAGGTCGCCGCGCTGAACGTCCCGCAGCTTCCGGCACGCCGCGCGGGCCTCGTGAACGACGATGACCGCGTCCATGCGCTGCCCTCCGACGGTCAGCCAGCGGCTGCCGTGGCGGACGAACGTCTGGTGGTTCGTCGTCGAATAGAAGTCGTCGGGAACGACCCCGTCGGCCTCGGCCGGTCTGAGCAGTGCGTCGCGCAGCGGCCGGGCGTGGCATCCCAGCGGTATCAGGTCTTCGAGCAGCTGGTGCAGGACCGCCGGATCGGGCGCCGTGACCTTCAGCTCCAGACGCGAGAACTCCTCGTTGGTCCGGCCGATATCGAACTGCAACACCTCGAACCTGGAGCGCCGCTCGATGACCTTGTCGAAGATCACGTTGAGGAGCTGCGAGTCGACGAGGTGCCCCTCGGCCTCGACTATCTCGGAGCACGCGGCCTCGCCAGACATCTCATCCGCCATCCGCACGCTGGTGGACCTCGTGCCGGTCGGCCAGAAACGCTTCGAACTCCCGAAGCGAGCGGCCGATCCGCCGCGGCCCCGGCACGGTGTCCACCATGGCCTCGACAGTCTTGTAACCGTTGCCGGTGATGCACACCACGACCGACTCCTCCCGCGGAATCACCGCGCCGCGAATCAGTCGAATCGTCGCGGCCAGCGTCGTGCCGCCGGCCGGCTCCGTGAAGACCCCCTCGGTGCGCGCAAGCAGCGCAATCGCGTCGAGGATCTCCGCGTCGCTGACGGCCGCGCCGCTCCCGCCGGTGCTCCGGACGGTCTGCAGCACGTGGTAGCCGTCGGCCGGGTTGCCGATGGCAATCGACTTCGCAATCGTCCTGGGCCTGACCGGCTCGGGATGCTCGAGCCCGTTCTGCAGCGCATGGATGACCGGGGCGCATCCCGCGGCCTGCGCGGCGTGGATGCGCGGCAGCGGGCCGTCCACCAGCCCTACGTCGCGCAGCTCGCGGAAACCGCGGCCGATCCGCGGCAGCAGGGTGCCCCCCGCGACCGGCGAGACCACGTGCTGCGGAAAGCGCCAGCCGAGCTGCTCGACGATCTCGAAGCCGTACGTCTTCGCTCCCTCGGCGTAGTAGGAGCGCAGGTTGATGTTGGCGAAGCCCCACCCGTACCGGTCGCCCACCTGCGTGCACAGCCTGTTGACATCGTCATAGGTGCCGTCGATGGCGACCACGTGGGGACCCGCCACGGCGGAGCCGACGACCTTGCCGGGCTCCAGGTCGTGGGGAATGAACACGTAGCACTCCAGACCGAGGCGTCCGGCGTGCGCGGCCACGCTGTTGCCGAGGTTGCCGGTCGAGGCGCAGCCGAAGATGGTGATGCCCAGCTCCACGGCCCGCGTGGCCGCCACGGAGACGACGCGGTCCTTGTACGAGAGCGTGGGATGGTTGACGGAATCGTCCTTTAGGTAGAGCTCCCGGAGCCCCAGCTCGCGCGCCAGACGGTCGGCGCGAATCAGGGGCGTCCAACCCGAGTGGAATCCGGTGCGCGGCTCGCCCTCGATCGGCAGGAACTCGCGGTAGCGCCACAGATTGCCGGGCCGTGCGGCGATCAGCTCGCGCGTGACCCGCCGCCTGATCCCTTCGAGGTCGTAGGTCGCTTCGAGCGGGCCGAGGCACTTGTCGCAGACGTACAGAGCCTCTGCCGGAAAGACCTCCTTGCACAACGAACAGCGGAGACCGGTGAAATAGCTCATGTCTGCAGGCCTCTAGGTCAACACCGGCATCCACAGCGGCGGCCGGACGTGAAAGTCGAATGCCGACGCTTCGTCGAGCGCCGCGTCAACCGCCGCCGCGCTGCAGGCGTTCAGCGTCATGACGAACGGCAGGTGCGCCTTGGACCAGCCGGGTTCCTGGAGCACCGCGTCGATGTTCACGCCGTGACGCGAGAACACGCCGGCCAGCGCCGCGACAATCCCCGGCCGGTCGTCGATGATGAAGCGCGCGTAGTGCGGCGACACGAAGTCTCGCACGGCGCCGGCCGCCGGCCCGTCCGCGAAGTGAATCGCAGCGTCTCCGCTCCCTCTCGCGATCGACTCGAGATCCGAGACCACGGCGACGGCCGTCGGATCGCCGCCGGCGCCGTGTCCGAAGAAGGCCGTCTCGCCTCCTGCCTCGCCCTCCACGACGACCACGTTGAGGCTGCCGGCAACCTGCGCCAGCGCCGAGGTCTGCGGCACGAGCATGGGCTGAACGGCAGCGAGCACCCGGCCGTCTCCATCGCGCTCGGCCCGCGAGACCTGCCGAATGGTGCACGCCAGCTGCTTCGCGTACGTGAAGTCGACGGCCTCTATCGCCGTGATCGTCTTCAGGGGAATGCTGCTCGCCTCGACCGGGCAGCGCAATCCGACGGCCGACAGGATGGCCAGCTTCGCCTGCGCGTCGAAGCCATCGACGTCCGCTGTCGGATCGGCCTCCGCGTAGCCCAGCTCCTGGGCCTCGCGGAGCGCGGCATCGAACGACACCTGGTCGGCCTCCATGCGTGTCAGGATGTAGTTGCAGGTGCCGTTGAGAATCCCGAGCACCCGGAACAGGCGATCGCCCGCCAGGCCCTCCTGCAGGCCGTGAATGATCGGAATGCCGCCCGCCACGGCGGCCTCGAAGCGCAGCCGCTGCCCGTGGCGCCGTGCCAGCGCCTCCAGCTCGGCGCCCTGCTCCGCAATCACCTGCTTGTTCGCCGTGACGACCGATTTCCCGGCTTCGAGAGCCCGTCGAATCCAGTCCGCGGCCGGATCCTGGCCGCCGATGAGCTCCACGACGACATCCGCGTCCGAGTCGAGCACCGCGTTGATATCGTCCGTCCAGGTCACGCCCGCAGGTACCCAGCTCGCCCGCTTCCGCCCGACGCGGCGATTGCACACGTGCGTCAACTGCAGGCGGCCGTGGGACCCGTTGCAGAGAATACGGGCCACTGCCTGGCCGACGGTGCCGAAACCCACGAGCGCCACCCCAAGCGGCTGGCTGCTCGTGCTGTTCTCAAGGTCGCGTGCGGGCATGACGCACCAGTTTGTCGTGGGCAAACGGAAAAAGGCCATCACCCGGTGTCGGATGATGGCCTGCTGGGATTCCCCAATGCGGTGTTGGCTACATCATCCGCCACGCAGGACCGGCCCGATCGGGCCGGTCGTCGTCGGCATCATGCGAGCGGGCCGCTCAGGCACGACACGATAGGTATACATGAACGCTGATCTGAACTCGAAACAACCGTTATTTATATATCCCGCCACGCTCGAAGTCAAACGCGCGGCCACGCTTGACCTCCCCGGGCGCATTCGGTACACATAACCACCACGCTGCGGCAGCCAACCCCGATGCCCACATCCTCGAAATGGAAAGACCTGCCGACCGAGGCAATCAACCCGGCCAGCGTCGAGCTGGACAAGGCGTCGACCGAGGAGATCGTCCAGCTGATGCTCAGCGAGGACGGCAAGGTCGTCGCCAGCGTCCATCGTGAACGTGCGCGCATCGCGATGGCCGCGGACCTGCTGACGTCCGCCCTGCGCAGGGGCGGCCGCCTCTTCTTCGTCGGCGCCGGCACCAGCGGTCGTCTGGGCGTGCTCGAGGCCGCGGAAATGACGCCCACCTTCAGCACCCCTTCGAGCCTGGTGCAGGCCGTCATGGCGGGCGGACGCGGGGCGTTCTTCCAGGCGCGCGACGGCGTCGAGGACAACTACGAGGAGGGCGCCCGCTCGATCGCGCGGCTGCGGCCGACCCCCAAGGACGTCCTGGTCGGCGTATCGGCGAGCGGCATGACGCCGTTCGTGCGCGGCGCCCTGTCGCGGGCGCGGCGCAACGGCGCCAAGATCATCTTCGTCACCTGCTGGCCGGGCACCGAGCTGCAGACCTTCGTCGACGTCATCATCGCGCCGGCCGTCGGCCCCGAGGTCATCGCCGGATCGACGCGGCTCAAGGCGGGAACCGCGACCAAGATCGTGCTCAACATGCTCACGACCATCGCGATGGTGCGCATGGGCAAGACCTACGGCAACCTGATGGTCGACCTGAAGGCGGAGTCCGAGAAGGCGCGCGACCGCGCGCGGCGCATCGTCACGACCGTGACGGGGGTGGACTACGAAGAGGCCGAAGCCCTCCTGCGGCGGGCTCGCTGGAATGTCAAGGCCGCCATCGTCATGCAGAAGAGCGGGCAGCCGTGCGCCAGCGCGCTGGCGCGGCTTCGAGAGACCCACGGGTCGGTGCGGGCGGCCATCGGCGAAGATGTCGAACCGCGGCGGAGGACGAGCCCCCGCCCGCGCTGACCTCGCGTGGCGCCGCTCGGCGCGCAGCTGATGCAGATCGCCGACCTGCTCGTGCTCGCCCTGTACGTCGCGGGCGTCGTCTGGCTCGGCGCCCGGTTCTCGCGCAGGCAGCAGAGCATCCGCGACTACTTCCTGACCGGCAGGCAGGTCCCGTGGTGGGCGCTGCTGGGATCGATCGTGGCGACCGAAACCAGTACCATCACGCTCATCAGCGTGCCCGGGTACGCGTTCGGCGCAGACCTCACCTTCCTGCAGCTTGCCCTCGGCTACGTCGTCGCGCGGATGCTCGTGGCGCTGCTGCTGCTTCCGGTCTTCTTCCGCACCGAGCTGCTCACGATCCACCAGCTCCTGACCGCCAGCTTCGGAAGCGCCGCGGGGCGTGTGGCGGCCTCGCTGTTCCTCACGACGCGCTCGCTGTCCGACGGGCTCCGGCTGTTCGCCACCGGGCTGGTCCTCGCGGCCGTCCTGGCAACCGTGCCGGCGGCCGAAAGGCTCGCCGGCGGCCTCGCACCGGTGGTCGACAGCTCCACGGTGCTTCTCGTTGCCGCGATCGTCATCGTCGGCGCCGCGACCCTGCTCTACACCCTATTGGGCGGCATGCTGGCGGTCGTCTGGGCGGACGTGACGCAGATGATCGTCTATCTCGGCGGGGCCCTGCTGGCCGGCGCCATCCTGCTGGCGGAGATTCCGGGCGGCTGGCCCGAAGTGGCGGCCCGCGCCAGCGCGGCCGGCAAGTTCCAGCTGTTCGACTTCGCCCTGGACCTCTCGCGAAGCTACACGTTCTGGTCGGGACTGATCGGCGGCACCTTCATCTCGGCCGCCACCCACGGTGCCGACCAGCTCCTCGTGCAGCGGTACCTGTGCTGCCGTTCGGTGGCCGACGCCCGCCGCGCGCTGGTAGCGAGCGGTTTCGTCGTCTTCATCCAGTTCTGGCTGCTCCTTCTGATCGGCCTCATGCTCTGGACCTACTACACGGTCTACGACCCCACTGCGCTCGCGGCCGTGTCGAGCGGGGGGCACGTGCAGACGGACCGCGTGTTCCCCGCGTTCATGACGAGCCATCTCCCGACCGGCGCAAAGGGGCTGGTCGTTGCGGCGATGGTGGCGGCGGCGATGTCGACGCTCTCGTCGTCGCTCAACTCCTCCGCGGCCTCGACCGTCGGGGACTTCTACGTGCCGCTCACGCGCGGCGCCCTGTCCGACAGCCACTATCTCCGTGTCGCCCGCTGGGCCACCGTCGGGTGGGGCACCGTCCAGGTGCTCGTGGCGCTGGCCGCCATTGCCCTCTCGCAACGGGTCGTGGACGAGGCGCTGGGGATTCAATCGTTCACGGGCGGCCTCCTGCTCGGTGCTCTGTCTCTGTGCTTCCTCACGACACGCGGCGGGGCGGCTGTCCCAATCGCGGGCCTCGTGGCCGGCGCCGCCGTCCTGCTCGCCGTCAGGGCCGCCACGGACATCTCCTGGCAGTGGTACGCGTTGATCGGATCGGTGACGACGTACGCCGCCGGCAGGGCGGTCAGCGCCGTACGGGGAGACGCACCGGCGTCCAGGGGCTCCGCGTGACGAATCTGGCCGCACCGGGGGCGATCCTCGCGGAGAGCGTGCGCGCCGGCGCATTTCCGGCCGCGGTCGTCGAGGTCGGCAGCTCGACCGCGACCCTGTGGAGGCAGGCGTTCGGCTCGCTCAGCCCGGCGCCCGATGCGCCGCCGACGACAGTCGGCACGGTCTTCGACTTGGCGTCGCTGACGAAGGTCATCGCGACGACAACGCTGGCGATGCGGGCCGTCGACCGGCGGCTGCTCGATCTGGAGGCACCGCTGACCCGCTGGCTGGCGGACTGGCGGGGGGCCGACCGGGCTGCCGTCTCGGTGGCCGATCTGCTCGAGCATGCCTCGGGACTGTCCGCCCATCTGCCGTTCTTCCGGGACTGCCGGGGGCGCGCGGAGTTCGAGCGCGCGATCTCGACGCTGCCGCTCGAGCACGTCCCGCGCTCGGCGTCCGTGTACAGCGACCTCGGCTTCATTCTGCTGGGCTTTATTCTGGAAGAAGTGTACGGCTCGACGCTCGAGGCCGCGTTCCGAGCCGTCGCGGAGCAGCACGACTGGGGCGAGCTGCGTTTTCGTCCGCCGGCCGCCTGGCGCGAGCGCACGGCGCCGACCGAGGTCGACTCGTGGCGCGGCCGACTGCTGATCGGCGAGGTGCAAGACGAGAACGCCTGGGCGCTGGGCGGCGTCGCAGGCCATGCCGGCCTGTTTGGCACGGTGGCCGCCATCGGCTGCTTTGCGCGCACGATCGCGGCCGGATTCCGAGATCGACCGTCCGTCGTCCAGGCCGAGACGTTCCGCCGCTTCATGACCCGGTCGGATGTGCCGGGCAGCTCCCGCGCCCTGGGGTGGGACACGATGCTGCCCACGTCGTCGTGCGGCACGCGGATGTCGAAGGCGGCCGTGGGGCATACCGGCTTCACCGGCACGTCGCTCTGGATCGACCCGCAAGCCGACCTGTACGTCGTCCTGCTCACGAACCGCGTCCACCCGACGCGTGCCAACGAGGCGATTCTGCGCGTTCGACCGGCGCTGCACGACGCCGTCCTGCGCGCGCTGGCCTGAGCGATGTCCCTCACCGGCCTCGACTGGATGCTCGTGCTCGGCATCGCCACGCTCCCGCTGGTGGTCGGCCTCGCCTGCCGGCGGCGCGCCGGCGCCAGCTTGCAGCAGTTCTTTCTGTCGGGACGCGATCTGCCCTGGTGGTTGTCCGGCACGTCGATGGTGGCGACGACCTTCGCCGCGGACACGCCGCTGGCCGTGACTGGCATCGTTGCCGCGAGCGGCCTGGCCGGCAACTGGCTCTGGTGGAACGCCGCCCTCGGCACGATGCTGACGGTGTTCTTCTTCGCGCGCCTGTGGCGCCGGGCCGGGATCAACACCGACGTCGAGTTCGCGGAGCTGCGGTACACGGGCAGACCGGCCGCCTTCCTGCGGGGCTTCCGCGCGCTGTACCTGGGGCTGCTCGTCAACTGTCTGATCATCGGCTGGGTGAACCTGGCCCTGGCCAAGGTGCTCGCGGTCGTGCTCGGCTGGAACCGGCTCACTGCGGTCTTTCTCGGGCTCGCGGTCACGGGCTGCTATACGGCCCTGGCCGGTCTGCGAGGTGTCGTCGTCAGCGATTTCCTGCTGTTCGCGGTCGCCATGATCGGGACCTGGGCGCTGGCGCACTTCGCGCTCGCGGCACCCGGCATCGGGGGGCTCGAGGGACTGGCGGACCGGTTCCCCGCCGAGGCGCTGCGCCTGACACCCTCCATCGGCGCCGCTGCATCCGACTCCCCAACGCTCGCGCTGTCGTTCTCCGCGTTCGTCGCGTTCCTCGGCGTGCAGTGGTGGGCCAGCTGGTATCCGGGCCAGGAGCCGGGAGGCGGAGGGTACCTCGCCCAGCGCATGATGTCCGCGCGGAACGAGCGCCACGCGCTGCTGGCAACGCTCTGGTTCGCCATCGCGCACTACTGCCTGCGGCCATGGCCGTGGATTATCGTCGCGCTGGCGTCGCTGGTGCTGTATCCGGACATCGCCGACCGCGAGTCCGGTTATGCCCTCGTCATGCGGGACTGCCTGCCGGCGGGCTGGCGCGGCCTGCTGATCGGCGCCTTCGTGGCCGCGTACATGTCGACCGTGTCGACCCAGCTCAACTGGGGCACTTCCTATCTCGTCAACGACTTCTACGCGCGCTTCCTGCGCTCCCGGGCCGGGCCGACCGAGCTCGTCACGGTGTCGCGCGCCGTGACCGTCGGGATCATGCTGCTGAGCGGCGCGCTTACGTTCCTGCTGGGAGTTCGAGCGCTGGTACTGGTGGCGGGTCAACGTCAGGCAGGCATGGGAGTTCGCGCTGGAATCCGGGGCCGGAATCGGCCTCGTCCTGATCCTGCGCTGGTACTGGTGGCGGGTCAACGCCTTCTCGGAGATCGCCGCACTGCTGGCCGCGGCCGTCGGATTCATCGGCATGCGGCTGTTCACGACGGTCGTCGACTTGGCTGACGCCGCCCGAGCCGATGCCCCATCTCGTCGCGTTCTACAGGCGGGTGCGCCCGGGCGGACCTGGCTGGGGGCCGGTGGCGGCACGCGCCGGGGGCGAACCGCCGGAACGCCTGCGGGAAGGGCTGCTGCGCTGGGCAGCCGGCAGCGTCCTCGTGTACGCCACGTTGTTCGCCACCGGGGCCGCGCTGTTCGGATCAGCCGGTCGGACGTGGCTGTGGGGCGGACTGGCAGTTGCCGCGGGCGGCTGGCTGTATCGCGATCTGGGCCGGGCGGAACGACGAGCCGCCGCTTCGTAGACAGCGAGCGGGCGGACCACGGTGCGGCGCACCGGGCGTCATTGCGGCCGGTCGGCACGCGCCGGGGCCGCGCCGGGCCGAACCGCTGCGTTGCGCCAATGCGCCCAGGCTGCGGCGCGCCCTCGAAGTCGCCTTCCGCGGGCCTGCCCCGCCCGGCCGCTGCCGGTACGTGGACGAATACCCACTCGTTGTACCGCGTGCCGCCGTTGTAGATCCTGAGCGACCCGTCCGCGCTCCTGCTGACGACACCGGCAACGCCGCCGCGCAGCCCCTCCGCCAGCGAACGCTCGCCCGCCGCGAAGGGCGTCGCGGCCGGTGCTCCGAACCCGGACGCCCGCCGCGCCGCGGCGGGCTCGGCTGCTCCGTCCGAGTCGTCGGGCGCGCCGGGCCCTGCGGCCGCGGCGGCGGGGCCTCCGAGCAGCTCGGACGCCTCGGCCTGATACACGATGCGGAACTCCCCGTCGGCCACCATCGGATCGCGATAGCGGCGACGCAGGAAGCGCTGCTCGATCAGCGTGTCGATATCGGGAGGATACGCGCCCGCGTAGACGCGCTGGTACAGCTCGATGGCACGAGCATACTGCTCGCCCCGGAAGATGAGCTCGAGCTCGCGCTCGCGCCGGGCGACCTGGCTCCAGACCGGCAGCGCCATCGACATCACGATGCCCATGACCGCCAAGCCTACAAGGAGCGCAGCCAGGGCGTAGCCGCCGTCCGGCCGGCCGCCGGCGGGGCACCTACCACTCGCTGTACGACGTGCCATCGAGCGCGGTTCCCTCGTATCCGCTACGGACGTCGTATATCCCCTGGGCGAACGGATTCGCGGCGTCGAACTCGGCCGCCTCGGTCTGCCACGAATCGGACGAGCTCGTGAACGGATCCTCCGGAACTGCGCGCAGGTAGCCCGCGGCAACCAGATCGTCGAGGCTGGCCGGATACCCACCCTGGTCGACGTAGTGCTGATCGATCGCCTCGCGCATCCGGAACAGATCCTCCTGCAGGACGGCTTCTCGCGCGCGCGTCAGCGCGTTGCGGTAGCCGACCATCGCGATCGCGGCCAGGATGCTGATGAGCGATATGACGATGGTCAACTCGATCAGCGTCCACCCGTCACGCCGCTTCCGGAAGCGGCCTACCAAACGCCGTACCTCGTGCCGTCGAGCGCGGTGCCCCGGGACCGCGAGTACACGTCGTAGACGTTGTCGCCGCCCCAACGAGTGGCGCCGGGTTCGTCCTGGTACGACAGCAACCCCCACTCGCGGCTGCGGGTGAACGGATCGAACGGAATGCGGCGCAGGAACCTCACCTTGCGGCCGCTGGCATCGCCGAGCGCCTCGACGCCCTCGACGAGGGTTCCCAGGTCGGGTGGATACCCCTCGTTTCCGGCTTCGACGTCGTCACCGCCGATGACGCCGAGGTCCACCGCGTCCTTGTAGCGATCGATGGCCGTGCGCATCTCGCGGAGCGCCCGCCGCAGCTCGATCTCCCGCTGCCGCTGCACGGTCACCGAGGTGAGCGGAAGGACGGCGGACGCGAGGATGATAAGAATGGCGCTGACCACCAGCAGCTCGACGAACGAGTACCCGCGGCAGCCATGTCGCCACGCAGCTCGGCGGGATGCCGACATGGTGTGTCCTGGCTACCGTACCGCCACGGTCGCGGGATCGAATCCGAGCACCAGTGGCGCGCCGCTTGGCGTCAGGCCGACTCCGCTGGGCGTGAAGGTGGCCAGACCGGGCCGCAACGGCTCGACGACGAACGCTGCCAGGAGACCGGACCCCGAGGCCCCCAGGGGATCGCTCGCCCGGGCCAGGGCGAGGTCGACGCGGCCATCGAGCCAGTCGACCTCCTGGGCGAACGTCACGTCGGCGCCACCCTGTCGCATGAAGCTGCCTTCCTGCACCGCGCTCACGCGCAGGAGGCTCGGATCGTAGTTCAAGCTGAGCGTCAGGGTCGACACCTGCGACGCACCGCTGACGGATATGGGCACGGTGTAGGGCCCGGCTCCCACGTGCAGATCGTGATCGGGCAGGTCGAGGGCGATCCGCGGCCCGACGGCAAACGTCCCCGCGGCGGCAACCTCCGCCATCGCGAGCGGCACCAGCGGCTCCGCTGCCGGCCCTGCGGGCGGCGGCAGCCGCGCCGCCGCGTCGTCTCGCCCGGTTTCCGGCGGGCGCACGAGGGACCGCAGCCGTCCGCCCGCGCCGTGCGTGCCGATGCGCACCGGACTGACATCCTCCTGCGTCAGCTCGTGCGTGCGCACGATGCGCGGCGTGAGGAGCATGATGATGTCGGTCTGCTTGATGCTGTCCTCGTTGGCAGACAGAAGCTGCCTGATCACCGGCAGGTGCATGATGCCGGGAATGCCCCTGAGCGACCGTCGATCTTCCTCGCGCAGGAGTCCGGCCAGCAGATTCGATTCCCCGTCCCGCAGCCGGAGCCTGGTGATCACCCGCCGTGTGCCGAACGTGGGCAGCGGCTGCCCCGCGACGTTCACGCTCGGGCCGAGCGTGCTGTTCTCTACCTCGAGGTCGAGAATGATCTCGTTCCGGTACGTCACGCGCGGCGTCATCTCGACGATGACGCCAACCGGACGGTAGTTGAACGACGTCAGAGGGTTGACCGTGGCTCCACCCGTGGCAATCGGCGTGAAGGCCGTGGTGGGCACCGGAACGTCGTCGCCGAGGTTCAGCGTGAGCGTCGCGCCCTCCTGGCCGCGGAGCTGGGGCTTGGCCACGACGCGCGTCTCCCCGTCGGTCTCGAGAAAGTCGATGATGACCGACGGGATGGAGAAGAAGAAATCGCCGGCTCCGACCAACGGCGGGGCGGCGAACAGATTGTCGTCGCCGGCGCCTCCCCGCGACGCATCCGGCGCGTAGACCGAGCTGACCGAGTACTGGGTCAGGTCGAGGCCGAATTCGCGGGCCCGCTCCCGGTTGACCTCGAGGATCTCGATGTCGACGATGATTTCGGCCCGCGGCTTGTCGTTGGCCCCAATCACCTGCTCGATGACCGCCATCATGGCCGGCGTCGCACGCACGGCGATGGTATTGGCCGTCACGTTCGGCACGATGGTCGGTTGGACGCCCACCTGCGAGCCGCCGCGAATGACTTGGTTCAGCACCGTCGCCAGTTCCTGGACGTCGGCGTTGGAGATGTAGAAGGTTCGAATGATCTGATCGTCGTACTGCGTCCGCTTCTGCGGGGTCTCCGGCGCCACGATCAGGCTGCGCGGGCTCAGCACCTTGTAGAAGTGCTGGTTGGCGATCAGGATCTGGTCGAGCGCCTGCTCCAGCGTGACGCCGTCGAGCTGGACCGTGTAGACGTGATCCTGGAACTGCTGATCGTAGCTGATGTTAATTCCGGTCGCGTTGCCGATGAAGTCGAGAATGTCCTGCAGGCTCTGATCGACAAAGCGCAGGCTCAACGGCTCACTGGAGGCTGGATCGAGCAGCGGCGGCTCCGACTCCCGCCGCGCGATGTCCTGCATCGCCTCGATTGGCGCCTGCGGGCGCGATGCCTCGAGCTGATCGCGAATGTCGCGCTCGAGCTCGAGCGCGCGTCCTCCCGCGTACGAATTGCCCGGGTCGAGCTCGCTGGCGATGCGGTACTCCCGTACGGCCTCGGCCAGCGCGCCGTCCGCCTCCAACGCGCGGGCCTCGGCCATGTGCGCCCGTGACGCGTTGAGCATCGCCCGTTGCAGCGCCGTACGATAGGCCGCGTTGCGCGGATCTTCCTGGACGGCAAGCCGGTAGTGCTCGACCGCGCTGTCCCAGTCCGCGTTCTGCGCAGCTTCCTCGCCATGTCGAAATGCGCCTCCCGCGGCACAACCGGCCACCATGCAGGCAGCCGCGACCAGGGCGACCACGCGGCACCACGTACTGCAGCTTGTCCGCACGCTGTTCACTTCGTCCTGCAATCAGCGCAGCCCGTCCAGCCTCAGGACCTGTCGCCCCCCGCCAATCAGCCGCTCGATCTCGACGGTGTCCGCGGCGATGCGGGCTATCCGATAGCGGCCGTCGACCGTATCGCCGACCCGCCCCTGAAAGACATCGGCGCCGTCCGCCAGCACGGCAATCAACCCGGCGCTCTCCGGCGCGTCCACGACCCCGATGAACCGCAGCCGCGACGGCGGCTCCGCCGCCGCGGGACGCGGCGCCTCGCGACGAGTCTCCGTGCGGTGCCGGGTCGGCGACGGGACGCCGTCGAGTTCGAAGCGGTCGAAGCGGAACGGATTCCGACTCGAGACCGCCCGCGCCGGGCGAGGCTCGGACAGGGCGTCCAGACGCAGGTCGAGAGCCCTCTCCTGTACTATATCGGCCGCAGGCCCGCCGTTCATGCCCGCCGGGTCGATCGAGTCCGCGGGTCCGCGGGGCTGCCCCTCGCAGCCCACGATGCCGCCGATGGCGATGGCCACAGCGACCAGCGCAGGACAGTGTCGCACCTGCTACGCTCCCTTCTCCACCCGATAGTAGGTCGACAGCCCCAGCCTGAGCACGAGCCCCGCATCGGAGGCCTCCTCGCGCTGGCTGAGCACGACCTCCTCGACGACGAGGAACTCCGGCGCCGTCTCTAGTGCTTCGATGAAGCTGCGGATGTCCGCGTACTCCCCCGCCAGGAGCATGTTCGTGCGCAACCGCCCGAGCTCACCGTCGTCACCCCGATCGCTGGCGCTCGTCCGGCGCTCCAGAACGAGACCCAGCCGGGCGGCCAGCGAGGCGAGCCGCGGGTAGGTAATCGATCGCGCCTCGGCCAAATCCTGCGGGAGGACCGTGTCGTAGAACGCCCGCAACTGCTCTCCGGCACGCGTCTGAGCCGCGAGTCGGGTGCGCGCCGCACCCACGTGGGCCTCGCTGGCCGACAGGGTCCCGGACGCGGACGCTGCCCGGGCTCCCGCGCGCGCGACCGCGCCGCGCAGCGGATATACCGCCAGGCCATAGAGCAGCACGTCGGCCAGCAGAACGATGCCGACGACCGCCAGCGCGATGCGTTTCTCGCGCGCTATGCGCCGGACGAGATTCATTGGTCCGCTCCGGCGCCCGCGCCGGCCGGCGCCGCGCCGACCGCGCCCGGCCGGTAGCTGCCGACGAGCAGCGTGCGATAGGTTCCGGCATCCGTTACGGACTCCTCGCGCGCCAGCATGCCCGTGAACGCCCCCGTGGCTTCGAGCCGGTCGATGAAGGTGTCGATGTCCGCGACGCCGCGCCCGAGCACACCGATTGCCACGGTGACGTCGCCTGCGGCGATATCCGGCCGTACCGAGGTCAGCATCACGCTGGCCGGCAACGTCTGCTCGATACGGTTGAAGAATTCCGTCCAGGAGAACAGGCGCCGCTCGATGAGCGAGTTGGCTTCGCCCGCGGCCTCCACCAGCCGCTGCCGATCCTCTTCGCGAATCTGCCGGCGCAGGCCTTCCGCGGCTGCAGCGGCCGCCTGCACCGCGCCTTCGTTGCGTTCCGCCACGGCCGCCAGGACCCCGCGCTCCCGCGAGAGCGTCGCGACCTGCAGCAGGCCGGCGACGAACACGGCACCCGCCGCGAGACCGACGACACCCAGCACGAGATGCACGACACGCTCGTTGTAGAACGGTCGCGTCGACAGGTTCACGTGGATCATCTGCTCGCGCTGTCCAGCATTCCGCGTGTCGCCTTGCGGCTCCGCTTGACGCCCAACCAACCCTGCAGGAGTCCGCGCCGTTCTACGGCGCAGATTCCCAGCTAGCGCCGATCGCGAACCAGGACCCCGATCGGAGCCGCCAGGGTCTCCAGCACGCCCCGGTCCGCATCAGGCGGCGGCGCGACGGCGTCCGTGGTCAGCGGCTCGACCGGTACGCCGATCCGCTGCGCGAGCGGCCGCGTCAAGGCGTCGCTCCCACCCGGCGCGCCGCTATCGCCGCGCGCCGCCACCCGCACCACCTCGAGGCCGCTGCCCGCCAGTCGGTCTTCGTAGTACATCACCGTCTGATGCACGAGATCCAACAGATCGCCGGCACCGTCTCCCGGGCGGTTCCTGAAGCAGACGAGATGCTCACCTCGGAGGACGCCGACGGAGTTGTAGCCCGCGGCCGCGTGCACCAGCAGCCAGTCTCCCGCCGGCGGCGGCGCCTGACCGGCCAGCACGCTGTTGACGAGGCCGAAGGTCGCCAGCCCGACCAGGCCCGGCCGGACGCCGGCTGCAATGCACGGCCGTTCGTACTCCAGCACGATCTCGCGCCGCGTGGCGACGACGACGTATTCCCGCCCGCCGTCCGCGAGCGGCGCGCCGGCCGCGTACGCCACCTGCGCTTCCTCCGGCTTGAACGGCACCGATCCCCGGAGCTGCCACCGAATCAGCCGCGCCAGATCGGCCGCGCGCCTGGGCGTGGTGCTGAAGCGCACGAGCGACACTTTCGCGGCGGCATCCGGTATGACGAGACCTACCCGCGCAGGGCGGCGTGGGAGGCGGGCCAGGACGTCACGCACGGCCTCTGCGACGGTGTCGCGATCCGGCAGGTTGGCCGACGCGACGCCGGGCGTGACCGCGCCGGACGGCAACCTCGCCCGGGCGTGTCCGAGGACCAGCGGCCCGTAGCGCTCCCGGCCCAGCGCGACGGCCGCCACGTAGTCAGGCGCAATCTCGACGGCCGCCGTCGGGCGGGGGGTCGACAACCATGCACGCGCCGCCCGCCACAGTGTCATTCGACGAACGTCACCTTGTTGATCTCGCGCAGCGTCGTGATCCCGTCGCGGACGCGCTCGACCGCCGACTCGCGCAGGAACCGCATGCCTTCCGCGCGAGCCGCGTTCTTGATATCCGACGTCGACCGCCGCGCGAGTATCAGCTCGCGAATGTTGTCGCTCAGGTCGAGCAGCTCGCAGATGGCGGTGCGCCCGCGGTAGCCCGTCCCGCCGCACTCGATGCATCCGCCGCCCTCGTAGAAGGTGTACTGCCGTCCCAGCGCCGGGTCGAGCCCGGAGTCCTCGAGCTCCTGCGGCGCGACCTCCGCCGGCCTCCGGCAGTCGGAGCAGATGGTCCGGACCAGCCGCTGCGCCAGCACGCAATTGAGCGCGGACGCGAACTGGTACTCCTCCACACCCATGTTCAGGAAGCGGCCCAGGACGTCGATCACGTTGTTCGCGTGCACCGTGGTGAACACCAGGTGCCCGGTCAGAGCCGATTGAATGGCAATCTGCGCCGTTTCCGGATCGCGGATCTCGCCGATCATGATCTTGTCCGGGTCATGCCGCAGGATCGACCGCAGTCCCCGCGCGAACGTCAGGCCCTTGCGCTCGTTGATGGGGATCTGGGTGATCCCCTTGAGCTGATACTCGACCGGATCCTCGATGGTGATGATCTTGTCCTCGGGTGTCTGAATCTCGGACAGCGCCGCGTAGAGGGTCGTCGTCTTGCCGCTGCCGGTCGGTCCGGTGACCAGCACCATGCCGTACGGCTCGGCGATGTACTTGCGGAACCGCCGCAGCTCGTCGCCCGGAAACCCGAGCACGTCGAGCCGGAGATCGCGGAACTGCTCGCTGATCGACTCCTTGTCGAGGATGCGTATGACCGCGTCCTCCCCGTGCACGCTCGGCATGATCGAAACGCGGAAGTCGATCGTCTTGCCGGGCATCCGCACCTTGAACCGCCCGTCCTGCGGCACCCGCTTCTCGGCGATGTCGAGCTCCGACATGACCTTGATGCGAGACAGTATGGCGCTGTGAAACTGCTTGTCGATCGGCCGCATCGCCGACTGCAGCACGCCGTCGATGCGGTACTTCACGTAGACCGCGTCGTCCCCCGTCTCGACGTGAATGTCGCTCGCGCGGCGCTGGATGGCCGTGTACAACATCGAATCGACCAGCCGGATGACGGGGCTGGTGTCGCGCGTCAGCCGCTCGACGGTCAGGCTCTCCTCGCCGTCCTCCTCTTCCCGGAGCAGTTGCAGCTCGAAGCTCTCGGTGGCATCGTCGAGGACGCGCTGCGAGCCCTCGCTCTTCTTGAGAATCGACTCGATCGCCGACGCGGTGCCCACCGCGACGGTAATCGGCGAGCCGAGCAGCAGGGACAGCTCGTCGAGCCTGGGCAGATCGGTCGGATCGGCCACGACCACCACGAGGGCGCGCGCATCGCGGCGGTGCGGCACGAACCCGTACCGCAGCATCAGATCCGCCGGGATCGACCGGAACAGCTCCTGGTCGACATAGAACTGGTCCATATCGACATACTCCAGACGATACCGGTCCGCGAGTCGTCGAGCCCGAACTGCCTCCGCCGCCTTGTCGAGGCGACCGACGCCGGCGGACCGCTCCCGCAGGATCGTCCCCGGGTCGGGATCGTCCGGCTCCGGCCGCGGCCGCCGGCTGTCCGCGGCAGACTTGCTCATTGGACGAGCGCCCCGAGCTGCAGCAGCGGCATGTACAAGGCCATGAGCATGCCCGCGATGACGATGCCCATGACGACGAGCAGAATCGGCTCGAGCAGCGTCATGAACCGTCCGAGCGTCGTATCGATCTCCTCGTCGAAGAAATCGGCCACGCTGTTGAGCATCTCCTGCAGGGCGCCGGTCGCCTCGCCGACCTCCACCATCTTGACGGCGAGCGCGGGAAAAATGCCGCGGGCGGTCATCGCTGCCGACAACGCCTGCCCCTCCCGGACCTCCCTGGAGACGATGTCGAGCTGACGGCACACGTAGCGGTTGCCGATGGAGCGGCCTGCCACATCCAGCGCCGTGACCAGCGGGATGCCTCCGCCGAGGAGCGTCGCCAGCGTGCGCGACAGCTGCGACGTCGCGTACTTCGCGGCGACAGCGCCCGCCAGCGGCATGCGCAGGAGGAGGCGATCGACGACCGCGCTCCGCTCCGGCCGCCGCAGCCAGCGCCATAGCGCGGCGCCGCCCCCCGCCAGTACGAGCACCATGGGCAGCAGGTAGCCGCGCACGAGCTCGGACAACGTCATGATTGCTCGCGTCACGAACGGCAGCTCCGCGCCCAGGCCGCCGTAGAACCCGGCGAACTCCGGCACGACACGCAGAACGATGATGGCGACGACCACCAACGACAGACCGAGGAGGATTGCGGGATAGATCAGCGCCGATATCGTCTTCCGCCGGACCTCGGCCATGATCTTGGCGTGGGTCACGTAGCGCCGCACCACCTGCTCGAGGCTTCCGCTCTTCTCGCCCGCCAGCAGCGACGCCGTGTATACTCCGGGCACGGTGCCCCCCTGTGCGTCGAACGCCTCCGACAAGGCCTCGCCGCTCCGGACGCGGCCGTGCACGTCGTCCAGCAGGGCGCGGAATCGGGCATCGTCGACCCGTCGCCTCAGAATGTCCAGCGACTCGACCAGCGGGAGGCCGGCCCCGAGCAGCGTGGCCAGTTCCTGGTTGAAGACGATGAACTCGCGATGGGCAACACCGCGTCCACGCGGGGCGCGGCCCGGCCAGCGTAACGCGCCTCGACGCTGCAGCGAGAGGACGAACAGCCCCTTCTGCTCCAGCTCGCGCCGCAGGTGCGCCTCGTCCTCGGCGGCGTAGACACCTTCGACGATCTCCCCCGACGCCATCCCGAGTCTGCAGCGAAACTCCATGAGCGGCGCGTCGTGCAGGGCGCGAGTCGTTCTTAGGACCGCGATCGATATAAGGTTGCCAAGTGCATCCAGGCGGAGCCCGTTTTCTGCGGCTTCGGGCGCTCGGCACACAGCAAGGTAATTTCCGTCAGTGTCCTTAGAATCTGCGCGGCAGCGCGGCCTGCCCGGCGCAGGCGACGCTCACCGCTGCCGGGCGGCGTTGAGGATCCGCAGCACGCGTTCGATGAAGCGGTGGGTCTCCGGATAAGGCGGCACGCCGCCGAACTTCCGGACCGAGCCGGCGCCCGCGTTGTACGCGGCCAGACCCCCGCGTATGCCGAACTCGTCGAGCAGCCCGCGGAGGTACCGTGCGCCGGCGTCGATGTTGGCGGCCGGATCGAAGGGGTCTCGCACGCCGTAGCGCGCCAGGATGTGCGGCATCAGCTGCATCAACCCCTTCGCGCCCAGCGGCGACTCGGCGTCGGCCCGATAGCTGGATTCCACCTCAATCAACGCATGCAGCAGCGCGTCGGCCAGACCGTGCTGGTCGGCGGCGTCGCGAATCAAGGCCGCATGCGGCTTCTCGAGCAGCGGCCGGGGTGCGATGGCCGGCGGCGTCAGAGGCGGGGGCGAGGACAGGCTGGTCACGGATTGGAAGCGATCGATGAGCCGTGCGTCGAACAGCACCTCACCGCCGCCCCTGAGCGTCAGGGTCGCCGTCTCACCCTCCACGCGATGCCCTGCAATTACCAGCACCTGTCCCGACGTAAAATGGACCAACTCCGTCGGCACCGGCGCCACCGCCAACGAGGAGTAGCAATAACCAGCCAGGCATGTGCCCAGCAGAATCTTCTTCAGCACGCTCATCCGCCTCTGCCTCATGTCGCGGTTCCCCGGGCGCGCTGGAGCATGCCCGGAGCCACACGCAACCGAAAGGTCCGCCGCGAGAACGTCGCCTGGGAGTGCGGAACACGGCGAAAAGATAGCGATGATAGCGTATTGTCGCATTGATTACAATGTGTTACAGTCCGCCGCAGTCCGGCGCCCGCCGGGCCCGGCGGCGCACCGCGGAGGGAACCGGATGACGCTCGAAGCGCTCGGCATGGTCGAAACCAAGGGTCTGGTCGGCTCGATCGAGGCCGCCGATGCGATGGTCAAGTCGGCCAACGTGGTACTGGTCGGCAAGGAGTACATCGGCGCGGCCTACGTCACGGTGATGGTGCGCGGCGACGTGGGCGCCGTCAAGGCCGCGACCGATGCGGGGGCGGCCGCCGCGCGCCGGGTGGGCGAGCTCGTCGCCGTGCACGTCATTCCGCGCCCCCACACCGAGGTCGAGAAGATACTGCCGCACCTCAAGGAGCCGTCGACGTAGCGTCCCACGTCACCTGCCGTTCACCGACTCCTCCTGCCAACCGCGCGCCACGGAGCCATGAGTCAAGCCTCCGACCGCGATCTGGACTCCATTCGTGAGGCACGCGAGCTTGCGCGGCAGGCGAAGGCGGCGCAGGCCCGGCTGGCCGAGCTGTCGCAGGGCGCAATAGACGCCATCGTGGACGCCGTGGCCGGCGCCGCGGCAGCGGAAGCCGAGCCCCTGGCCGAGCTGGCCGTGGAGGAAACGGGTTACGGCGTCGTTGCAGACAAGGTTCGGAAGAACCTCTTCGCCGCCCGCGACGTCCATCGCTTCATCCGGCCGATGAAGACCGTCGGCGTGATCCGGCGGCACGAGGACCGCAAGGTCCTCGACATCGCGGAGCCGTTCGGTGTCGTTGCTGCCCTGGTGCCGTCCACGAATCCGACATCGACCACCATCTACAAGATCCTGATCGCTCTGAAGGCGCGTTGCGCCATCGTGATCAGCCCCCACCCGGCCGCCCTGCGGTGCATCACCCGCACCGCGGATCTCATGGCGCGCGCCGCCGGACACAGCGGCGCACCGGAGCACGCCATCGGCTCGATGACGGCCGTCACGCTGGAGGGCACTCAGGAGCTGATCCGTCACCGCGACATCGCGGTCATCCTCGCGACGGGCGGGATGGGGCTGGTGAGGGCCGCGTACTCGGCGGGCAAGCCCGCGTACGGCGTCGGTCCGGGCAATGCGCCCGCCTACATCGAGCGCTCCGCCGACGTCGCGAAAGCGGTCCGCGACATCATCACGGGCAAGACCTTCGACAACGGCGTGCTGTGCTCGTCGGAGAACTCCGTCGTGGTCGACGAAACGATCGCCGGCGAGGTGACGCGCGAGTTCGAGGCTCGCGGCGGCTACTTCCTCTCGCGGACCGAGTGCGACGCCGTCGCGAAGGTCCTGGTGACCCCCCAGGCCCTGCCGAATCCGGCTCTGGTCGGCAAGCCGGCGCGCGAGATCGCGAAGCGGGCCGGCGTCGAGGTGCCGGCCGACACCCGCGTGCTGATCGCGCCGCTCGAGGGCGTCGGCCGCGACTATCCGCTGTCGATCGAGAAGCTGTGCCCCGTGCTGTCGTTCTACGTCGTCAGCGATTGGCGAGCCGGGTGTGAACGATGCAAGGAGATTCTCGGGTACGGCGGGATGGGCCATACGATGTCCATCCACTCGCGCAACGACGCGGTCATCCTGGAGTTCGGTCTCCGCAAGCCGGCGTTCCGCATCGTCGTGAACACACCGACGACCCACGGCTCGATCGGCCTCACGACCGGACTCGACCCGGCCATGACGCTAGGATGCGGCGGCTACGGCGGCAACATCACCTCGGACAACATCTCGCCGCTGCATCTGCTCAACATCAAGCGGCTGGCCCACGAGATCCGGCCGGCAACCTCCGCGCCGGCAGCGCCTCCCCCGGCCGACGCCCGGCTTCCCGAGCCGCCGCCCGCGCCGCCGGCGCCGCGGCTCGACGGCGACACGCTGGCGGCCCGTGTGCACGCGTTCCTGGCCAGCCGCGGCGTTGCCAAACACGAGTCGCGTCCCGCGCCGGAGCCCGCGCCCCCCACTCCCCCGCCGGCTACGGCGGCTCCGCCCCCGCCGCCCGCGGCCCCTGACGACGAGCCCGCGCCGGCGCCCGTCGCGTTCGTGTGCGAGGACGACGTGCGGCAGGCGCTCCGCCACTCACGCTCGATAGTCATCGACGACCGCACGATCGTCACGCCCGCCGCCCGCGACCTGGCCGACACGCACCGCGTCTTCGTGCACGCGGGACTCCCGCGGTAGCCCGCCAATCGTCGCCTGACGGCTCCGCTCAGAACCGGAACAGCCGATTGATCTTGACGATGAGCGCGCGGTTCTGCAGCGGAAACCGCCGCGGCATCAACAGGGTGTCGGCCCGCTCTTCGTTGTAGACCACGAACAGCTCGCTGCCCGGGTGATACTCCCAGCGGAGCCGGAGGTTGGTGCTGACGCTGCTGGTCGCGGAGTTGTACTGCACCAGGGCGCTGACGAACATGAGCGGGTTCAGCGCGTAGATCATCCGCATGCTCACGAGCTGTGTGTCGAACCTGCCGATCGGCAGAGCGATCCAGTTGAACGACAGGCTCGGCTCGATCGCCAGTTGCGGCGTCAGATCGACGCGCGTCCCGAAGAACCCGCTGCCCAGCCCGAAGTTGAGGCTCGTCTTCGTGCCGCCGAAGAACCCGCCGTGCTGCACCGAGGCCCGGCCGGCCAGGCGGTTCTGCTGCCCCAGCTGATAGCCCACCTCCACGTCGTCGAAGTCGTAGCCGCCAACCGGGACGATGACATCGGGCGCGAGGACGAATGGCTCGTGGAGGAATTCGTAGTTGCGATTGTAGATGACGTCGAATCGGTTGCTGTTCTCGAAATCGATCGCGAAGCGTGCGCGGCCCTGGCGGGTTTCCAGCACCCCTTCGCGATCGGTGATGTAGTCGAACTGCCCCTCCCAGAAGAACTGGCGGATGGACTCGAGCGACCGGGGGCGCGGGCTGAACCGGAACTTCCCGAAGCTCTGCTCGAAGCCGCGGCGGCGCAGGAAACCGATCTCGGGGTTGAAGTCGCTGCCGACGACCAGCCGCTCGAGCGTCACGCCGTAGCGGTCGCCCGTGTAGTCGAACTGGCCGCGGTGGCTCGATTCGTCGTCGCCGAGGTCCGCTCCAGGGGTCCTCGTCTCCGCCCAATACGTGCTGATGTTGACATTCTGGTAGAAGGAGAAGAGGCCATCCACGCCGTAGACCTGGTTCGAGCCGTGCCCCACCTGCGACACCGAGCGGTCGGTGAACATCACGCCCACGTTGCTGCGCCGGAACAGGTCGCGTCTGACGCGCAGGACCGAGAAGTTGGTGGAACGCGTGCCTGCATTGGGCACGTCGGCCGTCTGGATGTTCAGCATCCCCAGGCTGAAGCGGCCGACGCGGCCGGTCAATCGGCCGCCAACATCAATCGGCACCTCGGTGTCCCGGCTGAGTCCGATGCGGCGGCTGTAGAAGAGGATCGGCGTGTTGCTAATCCCCGCAAACTGGCCGGCGCCGACCTCGCCGCCGAAGGCGAAGACGCCCTGATTCTCGAGGAAGAACTCGCGCTTCTCGGGAAAGAAGAGGCTGAACCGCGTCAGGTTGATCTGCTGCTCGTCGGCTTCCACCTGCGCGAAGTCGGTGTTCACCGTCAGGTCCGTGACGAGGTTCTCGGTGACGCCGTACTTCAGGTCGAGCCCATAGTCGCCGGTTGCGACATTCGAGAGCCGCGGCGCGGTCGTCCGCACGCCGCTCATCTCGGCGATGGCGTACGGCTTGATCTCGAGGTTGAGACCGGCGTCCGGCACCTCGAGGCCGACCAGCGTGGCCGCCTGCGAGATTTGCATGATGGCGCTGTAACTCCAGGACGCCGGGAGCGGGACGAGGGCGGAGTACTCGTTGTTCCAGACGACTCGGCGCTCGATGTTGAAGCCCCAGATCTGGCTCCGGCCCGGCCGGTAGCGCAGCGACTTGAACGGGATGGCGGCCTCGAACGTCCAGCCCCCGTCGAACTGCGCGACCCGCACGCTCCAGACCGGGTTCCAGTCGTCGTTCCAGCCGCGCTCGTTGGTAATCTGGCCGTCCATTCGCCCGCCGAGCGGGTTGACGACGAACTCGACGGCGTTGCGGCGGTCGTAGAACGTGTCGAGCACGATGCCCACGTACTGCCCGAGCCCCATGCCGTCGCGGCGCATGTCGCTGGCGACCCACTCGGAGGGGGGCGCCGCGCTCAGGCAGCGGGCGGAAACGTAGATGTCGGTGTCGTCGAACGTGACCCAGATCTCGGTCTGCTCCTTGGCGATCTCGCCCTCGTTCGGCATCACCTGGATGAAGCCGGAGGCCGGCGGCAAGTCCCGGTAGACCCGCTCATCGAGCACGCCGTCCAGATCGAGCGGCTCCGTCAGACGGACAGCCCGGACGGTTGCCTGATTCACCTCGTCGCGCGCGATGAGCGCCGGCGGCACCGGCGGCGGCGGTCCGTAGATTTGTCCCGCCGCATCGGGGAGCTGCAGCGCGGGCGCCGGAGCCGGAGCCGACGGGCCGGCAGGAACCGCCTGACCGGCCTGGGCCGTCCCCGCCAGGATCGTCACGACCAGCAGCGCGGCAGCGGCAACTCCTGTCCGTCGACTGCCGTCGGGCCGCCGCCGCACCGGTCGTCCAGCAGTCCGTGGTGAAACCCCGCGTCGCACCGAGAGCCGGTCGTGGCAATGCCGCGGACGGCCGGAACAAGGAGCGACGAGGGAGCATGTTGACCCTATTCGAGCGGGGAGCAACGCGGGCAGACGGGAGGCATCACCGCTCCCATGCAGCGGGGCCTCCTGCCACCGGCTCCTAGCCGCGCTCAAGGTCAACTCAGGTTAGCCGTAAGGATATCGCATGACCGCCGGTACGCAGTTCCAGCGCGGTACCGCATGCGGCCTGCTGGCACTTTTGGCCTGCGCCGCGACGCTCGCGCGCCGGGCGCCGGGCGCGGCGTCCCCGGCAGCCCGCGGCGACAGCCCACTGCCCGTGTCGCGACCCGTTGCTGGAGCGAAACTTGCGATGAACCGCCGCGTGCTCGCCCGCTTGTGGTCCGCGGCCCTCTTCGGAGTGGAAGCCTCCCTGGTCCGCATCGAGGTGGACGTCTCGTTCGGACGCCAACTCATTGTTCCAGGTTGTTCCATGGGATTCCTGGGAGAGTTATAACCAGATTAACTACTGCACTTTACGAGTATTTTAAGTTCCGGACTGTTCCGGTATACTCTCAGTGAGTCTCCGATCTGGTGTGGGAAATTATGTTGGCAATGGCGTTGCCGATCGATGTGGGAAAAAGGGAATCGCATGGGAAAGCTGACCGTCGGGAAGGTGCGCGCGTTGATGATCCCGGGCCGGTACGGCGACGGCGAAACTCTCCACCTCTCCGTGTCACCTCGCGAAACGAAATCCTGGGTTCAGCGCGTCGTCATCAACGGTAGGCGGCACGACATCGGGCTGGGCGGATGGCCGGTCGTCTCGTTGGCCACGGCCCGAGAGCGTGCGTTCAACAACCGCGTCGCGATCGCGCACGGCCGAGACCCGCTGGCGGAGAAGCGCAAGGGCAAGGCGCTGACGTTTCGTGAAGCTGCCGACCGCACCTTCAAGGCGAACAAGGCGCGCTGGCGGCGGAGCGGCACTGCCGATGATTGGAGCGCCGCGATGCGGAAGTACGTCTATCCCGCCTTCGGTGATCGGCCGGTGGACCAGATCGGCCGTGACGACGTGCTGCGCGTGCTGACGCCCGTCTGGACATCGAAGCCGGCGCTCGCTCGGAAGCTGCGCCAGCGCATCCGCGGCGTGCTGGAGTTGGCGATGGCGCACGGGCATGTCGACGCCAACATGGCGGGCGACGGCATCGACGGCGCTCTGCCCCCGATGCCGAGCGTCAAGGCGCACTATCGGGCACTCCCCTACCAGGAAGTCTGGGCAGCGCTCGACGCCATCGAAGGGTCACTGCGGGCATCTCCGGCGGTGAGGGCGTGCATTCGGTTCGTGGTGCTCACCGCCTGCCGGTCCGGCGAGGCGCGAGGCGCGACGTGGGATGAAATCGATCTTGATGCCTGCGAGTGGCGCATTCCGGCGGCAAGGATGAAGGGGGCCAAGGAGCACAGGATCCCGCTCAGTGACGAGGTGCTGGCCGTCCTTGAACGTGTCCGGCCGTTGCGCAGTCCGTCGAACCTGGTGTTCCCGTCGCCGTCGAGGCCGGGCAAGCCGCTCTCCGACATGGCGCTGACGAAGCTCCTGCGCGGTCGTGCGACGGCACACGGGTTCCGCACGTCGTTCCGAACCTGGGCGGCCGAGCGGACGCGCGTGCCGCACGCTGTTTGTGAGGCGGCGCTGGCTCACGCTGTCGGCTCAGCCGTCGAGCGGAGCTATGCCAGGAGCGATCTATTCGAGAAACGCCGCGGGCTGATGAACCAGTGGGCCTCGTACGTGACCGCCGGTAACGCGAAGGTGGTTCGCCTCGCCTGAGTAGCCAATAAGTGTCGAGGTCCGGGGCCACGTTGATCCCATCCTGGACGACGAGCCCAAGCGGATAGCGCGGACCGACCGGAGCCGACACCACGTGCAGGCCGTCGGTGCCCTCGACGCCGCCGACCGCCGCCGCTTCGCCCACACGGAAGGTCCCGCGGTAGGCGTGCGGCGGGGCGCGGTCGCAAACGATGTAGGTGTGGTGACCGAGGGGTCGATCAGGCGGCGCGCGTCGTCCTCTCTCCGGCTGGTCTCTCAGGTGGAGGATCGTCAATAGGCGGCCCCGCCGCGTTACCTGTTCGAATCGTACCGTCTACGCGCGGTTTCGGGCCGGGTGTGTTTCCCGATTACGGGCGGGAGATAGCGACACCTACCGGCGACTGCGCGCGTGTCACGCCAGAGTAACCTGTCGCATCGGTTCATGAAGGCACGTTCGTACGGCGTCCCGGTCGGAACCGCGCTCGCGAAGAGTTCGCACGGCGAGTTCCCTGGGCAGGCACGCCGAGAACTTCAGCGAGTCCACGGCGGCGTCGGTCACCGGGAATACGCCGTGCTCCGCGTCCGTGGGCGCGTCATCGAGTCGTCGTTTCAGTTCCTCAACGGTGACGCCATCCCGGAGTCGGATCGAGAGATTGTCCTCCCGGGTGGTTGGGAAACGAAGCGTGCCTATCAGCTCTCCGAGCGTCATGTTCGCGCGAAGCCCTGCGAACGTCCACCAGCGGCCTGCGCCCGTCGTGTCGCGAACGATGGCGGTGCCGGAGGCCTCGACCCAGGAGAAACCCTGCTGGATCTCGTCGAGCCTTGTCCGAGCGCGCCGGCTGATGTCGATACCGACGGTTCCTTCCCAAAGGACCCGTCGGATTGCGCGGCAGAGGTCGAAGCGGAGCGGGAGTCCCTGTCCCACCCAGCGCGAACGTCCCCTCTCGCCGGTGGCCTTCACATAGGCAACGCGGCGATCCCAATCGACGTGCGTCACCTGCCAGCTCCTGCCAGCGAGTAGGAGCACGACCGGTCCGTCGCGGCGGACCTGAAACGACAGCGGATGCACGAGACCGAGCTCCGTCCGTCCGTGGTGCACGGAGAACAGCGGCTCGCTGGTAAACACCGACATCAGCTCCATGAAGTGCCGGCGGCCGAACGCGAGCTCTCCCTCGATGCCCACCGACATCATCCCTTCGTCGTCGTGCATGATGCCGCGCACCAGCATGAATTCGATGATGTCGTCGAGATGCTCGCGCGCCATCGCGCGAAAAGCGGGCATTTCACCCAGCCACTCGCGCCACGTTGCGCGTCCTATGCGTCCTTCCTGCAGGGCGAGAGCCAGGAGCTGCTGCGCGAAGATGTGAAATGGCTCCGGTGGTGGCACGACAGGTTCGACGTAGCCGTCGAGCCAGAGTCGCAGCAGGCCGGACGCTCTCAGGAATCCGTCGTCGGAGGTTGCCAGGAACAGACAGTTCCGGACCGTCCCGGGTCGGCGCCCGGTGCGGCCCAGCCGCTGCAGAAAGGAGGCGACGGTTGCCGGCGCGTCGATCTGGACCACGCGATCGAGATCGCCGACGTCGATTCCCAACTCCAGGGTGCTCGTGGCGACTATGACGCAATCGTGGCTCTGGGAGAACGCCTCCTCGGAACGCCGGCGCTCGTCCAGCCCCAGTGAGCTGTGGGAGACGAATGTTTCGGTGCCGGCTTGACGCAGCTCGGCGGCCAGCGCTTCGACGCGGGCTCGACTGTCGCAGAATACAAGCCGCTTTTCGCCCCGGTGAAGCGCAGAGACCACCTTCGCCGCGTTCCGGACACTGCCCACGTAGTCCAGATCCGCGCACGCCGAGCTCGCGCCGTCGCCCGCCGCCGCGATGACCCGCCGCGGTCGATCCGGGGCGGGAGCCAGCCATTCGAGGAGCGCCTCTGGATTCCCGATAGTGGCGGACAGACCAAGCCGTTGAATCTCGCGGCCTGCCAACCGGCGCACTCGCTCCAGGACGGCGAGCAGATGCCAGCCCCGATCGTCGCCGGCAAAGGCGTGCAACTCGTCCACGACGACGGCTTGCAGGTCCCGGAAGAGCGCGCTGGGCTCCGAGCGGCTTGAGACGAGCATGACCTCCATCGACTCGGGTGTAGTCAACAGCAGGTCGGGCCGTTCCCGCATGATGGCCCGACGACGGGAAGCGCCGACGTCGCCATGCCACAGATCGACGCGCCGTCCGACGAGGGCCCCGTAGGCTCGGAGTCGCGACTCGAGGTTGTTCAGTAGGGCCTTGATCGGACAGACGTAGAGCACGCTCAGCCCGCCCCACTGTTCGGTCAGCATCCGTGACAGCAGCGGAAACACCGCAGCCTCGGTCTTGCCGCCGGCGGTAGGCGCCAGCAGCAAGGCGTGGTCGCCGTCCAGCACGGGTCCGATGGCATGCTCCTGGAGCGGCCGGAGCGAAGTCCACCCGAGCGAATTGACGATGTGGTGTTGAAGGGCGGGATGCAGCCGATCGAACGCGGGCTCGCGGTTCACAGTTCCAGCTCGACGTCGTCTGGAGTCGTCGACGCACGGGCGTTGCGTTCGACGTCTGTCAGTTCCCCTTCGGTCAGGGTGAGGGCATAGTCGCGCCGCGGATCGAAGTCCGGGTGCAGGTCGATCCGATCGAGCACGTCCTGGACCAGCTTCTTGAGGAAGACGCGCGGGGCGATGCCGACTCGTCCGCCAAGGCCGCCGGTGACGGCGCGGGCAAGGCGGCTCAGGTACGCGTCATCCGCGCGCTCCAGAACACGCGCCGGAGCGGTAGCACCCTCGGCATAGAGATCGCGAATCTTCCGCCCGACACCCTGGAGCCGTGGGAGGTCGAAGTTGTGCAGCCGCACCTGCGGGGCGCGCGGATTGTCGAACCGGGGCGCGCCGGAGAAGTCCACGGCGAGCCGCTGGGCGAGGGGCGGCAGCCGCTGCACCCCCTGCGGTCCCTCGAAGAACGCGGGCGTCCCGGTAATCACGAGGTAGAGACCCGGGAAGCGTCCGGAGTCGATCTCGTCGATCACCTGCCGTAGGGCGTTCAGGCTCTTCTCCCGCACGTCGCTGCGCACGCGCTGGAGCGTCTCGACCTCGTCGAGGACCACCACGAGCCCTGAGAAACCCGAGTCGCGCAGAATGACAAGCAGGCCCTGGAGAAAGCTGAGCGCACCGAAATGGTCGAGGTCCCCCTTGACGCCCGCGTAGCGCTTGGCCGCGGCGCCGACGTTGGGCTGCCTGCCGATCCAGGCCAGCAGCGCCTCGGCCGTGGTGCGGTCGTTGTCGGCGACGGCCCGTCGATAGGCGCGGAGCGCCGTCGCGAAGGCCGGCGCGTGACGGGCAACCGAGCCGAGACGCCGCTCCATGAGATCGGTGGTCTGCGCCAAGAGGGCATCCGCGGCGCCCTCCGCGACGCCTCCTTCGGCAAGGACGTCTTCCTCCAGCGCGTAGAACCAGTTGTCGAGAATCGAGCGGAGGGCGCCCTGGTGGGTGTCCGCGGTCGAGAGGCGTTCGGTGAGCCGGCGGTACACCGTCTCGAGGCGGTGCAGAGGCGTCTCCGCTTCGGAGATCTGGACCTCGGCCGCGGCGAAGCCTTCGCGTTTCGCCCGCTCCTGCAGCCAGCGCACGAAGAAGGTCTTCCCGCTTCCGTACTCGCCGCGAACCGCCTTGAACTTTGCGCCCCCGGCGCCCACGGATGCCAGCTCTTCGCCCACCGCGGCGTCGAACGCATCGAGGCCGACCGCGAAGGCGTCGAGATTGCGCTGCGGAACGGTTCCGCGCCGTAGCGCATCGACGATCTCGTTACGCCGCTGGGGGCTGATCACCGGCCGGGCCTTCGCACGCTATTCCCCGTCACCCGCGAGACCGAACTGCGTGTCGAGCAGCTCTCGGTTCAGCTCGATGGTCTCGGACGAGTCGTCGACGGACAGCACGTCGTACCCTTCGATGTTGAGGATCCGGCGCAACGCGGACACGATGCCGCCCAGCCGGAAGAGGGGCACGCCGAGACGCTCGGCCAGTGCGACGCCGGTGAGCTTGCCGCCGCGCGCGTCGAGCGCGGCCAGGATGGCCCGGATGCGCTCCTCGGGTAGAGACGTGCGTGCCGCCTGCTTGCGCTGCGCCGCGAATAGATTGGTATCGAGGAGTCGGTCGATCCACGTCTCCGCCGGGCGGGGCGCCTCCGGCTCCACCTGTGCGAACAGGTCGCCGGTTTCGCCCGGGCGGGGAGGAAGGCCCACCGGCGCTGGCGCCGGCCGTTCGGGCGCCGGCGCCAGGCGTTCGGGCTCGGGCACCGGGGTGGTCTCGGCCCGCCATTGCCACCAGTCAGGGATCTCCGGGGCGGCTTCGCGCCAACCGGCGAGGCGGTTCGCCGCATCCGGAGGGGCAAAAACGCCAAGCGGGAGCACCACCTCCTGCAATGTCGCTCCGCCGTGATAGCCGTTCTTCTTCATCCCGAAGCGGACGCGTTCGCTCCACGGGGCCAGCAGCCGACGGCCCTCGGTGACGACGCGCGGGCCCTGGAGCAGGACCTCGTCGTCCGCAGGCTCTCCGGTCGCGGGGCGCCAGCGCTCTCCACCCTCGACGTCGCGGAGCTCCGTCTCGCGCTCGAGCACATGACCATGGTCGCTCACGAGCACGACGACGCGCCCGCTGGAGCGGCAGGCCTCGAGCAGCTCCTCGACTGGCCGGATCTGATGCGTGGTCCAGGAGGCACGATACTGATCGCCCTTGGCGAGGTGGTCATCGACCGCGTTGATCACGACGCCCACGACCCGGTGGTCGGGGTCGGCGACCGACTCGGCCACCCCGGGAGCGACACCCGCGGCGCCGGCTTCGCGCAGGTCTCCTTTGTGGAACAACACCGGCGGCGCTGCCGGTGCGCAGGCCGAGCGCAGGCCGGCGTGCCGGGAAAATCCGTCCTTTTCCGTCAGCGCATTCCCGGACGTGATCTCGCCGCACAGCAGGCTCGTCCGCGAAAACTCGGTCACCGTGGGCAGGGCGGCAATCACCACGGGACGCTGCGATATCTCATCCGCCACCAGCTCGACCCATCCGTGCCGCACGAGATCATCCTCCAGCTCCCGGAATACCGGCATGCTCATCGCGTCGATGACCAGGACCAGCACCGGATGCTCCCGAGCGAGCGGCACGATCCAGCGGTCGAGCACCGCCTCGACGCCCAGCAGGCTCCGGTCGTGCGATCCCGAGCCAGGCCAGCCCGCCAGGAGCTTGCCGAATTCCCGGTTCTCCTGCTGGCGCGCCTCGTCGGCCTGCCGCGCCAGACTGGCGTACGCCTCCGCAAGGAGCGGCGACGAATCTCCATCCCAGAGGCGCGTGCGCGCCCAGTCCAGGAAGCCTCCCGCGGAGCGATACGCGCGCGCGGCTTCTCCGAACGACCGCTGACTCCCGGCACCGCCGCGGCGTTTCGCCGCGAGCCAGCCGGCAAGCCGCAAGGCCATTTCGACGCCGGCAGTGCGCCGCGGTTCGTCCGCCGAAAGTGCGTGGCCCAGGACGCTGCAGGCAGCGCCTCGCAGCGTGGTCGGGATCTCGTGCGCTTCGCCTTCGACGAACGTGACCAGCTCCCGCGCGAGACCGGCGAGCCGCTGATCGAGGGACGTTCGCAGGATCTCGCTCCGCCATGCGATGTCCGCGGCTCCCAGCTCCTGCAGCAGGGCGTCGGCATCGGCGAGCACCGCCGCGACCGTCCCTCGGGACTCCGCGGGCGGCGACTTCGCCGGCCCGGAGTCGGCCCGACGAAGACGAAGAAGCCGTCGCCGCACCACGCCCTCGGCCGCGTCGATCCATCCGCGGGCGATCTCCGCGTCCAGGTCGTGCAGGTCGAGCAGCGCCTCGAGCTTGCCTCTCGCCTTCGCCGCCCGTTCGTCGCCCTTGGCGTCCGAATCGAACAGGACACGCGCCACAAGGCCGACCGAGACCGTCCGGCGCCCGAGTCGTCCCGCGCACTCGAAAATCGCCCGCGCCGCACGTCCCGCGCCGGCCTCCACCGCGTCGGGCAATCCCGCCCGCACCAACTCCGTCAGGGCATTCAGCGTCTGCCCGGGATCGCCATCCAGCACCCAGGCAAGGAGCGCCTCCGGGTCCCGTTCTCCTTGCGGGTCTCCGGTAATCGTCGCGAACAGATGTCGCCAAGCCGTCTCGGCATCCAGAAAACCGCTCGGGACCGGTGGATATCCCGCCTCGGGCTCCGCGTCGAGGAGCGCGCGCGCCGTCCACGGATGACGTTCGACCAGGCGCGGGTCGACGTTGAGGACCTTGAACCGTTCCTTCACGAGCTGCCACGCCTCGATCGAGAACAGCTTGCGGTGAGCGAACCGCACGCGCAGGTCCTCGCCCAGCTCCTTCTGCGAAAGATCGGTCAGCACCACGAGCGGCGGCCCGGCGGCGGGGAGCTCGACGAAGCATTCGCGCAATGCCAGCACGGATCCGCACCGGATGACGGGGAATTCCTCCGAACCCATCCGCAGCACGGACGGCGCCGGCGTCGCCTCGTCGAGCATGGGCATGCGGATCCCGATGGCGCGCGCGTCCGGATACCGGTCGCGGATCGACTTCACCTGGGCGCGTACCTGCGCGAATGACGGCACACCGGTCATGCGCCGCCCTCCCCTGGCCCCGCGGGTCGCTGGTTCCGCTTCCGCAGCTTCCACGTGAGCTCGAGTCGGGCGGTCGGCTCTTCGCTGAACAGCGCTTCCAGCCTTGTCGTCACTGCACGCAGTCGCTCGCGATCCAGATTGCTGTGTGAGCCCTCGTCAACGATGGCGCCTTCGCGTACGGAGGCGCCCCCCTTGCCAGGCCGGCGTTGGAGGCGTTGGCGGCGGTGTTGGCGGCGGCGGCTCCACGGGGCGCGCCAGCAGATCGACCGCCCGGTTCTCGAGATCGGGGAGTCGGTGGCCGAGCGCCACGGCGTATTCGTCGGCAGCCATCGCCTCGGTGAGCTCCCGTACGAAACGCTGCGCGGCGTCCGCGCGGTCGTCCTTCAACCGGCCGAGCGACGCGAAGAGCGTCCAATGGGTCCGCTCGAGAACGTCCAGGACATCCGCCGCCTTGCGAAAGCTCGTCCCCATCGCTTCGAGAGAAGTCTCAGGCCGGATCTCCGCGAGCTTCTCGATCCGCGCCCTGCCTCGGAGAGCAGCCAGCGATTGGACGAGCGCGCGGGTCGCGCGGGCCGTGCGGAGGCGTTTGGCGCCATCCTCCTCGATGGAGAAGTCGGCCCCAATCGACGCCAGCCTCTCGACCAGCTCGTCGCAGGCGACGGTCTTTTCCTTAGCGGTCTCGCCGAGCCGCTCTGCCAGATCGCTCACGTTGCTGGCGTTGCGCAACGGAGAAACCGTCATCCCGAACACCCTGCCGGCGCGATCGATGGCCGTCTTCCACGCTTCCTGGACCGGCAGCTCCTCCTCGCGAAGCTCGACGTCGTCGGGCAGATCGTCGAGCTTCGCCGTCCAGGGGCCTCCATGCCGCCGGAACGCGAGATCGGCCTGGTCCGCGTAGACCAGGATGACCAGGTTCGCGGCGGCTTTCGGAAGGCCCATGCGCGACGGCTGGTCGATCGCCTCGCGGAGCTTCGCGACGGTCAGCGGCCTGGCCAACCGCTCGAAGTGGCTGAACCAGTGGCGGCCGAGGACGAAATGGGTCTCTCCCATCTCGCCGAGCCGCAGCGGGACGGCGATCTGCGTCATCGACGCGCGGAGCGTCTTGTCGATGGCGACGCGTCCTTCCTGCTCCTGCACGGCCCGCGACACCTGCTCGTGGACACGGCGCAGCGTGGCGATCCTGGCTGGCGCGCCGAAGTCCGGGTGCGCCGGGTACTGACTGGTGCACATCTGATCGAACAGGCTCCCGAGCGCGTCTCTCAGGTTCGCACGCGCGGGCGGCTGCGGCTCGAAGGCGGGATCGAGAGACTGGAAGTGCTCTGCGGGCGGGTGCGACTCGTCGACCGAGCCGGGAGTCGGATGCTCCACGCCGTAGGCGCCCTCCAGGTAGTGGATCAGGCGTTGTCGGAGCTGGCTCTGCTGATTCCGCAGGAGTTCGCGCGCGGACGCCTGGTCGACCGGCGAGAGATGCGTAGCGAAGTCTCGCAGCCGCTCACCGGCCAGCACGTGGTCGATCTTGACAAGGGTGCCCAGATCGCGTTGCGCCGAGGCGCTCAGGAAGGACGGCAGCCAGACCAGCGTCCGCGCCCGCGCATCGCGCCGGCGGAAATCGTTGAGACGCGCAAGGTCGTCGGCCGGCGTATGGCCCGGTTCGTCGAAGGGAAAATCGACCACCACCTTGCGTTCGTCCGCGCGCGTCGAGAGCGATTCGTCCGGCAACTCCCGCACGTTGGCGAAGATCACCTCGAAGCGGCGTTGCGTGCCGCGCCAAGTGATCTCGTGGTAGAGCATGAGCTCGTCGCGATCCTCAATCCCGAGGTCGTTGAACAGGATCTCCCGGATCAGGCGGCGCCGATTCCCGGCATTGTCGTGCCGGTCGGCGTCGGCGAGGATGCTCTCTGTATCGACCGCCGAGAGCTGGAGGGTGATGGTCGGATTGGCCGGGTCGTCGCCGATCCGGACCTCCCCGATCTCGGCGGCCCAGGCGCGGCAGCGCCGCAGCACTTCCTGGCCTTCGCGGCCCTCGATCGGCGTCCGGATCGACCCGTGGTTGAGCGCCGCGAGCCGCGTCGCGGTCAGGTTCTTCAGCACCTCGACCTCTGGCGCCAGGGCCGACAACAGCAGCGTCTTGGCGAGCCGATCCTCCGCGCGGAGGGCGCGCGCCGCCTTGTCGTTCTTCGGACGCGTCTCCGCTTCCGCCTTCGAGATACCGTGCCGGCGCTCGATGAGCGGGAGGAGCTTCCGACGGTAGAGGTTGCGGGCGTTCTCGAAGTGGTGGCGCGTGAAGTTGCCCCGGTTTCGTGGACACCTATCCTCTTGGGGGGAGAAGGAGTATCCGCGATGCCGAAGACGAGACCACCGTACGCGGCGGAGTTCCGGCAACAGATGGTCGACCTGGTTCGGTCCGGACGTGCGCCGGAGGACCTGGCTCGCGAGTTCGAGCCGTCGTCCCAGGCGATCCGAACCTGGGTCGCGCAGGCGGGCCGCGATGCGGGCGAGCGCAGCGACGGGCTGCGCACGGAGGAGCGTGAAGAGCTTCGCCGGCTGCGCCGGGAGAACCGGCGCCTGTGCGAAGAGCGAGAGATATTGGCAAAGGCAACGGCCTGGTTCGCGCGGGAGGCCCGACCCGGGAGACCTACCGGGTCATGAGCGCGAATCAGGCTCGTTTCCGTGTCGCCACGATGGCCCGGGTGCTCGGTGTCTCCCCGAGCGGGTACTACGCGTGGCGTCGTCGTCCTCCGTCGGCTCGGGCACGGGCCGATGCCGAGCTCCGGGCTCGCGTCCAGGCGATTCACGGCCGGAGTCGAGGGACGTATGGTGCTCCTCGGATTCACGCCGAACTGACCGAGGGCGGTGTCGCGGTGAGCCGCAAGCGGGTCGCCCGGGTCATGCGGTCCGTCGGCGTCGCCGGGGTGAGCCGGCGCCGCGGCCCTCGCACGACACGCCGGAATGCCCAGGCCCGCCCGGCCCCGGATCGGGTCGAGCGGCGCTTCGAGGCGGACGCGCCGAACCGGCTCTGGGTCGCCGACATCACCTACGTCCCGACCCTGGCCGGCTTCCTGTACCTGGCCATCGTCCTCGACGTGTTCAGCCGGCGCGTCGTCGGTTGGGCCATGGCGGGGCATCTTCGCACCGCGCTGGTGGTCGAGGCGCTGGAGATGGCCGTGACGCAACGGCGGCCCGAGGCGGTCATCCATCACTCCGACCAAGGCTGCCAGTACACCTCGCTGGCCTTCGGCGCTCGCTGCCGGGAACGGGGCGTCGCGCTATCGATGGGTTCGGTCGGCGATTGCTTCGACAATGCGATGGCCGAGAGCTTCTTCGCGACCCTGGAGTGCGAGCTGCTCGACCGAACGACGCTGTCAACGCACGCCGAAGCACGGGCGGCGTTGTTCGAGTTCATCGAGGGGTGGTACAACACACGGCGACGTCACTCCGCGCTCGGCTACCGGTCGCCACTGGAGTTCGAACGGCTCCATCAGGCCGGCGCTGTGGACGGTGCCCGGCCTGTGGACGCCCTACGGGCGCCCACAAGTCCGTTGGATCCCGCGCTGCGCACGGGATCCACACCGCCCACAGGAATCAATGTTGATGTACACACCATGACGTGAACCGAAAGCCTTAACAGCCCGTGGCAAAAGGCCCCGCTGCATTCGACGGGCGATGCATCCCGTCTGACCGCGTTGTTCCTCGGTCGAATATGGCCAATATGCTCCCTCGTCACGCCTTGTCAGCCGGGCGCCTCGCCCGTCTCGGTGCGACGCGGGGTTTCACCACGGGCTGTTAACCTGTCCACGAGATCGGGGCAACCTCAGTGGCGCGCTATCCTGCGCGCATGTCGCCAGTCTGTGTCTGCTGCAGGTCCGCTTCGATCTGCTCGTGGCGGCTCCCGACCCTGGCCCGCGCCAGGCCATCACCCGCCGCATGGCGCGCGGTCTGTCGGGCCTGTGGCTGCGCGCCGACGGTAGCCGTGGCGCGGCCGTTCAGCCCGCGCTTCACCTGGCGCCGTCGTTCTTCCGAGCGCGCGGTGAAACTCACAAGCGCGAACTCTCATGACCTCGGCAGCCGCCACGGTCGCCTTTCGTCTCTCTCTCCCCGCGTGGTCGTTCCTGCTGCTTCCCGTCTCTCCCCGCTCGTGCGGGGGACACAACTCGCCGCGGCCGCTTCGTCGTGTCGCGTCCCGGGCCGGTCCATCCCCGCGCGTGCGGGGCAGCCATGTACTCCTGACCACGCGCGACACGCGGCTGACGACAGGTCCATCCCCGCGCGCGCGGGGCAGCCGCTCACGCACGCCGCGTCAGGAGCGCAGGCTCGGGTCCATCCCCGCGCGCGCGGGGCAGTCGGGCTCTGGTCGGCATGCACTGAGCAAATTCCTGCTGTGGCGCCTCGGCTGTTTTGTTACGGCGCGTAGCCCCTTGCTCGTCCTCACCGTTTGTGCCGGGATAGCTAAATCCCGGTACGTCGCTTTCTCCGCACAGTTCACTGCGCCTGCACAAGCCCACCAGCGTCGTGCGTCGGCGTGACTACGCCTGCACAAGCCCAGCGCGGCCGTCCTGTACCGCACCCGGTTTCTTGGACACAAGTTTGGGCTACGCGGCTTGGCGTAGCTCGTAATCTTCGCGGGCCTCGAGTGGCGTGCGATAGGCCAGCTTCTCGAGGCGCCAGCACCGGTTGTAGCGCTCGACGAACTCGGCGACGGCGGCGCGCACGTCGGCGAGATTTTGAAAGACCCGGCCGTAGACGGCCTGCTCCTTGAGCGTGCGATTCCAGCGTTCGACGACGCCGTTGGTCTCCGGCTCTTTGAGCAAGCCGAAGCTGGGGCGGATGCCCCAGTAGCGGACCTGGTTGAGGAAGTGGTCGGACAGATACTGGCTGCCGTGGTCCATCCGGAGCGACAGGCCGCGGGCCGCGTCCGCCTCGACCGAGCCGCAGCGGCGCCGGAGCCCTTGCGCGACCGGCTCGAGGGCCGCGAAACGGTCGCCGACCTTGCACACGTGCCATCCCACACACTCGGCATTCCAGTGGTCGACGGCCGCGAAGGTCCAGACCCAGCCGTCGTCGACGGTCAACACCCGCGCGCCATCGGTACCCCACATGACGTCGGGCGCCGAGGTGACAATCGTGCCGTCCGTCGTGCGGTTTCGGCTCACCCTGCCGCCCGCGGTGGGGCGAGAGCAGGCCCTGCGCGCGCATCACGCGCAACACCCGCGTCCGCGAGACCCGCACCCCGTCGAGGATCCGCAGCCGCGCGTGGACCTTGCGATGGCCCTCGCCCTGGAACGGGGAGCGGGCCAGGTCGTTGCGAATCGCCGCCAGCAACTGCGCATCCGATAGCGCGGGCGTTGGCCCGCGGCGGCACGGACTGTCAGCCGACGCTGAACGCTGCAGGCGATCCCGCCGCGCGTAGAACGCCGAGCGCGACTGCTCCCACAGTCGACACACCCGCTCGAGACCGTAGCGCCGCCCCGTCGTCGCGGAGGTCGTTTGGCTCATCGTCGCGACCTCCGCGTCGCCAAAGGGAGGCGGCGCTCCGCTGCGCGGGCACGCGACCGCAGCAGCTCGTTCTCCATCGACAGATCCCCGATGTGCCGCTTGGCCGCGTCCAGCTCGGCGGCCAGCGGCTCACCGGCCTGCTCCTTCAGACCCAGCTCGAGACCGGCCAGCGCCCGGGTCTTCCACCTCTCCAGGCGATAGACTTCCACACCGACTTCACGCGAAACCGTGTCGAGCGGCTCGCCACGCAGCAGCTGCAACACCACATCCCGTTTCCGGCTCGCGCTCCACCGTTGTCCCGGCGCCAAGGCCCCCGACCCCATCGCCGCCGCGTCGGCGCCGACTCCGGTCGCCCTCCGGGCTCCCTTCGTCGCCGCCGACCCAGCTCCCTTCACCCCCCTCGACCGAACCATACCCCCACCTCCTGGTGACATCGGATTCTCCCTTAATCCGTGTCCAAGAAAACTGGGGGCGCCCCACAGCGCGGCCGTCCGGCCGCCGCCTCCCTGACCTGCTCGGTAATGTCATGACGGCTGCACATTGGGGTCCGGGGCCCCTGTCTAGCGCCCCGGGTTAGGCCCCACGTCTGCACGGTCTCCAGCTCGTGGCCTGTCTTCTCCGGTCGCGACCCTGCCCTCGGAGTACACAACCCCGTTACAGACCCCGTTTTTGGACAGGCACCACCCCTGCACAAAGGTCGCCGGGTGGAGGTCGTCGAGGCCCGGGGGCCTCGGCGTTAATGCCATTTACCGGGTCGGATCTGGCGGATCCGGTAAAAATCGGTGGTCATATTAAGGAGGGCATTAGTTTGATGACACTATGCAGTAATGTAGCGCAGGCTGGGTTTTTGAAAGAACCCGCGCAGTCGGGTGGGCGTTCGCTGCAAAGACCGCAGATGGCTCAGGACGTAGCGCCTGAGCTCCGCCGGCGTTTGCAGCAGGCGCTTGCGGACCCCATGCGTCTTCAAATGATTCCAGACGAGCTCATCGGGGTTGAGTTCCGGGGAGTACGGCGGCAAGAAGAACAGCCGCAGGCGGCCGTTGGTCGACTGCACGAAGTCCTGCACAGCGCGCGCCCGGTGGGTGGAATGCTGATCGACGATGAGATAGATCGGGCACGTCTGGTTGTGCAGCAAGCGCTTGAGAAACTCGATGAACCGCACTGCCGTCATCCGCCCGTCGACCACCATGAACCGCAGCACGCCCCGCGGACTGACCGCCGACACCAGGTTGAGCCCGAACCGCTTTCCCGTCGCCGGCACCACCGGTGTCTGGCCCTGCAGGGCCCACGTGGTGCCCGCATGGCTCTGCGACCGCACCCCCGCCTCGTCCGCGAAGAAAATCTGTGCCCCCGCCGCGAGGGCCTGCGCCCGGATGGCGGGAAACTCGACCGTCAACCACTCCCGCACCCGCCACGCCACCTGTTCGGTCGCCCGCCGGACCGGCCGTTGGGGCGTCAGACCCAGTGACCGCAACAGCCGCCCGACCGACGCCAGACTCAACGTCACGCCATACTGCCGCTCAATCAGCTCCCGCACCATCGCTCGCGTCCAGAGTGCAAACTCGAACTGCAACTGCAACGGATTGTTCTGCGTCACCGTAAGATACACCCACGCGCGCTGCTGCTCGGTCAGCTTGGGCGGCCGGCCCGGAATCGGCAGCGACCGCAACGCCGCGAGGCCGCCGGTGCGATACTTGGCCAGCCAGTTATAAACCACCGTGCGGGCAAAGCCCAGCGCCCGCATTACCTCGGACGGCGTTTCTCCATCTTCTTCAATCCGTTGGACAGCACGGATCCGAATGGCTTCGAGCGTCTTATGGTCGAAGGCGCGGCCATCACGTTTCGTCATACCGGTTATTATATAATTGTCATGATACTTATTTCCATGTTAATATGACCCTAGTGCCTTGCACATGGATACATCAGACAAGCCTTCCCGCAGGGAAAAATGGGGGTGAGCGACCCGCCCGAGGCGGGTCGCTCACCTATCTCTTTTGTGTTGTTGGTATTTCCCGTTGTTTAATGGCACCGTCGCGAATATCGTCGCAAGGTGTTGCTGGTGCGTGGGTTGTGCCGATAATTAACGGCCCGCTCTGAACGAGCGGGCTACTTCAGTGGAACTCCACTCACCGGAGGGCCCAAACGACGTACATTGTCCGCGCAAAACGCACGCGAATTAGCTTCGAATTTCGCCCCCAGGGTTTAATTCGAGCATAATTCCGGTGTCATATGACCACCGGGGATTTCTCGCTTTTTGCTCCGGTGGCCCGCTTCGGCTGCCTGCTGGTAGGCAGCTTCCAGGTGCGATGGCCCTGACTCGGCTCGTCATCTTCGTGCCCGAGGCCGTTGTCTCGGAGTACGACTCGCTGGCGGACACGGTCGCCGGGTCCCGATCCGGCCTCATGCGGTGGGCTCTCGAGCATGGGCTCCCCAGCGTGCGCGACCATGTGCTGTCCGTGGCGGCCGCCGGGTTGATGTGTGGCGGGAGCCACGTGCCGCCGATCCTCCCGAGCCGGCTCGGGACTATCCCGATCCCGATGCGGACTGACCTCGCCGTGTCGTTCGTCCCGCGGTCATCGGCGCCTGTCGGCACCGTGTCGCCCCGATCTCTCCGGCGCCACATGTCGCCGTTCCCTGCCACGTCGTGTTCCGGCGTGGCGTTCGTCAGGCTGTCCGCCGCGCGGTCAAGGCGCTGTCTTCCCGGACCCGTTCTGAGGCCGTGTCTGCTCTCCCGGCCGCTGCCGGGGGTGTCGCGTGTCGCTGTCGTGTGCCGGGGTTTGGGGTTTGGGTGGGGCTTGTGGTGCTGCGACGCACCGTCGTGGCTCGGGTCCGGCCGGCGGCCGTGGCGGTCTCCGTCTCGCCGCGCCGGCATCGTTACTCTGCGCCGGCCGTCTCGTTGTCGTCCAGCTCGCGGGCGTTCGCGGGCGGCCGTCCCGGTTCGGCCCGCAGATACGCGCGGCCCGCCGTTCGGTGTTCGCCGTCGCGAGCGTATATCCGCCGGTCCGAGTATCCCCCGCTGAGCTTGCAGCCGATCTGGCCCGTCGTGTCGTCGTGTCCGTGTCGCTGTCGTCCAGGTCGTGCTCGCTCGGCAGGCTGATGCCCTGTCGCCTTGGGCCGGCAGCGATGTTCAGCGCGTCGTTCAGCTTTCGGCCCCTGCGCTTGGACACTCCGTATCCACCTTTCCAGTTCCCGAAGCTCGCCCGCGGCCTTCCCCTCGGGCGCCAGCTCCGTGGCGGCCAGCCCTTCGGTGAACGCGTGCTGGTGATCGATTCGTTGATGGAGGATGACGGGGCACGACTGGGCCCCGTAGCTGCGGATTGTCTTCCGCGCCTCCTCGTTGGCGGGATGGTTGACGAGTGCCCGGTTGCTCACGACGATCATCGGTTTCTGCGCGATCCGCGCGATGTCTATGGTCGTTCCCATCGCGTGGAGGTCCGCCGTGGCGGGGTGACACGGGATGATGATCAGGTCCGCCTCGCGGCCGGCTGTCAACGCCGCGCCGGCCGTGTGCGGCGTGTCGATCACGCCACGCTGGAAGCCAACGGCGGGACACGGGGGAATCGTACGAGGCGTTCGTGCGGCGGCTGGCGGAGGCATCGGGGATTGCGACGCCGACGCGCGCGGAGTTGGCGCGGTTCGACCGGTCCCGGAAGAACTTCGGCGCCAACGGTCAGCGCGTCCTCGACGGGCTGGTTGGCAGTCTCGACCGGGAGGTCATCCTCGCGTCGCTCAGCGGACATGTCCGCCTCAAGGTCGACCAGCTCGGGGACGCGCTGCGTCTGGAACTGCGCGAAACGGATCGCATGCTACTCGCCGACCTGCTCGACGAACACGACACGCTCACTCGCCGCGTGAGCGAGTTCGACCGCTACATCGACCAGGCTCTGGTGTCGTACGCCGAAGCGTGTCGTCTGCTGGAAACGATCCCCGGCATCGACCGAACACGAGTTCTCCGTCCGACCGGCCGCCCCGCCTCCGCCTACCCCCGGAACACAGGAGGCATCCACATAATGAATGACGAGATGTGCGTTCCATGCCCGCGCGGCAGGCCTCGACGTGCACGTGGTGACCGTGACGTGCTGGAACTGGTTCGCGTTCGCCGGCGACGTCGCCGCCCAGGACGGCGCCATTGGGCGCTTCGTTTCGATCGGCACTGCACGCGCCGAGAGGGCGGATCCGGCCGGATCGGTCCCGACAAGGTCTCCGCGCGCGGAATTCGACCCTCACATTCGCCCTCTGCGGCGAGAACTCGACCTCGGCCGACCTGTAGCACCCCCCGAAATCGGATGCGCTCTGAGAGAGCGGACCCGCGGATTGCAGCTACAGAAGCGGCTGTGGGAGATCCCGACCGTCGCGGCGCGTTCGTGTCCGCCATCCGGTCGTAAGAGCTTCGTCGGCTTCGGCGACGCGTCCGCGGCGATCCGCTGCGCGTGCTCGAGCGTCCCCCCGTTCGCCGAGATACGCCGTGATCCCGGTCGCCCGAAACGTGTGGTGGCAGGTCGACGCCGGCAGCCCCGCGGCCACCGCGCGCCGCTTGATCATGGTCAGGACGAGACGCCACCGGCCGGAAGAGCCCTGGCCCGGCGCCGACGCCGGGTTCGTTTCTGCGGCGCCACTTGGACACCCCGTTCGGAGGTGCCGTTGGGCCGAGCGACTCCTCGGCCGGAGATCCGGCTCAAGAACCGCCGTGTGGCGCGACCGGGACGACATCGGGAGCACCGCGTGGGACTGACACGCGCGTGCTGCTCGAGGAGCTTGGCCCCGACGGCCGACGGCAGGTAGTGAAAACGGGTGCCTCGAGGCTTGGCCAGGCCGCTAGAACTTGCCCTCTCGCACCCGGGCGCCGCGCACCGTGGTGACAACCGCCGGTTGCAGGGCGTCGTTATCCGCGAGGAGACCCTTTCCCATCTTCAATCGCTTCGCGGCTACGCTGTCCAGGCCCGCCAGCTTCTTCGCGCCCTCGAGCGCGGTCCGGTCACCGTCGTAGTACTCGAACCACGGCAGCCCGGCCTCGGTGTACACCCGGGCTGTGGGCGGCTTCGCCGGCGGCGCGACGCCGGACACCTGGAAGAATTGCACGCTGTTGAGTATGTGCGCGAAGCAGCGAGATCGCACGGACCGGTCCCACGCGTCGAAGCCATAGTCGTCCCGGTAGATCTCTTGGCGCATGAGACCGCCCGGCGCCAGGCCCATCTCGGGGGATTGCGGCGCCGCAGCCATGGGCGCGTAGCAAAGTCGCTGTTCTCGCTTCCAATCCTCGTATCGTAGCGCCCGCATCGGATACACGACCAGCTGGAGCCCGCCGTGTTGCCCCTCTCCGGTCAGCTGCTCCTCGGCCGTGTATCCCTGCCCCAGAGGCATGGCGACGAACTGCCGGATCAGGCCTTTCCCGATACTGAAGCCGTCCAGCCACGGCTGATCGGGTACCACAAGGTAGTTTTGGCGGCGCGGGGAGAGCTCGTTGGTCCAGTCCTCCCCCGTCAGGGCGTCGACCTGACCGGCAGCCACCTTGACGACCATTGGATACGCCGTGTCGAAGTGGAGCCACATCGCTTCAGCCTGATACATGGGCAGGAACACGCCGCCGTGCCGGCCCCAGGCCTTCGGAACCCTGTCGAGATGGTCGTCCACGTGAAGGAGGGGGAACCGGCCGAGGCCGGGCGGCAGCGGATAGTCCCGATTATCGTCGGGGATGCGCAATGTGCGTTGGAATCCGATCCGGCACACGGCTTCTGCGTGCACTTCTGGGAATCGGAAAACCAACTCGTCGTCTCTCAGCTCGATCATCGCTTCATCCTCCTCGGCGGGCCGAACTTTACCAGTCCCCGTCGCGAACTTCCCGAACGCCCCGGAGGATCGCGTCCTCGGGGGCATCCTTCATCTGTCGCAGGAGGTCCGCGAACAGTCGCGGCCGTTGACAGGATGGATGTCTTTGAGGTCACTCGACACCTTGCCCGCCATCGCCACCAATACGCCGGGATCCTCGTTCAGCTCTGTCGCCAGGCTCAACGGACGCCCGCTGGTTCCTCCCCGCTATAGGGCGGGGTAGCTGCTCACCGGCAACCCGTAGGGTTACGCAGTGACGGTCCATCCCCGCGCGCGCGGGGAAACCCACAACTGGATACCAGTATGCAGTTGTGGGCCCGGCCAGGCCCTTCGGCCAGCCGTGCTGGCGCCCCGGTTCATCCCCGCACGCGCGGGTAGCCCCAACTTAATCCTAGGCTTAAGTCGCTCTGGGGGGTCCATCCCCGCACTCGCGGGGTGGAGTTCTCGACAGCGTTGCAGGGTTCGACGGTCAGAGGCCCATCCCCGCGTGAGCGGGGTACACCAGGTGCGCCAGGCGATCGCGGACACGCAGCGCGGTTCATCCTCGCGGCGCTGCGCCGCGCCGCGGCCTCCTCGCGGGCCGTCGACCGGCGAGTGACGATCGGCAGCAAAGCACCGATCCAGATGGCGCACAGCGCGAACAGTCCGGTCGTCGACACACTGAAGGGGCGCTCCTCGGTGAGCACGAGCCATGCGTACATGGCAGCGCAGAAACTGCCGAAGTACCAGCCCAGTTCCGTTACGTAGATTCGGGCCGTCTCGGAAGCGCGGCGCCACCAGCAGGCGGCGACGGTCAGGATGGTGGCGGCGGAAGCCGCCATCAGGTGTAGTCGGTGGTCGTCATTTCTTCTCCTCTCGCTGGTACGTCCATTGCTCTGGTTCTCGTCAACGGCGGCGGCCGGCTCTCCGGATCGCACTCGCCGCATCTGGATTCGCGGCGGACACGGCTCCGTCGGAACTGTGCCCACCGCCACCGACTGCATACGATTGGCCTGGAGACGTTCGGGGCCGCCGTCGACCTGGTCGTGGATCTCACGACCGACCGTGAAGGGCTGCGGCCACAGAATGGCCGCTCGGCCCTTCGCGGTCAGGCGCGACGCCGGCCAGGCTGCCGGGCGAGGTCGGCGATGCCGATCGGCCGCACCTCGGCATCGCGACCCAGCGGGCGCGTGCGCACCTGTCAGGATCCCGGGCCCCCGCCGATGACGCCCGTCACGACGTAGTCGCGCCACGCACCCGAGCAGCCCAGCCAGATCGCGACAACTTCGCCGACGCGCGGCCTCGACCCGCCGCTGACCACGGCGCCCCAGCCGCGCCCGGTCGAGGCGCCTATGCTCCGGCCGCTCGGGACAAAGGAGATGAACCCGATGTGCTCGGTGAAGAGGTCGTGGCAGTACTCACAGTACGCCGTCAGGTGGTTCGCCGTCGTGTTCTCTTCAGACGGGTAGGTCCCGTGGTGCGGTGCGACGGAACTGCCGACGGCTGGCGGCGACATGTCGTGAAACGTTCCCTGCCTCGCCCCGCCAAGCCGCGCCTAGCCATGCCAGGCCCCGGCCCGCCATGCCACGCCATGCCGCGCCATTCTCAGACTGGCGGACGCCGCCCTCAAGCTGCGTCCGCCAGCTCGCGCACCTTCTCGACGTTGAACCTCCCGTAGTGGCCGCTCTTTTCCGGCCGCCAGTCGCCGAGCCCGACGCGGCGGCCGCCCGTGGCCAACCACGCGGTCAGCTGGCCGATGTCGACCAGTTCCGGGTCGACATCGGCGACGCCGACGACCCACCACGGGCAGTCGAACTTCGCCCGGCTCCGAAGGATGCGCTTGGTCACCACTACCGGGACGACGAACTGCGTGGTCGTGATCAGCTTCTCGACGGTTTCGCCGTAGCGGTCGACGTCGTAGCGGAACGTCACGCTCTCGATCATCAACCCCTCGCGCACCAGCGAGCCCTGCTTGGTCTTGCGGGCGCCGTTCTCGATCATTCTCCGAAGCGCTGCCTCCGGTAGTGTGGGTCTGCCGCCAGCGTCGAGATAGAGGGAGCGTCGGCACTCGAGCTCCCAGAGCCGCTTGTCGTCGACGGCGGTGCGGTTGCCGCCTCGCTTGGCCGTGATCGCTGCGATCTCGCGGCTGAGAGCGCTTCGCGTGTCGAGCCCGGTCGCTCCGCAGTGCATGATGATGGGGGTGACGCCGGCAAGGGTGAATTCAAGTCGCATCGTGCTATTACCTCCGAAAGGACCGCGCAGAATTGGTACCGCGAGCCGCCGGCGCGCGTGAACCGGCGGAGCGTGGTGGCGACGAAGTGACACTCGGCGCACAGCGCCGTCAGATCGGCGGCCGTCGTCTTGTGCGCCGGCGGGTAATCTACGGCCCAGTGGTGTGCTTCAACGGCGGGCTGCTGGCCGCACAGCTGGCAGAGGTCGCCCGACCGGGCGAAAGCCTCCTTGCGTGCGCACAGGTAGACCGTGTTTCCGTACTCGAACCCGGGCTGCGATGACGGGTCGTCTGGCATGCGTGACCTCCCAGGACGTCGGATGCGTCGGCCGACGTCGGCCGGGCGGTCCGGCACTGTCCGGTCTGCTGTCGCTGCGAGGCTCGGGGCGTCTGGTCCAGCGCCACGAGCGTCTGTCTCTCCGATCCCCGCGCTCCCCCGGCCGGGAGCGCGGCCGCCGTGCTGGGGGTCTCGTTGCTTGTCGTCGCTCATCTTTCTTGCGCCTCCTTGTTCAGTCGTCTGTTCCTTCATGTGCCCCGGTCGTCGTCAAGCGCGAACCGATTTCCAGCTCGTGTGGTGATTCGCTCGTGCGGCGCGCACGTCCAGCACCGGGCAGCGCCCACGCCCAAAGTCTCGTCTTGGATCTCAACGCCGGGCGACGGGCGCCGCCTGCGGTTCGGGGTCGTTTGCGTCGTGACGCTGCGGCAGCAGCCGCAGGCAACGGGCGATCAGGCGTGGGACGAGTGTTCGAGTCGCGGCGACGACCGGCGTTCAGATGCAGGGCCGCGTCGGTCGCGATGTTCGCGCTGCCGCGGGCAGGCGTGCGGTCGTCGGGCACGTCGCCCGACCGACGGCGGCGGTACTGCGCTGCAAGTGCCCGCCCAAGTCCGTGTGGGGGACGATAGGCGTTTCACGGCGTCCGGTCCGATCCGACTCACGGTCCAGCGCAGCCAGCCGGTTCTTCCATCGGCGGCATCGACCCGAGCCTGGTCCACCGTCGCCAGGAAGAGCGCCTCGGACAGGGTCCAGATAGCGGTCACGGCAGGTCGTGCCCGGGAGTGCTCCCGCCGTTCGAGATTGACCGCGCACGCACGCCGGCGAGCGTTCGCCAGGCACCCGCCGGGCGGGCGAACGAACATGCTGCCCCAAGGGAGCTCAACTCGCTGCCTCGCGCAGCAGGCACCGGAACCGATAGCCGGCTGCCTCGGTGGCGCTTCACCAACGACCGCCGACCGCGGCTCTTGACCCTTCCGTCCATCGTCCGTCCTCCTCTCTCATTCATTTCACCGTCTTCTCGTCATTCCCTCCTTTGTGGTCCTGTCCGGCCGCCCGGCGGCCGGTACCTCAGTGACGCCGGTTCGGTTCGATCGGCACCTGTCGGGCGTAAGGACAACATGCTGCCCAACTGCGGCTCAACTCGCTGCCTGCGCACAGCGGGCAGCGGAACCGACAGCCGGCTGCCTCGGTGCCGCTTCACCAACGACCGCCGACCGCGGCTCTTGACCTTTCCGTTCATCGTCCGTCCTCCTCTCTCCCGTTTCACCGTCTTCTCGTCATCTCCTCCTCTGTGGTCCTGTCCGGCCGCCCGGCGGCCGGTACCTCAGTGACGCCGGTTCGGTTCGATCGGCACCTGTCGGGCGTAAGGACAACATGCTGCCCAACCGCGGCTCAACTCGCTGCCTGCGCACAGCGGGCAGCGGAACCGACAGCCGGCTGCCTCGGTGCCGCTTCACCAACGACCGCCGACCGCGGCTCTTGACCTTTCCGTCCATCGTCCGTCCTCCTCTCTCCCGTTTCACCGTCTTCTCGTCATCTCCTCCTCTGTGGTCCTGTCCGGCCGCCCGGCGGCCGGTACCTCAGTGACGCCGGTTCGGTTCGATCGGCACCTGTCGGGCGTAAGGACAACATGCTGCCCAACCGCGGCTCAACTCGCTGCCTGCGCACAGCGGGCAGCGGAACCGACAGCCGGCTGCCTCGGTGCCGCTTCACCAACGACCGCCGACCGCGGCTCTTGACCTTTCCGTTCATCGTCCGTCCTCCTCTCTCCCGTTTCACCGTCTTCTCGTCATCTCCTCCTCTGTGGTCCTGTCCGGCCGCCCGGCGGCCGGTACCTCAGTGACGCCGGTTCGCTTCGATCGGCACCTGTCGGGCGGGCGAACAACATGCTGCCCAACCGCGGCTCAACTCGCTGCCGGCGCGCAGCGGGCAGCGGAACCGACAGCCGGCTGCCTCGGTGGCGCTTCACCAACGACCGCCGACCGCGGCTCTTGACCTTTCCGTCCATCGTCCGTCCTCCTCTCTCCCGTTTCACCGCCTTCTCGTCATCTCCTCCTCTGTGGTCCTGTCCGGCCGCCCGGCGGCCGGTACCTCAGTGACGCCGGTTCGCTTCGATCGGCACCTGTCGGGCGGGCGAACAACATGCTGCCCAACCGCGGCTCAACTCGCTGCCGGCGCGCAGCGGGCAGCGGAACCGACAGCCGGCTGCCTCGGTGGCGCTTCACCAACGACCGCCGACCGCGGCTCTTGACCTTTCCGTCCATCGTCCGTCCTCCTCTCTCCCGTTTCACCGCCTTCTCGTCATTTCCTCCTTTGTGGTCCTGTCCGGCCGTCCGCGGCGCGGCGCTACGTCGACGCCGGCGTGCAGTCCGGCAGCGCCTACATTTGCCAGGTGGCGGCGGTGGTCGACGGCGGCAAGGTGGCGCGCAGCGCGCTGGTGACGGCCGAGGTGCCGTGCGCGTTCATGGTGACGCCGCTCCGTCGCGACGTGCTGTGGACGGCCGGCGCGGGACAGGTCGCCGTGACGACCGCGCCCGGCTGCGCGTGGACGGCGGCGAGCGAGTCGGGGTTCCTGGCGGTGACGAGCGGCACGATGGGCACCGGGCCCGCCACGGTGAGCTACACGGTTCCACCCCGACTGCTACTACCGACGGCGCCACCAGCGGCTCCCGACCGCGACGGCTGAGGCGCTCGCTGCGATGATCGTGGACGAATGCCGGCGGGTGGCCGAGGCGCGACGACGATGGGGACCTACCGCACGGCCAACAGCTTGAGCCCAAGGCGACAGCCGCCAGGTGCGCCGGTTGGCAAAGGCTCATCCGGACGGCGGAGGTCGTCGCCGCCGAGCTCGAGGGCCGCCTGGTCGAGCTGACCGACGACACCGCGACGTGGCTGACGCTGACGATGCCGCCGGCGGTGATCGAGCGCGAGGCGATCGCCGGCGTGGCCGCGGCCACCGCCGCGCTGAGCCACGAGATCTGCGCGCTGTGCGGCGGGCAGGGTGACCCCGGTCCGGCACATCGACAGCTGGCTGAGCACGCGCTGTAAGGGCTGCCGAACGGTCGGCCAGCAGGTTCCGCCTGGACACCGGCGGGGCCCGGCGCCGCGTCGAGGCCGCCGAGACCCTGAAGACGCCATCGGCGACGAGGACCTACTGGCACTCATGAACGCGGGCGGGGAGCCGGACGAGGGACCGAGCGGTGGCCGCAGACGTTCGTCGGCGGCGGGTCAACCGGCCTGGCGCAGGGCGGGATCGGCGGCGCCGGCTGGAACCACCTGATCTGCGCGGCGTGCGGCGAACTCGTGTCAACCGCCGGCGAGGCGGCGGCGACGGCCAGCCAGATCAAGGAGAAGCTCGGGGCGTTCACGATCCACACCGACGCGCCGACGGCGTGCTCGGAATCAACCTGGTGCCGCTCATCGCCCGGCCAGCGTGGCACGGTCGGTGCCGCCGCGTTAGTCGCCGCCGGCGACGTCGCCCTCGAGGCGAGTCGCCCGCAGCCTGGAGGCCCGCTGACGGACGGCCGCTTCGGTGCGGCCTAGTCGTTCGGCGAGCTCCCGCAGGCGACGGCCGCCGTACTCGTAGTCGAGCGCGTCGGCAAGCTTCACCGCGACGTCCTCACTCGGTGTCCAGCGGCGGGGCATCGGCTACGTTGTAGAGAACCCGGCCTTCGCGCAACGCATCGTGGACAAAAGTAGCATGGGTCGTGCCGGTTGGCTTCGACCTCCGCTGATGTCGCGACAGTGATGTCGAGGGCCGCGCTCCGGCGTAGCCGCACCGCCCTGATCCGGCGTGCCACCGCTCGCCCGTGGCGAGTGTCCGCCTCCCCGCAGGCCGAGGTCGCTGTCTTCGACCATCCCGCCTCGCGCGGCCGAGCCGAAGAGGATGATCCGTTCGGGTTGTGCGATCTCGATTGCCGATCCGATGATCGTCGCGAGCTTCTTCGGGACATCGTCAGCGCACCGCTCGTCGACGGTGACCGGCTCATCACGGTGGTCGGCGGCGAGCCTGACGCGCTGGTCGTGGCGTTCGACAAGCACACCGGCGAGGAGGTCTGGCGCGCCATCGAGGTCACCTCCGAGATGGGCTACGCGCAGCCGGTCATCTACGAGGCCGGCGGCGGCCGGCAACTGATCATCTGGCATCCGGAGGCGCTGGCGTCGCTCGATCCCGAAACGGGCGAGCTGTACTGGGAGCAGCCGTGGGACGTCGGGATGGGCGTGACGGTCGCCACCCCGGTGCGTAGCGGCGACTACCTGCTGGTGTCGCAGTTCTTCAACGGCTCGCTCATGGTGCGGCTCAACCAGGACCGGCCGGCCGCCACCCACCTCTGGCACGGACAGAGCCGCAGCGAGCTGCCCGACCAGACCGACACCATCCACGCGATGGTGACGACGCCGGTCACCATCGGCGACTACGCCTACGGCGTCGACAGCTACGGCGAGCTGCGCGGCCTCGACGCACGGACCGGCCGGCGGCTGTGGATGAGCCCCGACATGACCGCGCAGGCGCGCTGGAGCACCGCGTTCCTGGTGCGCCACGAGGACCGCTACTTCGTCAACAACGACGACGGAGACCTGATCCTGGCCCGGTTCACGCCGGAGGGCTACGTCGAGCTGAGCCGGACCCGGCTGATCGAGCAAATAGCCAGCTCCGGCACGCGCACGCCCCACGGCCGCATCGACGCGCGCCTAGTCAACTGGTCGCACCCGGCCTACGCCAATAGCCAACATCGTGCACCGTAACGACCGCCAGATCATCCGCGCCTCGCTGCCGGCCGCGGACTACTGAGAACGGACCGGCGCGCGGAAGCGGAATCGCGCGACGTCAACGAATGAGGTAGTACCCGACGACGCGCCACTCCCCGGCCTCCAGCACGGCGGTCACCCGCTCCCCGGCATCCGGCCGCCGCTCGAAGACGGCATCGAACTCGAACACGATGTAGTCGCCGGGCGGCGCGTCTGGCAGGGTCGTCGTGCGCGAGGTTGTGGCGACGGTTCGCGACCTGAGAGCACCCAGCAGGGGCCGCTGCGTCTCCAACTCGCGGCGGAACTCCTCGGCCGTCACGCTCTCTCGCAAGAACGCCGCAGCCGCGTCGTACGCCGCTTCGTAGTCTCCGGCGTCGATCAGCGCCAGCCACGCGTCGACCGCCAGCCGCGCCGCAGCCGTGTCCGACTCTCCGTCGGTTGGATTGTCGGTGACCGGCGACGGCTGCGCCGGGTTGCCGCCGTCGCCGCCGCAAGCCGCGCACGCGGCGAGCAGTACGGCAAATGGCATCGCTCCCAGCGGATCCCGGCGTGCCGCCCGGCGTCTCTCGGTCTTCTCATCCGGAGCGGCGCCAACGGTCCAGGCGGTAGAGTCCATCACTTTGCCGGCGTCGGCGCCGGCAGCACCACCCGCTCGATCGTAAAGCAGGCGCTGGTCGACCATGCCAAAGGCGACCTCGAGAGATACGAGACACCCACCGGAAGCTCATCTATGCCTCGCTTGCCTCGGTCTCCGCCTCCGCGGCCTTGCCGGTCTCGGCCGCCGCAGGCTGCTTCCGACGCTCCGCCCAGTACTGCTTCATCCGCTCCGATGTCGCCTTCCGCGCCTCGTCCGACATGTTGCGCCGCCTGCGCGCGGGCTTCGCTGCCTGTGCCGACGACCTCGAGCCTCCCGGCTTCCCGTCAAGCGCGGCAATCGCCGCATCCACTTTAGCGACCCGGTCCAGCAACTCGGCCCGTTCCGTCTGGAGCAGTGCTATGACATCCTTCATCGCCACTCTCGTTTCGCCGGTCTGCCACCAACTTCCATCCGCGGAATAGCATACCGTCATTCCACGGTGGCCGCCGACATGTCTGCCGAAGGCAGATCCTGGGTGTCCCTCGCACCATGCCAGCGACCCGGCCCGGGCACGCCCAACCCCGGCCCCGTACCGCATCGCATCGCATCGCGGCCCGACGCTGACCCCTATCGCTTGACATCAGAGCTACGCCATGACCCCGGCGGTTTCGCCACCGGAAGCGGCCGAACCGTCAACCCAACCGAAAACTCCGGCCCTTCTGGTCCCTGTCCCTCCACCACGGGGCATTCCTAAGACCCTGAGAACACGTGACTTGACACTCCGCGTGAAGATGTCCTCCCCCATTGTGCCCGCCATTTCGGCTTGGATTAGACTGGACTGTCGCCGCCGTTGCTGCACGACCCCCGACGATCAGACAGCAGACGGCGGTCGGCTGCGGCTCTGGAATAGATACGTCGATACGCCGTTCGATCTGAGCGCCTTGTGGCTCGTGACCGCGACCGCGCCCGACGCGATCCCGGAGCCGATGCGCTAGCGGCTGGCGCTGTTCGAGTTGCCGGTGGCCTACAGCAAGGACGAGAGCTGTCGGTGTAACGGGCTACCTCCGCGGCGTCGACGGCGACCGGGAGCCGGAGCTCCTGCGCCTGAAGATGGCGCGTCACCCGCAACCACTCTCACGGGTGCCGTGACCGGGCCGCGCGAGTCTCCTCGTCATTTCCGCGACGCGCGGGGTCAGGACGCGAGGGTGGTAAATCCGCTCGCTGGGACGGACAGCGACCGGGCGACCGAAGCGCGCGTCCTTCAGGACTTCGTCGAGCATCTCGAACGGCACGGCCACGACGCCCCGGTCGCGCAGGTCACCGTCGAGTGGGCCTCGGCGAGCACCGACAGCCACCGCGCGCGGCGGTTGACCATCGTGCGGCGGATTCCTCAGGGAGGATGGATGCCGGCTGGCCGAGGCGAAGGTGATCGACAACGCCGCATAGACGCCATCGGACAGACGGTCCCGGCCAAGGACCCCTGTCAGATCACGTCGTAGCTACTACACCTCACGACCGCCGCGACAGCTTCGCGGGCAGCGTGCGGCACCAGCGCCAGCAGATTCCGCATTACGTGCACGCGGCACCGCTGCCACCTCGCCCCGCCCAACACCCTGCCGACCGCCTGCTTGAGCCCCACGTGCGCATCCGAGATCGCCAAGCGCACGTCCCGCAGGCCGCGACGGTCGCGACGCGATGGGGCGTGAGCGCGAGGGCGTCGAAGTCCTCCGCGGCGACCCGGACATGATGGCCGCCGTCCCGACTCGCCGGAGTTCGAGCACAAGTACAGCTCGATCGTGCTCGTGTGGGCGCCGGAGGACCGGCCTGTCAGCAGTCACTTCGAACTGATCAATTCTGGACGCGTGTCGGTGCACCGGGCCGGTTGCCTGGTTCGTCGACGTCTTGATGAAGAAGAAGATGATGGGTCTTCATTTAGCGGGTTCCGGGGCAGGTGTCAAAGTTTTGACTTGTACAAATTTCGGAACTGTAGCATAACCTTGGCGTGAAGGTCGGGGACCGCAATTCGCACGAGAACCTGCAGGCCGAGGTCGAACGGCTCCGCACGGAGTTGACGCGGCGCGAGCGCGACACCAAGAACCAGCAACGCGAGAACGGTCGCCAGCAGCGTCAGATCGACGGCCTGCAAGGCCAGATCGAGCGTCAGAAGCGGGAGATCGAGCAACTGAGGGGGCAGTTGGCCGCCGCGCGCCGGGCGGGGTTCCGACAAGCCGCCCCCTTCGCCAAGGACCGACCGCAAGGACGCGGCCGGCGTCCCGGTCGACGGGCTGGTACGCAGTATGGTCGGAAGGCGTGCCGCCCGCGCCCGGCACGGGTTGACCAGACCCTGGAAGCGCCGGTGCCGACGGCGTGTCCCGACTGCGGCGGGTCGGTCGAAGTGACCCACGTGGCGTCGCAGTATCAGGAAGAAATCCCCGAAGTGCGCCCGGTCGTGCGCCGCTTCGACATCGAAGTGGGCCGCTGCTCACAGTGTCGGCGGCGCGTGCAGGGCCGCCACGCGCTGCAGACCTCGGATGCGCTGGGAGCGGCCGGCGCGCAGCTCGGCCCCGGCGTCGTCGCGCTGGTCGTCGAGTTGCACACGGAGATGGGCGTACCGCTGGCGAAGGTCGCCCATGTGCTGCGGACCACGTTCGGCTTACACGTGACACCGGGCGGCCTCGCCCACCTGCTGCACCGCACGGCCCGCGACGCCGCGCCGACCTACACGGCGCTGTGCGAGCAGGTCCGCAACTCGCCCACGGTCACACCGGATGAAACCGGGTGGCGCGTCGGTGCCATCAGCCACTGGCTGTGGGCCTTCGTCACCCCGGAGACGACGGTCTACGCCATTTGCCCCGGCCGCGGGTTCGACGATGCCACCACGGTTCTGGGGGCCGACTTCGCCGGGGTGCTCGTGCGCGACGGGTGGGTGTCGTATCGCTGCTACCGAGCCGCGCTGCACCAATCCTGTCTGAATCACCTGCTCCGACGATGCAAGGAACTGCAGGAAGATCATCCGGACAGTCTCTGGGCCGGGCAGGTGCAAGCGGTCTTGCAGACGGGCCTTGCCGTGCGTGACCGCTGCACCGCCGGCGAGCTGAGCGAGCACGGTCTGGCATCGATCCGCGGCCGACTCGTAGCCCGGCTCGGTCGGCTCATTGACGCACCGCCACCGCTGGACGACGCCGAGCGCTTTGCCCGGCATCTGGCCACCGAATTCGCTGCCGTGTTTCTCTTCTTGTGGGACCTGTCGATCGACGCCACCAACTGGCGCGCCGAACAGGCCATCCGTCCCGCCGTCGTTATCCGAAAGGACGCCCCTATATGTCAAGAAAGGGTGTGAACACCGCCGCGAGCGGAGTTGGATCTGAAGTGGAGCGGACAGAAAGCTCATGGATGACGGCGGGGCATCTCCCGCGGTAGGACGAGGGTTGGGGACCCGGATCGCCGATGCCGACTCCCGTCGTCACCGGCTTTCGTCCAGAGACAGGTTGTCCGTACAGCGGAGAGGTAGCCTCTGCTCCCGCCGAGTCAAGGCGCTTCGCGCCTCCTCCGCTGCGCTACGGTCCTTCGGATGACTCGGCGCTCGCGCCGGCTTCAGAGCTGGTTGTGGCCGGACGGATTCGTCCGGCCACTGAAAACACTGGCCGGATGACCGAGAGGTTCTCTACGTGCGGCCGCAGCAGCGGGGCGCGACATCGTCCAGGCCCCCGCCCAGCGGCGGATGACGGACCGCTGACGCGGGAACGGCATCGACTCGCCTGCGGCTCGCCCTCCCGGGCCCCCGGTCGTAGACCGGGGGAAGTGGCGTTGGGGTTCACTGACCGGTGTCCGGCGCCGGACGGCGACAGCGACCGGCGGCGCACGACACGCTCCGGATCGGGTCGGAGTCCCGGTTCGGCAAGGCCAGCGTACGGTCAGATCGGAACCGGCCGAAATAGTCGTCGCCAAGCCAAAGGCATTGACCCCGAACACACCAAAGAGCGCGACCACGTCGCCTTCGACCACGTCAGGCGGCGCAGGTCGCACCGGGTTGGTGGTCTTCGATCAGCGCGTGGTAGATTTCCCGGGCAACGAAGCGTTTCAGGCAGCGGATGATGTCTTTCTTCGACAAGCCCTCGGCGGTGCGTCGTCGGACGTAGTCGAGGGTCGGCTGGTGCCAGCGCATGCGGATGATCACGATCCGGTAGAGCGCCGCGTTGGCTTGGCGGTGGCCGCCGCGGAAGAGCCGATGCCGGTTCGTAACCCCGGATGAGGCGGGAATCGGACAGGCGCCACATAGTTTCGCGAACGCGGCTTCGGAACGGATCCGGGTGGGGTTGTCGCCGGCAACGATCAGCATCTCGGCCGCCGAGTCGGGACCAATCCCGAACGCCTCACGCAGGGTCGGCGCTGCCGCCCTGGTGAGGATGTCGAGCAACTCGTCGTGCCGGTCGATCTCGGCCGAAAGTGTGCGCCAGCGGGTCGCGAGCGCCCGTAGGGCATGCTTCACCGAGGCAGTCGGGTCGACGATGTCTCCTGGTCTGAGGGTCGCGCAGCGGTCGATGAGCCGTTGGTCGGTGAGCGGCTCGAGTGCTTCGCGGACCCGACTCGGTGCGTTGACGAGCAGCGTCTTGAGCGTGGTCATCGCGGTAGTGCGGGCCTTGACGGCCGTATCGCGGGCGATCTTGATCTGGCGGACCATTTCTGCCGCGCCGTCCGCAGCTTTCGGCATGGCGGTCGCGACACCGGCGAGCACCGACCGCGCCGCAGCCTCGGCATCGAGCGTGTCACTCTTGCCGTTGTTGCGCCGCTTGCGCCGGTCGCAACGGTTGACCTCGACGACGTGGAGCCCCTGTCGGCGCACGGAGCGCGCGAGGCCGACCCCGTAGGAACCGGTACCTTCAATCCCGAAGGTTTCGAGGTCACCGAGCGTGCGTGCCCACGCCACCAGGTCGGCATAACCGGCCCCGTTCGCCGGCACCCGGAACGTCGCGAGCCGGGCGCCCAAGTCATTGATCGCTACCGCGACATGCTCGTGCTTGTGGGTGTCGACGCCGACGATCACCTTGACCGACGGATCGTCACGCGCGATGCTGTTCGACATGTTGCTGGCCCCCTTTCGGGCTGGCGACGCCGTCTGGTCGGGCGGGCGGACAGGACTGTGACGGGACTTTCAAGCCAGGCCCCTATTCGGTCACTGCCCTCCCGGCCAGGCAACATCTGGATGCGTGCTGCCCGGCCGGGCCGACAGATCCTTACCAGGACACGAAGTCGGTCTGCGGCGGAGTCAGAACCGGCCGGGCAGCAGCACGATCATGCTCACAGTCTGCGGTGGCAACCGCACCCGCCACGGCGCCGACACCCAGCAGGTGCTCGCCAGCGTCGTGCGCACCGCCCGCCAACGCGACCTCGATCTACCTCCGCTGATCGCCACGATGTTGCGCGCCACCGGTCCCGTCGTCCCCGACGCCTTCGGGCTCCCCCCGCCGCCCGCCTGAGGGTGGGCGAGCATCGCTCCCTCGCGAGACGTGAAGATCGGCAACCCCGAGACGGTCGCTTCAACTGCGACCGACCCAGGCAGGTATCGTCACGCGCAGGGGTGAAGCACCAATAGAACCGATGCAGCTCACAGCTCCGTTGCCGTTCGGAACTTCAAGAGTCCCCAACCCATTTCTGCTATTTATGCCCGTATTTGTTGAGGAATCACCCGCTAAACGAATACGATGATGGCTGTGGTCGCTGTGCGAAACCGCGTCTGCGCGGTTTTGCAAACTCCTGTGGGCGCGGTTGTTTGCGTCCACAGGAGTGGCGGCGTCCACAGCCTCCGGAGCTGGCGGGCAGCGACTCGTTCGGGTAGCGTAGGCAGCGGGCTGAAACGTGGGGTGAGGGCCCGGTATGGCCACCGGACCCTCGTGACCGCCCCGAGCTCCGACAGAGCGAGCCGGTCGGTGCTGTTGTGCCACGGTTCGAACGCATTGTCCAGTCGGAGATCGCCCCGCGCGCTCCGACGCCGTGGACGTCCCGCTCCGCCAGAAGACCTGCCGACGTTGCAGTCGCCTGTTTGCCATCTGCGCGGCGTGTGATCGCGGCCATGCTTACTGCACGCCGCCGTACCGGGTGCTCGGCCGGCGCCGCTCGGTGCGGGCCGCCCGGGCTCGGCATCAGCGGAGCCTGGAAGGTCGCCTCGACCACCGCGACCGCCAGCGCGCCTACCGCGTCCGCCGCCGCGTGACGGATCAGGGTTCCGCTGGCCATGATCCGATTCAGTGGACGGTTTCGTTGAGTTGATCGTTCCTCGCCGCGGGGTGTGCCGGCCCAGCGCTGTCCGCGACACGCTGTTCTTTTTGACGTGGTCCCGGTGGTTTGGACAACTCGAGGGCTTGGTTAAGGTGTATTCCGATTGCGAAAGCACGCCCTCGTCGTCCTCGGCTCCTGCACTGACCGCGCCGTGCTCGACCGCCGCGGCACGGCCGTGCAGTTTCACCCCCGCCTGCTCGACCTCGCCGTACCACTTCGCGCCCCGCCCCTGCACGCCGGTTCGTATCCGGTTATCGATGATGATGATGCGCTGTGGAACTGTGGGAATCTCGCGGCCGGTGCGCAGGCATGGCCGCGGCGGCCAGCGCCACCCGCGTCCGCATCCTCGACCAGCAGACCGAGCTGGCCCGCCATCCCCGCAGCTATGACCCGGACAGACCGTCGAGGACCCCGCGCATCTGGAAGGGCTGCTCGCCGCCACCCGCCAGGCCAACGTCCACACCACCCGCGACCGGCTGCGCCGCCGTGGCCGCGCCCGCGCTCGCCGCATCCCTCCGGATTCTGCCGCCGTCGACGCGCGACGGTGAGCGGGCGACAGCGCGGACTCCACGCTAGGCCCGGGCGAGGACGTCCGGTCCCACAGCGATGCCGGCCGACACGACCACCACGACGACGCTGGCGACTGATGGCGACTCGCTCAACCGGCCGACGACCTCAACGACCTCATGCTCAGGCCGCCCGCAAGCGCTCGAGCGCCACCGTTCTGCTCGAACACATCGTCGCCGCCGAGCTCGAAGACAAACAGCGCCGTAGCGTCGAGAGCCGACTCACCCGCGCCCGTCTCGGACGCTTCAAGCCGTTCGCCGACTGGGACTGGCAATGGCCCACCGGCTGGACCGTCCCGCCCTCGAACGCATCCTCACGCTCGACTTCCTCGCCCGCGGCGAGAACGTCATCCTCGTCGGTGCGCAAGGCTTGGGGAAGACCATGCTGGCGAAGAACATCGCCCACCAAGCCATCCTCGCTGGGCACACCGCCCTCTTCACCACCGCCGCCGACCTGCTGCTCAACCTCAATGGACAGGAGACCGCACGCGCCCTCGAACGACGCCTCCGGCACTACACGCGGCCTGCGCTCCTCGTGGTCGATGAGGTAGGCTACCTCGCCTACGACGCCCGAGCCGCCGACCTGCTCTTCCAACTCGTCAGCCGCCGCTACGAGCACCGCTCCTTGCTCATCACCACCAACCTGCCGTTCAAGCGCTGGGACACTGGCCATGATCCGATTCAGTGGACGGTTTCGTTGAGTTGATCGTTCCTCGGTGTCTGTTCTTTTTGACGTGGTCCCGGTGGTTTGGACAACTCGAGGGCTTGGTTAAGGTGTATTCCGATTGCGAAAGCACGCCCTCGTCGTCCTCGGCTCCTGCACTGACCGGCGGCTGCCACGGTTGGCACGAGGCCGGTTCGTATCCGGTTATCGATGATGATGATGCGCTGTGGAACTGTGGGAATCTCGCGGCCGGTGCGCAGGCATGGGCGGCGGCGCTCGCCCGCGAGATTTCCAACGGCCTGTGGGCGCCCGCCTCGCCTCCCTCCGGATTCAGCGCGACGGTGAGCGGGCGTCCACAGGCCGGGCAGGTCCACAGCGCCGGGTGGGACATGGTGCTCGGTCCGCTCATGCGCTGACGGCTTCCTCCTTCTCGATGAACTGGAACGGTGCTGGAGCCGGTCAACGAACGGCTCACCGACGTGGTCCGGTTCTCCGGAAAGGTCCCGGACTTGGTCAAGGTGGACCCCGGTTGGTAAATCACGCCCCGCGTCGTCCCTTGCCTCCCATGCGCGCCGGCGGCTGGCACGGTCGTCACGGCGTCGGTCGTGGCCGCGATGCCCGCCGTGGTGGTCCCACGCCCCGCTGCCCGCGTGTTCACGCCGCCCGCTCCTCGCGGTAGGCTTCGGCCGGCGTGCGTCCGCCGAGCGCCGAGTGCGGACGCACGTCGCTGTAAAATGTCATCCATTCCGAGATCACCTGCTCGGCCGCAAACCCGTCCGCCAGCTCGTGAAGATACACCGCTTCATACTTCAGCGACCGCCAGAGCCGCTCGATGAAGACGTTATCCAGGCACCGACCGCGGCCGTCCATCGAGCACCGCGCGCCCGCAGCCTGGACACGGTCGGTGAACGCCGCGCTCGTAAACTGCGACCCCTGGTCGGTGTTGAAGATGCCGGGCGTCCGCGTCTGCAGCGCCGCCTCCAGCGCCTCGACGCAGAAGCTGCTATCCATCGTGTTCGACAGCCGCCACGACAGCACATGTCGGCTGGCCCAGTCCATGATCGCGACCAGGTACAGAAAGCCGGTCGTCACCGGGATGTACGTGATGTCCGCGCACCACACCTGGTCCGGACGGTCGATCTTCAGTTCGCGCAGCAGGTACGGGTAGACGTGGTGATCCGGCTGCGCGTCGCTCGTGCGCGGCTTGCGGTAGATCGCCTCCAGGCCCATCAGGCGCATCAGGCGCCGGACTCGAAGGCGCCCCGCCGCCACGCCCTCGCGCCGCAGGTGGCCCGCCATCTGCCGACTGCCGTAGAACGGGTACTGGAGCGACAAGGCGTCCATCCGCCGCATCAACGCCAGGTTCTCCGCGCTCTCTCCCCGCGGCGCGTAGTACACCGATGAGCGGCTGATGCTCAGCAGCACGCATTGGCGCCTGATGCTCAACGCGCCGTCCCGGTCGACCAGGTTCCACCGCGCCGGCCGGCTCAGCGCTGCAACCCCCGCTGAAAAAAATCCCGTTCCATCGTCAACTCGCCGATCTTCGCGTGCAGGTCGCGGATCGTCGCCTCGTGCTCCGACGGGCCGGGCGATCCGCCGCGGGCGAACACCTCGTCCAACCCCTCGACCGCCTGCCGCTTCCAGGTGCCCACCTGGTTCGGATGAACCTCGTGCTTGGCCGCGATCGCCTGCACCGTTCGGTCCCCCCGCAACGCCTCGAGCGCCACCCGTTTCTTGAAGTCCGCCGTGAACCGGCGGCGCCGTTTCGTCATCATCCCAGTGCCTCCCCAAGGCCCTGGAATACACCTTAGCCGGTTGTCCGAAAAACCGAGACCACCTCATTTCTCATTGAAAAAGACAACGGGTGTGGAGCCTGTGGGAAACCGCGTCCTTGGCGGTTTTCCATAGGATCCACGCCCTCTTCGTTTGCGCGTCGTTCAAATGCCGCTGGACTGATCTGGCCAAGCGTCGAGTGCCGGCGCCGTTGGTTATAGAACACTTCGATGTAGTCGAACAACTCCATCTTTGCGTCTCCGTACGTGTGGAACCGATCGGCGAGCTCACTCTTCACGGTGGAGAAGAAGCTCTCCATGACGGCGTTGTCGTGGCAGTTGCCCCGGCGGCTCATGCTGCAGACGATCCCGCGCGCATCCAGGAGCGCCTGGTAGTCCGCGCTCGCGTACGTGCAGCCCTGGTCGGAGTGGTGCAACAGGCCGATCTCCGGGCACCGTCGTTTCAGCGCCATCTCCAGCGCCTTGATGGTCAGGTGGCGATCGTTGACGGCGCTCACGGCCCAGCCGACCGCGAATCGCGAGAACAGGTCGAGGACGACGGCGAGATAGAGCTTGCCGCTCGAGCCGATGACAAACTCGGTCGTGTCCCCGACCCAGCGCTGATTCGGTGCGGCGGCGTCGAACTGCCGGTCGAGGAGATTCGCGGCCACCGGCTGGTCGTGATCGCTCATCGTGGTCAACGTGAACCGTTTGCGGGTGCGCGCCTTCAGGCCGCCTTCCTGCATCAACCGGATCACGCGCTTCCGGCTGACCTGCTCGTCTTGCTCGATCAGATCCTCGTGAATACGGGGACTGCCGTACCGCTGCTTGCTCGCGGCAAATGACGCCTGGACCAGCACCTTCAGGCGGCGGTCCTCCCGCTCGTGCGTCGATTCCGGGCGCTGCTGCCAAGCGTAGAAGCCACTCGGTGTGACGCCCAGCCAGCGACACAGTTTCGTGAGCGGATAGCGGGCCTTCTCCGTCTGGATCCACGCGAATTTCACAGGTGGTCCCTCGCGAAGAAGGCCGCCGCTTTTTTTAGGACGTCGCGCTCCATGCGCAGCTCGCGCACTTCCTTGCGCAGCCGCGCCAGCTCCTCACGCTCCGCCGTCGTCAGGCCCGTCTTGCCCTTCGTCCGATCCGCGCGGGCCTGCTCGACCCAGTTGCGCAGCGACGACTCCGTCAAGCCCAGATCGCGCGCCGCGGACGCGACCGTCTTGCCCTCATCGAGGACCAGTCGTACCGCCCCCGTCTTGTAGTCATCCGTGAAGCTCCGCCGCGTCCGCCTGCCCTGCGTGTCCGTCATGGTCGACATCGTATTCCCCTCTCGGAAGATGTCCACCAAACCGGATCAAGCCCATGAACGCGGCGCTCGTCCCTCTTTCACGGGGCGGTTACCGGGCGCCCGTTCATCTGACGCCCGAGACGTTCCGCGAACGGTTCGTCGCCGAAAGCCTTATCGAGGATGCGAGCGACAAGCCGATCAGGATCGGGTTTTGCCCACGGCCGCCCGCAGGCTGCATCTCCGTACATCGTGCCCACCCCCTGCCAAGCGTGCTGGCCGAGACGTTTCTCGAGCAAGCCCTGGACGGGTTCGCACAGAAGGACGACCTCGCAGCTCTGCCCCGAACTGGCGCCTGGGAGTGTGCCGGCGTCGACGGCGTGACGTGGCTCGCGATCCTTCGCATCCGCCACAGGCTCCAGGCACGGGGCAAGCTCGGACCCAGGTTCAGCATGGCGGAAGAGGCGGCGGCAATCGCGTTCTCCGCCTTTAAACAGACACGCTCAACGGACGGTGATGATGCCTTCGCTCTGCTCGATCGCGACAGTGGCAGCTTGGCCGAGGCAATTCGCCGGTCGGAAGTCGAACGCGGTCTTGCGGCGCTGCCGTCGCTGGCGGCGGAGATGAATTCCGATGCTACCGAGCGCGCGGAAAAACTGGCGGACGATCACAGCCGCGTCCGTCAGGCGCTGGGGTCGCGAGCACAGGTGCGTGTCGACGCGATTACACCTGTCGATATCATCGGGTTCTACGTCTTGATGCCGGTGCTCTGAGGAATTCCCGGTGACCAAGACTGCCAGACGTTCCCGTCAGTCGCGCCGGGCCGTCCGTCTAGACTTCGCCGCGATCGAAATCGCCGGCGCCCTGCTCCCGCCTGAGATCGTAACCCGCGCCGCGGCCTTCGACCTGCCGGACCAGTCGGATGAAGGCTACGGGATTCTCCCGGGCCTCAAACTCCGCGACGAGATCGCCCGGTACTACCAGATCGCCCTGGCTCACTGGGAGCGGTTCAACGCGGCCCGGGACGGCAATGTCAGCGCCCCTGAGCCGTTCGTCCTCGATCTGCTCAAGGACTGCTTCGGTTTTGCAAACATCGCAGAAACCGGGCCGGTCATGCTGTCCGAGCGGCGGTTCCCGATCCGGCACGCCTCTCGCAATGGCCGGGTGCCCATCGTCATCGCGCCGCTTGCCCCGGCTGAGAGCCGGAAGGCTGGCATTGATGAGGCGCTGGCTCAGTTCGGAGACGAAACCCGCCGCCGATCGGCCAGCCAGCTTCTGCAGGAATATCTCAACGCGAAAGAAGACGTTCTTTGGGGTATCGCGTTGGATGGCTGCACGCTCCGGCTCATGCGCGACAATGTCAGTCTTACCCGTCCCGCCTGGATCGAAGCGGATCTCGAGAAAATCCTCACCGAGGGGCTCTTCGCCGACTTCTCCGCGCTATGGCTGGTGATCCATGCCAGCCGGTTCGGCGCTCTGGATGTATCCCCGTCCGATTGCCCGCTCGAGCGGATCTCGAGAAAATCCTCACCGAGGGGCTCTTCGCCGACTTCTCCGCGCTATGGCTGGTGATCCATGCCAGCCGGTTCGGCGCTCTGGAATCCCCGTCCGATTGCCCGCTCGAGCGCTGGCGCGAGCGCGGGCGCATCGACGGCTCCGCCGCAAAGGATAAGCTCCGGCTCGGCGTCGAAGCCGCCCTTCGCGAACTCGGCGCGGGGTTTCTTGAGAACCCGGCGAACGGCGATCTGCACGACGCGCTCCGGACCGGCAAGCTGACCCGGCAGGCCTATTACGAGGAGCTTCTGCGTCTCGTCTACCGGTTGATCTTCCTGTTCGCCGCCGAGGACCGCGGCCTCCTGCACATCCCGAACGCGCCGAGTACCGCCCGGAACGCCTACCGACACGGCTACTCGGTGAGCCGCCTGCGCGAGCGATGCATCAGGAATACCGCACTCGACCGACACCACGACGTGTGGGCAGGCCTGCGGGCATCGTTCGATGCCGTCGCCACGGGCGAGCCACGGCTCGGCTTGGCGGCGCTCGGTGGGCTCTTCACCCACTCGAACCTCGCCGACCTGACCCGGTCCCGCATCGCCAACCGCCGCCTGCTCAAGGCCATCTGGCACCTCTCATGGTTCCGGCCAGACGGACAGCCGATGACCCGCGTGAATTGGCGCGACATGCAAACCGAGGAACTGGGGTCGGTCTACGAAAGCCTGCTCGAACTCATCCCGCTGGTGCACCTGGAGACCCGCGCCTTCGCCTTCGCCGTGGGCGACGCCGCGAACAGAGGGAACGAACGCAAGACGACCGGCAGCTACTACACGCCAGACAGCCTCGTGCAACTCCTGCTGGCCACCACGCTCGACCCGGTACTCGACGCGGCGGAGTCCCGTAATCCCTCCGATCCGGCCGCCGAAATCTTGAAACTCTCGATCATCGATCCCGCGTGCGGATCCGGGCACTTCCTGCTCGCCGCTGCCCGTCGGGCCGCTGCCCGCATCGCCCGTCACCGTTCGCAGGGGGCGCCCAGCCAGGAGGCGTTCCAGCACGCCCTTCGCGAAGTCGTCTCCAACGGCATATTCGGCGTCGACCGCAACCCGATGGCGGTCGAGCTTTGCAAGGTTGCGCTCTGGATCGAGGCGCTGGAACCGGGCAAGCCGCTTTCCTTCCTTGATGCCCGCATCCGCTGCGGAGACAGCCTGATCGGCGTCTTCGACTACGCGATGCTGCCCGGCGGCCTGCCGGACGAGGCCTTCGATCCGCTGACAGGCGACGACAAGGCCGTGGGCAAGGCCTACACGGCCATCAACAGGAAGCAACGCGATGGAAAGATGGCTTCGGGCATCTTCGATGAGTTGCGTGCGCCGGCCTCGATCGGCGACGGCGCGGCGAAGGTGCTGGCCATGCCCGAGGACACGCTGGAAGAGATCGAGGCCAAGTCCCGCGCCTGGAACCGTCTTCTCAATGGCCCGGATTGGCGGACATTGAAGACCGCCTGCGACATGTATGTGGCGGCCTTCCTGCTGCCCAAGATCGGAGATGCTCCCGATCCCCGCCACACCGCCCGTCTTCCGCTGCCTACGACCGATGCGATCTGGCACACCGTCCGCGGCGGCGATGTCCAAGCTGACATGCAGGCGGACTGCATCGAGGCGGCCGATGCAAACCGCGTCTTCCACTGGCCGCTGGAGTTTCCAGCCGTCATGGCACGTGGCGGCTTCGATGCGGTGGTGGGCAACCCGCCCTGGGAAGTCTCACAACTCTCCGATGTGGAGTTCTTTGCGGTACGCGATCCGGATGTAGCTGCCCTTCAGGGCAACCACCGAAAAACCGCGATCAAGCGCCTCAAAGATGACAACCCATCACTCTGGAAAGAGTTCAATCTGGCTTCGCGCGCGATCGAAGCAGCGAATACATTTTTCCGTTCATCCGGCCGCTTCTCCCTGACGGCGACCGGGAAGATCAACACCTACCCCCTGTTTACCGAGCACCTCAGCCGGCTGGCGCGGGCTCCACGGAAACCGGAACCAGTCAGGAGCATCGCCCAGATCGTCACGGCGGATGCGGGCGGTGTGCGCCCGACGCCGCCGGGGCGGGCTGGTGTCATCGTGCCGACAGGGATCGCAACGGACAGCTCCACCAGCGCCTTCTTCGGCGATCTGATTGCCCGGAACCGGTTGAGTGCGCTGTACGATTTCGAGAACAGGGACGGCCTATTTCCGGGTGTTCATCGCAGCTACAAATTCTCGATCCTTGCCATCGGCCCCAGCCGCAAGGCGCGCTTTGCGGCGTTCTTGCTGAATACCCAGGGCCTTGAAGATAAGGAGCGCCAGATCGAACTGGAGGCGGGGGATTTCGAGCTGATGAACCCCAACACGCTGACGGCGCCATTGTTTCGCGCCCGGGCCGATCTGGACCTGACGCGAAAGCTGTATCGGGCAGCGCCTGTTTTAATCAAGGAGCGGCCCGGGCATCCCGATGGCGATGAGAACCCGTGGGGAATTACGTTTCAACAAGGTCTGTACAACATGACTTCGGCGTCGGATTTCTTCAGGACGGCCGCCCAGCTAACCGAACGGGGATTCTGCCGGGACGGTCCGAATTGGCGGCATGAGGACGGGCGGGTCCATGTGCCGCTCTACGAGGCGAAGATGATCCATCATTTCGATCATCGGTTCGGCTCATACGCGGGCCTGAATGGTCGCCCCGCGGACGGCTCTCTTCCCAAGACGCCGGACAGCGCCAAGGCCAGTCCGAATTACGAGTCCGATCCCTGGTACTGGGTGCCAGAGGACGAAACCGCCCTGCGTGTAGCCCGTGTGCCCTCGCGCCTCAAGCAGTATTTCCGGAAGGAAGATGCGGTAGGGTGCCTGAAGGTGCTGGCGGAATGGGTACTGGGAACGTTGGAGCCAGAAGATCTTGAAACTGGCACTTTAGGCCACTGGTGGCAATTAACTTGCTATCTTCTTGGTTTCGTAGTCTATTTCGGTTGCATGCAGCGCAACGTGGAATTGGAAGCCACCATCGTCGCGAAGTACGCGGTGGTCTCGCCCGTGTTGGATGAGCGCAGTCGCCGCCGGTGGGCGGCCACCGAGTCTTTGTTCATCGGCTATGGCGGGGACGCGCTGGTCTCGTCGGCCACGGGTCTGGCCCGGGAGACGATCCGGAAGGGTCGCCGGGAGATCTCGCAAGGCCAAACGCCGACAGACCGGGTACGACGTCCGGGCGCCGGGCGGCCCCGTCTCGAACAGAGCCAGCCCGGTCTGCTGGCCGCACTCGAAGCGCTGGTGGACCCGCTGACGCGCGGAGACCCGACCTCGCCGCTACGCTGGACAGGCAAGAGTCGGGCGAAGCTGGCCGCGGCGCTGACACAACAGGGGTGGCGAGTGAGTTCGACCACCGTCGGCCGGATGCTGCATCAACTGGGCTACCGGCTGCAATCGCCCCGCAAGCGCCAGGAGGGAGCGAGCCACCCGGACCGTAACGCGCAGTTCGAGCACATCAACGCGACCGCGGACGCGTTTCTGGCCGAGGGGCGGCCGGTGATCTCGGTCGACACGAAGAAGAAAGAGCTGGTCGGAAACTTCAAGAACGGCGGGCGGGAATGGCAGCCGAAGGGCACGCCGCCGGCGGTGTTGGTCCATGATTTCCCAACCGACGCCGAGGGCAAGGCGATTCCGTACGGCGTCTACGACATGGCGCGCAACGAAGCCTGGGTGAGCGTGGGATGGGACCACGACACACCGACGTTCGCGGTGGCGTCGATTCGCCACTGGTGGCGCCAGATGGGCTGCGGCGCCTACCCCGACGCCACCGCCCTGTTCGTCACGGCCGATGCGGGCGGGAGCAACGGGTATCGGTCTCGCGCCTGGAAGCATGAGCTTCAACAGTTGGCCGACGAGACCGGACTGACCATCCAGGTGAGTCATTTTCCACCCGGCACCAGCAAGTGGAACAAGATCGAACACCGGCTCTTCTGTCACATCACGGCGAACTGGCGCGGCACCCCGCTGACGACCTATGAGACTATCGTCGACCGCATCGGGAACACCCGGACTCTTCTGTCACATCACGGCGAACTGGCGCGGCACCCCGCTGACGACCTATGAGACTATCGTCGACCGCATCGGGAACACCCGGACGGCGACCGGGCTCCGGGTCCTGGCCGAACTCGACGCCAGTATCCCACGGGCGTTACGGTGACCAAGGAACAGATGGACGCAATCGCGCTGGTCCGCGATACGTTCCATGGGGAATGGAATTACAAACTGTTACCCCGATGAAGTTGATAACTTTATATCGATCACTGTCCTTAGCTCGCGCGACGCCCCTCGCAGAGTTCCGATTGCGCGATGTGCTAGGCGTGCCGGCGTTGGAACGCAACATCGTGGGGGCGAGGATCGCCACCTGGCTTGGTAAGGTCGCCGCCGGTGCGCGCAAGATGCAACGCGAGACGCCCTTGAATGACGATGACCTCGCCTTCATCAGAGATGCTCCCTCTGATCCGCTGGAGCTAACCGGCACGCTGATCGACCGCAAGCAGCCCCGTTGGCTGATGGGTTGGCGGGATATCTGCCGCTCAACTGACGAGCGGACGGTGATTGCGAGTGTGCTTCCGAGAATGGGGATCGGCCATAAGATACCTCTGATGGGATTCGCGACAGCGACGGCAAGAGAAGCCACTGGGTTGATCGCAAATTTGTCCAGCATCCCATTTGACTATGCAGCACGGCAGAAGATCGGCGGCACGACGATGAGCTACTTCATCTACATGCAACTCCCTGTTATCGCCCCCAATCAATTCACGACCGAGGATCTTGTCTTCATCGCCCCCCGGGTTTTGGAGCTGACATATACGTCCCATTCCATGCGCCCATGGGCTGAGGACCTGGGCCACGCTGGATCCCTCTTCGCCTTCGACCCCGATCGTCGCGCGCAACTGCGGGCCGAGCTCGATGCCTTCTTCGCCCGCAAATACGGCCTGAGCCGTGACGAGCTGCGCTACATCCTCGACCCGACCGATACTCACGGGGAAAGCTATCCTTCGGAAACCTTCCGCGGCCTCAAACGCAACGAGATCGAGCGCTACGGCGAGTATCGCACTCAACGCCTTGTCCTGACAGCCTTCGACCGGCTGACCGGAGGCTGAGATGGCGCGTAGCTTCGCCACGCATACGATCCTCGAAAAGGCCGCCGTGGATAATGGCTTCAGTCTTTCTGAAGGTACTCTGGGCGGCTGGCTGATTTGGAAGGCTCACGCCGCCCCCGCGCGCCTTTGCTTGACCGTGACGGAATCGGGCTACGGCGTCGGCAGTGATCATTTCGGCGCGATGCGGGATCTCGACACTCAATCGGCGACGCTCTCCACCGCACCGCCTGGATTCCGGGCGGTGCAGGTTGCGAACAGCGGCATGCTCAGCGCCGCCGCCGGCGTGGTCTGGCGCCTCGCTCGCAGCCTGCCCGACGAGCCTCTGCGCCGCTATAGGAAGCGGCTTCGCGAGCCACCCAGCGCAACCGAGGTGGAGCGGCTCCGCAAGGAACGTGTAGGTCAGGAGGTGTTCCGCGAAGCGCTGATGCTATTCTGGGATGGAGCTTGCGCGGTCACTGGCGTCCGCCACCCGCGGCTCCTGCGCGCTAGCCACATCGTCCCCTGGGTGGATTGCGAAACCGATGCCGAGCGTTTGAACGTCCACAACGGCCTGCTTCTCGCCGCACACCTGGACGCGGCGTTCGATGCGCATCTGATCTCTTTTGATGCTGGGGGGCAGATTCATTTTGGCCCGAGGCTATCCCGTGAAGACATCGCCGCATTGGGTTTGACGCCCGCGATGTGTCTGCGCCGGACAGATCCGGAAACCGGGCATCGTCTGGCGCTTCACCGCAACAAGGTAACGGGTGAGTGAAGGCCGACTATTCGCCGATGGGGCTCGACGGCCCGCTCAGGCGTTACGAAGATGCCAAGGCGTTGCTGACCGGGGCGGATCGACCCGACGAATTGGGAACGGGTCGGACGGAACTGCCTGCCGTTGGACCGTCAACGGTCGTGCAGCAACGGCCGCGACGGTCCGGTGTGCAATCCAGGCGGAAATGGCGGGCGCAATTGGGGAATGCGTCCTCGCGGAGAGTGCGAAGCCGCTTGCTTTCAAGCAATTGCGAAGGCCGCGTGGTGGAGGGACAGGGACCAGAAGGGCCAGAGTCCTTCGGCTGTGTTGACTGTTCGGGGACCTTCAGTGTCGAAGCGATCGAGGTCATGGACTGGCTATGGCAGGCGATGCGGTTGGCGTTGGGCTGCAGTGCGGTACAGGCCGGGTTCGGGCGTGCCCGGGCCGGGTCGCTGACATGGGGCAACGGACGCCCAGGATTCTCCTTCGGCAGGCATCTCGGCGGCCGCCGTGGAATGACGTATGCTATTCCACTCAGCGGAGTTGATGGCGGACTGACGAAACGAGGGTGGCGATGAAGGATGTCATAGCACTCCTTCAAACCGAACGGGCCGAGTTGCTGGATCGTGTCGCTAACCCACATTATTCCTGAAGCTCGATATTCGAGATCGACAGGGCGTGGCGGGACGACGAACAGGGTTTCGGCATCGTCATTTGGGGGCTGCGAGGGGGTTGCGGGGCGAGCCATGGGGCGATGGCCGGGCGCGGTGAGCCCGAGTGTCGACAGCTTCTCCTGGAGACGGTCCGTATCGTCCCCGAGGGAGCTTGGTGCGGCGGGACGGATGGGCTATCCGGCACGTGCGCCGAGTGCGAGGGCGATGCGCTGCCATGCCTCGCGCTGCGGCGTGGCCCGCGGCAGATGCAGAACGAGCCGGCGGACCGAGCGGACGACCTGGACCCCGAGCTTGAGCAATCGGTCGCGTAGCCACGTCACCTGGGTGCGGGCGCACGCGGTGCCCGCCGCCCGCAGCCGCAGCTCCTGCATCAGCACGTAGGCTGCGGCCGTCAGCAAGACGCGCAGTTGGTTGGCCCAGAACCGGCAGCAGCTCGTGCGGTCGATCTGCAGGCCGTCGAGCAACTCCTTGATCCGGTTCTCGATGTCCCCCCGCGCACAGTAGACCTTCTCGTAGATGAAACGCGGCGTCTGGCGCAGGTTCGTCACCACGAAGCGCGGGTTGTCCCGCGGCGCACGTTCGCCGAGGCGGACCACTTCGGCTTTGATCACCACCCGGCGCTCATGGCCCCAAGTGCGGGCGGCGTAGCGGGTGTCGGTATAGACGTGTGCGGTCTCGCCACTGACCTCGCTCTGCGTGCGCGCCGTCTGCATCGCGGATTCGGCATGCCGCTCCAAAACCGCATTTTTCGCCATCGCCACCACGTAGTCGAGCCGGGGCTCCGCATCCAGGAAATCGAAGACCTCCGGGGTCGCAAAGCCCCCGTCGAGCCGAACGAGAAACCGCGCCCGCGGAAACGCCGCCCGCAGCAGCGGGAGCAGCCGACACAGCAGCCCGAGGGTCCCGTCGGCGGCCACTGCGTTGCCGGGCCGCAGCACCGCCGCGCACAGATACTGCTCCGCCTCGCGGTCGAAGCTCAGAAACCCGAGCAGCGGCAGATAACACCAGCCGCCATAGTGCCCGTTGAAGAACGTGAGCTGCTGGGCGCCGTGCGTCAGGTCGTCGGTCGGATCCAGATCGATGGTGACGAGCCGCGCCCGACCGTGCAGGCGGCGCCGATGCCGCTCGATGACGCACGCCGCCAACTCGCGCCCCATCCGGTAGAGCGCGGTGCGGCTCGCGCCGTTCTCGAACCGCGAGATCGTAGGTTGCGACGCCAAGGGCGCGCCGGACACCGGGTCCCGCCCGAGCAGCAGCTTGTGGATGGGGTCGTCGGCCAAGTGGTCGGCATCGTTGCCATCGGGATGACCGCACGCGATGCCGAAGATCCGCTGGCCGATCAGATCCGCGAACGTGTGCCGAATCTTCTCCGCGGCGCGCTTGTCGGCCAGACACCGGGCGAACGCCTTGACCAAGCCGTACACGCGCTCGGTCGCCTTGAGCAGGACGGCGCCGCCGTCGGAACTCGCGTGTTCCTGGTTGAACGTGGCGACGAGGGGCTTGTCGAACAGATCCGGGAACAGAACAGTCTGTGGCATCGTGTGAGGCGTCACGCAGGGATCTCCGTTGTGGCTAAAACGTTGTGTACATTACGTTTGTACCACACGGAGGCTCCTGTGTCTCCCCCTCAACCGCACCTTCACGCATAATCCGGGCTAAAGTCGACGCGGCGATTGCCGCGCTTGGCGGGGGGCCGGGGCGCTCGAGATCGTCGGCGCAGCCAGCGAAGGCCGCGCGCAGGCGGCGCAACATGTCGGACGAGGCGAAGAAGGCGACCTCGGAGCGGATGAAGAAGTACTGGGCGGAGCGTCGGAAGCAGCCTGCAGCGGCCGAGACCGGCAAGGCCGCGGAGGCGGAGACCGAGGCAAGCGAGGCGTAGATGAGCGTCCGGTGGGTGCGGCTGGTGGTGCCACCTCTTGGCTCGGCCCCCTGCGCCGTGGCGGTCTTCTGTTCGTTAGGGTACCGGCTGTGTGTGGTGGCGGGGTCGGTGTTGGGTCCGGCGGCGGGCCCGCCTGCCTCTCGGCCGGGGCTTGGTTCTGCTTCACTCCGGAAGGAGCCTGTGTGTGGTCGATCCCCGCTGCTGCGGGGTACTCGGCCTGGCCCCAGTCCTTGGAAGGACATACTTCGGTCCATCCCCGCTACTGCTGGGCAACCCACAAGCCACCTAAATTCATAGGCTTACGCCGCTCCATCGGCGCAGTCACACACTCGATCCCACATTCCGTTGGCGTTGAATGGCCTGTTTGTGCTTCGGCACTGTCTCGATTCCGTTGTTGCCGGCGTCCAGGCTTGAGTGTCGCTGGCCGCTGAGGTGGGGGTTGTTGCGCGCAGCCTGTAAGCGGTTCGCGTGATTCCTCCGAGAGCCCCACGAGGCAAGAGCCCCGCACTCCCCGGTGCTGTCCCGAGGGCCCTTTTCGTCGGCCGGCTGCCTGCGTGTGTGGCAGTGAGCGCCGCGTTGGCGCGCGCCTGGAGGAGATTGTCTCTGCCCCTATCGCTCCATCGCCCTCGGTCGGTGACACCGATGCGAGCGGTCGCGTCGTCACTCTCCCTTCGCGCCGCCGCTGGCTGGGGCGGACGCTCCGCCGCTGCCGTCCGAGGCGGAGGATCCGCTACCCCCGGACTTGTTCTGTGCCGCGCCGCTTGCTGGCCGAGGCTCGGCTGGTACCGTTCGCGCTCTCTCTAATATTCGTTGTGATGGCACTGTACGCCCGTCGTTGACGTGCTTTGTCAGACCTTCGTTTCCAGCGTCACGCTCGCTCATGTTGCATCTCCCAAGTTTGGAAATGGCAACTAGAAAAGGGACCTTTGTGGCCACGTGAAATCGGACCCCCATTCTTGGGTTGTGGTGCTCATCGCGACGTGGCCGGACGGAGCGGAGCGACGGGAGGCCACGTCGCGATGAGCGCTATTGCCGTGGCACCTCCTGTGGCGCGCGGGACGCCTGGTTGCGTGTGGCGGTCTTGAGCCGGTAGCTGTCGCCGGCGGTCGTCAACACGGTGGCGTGGTGGACGATCCGGTCGATGACCGCGGCGGCGGCCGTGGCGTCGAGGAACACCTCGGACCAGCGCGCGAACGGCAGATTCGTCGTCACGACGAGGCTCCGGCGCTCGTAGCGCTGGCTGATGAAGCCGAACAGCAGGTCGGCGCCGGCCTTGTCGAACGGCACGTAGCCCAGTTCGTCGAGGATTACGACGTCGTAGCGGGCGAGCTGGTCGAACTTGCGTTGCAGTCGGCCCTGTTGCTGCGCTTCGACGAGCAGCATGACCAGTTCGGCGGCGGTCACGAACCGCACCCGGTAGTCGTGCTGGCAGCAGGCCATCCCCAACGCGATCGACAGATGCGTCTTTCCCGTGCCGACGCCGCCGACGAACACGACGTTGGCGGCGTCGGCGACGAAGCGGCAGTCGAAGACGTGCAGGACCGCGTCGCGGTCCAGGTCCGGCTGTGCGTCGAACGAGAAGGCGTCGAGCGTCTTGAGCATCGGGAGGCGAGCATCCTGGATGCGGCGTTGGATGCGGCGCTCCCGGCGGCCGGTCACCTCCAGATGGACCAACTGAGCCAGGTAGTCGGCCGGCGGCTGACGCTGGCGGGTGGCCTGCTCGGCCAGCGGCCGCCACTGCGTCGCGACCGTCGACAGGCACAGCGTCTTCAGGTCCGTCTCCAAATGCGGCGGCTCGGCAATCGCGGTCACCATTAGCAACGGCCCTCCACCAGAGCGTCATACGCCGACAGCGTCGGGGTGGGCACCACGATCTGCGCCAGTTCCGGACGCACCCCCGTCACCGGCCGGCACACCGGCGGCGGGCCACTCTGCTGCTGGCGGAGGAGGAGCCGCACCGTCTCGAGACGCGGCGAATGGCGCTCGAGCGCGGCCGTCACCGCGCGCTCGACGGCCGCGGCCGGCTGCGTCTCCATCAGCCGCAGCATCCGGACCCACTCCTGATCGGGCTTGCGCGTGTGCCTGGCCAGTTCGGCCCGCACCTGCCGCCACACCGGCGCCAGCGGCCAGTCGACGAGCGCCGTCGCCTCGGCCACCGCCCGGTGCTTGCGCTCGAGCAACGGCAGCACGTGAAACGCATCGAGGACCTTCGTGCCTCTGCAGAACGCGCGGGCGTGCTGCGCCACCACCTCGGCGCCGACGGCGACCGCCACCCGGTCGTGATACAGCTTCACCCACACCGGCCGGTAGGCGTGGCGGATCGGTACCGAGTAGGTGACGTGGTCCACCCGGACGTGTCCGAACTTGTCGGCCACTCGCGCGACGACGCGGCAGGTGGCGGGAAGGTGCACGGGCATCGCTCGCAGATGCTGCCGTTCCAGTGTCAACGCGTCCTGCACCGAGCGCCCGTCGTCAAGGTGGCGCGTCGGCAGGTCCGCCTCCAGCTCGGCGAGGATCGCCGCGTTGAGCGCCGCCCAGCTCGCCACCGCCAGCCGCGGCCGCAACACCAGGTTGCGGACGTACTTGACACCGCCCTCCACGGAACCCTTCTCCCAGCCCTTGGCCGGCGCGCAGAACTCGGCACCGAAGGGATACCCGCCCCGGAATGCTTCGAACGCCTCGGTCTGCACCCGGTCCCGGCCCGCCAACACCTTCTTGACCGCCAGCGAGGTGTTGTCCAGAACGAGGCGTTTCACGACGCCCCCGAAGTACCAAAACGCCGACTCGATGCCGTCGAGCAGCGACTCGAGACGCTCGACCGGGTACGCCTTGGCGAAGTACGCGTTGGAGAACGGCAGCGTCGCCACCAGGTACTTCACCTTGCACGGCACGCCGGCGACGTCGACCCACGACTCGCCGAAGTCGACCTCCATCGTCGTGCCGGGGAGCACGCTGCGGTGCACGAAAGCCTCCTTCGCGGTGCCGGCTGCCCGCAGTCCCGCGACGTAGCGGCGCACCGTGCGAGCCGGGAGCGGTCCGGCCAACGGCAGCAGCAACCGGCGAATCCGTTTGGCGGTCAACCGCGGCTCCGCGCACAGCCACTGCTGGATCTGCTCCCGCCACGGCGTCAGGGTGCTGGGCCGCGGCGGCGACACCCGCACCGGCGGCGTCGGCCGGCCGATGGCCCGCCGCGACGCGAGCAGCTCGTCTTGACATCCAACTTCAACCGACGAGCGATCTCCTTCTTCGTCCTCCACCAGACGAGACCCGGACGCGCACGCCGAGAGCGAGCCAGAGCCGTGCAGGTGGCGGACCTCGACCCACTGGGACATCCTGATCACCTCCGCGTCCTCCTGGCTCGGTCGACGAGACGACCGTGTCTCGCCACCTCGATTATCGCCAGGCGAGCGCTGTTTCCGAGTGCTCAGGGGGGCCCATTTCAAGTGGCCACGGGGTCCCTTTCATCTTGCCGCTACCACCCAAGTTCCAGATCATGAATACAGCCGCCAAGACGGCGGCCAGCACAAAACAGGACGACGCCGTGGCGTTCAAGCATCGGGTCCAAGCGTCAAACGCACCTCCGGTGCTGACTTCGCCCCGGTCGACCTGGGCGACCGCGTCTTCCATTGCGCAGGCACTGCAGTAGTGGGAGACGAGCATGCAGGTGATGCTCACGATCCACAGAATCCAAGCAGCCCCGAGCGCCCAAGTCGCACTTGGATTGTCGCCGGCGAACTGACGGACGAACGCGAACGAAAGTCCCAAGGCACCGCTGGAGAGCGTGATATCAGCCGGCTGTAGGTGTCCTGTTCGTGCGCTTGGTAGTCGAGGAGCCTGTTGCGGTACTCGCGGGCGTGAAGTTGCCCCGGTTTCGTGGACACCTATCCTCTTGGGGGGGAGAAGGAGTATCCGCGATGCCGAAGACGAGACCACCGTACGCGGCGGAGTTCCGGCAACAGATGGTCGACCTGGTTCGGTCCGGACGTGCGCCGGAGGATCTGGCTCGCGAGTTCGAGCCGTCGTCCCAGGCGATCCGAACCTGGGTCGCGCAGGTGGGCCGCGATGCGGGCGAGCGCAGCGACGGGCTGCGCACGGAGGAGCGTGAAGAGCTTCGCCGGCTGCGCCGGGAGAACCGACGCCTGCGCGAAGAGCGAGAGATATTGGCAAAGGCAACGGCCTGGTTCGCGCGGGAGGCCCGACCCGGGAGACCTACCGGGTCATGAGCGCGAATCAGGCTCGTTTCCGTGTCGCCACGATGGCCCGGGTGCTCGGTGTCTCCCCGAGCGGGTACTACGCGTGGCGTCGTCGTCCTCCGTCGGCTCGGGCACGGGCCGATGCCGAGCTCCGGGCTCGCGTCCAGGCGATTCACGGCCGGAGTCGAGGGACGTATGGTGCTCCTCGGATTCACGCCGAACTGACCGAGGGCGGTGTCGCGGTGAGCCGCAAGCGGGTCGCCCGGGTCATGCGGTCCGTCGGCGTCGCCGGGGTGAGCCGGCGCCGCGGCCCTCGCACGACACGCCGGAATGCCCAGGCCCGCCCGGCCCCGGATCGGGTCGAGCGGCGCTTCGAGGCGGACGCGCCGAACCGGCTCTGGGTCGCCGACATCACCTACGTCCCGACCCTGGCCGGCTTCCTGTACCTGGCCATCGTCCTCGACGTGTTCAGCCGGCGCGTCGTCGGTTGGGCCATGGCGGGGCATCTTCGCACCGCGCTGGTGGTCGAGGCGCTGGAGATGGCCGTGGCGCAACGGCGGCCCGAGGCGGTCATCCATCACTCCGACCAAGGCTGCCAGTACACCTCGCTGGCCTTCGGCGCTCGCTGCCGGGAACGGGGCGTCGCGCTATCGATGGGTTCGGTCGGCGATTGCTTCGACAATGCGATGGCCGAGAGCTTCTTCGCGACCCTGGAGTGCGAGCTGCTCGACCGAACGACGCTGTCAACGCACGCCGAAGCACGGGCGGCGTTGTTCGAGTTCATCGAGGGGTGGTACAACACGCGGCGGCGTCACTCCGCGCTCGGCTACCGGTCGCCACTGGAGTTCGAACGGCTCCATCAGGCCGGCGCTGTGGACGGTGCCCGGCCTGTGGACGCCCTACGGGCGCCCACAAGTCCGTTGGATCCCGCGCTGCGCACGGGATCCACACCGCCCACAGGAATCAATGTTGATGTACACACCATGACGTGAACCGAAAGCCTTAACCTGTCCACGAGATCGGGGCAACCTCAGGCGATGTCACTCGGCGCGGGTGTGGCAGTCGCCGGTTTGGCTGACTCGGGTACGTGGGAGTCTCCCGTTGAGGAAGCCGCTCGTGTTTGCTCACCCGTGGATCGGCGAGTCGTAGTCGTGTTCACCGTAGTTGCCGTCGGCGCTTGGCCCTGGGCGGTGTGCGGTGTGCGCTATTCCATCAGGCGGAGCATCGCGAGCACGCCACCGAGGATCGCGAGCGTCTGTGCGAGCATCGCGCCAGCGAAGCGCCAGGTCAGGCGAGCCTCGAGGCTGGTGAGTTCGGCCCGGAGCCCCTCCGGTGTCACGTGGTCGCCGTGTTCGGCGGCTTCCCGGAGGGCGTCGGTGATCACGTCGACCTGCTTGCTGGGCAGGCCGCTGTCCGTGAGCCGGCGGGCGATGGCGTGGGTGTCGAGCACCGGATCATGCTACCACGCTGCCCGCCCCGCGGCGGCAGGGGCGGGCGGGTCTCATCCGTCCGCCCTGAGGAGGATTGAGGCGAGCCACTGGTTCACCTCGGCCGTCTCGGGAGGGTCGTACGTGTCTCGGACGATACCGGCGTCAGCTTTCGCTCGTTGCGTCCCCCGGCTTGCCGTCGGTGGGTCGGGGGCGCCCCGTGGTCGCCGAGTGACGCTACACGGCCACTGAGTGGCCGATGACCTGCTTCAGACAGTCCGCCTCGTCCAGGAAATACACCCCTTCTCGTTCCCAGTCTTCCCGCGAGCGCAGCTCGTCGCCGATCCGGTCCGGCGGGGTCACCGAAAGTACGTAGGCGTGCAGGTGGAGGTCCGGGTCAGAGACCTGCACGCGTTCCTCAATCTTCTTGATCTCCGTGTGGAGCTTCACCTTCTTCCGTTCCTTTGGACCGTACCGGACGAGGCCCTTTGGGTCCAGGAAGATGACATGCTGGCTCTCGTCGTCGATCAGCCACACGATGAAGTCGGGGTAGTAGGTGTAGTCGTCGAAGAACGACACGCCGCGGCCGCGCGTCTGATTGCGGAGCAGGTACAGCTCTCTCCCTCGCAGACAGGGATCGGCGCGCTTGGTGAGGTCGTTCAAGGCCTCGACAACCGTCTTCTCGTTCCTGTCGAGGGCCACGGGCTGGATGGTGACCTTGCAGCCCTTGTCGGCGTGCAGCAGCGGGCAGTAGGCGTGCCTGTCGATCTTGAGGACGCCGAGTTGCAGCTCGTAGCGGTGACCTTCCCGAAGAGTCTCCACCAGGTCGCGCACAGCCCTGGATCAGCCGGGTCTCGGCGGCGTCTATCGACAGCCGGTACTCGCGGATGTTGTTGTCGTCGTTCTCGTCCAGCCTCACGACCTCGATCCGGTCGCGCTCCCACCGCCGGCGGCACTGCTTCCAAAACGCGGCGGCGTACTCGGTGACGAGCTCGACGGCAACGCCTTCGAGCGCGCGGATATCTTCGAACGTCCTCACCTCCATCCGCTCCGGGGGCGCGTGGAGCTCGTACCACCCGCCAGTCTCCAAGACAGCGGGCGAATGCCTTGACCAGGCCATACACCCGCTCGGCCGCCTTGAGCAACACGGCCCCGCCATCCGAACTTGAGAACGGCGGAGCAAAAATAGACCGCAGCGCGGCGGTGTGAAGCTGCCTGCGTGCGGCGGAAAACCAGACCGCTCGAGTGGTCCACCGAGCATGCCGACGGTGTTCTGTGGAATACAGGAGGGATGTATCGAGTGGAGTTCTATGCGGCGGTGCGGCGCAGCGTCTATGTGGAGGGATTGAACGAGCGGGCGGCGGCCCGGCGCTTCGGGCTGGCCCGGGAGACGGTGCGCAAGATGCTGCGCTACCGCCTGCCGCCCGGGTATCGTCGGGCGAAACCGATCCGGTGTCCGAAACTGGACGCCTTCACCGGGGTCATCGATCAAATTCTCACCGACGATCAGCAGCGCCCGAAGAAACAACGGCACACGGCCAAGCGCATCTGGGAGCGCTTATGCGTCGAGCACGCCTTCACGGGCGGCCACACGATTGTCAAAGACTACGTGCGCAGGCAGAAGCTGGGCGGGCAAGAGATGTTCGTGCCGCTCGCGCATCCGCCGGGCGACGCCCAGGCCGACTTCGGCGAAGCCCTGGTGGTCATCGACGGCGTCGAATGCAAGGCGCACTATTTGGTCGTGGATCTGCCGCACAGCGACGACGCGTTCGTGCAGGCGTTTCCGGCCGAGACGACGGAGGCGTTTTGCGAAGGACACAACGCCGCGTTCCGCTACTTCGGCGGCGTGCCGCGTGGCATCGTCTACGACAACACCACGCTGGCGGTGGCGAAGATTCTCGGGGACGGCACGCGGCAGCGAACGCAGAGCTTCAGCGAGCTCCACTCGCACTACTTGTTCGACGATCGCTTCGGACGGCCGGGGAAGGGCAACGACAAAGGCAAGGTGGAAGGGCTGGTCGGCTACGCCCGCCGCAACTTCTTCGTGCCGGTCCCGCGCGTCGCGAGTTGGGACGCGTTGAACGCTGACTTGGCGCGCCAGTGCCGCGCGCGGCGCGGGCAGCGGTTACGGCGGCACACCGAGACGATCGGGGAGCGCTTCGCGCGCGACCGCGCCGCGTTGTTGCCGTTGCCGCCGGTCCCGTATGAAGCCTGCGACACGCGCCCGACGCGGGTCACGTCGTTGTCGCTGGTGCGCTACCGCCGCAACGACTACTCGGTGCCAACCGCCTACGGCCACCGCGACGTGGTGGTGAAGGGCTACGTGGACGTCGTCGTGATCGTCTGCGGGAGTGAGGAGATCGCCCGTCATCGTCGCAGCTACGGGCGTGAGGAGCTGATCTTCGATCTACTGCACTACTTGGCCTTGTTGGAGCGCAAGACGGGCGCGCTCGATCAAGCGGCGCCGCTGACCGGGTGGGCGCTGCCAGACGAGTTTCTCCGGCTGCGGCGGCTCTTGGAGACCCGGCTGGGCAAAGCCGGGACCCGCGAGTATGTGCAGGTCTTGCGGCTCATCGAGGACTTTCGGCTGGCCCACGTCCGCGGCGCTATCCAGGACGCCCTGCGACTGGGCGCGATCGGGTTCGACGCCGTCAAGCATCTCGTTCTGTGCCGCCTCGACCACCGGCCGCCCCGCCTCGACCTGGCGCAGTATCCGCATCTCCCGGCCCCGCGGGTGACGACGACCATGGCGGCCGACTACTTGATGCTGCTGGGGGCAGGGGCCGAGTGATGGCCAAGTCACTAGTGTCCCACAGTCTCAGGCCCAAGCGAGCGCGAGTTGCGGACGGGCGCGGTCTGGTGGCGAATGGGTCGTGAAGAGGTCTTCGAGAGGCCGGCGTTCGAAGACGTTGAGTTGAAGCACCTGCAGCATCTGGTTGAGGCTCCAGCACAACCGCAGGACGAACTTGAGGTAGGCCAGCAGCAGGTACATGCAGGTGGCCACCCACAGTTGCGTCAAGACCGCGTTCTTCGACCGGCCCACGAAACGTTTCACTTTCAGATGCTGTTTGATCCACTTGAAGAACAGCTCGATCTGCCACCGGGACTTGTACAGGTCGGCGATCGTCTTGGCGACCCACGTGGTGTTGTTGGTCACGAACACGTAGCGATTTGTTGTCAGCTGGTCGCGGTAGACGACCCGTCGCAGCCGGTGGGGATAGACCTTGCGGCTGCGGGCGCTGGTCAGTTCGATCGTCTGGTCGCTGAGAATACCGGTCCCGGCTCGGACGTCATGCTCGTGGGTGACCCGGTACCGCACGCCGCGCTTGAGGCGTGTCACGAAGGTGACGCCACGGGCCTGCAACTGGTGAAACCACGCGAAATCGAGATAGGCGCGGTCGGCGACGACCACGCTGCCGGCCTCGAACGTCCACGTGCGGGCCACGGTCACGTCGCCGGTCTTGCCATCGGTGACGCTGACGAAACTCGGCAGGTGGCCGGCTTGGTCCAACCCGACGTGCAGCTTGATCGCGGCCTTCGTGCGGCGGAACGACGCCCACGGGAAAACCGCCAGACACAAGTCGATGGTCGACGCATCGACCGCATACAGCTTGTGCCTGAAGCGGAAACCGTGGCCCGGCGCCCGTTGCTGGCAACGACTCAGCAGACGGCCGAACAACGCTTCGTAGAGCGTGTAGGGCTGCTCGGCGTTGACCCGCGCGAGCGACGAGCGGCTGACCGTCCCAACGCCCAGGTGATAGAGCTTGGCGGGTTGCGCGCGCAGATTGCTCACGATGTCGCGCAGGCTCTGCCGGCTGGCCAACTGGCCCAGCCCGAGGGCGACGAACTGCGCCCAGCGGCTCATGACGCGCAAACGCTGCCCGCGCTGATGGCCGCGCGCCTCGGCGTCGAATTCATGTCGCGGAAGCAACGTCAGAAGTTGCCCGAAGACTGTGTTACGATGGGCCACGGCTTGGATCTCCTGTGTTTTGAATGATTTGCGGCAAAACCATTCTAACAGACATAGAAGGTTCAAGCCGCCTCAATTAGAAGCTCTGTGGGATAGCAGTGTGGCCAAGTCGACCCTGCTGCTCGACGCCCATCTCAAGGCCCTCCGCTTGCCGACCTTCCTGCGCGAGTACGACAAGGTGGCGCGGCACTGCGCGCAGGAAGGGCTGGACTGTCCACGCTACCTGTTCCGCCTCTGCGAGCTGGAGCTGCTCGACCGCGAGCAGCGCGCCATCGAACGCCGCATCAAGGCCGCCAAGTTCCCGGTCGTGAAGAGTCTCGAGACCTTCGCGTTCCGCGCGATCCCGTCGTTGAACAAACGGCTCGTGCTCGAGCTGACCCGCGCGGAGTATCTCGACCGGCGAGAGAACGTCTTGGCGTTGGGCAACTCCGGCACAGGCAAGACGCATCTGGCGCTGGCCTTGGGGTTGGCCGCCTGTCAGAAAAGCTAACGGGTGCGCTTCACCACCGCCGCCGCGCTGGTGAACGAGCTGCTCGAAGCTCGGGATGACAAGCGCCTGCTCCGCTTCCAGAAACAGTTGGCCAAGCAGGATTTGTTGATCGTGGACGAGCTCGGCTACGTGCCGTTGTCGAAGACCGGCGCCGAGCTGCTGTTCGAGATCTTCTCCCAGCGCTACGAGCAAGCGTCGACGCTGGTGACCTCGAATCTGCCCTTCAACGAATGGACCGAGATCTTTGGCTCTGAACGGCTCACCGGCGCGCTGCTCGACCGGCTGACCCATCACGTCCACATCCTCGAGCTGAACGGCGACAGCTATCGCCTCGCACACAGCAAGCACGCTCGCAAAGACGCTGCCGCCCCGGCGTCCTGACCCCTCCCCCTGCAACGCCGCTGGCTGTGCAGCCGGGCCTCCACTGCGTCCGGGCCCGCCCCGGGGGCGTGCCCAGACTCCGCTTCAGCCCACCCGCACAGCCACCTTCAAACACGCCACCGGGCGGCCGGATGGTCTGATTTTCCTCCACCACTCTGGTCTGGTTTTGGTCCGCCCTTGACAGCGGGATCCTTCGCCTTTTGAACGGAGGGCGAAGCGATGCCGACTCGGAGGCTTCTGGTGAGGAAAATTCGGGAGATTCTACGACTCAGGTTTGAACAGGGCCTGTCCCACCGAGAGGTAGCCCAAGCCTGCGTCATCGGTCCGAGCTCGGTTTCACGCTATCTGCAGAGGGCGGCTCGGTACGGGCTGGGCTGGCCGCTGCCGGCCGACCTGGACGACGCGGCGCTCGAGGCCCGGCTGTTTCGCCGCCCGGCGCCAGTGCCCAACCGAGCCCGACCCGACTGCGCGCACATCCACCGCGAGCTCAAGCGCAACGGGGTCACGCTGCAGCTGCTCTGGGAGGAGTACCTCCAGGTCCATCCCGGCGGCTACCGCTACACACAATTCTGCGAGATCTACCGGCAGTGGTCGCGGCGGCTGCGGCCGTCGATGCGGCAGGTGCACCGCGCCGGCGAGAAGACTTTCGTCGACTTCTCGGGCAAGCGGCCGACGCTGGTCGACCGGCGCACGGGTGAGCTGCGGCCTGTCGAGCTGTTCGTCGCCGCGCTCGGCGCCAGCAGCCTCACCTACGCCGAGGCGACCGCGACCCAGCAGCTGGCGGACTGGGTCACCGCCCACATCCACATGGTCGAGTACTGCGGGGGCGCCACCACGCTGTGGGTCCCCGACCAGCTCAAGAGCGCCATCACCCGCCCCTGCCGCTACGAGCCCGACGTCAACCGCACCTACGAGGACCTGGCCGCCCACTACGGCGCCGTCGTCATCCCGGCGCGCCCCAGAAAGCCCCGCGACAAGGCGGTCGTCGAGACCAGCGTACTCGTGGCCCAGCGGTGGATCCTGGCCCGGCTCCGCGACCAGACCTTCTTCGAGCTCGGCGCGCTGAACCGGGCGATCCGCGTCCTGCTCGACGAGCTCAACGACCGCCCGATGAAGAAGCTGGGCGTCAGCCGCCGCGCCCTCTATGAGCAGCTCGACCGCCCGGCGCTACGCCCCCTGCCGGCTACCCGCTACGTCCTGGCCCACTGGAAGCTGTGCCGCGTGAACATCGACTACCACGTCGAGGTCGACCGCCACGTCTACAGCGTGCCGTACCAACTCGTCCGCGAGCAGGTCGAGGTCCGCCACACGACGAACACGGTCGAGATCTTCCATCGCGGCAAGCGCGTGGCGTCGCACCGCCGGCGCTACGACCGACAGCCGTCCACCGTGGCCGAGCACATGCCCAGCGCCCACCGCGCACATGCCGAGTGGACCCCGTCGCGGCTCATCCGCTGGGCCGAGACGGTCGGACCGGCGACCGCTCGGCTCGTCACCCGGATCCTGCACAGCCGCCCGCACCCTGAGCAGGGCTATCGGATCGTGCTGGGCATCATGCGTCTGGGACGCCAGCACGGCAACGCCCGGCTCGACGCCGCCAGCACCCGCGCGCTGGCGCTCGGCTCGTGCCGCTTCCACACCGTCAAGAACATCCTCGCCGCCGGTCAGGACCGGCTGCCCCTCGAGCCGCCGGCCGAGACCAACCCGACACCGATGCACGCCAACATCCGCGGCGCCAACTACTACGCGGCCGCGACCTCAGAGGAGGACCGATGCTGATCGAACAGACCGTCGACAAGCTCAACGCCCTGAAGCTCGGCGCGATGGCCGACGCCTTCCAAAAGCAGCTCGACACCGACCAGGCCGCCGCGCTCAGCTTCGAGGAGCGGCTCGGCCTGCTCGTCGACACCGAGTGGACGGCCCGCGAGCAGCGCAAGCTCGACCGGCGCCTCCGCACGGCCAAGCTGCGCTACCCGGCGACGCTCGAGGCCGTCGACTTCACCCACTCGCGCCGGCTCAATCGCCAGCAGATCCTCACGCTCGGCGCCTGCGCGTGGATCGCTGAGCGCCACAACGTGATCGTCACGGGACCGTGCGGCATCGGCAAGAGCTTCATCGCCTGCGCCTTCGTCGAACGCGCGTGTCGCCGCAGCTTCGCCGCGCGCTACGTCCGCATGCCGCGCCTGCTGCACGAGCTGGCCGTCGGCCGCGGCGACGGCTCCTACACCCGGCTGCTCGCCCGCCTGGCCAAGCTCGACCTGCTCGCGATCGACGACTGGATGCTCGCGCCGCTGCGCGACCCCGAGCGGCGAGACCTCATCGAGGTGATCGAGGACCGCGCCGAACGCGCCTCGACGCTCATCGCCAGCCAACTGCCCGTGACCGACTGGCACGCCGTCATCGGCGACCCCAACCAGGCCGACGCCATCTGCGACCGCCTGCTCCACGACGCGCACCGCATCGAGCTCAAGGGCCGCTCGATGCGACGCACGCACGACGCACCCGCCAACCGCCGGAAGGAGACGACATGACGATCACGTCCGCGAGACGCCCGACGCTCCCGCCGGGCGCGAACAGCCTGTGGACCCTGGCGGTGCCATGGAAAACGCGCGCGATACGCTCGGCGGCAACTGCGCCGTCGCCGAAAGCGCGTTTCCCACAGCACCTTGGACGCCGCACGCGGCGCCCACAGGAACCACAGGCAACCTCCTCGATGCTCACTCACTGACACGACAGCACGAGTAGGATATCGACCAGACGCTACGACACCGATGGGAGGCAACTGACCGACGAACGTCGCTACGCTCCGATGGGCGCTCCACTTCCCCGAAATCCGTGATCCACATCCCCGGAATCGGTGATCCACTTCAGCGAAATCCGCACGTTCTACGTCCCGCACGGAAACGTGGAAGAGCTGTCGGAGCTGCTGCGCGCCATCGTGGTGACGCCGCAGGTGCCGGTTCGGCCGCAGTTCGTCCCGAACGCGGCCGCCAACACCATCACGATGCTGGGCGACGGCGTCGGTCGCGTCGAGGTTGAACGGGCCGCCGGTCGTCAACCCGACAGCATCGGCGTGTGCTCGCCCGGGTCAACCGCGTCGCTACGCTCCGCCCCGCCTTCGCGGGGCTGGCAACCTTGACGCCGGCTCCGCACACGCCCCCTCAGAATGGCTCCTTGTCTGACGATGCCGAATCATGACCCCTACCTGGCGTGGTCGACTACCTGTCCGGTTTCCGTCAGTCCGAAGCGCCCGTTGACGCTGATCGACGACCTGCAGGCGTTGGGCATACCGGTGGTCCACAGGGTGGCTGAAGGCACGGAAGTGCCCGCGTGGCACCCCGTCGACACGAGCGTGGTTGCCCTCCGGATGCTCGTCCGCGATGGGCTCCACCAAGCCGTCAGCGAGCGGATCTATATGAACAAATGCCTGGTCAAGGCCGGCCGGGAGGTCGGCGGGCTGCGCACGGAGCAGCGGTCGGCATGGGAAGCCGAGGTGCTCGCTGCGGTCCATGAGCACCGTGCCCGCCGCCGGCCCACGTAAATTGAGCCGGGCTGGGTCAACGGGGCGGCCGAGTTCCGCATTACCCGATCAACTCCACTGGAGGGACCCGACAAGCACGACCTCACCGCACGTGCCGCAAGAGAAAACCGTGACCTGCGCGAGCCGGCCCTCGTGTTCGCACTCGGTCGGCGCCGTCTTCGCGAGCTTGGCCCTGGCCTTCTGGATCTTGAAGCCGTCAAAGTGTACGGCGGCCTTTTCAGGGTGCCTTTTGCGCCATCGCTTCTGTCGCTCTTTGGTGGACAAGGCCATACCATTGCCATTATACACGTAACAAGGCACTAACGGCAAAAATCGGCCAGAAACGCGCGAACATCCGGGTAATCCCGGGTCTCCATGCGCTCAGGGCCGCCAGGATCGTCTGTACGCGCAGCGACTCTGCCAGGGCCGCCCCCTTACGCCGAGCGAGATCGCGTCCTGGAGGCCGTTTGTGGCGCCTGAGGGCGATCTCGCCGTTTTCCGGCGAACACACGTGGAAGCGGCGTCGAGCGAACCGCTCCGGTTGCATGTTGTCCGGGGCTGGTCGCACGCTTGTTGCCGCGCGGTCTCCCGTCCCCGCCGCGCGTCGACTACGACGCTTCTCTCGTCGCCCGCATGCAGCAGCCGACGCCCTGCCACCGACACCGCCTTGCGCGGAACCCGGAGATTTGGCCGCTGCACGCTAACTTTGGCCGAGCAACCGATGTCAAGGCGAGCAGGAGGAGCCTCGAAGATGCCTGACCCAACAATGCCCGGGCAGAGCCCCCCGGTGCTGGAAACCCTGCGCGAGGTGATGCGGCGGACGGCGCTGTCGCGCTCGACGATCTACGCATCATTCATGGCAAACGAAGCCTTTCCCCGGCCCGTGCGCGTCGGCACACCCGCCGTGCGCTGGATAGCCGACGAGATCGATGCGTGGATCACAACGCGGCCCCACGCTGGTGGACGGTAGCTATGCCACGACCGAAGAGACGGCGACGGCCCGCGAAACGCCGCCGGCAACGCATGCCGAGCAACCCAGCCGACAAGAGCCCGCAACGGGCCGGCGACACAGAAGCCGCGAGCGGGGGGAGCAGGGAAATGCTCCCGCTCGACGAGATCATCGCCGACGCACGGACGCAGGTGCGCGCAGCGATCGACGAAGCGGTCGTCGATGAATACGTCGAGCAGCTCGACGCCGGCGTGGTGTTCCCGCCGGTGACCGTGTTCCGCAGCGAAGCCGGGACGTACCTGGGAGACGGTTTCCACCGGGTAGCGGTGCACCGCCGCGCCGGGCTCCCCGAGATTGCGGCCGACATCAGGACAGGGAACCGGGCAGACGCGCTCTGGTTCGCCCTGGGGGCCAACCGAGCTCACGGGCACCGCCTGACCGCGGCCGACAAGAAGCACGCGGTCGAACTGGCGCTGGAGGCCTGGCCCGAAAGAAGCCAAGCCCGAATCGCGGAGCAGATAGGATGCTCCCAACAGTACGTGAGCAAGATCCGGCAGGTCACAACCAGTTGTGACCTGCCGGAACGCAGCGTCGGCAAGGACGGCAAGTCGTACCCGGCGCGGCGGATGCCGTCCCGGGTACGACGCGAGCCCCAAGACCCCGGAGCGATCGAGGATGCCCCCCGAAACGGAAGGTCAGGCACCGACGAGCCGACAGCCGACGCCGACGACCTGACCGCCCGGCCCGAGCTAGGGACCGGGCGCACCGGGCCTGCGGCTGGCTCGGAGCAGTCCACCCAGATGCACCCAGAACCAACGAAGGACCCGACCAAGGAGCCGAGCCAACGGCCGCAGAACCGATCGAATCGGATCGTGTCCGTCGTCGCGTCTGATGCCTTGAACCTGACCGCACAAGAGGATCTGATCGACTTCAGAGCGCTCGACCGGCATCGGCTGACCGAATGGATCGCCGACTTCGAGAAGGCCCGGCACGACCTCGGGCGCCTCATCCAGCGCCTCAGACGGGAGGCGGGAGATGACGACGACGATCCGGCGGCAATCGAAGATCCTGCCGGTCGAGCTTGACGCGCTGCGGGTGCGGCGCGCAGGCGTCCGTTCAGCCAGGCGCGGGCGGACGGCATCGTACCCGAGTTCGATGTCCAAGAGCTCGACTACGTCGTCGTCAACCGGGTAGCCGGCATCAACTGGCTGAGCGACGGCCGAATTCGTCCAGCGCGCCAAGGTCGTGCTGCTCCTCGCCGACGGCGTTTCCGCGCGAACCGTGGCGTCCAAGCTCGATATCTCCCGCCCCACCATCGCCAAGTGGCGCCGGCGCTTTCTCGAAGACGGCGTCGAGGGCTTGACGAGCCGCTACCGGGGGCGCCCACCGTGGAAGTTGACGGCGCAGGTCCGCGCCCGGGTGCTGGCCGCCACGAGACGCCCGCCGCCGGACGGAAGCCGACGAACGTCTGCGGCCACCGCTCGGTCCCCTCGTCCGGCTCCCCGCCCGCGTTCATGAGTGCCAGTAGGTCCTCGTCGCCGATGCGGTCTTCAAGGTCTCAGCGGCCTCGACGCGGCGCCGAGCCGCGCCGGTGTCCAGGCAGAACCTACTGGCCGACCGTTCGGCAGCCCTTGCAGCGCATGCTCAGCCAGCCAGCTGTCGATGTGCCGGACCGGGGTCGCTCTGCCCGCCGCACAGCGCGCAGATCTCGCGGCTCAGCGCGGCCGTGGCCGCGGCCACGCCGGCGATCGCCTCGCGCTCGATCGCCGGCGGCGGCATCACCAGCGTCAGTCACGTCGCGGTGTCGTCCGTCAGTTCGACCGGGCGGCCCTCGAGCTCGGCGGCGACGACTTCCGCCGTTCGCGAACGCGATGGCATGATGTGCCCTCCTCTCGCCTCCGGCGTCGATGCAGCGATCTGCCTCCTCAGCGGCACGGCCGGAACCAGGAACACGGCGCGATCGCATGTCGTGCCGCCCCGCCGCTTCGGTTGTGTTGTTCCCCGTTGAGGGAGGTCGGCGCGCCAGTCGCGGACGCACGGCGCGCAATCGGCGCGGCGATGGTCGCAGGAGGGGCTTGCGACTGACGGCGGCACGTGGTGGCAATACTTACCTTCGGAAGCGCAACCGGAGGAACAATGTTTGACGAGCACAAGCTGTATCTTGCCGGTGATCCGGCGCTACTGGTGCTGGGCCGCCCTTCAACTCTCGCACATTGGAGGAGCGAGGGTCGTGGGCCGGCGTTCATCTGAGGTTGCCCCGATCTCGTGGACAGGTTAAGGCTTTCGGTTCACGTCATGGTGTGTACATCAACATTGATTCCTGTGGGCGGTGTGGATCCCGTGCGCAGCGCGGGATCCCCGGCCTGTGGACGCCCTACCAGCCCGTGGCAAAAGGCCCCGCTGCATTCGAGCGGCGATGCATCCCGTCTGACCGCGTTGCTCCTCGGTCGAATATGCCCAATATGCTCCCTCGTCTGGATCCCGCGCTGCGCACGGGATCCACACCGCCCACAGGAATCAATGTTGATGTACACACCATGACGTGAACCGAAAGCCTTAACCTGTCCACGAGATCGGGGCAACCTCACTTGGCGTCGCAATCCTGCTCAGCATCCAGCAGGTTGCGGAGAACCTGAAGAGCCTGCGGCACGACGTCGGCCGAAACCGCGACGAGGTTCTGAAGGTTCTGAAGGTTCTGGACTATCGCGTTATGCGTATCGCCCAAATGGCCGAGGAAGCCGTCGAAGCTGCCGGGCTGATCTGCGTGAGGACCTGGCCGGAAGTCGAGGCAGCGCTACAGGCACAGGGCTTTGGTAAACCTCGGTTCCTGGATATGGAGTTGAGCGAGATGATGTGGCACGGGCCGTGTCCAGTGACCGGGCCGGTCCCGATTCACTAGTGTCCCACAGTCTCAGGCCCAGGCCAGCGCGAGTTGCGGCCGGGCGCGGTCTGGTGGCGAATGGGTGGTGAAGAGGTCTTCGAGAGGCCGGCGTTCGAAGATGTTGAGCTGCAGCACCTGCAGCATCTGGTTGAAGCGCAGCCGCAGGACGAACTTGAGGTAGGCCAGCAGCAGGTACATGCAGGTGGCCACCCACAGTTGCGTCAAGACCGCGTTTTTCGACCGGCCCACGAAACGTTTCACCTTCAGATGCTGCTTGATCCACTTGAAAAACAGCTCGATCTGCCACCGGGACTTGTACAGGTCGGCGATCGTCTTGGCGACCCACGTGGTGTTGTTGGTCACGAGGGTAACTTTGGCAAACCGTCGGGATAGACCTTGCGGCTGCGGGCGCTGGTCAGTTGAGATCGTCTGGTCGCTGAGAATACCGGTCCCGGGGACCTCATGCTCGCGGGTGACCCGGTGCACGCCGCGCTTGAGGCGTGTCACGAAGGTGACGCCACGGGCCTGCAACTGGTGAAACCACGAAATCGAGATAGGCGCGGTCGGCCACGACCACGCTGCCGGCCTCGAACGTCCACGTGCGGGCCACGTCGGCGGTGCCGTCGGTGACGCTGAGGAAACTCGGCAGGTGGCCGGCTTGGTCCAACCCGATGTGCAGCTTGCGCGGCCTTCGTGCGGCGGAACGACGCACGGGAAAACCGCCAGACACAAGTCGAATGACGCATCGACCGCATACAGCTTGTGCCTGAAGCGGAAACGGTGGCCCGGCGCCCGTTGCTGGCAACGACTCAGTAGACGGCCGAACAACGCTTCGTAGAGGGTGTAGGGCTGCTCGGCGTTCACCCGCGCGAGCGACGAGCGGCTGACCGTTGGCACGCCCAGGTGATAGAGCTTGGCGGGTTGAGCGCGCAGATTGCTCACGATGTCGCGCACTCTGCCGGCTGGCCAACTGGCCCAGGCCGAGGGCGGAACTGGCCCAGCGTCTGACGCGCACGCTGCCCGCGCTGATGCGCGCGCCTCGGCGTGAATTCATGTCGCGGAAGCAACCTCGAAGCGCCATGGCTGCGGCCCCATTCTAACAGCGAAGGTTCTCAATGAATTCGTGGGACGGCGCCGCTGGAACGGTAGCACCTGGCCACGTGCGCTCACTGTGGCGACATCGACGGCGGCGGTCTCGACGATCGGGAGCTTACACCTCGGGCTCTGGCGCGCTTGAATCGGTGGAACGCACCGGAGGGCCGGCGCGAGGTAGCCGCGGCCGCTCAAGCGGCCGGCCGAAGGGGCTTTGACCGGGACGGACTGGGCGGACACGGCGGCGCTCGAGGCCTACGAACGCGCCCAGCGTGCCGGATGAGGGCGATGCTCAAGGGTGTGTGAAGTCGTTGTCGGCGTCAGTTTGTCAGTGGTCATCTCAAAGTGACGGGTATGTCCAGCTGGACATACCCGTCACTTTGAGACGATCGCCAACACAGTTGAGCAGCCCCGTACACTGAACAGCCATGGCGATGGGCAAGAGAGCGGCGGCGCGACAGGGGTCACCGCTGCCGCGAGTATCTATAGTCGCCAGAGACGTGAATCACCATGAGGTCTGTCGCCACGCCTTCGTCGTTGACAATGAACCGGTAACCGAGTCCCAGGCCTTCGAACAGCGTCTGGGATTGCGGCACCAGCGGCCGCGGCGCGCCCTGGTCGAGGCCCGCGGCACCGAGGCCCACCGCGTCGTAGGCGCCGACAATGGTGGCGATCAATTGGCCGCCGGAGAGCGACACCTCGTACGTCCGCTCGTTTCCCCCGTATATCCCGCTGTAGACGCCGACGTATCGTGCCAGCACGTCGGGCGGCACGGATACTGCCCGATTGGCGGCGTCCGAGAGGCTGCCCGCCCAGTCTTCGCTGCTCCGTTCGCAGACCGCCTCGAGCATGTCCGTATCGGCCGCCAGTACCATGTTCACCGTAATGCCCCACGGCTTCGCGAACGCACCGAGATCGGTGAAGGTGACCTCCACCTGCAGGTGGCCGAAGTCGGGACGCCGGTAGCGCTCTGTGATCCGCAGCGCCTCCGTGTGCGAGACCCCGTAGCGACTCACCCACGTCTTGTCGTTGAACCCGGCACTGTCGACGACCAGCGTGTCGCCGTCCCAGCGCCCCACCGAGTAACCCATCCAGCTTGGCAAAGGGTCGGCTTCCAGCTCGCGGCCGTCCATGTGGATCACGCGATAGGTGAGGTCATCGTTCAGGATCGCGACGGCGGTCGGCGTGTGGAGGAAGCGTTTCCAGCCGCCAGACCGCTCGGTCTCGGGCCCGCTCGGCAGACACTGGAAAAAGGGGCGCATCTTGTAGTACTCCTGCTGACGCCGACGGGCGAGGTCGGTGACCCACGGCTGCAAGGTGGCGGGATCGGGACGGGCGACGGGAGGCGGCCCGTTCCACACGCCGGTCAAATCCGGCTGACCATCGGGGCCACGCGGCGCCGGCGCGGTGAGGTTCGGCTTCCCGTCAGCCGTGCGCGGGATGCCCGGCCAGGGACGATCCAGCCATTGGGCGGCCGCGGGCATCGTGCCCGCGAACAGCATGAGCACCGCGAGAAGAAGCTTCATACATCCCCTCCAGTCTCCGGGAACCGACTTCGAGCGCCAAGTTTGTCGGGTGTGTCGAGGTGATTCTAAACGCCTGGAGCACGAGTGGATTCCTCTCCCGGTTCCCCCGATCATCGACGCCGAACTGTTTCGTCGTTCCCAGGCGATCCACTACGACAACCGCCGCTTCAGCCCCCACCATCTCAAGTCCGGCCACTATCTGCTCCGTCGCGTGGTCCGCTGTCGCGTGTGTGACCTGACAATGTCCTGTCACCGCATGCGCGGACGCAACGGCACGTTCCACCACTACTATTACTGCGCGGGTCACGACGTGCTGATGGCGCGCCGCGCCATCAGCCGTTGCCCTCAGAGGAATCTGCGGTCGGATGAGTTGGATGCACTTGTCTGGGGCGAGGTCCGCCGCCACCTCGAGAGCCCAGCCTTGATCCGTGAAGGATACGTGCGCCTGCGGGCCCAGGCCGCGTCGCCGGGGGACGACGGCTTGGGCGACGACCTGGCCGCGTTGAAGAAGCAACTGGCCGAGCTTGGTCGCGAGGAATACCGACTGCTCGACGCCTATCAGGCGGGACTCGTCGACCTCGATCAGCTCCGGCAACGTCAGGGACGGCTGCGGCAGCGGCGGGCTCACGTCAACGGCAGTATCGAAGTGCTGCACACCGAGCGGAAGACAGCCCAGCAGCAGGCGCAGCTCCAAGCTGACCTCGAGACCTTTGTCGACCGCATCCGCGGCCCGCTCGCCACGCTCGACTTTGACGCCCGGCAACAGCTGGTCCGCACCGTGCTCGAGCGGGTGATGGTCGAGGACGGTCGCGTCGACATCCACTTCGCAATCACTCTGCCGGATCCGCCGCCGGACACCACCGACCCTTTGGTGTCAACACGTTTTCAGTTGCGTTCCAACGGTAGTCAGGACGTGGCTGGGTATTGTCAAGTTGAGGCTGACGGCCGTTTCTGATCCCCAGCATGGCGGGTTCACGGCTGGCTCGAGCCCAGTATCTTGGGGGTCGATCGACGAGCTTTTCGTCAACTTGACAGCACCCGTCGGATGCCGTTCGAGTCGCCGTCGTTCGGCCCACTGATACGCGGCGTCGTGATGATCGACGTAGCAGAGCAGGAAACTGGAAGCTGTCCGGTGGACGATCAGCCGGATGTCGCGACTGACCCGAACGGACCAGAAGTCCTTGTCCTTTGCCCGGTCGACCTGGTGCAGCTTCAGGCCCGGATGCGCCGGGTTCATCGGCAGGTCGAACGCCGCGGTCTTGACCGCCTTCTGCTCGTCACCGGTAAGCTTGGAAAGGCTGTCGGTGAAGGTGTCGGCGATGCGGAACTGCATCAGACTCCGTGAACTGCCAAATCAAGGGCGTTTGCCATCTGCGCACGACCCACTCTCCTGCGGACCACGCGCCTCGCCCGGCGCACGATCCATCGCGGCATTCATTTCGGCGATACTGCTCTGCGGAGGCTGCACGTAGGTGCGGCCCGATGCGGCTTCCACACTCTGGATGTGCCGGACAATGGCGTCGATGTCATAGTTGAAACGTGCTGCGAGCCGGTCGCGCACGGCGCGCACTTCGGCCACGATCGGATCAGGCTTCATCGTCGTCGTCCTCCGTAACAAGTTGCTCCGGGGTGCACAGCAGCGGCGGATCGATCCCGCTGTGTCGACACACCGCCTCGATCAGTGGCCGCGCGGCGACGTTCGCGATGTGCCGAAAATTCCAGGTCACGAGGAAAGGCACACGGTGCACCGCGGCGATCGCGATGTGCACCGCATCCTGCGCAGCCCGCTCCGGCACCGCCGTGGCCTCGACCAGCGCTTGAGCCAGTCGTGTGACTTCCACGGTGGCGGTGATCACGGGAAGCGACGAGATCGCCGCCAGTCGCGATTGTGCGGCATCGCGATCTCCCGCCGCCGCTTCCTCGCGGACCAACTCCGAGATCACCAGCTCGAATCTCCGGGGAGCGGTCGCCCACCAGTCCCGCGTGCTCTGCTGCCGTCCCGCAATAACGATGTCACGCGCAGGTCGTGTAGTCAGGTAGCTGACGATGCTGGTCTCGACGTAGACACGCGGCTTCATGACCGGCCTTCCTCACACCCGGAACACCTTCATCACCTCGTCGCCGAGGTCGTTGATGACCTTGACGGCGATACGGCCCGATTCGGGGCGGTCGAACGGACGCGAGACGTCGCTGTGGAGCGACTCCCACGCGTCGGCGTCGATCTCGGCCATCAGGGTGGTCCTGAGCGCCTTGTACGGATCGTTTGCGCCGAGGAAGTAGGCGTGCCGGACGAAGAAGCTCTCCTCGTTGTAGTCGGTGTCGATGAACCAACAGGCGATGCCGTCGGCGCCGTCGCTGCGGACCCCGCCGGTGGTCGGGTGGAAGACGTCCACGCCGTTGATCTTCACCTGGATCCGCGTGCTGTCGGTCATGCGCGCCTTGAGGACCGGGATGGGTATTGTCAAGTTGAGGCTGACGGCCGTTTCTGATCCCCAGCATGGCGGGTTCACGGCTGGCTCGAGCTCAGTATCTTGGGGGTCGATCAACGAGCTTTTCGTCAACTTGACAGTACCCACTCGTCGCCTCAACCTGACAATACCGTGCGGAGCCGGATCGCTGATGGGTCGACGGCGAGACACCGTGCCTCAAGCCACGGCCAGCTCACGCCCGCCGACTGCCACGCACTCCGCCTGCACCGCACCGAGTTGCGCGCTCTGATCGCCGATTGCAGCATGCGTAGGCAGGACCTCATCGACTGCCGCGAGCATGACGCCCTTGTCGGCGAGCTTCGCGAGGCAGATGTCCCGAGCAGCACCCAGGGCCTCGTTCTCATCGGAGCGGAACATCGGCGACAGGACTACGACATGATACCTCTGCTCCGGACCTGTCTCGATATTGACAGCCAAAGTGACAGCCTACGGAGCGCACGTCGACGAAGACCGTGCGCCCCGGTGGAAGCGGAATTCGAAAATCCCCTAGGAAACTCACTAGTGTCCCACAGTCTCAGGCCCAAGCGAGCGCGAGTTGCGGACGGGCGCGGTCTGGTGGCGAATGGGTCGTGAAGAGGTCTTCGAGAGGCCGGCGTTCGAAGACGTTGAGTTGAAGCACCTGCAGCATCTGGTTGAGGCTCCAGCACAACCGCAGGACGAACTTGAGGTAGGCCAGCAGCAGGTACATGCAGGTGGCCACCCACAGTTGCGTCAAGACCGCGTTCTTCGACCGGCCCACGAAACGTTTCACTTTCAGATGCTGTTTGATCCACTTAAAGAACAGCTCGATCTGCCACCGGGACTTGTACAGGTCGGCGATCGTCTTGGCGACCCACGTGGTGTTGTTGGTCACGAACACGTAGCGATTTGTTGTCAGCTGGTCGCGGTAGACGACCCGTCGCAGCCGGTGGGGATAGACCTTGCGGCTGCGGGCGCTGGTCAGTTCGATCGTCTGGTCGCTGAGAATACCGGTCCCGGCTCGGACGTCATGCTCGTGGGTGACCCGGTACCGCACGCCGCGCTTGAGGCGTGTCACGAAGGTGACGCCACGGGCCTGCAACTGGTGAAACCACGCGAAATCGAGATAGGCGCGGTCGGCGACGACCACGCTGCCGGCCTCGAACGTCCACGTGCGGGCCACGGTCACGTCGCCGGTCTTGCCATCGGTGACGCTGACGAAACTCGGCAGGTGGCCGGCTTGGTCCAACCCGACGTGCAGCTTGATCGCGGCCTTCGTGCGGCGGAACGACGCCCACGGGAAAACCGCCAGACACAAGTCGATGGTCGACGCATCGACCGCATACAGCTTGTGCCTGAAGCGGAAACCGTGGCCCGGCGCCCGTTGCTGGCAACGACTCAGCAGACGGCCGAACAACGCTTCGTAGAGCGTGTAGGGCTGCTCGGCGTTGACCCGCGCGAGCGACGAGCGGCTGACCGTCCCAACGCCCAGGTGATAGAGCTTGGCGGGTTGCGCGCGCAGATTGCTCACGATGTCGCGCAGGCTCTGCCGGCTGGCCAACTGGCCCAGCCCGAGGGCGACGAACTGCGCCCAGCGGCTCATGACGCGCAAACGCTGCCCGCGCTGATGGCCGCGCGCCTCGGCGTCGAATTCATGTCGCGGAAGCAACGTCAGAAGTTGCCCGAAGACTGTGTTGCGATGGGCCACGGCTTGGATCTCCTGTGTTTTGAATGATTTGCGGCAAAACCATTCTAACAGACATAGAAGGTTCAAGCCGCCTCAATTAGAAGCTCTGTGGGACAGCAGTGAACGCGTCCCAACTCGCGACGCGCGGGACCGGCACGAAGAAGTTGCGGCGGGCGTAGCCGACCAGCCCTTCCACCTTGCCTTTGTCGTTGCCCTTCCCCGGCCGTCCGAAGCGATCGTCGAACAAGTAGTGCGAGTGGAGCTCGCTGAAGCTCTGCGTTCGCTGCCGCGTGCCGTCCCCGAGAATCTTCGCCACCGCCAGCGTGGTGTTGTCGTAGACGATGCCACGCGGCACGCCGCCGAAGTAGCGGAACGCGGCGTTGTGTCCTTCGCAAAACGCCTCCGTCGTCTCGGCCGGAAACGCCTGCACGAACGCGTCGTCGCTGTGCGGCAGATCCACGACCAAGTAGTGCGCCTTGCATTCGACGCCGTCGATGACCACCAGGGCTTCGCCGAAGTCGGCCTGGGCGTCGCCCGGCGGATGCGCGAGCGGCACGAACATCTCTTGCCCGCCCAGCTTCTGCCTGCGCACGTAGTCTTTGACAATCGTGTGGCCGCCCGTGAAGGCGTGCTCGACGCATAAGCGCTCCCAGATGCGCTTGGCCGTGTGCCGTTGTTTCTTCGGGCGCTGCTGATCGTCGGTGAGAATTTGATCGATGACCCCGGTGAAGGCGTCCAGTTTCGGACACCGGATCGGTTTCGCCCGACGATACCCGGGCGGCAGGCGGTAGCGCAGCATCTTGCGCACCGTCTCCCGGGCCAGCCCGAAGCGCCGGGCCGCCGCCCGCTCGCTCAATCCCTCCACATAGACGCTGCGCCGCACCGCCGCATAGAACTCCACTCGATACATCCCTCCTGTATTCCACAGAACACCGTCGGCATGCTCGGTGGACCACTCGAGCGGTCTGGTTTTCCGCCGGCCGCAGGCAGCTTCACACCGCCGCGCTGTGGTCTATTTTTGCTCCGCCGTTCTCAACGGCTCGAACTCGCGAGCCAGGTCCTCCGGCGCACGTCCGGACCGAACCAGGTCGACCATCTGTTGCCGGAACTCCGCCGCGTACGGTGGTCTCGTCTTCGGCATCGCGGATACTCCTTCTCCCCCCCAAGAGGATATGTGTCCACGAAACCGGGGCAACTTCACGGCCGGCGGAGACGGCGCCGAGGACAGCCAGCTCCAGGTAAAGATCAACGGCGTCGACGTCTTCCACCCGAACACCGGCGAGGTCCGCAGCCACGGCGCCGACGGCATCGCCTGCTGGTTCATCGACACCGACTACAACGAGGAGAGCTTCTTCGTCCGCCACGCCTACTTCCTCGGCGCCAACGACCCCTACAGGGCCCTGAAGACGACCCTGAAGGCCGAGATCGACCCCGACGCCTGGGCGTCGCTCCACAGCGACGTCTCGCGCCCGTTCGACCGCCCGGAGTCGGGCCGGATCGCCGTCAAGGTCATCAACCACCTCGGCGACGAGGTGATGAAGGTGTTCCGGGTGTGAACCGGGCCGGGCCGCCCGATCGACGCTCACCACGCTGGTCCAAGATGCCGACGGGGGCGGGAACACCGCAAGACCCAGCGGGAGCTGCCCAACGTCCAAAGCCCTCACGCCGGCGACCGCCCTGACCAGCGGCTATCGCCAAAGCCATCGCCGACGCGGCTCGGCGTCCCGGGCGCCCAGGTGCGCAAGCTCTACGACGAGGCCCAGGCCGCGGAGCAGAACCGCTGACCCTGACAAGATACCGATACTTCAGACCCGCGTTACGTCCTGTAGAATCCAACGGTTACGGGGTTCTCTGGCCGACACTAGCTAGTGTCAGCCAGAAAACCCCCTTCGCGGGTGGAGGTTTGCGAGCGATGCGCTGCGCTTTTGACGTGATTTCGCTATCGAACGTGGTTGCGACTGCGATTCTGGCAACTCCGCGGAAAGCGGCAGTAGGGAATCAGCCCGGAAGGCCTGCCTCCGGCGACGGCGGGGCCTTGCCCTCGGGCGACGGCTGGATCTGCACAGGAGGCAGCGCCGGTCCGATCCGGTCAGGCGACGCGTCGGCGTCGGTGGCGCTCGCGTTTCTGCAGAATCAACCCGATGCGATGCAGGTTGGTGGCCAGAACCGACAAGGCAACCGCACGCGCGAAGCCGTCGACACCATGATGGCGGACACGGTCGAGCCCCCGGTGCTCCAACCCGTTGATGGCCGACTCAATCGCCGGGTGCACACGGCGCGCGGCCGGGAAGGATGCCTCTTCCTCCCGCTCCCGGTCGACGTTCGAAAGGCGTCCCTTCTTCGGCAACGCGTTCAGGTCGAGCAGCGCGTCCAGCCCGACCCGATTGTCCGGGCTGTGAAAGCCACGGTCGAAGCTGCACGCCCGCAACGCCGGATACCGCGCCTGCGCTTTCTGCACCAGCGGCACCGCCACGTCCACATCCGCACCCTGCCACAGGATCTCGTGGTGCAGGATGAATTGATACTGATCCTCGATCAGGGCGACAGGGACCCCGAGTTCCACCGGCGTACCCGCCTTGCCCTTCGAAACCCAGCGCGTGTGTTCCTCGAAAATCGAGAAAACCTTCTCTTCGTGAGGTATCGTCTCGCCCCGCAACAGCCGCCGCTCCACCTGGTCGATCTGCCGCATCTGTAGACGAGGTACACATGTACAATCCATTCTATGACATAGTGAAGGCCGACGAGCTATCGCCTGACCTCGCAGCCAAACTATTCATCGAGGAGGCGAGTCCGATCTAGTCTGACATACAGTATCCAGTCAACCACCTTGTAGTCGGACCGCGAGGTGCAGGCAAGACGATCGCACTCCGGCAGCTCGACCACAAGAGCACGCTATCACGAGCCCGAGTCCCCTATGTAGGGATCTATATCCAGGTCTCCAGGATATCCACTATTTTTCAGAACCTGTTCACGGCAGACGAATCCTCGTCTCATTTCCAACGCGTCTTCGCAGACTATCTATGGCTGGAGATTATCAAGGAAATCGCCAGTTTCGTCCGTTCGTCCGAAAGCCTGTTAGGCCGCGTGGATTCCCACGTCGTCGCTGGAATCACGAACCGCGTAATTGAAGCGGATTCAGCCACCGCTCTCGAAGATCGTTGTTCTGAAGTTCAGAAGGACATCGAAGAGGGCATTCATCTCTGGTCGATAGATAACCATCGCACGTGGGTGCCTATGGTGGATCTACCGGCTTCCCTTCGCAGAACGGTTGTTGCATTACGCAGATTGTGCCCTCACCTGAATCAAGAGCACCCAAGCCTATACCTCCTTTTCGACGAGTCGTCGCCCGTACCTGTGGAATGCCAACGGGTCATAAACGGGTTGCTCCATAGGGGACGCGCGTACTGCGTAAAGCTCGCGGTGCGGCCGTACGAATGGTCAACGTTGAAAACGGAGGCAAACCGAACTATTGAACTCAACACGGACATCAAACCGCTGCACATGCAGTATTCAAATGAACTTGAGGGCGGCTACATTTCCAGCATGCGCGCCGTTGCAAACAGGATCCTCACGACCCGGGTGACCCACGCTGATTCCACTCGAGACGGCTGGCCGCTGGACAAACCTTTGGATATACAGTCTATTCTCAGCGACGATTCAAAGGCCTACTCGGGCTTTGCCGCGGTTTGCGCTACGTCCTCCGGTAATCCGCAGAATCTCTTGTCAATCTGCTCGTGCATTCTTGCAACCGCCATTAATATGCTCGATACACGCTCCGGTAGTGACGATATTCTAACACGCATACCGGCAAGGATACAACATGATGCGATAGTTCGTTGGTCGAAGGATTACGAAGACCAGAATCCGTATCCGGAATCCCGCGCGTTCTGCCGCTCGCTACTGAAGCTTGTCCGAGAACAGGACGGCCATGGGAAATCAATTGGGTATCGATATTCGCACGATGAAGCAGATCTGTTCTCGTCAGATTATCTTCCTGGCGACGTTGGTGAGCTAATTGCATCGGCGTTTTCCGGTGGGTTCATCAGAAACACATACGGCGACCGCACGTCCCTGTTTGACGTGCCATCCGAGTTCCATCTAAACAGAGGCCTGCTGCCACGAGAAGGACTGAGCTTGCGCTTGCCAACCCTGCCGCCGCGGGAAATTGGCCGGGTGTTTATAAGAGAGAATGCGAGAGAGCGAGTGTATCGAAGGGCAAGGGTCGAGCGGGAAGGGCGAGATGGTCAGATCAATGCCTTTCTGTCCACCTCATTCGCGCCGCGCCTGCGGCAGCAGAGACGCGATATCAAGCACGTCTTGGAAAGGGAGCAGATCCGGTGCGTTGATGTGGAAGATGTTCCCGGAGACCAGTTTCTGTTTACTTCCATTCGCAAGGCGATCGACTCCAACGACGTCACAATTCTGGACGCGACCATATTGCGTCCGTATACGATGCTGGAAATCGGCCTATGTGCGGGGGCGCGAGCACCGAAGAATGTCATCTGTATCGTGAACAACGAAGGTTCAGAAAGCTCGCTGGAGGGGTTGCCGAAGTACATCAAGTGCCTGTATGTGTTGACGTTTTCCTTTGAATCGGACAGCTTGAGTCGTTTGGCGGGAGCTGTTCGAAGCAAATGCGGCGAACTTCTTGGGAAGCCGAGCGAGTTCAAGAAGGTTGAAATTACGAATACGCCACTGAGAGCGAGACGAAGGACGAATTCCGTCTTTGTGTCACTGCCACTGCGGCCACTTCGTGAAAGGGCGCTGAGTTGCATTAGAGCGAGGTTGAAGGAGCTGGGGTGGACACTTATTGTAGAGGACGACATGAAGAGTTATGGCGCCAATGATCTCCAGGTTGCGATCCAGTGCGCGTACACGAGCCGAGTTGGGATCATTGACACGACGGGAGAACATGGGCCGGATTTGCTTCAGTGCTACAAAGTAGGATTGTTCGCGGGAAAGAGAGCGCCGTGGCGCGTGCGCCAAATCGAAGAAGAGAGGCATGCAAAACCTGACACGTTTGCGTCGGTGCCGGGCGTTTCGCACGGCGCGTGGAATACGGTCGATGAGTTGCTCGCACAGGTCGAGATGTTTGTCGGTAATGCTGCAAAGTGAGCGTCGCGTTTCTGGGAAAGGGGCTATCTTGGAATCGGCGCTACGAAGAGTCGATTGTATCGCGGCCGATGGCAGTATCGGTGGATCTGTACTTGGTTGCAAGTAGTTTTGAGCCGCGATCAGTTCGCGCGACCTCATTGATTGGGCCCCGGGTATTTCGGCGCGCGGTTATGTTTCAGTACACGGACATGCCTGCCCGCCGTAACCCTTTATTACTCAATAGTTTACGATATACCGATCCAGGGTAAAATCCAGGATTTTTTGTGGTCGAGCGGAGAGTCGCTCAGAGCCGTCGAGAGTCGCTGACGGTTACCAAATCAATGGTTTGCGTTCTCCAGATCCAGGATTTTCGTGATCGGAAGATTCGCTCAGAGCTGTTGAGGGTCGCTGACAGTCGTCGAGAGTCGTTGAGCGTCGATTGGCTGCAACGGCTCTTGTCGTGTGGTCGTTCCGACAGCTGAGGACGAAGGCCCCAAACCAGCCGCCGGAGCCGGACCCGCGCATGGATGAAACAGGGGTACTGTGTAGCGCGTGACGCTGGCACGGCGCACCTCAACGAATACTGGTGAGGACCCGTGTCCGCTGGCCTGTGAGCACCATCACCCGAAGTCTTCCGGCCCCAAGCAAACCGACCACGATCTCGGGTCATGACTTGCTCCTGTCAAGCAAACCGACCACGATCTCGGGTCATGACTTGCCCCAAGCAAACCGACTCGAAATTGCTAACTGGAAAATCATTAGTCTTTACCGCCTGGCCGAACAAATCCGGGAAGATGGCACGGAACTTTCCCTTCGATACTTCGGTCTTCCGCTCCGGGTTCCATGCCTCCCAGTATTTGAGACACTGCGCTTCGGTTCCGAGTATCTGACCGTACGGGCCGCAGACCAACGCATGGGTGATCCTTTTCCGAGTACCATTCGCCTTCTTGGCGTTGGCAATCTGCTCTTGACTTAAGGTCACAAGTGTTAGGTCGTACTTCATTGCATTTCCCCTCTGCGGTCAACAAGAAAACGAGCAGCATTCGACTCCAACCATTGGCGAAGCAGAACTCCGTTGTATTCGTACTCACTTAGCTTTACGCCGGTCGTTTTGCTAAATCGCTCCAACAAGTCCTTTCTGACAATTATACAAATGGCTGGCGACTTGCCAACCATGGCCGGGGATATGTAACGGTCGATGATTGCGCCGGCATTCAAATAGTCAACAGCAGGAGTGTGCCTCTCTTTGGAGAGCCACACTCTAATCTGGCCAAGGAGTACAACGCCGCATGCCCCGATTAACAGGCCGGAGAATAGTGGATCTATCCCTGAAAACCACCGAAACCATGTAAGAGCGTCGCTCTTCCATCCTGCTATGCCAAGAGACATACCGAGGCCCGCAACGACCCGGTACGCGTGTGACGCGTCGAACGCCCAGCGCCTGTAGCTCATGCTTCCTCTCCCCAATTCGGTCTAAATCCCATAGCCGCGCAAGAGACCGCCACTCGCTCCGCCGGGTCCAGGCGCTTGCAAGCTGGCGATCCTGCCTTCCCTGTTCAGCCGGCGGGCGGAGAACTCCTCCGACGCCCTCGTGAACTCGTCCACGCGCGACTGAATCAGAGGTTCCCACAGTTTCCCGCAGGATCAGGTGCATGAGGTCATCCGGCGTGAAGTAGCTCCCCGACCCCTTGCGCGCGAAGACGTTCGGTCGCACGACGATCGTATCGCCGTCGCGGACGACTCGCGTTCGAGCAGCCGTTCGTAGATGGATCCAAGCTGTTGCACGCTCAGGTCGCGGTAGTGGATGTAGCGGCGCCCCAATGGCGCCTGCTCGAACGACAGCGCGTCGATGACGTCGGCCATCACCCGATCACCGAGCCGGACGTTGCCGAGCAGCGGCGTCTGCTCTCTGTTGAACAGGCCACCGTTGTACGGCGGCAGGCGAATGGAGGCGTCGCCCCGATCGGTCAAGGAATGCGTCCCGGCGGAAGAGGAGTACGAACACTCTGAGCCAGTGGCGGCGCTCCGCGCTGTCCAACGCCAACAGAGCGTCGTTGTGTCCGGGCAGGTCGAGAACGGCTGCGAGATCGACCTCGCAGAACTCCTCTGAGACCGACCGAGCCCCCTGGTAGTAGAGTCGCCACCGTACTCCGTTCGTCAGGATGCCCCACCGGAGGCGTCCGCTAGTCACGTCGTCCACGCGTCGCAGATAGCGCAGCATCTGCGTCGAGGCAGCCGTCTTCGCTTGCCAGTCGGAGGGGGCGTCGAGTGAGAGCCCCCAGCGCTTGGACTCCACGATCGCGAGTCCGAGTTCGTAGCGCTTCCATTTCTCGGCGAACCCGTTCGTGCGCGCCTTCGCCGCCTCGTCGGCGAACAGCAGGCCATCCGGAACGTCATCTACGCCCCGGGGCGTCAGCTTTGCTGGCGCAGGCTTGACGTCCATCCGAGGAGCGCCAAGACCGGCCAGATCAGATCGTCTTCGGTTTGGCTCTCGTTCGGCCTCTGCTCTGTCGGAAATGGGTCGAAGACCTCTCGCAGGGAATGCTCGAAAGCGTCGAGCGTCTCATCGGTGAGCGCTTGGGAGCCGGCGGCATACTGCGTCGTATCAGGGTGAATTGAGGACGGTCCATTACCGATTTCACCCTCGTGCCGGTGGCCAGGTCGAGGTGGTGCGCCGGCGTGATCCGAATAGTCTCGTGGTCCGGGAGCCGGATGGCACCCTTGCCTGCCTTCCGGAGTGGATGGTCTGTCCGGAGGCTGCTGCTTTCGAGGTGCGCGCCGTACCGGCCTTGCCGCCAGAGGCGTTGTCCGGGTTGCGCGCCGTGCTCGATGCATTCTTCCTTTCGGTGACGGAACCGAACCAGGGAGGAAGCGTCGATGCGACGGCAAGGCAGGACGATACAAGGAAGGCTGTTCGAACCGCAGAGCCCTGCGCTCACGCCCACCGGGGAGCAGCGGGACCATCTGGTAGCGCTCGTCGGCGTACTCGTGCAGGAGGTGATGACAACCAACGGGAAGGCGTTGCCGGCAGGAGGGGATCATGACGCGGATCACGCCTGATCACCTGTCGCGCGCGGCCTGGGTCTACGTCCGGCAGTCCACGCCCCGTCAGGTTCGACATAATCTCGAGAGCCAGGGCCGACAGTACGCTCTCAGGGATCGCGCGCACCAACTGGGGTGGAGCGAAGTCGTAGTAGTCGATGAAGACCTCGGGCGTTCGGGTGGCGGGACTGTGCGTCCCGGCTATGACCGGCTGCTGGCCGCCGTGTGCCGAGGCGAGGTGGGAGTGGTTCTGTCTCTGGAGGCCTCCCGGCTGGCCCGCAACGGACGCGAATGGCATACCCTGCTCGACTATTGTGGTCTGGTCGGCTGCCTGCTCGCCGACGAGTCGAGTGTCTACGACCCGCGGCTGCCCAACGACCGCTTGCTGCTCGGCATGAAGGGGACGATGTCGGAAATGGAGCTGTCGACCCTGCGCCACCGCTCGGAGGAAGCGTTGCGCCGCAAGGCGGGGCGTGGCGAGCTGTTCATGACGGTGGCGGTCGGCTATGTGCGGGTCGACCGTGACCGGATCGGCATGGATCCGGATCAGCGCGTGCGGGAAGCGGTGGCGCTGGTGTTTCGGAAGTTCGCCGAGCTGGGCAGCATTCGGCAGGTTCACCTGTGGTTGCGGCACGAAGGGATCGAGTTGCCCGCGTTGGTTCCGGGTGGATCGGCGCAGCGGATCGAGTGGAAGCTGCCGGTCTACAACAGCATTCATCACATGCTCACCAATCCGGTCTACGCTGGCGCCTATGCATTCGGACGCACGGGCACCCGTACCTACCTCGAGAACGGACACAAGCGGGTGGTTCACGGCATCCGTCGCCGGCGGGACGAGTGGGAGGTGCTGATCCGCGATCATCACGACGGCTACATCACCTGGGCCGAGTACGAAAGGAATCAGAAGGTGATTGCCGACAACGCGAACTGCCAGGGAGCGGCGGCGCGGGGTTCGATCCGCCAGGGCGAAGCCTTGCTGGCGGGCCTTGTGCGTTGCGGGCACTGCGGTCGCAACCTGCATGTGACGTACCCGGGGGACCAGCGCAGCATGGCGCGCTACGCGTGCCGGGGAGGCCACGTCAATCACGGGACCGAGCTGTGCATTTCGTTCGGCGGGCTGCGCGTGGATCGGGCGGTCGGTGAGGCGGTGCTGCACGTTCTCAGACCGTTGGGCATCGAAGCGGCGCTGAAGGCCATCGAGGAACGCCGGCGCGCATCGTGCGAGGTGTTGCGCCAAGCGGAGCTGGCGCTCGAAGCGGCCCGCTTCGAGGAGCAATACGCGCGGCGACAATACGATGCCGTGGACCCGGACAACCGCTTGGTCGCCAGCGAGCTGGAACGGCGCTGGAATGAACGCCTGGAGGTCGTCCGGCAACGTGAGGAGGCCGTCTCCGCGTTGCTCGCGAGCCGGGAGCAGGAGGTGCTCGGCCCGGACGAACGCGACGAGTATCTTGCGCTGGGCGCCGACCTCGAACGGGCCTGGAACCATGAACGGGCAACCGCGGAGACCCGCAAACGGATTGTGCGGGCGCTACTCGTGGAGGTGGTCGCCAACATAGAGGGTGACCGTATCCGGCTGCGGCTGCACTGGCACGGCGGCGACCACACCGAGTTGACGGTGCGCAAGAATCGCAGCGGTCAGCACCGCTGGACCACCGATGCTGAGACCGGCGATCTCATCAGGGAACTGGCTCGTCTGCTGCCCGACCGCTCGATCGCGAGTCTTCTCAACCGCGTCGGAAAGCGGACCGGGAAGGGTAATCCCTGGACCGAAGCGCGCGTGCGCGCCTTCCGCGCGTCGCGCGGCATCGTGGTCTATCGCGAGGGCGAGCGCCAGGAGCGCAATGAGTTGACGCTGCAGGAAGCTTCGGAACGTCTCGGGGTCAGCAAGATGACGGTCCTGCGGCAGATCCGGCGCGGTGTGATTCCTGCTCGTCAAGCGTGCAAGGGAGCGCCTTGGGTGATCGGCGCCGACGCGCTGGAGCGCGCCGAGCTTGTCGGACCGGATTGGACACAGGGTCCGGTAACAGCGGACCTGCTGCAGGAAACCCTGGAAATATAGGGACGTAGCGAGGTGTGCATCATGAAGCGGGGTCGTGCCACTCGACGAGTACGACGATCGAGCCCTTGAGAAAATCGTTCGCGAACAGACCGCCGTTGAGTGCCTTCATCATTCTCCGAATCGGTCTTTGCGGGGGTTTGGCTCGCCGAGCGGGCCGGATGCGCGTCGCAGCCCCTTGCAGAACGGCGAGTCCGCGTGATGAGGTCGACGGCCCTTCTTGATCTGGGTCCGCTTGCGCTGTCTATTCCGGCCACGTACCGAGGCCTTCGGCCGCAGCTGCCTGGACCAACTCGTCGTCGAAGCAGGCGAACACGATCTCGTCCTGCATGTCTTCCCTCATCTCTTGCCACGCCAGCGCTGCTGCGAGTTGCGCAGCGTCGTACCCTCGCAGGTTGTGCCGCCAAGCCAGGTCGCCGGCTCGCCCGACCAGTGCTTCCGTCACACCGATTCTCGTGAAATCATCCCAGTCGCCCAGGAACTCCCGCTCGGCGTCCTCTGCCTCGTTGCGGTATAGGCGCCGCGCCAGCACGGCCTTTGCCAAGGCGGCCGCTACCTCGACCCGCGTGATCACCGCCGTTCCGACCGCAGGCGCCTCGTCTATCCTCGCGAGTACCGCTTCCGAATCCTGCTCCTCCACGTAGCGCTTGAACAGGGCGCTCGTGTCCATGTAGAGCAGGGTCATCTGCGGTTCTCCCTGACGATGTCGGCCATGCTGCCTCCGCCCCGCAGGCGCGCCTTGGGCTTGGTCTTCTTCAGCCGCCGTCCGCTCCACGCGATTGCCGGGCCGTCCTTCGACTCGCTCGTTCCGGGCTCCGGGATCAGGCGCGCTACCCGGTGCCCGCCGTCCGTCAGGAGGAGGGTCGTACCGTTCCTGACCTCTTCGAGGCACCCTCCCAGGTTCGCCTTGAGTTCTTGGACCCCGATTCGTCGTTCTCGCATCCCTTCTCCTCGTGTGGGCTCTACTCTAACTGAAGCTCCGCCCCTCGCACGGGCGCCCCCGAGGATTCTCGCATCCGCTCCATCGACAGCTCCCCGATGTGCCGCTTGGCCGCATCCGGCTCCGCGGCCAGCGGCTCACCGGCCTGCTCCTTGAGACCCAGCTCGAGGCCGGCCAGCGGCCGCGCCTTCCACCTCTCCAGGCGATAGACCTCCACCCCGACTTCACGCGAGACCGCGTCGAGCGGCTCGCCGCGCAGCAGCCGCAACACCACGTCCCGTTTCCGGCTCGCGCTCCACCGTTGCCCCGGCGCCAAGGCCCCCGACCCCACCGCCGCCGCGTCGGCGCCGACTCCGGTCGCCCTCCGGGCTCCCTCCGTCGGCGCCGACCCAGCTCCCTTCACCCGTCTCGATCCAGCCATGCCCCCCAACCTCCTGCGACATCGGATTCTCCCTTAATCCGTGTCCAAGAAAACTGGGGGCGCCCCACGGCTCCTTGCGATCCTTCCTGCAGGTGGAACAGCGGGCTCTCACGCCGTTCTGCGTCGATCCCGAGCTGCAGGTTCAGCCGCCCCTGCTTGAGCACCTCCACGCTGTAGCCGACCCGGTAATCCCGCCCGTGCTCCGACGTGCGTATGCCGACCTGCGGCGTGCCGACGGAGCGTGCGCCGACCGGGAGGCCGTAGCCGGCTTCGGTCTGGAGACGGTTGCCACCGGCACCGGCGAACGCGTCGTTGCCCATGCCGCTCATCGTCTCCTGGCCTCACAACGCGTTGGTTCCCCTCATTGCGTTGCCGTCCAAGGCGGAAGAGAACCGCGCGGTGAAGCCGAGCGGCTTCTTCGGCGTCGGGTCGTAGCTGACCGAGACCGACATGCCGCTCTCGGCGAAGCCGGCGGCCTCGTGCACCAGCAGCCGCCGGATCCGCACGTCCACCGCCAGCCCGGTGACGGCGTCGGCGAGCACCAGGCCGAGGCCGATGTCGAGGCCGCGCCCGACCTCGGCGTCACCGCCGTCCTGACGGATGCCCAACTCGACGCTCGGCGTGAGCGTCATGCGTGAGGCGATCGTCAGGCTCTGCGACCCCTCGAGCGCGGTGCGCAGGCGGGTGATGCCCGCCCGGGTGGCCCGCAGGTTTCCGGACGCTCCGGTTGCAGCGTTCGTTCTCGTTCCGACCCATAAGGCGTTCGGCCTTGAACGCGAGTCCGAACCCGTTGTCCCCGGCGACGAGCTCGCCGCGGCCGCCGCCGGTGGCCATCGCCATTGACAGGCGGGTCTCGATCGGCGCGCCGCCGCCCGGGCTGAGGAGCAGACCGCCGGATCCGTAGCCGGCGACCGCCCAGACGGTCACCCGCTCGGAGGCCTTGAAGCCGATCCACGGATGCAAGCCGGTGACCGCGGAGGTCATCCGCCCGGTGTCGGCGCCGCCGGCGTAGCCGCCCAGACCGTGCGTGTGGGACAGCGAGACGCTCGTGACCATCCGGCTCTTGCGTAATCGGCCCCGAACATCGTGCTCCGGACGTCGCCGTTGAGCGACAGTGCGCCGTCCTGGCCGTAGAAGCTCGACTGGGCCGAGCGGCTCCGGAACGACAGTGCCCCGCCCGTCGGGGTCGCCCGGTTGAGCGTGAAGCCGGAGCCCTGCAGCACCTGGTCCCGGCCGCCCATCGGGAGACCGAAGCCGGCGTCGTGCTGAAGGCCGCCCATCATCGGCATCTAACCCTGCAGACCGCCCCCGTCGGCCATCGCACCCGGTGAGGCCACCGGACCCTGGGGGCCGAGGTTCGGCGTCATGCCGCCGCGCGCGGACGCTGTGCCGTCCGCACCCGCCCGGTAGCCGCCGCCGAGCTGCTGCAGGAAGCCGAGCGCGAACTCCCGGCCCATGTCTCGATGGCTGCGCTGGCCGGTGACGCGACCGTCGAAGCCGGGCGCCCGAGGCGCGCTCACCCGCTCCTCGACCGTCTCGACCGCGTGCAGCGCCGCCGTGCGCCCGAACCGCGCCATCAGGGCCGCGGGAAGCGCGTCGTGGTTGGCGATCGTGCCGGTCGCGGTGTCGTCGGTCATCGTGCCGCTCGACGGGTTCGACAGCGTCAGCGTGAGTGTCTCGCTGCCCTCGTTGTGCTCGTCGTCGATGACCGACACCTCGATCGTGCCCGACGAGCTGCCCGCGCCGATCGTCAGCGTTCCGGAGGTCGACGTGTAGTCGGCGCCGGCCGTTGCGGTGCCGTCCGAGGTCAAGTAGTCGACGCTCCGGGTGCTGCTCGCCGCCCGGGTGAGCGCCACCTGGACGGCTGGGACGACGCTGGCGCCGTCCTCGACCTCGACCTCGCCCACCGAGATGCCGACCGGGCCTTCGACCGTCGCAGGGGTCGAGTGGCTAAGCTTGCGCTCGTCGTGCCTGCAGATGCCCCGGTTGCGGCAGGTCGAGTATCGACCGCGGCAGCTCGTGCAGGTGCAGCCGCAGCAGCTCCCCCTCGGTCCATCCGTCCCGCACCGCCTCGGCGTACTCCGGCAGTCGCGCGCGTCCCATCGTCGTTGATTCTCCCGCACTTCGCCCCGGCGCTGCCATCCGCCGCCCGGCTTCGGCCGGCGCGCCGGCCGGTCGCTACGCTCCCGCCGTGCCGTCCTCGCCGGCTTCTGCACCGCCTTCGCCTCCGGGGCTTCCGTTCGCCGGCCACGCCTTCGCCCTCGCCGGCGACGTCGGCGCCTTCCTCACGCGCGAGTACCAGCGTCTCGGGCCGGTCTTCCGGGTGCGCGCCTTCGGCCGCCGGTTCACGGTGCTGGCCGGCCCCGAGGCCAACCTGCTCGTCACCCGTTCGGGCGCGCGCCACCTGCGCTCGCAGGAGGCCTGGTCGGACTTCGACGCCGAGCTCGGCGCCGGCCGCTCCCTCGTCAGCATGGACGGTCCCGAGCACACCCGGATGCGCAGCGCGCATCAGCCCGGCTACTCGCGTGCGCTGATCCAGTCCCGCCTGGGCGAGGTCGTCGCCATGACCCGCCGGCAGATCGCGGCCTGGCCGCTCGATCGGCCGGTCTCAGCGCTCGCGGCGCTGCAGGGGATCGTCACCGAGCAGCTCGGCACGCTCGCCGCCGGCGTGTCGCCCGGCGAGTGTCTCGACGACGTCACGGTCTTCGTTCGCACCCTTGTGGCGGCGCGCGTCACGCGCCAGCGCCCGGCGCTCCTGACCTGGCTGCCGCGCTTCCGCCGCGCGCGCCAGCGCGTCGAGCGGCTGTGCGCCCGGGTGCGCGCCGCACACGATCCGGCTCACCGGTCGAGTGTTCCGCGCGACCTGGTCGACGACCTGCTGGCCCTGCATGCCGCCGACCCGCGGTTTCTCCCCGAGACCGATCTGGTCCCGGCGCTCCTCGGCCCCTTCGTGGCCGGGCTGGACACGCTAGCAGTCTGCGCCGCAGAAAGGCGGAGCAGACTGCCGCGGAGGCTTGGTTGGGCGGAAAGCGGAGCCGCAAGGCGACGATTTCCGGACTAGGATCGACCGAGGAGCATGACGGTCCGGGCGGGTTGCGTCGCCGTTCGATGCGGTGGCACCTGCGCCACGGACTGCCGGACGAGGACACCCATGGACAACCCGTATCGCCCCCGATCCTGCATCGCCTCCGTCGCCGCGCTGGCCTTGGTCGCAACGATCTCCTGGATTCCGACCACCGCCAGCGGCCAGACGGCATCGCCGCGCACGCCCTGGGGCGCGCCGGATCTGAACGGCATCTGGAGCCACGGCACCGCCACGCCTCTCGAGCGCCCCGACCAGCAGGTGGACCGGGAGCAGCTGACCGAGGCGGAGATCGCCGAGGTCAACGCCGCGCAGCGGTCGACCGAGGGCGTCGGGGCGCGCCGGGCGGTCTGGTGGGAGCGCAGCCTGTCGGACGGCCGCACCTCGATGATCGTCGATCCCCCGGACGGCCGCATCCCCTACTCCGCGGCAGGACTCGAGCGCGTCCGGGCCCGCCCGGGACAGACGAGTGAGGGCCCCGAGGGCCGGAGCCCGCAGGAGCGCTGCATCTCCTACGGCATCCCGCGTCTGGGCGGCCCCTACAGCCAGAACATCCACATCGCACAGACACCGGACCACGTTCTCCTCCTCTTCGAGATGGTCCACGAGTTCCGCATCATCCCCCTCGACGGCCGGCCGCACCTGCCGGGGCACGTGCGGCAGTGGCTCGGCGACTCGCGCGGTCACTTCGAGGGAGGCACGCTGGTCGTCGAGACCACCAACTTCAGCCCGGCGCAGTGGTTCCGCGGGCTGTCGCAGGGCGGCATGCGACTGGTCGAGCGCTTCACCCGCGTCGACGAAGACACGGTGAGCTACGCGGTGACGTTCGAGGATCCGGACCTGTGGACGCAGCCCTGGACGGCCACCATCCTGATGCCGCCCACCGAGGGCGACATGTTCGAGTTCGCCTGCCACGAGGGGAACACCGGCATGACGGCCACGCTCGAAATCGCGCGTTTGGAGGAAGCCCAGGCGGACGGGGCGCGCTAGGCGGCACCACCGCCTTCATGCTCTACGCCCTGCTGACGCATCCGGAGCTGCTCGCGCGGATGCGCGCCGAGGTCGACGCCGCGTTCGACGGCGGCCCGGTGACCGCGCAGGCGCTCGGGCGGCTCGACGTCACGCATCGCGTGGCCCTCGAGACGTTGCGCCTCTATCCGATCGCCCCGGTGCTGACCCGCACGGTCACCAACGCGTTTGATTTCGGCGGCTACACGATCCCGGCCGGCGAGCGCGTGATCGTCGCGACAACGGTGTCCCATCACCTGCCGGAGTGCTTTCCCGAGCCCGCGCGCTTCGACATCGACCGCTACCTTCCCGAGCGCCGCGAGCACCGGCGCCCCGGCGCGTTCGCGCCCTTCGGGGTCGGCCCTCACGTCTGTCTCGGCGCCGGCTTCGCCGAGGTCGCCATCCTGGCCACGATGGCGACCATCGTGCGCGATGTCGACCTGGTCCTCGACCCGCCCCGCTATCGCCTGCGGATCGATCCGGTGCCGACGCCGCGCCCCGACGATCGGTTCGGCTTCCGCGTCACGGCGCGGCGCCAGCCGGCGTCTCTCCCCGCGCTCTGAGTCCGTCCCCGGGCGTTGTCTGGCCGCGGGCCGGCTGCCCGGCCTTCGATGGCTAGCCTTCGATCCGGCCGTATCGGCTTCCCCGGTGTCGCCTTCCCGGAGTTGGTCTCATGCAATCTCTTGCTCCCGCGGTTGCCCTTCTGGTCGCCCTCTCTGGCTCGATCGCTGCTCCTGCAGCGCAGCCGGCCGGCGTGCTCGAGGCCTCGGTCGTCGATCCGTACGGCGCGCCGGTTGCCGGCGCCGAGGTGACTGTCCGCTCGGTGTCGGGCTACCGCGCCGTCGCCCGCACCGACCCGTCGGGGCGGGCGCGTTTCGATGCGCTCGTCGCCGGGTCGTACCCCGTCGACGTGCAGGCGGACTTCGGCAGCGCCGGCGGCGTCGATGTGGTCGTCTCCGATGTGGCGTCGAGCGCTGTCCGCCTCGTCGTCCAGCCGGACGTTCCCGCCGGCTTCGTCGCCCGTCCGCTCGATCCGCAGGGCCTCGCGCTGCCCGGCGCCGTCGTCACCGCGGCCGGCCCCGCCGGCGAGGCGCTCGAGGCGGTCACAGGGTTCCGCGGCACCGTCCCGCTCACCGATCTTTGAGCGTCGTCGAGAGTCGTCGAGAGTCGTCGGGAGTCGTTGAGCGTCGTCGGGAGTCGTCGGGAGTGGTTGGCTGCAACGGCTCTTGTCGTGTGGTCGTTCCGACCGCCGGGGATGAAGACCCTAAACGGGGCGCCGTGGCCCTGATTGCGGCGCCCCAACGCAACGTCAGCTTGAGTACTGCAGGTGCGACGGGCCGGAAACCGGATCGGTGAGCCGCACCTCCGCCCCTACGACCTGCGGCACAGCTTCGCGACACTGATGTACGAGTGGAGCTAGGCGTGCTCTTTCCCGGTTCATCCCCGCCGTTGCGGGGCTTCCTTCAATGGATCGGTTTCTCGTGGTCGATCCCCGTTCCGGCGGCCTCGCCTGCCAGCACTCCGCTCTGACGTTCGTCGAGCCTGCTCGATTCCCGCCCCCGCTACTTCCACACCTCGGCGCCGACGACGCCTGCTGCGGCGCGTTCGAGTGCGTGCAGTATCTGGTCCGGTCCGAGCTCGTGCAGCCTCTTGCCGCTGCTGTGGCCCTGGAACACCTCGCGCGCGGTCAGCGGGTTGAGTCCGAGGACCCGCCGGGCGGCCTCGAGCGGCGGCGACGGCGCGTCTTCGTCCCAGACCCGCCGCGCCTCTTCGCGGAACATCATCAGCGTGAGCCCGGCCAGGCACCCGGCGGCCTGGCACCTGCCGCCCTCGTAGACGGTGTCCATGTTGAGGGTGGTGATAGGCGCGGCGCCTTCGGCCAGCGGCCTGCCGCCGCCCACCCACGACTCCTCGTCGTCGCCGGCCCGCCGCCTCTCCCACGGCAGCTCGGCCGCCCGCGCCGCGACGGCGCCGATCCGGTCCGCCCGCACCCTGTCGTCGCCTGTCGGTTGATTTCTTCTGCTCACGGCTGTTCCTCCGGCTGCTGCTTCCCGACCGCCGCCGCGGGCTGTCGGTCCCCGATTGGGGAGGGCCTCGTCCCCGATTCGGGCCCCGTTGGTCCCGTCCCTCCGCCGTCTCTCAGCCGCGGTTGGCTCGCTCTGAGTCTCGCCGGGTTCTTCGCTCCGCGATCAGCTCGAGCACGTAGTCGCCGAGCGGGATCGACTGCGGCGGTTGCGCGAGCCGTTCCCAGTGCGCGAGCGTCCTGTCGGGCAGCTCCACTGCCGGGAGCCCCTTGGCCGATCGCATCGCCGCGAGGCGGCCCACCACGTGGGAGGCGACCGTCTCGACCTCGCACGGCGTGCGCCAGTCGGCTCCCGCCTCGCGTTCGAGCGCCGTGCGCAGCGGCCACAGTGCCGCCGTCAGGGCGTCGTCGGCGGCGAGCGCCGCCCGCTCCCCTCCCGGATCGCGAGCGGCCCGTTCGAGGTGCTCGTCGAGCATCGCGTGGTCCACTCGGGGCACGTTGCGCGGCGGGTTCAGAACGTCGATTCCCGTCGACTGCCTTTGCGCATCGTCTTCTTCGTTCTCTGCTGACCCGCTACCGGCGGGCTGGTGTGTCCTTCTCCCGCTCAGAACCGCGGGTCGAGGGGCTCGCTCTCGAGCGCCAGCACCCCGAACGCCGCGGCGTGCACGCGGCGCAGCGGCTCGCGCCGCACGAACGCCTCGAGCCCTTCGATCCCGAGCGCGAACTCGCGGATCGCCAGCCCACTCTTGCGGCCGGTGTCGCGGCGCCGCAGCCCCTCGAGCTGGTCCGCGCTCGTGTACTCGGGGCCGTAGATGATGCGCAGGTACTCGCGCCCGCGCACCTTCAGCGCGGGGGCCACCAGGCCGCGCTCCCCACGCGTTGTGAACGCCGCCGGCTTGACCACCATGCCCTCGGCTCCCGCGCCGGTGCGCTCGGTCCACCAGGCGGTGGCCGCGGCCACCTGCTGGTCGTCGTCGACGTCGACGCTGCGGTGCTCGGTGGCGCTCAGCACGCTGGCGTGCTCGCACAGCCGCGCGAGCGTCTCCATGTGCCAGGCGTGCGGCTTGTCGGCGTGCACCGCGCCCTCGGTGGCCAGCAGGTGGAACGGCGCGATTTGCAGCCCCTCGATCCCGTCGGTGGGCCAGCTGTAGCGCCGGTACGCCTCGTCGTAGGCCGCAGCCATCGCCGCGCGGCTCTCGTAGCGCTCGGCCAGCGCGGCGCACGCCTCGCCGGCGCCTGGCGCGCGAAGCGCCTCAAGCGCGGCGGCCGCGAGCCCCATGCGCGAGGCGGCGGCCACCGGCTCGTAGTGCCGCTCGATCAGTCCCTGGCCCTTCGCCGACCACGGCATCACCTCGGCGTCGAGGCAGACCCAGTCGGTCGCGAGCTCGTCCCACAGCCCGGCCTGCTCCATCGCCGCGCGCACCTGGTCGAGCACGGCCTTCTCCGTGTCGCCGTCGTGCCAGAACGGTTGCCCGGCGCGTGTAGACGCAGCCGCCGGCCGGCGCGTCGATCCCGAAGCGTTCGCGTGCGGCCTCGCGGCTTCGCGCCGCCACTATCACGGCGAGCGACCCCATGTGCTGCGGATGGCGTCTGCCGTGCCAGGTTGGCGACCAGGTCAGAACGTGCCCGCAAGGATCTTGTACGCCTCATCGAGATCGGCCGGCTCGAAGAGCCTCTTGCGAAACGCGTGATCGGCCGAGTTTTTACCTGCCGGAGGCGGCGGGGCGAGGGACGGTCAGCGGGCCGGATGCAGCGTTCGCAGGATGGCAGTGACCGCGCCCGGGAAGCCGGCGACACGGGGGTTCATGGAGCCTGCCTGCCGGTTATGAGGGCAAGCGCACGCGAAGAGAGGTGGCGCATTTCCTTCACGAGCCGTTCCAGTTTACGGTTGTTCTCGATCCACTCCCGGTAGAGGACGAGTTCGTCTTCGGTGAGGTTCAAGCCAACGGTCTTTCCGCGGGCCTTGCGCGTCCAGTAGTGGTAGGGGCCGTGACGGGCGTCCGGGTCGTCGTGGCAGCGACAGGTAGCCCTCCCACACGTTATCCGGCGGGTGTGAACGCCGCCCTGGCCTACGAACCCGAGCGTTTGCAGTTCCGCCTTGAGCGCGTCGTATTGCTCCTCATAGCGGCGTAACGCTGCGCTGTAGGCCATCTGTTCATTGTTTCACATCCTTGGCGTCTGCTAATATACAGTAGTAGGCAGGAGCGGTCAATCAAACAAACCATGAACTGCCTGCGTGGTTCCTTCGCCCCCTATTGGCAGTCGATCCAGCGCGCGCTGTTCCCCCAGTTGGAGCCCGTGTTGGGTCCGCTGACCGGGAAACAGCAGCAGTTGGTGCAGACTCTCGAGGTCATCCGTATCGAGCAGTGGATTCCCCGGTGCTTCCGGGTGCCGGGGCGTCCGCGCAAGGACCGCGCGGCACTGGCGCGAGCCTTCGTGGCCAAGGCGGTCTACGGCATGCCGACGACGCGCGTGCTGCTGGACCGCTTGGTCACCGACGTGGCGCTGCGGCGGATCTGCGGCTGGGAGCGGAAGAGCGAGGTGCCGAGCGAGTCGGTCTTCTCACGCGCCTTCGCCGAGTTCTCCGACACACAGTTGCCCCAGCGCACGCATGCAGCGTTGATCCGCAACACCCACCACGACCGGTTGGTGGGTCACCTCTGCCGCGACTCGACGGCCATCGAGGCCCGCGAGAAGCCGGCCGCGAAGGAAAAGACGCCCCCGCTGCCCAAGCGCACGCGGGGACGGCCGAACAAGGGTGAGGAACGGCCGAAGGTCCTCAAGCGCCTCGACCGGCAGGCGGCCATGACCTTGCCGGCGATGCTCGACGACCTGCCGACCGACTGTGACGTGGGCATGAAAAAGGACAGCAAGGGCTACAAGTCGACCTGGGTCGGCTACAAGCTGCACCTCGACGTGGCCGACGGCCAGATTCCGATCAGTTGCCTGCTGACGTCCGCCTCCCTGCACGACAGCCAAGCCGCCATTCCTGCTGACGCGGAACCGATCCGCCAGCACAGCCGCTCACTCGGCCACGTCCCGTTGATTGACACCAACCCCCGCCGCGACAAGGCGCTGGCGGAGGAATTGCGAACCGAAGCCCGGCGCCTGCATTCCGCGACCTTGTCGGCCGAGCGAACGACCAATCTGTATGACCTGATGGACGCCGCCTACGACGCGGAACCGATCCGCCAGCACAGCCGCTCACTCGGCCACGTCCCGTTGATTGACACCAACCCCCGCCGCGACAAGGCGCTGGCGGAGGAATTGCGAACCGAAGCCCGGCGCCTGCAGCGTATCGGCTTTCAGCTTCCCGAGCAGGCTCGCTACAACGAGCGTACGGCGGGTGAGCGCGTCAATGGCCGACTCAAGGACGAGTTCGGCGGTCGCCATGTCCGGGTCCGGGGCGCCTCGAAAGTGATGTGCCACTGCATGTTCGGCGTGCTCGCACTCACCGCCGACCAGCTCGTGCGCCTCGTGACATAACCAGTGCACCGCCGGCAACGCCCCTCGGCGCCCGACGGGCGTCAGTCACCCACGGGTGTCCCAACGCGCGGTCGAGAACACGTCGAAACATCCGACTTCTACCTCTGGCGTGCCGCCGGTTATCCCGACAAGATATCCAGTCCGCGATCCAGGGCAATCGTGTTCACCAAGAGAGCTGAGGACTGCGCCCAGTCCCAATCCCCCGGGAGTTTTGCAAGCGGCTCATCTTGTTAAACGTGGGCTAACGCTACGTCGTTGCCGTCGGCCCCCGCTGCCCGGATCGCCCGCAAGAGGTGGACCTCTGCGTCCTCAGCGTGCACATGGCATGTCGCAATTCGGACGTCGGCGAGCATCGATCTCCAGCGCCGACCACTCAGCCGTCCCCCGCTTCGGCGTTTCAGGATCGTGTTCAGTGTCGTCATCGGTCCGTGCAGGCGGCCGTTCCCGAGGCCGTCACCGGCTGGCTGCCGGCTTGCTCATCTCGCCAGGATGTCGTCGAGCTCAAGCGCCAGTCCCTCGAGCACGGCCGTTGCCACGCTCTCGCCCCGGCCGAACAGGCCGCTGCGTTCGAGCTTCCCGTCCCGTTGCCGATGGACGGCGACGGTCTCGGCTACAGGATCGATAATCCAGTACTCGAGCACCCCGTGCCTGCCGTACAGCTCGTGCTTGTCCTCGAGGTCCCGGTCGGCGGTCGACGGCGAGAGGATTTCGATCACGAGGTCGGGTGCTCCCCGCACGTTCGCGTCGGTGATCCTGTCCTCGCGCGTTCGCGAGATGAACAGCACGTCGGGCTGCACGACGTCGGTGTCCGACAGAACGACGTCGAGAGGCGCGACGTACACCTTTCCGAGTTCGTGTTCCTGGACGAACCGGTGCAGTTCGACGTGCAGCCTGCCCAGTATCTCCTGGTGCTTCGTGTTCGGTGCGGGAACCATCATCAACTCGCCGTTCAGCAGTTCGTAGCGCTTGTCGTCCGGTGCCCGGCAGTAGTCCTCGTACGTCAGCTTGACGGCGTGCTCGGTCGTGGCCATGGGCTTTCTCCTGCGCTGGGTACCCCTTGTCAGCCGTCGTGCGGCGCTCGTGCGGCTGTGCGCGCTCGCGCGTCCTTCCTGCCGCGTCGTCCAGCCGCCGGCGGCGCTTCCCGAGCTCGGTCCGCTGGCCCACAGAGCTGGCCCGCGCTTGCCTGGCTGGTCATCTCTCCGCGCCTCCGTGCTTCCGCTCCGATTCCCGGTTTGCGTCCGCCGCCTCTCGGTGGGGCGACGCCGCCCCGTTGCCGGGTTCCGATGCTACCAGCGTCTCGCGCGTCGTGCGAGACGCTTCCTCCCCGCGTCCGCGGGGAATACCCATTGCGTGACAGCACCAGCTCGAACCGCCCGGGTTCATCCCCGCGCACGGTCGCCGGCGGGTGTCGCTAAACTGCTGTCCGTCAGCGATTTATGGTGGCGCTCCAGTGACTGCCAGCCGAAACTGCCAGCCGAACCGGTCGCCGGATTCTGCTTTCGAGTATGACACCTCTATGCAGTCGATGTAATCGGCCGCACCGGCCTCCAGGGCCCGGGCCATGGTCTCGTCCCGGCCGTATCCGAACAGGAGGATGACCGGCCGATCGGCCAGCGCGGGGAGGCGTTCCAGCACCTCGATGCCGTCGGGCCCCGGCAGTCCCCGGTCACGAGCGGGACGTAGCCCGCGTCCTTGAGAATGCTCGGCATGTAGCGCAGCGCCTGCGGGTCGTCGTCCACCAGGAGCACGTGCGGCTCCGGCCGCCCGGTGCGCCGCGGCCGGCCCCGTCGCGCTTGTCCGAGTCCACATCCTTCCACCGCAACCCCAAGGCTTCGCCGAGACGAAGTCCGAGGGCGAGCCCTACAGAGATCAATGCTTCGAGGCGATGACCGCTCACGGCTCCGAGCAGCGTCCTTGCCTGTTCAGGCGACAGCGGCTGGATCTCCCGCGGGCGAGCGGGGTTGGGCCTGGCGGCAGTGCCGCCAGGCACCCGCCTCAGTCTGGGAGCATGAACGTCACGAGCATGTTGCTCCCGATTGGCGCCTCAAGCTCGGCCGCGTAGTTGTTAAGGCGGAAGTATCCGCCACCGCCGACCGGCACCGTGAGGTATTGGCGTCCGCCGGCAGTGTAGGTGACGGGAAACCCCGTGATCTGGCTGCCAAGGATCGTCTCCCACAGGACCTCGCCCGTCTCGGCATCAAACGCGCGGAAGCGACGGTTGAGATCGCCATGAAAGACCACGTTGCCGCCGGTCGCCAGGACCGAACCGGCATTCGGTGCCCGCTGACTGAAGCGCCAGACCTCGCGTCCCGTCGAGATATCGATCGCACGTAGCTCGGTGAGGTCGCCCTCTTCCTCCAACCCGGGCTCAGGGATCGTGAACCGCGGGCCCGTGCCGTTGGCGGAGCGGTCGTTGGCCGTCTGGTTCAAGCAGGACCGATTGAACGGGATGTAGAGCAGCTGGGTCTCTGGGCTGTAGGACCAGGACCAATACCCCTTCACGTTGTGTCCGCAGATGATGTACTGCTCGCCGATCTCCTTGGCCACGAGGTCCATGTTGATATAGACTTGGCCGGTTTCGACATCGATGTCGCTGATGACGAACCGCTCGGTCGAGGTGAACGGAATCGGGTCGGCCCAGAGGAACTCGCCTGTCTGGCGGTCGTTGACGAACAGTCCACCGGGCTCTCCCATCGTCACGACGACCTTGCGCTCCTGTGGTGCCCCAGCCACCGCGGGACTGATCCACCTGACAGCGTCGGGGTCGGGGTTTACGACGATGTCGATCAGCGTCCGCTCCTGCACGAAATCGTGGTCCCAGTCGTCACACGGCAGGTGCTGGTAGTACCAGTCCATGGCCCCAGTGCCTACGGCCAGGGCGACCGTCGAATTGGAATAGAGCTCGCACGGGGTGCGGTCGCCGACGTCCCATGTGCCGCGACGCACGATCCTCGGGAAGGGTGACGGCACCGCAATGCCCCAGTAGGTGAGACCCAGCTCGGGATCGTAGCTGCCCGGAACCCCCCACGGAGAGACGTGCGTTCGCCGCGCGGTCGGAACGTTGCCCCACGTCGACCCGCCGGGATCGTCGGCTCCGGCCGCCGTGTAGAAGCGCCACTCCTCCTGGCCGTTGTCGGCGCTGTATCCCGAGATGAAGCATCGCGCCCCGCCGGCGCTGCTGCACGCGCGTCCGGTCAGGACCTGTCCATCGACGATCATGGCCCCTGAGGAGTGCGTCACACGGTCGTGGTAGTCAGACAGCTGGCTCTCCCAGTTCAGCGCACCCGTACGCGCATCCACAGCGACCAGGTGGGAATCGCCGGTCAGATGGAGGATGTTGTGGCCGTAGATCGCCAGGCTGCGGGTCCGATCGCCCAGGGTGGCGTACTCGCGGATATCGGCGGGCAACTCCCTCTCGTAGTCCCAGATCAGGTCTCCGGTCGTGGCGTCCAACGCCTGCAGGTGATCGCCGCCCGGGTGCGCGACATACATCACACCGTCGTAGACGAGCGGCCTCAACTGCATCGGGCCCTCGTCCATCGCGCGCATCCAGGCCAGCTTCAGATCACCCACGTTGTTCCGGTTGATCTCGTCGAGCGGGCTGAAAGCGTGATGGTCGTAGGTCCGATGGACCAGGAGCCAGTCCTCAGGGTCGGGATCCCTCAGCATCGCATCGGTCACGGGGACGAACTCGTCCGGGGTGCGTGACTGTGCTTCGAGAGACTGGAACTGACCGAGAGACACCACCATCAGCAAGACCGCCAACGACACCGTGCGCTTCTGATTCGCCATTCGTCTCTTATCCTTTCCGGAAGACACACGCTTCACTCTACCGGGTTCTTTGACCCTGGCTGACAGATGGCAGGAACCAGTGTTTCGCTCCAGTCCTGCTCCCGTCCTCGTACGCTTGACGCAAGCTCTCGCTCTCGTTGCGACCGGACAGTTCAATGGCTTCACTACCCTGCGCTCGTACGGCTCCGCACCGTCTTGCGGCCAGCAGGTGGGACGCCAACGTCGGCGGAGAGGGAGAACGCCACGCTCGCCCACGCCGAACAGCTCCAGGAAGGCGAAGCGCGACGGGCGACGCAGATCGGGATGACCGGTCATCCGGCGCAGGGCGGTGGCGACATCCGATCCAAGCGCACCAACATTGAGACGACGGGCGGACGATGCAACGGCGCGCGGAGCTTGCGCGCCGAGTGCGTCCCCGGCGTCCGCGAACGTCCGGCGAACGAACACGGACGCTGGAACAGCGATCCGGGCGCTCATCCGTGCCGCATACCCGGTGAAGCCTTCAATTTGCCCCGTCCCGAGCCCACGCGGTACGGCCGTGGCCGATGGGAGCCCTATGGCTCCCGGAACAGCTTCCATTCATCCAACTCCCGGCAGTCCACCGAAGGCGTGAGGCCGCGCTCCAACCGGAGCGGCCGACCGCCGTCAACGCCTTGACGCGATCAGTGTACCGCTTGTAGTCATCCGACAACTTCAATGGGGTCGTGTTGGCGAGAGAGCCGACAGCTCGGATCGCTGCTCCACCTCCGGCGGGGACACGCTGTCATGCGACTGACGACGCTGGAGCGTCCGGACGGCGATAGTGCTGCTCTTCGCACTCGACCGGCGGGAGATAGCCAATCGGGGCGAGGAGCCTGCTGTTATTGAACCAATCGACCCAGTCGAGCGTGGCCAGTTCGACCGCTTCGACCGTGCGCCAGGGTCCACGACGGTTGATGACCTCGGTCTTGTAGAGACCGATGACCGACTCGGCCAGGGCGTTGTCAGAGTCGCCGCGGCTGCGCGGTCGGCGACCGTCCACGACGGTTGATGCGACAGAGGGCTCGATCCCGGCCTCCGCCAAGCGTTCGGTGTAGCGGATCGAAACGTACTGCACCCCGCGGTCGCTGTGATGCACCAGCGCCGGCGCCGAGCCCAGCGGTCGGTCGTAGAGCGCCTGTTCCAACGCATCGAGCACCAGGTCGGTGCGAAGCGTCTGTGTGACCCGCCATCCGACGATGCGCCTCGCGAAGGCGTCGACGACGAAGGCCACGTACACGAAACCGCGCCACGTCGCCACGTAGGTCAGGTCGGCCAGCCAGAGCTGGTTGGGGCGGGTGGCCGTGAAGTTGCGTTCGACCAGGTCCTGCGGTCGGTCGGCTGCGTCATCCGGGACCGTCGTCGTCAGTCGGCGGCCACGGACTGCACCCTGCAGGTTCAGCTCGCGCATCAACCGCTCGACGGTGCATCGCGCGACCTCGAACCCCTCCCGCCGCAACTGCCGCCACACCTTGCGGGAACCGTAGACCCGGCGGTTATCCGTCCAGACACGGCGAATCTCCACCTTCAGCTGGCCATCGCGCACCGCCCGCGCCGGCAGCCGCGTCGGGTCCGCCTGCCGGGCCTTGTGCGCGTGGTACGTCGCCGGGGCGATGGGCAGCACGTCGCAGATCGACTCGCCCCCCCAGGCGGCGCGGTGCGCATCTCGGAATCTGCGGCGGCGGTGACGGAGCGGTGGGGTTGCTGTCCCCGCCGCACGAAGCGGTGGCCACGGCAACGACCGCGCAGGCGACCAGGAGCCTGAGGCGCGAGAGATTCATCCGCATGAGGTCGGAGTCTCACATTCCGAGCCCACCAGGGACTGAAGGGCTTCCTCAGGTTCGCCACCTCCTCCGCGGTCAGCAGCTCCCGCCCGGCGAACTCGACGCGGTCGCGGCCAACACCGAGAAGGCGTGTGGGCTCGCCTCGAAGTTCCTCAGGTGCTACGCCGGCATAGTGGAGGCCAGCGAGAGCGCGGCGCGCAGCCCGCGCTCGTACGCGGGCCGGTTCCCGACGCGATACCTCCTCTCGTGCTTGGGGTTCACGCTGCTGGATTCAGCGGTTCGCACGGTTCGCACGGCCGCCCGCTCTCGGCCGGCGGCCTCTGCAGCGGGACGATGCTGCGGCGAACAAGAATTTCGTGCGCTCGGTGGCCTTCCGGTGTATAAGCGAGCCATCCGGGGCAGGCAAGTCGGAAATCCCGGTTCAGAGGCGCCTGCCAGCGGTGCTCCTTCTAGTCGAAAGGGAGGGTTCCATGAACTGGAGAGGCATGCGCCTGGCGGCGTCATTCGCCGTCCTCTACGGCGTGCTCACGGTGGCTCAGGCTTGGGGCCAGGTCGTGAGCATCGAGGTCCTGTCGTCGTTTCCCGAATTGGTGACGGGCGGTGACGCCCTGGTGAGGATCACGGGAGCGAACGCCGCGCCGCGTGTGACGGTCGACGGCAGCGATGTCTCGGGTGCGTTCGTCGCCGACGGCAGGGGAGGATGGATCGGCCTGGTCGACGGACTGGTCGACGGAGACAATGCGCTGGCTGTGTCGGCCGGCGGTGGTCAGGCGACGCTCACCCTTACCAACCATCCGATCAATGGCACCCTGTTCGCAGGCCCGCAGCAGACGCCGTTCGTCTGCGAAAACGAAGCCCACGGGCTCGCGCCTGCGACGGATGAGTCCTGCGCGGCTTCGACGATTACCGGCTACCACTATCGGAGTACCGACGGCACCTGGAAGCCGTTCGATCCCGACGGTGCGCGGCCGACCGACATCGACCGGACCACGACGATGGACGGCAAGACCGCGCCGCTCATCAACTGGTACGAGAAAGGCGTCATCAACAGGTCGGCGTACGTCATCAGCCTCTTGCACGATCCCGCCGCCGGGCCTCTCCCGACGCCGGTCAGCAATGAGACCGGCTGGAACGGCAAGCTGATCATGTCTCACCGGGGCGGCGTGCGGGCCGGTTTCCATCAGGGCCGCACGATCGGCACGCTCGATCCGGAACGGGGGTACGTGGGCGGTGAGAACAACAACCTCCATGAGTCCCTGATCCGGGCCGGCTACGCACTGGCAGGCGGCTCGCTCATGGTCACCGCGACCACCACGAACCACGTGGTCCAGGCGGAGACCTCGGCAAAGATCAAGGAGCGGTTCATCGAGCTCTTCGGCCCGCCGGAGTACACCATGAGCATGGGAACCTCGGGCGGCTCGATGTCGCAACATCTCATCGCCCAGGGCTATCCGGGGCTCTACAACGCCATTCTGCCGTGGCGCAGCTATTCGGACGTGTTGACCTTTCAGACACCACTGAATGACTGTAGTCTGCTGGTGAACTACTTCGAGAACGCTGACGTGTCCTGGACCGACATCCAGAAGCGCGAAGTTTCCGGCAAGCTGACATACGGGTTCTGCACAGGTCCCGCCAGGGTCTTCCCGAACCTGTCACCCGACAACTGCGACTCGTCGGTCACGGAGGCCAGGACCCTCCAGCGCGAGATGTGGAAGGATGTGCGCTGTACCTATCAGGACAACCTGGTCGCCGTGTACGGCCTCGATCCCGAGACCGGACACGCCCGCAGTCCATGGGACAACGTGGGCGTCCAGTACGGTCTACGGGCGTTCACGGACGGCATTATCTCGTTCGAGCAGTTCGTGGAGCTGAACGCTCGGATCGGCGGCCATGACCTCAACGGCGTCATCGTGCCTGGAGAGCGTGCTCGCGCCGACGCGGACGCCGTGCGGATCGCCTACGAGACCGGCCGTCTCAACACCGGTCAGGGTGGTTTGAGGAACCTGCCGATCCTCGACGTCCGCGGGTACACCGACGGTATCTGTAGCGTTGCACCGTGTCCGCCGCGCGATCCGACCAACGTCGACGTGCATGACGGCTACCACACCCTGGTCGCGCGCGCCCGGCTGCTCGAAGCCAACGGCAACGCCGATAACCACGTCAGGCTCGTAACCCATGAAGTCGGCCACCGCGGACCCGATTCGATCCTTGGGGTCGTGTCGCCCCGAGCGGTTGCGCAGGTCGATAAGTGGTTGACCGACATCCTTGCCGACACGTCGGACATGCCGCAAGCCAGGAAGGTTGCGGCCCACCGGCCCCCAGACCTCGTCGATGCCTGCTACACGGCGGCCGACGCGAAGATCACCGACATGGATCGCTGCGCCGAGTTGTTCCCGATCGCCTCCGACGCCCGCATCGTGGCGGGGGCGCCGATGGCCAATGACGTCCTCAAGTGCACCCTGAAGCCGGTCGACCCGAACGACTATTCGATGATCCTGTCCGCAGAGCAGCTCCGTGCCCTGCGGAGGACCTTCCCCGAAGGCGTCTGCGATTGGTCGAAGCCAGGTGTCGGCCAGGTGCCGCTCGCCGGCACTTGGGCAGTCTTCACCGGTCAGAGGGAGGTTAGGTATCTGAGGCCCGCCAACTGATCGGGTGGTAGCGGCAAGCTGCACCTCGAACGCCTGTAGCGCCGGCATCAGGGAGATGCTCGGCAGGACCATGCCGAGCGACGTCAGGGCGGTGACGACGGCGCCTGTCGGGATCGACCACCACAAGGTGATGATCCAGCGCGACCGGGACCTGTCGTCGGGCAGGTCTGGCGACGCCGCCACGCCTCGACTCCCTACTCCAGTGCCGACCGCGTCATGCGCAGCGTCTGCCACTTCCTGACCACTCGACTGCGGTTGAAGGTCAACGTGTCCAAGAGTGCCGTGGCTCGGCCCGAGGAGCGCAAGTTCCTGGGTTTCCGCATCTCGAACGACGGTCGCCAGCGGCAGATTGCGCCGCAGGCGCTCGCCCGGTTCAAGATGCGCGTCCGGGAGCTGACTCGCCGGACGCTCGGCGTGAGCTTGCCGCAGCTCGTCGAACAACTCGCGCCCTACCTCGTTGGGTGGCGCGGCTACTTCGGCTTCTGTGACGCTCCCCGAGTGCTCGCCCACTTGGACGCGTGGATTCGCCGGAGGCTCCGGATGTACCTCTGGCGGCAGTGGCAGTCTGGGCGGCACCGCTTCCGGGAACTGCGGCGACGAGGCGTCTCCCAGTTTCCCGCAGCAGTCGCCGCCGGGTCACCGACCGGGTTCTCGCGGATTTCCAGCCACCCGGCCGTCCAGCAAGCCCTGCGCAATCGCTATTTCGACTCGGTCGGCCTCCCGAGAGTGGCTGGGTCTTCCCATGCATAACTCAATCGAACCGCCGTGGTACGTGACCCGTATGCCCGGTGGTGTGACAGGGAAAGCTCGCGAGGGCCTACCTATGTCAATCAATGGCCGGATTTGACCCGTCCACCGAGGCCTTTGCCGACGACTTCGGTGCCGATTCATTCACCACAGAGTTGTTCCTGGAATGGCGGAAACAGTTCGAGGCGCCGAGCGATGTCACCTGGGGCTGCAACCTGAGTCACGTGCGTGGCTTCGCAAAATGGCTTCACTGCTTGGACCCACGTACTGAAGTCCCATCGGCCGACCTGATCCGACGCAGCAATCGACGCCCGCGCCCGTCCCCGAGACGATTTCGGGCACATCTCCATGGACCTGCAGAGTACCCGACCCGTTTCGGTGTCAGCCTGCATCCGGCACCTTCGCCATCGCAGTTAGGACACTGACGGAAATTACCTTGCTGTGTGCCGAGCGCCCGAAGGCGCAGAAAACGGGCTCCGCCTGGATGCACTTGGCAACCTTATATCGATCACTGTCCTTACGTCCCGTGCAGCAAGCGCAGCGCCCGTTCCTCAACCATCCGTTTCGTTCGACGATCATCCAAGCCCTTGAGAATCTCTTTGCTCAACTGCTCAAATCGTTCATGCCACCTCCGGCGCTCAACTGCCCACTCCTCCATCGCTGCTACGAGCACCTGTGACGTCGGCACTTCAACGTGTGTAAGGTCAGGTTGCGTCTGTAGAACGCCCTTGATGAAAAGCGCCTCGCGCATGTCATTAGCTTTCGCTACGCACGTATCGCCGGCGAATACCTCTCCCTGATCGAACAGCTCAGCACCAACCCTCAACGGGCCATCCACCACGCCGCCAATCGGTACCACCCGGGACACCGCTCGCGGCTCTACAAACTTCCGGGGGTCCGGGTAAAGCTCCATCGAAGCCACCACTCGCGCTGCATATGCATCTATCACCGCCGCCACGTTGGTCATCCTCCTACGCCTCACCTTGGCGTCAACCACCGACAGTCGGCGCTCTGTGCGTTCACCTGCTAGCGCTCGCAGCGTTTGTTCGAGACGCTCCAGAGACGCGTTTGCCGAATCAAAGCCGCAGGCCTTCAGGTAAGCGATATCGAAAGCGTGTCGCGCTGGAGAGCCAAGTTCGTCAAAACTAGCATTCGCTCCGACGTTCCTCAGCTCCCTAAAGGCGTCCAGAAGATGAGCCCTCTCCAGCTCTGAGATGTGTATAGGATTCAACACGGCAACACCGGCAAAGTCGGGCTTCTTAAGTTCCAGAACACCTTCGCCAAGCTGCGACCGTCCACGCAACTCGACTTGGTACCACGACAGAAGACTATTCAGCGATGCATGAATCAGCTCGACATCTCCGCCAACATGCGGCTCAAAGGTATAGAGTTTATCAATGACAACGTCCTTGAGTCCCGCTGGAACGAGCGTAAATACGTACCGGCTGTTGATGTGTTCCGGAAACACAATTCGTACGTCCGTGGAGCGTCGGCCCTGTAGGCTGTACCAATAGGGTCTTCGAATCTTAACCTGCGAACGACGAGCGGGAATGCCACCCTTTAGATTATCATCAGACAGCTTGTAGTCTACGGTTTCTCCACGCTTCAGATACGCAAGTGCACCATGCAGATGTTCCTTCTTGAGCATTTCCTTGCTACAATTCACATCAACGAGGCGCAGATCCGTCTCCTGTGTATGGGTAGCGGATGCTAGGCTCGCCGGGCTCTTAATAGCCGGCATGAGAAACTGACGTTCGATCTTAGAGACGTGATGCAACCCATCTGTGACCACCGCGATGTGCTGCAGATCGGCGGGAGTGACACGCATACGCTTTGGAATCTTCTCAAAGGGCACTTCTCTAACCAAAAAATAGGCGTTGGCTCTCGTTACTACGCCCCCGTAAAGAACCCCGAGCGTATCGAGCTCGACTATTCGCCCGCAGTTCACACCTCGTAGAAGACTCTCTGACACACTGGGACTGGAGCGAATGAGCTGGCCCCATCGTACTGTCACTCTCCCTTGCGGGTAGGCACCTACCCTGACGACACGCTCCAGGTTCCGGCCAAAACTCACTCGAAGTCCTCCTCGAATACGACAACGCCCTTGTCTTCCGTCGATTGCAACGTCAGCCCCCCCTCCAGCCCCTGCTCAACCAGCGTCACTTGCATGCGAGGGTCGTCCTCGGTTGGACCCGTGCCCAGCATGGTGTCCAGGAGTTCCTCGAGGCGAGCCCGCCGAGACGTGTCCGCCGGGCTCGGTAGTAGGTGCGCGAGGGGACGCCGCAAACGAATGAATCGGACTAGGTTGGCACTACGCTTCGCGTCGTCCAACTCCCGCTCGAGCATCAGGAGGACCGCGTTCGTGTCAGCATCCGGAAACCATCGCTCTACCATCGAATCTATTACGGCGCGAACGCGGTAGTGACGACCGACGAATCGGATGAGAGGAATGCCGTAATCCGAAAACAGTAAAGCCGACGAAACGACGAAGCTTAGACGCCCCCGAGTCTGCAAGAAGTGAGTGGCATGGACGATGAACCACACATAGGCATCGCTCTTGCCAGAGAACTTGGGGTATTCGTTTAGCGGGTGATTCCTCAACAAATACGGGCATAAATAGCAGAAATGGGTTGGGGACTCTTGAAGTTCCGAACGGCAACGGAGCTGTGAGCTGCATCGGTTCTATTGGTGCTTCACCCCTGCGCGTGACGATACCTGCCTGGGTCGGTCGCAGTTGAAGCGACCGTCTCGGGGTTGCCGATCTTCACGTCTCGCGAGGGAGCGATGCTCGCCCACCCTCAGGCGGGCGGCGGGGGGAGCCCGAAGGCGTCGGGGACGACGGGACCGGTGGCGCGCAACATCGTGGCGATCAGCGGAGGTAGATCGAGGTCGCGTTGGCGGGCGGTGCGCACGACGCTGGCGAGCACCTGCTGGGTGTCGGCGCCGTGGCGGGTGCGGTTGCCACCGCAGACTGTGAGCATGATCGTGCTGCTGCCCGGCCGGTTCTGACTCCACCGCAGACCGACTTCGTGTCCTGGCAAGGATCTGTCGGCCCGGCTGGGCAGCACGCATCCAGATGTTGCCTGGCCGGGAGGGCAGTGACCGAATAGGGGCCTGGCTTGAAAGTCCCGTCACAGTCCTGTCCGCCCGCCCGACCAGACGGCGTCGCCAGCCCGAAAGGGGGCCAGCAACATGTCGAACAGCATCGCGCGTGACGATCCCTCGGTCAAGGTGATCGTCGGCGTCGACACCCACAAGCACGAGCATGTCGCGGTAGCGATCAATGACCTGGGCGCCGGGCTCGCGACGTTCCGGGTGCCGGCGAACGGGGCCGGTTATGCCGACCTGGTGGCCTGGGCGCGCACGCTCGGTGACCTCGAAGCCTTCGGGATTGAAGGTACCGGTTCCTACGGGGTCGGCCTCGCGCGCTTCGTGCGCCGACAGGGGCTTCACGTCGTCGAGGTCAACCGTTGCGACCGCCGCAAGCGGCGCAACAACGGCAAGAGTGACACGCTCGACGCCGAGGCTGCGGCGCGGTCGGTGCTCGCCGGTGTCGCGACCGCCATGCCGAAAGCTGCGGACGGCGCGGCAGAAATGGTCCGCCAGATCAAGATCGCCCGCGATACGGCCGTCAAGGCCCGCACTACCGCGATGACCACGCTCAAGACGCTGCTCGTCAACGCACCGAGTCGGGTCCGCGAAGCACTCGAGCCGCTCACCGACCAACGGCTCATCGACCGCTGCGCGACCCTCAGACCAGGAGACATCGTCGACCCGACTGCCTCGGTGAAGCATGCCCTACGGGCGCTCGCGACCCGCTGGCGCACACTTTCGGCCGAGATCGACCGGCACGACGAGTTGCTCGACATCCTCACCAGGGCGGCAGCGCCGACCCTGCGTGAGGCGTTCGGGATTGGTCCCGACTCGGCGGCCGAGATGCTGATCGTTGCCGGCGACAACCCCACCCGGATCCGTTCCGAAGCCGCGTTTGCGAAGCTGTGCGGCGCCTGCCCGATTCCCGCCTCGATCGGGGTCACGAACCGGCATCGGCTCTTCCGCGGCGGCCACCGCCAAGCCAACGCGGCGCTCTACCGGATCGTGATCATCCGCATGCGCTGGCACCAGCCGACCCTCGACTACGTCCGACGACGCACCGCCGAGGGCTTGTCGAAGAAAGACATCATCCGCTGCCTGAAACGCTTCGTTGCCCGGGAAATCTACCACGCGCTGATCGAAGACCACCAACCTGGTGCGACCTGCGCCAAGGCTGCCTGACGTGGTCGCGCTCTTTGGTGTGTTCGGGGTCAATGCCTTTGGCTTGGCGACGACTATTTCGGCCGGTTCCGATCTGACCGTACGCTGGCCTTGCCGAACCGGGACTCTGACCCGATCCGGAGCGTGTCGTACGCCGCCAGTCGCTGTCACCGTCCGGCGCCGGACACCGGTCAGTGAACCCCAACGTTACTTCCCCCGGTCTACGACCGGGGGCCCGGGAGGGCGAGCCGCAGGCGAGTCGATGCCGTTCCCGCGTCAGCGGTCCGTCATCCGCCGCTGGGCGGGGGCCTGGACGATGTCGCGCCCCGCTGCTGCGGCCGCACGTAGAGAACCTCTCGGTCATCCGGCCAGTGTTTTCAGTGGCCGGACGAATCCGTCCGGCCACAACCAGCTCTGAAGCCGGCCCGAGCGCCGAGTCATCCGAAGGACCGGAGCGCAGCGGAGGAGGCGCGAAGCGCCTTGACTCGGCGGGAGCAGAGGCTACCTCTCCGCTGCACGGACAACCTGTCTCTGGACGAAAGCAGGTGACGACGGGAGTCGGCATCGGCGATCCGGGTCCCCAACCTCGTCCTACCGCGGGAGATGCCCCGCCGTCTTCCATGAGCTTTCTGTCCGCTCCACTTCAGATCCAACTCCGCTCGCGGCGGTGTTCACACCCTTTCTTGACATATAGGGGCGTCCTTTCGGATAACGACGGCGGGACGGATGGCCTGTTCGGCGCGCCAGTTGGTGGCGTCGATCGACAGGTCCCACAAGAAGAGAAACACGGCAGCGAATTCGGTGGCCAGATGCCGGGCAAAGCGCTCGGCGTCGTCCAGCGGTGGCGGTGCGTCAATGAGCCGACCGAGCCGGGCTACGAGTCGGCCGCGGATCGATGCCAGACCGTGCTCGCTCAGCTCGCCGGCGGTGCAGCGGTCACGCACGGCAAGGCCCGTCTGCAAGACCGCTTGCACCTGCCCGGCCCAGAGACTGTCCGGATGATCTTCCTGCAGTTCCTTGCATCGTCGGAGCAGGTGATTCAGACAGGATTGGTGCAGCGCGGCTCGGTAGCAGCGATACGACACCCACCCGTCGCGCACGAGCACCCCGGCGAAGTCGGCCCCCAGAACCGTGGTGGCATCGTCGAACCCGCGGCCGGGGCAAATGGCGTAGACCGTCGTCTCCGGGGTGACGAAGGCCCACAGCCAGTGGCTGATGGCACCGACGCGCCACCCGGTTTCATCCGGTGTGACCGTGGGCGAGTTGCGGACCTGCTCGCACAGCGCCGTGTAGGTCGGCGCGGCGTCGCGGGCCGTGCGGTGCAGCAGGTGGGCGAGGCCGCCCGGTGTCACGTGTAAGCCGAACGTGGTCCGCAGCACATGGGCGACCTTCGCCAGCGGTACGCCCATCTCCGTGTGCAACTCGACGACCAGCGCGACGACGCCGGGGCCGAGCTGCGCGCCGGCCGCTCCCAGCGCATCCGAGGTCTGCAGCGCGTGGCGGCCCTGCACGCGCCGCCGACACTGTGAGCAGCGGCCCACTTCGATGTCGAAGCGGCGCACGACCGGGCGCACTTCGGGGATTTCTTCCTGATACTGCGACGCCACGTGGGTCACTTCGACCGACCCGCCGCAGTCGGGACACGCCGTCGGCACCGGCGCTTCCAGGGTCTGGTCAACCCGTGCCGGGCGCGGGCGGCACGCCTTCCGACCATACTGCGTACCAGCCCGTCGACCGGGACGCCGGCCGCGTCCTTGCGGTCGGTCCTTGGCGAAGGGGGCGGCTTGTCGGAACCCCGCCCGGCGCGCGGCGGCCAACTGCCCCCTCAGTTGTTCGATCTCCCGCTTCTGACGCTCGATCTGGCCTTGCAGGCCGTCGATCTGACGCTGCTGGCGACCGTTCTCGCGTTGCTGGTTCTTGGTGTCGCGCTCGCGCCGCGTCAACTCCGTGCGGAGCCGTTCGACCTCGGCCTGCAGGTTCTCGTGCGAATTGGTCCCCGACCTTCACGCCAAGGTTATGCCACAGTTCCGAAATTTGCAAGTCAAAACTTTGACACCTGCCCCGGACCCGCTAAATGAAGCGGGCAGCGGGGCGTGACAACTTGGGTAATGCGATGTCGTCCTTTGCTCGTTCAAGCGCAGTCAATATGCTATGGTGATTGGTTAGTCGTCTATAAGAAATGTACGGTGGATTACCGATGATCGCGTCGAACTCTGAGGGAAATGTCAGCCGCCCACCCTCGCCCGGTATCTCCAGGTCGGTAACTGCGGACGGCGTCAGATCGAAAAAGTCCGCGGCTACAACCCGCGGGTACGCAGCGGGTTCGTGAGTGTCGCTCGTTGCCAGCGTCACCGTGCTGAGTTCTGCAGCGAATCCCGTAATTTCGCAACCCCAAATCGTTGCGAGCGCCGCGCTGTGTGTGTCACCGAGCGCTCTCTTGCGCTGATAGGAAGAGCGCAAGAAGCTTCCGCCGCCGGCAGCGGGGTCCAGAATAACATCGCTAGGGGCACGGACGGCGAATGTAGTCAGCACGTCGACCACGTCCTCTCGCGTATAGAATTGGCCGAGATCGTGCCGGAACCGTTCGTCAACGATTACCTCGTACAACAGGCCAACAATATTCTGAGAAATGCTAAGCCAGGAGACGTCCTTAACGGCAGTAAGGAGGCGATGCCACACGTCGCCCACACGGCATTCACTAGCTTCTGCTTGCCCTTCGGGCTCAGTAAACACCATATCTACAAACGGTTGCGGCAAGAAGGCCGTTTCATAGTCCCCTGAGCGACGAACAGCGAGGGAAAAAGCACGGTCCAGAACCACGTGTATGGCAGCGGGATCGGTAGAGTCGCCGGATACCTTTAGGCGGTCGAGATGAAACGGCTCGGTTCTGCGCGGGCCAGAATCTTCAAGTACCCGGTACAGAATTGCTTTTGCGTGACTACAAAAATACCAAACCGAAGCATCTGCAGTAGCTCATCTTGCATGCGAGCAGGGTGCCTAATTTCCAGCGCCGCGGGAAAATCGAAGGAATGTAGTGACTCTTGACGAAGGTCCTCAACGAGCACGGGGTCGCTATGCACCCGACGAAGGGAAGCGCTTCGCTCGCGACGGCGTAGATCGCATCTCGGATCTCAATGATGTCGGATGACGTCACCGCCGGTCGCGTGTGGCCAGCGACGACGAGGAGCTTGCCTTCGAGCGCGTCAAGGAACTCGACCCAGCGGTCATGAATTTGTGTCCGGTAGCTAGAGGCGTGCGCGGACTTCGTCAGAGGTGCCAATTGAAATGCCCCTACTTCGTGGTCCTCGTCGAGAGGGGTCGCAGCCACTTCGTAGAGGATGACTTGAGACATGTTGCAAGTAAAGTAATAGGGAAGCCCTCTGGCGAGAGCCTTGCGGCGCGCATCGTCGCGCAGATGCTCATTGCGTGGATCGCGGCCGTGGGCGACCTCGGGTCTCTTGAGTTCACCGCTTGCAAGCTTCCGGCCCGCGCGGCTGTTGAAGCGGAGATCACATAGCCGGACACGTCCCTCGGTGTCTACCTGACGTTCCTCGATCGCGGCGGACGCGATCAGCACCGACTGACCCGCAGTGGAGCGGCGGTCGGCGCGAGTTGCGGTGAATTCAGCGAGCCAGCCGGCAAAAGTGAGTTCGTTCATCGCTCGTGTTTCCCTGCCGTCCGCCCCGTCATACCCCTTGTACGGTAGCTTCCAGAGCCGTAGCTGGCCCGCCGGGAAGGACTCAACGAGGAGACCGGGACCAGCGCGGCTCCAAGGCCAAACTGGACGTCTGACCTTGGCGAGGAGTGTAAGGTGAGTCTCCTCAAACTCGTGTGGGTGGGAACGGCCGCCGGTCGATGGCTCGCGAACCCCAAGAACCCCCGTGTTCGCGGCCTCTGCTGCGCCCTCGCGACTACGCATACCAAGGCCACGCGCCCGCCTGTTCCTCGCGCATCCGGCGTGAAGACGTCGACGGCCTGGACGCCGCCGTCCAGGCCGGGCCGCAAGGCCCATAACTGCTCTTTGAGCGGAGGGACGGCCGGCGTGTCACCCGCCAGGGCCGAAGCGCACGCGGAGGACGCGCGCAGCGCGTTGACACGCCGGTCGGCCAGCAGCTACCTCGCCCCTACACCGCAGCCGACCACCGCCCGGCCCTCGGCCGCAGCTGCAGATCGACCTCAGTTCTGAGCCGCTCGTCCGTGATCGGCCGCTGCTGCCGACGGAGCCGAACGGCTCCAAACCCACCCACACCAATTTGAGGAGAGCCTGTAAGGTTGGCTACCGTAAAGGGTGCGCCGCCGCGAGGACCGTCCCACAGGGTTGACCGAACATTGACGCCTCTACTTCTCCAGAACTGCTCCGTCTTGCGCATTGGCTTTGGTTCTTCAAGAGCAGCGTTCGCTTCTCCAAAGGCGACCAGTTTCTTCCCTTCGGCGAACGCGCGATCGCCTATCGGGAACTGTGCGACATCCTGCAGCAGCATCGGAAACCCGCCCGCTGGCATGTGACGAGCGGGAAGAGCGAAGGGCGCGTCAATCCCTGCCGCGTAGTATTCGCCCTTTGCGAGCAATGCCGCCAACCGCTGTGTGACCTCCCTGGTAGGTCCTGGATGGGCCGTAGCGCCACGACCTCCATCGTCTGCTCGTGTACCTGCGCCGTCGAAACCCAGACGTTCGAGCGCCGGATGCCCGGCCTCCACATCTTCGCGTTTCCGGAAAAATCGATGCCGTGTACGACTTTCATTGCTCCCGGGTTCAATTCTAATCTCCCGGTGCGTGCAGCATGACTTGGTTAGTGTCCCTGGACGTGGTGGGAATTCTGGAGGCGGATTGGTGTACCGCACCGTCAGGCAGAGGTCTATAAAGCACGTATTATGAGTAACTTATGCGCGGTCGACAGCTAATGCTGCCCCAATGAGGGTGCAGGCTACCTTCCGAGGTAGTCTTCCTCGCTGACCGGCCCGAAACTGGTCGCCTCGCCGCTGATGAAAGTCAGTTGGACCAGGTGCTCATCGGGTGCTGCGCCGTGCCAGTGGACGACATCCGGGCCGGCGTAGATCGGCCTTCCGTCCGGCACGAACTCGATGATATCGCCGCCGCGCACCTGCGTCCGCCCGCGCCCTTCCTCGGCGGCGATGATCTGCCAGCCGGCGTGACTGTGCCAGCTTGACCGGGCGCCCGGTTCGAAGCGCAGTCGCAGAGCTCGCATATCCGACGCATCCAGGCGGGTGCGCCCTGTGGCCGCGTTGGTCTGTGCCGCCGCCGCCGGCGGCTGCGCGAACAGGATGGAGACAACCAAGCCCAGCGCGACGATGCCGAGCAGCACGCCCGTACGAGATTGAAGCCGTCTCTGCATAGTGTCCGTCCTTTGGCCGTCAGTTGCTCCCATTGTACTGCCGACGGTCTGCCCGTCTCCAGTCCCGCGCCTCATTTCCTCCTTGCCGGCACGGAGCGAATCGGACACCTCGTAGACGGACCGCGTCCGCTTCGACGGCTCGATCTACCGGATCGAGAGCCTGCAGGATCCGGACGGACAGCGCCGGGAGCTCCGCATCATCGCGGAGCTGCAGGCATGAGAGAGCTCGACGCGGCGATCCGCGCGCAGCTGACAAGACGGCCGGACACCTGACGCCGGCCGCAGTAGGCGACTTGCTCGACGCCCTGGACCCGACCGACCGCGCGGCCGCGGCCCTCCACGTCGTCGCCAACTACGGCGGCGAGAAGCCCGCCGACCCGCTGGTGCTGATTCGCCGCATGAGCGACCGCCAGACGTACACGGCCGGCGCCGGCGCCGCGCAGGCCCCGACCACGACGCGCGCCCGGTTCGACCTGTTCACGTACCACGTCGAGGCCATCGCCTGCGGACCCTCGCCCGCGAAGGCCCTCGCGATCGAGCGGCTGCTCGATCCGCTCATGGACGATGCGCCGCTCGACGTCGACGGATGGAGCCTGCTCGATTGCCGCATCGTTGACCGCGTCGAGGATCAGGCCCTGGTCGAGACCAGCACCGCCAAGGGAACGCTCGTCTGGACACGCGGCCTGGTCATCCAGGTCGAGCTACAGCGCGCCTGATGCCGGGAACCTGCCCCCGCTGCCACAACGATCACAACGCGGAGACGCTCATGTGCGACCGTTGAAAGTGAGGTTGCCCCGGCGATGCTGAGCTACTCCCTGAACGCAAAAGGTAACTTGGACGGTCGGTGAGGGCGCCGGCGTGGCCGTTCGGTCCGGAAGCCGTTGGCGACGGTCCCGAGGAAACGGGGATACAGTGGCGGATCACGATCGTGTCGTCGCTGACGAGCACCTCTTTGACGAGGAGCCGCACGATCCGTTGCCGCTCCAGGACGTCGAGGGTCTCGGCCGCCGACCGCAAGCGTGTCAGGAACGCCGAGAGGGTTTCGGCGAGACGCAGATGCGCGGCGCGGTCGCGAGTCTGTTCCACCAGCGCGTTCAACTCGTGTCGCAGCGCCTGCTCGCGTTGACGCAACAACGGCAGCTGCTCGAGCGATACCAGTTCCTCCTGGTAGGCGGTGAGCAACCGCTCGATGGTCTTCCCGACGCGCGCGAGGTCCCGCTCCACCGCTTGCGTGCGGGTCCTCGTGGGATCGGCGGCCTGGGCGGCGTCCAGCCGGCGATCGAGTTCCTGTTGGATCAAGGCCGGCTCCTCAAGCAACCGCAGCACTTCGGTCCACACCACCTCGTCCAGCAGCTCCTGTCGAACCGGACGCGTGTCGCACCGCGGACCCCCGAGGTGGCGCCAACGGTCGGACCCGATACAGCGATAGTACTGAATCCTGCGCGCGCTCGACCGCGTCGAGATGCGCGAGAACGCGTAGCCGCACTTGCGGCAACTCACCAGTCCTTGCATGAGGCTCGGCTCGATCGTCCGGCGCCGGGCGTGCACCTTGTTCTCATGCAGCAGTTCCTGCGCCCGCGCGAAGGTCGCCTCGTCGAGGATCGCCGGCACCCGGATTTCGATCCAGTCCTCGCGCGGGCGTTCGCAGGGAGCGCTGTCGCGACGCACGACGGTCCCGCCCATCCGTAGCGTCCGTGTGACGCGCTTCTGCCGTCGGAGCGTCCGTGTGACGCGCTCGATCCGCGTCTTCCCAAAACAGGCCATCCTGCAATAGGCCGGGTTGCGCAGCATCTGCCGCACCGTCGAGCGCCCCCAGTGGGCTCCGGCTTTCCGCGTGGCCACGCCTTGCTCGTTGAGCCACCGGCAGATCGCCTCGATGCTCCAGCCCGTGATGGTGTAGTGCTCGTAGACGTCGCGCACGACGCGCGCTTCGGCCTCGTCGACGGTGTACGACGCAGGCGCGCCGTCACGCTTCCGAAGATAACGATATCCATAGGGGGCGCCGCTCATGACGCTGATCTCACCAACTCGCGCGCGGTGCCGCTTCCCCCGACGCGACCGTTCGAGAATCTGGGCACGTTCGTACTCGGCGATCATGCCCTGAAACTGCACCAGCAGCTGATCCTCGGCGGTGGCGCTCGAGGGGGCATTGAGGAAGCGCGTCTCGACGCCGTGACGTCCGAACTCCTCGATCAACAGCACCTGGTAGGCGTACTTCCGGCTCAGCCGATCCGGACTGTGGACGAGCACGACCTGGATGTCGCCCGCCGCCGCCAAGTCGCGCACCCGTTCCAATCCCGGCCGTTCGAGCGTCGCCCCGCTATAGCCGTCGTCCTCGAAGATCCAGTCCCGAGGTACTTCGATATCGAGCTTCGTCGCCCACTCGATCAGCGCCGCGGTCTGGCTCGCGATCGTGTGCGCTTCGCGCTGCCGTTCGGAGGACACGCGCGTGTAAATCGCAGCCATCTGCATGTGGACGCTCCATTTCGTGGGTGGCAACCGGGCGCGTGCGCGCCGGTACCAGCAACGCGTAAGCGTGGGCGAGCTTGCTGACGAGAAGTCGATCGAACGTGCAACCCAGATGCACCTGCCACGGCGTGTTCCGGGGTTCTCGTTCACCCACGTCGCTGACGGATAGTGTCCAGCAACGCCGTCACCGCTTGGGCGACGACTTGGCCGAGGGAGAGTCCGCTGCGCCGGGCGTACGCGCGGATTGCCCGTACCGTGCTGACAGGAAGCTTGAAGGTGATCGCGACGGTCGGTTCGACCGCCGGGACAGGATCGCTCAGCCCGGCCGCCTCCTGGAGATAACGGTAGGCCTGTCGGCGCGACAACGCGAACTCGCCGCCGAGATGCCGGGCCGCCTCGGCGCGTTCCATCCGCTGTCCGAGCAGACGGTACGCGGCGTTGAGCAACCGCGCCTTCTCGGCCTTGGTGGCCCGCGCCATGCGGCATACACATATTACCTCTTGAGACGCAAATCAAGTACCGGCCGATTTCGCCAGCCGGCGATCACACGGTCGAACCGAAAGTTGCCTTTTGTGTTCAGGGAGTAGCTCCGCATAGTCGGGGCAACTTCAGATCCTCGACAATCTCTCGGCGCATAAGTCCCCGCTGGTCAAACGATGGGTGGCCCGCCACCGGCGCTTCCAGTTCCACTTTACGCCAACCTACTCCGCCTGGCTCAACCTCGTCGAGCGGTTCTTTGGCCTCCTCACCGAACACGCCCTCAAGCGCGGCTCACATTCCAGCACGCACGCGCTGCGCCACGCCATCTCCGCCTACGTGGACGCCCACAATGACGAGGGCAAGCCTTTCAAGTGGACGAAAACAGCCGACGAGATCCTCGCGAAGGTGAAGCGGTTCGGACAGCGCACCGTTCAAGTCCACGGTGGCCCCAGATGACCAACGACTTTTTGAAGAAATCACAGGTCAAGGGGATTAGACTGAATGCGCCCATGACGCCATGCGAGTTGATTGCCAAGTGGTGGCACGCGCCCGTTCTCAGCGCTCGGAGGTTCCATCTCTCCTTTGGAATCGTCACACGCGACCCGCGGACAGCCTCATCCGGCACGCCGTGCGATCCGGCACGGTCGCCAGCTCCTGGTCCAGTGTTCATCGGTCTGCACGTGGCCGACGCGGACGCTCTTGCAGACATTGTCCCGAAACTCCGCCGCCGGGAACCCTAGCGCCACCCGTAGTACGACGCCCTCCCGCTCGCCACCGAGCGCGGAAGGCTCGCCGTGGGCGCGCGTTATAAATGCGCGTATCTCGGCAACCGACCGGAAGGTGCCTCTGAACAGGACCGGCACGACCGACATCTCTCGCTGCCTCGCGTACGCTTCGACCCCGGTAAAGGCAGCAAATACGCCATCGCCGTCTCGGAGCGCAAATGCATGGAACGTATCGTGCTCCGCCACGGGTTCATAAGAGATGCTGTGCACCCCGTAGATGTCCTCGCCGTAGAGGTAGACGTCCGGCTCGCTCACCTTCCAGGCGTGGTGTTTCTTCACCATCGCCATCCACTTGCCGTCGGAAGGGGCCGACATGCCGCGCGCGTAGACCTGGCCGGCGTGCAGGAGCGTGTTGCTTCCGTCCAGCTTTTCCGTCACCACGACGGTGTCGCCCACGAATCGACCCGGGTTCGTGTGGACATCGTCGTCCCGACCGATGGCTGGTGACCAAGGCCAGTACGGTGTGCTGGGGTATTTGGAGTTCAACGGCGCGTTGGAACCATTCTCCACGATCACTGTTCTCGTCGCGTTTTCGAGGCGTACCGCGGACAGAGTTGAGTGACTTCCACTCCCAGACTGTCCATCAGCGTCTTGTGCTCGACCCAATCGCTATCGGTCGCATTCAGGACGACCGCCTTTGCGACGACTGCAACCGCCAGGAACTTTCGATCCGAGGGATCAAACGCATTGTCAGGCAGTTCTTCGAAGCCTCGTCGATCGTTTTCGGAAGGCCTCACCATGACTCGTCGCACGCGATCTTCCTGATGCTGGTAGTTGAATACGTGTTTTAGGAATGCGTCGCCCACGCCTGGCTGTCCCGAGAAATTCAGGCGTCTTTTGTATTCCTCTAAAATAGATCCTCGATCGTCGATCGCGACGACTTCCTGTGAAGTCAAGCCTTTCAATCTCTCCACGCAGGTCAACTGGCATCGCGCGTCGACCTTCGTTTCACGCCCGTTCGCGACGATCGCTACGTTGGTATCCACGACAAATGTCATCCGGATTGCTCCATCCTTCTTCTCAAGGAAGCCTCGGAGATCGCCGCGATTTCACCCATTTCGTCGCCGAAGAACTTCTCTGGCCAGTTCTCGATCTCGCCCCACACATTCAGGAGCAAATCGGAAGCCTGCGCGCTGCCTCGATTAGAGGAAACGAAGTACAGCTTCACGTCCTCGGAGGATGCCGTCTGATCAGCCACGCGGCGTTGCAGGCGTCGCATCAAGTGTTCGCTGTGGCTCTCCACGACAATCTGCACGTTTCGCACTTTCGCAACGTTCAGCATGACGTCTGCCAGACCGCTCTGCACGGCGGGATGGAGATGGATTTCCGGCTGTTCCATCAGCACCGTCGAACCCTCCGGGACGTAGTAGAGTAAGACCAGCGCCGGCAGGATCTGAGATACCCCGAATCCGACGTCGGTCAGCGGCGTCGGCACACTCGACGGGGACATCTTGACCAATGCCCGGTACAGGTTGCTTCCCTTAGCAATCTCTTCGAGACTAAAATCGTGAATCAGCCTCAGTTCATACAGCCAGTGGGCAATCATCTCCTGGAATGATTTGTGGCGCTTACGGAATCCAAGACTCCTTGTTTCCTTGCGAACGGTGGCGGCGAGGATCGCGTCCATCGTGCGCTCGCCGCGCTGGCCGACGTCTGCCGGGCTCGATCCGGCCCAGTGATACTCCCGCCGCGGATACTCTCGCAAAGGTCCGAGATGGTAAATCGAATCCATCAGATTCTCATATGCCAGTTCGAAAGCACCGAGGAAATCCGAGTTCTGAAAATAGCTCCGTGCCTGACTGGGGTACAGGTGCGTCTTGACCGGGTGAGGAAGCGGCCAGGCGCGGCCCTGGTTACGTATGAACGAGAAGTTCGGCGCGTCGGTTGCCAGCTCGAATCCCCGCATCGACCTAGCCTTCGGGTGCAGCTTGAATTCCACATTGTCGAACCGGTACGCTAGCTCCCGCGGCCACAGGCACCCACTTTCGGTTGCCAGCTCGACGCAGCGCGTCTGAAGGCTGTTACCTTTAAACAGCAAGTCAGCCGATGGCCTTATCGGATCCTCGATCTTCATTGTCTTGGGCAGCGTCCACTCAACGAGCCAGCTCATTGCTTGATTCTCGTCATGCCGGTGGATCACATCTGCAAACGTCCCTAGGTTCACCAAGCCCGCCGGGCCGCCAAAATCGAGGACAATGCTTCGGTCCGTGGCGTTCCTGGTCTGCTTGAGCAGCAGGAGAAGATGAAGCAGGCTACTCTTGCCGGCGCTGTTGGTTCCGAAGAACCCGGTCAGCTTGCCGAACGTCAGATCGGCTTCCCGCCAAGCCTTAAAATTCTCAAGCTTCAGACGCTTCAGCATCGCTATTACTCCTGCCGGGGATTCCAAAGCCCCGATGATCGCGCCGCATTCGCCGGACTTGCCGAACGCTGCCCGCTAACTGCTATACTCCAACTCCGCCAAATACCGATTCATCGTCTGCTCAGCCACCGCACGCTCCGGCTCCAACTCTCTGAGCTTCCGCACCTCCTCCGCGACGTCCATGCGCTCTTCCTCCTCCGAGGTGTCCACGTAGCGGCTGATGTTCAGGTGCCGGTCGTTCTGCTCGATCTCGGCGAGCGGCACGACCCGCGCGTACTTCTCGACATCGGCGAAGGCGTGGAACGCCTTGGTGATGTGTTCGACGTCCTGTTCGCGCAGACGGTTTTGGTTGGTACCTTCCCCGAACTCCGTGGACGCGTTGATGGACAGCACCTTGCCTCTTCGTGCGGCCGGCTTGTTTCGGTTCAGCACCAAGATGGAGGCCGGGATGCCGGTGCCGTAGAAGAGGTTCAGCGCGAGACAGATGACCGCCTCGAAGAGGTCCTCTTGCAGCAGGCCCTGGCGGATCTTGCCCTCCGGGCTACCACGGAACAGCACGCCGTGCGGCATCACGACGCCGAGCCGGCCGGCGGGGTTCAGCAGCGCCACCATGTGTTTGACGAACGCCAGGTCGCTCTTGGTCTTCGGCGCGACGCCAAAGCGAAGCGCCCGTATCCGTCGCTTTCGGCCATGTCGCGGCCCCACCCGTCGAGGCTGAACGGCGGATTGGCGATCACCCGATCGTAGAGCAGCAGCTCGCCCTCATCGACCAGCTTCGGGTAGCGGATGGTGTCGCCCTTCTCGATGCAGGCCTCGGGCAGCCCGTGGAGCAGCATGTTCATCTTGCAGATGGCCCACTGTGCTGAGGTTCTTCTCCTGGCCGTGCAGCGTCAGGTTGCGCGGATTGCCCTTCTTCCGCTCGATGTAGTGAGCGCACTCGATCAGCATGCCGCCGGAGCCGGCAGTCCGGTCGCAGATGCGCAGCCGCTCGGTCGGCGCCAATAGCTCGACTTATCAGCTTGACGACCATCCGCGGGGTGTAGAACTCGCCGCCCTTCTTGCCGGCATCGTCGGCGAACTGCTCGATCAGGTACTCGTAGGGCAGGGACGAGCAGGTCGGGCTCGGCCATGCGGTCGTTCCGAAGCGAAACCTGGGAGAAATGCTGGACCAGCCGGGTAAGCACGGTGTCGCGATTCTTCGCGTCGCCGAGCCTGCGCTCGTCGTTGTAATCGATGCCGGCGAGGACGCCTTCCAGCGCGGGGTTTTGTTCCCCCAGCGCCGCGCACGCCTTGTTCAGCGCTTCCCCGATGTTCGTGGCCGTCTTCTGGATTGCATCCCACCGCGCCCGGCCGGGCACGAAGAACTGGTGCTCGTCCGGGTCGTTCCACGCGACCTCTTCGGACAGGCCGTCGGCGACGAGCTTCTCTGGTTCTTCCTCGAACCGGTCCGACAGCCGCTTCAGGAAGAGCAGGCCGAAGATGTAGGTCTTGTAGTCGCGGCTGTCGATCGACCCGCGCAGGATGTCGGCGGCCGACCATAGATCTGCTTGAGCTCCGCGACGCTCAGAGTCTCCGCTGACAGGTCCGGTGTGTCCGCCATTGGACGCGGTGCCCCTCCGAGGTGGGCTGCATTGTCCGTGCCTTGCGTGGCGAGTCGTGCGATGAGGCATTCCGCTTGATCTCAGGTGGTTTCCCGTACTGCCTATCGAGCGCACGCCAGCGTAGTTCACGGACACCCGCGGAAGCGCGAGTCGATAATTCCCTAGGAAAAACAGCCATATTGGACGCTGCCGGACGCGCTCGGAATGCCCCACGCCGGCGGATCCAGAAGCAGCATGTGAAATTCGTGCGGCGGGGGCAGCATCGCCCGCTGCCTGGGCGACAGCGTGCCCTTGCGCGGGTCATTGCCGAAGTGCCGATGGTCGCGCAGGATACGGTCCACGTCGGCGTGGCGCGTGAACACCCAGGCGTTCAATAACCGGCTGCGGTGCACCGGCGCCCGGGCGCGCAGGGCCGCATAGACGGGATAGGGATCCCGGGCCATCCGGGCTGACAGCGGGTTGTATGCCACCCCGCTCTCCCAACGTTCCCGCAGCAGCACCACGGTGGCGACCGCGGATCGTATCGCCGTGCCAACCGATAACATCACCCCTCCACGCAGCCGGTGGCGCTCGACGGCTACTGCAAGCCCGGCCTTGCCGACACTGCCGCCCAACCTGCTTCGTGCTGCGCTGCCGGTTTCATGAAGAGCGAGGTCGTCGACTCAGGCCACTGCGACCTGCCGAATCGTAACGCGGCTCGTGCGCCGTCGGCGGGCACTCAGCCCGAGCTCCCCCTGGGGTAGCGGCCTGTGGATCGTCACCCGAGTAGTGGACCGCCGCCAACGGGATAGTATTCCATAGCAGTCGGCGAACATCGCCGCGCTTCTGTTCGAGGACGCGCTCGGCGGCCTTGGCGAAGGTGGGCACGCCCTCGGCGCGGCGCTTCTCGGAGAGGTCAGCGTCGGATCGTGAGCAGTAAATTACTACTACTCAACAGTTTACGTGCACACCTGCATTGCTCTTAATTTTATCTGACACCCGTTGATTACTCAGGCAGGGCAAACACGAAGAGATTGTTCCCCAGGCTCGGACGCAGCTCCGGGGTCAGCACCAAGAGGCCTCCCGACGTGCCGGCCACGCCAGTGCTTACTGCCACGTACTGCCGGCCGTCGACGGCATACGTGATCGGGAACCCGGTGACCGGCGATCCGAGGTTGATCTCCCAGAGGACCTCCCCCGTCTCGTGGTCGAACGCCCGAAAGCGCCCGTTCGCGTCGCCCCCGAAGACGAGGCCGCCGCCCGTGGCGACGAGGGACATCGTCATCGCCCGCTGGTCGTGCTGCCAAACGGTCTCCCCGGTCTCCACGGAGATCGCGCGCACCGTGCCGAGCTGGTCGATGCCGGGCGCGAACTGGTTGCGCACGGCCAGCGAGTACAACCGAGCCCCGAGGTCATCCTCCCGCGGCGGCGTCGCCATCATCCGCGCGCAGGCATTGCGGAGCGGGAAGTACATCGTGTTGGTCAGCGGACTGTACGCGCCCGCCTCCCAGTCCTTGCCGCCGAGCCACGTCGGGCAGGCGAGAATCTCCTGGCCGATCCCCGTGAAGACGACCTCCGCGTTCTCCGTCACCGTGCCGGTGGCGCCGTCGATGTCGCTGATGACGTTCTGGGTGACGGTAGGCGTGGCCCACAGGAACTCACCGGTCTCCCGGTCGAGGGTATAGACCACCCCGGTCTTGCCGGGAATCCCCGTGACGACCTTCCGCTCTTCCCCCGCGCGCAGCCGGGGATTGATCCAGCTCACCGCATCGGGATCGGGCGCAACGACGGTGTCGACCAGCAGGCGCTCGAACGGGTGATCGAGGTCCCAGTGGTCGTTCAGATGCTGGTAGAACCAGCGGATCTCACCCGTGGCGCCGTCGAGCGCGAGGGTCGAGTTGTGATACAGGTGCGTGTTGTCGGTGCCGCCGAGCAGGAACTTCGGGGCGGGCGACGTGACCGACGTTCCGATGTAGACGAGATCCAGCGCCGGATCGTAGCTCGGCACCATCCACGCCCCGACGTGCGCGCGCTGCTCGAACGGCACGCCGCCCCACGTCTCGTCGCCGGGCTCGCCGGGGCCGGGGATCGTCCGCCGGCGCCACAGCTCCGCCCCCGTCGCCGCGTCGTGGGCGGTGATGACGCAGGCGTCCGGACCACCCAGCGGCATGCAGCTGCGCCCCGAGACCACCCTGCCGTTGGCGACGATCGGGCCGGAAGTCTGGTTAGCCGGGTGCGTACGGTAGTCGAGGATCTGCGTCTCCCACGCCGGCGCGCCCGTCGTCGCGTCGACCGCGTAGACGTAGTCGTCGGCGCTGTTGTCGATGATCAGGTTGCCGTAGATGGCGACGTTGCGGTTGGTCGCGACCGCGAAGAGGTAGTCGTCGAGGTCGTCCGGGAGGTCCCGACGGTACTCCCACAGTAGATCGCCGGTGACCGCATCGATGGCCTGGATGATGTCGCGCGGGTTCGGCATGTAGAGCACGCCTCCGTAGGCGAGCGGCGTCCCCTCCTGCGTGCCGGGCATCAACGCGCGCGACCAGACCATGCGCAGATCGCTGACGTTCTCCTGTGTGATCGAATCCAGCGGGCTGTAGCCCCAACCGTCGAGCGTCCGGCGCCACATCAGCCAGTCCGCCGGATCGGGATCTTGCAGCATCGCGTCGGTGACCGGGACGAAGTCCTCGTCCTGCGCCCAGCCGGGGACTTCGGCCGCGACGACGAGCGCCACGCACGTCAACACCGCCAAGCAGGTCCGGGACGTAGCAGATCGAGTTGCGCGCATGATGCCTCCTCCGGGAACTGCGCCCGGTCACTGGCGCGATTATACGCACGTGCCGTGTTCAGGCAGGTGCCGGCCAGGTGTTCCCAGGGCGCCCGTATCTCGAACACGTACCTCTGCAGATCCAATGCGTGACCGAACTCCTCACCGTGGCGGCGCCTCAGCTCTGCGAACTCCGCGACCCGTCCTGCCCAGTCTACCAACCGGACCGCCCGCGGCCGCCGCCGCGGGTGACGTGCTGCTGTGCGAGTTGCGGTGGGGAACGGCGTCGGCCACGCGAGCCGCCGCGCCCGGCTCGGGGGCGTCGGCGCCGCCACAGCGTGGTTTATCATCGAAGGTTAAGCTGGCGGGACTGCGGAGCCGTGGTCTCGCAATCGCCCGTCGCCATCCCTGCGGCAACGATGCGGACCGGCGCTCCGACGGCCTGATTCGCAAGCTGCGCCGCGGCCAGCTTCCTGCCGCCAACCAGGTCTCGCCCGCGCCGCCCCGCCCCCTTCTTCGCATCAGGATCTGCGCATCGGGCAGTCGCTGTCCAACCTCTCCGGTGGCGCAGCGCCTCAGGCTCGCCTCCGAGCTGACCCGAACCGGTAGCGTCTACGTCATGGGCGACCCGACCACCGGCCCCTACCCGGCTGACATCGACCGCACGCTCGGCATCGTCTGAGGCACAAGGACCATCATGAATAGACTCCCTTGCACGTGGTTGGATCAGCTCGACGGAAAGGCGGCTCGCACGAGGCCGACCGCACGGCTTGCTGGCGCGTGCATGTTGTTCACCTTGGCGGTGTCGGGTACGACGCCGCTGGCGGCCGCGCCCCCGGAGCCCCCGGGGCAACGGCAGGCCATGGCCCCGCCGGCGGGATTGCAACCTGCCGGCCCCGTGATCGACGGTCCGCCCGCCCCGGCACCGCCGGCCACCATCACCCGCGACGCCAGCGGCGGGGCAACGGTGCGCGCCATCCGGCTGGATGAACCCCTCCATCTCGACGGCGTACTCGACGACCCGATCTACGCCCGCGTCGAGCCGTTCGGCGGCTTCCTCCAGCAGTCCCCCGACGAGGGGGCCCCGGCCACGGAGAGAACCGACAACTGGATCTTCTTCGACGACGAGTCGATCTACGTGGGCGCCCTCGTCTACGAATCCGTTCCTGAGGCGGACTGGGTCGCTAACGAGATGCAGCGCGACTCGTTCCGGCTCATCGACAACGACGGCTACATCGTCGTGTTCGACACCTTCTACGACCGCCGGAACGGCTTCGCCTTCCGGGTCAATCCCATCGGGGGCTTCAGCGATCAGCAGGTCACCGACGAGGGCAACCCGAATCCCGACTGGAACCCCGTCTGGGACGTGCGCACCGGCCGCTTCGACGGCGGCTGGACGGTCGAGATGGAGATGTACCGCACCCGGTTTCTTGGACACAAGTTTGGGCTACGCGGCTTGGCGTAGCTCGTACTCTTCGCGGGCCTCGAGTGGCGTGCGATAGGCCAGCTTCTCGAGGCGCCAGCACCGGTTGTAGCGCTCGACGAACTCGGCGACGGCGGCGCGCACGTCGGCGAGATTTTGAAAGACCCGGCCGTAGACGGCCTGCTCCTTGAGCGTGCGATTCCAGCGTTCGACGACGCCGTTGGTCTCCGGCTCTTTGAGCAAGCCGAAGCTGGGGCGGATGCCCCAGTAGCGGACCTGGTTGAGGAAGTGGTCGGACAGATACTGGCTGCCGTGGTCCATCCGGAGCGACAGGCCGCGGGCCGCGTCCGCCTCGACCAAGCCGCAGCGGCGCCGGAGCCCTTGCGCGACCGGCTCGAGGGCCGCGAAACGGTCGCCGACCTTGCACACGTGCCATCCCACACACTCGGCATTCCAGTGGTCGACGGCCGCGAAGGTCCAGACCCAGCCGTCGTCGACGGTCAACACCCGCGCGCCATCGGTACCCCACATGACGTCGGGCGCCGAGGTGACAATCGTGCCGTCGTGCGGTTTCGGCTCACCCTGCCGCCCGCGGTGGGGCGAGAGCAGGCCCTGCGCGCGCATCACGCGCAACACCCGCGTCCGCGAGACCCGCACCCCGTCGAGGATCCGCAGCCGCGCGTGGACCTTGCGATGGCCCTCGCCCTGGAACGGGGAGCGGGCCAGGTCGTTGCGAATCGCCGCCAGCAACTGCGCATCCGATAGCGCGGGCGTTGGCCCGCGGCGGCACGGACTGTCAGCCGACGCTGAACGCTGCAGGCGATCCCGCCGCGCGTAGAACGCCGAGCGCGACTGCTCCCACAGTCGACACACCCGCTCGAGACCGTAGCGCCGCCCCGTCGTCGCGGAGGTCGTTTGGCTCATCGTCGCGACCTCCGCGTCGCCAAAGGGAGGCGGCGCTCCGCTGCGCGGGCACGCGACCGCAGCAGCTCGTTCTCCATCGACAGATCCCCGATGTGCCGCTTGGCCGCGTCCAGCTCGGCGGCCAGCGGCTCACCGGCCTGCTCCTTCAGACCCAGCTCGAGACCGGCCAGCGCCCGGGTCTTCCACCTCTCCAGGCGATAGACTTCCACACCGACTTCACGCGAAACCGTGTCGAGCGGCTCGCCACGCAGCAGCTGCAACACCACATCCCGTTTCCGGCTCGCGCTCCACCGTTGTCCCGGCGCCAAGGCCCCCGACCCCATCGCCGCCGCGTCGGCGCCGACTCCGGTCGCCCTCCGGGCTCCCTTCGTCGCCGCCGACCCAGCTCCCTTCACCCCCCTCGACCGAACCATACCCCCACCTCCTGGTGACATCGGATTCTCCCTTAATCCGTGTCCAAGAAAACTGGGGGCGCCCCAGGTCGAGATGGAGATTCCGTTCCAGTCGCTCCGCTTCCGGCCCGGAGCCGACCAAGTATGGGGCATCCAGTTGGGCCGGGACATCCGGTCGAATTACGAGGAGGCGTATCTGACCGCGGTGCCGATCTCGGCCGGGCCGGGACAGTTCCGCCTGTCGGTCGCCGGCACCCTGGTGGGCCTGGAGGTGCCGGCCGACAGCCGCACGTTCGAGATCAAGCCCTACGCGATCGGCTCGCTCAACACGGACCGAACCGTCGTGCCCCCGATCTCGAACGACGGCGACGGGAGCGGCGGCGTCGACGTCAAGTACGGCCTGACCGAGAACCTGACGGCGGACTTCACCTACAACACCGACTTCGCGCAGGTCGAGGTAGACGAGCAGCAGATCAACCTGACGCGGTTCAGCCTGTTCTTCCCGGAGAAGCGCGAGTTCTTTCTGGAGAGCCAGGGCATCTTCGACTTCGGGCGGGCGGGCGGCTTCGGCGACTTCGGCGGATCCGCGCGGGGAATCCTCAATGCGCCGCCGGGCGTATTCCCACCCGGGGACGCGCCCATCCTCTTCTTCAGTCGGCGCATCGGCCTGGACCAGGAGCGGACGGTGCCGATCGTGGGCGGCGGACGCCTGACCGGCAAGGTGGGCGACTTCAGCGTCGGGGCCATCAACATCCAGACCGACGACGCGCCGGCCGCCAACGCACTGGCGACCAACTTCAGCGTGCTGCGCGTCAAGCGCGACATTCTCCGCCGGAGCCGCGTCGGCGCCATCTTCACCAACCGCTCGGTCTCACTGCGGGGCGACGGGGCGAACCAGGCGTACGGACTCGACGGATCGTTCTCGTTCTACGACAACGTGAATTTCTACGGCTACTACGCCCGCACGAACACGCCCGGCCTGCAGGGAAAAAACGAGAGCTACCAGGCGGCATTCTCCTACGAGGGCGACCTCTACGGGCTGCTCGTGGATCACCTGCAGGTCGGCCGGAACTTCAACCCGGAGATCGGCTTCATGCGTCGCGAGGACTTCCGGCGCAGCTACGTCTACGCGCAGTTCAGCCCAAGGCCGGAAGGTATCGAGGCGGTGCGGCAGTTCACCTGGGGCGGGAGCGTCGACTACATCGAGAACGGCGCCGGGCAACTCGAGACCCGCATCCTGTCGGGCCGCTTTCAGACCAGCTTCGAGAACAGCGACAGCCTGAGCGCGGACATCCAGCAGGACTACGAGTTCCTCCCCCGGCCCTTCGCGATCACAGACGACGTCACCATTCCCGTCGGCGGCTACGAGTTCACGGACTTCCAGGTGTCCTATCGCATGGGACCGCACCGTCGCGTGGCGGGGAGCCTCTCGTTCCAGCACGGCGAGTTCTTCGCCGGCGACATCACCGCGGTCGGCTATTCGCAGGGCCTCATCGAGGTCTCGCGGCAGTTCGCAGTGGAGCCCAGCATCTCGTGGAATCGCATCACGCTACCGCAAGGGAGCTTCACGGCCCGGGTGGCCACGACGCGGCTCACCTACACCTTCACGCCCCGGATGTTCGCCAGCGCGTTGCTGCAGTACAACTCGACCAACAACGTGCTCAGCACGAACGTGCGCCTGCGCTGGGAGTACGAGCCGGGGAGCGAGCTGTTCATCGTCTACAACGACCAGCGGGACACCTTCACGAACCTCAGGAACCGTGGCTTCCCGATGCTGGAGAACCGCGCCTTCATGGTGAAGCTCACCCGGCAGTTCCGCTTCTGAGCGGAGGCCTCCGGGACGGCCTCCCGACTCAACAATCGGGCACGGAGAGTCGGCGGCAGATCTTGCGAGCCAGCACGTGGCGGGGAATCGCTTCGACAGCGCCGGCCATCCGCGCTGCCCGATCGAACTATCCGAATCTGTCGTCGCATTTATCGTTCGGATCCTCTGTAGCTCGTTTCTCGATGGCCGGCCGCGCCGTGGCGGCAGCCGGCGCGACACCTTGAATTCGGAATTACCCCGGATGGACAGCCGCCCCCTTGGCGCGCATCACGTCCGGGTTCCGCCCACCAGACCGAGACTGCCCGGCTCCCGCCCTGCCGTGGCCTGCCGCCGCTACTTGGCGATCTCGAGGAGATCGGCGCGCGGGTAGCCGTGCTCCTTGTCGCCGGGCACCGGCAGCGGATTCTCCGAGCGCCAGTCAGCATGGCTCGCCGTCAGGCACCGCAGGCAGCCTTCGACAGCGGGCGCCAGATTGAACCGCCGGGCGCCGTTGCCGAGCACGCGGGCCGCCGCGTCGAACTTTCTCCGTTCCTTGAGCCGCTTGCTGACCAGGTCGATGTCGACCTGCGGCGCGTAGCTGCGCGGGTCGCTGCCGTCGGCGGCGTTGTCCTGCCGGACCTCCATTGCGGCCGCGTTCGACCGGCCGGCCGATATCGCGAAGGCCGCATGACCTCGGGCCCAGTGATGGGCAAGGTAGTTGCGAACGCCGGCCAGGAAGCGGCAGTAGTGGCACTCGCAACTCCACTCGCGCCCCTCCCGGTACGAGCTCGTCATCTGCAGCAGATTGGCCAGCCTGCGGACGCACAGCTCGTGCCCGTCGGGGTGCAGGGTGACCGCGCCGGACAATTCGGCCCGGACGACCGCCTCGACCAGGGCGGTGCGCCACTCGAGGTAGCCTTCGACGACGGCGGCGTAGAGCGTCTCGACCTTATAGATGTGCAGCACGCGCTGCAGGTCGATGTCCTTGGCGTCCATGGCAAGGTCTCTCCGTCTGGATGGCCTGTCGCCACGCGCGACGCGCGCCCGGCGAGCGGCGTTGCTGGCCGTCGACCGCGGACGCCGCCGTCGTGGAGCTGCCGACACTATGCGGACGAGCGCCGGTGGCGCATCCTCGCGGCTCATCGAACTCGGCGCGCCGGCTGATGCCCGGCGGTCCGGGGGCGCGGTGCCAACGCGTGCATGTTTCGCTCAGCACCCGGGTTCATCCTCGCGGCGCTGCGCCGCGGCCTCCTCGCGGGCCGTCGCCCTTCGCATAACGATCGGCAACAGGACGCCGATCCAGACGGCGCACAGCGCGAACAGTACGATCACCGCCACTCGGAAGGGGCGCCCCTGGGTGAGCACGAGCCATGCGTACATGGCGGCACAAAAACTGCCGAAGTACCAGCCCAGCTCCGTGGCGACGGTTCGGGCTGTCTCGGGAGCGCGGCGCCACCAATAGCTGGCGACGATCAGGATGGTGGCGGCGGAAGCCGCCATCAGGGTGGAGTCGGTGGTCGTCATTTCTTCTCCTCTCGCTCGTACGTCCATTGCTCTGGTTCTCGTCAACGGCAGCGGCCGGCCCTCTGGATCGCACTCGCCGCATCTGGATTCGCGATGGACACGGCTCCGTCGGAGCTGCGCCCACCGCCACCGACTGCATACGATTGGCCTGGAGACGTTCGGGACCGCCGTCGACCTGGTCGTAGATCTCACGACCGACCGTAAAGGGCTGCGGCCACAGAATGGCCACTCGGCCCTTCGCGGTCAGTCGCGACGCCGGTCAGGCTGCCCGAGCGAGGACACCGACGCAGATCGGCCGCACCTCGTCGCCGCGACCCAGCGGGCGCGTGCGCACCTGCCACGAGCCCGGCCGCCCATCGACGACGCCGGTCACGACGAAGTCGCGCCACTCGCCGGAACAGCGCAGCAGGATCGCGATCACCTCGCCGATGCGAGGCCTCGACATGCCGCTGACCACGGCGCCCCAGCCGTTACCGACCCGGCGCGCCCGGCCGATGCGCCGGTTGTCGTCTCGACCGGGGCATTCGAGCAGCCTCGCCAGGAAAGCAGGCAGGAGCTCGAACAAGAGCGTGGGCGAGCCGCCGAAGGACAGGAACCAGACGAACCAGGTGATGAGGTCGTGGCAGTACTTGCAGAACCCCGTCAGATGGTTCGCTGTCGTCTCCTTTTCGGGCGGGTAGCTGTAGTGATGCGCCTCGACGGCGTCTGTCAGCCCGCAGCCTTGACAGAGGTGGTCCGAGCGCTCCAGGCACTCGTCGCGGGCGCGTTGCGGGGCGGGGTGGCGGTAGTTGTACCGCCGGGGATACGATTGGGGTAGCGTCTGGCATTTCGTGCCTCCATCACGAGTGCTGGGCGCGTCGGGCCGCCGCTGCAACGGCGGCTCGACACTCTTCATCGGGTGATCATTGAGTCATCGATCCCACCGTACCACAGTTCGCCGTTAAGTGGATAATAATTCTTCTGTGAGTCCACCTACCCGTCTCGAGGCAGCGCTCGGCGCCGGCGCAGCGGCCGCCGCTAAACTGATCGGGCAGGCCTCCTCCCCGCATACGCGCGCCGCCTACGGCGGCGCCCTTCAAAAGCTCGGCGGCTGGCTCGACGGCCGGCCGCTCGACGATCGGAACCTGGCGGCGTATCTGAGGACCCTGCACAGGGCTGGCCGCGCGCCGGCCACCGCCGCGCTCGTGGTCTCGGCCGTTCGCCGGGCCGCCCGCGGCGCGCGCGAGCTGGCGCCGGACGGCGCATTGACCCAGCAGGCGCTCGATGAAATCCGCCGAAGGGCCCCGGCGTCGGCTGGCCGCGGCCAGACGCGCGGCCTCACCGCGGAGGAATGCGACACGGTGCTGGCCACCTGCTGCCGCCCGCGACGCGTCGGCAGCCGGGTGGAGAATGAGGCGACCGCACGGCGCCGCGGCCTGGTCGACGGGGCGATCGTCGCGCTCGTGTTCCACGGCGCCTTGCGCTGCGGCGAGGTGGCGGCGCTCTGTTGGACGGACGTTGACCTGTCCGCCAGCGACGAGGTCGTCGTCACGGTGCGCCGGTCGAAGACGAACCCGCTGGGCGAGTGGGCCAGCGTCCGGCACCTGGTCGGCGGCTGCGCGGCGGCGGTCCGCCGGTTGCACGCGGCGCTGTCGCCCGCGACGGCCGAGTTGGTGATCGGACTCGGAATCACCCAGATCAACCGACGGTTCGCGGCCGCCTGCGCGGCGGCTGGGCTCGAAGGCCGCCGGACCACGCACGGCGGGCGCGCCGGGCTCGCCATGGAGCTGAGCGCGCGCGGGGCGAGTGCCCGCGAGGTTCAACTCGCCGGCGGGTGGAAGGATGCCAGTGTGATCGCGCGCTACGCGCCCAGCGTCGGCAGCGGCGGCGGCGCCGTGAATCGGTTGATGCAGAGGCCTGCCAAGCGAGAGTCGGACGGCTGATGCTGGTCGCAGGATCAAGCGCACTCGACAGGATCGTAGACAGAATCGGCCGGACCAAGGGGTGGGGCGCTGCAGCTCGACGCCCTCCGGCGGCGACGATGAACGTATCGACTCACCTATCCGAGTCCTCGTCGCCGACGCTCTCGGCGGTGACAGCTGACCCGGTGAGAGACAATGCCGAGATGATGATGAACGCGCTCTACGCGGTTGGCTGGCGAGCGCACGGCCGGCCGAGGCAATGGGTCTGGGGGGTCTTTCCGTCGCTCGACGGCGCGGTTCGGGTCGCGCGAGGATACGCGAAGCTCGACGGCGGCGGCCGATGGCGAGTCTACAGCACACGCGTCGTGGCGGCATCCGGTTCGGTGCGCGAGGTCAGGGATCAGGTGCTGGCGGAAGGCGTCGAGCGGCCCGCTCGACGTGCCACGCGCCCCGACGGCTGATGGCGCACCGGCCTGTCCGCCTGTTCGCCGAAGCCCGACTGGAACATCGTCATCCCAACGAACTCGCACTCCGGCCGCGCCCACGTTGAGTCCCGCCCGGTTTTGTCGCCAGCAGGTGTCGCGGTAGCCTCGCCCGTCGCGGGTCAGCCGCATCACCAAAGCCGCCTCCCGACCCCGAACGCCGGCTCCCCCCCGGATGTCCCGGCGAAGCTACCCCGCCGGGCCGGCTTCGTCGCGCTTGTCGTCCATCGTGCCGGTCGGTCTGGTGGCCAGGAGCTGGAATCGCTCCTGCGCCGCTGACGGCGCGACCGCCGCACGTCGACGACGACCTGTCTTCCCGTCACCCCGCAGGCCTTGGTCGACGTCATGCCGCCATTGCGGCGTCGCGCGAAACCCACCGTCCGACGCGCGTTCTGTGGAAACACACGAACTCTGTCCCATGCCAGCATTTGTGTGTTTTCTGACTGTGCCAGAATTCCTGTGGTGATCTGCAGGCTCGCTTGCTCCGGTCTCTGGTCACCAGTGCCCCGTGCCTACGGTCGGCTCTCCTCAAACAGGTGTGGGTGGGCTTGGAGCCGCTTGATTCGGCGGGCAGGCGCGGGCCGACCGGCGTGTCAACGCGCTGCGCGCGTCCTCCGCTTGCGCTTCGGTCATGGCGGGTGACACACGCCGGCCGTCCCTCCGCTCAGAGAGCAGTTATGGGCCTTGCGGCCCCGCCTGAACGGAGCCGTCCCGGCCTTCTACGTCTTCACGCCGGACTGGCGACGAGCAGTCGGCGCGTGGGCTTGGCGTGCGCGGTCACGGGGCGCAGCAGAGGTCACGAACGGCGCGCTCATCGTGCGGACTTCCTGGGGCGCCGCCTCTGAGCCCGTTCAGGCGAACCAGCACGGCTGCAACGATAGCCTCGCAGAGCTGGAGCTGCGCGGGCTCCTGCTCGCACGGTTCGGGCCGGAGAAGTAGTCGTAGGAGGGCAGGGGGCGGATTGGGGGTGATGTCCGCCCGTACGCCCGTCCGTTCTTGCCACGCCCACCGTCGCAAGACACCGGCTGCTCGCCTGGTGCGACACGCGCATCTGTACGGACATCAACTGCGACGGCACGCGGATGAACTCGAGCGCGATCCCCGCATGCTCGACCAGATGATCGATGACCTGTATCGGAACGCCGGCATGCGACGCCCGTCGCTCGCCGCGGCCAGCCTGATGCTGTCCGAGGCGCGCTACAACGACACGGTGTATCCGATGGGGCCAGGTCGCGGATCGGAAGCCGACCACGGTCGGCAGTACGCCAACCAGGACCGCGATACAGCACTGGGCGGCTTCGCGGCCGACATGCTCCGCCAAGGTATTGCATTTTCCATCAATGTTCATCAATAATCGTTGACTTGATGAATACGGCTGGTCTCGACGCAGGTGGGAGAGCTCAATGAGCGACAGTGATGCATTTTCATCAATGTTCATCAATAGAGCCGCTTGCAAAACTCCCAGGGGATTGGGGCTGGGCGCAGTCCTCAGCTCTCTTGGTGAACACGATTGCCCTGGATCGCCGACTGGATATCTTGTCGGGAGAACCGGCGGCACGCCGGAGGTAGAAGTCGGATGTTTCGACGTGTTCTCGACCGCGCGTTGGGACACCCGTGGGTGACTGACGCCCGTCGGGCGCCGAGGGGCGTTGCCGGCGGTGCACTGGTTATGTCACGAGGCGCACGAGTTGGTCGGCGGTGAGTGCGAGCACGCCGAACATGCAGTGGCACATCACTTTCGAGGCGCCACGGACCCGGACATGGCGACCGCCGAACTCGTCCTTGAGTCGGCCATTGACGCGCTCACCCGCCGTACGCTCGTTGTAGCGAGCCTGCTCGGGAAGCTGAAAGCGATACGCTGCAGGCGCCGGGCTTCGGTTCGCAATTCCTCCGCCAGCGCCTTGTCGCGGCGGGGGTTGGTGTCAATCAACGGGACGTGGCCGAGTGAGCGGCTGTGCTGGCGGATCGGTTCCGCGTCGTAGGCGGCGTCCATCAGGTCATACAGATTGGTCGTTCGCTCGGCCGACAAGGTCGCCAGCGGAATGGCGGCTTGGCTGTCGTGCAGGGAGGCGGACGTCAGCAGGCAACTGATCGGAATCTGGCCGTCGACCACGTCGAGGTGCAGCTTGTAGCCGACCCAGGTCGACTTGTAGCCCTTGCTGTCCTTTTTCATGCCCACGTCACAGTCGGTCGGCAGGTCGTCGAGCATCGCCGGCAAGGTCATGGCCGCCTGCCGGTCGAGGCGCTTGAGGACCTTCGGCCGTTCCTCACCCTTGTTCGGCCGTCCCCGCTTGCGCTTGGGCAGCGGGGGCGTCTTTTCCTTCGCGGCCGGCTTCTCGCGGGCCTCGATGGCCGTCGAGTCGCGGCAGAGGTGACCCACCAACCGGTCGTGGTGGGTGTTGCGGATCAACGCTGCATGCGTGCGCTGGGGCAACTGTGTGTCGGAGAACTCGGCGAAGGCGCGTGAGAAGACCGACTCGCTCGGCACCTCGCTCTTCCGCTCCCAGCCGCAGATCCGCCGCAGCGCCACGTCGGTGACCAAGCGGTCCAGCAGCACGCGCGTCGTCGGCATGTCGTAGACCGCCTTGGCCACGAAGGCTCGCGCCAGTGCCGCGCGGTCCTTGCGCGGACGCCCCGGCGCCCGGAAGCACCGGGGAATCCACTGCTCGATACGGATGACCTCGAGTCTTTATTTAGCGGGTTCCGGGGCAGGTGTCAAAGTTTTGACTTGTACAAATTTCGGAACTGTGGCATAACCTTGGCGTGAAGGTCGGGGACCGCAATTCGCACGAGAACCTGCAGGCCGAGGTCGAACGGCTCCGCACGGAGTTGACGCGGCGCGAGCGCGACACCAAGAACCAGCAACGCGAGAACGGTCGCCAGCAGCGTCAGATCGACGGCCTGCAAGGCCAGATCGAGCGTCAGAAGCGGGAGATCGAGCAACTGAGGGGGCAGTTGGCCGCCGCGCGCCGGGCGGGGTTCCGACAAGCCGCCCCCTTCGCCAAGGACCGACCGCAAGGACGCGGCCGGCGTCCCGGTCGACGGGCTGGTACGCAGTATGGTCGGAAGGCGTGCCGCCCGCGCCCGGCACGGGTTGACCAGACCCTGGAAGCGCCGGTGCCGACGGCGTGTCCCGACTGCGGCGGGTCGGTCGAAGTGACCCACGTGGCGTCGCAGTATCAGGAAGAAATCCCCGAAGTGCGCCCGGTCGTGCGCCGCTTCGACATCGAAGTGGGCCGCTGCTCACAGTGTCGGCGGCGCGTGCAGGGCCGCCACGCGCTGCAGACCTCGGATGCGCTGGGAGCGGCCGGCGCGCAGCTCGGCCCCGGCGTCGTCGCGCTGGTCGTCGAGTTGCACACGGAGATGGGCGTACCGCTGGCGAAGGTCGCCCATGTGCTGCGGACCACGTTCGGCTTACACGTGACACCGGGCGGCCTCGCCCACCTGCTGCACCGCACGGCCCGCGACGCCGCGCCGACCTACACGGCGCTGTGCGAGCAGGTCCGCAACTCGCCCACGGTCACACCGGATGAAACCGGGTGGCGCGTCGGTGCCATCAGCCACTGGCTGTGGGCCTTCGTCACCCCGGAGACGACGGTCTACGCCATTTGCCCCGGCCGCGGGTTCGACGATGCCACCACGGTTCTGGGGGCCGACTTCGCCGGGGTGCTCGTGCGCGACGGGTGGGTGTCGTATCGCTGCTACCGCGAAGCGCTGCACCAATCTTGTCTGAATCACCTGCTCCGACGATGCAAGGAACTGCAGGAAGATCATCCGCACAGTCTGTGGGCCGGGCAGGTGCAAGCGGTCTTGCAGACGGGCCTTGCCGTGCGTGACCGCTGCAACAACGGAACGCGAGCTGAGCGAGCACGGTCTGGCATCGGTCCGCGGCCGACTCGTGGCCCGGCTCGGTCGGCTGATTGACGCACCGCCACCGCTGGACGACGCCGAGCGCTTTGCCCGGCACCTGGCCACCGAATTCGCTGCGGTGTTTCTCTTCTTGTGGGACCTGTCGATCGACGCCACCAACTGGCGCGCCGAACAGGCCATCCGTCCCGCCGTCGTTATCCGTAAGGACGCCCCTATATGTCAAGAAAGGGTGTGAACACCGCCGCGAGCGGAGTTGGATCTGAAGTGGAGCGGACAGAAAGCTCATGGATGACGGCGGGGCATCTCCCGCGGGAGGACGAGGGTTGAGGGTCGCGCACCCGGATCGCCGATGCCAACTCGCGTCGTCACCGGCTTTCGTCCAGAGACAGGTTGTCCGTGGCAGCGGAGAGGTAGCCTCTGCTCCCGCCGAGTCAAGGCGCTTCGCGCCTCCTCCGCTGCGCTACGGTCCTTCGGATGACTCGGCGCTCGCGCCGGCTTCAGAGCTGGTTGTGGCCGGACGGATTCGTCCGGCCACTGAAAACACTGGCCGGATGACCGAGAGGTTCTCTACGTGCGGCCGCCGCAGCGGGGCGCGACATCGTCCAGGCCCCCGCCCAGCGGCGGATGACGGACCGCTGACGCGGGAACGGCATCGACTCGCCTGCGGCTCGCCCTCCCGGGCCCCCGGTCGTAGACCGGGGGAAGTGACGTTGGGGTTCACTGACCGGTGTCCGGCACCGGACGGCGACAGCGACCGGCGGCGCACGACACGCTCCGGATCGGGTCGGAGTCCCGGTTCGGCAAGGCCAGCGTACGGTCAGATCGGAACCGGCCGAAATAGTCGTCGCCAAGCCAAAGGCATTGACCCCGAACACACCAAAGAGCGCGACCACGTCAGGCAGCCTTGGCGCAGGTCGCACCGGGTTGGTGGTCTTCGATCAGCGCGTGGTAGATTTCCCGGGCAACGAAGCGTTTCAGGCAGCGGATGATGTCTTTCTTCGACAAGCCCTCGGCGGTGCGTCGTCGGACGTAGTCGAGGGTCGGCTGGTGCCAGCGCATGCGGATGATCACGATCCGGTAGAGCGCCGCGTTGGCTTGGCGGTGGCCGCCGCGGAAGAGCCGATGCCGGTTCGTAACCCCGGATGAGGCGGGAATCGGACAGGCGCCACATAGTTTCGCGAACGCGGCTTCGGAACGGATCCGGGTGGGGTTGTCGCCGGCAACGATCAGCATCTCGGCCGCCGAGTCGGGACCAATCCCGAACGCCTCACGCAGGGTCGGCGCTGCCGCCCTGGTGAGGATGTCGAGCAACTCGTCGTGCCGGTCGATCTCGGCCGAAAGTGTGCGCCAGCGGGCCGCGAGCGCCCGTAGCGCATGCTTCACCGAGGCAGTCGGGTCGAGGATGTCTCCTGGTCTGAGGGTCGCGCAGCGGTCGATGAGCCGTTGGTCGGTGAGCGGCTCGAGTGCTTCGCGGACCCGACTCGGTGCGTTGACGAGCAGCGTCTTGAGCGTGGTCATCGCGGTAGTGCGGGCCTTGACGGCCGTATCGCGGGCGATCTTGATCTGGCGGACCATTTCTGCAGCGCCGTCCGCAGCTTTCGGCATGGCGGTCGCGACACCGGCGAGCACCGACCGCGCCGCAGCCTCGGCATCGAGCGTGTCACTCTTGCCGTTGTTGCGCCGCTTGCGCCGGTCGCAACGGTTGACCTCGACGACGTGGAGCCCCTGTCGGCGCACGGAGCGCGCGAGGCCGACCCCGTAGGAACCGGTACCTTCAATCCCGAAGGTTTCGAGGTCACCGAGCGTGCGTGCCCACGCCACCAGGTCGGCATAGCCGGCCCCGTTCGCCGGCACCCGGAACGTCGCGAGCCGGGCGCCCAAGTCATTGATCGCTACCGCGACATGCTCGTGCTTGTGGGTGTCGACGCCGACGATCACCTTGACCGACGGATCGTCACGCGCGATGCTGTTCGACATGTTGCTGGCCCCCTTTCGGGCTGGCGACGCCGTCTGGTCGGGCGGGCGGACAGGACTGTGACGGGACTTTCAAGCCAGGCCCCTATTCGGTCACTGCCCTCCCGGCCAGGCAACATCTGGATGCGTGCTGCCCGGCCGGGCCGACAGATCCTTACCAGGACACGAAGTCGGTCTGCGGCGGAGTCAGAACCGGCCGGGCAGCAGCACGATCATGCTCACAGTCTGCGGTGGCAACCGCACCCGCCACGGCGCCGACACCCAGCAGGTGCTCGCCAGCGTCGTGCGCACCGCCCGCCAACGCCATCTCGATCTGCCGCCGCTGATCGCCACGATGTTGCGCGCCACCGACCCCGTCGTCCCCGACGACTTCGGGCTCCCCCCGCCACCCGCTTGAGACCAGTAACACCGCGACGCCCCTCCGTGGGTGAGGACTGGCAACGCCGAAACGCTGCTTCAACCGCGACCGATCCAGGCGGCTACCGCTACGCGCCAGCGCAAGTGTCGATCAAGCCGACAAGTCCCGTCGCCGCTCGGGACTCTGCAGCCTCCTAACCCGCATTATTCCTGAAGCTCGATATTCGGGATCGACCGAGCGTGGCGGGACGACGAACAGGGTTTCGGCATCGTCATTTGGGGGCTGCGAGGGGGTTGCGGGGCGAGCCATGGGGCGATGGCCGGGCGCGGTGAGCCCGAGTGTCGACAGCTTCTCCTGGAGACGGTCCGTATCGTCCCCGAGGGAGCTTGGTGCGGCGGGACGGATGGGCTATCCGGCGCGTGCGCCGAGTGCGAGGGCGATGCGCTGCCATGCCTCGCGCTGCGGCGTGGCCCGCGGCAGATGCAGAACGAGCCGGCGGACCGAGCGGACGACCTGGACCCCGAGCTTCAGCAATCGGTCGCGTAGCCACGTCACCTGGGTGCGGGCGCACGCGGTGCCCGCAGCCCGCAGCCGCAGCTCCTGCATCAGCACGTAGGCTGCGGCCGTCAGCAAGACGCGCAGTTGGTTGGCCCAGAAGCGGCAGCAGCTCGTGCGGTCGATCTGCAGGCCGTCGAGCAACTCCTTGATCCGGTTCTCGATGTCCCCCCGCGCACAGTAGACCTTCTCGTAGATGAAACGCGGCGTCTGGCGCAGGTTCGTCACCACGAAGCGCGGGTTGTCCCGCGGCGCACGTTCGCCGAGGTGGACCACTTCGGCTTTGATCACCACCCGGCGCTCATGGCCCCAGGTGCGGGCGGCGTAGCGGGTGTCGGTATAGACGTGTGCGGTCTCGCCACTGACCTCGCTCTGCGTGCGCGCCGTCTGCATCGCGGATTCGGCATGCCGCTCCAAAACCGCATTTTTCGCCATCGCCACCACGTAGTCGAGCCGGGGCTCCGCATCCAGGAAATCGAAGACCTCCGGGGTCGCAAAGCCCCCGTCGAGCCGAACGAGAAACCGCGCCCGCGGAAACGCCGCCCGCAGCAGCGGGAGCAGCCGACACAGCAGCCCGAGGGTCCCGTCGGCGGCCACTGCGTTGCCGGGCCGCAGCACCGCCGCGCACAGATACTGCTCCGCCTCGCGGTCGAAGCTCAGAAACCCGAGCAGCGGCAGATAACACCAGCCGCCATAGTGCCCGTTGAAGAACGTGAGCTGCTGGGCGCCGTGCGTCAGGTCGTCGGTCGGATCCAGATCGATGGTGACGAGCCGCGCCCGCCCGTGCAGGCGGCGCCGATGCCGCTCGATGACGCACGCCGCCAACTCGCGCCCCATCCGGTAGAGCGCGGTGCGGCTCGCGCCGTTCTCGAACCGCGAGATCGTAGGTTGCGACGCCAAGGGCGCGCCGGACACCGGGTCCCGCCCGAGCAGCAGCTTGTGGATGGGGTCGTCGGCCAAGTGGTCGGCATCGTTGCCATCGGGATGACCGCACGCGATGCCGAAGATCCGCTGGCCGATCAGATCCGCGAACGTGTGCCGAATCTTCTCAGCGGCGCGCTTGTCGGCCAGACACCGGGCGAACGCCTTGACCAAGCCGTACACGCGCTCGGCCGCCTTGAGCAGGACGGCGCCGCCGTCGGAACTCGCGTGTTCCTGGTTGAACGTGGCGACGAGGGGCTTGTCGAACAGATCCGGGAACAGAACAGTCTGTGGCATCGTGTGAGGCCTCACGCAGGGATCTCCGTTGTGGCTAAAACGTTGTGTACATTACGTTTGTACCACACGGAGGCTCCTGTGTCTCCCCCTCAACCGCACCTTCACGCATAATCCGGGCTAAGCCAGTTCAGCCCGTGTTTGTTGAGGAATCACCCGCTAACCGAATACGACCTCGAGAGTCTGCACCAACTGCTGCTGTTTCCCGGTCAGCGGACCCAACACGGGCTCCAACTGGGGGAACAGCGCACGCTGGATCGACTGCCAATAGGGGGCGAAGGAACCACGCAGGCAGTTCATGGTTTGTTTGATTGACCACTCCTGCCTACTACTGTATATTAGCAAACATCAAGGATGTGAAACAACGAATCGATGGCCTACAGCGCAGCGTTACGCTGCTATGAGGAGCAATACGACGCGCTCAAGGCGGAACTGCAAACGCTCGGGTTCGTAGGCCAGGGCGGCGTTCACACCCGCCGGATAACGTGTGGGAGGGCTACCTGTCGCTGCCACGACGACCCGGACGCCCGTCACGGCCCCTACCACTACTGGACGCGCAAGGCCCGCGGAAAGACCGTCGGCTTGAAGCTCACCGAAGACGAACTCGTCCTCTACCGGGAGTGGATCGAGAACAACCGTAAACTGGAACGGCTCGTGAAGGACATGCGCCACCTCTCTTCGCGTGCGCTTGCCCTCATAACCGGCAGGCAGGCTCCATGAACCCCCGTGTCGCCGGCTTCCCGGGCGCGGTCACTGCCATCCTGCGAACGCTGCATCCCGCCCGCTGACCGTCCCTCGCCCCGCCGCCTCCGGCAGGGAAAACTCGGCCGATCACGCGTTTCGCAAGAGGCTCTTGCGGGCAGAATTCCTGTGGAAGCACAGGCGCGGCAAACAGACCGCGGAGCCGACACGACGCGTAGCCACCCCGTTTCGCGCGTCAGGGCCGGATCCAACGGCGACGCGGCGCCGGCGCGTTCCGTGGCCGAGGCGATCATCGCCGAAGCGCGGGTGAACCCGTGCAACGGCTTGGCGGTCCGGCTGAACTGGATTATCGTTCGGCATCACGAGTGTTCGAGCGTTGGACGGCAGGGAACAACCACAGCAGATCATGACGGTGGAATCGACGACCTGGAGTATCGAACGGGTGTGGTCCGCCACCACCGAGGACAAGATAGAACGGGTCCGCACCGTCGAGCTATGTCACTTTCGCGCAGTCGTCATGCTCGGGGCCGCGGGCGCCGGCAAGACTACGGAAGCTTCGCGACTTGCCGATCAAGAGCGCGCTTCAGGCATGTCCGTGCACGAGTGCAGATTGGCGGAGTTTGCCGAAACGTCCACACAACTTGCTGACCACCTCGCACGACTGGCGAAGAACGCCAGCGAGAGAACCGCCTTTTACCTGGATGCGTTGGACGAGGCGATGATTCCCGCGCGCCGGTGCTGGCTTGCGATCCAACATTGGATCACTGGCGAGCTACGAGACACGGGAGCGTCGCTCAGAATCACCTGTCGCTCGGCCGTCTGGCCGTCCGCGCTGACGCAGGTCATCCGCCAGGTCGCTGGGGACCAATCGCTCGCCATATCGCTTCTCCATCCCCTCAGCGATGAAGACATCCTGGCGGCAGCCGAGGCTCATGGGATCGATCCCGTTACTTTCCTAGAGCAGATTCACACTTCGGGCGCTCGAAACCTCGCAGCACGACCCCTTTCACTTCGAATGCTGATCCGATTGCATCAATCCAGCGATGGGCTACCCAACTCCCTCAAGGACCTGTTCGGCAAGGGACTCGAACTGCTCGCGTCCGACCCGCAGGAACGCCGAGACATCGACACCCAGAATCCGATCCCGCCGCGCGCGTTGCTTGAATCCGCAGAGCGTTTGGCCTGCTACATGATCCTTTCAGGCCGGGAGAACGTGCACCTCGGTGACGAGCCACTGCCGAATCAACTGAGTCTTCTCGACCTACCAGACTTCACACCCGACGAGCTCCGTGCCATAGGATTGTCCGGAATCTCCGACTCCACTTCCCCCGCATCGTTCCGTTTCGGGCACCGACAGTTCGCGGAATACCTTGCCGGCCGCCGACTTGCGCGGCTGCCGAGCCATCAGGCTAGGGCACTCCTCGCGGGTTCGGGTGGCTGGCACAATGGCGTTGCCGGGCCCCTTCGAGAGACCACCGCATTCACGGCCATGTTCAACGCCGACGTGGCAGACTGGATCGCTACTCGCGACCCCGAGGTAATCGGCCTGTCTGACGTCGCAGATTCCAGCCTTCGACGAACAGCAACTCTCGCGCTGCTGGACCGATTTCGGCAGGGAGAGATGACGGGCGCCCAGTTGCGGCCGGGCGTCCTCGATTTCAAGGGGCTTCGATACGACGATACGGACCGGGACCTCCGCCCATTGCTCACCGGCAGAGGGGATGGTTGCGACGACGTGCTCGAGTGCGCCATCGACTTGGCCCGTGGCTGGAAGCTCTCCTCATTGAGCGACGAGCTGGCCGAACTCGCCCTTGACCCGGCCGTGCCGCTTCCAATGCGGGTCGCCGCTGGCTATGCACTCCGGGAGTGCGGCGACACGACTGTGCGGGCACGTCTCAAGCCACTGATTGCCGGTTTGCTCGAAGACGACGCAGATGAGCTGAAGGGCGTCGCCTTGACCTGCATCTGGCCAGATCAACTGTCCACGCCTGACCTGCTGACGGCAATGACCGCGCGCCGTCGGCCGTCGCTCTATGGAGCGTACGCGAGTTTCCTCCGGAAACTGGATGAAGAGGAGTTCGCCGCGGTTGGTCATCTGGCGTCCGCGTTGCGTTGGGCGAGGAAGCAAGGATCGGAACTACGGGATACCGATGTACTACATCGCATCGGAATGCGGATCGCGCAGGCAGCCCTACAGGAACTCGACGATCCCGTAGTTGCGCGAGAGTTGACAACGGTGCTGAGGCATTGGGCCAAGCACCACAGGAGCCCGCTTGCTTGGTTACCGGAGAATCGACTCGAACCCAGGTCGAGGACTGAACTCGAAGAGAACGCCCCGCTGCGGAGGAACCGCAACACCCGTCGGCGGTTGATCGACATGCTCGCGAGGGCAATCAAGACCCGGAACGAACTCCTGGAGTTGGAGCATGTGACACCAGGACTGCGGAACGCCGGAGATTTCTTATGGCTTTTGGGTAGAGCGTGCGACCGGCGGCGAAGAATGACTGCCCGGCACAACTACCTGCATCTGGCGTGGCTACTCCGTTGGTGGGACAGTCCGGAGCACCTCAGTGCGTGGCTTCGCGTATGCGATGACGAACCGGTGAAATCGATTCTGGGTAACCACAGATCTGTGAACCTAACCTCAGAAGAGGCAACGCACCTTCGTAACCGTTGGGAATCGGTCGCCGGCAATCCACCGTTGGAGGAGGCAGCGTTGCTCGATCCACCACCGCGGGACCGTGTCTTGCATATTCTCGGCCTTGCTGAAACGAAGGACATTCGTTACTTCAAGACACTGTGCAGAGAACTCACGCTGGAGCCGACCAGCACGCACTATGGAGGTGGCGAGCGGATTCTGGCCCGGACACCTGGTTGGGGCGATGCGGACGAGGAGACACGGGCACGAATCGTCGAAGTTGCGAAGACGTACTTGGCCGCCGAGGGCATTGCATCAGAGGCGTCGAGGGAAGTGTCCCCCAATTCATTTCACATGGACGTGCTCGGGGCAATGTGGCTGCTCCTGGAGTGCGAACCGGGCTGGTTGGAGTCACGCCCTGAGTCGTGGTGGAGGGACTGGTGTTGGTACATTCTTCGTGAGCTGGTGCCGGATCTGGTTGACGAGCCCAATGAACCGAAACAGCAGATTGTGAGATTTCTCAATAGGGGTAGTCCGACCTCGGTGTGTCAGGAGGTACTCGCTCTTGCATCCGGACAGGACGCGGAGCATGGGGACATCTTGCGGAGCCTGTTGAGGTTGTTACAGGCCCAACCCAATCGAGAGATGGACGAGAGCCTGTGCGACGCGATGCGGACCGGCATGGTTGTCGAAGACCACGCGGGCGCCGTGGGCGAATTCGTATTGACGCGGGCGCCCGACGTCTCGGTTCCTGTATGTCTGGATATCGTGAACGGCTCAGTGGAGGGGATGAGCGAGACGGCGGTTGAACGGGTTGCCGTATCGCTATTGCGCATGCGAGCGGGAGAAAGTTGATGTGGGTTGAAGACGTTCTTGCGTTCGGGGAAAGCACGAGCGCGCAAAGTCTTGAAGAGATTCGCTCATGACGGGGAATCGACTGTATTCGATTCGGCCTCAATCAGCCAACTGGGCGAACTGACAGAGATCTTGATCGAATTGTATCCGCCGGATGCCGACCCGGAGTTGGAGGGCGTCCACATGGTCACGGCGGATGAATCCGCACGCACGTTGAGGAGTCGGTTGATTTCTTACCTTGCTAGTCTGGAGGATACCGAGGCGGTCGAGGCGTTGCGACAACTCGAAAGTCGCTTCGGCGGACGCCATCCGTGGCTGAGGCGGCCAAGATCCGAGGCCGAGCGAGCGTTGCGGCTTTCGCGGTGGTCTACGATTCCGGTGAACGTGGTTGCTGGCGTTCTTCGTGCCGATGCGGCCCGATTGGTGCGTTCGGAGGATGATGCTGTGGATGGAATAGAGTACGCATTGGAGAAGTACGCGGCGGCATTGAACGGAGATGCGGGAGACAGCGTCGAGGACCTGTGGAATACCGCGAAGGGTGAAACGCCAACGCCGAAAGCGGAGGAGCACATATCGAGCAAGCTGTGCGCCGCTGTGCGGGCGTATTTTCGGGAGTACGCGGTCACGGCAGATCGAGAAGTGGAGATTCACAGACGTAGCGTTGTACATGATGCCGGTGGCGAGTCAGGATCGGAAGTGGATATCCTGGCGCAGGTCGGGCCGCGCGGCACGGTTTCGGGCGACGCGATTCGCGTGCCGGTGGAGGTCAAGCTGGCGTCCAACGATCAGGCGAAGACGGGGATGCAGGAGCAGCTTGCGGATCGATACATGGGCCAGCTCGGCGCCAGTCACGGGGTCTACGTCGTCGTGTGGATGAGTCTTCCTCAACCTGAATCACTTCAGGCGCACCATCGCCCGAAGTGGCAGTCGATAGAGACAGCGCGGGAAGATCTGCAACAGGAGGCGGAGCGTTTGTCGCGGGAGAGGGGAATCCGTGTTCGCGCAGTCGTGGTTGACGGCTCGTTGCGTTGATTCTGGGTGCCGGTCGCGCCTGGGGTCGCTCTGGCCGGACCGTGATCGATTGATCCCGAGATTCGTGACGCCGTTCCCCAGTCCGCGGCGCGCGTTGGTTTGGGGGGTGGTGGACGCGGTCGCAAAGATTGCGAACCTTGGCGGCGCTGCCGGTGCAGGTCGAGGTTCGTGCTCCGCTGAACACTCCAGTGTTCCAGCGGATCGCGGCCGAGGCCGCTGGAATGCAGGCTCGAGGTCTCCACGTTGCAGCGATCGCCCGTCACTTCGGCGTCGACCACCACACGACGGACAAGGCACTCCGGTGGTTCCGGGGGCGGTGACCCGGGTCGTCGATCCGCCCCTCTGTTCGCTTTGCATGGCTTGTTTGTGCTTCAGCGCGGTTTCGATTCCGTTGTTGGCAGCGTCCAGGCTCGTGTCGCTGCCCGTGCAGGTGGGGGTGTGGTGGTGGGCGCGGTGTCGGCGCGCCCTGTACCCGTCCCCTGTCCCTTCGCTCGTTCGTCTTTCTCTGCTTGCCCCGATGCTTTCGCTGTTCGTCAGGTTCTACCAGCCGAGGCTGGCCCGCCCGAGCACCCCGTTGCTCGTGCCGCCCAGCATCGGGCTCTCACGGCGCTGGGCTTCGACTCCCAGGTCCAACGCCAGGCTGTCTCGGTTGAGCAGGCCGAGGCCGTAGCCCGTCAAGTCGATGTCGGCGGGCGCGAGCAGCGTCCGCATCGCGAGCAGCGTCCGCATCAGGATGGCCTCCACCAAGGACCCGAAGGCGCCCAGATACGGCGATGCATTGCAGCCGGCGTTCGTAGTATCCGTGGCGACCCACTGGCGGTCGGAGACGAGGGGATCGCGCTCGTGAGGTACGCGGACGAGCGGGAAGAGGCGCGGCCGCTGGCCGGAACCCGTGCGCGCCCACCCCGCCGGCGCCTGGGCGTGTCCGGCCATTGAATGGTGCGCAGGTCGGTGCCGGCCTCAAGCAGGTGGACCGCGAAGGCATGGCGAAGCGAATGTGGCGAAACGGGCTTGCCGAGGCGCGCACGCCGGGAGGCGAGCCGGCAGGCAAGCTGGACCGCGCCGCGCGTGATCGGCGTCTCGGGGCGCTCGCCGGGAAAGAGCCATGCCGGGGCCGTTCGACTTGCCACCAGGCGCGCAGGACCGCTAGCAGCTTCGGCGAGAGCATCACGTAGCGGTCTTTCTGTCCCTTGCCCTTCGCGATGCGCAGCACCATCCGCTTGCTGTCGATGGCGGACACGGTGAGGCGGACGGCCTCGGAGATGCGCAGGCCGGCGGCGTAGCAGGTGGTCAGGATGGCGCGATGCTTCGCGGCCTTCACCGCGTCGAGAAACTGGACCACTTCCTGCGGGCTGAGCACCACCGGTAGGGACTGCGGCTTCTTCGGCGCAGGAAGCACCTCGTCGAACGACCACCGCTTCCCTAGCGTGACCCGATAGAGGAAGCGGAGCGCCGACACGGCGACGAGCAGCGAGCTGGTCGCCAGACGGCGTTCGGTGGCCAGGTAGACCTGGTAGGCGCGGATCTGCTCGGGACCGAGGCGATCCGGGGAACGATCGAAGTAGCGGGCGAACCGCGCGACGGTCTCGAGGTACGTGCGTTGGGTGAACGGCGATAGCCGCCGCACCTGCATGTCTTCGAGCATGCGTTGACGAAGCGATGTCATCAGACGCTCCTCTGCGATGGGCCTGGGGGATTCCAGGCGCTCGCCGAGCAGCGTATGGCGGAGCCCACGACGGGCTGTGGCGGTCGGACGATCTGGCCGGACGCGGCAGTGCCGGCGGGTCGACTGAGCGTCTACCGCCGTAGCGGTTTAGTCCAACCCCGGCTATGCGGAGCTCAGCATAGCCGGGGCAACCTCAGACCTTCCAGCGCACTGGGTCGGCGTGCTGCTGGCCCCCGGTTTGCCTGTCCGAAGACAAGTGGCCGATGTCGGTCGTTTCCTTTCCAGCAATAGTCTCGCGCGGTCAGTCGTGACCTACCTCCCGCGCCATTTCCGCCGCCATCGCCGCACCCATGGCCTCGCGGGCGTCGGCAACCGGCGATCCCACACTGCGGACATACCTGTCAGCCATGACGGTCGTCTTGTGACCGAGCAAATCTCTCAGCACGTGCGTCCCGACGCCCGCGGCTGCCGCTCTGGTCATCACGGTCCTCCGAAGATCATGGATGCGCGCGTCTTCGACCCCGGCCAGCTTCAGCGCCCGCATGAAGCACTGCTGCACGGTCCGATAAGTGACGGCCGCGCGCGCGGTCGTGGTGAACACCCACGGGACGCCGTTGATCTGCGGCATCGTCCGCAGAACCTCCCGCGCCGCGACGGGGAGATGATGCGTACGCCGGCCCGTCTTCGTCTGCGGCATCGTCAGCCGGCCGGTCTCGAAGTCGACATGTTGCCACTCGATCCCGATTACTTCCCCGATGCGCAGTCCCGTGGTCGCCGCCACCCTGATCGCCGCCACGCTCGCCGGGAACCGCTCGTGTAGCTGCTCGAGCGCCGCGGACAGCGCCGCCAGCTCTGACGGTGCCAGCACGCGATCCCGCGGTTCTTCACGCGCTCGCTCGACACCCCGCACCGGGTTGCTGTGCTGGTCGCGCCACTCCCACTGCTCACACAGCGTGAACAACCGCGACGCGAACGCCAGCACGCGGTTGCGCTGTGGTCCCGGCAGCCGGTCGACCAGCCCCTCGACTTCCTGTCGGCCCACGTCCGCCACGCGCCGCGAACCGACAGCCGGAGAGAGATACCGACGCGCGACGTAGCCGTACTCCTCGATCGTCTTGGGAGCCAGTCGCCCCATCCGCTTGCGGCCGGGAGCGAACTCCTCGAAGTAGCGCCGTAGCGCATCGTCCACCGTTGGGGCTTCCCGAGCCGCCCGGCGACGCTCCAACGGGTCGCTCTCGCCCGCGCGAATTCCCGCCAGTTCGCGCGCCGCTCGCTCGCGAGCCTCCCTCAGCGAGAGCTCCCCGACGCGGGCCAGTCTCGCCCGCCGATGCCTACCACCAGCCCTATAGTCGATGACGTACGTCCTGGTCCCGCCGGGTGCGACCCGAACACCGAACCCTTTGAGCTTCGCGTCCCACAGGATGAACGCCTTCGCCGCAGGTCTGGCGTCCCTGATCGAGCGTTCCGTCAGCATCGTCCCGGTGTCTCCCGCGTGTCCATCAGGGTGTCGCTGGTTCGATCCCAGCGCGGCCCACCAATAGAATCAACAACTTACAGGGACAACTCGCGCTTTTCGCCTCGGCGAAAAACCGATTTGACACCCTAACTGACACCCTAACTCGTGGATTTCTGGCGCCCACAGGACGCTTATTTCCCCGATCGAAGGTCGTCGAGGAACTCCGAGCCTGGCCGTACGCCCGTCACCAGCAGACGGTCGCGCGCGCGAGTGCAGGCGACGTAGACCAAGTGTCGCTCGCTGGCGTAAACCTCCTCCAGATCGGCGTCATCTCCGACGCGTTCGATCCGGGCCTGTAGAGGAATGACCTCGTCGTCGCACGCGGCTACCGCGACCGCCCGGAACTCCAGCCCCTTGGCGAGGTGCATCGTGCCGACCGCGACCGACCCGGACACGCCGCCGGACACGCCGTCGAGCTGCCTGTTGGAGACGATCCCGGCCGTGATCCGCTCGCAGGCCATGTCGGCCAGCTCCTGGTACATGAGCTGCGCCGGATACGTCCCTCCCTTGCAGACGAGGTGGTCGTCGAGCCACTGGCGGGTGATCCGTTTGAGCTGGCCGAACAAATGCAGCTTTGGCTCCTCGCCGGGATCGCGCCACTTGGTCTCCAGCAGCCGCTTCGTCAGGTGGAAGAGCAGCGTCGACTTCCGCAGGTCGCGGGTGTGGATCAGGTTCAGGTCTACCCCTTCGCCGATGATCCCCTCGTTGCGCGTGATCGAGGGGCCGACCAGATCGGGGGTCAGCTCCAGCGTCGCGTCGGCGGCGAACTTGGCCGTCAGTCGCTCTTCCGGCAGCTCGACGCGGTAACCCTCCACCCGGGGAAAGCGGATCTCGCACGCATCCCGCTCCGGGGTGACCGCCTTGACCAGCACCGTCTCGCGCGGCTTCTGCGGCTTGACCGGCACCGGCTCGGCGGTGAAGTCGAACGGGATGCCGAGGACGTCCGCGTACTCGACGTCGACGAGGCCATCGTCGTTGGGGTCGTACGACTGGCGGCGCAGAGCGCGGCCGATGACCTGCTCGCAGAGGAGCTGCGTGCCGAAGGCGCGGACACCCAGCACGTGGGTGACGGTCCGGGCATCCCAGCCCTCGGTCAGCATCGAGACAGAGACGACGCAGCGGATCGATCCGCCCAGCGTGTCCGGCTTCCCGACGGTGTTCATCACCTCGCGAAGCAGGTCCTGATCCGAAAGGTGCTCGGCCTGTTGGCGATCACCCGTCCGGGCGACGATCTCCCGGCGGAAACGCTCGATCTCGTCGCCGGCCGCGGCGCGGAAGTTCTTGTCGAGCGCCTCGCCGGAGTCGAGCTGCTCGCTGTCGATGAGCAGCCTGCGCGGGCGCGCGAGCGGATTGCCGTGCTCGTCGAAGTTGCGGAACAGCGCCAGGCGCCCGTTCACCAGGGTCGTGGAGCCGTCCTCGTTCTCGCGGGAGAAGCCGGCGATGAAGTCGTGGACCAGCTTCGACGTCGACGTGTTGTTGCAGACGACGATGAAGCAGGGCGGCACCTCGATGCCTTCGTTCCGCCAACTCTCGAAGATCTTCTCGTAGTGTCCGTACAGCGCCTCGAGCGCTGTCTGCAGCTCCACCGGCAGGCTGAGCGGATCGAGCCCGCCCGCCTTGCCGCGGCCCCGCTTCGGCATCTTCGGACGGATGTGCTCCCACAAGTTCCGGAACTTCGGCATCTCGCCGTCGGGGATGTTGTCGGCCACCGGCACGCGCGGCAGCTTCACGATGCCGGACTCGATGGCATCCATCAGCGAGAAATCGCTCGCCGTCCAGGGGAACAGCGTTCCCTCGGCATAGCCCGACCCGCGCAGGAAGAACGGCGTGGCCGACAGGTCGATCACGCGCTACAGGCCGAGCTTCCGCTGCACCGCCTCGAGCCCGGAGATCCAGACCCGCGCCGCCTCCCGGTTCCGCTCGGCCTCCTTCCGGTCGTCGCCCTTGAGGGTCCCCTCTTCACCCTCGTCCGGCGGCTTCTCGCGGTAGCAGTGGTGCGCCTCGTCGTTCAGGGCCAGGATGCGCTTCATGCCCATCAGGCCCGGCATGGACGCGTTGCAGCATCTGACCCTCGGTCTCCTTCGTCCGCAGTTCCGGGCCCGACCCCTACAGCAGGGCGCGGCCGCCCTTCGACAGCGGCAGCGTCTCGCGCCGCAGGAACGCGTGGTAGTTGGTGACGACGATCTTCGCCCGCTCCAGGTCGCGGAGCATGTCGTTCGGCACCAGCTCGCGGCTCGCGTAGTAGCTGTCCGGATCGTTCGGCTGGAGCACGCGCAGCCGGTCCCGGATCGTCACGCCCGGAGTCACCACCAGGAAGCCGCGCGTGAACTTCCGACTGCCCGGCCGCCGCAGCGCGTTGACCGTCTGCCAGGCGATGATCATCGCCATGACGGTGGTCTTGCCGGCGCCGGTGGCGAGCTTGAGCGCCAGCCGCGCGAGACCCGGATTGGCTTCCTGGCTGGCCTGGTCGAGATGATCGAGGACCTGCCGCTCCTCCCTGCCGCGCTGCGGGGCGACCTCGGTCAGCCAGATCGCCGTCTCTACCGCCTCGACCTGGCAGAAGAAAGGCCGGATGTCGCCGAACCGATGGCTGCGCCAATGCTGCAGGAGCCGCGCCGTCTCCGGCGTCACCTGCCAGGAGTACGGATCCGGAAGCTCGCGCCATCGATCCACGCGTTGCCGCACGCCGCCGATGAACGCGGTCAGGTCGTACTGCTACGCCTCGGTCCCGAGCGCCTGGGCGACCTTGTCGAAGACCATCTTCGGCTGCCCCGCGCCACTCTTCTTCGGTTTCGGGATGGGCGTGATGAACGCGACCTTGCGACGCTCGGGAAGGATCTTGTTCGTCGGCTGACCGGTGACGTCGAGCTCCCAATGGCGGAACGGGTACTCGTACGGCGAGTTCAGGATCGGTTGCTCGAAGAATCTTGGGTCCATCTTGCGTCAGGGCGACCGAGCGAACTCTGGTCCGCGTTCTCCCGCCGGGCGTACCGGCTGCACCGCCGAATCCGAACTATCCGAACCACCGAGCGCGCCAAGCCCTGTCCGGGCAGCCCCGTACACGGCGGCGCACCGGTCATGACCACGTTGTCACGGTCGGGCGGATTCTAGCGCACGCGCCAGAATCCGGCGCGTCGCAACACAGATCGTCTTATCGGTTCGGGAACCGCGGCGCGGAAGACCAGCCGACGGCAGCCCTTCCGCCCCACTTCTCGCGAGCGCTTCTCGTCGGACGACCGTGATCAACGCGCCGTCAACCAACCAAGGTCGACAGGAGCGCAGGGAGCGTCGCTCTGCCGGAAAACTGGGCCCCTCCGAACGTTCATCCTGCCTCGGGGGCTCTGCGGCCCTGCGCTGACCGCTGCAGGTATCGCATCCGGGATCGCCGCCGCCGATGCCTCCTTTCGGGGTTCTGTCGACGACGTCCCCATTGATTCCCGCTCTCGTTCCTTTCGCCCTCGCGGAGCGGCGTGGCCCGTTCGGCCGACCTCCGTTCGTTACGCTTCGCGGCGTGATGGCTAACCCATCCCGTTCGGCTGGTTCTGCGGTTCCCCGCTTGAGAGAGGAGTTCGGTGATGACCCCGTCGACTCATCGTCACATGGCGACTCTGTGTCCGCTGCGCCTTGACACCCTGCGTGTCCCGTCCGCCGGTATCGGCCACCGTCGCTTCCGGCAGGGCCATGGCAACGCGTTGGCCGCCGGTTTCGACATCAGTAAGTTCGGGTATCCCGTCGTCAACTGCCACGGCGACGTCAACTGGCTCATCGACGGCCAGCACCGCGTCTACGCCATTCAGAAGGCCGGCGTTGCCGGCCCTTCGGATTCGATTCTCTGCGAGTTCTACGAGGGCCTTTCCGAGCGCGACATGGCCGACCTGTTCCTCGGCCGCAACCGCAGCCGCGCGGTGAGCCCCTTCGAGCGCTTTCTTGTCGCCGTCACTGCCGGTCACGCGCGCGAGTGCGCGATCATGTCGGTCGTCCGGGACGCCGAACTCCACGTTCGCGAGGAACGGCGTCCCGCTTCGGTTCACTCCGTCAACGCGTTGCAGCGCGTCTACGACCGTGGCGGGCCTGAGCTACTGCGCAGCGTTCTCGTCGCGTTGCGTGACGCCTATGACGGCGATCCGATGGCGTTCGAGTCCGTCGTCGTTGACGGCCTCGGCCTCGTCCTCGCCCGCTATCCAGAAATCGATCGCGAGTTCCTCGTCTCCGCCCTAGCCAAGGCCCGCCACGACGTCCACCCGCTCTTACATCGTGCAACGGATTACCGCCTGCGTCTCGGCCGACAGCGTCCCCATTGCGTGGCCGCCGCCGTCGTCGACTTCTATAACCTCGCGCGCGGTCGCAAGGGGCGGCTCACCAAGTGGTGGAAGGCGTGAGTCGCCTCTCGATCGGGTTAGCTCGGGTCCGCGTTCCGATGCCTCGTCCCACGGTTGACTCCCGCTCCTGCAGGTGAAGTGCGTAGCTTCTGCCCAGTGTCCGGTAGATCCTGTGGTCGCGGGGGTGTTGTCGTTCCTTCGACCAGCGCTGGTCTCGCGGCCGACCGGTCATTCCCGCTGGGGCTGGACGTTGCTCGGATCCTGCTTGCTCACGCGCCAACGGTTCTTCCAGACGGGTGCTGCCCGGCGTGGCGGCCGGGGGTATTGCTCCGCTTCACGCCTCCCGTCGAGGCGGGTTGTGCCCGCCGCGGCGGGCACAACCCGCCTTATCCACGCGCGCTCGACCAGTCCTGACCGGTTCATTCCCGCCCTTCGAGCCGGCGATGAGGCAGGGGGCGGGGCGCCTTCGTCTCTAGCCTGCATTATTCATGAAGGTCCAGATACCGCCAAAGGGCGTGATCGGCGCAGGAATGGGTCTCGGACATCGTCGCCTGCAAGCGGAGCCGGGGTTGAGCAGCCGACCGGGGGGGGCATGACGGACGCGAGGGTTGGGCAGCGACAGCCCCGCCGGGGAGCGGCCCATGCCGCCCAGGAAGCAGGTGGGCGCGGCGCAACGGGTGGGCTATCCGGCGCGCGCGCCCAGCGCGAGTGCGATGTGCCGCCACGCCTCGAGGTGCGGCGTCGAGCGCGGCAGATGCAGAACCACGCGGCGGACCGAGCGGACGACGTGGACCCCCAGCTTCAGCAGCCGGTCGCGCAGCCACGTCACCTGGCTGCGGGCACACGCAGTACGCGCCGCCCGCAATCGCAGTTCCTGCATGAGCACGTAGGCCGCGGCGGTCAGGAAGACGCGCAACTGGTTGCTCGTGCGGTCGATCCAGCCCATCGAGCAGTTCCTTGATCCGATTCTCGATGTCCCCGCGAGCACAGTAGACCTTCTCATAGATGAAGCGCGGCGTCTGCCGCAGATTCGTCACCACGAACCGCGGGTTGTCCCGCGGCTCGCGGTCTCCGAGGCGAACGACTTCGGCCTTGGTCACGACCCGGCGCTCGTGGTCCCACGTGCGGGCGGCGTAGCGGGTGTCGGTATAGACGTGCGCGGTCTCGCCACCGACCTCGCTCTGCGCGCGGGCCACCTGCATGGCGGACTCCGCATGCCGCTGCAACACCGCGTTCTTCGCCATCGCCACCACGTAGTCGAGCCGGGGCTCCGCATCCAGGAAATCGAAGATCTCCGGGGTCGCAAAGCCCCCGTCGAGCCGAACGAGAAACCGCGCCCGCGGAAACGCCGCCCGCAGCAGCGGGAGCAGCCGACACAGCAGCCCGAGGGTCCCGTCGGCGGCCACTGCGTTGCCGGGCCGCAGCACCGCCGCGCACAGATACTGCTCCGCCTCGCGGTCGAAGCTCAGAAACCCGAGCAGCGGCAGATAACACCAGCCGCCATAGTGCCCGTTGAAGAACGTGAGCTGCTGGGCGCCGTGCGTCAGGTCGTCGGTCGGATCCAGATCGATGGTGACGCGCCGCGCCCGCCCGTGCAGGCGGCGCCGATGCCGCTCGATGACGCACGCCGCCAACTCGCGCCCCATCCGGTAGAGCGCGGTGCGGGTCGCGCCGTTCTCGAACCGCGAGATCGTAGGTTGCGACGCCAAGGGCGCGCCGGACACCGGGTCCCGCCCGAGCAGCAGCTTGTGGATGGGGTCGTCGGCCAAGTGGTCGGCATCGTTGCCATCGGGATGACCGCACGCGATGCCGAAGATCCGCTGGCCGATCAGATCCGCGAACGTGTGCCGAATCTTCTCCGCGGCGCGCTTGTCGGCCAAACACCGGGCGAACGCCTTGACCAAGCCGTACACGCGCTTCAGGACGGCGCCGCCGTCGGAACTCGCGTGTTCCTGGTTGAACGTGGCCGAGGGGCTTGTCGAACAGATCCGGGAACAGAACAGTCTGTGGCATCGTGTGAGGCGTCACGCAGGGATCTCCGTTGTGGCTAAAACGTTGTGTACATTACGTTTGTACCACACGGAGGCTCCTGTGTCTCCCCCTCAACCGCACCTTCACGCATAATCCGGGCTAGTGGTGTGTCACTAGAACAAGTTTACAGTTCGAACGTCACGGTGCCCCAACACGGCGGCGTCGAATCGTCCCGGAAATCAGGGGTTCGACGGACTGGTCGGCTACAGGCGGGCGATGTAAAGCCATTCCTGGGACACACCACTAGCGGCCCAGAATCTCGTCCATCTTCGCCGCGGCCTGGCGCTGCAACTTCGGCACGACGTGCGCGTACGTGTTCAGCGTGAGGCTGATCTGCGAGTGGCCGAGGGTCTCCATGATCGTCCGCGGGTCAACGCCCTGGGCGAGCAGGAGGGTCGCCGCCGTGTGACGAAGATCGTGATAGCGAATGTCGGGAAGGCCAGCCTCCGCGAGCATCGCCTTGAACGTGCGGTGCAGGCTGTGCGTGCCGATCGGAGTACCAATCGGCGTCGTGAACACCAACCCCGAGTCGTTCCACCGCTCCCCCGCCGTCAGACGTTCCTCCAGTTGCCGCTTCCGGTGGGCGCGCAAGGACCCAGCAACAACACCAGGCAGTGTGACCGTTCGGCGGCTGCGTGCTGTCTTCGGCTTAGCGAGCCGGAGGCTCGTCCCGACCGTCTCAAGCCGGCGCTTCACGTCGTCGAGTTCCGTGGTGATTCGTCGCCGGATCGCCTCGTCAGTCGTACCGCTCAACCGGGCTCGCAGCTTCGTGCGTTCTGCCAGCAGGGTCTTCCGTGCGGTAGCGTCGCCACCGGACCGCTCCAGCGTGTGGCGCACCGACAACTTCCCAGCCTTCAGGTCAACGTCACACCACCGAAGGCCGAGGGCTTCCCCGCGCCGTAGCCCGAGTCCGACCGCGACGGTGATGAGCGCTTCGAGGCGATGACCGGCGACCGACGCCAGGAGCGTCTTCGTCTCCTCGGGAGACAGCGGTTGGATCTCTCGCGGCTCATGCCGTGGCGCATCGCTGAGCGCTGCGGCGTTGCGGGCCACCAGCTCCCACCGGAGCGCTTGATTGAGCGCCGCCCGCAAAACGGAACGGGCGTACTGAATCGTGCGGGCGCCGGCACCCTGCACATGATGGCGGCGGAACCACGCGCTCACGTCGAGCGGCGTGAGCTTCGCAAGCCGCACGCGCTCCAGGCCTGGCAGCAGATGAATGCGCACGAGATGTTCGTAGCTCTCGTAGGACCTTGGCCGGAGATCAGCCTTCTTGAACTCCAGCCACCGGTGGAGGAACGTACCTACGGTCTCCTGCTCGGGTACGATCGGTAGCCCCTTCTCGGTCCGATGCAGCGTCTCTCGCAGCTTGTCCTGAACCTCTCGCTTCGTCCGACCGTAGAGCGTCTTGCGGCGACGCTTGCCGTCCTGCCAGCCGAGATCGACACGGGCCATCCATCGTCCGTCCGCTCGCCTCGTTATGCTGCCTTCACCGCGTCCGCGGCGCATTGCCATCGTCCGGTCTCCTCCTGTGGTCGATTCGCCGTGATGCGCTCGATGCCTCTCGATCCAGCACGTCGTGAAGCGACCACCCTGTTCGCCACCAAGTAATTCTCCGAAGCTCCTGCCGACCTCGTTGCGGACGGCATCCCGAGCTCTTGCCGACCGTCGTGGCAGCGTGCGCTGTGCCGCATGCGCGCGCCGGCACCACTGCGATGTGACTTGGCTCGTCGTGTGCGCGACGGCGAGCACACATCGTCGAAGCCTGCTGCCCGCGTTCGGACACCGGTACCGGTCGGGCCCGCTGTCCCTACGGCGTTCCGCGTCTCGTTCGGTCAACGACCCTCGTCCGTATGAGTTGCCGAAGTGCCTCCACGGGCACGCGGCGGACCTTTCCCACCCGCACCCAGGGGATCGCGCCCCTGTTCATCAGCTCGTACACCTTGCTGCGGCTGACCCGAAGAGCCTCGGCCGCTTCGACTGGCCGATAGAACAAAGGTTCCATTTGCGGCACTCGCGGGTGACTCTCTCCCGCGAGTTGCCGAATTGCCTCCACGGGCACGCGGCGAACCCCTCCCAACCGCATCCAGGGGACCTCGCCGCTGTTCATCAGCTCGTGCAACTTGCTGGGGCTGACCCTAAGAACCTCGGCCGCTTCGGCTGGCCGATACAGCAAGGGTTCTACTCGCGGGCGACTCTCACCAGATCCAGCCTTCCCGCCTTGTAGTCCGGGACACATGTCTCGCTCCTTCGGCGCGTCCAACGTTTCGCGTCCAAACGGAGCGTAGTGACCCGCGGTCGTTCTCCTGCCGCCGCGGGGCAGTCGACAACAGTCGATGCAGGCTATTGAGCACTGAGGTGCCGGAGGCTCGTCTGCGTCACGCAGCGAACGCGCGCGGGCGTACGGCACTGCAGGCTCTTGGCGAGGACACCGCGTAGCGTGCTCGGTGAGCGAACGCCCTTGGCGGCACAAGCCGTGCCCGGTGTCGCGTGCCGGCCGGCCACCGACGGTCAGGACATCCGGCCGGCCGGCGTGATCGCACGCCTGGTGTCGCTCGTCGCAGCCGTCGGCCGCATCGCCAGATCCAGCAGCTCGTCGATCCGCGTCACGTAGTCGATGGCGACTGCGCACCGGAGGTCGTCACCGAGCTCTTCGACATGCTTCCGGTTCTGCCGCGGGAGGATGACGCGGGCCAAGCCACAACCGTGTGCGGCCAGCACCTTCTCGCTGATGCCGCCGACCGGCAGGATCTGCCCGGAGAGGGTGACCTCGCCGGTCATGGCCAGGTCGCCGCGGACCACGCGCCCCGTCAGCGCGGACACCATCGCGACCCCGGCCGAGGCCCCGTCCTTGCGCAGCGCACCCGACTGCACGTGGACATGAATGTCGGCGCCGCGATGGAAGCGCGGGTCGATGCCGTACCGCGCCGCGTTGGCCCGCACCCACGACAGCGCCACCCGCGCCGACTCCTGCATCCCCTCTCCGAGCCCGCCGGTCAGGGTCAGCGCGCCGGTGCCGGGCATGCGGCTGACTTCGACGAACATGACGTTGCCGCCGACCACTGTGGTTAGCGACAGTCCCAGGGCGACACCCGGCCGACCGGTGCGGGCGGCGACCTCCGCCTTGCGATGTGACGGCGGCCCCAGCATCCCGGCGAAGAGCTCCGACGTGACCTCGACCGGCGCCTCGTCCCCCTCGGCCCGGCGGCGCACCACCTTGGCGCAGACCGTGGCCAGCGCATCGGCCAGATCCCACACTCCTGCATTTCGGGTGTAGCCGCCGATCATGGCCTCGATTGCCTCCTCGGTAACCTGGACCTGACCGGCGGTCAGGCCGTGGTGCGCGAGCTGCCAAGGCAGCAGGTACCGAGTCGCGATGACGCGCTTGTCCGCGTCGGTGTAACCGGGCAGCTCGATCACCGTCATCGTTTCCCGCAGCACCGCCGGCACCGAACCGAGGCTGTTGGCCGTGGCCACGAAGAGCGCCTCGGTCAAGTCGAACGGCAGGTCGACATAGCGGTCACGGAACGCCGCACCCGGCGCCGGGGCGATGGCCTCGAACAGCGCCGCCGCCGTGCCGCTCCCTTCGTCGAGACAGTCGACCTCGTCAAGGACGAACATCGGATTGCGGACGCCGACGCGCCGCAGCTCCTCGATGAGCCGCCCGGGCGGGCCCGAGGGGATGCCGTGCACCGCCGCCGCACCGTTGAGCTCGCCGCAGGCCACCCATGCGCGGGCGCGCCCGAGGGCGGCGGCAAGCAACCCCGCCAGCGACGTCTTGCCCACTCCCGTCGGACCCACCAGGCAGAGCAGCGGCGCCGTCGCATCCGGCTTCTTCAAGCGCACGGCGATGTAGTCGACGAGGCGCTCCTTCACCGCCCCGTGTCCGGCATGCCCCGCGTCGAGGACCACCCTGGCGCGCGCGAGATCGAGCGGCGCGGCGGTGTGCTTCGTCCACGGCAAGCTCGCCAGGCACCGCAGGTACTCGCGCGCCCGCGCATGTTCGGGATCGGTTCGCGGCCACGTGGCCAGCCGCTCGAGAACCTCCTGCCCCCGCTCCCGCACGACGTCCGGCATCCCGGGCGCGTCGATCTGTTCGCGAAGCCGGTCGAGACCGTCGGTGGGGTTGACGGCCGGCGCGCCGAGGAACGCGCGTACCTGCGTCGCCGTGATGCGCTCGCGGACCAGCAACGCGTTGCCGGTCTCCAGACCCAGCGCCACCTTGCGGCAGACCGTCTGCAGACAGCGGGTGAGCTGACGGATCCCCCGCTCGCTCGTGTAGTGCGAATCATGCGGCGACAGGCGCCCCGGGTGAACTGCACCGGCGTGGCCATCAGCCCCGCGGCCCGGTTCTGTGCAGGGATCAGGTGCGTCTCGGCGATGGCGATCTTCTCGGCCTCGGTGTAGCCGGGAAGGTCGATGATCTCGAGCCGGTCACGCAGCGCTGGCGGGATCCGCGCCACCTCGTTCGCTGTCGTGATGAACAGCACCGCGGAGAGGTCGAACGGCAGCTCGACGAATGCGTCGCGGAAGCGGTCGTTCTGCGCCGGGTCGAGCACCTCGAGCAGGACCGCGGCCGGCGCGGGGCCGAGCTTGTCGATCTCGTCGAGCACGAACACCGGGTCGTTGCTGCCCACCCGTCACCTCTCGCGCAGGATCGAGCCGGGCTGCGCGTCCCTCCAGGTCCTGTTGTGGCCGCGCAGGTCCGTCTCGTCGTGCAGCCCGCCGCAGGCCAGCTTGACGAACCCGCGCCCCAGCGCATGGGCCGTGCACTGCGCCAGCGAGGTCTTGCCGACTCCGCCTTGGCTGCGTCGAGGCCCGCGTGGTTGGCGTCGAGCGCCGCGCGGGCCTGCGCCAGCGGCCGCCAAGCGGGCCCCGCAGCCCCAGCGCGGCCAGCGCAAGGGACGAACCGGAATCGTCGTATACCTCGACACGGACACACACTTCGAGCTGAATGCCGTCGGCGGCGTTGTCCTGCCGGACCTCCATCGCGGCCGCGTTCGACCGGCCGGCCGATATCGCGAAGGCGACAGGACCTCGCGCCCCGTGATGGGCCAGATAGTGGCGAACGCCCGCCAGGAGGCGGCAGTAGTGGCACTCGCAGCTCCACTCGCGCCCCTCCCGGTACGAGCTTGCCATCTGCAGCAGGTTGGCCAGCCTGCGGCCCGGCGGTCCGGGGGCGCGGTGCCAACGCGTGCATGTTTCGCTCAGCACCCGGGTTCATCCTCGCGGCGCTGTGCCGCGGCCTCCTCGCGGGCCGTCGACCGGCGAATGACGATCGGCAGCAAAGCACCGATCCAGATGGCGTACAGCGCGAACAGTCCGGTCGTCCACACACTGAAGGGGCGCTCCTCGGTGAGCACGAGCCATGCGTACATGGCGGCACATAAACTGCCGAAGTACCAGCCCAGCTCCGTGGCGACGATTCGGGCTGTCTCGGGAGCGCGGCGCCACCAGTAGGCGGCGACGGTCAGGATGGTGGCGGCGGAAGCCGCCAGCAGGCTGTAGTCGGTGGTCGTCATTTCTTCTCCTCTCGCTCGTACGTCCATTGGCTCTGGTTTTCTCGTCAACGGCGGCGGCCGGCTCTCCGGATCGCACTCGCCGCATCTGGGTTCGCGGCGGACACGGCTCCGTCGGAACTGTGCCCACCGCCACCGACTGCATACGATTGGCCTGGAGACCGTGGGGGCCGCCGTCGACCTGGTCGTGGATCTCACGACCGACCGTGAAGGGCTGCGGCCACAGAATGGCCGCTCGGCCCTTCGCGGTCAGGCGCGACGCCGGTCAGGCTGCCGGGCGAGGTCGGCGATGCCGATCGGCCGCACCTCGGCATCGCGACCCGGCGGGCGCGTGCGCACCTGTCAGGATCCCGGGCCCCCGTCGATGACGCCGGTCACGACGTAGTCGCGCCACGCACCCGAGCAGCGCAGCCAGATCGCGACCACTTCGCCGACGCGTGGCCTCGACCCGCCGCTGACCACGGCGCCCCAGCCGCGCCCGGTCGAGGCGCCTGTGCGCCGGCCGCTCGGGACAAAGGAGATGAACCCGATGTGCTCGGTGAAGAGGTCGTGGCAGTACTCACAGTACGCCGTCAGGTGGTTCGCCGTCGTGTTCTCTTCAGACGGGTAGGTCCCGTGGTGCGGTGCGACGGAACTGCCGACGGCTGGCGGCGACATGTCGTGAAACGTTCCCTGCCTCGCCCCGCCAAGCCGCGCCTAGCCATTCCAAGCCCCGGCCCGCCATGCCACGCCATGTCGCGCTGTGACGTCCTCAGACTGCCGGACGCCGCCCGCCAGGGGCGTCCGGCAGTTCGATCACCTTCTCGACGTCGAACCTCCCGTAGTGGCCGCTCTTCTCCGGCCGCCAGTCGCCGAGCCCGACGCGGCGGCCGCCCGTGGCCAGCCACGCCATCAGCTTGTGCCTGTCGACCTGTTCCGGGTCGACGTCGGCGACGCCGACGACCGACCACGGGCAGTCGAACCGCACCCGGGTGCGCAGGATGCGCCGGCGTGCCACCACCACCGGCGCCACGAACTGCGCGGTCTTGCTCAGCTCGTTCACGTCCTTGCCGTAGCGCTCGACGTAGTAGCGGAACGTCACACTCTCGATCATCAACCCCTCGCGCACGAGAGGGCCCTGCTTGGTCTTGCGGGCGCTGGCCTTGATCATGGCCCGAAGCGCTGCCTCCGGTACCGTGGGTCTGCGGTCAGCGTCGAGATAGAGGGACCGCTGGCACTCGAGCTCTCGGAGTCGCCGGTCGTCGACGTCGGTTCGGTTGCCGCCTCGCTTCGCCGCAATCGCTGCGATCTCGAGGCTGAGAGCGCTTCGCGTGTCGAGTCCGGCCGCTTGTTGTGCATGATGATGGCGGAGACGCTGGCAAGGGTGAATTCAAGTCGCATCGTGCTATTACCTCCGAAAGGACCGCGCAGAATTGGTGCCGCGAGCCGCCGGCGCGCGTGAACCGGCGGAGCGTGGTGGCGACGAAGTGACACTCGGCGCACAGCGCCGTCAGATCGGCGGCCGTCGTCTCGTGCGCCGGCGGGTAATCTACCGCCCAGTGGTGTGCTTCAACGGCGGGCTGCTGGCCGCACAGCTGGCAGAGGCTGGGGCGGCCCGAACGGGCGAAGGCCGCGTCGCGTGCGTCCAGGTAGACCGTGTTCTGGTACTCGAACCCGGGATGCGATGACGGGTCGTCTGTCATGCGTGACCTCCCAGGACGTCGGATGCGTCGGCCGACGTCGGCCGGGCGGTCCGGCACTGTGCGGTCGGCTGTCGCTGCGAGGCTCGGGGCGTCTGGTCCAACGCCACGAGCGTCTGTCTCTCCGATCCCCGCGCTCCTCCGGCCGGGAGCCCGCCCTCCGTGCTGGGGTCTCGTTGCTTGTCGTCGCTCATCTTTCGCCTCCTTGTTCAGTCGTCTGTTCCTTCCTGTGCCCCGGTCGTCGTCAAGCGCGAACCGATTTCCAGTTCGTGTGGTGATTCGCTCGTGCGGCGCGCACGTCCTGCACCGGGCCGCGCCCACGCCCAAAGTCTCGTCCTGGATCTCAACGCCGGGCGACGGGCGCCGCCTGCGGTTCGGGGTCGTTTGCGTCGTGACGCTGCGGCAGTAGCCGCAGGCAACGGGCGATCAGGCGTGGGACGAGTGTTCGAGGCGAGGCGACGACCGGCGTTCAGATGCAGGGCCGCGTCGGTCGCGATGTTCGCGCTGCCGCGGGCAGGCGTGCGGTCGTCGGGCACGTCGCCCGACCGACGGCGGCGGTACTGCCCCGCAAGTGCCCGCCCAAGTCCGTGTGGGAGACGATACGCGTTTCACGGCGTCCGGTCCGGTCCGACTCACGGTCCATCGCAGCCAGCCGCTTCTTCCATCGGCGGCATCGACCCGAGCCTGGTCCGCCGTCGCCAGGAAGAGCGCCTCGGACAGGGTCCAGATAGCGGTCACGGCAAGTCGTGCAGCAGGCACCGGACCCGATAGCCGGCTGCCTCGGTGCCGCTTCACCAACGACCGCCGACCGCGGCTCTTGACCTTTCCGTCCATCGTCCGTCCTCCTCTCTCCCGTTTTCACTGTCTTCTCGTTATTTCCTCCTGTCTGGTCCTGTCCGGCCGCCCGGCGGCCGGTACCTCAGTGACGCCGGTTCGCTTCGATCGGCACCTGTCGGGCGGGCGAACAACATGCTGCCCAACCGCGGCTCAACTCGCTGCCTGCGCGCAGCGGGCACCGGAACCGATGGCCGGCTGCCTCGGTGCCGCTTCATCCACGACCGCCGACCGCGGCTCTTGACCCTTCCGTCCATCGTCCGTCCTCCTCTTTCCCGTTTTCACTGTCTTCTCGTTATTTCCTCCTGTCTGGTCCTGTCCGGCCGCCCGGCGGCCGGTACCTCAGTGACGCCGGTTCGCTTCGATCGGCACCTGTCGGGCGGGCGAACAACATGCTGCCCAACTGCGGCTCAACTCGCTGCCTGCGCGCAGCGGGCAGCGGAACCGACAGCCGGCTGCCTCGGCGCCGCTTCACCAACGACCGCCTACCGCGGCTCTTGACCTTCCGTCCATCGTCCGTCCTCCTCTTTCCCGTTTCACCGTCTTCTCGTTATTTCCTCCTGTCTGGTCCTGTCCGGCCGCCCGGCGGCCGGTACCTCAGTGACGCCGGTTCGGTTCGATCGGCACCTGTCGGGCGCGCGAACAACATGCTGCCCAACCGCGGCTCAACTCGCTGCCTGCGCGCAGCGGGCAGCCGAACCGATCGCCGGCTGCCTCGGTGCCGCTTCACCAACGACCGCCGACCGCGGCTCTTCACCCTTCCGTCCATCGTCCGTCCTCCCTTCTCCCATTTCACCGTCTTCTGGTTATTTCCTCCTTTGTGGTCCTGTCCGGCCGCCTGGCGGCCGGTACCTCAGTGGCATCGGTTCGCTTCGATCGGCACCTGTCGGGCGGGCGAACAACATGCTGCCCAACTGCGGCTCAACTCGCTGCCGGCGCGCAGCGGGCAGCGGAACCGATAGCCGGCTGCCTCGGTGCCGCTTCACCAACGACCGCCGACCGCGGCTCTTCACCCTTCCGTCCATCGTCCGTCTTCCCTTCTCCCGTTTCACCGTCTTCTGGTTATTTCCTCCTTTGTGGTCCTGTCCGGCCGCCCGGCGGCCGGTACCTCAGTGACGCCGGTTCGGTTCGATCGGCACCTGTCAGGCGGGCGAACAACATGCTGCCCAACCGCGGCTCAACGCCGGCGTGCAGTCCGGCAGCGCCTACATTTGCCAGGTGGCGGCGGTGGTCGACGGCGGCAAGGTGGCGCGCAGCGCGCTGGTGACGGCCGAGGTGCCGTGCGCGTTCATGGTGACGCCGCTCCGTCGCGACGTGCTGTGGACGGCCGGCGCGGAACAGGTCGCCGTGACGACCGCGCCCGGCTGCGCGTGGACGGCGGCGAGCGAGTCGGGGTTCCTGGCGGTGACGAGCGGCACGATGGGCACCGGGCCCGCCACGGTGAGCTACACGGTTCCACCCCGACTGCTACTACCGACGGCGCCACCAGCGGCTCCCGGCCGCGACGGCTGAGGCGCTCGCCGCGATGATCGTGGACGAATGCCGGCGGGTGGCCGAGGCGCGACGACGATGGGGACCTACCGCACGGCCAACAGCTTGAGCCCAAGGCGACAGCCGCCAGGTGCGCCGATTGGCAGGCGCTCATCCGAACGGCGGAAGTCGTCGCCGGGGAGCTCGAGGGCCGCCCGGTCGAGCTGACCGACGACACCGCGACGTGGCTGACGCTGACGATGCCGCCGGCGGTGATCGAGCGCGAGGCGATCGCCGGCGTGGCCGCGGCCACCGCCGCGCTGAGCCGCGAGATCTGCGCGCTGTGCGGCGGGCAGGGCGACCCCGGTCCGGCACATCGACAGCTGGCTGAGCACGCGCTGCAAGGGCTGCCGAACGGTCGGCCAGCAGGTTCTGCCTGGACACCGGCGGGGCCCGGCGCCGCGTCGAGGCCGCCGAGACCCTGAAGACGCCATCGGCGACGAGGACTGGCACTCATGAACGCGGGCGGGGAGCCGGACGAGGGGACCGAGCGGTGGCCGCAGACGTTCGTCGGCGGCGGGTCAACCGCCTGGCGCAGGGCGGGATCGGCGGCGCCGGCTGGAACTACCTGATCTGCGCGGCGTCCCGCGAACTCGTGCCAACCCCTCGCGAGGCGGCGGCCAGATCAAGGAGAAGCTCGGGGCGCTGGCGATCTACACCGACGAGCGGACGGCGTGCCAGGGATCAACCTAGTGCCGCTCATCGCCCGGCCAGCGTAGGCACGGTCGGTGCCGCCGCGTTAGTCGCCGCCGGCGAGGTCGCCCTTGAGGCGAGCCGCCCGCAGCCTGGAGGCCCGCTGACGGACGGCCGCCTCGGTGCGGCCTAGTCGTTCGGCGAGCTCCCGCAGGCGACGGCCGCCGTACTCGTAGTCGAGCGCGTCGGCAAGCTTCACCGCGACGTCCTCACTCGGTGTCCAGCGGCGGGGCATCGGCTACGTTGTAGCGAACTCGGCCTTCGCGCAACGCATCGTGAATGCAGCAGCATGGGTCGTGCCGATTGGCTTCGACCTCCGCTGATGTCGCGACAGTGATGTCGAGGGCCGCGCTCCGGCGTAGCCGCGCCGCCCTGTTCCGGCGCGCCACAGCTCGCCCGTGCGGGTACCCGCGACCACTAGCAGGTCGAGGTCGCCGTCTTCGACCATCTCGCCTCGCGCGGCCGAGGCCAAGAGGATGATCCGTTCGGGTTGTGCGATCTCGATTGCCGAGGCGACGACCACCGCGAGTTGCTTCTGATCCGAAAGCGGCGACAACGGTCCACGCGGCAGAGTCGATCACTCTCCCGGCGCCGGCGCCGGCAGCACCACCCGCTCGATCGTAATGCAGGCGCTGGTCGACCTTGCCAAAGGCGACCCCGAGATACGAGACACCCACCGGACGCTCATCTACGCCTCGCTTGCCTCGGTCTCCGCCTCCGCGGCCTTGCCGGTCTCGGCCGCTGCAGGCCCCTTCCGACGCTCCGCCCAGTACTTCTTCATCCGCTCCGATGTCGCCTTCTTTGCCTCGTCCGACATGTTGCGCCGCCTGCGCGCGGGCTTCTCTGGCTGTGCCGGCGACCTCGAGCGTCCCGGCCTTCCGCCAAGCGCGGCAATCGCCGCATCGACTCTAGCCTGGAAAATTCACAACGGACCCCGGCCCCGGTAGAGACACAAAAGCCTCCGTGTGCTAAAACGCTGTTGACCACAAACGTTTTTGGCACAACGGAGGCTCTTGCGTGACGAACCCCACGATACCACAGACTGTTCGGTTCCCGGATCTGTTCGACAAGCCGCTCGTGGCCACCTTCGACCGCGAGCAGGCGAGTTCGGATGGCGGGGCCGTGTTGCTCAAGGCGGCCGAGCGGGTGTATGGCCTGGTCAAGGCGTTCGCCCGCTGTCTGGTGGATAAACGCGCGCCGGAGAAGGTTCGGCACACGCTCGAGGACCTGGTTGGCCAGCGGGTCTTCGGTATCGCCTGCGGCCATCCCGATGGCAACGATGCCGACCATCTCGCCGACGATCCGATCCACAAGCTGCTGCTGGGACGCGACCCGGTGGCCGGCGGGCGGCTGGTGTCGCAACCGACGATCTCGCGGTTTGAGAACGACGCGGGCCGCTCGGCCCTCTATCGGATGGGGCGCGAGTTGGCGGCGAGCGTCATCGAGCGGCATCGGCGCCGACTCAACGGGCGGGCGCGACGCATCACGATCGATCTGGACCCGACCGACGACCGACGCATGGCGAGCAGCACCTGACCTTCTTCAACGGGTACTACGACAGCTGGTGTTACCTCCGTTACCTCCCGTTGCTGGCCTTCGTGAGCTTCGACCCCGAGTCGGTGGCTATTTCGGCGAACGTGAACACGGATCCCGGTGAACGTGAACGCAGATTCCGACGAAGGTGAACGCTCATCGGAGCGTAGCGACGTTCGTCGGTCGGTTGCCTCCCATCGGTATTGCAGCGTCTCGTCGATATCCTACTTGTGCTGTCGAGTAGGTGGGCATCGAGGAGGATGCCTGTGGTTCCTGTGGGCGCCGCCTGCGGCGGCGTCCAAGGTGCTGTGGGAAACGCGCTTTCGGCGACGGCGCAGTTGCCGCCGAGCGTATCGCGCGCGTTTTCCATGGCACCGGCAGGATCCACAGGCTGTCCGGACCCGGCGGGAGGGTCGGGTGTCTGGCGGACGTGATCGTCATGTCGTCTCCTTCCGGCGGTTGGCGGGTGCGTCGTGTGTCCGTCGCATCGAGCGGCCCTTGAGCTCGATGCGGTGCGCGTCGTGGAGCAGGCGGTCGCAGATGGCGTCGGCCTGGTTGGGGTCGCCGATGACGGCGTGCCAGTCGGTCACGGGCAGCTGGCTGGCGATGAGCGTCGCGGCGCGTTCGGCGCGGTCCTCGATGACCTCGGTGAGGTCTCGCCGCTCGGGGTCGCGCAGCGGCGCGAGCATCCAGTCGTCGATGGCGAGCAGGTCGAGCTTGGCCAGGCGGGCGAGCAGCCGGGTGTAGGAGCCGTCGCCGCGGCCGACGGCCAGCTCGTGCAGCAGGCGCGGCATGCGGACGTAGCGTGCGGCGAAGCCGCGGCGGCACGCGCGTTCGACGAAGGCGCAGGCGAGGAAGCTTTTACCGATGCCGCACGGTCCGGTGACGATCACGTTGTGGCGCTCGGCGATCCACGCGCAGGCGCCGAGCGTGAGGATCTGCTGGCGGTTGAGCCGGCGCGGGTGGGTGAAGTCGACGGCCTCGAGCGTTGCGGGGTAGCGCAGCCTGGCCGTGCGGAGGCGCCGTTCGAGCTTGCGCTGCTCGCGGGCCGTCCACTCGGTGTCGACGAGCAGGGGCGCTCCTCGGTGAGCACGAGCCATGCGTACATGGCGGCACAGAAACTGCCGATGTACCAGCCCAGCGCCGTGGCGACGATTCGGGCTGTCTCGGGAGCGCGGCGCCACCAGTAGGCGGCGACGGTCAGGATGGTGGCGGCGGAAGCCGCCAGCAGGCTGTAGTCGGTGGTCGTCATTGCTTCTCCTCTCGCTGGTACGTCCATTGGCTCTGGTCCTCGTCAACCGCGGCGGCCGGCTCTCCGGATCGCACTCGCCGCATCTGGGTTCGCGGCGGACACGGCTCCGTCGGAACTGTGCCCACCGCCACCGACTGCATACGATTGGCCTGGAGACGGTCGGGGCCGCCGTCGACCTGGTCATGGATCTCACGACCGACCGTGAAGGGCTGCGGCCACAGAATGGCCGCTCGGCCCTTCGCGGTCAGGCGCGACGCCGGTCAGGCTGCCGGGCGAGGTCGGCGATGCCGATCGGCCGCACCTCGGCATCGCGACCCGGCGGGCGCGTGCGCACCTGTCAGGATCCCGGGCCCCCGTCGATGACGCCGGTCACGACGTAGTCGCGCCCACGCACCCGAGCAGCGCAGCCAGATCGCGACCACTTCGCCGACGCGCGGCCTCGACCCGCCGCTGACCACGGCGCCCCAGCCGCGCCCGGTCGAGGCGCCTGTGCGCCGGCCGCTCGGGACAAAGGAGATGAACCCGGGGAACGGCCGGCTTCATGCGGCTAGCGACACCCGCGATCCGACAGGTGCAGATCGACCAGATCCAGATGCTCTCGGGCGGCGCGGTGACGATCGGGATGTCGAGTTCGCGCGTGAGCGCGGCCAGCCCGGCGGTCCGGCGGCATCGAATACTCTGTAACGATGTTCATGCGCCTGATCGCGTTCGTCGTATTCGTCGTCTTCCAGCTCGCCTTCCTGCCCCTGCTGGTGCTCGGGACCCTGATGGTCACGTACAGGCAGATGGTCGTCAGCCGCCGATTAGGCACCTCGCAGACCGCCATCGAGGTCATCAACGGGCGTTGGACCATGGATTGGTTCGGCATCCGGTCGGATTCGGCGTCGGCGCAGCTTGCCCGGGTACTGCCCAATACCTCGCTCCTGGGGTTGCGGCTGTGCCTGCTCCCGCTGTGGCTCAAGTACAAGTTGAGCGGCACGTACTTCGCGTATCCCCGCCTGCCGCCGCCGGACGGGGCGGAGACCGTGGCCGACCTCGTCGTCGCCCGGACGCTCTACTTCGACCGGATCCTCGAGCGGGTCCTGCCCGAGGTCGAGCAGTTCGTGCTGTTGGGCGCCGGATACGACACCCGAGCCTACGGCCCTCTCCTGCCGGATGGAGTGGCTTGCTTCGAGCTGGACCAACCCCGGGTCCAGGAGCTGAAGCGGTCCAACCTGGGCGAGGCGGGTATCGACGCGTCACGCGTCACGTTCGTCCCAGTGGACTTCGGCCGGGACGACGCGTTCGAGAAGCTGGCCGCGAGCGGCTACGACCCGGGCCGGAAGACGGCGTTTCTCTGGGAGGGGGTGACGCTCTACCTGGGCGAGGACGACGTGCGGAAGACGCTACGGGGCGCGCGGGAGCATTCCGCACCGGGCAGCGTGCTGGCGGCGGATCTCTACGGGGAGCGGATGATAAGGATAGGCGGCGGGAAGCTCACGAAGAAAACGCTCGAGTACACGAGCGAAGGGTTGAGCTTCGGCCTCCCCTTCGACACGGACTGGGAGCAGACCCTGCGGAGTTTTCTCGCCGGCGAGAACCTGACCTTGGGCGAGTCGTACTTCATGGGCAGGACGCACCCCAAGGGACCGTTCATGGTCGTGGCCGAACTCATCGTGTAGCTGCCGACCGCGCTGCCGGGATGCTGGCGTGTTCGACGCGGTGGTGACGGATGCAGGCGGGATCGGACTGGTCGAGGTGGAGTGATCTGCTCGCATCGACGTGGTGGTCCTCAGTCTTCATCGACCAACTCAAAAACCCGATATCGGCCATGCCTGAGCCTCCCGACATCCCCGCCGGGCAGGGTCCATCCCCGCCCACGCGGGGCGGACCCGCGCAACTCACAACTAGTTGAGCCGCTTGCAAAACTCCCAGGGGATTGGGGCTGGGCGCAGTCCTCAGCTCTCTTGGTGAACACGATTGCCCTGGATCGCCGACTGGATATCTTGTCGGGAGAACCGGCGGCACGCCGGAGGTAGAAGTCGGATGTTTCGACGTGTTCTCGACCGCGCGTTGGGACACCCGTGGGTGACTGACGCCCGTCGGGCGCCGAGGGGCGTTGCCGGCGGTGCACTGGTTATGTCACGAGGCGCACGAGTTGGTCGGCGGTGAGTGCGAGCACGCCGAACATGCAGTGGCACATCACTTTCGAGGCGCCACGGACCCGGACATGGCGACCGCCGAACTCGTCCTTGAGTCGGCCATTGACGCGCTCACCCGCCGTACGCTCGTTGTAGCGAGCCTGCTCGGGAAGCTGAAAGCCGATACGCTGCAGGCGCCGGGCTTCGGTTCGCAATTCCTCCGCCAGCGCCTTGTCGCGGCGGGGGTTGGTGTCAATCAACGGGACGTGGCCGAGTGAGCGGCTGTGCTGGCGGATCGGTTCCGCGTCGTAGGCGGCGTCCATCAGGTCATACAGATTGGTCGTTCGCTCGGCCGACAAGGTCGCCAGCGGAATGGCGGCTTGGCTGTCGTGCAGGGAGGCGGACGTCAGCAGGCAACTGATCGGAATCTGGCCGTCGGCCACGTCGAGGTGCAGCTTGTAGCCGACCCAGGTCGACTTGTAGCCCTTGCTGTCCTTTTTCATGCCCACGTCACAGTCGGTCGGCAGGTCGTCGAGCATCGCCGGCAAGGTCATGGCCGCCTGCCGGTCGAGGCGCTTGAGGACCTTCGGCCGTTCCTCACCCTTGTTCGGCCGTCCCGGCTTGCGCTTGGGCAGCGGGGGAGTCTTTTCCTTCGCGGCCGGCTTCTCGCGGGCCTCGATGGCCGTCGAGTCGCGGCAGAGGTGACCCACCAACCGGTCGTGGTGGGTGTTGCGGATCAACGCTGCATGCGTGCGCTGGGGCAACTGTGTGTCGGAGAACTCGGCGAAGGCGCGTGAGAAGACCGACTCGCTCGGCACCTCGCTCTTCCGCTCCCAGCCGCAGATCCGCCGCAGCGCCACGTCGGTGACCAAGCGGTCCAGCAGCACGCGCGTCGTCGGCATGTCGTAGACCGCCTTGGCCACGAAGGCTCGCGCCAGTGCCGCGCGGTCCTTGCGCGGACGCCCCGGCGCCCGGAAGCACCGGGGAATCCACTGCTCGATACGGATGACCTCGAGAGTCTGCACCAACTGCTGCTGTTTCCCGGTCAGCGGACCCAACACGGGCTCCAACTGGGGGAACAGCGCACGCTGGATCGACTGCCAATAGGGGGCGAAGGAACCACGCAGGCAGTTCATGGTTTGTTTGATTGACCACTCCTGCCTACTACTGTATATTAGCAAACACCAAGGATGTGAAACAACGAATCGATGGCCTACAGCGCAGCGTTACGCTGCTATGAGGAGCAATACGACGCGCTCAAGGCGGAACTGCAAACGCTCGGGTTCGTAGGCCAGGGCGGCGTTCACACCCGCCGGATAACGTGTGGGAGGGCTACCTGTCGCTGCCACGACGACCCGGACGCCCGTCACGGCCCCTACCACTACTGGACGCGCAAGGCCCGCGGAAAGACCGTCGGCTTGAAGCTCACCGAAGACGAACTCGTCCTCTACCGGGAGTGGATCGAGAACAACCGTAAACTGGAACGGCTCGTGAAGGAAATGCGCCACCTCTCTTCGCGTGCGCTTGCCCTCATAACCGGCAGGCAGGCTCCATGAACCCCCGTGTCGCCGGCTTCCCGGGCGCGGTCACTGCCATCCTGCGAACGCTGCATCCCGCCCGCTGACCGTCCCTCGCCCCGCCGCCTCCGGCAAGGAAAAACTCGGCCGATCACGCGTTTCGCAAGAGGCTCAAGCGGCACACGCTCGCGGGTACGTTCCTCGAGGGCTGCACGGTGGGCGTCGACGGCTTGTTCCAGGCGCTCGGTCCCGCTCTCCCGCTCGCCCAGGGTCTGAAGGGTGGCGCCGAGATTGTCCTGTGTAGCCGCCCAGCCGAGGGGTACCCGCTCGCGGGTACGTTCCTCAAGCGCGGCGCGGTAGGCCTCCACCGACTGTTCCAGGCGCTTGGTGCCGCTTTCTCGCTGACCCAGGATCAGAAGAGCGCTGCCGAGGTTGTTCTGCGTCGCTGCCCAGCCGAGTGGCACCCGCTCGCGGGTGTATTCCTCAAGCGCGGCGCGGTAGGCCTCCAGGGCCCGTTCCAGGCGCTCGGTCCCGCTCTCCCGCTCGCCCAAGGCTAGAAGAGCACTGCCGAGCGACAGCTGCAAGCGAGCACGCCGTTCATCAGGTTCGATCGCGGCGGGGTCTTCAAGCAACGTGGCGAGCTTTTCTGTGGAGTCCCTCAGCCCTTGCACCAGTACGCGCCCGCGTGTTTCGGTTTCCGCGAGCGGGGCTACCGCCACCAGCGCTACCGCGGTGAGTTCGGCGCTGAGATCGTCGCGAAAATCCGGCCCGAGAGCCGCGTTGTCCAATTCGTAAGGCTCGTCTCCACGACTGAGCGTGCCTTCACCCCAGCGGGGTACGAACCACAGACTTAGGGCCTTCCCGGGCTCCCTAACCAGGCCGACAACGGCCAAATCGGCGTTCGAGTCTTCCAGCACTAAACGTGCTTCTGTCTGCATGGCTTCACGCCAATCGCCCGCCGCCCCAGAAGCCGCCACGACGCTGGGATGACGGACCAGCGCAATGCCCTCGACGCTCGTGAAAGCCAGCGCAACGTGTCTCGTGTTGTCACCGTCGGGATCGTTCTCCAGCCAGCACAGTACGACCCGGAAACGGTCGTCGACGGATTCTAGTGCGCCCTGCCGCACGTTGTGCAACCAGAGCGCTACCTGTTCGGGCCCCCAGAGATACCCAGCGAATACCCCCGCCCACCACGCAGAGAGGAAAGCCGCGGACCCGGCGAGGGCGATCGCCAGCAATCGCTTGCGCAACCATTTCTTCTTCTTCACTCGGGGTCTCGCTATCGGGGCGATGGTAACGGCGGGCGAGGGCTGTTTGGCGTGGTCGGCAGCGTCGTCCGGCAGCTTGGCCGGGTTCCGGTATCCCATCCGCGGGAGCGGCGTCTACTGCCTCCGTCGGGTGGGCTCACGCCCAAGGCGCTCTCAGCATGGCGCTACGATATTAACAGGGTCATTGGTTGCCTGACAGGATATAGGTAATTTCCGGCTTGATTTCCTCATATTTCGGCATACTGCGACGTCAGGATACTTATTTCCAGATTAATATCAACAGAGCGTTGATATATTCAACAGCCGGATCCGTCTCTGTCTCACAACATTCGGTCTTGAGTGTCCCGCGCCTCTAGCCCGGATTATGCGTGAAGGTGCGGTTGAGGGGGAGACACAGGAGCCTCCGTGTGGTACACACGTAGTGTTCACAACGTTTTAGCCCGGATCATGCACCAAGGTGCCCGATCCAGGTAGAGAAACAGGAGCCTCCGTATGGTAAAAGTGCCGTGTTCACAGGCGTTTTGACCACCACGGAGGCCCCTGCGTGACGACCGGCACTGTACCACAGACTGTTCTGTTCCCGGATCTGTTCGACAAGCCGCTGGTCGCCAAGTTCAACCAGGAGCAGGCAAGCTCCGACGGCGGGGCGGTCCTGCTCAAGGCGGCCGGGCGCGTGTACGGGTTGGTCAAGGCGTTCGCCCGGTGCCTGAGCGAGAAGCGCGCGCCGGAGAAGATTCGGCACACGCTCGCGGACCTGATCGGCCAGCGCATCTTCGGCATCGCCTGCGGCCATCCCGACTGCAACGATGCCGAGCACCTCGCCGACGACCCCATCCACAAGCTGCTGCTCGGCCGCGACCCGGTGGCGGGCGAGTCGCTGGCCTCGCAGCCGACGCTGTCGCGGTTCGAGAACGCGGCCGGCCGCGGCGCGCTCTACGACATGGGGTGCGAGTTGGCGGCGCGTGTTGTCGAGCGGCACCGCCGCCGGCTGGGGCGGGTGCGGCGCATCACGATCGATCTGGACCCGACCGACGACCCGACGCACGGCGCCCAGCAGTACAGCCTCTTCAATGGGTACTATGACAACTGGTGTTACTTGCCGCTGCTCGCGTTCCTGACGTTCGACCGCGAAACTGAGCAGTATTAACAGGGTCATTGGTTGCCTGACAGGGTATAGGTAATTTCCGGCTTGATTTCCTCATATTTCGGCATACTGCGACGTCAGGATACTTATTTCCAGATTAATATCTGTGTGCGGCGGTGTTGCGGCACGGCAAGGCGGTCGCCTCCGAAGGGGGCGTGGCCCTGTTGGCGCGGCTGCTGCCGCTGCTGCGCTGCGCGTTTCCACGGGCGCGCTTTCTGGTTCGGCTCGACGGCGGCTTTGCGTCCCCGGCGCTGTTCGACTTCCTGGGTGCACAGCCGCGGCTCGACTACGTGGTGGCGATGGCGAGCAACGCCGTGTTGCTGCGGCACGCCGAGCCGGCGATGCTCGTGGCGCGGGCGCGTAGCGAGCGCAGCGAGCAGACCGAGCATCTCTACATGGACACCCGCTATGCGGCGGGCACGTGGAGCGCCGCGCGCCGGGTCATCATCAAGGCCGAAGTCGTCCGTCTCGGGGACCGCGAGCCGCGGGACAACCCGCGTTTCGTGGGTTTCGTGGTGACGAACATGCGGCAGACGCCGCAGTTTCTCTACGAGAAGGTCTACTGCGCCCGTGGCGACGTCGAGAACCGGATCAAGGAACTCAAGGACCTGCAGCTCGACCGCACGAGCTGCTGCAGGCTCCGGGCGAACCAGTTGCGCGTTTTTCTGACCGCCGCAGCCTATGAGAACGGCGGAGCAAAAATAGACCACAGCGCGGCGGTGTGAAGCTGCCTGCGGGCGGCGGAAAACCAGACCGCTCGAGTGGTCCACCGAGCATGCCGACGGTGTTCTGTGGAATACAGGAGGGATGTATCGAGTGGAGTTCTATGCGGCGGTGCGGCGCAGCGTCTATGTGGAGGGATTGAGCGAGCGGGCGGCGGCCCGGCGCTTCGGGCTGGCCCGGGAGACGGTGCGCAAGATGCTGCGCTACCGCCTGCCGCCCGGGTATCGTCGGGCGAAACCGATCCGGTGTCCGAAACTGGACGCCTTCACCGGGGTCATCGATCAAATTCTCACCGACGATCAGCAGCGCCCGAAGAAACAACGGCACACGGCCAAGCGCATCTGGGAGCGCTTATGCGTCGAGCACGCCTTCACGGGCGGCCACACGATTGTCAAAGACTACGTGCGCAGGCAGAAGCTGGGCGGGCAAGAGATGTTCGTGCCGCTCGCGCATCCGCCGGGCGACGCCCAGGCCGACTTCGGCGAAGCCCTGGTGGTCATCGACGGCGTCGAATGCAAGGCGCACTACTTGGTCGTGGATCTGCCGCACAGCGACGACGCGTTCGTGCAGGCGTTTCCGGCCGAGACGACGGAGGCGTTTTGCGAAGGACACAACGCCGCGTTCCGCTACTTCGGCGGCGTGCCGCGTGGCATCGTCTACGACAACACCACGCTGGCGGTGGCGAAGATTCTCGGGGACGGCACGCGGCAGCGAACGCAGAGCTTCAGCGAGCTCCACTCGCACTACTTGTTCGACGATCGCTTCGGACGGCCGGGGAAGGGCAACGACAAAGGCAAGGTGGAAGGGCTGGTCGGCTACGCCCGCCGAAACTTCTTCGTGCCGGTCCCGCGCGTCGCGAGTTGGGACGCGTTGAACGCTGACTTGGCGCGCCAGTGCCGCGCGCGGCGCGGGCAGCGGTTACGGCGGCACACCGAGACGATCGGGGAGCGCTTCGCGCGCGACCGCGCCGCGTTGTTGCCGTTGCCGCCGGTCCCGTATGAAGCCTGCGACACGCGCCCGACGCGGGTCACGTCGTTGTCGCTGGTGCGCTACCGCCGCAACGACTACTCGGTGCCAACCGCCTACGGCCACCGCGACGTGATGGTGAAGGGCTACGTGGACGTCGTCGTGATCGTCTGCGGGAGTGAGGAGATCGCCCGTCATCGTCGCAGCTACAGGCGTGAGGAGCTGATCTTCGATCCGCTGCACTACTTGGCCTTGTTGGAGCGCAAGACGGGCGCGCTCGATCAGGCGGCGCCGCTGACCGGGTGGGCGCTGCCGGACGAGTTTCTCCGGCTGCGGCGGCTCTTGGAGACCCGGCTGGGCAAAGCCGGGACCCGCGAGTATGTGCAGGTCTTGCGGCTCCTCGAGGACTTTCGGCTGGCCCACGTCCGCGGCGCTATCGAGGACGCCCTGCGACTGGGCGCGATCGGGTTCGACGCCGTCAAGCATCTCGTTCTGTGCCGCCTCGACCACCGGCCGCCCCGCCTCGACCTGGCGCAGTATCCGCATCTCCCGGCCCCGCGGGTGACGACGACCATGGCGGCCGACTACTTGATGCTGCTGGGGGCAGGGGCCGAGTGATGGCCAAGTCGACCCTGCTGCTCGACGCCCATCTCAAGGCCCTCCGCTTGCCGACCTTCCTGCGCGAGTACGACAAGGTGGCGCGGCACTGCGCGCAGGAAGGGCTGGACTGTCCACGCTACCTGTTCCGCCTCTGCGAGCTGGAGCTGCTCGACCGCGAGCAGCGCGCCATCGAACGCCGCATCAAGGCCGCCAAGTTCCCGGTCGTGAAGAGTCTCGAGACCTTCGCGTTCCGCGCGATCCCGTCGTTGAACAAACGGCTCGTGCTCGAGCTGACCCGCGCGGAGTATCTCGACCGGCGAGAGAACGTCTTGGCGTTGGGCAACTCCGGCACAGGCAAGACGCATCTGGCGCTGGCCTTGGGGTTGGCCGCCTGTCAGAAAAGCTATCGGGTGCGCTTCACCACCGCCGCCGCGCTGGTGAACGAGCTGCTCGAAGCTCGCGATGACAAGCGCCTGCTCCGCTTCCAGAAACAGTTGGCCAAGCAGGATTTGTTGATCGTGGACGAGCTCGGCTACGTGCCGTTGTCGAAGACCGGCGCCGAGCTGCTGTTCGAGATCTTCTCCCAGCGCTACGAGCAAGCGTCGACGCTGGTGACCTCGAATCTGCCCTTCAACGAATGGACCGAGATCTTTGGCTCTGAACGGCTCACCGGCGCGCTGCTCGACCGGCTGACCCATCACGTCCACATCCTCGAGCTGAACGGCGACAGCTATCGCCTCGCACACAGTAAGCACGCTCGCAAAGACGCTGCCGCCCCGGCGTCCTGACCCCTCCTCCTGCAACGCCGCTGGCTGTGCAGCCGGGCCTCCACTGCGTCCGGGCCCGCCCCGGGGGCGTGCCCGGACTCCGCTTCAGCCCACCCGCACAGCCACCTTCAAACACGCCACCGGGCGGCCGGATGGTCTAATTTTCCTCCGCCACTCTGGTCTAGTTTTGGTCCGCCCTTGACAAGGGAGCTATGCCACGACCGAAGAGACAGCGACGGCCCGCGAAACGCTGCCAGCAACGCATGCCGAGCAACCCAGCCGACAAGAGCCCGCAAACGGGCCGGCGGCGTACGTGGACCGGGGGCGAGGGCGTCCTCTACATCGGCCGGGCGCAGGAGAAGGCGCGCCGCGCGCGCAGTGTCGAGGAGTTGATCGCCTTGACCGGCGTCACGGCGAGTGCGGTGGGATGGGCCGTGGAGCAGGATGCGTCCGCTCGCCGTCCTTGGTCCGGCGTACGGATTGCCCGCCGCGCCTGCCTCGTTGAGCACGTTCTCCATCGTCCCGATCCAGCTCTTGGCCAGGAGCCACGGACGGCGCGACAGCGTGCCCATCTCGTTCAGTCCCGGCTCGATGACGGATCCCGCACAGTGTGGTCGGGGCTGCGCAAGATAGAAGACCACCGCGCGCAAGTCAGTCGCGACCGCGGCGTCTCCCGCGCCGGCCAGCTCTCACCCGCACGCCCCAATCGACACCATGCGCCCTCGGCGCGCCTAGGGAACGGCCACCGCCCGCTACCCTTCCATCGACGATAACGAGCTGTCGAGGAGTTTGGATGGACGATGGCTGCACCGACAACTCAGCCGAAGGCCCCCGGAGCCCGCTGGATTGCCGACGAGATCGACTCCGGGAGCGCGAAGCCGCCCCGTGGCGGCACCGACCGGCGCACTAGGTAGCGACCATGGACGTCGATCGAAAACCGGTTGTTCGTCTGCCAGCCACGGGCGAACCGCCGGGTAGGGTAAGCGAGCGACTGCCTGCCGGCCTGGTACGACTCAGCGATCCGGAGGTGACGCTGACACCGGTCGAAGGGCCGCCGGTCGTCGCTCCGTTGATCGCCCACGAGGGGCGAGTGACCCTCTTCCATGCTCGTGAGAAAGCTGGCAAGTCGAGCTTTGTGAGCGCCGCGGTCGCCGCGGTCACTCGAGGGCGGGCCTTCCTGGGGGTACCGGTGGCTGCGGGTGTTGTGGTTTGGGTTGGCGAAGAGGCCGCCGCTGACGTCAAGGGGCGGTTGACTCGTGACGACGGCGACCTGGACCGTGTTCTCTTCATACCGTCTCCGAGCCCGGTCCATCAAGACGAGGCGTCGCTTCCCCAGCTTGTGGCTCGCTTCCGTCCCAGGTGGTTGATCATCGACACGTGGACGCACTATCTGACCTCAGTTCACCGCACCAGCAATCGTGGCGGGCTCGTCGAGGCACGGCGCCTCGGCGACGTCGTCGCTCTCGCCCGCCAGTACGGAACCGCGGTCACCATCTCGCACCACGATCAGAAGCAAGCGCCACGTGGGGACGAGCTGGGTACGTATCGTGGTCCGACCGCGATTGGCGCGGGGGTGGACATGCTGGTGTCGATGAGGCGTGGCCGCACCGCGCGAGCGCGACGCCTGATCTCGTACGGGCGCTGGCAGCAGCAGCCCATGACCATCGAGTGGTCACCTGCCTGTGGCTATCGGATCCTGGGCGCGAAGACCCTGGCCTCACCGGACCGCGCCCTCCCGCTCGACGACCGGTTGATGCTGCTCCTGCTTCAAGTCGGGTCTGAAGCTCGACCACGTCAGAAGTTGCAGCCCGGGAGCTCGCCGCAGCGCTCGGTAGCGGAAGCCGCTATCAAGAGTTCAAGGCAGTGCTTGACGAGCTGGTTGCCAGCGAGCTCATCGACCACCGCCAGCGGCCAGGAACGACTCGCAGGCACATGCGCGGCTACGCGCTCACGCCCGCTGGCCGTGCACGTGCGGAGTCCGTTCGCGACACGAACAGTACTCTCACGAACGAGCCGACTCCATGAGGGTGTCCCGCTCGTGATCGAGTACGGCCAGGAGCTGGTGTCGCTCGACCCCCGGGAACCACTCCAGGAACTGATCAATCGTGCCGTCGTCCCGCAGATTGTCGAACAGCGCCGACACCGGCACCCGAGTGCCGCGAAACACCCAGGCTCCGCTCACCTTCTCCGGATCGCGTTCTACGGCGGGACAGGTGTTCCAGGTGCTCATGGCCTCGGCTGCTCTTCTGTTCTTCATGTCGATCCTATACGGGGTCGCGACGATCCGACACGCCGGCGCTTGACGGCCGCACAGTAGTAGCCGACGGTACACGGACGCCCGGACGCGCCCCGGTGCGGGACGGAGTCTGTCGCTGGTTCGATCAGGCGTCGCAACTGCTGGCCGTCTCGTGGTCCTGAATGATGCGCCAGAGTTTCTCGGGCCGCAGCATCATGTCGAGGTGCCGCACCCCGAACCCGCTCAGTGCGTCGACCGACGCGGCGACGATGCAGGGTGTCGAGCCGATGGTCCCCGCCTCGCCGACCCCCTTGGCCCCGAGCGGATTGACCGGCGTCGGGGTCACGGTGTTGTCGAGCTCGAAGCGCGGGAAGTCGCTGGCGCGCGGCAGCGCGTAGTCCATAAGCGACGCGGTCAGCGGCTGGCCGTCGGCGCCGTAGGCGACCTCCTCGATCATCGCCTGCCCGATGCCCTGCGCGAGCCCCCCGTGAATCTGCCCCTCGACGATGAGCGGATTGATGAGGTGGCCGGCGTCGTCGACCGCCACCATCTTCAGCAGCCGCGGCTCGCCCGTCTCCCGGTCAATCTCCAGCATCGCGATGTGGCAGCCGAACGGATAGGTGTGGTTCTTCGGCTCGAAGAACGCCTCGTCGCTCAGCCCCGGCGTCAGCCCCTCGGGCAACCTGCTCGGCCGGTAAGGACCGTGATCGATATAAGGTTGCCAAGTGCATCCAGGCGGAGCCCGTTTTCTGCGGCTTCGGGCGCTCGGCACACAGCAAGGTAATTTCCGTCAGTGTCCTAAGCGTAGGCGGCCACCTCGGCGAACGACTTGGCCGATGCCGGCGTGCCCTTGACGGCGATGGTCCCGTTCTCGAAGACGAGATCGCTCTCGTGCGCCTCGAGCAGCGCCGCCCCGAACTTTCTCATCTTGATCTTCACCTTCGCGCCGGCAGTCTGCAGCGCCGCTCCGCCGACCGCCTGCGAGCGGCTGCCGAAGGTGCCGATGCCCTGCTTCACCACCGCCGTATCGCCGTGGTGGATCGTGACGTGGTCGAGCGGCACGCCAAACTGATCGGCCAGCATCTGCGCGAAGGTGGTCTCGTTACCCTGCCCGTGCGGCGACGCGCCCGTCGTTGCGCTGATCCGGCCGTCCCGCTCGACGGTGACCTGCGAGTGCTCCCAACCGCCGGGCGGGAACGTGGAGGAAGGTCCCAGGCCACAGCTCTCGACGTACATCGACAGCCCCAGACCAACCAGCCGGCCGTCAGCCCGCGCCGCGTCCCGCTCGCGCTTGAGCTTCTCCCAGCCGGCGACGCCCAGGGCGCAATCCAGTGCCTTCTCGTAATCGCCAGAGTCGTAGACCGCCCCCATCTGTGTCCGGTAGGGGAACTGGTCGGGCTGGATGAAGTTCTTCCGTCGCAATTCGGCCGGGTCCATCCCGAGCTCGCGGGCCAGCATGTCCATCGCGCGCTCGACAAAGCACGCGGCCTCCGGGCGTCCGGCGCCGCGATACGCGTCGGTCGGGGTCTTGTTGGTGAAGACCTCGGTCAGCGTCGCGCGGACGGCGGGAAACGCGTAGGTCCCGTTGGCCATCCTCATGCTGTGTGTCGGCACGCGCGCGGTGAGCAGCATGTTGTAGGCGCCGATGTCGGCGATGATCCGCATCCGCAACCCGAGCACCTCGCCTTCCCGTGTGGCCGCCAGCTCGACGTAGGCGATGAGGTCGCGACCATGCACGGTGGCGAGAAACGCTTCCGAGCGGTCCTCGATCCACTTGAGCGGCAGCCCGAGCCGCCTCGACAGCGCGGCGGCGACGTACTCCTCGCCATAGATGTTGATCTTGGCGCCGAAACCGCCGCCCACCTCTGGCGCGATGGCCCGCACGCAGTCCTCGCCCAGGCCGAGCGTCTGCGCCATGAAGGTGCGCAGGATGTGGGGGTTCTGGGTCGACGACCAGATGGTCAACGCCTCCCGGCCCGGCTCGTAGTGCGCCACCACCCCGCGCGCCTCAATGGAGCACGGCACCAGCCGCTGATTGACCATCCGCTGCGCGATCACGATGTCGGCCGCCTTGAAGGCCGTGTCGACGGCAGTGTCGTCGATGTCCCCCTGGCGACCGACGCCGGTGCCGCTCGGCAGCGGGCCGAGGGCGATGTTGTTCGAGAAGTCGGCGTGCAGCACGGCCGGCTTGTCGGTCATCGCCGTCTCCGGATCCACCACCGCCGGCAGGGTCTCGTAGTCGACGGCGATGGCGTCGACCGCGTCGCGCGCCACATAGCGATCGCACGCCACCACCACCGCGACCGGGTCGCCAACGAAACGGACCGTGTCGACCGCCACGGCGCGGTGCTCGGGCGACGGGTACGGCGTCCCGATCGGCATCGGGGCGAGGAAACCGGCGATCTGCGCCCCGGTGAAGACCGCCTCCACTCCGTCCATCGCCCCGGCGGCGCTGGTATCGATGGACCGGATCCGGCCGTGCGCGATGTCGCTGCGCCTGAACGCGAGGTGCTGCATGCCGGGGATCCTGACGTCGTCGACGTAGGTGCCGCGCCCCTGGATCAGGCGCGGGTCCTCGCGCCGCTTGACGCGCTGGCCGACGAGCTTCGGCAGAACAGGCGCGGCGACCATGGGTCTGTCTCCAGTCCGCGTCATCCGCGGCGCGGCGGTTCGTCGGGGCAGAGGGCATCCTGTCCTCGGGATTACGAGGGCAGGTGCGTATGTCGCTGCAGATGAACACCGAATCCGCTGAAAATTGAACGCGGATTCCATCGCAGGTGAATGCTCCTCGGAGCGCAGCGACGGTGTGGGCTCAGGTTCCTCCCATCGGGATCGCAATGGACCGTCGAGATTCTACTCGTGACGTGGTATTCGAGGACATCGACGAGAGTGCCTGTGGAGCGTGTGGGCGGCGCGTGCGCCGTCCAAGCCGTGTGGGAACGCAGCGGCCGGGCACGATCGCCAAGCACATGAAGGGCTACGCGCTCACGCACGCGGGCCGAGCTTGTGCCGAATCCATTCGCGACGCGGTCGCCTCACGCGCTCGCTCGAGTGGAACGGGGCAATGCGGCCTCGATGGTGACAGTGGTCGCGCCGCCCCCCGCCGGATCCTGTCGGATCCATGCCTATTGCTCTGACGGCCGACAGTCATCCACATGTGCGCGAAGACGCGGTTCTCAGGCACGCCCTCGCCGTGGAAGTACTTCGAGGCGAACAGGAACTGCGCGTCGGCGCTGACCAGGTCGGCCGCGAGGCGGTACCAGCGGACCGCCTCGATGTCGTCGGGCGGCACGCCGTCGCCGGCGTGATACAGGCTGCCGAGCAGCAGCTGCTCGTCGCGCTGGCCCCGCACGGCCGCCAGGCGTAGCCCAGTGGACCGCCTCGACGGGGTCTTCGGGAAGGCCGTAGCCCTCAAGGTGCCTCGCGCCGACCATGAACTGGGCGTGGGCCTGGCCCGCGCCGGCGGCGAGTCGGAACCAGCGGGCCGCCTCGTCGAGGTCCTCGGGGACGCCCGGCCATCGAGGTGCATCGAGCCGAGGACGAGCTGCGCAACGGGGTCGCCCTGCGCGGCCGCGCGGCGGACGGGCTTGCAGGGCGGCCACCGCCTTTGTCGATCCGGGCGTCGATCCCGTCGTGTCGGCCGTCTGTCGAAACGCCGTGTTGGCCGCTTGACCGACCAGATAGCAGGTTGCTCCGTGGAACGTGCCCCCCGACCGCGCCTCCCACGAGTGGCACAAGCTTCGCCAGGTTCCACACCTCTCGCCGAACTTCGTCAGCAGCCTGAAACCGACACGCTTGTTGATTCTTCGGCGCGGTTGCCTGTCACCGCAGTACGGGCTTGTCCAGCGCGTCCCACGCGTACGCGCGCTGCACTCGCTCCAGCACCTCCTGGTACAACACCCAGCCGCGGGAAGAGTTGGTCATCACGACGAGGCCGTAGCCCTTCACCTTGTGCGCGATCAGGTTGCAGACGAAGCCCCAGTTGCTGCCCGAGTGGCTGAAGTACCATCCTTCGCCCAACCGGTCGAGCTGGAAGCCGACCGCGAACGGTCCTACGCCGACCGGACTCAGCATTTCCGCCGCCGATGACGCGGTGAGCACCCTTCCCGGGTCGCCCCGGACCGAGCGCTGGACCTCGATCGCGAAGCGCGCCAGGTCCCTCGCGTTGGTCCAGAGACCGGCTGCCGCCATGGCGGAGTAGGCATGCCACTTGGCGTCGCCCATGGGCTTGCCGTCGTCGCGGTGGCCACGAGCCGCGTTCTCGTCCAGGGCCGGCGGCAGCGGCTGCAGGAAGGTGCTGTGGATCATGCCGGCCGGCTCGAGCACGCTCGCTTTCATGATCTCCGGGAACGGTTCGCCGAAGACGTCGGTCAACGCGAGCTGCATGATCGTGGTGCCGCCACCGGAGTAGTGCATGGCCGTGAGGGGCGTGCGCACCATGGTCACCGGACCCACGTTGGAAGGGGCGTCGCCCTGCAGGATCTGCACCGGGGTAGGACGAGGCGCATCCGGTTCGTAGCCCGGAAAACCGTGTCCGTCGCCCAGGCCGGCGGTGTGGCTGAACAGCAGGCGCGGCGTCACCGGACGCGCGTCGGTGAAGCCGTTCCCGGGAAGCCGCCAGGACGTGAGGATCGCATTGATGTCGTCGTCCAGCGAGAACCGACCGTCCTGGACCGCCACCAGCGACGCCATGGCCGTAACCGGCTTGCTGATCGACGCGGCCTGGAAGAGGGTCTCGTCGTCGACGGGCATGCCGGTCTCGACATCGGCGATCCCGTATCCCTTGGCCCAATGCACCTCGAAATCGCGGATCACCGCGACGCTCATTCCGGGGACGCCGAACCGCTCCATCATCTCCTGGAGGGTGAGGACGTCCAGACCCTGGCGACTCGGATGTTGCACGTCTTCTATGAGCACCTGGAAGTCGGCGGCGCTGTCCGGCTCGTCGAGCGTGGTCGGCTGGCCGACGGTCGGACCGGTGGCCGTCCCGGCGGCGGACGCGAGCACGACGGTCGCCATGCTCGCGAACCAGAACCGGAAGACTCCGCGGACGGCACGGATACTGCGGGCGCACCGCATGAGCGGCTTCAGGTGCGATGCCATGCTTCCTCCTTACTCTCTCGATAGCAGCGAGGGCGCATCGAAGTCACGTGACACGCAAGTGAACGCAGCTCGGGTTGTGTACGTCAAGTTGTGCAAACTCCGGTCATGTCTGAGGTTCGTCGCTCTCGTTCATTCAGTTGGGACCCGGCGCCCGCTGCACCGCTACCGCGGACAGCCCTGATCACCAGAGGCCATGCACGCCCGGGCCAGATCGCGCCCGGCCCCCGCTGTCAGTTCGGCGGCCGTCGGCGGCTCGCCGCCAGTGGCGGGTCGCCCTCGAGGCGGCGCTCTGGGAGGGCTACGATGACAGCGAGCTTCCCCCCGGCGGGCGGCAAAGGCTGCCCACCGTATGATGTCCGCCAATTGCCTTTATCGTGGCTGCTACAATCCCCCGCAGGTTGCCACAGACGCCTGCCGACGCCGCCCTGGTCCCGGTCGCGGGGGCCGGGGCGAGTCGCCGTGCTCCCGGCCTCGGCGCGCCGGCTCGCCGAGGCCTCGGTCAGCCCGCACACGCGCCGCGCCTACGTCGGCGCCCTCCGACGGCTCGGCGGCCGCGAGCATCGACGATGCGTGCGTGGCCGCGTACCTGGCCGAGCTGTTCGCCACGGGCCGCGCGGCCTCGAGCGCGTCGATGGCGTCGCCGCGGCACGGATTCGGGCGAAGCTTGCCGGCCGGCCGGATCCGGCCGGCCCGGCCTCCGGGCGCGTGCTGGCCGGCTTCCGCCGGCGGAGCACGGATCAGGGTTGCGGCCAGGCCGCGCCGTGCTCGGCCGCGAACATGGCGGCCATCGTCGCGACGGTGGAGCGACCGCGCAGCGCGAGGACGGCCTGCTCATCGCCATCCGCCGCAGCAAGACGAACCCCGGCGGCGAGACGGCCGACGTGCGCTACGTCAAGGGCGAGCTGGCCCGCGCCCGTTCGGACGCTGCGCTCGGTCGCGGCGACATCGCCGCGACCGAGCGCCTCATCGGCCAGAAGCGAGGAGCCGACACCACCGCGTCGCCTCACAGGACCACAGTCACGACGCAGGCGGCGGCGACTACCTGCAGCGCAAGCAGGAGCCTGACGCGCGGTAGGCGTTCTACTCGCAGGCATGGCCGTCACGGTCGCGATCCCTTCCGGTATTCATCTGGTAGGTCTGCCGCTCAGCGCTGTCCCACTCTGGCCGATACGTCCCACCATTGATGTTCACGCCCTGGGTCCACCCCGCCGTGCGCATCAGGGTGCAGTTGCGGAAGGTCTGGATCGGGGGATGATCAGGCACCGGATCTTCTGGTTCAGGCTCGGGTTCCGGCGGCTCGATCTCGCATGCAATCTCCGTTGACGTACAGCCCGCCAGTATCCGATCCAGCGCGTCTGCCTCCGCGCGGTCGATCGTCAGGCCGTACGCCAGCCTGACGTCGATCACGCGCTGCGCGAACCAGCACTCGTTCTGTGGCGGCTGCCACTCGGCCGCATCCTTGCCCGACTTATCGAACCGATTGAGTTCCGGCGACGCCAGGGTCAGGTTGCGCAAGTCGCTGGCGAAGAGCCGCCTCGCCGCCGCGTCCGCGTCGCACAGACCGCTGTCGTGAGCCTCGGACCGCGCGATGATGTGTTCGATGTCGGTATCCCGCTTCGAGTCCAACGACTCGCACGTGTAGGGGCTGTAGATGGTACCGCCGAGCTGGTCGATGATCTGGTCCTCGACGGACTGCGGATACGGGTAGTCGTCCGCATCGTAGGGCGCGCAGCGATCCTCAGCTGCGATCTCGAGACCCCGCCATCTGGCCGGCTGACCTCCCTCGCGAGCAACGACGGCGGCGCGCAGCGCGTTGATGGTGAGTGCTCGGATCGGTTCGCCGAGCGCTACACGCCCGTACGCCGGCGGCTCGGCACCATCCTCACGGTAGACGGCCGCCAGGGCCGAGATGGTTTCCGTGAAGTGGCGGGCCAGTATGGTGTCGCCTTGGCGCGGATGGCTCGTGTACGACGCCGGAGGCAGCCCCCGTTCCTGCCGTAGCTCATCGATTCGCTGGCGGATCTCTTGGACATGGACCGCCCTGACCGGCGTCTCTCCGGCCACCACCGAATTGTCGGTCCAGGATTGCTGCGCACTGGCGATACCCGCCATCAGTACGATCAGCGCGACGGTCGTCAACCGAGGAGCTATTCTCATGCCGCGCCAAGTCTAGATGACGCGGTCGACGACCCCGCGCTCGTCGGCTTGCGCTCGCTTGCGCGAATAGCGGCCCTGGCTGCTCGGTTCGTTTGGTCATCGTGGTCCAGGTGTGCCGATTCGGCGTCGGGTGGCGCCGCTCGGCGGTCCAACGTGGCGGTCTGCGTTCGCCTGGCGGCGGCGTTCGCCTCGAGGCCGCCTATTCATGCAGGATTGGCCGCTCTCGCTGCGGATCGGCCCTGCCCGGGGCGGCGTGAGCCCTTGGGCGCCGGTCCGCCGCGGCCCGCCTCTCGCGCCGAGGTGCTGCCCGGCGCTGCCGTGGGCCGGGCCGGGCAGCCGCGGTTGCGGCGTCACGCGCGTCCCAGCGCGGGATGGTGCCGGTGTGCAGGTTCCCGCCGCGCACTTCGTCCGTGTTCGGCGGGCCGGCGTTCCGTTCGTCGGTCGCCGGCCGGCGTTCCCGCTTCCCGCCGTGCCGCCGCGGCGCGTCTGTTCGCTGCGTGGCTATCGCGGCCCGGTCTCCGCTGCCGCTACGGGCGTCGCCGGCTCTCGCGTGATTCGCAGGCGGCCGTTGCCTTGACCCGCCATCAGCCTCTGGCGGGTTTGCCGGTCCGCCGTCAGCCATGCCCTCAGCTTTCCGGGCTCGATGATCGCCGGCTGGCGGTCGTGGATTGCCGCCAGGTCCGGTCTCGGTTCCGTCGTGATCACCGTGAAGGTGTCGACCGCGCTTCCCTCGTGCGCCGGTTGCCAGAGCCCGGCCAGCCACAGCAGCTCGTTGTCCCAGTCCTCGATCCGGTAGAGCGTGCGCCCGGATCCGTTGCGCAGCCACTCGAACCAGCCGGTCACCGGGAGTGCGGCCGGACGCTCGAGGAACGCGCCCCGGAAGCTCATCTTGACCGCCGCGGTTTCCGCGCGGGCGTTGATGGCCTTGAATCGTCCGTCGTTCGACCAGGCTGGCACCAGGCCCCAGCGGGCCGTTGCGAGCTCCGGCTTGCCGCCACGGCCGCGGCGTGCCACCACGTAGGCTTCGCCGGGCCGTCCGCGCGGTTCGGGCGCCTGGGCCTCGATTCCGAGCTCGAGCCCGAGTTGTACCGCCAGCCGTGCCGGCTCGACCACTTGCGAGACTCGCGAACACATTGCTTCAGTCCTTCCTTGTGGCCCGTGTCCACGATACCTGGCCCATCCGCCACTCCCAGGCGACCAGAATCCTGTCGAGTTCGCCCAGCCCCTCGTCCGAGCCGCTCGCCGGGGCGTTTCGCTCGCCCCGATCGTCGATTCGCTCGATCGTGTGGCTCGCTGCCGCCGCCCTCTCGAGCGCGGCTGCCGCGGCCGCGGTTCTCTCGTCGTTCTCGATGATGACGTCGGCGTGACGCGCTGCCGCGGCGAGCTAGTCAGCGAGTCGTTCGTGCGGTTCGTACCCGTCGCCACGGACATGCGCCGGGCCAGCCCGCCCAGGTAGTACCCGTCGTCGCACCCGAGGCAGACGATCTCGGTGTAGTCACGCTTGCGGGCTTGCTCGATCCATTCCCACAGCGGCTGCTCGTGCGTCCCCAGTAGTCTTGCCGGTCCGGATGTTCGTGCATTCTCGGCCGGGTAGCGCGTCCCGCCGAACGGACCGCCGCGGATCGTCGGCCCAGGTCGGCCGCCAGTTTCTTGTGCAGCACGATCGTGCGCTGCTTGGTGAGCAGGTGCAGCGCCCCGCGCAGCAGCTCGTCGACCGCGGGGTCTTCGTCGCGAGCGCCGCGACCGGGCTGCGCCTGACCTGCTCGTTGAGGCGGCTGATGTTCATTCGATCGTGACCTCGAGCACCCCTCGCTCGGGCTCGCTCCACCACGCCGCCGCCCGGCCTGCGGCCACGCACGTACCGTCGTGGCCGTACGCTGCCCAGGCCGTCCCCCTCTCGGGGTTCGCGTTGTCCCAGTCGAACTCGACTCTCGTCGCGGGCATGGCGCTGCGCCCGCTGCGGCCCAGCGCCCGCCGCGTCGCTTCCGCGATCAGCTTGCGGCGCTCGTCGGTCCGGCCCAGCCCGCCCTCGAGCTGTTCGAGCCGGTACTCGCCGTCGTCGCCGGCCGCGAGTGGCCCCGCGTCGCTGCTGGCCGCCGTCGCTCTTTCCGGTATGCGCCCGAACACCGCCTCGTAGACGCCGCCGCGTCGGCGGCCCTGCGGGCGACGCGCGCCGCCTCGATTGCCCGCTCTTCGGTCAGCTCGCCTGCCCGCTCGTCGCCGCCCCCGAGCGTGGTTCCGCCGTCGCCCCTGTCGGGCCCTTCGTGCCTACCCGAGCTCGTCGAGGAAGAGCGGGGCGTGTTCGGCGGACTCGATCCCGCGCCCTGTCGCCGCGGCCGCAGGAGATCGGAAGATGGTTGATCCACGAATTCGCACGACAACTCACGACAGCGGTAACCTGGTACCGGCGACCGGCTGAGCAAGACGACCGCGACGCGCAGTACAACCTTGAGGCCGCCTACTGAAACGGGCGGGGCGTGCACGGCGTCCTGCAGGACTACATCGAAGCGCACATGTGGTTCAACTTGGCGGCAACTCAGGACAACGAGATCTCTGTTCGTACCTGCGACTTGGCCGAGGAGATGACCCGCGAGCATATCGCCACGCCCCAATTCGGGCGCGGCTTGCCTCGGACTACGGCGGACGACTCATGCTGGCCACAACGGGCAGCGTCCGGTGTCGCTCAGGACAGCGACGCGTTCGGCAGCGGGCGCGTCGGCGACCCGTGCCGGCCGTTCTGCAACGGTCCGTTCTGAGCGAGACGGTCGACAGGAGTTCCGGTTGGCGACTTGTGGCGGTCCACCGCGGGACGCGGATCTGGGTCAGGTCGAGTCGGACTGCGTTGCGGCTCGATGCCTCGCGAGGGCGCCCCGGCGGCGGGCGGCCAGCGTGGCAAGCCTCAGCCGCACCGCTCGCTCGTCGATGTCGACCGGGTCGAACGGCTTCCCGTACCAGGTCACCACCTCGTTGTGCTCCACGTGGAGCGGATCGAGCGCCGCGTTGAGAAACTCCATGAAGCCGGGGACGCCGCCGACATCCTCCGGCGGGCAACGCCGCTCGCCGCCGACGAGCACCGGGTAATCGACGTCGACCTCGCCATCGCGGACCGATTCGATGAAAATGTCGTGTCTCCAGTCGTCGCCGAAGTCATAGACGTAGAGGAAGCGCTCGACGCCACGCTCGATGAGCGCCCTCAGGCGGATGTTGGCGGCCTTGTACACCTGCCGGTCCCAGTAGTCGTCATCGGGCATGGGCTCGCCGTAGAGGTGATCCCCGATCACGAACTCGAACAGATGGGAATCTGTCCAGCCGACTGCAATCTGGATGATGTCGTGCAAGGCCAGCAGCGTCGAGGAGAGCGGCACGTCGACGCGGCGCCACAGCCGGGGTTCAATCTCGCGCAGTTCGATCCTGAGCCGTGCCACGGGTTCGGTCATCGCAAGCTCCGGGGAGCGGCACTGGGTCGTATACAAGTCAAGGGGGAGAGGAGCCGCAGCAGGAAGTTCGCTTCGTGGCGCGCGTCGCTGCCGGGCTGAGATGCTCGCGCCGCGTTGCGGAATACGGACGCCGGCATCGTCTATCGGGTCGAAACCTGGGTGCAGGGGCCAGACGCTGGCGAGCCTGCGCTGCTCCTCGCTCCTCGCTCCTCGCTCATCGCGCGCTTGCGCCTGCCGACCGCCTTCTTCCTGCCGCGCCCGGGGGCCGGGGCACGTTGCCCTCGATCGCCTCGATCGCGCTGCATGGCCACGAGGTGGCTCCCCAACGAGCGCTCCTCGTTGCGCAACGCGCGTCCAGATTTCACTCCTCGACATCGTTCACCTTTCTTCCCGAACCACTCGCATCATGCCGCGGCGGTTGCCGGCACACAACATCAGGCAGGAACGTCCCACCGGACGCCGCGCAGGCAAGGCGCTTCCTTCCGATTCGATCTCCGCAGCACGACGGCCCCGATTACGTACTCCTACTGCCGCTCGCGACGCCATTCGCTCCGGCGCCTTCCGGCCGCTCGCCCGTCAGGCCGGCGCAGACACTTGAACACGTTTGCAGTTCGATTTCCACGGTGCCCCCAACACGGCGGCTTCGAATCGCCCCGGAAATCAGGGGTCTTGACGGTCTCGCCGGGTACAGGCGGGCGATGTGAAACCATTTCTGGGACACACCACCAGGACAACACGACCTCTCCGTGATCAAGGTGCAGGTCCGCCCAGATCCACGCGTGGGCCGGGTCCCGCCGCCGCGAACACGACGCTCTCAACGTGCTGGGCTCGTGAGAAGCAGGCAGAGGTGGAGGAAAGCAAGGTCGCCCGTCGTCACCGCGGGCGCGGAGGCCTTTCAAGGTTCCCTGCTCCAGGGGTCGCTCCAACGCGGGTCGCGCAACAGAACCTCGTCGGTCAGGCTGTGGAGGAAGGCGACGAGATCCCGCCGCTCATCCTCACGCAGGGTCAGCGGTTGGATCGATTCGCTCTGCCGCGGATTGGGAGCGCGCCCCCCCCCCCGCCACGTAGTGATCCAACACCTCGTTGAGCGTGGCGATGCTGCCGTCGTGCATGTAGGGAGCCGTCACCGCGACGTTGCGCAGGGTCGGAACGCGGAACCGGCCAGCGTCCTCCAGTTGCCCTGTGTGTGCGTACTTCCCAGTGTTGTCGGCCGGATACGGCACCGGGCCCGGCAGATTGTAGAGGCCCGTGTTGTGGAACAGGAACACGGGGGGGGCGGTCGGCGGGCTGGTGGCCGCCTTGGAGCCGCCGTCCAGGTTGAGTCCCAGATCGGTCGTCACGGTGTGCCCCAGATGGCAACCTCCGCACCGGGTACGGCGCGAGAAGAAGAGCGCCATCCCCCGCCGGGCCGACGCCGACAGCGCCGTTTTGTCGCCGTGGAACCGATAGCGGTCGTACGGCGACCGAAACGAGACGATCGACCGCTGGAACGCCGCCAGGGCCAGCGCGACGTTCTCGGTAGTGACCAGTCGCTCGACGATGTCACGGGCGCGGTCCGCCGGTACGGGCACCGTGAACGCCGCGGCGAACAGACGCTGGTAGATCGGTGAGGCTGAGAGCTCGACCTGGACGCGCGGCTCGTGCCCGGCTAGGCCGAGCTCGACCGGATCGGTCCCGAACATCGGGATGAGCACCTGCTCCTCGAGCGACCGCAGTGTCGGGTTCGCCCACGTGAGGGCGTCGCGGTACGCTACGTTCACCAGTGGCATGGAGCTGCGCGGATGCCGGTCCCCGGTGGAGCCGATGGCGCGCGACCGGCCGTCGGTGAACGCGAGGGCCTGTATGTGGCAGGTGGCGCACGACTGCGTCCCGTTCCCCGACAGCCGCGTGTCGTAGAACAGGTACCGCCCGAGTTCGACGCGCGCCGCCGTCATCGGCGCGTCGACCGGAACCCGCGGCGGCGGCACCCCCGGCGGCAGGTTCCACCGATGCTCGCCCGCCGCCCCTTGACGCGCAAGCGTTGCGACCGTCAGCGCCACCACGATCAAGCAACAAATCATCACCTCTCGTCGCATGAGTTGACCTCGGCGGATGTTCTCGCCCCCCGGGCTCGGCGGGCGGCGATAAGAGGACGGATCATCACCGGGAGCGGGTGCCCGGATCAACTGCGATCCGCCGCGAGCGGTGACCGTGGGTCTGATAAACGGGGATTGATTGACATAGGTAGGCCCTCGCGAGCTTTCCCTGTCACACCACCGGGCATACGGGTCACGTACCACGGCGGTTCGATTGAGTTATGCATGGGAAGACCCAGCCACTCTCGGGAGGCCGACCGAGTCGAAATAGCGATTGCGCAGGGCTTGCTGGACGGCCGGGTGGCTGGACATCCGCCAGAACCCGGTCGGTGACCCGGCGGCGACTGCTGCGGGAAACTGGGAGACGCCTCGTCGCCGCAGTTCCCGGAAGCGGTGCCGCCCAGACTGCCACTGCCGCCAGAGGTACATCCGGAGCCTCCGGCGAATCCACGCGTCCAAGTGGGCGAGCACTCGGGGAGCGTCACAGAAGCCAAAGTAGCCGCGCCACCCAACGAGGTAGGGCGCGAGTTGTTCGACGAGCTGCGGCAAGCTCACGCCGAGCGTCCGGCGAGTCAGCTCCCGGACGCGCATCTTGAACCGGGCGAGCGCCTGCGGCGCAATCTGCCGCTGGCGACCGTCGTTCGAGATGCGGAAACCCAGGAACTTGCGCTCCTCGGGCCGAGCCACGGCACTCTTGGACACGTTGACCTTCAACCGCAGTCGAGTGGTCAGGAAGTGGCAGACGCTGCGCATGACGCGGTCGCCGGCGCGATGGCTGCGGACGTAGATGTTGCTGTCATCGGCATAGCGACAGAATCGATGGCCGCGCCGTTCCAATTCCTTGTCCAATTCGTCGAGCACCAGATTGCTCAGCAGTGGGGAGAGCGGGCCGCCTTGCGGAGTGCCCTCCTCGGTCGGACGGACCAACCCATCTTCCATCACCCCGGCGCGAAGGAATGCCCGGATGAGCTTGAGCACGCGCTTGTCGGACACCCGTTCGGCCACGCGAGCCACCAAGCGGTCTTGGTTGACTCGGTCGACAAATTTATCGAGGTCGATGTCAACCACCACGTCGTAGCCGTCGGCGACGTACTCCTGTGCCTGGGCTACGGCTTGATGAGCGGAGCGTCCCGGACGGAATCCGTAGCTGTACTCGGAAAACGTCGGGTCCCACTGCTCTTGGAGTACCTGCAACAGCGCTTGCTGGATCAGGCGATCGACGACGCATGGCACGCCGAGCCGTCTGACGCCGCCGGCCGGTTTCGGGATGTCAACCCGTTTGACCGGTTGCGGTGTGTAGGTTCCCGTGAGCAGTTGTGCCCGGATGGTCGGCCAGTGCTCCCGCAGGTAGGTCGCGGTGTCGTCGATGGTCAGCCCGTCGACACCGGGACTACCCTTGTTCCCACGGACGCGTTTCCACGCTTTTTCGAGATTGCTTCGGTCGCACACCTCCTCCATGAGCTGGTCTTCGACAGCCGGGCGGTCGGTGGTTCGCTCCGCCGTGGGTGGTTCGGTCCCTGGGCGGTCGGCGGCCGGGGGTTCACCCCGCCCCGCCGACGCCAAGGCCAGACGCTGTTGCGTGTACTGGATTTTCTGCCGCGGTCCACTCATGAGTCGCGAGTCCTACTGGCCACTCCCAATCGTTCGGGCCTTCGGCGAGTCGCTACGGCCGTGCGGTCCCTGGCTGTTTCTGCCCTTGTCGGGTCAGTGTCTCGACCGAGCAGGCCGGCGGGTCCCGCCTACTGTGCCCTCTGCTGACTTCTGCGCCTCGGTCAGGTCGTCTCACGACTTCCTCAGTCCCGAACACGGGACAGGACGCAGATCTCCCAGGGTAAGTCTGGCGGCCTTCACCGCAGCCCTGCCGGATCTACAGCCGTGGTCCTTGATGGATGTGGACTTCGCGATTAGTCGCCCGCTCGTCCGACCACGGCTGCCTCGTATCCGATTCCTGTTCGTCAGGTCGCGGCTTTGCTTCACGCTTCCTCCAGACCCCGCCTCGCGGCGACGCCCTTGCGCTTCGCTAGCACTTCGCCTCCATCAGGCTGTGCAGAGGACTTCCACCTCCAGGCTGCCAGACATGCCTGGCACACGACTAAACCGCGTCCCGCGGTAGACGCGGACTCGACCCGCCACCACTGAGACTGCCCGCCGGGTCGTCCGACCGCAGCCCGTCCTGATCCTCGCCATACGCTCCTCTGCGAAAGCCTGGAATCCCCCAGGCCCTTCGCAGAAGGAGCGTTGTCATGACCTCTCTCCGTCAACGCATGCTCGAAGACATGCAGGTGCGGCAGCTCTCGCCTGCCACCCAACGGTCGTACGTCGGGGCGGTTGCGCGGTTCGCCCGGCACTTCGGACGCCCCCCGGACAGTCTGAGTCCCAAGGAGATCCGCACCTACCAGGTCTACCTGACCAACGAACGCCGTCTCGCGCCGAGCTCTCTCATCGTTGCGGTGTCGGCACTCCGCTTCCTCTATCGGGTGACGCTCAAGAAGCGATGGGTCTTCGACGACCTGATCCCCTTGCCGAAGAAGCCCCGGTCCTTGCCCGTCGTGCTCAGCCGCGAAGAGGTGACGCAGTTTCTCGACGCGGTGAAGGCGGTCAAGCATCACGCCATCCTGACCACGTGCTACGCCGCCGGCCTGCGCATCTCCGAGGCCATCCGCCTCACCGTGTCGGCCATCGACAGCAAGCGCATGGTGCTGCGCGTCGCAAACGGCAAGGGGCAGAAGGACCGCTACGTGATGCTCTCGCCGAAGCTGCTGGCCGTGCTCCGCGACTGGTGGCAGATGGAGCGGCCCCAGCACTGGCTCTTCCCGGGCGCCCGCCCCGAGATGCCGATCACTCGGGAGGCCGTCCACCGCGCCTGCCAGGTCGCCGTCCGCCGCGCGAGGCTCACCAAGCCGGTTTCCCCACACGCGCTCCGCCACGCGTTTGCCGTCCACCTGCTCGAGGCCGGCACCGACCTGCGCACGATTCAGCTCCTGCTCGGCCACCGGAGTCTGCAGACGACGGCGCAGTACCTGCGGGTCGCGACCCGCACGGTCTGCGCGACCGCGAGTCCGCTCGACCTCCCACGGCCCGGCGCCGAACGCACCCAGCCCGTCGACTGAGCGCCGGCCGTGCCACGCGCCGCGCTCTCCGTGGCGGATGTCTTCCGCCGCTACGGCGACGCCTTCCGATCGCAGGTCGGGACCGCCCTCTCGACGGCGCAGCGCCGCGTGATGACGGCCATCGAGCAGTGCCGCACCGCCGCCCTCGGCGGCCACGTCGAGCAGTGCGACCGCTGCGGTAATCGCCGCGTCTGGTACAACTCCTGCCGCAACCGCCACTGTCCAACCTGTCAGTCGCTGGCCCGCGCCGCGTGGCTCGAACGACGCCGCGCGGACCTGCTACCCACCGAGTACTTCCATGTCGTCTTCACCGTGCCCCCGGCGGTCGCCGAGGTCGCCGCCCAGAACCAGGCCGTCGTCTACGGCCTGCTCTTCCGCACTGTCGCCGAGACGCTGCGCACGATCGCTGCCGACCCCCGCCACCTCGGTGCCGAGATCGGCTTCTTCGCCGTCTTGCACACCTGGGGCCAGACGCTCGTCCATCATCCGCATCTGCACTGCGTCATCCCTGGCGGCGGGCTCGCAGGCGGCGGCACCCGTTGGGTCGCCTGCCGCCCCGGGTTCTTCCTGCCCGTCCGGGTCCTCTCGCGCTACTTCCGCCGGGTCCTCCTCGCGGCGCTGCAGGACGCGTTCGAATCCGGCCGCCTCCACCAATTCCCACCGCGCCCGCGCAGATCGCGGAACGACAAGAACGTCAATCGGAGCGCGAACCGACACGCGCTATAATGCGTCTTGCAACCATCAGGGTAACGGAAGGAAGACACCGACGTGGCGACAAGACACAAAGAGATAGACGAATGTCAATAAGAGGGACTACAAAAGCGACCGGACGGACAACGCCGTCACGGAAGCAGGACCTCGGAGAGATCGACTGGAGCGAGTGTCCGGGAATAGCGCGGAATCCGAAGAAGATGAGCGGCGCATGGTGCTTCGAAGGAACCAGGCTGCCGGTACACGCCCTGTTCATGAACCTATCGTCAGGAATGACGATACCCGAGTTCCTGGAAATGTTCGAAGGCGCGAACAAAGAACAGATAAAGTCGGTACTCGACTTCGTGTCCGACCGTCTGGAAGAAACGAGCACGGAATGAAGGTGCTGTTCGACCAGTGTACGCCAAAAGCGCTACGAGAAGCGCTGCCGGAACACGACGTTCCACTGCTGTCCCACAGAACTTCTAATTGAGGCGGCTTGAACCTTCTATGTCTGTTAGAATGGTTTTGCTACAAATCATTCAAAACACAGGAGATCCAAGCCATGGCCCATCATAACACAGTCTTCGGGCAACTTCTGACGTTGCTTCCGCGACATGAATTCGACGCCGAGGCGCGCGACCATCAGCGCGGGCAGCGCTTGCGCGTCATGAGCCGCTGGGCGCAGTTCGTCGCCCTCGGCCTGGGCCAGTTGGCCAGCCGGCAGAGCCTGCGCGACATCGTGAGCAATCTGCGCGCTCAACCCGCCAAGCTCTATCACCTGGGCGTGCCAACGGTCAGCCGCTCGTCGCTCGCGCGGGTGAACGCCGAGCAGCCCTACACCCTCTACGAAGCGTTGTTCGGCCGTCTGCTGAGTCGTTGCCAGCAACGGGCGCCGGGCCACCGTTTCCGCTTCAGGCACAAGCTGTATGCGGTCGATGCGTCGACCATCGACTTGTGTCTGGCGGTTTTCCCGTGGGCGTCGTTCCGCCGCACGAAGGCCGCGATCAAGCTGCACATCGGGTTGGACCAAGCCGGCCACCTGCCGAGTTTCCTCAGCGTCACCGACGGCAAGACCGCCGACGTGACCGTGGCCCGCACGTGGACGTTCGAGGCCGGCAGCGTGGTCGTGGCCGACCGCGCCTATCTCGATTTCACGTGGTTTCACCAGTTGCAGGCCCGTGGCGTCACCTTCGTGACACGCCTCAAGCGCGGCGTGCGGTACCGGGTCACCCGCGAGCATGAGGTCCGAGCCGGGACCGGTATTCTCAGCGACCAGACGATCGAACTGACCAGCGCCCGCAGCCGCAAGGTCTATCCCGACCGGCTGCGACGGGTCGTCTACCGCGACCCGTTGACAAGAAACCGTTACGTGTTCGTGACCAACAACACCACGTGGGTCGCCAAGACGATCGCCGACCTGTACAAGTCCCGGTGGCAGATCGAGCTGTTTTTCAAGTGGATCAAGCAGCATCTGAAGGTGAAACGTTTCGTGGGCCGGTCGAAGCAGCATCTGAAGGTGAAACGTTTCGTGGGCCGCGGTCTTGAGGTGCGCAAAAACGCGGCCTCTCGAAGACCTCTTCACCACCCATTCGCCACCAGACCGCGCCCGGCCGCAACTCGCGCTGGCCTGGGCCTGAGACTGTGGGACACTAGTGCTGCATGTACCTGCTGCTGGCCTACCTCAAGTTCGTCCTGCGGCTGCGCTGGAGCCTCAACCAGATGCTGCAGGTGCTGCAGCTCAACATCTTCGAACGCCGGCCTCTCGAAGACCTCTTCACCACCCATTCGCCACCAGACCGCGCCCGGCCGCAACTCGCGCTGGCCTGGGCCTGAGACTGTGGGACACTAGTGATTTTTGCTCCGCCGTTCTCAGTCATAACCGTTGTATCTGCCAATATACAGTAGGATGCAGGAGTGGTCAATAAAACAAACCATGAACTGCCTGCGTGGTTCCTTCGCCCCCCTATTGGCAGTCGATCCAGCGTGCGCTTTCCCCCAGTTGGAGCCCGTGTTGGGTCCGCTGACCGGGAAACAGCAGCAGTTGGTGCGGACTCTCGAGGTCATCCGTATCGAGCAGTGGATTCCCCGGTGCTTCCGGGTGCCGGGGCGTCCGCGCAAGGACCGCGCGGCACTGGCGCGAGCCTTCGTGGCCAAGGCGGTCTACGACATGCCGACGACGCGCGTGCTGCTGGACCGCTTGGTCACCGACGTGGCGCTGCGGCGGATCTGCGGCTGGGAGCGGAAGAGCGAGGTGCCGAGCGAGTCGGTCTTTTCACGCGCCTTCGCCGAATTCTCCGACACACAGTTGCCCCAGCGCACGCATGCAGCGTTGATCCGCAACACCCACCACGACCGGTTGGTGGGTCACCTCTTCCGCGACTCGACGGCCATCGAGGCCCGCGAGAAGCCGGCCGCGAAGGAAAAGACGCCCCCGCTGCCCAAGCGCAAGCGGGGACGGCCGAAGAAGGGTGAGGAACGGCCGAAGGTCCTCAAGCGACTCGACCGGCAGGCGGCCATGACCTTGCCGGCGATGCTCGACGACCTGCCGACCGACTGTGACGTGGGCATGAAAAAGGACAGCAAGGGCTACAAGTTGACCTGGGTCGGCTACAAGCTGCACCTCGACGTGGCCGACGGCCAGATTCCGATCAGTTGCCTGCTGACGTCCGCCTCCCTGCACGACAGCCAAGCCGCCATTCCGCTGGCGACCTTGTCGGCCGAGCGAACGACCAATCTGTATGACCTGATGGACGCCGCCTACGACGCGGAACCGATCCGCCAGCACAGCCGCTCACTCGGCCACGTCCCGTTGATTGACACCAACCCCCGCCGCGACAAGGCGCTGGCGGAGGAATTGCGAACCGAAGCCCGGCGCCTGCAGCGTATCGGCTTTCAGCTTCCCGAGCAGGCTCGCTACAACGAGCGTACGGCGGGTGAGCGCGTCAATGGCCGACTCAAGGACGAGTTCGGCGGTCGCCATGTCCGGGTCCGGGGCGCCTCGAAAGTGATGTGCCACTGCATGTTCGGCGTGCTCGCACTCACCGCCGACCAGCTCGTGCGCCTCGTGACATAACCAGTGCACCGCCGGCAACGCCCCTCGGCGCCCGACGGGCGTCAGTCACCCACGGGTGTCCCAACGCGCGGTCGAGAATACGTCGAAACATCCGACTTCTACCTCTGGCGTGCCGCCGGTTCTCCCGACAAGATATCCAGTCGGCGATCCAGGGCAATCGTGTTCACCAAGAGAGCTGAGGGCTGCGCCCAGCCCCAATCCCCCGGGAGTTTTGCAAGCGGCTCATGCTCCAGCTCGATCGTGGGTGTGTGTCAACTGGTGTTCTGCAGCGAGCCTGTTCGCATTTGTGCCATGATGCTTTGTCCGTTCCGCAACGCCGTCGCGGGAGCCCGGCGGCGCAGGCAAGGTGCTAGGGCTCCGGGAGTCGAGTGTGAAGAGTGCGGTGCCCGTCGCAGCAGGCGTCCTGGCGTGGCTTATCCTGGCGGGCGGCAGTTCCCCGCGCGTGCTGCACGCGCAGGAGCGGGGCACGCTGGACCGGCCGCTGTTCCTGGCCGAGCGCTTCCAGTTGGGCCGTAGCGTGCATCCCGTGTTCGAAGGCTGGACGCCCAATCCCGACGGCACGTTCAGCCTGTACTTCGGCTACATGAACCGGAACTGGGAAGAGCACGTCGATGCCCCGGTCGGGCCGCAGAACTTCTTCTGGCCGGGGTCCAGGGATCGGGGCCAGCCGACCCACTTCGTGCCGCGGCGGGCCAAGAACGTGTTTCGCGTGATCGTGCCGCCGGACTTCGGCACGCAGACGCTCGTCTGGACACTGGCGCTGCGCGGCGAGACCAACCAGGTACCAGGGTCGCTGCGCCCGGAATACCAGGTGGACGTGGCGCGGAACCGGGAGACGGGCAACACGCCGCCGTTGATCGCCGCCCTCGCGGACCGGACCACCACCCTGGGGACGCCGCTGCGTTTGGCGGTCGAGGTCACCGACGACGGCCTGCCGCGGATCCGGCAGCGGCGTCCGCGCCGCGTGCAGCGCGGCCCCGGGCCACCCCTCAAGGCACCGGAGCTGCGGAGCCTGGCAGTGTACTGGCGCAAGTATCGGGGGCCCGGCGCGGTCACGTTCGCGCCGCCCGCCGCGAACGTCGCCGGCGGCGGCGCGACGACCACCGTCGGCTTCGACGCGCCCGGAGATTACGTCCTGCAGGTGGTCGCGGACGACGGTTCCGGGAACGGGGGCGTCGGCACGTACCATTGCTGCTGGACGACGGCGGAGTTGGCGGTTACCGTGCGCGCGCCCTGAACGCCGGGTTGATCGCGGCGGGCGGGCCGGGCGGCGAACCAACGCGGCGGACAGGTCCCCGGAGGGAGGATGCAATGGCCAAGGCTGGAGACGGCAACCGGGAGCGGCGGGCAGTCGTTGCGGCGATGATTGCGCTGGCGGGGCCGGCGTTGCTCTTTACCGGCGCGGAGATGCGGGCGGCCGAGACGCCGACGTTCGCGCGCGACGTGGCCCCGATCTTCCAGGCCAAGTGCCAGGTGTGCCACCGGCCGGAGAGCATGGCCCCGATGTCGCTCCTGACGTACCAGGAGTCGCGGCCCTGGGCGCGCTCGATCCGGAACCGGGTGGTGCTGCGCGAGATGCCGCCCTGGCATCTCGACCGGACCGTGGGCATCCAGCGCTACAAGAACGACCGCTCCCTGAGCGAGGCGGAGGTCGCGACCATCGTGGGCTGGGTGGACGCCGGCGCGCCGCGCGGAGACCTTGCGGACCTGCCGCCCGCGGTCGTGTGGCCCGACGAGGAGTCGTGGGAGATCGGCACACCCGACTGGATCGTGACGTCGCCGGAGCACACGATGTATGCCGAGGGCACGGACTGGTGGCCGAACTTCACGGTCGAGAGCGGCCTCACCGAAGACCGCTACATCAAAGCGATCGAGACCAAGCCGTCGCTTGCCGGCCGCCGCGTCGTGCACCACGCCGTCACGTCGCTCGTGCAGGACGAAGAGACGGACATGGGCTATCTGAGCGAGTACGCGCCAGGCAAGTACGGCGACATCTTCGCCGACGACACCGGGCGCCTGATCGAGGCGGGGTCTCAGGTCCGCTTCAGCATGCACTACTTCGCCATCGGCGAGGAGGTCAGGGATCGCACGAGCGTGGGCATGGTCTTCTACCCCCGCGGGGTCGTGCCGAAGTACGCGGCCGTGGAGATCAACGTGGGCACCGACCCGGGCGGCCTGTACCGCGAGCTCGACATCCCGCCGCACTCCGTCACGCGGCACGACGGCTACTATACGCTCCCCAAGGCGGCGCGGCTCATCAGCTACCAGCCGCACATGCACATGCGCGGCAAGGCGATGACGATGGAGGCGATCTATCCGAGCGGCGAGACCGAGACGCTGAGCGCGGTCGACCGTTTCGACTTCAACTGGCACGTGGCCTACGTCTACGAGGACGACGTGGCGCCGCTGCTGCCGGCCGGCACCGTGCTGCATACGATCGGCATACACGACAACACGGCGGCCAACCGCCTGAATCCCGATCCGACGGTCTGGGTGGGCACAGGAAACCGCAGCATCGACGACATGCTGCAGAACCACGTGATCCTCGTCTACGTCGAGGACGAGGACTACGAGCGCTTGGTCGCGGAGCGCCGGGCGCAGCTCGGTCTCGCGAACGATAACCAGTAGGCAACGCTCGCGTCCGCCACCCGGCCGTGAAGCGGCGAGGAGGTGTCTCGTGGCGGGTCCATCCTTTCGTCGGCAGGTCCTGCCGCTGCTGGCGGCCGGCTTTCTCGCCGCGGGCGCGCTCCTGGCGACGCCGGCAGCCCAGGAGCCGTACCTCCACCTGAACCCGGTGGTCGAGAAGCTGGCGCAGGGCAGGCACGTGTTCGGCGTGAGCACTGCCGATCTCTCGGTCCAGAACGCGCGCGCCCTGGCCCAGGTTCCGGACATCGACTACGTGTACGTCGACATGGAGCACAACCCGGTCCGCTTCGACGCCCTGGAACAGTTCGTGGCGTTCCTGACAGCCAGCGACAAGGCCGGGATCATCGCGCGCGGCAACGCCCAGGCGCATCCGGCGGTCTTCGCCCGTTTTCCGCCCTACGGGCACGAGCAGACGCTGTGGATCGTCAAGCATGCCCTCGACATCGGGCTGATGGGGATCCTGATCAATAACATCGAGACCGTGGAGCAGGCCGAGAACATCGTGCAGACGATACGCCCGCGGCAACTCCGCACGTCGGCCATCCCGCAGCCGCCCGGCATCCGGGGCACGGTGGTCTGCGGCTTCTGGGGCATCAGCCGCGCCGAATGCCGCCGGCGCGCCGACCTCTGGCCGCTCAACGCGGAAGGCGACCTGCTCTTCTGGCCGATGATCGAGACGCAGGTAGGCGTGGCGAACGCCGACGCCATCGCCCAGGTGCCGGGCGTCGGGGGCTTCTATCTGGGCGCGGGCGGCGACCTCAGCGCGGCCTACGGCGTCGAGAGCGCCGAGCACCCCGACGTGGAGGCGGCCTTCGAGCAGATCCTGGCCGTGTGCCGGGCGCGCGACCTCGCCTGCGGCGGCACCGTCAATCCGGGCAACGCGGCCAGGCGGCTGGCGCAGGGCTACCGGATCTTCAACTTCGGCGGTGCGAACGGCGGCCTGACCGCCGGCAACGCGGCCACCCGCGACGTGGTGGTCGCCGCCGGGGCGGCGCGCTGAGCTCGCGACGTCGAGCCGTGATGCCGGTCACCGCCCATCTTCTCGACTGGATCGTCCGGGCGATCATCGAGGAGGTCGATCCGGAGCAGGTTGTCCTGTTCGGCTCCCGCGGCCGTGGCGACCACCGCGCCGATTCCGACGTACCTGGTCGTCATCCGAGCCGTTCGGTCCCGGGCGGCCGCCGCCGGGAGATGGTCAGACTCTACGGGGCGGTGGCCGGATTTCCCGTTCCTGCCGACATCCTGGGGTACTCCCGCGCGGACATCCACTACTGGCGCGATTCCCTGAATCACCTCCTGGCGCGCGCGTCGCGCGAAGGCCAGGTGCTGTATGAGCGACCCTGTCACGGCCGGCAGGGGTCAGGCGGCACCCTCGTCGAGCGCCACGTCCGGCCACTCGTGATCGCGGCCCTCGACTGGCGGCTCCCGGCGCAAGCGGCGTTGAGGACGCGCTTACGCTGCAACGCGGGATTCAGGTCGCCGTACGCCTCCAGGGCGGCCCAGTCGCTCGTCGCGATCGCCGTGCGGGTCGCGGCCATCTCCACCGACGCCTCCTCGTGGTCCATCGTCACCGATGCCGGAGGCGTCGAGGCCCACTAGTCCAACACCCGCTCGCCCGCCGCCAGACGTACCGGGTCCCGGCCCACGACGACGACCTCGACGGCGCGGCCGGCCGCCGCGAGCGCCAGCCACAGGGCGGCATGCTGCGAGCCCCATGTGCCAACGCCGGGTGGGACTCGACTCTACGCCTGTTTCATCCCTCAGCGTGCCCGCCACCGGCGGGAATGACGAGCTTGACAGAAGCACGAAGTCCCGGTGCGAGGTAACGTGACCGACCCTGGCAACCTGTCCGCGAGAGGGGCCGACCGAGGTCCCGCGTCAGGAGTCGGTCGATGGCTACCCATTCCGTTAGACGTCACCTGCGGGTCGAGATTGCAGCCTACGACGCAATGATCCGCCGGTTCACTCCAGGCTACGAGACGATGCTCGAGGTCATCGCCGGCGCTCTCACCGCTTCCGGTCCGGACCACGTGCTCGATCTCGGGGCGGGAACCGGTGCGCTGTCCGAGGCAATCCTCGCGCCCGACGGCGCGCAAACGGTGGAGCTGATCGACCTGGATCCGGAAATGCTCGATCAGGCCCGTCGGCGGCTCGAACGGTTTAATGGAGGCGTCCGGTTCCGGGAGATGTCGTTTCTAGCCGCGCTGCCGCAGTGCGAAGGGGCCGCAGCGTCGCTGTCACTGCATCATGTTCCGACGATGGACAAAAAGCGCGCCCTGTACAACTGGATTCGCGCGGCGATCCGGCCGGGCGGCATCTTCGTGAACGGCGATGCGATGATGCCGGCGGACCCGGCCGGACGGCAGGCGACGTGCCGCGTATGGGCCGACCACATGATGGCGTGCGGGATCGACGAGGCGCGGGCGTTCGAGCACATCGAGGAATGGGAGGAAGAGGATACCTACTTCCCCCTCGACGAGGAGCTGACGGCGATGCGGGACGCGGGCTTCGAGGCCGAGTGCATCTGGCACGAGAGAACGATTGCCGTGGTGGTCGGACGGACGGGATGAGCACAGGCTGCCTCCACCTCGGCCGACATTGCCACCACGGGGCTTTGGTGCATAAATGCCCAAGATCGCCAGCGCGGCGTACCATGCCGTGGAGGGAACGCAGCCATGGCATCGACGAAATCCAGCAGAGTGAACCCCAAGCACAAAAAGAGGTATCGCGTCGGGAACTGGCCCGCGTACGAGCGCGGGCTGCGCGCCCGAGGCGACGTCACCGTCTGGTTCGCCGAAGCGGCCCTCAGCACGTGGACTCCGCCGCCGACCCGCCGTCCTGGCGGGCAGCAGCGTTACTCGAACCTGGCGATCCTCACGGCGCTGACCCTGCGCATGCTCTTCCACCTGCCGCTTCGGCAGACCGAGGGCTTCGTCGCGTCGTTGCTCCGGCTGATGGGCCTGGACCTGAACGCCCCAGACCACACGACGCTCTCCCGGCGCAACCGAGAGGTTCTGGTCCCGGCCCTGCGACGTGCAGACGGCAGACCGATTCACCTGATCGTCGACTCGACAGGGCTGAAGATCTATGGTGCCGGCGAGTGGTGCTCGCGCAAGCACCGGAAGGCGCACGAGCGCGGCGGCTGGCGGAAGCTGCACATCGGCGTGGACGATGACGGCTACATCGTAGCCGAGACGCTCACCCAGAATACGGTCGACGACGCGGATCTGCTTCCGAACTTGCTGGACCAGCTCGATGCTCCACTACGGCGCTTCACGGGCGATGGTGCCTACGACACGCGCAGCGTGTACACGGCGGTCGGCGAGGCCGGCAACACCGGCGTCGAGATCGTCGTCCCGCCTCGACGGCTGGCGACAGCGTCCCCGGAGGCGACGGGACCCTGGGCGCAGAGGAACCTCCATATCGAGAGAATTGCGGAGATCGGCAGACGGGCGTGGCAGAAAGAAACCGGCTACCGGCAGCAGGCGCGCGTCGAGGGCACGTTCCTCCGGTACAAACGGATCCTCGGCGGCCGCCACCGTGCGAGGGGGTTCGAGGCGCAGCAGCGCGAAGCGATGATGGGGTGCACCGTGCTGAACAAGATGTTGGCACTCGGCAAGGCGCAGTCCTCTGCGGTCACAGTGTAATCGTCGACGACTTCGACACCAGATCGGTTCCGTGGTCGAACCATGCAACAACCCCGCGCCACGACCTCGATCAGCTCGTTACCGAGCTGCGTGTGTCGCGGTCGTCGCTTGTGTGTCGCGCCGTCGCGGCCGGCCTTCCGCAGGTTGTTGCCGATCTCCGCAGGCGCCGACGCAGCGGGTTGCGTCCCGGCGCTGCGGCTTCCGTCGGGGCGTTGCCTGCTGTTCGTCGTGGCGTTCGTGGCGAGGAGCCCGTGGCCGACGGCCGACGCCTGGCGGAGGCCGCGGCCGGACGACCCGCCGGAGCCGGAGCGGCTCTATCCTGAGTCGGATGTCGACTGAGGTCCCGACGTTTCGTCTTTGCTCGGGCGCTCTGTCCGTCGCGGCTGTGCTCCCGCTCTGCTGACGTTTCTTCTGCTGAGCGCCTCTCGGCGCATCGGTCCGTCGGTGTGGCGCTGTCGTCGCTCCGGTTGTTGCGCCGTTGTGGCGTCAGCCGTGTGTCCTCCGGATGTCTGAGGCGCCCCCAGTTTTCTTGGACACGGATTAAGGGAGAATCCGATATCACAGGAGGTAGGGGGCATGGCTCGGTCGAGACGGGTGAAGGGAACCGCGTCGGCGCGGCGGTTGGGTTGGGGGCCTTGGCGCTCGGCCAGCGGTGGAGCGCAAGCCGGAAACGGGACGTGGTGTTGCGGCTGCTGCGCGGCGAGTCGCTGGATGCGGTCTCGCGAGAAGTCGGGGTGGAGGTCTATCGCCTGGAGGCGTAGAAGGCCCGGGCGCTGGCCGGTCTCGAGCTCGGTCTGAAGGCGCAGGCCGGTGAGCCACTGGCCGCCGAGTTGGATGCTGCCAAGCGACACATTGGCGAGCTGTCGATGGAGAACGAGCTGTTGCGGGAGCGTGCCCGTGGAGCGGAGCGTCGCCTCCCTTTGGCGACGCGGAGGTCGCGACGATGAGCGCAACGACCTCCGCGACGTCGGGGCGGCGCTATGGTCTCGAGCGGGTGTGTCGACTGTGGGAACGGTCGCGCTCGGCGCTCTACGCGCGGCGGGCTCGTTTACAGCGCCCAGCGCGGGGTGCTGGCCTGGGGCGCCGCGGGCCGACGCCCGCGCTGTCGGATGCGCAGTTGCTGGCGGCCATTCGTAGCGACCTGGCCCGCTCCCCGTTCCGGGGCGAGGGGCATCGCAAGGTCCACGCGCGGCTGCGGATCCTCGACGGGGTGTGGGTCTCGCGGACGCGAGTGTTGCGCGTGATGCGCGCGAAGGGGTTGCTCTCGCCCCACCGCGGGCGGCAGGCTGACTCGAGGGCGCACGACGGCACGATTGTCACCTCGGCGCCCAACGTCATGTGGGGTACCGACGGCGTGCGGGTGTTCACGGCCGACGACGGCTGGGTCTGGACCTTCGCGGCGATGGACCACTGGAACGCCGAGTGCGTGGGCTGGCACGTGTGCAAGGTGGGGAGCCGTTTCGCGGCCCTCGAGCCGGTCGCGCAAGGGCTCCGGCGACTCTACGGTTCGGTCGAGGCGGACGTGGCCCGCGGGCTGGCGCTGCGGATGGACCACGGCCGCCAGTATCTGTCGGACCACTTCCTCAACCAGCTTCGGTACTGGGGCATCCACCCCAGCTTCGGCTTCCTCGAAGAGCCCGAAACCAACGGGGTCGTCGAGCGCTGGAATCGCACGCTCAAGGAGCAAGCAGTCTACGGCCGGGTCTTCCGAAACCTGGCCGAAGTGCGCGCCGCCGTCGCCGGGTTCGTCGAACGCTACAATCGGTGCTGGCGCCTCGAGAAGCTGGCGTACCGCACGCCGCTCGAAGCGTGCGAGGAACACGAGTTGCGTCAAGCCGCGTAGCGTAAACGGGTGTCCAAGAAACCGGGTGCGGTACAGCGCAAGCGAGCACATCGAGTGCGGTTCTCTCTCCGATATCGCACGCCATGCTGGACGCGTGGTTTTGCAGGAGAACTGAAGCTGGCGGGCTACTCTCTCACGATGAGCTGGCGGCGAGCCGGGCGTGCCGTGGCGCTCGCTGTGTTTCTGATTGGCGGCGCCTCGGCCTCGGCGCAAGATGCTCGCGATCGGGAGGTCGACGCGGCTCTCGAACGCATCCAAGCCTCCGTCGAGCGCTTCTACGCGCGGGCGTTGAACGTGCTGGCCGACGTCCGCGTCCGCGTGCGGCCGCTGGGGCGAGACATGAGTCCCCAGGGGCGATCCAGAAACCTCCTGTACGAGATGCGCGTGGAGTGGGCGGAGGCGACAGACGAGACGGTCCCGGAGCCTGTCGTGGCGCGCAAGCTCTTGTTGGCCGATGGCCGGCCACCCAAGCCAGGAGACGAGCCCCGGTGTGGCGATCCCGGGCCGCTGTCCGAGGAGCCGCTCGCCGTGTTCCTTCCAGCGAGGCGGCAGGACTACGTGTTCAGTTGGCGTGGCCGTGGGCACGAGGCAGGTCGGGAGACCATTGTCCTCGACTATCGAATGCGGTACGACGAAGCGCCCACGATCGAATGGGACGAGTCCTGTGTGAGTGTTCACTTGCCCGGGAAGACACGCGGGAGGGTCTGGGCTGATGCGGAGAGCGGGGATGTGCTGCGCGTGGACGAGCGCCTGGCCGGGATGTTCGAGTTCCGGGTACCGCCCGAGCACAACCGTGGCCGTGCGCGGCTGACGATGACCATCGAGCGCGCCGACAGCTCGGTTCGGTATCGCCCGGTAGCGTTCTCCGATCCGGACGAGACGCTGCTGCTCCCCTCGTCGGTCGAGCTAATGACGGTCTGGCGCCATGCAGGTGTCGAGCGGCAGCTGACTATCCACGAGATCTCGAACTACCGTCGGTTCATCACCGGTTCCCGGCTGATGAGCACGCCGCGCCGTCCGTGATTCCGGTAGCACGGCAGCCCACACCGAAGTTCTGGGGCACGCGGCGGGCGCCGAGCCCTGGCCTCGGTCGCCTTCGAGGCGGGCTTCGGCTAAGTCCGCGTGGTTCGCTCGAATCCGTTCTACACTGAATCCCGTGACTGGCAGTCGCTGCGTGAACCTGACGATCGCGCTGGTCCTTGTGGTGACCGCGAGCGGGGGCCGAGCCCAGGAGTGGCCCGGGTGGCGCGGCCCCGAGCGCAACGGGATCGCGCCGGTCGCGCAAGCGCCGGCGACGTGGCCCGAGGCCTTCGCCCGCGCCTGGCGGGTCGAGATCGGCGAGGGCTACTCCTCGCCGGTGGTCTCCGCGGGGCGCGTCTTCGTCCACAGCCGGCGTGGCCACCTGGAGATCGTGACCGCGCTCGATCTGGCGAGCGGCGCGCGGCTGTGGCGACACGACTACCCGGCCCGTTTCATACAGAACACCATCGTCCCCTCCGCCCTGCCGGGTCCGTTCGCGACGCCGGCCGTCGATGGCGGACGCGTGTTCGCCCTGGGCGCTGGCGGGATTCTGTCGACCTGGGATGCCGCATCCGGCGCCCTCCTCTGGCGGCACGACTACTCGGCGTCGGTGCAGGTGACGGGCCTGTTCTGCGGCACGGCGGCCTCGCCGCTCGTGGACGGCGGCAAGCTCCTCGTGCAGGTCGGCAGCGATGCCGCGGGGGCCGCGTGCTCGCCCTCGACCCGGCGACGGGCGCCGAGATCCGGTCGTGGCGCGGCGTGGGTCCCGGATACGCGTCGCCGATCCTGATCGAGGTCGCCGGCCGCCGCCAGCTCGTGACGCTGACCGAGTCGTCGGTGGTCGGCCTCGACGCCGCGGACGGCGCGCTGCTCTGGACCGTGCCGTTCACCGACGAGTGGCACGAGAACATCATGACGCCCGTCTGGACCGGCAGCCATGTGGTGGTCTCCGGCCCCCGCCAGGGGACGCATGCCTTCGCGATCCGACGCCAGGGAGACGGCTGGCAGGCCGCGCCCGCCTGGAGCAACCCGGGCGTGACGATGTACATGACGTCGCCGGTGCTCGCCGCCGGCATCGTCTATGGGCACTCGTCGACCCGCGCGGGTCAGTTCGTCGCTCTCGACGCCGCGACGGGGGCGGTGCGGTGGTCGAGCGAGGGACGCGAGGGCGAGCACGCTTCGGTACTGCTGGCGGGAGACCATCTCCTCCTGCTGACCGGAGACGCCGAGTTGCTGGTGGCGGCGCCGAGCCCCGCGGGGTTCGCCGTCGCCCACCACTACGAGGTCGCGGACGGCGCCACCTGGACGGTGCCGGTCCCGCTGCCGCAGTGACGCGGGCGCGCCGCAGGTAGCAGACGCGCGCCGGAGTAGACTCTTCCGCAGCTGCTACGCGGTGGCCGGATGCATCGTCCGTCCGCCGACCACCGTGCGCACGACGCCGATGTTCTTGATGTCGTCGGGGTCCGCGTCGTGCGGGTCGCGCTCGAGGATGACGAAGTCGGCGAGCTTGCCGGCGGTGATTGAGCCCTTGTCGCGTTCCTCGTAGGACGCCCGCGCGCCGTGGAGGATGCCGATGCGGAGCGCCTCGTCCAGAGACGCGCTCGAACGGGCGTTGGCCACCGGACGACCGGAGATCTTCACACCGACCAGGGTGCGCAGTTCACCAGCGATGCGTTCACGAGCCTGTTGCGTGCGGCCGAGGTGCAGATCAGCATGGACGGCCGCGGCCGGGCGCTCGACAACGTCTTCGTCGAACGGCTCTGGCGGTCGGTGAAGTACGAGGAGGTCTACCTGAAGGACTACGGGTCGGTGCCGGAGGTCCGCGCCGGGCTGGGGCGCTATTTCGCGTTCTACAATCAGGAGCGGCCGCACCAGGCGTTGGCGTATCGGACGCCGGCGGAGGTGTACGGCGAGGTTTGTGCGCTGGCCCTCACCGGCTCGCGGCTGGGATGCTGATGGGGGTGTGGGTCTGTGGAAATCTCGCAGACGAGATTCCCACAGACCCACACCCTTCATCGATCACGAAGACGGAGACGACGGGAACGACCCTAGCTTACTCGGCCCCGGAAACTGTCCAGCCAACGGGGTCCACCTCCAGAGCGTCTGCTGGCTGATCCGACCGACGAACTCGCACACGCCGCGGCGGAACGGCGTTCGGCCGATGTGGTGGATCGCCAGTACGCCGAGCCGTTGTTTGATCTGCGTGTTCCGCCGCGGCTGCGGCTGTCCGTCGCACTGCTCGGGCAGTAGCAGCCTCAGCGCCGCGCGCAGCAGATGCAGCCAGCCCGTCTCGCCGAGGCCCCAAGCCCTCGGCCGTGCCGATCAGCGTCAGCGGCCAGCGGCGCTGGGTCGGTGGGATCTGGCCGTCCATCAGCGCGGCCAGGTCGTCACCGACAAGCTCCTCGAGCGTGGCGTCGGCGTTCTCGCGCTCGACGGATGCCGCCGGCACCATGAGCACGAGCGCGACGGGCAGCCCCTTCATTACCCGTACCGCCACGTCGTCCGGATCTTGATGCGCATCCGGGCTGAGCCATTCCCGGTCCGTTGAACACGAACTACCAGCCGAACCGCCGCCGAACCGCGACCCGCGCCGGCGACACCTGCACGTCGAGATCCCGCGTCACGCGATTGTCCGGCAAGGTCAGCAGCACCGCCCCCAGGGCTATGGCGCCGAGGCCGGTCCAGGCGAGCTTGGGGTGCGAGAGCGTCGCTTCGGTCGTCGAGTCGCGGACGTCCGTATCAAACGGAGGAGTGGGGCTGACGTAGAAGCATTCCGTTGGCTGGTTCTGGTAGGTATGCGTGCTGTAGCCCTCGGGGCACACGTCGAACGTGAAGTCGAAAGCCGCAAATACGAGACCTACTCCGGCCGAAAGGGTCACGATGCCCGTCGTCTTGCGCGACCACTGTTGCGCCGAGGCCGGTGCCGCTGACACCAGGACGAAAACGCACGCCGCCGTACCGATCTTCTTCATCGCCGCTGGAACGGTCCTCTTCATCACCGCCACTTCCTTTGTGCGAAAGCTCCTGCCGGGCCCGGAGCCGAGTATGACTGTTCTCATTCTGACCGCAGGGCATCGTCGTCGTCGTCGGCCGAAACACGCGGCGAGCGTACCACGGAGAGCGGCCACGGAACCCTTCACCGGGACCAGAGTGGTAGCGGCAACATAAATAAGGACCCTGTGGCCACTTGGAAAGGGACCCCGTGGCCACTTGAAATGGGACCCCCTGAGCACTCGGAAACAGCGATCGCCTGGCGATGATCGAAGTGGCGAGACACGGTCGTCTCGTCGACCAAGCCAGGAGGACGCGGAGGTGATCAGGATGTCCCAGTGGGTCGAGGTCCGCCACCTGCATCTGGTGGAGGGTGTGCCGAAGAAGGAGATCGCCCGTCGGTTGAAGTTGGATGTCAAGACGGTGCGGCGGGCCATCGGCCGGCCGACGCCGCCGGTGCGGGTGTCGCCGCCGCGGCCCAGCACCCTGACGCCGTGGCGGGAGCAGATCAAGCAGTGGCTGTGCGCGGAGCCGCGGTTGACCGCCAAACGGATTCGCCGGTTGCTGCTGCCGTTGGCCGGACCGCTCCCGGCTCGCACGGTGCGCCGCTACGTCGCGGGGCTGCGGGCAGCCGGCACCGCGAAGGAGGCTTTCGTGCACCGCAGCGTGCTCCCCGGCACGACGATGGAGGTCGACTTCGGCGAGTCGTGGGTCGACGTCGCCGGCGTGCCGTGCAAGGTGAAGCACCTGGTGGCGACGCTGCCGTTCTCGAACGCGTACTTCGCCAAGGCGTACCCGGTCGAGCGTCTCGAGTCGCTGCTCGACGGCATCGAGTCGGCGTTTTGGTACTTCGGGGGCGTCGTGAAACGCCTCGTCCTGGACAACACCTCGCTGGCGGTCAAGGAGGTGTTGGCGGGGCGGGACCGGGTGCAGACCGACCTCCTCGATCATCGCCTGCCCGATGCCCTGCGCGAGCCCCCGTGAATCTGCCCCTCGACGATGAGCGGATTGATGAGGTGGCCGGCGTCGTCGACCGCCACCATCTTCAGCAGCCGCGGCGCGCCCGTCTCCCGGTCAATCTCCAGCATCGCGATGTGGCAGCCGAACAGATAGGTGTGGTTCTTCGGCTCGAAGAACGCCTCGTCGCTCAGCCCCGGCGTTAGCCCCTCGGGCAACCTGGTCGGCCTGTAAGCGTAGGCGGCCACCTCGGCGAACGACTTGGCCGATGCCGGCGTGCCCTTGACGGCGATGGTCCCGTTCTCGAAGACGAGATCGCTCTCGTGCGCCTCGAGTAGGGCCGCCCCGAACTTCGTCATCTTGGTCTTCACCTTCACGCCGGCAGCCTGCAGCGCCGCTCCGCCGACCGCCTGCGAGCGGCTGCCGAAGGTGCCGATGCTGGGGCGCCCCCAGTTTTCTTGGACACGGATTAAAGGAGAATCCGATGTCACCAGGAGGTGGGGGGCATGGTTGGGTCGAGGCGAGTGCAGGGAGCGGGGTCGGCGCGGACGGAGGGAGCCCGGAGGGCGAGCGGAGTCGGCGCCGACGGCGCGGCGGTTGGGTCGGGAGCCTTGGCGCCCGGGCAGCGGTGGAGCGCGAGCCGGAAACGCGACGTGGTTCTGCGGCTGCTGCGCGGCGAGTCGCTCGATGCGGTCTCGCGAGAAGTCGGTTTGGAGCTCTATCGCCTGGAGGCGTGGCAGGCGCGGGCGCTGGCCGGTCTCGAGCTCGGTCTGAAGGAGCAGGCCGGTGAGCCGCTGGCCGCCGAGCTCGATGCCGCCAAGCGCCACATCGGCGAGCTGTCGATGGAGAATGAGCTGTTGCGGGAGCGTGCCCGCGCAGCGGAGCGTCGCCTCCCTTTGGCGACGCGGAGGTCGCGCTCGGCGCTCTACGCGCGGCGGGCTCGTGCGCAGTGCCGAAAGCGGGGTGATGGCCCGGCGCGCCGCGGGCCGACACCCGCGCTGTCGGATGCGCAGTTGCTGGCGGCCATTCGCACTGAAGTTGCCCCGGTTTCGTGGACACCTATCCTCTTGGGGGGGAGAAGGAGTATCCGCGATGCCGAAGACGAGACCACCGTACGCGGCGGAGTTCCGGCAACAGATGGTCGACCTGGTTCGGTCCGGACGTGCGCCGGAGGACCTGGCTCGCGAGTTCGAGCCGTCGTCCCAGGCGATCCGAACCTGGGTCGCGCAGGTGGGCCGCGATGCGGGCGAGCGCAGCGACGGGCTGCGCACGGAGGAGCGTGAAGAGCTTCGCCGGCTGCGCCGGGAGAACCGGCGCCTGCGCGAAGAGCGAGAGATATTGGCAAAGGCAACGGCCTGGTTCGCGCGGGAGGCCCGACCCGGGAGACCTACCGGGTCATGAGCGCGAATCAGGCTCGTTTCCGTGTCGCCACGATGGCCCGGGTGCTCGGTGTCTCCCCGAGCGGGTACTACGCGTGGCGTCGTCGTCCTCCGTCGGCTCGGGCACGGGCTGATGCCGAGCTCCGGGCTCGCGTCCAGGCGATTCACGGCCGGAGTCGAGGGACGTATGGTGCTCCTCGGATTCACGCCGAACTGACCGAGGGCGGTGTCGCGGTGAGCCGCAAGCGGGTCGCCCGGGTCATGCGGTCCGTCGGCGTCGCCGGGGTGAGCCGGCGCCGCGGCCCTCGCACGACACGCCGGAATGCCCAGGCCCGCCCGGCCCCGGATCGGGTCGAGCGGCGCTTCGAGGCGGACGCGCCGAACCGGCTCTGGGTCGCCGACATCACCTACGTCCCGACCCTGGCCGGCTTCCTGTACCTGGCCATCGTCCTCGACGTGTTCAGCCGGCGCGTCGTCGGTTGGGCCATGGCGGGGCATCTTCGCACCGCGCTGGTGGTCGAGGCGCTGGAGATGGCCGTGGCGCAACGGCGGCCCGAGGCGGTCATCCATCACTCCGACCAAGGCTGCCAGTACACCTCGCTGGCCTTCGGCGCTCGCTGCCGGGAACGGGGCGTCGCGCTATCGATGGGTTCGGTCGGCGATTGCTTCGACAATGCGATGGCCGAGAGCTTCTTCGCGACCCTGGAGTGCGAGCTGCTCGACCGAACGACGCTGTCAACGCACGCCGAAGCACGGGCGGCGTTGTTCGAGTTCATCGAGGGGTGGTACAACACGCGGCGGCGTCACTCCGCGCTCGGCTACCGGTCGCCACTGGAGTTCGAACGGCTCCATCAGGCCGGCGCTGTGGACGGTGCCCGGCCTGTGGACGCCCTACGGGCGCCCACAAGTCCGTTGGATCCCGCGCTGCGCACGGGATCCACACCGCCCACAGGAATCAATAGTTGATGTACACACCATGACGTGAACCGAAAGCCTTAACCTGTCCACGAGATCGGGGCAACCTCACACTGACCTGGCCCGCTCACCGTTCCAGGGTGAGGGCCATCGCAAGGTCCACGCGCGGCTGCGGATCCTCGACGACACCGGGTCTCCCGGACGCGGGTGTTGCGGGTGAGGCGCACGCAGGGGCTGCTCTCGCCCCACCGCGGGCGGCAGGGTGAGATGAAAGCGCACGACGGCACGATTGTCACCTCGGCGCCCGACGTCATGTGGGGCACCGACGGCGTGCGGGTGTTCACCGCGGAGGACGGCTGGGTCTGGACCTTCGCGGCGGTGGACCATTGGAACGCCGAGTGCGTGGGCTGGCATGTGTGCAAGGTGGGGAGCCGCTTTGCGGCCCTCGAGCCGCTCGCGCCGAGAATCACTAGGATCGGCCGTTCCTGCTTCACCCGCTCCGCTGGGAGCGGCGCTGGGCCGACACCCGCATCCACGGCACGACCAAGCGGCAGGTCGCCGCCATGTTTGCCGAAGAGCGACCGGCGCTCGGCCCGTTGCCGCTCGAGCCGTTCCGCTACTACCAATACGGCCACCGCACCGTGCATCTCGATGGCTGCGTCGAGATCGCCTCGACCTACTACAGCGCGCCGCCCGGCTGGATCGGCCGTCGCGTCCACGTCCAGTGGAACGCCGTTCACGTCCGCCTGCTCGACCCCCGCACCGGCCAACTCCTCCGCGAGCACCTGCGCGCGACGCGGGGCTGGCGCACGGTTGCGAAAGCCGGGGATTTGCGGCCGATCGTGGACTCTGGAGAGCACTGGTTTACGTGGCCGATTGACGATGCTAGGCTATCGGCGCACACGAGCATCAGGCTTCGGTCCTACTCCCGACTCGACAAGAACATCGAGTTGAAGCACGCTCTCCATGAGCGGTTTGCTTCAGCCCCGTGCGAAGAGAGAATGGGTCTGGTCAAGTATTACGTCGAGGTATTCGGCGGAATTCGTGGACTCGCGGCTGACCATGTTCGTGACTACGCCTGCAATAGAGCGAAGAGCCTTGCCAGTGCTCATGCATCCCCTTGTTTTTGCAGGCATCAGATCACGCCGAAGACCTCTCGATACACCCGCTGTTCCATGAGCATGCTTCCGAACGTCTCCATCAACCGACGAACCCGATCCTCGGGCCAATTGGGCCGGGCGCTGTCGCGGCGTCTCGTCCTGGCGATGATCAAGCGGCGGGCCTTGGCCGCGGATCTGCCGCCCTCGACCTGCTGCCACACGTTCCGGGCGACGGGGATCACGGCGTATCTGTCGAACGGGGGGACACTCGAGCACGCGCAGCAGATCGCCGGGCACGCGTCGCCGAAGACGACGAAGCTCTACGACCGGACGGCGGACACGATCACCATCGACGAGATCGAACGCATCGTGATCTAGTGCCCGAACCCCGGCGACACCTGGCCGGAGCCGGCCCCGGGGTGCCGTTCGACGCCGCTCAACGAAGGCCGGGGCGTGAACCCCGGCGACACGTCCGGCCGGTCGCGTGGTCGATTCCCTTCACGGTACCCTACCTGACGGTGCCGGTCGCCACCTGGACTTGCCGATTGGCCGGCTGGCGGCGCTCGGCGACCTTACTTGCCGCCACCAACTCGCCCGCGCCGATCGCATCCGCGCTGGCGACAAGCAGCGGGTCGGCTTGTCCCACGGCGCGGGCATCCTTGCCCGTATAGGGCAAGGCCGCGAGGAAATGTTTCATGCAATTGAGGCGGGCTTGTTTCTTGTCGTCGGACTTGACGATCGTCCACGGCGCGTCGGCGGTGTCGGTATAGAAGAACATCGCTTCCTTGGCGGCGGTATAGTCGTCCCACTTGTCCAGCGACTGCCGATCGATTGGAGACAGCTTCCACCGCTTCAGAACGCCCTTCTCGCGCGCCTCGAAGCGGCGTTTCTGTTCCCCGCGGCTGACAGAGAACCAGTATTTAAAGAGCCTGATCCCGCTGCGTACGAACATTCGTTCCAGCTCGGGCGCCTGGCGCATGAACTCCAGATAGTCCCTGGGGCCGCAGAACCCCATTACCCGCTCGACGCCGGCGCGGTTGTACCACGAGCGGTCAAACAGAACGATTTCGCCGCCCTTCGGCAGGTGGCGGATGTAGCGTTGGAAAAACCACTCGGCCTGCTCGGCATCGGTCGGCTTGTCGAGCGCCACCACCCGTGCGCCGCGCGGATTGAGATGCTCAGTGAACCGTTTGATGGTTCCGCCCTTACCGGCCGCATCCCTTCCCTCGAACAGCACGACGATCTTCCCGCTCGTCGCCTTCACCCAGTCCTGGACCTTCAGCAACTCCACCTGGAGCGCGGCCTTTTGCCTCTCGTAGGGCTTGCGGGCGAGTTTGTCCTTGTAGGGGTACCGTCCGGTCTCGAAAACCCGGCGGATAGTATCGCGGTTGCGTTGAGACGCGTCGGCAATGCCCGCCTCGCTGTCGCCGTCCGTCACGATAGCGCCATCCGTCTGCCGCGCCTTCGCTGCCGGCCCGCCGCTGTCTCCTCCGGTCGTCATTCCATCCTCCACGATATCAGCATCGGAACCCGGTCACCCACGCCACCTTGACGCTGCTGCGTATGTCGCCGAACGTGAACGCCGAGTCCGCTGAAGGTACGCGGATTCCGGCGAACGCTTCTGCGGGCGCCGTCGACGTCGCCCTCGAGCTGCCCCGCAACCGATGCGGCCGTTCTCGTTGTCGTCCCACGCGGCGATCGCCTCGGGAACACGGGCCAACGGAACCACCGTAGCTGGCGTCTCGCCACGCGCGAACGTGATCAGCTCCGTCGAGGCTGAACCCGCCAGCACCTGTCCAACGCGTCCGCCTCACGACGGTCGATGGTGAGCCCCCGTAGCGCTGCCGGACCGCAATCACCCGGGCCGCCGTGCCAGTCTCCCGACCCCGACGTCCCGGGCGGCGGAGGCGCGGGGCGACTACCTTGCAGTCCGGAACCCCTCCCGCTGTTGGGATGTGGGTGGCCCGGTGGACGGGGTCTTTACCCCTCGCGTCCGGAATCGCGGCCGGTGACTACGTACGCCCCGGGCTTGCGGAGCGAGTCGGGACGACCGATGTCGATAGGAAGCGCCCCTGGTGGTCTTCGGCGGAAATGGAAAGACCGAAACGGACGGTAGCTCACTGCGGCAGTTGCCTACGCCCCAGTCGGCCCGTCTTCCGCGTTCCCCGCGTCACCGCTCCTGGTGGCCTCAGCCTGTTTCCTGCGTTCAGCCCAATAGTTCTTCATCCGGTCCGCGACCGCCTTCCTTGCCTCGGCTGACATCTCGCGGCGCCTACGCTTCGCGGGCTGCGTGGAAGGCGCGGACGGACGCGGCTTCACATCAAGGGCGGCGATCGCCGCATCGATTCGAGCGACACTGTCCAGCAATTCAGACCGTTGGTCATTCAGCAGGGCGATGACGTCTTTCATTCGTAGCTCCTTTGTCTCCCACCGGCTACGAGTAGTAGTGTAGTCGAAGGATCCATCCTGGCGCTCTCGAACGCGAACGGCGCGGCCGGCCAACGTCGGCCCGACTGGCGTGCTGGCTGGCGATGCCGGCCATGGGTTCGCAGGCGGCAGCGGTGCTCGCTGGCCTGCCCTGGCTGCTCGCGATCCCCGACGCCATCGAGCAACTCGGCGCTCTTCCAGAGCGTCGACCCTGCGGCTCGCCGGCTGACGGGCCGGCCGCTGTCGCGGCGCCTCGTCCTGGCCATGATCAAGCGGCGGGCGGCGGCCGCGGATCTGCCGCCCTCGACCTGCTTCCACACCTTCCGGGCGACGGGGATCACGGCGTATCTGTGGAACGGGGGGACGGTGATGTCATCTGCCGTCCGGTCGTAGAGCTGGGTAGTGCGGGGGCTCGGTGCGCCCCCCGGCGAGAACGTCGTCGCCAGCGAGTAACGTGACAGGTCGAGTCCGTACTGCTTGGCTCGCTCGCGGTTGACCTCCAGGATCTCGACGTCGATGATGATCTCGGCCCGCGGTTTGTCGTTCGAGACGATGACCTGCTCGATGATGCCCACGACCGGCGCCGTCGCCCGCACCGTGATGGTGTTGGCGGCTGCGTTCGCGACGAACTGCGGCTGCACCGGCATCTGCGGCGTGCTCACGATGGCGCGCAGCAGCTCGACCAGCTCCTCCACGTTCCCGTGTGAGACGTAGAACGTGCGGATGACCTGCTCGGCGTAGTCGCCGCGCTTCTGCTGCGTATCCGGGATGACGATGATCGTCGTCGGGTCGACCACCTTGTAGAAGGCAGCATTGGCCGACAGGATCCGGACGAGGGCCTCCTGGAACGTGACGCCGGTCAGCTCCACCGAATACGACGCATCCTCGAACTGCTCGTCGTACGTCACGTTGATCCCGCTGGCGTCGCCGAGAAAGTCCAGGATGTCGCGCAGACTGGTGTCGGCGAACTCGATTGCCAGCGGCTCGTCCGAGGCCGGATCGAGCAGCGGCGGGCGCATGTCGCGGCGCGCCTGCTCGCGCATCGCCTGGATCGGCGCCGGCGACCGCGCACCCTCCAGTTGCTCGCGGAGCGTCTGCTGCAGGTTGGCGATCTTCACGCCCGCAGGGGTGTTGGACGGATTGAGATCGTGCGCGCGCCGGTACTCGCGGAGTGCGCCGGCGAGGTCGCCGAGAGCTTCCAGCTCCGCCGCGACGTCGGCGTGGCGGCGCGCGGCGTTGAGCATCGCCCGCTGCAGCGCGATGCGGTACTCGATCCGCCCGGGATCCTCCTGCAGCGCCCGCCGGTAGTACTCGACGGCGGCGTCCCAGTCGCCGTCGCCGGCAGCGGACGCCCCCTGGCGAAACGCCTGCCCGGCGGCGCATCCGCCAACCAGCACGGCGACGGCGACCGCGATGGCGATCTGCGCGCGGCAGCGCTGCCTGGACATACCGCCTCGAGCCCACACCGGGTCAACCTCCTCGCGCGGGTTCAGGAGCCGGCCAGCCGGAGAATGCGGCGGCGCCCGTCCCGCACACGTTCGATCTCGATCGACGTCCTGTCGATGGCCACCACTCGGTATCGGCCGGCGACAACGTCGCCCACTCCCCCTACGATGGCCACGCGCAGCCCACGGTCCGGCGCCTTGACAAGGCCAAGCAGCCGCATGGCGGCGCTGCCTGTGTGCGTCGGCGTCGAATCCGCCGTCCCGGTCGCAGCCGGGGGAGACGCATCGCCCCACCGATCCGGAGCCGTCGGCGTCGTCGCTCCGGTGCCGCCGGATCGGCCAGCGGCCGGGCCGAAGCCGAACGGGTTGCGCGGTTCGTCAGCGGCTTGCGGCGGGTCACGGAACAAAGCATCGAGCCGCACCTCCAACCCGGTGGGAGTATCGGCCGGTTGACCGCGATGCGTGAGGGGGCGGCGAGTGCGTGCGGCCTCACTGAGGAGACAGAGCGCACTGTCGTCGTCAACCTGACAGTGCCTCGACGAGAACCCCTCGGCGCGTTCACGGCCTATTTCGGCAGACTACACTCAAAGGACTCACGCATGGCAGCCGGGCGCCTCGCACGTCTCGTTACAACGCGGGGTTTCACCAAAGGCTCCTAACCCGCATTATTCCGGGGTTTCACCAAAGGCTCCTAACTCCTGAAGCTCGATATTCGGGATCGACCGAGCGTGGCGGGACGACGAACAGGGTTTCGGCATCGTCATTTGGGGGCTGCGAGGGGGTTGCGGGGCGAGCCATGGGGCGATGGCCGGGCGCGGTGAGCCCGAGTGTCGACAGCTTCTCCTGGAGACGGTCCGTATCGTCCCCGAGGGAGCTTGGTGCGGCGGGACGGATGGGCTATCCGGCGCGTGCGCCGAGTGCGAGGGCGATGCGCTGCCATGCCTCGCGCTGCGGCGTGGCCCGCGGCAGATGCAGAACGAGCCGGCGGACCGAGCGGACGACCTGGACCCCGAGCTTCAGCAATCGGTCGCGTAGCCACGTCACCTGGGTGCGGGCGCACGCGGTGCCCGCCGCCCGCAGCCGCAGCTCCTGCATCAGCACGTAGGCTGCGGCCGTCAGCAAGACGCGCAGTTGGTTGGCCCAGAACCGGCAGCAGCTCGTGCGGTCGATCTGCAGGCCGTCGAGCAACTCCTTGATCCGGTTCTCGATGTCCCCCCGCGCACAGTAGACCTTCTCGTAGATGAAACGCGGCGTCTGGCGCAGGTTCGTCACCACGAAGCGCGGGTTGTCCCGCGGCGCACGTTCGCCGAGGTGGACCACTTCGGCTTTGATCACCACCCGGCGCTCATGGCCCCAGGTGCGGGCGGCGTAGCGGGTGTCGGTATAGACGTGTGCGGTCTCGCCACTGACCTCGCTCTGCGTGCGCGCCGTCTGCAGCGCGGATTCGGCATGCCGCTCCAAAACCGCATTTTTCGCCATCGCCACCACGTAGTCGAGCCGGGGCTCCGCATCCAGGAAATCGAAGACCTCCGGGGTCGCAAAGCCCCCGTCGAGCCGAACGAGAAACCGCGCCCGCGGAAACGCCGCCCGCAGCAGCGGGAGCAGCCGACACAGCAGCCCGAGGGTCCCGTCGGCGGCCACTGCGTTGCCGGGCCGCAGCACCGCCGCGCACAGATACTGCTCCGCCTCGCGGTCGAAGCTCAGAAACCCGAGCAGCGGCAGATAACACCAGCCGCCATAGTGCCCGTTGAAGAACGTGAGCTGCTGGGCGCCGTGCGTCAGGTCGTCGGTCGGATCCAGATCGATGGTGACGAGCCGCGCCCGACCGTGCAGGCGGCGCCGATGCCGCTCGATGACGCACGCCGCCAACTCGCGCCCCATCCGGTAGAGCGCGGTGCGGCTCGCGCCGTTCTCGAACCGCGAGATCGCAGGTTGCGACGCCAAGGGCGCGCCGGACACCGGGTCCCGCCCGAGCAGCAGCTTGTGGATGGGGTCGTCGGCCAAGTGGTCGGCATCGTTGCCATCGGGATGACCGCACGCGATGCCGAAGATCCGCTGGCCGATCAGATCCGCGAACGTGTGCCGAATCTTCTCCGCGGCGCGCTTGTCGGCCAGACACCGGGCGAACGCCTTGACCAAGCCGTACACGCGCTCGGTCGCCTTGAGCAGGACGGCGCCGCCGTCGGAACTCGCGTGTTCCTGGTTGAACGTGGCGACGAGGGGCTTGTCGAACAGATCCGGGAACAGAACAGTCTGTGGTATCGTGTGAGGTCTCACGTAGGGGTCTCCGTTGTGGCTAAAACGTTGTGTGCACTACGTTTGTACCACACGGAGGCTCCTGTGTCTCCCCCTCAACCGCACCTTCACGCATAATCCGGGCTAAGCACCGGCCTGACTACCAATTATGGTAGGGCATCGGGTCTACCAGTTGTGGTGGCAATAACTTACTTGGCTAATCCTGTGCCTCACCTGGCTCGGATTCCAGTAGGTAGCGCCCCATGCACCTACTGAACTCTACATGGCGGAAGTGGTCCCCGTGCTCGGAGTGCTCGACCGGTACCACAGGCTGTCCGCACGTCTTGCAGACGAACCCGTACCAGGCAGGCGGCAGACCGCGTAGCCGCAGCTCCCAAGCCTGCTTGACCGAAACCTCAAGGTCCGCCGTCGGTGCGGCGAACGGGGTCTCTTTGGCCATCGTCGCTGCGCCACATCTCGTAGCGCGCCCCGGCGTGCCGCACGATATCCTTGTAACCCTTCAGGGTGTCTGCCGCGGTCCTGAGCCGAGTCGACGCCCGCCGGCTGTCGTCAACCGGGTCCGGCGGCGGCTCGAACGTCTCCTCGATCTGCCCCGTGGCGATCTTCATGACGTGGACTGCGCACGGTCCGGTTTCGGCCGGCCGCCATTCTCCCCGTGGTCCCTTCGGCATCCAGACCTCACTAAGGCTGCTCCACAGCTCCGTGTGCGACGATATCGCGGCCGTTGAGCCATCCAGGCACGTAACTGGCCTTGCGGTTCTCCCCGATCACGATCAGTTCCACCTTGTACCACAGCGTGTCCGGGTCGCTTCTGTCGATCTCCACCACGCGGATGAGGGCTCCCGATCCCGTGTAGTACGGGCCGAGGATACGCAGGTGGCGGTGCGCTTCGAGTTCCACGCCGTACATGAGCTGGTAGAGCTTGCCGGGCTTCAGTTGGTCCCACGCCACGAGCGTTTCCGATGGATGGATCTCGCGCGTGGGAGTGGGGGACTGCGCGAGCACCGGCACGGACAGCAGCAGACCGAGCACCAGACACGCGACGCTGATCGATTTCGTCATGGCTCTGATCGATCCGTCTTGGTCGCGAGTCGATAGTTCTCATTCGACGTGTGCACGATCAACGGCCGTTGATCGACGGCATCCCTGGGCGGGTGCAGGTTGACCTGCGCGATGGTGCTCAGGAAACCCCGTTCCTTGAGCGAGGCGAATGCACCCTTCTTCATCGTGATGCACGTGCCACGACCCGGCGTCTGCAGGGCTCGAAACCACGCCATGTTTTCTTCGCGCGCCGCGGTGTAGGCGTCATCCAGATCGCTTCGCGTGAGACAGGCGACCCCGCCGCCGTCGTTCGTGATCACGAGTTCCTGCGCGGCCGCTGGTTCCGGCGCAGTCAGCACCAGCGCCACAACCGCCCCGAATTGGGCTTGATCCGGTTTGGTGGACATCTTCCGAGAGGGGAATACGATGTCGACCATGACGGACACGCAGGGCAGGCGGACGCGGCGGAGCTTCACGGATGACTACAAGACGGGGGCGGTACGACTGGTCCTCGATGAGGGCAAGACGGTCGCGTCCGCGGCGCGCGATCTGGGCTTGACGGAGTCGTCGCTGCGCAACTGGGTCGAGCAGGCCCGCGCGGATCGGACGAAGGGCAAGACGGGCCTGACGACGGCGGAGCGTGAGGAGCTGGGGCGGCTGCGCAAGGAAGTGCGCGAGCTGCGCATGGAGCGCGACGTTCTAAAAAAAGCGGCGGCCTTCTTCGCGAGGGACCACCTGTGAAATTCGCGTGGATCCAGTCGGAGAAGGCCCGCTATCCGCTCACGAAACTGTGTCGCTGGCTGGGCGTCACACCGAGTGGCTTCTACGCCTGGCAGCAGCGCCCGGAATCGACGCACGAGCGGGAGGACCGCCGCCTGAAGGTGCTGGTCCAGGCGTCATTCGCCGAGAGCAAGCAGCGGTACGGCAGTCCCCGTATTCACGAGGATCTGATCGAGCAAGACGAGCAGGTCAGCCGGAAGCGCGTGATCCGGTTGATGCGGGAAGGCGGCCTGAAGGCGCGCACCCGCAAACGGTTCACGTTGACCACGATGCGCGATCACGACCAGCCGGTGGCCGCGAATCTCCTCGACCGGCAGTTCGACGCCGCCGCACCGAATCAGCGCTGGGTCGGGGACACGACCGAGTTTGTCATCGGCTCGAGCGGCAAGCTCTATCTCGCCGTCGTCCTCGACCTGTTCTCGCGATTCGCGGTCGGCTGGGCCGTGAGCGCCGTCAACGATCGCCACCTGACCATCAAGGCGCTGGAGATGGCGCTGAAACGACGGTGCCCGGAGATCGGCCTGTTGCACCACTCCGACCAGGGCTGCACGTACGCGAGCGCGGACTACCAGGCGCTCCTGGATGCGCGCGGGATCGTCTGCAGCATGAGCCGCCGGGGCAACTGCCACGACAACGCCGTCATGGAGAGCTTCTTCTCCACCGTGAAGAGTGAGCTCGCCGATCGGTTCCACACGTACGGAGACGCAAAGATGGAGTTATTCGACTACATCGAAGTGTTCTATAACCAACGGCGCCGGCACTCGACGCTTGGCCAGATCAGTCCAGCGGCATTTGAACGACGCGCGAACGAAGAGGGCGTGGATCCTATGGAAAACCGCCAAGGACGCGGTTTCCCACAGGCTCCACACCCGTTGTCTTTTTCAACGAGAAAAGAACAGACACCGAGGAACGATCAACTCAACGAAACCGTCCACTGAATCGGATCATGGCCATGGCGAATGTCGATCGAGAGCGTGTGTTACGAGTTCACGCGGTGACATTTCCTGCACGGTGCGGGTCGAAGCAGGTGCCGTCGCGGAGCATGAGGCGACGCAGGCAAGGTCGGCCACTGTTGGCCGCGAGTTGCGCAGCGCGGTGACCGCCTGATACTTGGCGCGGCTGACCGGGTCTCGGTGGGCAGCGACGCGAGCCCAGTGGTAGGCGGCGTCGCGCAGCCGGTCGTGGGCAGCCAAGCGGCGCACCACGAGCAGGCTCTTGCCCGAACGCCGGGTGACCGGCGCCACCCCGCAGAGACAGCGAAGCGCGGCGTAGTCCCGCCGCCGCAGCGCGTCGCTACCCTCGGCAAGCAGACAAGCGAGGACGCCGGTGCCGATGCCGGGCAGCGATAGCAGGATGGCCGCGTCGGGCGGCGGTGGCGACGGCTCTGGCTCGCTCTCGGCGGGCGCGTCCGGGTCTTCCGCCGGTGCGGCCTCGGCGAGCTGGTGCACCAATCGGTCGAGCTGGCTGCGCGCGTGCGCCAGTTGCCGGTTGACCAGTACGAGGCGTTCGGCGATGAGCCGCACATGCGCGGCGGCGGCCTCGGCGGCACCTGGCGCGACCCGGACGGCCGGCGCCCGCAGCCGGGCACACAGCGTCTTTCACCGGCCATGGCCGTCAGGTGAACGAGCTGTCGACCCGGCGGATGCGGCGCTGGAGATGGCCGTGACGCAACGGCGGCCCGAGGCGGTCATCCATCACTCCGACCAAGGCTGCCAGTACACCTCGCTGGCCTTCGGCGCTCGCTGCCGGGAACGGGGCATCGCGCTATCGATGGGTTCGGTCGGCGATTGCTTCGACAATGCGATGGCCGAGAGCTTCTTCGCGACCCTGGAGTGCGAGCTGCTCGACCGAACGACGCTGTCAACGCACGCCGAAGCACGGGCGGCGTTGTTCGAGTTCATCGAGGGGTGGTACAACACACGGCGGCGTCACTCCGCGCTCGGCTACCGGTCGCCACTGGAGTTCGAACGGCTCCATCAGGCCGGCGCTGTGGACGGTGCCCGGCCTGTGGACGCCCTACCAGCCCGTGGCAAAAGGCCCCGCTGCATTCGAGCGGCGATGCATCCCGTCTGACCGCGTTGCTCCTCGGTCGAATATGCCCAATATGCTCCCTCGTCTGGATCCCGCGCTGCGCACGGGATCCACACCGCCCACAGGAATCAATGTTGATGTACACACCATGACGTGAACCGAAAGCCTTAACCCGCATTATTCCTGAAGCTCGATATTCGGGATCGACCGAGCGTGGCGGGACGACGAACAGGGTTTCGGCATCGTCATTTGGGGGCTGCGAGGGGGTTGCGGGGCGAGCCATGGGGCGATGGCCGGGCGCGGTGAGCCCGAGTGTCGACAGCTTCTCCTGGAGACGGTCCGTATCGTCCCCGAGGGAGCTTGGTGCGGCGGGACGGATGGGCTATCCGGCGCGTGCGCCGAGTGCGAGGGCGATGCGCTGCCATGCCTCGCGCTGCGGCGTGGCCCGCGCAGATGCAGAACGAGCCGGCGGACCGAGCGGACGACCTGGACCCCGAGCTTGAGCAATCGGTCGCGTAGCCACGTCACCTGGCTGCGGGCGCACGCGGTGCCCGCAGCCCGCAGCCGCAGCTCCTGCATCAGCACGTAGGCTGCGGCCGTCAGCAAGACGCGCAGTTGGTTGGCCCAGAACCGGCAGCAGCTCGTGCGGTCGATCTGCAGGCCGTCGAGCAACTCCTTGATCCGGTTCTCGATGTCCCCCCGCGCACAGTAGACCTTCTCGTAGATGAAACGCGGCGTCTGGCGCAGGTTCGTCACCACGAACAGCCCGTGGAAGAAGTCTGTTCGCTGAGCCCCGCTGTTCAGGCAACTTGGCGATGAGCGATTGAGCCGACGAGCGCCGTCGGGGTCCATTTGAACCCCCAAGCGCGCCTCAGACGCCCCCAGCGGTCGATCAGACGCCCGATCAAGCGGCAAATCGCCGAAACAGCCCGCCCCTGCAGGCTCCGGGGCGTACCGACGCCGGTCTGGCGGCGCAGGAGCAGTCCGATGTTGCAGGCGGCCGCCTGGATCAGCACGCGCTTGCGGACATTCTCGTGACCGCGCACCCACACGCGACGCATACCGCCCGTCTCATACAGGTGCGCGAAAGTCCGCTCCACCACCTCGCCCCGGCACCGTTGCAGGCGACGACCCCGCCGCCCCCGCACACGCCGCCGGTTCCCATACAGAGCCTTCTGTGCAGCAGCCTTCTCCGGCGGCTTCTCTCCCGTCTTCTTGTCCTGCCAGCAGCGCCGGCCGCGCTCCGGCTCCGATACGTGACTCCGAACCCCTGTCGTGTCGAGCGCCACCAGCGTCGCGTCGCTGTGATAGCCCTTGTCGGCCACCACCTCTTCGACCCCCACGCCGTTCGGCTGCACCGCTTCAACCTGCTCGGCCGCCATGATCAGCGTCTCCGGCAGCGTCGCCGTGTCACCATCCGATGCATCCTGCACCGTCACCGCGACGATGGCCCCCGTGTCCATGTCGACCCCGTGCTCGGCCTTGTGGGCCAGGTGCGTCCGACCGTCCTTCATCTTCGCGATCTTCGCGTCCGGGTCCTGCGGCGATTTCCACTCCTTGTTCGACGTTTTCTTGTTCTTCCGCGAACGGTCGAACCGAGCCAGCTCCGCCCGCGTCGGCGTCTCAACACCCGACGCCTCCGCCAACCGCCGAATGAACGCCTCGTGGGATTCTCCCGTGTCCCGCCGCTCGATACTCCGCATCGCCGCGTTCGCTTCCAGCGTCGTCGCGTCAATGCCGACCGTCTTCCCCCGAACCAGACCCGCTGCGGACAGCCGCTCCAGAACCCACGTGAACACCGCCTCATGGGTCTCTACGTCGATCCGCCGCCGCGTGCGCGACAGCGTCGAGTGATCCGGCGCCGCCGCGGTCAACTCCAGGTCCAGGAACGACCGCAGACTCAGCGAATCGGCCACCCGCCACGCAATCCCCCGCTCCGACGACAGACCCTCGAAATAGCCGATGAACAGCATCCGGAAATACCGACCCGGACGCAGACTCGGACGGCCCAGCCTGTCCGCGTAGAAAGCCGCGCACAACTCCTCGACGAACGCATCGAATCCGGAATCCGCCAGGACCCGGTTCAGCCGCTCGAAGTAAGGACCCGTCGCTCGTCGGAAGGTCCGCCGTGTCCACCCACATCGGCGACGCCTGGCGCGCCGCCGGTCTCTTGCCCATCGCCATGGCCGTTCAGTGTACGGGCTCGATCGCGCCGGGGCCAGGCCGGATCCGCGACTTTCGCCACAGGCTGCGAAGCGCGGGTTGTCCCGCGGCGCACGTTCGCCGAGGTGGACCACTTCGGCTTTGATCACCACCCGGCGCTCATGGCCCCAGGTGCGGGCGGCGTAGCGGGTGTCGGTATAGACGTGTGCGGTCTCGCCACTGACCTCGCTCTGCGTGCGCGCCGTCTGCATCGCGGATTCGGCATGCCGCTCCAAAACCGCATTTTTCGCCATCGCCACCACGTAGTCGAGCCGGGGCTCCGCATCCAGGAAATCGAAGACCTCCGGGGTCGCAAAGCCCCCGTCGAGCCGAACGAGAAACCGCGCCCGCGGAAACGCCGCCCGCAGCAGCGGGAGCAGCCGACACAGCAGCCCGAGGGTCCCGTCGGCGGCCACTGCGTTGCCGGGCCGCAGCACCGCCGCGCACAGATACTGCTCCGCCTCGCGGTCGAAGCTCAGAAACCCGAGCAGCGGCAGATAACACCAGCCGCCATAGTGCCCGTTGAAGAACGTGAGCTGCTGGGCGCCGTGCGTCAGGTCGTCGGTCGGATCCAGATCGATGGTGACGAGCCGCGCCCGACCGTGCAGGCGGCGCCGATGCCGCTCGATGACGCACGCCGCCAACTCGCGCCCCATCCGGTAGAGCGCGGTGCGGCTCGCGCCGTTCTCGAACCGCGAGATCGTAGGTTGCGACGCCAAGGGCGCGCCGGACACCGGGTCCCGCCCGAGCAGCAGCTTGTGGATGGGGTCGTCGGCCAAGTGGTCGGCATCGTTGCCATCGGGATGACCGCACGCGATGCCGAAGATCCGCTGGCCGATCAGATCCGCGAACGTGTGCCGAATCTTCTCCGCGGCGCGCTTGTCGGCCAGACACCGGGCGAACGCCTTGACCAAGCCGTACACGCGCTCGGTCGCCTTGAGCAGGACGGCGCCGCCGTCGGAACTCGCGTGTTCCTGGTTGAACGTGGCGACGAGGGGCTTGTCGAACAGATCCGGGAACAGATCAGTCTGTGGTATCGTGTGAGGTCTCACGTAGGGGTCTCCGTTGTGGCTAAAACGTTGTGTGCACTACGTTTGTACCACACGGAGGCTCCTGTGTCTCCCCCTCAACCGCACCTTCACGCATAATCCGGGTTAACCTGTCCACGAGATCGGGGCAACCTCACTTGGCGTCGCAATCCTGCTCAGCATCCAGCAGGTTGCGGAGAACCTGAAGAGCCTGCGGCACGACGTCGGCCGAAACCGCGACGAGGTCCTGAAGGTTCTGAAGGTTCTGGACTATCGCGTTATGCGTATCGCCCAAATGGCCGAGGAAGCCGGCGAAGCTGCCGGGCTGATCTGCGTGAGGACCTGGCCGGAAGTCGAGGCAGCGCTACAGGCACAGGGCTTTGGCAAACCTCGGTTCCTGGATATGGAGTTGAGCGAGATGATGTGGCACGGGCCGTGTCCAGTGACCGGGCCGGTCCCGATTGCGCCAGGTTCGGGCCGGGTGACGACCTGGTGTTCGTGCGGAAGCAGGCCGGCGAATGGGAGGGCTCCATCCTGGCCACGTGCGCTCACTGTGGCGACATCGACGGCGGCGGTCTCGACGATGCCGCTTGGCGGGAACACCTCGAAGCGCTCTGCGGCCCGCGCTTGAATCGGGCGGCGCCGCTGGAACGGTAGCACCGGAGGGCCGGCGCGAGGTAGCGGGGCGCGGCCGCTTCAAGCGGCCGGCCGAAGGGGCTTTGACCGGGACGGACTGGGCGGACACGGCGGCGCTCGAGGCCTACGAACGCGCCCAGCGTGCCGGATGAGGGCGATGCTCAAGGGTGTGTGAAGTCGTTGTCGGCGTCAGTTTGTCAGTGGTCATCTCAAAGTGACGGGTATGTCCAGCTGGACATACCCGTCACTTTGAGACGATAGCCAACACAGTTGAGCAGCCCCGTACACTGAACAGCCATGGCGATGGGCAAGAGAGCGGCGGCGCGACAGGGGTCACCGCTGCCGCGAGTATCTATAGTCGCCAGAGACGTGAATCACCATGAGGTCTGTCGCCACGCCTTCGTCGTTGACAATGAACCGGTAACCGAGTCCCAGGCCTTCGAACAGCGTCTGGGATTGCGGCACCAGCGGCCGCGGCGCGCCCTGGTCGAGGCCCGCGGCACCGAGGCCCACCGCGTCGTAGGCGCCGACAATGGTGGCGATCAATTGGCCGCCGGAGAGCGACACCTCGTACGTCCGCTCGTTTCCCCCGTATATCCCGCTGTAGACGCCGACGTATCGTGCCAGCACGTCGGGCGGCACGGATACTGCCCGATTGGCGGCGTCCGAGAGGCTGCCCGCCCAGTCTTCGCTGCTCCGTTCGCAGACCGCCTCGAGCATGTCCGTATCGGCCGCCAGTACCATGTTCACCGTAATGCCCCACGGCTTCGCGAACGCACCGAGATCGGTGAAGGTGACCTCCACCTGCAGGTGGCCGAAGTCGGGACGCCGGTAGCGCTCTGTGATCCGCAGCGCCTCCGTGTGCGAGACCCCGTAGCGACTCACCCACGTCTTGTCGTTGAACCCGGCACTGTCGACGACCAGCGTGTCGCCGTCCCAGCGCCCCACCGAGTAACCCATCCAGCTTGGCAAAGGGTCGGCTTCCAGCTCGCGGCCGTCCATGTGGATCACGCGATAGGTGAGGTCATCGTTCAGGATCGCGACGGCGGTCGGCGTGTGGAGGAAGCGTTTCCAGCCGCCAGACCGCTCGGTCTCGGGCCCGCTCGGCAGACACTGGAAAAAGGGGCGCATCTTGTAGTACTCCTGCTGACGCTGACGGGCGAGGTCGGTGACCCACGGCTGCAAGGTGGCGGGATCGGGACGGGCGACGGGAGGCGGCCCGTTCCACACGCCGGTCAAATCCGGCTGACCATCGGGGCCACGCGGCGCCGGCGCGGTGAGGTTCGGCTTCCCGTCAGCCGTGCGCGGGATGCCCGGCCAGGGACGATCCAGCCATTGGGCGGCCGCGGGCATCGTGCCCGCGAACAGCATGAGCACCGCGAGAAGAAGCTTCATACATCCCCTCCAGTCTCCGGGAACCGACTTCGAGCGCCAAGTTTGTCGGGTGTGTCGAGGTGATTCTAAACGCCTGGAGCACGAGTGGATTCCTCTCCCGGTTCCCCCGATCATCGACGCCGAACTGTTTCGTCGTTCCCAGGCGATCCACTACGACAACCGCCGCTTCAGCCCCCACCATCTCAAGTCCGGCCACTATCTGCTCCGTCGCGTGGTCCGCTGTCGCGTGTGTGACCTGACAATGTCCTGTCACCGCATGCGCGGACGCAACGGCACGTTCCACCACTACTATTACTGCGCGGGTCACGACGTGCTGATGGCGCGCCGCGCCATCGGCCGTTGCCCTCAGAGGAATCTGCGGTCGGATGAGTTGGATGCACTTGTCTGGGGCGAGGTCCGCCGCCACCTCGAGAGCCCAGCCTTGATCCGTGAAGGATACGTGCGCCTGCGGGCCCAGGCCGCGTCGCCGGGGGACGACGGCTTGGGCGACGACCTGGCCGCGTTGAAGAAGCAACTGGCCGAGCTTGGTCGCGAGGAATACCGACTGCTCGACGCCTATCAGGCGGGACTCGTCGACCTCGATCAGCTCCGGCAACGTCAGGGACGGCTGCGGCAGCGGCGGGCTCACGTCAACGGCAGTATCGAAGTGCTGCACACCGAGCGGAAGACAGCCCAGCAGCAGGCGCAGCTCCAAGCTGACCTCGAGACCTTTGTCGACCGCATCCGCGGCCCGCTCGCCACGCTCGACTTTGACGCCCGGCAACAGCTGGTCCGCACCGTGCTCGAGCGGGTGATGGTCGAGGACGGTCGCGTCGACATCCACTTCGCAATCACTCTGCCGGATCCGCCGCCGGACACCACCGACCCTTTGGTGTCAACACGTTTTCAGTTGCGTTCCAACGGTAGTCAGGACGTGGCTGGGTATTGTCAAGTTGAGGCTGACGGCCGTTTCTGATCCCCAGCATGGCGGGTTCACGGCTGGCTCGAGCCCAGCATCTTGGGGGTCGATCGACGAGCTTTTCGTCAACTTGACAGCACCCGTCGGATGCCGTTCGAGTCGCCGTCGTTCGGCCCACTGATACGCGGCGTCGTGATGATCGACGTAGCAGAGCAGGAAACTGGAAGCTGTCCGGTGGACGATCAGCCGGATGTCGCGACTGACCCGAACGGACCAGAAGTCCTTGTCCTTTGCCCGGTCGACCTGGTGCAGCTTCAGGCCCGGATGCGCCGGGTTCATCGGCAGGTCGAACGCCGCGGTCTTGACCGCCTTCTGCTCGTCACCGGTAAGCTTGGAAAGGCTGTCGGTGAAGGTGTCGGCGATGCGGAACTGCATCAGACTCCGTGAACTGCCAAATCAAGGGCGTTTGCCATCTGCGCACGACCCACTCTCCTGCGGACCACGCGCCTCGCCCGGCGCACGATCCATCGCGGCATTCATTTCGGCGATACTGCTCTGCGGAGGCTGCACGTAGGTGCGGCCCGATGCGGCTTCCACACTCTGGATGTGCCGGACAATGGCGTCGATGTCATAGTTGAAACGTGCTGCGAGCCGGTCGCGCACGGCGCGCACTTCGGCCACGATCGGATCAGGCTTCATCGTCGTCGTCCTCCGTAACAAGTTGCTCCGGGGTGCACAGCAGCGGCGGATCGATCCCGCTGTGTCGACACACCGCCTCGATCAGTGGCCGCGCGGCGACGTTCGCGATGTGCCGAAAATTCCAGGTCACGAGGAAAGGCACACGGTGCACCGCGGCGATCGCGATGTGCACCGCATCCTGCGCAGCCCGCTCCGGCACCGCCGTGGCCTCGACCAGCGCTTGAGCCAGTCGTGTGACTTCCACGGTGGCGGTGATCACGGGAAGCGACGAGATCGCCGCCAGTCGCGATTGTGCGGCATCGCGATCTCCCGCCGCCGCTTCCTCGCGGACCAACTCCGAGATCACCAGCTCGAATCTCCGGGGAGCGGTCGCCCACCAGTCCCGCGTGCTCTGCTGCCGTCCCGCAATAACGATGTCACGCGCAGGTCGTGTAGTCAGGTAGCTGACGATGCTGGTCTCGACGTAGACACGCGGCTTCATGACCGGCCTTCCTCACACCCGGAACACCTTCATCACCTCGTCGCCGAGGTCGTTGATGACCTTGACGGCGATACGGCCCGATTCGGGGCGGTCGAACGGACGCGAGACGTCGCTGTGGAGCGACTCCCACGCGTCGGCGTCGATCTCGGCCATCAGGGTGGTCCTGAGCGCCTTGTACGGATCGTTTGCGCCGAGGAAGTAGGCGTGCCGGACGAAGAAGCTCTCCTCGTTGTAGTCGGTGTCGATGAACCAACAGGCGATGCCGTCGGCGCCGTCGCTGCGGACCCCGCCGGTGGTCGGGTGGAAGACGTCCACGCCGTTGATCTTCACCTGGATCCGCGTGCTGTCGGTCATGCGCGCCTTGAGGACCGGGATGGGTATTGTCAAGTTGAGGCTGACGGCCGTTTCTGATCCCCAGCATGGCGGGTTCACGGCTGGCTCGAGCTCAGTATCTTGGGGGTCGATCAACGAGCTTTTCGTCAACTTGACAGTACCCACTCGTCGCCTCAACCTGACAATACCGTGCGGAGCCGGATCGCTGATGGGTCGACGGCGAGACACCGTGCCTCAAGCCACGGCCAGCTCACGCCCGCCGACTGCCACGCACTCCGCCTGCACCGCACCGAGTTGCGCGCTCTGATCGCCGATTGCAGCATGCGTAGGCAGGACCTCATCGACTGCCGCGAGCATGACGCCCTTGTCGGCGAGCTTCGCGAGGCAGATGTCCCGAGCAGCACCCAGGGCCTCGTTCTCATCGGAGCGGAACATCGGCGACAGGACTACGACATGATACCTCTGCTCCGGACCTGTCTCGATATTGACAGCCAAAGTGACAGCCTACGGAGCGCACGTCGACGAAGACCGTGCGCCCCGGTGGAAGCGGAATTCGAAAATCCCCTAGGAAACTGGACAATGTGGACGCCGTCGGAGGCCCACGGATTGGTCACAATCGAACTTTTAATCAGGGTGTCGCTGGTTCGATCCCAGCGCGGCCCACCAATAGAATAAACAAGTTACGAAGATCTCGTGTTCGGCGAAATCTCGGTGTGTCAACATTTTGTCCCGTGACTTGGCACCCCTCAGACTCCAACGCTTTCACCCATCAGGCGCGTCAGCCGGCGGACCCGATGCCACCCCACCAGCCACGACGCCGCACCGGGCGCTCGCGGCCCACCCGGACCGGCCGGTCCGGTTCCGATCTGTCTGACCTCTGCTCGTGAAACGCGTCGTCACGAAAATCGCCGGCCTGTGCGGCGTGCCTAGCAGCCCGTGGCAGAAGGGGCTGATTGTCAATCGAGAATCGCGTGTCCGTATTGGCGTGTCGCCGGACCATCCCACGACGAATCGGGCCGATCATGGCGCTCCGGGGCCCAGAAGCGCCGCACACGCCCCCAGCACTCGCTCAGGAGGCCGATCAGCGCCTCCACCAGCGCCGACGCGGCCCTGGAGGCTCCGCGGCGTGCCCACGCCCGTCAGGTGCCGCATGAGCAACCCGAGATTGACGCCGCAGACCTGGACGAGCAGCCGTTTCAGGATGTTGGGATGCCCGCGCAGATGGACGCGGCGCATCCTGCCGGTCTCGTAGAGATGCGCGTTGGGCCGTTCCAGTAGCTCGCCCCGCTGCCGCAGCAGCCGTTTCCCACGCGCGCCGCGGATCCGCCGCCGGTTGGCATACACCGCGTCCCGCGCCGCCGCCTGGCCCTTCCAGTGCCGCCGGCCGCGATCCGGCTCCGAGACGTAGCTGCGCACGCCGATGGCCGCAAACCCGACCATCGTCTCGTTGCTATGATATCCCTTGTCGGCCACCACCTCCACGATCCCCGGTGCGCCGACCGCCTCGACCTGCTCGGCGGCCGTGACGAGCGTGTCGACCAAGGTCGTCGTGTCGCCCGCACTCGCGTCCTGCACCGTCACGCCCACGATGGCGCCTGTTTCGAGGTCGACCGCATGCTCGGCGGTGTGCGCCAGATGCGTGCGGCCGTCCTTCATCTTGGCGATCTTCGCGTCCGGATCGTGCGGGTGGGTCCAGTCCGCGTTCGAGCCCTTCTTCTTGCGGGTCCGGTCGAACCGGGCCAACTCGGCGCGCGTCGGCGTCGTGAGGCCGGACGCCTCGGCCAGCCGGGTCAGAAACGCGTCGTAGCTCTCGCCCGTATCCCGCCGCACAATGCTCCGCATCGCCGCATTGGCTTCCAGCGTCGTGGCATCGATGCCAACCGTGCGCCCCACCACCAGCGTGGCGTCGGCCAGTCGCTGCAACACCCACGTAAACACTGCCTGGTGGGTCTCGAGGTCAATCAGGCGACGGGTGCGCGACAGCGTCGAGTGGTCCGGCGGGGCCTCGTGGAGGGCGAAGTCCAGAAACGTGCGAATGCTCAGCGAGTCGGCGGCGCGCCACGCGATCGCTCGTTCCGAATCCAGCCCTTCAAAGTAGCCGAGCAACAGCAGCCGGAAATACCGGCCCGGCGCCAGACTCGGCCGACCGACCCCGTCCGCGTAGAACGACGCGCACTGTGCTTCCACGACCGCATCGAACCCCGCGTCGTCGAGCACTCGATTCAGCCGCTCGTAAAACGGGTGCCCAGCACTCTTCGGCAGATCCGCCGTGGGCACCCACATCGTCGCTTGCCGCGTTCGACCGCGGCTTGTCCCCATCGCCATGCCAGACAGTGTAGGACACAGGACCGATCACGTCGATCCCTGGAACGAGGGACTTTCACCACGGGCTGTTAGCCCGCATTATTCCTGAAGCTCGATATTCGGGATCGACAGGGCGTGGCCGGACGACGAACAGGGTCTCGCCCTCGTCATTTGCGGGCTGCGAGGGGGTTGCGGGGCCAGCCATCTTGAATGTTCGCCGAATACTCGCGGGCCATCGAGTACGACCGCGAACCGCTGACGAACTCCGCAATGAACGTCGTCTCGACGCGCTCTCCGTGTCGCGCCCGCGGCGTGTCGCAGTAGCGACCCTCGTCGTAGACTCGCATGGCGGAAGCGTGATGCTCATGCTGACCGCCATGCAAGCGCCAATAGCGAACACTGCTGCTGCGAGCATACAGGTCGGCGAGGTAGCCTATATCGCTTGGCGACAACCGCGCACCCGGGGTGATCGCCTGACGCCGCGCCTCCCGTTTCCACGCCGCCGCACCACGGGTGGGGATTATTGGGTGACCGGTGACACTTCGCGTATGCAGACTGGCGTCGGCCGTCAGCGTGGATCTCCGACAGCGGACGTTGGCAGCTAGACGAGAGCGACCGCCCCTTCCAGCAGTTCCTTGAGCCACACTTCGGAGTACGTCGCCAGGACCCTTTTGCCGGCGGCCTTGGCTGCCTCGCCGCCGAGATACCACGCCACCAGTAAAACGGGGGTCGCGCCCAAGGCAAAGCGTGCCGCGATGGTCAGGCCGCTGACGTAGTGCTGGTAGGGTGTGAGCTTCCGGTAGAGGTTTCGCACCTTCTGGACCCGCTGTCGACCGTTCGGACGAAAACGAGGATGTGCTGCAGCTTTTCAGTCATCGCCGCGCATCGTACCACGCACCGGCGGGAAGGGCCTCTTCATCTCCACCCCCATCGTATCAACCCGTCCGGATCGCGAAATTACAGAACTATTACATGGGTCATGGTGGCGGTTTGGTAGGCTTATCGCTCGTCAGCCCGGGCGCCGGTGCCCGGCCCGATCACAGAGGAGTTGCCATGCCCGCAAGGGAGATCGATTTCGCAAGCGCCGACGGGATCAGTTGGAGCACCGCCATCGCGTTCAGCATCTTTCACATGCTGGCGATCGCCGCCCTGTTCTTCGCCACCTGGGACGCGGTGCTCGTCGCCGTGCTGCTGCACTGGATATGCGTCGGGTGGGGCATCGGGCTGGGCTACCACCGGCTCCACACGCACCGCTCGTACAAGACGCCGAAGCTGGTGGAGTATTTCTTCGCGGTCTGCGCGACCCTGACGCTGCAGGGCGGGCCGATCTTCTGGACGGCGCTGCACCGCATCCACCACCAGCACTCCGACCGGGACGGCGACCCGCACACGCCACGCGACGGCAGGTGGTGGTCGCACGTGCTGTGGACCATCTTCGGCGAGGAGCGGCACGGCAACACCAAGGAGATGGGCAAGTACGCGCCCGACCTGATGAAGGACCCCTTCTACCGGGCGCTGTCGAAGTACCACTGGGTGCCGCTGGTGGTTCTCGGGCTGGGGCTGCTGGCCATCGGCGGCCTGCCGTGGCTGCTGTGGGGCGTCTTCCTGCGCGTCGTGGTCGGTCTCCACTGCACGTGGATGATCAACTCGGTGACGCATATCTGGGGCAGCCGCCGCTTCGAGACCCGCGACGACTCGAAGAACTCGTTCTGGGTGGCGCTGATCACCTTCGGCGAGGGCTGGCACAACAACCACCACGCCTACCCGACGTCCGCCCGGCACGGGATGACGTGGCGCGAGGTGGACCTGAGCTGGATGCAGATTAAGCTGATGTCGTGGGTGGGGCTCGCCTGGGACGTGAAGGTGCCCACGCCGGCGCAGATCGCCAACAAGGCGGCCACCGCCGAGTCCGCCATCGTGGGCGCGTAGCCCGCCGATCCGGTGGCGGTACGACGGTACGACTCCCCCAGCGCGGCGCTATCCTAGTCTCCGCATGCAACGCTTCGGCGGCGGCAACCGCACACGGACCATCGTAGCGCTCCCCCCGCGGGCGCGCACATCCCGACGAGGCAGAAGCCGCTTCAGGTGCGTGCCGCGAGATCTGGCAGGTGCAGGAACTCCACGAAGAAGCGCACGGATCCGGCGGGATCGACCTCGTGTGACGCCTCCGGCGCGACGATGCCCGGCTGCTCCGGCGTGAGCGCGACGTCGATGCCGAGTTGGGCGCATCGGTACCGCAACGCGCCCGCGGTCACGACGATCCGGGCCCAGACGCCCGCTGCGGTCACATGGCGTGCGCGGAGGCCGTTCGGGATCGAGTCCTCGGTGAACTCGGGCGTGCGCGCGAACGTCACGCACGCGTCCGGCAGCTCGAACCGGTCGCAGCGCACGCAGTCGAGTTGCTCGCCAAGACGGCTGGCGCGGCCCGCGGCTGTGACCGTCCACGGTCGGCTCACGAACGGCGGATCGTGCCGCACATGCTGGCGATGGCCGCAGCTGAGCAGGGCGGTCCAGTCGCCCGACTGGTCGCGCGCAAAACCGGTCATGGGCCGTCGCATGGGAGCGGTCCGATCATACCGCCCGGCGGCACCTCAGCGGCAGGTCACCCAGAGATGGCCCGGCGGGTCGGGGCGGCGGCGCGCGTACAGCCAGACCAGCACCCGGTCCCACCGACAGTCTCCCGATCGCCCGCGCCGAGCAGGAATCAGCTGGTGTCCTGCACGTCCGTAAAGACGGTTACGACGCTGCCGACCACGAATATCAGTCCGCCGACGTCTACGCGGCCAGGAGGCCGAGGGCCCCGCCGAGGCAGGTGAGTCGTGCTCGTCGGGATGCCGTGCCGTGGCCGAGCGCCTGGATTCGCCATCGAGAATCCGAACGTTACGTCCATCCAGTTCGTCTCGCGCGCGCGACCAACCGGCAGGTGCCACGCTACATCTTCCGTATCCAGAGCCCCTCCGACCTGGTCGCCCGTTTGGTCGAGCTGGAACGTGAACACCGCCTTGGGCGCTAGTGTCCCGCACCAATGGTTCGCTGCACAAGCGGTAGAGCTGGTTCGTCAAGCAGAACCGGCGGGCCGGGCCTTGCGCACTTTCATCATGGTCTTCGGGGACAGGACACTAGCAGGATGCTGAAGAATGCCCTCGGTGCAATGGACGATATCAGGCTCATGGCAACGAACCGTGCCGGGATCTGCTGTGCGACACCGGCTGCCACCCGGTACCCGGGAAGAGTCCGCCGCCGTTAACCCATGCCGTTAACCCGGATTATGCGTGAAGGTGCGGTTGAGGGGGAGACACAGGAGCCTCCGTGTGGTACAAACGTAATGTACACAACGTTTTAGCCACAACGGAGACCCCTGCGTGACGCCTCACACGATACCACAGACTGTTTTGTTCCCGGATCTGTTCGACAAGCCCCTCGTCGCCACGTTCAACCAGGAACACGCGAGTTCCGACGGCGGCGCCGTCCTGCTCAAGGCGGCCGAGCGCGTGTACGGCTTGGTCAAGGCGTTCGCCCGGTGTCTGGCCGACAAGCGCGCCGCGGAGAAGATTCGGCACACGTTCGCGGATCTGATCGGCCAGCGGATCTTCGGCATCGCGTGCGGTCATCCCGATGGCAACGATGCCGACCACTTGGCCGACGACCCCATCCACAAGCTGCTGCTCGGGCGGGACCCGGTGTCCGGCGCGCCCTTGGCGTCGCAACCTACGATCTCGCGGTTCGAGAACGGCGCGACCCGCACCGCGCTCTACCGGATGGGGCGCGAGTTGGCGGCGTGCGTCATCGAGCGGCATCGGCGCCGCCTGCACGGGCGGGCGCGGCGCGTCACCATCGATCTGGATCCGACCGACGACCTGACGCACGGCGCCCAGCAGCTCACGTTCTTCAACGGGCACTATGGCGGCTGGTGTTATCTGCCGCTGCTCGGGTTTCTGAGCTTCGACCGCGAGGCGGAGCAGTATCTGTGCGCGGCGGTGCTGCGGCCCGGCAACGCAGTGGCCGCCGACGGGACCCTCGGGCTGCTGTGTCGGCTGCTCCCGCTGCTGCGGGCGGCGTTTCCGCGGGCGCGGTTTCTCGTTCGGCTCGACGGGGGCTTTGCGACCCCGGAGGTCTTCGATTTCCTGGATGCGGAGCCCCGGCTCGACTACGTGGTGGCGATGGCGAAAAATGCGGTTTTGGAGCGGCATGCCGAATCGGCGCTGCAGACGGCGCGCACGCAGAGCGAGGTCAGTGGCGAGACCGCACACGTCTATACCGACACCCGCTACGCCGCCCGCACCTGGGGCCATGAGCGCCGGGTGGTGATCAAAGCCGAAGTGGTCCACCTCGGCGAACGTGCGCCGCGGGACAACCCGCGCTTCGTGGTGACGAACCTGCGCCAGACGCCGCGTTTCATCTACGAGAAGGTCTACTGTGCGCGGGGGGACATCGAGAACCGGATCAAGGAGTTGCTCGACGGCCTGCAGATCGACCGCACGAGCTGCTGCCGCTTCTGGGCCAACCAACTGCGCGTCTTGCTGACGGCCGCAGCCTACGTGCTGATGCAGGAGCTGCGGCTGCGGGCGGCGGGCACCGCGTGCGCCCGCACCCAGGTGACGTGGCTACGCGACCGATTGCTCAAGCTCGGGGTCCAGGTCGTCCGCTCGGTCCGCCGGCTCGTTCTGCATCTGCCGCGGGCCACGCCGCAGCGCGAGGCATGGCAGCGCATCGCCCTCGCACTCGGCGCACGTGCCGGATAGCCCATCCGTCCCGCCGCACCAAGCTCCCTCGGGGACGATACGGACCGTCTCCAGGAGAAGCTGTCGACACTCGGGCTCACCGCGCCCGGCCATCGCCCCATGGCTCGCCCCGCAACCCCCTCGCAGCCCCCAAATGACGATGCCGAAACCCTGTTCGTCGTCCCGCCACGCTCGGTCGATCCCGAATATCGAGCTTCAGTAGAGTCGAGGAGAGGCGCGTAGCCGGTAGGGGTCGGTGGCTTATCCGGCGCTTTCGCAACCGGGCCGCAGGCCGAGTCCCGTGGGTACGTTTCCTCCCCCCCCGCTCTCCGGTAGGGTCGAGAGCTGGCGCGCTGTCGGTAGGGTCCGGTGGCTCCTCCGGCGCTTTCGCACCGGGCCTCAGTCCGGCTCCCGTGGGCACGTTTCCAGCTCCCACCTCGTCAAACCCAGCATGCCGATTTCCGGCACTGGGCTTTCCTGTTGCCTTCGTCTCAAGGGTTATGTGGCCGTTCAAACCGGGAGCGCTTTCGGCAGATAGACGACCCGGTATTCGGAGAACAGCCCGAGTCGGTCATATGGCTTCTGCCTACTCCACCTCTTCCAGCCGAACCCCAGTCGCCCGCGCTGTCGCATCAGGTGTCGCCGTACCTTCTTCTCGACCCAGTCCTTCACGTGACTGAAACATCGGCTCGATTGTCCTATGCGGAAGTAGTTCGTCCATCCGCGCAGGATTGGGTTGATGAGAGCAATGACCCTTTTAACCGGTTGCGAGCAATGTCGTCGCATCACCCCCTTGAGCCGTCGCAGGAGTTTGGTGCGTGCCGCTATCTTCGGCACACAGGCAACCCCCCACTTGCCCCGCTGCGTCCAGGCGCGGCGGATGCTGAACCCAAGAGCCTCTTGCGAAACGCGTGATCGGCCGAGTTTTTTCCTTGCCGGAGGCGGCGGGGCGAGGGACGGTAAGCGGGCGGGATGCAGCGTTCGCAGGGAGCGCGTCGTATTGCTCCTCGTAGCGGCGTAACGCTGCGCTGTAGGCCATCGATTCGCTGCTTCACATCTTCATTGTCCGCCAATATACAGTAGTTGGCAGGAGCGGTCAATCAAACAAACCCATGAACTGCCTGCGTGGTTCCTTCGCCCCCTATTGGCAGTCGATCCAGCGTGCGCTGTTTCCCCAGTTGGAGCCCGTGTTGGGTCCGCTGACCGGAAAACAGCAGCAGTTGGTGCAGACTCTCGAGGTCATCCGTATCGAGCAGTGGATTCCCCGGTGCTTCCGGGTGCCGGGGCGTCCGCGCAAGGACCGCGCGGCACTGGCGCGAGCCTTCGTGGCCAAGGCGGTCTACGACATGCCGACGACGCGCGTGCTGCTGGAGCGCTTGGTCACCGACGTGGCGCTGCGGCGGATCTGCGGCTGGGAGCGGAAGAGCGAGGTACCGAGCGAATCGGTCTTCTCACGCGCCTTCGCCGAGTTCTCCGACACACAGTTGCCCCAGCGCACGCATGCAGCGTTGATCCGCAACACCCACCACGACCGGTTGGTGGGCCACCTCTGCCGCGACTCGACGGCCATCGAAGCCCGCGAGAAGCCGGCCGCCAAGGAAAAGACGCCCCCGCTGCCCAAGCGCAAGCGGGGACGGCCGAAGAAGGGTGAGGAACGACCGAAGGTCCTCAAGCGCCTTGACCGGCAGGCGGCCATGACCTTGCCGGCGATGCTCGACGACCTGCCGACCGACTGTGACGTGGGCATGAAAAAGGACAGCAAGGGCTACAAGTCGACCTGGGTCGGCTACAAGCTGCACCTCGACGTGGCCGACGGCCAGATTCCGATCAGTTGCCTGCTGACGTCCGCCTCCCTGCACGACAGCCAAGCCGCCATTCCGCTGGCGACCTTGTCGGCCGAGCGAACGACCAATCTGTATGACCTGATGGACGCCGCCTACGACGCGGAACCGATCCGCCAGCACAGCCGCTCACTCGGCCACGTCCCGTTGATTGACACCAACCCCAGCCGCGACAAGGCGTTGGCGGAGGAATTGCAAACCGAAGCCCGGCGCCTGCAGCGGATCGGCTTTCAGCTTCCCGAGCAGGCTCGCTACAACGAGCGTACGGCGGGTGAGCGCGTCAATGGCCGACTCAAGGACGAGTTCGGCGGTCGCCATGTCCGGGTCCGGGGCGCCTCGAAAGTGATGTGCCACTGCATGTTCGGCGTGCTCGCACTCACCGCCGACCAGCTCGTGCGCCTCGTGACATAACCAGTGCACCGCCGGCAACGCCCCTCGGCGCCCGACGGGCGTCAGTCACCCACGGGTGTCCCAACGCGCGGTCGAGAACACGTCGAAACATCCGACTTCTACCTCCCGGCGTGCCGCCGGTTCTCCCGACAAGATATCCAGTCCACGATCCAGGGTAAATCGTGTTCACCAAGAGAGCTGAGGACTGCGCCCACCCCAATCCCCCGGGAGTTTTGCAAGCGGCTCCCAAGGAAGGTGAAACTCTCGCCCTTTGCGAGATCGACGCGACGCGTCTTGTCACGATTGAGTTCCACGTCGAGTGTGGCCAGTTCCTCCAGAAGCCGCTTGTACACGGTCGTCTCAAGCCACCGCCACCGGCGGTAGCCGTCGATCAGGATCACCAGGTGAGTCGCCCGGGGGAATCTCACCCCCGGGCGCTCGCAGAACTGTACGTGAACGTCTCCGCTCATACAGCTCCCATCATCCAGCCGCCAGCGTCACCCCCAGCAGATGCCAATGGGCGAACAGCCTGAACGGCTTCGCGTGGCTCGACGGCTCCTCCCGCACGCGCGGTTGACCGTCGGGACACGCTGGATGACGCGACCCCTTTGCTCCATCGAGTTTCCCCGACTTCATCGCTCGTACGGGTCGCTCCGCCCCTGTGCCTCGCATCGGGCTTCTCATCCTTGGGGGTCGGCCCCTTGGATTTCTCCCTTCACATCGAGGCGACAGGTTCCCACGTTCCACACAAGGGCCTGGTGCAGGGTCACGCCACCTTTATGCCGGGTGCCGCCCAGCCAAGCTGCAGGCTCCCACTGGACTCGTCCCGGGTTAACGACTCGCCCCGGTTTCGACACCGTCCCTACGCTTTCGACACGTTGCCGGTGGTTCATCCACTTCGTCTCCCTGCACCCTACCTGACGCGGTCGCGCCGCGCCGTTTCCGTGACGCTTACCACCCCGGCTCTTGACCGAAGCAGCGCACGGCGGTTTGGAGCCTCCCCCTGCCGGGCGGCTCCGAGGGGCCTACCCTCATCCCTCGTGCAGCATGGCTGCAGCTAGGCGGCCATCTCGGCCTCCCTTCTGCGCCTTCGTGGCGCACGGTCATCGGCGAATCGAGCATACTCGATGTAGTGGTAGCGTCCTTGTCGGGTGACGTCCTTCGCCCGCTCCAGCATCTTGTCCACCTCGTTGAGATAGAGATTGCTGAGCAAGGGTGAAATTACTCCCCGAACGCAAAAGGTAACTTCGAGGGTCCGCGGCGTTGTCGGCGTCGTTGTTCGGTCCGCCACCGTTCGTTGGCGGTGGCCCCGAGGGTACGGGAATGCAGTGGCGGATCACGATCTTGTCGTCATTGACGAGGACCTCCTTGACGACGAGGCGCACGATTCGCTGCCGCTCCACGATGTCGAGCGTCTCGGCCGTCGCGCGCAGGCGCGTGAGAAACGCCGACAGGGTCTCGGCCAAGCGCAGATGCGCGGCGCGCTCGCGAGTCTGCTCGACCAAAGCGTTCAACTCGTAGCGTAGCGTCTGCTCACGTTGACGCAGCAACGGCATCCGCTCACGTAGCTGCTCGAGCGACAGCAGATCCTCCTGGTAGGCGGTGAGCAGCCGTTCCATGCTCTTCCCGACTCGAGTGAGGTCCCGCTCCACCGCCTGCGTGCGGGTCTTCGCAGGGTCAGCAGCCTGAGCGGCGGCCAGCCGGCGATCCAGTTCCTGTTGGATCAGTGCCGGATCCTCAAGCAACCGTATCACTTCGGTCCAGACGACCTCGTCCAAGAGGTCCTGCCGCACGGGGCGCGTGTCGCACCGGGGGCCGCCGAGGTGCCGCCATCCGTCGGATCCGATGCAGCGGTAGTAGTGAATCTTCCGGGCGCTCGACCGGGCCGACGCGCGCGAGAGCGCGTAGCCACATTTCTGGCAACTCACGAGCCCCTGTACGAGGCTCGGTTCGATCGTGCGCCGCCGGGCGTGCACCTTGTTCTCGTGCAGCAGTTCCTGTGCGCGCGCGAAGGTCGACTCGTCCACGATCGCCGGCACCGGGATCTCGATCCATTCCTCGCGCGGCCGTTCGTGGTTCGCACTGTCGCGACTGGCGGCGCCGCCACGCAGCCGTAGTGGGCGCGTCACGCGCTGCCGTTGGGCTCGTCGCGTCTTGCCGAAACACGCCGTGCCGCGATAGGCCGGATTGCGCAGCATCGCCCATACGGTGGAGCGTTCCCAACGGGTGCCGACCTTCCGCGTGGGCATACCTTGCTCGTTGAGCCAGCGGGTGATCGCCGCGATGCTCCAGCCCGTGACGGTGTAGTGCTCGTAGACGTCGCGGACAACGCGCGCTTCGGCGTCGATGACGACGTACGCCGCCGGGTGGTCATCACGCTTGCGAATGTAGCGATAACCATAGGGAGCGCCGCCCAGGACACTGATCTCGCCGGCTCGCGCGCGGTGCCGCTTGCCACGACGCGACCGTTCGAGGATCTGAGCGCGTTCGTACTCGGCGATCATGCCCTGAAACTGCACCAGCAGCTGATCCTCGGCCGTGGCGTTCGACGGGCCGTTGAGGAAGCGGGTCTCGACCCCGTGACGTCCGAACTCTTCGATCAACAGGACTTGGTAGGCGTACTTCCGACTCAGCCGGTCCGGACTGTGCACGAGCACCACCTGGATGTCGCCGGCGGCTGCCAGGTCGCGCACCTGTTCCAATCCCGGCCGTTCGAGCGTCGCCCCGCTATAGCCTTCGTCTTCGAAGACCCATTGCCGGGGCACCTCCAGATCGAGCGTCGCTGCCCATTCGACCAGCGCCGCCGTCTGGCTCGCGATCGTGTGCGCTTCGCGCTGCTGATTCGAGGACACGCGCGTGTAGATCGCCGCCATCTGCATGTGGACGCTCCATTCCGTGGGCTGCAACCGGACGCATACAGGCCGGTACCAACAACGTGTACGCCTGGGCGATCTTGCTGTCGCGAAGTCGATCGAACGTGCAATCGAGCTGCACCTGCCGCGGAGCTCTTCGTGGTTGTCGTTCACCCACGTCGCTGACGGAAGTTGTCCAGGAACGCCGTCACCGCCTGGGTGACGACTTGTCCGAGGGAGAGTCCGCTGTGGCGGGCATATGCGCGGATTGCGCGTACGGTGCTGACCGGCAGCTTGAAGGTGACTGCGACGGTCGGCTCGACCGCCGGCAGCGGAGCTCAGCCCGGCCGCTTCCTGAAGATAGCGGTAGGCCTGCCGGCGCGACAACGCGCACTCGCGACCGAGTTGCCGGGCCGCCTCGGCGCGTTCCATCTGCTGTCCGAGCAGGCGGTACGCGGCGTTGAGCAAGCGCGCCTTGTCGGCCTTGGTGGCCCGCGCCATGAGGCATAAACATATTATCTCTTGAGACGCAGATCAAGTACCGGTCGGTCTCGCCAGCCGGTGATCACCCGATCGAACAGAAAGTTGCCTTTTGCGTTCGGGGAGTAATAACCCCACCCTGGGGAACGCCCCGCTTGCCTCCAGCCTTGAGGATGAGCTTCAACAGCCGTAAAACTTCGTCGTCGTCTACCCGAATCGCCACTTTTCCAAGCAGGATGTCGTGTCGAACCGTATCGAAATACGACGCCAAGTCCACGTCTATCACCGTGGTCTTGTTCTTTACGACCGCCGTCGTCACCCGGTGCACCGCCCGATGGGCCGTGCGTTTTGGCCGGTACCCGTAAGAGCCCTCCTGAAAGTCAGCCTCGAAGACAGGTTCCAGTATCAGCTTCAGCGCCCCCTGCACCACACGGTCCCGGATGGTGGGTATCCCGAGGATGCGGACTTTGCCCCCATCCTTCGGTATCTCCACCTGCCGGTTTACCGAGGGCCGATAGGTTCGGGAGTGCAGTTCGTCATGGATGTCATCCAGGAACGCCTCGAGGCCGGCCTCCTCGATGGCCGCGAACGTCACACCGTCAATGCCCGCGGCACCGCCGTTGCGTCGCGCCATCTCGTAGGCCTCCCGGAGCGTCTCCGGCTTACATACATGAACGTACAGCCCCCAGAAGCGCCATTTCTGGTCAGCCTTCGCCTTGAGATATATTCTCCGTCGCAGGTCCTGCAAACCAATGGACGGCTTTGTCATCCCGTCCTTGCCTCCCTTGTTGTCGGAGAACTGTTCAACAGCAGGGCGCCTTTGCTCCGCGGGAGTTACACCGCCTCAACGCTACTACACGCCCCTCCGCCACCCTCTCGCCTTCGGCTCACTTCCCGGTGTTGCCGGTTATAGAGCCTACCTTGCTCCGGCGATTTCGCGCCGGGGCGAGGAGGGCTTCTCCAGTTGCTCAGCCTGTCCTTGTCATCGTGCTGTCGCTACCACCCCGCCGAAGTGGGTCAGCCGCGTCAATCAGGTTTCAACCGCCCATGCTGCCTTCGCCTTCAGGTTGCAGGCTCGGCCTTCGGAATACACTTTCGAGGCCACCTCCGCGTTCACTTCACGTTACGGCCCGATGACTCGCAATCTCCCCAAGGGAGACCCTGTCGATAGGCTTCAGGAATTTGGTTTCCCTCCTCCCTGCTATCCAAGCTACGGGGCTCCTGATTCTTGCCCCGGCGGGGCTGTCTCCCGCTGAACAGGCCAGCCTTGGCTGGACACACAACCCGGCGGGCCGATTTCCGGCACCGGGCTCTCCAGTGGAATCATGCGGCTCGCGCACGGGCTTCCCGGTCACGACCAGCGGACCTCAGAGATCCCCTCATTTTTTACACAGACACTCGTGGGCAGCGGTAGCCTTCCAGCCGGCTGATCCGCACCCACGGGGCCCGGCTGTCGCCTCGTCATGCCCTGGTTTCATGACTACGGGGTCCGGCGCCGCCGGGTGGAGAACTCATATGAATCAATAGAGCGAAACCCTCCGTCTCGCATTAGGCTAGAAAGTCTGAAAGGTGGCGCACTGTGAATTAGAATATGATTATATGAATATACATCAAGACCGGCCGGCCTCATCCGGGCAATGGCTCGGGAGACACGACCTCCTGAACTTCATCACGACCTTGTACGAAGGCGACCTGCATGCCAAGAGAGTGTTGTCATTGGCTAACGCAACCGTGGGCGTGCTGACGAGCGCTTCGCTGGCAATCCATGCAGTGGGGCGCGGCTTGGCCCAGGCCATGGGGACGTTGACCAAGCATGGTGTGAAGCAGGTGGATCGGCTGCTGAGCAATCGAGGCGTCGACGTCTGGGCCTTTTTCGCATACTGGACGCCGTTCATCGTCGGCGCCCGCACAGAAGTCGTCGTCGCGCTGGATTGGACGAGCTTCGCGGCCGACGGGCAGGACACGATCGTGCTGTCGATGGTGACTGGCCATGGGCGCGCGACGCCCCTGCTGTGGAAGACGGTGGCGTCCTCGACACTGAAGGGTAATCAGCGGCGCTATGAGTACGAGGTGCTGTGCCGGTTGCGGGAGGTGCTGCCGGCCGGGGTGAAAGTCACCGTCGTGGCGGACCGGGGCTTTGGGGACTGCAAGCTGTTCTACGCGTTGACGACAGAGCTGGCCCTCGAATATGTGATTCGGTTGCGTGGAGACATCTCCGTGACGAGTGCGCGGGGCGAGCGGCGAGCGGCCGCCGCGTGGGTCGGCGCCGGGGGGCGTGCGCGGCGGCTGGTGGGTGCTCGGGTGACCGACACGTACGAACTGCCGGTCGGCGTGGTCGTGTGCGTACACGATCCGAAGATGGACGAACCGTGGTGCCTGGTGGCCAGCGAAGCGACAGTCCCGACGCGGGTCCTGATTCGGTACTACGGCAAGCGCTGGGGGATTGAGGCGGGCTTTCGGGACATCAAGGACATGCGCTTCGGGATGGGGCTGTCTTCGATGCATGTTTCGCGCCCGGACCGGCGGGACCGCCTGTTGTTGATCAGCGCGCTGGCGATCGCCGTGCTGTCGTTGCTGGGCGCGGCGGGCGAGCGCATCGGTTATGACCGCTGGTTGAAGGCGAACACGGTGAAGCGGCGGACGCATTCGTTGTTTCGGCAGGGGCTGATGCTGTACCACCACCTCCCCAATTGGCCCGAGGATCGGGTTCGTCGGTTGATGGAGACGTTCGGAAGCATGCTCATGGAACAGCGGGTGTATCGAGAGGTCTTCGGCGTGATCTGATGCCTGCAAAAATAAGGGGATGCATGAGCCAGCGGACGGGTCTCGCGAGCCCTGGCACCAGGCTCGCACCCTTGAGCCGGCCGGCCGGTGCGTCGTCAGGCCTGTTGACGCCCTGGCGACGGCGACCGCTCGGGTCGTCCCCTTCGCTTGTGCATGTGATGACATCCGGCATTCCTGCTCATCTCCGGGGTGATAGGCCGTTCGGCCACTCCCGTGAGCCTGCTCCCTTTCGCCATCGCTTCCACCTGAGGTCCCTTCCCTCCGCCGCCGGCATTACCCGGCTTCCTCGGTACCTACGGACCTCTCCGCCACCCTGACCGGCCCGACCTGACCCTCGCGGGCTGTCCGTTGGCGCGTGCCACGCCACCGGCAGGGCTTCCCGTGTTGCGACCAATCCCCTCTTCCACACGTGCCGCCGCCATTACCCCGGCGGAACCGGTCGGTGCTCGCGTCGCTCGCTTCCCGACCGCTGGCAGCCTTCCCCGTTATTCCGGCGGGTCGGCTTCCGCGTTACCCGTTTCGAGGCCTGCTCGGCGTTCAACGTCGTTGCGGCCCGCGTGGTCGCTGAACCGCCCAAGGCGGCCCTTTGTCGTCGGAGTGCTTCAGCCGATGTCGTTGCCTCCATCGTCCGCTCCGACTGCTACCGGCTGGAGCGACAGTTGCCGGGCGGGATTCGCCCCGCTGAGGAATGGCACCTTGTCACGGCGCACGGAATAATGCGGGTTAAGGACACGTCACCACCAAGGCTCGCATTCGCACGAGGTTGTAGGCGGCCGCCGTGAAGGTCACGATCCAATCGACGAGCGCCCCGCCCCGATGGCGCAGCTTCCGCAGTTCGCCAACCGTCTTCAGCCAGCCGAAGACCTGCTCGACCAACTTCCGCTTCCGTTGACTGACCTGGTAACCGGGATGCCGGGTGATCCGGCCGTCGCGGGCGCTGTAGCGGATCTTCTGCGCGATGTGCGGGGTCACTTCCAGCGCCCGGACCTCGTCGACAAAGCGCGCCGTGTCGTACCCCTTGTCGGCGCCGACCGTGCCCGTCGAGGCTCCTTTCCTAACCGCGTGGAGCCATCGTAGTACGGCGGGATCGCTGTGTCGATCCCTCTCGCGGATTTTTTCAGCAACCTGCTAGAATATGGTGGACGAATGGTTAAGGATCAGGACTCGCCGCCCAGTCTGGATTTCCAGATCGATGCGAGCAGTCCCTCGAAACGGCCCGAGCAGTTTGCAGCGCTTCTCGATAGCGCCCTGCGGCGTGAGTTTCCCGAGGCGCTAGATGTCGTTGAGATCGCCCAGGTACCGTACCCTCCTGGGGTGCGCCTCAGAGGTCTCGAGAAGCTCGAAGAAGATGCGGCGAAGCGGCTCACTCACGCCGCACGAGCCGTATTCAATGACTGCATGATCAGCCCCTCGCACTGAAGAGGCGCTCGTTTTCAGAGAAACAAGAGATGACCGTCGATTCCGAAGACAATCTAGACGCCCGTCCCGCACTGCAGCAGGTTCTTCACTACCACGAGATCACAAAACATCACTTCCACAGCTATGCCCAGGGGCCAGGGGCTTTGGATTGGGCCACACAGCCAAAGCCGTTTCGGCGGTATCAGGGGGCGCGGCTCGTATCTCTCGAGAAGTTCCCAGCCACGGACGAGCCGCTGTACGACGACGCTTTTGTTCGAGGCCGGATTCCCGCCGCTCCGGTGACCTTTCAGACGATCTCGCAACTCTTCTATGACAGCTTGGCACTTTCAGCTTGGAAGAGCACCGGTGAGCACAGTTGGGCACTCCGCGTGAATCCGTCGAGCGGCAATCTACATCCCACCGAGGGCTACTTGATCTGTGGTCCCATCGATGGGCTGGGCGATCGGCCCATGGTGTGTCACTACGCTCCGAAGGAGCATGGATTGGAGGTACGGGCGGAGTTCGAGCGGGGAATGTGGGACGCATTGTGGCTAGTAGCGCCGGCGGACATATTTCTTGTCGGACTGACGTCCATTCATTGGCGAGAAGCCTGGAAATATGGCCAGCGGGCCTATCGCTACTGCCAGCACGATGTCGGGCACGCGATTGGCGCGATCGTTATTGCTGCAGCTGGCCTCGGGTGGCAGACACAGGTCTTAGACGATCTGGGCACAGAAGAATTGGCGCTGCTCATGGGCACAGGGAATGACGACGCCGAGTCGGAGGAGCCAGATGTGCTTATGGCTGTGGGTCCGCATGCCGAAGAGGCTATGGGGCTCCAGGAAGATCAGATACAAGCCTTGAGGTCTCTTACCTGGCAGGGCACCGCCAATCAGCTCAGCCCATCTCACCTCGACTGGGGTGTCGAGACCACGGCCGCCGCCGCCCGAAAGCCGCGCAGTCGGCAGCCGTACGAGCGACGCGAGAGTCCGCAGCCTTCGTATTCTTACGACCATCGGTCCGTGTCTCTCCGGACAGTCGTTCGTCAGCGCCGCAGCGCGGTGGCGATGGACAGGACAACTCACATCACCCGAGACACGTTCTATCGGATTCTTCAAAGAACGTTGGCGGTACCAGGAAGCATTCCGTTAAGCACGCTTCCGTGGACGCCGCACATTCACTTGGCCATTTTTGTTCACCGCGTAAAGGATCTTCCCGCGGGCTTGTACCTCTTCGTGCGCGACGCGTCACAGACACGCGCTCTTCGGGCAGCGTTCACCAAGGTGGATCAATGGCAGCGACCCGCCGAATGTCCGCCGCAACTGGAGCTGTACTGCCTCATCGAAGCTGAGGCCCAGCAATCCGCCCGGCAGGTCTCGTGTCACCAGGACATCGCAAGCGATGGGTGCTTCAGTCTTGGGATGATCGCGGAGTACGAGGCACCCATTGAACAGAATGGTCCGTGGTTCTATCCACGTCTGTTCTGGGAGGCCGGGATGATTGGCCAGGTGCTCTATCTAGAAGCCGAAGCTGCCGGGATTCGGAGTACTGGTATCGGGTGTTACTTCGACGACCCCATGCATCGTGTCCTTGGCCTCCAAGACCTCACCTACCAAGACCTCTACCATTTCACGGTGGGTGGGCCCATCGAGGACACCCGGCTCACCACTCTCCCCGCCTATGCGAATGAGTAACAGCGCCGGGTTGAGCTCTCCGGGAAACCCGGTACGGTTCGACGGAGGAGGTCCGTTTCGCTGCAAGTGCTGGCCATGACCTACCTGCCGCTCATGCTACCTCAAGTTCCAATACCTCCGGACGCCGACCGTTCCGCCGGCCGTCTTGCCTCGGCAAGAACCGCATCGTAGGTTCGGTCGCCCAGGGTGGTCGACTCTGTGGAGATCGGCGCCCCAGCAACGACCGCAACTGGCGGCGTCCTCGATCGAGCGCCTCGAACGGGGCCTTCCAGTAGACCCCGGCGATCTGGTAGCGGCAAGATGGAAAGGACTCCCCACCATTTTGCAAGTGCCTTTTTGCGTCGTCGTGACGGCGGTCGAGATGGGCGTGAGGTGACGGGATGGCGCATGGACGCTGCCGTCGCCGTGGACGCAAAGAACGCGCCCACCGCGCTGTGGACACGCCGCAGACGACGTGCCCACAGCGCCCACGAGCCGTTTCGTCATCGGACTCGCCAAGGCGTGGCGAATGTCGATCGAGAGCGTGTGTTACAAGTTCACGCGGTGACATTTCCTGCACGGTGCGGGTCGAAGCAGGTGCCGTCGCGGAGCATGGCGCAGGCGACGTTGAGCAGGCGGTCGGCCACTGAGCGCAGGGAGCGGGCGTGTCCATGGCCGCGGCTGCGCAGCGCCTGATACTTGGCGCGGCTGACCGGGTCTCGGTGGGCAGCGACGCGAGCCCAGTGGTAGGCGGCGTCACGCAGCCGGTCGTGGGCAGCCAGGCGGCGCACCACGAGCAGGCTCTTGCCCGAACGCCGGGTGACCGGCGCCACCCCGCAGAGACAGCGAAGCGCGGCGTAGTCCCGCCGCCGCAGCGCGTCGCTACCCTCGGCTGTACCGCACCCGGTTTCTTGGACACACGTTTACGCTACGCGGCTTGACGCAGCTCGTGTTCCTGGCGCGCTTCGAGCGGCGTGCGATACACCAGCTTCTCGAGGCGCCAGCACTGATTGTAGCGTTCGACGAACCTGGCGACGGCGGCGCGCACGTCGGCCAAGTTTCGAAAGACCCGGCCGTAGACTGCTTGCTCCTTGAGCGTGCGATTCCAGCGCTCGACGACCCCGTTGGTTTCCGGCTCTTCGAGGAAGCCGAAGCTGGGGTGGATGCCCCAGTACCGAAGCTGGTTGAGGAAGTGGTCCGACAGATACTGGCTGCCGTGGTCCATCCGCAGCGCCAGCCCGCGGGCCACGTCCGCCTCGACCGAACCGTAGAGTCGCCGGAGCCCTTGCGCGACCGGCTCGAGGGCCGCGAAACGGCTCCCCACCTTGCACACGTGCCAGCCCACGCACTCGGCGTTCCAGTGGTCCACCGCCGCGAAGGTCCAGACCCAGCCGTCGTCGGCCGTGAACACCCGCACGCCGTCGGTACCCCACATGACGTCGGGCGCCGAGGTGACAATCGTGCCGTCGTGCGCCCTCGAGTCAGCCTGCCGCCCGCGGTGGGGGCGAGAGCAACCCCTTCGCGCGCATCACGCGCAACACTCGCGTCCGCGAGACCCACACCCCGTCGAGGATCCGCAGCCGCGCGTGGACCTTGCGATGGCCCTCGCCCTGAGGTTGCCCCGATCTCGTGGACAGGTTAAGGCTTTCGGTTCACGTCATGGTGTGTACATCAACTATTGATTCCTGTGGGCGGTGTGGATCCCGTGCGCAGCGCGCCGTACCAGCGGGATCCGCGCACGGACCGAGGTTGATTACTCAGCACAGGTGCCCCGATGGACAGCGCAGTATCGCGTAGTTGGCGTCCACAGGCCGGGTTCGACCCGTCCACAGCGCCGGCCTGATGGAGCCGTTCGAACTCCAGTGGCGACCGGTAGCCGAGCGCGGAGTGACGCCGCCGCGTGTTGTACCACCCCTCGATGAACTCGAACAACGCCGCCCGTGCTTCGGCGTGCGTTGACAGCGTCGTTCGGTCGAGCAGCTCGCACTCCAGGGTCGCGAAGAAGCTCTCGGCCATCGCATTGTCGAAGCAATCGCCGACCGAACCCATCGATAGCGCGACGCCCCGTTCCCGGCAGCGAGCGCCGAAGGCCAGCGAGGTGTACTGGCAGCCTTGGTCGGAGTGATGGATGACCGCCTCGGGCCGCCGTTGCGCCACGGCCATCTCCAGCGCCTCGACCACCAGCGCGGTGCGAAGATGCCCCGCCATGGCCCAACCGACGACGCGCCGGCTGAACACGTCGAGGACGATGGCCAGGTACAGGAAGCCGGCCAGGGTCGGAACGTAGGTGATGTCGGCGACCCAGAGCCGGTTCGGCGCGTCCGCCTCGAAGCGCCGCTCGACCCGATCCGGGGCCGGGCGGGCCTGGGCATTCCGGCGTGTCGTGCGAGGGCCGCGGCGCCGGCTCACCCCGGCGACGCCGACGGACCGCATGACCCGGGCGACCCGCTTGCGGCTCACCGCGACACCGCCCTCGGTCAGTTCGGCGTGAATCCGAGGAGCACTGTCACCGGTCACGCAAAAATCCCCACCCGTGGTCACTGAAAAGTCCTCACCTCGATAACTGAGGGGAGGAGCAGATGTCGACGACAACCACGACGATCGACCCCGAGCGTCAGATGCTCGGGGAGGTCGAGATGGTCGGAAGGGAACGATGGGAGCAGATTCATCGTCGGGCAGCGGCGGGCGCATCGATTCGAGCGATTGCTCGCGAGCTGGATCTAGACCGCAAGACAGTTCGTCGGTGCCTGCGGCAGACGGCGTGGAAGCCGTACCAGCGGGCGGCGCGTTCGGACACGCTGCTGGCCGCGCATGCGGAGTATCTGCGGCGGCGGGCGGCCGAGGTTGATTACTCAGCACAGGTGCTGTTCCAGGAGCTTCGATGCCGGCAGTATCGCGGCAGCTACGAAACGGTGAAGCGGTTCGTGCGACCGTTGCGGGAGACGCAGTTGCACGCGGCGGTGACGCGTACGAGGTTCGAAACGCCGCCAGGGCTGCAGAGCCAGATTGATTGGGGCCAGGCGCGGGTCTGGCTGGGTGCGCAGCGCGAGGTGCGGCACATCTTTGTGCTGACGCTCGGCTACTCGCGGCGGAGTTTCTACGTGCCGTGCCTGAGCGAGACGCTCGGCGATCTGCTCGATGCGCACGAGCAGGCGTTCACGCACTTCGGCGGCCACACCCAGGAGCATCTCTACGACCGACCGCGAACGGTCTGCGCGCCGTGTGGGACCGACGGCGTGCGGTGGAACACGACGTTCAAGGCGTTCGCCGACTTTTGGGGCTTCGAGCCGCGATTGTGCCGGCCGTACCGGGCCCAAACGAAGGGCAAGGTCGAGTCGAGTGTGAAGTATTTCAAGCGAAATTTCCTGGCGGGCCGGCGGTTTCGCGACGACCTCGACTTCAACGAACAGTTGCAGGAGTGGACGGCGACGGTTGCCGACGTGCGCGTGCACGGGACGACCCACGAGCGACCCATCGACCGCTTCGCACGGGAGCGTGAGGCGCTGGTGCCCGTGCCGGCGGTCCGGGCGTTCCGACTCGAGGCGCCGCTGACCCGGGTGGTGGCGACCGACTACCTGGTCACCGTCGACACGAATCGCTACTCGGTGCCGTTCACGCTGATCGGCCAGCCGGTTGAGGTACTCCGCCGCGACGGCTTCCTGCAGATGCGGCACCGGGGCCAGGTGGTCGCCACGCATCCGGTGCTCAGAAGCCGGCACCAGCTCCGGATCCTGCCCGAGCACGGGCCGGGGCCGATCGCTCGCAATGCGCGCGTGCGCTACTCGACGGGCGGGTGCTCCACTGGTGCGGTTCCGCTCGACGTCGAGATCCGCGACCTGGCCTGCTACGAGGCGGCCTATGGCCTCGGGGGTGCGCAATGACGTCGCCGCAGATGGCCCGCCTCGACGAGCACCTGCAGCGGCTGCGCCTGAACACGGTGCGCGAACGGCTCGAAGCCTTGCTCCAGGAGGCCTCGGAGAAGGAGCTGTCGTATGCCGACTTCCTCGACGGACTGTTGAGCGAAGAGGTGTCAGCGAAGACCGCCAAGCACGTCACGATGCGAACGAATCTGGCCCGCTTCCCGTTCATCAAGGGTCTCGACAGCTTCGACTTCGGCTACCAGCCCTCGGTCGACCGCAAGCAGATCCAGAAGCTGAGCCTGTGCCACTTCGTCGAGCACGGCGACAACCTGGTCCTGCTCGGGCCGCCCGGGGTCGGCAAGACACACTTGGCCGTGGGACTCGGGCTCAAGGCCATCGAGCACGGCTACCGGGTTCTCTTCACGACGGCCGCGGCGATGCTGACGACGCTCACCAAGGCGCTGAGCGAGGGGCGCTTCGACGACAAGCTGAAGGTCTTCACGATCCCGCGGCTTCTCATCATCGACGAGATCGGGTATCTGCCGATCGACCGTCAGGCGGCGACGCTGTTCTTCCAGCTCATCAGCCGGCGCTACGAGCGCGGCCCGATGATCCTGACCAGCAACCAGAGCTTCGGCAGCTGGGGCGACGTCTTCGGCGACCGCGTGATCGCCAGCGCGATCCTCGACCGGATCCTGCATCACGCGACGACGCTCAGCATTCGCGGCGATTCGTATCGGCTGAAGGACAAGTTGAAGTCCGGGGTGGTCAAGCCGACGACGGCGGGAACGTGAGCGACGGGAGGCCCGTGGACGCTGCCGGCGCCGTGGACGCGCAGACGCGCCCACCGCGCCTTGGACAGGCCGCAGACGGCCTGCCCACAGCGACCACCGGCACTCGTCTCATCGTTGTTCTCAACCAGGGGGGTGGGGGAAATTTCGATGACCGCAGGTGGGGGAAATTTGAATGACCGTTGACAAGCACCATACGTCCCTCGACTCCGGCCGTGAATCGCCTGGACGCGAGCCCGGAGCTCGGCATCGGCCCGTGCCCGAGCCGACGGAGGACGACGACGCCACGCGTAGTACCCGCTCGGGGAGACACCGAGCACCCGGGCCATCGTGGCGACACGGAAACGAGCCTGATTCGCGCTCATGACCCGGTAGGTCTCCCGGGTCGGGCCTCCCGCGCGAACCAGGCCGTTGCCTTTGCCAATATCTCTCGCTCTTCGCGCAGGCGCCGGTTCTCCCGGCGCAGCCGGCGAAGCTCTTCACGCTCCTCCGTGCGCAGCCCGTCGCTGCGCTCGCCCGCATCGCGGCCCACCTGCGCGACCCAGGTTCGGATCGCCTGGGACGACGGCTCGAACTCGCGAGCCAGATCCTCCGGCGCACGTCCGGACCGAACCAGGTCGACCATCTGTTGCCGGAACTCCGCCGCGTACGGTGGTCTCGTCTTCGGCATCGCGGATACTCCTTCTCCCCCCCAAGAGGATAGGTGTCCACGAAACCGGGGCAACTTCACGGTGGCGCGCAACATCGTGGCGATCAGCGGAGGTAGATCGAGGTCGCGTTGGCGGGCGGTGCGCACGACGCTGGCGAGCACCTGCTGGGTGTCGGCGCCGTGGCGGGTGCGGTTGCCACCGCAGACTGTGAGCATGCTTCACCCCTGCGCGTGACGATACCTGCCTGGGTCGGTCGCAGTTGAAGCGACCGTCTCGGGGTTGCCGATCTTCACGTCTCGTGCAACATCGTGGCGATCAGCGGAGGTAGATCGAGGTCGCTGCCCGGGCCGGTTCTGACTCGTGCTGCCGCAGACTCCACCGCAGACGACTTGCACCAACGGCACGCTCGTGTCCTGGCAAGGATCTGTCGGCCCGGCTGGGCAGCACGCATCCAGATGTTGCCTGGCCGGGAGGGCAGTGACCGAATAGGGGCCTGGCTTGAAAGTCCCGTCACAGTCCTGTCCGCCCGCCCGACCAGACGGCGTCGCCAGCCCGAAAGGGGGCCAGCAACATGTCGAACAGCATCGCGCGTGACGATCCGTCGGTCAAGGTGATCGTCGGCGTCGACACCCACAAGCACGAGCATGTCGCGGTAGCGATCAATGACTTGGGCGCCCGGCTCGCGACGTTCCGGGTGCCGGCGAACGGGGCCGGTTATGCCGACCTGGTGGCGTGGGCACGCACGCTCGGTGACCTCGAAACCTTCGGGATTGAAGGTACCGGTTCCTACGGGGTCGGCCTCGCGCGCTCCGTGCGCCGACAGGGGCTCCACGTCGTCGAGGTCAACCGTTGCGACCGGCGCAAGCGGCGCAACAACGGCAAGAGTGACACGCTCGACGCCGAGGCTGCGGCGCGGTCGGTGCTCGCCGGTGTCGCGACCGCCATGCCGAAAGCTGCGGACGGCGCGGCAGAAATGGTCCGCCAGATCAAGATCGCCCGCGATACGGCCGTCAAGGCCCGCACTACCGCGATGACCACGCTCAAGACGCTGCTCGTCAACGCACCGAGTCGGGTCCGCGAAGCACTCGAGCCGCTCACCGACCAACGGCTCATCGACCGCTGCGCGACCCTCAGACCAGGAGACATCGTCGACCCGACTGCCTCGGTGAAGCATGCCCTACGGGCGCTCGCGACCCGCTGGCGCACACTTTCGGCCGAGATCGACCGGCACGACGAGTTGCTCGACATCCTCACCAGGGCGGCAGCGCCGACCCTGCGTGAGGCGTTCGGGATTGGTCCCGACTCGGCGGCCGAGATGCTGATCGTTGCCGGCGACAACCCCACCCGGATCCGTTCCGAAGCCGCGTTTGCGAAGCTGTGTGGCGCCTGTCCCGATTCCCGCCTCGATCCGGGGTTACGAACCGGCATCGGCTCTTCCGCGGCGGCCACCGCCAAGCCAACGCGGCGCTCTACCGGATCGTGATCATCCGCATGCGCTGGCACCAGCCGACCCTCGACTACGTCCGACGACGCACCGCCGAGGGCTTGTCGAAGAAAGACATCATCCGCTGCCTGAAACGCTTCGTTGCCCGGGAAATCTACCACGCGCTGATCGAAGACCACCAACCCGGTGCGACCTGCGCCAAGGCTGCCTGACGTGGTCGCGCTCTTTGGTGTGTTCGGGGTCAATGCCTTTGGCTTGGCGACGACTATTTCGGCCGGTTCCGATCTGACCGTACGCTGGCCTTGCCGAACCGGGACTCTGACCCGATCCGGAGCGTGTCGTACGCCGCCAGTCGCTGTCACCGTCCGGCGCCGGACACCGGTCAGTGAACCCCAACGTTACTTCCCCCGGTCTACGACCGGGGGCCCGGGAGGGCGAGCCGCAGGCGAGTCGATGCCGTTCCCGCGTCAGCGGTCCGTCATCCGCCGCTGGGCGGGGGCCTGGACGATGTCGCGCCCCGCTGCTGCGGCCGCACGTAGAGAACCTCTCGGTCATCCGGCCAGTGTTTTCAGTGGCCGGACGAATCCGTCCGGCCACAACCAGCTCTGAAGCCGGCCCGAGCGCCGAGTCATCCGAAGGACCGGAGCGCAGCGGAGGAGGCGCGAAGCGCCTTGACTCGGCGGGAGCAGAGGCTACCTCTCCGCTGCACGGACAACCTGTCTCTGGACGAAAGCAGGTGACGACGGGAGTCGGCATCGGCGATCCGGGTCCCCAACCCTCGTCCTACCGCGGGAGATGCCCCGCCGTCTTCCATGAGCTTTCTGTCCGCTCCACTTCAGATCCAACTCCGCTCGCGGCGGTGTTCACACCCTTTCTTGACATATAGGGGCGTCCTTTCGGATAACGACGGCGGGACGGATGGCCTGTTCGGCGCGCCAGTTGGTGGCGTCGATCGACAGGTCCCACAAGAAGAGAAACACGGCAGCGAATTCGGTGGCCAGATGCCGGGCAAAGCGCTCGGCGTCGTCCAGCGGTGGCGGTGCGTCAATGAGCCGACCGAGCCGGGCTACGAGTCGGCCGCGGATCGATGCCAGACCGTGCTCGCTCAGCTCGCCGGCGGTGCAGCGGTCACGCACGGCAAGGCCCGTCTGCAAGACCGCTTGCACCTGCCCGGCCCAGAGACTGTCCGGATGATCTTCCTGCAGTTCCTTGCATCGTCGGAGCAGGTGATTCAGACAGGATTGGTGCAGCGCGGCTCGGTAGCAGCGATACGACACCCACCCGTCGCGCACGAGCACCCCGGCGAAGTCGGCCCCCAGAACCGTGGTGGCATCGTCGAACCCGCGGCCGGGGCAAATGGCGTAGACCGTCGTCTCCGGGGTGACGAAGGCCCACAGCCAGTGGCTGATGGCACCGACGCGCCACCCGGTTTCATCCGGTGTGACCGTGGGCGAGTTGCGGACCTGCTCGCACAGCGCCGTGTAGGTCGGCGCGGCGTCGCGGGCCGTGCGGTGCAGCAGGTGGGCGAGGCCGCCCGGTGTCACGTGTAAGCCGAACGTGGTCCGCAGCACATGGGCGACCTTCGCCAGCGGTACGCCCATCTCCGTGTGCAACTCGACGACCAGCGCGACGACGCCGGGGCCGAGCTGCGCGCCGGCCGCTCCCAGCGCATCCGAGGTCTGCAGCGCGTGGCGGCCCTGCACGCGCCGCCGACACTGTGAGCAGCGGCCCACTTCGATGTCGAAGCGGCGCACGACCGGGCGCACTTCGGGGATTTCTTCCTGATACTGCGACGCCACGTGGGTCACTTCGACCGACCCGCCGCAGTCGGGACACGCCGTCGGCACCGGCGCTTCCAGGGTCTGGTCAACCCGTGCCGGGCGCGGGCGGCACGCCTTCCGACCATACTGCGTACCAGCCCGTCGACCGGGACGCCGGCCGCGTCCTTGCGGTCGGTCCTTGGCGAAGGGGGCGGCTTGTCGGAACCCCGCCCGGCGCGCGGCGGCCAACTGCCCCCTCAGTTGCTCGATCTCCCGCTTCTGACGCTCGATCTGGCCTTGCAGGCCGTCGATCTGACGCTGCTGGCGACCGTTCTCGCGTTGCTGGTTCTTGGTGTCGCGCTCGCGCCGCGTCAACTCCGTGCGGAGCCGTTCGACCTCGGCCTGCAGGTTCTCGTGCGAATTGCGGTCCCCGACCTTCACGCCAAGGTTATGCCACAGTTCCGAAATTTGTACAAGTCAAAACTTTGACACCTGCCCCGGAACCCGCTAAATGAAGACGATTGCCAGCGAAGCGCTCGTCAGCACGCCCACGGTTGCGTTAGCCAATGACAGCACTCTCTTGGCATGCAGGTCGCCTTCGTACAAGGTCGTGATGAAGTTCAGGAGGTCGTGTCTCCCGAGCCATTGCCCGGATGAGGCCGGCCGGTCTTGATGTATATTCATATAATCATATTCTAATTCACAGTGCGCCACCTTTCAGACTTTCTAGCCTAATGCGAGACGGAGGGTTTCGCTCTATTGATTCATATGAGTTCTCCACCCGGCGGCGCCGGACCCCGTAGTCATGAAACCAGGGCATGACGAGGCGACAGCCGGGCCCCGTGGGTGCGGATCAGCCGGCTGGAAGGCTACCGCTGCCCACGAGTGTCTGTGTAAAAAATGAGGGGATCTCTGAGCGTTGTGGCCCCAGACCGCCGACCTGCTACGAGCGCTGCTGGTCGAACGCTGCCGCGAGCCGCAACCCAATGAGCCGGTCTTCCGCAATCACCGCGGGACACGTCTCACACGATTCGGCGTCCGCTACCTGCTACAGAAGTACTGCACCCGTGCGCAGACCACCGTGCCGGCCCTGCGCGCCAAGCGCCTCCATCCCCACAGCATGCGGCACAGCACGGCTGTCCACCTGCTTCGCGCCGGCGTCGACATCGTCACGATCAGCCAGTGGCTCGGCCACGCCAGCGTCACGACCACGCACGGTACGCGACCGTCGATCTCGACATGAAACGACAGGCACTCGCGAAGGCCCGCCCCACCGCCCGCGCCACCGCGGGGCCGGCCCTGTGGCGCACCGACGCGTCCGTGCTCGAATGGCTTGAAGCACTCTGAAGAAGCGATCGGTAATGTGGAGTCCGGCGACCCTTCGTGTCTGGTACGAGCGCCGCCCCCGCCGCAACTCCACATTACTGATCACTCAACATTAGTCGAGTAATGTTGAGCTCCACATTACTCGACGAGCTGGGCTACATGCCGTTCGACAAGGCGGGCGCCGACCTGCTGTTCGGCTTCATCAGCCAGCGCTACGAGCGCCGGAGCCTCGTGGTGACGACGAATCTGCCGTTCGCGCGCTGGGCCGAGGTGTTCCTCGACGCCACGGCCGCCGCCGCGATCATCGACCGGATCGTCCACCACGCCACCGTGTTGACGACTGCCGGCGACAGCTACCGGCTCAAGACCGCCACACGCAACCAGGCGTCCCGCGCGCCACAGGAGGTGCCACGGCAATAGCGCTCATTGCGACGTGGCCTCCCGTCGCTCCGCTCCGTCCGGCCACGTCGCGATGACCACCACAACCCAAGAATGGGGGTCCCATTTCACGTGGCCACAAAGGTCCTTTTCTAGTTGCCATTTCCACCTGCCGTAGACCACCGGTCTCGTACTCATGCGCGAAAGGCCGCTCCACTAACTCGCCACGCCGCCGTTGTAGACGACGACCCCGCGCTCCACGAATACGCCGACGGTTCCCGTACAACCCCTTCTGCGCAGCACGCTTCTCCGCCGGCGTCTCCCCCGCCTTCTTGTCCTGCCAGCAGCGCCGACCCCGCACCGACTCCGATACGTAGCTGCGAACCCCGATCTCGTCGAGCGCTACCAGCGTCTTGTCCGTCCGGTTGTACCGCCTCGACCTGCTCGGCCGCCATCGTCAGCGTCTCCGGCAGCGTCGCCGAAACGCCCTCCGACGCATCCAGAACCCAGGTGAATACCGCCACGTGTGCCTCGACGTCGATCCGCCGCCGCGTGCGCGACAACGTCGAGTGGTCCGGCGACGCCTCCGTCACGCCCAGATCCAGAAACGACCGCAGACTCAACGAATCGGCCACCCGCCACGCAATCCCCCGCTCGGACGACAGCCCTCGAAATAGCCGATCAACAGCAACCGGAAGTACCGGCCTGGCCGCAAACTCGGGCGGCCCAGCCGGTCCGCGTAGAAGGCCGCGCACAACCCTTCGACGAAGGCATCAAATCCGGACTCCGCCAGGATTTGGTTCAGCCGCTCGAAGAGAAGGATGGCCGCTGCTCGTCGGAAGGTCTTCCGTGTTCAGCCACATCGGCGACGCCTGTCGCGCCGCCGATTTCTTGCCCATCGCCATGCCTGTTCAGTGTACGGAACTCGATCGCCGCCGTCGATTCCGACCCTCTCCGAGCCCCCAACTTTGGCCATCGGCTGCTAACCTACTCGTCGGCTTTGTCGGCTTCGTGTAGTTGTCCTCGCCACCCGTGTCTAGCAGGATTTCAGATCTCGATGAGTTGCCCCCTTTCTTTTTAACCGGCACAACCCCAACAACGGCACCTGATCTTTTGCGTCGTCCTCTTTGTCGGCTTCGTGTAGTCGCTTTGCTACTTCACCGGCCGTTAGGTTGCACTTCACTCTATGCAACTCGCCACCCGTGTCTAGCAGGATTTTAGATCTCGATGAGTTGCCCCCTTTCTTTTTAACCGGCACAACCCCAACAACGGCACCTGTGTATAGATAAACGTTACCAAACTCTTTCAGCATGCTGCCCTCCGTTTCTGAGTTACCACCCACATGACGCATTAGCTAGTCTCTTGCTGTCCTGGAAATGCTAACACCTTCAACGGCGCAGCCTTGCCGGACGAGCGGGAGGCCGGCCACGGCCTCGCGCCGTCAGGCCGGCCGCCTTCAGGTAGCTGCTGGCGGCCTGACGCCGAACCCGGCGGCCCCTTCGATCCGCCGCAGCGACCAGCCGAGGCGTCCCAAAGCCAGGACCTGCTGTCGTTTCTCTTTAGCCAAGACGTTGCTCATGCCGGGCAGGAACGTCCAGTTCCCGACCAGCATCAAGGTCTCGGGCCGCTATCCGAAATGGCCGGTTTTTAACTGTCCATTAATGGCGGGATTTGGGTGTCCACCGAGGGGTCAGCAGGTCCAGCAGGTTCTGGGGTCTTTCGATGCCCCCACCCCGTGCAGACACCGGGACCAGGCGATCGTACAGTGCCTGTCGACCTGGCGCGGATCCCATGGTCGTCCGCTACGCCGCTACCTGCGCTGAAAGGAGCCGCGCGGGCCGGAGACCCGGCACGAGAACGTCGCGGCGCCGCCGCGCTGCGGCAGGTCGACGGGACAATCGCCATCGCCAGCATCGCGGGATCTGACACGCACGCGCTGCCCGAAGAGCTTGGCCACGCCGCCGGACGGGCCGACGCCGAGCAGCAGGTACCTACGGCAGCGCTCGAAACCCTTGACGACCGGGGCACTTCCGGCCCAATGTCTCGTCCGATGTATAAATATATTAGTTGATAAGACGCATATATATTGACAATAGAGCCGCTTGCAAAACTCCCGGGGGATTGGGGTGGGCGCAGTCCTCAGCTCTCTTGGTGAACACGATTTGCCCTGGATCGTGGACTGGATATCTTGTCGGGAGAACCGGCGGCACGCCGGGAGGTAGAAGTCGGATGCTTCGACGTGTTCTCGACCGCGCGTTGGGACACCCGTGGGTGACTGACGCCCGTCGGGCGCCTCAGGGCGTTGCCGGCGGTGCACTGGTTATGTCACGAGGCGCACGAGCTGGTCGGCGGTGAGTGCGAGCACGCCGAACATGCAGTGGCACATCACTTTCGAGGCGCCCCGGACCCGGACATGGCGACCGCCGAACTCGTCCTTGAGTCGGCCATTGACGCGCTCACCCGCCGTACGCTCATTGTAGCGAGCCTGCTCGGGAAGCTGAAAGCCGATACGCTGCAGGCGCCGGGCTTCGGTTCGCAATTCCTCCGCCAACGCCTTGTCGCGGCGGGGGTTGGTGTCAATCAACGGGACGTGGCCGAGTGAGCGGCTGTGCTGGCGGATCGGTTCCGCGTCGTAGGCGGCGTCCATCAGGTCATACAGATTGGTCGTTCGCTCGGCCGACAAGGTCGCCAGCGGAATGGCGGCTTGGCTGTCGTGCAGGGAGGCGGACGTCAGCAGGGTAGAGTCGACGACTGGCGCGGTGGCGGTAGGCGTAGGGGGTAGCTGTTCCCGGCAGCTTTCGCTGATGCCGGTGCCTCACTCCTCGCCATGGCTCCGTTTCCAGTCGCCGCTCATCGGTAGGGTCGAGAGCTGGCGCGCTGTCGGTAGGGTCCGGTGGCTCCTCCGGCGCTTTCGCACCGGGCCTCAGTCCGGCTCCCGTGGGCACGTTTCCAGCTCCCGCCTCGTCAAACCCAGCATGCCGATTTCCGGCACTGGGCTTTCCTGTTGCCTTCGTCTCAAGGGTTATGTGGCCGTTCAAACCGGGAGCGCTTTCGGCAGATAGACGACCCGGTATTCGGAGAACAGCCCGAGTCGGTCATATAGCTTCTGCCTACTCCACCTCTTCCAGCCGAACCCCAGTCGCCCGCGCTGTCGCATCAGGTGTCGCCGTACCTTCTTCTCGACCCAGTCCTTCACGTGACTGAAACATCGGCTCGATTGTCCTATGCGGAAGTAGTTCGTCCATCCGCGCAGGATTGGGTTGATGAGAGCAATGACCCTTTCAACCGGTTGCGAGCAATGTCGTCGCATCACCCCCTTGAGCCGTCGCAGGAGTTTGGTGCGTGCCGCTATCTTCGGCAGTCTTCATTTAGCGGGTTCCGGGGCAGGTGTCAAAGTTTTGACTTGTACAAATTTCGGAACTGTGGCATAACCTTGGCGTGAAGGTCGGGGACCGCAATTCGCACGAGAACCTGCAGGCCGAGGTCGAACGGCTCCGCACGGAGTTGACGCGGCGCGAGCGCGACACCAAGAACCAGCAACGCGAGAACGGTCGCCAGCAGCGTCAGATCGACGGCCTGCAAGGCCAGATCGAGCGTCAGAAGCGGGAGATCGAGCAACTGAGGGGGCAGTTGGCCGCCGCGCGCCGGGCGGGGTTCCGACAAGCCGCCCCCTTCGCCAAGGACCGACCGCAAGGACGCGGCCGGCGTCCCGGTCGACGGGCTGGTACGCAGTATGGTCGGAAGGCGTGCCGCCCGCGCCCGGCACGGGTTGACCAGACCCTGGAAGCGCCGGTGCCGACGGCGTGTCCCGACTGCGGCGGGTCGGTCGAAGTGACCCACGTGGCGTCGCAGTATCAGGAAGAAATCCCCGAAGTGCGCCCGGTCGTGCGCCGCTTCGACATCGAAGTGGGCCGCTGCTCACAGTGTCGGCGGCGCGTGCAGGGCCGCCACGCGCTGCAGACCTCGGATGCGCTGGGAGCGGCCGGCGCGCAGCTCGGCCCCGGCGTCGTCGCGCTGGTCGTCGAGTTGCACACGGAGATGGGCGTACCGCTGGCGAAGGTCGCCCATGTGCTGCGGACCACGTTCGGCTTACACGTGACACCGGGCGGCCTCGCCCACCTGCTGCACCGCACGGCCCGCGACGCCGCGCCGACCTACACGGCGCTGTGCGAGCAGGTCCGCAACTCGCCCACGGTCACACCGGATGAAACCGGGTGGCGCGTCGGTGCCATCAGCCACTGGCTGTGGGCCTTCGTCACCCCGGAGACGACGGTCTACGCCATTTGCCCCGGCCGCGGGTTCGACGATGCCACCACGGTTCTGGGGGCCGACTTCGCCGGGGTGCTCGTGCGCGACGGGTGGGTGTCGTATCGCTGCTACCGAGCCGCGCTGCACCAATCCTGTCTGAATCACCTGCTCCGACGATGCAAGGAACTGCAGGAAGATCATCCGGACAGTCTCTGGGCCGGGCAGGTGCAAGCGGTCTTGCAGACGGGCCTTGCCGTGCGTGACCGCTGCACCGCCGGCGAGCTGAGCGAGCACGGTCTGGCATCGATCCGCGGCCGACTCGTAGCCCGGCTCGGTCGGCTCATTGACGCACCGCCACCGCTGGACGACGCCGAGCGCTTTGCCCGGCATCTGGCCACCGAATTCGCTGCCGTGTTTCTCTTCTTGTGGGACCTGTCGATCGACGCCACCAACTGGCGCGCCGAACAGGCCATCCGTCCCGCCGTCGTTATCCGAAAGGACGCCCCTATATGTCAAGAAAGGGTGTGAACACCGCCGCGAGCGGAGTTGGATCTGAAGTGGAGCGGACAGAAAGCTCATGGATGACGGCGGGGCATCTCCCGCGGGAGGACGAGGGTTGAGGACCCGGATCGCCGATGCCAACTCGCGTCGTCACCGGCTTTCGTCCAGAGACAGGTTGTCCGTACAGCGGAGAGGTAGCCTCTGCTCCCGCCGAGTCAAGGCGCTTCGCGCCTCCTCCGCTGCGCTACGGTCCTTCGGATGACTCGGCGCTCGCGCCGGCTTCAGAGCTGGTTGTGGCCGGACGGATTCGTCCGGCCACTGAAAACACTGGCCGGATGACCGAGAGGTTCTCTACGTGCGGCCGCCGCAGCGGGGCGCGACATCGTCCAGGCCCCCGCCCAGCGGCGGATGACGGACCGCTGACGCGGGAACGGCATCGACTCGCCTGCGGCTCGCCCTCCCGGGCCCCCGGTCGTAGACCGGGGGAAGTGACGTTGGGGTTCACTGACCGGTGTCCGGCACCGGACGGCGACAGCGACCGGCGGCGCACGACACGCTCCGGATCGGGTCGGAGTCCCGGTTCGGCAAGGCCAGCGTACGGTCAGATCGGAACCGGCCGAAATAGTCGTCGCCAAGCCAAAGGCATTGACCCCGAACACACCAAAGAGCGCGACCACGTCAGGCAGCCTTGGCGCAGGTCGCACCGGGTTGGTGGTCTTCGATCAGCGCGTGGTAGATTTCCCGGGCAACGAAGCGTTTCAGGCAGCGGATGATGTCTTTCTTCGACAAGCCCTCGGCGGTGCGTCGTCGGACGTAGTCGAGGGTCGGCTGGTGCCAGCGCATGCGGATGATCACGATCCGGTAGAGCGCCGCGTTGGCTTGGCGGTGGCCGCCGCGGAAGAGCCGATGCCGGTTCGTAACCCCGGATGAGGCGGGAATCGGACAGGCGCCACATAGTTTCGCGAACGCGGCTTCGGAACGGATCCGGGTGGGGTTGTCGCCGGCAACGATCAGCATCTCGGCCGCCGAGTCGGGACCAATCCCGAACGCCTCACGCAGGGTCGGCGCTGCCGCCCTGGTGAGGATGTCGAGCAACTCGTCGTGCCGGTCGATCTCGGCCGAAAGTGTGCGCCAGCGGGCCGCGAGCGCCCGTAGCGCATGCTTCACCGAGGCAGTCGGGTCGAGGATGTCTCCTGGTCTGAGGGTCGCGCAGCGGTCGATGAGCCGTTGGTCGGTGAGCGGCTCGAGTGCTTCGCGGACCCGACTCGGTGCGTTGACGAGCAGCGTCTTGAGCGTGGTCATCGCGGTAGTGCGGGCCTTGACGGCCGTATCGCGGGCGATCTCTGATCTGGCGGACCATTTCTGCCGCGCCGTCCGCAGCTTTCGGCATGGCGGTCGCGACACCGGCGAGCACCGACCGCGCCGCAGCCTCGGCATCGAGCGTGTCACTCTTGCCGTTGTTGCGCCGCTTGCGCCGGTCGCAACGGTTGACCTCGACGACGTGGAGCCCCTGTCGGCGCACGGAGCGCGCGAGGCCGACCCCGTAGGAACCGGTACCTTCAATCCCGAAGGTTTCGAGGTCACCGAGCGTGCGTGCCCACGCCACCAGGTCGGCATAGCCGGCCCCGTTCGCCGGCACCCGGAACGTCGCGAGCCGGGCGCCCAAGTCATTGATCGCTACCGCGACATGCTCGTGCTTGTGGGTGTCGACGCCGACGATCACCTTGACCGACGGATCGTCACGCGCGATGCTGTTCGACATGTTGCTGGCCCCCTTTCGGGCTGGCGACGCCGTCTGGTCGGGCGGGCGGACAGGACTGTGACGGGACTTTCAAGCCAGGCCCCTATTCGGTCACTGCCCTCCCGGCCAGGCAACATCTGGATGCGTGCTGCCCGGCCGGGCCGACAGATCCTTACCAGGACACGAAGTCGGTCTGCGGCGGAGTCAGAACCGGCCGGGCAGCAGCACGATCATGCTCACAGTCTGCGGTGGCAACCGCACCCGCCACGGCGCCGACACCCAGCAGGTGCTCGCCAGCGTCGTGCGCACCGCCCGCCAACGCGACCTCGATCTACCTCCGCTGATCGCCACGATGTTGCGCGCCACCGGTCCCGTCGTCCCCGACGCCTTCGGGCTCCCCCCGCCGCCCGCCTGAGGGTGGGCGAGCATCGCTCCCTCGCGAGACGTGAAGATCGGCAACCCCGAGACGGTCGCTTCAACTGCGACCGACCCAGGCAGGTATCGTCACGCGCAGGGGTGAAGCACCAATAGAACCGATGCAGCTCACAGCTCCGTTGCCGTTCGGAACTTCAAGAGTCCCCAACCTATTTCTGCTATTTATGCCCGTATTTGTTGAGGAATCACCCGCTAAACGAATACCTTCGGCACACAGGCAACCCCCCACTTGCCCCGCTGCGTCCAGGCGCGGCGGATGCTGAACCCAAGGAAGGTGAAACTCTCGCCCTTTGCGAGATCGACGCGACGCGTCTTGTCACGATTGAGTTCCACGTCGAGTGTGGCCAGTTCCTCCAGAAGCCGCTTGTACACGGTCGTCTCAAGCCACCGCCACCGGCGGTAGCCGTCGATCAGGATCACCAGGTTATCGGCGAATCGAGCATACTCGATGTAGTGGTAGCGTCCTTGTCGGGTGACGTCCTTCGCCCGCTCCAGCATCTTGTCCACCTCGTTGAGATAGAGATTGCTGAGCAAGGGTGAAATAACCCCACCCTAGGGAACGCCCCGCTTGCCTCCAGCCTTGAGGATGAGCTTCAACAGCCGTAAAACTTCGTCGTCGTCTACCCGAATCGCCACTTTTCCAAGCAGGATGTCGTGTCGAACCGTATCGAAATACGACGCCAAGTCCACGTCTATCACCGTGGTCTTGTTCTTTACGACCGCCGTCGTCACCCGGTGCACCGCCCGATGGGCCGTGCGTTTTGGCCGGTACCCGTAAGAGCCCTCCTGAAAGTCAGCCTCGAAGACAGGTTCCAGTATCAGCTTCAGCGCCCCCTGCACCACACGGTCCCGGATGGTGGGTATCCCGAGGATGCGGACTTTGCCCCCATCCTTCGGTATCTCCACCTGCCGGTTTGCCGAGGGCCGATAGGTTCGGGAGTGCAGTTCGTCATGGATGTCATCCAGGAACGCCTCGAGGCCGGCCTCCTCGATGGCCGCGAACGTCACACCGTCAATGCCCGCGGCACCGCCGTTGCGTCGCGCCATCTCGTAGGCCTCCCGGAGCGTCTCCGGCTTACATACATGAACGTACAGCCCCCAGAAGCGCCATTTCTGGTCAGCCTTCGCCTTGAGATATATTCTCCGTCGCAGGTCCTGCAAACCAATGGACGGCTTTGTCATCCCGTCCTTGCCTCCCTTGTTGTCGGAGAACTGTTCAACAGCAGGGCGCCTTTGCTCCGCGGGAGTTACACCGCCTCAACGCTGTCGGGTCGGAGGAGGCGCGCCCCGCGGGCGCTGGCCTCCGTCCGCCGCTCAAACGGTACGTGCGGTTTTCCCGCATACCGCTTTCACGAAGACGTCCTCGCGCGATGAGGACCGATGGAGGAATCAGAGAGTGGCCCCTCCTCCGGCCCGTCGGGTTCAGCCAGTCGGCAAGTCTCCTCGGTCGCTGATGTTCGGGTCTTTCACTCATGGAACTGTCCACCTCAGCGCCCTTGCTCATCTCACCGTCCTGTCTGGTCCCGACCGTCTTCGCCGGCCGCCTTCCCCAACCCACTCGGTTGCCGCCCCTTGACGGTCACGCGGCTTTCACCGCGCTTCAGGTGCTATTCGGCCGTCCGACTCCTCGACGAGCGTCCCTTCCCACTTCGCTCTCGCTTATAGGGTCGGTTGCCGCGGCGCCGGCCGCGGACCCGCCGAGGTCTCCCAGGGTCACGCACTGGTCTTCCGTACCGTGCCGTCCGCATACACCTTGGTGCGGTGGGTGGATGAGAGCGCCTTCGCCTCCATAGTGCAGGCTCGACCTTGCCCCACCTTTGGCCGACCGGTTCGTCATGGGGTCGCCCCCTCGACTACGGCCCGGTACTGCTCCGCAAACCCTTCGGACCCCACCTCGCGATGGGCGCCCTGTCCTCCGCAGTTCCGTCGTGGGGGCTCCAGGTCCACCTTGGCTGTGTCCGGCTTTCGCCTGCGTGCCCGTTTAGGCGTCTCCATACCTGCCACCTGCGGCCGGCGAGGCATTACCCCCGCCTTTGGATACAGCCCCCCTCATCCGGGAGCCGGAGGGACTTCAACCCTCCTGACCAGTGCGCTGCCTGGCGCACACTACACGCCCCTCCGCCACCCTCTCGCCTTCGGCTCACTTCCCGGTGTTGCCGGTTATAGAGCCTACCTTGCTCCGGCGATTTCGCGCCGGGGCGAGGAGGGCTTCTCCAGTTGCTCAGCCTGTCCTTGTCATCGTGCTGTCGCTACCACCCCGCCGAAGTGGGTCAGCCGCGTCGATCAGGTTTCGACCGCCCATGCTGCCTTCGCCTTCAGGTTGCAGGCTCGGCCTTCGGAATACACTTTCGAGGCCACCTCCGCGTTCACTTCACGTTACGGCCCGATGACTCGCAATCTCCCCAAGGGAGACCCTGTCGATAGGCTTCAGGAATTTGGTTTCCCTCCTCCCTGCTATCCAAGCTACGGGGCTCCTGATTCTTGCCCCGGCGGGGCTGTCTCCCGCTGAACAGGCCAGCCTTGGCTGGACACACAACCGGACGGGCGGATTTCCCGCATCCGGCTCTCGGACGAGATCATGCCTTCGCCCACGGAAAGCTCGCCGTTCGCGGAACAAGGCGGGTGAGCCCGTACTCTTGCCAGAGTCGCTCATCCGGGAAGCGCACGTATTTCCCACTAACTGCACCTTGTGCTTGCGACAGAGCCACTGGCGCAGCCGCCGCGTCGCGTGCTGGTCAATCGCAGCGTAGGCCGGGCTGACCTGCCCCAGGGTCACTGCTGTCCCACAGAGCTTCTAATTGAGGCGGCTTGAACCTTCTATGTCTGTTAGAATGGTTTTGCCGCAAATCATTCAAAACACAGGAGATCCAAGCCGTGGCCCATCGCAACACAGTCTTCGGGCAACTTCTGACGTTGCTTCCGCGACATGAATTCGACGCCGAGGCGCGCGGCCATCAGCGCGGGCAGCGTTTGCGCGTCATGAGCCGCTGGGCGCAGTTCGTCGCCCTCGGGCTGGGCCAGTTGGCCAGCCGGCAGAGCCTGCGCGACATCGTGAGCAATCTGCGCGCGCAACCCGCCAAGCTCTATCACCTGGGCGTTGGGACGGTCAGCCGCTCGTCGCTCGCGCGGGTCAACGCCGAGCAGCCCTACACGCTCTACGAAGCGTTGTTCGGCCGTCTGCTGAGTCGTTGCCAGCAACGGGCGCCGGGCCACGGTTTCCGCTTCAGGCACAAGCTGTATGCGGTCGATGCGTCGACCATCGACTTGTGTCTGGCGGTTTTCCCGTGGGCGTCGTTCCGCCGCACGAAGGCCGCGATCAAGCTGCACGTCGGGTTGGACCAAGCCGGCCACCTGCCGAGTTTCGTCAGCGTCACCGATGGCAAGACCGGCGACGTGACCGTGGCCCGCACGTGGACGTTCGAGGCCGGCAGCGTGGTCGTCGCCGACCGCGCCTATCTCGATTTCGCGTGGTTTCACCAGTTGCAGGCCCGTGGCGTCACCTTCGTGACACGCCTCAAGCGCGGCGTGCGGTACCGGGTCACCCACGAGCATGACGTCCGAGCCGGGACCGGTATTCTCAGCGACCAGACGATCGAACTGACCAGCGCCCGCAGCCGCAAGGTCTATCCCCACCGGCTGCGACGGGTCGTCTACCGCGACCAGCTGACAACAAATCGCTACGTGTTCGTGACCAACAACACCACGTGGGTCGCCAAGACGATCGCCGACCTGTACAAGTCCCGGTGGTAGATCGAGCTGTTCTTTAAGTGGATCAAACAGCATCTGAAAGTGAAACGTTTCGTGGGCCGGTCGAAGAACGCGGTCTTGACGCAACTGTGGGTGGCCACCTGCATGTACCTGCTGCTGGCCTACCTCAAGTTCGTCCTGCGGTTGTGCTGGAGCCTCAACCAGATGCTGCAGGTGCTTCAACTCAACGTCTTCGAACGCCGGCCTCTCGAAGACCTCTTCACGACCCATTCGCCACCAGACCGCGCCCGTCCGCAACTCGCGCTCGCTTGGGCCTGAGACTGTGGGACACTAGTGCCCCAGGGTGAAGTAGTTCGCCCAACCGGTCAACAGCCGATTGATGCGCGCTACCACCACCGGCGGCGATAGGGGCCCGTTACGCCGCGTAGTCAGCTCGCTCACGCGACGGCAGAAGCTCTGGACGTTCGACTGACTCGGCCGCGTGCCAATATAGGCGCGCCCCGTGTCCCGCCGGTAGTTGCGCCCAATCCGGTAGCCGAGGAACGTCATCGACTCCTCCGGCAACCGGCAGCAGCGGGTCTTCTCGGCGTTCATCGGCAGCTTCAGACGCTCCAGCAGGGTTTCGACCGCGGCCAGCATCACCGCTGCCGGCGCTCGGCCGAGCACCGCAAGGTGAGTCGCCCGGGGGAATCTCACCCCCGGGCGCTCGCAGAACTGTACGTGAACGTCTCCGCTCATACAGCTCCCATCATCCAGCCGCCAGCGTCACCCCCAGCAGATGCCAATGGGCGAACAGCCTGAACGGCTTCGCGTGGCTCGACGGCTCCTCCCGCACGCGCGGTTGACCGTCGGGACACGCTGGATGACGCGACCCCTTTGCTCCATCGAGTTTCCCCGACTTCATCGCTCGTACGGGTCGCTCCGCCCCTGTGCCTCGCATCGGGCTTCTCATCCTTGGGGGTCGGCCCCTTGGATTTCTCCCTTCACATCGAGGCGACAGGTTCCCACGTTCCACACAAGGGCCTGGTGCAGGGTCACGCCACCTTTATGCCGGGTGCCGCCCAGCCAAGCTGCAGGCTCCCACTGGACTCGTCCCGGGTTAACGACTCGCCCCGGTTTCGACACCGTCCCTACGCTTTCGACACGTTGCCGGTGGTTCATCCACTTCGTCTCCCTGCACCCTACCTGACGCGGTCGCGCCGCGCCGTTTCCGTGACGCTTACCACCCCGGCTCTTGACCGAAGCAGCGCACGGCGGTTTGGAGCCTCCCCCTGCCGGGCGGCTCCGAGGGGCCTACCCTCATCCCTCGTGCAGCATGGCTGCAGCTAGGCGGCCATCTCGGCCTCCCTTCTGCGCCTTCGTGGCGCACAATCGTCTGCGTAGTTGACGATTTCCGCCTCGAAGCGCCGAGCGTAGCCCATTACCTTCCAGCCCAGAATGAAGCGACGCATGTAGACGTTGCTGAACAGCGGTGAAATTACTCCCCGAACGCAAAAGGCAACTTTCTGTTCGATCGGGTGATCACCGGCTGGCGAGACCGACCGGTACTTGATCTGCGTCTCAAGAGATAATATGTTTATGCCTCATGGCGCGGGCCACCAAGGCCGACAAGGCGCGCTTGCTCAACGCCGCGTACCGCCTGCTCGGACAGCAGATGGAACGCGCCGAGGCGGCCCGGCAACTCGGTCGCGAGTGCGCGTTGTCGCGCCGGCAGGCCTACCGCTATCTTCAGGAAGCGGCCGGGCTGAGCGCTCCGCTGCCGGCGGTCGAGCCGACCGTCGCAGTCACCTTCAAGCTGCCGGTCAGCACCGTACGCGCAATCCGCGCATATGCCCGCCACAGCGGACTCTCCCTCGGACAAGTCGTCACCCAGGCGGTGACGGCGTTCCTGGACAACTTCCGTCAGCGACGTGGGTGAACGACAACCACGAAGAGCTCCGCGGCAGGTGCAGCTCGATTGCACGTTCGATCGACTTCGCGACAGCAAGATCGCCCAGGCGTACACGTTGTTGGTACCGGCCTGTATGCGTCCGGTTGCAGCCCACGGAATGGAGCGTCCACATGCAGATGGCGGCGATCTACACGCGCGTGTCCTCGAATCAGCAGCGCGAAGCGCACACGATCGCGAGCCAGACGGCGGCGCTGGTCGAATGGGCCGCGACGCTCGATCTGGAGGTGCCCCGGCAATGGGTCTTCGAAGACGAAGGCTATAGCGGGGCGACGCTCGAACGGCCGGGATTGGAACAGGTGCGCGACCTGGCAGCCGCCGGCGACATCCAGGTGGTGCTCGTGCACAGTCCGGACCGGCTGAGTCGGAAGTACGCCTACCAAGTCCTGTTGATCGAAGAGTTCGGACGTCACGGGGTCGAGACCCGCTTCCTCAACGGCCCGTCGAACGCCACGGCCGAGGATCAGCTGCTGGTGCAGTTTCAGGGCATGATCGCCGAGTACGAACGCGCTCAGATCCTCGAACGGTCGCGTCGTGGCAAGCGGCACCGCGCGCGAGCCGGCGAGATCAGTGTCCTGGGCGGCGCTCCCTATGGTTATCGCTACATTCGCAAGCGTGATGACCACCCGGCGGCGTACGTCGTCATCGACGCCGAAGCGCGCGTTGTCCGCGACGTCTACGAGCACTACACCGTCACGGGCTGGAGCATCGCGGCGATCACCCGCTGGCTCAACGAGCAAGGTATGCCCACGCGGAAGGTCGGCACCCGTTGGGAACGCTCCACCGTATGGGCGATGCTGCGCAATCCGGCCTATCGCGGCACGGCGTGTTTCGGCAAGACGCGACGAGCCCAACGGCAGCGCGTGACGCGCCCACTACGGCTGCGTGGCGGCGCCGCCAGTCGCGACAGTGCGAACCACGAACGGCCGCGCGAGGAATGGATCGAGATCCCGGTGCCGGCGATCGTGGACGAGTCGACCTTCGCGCGCGCACAGGAACTGCTGCACGAGAACAAGGTGCACGCCCGGCGGCGCACGATCGAACCGAGCCTCGTACAGGGGCTCGTGAGTTGCCAGAAATGTGGCTACGCGCTCTCGCGCGCGTCGGCCCGGTCGAGCGCCCGGAAGATTCACTACTACCGCTGCATCGGATCCGACGGATGGCGGCACCTCGGCGGCCCCCGGTGCGACACGCGCCCCGTGCGGCAGGACCTCTTGGACGAGGTCGTCTGGACCGAAGTGATACGGTTGCTTGAGGATCCGGCACTGATCCAACAGGAACTGGATCGCCGGCTGGCCGCCGCTCAGGCTGCTGACCCTGCGAAGACCCGCACGCAGGCGGTGGAGCGGGACCTCACTCGAGTCGGGAAGAGCATGGAACGGCTGCTCACCGCCTACCAGGAGGATCTGCTGTCGCTCGAGCAGCTACGTGAGCGGATGCCGTTGCTGCGTCAACGTGAGCAGACGCTACGCTACGAGTTGAACGCTTTGGTCGAGCAGACTCGCGAGCGCGCCGCGCATCTGCGCTTGGCCGAGACCCTGTCGGCGTTTCTCACGCGCCTGCGCGCGACGGCCGAGACGCTCGACATCGTGGAGCGGCAGCGAATCGTGCGCCTCGTCGTCAAGGAGATCCTCGTCAATGACGACAAGATCGTGATCCGCCACTGCATTCCCGTACCCTCGGGGCCACCGCCAACGAACGGTGGCGGACCGAACAACGACGCCGACAACGCCGCGGACCCTCGAAGTTACCTTTTGCGTTCGGGGAGTAATCGGTGCCCCTTGCGGGGTACCCTTCCGCTCGCGACGTGCCCGGTTCGTGCGGCGGCGTCCGCCGTGTCCGTCGGCTTCCTCCACCGCCATTTCCAGCCACGCCTTGACCCAGCCCAACAGCCGCCCGTCGCTCACGCGTCGGGCGATGGACTGCATCAGGGCCGCGTGGGGAATCTGGCCGAAGTAGTCCGACAGGTCGGCGTCCACCACCTCCCGGTGGCCCCCGTGTAAAGGGCGGACCAAAACCAGACCAGAGTGGCGGAGGAAAATCAGACCATCCGGCCGCCCGGTGGCGTGTTTGAAGGTGGCTGTGCGGGTGGGCTGAAGCGGAGTCTGGGCACGCCCCCGGGGCGGGCCCGGACGCAGTGGAGGCCCGGCTGCACAGCCAGCGGCGTTGCAGGGGGAGGGGTCAGGACGCCGGGGCGGCAGCGTCTTTGCGAGCGTGCTTGCTGTGTGCGAGGCGATAGCTGTCGCCGTTCAGCTCGAGGATGTGGACGTGATGGGTCAGCCGGTCGAGCAGCGCGCCGGTGAGCCGTTCAGAGCCAAAGATCTCGGTCCATTCGTTGAAGGGCAGATTCGAGGTCACCAGCATCGACGCTTGCTCGTAGCGCTGGGAGAAGATCTCGAACAGCAGCTCGGCGCCGGTCTTCGACAACGGCACGTAGCCGAGCTCGTCCACGATCAACAAATCCTGCTTGGCCAACTGTTTCTGGAAGCGGAGCAGGCGCTTGTCATCGCGAGCTTCGAGCAGCTCGTTCACCAGCGCGGCGGCGGTGGTGAAGCGCACCCGATAGCTTTTCTGACAGGCGGCCAACCCCAAGGCCAGCGCCAGATGCGTCTTGCCTGTGCCCGAGTTGCCCAACGCCAAGACGTTCTCTCGCCGGTCGAGATACTCCGCGCGGGTCAGCTCGAGCACGAGCCGTTTGTTCAACGACGGGATCGCGCGGAACGCGAAGGTCTCGAGACTCTTCACGACCGGGAACTTGGCGGCCTTGATGCGGCGTTCGAGGGCGCGCTGCTCGCGGTCGAGCAGCTCCAGCTCGCAGAGGCGGAACAGGTAGCGTGGACAGACCAGCCCTTCCTGCGCGCAGTGCCGCGCCACCTTGTCGTACTCGCGCAGGAAGGTCGGCAAGCGGAGGGCCTTGAGATGGGCGTCGAGCAGCAGGGTCGACTTGGCCATCACTCGGCCCCTGCCCCCAGCAGCATCAAGTAGTCGGCCGCCATGGTCGTCACCCGCGGGGCCGGGATGTGGGTCGACGCCGAGCGCGTCAAGATGCGGATACTGCGCCAGGTCGAGGCGGGGCGGCCGGTGGTCGAGGCGGCACAGAACGAGATGCTTGACGGCGTCGAACCCGATCGCGCCCAGTCGCAGGGCGTCCTCGATAGCGCCGCGGACGTGGGCCAGCCGAAAGTCCTCGAGGAGCCGCAAGACCTGCACATGCTCGCGGGTCCCGGCTTTGCCCAGCCGGGTCTCCAAGAGCCGCCGCAGCCGGAGAAACTCGTCTGGCAGCGCCCACCCGGTCAGCGGCGCCGCTTGATCGAGCGCGCCCGTCTTGCGCTCCAACAAGGCCAAGTAGTGCAGCGGATCGAAGATCAGCTCCTCACGCCCGTAGCTGCGACGATGACGGGCGATCTCCTCACTCCCGCAGACGATCACGACGACGTCCACGTAGCCCTTCACCACCACGTCGCGGTGGCCGTAGGCGGTTGGCACCGAGTAGTCGTTGCGGCGGTAGCGCACCAGCGACAACGACGTGACCCGCGTCGGGCGCGTGTCGCAGGCTTCATACGGGACCGGCGGCAACGGCAACAACGCGGCGCGGTCGCGCGCGAAGCGCTCCCCGATCGTCTCGGTGTGCCGCCGTAACCGCTGCCCGCGCCGCGCGCGGCACTGGCGCGCCAAGTCAGCGTTCAACGCGTCCCAACTCGCGACGCGCGGGACCGGCACGAAGAAGTTTCGGCGGGCGTAGCCGACCAGCCCTTCCACCTTGCCTTTGTCGTTGCCCTTCCCCGGCCGTCCGAAGCGATCGTCGAACAAGTAGTGCGAGTGGAACTCGCTGAAGCTCTGCGTTCGCTGCCGCGTGCCGTCCCCGAGAATCTTCGCCACCGCCAGCCTGGTGTTGTCGTAGACGATGCCACGCGGCACGCCGCCGAAGTAGCGGAACGCGGCGTTGTGTCCTTCGCAAAACGCCTCCGTCGTCTCGGCCGGAAACGCCTGCACGAACGCGTCGTCGCTGTGCGGCAGATCCACGACCAAGTAGTGCGCCTTGCATTCGACGCCGTCGATGACCACCAGGGCTTCGCCGAAGTCGGCCTGGGCGTCGCCCGGCGGATGCGCGAGCGGCACGAACATCTCTTGCCCGCCCAGCTTCTGCCTGCGCACGTAGTCTTTGATAATCGTGTAGCCGCCCGTGAAGGCGTGCTCGACGCATAAGCGCTCCCAGATGCGCTTGGCCGTGTGCCGTTGTTTCTTCGGGCGCTGCTGATCGTCGGTGAGGATTTGATCGATGACCCCGTCCAGTTTCGGACACCGGATCGGTTTCGCCCGACGATACCCGGGCGGCAGGCGGTAGCGCAGCATCTTGGCACCGTCTCCCGGGCCAGCCCGAAGCGCCGGGCCGCCGCCCGCTCGCTCATCGGTGCGCCGCACCGCCGCATAGAACTCCACTCGATACATCCCTCCTGACGAACACCGTACTCCCACTCGGGCGGCCGCCGCCCGCAGGCGGTAGCGCAGCATCTTGCGCACCGTCTCCCGGGCCAGCCCGAAGCGCCGGGCCGCCGCCCGCTCGCTCAATCCCTCCACATAGACGCTGCGCCGCACCGCCGCATAGAACTCCACTCGATACATCCCTCCTGTATTCCACAGAACACCGTCGGCATGCTCGGTGGACCACTCGAGCGGTCTGGTTTTCCCCGCAGGCAGCTTCACACCGCCGCGCTGTGGTCTATTTTTGCTCCGCCGTTCTCACGGTGAAGCGGCGGACGCATTCGTTGTTTCGGCAGGGGCTGATGCTGTACCACCACCTCCCCAATTGGCCCGAGGATCGGGTTCGTCGGTTGATGGAGACGTTCGGAAGCATGCTCATGGAACAGCGGGTGTATCGAGAGGTCTTCGGCGTGATCTAATGCCTGCTAAAACAAGGGGATGCATGAGGTCTGGAAGAGCACGGGGTGGTCATCCAGGCCGTCGAGGAGAACACGTCCTCCTGGCAGGATCACGTTCTGTTGAAGGCCTCCGAAATCAGGCTCTCACATGTTCACCGAACCGGCCGCACGACGATCGCAGCCAGCGCATGCGGACGCCGAGCCGGGTCAAGGTGGGGACCTAGCCGGCGCACCATGTCGATCCACCCGGCGTCGGTCCCCTTGCCGCCGGTGACACGCCGTGCGCCAAGCGGCCGGCGATGGAGCGCTATGGCCCAGTTGGGCCGAGTCTTACCCGTCGAGTCGATCACCGCCATCTCGAATACCGAGCCGTTCTTTGTACCGTCCTCGGAACGGTCCTTATACACCGCTAGCAGGCCCTCGCCGCGTTCCGCGCCGATTTCAACTTCGAACCTCGCGACGCGGCCCAGAGCGCTCTCCTTGTAGTGGGCAAAAATACCTTCGACGAACGGATGCCCGGACGCGAAGAAGTCGATCGTCTCGTTCTCAACGGCCTCCGCCCGGTCGAACGAGCCGACGTAGCTCGACCCGCCAGGTACGCCGGGCAGGCCGTCCACCAGCGCGCCGCTGCCAAGCTCGATCGAGAAGATCCGATCACCTCGGAGACGCTCGACGGTGAAGCCGAGACCGATGCACGCCGTGAGCACCACCTCCTGGTTGAGCGCGTCGAGTTCAGCAGGCACGCGCGCGAGAATCCCGTCGGCCATCGTCGAGTGATAGGGGTCGCGATGGAGCTGCTGGTACGCCGCTTCCCCGATGCGCGTTCGTGCCGCGCGGGCTTCGCTCAGCAGCGATTCGAGATGCGCATCGGAGAGCGATGACCGAGGATCGAGGGCAATCGCTTCAAGCGCGTTCTCCACGTGGGCGAGTTGCGGTTCGAGCCCGGCCACCGGCACGCGGAAGAGACCGAGGGCTTCGAACAGCCGTACGACGTCCGCCCCGATCCCACCGGGTGGGCGGAAGTACACAACGTCCACCGGGATCTGGCGACCGATGCGGTCGAGACGACCGATGCGTTGCTCGACGACCGACGGCTTCCACGGCAGGTCGAAGAGGATGAGGCGCCGGCAGAACTCGAAGTTGCGGCCTTCGCCTCCGCATTCAGTGGAGACGAGCAGGCTGGGGCCTTTCGATTCACGGAACCGCGCGACCTCCGTATCACGGCGTGCTGGTGAGAACTCCTCGTGAAAGGCGCCGGTGGCCACCTGCGCCCGGTGGCTGAGAGCGGTTCGCAGCATCTCCAGCGTTTCGCGGTGCGCGACGAACACGAGGGTCTTGTCGCCAGCGCTCCGCCAACGGGGCGCATGCGACAGCAGCCACTGGACGCGCGGATCGCTAGCGTCCATTGCCTCTGCCTGTCGTCGCAGGTCCAGCTCGTCAGGTCCGAGAACGGCGCCAAGCGCTGCGCCGGATGCAAGCGCCCGGCGGATGCGATCGACCTTGCGTCGCCGCGCCACCGCGTTTGGCGCAGCTGCGTGTCGCACGGTCGTTTCAACCGCGCTCCGGAGTTGCCAGCCGCCTGCATGGTCCGGTGTGGTCGGGATACCCGCCCTTGGCGGCAGGCCTCCGATGTCGGCGCGCCGGGTGGAGCTGGTACATGGAGGTAGTGGCGTGCCATGTGCGAGGTGCTCCTCGAAACTTATCTCCTCCGGAAAGTCTTGCGGACGCAGTAGCTGCAGGAGGCGGAAGAATCCATGGGCGTCGTCTTCTAGCGGAGTTGCGCTGAGCAGCAGTACGTGGCGGCCCAGCGCGGCAATCGGCGCAACCGCCCGCCAGGGAGGTTTCCCTGGATGGCCTTTCGGACGGCGGAGCCGCTGCGCCTCGTCCACCACCAGAAGGTCGATCCCTGCTTTGACCGCTTGCTCGGTCAGATGGGGGCGTTCAGTCAGCATCTCCAGCGCGATCACGGCGCGACGATGCACGTCGAACGGATTGAAGTCAGCGCTGAAGTCGCGGGCCACGTCGGCCAGCCGCTGCGCGTCGAGCAGCGTGAAGACCTGGTGGTACTTTCGCCACAGTTCGCCCAACCACTGCACGGTCAGGGTGTCGGGTGCAACGACGAGGCAGCGCTCGACTCTGCCCGTATGCACGAGCCGATTCAGGATGAGCGACGCCTCGATGGTCTTGCCAAGGCCGACTTCGTCGGCGAGCAGCCATCGCACCGGGTCGCTCGCTGTCGCCCGCTCCGCCACGTGGAGTTGATGCGGGAACAGCCGTACGCGTCCACCGAGGAAAGAGCCAAGACCGTCGGCCTCGCGAAGACTCAGCAGGTGCAGGACGTCCAGCCGTGTCACGAAATCATCGACCTCATCCAGGTCGCCCAGCGCAAGGCGTTCCAGCAGCGCGCCTTCGAGTTCCAACGGCCACAACGCGTGGGAAGGCTTGGTGCTCCCATTGGCGAGTCGCAGCATACCGTCGGGAAGGCGCGCCGCAATCGTGGTTTCTTCCTGGGTAGCGGTAATCCGGACAGGTCGTCCGGGGGCCAGATCTACTGGGATCAGGGCGTCCGTATTGGCCGCCAGGCGCAGTTTCGTGCTCGAGTGCGGGAACTCGACGATCAGCGCGCGACCGTCGAGGGCTGCTACGCGGCCGATCCCCAGTTTGGGATTGAAGTGATGTGTGAGGTAGTCACCTACGGTCCAGGAGCGTCCCGAGCCAGACACAGCCTCGGTTTTCAGCGTCCTGCGGCCTGTCGCCGGTCGCCTCCGGGCCTGGAGGTGCTGCGACGCTCAGCGGTCCCGCGGCGCTCCCGGTCGAAGCCCCACAGGAACCACCCGCTATTGGTGAGCTGCTCGCCGAGACTGATCTGGAACGCCTGGAGCGAGTCCTCGTCCGGAAAGCTACGTTCCTCACGTGCTGCGACCGGGCCAGCGACGATCATCGAGTTCCCAGACACTCGTTCCACCCAGATGCTCTGTCCGTCTTTGACGAACCGCCAGGACGTATGGCGGCAGGCGGAGAGTATAGCAGGTTGCTGAAAAAGTCCGGGTAAGGGATCGACACAGCGATCCCGACGTACTACGATGGCTGCACGCGGTTAGGAAAGGAGCCTCGACGTGCGCGGACCCGACGAGCAGACGCAGCATATGTTGAGCTACCTGTCGCCCGAGCAACGGGTGCCGGCAGATCACCCACTTCGTGCGATCCGCGCTCTGACCGACGACGCGCTGCGTTCGATGTCGCCGCAGTTCGCACAACTGGTCGGTCATCGTGCCGAACGTCCGCGTCTCTCGCGTCTCCGGCGTGATGATGTGCACCACGACCGTGTGCTTGTGCACGTCCACCCCGGCGTACCGCGCCCGTGCCACCTCCACGCTCATACGGCTCCCCCTCCCAAGCGGGGCCGAAGCGGCGGGCGGTCATTCGATCAACACTAGTGTCCCACAGTCTCAGGCCCAAGCGAGCGCGAGTTGCGGACGGGCGCGGTCTGGTGGCGAATGGGTCGTGAAGAGGTCTTCGAGAGGCCGGCGTTCGAAGACGTTGAGTTGAAGCACCTGCAGCATCTGGTTGAGGCTCCAGCACAACCGCAGGACGAACTTGAGGTAGGCCAGCAGCAGGTACATGCAGGTGGCCACCCACAGTTGCGTCAAGACCGCGTTCTTCGACCGGCCCACGAAACGTTTCACTTTCAGATGCTGTTTGATCCACTTGAAGAACAGCTCGATCTGCCACCGGGACTTGTACAGGTCGGCGATCGTCTTGGCGACCCACGTGGTGTTGTTGGTCACGAACACGTATCAGCTGGTCGCGGTAGACGACCCGTCGCAGCCGGTGGGGATAGACCTTGCGGCTGCGGGCGCTGGTCAGTTCGATCGTCTGGTCGCTGAGAATACCGGTCCCGGCTCGGACGTCATGCTCGTGGGTGACCCGGTACCGCACGCCGCGCTTGAGGCGTGTCACGAAGGTGACGCCACGGGCCTGCAACTGGTGAAACCACGCGAAATCGAGATAGGCGCGGTCGGCGACGACCACGCTGCCGGCCTCGAACGTCCACGTGCGGGCCACGGTCACGTCGCCGGTCTTGCCATCGGTGACGCTGACGAAACTCGGCAGGTGGCCGGCTTGGTCCAACCCGACGTGCAGCTTGATCGCGGCCTTCGTGCGGCGGAACGACGCCCACGGGAAAACCGCCAGACACAAGTCGATGGTCGACGCATCGACCGCATACAGCTTGTGCCTGAAGCGGAAACCGTGGCCCGGCGCCCGTTGCTGGCAACGACTCAGCAGACGGCCGAACAACGCTTCGTAGAGCGTGTAGGGCTGCTCGGCGTTGACCCGCGCGAGCGACGAGCGGCTGACCGTCCCAACGCCCAGGTGATAGAGCTTGGCGGGTTGCGCGCGCAGATTGCTCACGATGTCGCGCAGGCTCTGCCGGCTGGCCAACTGGCCCAGCCCGAGGGCGACGAACTGCGCCCAGCGGCTCATGACGCGCAAACGCTGCCCGCGCTGATGGCCGCGCGCCTCGGCGTCGAATTCATGTCGCGGAAGCAACGTCAGAAGTTGCCCGAAGACTGTGTTACGATGGGCCACGGCTTGGATCTCCTGTGTTTTGAATGATTTGCGGCAAAACCATTCTAACAGACATAGAAGGTTCAAGCCGCCTCAATTAGAAGCTCTGTGGGACAGCAGTGTTCGATCAACGAGTCTGTCCCGCGTGCTCCTCACTGTCGAGGGCGACAATCATGGGTCCCGGGGACCCCGGCTCCAGACTGTTAGACGGGCTCCACGCACCACTGCCTGCCGGGCTCCACAGCTAGGCGCATCATGCCGCTGGCCTCGGTGCATGGCGGGCTGCAACCCCAGTCCCGGATACAATCGGAGCCCAGGGAAGGGAGCCACAACATGGCAAACGACAATCTGAAAGCAGAAATCGAGCGGCTCAAAGCAGAAAATGAGCGGCTCAAGAGCGACCGTGGTCGCACCGTAAGTCTCAAGGTCAGCGGGAAGGGCGGCGTGTCGGTCTATGGCCTCGGTCGTTTTCCAGTCACTCTCTACAAGGAGCAGTGGACAACGTTGCTTTCCATGACCGATGAGATTGCAGCATTTATTAAGGAACATGACGCGGAGTTGAAAGCGAAGCCGGAGGCATAGCAGAACGGACTGTCCTTGGGACGCCCCCGGTTTTCTTGGACACGGATTCGCGCGGGGTGCTGGCCCGGGACGCCGCGGGCCGATGCCCGCGCTGTCGGATGCGCAGTTGCTGCCGGCCATTCGCAGCGACCTCGCCCGCTCACCGTTCCAGGGCGATGGCCTCATGGTCGGTGAAGGCCCGAGGGACGACGTCCGCGCGCTGGCTTGCCGCTCAGGCTCTCAACCGCAACGCGTTGCGCTAATCGTGGACCGGGCCCGGCCGCGCTTTTCGGCCTGCCGGCGCCTGATCCTGGTTGGGTCATCGGCCCCTCTTGCATCCGCGTCGCCAGGCGACTTTCCTCGGACGTCTGGTTCGTGCCGCCCTCTTGAGTTCGGCTTTCCAACGGTGTTCCCGTTCCGTTCAGCCCTTTTACGGATCACGTAGCGCGACGTTCCTGTCGCTCGCGAGTTCCGTATACGATCTGTCCCAGACGCCGTCCGACAGGCCCACTCCCTGAGCCGGGACGCCAAACACCTTTCATCGCATATGAGTAACGGCGACCTGCACTGGAACGCGAACCACCTCTGGGGGATCGCCGACGAGGTCCTCCGTGACGTCTGCGTCCTGCTGACGCCATCCCGTATGGATGCGGCCTCCGACCGCGCCGGCAGTGTGACATCTCGCTCCGCCAGCGCCTCGTCGCCGGGCGGTGAGGGAGACCCGGGTTCCCTCCGCCCCAAGCGCCCCTTGCGTCCCTTCTTCAAGTGGGCCGGCGGCAAGCGGCAGCTCCTGCCGGCACTGCGCCGATTCTATCCGGCGCGGTTCCAGACCTACCACGAGCCGTTCCTGGGCAGCGGCGCGGTCTTTTTCGACCTCGTAGCACGTGGCGCGGTGCAGCCGCGGCGGGTGCGACTGACCGATGTCAACAGCGACCTGATCGGCTGCTGGCGCCAGCTCCGAGACGACCGCGACGGCGTGATCACCCACCTGCAGACCTTGGCGACCGAGCGCGCAGCGGCACCGGCTACCCACTACTACCAGGTTCGGGACGACCTGTTCAACCCGGCGCGGGCGGAGATCCTCAATGGAAGCGGCCCACGGGTAGAAAGCTACACGGCAGAGCTTGCCGCGATGCTGATCTACTTGAACCGGACCGGCTTCAACGGCCTGTTCCGTGTGAACAGCCGCGCCGAATTCAACGTGCCGCGGGGCCGGTACGCAAATCCGAGGGTCTGCGACGAGGCGAATCTCCGGCACGTCTCCGACGCGCTGTCCGGCCTCGGGGCTGCGATCGAGCACGCCCGCTACGACGCGGTGCTGGACACGGCTCGGCGAGGCGACTTCGTCTATCTCGACCCGCCCTATGCTCCGCTCAGCGCGACGGCGTCGTTCACCTCCTACACCGCCGCCCGCTTCGATGCGGACGACCAGCGGCGCCTTCAACGGGTCGTGTTCGAACTCGCGCGCGCCGGCTGCCACGTCATGTTGAGCAACTCGACCGCGCCCGAGATCACCGCCCTCTACGACGGCAACGCGGACGCACGACGGGCCGGGATTCGAGCGTACCGCGTGCCGGCGCGGAGGGCGATCAACTCCAACGCGGCCCGCCGGGGCGCGATTGAGGAATACGTGATCACGAACGTCACCACTGGGGCCGCGTGAGCATACCGGGCGGTCACGACGCGGTCGCCAGCGGCGCGGATCTGGAACAGGCGGTGGCGACTCTCGCGCGCACTCTTGGGCTGCAGGTGCGAACACAGGTCCGGGTGGCTCGGCGACTCTGGGGCGCGGAGCGGCGGATCGACCTCGTACTGAACCACGGCCCGTCGGGACGCAGCCTCGGCATCGAGTGCAAGTTCCAGGGCACGGGGGGCTCGGCGGAGGAGAAGATCCCGGCGACCATCCAGGACATCGCGGCATGGCCGATCCCCGGAATCGTCGTCTTCGAGGGCTCGGGCTTCTCGACCAACATGCGCGCCTACCTGCATTCGACCGGCAAGGCGGTGGCGTACGAGGACCTCCACGGCTGGCTCGCGCTCTTCTTCGGGCTCCCGAAGGCTGCGGGCCGGTAGCCGATCGATGGCGGTAACGCTCGCGTCCGAACGGCTGCTCGCTGACGCCCGACGGAACCGTGACGATTCGGTGGCACGCCGGGTCCGACTTCAAGGCCTAGGAAAAGAGCATTTCGTGAGGTTCCGCGGGCACCGCATCGCGCAGGGCCTCCGTCGCCGCGCAGCTCGAGCATACCGGATACGTCACCTGCGCGCCGCAGTAGAACCCGCGCCCGCAGCGCCGGCACGGCCGCAGGGGCGGCAGCAACTCACACGCCCGTTCCGGTTGTCGTCCCACGCGGCGATCGCCTCGGGAACCCGGACCGACAGAACCGTTGCAGTCGGCGTCTCGCCACGTTATATGCGAAGTCGTGCTCACGTTGCCGGAAAGAGATACCATTCCGTAGCATTCCGTGAGATGAGGAGGTACAGCATGAGGTACGTCATCGCGATTCTGGCGGGCGTCGTCCTGCTTCCGGCGCTGGCGATCGCCCAGACGCCCGAGCGCACCCCGTGGGGCGACCCAGACCTGCAGGGGGTCTGGACGAACCGGACCACGACGCCGATCGAGCGTCCGAGCGAGCTCGAGGCGCGGACGGTACTCTCCGACGAGGAGCGCGCGGAGATCGACGCGCAGGCCGAGGCCGCCCGGGACCGCCCCCCGCCCCCTGGCCAGACCGGCGGCTACAACAGCTTCTGGCTCGACCGCGGCGTGCGGAACAATCAGACGTCGCTCATCGTCGACCCGCCCGACGGGAGGTACCCGGCGAGGACGGAACGGGTGCGGGAAAGCGACGCGGCGTTCTCGGCGTCGCGGGACGGCACGCGGTTCGACACGTGGCACGACCTGAACCTCTACGACCGGTGCATCACGCGCGGGATGCCCGGCGCCATGATCCCCGGCTTCTACAACCACAACTACCAGATCCTGCAGACGCCCGACTACGTCGTGATCCTGGTGGAGATGATTCACGACGCGCGGATCATCCCGCTGGACGGACGCGCCCACCTGCCGCCGCAGATCGGGCAGTGGATGGGCGATTCGCGGGCCCGCTGGGAGGGCGACACGCTGGTGGTCGAGACGATCAACCTGACCCCGCGGGGCGATCAGCGGGTGCGCTACTTGGTGCATGCGGGCAGCGAGCAGGCGCGCGTGGTCGAGCGGTTCACGCGGGTCGACGCCGACCGCATCGACTACAGCTTCACGGTCACCGACCCCGCGACGTACGCGAGCCCGTGGACCGCCGAGATTCCGATGGTGCCGCTCGGGGGAGAGATATACGAGTACGCGTGCCACGAGGGGAACTACGGGCTGGAGAACATCCTGGCGGGGGCCCGCGCGGCCGAGCGGCAGGCGGCCGGATCGAGCAAGTAGGGACCTGAATTCAGGGACTTGGGTGTCCCGCTGATGCGTGCCGTGCCTCGGTCGCCTGCCTCTGGCTCCAGGCGGCCGGGCACGTGCCGCCAATCTTGGTGGGTGGAACACCCCGTTCACTTTTTCCCGCGCTGGACCGCAAGGGCTTCTCGCACGGTCGGCCGCGGTTGTCACCCAAAGGGCCGGAGCGTAATCGGGATAGGGGGGAGCCTCGCGGCTCCTCCCCTCCGAGGTCATTCAGCCATCGAGAGCCCCAGATTGAACCGCCGGACGCCGCTGCCGAGCACGCGAGCCGCCGCGTCGAACACGCCCCCACCCCGCCAGCGCGGTCGGCAGCTACACGATGAGTTTGGCCACGACTATGAACGGTCCCTTGGGGTGCGTTCTGCCCATGAAGTACGACTCGCCCAAGGTTGGGTTCTCGCCGACGAGAAAACCCCGCAGGGTCTGTTCCCAGTCCGTGTCGAAGGGGAGGCCGAAGCTCAACCCTTCGCTCGTGTACTCGAGCGTTTTCTTCGTGAGCTTCCCGCCGCCCATCCTTATAAACCGCTCCCCGTAGAGATCCGCCGTCAGCACGCTACCCGGTGCGGAATGCTCCCGCACACCCCGTAGCGTCTTCCGCACGTCGTCCTCGCCCAGGTAGAGCGTCACCCCCTCCCAGAGAAACGCCGTCTTCCGGCCCGGGTTGTAGCCGCTCGCGGCCAGCTTCTCGAACGCGTCGTCCCGGCCGAAGTCCACTGAGACGAACGTGACGCGCGACGCGTCAATACCCGCCTCGCCCAGGTTGGACCGCTTCAGCTCCTGGACCCGGGGGTGGTCCAAGCTCGAAGCAGGCCACTCCATCCGGCATGAGAGGGCCGTAGGCTCGGGTGTCGTATCCGGCCCCCAACAGCACGAACTGCTCGACCGGGCTGCCCTGGACGTGCCGTTCGGCCTGGTCGATTTCGCGGGCCGCTTGGTGCAACCGCTGCGTCAGCCCTTCGGGCCTGGTAGCAACCGCCACACGAAAAACAGCCCGGATAGCCTCCACCGCCCAGGCGCGTCCACGGCTCACGCCGTCCTCCGCTCCGGCCCTCCGGGTAACCCGCCTGGCCCGCTGCGGCTCAAGCAGCCACAACCAGCCATCCCATAAGGTTTAGGTCAGGCTCCGGTGGATGCCGCGACCACGCGGACCTGGAACTGGATCGACGCGGTATCGTCGTCGTCGTCGGTGACGGTATAGATGTAGCCGGTCATCGGCAGAACGGCGGTCGGCGTGCCGGTGATGGTCCGCGCGCTGGCATCGAACGTGAGTCCGGCGGGGAGCTCCGGCGAGAGGCCGTAGGTCAGCGGCGGGTTTCCCTCGCTCGCAGCCGGCAGCGACAGGTGGACGGCGGTGCCGACCGTCCAGGTCTGGTTCGGAACCGGTTCCGCGAACAACGGCTGCAGGTCCATCTTATCGGGCGAGAAGGGGTTGAGAACATCGAGCGAGTCGCACCCGCCCAACAGGCCCGTCGCCGCGACCAACATCACCGACAGCAAGACGTTTCGGCTCATGCTTCCTCTACACCTGTGGAGCAGATTCCGCTCTGCACCGGAAAACCCGGCCGTAGACTGCTTTGGGACTTCCTGGCAGCCCATCCCCGCTTTCACCTGCACTTCACGCCGACCAGTGCCTCGTGGCTCAATGCGGTCGAGACTTGCTTCGGCCAGTTGGAGCGGCGCACCCTGCGGCGTGGCATCTTCACCAGTGTGACCGAACTGCGAGAAGCCATCCGCCGCTTCATCGAGAAACGTCCCGCACGGGACACTAGTCGTTGAGATTGATCCCCTTTAGCGCGTCGTTGATTCGCGCCGCCACGGTCTCGGCTGCCCCTTTCACCAGGTGCTTAGTCCCGCTCACCATCTGAATCTCGCAACCCTCATCGCGGCCAATCATTCCGGCAGTGATGCTCTCGATGTTCTGCGGCCACACGAAAATCACGCCTGCCTGTTGGAACAACTCCAGCTTGATCGCCACCGGTTCCCTGTCTGTCATCTCGCCAACCTCCCGGCTTTGATCGCCTTTGCTGTGTCCTTCGTCGTACGTGGCGACGGGCAGTTCCGGGTGTGTTTCGTTGTTCTCCATTCCGCGAGCCGGTCATTCCGTATCGCCGAACTTTCCAGTGGTGTCCCTCTCGTGGTTCTCGTCGGCTGTCTCGGCTTCGTCGGCGCCCGTGCGTTGGCCCAGCTTCTTCCGCCCGTCGCGCCATCACCGTTTTGGCGGTCCTCGCGCTGATCTGGCGCGACTCGTCGATCAGGGCCCCGCCCATCTCGGTCGACTTGTCGGCGATCGCTCTCGAGACGTTGAAGATAGCCTCGCGTATCTTCTCGCCGCTGGCGGCCTGGAACAGGGCGATCGTGGCCTCGACCTGCTGCAACTGTGTCATCACCTCCGTGTATCCGTCGCTGGCCTTCAGGTCCGGGTACGCGCGGTTGATCGGGGTCATGACGTTCAGCAGACCCTCTATTCCGGCGCTGGCTAGGCCGCCCGGGTGTGTCTCAAGCTGTGCCACGGCGGTGTGGATCTGGGCCTCGTGGACGCCGTTCTCTTTGGCGATCTCGAATAGTTGGGTGACGAGGTCTGACCGGGTGGTCAGCGAGTTCTCGACGTTGCTCCGCCTCTCCCCGATGCGTTGGGACAGAGCCTGGAGAGGGTCTTTGTTTAGCGGGTGGCCACGCAAGATCCATTTATTTGGATTGTACTTTTTGCGCGAATATGGCATAAGTCTTGTGTGGTCAACGAGTACGGGCTGTCCGGCGACGAACGGATAGGACGGCTGCGCGACGAGGTAGAGCGGCTCCGGGAAGAGCTGTCGCGGCGCGAGCGGGAGAACGACCGCCAGAAGCGCCAGATCGACGGCTTGCGACGCCAGGACGAGCGTCAGAAGCGGGAGATCGAGCGCCTGAAACAGCAGTTGGCCGAGGCACGCCGGGCGGGTCGCCGGCAGGCGGCGCCGTTCGCCAAGGACCGGCCGCAAGGGCGCGGCAGGCGTCCCGGACGGCGGCCTGGGGCGGAGTACGGCCGGCAGGGCTGCCGCCCGCGGCCGGCGCGGGTTGACGAGACCCACGCGGCGCCGGTTCCCACGACGTGCCCGGATTGCGGCGGCGCGGTCGAAGGTACCCGCGTGGCGTCGCAGTATCAGGAAGAACTGCCCGTGGTACGGCCGGTCGTGCGGCGCTTCGACATCGAGGTCGGCCACTGTTCGCAGTGTCAGCGGCGGGTGCAGGGCCGCCACGTGCTGCAGACCTCCGACGCGCTGGGCGCGGCGGGGGTGCAGCTCGGTCCCGGGGTGGTCGCGCTGGTCGTGGAGCTGCACACGGAGATGGGGGTGCCGCTGGCGAAGGTGGCCCACCTGCTGCGGACCACGTTCGGGCTGCAGGTCACGCCGGGCGGCCTCGCCCACGTGCTGCACCGGGCGGCCCGCGCCGCCGCGCCGGCCTACGCGGAGCTGTGCGAGCAGGTTCGCAATGCGCCCGTGGTCACGCCGGACGAGACCGGCTGGCGCGTCGGCGGCGTGCGCCACTGGCTGTGGACGTTCGTCACCCCGGACACGACGGTCTACGCCATCTGCCCCGGCCGGGGGTTCAACGATGCCGCCACGGTGCTGGGGACCGACTACGTCGGCGTGCTCGTGCGCGACGGGTGGGCACCGTATCGCTGCTTCGACGGACTGCACCAAACCTGTCTGAACCACCTTCTGCAACGCTGCAAGCAGCTCCGGGAGGACTATCCTGACAGTCCCTGGGCCGGCGAGGTGCAGGCGGTTCTGCGGGCCGGCCTCGACCTGCGGGACCGCTGCAACGCGGGAGCGCTGAGCGAGCACGGGATGGCAACGGCCCGCGGCCGACTCACCGCCCGGCTCGGTCGGCTGGTCGACGCACCGCCGCCGCTCGACGACGCCGAGCGCTTCGCGGGGCACCTGGCCACCGAATTCCCGGCCGTGTTCCTCTTCTTGTGGGACCCCTCGCTCGACGCCACCAACTGGCGCGCCGAACAGGCCATCCGGCCCGCTGTGGTCATCCGCAAGGTGTGCGGCGGCAACCGCACCCGCCACGGCGCCGACACCCAGCAGGTCCTCGCCAGCGTCGTGCGCACCGCCCGCCAACGCGACCTCGACCTGCCTCCCCTGATCGCCGCGATGTTGCGCGCCGCCGAACCCGTCGTCCCCGAGCTCCTCGGCCTTCCGCCGCCGCCCCCGTAGGCGGGCACCGTCCGAATCACGGCTGCGACGCGTGACCGGTCCCGGCGGCGCGCCGCCGCAGGGGGGAGAGTCCCCGACCGCACTGCGCTCGGTCGCCACCGGACTGCGCCGAAACGCCGACGCCTGTGCGCTCCCGTGCGACGGCCTCCGGTCTCCCGCGGCATCGCAACGTGGAGGCAACCCGCGTGAACACGCTCTCACTCCAGGCAACCTTCTTGTGACGCTGTAACCTCCTCGCCTCAAGCCCACTCTCGGCCCGTATTCATTGGCGGATCACCCGGTAACCAAATACTGGAGATGATTGTACCCTGACATCATCCAAAATGCAGCCGCGATGAGTATGAGCACGAACAACAGTAGGTAACCGTCCATCTAGACATGGAAACGACCAAGAACCTCCGCTTGCGTCCAGCCACGCCCCCTCCGGCATCGAGGGCCAGCAGGCGGCGTTCGCGATGTGGCGGAGATTCCACGCCCTCGCCGTGACTCCGTTTCCAGTCGCCGCTCACCAAACCGGACGTGCAGGTTTTCCGCATCCGGCTCTCGGACGAGATCATGCCTTCGCCCACGGAAAACTCGCCGTGCGCGGCGCAAGGCGCGTGAGCCCGTAGTCCAACCAGAGCCGGTTGGCCGGGAAGCGCACTGCCTTCCCGGTTCGCATCTTGTGTCTACGGCAGAGCCACTGGCGCAGCCGCCGGGTGGCGTGCCAGTCGATCATCGCGTAGGCCGGACTGACCTGCCCCAGGATGAAGTAGTTCGCCCATCCGGTCAACAGCCGGTGTGAGGCGTGCGACCACGACACCCGGGGGCAGCAGTAGGTCACGCGGTAGCGTCAGCTCGCTCACTCGACGGCATGCTCACCTGTCTACTCCTCGGGACCTCCGCCCGCCTGCCGCGAGGCGACGGACGGCGGCGTCGCAACGGCCTATCGAAGCGGCAGCCGGTTGTCGGGGTCGGGCCGGAAAATGAGGTACTCGGTGTCGGTCTCGAGCTCGCTCCACCAGTGGGGCGTGTGCCCCGGAATGATCACGACGTCCCCTTGGTGATCCGCCTCGACACGCCCCAGATTGCGCCGCCGGGAAAGTCCTGCGGACGGAACCGGTCGCTGACCCGATCCCGCGGGAGCGCGTTGGTGAACCTCTGAATCTCGGCCGACGTGACATCAGTGGCCGGCGGCCCGTCCTGCGCCGCAGCCGACGCTGGATGCAATTCTCGCCAACTCGGCTTATGACAGCACATGCACTATCATTAACTCTTGCGGATCGTTGTGGACACGAACGTCTTCGTCGCGGCCACTTCGAGCGCGAGCGGCGCCAGCCGAGAGGTTCTGCGTCGCTGCCTGTTGGGTCGATACGAGCCGGTGATGGGTCGGGCCCTGTTCGCGGAGTACGAGTCGGTGCTGGCGCGGTCGGACCTGTTCCTCCGCTCACCGATCTCCGACCGGGAACGCGACGCGCTGTTGGCGGCGCTCATCAGCCGCTGCACGTGGGTGCGCGTGTACTACCTGTGGCGACCGAACCTGCCCGATGAGGCCCACAATCATCTCGTCGAACTGGCGGTCGCCGGGAACGCGGAGGCCATCGTCACCCACAACACGCGGGATTTCGAACGAACCGAGTTGCGCTTCCCGGCGTTGCGCATCGTGACGCCCGGAGCGCTGATAGCCGAGCACTGAGCCATGTCCACACTGACCATCCGTCTCCCCGACGACACGCACGCACGGATGAAGGCGCTCGCGCGACAACGCGCCATGAGCCTCAACAAGCTCATGGAAGAGCTGTGCACCATTGCCGTCACGCAGCATGACGCGGAGACGCGGTTCCGAGCGCTCGCGCGCGGATCCATAGACGACGGCCTCCACATCCTCGACAAGCTGGATGATGCGCTCGGCGGCGGCGAATGACGGCCTGCGGCTCCGAAATCACCAGGCAGTGGTCCCGGAAGACCTTGCCGTCGATGCAGACCACCCGCCGGTCCAGCTCGCCCAGCGGCCGGCCGAGAAACACCTTGAGGCGCTTGGTCGGCGTGTCGCGCCAGCAGTTCCTCGTGCGCCCCGGCGGCATGGCGGCCGCGCTTCTCGCCATGAACGAGGGCTCGGCCGTGTGTTCGACGTGAGCCCGATCGAAATGTGCGAGCCGGCCGCGTTCGCGCACCCCAGCGTCCCGCGCGACGTGTTCATCTTCGACGACCAGCGGCACTGGGTGTATAAGTGACCTGATTCTGATGTGGTCCAAAATGGACATGCTACGGCTGTTTGAAATCGTGGGGGTGTGAGATGAGCCAACGAGCGTTCGAGTTAATTGGTGTGGTGACGGTCACCATCGCCGTGGCCGTGCTCTTGAAGCTGGCCTCGGTCCCGGTCGCAGGCCAAACGGCTTCGGCCCAGGCAGAGGCGGCCTTGACCCCGTGGGGCGAGCCGGACCTGCAGGGCATCTGGACCAACGAGTCCCAGATTCCCTTACAGCGACCGGCCCGGTACGCCGACAAGGCGTTCTTTACGGATGAGGAACGGGCCGAGCTGGATAGGCTGCGAACGAGCGCCATTGCTCAGGACCTTCGAGCGCATGAGCGAGGGAGCGAGCAGGATGTCGGCGGTGCCTACAGCACGGCGATTTTCATCAGCCACAGACCTACCGGACGACGAACGTCACTGATCGTGGACCCGCCGGACGGGAGGATTCCTCCCCTCACGCCCGAGGCGCAGCAGCGGAGGGACGCCATCCGCGAGTATCAGCTTGCCCTCTTGCAGGCTACAGATGTCTGCCGGAACAACCTGGCCCCCTGCGAGGGCGGACAGTACGGGCCGCCGTCACCGAGGAGAGCAGAGCCGCCCCCGTACTACCCGGCCACAGGCGCGGACTCGGGTGGTTCCTTCAATCGCTCCGACGGTCCGGAGGACCGAGGCCTGTCGGAGCGCTGCATGTCGGGCAGCCTTCCTGCGTTGGGAGGGTACTTTCGGATCGTGCAGTCACCAGGCTCGGTTTCGATTTTCTACGACGTGGGCCAGGGACAAGGGTGGCAGCGCGTCATCCCCGTGACCGAACGTCCGCATCTGCCCTCACACGTGCGCCAGTGGTGGGGGGACTCCCGCGGCAGGTGGGATGGGAACACTCTGGTCGTCGATGTCACGAACTTCAGCGCAAAGACTGATTTCAACGGGTCGCGGGAGAACTTGCATCTCGTCGAACGTTGGACTCGCCTTGACGCCGAAACGATGGAGTATGTCGCGACGCTCGACGATCCGACGACGTGGACACGACCGTGGACGATGGCAGTGGAGCTGAGCCGGCAAAGCAACGAGGCGAACCGGCTCTACACGGAGCCTCGGTGTCACGAGGGGAACTACGGTATGCCGGCGTTGCTCGCGGGGGCGCGTGCCGAGGAGCGAGCGTTCGCGGAAGGCCGTGGCCCAGATCCGGCCACACTGTGCAGCGCTGGATGTGGAGGATTCGTAGTGGTCGGAGTTGGCGACCTGGCTCTTGAAGATCCCCCCAGTCGCGGTCGCCAATGACGAAACAGGCGATCTTGCGCAGCGCATCCCAAACGAGCGTGCTCGTGGTCGATCGTGGCGCCGTCCCGCAGATTCTCGAACAGCGCGGAGACGGGCACCCGAGTGCCGCAAAACGCAACGCCCGGCTGTCGGCAGTTGGCGAACGCGGCTACAATACGGGGCACTTGCGCGTGCCACCTCCGTGTCGGCGCGCTGCCATAGGCCGCCATCCATCGGCTCACCGGGTCCAGCGAGGAGGGACCACATCATGAAGCGCCTTCTGCCTGTCCTGTTCGCCTTTGCTGTCGTACTGATCATGCTGCCGTTCGGTACACAAGCGCACTTCCAGCTGCTGGAACCGACGCCCTGGATCGCCATGAACGACCTCGGCAACCCTCAGAAGGTCGGACCGTGCGGTGGCAACCCGAACGGCGACAACGACGACATTCTGAGCGGCGTCGTCACCGAGGTCACCGGCGGGTCCGAGCTGCACTTGAAGATCCAGGAGACGATCTTCCACTCGGGTCACTACCGCGTCGCGCTCTCGGTGAACTCACGCAACGAGCTGCCACCGGATCCCCTCACGTTCGAGAAGTACACGGACAGGGGCATCTATTCGGTTTGGGGCGCGATTCAAAGCCCGCCGCAGCTCCCGGTCCTCGCCGACGGCCTGTTCAGGCACTATCCCGAAGAGGGCCAGGGCGCCTCGTTTCGACCCGAGACCCCGATGGCTCCTTGGGAGGCCGACATCCCGATCCCGAACATCAACTGCGAGAAGTGCACGCTGCAGGTCATCCAATTCATGGCCGATCACGTGTACAACCAGCCAGGCGGCTATTCCTATCATCACTGCGCCGACTTGAAGATCACGGCCGATCCGTCCAAGCCCATCGATGACGGCTGGCCAAAGGAGATGACCAACGACTGACGGAGGTGGTGTCGCGGGCCCTGGCGCCCGGTCTGGAGCGGCGCCTGGCGACGGCGGGACGCGCGCCCCGCCGTCGCCACAGGGAATCGAGAAGCGGCTCGGCCGACGTGCGCCGATGCGACGGGATCGGCGTGGTGAACGAGGTGACACGCTCAACGCCGCCACCGGTGCCGAGCTCTGGGACCGCAAGGTTGCCGACCACCTCGCCGGCTACAGCATGACGGCAGCGCCGCTCGTGGTGAAGGCATGATCGGCACCGGTCCGCCGGTGCCGGTGCCGGTGCCCCACGTCCAGGCACCGCGGCTTTCGGTGGCCATGCCTTCGCCACCTCGGCTGTCCTATGGCTTGAACGGCTCGACGACTTCGACCCTGACACCGTCCGGACTCATGAGCGTCGACGCCTTGGCGAAGGGGCCATTCTCCAGGACCCACGGTTCTCGCGCGAACTGGACCCCTTGCTCCCGAATGTCCGCCGCGGCCTTCTCGAGATCCGCGACGGCGAAGGCGAGATGATCGATCGCACGGCCCGCGCTCGGTGCAACCTGCCCCTCAGTCTGGCGCGTGGCCAGTAGCCAGGCCTTTCCGTAAAGCAGGCCATCCAGTCGCCCCTTGAGCGTTGCGCGCTGTCCACCCAAGAGAGTGTGGTACCACGTCAGAGTCGCTTCAGGGTCCGCGGAGCGCAAATGGACATGGTGGAAGCCGAGAGAGACGGGATCTTCAACGACCTCGATCCGTGTCCCCCACGGATCTTCGAGAAAGGCCAGCTTGAACAACCCCGGCGCCTCGCGCAGCGGGGTCACGATCGTGACCCCTGCCGCTTCGAGCTCCTTCATCTTGGCGGCGAGATCGGCAAACGACAAACCGATGTGATTGACGGCGCTGCCGTCACTCCCACCCTCCGCGGGACCTGGGCGGAAGGCAAGATACATGGGGCCGAACCCGCAGCGATCGGTGCGATCGCGCACAGCTTCGCACCCCATGTGCCTGATGTACCACTGCGCCGCCTCCTCAGGATTGTCCGCCGAGAGATGCACATGGTGGTAGACGGCCTCCGCCCCACGGGCGACACCGGCGAGACCGACAACGGCCACCGCGACGAACGCCGCAACACACGCTTTCCATGTCATGGTGCGATAGCTCCCGTGAACGACCGCCGAGCGAGAGGGGCGTCGTTCTGGTACCGACCGACCGAGGGAGGTGCCACCGAGGATGACGTTGGAACCCTTACGGGACCATCAGGTGGGCCTCGCTGGTGCCCGCCGCCATGATGTACGCGCCACCCTGGTCACGGGTCTCCGGGAAGCCCGCGGACGCCATCGTTGCGCCGGGCATCGCGATCGTCATGTGAAGCCCAGCACTCGCTTGGTCCGGGCCATTGCTCGACCTGAACCACGAGCCATACTCCGCCTCGACGCGCGTGCCGTTCTGGGCGGCAGCGGCCACCAACGCCCGCTCCCCCGCCGCGTCGGTACTCTCCGCATGAAACCGCCGGTTCTGCGCGACTCTCTCGAGGTTCGCAAGACTCGTGCACTGCACGGCGAACGGCGGTCGGTCGCGCTCGTCCGCCCGGCTGTAGCAGACGATCTTGTTCGTGCCTTCCTTGATCGTCGTGTAGGTGTGGTCGGCGGCCCACTTGACGACGCTTGCGTCGTCACGGCCACGCCGCGGCGCCGCGGTCAGCGCCTGTTCGATGAGCTCCGCGTCGGTCTGCGCATACACGGTGGACGAGAACGCCAGTGCGCTCAATGAGAGGACGATGAGAACCAGACGCTTCATGATGACCTCCACGACGAATCTTTTGTTGACGAAACCAACCCATGGGACTCGGGTACCAAAGATACACCGACACGCCTGCTGCGGCGAAACATGCTGCAGGATTGCGGCCGCCGGGCGGCTGCGTCGTGATGCGGATCTGCTCGAGTTGCGCCCGGCGCCACAAGCAGCAGCTGGCGCACCAGGGTCCACGCAACCTTGCGGACACAGGACCCCGTGAAGTAAAACTAAACTCCCGTCTCGGGACGCCGGAAAATGGCCGGGTTTGCGGTGTCCACAAATGGCCGAATTTGACCCGTCCACTGAGGCCGCCAGCGTATGAAGTGTCAGACCAGTGTGTCTCGACCGACCAAGCGGTGCCGCATGACCGGGCCCGCCCCCACGTGGCGGGTGCTGAACATCGAGATGCGCATTGACGAACCGGAGAGCGTGCTGCGCGACCGCGCGGCCTCGACCGCCGGCATCGACCCGGACCGGGTGCGTGGCATGCGTATCGCCCACCGGTCGGTCGATGCTCGCCGTCGCGGCAAGACACGTCGTTTGCGGTTCATCGTGCATGCGGACCTCGTGCTCGACACGACGGACCTCGGCCCCCTGTTCGCCTCGGCGGTCCGCTCGGGCAGAGTGGTCGAGGCTCCACCGGCCGGCAGCTTCGAGGTTGCCGCGCTGGACGCGGAACGTCGGAGGGTTCGCGTCGTGGTCGTCGGAGGCGGTCCCGCCGGTCTGTATGCCGCGCTGGTACTCGGGACGAACGGCGTCGAGGTCGACCTCATCGATCGCGGCGCGGCGTTGAAGCAACGGGGCGCCGACGTCGTTCGTTTCCACCAGACCCGCGTGCCGAACCCCGAGTCGAACGTGTTGTTCGGCGAAGGGGGAGCCGGAACCTACTCCGACGGCAAGCTGTACACGCGGGTTGACGATCCTCTCGAAGTCCCGTGCCTGGAGGAACTGGTTGCGTGCGGTGCCACGCCCGACATCCTCTACGATGCACGGGCACACATCGGCACCGACCGTCTCCACCGAATTCTGCCGGTGCTGCGAGGGCGGATGGAATCGCTCGGCGTGCGGTTCCACTGGAACACGCGGCTCGACGGCCTCGTCCTGGGATCGGGACCATCGCGGCGGGTGTCGGCGGTTCGCACGTCCGCCGGCGAGTTGCCCTGCGACGCGGTGTTCCTGGCGCTCGGCCACAGCGCGCGGGACAGTGTGCGTCGGCTTCACGACCAAGGCGTGCGGGTCGCGGCAAAACCGTTTCAGCTCGGCGTGCGGATCGAGCACCCCCAGCCGCTCATCGATCGGGGTCGCTACGGCGACGGACCCGACGCGGCCGCGCTGGGTCCCGCGTACTACAACCTGGTGTGCAAGGCGGGCGATGGCGTGCCGTCCGGCTACTCGTTCTGCATGTGCCCGGGCGGCACCATCGTCGCCAGCACCAACGTGCCCGGCCTCTTGTGCACCAATGGCATGAGCAACTCGAGACACTCGTCGCCGTGGGCCAGCGCCGCGCTGGTCACCACCTTCGGACCGCAAGAATACGGATCGGGCCCGCTCGCAGGCGTGGAGTTTCAGGAGACGCTGGAGCGGCGCTTCTTCGCCGCCGGTGGCGGCGATTACACCGCGCCCGCGCAAGGCGCCGACGACTTTCTCGCGGAACGTTCCACGGCGCGGCCCCGGCACTCGACATATACCTTCGGAACGTGCGCAGGCCGTATCGACACGTTGTTGCCGCCCGTGGCCCGCGACGCCATCGCGCGCGCCCTGCGAGAGTACGAGCGCCGGATTCCCGGCTTCAGTTCCGCGGCGGGCCTGCTGGTCGGACTGGAGTCGCGCAGTTCGGGTCCGATCCGCCTGCCCCGGGGTCGTGACACCTACCTGGCCGACGACTTCGACAACCTGTACCCCGTCGGCGAAGGAGCCGGCTACGCGGGCGGAATCATGAGTGCCGCCATCGACGGGGCGCGGGCGGCTCTCCGGTACCTGCGGCGATAGACTGCATCCCGACCGGACGATGCCATCCGAACGCTCCGCGTCGCGCGTCGCCATGGCGTCTGGCGCCTACTCGTCACCCGACAGCGCGAAGACGTAGAGCGCGTTCCCCCCCTCCGGCTGGAAAATCTCCGGGCCGAGCTGCGCGGTGAGGCCCCGGAACGGCCCCCCCAGCGAGGCCGGGACGGCGAGGAACTGCCGTCCGCCCGCCTGGTAGGTGATGGGATAGCCGTGCGCCGCGGCACCGAGGCGGGTCTCCCAGAGGACCTCCCCCGTCCGGATGTCGAACGCTCGGTAGTAGCGGTCGGCATCGCCCGCGAAGACGAGGCCGCCGGCCGTCGTGAGCGTCGACGTCAGGAAGGGGGCGCGCTGCTCGCGGCTCCACAGCTCCTCCAGCGTCCGGACGTCGTAGGCGGCCAGCTTGCCCATGTTGCCGTCGCTGCCCGGCATCTCGCGGAATTCGGAGCGGCCCGCCACACCGCCGCCCCCCTCGACGAACTCCACCTCGCGCCCGGTCAAGTACATGCACGCCTGGTGGAGCGGAATCACGAGCGCGCCGGCGCCAGGGTGATACGCCGACGCCTGCCAATTGTGCCCACCGAGCAGACTGGGACAGGCCGGCACGCGGTCGCCGATGTCGGCGTCGCGGATGTCCTGCCGGTAGGTCAGCTCGCCGGTGGTCCGGTCTATCGACTCGAAGACGTCCTGGTAGACCGTCTCGCGCAGGTCGACGAACGCCCCGGTACGCCGGTCCAGCTTCCAGAGAATGCCGTCCTTGCCGATCGTGAACAGCCACTTCGCGTCGTCGGCATCGACCAGGACGCGTTCGTAGACGATGTCGAGGTCGAGCGTCTCGCCCGGCGCGTGCTGGAAGTACCACTCCACCTGCCCGGTGCTCGGGTTCAGCGCCAGGGTCGAGTTGGTGTACAGCGCGTCCTGCCGCGTCGTCATGCCGCGGCTGGCCGCCACCCACGGCTTCGCCTGCGCCGTGCCGATGTAGAAAAGACCGAGGTCCGGGTCGTAGCTGCCCGGGATCCACGAGTCGCCGCCCGCCCGCAGATACGGCGGCGTGTCGCCCCACGACGCGTCGTTCGGGTCGCCCGGCAGCGCGATCGTGGACGTCCGCCACAGCTCCTCGCCGGAGTCCGGGTCGTGCCCGGTGATGAAGCAGGTCTGCTCCTTGTAACGGTTGCAGCCGTTCATGCCGGTGACGACGACGCCGTTGGCAACGACCGGCCCGGAATTCTGGCGGAACCCCTGCGTGTAGTCCGCCTTCACGGCACGCCACACCTCGGCGCCGGTCCGCGCGTCGAGCGCGACTAGCGCCGCGTCGTGGGTAGCTAGGTAGACCTTGTCGCCGTAGAGCGCCAGCGTGCGGGTCGCTGCCCGTTGCGGCGCATCTTCCGGCAGCGGCGAGCGGTACTGCCAGATGACCTCGCCGCTGAGCGCATCGATCGCCTGCACCACGTTCCCCGGGCTGGCCAGGAACATCACGCCGTCATGCACCAGCGGCGTGGTCTGGTGGTTCCCCTCCCGGATCGACAGCACCCAGGCGAGCTGCAGTTGGCCGACATTGTCGCGCGTCACCTGATCGAGCGGACTGTAGCCGTGGCTGTCGCGCGTCCGCCGCCAGCTCAGCCAGTCGCCGGGCGGCGGGTCCGCGAGCAGCGCCTCGGTCACCGGGGTCAGCTCGTGCGGCACCTCCCGGTTGACGAACCGCGACGGTCGCCGCCGGGGCAGCTCGCCTTGCTCCGCCGCACGCCGCGCCTCGGCGATGTCCGCCGCGCCGCCGATCACAACCGCCGCGTCGGCCGTCAGCAGCGCGTCTCCGGGCCGGGCGCCGTTCGCGTCCAGGATGTACGCGACCAAGTTCAGGTAGACCTGATCGCCGAGCGATCCGCCGAGACCGGGCGGCATCGCCTCCCGCACGTACGCGAACAGGTCGTCCGTGGTCTGGCCGGCCCAGCCGTTCAGAAAGTCCACCCCGCTCAGGGCCGGCGCTTCCGCCCCGTCCAGCGCCTCTCCATGGCACTCCCCGCACTGCCGGGCATACACCGTCCATCCGGCCGCGGCCTGCTCCGCCGTGAATCCCCCGTCCGCGCCCGGGGCCTGCGCCGCCGCCGCGACGCTCCCCGGCCGGACACCCGGTTCGCCAAAGGAGCCGCCCATCACGATCAGTACGACGGCCGCCACCCGGATCCCTGCCGCCGCGACGCCGACGCGAGTTCCCTTCGACATGCTCGCAACTCCCCGGCGCCGTCAGAGGGCGCCCGCAGACCGCGTGGCCGACCGTGCCGCCGTTATACCACCAACTAACCTGCATTATTCATGAAGGTCCAGATTCGACCGCCAAAGGGCGTGATCGGCGCAGGAATGGGTCTCGGACATCGTCGCCTGCAAGCGGAGCCGGGGTTGAGCAGCCGACCGGGGGGGGCATGACGGACGCGAGGGTTGGGCAGCGACAGCCCCGCCGGGGAGCGGCCCATGCCGCCCAGGAAGCAGGTGGGCGCGGCGCAACGGGTGGGCTATCCGGCGCGCGCGCCCAGCGCGAGTGCGATGTGCCGCCACGCCTCGAGGTGCGGCGTCGAGCGCGGCAGATGCAGAACCACGCGGCGGACCGAGCGGACGACGTGGACCCCCAGCTTCAGCAGCCGGTCGCGCAGCCACGTCACCTGGCTGCGGGCACACGCAGTACGCGCCGCCCGCAATCGCAGTTCCTGCATGAGCACGTAGGCCGCGGCGGTCAGGAAGACGCGCAACTGGTTCGCCGAGAACAGACAGCAGCTCGTGCGGTCGATCTGCAGCCCATCGAGCAGTTCCTTGATCCGATTCTCGATGTCCCCGCGAGCACAGTAGACCTTCTCATAGATGAAGCGCGGCGTCTGCCGCAGATTCGTCACCACGAACCGCGGGTTGTCCCGCGGCTCGCGGTCTCCGAGGCGAACGACTTCGGCCTTGGTCACGACCCGGCGCTCGTGGTCCCACGTGCGGGCGGCGTAGCGGGTGTCGGTATAGACGTGCGCGGTCTCGCCACCGACCTCGCTCTGCGCGCGGGCCACCTGCATGGCGGACTCCGCATGCCGCTGCAACACCGCGTTCTTCGCCATCGCCACCACGTAGTCGAGCCGGGGCTCCGCATCCAGGAAATCGAAGATCTCCGGGGTCGCAAAGCCCCCGTCGAGCCGGACGAGAAACCGCGCCCGCGGAAACGCGGCCCGCAACAGCGGGAGCAACCGAGACAGCAGGCCGAGGGTCCCGTCGGCGGCCACTGCCTTCCCGAGCCGCAGCACCGCCGCGCACAGATACTGCTCCGCCTCGCGGTCGAAGCTCAGAAACCCCAGCATCGGCAGATAACACCAGCCGCCATAGTGCCCGTTGAAGAACGTGAGCTGCTGGGCGCCATGCGTCAGGTCGTCGGTCGGGTCCAGATCGATCGTGATCCGGCGCGCCCGCCCGTGCAGGCGGCGCCGATGACGCTCGATGACGCACGCTGCCAACTCGCGCCCCATCCGGTAGAGCACGGTGCGGCGCGCGCCGTTCTCGAATCGCGAGATCGTGGGTTGCGACGCCAAGGGCGCGCCGGACACCGGGTCCCGCCCGAGCAACAGCTTGTGGATGGGGTCGTCGGCCAAGTGGTCGGCATCGTTGCCATCGGGATGACCGCACGCGATGCCGAAGACCCGCTGGCCGATCAGGTCCGCGAGCGTGTGCCGAATCTTCCCCGGTGCGCGTTTGTCGGCCAGACACCGGGCGAACGCCTTGACCAAGCCGTACACGCGCTCGGCCGCCTTGAGCAGGACGGCGCCGCCGTCGGAACTCGCGTGCTCCTGGTTGAACGTGGCGACGAGGGGCTTGTCGAACAGATCCGGGAACAGAACAGCCTGTGGTATCGTGTGAGGCGTCACGCAGGGGTCTCCGTTGTGGCTAAACGCTTGTGGACACTACGTTTGTACCACACGGAGGCTCCTGTGTCTCTCCCAAAACAACACCTTCACGCATAATCCGGGCTAAGGGTCCGCGCAAAAACAACTCCCTAGAAGTGGCTGTAGTATCGCAGTAGAAGCACAACCGTCTCGCACGCCCCTGTCCAGCGAGTTCTCCCCACTGACAAGCACACTCGTCGGTTTCTGAGGTGCAATCAGGCCAGAATTACGGCATCATTACGAAATCTGAAGTCCGTAATGATGCCGCAATGAGACCAACCCAGTTCTCCGCCGACACCGTCGTCGCCCTGCTCCGCAAGCAGACCGTCGTCTCCCTGACCGACGTGATGGCCGCGTTCGGCCCCCGAGTCAGCAGGCGCACCGCGTTCCGCAAGCTCAAGGACCTCGACGCCCACACCAGCTACTCCCATCGCGGCGGCTACTACACCCTCGACGAGCTCGCCGACTTCGACGAACACGGCCTGTGGGCGTTCGCCGGCGTCCGCTTCTCCCGGGCCGGCACTCTCGTCGCAACCGCCGAGGCGTTCGTCAACCACGCCGAGGCCGGACACTTCGTCGACGAACTCGACAACCTCCTCGGTGTCGGCACCCAGGACGCCCTGCGCAAACTCGTCGGCGACGGGCGGCTGACGCGGCACAAGCTTGAAGTTGCCCCGGTTTCGTGGACACCTATCCTCTTGGGGGGAGAAGGAGTATCCGCGATGCCGAAGACGAGACCACCGTACGCGGCGGAGTTCCGGCAACAGATGGTCGACCTGGTTCGGTCCGGACGTGCGCCGGAGGACCTGGCTCGCGAGTTTGAGCCGTCGTCCCAGGCGATCCGAACCTGGGTCGCGCAGGCGGGCCGCGATGCGGGCGAGCGCAGCGACGGGCTGCGCACGGAGGAGCGTGAAGAGCTTCGCCGGCTGCGCCGGGAGAACCGGCGCCTGTGCGAAGAGCGAGAGATATTGGCAAAGGCAACGGCCTGGTTCGCGCGGGAGGCCCGACCCGGGAGACCTACCGGGTCATGAGCGCGAATCAGGCTCGTTTCCGTGTCGCCACGATGGCCCGGGTGCTCGGTGTCTCCCCGAGCGGGTACTACGCCTGGCGTCGTCGTCCTCCGTCGGCTCGGGCACGGGCCGATGCCGAGCTCCGGGCTCGCGTCCAGGCGATTCACGGCCGGAGTCGAGGGACGTATGGTGCTCCTCGGATTCACGCCGAACTGACCGAGGGCGGTGTCGCGGTGAGCCGCAAGCGAGTCGCCCGGGTCATGCGGTCCGTCGGCGTCGCCGGGGTGAGCCGGCGCCGCGGCCCTCGCACGACACGCCGGAATGCCCAGGCCCGCCCGGCCCCGGATCGGGTCGAGCGGCGCTTCGAGGCGGACGCGCCGAACCGGCTCTGGGTCGCCGACATCACCTACGTCCCGACCCTGGCCGGCTTCCTGTACCTGGCCATCGTCCTCGACGTGTTCAGCCGGCGCGTCGTCGGTTGGGCCATGGCGGGGCATCTTCGCACCGCGCTGGTGGTCGAGGCGCTGGAGATGGCCGTGACGCAACGGCGGCCCGAGGCGGTCATCCATCACTCCGACCAAGGCTGCCAGTACACCTCGCTGGCCTTCGGCGCTCGCTGCCGGGAACGGGGCGTCGTGCTATCGATGGGTTCGGTCGGCGATTGCTTCGACAATGCGATGGCCGAGAGCTTCTTCGCGACCCTGGAGTGCGAGCTGCTCGACCGAACGACGCTGTCAACGCACGCCGAAGCACGGGCGGCGTTGTTCGAGTTCATCGAGGGGTGGTACAACACACGGCGGCGTCACTCCGCGCTCGGCTACCGGTCGCCACTGGAGTTCGAACGGCTCCATCAGGCCGGCGCTGTGGACGGTGCCCGGCCTGTGGACGCCCTACGGGCGCCCACAAGTCCGTTGGATCCCGCGCTGCGCACGGGATCCACACCGCCCACAGGAATCAATGTTGATGGAGCCGCTTACAAAACTCCCGGGGGATTGGGGCTGGGCGCAGTCCTCAGCTCTCTTGGTGAACACGATTGCCCTGGATCGCCGACTGGATATCTTGTCGGGAGAACCGGCGGCACGCCGGAGGTAGAAGTCGGATGTTTCGACGTGTTCTCGACCGCGCGTTGGGACACCCGTGGGTGACTGACGCCCGTCGGGCGCCGAGGGGCGTTGCCGGCGGTGCACTGGTTATGTCACGAGGCGCACGAGTTGGTCGGCGGTGAGTGCGAGCACGCCGAACATGCAGTGGCACATCACTTTCGAGGCGCCACGGACCCGGACATGGCGACCGCCGAACTCGTCCTTGAGTCGGCCATTGACGCGCTCACCCGCCGTACGCTCGTTGTAGCGAGCCTGCTCGGGAAGCTGAAAGCCGATACGCTGCAGGCGCCGGGCTTCGGTTCGCAATTCCTCCGCCAGCGCCTTGTCGCGGCGGGGGTTGGTGTCAATCAACGGGACGTGGCCGAGTGAGCGGCTGTGCTGGCGGATCGGTTCCGCGTCGTAGGCGGCGTCCATCAGGTCATACAGATTGGTCGTTCGCTCGGCCGACAAGGTCGCCAGCGGAATGGCGGCTTGGCTGTCGTGCAGGGAGGCGGACGTCAGCAGGCAACTGATCGGAATCTGGCCGTCGGCCACGTCGAGGTGCAGCTTGTAGCCGACCCAGGTCGACTTGTAGCCCTTGCTGTCCTTTTTCATGCCCACGTCACAGTCGGTCGGCAGGTCGTCGAGCATCGCCGGCAAGGTCATGGCCGCCTGCCGGTCGAGGCGCTTGAGGACCTTCGGCCGTTCCTCACCCTTCTTCGGCCGTCCCCGCTTGCGCTTGGGCAGCGGGGGCGTCTTTTCCTTCGCGGCCGGCTTCTCGCGGGCCTCGATGGCCGTCGAGTCGCGGCAGAGGTGACCCACCAACCGGTCGTGGTGGGTGTTGCGGATCAACGCTGCATGCGTGCGCTGGGGCAACTGTGTGTCGGAGAACTCGACGAAGGCGCGTGAGAAGACCGACTCGCTCGGCACCTCGCTCTTCCGCTCCCAGCCGCAGATCCGCCGCAGCGCCACGTCGGTGACCAAGCGGTCCAACAGCACGCGCGTCGTCGGCATGTCGTAGACCGCCTTGGCCACGTAGGCTCGCGCCAGTGCCGCGCGGTCCTTGCGCGGACGCCCCGGCACCCGGAAGCACCGGGGAATCCACTGCTCGATACGGATGACCTCGAGAGTCTGCACCAACTGCTGCTGTTTCCCGGTCAGCGGACCCAACACGGGCTCCAACTGGGGGAACAGCGCACGCTGGATCGACTGCCAATAGGGGGCGAAGGAACCACGCAGGCAGTTCATGGTTTGTTTGATTGACCACTCCTGCCTACTACTGTATATTAGCAAACATCAAGGATGTGAAACAACGAATCGATGGCCTACAGCGCAGCGTTACGCCGCTATGAGGAGCAATACGACGCGCTCAAGGCGGAACTGCAAACGCTCGGGTTCGTAGGCCAGGGCGGCGTTCACACCCGCCGGATAACGTGTGGGAGGGCTACCTGTCGCTGCCACGACGACCCGGACGCCCGTCACGGCCCCTACCACTACTGGACGCGCAAGGCCCGCGGAAAGACCGTCGGCTTGAACCTCACCGAAGACGAACTCGTCCTCTACCGGGAGTGGATCGAGAACAACCGTAAACTGGAACGGCTCGTGAAGGAAATGCGCCACCTCTCTTCGCGTGCGCTTGCCCTCATAACCGGCAGGCAGGCTCCATGAACCCCCGTGTCGCCGGCTTCCCGGGCGCGGTCACTGCCATCCTGCGAATGCTGCATCCCGCCCGCTGACCGTCCCTCGCCCCGCCGCCTCCGGCAGGGAAAACTCGGCCGATCACGCGTTTCGCAAGAGGCTCGATGTACACACCATGACGTGAACCGAAAGCCTTAACCTGTCCACGAGATCGGGGCAACCTCACATGAGACGCAACGCCTATATCGAGCACACGATCTGGAACACCGTCCACGACCCGGCCCAGCACTATGCCGGCGGCGAGTTCCCGATGCAGAGCGACGGCTCGGACACGCTGGCCGAGTGGGTGAAGGCGGATCGGCCGTTGCCGCACAACTTCTTCACGCAGAACCCCGCGTTGACGATCCGGGCGCCGAACTGAGGGCCCGTCGCAATGCATGAGACGTCGGTACAAGCAGTCGTCACCTCCGACGGCGTGGAGCTCCACACCGAATCCGTGGGCCGCGGCGACGCTATCCTCTTCGTTCACGAGTACGCCGGCGACCATCGAAGCTGGGAGCCGCAGGTTCGGCGGTTCTCTCGAAGCCATCGTTGCATCACCTACGCGGCGCGGGGCTACCCGCCGTCACAGGTGCCGGCCGCTGCCGACGCGTACTCGCAACAGCGCGCCGTCGATGACGCCGTCGCCGTGCTCGATCGACTCGGGGTCGAGGCGGCGGACGTGATCGGGATCTCCATGGGCGGCTTCGCCGGACTGCACCTGGCGATGCAGCGCCCCGCGCGGGTCCGATCGCTGGTGATCGCGGGAACGGGCTATGGAGCCCATCCCTCGGAGGCGCCGCGCTTCCGCAAGGAGAGCGAGGCCATCGCCCGGTTGATTGAAGAGTCGGGGATCGAGTCTTTCGCTCGACAGTACCTGTCCGGTCCGGCGCGGGTGCAGTTCCGGAACAAGGACCCTCGCGGGTGGGAGCAGTTCGTGCGCCAGTTGGGGGAGCACGCCGTGGATGGCGCGGTGCGCACGATGGGCGGTGTGCAGCGACAGCGCCCGTCGTTGTATTCGCTCGAAGCCGAGCTCTCCGGCGTTCAAGCGCCGGTGCTGATCCTCGCGGGCGACGAGGACGACGGCTGTCTCGAGACCAGCCTGTGGCTGAAGCGCACCATTCCCCGCAGCGGTCTCGTCGTCCTGCCGAAGTCCGGTCACACGCTGAACCTGGAAGAGCCCGACCTCGTGAACGCGTTCATCGCGGACTTCCTGAGCCGGGTTGCGGCCGGGGCGTGGGGACGACGCGACGCGCGCGCCACGCCGGGGGCCATCACCGGCATCTCTTAGCCGGCATTTCGCAGCCGGAATCCAGCACCGCGCGTGGGCCACTTGACGTGACTTCCCGCTGCGCACATGCTCGACAGCACGTTTCGGGTCCATCGGCCAGGGAATAGAGGTGAGACATGGCACACAGGACATTGTCTTCGAGCAGGATCGGAATCACGGGAGCAGTAGTCGCCACCCTGTCGCTTGTCGCGGTGCTTGCAGGTCAGGCGCCCGGCGGAGCGATCCCGATGGACGGCGATGACATCGCCGGCGTGGTCACCGGCCCCAACGGCCCCGAGGCCGGGGTCTGGGTGATCGCGGAAACACGCGATCTGCCCACCCGTCACGCCAAGATCGTCGTGACAGGCGACGCGGGACGGTACCTCCTCCCCGATCTGCCGCAGGCCACCTACGACGTGTGGGTGCGCGGCTACGGGCTGGTGGACTCCGAGAAGGTGCAGGCGCGGCCGGGCGCGGAGCTCGATCTCACGGCGGTCATGGCTCCCGACGCGGCGGCGGCGGCGGAGTACTACCCGGCGCAGGACTGGTTCGCCCTGCTCGAGGTCCCGGGACCGGACGAGTTCCCCGGCACGGGGCCAGCCGGGAACGGCATCTCACCGGACATCGAGAGCCAGGGCGAGTGGATCCGCTCGGTGGTCAACACGGACGGCTGCACCGGGTGCCACGCGCTGGGGAACAAGGCCACGCGAGAGATTCCCGATGCGCTCGGCGACTTCGACTCACATCTGGCCGCCTGGGACCGTCGCGTGCAGTCCGGTCAGGCGGGCGCCAACATGGACGCGCGGTTGGCCCAGGTCGGGCGCGACCGCGCGCTGGCGATGTACGCCGACTGGACCGACCGCATCCAGGCGGGCGAGTACCCGATGACACCGCCGCCCCGCCCCGAGGGTGTGGAGCGCAACGTCGTCGTGAGTCTCTGGGACTGGTCGGATTCGCAGGCCTACATGCATGACCTGATCTCCGCCGACAAGCGCGACCCGACGGTCAACGCGAACGGTCCGGTCTACGGCGCCCCGGAGAACAGCACGGACGACATGCCGGTCGTCGACCCGAACACGCACGTGGCCAGCGTGGTGCCGCTGCAGGTTCGCGACCCGGACACACCGAGCTCGGCCGCGACCCCGCCCAAGATGCCGTCGCCCTACTGGGGCGAGGAGCTCATCTGGCACAGCCGCAGCGTCGCCCACAGCTTCGCCATGGACAGTCAGGCGCGCGTCTGGATCGCCGCCCGGGTGCGTGCGGCCGAGACCCCCGCTTTCTGCCAGCCGGGGTCGAGCCACCCGTCCGCGCAGGCTTTCCCCATCGAGCGGAGCAACCGTCAGGTCCAGATGTACGACCCCGAGACGCAGGAGGTCACCACCGTCAACACCTGCTTCGGGACGCACCACCTGAACTTCGCCTACGACGACAAGCTGTGGTTCTGCGGCAGCGGACCGGTGGTCGCCTGGTTCGACACGAAGGTGTTCGACGAGACTGGCGACGAGGAGCTGGCGCAGGGCTGGACGGTGCAGGTACTCGACACGAACGGCAACGGCCGGCGGGACGAGTACGTCGAGCCGGGGGAGCCGCTGGATCCCACGCAGGACACGCGAATCGAGCGCGGCTTCTACGGCGTTGCCCCTAGCCCGCTCGACGGATCGATCTGGGGTTCCACTCTCGGGTTTCCGGGCGGGCTCGTGAGGCTCGCGCCGGGCGACGATCCGGTCAACACCGCGCTGGTGGAGTTCTACGAGGTGCCCTGGAACGACCCGAGCGCTGCGGTGCAGGGGTTCTCGCCGCGCGGCATGGACGTCGACAGCGACGGCGTCGTGTGGACGGTGCTGTCCAGCGGTCACTTCGCGAGCTTCGACCGCACGAAGTGCGCCGGTCCGCTCAACGGGCCCACCGCCACGGGCCGGCATTGCTCCGAAGGCTGGACGCTGCACCAGTTCCCGGGGCCGAACTTCAAGGGCGCGGTCGATTCCGGGAGCGCCGAGTCGGCGTACTACAACTTCACCGACCGGTTTGACCTGCTGGGGCTCGGCGAGAACATCCCGCTGGCAACCGGCAACCTGTCCGAGGGCGTGCTGGCGCTCGTGGACGGCGAGTTCCACAACCTCCGCGTGCCCTACCCGCTCGGAAGCTTCTTCGGCAAGGGTCTGGACGGGCGGATCGACGACCCCGATGCCGGCTGGAAGGGGCGGGGGATCTGGACGACGTCAGGTAGCCGCGCCCCGTTCCATGCCGAGGGCGGGACCGACCGCGTGGCGCCGGTCTTCAAGTTCCAGGTGCGGCCGGACCCTCTGGCCCACTAGCAACGGGTCCGTTGTGCGGCGGCTGCGGCCCTTCGGGTGCACTGTCACTCGAAGGCGCCGCAGTTCGCCTGCCGGTCGCGCGCGTCGATGCGTTCCAGAGCTGTCTGCAGGGCCTCGAGCACGCGCCGCCGCTTGTCGGCGTCGTTCGCGAACGGGGCGCGCGAGAGCTCCAACTGCACCCACGGCATCTCCACGGCATGTGACCGCGTGATGAAGCCTCCCCGGAAGGGCTCGTTGACGGTCACGCAAGCGCCGAACTGCTCCTGGAAGCTCCGCTCCAGCCAGTCCATCCACTCCTGCGGACAGGTACCATCGGCGTTGCTGAGGCACACGTGCGGCCGTTCCAGGCCGGGCCCCGGCCCCATCGTCGGCCCGACCGCGAGCATCGTATGGCAGTCGACGGCCAGTCGGACCTCCGGTCCGGCCAGCTCGCTGAGCCGGGCATGATACGGCCGGTAGTAGCGGGCCAGCAGCGTCTGGACGACCTCCGCGGTGAGCGGTTCCCGCCACACCGGCACGTTGAAGCACGTATGCGTCTTGACGACGCCGTCGGGCCGGCGGTCGTCCTCGGCGCGGTTCAGATCGACCACCGCCCGCGCGACCTCCGTGGTGACGTAGTGCCGCACGTCGGCAGCGATGTCGTAGATCGTCGCGGCGTGCTCGTCGCCGTCCTCGGCGATCTGCGACCCGGTGAGCAGACACGACGACGCCACCTCGGGCGGCACCCTCAGCCCCGCATGAGGCACCGACACGAGGATCGGTAACGGCCCGCTCACGAGCCCGTCCCCGCCGCGGCCGACCGGCGGGGCGGACCGCCCGCCGCACCGTCCCGCCGCGGATCCGCGACCCCGATCAGCTCTCGTCGGTCCCGCACGACCAGCTGCACGCAACCCAGATAGTAGGAGAAGGGCTCGCGGATGTCGACGGTGAAGCCGCGCCTCTCGAGCGCCCGCGGCAGGTCGTCCCGCATCCGCGAAGCCTCCAGCGACACGCGCCCTGACAGCGAGCAGAACAGACGCGGCGCCGTGCAGTAGACGGATCAGTACCTGCAGAATGGACGGCGCGATGCGCTCGCTGCCCGGCGAGCCGATGACCAGCCACGGCCTGCGCCCCCGGAAGACGATGGTCGGCGCCACGCTGGCCCACGGCGCCGCGTTCGGACGCATGTAGTAGGGGTGCGAGATGTCCGTGTACTCGAACGCGTTCATGTAGTTGTTGTAGAGAAAGCCGAGCTCGGGCGTCGCGGCGCACGAGCCGTAGACGTTCTCTATCGATTGCGTCAGCGCGACGGCGTTCCCGGCGCGGTCCATCACCGACAGGTGCGTCGTCTCGCCGCGACCGAGGAGATAGCGCTTGCCGATGGCGGTCGCCAGCTCGCGCGCGTAGTCGTCCCGCAGCATCCGCTTCTCCGTAACCTGCGAGTAGAAGCTCGGGTCGAACGGCCGGTCCACGCGGTCGAGGAAGGCGCGGCGGATCGTCTCGGCAAGCAGCACCGCGCCGTCCCGTGTATCGAGTCCCCGGCGGCCTTCCGGCAGGTGCTGGTGGATGTTCATCATCTCGACGAGCGCGGCGCCGGCGCCGGGGGGCGGCATGGTGAAGATCCGATGCCCGACGAAACGCCCGGTCAGCGGCCGGCGCTCGATGGGCATGGGGATCTGCGCCAGGTCGTCGCGGCGCAGGAACCCGTCGTGCCGCGCCATGTCCGCCTCGATCGCCGCCGCTATCTCGCCCTGGTAGAAATCGGCGATGCCGTGCTCCGCCAACCGCTGCAACGTCGCGCCCAGCGCCGGCTGGCGGAAGACCTCCCCTGCACGATACGGGCGCTTCCCTTCCCGCAGGAAGATGGGCGCAGCCGTACCCGCCCGGAGGAACTTCGCCTCCCGCCGGGCGAGCGCATGCTGCAGCAGGCTCACTTCGTACCCGTCGGTGGCCAGGCGTACGCAGGCTGCAGCACGTCGGCCAGCGGCAGCGTTCCGTAGGTGGCCCGCACGTAGTCGAGCACGGCGGGCGTGCTCGGCACCGTCGCGGCGCGGTAGCCCCGGCGCCGCTCGGCGCGCAGATCGGTGAACGCGTCCGCCGTGGCCCGGTTCGGCGCGCGCGACGAGCCGTCGAGCGCGAACGTGCGCCCTGCCGTCGCGTCGTGGATGAGCACCATCGTCTGACCGCCGAGACCGGACGCGACAGGCTCGCAGACGCCGAGCGCGAACGCCGCCGCGACCGCGGCGTCGAACGCATTGCCCCCCGCCCCCAGCATCTCCACGCCGGCGGCGGTGGCGCAGTGATGCGCGGTCGCCACCATGCCGTCGTGCGACACGGCCAGTCGCTGCGGCTCGTGGATGCGGCGGTCGCTGAGTGTCAGCAGGTCCGTATCGATCGTCTCGACGCCCTGCCGCTTCGCCCCCGTCACTCTGCGCGGGCGAGCGTCGGCGGCCGGGGCGCTCGGCGACTTCCGCGGTGCGTCCGCGCCCGCCTCCCGCTTCACGCCGTTTCCCTGTCCGGCAGGCGGCTGGCCAGAAACTCCGCCAGCTGAAGTTGCCCCGGTTTCGTGGACACCTATCCTCTTGGGGGGGAGAAGAAGTATCCGCGATGCCGAAGACGAGACCACCGTACGCGGCGGAGTTCCGGCAATAGATGGTCGACCTGGTTCGGTCCGGACGTGCGCCGGAGGACCTGGCTCGCGAGTTCGAGCCGTCGTCCCAGGCGATCCGAACCTAGGTCGCGCAGGTGGGCCGCGATGCGGGCGAGCGCAGCGACGGGCTGCGCACGGAGGAGCGTGAAGAGCTTCGCCGGCTGCGCGAGGTTCGGATCGCCTGGGACGACGGCTCGAACTCGCGAGCCAGGTCCTCCGGCGCACGTCCGGACCGAACCAGGTCGACCATCTGTTGCCGGAACTCCGCCGCGTACGGTGGTCTCGTCTTCGGCATCGCGGATACTCCTTCTCCCCCAAGAGGATAGGTGTCCACGAAACCGGGGCAACTTCAGATACCCTCTCCATACAGCCACTCGGGATCACGGCGGAACGCCTGTGCCGGAAACTGGTGCTCGACCGGCACGTCGAGGTTTCCGATCAGCAGAACGCCGTCGTTGAGGCCCGCCTTCGTCTGCCACGTAGCCACGACGCCTTCGTCGGACAGCTCCGGCGCCTCGCGCAGGCCGAGGCCCTCGAACATCGCCGAGGCCTCCTTGAACGCCTTCTGCAGGCCGAGCGGATCCGCCGTCCGGCTCTGAAGCTTGACCCAGTCGGCGAGACGCCGTTCCATCCGATCGCGGCGCGCGGTGATGAACATGGAGATGTGCGCGCCAGGGTCGGCCGCGGAGGGAGTCAGGGTTGGCGGGTTGGGCGTGCCGTAGTACCGAGCGCTCGCCACGTCGACGAGCCGGTTGATGATCCTCGAGAAGTCCAGGCCGATATGCTCGGCGCCGACCAGGTAGGAGCCGTGCTCGCCGAGGCTCGGCAGGCTGTTGATCTCCAGGATGTACAACTTGCCTTGCGCATCGAGCCGCATGTCGACGCGGGCACAGTCGTAGCACCCGACGGCGGTGAACGCCCGCCTGGCGAGCTCCTGCGCCTCGCCGCTGAGAGCGTCGCCGATCGGCGCCGGGCAGGCATGGGAGATGGACCGGCCGCTCTTGCCGGTTTTGTCCTCGTATGTGTAGATCGCCGGGCCCTCCTCGCCGAAGACCAGCTCCACGGGCGGAAACGCATCCGGCGGATCGTTGCCGAGCAGCCCGACGTTGATCTCCCGCCCCTCGATGAACTGTTCGACCAACACCGCCTGCCGGAACTCGTCGAAGATCACCTTGGCCGCCGCGCGCAGCTCCGCCTCGTCGTGGACCACCTTGAGACCGAACGAGACGGATTCGTTCTTCGGCTTCACGATGAGCGGATAGGTCAGCCCGGATATCTCGGCGTCGGGCGTATGGAGCACGGAGAAGTCCGGCGTCGGCAGACCGTTCTGCCGCAGGATCATCTTGGTCACGACCTTGTCCAGACACAGCGAGTGCGCCAGCGGACCCGATGCGACATAGGGGATGCCTACCATCTCCAGGATGCTGGGCACGTGCGTGTAGCGGGCCTGTCCCTGCACGCCGTACGAGACGTTGAAGACCAGACCCGGCCGTTCTCCCTTGACCACCCGCGGCATGAACTCCTCGAGGCGGTCGACCAGATCCTTGTCGCCTTCCATCGCGACCACTTGGTGGTGTCCGCCCGCCTTGAGCGCAGAGACGATCCGCCCGATGGTCTGCAATCCGATCGCTTCGCGGTTCGGCATGCCGAACAAGTTGATGACGTTGCCGGTACCGTGGTTGTAGACGACGGCGACCTTCATGTTCCCTCCACAGCGCACGAGACCTTGTCTCTTGTCGCGTCCGCCATCCGACCTGTTCAATGAGCGACCCGTGCCAGCCGCCACCGCGCAGATCGCGTCGGCATGGCGACCGAACAGATTAGCAGCCCCCGGCTCAAGCCGCCATCCCGCGCTCCCACAACCCAACCAGGCGCTCCTCGAGGTCCGAGTGTCGCGATACAGCGATACAGCAGGGCCAGGGGACATCGCGCTTGACGCCCGCGCGATTCCTGGACGCTTGATCCCGGCGCGACCTGCCAATGGCATTGAACGCGCTCGGCGTCCCGGCTAAGCTGCTCCCATGAAGCTCCAGCACCATCTCCCGATCCCGACGCCGGCGTCGTTCCTGCCCGTCATCGTCGCGGCCTTCACGCTCCTCTTCGTGCCGCTGCACGCGCAGCAGGGCGACCGCGAGTTCGTCCCGGTCACCGACGCCATGCTCCAGGATCCCGACCCCGAGGACTGGCTGATGTGGCGCCGCACCCTGAACAGTTGGGGCTTCAGTCCCCTCGACCAGATCGACCGCGACAACGTCGCCGGCCTGCGGATGGTCTGGACTCGTCCGCTCGGCCCCGGGCTGCAGCAGGGAACGCCCCTCGTCTACGACGGCGTCCTCTACATGCCGAACCCGCGCGACATCATCCAGGCGATCGACGCGGTGAGCGGCGACATCATCTGGGAGCACCGCCGCGAGCGGCCCGAAGACCTCGCCGAGTACATGATCGGCAGCCTGACCGACACCAACCGCAACATCGCCATCCACGGCAACTACCTCTTCGACAGCACGTCGGACGACTGGGTCATCGCCATCGACGCCCGGACCGGCGAGGTGGCGTGGGAGACGATGGTGCTCGACTACACCGTCAATCCGGCCAATCAGACCTCCGGCCCGATCGTCGCCGAGGGCAAGGTGATCTCCGGGCGGAGCTGCGCGCCGAAGGGAGGCCCGAACGCCTGCGTCATCGTCGCGCACGACGCCGCGACCGGCGAGGAGCTGTGGCGCCGCCGCCTCATCCCCGGCCCGGGCGAGTTCGGCGACGAGACCTGGGGAGGCGTTCCGTTCGAGGAACGGAAGCATGTCGGCGCGTGGATGGTCCCGAGCTACGACCCGGAGCTGAACCTCGTCTACATCGGCACGTCGGTCACGTCGCCGGCCCCGAAGTTCATGATCGGCGGCGTCGACAACGCGCACCTCTACCACAACTCCACTCTCGCCCTGAACGCCGACACCGGTGAGATCGAATGGTTCTACCAGCACCTGAACGACCACTGGGATCTCGACCATCCGTACGAGCGGCTGCTGGTCGACACCGTGATGTCGCCCGACCCGCAGCATGTCTCCTGGATCAACCCGCGGCTCAGGCGGGGCGAGGTGTACCGGGTGATGACCGGCATCCCGGGTAAGACCGGCGTGATCTACACGCTCGACCGCGCCACCGGCGAGTTCCTCTGGGCGACGCCGACGACGGCGCAGAACGTCATCACCCACATCGACGGCTCGACCGGCGCCGTCACCGAGAACCCCGAGCTGATCTTCACGCGCGAGAACAACGAGATGCTGATCTGCCCGTCGTTCGTCACGGGCGGCAAGGACTGGGAAGCGGGAGCCTACAGCCCCATCACCAACATGATGTACTTCCCGCTCCGCAATGCCTGCGCCCGGATGCTGGCGACCGGCGACGGCAGCCTCTACAACCTCTCGCAGCGCATCGTGAACGCCCCCGGCACCGATCGGGTGGGCACCGTCCGGGCCATCGACACCTCCACCGGTGAGACGACCTGGCTCTTCGAGCAACGCGCCGGCACCACGTCACTCGTCGCCACCGCCGGCGGGCTCGTCTTCGGCGGCGACAGCAACGGCCGCTTCCGCGCCCTCGACCACGAGACCGGGGCGGTCCTCTGGGAAGTCAACCTCGGCTCGCAGGTGACCGGCTTCCCCATCACCTACGCGGTGGACGGCACCCAGTACGTCGCCATTAGCACCGGCTCGTCGCTCAGCACGCGGGACAACCTCCGCCTGACGACCGAGCTGCAGCCGGGGACGGGGAACAACCTCTTCGTGTTCGCCCTGCCCTAGCTGGCTTGTCCATGGGGGTGTCGCCACAGGCCGGCGCAGGCTTGGCTGCGCAGCCGGAAACGCGACGCCTCCTCGCGGCTACCGCAAAAAGAAGGCGACCAGCTCCGCGATTCTCTCCTCATCCAAGGCCGCTACGACAATGTATTGTCGGCCACCCGCCATGTACGTGATCGGGAACCCGGTGGTTGGTCCACCCGGAAGCGGAATCTCATGCGCAACGCCACCCGTCCGTTTGTTGTACGCACGGAGAACCGGAGCCCCTCGTTGTCCTTCGCCAGCAAACAGCAGGTTGGGCGTCACGAGAAGTCCGGAGCTTTGCGTGAGGATCCCGGTTGGCGGCACGTCCACGCCCTGGAGGTCTGGATGCTGCCGGACGTAGTCGGGCGTCTCACCGTGCGGGATCTGCCACAGAATCTCTCCCACGGTCAGGTCGATCGCCGTGATCCGGCCGTAGGGTGGCTTCAGGAGGGGCAGGTCACGGACGGTCGGCACACCCCGGGAGAACGAGATATGGTAGCGCACTCCGGTCCCTTCCGTGCCCTCTGTCAATGCGAACAGCGTCGGCCTCGTCTGCGACGGTATAAAAAGCAGACCCGCCTCGATGTCCACCGCGCCGCCCGGCCAGTTGACGCCGCCACCCGCGCCGGGAAGCCCAAGGGTCCCGAGATTGACGCCCGGCTCAATCAGGGACGGCGGCGTATAGAGCGGCCCGAGCCGGATTTGCTCTACGATCCGTAGCGCCTCGGCCCGGAGCTCCGGCGTGAAGTCGATCAGGTCGCCCTCGGCGACGCCCTGGCGCTCGAACGCGGGCGGCCTGGTGGGAAAGGGCTGTGTGGGAGACGCCCGCTCGCCCGGAACGTCCGACGGTGGCACGGGCCGCTCCTCGAGCGGCCACACGGGTTCGCCCGTCTCGCGGTCGAGCACGTACGCAAACCCCTGCTTCGAGAGCTGCACCAGTGCCTTGATCGGAACACCATCGACATCGATGTCCACGAGGATGGGGGCGGTAGGGATGTCGTAGTCCCAGAGTTCGTGATGGGTGAGCTGAAAATGCCACACCCGCTCGCCGGTCTCCGCGTCCAGCGCCAGCACGGAGTTGCCGAAGAGGTTGTCCCCGGGCCGATAGCCGCCGTAGTAGTCGTTCGTGGGCGTCTCGGTAGCCACGTAGAACAGGCCGAGCTCCGCGTCGGCCGTCACGGGCGCCCAATGCCCGACGTTCCCCGTGTACTTCCAGGAAGCGTCGAGGAGCTCCGGACGCTCCTGCACCCAATCGTGGGTGCCGGTCGGCACGTTCCAGAGGGCCTCGTCCGCCTGCAGCCAGGTCTCGACGCCGAATTCTCCATCCTTGGGGACCGTGTTGAAGCGCCAGAGCATCCGACCGGAGCGGGTGTCGTACGCCACCACGTCGCCGGGCATGTTCATAGGCCAGACTTCATTGGGAGATGCCCGGGTGGGAATGCTGCCCGTATGCAACGAGATCGAGGCCACGAGCACGTTTCCGAGAATCGCTGGCGGTGACGTATTGGCCACGCGACCCGCTCTCTCCGCGGGCGGCCGCTCACTCCAGCGCAGGTCGTCCATCATGTCCACCACGCCGGCCGCACCGAAGTCCTCCACCAGGTTCCCCGTCCGCGCGTTCAGGGCCGCCAACTGAAAGCTCGGCGTCACCACGAAGATGCGCTCATCCCCCGCCCCGTCCGTCCAGTAGGTCACGCCGCGTCCGGCGCTCCGCGCAACGGGCTCGATGATGTCGCCCCACCTGCGCTCGTTGTCGCCCGGGTGCCAGTTCCAGAGGGGCTCACCGGTAGCGGCATCGAGGGCAATCACGCTGCGCTGGTTGCCGATGGTCGTATAGAGGACCCCGTTGACCACAATGGGGCTGATCTGCGTCCGGCCGGACGGCGGGGGCGTGCCCTGGTCTCGCGCGCTCCAGCGCCATGCCACCTCGAGGTCTCCGACGTTGCCGGAGTGAATCTCGTCGAGCGGCGAATAGCGGGTGGCGCCCGCGTCCGCCCCGAACACAGGCCACTCCCCATCGGCAGCGCCGTTCTGAGCGCTCACGCCGACGGTTCCCAGACACGCGACGGCCGCAACCGCCACGCAACGGATCATCGGGTACCGACTGGAATGCGTTTCATGCATGGCTGTTGACGCACCTCCTCGCTGACGCGACCGACGGCACCGCTCACGACTGCCATATAGTACGCGCATGGGCTCCCGGTCGAAAGTCCGCGCCTCGGCCACGGCCGAGCGGCCCCCGGCCATCGCGAGATCGGTCCGTCCCCGATCATGGAGCACGATCCGGCGACCGAGGCGGTCATCGGTGCGGCAGCAAACGTGGAGGTCGAAGATGAGAACGCGTCTGACGCATGTGGCTCTGGCCTGTCTGTTGCTGATTCTCGGCGCCCGGGAGGCGGCGGCGCAGGTCATGCGGTGGCAGATCGAAGGCGAGACGCGCAAGGCCATCGTCTACGCGCCGGCGTCATCGGGAGAGGCAGCAGCTCCGCTGGTCCTGGCGTTCCACGGGTTCGGCGACAACATGCAGAACTTCCAGTACACGAACATCCACGGCGCGTGGCCCGACGCGATCGTCGTGTACTTCCAGGGACTCCCCAGGCGCCGCGGCCTGCTCGGCTGGCAGGTGGAGCGCGACGGCCGTGACCGTGATATCCAGCTCGTCGACGTGGCGCTGCGGTCGCTGCGGGAGACGTACAGCATCGACGACGATCGCATCTACGCGACCGGCTACTCGAACGGCGGGATGTTCACCTACCTCCTCTGGGCGGAGCGGCCCGGCGTGTTCGCCGCGTACGCCCCGGTGGCGGCCCGCCTCCGTCCCTCCGTGCAGCCCGAGCAGGCCCGGCCCGTCCTGCATGTCGGCGGGGAACGCGATCGGGTGGTCAGCTTTGCGGATCAGCAGGCCGCGATCGAGGTCGCCATCGAGGTGAACGGCGTCGACGCGGCGACAGACTGCGGAGCCGGCTGCACGGTGTACGGAGCCGGTACGGCTGCGCCGGTCGTGACGTGGATCCATGCCGGCGGCCACGTCTACCCGCGCGAGACCAGCGAGCGGATCGCCGCCTTCTTTCGCGCACACGCCCGCACGCGCTGATCGAGCGCGCTCGGATGCCGAATCCCGGACCATGCCGAACCAGCCCCTTCATGGCCGGGTGGCCGTCGTCGCCGGGGCGACACGCGGCGCCGGCCGCGGCATCGCCCGCATGCTGGGCGCGGCGGGAGCCACCGTGTACTGCACCGGTCGCAGCGTGCGCGGCCACGCCGCCACCGCCGACCGGCCCGAGACGATCGACGAGACCGCGCAGATGGTCACCGCGGAGGGCGGCCGCGGCGTTGCGGTCCGCACGGACCACACCGTCGAGTCCGAGGTCGAGCAGCTCTTCGCCCGCATCCGCAGCGAACAGGACCGGCTCGATGTCCTAGTCAACGACGTCTGGGGCGGCGATGCGCTCACCGAATGGGGATCGCCCTTCTGGACGCTTTCCACCACCCAGGGCTTGGAGCTGCTCGAACGCGCCGTCCACAGCCACATCATCACCAGCCGGCACGGCGCACCGCTGATGGTCGAGCGCAACGCCGGGCTCATCGTCGAGGTGACCGACGGCGACACGCTCGGATACCGCGGCAATCTCTTCTACGACCTCGCGAAGAACGCGGCCATCCGGCTCGCCTACGCAATGGCGGCGGATCTGCACGCCCACCGCGTGACCGCCCTCGCGGTCACGCCGGGGTTTCTGCGGTCCAAGGCCGTACTCGACACCCTGGGCGTCACCGAGGCCAACTGGCGGGACGCCATCGAGAAGGACCCGTACTTCGCCGAGTCCGAGACGCCCTGCTTCGTCGGCCGGGCGGTGGCGGTGCTGGCCGCCGACCCCCACGTCTCGAAGAAACGCGGCGGGCTGTACTCGAGCTGGGAGCTGGCAAGGGAGTACGGCTTCACCGACCTCGATGGGCGCCGGCCGCACTGGGGCAGCTTCTTCCTGCGCAAGGTGCGGGAAATCGTGGAGCGGGACACGCCGCCGGACGACCTGCACCGTTTCGTGGTTCGCAGCCGGCTCTACCAGGTGGAGCGCGATCCGTCCGCAGCCGAGGAAGCCGCGCGCCTGCGCACCTGGCTGGACCGGTGTGCTTCCACACGAATCCTGCCGCCAAAACAAAGGAATCCAGGCCGCACAGCCGCTGTGCTAAAGCGAGAGACCTCACGCCACAACAGGAATTGCGGCCGGATCCGCGGATTACACAGCAATCCTGGCCAAATCTCCAACAGCATCAGACAGCGGAGGAAAACACTCGTAACGGCCCCGGACGGTGCGACCGGGTCGATGCGCTCAGGGCGCCAGGCCGAAGGGGACCGTGGCGAGCACAACGCGATCATCTCCTGACGGTTGAGACCGCGGAGACCAGTAGTGTCGCAGTTTGACTCTGAGACACTACCGCGGAGACCTATAGGATTGCGGCAAGGGCGCAATGGCCATGGTGCCTGTTCGGCTGGGCAGCCTGCATGCATCCGCCGAGGTGCCGCGATGACGTCCTTCCGCAGGCTTGGGGCCGAAATAGCCGTTGCCGGCGTACCGCTCGCGGCGCCGGTCTTCGCGGGCCAGCACGCGCCGCCTCCCGACGTCGAGCAGCAGCCCCGCCGGCAAGCGCACTCCGCGTTCCACGGAGCCAACGTTCCCGAGCCGGTCGTCGGGGCAGCGAGGGGTCGTGATTACCTTCGAGCCTGCGCGCGACTCGTACGTTGCCGCCGAGAGAGCGGCCGCCGCCGCCGCCGAACGCTCACTACCACTTCGCGGAGGCGCCGCTTATCCACGCTCAGTCGGGGCGCAAGGTCCAACGCCAACGTGGTTTTCTTCGTGGGCTGTCCCAAGAACCGGCATCACCTCAGCGCATCCCGGACGCTGTGACCGTGCCAATCAGCCCGCCGCGCATCGTTTGACGCCTGCCGCAGACGGACAATAGAATCCAGTCATGGCCGAGATGGACCGCTACCAGCCACCGTCATTCTGCCAGTACGCGAACGGAGAATGCGACCAGTCCTTCGCCAACCCGCCACGTAGCACCGGGATATTTCTCTACCCGTCAGATCCGACTCAGATCGCCGATACAATAGAGATTGCCGCTAAGAATCTGCAGCAACGGTTTCCGGAAAGAACCTGGCTCACCTGGAGAGACTTCCACACGGCGGGTCAGCTCGTATTCTGTGCCATTTGCAAGAGTTGTCGTTTCGCCCAATATGTAATTGCTGACGTGACCACACTAAACTTTAATCTCATGTTCGAGATCGGCTTCAGTTTAGGCTTAGGTGTGGCCGTCGTACCAATTCGAGACACCACCTTTGCTCGACATCGCCGGGTATTTGATCAGCTCGGACTGCTCGACGTCATCGGATACGTCGACTTTCAGAACGCAGCTGAGTTGGAAGAATCCTTGGCTGACCTTCTGCCCATCGATGCCCTTCCTGTGCCAGCGATTACCCGCAACCACAACGAGCCGGTCTATGTCCTTAAGGCCCCAATAAAGACGGAAGGCGAAGTTCGTCTGATGTCCGCTCTAACCAACAGCGCACTCAACTATAAGGCGCACGATCCCTTAGCCCGGATTATGCGTGAAGGTGCGGTTGAGGGGAAGACACAGGAGCCTCCGTGTGGTACAAATGTAGTGTGCACAACGTTTTAGCCACAACGGAGACCCCTGCGTGACGCCTCACACGATACCACAGACTGTTCTATTCCCGGATCTGTTCGACAAGCCCCTCGTCGCCACGTTCAACCAGGAACACGCGAGTTCCGACGGCGGCGCCGTCCTGCTCAAGGCGACCGAGCGCGTGTACGGCTTGGTCAAGGCGTTCGCCCGGTGTCTGGCCGACAAGCGCGCCGCTGAGAAGATTCGGCACACGTTCGCGGATCTGATCGGCCAGCGGATCTTCGGCATCGCGTGCGGTCATCCTGATGGCAACGATGCCGACCACTTGGCCGACGACCCCATCCACAAGCTGCTGCTCGGGCGGGACCCGGTGTCCGGCGCGCCCTTGGCGTCGCAACCTACGATCTCGCGGTTCGAGAACGGCGCGAGCCGCACCGCGCTCTACCGGATGGGGCGCGAGTTGGCGGCGTGCGTCATCGAGCGGCATCGGCGCCGCCTGCACGGGCGGGCGCGGCGCGTCACCATCGATCTGGATCCGACCGACGACCTGACGCACGGCGCCCAGCAGCTCACGTTCTTCAACGGGCACTATGGCGGCTGGTGTTATCTGCCGCTGCTCGGGTTTCTGAGCTTCGACCGCGAGGCGGAGCAGTAACTGTGCGCGGCGGTGCTGCGGCCCGGCAACGCAGTGGCCGCCGACGGGACCCTCGGGCTGCTGTGTCGGCTGCTCCCGCTGCTGCGGGCGGCGTTTCCGCGGGCGCGGTTTCTCGTTCGGCTCGACGGGGGCTTTGCGACCCCGGAGATCTTCGATTTCCTGGATGCGGAGCCCCGGCTCGACTACGTGGTGGCGATGGCGAAGAACGCGGTGTTGCAGCGGCATGCGGAGTCCGCCATGCAGGTGGCCCGCGCGCAGAGCGAGGTCGGTGGCGAGACCGCGCACGTCTATACCGACACCCGCTACGCCGCCCGCACGTGGGACCACGAGCGCCGGGTCGTGACCAAGGCCGAAGTCGTTCGCCTCGGAGACCGCGAGCCGCGGGACAACCCGCGGTTCGTGGTGACGAATCTGCGGCAGACGCCGCGCTTCATCTATGAGAAGGTCTACTGTGCTCGCGGGGACATCGAGAATCGGATCAAGGAACTGCTCGATGGGCTGCAGATCGACCGCACGAGCTGCTGTCTGTTCTCGGCGAACCAGTTGCGCGTCTTCCTGACCGCCGCGGCCTACGTGCTCATGCAGGAACTGCGATTGCGGGCGGCGCGTACTGCGTGTGCCCGCAGCCAGGTGACGTGGCTGCGCGACCGGCTGCTGAAGCTGGGGGTCCACGTCGTCCGCTCGGTCCGCCGCGTGGTTCTGCATCTGCCGCGCTCGACGCCGCACCTCGAGGCGTGGCGGCACATCGCACTCGCGCTGGGCGCGCGCGCCGGATAGCCCACCCGTTGCGCCGCGCCCACCTGCTTCCTGGGCGGCATGGGCCGCTCCCCGGCGGGGCTGTCGCTGCCCAACCCTCGCGTCCGTCATGCCCCCCCCGGTCGGCTGCTCAACCCCGGCTCCGCTTGCAGGCGACGATGTCCGAGACCCATTCCTGCGCCGATCACGCCCTTTGGCGGTCGAATCTGGACCTTCATGAATAATGCAGGTTAGCCCGGATTATGCGTGAAGGTGTTGATTCTGGGAGAGACACAAGGGCCTCCGTGTGGTACAAACGTAGTGTCTACAGACGTTTAGCCGCAACGGAGACCCCTACGTGACGCCTCACACGGTACCACAGACTGTTCTGTTCCCGGATCTATTCGACAAGCCCCTCGTCGCCACGTTCAACCAGGAGCACGCGAGTTCCGACGGCGGCGCCGTCCTGCTCAAGGCGGCTGAACGTGTGTACGGCTTGGTCAAGGCGTTCGCCCGGTGTCTGGCCGACAAGCGCGCCCCTGGGAAGATTCGGCACACGTTCGCGGACCTGATCGGCCAGCGGGTCTTCGGCATCGCGTGCGGTCATCCCGATGGCAACGATGCCGACCACTTGGCCGACGACCCGATCCATAAGCTGCTGCTCGACCGGGACCCGCTGGCGGGCGCGCCCCTGGCTTCGCAACCGACGATCTCGCGGTTCGAGAACGGGCCGGGCCGGGCTGCGCTCTACCGGATGGGGCGCGAGTTGGCGGCGTGCGTCATCGAGCGTCATCGGCGTCGCCTGCAGGGGCGGGCGCGGCGTGTCACCATCGATCTGGACCCGACCGACGACCTGACGCACGGGGCCCAGCAGCTCACGTTCTTCAACGGGCACTATGGCGGCTGGTGTTATCTGCCGCTGCTGGGGTTTCTGAGCTTCGACCGCGAGGCGGAGCAGTATCTGTGCGCGGCGGTGCTGCGGCCCGGGAAGGCAGTGGCCGCCGACGGGACCCTCGGGCTGCTGTGTCGGCTGCTCCCGCTGCTGCGGGCGGCGTTTCCGCGGGCGCGGTTTCTCGTTCGGCTCGACGGGGGCTTTGCGACCCCGGAGGTCTTCGCTTTCCTGGATGCGGAGCCCCGGCTCGACTACGTGGTGGCGATGGCGAAGAACGCGGTGTTGCAGCGGCATGCGGAGTCCGCCATGCAGGTGGCCCGCGCGCAGAGCGAGGTCCGTGGCGAGACCGCGCACGTCTACACCGACATCCGCTACGCCGCTCGCACGTGGGACCACGAGCGCCGGGTGGTGATCAAGGCTGAAGTCATCCGCCTCGGGGACCGCGAGCCGCGGGACAACCCGCGGTTCGTGGTGACGAATCTGCGGCAGACGCCGCGCTTCATCTATGAGAAGGTCTACTGTGCTCGCGGGGACATCGAGAATCGGATCAAGGAACTGCTCGATGGGCTGCAGATCGACCGCACGAGCTGCTGTCTGTTCTGGGCGAACCAGTTGCGCGTCTTCCTGACTGCCGCCGCCTACGTGCTCATGCAGGAACTGCGATTGCGGGCGGCGCGTACCGCGTGCGCCCGCAGCCAGGTGACGTGGCTGCGGGACCGGCTGCTGAAGCTGGGGGTCCACGTCGTCCGCTCGGTCCGCCGCGTGGTTCTGCATCTGCCGCGCTCGACTCCGCACCTCGAGGCGTGGCGGCACATCGCACTCGCGCTGGGCGCGCGCGCCGGATAGCCCACCCGTTGCGCCGCGCCCACCTGCTTCCTGGGCGGCATGGGCCGCTCCGCCGGCGGGGCTGTCGCTGCCCAACCCTCGCGTCCGGCATGCCCCCCCCGGTCGGCCGCTCAAACCCCGGCTCCGCTTGCAGGCGGCGATGTCCGAGACCCATTCCTGCGCCGATCACGCCCTTTCGGCGGTCGAATCTGGACCTTCACGAATAATGCAGGTTAGAGTCTCCTCGGCTGTCACTTCAGGAAGCGCGGAAGGCGGTTGGCGAGTGCTATGGTCTGGTAGGTCATCTTCTTAGTCCAGAGCGGGACGGAGCCCAGCCACACAACGCACGGTGCGCGCTAGTCGCCGGTATGGCGGTTGCCTTGGGCAGGAACGTACTGCTCTTACAGGAAGGTGACATCCGGCAGCCAATCGATTACCGTCAGATAGTCAAGAGTTATCAACGGCCTAGCGATATACCGGGACAACTTCAGCCGCTACTTCGAGGAACCATAGTTCACCTCCAGGAACGTGCTGCGCCATCCGTTCCGGTGGTCCCTGGGCTGCTGGAGCGCCTTGATCTTGGGGATGTGGCTGCTGAGAATGAGAGCAGGCAGCTACGCTCTTACTTCGTTCGTACCGGTCCTTTCTATCAGGCTCGGCGTGGCCATGCTCGGCTGGTCATCGGTCGAAAGGGTTCCGGAAAGACTGCGATCTTCTATGCTCTTCGCGATTCATTCCGAGGCCGTGGAGACCTTGTGCTCGATCTAAAGCCCGAAGGACACCAGTTCCTGAAGCTCAAGGAGGCGATTCTAGACGCACTGACACCGGGTATGCAAATGCATACGCTGACGGCGTTCTGGAACTATATCCGTATTCGTTTAGCGGGTGATTCCTCAACAAATACGGGCATAAATAGCAGAAATGGGTTGGGGACTCTTGAAGTTCCGAACGGCAACGGAGCTGTGAGCTGCATCGGTTCTATTGGTGCTTCACCCCTGCGCGTGACGATACCTGCCTGGGTCGGTCGCAGTTGAAGCGACCGTCTCGGGGTTGCCGATCTTCACGTCTCGCGAGGGAGCGATGCTCGCCCACCCTCAGGCGGGCGGCGGGGGGAGCCCGAAGGCGTCGGGGACGACGGGACCGGTGGCGCGCAACATCGTGGCGATCAGCGGAGGTAGATCGAGGTCGCGTTGGCGGGCGGTGCGCACGACGCTGGCGAGCACCTGCTGGGTGTCGGCGCCGTGGCGGGTGCGGTTGCCACCGCAGACTGTGAGCATGATCGTGCTGCTGCCCGGCCGGTTCTGACTCCGCCGCAGACCGACTTCGTGTCCTGGTAAGGATCTGTCGGCCCGGCCGGGCAGCACGCATCCAGATGTTGCCTGGCCGGGAGGGCAGTGACCGAATAGGGGCCTGGCTTGAAAGTCCCGTCACAGTCCTGTCCGCCCGCCCGACCAGACGGCGTCGCCAGCCCGAAAGGGGGCCAGCAACATGTCGAACAGCATCGCGCGTGACGATCCGTCGGTCAAGGTGATCGTCGGCGTCGACACCCACAAGCACGAGCATGTCGCGGTAGCGATCAATGACCTGGGCGCCCGGCTCGCGACGTTCCGGGTGCCGGCGAACGGGGCCGGTTATGCCGACCTGGTGGCGTGGGCACGCACGCTCGGTGACCTCGAAACCTTCGGGATTGAAGGTACCGGTTCCTACGGGGTCGGCCTCGCGCGCTCCGTGCGCCGACAGGGGCTCCACGTCGTCGAGGTCAACCGTTGCGACCGGCGCAAGCGGCGCAACAACGGCAAGAGTGACACGCTCGATGCCGAGGCTGCGGCGCGGTCGGTGCTCGCCGGTGTCGCGACCGCCATGCCGAAAGCTGCGGACGGCGGCAGAAATGGTCCGCCAGATCAAGATCGCCCGCGATACGGCCGTCAAGGCCCGCACTACCGCGATGACCACGCTCAAGACGCTGCTCGTCAACGCACCGAGTCGGGTCCGCGAAGCACTCGAGCCGCTCACCGACCAACGGCTCATCGACCGCTGCGCGACCCTCAGACCAGGAGACATCGTCGACCCGACTGCCTCGGTGAAGCATGCCCTACGGGCGCTCGCGACCCGCTGGCGCACACTTTCGGCCGAGATCGACCGGCACGACGAGTTGCTCGACATCCTCACCAGGGCGGCAGCGCCGACCCTGCGTGAGGCGTTCGGGATTGGTCCCGACTCGGCGGCCGAGATGCTGATCGTTGCCGGCGACAACCCCACCCGGATCCGTTCCGAAGCCGCGTTCGCGAAACTATGTGGCGCCTGTCCGATTCCCGCCTCATCCGGGGTTACGAACCGGCATCGGCTCTTCCGCGGCGGCCACCGCCAAGCCAACGCGGCGCTCTACCGGATCGTGATCATCCGCATGCGCTGGCACCAGCCGACCCTCGACTACGTCCGACGACGCACCGCCGAGGGCTTGTCGAAGAAAGACATCATCCGCTGCCTGAAACGCTTCGTTGCCCGGGAAATCTACCACGCGCTGATCGAAGACCACCAACCCGGTGCGACCTGCGCCAAGGCTGCCTGACGTGGTCGCGCTCTTTGGTGTGTTCGGGGTCAATGCCTTTGGCTTGGCGACGACTATTTCGGCCGGTTCCGATCTGACCGTACGCTGGCCTTGCCGAACCGGGACTCTGACCCGATCCGGAGCGTGTCGTACGCCGCCAGTCGCTGTCACCGTCCGGCGCCGGACACCGGTCAGTGAACCCCAACGTTACTTCCCCCGGTCTACGACCGGGGGCCCGGGAGGGCGAGCCGCAGGCGAGTCGATGCCGTTCCCGCGTCAGCGGTCCGTCATCCGCCGCTGGGCGGGGGCCTGGACGATGTCGCGCCCCGCTGCTGCGGCCGCACGTAGAGAACCTCTCGGTCATCCGGCCAGTGTTTTCAGTGGCCGGACGAATCCGTCCGGCCACAACCAGCTCTGAAGCCGGCCCGAGCGCCGAGTCATCCGAAGGACCGGAGCGCAGCGGAGGAGGCGCGAAGCGCCTTGACTCGGCGGGAGCAGAGGCTACCTCTCCGCTGCACGGACAACCTGTCTCTGGACGAAAGCAGGTGACGACGGGAGTCGGCATCGGCGATCCGGGTCCCCAACCCTCGTCCTACCGCGGGAGATGCCCCGCCGTCATCCATGAGCTTTCTGTCCGCTCCACTTCAGATCCAACTCCGCTCGCGGCGGTGTTCACACCCTTTCTTGACATATAGGGGCGTCCTTTCGGATAACGACGGCGGGACGGATGGCCTGTTCGGCGCGCCAGTTGGTGGCGTCGATCGACAGGTCCCACAAGAAGAGAAACACGGCAGCGAATTCGGTGGCCAGATGCCGGGCAAAGCGCTCGGCGTCGTCCAGCGGTGGCGGTGCGTCAATGAGCCGACCGAGCCGGGCTACGAGTCGGCCGCGGATCGATGCCAGACCGTGCTCGCTCAGCTCGCCGGCGGTGCAGCGGTCACGCACGGCAAGGCCCGTCTGCAAGACCGCTTGCACCTGCCCGGCCCAGAGACTGTCCGGATGATCTTCCTGCAGTTCCTTGCATCGTCGGAGCAGGTGATTCAGACAGGATTGGTGCAGCGCGGCTCGGTAGCAGCGATACGACACCCACCCGTCGCGCACGAGCACCCCGGCGAAGTCGGCCCCCAGAACCGTGGTGGCATCGTCGAACCCGCGGCCGGGGCAAATGGCGTAGACCGTCGTCTCCGGGGTGACGAAGGCCCACAGCCAGTGGCTGATGGCACCGACGCGCCACCCGGTTTCATCCGGTGTGACCGTGGGCGAGTTGCGGACCTGCTCGCACAGCGCCGTGTAGGTCGGCGCGGCGTCGCGGGCCGTGCGGTGCAGCAGGTGGGCGAGGCCGCCCGGTGTCACGTGTAAGCCGAACGTGGTCCGCAGCACATGGGCGACCTTCGCCAGCGGTACGCCCATCTCCGTGTGCAACTCGACGACCAGCGCGACGACGCCGGGGCCGAGCTGCGCGCCGGCCGCTCCCAGCGCATCCGAGGTCTGCAGCGCGTGGCGGCCCTGCACGCGCCGCCGACACTGTGAGCAGCGGCCCACTTCGATGTCGAAGCGGCGCACGACCGGGCGCACTTCGGGGATTTCTTCCTGATACTGCGACGCCACGTGGGTCACTTCGACCGACCCGCCGCAGTCGGGACACGCCGTCGGCACCGGCGCTTCCAGGGTCTGGTCAACCCGTGCCGGGCGCGGGCGGCACGCCTTCCGACCATACTGCGTACCAGCCCGTCGACCGGGACGCCGGCCGCGTCCTTGCGGTCGGTCCTTGGCGAAGGGGGCGGCTTGTCGGAACCCCGCCCGGCGCGCGGCGGCCAACTGCCCCCTCAGTTGCTCGATCTCCCGCTTCTGACGCTCGATCTGGCCTTGCAGGCCGTCGATCTGACGCTGCTGGCGACCGTTCTCGCGTTGCTGGTTCTTGGTGTCGCGCTCGCGCCGCGTCAACTCCGTGCGGAGCCGTTCGACCTCGGCCTGCAGGTTCTCGTGCGAATTGCGGTCCCCGACCTTCACGCCAAGGTTATGCCACAGTTCCGAAATTTGTACAAGTCAAAACTTTGACACCTGCCCCGGAACCCGCTAAATGAAGACACTATATCCTTCTCTGTGAGGTGGCGCAGAAGGTTGTCGAGCACGACTATCTGTGGGCTGAACGGGACGACGAAAGAAATGCATCGTACAACAAGCTGCTCGAGGCGTATCGTCGCTGCGGACCTGCAGATGCCGGGGATATGTCCGAACGGTTGCTATTCAAGTCGACAAACTTGTTGCCGGGATGTTGGTGCGAGGCGAATTGGGAGAGTTTACTGAAGTTCACGCCGAGTCGACAAACTTGTTGCCAGATTTCGGGATGTTGGTGCTGAGGAAATACGCTCGCTGAGCGAGGTCGTTGGCAGCTACTTACGTCACAAAGAGGAAGTCTGGGTTCTAGTCGACAACCTGGACAAGGCATGGCCGACGCTGGGAGCGTCAGATGTCGACATTTTAGGCTCTCCTCAAACAGGTGTGGGTGGGTTGAGGTTGATGGGCGCGACGAGGAGTAGCTACGGGACGGCCGGCCTGTCAACGCGCTGCGCGCGTTCTCCGCTTCGCTGCGACCCTGTCGGGTGACAGGCCGGCCGTCCCTGCGCTCAGCGTGCAGTTATGGGCCTTGCGGCCCAGGCTGGACGGACACCGTCGACAGGTTCTGGAGCCGCCGGCGGGCGTCTGCGGCAGGTAGCTGGCCGGCCTTCCGCCGGTCGACGGAAGTTATTGAAAACGCAGGGGCTTCCTGTTCTCATTGGCGCTGCAGAAGACAACCAATGAGGAGGAGGACAGCCCCATGCGTGTGACCACACTACTACGCCGACTGCTCGGTGTCACGCAGTTGCACGTTGAACAAGTGCGCATCGGCACGACCGGGATGTTGCACGTGTCGACGCGGCCGTCGTGGCGTCGGTCCCGGTGCGGTATGTGCGGGCGACGGGCGGTGCGCTACGACCGGCAGCCGGCTCGGTTGTGGCGCCATCTGCCGTGGGGTCGGGTAACGGTGTGGCTGCGGTATGCGCCGTGGCGGGTGTCGTGCGGACGCTGCGGGGTTCGGGTCGAGCAGGTGTCGTGGGCGACGCACGGCAGCGCGTTCACGGCGCCGCTCGAGGAACTGGCGGCGTATCTGGCGCAGGTGACGGACCGGACGACGGTGAGTCGCCTGGTGGGCATTTCGTGGCCGGCGGTCGGCGGCATCATCGAGCGGGTGGTGGCTCGCCGGCTGGACTCGACGCGGCTGGCCGGGCTGCGGCGGATCGGGGTCGACGAGTTCAGCTATCGGAAGCGGCACCACTATCTGACGGTGGTGGTCGACCATGACCGCCGGTGCGTGGTCTGGGCCGGGCCGGGGCGCAGCGCCCAGACGCTCGACAGGTTCTTCGAGCTGTTGGGACCGGCCGGCTGTGCCCGGATCGAACTGGTGACGGCGGACCTGGCGGCGAGCTACCGCAAGGCGGTGCGGGCGCGGGTGCCGCAGGCCCGGGTGGTCTACGACCGGTTTCACGTCGAACGGCTGGCGGCCGACGCGGTCGACGCCGTCCGCCGGGCGGAGCAACACCGCCTGGGGACGACGGCGGCCAAAGCCATCAAGGGGACGCGCTACGCGCTGCTGAAGCATCCGGCGCGCCTCAAGCCGAGCCAAGCGCACCGGCTCGCCCTACTGCGCCGGGAGAACCGCGCCCTCGACCGCGCCTACGAGTTGAAGGAGTACCTGGCGACCATTCTCGAGCAGGCCAGACCCGACGAGGCCGACGAGCTACTCAACCAGTGGCTGGAGTGGGCGGCGCGCTCGCGCTTGACGCCGTTCGTCAAGCTGGCGCGCACGATCCGCAAGCACGGGCCGGGATCCTCGCGGCATGGGCCAACGGGCCGGTCGAGGGGATCAACAACAAGCTGCGGGTCATCGCACGGCGCGCCTACGGCTTCCACTCCCACCGTCGCCGGGATCCTCGCCTACCTCGACACCCGCATGACCAACGGGCCGGTCGAGGGGATCAACAACAAGCTGCGGGTCATCGCACGGCGCGCCTACGGCTTCCACTCCCACCGTCCGCTCATCTCGATGCTCTTTCTCTGCTGTGGAGGCATTCAGCTGGCGCCACCGCTACCCACACGAATTTGAGGAGACTCACATTTTAACGGTGTGTTGGATGCGACCCGGAAACGCAGAGGGGCCTAGCCCGGATTATGCGTGAAGGTGGAGGGGGAGACACAGGAGCCTCCGTGTGGTACGAATGTACCCGGCCACAACGGAGATCCCTGCGCTGACGCCTCAGATCGCCACAGACTGTTCTGTTCCCGGATCTGCCACAACGGAGATCCCTGTGACGCCTACACGCCACCGGTTCTGTTCCCGGATCACGTGTAGTTTGGACACAAGGGGCTACGCGGCTTGGCGTGCTCGTACTCTTCGCGGGCCTCGAGTGGCGTGCGATAGGCCAGCTTCTCGAGGCGCCAGCACCGGTTGTAGCGCTCGACGAACTCGGCGACGGCGGCGCGCACGTCGGCGAGATTTTGAAAGACCCGGCCGTAGACGGCCTGCTCCTTGAGCGTGCGATTCCAGCGTTCGACGACGCCGTTGGTCTCCGGCTCTTTGAGCAAGCCGAAGCTGGGGCGGATGCCCCAGTAGCGGACCTGGTTGAGGAAGTGGTCGGACAGATACTGGCTGCCGTGGTCCATCCGGAGCGACAGGCCGCGGGCCGCGTCCGCCTCGACCAAGCCGCAGCGGCGCCGGAGCCCTTGCGCGACCGGCTCGAGGGCCGCGAAACGGTCGCCGACCTTGCACACGTGCCATCCCACACACTCGGCATTCCAGTGGTCGACGGCCGCGAAGGTCCAGACCCAGCCGTCGTCGACGGTCAACACCCGCGCGCCATCGGTACCCCACATGACGTCGGGCGCCGAGGTGACAATCGTGCCGTCGTGCGGTTTCGGCTCACCCTGCCGCCCGCGGTGGGGCGAGAGCAGGCCCTGCGCGCGCATCACGCGCAACACCCGCGTCCGCGAGACCCGCACCCCGTCGAGGATCCGCAGCCGCGCGTGGACCTTGCGATGGCCCTCGCCCTGGAACGGGGAGCGGGCCAGGTCGTTGCGAATCGCCGCCAGCAACTGCGCATCCGATAGCGCGGGCGTTGGCCCGCGGCGGCACGGACTGTCAGCCGACGCTGAACGCTGCAGGCGATCCCGCCGCGCGTAGAACGCCGAGCGCGACTGCTCCCACAGTCGACACACCCGCTCGAGACCGTAGCGCCGCCCCGTCGTCGCGGAGGTCGTTTGGCTCATCGTCGCGACCTCCGCGTCGCCAAAGGGAGGCGGCGCTCCGCTGCGCGGGCACGCGACCGCAGCAGCTCGTTCTCCATCGACAGATCCCCGATGTGCCGCTTGGCCGCGTCCAGCTCGGCGGCCAGCGGCTCACCGGCCTGCTCCTTCAGACCCAGCTCGAGACCGTTGCCAGCGCCCGGGTCTTCCACCTCTCCAGGCGATAGACTTCCACACCGACTTCACGCGAAACCGTGTCGAGCGGCTCGCCACGCAGCAGCTGCAACACCACATCCCGTTTCCGGCTCGCGCTCCACCGTTGTCCCGGCGCCAAGGCCCCCGACCCCATCGCCGCCGCGTCGGCGCCGACTCCGGTCGCCCTCCGGGCTCCCTTCGTCGCCGCCGACCCAGCTCCCTTCACCCCCCTCGACCGAACCATACCCCCACCTCCTGGTGACATCGGATTCTCCCTTAATCCGTGTCCAAGAAAACTGGGGGCGCCCCACCCGGATCTGTTCGACAAGCCCCTCGTCGCCACGTTCAACCAGGAACACGCGAGTTCCGACGGCGGCGCCGTCCTGCTCAAGGCGGCCGAGCGCGTGTACGGCTTGGTCAAGGCGTTCGCCCGGTGTTTGGCCGACAAGCGCGCCGCGGAGAAGATTCGGCACACGTTCGCGGATCTGATCGGCCAGCGGATCTTCGGCATCGCGTGCGGTCATCCCGATGGCAACGATGCCGACCACTTGGCCGACGACCCCATCCACAAGCTGCTGCTCGGGCGGGACCCGGTGTCCGGCGCGCCCTTGGCGTCGCAACCTACGATCTCGCGGTTCGAGAACGGCGCGAGCCGCACCGCGCTCTACCGGATGGGGCGCGAGTTGGCGGCGTGCGTCATCGAGCGGCATCGGCGCCGCCTGCACGGGCGGGCGCGGCGCGTCACCATCGATCTGGATCCGACCGACGACCTGACGCACGGCGCCCAGCAGCTCACGTTCTTCAACGGGCACTATGGCGGCTGGTGTTATCTGCCGCTGCTCGGGTTTCTGAGCTTCGACCGCGAGGCGGAGCAGTATCTGTGCGCGGCGGTGCTGCGGCCCGGCAACGCAGTGGCCGCCGACGGGACCCTCGGGCTGCTGTGTCGGCTGCTCCCGCTGCTGCGGGCGGCGTTTCCGCGGGCGCGGTTTCTCGTTCGGCTCGACGGGGGCTTTGCGACCCCGGAGGTCTTCGATTTCCTGGATGCGGAGCCCCGGCTCGACTACGTGGTGGCGATGGCGAAGAACGCGGTGTTGCAGCGGCATGCGGAGTCCGCCATGCAGGTGGCCCGCGCGCAGAGCGAGGTCGGTGGCGAGACCGCGCACGTCTATACCGACACCCGCTACGCCGCCCGCACGTGGGACCACGAGCGCCGGGTCGTGACCAAGGCCGAAGTCGTTCGCCTCGGAGACCGCGAGCCGCGGGACAACCCGCGGTTCGTGGTGACGAATCTGCGGCAGACGCCGCGCTTCATCTATGAGAAGGTCTACTGTGCTCGCGGGGACATCGAGAATCGGATCAAGGAACTGCTCGATGGGCTGCAGATCGACCGCACGAGCTGCTGTCTGTTCTCGGCGAACCAGTTGCGCGTCTTCCTGACCGCCGCGGCCTACGTGCTCATGCAGGAACTGCGATTGCGGGCGGCGCGTACTGCGTGTGCCCGCAGCCAGGTGACGTGGCTGCGCGACCGGCTGCTGAAGCTGGGGGTCCACGTCGTCCGCTCGGTCCGCCGCGTGGTTCTGCATCTGCCGCGCTCGACGCCGCACCTCGAGGCGTGGCGGCACATCGCACTCGCGCTGGGCGCGCGCGCCGGATAGCCCACCCGTTGCGCCGCGCCCACCTGCTTCCTGGGCGGCATGGGCCGCTCCCCGGCGGGGCTGTCGCTGCCCAACCCTCGCGTCCGTCATGCCCCCCCCGGTCGGCTGCTCAACCCCGGCTCCGCTTGCAGGCGACGATGTCCGAGACTCATTCCTGCGCCGATCACGCCCTTTGGCGGTCGAATCTGGACCTTCATGAATAATGCAGGCTAGGCGCGTACGATGTGGACCTGAAGTCTTTGGTGTTCTTGAGGAACGACATATACGACCATCTCATAAAGAAGACCTCGGACAAGGGAAAGGACACAGCGATTGCGCTGAATTGGGATGACGCGGAGGTCTTTAAGGATATCATAGCAAGACGTATAACCAGTACGACAGGGATCGACGGAGACTTTGACACGGTATGGGGTGCGTTGTTCGCGCAATACGTGGGCACAGTGCCGGCTTTCTCCTTTGTTCTGGGACGCTCGCTGATGCGGCCAAGAGATCTCCTGGGCTTTTTGCATGAGGCTGTCGGGACGGCATTGAACAGAGGGCATGACAGAGTATCGGAGGATGACCTGCTCAAGGGCGAAGGTACGTACTCTTCGGATTTGTTGCAGTCGTTGATATTTAAGCTGTCTGACATTAATCGTGACTATGAGGATGTTTTGTACACGCTCTTTCAGTGTCCAGCGGTCATGAGTCGGGCGGAGTTTACGCAACGGCTTGCGGACTTCGGGCTGTTCAAGGACGAAGGCGAACGACTCATCAATCTGTTGCTATGGTTCGGGTTTATTGGAGTACAGCCGCGGAAAGTTGGCGAGCCTTTGTTTGTTTATCAGGTAAACTACAATCTGGAGCGGCTATTTGCGGGCCTCGAGAAGAAGAATGCAAGCTTTGTCATTCACCCAGCATTTCGCACGGCATTGCATTGCACGGATTCGGACCCGTAAGAAGATCTGGGGTTCGGTTAGCAGCCCGTGGAAGAAGTCTGTTCGCTGAGCCCCGCTGTTCAGGCAACTTGGCGATGAGCGATTGAGCCGACGAGCGCCGTCGGGGTCCATTTGAACCCCCAAGCGCGCCTCAGACGCCCCCAGCGGTCGATCAGACGCCCGATCAAGCGGCAAATCGCCGAAACAGCCCGCCCCTGCAGGCTCCGGGGCGTACCGACGCCGGTCTGGCGGCGCAGGAGCAGTCCGATGTTGCAGGCGGCCGCCTGGATCAGCACGCGCTTGCGGACATTCTCGTGACCGCGCACCCACACGCGACGCATACCGCCCGTCTCATACATGTGCGCGAAAGTCCGCTCCACCACCTCGCCCCGGCACCGTTGCAGGCGACGACCCGGCCGCCCCCGCACACGACGCCGGTTCCCATACAGAGCCTTCTGTGCAGCAGCCTTCTCCGGCGGCTTCTCTCCCGTCTTCTTGTCCTGCCAGCAGCGCCGGCCGCGCTCCGGCTCCGATACGTGACTCCGAACCCCTATCGTGTCGAGCGCCACCAGCGTCGCGTCGCTGTGATAGCCCTTGTCGGCCACCACCTCTTCGACCCCCACGCCGTTCGGCTGCACCGCTTCAACCTGCTCGGCCGCCATGATCAGCGTCTCCGGCAGCGTCGCCGTGTCACCATCCGATGCATCCTGCACCGTCACCGCGACGATGGCCCCCGTGTCCATGTCGACCCCGTGCTCGGCCTTGTGGGCCAGGTGCGTCCGACCGTCCTTCATCTTCGCGATCTTCGCGTCCGGGTCCTGCGGCGATTTCCACTCCTTGTTCGACGTTTTCTTGTTCTTCCGCGAACGGTCGAACCGAGCCAGCTCCGCCCGCGTCGGCGTCTCAACACCCGACGCCTCCGCCAACCGCCGAATGAACGCCTCGTGGGATTCTCCCGTGTCCCGCCGCTCGATACTCCGCATCGCCGCGTTCGCTTCCAGCGTCGTCGCGTCAATGCCGACCGTCTTCCCCCGAACCAGACCCGCTGCGGACAGCCGCTCCAGAACCCACGTGAACACTGCCTCATGGGTCTCTACGTCGATCCGCCGCCGCGTGCGCGACAGCGTCGAGTGATCCGGCGCCGCCGCGGTCAACTCCAGGTCCAGGAACGACCGCAGACTCAGCGAATCGGCCACCCGCCACGCAATCCCCCGCTCCGACGACAGACCCTCGAAATAGCCGATGAACAGCATCCGGAAATACCGACCCGGACGCAGACTCGGACGGCCCAGCCTGTCCGCGTAGAAAGCCGCGCACAACTCCTCGACGAACGCATCGAATCCGGAATCCGCCAGGACCCGGTTCAGCCGCTCGAAGTAAGGATGCCCGTCGCTCGTCGGAAGGTCCGCCGTGTCCACCCACATCGGCGACGCCTGGCGCGCCGCCGGTCTCTTGCCCATCGCCATGGCCGTTCAGTGTACGGGCTCGATCGCGCCGGGGCCAGGCCGGATCCGCGACTTTCGCCACAGGCTGTTAGCAGCCCGTGGAAGAAGTCTGTTCGCTGAGCCAGCGTGTCCAAGCAGATTAGCGATGTCTATTTCGAGGGGCTGTGGTCGGAGTGCGGATTACGTGGCGGGTGGCCGATTTGGAGTCTGCCTTCGTTTCTGGACCTGGAAGTGACCGAGGCAGCACCGGACCACTGGACGCCGTCGCGCACGCGCCGGCGAATCGATGTCGAGACGCACGACTAAGCCGCGGCGCAGGGGGCAGAGGCTCGGGCCACCGGGCCGCCCGGCGGCAACACGATCGCCCGGGTGTTGTAACTGAAGTCACGCAGGCTGGATGCCGTGCTCGCGAAGCGCGTCCCGCCAGACCCGCACGTACTGCGGCACCCGCTGAAAGGTTTAGGACAAGCCAGCGGCCTCGAACACCCATTGCTTGGAAGGGTACCTGCGTTCGGAAACGCACAGAGATACCGCGTCGCGCAGATCATCGCGACGCAACGCGAAGATTTCATCGCGCATTTCGGCACGGTACGCCTTGTGACGAGCGACGATCTGAGCGTACTCGGCAGGAAAGCGGGCCAGCAGCGTAGGACCCGAGGAGTGAAGAGCGCGGGCCGCCGCTGTTGCGCACAGCCGCCGCGAGCCGGAGGCGTTCAGGAAGTGGCGAAGCGCGACGGCTAGCCGCTGGAAGTGATCTCGATCACGCTGATAACGGCGCTGACGACGAGATGACATCGAAGATCGAAGCGGAGGCCAAGGCGGACGAGCGCCGACCCAAGGAAGACGGTCACGCTCAACCGGAACCGGTGAGGGAGCGACCGCGATCTGGAGAGGATCCGCGCCGAGCCGCATGCAGACAGCGAGGAAGAAACTGAGGCGCGGAGAGCGCTTCCCGTTCATCCAGACCTCGATTGAGTTCCACCCAAAGTCGAGATACTGAGCAAGCAACTTGACGGACGGGTCGACGGCCCGATCGAGAGAGCGGCGCAGGAGCTCCTGGAAGCCTCTGGGACTGCCAGACCGGGCCAGGAGGCGCTGCGACGCGAGCATGCGACCTACGGCGACGGAAGTCCACCATTCCCACAGAGCCTGAACACCCAGGCGTGCACCCGCTGACCAGTCCTGACGAAGAGGATCGTCAGCCTCGAGTGCGTGCCCGCACTTGCGGCAGTGACCGAACGGAACGATCTCGGAAACTACGCCCTGGCGCGCGTGGCACCGGGAGCACAGCTCGGAGAAAGGAATGCGATGGACCGGACACCGCTGGACCGCGGAGACGCGCCACAGCAGGGGCTCCCACAGTTCCGTGCCGCGACCGCGCCAGTGAGCTAGACACCGGCAGCACCAGCGGTTGGGACGGCGCCATCGAAGGGCGCCGTTGCGGGTGGACAGGAAGCCGCGCCAGGGCAACAACGTGAGGTGTGAGAGATCCGGAAGCCCCGTCAGACGAGTCAACGCGCCCACGAGCGCCTGAGCTGACGGTCCAAGACCGTCGTACATGACCGCCTCCGACGCGAGGAAGCGGGTCAGATGCAGGCTGTCGCGGACGACGCCTTCCGGCACGAGAGGTCGGATGAGACGCTCGAAGATCTCCGAGGACGGCAACTGGCGAGCTACGGCCAGCCGGCTGACGAAGCCCGTCAGGCTCTCGACGAACGGTGTGCCGACAGCACACGGAGAACAGCCGTACAGAGGGACGCGAGGCTTCATGGAACCGCGTGACGCCTGGGCTTGGGAGTTCCCGCGCGACGTCGCGCGGGAACAGAAGGACCAGAGGCTGCGGCCGCAGCCGTAGCGGCCGCAGCCGTAGCGGCCGCCGGGCCGGACGCATCAAGGAGACCACCGAAGGTCCGGGCGGACAGCTCGTGATACAACTGGTCTCCGGCCTCGGCCTCATCCCGCAGCTTCTTCAGCTTCCCGTCAGGTAGAACAGTCGCCTCGAAGTGAGTGAAGTCGAGTACCTCCTGCTGCTCTCTGGCGCAGCGCTCGATGGCGCGAACGAACCAGTCGTGCAGGTTGCCGACGCAACCCAGCGACCCGGCATAGAGCAACCGAACGCGCCGGTGAAGGGCCGGCCTCGACGCTTCGGGCAGGGCGTCAACGAACGTCTTGACGACGCTGGCGAAGCACTTGTGTTCCAGGGAACGAACACAACCGTCCGCGTAACGCCGGAAGAAGACATCGCCGATGCGCCGGGCGAGCTCGCCGGAGAGGTTGAGCGGTTCGAGAATCCGGGAAGTGGCGACCAGGACGATCTTGCAGCATCCGTTGTCAGTCAGATCACGAAGAACATCGAGTTGATCGCACAGCGTGCGAGCCCGCTCGCTGGGAAGCAGGTTCAGCGCCTCGTCGATGAAGACGACGTCGACGCCGCGATCGCGCGTGGCGGCGAACGCCGCGTTGCGTAGCGCGTCGACGGACGCGCGCTTGGCGTGCGTCGACACGCCCTCGAACAGACGGTTCTTCTTGAACTCGCGATCGACCTTGCACTCCGGCAACGGGTCGTCAAGGGCGCGAAGCCAACAGCGCCAGAGGGCGGACCAGGCAAAGGAGCCGTGCTGCGGGCTCGGCGCCCTGAAGAAGACGGCCCGCAGCGATTGGAGATCGTCAAGGATGGGTTCGTTGAGGCGCTGCACCTCGTTGCGAACAAGCCTGCCCTTCCCGACGCCGGAGGGACCGACCAGCAGGACCAGGTTGTGAGTGGCGAGCTTCTCCTGCAGATCCAGCCTCGCGTCCTTGAAGTACGCATGATCGATAGTCGTCTGACCGAGACGAGCCCTGGCGGCTCTCAAGGCGGCGGACCCGGAAGGTTCAGTCGAGCAGCTCACAGGAAGGGACCCCGTCAAAAAGATCCTCGAGGTCGTCGACGCCGAGGACGGAGGGAGAGGAGGGAGGAGAGGTCTCGGAACTCGAGACATCCGGGGAGACCGGTTGCGCTGTATCCGTCTTGACCAAGCGCAGGTTCGGCGTCGACGTGAGGGACGGAAGAGGCTCGGAGGAGGAAACAGCACGAGCCTCGGCATCACGCAACATCTGGCGAGCCAACTCGCCCTTCGCATCGACCTCGCGCAGGAAGCACCCGAGGGCCAGTGCATTGATATCACGCGCTTGGCCGCCGGCACGATGCAGCTCCCGAAGCTCCTTGACCGCCAGGGAGATCTGCTTCCGCGAACGGCCGGCAAGGTCGGCCTCGCCGTCGGCGAGCGAGCAGGTCACCCAGCGGCCACGGACGCTGGCATAGGCAACGGCGCAGTCGAGAGGATCGACCTTGACAAGGACGGTGGAACCGCTGACGTCGCCGCGGGCGAAGTCCTGATGCCAGTACCGGAGACGATTGACAGGAATGCCTCGGACAGGATCGACCCTGCGCGTGCCGCCGTCCGGCGTAACGGCTAGCAGGACACGGAGCGCCGCATCGGCGCGCACGTAACGCGTGGCTCGCTCGCCGCTGCGGAAGCGATCCTGCTCGAAGACCTCACGGGGAGACGCGCCGAGCGAGCCGTGCCGGAGACCCGGAAAGACCTCAAAGAGCCACTTCTCCAGCGCCTCATGCAGGAGCGGCAGAGTCCAGACGGCATCCCGTGACGGGTGGTGCGAGGACGAGAGCGTGCGCGCACGCCGCAGCAGCTTGGTATTGCCCGACAACTCGTGAACGAACTCGGTGTTCGTGATCCCGAACATCCGCTCGATGACGGCACCGAAGCGCGGCTTGGTCGCAGGACGTTCCAACTTGCTCATCTGGAGGTGGCCGAGAGCCGCCTCGAAATCGCACGAGTTGAACTCGGCACCCTGGTCGACGCACAGGCTGTCGGGAACACGGTGGAAGCGGGAGACAGCGTCGAAGAGGACTTCCGCGAGCGCAGCCCGGCTGGGGTCGTTGAACGAGAGCGCCAGCCCGAGCGGGAGGCGTGACCTCGCATCGATCATGAGCGTCACCCAGGGACGACCGACGAGACGGGTCAACGTGGTCCGCGAGACCAGCTCGATGTCGAGCAGCGTGTGATCGATATGAGCAAGTTCGAAGACGCGATCGGGAACAGTCGGAAGCCCATCGGAGCCGAGAGCGAGCGGCCCCTGGAGCTGATAGCCGGCGCGGGCGCCCTCGCGGGCGCGGACCTGCTTCACAGTGTCTTGGGCCTTCAGCTCACGGCGAACAGTCTCGCGGCCCGGCGGCGTAACACCGACCTCATCGCACAGAGCGACGAGCCGGTCGAAGGCGTGCAGAACGCGGCCGGCCTTTCGATCTTTGGAGAAGTTCTGAACGACATGGGCGAGGAGGGCCTGCTGAGCCAGATCGAGCTCTCGGGCACCGGGCCGGCGTCCCCGGCGCCGGAAAAGGCCGAGGAACTCCGACCCGTAGCGGAGCTGGCCCTCCCGCATCCAGGCGCGGTACCGGCGCAGGGCGCGCTCGCTCGTGCCCCTGGGGACCCTTCCGGTTGCATCCGCCTGCTTAACGAGCTGGAAGGCCTGGTTGGCCGCAGCCACGGCCTTGCGACTCGCACCTTCAACGAGCGCTTGAGACTGCCGATCGAGCTCCTCGGCAACGGACTCGTCCGTGGCCCGAAGGTGTCCTTGGGCGAAGAGTTGCTCGAAGTCCTGAGCCGGGATGGGCGCGAGAGTGCCGCCGGAGTCTTCGCGCAGCGTGATGCAGTTCTCAGCAACGTTGACCACGGTCCACGGCTTGTCGTCCCACAAAAGGACACGGCCGGACTCGGCGCGGAGCGAGCACAGGTTGGGCCGAAACGCGTGCGACGCAATACTGCGGGGCCGATGGCGCGCCGCGAGCATCAGCTCGTACGACGCGTGGACCCAGCTCGTGTCCAGGTCGAAGCACAGCTCCCGCTGCAGGTCGGCCGCGATACGGCCGTTCGCGAGGAGCCACCAGACGATGTCAGGATCCGCGTCGGTGTCGGCCAGTAGCTCGTGAACGCAGATCGAACGCGCGGCCGCGACCCGATCGGCAACCGCCTGCGCCCGCTCCGAATCGGGGCACGCGGCATCGACGAAGTCGCGGAAGTAGTGGACGTTGCGGACCCAGAAGAGGTCGGCAATCTCGGAGGTGACCACGCGGTAGCCGAGACCGAATTCGGCCGCCGCCTCCGCGGCGGCCGGCCAGGACCAGCCCGAGCCCTCCCGGACGAAGCGGCCGGAGGCGGCAGCTGACTTCTCCAGCACGGACAAGGGCTTGCACTCGACGAAGTAGAAGCCTTCCTCCTCACGAAGAACGAGATAGTCGGGGACCGTTCTGATACGGCGGGGGCGGCCCTTGGCATCGGTGATGCGGACGGACAGGTGCGTGGGCTGGCAGAGGAAGAAGAGGACGTTCGGGTCGTGCTCGCACTGCTCGAGGAAGACCAGCTCGATGTTGCGCGACTCGGCCTGGATGACACGGCGCATCTTACGGCTGGCGTAGCGGACCACGACGTTGCCGCCGCCGCCGCCGACGCGCCGAACCGGATCGCCGTGCAGCACCTGCTGGACGAGCTGGCGCCCTTTGTCGGGGACGTGATGCTGATCGAAGGCGCGCGTCAGCTCGTCGGCAGTAAGGGGCAGTTCGGAGAAAGAAGAGGATGCTGCGGATACGGGAGCGTGGGTCATGAACCCTCCCGGAAAGCATCTACCGCGGGGTCGGCGCGCCCGCGGAGCAGGAAAAGGGGGACGCACGCCACGGCGCGCGACAACTGGAACGCCGAGACCGCGCGGCGGCCCGAACCGCGCCGCGGCTGGGGTCCGGGACGACGGACCAGTCGGCCCGAACAGTAGCTGGATTGGCTTGGAAAACACATATTTTTAGGTTCAACTGGGCCACGTTAAACCTATGAGCCGCTTGCAAAACTCCCGGGGGATTGGGACTGGGCGCAGTCCTCAGCTCTCTTGGTGAACACGATTGCCCTGGATCGCCGACTGGATATCTTGTCGGATAACCGGCGGCACGCCAGAGGTAGAGGTCGGATGTTTCGACGTGTTCTCGACCGCGCGTTGGGACACCCGTGGGTGACTGACGCCCGTCGGGCGCCGAGGGGCGTTGCCGGCGGTGCACTGGTTATGTCACGAGGCGCACGAGCTGGTCGGCGGTGAGTGCGAGCACGCCGAACATGCAGTGGCACATCACTTTCGAGGCGCCACGGACCCGGACATGGCGACCGCCGAACTCGTCCTTGAGTCGGCCATTGACGCGCTCACCCGCCGTACGCTCGTTGTAGCGAGCCTGCTCGGGAAGCTGAAAGCCGATACGCTGCAGGCGCCGGGCTTCGGTTCGCAATTCCTCCGCCAGCGTCTTGTCGCGGCGGGGGTTGGTGTCAATCAACGGGACGTGGCCGAGTGAGCGGCTGTGCTGGCGGATCGGTTCCGCGTCGTAGGCGGCGTCCATCAGGTCATACAGATTGGTCGTTCGCTCGGCCGACAAGGTCGCCAGCGGAATGGCGGCTTGGCTGTCGTGCAGGGAGGCGGACGTCAGCAGGCAACTGATCGGAATCTGGCCGTCGGCCACGTCGAGGTGCAGCTTGTAGCCGACCCAGGTCGACTGGTAGCCCTTGCTGTCCTTTTTCATGCCCACGTCACAGTCGGTCGGCAGGTCGTCGAGCATCGCCGGCAAGGTCATGGCCGCCTGCCGGTCGAGGCGCTTGAGGACCTTCGGCCGTTCCTCACCCTTGTTCGGCCGTCCCGGCTTGCGCTTGGGCAGCGGGGGCGTCTTTTCCTTCGCGGCCGGCTTCTCGCGGGCCTCGATGGCCGTCGAGTCGCGGCAGAGGTGACCCACCAACCGGTCGTGGTGGGTGTTGCGGATCAACGCTGCATGCGTGCGCTGGGGCAACTGTGTGTCGGAGAACTCGGCGAAGGCGCGTGAGAAGACCGACTCGCTCGGCACCTCGCTCTTCCGCTCCCAGCCGCAGATCCGCCGCAGCGCCACGTCGGTGACCAAGCGGTCCAGCAGCACGCGCGTCGTCGGCATGCCGTAGACCGCCTTGGCCACGAAGGCTCGCGCCAGTGCCGCGCGGTCCTTGCGCGGACGCCCCGGCACCCGGAAGCACCGGGGAATCCACTGCTCGATACGGATGACCTCGAGAGTCTGCACCAACTGCTGCTGTTTCCCGGTCAGCGGACCCAACACGGGCTCCAACTGGGGGAACAGCGCGCGCTGGATCGACTGCCAATAGGGGGCGAAGGAACCACGCAGGCAGTTCATGGTTTGTTTGATTGACCACTCCTGCCTACTACTGTATATTAGTAGACGCCAAGGATGTGAAACAATGAATAGATGGCCTACAGCGCAGCGTTATGCCGCTATGAGGAGCAATACGACGCGCTCAAGGCGGAACTGCAAACGCTCGGGTTCGTAGGCCAGGGCGGCGTTCACACCCGCCGGATAACGTGTGGGAGGGCTACCTGTCGCTGCCACGACGACCCGGACGCCCGTCACGCCCCTACCACTATCTGGACGCGCAAGGCCCGCGGAAAGACCATTGGCTTGAACCTCACCGAAGACGAACTCGTCCTCTACCGGGAGTGGATCGAGAACAACCGTAAACTGGAACGGCTCGTGAAGGAAATGCGCCACCTCTCTTCGCGTGCGCTTGCCCTCATAACCGGTAGGCAGGCTCCATGAACCCCCGTGTCGCCGGCTTCCCGGGCGCGGTCACTGCCATCCTGCGAACGCTGCATCCCGCCCGCTGACCGTCCCTCGCCCCGCCGACTCCGGCAGGGAAAAACTCGGCCGATCACGCGTTTCGCAAGAGGCTCCTATGTTTATGAGTTATCAACCTGGAGTTCTCTCACATGTCTATGTCTGTGCTACCATTCAGCAGATCTAAATCCGGGTCCTTAGGGGAGGCGGAGATGCGTTCCCTGACCAACCGACAGCAACAGATCCTGGAATGGATCAAGCGCTTCATCCAGGAGTGCGGAATTCCGCCGACGCGGGCGGAGCTAGCTCATGGCGTCGGACTCAAGGACGCCTCGTGCGTCGGCCCGCACCTGCAGACACTCGCCGAGGGGGGCTGGATCCAGCTGTTGCCGGGGAAGAACCGCGGAATCCGCGTGCTGGATCAGCTACTGCCGCTCGTCAGGCCACTAGCGGAAGTGGCAGCGGGTACGCCGATCCTGTCCGAGGCTCACATCGTCGAACGGATTCCGGCCATCATCGCCAACCGGTTCCGGCCGCGGCCGGACTACCTGCTGACTGTGCGAGGCGACAGCATGGACCGCACAGGACTCCAAGAGGGCGACATCGTCGCCATCCGCAAGACGAACGAAGCCCGGAACGGCCAGGTAGTCGTCGCAAGGTTCGGAGACGAGGTCACCCTGAAGCGGTACTGGAAGGTCAACGAACGCCACGTCGAGCTGCGGCCGGAGAGCCACAACCCCGAACACAAGGTCATGAAGCTCGACCCGGCGAAGCACATCCTCGAGATCGACGGTGTCGCAGTCGGGGCGCTGATCGGGGAGATCCGCGACAGCCGGTTCGCCTACTCTCCGGAGGAAGACGAGCGGTTGGAGCTGCCGGCATTCTTGACAGACAAATCTGAACCGTGAGGTACTCACGACAGAACACGGCCAGTACGGACCATCCAGCCCGCTCGGCCAGCGGATCCGGCGCCCCGGCACCTTTCCGACACCCACGGGCCACCGTCGTGGGGCCGACCACAGGCAGCGGGACCAACTGGTGGTTGTCGGCGTACAACCCGGATGGCCGACGCAACAGCCACTTGACACCAATCGCCACTCTCAAGCTCGCGCGCGACCAGCAGTGCTTCGTGAACCTGCTCGGCGGCCGGGCCGTCGCCGCCTGCGGGTGAGTGCCTTCGCGAACGGTGCGGCTTTACGACAGCCCGCCGCGGCCAGCTACCGCATCAAGCGCGCATTCTGGTCCTCGAGTCGCTCGCTACGTTTGTGGAGACTCCGGTTCGCACGCTCCAACTGGTCCATGCCCCTTCAGTCCTGGCCCGGGTCAGAGCTACCAGCGGTCAACCGTTGCCAGAGACAGGCATTGAAGCTCTACCGCCAGTCTGCGGGTGGACCAATCATGCCGCAGCAATAGTCGATGCACGACCGAACGTTCACGGAGATCGACTGGTCAACGGAAGCCGGGGGGTGGCAATGTCAGGAAATGGCGGTGGCGACGGCCGTAGCACATCGAGGGGCAGGGACTTGCCGAGCGGGCGGCCACAGCATGATAGTAAGGGTGGCCAGAGCGGCGGTGGGTCCGGCGATCCGTGTGACATCACCGAAGTTACGACGTTGAATTCGCCCGACCGCACGGTCTTGGCGACGCTTCGGGATGGAGACGTACTCGACATCGAGTTGGAAGACGGGCGGCGAGTGCTAGCAAAACATGGCACCAACATTGCCGGTTCAATTACATCCGCAAGCCACGCGCGCATCCTGCAGTGCATGGGAGACGGCCGGGAATATGAAGCAGTTGTGGTGTCGGTTCGCCGTGGCTCGTGCGAGGTGAGGATACAACCGAAATGAGCGAGCTAACGGTAGCCGGCGGACTGTATCGTGAACGCTGCATCTGGCCGGAGTGGAACCGCGTGCTCGGTTCCGGTGGCCGCGCGGCGGCCGCCGTGGTCGGCCATGTCGACGCCATAAGTTTCTGTACCTACGCTTCACCTACCGCGGTCGAGGAGTTCCGTCCGCAGGCCGAAATAGACGACCTGGAGTTCATTCCGCAGGAGGTCGACCAGTTCATCTCATTCGAATACGTGCACAGCCTGTCCACGCCGGTGATCACCCCGTTTCCCCCGCGGGTTACGAGGTACGGGCCGATAGATGCAAGAGCGGAGGTTGTACTTCGATTCGGAATGTTGGAAGGAAGTGCGCGCGTGGAGGCGGAGCGGTGCGTTTACGATCCGCAGTCCGCATTCGCTCCAGAACCCTTTCTGAAGAACGGCAGCCATGCCGGAAAGCTGGCGATCGTCGGGAATCGGAGGGAAATATGCGAATTGGGTCGGAACGACAGCCCCTCTGACGCCGGCGCTCGTCTCCTCGAAGAAGGTGCTGAAGTTGTCGTGGTGAAGGCTGGCGCCGAAGGGGCTCAGGTCATTACGGCGATCGGCACAACGAGCGTACCCCCGTACCGGAGCGACGCGGTATGGACGGTCGGCTCGGGCGACGTATTCGCAGCAATGTTTGCCGCCCGCTGGGGCGTCCACGGCGACAACCCCATAGACAGGGCACGTCTGGCGTCCGCGGCGGTTTCCGCCTATGCGAATAGCAGGGAGTTGCGGGCACCATCGGCGGAAGCCCTGCGTCGAGAGGCGATAGCTACCAGAGTCGTAAGTGGCGAGGTGTACCTTGCAAGCCCGTTCTTCACCCTGAGCCAGCGTTGGCTCGTCGACGAGGTGCGCCAAGGGCTCGTCGACTTGGGCTTGGAAGTCTTTTCACCACTGCACGAGATCGGTCCAGGACCGGCGGGTGAGGTTGCACCAGCCGATATAGCAGCACTGAAGAAGTGTGACGTTGTCTTCGCAGTTCTCGACGGGCTGGACAGTGGAACGGTTTTCGAGGTGGGCTACGCGCGGGCGCTGGAAAAGCCGGTCTATGCTCTCGCGCAGAATGTGTCGACAGAAGACCTGAAGATGATTGAAGGCTCCGGCTGTCGCGTATACCACGACCTCGTTACCGCTCTTCACCACGCCGCTTGGAGAGAATGAGTCGTACAGCCATGCTCCTGTCCGGCGGGATGGACTCTATCGCGGTCGCATATTGGCGGCGGCCGTCACTTGCGATTACTATCGACTACGGGCAGGTGCCGGCTGCCGGAGAACTTCGGGCCGCGGCAGCCGTTGCTGACGAACTTGGGATACAGCACGATATCGTCGAGGCAGATTTGGGTGCGTTGGGGAGCGGAGACATGGCCGGCCGAGCGGCAATCGACGTCGCACCGATTCCGGAGTGGTGGCCGTTCCGGAACCAGATGCTGATCACACTGGCCGCCATGCGAGGAATCGCGCTGGACGTGACCCGGTTGCTGATTGGCACGGTGAAGAGCGACAGTTCGCACGCGGACGGACGGCGCGAGTTCATTGCGGCGATGGATGATGTTCTGAAGCTCCAGGAAGGCGGGCTGCGTCTGGAGGCGCCGGCCATTGATCTGACGGCCGTCGAGCTGATCCGCACGTCAGCCATACCAAGAGAGATTCTGGCTTGGGCACATTCTTGCCATGTGGCCGAGTACGCCTGTGGCGTTTGTCGAGGGTGCCACAAGCACTACGAGACGTATGAGGCCCTGGGTGTCGCGGCATACTGACCAGAACCCGCGGCCGCTGGCAGTACCGGACCTGAGCCTCCCGCGCATTAGGTGGCCGGTGACTCGGGCACTGGACTGCGGCGACGTCGTGTTGCCTGTGGAACAGTCGTTCGTGGGCACACTGGAGGCACGACGTTCACATCGGGTGATGAGCCGCGCTCCACTCCGAGAAGTCGTCAACGCGATCGCATTCGGCGTACGGCCGAGAGAGACGATTGAAGGCGACACGTTCGGTCGGTCACTACGGCCAAGCCCGTCCGCCGGGGCTATTCACCCGGTTGACGTTCTACTGGTGCACGGATCTTCAAGGGTCTTTCGGTACGCGCCTCTTGCACATCAACTGCAAGTTCTACGCGTCTTACGACCAAGGGACCGGGACGCGTTTCTCCAGGACTGCCAGCAGATCCTGCCAGAGGCCTCGGGAACGGCGATCGTGCTTGTCGGCGAAATGAATCGGGTCGCCGCCGTGTACAAGAGACCAGAGTCTCTTCTATGGCGCGACGCAGGTGTATTGCTGCAGACGCTCGCACTCGTGGCGACTGCATACCGGCTGGCGTTCTGCCCGGTGGGAATCTGGGCACGCCGATCGTACGCGGGTCGGACTGGAGCGTCTCGGGTGCCGGTGTCGCGCTGGGCCGATTCGGCAGCAGTACAGGAAAGCCACGGCTAGAGGCGACAGGCTTAGGCGGCAACCAGGGGGTCGGTGCTCTCCCGCGGCGCCGGTATAGACGGAAGACGCCGCATGTAGTCCCAGATCAGCGCGTCAAGGAGGGAGGCCCGGACATCCAGGGCGGCGGCAAACTCGAGAAACGCGGACTCGAGCTGAACGTAATGCAGCTGGGGTTGCCAGGAAACTGGGAAGAGTCCGATGTGGCGTCCGGCCCGCAGGATGTGAACGTCAATGATGGCCACTGCGTCTGACCCGCGGTGGTTGCGGACAATCCACGACGCAGTCTTCGGCCCTATCCCGGGCAGCTCCATGAGCAGATTCCTCAGGGCAACGTCGGACGTAGGTGGATTAACGTCCTGGATCACCTGGAGACAACCAGCAAGATAACGGGCCTTCTGGCGCGGAAAGCGGTAGCGTCGGGTGACTCCCTGCCGCATCAGGAACGGCTCGGAGAGCGCGCACTCCAGTGCGGGGACCGTTGGTACCCTCTCGAACAGACCGCGATCCCGCAGGCGTCGGTACGCCGCAAGGCCAAGTTCGGCAGGCATGCCATAGCCGCCGAGTAGACACGCTGCGAGCTCTTCGGTGAGGGAGCGACCGAGTCGACAATCGTCGTACGTACCCAATTGTTCATGTTGCCAAGCCTGGCCCTTCCAGTAGGCCGGCGTGAGGAGTTCGTCGAACGAACCCCATCGGATCCGGGAAAGGAGCTGCCTGTCCGAGGACGGCAGTTGAAGTCGGCAGATGGCTCCTTCGAGGACGGCGTACATCGTCTGCATGGCATCCTCCAGACTCGCTATCGATGTCGTTCGAAGCTTAGCGACGCATCGCCAAATCTTGTAGCCGGTCTCCGATTCAACGCAGACAAGCTGCGCAGCGGGGGCCATGGTCACCAGCGGGCAGCTCGGGATGGAGTCGCTGGTGTCTTTATCGGCACGTCGACGCGTTGGGACAGCCGTCAGCGCCGAAAGCACCGGACCGGGATGCGCGCAAGAATCTCGATGGGGAGACGCCACGCGGCAGCGCGTCACCGAGGTTCAGCCGAAGGATGTCACGCAGGGAGAGAGGGTCCTCGACGGAGCAACCGAAGTCGCGCGCGAATTTTCTTGCGTGTTCGACGGTGATCGTCAAGAACCTCTGGCGAGCGACGTCATTGACGTAGGCCTGAGTCACGCCAATAGCCGCAGCCACGGTTCCCTGGGTGACCCCGGCCAGCGACATCGTACGTCGCGACACGAGTGGTTCCCGTCGAGGCGGGACGAAGGGCAGACTGGCGCTCAGCGAGCATTCCAGAACGGAGCGATTCGCGCAGAACCAGACGACGCTCCTCGGCACACGAATTCTGGCCGGATGTGAAAACACACGAATTCTGGCCGAACGGCCAGAATTCGTGTGGATGCACAACCGGCAGCGGCGACTCGCAGACAGTGTCGGGAAACAGTGAGGTGAAAAGATGCGGACGACAGTGACGCAGTGGTGGCTCGTGTGGTTCTTCGTCGCGTTCGCGGCGGTGGGCATCCTCCTGGGCGGCAGCGCCTCCGTCGCGCCGGCCGCGGCGGAAAGAACCGCCGCCCGCGATCTGGAGACGGTCGATCCCGCCGACGTCGGGGTGTCCGCCGGGCGGCTCGAACGGCTGGCGGCGGGAATGCAGCGGATGGTCGACGACGGGCGGCTCGCCGGGGTGGTGACGCTGATGGCGCGCGGCCGGAAGATCGTCCACGCGCACGTGGCGGGCGTCCAGGACCTCGAGAGCGGCGCGCCGCTGCAGCGCGACTCCATCTTCCGCATCTACTCGATGACCAAGCCGATCACCGGCGTCGCCATGATGATGCTCTACGAGGAGGGCAGGTGGCGGCTGAACGACCCCGTGTCGCGCTACATACCGGGCTTCGCCGACCTCGAGGTCCACGCCGGCTACCGCGACAGCGGCGAGCCCCGGCTGGTCGACGCCGAGCGCCCGATGACGATGGCCGAGCTGATGTCCCACTCGGGCGGCCTCGCCTACGGCCTCGGCACCGCCAACCCCGTCGACCGGCTCTACCGCGAGCAGCGCGTGCTGAACGCGAACGTGCCGCTGTCGGCGATGATCGACAAGCTGTCGAACCTGCCGCTGCTCGCCCAGCCGGGCACCCGCTGGTACTATAGCATCGGCGTCGACGTGCAGGGCTACCTGGTGGAACAGCTCTCCGGACAGCCGTTCGCCGAGTTCCTCCAGGACAGGAATAGATCTTCGACCCGCTCGGCATGGTCGACACGGCCTTCTACGTGCCGGAGGACAAGCTGGACCGCCTTGCGCTGATCTACGGCGAGGGCGACGACGGCACGCTCGAGCGGTTCGACATGGGCCCGACCCGCACCGCGATGCCAGCCGGTCCTTCCGGCGGCGACGGCCTGTGGGGAACCGCCGACGACTACCTGCGGTTCACGCAGATGCTGCTCAACGGCGGCGAGCTCGATGGCGTGCGCCTGCTGGCGCCGCGCACCGTCGAGATGATGCACACCAACCACCTGTCCCCGGAGGCGCTGACCACGATGCGAACCGGGCAGGGATTCGGCCTCGACTTCGCCACCGTCCATGATCCTGCGGCGGCCGGTGAGCCGTACGCCGCGGGCTCCTACTACTGGGGCGGCGCCGCGGGCACTTGGTTCTGGATCGATCCAAAGACGGATCTGACGTTCGTCGGCATGATCCAGCACCGCGGCACCGCGGTCCGCGACGTGCAGGGGATCTCGCGCAACCTCGCCTACCAGGCGATCGTCGACTGAACGGCCGACAGGCGGCGCGCCGGAAGGCTATACTCAGCCGTCGGCGGCCGTACGGACCTGAACGGCACCTGCCCACCGCGGGCAGGCGCCATGAAGTCGCGAGTGGCAACGGCAGACGTTCGTTGGCCCGGAAGGGCGAAGGAGGAGTGATGAACGTGCCTTACAGGATCTCCATTCTGACGCTCGGGTGTGCGGTTGGCATCATGGCGCTGTCGCTCACCGCGGCGGCGCAGGTCGCGGAGGCGCAGGAATGGACGGCGCCGCGAACGGAATACGGACACCCGGACATTCAGGGCCGCTGGAGCAACTCGTTCGTGACGCCCCTCGTGCGGCCCGAGGGCCAGGGGCCGACCCTCACCCGGGAGGAAGCGGCCGCGCTGGAGCAGGGCGCCTTGAGCCGTCTCGAAAGCAGTTTCGAGCCGCTCGATCCCGACCGTCCCGCTCCGGAGGCGACGACCAACCCGGGCGGCTACGACCGCTTCTACGTGGACCCGGGCGACCGGGTGGCCATCGTGAACGGCGAGCCGCGCACGTCGTTCATCACCCGTCCGGCGAACGGGCGGCTGCCGGAGCTAACTGAAGAGGGCAAGCGGCGCCGCGCCGAGCAGGCCGCGTTCGGCAAACAGTTCGGCGAGTTCGATCATCCCGAGCTGCTGCCGCTGCCGGAACGGTGCTTGGTGCCGCTCGGCCCGCGGACCGGACCCCCGATGTTCGACGCCGGCTATAACAACAACTACTACATCGTCCAGAACGCCGATTACGTCGCCATCATGGTCGAGCAGTTCCGCGGCGCCCGCATCATCCGCCTGGGCGACGGCCCGCGGCTGCCCAGCCACATCCGTCCGTGGCATGGCGACTCCTGGGGCCGCTGGGAGGGCGATACGCTCGTCGTCGAGACGACGAACCTCCATCCCTTGCAGCACGACGTGGAGCAGAGCGTTTTCGCGAACGAGCTCGACCGGCGAACGGGAAACCCGGCGTCCGAGGCGCGCAAGGTGATCGAGCGGTTCACCCGCGTGGACGAGAATACGCTGCTCTACGACTTCACCATCGACGACCCGATCACCTACACCGAGCCATGGGGCGGCGAAATACCGATGTGGCGTCTGAACGAGCAGATGTACGAGTACGCCTGCCACGAAGCCAACTACGGGATGTTCAACATCCTGCGGGGCGCCCGCTATCAGGAGCGCCGGGCGACCGAAACGGGCGGGCAGCAGCCCTGAGCCCTCATCGGCTGGACGGAAGGCGGCCCGCGGGGCCTCCACGCGAGGTGGAACGATGAGAATGGTGTCGCGTCTCGCTAGAACAGTTGCAGTGATGGCGTTCGGGACGGTCCTGGGAAGCGGGTTCTCTGCCGACGTCGAAGCGCAGACGGGGCCTCCCCCGGACCTTCCCAGCGCGGAGATACCGAGAACGCCGACGGGCCGGCCGGACATGAACGGCATCTGGCAAGCCCTGGGGAATCATCACTGGGACATCGAGCAGCACCAGGCGCGGGCGGCCCTGCAGTTCCAGCCCGGGCCAATCATCCCGGTGCCGGCACAGGAGGTAGTCGCGCTCGGCGCACTGGGCGCTGTTCCACCGGGATGGGGCGCCGTGGACGGCGGAGAGATTCCGTACCTGCCGGAGGCGCGCGCCTTGCGGGACGAGAACCGCGAGCATTACCTGGAGCGGGACCCGGCGATCAAGTGCTTCCTGCCCGGCGTACCGCGGGCGGTCCTGGAGCCGATGCCGTTCCAGATCCTCCAAAGCGAGGGTCACTTCCTGATTGCCTACGAGTTCGCCAACGCAGTCCGGGACGTCTATCTGGAAGATCCCGGCCCGTCCGTCCTGGACGCCTGGATGGGCCAGTCGGTCGGACGCTGGGACGACGACACGTTCGTGGTCGAGGTGGACGCGTTCAACGGGATGACGTGGCTCGACCGGGCGGGCAACCACCACAGCGCCACGCTGAAGGTGACGGAGCGGTACACGCTGGTGACTCCGTACCACATCTGGTACGAAGCGACGCTGGAGGACCCGAACACGTTCTCCCGCCCGTGGGCAATCCGCCTACCGCTGTACAAGCAGATCGATCCCAACGCCCGGTTGGGACAGTTCAAGTGCATCGAGTTCGTCGAGGAGCTGATGTACGGCCACCTGCGCAAGACTCCAGTGGGAGCCGGGCAGGAGCAGCCGTAGCCCCAGCCTCGGCCGCGTCCACGGCGCCGGCAGCGACGGGCGAGTTCCCGCCGTCGTCGGCTTGACCACCCCGGACGAGCCGATACGAATCGAATGCTGAGCGAGGATCACGATGATAAGGAACCTGATGGTCGGCACCCTGGTGTTGGGAGCCGTTGCGCTAGCGTGGCACGCCGGGCCGCCCCTCGTGGCGCCCGTGGAGGCGCATCACGCCTTCACCGCCGAATTCGATGCGAATTCACCCATCCGCCTGGAGGGCAAGGTCGTCCGCGTCGAGTGGGTCAACCCGCACACCTGGATCCACTTGGAAGTGCAGCAGGAGGACGGGACGTCCCGGGTGTGGATGGTCGAAGGCGGCACGCCGAACGTCCTCGCGCGCAGAGGCCTCCGCCGCGACTGCCTGCCCGCCGGCACCGAACTCGTCGTGGACGGCTATCGGGCCAAGGACCACTCCGCTGACATGGCGAACGCCCGGAACGTCACGTTCAGGGACGGCCGCAGGTTCTTCGTGGGCTCTTCGGGGACGGGTGCGCCCTACGGCGATGTCGCGCCGACGGCCGACGCGCCCTGCTGAAGGGAGGGCGCGCTGAGCGCTAAGAACCCTGAAGGCCGCCCGCCGCCGCAGACGAAGATCCACGAGCCCGTTCAAGGGGTCGCCGCGAGACGACATCTGTCTCGTGCCGGCGACCTCTCGAGGCGGCAGTAGCGGTCCTGCACAACGACGTGCTGCGGTTCCTCCATCGCCGGCGCCAGCGTGGCTGCACCACTACGACCACGGAGCGGCCCCATCTCGGCTATAGAAACCAGGGACGGAGGGCCATCCACACGATCGACCTGTTCGCAAGCCAAGAAGGTTAGGAGGACAAGTCATGCCGGCGACACGATGAGCTCATCCACTACGGTCAATATCCCACTCACCTGCATTGGGCGTCTTGAATCTGATCCATTGGTAATAGGTTACCGGGTGTGGATTCTATGGTGCTGGGCCTTGCAGGTCAGGTGCGACGGTGGGGACGGGCGTGCACAGGAGGTCGGCGATCACGGCATGGGGGTCAAGCCGGCGCTGTGTGGCGGTGCGGATGAGGGAGGTGAGGATTTGCTGGGCGTCTGCGCCCCGCCAGGAGCGATTGCCGCCGCAAACTTTGCGGGTGACGACAGCGGGGCGGATGGCCTGCTCAGCGCGCCAGTTGGTGGCGTCGATGGCGGGGTTGCGCAGGAAGCTGAACAGCGCAGTCCATTCGGTGCCGAGGTGGTTGGCGAAGCGTCGAACGTCGGCGAGTGGCCCGGGATGGGCGATGCGTTCGGCGAGGCGGGCGGCCAACGCTGCGAGGGTTTGGTCGCTGCCGGCAGGTGAGCGTGTGCCGGCGCGGAGCTGGTCGTGCAGGCCGAGGGCCTGTTGCAACGCGGTCTGGATCTCGACGACGACGTGACTGTACGGATGATCGGTTCGCAGCGTCTTTGCCCGGCGTAAGAGGTGCGCCAGACAGCTCTGATGGGTAGCGGCGGTGAACCGGCGATACGGGGCCCAGCCGTCGCGGACGATCACGCCGGCGAAGTCCTTGCCAAGCAGGTTGGCGGCCTCCGGATAACCGCGGCCGGGCTGGATCTGGTAGACGGTCGTCTGGGGGGTTGCCACGACCCACAGCCAGTTGAGCCGGCCGGCGACCTTCCAGCCGGTTTCGTCGGGCGTGACGACGGGACTGTGGCGGACCTGGTGCCGCAGGGCCGCATAGGTCGGCTGCGCGTGCCGGCTGGCCCGGTCGACGGCGCGGACCAGTCCGCTGCGGCTGACGGTGATGCCGTAGTGCTGTCGCAGCAAGGTTGCCACCTTGCCGAACGACAACCCCAATTGCTAGAGCCGCTTGCAAAACTCCCGGGGGATTGGGGTGGGCGCAGTCCTCAGCTCTCTTGGTGAACACGATTTGCCCTGGATCGTGGACTGGATATCTTGTCGGGAGAACCGGCGGCACGCCGGGAGGTAGAAGTCGGATGTTTCGACGTGTTCTCGACCGCGCGTTGGGACACCCGTGGGTGACTGACGCCCGTCGGGCGCCTCAGGGCGTTGCCGGCGGTGCACTGGTTATGTCACGAGGCGCACGAGCTGGTCGGCGGTGAGTGCGAGCACGCCGAACATGCAGTGGCACATCACTTTCGAGGCGCCCCGGACCCGGACATGGCGACCGCCGAACTCGTCCTTGAGTCGGCCATTGACGCGCTCACCCGCCGTACGCTCGTTGTAGCGAGCCTGCTCGGGAAGCTGAAAGCCGATACGCTGCAGGTGCCGGGCTTCGGTTCGCAATTCCTCCGCCAACGCCTTGTCGCGGCGGGGGTTGGTGTCAATCAACGGGACGTGGCCGAGTGAGCGGCTGTGCTGGCGGATCGGTTCCGCGTCGTAGGCGGCGTCCATCAGGTCATACAGATTGGTCGTTCGCTCGGCCGACAAGGTCGCCAGCGGAATGGCGGCTTGGCTGTCGTGCAGGGAGGCGGACGTCAGCAGGGTAGAGTCGACGACTGGCGCGGTGGCGGTAGGCGTAGGGGGTAGCTGTTCCCGGCAGCTTTCGCTGATGCCGGTGCCTCACTCCTCGCCATGGCTCCGTTTCCAGTCGCCGCTCATCGGTAGGGTCGAGAGCTGGCGCGCTGTCGGTAGGGTCCGGTGGCTCCTCCGGCGCTTTCGCACCGGGCCTCAGTCCGGCTCCCGTGGGCACGTTTCCAGCTCCCGCCTCGTCAAACCCAGCATGCCGATTTCCGGCACTGGGCTTTCCTGTTGCCTTCGTCTCAAGGGTTATGTGGCCGTTCAAACCGGGAGCGCTTTCGGCAGATAGACGACCCGGTATTCGGAGAACAGCCCGAGTCGGTCATATGGCTTCTGCCTACTCCACCTCTTCCAGCCGAACCCCAGTCGCCCGCGCTGTCGCATCAGGTGTCGCCGTACCTTCTTCTCGACCCAGTCCTTCACGTGACTGAAACATCGGCTCGATTGTCCTATGCGGAAGTAGTTCGTCCATCCGCGCAGGATTGGGTTGATGAGAGCAATGACCCTTTCAACCGGTTGCGAGCAATGTCGTCGCATCACCCCCTTGATGAGAGCAATGACCCCTTTCAACCGGTTGCGAGCAATGTCGTCGCATCACCCCCTTGAGCCGTCGCAGGAGTTTGGTGCGTGCCGCTATCTTCGGCACACAGGCAACCCCCCACTTGCCCCGCTGCGTCCAGGCGCGGCGGATGCTGAACCCAAGGAAGGTGAAACTCTCGCCCTTTGCGAGATCGACGCGACGCGTCTTGTCACGATTGAGTTCCACGTCGAGTGTGGCCAGTTCCTCCAGAAGTCGCTTGTACACGGTCGTCTCAAGCCACCGCCACCGGCGGTAGCCGTCGATCAGGATCACCAGGTGAGTCGCCCGGGGGAATCTCACCCCCGGGCGCTCGCAGAACTGTACGTGAACGTCTCCGCTCATACAGCTCCCATCATCCAGCCGCCGGCGTCAGCCCCAGCAGATGCCAGTGGGCGAACAGCCGGGGCGCGCGACGCGCAAGACCACCGAGCCAGTGAATGGCGCGGCGGCGATGGCGCCGGAGCCTCTTGTATTTCCGCATGGCCCATCGAACCAACAGGTCGTTGAAGTGGCGAAAGACCGAATACAGGGCCGACTTGTAGAAACGGCCGTAGAATTGAATACGAAGGACAGGATTCCACATGCGGGCCAGGTCGTCGATGGCCTTGTCGCTGCGCCGAGGGAGGTGCCAACGTCGCATCTTCTGCCGCATCCGTGTCGCCGCCGCATTGCTCACCGCCGGTATGAAGCTGATGAAGTACTGACCCCATCGATTCTTTGCCCGACGAGAGCGAAACGTGTATCCCAGGAAGGTGAACTGCTCCGTGGGATACTGCCCCGGCCGGTCGTCATCCTTGCAGTAGACGATACGCGTCTTCTCCGGATGTACTTCCAGCCGGCATTGCGCCAGACGACGTTTGATGTGCGCCAGGACCTGCTGCGCCTGCGTCTCCGTCCGACAGTGCGCGACGATATCATCCGCATACCTCTCGAACGGAACGTCCGGGTGCGTTGACCGCATCCAGTCGTCGAACGCGAGGTGCAAGAAGATATTGGCCAGGAGCGGGCTCGCGACGCCCCCTTGGGGCCCTGCTGCATGGGAGCGGTCAGCCACCGCTGCACATAGAGCAGAATCCACCGGCACCGGGTGTACTTCCTGGCCGCACGCATGACGAGCGCGTGGTCCAGGTTGTCAAAGAAGCCGCGGATATCCAGATCGATCACCCAGTCATAACGCCAGCATCGCTGCCGGGCCGTCGTGAGTGCGTCGATCGCGGACTTCCGCGGGCGATACCCATACGAATCGGGATGGAACTGTGGCTCCACGTCCGGTTCCAGGTACATCTTGACCACCGTCTGGGCAATTCTGTCGGCGACAGTGGGAATGCCCAAGCGTCGCTCGCTTCCGTCCTTCTTCGGTATCCCAACCGACCGGACCGGAGGCGGGAAGTACGTGCCCGACGACATCCGATTCCAAATCTTATAGAGATTGTTCTTCAGGTCCTGCTCGAACATCTCGACAGACTCAGCATCGACGCCAGCTGCTCCGTGGTTCGCCTTGACCCGAGTGTAGGCCTCCCAAACCACCCACTTGGAAATACGAAACGGCTTCGCGTGGCTCGACGGCTCCTCCCGCTCGCGCGGTTGACCGTCGGGACACGCTGGATGACGCGACCCCTTTGCTCCATCGAGTTTCCTCGACTTCATCGTTCGTACGGGTCGCTCCGCCCCTGTGCCTCGCATCGGGCTTCTCATCCTTGGGGGTCGGCCCCTTGGACTTCTCCCTTCGCATCGAGGCGACAGGTTCCCACGTTCCGCACAAGGGCCTGGTGCAGGGTCACGCCACCTTTATGCCGGGTGCCGCCCAGCCAAGCTGCAGGCTCCCGCTGGACTTGTCCCGGGTTAACGACTCGCCCCGGTTTCGACACCGTCCCTACGCTTTCGACACGTTGCCGGTGGTTCATTCACTTCGTCTCCCTGCACCCTACCTGGCGCGGTCGCGCCGCGCCGTTTCCGTGACGCTTACCACCTCGGCTCTTGACCGAGGCAGCGCACGGCGGTTTGGAGCCTCCCCCTGCCGGGCGGCTCCGAGGGGCCTGCCCTCATCCCTCATGCAGCATGGCTGCAGCTAGGTGGCCATCTCGGCCTCCTTTCCGCGCCTTCGTGGCGCACGGTCATCGGCGAATCGAGCATACTCGATGTAGTGGTAGCGTCCTTGTCGGGTGACGTCCTTCGCCCGCTCCAGCATCTTGTCCACCTCGTTGAGATAGAGATTGCTGAGCAAGGGTGAAATTACTCCCCGAACGCAAAAGGCAACTTTCTGTTCGATCGGGTGATCACCGGCTGGCGAGACCGACCGGTACTTGATCTGCGTCTCAAGAGATAATATGTTTATGCCTCATGGCGCGGGCCACCAAGGCCGACAAGGCGCGCTTGCTCAACGCCGCGTACCGCCTGCTCGGACAGCAGATGGAACGCGCCGAGGCGGCCCGGCAACTCGGTCGCGAGTGCGCGTTGTCGCGCCGGCAGGCCTACCGCTATCTTCAGGAAGCGGCCGGGCTGAGCGCTCCGCTGCCGGCGGTCGAGCCGACCGTCGCAGTCACCTTCAAGCTGCCGGTCAGCACCGTACGCGCAATCCGCGCATATGCCCGCCACAGCGGACTCTCCCTCGGACAAGTCGTCACCCAGGCGGTGACGGCGTTCCTGGACAACTTCCGTCAGCGACGTGGGTGAACGACAACCACGAAGAGCTCCGCGGCAGGTGCAGCTCGATTGCACGTTCGATCGACTTCGCGACAGCAAGATCGCCCAGGCGTACACGTTGTTGGTACCGGCCTGTATGCGTCCGGTTGCAGCCCACGGAATGGAGCGTCCACATGCAGATGGCGGCGATCTACACGCGCGTGTCCTCGAATCAGCAGCGCGAAGCGCACACGATCGCGAGCCAGACGGCGGCGCTGGTCGAATGGGCAGCGACGCTCGATCTGGAGGTGCCCCGGCAATGGGTCTTCGAAGACGAAGGCTATAGCGGGGCGACGCTCGAACGGCCGGGATTGGAACAGGTGCGCGACCTGGCACATCCAGGTGGTGCTCGTGCACAGTCCGGACCGGCTGAGTCGGAAGTACGCCTACCAAGTCCTGTTGATCGAAGAGTTCGGACGTCACGGGGTCGAGACCCGCTTCCTCAACGGCCCGTCGAACGCCACGGCCGAGGATCAGCTGCTGGTGCAGTTTCAGGGCATGATCGCCGAGTACGAACGCGCTCAGATCCTCGAACGGTCGCGTCGTGGCAAGCGGCACCGCGCGCGAGCCGGCGAGATCAGTGTCCTGGGCGGCGCTCCCTATGGTTATCGCTACATTCGCAAGCGTGATGACCACCCGGCGGCGTACGTCGTCATCGACGCCGAAGCGCGCGTTGTCCGCGACGTCTACGAGCACTACACCGTCACGGGCTGGAGCATCGCGGCGATCACCCGCTGGCTCAACGAGCAAGGTATGCCCACGCGGAAGGTCGGCACCCGTTGGGAACGCTCCACCGTATGGGCGATGCTGCGCAACCCGGCCTATCGCGGCACGGCGTGTTTCGGCAAGACGCGACGAGCCCAACGGCAGCGCGTGACGCGCCCACTACGGCTGCGTGGCGGCGCCGCCAGTCGCGACAGTGCGAACCACGAACGGCCGCGCGAGGAATGGATCGAGATCCCGGTGCCGGCGATCGTGGACGAGTCGACCTTCGCGCGCGCACAGGAACTGCTGCACGAGAACAAGGTGCACGCCCGGCGGCGCACGATCGAACCGAGCCTCGTACAGGGGCTCGTGAGTTGCCAGAAATGTGGCTACGCGCTCTCGCGCGCGTCGGCCCGGTCGAGCGCCCGGAAGATTCACTACTACCGCTGCATCGGATCCGACGGATGGCGGCACCTCGGCGGCCCCCGGTGCGACACGCGCCCCGTGCGGCAGGACCTCTTGGACGAGGTCGTCTGGACCGAAGTGATACGGTTGCTTGAGGATCCGGCACTGATCCAACAGGAACTGGATCGCCGGCTGGCCGCCGCTCAGGCTGCTGACCCTGCGAAGACCCGCACGCAGGCGGTGGAGCGGGACCTCACTCGAGTCGGGAAGAGCATGGAACGGCTGCTCACCGCCTACCAGGAGGATCTGCTGTCGCTCGAGCAGCTACGTGAGCGGATGCCGTTGCTGCGTCAACGTGAGCAGACGCTACGCTACGAGTTGAACGCTTTGGTCGAGCAGACTCGCGAGCGCGCCGCGCATCTGCGCTTGGCCGAGACCCTGTCGGCGTTTCTCACGCGCCTGCGCGCGACGGCCGAGACGCTCGACATCGTGGAGCGGCAGCGAATCGTGCGCCTCGTCGTCAAGGAGATCCTCGTCAATGACGACAAGATCGTGATCCGCCACTGCATTCCCGTACCCTCGGGGCCACCGCCAACGAACGGTGGCGGACCGAACAACGACGCCGACAACGCCGCGGACCCTCGAAGTTACCTTTTGCGTTCGGGGAGTAATAACCCCACCCTGGGGAACGCCCCGCTTGCCTCCAGCCTTGAGGATGAGCTTCAGCAGCCGTAAAACTTCGTCGTCGTCTACCCGAATCGCCACTTTTCCAAGCAGGATGTCGTGTCGAACCGTATCGAAATACGACGCCAAGTCCACGTCTATCACCGTGGTCTTGTTCTTTACGACCGCCGTCGTCACCCGGTGCACCGCCCGATGGGCCGTGCGTTTTGGCCGGTACCCGTAAGAGCCCTCCTGAAAGTCAGCCTCGAAGACAGGTTCCAGTATCAGCTTCAGCGCCCCCTGCACCACACGGTCCCGGATGGTGGGTATCCCGAGGATGCGGACTTTGCCCCCATCCTTCGGTATCTCCACCTGCCGGTTTGCCGAGGGCCGATAGGTTCGGGAGTGCAGTTCGTCATGGATGTCATCCAGGAACGCCTCGAGGCCGGCCTCCTCGATGGCCGCGAACGTCACACCGTCAATGCCCGCGGCACCGCCGTTGCGTCGCGCCATCTCGTAGGCCTCCCGGAGCGTCTCCGGCTTACATACATGAACGTACAGCCCCCAGAAGCGCCATTTCTGGTCAGCCTTCGCCTTGAGATATATTCTCCGTCGCAGGTCCTGCAAACCAATGGACGGCTTTGTCATCCCGTCCTTGCCTCCCTTGTTGTCGGAGAACTGTTCAACAGCAGGGCGCCTTTGCTCCGCGGGAGTTACACCGCCTCAACGCTACTACACGCCCCTCCGCCACCCTCTCGCCTTCGGCTCACTTCCCGGTGTTGCCGGTTATAGAGCCTACCTTGCTCCGGCGATTTCGCGCCGGGGCGAGGAGGGCTTCTCCAGTTGCTCAGCCTGTCCTTGTCATCGTGCTGTCGCTACCACCCCGCCGAAGTGGGTCAGCCGCGTCGATCAGGTTTCGACCGCCCATGCTGCCTTCGCCTTCAGGTTGCAGGCTCGGCCTTCGGAATACACTTTCGAGGCCACCTCCGCGTTCACTTCACGTTACGGCCCGATGACTCGCAATCTCCCCAAGGGAGACCCTGTCGATAGGCTTCAGGAATTTGGTTTCCCTCCTCCCTGCTATCCAAGCTACGGGGCTCCTGATTCTTGCCCCGGCGGGGCTGTCTCCCGCTGAACAGGCCAGCCTTGGCTGGACACACAACCCGGCGGGCCGATTTCCGGCACCGGGCTCTCCAGTGGAATCATGCGGCTCGCGCTGAGGTTGCCCCGATCTCGTGGACAGGTTAAGGCTTTCGGTTCACGTCATGGTGTGTACATCAACATTGATTCCTGTGGGCGGTGTGGATCCCCGTGCGCAGCGCGGGATCCAACGGACTTGTGGGCGCCCGTAGGGCGTCCACAGGCCGGGCACCGTCCACAGCGCCGGCCTGATGGAGCCGTTCGAACTCCAGTGGCGACCGGTAGCCGAGCGCGGAGTGACGCCGCCGTGTGTTGTACCACCCCTCGATGAACTCGAACAACGCCGCCCGTGCTTCGGCGTGCGTTGACAGCGTCGTTCGGTCGAGCAGCTCGCACTCCAGGGTCGCGAAGAAGCTCTCGGCCATCGCATTGTCGAAGCAATCGCCGACCGAACCCATCGATAGCGCGACGCCCCGTTCCCGGCAGCGAGCGCCGAAGGCCAGCGAGGTGTACTGGCAGCCTTGGTCGGAGTGATGGATGACCGCCTCGGGCCGCCGTTGCGTCACGGCCATCTCCAGCGCCTCGACAACCAGCGCGGTGCGAAGATGCCCCGCCATGGCCCAACCGACGACGCGCCGGCTGAACACGTCGAGGACGATGGCCAGGTACAGGAAGCCGGCCAGGGTCGGGACGTAGGTGATGTCGGCGACCCAGAGCCGGTTCGGCGCGTCCGCCTCGAAGCCGCTTGCAAAACTCCCAGGGGATTGGGGCTGGGCGCAGTCCTCAGCTCTCTTGGTGAACACGATTGCCCTGGATCGCCGACTGGATATCTTGTCGGGAGAACCGGCGGCACGCCGGAGGTAGAAGTCGGATGTTTCGACGTGTTCTCGACCGCGCGTTGGGACACCCGTGGGTGACTGACGCCCGTCGGGCGCCGAGGGGCGTTGCCGGCGGTGCACTGGTTATGTCACGAGGCGCACGAGTTGGTCGGCGGTGAGTGCGAGCACGCCGAACATGCAGTGGCACATCACTTTCGAGGCGCCACGGACCCGGACATGGCGACCGCCGAACTCGTCCTTGAGTCGGCCATTGACGCGCTCACCCGCCGTACGCTCGTTGTAGCGAGCCTGCTCGGGAAGCTGAAAGCCGATACGCTGCAGGCGCCGGGCTTCGGTTCGCAATTCCTCCGCCAGCGCCTTGTCGCGGCGGGGGTTGGTGTCAATCAACGGGACGTGGCCGAGTGAGCGGCTGTGCTGGCGGATCGGTTCGGCGTCGTAGGCGGCGTCCATCAGGTCATACAGATTGGTCGTTCGCTCGGCCGACAAGGTCGCCAGCGGAATGGCGGCTTGGCTGTCGTGCAGGGAGGCGGACGTCAGCAGGCAACTGATCGGAATCTGGCCGTCGGCCACGTCGAGGTGCAGCTTGTAGCCGACCCAGGTCGACTTGTAGCCCTTGCTGTCCTTTTTCATGCCCACGTCACAGTCGGTCGGCAGGTCGTCGAGCATCGCCGGCAAGGTCATGGCCGCCTGCCGGTCGAGGCGCTTGAGGACCTTCGGCCGTTCCTCACCCTTGTTCGGCCGTCCCGGCTTGCGCTTGGGCAGCGGGGGCGTCTTTTCCTTCGCGGCCGGCTTCTCGCGGGCCTCGATGGCCGTCGAGTCGCGGCAGAGGTGACCCACCAACCGGTCGTGGTGGGTGTTGCGGATCAACGCTGCATGCGTGCGCTGGGGCAACTGTGTGTCGGAGAACTCGGCGAAGGCGCGTGAGAAGACCGACTCGCTCGGCACCTCGCTCTTCCGCTCCCAGCCGCAGATCCGCCGCAGCGCCACGTCGGTGACCAAGCGGTCCAGCAGCACGCGCGTCGTCGGCATGTCGTAGACCGCCTTGGCCACGAAGGCTCGCGCCAGTGCCGCGCGGTCCTTGCGCGGACGCCCCGGCACCCGGAAGCACCGGGGAATCCACTGCTCGATACGGATGACCTCGAGAGTCTGCACCAACTGCTGCTGTTTCCCGGTCAGCGGACCCAACACGGGCTCCAACTGGGGGAACAGCGCACGCTGGATCGACTGCCAATAGGGGGCGAAGGAACCACGCAGGCAGTTCATGGTTTGTTTGATTGACCACTCCTGCCTACTATTGTATATTAGCAAACACCAAGGATGTGAAACAACGAATCGATGGCCTACAGCGCAGCGTTACGCTGCTATGAGGAGCAATACAACGCGCTCAAGGCGGAACTGCAAACGCTCGGGTTCGTAGGCCAGGGCGGCGTTCACACCCGCCGGATAACGTGTGGGAGGGCTACCTGTCGCTGCCACGACGCCCCGGACGCCCGTCACGGCCCCTACCACTACTGGACGCGCAAGGCCCGCGGAAAGACCGTCGGCTTGAAGCTCACCGAAGACGAACTCGTCCTCTACCGGGAGTGGATCGAGAACAACCGTAAACTGGAACGGCTCGTGAAGGAAATGCGCCACCTCTCTTCGCGTGCGCTTGCCCTCATAACCGGCAGGCAGGCTCCATGAACCCCCGTGTCGCCGGCTTCCCGGGCGCGGTCACTGCCATCCTGCGAACGCTGCATCCCGCCCGCTGACCGTCCCTCGCCCCGCCGCCTCCGGCAGGGAAAACTCGGCCGATCACGCGTTTCGCAAGAGGCTCCTGTGGCATAACCTTGGCGTGAAGGTCGGGGACCGCAATTCGCACGAGAACCTGCAGGCCGAGGTCGAACGGCTCCGCACGGAGTTGACGCGGCGCGAGCGCGACACCAAGAACCAGCAACGCGAGAACGGTCGCCAGCAGCGTCAGATCGACGGCCTGCAAGGCCAGATCGAGCGTCAGAAGCGGGAGATCGAGCAACTGAGGGGGCAGTTGGCCGCCGCGCGCCGGGCGGGGTTCCGACAAGCCGCCCCCTTCGCCAAGGACCGACCGCAAGGACGCGGCCGGCGTCCCGGTCGACGGGCTGGTACGCAGTATGGTCGGAAGGCGTGCCGCCCGCGCCCGGCACGGGTTGACCAGACCCTGGAAGCGCCGGTGCCGACGGCGTGTCCCGACTGCGGCGGGTCGGTCGAAGTGACCCACGTGGCGTCGCAGTATCAGGAAGAAATCCCCGAAGTGTGCCCGGTCGTGCGCCGCTTCGACATCGAAGTGGGCCGCTGCTCACAGTGTCGGCGGCGCGTGCAGGGCCGCCACGCGCTGCAGACCTCGGATGCGCTGGGAGCGGCCGGCGCGCAGCTCGGCCCCGGCGTCGTCGCGCTGGTCGTCGAGTTGCACACGGAGATGGGCGTACCGCTGGCGAAGGTCGCCCACGTGCTGCGGACCACGTTCGGCCTGCAGGTGACGCCGGGCGGCCTCGCTCACCTGCTGCACCGCACGGCCCGCGACGCCGCGCCGACCTACACGGCGCTGTGCGAGCAGGTCCGTAATTCGCCGGTGGTCACCCCGGATGAAACCGGGTGGCGCGTCGGTGGCCTCCGCCACTGGCTGTGGGCCTGGGTCACCCCGGAGACGACGGTCTACGCCATTTGCCCCGGTCGCGGGTTCGACGATGCCGCCACGGTTCTGGGGGCCGACTTCGCCGGTGTGCTCGTGCGCGACGGGTGGGTGTCGTATCGCTGCTACCGCGAAGCGCTGCACCAATCTTGTCTGAATCACCTGCTCCGACGATGCAAGGAACTGCAGGAAGATCATCCGCACAGTCTGTGGGCCGGGCAGGTGCAAGCGGTCTTGCAGACGGGCCTTGCCGTGCGTGACCGCTGCAACAACGGCGAGCTGAGCGAGCACGGTCTGGCATCGGTCCGCGGCCGACTCGTGGCCCGGCTCGGTCGGCTGATTGACGCACCGCCACCGCTGGACGACGCCGAGCGCTTTGCCCGGCACCTGGCCACCGAATTCGCTGCGGTGTTTCTCTTCTTGTGGGACCTGTCGATCGACGCCACCAACTGGCGCGCCGAACAGGCCATCCGTCCCGCCGTCGTTATCCGTAAGGACGCCCCTATATGTCAAGAAAGGGTGTGAACACCGCCGCGAGCGGAGTTGGATCTGAAGTGGAGCGGACAGAAAGCTCATGGATGACGGCGGGGCATCTCCCGCGGGAGGACGAGGGTTGAGGACCCGGATCGCCGATGCCAACTCGCGTCGTCACCGGCTTTCGTCCAGAGACAGGTTGTCCGTACAGCGGAGAGGTAGCCTCTGCTCCCGCCGAGTCAAGGCGCTTCGCGCCTCCTCCGCTGCGCTACGGTCCTTCGGATGACTCGGCGCTCGCGCCGGCTTCAGAGCTGGTTGTGGCCGGACGGATTCGTCCGGCCACTGAAAACACTGGCCGGATGACCGAGAGGTTCTCTACGTGCGGCCGCCGCAGCGGGGCGCGACATCGTCCAGGCCCCCGCCCAGCGGCGGATGACGGACCGCTGACGCGGGAACGGCATCGACTCGCCTGCGGCTCGCCCTCCCGGGCCCCCGGTCGTAGACCGGGGGAAGTGACGTTGGGGTTCACTGACCGGTGTCCGGCACCGGACGGCGACAGCGACCGGCGGCGCACGACACGCTCCGGATCGGGTCGGAGTCCCGGTTCGGCAAGGCCAGCGTACGGTCAGATCGGAACCGGCCGAAATAGTCGTCGCCAAGCCAAAGGCATTGACCCCGAACACACCAAAGAGCGCGACCACGTCAGGCAGCCTTGGCGCAGGTCGCACCGGGTTGGTGGTCTTCGATCAGCGCGTGGTAGATTTCCCGGGCAACGAAGCGTTTCAGGCAGCGGATGATGTCTTTCTTCGACAAGCCCTCGGCGGTGCGTCGTCGGACGTAGTCGAGGGTCGGCTGGTGCCAGCGCATGCGGATGATCACGATCCGGTAGAGCGCCGCGTTGGCTTGGCGGTGGCCGCCGCGGAAGAGCCGATGCCGGTTCGTAACCCCGGATGAGGCGGGAATCGGACAGGCGCCACATAGTTTCGCGAACGCGGCTTCGGAACGGATCCGGGTGGGGTTGTCGCCGGCAACGATCAGCATCTCGGCCGCCGAGTCGGGACCAATCCCGAACGCCTCACGCAGGGTCGGCGCTGCCGCCCTGGTGAGGATGTCGAGCAACTCGTCGTGCCGGTCGATCTCGGCCGAAAGTGTGCGCCAGCGGGCCGCGAGCGCCCGTAGCGCATGCTTCACCGAGGCAGTCGGGTCGAGGATGTCTCCTGGTCTGAGGGTCGCGCAGCGGTCGATGAGCCGTTGGTCGGTGAGCGGCTCGAGTGCTTCGCGGACCCGACTCGGTGCGTTGACGAGCAGCGTCTTGAGCGTGGTCATCGCGGTAGTGCGGGCCTTGACGGCCGTATCGCGGGCGATCTTGATCTGGCGGACCATTTCTGCCGCGCCGTCCGCAGCTTTCGGCATGGCGGTCGCGACACCGGCGAGCACCGACCGCGCCGCAGCCTCGGCATCGAGCGTGTCACTCTTGCCGTTGTTGCGCCGCTTGCGCCGGTCGCAACGGTTGACCTCGACGACGTGGAGCCCCTGTCGGCGCACGGAGCGCGCGAGGCCGACCCCGTAGGAACCGGTACCTTCAATCCCGAAGGTTTCGAGGTCACCGAGCGTGCGTGCCCACGCCACCAGGTCGGCATAGCCGGCCCCGTTCGCCGGCACCCGGAACGTCGCGAGCCGGGCGCCCAAGTCATTGATCGCTACCGCGACATGCTCGTGCTTGTGGGTGTCGACGCCGACGATCACCTTGACCGACGGATCGTCACGCGCGATGCTGTTCGACATGTTGCTGGCCCCCTTTCGGGCTGGCGACGCCGTCTGGTCGGGCGGGCGGACAGGACTGTGACGGGACTTTCAAGCCAGGCCCCTATTCGGTCACTGCCCTCCCGGCCAGGCAACATCTGGATGCGTGCTGCCCGGCCGGGCCGACAGATCCTTACCAGGACACGAAGTCGGTCTGCGGCGGAGTCAGAACCGGCCGGGCAGCAGCACGATCATGCTCACAGTCTGCGGTGGCAACCGCACCCGCCACGGCGCCGACACCCAGCAGGTGCTCGCCAGCGTCGTGCGCACCGCCCGCCAACGCCATCTCGATCTGCCGCCGCTGATCGCCACGATGTTGCGCGCCACCGACCCCGTCGTCCCCGACGACTTCGGGCTCCCCCCGCCACCCGCTTGAGACCAGTAACACCGCGACGCCCCTCCGTGGGTGAGGACTGGCAACGCCGAAACGCTGCTTCAACCGCGACCGATCCAGGCGGCTACCGCTACGCGCCAGCGCAAGTGTCGATCAAGCCGACAAGTCCCGTCGCCGCTCGGGACTCTGCAGCCTCCTAAGCCAGTTCAGCCCGTGTTTGTTGAGGAATCACCCGCTAACCGAATACGACCTCGAGAGTCTGCACCAACTGCTGCTGTTTCCCGGTCAGCGGACCCAACACGGGCTCCAACTGGGGGAACAGCGCACGCTGGATCGACTGCCAATAGGGGGCGAAGGAACCACGCAGGCAGTTCATGGTTTGTTTGATTGACCACTCCTGCCTACTACTGTATATTAGCAAACATCAAGGATGTGAAACAACGAATCGATGGCCTACAGCGCAGCGTTACGCTGCTATGAGGAGCAATACGACGCGCTCAAGGCGGAACTGCAAACGCTCGGGTTCGTAGGCCAGGGCGGCGTTCACACCCGCCGGATAACGTGTGGGAGGACTACCTGTCGCTGCCACGACGACCCGGACGCCCGTCACGGCCCCTACCACTACTGGACGCGCAAGGCCCGCGGAAAGACCGTCGGCTTGAAGCTCACCGAAGACGAACTCGTCCTCTACCGGGAGTGGATCGAGAACAACCGTAAACTGGAACGGCTCGTGAAGGACATGCGCCACCTCTCTTCGCGTGCGCTTGCCCTCATAACCGGCAGGCAGGCTCCATGAACCCCCGTGTCGCCGGCTTCCCGGGCGCGGTCACTGCCATCCTGCGAACGCTGCATCCCGCCCGCTGACCGTCCCTCGCCCCGCCGCCTCCGGCAGGGAAAACTCGGCCGATCACGCGTTTCGCAAGAGGCTCCGTTGACAGAAGCGCCGCTCGACCCGATCCGGGGCCGGGCGGGCCTGGGCATTCCGGCGTGTCGTGCGAGGGCCGCGGCGCCGGCTCACCCCGGCGACGCCGACGGACCGCATGACCCGGGCGACCCGCTTGCGGCTCACCGCGACACCGCCCTCGGTCAGTTCGGCGTGAATCCGAGGAGCACCATACGTCCCTCGACTCCGGCCGTGAATCGCCTGGACGCGAGCCCGGAGCTCGGCATCGGCCCGTGCCCGAGCCGACGGAGGACGACGACGCCACGCGTAGTACCCGCTCGGGGAGACACCGAGCACCCGGGCCATCGTGGCGACACGGAAACGAGCCTGATTCGCGCTCATGACCCGGTAGGTCTCCCGGGTCGGGCCTCCCGCGCGAACCAGGCCGTTGCCTTTGCCAATATCTCTCGCTCTTCGCACAGGCGCCGGTTCTCCCGGCGCAGCCGGCGAAGCTCTTCACGCTCCTCCGTGCGCAGCCCGTCGCTGCGCTCGCCCGCATCGCGGCCCGCCTGCGCGACCCAGGTTCGGATCGCCTGGGACGACGGCTCGAACTCGCGAGCCAGGTCCTCCGGCGCACGTCCGGACCGAACCAGGTCGACCATCTGTTGCCGGAACTCCGCCGTGTCAAGGGCGGACCAAAACCAGACCAGAGTGGCGGAGGAAAATCAGACCATCCGGCCGCCCGGTGGCGTGTTTGAAGGTGGCTGTGCGGGTGGGCTGAAGCGGAGTCTGGGCACGCCCCCGGGGCGGGCCCGGACGCAGTGGAGGCCCGGCTGCACAGCCAGCGGCGTTGCAGGGGGAGGGGTCAGGACGCCGGGGCGGCAGCGTCTTTGCGAGCGTGCTTAGCAGCCCGTGGTGAAACCCCGCGTCGCACCGAGACGGGCGAGGCGCCCGGCTGACAAGGCGTGACGAGGGAGCATATTGGCCATATTCGACCGAGGAACAACGCGGTCAGACGGGATGCATCGCCCGTCGAATGCAGTGGGGCCTTTTGCCACGGGCTGTTAGCCCGCATTATTCCTGAAGCTCGATATTCGGGATCGACCGAGCGTGGCGGGACGACGAACAGGGTTTCGCCATCGTCATTTGGGGGCTGCGAGGGGGTTGCGGGGCGAGCCATGGGGCGATGGCCGGGCGCGGTGAGCCCGAGTGTCGACAGCTTCTCCTGGAGACGGTCCGTATCGTCCCCGAGGGAGCTTGGTGCGGCGGGACGGATGGGCTATCCGGCGCGTGCGCCGAGTGCGAGGGCGATGCGCTGCCATGCCTCGCGCTGCGGCGTGGCCCGCGGCAGATGCAGAACGAGCCGGCGGACCGAGCGGACGACCTGGACCCCGAGCTTGAGCAATCGGTCGCGTAGCCACGTCACCTGGGTGCGGGCGCACGCGGTGCCCGCCGCCCGCAGCCGCAGCTCCTGCATCAGCACGTAGGCTGCGGCCGTCAGCAAGACGCGCAGTTGGTTGGCCCAGAAGCGGCAGCAGCTCGTGCGGTCGATCTGCAGGCCGTCGAGCAACTCCTTGATCCGGTTCTCGATGTCCCCCCGCGCACAGTAGACCTTCTCGTAGATGAAACGCGGCGTCTGGCGCAGGTTCGTCACCACGAAGCGCGGGTTGTCCCGCGGCGCACGTTCGCCGAGGTGGACCACTTCGGCTTTGATCACCACCCGGCGCTCATGGCCCCAGGTGCGGGCGGCGTAGCGGGTGTCGGTATAGACGTGTGCGGTCTCGCCACTGACCTCGCTCTGCGTGCGCGCCGTCTGCAGCGCCGATTCGGCATGCCGCTCCAAAACCGCATTTTTCGCCATCGCCACCACGTAGTCGAGCCGGGGCTCCGCATCCAGGAAATCGAAGACCTCCGGGGTCGCAAAGCCCCCGTCGAGCCGAACGAGAAACCGCGCCCGCGGAAACGCCGCCCGCAGCAGCGGGAGCAGCCGACACAGCAGCCCGAGGGTCCCGTCGGCGGCCACTGCGTTGCCGGGCCGCAGCACCGCCGCGCACAGATACTGCTCCGCCTCGCGGTCGAAGCTCAGAAACCCGAGCAGCGGCAGATATTAAGCTGGAACTAAGTTACCTGACACTATATAATGGAGAGTGTGAGGAAACGCGATAGGTCGTTCGCTTGACCACAAGGCACTCGAAGACATTCGCATACAGGCAGTACAGCGGGTTGAAGCCGGGGAAGCCCCCTCCGCGGTGATGCGGGTGATGGGATTCGCCCGCACTGTAATCTATGACTGGCTGAACAAGTATCGCGCCGGTGGTATCGAGGCGCTACGGGCGTTGCCGATTCCGGGGCGGCCACCCAAGCTGACGGAGCAGCAGCGCGCCTGGGTGTATCGCACGGTGACGCAGAACAACCCGCTGCAGTTGCAGTTCGAGTTCGCCCTCTGGACGCGGGCGATGGTCCGAGACCTGATTCGGCAGCACTGCGGCGTGACCCTGAGCCTGGCCTCAGTTGGGCGGCTCTTGCGCTCGCTGGGGCTCACGCCCCAGCGGCCGGTTCGCCGGGCGATTGAACAGGTGCCCGCCAAGGTCCGGGAGTGGCTGACGGTCGACTATCCTGCGATTCAGGCGAAAGCCCGTAAGGCAGGCGCGCAGATTTTCTTTGCGGACGAAGCGGGCGTGCGGTCGAACAGCCATCATTCGGGCACCACGTGGGCGCCGATGGGCCAAACACCGGTGGTGCCGGCGACTGGCAAACGGTTCGGGCTCAATCTGGTGTCGGCGGTGAGTCCGCAGGGCGTGTTGCGGTTCATGGTGGTCGACGGGCGGATGACGGCGGTGCGCTTCATCGCATTTCTGAAGCGCTTACTGCACAATCAGACGCAGCCGATTTTCCTCATCGTCGATCAGCATTCCTCGCACCGGGCGAAAGCGGTCCAGGAGTTCGTAGCGTCGACGGACGGCCACCTTGAGCTGTTCTTCCTGCCGCCGTACTCCCCGGAACTCAATCCGGATGAACTCGTGTGGAACCATCTGAAGACACACGGGGTTCGCAAACGCCTGCTGCAGACGCCGCAGGAACTCAAACGCTACGTCCTCGGCCACATGCGGTCCTTACAGCGGACGCCAGCCCTGTTGCGTGGGTTCTTCAAGAAGCCGAGCCTGCGCTATATCACCGCATAGTGTCACCATACTAATGCGGTCATTAATAACACCAGCCGCCATAGTGCCCGTTGAAGAACGTGAGCTGCTGGGCGCCGTGCGTCAGGTCGTCGGTCGGATCCAGATCGATGGTGACGAGCCGCGCCCGACCGTGCAGGCGGCGCCGATGCCGCTCGATGACGCACGCCGCCAACTCGCGCCCCATCCGGTAGAGCGCGGTGCGGGTCGCGCCGTTCTCGAACCGCGAGATCGCAGGTTGCGACGCCAAGGGCGCGCCGGACACCGGGTCCCGCCCGAGCAGCAGCTTGTGGATGGGGTCGTCGGCCAAGTGGTCGGCATCGTTGCCATCGGGATGACCGCACGCGATGCCGAAGATCCGCTGGCCGATCAGATCCGCGAACGTGTGCCGAATCTTCTCCGCGGCGCGCTTGTCGGCCAGACACCGGGCGAACGCCTTGACCAAGCCGTACACGCGCTCGGTCGCCTTGAGCAGGACGGCGCCGCCGTCGGAACTCGCGTGTTCCTGGTTGAACGTGGCGACGAGGGGCTTGTCGAACAGATCCGGGAACAGAACAGTCTGTGGTATCGTGTGAGGTCTCACGTAGGGGTCTCCGTTGTGGCTAAAACGGTCTTCATTTAGCGGGTTCCGGGGCAGGTGTCAAAGTTTTGACTTGTACAAATTTCGGAACTGTGGCATAACCTTGGCGTGAAGGTCGGGGACCGCAATTCGCACGAGAACCTGCAGGCCGAGGTCGAACGGCTCCGCACGGAGTTGACGCGGCGCGAGCGCGACACCAAGAACCAGCAACGCGAGAACGGTCGCCAGCAGCGTCAGATCGACGGCCTGCAAGGCCAGATCGAGCGTCAGAAGCGGGAGATCGAGCAACTGAGGGGGCAGTTGGCCGCCGCGCGCCGGGCGGGGTTCCGACAAGCCGCCCCCTTCGCCAAGGACCGACCGCAAGGACGCGGCCGGCGTCCCGGTCGACGGGCTGGTACGCAGTATGGTCGGAAGGCGTGCCGCCCGCGCCCGGCACGGGTTGACCAGACCCTGGAAGCGCCGGTGCCGACGGCGTGTCCCGACTGCGGCGGGTCGGTCGAAGTGACCCACGTGGCGTCGCAGTATCAGGAAGAAATCCCCGAAGTGCGCCCGGTCGTGCGCCGCTTCGACATCGAAGTGGGCCGCTGCTCACAGTGTCGGCGGCGCGTGCAGGGCCGCCACGCGCTGCAGACCTCGGATGCGCTGGGAGCGGCCGGCGCGCAGCTCGGCCCCGGCGTCGTCGCGCTGGTCGTCGAGTTGCACACGGAGATGGGCGTACCGCTGGCGAAGGTCGCCCATGTGCTGCGGACCACGTTCGGCTTACACGTGACACCGGGCGGCCTCGCCCACCTGCTGCACCGCACGGCCCGCGACGCCGCGCCGACCTACACGGCGCTGTGCGAGCAGGTCCGCAACTCGCCCACGGTCACACCGGATGAAACCGGGTGGCGCGTCGGTGCCATCAGCCACTGGCTGTGGGCCTTCGTCACCCCGGAGACGACGGTCTACGCCATTTGCCCCGGCCGCGGGTTCGACGATGCCACCACGGTTCTGGGGGCCGACTTCGCCGGGGTGCTCGTGCGCGACGGGTGGGTGTCGTATCGCTGCTACCGAGCCGCGCTGCACCAATCCTGTCTGAATCACCTGCTCCGACGATGCAAGGAACTGCAGGAAGATCATCCGGACAGTCTCTGGGCCGGGCAGGTGCAAGCGGTCTTGCAGACGGGCCTTGCCGTGCGTGACCGCTGCACTGCCGGCGAGCTGAGCGAGCACGGTCTGGCATCGATCCGCGGCCGACTCGTAGCCCGGCTCGGTCGGCTCATTGACGCACCGCCACCGCTGGACGACGCCGAGCGCTTTGCCCGGCATCTGGCCACCGAATTCGCTGCCGTGTTTCTCTTCTTGTGGGACCTGTCGATCGACGCCACCAACTGGCGCGCCGAACAGGCCATCCGTCCCGCCGTCGTTATCCGAAAGGAACGCCCCTATATGTCAAGCCACGGGGTGTGAACACCGCCGCGAGCGGAGTTGGATGAAGTGGAGCGGACAGAAAGCTCATGGATGACGGCGGGGCATCTCCCGCGGTAGGACGAGGGTTGGGGACCCGGATCGCCGATGCCGACTCGCGTCGTCACCGGCTTTCGTCCAGAGACAGGTTGTCCGTGCAGCGGAGAGGTAGCCTCTGCTCCCGCCGAGTCAAGGCGCTTCGCGCCTCCTCCGCTGCGCTCCGGTCCTTGGATGACTCGGCGCTCGGGCCGGCTTCAGAGCTGGTTGTGGCCGGACGGATTCGTCCGGCCACTGAAAACACTGGCCGGATGACCGAGAGGTTCTCTACGTGCGGCCGCAGCAGCGGGGCGCGACATCGTCCAGGCCCCCGCCCAGCGGCGGATGACGGACCGCTGACGCGGGAACGGCATCGACTCGCCTGCGGCTCGCCCTCCCGGGCCCCCGGTCGTAGACCGGGGGAAGTGACGTTGGGGTTCACTGACCGGTGTCCGGCGCCGGACGGTGACAGCGACTGGCGGCGTACGACACGCTCCGGATCGGGTCAGAGTCCCGGTTCGGCAAGGCCAGCGTACGGTCAGATCGGAACCGGCCGAAATAGTCGTCGCCAAGCCAAAGGCATTGACCCCGAACACACCAAAGAGCGCGACCACGTCAGGCAGCCTTGGCGCAGGTCGCACCGGGTTGGTGGTCTTCGATCAGCGCGTGGTAGATTTCCCGGGCAACGAAGCGTTTCAGGCAGCGGATGATGTCTTTCTTCGACAAGCCCTCGGCGGTGCGTCGTCGGACGTAGTCGAGGGTCGGCTGGTGCCAGCGCATGCGGATGATCACGATCCGGTAGAGCGCCGCGTTGGCTTGGCGGTGGCCGCCGCGGAAGAGCCGATGCCGGTTCGTAACCCCGGATGAGGCGGGAATCGGACAGGCGCCACATAGTTTCGCGAACGCGGCTTCGGAACGGATCCGGGTGGGGTTGTCGCCGGCAACGATCAGCATCTCGGCCGCCGAGTCGGGACCAATCCCGAACGCCTCACGCAGGGTCGGCGCTGCCGCCCTGGTGAGGATGTCGAGCAACTCGTCGTGCCGGTCGATCTCGGCCGAAAGTGTGCGCCAGCGGGCCGCGAGCGCCCGTAGCGCATGCTTCACCGAGGCAGTCGGGTCGACGATGTCTCCTGGTCTGAGGGTCGCGCAGCGGTCGATGAGCCGTTGGTCGGTGAGCGGCTCGAGTGCTTCGCGGACCCGACTCGGTGCGTTGACGAGCAGCGTCTTGAGCGTGGTCATCGCGGTAGTGCGGGCCTTGACGGCCGTATCGCGGGCGATCTTGATCTGGCGGACCATTTCTGCCGCGCCGTCCGCAGCTTTCGGCATGGCGGTCGCGACACCGGCGAGCACCGACCGCGCCGCAGCCTCGGCATCGAGCGTGTCACTCTTGCCGTTGTTGCGCCGCTTGCGCCGGTCGCAACGGTTGACCTCGACGACGTGGAGCCCCTGTCGGCGCACGGAGCGCGCGAGGCCGACCCCGTAGGAACCGGTACCTTCAATCCCGAAGGTTTCGAGGTCACCGAGCGTGCGTGCCCACGCCACCAGGTCGGCATAACCGGCCCCGTTCGCCGGCACCCGGAACGTCGCGAGCCGGGCGCCCAGGTCATTGATCGCTACCGCGACATGCTCGTGCTTGTGGGTGTCGACGCCGACGATCACCTTGACCGACGGATCGTCACGCGCGATGCTGTTCGACATGTTGCTGGCCCCCTTTCGGGCTGGCGACGCCGTCTGGTCGGGCGGGCGGACAGGACTGTGACGGGACTTTCAAGCCAGGCCCCTATTCGGTCACTGCCCTCCCGGCCAGGCAACATCTGGATGCGTGCTGCCCGGCCGGGCCGACAGATCCTTGCCAGGACACGAAGTCGGTCTGCGGCGGAGTCAGAACCGGCCGGGCAGCAGCACGATCATGCTCACAGTCTGCGGTGGCAACCGCACCCGCCACGGCGCCGACACCCAGCAGGTGCTCGCCAGCGTCGTGCGCACCGCCCGCCAACGCGACCTCGATCTACCTCCGCTGATCGCCACGATGTTGCGCGCCACCGGTCCCGTCGTCCCCGACGCCTTCGGGCTCCCCCCGCCGCCCGCCTGAGGGTGGGCGAGCATCGCTCCCTCGCGAGACGTGAAGATCGGCAACCCCGAGACGGTCGCTTCAACTGCGACCGACCCAGGCAGGTATCGTCACGCGCAGGGGTGAAGCACCAATAGAACCGATGCAGCTCACAGCTCCGTTGCCGTTCGGAACTTCAAGAGTCCCCAACCCATTTCTGCTATTTATGCCCGTATTTGTTGAGGAATCACCCGCTAAACGAATACCTAAAACGTTGTGTGCACTACGTTTGTACCACACGGAGGCTCCTGTGTCTCCCCCTCAACCGCACCTTCACCGTCGGAACTCGCGTGTTCCTGGTTGAACAAGCGACGAGGGGCTTGTCGAACAGATCCGGGAACAGAACAGTCTGTGGTATCGTGTGAGGTCTCACGTAGGGGTCTCCGTTGTGGCTAAAACGTTGTGTGCACTACGTTTGTACCACACGGAGGCTCCTGTGTCTCCCCCTCAACCGCACCTTCACGCATAATCCGGGTTAGGACAGTGATCGATATAAAGTTATCAACTTCATCGGGGTAACAGTTTGTAATTCCATTCCCCATGGAACGTATCGCGGACCAGCGCGATTGCGTCCATCTGTTCCTTGGTCACCGTAACGCCCGTGGGATACTGCCCGGCGTCGAGTTCGGCCAGGACCCGGAGCCCGGTCGCCGTCCGGGTGTTCCCGATGCGGTCGACGATAGTCTCATAGGTCGTCAGCGGGGTGCCGCGCCAGTTCGCCGTGATGTGACAGAAGAGCCGGTGTTCGATCTTGTTCCACTTGCTGGTGCCGGGTGGAAAATGACTCACCTGGATGGTCAGTCCGGTCTCGTCGGCCAACTGTTGAAGCTCATGCTTCCAGGCGCGAGACCGATACCCGTTGCTCCCGCCCGCATCGGCCGTGACGAACAGGGCGGTGGCGTCGGGGTAGGCGCCGCAGCCCATCTGGCGCCACCAGTGGCGGATCGACGCCACCGCGAACGTCGGTGTGTCGTGGTCCCATCCCACGCTCACCCAGGCTTCGTTGCGCGCCATGTCGTAGACGCCGTACGGAATCGCCTTGCCCTCGGCGTCGGTTGGGAAATCATGGACCAACACCGCCGGCGGCGTGCCCTTCGGCTGCCATTCCCGCCCGCCGTTCTTGAAGTTTCCGACCAGCTCTTTCTTCTTCGTGTCGACCGAGATCACCGGCCGCCCCTCGGCCAGAAACGCGTCCGCGGTCGCGTTGATGTGCTCGAACTGCGCGTTACGGTCCGGGTGGCTCGCTCCCTCCTGGCGCTTGCGGGGCGATTGCAGCCGGTAGCCCAGTTGATGCAGCATCCGGCCGACGGTGGTCGAACTCACTCGCCACCCTTGTTGTGTCAGCGCCGCGGCCAGCTTCGCCCGACTCTTGCCTGTCCAGCGTAGCGGCGAGGTCGGGTCTCCGCGCGTCAGCGGGTCCACCAGCGCTTCGAGTGCGGCCAGCAGACCGGGCTGGCTCTGTTCGAGACGGGGCCGCCCGGCGCCCGGACGTCGTACCCGGTCTGTCGGCGTTTGGCCTTGCGAGATCTCCCGGCGACCCTTCCGGATCGTCTCCCGGGCCAGACCCGTGGCCGACGAGACCAGCGCGTCCCCGCCATAGCCGATGAACAAAGACTCGGTGGCCGCCCACCGGCGACGACTGCGCTCATCCAACACGGGCGAGACCACCGCGTACTTCGCGACGATGGTGGCTTCCAATTCCACGTTGCGCTGCATGCAACCGAAATAGACTACGAAACCCAGAAGATAGCAAGTTAATTTCCGCCAGTGGCCTTACTGTGTGCGAGGCGATAGCTGTCGCCGTTCAGCTCGAGGATGTGGACGTGATGGGTCAGCCGGTCGAGCAGCGCGCCGGTGAGCCGTTCAGAGCCAAAGATCTCGGTCCATTCGTTGAAGGGCAGATTCGAGGTCACCAGCGTCGACGCTTGCTCGTAGCGCTGGGAGAAGATCTCGAACAGCAGCTCGGCGCCGGTCTTCGACAACGGCACGTAGCCGAGCTCGTCCACGATCAACAAATCCTGCTTGGCCAACTGTTTCTGGAAGCGGAGCAGGCGCTTGTCATCCCGAGCTTCGAGCAGCTCGTTCACCAGCGCGGCGGCGGTGGTGAAGCGCACCCGATAGCTTTTCTGACAGGCGGCCAACCCCAAGGCCAGCGCCAGATGCGTCTTGCCTGTGCCGGAGTTGCCCAACGCCAAGACGTTCTCTCGCCGGTCGAGATACTCCGCGCGGGTCAGCTCGAGCACGAGCCGTTTGTTCAACGACGGGATCGCGCGGAACGCGAAGGTCTCGAGACTCTTCACGACCGGGAACTTGGCGGCCTTGATGCGGCGTTCGATGGCGCGCTGCTCGCGGTCGAGCAGCTCCAGCTCGCAGAGGCGGAACAGGTAGCGTGGACAGTCCAGCCCTTCCTGCGCGCAGTGCCGCGCCACCTTGTCGTACTCGCGCAGGAAGGTCGGCAAGCGGAGGGCCTTGAGATGGGCGTCGAGCAGCAGGGTCGACTTGGCCATCACTCGGCCCCTGCCCCCAGCAGCATCAAGTAGTCGGCCGCCATGGTCGTCGTCACCCGCGGGGCCGGGAGATGCGGATACTGCGCCAGGTCGAGGCGGGGCGGCCGGTGGTCGAGGCGGCACAGAACGAGATGCTTGACGGCGTCGAACCCGATCGCGCCCAGTCGCAGGGCGTCCTCGATAGCGCCGCGGACGTGGGCCAGCCGAAAGTCCTCGAGGAGCCGCAAGACCTGCACATACTCGCGGGTCCCGGCTTTGCCCAGCCGGGTCTCCAAGAGCCGCCGCAGCCGGAGAAACTCGTCCGGCAGCGCCCACCCGGTCAGCGGCGCCGCTTGATCGAGCGCGCCCGTCTTGCGCTCCAACAAGGCCAAGTAGTGCAGCGGATCGAAGATCAGCTCCTCACGCCCGTAGCTGCGACGATGACGAGCGATCTCCTCACTCCCGCAGACGATCACGACGACGTCCACGTAGCCCTTCACCACCACGTCGCGGTGGCCGTAGGCGGTTGGCACCGAGTAGTCGTTGCGGCGGTAGCGCACCAGCGACAACGACGTGACCCGCGTCGGGCGCGTGTCGCAGGCTTCATACGGGACCGGCGGCAACGGCAACAACGCGGCGCGGTCGCGCGCGAAGCGCTCCCCGATCGTCTCGGTGTGCCGCCGTAACCGCTGCCCGCGCCGCGCGCGGCACTGGCGCGCCAAGTCAGCGTTCAACGCGTCCCAACTCGCGACGCGCGGGACCGGCACGAAGAAGTTTCGGCGGGCGTAGCCGACCAGCCCTTCCACCTTGCCTTTGTCGTTGCCCTTCCCCGGCCGTCCGAAGCGATCGTCGAACAAGTAGTGCGAGTGGAGCTCGCTGAAGCTCTGCGTTCGCTGCCGCGTGCCGTCCCCGAGAATCTTCGCCACCGCCAGCGTGGTGTTGTCGTAGACGATGCCACGCGGCACGCCGCCGAAGTAGCGGAACGCGGCGTTGTGTCCTTCGCAAAACGCCTCCGTCGTCTCGGCCGGAAACGCCTGCACGAACGCGTCGTCGCTGTGCGGCAGATCCACGACCAAGTAGTGCGCCTTGCATTCGACGCCGTCGATGACCACCAGGGCTTCGCCGAAGTCGGCCTGGGCGTCGCCCGGCGGATGCGCGAGCGGCACGAACATCTCTTGCCCGCCCAGCTTCTGCCTGCGCACGTAGTCTTTGATAATCGTGTAGCCGCCCGTGAAGGCGTGCTCGACGCATAAGCGCTCCCAGATGCGCTTGGCCGTGTGCCGTTGTTTCTTCGGACGCTGCTGATCGTCGGTGAGGATTTGATCGATGACCCCGGTGAAGGCGTCCAGTTTCGGACACCGGATCGGTTTCGCCCGACGATACCCGGGCGGCAGGCGGTAGCGCAGCATCTTGCGCACCGTCTCCCGGGCCAGCCCGAAGCGCCGGGCCGCCGCCCGCTCGCTCAATCCCTCCACATAGACGCTGCGCCGCACCGCCGCATAGAACTCCACTCGATACATCCCTCCTGTATTCCACAGAACACCGTCGGCATGCTCGGTGGACCACTCGAGCGGTCTGGTTTTCCGCCGCCCGCAGGCAGCTTCACACCGCCGCGCTGTGGTCTATTTTTACTCCGCCGTTCTCATACTCGACCGCTTCCTCCAGTCTTTGGCCCTCGACGCTTGACTCGGCGCCCACCTGCCCCGCACGGTTCAAAAGCGGAGAGGCGGTGGTGTCTTCTGCGGATCGCGATTCCGGAGTTGTCCGACTCATCTTTACCTCTCTGGCATTGGTGGTGTCAGGCGAAGCCTGGTGCCAGCTAGAGAGAGAACGTCGTCGTGGCCGATTCCGTACAGTCAGCTGGCAACAAAAGCTTCACGGGTCGCGTTCATCTGGCAGCCGTGTTCGACGTCAGCCGAGGCACGGGTCGCCGCGTCCCGGTCGATGTTGGCTCGGCCGCCCGTGTACTCGGCCGCGCGCTGGCCGAGATACCGACCGACCGCTGTCACCCGATGGCGGTCGGCGACCCAGGAAGTGCCCCTGCTCGTCATCGCATGGTGGAAGGCATGCCGATACCGGCGGTGCCACCACACTACCGTGTCGAAGTCCACGCTTTTGTCGGGGCCGATGGCTTGGCCGACGGCCAAGAAACAGTCGGAGAGGATGTAGTCGAGGTTTGCGGCTTCAGCCATGGGCGCCTCCTCGTGCGAGAGCACGCATTGAAGAGAGAACGCCTGTGGCAGCGATTCGGTACACCCTGGGACGGTGGTCAGTGAACGTGTTCCGGGATGTCCGCCCGGAGCCGGTGCAGTTCGCTTCGCATGGCGCCCGCGTTCTCGGGCCGCTGCGCTACGTTCGGTGACAACGCGTCGCGCAGGAACGCCGCCACCCCAGCGGGACACGTTGGCCGGTGATCGCGGATGTCGGAAACGCCGCCGCGCTCCGCGGCGGCCAGCACGGTTACTACGTCGTCGGCCGCGAACGGATGGTGCCCTGCGATCGCCTCGTAGAGCACCAGGGCCAGCCCCCACAAGTCGAAGGAGGGCTGAGGCGCGATGCCGGCGAGCGCCTCCGGCGCCAGATACAACGGGGTGCCGACCAGTCGTTCGGCAACGGTCACCGTGGCCTCCGGGTCGGGAGACCGAAACAGTGCTTCCGTCGCGCTGCCCGACAGCGGCTCCGCCGTGTCCCGGGAATCCCCGGTCCGATGGAGCAGAGCCAACCCGAAGTCGAGCAGCTTCGGTCGGCCGTCGCTCGTGTAGCCGATGTTACTGGGCTTCACGTCGCGGTGCAGAACTCCCGATATGTGGACACGATGGAGGACATCCGCGAGCACGATGCCGAGATCGATTGCTTCCACGTAAGACACCGGACCGCGACGGATCCAGTCACGCAACGTGCCTCCGTCGAGATACTCAACAATCAGCATCGGCGTGCCCCGCCACTGCTCGGTTCCGTAGATGAGCGCCAAGTTCGGGTGAAGGACCGTTGCCATGGTGCGTGCCTCACGGCACAGTCGTTCCGCCGACTCGGACCGGAGTGACGGCAGCGTCTTGATCGCCACCCGACGGTCGAGGACCATATCGACTGCCAAGTAGACAACGCCCATGCCTCCCACGCCGACCAGACACTCGAGACGGAACTTTCCCTGAACGAACAGTGGTAGCGCGGCGACGGTCGTGGCAGTCCCGCACGAACAAAGCCGGGTCTCGGGGCTCCAGACCAGCGAGCACGCCGGACAGCAAACCGCCGGCTCGTCCCGCCAATCGAGTCCCCGTGAGCCGAGGTCACGCCGAGGAAGGGACTCGTTGGCTTGACGGCCACGAAGCCGGCGATTCTCGATCTGCATGGCGGCCTGCCCGACGGCCGCCATCGCCAGCGCGAGGTGAGAGGCCGAGTACGGAAGACCGGTGCGGGCTTTGCCGATCACCACCATGCCCAGGAGCATCCCGGTCGACCCGAAAAGGGGGGACAAGAACTGGGCGTCGGTGTCGTCCAGCCAGTCCCGATCCGCCGGCGGAAGCAGTCGTGCAATCGCCTCCAGCGCAGGAGAATCGAGCTGGACGTCGCCCCGAGTCGAGCGAACGATCTCGAGCAAGGCCGAATCGCGCCGGATTGGGTCTGCGGTTCCTTCGACCGGGACCAACTCGCTCCCGTCGTCGTTGATGAGCAGTGACCGCTACCGAACTGGCGTGCAGCGCCCGCCCCAGCTCTTCGGCAAGCGCCTTCGTCACTCCACGCAGGCTGTCCGCCGTTCGGCATTGCTGCTCTAACCGCACGAGAGTCTGCGACTGGTCGGATGGCTCGAGAAGAAACCACCGGTCGATGGCGCGAAGTAGATCTTGCCGAAAGACCAGGATGATCAGGCCCACCGTGGAGAGCGCAACGGGTCCTGCAGGTTGGAAGCGTGCGAGGTACTCCGCGATGGTCAACTCTCGGTTTGCATGGATGTCGAACCCCACGTAGACGAGCGGCCCGAGGCTGACGACCCAGACGGCGTACCGTGCGAGGGCGTACTGGAGCGTGATCCGGATGAGGACCTGCAGATCCATCACGCGGTCTACCGCCACCGAATAGGCGGTAATCGGCACGATCGACGCGAGCGCCGCGTAGAGGACGACGCCGACGCGCCCCCGCACCGACGGATCCTGAAGTGCCGCCACGAACGGGGTGGCAACTACCGCGAGCATGATCGGCGCCAAGCCGAACGCCAGCGCCCCGACGAAGAGCATCACCCGGCCGCGATCGTCGTACGCGTCGAGCCGCGTCTTCCACAGGAGAAACGGAATGGCCGGCGCCGCAATGGCAAAAAGCAGCGGCCAGTAGGCGCGTTCCGGATGGTAGCGGTCTAGCAGTTCGAAGAGGGCCACCAACCATGTCGGCATCCTGGAATCGCCAAACCATGCGATGGCGTTGATCGCGAACAGCACCGCGCCGACACCGAACGACACGTTCACGAAAACTGCGGCGACCCTGCGTGCTCTCGGTCGTTGGGTATCGACGGGAAATTCGCGGACGAAGCGCCACAGCATCAACGCGAGGAACGCGTCAAGCGGCAGAGGGCGGAGCACGGCGGCCACAGTGCCGCTGAGGCCAGTTCCAGACGACGGCATCAACGGCGTCGCGAAAGCGGAGCCGATCGTGAGGAACAGGCCGCCCAACAGCGGGAGCCGGCGGTCACGTCTTCCGCCCGCCAACAACACCACGCCCCCCACGCCGAAGATGAGGACGTTGGCGATGTAGGGCCACACGACGTGGACAGGCGCGGCAGGAGTGCCCAGGATCGCGAACGCGAGCTGCGCGACAGCGACCGTGAGCACGACGGCAACACCGGTCTCCTGCACACGGCTCCACGCGGCCGAAAGGTTCGAACCGGGCGCCGTGCGGGTGCGACGGGTCGCCCCGAGGGCTGAAACGATCTTGAGCTGGGAGATCAGGTCGGCGTCGCGGGTGTCCATTGCCGCCTGCTCGACGTCGCGCCAGTCGACGGCCTCGCCGACCGCGACGGCATCAGCGACAGATTCGAGGAGGGCGCGCTGGCTCGTGCACGACGCATCTCATCGCCGAGGCGGAGCAGCGCGCGGCGGACCGCGAGGCGGGCTGCGGGGCCCGAGGGCTTGTTCAGCACGAGCGCGAGCTGCTCGTAGTTGTAGCCGAGCTCTATGCTCGCGACGATCGCCCGGCGATCGATCGGTCGCAAGCGCTTCAACGCCGCTTCGTAGCGTCGCCGGTCATCGTACCCGATGGCCACGTCGAGCGGCGACTCTTCGTCGTTCGCGACCTGCTCGTCGAGCCCGTCCACCAGTGGGTCGACCGGGGGCCGGCGGGAGGCCCGCCGGAACTGGTCGCGGACCCGATTCAGGAGGGAGCGCCGCAGATATCCCAGGAGCGCGCCATCGCGTTGCGGCTCGAAGGCATGGAGACGGCGCAACGTGTGGAACATGGTCTCCCGGACGAGGTCGACGGTGTCGGCGGCGTCGCGCGCCCAGGGCGGAACGCGTCGATGCGCCCACCGGCAGAGACGGGGGAAATAGCGTTCGAACAGCCGATTCAGGGCTCCGGAATCGCCCTCGCGCGCCCGGTCCAGCAACTCCTGAGACGAAGTCACGGACGGATCCGTTCGCGTCGGCTCGAGTCGGTCCAAGCGCATGGTTCGCCGTTTCATCACCTCGCCGGCACTGGAACCGCGCCCAGTGGGTGCGAGGCAATACACTTCTCAAGTAACCGAAGAAAGCATGGACCCGGCGAGACTCTGACTTCGGGGTCCTCCCCGAGAATGCACCACATTCCGGGCGTTGCCGTACGCCCTGCTCGCATGAAATGGTCGGGTGGGGATGAATTTGTACCATCTGGTTGCAAACTAAGCTAATCCGGTATCAGACTGCGGTCAGGCCGGAGCACACGGAGGTCGAATCGCATGGCCACGACAAAGGCTGACCGGGACGAGCGTCCCGACAACGAAGGGCGCGGCAGCGCCATGGACCGCTTTCTGAGCGGCGTCGAAGCCGTGGGCAACCGGCTGCCGGACCCCGCGATTCTCTTCCTGCTGCTACTGCTGCTGACCTGGGTTGCGTCGGCGCTGCTGGCACCGATTGCGTTCACGGAAACGCACCCGCGGACGGGCGGGCCGCTGCGCATCGCGAACCAGTTGACCGGCACCGCGCTGACGGACTTCATGGTCGGGATGGTGCCGACGTTCACTGGGTTTCCGCCGCTGGGCGTCGTGCTGGTGGCGCTGCTCGGCGTCGGCGTGGCGGAGAAGACCGGCTTCATCAGCGCCGGACTCAAGCTGATCCTGGGCGTGACGTCGCGCAGCCTGCTGACGCCCATGCTGCTGCTGGCGGCCATAGTCAGCCATACGGCGGCGGACGCCGGCTACGTCCTGGTGATTCCGCTCGGCGGGGTGATCTTCTACGCGGCGGGCAGACACCCGCTGGCGGGTATCTCGGCGGCCTTCGCCGGCGTCTCCGGCGGTTTCTCGGCCAACTTCATCCCGTCCGGGATCGACCCGCTGCTGCAGGGCTTCACGCAGTCCGCGGCGCAGATTCTCGACCCCGAACGGCTGGTCAATCCGCTGTGCAACCTGGCGTTCACCGCCGCGTCGTCGCTGCTCGTCATCGCGGTCGGCTGGTACCTGACCGACCGGGTGATCGAGCCTCGGCTGCGGGCGACGGCCATCGATGGCGATCCCGACGCCATGCCGAAGATGGAGGCGCTGACGGCCGACGATCGGCGCGGCTTCGGGGCCGGCGCGGCCGCGCTGGCGGCGGGGCTGGGACTGCTGCTGCTGGCCGCGCTGCCGGCCGGCTCGCCGCTGCGCGCGGACGACGGATCGCTGACCAGCGTGGCGGCGCCCCTGATGCACATGATGGTGCCGCTCATCTTCGTCCTGTTCATCATTCCCGGCGTGGTGCACGGCTACGTCGCGGGCACGGTGAAGAGCCATCGCGACATCGTCGCCGGCATGACGGACGCGATGGGCACCATGGCGTATTACCTGGTCATGGTCTTCTTCGCTGCCCAGTTCATCGCCGCCTTCAACAGCTCGAACATCGGCCTGCTCATCGCGCTCAAGGGCGCGAACCTGCTGCGCGACCTGAGCCTGCCCCCGCAGGTGACGATCGTCGGCATCATCCTGCTCACCGCCGCGGTCAACCTCTTCGTCGGCTCGGCTTCGGCCAAGTGGGCGCTGCTCTCGACCATCTTCGTGCCGATGCTGATGGACCTGGGGATCGCCCCCGAGCTGACGCAGGCCGCCTACCGCGTGGGCGACAGCGTGACCAACATCGTGACCCCGCTGATGCCGTACTTCCCCCTGGTCGTGGTGTTCGGCCAGCGCTACGTCAAGGCGACCGGCATCGGCACCGTGGTGTCGCTGATGCTGCCGTACGCCGCCGTGCTGTTCGTCACCTGGACGCTGTTCCTGGTCTGCTACTGGCTGCTGGGCCTGCCGCTCGGCCTGCAGGCCAGCTACGTCTACCCGTGAAGCCGGTGAAGACGCTCGACCGACGCCCGGCGCGCCGCTCTCAGCGGGCCGGCATGGCGGTCAACGCGAACTTCTGCACGCGGCGCCCGCGCTGGGCCTCCGCCGTGTAGAGGTTGCCGTCGCTGTCGGTGGCGAGGTGGTGGAGCGCCTGGAACTCGCCGGGCGCCGCCCCGTTGCTGCCGAACGTATCGAGCACCTCGAGCGTCGCGCGCTCGATGACGTGGATGTGGGAGTTGCCCTGGTCCGCCGCGTACATGAACCGCTGCTCCGCGTCGGGCGAGAACGCGAGGCCGGCCACCGTCGACGAGCTCTCGTCGCCGCGGTTGACGAAGCCCTGCGTGCGGTAGGTGCCGTCGGGGGCGAACACCTGCACGCGGCTGTTGCCGCGGTCGGCCACGTACACCAGCCCGTCGCTCGAGACCTCGACGCCGTGCACGATGCCGAACTGCGGCGGCCCCTCCGGACCGGCCGGCTCGCCGCCCGCCTCGGACGGGTCCAGCGGCGTGTTGCCGAAGGCGCCCCACATCCGCTTGTAGGCGCCGGTGTCCGCATCGAACACGATCACGCGCCGGTTGCCGTAGCCGTCCGCGACGAAGACCTCGTTGGTGGCCGCGCGCACGAACGACTCCGCCGGCCGCATGGGGTTGACCGTGTCGTCGTTGCCGCTGCTCCGGGCGCGCCCGCCGATCTGCAGCAGCAGCTCGCCCGCCGGCGTGAACTTCAGCAGCATGTCGTCCGATTCCGGCCGCGCGCTGTTGCCGCCGACCCAGACGTTGCCTTCCCTGTCCACGTGGATGCCGTGCTCGTTCGCCGGCCAGTCGTAGCCGTCGGCCGGGCCGCCCCAGGCGCGGACGAACGCCCCGTCCTGCTCGAACGCCAGCACCGGCGGCGCCGCGGTCCCCTGGTCCTCTTCCACCGTGCGGGGCCGATGCAGCACCCAGATCCGATCGTCCGGACCCACGGTCACCGACGACACCTGACCGAGAACCCAGTCGTTGGGGATGCTCGGCCACGACGGATCGACCTCGAACTTCGGCATGCCGTCCTGCGCCTCCGTCGCCGACCCGTGCCCGAAGCCGAACAGCGCGCCGAGCGCGACGACGAGCGTGACTGCCGACAACCTGGTGGTCATTCTTCCGCGCATGTACCTCTCCCCTGCCTTTCCCCGCCTGCCCCTCGCCTCGCGGCCAGGGCCGGTTCCGCTCGACCGGGTGCCTTCCGTGGATCGGATCCGCAATCGCCGCCAGCGATCCCCCTCGGCACCGCGGCGCAAGACGCGACAATGAAACGGCACTCTATCATGACGATGGCCGCGGGCCGACCGTATGATCGGGGTGCTGAGCGACGACCTGGCGGTCTACCAGAACGTCGAACTGCCGCTCACCCTCGGCGTGAGGTGACTGCGATGCTCGCTGTCCTGCGCGGCGGCGCTCACAGAAGAAAGCCCGGACTCGGCCAGCCCGCGCCCGCGACTGGAGGCACCTCCCATCCAGGTCTTCGGTGATACGCACGACCTCAAGGCCAGTCAGACTCGCCAGCTCGAGCGCCTCTTCCGGCGTCGGGTGCCGGCCGATCGGCTGATCACCCAGGAGCTCGCCCGGCACCTGACCGAAGTCAGCCACGAGATTCGGCGCCAGGTCGGCGTGCTGCTCGATCGTCGCGGGCTGGTCCAGCACGTGATGGTGGGCGATGCCCACTCGATTGCGTTGCCCGACTGGGGCCGCCTGCGGGCCGGCCGCGGGCGTCTGCGCGGCCTGCGCTGCCTCCACACCCATCTGGGGAACGAGGGGCTGACGCGCGACGACCGGACCGACCTGCTGCTGCTGCGCCTCGACGCCATGGTGACGGTGGGCATGGACGACGACGGCCTGCCCGCGCTCGCCCATACCGCAGTCCTCACATCCACCGGCGACCGCACCCCGGGCGACCGCGACGCCGGCATCGAATGCCTCGACCCGCAGCCGCCGGCGCGGATCGCCTTCGACTTCCAGGACTGGATCCGCGACCGCGAGGCCGCGCTCGGGCGCCGCACCGGCACGCAGCGCATCGGAGACCGCGAGCACGCGATCCTGGTCTCGGTCACCGCTGGCCGCAGCGCCCGGGACCTCGAGGTCCATGTCGCGGAGCTACGCGAACTAGCCCACTCGGCGGGGGTCGTCATCGTCGACATCGTCACGCAGAACCGACCCCGGGTCGACCCCAAGACCGTGCTCGGCTCCGGCAAGCTGGACGATCTCGTCATCCGCGCCTTCCAGAGCGACGTCGATCTCGTCATCGTCGACCAGGACCTGACCCCGACGCAGGCGCGCAACCTGGGCGAGCGCATGGAGCTGCGGGTGATAGACCGCACGCAGCTCATCCTCGACATCTTCGCGCAACATGCGACCACGCGCGACGGCAAGCTGCAGGTGGAGCTGGCGCAGCTCAAGTACCTGCTCCCGCGGCTCGCGCAGCGCGCCGAAATCTCGCTGTCGCGACTCGCCGGCGGCATCGGCGGACGGGGACCCGGCGAGACGAAGCTCGAGGTCGACCGCCGGCGTACGCGGGATCGCCTGACCCGGCTCGAACGCGAGTTGAAGAAGCTCGCCGTGCAACGCGAGAACCGGCGGCAGCGGCGCGGGCGTCGCGCCGTCCCGGTTCTGTCCATCGTCGGCTATACGAATGCGGGCAAGAGCACGCTGCTGCGTACCCTGACGCGCACCGAGGTGCACGTCGCCGACCAGATGTTCGCGACCCTCGACCCCACTTCGCGGCGCCTGCGGTTCCCGCGCGAGCGCGAGGTCATCATTACCGACACCGTGGGGTTCATCCGCGACCTGCCTGCGGACCTCGTCAGCGCCTTTCGCGCTACCCTCGAGGAGTTGGCCGACGCGTCGCTGCTCCTCCACGTCGTCGACGCCGCGGCATCCGACTGCGAGCGGCGCATCGAGGCCGTCCGCCGAGTGCTGCGAGACATCGGCATGCAGGCGCCGGAGCTCCTCGTCTTCAACCAGATCGACCGAATGGCGGACGGCGAGGGCGACTCAATGGCGCGCCGTCACGGCGGCGTCGCGGTGTCCGCGCTCCACGGCACGGGCCTGCGAAGGCTGCTGGCGCGGGCCGAAGGGATGCTCTGGAAGGACGGCGAGGGAGTTCCGAATAGCTGGCGCTGACGCTCGAATCGGCGACAGAATTGCCGCCGTCGATGCGACGCGAGGCGATGGAACGCGGGGGGCCGCCGCGCGAGCTGCCTGCTTGCACGGGCTCGCACGACGGCAGCGGCAGATCCACCTCCTCGGAGGCCCTCGCCCGCCAATCGTCGCCTTGCGGCTCCGCTTGGCGCCCAACCAACCCTGCAGGGGCCCGCGCCGTTGTACGGCGCAGACTCCTATCCGACCGGCTCGATTCTCAGCAGCGCCCCAGCCTCGTGGTCCGTCGTCACATACAGCAGGCCGTCCGGCCCCTGCTTCACGTCGCGGATGCGTTGGTTGAGCTCGACCATCAGCTCCTGGTGGCGGATCGGCAGTCCCCGGTTGTTGAAGATGACGCGGTGGAGCTGCGTGGTGGACATCCCGCCGACGAACAGGCTCCCCTTCCACGCCGGAAACCGGTCGCCCGTGTAGATGGCCATGCCGCCGGGAGAAACCACGGGGTACCAATAGAGCAACGGCTGCTCCATGCCCGGGGCGCAGGGGTCGGCGAGCTCCGGCCCCGTCCCGCCCGTGCCCGCCGTCTCCTCGCCCGTGTACGCGCGGCCGTACGAGACGACCGGCCAGCCGTAGTTCCGCCCCGCCCTGACGATGTTGACCTCGTCTCCGCCCTGCGGGCCGTGCTCGATCTCCCAGAGCTCCCCGGTCTCGGGATGGATGAGCAGGCCCAGCGGATCGCGGAACCCCATGGCGTAGATCTCCGGCCGATAGCCCGGCTCGTCCACGAAGGGGTTGTCCGACGGCGCGGTCCCGTCGTCGTTGAGGCGCAGGATCTTGCCGGCGTGGCTGGCGGGATCCTGCGCCTGCTCGGCCGTTCCGACGCGGTTGCCGCCGCCGTGCGCCTCGTCGCGCAGCGGCATGCCGATCGACATGAAGATCTTGCCGTCGGGGGCAAAGATCAGCCTGGCGACGCTGAAACCGCTGGCCTGCGCATCCGACACGAAGATGTCCTCGACGTCGGTCAGGGTGTGGCCCCCGTCGTAGCGGCCGCGCCCGAGCACCTGCGTGCCCGACAGCCCCTGGGCCCCGGACGCATCCGGCGGAACCTCGTCGTCGGCGTCGGGCTTCAGGTACGTGAAGTAGACGAGCTGGTTCTCCGCGAATTGCGGATGCACCGCCACGTCCCACAGCCCCCACCGGCCGCCGTAGCCCGCGTGCACCCCCGGCATGCCCTCGATCGGCTGCGGGTCGAGCACGCCGTCGCGGACGACGCGTAGGCCGCCGGAGCGCTCGGCGACCAGGATGTCGCCGTTCGGCAGGAAGTCCAGGGCCGACGGGCGGAAGAGGCCCTTGATCGGCACGACGCGGAAACGCTGGTCGCCGAAGCCCGAGATCTGCGGCTCGTCGGGCAGCGTGTCGGGGCCCACCCCTCGGCGTCCCTGCTGCGCGTTGCTGATGGCGATGAACAGGCACATGGTGAGGACGACGAAGCCCAGGGTAAACCGTCTCGGCGAACATGCGGATGTCATGGTGATCCTCCGGCTGACGTAGTTGCCTTCGTGCCAAGCGTATTCGTAAAGGCGAAGGTCGTTGCGGTTCATCGGCGGGCTGACGGTGACCGGGTCCACGCCGAGACGGAGCAGGAGGCCGGCGGGCTGCAGAGCCGCGCCCGGCCTCCTGAGCCGTTGTCCCTACATGGCGGGGCTGAGCATGAGGTCGTCGATGTGCATGTTGAGGAGGTGCGTGACCCGCAGGCCGGTGACGCCGTCAGCGTCGACGGCCGAGCGCGGCTGCGTCGACACCTCGGTGCCGTTCACCAGAAAGCGCACCGTGTCCCCGGCAGCTTCCACCGAGAGCGTGTTGGTCGACGAGCCCTGGTCGTTGAGATCGTTGACGGCGTCGTGGGTAGTCCAGTCGACCAGGGTCGGCAGGTCCTCGCCCATCCGCCTCTTGATGAGGAACTCGCCGCCCTGGCGCAGCATGAAATACGTGTACTGCTGCCCGTCGCCGGCCAGATCGGAGCCGCCCAGGAAGAGACCGTAGGCGTTCGCGTGCCCCGAGCGCTCCACCTGCGTGAAGGTGGCGCTGATCGTGAAGTCGCCCTTGGCCATGCTGTTAGGCTGCCAGAAGGTGGCGAATCCGGTGCCCTGCGTCGTCACGTGGACGCCGGTGCCCATCGTGTCGAAGCTCAGCACGTCGTTGACTTCCCCGCCAAAGTCGAGTCGGTGCTCCCAACCCTCCGCCTGCACGCCCTGCGCGCCGGCGACGGCCGGAACCACCACGAGCGCCGCCGCCGCCAAAGCCACCATTACCTTGCTGCGCATATCTCCTCCTTGGATTCCCTTCCAATCGATTGACGCGTCCTGGCCGCCAATCGTCGCCTTGCGGCTCCGCCTGACGCCCAACCCACCCCGCAGGAGTCCGCGCCGTTCCACGGGGCAGGCTTCTAGCATGGATCGAACCGACGTATGGGATCAACGTGCCCGCGCCCTCCCCCGGACACGCAACCGCGACGCAGCGGAACGTCCTCCGCGGCGTTACAATGCGGCCTGATGGTCGGCCGCCAGATTCGCATCGGCACCAGCGGGTGGCACTACCCCGCCGGCGTCGACACCTGGGACGGCATCTTCTATCCGCCGCGGGGCCGCCGGCACCGCCCCGCGGGATTCGACGAGCTCGAGTACTACGCGCAGCATTTCGACACGGTCGAGGTGAACTCGACGTTCTACGGCGTGCCGCGCCCGACGGTCACCGCGGCCTGGGTCAGCCGGACGCCCGCCGACTTCGCCTTCGCGGTCAAGCTGCACCAGCAGTTCACCCACCCGCGGATGTTCGCCGCGTCCGTCGGCGGGGACGCCGCGCCGGTCGACCGCGGCGACGTCGACCGCTTTCGCGAGGCCATCGCGCCCATTCACGAGTCGGGCAAGCTCGGCGCCCTGCTCGCCCAGTTCCCGGCCAGCTTCCGGAACGACGTGGCCGCGCACGACCATCTGGCCTGGCTGATCGAGGCGCTGGCGGACTGCCCGGTGGCGCTCCAGCTGCGGCACCGCAGCTGGAGCGACGACGTCGCCGGCACGCTGCGCCTGCTCAACGGGCTGGGGGCTGCCTGGGCGCAGATCGACGAGCCGAAGTTCCGCCTGTCGATCGCCCAGAACTTCCTCCCCAACGTCGAGAGCTTCTACTACATGCGCCTCCACGGCCGGAACGCCCGCAAATGGTGGCGGCACGACCGGGCCGAGGAGCGCTACGACTACCACTACTCCGCGGCGGAGCTGCGGCCGTTCCGGGACACGGCCGACGCCGCGTCCCGCCTGGTCAGGCAGATCTACCTGTACATGAACAACCACTTCGCGGCGCAGGCGGTGGCCAACGCCGCCACCTTGAAGCGGCAGCTCGGCCTCGCCGTACCCGGCACCTACCGCGAGGAGATGGTGAGACGCTATCCCGAGCTCGAGGGCGTTGTCAGGACGAGCGCCCCGGCAGCGCCGCCATTGCTCACGGCCATGGCCCCGCGTTGACTGCCGGCACGTGGTCATCTAATGTGCTGGCGTGAACCTCGTGCGCTGATCTCCGCTCTGCGCTGCAAGGGGGTTGCAGACGAATGCGTTCCATTCCTCGCTCGAAGGTCACCCTCGGACGAATCGGCTGGCTGGGCGCGCTGGCGGTAGCCCTGGCGTGCCCGACCTGGAGCATCCTGGCCCAGAATCCGCCCCCTGAGCCGGTTCCGCAGACCGTTCAGTTCAATCGCGACATCCGGCCGATCCTGTCGGACAAGTGCTATCGGTGCCACGGCCCCGATTCCGGCACGCGGCGCGCCGGCCTGCGTCTGGACGACGCGGCCGCCGTCCTGAAGGACGCGGTCCGCACCGCGCCGGCGGACGGCGGCCTGAAGGTGATCGCGCCCGGCGACCCAGACCACAGCGCCGTGCTGCGGCGCATCACGGCCACCGATCCCGCCCGGCGCATGCCGTACGGCGAGGAGCCGCTCGCTCCGCGCGAGGTGGCGCTGATCAGGCGCTGGATCGAGCAGGGCGCGCAATACGAGCCGCACTGGGCCTTCAGCGCGCCGGTACGGCCCGAGCCGCCCGCGGCGTGGAACGCGGCTTGGCTGCGCAATCCAATCGACGCGTTCATCCTGGACCGCCTCGAGCGCGAGGGCCTGCAGCCATCACCCGCGGCAGACCGTCCCACGCTGCTGCGGCGGGTGACGTTCGACCTGACCGGCCTGCCGCCGACCCCCGCCGAGGTGGCGGCGTTCGTGGCCGACGATGCCCCGGACGCCTACGAGCAGGCCGTCGATCGCCTGCTGGCCTCCCCCCGCTACGGCGAGCGGATGGCCGCGTCCTGGCTGGCGGCGGCGCGCTTCGCGGACTCGTCCGGCTACTTCGCGGACCAGCGGCGCGACATGTCGCGCTGGCGCGACTGGGTCATCGACGCCTTCAACCGGAACCTGACCTTCGATCGGTTCACGATCGAGCAGCTCGCGGGCGATCTGCTGCCGAACGCGACGCTGGACCAGCAGATCGCCACCGGGTTCAACCGCAACCACCGCATGAACTCGGAGATGGGCATCATCGCGGAGGAGTTCTTCGTGGAGAGCGTCGTCGACCGCGTCTCCACGACCGGCACCGTGTGGCTGGGCCTGACGGTGGGCTGCGCGCGCTGTCACGACCACAAGTTCGATCCCATCACGCAGGAGGAGTTCTACCAGCTCTTCGCGTACTTCAACAGCATTGCCGAATCGGGCATCGGGCAGAAGACCGGCAACACGCCGCCGCTCGTCGACGCACCCACGCCCGAGCAGCAGGCGGAGCTCGAGGCGATCGAGGAGCGGATCGCGGCCGCCGAGGCGCAGCTCGCCGCCTTCCAGCCGCAGATCGAGAAGGCGCAGCGGCTGTGGGAGCAGTCGCTCGGCGACTCCGAGCCGATCGTCGGGGTGCAGGAGGACGGCCTGACGGCCCACTTCCCGCTGTCGTCCCCACGCGAGCGGCACTTCGACGGCCGGCGCTTCGTGGACGGCGGCTCCGCCGGCCGGCGGGGCCCGAAGACGCTCGACGCCTACCTGCAGGACCCGGACCCCAACGCCTTCGACGGCGTCTACGGCGGCGGTCGGGCGATGACGCTGGCGGCCTGGATCGAGCCCGAGGCGGCGACCGGCCCCATCATCACGCGCACGCTCCGCGACACACCCCGCGGGCAGGGCTTCAGCCTGCTGCTCGTGGACGGCAAGCTGCAACTCAACCTGGTGGGCGGCAACACCGGGCTGTGGATGGACAACGACTCCGGGCATGTCGAGACGGTCGCTTCCATCGCGCCGCACGCCCGCCATCACGTGGCGGCGACCTACGACGGCTCCCGGCAGATCGAGGGCGTCGCCGTCTACGTGGACGGCGAGCGCCAGGAGCTAAAGGCTCTGTTCAACGGACTGGGGCCGCAGGATCCGACGGAGCATCCCCTCCGCGTCGGCGCGGGCGGCGGACCGGAACGCTTCCGCGGGTCGATCTGGGACGTCCGCGTGTACGACCGAGCCCTGGCGCCGGAGCAGGTCGCCGCGCTGGCGGAGCCGGCCTCGCTGGCCGCGATCGCGGCCATTCCGCCCGCGCGGCGGACCGCGTCGCAGGCCTTCAAGATCGACTCGTACTTCCTCGTGCACCAGGCGGACGCGCGGATCGACGCGGCCCGCATCGAGGAGCGCCGCCGCCAGCGGCCCAGCGTCTCGCCGCCCCGCTATCCCAAACCGGACGTGACCGTCGACACGGTCCTGGCAGAGCTCGAGGCCGCGCGGCAGCAGAAGGCCCAGTTCCTGAACACGGTGCCGACGGTCATGGTGATGCAGGAGCTGCCGCGGGCGCGCGACGCCCATCTCCTGCTGCGCGGCAACTACGATCGACCGGGCCGGAAGGTGCAGCGCAGCACCCCGGCGTGGCTCCCGCCGCTGCCGGCCGGCGCGCCGAACAACCGCCTGGGCCTGGCCATGTGGCTGGTCGATCCGTCGCATCCGCTGACGGCGCGCGTCGCGGTCAACCGGTTCTGGGAGATGAACTTCGGGACCGGCCTCGTGCAGAGCGCGGACAACTTCGGCTCGCAGGGCGACCTGCCCTCCCATCCGGCGCTGCTCGACTGGCTCACCACCGAGTTCGTGCGCATCGGCTGGGACGTGAAGGCGATGCACAGGCTCATCGTCACCAGCGCCACCTACCGCCAGTCGTCCGCCGTGACGCCGGAGCTGCAGCAGGCGGATCCCGACAACCGGCTGCTGGCGCGCGGGCCGCGCTACCGCCTGCCGGCGGAGATGCTGCGCGACCAGCTCCTAGTTGTCTCGGGGCTGCTGGTGGACAAGATCGGCGGTCCATCGGTGAAGCCGTATCAGCCGGCCGGGCTGTGGGCGGGCAGCCTTGCGAGGTACGAGCAGGATCACGGGGAGAACCTCTATCGGCGGAGCCTCTACACGTACGTGCGGCGCACGGTTCCCCCGCCGTCCATGTCGCTGTTCGACGTCGCCGAGCGCGACAACCCGTCTGTCAGCACGAGCCCCACCAACACCCCGCTGCAGGCGCTCAACCTGATGAACGACGTGGCCGCCCTCGAGGCGGCCCGGATGCTGGCCGAGCGGATGCTGACGGAGGGGGGCGCGACGCGGGCGGAGCGGCTGGCCTTCGCCTTCCGGCTGGCCACGGCCAGGGAGCCTTCCGAGCCCGAGCTCGGTGTGCTCCTGAACAGCCTCGAGAACTTCGACGAGCGCTACCGGCGAGACCGCGAGGCGGCAACCAGTCTCGTGAGTCATGGCGAGCACCCCCGGGACGAGGGTCTCGACGTGGCCCAGCTGGCCGCGCACGCGGCCGTGGCGAGCCTGATTCTCAACCTCGACGAGGTCATCACGAAGCACTAGAAAGGGCTGATGGCATGGCGGATCCCAGACACGACTACGCACGGATCATGTCCCGGCGCTCCTTCTTCCGCGCCAGCGGAACGGGCATCGGCTTCGCCGCGCTGGCGACGCTGCTGCGCGAGGATCTCGGGGCGGCGCCGGCCGGATCGGAGGCGTTCGGCGGCCTGCCGGACCTGCCGCACTTCGCGCCCAAGGCGAAGCGCGTCATCTACCTGTGCATGTCCGGTGCGCCGTCGCATCTGGATCTGTTCGACTACAAGCCCCACCTGCGGGACATGGCGGGCGAGGAGCTGCCGGATTCGGTGCGGGAAGGGCTCCAGCTCACCACCATGACGGCGTCGCAGAACACGCTGCCCATCATCCCGACGGTCTTCGAGTTCGCGCAGCACGGACAGTCGGGCGCGTGGCTGAGCGAGCTGCTGCCGCACACCGCGCGGGTGGCCGACGACCTGTGCTTCGTCAAGTCGCTGTGGAACAACCAGCTCAACCACGATCCCGCCCAGACGTATCTGTTCACCGGGTTCCAGCTGTCAGGCCGGCCCACGATCGGCGCGTGGGTGTCCTATGCGCTCGGCAGCGAGAACCAGAACCTCCCCGCCTACGTGGCTATGCCCACGACCGGCTCGAGCACCGGTGGCGGGCCGTTCCTGTCGCGCTACTGGGGCAGCGGCTTCCTGCCCCCGCACTACGGCGGCGTCAAGTTCGGGAGCGGCCCGGATCCGGTGCTCTACCTGTCCAATCCGGAGGGCTTCGACACCGCGGACCGGCGCCGCTTCCTGGACGACCTGGCGGCGCTCAACCAGATCCGGCTGCAGGAGACCGGCGACCCGGAGATCGCCACCCGCATCGAGCAGTACGAGATGGCGGCGCGCATGCAGCTCTCCGTGCCCGAGCTGGCCGACCTGTCCACCGAGCCGGACAGCACGTTCGAGCTGTACGGGCCCGCGGCTCGCGAGCGCGGCACCTTCACGGCCAACTGCCTGCTGGCGCGCAGGCTGGTCGAGCGGGGCGTCCGCTACATCATGCTGTCGCATACCGGCTGGGACCACCACAACCACCTGCCGGTCCAGCTTCCGCGGCAGTGCCGGGAAGTCGACCAGGGGTCGGCTGCGCTGGTGCAGGACCTCAAGCAGCGGGGCCTGCTGGACGAGACGCTGGTGGTGTGGGGCGGCGAGTTCGGGCGCACGGTGTACGGCCAGTTCACCACCGCCAACGATACGCAGGCGACGGCCCCCAGCTACGGGCGCGACCACAACCCCCGCTGCTACACGGTCTGGATGGCCGGCGGAGGCATCAAGCCCGGCGTCACGTACGGGGAGACCGACGACTTCAGCGCCAGCATCGTCCGCGACCCGGTGAGCATCCACGACCTGCAGGCGACCATCCTGCACTGCGTGGGCATCGACCACAGCCGGCTGACCTACCGCTACCAGGGCCGCGACTTCCGCCTGACCGACGTGGCCGGCAACGTGGTGAAGGGCCTTCTGGCGTAGGGTTCCCAGGTTCCCTACGGCACCGTCAGGTCGACGAGCCGGTGGGCCAGGCGCGCCCGGTCGAGGTCCCGGCACGCCGCGACGAGTTCCTCGAAGCGCGCCGCGGGGATGGGGATGCCCGGGACGATGTCGCGAATGCGCCGCACTTCCTCGTCGAAGTCCCAGATGAACTCGCGCCCGGTGGCCTGCCTCGTGTAGCTCCGTCCGTCCTTCGTGAAGATGGTGATGCGGGGACCGAAGAGCGTCATCTCGTGCGACGGGATGATCGTCACCCGCCGCATGAGGTCGAGCACCTCGGGCGGGTCCGGGGCGCCCGGCAGCACGGGGAAACCGCGCTGCACCACCCCGTACGCGGTGTAGTACTTGGTCCTGCCCGGAGCGGCCTCCGCCGTGTCCTCCCGGCGGGTGGGAAAGGCCGGGCTCGGGTACTGCGTCTCCAGCCAGTTCACCACGGCCTCGATGCGATCGACGTCCTCGTAGCGGATGCCGTGCTCCGCGCACAGCCCCGCCGTGACGTCGACGTGCGCGATGTTGTAGCCGGCCGTCGAGTAGATGCGGTAGAGCGTCTCGAGGAAGAGCCACGTCGCGCCCAGGCCTGCGGTGAGCGCGGCCAGGCTGGCCCGCGTGTCGCCGACGAAGCTGTACGTGAGATCGCCCCGGTTGTTGCCCGCGTAGGCGTGATAGAACCCGGCGTCGCCCTCGAGGGCGCGCTCGCCCGCCGTGCGACCCTGCTTCGCCAGCGCGACCGCCAGCAGGGCGTTGCGCGCCGCGGCGCTCTCCCGCAGGCCGCGGCTCTCGAGGTTGCCGCCGGCCAGGTTCACGCACAGACCGATCGCGTGCGTCAACTGGTCCTCAGTGAGGCGCATGATCTTCGCCGCCGCGACGGCGGCGCCGAAGATGCCGAAGACCGGCCCGGCGTGGAAGCCGCGCGCCATCACGGTCGGAATGAAGTCGGCCGCCATCCGCTCCGTGACCTCGTAGCCGGCTACCAGACCGGTGATGAAGTCCCGGCCGGAAGCCTCCTCGGCCTCCGCCGCCGCGAGAGTGCAGGGGACGATGCACGTGCCGGGATGCGTCAGCATGCGGAAGGTGTCCAGCTTCCCGCCGGCCAGCACCATCTCGGCGTTGGCGAAGGCGGCGCCGGCCTTCGTGGCCTGCGCGCCGTCCACCAGGAGCGTGGCGCCGTTCGCCGCGCCCGCCTCCTCCCCGGTGACGAGCTGGATGGCCTGCCGGCCCGCGGGCAGTTGGGAGCCGAGCAGCGCGGACGCGAGGGCGTGCAGCGTCAGTCCCTTGGCGCGGTCGACGACCTCCGGCGGCAGGTCCTCGTAGCGCAGGCCGGCGACCCACCGCGCGAGCTGCCGGCTGATCGACGCGGCCGAGCCCGCTTCGGATGCGCCCTGCGGCCGGGTCTCCCGAGCGGCTACGGCGAACGGCGCCGGAACGCCGGTCCCGAGCAGGCCGCCGGCAGCCAGCGCGCTGTGCAACAGGTTCCGCCGAGTCAGTTCAGCTCGCATGGCCCGGCACGCTACCACGGTGGATCCGGCTGATCAAGCGTGAGTTCGGCGACGCCATGACGCCGGAGGTCGCTGCACAGGAAGAGCGGCCGGTCCTTACGAACGGTCCGCGCCGCCCAGAATCTTCGCCGTCGAGAGCGCCTGCCCCGCATGCCGCGTGCAGTGCTCGGCGGCGTGGAAGATCAGGCCCAGCGTCGTGCTCGGCAGGCCGGCTCGGCCCACCTTCCTCGGAGCCAGGAGATCCTCGCGCGCAACGGCCCGCAACTGGTCCAGCGCCCGCCCGATCGCCGCGTGCATGCCCGCGGCGGCCTCACGCAGCGATTGCGGAGGCTGGCCCGGCTCACCCTCGGAGCGCGCCGCGGCCCTCTGCGCGTCGGACAGCGCCTCGCCCCGCGCGTAGGTCAGCAGTCGCTCGAGCGCGCCACCCAGGTGCCGTACATGAAACCCGATCGACGCCGCGCCCCCCGGCCGCTGCCAGACGTACTTGGCCGGCACGGACGCGGCCAGGCGCTCGACATCCTCGCGCGCCTGCAACAGGGCGTGCACGGCCGGCATGAGCAGCGGCTCGAAGCCTTCGACGGGGCCGCGGAGCCAGACTTCAGGTTGTGGGTTCATGCAGTCTCCCGGACGGGACCATTCTACCGTCCTGAATCGCCGGGCACAGCAGTGCAGTCGGTTTCGTGGTCAGTCGGTATGGAACCGCGCGCTGGCCCGGCCTTGCGCGCCGTGAAGCGGCAGCCGGCTGGGTACAATCGGTGGCAGGCTCGACGCTGTGCCGACCGCCCGCCCCGAGCTCGAGCCCGCGCGTGGAGGAGCCGACCGCGATGATCGCCGTCCGACCCGACTGGGATCACCTGTTTCGCCGGGCCCGAGCCGTGGCCCGCCACGCCTACGCTCCCTACTCCGGGTATCACGTGGGGGCGGCCGGGCTGGTCGACGACGGGCGCGTCGTCGAGGGCTGCAACGTCGAGAATGCCTCCTACGGGCTGGGGCTCTGCGCGGAATGCTCCCTCGTGTGCGCGCTGCACGCGAGCGGCGGCGGCCGGCTCGTGGCGGTCGCGGTCGTGGTCGGCAGGGACCTCGACGACCTGCAGCCCGGGAAGCCGTGCGGCCGCTGCCGCCAGCTGCTCTACGAAGCGGGCGGCGGCGACCTCCTCGTCAACGGGCGCTACACCGTTGGCGAGCTGCTGCCCGACGCGTTCGGGCCCGACGCGCTGCGATGAGCGGTTGCTGACACGCCGGTTGGCGTGGTTTAGACTGCGCCAGGAGTCTGCGCCGTAGAACGGCGCGGACTCCGGCAGGGTTGGTTGGGCGCCAAGCGGAGCCGCAAGGCGACGATTGGCAGGCTAGCGAGCCGACCGGAACCGGCTCGCGGACCGAGGACGGAGGAAGCCGATGCGCAAGATGCTCACGGTGGGCTGTGCGATAGCGCTCGCAATGGCGGCGGCCGCCGTCGTGTCCGCGGACGATTGGCCGCAGTGGCGCGGCCCGGAGCGCCTGGCCGTCTGGCAGGAAACCGGCATCGTCGACCAGTTGCCAGAGCAGTTGCAGGTAGCATGGCGCACGCCCCTTCGCGCGGGCTACTCCGGGCCGGCCGTGGCGGACGGGCGCGTCTTCATCACCGACTGGGCCGAAGACCCCGATTCGCGCACGCTGGACGGGACCGAGCGAGCGCTGGCTCTCGACGAGCAGAGCGGCGAGGTGCTCTGGACCCACGAGTGGCACACCAGCTACCGGATACTGTCGGTCGCCTACGCCATCGGCCCGCGCACCACGCCGACCGTCGACGGCGACCGGGTCTACGTCGTCGGCGGCACGGGCCGGCTCTTCTGCCTCGACGTCGCGACCGGCCGCGTGGTGTGGGAGAAGGACTACGTCGCCGAGTACGGCACGAGCGTGCCCACGTGGGGCATCGTCAGCGCGCCGCTCGTCGACGGCGACCGGCTCATCACGGTGGTCGGCGGCGAGCCCGACGCGCTGGTCGTGGCGTTCGACAAACACACCGGCGAGGAGGTCTGGCGCGCCATCGAGGTCACCTCCGAGATGGGCTACGCGCAGCCGGTCATCTACGAGGCCGGCGGCGTCCGGCAACTGATCATCTGGCATCCGCAGGCGCTGGCGTCGCTCGATCCCGAAACGGGCGAGCTGTACTGGGAGCAGCCGTGGGACGTCGGGATGGGCGTGACGGTCGCCACCCCGGTGCGCAGCGGCGACTACCTGCTGGTGTCGCAGTTCTTCAACGGCTCGCTCATGGTGCGGCTCAACCAGGACCGGCCGGCCGCCACCCACCTCTGGCAGGGACAGAGCCGCAGCGAGCTGCCCGGCCAGACCGACACCATCCACGCGATGGTGACGACGCCGGTCATCATCGGCGACTACGTCTACGGCGTCGACAGCTACGGCGAGCTGCGCGGCCTCGACGCACGGACCGGCCGGCGCCTGTGGATGAGCCCCGACATGACCGCGCAGGCGCGCTGGAGCACCGCGTTCCTGGTGCGCCACGAGGACCGCTACTTCGTCAACAACGACGACGGAGACCTGATCCTGGCCCGGTTCACGCCGGAGAGCTACGTCGAGCTGAGCCGGACCCGGCTGATCGAGCCGACGGCCAGCTCCGGCACGCGCACGCCCCACGGCCGCATCGACGCGCGCCTCGTCAACTGGTCGCACCCGGCCTACGCCAATGGCCACATCGTGCACCGCAACGACCGCCAGATCATCCGCGCCTCGCTGCGGGCCGCGGACTACTGAACCTGACCGCGGCGACTCGCCTGCCATCTGGCGGGCGAGCGTCGCTCCGGTCGGCCCGCCACGCACCCGACGGGCCGACCGCGACGCCTACGCCGGCCGCAGCGGCCGGAAGAACGTCCGCAGGTCCTCCACCAGCAGGTCCGGCTCCTCGATGGCGGGAAAATGCCCGCCGCGATCGTAGACCGTCCAGTGGGTGACGTTGTCCGGCGGCTCGCTGACGAACGAGCGCGGCGGCTGCCCGCGCAGCGGGATGCCGACGAACTGCGCGAAGCCCTGCGGCACGCGCACCGGCCCCGCCGCCCGGCGCGGGCGCGGACTGCCCAGGCCGTTCGCGTGGTAGTAGCGGACGCTGGTGCCGATGGTGCGGGTGTGCCAGTAGATCGACACGAGGGTCAGGATCTGATCCTTGCTGAAGCGCGACTCCACGTCCCCGTCGCAGTCGCTCCAGGAGCGCAGCTTCTCCGTGAGCCACGCGGCGAGCCCGACCGGCGAGTCCGTCAACCCGAAGGCGAGCGTCTGCGGCTTGGTGCCCTGGATGCGCTGGTACCCCGTCTCGTCGACGGACCAGTGCTCGGCGCGGGCAGCGTAGTCCCGCTCCGCGTCGGTCTCCGGGTCCCGCTCCATCCGGGCCGGTGCTCCCGGCGTGTGGACGCCGACCAGGCGATCTGGATAGTTCGCACCGAGCACGCGCGTGATCCCCGCACCCCAGTCGCTGCCGTAGGCCCCGAAGCGCTCGTAGCCCAGCTTGTCCATCAGGGCCACCCACAACTCGGCGGTGCGCACGACGTCCGTACCCTCGGCCGGCTCGCCGGAGAACCCGAAGCCCGGTATGGACGGCACGATGACGTCGAACGCGTCGGCCGCGTCGCCGCCGTGGGAAGCCGGGTCGCTCAGGGCCATCACCGACGGCAGCATCTCCCAGATGGTGCCGGGCCACCCGTGAGTCATCACCAGGGCCATCGGCGCCGGCCCGACGCCGTCCTGGCGCACGAAGTGGACGAGCTGCCCCTCGATCGTCGTGGTGTAGTGGTTGAACGCGTTGAGCGCCGCCTCGTGCGCGCGCCAGTCGTACTCGTCCCGCCAGTAGCCGATCAGCTCTTCCAGGTAGGCGCGGTCCGTGCCGTACGACCACGGCTCGCCCGGCGAGTCCGGCGGCCAGCGCGGCGACTGGAGACGGCGGCTGAGGTCCTCAAGCTCGGCGTCGTCGACCCGCACCTCGAACGGCTCGACGCCCGCCGGCATGGCGGCCTGACCAGCGGCCGCCGCACGGCTTGCTGCGCGCGCCCTGGCCGCTCCGAACGGGCCGCCCGCGGCGGATGCGGCAGTGGCCGACGCGCCGGCCGCGCCCATCAGCCTGAGCAGCGTGCGCCGATCGATCTGACGTTGCGATTCCGACATGGATTCCACTCCTTCATCCTGATTCTAATCCTTTCCTGCCAACCCTGGTCCTGGTCGCAGGCCCTGCAGGCACTTGACCGCCGCCGTCATCTCGCCGGCGTTCCATGCCGTCCAGTCGTCTGTTGCGGGGAGTCCTGGCACGCCCGCCCGCCGGCCCTCCGCCACCGTGTCGACTGCCGCGCGTTGCGACCCGTACCGGTCGCACAAGGCGAGGAACCGTATCGTTATCCCGACCGAGGGCAGCGCGTCGTCCATCCTTCTTTCTTCTCCCGCGTCGCGACCGGTGTTGCCACCTAGCAGCCCGTGGCAGAAGGGGCTGATTGTCAATCGAGAATCGCGTGTCCGTATTGGCGTGTCGCCGGACCATCCCACGACGAATCGGGCCGATCATGGCGCTCCGGGGCCCAGAAGCGCCGCACACGCCCCCAGCACTCGCTCAGGAGGCCGATCAGCGCCTCCAGCAGCGCCGACGCGCGGCCCTGGAGGCTCCGCGGCGTGCCCACGCCCGTCAGGTGCCGCATGAGCAACCCGAGATTGACGCCGCAGACCTGGACGAGCAGCCGTTTCAGGATGTTGGGATGCCCGCGCAGATGGACGCGGCGCATCCTGCCGGTCTCGTAGAGATGCGCGTTGGGCCGTTCCAGCAGCTCGCCCCGCTGCCGCAGCAGCCGTTTCCCACGCGCGCCGCGGATCCGCCGCCGGTTGGCATACACCGCGTCCCGCGCCGCCGCCTGGCCCTTCCAGTGCCGCCGGCCGCGATCCGGCTCCGAGACGTAGCTGCGCACGCCGATGGCCGCAAACCCGACCATCGTCTCGTTGCTGTGATATCCCTTGTCGGCCACCACCTCCACGATCCCCGGCGCGCCGACCGCCTCGACCTGCTCGGCGGCCGTGACGAGCGTGTCGACCAAGGTCGTCGTGTCGCCCGCACTCGCGTCCTGCACCGTCACGCCCACGATGGCGCCTGTTTCGAGGTCGACCGCATGCTCGGCGGTGTGCGCCAGATGCGTGCGGCCGTCCTTCATCTTGGCGATCTTCGCGTCCGGATCGTGCGGGTGGGTCCAGTCCGCGTTCGAGCCCTTCTTCTTGCGGGTCCGGTCGAACCGGGCCAACTCGGCGCGCGTCGGCGTCGTGAGGCCGGACGCCTCGGCCAGCCGGGTCAGAAACGCGTCGTAGCTCTCGCCCGTATCCCGCCGCACAATGCTCCGCATCGCCGCATTGGCTTCCAGCGTCGTGGCATCGATGCCAACCGTGCGCCCCACCACCAGCGTGGCGTCGGCCAGTCGCTGCAACACCCACGTAAACACTGCCTGGTGGGTCTCGAGGTCAATCAGGCGACGGGTGCGCGACAGCGTCGAGTGGTCCGGCGGGGCCTCGTGGAGGGCGAAGTCCAGAAACGTGCGAATGCTCAGCGAGTCGGCGGCGCGCCACGCGATCGCTCGTTCCGAATCCAGCCCTTCAAAGTAGCCGAGCAACAGCAGCCGGAAATACCGGCCCGGCGCCAGACTCGGCCGACCGACCCCGTCCGCGTAGAACGACGCGCACTGTGCTTCCACGACCGCATCGAACCCCGCGTCGTCGAGCACTCGATTCAGCCGCTCGTAAAACGGGTGCCCAGCACTCTTCGGCAGATCCGCCGTGGGCACCCACATCGTCGCTTGCCGCGTTCGACCGCGGCTTGTCCCCATCGCCATGCCAGACAGTGTAGGACACAGGACCGATCACGTCGATCCCTGGAACGAGGGACTTTCACCACGGGCTGCTAGGCCGCATTATTCCTGAAGCTCGATATTCGGGATCGACCGAGCGTGGCGGGACGACGAACAGGGTTTCGGCATCGTCATTTGGGGGCTGCGAGGGGGTTGCGGGGCGAGCCATGGGGCGATGGCCGGGCGCGGTGAGCCCGAGTGTCGACAGCTTCTCCTGGAGACGGTCCGTATCGTCCCCGAGGGAGCTTGGTGCGGCGGGACGGATGGGCTATCCGGCGCGTGCGCCGAGTGCGAGGGCGATGCGCTGCCATGCCTCGCGCTGCGGCGTGGCCCGCGGCAGATGCAGAACGAGCCGGCGGACCGAGCGGACGACCTGGACCCCGAGCTTCAGCAATCGGTCGCGTAGCCACGTCGCCTGGCTGCGGGCGCACGCGGTGCCCGCCGCCCGCAGCCGCAGCTCCTGCATCAGCACGTAGGCTGCGGCCGTCAGCAAGACGCGCAGTTGGTTGGCCCAGAAGCGGCAGCAGCTCGTGCGGTCGATCTGCAGGCCGTCGAGCAACTCCTTGATCCGGTTCTCGATGTCCCCCCGCGCACAGTAGACCTTCTCGTAGATGAAACGCGGCGTCTGGCGCAGGTTCGTCACCACGAAGCGCGGGTTGTCCCGCGGCGCACGTTCGCCGAGGTGGACCACTTCGGCTTTGATCACCACCCGGCGCTCGGCTCGACGGGGGCTTTGCGACCCGCACGTGGGACCACGAGCGCCGGGTCGTGACCAAGGCCGAAGTCGTTCGCCTCGGAGACCGCGAGGCCGCAGACCGCGAGCAACCCGCGGTTCGTGGTGACGAATCTGCGGCAGACGCCGCGCTTCATCTATGAGAAGGTCTACTGTGCTCGCGGGGACATCGAGAATCGGATCAAGGAACTGCTCGATGGGCTGCAGATCGACCGCACGAGCTGCTGTCTGTTCTCGGCGAACCAGTTGCGCGTCTTCCTGACCGCCGCGGCCTACGTGCTCATGCAGGAACTGCGATTGCGGGCGGCGCGTACTGCGTGTGCCCGCAGCCAGGTGACGTGGCTGCGCGACCGGCTGCTGAAGCTGGGGGTCCACGTCGTCCGCTCGGTCCGCCGCGTGGTTCTGCATCTGCCGCGCTCGACGCCGCACCTCGAGGCGTGGCGGCACATCGCACTCGCGCTGGGCGCGCGCGCCGGATAGCCCACCCGTTGCGCCGCGCCCACCTGCTTCCTGGGCGGCATGGGCCGCTCCCCGGCGGGGCTGTCGCTGCCCAACCCTCGCGTCCGTCATGCCCCCCCCGGTCGGCTGCTCAACCCCGGCTCCGCTTGCAGGCGACGATGTCCGAGACCCATTCCTGCGCCGATCACGCCCTTTGGCGGTCGAACCTGGACCTTCATGAATAATGCAGGCTAGGAGCCCGTGGTGAAACCCCGCGTCGCACCGAGACGGGCGAGGCGCCCGGCTGACAAGGCGCGACGAGGGAGCATATTGGCCATATTCGACCGAGGAGCAACGCTGTCAGACGGGATGCATCGCCCGTCGAATGCAGCGGGGCCTTCTGCCACGGGCTCCTAGCCCGGATTATGCGTGAAGGTGTTGATTCTGGGAGAGACACAAGGGCCTCCGTGTGGTACAAACGTAGTGTCTACAGACGTTTAGCCACAACGGAGACCCCTACGTGACGCCTCACACGGTACCACAGACTGTTCTGTTCCCGGATCTATTCGACAAGCCCCTCGTCGCCACGTTCAACCAGGAGCACGCGAGTTCCGACGGCGGCGCCGTCCTGCTCAAGGCGGCTGAACGTGTGTACGGCTTGGTCAAGGCGTTCGCCCGGTGTCTGGCCGACAAGCGCGCCCCTGGGAAGATTCGGCACACGTTCGCGGACCTGATCGGCCAGCGGGTCTTCGGCATCGCGTGCGGTCATCCCGATGGCAACGATGCCGACCACTTGGCCGACGACCCGATCCATAAGCTGCTGCTCGACCGGGACCCGCTGGCGGGCGCGCCCCTGGCTTCGCAACCGACGATCTCGCGGTTCGAGAACGGGCCGGGCCGGGCTGCGCTCTACCGGATGGGGCGCGAGTTGGCGGCGTGCGTCATCGAGCGTCATCGGCGTCGCCTGCAGGGGCGGGCGCGGCGTGTCACCATCGATCTGGACCCGACCGACGACCTGACGCACGGGGCCCAGCAGCTCACGTTCTTCAACGGGCACTATGGCGGCAGGCACTATGGCGCTGGTGTTATCTGCCGCTGCTGGGGTTTCTGAGCTTCGACCGCGAGGCGGAGCAGTATCTGTGCGCGGCGGTGCTGCGGCCCGGGAAGGCAGTGGCCGCCGACGGGACCCTCGGCCTGCTGTGTCGGCTGCTCCCGCTGCTGCGGGCGGCGTCTCCGCGGGCGCGGTTTCTCGTTCGGCTCGACGGGGGCTTTGCGACCCCGGAGGTCTTCGCTTTCCTGGATGCGGAGCCCCGGCTCGACTACGTGGTGGCGATGGCGAAGAACGCGGTGTTGCAGCGGCATGCGGAGTCCGCCATGCAGGTGGCCCGCGCGCAGAGCGAGGTCCGTGGCGAGACCGCGCACGTCTACACCGACATCCGCTACGCCGCTCGCACGTGGGACCACGAGCGCCGGGTGGTGATCAAGGCTGAAGTCATCCGCCTCGGGGACCGCGAGCCGCGGGACAACCCGCGGTTCGTGGTGACGAATCTGCGGCAGACGCCGCGCTTCATCTATGAAAAGGTCTACTGTGCTCGCGGGGACATCGAGAATCGGATCAAGGAACTGCTCGATGGGCTGCAGATCGACCGCACGAGCTGCTGTCTGTTCTGGGCGAACCAGTTGCGCGTCTTCCTGACTGCCGCCGCCTACGTGCTCATGCAGGAACTGCGATTGCGGGCGGCGCGTACCGCGTGCGCCCGCAGCCAGGTGACGTGGCTGCGGGACCGGCTGCTGAAGCTGGGGGTCCACGTCGTCCGCTCGGTCCGCCGCGTGGTTCTGCATCTGCCGCGCTCGACTCCGCACCTCGAGGCGTGGCGGCACATCGCACTCGCGCTGGGCGCGCGCGCCGGATAGCCCACCCGTTGCGCCGCGCCCACCTGCTTCCTGGGCGGCATGGGCCGCTCCGCCGGCGGGGCTGTCGCTGCCCAACCCTCGCGTCCGGCATGCCCCCCCGGTCGGCCGCTCAAACCCCGGCTCCGCTTGCAGGCGGCGATGTCCGAGACCCATTCCTGCGCCGTCACGCCCTTTCGGCGGTCGAATCTGGACCTTCACGAATAATGCAGGCTAGGAGTCTGCGCCGCAGGAGATGCCACGGCGTGAAGTGGGTCGTCGGCCCATGCTCTGACTTATCGCGTCGGAGCAGCTTCGGCGGTCGCCCGACGAGGTAGTTCCTCGGCAGATGGCGAGATCCGGCGTTGACGGGCCCCTTGGTCCGCCAGAGACCGTGATGCGCGCCGATCGGTCGCCATCGCGAGCCTCGTTGCCGCGTGTCACGCCGCGATCAGGGCGTGCAGACGCTTGGCGTTCAACGCCAGGCACACCAAGTCCCACTCGCCGCGCACCTTCGCCAGCCCCCGCAGGCTGAAGCGCCGGAATTGCGGATTTCGCTGAAGTGGATCACCGATTCCGGGGATGTGGATCACGGATTTCGGTGAAGTGGAGCGCCCATCGGAGCGTAGCGACGTTCGTCGGTCAGTTGCCTCCCATCGGTGTCGTAGCGTCTGGTCGATATCCTACTCGTGCTGTCGTGTCAGTGAGCATCGATGAGGTTGCCTGTGGTTCCTGTGGGCGCCGCGTGCGGCGTCCAAGGTGCTGTGGGAAACGCGCTTTCGGCGACGGCGCAGTTGCCGCCGAGCGTATCGCGCGCGTTTTCCATGGCACCGCCAGGGTCCACAGGCTGTTCGCGCCCGGCGGGAGCGTCGGGCGTCTCGCGGACGTGATCGTCATGTCGTCTCCTTCCGGCGGTTGGCGGGTGCGTCGTGCGTGCGTCGCATCGAGCGGCCCTTGAGCTCGATGCGGTGCGCGTCGTGGAGCAGGCGGTCGCAGATGGCGTCGGCCTGGTTGGGGTCGCCGATGACGGCGTGCCAGTCGGTCACGGGCAGTTGGCTGGCGATGAGCGTCGAGGCGCGTTCGGCGCGGTCCTCGATCACCTCGATGAGGTCTCGCCGCTCGGGGTCGCGCAGCGGCGCGAGCATCCAGTCGTCGATCGCGAGCAGGTCGAGCTTGGCCAGGCGGGCGAGCAGCCGGGTGTAGGAGCCGTCGCCGCGGCCGACGGCCAGCTCGTGCAGCAGGCGCGGCATGCGGACGTAGCGCGCGGCGAAGCTGCGGCGACACGCGCGTTCGACGAAGGCGCAGGCGATGAAGCTCTTGCCGATGCCGCACGGTCCCGTGACGATCACGTTGTGGCGCTCAGCGATCCACGCGCAGGCGCCGAGCGTGAGGATCTGCTGGCGATTGAGCCGGCGCGAGTGGGTGAAGTCGACGGCCTCGAGCGTCGCCGGGTAGCGCAGCTTGGCCGTGCGGAGGCGCCGGTCGAGCTTGCGCTGCTCGCGGGCCGTCCACTCGGTGTCGACGAGCAGGCCGAGCCGCTCCTCGAAGCTGAGCGCGGCGGCCTGGTCGGTGTCGAGCTGCTTTTGGAAGGCGTCGGCCATCGCGCCGAGCTTCAGGGCGTTGAGCTTGTCGACGGTCTGTTCGATCAGCATCGGTCCTCCTCTGAGGTCGCGGCCGCGTAGTAGTTGGCGCCGCGGATGTTGGCGTGCATCGGTGTCGGGTTGGTCTCGGCCGGCGGCTCGAGGGGCAGCCGGTCCTGACCGGCGGCGAGGATGTTCTTGACGGTGTGGAAGCGGCACGAGCCGAGCGCCAGCGCGCGGGTGCTGGCGGCGTCGAGCCGGGCGTTGCCGTACTGGCGTCCCAGACGCATGATGCCTAACACGGTCCGATAGCCCTGCTCAGGGTGCGGGCGGCTGTGCAGGATCCGGGTGACGAGCCGAGCGGTCGCCGGTCCGACCGTCTCGGCCCAGCGGATGAGCCGCGACGGGGTCCACTCGGCATGTGCGCGGTGGGCGCTGGGCATGTGCTCGGCCACGGTGGACGGCTGTCGGTCGTAGCGCCGGCGGTGCGACGCCACGCGCTTGCCGCGATGGAAGATCTCGACCGTGTTCGTCGTGTGGCGGACCTCGACCTGCTCGCGGACGAGTTGGTACGGCACGCTGTAGACGTGGCGGTCGACCTCGACGTGGTAGTCGATGTTCACGCGGCACAGCTTCCAGTGGGCCAGGACGTAGCGGGTAGCCGGCAGGGGGCGTAGCGCCGGGCGGTCGAGCTGCTCATAGAGGGCGCGGCGGCTGACGCCCAGCTTCTTCATCGGGCGGTCGTTGAGCTCGTCGAGCAGGACGCGGATCGCCCGGTTCAGCGCGCCGAGCTCGAAGAAGGTCTGGTCGCGGAGCCGGGCCAGGATCCACCGCTGGGCCACGAGTACGCTGGTCTCGACGACCGCCTTGTCGCGGGGCTTTCTGGGGCGCGCCGGGATGACGACGGCGCCGTAGTGGGCGGCCAGGTCCTCGTAGGTGCGGTTGACGTCGGGCTCGTAGCGGCAGGGGCGGGTGATGGCGCTCTTGAGCTGGTCGGGGACCCACAGCGTGGTGGCGCCCCCGCAGTACTCGACCATGTGGATGTGGGCGGTGACCCAGTCCGCCAGCTGCTGGGTCGCGGTCGCCTCGGCGTAGGTGAGGCTGCTGGCGCCGAGCGCGGCGACGAACAGCTCGACAGGCCGCAGCTCACCCGTGCGCCGGTCGACCAGAGTCGGCCGCTTGCCCGAGAAGTCGACGAAAGTCTTCTCGCCGGCGCGGTGCACCTGCCGCATCGACGGCCGCAGCCGCCGCGACCACTGCCGGTAGATCTCGCAGAATTGCGTGTAGCGGTAGCCGCCGGGATGGACCTGGAGGTACTCCTCCCAGAGCAGCTGCAGCGTGACCCCGTTGCGCTTGAGCTCGCGGTGGATGTGCGCGCAGTCGGGTCGGGCTCGGTTGGGCACTGGCGCCGGGCGGCGAAACAGCCGGGCCTCGAGCGCCGCGTCGTCCAGGTCGGCCGGCAGCGGCCAGCCCAGCCCGTACCGAGCCGCCCTCTGCAGATAGCGTGAAACCGAGCTCGGACCGATGACGCAGGCTTGGGCTACCTCTCGGTGGGACAGGCCCTGTTCGTACCTGAGTCGTAGAATCTCCCGAATTTTCCTCACCAGAAGCCTCCGAGTCGGCATCGCTTCGCCCTCCGTTCAAAAGGCGAAGGATCCCGCGGTCAGGCTACCGATGAGCGCTCACGATCCCGGAAACTGGGTGATCCAGTTCGGCCGAAAGCGATCCACTTCCGCCGAAATCGGTGATCCACTTCGACCGAAACAGGTGATCCACTTCCGCCGAAATCGGCGATCCACATCGTCCGAAATACGCAGGAATCCCAGCACGTGTTTGATCCAGCCGTGCGGAGCCTCCGACAGCTACTTGCGTTCAGCGTATGCCGCACGACCCGCCGGCTTCGACAGCTTCTCGGCCATGCGATTCGTCGCGGGGTACTGCCCCGGGTCGCGGGGCCGCGCCGTCTTGCCCTCCCGTCCCAGTGACACGTACCCATCGACGCCCCGCGTCTCCAGGTTCACCAAGTCCCGCTCGTTACTGTAGCCAGCGTCCGCCAGCACCGTGTCCGGCTGCTCGCCGACCGTCTCCGCCACCTCGTCGAGCAGCAGCGGCAGCCCACCCTGGTCGCTCGCGTTCGCCGTCACCTCCGTCGCCACCACCAACTGGTGCTCACCATCCACCGCTACCTGCGCGTTGTAGCACTGCTGGAACCCGTCGTTGCTCGTCTTCATGATCCCGCTCTCCGGGTCCGTGAAGTTGCTCTGTGCCTTCTCGTCCGGCTCGCCATACCCCCGCTTGTACGGCCGTCCGCCCTTCGGGTTCCGATCCTGGCCCGGCTGCCGCCCGCCCGCGTCGTCCGCCGCCCGCTGTGCCGCCTCCAGCCGCTCCTTCGCCGCCCGGATCGCCGCCAGGCGATCCTCCCGGCGGCGCAACTCCGACGGCAGCTCGTCGCCGCGTGCGTCCGGCCCAAAGCGCTCATCCTCAGCCGCGTCGGCGTCGCGTGCCGCCCGCACCAGCGCGTCAATCTCACCGGCCAAGCGCCGCTCTTCCTCCTGCATCCGACCGTAGCTCATCGCCTTGTGCTTGCTCGCGTTCGCACGAACCTTCGTGCCGTCGATCGACAGCTTGCCAAAGCGCGCCAACCCCAATTCCCGCGCCAGACGCACCACCTCGACAAACAGCGCCTTGAAGTCCTCCAGGTGCCGACGCCGAAACTCGCAAACCGTCCGGTGCTGCGGAAAGTTGCCGGCCGCCAGCACCCGGAACGCCACGTCCTCCTCCAGCCTCCTCGCAATCCCCCGCGACGAAAACACCCCCGTCGCGTAGGCGTAGAGCAGCACCTTCACCATCATCCGCGGCTCATACGGCGCGTTGCGCCGACCATCCCCCACATACGCAGCGTAGAACGCCGTCAGGTCCAGGCCGTCTACCAGATCGCTGACGTGGTGCGCCAAATGGCCATCCGGCAACCACGCCCGCACGTCGGGCGGCAACAGCAGCGATTGGTCCGGTGCGTAGCGGCGAAAAGTCGTCGACATCAAGTCCTTCCGGCGTCCGATCTCGCCTGCGATTGTCGCACCGTTTTCTGCGGCGCAGACTCCTAGCCCGGATTATGCGTGAAGGTGCGGTTGAGGGGGAGACACAGGAGCCTCCGTGTGGTACAAACATAGTGCACACAACGTTTTAGCCACAATGGAGACCCCTGCGTGACGCCTCACACGAAACCACAGACTGTTCTGTTCCCGGATCTGTTCGACAAGCCCCTCGTCGCCACGTTCAACCAGGAACACGCGAGTTCCGACGGCGGCGCCGTCCTGCTCAAGGCGGCCGAGCGCGTGTACGGCTTGGTCAAGGCGTTCGCCCAGTGTCTGGCCGACAAGCGCGCCGCGGAGAAGATTCGGCACACGTTCGCGGATCTGATCGGCCAGCGGATCTTCGGCATCGCGTGCGGTCATCCCGATGGCAACGATGCCGACCACTTGGCCGACGACCCCATCCACAAGCTGCTGCTCGGGCGGGACCCGGTGTCCGGCGCGCCCTTGGCGTCGCAACCTGCGATCTCGCGGTTCGAGAACGGCGCGACCCGCACCGCGCTCTACCGGATGGGGCGCGAGTTGGCGGCGTGCGTCATCGAGCGGCATCGGCGCCGCCTGCACGGGCGGGCGCGGCGCGTCACCATCGATCTGGATCCGACCGACGACCTGACGCACGGCGCCCAGCAGCTCACGTTCTTCAACGGGCACTATGGCGGCTGGTGTTATCTGCCGCTGCTCGGGTTTCTGAGCTTCGACCGCGAGGCGGAGCAGTATCTGTGCGCGGCGGTGCTGCGGCCCGGCAACGCAGTGGCCGCCGACGGGACCCTCGGGCTGCTGTGTCGGCTGCTCCCGCTGCTGCGGGCGGCGTTTCCGCGGGCGCGGTTTCTCGTTCGGCTCGACGGGGGCTTTGCGACCCCGGAGGTCTTCGATTTCCTGGATGCGGAGCCCCGGCTCGACTACGTGGTGGCGATGGCGAAAAATGCGGTTTTGGAGCGGCATGCCGAATCCGCGATGCAGACGGCGCGCACGCAGAGCGAGGTCAGTGGCGAGACCGCACACGTCTATACCGACACTCGCTACGCCGCCCGCATCTGGGGCCATGAGCGCCGGGTGGTGATCAAAGCCGAAGTGGTCCGCCTCGGCGAACGTGCGCCGCGGGACAACCCGCGCTTCGTGGTGACGGGGCCATGAGCGCCGGGTGGTGATCAAAGCCGAAGTGGTCCGCCTCGGCGAACGTGCGCCGCGGGACAACCCGCGCTTCGTGGTGACGAACCTGCGCCAGACGCCGCGTTTCATCTACGAGAAGGTCTACTGTGCGCGGGGGGACATCGAGAACCGGATCAAGGAGTTGCTCGACGGCCTGCAGATCGACCGCACGAGCTGCTGCCGCTTCTGGGCCAACCAACTGCGCGTCTTGCTGACGGCCGCAGCCTACGTGCTGATGCAGGAGCTGCGGCTGCGGGCGGCGGGCACCGCGTGCGCCCGCACCCAGGTGACGTGGCTACGCGACCGATTGCTCAAGCTCGGGGTCCAGGTCGTCCGCTCGGTCCGCCGGCTCGTTCTGCATCTGCCGCGGGCCACGCCGCAGCGCGAGGCATGGCAGCGCATCGCCCTCGCACTCGGCGCACGTGCCGGATAGCCCATCCGTCCCGCCGCACCAAGCTCCCTCGGGGACGATACGGACCGTCTCCAGGAGAAGCTGTCGACACTCGGGCTCACCGCGCCCGGCCATCGCCCCATGGCTCGCCCCGCAACCCCCTCGCAGCCCCCAAATGACGATGGCGAAACCCTGTTCGTCGTCCCGCCACGCCCTGTCGATCCCGAATATCGAGCTTCAGGAATAATGCGGGCTAGCCCACGTTTAACAAGATGGCCGGTCATTTTGCCGATTTGCACGGCATTTCGAGCGTCTCATCTCCGTAAGTTATTGATTCCACAGGACCGGGGTCTGGTTTCGCTCAATGTAGTGCCATAATCTTATCGGCATGGCTGCGCTGTAGCGGGTCCACCCGCTATCGTGGCCCGTATGTTCGTTCGGCGCACCCAAACCCGGCGGACCGAGGACGGACAGCCCTACTACTCCCATCGCCTCGTCCACTCCGAGCGCGTCGGAAGCACCGTCCGTCAGCGCACGCTGCTCAATCTCGGAAGACACTTTGACATCCCCCGGGCACAGTGGCCGCTGTTGTGCACCCGCATCGACGACGTCTTGTCCGGCCAGGCGCCCCTGGTGGCCGATTGCCCGCCCGCCGTCGAACACGAGGCGTAGCGGATCGCGGCGCAGTTGGTCGCCCGCGGCGCAGCGGGGGACGCGACGGCCGCCGGACCGGCAGACGTGCAACGGGTCGATGTCGACTCGCTGCGCCTGGTCCGCCCCCGTAGCGTCGGGGTGGAGCAGGTGGGCCTGTGGGCGCTGGAGCAATTGGGGCTGCCGACCCTGCTGGCCGACTTGGGCGTCAACGGCGCGTTGCGCGCGGCGGCGGCCGGGGCCCTCGTCGGGCGCCTGGCCCAGCCGGCATCGGAGCGCGCGACGCACCGCTGGCTGCAAGCGCGCAGCGGCCTCGGGGAGTTGCTCGGTGTCGACTTCGAGACCGTCAGCGCGATGCAGCTCTACCGCGCCTCGGACGCGTTGGTGAAGCATCGCGAGGCGGTCGAGGCGCACCTGTTCGACCGGGCCCTCGGACTGTTCGACCTGCAGCCGACCGTGACCCTCTACGACCTGACCAACACCTATTTCGAGGGTGAGGCGAGCGAGCAGCCGCAGGCACAGCGCGGGCACTCGAAAGAGAAACGCAGTGACTGCCCGTTGTTGACCCTGGGGCTGATGCTCGACGCCAGCGGCTTCGTGCGCCGCTCGCAACTGTTCGCCGGCAACATCCGCGAGCACTGGACGCTGGCCGGCATGCTCGAGGCGCTACGGGCGCCGGCCGGCGCCCTGGTGGTGATCACTAGTGTCCCACAGTCTCAGGCCCAAGCGAGCGCGAGTTGCGGACGGGCGCGGTCTGGTGGCGAATGGGTCGTGAAGAGGTCTTCGAGAGGCCGGCGTTCGAAGACGTTGAGTTGAAGCACCTGCAGCATCTGGTTGAGGCTCCAGCACAACCGCAGGACGAACTTGAGGTAGGCCAGCAGCAGGTACATGCAGGTGGCCACCCACAGTTGCGTCAAGACCGCGTTCTTCGACCGGCCCACGAAACGTTTCACTTTCAGATGCTGTTTGATCCACTTAAAGAACAGCTCGATCTGCCACCGGGACTTGTACAGGTCGGCGATCGTCTTGGCGACCCACGTGGTGTTGTTGGTCACGAACACGTAGCGATTTGTTGTCAGCTGGTCGCGGTAGACGACCCGTCGCAGCCGGTGGGGATAGACCTTGCGGCTGCGGGCGCTGGTCAGTTCGATCGTCTGGTCGCTGAGAATACCGGTCCCGGCTCGGACGTCATGCTCGTGGGTGACCCGGTACCGCACGCCGCGCTTGAGGCGTGTCACGAAGGTGACGCCACGGGCCTGCAACTGGTGAAACCACGCGAAATCGAGATAGGCGCGGTCGGCGACGACCACGCTGCCGGCCTCGAACGTCCACGTGCGGGCCACGGTCACGTCGCCGGTCTTGCCATCGGTGACGCTGACGAAACTCGGCAGGTGGCCGGCTTGGTCCAACCCGACGTGCAGCTTGATCGCGGCCTTCGTGCGGCGGAACGACGCCCACGGGAAAACCGCCAGACACAAGTCGATGGTCGACGCATCGACCGCATACAGCTTGTGCCTGAAGCGGAAACCGTGGCCCGGCGCCCGTTGCTGGCAACGACTCAGCAGACGGCCGAACAACGCTTCGTAGAGCGTGTAGGGCTGCTCGGCGTTGACCCGCGCGAGCGACGAGCGGCTGACCGTCCCAACGCCCAGGTGATAGAGCTTGGCGGGTTGCGCGCGCAGATTGCTCACGATGTCGCGCAGGCTCTGCCGGCTGGCCAACTGGCCCAGCCCGAGGGCGACGAACTGCGCCCAGCGGCTCATGACGCGCAAACGCTGCCCGCGCTGATGGCCGCGCGCCTCGGCGTCGAATTCATGTCGCGGAAGCAACGTCAGAAGTTGCCCGAAGACTGTGTTACGATGGGCCACGGCTTGGATCCGAGGGCGACGAACTGCGCCCAGCGGCTCATGACGCGCAAACGCTGCCCGCGCTGATGGCCGCGCGCCTCGGCGTCGAATTCATGTCGCGGAAGCAACGTCAGAAGTTGCCCGAAGACTGTGTTACGATGGGCCACGGCTTGGATCTCCTGTGTTTTGAATGATTTGCGGCAAAACCATTCTAACAGACATAGAAGGTTCAAGCCGCCTCAATTAGAAGCTCTGTGGGACAGCAGTGGGTGGTGATGGACCGCGGTGTCGCCACCGACGCCTGCATCACGTGGCTGCGGGAGCACGGCTACCGCTATCTGGTCGTCAGCCGGGAACGCCACCGGCAATTCGATGCCGATGCCGCCGTGTCGGTCCGCACCCAGTCAAACCAGACCGTGCATCTGCACAAGGTCGTCTCCACCGACCCCGACGAGGTGCGCCTGTACTGCTACTCCGAGGAGCGAGCGGAGAAGGAACGAGGCATCGTCGAGCGCTTCGCCACCCGCTTCGAGGCCGCGCTCACCAAACTCAACGACGGGCTGGCGCGCCCCCGCGCCCACAAGCGCCTCGCCCAGGTCTGGCAGCGCATCGGGCGCTTGAAAGCACAGCACTCCCGCGCCGCCGCGCACTACCAGATCGCCGTCACCGCCGACGAGGCCGGCAACAAAGCCGTCGCCGTCACCTGGTCCCGCCGCCCGCAGGACGGCTCGATGGCCACCCATCCCGGCGTCTACTGCCTGCGCAGCAGCGAAACCGACTGGGACGAAGACGCCTTGTGGCGAACCTACACCACGCTCACCGACGTCGAAGCCGTCTTCCGCTCGCTCAAGTCCGAACTCGGCCTGCGTCCCATCTACCACCACAAACCGCGGCGGGCCGACGGCCACCTGTTCCTCCCCGTCATCGCCTACCAGCTCGTGCAGGTCATCCGCACCCGCCTGCGTGCGCACGGCGACCACGCCAGCTGGTCCACCCTACGCCGCATCCTCGACGGCCAGCAGCGCGTCACCGCCACCTTCCGGCGGCCGGACGGGCGCACCCTGCACGTGCGCACGACCACGCAAGCCGAACCCGAACAGCGGGCCATCTACGACGCGCTCGGCGTCGACCCGCAGCCGGGCGGCGTCCGAAAAACGATCATCTGACCGACCTCTTCCCCGGTTGACGCGCGCTTGCAGTGCCACTTGCGCCATTCGACCGGCGTAAACTACTGATTCTAAAATGCCTTGGCTATGCCGTTGTTAAACCTGGACTAGGAGTCTGCGCCGCAGAAAACGGTGCGACAATCGCAGGCGAGATCGGACGCCGGAAGGACTTGATGTCGACGACTTTTCGCCGCTACGCACCGGACCAATCGCTGCTGTTGCCGCCCGACGTGCGGGCGTGGTTGCCGGATGGCCATTTAGCGCACCACGTCAGCGATCTGGTAGACGGCCTGGACCTGACGGCGTTCTACGCTGCGTATGCGGGGGATGGTCGGCGCAACGCGCCGTATGAGCCGCGGATGATGGTGAAGGTGCTGCTCTACGCCTACGCGACGGGGGTGTTTTCGTCGCGGGGGATTGCGAGGAGGCTGGAGGAGGACGTGGCGTTCCGGTCGGCCGCAACGCGCAGCGGACGGTGCGAGCGGCGCGGCATGATTCAAGGCGGTGAGGTGGGTCAGGTGCTGCTCTACGCCTACGCGACGGGGGTGTTTTCGTCGCGGGGGATTGCGAGGAGGCTGGAGGAGGACGTGGCGTTCCGGGTGCTGGCGGCCGGCAACTTTCCGCAGCACCGGACGGTTTGCGAGTTTCGGCGTCGGCACCTGGAGGACTTCAAGGCGCTGTTTGTCGAGGTGGTGCGTCTGGCGCGGGAATTGGGGTTGGCGCGCTTTGGCAAGCTGTCGATCGACGGCACGAAGGTTCGTGCGAACGCGAGCAAGCACAAGGCGATGAGCTACGGTCGGATGCAGGAGGAAGAGCGGCGCTTGGCCGGTGAGGTTGACGCGCTGGTGCGGGCGGCACGCGACGCCGACGCGGCTGAGGATGAGCGCTTCGGGCCGGACGCACGCGGCGACGAGCTCCCGTCGGAGTTGCGCCGGCGGGAGGATCGCCTGGCGGCGATCCGGGCGGCGAAGGAGCGGCTGGAGGCGGCACAGCGGGCGGCGGACGACGCGGGCGGGCGGCAGCCGGGCCAGGATCGGAACCTGAAGGGCGGACGGCCGTACAAGCGGGTGTATGGCGAGCCGGACGAGAAGGCACAGAGTAACTTCACGGACCCGGAGAGCGGGATCATGAAGACGAGCAACGACGGGTTCCAGCAGTGCTACAACGCGCAGGTAGCGGTGGATGGTAAGCACCAGTTGGTAGTGGCGACGGAGGTGACGGCGAACGCGAGCGACCAGGGTGGGCTGCCGCTGCTGCTCGACGAGGTGGCGGAGACGGTCGGCGAGCAGCCGGACACGCTGCAGGCGGACGCTGGCTACAGTAACGAGCGGGACTTGGTGAACCTGGAGACGCGGGGCGTCGATGGGTACATGTCACTGGGACGGGAGGGCAAGACGGCGCGGCCCCGCGACCCGGGGCAGTACCCCGCGACGAATCGCATGGCCGAGAAGCTGTCGAAGCCGGCGGGTCGTGCGGCATACGCCGAACGCAAGTGGTTGTCGGAGGCTCCGCACGGCTGGATCAAACACGTGCTGGGATTCCGGCGCTTCAGCCTGCGGGGGCTGGCGAAGGTGCGCGGCGAGTGGGACTTGGTGTGCCTGGCGTTGAACGCCAAGCGCCTGCACGCCCTGATCGCGGCGTGACACGCGGCAACGAGGCTCGCGATGGCGACCGATCGGCGCGCATCACGGTCTCTGGCGGACCAAGGGGCCCGTCAACGTCGGATCTCGCCATCTGCCGAGGAACTACCTCGTCGGGCGACCGCCGAAGCTGCTCCGACACGATAAGTCAGAGCATGGGCCGACGACCCACTTCACGCCGCGGCATCTCCTGCGGCGCAGACTCCTAGCGCCAGGAGTTGGTTGCCCCATGGCCTTGCAACTCGTTCGGCCCAGGAAACAGACACTCGTCCTCTTTAACGTCCGGATGCGCAGAACCGAACAGGCCGGCCCGCAAAAGCGCTGTAATCTCCCGTAACGCGCTACTATCTTGATGAAGGCGCGCCCGGGAAGAGAGGTCCAGATGAATCACCAGAAGCTCGGCCCGATGGGTTCGGCGGCAGCGGTACTGGCAGCGGTCGTCCTGCTGCCGGCGGCGGCAGCCGCGCAGGTGGCGGCGAAGGGCGGCGCAGCGGTCCCGCGCACGGCTTGGGGCGATCCCGACCTGCAGGGTCTCTGGACGTCGGCCACCCTCACGCCGCTGGAGCGTTCCGCCCGGCAGTCCGACCGGACGCTGCTGACCGCCGAGGAGGCTGCGGCCCTCGAGCAGCAGTCCGCCCAGCAGCGCGCGGCGTCGGACGGCAAGTCGGCGCCCGGCACGGTCGGGGGCTACAACCAAGTCTGGCTGGATGCCGGGACCCGGATCATCGGCGACCTGCGCACGTCGCTGATCGTCGATCCCCCGGAGGGCCGCATCCCGTGGAGGCCGGAGGCCAGGCTCGCGAGCGACCGCCAGCGGGCCCGCTACGGGGTCGGCCCGTTCCACTCCTGGACCGACCTCGACACCGGCGAGCGCTGCCTCACCGACGGCCTGCCCAACATGGTCCCGATCCAGCCCTACAACATGAACCTGCGCATCCTGCAGACGCCGGGCCAGGTGGCGATGCTGCACGAGATGTACCACGAGCTGCGGGTCATCCCGCTCGACGGCCGGCCGCGGACCGGCATCGCGCAGTGGACCGGCGAGGCCCGCGGGCACTGGGAGGACGACACGCTGGTGGTCGAGACGATCAACTTCGTGGACAAACGGCATGCCTACTGGAGCACGCCGTGGCGCGCAGCCCGCCCCGGCCTGCGGCTGGTCGAGCGATTCACCCGGGTCGGGCCGGCGGCGATCGACTACACCTTCACGGTCGAGGATCCCTCGTCGTTCACGCGGCCCTGGACCGCGGCCGCGCCGCTGACCACCGATCAGGCGTCACGCGGCGTGGCGTCCGGCGAGATGTGGGAGTACGCCTGCCACGAGGGCAACCACGCCATGATCAACATCCTGGGCGGCGCCCGCGCCGAGGAGCAGGCCGCAAGCAGCGGACGGTGACCCGCGGGCGCGGCGGCCGCCTGCCGCTGGTCGCCGCGCCCGCGCCCAGGCCGGCCGCACGCCGCAGCGCCGTCAGTCCTCCCCCGCCTCGATGATGGCGGCAGCCGGACCCGTCAGTTCCACGATGTGCAGGCCGGTGTTGGCGCGATCCACCAGGTAGAGCAGCCCGCGGTCGTCGACCTCGAGGTTGTTCGTCTGGATGGCCACCTTGCAGCTCTCGACGCCGTCGATCGTGGCGCAGCGCTCGGCCGTCCGCTCGGTGGTGGCCGGGATGTAGTACGCCGCCTCATCCAGGTTGAACGGGTCGCGGACGTCGATGACCCGGGCGCCGGCGTTGAACCACGACACGGCCATCAGCCTCCCGTAGAACGGTGGCTCCATGGACCACTGCGGCGAGTGGGGGCCGAAGCGGCCGCCCCGGTCGCAGAACTGCCCGCTCGACTCCGGCACCTGGAACGTGGCGATCGGCAGCGGATGGGCCTCGTCCGTGATGTCGATCATGAACGTGACGTGGCGCGCCTCCTGGCACGCGTTGCCGGCCGACTCGGAGACGACGAACAGGAAGTCGCGCGTCGCGTGGTCGCGGTTGTCGGCGTAGTCGGCAATCTCCACGCCGAGCAGCGGCATGGCGGTGTGCCCGCCCCAGAACGCGGGCAGGTCGAGCCGGCCGATCTGGGGGTACGCCAGGGCGGCCGGACTCGCCGCGAGCGGCGCCGCGGCGTCCGGGTCGCCGTTGAGCAGCCTGTCCCGGTCGAGGATCTGCACAACACCGTTCGCCACCGTGCCGTACGCCAGGTACAGCCGGTTGCCCAGCCTGACCGCCTCGTGCAGCCCCGAGCCGCCCGGGATGGGACCGCTCGCATCCGGCTGGACCCCCGGCAGGCTGAAGTCGCGGACATGCCGCGGCGCCGCCGGGTCGGCGAGGTCGAACACCTGCAGGATGCGTGGGGCGCGCCAGCCGGCAACGGTGCCGACCAGGTGGGCGATGCCGGTATCGCATTCCCACCAGTTCTTGTGCGTGTGCTGATCGCCGGCCGGCGTCCGGCCGGTCTCGACAACCGTCCGCACGAACGCGGGGCTGGCCGGATCCGTGACGTCCCAGATCTCCTGGCTCCGGTTGCCGTTCGGCCGCAGCAGGTAGAAGCGTCCCGCCTGCCCCCGCGGCAGTTGGTCGCCCGCGCACACCTGAACCATCTGCGAGCCGCTGGCGCCGCCGGTGGCCGGAATGTGCGCCAGGTAGACCGGCGCTTGCGGAGCAGTGACGTCGACCACCGACGTGCCGTTGGTCTCGACGGCGCCGGTCAGCGGATTGAGCGCCTCCCCGGCATGGTGGCCGACGTACAGGATCCGCCGCTCCCCCTGCCGGACCGGCAGCGGCTGATAGGCGGAACGCCCCTGCAGGTCGTGCGCCCCGACGAGCCGCGTGTTGTAGGCCTCCTCGCCGTGCCCCCGGCCGCTCTGGGCCGGCAGCGTCACGGCGCCGGCAGCCAGACCCCCGGCAATCGACAGTGCAAGCCAGCGATTCATCGTCAGCCTCCCTGGAAGATGCGGATCGCGCTTCGCGTGCGGATCTGCGTCAGATTAACCGAACCCGCCGCGCGGCGGGCGCGGAAGCTAGCCGTCCGGATAGTGGAACATCGGCAGCGGCTCTTCCCTCCGCGCACCGGTGGCTGGCGGGCGGCGGTCGGCTATGATGCCCGAGTGTCCGCCGCCCGCCGATCGGGATTCGGCGAGCGGACGGATTCGAAGCGGGAGGGGTGATGGCAGACGCGAAGCGAGTCGGAAGCGGAGCCGCGGCAGCGTCGCGGCCGGACAGCGCGCCGGCGGCGCAGACGGTCGCGCTGATCGCCGGCATCGTGGCCGTGCTGGCGGCAGGCACGGCGGGCGTGCCCGCGCAGGAGGCGGCCGGCGCGCACTCCCCCGCCGACCCCGGAGCCGAGGTGCTTGCGCTCGAGCGGCAGATCGAGGCGGCGGTCCTGCACGCCGACGTCGCCTTCCTGGAGCGCGTCTGCGCGAGCGACTTCACGTACACGCACGGCGACGGGTGGACCACCGGCGGCCCCATTCTGGGCGTCGACCACCGCTCGGAATGGCTGGCTTCGCTGCCCGGACGCTACAGCTCGCGGGAGGTCGATGCGCAGCAGGTCGAGGTGCACGGCGACGTGGCCCTCACGATGGGGCGGGTGCGGGCACGCAGCGGAGGGCCCGACGCCGCGCAGCGCGCATTCAGCTTCTGGTACGTCCGCGTCTACGCCCAGCGCGATGGCCGCTGGCAGTATCTCTCGCACCGCACCGTGCACGGCCCGGTGTACGAGGATTGACGCCGCCACGGCCCCGCGCGCGGCCGGCCGCGCGGGGCCGGCCGCGCGTCACGGCTCGACGGTGATCTCCCCGACCGCCCACGGGTGCTCCGTGCAGTGGTAGCGGAACGTGCCGGGCCGATCGAAGGTGACGAACGCCCACATCGCCGGCTCGAGTCGGCCGGTGGTCCAACCGCCGCCCTGCGCCGCGATCGAGTGCGGGAGATCGCCGTTGTTGCGGAACTGCACGCGCGCACCGGCGCTCACCAGCGCCCGCACCGGGTTGAACGTGTGCTCGTCGATCTGGTACCGCCGGCCGCCCACCGCCCAGGCCGGATTGACGAGCAGCGTCGCGGTCTCGATGGCGCCAGTCGCGCGCGGCGCAGGGCGCGACGGCTCGAAGTTCGCCCAGGGATCGGCCGCCACCTCGCCGCGCGCGGCCACGGCGCCGTCGAGCGTGAACGCCCACAGCTCGCGGCCCATCGGGACGGCGACGAACTGCCGGCCGTCGAGCGCGTAGGCGGCCGCCGGTCCGGGCCGCACGCGCGCCCCCGCCGGCGTGGTCTGGAACGCCCACACCCGCTCCCCGGTCCGTGCGTCGTACGCCTCGACCTGGCCGCCCGGCGAGCCCCGGAACATCAGCCCGCCGGCGGTCGTGAGCGGACCGCTCGTGCCGAGCAGCGGGCCGGGAACCTCCTGCTTCCAGACGATGCGGCCGGTCCGCGGATCGACGGCGGCGACGATGCCGACCGGCTCCGGCAGGCCGAGGTGATCGTCGTCGGGAAAGGCCAGCCAGGGATCCGCGAACCGGCGGGTGCGCCCCACATGCGCCCGGCCCTGCGCATAGACGTACCCGGTCTGCGGGCTGAACGCCATCGGCGTGACCCGTACCCGCGGAATCGGCAGGCCGGGCGCCACGAGGTCGTGGCGGTCCACCGTGGGCGGCGTGAAGGTGCTGCAGCTCAGCTCGAACGGCGGCGGCACCTTGTCGCGCCAGAACGAGCAGTCGGGCAGGATGCTCTCCGCCCCGACCGGATACGGCTGCGTGGGCGCCGTGTGCAGGAACGCGTCCTGCGGTACCGCCCGCTCCTCGATCGGCACGAGCGGCTCGCCCGTCGCCCGATCGAACACGAACAGGTAGCCGTCGGCCCGCATGGCCGCCAACGCCTTGCGCGGGCGTCCCTCCACCTCCGCCTCGTACAGCAGCAGCGGCGTGGCGATGTCGGCGTCCCACACGTCGTGCCGGACCACCTGATAGTGCCACCGCCGCTCGCCCGTGGCCATGTCGAGCGCCAGCACCGAGGCCGTGAACAGGTTGTCGCCCGCGCGGATCTCGCCGCCGAACATCGGCACCGCGTTGCCGGTCGAGAAGTAGACCAGCCCGAGCTCGGGGTCGACCGTTCCGACAAGCCACACGCCGCCGCCGCCGAGCTGCCACGTGTCGCTGTCCTGCGGCCAGGTGTCGTGGCCGAACTCCCCGGGCCGCGGCACGACGAAGAAGGTCCACTGCGTCGCGCCCGTCGCTGCGTCGAGCGCGACGATGCGCCCCTGTCCCCCGCTGTCGCCGTTCGCCACGCCGACGAAGACCTGGCCGCGCGCGTACATCGGCGCCGTGGTCACCCGCTCGCCCTCGCCCCGCGGGACGCTGCCCACCGGCACGACCCACGCCAGCTCGCCGGTCGCCTGCCGCAGCGCGGCCACCTCGGCACTTCCGAGCCCGACGAACACGAGGCCCGCCCCCAGGCCGACGCCCTGCCAGGACGGCACCATCAGCGGCCGGTCGGGTGGCGGCTGCCAGCGCCAGCGCGTCTCGCCGGTGCGGGCGTCGATGGCGAACACGTTGGCCCCGCCCGTCAGGTAGAGGACGCCGTCCCGGACGACCGGCGTCGCCCTGGACGCCGCGCCGCCGGGCAGCGGCGTCACCCAGGCCCCGCCGAGCCGACCGACCGTGTCGAGCGTGATGTCGGCGAGCGTCGAGTAGCGCGAGCTGGACCAGTTCCCGCCGACCAGCGGCCACTCGTCCCCCGGATAGCCGCTGCGATCCTCAATAGCTGCCTGCCCCTGCAGGCCGACGGCCAGCGCGGCCACCCCGGCCGCCGCCAGCGCCACGACGAATCCATGGTGCCGTTCACGCATGCCGCCCTCCCCTTCCTCGGCCGCCCCCGCGGGTGGCGCCGGCGGCCCGCTGCCAGCACGTGCCCGGAGCACTTCGTCGGGCGCCGCGCCGAACCCGAGCCAGGTATCCGCTCAGCCTTGCCTTCAACTCCGACACGTTCACGGTCTGCGCTATATCCGATTGAACCACTTCTGGTCACATTGGACCACATGGCCTTCGTCCGGGCGGAACCGGCGTCACGCCTGTCACGGGCCCAGCGACCGTGCACAGCGGGCGGTGGAACGATTGGACCGAACCGCGAGTCGGGGAGAAGATAGCTCTGCAAGCGGCAGCCCGTCTCGTCGCGCGAGTCGCGGCCGGCGCCGTCCCGGAGGAACCATCATGTCGAGCCCCGCGCTGACCATCCGCTCGCTGACCGTACGCGCCGTTGCGGCGCCGCTGGCCCGGCCGCTGCGCACGGCCTCTGGCGACATCCCAGTGTCGCCCCTCCTGCTGATCGACGTCCAGTCCGAGGAAGGGCCGGCGGGCCGAGCCTACATCTTCGGCTACACGACCCTCACGTTGCGCGCCCTGCACGCCCTGCTCGCCGACCTCGAGGAGGTCGTGCGCGGGCGGCCGGCCAGTCCGGCGGCCGTCGCGGACGATCTGGCGGCCCGTTTCCGCCTGCTGGGGCGCCAGGGGCTGCTCGGCATGGCGCTGTCCGGCCTGGACATGGCGCTCTGGGACCTGCAGGGCCACGCGCTCGGGCGGCCGGTGGTCGAACTGCTCGGCGGGCGGGCCGCGCCCGTCCCCGCCTACGACAGCTACGGCATCGTCGATCCCGCCGCGGACGCCGCGGCCCTGGAGCGCAGCGTCGAGCAGGGCTTCCGCGCCGTCAAGATCAAGATCGGAGTTGCCGACCTGGCCTGGGACCTGGCGAACGTGGCCGGCGTGCGCGAGGTGATCGGTCCCGACGTGCGGCTGATGGTCGACTACAACCAGTCGCTGACCGCGCCGGAGGCCCTGCGCCGCATTCGCGCGCTGGCCCGCTTCGACCTCGAGTGGGTCGAGGAGCCGGTCCCTGCCGAGGACCTGGCCGGGCACGCCCGCATCCGCGCCGGGTCGCCGGTGCCGATCCAGACGGGCGAGAACTGGTGGTTCGGTCACGACATGGCCCGCGCCCTTGCCGCCGGCGCCTGCGATCTGTGCATGCCGGACCTGATGAAGATGGGCGGCGTGACCGGCTGGCTGCGCGCCCTGGGACAGGCCGAGGCGGCCGCCGTTCCGGTTTCCAGTCACCTGTTCGTCGAGGCCAGCGCGCACGTCCTGCCGGTCACCCCGCTGGCGCACTACCTGGAGTTCCTGGACCTGGCCGGCGCGGTGCTGGTCGATCCGCCGCGCCCCGTGGACGGCTGCGTCACCGCGCGCGGACCGGGCCTGGGCATGGACTGGGACGCGGCGGCCGTGGCCCGCTATCGGGCGTAGGAGCCCGTGGCGAAACCCTGCGGCGCACCGAGACGAGCAATCTTGCTCTGGTTTCCGGGCGGGCAACTCTGTACCCTGAATCGGGCGCGGAGGAGGCAGCGATGATGAGAGTGACGGCAACCGTGGCGACGATGCTCATCGTGGTGGCGGCGGGCGCGCTGTCGCCGGCGCAGGAGGGCGCGGCGGATCGTGCGGTGACCGGGTCCGACCTCGAGCGGTGGCAGACGGAGCTGTCCAACTGGGGACGGTGGGGGCCCGACGATGAGATCGGGACCATCAACCTCATCACACCGGCGAAGCGCCGCGAGGCTGCGGCGCTGGTGCGCGCCGGCGTCAGCGTCTCCCTGGCGCGCGACGTCCTGAAGGAGGCGGCGGTCGACAACCCGCGGCCGTTCGTGCACATCATGCACGGCGTGGGCTCGGACGAGTTCGCCGTCCGCTACCACGGCTGGGCGCACACCCACCTGGACGCGATGGCGCACGTGGACGACGCCGAGGGGCGGATGTACAACGGCTACCGGCCCGACGAGGCCGCGGTGCTGGAAGCCGGGGGTCACGCGCGCAACTCCATCCACAATCTCAAGAACGGCGTGTTCACGCGGGGCATCCTGATGGACATCCCGCGCCTGAAGGGCGTCCCGTACCTCGAGCCCGAGACGCCGATCTACGTCGAGGATCTGGAAGCCTGGGAAGCCCGGGCGGGCGTGCGCGCCGGCGCCGGCGACGCCGTCTTCATCCGCACGGGCCGGTGGGCTGCGCGCGACGTGCTCGGGCCGTTCATCATCGGCCGTATCGGGACCGCGGCCGGCCTGCACGCGTCGGTCATTCCGTGGCTGAAGGAGCGTGACATCGCGCTGCTCGGCAGCGACGGCGCGCTGAGCGTCGCGCCGTCCGACCTGCCGGGCGCCGCGCACGACTTCGCGCTGGTACACCTCGGCATCCACCTGTTCGACAACGCCGATCTGGAAGCGCTCGGCGAGACGGCGGCCGAGCAGGGCCGCTGGGAGTTCCTCCTGACGGCCGCGCCGCTGGCGGTCTGGGGCGGCACCGGGTCGCCGATCAACCCGATTGCAACCTTCTGAATTCACTGTGAGGACGGCTGACCGGCACGCACGAGCATGTCGGACCGGCAGGCCTGACGAGCAACGGGAGAGGGAAATGTCAAGAGAGACCGGTCGGTTCGTCGTGAGCATCGGGCTCATCGCCGCCATGGCCCTCGGCGCGGGGCTGCCCGCCGCGGCGCAGCAGGGCGCACAGGACGGCGAGTGGCGGTACTACGGAGGCGATCTGGGCAGCACCAAGTACTCGCCGCTCGACCAGATCAACCGGGACAACGTCGGGGACCTCGACATCGTCTGGCGCTGGAAGACGGACAACTTCGGGCCGCAGCTGGACTTCAACTTCCAGGCGACGCCGCTGATGATCGACGGCGTGCTGTACACGTCGGCCGGCCGCCGGCGGAACGTGGTCGCCATCGACGCCGCCACCGGCGAGACGCTGTGGATGTTCCGCCATGACGAGGGCCGGCGCGGCGAGGTAGCGCCGCTGCGCGCCAGCTCCGGCCGCGGCGTGGCGTACTGGACCGACGGGCAGGGCGACGAACGCGTCATCCACGTCACCCAGGGCTACCACCTCGTCGCGCTGGACGCGAAGACGGGGCGGCCGGTGCCGACATTCGGCGACGACGGCATCGTCGATCTCTACAACGGCCTCTACGACGGCCTCGACCGTCCCGCCATCGAGGACGGCCAGATCGGCCTGAACTCGCCGGCCACCGTGGTCAACGACGTCGTGGTGGTCGGGGCCGCGCTACGCGCCACGGCTCCCGCCAAGGAATTCCCGGCCGGTTTCGTCCGCGGCTTCGACGTGCGCACCGGCGAGCAGCTGTGGGTCTTCCACACGATCCCGCAGCCCGGCGAGTTCGGCAACGACACCTGGGAAGACGGTTCTTGGCGCTTCACGGGCAACACCGGAGCGTGGGCGCCGATGTCGGGGGACGAAGAGCTCGGCTACGTCTACGTGCCGGTCGAGACGCCGACGAACGACCTGTACGGCGGCCACCGGCCGGGCGACAACCTGTTCGCCGAGAGCCTGGTCTGCCTGGACGCCAGGACCGGGGAGCGCGTCTGGCACTTCCAGTTCATTCATCACGGAATCTGGGACTACGACATACCGACCGCGCCGACGCTGATCGATCTCAACGTGAACGGCCGGGTGGTCAAGGCGGTCGCCCAGATCACGAAGCAGGCGTTCACGTACGTCTTCGATCGCGCCACCGGCGAGCCGCTCTGGCCCATCGAGGAGCGGCCGGTTCCGCAGTCGAACGTGCCGGGCGAGCAGTCGGCCGCGACCCAGCCGTTCCCCACGCGGCCGCCTGCTTTCGACCGCCAGGGAGTGTCGGAGGAGGACTTCCTCGACTTCACGGCCGAGATCGCGGCCGAGGCCCGGCGCATCGGATCCGAGTATCAGCAGGGGCCGATCTACACGCCGCCGATTCTGGCCGGGCAGGACGGCTTCCGGGGCCTGCTGATGCTGCCGCACATGACCGGCGGCGCGAACTGGCAAGGCGGTGCGATCGATGCCGAGACCGGCATCCTGTACGTGGCCTCGATCACGAACCCGACGATCGCCGGGCTAGTCAACGATCCAGGCCGTACGTCGATGGACCTCGTGAGCGGAGGCGGACGGCCGCGCGGCCGGGACGCCTTGCGCCAGCAGCAGGGATGCGGCGAGATCGGCCCGCTCGGACTCCCGCTCATCAAGCCGCCGTGGGGCCGGATCACCGCGCTCGACCTGAACGCGGGCGAGCTGCTGTGGACCATAGCGAACGGCCCCACGCCCGACTGCGTGGCGAATCATCCGGCGTTGAGCGGCCTCGACATCCCCAGGACGGGCAAGCCCGAGCGCAGCGGCATCCTGGTCACGAAGACACTGCTGTTCGCGGGCGAGGGCTCGGGCCTGATGGCCACGCCGACCTGGGCGGGCGGCCCCATGTTCCACGCCTACGACAAGCAGACGGGCGAGATCATCTGGGAGTACGAGCTGCCCAAGAACCAGAGCGGCGTGCCGATGACGTACATGCTCGACGGCAAGCAGTACATCGCGCTGGCCATCGGGGCCCGCGGCCAGCCGGCCGAGCTGATCGCCCTCGCGCTGCCGTAGGAGTCGGCGCCGTGGAACGGCGCGGACTCCTGGAGGGTTGGTTGGGCGGCAAGCGGAGCCACAGGCAACGATTGCCGGGCTCATGAGTCGCCCAGCTCGAGGGCCACGATGTCCGCGCGGTCGCGGAGGTACAGCTTCGTGCCCGCGAGCGTGGGCACCGTCCAGGCGGTGGCGGACAGGACCGGTGCCCGCGCCAGCACCTGCAGCCCCCGGCGCGAGACCGTGGCCAGCCCCAGCGTGCCGTCCTCGTCGAGGATGATCAGCTTGCCGTCGGCGTACAGCAGGGTGCTCCGCGCGAAGGTGCGGTCGCGCCACGCCACCTCGCCGGTGCGCACGCCGATGGCCGTCAGGAACGCCGGCCCGAGGTCGCCGCTGCTGCCGTAGTAGTGGTTGCCGATGCGGATGGCCGTGCCGTAGTACACGCGCATGGCCATCGTGAACCACAGCTCCCGGACGCCCGACCCGGACACCTCCAGCACGCGGCTGCCGCCGTCGTGGGCCGACGACAGGAACAGCAGGTTGTCGTCGCTCCACACCGGCGTGGTGATGTTGGCGTCCAGCCGCCGGGGGTGCGGATGGCTCCAGAGCTGGGTGCCGCTGGCCGGATCGAGGCCCACGACCCGGTCGCTGGCGAACACGACCACCTGCTCGCGTCCCTCCACGGTGATGAGGATCGGCGAGGCCGGCGCGATCGCGAACTCTCCGCTGCGCCACGCGACGCGCCCGTCGTCCTGGTGGAACGCCATGACCGCCTGGCCGGGACCGCCCGCCGTCGCGATGATCAGATCCCGGTAGGCCAGCAGGCTGCAACTGTAGCCTGGCTTGCGCGGCATGCTGCGATAGTGCGGCGGCGCCCCGAAATCCCGGACGAGGTCGTGCGACCAGAGCACGTCCCCGGTCGCCTTGTCCAACGCGAAGAGCTGCTTGTTGGTGCCGGTGGCGAAGAGACGCTCGCCGACGATCAGTGGCGTGGCGTGCGGCCCGACGCCGAGCGGGACGTCGAAGCCGTCGAGCGGCGCCGGATACCGGTGCTCCCAGAGCGTGCGGCCGGTAGACGCGTCGAGCGCCACGACGACCTCCTCCTCACGCCAGGAGTCCGGCTCGCTGCCGTCCGGCGGGCGGTACTGGGTGAACAGGCGGCCGCGATCGACGAGGATGCTGGAATGCCCGCCGCCCAGCGGGCGGCTCCAGAGCCGCGTTGGCCCATCCTCCGGCCAGGAGCTGGCGAGCCCCACGGCGTCGCTGGTGAAGTTGCGCCGCGGCCCGCCCCAGCCCGGCCACTCGGGCGCTGGACCTTGTGCGGACCCTGCCGCGGCGACGAGGCCGGCGCTGGCAGCCGCGGCGGCGAGACCGAGGACGAGCAGGACGCGACAGGCGCCCGGCCGCAGCGCGCGCTCCGCGAGCTGGCCCGCCGATCGTCGCCTGCCGCTCCGATTGCCGCGCAACAGACCCTCCAGTGCGCGCGCCGCTCTACCGCGGAGACTCCTGCCCGACGGCCTCGCGACCGGCCTGCAGCGCGGCCGCCGCGCTGGCGGTCAGCCCGCCCGGCAGGCCGCCCGTGCCCAGAATCCGGAAGCCCTCCTCGATGCGGCGGGCCATCTGGTCGGCCCCGGCCGTGATGCCGCACGGCACGTCGTGGGCCAGGCAGGCGCGGAGGATCGTCTGGATGGCGGCCTCGGTCTCCGCGGAGTCCCGCGCGACGCCCAGCGAGTTGGACAGGTCGCTCGGACCGATCAGGACCCCGCCGACGCCCGGCACCGACAGGAGCTCGTCGATGTTGCGCACCGCCTCGGCCGACTCGATCAGCAGCACCACGAGCAGGTCGCCGTCCGGGTTGAGCGGCCAGACGTCCGCGCGCCGGACGTACTCGGCCGCCGCAACGCCCCAGAACCACTGGGCAACGCGCGCCCCCACGCCGCGCCGGCCGGCGGGCTCCGGGTGCGGCGAGCCCGGGCGCTGCGGGTAGCGCATGAGCCGGACGGCGTCCAGCACGTGCTGGCGGATCTCGACGCTGGGGAAGATGACGCCCATCAGGCCGAGGTCGAGCCCCTGCTTCGCCGCCCACTCCGCCTGCTCGCGGCCGTACGGGGCGAAGCGGGCCAGCGGCGTCACGGCCGGCTGCGGGCTGCCCTTGCTCACCGCCGCGGCCTTGTCGATCATGCCGACCAGGAAGCTGCGCAGCGTCTCGAAGTTCATCGGCCCGTGCTCGTAGTCGACGTAGACGTAGTCCAGGCCGGAGATCGCCAGCGCTTGCGCGTTGTCGAGCGACAGGTTGGTCGTGCTGGCGCCGAACACCACCTCGCCCGCCGCTAGGCGCTCGATCATGCGGTTGAGGTGCGTCGGGCCGCGCTGCGCCGCGGCGTGGGCGGCGGCGAGCACGAGCATGGCCAGGACCGCGGCGAAGACGGCGACCCCCGGACCGGGACGGCGTGACGGCATCGGCAGCTCTCCTTCCCTGCGGGTCTATTGCGCGCCGGCGCGTCCGCCAGCGCCCTCCAGATCCCGCAGCAGCGCGTAGGTCTTCTCGACGTCGGCCGGAATCAGGGCCTGGCTCGTGCGGTACTTGTCCGTCGTATGCTCCTGCGCCATGACCAGCGGCGTGCGGCCGATGCTGTCCCGCTGGTCCAGGCTGGCCCCGCGCTTCGCGAGGAACCGCGCCACCGCCGGATCCGCGGCCGCCACCGCGCCGTGCAACGCCGTCTGGCCGTTGTCGTTGACCGCGTTGACGTCGTGCCCCCAGGCCAGGAGCTGCTCGAGGACTGCCAGCACCGCCTCTTCGGTATCCTCCCGGCGGCCGCCCAGGCGCGCGGTCGGTCCGCGCGTGGCATATCCGAGACCGGCCGCCACCATCAGCGCCGTGGTGTTCTCAAGCGACGCGACGAGCGGGTCGGCGCCGGCCGCCTCGAGCATGCGCAGCGCCTCCAGATCGGCGAGGTGCGCCGCGATCCACAGCGGCGTCGCGCCGGCATACTGCACGTTGTTCACCTGGGGATAGCCGTCGGGGTTGAAGTTGGGCGGCAGCCGCATCAGCGGGAGCCGGGCGTTCGGGTCGGCGCCGCGCGCGAGCAGGTCCTTCAGCAGCGCGCTCGAGCGGCCGCCGCCGGTTCCGGCGCGCCGGTCGCCGCGTTCCGGGTTGCCCCCGGCCCGCTTCCGCACCGCGGCGTGCAGCGGTGTGAAGCCCGCGTCGTCGGCCGCGTTCGGGTCGGCGCCGCCAGCGAGCAGCAGGTCGGCGAGATCGTGGTAGCCATGGTCGATGGCCATGCGCAGCGGCGTGATGCCGCCCGGCGCCCGCTCGTCGACGCGGGAGCCCGCCCGGAGCAGCATCCGCACCGACTCCGCGTCGTTCTGGCGCGCCGCGAAGTGCAGCGCCGTCATCCCCCCGACGGCGCGCATCCCGCCGCCGGCGTACGGCGCCTCCGCGGTGGACCGCGAGCGCACGTGGACGTCCGCGCCGTGCGCCAGCAGGATACCGACGACGTCGGCGTGGGGCTCGTGGTTGCCGGCCGCCATCATCAGCGGCGTCTGCCCGCGCCACCCGTCCCGCGCGTCGACGTCGGCGCCGTGCGCCAGGAGCCGCGTGACGGCCGCCGCGCCGCCGGCGCGGGCCGCCGCCATCAGCGGCGACTCCCCGGCTCCGAGCGCCAGGGCGTTCGGGTCGGCGCCAGCTTCGAGGAGGAGGCCGACCACGTCGGCCGCGCCCCGCTCGGCGGCCAGCCACAGCGGCGTCGCGCCGTAGCGGTTGGCCGCATCGACGTCGGCGCCGGCGCGCACGAGCAGGCGCGCCGTCTCCGCGTCGCTCCAGTGCGCCGCCCAGTGCAGCGCGGTCGTGCCGTCGGGCGCCGGCGCGTTGACGTCGGCCCCCTGCTCGAGCAGCGCCCGCAGGCGCGCGTGATCGCGGTCCTCGACCGCCCGCGCCACCGGCGCGTGGCCGGCGACGCCCGCGCCCTGCGGCCCGTGGCGTAACCCCGCGTCGCACCGAGAACGGCCAGGCGCCCGGCTGACAAGGCGTGACGAGGGAGCACATTGGGCATATGTGACCGAGGAACAACGCTGTTCAGCCGGGATGCATCGCCGTTCGAATGCAGCGGGGCTTTCGCTGCGGGCCGCCAGGCTCAGCGCCGCCAGGACAGGGACGAGCAGCAGTCTGCGCCGGTCGCGTGTCCGCATGGCCACTCCTCTGCCGCCCTACAGGTCGGCTACCCGGCCGGTGCTGTCGCCGAACCGGTCGAGCTGCACGTCGACCTTCTCCAACAGGCTGAGCTGCAGATTAGCCAGCGGGGTGTCCTCCGCGCAAACGATGTGGCGGCCGCCGCGCACGCGGCCGCTGCCGCGGCCGGCCACCAGCGTCGGCAGCTTGGAGTGGCTGTGAATCTGGCCGTCGCACATGCACGAGCCGTACAGGATCAGCGCGTGGTCGAGCAGCGACCCGTCGCCGTCCTCGACGGCGTTCAGCCGGTCCAGGTAGTACCCGAGCAGGGTCGCGTGATAGGTGTCGATCTTCGCGAGCTTCTCGAGCTTCACCGGATCGTAGGCGTGATGCGACAGCCCATGGTGCGGGTCGGCGATGCCGAGCTGACCGTAGGTCCGCTGCGCCGCCTCGCGCGACATCAGGAACGTGATGACGCGGCTGAGATCGGCCTGATAGGCCAGCACCTGCAGGTCGAACATCAGCTTCACGTGCTCCTCGAACGAGTCCGGTATCCCGGCCGGCAGGTCGGCCGGCGAGAGCGCGAGATCGCCCTGCTGCTCGAGCTTCGCGATGCGCTCCTCGAGCTCGCGGATACCGGCGAGGTAGCCGTCCAGCCGGAGGCGGTCCGGCCCGCCCAGCCGCCGCCGGAGGCGGTGCGTCTCCTGCAGGATGGAGTCGAGGATACTGGCCTGCGACTGCGCGAGCGCGCGGCGCTCCTCCGGCGTCCGCGCGTCGCCGCCGAGCAGGCGCTCGAAGACCACCCGCGGATTGGTCAGCATGGGCATCGGCGTCGTGGGCGTGCGCCACGACAGCGTGTTCTGGTAGGCGCAGGCGTACCCCGGCTCGCAGCCCCCGAGCATGCCGACGTCATCGATCGCCAGCTGCAGCGACGGAAACTGCGTATCGACACCCAACTCGTCGGCGGCGAACTGGTCGACCGTCTTGCCGGCGCGGTAGTCGCCGCCCTCGGTCTTCTTCGGATGCACGCCGGTCAGCCACGCCCCGGACGACCGGGCGTGATCGCCGCTGCCGTCGCCGAGCGCCTCGGCCGGCCGCGAGCGCAGCTCCGAGACGACCACCAGGCGGTCGCGGAACGGCTCGAGCGGCAACAGCGACGGGGACAGCTCGAACCCCGCGCCCGCCTGCTCGGGCGTCCACCGCATCCAGTTGACGCCGTTCGGCACGTAGACGAAACCGAGCCGGCGCACGGGTTCGGCCGTGCGCGCGGCGGCCGACAGCGCGGGCACCATCGCGTCGAGGAAGGGCAACGCGAGCGCGGCGCCCACGCCGCGCAGGAACGTGCGACGCGGCAGGGACATCCCGGTGACGATCATCGATTCTCTCCTTGCTCCGACTCTTCCGCCGCCCGGCGCATCTGGAACGGCACGCTCTCTACGATGCCCAGCACGAGCGACGAGAACGTGTAGCCGCTGCCCGCCGCCTCCGCCACGATGGCCCGGATGGCGGGTGCGTCGAAGTGCTCGACGCCCCGCCCGAGCGCATAGGTTGCCAGCTTGGCCGTGAGCGTCCGGACGAACGCCGCGGGCCGCGCCAGCAGCGCCGCCCTGAGCTCGGCCGGCCCCTCGAACGCGGCCCCGCTCGGCAGCGCACCCGAGGCGTCGATCGGCGCGCCGTTCTCGGACCGCCGCCAGGCGCCGACGGCATCGAAATTCTCCAGCCCGAAGCCGATCGGGTCCATCTTCGCATGACAGCTCGCGCAGACGGGGTTGGCCCGGTGCGCGGCCAGCCGCTCGCGCATCGTCAGGCCCTCCCCAGACCCCTCGTCATCCGGCAGATCCGGAACGTCGGCCGGCGGCGGGGGCGGCGGCGCACCGAGCAGGTTCTCCAGCACCCACTTGCCGCGCAGGACCGGCGACGTCCGGTTCGCGTACGACGTGACCGTCAGGATGCTGCCGTGGCCGAGCAGGCCGCGCCGGCGCTCGTCGGTCACCGCGACGCGCCGGAAATGGCTCCCCCGCACGCCCGGGATGCCGTAGTGCCGCGCCAGCCGCTCGTTGACGAACGTGTAGTCGGCGTCCAGCAGCTCCAGCACGCTGCGGTCCTCGGCGACGATCGATTCGAAGAGCAGCTCCGTCTCGCGGCGGAAGGCCCGCCGCAGGTTGTTGTCGAAGTTGCGGAACCGCCGCGGCTCGGGGACGATGTGCTCCAGGTTGCGCAGGTAGAGCCACTGGCTCGCGAAGTTGTCCACCAGCGCCGCCGCGCGCGGATCGGCCAGCATCCGGCGCACCTGCCGCTCCAGCTCGCCGGGGCTGCGCAGGTCGCCGCGCTCGGCCGCCGCCAGCAGCCGCTCGTCGGGAATGCTGCTCCACAGGAAGAACGACAGGCGCGAGGCCAGCTCCCGATCGCCGATGCGGTACGCCGCGCCCGGCGCTGCGTCCGGCGGATCGAACTCGAAGCGGAAGATGAACTTCGGGCTGGCCAGCAGCCGCCACAAGGCGGCCTCGATGCCCGCCTCGAACCCCCCGCGCGCCCGCCCGGCCTCGTAGAAGCCGAGCAGCTCCCGCACGTCGGCCTCCGCCGCCAGGCCGCGATAGGCGCGCCGCGCCAGCGCCGCGATGATCGTCTCGGCACAGGCCCGCTCACCGGCGTCGGCGGCCGGCCGGCAGGTGAAGATGCGCCGGCGGGTCGGGGTGGCGCCACGCCCGGCGGCGGCAAGGGGGCCGGTCACGATGATGCGGCTGACCGCCGGCAGCCCGGCCACCGAGTTCGGGCTGGGATAGCTTCTGAGTAGCGGCTTCGAGAGGCTCTCGGGCACGCCGAAGCTCTTGACCGGAAAGGTCGCCGTGATGGTGCGCGGACCGGCCGTCAGCGACGCGCGCAGGACCAGATGGTCGTCGGCCGTCAGCGCGGGCGTGTCGCCGTCGTAGACCGCCTGCCGGTACATGTGCGGCCCGCCGTCGAGCGCGAACAGGCGCACCCGCCGGCCATCGACGGCCAGCTCCAGCTCGTGCGGCTCGTGGAGGCCGCGCACGTCGTCGCGCTGGCTCCGTTCCAGGCGAATCCGGAACTCGTACTCGCCGTCGACCGGGAAGTGATGCGTCGCGCGCAGGCCGCCGCGCGTGCCGAACGGCATCCCCTCCCGGTGGGTGTCCTGCGTCTCATCGTGCGCGCCGACGTACGTCTCCGCGCTCGGCGGAATGGCCGGGTTGGCGACCGCTAGGCGGCTGATCTTGCGCGCCGCCACCACGTAGCTCTCCAGCAGCAGAGGGGAGACGCCGAGCGCGTCGGCGATGTTGTCGAAGCCGTGCGTCGAGTCGTCCGGCGGCAGCAGCGTCGTGACGTCGACGTCCAGCGCCAGCAGATCGCGGACGGCGTTGGCGTACTCGGTGCGGTTGAGACGGTGGAGCGCCGGCCGGCCGGGCCGCGGGTCTGCCGCGGCGGACGCGTCGAGAGCCGTCTCGAGCCACGCGGCGAAGCCGTCGTAGACCGCGTCGGCCGGCCGCGGGCGGGGCTGCGGCGGCATGTCGCGTCCCCGCAGCTTGAGTACGACCTTTTCCCACAGGTCGGCCCGGCCGCTCACGTTCGACAGGTCCGCCCCGTCGAGCTCGAGGCCGGCCGTCCGCAGGCGGCCGTTGTGGCAGGTGACGCAGTACCGGTCGAGGACCGTGCGGTACGTCGCCGCCGCGTCCGAACCCGCGGGGGGCGGCGCCTGCCCGGCAGCCTGGCCTCCAGCCGCCAGCAGACCGATCCCAACGAGTCCCGACAGCAGAAACCCGCCGCGCCGCGCCCGCCGTTCGTCCAGGCGTTCCATGAGCCTCCCGCCGAGGTTACCAGGCCGGCGCCCGGCGATCGCGCACGTAGGACGGCGTGATCCGCGCGAGGCCGGGGGTGCCGGCCTGCCGCATCACCATCCGCAGTTCGCTATCCAGTATGTCGAGCGCCGTCTCGACGCCGGCCTGCCCGAACGCGGCCAGGCCGAAGATGTAGGGACGCCCCACGCCCACGGCCGTCGCGCCGAGCGCCAGCGCCTTAAAGATGTCGGTGCCCCGGCGGAAGCCCCCGTCCACGATGATCGGCGCGCGACCGGCGACGCCCGCCGCCACCTCGGGCACGCACTCGACCGAAGACCGCAGGCTGTTCTCCATGCGGCCGCCGTGGTTCGAGACCCAGATGCCGTCGGCGCCGTACTCCAGCGCGAGCTCCGCGTCCTCGCGCGTCACGATCCCCTTGAGCACCACCTTCATGGAGGTGGCGTCCTTCAGCCGCTTGACGTAGTCCCAGGTCGCGACCCGTCCGTCCAGCCGGGGCGGCCCGAGCGGCGGCGTGATGGTCATCGGCTTGCCGTCGGGGTTGATCGTCGAACCCAGGAAGCCGGGCAGCGCGAGGCCCCGATCGTCCGGGTTCAGCGTGTGGCAGGTGCCGCAGAACGCGCGGTCGCGGCGCCGGGCGCGGGCGTGCACGATGCGCTTGCCGCCGCCCTGATTGTCGATCGTCCAGGCCAGCACGGGCGAGCCGGCCGCCTCGGCGCGCTTGATCATGGCCAGCGTCCTGCTCCAGTCTGGATCGCGGTAGAGCTGGAACCAGACGGGGCCGCCGCGGGCAGCCGCCACGTCTTCGATCGGCTGACTGGCCGCGTTCGACAGCGTCATGATGTGCCCCCGCGTGTTCACCGCGCGGGCCACCTCGACCTCACCGTCCGGATGAAAGGCGCTGAGCGCACCGCAGGGGCAGAGGATGATCGGGGCGTGCGCGCTGCTGCCGAGGAGCGACACCGACATGTCGATGCGGCTGATGTCGACCAGGCGCCGGACGCGGAGCTGATACTGCGTGAATCCCTCCCGGTTCGCGCGGTACGTCCCTTCGTCCTCGGTGCCGCCCAGGAACGCCACGTGCCCGTAGTGCAGCTTCTGCTTCGCGACGGCCTCGAAGTCGAACACCGTCAGTGCCTCCTCCGGCGACGCGATCAGCTCGGTCGCGGCGCTCCCCTCCCGGAACGGCTCCTGGCCGAGCGCGTGGAGAATCGTCGGCGACAGCGCGACGTACGGCAGGGCGGGGCTGGCAGCCAGCATGCGCAGGAACTGCCGGCGGTCGGCTTGCGGGGCGCTCGGGTCGGCCATGGTCACGCTCCTCAGGGGCTTACGCCGGGAATGTCGACGCGTATGCGGTACAGATGCGTCCGGGCCGTGATGTAGAGACCCCGCCGGTCCGGATCCCCGAAGCCGACGTTGGTCGTGCGGACCCCCAGGATGTCCGGGAGGTGGATGGTGCCTAGGTGCTTCCCCTCCGGCGAGATGATCCAGACGCCGCCGTGCGAGGTCGTGTACAGGTTACCCTGCTCGTCGGTCTTCATGCCGTCCGAAGGGGTCTCGATGAGGACCCGGCCGCCGGAGACGCTGTCGTCCTCGTCGACGTCGTACGCCAGGATCTTCCCGCCGCTGCCGACGTAGAGCGTGCGCTCGTCGGGCGACAGGGCGATGCCGTTCGGGCTGCCGCCCCCCGGGTCCCGCTCCACCAGCGTGAGCTCCCCGTCCTTGATGCGGTAGACGCCGGTATGGAACAGCTCGCGCGAGGGGCTATCGCCCCGGTAGCGCATGCCGGCCGTCATGTCGGTGAAGAAGATGGCGCCGCTCGCGCGCGCCACGAGATCGTTCGGGCCGTTCAGCCGCTTGCCGTCGAAGCGGTCGGCCAGCACCGTGCGCGAGCCGTCCGCCTCGATGCGCACCACCGCCCGGTCGGCCATCGCGGCGATCAGCAGGCGTCGTTGCGGATCGAGCGTCAGCCCGTTCGGGCCGATGAGCAGGATGTGGCGGCGCCCGCTGGTCGACTGCGCGCCGGCGTTCATGATGTCGTCGCCCGTATAGCCGGCCTCCTCCATGAAGAGGGAGAGCTCGCCGTCGGGCGTCCACTTGTAGATGGCGTTGGCCGGGATGTCGCTGAACAGCAGATGCCCGCCCTCGGCACCGCCGATCCACAGCGGCCCCTCGGTCATGCCGAGATGCCCGGCGAGCAGCTCGAGGCGCGCGCCGGGACCGAGAATGGCGTCGACGGCCGGATCGTGCCGCTCGATCTGGCCCGCGTCCTCCTGCGCCTGGCCCCAGGCCGCCGCGAGACCCGCCATCAGGACGGCGATCGTCAACCGCATCTTCATCCTGCCCTCCAATCGACCCCGCCCGACCGAACCGGGGCGGCTAGCCCGCCAATCAAACCCTGCACGAGCCCGCGCCGTTCTACGGCGCAGGCTCGTGCTTGAACTCGATCCAGATCGCACGTGGACGCCCCTCGACCTGCTCCTCCTCGTGCGGGGCCGCGAGCGGGGCGGCCAGGGCCAGCACGTCGCCGCGGCTCCGCCCGAACGGCGGGTTCGGGCCGCCGTCCTCCTCGAACGTCTGCAGCCTGCCGCCCTCGAGAAAGACGGCGGCCGTCGGAACGAAGTGCATGTGCAAGGCGATCCGCACGTCCGGCGTCCAGGTCTGATCCCAGACGCGAATGCGGTCCGTCTCGAGCAGCTTCCGCGCGCCGGCCCGCGGAAACTGGCCCGGCACGTCGACGACCCGCGGCCACCGCGGCAGCGGCGCCGACTTCAACTGGAAGACGATCGCCCGGCTCGCCTCCTCGCCCAGCGCCTCCACCGCGCGGACGGTTCCGGCGGGCTCGAAGCGAACGAACCCGAACGGCTCGTGCTCGACCGTCCAGGTGCCGTCGGGCCGCGTGATCCGCACCGCTCCCGCGGCCAGGGTCACCGACACCTGATCCGCCGCGAGCGTACGCGGGGCCACGGGGGTTGCCGGATGCGGTGCGCGCGTCACGTCCCAGATCGCGATGAAGTCGTTCTCGCGCAGGAGGGTGGCGCCGGCGTCCGGCGCCTCGGCAGTCTGCCCCTGAGCGGCCGCGGTCGCCGGCGACAGGATCCCCATCAACAGGACCAGCGCGATGCCCGCCCCGTATCGAGCGCGCGGCGGCCTCTCGGCGGTCATTCGTAGGTGACCTCGATGAAGCCGAACGTCCAGCAGCAGGCGAACCCGGGCACGCCCTGCCCCTGCGCCGTGCCGTAGTACGACCCGTCGTCGGCGAGGACGGCCAGCGTGTACTCGCCCGGCTCGCTGACGGCTGCGGTCGTGACCGCCCGGCCGTCCTCGACGGGGGACTCCGCCGGACCGAAGGTGACCTCGCCCGGCCCGCGGTACTTCGACCAGCGGACGCTGAGGCTGGAACCGGAGCCTGCCTGCGGCGCCGGCAGCCCGTCGTCGGTGACGCCGACCGACAGCGTGGCGGACGCCGGGAACGCCAGCGTCAGATCGGGCCCCAGCGTCACTCGCGGCGGGACGTTCTCGTTCCTGCTGCTCTTCCGGACGTCGATCATCTGGGCGGGCTTGAGCGAGCCCGGCACGCTCTCGGGCCGACCGCGAATCGAGAGTGTCCAGACGTACTCGCCCTCGAAGTCGCCGGGCACCACGATCTTGAAGAGCTGCTTCACCCGCCGCGGCAGGAAGTGCGTCGGCTGCCCACGGTCCGCGGGGCCGGGCGCGAAGTGGTTGTCCGGGCCGATGGGGATATCGAGCGCCTCCGCCCAGTTCCGGTTCATGTACCCCCAGTACAGGCTGGCCGTCCCGTCCGGATTCGGCTCCCAGCCCTCGAACACCGGATGCACGTTCTGGCCCGAGTTGTGCCGCACGTTGAGCAGCCGCCGCATCTGCTCGTAGATGCCCGACTGCCCCGCCTGCGGCGGCTGGCCGGCCGCCGTCGAACCGGCGAGCAGCAGCAGCACGCCGCCTACGCCGGCGGCGATCGTTAGCATCCAGCGCCGAAGCGGGCGCTCCGTCGGGGGCATCATCAGGCGTCCGGCCGGCGGCTACTGCCCGCCCACGCTCAGCCGCCTCCGCGGCCGTGCGCGGCGCTCGGCCACCATCCGCTCGAAGTCTTCGTCCTCGAGGTACTGCACACCGAGATGCGCGGCCGCCATGTCGTCGATGCTGCGCTGCCCCCACCCGACCCACGTGGTCGGGTCCGGATTGCGGCGGTTGGTGACGGTGTTGTCGTGAATGGAGATGAGGTGCAGCATCGTCCCCGCCGGCAGCAGCGGCATCACGTCGTCCTCGTAGTGGTAGGCGACGTGCCAGTTGAAGTCGAAGCGGTCGACGCAGCTCAGCATCTCGACCCGCCCGTCGCGGTAGATGGCCTCCATGCACTGCGCCTTGCCGCGCAGGTGCAGGTGCGGCTGGTAGCTGATGATGCGCGCCGCCGCCGGCAGGCTGTAGTACGTGTCGGTGCGCGTCATCTCCCCCGGCGGGATGTCGATCGTGTCGTTCTCGTGGATGAACAGGTCGGTGATGTACCACGTCGGCTCGACGTCCTGCGGGTACAGCACGAAGCCGACGCTGGTCCGGTCGCGCATCTCCCGGCCGATGGCGAAGTAGTGCATGCTGAAGCGGAGCTTGGCCCCGGCCTTCAGCGCCCGCCCCGTGTGCTCGGGAAAGACGTCGCCGTACTTGCCGGGCGCGTACTCGCTCAGGTAGGCGCCCTCGAGCGGGTCCAGCACGGGCTCGCCCTGGCCCAGCCGGGCGGGCGTGTCCCGGGCCTCGGGGTCGATGAGGCTCGTGATGGCGTGGTGCACGAACTGCCGCCCCTCCTGCGAGGGTCGGGTCTCCACGGCCCGCGCGAAGCGCGTCTCGGTCAGGCCCAGATCGACGATGTAGCTCGGCCACCAGTCGGAGCCTTCGGGGTACATCACCGCCTCAGGCGAGGTGACGATCAGGTCCGGCACGCCGATGGTCCATTCGTCATCGTTGAACTGCACCGGGGGCGGCAGGTCCGCCGGATTGCCGAGCGGCGCCCCGCCGTCCACCCAGCGCACGATCGTGTCGATCTGCGCGTCGGTGAGCGACCGGTCGTCCTTGTAGCGCGTGATCCCAACGGTCTTGTCAAGGTGCCAGGGCGGCATCTCCCGGAGCATCACGCGCTGCTTGATCGAGCGGGCCCAGGGGCGGGCGTCCTGATAGGTGAGCAGCGACATGGGCGCCATCATGCCGGGCCGATGGCAGGCCTGGCACTTCGCCTGGAAGATGCCGGCGACGTCGCCGGCGAACGTCGGGACGCCGTCGTCGGGCTCCGCGGCCCGCGCCGCTCCGGGCGCGGCTGCGACGCCGAGGGCCAGGAGACACAGTCCGACGAGCGGTCGCACGCGACGGAGCCTCGTTGCTGTCAGCACGATATACCCCCAGATTATTCTGGTATGCTCCGCCTGAAGCCGCATGTGTGTCAAGGGGCCCGCGGGTCCCGGGAGCCGAGCATGAAGCAGACGGGTGCGCATTGCGTCGGGCGGCTTGGCGACGCTGCTCCCGGCGGCCGGCGCGCTGCGAGGAGGTGTCTGGTGGCGGGTCCATCCCTTCGTCGGCAGGTCCTGCCGCTCCTGGCGGCCGGCGGTCTCGCCGTCGCCGCGCTCGCCGCGGCCCCGGTAGCGCAGGAGCCGTACCTGCACCTGAACCCGGTGGTCGAGAAGCTGGCGCAGGGCCGCCACGTATTCGGCGTGAGCACCGCCGATCTGTCCCTTCAGAACGCGCGCTCGCTGGCCCAGGTTCCGGACATCGACTACGTGTACGTCGACATGGAGCACAACCCGCTCCGCTTCGACGCCCTGGAGCAGTTCGTGGCGTTCCTGACGGCCAGCGACAAGGCCGGCATCCTGGCGCGCGGCAACCTGCAGGCCCACCCGGCGGTCTTCGCCCGCTTCCCGCCCTACGGGCGCGAGCAGACGGAGTGGATGGTCAAGCACGCCCTCGACATCGGCCTGATGGGCATCCTGATCAACAACATCGAGACCGTGGAGCAGGCCGAGAACATCGTCGAGACGATGCGGCCCCGGCAGCTCCGCACGTCGGCCATCCCGCATCCGCCCGGCATCCGGGGCACGGTGGTCTGCGGCTTCTGGGGCATCACCCGCTCGGAGTGCCGCCGGCGCGCCGACCTCTGGCCGCTCAACCCGCAAGGCGACCTGCTGTTCTGGCCGATGATCGAGACACAGGTGGGCGTGGCGAACGCCGACGCGATCGCCCAGGTGCCGGGCGTCGCCGGCTTCTATCTGGGCGCGGGCGGCGACCTCAGCGCCGCCTACGGCGTCGAGAGCGCCGAGCACCCCGACGTGGAGGCGACCTTCCAGCAGATCCTGGCGGTGTGCCGGACGCGCGACCTCGCCTGCGGCGGCACCGTCAACCCGGACAACGCAGCCCGGCGCATGGCACAGGGCTACCGGATCTTCAACTTCGGCGGCGCCAACGGCGGCCTGACCGCCGGCAACGCGGCCACCCGCGACGCGGTGGTCGCCGCTGGGGCGGCGCGCTGATTCCGACGTCGACTTGGTCGTCATCGAGGCCGTGCCGTGCCGGGCGCAGCCGCCACCGGGAGATGGTCCGACTCTACCGGGCGGTGGCCGACGTTCGCAGGCGTATAATCGAAGCGCTTGCCGGCAGGCAAGACGCTGCACGCAACCCGCGGATGAAACGGGAGGTATCCGATGACTCGCTCATGTCTGATTGCTCTGTCGGGCGTTATCGCGCTGGCGGTATCGCTGCCGGCCGCCGCTGCCGCCCAGGACGTCCCGCGGACTCCGTGGGGTGACCCGGATCTGCAGGGGACCTACACGAACAAGACCATCACGCCGCTCGAGCGTCCCGAGGCGCTGGGCGAGAAGGCCTTCCTCACCGACGAGGAGGTGTCGGCCCAGGAGCAGGCGCGGCTCGACCGCAACCGGGAGCTGCTGCTGGCGCCGCCGCGGCGGACGGTCGCCGGCGGCAACGTGGGCGCCTACAACAACTTCTGGCTGGACGGAGGCACGCGGCCGACGCGGCGCACGTCGCTGATCGTCGACCCGCCGAACGGCAGGCTGCCGGCACGCACGCCGGAGGCCGCCCGGCGCAAGGCGGCGCACGACGAGATGCACCCGGCCGTCGGTCCGTACGAGTCGTGGGAGGACCTGGAGCTGAACGACCGCTGCCTGGTCTGGTCGGCGGGCCCGCCGATGCTGCCGAGCGCCTACAACAACAACTTCATCGTCGCGCAGACCCCGGGCTACGTCGCCATCTACGTCGAGATGATCCACGACACGCGCATCATTCCGCTGGACGACCGTGACCACGTGCCGACCAGCATCCGCCAGTGGCACGGCGATTCGCGCGGCCGCTGGGAGGGCGACACGCTCGTCGTGGAGACGACCAACCTGCGGCGCACGGGGGCGCATGCCGGCGCCGCCGGGGGCGACCCGATTCTGCTCCGCATGGCGAACGGCCGGACGGACGACACGATCACGGTGACGGAGCGGTTCACGCGGGTCGACGCCACGACGCTGAACTACGAGTTCACGATCGAGGATCCGACGCACTGGACGCAGCCCTTCTCGGGCGAGTTCCCGTTCACTGCATTCCCGGCGGAGGAGCTCCCGTTCCTCTTCGAGTACGCCTGCCACGAGGGGAACTACAGCATGCCCAACATCCTCGCCGGCGAGCGCGCGCTGGAGCGGGCGGCGGACCTTCCGTAGGATTCCGCGGCGCCAGGTGGCTCATCGGTTCCGGCCCGGAGGCAGGGTGCTCGGGGTGGCCGCGCGCGCGGGAGCGAGCGAGGCCACCCCGCCCGCGGCATGGGCGGCGGCAGCCGCGGTCCTCGTCTGCCTGCTGGCCCCGGGCGTCGCCGGCGCGCAGCGCTTCCCGGTTCTCGAAGCGACGATCAACGGCGTGCACGCGGCGCAGGCCGCGGGCCGGCTGAGCTGCCGCGAGCTGGTGCAGGGCTACCTCGACCGGATCGCGGCGTACGACCAGGCCGGTCCGGCACTGAACGCCGTGCAGCACGTCAATGCCGGCGCGCTGGACACAGCCGACGCGCTCGACGCGGCCTTCGCCGAGTCGGGACCCGTCGGCCCGCTGCACTGCGCGCCGGTGCTGCTCAAGGATCAGGTCGAGACGCGCGACCTGCCGACCACGTACGGTTCGGCCCTGTTCGACGGCTTCGTGTCCGGGCGCGACGCCACCATCGTCACGCGCCTGGAGGCGGCGGGCGCCATCATCCTGGCCAAGACGAACATGGGCGAGTTCGCGTCGCGCTACGTCGGGTCGGCCTTCGGCGTCATCCGTAACGCCTACGACCCGACGCGCAATCCCAGCGGCTCGTCGGGCGGGACGGGCGCCGGCATCGCAGCCAACTTCGGGCTGGTCGGCATCGGCGAGGACACCGGCGGATCCATCCGGGGCCCGGCGGCGGTCCACGGCCTCGTCGGCCTGCGCCCCACCGTGCCGCTGGTCAGCCGCTTCGGCATGATGCCCGCCAATCCGTCCAGCGACACGCTGGGGCCGATGACCCGCACCGTCCGGGACGCGGCGCTCGTGCTCGATGTCATCGCGGGCTACGACCCGCACGACCCGGTCACCGCGTACGCGGCCGGCCGCGTGCCCGACTCGTACGCCGCGGATCTCGACGCGGGCAGCCTGCGCGGGGCGCGCATCGGGATCATCCGCGAGGCGCTGGACCCGAAGACCGATCCCGAGTCGGACGACTACCGGCAGGTGCGCGCCGTGATCGACCGGGCCTTCGCCGATCTGCAAGCGCTCGGCGCCACGGTCGTCGATCCGGTGACCGTCCCGGGCCTCGAGTCGGTGGACCAGACCTACGTCGGCAACAAGTTCGAGACCGAGGCGGCGACGAACGCGTATCTGGAGGCGCTGCCCGACGCCCCCGTCGAGACCCTGCGGGACATCCTGCTGTCGGGCGTCGTCACGCCGTGGCGGGCGCGCGGCCTGATCGACGCGGTCGGCAAGTCGACCGCCGACCCCGGGTATCTGTCCATCCTGCACGCCCGGGAGGCGCTGCGGCGCGCCGTCCTGACCGCGATGGCGGATCACGAGCTCGATGCGCTCGCGTACGCGACGTTCGATCACCAACCGGCGCCGATCGCGCCCGACGCCCTGACGAACGCGCAGACGGAGGACGCGTACGGTGTGGGCAACAACCGCTACCTGAGCCCGGTCATCGGGTTCCCCGCGCTCACCGTGCCGGCGGGGCTGACCGCCGACGGGCTTCCCGTCGGCCTCGAACTGCTGGGCCGGCCGTTCACCGAGGCCGCCCTGCTCCGGCTGGGCTACGCCTACGAGCAGGGCTCCCGGCGCCGGGAGCCGCCCCGGACCACGCCGCCGCTGGCGCGGTAGCCGCCTTGCCGGAGCAGACCCGCCGGATCGCGCGCGTGCCGAGGGCAGCGGACCGTCGCGGGTGAAGCACGGACATGACCGCGTGCTCGCTGCTCGACCTCTCCCCCATCCCCGAAGGCGGCGACGCCGCGCTCGCGCTGCGCAACACGGCGGACCTGGCGCGGCACGCCGAGCGCTGGGGCTACCGCCGCTTCTGGCTGGCCGAGCACCACAACATGCCGGGCATCGCGAGCGCCGCCACCGCGGTGGTCATCGGCCACGTGGCCGCCGCGACATCGTCCATCCGCGTCGGCGCTGGCGGCATCATGCTGCCGAATCACGCACCGCTGGTGATCGCGGAGCAGTTCGGCACCCTGGCCACGCTCTTCCCCGGGCGCATCGATCTGGGGCTCGGCCGCGCGCCGGGCACCGACCCGCTCACCACCCGCGCCCTGCGCCGCAACCTGGACGGGGACGTCGACGCGTTTCCCCGTGACGTCATCGAGCTGCAGCACTACTTCGCGGCGCCGGACGGCGGCCGGCGCGTGCAGGCGGTGCCGGGAGCGGGAGTCGACGTGCCGCTCTGGATACTCGGATCGAGCCTGTTCGGCGCGCAGCTCGCGGCGATGCTCGGGCTGCCCTACGCGTTCGCGTCGCACTTCGCGCCGGCGCTGCTGACCGAGGCCCTGGCAATCTACCGGGAGCGCTTCGAGCCGTCGGCGCACTGCGCGCAACCGTACGTCATGGTCGGGCTCAACGTCATTGCCGCCAACACGGCGTCGGCAGCGCGGCTCCTGCGCACCTCCGCGCAGCAGTCGATGCTCAGCCTGCGTCAGGGCCGGCCGGGCAAGCTGCCGCCGCCGGTGGCGGGCTTCGAGGAACGGCTGTCGCCGGCCGAGCGGCAGATCATCGAGCAGTCCCAGTCGTGCTCGGTGGTCGGCGCACCCGACACGATTCGCGCCGGGGTGGCAGCGTTCGTCGAGCGCACGGGCGCCGACGAGGTCATGATCGTCAGCCACATCTTCGACCACGACGCGCGCCTGCGCTCGCTCGAGATCACGGCCGAGCAGGTGATCGCAAACCCGATCGGCGCCTGAGGCCGCCCGGGACCTGGAGCGAGGGTGCGCGTCCCATGTCGTGCAAATCCGGATGCGATGTGCGAACATGGGCGCATGGGTCCGGTAGCGCAGAGGTGGCTAACGGGGGGCGCAAGCTACGCGTTGCTGGCGACCATGCTCGTCTGCCCCGTCATGGCCGTGGCCGGGGCCGCGCCGGCCGCGTCCAACTGCCATGACGAGGGCCGGCACGAGCACGGCGACGACGCCGCGGCGTTCACCTGCTGCGCCACGCTCATGGAGCCGGCGTCGGTGCACCGTGTGCACGATACGGACGCGGCCCTGCCGGCCGCCGACGGATCCGTACAGGCGCCGGCGCAACCTGCTCATCGTCCCGCGCCTCGGCCCCTCCCGCCGCCCGCCGCTCCACCGCTCTTCCTGCAACACGCCTCGCTGCTGATCTGAATCGTCCCCGGTTCGTCGCGTCGCCGGTCTCGCGCTGCCCGTGCGCCCTCGACCGCCGCTTGCCGCCGCGCGGCACGGCGCCCGCAAGCAGCGGCCGGCGCCTCGAACTCCGCGCAGCAAGGGGGACGGTTCCATGCACAGCTCATTCACCCGGCGTTCGGTCGCCGGCCTGGCCGTCGCCGGTCTGGTCTCGACTCTCGCCGTTGCCCAGACGCCGCCGCCCGAGGCGCCGCTCGACTTCTACGCCGCGGAGCCCGACATCCGCGGCTACGTGGCCGAGGCGCTCGGGCGCACCCCGGCGGTGCTCGAATCCCAGGCCCGCTACCGCGCCGCCCGGGAGCGCGTTCCGCAGGTGACGGCGCTGCCCGATCCGGTTCTCAGCTTCACGCAGGGGCTGCGGAGCCTGGAGACCCGCGTCGGCCCGCAGACGAATGCCGTCACGCTGAGCCAGGACTTTCCGTGGATCGGCACGCTCGATCTGCGCGGCCGGGTCGCGCTCGAGCAGGCGGCGGCGCAGTACCACCTCCATCAGGCGCAGCGGCGCGACATCGTCGCTCAGGTCAAGGAGGCGTTCTACGAGCTGGCGTACATCGACGCCGCGCTGGGTCTCGCCCACGAAGAGCGGTTGCTGCTGGAACACTACGAGACACTGGCCAGAACGCGCTACGCGACAGGCCAGGGCCTGCAGCAGGCGGTTATCAAGCTGCACGCCGAGATCACGCACATCATCAATAGACAGCACCAGCTCGACCGGCAGCGGCTGACGCGGGCGGCCCACCTCAATGCGCTGCGCGACCGTCCCGCGGAGGACCCGGTAGCGAGCATCCGGCCGCTCACGCGCCCACCCGTCGACGTCGATCGGGCGCAGCTCTACGAGCTGGGCGACCGCCACCGCCAGGAGCTGCAGGCGGCCGCCGCGCTCATCCGCGGCAGCGAGCGCTCGATCGAGCTGGCCAGGAAGCGCGCGCGGCCCAGCTTCACGGCCAGCGTCGGCGTGCTCAACGTCGGCCGTCGCGACGATCCGGCGGGCGTCACGCTGCCCCCGCCGGACAACGGCAGGAACGCCGTCAGCGTGTCGCTGGGGGTCTCGCTGCCGCTCTGGCGCGGCAAGTACCGCGCCGGGGTCGAGCAGGCGGCCGCGGAGCTGCTCGCCCACCGGCACCAGCGTGCGGCGGCGCGCAACGCGATGGAGAGCGCCGTTCACGACGCGGTCGTGCACCTGGAGACACTCGACAGACAGGTCGACCTGCTGGACACGGTGCTGATCCCGCAAACGGAGGAGGCCCTCCGCGCGACGGAGGCCGCCTACGAGACGGGTCAGCTCGCCGTCCTCGACCTGCTCGACAGCGAGCGGATGCTGATCGAGATCCGCCTGATGCGCGCGCGCTACGTGTCGGACTCGTTGATTGCGCTCGGCGATCTGGAGCGGGCCGTCGGCCTGCGCGTAACGGAGCACTGAAGGGGCAACATGCGGAAGGCACTCACGTTCAGCTTGGCGAGCTTCGTGCTCGGCGCCGGCTTCGCCGCCGTGCTGATGGCCAACCCGGCCGGCTGGCGGTGGCCCGCGGAGCTCGTCGCCGCCCTGCGCGGCGAGCCGGCAACCGCGGCGGCAGGACCCGCGGCGGCAGGACCCGCGGCCGCGGCGCCCGCCGGCAGCGAGCGCCGGATCCTGCACTGGCGCGCTCCCATGGACCCGGCGTTCACGTCGGATCGACCGGGCAAGTCGCCGATGGGGATGGATCTCGTCCCCGTGTACGCGGACGAGGCGGAGCGGCTACCGCCCGGCACGGTGCGCATCGATCCGGCATTCGTGCAGAGCATCGGCGTCCGCACCGAGCCGGTCGCCCGGCGCGACATCGCGCAGACCATTCGCACCGTCGGCACCCTCGCCCACAACGACCGGCAGATCTCCTGGGTGAACACGAAATACGACGGCTGGATCGAGAACGTCGCGGTGAACTACCTCGGCGAGACGGTCGAAAAGGGACAGGTCCTGTTCGACATCTACAGCCCCCAGCTCGTGACCACCCAGATGGAGCACCTGCAGGCGGTCGACTATGCCGGGCGGCTCGAGACGTCGGAGTACCCCGCGATCGCCGAGCGCGCGCGTTCGCTCGTCGCCTCGTCCCGCGCGCGGCTCAGCTACTGGGACATCACCGACGAGCAGATCGCCATCCTGGAGCGGGAGCGGACTCCCCGCCGCACGCTGTCGGTCCAGTCCCCGGTCACCGGCGTGGTGGTCGCGAAGATGGACCAGGCGCTCGACGGGATGTACGTCCAGGCCGGCATGAACCTCTACAAGATGGCCGACCTGACGACCATCTGGGTCGATGTCGAGATCTTCGAGAACCAGCTCGAGGCGCTGCGCGTCGGCCAGCGGGCGCTCGTGGAGCTCCCCTACCTGCCCGGACGGCCCTACACGGGATTCGTCCGCTACCTGTACCCGCACTTCGACGAGCGGACCCGTACGATGACCGTCTCCATCGAGCTCGAGAACCCGGACCTGACGCTACGCGCAGGCATGTACGCCAACGTGACGTTCAACGTGCCGGTGGCGCGCAACGCGCTGGCGGTGCCGGAAGAGGCGGTGATCCGCGGCGGCACGCGCGATCTGGTAGTCCTCGAGCGCGCGCCCGGCACGTTCCAGGTCGCCGCCGTGACCCTGGGCCGCCAGGGCGATGGCGCGTGGGAGGTGCTGGAGGGCGTGGAGGAGGGAGACACCATCGTCGTGTCGGCGCAGTTCCTCATCGACTCCGAGAGCAACCTCACGCAAGCGATCCGCGGCCTCGACTCCGGCCTGGGCATGCCGACCGACCACCTGCCGGGTGCCGAACCCCCGTTGCCGCCGGCCGGCGAGACGGACATGCCCGCGATGCCGGCCGGACACCGCCACTGAGGACAGGAACGGGGGGAGAAGACCGATGCTCGCCAGCGTCATCGAGTGGTCGATCGGTAACCGTTTCTTCGTCGTCCTCGGTGCGGTGTCCATCGCCTGCGGAGGGATCTACGCGTTGCGGGCGATGCCCCTCGACGCCCTGCCGGACCTCTCGGACGTGCAGGTGATCATCTTCACCGACTACCCGGGCCAGGCCCCGCAGGTCGTCGAGGACCAGGTGACCTACCCCATCACCACGCAGATGCTGGCCGTTCCCTCCGCCACGGTGGTCCGCGGCTACTCGTTCTTCGGCTTCTCGTTCGTCTACGTGATATTCGAGGACGGCACCGACCTGTACTGGGCGCGCAGCCGGGTTCTGGAGTACCTCAACTACGTCAGCGGACGCCTGCCCGCGGGCGTGTCGCCGACCCTCGGCCCGGACGCCACCGGCGTCGGCTGGGCCTACATGTACGCGCTTCGCTCCGACGACGTCGACCTCGGCGAGCTACGGTCGTTGCAGGACTGGTTCCTCAAGTACGAGCTGACCGCGGTGCAGGGGGTGGCCGAGGTCGCCAGCATCGGGGGCTTCGTCAAGCAGTACCAGATCACCGTCGACCCGAACCGCCTGCGCGCCTACGACATCTCGCTCGCGCGCATTCGAAACGCCGTGCAGCGGAGCAACAACGACGTCGGCGGGCGGGTGCTGGAGATGTCCGAGGCCGAGTTCATGGTGCGCGGCGAAGGCTACATTCGGGGGATCGACGACGTGAAGCGCGTCGCGCTGGGAGTGGACGAATCCGGCACGCCGATCTCGGTCCAGGACGTCGCGACCGTGCAGATAGGCCCGGACATCCGCCGCGGCCTGGCCGAGCTGAACGGCGACGGGGAGGTAGTCGGCGGCATCGTCGTCGTGCGTTACGGGGCGAACGCGTATGCCGTGGTCGAGCGCGTCAAGGCGCGGCTCGGGGAACTGCAGTCCGGGCTGCCGGAAGGAGTCGAGATCGTCCCAGTCTACGACCGGACGTCGTTGATCGAACGTTCGATCGACACGCTGCAGGAGAAGCTGCTCGAGGAGATGGCAATCGTCGCGCTGGTCTGCGCCCTCTTCCTGCTGCACCTGCGCTCGGCGCTGGTGGCCATGCTGACCCTGCCGCTGGCGGTGCTGATGGCCATCATCGTCATGTACCTGCAGGGCATCAACGCCAACATCATGTCGCTGGGGGGCATCGCAATCGCCATCGGGGCCATGGTGGACGCCGCCATCGTGATGGTCGAGAACGCGCACCGGCACCTGGAGCGCGACCGGGACCGACTGCCCCACTGGCAGATCGTCGCCCGCGCCGCCACCGAGGTCGGTCCCACGCTGTTCTTCGCACTGCTCGTCATCACGATCTCCTTCGCGCCGATCTTCGCGCTGGAGGCGCAGGAGGGCCGTCTCTTCAAACCGCTCGCGTTCACCAAGACCTACGCGATGGCCGCCTCCGCCGTGCTCTCCATCACCCTCGTGCCGGTACTCGTCGGCTACTGGATACGCGGCCGCATCCTGCCGGCGCGGGCCAACCCGATCACGCGGGTGCTCATGGCTCTGTACCGGCCGCTGCTGCGGCGGGTGCTCGCCTGGCGCTGGGCGGTCGTCGTCGTGACCCTGGGGGCACTGGGCGCGACCGCCGTGCCGGTCTCGCGACTGGGCTCCGAGTTCATGCCGCCGCTCTGGGAGGGCGACCTGCTGTACATGCCGACGACCCTGCCGGGGGTGTCGATCACCAAGGCCCGCGAGATCCTGCAGCAGACCGACCGCATTCTGCGGACGTTCCCCGAGGTGGAGCGGGTGTTCGGCAAGGTCGGGCGCGCGGACACCGCGACCGACCCGGCGCCGCTGAGCATGCTCGAGACGACGATCATGCTCAAGCCGGAGGACACCTGGCGGCCGGGGATGACCCCCGAGCGGCTGACCGACGAGATGAACCGCGCGATCCGGTTCCCGGGCCTCACCAACGCCTGGACCATGCCGATAAAGGCCCGCAACGACATGCTCTCCACCGGCATCAAGACCCCTGTGGGCATCAAGATCTCCGGGCCCGATCTGACGGTGCTGCAGGAGGTCGGCCGCGACGTCGAGGCGGTGGTGCGCCAGGTGCCGGGCACGCGCTCGGTCTACGCCGAGCGGGTGATGGGCGGCAACTACCTGAACTTCTCGGTCCGGCGGGACGAGATTGCCCGCTACGGGTTGACGGTCGGCGACGTGCAGGACGTCATCCAGTCGGCGATCGGCGGCATGAACATCACGACGACGGTGGAGGGGCTCGAGCGCTACCCCGTCAACCTGCGCTACAGCCGGGACCTGCGCGACAACCCCGCGGCGCTGCGGGACATCCTCGTCCAGACGCCGACCAGGCAGCAGATCCCGCTCGGCCACCTGACGACCATGTCGTTCGTCAAGGGACCGCCGGCCATCAAGAGCGAGCAGGCGCGTCCCAACGCCTGGGTCTACGTGGACATCGAGGACGTCGACATCGGAACCTACGTCGAGCGCGCCCAAGAGGCGGTCGCCGCGCAGGTAGAGGTCCCCACCGGCTACAGCCTCGGCTGGAGCGGCCAGTACGAGTACATGGTGCGCGCTCAGGAACGGATGCGGCTCGTCGTGCCGATCACCCTGCTGCTGACCTTTCTGACCATCTACGCCAGCACCCGTTCGGTGGCCCGGACCCTCATCGTGCTGTCCGCCGTGCCGCTCTCGCTGATCGGCGCGTTCTGGCTGCTGTACGCGCTCGACTACAACCTGAGCATCGCGGTATGGGTAGGCATCATCGCCCTGGCCGGGCTGAGCGCGGAAACGGGAGTGGTGATGCTGCTGTACCTGGACCGTGCCTGTGACGCCGTCCGCGCGGAGGGAGGTCTGCGGACGCTCGCCGAGCTCCGCCAGGCTGTGTTCGACGGCGCCGCGAGCCGCGTCCGGCCGGTGGTGATGATGAGCGCCACGACTACGCTCGGCCTGCTGCCGATCATGTGGAGCACCGGTACCGGGGCCGACGTAATGAAGCGCATCGCGGCACCGATGGTGGGCGGAGTCGTGACGACCGCAGTAGTCGTGCTGCTGGTGTTCCCGGCCGTCTACTGCATCTGGCGGGGGTGGGGGGTGCCGCGGCGGCTGGCGTGACCGACCGGCCCGCCGCCGCCTGGCCCGGAAATCGTCGCCTGCGGCTCCGACTGCCGCCCAACCAACCCGCCAGGAGTCCGCGCCGTTCTACGGTGCAGACCCCTGCAGCACCTCGGCCTCGCGCATGACGGCTTCGCACTTGCGGCGGATCTCCGTGGCCATCGCGAAGGGGTCGGCCTGCACGATGTCGGCCCGGAAGAGTTCGACCGACAGCGCGCCCGTGTACCGCTTCTCGGCCAGCTTCCGCAGGATGCGGACCACCGGGGCGATGCCGTCGCCCGGAATCAGCCGCGAGTCGTTGTCGATCAGCTCGCGGGGCGTGTCGAGCAGGTCCTGGAAGTGCGCGTGCGCCAACTCGCCCGGCTCGAGCAGGTTCAGGTCGTCGAACTTGCTCAGGCCCGACCAGAAGTGGAAGAAGTCGAGCATGGGCCGGACGTTGGGATGCGCCGCGGCGCGAATCACCTGGAGCGCCGAGGTCAGCGTGGCCAGGTGGGTCGACGTGCGCAGGAACTCGATCATCGCCGTCAGTCCGTATTCCCTGGCGATCTCCCCGGCTTCCCGGATGCAGTCGGGCGTGGCCGCGAAGTCGTCCGGCGTGACGGGCCGGGATGTGACCGACGGCGAGTAGATCTTCTGCAGACCCAGGCTCGCGAACTGATCGCAGCGTCGCCGCCAGGTAGCGAGCGACGCGGCCCGTTCCGGCCCGGGAATCCAGATGTCCGGCAGCGCCGCCGCAGCGGACACGGGCGTCAGCCCCAGATCGCCGAGCACACGCCGGGCGCCGGCCAGCGTGTCGTGCTCGAGGAACTCGTCGAGCAGGCCGTCGTTGAGCTCGACGTAGCGAATGCCGGCCCGCGCCCAGCCCTCGAGCGATCCGCGGTAGCCGGCCGCGCGCGACGTGTTCTGGTGGATGGCCAGCAGCATCTTCCCGGACTCCGCGGATTGCGCGTTGACCATGCGCGCCAGCGAGGCGACCGGCGGCGCCAGCAGAAAAGTTCGTCTCGTCAGCATCGCCGTTGCGCTCCGTGCAGGTCGAACCAGATTCCGATGCCCGTGGGACCGATTGTATACGCGCGCTTCCCCGTCGGGGGCGTTTGATCAACAATAGGTGGTGATATGCACATGCGAATGAGTCTGCTCGCCGCCGCCTTCGCCCTGATCGTCTCCGGGACGGCGGTCGCGACGCTGGCCGTCCAGGACAGCGCCGGACCGGTCGTCGAAGTCTACAAGTCGCCCACCTGAGGCTGCTGCGGGGTGTGGGTCGCACACCTTGAGCGGAACGGGTTCGAGGTCCGGACAACGGACGTCCCCAGCGTGGCGCCGGTCAAGCGCCAGGCCGGCATTCCCAGGGGCCTCGCCTCCTGCCACACGGCCCTGGTCGACGGGTACGTCGTCGAGGGTCACGTCCCGGCCGACGACATCAAGCGCCTGCTGGCCGAGCGTCCCGACGTGCGCGGCATCGCGGTGCCCGGGATGCCGATCGGCGCGCCGGGCATGGAGGGTCCGAATCCGCAGCCGTACGACGTGCTGGCGTTCGACGAGGACGGCGCGGTCTCGCACTTCGCCTCGCACTAGGAGTCTGCGCCGTGGAGTTGCCCGTACGCCGGACCGGCGTACGGGCAACTAACGCAGCGCCGAGTACTCCCCAGGGTCGACGAGAGCACGGATGCGATCCGATGACCTTGACGCCGGCTCGCGCGTAGTCCTCCCGGAAGCTCCGCAGGCCGTCCACGTCCGCGACGAACGAGGCCCAGTTCTCCCGAGCCGTTACGGCAGCTCGTCGTAGATCACCTGCGCGGCGGCCGCCAGGCGCTCGGGCATCGGCGCGGCATAGCCGGCGTACCGCGACGGCAGCTCCCACGCTGCGGCGAACTGATCGGCCGTCTGCCCGGCTTCCTTCGCCGCGCGCACGGCGCCGACCAACTCGTGCATGAACCCGGCGAACTCCCGCAGATCGTCCGGCGTCATCTGCCCGCTATGGCCCGTGATGATCGTGTCGATCTCGGTCAGCGTCGTGTGGGCGTTGTCGAGCGTGACCGGAAAATCCACGCCGCTGCCGCCGTTGGCGGCATCCAGCAGCGGCAGGCCCTTGCTCGCGAACATGTCGCCGCTATGCGCGGTACGCAGCGCCGGGAACACGACCCAGGCGTCGCCTCCCGTGTGGCCGCGGCCAAAGTAGTACACGTCGACCTGGTCCGACCCGCTGCCCAGGGTCATCCGGTCCGAGAAGGTGAGGTTGGCGATCCCCACGCCGTTGCTGGCGGCGAACACGTCCTCGCCGGCAAAGCCCAAGCCCGTGATATCGTTCCACTCCCCCATCAGCCGCTGCGTGTTCTCGTGAGCCACGACCTCGACCGTGGCCGGGAATTCCACGTTGCCGCTCACGTGATCGAAGTGAGTGTGCGTGTTGATGATCGTCGTCACGGGATTGGGAGTCAGCTCGGCGATCTTGTCGATCAGCGGCTGGCCCCAGCCGGGCACCTTGGTATCGACCAGCACCACGCCGTCGCTGGTCACGAACGCCGCCGAGTTGCCGCCGCCGCCCCGTAGGACATAGAGGTTATCCTGGAGCTGTTCGACGTCGACGACCATCTCCTCCTGCTGCGCGCTGGTCGCGGCGCCGAGCGACAAGGCGCCAACCGCCAGCAGCAGACCGAGCACGATCCCTCTCTTCATGGTTTACTCCCTTTCCTCTTTCCTCTTTCCGCGAGCTACGCTGCGGTCGTCGCACCGCCGCACGAGCTGCCGGCCCCGGCCGTGCAGCCGAAGCAGTGCGGGCCGGTCACGATGCGTCGCGCCTGCAGCACGGCGAGCGCCTGCGCGGGTGACGCCGACCGCCCGCCGGACGGCGTCAGGCCGTGCGCCAGGTCCATCACGGTCTGCGGCGCTGACGGCTCCACCGCCAGGTCTAGCATCTGGTTGAAGTCGCAGTCGTAGAGCCGGCCGTCCCAGCCGACGCTGAGCGTGTAGCGACACATCAGGCCGTCGACGGCGGCCGGATTGAACGCCTGGACCAGGCGGTCCATGTAGCCCTCCAGGTTGCCGGACTTCTCGAGCCAGGCCAGGTAGCGGCTGATCGGCATGTTCGTAATCGTGAACAGCCGATTGAACCGTACGCCGTGGCGCCGCTGCAGCTCCCGCTTCCAGTCGCGCTCGAGCGCCGCCTGGCCGGCAGGCAGGAACGCCCCGACGGGATTGGTCACGAGGTGGAGCTCGAGGCCCGAATCCGGCATCCCGTACCCCAGCGCGTTGAGCCGCCGCAACGCCTCCACCGACTTCTCGAAGACGCCCTCGCCGCGCTGCCGGTCGGTCATCGTGCCGACATAGGACGGCAGCGACGCCACGATCTCCACGCCGTGCTCCGCCAGGAACTCCGGCAGATCGCTGTACGCCGGCAGCGTCAGGATCGTCAGGTTGCAGCGGTCCATCACCTGCCGGCCGAGGGCCGCGGTCCGCCTGACCATTTCCCGGAACCGCGGGTGCAGCTCGGGGGCGCCGCCGGTGATGTCCACGGTCGGGATGTCTGTCGCCGCGAGCAGCTCGAGGCAGGCCTCGACCACCTCGTCCGGCATCACCTCGCGGCGGTCCGGGCCGGCGTCGACGTGGCAGTGGTGGCAGGCCTGGTTGCAGCGCTTGCCGACGTTGATCTGCAGCGTCGCCGCCGCAACCGGCCGGAGCGACGCGTGACCCGCCGCGGCGGCCGCCTCGCCGAACGTCCGGGCGAGGGGCAGCGCCGCGAGGTGCGCCCGCTGGGCAACCGCGGGAGCCAGCGGCGAGCGCGTGTTGAGCAGCGTCGGCAGGGACATGGCTACATCGAGAGCTTCTCGAGCCGGTTGCGCATCTGCACGCCGTGGACGAGCGCCGCGCCGCCGCGGATGGCGGCCGAGACGTGCACCGCCTCGGTCATCTGATCGGGCCCGGCGCCCTTCTCCAGCGACGCCGTCGTGTACACGTCGATGCAGTAGGGGCACTGGACCGCGTGCGCCACCGCCAGCGCGATCAGCGCCTTCTCGCGCTCGGTCAGCGCGCCCTCGGCGAACACCGCGCCGTACCACTCCGAGAACTTCTCCCAGAGCTCGGGCGCCTCCTTGCCCATGTCGCCGAACTTCGCCAGATCAGGGGGGTGGTAGTAGGTGTCCATAAGGGAGTCTCTCGCGGTCTCCGCGCCGGTGCCGGGCGTCCGACGGCGAGGCCCGCGCTGGCGATTCAGGCGGCGCACAGGCCGCGCTGGCTGCGACGGGAACCTATCAACCCATCGTATCACTCTCGGCGGAGCCGTGCCGTCGGCGGGAGAGCAGCGAGCCCGGCGGGCCGGCCCGCAGATTCCGTCCGGCAATCCGGACCGCTATAATCACAGGAACCGGAGGAGGTCGCTACCGATGAAGATGAACAAGCTGGTGAAGACTCTCGTAACGGGCGTTGCGCTCTTGCTCGTCTTCGGCCTCGGCTGGCTGACGGCGGCGACCGGGGCCGGACGGGAGGCGGACCCGGCCTCGCTCACCGACCTCGAACGCGACTTTGCCGAGCGGATGCGCAACGTCGTGCTCGTCGGGCATTTCACGCTGGAGGGCCAGGAGCGGCGCGACGGCCTGCCCGAGCGGTACGAGATCAGCGAGGTGACGAAGCTCGACGGCGACCGCTGGCGGTTCAACGCGCGCGTGAAGTATGGCAGCGTCGACGTCACGCTGCCGATGGTCCTGCCGGTCGTCTGGGCGGGCGACACGCCGATGATCAGCATCACCGACTTCGCCATCCCCGGTCTGGGCGAAGAGTTCGGAGCCCGCGTCGTCTTCTACGACGAGCGGTATGCGGGCACCTGGGACCACGGCCAGTACGGCGGGTTGATGTACGGGACGATCTCGCCGCTGGACCAGCCGCAGGAGTCTGCGCCGTAGGATGGCGCGGACTCCTGGACCTGCCTGCCGCAGCGCTACGCCTCGAGGTTGGCGCTCATCGAGATCTCGGCGTTCATGAGCTTCGAAATCGGACACCCGGTCTTGGCGTTGTTCGCCGCGGTGTCGAAGGCGGACTGGTCGGCCCCGGGAATCCTGGCCGATACGTCGAGGTGAATCCTGGTGACCGCGAACCCGCCGTCCGCCTTCTCGAGGGTGACGGTGGCTGTCGTGCTGACGTGATCCGGCGTGAACCCAGCCTCGCCGAGCTGCGCCGAGAGCGCCATCGAGAAGCAGCCGGCATGGGCCGCGGCGATGAGCTCCTCCGGATTGGTGCCGGCGCTGCCCTCAAAGCGCGTGCTGAACGTGTACGGTGTCTCCGACAGCACCCCGCTGCGACTCGAGATCGCACCGCTGCCAGCCTTGAGACCGCCCTTCCAGACGGCTGATGCTGTGCTTTGCATGTTCCCTCCTGTTGGTCCGTGCCGCTGTGGCCTCCGACGGCGATCGTCGGGAGCGCACAGACTCTAGATCGTTCGAGCGCGCCGCGCAAATCGCCGGCGGCACGGCGCGGAGCGCGCGCCGGATCACCCGCCCTGGCCGGGCCGCCCCGCGCCGGCCGATCTTGGTGGTTGACAGCAACCTGGTCCGTCGCCAGGATAGATGGTGATGCGGCAAGGCTTGCTGCGCCCGCTGCTCGTCGCGACGCTGCTGTCATCCGGCACGTCGGCGCCCTTCGCCCATGTGCATCCGCCGAACCACGACCACGCGGCCACCGCGGGCAGCGAGGTGTCGGCGGGCGGGCACGACGCGCGCCACCACTGGCACGGAATCCACTGGCACCAGGACGAAGGCCGTGGACGCGGGACGTCGGGCGCCGACATCGGCGAACAAGTCTGGGTGGCGCTGGCGGCGGCGGCGGAAGCGCCGCCAGTCCGCGTCGACACGACGCCCGCGCTGGCGGAAGCACTGCCGTCTGCCGCGATCTGCGAACCGGCGAGCCGCACTGCCCCGGCCGTAGCGTGTGCCGATCCAGACCCGCCGCCGCGAGCACCCCGCTCAACCCGCGCCCCGCCCCTTCCCCACTGACGGTCCTGCGCCGCGCGCTCGAAGCACGCGTGCGCGTGCACGTTCCAACTGACGAGAGATGCCGTCCACCGCGGCGTCGGACGGCATCGGGAGTTGACGAGAATGCGTGGTTGGCGATCTGTGGTACTGGCAGCCGGCTGCTGGGGCTTGGCCGTGCCGGCGGCGTTCGGGCAGATGCTCACCGAGAGGCAGGCGCTCGAGCGGATGCGTCTGGAACATCCGCAGCTCCAGGCGCTCGACTTCACGGTGCGGGAGCGGGCGGCCGAGGCGCGCGAGCGGAGCCTGCTGTCCAATCCGGCGGTCAGCTATACGCGCGAGGCAGCCGGCGTCTTCGTCGACAACTTCCTGGTCATCTCCCAGGACCTGCCGGTGCGGGGTCGGCTTGGACTGCTCGGCGAGGCGGCCGACAAGGCCGGCGCCGCCGCAGAGTCACGGGCCGCCGCTTCCCGGCTGGCGCTGGAAACGCGGCTGCGCCACGCCTTCACCGATCTGCTCCTCGCGCAGAAACGCACGCGCGTGCTCGACGACGACCTGTCCGAGCTGGGGCGTCTGGTCGGCGTGCTGCGCGCGCGCGAGGACGAGGGGGAGGGCTCCCGGTTCGACCGGCTGCGCGCCGAGCGGGAAGTGGCCGAGATCGAGACCGACCTGCGCGCGTCTGTCATCGACCGGCAGGTCGCCCAGGCCCGGCTGGCCGCCTTCCTGGCGCCCGGCACCGATCCGTCCGGCCTGACGGCCGCCGGCGACCTGGCGGAGCGCGCCGCAGTCACAGGCCTCGAGGCGCTTGTCATGCAGGCCTTCACGGAGCGGCCCGACTATCTCGCCCTGGCCCAGAGCGCGACGCAGTGGACGCTCGAGCGGCGCGCGGCGGAACGCCTGCGCCTGCCCGGCGCGGCGGTGAGCGCCGGCCTCAAGCGCGCCAGCAGCCAGCCCATCGGCCACGACTCGGGCTACACGCTCACGGCGACGATGGCCCTCCCGCTCTTCAACCGGGGACAGGCGCAAGTGGCGCGGGCGGAAGCGGCCCGTGCCCGGACCGACGCCGAGCGGCGCGTACTCCGCGGCCGCATCGAGAGCGAGGTTCGCGCGGCGCATGCCACCGCCGCGGGCTACCGGGAGCTGGCAGAACGCTACCGCCTCGAATCCGTGGAGCCGGCCGCCACGCTGGCCGAGATCGCCGCGACAGCCCACGAGGAAGGCGAATTCACCATCCTGGAGCGGCTCGACGCACATCAGGTGATGCTGAGCGCGAGGCTCCGCCTGCTGGAGCTGTACTCCGCCGCGCGGCGGGCCGCCATCGAGCTGGACCGGGCGGTCGGAAGGCGGAGGGCACCATGAGAAAACGGCAACCCTGGCTCGGGGCCGGTACGGTACTGCCGCTGCTGGCGGCGATCGCGTGCGGCGGCCAGCACGCACGGGAGGCCGGTGCGACGGATGCAGCCATGGACGACGAGGCGCCCGCGGCGGTCGAGACGCGGTGGACCACACGCAGCGAGCTGTTCATGGAGTACCCGCCGCTCGTCGAGGGCGGCAGCAGCCGCTTCGCCATCCACTTCACGGACCTGGCGACGTTCGAGCCGGTGCGCGCCGGCCGGGCCGCGGTCCGTCTGACGGGCGCACGGGATCAGGAGTTCACCGTGGACTCGCCGGGGGCCCCGGGCATCTTCGGCATCGACGTCGAGCCGGCGCAGGCCGGCCGCTACCAGCTGGAAGTGACGCTGGAGGCCCCGAGCCTGACCGATCGCCACGAGCTCGGCGAGGTCACCGTGTTGCCGGCCGGGGTTGCGCCGCCCGACACGGGGGACGACGCCGAGGACGGCTCGATCCCGTTCCTCAAGGAGCAGCAGTGGACACTGGACTTCGCGACAGCGCCCGCCCGCCGGCGGCGGATTGCGGCCAGCCTCGTGATCGCCGCCGAGATCGAACCGCGCACCGGCGGCTGGGCCAATGTGACCGCGCCCGTGGTCGGACGGCTGGCGGGCGACCTCCCGCCCCGGCCGATCGGGTCGCGGGTGGCGCGGGGCGACGCGCTCGCCGAGATCATTCCGCACAGCGGGCACGGGGAGGACCGGCCGGAGCTGCAGCTCGCCGTCGCCGAGGCGCGCAACGTGCTGGAGCTAGTCCGGGCCGACCGGGCGCGGGCCGAACGGCTGGTCGCGGCGGGGGCCATGCCGCGCCGCCGCGAGCATGAGACGCAGGTGGCGGAGCGGACGGCCGAGGCGCGCGTGGCGGCCGCCGAGGCCCATCTGGCGCAGCTGGAGATGACCCGTGCCGGTGAGGGGGAGGTCGGACGCGACACCCGCTTCGTCGTCCGCGCGCCAATCAGCGGCGTCGTGGCCGAATCCGATGCCACGCCCGGCGCCAGCGTCGAGGAGGGGACGCGCCTGTTCCGCCTCGTCGCCCTCGATCGGGTGCACGTCGTGGGATCGCTGCCGGAGGCGGCCCTGGCGCGAGTCGCCGAGCTCACCGGCGCCGAGCTCGAGGTACCCGGTTTCGAGGGCCCGATCGCGCTCGACCGGCTCGTCGCCGTCGGACGCGTGCTCGAGCCCGAGGCGCGCACGGTACCGATCATCTACGAGCTGAGCAATCCGGACCGGCGGCTGGCCGTCGGCCAGGCCGTCTCGTTGCGCATCTTCGCCGCGGCGGCGACCGACGCGGTGGCCGTGCCCGAGAGCGCCATCGTCGACGACGCCGGCCAGCCCGTCATCTTCGTGCAGACTGGCGGCGAGAGCTTCGAGCGCCGGCCGGTCCGGCTCGGCAACCGCGAGTCGGGCGAGGTGCAAATCAGCGGCGACATCGCGCCGGGCGAGCGCGTGGTCGTCCGTGGCGCGCCGCTCATTCGGCTGGCCGCGCTCTCTCCGCAGGTTCCGGCGCACGGACACACGCACTGAGTCCACCTCCGGAGGACCATGCTGTTCGACATGCTCATCCGGTCGTCGCTGCGGAACCGCCCGCTGGTGCTCGCGCTGGCGGGCGCCTTCCTCGTCTGCGGCGGGTTTTTCGCGACGCGCATGCCCGTCGACGTGCTCCCGGACCTCACGGCGCCGACCGTGACGGTGCTGGTCGAGGGCCGCGGCATGGCGCCGGCGGACATGGAGGCGCTCGTTACCTTTCCCATCGAGACGGTCCTCAGCGGCGCGGCCGGCGTGCGCCGGGTGCGCTCGGAGACGGCCGTCGGCATCGCGGTCATCTGGCTGGACTTCGACTGGGGCGCCGACGTCTACCACGCACGGCAAACCGTCTCCGAAAAGCTCGCCTCGATCGCGGCCACGCTGCCCGCCGACGTCGAGGCGCCGGTGCTGGCGCCGCTCACGTCGATCATGGGCGAGATCATGTTCGTCGCGCTCGAATCGACGCCGCGGCCGGCGTCGGCAGCGGACCCGCCCCGCTGGACTCCCCTGGAACTGCGGATGACGGCCGAGCTGACGGTGCGGCGGCGGCTGCTCGTGATCCCCGGGGTGTCACAGGTGACCGTGATCGGCGGCGAGCGCCGGCAGTTCGAGGTGCTGGTCGATCCGGCCCGTCTCGCCAGCTACGACCTGCCGCTGAGCGCGGTTGAGAGCGCGCTGCGGGGTGCCAGCCGGAACACGTCGGCCGGGTTCCGGGAGGCGGGCGGCCAGGAGTATCTGATTCGGGGCGGCGGGCGGGTCCGGGACGTGGAGGGGCTCGGCGCCACGGTCATTGCGACGCGGGACACGCTGCCCATCCGCGTGAGCGATGTCGCCGACCTGCGCGTGGGCGAGTCCATCAAGCGCGGCGACGGTTCGTTCAACGGCCGGCCGGCGGTCATTCTCGGCATCCACCGGCAGCCCGACGTCAACACCCTGGCCCTGACCCGGGAGCTGGAGGAGGTCCTCGACCGGATTCAAACCGAGCTGCCGGCCGGCATGCGGCTCGACACCCACGTGTTCCGGCAGGCGGACTTCATCGAGCTGGCGCTCGGCAACCTGACGGCCGCGCTGCGCGACGGCACCCTGCTCGTCGTCCTGATCACCCTGCTGTTCCTCGCCAATCTGCGCGCCGGCGCCATCACGCTGCTGGCCATCCCGCTCTCGCTGCTGGCTGCCGTCGGCGGGCTGCGGCTCGCGGGTCTGTCGATCAACAGCATGACGCTCGGCGGCATGGCCATTGCCGTGGGGGCGCTGGTCGACGACGCGATTGTCGACGTCGAGAACGTGGCGCGGCGACTGCGGGAGAACGCGTTGCGGCCGGCTGCCGCGCGGCGGCCCGTGCTGGAGGTGGTCTATCGCGGCAGCCGGGAGATTCGCGCGTCGATTGCCTTCGCGACGCTCGTCGTCATGCTGGTCTTCCTGCCGCTGTTCTTTCTTCCGGGTGTCGAGGGACAACTGCTCCGGCCGCTCGGCTTCGCCTATCTGATCGCGCTGGCCGCCTCGCTGATCGTCGCGCTGACCGTGACGCCGGCGCTCTGCCTGCACCTGCTGCCAGGCGCGCCCGCCATACGCGCGGGCCGCGAGGCCTGGCTGTCCGCGGCGTTGAAGCGGGGCTACGGGCGCGTGCTGCCGGCCGTGCTCCGACGACCACGACTGGTGATCGCGACAGCGTTGCTCCTGCTGGCCGTCGCGCTCGCGGCCGTGCCGCGGATGGGGCGGGCCTTCCTGCCGGCCTTCAACGAGGGCGCGCTCGTCATCAGCGCCGTGACGCTGCCGGGCACCAGCCTGGCCGAATCGAACGCCCTCGGCGGGGCGATAGAGCGGCTGCTACTCGACGTGCCGGAGGTGGCGGCGACGGCGCGCCGGACAGGCCGGGCTGCGCTCGACGAGCATGTGCAGGGCGTCGAATCGGCGGAAATCGACGTCCGACTCACACCCGGCGGCCGACCGCGCGCCGCGGTGCTGCGGGAGATCCGCGAACGGCTGTCGCTCGTGCCCGGTACCAACATCACCATCGGACAACCCATCTCCCACCGCATCGACCACATGCTGTCGGGGGAACGGGCCAACATCGCGGTGAAGGTCTTCGGCGACGACCTCGGCACGCTGCGGACCCTGGGAAGCCGGATCGTCGCGGCGCTGCAGGGCATCCCAGGGGTCGTCGACCTAGCGCTCGAACACCAGGCCGACATTCCGACCGTCCAGGTCGACTTCGATCCGACCGCGCTGGCACGGCACGGACTGCCTGCGGGTCAGGCCGCCGCCACGCTCGAGACCGTGCTGCGCGGCCGCCGGGTGGGCGAGATCATCGACGGCCAGATGCTGGTGCCGCTGGTGCTGCGCTACCGGCCGGACGACATGGTCGACCTGGACGACCTGTGGCAGACGCGCCTCGACATGCCCGCGGGTCCGCGCGTGCCGCTCGGCAGCCTCGCCGACATCGCGGAGAACCGCGGCCCCAACTTCATCCGGCGCGAGAACGCGCAGCGGCGCATCGTCGTCACCGCGAACGTGGCGGGGCGGGATCTCGGCAGCGTGGTCGCCGACATCCGGGAACGCGTCGCAGGGGATGTGGCGCTGCCCCCGGGCTACCGAGTGGACTACGGCGGGCAATTCGAGGCCGAGGCCAACGCCGAGCGCCGGCTGCTCCTGCTCGGGTCGGTCGCCATCGGCGGCATCTTCCTGATTCTGCTCAGCGCATTCGAGTCGGCCCGCGACGCTGGCATCATCATGCTCAACCTGCCGCTGGCGCTGATCGGCGGCGTGGCCGGGGTATTCCTGGGCGACGGCATCCTGTCGATCGCTACGCTGATCGGATTCATCGCGCTCTTCGGCATCGCCACCCGCAACGGCATCATGCTCGTCTCCCACATCCGGCGCCTGCACGCGGTGGCCGGCACCGACACCCACGCGGCCGTCGTGCAGGGATCGCTCGACCGGCTGGCGCCAATCGTGATGACGGCGCTGTCGACCGGCCTGGCGCTGCTGCCCGTGGCCGCCGGATTCGGCGCTCCGGGCAGCGAGATCCTGGCGCCGCTCGCCCTCGTCATCGTCTGCGGGCTGCTCTCGTCGACCGCGCTGAACATGTTCGTCGTGCCGGCGGTGATCGTCGCCACCACGCCCGCCGGGCCGCCGTCCCGCGGTTGAACGCGCACGCATGGTGACGCGTGAGGGCAAGGGCCATGCTCGGGACGGCGCTGTGGTTCGCGGTGCTCGCTGCAACGTGCTGGCTGTTGCTGGTCGGGTGGCTCGTGCTGCAGGAGCGCCGTTTCGTATTCTTCCCGACACGGGCCCTCGTGGCCGGCCCGGCCGACTTCGGCCTCCGCGCGGACGAGCTGTCCATCCGTACCGCTGACGGACTGACGCTCCATGGCTGGTGGATCGCGGGTCCGACACGCCGGGTGCTGATCTGGTACCACGGGAACGCCGGGAACATCGCCGACCGGCTGCACAACGCACGCTGGTTCGTCGACCAGCTCGGCATCGCCGTCGTGCTGGTCGACTACCGCGGCTACGGGCACAGTGAGGGAACGCCCGACGAGGCCGGACTGTACCGCGACGGCGTGGCCATCTACGATGCCGTCGCCGCCCGCGGCGTGCCGGCGCGCGACGTCATCCTCTTCGGCCGATCGCTGGGCGGCGCGGTGGCAATCGAGGTAGCGCTCCGGCGCCCCGCCGGCGCCGTGGTCCTCGAGTCGGCCTTCCGCTCGGTGCCGGCCATGGCGCGGGTGCACTACTGGTTCGTGCCGCGCGGGGCCATCCGGACGCAGATGGACAACGAGTCGAAGATCGGTCGCGTGCCCGCGCCGCTTCTCTTCCTCCACGGGGACGGCGACCGGCTCGTGCCGCTGGCCCACAGCCGCCGCCTGTTCGAGCTGGCTGCCCGCCCGGCGCGACTCCACATCATCGAGGGCGCCGGCCACAGCGACACGTACCTGGTCGGGGGGGCGCCCTACACTGACGCCTGGCGCAAGTTCCTGCGGGACACCGCCGCGCCCGAAGCCTGATTCCCCGGCGCAGATGCGCCGCAACAATGCCCGGGCACGGCCCGTCCACCTTCAATCGGCAGGCAGCCTGAACACCGAGCGGCCTCGCGAGAAGGTTTCCAGAACGCGGAGATGCTCGAGGTCGCGAGCATCCGCCGTCAGTGGGTTCCGTTCGAGGATGACCAGATCGGCCTGCTTGCCGGCGGTGATCGAACCCTTCGCGTCCTCCTCGAAGTACTGGTACGCGGCGCCGAGCGTGACCGCGTGGAGCGCCTCGCGAACCGTCGCCCGCTGCTCGGGTCCGAGCACGCGGCCGCTGCGCGTCGTCCGGTTCACCGCGATGGAGACCAGCCGCATGATGTCGGGCGGCACGATCGGTGCGTCGTTGTGCATCGTGAAGCGCACGCCGCGATCGATCGCCCAGCGCGCCGGGCTGATATTGCTGCCGCGCGCCGCGCCGAAGCTGCGCAGGTGCCAGTCACCCCAGAAGAAGGCGTGCGCCGAGAAGAACGACGGCACGACGCGCAGCTCGGCCGCGCGGTCCAGTTGATCCGCGCGCATGAGCTGGGCGTGGATGATTACCGCGCGGTGGTCCGGCATGGCTTCCACGTCCGCGACCGCCTCGGCGACGCCGTCCAGCATCAGGTCGATGGCCGCGTCGCCGTTGGCGTGCACGATGATGGGCACCCCGCGCCGGATGAGGCGCGCCGCCCCCGCCTTGTAGAGCTCTGGCGCCAGCGTGCCGTACGCGCGGTAGTCGGGCGGTGCGCCGGGGGGCCCCTCGTCGTACGGCCGGGTCACCCACGCGGTCCGCCCCTGCGGCGACCCGTCGAGCGAGAACTTGACGCCGGCGACGCGGAATCCGCCGCTGTAACCTGCCTCGTACTCCGCCCGCTCGGCATCCTCGAGCGTCCGGAACCGCGGAAACGCGGCGACGTCGGCGTCGAACGGCCGGCGGCGCGCGGCGGCGCGCAGCGCTTCCACCGTCTCGGGTCCGGTCGCGCCGTCCTGGATCGTGGTCGTGCCGTAGCTCAGGTAGACCTCGATGGCCCGGCGGGCGGTCGCGTCGGTGGCGCCGGGCACCGCTGCGAGCAGTCCGCCGCCGACGAGCCCGCCGGCCCGCTCCTCGAGAACACCGTCGGGCTCCCGCGATCCGGCCCGGCGTCGAATGTGGCCGCCGGGCGGATCGAGCGTCTCGGCCGTGACGCCGGCGGCGGCCAGGGCCGCCGAGTTGGCCGCGCGGAGGTGTCCCGAAACGTGGGTCAGCACGATGCGGTGCTCGGTCGAGGCCCGATCCAGATCGTCGCGGGTGGGATGGCGGCGTTCGGCGAGCAGGGAGTCGTCGTACCCGCCGCCCACTACCAGCCCGCCCGGCTCGATGTTCCGCTCGGTGATCCACGCCCGGATTCTGGCGACGATGTCATCGATGTCGTTGACGACGCCGACCGGCGGCGGGTGCAGCGACAGGGCGTCCAACCCCCGGCCCACGGCCAGGAAGTGGCCGTGGGCATCGATGAAGCCCGGCAACAGGGCGCGGGCGCCGAGCTCGACCACGCGCGTTGCCTCCCCGCGCAGCGCCGTCGCCTCGGCCCGCGTGCCGGCGGCCACTATCGTCTCGCCCCGCACCGCCACGGCCTCGACCCGCGGCCGGGCCGGATCCATAGTGACGATGGCGCCGCCGACGAAGATGATGTCCGCCGGCGCGGCCGCCTCCGGCGGCGGCTGGGCCGTCGCGTCGCCGCACGCGGCCGCACCGGCCGCAAGCGTGCAAGCCACAAGAACGACGGCCTGTCTCGACACGCGCCTCACGCTACCGACTCGCCATGCCGGTGTCAACGAGGGCCCGCCGCCGCGGAAGATTCGGCGACAATAGCACTTCCATGCGCAGCTTTTTCCGGGACATCTTCCAGACGCGCTATCGTGAGGCGACGGCGAGCGCTGTCCTCTTCGCCATCGTCATCGGGCTCGTCATGAACGCGGCAATCACGTATGCCGGGCTCAAGATCGGCTTCACGATGGGCGGCAGCGCCATCGCGGCGGTGCTCGGGTTCGGGGTCCTGCGCGGCGTCCTGCGCCGCGGGTCCATCCTCGAGACCAACATGGCCCAGACCTGCGCGTCGGCGGTCAACACCTCCAATGCGGGCATCATCTTCACGGTCCCCGTCCTGTTTCTGCTCGGGCTGCCGCTGGCGACCGGCAGCGCCGACTTCTGGCTGATAACGCTGGCCGCCGTCGGCGGTGCGGTGCTCGGCACGGCGTTCATCATTCCGCTGCGCAAGCAGATGATCGAGATCGATCGACTGCGCTTCCCCACCGGCATGGGCGTGGCGGCCATCCTCAAGTCGCCGGGCGCCGGGCCGCGGAAGGCGGTCGTCCTGCTGGGCGGCGTCGTCGCCGGCGCGGCCGTGTACTGGTTCGTCGCCGCCGAGCAGCTCGGCTTTCCCAGCTACGGCTCGCTCGGCATCGACGTGCTGACCGCCGACGCGCTCGACGCCGGCCGCCTGCTCGGCTTGCCGCCCCAGCTCGAGCTGATCTTCGGCATCGCCCCGTTCGCCCTCGGGGCCGGCTACATCACCGGCCGGCCGGGCCTGTTCGTGCTGGCGGGCGGGATACTCGCGTACCACGTGCTGACGCCCTTCGCGTACTCCGCGGGGTGGATGCCGCAGTCCGTGGCGGCCCACGAGGCCCCCGCCTACGCTTTCAGCGCCTTCAATCGGCCGCTCGGCATCGGGCTGCTGCTCGGCGGCGCGATGATGGGGATCGCCGCCTCGCTGCCGGCCATCCGCGAGGCGCTCAAGAGCGTCGCCAGCGCGGGCGCGGCGCGGGGCGGCAGCGACGAGCTCGGTCTCAGGGTGCTGGGAACGGCGGCGGTCCTGGCCGGCGTGCTCCTGTTCGTTGCGGCCTACGTGGTGGGCGAGAGACCGTTCAACCGCACCTGCCCCGTCACCGGCCGGTGGGTGGACCAGGTTTCCGTGGCGGACCTGCCCGCGGACGTACCGGAGAGCGAACGGCGCGCGGCCGTGCAGGCGCTCAACGCGGAGGTCGACGCGCTGCAGACGGCCACGCGCACCCATGGCGGGTACGTCATCCGTCTCGCCGGCGAGGACGCTGCCCGCAACTGGGACGCCTACGATGCCGGGCGCAAGGACGACTACCTCGCGAGCAACAACGCACGGCCAGGGTGGCTGGCCGCGTTCCCGCCGGTGCTGCGGGCCGCGACCATTGCACTCGTCGGCATCGCCTGGATCTGGCTCGCCGGCATCATCATCGCCCAGTGCACCGGCATGACCGACTGGTCGCCGATCTCCGGCATGGCGCTCCTGACGGTGGTGCTCGTCATGCTGCTCGGCGGCACGGGTGCGGTCGTCGGCGCCGTGCTGATCGGGGCGGCCTTGTGCGTCGCGATGACGCTGGCGGCCGACATGATGTCGGATCTGCGCACGGGCCATCTGGTCGGAGCGCAACCGCGGCGCCAGCAGGTGCTCGAGCTGCTCGTCGTAGGCATCGGGCCCATCGTGTCGATGCTGGTCGTGCTGCTCATCGCCGAGGCGAACCGCCGGAGCTTCGGTGTGCCGTTCGGGCCCGGGACGCCGACGGCTGCGCCGCAGGCGCAGGCCCTGCAGGCGGTCATCACGGGCGTGCAGGGCGGCGAGATGCCGTACGCGCTGTACGGCTGCGGCGCCCTGCTGGGCGCGCTCCTCGGCCTGGGCACCTTCAGCGGCCTCGGCGTGCTGGTGGGACTGAGCATGTATCTCCCGTTCGCGGCAATCGCCACGTACGGCGCAGGCTGCGTCGTCAACGTCCTGGTCGCGCGCTGGAAGGGTCGCATCTGGGCGGAGGCCTGGGGCGTCCCCTTCGCGGCGGGGCTCATCGTCGGCGAGTCGCTGCTCGCCATGAGCGTCAACATGATCGTGCTGGCAACCGGCTGAGGGACCGACCGATGCATTCGCTCGGCAACCTGCTCATTGCGGTCAGCCTCGTCCTCGGCGCGCTGGCGTCGACCACCGCGTACGTCCCGCGGCTCACGGCCGACGATTCCGTCCTGGCCGTGGGCGACGGCTACGCCCGCCTGAACGCGCCCGCCGGCGCCCGGAGAGACGAGGCCGGGCGCTTCGTGCTGACCGCCGACGGCGCGCGCGTTCCGTTGGCGCCGGCGGGGACCGAGCTGACCCCGGAGCTGCAAGCGCGGCTGCGGGCCGCCGGCGTCCGCCGCGTGCGGGTCAAAGAATTCAGCATCCGGCGCTGGCAACACGCCTGGCTGTTCGGTCTGGCGGCACTCGGCCTGCTCGCCGGCAGTGCGCTTGTGAAGCGGGAAACCGCGCGGAAGCTCCGCCGGCAGCCGGTCGACCGCGGCACAGTCGCGCAAGACACCCCGCAAGCCGTGCTGGCCCGCATCGTCGCCACCGCCCGCGACCTGCAGCGTGAGCTGCCCGGCATGCCGGACGGTGCCGCCAGGACCCGAGCCATTCTCGAGCGCGTCGGTCACGTCCAAACGGAGCTGTCGCTGCAGGTCGTCGAAGGCCGAAACGTGCTCGTCGCCGCCCTGGGGCTGGCCCGTTTCGCGGAGTTGATGGTTGCCTTCAGCCGCCTCGAGCGGGCGCTCAACCGCGCCTGGTCCGCCGCCGCGGACGGCGTGCTCGACGAAGCCCAGCGCTGCATAGACGACGCGGCGGCGTACGCCCCGGAAGTCGAGCGCCGGCTCGGCTGACCAGGAGTCGCCAGCCGGCTACGCTATACTGAAAGGCTGTCGTCCCCATCGTCCAGAGGCCCAGGATATAGCCCTTTCAAGGCTAAGACACGGGTTCGAATCCCGTTGGGGACGCCACCCGCCTGTGCCGCCCCACCCCACGACGTTCCACGATAGCCCATAATTGTTGGCGATTCTACCGATTTCCGGTTCCACCTCTTCGCAGCACGTTTCACTGAATCCCACATTTACAGTGGTATCATACGTGGTATCATCAGTGTGGGTTAGAAGGGGACCGGCATGGACAAACTGACTATTGGGAAGGTGCGCGCGTTGACGGTGCCGGGCCGGTACGGCGACGGCGGCACGCTGCATCTCGTCGTCTCGCCTCGCGGCACGAAGAACTGGGTCCAGCGGATCGCGATCGACGGCCGGCGGCACGATCTCGGCTTGGGCGGGTGGCCGGTCGTCTCGCTTGCAATGGCCCGCGACCGCGCCTTCGCGAACCGCCGCGCCGTCGCCGACGGCCGCGACCCGCTCGCCGAACGGCGCAAGGCCAGGACGCCGACGTTCGAGGCGGCGGTCGACAAGGTCATCGCGCTCCATGGCGAAGCGTGGAAGGACGGCGGCAAGACGGCTTCGCTCTGGCGGTCGACCCTGCGCGAGTACGCCTATCCGCGTGTTGGCTCGACGAGGGTCGACCAAATCACGACCGCGGACGTCATGGCGGTCTTGGTGCCGATCTGGACGCGCAAGCACGAGACCGCCCGGAAGGTGCGACGGCGAATCGGCACGGTTATGAAGTGGGCCGTCGCGCAAGGGCACCGCCAGGACAATCCGGCCGGCGAGGCCATCACTGCGGCTCTCCCAAAGCACCCCAATCACGTACGGCATATGCCGGCCCTGCCCCATGGTGAGGTGGCCGCCGCGATTCGTGCCGTTCACGGTTCCCGGGCGTGGCTCGGGACAAAGCTAGCGTTCGAGTTCCTGGTGCTGACGGCCGCCCGGTCTGGTGAGGTGCGGCTCGCGACCTGGGAGGAGGTCGATCTCGCCTCGGCTCTGTGGACCGTGCCCGCCGAACGCATGAAGGCTCAGCGCGAGCACCGCGTGCCGCTGTGCCCTCGGGCTATCGAGATCCTGCACGACGCGAAGTCGCTCGGCGACGGCGACGGCCTCGTCTTCCCCAGTGCGCGCGGCAAACCGCTGTCCGACATGACGCTCTCGAAACTTCTCAAGGAGCAACGCATCGCGGCCGTACCACACGGTTTCCGTTCCTCGTTCCGGGACTGGGCGTCGGAGCGGACGAACCACCCGCGCGCGGTCATCGAATCAGCGCTCGCGCACGTCGTGAGGAACCAGACGGAGGCAGCCTACGCGAGGTCCGATCTGCTCGAGAAGCGCCGTCCGCTGATGGACCAGTGGGCGGCGTATGTCAAGAAGGACATCTAGCAGTCCGTGGCAAAAGCCCCGCTGCATTCGACGAGCGATGCATCCCGTCTGGACTGCGTTGCTCGTCGGTCGAATATGCTCAATATGCTCCCTCCTCGCGGCTATCAGCCCGTGGAAGAAGTCTGTTCGCTCAGCCGGCCTGTTCAGGCAGCTTGGCGATGAGCGATTGAGCCGACGAACGCCGCGGGTCTCCATTCGGACCCCCAGGAGTGTCAAGGGCGGACCAAAAGACCAGAGTGGCGGAGGAAAATTAGACCATCCGGCTGAGTGGCGGAGGAAAATTAGACCATCCGGCCGCCCGGTGGCGTGTTTGAAGGTGGCTGTGCGGGTGGGCTGAAGCGGAGTCCGGGCACGCCCCCGGGGCGGGCCCGGACGCAGTGGAGGCCCGGCTGCACAGCCAGCGGCGTTGCAGGAGGAGGGGTCAGGACGCCGGGGCGGCAGCGTCTTTGCGAGCGTGCTTAGGACAGTGATCGATATAAGGTTGCCAAGTGCATCCAGGCGGAGCCCGTTTTCTGCGCCTTCGGGCGCTCGGCACACAGCAAGGTAATTTCCGTCAGTGTCCTTACTGTGTGCGAGGCGATAGCTGTCGCCGTTCAGCTCGAGGATGTGGACGTGATGGGTCAGCCGGTCGAGCAGCGCGCCGGTGAGCCGTTCAGAGCCAAAGATCTCGGTCCATTCGTTGAAGGGCAGATTCGAGGTCACCAGCGTCGACGCTTGCTCGTAGCGCTGGGAGAAGATCTCGAACAGCAGCTCGGCGCCGGTCTTCGACAACGGCACGTAGCCGAGCTCGTCCACGATCAACAAATCCTGCTTGGCCAACTGTTTCTGGAAGCGGAGCAGGCGCTTGTCATCGCGAGCTTCGAGCAGCTCGTTCACCAGCGCGGCGGCGGTGGTGAAGCGCACCCGATAGCTTTTCTGACAGGCGGCCAACCCCAAGGCCAGCGCCAGATGCGTCTTGCCTGTGCCGGAGTTGCCCAACGCCAAGACGTTCTCTCGCCGGTCGAGATACTCCGCGCGGGTCAGCTCGAGCACGAGCCGTTTGTTCAACGACGGGATCGCGCGGAACGCGAAGGTCTCGAGACTCTTCACGACCGGGAACTTGGCGGCCTTGATGCGGCGTTCGATGGCGCGCTGCTCGCGGTCGAGCAGCTCCAGCTCGCAGAGGCGGAACAGGTAGCGTGGACAGTCCAGCCCTTCCTGCGCGCAGTGCCGCGCCACCTTGTCGTACTCGCGCAGGAAGGTCGGCAAGCGGAGGGCCTTGAGATGGGCGTCGAGCAGCAGGGTCGACTTGGCCATCACTCGGCCCCTGCCCCCAGCAGCATCAAGTAGTCGGCCGCCATGGTCGTCGTCACCCGCGGGGCCGGGAGATGCGGATACTGCGCCAGGTCGAGGCGGGGCGGCCGGTGGTCGAGGCGGCACAGAACGAGATGCTTGACGGCGTCGAACCCGATCGCGCCCAGTCGCAGGGCGTCCTCGATAGCGCCGCGGACGTGGGCCAGCCGAAAGTCCGCGAGGAGCCGCAAGACCTGCACATACTCGCGGGTCCCGGCTTTGCCCAGCCGGGTCTCCAAGAGCCGCCGCAGCCGGAGAAACTCGTCTGGCAGCGCCCACCCGGTCAGCGGCGCCGCTTGATCGAGCGCGCCCGTCTTGCGCTCCAACAAGGCCAAGTAGTGCAGCGGATCGAAGATCAGCTCCTCACGCCCGTAGCTGCGACGATGACGGGCGATCTCCTCACTCCCGCAGACGATCACGACGACGTCCACGTAGCCCTTCACCACCACGTCGCGGTGGCCGTAGGCGGTTGGCACCGAGTAGTCGTTGCGGCGGTAGCGCACCAGCGACAACGACGTGACCCGCGTCGGGCGCGTGTCGCAGGCTTCATACGGGACCGGCGGCAACGGCAACAACGCGGCGCGGTCGCGCGCGAAGCGCTCCCCGATCGTCTCGGTGTGCCGCCGTAACCGCTGCCCGCGCCGCGCGCGGCACTGGCGCGCCAAGTCAGCGTTCAACGCGTCCCAACTAGCGACGCGCGGGACCGGCACGAAGAAGTTTCGGCGGGCGTAGCCGACCAGCCCTTCCACCTTGCCTTTGTCGTTGCCCTTCCCCGGCCGTCCGAAGCGATCGTCGAACAAGTAGTGCGAGTGGAGCTCGCTGAAGCTCTACGTTCGCTGCCGCGTGCCGTCCCCGAGAATCTTCGCCACCGCCAGCGTGGTGTTGTCGTAGACGATGCCACGCGGCACGCCGCCGAAGTAGCGGAACGCGGCGTTGTGTCCTTCGCAAAACGCCTCCGTCGTCTCGGCCGGAAACGCCTGCACGAACGCGTCGTCGCTGTGCGGCAGATCCACGACCAAGTAGTGCGCCTTGCATTCGACGCCGTCGATGACCACCAGGGCTTCGCCGAAGTCGGCCTGGGCGTCGCCCGGCGGATGCGCGAGCGGCACGAACATCTCTTGCCCGCCCAGCTTCTGCCTGCGCACGTAGTCTTTGACAATCGTGTGGCCGCCCGTGAAGGCGTGCTCGACGCATAAGCGCTCCCAGATGCGCTTGGCCGTGTGCCGTTGTTTCTTCGGGCGCTGCTGATCGTCGGTGAGAATTTGATCGATGACCCCGGTGAAGGCGTCCAGTTTCGGACACCGGATCGGTTTCGCCCGACGATACCCGGGCGGCAGGCGGTAGCGCAGCATCTTGCGCACCGTCTCCCGGGCCAGCCCGAAGCGCCGGGCCGCCGCCCGCTCGCTCAATCCCTCCACATAGACGCTGCGCCGCACCGCCGCATAGAACTCCACTCGATACATCCCTCCTGTATTCCACAGAACACCGTCGGCATGCTCGGTGGACCACTCGAGCGGTCTGGTTTTCCGCCGCCCGCAGGCAGCTTCACACCGCCGCGCTGTGGTCCATTTTTGCTCCGCCGTTCTCATTCGGAACTTCAAGAGTCCCCAACCCATTTCTGCTATTTCTGCCCGTATTTGTTGAGGAATTACCCGCCAAACGAATACCTTCGAGCATGAGATGCCTTCACGATGAGGGGGTGGCGATCATAGGAGCAGGTGTTGCTTGCTGGCCTGATTGTGGCTTGGCGTTCGTAGTCAGAGGCGACCCGTCTCCGTCGGCCGTTCCAGTTGTTGGAAGCGCATGATTGGTTCGTCGCCTGGCCCGGGGGTTGACCACGCCCGAATTCCACCTCTCGAGCAGCCGTCTCAGGGCGGCAGGTCAGCTGAGACCACGTCGCCGCTCCACAGGTCCTCGAGGATGCGTTGTGGGACACGGCATCAGGTTCCGCAGCGACCACATGCGGGCGATCTAGAATCGACCGATGGTCGACTTCGGGATCGTCCTCGCGTACTTCGCCGTCATCTTCACGATCGGCCTGCGGGCCCGAGCCGATTCGGCCGCCGACCCTGAGGAGTACTTCCTCAGCTCACGCTCGTTGCGGTGGCCGTCCATCGCGATCTCCACGATCGCGACCAACATCGAGGCCGGCCATTTCCTCTCGGTGGCCGGCGCAGCCTACGTCGACGGCCTGGCACTGGCAAACTTCGAACTCAACGCCATCTTCGGCATCGTCGTCGCGACCTTCTTCTTCATCCCACTCTACCTCCGGCTGAGAGTCGTGACCATCAGCCAGTTCTTCGAACAGCGGTTCGGGCCCCAGATCGCGCTGGCGTATGCGGTGCTGATGATTGCGCTGTACGCGTTCCTCTACCTCGGCACCGCGTTGTTTTGGGCGGCCTACGCGCTCGACGGCATCTTCACCGAGATGGTGGCGTGGATCAGCGACCGCCAGGCCGTGCGGCTGGCCGTCCTGATCGTGGCCCTCGGGGTGTTCTCGGCGCTGTACACGTATCTGGGCGGATTGCGCGCCGTGGTGCGAACCGATCTCGCGCAGTTCGTCTTGCTCCTCGGCGGCGGCCTCATCACGGTGACGGTCGCGGTGCACCACCTCGGCGGCTGGGCAGCGCTCTTCGGCAAGACGGGGCACCTCATGCACCTCCACCTGCCGCGAGACCACCAGACGGTCCCGTGGATCGCGCTGCTTGGGATGAACCTGCTGAACCTGAACTACTGGGGTGCGAACCAGGTCATTCTCCAGCGGGCCTTGGCGGCGAAGAGCCTCCGGGACGCCCAGGTGGGACTCTTGGTCGGGGGGGTCCTCAAGTACGTCATGCTGCTCATCATCGTCATCCCTGGTATCGCGATGGCGGGGATCCTGGCCGACGCGCCACTCGACGACCCGGACACGGTGTACATCACCCTCGTCAACCAGTTCCTCCCGGCCGGCCTGCGCGGCCTGATCGTCTGCGGGCTCTTCGCCTCGCTGATGAGCACGGTCGACTCGATCTTCAACTCAGTATCGACGCTGTGGTCCATCGACATCTATAAGCGCCACCTGCGGCGGGACGCATCCCCGCACGACATCGTCCGGATGGGCAAACTGGCCATCCTGGGGACGTTGGTGACCGGCGTGCTGTTTGCCTTTGCGGTGGTCTTCTTCAAGACCGGGAGTCTGCAAGCGGATCCGCTGACCCACTGGTTCAACGAGCTGTCGTACTACGTGAAGAATGGGTTCGTCGTGATCGTGACCGCCGCCGTCTTTCTCATCCGGCCGTCACGCCGCCTCGTGTTGGGCGCTTTGCTCGGCAGCATGGCAATGTACCTCGGCTTCACGCTCGTGTGGCCGGAGACGAGCTACCTCGTGCGGTCGGGGTGGGTGATCGTGCTCAGCTTCGCCGCGGTGGCCGTGCCGACGATGATGCGTCAGGGATGGCGCATCCCGTTGCGCGACCTGGTCGCGGCGCCCGACAGGGGCGTGGCGCGGTTCGGTGCGGGGCTGCTCGCCTCGTTGGTCCTGGCCCATGTCCTGTTTCATTGAGCTCGCGGGCACGGTCCGCTCCGCCTACCGGACGCGCCCCGTTGTTCAGATCTCTGCCGATCGCGACTCCGACTCTGGTGCTAGTGGAAAGTTGCGGGGCGCCCCCAGTTTTCTTGGACACGGATTAGAGGGGAGAATCCGAATGTCGAAGGAGGTAGGGGGCATGGTTCGGTCAAGGCGTGTGAAGGGTGTAGTGGACCCCAAAATCTGGACAGTGGGCTTGATCCGGTTCGGTGGACATCTTCCGAGAGGGGAATACGATGTCGACCATGACGGACACGCAGGGCAGGCGGACGCGGCGGAGCTTCACAGATGACTACAAGACGGGGGCGGTACGACTGGTCCTCGATGAGGGCAAGACGGTCGCGTCCGCGGCGCGCGATCTGGGCTTGACGGAGTCGTCGCTGCGCAACTGGGTCGAGCAGGCCCGCGCGGATCGGACGAAGGGCAAGACGGGCCTGACGACGGAGGAGCGTGAGGAGCTGGCGCGGCTGCGCAAGGAAGTGCGCGAGCTGCGCATGGAGCGCGACGTCCTGAAAAAAGCGGTGGCCTTCTTCGCGAGGGACCACCTGTGAAATTCGCGTGGATCCAGTCGGAGAAGGCCCGCTATCCGCTCACGAAACTGTGTCGCTGGCTGGGCGTCACACCGAGTGGCTTCTACGCCTGGCAGCAGCGCCCGGAATCGACGCACGAGCGGGAGGACCGCCGCCTGAAGGTGCGGGTCCAGGCGTCATTCGCCGAGAGCAAGCAGCGGTACGGCAGTCCCCGTATTCACGAGGATCTGATCGAGCAAGACGAGCAGGTCAGCGGGAAGCGCGTGATCCGGTTGATGCAGGAAGGCGGCCTGAAGGCGCGCACCCGCAAACGGTTCACGTTGACCACGACGATGACCAGCGATCTCGACCGGCAGTTCGACGCCGCCGCACCGAATCAGCGCTGGGTCGGGGACACGACCGAGTTTGTCATCGGCTCGAGCGGCAAGCTCTATCTCGCCGTCGTCCTCGACCTGTTCTCGCGATTCGCGGTCGGCTGGGCCGTGAGCGTCGTCAACGATCGCCACCTGACCATCAAGGCGCTGGAGATGGCACTGAAACGACGGTGCCCGGAGATCGGCCTATTGCACCACTCCGACCAGGGCTGCACGTACGCGAGCGCGGACTACCAGGCGCTGCTGGATGCGCGCGGGATCGTCTGCAGCATGAGCCGCCGGGGCAACTGCCACGACAACGCCGTCATGGAGAGCTTCTTCTCCACCGTGAAGAGTGAGCTCGCCGATCGGTTCCACACGTACGGAGACGCAAAGATGGAGTTGTTCGACTACATCGAAGTGTTCTATAACCAACGGCGCCGGCACTCGACGCTTGGCCAGATCAGTCCAGCGGCATTTGAACGACGCGCAAACGAAGAGGGCGTGGATCCTATGGAAAACCGCCAAGGACGCGGTTTCCCACAGGCTCCACACCCGTTGTCTTTTTCAATGAGAAAAGAACAGACACCGAGGAACGATCAACTCAACGAAACCGTCCACTGAATCGGATCATGGCCCTCGTCGTACTCCGCGTTCAGCCTGTCGATGTCGTCGTTGGTCACGTCGGCCTCGGGACGGGTGAGGACCGCACCAGCGTGCTCGAGGTAGGCGTCCACCTGGGCGTCGAGGTCGAGCCACGCTCGCTGGCCGTCGTGCCGCGCCCAGGCCCGATAGCGGATATCGCTGTCGACGTCGACAGCGCCCAAGTGGGCGTCGACGGCCACGAACAAGTTGCAGACGAACCCGTAGACACGCAGCGCCGGCCGCGGGTCAACGATCCCAGCAACCGGCTGCTGCCGCGACATCGCGTTCGCCTCGAGGAGCGCGTACGGGGCGGGCAAATCCGACGAGACGTCGGATTTGGTCGCCAGCAGCCAGATGTACTGCATCGCCCGCTGAGCCATCCGTTCGGGAATCTCGCAGGATGCCAGGAACGGCAACCACTCGCCATGCCGGCATTCCCGCTTGGCCGCGATCAACGCCTCGCCAAGCGCCTTGAACCCTTCCCCGAGGGTGCGTCCGGCCACCAGCACGTTCTTCCGGTGCGGGCGCAATCCGGCCCGCACTTGGTATTTTTTGGGTGTCGTAAGCATCCGGGCTCCTTTCTGCGTGTCAAGGGGGGACCTCTTTAACCCGGATTATGCGTGAAGGTGCGGTTGAGGGGGAGACACAGGAGCCTCCGTGTGGTACAAACGTAATGTACACAACGTTTTAACCACAACGGAGATCCCTGCGTGACGCCTCACACGATGCCACAGACTGTTCTGTTCCCGGATCTGTTCGACAAGCCCCTCGTCGCCACGTTCAACCAGGAACACGCGAGTTCCGACGGCGGCGCCGTCCTGCTCAAGGCGGCCGAGCGCGTGTACGGCTTGGTCAAGGCGTTCGCCCAGTGTCTGGCCGACAAGCGCGCCGCGGAGAAGATTCGGCACACGTTCGCGGATCTGATCGGCCAGCGGATCTTCGGCATCGCGTGCGGTCATCCCGATGGCAACGATGCCGACCACTTGGCCGACGACCCCATCCACAAGCTGCTGCTCGGGCGGGACCCGGTGTCCGGCGCGCCCTTGGCGTCGCAACCTACGATCTCGCGGTTCGAGAACGGCGCGAGCCGCACCGCGCTCTACCGGATGGGGCGCGAGTTGGCGGCGTGCGTCATCGAGCGGCATCGGCGCCGCCTGCACGGGCGGGCGCGGCGCGTCACCATCGATCTGGATCCGACCGACGACCTGACGCACGGCGCCCAGCAGCTCACGTTCTTCAACGGGCACTATGGCGGCTGGTGTTATCTGCCGCTGCTCGGGGCATTTCTGAGCTTCGACCGCGAGGCGGAGCAGTATCTGTGCGCGGCGGTGCTGCGGCCCGGCAACGCAGTGGCCGCCGACGGGACCCTCGGGCTGCTGTGTCGGCTGCTCCCGCTGCTGCGGGCGGCGTTTCCGCGGGCGCGGTTTCTCGTTCGACTCGACGGGGGCTTTGCGACCCCGGAGGTCTTCGATTTCCTGGATGCGGAGCCCCGGCTCGACTACGTGGTGGCGATGGCGAAAAATGCGGTTTTGGAGCGGCATGCCGAATCCGCGATGCAGACGGCGCGCACGCAGAGCGAGGTCAGTGGCGAGACCGCACACGTCTATACCGACACCCGCTACGCCGCCCGCACCTGGGGCCATGAGCGCCGGGTGGTGATCAAAGCCGAAGTGGTCCGCCTCGGCGAACGTGCGCCGCGGGACAACCCGCGCTTCGTGGTGACGAACCTGCGCCAGACGCCGCGTTTCATCTACGAGAAGGTCTACTGTGCGCGGGGGGACATCGAGAACCGGATCAAGGAGTTGCTCGACGGCCTGCAGATCGACCGCACGAGCTGCTGCCGGTTCTGGGCCAACCAACTGCGCGTCTTGCTGACGGCCGCAGCCTACGTGCTGATGCAGGAGCTGCGGCTGCGGGCGGCGGGCACCGCGTGCGCCCGCAGCCAGGTGACGTGGCTACGCGACCGATTGCTCAAGCTCGGGGTCCAGGTCGTCCGCTCGGTCCGCCGGCTCGTTCTGCATCTGCCGCGGGCCACGCCGCAGCGCGAGGCATGGCAGCGCATCGCCCTCGCACTCGGCGCACGTGCCGGATAGCCCATCCGTCCCGCCGCACCAAGCTCCCTCGGGGACGATACGGACCGTCTCCAGGAGAAGCTGTCGACACTCGGGCTCACCGCGCCCGGCCATCGCCCCATGGCTCGCCCCGCAACCCCCTCGCAGCCCCCAAATGACGATGGCGAAACCCTGTTCGGCGTCCCGCCACGCCCTGTCGATCCCGAATATCGAGCTTCAGTAGAGTCGAGGAGAGGCGCGTAGCCGGTAGGGGTCGGTGGCTTATCCGGCGCTTTCGCAACCGGGCCGCAGGCCGAGTCCCGTGGGTACGTTTCCTCCCCCCGCTCTCCGAACCCGGCGGGCCGATTTCCGGCACCGGGCTCTCCAGTGGAATCATGCGGCTCGCGCACGGGCTTCCCGGTCACGACCAGCGGACGGGTCTCGCGAGCCCTGGCACCAGGCTCGCACCCTTGAGCCGGCCGGCCGGTGCGTCGTCAGGCCTGTTGACGCCCTGGCGACGGCGACCGCTCGGGTCGTCCCCTTCGCTTGTGCATGTGATGACATCCGGCATTCCTGCTCATCTCCGGGGTGATAGGCCGTTCGGCCACTCCCGTGAGCCTGCTCCCTTTCGCCATCGCTTCCACCTGAGGTCCCTTCCCTCCGCCGGCATTACCCGGCTTCCTCGGTACCTACGGACCTCTCCGCCACCCTGACCGGCCCGACCTGACCCTCGCGGGCTGTCCGTTGGCGCGTGCCACGCCACCGGCAGGGCTTCCCGTGTTGCGACCAATCCCCTCTTCCACACGTGCCGCCGCCATTACCCCGGCGGAACCGGTCGGTGCTCGCGTCGCTCGCTTCCCGACCGCTGGCAGCCTTCCCCGTTATTCCGGCGGGTCGGCTTCCGCGTTACCCGTTTCGAGGCCTGCTCGGCGTTCAACGTCGTTGCGGCCCGCGTGGTCGCTGAACCGCCCAGGGCGGCCCTTTGTCGTCGGAGTGCTTCAGCCGATGTCGTTGCCTCCATCGTCCGCTCCGACTGCTACCGGCTGGAGCGACAGTTGCCGGGCGGGATTCGCCCCGCTGAGGAATGGCACCTTGTCACGGCGCACGGAATAATGCGGGTTAAATGGCCGCACGGGGTTCCCTTTTCGTCTTGCCGCTACCAGCACCAAGGCCGCCGCCTAGCTGAGCCGGGAATCTGCGCGCTCCGCGGGGCCGCCGAAGCCACCAAGGTCGCGACCGGAGGCTCGAAAATGCGATCGCTGACGAGGATCTCCTGGCGCTGATGAACGCTCGGTTCCGTATCCGTAATAGGATCTCGGCATTTTCACCTAGGATCATGAGGGCGAGGTCAGCTGGGAACCTCCCCTCCGGGACGTGACCTTGGTCGACTACGACTAGGAGGAAGGGGTCACGATGCCGACGATGCACGACCCGGCGCACCCGGGTGAGAGCCTCCGGGATGTGATGCTCGCCGAGGGTTGGACGGTGACGGTGACGGCCGAGAAGCATGGGCTGCACACGGCAGACCTTCTCGCGGCTGCTCAACGGTCGCACCGGCGTCTCGCCGGCGATGGCGCTGGCGTTGGAGCGTATCGGGTGGAGCAACGCAGCGTTCTGGATACGCTGGGCTTCGAGCAGTTCCGGCAGTACTCGCTGACGCTTGAGAACCCGTCGCTGCTGATCGTCTCCGACATGGTGCGGTTCCGGATTCGCACCAACTGGACGCCCCCACCCGCCAGGAATAGCCCCGCGCGGCCGACTGCGCCGACGCCGGAGCGACGCTGATGAACAAGACCGAGCGTGACGAGTTGCGGGCAATTCTGAGCGACGTGGAGGAGATGCAGGGGTATGCGCATGACTGCGCCGCCTCCTACGACAGGGAAGGGGGCCATTCGGCATATGAACGGGATTTTGGCGACGAACTGCGCCGGTTGTATGAGCGGGTTCGTGTGCGGCTCGAGGCACTGGTGAAGCGTGAACAGGCGGAGGCCGAGCGCGAGGTTGGCGACGAGCAGGCGGTGGTCGAGGATGACATTCCATTCTGAACGTGCGTGACACGTGCTACGTCGTGACCGAGGGCGGCGCGCTGGGTGTCAGCGAACCGGTGGTGGTGGATGCCGCTGCCGCGCTGTCGCTCGCCTGTTCAGATTCGGTCAGTCTGAACCGACCGCTGACACTGCCGGAGGCGGCCCAGTGCTGGTCCGCGAGGCGCCAGCGCCGGCGACGGGAACATCGCGCTGCCGCGCTTGAGGCTGCCCGCACGCGGGCAGCGCCCCCGCCGGCGGACGGCTGATCGGGCCCGCGTCACCGACCCCAACCAGCCCCGATAATGCCGTTATCGTGGCTCTGGGGTATCCATGTAAGCGGAGTTCCCCATGTGGTTGTTCGCCGCAGGCGGGCGGTGAACGACACGCGACGCTCTCGGCTGGCGCACGAGCACCGGCGGGGTGCTGGCGGGGTTCTCCGGCGCCGATGAGGTCCTGGTAGCGTACCCATTTGTGGGCGTCGGCGACTTCAAGCAGCCGGGAGAACCTCGCCCGGGCACGAGGGTTTGATCCGTGGCCGCAGCTACGTCCCTGACTCCGGTTAAATGGATACCCCAATCGCGGCTAATGCGATCTGCCGCGAGATGCCGGAGACGACCGCCGACGCCGCCCTGGTGCCAGCCGCTCCGGCCGGCCCGGCCACCGGGCGCGTGCTGGCCGGCTTCCGCCGGCGGAGCGCGGCCGCGGCCAGGCCGCATCCTGCTCGGCCGCGAACCTGGCAGCCATCTTCGCGACGGCCGGCCGGCCGTCGCGCGCGGGCCGCGGTCTCGAGATCCCCGCACGCGCCGAGGCGCGTGCGGGGATCGACCGCGTCATCGCCGGGCTGCTCTTCATGGCCGGGCTGCGCCGCTCGGAACACGCGGCGCTCGAGTGGCGGGATGTGACCGACGCGCGCGAGCAGGGCGGTCTGCTCGTCGCCGTCCGCCGCAGCAAGACGAACCCCGACGGCAAGACGACCGACGTGTGCTTCGTCAAGGGCGACGTGGCCAGCGCCCTGCGGCGAGGTCGACCCGGCCGCGCGCGTCATCGGCCTCTGGGCGCAGGCCATCAGCGAGCGCGTCGCGGCGGCGGCCCGGGGCGCGAGCATCGAGGCCCGCCTGACTGCCCACTTGGGCCGCGTCGGGCTGGCCAGCGAGCTGGCCGCGTGCGGTGCCTCGGCGCACGACGTGAGGCGCGCCGGCAACTGGAAGACCGTACGCATGGGGGCCCACTACTCGGCCGGCCCCTCGGCCGAACGCGGCGCCGTCGCGCGCCACCTGTGAGCGGAGGCCGCGCGAAGACCGCTGCCGCCGCCCAGCTGCCGCTGCCCGGGATGGGCGGGATCGCCGGCTTCTACGAGGCACGCACCGACTGTGTGCTATGCGTCCGGTGCGCCGGGATCGCCGGCCCGGTCCGGCACCCCGATCCTCGAGATCGAGGCCGTCACGGAGCCATGGGCGCGCGCCGCGGCGCAGCACCTGCCCGAGGCGCCGTTCGGTGCGCCGGCGTCCGGCGCCGGGACCTCGACGAGCCGCCAACCGCCGGACCTGCGGCACGTGGTCGAGCGGGTCGCCGCGGAGCGCCCGGACGCACTGCGCACGGCGCGCGCCGACGGGAGGTTCACCGACCTGGTCGTGGCCGCGCTGCGCGAGTCCGGGGGTTCCAGGTGGGGCCATCACCGCGACGCGGGCGGCAGGTTGTCGCGAGGGCTCGTGACGTACTACCGCGGCGCCGGCGTTCCCGTCGAGGGGGCGACGGATATCGCCGTGCGCGCCATCACGCAGGGCGCGGAGCCCGACCTCGTTCCGTCCTGGGCCGACGCGACCGCGATTGAGCCCGGCTCCTGGACCCCGTGAAAGGAAAGACGCAATGGCAGACGGACAGACTGTCCATTCCGCCGATCTGCAGCTCGACGCGCTGATCGGCGGCCAGACCCGCTACATCACCATCCACGGCGACGCGGCGCCGACGGCCGCGAACGAGCAGAACGGGAACGGCTACGCGCGCCGGACTGTGGCGGCTGCCGGCTGGACGAAGTCCACCGTGGCCGGGTTCCGGCGCCTGGCGAACACCGACCAGATCGACTTCCCGCAGCCGACCGGGACAGGATGGCCTGCCGGCTCGCTGGCGTGCTGGACCGACGTTCCCAGCAACGCCGGCGCCGAGCTGCTCTGGCACGTGGACCGCCCGGCCACCCCGGCCGGCGCGGACGTGTCCATTGGGGCGGCCGCGTTCGGCTATGAGCTCGCGCTCGCGGAGTAGCGCGACCGGGTTGCCGTGGCCAGACAGGTCATGGCGCTCGGCGCCGACCCGTTCGACCGGCAGGTCACGCCCTGGGAGGGGGCCGTGCTCCTGGATCCGGCGTTCGTCGCGGGCGGCGGAGTGGCCTACCTGCGTACCGTCGACATCGTGGGGGCATCCATTCGGGTCCGTCTCGCGGCCACCGCGGACGGCGAACCCACGACAGCCGGGCCCGAGTTCACCGACACATTCGAACTCGCCGACGCCGCGCTGACGTTCGCCGATGCCGACGGCGCGAGCGTCACACTTCGGGGGCCGGGTGCTGCGGGCAACACGTTCCTGGATGCAGAGGAGCCGTGCTTCTGGACGCCGGATAACAGTGAGGCATGGCGGGGCTGGGTGCTGGCTCCGCCCAATGGCGCTGTCACCCTCACGCTCGACGATGGCGTTGCAGCCACCGAGTTCGCCGGCATCGCCCGGGCTGACATCAGGGCCCCCGGCGACCTCACCGCCGTGCTCGGGCTGGACGCCCTCGACACGACCGGCCTGGTCGTCGACGCAGCCGCGCTGCTCGTGGCCAGCGGGGCACCGACGCTGTATGCAGACGCAGACCGCGGCGGCAGCGACAGCCCGCTCGCCGGCGAGCTCGGGCTCGGAGGGGGCGAGACCGTCATCAGCCGGATCCAGCGGCTCGGCGGCAGTCGGATTCGGCTGAACGACAACGACAATCCCGCACCCCTCACGCTCGAGACCTACTTCCTCCAGACTGGCCGCCGGATCATCGTCCAAACGCTCGCTGGCGGCCGAGCCAGCTTCGTGGCCGCAGACCACACCAGCGAGGCGGACGCCGGGGGTGGCTACGTCAACTTCGGCAACCTTCCCGCTGACGTGGTGTCCGTCCTCGACGGCATCGTTGCCGGCACGCGCTTCATCTTCGCGGTCGGCCGGGAGTCGCCCGAGCTCGCCGGCATCGCTCGCGCCGCCGTGCGGGTCCGCGGCGACGTTGGTCTGTCGGTGCGCCTGGCCGGCGTCGCTCGTGCCGCGATGCGAACCCGTGGCGTGGTCGGCGCTGCGGCGCGCTTGGCGGGTGTGGTCCGGGCCAGCACCCGAACCAGCGGGAAGCTCGCTTCCTCGGCGCCGTTGACGGGCATCGTCCGAGCCGCCATTGCGACCCGTGGCGCCCTCGGGTTCTCGTCGCGTCTGGCGGGCATCACCCGGGGTGCGATCCGTGCCCGCGGCATCCTGCGCGTGGAGCTGCCGGTCGGCGCTTACTTCACGGCTGACGAGGACGTCCTTGACGAGATCTGCTGGCGCCGCTACGGGCGCGAGGACGCGGTGCCGGCCGTGCTGGCCGCCAACCCGCGTCTGGCCGACGCCGGCCCGGTGCTGCCGGCGGGCGTCCTGATTGTGCTGCCGGATCTTCCGCGGGCATCGTGGGCGCTACCCGCCGAAAGGTTGTGGGAGGTGGCGCCGCCGTCGGTCGTGCTGCCGGAGCGCGAGCGCCGGGACGTCCGGCTCGGCGGCAGCTTCCGCGCGGCCATGCGGGCGCTCGCGTAGGCCCCGCCTCAACACCCGGATTAGGCGTCTTTCGCACAACGTCCAGTTGCAGGTGTCGCCCGCCTCAAGTGAGTCGCGCCGCCATTCGAGCGAGGGCGTAAGCGCGATGCCGGCGGCGGTCTCTGATATCCTGATCGTCCTTGGGGAGGATGGCGGGCTGACGGCACCGGCGCGCGGCCTGGTTGTAGTACACCTGTGCTGACACGGCAGAAAATAATCTTGAGCCTTCTGACGCAGGTCGGCAGGCCGCTCTCGTCGACGGTCTTCGTGAAGCTCGTCTTCCTCCTCCGGCAGGAAACCGACCTGGAGAGTGACCGAAGCTTCTACAACTTCGTTCCTTATAACTTCGGCCCGTTCTCGTTCACCCTCTACTGGGACCTTGGGAGCCTCCGGCAGAACGGGTACGTGACGACCGAAGAAGAACCCATCGCACTCTGCGAGCGTACCCTCGAGTTGGCGGAGAAGCAGGTCGAAGGGCTTCCTGCGTCCATCCGGTCTGCGGTAGCGGACGTCCTCACGCGCTATGGGCGGATGAAGCAGGAGGCGCTGATCCGAGAGATCTACAGCAGGTATCCGTGGTTCGCCCTCAACAGCACGCTGCCCGAGCGGGACATTGTGTCGGTCCAACGGCCCAAGAAAGCTCGCCCCGCCGTCTACACGACCGGCTACGAAGGGCGGTCCGTGGATGCCTTCTTCAATGATCTCCTCAAGCGGGGCATCCACGTAGTCGTCGACGTCCGAGCGAACCCGGTGTCCCGTAAGTACGGATTCTCCGGGCTGCGCCTGGCTGAGTTCTGCAAGAAGCTGGGGATTCAGTATCGCCACGTGCCGACGTTGGGGATTCCGGGCACCGCGCGCGCCGGCTTGAGGGGCTTCACATCCTACCAACGTCTGCTCAAGCGATACGAGGAGGCGATGCTGCCTGAACGTGCGGCCGAAGTGCAGGACGTAGGTCGCCTCATGCGGCGGCAGCCGTCAGTACTCGTCTGCGTGGAGAAGGATGTCCGGTGCTGCCACCGAACTCCCCTGGCAGAGGCCGTGGCGCGTGAGACCGGCCTGGAGGTGGTTCACCTATGAGGGCCAACACGCGCGGAAAAGAGAAGCTCAAGGTGCTCATCACCGTGAAGACCTATCCGATCCCGTCGGCGAAGTACGACGAGTTGGTCTGCACGGCCGGCGTGACAGAGAGCGGAGACTTCGTCCGTTTGTACCCGATCAACTTCCGCGACTTGCCCTTCAGCCGGCAGTACAAGAAGTACCAGTGGATCGAGGTCATGGCGGAGAAGCACCGGGGCCATGACGTGCGCAGGGAGAGCTACCGTCCCGACTCCGACACAATCCAGATTATCGGTGAGCCCATTGGAACCAACCGGGGGAACTGGGTCGAGCGCGCTCGCTATGCCCTGGCGAAGAAGGCGCGCTCCATGGAGGAACTGCACGATCAGCAGCAGGCCGACCGGACGTCTCTGGGCATTTTCAAGCCCAAGAAGGTCCACGATCTGGTGATTTCCGCCGATGATCCTGACTGGAAGCCGGGCTTCAAGGCGGCGCTTCAGCAAGCGAGGCTGTGGGAGAACCGGACGGTCAGCATGGAGCCGCCGCGCAAGGTACCGTTCAAGTTCCGCTATCACTTCGAGTGCGATGATCCGCGGTGCAAGCAGCATCGGATGATGATCGAGGACTGGGAGGTTGGGGCGCTCTTCTGGCGGCTTGTGGGCAAGGGGCTTTCTCACGGGGATGCGGCGGACGGGGTCAAAGAGAAGTTCTTGGGCGACCTGTGCGGACCGGACAAGGACACCCATTTCTTCGTGGGGACCATCCTCGCCTATCCGAAGGCCTGGGTAGTGATCGGGGTCTTCTACCCGAAGATCCAGCCCGAGAAGCGCAAGGCCGCGACGGGCCGACTCTTTTCGATGTGAACGCGAACCCTTGAGTGTGCGAGCCCTTCGCCCTGGGTCGACTTTGTGAAGCTGCACCCCGACTCGGTTTTTTCGTGGCGTCCTGAGCGGCACGGGCGGAGCTGCCGGAGCGGCGCGCGCGGTAGAGCCCCAGTCCGAGCGCGGACGCGATCGACTTGACCGTGGTGCTCCTCGACGGCCGGTCGTCGACGAGACTTCGCAGCTGACCGACGGCACTTGGTCTCGCGTTGGACGCACTGCCCCGCCCGACTGCTTGGTTGCTGACGTGGCGTAACACGGACGACCTCGTAGAGGGAAAGGGAGCTGCCACTCGCGAAGTTCAACAACGCACGGGACAATCCCCTACTCGCGGGGCACGTTCTACCGGTAGCGGCAAGCCGTCGACGAGGGCGGCGTGGAGGCCCTGATCGAGAAGTCCCGCCGGAAGCCGAATCTGCGGAATCGGACAGCGCCGGAGATCGAAGAGGCGTTTGTCTGCCTCGCGTTCGAGCAGCCGGCGTTCGGCCAGGTTTGCCGTGGGCGAACGCCCTGGGAGACCTTCGAGGTGCCCACCGAGGGCTCCACGACATTGAGCAGATCGAGGGTGTCCCGTACGCCATCACCAACAAGTCGAGCGGTCGCCTGACCAGCCTTTTGACGTACTGGCAGCGGATCCAAAAGGATGCCGATCTCGATGACGTTCGGGTGCACGACCTTCGGCGACGCTACGCGTCTCGCAGACCAAGAACGCGGCTACCACGCCGATCGGTGGGCAATGCACCGTTCCGAACAATCTCAGTTGATACGGCGTGAAATCCTGTCTCGCAGGTCAGGCGCGGAGGAGGCGGTGAGATAACGCCTGCCCTCAGAGGTGAGGCTCCGTCCGCCCGGGCCGACGCGGATCAGGTTGAGACGGGTCAGATATTCCGACACGATCACGAAGTCCGCCCTGTTCGAAATCCCGAGCGCCCGGCGAATTTCCTCTTCCGCCGAGGCGCCTCGTGTTCTCAGCAGCTTGAGATATTCGACATGTTCCGAGGTAAGGCCGTTGCGGTCGATACCTTGGGTGTCTTCAAACCACCGCGCCACGGAGGTCACGTTCATCAGGTCCGCCACTTCTTCCCTAGTCGGCACGCGCCCCAGCCTGTGCTCCGCCGTGCCGTAGAAGCTCGCCACGAGTGGCTCAAGGATGTTGACGCTCGGTCGCGGACTGCACTGCATTCGCCCCGAAATCTCGATGCAGGTCTCGCGACTGAGACCAGACTGGCCGAGCTTTTCCACGGAACGGAGCCATACGATCCCGGCCATCTCCTCGAGCGTGTACGACCGCAGGATCGTCTTGTCCGGCCGGCTCTGAAACGCTTCCGAAAGCGTATTCGTTTAGCGGGTGATTCCTCAACAAATACGGGCATAAATAGCAGAAATGGGTTGGGGACTCTTGAAGTTCCGAACGGCAACGGAGCTGTGAGCTGCATCGGTTCTATTGGTGCTTCACCCCTGCGCGTGACGATACCTGCCTGGGTCGGTCGCAGTTGAAGCGACCGTCTCGGGGTTGCCGATCTTCACGTCTCGCGAGGGAGCGATGCTCGCCCACCCTCAGGCGGGCGGCGGGGGGAGCCCGAAGGCGTCGGGGGCGACGGGACCGGTGGCGCGCAACATCGTGGCGATCAGCGGAGGTAGATCGAGGTCGCGTTGGCGGGCGGTGCGCACGACGCTGGCGAGCACCTGCTGGGTGTCGGCGCCGTGGCGGGTGCGGTTGCCACCGCAGACTGTGAGCATGATCGTGCTGCTGCCCGGCCGGTTCTGACTCCGCCGCAGACCGACTTCGTGTCCTGGTAAGGATCTGTCGGCCCGGCCGGGCAGCACGATCCAGATGTTGCCTGGCCGGGAGGGCAGTGACCGAATAGGGGCCTGGCTTGAAAGTCCCGTCACAGTCCTGTCCGCCCGCCCGACCAGACGGCGTCGCCAGCGGAAAGGGGGCCAGCAACATGTCGAACAGCATCGCGCGTGACGATCCGTCGGTCAAGGTGATCGTCGGCGTCGACACCCACAAGCACGAGCATGTCGCGGTAGCGATCAATGACTTGGGCGCCCGGCTCGCGACGTTCCGGGTGCCGGCGAACGGGGCCGGCTATGCCGACCTGGTGGCGTGGGCACGCACGCTCGGTGACCTCGAAACCTTCGGGATTGAAGGTACCGGTTCCTACGGCGGGCCTCGCGCGCTCCGTGCGCCGACAGGGGCTCCACGTCGTCGAGGTCAACCGTTGCGACCGCGCAAGCGGCGCAACAACGGCAAGAGTGACACGCTCGATGCCGAGGCTGCGGCGCGGTCGGTGCTCGCCGGTGTCGCGACCGCCATGCCGAAAGCTGCGGACGGCGCGGCAGAAATGGTCCGCCAGATCAAGATCGCCCGCGATACGGCCGTCAAGGCCCGCACTACCGCGATGACCACGCTCAAGACGCTGCTCGTCGCACCGAGTCGGGTCCGCGAAGCACTCGAGCCGCTCACCGACCAACGGCTCATCGACCGCTGCGCGACCCTCAGACCAGGAGACATCGTCGACCCGACTGCCTCGGTGAAGCATGCCCTACGGGCGCTCGCGACCCGCTGGCGCACACTTTCGGCCGAGATCGACCGGCACGACGAGTTGCTCGACATCCTCACCAGGGCGGCAGCGCCGACCCTGCGTGAGGCGTTCGGGATCAACTCGGCGGCCGAGATGCTGATCGTTGCCGGCGACAACCCCACCCGGATCCGTTCCGAAGCCGCGTTCGCGAAACTATGTGGCGCCTGTCCGATTCCCGCCTCATCCGGGGTCACGAACCGGCATCGGCTCTTCCGCGGCGGCCACCGCCAAGCCAACGCGGCGCTCTACCGGATCGTGATCATCCGCATGCGCTGGCACCAGCCGACCCTCGACTACGTCCGACGACGCACCGCCGAGGGCTTGTCGAAGAAAGACATCATCCGCTGCCTGAAACGCTTCGTTGCCCGGGAAATCTACCACGCGCTGATCGAAGACCACCAACCCGGTGCGACCTGCGCCAAGGCTGCCTGACGTGGTCGCGCTCTTTGGTGTGTTCGGGGTCAATGCCTTTGGCTTGGCGACGACTATTTCGGCCGGTTCCGATCTGACCGTACGCTGGCCTTGCCGAACCGGGACTCCGACCCGATCCGGAGCGTGTCGTGCGCCGCCGGTCGCTGTCGCCGTCCGGTGCCGGACACCGGTCAGTGAACCCCAACGTTACTTCCCCCGGTCTACGACCGGGGGCCCGGGAGGGCGAGCCGCAGGCGAGTCGATGCCGTTCCCGCGTCAGCGGTCCGTCATCCGCCGCTGGGCGGGGGCCTGGACGATGTCGCGCCCCGCTGCTCGGCCGCACGTAGAGAACCTCTCGGTCATCCGGCCAGTGTTTTCAGTGGCCGGACGAATCCGTCCGGCCACAACCAGCTCTGAAGCCGGCGCGAGCGCCGAGTCATCCGAAGGACCGGAGCGCAGTTGACTCGGCGGGAGCGCCGCTGCAGGGGCGGAGGAGGCGCGCGCAGCGCCTTGACTCGGCGGGAGCAGAGGCTACGATGGGCTCCGGTGGCGTCTCTGGACGAAAGCCGGTGACGACGCGAGTCGGCATCGGCGATCCGGGTCCCCAACCCTCGTCCTACCGCGGGAGATGCCCCGCCGTCTTCCATGAGCTTTCTGTCCGCTCCACTTCAGATCCAACTCCGCTCGCGGCGGTGTTCACACCCTTTCTTGACATATAGCGTCCTTTCGGATAACGACGGCGGGACGGATGGCCTGTTCGGCGCGCCAGTTGGTGGCGTCGATCGACAGGTCCCACAAGAAGAGAAACACGGCAGCGAATTCGGTGGCCAGATGCCGGGCAAAGCGCTCGGCGTCGTCCAGCGGTGGCGGTGCGTCAATGAGCCGACCGAGCCGGGCTACGAGTCGGCCGCGGATCGATGCCAGACCGTGCTCGCTCAGCTCGCCGGCGGTGCAGCGGTCACGCACGGCAAGGCCCGTCTGCAAGACCGCTTGCACCTGCCCGGCCCAGAGACTGTCCGGATGATCTTCCTGCAGTTCCTTGCATCGTCGGAGCAGGTGATTCAGACAGGATTGGTGCAGCGCGGCTCGGTAGCAACGATACGACACCCACCCGTCGCGCACGAGCACCCCGGCGAAGTCGGCCCCCAGAACCGTGGTGGCATCGTCGAACCCGCGGCCGGGGCAAATGGCGTAGACCGTCGTCTCCGGGGTGACGAAGGCCCACAGCCAGTGGCTGATGGCACCGACGCGCCACCCGGTTTCATCCGGTGTGACCGTGGGCGAGTTGCGGACCTGCTCGCACAGCGCCGTGTAGGTCGGCGCGGCGTCGCGGGCCGTGCGGTGCAGCAGGTGGGCGAGGCCGCCCGGTGTCACGTGTAAGCCGAACGTGGTCCGCAGCACATGGGCGACCTTCGCCAGCGGTACGCCCATCTCCGTGTGCAACTCGACGACCAGCGCGACGACGCCGGGGCCGAGCTGCGCGCCGGCCGCTCCCAGCGCATCCGAGGTCTGCAGCGCGTGGCGGCCCTGCACGCGCCGCCGACACTGTGAGCAGCGGCCCACTTCGATGTCGAAGCGGCGCACGACCGGGCGCACTTCGGGGATTTCTTCCTGATACTGCGACGCCACGTGGGTCACTTCGACCGACCCGCCGCAGTCGGGACACGCCGTCGGCACCGGCGCTTCCAGGGTCTGGTCAACCCGTGCCGGGCGCGGGCGGCACGCCTTCCGACCATACTGCGTACCAGCCCGTCGACCGGGACGCCGGCCGCGTCCTTGCGGTCGGTCCTTGGCGAAGGGGGCGGCTTGTCGGAACCCCGCCCGGCGCGCGGCGGCCAACTGCCCCCTCAGTTGCTCGATCTCCCGCTTCTGACGCTCGATCTGGCCTTGCAGGCCGTCGATCTGACGCTGCTGGCGACCGTTCTCGCGTTGCTGGTTCTTGGTGTCGCGCTCGCGCCGCGTCAACTCCGTGCGGAGCCGTTCGACCTCGGCCTGCAGGTTCTCGTGCGAATTGCGGTCCCCGACCTTCACGCCAAGGTTATGCCACAGTTCCGAAATTTGTACAAGTCAAAACTTTGACACCTGCCCCGGAACCCGCTAAATGAAGACCCGAAAGCTTACCCGGGTCTGTCGTTGCAAGAAGAAACACGACGTCGTCAAAATTGCACACGACGTTGCCGATCGTCGTGTTGCGCCGCTCGTCCAGAGCGCTGAGCAACACCGTTGACACCTGACTGGCGAGGGCATGCACCTCGTCGATAAAGATCAGACATGGGGCAACGTCGACGGCGCCCGCCGGGTCCGCCGGCAGCTTGCCGAGCTCCACGAGGCGATCGACGATCATCTCCGGCCGGCGAAGATCGGCCCCGTTGAATACGATCGGTTCCAGTCCAAGCAATTGCTCGGCAACTCGCCGAGCCAGCGTCGTCTTGCCGACACCGGCGGGCCCCACGAACAGCTTGTCGAGGAACCTCTCGCCCCAGCCTTTGGCCTTCCGCGCTTGATTCTGCAGTTCCTGGGCGATCTCGTACTGGCCGATCATTCCCAGCGCGTTCACCTGCGGCGGCCAGATCGGTCCCGCGCCAGTCCTTTCTTCGGCATCCGCTTCGCTCGCGCGGTCGACTGCCGTTGACCCGTCACCTGCGTCGGTCCCCTTCAAACGGTCCGTACCGGCCCCTGTATCGCCCGACGATGGCGGTGCTTCTTCTCCGCTTCGCACGTCTGCCGCTCGCTCGCCTGTCCCGCCGCGGGGCGGACCGGGCTCCGTTCCGGAAACATCGTCGGCTGGAGATGCGGTCCCTTCCCCCGGTGAGGTCGGGTGTTCGTCACGCGACTCGTGCGACTCCTCATCCTCTCCATCCGAACCGGCGCTTTCCGGCGCTGCCTTCGTCACGAAACCGTTGCCGAACAGTTCCTCGGCCGCCTTTTCGGTAATTGTCCTGACCGAGATCGGGATCTTTCTCCCCCGGAGCGGCGTCACCCGCTCCCGCTCGGTCGACCGAAGCTTCACGATAACGATCTCGCCATCCACCCGCACGACCGGCGGTTCAGGACTGTCGCCGAACAGGTCCTTGAGCAGCGGCCCCCAGATCTTGCGCTGCGCAACATCGTCCTGCTCCGCACCCCACCGGTTCGATGCCGCCCTGACCAGAACCTCCTTCAACATCTCCGACCGCGGCGCCGCAAAGGTTCCGGCGCCACTGACCGCGCTCGCCAACACCACTGCCGTCTGCTCGATCTGATCGGCCGCGTGGTCGACCAGCGCGGCCTCGTCAGGCAACGCCGCGTCTCCCGTTGTCTTAACTTCAATACAGGTCAACCGGAACGAGCCGTCTCCCGCTCGGCGAACCGCGATCAGGTCGCAGCGCTTGCCGCCACCCGCCGGTCCCAGCTTCAGCCAGAGGCGCGCGATCGTGCCGTCTACCGAGGCCACCAGCGCATCGAGATCCTCGCTTCGCACCTGGCGCGCAGCGAGCAGCATGCCGACGAACCCAAGCACCGACGCATTGTCCGGCAGTCCGGACTGCTTCTTGATCATGTCGAGCAGTCCTGCACCGACCAGGTTCGCGCCCTGCCGCAGGACCTGGCCCAGGTCCTCGTCGGTGATCGTCAGATTGCAGCTACTGAACGCGGCATGCATCAGGGTCGCCAACCGACCGTAGTTCGCCGCGCTCAACAGCACCTGGCGATGCCCTTCCTTGCGCTGCAGAAGCCGGATCGACTTCATGCCGCTTTCCGGCGGCAAGGCACGGTCCGCGAGCAATACCCAGTGCGCCGGCGGTCGATCTCCAAGCAGCAGGCTGTCGATCGTCGAGCGCAGGTGATCGGCGTCCGCGGAAGCAATCATCGTGCTGTCGCGCTGCTCCTGCTCGAACTCGTGAATCATCATCACGAAATCGGAAAAGGGCGGTTCGCCCGGGTGCGGGCTCAGGCTGATATCGCCCAGCATGCGATCAACGACGATCTCGTTGCGCACGCAGAACGGACTCATCGGAAGCAGGCGCTCGACACGCCGACGCCGGACCGAGATCGCGGATTCATCGAAGATCGCAATTAGGTGCTGCGGCCGTTTCGAGAGCTCCTCTCGCACCAGTCGACCGAGGTTGTCACGGGTATCGCGCGCGACGCGCAGCTCGAGCCTCCCGGCGGAAACCTTCTCGTAGACCAGGTCCTGTGCCCTGCCTTCGAGCGTCGATGCCGCGATCAGCCGGTCTCTGTGGCCCGCTGTAGCGACGATCGTCACATCGAGCGCCGGAAGGCGCCGGGGCGTGTTTCGCCGCTCGTTCAGGAACTTTGTCAGCCGTTCCAGCAGCCGCGCCGGTTCGGGCGGGTTGACGAGCGTCAACCGAAGCGGCCGCGGATGGTTGGGATAGAGCATCACAAAGTGATCGAGAGCGCGAACCAGCGTCTCCATGCCGTCAGCGCTGCTCACGGCGTTATGCAGGTTCTCGAACGTCGCAAGACCGCAAATGGTGTTTGCGACCGGCAGCAGCTGGTTGAGCCCCCGGCCTTCCGGCGTGGCGCCGGTCCTGATGACGCTGAGAAAACGTTCCGGCCGGCGCAACTCCTCGATCACGACCTTTCTGTCGCTCTCGGACAGCGGCCCGGCATGCGAGATATCGCGGAGGATTTCCCCGAAGCGCTGATACCGCCACAGATGCAGGGGATGCAGTGGCAGCATCACCGCCTTGGCGCTGACCCCGCCGTCCGGACCCGCCATGCGGACCTGTACCAGATCGAGCGCCAGGATCGCGTCCAGCGTCGCCTGCGCCCACTCGCGCGACTGGTCCCAGACGGCGCGGTAATTCTGCTGGACGGCTCCGTAGAGCTCGGTCGCCACCGCAAGATAGCGGGCGCAGTTCGCGCGCGTTTCGGGATGCGTGTCGAGCCACTCTCGCGGATGGATGAGAAGCGGCCTCACAACGTCCGCGAGCGCTGCCCGCGCAGCGACGAAGTCGCGCCACATCGCGGCAATCGGGCGTTGGCAGGCTTCGACAACCGCGTCCACCCCATCCCACGCTTCCAGCAGCGCCTCGATCGAGCACGAGACCCCGTTGTGTTTCCAGACTGCATCCGGGTTCAGGAATACGGGATCGAACTCGGTATGACGCGCCAACGCTTGCGGCAGGTCGGCAACGTCGGCCTCCATGAACCCGCCGAAGCGGTCCGTGTCGCAAAAGTCCGTAACCCAGTCGATGACCTTGGGGTCGACCTGTTCGTCGAGCCTGGCGACGCCCTGGCTCGTCTCCTGATTGGACGCCAGCCGATCTCCGTTCTGATCGAACTCATCCCACGCCTCCTCGAGCGCCTCGCCGATCGTGGCAAGGTCTTCCTCTCGTCCCTCGAGCAGTGCATCCACCGCCATCTCGCGCAGACCGGGTTCGTCCTCCTCCTCAGTGTCATCACCCCCGTCATCGGGTTGGTCGTCAACGTCCGGATCGTCCGGCTCCGGGCGGGGAGGGTCCGGCCTGTCGGGGGGCAGGGTTACGACTTGCTCTGCATCCTCCAGGGTCAGACCGGCATCGGGCCGACCGCGCCGATGGGCCTCCAGCCGGTCGAGCGCCCCGCTCACCCATTCCGCCGTCGCCGCGTTGCTGTAGCGGGTCGCGCGCTCACGCCGCTGCCTGATATCCCCCGGCGACATGACCGTGACGCGCTCGCCGACCCGCAGATTGTGTTCGAGCCGCTTTGCCAGATCGTCCGCCTCGAACAATCGCGGGTCGCGGAGCAGTCCAAGGGCGGGAAGAACGTCGCGCGGCCTGCCTATCGCCCCGTCGCCGGCCTCGCTCCATTCGGCGAGAAAGGCCGCGACGCCGTCCAGGGACCGGATCGACCTCAGCCCCCGCGCCTCGCGCAGCGTCTCGAGCAGCACTCGATGCTGCGGCGTCGCCGTGAACTCGGACGCGTTTTCCGCCCAACCCAGCAGAATGGCCGCAAGCTCTCCGGACGAGGCGCGAGAGAAGAAGCGCAGACCGTGGACGCTCGGATTGTATCCGCGCGCCAGCGCGATGATCCTCGGGTGCCGTTCGCGATCGTTACGCCACCCGGTTGCGACGTGAAGATCGAGCGTCAGGCCAGCCAGCTCGCCGAGCCCATTTGCTTCCGCTATCGCACGCAGCTCCGCTTCCGTCGTGTCGAACCCCACCAGCGCCAACGAGAATCCTCCGGCCGGCAGACCTCCCGCCAACAGCGCTTGCAGCAGGCACGGAATATCGAACTCCGGAAGCCCCTCGCGCGCGAAGTCGTTCTCGTCGTCCAGGCTCGAGAGTAACCAGGCCGCCAGGGCCTCGCTGACCAGCGATGCAGCCGTGCGCGGCATCTCAGATCAGCTCCTCTGCATCGATCGCTACCAGCGTCAGACCGTCGGACGGTTCTACCGCCAGCCCCAGCCTGACAAGCAGTGCCTGAAAGGCAGTCGCGTTCGGAAGCAGGTCTTCATCCTGATCGAGAGGCCCGAACCGGTTTGCGCGCAGAACATCGCCGTCCGCGGCTTCGGCCCCGACCACGATCGACCACGTCTTTCTGAGCTGCGCCGCAAATTCCGGCAGCGTCAACACTCGATCCCTCTCGAGGAGGCTGTAGGCGAGGACCCGAAGCGTGTCCGCCTGCAACTCGACATGCTTGTGCGTCGCGACCGCCGAGCGGGGCTGCACGATGCCGATCCGCACGCCCAGGTCCCGAAAGTGATCGTCCAGGATCTGCCGCGCTTCGGCGGAACCGGCGAACACGTTCCAGTCGTTCTCCGGGATGCCCGACCCATTGTCGTCCTCGAATGCCCGATCGTAGCTGGACGAGAAGAGATCCAGCGCCCGGGCATAGCTCGCACGGCTCTGTGCGCGCATCCTCGGATTGCTGCCCTGCAGTGCATCGACAAGCAGAAGCGATGAGTCGTTTCCCTGACGCAACATGTAGGCGAACAGCCAGCAACAGAGCCCGAGCACCACGTAGCGCATCGAATAGTTGGACTGCAGCCGCTCGAGATTCGCCGCAAGCCGGCCGACCGCAATCGTGCAGTCGTCCATTCCCGACCCGATCCGCGCCAGCCGCTCCGGGGCGATTTCTCCGTAGAGCTCGTCGTGTTTATCGCACCATTCTTCGGCCACGTCGTCGAGCAGCGGCTCGCCGAACGCGGCCAGGGGCGGCGGCGGAAGCTCCAGCAGTCTCCTGATTCTCTCGAGCGTCTCTCTTCCCTCGGCGGTCGCTTCCAGGACCGACAGGACGAAGCTTCCTGAGTACCCATGATTCTTCGACCGGTCCGAGATGTAGCGGGTCGAAGGGGCGCTGTAGTCCGCGCCGAACGTCGAATAGGGAGTGTAAACGGCGGACAGCGCCGACCCGTCATTAGTTGTATGCGGCGTTCAGGTGCGCACGCAGCGTGCGGAACGCCTCCAGGTCGACCGACGGATCCAATGTGCCGCGGTCGACCAGCAACGGATGAAGCCGGTCGGAGGGATACTCATCGCGGACTCTCGGACCGTCCTTCGGCGCCGTCTTCGGAACCGACGCCTTGTTCAGGTATTCGAGCCGGTAGTAGCGGCCGGTCAACGCCAGAAGAAAACTCGTGGCGAAATGAACGGGCTTCATGCGGAAGGGCTGATAGCCGAGGACGGCGCCGTGCACGCGGCGCACCGCGTCCGTATCCGCCTTCCTCTGCGCGCCAGTTCGCCGTGCCTTAGCCATAGCGGCGTACCCGCTCGAAGCGGCTTCTGTCCGCGCTGAGGTTGACCTGAATGAGCTCCAGGTTTTCGAGGTGGACCGACCAGACGGAGTCGCGCTCGCCGACTGTGCCCGCCCCGAGCTTCTGGAGGAAGGCGTCCAGGCGGTGAATGTCCCGCTCCGGAATCAGCTTCCGTGGCAGGCCACGCGCCAGGCGGCACAGTGTCCGCCAAAGCGGGAAATCGATCCTCAACCGCGGCGTTCCGGAGAGCCCGCGGGCCGTCAATGCGATGTGGTCCGGACGATAGTCGAAGCATCCCTCCAGCCGCGCCGGCAGTCGAGGCACCTCGGTGACCAAATCATCCGTCGCCACGCGTTCGGCGGCGACGAAGGACCGCGACGGCTGCTCGTGAAATCGATGACCGTTCCACAGGTACAGGTGCTGGTCGCGCGAATCGAAGCGTAGCGGGCAGTATGCCGCGTTGATGGCATCGACCAGATTCGCCACTAGCGTCCGACCCGATCCCTTTCTGCCCTGCAGGAGATCCTCGAACTCCTTCGCATCCGCGTCGTCCAGGTCAAACACCTCCTCGCCCTTCTCGTGCTCGAAATAGAACCGGCGCTTGAGCGCAGCGAAATCCTCCCAGTCAAGCGTCGGATGCGGCGCCGGCACCGGCGCCCGCAGCACCCACCCGCCGCGCACCTCGGGCGCGCGGGCATCAAGCGCAGCGTCCCATACCGGATGGCTGCAGCCCGCAGGATCGACCGCCTGCAGGGCCTCCGTTAAGTCGAAGCGGTCGTCCCGTTCGAACAACGCCTCCGAATACCAATCCGTCCGTTGATAGTCGCCGCGTTCCCCCTTCCCGAACACCATTCGTGCGAAGAGAATCCCGAACACCATTCCCCCTTCCCGAACACAGCTCCCGCACCGTCGCCCGCTTGCCGAGCGCGACCATGCGCTCGGCAAGCGCTCTCAGCCGCGCGCGCACCTGGGGATGGGCGAGACGTTCGGCATTCCCTCGCACAACAGCCTCCGCCGGACTGGCCCGGGCCGTCTTCAGTTCGTCGTCGTCGAGCAATCTGTCCAGCATGGAATCGAAGAATTCGTCGCCAAGCGGGTTCCGAAGACTGAGATCGATCACCACCACGTTGCTGGCGCACCCGGAGTTCTCATCATCCCCGTAAGCGAGACGGTCCTGACATTGCCGCCCGACTTCCACCAGGTGCGGGGCCGACACATCGGCCATTCGCAACTGGTAAAGCGGATATTCGTTCGCGGCGAGGCAAAATGGCTGCCCGCCTTCACTGGCCTCGCGCCACTTCTCCAGGATCGGACCCGGATCGCCGCCCCGCATCTCGGCGGTCGCATCCTCGACCACGACAGCGCCGGCGCTTTCAAGATCTTGCTTCACGCGCCGCAGCAGATGCGTCTTTCCATCGCCGGCATTCCCGGTCACGACGACGCTCCTGCCCGCCCGCACCTGCTCGCCGAGAAACCGTTCGATATCGCTTTCGATATGCAGTCGCTCGAAATCTTCTTCGGTCAACGCTTCCGCGATCGCTTCCCTGCCTGCCGCGGCAAGCGTGCGCCACAACCGAGTGCGGTCCTGTGCGCCACTGGCTCTTGCCCGGCTGCCTCCCCCCTCACTCATCCGATCGATTCTCCCGCCACCCGCTCTCCGGCCTCGCCCAGGGGCACGAAAACCTCCCGCGGCAAGGCGGCCATGCTTGACTGATGACGAAGCCGGCTCGCGAGCCAGCGCCGGCGCCAATACGCCGCGATGCGTTCCGTGGCGTCCTCGTGCCCGTCCGGCGCCGCGACATAGTCTGGGAGTTCCGCGACGCGCTCCTGCAACCAATCCCGCGCCTTCGGAAACAGCGGGGCGCCGTAAATCAGGCGGTGATGTCGATGCTGGATCAGCCTGTCGGGATCGAACCGCAGCCTGCGCAGCCCCATCTTCAGCTTGCGGAGCTTCGGACTCGTCCCTTCCCCGAAGACGCTGTTCACCTCCTTGAAATCGCGTTCATGAGCGAGATAGGCGTCGATCGCCCTGCTCGTATCCGGCGAGAATTGAATCGTCCCGAAGCCCGAAGTCTGGCCGATCGCGTTGTAACGGATGCTTTCCTGATCCGGGGCGATCGTGCCGGCAGGCAACTGCAACCGGTTGTACTGGCTGGAGCCGTGCACGTAGAGGCTGGTCGTGCCAAGATAGACGAGCGCGTTATCGCGTATTACCGGGCGATTCTTCATCTGCGATGAGATGATGGACGGACTTGCATATCGGCGTCGGTAGTCGGCGCTGACCTGCGGGCTGAGCATCAGCAGGGCGACCAGCTTGCCGCCAAGAATTCGATTGTACGGCGCGATCGCACCGCAGGTCGTGATCTCAAGCAGATTGGTGCCGGCCCGTCGCCCTTTAGCGCCTCCACCACGACATTTACGGCGCCTCTTACCTTGTCTTTCCCAAGCGCCGCAGACGCCCGGTCAGGGTCGGTGAGCTCGCTCCGGTGCTCGGCGATGACGAGCCGGGCTGACAGCAGACGCGACAATGCGGAAGCCCGCTTCCTGGCCACGAGCTGCTTGCGGGCGACATGCATGCGCGCGTCGACGGACGCCTTGGGCTCAAACTTGAGGATGTCGTCATCGACCGGAGGTGCCGCTGCATCGTCCCAGAGATCGGCCTCGAATTGATCCTGCGTGGACCCGGCGACCTCCCTGAGCAGCATCTCGCGCAACTTCGAGAACTCCTGACTGCGCAGTGCGAGCCGACGGACCACCGCATCATCGGGAGATTCGACTTCTTCCGCCGTTACAAGATTGGTCCAGTCGATCTCCGCAAGCGACGTCTCGAGCTGCCGTTCCAGCCATTGCACTTCCTCTTCCAGCGCCGCCTTGCCCCTTCCGGCGGCGCCGACGAACCGTTCGACGATTGCCGCGAAGTGCCAGCCGATGTATTTCTCGCGCTTCTCGCCCATTTCGAGAGGACAATTGTTCAGCGCGGCGATACCGATGACGGGATGCGCCGGATGCGCGCCGTCTCGCACGAGGTAAAGGAGCTGCCGTCCCGGCGTGGGCACCTGAGGGATCGACCAGCTGTATCGAAAATAGCGCCAGATCTCGCGAAGCCGACGTCCTGTCGTCGGATCCACACTCTTGTCCGCTTCCTGAAGATAAGGCTTGATGGCGTCGCCCAGGGCCTCCACCCTTTCTTCGCCTTCAAGCTCGCGTGCCGGCGCCAGTCTTGCCGCCAGCTCCGCTCCGTCCGCCATGAGGAGTTGCACACTACGCCGACCCGAACGGTCTTCTCTTTCCATTCCGGCAATAAAGTTCAAAACAGCGGGGTGCCGCTTCTGCTCATCGACAACGGGCTGGAGCTCGCGGCGCAGCATTTCCTTGCTGGCCATGATCTCCGCAGTTGGTCGTCCGCGTACCCTTTCCTTGCGATTCTCCAAAGCGAATCCGTAGCCTTGTTCGACGATGCGCCAACGCAGCCGCGCGAGGTCGGACAGAACCCGGATACACGCTTCATAGGCCAACGCGTTTTCTTCGAAACACCTCGCCGATCGACACCAACGTATCTCTTCCTCCAAGGCGCTACTCATGTCGTTCGCGCTGCGCGCACGCTGGGCGCACACGAGCTTCATGGCAAACGCACGAAACCGTTCAGCGCATTCTCCATTCAGGGGTGGAAATATTGGTACGATCATTAGCCCACAACACTCGGAAACGGCGGCAATGTGCAACGCACAGACAAATGGAAGACTACCACGCCCCGACCTAGTCGAGCTGCCGACAACAGGCGGCCGCAGCTCGACGACGAGGCCGTCAGCATGGCCGCGTCCGTTGGCCTCGGGCTGGGCACGCTGCCGCCGCTCCTCGAGGGCGTGTGGCCGGCGGCATGGTTCCGGACGGCCGGGATCGATCTCGGCCACGACGACCACGCGGCGACGAGCGACCAGGCGGTCGCCGTCCTCGACGCTATCCTCGACGGGCGGCTCTACGGGTCGCTCACCGTGGCCGACGAGTGCGAGTACGCGGAGGGTATTGCTGTGGTGGTCCGGGCGATCCGGTTGCGCTCGCACGGGAGTCTCGGCGTCCGGTGTGAGGCCTGCCGTCGGGGCAAGCGATGATTGAGGAGGTCGCCTACGGCGCCGACGGGCAGCCGCTGACCGCCTCGTTCTCGGCGTGAATCCGAGGAGCACCATACGTCCCTCGACTCCGGCCGTGAATCGCCTGGACGCGAGCCCGGAGCTCGGCATCGGCCCGTGCCCGAGCCGACGGAGGACGACGACGCCACGCGTAGTACCCGCTCGGGGAGACACCGAGCACCCGGGCCATCGTGGCGACACGGAAACGAGCCTGATTCGCGCTCATGACCCGGTAGGTCTCCCGGGTCGGGCCTCCCGCGCGAACCAGGCCGTTGCCTTTGCCAATATCTCTCGCTCTTCGCGCAGGCGCCGGTTCTCCCGGCGCAGCCGGCGAAGCTCTTCACGCTCCTCCGTGCGCAGCCCGTCGCTGCGCTCGCCCGCATCGCGGCCCACCTGCGCGACCCAGGTTCGGATCGCCTGGGACGACGGCTCGAACTCGCGAGCCAGATCCTCCGGCGCACGTCCGGACCGAACCAGGTCGACCATCTGTTGCCGGAACTCCGCCGCGTACGGTGGTCTCGTCTTCGGCATCGCGGATACTCCTTCTCCCCCCCAAGAGGATAGGTGTCCACGAAACCGGGGCAACTTCAGTTCGCGCTCGCGGCCAACAGTCGATCCGCGAACGATTCCATCGGTGTGCGTCCCGCACGGATTTCGGCGATACGGTCACGCCACCGCCGCGGAATCGCTTCAAGCCCGAACCGCGCGCCGAGCAGCGCACCGGCGACGGCGCCGTTCGTATCCGTATCGCCGCCTGCTTCGACGATAAGGCTCAGTGCCTCCTCGAAGCTCGATGCACGCCAATACGCGACCAATCCGACCGTCAGTGCCAGCAGCGTGTAGCCCATCGCGCCTCCGTTGCAACGCACGTCAGAAATCTCTGCGTCGGATGCCTCCCGAACTGCCTCGTGAACCGAATCCGGCACGCGCGCGTCGTAACCGTAGACGTGTAACTCAGGCAGCGAAGCCCGCACACCGTCGCGAGCAGCGTCCAGCAACTTGTTGGCCGGCATCGGCTCGCCGCGCAATGCGGCTGCCGCGACGAGGTTCAGCAATGCGCAGGACCATCCACAGCGGCTGTCCCAGTGGGTCGGTACGGCACTGACGATGCTGTTCCGTACCAATGCCACCGAGTCATCAAGCCACCGAATCGCTATTGGGCCACAACGCATGGCAGCCCCGTTTCCCGCCTGTGACCCGCCCCAGGCCGCCTGGGATGCGTCCGTGATCGACACGCCGGCCGGTTCCCGAACTCGACCCGTGTGCCCTCTCGCAGCGAGAAATTGAGGCACGTCCCCGCCGTACAACTCCAGGACATGACCGGTCAGGCCTCCCATTCCAAGGCCGTTTGTCTCAGCCCATTCCCAAAAGCGCCGGCCCAGATCATCTGGGTCGAGCGGTCCCTGCTCGGCCGCCTCGGCAATGACGATTGCCTGGGCGATGTCGTCATCATCCGGATAGCCAGGTGCGGCAGCAATATCCCGGACACCATCCGGGTACGCTTCGTCGATTTCTTGTCGCGACCAACCCTCCTGAACGATCCCGAGGAGATTACCCGCCGCGATGCCCACCATCAGACCACGAGCCCGTTCGTTCATGCCCGCCCCACCGTCGCCTGCGTTGCAGTGTCTACCGACAACGCATCCTCCTCAATGGGTGCTCGGAGCCGAATCCGGTTCGCCGCCCGAAGTAGTCCTTGTCGATCCCCTCGACCTCGTACAGGTCCCTGAACCCCGAACACCGACACCAGATTAGCCCATCCGTCATCAGTGGGCCGGCGGGCGTTGCCCGATGTAGTCCTCCGCGACAGGCAGTCTTGCCACGCTCGAGGATCTACTCGGCGAGGACTTGGCCGCGCTGATGGAAGCCCGCGTTCCACCAACCCAGCACCGGTGGCCGCTGACCCGGGTCGGCTCGGCGCAAGGCCTGGCCCCGTGGGGCCTGGACTACACGGGCTGGCTGCACTTGCTACGCGCGGCGTTGACGCTGCTGCTGCCCGACGAGTGTGACGGGCAGGCCCAGCCGGTCCGGATCACCCAGATCAAGCAGCGCCTGGGCGTGCTCACCATCCACCACGCCGGGCGAACGGCGTTCCGCCGCGGCGTGTGCGAGCTCGTCGAGCGGATCAGCGGACACACGTGCATGAAGTGCGGCCACCCCGGGCGGCCCCGCGGCGGGCGGTGCGAGCCGTTGTGCGAAACGTGCTGGAAGCCGCCGATCCGGCCGGATCGCGGTTCAGAGGTCCTGTGAAGTCGAGATCGTGGCGAATTCGGCTTGCGAGGATGCCCTGTACGGCCACACCTCGAGCTCGGCCGACCCTCAGCACCCGGTGAGTCCCACACCCCGCAATTGACAGCCAAAGTGGCAGCCTACGGAGCGAACGCGGAGGCAACATCTGAACCCGGGCGGATGCCCTGATCGCAGAATTTGCTGGCAACAACGACAGATCAAACGCCGGTGAACCTCCCTGGACACCCCAAAATCGACCTTTCAATCAGGGTGTCGCTGGTTCGATCCCAGCGCGGCCCACCAGTAAATTCAGCGTCTTCATTTAGCGGGTTCCGGGGCAGGTGTCAAAGTGTTGACTTGTGCAAATTTCGGAACTGTAGCATAACCTTGGCGTGAAGGTCGGGGACCGCAATTCGCACGAGAACCTGCAGGCCGAGGTCGAACGGCTCCGCACGGAGTTGACGCGGCGCGAGCGCGACACCAAGAACCAGCAACGCGAGAACGATCGCCAGCAGCGTCAGATCGACGGCCTGCAAGGCCAGATCGAGCGTCAGAAGCGGGAGATCGAGCAACTGAGGGGGCAGTTGGCCGCCGCGCGCCGGGCGGGGTTCCGACAAGCCGCCCCCTTCGCCAAGGACCGACCACAAGGACGCGGCCGGCGTCCCGGTCGACGGGCTGGTACGCAGTATGGTCGGAAGGCGTGCCGCCCGCGCCCGGCACGGGTTGACCAGACCCTGGAAGCGCCGGTGCCGACGGCGTGTCCCGACTGCGGCGGGTCGGTCGAAGTGACCCACGTGGCGTCGCAGTATCAGGAAGAAATCCCCGAAGTGCGCCCGATCGTGCGCCGCTTCGACATCGAAGTGGGCCGCTGCTCACAGTGTCGGCGGCGCGTGCAGGGCCGCCACGCGCTGCAGACCTCGGATGCGCTGGGAGCGGCCGGCGCGCAGCTCGGCCCCGGCGTCGTCGCGCTGGTCGTCGAGTTGCACACGGAGATGGGCGTACCGCTGGCGAAGGTCGCCCACGTGCTGCGGACCACGTTCGGCCTGCAGGTGACGCCGGGCGGCCTCGCTCACCTGCTGCACCGCACGGCCCGCGACGCCGCGCCGACCTACACGGCACTGTGCGAGCAGGTCCGTAATTCGCCGGTGGTCACCCCGGATGAAACCGGGTGGCGCGTCGGCGGCCTCCGCCACTGGCTGTGGGCCTGGGTCACCCCGGAGACGACGGTCTACGCCATTTGCCCCGGTCGCGGGTTCGACGATGCCGCCACGGTTCTGGGGGCCGACTTCGCCGGTGTGCTCGTGCGCGACGGGTGGGTGTCGTATCGCTGCTACCGAGCCGCGCTGCACCAATCCTGTCTGAATCACCTGCTCCGACGATGCAAGGAACTGCAGGAAGATCATCCGCACAGTCTGTGGGCCGGGCAGGTGCAAGCGGTCTTGCAGACGGGCCTTGCCGTGCGTGACCGCTGCAACGCCGGCGAGCTGAGCGAGCACGGTCTGGCATCGGTCCGCGGCCGACTCGTGGCCCGGCTCGGTCGGCTGATTGACGCACCGCCACCGCTGGACGACGCCGAGCGCTTTGCCCGGCACCTGGCCACCGAATTCGCTGCGGTGTTTCTCTTCTTGTGGGACCTGTCGATCGACGCCACCAACTGGCGCGCCGAACAGGCCATCCGTCCCGCCGTCGTTATCCGTAAGGACGCCCCTATATGTCAAGAAAGGGTGTGAACACCGCCGCGAGCGGAGTTGGATCTGAAGTGGAGCGGACAGAAAGCTCATGGATGACGGCGGGGCATCTCCCGCGGGAGGACGAGGGTTGAGGACCCGGATCGCCGATGCCAACTCGCGTCGTCACCGGCTTTCGTCCAGAGACAGGTTGTCCGTACAGCGGAGAGGTAGCCTCTGCTCCCGCCGAGTCAAGGCGCTTCGCGCCTCCTCCGCTGCGCTACGGTCCTTCGGATGACTCGGCGCTCGCGCCGGCTTCAGAGCTGGTTGTGGCCGGACGGATTCGTCCGGCCACTGAAAACACTGGCCGAGGTGGCCGGATGACCGAGAGGTTCTCTACGTGCGGCCGCCGCAGCGGGGCGCGACATCGTCCAGGCCCCCGCCCAGCGGCGGATGACGGACCGCTGACGCGGGAACGGCATCGACTCGCCTGCGGCTCGCCCTCCCGGGCCCCCGGTCGTAGACCGGGGGAAGTGACGTTGGGGTTCACTGACCGGTGTCCGGCACCGGACGGCGACAGCGACCGGCGGCGCACGACACGCTCCGGATCGGGTCGGAGTCCCGGTTCGGCAAGGCCAGCGTACGGTCAGATCGGAACCGGCCGAAATAGTCGTCGCCAAGCCAAAGGCATTGACCCCGAACACACCAAAGAGCGCGACCACGTCAGGCAGCCTTGGCGCAGGTCGCACCGGGTTGGTGGTCTTCGATCAGCGCGTGGTAGATTTCCCGGGCAACGAAGCGTTTCAGGCAGCGGATGATGTCTTTCTTCGACAAGCCCTCGGCGGTGCGTCGTCGGACGTAGTCGAGGGTCGGCTGGTGCCAGCGCATGCGGATGATCACGATCCGGTAGAGCGCCGCGTTGGCTTGGCGGTGGCCGCCGCGGAAGAGCCGATGCCGGTTCGTAACCCCGGATGAGGCGGGAATCGGACAGGCGCCACATAGTTTCGCGAACGCGGCTTCGGAACGGATCCGGGTGGGGTTGTCGCCGGCAACGATCAGCATCTCGGCCGCCGAGTCGGGACCAATCCCGAACGCCTCACGCAGGGTCGGCGCTGCCGCCCTGGTGAGGATGTCGAGCAACTCGTCGTGCCGGTCGATCTCGGCCGAAAGTGTGCGCCAGCGGGCCGCGAGCGCCCGTAGCGCATGCTTCACCGAGGCAGTCGGGTCGAGGATGTCTCCTGGTCTGAGGGTCGCGCAGCGGTCGATGAGCCGTTGGTCGGTGAGCGGCTCGAGTGCTTCGCGGACCCGACTCGGTGCGTTGACGAGCAGCGTCTTGAGCGTGGTCATCGCGGTAGTGCGGGCCTTGACGGCCGTATCGCGGGCGATCTTGATCTGGCGGACCATTTCTGCAGCGCCGTCCGCAGCTTTCGGCATGGCGGTCGCGACACCGGCGAGCACCGACCGCGCCGCAGCCTCGGCATCGAGCGTGTCACTCTTGCCGTTGTTGCGCCGCTTGCGCCAGTCGCAACGGTTGACCTCGACGACGTGGAGCCCCTGTCGGCGCACGGAGCGCGCGAGGCCGACCCCGTAGGAACCGGTACCTTCAATCCCGAAGGTTTCGAGGTCACCGAGCGTGCGTGCCCACGCCACCAGGTCGGCATAGCCGGCCCCGTTCGCCGGCACCCGGAACGTCGCGAGCCGGGCGCCCAAGTCATTGATCGCTACCGCGACATGCTCGTGCTTGTGGGTGTCGACGCCGACGATCACCTTGACCGACGGATCGTCACGCGCGATGCTGTTCGACATGTTGCTGGCCCCCTTTCGGGCTGGCGACGCCGTCTGGTCGGGCGGGCGGACAGGACTGTGACGGGACTTTCAAGCCAGGCCCCTATTCGGTCACTGCCCTCCCGGCCAGGCAACATCTGGATGCGTGCTGCCCGGCCGGGCCGACAGATCCTTACCAGGACACGAAGTCGGTCTGCGGCGGAGTCAGAACCGGCCGGGCAGCAGCACGATCATGCTCACAGTCTGCGGTGGCAACCGCACCCGCCACGGCGCCGACACCCAGCAGGTGCTCGCCAGCGTCGTGCGCACCGCCCGCCAACGCCATCTCGATCTGCCGCCGCTGATCGCCACGATGTTGCGCGCCACCGGCCCCGTCGTCCCCGACGCTTTCGGGCTCCCCCCGCCACCCGCTTGAGACCAGTAACACCGCGACGCCCCTCCGTGGGTGAGGACTGGCAACGCCGAAACGCTGCTTCAACCGCGACCGATCCAGGCGGCTACCGCTACGCGCCAGCGCAAGTGTCGATCAAGCCAACAAGTCCCGTCGCCGCTCGGGACTCTGCAGCCTCCCAAGCCAGTTCAGCCCGTGTTTGTTGAAGAATCACCCGCTAACCGAATACTAATTCAGCATCTTGTTGGAATGCACACTATTGCCGGACATGGAAATAGGGTCCATATCTCAGAGATCTCCTCATTTTCTAACAGAAACTCGTGGGCAGCGGTAGCCTTCCAGCCGGCTGATCCGCACCCACGGGGCCGGCTGTCGCCTCGTCGTGCCCTGGTTTCATGACTACGGGGTCCGGCGGCGCCGGATGGAGAACCCATGCGAATCAATAGAGCGAAACCCCTCCGTCTCGCATTAGGTTAGAAAGTCTGAAAGGTGGCGCACTGTGAATTAGAATATGATTGCATGAATATATATCAAGACCGGCCGGCCTCATCCGGGCAATGGCTCCGGAGACACGACCTCCTGAACTTCATCACGACCTTGTAAGAAGGCGACCTGCATGCCAAGAGGGTGCTGTCATTGGCTAACGCAACCGTGGGCGTGCTGACGAGCGCTTCGCTGGCAATCCATGCAGTGGGGCGCGGCTTGGCCCAGGCCATGGGCACGTTGACCAAGCATGGTGTGGAGTAGGTGGATCGGCTGCTGAGTAATCGAGGCGTCGACGTCTGGACCTTTTTCGCATACTGGACGCCGTTCATCGTCAGCGCCCGCACAGAAGTGGTCGTCGCGCTGGATTGGACGAGCTTCGCGGCCGACGGGCACGACACGATCGTGCTGTCGATGGTGACTGGCCATGGGCGCGCGACGCCCCTGCTGTGGAAGACGGTGGCGTCCTCGACGCTGAAGGGTAATCAGCGGCGCTATGAGTACGAGGTGCTGTGCCGGTTGCGGGAGGTGCTGCCGGCCGGGGTGAAAGTCACCGTCGTGGCGGACCGGGGCTTTGGGGACTGCAAGCTGTTCTACGCGTTGACGACAGAGCTGGCCTTCGAATATGTGATCCGGTTGCGTGGAGACATCTACGTGACGAGTGCGCGGGGCGAGCGGCGAGCGGCCGCCGCGTGGGTCGGCGCCGGGGGGCGTGCGCGGCGGCTGGTGGGTGCTCGGGTGACCGACACGTACGAACTGCCGGTCGGCGTGGTCGTGTGCGTACACGACCCGAAGATGGACGAACCGTGGTGCCTGGTGGCCAGCGAAGCGACAGTCCCAACGCGGGTCCTGATTCGGTACTACGGCAAGCGCTGGGGGATTGAGGCGGGCTTTCGGGACATCAAAGACATGCGCTTCGGGATGGGGTTGTCTTCGATGCATGTTTCACGCCCGGACCGGCGGGACCGCCTGTTGTTGATCAGCGCGCTGGCGATCGCCGTGCTGTCGTTGCTGGGCGCGGCGGGCGAGCGCATCGGTTATGACCGCTGGTTGAAGGCGAACACGGTGAAGCGGCGGACGCATTCGTTGTTTCGGCAGGGGCTGATGCTGTACCACCACCTCCCCAATTGGCCCGAGGATCGGGTTCGTCGATTGATGGAGACGTTCGGAAGCATGCTCATGGAACAGCGGGTGTATCGAGAGGTCTTCGGCGTGATCTGATGCCTGGAAAAATAAGGGGATGCATGAGGGTCCATATAGGGTCACGATTCTGTCGGCATGCTCGCTCTATGACTGAGCACCCGAACACTCCACGGATCGTTGCGGCTAGCCGCTCCGCACCCGCCTGCACGAACCGCCGTCCGGCTCAACCACGACAAGTACGCCTGCGCGTCGCGGGCTCGGCCGGCTCCGCTGGGCCGCACGCCACGGCCAGGCGTCCCAGCACGCCGAAGCACAACGCGGTCGCTAGTCTTGTCTTCGTTCAGCTCCTCCCCCTCTGCCGGTGACTACCGGTCGTCGAAGAACCCCACTCCACGCACGCGGAGCCGCTCGCGGTTCCGCGCCAAGAACATCCGCATGACGGAGTACACTGCCCGAGCCGGCGCGGTCTGGCGAAGCAGGCACATACCATGCTCGCAAGCACACAGCGACGCCGCGGCGTTCTGGTCCTCGCGTTCCTGCTGATCGGCGCAATCGCCACCGTCGACGCCCAGTCACGTCCCGCGATGACCACCGAGGCAGAGTTTCTACACGCGTTGGAAGAGCTCTCCAACTGGGGCCGCTGGGGCGCGGACGACGGGCTGGGAGCCGCCAACCTGATCACGCCGGTCAAGCGCAAGGCGGCCGCGGCGCTCGTGACCGAGGGCCGCAGCGTGTCGCTGGCCCACGACATCATCCAGGCGCCGGAACTCGAGGGCCAGTGGTACCTTGACCGGCAGGTCGTCAACGTCAGCGAGACCGGCGCCTCCGACCGCTACCAGTACACCGGCACCTACCACGGCGTCATCCACAGCCACCTCGATTCCGTCGCCTGCCACGTGATGTTCGACGGCAAGGGCTACAACGGGGTGACGGCCGAACAGGTCCAGGAGGCGGCAGGGTGCCCCCAGGGGAGCATCCACGAGCTGCGGGAGGGCATCTTCACGCGCGGCATCCTCTTCGACGCAACGCTGCTGCCGGGCAAGGATTCCGGCCAGGGCTGGGTGGAGCCGGGCACGGCGATCCGCGCCGCGGACCTCGAGGAGCTGGAGCGCATCCAGGGGGTGCGCGTGGAGCCGGGCGACGTCATCCTGCTCCACACTGGGCGCTGGAAGCGGCGCGCGGCGCTCGGCCCGTGGAATCCCTCCGAGGAGGGGGTGGCCGGCTATCACTCCGACGTGGCGTACTTCCTGAAGGAACGGGGCGTGTCGTTCATCGGCCACGACATGTGGAACGACGCGTTCCCGCACGAGTACTCTGACGACGTGCGGCTGCCGATCCACCGGCTGGCGCTGGTGGCGCTCGGCGTCGGCATCTTCGACAACCTCGACTTCGACGACCTGGCGGCGACCGCCCGCGAGCTCAGCCGCTACGAGTTCCTCTTCGTGGCCGCGCCGCTCCGCATCGAGAAGGGCATGGGGTCGCCGCTCAACCCGATCGCGACGTTCTAGCGAGGGAGTCATGCGAAGACCGACAGCGACGATTCGAGGGGCGGCGGCCCTCGCGCTGAGCCTGAGCGTGGGCGCTGGCGCGGTCTCGGGTGGCCTCCTCTCCAGCGAGAGGGCCGCTGCTGCCGGGGCGGCGGTGCAGAGCATCGCCGCCCCGCGCCTGCTCGTCCTGCTGCGGGACGCCAGCGCGCTGGCCGTCGTCGATCCGGCGGCGGGAACGGTGCTGGGACAGGTCCCCACGGTGCGCGGGCCGCACGAGGTGACGGCGACGCCCGACGGGCGGCTGGCGTTCGTGGCCAGCCCCAGCGACGGCATCTCGGTGATCGATCTCGAGGCGATGACGGAGCTGCACCGCCTGGACATTGGAGTAGGCAGCGTGCCGCACGACGTCCGCTTCGCGGGCGGCCGGCTCTACTTCACCGTCGAGGGCTACAAGGCGATCGGACGCTACGACCCGGAGGTCGAAGCGGTCGACTGGCTGCTCGGCCTGGGGCAGGACGGCGCCCACATGATGGTGCTCAGCCGCGACCGCGACGCCATCTTCACCGCGAACCGCGGATCGGACACGGTGTCCATCGTCGAGGGCGGGGCGGCCGGGCCGCCCGACTGGCGGGTCACCACGGTCCCGGCCGGCGGCGTCGACCCGGAGGGGCTCGATCTGTCGCCGGACGGCGCCGAGCTCTGGACCGCCACCCGCCGCGACGGCGGCGTGTCGATCATCGACGTCGGCGCGAAGGCGGTGCGCCAGCGCCTGGAGCTGAACCTGGAAGACCCGAACCGGCTCGCCTTCACTCCCGACGGGGCGCGGGTGCTGATCTCGGATTCGGCGACGAGCGTCGTCGTCATGGACGCCGCTGCGCGAACCGAGATCACGCGCTTCGACCTCGCCCCGAACGCCCTGCTGGTGCGGCCGGACGGCGCGGTCGCCTTCGCTGCCTTGCGGGGCGACGACCGGGTGGCGATCATCGACCTGGAGACGCTCGAAGTGACCGGCGAGATCCCGACCGGCGCCGATTCCGGCCCCGGTTGCATGTTCTGGCTGGCGGGAGAGTGACGATGCGGCGCATGGTGCTCGGGTGGAGGTCGGCGTCGGTGCTCGGGCTGTGCCTCGCGGGCTGCGGCGGCGGCGCGCCGGAAAGCGGCGAGCCAGGCGTCGCCGCTCCGGAAGCGGCTGAGTCGCCGGCCGACGTTGCCGGCGCGGTGGCCAGCTCGCTCACGTTCCACGCCTCCTTCGACAACGGCGTCGACGCGGACCGGGCACCGGGCGACCCGCAGCTCTACACGGCGCCGTCGTACGAAGAGCAGGATCAGGCTGAGCCGGGGCTCGGCAACCCGGCCGTGTTCGTGGCCGAGGATGCGGGGCGCTTCGGTCACGCGCTGCGCTTTGCGGAGCGCAACCAGCACGCCATCTTCTACCGGGCGGACGGGAACATCGGCTACTCGCCAGAGAGCTGGAGCGGGACCGTGTCGTTCTGGCTCCGCCTCGATCCCACCACCGACCTCGCTCCGGGTTTCTGCGACCCGGTCCAGATCACCGACGCCGCCTACAACGACGCCGCAATCTGGGTCGACTTCACGGGGGAGAATCCCCGGCAGTTCCGCCTGGGCGTCTTCGGCGACGTGGAGGCGTGGAATCCGGACGGCCTCGGGCCCAACGAGAACCCGGCGTTCGCCGACCGGCTGACGGTGGTCGACGATTGGCCGTTCGCCGGCGACCGCTGGACGCACGTGGCGATCACCTACGCCGGGCTCGGCCGGCCCGGTGGCGCCGCCAGCCTATACCTGGACGGCGAACGCGAGCCCGGCGACGCGGACGACGTCGACGAGCCGTTCACGTGGGACGTCGACCGCGGCGCGATCCGGCTCGGCGTGAACTACACGGGGTTGTTCGACGAACTGTCGCTGTTCGACCGCCCCCTGACCGACGACGAAGTCCGCGCCTTGCACGCGCTCGAGGGCGGCGTGGCGGCGCTATCGACAGAGTGAGGCGGACCATGAAGAACGCTGCCCAGCGACGTGTGCGCCGGGTTGTGATCGCCGGCATGGCGACGGGGCTGGCGCTGCTGCTCGCTGGACCCGCGGAGACGCGCGCCCAGGCGCCCGCCGGGGACGCCGGCGACCCGCGAGCAGCGCTCGAGAGGCTGGCCGCAGTCCCCGGCGAGCCGCGGACGGTGAGCGCAGCGGGCATGACGCGGGATGACATCCCGCTCCTCACCCTCGAGAACGACGCGGCCTTCGATTTCTCCCGACCCGAACGGAGGCTGGTGCTTGTCGGCGGCCTCGACGACGACGCGGAAGGCGCCCGCATCGTGCTCGACGCGCTCCGCTGGTTCAAGACGGAGGCGCCCGAGGCCGAGCGCGCCCAGTGGCTGGTCAGCGCGCTGCCCCAGGCTCTGCCCGACGCCGGCACCGGTGCCGGCGCCAGCGGCACCCCCGCCACATTCCCGCCGGTCGACGGCTTCTTCGACGATCCCGACCGGCCCGAGAGCCGCTACGTCTGGCGGTGGATCACCTACCAAGCGCCCGATCTCGTCGTCGAGGTGCGCAGCGGGAATTCGTTACAGGTGCGGTCTCGGGCCGTCGGCGCGACCGGAGCGGCGGGCGCTGCGAGCCCAGCCGGCGCTGCATCGTCCCGTGGGCTGCCGGCAGACTCTCTGGCGGCCGCGCTGGCCGACGCGGCGAACCACACCGGCCTCGGCCCGGTCGACACGATGCTCGTCACCGCGCGGGCGGCAGACGGCGCCGCGGTCATGCGCGAGGTGCTGCGTCTCGCCGACGAGAGCGCAGCCCCCCGGTCCCCGCTGCGCGTCGCGCTGGAACGACGGATGGCGCGCGAGCCCCTCGATGTCGCGCGGCTGCTGGCCCGGCGCTACCCCGGCACGCCGAGCATCAGCTACATCCCCGCGCTCGCCTGGGTCCACACGCTGCGCCTCTCGGAGATGGACGGCGACGCGTCCCTCCGGGACAGAGTGCTGGAGGACGTCGGCCCGTGGCTGTCCGGAGACCGGCCGCTGTTCGGCGACCGGATCTCCTTCGCCGCGATCGCGGGAACCATGATCTTCAGCGAGATCGCCCACTCTCCAGGCGCCGACGGCGCCGCGGCGGCCCGGTTGGCAGCCGAAGGCGTCGCGCTCGCGGCGGCGGAGACCGCGCCGGGCACGCCGCGTTACGCGTCCGACTGGAGCGACGACTTCTACCTCGGCACGATCGCTGCCGTCCGTGCCGGGGACGCGGAGGCGCTCGCCGCCGCCGTGCGACTGGTCACGACCACGGCGGCCCGCCTGCAGCAGCCGAGCGGCCTGTACCACCACGACGCCGGCGCACCGACCGCCTGGGGCCGCGGGAACGGCTTCGGAGCGCTCGGCCTCTCCGAGCTGCTGACGGTCCTGCCGCCGGACCATCCGGATCGCGAGGCCGTGCTCGACACCCACCGCCGGCACCTCGCAGCGATGCGCGCGCACCAAGCGCCGGACGGCATGTGGCAGCAGATCGTCGACGTGCCCGGCAGCTACCGCGAGACCAGCGTCACCGCGATGACGCTGACCGCCATGGCCCGCGGCCTCCGCCTCGGGTGGCTCGACGAGAGCTACCGGCCGGTCGTCGACCGCGCCTGGCGCGCGCTGCTCGCCCATGTCCTCGTGGACGGCGCGCTGGTCGACGTCTGCTTCAGCACCGGGGCCGGCCCGACCCGCCGGCACTACCTCGACCGCCCGGCCGTCAACGGCGCCGACGACCGCGGCGGCGCCATGGTGCTCGGCGCGGCGCTGGAGTACTACGACCTGCTGCGCGCGAACTGAGCGGCGGGAGCGGCACCCTGACCGCATTACCCCCTCGCCGTGTCCCGAAGGACGTCCCATCGGTACCTTATGCATGGCTGGGACCACGCGGTTCCGATCCTCGATGACGCACTCGTCTTCCGCGCTCCCAAGGCCCAGGCGCACCGGGATGCGCTCGTGCACGAGGCCAGGCTGCTCCGCTACCTCCAACCGAGGGTAGAGGTCGGCATCCCCCAGTCCGCCGCACCCCGGGCAAGTACAGTAGGCTGAAACGAGTCAGAACCGTGTGACACGCGGTGGATGCCGGCGTCCCCGACCGTACCGGCGCCGGCATCCACAGCTATTTGCGCGCCGGGAGTCCCTTCGCCGCGGCTCCGGCGCCCCGGAGAGGCACCATGATGCAGCACCCAACCCCGCTTCCCGCCCGGCCGGCCAGCGGCGGTATCGCCGCCCTCGCCGGCGCGATGCTGGTCGTCCTGCCCCTGACCGGGCTCGCGCAGGAGCCGACCAACCTGGACATCTACTGGATCGACGTCGAGGGCGGCGCGGCGACCCTCGTGGTCACGCCCGCCCGCGAGTCGGTGCTGATGGACACCGGCTGGCCGCGGACCGACGCCCGCGACGCGCTACGCATCCAGGCGGCCCTGAACGACGCGGGTATCGACCGCATCGACTACCTGCTGTTCTCGCACTTCCACGGCGACCACGTCGGCGGCCTGCCGGCCCTTGCCGAGCGGGTCCCCATCGGCCAGATCGTCGACCACGGCGACAGCGTCGAGCTGAGCAGCGCGCGCGGCCAGGCTCTGTGGGACGAGTACATCGGCTTCGCCGCCGACCGGCGCCGCTCGGTCGTTCCCGGCGACAAGCTGCCGCTCGAGGGCCTCGAGCTGACGTTCGTGGCGTCGCACCGGGAGCTCGTCGACACCCTGGAGCCGCAGATGCCGAACCCCCTCTGCGAGGGCGTCGCGCCCCCCGAACCCGGCATGGGCGAGAACGGCCACAGTCTGGGCTATCTGCTGTCCCTCGGGGCGTTCCAGTTCCTCAACCTCGGCGACCTGACCCCGGACCGCGAGCACGCGCTGGCGTGCCCCGAGAACCGGCTGGGGGTCGTCGACCTGTGGCAGGTCCCCCACCACGGGGGCTACGGGGCCATCCGCCCCGAGCTCGCAGGGGTGCTCCAGCCCACGGTGGCGGTCGTCAACAACGGTCCCCGCAAGGGGGGGACGCCGGAGTCGCTGGCCGTAATCCAGGGCACGGCGGAGGTCGGCGACGTCTGGCAGTCGCACCGAACACTGACCGACGACGCCGCCAACAACACCGAGCAGGCGCTGATCGCCAATCTGACGGAGGAGGACGACTGCGAGGGGCACTGGATCAAGGCGACGGTGGCGCCCGACGGCCGCAACTGGTCGATGACCAACGGCCGGACCGGCTACAGTCGGACCTATCAGTCCCGATAATCGCCTCGAGATCCTGGCGGAAACCGAGGAGCGGGCGTCGCGGATCGTGTCGACGATGACATGGCCCGGGTTCATTGACACAAACGCAGGAGCACGACGATGAGAGCTGTACCGACCTCGATGGTGTTCATCATTGTTGTCTTGACGTCCGGAGCGGCGCTGGAAGCCCAGGTTCTCGACCGCATCTACGTCGACCAGTACATGCCGCTGCGGTCCGAGCTGATGATCGCCGACGCGGACGGGAGCAACCCCCGCAAGCTCGTGCCCGGCATGGAGATCGACTACAACGCGTCGTTCTCTCACGACGGCGAGTGGGTCGTGTTCACCTCGGACCGGAGCGGGTCGGCCGATATCTACCGGGTACGGCTGGATGGCCGCGACTTGGAGCGCCTGACCGATTCCCCGGCCTTCGACGACCAGGCGGCGCTGTCGCCGGACAATCGCTCGCTGGCCTTCGCCTCGTCCCGCGGCGGCTCCACCGATATCTACATCATGGACCTCGCAAGCCGCGAGATCCGCAACCTCACGAATGCGCCGGGCGGCGACTTCCGTCCGAGCTGGTCTCCGGACGGACAGACGATTGCCTTCAGCTCCGACCGTGACACCGGGTTTCCCCACCAGGACTATCCCGGTCCTGCCGGCAAATGGGAGCACGTGCAGGCGGCCGGCGTCTACGTGATCGACATCGACGGCACGGGCCTGCGCAAGCTCACGACGGACCCGGAGAGGATGGCGGGATCGCCGAAATGGTCGGCGGACGGCAGTACGATCGTGTTCTACGAGGTGCTCGTGCGGGCCACCGTGAGCGCGCACTTCGGCGGAGGCCCGTCGAGCATCGTCTCGGTCGACGTGGCCACCGGCGAGCGTGCCGTCCACGCCTCGGGTCCCGGGCTCAAGGTGTCGCCGCAGTTCATCGGCCCCGATCGCATCGCCTATCTGATCAAGACCAGGAGCAGCGGGACCCTCGCGTTCACGAGCGGCGAAGAGAGCGCGCCCGAAGACCGCGCCAATCCCTCCTGGTCACGGGACGGCGAACGCGTCGTCTATCACGCCGGCCAACTGGAGACGATGCACCATTACTCCAACACCCCGGGCCGGCGGTTGCTCGGCACCGTGGCGAGGCCCGGCTTCGAGCTCGTGCACGCGAGCGGCTGGCCGGCCGTGTCGCCCGACGGGCGCACCCTCGTCGTGAGCGAGCGCACGCCGAGCGCCGACCGGATGGCGCTGGTCCTATGGGATGTCGACGGGACCAACCCGCGGCGAGTGTACCAGGATGACGTGACCGTGATGGGCCTGGAATGGTCGCGGGACGGGCGGTGGCTGACGTTCGGTGCGGGTGCCTTCTTCCTCGGTCGCAGCCGCCAGCCCGCCGAGATCATGATCATGAAGGCGGACGGGTCCGAGGTACGTGCGGTCACCTCGGGGCCGGGCAATGCCGGGTTCCCGAGCTGGTCGCCCGACGGGACGGAGATCGTGTATCGCTACTGGACCGGGAACGAGCGCGGAGAGGGGCTGCGCATCGTCGACGTCGCCACCGGCAAGTCCCGCGTCCTGACCACGGAATACGACACCCTGCCGTTCTGGTCGCCCCGGGGCGACGTGATCATGTTCACCCGCTACGCCCCCGATGACCGCTTTCCCTACGACGAGTTCGACATCTACACCATCCGGCCGGACGGCACGGACCTGACACGGCTGACCGATGCGGAAGGGAACGACGCACATTCCCTGTGGTCGCCCGACGGCAACTTCATCCTCTTCAGCAGCTCGCGTTTCGGCTACAAGGACGAGTCGCCGCTCGTCCTCAACCAGCCGCAGCCGTATGCCGAGCTGTTCATCATGAACGCCGACGGTTCCAACCAGCGGCCCCTGACCGACAACCAGTACGAAGAAGGCACGCCGGCGTGGCTCCCCGCGGACCTATTGAAGCAAGAGTGAGCTATCGGACCGGTTCGCCGCCGCTTCCCCCCTGGGGGTCTCGCTCCGGGCACGTCCCGGAAGATCAACAGAACGTTCTCTCGCACTCACTGGATACTCGTCGGCTGCCCCGCCGCACAACCGCAGCACGAGGAGCAGCGGCAGGGACACGACTCGCACGGACGCCACATGGAGAGCCGGTCTACCGACCCGGAGCGCTTCGCCCGGGCGTTCGACGACTCGGCGCGCGACGAGTGACAGATGCCGGGGCGGATGATCGCGGCGCTGGACATCGCGGAAAACGAAACCGTGGGCGACATCAGCGCGGGCACCGGCTACTTCACCGTTCTTCAGGCTCCCACGAGGCGCTGCTGGAGACTGGTCAGCGACCACAGGGGACCCGAGGTCGATCACTCCGGTGAACTCCCAACGCGCGCAGCGTCCGGCGCACCGACAGATCCGAGCCCTCGACGAGGCGGATGATCTCGTGCTTCTCGGCCGCGGTCAGTCACACGCAGCCTCCTCCGAGCCGAAGGCCCGTAGATTGTTTTTGGGTACGCGATTCTCAAGGACCGTCTCGGCCACGACCTGCTTGAGGTTACTGTTCTCGCGGCGCAGGTCCTGGACTTCGGTCGACGTCGCTTCGCGCGTCGTATCGCCCAGCAACCGCTTCTTACCGGCCTCGAGGAACTCCTTGCTCCAGCGTCACCGCAGAACACACCGTAACCTATTTCAGTACAACAGCTTGTGTCAGGCCAGTGAATCGCGTTCCCTCATCGCATCCCTCGTTCTCAATCGGATGCCAGCGGACCGAGCACATCGTCTGTGGACGGATCGAGATCGTGGACCACGAGTACCGCCAAGGAGGATCGTCGTCGTGGCGAGGCGAGGCCGCAACACGAGCACCAACACGCTCGCGGCGCCAAGCGGATGCAGGACGACCACCAGCAGCCGTTGCCAGATGTCTCCACCGTTCGCGAATGCGCCCACCAGGGCCGTGAAGCCGGCGAAGAGCGCGTGTATCACCGCGAGCACCGTCACCGACATCCGGAAGCTGGTCATGGAGCATGATACGTCCCGCCGGGGCGCTCGTCCTCTGAACCGCGCCGTCGACGCCCACCGGTACGCATCGTTGACGCTGCACACGCTAGAACGCGACCGCGCCGACCCGTAGCAGATTGGTGAGGTAGGCGACCGCGTTCGACGTGCGTCTCTTGAAGTAGAAGACCTGTCCCTGCTCATGCTCACTGACGTGATAGCACTCCCACCGCTCCCGTCCCATCGCATTGAGCCGTCCGTCCACGTCCCCAAAATCAGCGTGTGACACCTCGAGTGACGTGTATTCGATGGCCCAGAGAGCCTGGAGCTCTGCTGTCGACAGCTCGCGCACGTCGTTTACCCTCGTTCGCGCGTCGTCCAGGATTCCCTGAGCACCCTCTCGTAACTCAGCTAACGGGTCCTGCCGGCAGCCAGCAGAGAGCATCGCCAGTGACACGACAATCAGGATAATTCGCATGATCGAGCCCACTCCTTGTAGCGGTGACAGCCACGGGAGATCCGGTGCGCGGCCTCTCCCATCCCCGCGCCGGTAGGGGCCGCGGAGACTCATGGCGGTGACTCACCAGCGCGACGGCCAGCGTGCCGGTGGTGGCGGAGAGCTTCAGGACGCGGTGATTGATGTAGCCGGTGAGGGCCGCGATGGCAATGAGCACGGCGGCCGTGTCAAAAGCATTCATGACGCTCAGGCCAGCCTGTTCCTCGCATCATTCAGCCTCGAGATCAGAGCGGTGCGCGCGGTATTGTCAAGTTGAGGCCGACGGCCGTTCTTGATGCCTAGCCCGGATTATGCGTGAAGGTGCGGTTGAGGGGGAGACACAGGAGCCTCCGTGTGGTACAAACGTAGCCCCGCATGTACACACAACGGAGATCCCTGCGTGACGCCTCACACGATGCCACAGACTGTTCTGTTCCCGGATCTGTTCGACAAGCCCCTCGTCGCCACGTTCAACCAGGAACACGCGAGTTCCGACGGCGGCGCCGTCCTGCTCAAGGCGGCCGAGCGCGTGTACGGCTTGGTCAAGGCGTTAGACCGGTGTTTGGCCGACAAGCGCGCCGCGGAGAAGATTCGGCACACGTTCGCGGATCTGATCGGCCAGCGGATCTTCGGCATCGCGTGCGGTCATCCCGATGGCAACGATGCCGACCACTTGGCCGACGACCCCATCCACAAGCTGCTGCTCGGGCGGGACCCGGTGTCCGGCGCGCCCTTGGCGTCGCAACCTACGATCTCGCGGTTCGAGAACGGCGCGAGCCGCACCGCGCTCTACCGGATGGGGCGCGAGTTGGCGGCGTGCGTCATCGAGCGGCATCGGCGCCGCCTGCACGGGCGGGCGCGGCGCGTCACCATCGATCTGGATCCGACCGACGACCTGACGCACGGCGCCCAGCAGCTCACGTTCTTCAACGGGCACTATGGCGGCTGGTGTTATCTGCCGCTGCTCGGGTTTCTGAGCTTCGACCGCGAGGCGGAGCAGTATCTGTGCGCGGCGGTGCTGCGGCCCGGCAACGCAGTGGCCGCCGACGGGACCCTCGGGCTGCTGTGTCGGCTGCTCCCGCTGCTGCGGGCGGCGTTTCCGCGGGCGCGGTTTCTCGTTCGGCTCGACGGGGGCTTTGCGACCCCGGAGGTCTTCGATTTCCTGGATGCGGAGCCCCGGCTCGACTACGTGGTGGCGATGGCGAAAAATGCGGTTTTGGAGCGGCATGCCGAATCGGCGCTGCAGACGGCGCGCACGCAGAGCGAGGTCAGTGGCGAGACCGCACACGTCTATACCGACACCCGCTACGCCGCCCGCACCTGGGGCCATGAGCGCCGGGTGGTGATCAAAGCCGAAGTGGTCCGCCTCGGCGAACGTGCGCCGCGGGACAACCCGCGCTTCGTGGTGACGAACCTGCGCCAGACGCCGCGTTTCATCTACGAGAAGGTCTACTGTGCGCGGGGGGACATCGAGAACCGGATCAAGGAGTTGCTCGACGGCCTGCAGATCGACCGCACGAGCTGCTGCCGCTTCTGGGCCAACCAACTGCGCGTCTTGCTGACGGCCGCAGCCTACGTGCTGATGCAGGAGCTGCGGCTGCGGGCGGCGGGCACCGCGTGCGCCCGCACCCAGGTGACGTGGCTACGCGACCGATTGCTCAAGCTCGGGGTCCAGGTCGTCCGCTCGGTCCGCCGGCTCGTTCTGCATCTGCCGCGGGCCACGCCGCAGCGCGAGGCATGGCAGCGCATCGCCCTCGCACTCGGCGCACGTGCCGGATAGCCCATCCGTCCCGCCGCACCAAGCTCCCTCGGGGACGATACGGACCGTCTCCAGGAGAAGCTGTCGACACTCGGGCTCACCGCGCCCGGCCATCGCCCCATGGCTCGCCCCGCAACCCCCTCGCAGCCCCCAAATGACGATGGCGAAACCCTGTTCGTCGTCCCGCCACGCCCTGTCGATCCCGAATATCGAGCTTCAGTAGAGTCGAGGAGAGGCGCGTAGCCGGTAGGGGTCGGTGGCTTATCCGGCGCTTTCGCAACCGGGCCGCAGGCCGAGTCCCGTGGGTACGTTTCCTCCCCCCCCGCTCTCCGGTAGGGTCGAGAGCTGGCGCGCTGTCGGTAGGGTCCGGTGGCTCCTCCGGCGCTTTCGCACCGGGCCTCAGTCCGGCTCCCGTGGGCACGTTTCCAGCTCCCGCCTCGTCAAACCCAGCATGCCGATTTCCGGCACTGGGCTTTCCTGTTGCCTTCGTCTCAAGGGTTATGTGGCCGTTCAAACCGGGAGCGCTTTCGGCAGATAGACGACCCGGTATTCGGAGAACAGCCCGAGTCGGTCATATAGCTTCTGCCTACTCCACCTCTTCCAGCCGAACCCCAGTCGCCCGCGCTGTCGCATCAGGTGTCGCCGTACCTTCTTCTCGACCCAGTCCTTCACGTGACTGAAACATCGGCTCGATTGTCCTATGCGGAAGTAGTTCGTCCATCCGCGCAGGATTGGGTTGATGAGAGCAATGACCCCTTCAACCGGTTGCGAGCAATGTCGTCGCATCACCCCCTTGAGCCGTCGCAGGAGTTTGGTGCGTGCCGCTATCTTCGGCACACAGGCAACCCCCCACTTGCCCCGCTGCGTCCAGGCGCGGCGGATGCTGAACCCAAGGAAGGTGAAACTCTCGCCCTTTGCGAGATCGACGCGACGCGTCTTGTCACGATTGAGTTCCACGTCGAGTGTGGCCAGTTCCTCCAGAAGCCGCTTGTACACGGTCGTCTCAAGCCACCGCCACCGGCGGTAGCCGTCGATCAGGATCACCAGGTGAGTCGCCCGGGGGAATCTCACCCCCGGGCGCTCGCAGAACTGTACGTGAACGTCTCCGCTCATACAGCTCCCATCATCCAGCCGCCAGCGTCACCCCCAGCAGATGCCAATGGGCGAACAGCCTGAACGGCTTCGCGTGGCTCGACGGCTCCTCCCGCACGCGCGGTTGACCGTCGGGACACGCTGGATGACGCGACCCCTTTGCTCCATCGAGTTTCCCCGACTTCATCGCTCGTACGGGTCGCTCCGCCCCTGTGCCTCGCATCGGGCTTCTCATCCTTGGGGGTCGGCCCCTTGGATTTCTCCCTTCACATCGAGGCGACAGGTTCCCACGTTCCACACAAGGGCCTGGTGCAGGGTCACGCCACCTTTATGCCGGGTGCCGCCCAGCCAAGCTGCAGGCTCCCACTGGACTCGTCCCGGGTTAACGACTCGCCCCGGTTTCGACACCGTCCCTACGCTTTCGACACGTTGCCGGTGGTTCATCCACTTCGTCTCCCTGCACCCTACCTGACGCGGTCGCGCCGCGCCGTTTCCGTGACGCTTACCACCCCGGCTCTTGACCGAAGCAGCGCACGGTTTGGACGGCGGTTTGGAGCCTCCCCCTGCCGGGCGGCTCCGAGGGGCCTACCCTCATCCCTCGTGCAGCATGGCTGCAGCTAGGCGGCCATCTCGGCCTCCCTTCTGCGCCTTCGTGGCGCACGGTCATCGGCGAATCGAGCATACTCGATGTAGTGGTAGCGTCCTTGTCGGGTGACGTCCTTCGCCCGCTCCAGCATCTTGTCCACCTCGTTGAGATAGAGATTGCTGAGCAAGGGTGAAACAACCCCACCCTGGGGAACGCCCCGCTTGCCTCCAGCCTTGAGGATGAGCTTCAACAGCCGTAAAACTTCGTCGTCGTCTACCCGAATCGCCACTTTTCCAAGCAGGATGTCGTGTCGAACCGTATCGAAATACGACGCCAAGTCCACGTCTATCACCGTGGTCTTGTTCTTTACGACCGCCGTCGTCACCCGGTGCACCGCCCGATGGGCCGTGCGTTTTGGCCGGTACCCGTAAGAGCCCTCCTGAAAGTCAGCCTCGAAGACAGGTTCCAGTATCAGCTTCAGCGCCCCCTGCACCACACGGTCCCGGATGGTGGGTATCCCGAGGATGCGGACTTTGCCCCCATCCTTCGGTATCTCCACCTGCCGGTTTGCCGAGGGCCGATAGGTTCGGGAGTGCAGTTCGTCATGGATGTCATCCAGGAACGCCTCGAGGCCGGCCTCCTCGATGGCCGCGAACGTCACACCGTCAATGCCCGCGGCACCGCCGTTGCGTCGCGCCATCTCGTAGGCCTCCCGGAGCGTCTCCGGCTTACATACATGAACGTACAGCCCCCAGAAGCGCCATTTCTGGTCAGCCTTCGCCTTGAGATATATTCTCCGTCGCAGGTCCTGCAAACCAATGGACGGCTTTGTCATCCCGTCCTTGCCTCCCTTGTTGTCGGAGAACTGTTCAACAGCAGGGCGCCTTTGCTCCGCGGGAGTTACACCGCCTCAACGCTACTACACGCCCCTCCGCCACCCTCTCGCCTTCGGCTCACTTCCCGGTGTTGCCGGTTATAGAGCCTACCTTGCTCCGGCGATTTCGCGCCGGGGCGAGGAGGGCTTCTCCAGTTGCTCAGCCTGTCCTTGTCATCGTGCTGTCGCTACCACCCCGCCGAAGTGGGTCAGCCGCGTCAATCAGGTTTCAACCGCCCATGCTGCCTTCGCCTTCAGGTTGCAGGCTCGGCCTTCGGAATACACTTTCGAGGCCACCTCCGCGTTCACTTCACGTTACGGCCCGATGACTCGCAATCTCCCCAAGGGAGACCCTGTCGATAGGCTTCAGGAATTTGGTTTCCCTCCTCCCTGCTATCCAAGCTACGGGGCTCCTGATTCTTGCCCCGGCGGGGCTGTCTCCCGCTGAACAGGCCAGCCTTGGCTGGACACACAACCCGGCGGGCCGATTTCCGGCACCGGGCTCTCCAGTGGAATCATGCGGCTCGCGCACGGGCTTCCCGGTCACGACCAGCGGACGGGTCTCGCGAGCCCTGGCACCAGGCTCGCACCCTTGAGCCGGCCGGCCGGTGCGTCGTCAGGCCTGTTGACGCCCTGGCGACGGCGACCGCTCGGGTCGTCCCCTTCGCTTGTGCATGTGATGACATCTGGAAATGGCAACTAGAAAAGGGACCTTTGTGGCCACGTGAAATGGGACCCCCATTCTTGGGTTGTGGTGGTCATCGCGACGTGGCCGGACGGAGCGGAGCGACGGGAGGCCACGTCGCGATGAGCGCTATTGCCGTGGCACCTCCTGTGGCGCGCGGGACGCCTGGTTGCGTGTGGCGGTCTTGAGCCGGTAGCTGTCGCCGGCGGTCGTCAACACGGTGGCGTGGTGGACGATCCGGTCGATGACCGCGGCGGCGGCCGTGGCGTCGAGGAACACCTCGGACCAGCGCGCGAACGGCAGATTCGTCGTCACGACGAGGCTCCGGCGCTCGTAGCGCTGGCTGATGAAGCCGAACAGCAGGTCGGCGCCGGCCTTGTCGAACGGCACGTAGCCCAGTTCGTCGAGGATTACGACGTCGTAGCGGGCGAGCTGGTCGAACTTGCGTTGCAGTCGGCCCTGTTGCTGCGCTTCGACGAGCAGCATGACCAGTTCGGCGGCGGTCACGAACCGCACCCGGTAGTCGTGCTGGCAGCAGGCCATCCCCAACGCGATGGACAGATGCGTCTTTCCCGTGCCGACGCCGCCGACGAACACGACGTTGGCGGCGTCGGCGACGAAGCGGCAGTCGAAGACCTGCAGGACCGCGTCGCGGTCCAGGTCCGGCTGTGCGTCGAACGAGAAGGCGTCGAGCGTCTTGAGCATCGGGAAGCGAGCATCCTGGATGCGGCGTTGGATGCGGCGCTCCCGGCGGCCGGTCACCTCCAGATGGACCAACTGAGCCAGGTAGTCGGCCGGCGGCTGACGCTGGCGGGTGGCCTGCTCGGCCAGCGGCCGCCACTGCGTCGCGACCGTCGACAGGCACAGCGTCTTCAGGTCCGTCTCCAAATGCGGCGGCTCGGCAATCGCGGTCACCATTAGCAACGGCACTCCACCAGAGCGTCATACGCCGACAGCGTCGGGGTGGGCACCACGATCTGCGCCAGTTCCGGACGCACCCCCGTCACCGGCCGGCACACCGGCGGCGGGCCACTCTGCTGCTGGCGGAGGAGGAGCCGCACCGTCTCGAGACGCGGCGAATGGCGCTCGAGCGCGGCCGTCACCGCGCGCTCGACGGCCGCGGCCGGCTGCGTCTCCATCAGCCGCAGCATCCGGACCCACTCCTGATCGGGCTTGCGCGTGTGCCTGGCCAGTTCGGCCCGCACCTGCCGCCACACCGGCGCCAGCGGCCAGTCGACGAGCGCCGTCGCCTCGGCCACCGCCCGGTGCTTGCGCTCGAGCAACGGCAGCACGTGAAACGCATCGAGGACCTTCGTGCCTCTGCAGAACGCGCGGGCGTGCTGCGCCACCACCTCGGCGCCGACGGCGACCGCCACCCGGTCGTGATACAGCTTCACCCACACCGGCCGGTAGGCGTGGCGGATCGGTACCGAGTAGGTGACGTGGTCCACCCGGACGTGTCCGAACTTGTCGGCCACTCGCGCGACGACGCGGCAGGTGGCGGGAAGGTGCACGGGCATCGCTCGCAGATGCTGCCGTTCCAGTGTCAACGCGTCCTGCACCGAGCGCCCGTCGTCAAGGTGGCGCGTCGGCAGGTCCGCCTCCAGCTCGGCGAGGATCGCCGCGTTGAGCGCCGCCCAGCTCGCCACCGCCAGCCGCGGCCGCAACACCAGGTTGCGGACGTACTTGACACCGCCCTCCACGGAACCCTTCTCCCAGCCCTTGGCCGGCGCGCAGAACTCGGCACCGAAGGGATACCCGCCCCGGAATGCTTCGAACGCCTCGGTCTGCACCCGGTCCCGGCCCGCCAACACCTTCTTGACCGCCAGCGAGGTGTTGTCCAGAACGAGGCGTTTCACGACGCCCCCGAAGTACCAAAACGCCGACTCGATGCCGTCGAGCAGCGACTCGAGACGCTCGACCGGGTACGCCTTGGCGAAGTACGCGTTGGAGAACGGCAGCGTCGCCACCAGGTACTTCACCTTGCACGGCACGCCGGCGACGTCGACCCACGACTCGCCGAAGTCGACCTCCATCGTCGTGCCGGGGAGCACGCTGCGGTGCACGAAAGCCTCCTTCGCGGTGCCGGCTGCCCGCAGTCCCGCGACGTAGCGGCGCACCGTGCGAGCCGGGAGCGGTCCGGCCAACGGCAGCAGCAACCGGCGAATCCGTTTGGCGGTCAACCGCGGCTCCGCGCACAGCCACTGCTGGATCTGCTCCCGCCACGGCGTCAGGGTGCTGGGCCGCGGCGGCGACACCCGCACCGGCGGCGTCGGCCGGCCGATGGCCCGCCGCACCGTCTTGACATCCAACTTCAACCGACGAGCGATCTCCTTCTTCGGCACATCCTCCACCAGATGCAGGTGGCGGACCTCGACCCACTGGGACATCCTGATCACCTCCGCGTCCTCCTGGCTCGGTCGACGAGACGACCGTGTCTCGCCACCTCGATTATCGCCAGGCGAGCGCTGTTTCCGAGTGCTCAGGGGGGCCCATTTCAAGTGGCCACGGGGTCCTTTTCATCTTGCCGCTACCAATGACATCCGGCATTCCTGCTCATCTCCGGGGTGATAGGCCGTTCGGCCACTCCCGTGAGCCTGCTCCCTTTCGCCATCGCTTCCACCTGAGGTCCCTTCCCTCCGCCGGCATTACCCGGCTTCCTCGGCACCTACGGACCTCTCCGCCACCCTGACCGGCCCGACCTGACCCTCGCGGGCTGTCCGTTGGCGCGTGCCACGCCACCGGCAGGGCTTCCCGTGTTGCGACCAATCCCCTCTTCCACACGTGCCGCCGCCATTACCCCGGCGGAACCGGTCGGTGCTCGCGTCGCTCGCTTCCCGACCGCTGGCAGCCTTCCCCGTTATTCCGGCGGGTCGGCTTCCGCGTTACCCGTTTCGAGGCCTGCTCGGCGTTCAACGTCGTTGCGGCCCGCGTGGTCGCTGAACCGCCCAAGGCGGCCCTTTGTCGTCGGAGTGCTTCAGCCGATGTCGTTGCCTCCATCGTCCGCTCCGACTGCTACCGGCTGGAGTGATGGGGTGGACGCCTCCTCTCAACGGCATCGCGATGTGCCAAGGTGGAGCTGCTGTGACGCACCACCTGGAGGAGGAGGCATCCAATGGAACACGCTACCATCATCGGCATCGATCTGGCGAAGCGCAGCTTTCAGCTTCACGGCGCCCGGGCGGACGGGTCGGTTGCCTTCCGGAAGAAGCTGAGCCGGGACAGGTTGCTGGCGTTTGTGGCGTCGCATCCTCCGTGCATCGTCGCGATGGAGGCGTGCGCGAGTTCGCATCACTGGGGCCGAGAGATCGGCAAGCTCGGCCACGAGGTGAAGCTGGTCCCGCCGATCTACGTGAAGCCGTTCGTGAAACGGCAGAAGAACGACGCGGCCGACGCGGAGGCGATCTGCGAGGCGGCCTCGCGGCCAACGATGCGCTTCGTGGCGGTGAAGACGCGGGAGCAGCAGGCGCAGGGCATGCTGTTCCACACGCGCGATCTGCTGGTTCGCCAGCGCACGCAGACAATCAACGCGCTGCGGGGACATTTTGCGGAGTTCGGCGTCGTCGCGCCGCAAGGGCCGGCCCATGTGGAACGGCTGGCGGAGGCAATTGAAGATGCCGAGTCGGGGTTGCCGGGCCCAGTTCGGGAGCTGGGCGCGCTGCTGTTCGTTCAGCTCGCCGAGCTCGACGAGAAGATCGGGGATCTCGAGCAGGAACTGCGTGAGCGGGCGCGCGAAGACGAACAGACGGTACGGCTGATGAGTGTCCCGGGAATCGGGCCGCTGTGCGCGATGGCGATCCAGGCCTTCGCGCCGCCGCTCGAGAGCTTCCGGCGCGGCCGGGACTTCTCGGCCTGGCTGGGCTTGGTTCCCCGGCAGAACTCGACCGGCGGGAAGCCGAAGCTCGGCAAGATCTCGAAGATGGGTCAGCGCGACCTCCGGCGGCTGCTCGTCGTCGGCGCGATGGCAACAGTCGGCTGGGCGGCGCGGCGCGGCACGAAGGACCCCTGGCTGGCCCGGATGCTGGCTCGCAAGCCGCGCATGCTGGTCGCGGTGGCGCTGGCCAACCGGAGAGCGCGCATCGCCTGGGCGCTGATGACGAAGAACGAATACTACAGCGCGCCGCTGCCGACTGCGTGAGAAGGTAAGAGTCGGTCCGGGCGCCGTCGGGAATGCGAGCAGGTCGGAGGATGGTAAGGGCAAACGGTCAACGAGACGAGGTCGGGAAAACCAGGCAACTGTCAGGTGCCTTCGAGCACACTGGAGCGATTTTGGACCCGACCTGCGTATCTCCATACAGGCCCGCGGCGGATGATATGCCGCAATCAATGAGGCCGGACACACGACAGCGCCTGACCGCATGCACCAAGCCACCTGAAGCAATGAGCGCTTTCCCGAAACAGGCAGACACCGTCGGTGCGCACGGTCACCCGCGGCCGTCAACCCGCTGGCGCGGGTCCTCCGCTCCGCTCCGGCCCTCTGGGTGACTGCCGCGGCCGACCGTGCGGGAAGCTTGTTGCGGGCCAGCTGGGAAGCTGGCCCGTGTTCCACCGGCGCAATCGCGGGGCTGGGGGAGCCGCTCCGTTGTCGCGGACAAAGGAGGAGACGCAGAAAGGGCTTGCATTCTCGGAGGCGTCCACACACGACAGTTGCCGGGCGGGATTCACCCCGCTGAGGAATGGCACCTTGTCACGGCGCACGGAATAATGCGGGCTAGCAGCCCGTGGTGAAACCCCGCGTCGCACCGAGACGGGCGAGGCGCCCGGCTGACAAGGCGTGACGAGGGAGCATATTGGCCATATTCGACCGAGGAACAACGCGGTCAGACGGAATGCATCGCCCGTCGAATGCAGTGGGGCCTTTTGCCACGGGCTGCTAGGAGTCTGCGCCGCAGGAGATGCTGCGGCGTGAAGTGGGTCGTCGGCCCATGCTCTGACTTATCGTGTCGGAGCAGCTTCGGCGGTCGCCCGACGAGGTAGTTCCTCGGCAAATGGCGAGATCCGGCGTTGACGGGCCCCTTGGTCCGCCAGAGACCGTGATGCGGCGCCGATCGGTCGCCATCGCGAGCCTCGTTGCCGCGTGTCACGCCGCGATCAGGGCGTGCAGGCGCTTGGCGTTCAACGCCAGGCACACCAAGTCCCACTCGCCGCGCACCTTCGCCAGCCCCCGCAGGCTGAAGCGCCGGAATCCCAGCACGTGTTTGATCCAGCCGTGCGGAGCCTCCGACAGCCACTTGCGTTCGGCGTATGCCGCACGACCCGCCGGCTTCGACAGCTTCTCGGCCATGCGATTCGTCGCGGGGTACTGCCCCGGGTCGCGGGGCCGCGCCGTCTTGCCCTCCCGTCCCAGTGACACGTACCCGTCGATGCCCCGCGTCTCCAGGTTCACCAAGTCCCGCTCGTTACTGTAGCCAGCGTCCGCCAGCACCGTGTCCGGCTGCTCGCCGACCGTCTCCGCCACCTCGTCGAGCAGCAGCGGCAGCCCACCCTGGTCGCTCGCGTTCGCCGTCACCTCCGTCGCCACCACCAACTGGTGCTCACCATCCACCGCTACCTGCGCGTTGTAGCACTGCTGGAACCCGTCGTTGCTCGTCTTCATGATCCCGCTCTCCGGGTCCGTGAAGTTGCTCTGTGCCTTCTCGTCCGGCTCGCCATACCCCCGCTTGTACGGCCGTCCGCCCTTCAGGTTCCGATCCTGGCCCGGCTGCCGCCCGCCCGCGTCGTCCGCCGCCCACCGTGCCGCCTCCAGCCGCTCCTTCGCCGCCCGGATCGCCGCCAGGCGATCCTCCCGGCGGCGCAACTCCGACGGCAGCTCGTCGCCGCGTGCGTCCGGCCCGAAGCGCTCATCCTCAGCCGCGTCGGCGTCGCGTGCCGCCCGCACCAGCGCGTCAATCTCACCGGCCAAGCGCCGCTCTTCCTCCTGCATCCGACCGTAGCTCATCGCCTTGTGCTTGCTCGCGTTCGCACGAACCTTCGTGCCGTCAATCGACAGCTTGCCGAAGCTCGCCAACCCCAATTCCCGCGCCAGACGCACCACCTCCACAAACAGCGCCTTGAAGTCCTCCAGGTGCCGACGCCGAAACTCGCAAACCGTCCGGTGCTGCGGAAAGTTGCCGGCCGCCAGCACCCGGAACGCCACGTCCTCCTCCAGCCTCCTTGCAATCCCCCGCGACGAAAACACCCCCGTCGCGTAGGCGTAGAGCAGCACCTTCACCATCATCCGCGGCTCATACGGCGCGTTGCGCCGACCATCCCCCGCATACGCGGCGTAGAACGCCGTCAGGTCCAGGCCGTCCACCAGATCGCTGACGTGGTGCGCCAAATGGCCCTCCGGCAACCACGCCCGCACGTCGGGCGGCAACAGCAGCGATTGGTCCGGTGCGTAGCGGCGAAAAGTCGTCGACATCAAGTCCTTCCGGCGTCCGATCTCGCCTGCGATTGTCGCACCGTTTTCTGCGGCGCAGACTCCTAGCAGCCCGTGGTGAAACCCCGCGTCGCACCGAGACGGGCGAGGCGCCGGGCTGACAAGGCGTGACGAGGGAGCATATTGGCCATATTCGACCGAGGAACAACGCGGTCAGACGGGATGCATCGCCCGTCGAATGCAGTGGGGCCTTTTGCCACGGGCTGGTACGGCCGGACCGAACCAGTTCGACCATCTGCTGTCGGAACGCCGCCGCGTACGGCGGTCTGGTTTTCGACATCGCGGATACCTCCTCCTCGCAACAGGATTGGGTGTCCACGAAACCGGGTCAACTCCAGCCCGTCGGCGTTGCTCCGCGCGTGGCAACCTCGCCATAGCCACCTCGCGCCCCTTGCGAATCGTCTCCCGAGCCAATCCAGTGGCCGACGAGACCAAGGCGTCTCCGCCATAGCCACCTCGTGCATCGTGGATATGCTATTCGCCGTCGTCGACCGGACTCCGCGGTCGAGTCGAACGCGCGGTCGCCGTGTCATCGCAGCGCCGCCTCGATGCGGGCGTGCGTCGCCTTGTCGACGCGGATCGTCGTCATCGTTGGTCACCTTCCGCACCGCTCGCCGGCGTCTTCGCTCCAGGCCATCCAGCAGGGGCACTCAGAGCCGACGGCCTCTCTGAGGCCATCGAGACTCCCCGGGTCTGAGGGTCGGCCGAGCTCGAGGTGTGGCCGTACAGGGCATCCTCGCAAGCCGAATTCGCCGCGATCTCGACTTCACAGGACCTCTGAACCGCGATCCGGCCGGATCGGCGGCTTCCAGCACGTTTCGCACAACGGCTCGCACCGCCCGCCGCGGGGCCGCCCGGGGTGGCCGCACTTCATGCACGTGTGTCCGCTGATCCGCTTGACGAGCTCGCACACGCCGCGCCGCAACGCCGTTCGCCCGACATGGTGGATGACCAGCACGCCCATGCGCTGCTTGATCTGCGTGATATTGAAAGACTGGGGGCACGGCCTGAAAGTCGGGGGCACCCGCAAACAAGGGGAGGGGGGCGTCATGGTCGAGGGGGGCACGGCAATACCACCGGGGCCGGCTCCGGCATCGGGGCCGATGGTCGGGTTGGAGTTCGAGAAGCTGCCATCAGGGCGCCGAAACAAACACGAACGAGTTTGGATTTACGCGCAGCACGTCGCGGCCGTCGACACGATGGTGAATTCCACCACCATGCAGCCGGTAACGGACGCGGCGCTCGTGGTACTCAGTGGAGGCGGCGAAGTGGCCGTCGTCGGCTCACCTGTCGACGTGAAAGATCGCATCGATGCGGCGCTCGGCTGATCGGGCCGTGGGGACCCCTGGGGGCATGGCTCCCCCGGGTCGACGTCGTCGACGTCGACCCGTCCGTGATGCGGTAGGCGTTGGCGGGCCTCGTGTCGGCGCAGTTGTCGGAGGCGCTGGGCGTCGACGTCCGGCTGGACATGGGCCGCGCTCGAGCCGCTGACGTGGCGACCCTGGCCCGGGCGCTAGCAGCCCGTGGCAGAAGGGGCTGATTGTCAATCGAGAATCGCGTGTCCGTATTGGCGTGTCGCCGGACCATCCCACGACGAATCGGGCCGATCATGGCGCTCCGGGGCCCAGAAGCGCCGCACACGCCCCCAGCACTCGCTCAGGAGGCCGATCAGCGCCTCCAGCAGCGCCGACGCGCGGCCCTGGAGGCTCCGCGGCGTGCCCACGCCCGTCAGGTGCCGCATGAGCAACCCGAGATTGACGCCGCAGACCTGGACGAGCAGCCGTTTCAGGATGTTGGGATGCCCGCGCAGATGGACGCGGCGCATCCTGCCGGTCTCGTAGAGATGCGCGTTGGGCCGTTCCAGCAGCTCGCCCCGCTGCCGCAGCAGCCGTTTCCCACGCGCGCCGCGGATCCGCCGCCGGTTGGCATACACCGCGTCCCGCGCCGCCGCCTGGCCCTTCCAGTGCCGCCGGCCGCGATCCGGCTCCGAGACGTAGCTGCGCACGCCGATGGCCGCAAACCCGACCATCGTCTCGTTGCTGTGATATCCCTTGTCGGCCACCACCTCCACGATCCCCGGCGCGCCGACCGCCTCGACCTGCTCGGCGGCCGTGACGAGCGTGTCGACCAAGGTCGTCGTGTCGCCCGCACTCGCGTCCTGCACCGTCACGCCCACGATGGCGCCTGTTTCGAGGTCGACCGCATGCTCGGCGGTGTGCGCCAGATGCGTGCGGCCGTCCTTCATCTTGGCGATCTTCGCGTCCGGATCGTGCGGGTGGGTCCAGTCCGCGTTCGAGCCCTTCTTCTTGCGGGTCCGGTCGAACCGGGCCAACTCGGCGCGCGTCGGCGTCGTGAGGCCGGACGCCTCGGCCAGCCGGGTCAGAAACGCGTCGTAGCTCTCGCCCGTATCCCGCCGCACAATGCTCCGCATCGCCGCATTGGCTTCCAGCGTCGTGGCATCGATGCCAACCGTGCGCCCCACCACCAGCGTGGCGTCGGCCAGTCGCTGCAACACCCACGTAAACACTGCCTGGTGGGTCTCGAGGTCAATCAGGCGACGGGTGCGCGACAGCGTCGAGTGGTCCGGCGGGGCCTCGTGGAGGGCGAAGTCCAGAAACGTGCGAATGCTCAGCGAGTCGGCGGCGCGCCACGCGATCGCTCGTTCCGAATCCAGCCCTTCAAAGTAGCCGAGCAACAGCAGCCGGAAATACCGGCCCGGCGCCAGACTCGGCCGACCGACCCCGTCCGCGTAGAACGACGCGCACTGTGCTTCCACGACCGCATCGAACCCCGCGTCGTCGAGCACTCGATTCAGCCGCTCGTAAAACGGGTGCCCAGCACTCTTCGGCAGATCCGCCGTGGGCACCCACATCGTCGCTTGCCGCGTTCGACCGCGGCTTGTCCCCATCGCCATGCCAGACAGTGTAGGACACAGGACCGATCACGTCGATCCCTGGAACGAGGGACTTTCACCACGGGCTGCTAGCAGCCCGTGGCAGAAGGGGCTGATTGTCAATCGAGAATCGCGTGTCCGTATTGGCGTGTCGCCGGACCATCCCACGACGAATCGGGCCGATCATGGCGCTCCGGGGCCCAGAAGCGCCGCACACGCCCCCAGCACTCGCTCAGGAGGCCGATCAGCGCCTCCAGCAGCGCCGACGCGCGGCCCTGGAGGCTCCGCGGCGTGCCCACGCCCGTCAGGTGCCGCATGAGCAACCCGAGATTGACGCCGCAGACCTGGACGAGCAGCCGTTTCAGGATGTTGGGATGCCCGCGCAGATGGACGCGGCGCATCCTGCCGGTCTCGTAGAGATGCGCGTTGGGCCGTTCCAGTAGCTCGCCCCGCTGCCGCAGCAGCCGTTTCCCACGCGCGCCGCGGATCCGCCGCCGGTTGGCATACACCGCGTCCCGCGCCGCCGCCTGGCCCTTCCAGTGCCGCCGGCCGCGATCCGGCTCCGAGACGTAGCTGCGCACGCCGATGGCCGCAAACCCGACCATCGTCTCGTTGCTGTGATATCCCTTGTCGGCCACCACCTCCACGATCCCCGGCGCGCCGACCGCCTCGACCTGCTCGGCGGCCGTGACGAGCGTGTCGACCAAGGTCGTCGTGTCGCCCGCACTCGCGTCCTGCACCGTCACGCCCACGATGGCGCCTGTTTCGAGGTCGACCGCATGCTCGGCGGTGTGCGCCAGATGCGTGCGGCCGTCCTTCATCTTGGCGATCTTCGCGTCCGGATCGTGCGGGTGGGTCCAGTCCGCGTTCGAGCCCTTCTTCTTGCGGGTCCGGTCGAACCGGGCCAACTCGGCGCGCGTCGGCGTCGTGAGGCCGGACGCCTCGGCCAGCCGGGTCAGAAACGCGTCGTAGCTCTCGCCCGTATCCCGCCGCACAATGCTCCGCATCGCCGCATTGGCTTCCAGCGTCGTGGCATCGATGCCAACCGTGCGCCCCACCACCAGCGTGGCGTCGGCCAGTCGCTGCAACACCCACGTAAACACTGCCTGGTGGGTCTCGAGGTCAATCAGGCGACGGGTGCGCGACAGCGTCGAGTGGTCCGGCGGGGCCTCGTGGAGGGCGAAGTCCAGAAACGTGCGAATGCTCAGCGAGTCGGCGGCGCGCCACGCGATCGCTCGTTCCGAATCCAGCCCTTCAAAGTAGCCGAGCAACAGCAGCCGGAAATACCGGCCCGGCGCCAGACTCGGCCGACCGACCCCGTCCGCGTAGAACGACGCGCACTGTGCTTCCACGAACGCGTCGAACCCCGCGTCGTCGAGCACTCGATTCAGCCGCTCGTAAAACGGGTGCCCAGCACTCTTCGGCAGATCCGCCGTGGGCACCCACATCGTCGCTTGCCGCGTTCGACCGCAGCTTGTCCCCATCGCCATGCCAGACAGTGTAGGACACAGGACCGATCACGTCGATCCCTGGAACGAGGGACTTTCACCACGGGCTGCTAGTCCCCTGTGTCTGAAAACGCTTTAACCCGGATTATGCGTGAAGGTGCGGTTGAGGGGAAGACACAGGAGCCTCCGTGTGGTACAAATGTAGTGTGCACAACGTTTTAGCCACAACGGAGACCCCTGCGTGACGCCTCACACGATACCACAGACTGTTCTATTCCCGGATCTGTTCGACAAGCCCCTCGTCGCCACGTTCAACCAGGAACACGCGAGTTCCGACGGCGGCGCCGTCCTGCTCAAGGCGACCGAGCGCGTGTACGGCTTGGTCAAGGCGTTCGCCCGGTGTCTGGCCGACAAGCGCGCCGCGGAGAAGATTCGGCACACGTTCGCGGATCTGATCGGCCAGCGGATCTTCGGCATCGCGTGCGGTCATCCCGATGGCAACGATGCCGACCACTTGGCCGACGACCCCATCCACAAGCTGCTGCTCGGGCGGGACCCGGTGTCCGGCGCGCCCTTGGCGTCGCAACCTACGATCTCGCGGTTCGAGAACGGCGCGACCCGCACCGCGCTCTACCGGATGGGGCGCGAGTTGGCGGCGTGCGTCATCGAGCGGCATCGGCGCCGCCTGCACGGTCGGGCGCGGCGCGTCACCATCGATCTGGATCCGACCGACGACCTGACGCACGGCGCCCAGCAGCTCACGTTCTTCAACGGGCACTATGGCGGCTGGTGTTATCTGCCGCTGCTCGGGTTTCCGAGCTTCGACCGCGAGGCGGAGCAGTATCTGTGCGCGGCGGTGCTGCGGCCCGGCAACGCAGTGGCCGCCGACGGGACCCTCGGGCTGCTGTGTCGGCTGCTCCCGCTGCTGCGGGCGGCGTTTCCGCGGGCGCGGTTTCTCGTTCGGCTCGACGGGGGCTTTGCGACCCCGGAGGTCTTCGATTTCCTGGATGCGGAGCCCCGGCTCGACTACGTGGTGGCGATGGCGAAAAATGCGGTTTTGGAGCGGCATGCCGAATCGGCGCTGCAGACGGCGCGCACGCAGAGCGAGGTCAGTGGCGAGACCGCACACGTCTATACCGACACCCGCTACGCCGCCCGCACCTGGGGCCATGAGCGCCGGGTGGTGATCAAAGCCGAAGTGGTCCACCTCGGCGAACGTGCGCCGCGGGACAACCCGCGCTTCGTGGTGACGAACCTGCGCCAGACGCCGCGTTTCATCTACGAGAAGGTCTACTGTGCGCGGGGGGACATCGAGAACCGGATCAAGGAGTTGCTCGACGGCCTGCAGATCGACCGCACGAGCTGCTGCCGCTTCTGGGCCAACCAACTGCGCGTCTTGCTGACGGCCGCAGCCTACGTGCTGATGCAGGAGCTGCGGCTGCGGGCTGCGGGCACCGCGTGCGCCCGCAGCCAGGTGACGTGGCTACGCGACCGATTGCTGAAGCTCGGGGTCCAGGTCGTCCGCTCGGTCCGCCGGCTCGTTCTGCATCTGCCGCGGGCCACGCCGCAGCGCGAGGCATGGCAGCGCATCGCCCTCGCACTCGGCGCACGCGCCGGATAGCCCATCCGTCCCGCCGCACCAAGCTCCCTCGGGGACGATACGGACCGTCTCCAGGAGAAGCTGTCGACACTCGGGCTCACCGCGCCCGGCCATCGCCCCATGGCTCGCCCCGCAACCCCCTCGCAGCCCCCAAATGACGATGCCGAAACCCTGTTCGTCGTCCCGCCACGCTCGGTCGATCCCGAATATCGAGCTTCAGGAATAATGCGGGTTAAGAAGTGTGCCGGGTGTGATGTATTGGGCGGCATGGCAAGAACAGGTCGGCCCAAAGCGAGATTGGAAGTCACCGCCGTGGAGCGAGGAGAACTTGAGCGGCTCGCCAGGCGCGCCAGAACGAATCGGCATGTGACCTTGCGGGCGAAGATCGTCCTGTGGACGCCCACAATGACGAGGGCAAGCCTTTCAAGTGGACGAAAACAGCCGACGAGATCCTCGCCAAGGTGAAGCGGTTCGGACAGCGCACCGTTCAAGTCCACGGTGGCCCCAGATGACCAACGACTTTTTGAAGAAATCAAAGATCAAGGGGACTAGGAGTCTGCGCCGCAGAAAACGGTGCGACAATCGCAGGCGAGATCGGACGCCGGAAGGACTTGATGTCGACGACTTTTCGCCGCTACGCACCGGACCAATCGCTGCTGTTGCCGCCCGACGTGCGGGCGTGGTTGCCGGAGGGCCATTTGGCGCACCACATCAGCGATCTGGTAGACGGCCTGGACCTGACGGCGTTCTATGCCGCGTATGCGGGGGATGGTCGGCGCAACGCGCCGTATGAGCCGCGGATGATGGTGAAGGTGCTGCTCTACGCCTACGCGACGGGGGTGTTTTCGTCGCGGGGGATTGCGAGGAGGCTGGAGGAGGACGTGGCGTTCCGGGTGCTGGCGGCCGGCAACTTTCCGCAGCACCGGACGGTTTGCGAGTTTCGGCGTCGGCACCTGGAGGACTTCAAGGCGCTGTTTGTGGAGGTGGTGCGTCTGGCGCGGGAATTGGGGTTGGCGCGCTTTGGCAAGCTGTCGATCGACGGCACGAAGGTTCGTGCGAACGCGAGCAAGCACAAGGCGATGAGCTACGGTCGGATGCAGGAGGAAGAGCGGCGCTTGGCCGGTGAGATTGACGCGCTGGTGCGGGCGGCACGCGACGCCGACGCGGCTGAGGATGAGCGCTTTGGGCTGGCCATGATCCGATTCAGTGGACGGTTTCGTTGAGTTGATCGTTCCTCGGTGTCTGTTCTTTTCTCATTGAAAAAGACAACGGGTGTGGAGCCTGTGGGAAACCGCGTCCTTGGCGGTTTTCCATAGGATCCACGCCCTCTTCGTTTGCGCGTCGTTCAAATGCCGCTGGACTGATCTGGCCAAGCGTCGAGTGCCGGCGCCGTTGGTTATAGAACACTTCGATGTAGTCGAACAACTCCATCTTCGCGTCTCCGTACGTGTGGAACCGATCGGCGAGCTCACTCTTCACGGTGGAGAAGAAGCTCTCCATGACGGCGTTGTCGTGGCAGTTACCCCGGCGGCTCATGCTGCAGACGATCCCGCGCGCATCCTGAGGTTGCCCCGATCTCGTGGACAGGTTAAGGCTTTCGGTTCACGTCATGGTGTGTACATCAACATTGATTCCTGTGGGCGGTGTGGATCCCGTGCGCAGCGCGGGATCCAACGGACTTGTGGGCGCCCGTAGGGCGTCCACAGGCCGGGCACCGTCCACAGCGCCGGCCTGATGGAGCCGTTCGAACTCCAGTGGCGACCGGTAGCCGAGCGCGGAGTGACGCCGCCGCGTGTTGTACCACCCCTCGATGAACTCGAACAACGCCGCCCGTGCTTCGGCGTGCGTTGACAGCGTCGTTCGGTCGAGCAGCTCGCACTCCAGGGTCGCGAAGAAGCTCTCGGCCATCGCATTGTCGAAGCAATCGCCGACCGAACCCATCGATAGCGCGACGCCCCGTTCCCGGCAGCGAGCGCCGAAGGCCAGCGAGGTGTACTGGCAGCCTTGGTCGGAGTGATGGATGACCGCCTCGGGCCGCCGTTGCGTCACGGCCATCTCCAGCGCCTCGACCACCAGCGCGGTGCGAAGATGCCCCGCCATGGCCCAACCGACGACGCGCCGGCTGAACACGTCGAGGACGATGGCCAGGTACAGGAAGCCGGCCAGGGTCGGGACGTAGGTGATGTCGGCGACCCAGAGCCGGTTCGGCGCGTCCGCCTCGAAGCGCCGCTCGACCCGATCCGGGGCCGGGCGGGCCTGGGCATTCCGGCGTGTCGTGCGAGGGCCGCGGCGCCGGCTCACCCCGGCGACGCCGACGGACCGCATGACCCGGGCGACCCGCTTGCGGCTCACCGCGACACCGCCCTCGGTCAGTTCGGCGTGAATCCGAGGAGCACCATACGTCCCTCGACTCCGGCCGTGAATCGCCTGGACGCGAGCCCGGAGCTCGGCATCGGCCCGTGCCCGAGCCGACGGAGGACGACGACGCCACGCGTAGTACCCGCTCGGGGAGACACCGAGCACCCGGGCCATCGTGGCGACACGGAAACGAGCCTGATTCGCGCTCATGACCCGGTAGGTCTCCCGGGTCGGGCCTCCCGCGCGAACCAGGCCGTTGCCTTTGCCAATATCTCTCGCTCTTCGCACAGGTGCCGGTTCTCCCGGCGCAGCCGGCGAAGCTCTTCACGCTCCTCCGTGCGCAGCCCGTCGCTGCGCTCGCCCGCATCGCGGCCCGCCTGCGCGACCCAGGTTCGGATCGCCTGGGACGACGGCTCGAACTCGCGAGCCAGGTCCTCCGGAGCACGTCCGGACCGAACCAGGTCAACCATCTGTTGCCGGAACTCCGCCGCGTACGGTGGTCTCGTCTTCGGCATCGCGGATACTCCTTCTCCCCCAAGAGTTATCCACCCGGCGGTCCCGGACCCACGTATGCATGAAACAGGGGTACCGTATGGGCTGACGCTGGCACAGAGGTCGGTTTCTATCAATGGTGCCGAGAGCCCGTCCAAGAGTTGGACCCGGAGTCCCGCGAGCACCCCGTATTGCGACACCGGAGCGTCCGGCGAGCGCGTCTTCTAGATTTCGTCCTGCGGACTCCACGCCAGCGCCCTGCGATCAGGAGGTGACGGAATGGAAGTCCTGTATCCCCGGTGCGCCGGGTTGGATGTTCACTCGCGGCGCGTGAACGGGTGCGTGCGAGTGGCGTCCGGTCGCACGGTCACGACCGAGAGTCGGGAGTTTGCGACCACGACAGCGGGTCTGCTCGAGCTGGCGGCGTGGCTGACCGAGGCAGGCTGCACGCACGTAGCGATGGAGGCGACGGGCGTGTACTGGAAGCCGGTGTGGCACATCCTCGAGGAGTCGTTCACGCTGGTGCTCGCCAACGCCCAACATATCCGGAACGTTCCCGGCCGCAAGAGCGACCGCAGCGACGCGGCCTGGATCGCCGACTTGCTGGCGCACGGGCTGATCCGCGGGAGCTTCGTGCCGCCGACCCCGATTCAAGAACTGCGCGACCTGACGCGAACCCGCAAGCAACTGGTCGGTGAAATCGCGCGGCACACGCTGAGGCTGCAGAAGGCGTTGGAAGACGCGAACGTGAAGCTGGCGCACGTGGTCACCGACACGCTGGGCGTCAGCAGCCGGGCGATCCTGGCGGCGATCGTCGCGGGAGAGACCGATCCCGAGCGCCTGGCCGATTGCACCAACGGGCGCCTGAAGGCCGATCGTGTGGAGATCGTCGCCGCGGTGCACGGTCGGGTGACGTCGCATCATCGGTTCTTGCTGAAGCTGCACCTGGCGCAGATCGGCACGCTGACCGCCGCCGTGCAGCAAGTCGAGCACCAGGCCGACGAGGTCTTGCGCCCTTTTCGCGACGCCGCCGACCGGCTGACGACGATGCCCGGTGTCAGTGAGACGGTCGCACGGGTGATCATCTCCGAGATCGGTGTGGACATGACCCGATTTCCCAGTGCGGGCCATCTGGTCTCGTGGGCGGGCCTGTGCCCGCGCCTCGACCAGAGTGCGGGCAAGCGCCGCTCGACCCGGGTCCGTCACGCGACTCCCTGGCTGAAGACGGCGCTGGTCCAGGCCGCATGGGCCGCGACCCGGAAGAACGGAAGCTATCTTCAGGCGCAGTTTCGGCGCCTGAAGGGTCGCCGTGGCCCGAAGAAGGCCATCGTGGCGGTTGCCGCCTCCATGCTGACCGCCGCCTACTTCATGCTCCGCAACGAGAAGGACTACCACGATCTCGGCGGCCGATACCTCGCCGATCGCGACAAGCACCGCACCACCCAGCGCCTCCTGCGGCGACTGCACCACCTCGGCGTCGAAGTCGAAGTGAAGACCGCCTGAGCCACCACCACCCGCCATAGTTTCTTTCTAGGATAGGTGTCCACGAAACCGGGGCAACTTCACTTCACCGCGGAAAACCGCCACGACCTGCTCGAGGTCCTCGAGGACCGCCACGGCGTCCGCTCGACGGTCGTGACCAGCCAGCTTCCCGTCGACAAGGGGCATGACGTCGTCGGCGACCCGACGCTCGCCGACGCGATTCTCGACCGTCTCGTGCACAATGCCTACAAGCTGGCTCTGAAAGGAGACTCGATGCGAAAGCGAACCCGGCCGTCGACCCAAGCGGGGAACCGGGACTCATGATTCTCGTCCCGCGTCGCTTCGCTCCGACAGGTGATCGGTTTGCCACCGGAACGGGTGATCGGTTTCACCGGAATGCGCAGGGACGACGGCTCGAACTCGCGAGCCAGGTCCTCCGGCGCACGTCCGGACCGAACCAGGTCGACCATCTGTTGCCGGAACTCCGCCGCGTACGGTGGTCTCGTCTTCGGCATCGCGGATACTCCTTCTCCCCCAAGAGGATAGGTGTCCACGAAACCGGGGCAACTTCACGGCGAGGCATTACCCCCGCCTTTGGATACAGCCCCCCTCATCCGGGAGCCGGAGGGACTTCAACCCTCCTGACCAGTGCGCTGCCTGGCGCACGTCGGGTCGGAGGAGGCGCGCCCCGCGGGCGCTGGCCTCCGTCCGCCGCTCAAACGGTACGTGCGGTTTTCCCGCATACCGCTTTCACGAAGACGTCCTCGCGCGATGAGGACCGATGGAGGAATCAGAGAGTGGCCCCTCCTCCGGCCCGTCGGGTTCAGCCAGTCGGCAAGTCTCCTCGGTCGCTGATGTTCGGGTCTTTCACTCATGGAACTGTCCACCTCAGCGCCCTTGCTCATCTCACCGTCCTGTCTGGTCCCGACCGTCTTCGCCGGCCGCCTTCCCCAACCCACTCGGTTGCCGCCCCTTGACGGTCACGCGGCTTTCACCGTGCTTCAGGTGCTATTCGGCCGTCCGACTCCTCGACGAGCGTCCCTTCCCACTTCGCTCTCGCTTATAGGGTCGGTTGCCGCGGCGCCGGCCGCGGACCCGCCGAGGTCTCCCAGGGTCACGCACTGGTCTTCCGTACCGTGCCGTCCGCATACACCTTGGTGCGGTGGGTGGATGAGAGCGCCTTCGCCTCCATAGTGCAGGCTCGACCTTGCCCCACCTTTGGCCGACCGGTTCGTCATGGGGTCGCCCCCTCGACTACGGCCCGGTACTGCTCCGAAACCCTTCGGACCCCACCTCGCGATGGGCGCCCTGTCCTCCGCAGTTCCGTCGTGGGGGCTCCAGGTCCACCTTGGCTGTGTCCGGCTTTCGCCTGCGTGCCCGTTTAGGCGTCTCCATACCTGCCACCTGCGGCCGGCGAGGCATTACCCCCGCCTTTGGATACAGCCCCCCTCATCCGGGAGCCGGAGAGACTTCAACCCTCCTGACCAGTGCGCTGCCTGGCGCACACTACGGGCCTCTCCGCCACCCTGCACGGCCCGACCTGACCCTCGCGGGCTGTCGGTTGGCGCGTGCCACGCCACCACCAGGGCTTCCCGTGTTGCGTCCATTCCCCTCTTCCATGCGTGCCGTCGCCACTACCCCGGCGGAATCGGTCGGTGCCTGCGTCGCTCGCTTCCCGACCCATGCCAGCCTTCCTCGTCAATTGGGCGAGTCGGCTTCCGCATCAATCGTTTCGAGGCCTGCTCGGCGTTCGCTCGCGCTACCGCCCGCATGGTCGCTGGGCCGCCCAAGGCGGCCCTTCGTCATCAGAGTGCTTCAGCCGATGTCGTTACCTCCATCGTCCGCTCCGACTGCTACCGGCTGGAGTGATGGGGTGGACGCCTCCTCTCAACGGCATCGCGATGTGCCAAGGTGGAGCTGCTGTGACGCACCACCTGGAGGAGGAGGCATCCAATGGAACACGCTACCATCATCGGCATCGATCTGGCGAAGCGCAGCTTTCAGCTTCACGGCGCCCGGGCGGACGGGTCGGTTGCCTTCCGGAAGAAGCTGAGCCGGGACAGGTTGCTGGCGTTTGTGGCGTCGCATCCTCCGTGCATCGTCGCGATGGAGGCGTGCGCGAGTTCGCATCACTGGGGCCGAGAGATCGGCAAGCTCGGCCACGAGGTGAAGCTGGTCCCGCCGATCTACGTGAAGCCGTTCGTGAAACGGCAGAAGAACGACGCGACCGACGCGGAGGCGATCTGCGAGGCGGCCTCGCGGCCAACGATGCGCTTCGTGGCGGTGAAGACGCGGGAGCAGCAGGCGCAGGGCATGCTGTTCCACACGCGCGATCTGCTGGTTCGCCAGCGCACGCAGACGATCAACGCGCTGCGGGGACATTTTGCGGAGTTCGGCGTCGTCGCGCCGCAAGGGCCGGCCCATGTGGAACGGCTGGCGGAGGCAATTGAAGATGCCGAGTCGGGGTTGCCGGGCCCAGTTCGGGAGCTGGGCGCGCTGCTGTTCGTTCAGCTCGCCGAGCTCGACGAGAAGATCGGGGATCTCGAGCAGGAACTGCGTGAGCGGGCGCGCGAAGACGAACAGACGGTACGGCTGATGAGTGTCCCGGGAATCGGGCCGCTGTGCGCGATGGCGATCCAGGCCTTCGCGCCGCCGCTCGAGAGCTTCCGGCGCGGCCGGGACTTCTCGGCCTGGCTGGGCTTGGTTCCCCGGCAGAACTCGACCGGCGGGAAGCCGAAGCTCGGCAAGATCTCGAAGATGGGTCAGCGCGACCTCCGGCGGCTGCTCGTCGTCGGCGCGATGGCAACAGTCGGCTGGGCGGCGCGGCGCGGCACGAAGGACCCCTGGCTGGCCCGGATGCTGGCTCGCAAGCCGCGCATGCTGGTCGCGGTGGCGCTGGCCAACCGGAGAGCGCGCATCGCCTGGGCGCTGATGACGAAGAACGAATACTACAGCGCGCCGCTGCCGACTGCGTGAGAAGGTAAGAGTCGGTCCGGGCGCCGTCGGGAATGCGAGCAGGTCGGAGGATGGTAAGGGCAAGAGGATGGTAAGGGCAAACGGTCAACGAGACGAGGTCGGGAAAACCAGGCAACTGTCAGGTGCCTTCGAGCACACTGGAGCGATTTTGGACCCGACCTGCGTATCTCCATACAGGCCCGCGGCGGATGATATGCCGCAATCAATGAGGCCGGACACACGACAGCGCCTGACCGCATGCACCAAGCCACCTGAAGCAATGAGCGCTTTCCCGAAACAGACAGACACCGTCGGTGCGCACGGTCACCCGCGGCCGTCAACCCGCTGGCGCGGGTCCTCCGCTCCGCTCCGGCCCTCTGGGTGACTGCCGCGGCCGACCGTGCGGGAAGCTTGTTGCGGGCCAGCTGGGAAGCTGGCCCGTGTTCCACCGGCGCAATCGCGGGGCTGGGGGAGCCGCTCCGTTGTCGCGGACAAAGGAGGAGACGCAGAAAGGGCTTGCATTCTCGGAGGCGTCCACACACGACAGTTGCCGGGCGGGATTCGCACCCGCTGAGGAATGGCGCCTTCGCACGGCGCACCAACTGATCGGAATCTGGCCGTCGGCCACGTCGAGGTGCAGCTTGTAGCCGACCCAGGTCGACTTGTAGCCCTTGCTGTCCTTTTTCATGCCCACGTCACAGTCGGTCGGCAGGTCGTCGAGCATCGCCGGCAAGGTCATGGCCGCCTGCCGGTCGAGGCGCTTGAAGACCTTCGGCCGTTCCTCACCCTTCTTCGGCCGTCCCCGCTTGCGCTTGGGCAGCGGGGGCGTCTTTTCCTTCGCGGCCGGCTTCTCGCGGGCCTCGATGGCCGTCGAGTCGCGGAAGAGGTGGCCCACCAACCGGTCGTGGTGGGTGTTGCGGATCAACGCTGCATGCGTGCGCTGGGGCAACTGTGTGTCGGAGAACTCGGCGAAGGCGCGTGAGAAGACCGATTCGCTCGGTACCTCGCTCTTCCGCTCCCAGCCGCAGATCCGCCGCAGCGCCACGTCGGTGACCAAGCGGTCCAGCAGCACGCGCGTCGTCGGCATGTCGTAGACCGCCTTGGCCACGAAGGCTCGCGCCAGTGCCGCGCGGTCCTTGCACGGACGCCCCGGCACCCGGAAGCACCGGGGAATCCACTGCTCGATACGGATGACCTCGAGAGTCTGCACCAACTGCTGCTGTTTCCCGGTCAGCGGACCCAACACGGGCTCCAACTGGGGGAACAGCGCACGCTGGATCGACTGCCAATAGGGGGCGAAGGAACCACGCAGGCAGTTCATGGTTTGTTTGATTGACCGCTCCTGCCAACTACTGTATATTGGCGAACAATTAAGATGTGAAGCAGCGAATCGATGGCCTACAGTGCAGCATTACGCCGCTATGAGGAGCAATACGACGCGCTCAAGGCGGAACTGCAAACACTCGGGTTCATAGGCCAGGGTAGCGTTCACACCCGCCGGATAACGTGTGGGAGGGCTACCTGTCGCTGCCACGACGGCCCGGACGCCCGTCACGGCCCCTACCACTACTGGACGCGCAAGGCCCGCGGAAAGACCGTCGGCTTGAAGCTCACCGAAGATGAACTCGTCCTCTACCGGGAGTGGATCGAGAACAACCGTAAACTGGAACGGCTCGTGAAGGAAATGCGCCACCTCTCTTCGCGTGCGCTTGCCCTCATAACCGGCAGGCAGGCTCCATGACCCCCCGTGTCGCCGGCTTCCCGGGCGCGGTCACTGCCATCCTGCGAACGCTGCATCCCGCCCGCTGACCGTCCCTCGCCCCGCCGCCTCCGGCAAGGAAAAAACTCGGCCAATCACGCGTTTCGCAAGAGGCTCCGCGTACTGATCAGTGACGTGGACCACGGACGGCATCACGGTGCGGCCCGCGGCGGCGTAGGAGCGCAGCTGGTCGGTGATCAGTCGTCGCGGGACACGGCCCTGGGCTTTCAGCAGCGTCCGAAAGAATCGGACGGCTGCTCGCCGATTCCGGTGCGATTGCACGAGGATGTCCAGGACGTCACCGTCCTCGTCGACCGCGCGCCACAGATACTGTTGGCGGCCCTGGCCGGCGCCGCAGCCGCCGCGCGTAGACCGGACCCAACCGCTGGCATCACTGCCGAATCGTCTCGTAGGTGACCGTCACGCCTCGCTGCGCGAGGAGATCTTCGACATCGCGGAAGCTGAGGCAGAACCGATGGTAGAGCCAGACCCCGTGGCTGATCAGGTCGGGCGGGAATCGATATAAGTCGTTTGGAATCAATTACATTCGGATGTCATGACCGACGCTGGTTAATACACGGGCGTATCCGGTTGAGCAGATCGTGTAGACTTAACCGGAATAGGTTCATCAGAAGAAGAATTCCCGTGGATTTTCCGCTCCTCATCCGCCATCGACTCAGAGAACTGGGAGCCGACCAGAGGGATCTGGCGGTGGCCGCACAAGTGACGGAGTCCTACGTGTCCCAGTTGCTCACGGGGAAGAAGTCGCCTCCAGCACCAGAGCGGACTGATGTCTACGACAGGATGGAGAAGTTCTTGAGGCTTCCTGTGGGGAACCTGGCCCGGCTCGCCGACCTCCAGCGCAAGGACACCTTGCAGAGAAGGCTGGCGGACCCGCCGGCGCCCTTGTTCAAGGAAGTTCGGGAATTGATCCTTCAGAAGTGCGTACGCGAGAAGGCGAAATCCATCCGCACGATGTTCGAGAAGGAGCCTTTCGGTACCCTCGAACGCCTCGTCACCCAGAAACTGCTGGACGTCGTGAAACGAGTGACGAGAGAGGAATCGAACGATGAACACTGGATCCGCCGCGTCGCGCGACTCGCCGACCGAAGCAATGAGCAGATGCGCGTCATGGTGCTCGATTTCCTCGAGACGGACATCTTCAACGTCTCGGCCGACAATTGCGTCACCTTCTTCGAACCGCTGATTGAATCGTGGGACGTCGACCTCGCGACGTTCGGGATGGAGATCGTCCTGAACCGCCGGCTCGCGCCCGGTCCGCCAAAGAAGTTCGAGTTCGTGGAACGAGAACCGACCCAGCCGGGCAGCGAAGAACCTGGGCTTCAGGCCTTCCTGCAGGATCCGGCTCTGCGCGGCGATACCACCGGGGAGGAAATCGAATTCCTCAAGAAGCTGACGTTCACCCGAAAAAGGCCGACGGCGCTTTACTACTACCGCGAACTGCAAAACCTACGCGACCCGCTGCATTTTCGGCACGCGCCGACCGAGTCGGCCAAACCGTTGCGGGCTGCGCGCGCGACACAACCGGAATGAAGGAGACATGCATGGCGGATATGGCGGATGGACGCGAGCTCGGCGTCAATGATGTGATCGTTTCGAGAGTCCATGACGAGGAACGGTTGCACCGCCCTCCTTCGGTGTCGCGATTCGTTAGCTGCGCCAGCGTGCCGCCGCCAGAGTCCCTGAGTGCGTGGGCGAATGATCTGTCGGCGTCCGACGACCGCCGACTCACGGTGCTGCACATCGGCACGCTCAACAAGCCGCTCGGCACGAATCTGGGCTACAGTCCGATCGAAACGGTCATCAAGAACGTCCACCGGGGCCTGCGTGCCGGCGGACACCGCTCCATCGTGGCATGCAGCGCGGATTCGCGGTTCGCGGGCGAGCGGCATACCACCGTGCCTCGAAGCCTGGGCGACTACGTCCGCAACGACACCGTGGAACGGCGTGACCTGATACGGCGTCACCTGTCAAGCGCTTTTGACCGAGCGGCCATGGGCGACGTGGACGTCATCCACCTGCATGAGCACGTGGACCAGGCGTACGAGGCCAGTTACAGCCCCGTCGCGCCGATCGTCATGACTCTCCACGTCAGGGCGGCCGAGAGCGGCCTGCGTCAGGCACGCCATGCGTGCTCCAATGCACTCGCGAAGCAGTCGGTCTATTTCGTGGCGATCAGCGACGACCAATCCGCGGAGTACGCCCCCATCGTCGCTCCCTGGGCGACAGTCCATAACGGCATCGACGTCAACGACTTCCCTATCAAGACGACACCAAGCTCCGATGGCTATCTCCTCATGATCGGCCGAGTGACCCGCGACAAGGGACAGGACCGCGCGATCGAGCTCGCCAAGCGAACCGGATCGACGCTCGTGATCGCCGGGTGTGTGCAGAACAAGCCGGATGACGCGGCGTTCTTCGACAGTCTCAAGGGCTCGATTGACGCGTTCGTCGACGTGAACCGTCATCCGGCCGGGCCAGACTATTTCGAGCGAGTCATCCAACCGGTGCTGGCCTCCGGCCACCGGATCATCTACATCGGCGAGGTCGACGGCGACCAGAAGAAGCATTGGTACCGGCATGCCCGGGCAACGCTTTTCCCCATTCAGTGGCGGGAGCCCTTCGGACTGGTGCTGATCGAATCCATGGCCTGCGGCACGCCCGTCCTGGCCTTCAACCGGGGCGCTGTCGCCGAGATCGTGGCCACCGGCCGCACGGGTTTCGTCGTCAACTCCATGGACGAGATGGTTGCGGCCGAGGCGCACCTCACCCGCCTCGACCCGCAGGTTTGTCGTCGGCACGTGGCGACCTTCTTTTCCACCAGTCGGATGACGAGCGGGTATACGGAGGTCTACCGGGACGTCATCCGAGAACATGAGCGCCATGGGCAGGCTGTGCCGGACCGCTCGCTCGTCGAGATGTGTGCATAGCAGTCCGTGGTGAAACCCCGCGTCGCACCGAGACGCGGTCGTGACAATACCGCGCACGGCCGGAACAAGGCGTGGCGAGAGCATCGGTCGGCGTAGTGTCGGCGTCGCGCGCGGCCGTCCAAACAACAACCAATCAGCGACTCGGGAGGGAGCACACGCGAATGACCAGAGGCATTCTCGGCATTGCGGCGTTCGTCGCGATCGTACTGGCGTCGGGGTTGGCCGCGGCGCAGCCGGCCGTACCAGAGACCGGTGGCCGCGTGTACGGCCTGGTCGGCGGCGGGTTCGGAGACGGGCGCTTCGTCTTGTCAGGGGCCGGAGCCGGTCTCCGTCTGACGCGGCACCTCGGGCTGGACGTCGAGCTGACGCACCTAGCGGCCAGCGGCGCTACGGAAACGGCCTTGCCCTGGTTCGGCGACATCCCGGGGTTCGGCGACATCCTGGGGTTCGGCATGGATCTGGCCGGTGCCGGCACCGGCGCATCCCTTGAGGCGCATCCGCTGTCTCCCAGCCCCTTCTCCTTCGAGAACAGGGACAGAGACGTGACCGCGTTCCTCACGAAGTTCACGGTCGAGTTCCCGATCGCGGAAGGCCGCCTGTTTCCCTACCTCACCGGCGGGGGCGGCGTCGGCCGCGTGACGGAACGCGCCAGCTTCTTCATCCCGATCCCGCTCGAGCGTTCCGAGCTCGGACTCGCCCTCACGCTGGGCGGCGGGGTCGACGTGCGGCTGTGGCGCGGACTCGGCGTCGGCGTCGACATCCGCTGGCTGCGGGTTCTCCGCGCCTACGACGCCCTCGACACGGCCCAAGTGGCCGCTCGGGCGAGCTACCGGTTCTGAGACCTTCGCAGCTGGCAGCCCGCGGTGAAACCCCGCGTCGCAAACGGAGCCCATTATAGTTGATGGTCCCAACGAGGGCCTCGAAGCGGATGACCACGTAGGATCACACATGCCCAAGGACCTGCCCGTCAGCAACGGCAATCTTCTTCTGAACTTCGATTCGGACTACCGAATTCGCGACATCTATTTTCCCCACGTCGGGCAGGAGAACCACTCCCATGGGCACCCGTCCCGGTTCGGCGTCTGGGCGGATGGTTGCTTCTCCTGGATCGGCGACGGCTGGACGCGAGACCTCCGGTACCGTGACGACAGTCTGGTCACGAACGTGACACTCCGGCGCGACCCCTTGGGGTTGGAGCTGCGATGCTGCGACGCGGTCGACTTCGATCTGGACATCTACCTGAAGGAGATTCTGGTGACCAACCTGGAGGAGAGAGAACGGCACGTGACGCTCTTCTTCACGCACGACTTTCACATATACGGCCATGACATCGGGGACACCGCGTATTTCGATCCACGAACCAGTTCCATCGTTCATTACAACGCCAACCGGTATTTTCTGGTCAACGGCGGGACGGACGGGGCGTGGGGTGTGAAGGAGTTCGCCTGCGAGGCCAAGGACCACCTCTGCGAGCAGGGAGCATGGACGGACGCCCAAGACGGCCGCCTCAGTGGCAATTCGGCCGCGTGGGGCTCCGCCGACTCCACGATCGGCATATCTGTCACGGTGCCGCCCGGTGGGACGGCCACGGCGTACTACTGGGTGACAGCCGGTACGCGATACGCCGATGTGACGCGACTCAATCGAGTCGTGCTGGATAAGACGCCAGCCGAGCTGATTCAGCTCACGTCGAATTACTGGGAGGCATGGATTCAGAAGGAGCCGCGATCCTTCGGAGACCTCCCGGGCGCGGTGACCAACCTGTTCCATCGAAGTCTTCTCGTTATCAGAACACAGATTGACAACCGCGGCGCCATCATCGCGGCTAACGACTCGGATATCGTGCGCTTCGGGAGGGACACCTATTCGTACATGTGGGGTCGTGACGGCGCGTTCGTGGCGTCCGCGCTCGCACGGGCGGGCCATGCAGATGTATGCCGGAAGTTCTTCAACTTCTGCGCGGAGGTGCTCTCGGATGACGGATATCTGATGCAGCACTACAACCCCGATGGATCGCTGGCCAGCACCTGGCATCCCTGGCTCGTGGATGGCCGGCAGGTGCTCCCTATCCAGGAGGATTCGACGGCGCTGGTTCTCTGGGCGCTCTGGATACACTACAAATGCGCCAGAGACATCGAGTTCATCGGGCCACTCTACAAGAAGCTCATCCTGAAGTCAGCCGACTTCCTGGTGGCGTACCGCGACCCGGATACGCATCTGCCCCTCCCCTCTTTCGATCTCTGGGAAGAACGCTATGGCACCCACGCGTTCACCGCAGCCGCCGTCATCGCCGGCCTCAGAGCCGCTGCAGACTTTGCCCGACTCTTTCAGGATGGGCCCCGCGCCGAAACCTATTCGGCGGCAGCCGAACAAATGAAAGACGGACTGGCCCGGCATCTGTACCACGAGGGCCTGCAGCGATACGCCAGGTCGGGGTACCGCAGCGCCGATGGCTATGACCTTGACGACGTGCTCGACGTGAGCCTGCTGGGCTTGACGACGCTGGGGATTCTTCCGGCACGTGATCCGCGGAACAGCGCCACGATCGACGCGATTAGCAAGCATCTGTGGCTTGCTGCGCCCCGCGGGGGTTGCGCGCGATACGAACACGACGGTTACCAGCGGCGATCGGATCTCGGAAACGACACCCCGGGCAACCCCTGGTTCATTTCGACTCTCTGGCTGGCTGAATGCGCGATTGAACGCGCCCGCGACCTCTCGGAGCTTCACGAGGCGGAGCCGTATTTCGCCTGGTGCACTCGGCATGCACTGCCCTCTGGGGTGCTGGCGGAGCAAGTCGATGCCCTCGACGGATCACCGCTGTCAGTCGCCCCCTTGACCTGGAGCCACTCCAGCCTTGTGTGGACCGCCTTGCGCTACGCGGAACGTTTCGACGTGCTACGCGCCGTGTCAACGCGCACGTAACTTGGCAGATCACAAGTCAGACGGCCACGGGACTCCATGTAGGCCTTGTCCGGGACTCCAATGGATCGAGTGCCCAGGGCACGAGTGTCGTCGCGGCTTCGGTTTCCCTGGGCGAACACGTCGGACGAAGCGGGTCAACGAGGAAGCTCGGCGATACAGGCCGGCGTGGAGAGCCAGTAGTCCGGCGAGGCGCGGGTCAGCACGTCGCGGGCGAACGGCCCCCACAGCGCGGCGGCTGTCTGCACGCCCGCGGCGCGTCCGGCCTGGATGTCGTGGGGCGAGTCCCCGATGAAGACCGCATCGATCGGATCGGCCGACAGCCTCGCCAGGGCAGCCAGCACCGGTGCCGGATGCGGCTTGTGCTTGGAGACGTCGTCGGCGCCGACCAGAACGCCGAACTGCTCGCTGAGCCCGCAACGCCGCAGTCCGCGCCGGGCCAGCGCGTGGGTCTTGCTGGTGACAACGGCCAAGCGTATACCCGCGTGGCGGAGAGCTGCCAGGGCTTCGTCCATTCCGGTGTACGACTTCAACAGCCGGTCGTGATGGGCGTTGGTATAGACGCGGTAGGTGTCCACCATCTGCGCCGCGTGGTGGTCGTCGCGCGCGTACTTGCGGAGCTGGAGTCGCAGCGGCAGCTGGAGTCGCAGCGGGTGCCGAAGCCGGCCCGCCAGGCCACTTCGTCCGGCACCGTCCCGAGGTGCCTCCGCATCGTATGCCGGAACGACGCCATGATGAGCAGCGTCGAATCGATGAGCGTACCGTCGAGGTCAAACAGGAAGGTACTGAACCGTCGACCGGCGACCACGGCATATTGTACCATCGAGCCATTCCGCCCGCCCAGGGAGGGGTTCTGCACCGACTGCTGCCTTCGCCATGACGCCACTCGCCGTTGTACACCTCTTGCCCGCTGAGCGGGAGCTTTCCGTCCGCCAGCGATCCGACGCAGACAAGCGCGATCCTCCGGGTGCTCGGCCAGTCCGAACTCCTGAACGCCTTGGCGCGAACATCGAGGGTGGGGATCGGATAACAGCCATTAACTCATGTCTTATCAGTAACTTGCAATTACCTAGTCTTCAGTTTACCCACGTGCATTCCCACACACACGGATGGCGCCCGGCCGCAACCCGCGATCCCAACCGTCGCACGTCGCCAAGCGCCCCACGACGAATTCAACGCTCTCGCCCACTTCCGCGACCACCATCGCCATTCGCGCGCCACCGCCTCACTGGCGGTCGTTGGCAGGTGCCATGATCGCTGAATCAGGAGCTGTAATCCAGATCTACAGCTCCGTCCAAGCCCGTGAACACTGCGACATCAACGAGGCGATTTTAGCAGCCCGTGGAAGAAGTCTGTTCGCTGAGCCCCGCTGTTCAGGCAACTTGGCGATGAGCGATTGAGCCGACGAGCGCCGTCGGGGTCCATTTGAACCCACTAGTGTCCCACAGTCTCAGGCCCAAGCGAGCGCGAGTTGCGGACGGGCGCGGTCTGGTGGCGAATGGGTCGTGAAGAGGTCTTCGAGAGGCCGGCGTTCGAAGACGTTGAGTTGAAGCACCTGCAGCATCTGGTTGAGGCTCCAGCACAACCGCAGGACGAACTTGAGGTAGGCCAGCAGCAGGTACATGCAGGTGGCCACCCACAGTTGCGTCAAGACCGCGTTCTTCGACCGGCCCACGAAACGTTTCACTTTCAGATGCTGTTTGATCCACTTGAAGAACAGCTCGATCTGCCACCGGGACTTGTACAGGTCGGCGATCGTCTTGGCGACCCACGTGGTGTTGTTGGTCACGAACACGTAGCGATTTGTTGTCAGCTGGTCGCGGTAGACGACCCGTCGCAGCCGGTGGGGATAGACCTTGCGGCTGCGGGCGCTGGTCAGTTCGATCGTCTGGTCGCTGAGAATACCGGTCCCGGCTCGGACGTCATGCTCGTGGGTGACCCGGTACCGCACGCCGCGCTTGAGGCGTGTCACGAAGGTGACGCCACGGGCCTGCAACTGGTGAAACCACGCGAAATCGAGATAGGCGCGGTCGGCGACGACCACGCTGCCGGCCTCGAACGTCCACGTGCGGGCCACGGTCACGTCGCCGGTCTTGCCATCGGTGACGCTGACGAAACTCGGCAGGTGGCCGGCTTGGTCCAACCCGACGTGCAGCTTGATCGCGGCCTTCGTGCGGCGGAACGACGCCCACGGGAAAACCGCCAGACACAAGTCGATGGTCGACGCATCGACCGCATACAGCTTGTGCCTGAAGCGGAAACCGTGGCCCGGCGCCCGTTGCTGGCAACGACTCAGCAGACGGCCGAACAACGCTTCGTAGAGCGTGTAGGGCTGCTCGGCGTTGACCCGCGCGAGCGACGAGCGGCTGACCGTCCCAACGCCCAGGTGATAGAGCTTGGCGGGTTGCGCGCGCAGATTGCTCACGATGTCGCGCAGGCTCTGCCGGCTGGCCAACTGGCCCAGCCCGAGGGCGACGAACTGCGCCCAGCGGCTCATGACGCGCAAACGCTGCCCGCGCTGATGGCCGCGCGCCTCGGCGTCGAATTCATGTCGCGGAAGCAACGTCAGAAGTTGCCCGAAGACTGTGTTACGATGGGCCACGGCTTGGATCTCCTGTGTTTTGAATGATTTGCGGCAAAACCATTCTAACAGACATAGAAGGTTCAAGCCGCCTCAATTAGAAGCTCTGTGGGACAGCAGTGATTTGAACCCCAAAGCGCGCCTCAGACGCCCCCAGCGGTCGATCAGACGCCCGGTCAAACGGCAAATCGCCGAAACAGCCCGCCCCTGCAGGCTCCGGGGCGTACCGACGCCGGTCTGGCGGCGCAGGAGCAGTCCGATGTTGCAGGCGGCCGCCTGGATCAGCACGCGCTTGCGGACATTCTCGTGACCGCGCACCCACACGCGACGCATACCGCCCGTCTCATACAGGTGCGCGAAAGTCCGCTCCACCACCTCGCCCCGGCACCGTTGCAGGCGACGACCCGGCCGCCCCCGCACACGACGCCGGTTCCCATACAGAGCCTTCTGTGCAGCAGCCTTCTCCGGCGGCTTCTCTCCCGTCTTCTTGTCCTGCCAGCAGCGCCGACCGCGCTCCGGCTCCGATACGTGACTCCGAACCCCTATCGTGTCGAGCGCCACCAGTCGCTGTGATAGCCCTTGTCGGCCACCACCTCTTCGACCCCCACGCCGTTCGGCTGCACCGCCTCAACCTGCTCGGCCGCCATGATCAGCGTCTCCGGCAGCGTCGCCGTGTCACCATCCGATGCATCCTGCACCGTCACCGCGACGATGGCCCCCGTGTCCATGTCGACCCTCAGAGATCCCCTCATTTTCCACACAGACACTCGTGGGCAGCGGTAGCCTTCCAGCCGGCTGATCCGCACCCACGGGGCCCGGCTGTCGCCTCGTCATGCCCTGGTTTCATGACTACGGGGTCCGGCGCCGCCGGGTGGAGAACTCATATGAATCAATAGATCGAAACCCTCCGTCTCGCATTAGGCTAGAAAGTCTGAAAGGTGGCGCGCTGTGAATTAGAATATGATTGAGCCGCTTGCAAAACTCCCGGGGGATTGGGGTGGGCGCAGTCCTCAGCTCTCTTGGTGAACACGATTTGCCCTGGATCGTGGACTGGATATCTTGTCGGGAGAACCGGCGGCACGCCGGGAGGTAGAAGTCGGATGTTTCGACGTGTTCTCGACCGCGCGTTGGGACACCCGTGGGTGACTGACGCCCGTCGGGCGCCGAGGGGCGTTGCCGGCGGTGCACTGGTTATGTCACGAGGCGCACGAGCTGGTCGGCGGTGAGTGCGAGCACGCCGAACATGCAGTGGCACATCACTTTCGAGGCGCCCCGGACCCGGACATGGCGACCGCCGAACTCGTCCTTGAGTCGGCCATTGACGCGCTCACCCGCCGTACGCTCGTTGTAGCGAGCCTGCTCGGGAAGCTGAAAGCCGATACGCTGCAGGCGCCGGGCTTCGGTTCGCAATTCCTCCGCCAACGCCTTGTCGCGGCGGGGGTTGGTGTCAATCAACGGGACGTGGCCGAGTGAGCGGCTGTGCTGGCGGATCGGTTCCGCGTCGTAGGCGGCGTCCATCAGGTCATACAGATTGGTCGTTCGCTCGGCCGACAAGGTCGCCAGCGGAATGGCGGCTTGGCTGTCGTGCAGGGAGGCGGACGTCAGCAGGCAACTGATCGGAATCTGGCCGTCGGCCACGTCGAGGTGCAGCTTGTAGCCGACCCAGGTCGACTTGTAGCCCTTGCTGTCCTTTTTCATGCCCACGTCACAGTCGGTCGGCAGGTCGTCGAGCATCGCCGGCAAGGTCATGGCCGCCTGCCGGTCAAGGCGCTTGAGGACCTTCGGTCGTTCCTCACCCTTCTTCGGCCGTCCCCGCTTGCGCTTGGGCAGCGGGGGCGTCTTTTCCTTGGCGGCCGGCTTCTCGCGGGCTTCGATGGCCGTCGAGTCGCGGCAGAGGTGGCCCACCAACCGGTCGTGGTGGGTGTTGCGGATCAACGCTGCATGCGTGCGCTGGGGCAACTGTGTGTCGGAGAACTCGGCGAAGGCGCGTGAGAAGACCGATTCGCTCGGTACCTCGCTCTTCCGCTCCCAGCCGCAGATCCGCCGCAGCGCCACGTCGGTGACCAAGCGCTCCAGCAGCACGCGCGTCGTCGGCATGTCGTAGACCGCCTTGGCCACGAAGGCTCGCGCCAGTGCCGCGCGGTCCTTGCGCGGACGCCCCGGCACCCGGAAGCACCGGGGAATCCACTGCTCGATACGGATGACCTCGAGAGTCTGCACCAACTGCTGCTGTTTTCCGGTCAGCGGACCCAACACGGGCTCCAACTGGGGAAACAGCGCACGCTGGATCGACTGCCAATTGGGGGCGAAGGAACCACGCAGGCAGTTCATGGGTTTGTTTGATTGACCGCTCCTGCCAACTACTGTATATTGGCGGACAATGAAGATGTGAAGCAGCGAATCGATGGCCTACAGCGCAGCGTTACGCCGCTACGAGGAGCAATACGACGCGCTCCCTGCGAACGCTGCATCCCGCCCGCTTACCGTCCCTCGCCCCGCCGCCTCCGGCAAGGAAAAAACTCGGCCGATCACGCGTTTCGCAAGAGGCTCAATCATATTCTAATTCACAGTGCGCCACCTTTCAGACTTTCTAGCCTAATGCGAGACGGAGGGTTTCGCTCTATTGATTCATATGAATTCTCCACCCGGCGGCGCCGGACCCCGTAGTCATGAAACCAGGGCATGACGAAGCGACAGCCGGGCCCCGTGGGTGCGGATCAGCCGGCTGGAAGGCTACCGCTGCCCACGAGTGTCTGTGTAGAAAATGAGGGGATCTCTGAGGGGTCCACCAGCGCTTCGAGTGCGGCCAGCAGACCGGGCTGGCTCTGTTCGAGACGGGGCCGCCCGGCGCCCGGACGTCATACCCGGTCTGTCGGCGTTTCGCCTTGCGAGATCTCCCGCCGTCCCTTTCGGATCGTCTCCCGGGCCAGACCCGTGGTCGACGACACCAGCGCGTCCCCGCCATAGCCGATGGACAGAGACTCGGCGGCCGCCCACCGGCGGCGACTGCGCTCATCCAACACGGGCGAGACCGCCGCGTACTTCGCGACGATGGTGGCGTCCAATTCCACGTTGCGCTGCATGCAACCGAAATAGGATCACAAAACCAATAAGATGGCAAGTTAATTGCCGCCAAAGTCCTAAGATCATCCGTCGCGCCGGGTGGCTGTATCACCGGCTACGTCGCTGGTCCTCGAACTTGTCAAAGGGCGCAATCGAAGCTCATCTTTCAGGATGATGTTAGTAGTCCGTGTATTAGGATCGAACACGATGATGATCTCGCCACGGTGCAGTTGACGCCTGACGGCGCTCTTCTTGTCATCCAGTGTCCGCTCTTCAGCACCGTAGTCTGTTCCGTCACGGGTCACAAACTCCTCGAGCAATCCGTCGAGAGCCTGGCCACTCAGTGCCTCAACAGGGATCTGCACAATCCTCACTCCACCCGCTCCTGCCCACCCTTCCAGGGCATGACGCCCTCCCGCAATAGGAGAGAGTGTGACCCGAGTAGTATCCTCCGTTTGATCCGTTCTCGCCGCGTCAGAATCGCTACCCGTCGTCCCTCGTAGACATCAGCCGGGGCGTTGTTGCACGAATCGTCACGGGCCCGCACGATGCCCACCGACAAGATCCTCACCGGCCGATGCGCTATGACAACTGGTCGGCCGAGCTCGGTCATCGGATTGAGGATCGCACAGCCGAGGACGACCTCACTCCCCTGCCCAGCTGGACTCCGGGCGCGAAGACCATCTCCGATGATGGACGTGTATCGGAAGAACGTGTTCTCCACCCGACCCTGACGATGGTACCCTGACACCTTCTTCCAACGGCGCCGGCCGAGCTGCTTCACCAACGTGATCGTCCGATCCCGCGCGGGCGACCGCGGGCCGTGGGCAGAGATGTTCGCCGTCCTGGCCGGTGGGACGACGACCGTCGCACCCCGCGCCCGCGCCGTTTCGTAGACGGCGACCGTGTCATAGGTGGCGTCCGCGGTAACGCTCACGAGAGAACCCTTGACCGCAGTGAGCAGATCGAGGGCGGTGGTCGCATCATCACCCGCACCCGCCGCTTCGGTCAACGTGTGGACACGGATCACGCCTGACTGATCGACGCCAAGATGGAGTTTCCGCCAGCCACGCCGGTATTGTCAAGTTGAGGCTGACGGCCGTTTCTGATCCCCAGCATGGCGGGTTCACGGCTGGCTCGAGCCCAGTATTTTGGAGGTCGAGCGACGAGCCTTTCGTCAACTTGACAGTACCGGATCAAGCCCAAATCGCACACCCTTCCGACAGAGTTGCCACAGCAACGTGTAGGACCAATGGCCGGCCATGCCTGCGACTCCGCTGACGCTCCGCCGCACGAAATCGGAGCGGGCGGCCGAGGACCGACTCATGCGCGTGTTGACCGAGGTTAGGACCGTGATCGATATAAGGTTGCCAAGTGAATCCAGGCGGAGCCCGTTTTCTGCGGCTTCGGGCGCTCGGCACACAGCAAGGTAATTTCCGTCAGTGTCCTTAGGGTCCGCGTAAAAACAACTCCCTGGAAGTGGCTGTAGTATCGCAGTAGAAGCACAACCGTCTCGCACGCCCCTGTCCAGCGAGTTCTCCCCAACTGACAAGCACACTCGTCGGTTTCTGAGGTGCAATCAGGCCAGAATTGCGGCATCATTACGAAATCTGAAGTCCGTAATGATGCCGCAATGAGACCAACCCAGTTCTCCGCCGACACCGTCGTCGCCCTGCTCCGCAAGCAGACCGTCGTCTCCCTGACCGACGTGATGGCCGCGTTCGGCCGCCGAGTCAGCAGGCGCACCGCGTTCCGCAAGCTCAAGGACCTCGACGCCCACACCAGCTACTCCCATCGCGGCGGCTACTACACCCTCGACGAGCTCGCCGACTTCGACGAACACGGCCTGTGGGCGTTCGCCGGCGTCCGCTTCTCCCGGGCCGGCACTCTCGTCGCAACCGCCGAGGCGTTCGTCAACTGACGTTGCCGAGGCCGGGACACCTTCGTCGGGGGGAGAAGGAGTATTGACAGACCTCCTTGGTGTCCGGCACCCATGGACGCCCTGCGCAAACTCGTCGGCGACGGGCGGCTGACGCGGCACAAGCTCGCCGGCCACTTCCTCTACTGCGCGACCGACCACGCGCACCAGACGCATCAACTCCGCGCGCCGACGGCTGCTGATGGCCACGCCCGGACTCGGGCGGCCCCTGCCCGACGGGACGGCCTGATGCCCGAGGAGTTGCGCGCCGCCATCGCCTGGGTCGCGCAGGTGGGCCTGCGATGCGGGCGAGCGCCAGCGCCGGGCTGCGCCGGAGGAGCGTCGAAGAGCTCGCCGGCTGCGCCGGGAGGGCGCCTGGCGAAGAGCGAGCGCATCGGCAAAGGCAACGGCCTGGTCGCGCGTCCCGACCCGGGAGACCACCGGGTCATGAGCGCGAATCGGCCGTTTCCGGTCGCCACGTCGAGCGCTCGGTGTCGAGCGGGTACGACGCGGGCGCGTCGCCTCCGTCGGCGGGCACGGGGACCGAACACGGACGGAAAAAAAACGCCCGGAGTCTGCGCCCGCCTCGGAAGCCGAACTGATTCACGAGACGGCCGGCGACGCCCGTCAGCGGCCTGAAGTGGACGCGCCGCACCACCGCCAAACTCGCCGACGAACTGCCACGGGCTGGGCATCGATGTCTGCCCGCAGACAGTCGCCCGACTGCTCAAGGCAATGGGCGTATTCGCTGCGCGTCAACCACGGAAGCTCGCCGGCGCCTCGCATCGAACCGCGACCAGCAGTGCCCGGCACATCCCGGCCCAATTGCGCAAGCGGTGCGCCGCCGACCACAGCCCCCTCATCAGCGTCGATACGAAGAAGAAGGAGCTCGTCGGCACCTTCCGCAATCCCGGCGGCGGGGCAACCGCGCTGGACGAGGCGCAGCCCCGAACTCCCGACGACCACGACCAAGGCTGCCAGTACACCTCGCTGGCCTTCGGCGCTCGCTGCCGGGAACGGGGCGTCGCGCTATCGATGGGTTCGGTCGGCGATTGCTTCGACAATGCGATGGCCGAGAGCTTCTTCGCGACCCTGGAGTGCGAGCTGCTCGACCGAACGACGCTGTCAACGCACGCCGAAGCACGGGCGGCGTTGTTCGAGTTCATCGAGGGGTGGTACAACACACGGCGGCGTCACTCCGCGCTCGGCTACCGGGCGCCACTGGAGTTCGAACGGCTCCATCAGGCCGGCGCTGTGGACGGTGCCCGGCCTGTGGACGCCCTACGGGCGCCCACAAGTCCGTTGGATCCCGCGCTGCGCACGGGATCCACACCGACCACAGGAATCAATGTTGATGTACACACCATGACGTGAACCGAAAGCCTTAACCTGTCCACGAGATCGGGGCAACCTCATGGAAGTTCAACCTGCAACATCGCCTCTGCAACCGGCACGGCTTGCGGGTGAGGGTGGCCCACTACCCGCCCGCCACGTCGAAGTGGAATCCTATCGAACACCGCCTGTTCTGCGAGATTAGCAAGAACTGGGCCGGCCGACCCCTCGACAGCTACGAGACCATCCTCAAATACCTGCGCACCACACGCACCTCCACCGGACTGCGTGTGCGCGCCCACCTGGTGCGGAGAACCTACAAGACCGGGGTCAAGGTCACCGACGCCCAAATGCGAGAGCTGCGCATCACACCGAACCGCGCCATGCCCAAGTGGAACTACACCATCGAACCCATGTAACCTAAAAACGGAATCTATTCTTGCGTCGACCCTTAGCCCGGATTATGCGTGAAGGTGCGGTTGAGGGGGAGACACAGGAGCCTCCGTGTGGTACAAACGTAGTGCACACAACGTTTTAGCCACAACGGAGACCCCTACGTGAGACCTCACACGATACCACAGACTGTTCTGTTCCCGGATCTGTTCGACAAGCCCCTCGTCGCCACGTTCAACCAGGAACACGCGAGTTCCGACGGCGGCGCCGTCCTGCTCAAGGCGACCGAGCGCGTGTACGGCTTGGTCAAGGCGTTCGCCCGGTGTCTGGCCGACAAGCGCGCCGCGGAGAAGATTCGGCACACGTTCGCGGATCTGATCGGCCAGCGGATCTTCGGCATCGCGTGCGGTCATCCCGATGGCAACGATGCCGACCACTTGGCCGACGACCCCATCCACAAGCTGCTGCTCGGGCGGGACCCGGTGTCCGGCGCGCCCTTGGCGTCGCAACCTACGATCTCGCGGTTCGAGAACGGCGCGAGCCGCACCGCGCTCTACCGGATGGGGCGCGAGTTGGCGGCGTGCGTCATCGAGCGGCATCGGCGCCGCCTGCACGGGCGGGCGCGGCGCGTCACCATCGATCTGGATCCGACCGACGACCTGACGCACGGCGCCCAGCAGCTCACGTTCTTCAACGGGCACTATGGCGGCTGGTGTTATCTGCCGCTGCTCGGGTTTCCGAGCTTCGACCGCGAGGCGGAGCAGTATCTGTGCGCGGCGGTGCTGCGGCCCGGCAACGCAGTGGCCGCCGACGGGACCCTCGGGCTGCTGTGTCGGCTGCTCCCGCTGCTGCGGGCGGCGTTTCCGCGGGCGCGGTTTCTCGTTCGGCTCGACGGGGGCTTTGCGACCCCGGAGGTCTTCGATTTCCTGGATGCGGAGCCCCGGCTCGACTACGTGGTGGCGATGGCGAAAAATGCGGTTTTGGAGCGGCATGCCGAATCCGCGATGCAAACGGCGCGCACGCAGAGCGAGGTCAGTGGCGAGACCGCACACGTCTATACCGACACCCGCTACGCCGCCCGCACCTGGGGCCATGAGCGCCGGGTGGTGATCAAAGCCGAAGTGGTCCGCCTCGGCGAACGTGCGCCGCGGGACAACCCGCGCTTCGTGGTGACGAACCTGCGCCAGACGCCGCGTTTCATCTACGAGAAGGTCTACTGTGCGCGGGGGGACATCGAGAACCGGATCAAGGAGTTGCTCGACGGCCTGCAGATCGACCGCACGAGCTGCTGCCGGTTCTGGGCCAACCAACTGCGCGTCTTGCTGACGGCCGCAGCCTACGTGCTGATGCAGGAGCTGCGGCTGCGGGCGGCGGGCACCGCGTGCGCCCGCACCCAGGTGACGTGGCTACGCGACCGATTGCTCAAGCTCGGGGTCCAGGTCGTCCGCTCGGTCCGCCGGCTCGTTCTGCATCTGCCGCGGGCCACGCCGCAGCGCGAGGCATGGCAGCGCATCGCCCTCGCACTCGGCGCACGTGCCGGATAGCCCATCCGTCCCGCCGCACCAAGCTCCCTCGGGGACGATACGGACCGTCTCCAGGAGAAGCTGTCGACACTCGGGCTCACCGCGCCCGGCCATCGCCCCATGGCTCGCCCCGCAACCCCCTCGCAGCCCCCAAATGACGATGCCGAAACCCTGTTCGTCGTCCCGCCACGCCCTGTCGATCCCGAATATCGAGCTTCAGGAATAATGCGGGTTAGCTGGCTGTAGCGATCCAGCCTTTCTCCGACAGCACATGGAACGCGAGGTCGATCTGCCGCCGCGAGAACCGTTTCTTCCTCTCGTTCCACGCGTAGGTCTGCCCGGTAATCTTCTCCAGATCCTGGGGTCGTGCTGCCTCGTTCGCAACCCAGTGGACCGTGGACAGTAACTCCAAGCCGAACGGAGATTCGAATCCGTCAACCAGATCGGACACCCTTGCGAGACGAGCCTGCGTGGCCGCTCTGGTCTCCAGAAACGCGCGAGCGTCCTGTAGCGCGCCCGGCACGAGCATCAATTGCCTGTCGGGCGCATCGCCGCCGTCGGCATAGCCGGATACCAAGTAGCCCTCGATGGTGTTCAGTACGTGTCGGAGATTCTCGGCGTACGGTCCGTAATGCGCCTTCGTGAACCTCAACTTCAACGGTTCACCCGCGGCCTGCATGAAGTACATGAGCTTGTGCGCTTCCAGCAGCGTGACGAACGGATCCAGCAAGCCGAGCAGGTAGCGGTCGAGCAGCCCGACCAGCGCCGCGCGACCCGCCGTCATCTTCGGGACATCGCGTGACCTGTTCGCTCGACCGTCCGCTGGCCTACCGCCCGGCTCGAAGATGGCGATCTCGACATCGTCGAGTTCGCCCAGAACGGCCTCCATGCGCGTGCGCACAGTCGGCCAGTGCAACCCTCCGAGCCCGCTGCCGAGGGGACGGATCGCGACCGAACGGATGCCGCGTGTTTGGATTTCGTGCGCAAGCGACTGCAACCCGGATTCGATGTCTTCGATGCGGCTCTTGCCGCGCCAGTGCCGTTTGGTCGGGAAATTGATGATGTCGCGGGGGGACCACTGCGTCCGTCTCGAAGACGAAGACGCGGCCCGGTCGCATCTGTTGCCGCCTGCAGAGCGCGGCGTACGCCTTGAAGTTCTCTGGGAACGCCCGCTTGAACTGCAGCGCGACACCGCGCCCCATAATCCCCACGCAGTTGACAGTGTTGACCAAGGCCTGCGCGTGCGCACAGGCTTGAACTGCAGCGCGACACCGCGCCCCATAATCCCCACGCAGTTGACAGTGTTGACCAAGGCCTCAGACCAAGGCCTCCGCTGCCTCTCCGAGGATGTCGCCGGTCTTGTACGTGATCACGTCACTCCTCCGTCAGTAGTACCACTCACGACGGATTTCGACGGGCGGTCTGTGCGCCACGGCGTCGCGGGCCGCAACGGTCTGAAGACCGACATGTTGAGACATGACACCGATACTCGAGACGAGTTCCCACGAGAACCGCTGCTCGATCCTCATGCATCCCCTTATTTTTGCAGGCATCAGATCACGCCGAAGACCTCTCGATACACCCGCTGTTCCATGAGCATGCTTCCGAACGGTGCTGTCAAGTTGACGAAAAGCTCGTCGATCGACCCCCAAGATACTGGGCTGGAGCCAGCCGTGAACCCGCCATGCTGGGGATCAGAAACGGCCGTCAGCCTCAACTTGACAATACCCGCCCGCGGCATCGTGGCGAGCACGTGCGGCGAGCCCGGGCGTATCCGGGCAGGCGGTCAGCACCTCGAGCCGGCCCGTTGCCGGCCAGTACATCGCCGCGCTGGTGAACGAACGATGCGCGCCCAGGTCGATCCCGATGCAGCACGGACCGTCACGGGCCGGCAGATCATCGGGCGGTGTCTCGCACTGTCGCCAGGATTCGACCGACGTGATCAACTCGCCGCTCGGCGTGCCGGGCAGGTTCAGATCGTGCGCCAAGAATGCAGCCTGATCGCTCGGCGTGACGATCACTCGCGCCGCTTCGTCTCGCATGTACTCGAGCGCCTTGATCGTGCCGAGTCCGGGATTCGCGCGGCGCCAATTCTCGGGATCGTCCAACGGCAGATCCGGATCGCCGGCGAAGTGATGGATCGCCAGCCCGGGCGCGCCCTTGCGGGCCAATATTTCACCGACGTACGGCCCGCTCCCGTGAATCGTGAGCGCCACGAACCGGCCGTTAGGATACTGGCGTAAATTATCTTGCCGCGTCACAGCGCGCCGGCAACGGAATCGTCGGCCAGTGCCTCGCTGAAGTTGGCAAATCTATATCGATCACTGTCCTTACGCGCGGATATGCCCGAGCGCATTCCGACCACTTGCGGGCGGTGCCGTTCGGCGAGCAATCCCAATTCGTCGACGATCGCGACGTCGTACCCGCTCGCGTGACCGGCCGTGCTGGCGTTTCCGGCGCCTTCGATCTCGAGCGTGGCGCCGCCATCGCCGATCAGCCTGCCGGGCCACGGCGTGCGCCGGATCTGCAGCCCCTCGAGCCCGGACGCGGCGGCGATCTCTTCGCACTGGCGCAGCAACTCGCCGGCCTTGCCGCGGTTCGCCGACAACACGCCGCATCTCCATCCGCTACGGCGCAGCGGTCCGCACAGATGCGCCAGGGCGAGCACGGCGATCAGTGCGGACTTGGCGTTTTTTTCGCGATGCACAGCAGCGTTTCGCGGTGCGTCAGCACGTCGTCAAGTACCGCGATCTGCCAGTCGGCGAGCACGAACGGCCGGCCCGCGTGCGGATGCCCTGCCGGCACGCGCAGGAACGTCGCCGCCCACGTCACCACGGCGCGCGCATCGTCGCCGAGCGGCGGCCGTTCGGGCGGCTGGCCCATCCGCTCGAGCCGCTGCCGGGCGCGCCATGCTCGAGACCGCGCCGCGCTGTCGGGATGGATCCGACGTCTGCCCATGCCGCCCAGCGTACCACGCGGGGCGAACACGACAGCGAAAGACGAAAGTGCGCCGGCTGCCGGCAGCCCAGAACATCGCTTGTGAATAAGTAAACCCAATGAATACGGGGTGTTTTTGTTCAGAAGATCGCCACACTGAAGCCCAAGTGTCTGTGTGAGGCGAACGTCGGGGCAGCAGGGGTCCCCGCGGGCGCCGGGGTCGCCAGCCAAGCGGCGAGCGCGACGCCTCCGCACGTCATGAGACTTCCACCGTCCGCATAATGAACTGTATCAGGGCGTCGTAGCTTGGCTGGCGCAGCGCCACCACTACGAACGGCGCCGGATCGTGCCCGGCCCGTTTGAGCGCCTTAGATACTTCGCCGATGACGGCGAAGGCGTTGCCGTTGGAGCCCGATAGTTGAACCTCGAGATCCGGATAACACCGATGCGCCGTCGGATCGACGTGGCCGAGCGCATCGGGTTCGCCTGCCTGTCCGGTGCCGAGCACCGCGCCGCAGACCTCGCACGTCGCCGCGACCTCGCCGGCCGGGCGCCTGCCGGTCGACTCGCCGCTACCGAATACAGCAGCACCAGCGGCGAGTATCAGATCGTCGACGGTTGCTTTGTCATCGCCGCCGGGCAGTGCGGGCGGTATCCTGCCGAGCCGTGACAGGGCTTGAAAGCCGAGCCGTGCATATTCGTCGTCGGTCATGTTCTTGTCGTCGTCTCGCTTGTTGGTCATTGCGGTACCTTCCCAGAAATTTGTGCATCCACACGAATCCTGGCCACTCGGCCAGGGTTCGTGTGTTCTCGCGTCGGGCCGGCATTCTTGTGCCGAGCGGCGACACCGGGCACGGGCGCGAGCTGCCCTACCTTTCGGAGTCAGGGAAGCAGATCGTCGACGACGATCTGTGCGTTGGGGCGAGCGAGTGGCGCGACGCTGTCGCCGGCTGCATGCTTGGTGACGCTGCGGTAGCCGTCTTCAGCCGGATCTCGGTAGACCTCGAGACGGGCATCGGGGAGGGCGAGGATCCAGTACTCGGGGATTCCGCACCCCGCGTACAGGCGCTGCTTGACGGTCCGGTCGTGGTGCAGCGACTCGTTCGACACCTCGACGACCAGCACCGCGGACGTTGGATGAGCGTCCCGGTAGTCGCGCATCGGGCCGGTCACAATCGCCACGTCCGGTTCGGGCTCCGAGTAGTCGTCGGTTGCGAGCGGGTGCTGTATCCGTACGTAGAACCCGGGACCGAACACCTCCCGCAGGCAGTCGGCCGCGAGGTCTATACCGAGCGAGTGGCGGCTTCCCTCCGGTGTCATGGCGTGCAGATCTCCGTCGATGAGTTCGAGCTTGGCGTCCGCCTCGAACACGCCCGCTTCTACGGCACGGTCGTACTCGACGCGGCTCAGGCGGTAGTGGCAGATCGACACGTCGGACACATGGACCTCATGACGGGATCCTATCGTAGCCCGGAAAACCGTCACCCTGTGGACCGGCGTGGATTCGGCCACATTTGTTCCGCTTTGTTGGTGCTCGGCGACCGTGCGGTGGCTGCCCTACGGCGAGGTAGAGACGCCGAGTCGTTCCCTCGCCGGCTTCGTCGGGACGCTCTTCGATCAGTTCCTCGGCCGGTACCGTGTGAAACGAAACGACGACCCAGTGCTCGTCGCCCATCACCCCTTGATGCCACACGCCGGCCGGAATCGATAGCCAGCGGTCCGCGAGCGGAGCATCCGGATGGCTCACCAAGCGGTTCGAGAGCCAGCGTTCCGCCGGCCGCGTCTGCAGATCAGCCGATCCGCGATAGGACATCACTCTTTGGATGCTGTTCGGATGGCGCTCGGCTCCCGAAGTCGTGCTCCGTCTCAGGACGAACACCCAGCTCGAACGTATTTCCGGCGGCGCCGCCGCACCGTAGAGGGACAGCTCTATCGGTTGCCATACGAGAGCCGACGAGCGGTCTGCGGCCAGCCTCGCCTCCAGTTCGTCGGCAATCGAATCCACCTCTCGTCGTACCGCCGCCTGCTGCACCAGACTGTCCAGGATCTCGAGAGTCTTTCTTTCGTGCTCCAAGAAACCCGCCATGAACTTCGCCTCCGAGACTTGATGGTCGTAGAATCCCCAGGAACAAAGCTCTCCAGACTCAATGTCCGAGACACCCCGCAGGAGGCTGAGCGGATACGTGATCTGGCTGAACGGCGCCTTTGGGGTTGGAAAGACGACCGTCGCACGCGCCCTTGCTGCAGAGCTGACCGACGCTCTGATAGCGGATCCCGAAGACATCGGCAGGATGCTGCGCAAGGTCGTTCCGGCTGCAGTCCGCACCTCGGACTTCCAGGACATCCCATCCTGGCGACGCCTGACGGTCGCAACGATCGAGACATCCTCCGCGATCACCCGGGGCCGCTCGTGGTACCGATGACGGTCGTGAATCCGGCCTACTTCGACGAAACGGTTGGCTGCCTGCGCCGGTCTGGTGCCGCCGTGCATCACTTCACGCTCGTCGCTAGCAGCCCGTGGCAGAAGGGGCTGATTGTCAATCGAGAATCGCGTGTCCGTATTGGCGTGTCGCCGGACCATCCCACGACGAATCGGGCCGATCATGGCGCTCCGGGGCCCAGAAGCGCCGCACACGCCCCCAGCACTCGCTCAGGAGGCCGATCAGCGCCTCCAGCAGCGCCGACGCGCGGCCCTGGAGGCTCCGCGGCGTGCCCACGCCCGTCAGGTGCCGCATGAGCAACCCGAGATTGACGCCGCAGACCTGGACGAGCAGCCGTTTCAGGATGTTGGGATGCCCGCGCAGATGGACGCGGCGCATCCTGCCGGTCTCGTAGAGATGCGCGTTGGGCCGTTCCAGTAGCTCGCCCCGCTGCCGCAGCAGCCGTTTCCCACGCGCGCCGCGGATCCGCCGCCGGTTGGCATACACCGCGTCCCGCGCCGCCGCCTGGCCCTTCCAGTGCCGCCGGCCGCGATCCGGCTCCGAGACGTAGCTGCGCACGCCGATGGCCGCAAACCCGACCATCGTCTCGTTGCTGTGATATCCCTTGTCGGCCACCACCTCCACGATCCCCGGCGCGCCAACCGCCTCGACCTGCTCGGCGGCCGTGACGAGCGTGTCGACCAAGGTCGTCGTGTCGCCCGCACTCGCGTCCTGCACCGTCACACCCACGATGGCGCCTGTTTCGAGGTCGACCGCATGCTCGGCGGTGTGCGCCAGATGCGTGCGGCCGTCCTTCATCTTGGCGATCTTCGCGTCCGGATCGTGCGGGTGGGTCCAGTCCGCGTTCGAGCCCTTCTTCTTGCGGGTCCGGTCGAACCGGGCCAACTCGGCGCGCGTCGGCGTCGTGAGGCCGGACGCCTCGGCCAGCCGGGTCAGAAACGCGTCGTAGCTCTCGCCCGTATCCCGCCGCACAATGCTCCGCATCGCCGCATTGGCTTCCAGCGTCGTGGCATCGATGCCAACCGTGCGCCCCACCACCAGCGTGGCGTCGGCCAGTCGCTGCAACACCCACGTAAACACTGCCTGGTGGGTCTCGAGGTCAATCAGGCGACGGGTGCGCGACAGCGTCGAGTGGTCCGGCGGGGCCTCGTGGAGGGCGAAGTCCAGAAACGTGCGAATGCTCAGCGAGTCGGCGGCGCGCCACGCGATCGCTCGTTCCGAATCCAGCCCTTCAAAGTAGCCGAGCAACAGCAGCCGGAAATACCGGCCCGGCGCCAGACTCGGCCGACCGACCCCGTCCGCGTAGAACGACGCGCACTGTGCTTCCGCGAACGCGTCGAACCCCGCGTCGTCGAGCACTCGATTCAGCCGCTCGTAAAACGGGTGCCCAGCACTCTTCGGCAGATCCGCCGTGGGCACCCACATCGTCGCTTGCCGCGTTCGACCGCAGCTTGTCCCCATCGCCATGCCAGACAGTGTAGGACACAGGACCGATCACGTCGATCCCTGGAACGAGGGACTTTCACCACGGGCTGCTAGTCCCCTTGATCTTTGATTTCTTCAAAAAGTCGTTGGTCATCTGGGGCCACCGTGGACTTGAACGGTGCGCTGTCCGAACCGCTTCACCTTCGCGAGGATCACGTCGGCTGTTTTCGTCCACTTGAAAGGCTTGCCCTCGTCATTGTGGGCGTCCACGTAGGCGGAGATGGCGTGGCGCAGCGCGTGCGGGCCGACCTGTTCTTGCCATGCCGCCCAATACATCACACCCGGCACACTTCTTAACCCGCATTATTCCTGAAGCTCGATATTCGGGATCGACCGAGCGTGGCGGGACGACGAACAGGGTTTCGGCATCGTCATTTGGGGGCTGCGAGGGGGTTGCGGGGCGAGCCATGGGGCGATGGCCGGGCGCGGTGAGCCCGAGTGTCGACAGCTTCTCCTGGAGACGGTCCGTATCGTCCCCGAGGGAGCTTGGTGCGGCGGGACGGATGGGCTATCCGGCGCGTGCGCCGAGTGCGAGGGCGATGCGCTGCCATGCCTCGCGCTGCGGCGTGGCCCGCGGCAGATGCAGAACGAGCCGGCGGACCGAGCGGACGACCTGGACCCCGAGCTTGAGCAATCGGTCGCGTAGCCACGTCACCTGGGTGCGGGCGCACGCGGTGCCCGCCGCCCGCAGCCGCAGCTCCTGCATCAGCACGTAGGCTGCGGCCGTCAGCAAGACGCGCAGTTGGTTGGCCCAGAACCGGCAGCAGCTCGTGCGGTCGATCTGCAGGCCGTCGAGCAACTCCTTGATCCGGTTCTCGATGTCCCCCCGCGCACAGTAGACCTTCTCGTAGATGAAACGCGGCGTCTGGCGCAGGTTCGTCACCACGAAGCGCGGGTTGTCCCGCGGCGCACGTTCGCCGAGGTGGACCACTTCGGCTTTGATCACCACCCGGCGCTCATGGCCCCAGGTGCGGGCGGCGTAGCGGGTGTCGGTATAGACGTGTGCGGTCTCGCCACTGACCTCGCTCTGCGTGCGCGCCGTCTGCAGCGCCGATTCGGCATGCCGCTCCAAAACCGCATTTTTCGCCATCGCCACCACGTAGTCGAGCCGGGGCTCCGCATCCAGGAAATCGAAGACCTCCGGGGTCGCAAAGCCCCCGTCGAGCCGAACGAGAAACCGCGCCCGCGGAAACGCCGCCCGCAGCAGCGGGAGCAGCCGACACAGCAGCCCGAGGGTCCCGTCGGCGGCCACTGCGTTGCCGGGCCGCAGCACCGCCGCGCACAGATACTGCTCCGCCTCGCGGTCGAAGCTCAGAAACCCGAGCAGCGGCAGATAACACCAGCCGCCATAGTGCCCGTTGAAGAACGTGAGCTGCTGGGCGCCGTGGGCGCCGCGTCAGGTCGTCGGTCGGATCCAGATCGATGGTGACGAGCCGCGCCCGCCCGTGCAGGCGGCGCCGATGCCGCTCGATGACGCACGCCGCCAACTCGCGCCCCATCCGGTAGAGCGCGGTGCGGGTCGCGCCGTTCTCGAACCGCGAGATCGCAGGTTGCGACGCCAAGGGCGCGCCGGACACCGGGTCCCGCCCGAGCAGCAGCTTGTGGATGGGGTCGTCGGCCAAGTGGTCGGCATCGTTGCCATCGGGATGACCGCACGCGATGCCGAAGATCCGCTGGCCGATCAGATCCGCGAACGTGTGCCGAATCTTCTCCGCGGCGCGCTTGTCGGCCAGACACCGGGCGAACGCCTTGACCAAGCCGTACACGCGCTCGGCCGCCTTGAGCAGGACGGCGCCGCCGTCGGAACTCGCGTGTTCCTGGTTGAACGTGGCGACGAGGGGCTTGTCGAACAGATCCGGGAACAGAACAGTCTGTGGTATCGTGTGAGGTCTCACGTAGGGGTCTCCGTTGTGGCTAAAACGTTGTGTGCACTACGTTTGTACCACACGGAGGCTCCTGTGTCTCCCCCTCAACCGCACCTTCACGCATAATCCGGGTTAAAGCGTTTTCAGACACAGGGGGCTAGTCCCAAGACCATCCGCCAGCGACTCCTGCGACGGCTCTCCCTGCCATGGGCGACCTGGTGGGCGTTGCGCCGCGTCCAGCGCTGCACCAGCGCGTTGCAGGCGCCCCTGTTCGCAATTCACGTCGACACCGAGAATCGGCCGGTGTCCGACGTCGTCGCAGCCATTCGGGGCATGGTTCATTGAACTTTCTCGCAGCCGATTCCGGGCCGTGCTGTTCTGGGACTCTGCCCGGCAGGCCTGGTCGTCGTTCGGCACTTCACTCGGACTCCCGAAGCGGTGGGCGATGTTCTGCGCGGCGTGTCCGCGGCGGCCGGTGCTTTGTGGACGGGTTGGATCCGGCCGAAATTGGCTGGCGCTATTATTACCGCGCTCTGCGAGAGGACCGCGCACTGCTACCTCGACACCCGCTACCGCGCGCGCACGTGGGCTCGCCCGCGCCGCGTGGTGATCAAGGCCGAAGTCGTGCAACTCACCGGGCACCCGCCGCGGGACAATCCGCGCTACGTCGTGACCAGTCTGCGCCAGACGCCGCGCTTCGTCTACGAGAAGGTCTACTGCAGGCGCGGCGACATCGAGAACCGCATCAAGGCACTGCACGACGGCTTGCAGCTCGACCGCACGAGCTGCAGCACGTTCTGGGCGAACCAACTGCGGGTCTTGCTGACGGCCGCCGCCTACGGGTCCGCGCAAAAACAACTCTCTAGAAGTGGCTGTAGTATCGCAGTAGAAGCACAACCGTCTCGCACGCCCCTGTCCAGCGAGTTCTCCCCACTGACAAGCACACTCGTCGGTTTCTGAGGTGCAATCAGGCCAGAATTGCGGCATCATTGCGAAATCTGAAGTCCGTAATGATGCCGCAATGAGACCAACCCAGTTCTCCGCCGACACCGTCGTCGCCCTGCTCCGCAAGCAGACCGTCGTCTCCCTGACCGACGTGATGGCCGCGTTCGGCCCCCGAGTCAGCAGGCGCACCGCGTTCCGCAAGCTCAAGGACCTCGACGCCCACACCAGCTACTCCCATCGCGGCGGCTACTACACCCTCGACGAGCTCGCCGACTTCGACGAACACGGCCTGTGGGCGTTCGCCGGCGTCCGCTTCTCCCGGGCCGGCACTCTCGTCGCAACCGCCGAGGCGTTCGTCAACCACGCCGAGGCCGGACACTTCGTCGACGAACTCGACAACCTCCTCGGTGTCGGCACCCAGGACGCCCTGCGCAAACTCGTCGGCGACGGGCGGCTGACGCGGCACAAGCTCGCCGGCCACTTCCTCTACTGCGCGACCGACCACGCGCACCAGACGCATCAACTCCGCGCCCGACGGCTGCTGATGGCCACGCCCGGACTCGGGCGGCCCCTGCCCGACGCCGACCTGATGCCCGAGGAGTTGCGCGCCGCCATCGCCTTGTTCGCCAGCCTGCTCGACGAGCGCCAGCGCCGGCTGTTCGCCGGACTCGAATCGCTCAAGTGCGGGTGGGGCGGCGACCGGCGCATCGCCAGCCTGCTCGGCGTCGACCCATCCACGGTCGCCACCGGCCGCCGGCAGCTCGTCGAGCGCGATGTCGAGGTCGACCGGGTGCGGCGCGCGGGCGGCGGACGAACACGGACGGAAAAAAAACGCCCGAAGTCTGCGCCCGCCTCGAAGCCCTGATAGCTCACGAGACGGCCGGCGACCCCGTCAGCGGCCTGAAGTGGACGCGCCGCACCACCGCCAAACTCGCCGACGAACTCCACGGGCTCGGCATCGACGTCTGCCCCCAGACGGTCGCCCGACTGCTCAAGGCAATGGGCTATTCGCTGCGCGTCAACCACAAGAAGCTCGCCGGCGCCTCGCATCCGAACCGCGACCAGCAGTTCCGGCACATCACCCAATTGCGCAAGCGCTGCGCCGCCGACCACAGCCCCCTCATCAGCGTCGATACGAAGAAGAAGGAGCTCGTCGGCACGTTCCGCAATCCCGGCGCCAAGTGGGACCGCAGCCCCGAACTCGTCAACGACCACGACTTCCGCTCCGATGCCGACGGCCTCGCCGTGCCCTACGGCATCTACGACCCCCGCGCCAATGCCGGCACCGTCTTCGTCGGCCGAACCGCCGACACCCCGGCGTTCGCCGTCGACTGCATCGAGAAGTGGTGGCGCACCGAGGGCCGCAAGCACTATCCCGAAGCCAAGACCCTGCAGATCCTCGCCGACGGCGGCGGCAGCAACAGCTGCACAGCGCGCGCCTGGAAGTTCAACCTGCAACATCGCCTCTGCAACCGGCACGGCTTGCGGGTGAGGGTGGCCCACTACCCGCCCGCCACGTCGAAGTGGAATCCCATAGAACACCGCCTGTTCTGCGAGATCAGCAAGAACTGGGCCGGCCGACCCCTCGACAGCTACGAGACCATCCTCAAATACCTGCGCACCACACGCACCTCCACCGGACTGCGTGTGCGCGCCCACCTGGTGCGGAGAACCTACAAGACCGGGGTCAAGGTCACCGACGCCCAAATGCGAGAGCTGCGCATCACACCGAACCGCGCCATGCCCAAGTGGAACTACACCATCGAACCCATGTAACCGAAAAACGGAATCTATTCTTGCGTCGACCCTACGTGCTCATGCAGGAACTGCGACTGCGTGCCGCCCGCACCGCCTGCGCGCGCACCCAGGTGACCTGGCTGCGCGACCGACTGCTCAAGCTCGGCGTCCACGTCGTCCGCTCTGTCCGCCGCACCGTCCTGCATTTGCCGCGAGCCACCCCATACCGTGACGCGTGGAGGCACCTCGCCCTCGCCCTCGGCGCGCGCGCCGGATAGCGCGCCGTCGCTGCCGCAACCTAAGACCCGAACTGCACGCCAGCACCTCTTGGCCGACGCTGCCGGCAAGTCGCCCCACTTGCGCACCGTCACCCTGTCACGGCCGCTCCACTACGCTGCTTCCTACCACGCGCCGCGTCCGAAGACATTCTTCGCGCGACGATCAGGCCCGGCCGTGACCGATTCGACAACTTCAGTAGAGTCGAGGAGAGGCGCGTAGCCGGTAGGGGTCGGTGGCTTATCCGGCGCTTTCGCAACCGGGCCGCAGGCCGAGTCCCGTGGGTACGTTTCCTCCCCCCGCTCTCCGGTAGGGTCGAGAGCTGGCGCGCTGTCGGTAGGGTCCGGTGGCTCCTCCGGCGCTTTCGCACCGGGCCTCAGTCCGGCTCCCGTGGGCACGTTTCCAGCTCCCGCCTCGTCAAACCCAGCATGCCGATTTCCGGCACTGGGCTTTCCTGTTGCCTTCGTCTCAAGGGTTATGTGGCCGTTCAAACCGGGAGCGCTTTCGGCAGATAGACGACCCGGTATTCGGAGAACAGCCCGAGTCGGTCATATGGCTTCTGCCTACTCACCTCTTCCAGCCGAACCCCAGTCGCCCGCGCTGTCGCATCAGGTGTCGCCGTACCGTATTCGTTTAGCGGGTGATTCCTCAACAAATACGGGCATAAATAGCAGAAATAGGTTGGGGACTCTTGAAGTTCCGAACGGCAACGGAGCTGTGAGCTGCATCGGTTCTATTGATGCTTCACCCCTGCGCGTGACGATACCTGCCTGGGTCGGTCGCAGTTGAAGCGACCGTCTCGGGGTTGCCGATCTTCACGTCTCGCGAGGGAGCGATGCTCGCCCACCCTCAGGCGGGCGGCGGGGGGAGCCCGAAGGCGTCGGGGACGACGGGACCGGTGGCGCGCAACATCGTGGCGATCAGCGGAGGTAGATCGAGGTCGCGTTGGCGGGCGGTGCGCACGACGCTGGCGAGCACCTGCTGGGTGTCGGCGCCGTGGCGGGTGCGGTTGCCACCGCAGACTGTGAGCATGATCGTGCTGCTGCCCGGCCGGTTCTGACTCCACCGCAGACCGACTTCGTGTCCTGGCAAGGATCTGTCGGCCCGGCCGGGCAGCACGCATCCAGATGTTGCCTGGCCGGGAGGGCAGTGACCGAATAGGGGCCTGGCTTGAAAGTCCCGTCACAGTCCTGTCCGCCCGCCCGACCAGACGGCGTCGCCAGCCCGAAAGGGGGCCAGCAACATGTCGAACAGCATCGCGCGTGACGATCCCTCGGTCAAGGTGATCGTCGGCGTCGACACCCACAAGCACGAGCATGTCGCGGTAGCGATCAATGACCTGGGCGCCGGGCTCGCGACGTTCCGGGTGCCGGCGAACGGGGCCGGTTATGCCGACCTGGTGGCCTGGGCGCGCACGCTCGGTGACCTCGAAGCCTTCGGGATTGAAGGTACCGGTTCCTACGGGGTCGGCCTCGCGCGCTTCGTGCGCCGACAGGGGCTTCACGTCGTCGAGGTCAACCGTTGCGACCGCCGCAAGCGGCGCAACAACGGCAAGAGTGACACGCTCGACGCCGAGGCTGCGGCGCGGTCGGTGCTCGCCGGTGTCGCGACCGCCATGCCGAAAGCTGCGGACGGCGCGGCAGAAATGGTCCGCCAGATCAAGATCGCCCGCGATACGGCCGTCAAGGCCCGCACTACCGCGATGACCACGCTCAAGACGCTGCTCGTCAACGCACCGAGTCGGGTCCGCGAAGCACTCGAGCCGCTCACCGACCAACGGCTCATCGACCGCTGCGCGACCCTCAGACCAGGAGACATCCTCGACCCGACTGCCTCGGTGAAGCATGCCCTACGGGCGCTCGCGACCCGCTGGCGCACACTTTCGGCCGAGATCGACCGGCACGACGAGTTGCTCGACATCCTCACCAGGGCGGCAGCGCCGACCCTGCGTGAGGCGTTCGGGATTGGTCCCGACTCGGCGGCCGAGATGCTGATCGTTGCCGGCGACAACCCCACCCGGATCCGTTCCGAAGCCGCGTTTGCGAAGCTGTGCGGCGCCTGCCCGATTCCCGCCTCGAGCGGGGTCACGAACCGGCATCGGCTCTTCCGCGGCGGCCACCGCCAAGCCAACGCGGCGCTCTACCGGATCGTGATCATCCGCATGCGCTGGCACCAGCCGACCCTCGACTACGTCCGACGACGCACCGCCGAGGGCTTGTCGAAGAAAGACATCATCCGCTGCCTGAAACGCTTCGTTGCCCGGGAAATCTACCACGCGCTGATCGAAGACCACCAACCCGGTGCGACCTGCGCCAAGGCTGCCTGACGTGGTCGCGCTCTTTGGTGTGTTCGGGGTCAATGCCTTTGGCTTGGCGACGACTATTTCGGCCGGTTCCGATCTGACCGTACGCTGGCCTTGCCGAACCGGGACTCCGACCCGATCCGGAGCGTGTCGTGCGCCGCCGGTCGCTGTCGCCGTCCGGTGCCGGACACCGGTCAGTGAACCCCAACGTTACTTCCCCCGGTCTACGACCGGGGGCCCGGGAGGGCGAGCCGCAGGCGAGTCGATGCCGTTCCCGCGTCAGCGGTCCGTCATCCGCCGCTGGGCGGGGGCCTGGACGATGTCGCGCCCCGCTGCTGCGGCCGCACGTAGAGAACCTCTCGGTCATCCGGCCAGTGTTTTCAGTGGCCGGACGAATCCGTCCGGCCACAACCAGCTCTGAAGCCGGCGCGAGCGCCGAGTCATCCGAAGGACCGTAGCGCAGCGGAGGAGGCGCGAAGCGCCTTGACTCGGCGGGAGCAGAGGCTACCTCTCCGCTGTACGGACAACCTGTCTCTGGACGAAAGCCGGTGACGACGGGAGTCGGCATCGGCGATCCGGGTCCCCAACCCTCGTCCTACCGCGGGAGATGCCCCGCCGTCTTCCATGAGCTTTCTGTCCGCTCCACTTCAGATCCAACTCCGCTCGCGGCGGTGTTCACACCCTTTCTTGACATATAGGGGCGTCCTTTCGGATAACGACGGCGGGACGGATGGCCTGTTCGGCGCGCCAGTTGGTGGCGTCGATCGACAGGTCCCACAAGAAGAGAAACACGGCAGCGAATTCGGTGGCCAGATGCCGGGCAAAGCGCTCGGCGTCGTCCAGCGGTGGCGGTGCGTCAATGAGCCGACCGAGCCGGGCTACGAGTCGGCCGCGGATCGATGCCAGACCGTGCTCGCTCAGCTCGCCGGCGGTGCAGCGGTCACGCACGGCAAGGCCCGTCTGCAAGACCGCTTGCACCTGCCCGGCCCAGAGACTGTCCGGATGATCTTCCTGCAGTTCCTTGCATCGTCGGAGCAGGTGATTCAGACAGGATTGGTGCAGCGCGGCTCGGTAGCAGCGATACGACACCCACCCGTCGCGCACGAGCACCCCGGCGAAGTCGGCCCCCAGAACCGTGGTGGCATCGTCGAACCCGCGGCCGGGGCAAATGGCGTAGACCGTCGTCTCCGGGGTGACGAAGGCCCACAGCCAGTGGCTGATGGCACCGACGCGCCACCCGGTTTCATCCGGTGTGACCGTGGGCGAGTTGCGGACCTGCTCGCACAGCGCCGTGTAGGTCGGCGCGGCGTCGCGGGCCGTGCGGTGCAGCAGGTGGGCGAGGCCGCCCGGTGTCACGTGTAAGCCGAACGTGGTCCGCAGCACATGGGCGACCTTCGCCAGCGGTACGCCCATCTCCGTGTGCAACTCGACGACCAGCGCGACGACGCCGGGGCCGAGCTGCGCGCCGGCCGCTCCCAGCGCATCCGAGGTCTGCAGCGCGTGGCGGCCCTGCACGCGCCGCCGACACTGTGAGCAGCGGCCCACTTCGATGTCGAAGCGGCGCACGACCGGGCGCACTTCGGGGATTTCTTCCTGATACTGCGACGCCACGTGGGTCACTTCGACCGACCCGCCGCAGTCGGGACACGCCGTCGGCACCGGCGCTTCCAGGGTCTGGTCAACCCGTGCCGGGCGCGGGCGGCACGCCTTCCGACCATACTGCGTACCAGCCCGTCGACCGGGACGCCGGCCGCGTCCTTGCGGTCGGTCCTTGGCGAAGGGGGCGGCTTGTCGGAACCCCGCCCGGCGCGCGGCGGCCAACTGCCCCCTCAGTTGCTCGATCTCCCGCTTCTGACGCTCGATCTGGCCTTGCAGGCCGTCGATCTGACGCTGCTGGCGACCGTTCTCGCGTTGCTGGTTCTTGGTGTCGCGCTCGCGCCGCGTCAACTCCGTGCGGAGCCGTTCGACCTCGGCCTGCAGGTTCTCGTGCGAATTGCGGTCCCCGACCTTCACGCCAAGGTTATGCCACAGTTCCGAAATTTGTACAAGTCAAAACTTTGACACCTGCCCCGGAACCCGCTAAATGAAGACGCCGTACCTTCTTCTCGACCCAGTCCTTCACGTGACTGAAACATCGGCTCGATTGTCCTATGCGGAAGTAGTTCGTCCATCCGCGCAGGATTGGGTTGATGACACTAGTGTCCCACAGTCTCAGGCCCAGGCCAGCGCGAGTTGCGGCCGGGCGCGGTCTGGTGGCGAATGGGTGGTGAAGAGGTCTTCGAGAGGCCGGCGTTCGAAGATGTTGAGCTGCAGCACCTGCAGCATCTGGTTGAGGCTCCAGCGCAGCCGCAGGACGAACTTGAGGTAGGCCAGCAGCAGGTACATGCAGGTGGCCACCCACAGTTGCGTCAAGACCGCGTTTTTCGACCGGCCCACGAAACGTTTCACCTTCAGATGCTGCTTGATCCACTTGAAAAACAGCTCGATCTGCCACCGGGACTTGTACAGGTCGGCGATCGTCTTGGCGACCCACGTGGTGTTGTTGGTCACGAACACGTAACGGTTTCTTGTCAACGGGTCGCGGTAGACGACCCGTCGCAGCCGGTCGGGATAGACCTTGCGGCTGCGGGCGCTGGTCAGTTCGATCGTCTGGTCGCTGAGAATACCGGTCCCGGCTCGGACCTCATGCTCGCGGGTGACCCGGTACCGCACGCCGCGCTTGAGGCGTGTCACGAAGGTGACGCCACGGGCCTGCAACTGGTGAAACCACGTGAAATCGAGATCACTAGTGTCCCACAGTCTCAGGCCCAGGCCAGCGCGAGTTGCGGCCGGGCGCGGTCTGGTGGCGAATGGGTGGTGAAGAGGTCTTCGAGAGGCCGGCGTTCGAAGATGTTGAGCTGCAGCACCTGCAGCATCTGGTTGAGGCTCCAGCGCAGCCGCAGGACGAACTTGAGGTAGGCCAGCAGCAGGTACATGCAGGTGGCCACCCACAGTTGCGTCAAGACCGCGTTTTTCGACCGGCCCACGAAACGTTTCACCTTCAGATGCTGCTTGATCCACTTGAAAAACAGCTCGATCTGCCACCGGGACTTGTACAGGTCGGCGATCGTCTTGGCGACCCACGTGGTGTTGTTGGTCACGAACACGTAACGGTTTCTTGTCAACGGGTCGCGGTAGACGACCCGTCGCAGCCGGTCGGGATAGACCTTGCGGCTGCGGGCGCTGGTCAGTTCGATCGTCTGGTCGCTGAGAATACCGGTCCCGGCTCGGACCTCATGCTCGCGGGTGACCCGGTACCGCACGCCGCGCTTGAGGCGTGTCACGAAGGTGACGCCACGGGCCTGCAACTGGTGAAACCACGTGAAATCGAGATAGGCGCGGTCGGCCACGACCACGCTGCCGGCCTCGAACGTCCACGTGCGGGCCACGGTCACGTCGGCGGTTTTGCCGTCGGTGACGCTGAGGAAACTCGGCAGGTGGCCGGCTTGGTCCAACCCGATGTGCAGCTTGATCGCGGCCTTCGTGCGGCGGAACGACGCCCACGGGAAAACCGCCAGACACAAGTCGATGGTCGACGCATCGACCGCATACAGCTTGTGCCTGAAGCGGAAACGGTGGCCCGGCGCCCGTTGCTGGCAACGACTCAGTAGACGGCCGAACAACGCTTCGTAGAGGGTGTAGGGCTGCTCGGCGTTCACCCGCGCGAGCGACGAGCGGCTGACCGTTGGCACGCCCAGGTGATAGAGCTTGGCGGGTTGAGCGCGCAGATTGCTCACGATGTCGCGCAGGCTCTGCCGGCTGGCCAACTGGCCCAGGCCGAGGGCGACGAACTGCGCCCAGCGGCTCATGACGCGCAAGCGCTGCCCGCGCTGATGGTCGCGCGCCTCGGCGTCGAATTCATGTCGCGGAAGCAACGTCAGAAGTTGCCCGAAGACTGTGTTATGATGGGCCATGGCTTGGATCTCCTGTGTTTTGAATGATTTGCAGCAAAACCATTCTAACAGACATAGAAGGTTCAAGCCGCCTCAATTAGAAGTTCTGTGGGACAGCAGTGAATCGAGATAGGCGCGGTCGGCCACGACCACGCTGCCGGCCTCGAACGTCCACGTGCGGGCCACGGTCACGTCGGCGGTCTTGCCGTCGGTGACGCTGAGGAAACTCGGCAGTGGCCGGCTTGGTCCAACCCGATGTGCAGCTTGATCGCGGCCTTCGTGCGGCGGAACGACGCCCACGGGAAAACCGCCAGACACAAGTCGATGGTCGACGCATCGACCGCATACAGCTTGTGCCTGAAGCGGAAACGGTGGCCCGGCGCCCGTTGCTGGCAACGACTCAGCAGACGGCCGAACAACGCTTCGTAGAGGGTGTAGCAGCCCGTGGCAAAAGGCCCCGCTGCATTCGACGGGCGATGCATCCCGTCTGACCGCGTTGTTCCTCGGTCGAATATGGCCAATATGCTCCCTCGTCACGCCTTGTCAGCCGGGCGCCTCGCCGGTCTCGGTGCGACGCGGGGTTTCACCACGGGCTGGTAGGGCTGCTCGGCGTTCACCCGCGCGAGCGACGAGCGGCTGACCGTTGGCACGCCCAGGTGATAGAGCTTGGCGGGTTGAGCGCGCAGATTGCTCACGATGTCGCGCAGGCTCTGCCGGCTGGCCAACTGGCCCAGGCCGAGGGCGACGAACTGCGCCCAGCGGCTCATGACGCGCAAGCGCTGCCCGCGCTGATGGTCGCGCGCCTCGGCGTCGAATTCATGTCGCGGAAGCAACGTCAGAAGTTGCCCGAAGACTGTGTTATGATGGGCCATGGCTTGGATCTTCTGTGTTTTGAATGATTTGTAGCAAAACCATTCTAACAGACATAGAAGGTTCAAGCCGCCTCAATTAGAAGTTCTGTGGGACAGCAGTGGGTTGATGAGAGCAATGACCCTTTCAACCGGTTGCGAGCAATGTCGTCGCATCACCCCCTTGAGCCGTCGCAGGAGTTTGGTGCGTGCCGCTATCTTCGGCACACAGGCAACCCCCCACTTGCCCCGCTGCGTCCAGGCGCGGCGGATGCTGAACCCAAGGAAGGTGAAACTCTCGCCCTTTGCGAGATCGACGCGACGCGTCTTGTCACGATTGAGTTCCACGTCGAGTGTGGCCAGTTCCTCCAGAAGCCGCTTGTACACGGTCGTCTCAAGCCACCGCCACCGGCGGTAGCCGTCGATCAGGATCACCAGGTGAGTCGCCCGGGGGAATCTCACCCCCGGGCGCTCGCAGAACTGTACGTGAACGTCTCCGCTCATACAGCTCCCATCATCCAGCCGCCAGCGTCACCCCCAGCAGATGCCAATGGGCGAACAGCCTGAACGGCTTCGCGTGGCTCGACGGCTCCTCCCGCACGCGCGGTTGACCGTCGGGACACGCTGGATGACGCGACCCCTTTGCTCCATCGAGTTTCCCCGACTTCATCGCTCGTACGGGTCGCTCCGCCCCTGTGCCTCGCATCGGGCTTCTCATCCTTGGGGGTCGGCCCCTTGGATTTCTCCCTTCACATCGAGGCGACAGGTTCCCACGTTCCACACAAGGGCCTGGTGCAGGGTCACGCCACCTTTATGCCGGGTGCCGCCCAGCCAAGCTGCAGGCTCCCACTGGACTCGTCCCGGGTTAACGACTCGCCCCGGTTTCGACACCGTCCCTACGCTTTCGACACGTTGCCGGTGGTTCATCCACTTCGTCTCCCTGCACCCTACCTGACGCGGTCGCGCCGCGCCGTTTCCGTGACGCTTACCACCCCGGCTCTTGACCGAAGCAGCGCACGGCGGTTTGGAGCCTCCCCCTGCCGGGCGGCTCCGAGGGGCCTACCCTCATCCCTCGTGCAGCATGGCTGCAGCTAGGCGGCCATCTCGGCCTCCCTTCTGCGCCTTCGTGGCGCACGGTCATCGGCGAATCGAGCATACTCGATGTCACTAGTGTCCCACAGTCTCAGGCCCAAGCGAGCGCGAGTTGCGGACGGGCGCGGTCTGGTGGCGAATGGGTCGTGAAGAGGTCTTCGAGAGGCCGGCGTTCGAAGACGTTGAGTTGAAGCACCTGCAGCATCTGGTTGAGGCTCCAGCACAACCGCAGGACGAACTTGAGGTAGGCCAGCAGCAGGTACATGCAGGTGGCCACCCACAGTTGCGTCAAGACCGCGTTCTTCGACCGGCCCACGAAACGTTTCACTTTCAGATGCTGTTTGATCCACTTGAAGAACAGCTCGATCTGCCACCGGGACTTGTACAGGTCGGCGATCGTCTTGGCGACCCACGTGGTGTTGTTGGTCACGAACACGTAGCGATTTGTTGTCAGCTGGTCGCGGTAGACGACCCGTCGCAGCCGGTGGGGATAGACCTTGCGGCTGCGGGCGCTGGTCAGTTCGATCGTCTGGTCGCTGAGAATACCGGTCCCGGCTCGGACGTCATGCTCGTGGGTGACCCGGTACCGCACGCCGCGCTTGAGGCGTGTCACGAAGGTGACGCCACGGGCCTGCAACTGGTGAAACCACGCGAAATCGAGATAGGCGCGGTCGGCGACGACCACGCTGCCGGCCTCGAACGTCCACGTGCGGGCCACGGTCACGTCGCCGGTCTTGCCATCGGTGACGCTGACGAAACTCGGCAGGTGGCCGGCTTGGTCCAACCCGACGTGCAGCTTGATCGCGGCCTTCGTGCGGCGGAACGACGCCCACGGGAAAACCGCCAGACACAAGTCGATGGTCGACGCATCGACCGCATACAGCTTGTGCCTGAAGCGGAAACCGTGGCCCGGCGCCCGTTGCTGGCAACGACTCAGCAGACGGCCGAACAACGCTTCGTAGAGCGTGTAGGGCTGCTCGGCGTTGACCCGCGCGAGCGACGAGCGGCTGACCGTCCCAACGCCCAGGTGATAGAGCTTGGCGGGTTGCGCGCGCAGATTGCTCACGATGTCGCGCAGGCTCTGCCGGCTGGCCAACTGGCCCAGCCCGAGGGCGACGAACTGCGCCCAGCGGCTCATGACGCGCAAACGCTGCCCGCGCTGATGGCCGCGCGCCTCGGCGTCGAATTCATGTCGCGGAAGCAACGTCAGAAGTTGCCCGAAGACTGTGTTACGATGGGCCACGGCTTGGATCTCCTGTGTTTTGAATGATTTGCGGCAAAACCATTCTAACAGACATAGAAGGTTCAAGCCGCCTCAATTAGAAGCTCTGTGGGACAGCAGTGACTCGATGTAGTGGTAGCGTCCTTGTCGGGTGACGTCCTTCGCCCGCTCCAGCATCTTGTCCACCTCGTTGAGATAGAGATTACTGAGCAAGGGTGAAATAACCCCACCCTGGGGAACGCCCCGCTTGCCTCCAGCCTTGAGGATGAGCTTCAGCAGCCGTAAAACTTCGTCGTCGTCTACCCGAATCGCCACTTTTCCAAGCAGGATGTCGTGTCGAACCGTATCGAAATACGACGCCAAGTCCACGTCTATCACCGTGGTCTTGTTCTTTACGACCGCCGTCGTCACCCGGTGCACCGCCCGATGGGCCGTGCGTTTTGGCCGGTACCCGTAAGAGCCCTCCTGAAAGTCAGCCTCGAAGACAGGTTCCAGTATCAGCTTCAGCGCCCCCTGCACCACACGGTCCCGGATGGTGGGTATCCCGAGGATGCGGACTTTGCCCCCATCCTTCGGTATCTCCACCTGCCGGTTTGCCGAGGGCCGATAGGTTCGGGAGTGCAGTTCGTCATGGATGTCATCCAGGAACGCCTCGAGGCCGGCCTCCTCGATGGCCGCGAACGTCACACCGTCAATGCCCGCGGCACCGTCGTTGCGTCGCGCCATCTCGTAGGCCTCCCGGAGCGTCTCCGGCTTACATACATGAACGTACAGCCCCCAGAAGCGCCATTTCTGGTCAGCCTTCGCCTTGAGATATATTCTCCGTCGCAGGTCCTGCAAACCAATGGACGGCTTTGTCATCCCGTCCTTGCCTCCCTTGTTGTCGGAGAACTGTTCAACAGCAGGGCGCCTTTGCTCCGCGGGAGTTACACCGCCTCAACGCTACTACACGCCCCTCCGCCACCCTCTCGCCTTCGGCTCACTTCCCGGTGTTGCCGGTTATAGAGCCTACCTTGCTCCGACGATTTCGCGCCGGGGCGAGGAGGGCTTCTCCAGTTGCTCAGCCTGTCCTTGTCATCGTGCTGTCGCTACCACCCCGCCGAAGTGGGTCAGCCGCGTCGATCAGGTTTCGACCGCCCATGCTGCCTTCGCCTTCAGGTTGCAGGCTCGGCCTTCGGAATACACTTTCGAGGCCACCTCCGCGTTCACTTCACGTTACGGCCCGATGACTCGCAATCTCCCCAAGGGAGACCCTGTCGATAGGCTTCAGGAATTTGGTTTCCCTCCTCCCTGCTATCCAAGCTACGGGGCTCCTGATTCTTGCCCCGGCGGGGCTGTCTCTGGCTGAACAGGCCAGCCTTGGCTGGACACACAACTGAGAACGGCGGAGCAAAAATAGACCACAGCGCGGCGGTGTGAAGCTGCCTGCGGGCGGCGGAAAACCAGACCGCTCGAGTGGTCCACCGAGCATGCCGACGGTGTTCTGTGGAACACAGGAGGGATGTATCGAGTGGAGTTCTATGCGGCGGTGCGGCGCAGCGTCTATGTGGAGGGATTGAGCGAGCGGGCGGCGGCCCGGCGCTTCGGGCTGGCCCGGGAGACGGTGCGCAAGATGCTGCGCTACCGCCTGCCGCCCGGGTATCGTCGGGCGAAACCGATCCGGTGTCCGAAACTGGACGCCTTCACCGGGGTCATCGATCAAATTCTCACCGACGATCAGCAGCGCCCGAAGAAACAACGGCACACGGCCAAGCGCATCTGGGAGCGCTTATGCGTCGAGCACGCCTTCGCGGGCGGCTACACGATTGTCAAAGACTACGTGCGCAGGCAGAAGCTGGGCGGGCAAGAGATGTTCGTGCCGCTCGCGCATCCGCCGGGCGACGCCCAGGCCGACTTCGGCGAAGCCCTGGTGGTCATCGACGGCGTCGAATGCAAGGCGCACTACTTGGTCGTGGATCTGCCGCACAGCGACGACGCGTTCGTGCAGGCGTTTCCGGCCGAGACGACGGAGGCGTTTTGCGAAGGACACAACGCCGCGTTCCGCTACTTCGGCGGCGTGCCGCGTGGCATCGTCTACGACAACACCACGCTGGCGGTGGCGAAGATTCTCGGGGACGGCACGCGGCAGCGAACGCAGAGCTTCAGCGAGCTCCACTCGCACTACTTGTTCGACGATCGCTTCGGACGGCCGGGGAAGGGCAACGACAAAGGCAAGGTGGAAGGGCTGGTCGGCTACGCCCGCCGAAACTTCTTCGTGCCGGTCCCGCGCGTCGCGAGTTGGGACGCGTTGAACGCTGACTTGGCGCGCCAGTGCCGCGCGCGGCGCGGGCAGCGGTTACGGCGGCACACCGAGACGATCGGGGAGCGCTTCGCGCGCGACCGCGCCGCGTTGTTGCCGTTGCCGCCGGTCCCGTATGAAGCCTGCGACACGCGCCCGACGCGGGTCACGTCGTTGTCGCTGGTGCGCTACCGCCGCAACGACTACTCGGTGCCAACCGCCTACGGCCACCGCGACGTGGTGGTGAAGGGCTACGTGGACGTCGTCGTGATCGTCTGCGGGAGTGAGGAGATCGCCCGTCATCGTCGCAGCTACGGGCGTGAGGAGCTGATCTTCGATCCGCTGCACTACTTGGCCTTGTTGGAGCGCAAGACGGGCGCGCTCGATCAAGCGGCGCCGCTGACCGGGTGGGCGCTGCCAGACGAGTTTCTCCGGCTGCGGCGGCTCTTGGAGACCCGGCTGGGCAAAGCCGGGACCCGCGAGTATGTGCAGGTCTTGCGGCTCCTCGAGGACTTTCGGCTGGCCCACGTCCGCAGCGCTATCCAGGACGCCCTGCGACTGGGCGCGATCGGGTTCGACGCCGTCAAGCATCTCGTTCTGTGCACCACCTCGACCACCGGCCGCCCCGCCTCGACCTGGCGCAGTATCCGCATCTCCCGGCCCCGCGGGTGACGACGACCATGGCGGCCGACTACTTGATGCTGCTGGGGGCAGGGGCCGAGTGATGGCCAAGTCGACCCTGCTGCTCGACGCCCATCTCAAGGCCCTCCGCTTGCCGACCTTCCTGCGCGAGTACGACAAGGTGGCGCGGCACTGCGCGCAGGAAGGACTGGACTGTCCACGCTACCTGTTCCGCCTCTGCGAGCTGGAGCTGCTCGACCGCGAGCAGCGCGCCATCGAACGCCGCATCAAGGCCGCCAAGTTCCCGGTCGTGAAGAGTCTCGAGACCTTCGCGTTCCGTGCGATCCCGTCGTTGAACAAACGGCTCGTGCTCGAGCTGACCCGCGCGGAGTATCTCGACCGGCGAGAGAACGTCTTGGCGTTGGGCAACTCCGGCACAGGCAAGACGCATCTGGCGCTGGCCTTGGGGTTGGCCGCCTGTCAGAAAAGCTATCGGGTGCGCTTCACCACCGCCGCCGCGCTGGTGAACGAGCTGCTCGAAGCTCGGGATGACAAGCGCCTGCTCCGCTTCCAGAAACAGTTGGCCAAGCAGGATTTGTTGATCGTGGACGAGCTCGGCTACGTGCCGTTGTCGAAGACCGGCGCCGAGCTGCTGTTCGAGATCTTCTCCCAGCGCTACGAGCAAGCGTCGACGCTGGTGACCTCGAATCTGCCCTTCAACGAATGGACCGAGATCTTTGGCTCTGAACGGCTCACCGGCGCGCTGCTCGACCGGCTGACCCATCACGTCCACATCCTCGAGCTGAACGGCGACAGCTATCGCCTCGCACACAGCAAGCACGCTCGCAAAGACGCTGCCGCCCCGGCGTCCTGACCCCTCCCCCTGCAACGCCGCTGGCTGTGCAGCCGGACCTCCACTGCGTCCGGGCCCGCCCCGGGGGCGTGCCCGGACTCCGCTTCAGCCCACCCGCACAGCCACCTTCAAACACGCCACCGGGCGGCCGGATGGTCTAATTTTCCTCCGCCACTCTGGTCTAGTTTTGGTCCGCCCTTGACAGAGAGCCTTATCACGGGGTTTCCTCGGCCGCGCCGGCACGACGACAGCGCCGTAGTGGGCGGCGAGCTCTTCGTAGGTGCGGTTGACGTCCGGCTCGTAACGGCAGGGGCGCGTGATGGCGCTCTTGAGCTGATCGGGGACCCACAGGGCGGTCGCGCCACCGAAGTACTCGACCATCCGGGTGTGGGCGCCGACCCAGTCGGCCAACTGCTGGGTCGCGGTCGCCTCGGCGTAGGTGAAGCTGCTGGCGCCGAGCACGGCGACGAACAGCTCCACGCGCCGCCGCTCACCCGTGCAACGGTCGACCAGCGTCGGCCGCTTGCCGGAAAAGTCGACGAAGGTCTTCTCGCCGGCGCGATGCACCTGCCGCATCGACGGCCGCAGCCGCTGCGCCCACTGCCGGTAGAGCGCGAAGAACCGGGTGCGGCCGTAGCCGTTCGGGTGAACCTCGGCGTACTCTTCCCAGAGCAGCTGCAGCGTGACGCCGTCGCGCTTGAGTTCGCGGTGAATGTACGCGTAGTCAGGCCGGACGCGGTTGCGCAGCGCGGTGGCGCGGGGGTACAGCCGGGCCTCGAGCGCAGCGTCGTCCAGCTCGGCCGGCAACGGCCAGCCCAAGCCCTGCTGGGCCGTCCGTTGCAGATACAGGCTGACCGTGCCCACGCCGATGGCGCAGGCCTGGGCTATCGCCCGGTGCGACAACCCGCGTTCGTGCTTGAGCCGGAGAATCTCACGTATCTTCCTCATCGATAGCCTCGCTGCCGGCATCGCCTCGCCCTCCCTTCGGAAGGGCGTAGCGTGCCGCGATCAGGGCTACCGACAAGCGTTCACGATCACCGGATCGGGTGTTCAACTTCCCCGGATTCGGTGTTCAACATCGCGGATCCGGTGTTCAACTTCCGCGGATCCAGTGTTCAACTTCGGTTGGATTCGGCGTTCAAGATCCCCCGGATTACGCACTCGGACGAAGGGGAAGGACGAGTCCGGCGTGCGCTACGTCAAGCGGAACGCGATCGCAGGACACCGTTTCGAGAGTTGGGAGGGGCTGCAGGCGCATTTGGCGTGGTGGCAGCGCGAGATCGCGGACCGGCGGTGCCATGGCACGACGGGGGAAGTGCCCCTCGTCCGATTCGAGCGGGAGGCGGGACGCTTGCGCCCGTGCGCGGACCGGCCGCCGTTCGGGCAGTTGCGGGACCTGCTCCGGACGGTCCACGCCGACTGCGCGGTGGTGGTCGACACCAACGCCTACTCGGTGCCGTGGCGTCTGATCGGCGAGCGGGTGCGGGGGGTGGTCAGCGGCGGTCGGGTGCGCGTTCACCACGGCCCGGATGTCGTCGCCGAGCACCTTGAGCACACTGGCCGGCACGCGCGGGTCACCGAGCGCGCGCACCTGGTCGGCGTTGTCGGCGGTCCGCGCCCGGCCGCGGTCGGAGCGGTCCGATCGAAGCCGGCGTTGCTGCGGCCGCTCGACGAGTATGCGGCCGTCGCCGGCGGGAGCTTCTGAGATGGACGTTGTGGACCATGAGACGCTTCTCGGCTGGCTGACGCGGCTGCAACTGACCGCCATCCGCGACCAGCTCGACAGCCTGCTCGACGAGGCCGCAGACAAGCAGCTGACGCTGCGCGAGGCGCTCGCGTTCCTCGTCGAGCGGGAGGTCTCGCGCAAGGACGAACGGCGCATCGAGATGGCGTTCAAGATCGCCCACTTCCCGGCGGTTCGCGAGCTGGCCGACTTCGACTTCAAGGCCCAACCGAGCATCGACGAGCGTCAGGTCCGGGAGCTGGCGACGTCGCGCTGGATCGCGCACGGCGACGCAGCTTTGCTTCTCGGTCCGCCTGGCGTGGGCAAGACGCACTTGGCGATCGCGCTCGGGCGTGAAGCGATCCGGCAACGCTACTCGGTCCTGTTCACCACGGCCCAGGCGCTGATGGCGGCCCTGGTCAAGGCGCACAGCGACGACCGGCTGGACGACCGCCTGACCTTCTACGCCAAGCCGCGACTCCTCATTTGCGACGAGCTGGGGTACCTACCCTTCGAGGCGCATGCCGCGCATCTGTTCTTCCAGCTCGTCTCACGGCGCTACGAGCGCGGCAGCATCCTGATCACGTCGAACCGTTCGGTCGGCGAATGGGGCGAGGTCTTTGGCGACGCGGTGGTCGCCACCGCGATCCTCGACCGGCTGCTGCACCACAGCCACGTGTTGACGATCACCGGAGAGAGCTTCCGGTTGCGCGAGAAGCGTCGTGCCGGCGTCCTGAAGCTCTCGGCGCCGACGCCTGACAACCAGCCGCGGAAGAGGACATGAGCACGCGACCGGCAGCGCGACGAGCTCGGCCACCGGCCCATGGCGTCGGTCTCAACGGCGACCGTCTCCTCGGACCCGGGGGCCTGTTGATTCTGGCGTGGCGTGGAAAACGCGCAGGCGGCGTTCGGCGTCGACTGAACCGTCGCCGAGAGCGCGTTTACCACACCACTTGGACGCCGCAGACGGCGCCCACAGAACCAACAGGCATCGTCATCCTTGCTCTCGTACACGAGGTCACCAGAACGACGCCGATGAACCGCCGCGGCACCGATGGAGCGTCGCAACGTTCAGCAACATACGCCGTTTCTTCGGGGGTCAGTTTTCGGTGTCGCCGGGGGGTCAATTCCGGATGTCGCTTGACACCGTGTTCCGCCACAACCGGCATCTCCTGCACGATCTGCCCGTGCTGGGTGCCCAGGTGTTGCAGCAGTGGGCACGGCAGAAGCACGGCATCCGGCTGATGATCGTCGTCATCCCGCACACGTTCGGCCGGCACCTGAACTTCAACTGCCACCTCCACATCCTGGTGTCAGAGGGCGGCCTTCGTGAGGATGGCACCGCGTGGCGCGCCCGCGCCCGGCTGGACAAGAAGGCGCTGATGCCGATGTGGCGCTACGCCGTCATCACCTTGCTGCGGGAAGCGGCGCGGGCTGGTGTCCTCGAAACGGACATGCCTCGCGGCGAACTGCTGCGGCTCTTGACCGCCCAATACGAGCGGTGGTGGAACATCGACGTCAAGCGGTTCAAGAGCAAGAAGCAGTTCCTCGGCTATGCCGGCCGCTACGCCCGCCGGCCGCCCATCGCGCAGCACCGGTTCCGGACGATCGGCCGTCAAGAAATCCGATTTGTGACGAAGGACACGCGGACCAAACAGAGCGTCGAGACCACCTACACGCCGGCCGAGTTCCTGGCCACGCTCGCTGACCATGTCCCCGACCGCTACCGGCACACCGTGCGGTACTTTGGGTTGCTCGCGCCTCGCGTCAAGTGCCAGACGCACGACACGGTCTTCGCCCTGGTGGGCCAGGAGCGGCGGGGGAAGCCCAGACGGCTCCGATGGTCGACGTCACTGCAGAAATGCTTTGGCGTGGACCCCGCTGGTCGACCGCAACGGCCAGCGAATGCGGTGGGCTCGTCGCGTTCCACCCGGCGAGCAGAACTGATTCGCTGCCGGCGCGCGCGTACGCCTCCCCCGCGGTCTCCGAACCCCCAGCCTCCAGAGATTTGACCGCCCCGCGTTCACGAGATCGCCCAGGTCGGCGCGATCCTGACCCTGCGGTTGCCTGATGACTGGCCGGGACGACGCCGGCTGGCTGGGAGAGCGTCGCTGGACCGTGGCGTCGCGCAGGCGATCGTCTTCAGTGGTTCCGGGGCCAATGAGGAGTGAGTTTTTGATCTTCCTATAGATAGATCAAGAAACGCCAGCAACAACAGAAACTGGAGGAATAAACCGCGCGCGACCGGTAGCGCTCCCTGTGATCCGTACTACCCGCGGAACGCCGCAGCGCCTGCCCAAGCACCCGGAGGGGGAAATTAGGCCAGTTCGCAGGTTTCGCAAGAGGCTCGGATGAGGAAATATTCGAAAACCGTGTGGATGCCGGGAGGATCGATGGGTCAGTTGGCCGCGGCCATTGAATTGACCTGGATCGTCTGGGTCTTGGAGTCCAGCGTGCCGACGACTGCTACCTTCTTTCCGGCAAACTCTCTTGATTTGTCCTGGTCGCTCAACAGATAGGTTGCTTTGCCGTCAAACAAAACGAACTCGACGGTGTGGTCATCGACGCAAGCGATGGCGCAGGCAGCGTCGGTCGACCCCATCCGCATTCCGGAATGATCGGCGCTGGGGCACTCGTCATCGGTGATCGTGCCTGAGAAAGTCTGTCTGCTCTGCGTTGCAAACATCGTGGCGGAGGCAAGAAGAGCGGAGGCAAGAAGACCTATCAGTAGATATTTCATAAAGCTCACGCAAAGCGAAGTCATTCCCAACCTGCGGGAAATCAGGGGAAGGTGTCACACACCTCCCCCTGATTCGTGGTCAAAAACCCCGAGGCCGAGAAACTCTCTGCCGGTTATCGGCCAGTTATCATGATGTGGGCGTCCGGCGTGCCCTCAAACATCAGCCAGGCGCCGCCCGCGTCGCGAACATTCGGCAGTCCGACTTCGTCCGCCATGAAGTTCGGCATGCCGATAAACGTGTGCCAGATGGCGGTGTCCTGGCTGTCGCCCCGGAGGTTATACCAAATGGTCCCGACTTCGGGCAGCTCACGCGTTCCGTCTTCCCCGGAGGCCACAACCAGATCCCTAATCCCTCCGGTGCCGCTGCTCGACAAGACAGGACGCCCGGCGGGCCTGCCTCCACTGGCCACTGCCAGCAGTGGCTGGGCCTTGGCCCCCATCTCCGCGAACGCTCGATTCTGCGCGATGCGCGCCATGTTGGCGTCGCTGCTAACGCACTCCACCGACCACGGCCGCTCTCCAGGCCAGCCGGTCAGGTCGTAGCAGATCATACGGCCGGGGCCGGGCCTCAAAACTTCAAACGTAAAGTCGGCAGCCGTGACGTCATCCTCCGGACTCTTCGCCGGATTCCGAATCCACTTAACGACCGTGGCGTTCCTGGCCATAGCCGCGTTCGGAGCGGCGAGCAACGGCTTTTCGATGGGGTCTTTCGTATCGGTCCGGCGCTCCTCATAGACCTGCGCCTGCGCCGGCGCGCTCATCGCAACCGCCATTACGCCGAGTACAAACAGAGAGATCGGTTTCATGTGAGTCCTCCAATCGCTATGCCTCAAAATTTGGGCGTTTAAAAGCCAGCAGCATACCACGACGGCGCGTACTCTGCTCTATTGAATGTTTCCGCCGACGGGCAGGCCGCTCGGTACGCGCTCGGGAATCGTGCGGTCGAACGACCCATCGCTCAGAGCAATTAAAAACTCTATCAGATCCACGTCTTCTTCGTCCACGTTCTGCAACTGGCGAAGCAGCGGATCGAGCTCCTCGTAGCTGACGTTCGGGTTCCGGGACTCCCCGGCGATGGTGGATTCATAGAACCCCACGACGGCGTTCAGCGTCCTGAACATGCCATTGTGCCCGTATGGGAAGGTCAATTCGAGGTTTCGCAGCGACGCCGTGCGAAACGCATAGCTGTCGCACGCTGCTCGGGACGCTGCAGTACGCGGCTCCGGAGGAGCTGCCGGGCAAGGAGGGTTCTGCGCGCCTCCGTCGGAGGCGGGCGTTGTGGCACCTGATGCAAGAGCGGGGTTGTCGGGCACGCCCATGACATGCAGTTTGTAATCGGAGAACATGGGCCCGTTGTGGCACCTGATGCACCCGATCTCCTCGAAGCGCTGCATTCCTCTGACCTGTTCCGTCGTCATGGCGCTGCTGTCGCCGCGCATGTAGCGGTCGAACGGCGCGTTGTTGGCCAGCAGCGACCGCATGAACGCCGCTATCGCCCTGCCTAGGTTTTCCGCGGTGACCGGCTGTTCGCTGCCGAAGGCCTCGGCGAACAAGCTCGGGTACTCGGCGTTGGCCTGGAGCTTCGCCACCACTCTCGCGAGAGCCTCATCCTCCGGGTAGGTGTCCCCTCGCATTTCCTCAAACGACTTAAGCGGTTCGAGCGCCTGCGATTCGAGGCTGCTGATGCGATTGTCCCAGAACGCCGGCGCAGTCGCCGGGTCGTAGCGGCCCGATTCATCGATGCCGTTGAAAGCAACGTTCAGAACCGTCGGACTATTGCGTTTGACGAGATGCCCGTCACGCCGGAAGCGGCCCCGGCCGGTGCCCGTCACGCCGAGCGACAGGTCGCGGTCCTCCGCATAGGCGTTTGTGGGATGATGGCACGTCGCGCAGGCTACGTCTTGGGGTCCCGACAAAAGCGGGTCCCAGAACAGCAGCCTTCCCAGCTCAACTTTTGCTGGGGTCGTCGGGTTATATCCCGGCGCCTCCTGAGTCGACGGCAGCGCCGACACACTTTGTCCAACGGCACCAACTTCCAAGAAAAGGAGTACGGCGACCGTAGCTGCTGCGACCAGCAGGTGTTTCGCTCCGAAGATTATAGGCACGAGTAAACCCCCCTAGTGCCGGCCCCCTTCACAGGCCTGGGCGCGCCACAGGACAGTTAGTCTACCCACAACTATGGGCGGGTGTCAAGAGAGAATGCGCCGCAGAGAATGCGCCGCGCCACAACCGACAGCGGTGCGGCAGGGCGCACGTCGGACAGGCGGGCCGGGCGGGCCGTCGAGGAGAGGCGTTCAAGAGCGGGTGTCGACGAGGATCTGGTCGTCGCCCCCAGCGGTGGCGAGGCCGTCGAGAAGGAACGGCATCGGGGGCGGCCGCGCGGGCCGGGCCTCGGGGATGTCGGTCGGCAGCCCCAGATGGCGCAGGATGCGCTCGATCACGGCGGGGTCTTCGATCACCGCAATGAGCTGCAGGCGCCCGCCACACCGGGGGCATTCGAGGACATCGAACCCAAAGCTCCGGCGGATGAACTCCGCCCAGAGACCGTTCGCCGCGGGCGGGGGGTCCCCAGCTCCCGCCGCATCCCTGGAGTCTTCAGGAGGCGAATTCTCGTGGGAGCCGACGGGTTCCCCGAATCGGACCACGTCGGCCCGCCACGCCGCGCGCGGGGCCAGCACGCCATAGTAGAGAATCAGGTTGATGCGCGGCCGCGGTGTCAGCGTGGCGAGGCGCTCGAGCAGTTCCACGGGGGTCAAACAGCAGATGCGTAGTGCCGTCCGACCATGGGCGCCTCAGCTGGAGCTGTACCTGTCCCTCCGCGGTCAGCTCGAGACGGTCCTGCGCAATGGGGGGGCGCAACGCGTAGCGACACACCCGCTCGAGGCGGTCCCGCTGGCCGGCCGGCACGCAGAGCGCGGCATGGAGATCGAAGCCGTTGTGGCGCGCCTGACACGGCCCGAGCCCTGGAGGGTCGGTGACGGCGGCCAGGGAGGCGCCGCCGCGACGGACCCGGGCGCCGGCCCGCGACCCGAGCGCGACCCGGCCCTGCACCGACGCCGCCGCGAGCCCGGCCAGCACCGGGGCCTCCTCGGCCCATTCGTCCACCGTGCTCCCACCCGCATCGGTCTCCTCCAGCCCCTGCGGGGGCAGTAGCCGCTGGAGGTAGGCCTCCACCGTGGCGAGCACCTCGTCGACGTCGGCGGCGTCGAGCGCGGCGGCCGGATAGAATCGCAGGCCCGTCGCGTCGTGCCCGAAGACCCCGTCAACCACCAAGGCATGGATATGAATGTTTAAATTGACCGCCCCCCCGAACCGCTGCACGATAGCGACCGCGCCGCTGCGCCCGTCCTGCACGCCCGCGTCGCGCGCCCGCCGGCGGAGGAAGCCGAGAATCGCTCGCATGGTTCGCCCCACGACGGCGCGGCAGAGGTCGTGGTCCCCCGCCAGCCGATAGCGGAGGCGGTGCGGCAGGCTCAGTACCCACTGGCGCACCGGCACCCGCGGGAACACGTTGTCGACGAGATGGGCCGCGCGCTCGGCCATACGCCGCCCGCCACAGCTCGGACAGAAGGCTCGGCCGTGGCACGAACTATCAGTAGCTCGTGATAGTTCGTGTTGTCTACAGTTGACGACTATGTGGAGTTGGGTGGCACCGGCGTTTTGTCGACCGGTGTGGGCCACGGATTTACTCCTGATAGCTTCTTGCCGGCGAGCCAGGCGAGGAGGCGATCTTCGACCTGGAAGGTCCCGCGACGGAGGTCTGGTGGCAAGGCGGCCTCGACCGTCTGAAGCTTCTCGGTGGGATCGGCCCAGAGATAGATCTCGGTGGATTTGAGGCTCGTATCGCCCAGCCAGAGGGCGACCTTGCGGATGTCCCGCGTGGCCTGGAGGCTGTTCATGGCACAGGTGTGCCGCAGCACATGGGGAGAGACGCGTTTCTGGGCGAGCGTCGGACACGCGCCGCGTGCCCGCTGCACATACTTGGTGAGGAGGTAGGTGAAACCGGAGCAGGTCAGGGCCTCTCCCCGCCGATTCACGAAGACCTCGGGCACGGGTGGGGCGCCGCGGACGGCCAGCCAGGCGCGCAGCGCCCGGGTGGCTTCCTTCCAGAGGGGAAGGCGTCGTTGTCGACGTCCCTTCCCCCGGATCAGGAGACTGGGATACGCCCCGTCGACCACGACGTCGTCGAGGCGGAGCCCGACCAGCTCCGACACGCGGAGCCCGGCGGCGACCGCGAGACAGAGGAGGGCTTGGTCCCGACGGCCGTGGCGGGTGGTCGGGTCCGGGGCGTCGAGGAGGGCGTGCGTTTCCTCGCGGGTGAGGTGGTTGATGAGCCGCTCCTCCGTGCGCTTGCTCGAGATCGCGCGGACTCGGCGCACCTGCTCGAGGGCGGACGGCACCTCGTACTCCACGTACTTCATGAACGAACGGATCGCCGTCAGGCGGAGATTCCGCGTGCGAGGCGTGTTCGCGCTGTCCTCCTCCAGATGCGCGAGGAAGTCTCGAATCATGGGGGCATCTAGATCCTCCAACGCCAGCTCAGACGGTGAGGTGCCGCGGCGGTGGCTGACGTAGCCACACAAGAATTTAAACGTGTAGCTGTAGCTGGCGAGCGTGTGCGGGCTGACGCCTTTCTCCACAGTGAGATGCTGCCGGAAGAACGTCGTCACGAGCGGGGCCAGCGGCGTCATGATGTGCCTCCGTGGACGAACGCCTCGCAGCGCGCGGCGACCTGGGCCAAGAGCGCGGGCGTTGCCTCGAGATACCAGTAGCTGCTGCGGATGTCGCGGTGCCCGAGATAGGTCGTGAGTGCGACCATGTGCCGGGAGATGCCCGCGCCGTGGGCTGGCCCGGTGGTCGCGTCAGGGCCTGGTTGGCGAAGTAGAAGCGCAAATCATGGAGCCGCGGCTGGGGCGTGTCGTCGGGCTGGGCGACGCCCAGGGCGTGAACGAGTCGCCGGAAGACATGGCGAACCGTGTTCTTGTGCAGCTGCCGGCCCTGTCCCGACGGGAACAGGTACACGCAGCTCCCCGCTTCCTGGCCTCGGCGCGCGAGATACTGACCGAGCGCACGTTGGGTCGTCGGGTGCAGGGGCAGCCAGCGGCTCTTGCCGAACTTGCTGCGTATTCCACTGAAGGTGAACGCCGAATCCGCTGAAGGTGAACGCTTGTCGGAGCGTAGCGACGGTGTGGGCTCAGGTTCCTCCTATCGGGATCACGTCGGATCGTCGAGATTCTACTCGTGACGTGGTGCTCGAGGTATCGACGAGAGTGCCTGTGGAGCGTGTGGGCGGCGCGTCGCGCCGTCCAAGCGGTGTGGGAAACGCGCGCAGGCGACGGTCGAGTTGGGCCGGACGCAGCCCGCGCGTTTTCCATGCCGCGGCGCGATCCACAGGCCGGTCGGGACCGACGGCGTGGTCGCTCGTGCCGGTTCGATGGACGATGCTCATGTCGACGGGGCCTTCGGGGCCTCGTGTGTCCGTCGCATCGAGCGGCCCTTGAGCTCGATGCGATGGGCGTCGTGGAGCAGGCTGGTAGCGGCAAGATGAAAAGGACTCCCCACCATTTTGCAAGTGCCTTTTTGCGTCGTCGTGACGGCGGTCGAGATGGGCGTGAGGTGACGGGATGGCGCATGGACGCTGCCGTCGCCGTGGACGCAAAGAACGCGCCCACCGCGCCTTGGACACGCCGCAGACGACGTGCCCACAGCGCCCACGAGCCGTTTCGTCATCGGACTCGCCAAGGCGTGGCGAATGTCGATCGAGAGCGTGTGTTACGAGTTCACGCGGTGACATTTCCTGCACGGTGCGGGTCGAAGCAGGTGCCGTCGCGGAGCATGGCGCAGGCGACGTTGAGCAGGCGGTCGGCCACTGAGCGCAGGGAGCGGGCGTGTCCATGGCCGCGGCTGCGCAGCGCCTGATACTTGGCGCGGCTGACCGGGTCGCGGTGGGCAGCGACGCGAGCCCAGTGGTAGGCGGCGTCGCGCAGCCGGTCGTGGGCAGCCAGGCGGCGCACCACGAGCAGGCTCTTGCCCGAACGCCGGGTGACCGGCGCCACCCCGCAGAGACAGCGAAGCGCGGCGTAGTCCCGCCGCCGCAGCGCGTCGCTACCCTCGGCAAGCAGACAAGCGAGGACGCCGGTGCCGATGCCGGGCAGCGATAGCAGGATGGCCGCGTCGGGCGGCGGTGGCGACGGCTCTGGCTCGCTCTCGGCGTGCGCGTCCGGGTCTTCCGCCGGTGCGGCCTCGGCGAGCTGGTGCACCAATCGGTCGAGCTGGCTGCGCGCGTGCGCCAGTTGCCGGTTGACCAGTACGAGGCGTTCGGCGATGAGCCGCACATGCGCGGCGGCGGCCTCGGCGGCACCTGGCACCTGCGCGACCCGGACGGCCGGCGCCCGCAGCCGGGCACACAGCGTCGCGGCGTCGACCCGGCGGATGCGGTGCTGTTTCAACAACTTGGCGAGCGTCGCTTCGCGAACGCGCTGCGCCGCAACCGGCGTCGGCAGGCGCCGCCACAGGGCGAGCGCCCAGGACGCCGCGACATCGTCGCTGGTCGCGGCGAGCAGCTGCGGGTAGTAGCGCCAGAGCTGCTCGCGCATCCGGTTCGCCTGGCGAACGCGTTCCCGCGTAATCTCCTCGCTCAGGCGCGACCACTCCCGCAACTCGACGATCGCTGGGTCGGTCGGCTCCAGCCGCCGCAGACAGTGCGGGTCGGTGCGTAGCGCCGAGGCCAGCACCCGCGCATCCCGTCGGTCATCCTTCGCCCCCGCCGGCGAGATGCGGTCGCGGAAGCGGTCGAGCTGCTTCGGATTGATCGCGTGGACAGCGAAGCCCCGTTCCATCAGGCTCTCGACCACCGGCCCGCGCGGTTCGATCGCCACGCCGACCTGCTCCGCCTTACCCGCCGTAAAAGACAGAAGCCAGTCCGCCATCTCCGACAGCCCCTGGCCGCCATGCTCGAACGCCCGCTCGCCGAGCAGCTTCCCGGCAACGTCGCTTACGCACGCTTGGTGCGTCTGCGATCCCCAGTCGACACCCACGAACCAGGCCAGCTCCACATCGAACCTCCTATCTGCCGCATTTCACGGGCGCGCCAACGATGCCTGCCGGTCCCTGTACTGGCGCTCGATGGCGCAAACTCCCCACGGGGCATCCATCGCTGGCTGAACGCCGGGGCACAAGTCCTTTTCAAGTGCTCGAGACACAGGGACCCCTCGGTGGCTCCCGGCGGCCTGCCCGACTCCGCGAGATTTGAGATTTACCCGCGCGAAGTCATTGAGAAAGGTACAGGGACCCCGTGGCCACTTGAAATGGGACCCCCTGAGCACTCGGAAACAGCGCTCGCCTGGCGATAATCGAGGTGGCGAGACACGGTCGTCTCGTCGACCGAGCCAGGAGGACGCGGAGGTGATCAGGATGTCCCAGTGGGTCGAGGTCCGCCACCTGCATCTGGTGGAGGGTGTGCCGAAGAAGGAGATCGCCCGTCGGTTGAAGTTGGATGTCAAGACGGTGCGGCGGGCCATCGGCCGGCCGCCGCCGCCGGTGCGGGTGTCGCCGCCGCGGCCCAGCACCCTGGCCCCGTGGCGCGAGCAGATCAAGCAGTGGCTGTGCGCGGAGCCGCGGTTGACCGCCAAACGGATTCGCCGGTTGCTGCTGCCGTTGGCCGGACCGCTCCCGGCTCGCACGGTGCGCCGCTACGTCGCGGGACTGCGGGCAGCCGGCACCGCGAAGGAGGCTTTCGTGCACCGTAGCGTGCTCCCCGGCACGACGATGGAGGTCGACTTCGGCGAGTCGTGGGTCGACGTCGCCGGCGTGCCGTGCAAGGTGAAGTACCTGGTGGCGACGCTGCCGTTCTCCAACGCGTACTTCGCCAAGGCGTACCCGGTCGAGCGTCTCGAGTCGCTGCTCGACGGCATCGAGTCGGCGTTTTGGTACTTCGGGGGCGTCGTGAAACGCCTCGTCCTGGACAACACCTCGCTGGCGGTCAAGAAGGTGTTGGCGGGCCGGGACCGGGTGCAGACCGAGGCGTTCGAAGCATTCCGGGGCGGGTATCCCTTCGGGGCCGAGTTCTGCGCGCCGGCCAAGGGCTGGGAGAAGGGTTCCGTGGAGGGCGGTGTCAAGTACGTCCGCAACCTGGTGTTGCGGCCGCGGCTGGCGGTGGCGAGCTGGGCGGCGCTCAACGCGGCGATCGTCACGGAACTGGAAGCGGACCTGCCGACGCGCCACCTCGACGACGGGCGCTCGGTGCAGGACGCGTTGACACTGGAACGGCAGCATCTGCGAGCGATGCCCGTGCACCTGCCCGCCACCTGCCGCGTCGTCGCGCGAGTGGCCGACAAGTTCGGACACGTCCGGGTGGACCACGTCACCTGCTCGGTACCGATCCGCCACGCCTACCGGCCGGTGTGGGTGAAGCTGTATCACGACCGGGTGGCGGTCGCCGTCGGCGCCGAGGTGGTGGCGCAGCACGCCCGCGCGTTCTGCAGAGGCACGAAGGTCCTCGATGCGTTTCACGTGCTGCCGTTGCTCGAGCGCAAGCACCGGGCGGTGGCCGAGGCGACGGCGCTCGTCGACTGGCCGCTGGCGCCGGTGTGGCGGCAGGTGCGGGCCGAACTGGCCAGGCACACGCGCAAGCCCGATCAGGAGTGGGTCCGGATGCTGCGGCTGATGGAGACGCAGCCGGCCGCGGCCGTCGAGCGCGCGGTGACGGCCGCGCTCGAGCGCCATTCGCCGCGTCTCGAGACGGTGCGGCTCCTCCTCCGCCAGCAGCAGAGTGGCCCGCCGCCGGTGTGCCGGCCGGTGACGGAGGTGCGTCCGGAACTGGCGCAGATCGTGGTGCCCACCCCGACGCTGTCGGCGTATGACGCTCTGGTGGAGGGCCGTTGCTAATGGTGACCGCGATTGCCGAGCCTCCGCATTTGGAGACGGACCTGAAGACGCTGTGCCTGTCGACGGTCGCGACGCAGTGGCGGCCGCTGGCCGAGCAGGCCACCCGCCAGCGTCAGGCACCGGCCGACTACCTGGCTCAGTTGGTCCATCTGGAGGTGACCGGCCGCCGGGAGCGCCGCATCCAACGCCGCATCCAGGATGCTCGCTTCCCGATGCTCAAGACGTTCGACGCCTTCTCGTTCGACGCACAGCCGGACCTGGACCGCGACGCGGTCCTGCACGTCTTCGACTGCCGCTTCGTCGCCGACGCCGCCAACGTCGTGTTCGTCGGCGGCGTCGGCACGGGGAAGACGCATCTGTCGATCGCGTTGGGGATGGCCTGCTGCCAGCACGACTACCGGGTGCGGTTCGTGACCGCCGCCGAACTGGTCACGCTGCTCGTCGAAGCGCAGCAACAGGGCCGACTGCAACGCAAGTTCGACCAGCTCGCCCGCTACGACGTCGTAATCCTCGACGAACTGGGCTACGTGCCGTTCGACAAGGCCGGCGCCGACCTGCTGTTCGGCTTCATCAGCCAGCGCTACGAGCGCCGGAGCCTCGTCGTGACGACGAATCTGCCGTTCGCGCGCTGGTCCGAGGTGTTCTTCGACACCACGGCCGCCGCCGCGGTCATCGACCGGATCGTCCACCACGCCACCGTGTTGACGACCGCCGGCGACAGCTACCGGCTCAAGACCGCCACACGCAACCAGGCGTCCCGCGCGCCACAGGAGGTGCCACGGCAATAGCGCTCATCGCGACGTGGCCACAAAGGTCCCTTTTCTAGTTGCCATTTCCAACTTGTACCGGAAGAACGCGTTCTCCACGCGGGCCTGCCCATGGTAGCCAGACGTCTGCTTCCAGCGTCGCCGCCCTATCTCCTTGACCGCCAGGATCGTGTGATCACGGGCGCCGCGGTCGTGTCGACACGGCCGTACTCGTCGGCGGAACCACGACGGTCGCGCCACGCGTACCGGCGGCCTCGTAGAAGCCGATCGTATCGTAGGCGGCATCCGCCGTCACCCGTCCGAGGGCGCCGTCAACCGCCTCGATCAGCATGATGCCAGTCGTCGCGTCGTCGACACTTGCCTCCGTCAGGGCCCGGGCGACGATCACGCCCGATCGGTCGACACCGAGATGCAGCTTCTTCCAGCCTCGCCTCCCCCGTCCTCCATGTTTCACAGCGGCCCATTCACCCTCGCCCACGATCGAGAGTCCCGTGCTGTCGACGAGGAGATGCAGGCCGGCACCTGCGGGGGCGCGACGCAGCTGAAGATCGAGATGCTGGCCACGCCGTGAGAGTGTGGTGTGATCGGGCGCGGACAGGTCGAGACCCAGCATCCTGAAGATCGACGTCAGGAAGCCTTCAGTCTGCCGCAGGGGCAGGTGGAAGATGAGCCGGAGCGTCAGCGCGGTTTCGATGGCGAGATCGGAATACTGCCGCTGCCCGCCACGCGTGCCAACGCCCACGGCCTCCCAGGTGGCGATCGCATCCGGGGCCAACCACACGGTGATATCACCTCGCTGGACCAGCGCTCTGTCGTATGCCGACCAATTCCCGACGTGGTATTTTGTCTTGTACTTCGGGTGCACTCTCGACTTCATGTCGAGATCATGCGCCTGCCGTCGCTACGATCGCCAGGATGTCGAGCGTGGCTCACCGAGGGCGCGGGATCCGTGCACCAACGCCCGGAGACACCGGGACTTCCGGTCATCCGGTAATGGCGGCACCCCCCTGAGGGTTGAAAAATGGCGGTCGCGTGTGACATCCTACCCAGCCTCGAGCCTGGTCGCTGAGGGCTGGTGTTGATAGATGCCAATCGAGGTCGCGCTGAACCGAGTCGTGGGGACGTCGAGACAAGACCGTTAGAGTCGCGACATTTCCTTTTTGTGTGGAGCTACGATGCGAGTCCATCTCGTCAATCCAAGTGATGTCTCTTTCGGCGTGGCGATTATCACGCCGCGGTGGTTGTACGTCCTGGCAGCAGCGACACCACCGATGTGGGGCGACCCAATCCTCACTGATGAAACCCTCGAGGTGTTCGACCCGGCTCAGGTCGAGGCGGGCGACGTGGTCGGGATCGGGATTCACACGGCCAATGCCTTGCGCGGCTACCAGGTTGGCAGGCTCGCACGCGAGCAAGGGGCATTCGTTGTCTACGGCGGTATTCACGCGACACTCTACCCAGACGAGGCCCACGAGTTGGGCGGAGCGCACGCCGTCGTCCGTGGTGATGGGGATTCGGCGTGGGCCACGGTGCTAGAGGAGTGCGCCCAGGGGGGACCAAAGCGAGTCTACGAGGCAGGGCGCGTCGAGGCGATGGGTTTGCGGCCGGCCCGGTGGAACCTCATGCCGCGAGATCGCTATATGTGGGCATCGGTGCAGACAGTTCGCGGCTGTCCGAAACACTGCTCGTTCTGCTCCGTGTGGCGCACCGACGGTCAGGAGCCGCGTCAACGAACTCCTGACGTCGTGATTCAGGAGATCGTCGAGCTACGCCGTATGGGCTTTCGCTTTATCGCACTGGCGGACGACAACTTCTATCCGGTGACGCTCGAGGACCTGGCCGTGGCGGCGCGGCGGAAGGATTCCCACCGGCTCCGCGAGCTCGAGGGAATCCGAACCGAGCGTTTCGATCTCATGGACCAGCTCTCGCGGCTACCGGACGACCTGGTGTTCTATACCCAGATTACGATGGAGGCGGCCGAGGACCCCGAGTTTCTTAAGGCCATGCGGCGGGCGAGAATCCGCGGTGCGCTCGTCGGTGTCGAATCGGTGACGCCCGAGGGCTTGAAGGACGTCTACAAGGACTTCAACGTGGCCGGAGACGACCTGGTCGACCGGCTCCGCCGGTTTCGACAGAACGGCGTGGCCGTCCTGGGGTCGTTTATCTTCGGGCTCGCGAGCGATGAGCCAGCGACCTTTGCGGCGACCGTCTCGCTCGCGGAGCGTGCCGAGGTGGCGTTCGCCCAGTTCGTCATGCTCACACCTTTGCCTGGGACGGTCGACTTCAACAGGTGGGAGCAAGAGCAGGCGAGCGATGGGGCGTCGGTGAACGGGGTTCCACTGACCCGATATTGGCTCATCCCGCCGTCGGATCGGCCCAAGGTCTATCTTCCTCACCCGACCATGTCCGCCGACGAGGTGCGGCAGCGCACCCAGCAGGCGTGGGACCTCTTCTACAGCGTCACGTCAATCTGGCGGCGCTCGACCATCGTCGGCACGGTTCGGGAACGCCTGGCGTTCGTCCTGGTCTCGAAGCTCTACCGACAAATGTATGCGAACACCGGGATCGCCACCGACAGCGCCCGCGTGTCCCGCTCGACTAGGTGGGCACGATGGTTGGCAAAGCCTCTTCAGCGGCTGTTTACAGCAACTCCGATTTACAGCAACTCCGAGACCTTCAGGTTCCGCGTCGGAGCGATGGGAGATGTGAACTAACCCGCATTATTCCGTGCGCCGTGACAAGGTGCCATTCCTCAGCGGGTGCGAATCCCGCCCGGCTGAAGTTGCCCCGGTTTCGTGGACACCTATCCTCTTGGGGGGAGAAGGAGTATCCGCGATGCCGAAGACGAGACCACCGTACGCGGCGGAGTTCCGGCAACAGATGGTCGACCTGGTTCGGTCCGGACGTGCGCCGGAGGACCTGGCTCGCGAGTTCGAGCCGTCGTCCCAGGCGATCCGAACCTGGGTCGCGCAGGCGGGCCGCGATGCGGGCGAGCGCAGCGACGGGCTGCGCACGGAGGAGCGTGAAGAGCTTCGCCGGCTGCGCCGGGAGAACCGGCGCCTGTGCGAAGAGCGAGAGATATTGGCAAAGGCAACGGCCTGGTTCGCGCGGGAGGCCCGACCCGGGAGACCTACCGGGTCATGAGCGCGAATCAGGCTCGTTTCCGTGTCGCCACGATGGCCCGGGTGCTCGGTGTCTCCCCGAGCGGGTACTACGCGTGGCGTCGTCGTCCTCCGTCGGCTCGGGCACGGGCCGATGCCGAGCTCCGGGCTCGCGTCCAGGCGATTCACGGCCGGAGTCGAGGGACGTATGGTGCTCCTCGGATTCACGCCGAACTGACCGAGGGCGGTGTCGCGGTGAGCCGCAAGCGGGTCGCCCGGGTCATGCGGTCCGTCGGCGTCGCCGGGGTGAGCCGGCGCCGCGGCCCTCGCACGACACGCCGGAATGCCCAGGCCCGCCCGGCCCCGGATCGGGTCGAGCGGCGCTTCGAGGCGGACGCGCCGAACCGGCTCTGGGTCGCCGACATCACCTACGTCCCGACCCTGGCCGGCTTCCTGTACCTGGCCATCGTCCTCGACGTGTTCAGCCGGCGCGTCGTCGGTTGGGCCATGGCGGGGCATCTTCGCACCGCGCTGGTGGTCGAGGCGCTGGAGATGGCCGTGACGCAACGGCGGCCCGAGGCGGTCATCCATCACTCCGAGGCTGCCAGTACACCTCGCTGGCCTTCGGCGCTCTCTGCCGGGAACGGGGCGTCGCGCTATCGATGGGTTCGGTCGGCGATTGCTTCGACAATGCGATGGCCGAGAGCTTCTTCGCGACCCTGGAGTGCGAGCTGCTCGACCGAACGACGCTGTCAACGCACGCCGAAGCACGGGCGGCGTTGTTCGAGTTCATCGAGGGGTGGTACAACACACGGCGGCGTCACTCCGCGCTCGGCTACCGGGCGCCACTGGAGTTCGAACGGCTCCATCAGGCCGGCGCTGTGGACGGTGCCCGGCCTGTGGACGCCCTACGGGCGCCCACAAGTCCGTTGGATCCCGCGCTGCGCACGGGATCCACACCGCCCACAGGAATCAATGTTGATGTACACACCATGACGTGAACCGAAAGCCTTAACCCGGATTATGCGTGAAGGTGCGGTTGAGGGGGAGACACAGGAGCCTCCGTGTGGTACAAACATAGTGCACACAACGTTTTAGCCACAATGGAGACCCCTGCGTGACGCCTCACACGAAACCACAGACTGTTCTGTTCCCGGATCTGTTCGACAAGCCCCTCGTCGCCACGTTCAACCAGGAACACGCGAGTTCCGACGGCGGCGCCGTCCTGCTCAAGGCGGCCGAGCGCGTGTACGGCTTGGTCAAGGCGTTCGCCCAGTGTCTGGCCGACAAGCGCGCCGCGGAGAAGATTCGGCACACGTTCGCGGATCTGATCGGCCAGCGGATCTTCGGCATCGCGTGCGGTCATCCCGATGGCAACGATGCCGACCACTTGGCCGACGACCCCATCCACAAGCTGCTGCTCGGGCGGGACCCGGTGTCCGGCGCGCCCTTGGCGTCGCAACCTACGATCTCGCGGTTCGAGAACGGCGCGACCCGCACCGCGCTCTACCGGATGGGGCGCGAGTTGGCGGCGTGCGTCATCGAGCGGCATCGGCGCCGCCTGCACGGTCGGGCGCGGCGCGTCACCATCGATCTGGATCCGACCGACGACCTGACGCACGGCGCCCAGCAGCTCACGTTCTTCAACGGGCACTATGGCGGCTGGTGTTATCTGCCGCTGCTCGGGTTTCTGAGCTTCGACCGCGAGGCGGAGCAGTATCTGTGCGCGGCGGTGCTGCGGCCCGGCAACGCAGTGGCCGCCGACGGGACCCTCGGGCTGCTGTGTCGGCTGCTCCCGCTGCTGCGGGCGGCGTTTCCGCGGGCGCGGTTTCTCGTTCGGCTCGACGGGGGCTTTGCGACCCCGGAGGTCTTCGATTTCCTGGATGCGGAGCCCCGGCTCGACTACGTGGTGGCGATGGCGAAAAATGCGGTTTTGGAGCGGCATGCCGAATCGGCGCTGCAGACGGCGCGCACGCAGAGCGAGGTCAGTGGCGAGACCGCACACGTCTATACCGACACTCGCTACGCCGCCCGCATCTGGGGCCATGAGCGCCGGGTGGTGATCAAAGCCGAAGTGGTCCGCCTCGGCGAACGTGCGCCGCGGGACAACCCGCGCTTCGTGGTGACGAACCTGCGCCAGACGCCGCGTTTCATCTACGAGAAGGTCTACTGTGCGCGGGGGGACATCGAGAACCGGATCAAGGAGTTGCTCGACGGCCTGCAGATCGACCGCACGAGCTGCTGCCGGTTCTGGGCCAACCAACTGCGCGTCTTGCTGACGGCCGCAGCCTACGTGCTGATGCAGGAACTGCGGCTGCGGGCGGCGGGCACCGCGTGCGCCCGCACCCAGGTGACGTGGCTACGCGACCGATTGCTCAAGCTCGGGGTCCAGGTCGTCCGCTCGGTCCGCCGGCTCGTTCTGCATCTGCCGCGGGCCACGCCGCAGCGCGAGGCATGGCAGCGCATCGCCCTCGCACTCGGCGCACGTGCCGGATAGCCCATCCGTCCCGCCGCACCAAGCTCCCTCGGGGACGATACGGACCGTCTCCAGGAGAAGCTGTCGACACTCGGGCTCACCGCGCCCGGCCATCGCCCCATGCTCGCCCCGCAACCCCCTCGCAGCCCCCAAATGACGATGGCGAAAGCCTGTTCGTCGTCCCGCCACGCCCTGTCGATCCCGAATATCGAGCTTCAGGAATAATGCGGGTTAACCTGTCCACGAGATCGGGGCAACCTCAGTGCGACGGCAGGCTGACGCGCAGGAGACGGCCAAGCCCCCGCGGCGGGAACCGGCGGAACGACTGCGGCGCGACCTTGAGCGCGTCGAACGCGAACGGCTCGAGCGCGAGGTCACGCGGCTGCACAAGCGCAATAGGCGGCTGGAAGACGAGAATGCGCGGCTGAAGCGGGAGCTGGACGCGGCGCGTCGGGCCGGTTGCCGCCAAGCGGCACCGTTTGCGAAACCGCTCAGCGGTGCGCCGAAGCGGCCGGGCCGGCGAGCCGGCGCCGCGTATGGTGTGGCGTCGCGCCGCCGGGCGCCAGTGCGGGTCGATGAACGGCGTCACGTTCCCCTGCCGCCAGCCTGCCCGGACTGTGGCGGCGTGCTGCAACCGACGGGTGTGGCCACCCAGGTGCAGGAAGAGTTGCCGGTCCCGCGCGTGGTCGTGCGTCAGTTCGAGGTGGCGATTGGCGCCTGCCGGGCGTGCGGGCGCCGAGTGCAAGGCCGGCATCGGTTGCAGAGCTCCGATGCGCTCGGGGCGGCCGGGGTGCAACTCGGCCCGCAGCTGGTGGCCTGGGCGGTCATCCTCAACAAGCAATTGGGGTTGTCGTTCGGCAAGGTGGCAACCTTGCTGCGACAGCACTACGGCATCACGGTCAGCCGCAGCGGACTGGTCCGCGCCGTCGACCGGGCCAGCCGGCACGCGCAGCCGACCTATGCGGCCCTGCGGCACCAGGTCCGCCACAGCCCCGTCGTCACGCCCGACGAAACCGGCTGGAAGGTCGCCGGCCGGCTCAACTGCTGTGGGTCGTGGCAACCCCCCAGACGACCGTCTACCAGATCCAGCCCGGCCGCGGTTATCCGGAGGCCGCCAATCTGCTCGGCAAGGACTTCGCCGGCGTGATCGTCCGCGACGGCTGGGCCCCGTATCGCCGGTTCACCGCGGCTACCCATCAGAGCTGTCTGGCGCACCTCTTGCGTCGGGCAAAGACGCTGCGAACCGATCACCCGTACAGTCACGTCGTCGTCGAGATCCAGACCGCGTTGCAACAGGCCCTCGGCCTGCGCGACGAACTCCGCGCCGGCACACGCTCACCTGCCGGCAGCGACCAAACCCTCGCAGCGTTGGCCGCCCGCCTCGCCGAACGCATCGCCCATCCGGGGCCACTCGCCGACGTTCGACGCTTCGCCAACCACCTCGGCACCGAATGGACCGCGCTGTTCAGCTTCCTACGCAACCCCGCCATCGATGCTACCAACTGGCGCGCTGAACAGGCCATCCGTCCCGCTGTCGTCATCCGTAAAGTCTGCGGCGGCAATCGCTCCTGGCGGGGCGCAGACGCCCAGTAAATCCTCACCTCCCTCATCCGCACCGCCACACAGCGCCGGCTTGACCCCCATGCCGTGATCGCCGACCTCCTGTGCACGCCCGTCCCCACCGTCGCACCTGACCTGCAAGGCCCGGCACCATAGAATCCACACCCGGTAACCAATTACCCCGCGACCAGCCACCTGCGCGGCGAGCACCGTACGGGGCCTTCACCGCGGCCGGCCGGGTGAAGGCTGAACGTCTTCATTTAGCGGGTTCCGGGGCAGGTGTCAAAGTTTTGACTTGTACAAATTTCGGAACTGTGGCATAACCTTGGCGTGAAGGTCGGGGACCGCAATTCGCACGAGAACCTGCAGGCCGAGGTCGAACGGCTCCGCACGGAGTTGACGCGGCGCGAGCGCGACACCAAGAACCAGCAACGCGAGAACGGTCGCCAGCAGCGTCAGATCGACGGCCTGCAAGGCCAGATCGAGCGTCAGAAGCGGGAGATCGAGCAACTGAGGGGGCAGTTGGCCGCCGCGCGCCGGGCGGGGTTCCGACAAGCCGCCCCCTTCGCCAAGGACCGACCGCAAGGACGCGGCCGGCGTCCCGGTCGACGGGCTGGTACGCAGTATGGTCGGAAGGCGTGCCGCCCGCGCCCGGCACGGGTTGACCAGACCCTGGAAGCGCCGGTGCCGACGGCGTGTCCCGACTGCGGCGGGTCGGTCGAAGTGACCCACGTGGCGTCGCAGTATCAGGAAGAAATCCCCGAAGTGCGCCCGGTCGTGCGCCGCTTCGACATCGAAGTGGGCCGCTGCTCACAGTGTCGGCGGCGCGTGCAGGGCCGCCACGCGCTGCAGACCTCGGATGCGCTGGGAGCGGCCGGCGCGCAGCTCGGCCCCGGCGTCGTCGCGCTGGTCGTCGAGTTGCACACGGAGATGGGCGTACCGCTGGCGAAGGTCGCCCATGTGCTGCGGACCACGTTCGGCTTACACGTGACACCGGGCGGCCTCGCCCACCTGCTGCACCGCACGGCCCGCGACGCCGCGCCGACCTACACGGCGCTGTGCGAGCAGGTCCGCAACTCGCCCACGGTCACACCGGATGAAACCGGGTGGCGCGTCGGTGCCATCAGCCACTGGCTGTGGGCCTTCGTCACCCCGGAGACGACGGTCTACGCCATTTGCCCCGGCCGCGGGTTCGACGATGCCACCACGGTTCTGGGGGCCGACTTCGCCGGGGTGCTCGTGCGCGACGGGTGGGTGTCGTATCGCTGCTACCGAGCCGCGCTGCACCAATCCTGTCTGAATCACCTGCTCCGACGATGCAAGGAACTGCAGGAAGATCATCCGGACAGTCTCTGGGCCGGGCAGGTGCAAGCGGTCTTGCAGACGGGCCTTGCCGTGCGTGACCGCTGCACCGCCGGCGAGCTGAGCGAGCACGGTCTGGCATCGATCCGCGGCCGACTCGTAGCCCGGCTCGGTCGGCTCATTGACGCACCGCCACCGCTGGACGACGCCGAGCGCTTTGCCCGGCATCTGGCCACCGAATTCGCTGCCGTGTTTCTCTTCTTGTGGGACCTGTCGATCGACGCCACCAACTGGCGCGCCGAACAGGCCATCCGTCCCGCCGTCGTTATCCGAAAGGTCTGCGCCGTTGGCTGAACGGACGAAAGCTCACGGCGGGGCATCTCCCGCGGTGGACGAGGGTTGAGGACCCGGCGCCGATGCCGCCCCGTCGTCACCTGCTTTCGTCCAGACGACAGGTTGCCGTGCAGCGGAGAGGTAGCGCTCTGCTCCCGCCGAGTCGTTCGCGCCTCCTCCGCTGCGCTACGGTCCTTCGGATGACTCGGCGCTCGCCGGCTTCAACTGGTTGTGGCGGACCGTCCGGCCACTCACTGGCCGGATGACCGAGAGGTTCTCTACGTGCCGTCCAGGCCCCCGCCCAGCGGCGGATGACGGACCGCTGACGCGGGAACGGCATCGACTCGCCTGCGGCTCGCCCTCGCGCCACTGACCGGTGTCCGGCGCGGACGGTGACAGCGACTGGCGGCGCACGACACGCTCCCGATCGAGCGTACGGTCAGATCGGAACCGGCCGAAATATGTACGTCGCCAAGCCAAAGGCATTGACCCCGCATCACACGAAAGAGCGCGACCACGTCAGGCGCCTTCGCGCAGGTCGCCCGGGTTGGTGGTCTTCGTATCAGCGCGTGGTCGCCAGATTTCCCGTCGCAACGGCCGCGTTTCAGGCAGCGGTGATGTCTTTCTTCGACAAGCCCTCGGCGGTGCGTCGTCGGACGTAGTCGAGGGTCGGCTGGTGCCAGCGCATGCGGATGATCACGATCCGGTAGAGCGCCGCGTTGGCTTGGCGGTGGCCGCCGCGGAAGAGCCGATGCCGGTTCGTAACCCCGCTGAGGCGGGAATCGGACAGGCGCCACATAGTTTCGCGAACGCGGCTTCGGAACGGATCCGGGTGGGGTTGTCGCCGGCAACGATCAGCATCTCGGCCGCCGAGTCGGGACCAATCCCGAACGCCTCACGCAGGGTCGGCGCTGCCGCCCTGGTGAGGATGTCGAGCAACTCGTCGTGCCGGTCGATCTCGGCCGAAAGTGTGCGCCAGCGGGCGCGAGCGCCCGTCACATGCTTCACCGAGGCAGTCGGGTCGAGGATGTCTCCTGGTCTGAGGGTCGCGCAGCGGTCGATGAGCCGTTGGTCGGTGAGCGGCTCGAGTGCTTCGCGGACCCGACTCGGTGCGTTGACGAGCAGCGTCTTGAGCGTGGTCATCGCGGTAGTGCGGGCCTTGACGGCCGTATCGCGGGCGATCTTGATCTGGCGGACCATTTCTGCCGCGCCGTCCGCAGCTTTTGGCGGTCGCGACACCGGCGAGCACCGACCGCGCCGCAGCCTCGGCATCGAGCGTGTCACTCTTGCCGTTGTTGCGCCGCTTGCGCGGTCGCAACGGTTGACCTCGACGACGTGGAGCCCCTGTCGGCGCACGGAGCGCGCGAGGCCGACCCCGTAGGAACCGGTACCTTCGGAAGGTTTCGAGGTCACCGAGCGTGCGTGCCCACGCCACCAGGTCGGCATAGCCGGCCCCGTTCGCCGGCACCCGGAACGTCGCGAGCCGGGCGCCCAAGTCATTGATCGCTACCGCGACATGCTCGTGCTTGTGGGTGTCGACGCCGACGATCACCTTGACCGACGGATCGTCACGCGCGATGCTGTTCGACATGTTGCTGGCCCCCTTTCGGGCTGGCGACGCCGTCTGGTCGGGCGGGCGGACAGGACTGTGACGGGACTTTCAAGCCAGGCCCCTATTCGGTCACTGCCCTCCCGGCCAGGCAACATCTGGATGCGTGCTGCCCGGCCGGGCCGACAGATCCTTACCAGGCACGAAGTCGGTCTGCGGCGGAGTCAGAACCGGCCGGGCAGCAGCACGATCATGCTCACAGTCTGCGGTGGCAACCGCACCCGCCACGGCGCCGACACCCAGCAGGTGCTCGCCAGCGTCGTGCGCACCGCCCGCCAACGCGACCTCGATCTACCTCCGCTGATCGCCACGATGTTGCGCGCCACCGGTCCCGTCGTCCCCGACGCCTTCGGGCTCCCCCCGCCGCCCGCCTGAGGGTGGGCGAGCATCGCTCCCTCGCGAGACGTGAAGATCGGCAACCCCGAGACGGTCGCTTCAACTGCGACCGACCCAGGCAGGTATCGTCACGCGCAGGGGTGAAGCACCAATAGAACCGATGCAGCTCACAGCTCCGTTGCCGTTCGGAACTTCAAGAGTCCCCAACCCATTTCTGCTATTTATGCCCGTATTTGTTGAGGAATCACCCGCTAAACGAATACGGCTGAACTTCTACGATAAGAGGAAGTCGTCCGGGCCAAGGTCGCTGATCTGGTGGTCAACGAGGTAGTCCTCGCGGGTGATATGGATGGAGCCGGGCCGGCCGCTGCTCGTGATGACGACATCGTTACCGGTGGCCGTGAAGCTGAGCGAGGAGAAGGAGAAGCCACCAGACAGCTCGATGTAGTCCTGCTCGCCGGCAGAGGAGCGCGCATCAGCGAAATCACGGACAACGTCTTCGCCATTCGGGTCCCCGTCGAAGACGAAGGTGTCGTCACCAGCGCCGCCCTCAAGCACGTCGTTACCAGGGCCCCCGTTGAGCCAGTCGTTCCCGGCGCCGCCGTCTAGCAGCCCGTGGTGAAAGTCCCTCGTTCCAGGGATCGACGTGATCGGTCCTGTGTTCTACACTGTCTGGCATGGCGATGGGGACAAGCTGCGGTCGAACGCGGCAAGCGACGATGTGGGTGCCCACGGCGGATCTGCCGAAGAGTGTTGGGCACCTCATGCATCCCCTTGTTTTTGCAGGTATCAGATCACGCCGAAGACCTCTCGATACACCCGCTGTTCCATGAGCATGCTTCCGAACGTCTCCATCAACCGACGAATCCGATCCTCGGGCCAATTGGGGAGGTGGTGGTACAGCATCAGCCCCTGCCGAAACAACGAATGCGTCCGCCGCTTCACCGTGTTCGCCTTCAACCAGCGGTCATAACCGATGCGCTCGCCCGCCGCGCCCAGCAACGACAGCACGACGATCGCCAACGCGCTGATCAACAACAGGCGGTCCCGCCGGTCCGGGCGCGAAACATGCATCGAAGACAGCCCCATCCCGAAGCGCATGTCCTTGATGTCCCGAAAGCCCGCCTCAATCCCCCAGCGCTTGCCGTAGTACCGAATCAGGACCCGCGTCGGGACTGTCGCTTCGCTGGCCACCAGGCACCACGGTTCGTCCATCTTCGGATCGTGTACGCACACGACCACGCCGACCGGCAGTTCGTACGTGTCGGTCACCCGAGCACCCACCAGCCGCCGCGCACGCCCCCCGGCGCCGACCCACGCGGCGGCCGCTCGCCGCTCACCCCGCGCACTCGTCACGTAGATGTCTCCACGCAACCGAATCACGTATTCGAAGGCCAGCTCTGTCGTCAACGCGTAGAACGGCTTGCAGTCCCCAAAGCCACGGTCCGCCACGACGGTGACTTTCACCCCGGCCGGCAGTACCTCCCGCAACCGGCACAGTACCTCGTACTCATAGCGCCGCTGATTACCCTTCAGCGTCAGTGCCAGACCAGGCCCTTCTTGGGGTGGCCGGCGACGACCCGTGCGACGATGCGGTTCGCCGCCTCGACCTGCTGGTAACACGCCACGATCTTGGCGCGCCGCTTCCCCTTGCCCGTGGCGTAAGCCGTGTAACTGCCCAGCAGATCCAGAACCGTGTTCGGGCGGAGCATCGACGAGATGGTCCGCTTGATCCGTTCGAGCTTCGGCGTGTCGGTGTCGTCGTCGTCCGCCCGCCACGGTCCCCAGAGATCGACCGGCAGGCCGATCGATCCGTAGCGCAGATCCTTCCCTTCGGTGGCGACCGAGCAGAGGTTCGGCACGAACAGCTCCGGCACGTTGCGCTCGTAGTCGTCGTGGATCTGCGTCGCCCCGTCGAACCAGCTCTGGCTCGACCGTACCGGCGTCTTCGCCTCAATGACGACCAGCGGAAGACCGTTCACCAGCAGCACGAGATCCGCGCGGCGCTCGTTCGCGCCCGATCGGACGGTGTACTGGGTGCTGACGACATACTGGTTTCCCTCGACATCCTCAAGGTCAACGAGCCGCACGGTGACGTGCTCGCCGTCCGCGCCAAACGGCATCGACCGCTCTCCGGCGAGCCACGCTGCGAACTCCTCGTTCGCCTTGACCAGCCCGTCCGTCCGCACGCCCATCAGGACGGCCCGCAGCCGGTACAGCACGTCGTCGGCCCGATCCGGCTGCGCCGCGATCTCCGGGTTGAGGCGGATCAGCGCCTCCCGCACGTGGTCCTCGACAAGGACCTCGTGCGCCTGCCGTGCCAAGTGCTGCGGCGCGAGGTAGTGCCAACCGAGGCCGGAGAGCGCGCCGTGCCGCCGCGCCAGGCCGGGTCCGACGGCCGTATGGTGGGTGACGCCGCCGCAAAGTGATGTCACGGACGAGCGCCTCGACCGTGTTCGACTCGGTGAAGGTCATGCTGGCAGCTTGATCGGCGCGCCGCTACGACGCGCCGGCACCCCGGCCGGGTTCGATCACGAGCAACGTCGTGTCCGGTTCGGTGGCGAACGTCTCGATCTCATCGCGGTGGCCACGGAGACGCCGTTCGATCTCGCTGGTCGAACAGTTGCCGAGCGCCAGCCAGATGACCTTCGGCGGCGCACCGTACAGGGAGGAACGACCGCTGAAGTCGCCGTCCTTCGAGACGATGGTGAAGTCGTGCTGCCTCGCGTACGCCCAGACGGCCGCGTCGTCCGCCGCCGCTAGGCCAACCGCTCGAACGTGAACGACATCGGTCCAGATGTCGCGAAGGCGGTCGCAGAGCTGTGGTGAGAGATTCTGGTCGAGGAGCAGCTTCACCTTCCGCCGACCGCAACCAGTCGCCGCTCGCGATCAGCGGCGAACGCGAGGCAGGCCCGGATGTCTTCGCGCTCCAAGTCCGGGAAGTCCCGGAGCAAGTCGTCCTCGGACATGCCGGACGCCAAGTAGTCGAGCACGTCGGAAACCGTCATGCGCAGGCCGCGGATGCAGGGCTTGCCGCTGCGTTTTCCGGGCTCGATCGTGATCCGCTCTAGCTGCGCCATCGGACTCAGCCTACGCAACGGCTCGCCATCGGTCAAGTGGCAGTCTGGCGTTCGCGACCGGCACGGCGACAAGTCCTCGGCGGCCCCGCGTGGGGGCCGCCCAGAGATCGCTGCTACTCGCCGGAGGTAAGTCCGGTTGATTAGTTAAGCACTGACAGACAGCAACCATGCAGCAGTCGCTGCTCTTCGGCTCGGCGGTCTGCGGCGTCCAGGAGACCATCTACCCTCTGAAGCGTCGTGACTGCTGCCTTTTGCTCTGGTATCGAAGGAACATGCGTCGCAAAGCGGCCCATATGAGACCAAAATAAGTGCTCCACTTGTGAACCCTCACACATGCTCGTGACGTGCCGTTGGAATCGAGTCACTAGTGTCCCACAGTCTCAGGCCCAGGCCAGCGCGAGTTGCGGCCGGGCGCGGTCTGGTGGCGAATGGGTGGTGAAGAGGTCTTCGAGAGGCCGGCGTTCGAAGATGTTGAGCTGCAGCACCTGCAGCATCTGGTTGAGGCTCCAGCGCAGCCGCAGGACGAACTTGAGGTAGGCCAGCAGCAGGTACATGCAGGTGGCCACCCACAGTTGCGTCAAGACCGCGTTTTTCGACCGGCCCACGAAACGTTTCACCTTCAGATGCTGCTTGATCCACTTGAAAAACAGCTCGATCTGCCACCGGGACTTGTACAGGTCGGCGATCGTCTTGGCGACCCACGTGGTGTTGTTGGTCACGAACACGTAACGGTTTCTTGTCAACGGGTCGCGGTAGACGACCCGTCGCAGCCGGTCGGGTGAAGTTGCCCCGGTTTCGTGAACACCTATCCTCTTGGGGGGGAGAAGGAGTATCCGCGATGCCGAAGACGAGACCACCGTACGCGGCGGAGTTCCGGCAACAGATGGTCGACCTGGTTCGGTCCGGACGTGCGCCGGAGGATCTGGCTCGCGAGTTCGAGCCGTCGTCCCAGGCGATCCGAACCTGGGTCGCGCAGGTGGGCCGCGATGCGGGCGAGCGCAGCGACGGGCTGCGCACGGAGGAGCGTGAAGAGCTTCGCCGGCTGCGCCGGGAGAACCGGCGCCTGCGCGAAGAGCGAGAGATATTGGCAAAGGCAACGGCCTGGTTCGCGCGGGAGGCCCGACCCGGGAGACCTACCGGGTCATGAGCGCGAATCAGGCTCGTTTCCGTGTCGCCACGATGGCCCGGGTGCTCGGTGTCTCCCCGAGCGGGTACTACGCGTGGCGTCGTCGTCCTCCGTCGGCTCGGGCACGGGCCGATGCCGAGCTCCGGGCTCGCGTCCAGGCGATTCACGGCCGGAGTCGAGGGACGTATGGTGCTCCTCGGATTCACGCCGAACTGACCGAGGGCGGTGTCGCGGTGAGCCGCAAGCGGGTCGCCCGGGTCATGCGGTCCGTCGGCGTCGCCGGGGTGAGCCGGCGCCGCGGCCCTCGCACGACACGCCGGAATGCCCAGGCCCGCCCGGCCCCGGATCGGGTCGAGCGGCGCTTCGAGGCGGACGCGCCGAACCGGCTCTGGGTCGCCGACATCACCTACGTCCCGACCCTGGCCGGCTTCCTGTACCTGGCCATCGTCCTCGACGTGTTCAGCCGGCGCGTCGTCGGTTGGGCCATGGCGGGGCATCTTCGCACCGCGCTGGTGGTCGAGGCGCTGGAGATGGCCGTGGCGCAACGGCGGCCCGAGGCGGTCATCCATCACTCCGACCAAGGCTGCCAGTACACCTCGCTGGCCTTCGGCGCTCGCTGCCGGGAACGGGGCGTCGCGCTATCGATGGGTTCGGTCGGCGATTGCTTCGACAATGCGATGGCCGAGAGCTTCTTCGCGACCCTGGAGTGCGAGCTGCTCGACCGAACGACGCTGTCAACGCACGCCGAAGCACGGGCGGCGTTGTTCGAGTTCATCGAGGGGTGGTACAACACGCGGCGGCGTCACTCCGCGCTCGGCTACCGGTCGCCACTGGAGTTCGAACGGCTCCATCAGGCCGGCGCTGTGGACGGTGCCCGGCCTGTGGACGCCCTACGGGCGCCCACAAGTCCGTTGGATCCCGCGCTGCGCACGGGATCCACACCGCCCACAGGAATCAATAGTTGATGTACACACCATGACGTGAACCGAAAGCCTTAACCTGTCCACGAGATCGGGGCAACCTCAGGGATAGACCTTGCGGCTGCGGGCGCTGGTCAGTTCGATCGTCTGGTCGCTGAGAATACCGGTCCCGGCTCGGACTCATGCTCGCGGGTGACCCGGTACCGCACGCCGCGCTTGAGGCGTGTCACGAAGGTGACGCCACGGGCCTGCAACTGGTGAAACCACGTGAAATCGAGATAGGCGCGGTCGGCCACGACCACGCTGCCGGCCTCGAACGTCCACGTGCGGGCCACGGTCACGTCGGCGGTCTTGCCGTCGGTGACGCTGAGGAAACTCGGCAGGTGGCCGGCTTGGTCCAACCCGATGTGCAGCTTGATCGCGGCCTTCGTGCGGCGGAACGACGCCCACGGGAAAACCGCCAGACACAAGTCGATGGTCGACGCATCGACCGCATACAGCTTGTGCCTGAAGCGGAAACGGTGGCCCGGCGCCCGTTGCTGGCAACGACTCAGCAGACGGCCGAACAACGCTTCGTAGAGGGTGTAGGGCTGCTCGGCGTTCACCCGCGCGAGCGACGAGCGGCTGACCGTTGGCACGCCCAGGTGATAGAGCTTGGCGGGTTGAGCGCGCAGATTGCTCACGATGTCGCGCAGGCTCTGCCGGCTGGCCAACTGGCCCAGGCCGAGGGCGACGAACTGCGCCCAGCGGCTCATGACGCGCAAGCGCTGCCCGCGCTGATGGTCGCGCGCCTCGGCGTCGAATTCATGTCGCGGAAGCAACGTCAGAAGTTACCCGAAGACTGTGTTATGATGGGCGCATGGCTTGGATCTCCATGTGTTTTGAATGATTTGCAGCAAAACCATTCTAACAGACATAGAAGGTTCAAGCCGCCTCAATTAGAAGTTCTGTGGGACAGCAGTGAGGTCGCGCCGGCTCGTTCTGCATCTGCCGCGGGCCACGCCGCAGCGCGAGGCATGGCAGCGCATCGCCCTCGCACTCGGCGCACGTGCCGGATAGCCCATCCGTCCCGCCGCACCAAGCTCCCTCGGGGACGATACGGACCGTCTCCAGGAGAAGCTGTCGACACTCGGGCTCACCGCCTCAGAGCTCCCCTCATTTTCTAGCAGGAACTCGTGCGCAGCGGTAGCCTTCCAGCCGGCTGATCCGCACCCACGGGACCGGCTGTCGCCTCGTCGTGCCCTGGTTTCATGACACGGGGTCCGGCGGCGGCGGATGGAGAACCCATGAGCCTCTTGCGAAACGCGTGATCGGCCGAGTTTTCCCTGCCGGAGGCGGCGGGGCGAGGGACGGTCAGCGGGCGGGATGCAGCATTCGCAGGATGGCAGTGACCGCGCCCGGGAAGCCGGCGACACGGGGGTTCATGGAGCCTGCCTGCCGGTTATGAGGGCAAGCGCACGCGAAGAGAGGTGGCGCATTTCCTTCACGAGCCGTTCCAGTTTACGGTTGTTCTCGATCCACTCCCGGTAGAGGACGAGTTCGTCTTCGGTGAGGTTCAAGCCGACGGTCTTTCCGCGGGCCTTGCGCGTCCAGTAGTGGTAGGGGCCGTGACGGGCGTCCGGGTCGTCGTGGCAGCGACAGGTAGCCCTCCCACACGTTATCCGGCGGGTGTGAACGCCGCCCTGGCCTACGAACCCGAGCGTTTGCAGTTCCGCCTTGAGCGCGTCGTATTGCTCCTCATAGCGGCGTAACGCTGCGCTGTAGGCCATCGATTCGTTGTTTCACATCCTTGATGTTTGCTAATATACAGTAGTAGGCAGGAGTGGTCAATCAAACAAACCATGAACTGCCTGCGTGGTTCCTTCGCCCCCTATTGGCAGTCGATCCAGCGTGCGCTGTTCCCCCAGTTGGAGCCCGTGTTGGGTCCGCTGACCGGGAAACAGCAGCAGTTGGTGCAGACTCTCGAGGTCATCCGTATCGAGCAGTGGATTCCCCGGTGCTTCCGGGTGCCGGGGCGTCCGCGCAAGGACCGCGCGGCACTGGCGCGAGCCTACGTGGCCAAGGCGGTCTACGACATGCCGACGACGCGCGTGCTGTTGGACCGCTTGGTCACCGACGTGGCGCTGCGGCGGATCTGCGGCTGGGAGCGGAAGAGCGAGGTGCCGAGCGAGTCGGTCTTCTCACGCGCCTTCGTCGAGTTCTCCGACACACAGTTGCCCCAGCGCACGCATGCAGCGTTGATCCGCAACACCCACCACGACCGGTTGGTGGGTCACCTCTGCCGCGACTCGACGGCCATCGAGGCCCGCGAGAAGCCGGCCGCGAAGGAAAAGACGCCCCCGCTGCCCAAGCGCAAGCGGGGACGGCCGAAGAAGGGTGAGGAACGGCCGAAGGTCCTCAAGCGCCTCGACCGGCAGGCGGCCATGACCTTGCCGGCGATGCTCGACGACCTGCCGACCGACTGTGACGTGGGCATGAAAAAGGACAGCAAGGGCTACAAGTCGACCTGGGTCGGCTACAAGCTGCACCTCGACGTGGCCGACGGCCAGATTCCGATCAGTTGCCTGCTGACGTCCGCCTCCCTGCACGACAGCCAAGCCGCCATTCCGCTGGCGACCTTGTCGGCCGAGCGAACGACCAATCTGTATGACCTGATGGACGCCGCCTACGACGCGGAACCGATCCGCCAGCACAGCCGCTCACTCGGCCACGTCCCGTTGATTGACACCAACCCCCGCCGCGACAAGGCGCTGGCGGAGGAATTGCGAACCGAAGCCCGGCGCCTGCAGCGTATCGGCTTTCAGCTTCCCGAGCAGGCTCGCTACAACGAGCGTACGGCGGGTGAGCGCGTCAATGGCCGACTCAAGGACGAGTTCGGCGGTCGCCATGTCCGGGTCCGTGGCGCCTCGAAAGTGATGTGCCACTGCATGTTCGGCGTGCTCGCACTCACCGCCGACCAGCTCGTGCGCCTCGTGACATAACCAGTGCACCGCCGGCAACGCCCCTCGGCGCCCGACGGGCGTCAGTCACCCACGGGTGTCCCAACGCGCGGTCGAGAACACGTCGAAACATCCGACTTCTACCTCCGGCGTGCCGCCGGTTCTCCCGACAAGATATCCAGTCGGCGATCCAGGGCAATCGTGTTCACCAAGAGAGCTGAGGACTGCGCCCAGCCCCAATCCCCCGGGAGTTTTGCAAGCGGCTCCCATGTGAATCAATAGAGCGACACGGCTGGCGGGGATTTGGGGCGGCAGGCGGTGCACATCAGGGACTGACCTCGGCTTGATGGGTATCTACGGGGTAGACCTATCCGGCAAGCCTTGATACACTACGAGTTGGCGCAGGCCCGGACGGGACGACCTGACGACTCGGCGACCCGGCGTCTTACGATCTGGAGACTTGGAGACCCCGAAAGGGCCTACGCCTCTTGTCCATTTTGGCACTCTATTGACGCGCGTGCAGGTGGCGGAGCCTCGACCGCCGCGTCACTGGTTTTGGGTTTGAGGGGGTTGCGAGTATGGGGCAGTACAAGGAAGCTACGATGCAGCGAGAAGCGGCACTTGAAGCGGCGGCTCAGACTCAGGGTCGAATCTGCTCAATGTGCCGGGAGACCATCGACTTCGACGACGTCGAGGCGGCTTCGCGAGGCATGTTGTGTTCACATTGCCGCAATCTCTTGGGCAGTGACAGGACATGAGAAAGAAACGTACGCTCAACACGACCTCGGGTATGCTGGAAGAGGGGAAGACAGTCGGTGACCGACCAAGTAGAACAGATACGCAGTTGCATTTGGGCTAACTTCATTGAACCGGCAATCGAGCGCGGGGACTCGCGTATCGCCTTCGATTGGGCCATCGTCGCCAGGACCGTCAAGGCCGTCGGCCTCGGGGTCCAGCCGGCAGCCATCCAGAACGCTCTGGAGTCATGGGACGATCGGCGCATCATCAGCGTGAAGTGGATGGGAGTCCGGCGCGGTCAAGAGAAATCCATTGACTACGTGGTCGAGGTCACGGCCAAGACCGTAGAAGACGCGTCCTTCCGTGATAGCGAGTGACCTGACGACGGGACTGTGGCGGACCTGGTGCCGCAGGGCCGCATAGGTCGGCTGCGCGTGCCGGCTGGCCCGGTCGACGGCGCGGACCAGTCCGCTGCGGCTGATCGTGATGCCGTAGTGCTGTCGCAGCAGCGTCGTCACCTTGCCGAACGACAACTCCAATTGCTTGTTGAGGATGACCGCCCAGGCCACCATCTGCGGGCCGAGTTGCACCCCGGCCGCCCCGAGCGCATCGGAGCTCTGCAACCGATGCCGGCCTTGCACCCGGCGCCCGCACGCCCCGCAGGCGCCAATCGCCACCTCGAACTGGCGGACGACCACGCGCGGGACCGGCAACTCTTCCTGCACCTGGGTGGCCACACCCGTCGGTCGCAGCACCCCTGCCGCAGTCCGGGCAGGCCGGCGGCAGGGGAACGTGATGCCGTTCATCGACCCGCACTGGCGCCCGGCGGCGCGACGCCACACCATACGCGGCGCCGGCTCGCCGGCCCGGCCGCTTCGGCGCACCGCTGAGCGGTTTCGCAAACGGCGCCGCTTGGCGGCAACCGGCCCGACGCGCTGCGTCCAGCTCCCGCTTCAGCCGCGCATTCTCGTCTTCCAGCCGCCTATTGCGCTTGTGCAGCCGCGTGACCTCGCGCTCGAGCCGTTCGCGTTCGCGCTCGACGCGCTCAAAGGTCGCGCCGCAGTCGTTCCGCCGGTTCCCGCCGGGGGGCTTGGCCGTCTCCTGCGCGTCAGCCTGCCGTCGCACAGACTACTTATGTCATATCTTCGCTAAAAGCTAAAAGTACAATCCAAAAACATGGATCCGCCGCCGCGACCCGGTAACCAATTACGAAATGATAAGGTGACAGACGATGCCGGAGACAACGCTATTCTGGACGGTGATCGGCACAGGCGTGGGGGGTGACGGGCTTGATCCTCACGGTCCTGCTGACCGTGTTTGGTAGCGGCAAGATGAAAGGGACCCCGTGGCCACTTGAAAACACTAGTGTCCCACAGTCTCAGGCCCAAGCGAGCGCGAGTTGCGGACGGGCGCGGTCTGGTGGCGAATGGGTCGTGAAGAGGTCTTCGAGAGGCCGGCGTTCGAAGACGTTGAGTTGAAGCACCTGCAGCATCTGGTTGAGGCTCCAGCACAACCGCAGGACGAACTTGAGGTAGGCCAGCAGCAGGTACATGCAGGTGGCCACCCACAGTTGCGTCAAGACCGCGTTCTTCGACCGGCCCACGAAACGTTTCACTTTCAGATGCTGTTTGATCCACTTAAAGAACAGCTCGATCTGCCACCGGGACTTGTACAGGTCGGCGATCGTCTTGGCGACCCACGTGGTGTTGTTGGTCACGAACACGTAGCGATTTGTTGTCAGCTGGTCGCGGTAGACGACCCGTCGCAGCCGGTGGGGATAGACCTTGCGGCTGCGGGCGCTGGTCAGTTCGATCGTCTGGTCGCTGAGAATACCGGTCCCGGCTCGGACGTCATGCTCGTGGGTGACCCGGTACCGCACGCCGCGCTTGAGGCGTGTCACGAAGGTGACGCCACGGGCCTGCAACTGGTGAAACCACGCGAAATCGAGATAGGCGCGGTCGGCGACGACCACGCTGCCGGCCTCGAACGTCCACGTGCGGGCCACGGTCACGTCGCCGGTCTTGCCATCGGTGACGCTGACGAAACTCGGCAGGTGGCCGGCTTGGTCCAACCCGACGTGCAGCTTGATCGCGGCCTTCGTGCGGCGGAACGACGCCCACGGGAAAACCGCCAGACACAAGTCGATGGTCGACGCATCGACCGCATACAGCTTGTGCCTGAAGCGGAAACCGTGGCCCGGCGCCCGTTGCTGGCAACGACTCAGCAGACGGCCGAACAACGCTTCGTAGAGCGTGTAGGGCTGCTCGGCGTTGACCCGCGCGAGCGACGAGCGGCTGACCGTCCCAACGCCCAGGTGATAGAGCTTGGCGGGTTGCGCGCGCAGATTGCTCACGATGTCGCGCAGGCTCTGCCGGCTGGCCAACTGGCCCAGCCCGAGGGCGACGAACTGCGCCCAGCGGCTCATGACGCGCAAACGCTGCCCGCGCTGATGGCCGCGCGCCTCGGCGTCGAATTCATGTCGCGGAAGCAACGTCAGAAGTTGCCCGAAGACTGTGTTACGATGGGCCACGGCTTGGATCTCCTGTGTTTTGAATGATTTGCGGCAAAACCATTCTAACAGACATAGAAGGTTCAAGCCGCCTCAATTAGAAGCTCTGTGGGACAGCAGTGACTTGAAAAGGACTCCCCACCATTTTGCAAGTGTCTTTTTGCGTCGTCGTGACGGCGGTCGAGATGGGCGTGAGGTGACAGGATGGCGCATGGACGCTGCCGGTGCCGTGGACGCAAAGACGCGCCCACCGCGCCTTGGACACGCCGCAGACGACGTGCCCACAGCGCCCACGAGCCGTTTCGTCATCGGACTCGCCAAGGCGTGGCGAATGTCGATCGAGAGCGTGTGTTACGAGTTCACGCGGTGACATTTCCTGCACGGTGCGGGTCGAAGCAAGTGCCGTCGCGGAGCATGGCGCAGGCGACGTTGAGCAGGCGGTCGGCCACTGAGCGCAGGGAGCGGGCGTGTCCATGGCCGCGGCTGCGCAGCGCCTGATACTTGGCGCGGCTGACCGGGTCGCGGTGGGCAGCGACGCGAGCCCAGTGGTAGGTGGCGTCGCGCAGCCGGTCGTGGGCAGCCAGGCGGCGCACCACGAGCAGGCTCTTGCCCGAACGCCGGGTGACCGGCGCCACCCCGCAGAGACAGCGAAGCGCGGCGTAGTCCCGCCGCCGCAGCGCGTCGCTACCCTCGGCAAGCAGACAAGCGAGGACGCCGGTGCCGATGCCGGGCAGCGATAGCAGGATGGCCGCGTCGGGCGGCGGTGGCGACGGCTCTGGCTCGCTCTCGGCGGGCGCGTCCGGGTCTTCCGCCGGTGCGGCCTCGGCGAGTTGGTGCACCAATCGGTCGAGCTGGCTGCGCGCGTGCGCCAGTTGCCGGTTGACCAGTACGAGGCGTTCGGCGATGAGCCGCACATGCGCGGCGGCGGCCTCGGCGGCACCTGGCGCGACCCGGACGGCCGGCGCCCGCAGCCGGTCACACAGCGTCGCGGCGTCGACCCGGCGGATGCGGTGCTGTTTCAATAACTTGGTCAGCGTCGCTTCGCGAACGCGCTGCGCCGCAACCGGCGTCGGCAGGCGCCGCCACAGGGCGAGCGCCCAGGGCGCCGCGACGTCGTCGCTGGTCGCGGCGCGCAACTGCGGGTAGTAGCGCCAGAGCTGCTCGCGCATCCGGTTCGCCTGGCGAACGCGTTCCCGCGTAATCTCCTCGCTCAGGCGCGACCACTCCCGCAACTCGACGATCACTGGGTCGGTCGGCTCCAGCCGCCGCAGACAGTGCGGGCCGGTGCGTAGCGCCGAGGCCAGCACCCGCGCATCCCGTCGGTCATCCTTCGCCCCCGCCGGCGAGATGCGGTCGCGGAAGCGGTCGAGCTGCTTCGGATTGATCGCGTGGACAGCGAAGCCCCGTTCCATCAGGCTCTCGACCACCGGCCCGCGCGGTGTCTCGATCGCCACGCCGACCTGCTCCGCCTTACCCGCCGCAAAAGACAGAAGCCAGTCCGCCATCTCCGACAGCCCCTGGCCGCCATGCTCGAACGCCCGCTCGCCGAGCAGCTTCCCGGCAACGTCGCTTACGCACGCTTGGTGCGTCTGCGATCCCCAGTCGACACCCACAAACCAGGCCAGCTCCACATCGAACCTCCTATCTGCCGCATCTCACGGGCGCGCCAACGATGCCTGCCGGTCCCTGTACTGGCGCTCGATGGCGCAAACTCCCCACGGGGCATCCATCGCTGGCTGAACGCCGGGGCACAAGTCCTTTTCAAGTGCTCGAGACACAGGGACCCCTCGGTGGCTCCCGGCGGCCTGCCCGACTCCGCGAGATTTACCCGCGCGAAGTCATTCAGAAAGGTACAGGGACCCCCTGAGCACTCGGAAACAGCGCTCGCCTGGCGATAATCGAGGTGGCGAGACACGGTCGTCTCGTCGACCGAGCCAGGAGGACGCGGAGGTGATCAGGAACCTGCGAAGGCGCGGACAATTCCGCGGGGGAGAACGGTGACAGGCCGGCAGCCGAGAACAGCCCGCCGCTCTGCATTTCGGCGTCGGCCACGGCGAGCACCGCGAGGAGGCACAGGGCGCATAGCCGAAAGCACCAGTTCGACGCTCGCTGCCGGACGGCTGCCTCGGTCCGGCCGAGCCGCTCAGCGAGCTCGGCCACTCGACGGCCGCCATGCTCGTAGTCGAGCGAATCGGCCAGTTCCACCGCCGGGTTCTCGATCGCTGTCCAGCGGCGCATCACGTCCGGCGCGCCTGGGCCGTAGACGCGCACGAGCCCCTGATGAGCTCCGCTAGCAGCCCGTGGCAGAAGGGGCTGATTGTCAATCGAGAATCGCGTGTCCGTATTGGCGTGTCGCCGGACCATCCCACGACGAATCGGGCCGATCATGGCGCTCCGGGGCCCAGAAGCGCCGCACACGCCCCCAGCACTCGCTCAGGAGGCCGATCAGCGCCTCCAGCAGCGCCGACGCGCGGCCCTGGAGGCTCCGCGGCGTGCCCACGCCCGTCAGGTGCCGCATGAGCAACCCGAGATTGACGCCGCAGACCTGGACGAGCAGCCGTTTCAGGATGTTGGGATGCCCGCGCAGATGGACGCGGCGCATCCTGCCGGTCTCGTAGAGATGCGCGTTGGGCCGTTCCAGTAGCTCGCCCCGCTGCCGCAGCAGCCGTTTCCCACGCGCGCCGCGGATCCGCCGCCGGTTGGCATACACCGCGTCCCGCGCCGCCGTCTGGCCCTTCCAGTGCCGCCGGCCGCGATCCGGCTCCGAGACGTAGCTGCTGCGCACGCCGATGGCCGCAAACCCGACCATCGTCTCGTTGCTGTGATATCCCTTGTCGGCCACCACCTCCACGATCCCCGGCGCGCCGACCGCCTCGACCTGCTCGGCGGCCGTGACGAGCGTGTCGACCAAGGTCGTCGTGTCGCCCGCACTCGCGTCCTGCACCGTCACGCCCACGATGGCGCCTGTTTCGAGGTCGACCGCATGCTCGGCGGTGTGCGCCAGATGCGTGCGGCCGTCCTTCATCTTGGCGATCTTCGCGTCCGGATCGTGCGGGTGGGTCCAGTCCGCGTTCGAGCCCTTCTTTTTGCGGGTCCGGTCGAACCGGGCCAACTCGGCGCGCGTCGGCGTCGTGAGGCCGGACGCCTCGGCCAGCCGGGTCAGAAACGCGTCGTAGCTCTCGCCCGTATCCCGCCGCACAATGCTCCGCATCGCCGCATTGGCTTCCAGCGTCGTGGCATCGATGCCAACCGTGCGCCCCACCACCAGCGTGGCATCGGCCAGTCGCTGCAACACCCACGTAAACACTGCCTGGTGGGTCTCGAGGTCAATCAGGCGACGGGTGCGCGACAGCGTCGAGTGGTCCGGCGGGGCCTCGTGGAGGGCGAAGTCCAGAAACGTGCGAATGCTCAGCGAGTCGGCGGCGCGCCACGCGATCGCTCGTTCCGAATCCAGCCCTTCAAAGTAGCCGAGCAACAGCAGCCGGAAATACCGGCCCGGCGCCAGACTCGGCCGACCGACCCCGTCCGCGTAAAACGACGCGCACTGTGCTTCCACGACCGCGTCGAACCCCGCGTCGTCGAGCACTCGATTCAGCCGCTCGTAAAACAGGTGCCCAGCACTCTTCGGCAGATCCGCCGTGGGCACCCACATCGTCGCTTGCCGCGTTCGACCGCGGCTTGTCCCCATCGCCATGCCAGACAGTGTAGGACACAGGACCGATCACGTCGATCCCTGGAACGAGGGACTTTCACCACGGGCTGCTATGGGACGACGGGGCCCAGGAATCCGCCGGTGAGGACGAGCATGATGACCCACCCCGCCGCGCACACCATGAGGGTGCGGCCCGTCGAGGTGAAGTCGAGCGCCTGCCGCACCGCGATCACCATCGCCACGAGCATCCAGACCGACACAGCCGCCAGGATCAGGGGCCCGAGCCCAGGCACGATGCCGAACACGCGCAGCACGCCGGGGCCCGCCGCGAAGCCCGTGGTCCGGAGCAGCTCTCCAATGTCGACCTGGGTCTGGGGCTGGGGAAAGACCTTCGCACCAAGGACGTAAATCAACGCTGCCCAGATCACCCATCCGAACAGCGCCGCGACCGTCCCGACGAGCAGGCCCGTGCCTTCGCCGGTCAACCCGATGCCGCCGGCCACGCTGGCGAGCGCGACCACGAGCATGGCCTGGCCGGTCGCGGTCTTGTCAGCCTCCACCTCCTCGTAGATGGCCGGCGTGAGGCGGGCGGCGCCGATGAAGCGGTCAGCAAAGGTACGCATGCGTGTGGAGTGTATGCCATGTTCAGGCACAGCCATCCTGCGTGCGGAGCTCGTGCCGGTGACCGAGGTGCCCAAGGCCAGGCAAGGCCCCGGCCGTCATGGGCGTTCGCTCTGCCGCCACACGCCGCGATCACGTCGCAATACCTGCAGTCGTCCGTCGCGCCGGACAAACGGTGGGCTGGGGCGAGCCGCGGCGCACCGACTGGTGGTGTCCGGCCCCTGCCCCCCCCGGCCCGCAGCTGCGAGCCGGTGCCGGGGGGCCGCGCGGCCCTTACGCGGAGCCGCGTCGCACGAGGCGGAGGGGCGGGGCCGTGCGCGGGGCGGCAGTGTCGGCCGCGTGGGGCCGCCGACCGGCAGGCGCCGCCGGCGCCTGCTGCGTCAGATGGGCGACCAGCTGGTCTCCGGCGTCGAGCAATTCCTGCTCGTGGATGATGTTGTAGCGGTCGAAGATCGCCCGGCTCTTGTGGCCGGTCAGGAGCATGGCGACCCGCTCGGGGACGCTCGCGGGGATCAGGTTGCGGGAAGCGGGTCGGCACCCCGGCCGCCTGACAGGCCGTGCGCCACGCGGTGCGCCAGCGCCGGATCGGAATGCCGTCGCGGTGAAAGACCAGCTGGCTGTCGGGATCACGGCGCGCCCGCCGGCGCGCCAGCGCCTCGGCGATGGGTGATCCCGCAGCCGGTGTGTGCGGGCCTCCGTCCCGCCCGGCCGCTGGCGACCGGACGGCCGAGCGCCTCGAGCGCCTCGCCGTACTCGTTCAGCGTCGACGGAGAGGCGAGTCGGGGCGAACCGCACGCCGGTCATGGAGGTTTTACCCTCATCGAGGACCAGTCGTACCTTCCCCGTCTTGGCCGCCAGTCCGCCGTGAAGACCGCTACATGAAACAGCATATCGCCATTCCATGGCGGCCGGCGACGAAGTATTCTACTGCCGGCGTCACCGCCACTCGACACTCGGCCAGATCAGTCCGGCCGAGTTAGAACGTCGGAGACTGACGCCGGCAGCATAGTGAACCCGTCTACGAAATGACTTCCGCACCGGCCTTCTTGGTCAGCCGCTCCATCCGATCGACGAACTTCCTCATGGCGTGGCCGCCCCAACATGCCGGCAGGATCAAGCCGAAACGGTCGCTGTCACGGTCCTTGAACCGGAGCTCTTCCATCGCCTCCTCGACTGTCTCCGCCCTGAGGTTCAGAAAACACACCGTGTCGATGAACGCAAGGCTATCCGCCTTGTGCATCGTCGCCTCGATGCGTTCCCTCAGCTCCTTCGCGTTCCGTCCAAGCATTACCCAGATCATGGCGCTTCCTCCCCTTTTCCTCGGCCGGCCCACCGCCGGCCACCGTCGGTATCATCCCTGGCCGCTTCCCGGGCTCGTCCTTCTAGCAGCCCCACGCGGTCTCTCCCGCCCGTGTCTAGATCAATGATGAGTCTCACCGTCGTTCGCTTCCCCAGGACAGCTGAACGAGCTCCTCGATGTCCCGAGCTCCCCGAGGTCGACGCTGGCGCTCTGTCCGGAATCCCGGCAGCGCGTACAGCCGAAAGCCAGCCAGCCGCTTCTGCCGCACCTGCGTGCTCGTATACGAGCCGGTCACTACCTCTATCGCACGCACTGACCGCCGCCCCTGGAGGTCCTCCATCTCGACCAGAGCGTCCGGCAACGGCACGCCCTCGGCGAACGTCCGCAGGCCGATGCGTTCCGCGACTTGGCGTCTCGCGCGTTCGGCCCCGCGCGCGCCTTCCACCCGGCGGGCCGTCTCCCCGGCGGAGGCCAGCAGCCCGCGCAGCTCCGTCTCCAGGCGTACCCTCCGAATACGACCGCCACCGCGGCGGATGTCCTCCGTGTCCTGCATCACCGCCTCAAAGACGTGGTGGTCGTGCTGCAGCTGCCGGATGTCAGCCAACCCCTTCCAGAAGCGCTGCGGATCCCCTTCTTCCTCTTCACCCAGCTCGCGCCGCAGCCGGCGCCCAGGGCCGTCGCCCGATCCTGCCCGACACCCGTCAATGACAGGACTTGGTACCCCCCTGCTCCGACCGGAACCATGTGAACCTGGTAGCGGCAAGATGAAAAGGACTCCCCACCATTTTGCAAGTGCCTTTTTGCGGGGGCGTGACGGCGGTCGAGATGGGCGTGAGGTGACGGGATGGCGCATGGACGCTGCCGTCGCCGTGGACGCAAAGAACGCGCCCACCGCGCCTTGGACACGCCGCAGACGACGTGCCCACAGCGCCCACGAGCCGTTTCGTCATCGGACTCGCCAAGGCGTGGCGAATGTCGATCGAGAGCGTGTGTTACGAGTTCACGCGGTGACATTTCCTGCACGGTGCGGGTCGAAGCAGGTGCCGTCGCGGAGCATGGCGCAGGCGACGTTGAGCAGGCGGTCGACCACTGAGCGCAGGGAGCGGGCGTGTCCATGGCCGCGGCTGCGCAGCGCCTGATACTTGGCGCGGCTGACCGGGTCGCGGTGGGCAGCGACGCGAGCCCAGTGGTAGGCGGCGTCGCGCAGCCGGTCGTGGGCAGCCAGGCGGCGCACCACGAGCAGGCTCTTGCCCGAACGCCGGGTGACCGGCGCCACCCCGCAGAGACAGCGAAGCGCGGCGTAGTCCCGCCGCCGCAGCGCGTCGCTACCCTCGGCAAGCAGACAAGCGAGGACGCCGGTGCCGATGCCGGGCAGCGCTAGCAGGATGGCCGCGTCGGGCGGCGGTGGCGACGGCTCTGGCTCGCTCTCGGCGTGCGCGTCCGGGTCTTCCGCCGGTGCGGCCTCGGCGAGCTGGTGCACCAATCGGTCGAGCTGGCTGCGCGCGTGCGCCAGTTGCCGGTTGACCAGTACGAGGCGTTCGGCGATGAGCCGCACATGCGCGGCGGCGGCCTCGGCGGCACCTGGCGCGACCCGGACGGCCGGCGCCCGCAGCCGGGCACACAGCGTCGCGGCGTCGACCCGGCGGATGCGGTGCTGTTTCAACAACTTGGCGAGCGTCGCTTCGCGAACGCGCTGCGCCGCAACCGGCGTCGGCAGGCGCCGCCACAGGGCGAGCGCCCAGGACGCCGCGACATCGTCGCTGGTCGCGGCGAGCAGCTGCGGGTAGTAGCGCCAGAGCTGCTCGCGCATCCGGTTCGCCTGGCGAACGCGTTCCCGCGTAATCTCCTCGCTCAGGCGCGACCACTCCCGCAACTCGACGATCGCTGGGTCGGTCGGCTCCAGCCGCCGCAGACAGTGCGGGTCGGTGCGTAGCGCCGAGGCCAGCACCCGCGCATCCCGTCGGTCATCCTTCGCCCCCGCCGGCGAGATGCGGTCGCGGAAGCGGTCGAGCTGCTTCGGATTGATCGCGTGGACAGCGAAGCCCCGTTCCATCAGGCTCTCGACCACCGGCCCGCGCGGTGTCTCGATCGCCACGCCGACCTGCTCCGCCTTACCCGCCGTAAAAGACAGAAGCCAGTCCGCCATCTCCGACAGCCCCTGGCCGCCATGCTCGAACGCCCGCTCGCCGAGCAGCTTCCCGGCAACGTCGCTTACGCACGCTTGGTGCGTCTGCGATCCCCAGTCGACACCCACGAACCAGGCCAGCTCCACATCGAACCTCCTATCTGCCGCATTTCACGGGCGCGCCAACGATGCCTGCCGGTCCCTGTACTGGCGCTCGATGGCGCAAACTCCCCACGGGGCATCCATCGCTGGCTGAACGCCGGGGCACAAGTCCTTTTCAAGTGCTCGAGACACAGGGACCCCTCGGTGGCTCCCGGCGGCCTGCCCGACTCCGCGAGATTTGAGATTTACTCGCGCGAAGTCATTGAGAAAGGTACAGGGACCCCCTGAGCACTCGGAAACAGCGCTCGCCTGGCGATAATCGAGGTGGCGAGACACGGTCGTCTCGTCGACCGAGCCAGGAGGACGCGGAGGTGATCAGGATGTCCCAGTGGGTCGAGGTCCGCCACCTGCATCTGGTGGAGGATGTGCCGAAGAAGGAGATCGCTCGTCGGTTGAAGTTGGATGTCAAGACGGTGCGGCGGGCCATCGGCCGGCCGACGCCGCCGGTGCGGGTGTCGCCGCCGCGGCCCAGCACCCTGACGCCATGGCGGGAGCAGATCCAGCAGTGGCTGTGCGCGGAGCCGCGGTTGACCGCCAAACGGATTCGCCGGTTGCTGCTGCCGTTGGCCGGACCGCTCCCGGCTCGCACGGTGCGCCGCTACGTCGCGGGACTGCGGGCAGCCGGCACCGCGAAGGAGGCTTTCGTGCACCGCAGCGTGCTCCCCGGCACGACGATGGAGGTCGACTTCGGCGAGTCGTGGGTCGACGTCGCCGGCGTGCCGTGCAAGGTGAAGTACCTGGTGGCGACGCTGCCGTTCTCCAACGCGTACTTCGCCAAGGCGTACCCGGTCGAGCGTCTCGAGTCGCTGCTCGACGGCATCGAGTCGGCGTTTTGGTACTTCGGGGGCGTCGTGAAACGCCTCGTTCTGGACAACACCTCGCTGGCGGTCAAGAAGGTGTTGGCGGGCCGGGACCGGGTGCAGACCGAGGCGTTCGAAGCATTCCGGGGCGGGTATCCCTTCGGTGCCGAGTTCTGCGCGCCGGCCAAGGGCTGGGAGAAGGGTTCCGTGGAGGGCGGTGTCAAGTACGTCCGCAACCTGGTGTTGCGGCCGCGGCTGGCGGTGGCGAGCTGGGCGGCGCTCAACGCGGCGATCCTCGCCGAGCTGGAGGCGGACCTGCCGACGCGCCACCTTGACGACGGGCGCTCGGTGCAGGACGCGTTGACACTGGAACGGCAGCATCTGCGAGCGATGCCCGTGCACCTTCCCGCCACCTGCCGCGTCGTCGCGCGAGTGGCCGACAAGTTCGGACACGTACGGGTGGACCACGTCACCTACTCGGTACCGATCCGCCACGCCTACCGGCCGGTGTGGGTGAAGCTGTATCACGACCGGGTGGCGGTCGCCGTCGGCGCCGAGGTGGTGGCGCAGCACGCCCGGGCGTTCTGCAGAGGCACGAAGGTCCTCGATGCGTTTCACGTGCTGCCGTTGCTCGAGCGCAAGCACCGGGCGGTGGCCGAGGCGACGGCGCTCGTCGACTGGCCGCTGGCGCCGGTGTGGCGGCAGGTGCGGGCCGAACTGGCCAGGCACACGCGCAAGCCCGATCAGGAGTGGGTCCGGATGCTGCGGCTGATGGAGACGCAGCCGGCCGCGGCCGTCGAGCGCGCGGTGACGGCCGCGCTCGAGCGCCATTCGCCGCGTCTCGAGACGGTGCGGCTCCTCCTCCGCCAGCAGCAGGGTGGCCCGCCGCCGGTGTGCCGGCCGGTGCCGGGGGTGCGTCCGGAACTGGCGCAGATCGTGGTGCCCGCCCCGACGCTGTCGGCGTATGACGCTCTGGTGGAGGGCCGTTGCTAATGGTTGCCGCGATTGCCGAGCCGCCGCATTTGGAGACGGACCTGAAGACGCTGTGCCTGTCGACGGTCGCGACGCAGTGGCGGCCGCTGGCCGAGCAGGCCACCCGCCAGCGTCAGGCACCGGCCGACTACCTGGCTCAGTTGGTCCATCTGGAGGTGACCGGCCGCCGCGAGCGCCGCATCCAACGCCGCATCCAGGATGCTCGCTTCCCGATGCTCAAGACGCTCGACGCCTTCTCGTTCGACGCACAGCCGGACCTGGACCGCGACGCGGTCCTGCACGTCTTCGACTGCCGCTTCGTCGCCGACGCCGCCAACGTCGTGTTCGTCGGCGGCGTCGGCACGGGAAAGACGCATCTGTCGATCGCGTTGGGGATGGCCTGCTGCCAGCACGACTACCGGGTGCGGTTCGTGACCGCCGCCGAACTGGTCATGCTGCTCGTCGAAGCGCAGCAACAGGGCCGACTGCAACGCAAGTTCGACCAGCTCGCCCGCTACGACGTCGTAATCCTCGACGAACTGGGCTACGTGCCGTTCGACAAGGCCGGCGCCGACCTGCTGTTCGGCTTCATCAGCCAGCGCTACGAGCGCCGGAGCCTCGTCGTGACGACGAATCTGCCGTTCGCGGCTGGTCCGAGGTGTTCCTCGACGCCACGGCCGCCGCCGCGGTCATCGACCGGATCGTCCACCACGCCACCGTGTTGACGACCGCCGGCGACAGCTACCGGCTCAAGACCGCCACACGCAACCAGGCGTCCCGCGCGCCACAGGAGGTGCCACGGCAATAGCGCTCATCGCGACGTGGCCACAAAGGTCCCTTTTCTAGTTGCCATTTCCAGTGAACCGTAATCAGCCCCTCCTTCTCGAGCCCCGGTAGAGTCCGCGCCGCCGCGAACGGATGCCCATCGAAGCAGCACTCGACAATCGAACGGCGAGACAGCACCCGGTAAGTGCCCACCAGTTCGAGTAACTGCTGCACTCGCTGCTCGCGAGTTCGACGTGACCGTCCACGATCATCCTGACGCCGCCCCCGATGCCGGTGACTCTCCGTATCCCTCTGGTCCCGCCCGTCTCGCTCGGCCCGCTGCTGCGCCGGCCGCCCCTTGAACTCATCTCGAGTCTGCTGCCTCGGCCCGCGCTGTTGACGTCCACGAGACTCGTCGTCCCAACCGTACGACCACCTTGACATCACCGTCCCCCCCCGAGAACCAATCGCGCCTCAACCTCGGGCCCAGGAATCTCGCACCCCTGTCACCTTGCTTGTCGCGCGCGCCGACACTCGGCACGCCGTGCTTTGTCATCGGAGCCTGCTCCGCCACCGCGTGCGCCCTCGCCGATCTCCCCCCCTCGCCTCCCGCTCTCTGGAACGTCGTTCTGGCAACGGCGTCTGCGCCCAACCGACATCACTGCCACTCGCAAACAGCCCGCCTCGGCCTCCTCCGACCGACGCTCTTGGTCGCATCCCGATCCGCCACGGATCGCGCCCCCGCTCCGACGGTCCGCAACCGCTACGTCACGCATCTCCATCCGCACCCGCATCGTCGTCCTTGGGTCTGTGCACGACTGCACACGCCTCTCGATAGACCAGGTCCTCTACATGCCTGGAGTCGAGGGTGTCACTCGCCCGCAACTCAAGCCCGTACCAAAAGCCTCGGACCACACCCCTTCGGTATGCACCCTCGGTCTCCTCCGTCAACTTCACGTCCTCGTCCTCATGCTGATACCGCAACTCATCCTCTAACCCGCATCAGCGGGGCGAATCCCGCCCGGCAACTATTCCGTGCGCCGTGACAAGGTGCCATTCCTCAGCGGGGCGAATCCCGCCCGGCAACTGTCGCTCCAGCCGGTAGCAGTCGGAGCGGACGATGGAGCAACGACATCGGCTGAAGCACTCCGACGACAAAGGGCCGCCTTGGGCGGTTCAGCGACCACGCGGGCCGCAACGAGGTTGAACGCCGAGCAGGCCTCGAAACGGGTAACGCGGAAGCCGACCCGCCGGAATAACGGGGAAGGCTGCCAGCGGTCGGGAAGCGAGCGACGCGAGCACCGACCGGTTCCGCCGGGGTAATGGCGGCGGCACGTGTGGAAGAGGGGATTGGTCGCAACACGGGAAGCCCTGCCGGTGGCGTGGCACGCGCCAACGGACAGCCCGCGAGGGTCAGGTCGGGCCGGTCAGGGTGGCGGAGAGGTCCGTAGGTACCGAGGAAGCCGGGTAATGCCGGCGGAGGGAAGGGACCTCAGGTGGAAGCGATGGCGAAAGGGAGCAGGCTCACGGGAGTGGCCGAACGGCCTATCACCCCGGAGATGAGCAGGAATGCCGGATGTCATCACATGCACAAGCGAAGGGGACGACCCGAGCGGTCGCCGTCGCCAGGGCGTCAACAGGCCTGACGACGCACCGGCCGGCCGGCTCAAGGGTGCGAGCCTGGTGCCAGGGCTCGCGAGACCCGTCCGCTGGTCGTGACCGGGAAGCCCGTGCGCGAGCCGCATGATTCCACTGGAGAGCCCGGTGCCGGAAATCGGCCCGCCGGGTTCGGAGAGCGGGGGGAGGAAACGTACCCACGGGACTCGGCCTGCGGCCCGGTTGCGAAAGCGCCGGATAAGCCACCGACCCCTACCGGCTACGCGCCTCTCCTCGACTCTACTGAAGCTCGATATTCGGGATCGACAGGGCGTGGCGGGACGACGAACAGGGTTTCGCCATCGTCATTTGGGGGCTGCGAGGGGGTTGCGGGGCGAGCCATGGGGCGATGGCCGGGCGCGGTGAGCCCGAGTGTCGACAGCTTCTCCTGGAGACAGTCCGTATCGTCCCCGAGGGAGCTTGGTGCGGCGGGACGGATGGGCTATCCGGCACGTGCGCCGAGTGCGAGGGCGATGCGCTGCCATGCCTCGCGCTGCGGCGTGGCCCGCGGCAGATGCAGAACGAGCCGGCGGACCGAGCGGACGACCTGGACCCCGAGCTTGAGCAATCGGTCGCGTAGCCACGTCACCTGGGTGCGGGCGCACGCGGTGCCCGCCGCCCGCAGCCGCAGCTCCTGCATCAGCACGTAGGCTGCGGCCGTCAGCAAGACGCGCAGTTGGTTGGCCCAGAAGCGGCAGCAGCTCGTGCGGTCGATCTGCAGGCCGTCGAGCAACTCCTTGATCCGGTTCTCGATGTCCCCCCGCGCACAGTAGACCTTCTCGTAGATGAAACGCGGCGTCTGGCGCAGGTTCGTCACCACGAAGCGCGGGTTGTCCCGCGGCGCACGTTCGCCGAGGTGGACCACTTCGGCTTTGATCACCACCCGGCGCTCATGGCCCCAGGTGCGGGCGGCGTAGCGGGTGTCGGTATAGACGTGTGCGGTCTCGCCACTGACCTCGCTCTGCGTGCGCGCCGTCTGCAGCGCGGATTCGGCATGCCGCTCCAAAACCGCATTTTTCGCCATCGCCACCACGTAGTCGAGCCGGGGCTCCGCATCCAGGAAATCGAAGACCTCCGGGGTCGCAAAGCCCCCGTCGAGCCGAACGAGAAACCGCGCCCGCGGAAACGCCGCCCGCAGCAGCGGGAGCAGCCGACACAGCAGCCCGAGGGTCCCGTCGGCGGCCACTGCGTTGCCGGGCCGCAGCACCGCCGCGCACAGATACTGCTCCGCCTCGCGGTCGAAGCTCAGAAACCCGAGCAGCGGCAGATAACACCAGCCGCCATAGTGCCCGTTGAAGAACGTGAGCTGCTGGGCGCCGTGCGTCAGGTCGTCGGTCGGATCCAGATCGATGGTGACGCGCCGCGCCCGACCGTGCAGGCGGCGCCGATGCCGCTCGATGACGCACGCCGCCAACTCGCGCCCCATCCGGTAGAGCGCGGTGCGGCTCGCGCCGTTCTCGAACCGCGAGATCGCAGGTTGCGACGCCAAGGGCGCGCCGGACACCGGGTCCCGCCCGAGCAGCAGCTTGTGGATGGGGTCGTCGGCCAAGTGGTCGGCATCGTTGCCATCGGGATGACCGCACGCGATGCCGAAGATCCGCTGGCCGATCAGATCCGCGAACGTGTGCCGAATCTTCTCAGCGGCGCGCTTGTCGGCCAGACACCGGGCGAACGCCTTGACCAAGCCGTACACGCGCTCGGCCGCCTTGAGCAGGACGGCGCCGCCGTCGGAACTCGCGTGTTCCTGGTTGAACGTGGCGACGAGGGGCTTGTCGAACAGATCCGGGAATAAAACAGTCTGTGGTATCGTGTGAGGCATCACGCAGGGGTCTCCGTTGTGGCTAAAATGTTGTGTGCACTACGTTTGTACCACACGGAGGCTCCTGTGTCTTCCCCTCAACCGCACCTTCACGCATAATCCGGGTTAGGTGCCTCCATGACGGCGGAAGCGGGAGAGCGCACCTGGTGCACGAAACACCCACCTTGCGACGGGGCTCGATTTGCTGCTCGTTCACGGCCTGCGGGCTGGGACGATTCGGGGCTCGATGCCAGGCGCGCAGCGTCAGTTTTTGCCCGGGGACGGGTCGAAGCCCTCCGCCAAATAGTTTCTGCGACGACTGTCCCGCTTCCGCCCTCTCGAGGATGACACGCCACCTGTGCCGTTAGAGAAACACTCGACGACACCGTGGACAGAAGCCGCCCGCGTTTCATGACGTCGGGGTGAGGGGGGCGCCGATCATGAGGTTTTTGCTCGTTTGACTGTGTCTTTCAAGATCGCGATCCAGCTCTGCGGCTACGTCAGGCAGGGGGGAGCTCGTAACCAATCATGAACAAGGCCGCTTCGAGAGCCCGCAGTTGGCGGTGCGGGACCAGGCCGCCGAATCTACCTTCGCGGCACACCTCGCCCAGGATCCACGCCGCCTCAAGGTTGCACTCCGCCCATGTCCGGGGGTTGGCGGCGGTCAGCCCCGGGAACCGGAGCGAGCGCGTCGACGGGTTGCGGTTGTGCCTGCCCCTTGCCGCACCCCACCGGAAACGCAGCCGCGTCGGAACCTGGTAGAAGCGGGCGCTGACGCAGTACCGCTGCACGAGATAGCCCATTGCCGCGCCAACGCGCCCGTCGTAGATCGGAAAGCCATCCAGCATCAACGCATAGACCTTCGTCCACCCGGCATTCATGTAGCGGACGTCGTCGAGCCGCGACGTGTCGGCATGGGACGGGTCGAGCAGGCGGCTGGCCTCACGGAACTCCGAGAGCGCCGTCCCGCCAAGGTTGCACAGCGTGGCGGCGTTCGAGTTCATGACGCCGCCCCACCGCAGAATGCCGCACGCGGCCTTAATGAAACCGTCGTGGTTGTCGCCGTCGCGCGCGCGACGAACGTCGGCGGCGAGGCGATCCAGCTCCCCCTGGTTGGCCTCGAAGCTCCCCGTGTTTCGACCGGGGATCGGCCACCAGTAGTTCTCATACGCCTCCCAGATGGAATTGCAGCTCCAGTCGCGATGCGGCTTGAGCATCGTGAACTCATGCTGGAAGAGGCAGTCGCCCCTAACGTGTGGACGCAGCCAGTCGATGAACGCCTCTACGGACGAATCACGCAAGTATTCGCTGCGATTCACAGGTTGCAGTCCTCCCTGGCCGGCGCGCCGCCGACCACCGGCTTCGTTGGGTTCCCGTACCGTCAGTGCGCCGTCAGCTTGGAGATGGCTTCTTTCAGCACGTCGCCGGCGCAAGGGTCGCCGACCATCATGGCGCCGGTACTCAGATACTCCAGCTGCGTCACCAGCTCCTCGCGGGCCGCGCTCGCGGCCCGGTCGAGCGGCGGGTGCGTTCCCTCGCCGGGTGCGGTGCCGTACTCGTGCGGCTGCTCGGTGCTTCTCTCGCTACGCTCCTGATGATGCTCCACTTCACCGAAATCCGCGCAAGGGAATGGCGACCGACAAACACCTCCTGAACCGTAGCCCCCGGAGCTTCAAGCGCACCGGCTTGGCGTCGTTAGTGTTCGCTGTCGCGCGACCGCGGGACGCGAGCGCAACCGCGCTCGAAGGGCCCGCGCTCACGCTGACGATGCCGTTTGGCCCGCGTAAGATTCCGATGCGGGACATTGTTTCCGTGGTACTGGAAGGGCACTGGGGCTGGGGCGGCGTTCGTGTCCGCACCGTCCGCGGCGAGACGGTGGTGTCGGGACTTCGGCGCCGCGACGCGGTGGAGCTGGCAGCCGTGCTGGAGGACGCGCGAATCGCGTGGTGGCAGGAGTCCCTGGCGACGCACGCGCCGACGCTGCGCGCGATCGACGCCCGGCTGGCTGAGCTCGCGACGCCGCAGTCCTACGTTCGCCACCGCGCCTTCTTGTCGCTGGTGGAGGACGTGCAGCTAGCGACATCGTCGTTTCCGAAATGGTGGCCGGAAGCGCTCGCGGCGGAACCACTTGTCAAGTCGATCAGGCGCATCCGCGCGTTTCTCGCGGACCCGGAGGCAGTGCGGGCGGGGGCGAACCGGACCTTCCTGGAAGGCGAACTGGACCGCGCCCGGAGGTTTCTGGATCGCGTTGAAGAGCGGCCCCTGACGGACGAGCAGCGCCGGGCCGTCGCCGTGGACGACGACCGAAACCTGGTCGTGGCGGCCGCCGGCAGCGGCAAGACGTCGGTCATGGTGGCCAAAGCTGGCTGGGCGGTCGAACGCGGCGACCGCCGTCCGGAGGAACTGCTGCTCCTCGCGTTCGAGCGCGACGCCCGGGACGAACTGGCGAAGCGCGTCGAGAAGCGCCTCGGCGGGCAGGCAGGCCGGGACATGAACGTGCAGACGTTCCATTCCCTGGGACTCTCGATCATCGGGGAAGCCGAAGGGCGGCGCCCCGCGCTCGCGAAGACGGCAACCGACAACAGGGCACTGCTCGGCCTGCTGCAAGGCATCATCAGAGAGTTGCTCAGTCACCGCGAGCACGGTCGCGCGCTGATCCGGTGGCTTGCGTACAGCGCCAGGCCCTACCGGAGCGAGCACGAGTTCCGATCACCGGGCGAGTACTACGACTACATGCGTAACCAGGAGATCCGCTCCCTGCAGGGGGAGCTAGTCAAGAGCTTCGAGGAATGCACCATCGCGAACTTCCTCTACCTGAACGGCGTCCGCTACGAATACGAGCGCTCCTACGAGCACGACACCGCGACCGCCAAGAAGAGCCAGTACAGGCCTGACTTCTATCTGCCTGATGCCGGAATCTACATCGAGCACTTCGCGCTTTCGGAGAGCGGGGACACGCCCCCGTTTATCGACCGGGACGAGTACACATTGGAACTCCACGCGGAACACGGCACGACCCTCATCGAGACGTTCAGCCACGAGCAGGCGGCGGGCCGGCTGACGGAGAATCTGGCGCCGAAGCTGCGCGCGCACGGCGTGAAGTTCGCCCGGATTCCCCGAGAAGAGATTCTCGCGGTGCTCAACGAGCAGGGCCGCGTGGAGCCGCTGACCCAACTAGTGGCCGCCTTCCTGCAGCACTTCAAGGGCGCGCGGCTGTCCATCGGGGAATTGGAGCGGCGGGCCGCCGCAAAGCGCGACGGCGGCCGCTCGAAGGCATTCCTGCGCGTGTTCCGTTCGATCTTCGAGCGCTACGAGGCGACGCTGGCCGGCGAGATCGACTTCCACGACATGATCAACCGCGCGACGGACCACGTGTCCGCGGGGCGCTACAGAAGTCCCTACGGCTACATCCTCGTCGATGAGTTCCAGGACATCTCGCCCGGGCGGGCGGCCCTGTTGAAGGCCGACCGAGCGTCTTCCTGCTCGGGCGGTACAGGCACCTCAAGCCGGACATGAGGCGGCTCGCGCCAAAGCACCCAGCCCTGGACCTCTCCTACCGGACCGTGCATGCCGCGAAGGGACTCGAGGCCGACTACGTCGTGGTGCTCGGCGTCTGCGCGGGCCGGTACGGGTTCCCCACCGAAGTCACCGACGACCCGCTGCTCGATCTCGTCCTTACGGCACCCGAAGGGCACCCGAACGGGGAGGAGCGCCGGCTCTTCTACGTCGCGCTGACGCGCGCCAAGCGCCGGGCGTGCCTGTTGGAGGAGGGAGGACCGCGGTCGCCGTTCGTGGAGGAACTCCTGCAGGCGGGAGGCGGCATCCAGACCTTCGGCTCCCCGAATGCGACCGACGCGAACTGCCCCGAATGTAAGAAGGGGTACCTCGTGCAGCGGGCGAACGTGAGCGGCGGCCGGTTCTACGGCTGCTCCAACTACCCCTATTGCGGACACACGCAGCCTGCGTGCCCGAAGTGCGGGCAGGGACTCCCGGTGCGCGACGGCGACAACGCAACATGCCGAGACTGCGGACACAGCGTTCAAGGCTGCCCGCGGTGCGACGGCTGGCTGCAGTCGAAGGCGGGGCAGTACGGGCCGTTCCTGGGGTGTTCGAATTGGCCGGGCTGCGTATTCACGCAAGCGGTCCGAGACCTGCGGCCAAGCCAAGATGGAGCTATTCGATTACATTGAGGTCCTCTACAACCAGCGGTGAGGTGGTCAGCTGCTGCCCGTCGGCGCCGTAGGCGACCTCCTCGATCATCGCCTGCCCTGACGGCAGGCCTCACACCGGACGCCGAGACTCCCGTGCGAGCGCAATCGGATCGCCGGACCACCACAGCAATCGCATACCTCCCCGCTGATGGCGGGCAGTCTGGCACGATGCCGCGGACAACCTCGTTGTTCGCGGCGACCTCAAGAGCCAGCCAGCCGTGGAAGTCCTGTCGTCCCTCGAGCGGACCCCGGTGGGCGTCCCTCTCGGGCTCGACCCCGGCGACTCGCACCTGTGGGAGTCGGCGTATCATGGGCTGCATGGGCACCGACGCGCCGCGGCCGGCACGACGGAGCGGGGAGGACGCGCCCCAAACCAGAGGCGGGGCTACCTCGACCCAGACGCCGGCAGAACCTTCCCGACGTTGTGGGGTACGCCGTGGGATGCGCTCTCCAGGCATCTCTGTAAGCCTATGTATAACAAATCACTTGCAGCGTTAGTCGCGCTGAAGCTGCCGAGGCACAATAGTGGCGGAGGCGGGACAGTGGTCGTTCTTTGAATGGTGGATGTTTCCCCGACGCTAAACTGACCTGGCCGGTCGGCGTCGAGCCCCGCAATGTGCCCGGCCTCACGCCGTGGACGTGCAGCAAAGTGCACCGCGCCCTCTGGACGCGAGTTCTCCGTCCGACCGACCGCCCCGCCTCCGCCACCCCCCGGTACCCCTACGGGAGGCGAACCGATGACGAACGATGACCTGCACGTTGTCCATCCCCGCGCTGCGGGACTCGACGTGCACAAGATGGAGATCACGGCCACGGTGCGTCTCTGTGCGGCGCCCGGCTGTGAGCCGACCTGCGAGACACGCACCTTCCGTGCGCTGGCAAGCGGCCTGGACGCCCTGGTCACCTGGCTGACGGGCCACCGCGTCGAGGCGGCGGCTCTGGAGGGCACCGGCGTCTACTGGCAGGCGCCGTGGCGCGCACTCACCTCCGCCAGCATCGAGGCGCAATTGCTGCAGGCGCAGCACGTGCGGCAACTGCGCGGCCGCAGGACCGATGTCGAAGACAGCCGCTGGTTGGCCCGGGTGTGCCAGTTCGGGCTCGGACGGCCCAGTTTCGTACCCGACGACGCGTTTTGCGACCTGCGGAATCTGGTGCGCCATCGGCGCACGCTGGTCGGGCAGCGCAGCCGGGTCCGCAACCGGGTGCAGAAGGTCCTCGACCGGAGCGGCATCCGCATCGGGGGCGTGCTCAGCGACATCTTCGGCCTCAATGGCCGGCGCATCCTCGACGGGCTGGTCGCCCGCCGGCCCCGCGCGGACATCCTGGACTCGCTCAGCAGGCACGTTCGCTCGCGCCTCGAGCTCCTTGGCGATGCCCTGCGTCTGACGCTGCGCGAGACCGACCGCCTCCTGCTCGCCGACCTGATCAGCGGACACGACGACCTCGACCGGCGCGTGCAGGACTTCGACCGGCACATCGACAACGCCCTCTCCGACGATACCGAGCAGTGCCGCCTGCTGGAAACCATCCCCGGCATCGACCACACGTCGGCCTGCGCCATCCTGAGTGAGATGGGTCCCGACCCGAGCGTGTTCGGCGCCGCCAGTCGCCTCGCCGCCTGGGCCGGGCTGTGTCCCGGCAACCACGAGAGCGCCGGCAAGCGCCGCACCGGGCGCGCCCGCCGCGGCAGCCGCACGTTGCGAGCCGTGCTCGTCGAATGCGCCCATGCCGCCGCGCGCACCAAGAATTGCCAGTTCCAGGCACATCACAAGGCACTCACCGTGCGCCGCGGCTACAAGCGTGCCGTCGTCGCAACCGCGCACAAGCTCGCACGCCGCGCCTTCGCGGTCCTGCGGGACCGCACCCCCTACCGCGACCCGGCCGCGGACTACGAAGCGCTCGTCGTCAAGCGCAACGCGCCCCGTTGGCTGCGCACGCTGCGGAAGTTCGACATCCTCGTCAGCAACGACCACCGCACCGTCTCGGTGCGGTGGCCCGAGAAGACCGTGCCGATGCACTGAGGTCCCTCAGTCGCCGCGTGCACCCCCGGGCGTGGCTCGACGAACGGCACTCGGGGCAGCCTCAACACGTCGAGACGGCGCCAAGGGGTAGCGCGTCACCGTCGCTCCTGTTTTCGACTTCCCGTCGTGGTGGGATTCGTCTGGCTGGACAACCACCGGAATTTCCCAGCAAACAGGGGGGAAGTTCCCGGTGGCGCCTGGGTGTCGGTTTGCGTGTTGCCTGACAGGCGGGGTACGCTACAGACGCTCTGCGCGGCGAAGCCCGCCGCACCAGGACACGAAAGCGATCACGAATGGGCCGGAAGAGTCGTCGTGTTTTGCTCTGGCGAGCAGGCAACACGATCTGCCCAATCTGCCTACACGAATTCTCGTTCGAACGCGATATACGAGGGCACTCGCATGCTCATTCCGCCACGATCGAGCACGTGCCGCCAAAGGCGCTACAAGGCGCGGTTTGGACCACGGTGCTGACGTGCCGTTCATGTAACGAAGGCGCAGGCCAGACAGTCGACCATGCGATCGTTGACGCGGCAAAGGGTGAGCACAGCGGTGCAATCATCACAGACGGAGAGCGCACACCCATTAGACTGAGTTCGTCACCGCAAGACACGAAGAACCGAATGCACAGGGGGCGAAAAGGACACGACCCGACACGGCGTCGCGGCACCACGGACGAAGCACCAGTACTTATAACACTATCGCACCCGGCGACCCCACAGAAGGTGTATATCTGGTCGGACTCTCATCTATTGCCGACACTTGTCGGAAAGAGATTTCAACTCCAGTGGAGACAACGACAATTCCCAGAGATCGGCCTGTTGAAGTCTGCCTATCTTACAGTGTATGCACTGCTCGGGATCGCATATGCACAAGACCCCGCAGTCGCCGCAGTACGGGCACAGATTCAGCACCCAGGCAGAAGGAGAAGCCCCAGAGATCGAAGCTGTTGGACTACGCTTCAATGTGCCCGTACGAGAGAGAATGACATGCATCGCCTATGTGCGCCCCCGGTCATGTTGGGCCGTCTTCCTCGATGGACACCTGATATTGCTGCCGGGATCCGGTGACACGGACTGGCCACAACGACGGTGTGGCGGCGATTACCTGCAGAAGATGGAATTCAGACGCTTGCCAGATTCACTTGAGAGGCAGCGACGCCGGTTGGCGACTACGGAGGTTGCCATTACAGAGGAATGGATACGGCAAGGAGTCCGCGAGGTTGGACCAATAGGGTGGGCAATCGTGGAACGAAGGGGCGAGAGGGAGCGGCGTCTCATTTCAGTTGGAGGAAATGACAATAGACTTGTGGCAGCCCCGGCGTAAGGTCCCGTGCAGTTTCCGCGGCACTCAGTAATCTCTGGTTCCTCCCACGCAAAGACGTCCAATCGCCCGCCCCGCGGGAGTTCGACTTCCTGACCCTCCACTCATAATGCGCACCCGAGGCCGCTGTGGGGACGATTGCGAACGCACTTGTCCCGTCATTATGCCCCCAATCTTGGATGGGAACTAACAGGAATCCCACGGCACTTCTGATACGATCTCGGCCCCTGACCCCGATCCGCAGCATGGGTGGGTTCGCTGCAAAGACCCGCGCCACGGACGAGCCGGTCGCGACCGCGGGGCCCCATCCGCGCGCGCCATTGGGTCCGCCGACGAAGGACACGGCGTCCACGACCACCTGGAATCTCGACCCTGTCGCCGCGTTCCGTTGTCCCCGGCGGCTACACCAACACGGAGAGGAGCGTAGGAAAGGTAGGCTCTTCGTGATTGGGCAGCAACCTCATCGATCGGCTCGGCGACGGGAAAAAGAGACGCGTCGGATGTCCAAGGCAATCACGGTTGGATGTTGCCGCTCAATACGCGGTGTCAAAATCGTTCCTGATGACGGGCCGGCGGAGCACTCCCTCGGTTCCAGGGTTGCCACCGATGGCCGGCTCATTCGCAATTGGGCGCCGTATCTCCGACGGCCCATCCCGACACCCAGCTCAGCTCCCCCGGGCGATCTACAATCGCCGCCAAGGGCACCGCCTTACCCCCGAGCCGAAAGTTGACCACTGACCGAAGCCGAGCGCCCAGAATGCCCGGTTTCGTAGCTTTGCTCCCCAACTCACAGCACTCTGCCCCGCCCTTCGCCTCACCGTGCGCGTAGGCGAATCACGTTCCCAAACTCCGCCGCAACTTCCTCCTCAAGCGCAGGGGAAACCCGCGTACCTCCAAGCGGTCTCCGAATTGTCTCCACCGCTACTCCAGTGTAAAGGGCGGACCAAAACCAGACCAGAGTGGCGGAGGAAAATCAGACCATCCGGCCGCCCGGTGGCGTGTTTGAAGGTGGCTGTGCGGGTGGGCTGAAGCGGAGTCTGGGCACGCCCCCGGGGCGGGCCCGGACGCAGTGGAGGCCCGGCTGCACAGCCAGCGGCGTTGCAGGGGGAGGGGTCAGGACGCCGGGCCGGCAGCGTCTTTGCGAGCGTGCTTGCTGTGTGCGAGGCGATAGCTGTCGCCGTTCAGCTCGAGGATGTGGACGTGATGGGTCAGCCGGTCGAGCAGCGCGCCGGTGAGCCGTTCAGAGCCAAAGATCTCGGTCCATTCGTTGAAGGGCAGATTCGAGGTCACCAGCGTCGACGCTTGCTCGTAGCGCTGGGAGAAGATCTCGAACAGCAGCTCGGCGCCGGTCTTCGACAACGGCACGTAGCCGAGCTCGTCCACGATCAACAAATCCTGCTTGGCCAACTGTTTCTGGAAGCGGAGCAGGCGCTTGTCATCCCGAGCTTCGAGCAGCTCGTTCACCAGCGCGGCGGCGGTGGTGAAGCGCACCCGATAGCTTTTCTGACAGGCGGCCAACCCCAAGGCCAGCGCCAGATGCGTCTTGCCTGTGCCGGAGTTGCCCAACGCCAAGACGTTCTCTCGCCGGTCGAGATACTCCGCGCGGGTCAGCTCGAGCACGAGCCGTTTGTTCAACGACGGGATCGCGCGGAACGCGAAGGTCTCGAGACTCTTCACGACCGGGAACTTGGCGGCCTTGATGCGGCGTTCGATGGCGCGCTGCTCGCGGTCGAGCAGCTCCAGCTCGCAGAGGCGGAACAGGTAGCGTGGACAGTCCAGCCCTTCCTGCGCGCAGTGCCGCGCCACCTTGTCGTACTCGCGCAGGAAGGTCGGCAAGCGGAGGGCCTTGAGATGGGCGTCGAGCAGCAGGGTCGACTTGGCCATCACTCGGCCCCTGCCCCCAGCAGCATCAAGTAGTCGGCCGCCATGGTCGTCGTCACCCGCGGGGCCGGGAGATGCGGATACTGCGCCAGGTCGAGGCGGGGCGGCCGGTGGTCGAGGCGGCACAGAACGAGATGCTTGACGGCGTCGAACCCGATCGCGCCCAGTCGCAGGGCGTCCTCGATAGCGCCGCGGACGTGGGCCAGCCGAAAGTCCTCGAGGAGCCGCAAGACCTGCACATACTCGCGGGTCCCGGCTTTGCCCAGCCGGGTCTCCAAGAGCCGCCGCAGCCGGAGAAACTCGTCTGGCAGCGCCCACCCGGTCAGCGGCGCCGCTTGATCGAGCGCGCCCGTCTTGCGCTCCAGCAAGGCCAAGTAGTGCAGCGGATCGAAGATCAGCTCCTCACGCCCGTAGCTGCGACGATGACGGGCGATCTCCTCACTCCCGCAGACGATCACGACGACGTCCACGTAGCCCTTCACCACCACGTCGCGGTGGCCGTAGGCGGTTGGCGCCGAGTAGTCGTTGCGGCGGTAGCGCACCAGCGACAACGACGTGACCCGCGTCGGGCGCGTGTCGCAGGCTTCATACGGGACCGGCGGCAACGGCAACAACGCGGCGCGGTCGCGCGCGAAGCGCTCCCCGATCGTCTCGGTGTGCCGCCGTAACCGTTGCCCGCGCCGCGCGCGGCACTGGCGCGCCAAGTCAGCGTTCAACGCGTCCCAACTAGCGACGCGCGGGACCGGCACGAAGAAGTTGCGGCGGGCGTAGCCGACCAGCCCTTCCACCTTGCCTTTGTCGTTGCCCTTCCCCGGCCGTCCGAAGCGATCGTCGAACAAGTAGTGCGAGTGGAGCTCGCTGAAGCTCTGCGTTCGCTGCCGCGTGCCGTCCCCGAGAATCTTCGCCACCGCCAGCGTGGTGTTGTCGTAGACGATGCCACGCGGCACGCCGCCGAAGTAGCGGAACGCGGCGTTGTGTCCTTCGCAAAACGCCTCCGTCGTCTCGGCCGGAAACGCCTGCACGAACGCGTCGTCGCTGTGCGGCAGATCCACGACCAAGTAGTGCGCCTTGCATTCGACGCCGTCGATGACCACCAGGGCTTCGCCGAAGTCGGCCTGGGCGTCGCCCGGCGGATGCGCGAGCGGCACGAACATCTCTTGCCCGCCCAGCTTCTGCCTGCGCACGTAGTCTTTGACAATCGTGTGGCCGCCCGTGAAGGCGTGCTCGACGCATAAGCGCTCCCAGATGCGCTTGGCCGTGTGCCGTTGTTTCTTCGGGCGCTGCTGATCGTCGGTGAGAATTTGATCGATGACCCCGGTGAAGGCGTCCAGTTTCGGACACCGGATCGGTTTCGCCCGACGATACCCGGGCGGCAGGCGGTAGCGCAGCATCTTGCGCACCGTCTCCCGGGCCAGCCCGAAGCGCCGGGCCGCCGCCCGCTCGCTCAATCCCTCCACATAGACGCTGCGCCGCACCGCCGCATAGAACTCCACTCGATACATCCCTCCTGTATTCCACAGAACACCGTCGGCATGCTCGGTGGACCACTCGAGCGGTCTGGTTTTCCGCCGCCCGCAGGCAGCTTCACACCGCCGCGCTGTGGTCTGTTTTTGCTCCGCCGTTCTCACCTTGACTCGGCGGGAGCAGAGGCTACCTCTCCGCTGTACGGACAACCTGTCTCTGGACGAAAGCCGGTGACGACGCGAGTTGGCATCGGCGATCCGGGTCCTCAACCCTCGTCCTCCCGCGGGAGATGCCCCGCCGTCATCCATGAGCTTTCTGTCCGCTCCACTTCAGATCCAACTCCGCTCGCGGCGGTGTTCACACCCTTTCTTGACATATAGGGGCGTCCTTACGGATAACGACGGCGGGACGGATGGCCTGTTCGGCGCGCCAGTTGGTGGCGTCGATCGACAGGTCCCACAAGAAGAGAAACACCGCAGCGAATTCGGTGGCCAGGTGCCGGGCAAAGCGCTCGGCGTCGTCCAGCGGTGGCGGTGCGTCAATCAGCCGACCGAGCCGGGCCACGAGTCGGCCGCGGACCGATGCCAGACCGTGCTCGCTCAGCTCGCCGGCGTTGCAGCGGTCACGCACGGCAAGGCCCGTCTGCAAGACCGCTTGCACCTGCCCGGCCCACAGACTGTGCGGATGATCTTCCTGCAGTTCCTTGCATCGTCGGAGCAGGTGATTCAGACAGGATTGGTGCAGCGCGGCTCGGTAGCAGCGATACGACACCCACCCGTCGCGCACGAGCACACCGGCGAAGTCGGCCCCCAGAACCGTGGCGGCATCGTCGAACCCGCGACCGGGGCAAATGGCGTAGACCGTCGTCTCCGGGGTGACCCAGGCCCACAGCCAGTGGCGGAGGCCACCGACGCGCCACCCGGTTTCATCCGGGGTGGCTGTCGGAGGCTCCGCACGGCTGGATCAAACAGGTGCTGGGATTCCGGCGCTTCAGCCTGCGGGGGCTGGCGAAGGTGCGCGGCGAGTGGGACTTGGTGTGCCTGGCGTTGAACGCCAAGCGCCTGCACGCCCTGATCGCGGCGTGACACGCGGCAACGAGGCTCGCGATGGCGACCGATCGGCGCGCATCACGGTCTCTGGCGGACCAAGGGGCCCGTCAACGCCGGATCTCGCCATCTGCCGAGGAACTACCTCGTCGGACGACCGCCGAAGCTGCTCCGACACGATAAGTCAGAGCATGGGCCGACGACCCACTTCACGCCGAGGCATCTCCTGCGGCGCAGACTCCTAGCAGCCCGTGGCAGAAGGGGCTGATTGTCAATCGAGAATCGCGTGTCCGTATTGGCGTGTCGCCGGACCATCCCACGACGAATCGGGCCGATCATGGCGCTCCGGGGCCCAGAAGCGCCGCACACGCCCCCAGCACTCGCTCAGGAGGCCGATCAGCGCCTCCACCAGCGCCGACGCGCGGCCCTGGAGGCTCCGCGGCGTGCCCACGCCCGTCAGGTGCCGCATGAGCAACCCGAGATTGACGCCGCAGACCTGGACGAGCAGCCGTTTCAGGATGTTGGGATGCCCGCGCAGATGGACGCGGCGCATCCTGCCGGTCTCGTAGAGATGCGCGTTGGGCCGTTCCAGTAGCTCGCCCCGCTGCCGCAGCAGCCGTTTCCCACGCGCGCCGCGGATCCGCCGCCGGTTGGCATACACCGCGTCCCGCGCCGCCGCCTGGCCCTTCCAGTGCCGCCGGCCGCGATCCGGCTCCGAGACGTAGCTGCGCACGCCGATGGCCGCAAACCCGACCATCGTCTCGTTGCTGTGATATCCCTTGTCGGCCACCACCTCCACGATCCCCGGCGCGCCGACCGCCTCGACCTGCTCGGCGGCCGTGACGAGCGTGTCGACCAAGGTCGTCGTGTCGCCCGCACTCGCGTCCTGCACCGTCACACCCACGATGGCGCCTGTTTCGAGGTCGACCGCATGCTCGGCGGTGTGCGCCAGATGCGTGCGGCCGTCCTTCATCTTGGCGATCTTCGCGTCCGGATCGTGCGGGTGGGTCCAGTCCGCGTTCGAGCCCTTCTTCTTGCGGGTCCGGTCGAACCGGGCCAACTCGGCGCGCGTCGGCGTCGTGAGGCCGGACGCCTCGGCCAGCCGGGTCAGAAACGCGTCGTAGCTCTCGCCCGTATCCCGCCGCACAATGCTCCGCATCGCCGCATTGGCTTCCAGCGTCGTGGCATCGATGCCAACCGTGCGCCCCACCACCAGCGTGGCGTCGGCCAGTCGCTGCAACACCCACGCAAACACTGCCTGGTGGGTCTCGAGGTCAATCAGGCGACGGGTGCGCGACAGCGTCGAGTGGTCCGGCGGGGCCTCGTGGAGGGCGAAGTCCAGAAACGTGCGAATGCTCAGCGAGTCGGCGGCGCGCCACGCGATCGCTCGTTCCGAATCCAGCCCTTCAAAGTAGCCGAGCAACAGCAGCCGGAAATACCGGCCCGGCGCCAGACTCGGCCGACCGACCCCGTCCGCGTAGAACGACGCGCACTGTGCTTCCACGACCGCGTCGAACCCCGCGTCGTCGAACACTCGATTCAGCCGCTCGTAAAACGGGTGCCCAGCACTCTTCGGCAGATCCGCCGTGGGCACCCACATCGTCGCTTGCCGCGTTCGACCGCGGCTTGTCCCCATCGCCATGCCAGACAGTGTAGGACACAGGACCGATCACGTCGATCCCTGGAACGAGGAACTTTCACCACGGGCTGCTAGTGGTGTGTCACTGAAATAGATTGACAGTTCGTGCTCAGACTTGTATACCTGCGGGTATGAACCATCCCGCGTCGCCACTGCTGTTGAGTCATCGCGATCAGAACACGCTGACGAACTGGGCGCAGACTGCGATCGCTCCGTATCGCGTGGTAACTCGGGCCAAGGCCTTGCTGATGGCTGGTGACGGCGCGGCGAATAGTCGCATCGCGACCGCGCTCGGCGTCAGCCGGCAGACGGTGTTGAAATGGCGCGCGCGGTTCCTTTCTGATGGGCTGGGCTCGGTGGGGACAGTGCGCACGGGCCGCGGCCGCAAGCCGGAGATCACCGCGCACCAGGTGCAAGCCATCGTGCATTCCACGCTGCATGAGACGCCGCCGGGCGCTACACATTGGAGTTGTCGTTCGATGGCCAAGGCAGCCGGCGTGAGCCGCTCGACCGTCCAGCGTATCTGGGACGCGCACGGACTGCAGCCGCACCGCGTCACGACGTTCAAGCTGTCGACCGACCCGGCGTTCGTCGAGAAGCTGACCGACGTCGTGGGGTTGTACCTGAACCACTGCTGTCCCACAGAACTTCTAATTGAGGCGGCTCAGCCGGCAGACGGTGTTGAAATGGCGCGCGCGGTTCCTTTCTGATGGGCTGGGCTCGGTGGGGACAGTGCGCACGGGCCGCGGCCGCAAGCCGGAGATCACCGCGCACCAGGTGCAAGCCATCGTGCATTCCACGCTGCATGAGACGCCGCCGGGCGCTACACATTGGAGTTGTCGTTCGATGGCCAAGGCAGCCGGCGTGAGCCGCTCGACCGTCCAGCGTATCTGGGACGCGCACGGACTGCAGCCGCACCGCGTCACGACGTTCAAGCAGCATCTGAAGGTGAAACGTTTCGTGGGCCGGTCGAAAAACTGTCGAACGTCGTGGGGTTGTACCTGAACCCGCCGGACAAGGCAGTCGTGCTGTGCGTGGACGAGAAGAGCCAGATTCAAGCCCTGGACCGTACGCAGCCGGGCCTGCCGATGAAGCCGGGCCGTCACGGCACGATGACCCATGACTACAAGCGCCACGGCACGACCACGCTGTTCGCCGCGTTGAACGTGCTGACCGGTACGGTCATCGGCGTAGGCTATCGGCGTGTAGGCAGTCGCCGCAAGCTCAGGTGCGACGCATGCCCTGCTTGCGGTAATGAAGAACCGGTGGTGCGTGTACAGGTCCCCGTAGCGCACGCACGGAATGCCGTCCTCTCTCTCGTCCTCCTTTGTGCCGCCACCACCCTTGAAAAGTCGGCCGATCCGCCCCAGATGCCGGAGCTTCCAATGCGCTGGCACCTGCCCCAGCCACTCGATACCCGAGTCCTTGTGGGCCGGATACGGCTTGAGTGCACGTGCCGCGTCGTCTCCGAGTTCACAAGTCGAGTTCACGAAGAAGTTCCTCGACGATCATTTCGTGGTGCCGGGCAACACTCTTCAGGATGCTCGACAGCGTCTTCGCCCTGATCGGAGTGTGCAGCGGGATCACCTCATGATGTTCACCGTTGGTCTGCGTCGTGATCTGCATGTGGGAGCCTCGCTGTCGCACGGTGTCGTACCCCAGACGTCGGAGCGACGCTTGCAGCGTCGCGCCGCTCACGTTCCGGGGCAACTTCATGCCACGAGAACTTCGTCCCGCACGAAGTGCAACCGGATCAACTTCGGTCGCGGCATGGTGTCATCGAAGTAGCAGTCGACGGCCTCCTTGACGTTGCTACGGATCTCCTCGACAGACTCGCCCTGGGTGTGAATACCGTGCCCGAGCGCGCTTGCCGAGTACCCGCCGTCCACTTCGTCTTCGGTGATTTCGAAGATGATCTCGGTCATGCAGTCGTCTCCCGCTGTTGGCCGCCGCCGAGGATCTCGGCCAGCAGCCCCTCCGTCTCCTGCTCCAGCGCCAGAATATCCGCCCGAATCTCTGCCAGCGTTCGCATCGGCTTCGGCTTGTAGAAGTGGCGCGTGAAGCTGATCTCGTAGCCGACCTTCACACTGTCCGCCTGGTACCAGGCGCCGGCCGCGTACGGCAGGACCTCGCGCCGCAGGAACGCCTCGATGCCACCGTCTTCCTGCAGCGGGATCTGCTCGGTGTCGCGCAGATCGGTATCCGGCTCGTACTCCACGACAACCGGCCGGCCATTGACGTTGGCCGCGAACAGGCCGCGCAGCGGGTCGGCCTCCGTGCCGCGCTCGTGGATCTTCCGGAGGACCGGCGGCGCATCCTCGCTGCGCTTGCCGGTCTCCCTCAGCGCCTTGATTTCGGCCGCCTTGTAGACGCGGTTCGGGTCGGCGCCGTCGATGCGCAGGGGCCGATCCACCGTCATCTTCCAGTAGCCGAACGCGGCGTTGTCGAAAATCCTGCTCTGCTCGGTCTCCTCGAAGGCGAGGAGCGCGTCGCAGATGCGGGCGATGTCGTCCTCGCCGAGTTCGCAGTTCTTCTTGCCCAGGTTCTTGCGGAGCGGCCGATACCACTTCGTGGCGTCGATCAACTGCACCTTGCCGCGGCGGTGCTCGGGCTTGCGGTTGGTCAGCACCCAGATGTAGGTGGCGATGCCGGTGTTGTAGAACATGTTCAGCGGTAGCGCGACGATGGCCTCCAGCCAGTCGTTCTCGATGATCCAGCGGCGGATGTTGCTCTCGCCCTGCCCAGCGTCGCCGGTGAAGAGCGAGCTGCCGTTGTGGACCTCAGCGATGCGGCTGCCGAGCGGGGTGTCCTGCTTCATCTTCGAGAGCTTGTTGGCGAGGAAGAGCATCTGGCCGTCGCTGGAACGCGTGACCAGGGAGTACTCCGGATCGCCGGCGTGCTTGATGACGAAGCGCGGGTCGCGCATCTCCTTCTTGCCGCCCATGCGCTCCAGGTCGGTCTTCCAGCTCTTGCCGTAGGGCGGGTTGGAGAGCATGAAGTCGAACTCGCGGGACGGGAAGGCGTCGTTGACGAGGGTGGAGTGCTCCGGGCCGCCGACGATGTTGTCGGCCGCCTCGCCGTCGCCCTTCACCAGCAGGTCGGCCTTGCAGATGGCGTAGGTCTCGGCGTTGATCTCCTGGCCGAACAGGTGCGTGGAGACGTCCTTGCCGCGCTCGGCCGCGAGGTGGCTCAGCGTGTCCTCGGCCACCGTCAGCATGCCGCCGGTGCCGCAGGCGCCGTCGTAGAGCAGGTAGGTGCCGGACTTGATCTCGTCGGCGACGGGCAGGAAGACGAGCTTCGCCATCAGGCGCACCGCGTCGCGCGGCGTCCAGTGCTCGCCCGCCTCCTCGTTGTTCTCCTCGTTGAAGCGCCGGACCAGCTCCTCGAAGATCGAGCCCATGCCGTGGTTGTCGAGGCCCGGATGCCGGACGGAGCCGTCGGCGTTCTTCACCGGGGCAGGGCTGAGGTTGACGTCGGGCGAGGTGAGCTTCTCGATCAGTGTGCCCAGGGCGTCGGCCTTCGAGAGCCGCGGGATCTGATTACGGAACTCGAAGTTCTCGAGGATGTCCTGGACGTTGGGGGAGAAGCCGTCGAGATAGGCCTCGAAGTCGGCCTTGAGCTGCTGTCTGCTGGCCCGGGCTCGCAGATCGCGCAGAGTGAACTTCGAGGTGTTGTAGAAGGCCTGTCCCGCCGCCTGCCGCAGGGCCGAGTCCTGCTGGATGAGGCCGGCCTGATCCAGCACCGTCTTCATCTCGAGCACGTTGCGCTTGCTGTCCTCGAGCACCGCGTCCAGCCGGCGCAGCACGATCATCGGCAGGATGACGTCGCGGTACTTGCCGCGGACGTAGAGGTCTCGGAGGACGTCGTCGGCGATCCCCCAGATGTAGTTCGCGATCCAGTGCAGGTCGCCGTTACTCATATGCGGATGATAGGTCCTTGGCGCCCGCGGCGTGACACGTCGGCGCCGCGTGAGCAGTTCCAGCTGGTCACCCGTAGCGCATGGTCCCCTGGCTGACAGGGAGCGGGCGCTCTAAATCCTTGATCGACGTCCGTCATGCCGTCCAAGGGGGCCGTTCAGGCTCCCCCGGGCGAGCGCCTGGACGCTGATCCCGCTGCCGGACGGCAGCGGCCTCTGGTTGTCATGGGCGCGCTACCTGCTGGTCACCCGCAGCGCATGGTCCCCGGTTGAGTGGCGCCGTCGTGCTCAGCGGTCACGTCGCCGCGCTCGACTCGAGTCGGCAATCCCGCGATCACGGCATCGAGGCGACCGCGCTCGGCGGCAACCTAGTCGGACTCGACGCCGCGGCCGCGCCGGCGCGGCCGGTGGCAGGTGGCGAACACGGCCGCCAGGTCCGCGGCGCTGAACGGGCTGGCCCGGCCGCGGCCACGGTCGGCGGACGTCCGGCGGTAGCCGGCGAGCACCCGGCCGGTCCTCTCGCCGGCCGGGTGCGGCTGGTCGGCGAGCTTCGCGCGGAAGCAGGCCGCGGCCACCGCCATCGCGGCGCTACTCGAGGCGCGGCCGGCCTCGTGGAGCTCAGCGAGGTAGGCGGCCAGGGCCGCGTCATCGAGCTGCCGACCGTCGAGCCAGGCGTCGAACTGGCTGAGGGCGCCGGCGTAGGCGCGGCGAGTGTTAGCGCTGACCGAGGCGTCGACCAGGCGGCGCGCGGTCGCGCTTCGGCGGGCCGATCGCGGTCTCCGACGGGGCGATCTGGGCGAGGGAATCCTTCACGATAATGGTAACGCGCGGCCGGGCGGTCGCGTCCGGATCACGGGTCCGGGGGGAGGCGTCGCCTCCTCCGAGCGCGTCGAGTGCGTCGCAAGGACGGCGGCGCGGACCTTCGAGACGCCGAAGAGCTGCTCGACGCCAGCCTACGACACGATCGCGTTCTACGCTACGGCCACGGCACGGGGCGCGACCGTCGTGGTGCCCCAAAACAAGACGGCACGTGTGTCCCGACGGAGGGTATTGTCAAGTTGAGGGTATTGTCAAGTTGAGGCTGACGGCCGTTTCTGATCCCCAGCATGGCGGGTTCACGGCTGGCTCGAGCCCAGTATCTTGGGGGTCGAGCGACGAGCTTTTCGTCAACTTGACAGTACCCGGCTGTGTGGTGTTGCCGTCGGCGGGCTCATCCAGACGGCGTTGGGGATCGCCAACGACAACGAGGACATCGACCCGGCAGCGCGGACTGAAGCGACGAAGGAGATCCTGAGTGCAGTCAAGGCCGCGGCACCCCCATCCGGTTGGGACCATGCGGAGTGGGCCGCCTTCACCGGGACGCTGACCCCGCAGATCGTGGAGGCCCGCGGGGAAGTGCCCCGCTTGCGGGTCAGGATGCCAGCCCCGGAACCGCTCAGCGGCGACTTCGACGAAACATCGCTCGGAGCTGACGCAGTCGACCTGGATCGGCACGGGCAGGCGGTAGCGGCACGGGCACGGGCTCTCACCCGCCGCATCGGCCTGCCGCCCGCTCTGGCTGACGTGGTGGAGCGTGCCGGCAGGCTGCACGACATCGGGAAGGCCGACCGGCGCTTCCAGCGATGGCTCGATCCCGAGGCAGAACGGGACGTGCTCGTGGCGAAGTCGCACGCGCCGCGCCACCGGTGGGAGGCGATGCGCGCCGCGGCCGGCTGGCCCCCGGGGGGTCGCCACGAAGACTTGTCGGCTCGACTGGTGCGCGCCTGGCTGGAACAGAACCCCGACTGGGGTGAACCCGTCCAGCGGGACCTGCTACTCCACTTGGTGATCAGCCACCACGGCAAGGGCCGCCCGCTCGTCCCGCCGGTCTCCGACGGCACGCCCGAAGCTGTGTCCGAGGTGGTGGCAGGCGTGTCCGTCAAGGCACCCGCAGACCTCGGCATCATCGACTGGGCACAGCCGGCCCGCTTCAGGCGGCTCAGTGAGCATTTCGGACCGTGGGGGCTGGCCCTGCTTGAAGTAATCGTGATTCGCTCGGACCACGCGGTCTCTGCCGGAGCGGATGTGGCGCTGGACGCGCAGCCATGACCCAGGTGACCTGTCCCGGGTTGCCCGGCGCCTGGATCAACGGCTGGCTCGCGGCCGTGGGGGCCACGGTCCTGGATGCCCGAGTCCAACTGCACTGGACGACGGACGGCGCGCCCCTGGCGATGCTCTCGGCCTCGGAGGTCGATCCGGTGGCCGCCCTCGTCGAGTCATGGCCGGACGCGGCCCTACTGTCTGGCCTGCCGATCGCCGAAGACTGGATGGGCACCAGCGGTATCCAACGGAAGGTGCCGGTGGGGGCGTTCGTTGAGCGAGCCCGAGCTGCGCGGGGCCACCCGTATTCCTGGACGCTGTCGTCAACGATGACCGACCTGTGTGTCGACGAGCACGGCGAGGTCGCGCATGCACCTTTCGATCCCGCAGGTCCGGGGACGATCAAGTGGCTGCATCATCGGCTGATGAAGGTCCACGGACACGTGGAACCCGCGGTCGGGCGGATCCGGGATTCGCTCACAGGCCGGGCCGGCCGGGTAAAGGACAACGGATTGGGATTCGACCAGACCAGGCTCGGCTCGCAGGCCGACGAGACCTCGATCTGGATCGATCCCGTCGTCGAGGTGCTCGCGTTCTTTGGTCTTGCCCTCCTGCCTGTACGGGGTCGCGGGGCCGACCGACAGCTCGACCGCTTTGCCGACACGCGAGAGAGGCAGCGGGGATGGCAGAAGACCTCGGGAAGTCTTCATTTAGCGGGTTCCGGGGCAGGTGTCAAAGTTTTGACTTGTACAAATTTCGGAACTGTCGCATAACCTTGGCGTGAAGGTCGGGGACCGCAATTCGCACGAGAACCTGCAGGCCGAGGTCGAACGGCTCCGCACGGAGTTGACGCGGCGCGAGCGCGACACCAAGAACCAGCAACGCGAGAACGGTCGCCAGCAGCGTCAGATCGACGGCCTGCAAGGCCAGATCGAGCGTCAGAAGCGGGAGATCGAGCAACTGAGGGGGCAGTTGGCCGCCGCGCGCCGGGCGGGGTTCCGACAAGCCGCCCCCTTCGCCAAGGACCGACCGCAAGGACGCGGCCGGCGTCCCGGTCGACGGGCTGGTACGCAGTATGGTCGGAAGGCGTGCCGCCCGCGCCCGGCACGGGTTGACCAGACCCTGGAAGCGCCGGTGCCGACGGCGTGTCCCGACTGCGGCGGGTCGGTCGAAGTGACCCACGTGGCGTCGCAGTATCAGGAAGAAATCCCCGAAGTGCGCCCGATCGTGCGCCGCTTCGACATCGAAGTGGGCCGCTGCTCACAGTGTCGGCGGCGCGTGCAGGGCCGCCACGCGCTGCAGACCTCGGATGCGCTGGGAGCGGCCGGCGCGCAGCTCGGCCCCGGCGTCGTCGCGCTGGTCATCGAGTTGCACACGGAGATGGGCGTACCGCTGGCGAAGGTCGCCCATGTGCTGCGGACCACGTTCGGCTTACACGTGACACCGGGCGGCCTCGCCCACCTGCTGCACCGCACGGCCCGCGACGCCGCGCCGACCTACACGGCGCTGTGCGAGCAGGTCCGCAACTCGCCCACGGTCACACCGGATGAAACCGGGTGGCGCGTCGGTGCCATCAGCCACTGGCTGTGGGCCTTCGTCACCCCGGAGACGACGGTCTACGCCATTTGCCCCGGCCGCGGGTTCGACGATGCCACCACGGTTCTGGGGGCCGACTTCGCCGGGGTGCTCGTGCGCGACGGGTGGGTGTCGTATCGCTGCTACCGAGCCGCGCTGCACCAATCCTGTCTGAATCACCTGCTCCGACGATGCAAGGAACTGCAGGAAGATCATCCGGACAGTCTCTGGGCCGGGCAGGTGCAAGCGGTCTTGCAGACGGGCCTTGCCGTGCGTGACCGCTGCACTGCCGGCGAGCTGAGCGAGCACGGTTGCGGTCTGGCATCGATCCGCGGCCGACTCGTAGCCCGGCTCGGTCGGCTCATTGACGCACCGCCACCGCTGGACGACGCCGAGCGCTTTGCCCGGCATCTGGCCACCGAATTCGCTGCCGTGTTTCTCTTCTTGTGGGACCTGTCGATCGACGCCACCAACTGGCGCGCCGAACAGGCCATCCGTCCCGCCGTCGTTATCCGAAAGGTCTGCGGTGGCAACCGCACCCGCCACGGCGCCGACACCCAGCAGGTGCTCGCCAGCGTCGTGCGCACCGCCCGCCAACGCGACCTCGATCTACCTCCGCTGATCGCCACGATGTTGCGCGCCACCGGTCCCGTCGTCCCCGACGCCTTCGGGCTCCCCCCGCCGCCCGCCTGAGGGTGGGCGAGCATCGCTCCCTCGCGAGACGTGAAGATCGGCAACCCCGAGACGGTCGCTTCAACTGCGACCGACCCAGGCAGGTATCGTCACGCGCAGGGGTGAAGCACCAATAGAACCGATGCAGCTCACAGCTCCGTTGCCGTTCGGAACTTCAAGAGTCCCCAACCCATTTCTGCTATTTATGCCCGTATTTGTTGAGGAATCACCCGCTAAACGAATACCTCGGGAAGTCGCGATCCGCAACGCTTCCGCTGGCCGGCTTGGGGTCAGCCGCTCGACAGCAACGGCATCGACGCGCTCCTCGATGCCTGGAACCCTGAGAAAAGGCACACCTGGACGCGAGTAGGCGTCCACGCGGGGTGGCGGGTGTCAAGGGCGGACCAAAACCAGACCAGAGTGGCGGAGGAAAATTAGACCATCCGGCCGCCCGGTGGCGTGTTTGAAGGTGGCTGTGCGGGTGGGCTGAAGCGGAGTCCGGGCACGCCCCCGGGGCGGGCCCGGACGCAGTGGAGGCCCGGCTGCACAGCCAGCGGCGTTGCAGGGGGAGGGGTCAGGACGCCGGGGCGGCAGCGTCTTTGCGAGCGTGCTTGCTGTGTGCGAGGCGATAGCTGTCGCCGTTCAGCTCGAGGATGTGGACGTGATGGGTCAGCCGGTCGAGCAGCGCGCCGGTGAGCCGTTCAGAGCCAAAGATCTCGGTCCATTCGTTGAAGGGCAGATTCGAGGTCACCAGCGTCGACGCTTGCTCGTAGCGCTGGGAGAAGATCTCGAACAGCAGCTCGGCGCCGGTCTTCGACAACGGCACGTAGCCGAGCTCGTCCACGATCAACAAATCCTGCTTGGCCAACTGTTTCTGGAAGCGGAGCAGGCGCTTGTCATCGCGAGCTTCGAGCAGCTCGTTCACCAGCGCGGCGGCGGTGGTGAAGCGCACCCGTTAGCTTTTCTGACAGGCGGCCAACCCCAAGGCCAGCGCCAGATGCGTCTTGCCTGTGCCCGAGTTGCCCAACGCCAAGACGTTCTCTCGCCGGTCGAGATACTCCGCGCGGGTCAGCTCGAGCACGAGCCGTTTGTTCAACGACGGGATCGCGCGGAACGCGAAGGTCTCGAGACTCTTCACGACCGGGAACTTGGCGGCCTTGATGCGGCGTTCGATGGCGCGCTGCTCGCGGTCGAGCAGCTCCAGCTCGCAGAGGCGGAACAGGTAGCGTGGACAGTCCAGCCCTTCCTGCGCGCAGTGCCGCGCCACCTTGTCGTACTCGCGCAGGAAGGTCGGCAAGCGGAGGGCCTTGAGATGGGCGTCGAGCAGCAGGGTCGACTTGGCCATCACTCGGCCCCTGCCCCCAGCAGCATCAAGTAGTCGGCCGCCATGGTCGTCGTCACCCGCGGGGCCGGGAGATGCGGATACTGCGCCAGGTCGAGGCGGGGCGGCCGGTGGTCGAGGCGGCACAGAACGAGATGCTTGACGGCGTCGAACCCGATCGCGCCCAGTCGCAGGGCGTCCTCGATAGCGCCGCGGACGTGGGCCAGCCGAAAGTCCGCGAGGAGCCGCAAGACCTGCACATACTCGCGGGTCCCGGCTTTGCCCAGCCGGGTCTCCAAGAGCCGCCGCAGCCGGAGAAACTCGTCTGGCAGCGCCCACCCGGTCAGCGGCGCCGCTTGATCGAGCGCGCCCGTCTTGCGCTCCAACAAGGCCAAGTAGTGCAGCGGATCGAAGATCAACTCCTCACGCCCGTAGCTGCGACGATGACGGGCGATCTCCTCACTCCCGCAGACGATCACGACGACGTCCACGTAGCCCTTCACCACCACGTCGCGGTGGCCGTAGGCGGTTGGCACCGAGTAGTCGTTGCGGCGGTAGCGCACCAGCGACAACGACGTGACCCGCGTCGGGCGCGTGTCGCAGGCTTCATACGGGACCGGCGGCAACGGCAACAACGCGGCGCGGTCGCGCGCGAAGCGCTCCCCGATCGTCTCGGTGTGCCGCCGTAACCGCTGCCCGCGCCGCGCGCGGCACTGGCGCGCCAAGTCAGCGTTCAACGCGTCCCAACTCGCGACGCGCGGGACCGGCACGAAGAAGTTGCGGCGGGCGTAGCCGACCAGCCCTTCCACCTTGCCTTTGTCGTTGCCCTTCCCCGGCCGTCCGAAGCGATCGTCGAACAAGTAGTGCGAGTGGAGCTCGCTGAAGCTCTGCGTTCGCTGCCGCGTGCCGTCCCCGAGAATCTTCGCCACCGCCAGCGTGGTGTTGTCGTAGACGATGCCACGCGGCACGCCGCCGAAGTAGCGGAACGCGGCGTTGTGTCCTTCGCAAAACGCCTCCGTCGTCTCGGCCGGAAACGCCTGCACGAACGCGTCGTCGCTGTGCGGCAGATCCACGACCAAGTAGTGCGCCTTGCATTCGACGCCGTCGATGACCACCAGGGCTTCGCCGAAGTCGGCCTGGGCGTCGCCCGGCGGATGCGCGAGCGGCACGAACATCTCTTGCCCGCCCAGCTTCTGCCTGCGCACGTAGTCTTTGACAATCGTGTGGCCGCCCGTGAAGGCGTGCTCGACGCATAAGCGCTCCTGAGGCGCCCCCAGTTTTCTTGGACACGGATTAAGGGAGAATCCGATGTCACAGGAGGTAGGGGGCATGGCTCGGTCGAGACGGGTGAAGGGAACCGCGTCGGCGCGGACGGAGGGAGCCCGGAGGGCGACCGGAGTCCGGAGGTGGGGGCCTTGGCGCTCGGCCAGCGGTGGAGCGCAAGCCGGAAACGGGACGTGGTGTTGCGGCTGCTGCGCGGCGAGTCGCTGGATGCGGTCTCGCGAGAAGTCGGGGTGGAAGTCTATCGCCTGGAGGCGTGGAAGGCCCGGGCGCTGGCCGGTCTCGAGCTCGGTCTGAAGGCGCAGGCCGGTGAGCCACTGGCCGCCGAGTTGGATGCTGCCAAGCGACACATTGGCGAGCTGTCGATGGAGAACGAGCTGTTGCGGGAGCGTGCCCGTGGAGCGGAGCGTCGCCTCCCTTTGGCGACGCGGAGGTCGCGACGATGAGCGCAACAACCTCCGCGACGACGGGGCGGCGCTATGGTCTCGAGCGGGTGTGTCGACTGTGGGAACGGTCGCGCTCGGCGCTCTACGCGCGGCGGGCTCGTTTGCAGCGCCCAGCGCGGGGTGCTGGCCTGGGGCGCCGCGGGCCGACGCCCGCGCTGTCGGATGCGCAGTTGCTGGCGGCCATTCGTAGCGACCTGGCCCGCTCCCCGTTCCGGGGCGAGGGCCATCGCAAGGTCCACGCGCGGCTGCGGATCCTCGACGGGGTGTGGGTCTCGCGGACGCGAGTGTTGCGCGTGATGCGCGCGAAGGGGTTGCTCTCGCCCCACCGCGGGCGGCAGGCTGACTCGAGGGCGCACGACGGCACGATTGTCACCTCGGCGCCCAACGTCATGTGGGGTACCGACGGCGTGCGGGTGTTCACGGCCGACGACGGCTGGGTCTGGACCTTCGCGGCGGTGGACCACTGGAACGCCGAGTGCGTGGGCTGGCACGTGTGCAAGGTGGGGAGCCGTTTCGCGGCCCTCGAGCCGGTCGCGCAAGGGCTCCGGCGACTCTACGGTTCGGTCGAGGCGGACGTGGCCCGCGGGCTGGCGCTGCGGATGGACCACGGCAGCCAGTATCTGTCGGACCACTTCCTCAACCAGCTTCGGTACTGGGGCATCCACCCCAGCTTCGGCTTCCTCGAAGAGCCGGAAACCAACGGGGTCGTCGAGCGCTGGAATCGCACGCTCAAGGAGCAAGCAGTCTACGGCCGGGTCTTTCGAAACTTGGCCGACGTGCGCGCCGCCGTCGCCAGGTTCGTCGAACGCTACAATCAGTGCTGGCGCCTCGAGAAGCTGGCGTATCGCACGCCGCTCGAAGCGCGCCATGAACACGAGCTGCGTCAAGCCGCGTAGCGTAAACGTGTGTCCAAGAAACCGGGTGCGGTACACGCATAAGCGCTCCCAGATGCGCTTGGCCGTGTGCCGTTGTTTCTTCGGGCGCTGCTGATCGTCGGTGAGAATTTGATCGATGACCCCGGTGAAGGCGTCCAGTTTCGGACACCGGATCGGTTTCGCCCGACGATACCCGGGCGGCAGGCGGTAGCGCAGCATCTTGCGCACCGTCTCCCGGGCCAGCCCGAAGCGCCGGGCCGCCGCCCGCTCGCTCAATCCCTCCACATAGACGCTGCGCCGCACCGCCGCATAGAACTCCACTCGATACATCCCTCCTGTGTTCCACAGAACACCGTCGGCATGCTCGGTGGACCACTCGAGCGGTCTGGTTTTCCGCCGCCCGCAGGCAGCTTCACACCGCCGCGCTGTGGTCTGTTTTTGCTCCGCCGTTCTCACACGTCCGCGCCGAGCACTCAATGAATCGTCGGCTTGGTCACCGTACTCGTCGCCAGCCGGTGTTGGCGGGCTCGGGTGCAGCCCAGGACAACCGCATGCAAATCCTGCTCCGCAATGCGTGAGAGTTCCCGCACGTTCCTGAGGGTCACCGTCACGTCGTCTGCCGACGTCGGCGGTGCTGGCTGGCGGCCCAGGAGCTCGACGATGCCGTGCAGCATGGCGTTGATCTCCCGTCCCGTTCGGGGAGATTATCCAGTGCCTCGTGGGCCCGTTCGGGGAGCTCGATGGCCTCCTCGTCACCGAACAGGCCGTCGATGAAGCCTTCCAGTTCGTCGATACGGATCTGGCACAGAAGTCCTCTGGCTCCGCCTGGGTGGCTATGCGCGTCAACCGAAACGGCGTGCTTTCCGATTGATGGGTTGCCAGTGCGTTCCAGAGGCCCATGAGCGCGTCGAATAGTTCTTTGGCCGCCGCCGCCGTGTCGAACGTCGGCAGCTGACCTCCCCACAAGCTGGTGACCGTCTGGACGGGCGATGCGTCAAGCCGGGGCGTCGCGATGTTGCCGAGGAAGCGCGTGCGTACGACGGGGAATGCCGTGGGACAGGCAGCATGGTCTAAGAGCGCGCGGACGCGTGCGATGCCGTGAGAGCTGAGGGACGGTTTCTTCATGCCAGATTTGACACCCCGCACCGGTCTCTGGACGTCGCCAGCCTACTCCGAACCACTGTGGCGATGTCGGAAGAATGACGCTCTGCGGTTGAGCCACGGCTGGCGACATGCGAGAGAGGCTCTCGCTTCCGCTGGGCCAGCGATCTCGTGCCGGCCATGACCCAGTACCGGAAAGGAGCCAAAGGGCTCCGGCCGTGATGCGTCAATGGTTGTCAAGCGCCCGGTCGCGCCGGCCCGCGAGCGTGCCCGTGTCGATCGCCTCGAGGAGCCGGCGGGCCTCGGCCGGCGAGAGCACCGGCGTCGCGCCCTTCGTGACGACGTGCTTGGCCCCCCGCACGGCCGCCGCCGGGTTCACCGGGAGGACCGGGCTGACGACGAGCCAGTCGCCGAGCATGCGGATGGCGGCCAAGTGCTGCTTGACCGTCGGCGCCGACCCGGGGTGGGTCCGGATGTAGGCCGCCACGTGCAGCGGCGAGACCGCCGCGAGCGCCAGGCCCCGGGCCTCGCACCAGGCCAGGAACTGCCCCACGGCCAGCCCGTACGCCGCCCGCGTCCGTCGGTTGGCGATCCGCGCGGCGAAGAACTCGAGGAACTTCCCCACCGCCACGGGCCCCGCGTCGACGATCAGCCGCGGCAACGCGAGCAGCTCGGCCGACGCCGCGCGCACCGGGCGCAGGGCGTCCGGCGGCTCGACCCGCACCAGGTCTTCGTTCACTGCCTCACCTCTCCCCCGCCGCTCCCGGCGTCTCCCCTTCGACGAGCGCCTCGAACTGCTCGTAGTCGTTCGTCAGCGCCTGGGCGAGCGCGAAGAGCCGCCCGACGGCGTCCTTCGCCCCGCTGAAGCGCACCTCGATCCGCCCGGGCTCGACCGACACGCCCGCGGGGAGGCCCGACAGGCGCGCGTCGAGCGCCTCGACGGGCACGGCCACCCGGATCCCGGTGAGCCGGGCCTTGCGGATCTCGGTGACGACCCGTTCGCGGCGCGTCTGCTCGCCGCGGAAGGCGGCCCGTTTGCGGCGGCTTCGGAGCTGGCGCAGGAGCTCGGCGCGCGGGAGGGTCAGCAGGTGCCCGGTCCGGCCGGCGCCGAAGGCCGTCATCAGGGCGACGGCGCGGACCTTCGAGACGCCGAAGAGCCTTTCCATATCGCGGCGGGTGAGGAGGTCTTGGTCGAGCTTTTCGAGCTGGCGGATGGCGTCGGGGATGGCGAGCAGCCAGCGCGGCTTGGCGGGCACGGCGCTACCGGGCGAACCCTTGCTGGGCCTTGAGGATGGGAGGCTTGTCGGCGGGCATCTGGCTGCGACAGGTTAGTGAACGGTCGTTCAGGATGCAAGGCCGGGCTGGCGGGGGCTGGGTAGTGCATAAAGCGGGTTCTGGGACGGTTAGAAAAGGCGAAGGAACCAGAGAGCCGTCAACGGCGGCCGCTGCGCGCAAAATGGGCGGCCCGGAGCCCGTCGCCCTTGCGGACCACGACGGGCCCCGGCCGTGACGTCGCCGCCCTCTACCCGCGCGCCGCCGGCTCATCTGCAGCCGGTCGCCCAGCAGGAACTTCTGCCGCCGCAGGAACTTCTCCACCGTCGGCACCAGCCACAGCACGAAGCGGTACATCGATTCCACCGCCGGACGCGCTGTCGGCCGAAGAGGCATTCACATCCTGCGCGCGGGGGCACAGCCCCCCAGACCCCCAAAACATTCATGGCCGCGCCACGCCCGGTCACCCCGACGCGATGAAATAGGAGCGTCGTCGTCGGGAGCAGGCGGCTGCATAATGGCGGTGGAGGCGGGACCGTGGTCGTTGTTTCACTGGTGGCATTGTCCCCGAAGGGTATTGTCAAGTTGAGGCTGACGGCCGTTTCTGATCCCCAGCATGGCGGGTTCACGGCTGGCTCGAGCCCAGTATCTTGGGGGTCGATCGACGAGCTTTTCGTCAACTTGACAGCACCGGCGCTGACCCTGCGCATGCTCTTCCACCTGCCCCTTCGGCAGACCGAGGGCTTCGTCGCGTCGTTGCTCCGGCTGATGGCCTGGACCTGAACACCCCAGACCGCACGACGCTCTCCCGGCGCAACCGAGAGGTTCTGGTCCCGGCCCTGCGACGTGCAGACGGCAGGCCGATTCACCTGATCGTCAACTCGACAGGGCTGAAGATCTACGGTGCCGGCGAGTGGTGCTCGCGTAAGCACCGGAAGGCGCACGAGCGCGGCGGCTGGCGGAAGCTGCACATCGGTGTGGACGATGACGGCTACATCGCGTAGCCGAGACGCTCACCACGGCCGCCGCCGGGTTGACTTGCGAGAACCTAGGAGATGCCGAGGAGCTCCACTTCGAAGAGGAGCGTGGCATTGCCCGGAATTCGCGGCGGACTGCCGGCGGCACCGTAAGCGAGTTCGGGCGGGGTGACGATGATTCGGCGGCCGCCGACCCGCACGCCAAGGAGGCCGCGGTCCCAGCCCTGGATGACCCGGCCGGCGCCGAGAACGAACTCAATGGTCCCGGAATCGAATTGCGTCCCCTTGTTCTCGGCCGCGTTCCGGTCGTACAGCCAGCCGGTGTATCTGACCCTGAGCATGTCGCCATTCATCGCCTCCGGGCCGGTGCCGACCACTAGATCCCGCGTGCTGAACGGAACCACCAATCCGACACTGGGCGCCGTCGGGCTGTCACCGCCGCAACCGGCGATCGACAGCAGCGTCGCGGCGAGAACCGGGAATCGGCGAATACCAACGCGACGTCGACACATGCAGAGCACCTCCAGAGCGTTCATGGAGTTTAGCCCGGATTATTCCTGAAGTTGTCGAATCGGTCACGGCCAAGCCGAGATCGAACGCGGGCACGAGCCGCTCGGCGGGGTTCATGTTGAGCTGGCGCACGACGGAACCGTAAAGATTCGGTGGTGCGCCAGATCCGACTTGAAGGTCTACGAGAAGCGCATACAGTGAGGTTTCCGCGGCCGGCTAGCCGGCAAACCCTCGACCCCGGCCGCCCCGGGGGACGGGTGCCGGGCGGCCGAAGGGAGTTAGATCGGGCGTAATAGGTTACCGGGTGTGGATTCTATGGTGCCGGGCCTTGCAGGTCAGGTGCGACGGTGGGGACGGGCGTGCACAGGAGGTCGGCGATCACGGCATGGGGGTCAAGCCGGCGCTGTGTGGCGGTGCGGATGAGGGAGGTGAGGATTTGCTGGGCGTCTGTCGGCTTGATCCGGTTTGGTGGACATCTTCCGAGAGGGGAATACGATGTCGACCATGACGGACACGCAGGGCAGGCGGACGCGGCGGAGCTTCACGGATGACTACAAGACGGGGGCGGTACGACTGGTCCTCGATGAGGGCAAGACGGTCGCGTCCGCGGCGCGCGATCTGGGCTTGACGGAGTCGTCGCTGCGCAACTGGGTCGAGCAGGCCCGCGCGGATCGGACGAAGGGCAAGACGGGCCTGACGACGGCGGAGCGTGAGGAGCTGGCGCGGCTGCGCAAGGAAGTGCGCGAGCTGCGCATGGAGCGCGACGTCCTAAAAAAAGCGGCGGCCTTCTTCGCGAGGGACCACCTGTGAAATTCGCGTGGATCCAGACGGAGAAGGCCAGCTATCCGCTCACGCAACTGTGTCGCTGGCTGGGCGTCACACCGAGTGGCTTCTACGCCTGGCAGCAGCGCCCGGAATCGACGCACGAGCGGGAGGACCGCCGCCTGAAGGTGCTGGTCCAGGCGTCATTTGCCGAGAGCAAGCAGCGGTACGGCAGTCCCCGTATTCACGAGGATCTGATCGAGCAAGACGAGCAGGTCAGCCGGAAGCGCGTGATCCGGTTGATGCAGGAAGGCGGCCTGAAGGCGCGCACCCGCAAACGGTTCACGTTGACCACGATGAGCGATCACGACCAGCCGGTGGCCGCGAATCTCCTCGACCGGCAGTTCGACGCCGCCGCACCGAATCAGCGCTGGGTCGGGGACACGACCGAGTTTGTCATCGGCTCGAGCGGCAAGCTCTATCTCGCCGTCGTCCTCGACCTGTTCTCGCGATTCGCGGTCGGCTGGGCCGTGAGCGCCGTCAACGATCGCCACCTGACCATCAAGGCGCTGGAGATGGCGCTGAAACGACGGTGCCCGGAGATCGGCCTATTGCACCACTCCGACCAAGGCTGCACGTACGCGAGCGCGGACTACCAGGCGCTCCTGGATGCGCGCGGGATCGTCTGCAGCATGAGCCGCCGGGGCAACTGCCACGACAACGCCGTCATGGAGAGCTTCTTCTCCACCGTGAAGAGTGAGCTCGCCGATCGGTTCCACACGTACGGAGACGCAAAGATGGAGTTGTTCGACTACATCGAAGTGTTCTATAACCAACGGCGCCGGCACTCGACGCTTGGCCAGATCAGTCCAGCGGCATTCGAACGACGCGCAAACGAAGAGGGCGTGGATCCTATGGAAAACCGCCAAGGACGCGGTTTCCCACAGGCTCCACACCCGTTGTCTTTTTCAATGAGAAAAGAACAGACACCGAGGAACGATCAACTCAACGAAACCGTCCACTGAATCGGATCATGGCCACTGCGCCCCGCCAGGAGCGATTGCCGCCGCAAACTTTGCGGGTGACGACAGCGGGGCGGATGGCCTGCTCAGCGCGCCAGTTGGTGGCGTCGATGGCGGGGTTGCGCAGGAAGCTGAACAGCGCAGTCCATTCGGTGCCGAGGTGGTTGGCGAAGCGTCGAACGTCGGCGAGTGGCCCGGGATGGGCGATGCGTTCGGCGAGGCGGGCGGCCAACGCTGCGAGGGTTTGGTCGCTGCCGGCAGGTGAGCGTGTGCCGGCGCGGAGCTGGTCGCGCAGGCCGAGGGCCTGTTGCAACGCGGTCTGGATCTCGACGACGACGTGACTGTACGGATGATCGGTTCGCAGCGTCTTTGCCCGGCGTAAGAGGTGCGCCAGACAGCTCTGATGGGTAGCGGCGGTGAACCGGCGATACGGGGCCCAGCCGTCGCGGACGATCACGCCGGCGAAGTCCTTGCCGAGCAGGTTGGCGGCCTCCGGATAACCGCGGCCGGGCTGGATCTGGTAGACGGTCGTCTGGGGGGTTGCCACGACCCACAGCCAGTTGAGCCGGCCGGCGACCTTCCAGCCGGTTTCGTCGGGCGTGACGACGGGACTGTGGCGGACCTGGTGCCGCAGGGCCGCATAGGTCGGCTGCGCGTGCCGGCTGGCCCGGTCGACGGCGCGGACCAGTCCGCTGCGGCTGACGGTGATGCCGTAGTGCTGTCGCAGCAAGGTTGCCACCTTGCCGAACGACAACCCCAATTACTTGTTGAGGATGACCGCCCAGGCCACCATCTGCGGGCCGAGTTGCACCCCGGCCGCCCCGAGCGCATCGGAACTCTGCAACCGATGCCGGCCTTGCACCCGGCGCCAGGACGCCCGGCAGGCGCCAATCGCCACCTCGAACTGGCGGACGACCACGCGCGGGACCGGCAGCTCTTCCTGCACCTGGGTGGCCACACCCGTCGGTCGCAGCACCCCGCCGCAGTCCGGGCAGGCCGGCGGCAGGGGAACGTGATGCCGTTCATCGACCCGCACTGGCGCCCGGCGACGCGACGCCACACCATACGCGGCGCCGGCTCGCCGGCCCGGCCGCTTCGGCGCACCGCTGAGCCGTTTCGCAAACGGCGCCGCTTGGCGGCAACCGGCCCGACGCGCCGCGTCCAGCTCCCGCTTCAGCCGCGCATTCTCGTCTTCCAGCCGCCTATTGCGCTTGTGCAGCCGCGTGACCTCGCGCTCGAGCCGTTCGCGTTCGCGCTCGACGCGCTCAAGGTTGCGCCGCAGTCGTTCCGCCGGTTCCCGCCGCGGGGGCTTGGCCGTCTCCTGCGCGTCAGCCTGCCGTTGCACAGACTACTTATGCCATATCTTCGCTAAAAGTACAATCCAAAAACATGGATCCGCCGCCGCGACCCGGTAACCAATTACGATCGGGCGACTCAGGGCAGCGGCACCAGGAGTGCAATGACGGTCGCGATAGAAACGCAGAACCGGACGGAGATGTTGATCTTCGTCATGGAGTCATTCCCTCCTTCCTCGTGGCGCTGGTTACTCGAACTCGGTGCTCTGGTCAACGAATCAGGGTCGTGATTTTCCCGGTGCATGCCCGAAGCGTTCGCTCCCCTGAGTCGCCCGACGGCTATAGGACTATACGAAATCAGGCGAGCCGCTTGCAAAACTCCCGGGGGATTGGGGTGGGCGCAGTCCTCAGCTCTCTTGGTGAACACGATTTGCCCTGGATCGTGGACTGGATATCTTGTCGGGAGAACCGGCGGCACGCCGGGAGGTAGAAGTCGGATATTTCGACGTGTTCTCGACCGCGCGTTGGGACACCCGTGGGTGACTGACGCCCGTCGGGCGCCTCAGGGCGTTGCCGGCGGTGCACTGGTTATGTCACGAGGCGCACGAGCTGGTCGGCGGTGAGTGCGAGCACGCCGAACATGCAGTGGCACATCACTTTCGAGGCGCCACGGACCCGGACATGGCGACCGCCGAACTCGTCCTTGAGTCGGCCATTGACGCGCTCACCCGCCGTACGCTCGTTGTAGCGAGCCTGCTCGGGAAGCTGAAAGCCGATACGCTGCAGGCGCCGGGCTTCGGTTCGCAATTCCTCCGCCAACGCCTTGTCGCGGCGGGGGTTGGTGTCAATCAACGGGACGTGGCCGAGTGAGCGGCTGTGCTGGCGGATCGGTTCCGCGTCGTAGGCGGCGTCCATCAGGTCATACAGATTGGTCGTTCGCTCGGCCGACAAGGTCGCCAGCGGAATGGCGGATTGGCTGTCGTGCAGGGAGGCTGACGTCAGCAGGGTAGAGTCGACGACTGGCGCGGTGGCGGTAGGCGTAGGGGGTAGCTGTTCCCGGCAGCTTTCGCTGATGCCGGTGCCTCACTCCTCGCCATGGCTCCGTTTCCAGTCGCCGCTCATCGGTAGGGTCGAGAGCTGGCGCGCTGTCGGTAGGGTCCGGTGGCTCCTCCGGCGCTTTCGCACCGGGCCTCAGTCCGGCTCCCGTGGGCACGTTTCCAGCTCCCGCCTCGTCAAACCCAGCATGCCGATTTCCGGCACTGAGCTTTCCTGTTGCCTTCGTCTCAAGGGTTATGTGGCCGTTCAAACCGGGAGCGCTTTCGGCAGATAGACGACCCGGTATTCGGAGAACAGCCCGAGTCGGTCATATAGCTTCTGCCTACTCCACCTCTTCCAGCCGAACCCCAGTCGCCCGCGCTGTCGCATCAGGTGTCGCCGTACCTTCTTCTCGACCCAGTCCTTCACGTGACTGAAACATCGGCTCGATTGTCCTATGCGGAAGTAGTTCGTCCATCCGCGCAGGATTGGGTTGATGAGAGCAATGACCCTTTCAACCGGTTGCGAGCAATGTCGTCGCATCACCCCCTTGAGCCGTCGCAGGAGTTTGGTGCGTGCCGCTATCTTCGGCACACAGGCAACCCCCCACTTGCCCCGCTGCGTCCAGGCGCGGCGGATGCTGAACCCAAGGAAGGTGAAACTCTCGCCCTTTGCGAGATCGACGCGACGCGTCTTGTCACGATTGAGTTCCACGTCGAGTGTGGCCAGTTCCTCCAGAAGCCGCTTGTACACGGTCGTCTCAAGCCACCGCCACCGGCGGTAGCCGTCGATCAGGATCACCAGGTGAGTCGCCCGGGGGAATCTCACCCCCGGGCGCTCGCAGAACTGTACGTGAACGTCTCCGCTCATACAGCTCCCATCATCCAGCCGCCAGCGTCACCCCCAGCAGATGCCAATGGGCGAACAGCCTGAACGGCTTCGCGTGGCTCGACGGCTCCTCCCGCACGCGCGGTTGACCGTCGGGACACGCTGGATGACGCGACCCCTTTGCTCCATCGAGTTTCCCCGACTTCATCGCTCGTACGGGTCGCTCCGCCCCTGTGCCTCGCATCGGGCTTCTCATCCTTGGGGGTCGGCCCCTTGGATTTCTCCCTTCACATCGAGGCGACAGGTTCCCACGTTCCACACAAGGGCCTGGTGCAGGGTCACGCCACCTTTATGCCGGGTGCCGCCCAGCCAAGCTGCAGGCTCCCACTGGACTCGTCCCGGGTTAACGACTCGCCCCGGTTTCGACACCGTCCCTACGCTGTCAACGGTCATTCAAATTTCCCCCACCTGCGGTCATCGAAATTTCCCCCACCCCCCTGGTTGAGAACAACGATGAGACGAGTGCCGGTGGTCGCTGTGGGCAGGCCGTCTGCGGCCTGTCCAAGGCGCGGTGGGCGCGTCTGCGCGTCCACGGCGCCGGCAGCGTCCACGGGCCTCCCGTCGCTCACGTTCCCGCCGTCGTCGGCTTGACCACCCCGGACTTCAACTTGTCCTTCAGCCGATACGAATCGCCGCGAATGCTGAGCGTCGTCGCGTGATGCAGGATCCGGTCGAGGATCGCGCTGGCGATCACGCGGTCGCCGAAGACGTCGCCCCAGCTGCCGAAGCTCTGGTTGCTGGTCAGGATCATCGGGCCGCGCTCGTAGCGCCGGCTGATGAGCTGGAAGAACAGCGTCGCCGCCTGACGGTCGATCGGCAGATACCCGATCTCGTCGATGATGAGAAGCCGCGGGATCGTGAAGACCTTCAGCTTGTCGTCGAAGCGCCCCTCGCTCAGCGCCTTGGTGAGCGTCGTCAGCATCGCCGCGGCCGTCGTGAAGAGAACCCGGTAGCCGTGCTCGATGGCCTTGAGCCCGAGTCCCACGGCCAAGTGTGTCTTGCCGACCCCGGGCGGCCCGAGCAGGACCAGGTTGTCGCCGTGCTCGACGAAGTGGCACAGGCTCAGCTTCTGGATCTGCTTGCGGTCGACCGAGGGCTGGTAGCCGAAGTCGAAGCTGTCGAGACCCTTGATGAACGGGAAGCGGGCCAGATTCGTTCGCATCGTGACGTGCTTGGCGGTCTTCGCTGACACCTCTTCGCTCAGCAGTCCGTCGAGGAAGTCGGCATACGACAGCTCCTTCTCCGAGGCCTCCTGGAGCAAGGCTTCGAGCCGTTCGCGCACCGTGTTCAGGCGCAGCCGCTGCAGGTGCTCGTCGAGGCGGGCCATCTGCGGCGACGTCATTGCGCACCCCCGAGGCCATAGGCCGCCTCGTAGCAGGCCAGGTCGCGGATCTCGACGTCGAGCGGAACCGCACCAGTGGAGCACCCGCCCGTCGAGTAGCGCACGCGCGCATTGCGAGCGATCGGCCCCGGCCCGTGCTCGGGCAGGATCCGGAGCTGGTGCCGGCTTCTGAGCACCGGATGCGTGGCGACCACCTGGCCCCGGTGCCGCATCTGCAGGAAGCCGTCGCGGCGGAGCACCTCAACCGGCTGGCCGATCAGCGTGAACGGCACCGAGTAGCGATTCGTGTCGACGGTGACCAGGTAGTCGGTCGCCACCACCCGGGTCAGCGGCGCCTCGAGTCGGAACGCCCGGACCGCCGGCACGGGCACCAGCGCCTCACGCTCCCGTGCGAAGCGGTCGATGGGTCGCTCGTGGGTCGTCCCGTGCACGCGCACGTCGGCAACCGTCGCCGTCCACTCCTGCAACTGTTCGTTGAAGTCGAGGTCGTCGCGAAACCGCCGGCCCGCCAGGAAATTTCGCTTGAAATACTTCACACTCGACTCGACCTTGCCCTTCGTTTGGGCCCGGTACGGCCGGCACAATCGCGGCTCGAAGCCCCAAAAGTCGGCGAACGCCTTGAACGTCGTGTTCCACCGCACGCCGTCGGTCCCACACGGCGCGCAGACCGTTCGCGGTCGGTCGTAGAGATGCTCCTGGGTGTGGCCGCCGAAGTGCGTGAACGCCTGCTCGTGCGCATCGAGCAGATCGCCGAGCGTCTCGCTCAGGCACGGCACGTAGAAACTCCGCCGCGAGTAGCCGAGCGTCAGCACAAAGATGTGCCGCACCTCGCGCTGCGCACCCAGCCAGACCCGCGCCTGGCCCCAATCAATCTGGCTCTGCAGCCCTGGCGGCGTTTCGAACCTCGTACGCGTCACCGCCGCGTGCAACTGCGTCTCCCGCAACGGTCGCACGAACCGCTTCACCGTTTCGTAGCTGCCGCGATACTGCCGGCATCGAAGCTCCTGGAACAGCACCTGTGCTGAGTAATCAACCTCGGCCGCCCGCCGCCGCAGATACTCCGCATGCGCGGCCAGCAGCGTGTCCGAACGCGCCGCCCGCTGGTACGGCTTCCACGCCGTCTGCCGCAGGCACCGACGAACTGTCTTGCGGTCTAGATCCAGCTCGCGAGCAATCGCTCGAATCGATGCGCCCGCCGCTGCCCGACGATGAATCTGCTCCCATCGTTCCCTTCCGACCATCTCGACCTCCCCGAGCATCTGACGCTCGGGGTCGATCGTCGTGGTTGTCGTCGACATCTGCTCCTCCCCTCAGTTATCGAGGTGAGGACTTTTCAGTGACCACGGGTGGGGATTTTTGCGTGACCGGTGACACCTACGCTTTCGACACGTTGCCGGTGGTTCATCCACTTCGTCTCCCTGCACCCTACCTGACGCGGTCGCGCCGCGCCGTTTCCGTGACGCTTACCACCCCGGCTCTTGACCGAAGCAGCGCACGGCGGTTTGGAGCCTCCCCCTGCCGGGCGGCTCCGAGGGGCCTACCCTCATCCCTCGTGCAGCATGGCTGCAGCTAGGCGGCCATCTCGGCCTCCCTTCTGCGCCTTCGTGGCGCACGGTCATCGGCGAATCGAGCATACTCGATGTAGTGGTAGCGTCCTTGTCGGGTGACGTCCTTCGCCCGCTCCAGCATCTTGTCCACCTCGTTGAGATAGAGATTGCTGAGCAAGGGTGAAATAACCCCACCCTGGGGAACGCCCCGCTTGCCTCCAGCCTTGAGGATGAGCTTCAACAGCCGTAAAACTTCGTCGTCGTCTACCCGAATCGCCACTTTCCCAAGCAGGATGTCGTGTCGAACCGTATCGAAATACGACGCCAAGTCCACGTCTATCACCGTGGTCTTGTTCTTTACGACCGCCGTCGTCACCCGGTGCACCGCCCGATGGGCCGTGCGTTTTGGCCGGTACCCGTAAGAGCCCTCCTGAAAGTCAGCCTCGAAGACAGGTTCCAGTATCAGCTTCAGCGCCCCCTGCACCACACGGTCCCGGATGGTGGGTATCCCGAGGATGCGGACTTTGCCCCCATCCTTCGGTATCTCCACCTGCCGGTTTGCCGAGGGCCGATAGGTTCGGGAGTGCAGTTCGTCATGGATGTCATCCAGGAACGCCTCGAGGCCGGCCTCCTCGATGGCCGCGAACGTCACACCGTCAATGCCCGCGGCACCGCCGTTGCGTCGCGCCATCTCGTAGCCCGGATTATGCGTGAAGGTGCGGTTGAGGGGGAGACACAGGAGCCTCCGTGTGGTACAAACGTAGTGCACACAACGTTTTAGCCACAACGGAGACCCCTTCGTGACGCCTCACACGATACCACAGACTGTTCTATTCCCGGATCTGTTCGACAAGCCCCTCGTCGCCACGTTCAACCAGGAACACGCGAGTTCCGACGGCGGCGCCGTCCTGCTCAAGGCGGCCGAGCGCGTGTACGGCTTGGTCAAGGCGTTCGCCCAGTGTCTGGCCGACAAGCGCGCCGCGGAGAAGATTCGGCACACGTTCGCGGATCTGATCGGCCAGCGGATCTTCGGCATCGCGTGCGGTCATCCCGATGGCAACGATGCCGACCACTTGGCCGACGACCCCATCCACAAGCTGCTGCTCGGGCGGGACCCGGTGTCCGGCGCGCCCTTGGCGTCGCAACCTACGATCTCGCGGTTCGAGAACGGCGCGACCCGCACCGCGCTCTACCGGATGGGGCGCGAGTTGGCGGCGTGCGTCATCGAGCGGCATCGGCGCCGCCTGCACGGGCGGGCGCGGCTCGTCACCATCGATCTGGATCCGACCGACGACCTGACGCACGGCGCCCAGCAGCTCACGTTCTTCAACGGGCACTATGGCGGCTGGTGTTATCTGCCGCTGCTCGGGTTTCTGAGCTTCGACCGCGAGGCGGAGCAGTATCTGTGCGCGGCGGTGCTGCGGCCCGGCAACGCAGTGGCCGCCGACGGGACCCTCGGGCTGCTGTGTCGGCTGCTCCCGCTGCTGCGGGCGGCGTTTCCGCGGGCGCGGTTTCTCGTTCGGCTCGACGGGGGCTTTGCGACCCCGGAGGTCTTCGATTTCCTGGATGCGGAGCCCCGGCTCGACTACGTGGTGGCGATGGCGAAAAATGCGGTTTTGGAGCGGCATGCCGAATCGGCGCTGCAGACGGCGCGCACGCAGAGCGAGGTCAGTGGCGAGACCGCACACGTCTATACCGACACCCGCTACGCCGCCCGCACCTGGGGCCATGAGCGCCGGGTGGTGATCAAAGCCGAAGTGGTCCGCCTCGGCGAACGTGCGCCGCGGGACAACCCGCGCTTCGTGGTGACGAACCTGCGCCAGACGCCGCGTTTCATCTACGAGAAGGTCTACTGTGCGCGGGGGGACATCGAGAACCGGATCAAGGAGTTGCTCGACGGCCTGCAGATCGACCGCACGAGCTGCTGCCGCTTCTGGGCCAACCAACTGCGCGTCTTGCTGACGGCCGCAGCCTACGTGCTGATGCAGGAGCTGCGGCTGCGGGCGGCGGGCACCGCGTGCGCCCGCACCCAGGTGACGTGGCTACGCGACCGATTGCTCAAGCTCGGGGTCCAGGTCGTCCGCTCGGTCCGCCGGCTCGTTCTGCATCTGCCGCGGGCCACGCCGCAGCGCGAGGCATGGCAGCGCATCGCCCTCGCACTCGGCGCACGTGCCGGATAGCCCATCCGTCCCGCCGCACCAAGCTCCCTCGGGGACGATACGGACCGTCTCCAGGAGAAGCTGTCGACACTCGGGCTCACCGCGCCCGGCCATCGCCCCATGGCTCGCCCCGCAACCCCCTCGCAGCCCCCAAATGACGATGGCGAAACCCTGTTCGTCGTCCCGCCACGCCCTGTCGATCCCGAATATCGAGCTTCAGGAATAATGCGGGGTAGGCCTCCCGGAGCGTCTCCGGCTTACATACATGAACGTACAGCCCCCAGAAGCGCCATTTCTGGTCAGCCTTCGCCTTGAGATATATTCTCCGTCGCAGGTCCTGCAAACCAATGGACGGCTTTGTCATCCCGCCCTTGCCTCCCTTGTTGTCGGAGAACTGTTCAACAGCAGGGCGCCTTTGCTCCGCGGGAGTTGCACCGCCTCAACGCTACTACACGCCCCTCCGCCACCCTCTCGCCTTCGGCTCACTTCCCGGTGTTGCCGGTTATAGAGCCTACCTTGCTCCGGCGATTTCGCGCCGGGGCGAGGAGGGCTTCTCCAGTTGCTCAGCCTGTCCTTGTCATCGTGCTGTCGCTACCACCCCGCCGAAGTGGGTCAGCCGCGTCAATCAGGTTTCGACCGCCCATGCTGCCTTCGCCTTCAGGTTGCAGACTCGGCCTTCGGAATACACTTTCGAGGCCACCTCCGCGTTCACTTCACGTTACGGCCCGATGACTCGCAATCTCCCCAAGGGAGACCCTGTCGATAGGCTTCAGGAATTTGGTTTCCCTCCTCCCTGCTATCCAAGCTACGGGGCTCCTGATTCTTGCCCCGGCGGGGCTGTCTCCCGCTGAACAGGCCAGCCTTGGCTGGACACACAACCGGACGGGCGGATTTCCCGCATCCGGCTCTCGGACGAGATCATGCCTTCGCCCACGGAAAGCTCGCCGTTCGCGGAACAAGGCGGGTGAGCCCGTACTCTTGCCAGAGTCGCTCATCCGGGAAGCGCACGTATTTCCCTAACCTGCATTATTCATGAAGGTCCAGATTCGACCGCCAAAGGGCGTGATCGGCGCAGGAATGGGTCTCGGACATCGTCGCCTGCAAGCGGAGCCGGGGTTGAGCAGCCGACCGGGGGGGGCATGACGGACGCGAGGGTTGGGCAGCGACAGCCCCGCCGGGGAGCGGCCCATGCCGCCCAGGAAGCAGGTGGGCGCGGCGCAACGGGTGGGCTATCCGGCGCGCGCGCCCAGCGCGAGTGCGATGTGCCGCCACGCCTCGAGGTGCGGCGTCGAGCGCGGCAGATGCAGAACCACGCGGCGGACCGAGCGGACGACGTGGACCCCCAGCTTCAGCAGCCGGTCGCGCAGCCACGTCACCTGGCTGCGGGCACACGCAGTACGCGCCGCCCGCAATCGCAGTTCCTGCATGAGCACGTAGGCCGCGGCGGTCAGGAAGACGCGCAACTGGTTCGCCGAGAACAGACAGCAGCTCGTGCGGTCGATCTGCAGCCCATCGAGCAGTTCCTTGATCCGATTCTCGATGTCCCCGCGAGCACAGTAGACCTTCTCATAGATGAAGCGCGGCGTCTGCCGCAGATTCGTCACCACGAACCGCGGGTTGTCCCGCGGCTCGCGGTCTCCGAGGCGAACGACTTCGGCCTTGATCACGACCCGGCGCTCGTGGTCCCACGTGCGGGCGGCGTAGCGGGTGTCGGTATAGACGTGCGCGGTCTCGCCACCGACCTCGCTCTGCGCGCGGGCCACCTGCATGGCGGACTCCGCATGCCGCTGCAACACCGCGTTCTTCGCCATCGCCACCACGTAGTCGAGCCGGGGCTCCGCATCCAGGAAATCGAAGATCTCCGGGGTCGCAAAGCCCCCGTCGAGCCGGACGAGAAACCGCGCCCGCGGAAACGCGGCCCGCAACAGCGGGAGCAACCGAGACAGCAGGCCGAGGGTCCCGTCGGCGGCCACTGCCTTCCCGAGCCGCAGCACCGCCGCGCACAGATACTGAGAAACCGCGCCCGCGGAAACGCGGCCCGCAACAGCGGGAGCAACCGAGACAGCAGGCCGAGGGTCCCGTCGGCGGCCACTGCCTTCCCGAGCCGCAGCACCGCCGCGCACAGATACTGCTCCGCCTCGCGGTCGAAGCTCAGAAACCCCAGCGTATTCGTTTAGCGGGTGATTCCTCAACAAATACGGGCATAAATAGCAGAAATGGGTTGGGGACTCTTGAAGTTCCGAACGGCAACGGAGCTGTGAGCTGCATCGGTTCTATTGGTGCTTCACCCCTGCGCGTGACGATACCTGCCTGGGTCGGTCGCAGTTGAAGCGACCGTCTCGGGGTTGCCGATCTTCACGTCTCGCGAGGGAGCGATGCTCGCCCACCCTCAGGCGGGCGGCGGGGGGAGCCCGAAGGCGTCGGGGACGACGGGACCGGTGGCGCGCAACATCGTGGCGATCAGCGGAGGTAGATCGAGGTCGCGTTGGCGGGCGGTGCGCACGACGCTGGCGAACCCGGTGCGACCTGCGCCAAGGCTGCCTGACGTGGTCGCGCTCTTTGGTGTGTTCGGGGTCAATGCCTTTGGCTTGGCGACGACTATTTCGGCCGCACCTGCTGGGTGTCGGCGCCGTGGCGGGTGCGGTTGCCACCGCAGACCTTTCGGATAACGACGGCGGGACGGATGGCCTGTTCGGCGCGCCAGTTGGTGGCGTCGATCGACAGGTCCCACAAGAAGAGAAACACGGCAGCGAATTCGGTGGCCAGATGCCGGGCAAAGCGCTCGGCGTCGTCCAGCGGTGGCGGTGCGTCAATGAGCCGACCGAGCCGGGCTACGAGTCGGCCGCGGATCGATGCCAGACCGTGCTCGCTCAGCTCGCCGGCAGTGCAGCGGTCACGCACGGCAAGGCCCGTCTGCAAGACCGCTTGCACCTGCCCGGCCCAGAGACTGTCCGGATGATCTTCCTGCAGTTCCTTGCATCGTCGGAGCAGGTGATTCAGACAGGATTGGTGCAGCGCGGCTCGGTAGCAGCGATACGACACCCACCCGTCGCGCACGAGCACCCCGGCGAAGTCGGCCCCCAGAACCGTGGTGGCATCGTCGAACCCGCGGCCGGGGCAAATGGCGTAGACCGTCGTCTCCGGGGTGACGAAGGCCCACAGCCAGTGGCTGATGGCACCGACGCGCCACCCGGTTTCATCCGGTGTGACCGTGGGCGAGTTGCGGACCTGCTCGCACAGCGCCGTGTAGGTCGGCGCGGCGTCGCGGGCCGTGCGGTGCAGCAGGTGGGCGAGGCCGCCCGGTGTCACGTGTAAGCCGAACGTGGTCCGCAGCACATGGGCGACCTTCGCCAGCGGTACGCCCATCTCCGTGTGCAACTCGATGACCAGCGCGACGACGCCGGGGCCGAGCTGCGCGCCGGCCGCTCCCAGCGCATCCGAGGTCTGCAGCGCGTGGCGGCCCTGCACGCGCCGCCGACACTGTGAGCAGCGGCCCACTTCGATGTCGAAGCGGCGCACGATCGGGCGCACTTCGGGGATTTCTTCCTGATACTGCGACGCCACGTGGGTCACTTCGACCGACCCGCCGCAGTCGGGACACGCCGTCGGCACCGGCGCTTCCAGGGTCTGGTCAACCCGTGCCGGGCGCGGGCGGCACGCCTTCCGACCATACTGCGTACCAGCCCGTCGACCGGGACGCCGGCCGCGTCCTTGCGGTCGGTCCTTGGCGAAGGGGGCGGCTTGTCGGAACCCCGCCCGGCGCGCGGCGGCCAACTGCCCCCTCAGTTGCTCGATCTCCCGCTTCTGACGCTCGATCTGGCCTTGCAGGCCGTCGATCTGACGCTGCTGGCGACCGTTCTCGCGTTGCTGGTTCTTGGTGTCGCGCTCGCGCCGCGTCAACTCCGTGCGGAGCCGTTCGACCTCGGCCTGCAGGTTCTCGTGCGAATTGCGGTCCCCGACCTTCACGCCAAGGTTATGCCACAGTTCCGAAATTTGTACAAGTCAAAACTTTGACACCTGCCCCGGAACCCGCTAAATGAAGACACCCCAGCATCGGCAGATAACACCAGCCGCCATAGTGCCCGTTGAAGAACGTGAGCTGCTGGGCGCCATGCGTCAGGTCGTCGGTCGGGTCCAGATCGATCGTGATCCGGCGCGCCCGCCCGTGCAGGCGGCGCCGATGACGCTCGATGACGCACGCTGCCAACTCGCGCCCCATCCGGTAGAGCACGGTGCGGCGCGCGCCGTTCTCGAATCGCGAGATCGTGGGTTGCGACGCCAAGGGCGCGCCGGACACCGGGTCCCGCCCGAGCAACAGCTTGTGGATGGGGTCGTCGGCCAAGTGGTCGGCATCGTTGCCATCGGGATGACCGCACGCGATGCCGAAGACCCGCTGGCCGATCAGGTCCGCGAGCGTGTGCCGAATCTTCCCCGGTGCGCGTTTGTCGGCCAGACACCGGGCGAACGCCTTGACCAAGCCGTACACGCGCTCGGCCGCCTTGAGCAGGACGGCGCCGCCGTCGGAACTCGCGTGCTCCTGGTTGAACGTGGCGACGAGGGGCTTGTCGAACAGATCCGGGAACAGAACAGCCTGTGGTATCGTGTGAGGCGTCACGCAGGGGTCTCCGTTGTGGCTAAACGCTTGTGGACACTACGTTTGTACCACACGGAGGCTCCTGTGTCTCTCCCAAAACAACACCTTCACGCATAATCCGGGCTAACTGCACCTTGTGCTTGCGACAGAGCCACTGGCGCAGCCGCCGCGTCGCGTGCCGGTCAATCGCAGCGTAGGCCGGGCTGACCTGCCCCAGGGTGAAGTAGTTCGCCCAACCGGTCAACAGCCGATTGATGCGCGCTACCACCACCGGCGGCGATAGGGGCCCGTTACGCCGCGTAGTCAGCTCGCTCACGCGACGGCAGATGCTCTGGACGTTCGACTGACTCGGCCGCGTGCCGATATAGGCGCGCCCCGTGTCCCGCCGGTAGTTGCGCCCAATCCGGTAGCCGAGGAACGTCATCGACTCCTCCGGCAACCGGCAGCAGCGGGTCTTCTCGGCGTTCATCGGCAGCTTCAGACGCTCCAGCAGGGTTTCGACCGCGGCCAGCATCACCGCTGCCGGCGCTCGGCCGAGCACCGCAAGGTGAGTCGCCCGGGGGAATCTCACCCCCGGGCGCTCGCAGAACTGTACGTGAACGTCTCCGCTCATACAGCTCCCATCATCCAGCCGCCAGCGTCACCCCCAGCAGATGCCAATGGGCGAACAGCCTGAACGGCTTCGCGTGGCTCGACGGCTCCTCCCGCACGCGCGGTTGACCGTCGGGACACGCTGGATGACGCGACCCCTTTGCTCCATCGAGTTTCCCCGACTTCATCGCTCGTACGGGTCGCTCCGCCCCTGTGCCTCGCATCGGGCTTCTCATCCTTGGGGGTCGGCCCCTTGGATTTCTCCCTTCACATCGAGGCGACAGGTTCCCACGTTCCACACAAGGGCCTGGTGCAGGGTCACGCCACCTTTATGCCGGGTGCCGCCCAGCCAAGCTGCAGGCTCCCACTGGACTCGTCCCGGGTTAACGACTCGCCCCGGTTTCGACACCGTCCCTACGCTTTCGACACGTTGCCGGTGGTTCATCCACTTCGTCTCCCTGCACCCTACCTGACGCGGTCGCGCCGCGCCGTTTCCGTGACGCTTACCACCCCGGCTCTTGACCGAAGCAGCGCACGGCGGTTTGGAGCCTCCCCCTGCCGGGCGGCTCCGAGGGGCCTACCCTCATCCCTCGTGCAGCATGGCTGCAGCTAGGCGGCCATCTCGGCCTCCCTTCTGCGCCTTCGTGGCGCACGGTGAGTCGCCCGGGGGAATCTCACCCCCGGGCGCTCGCAGAACTGTACGTGAACGTCTCCGCTCATACAGCTCCCATCATCCAGCCGCCGGCGTCAGCCCCAGCAGATGCCAGTGGGCGAACAGCCGGGGCGCGCGACGCGCAAGACCACCGAGCCAGTGAATGGCGCGGCGGCGATGGCGCCGGAGCCTCTTGTATTTCCGCATGGCCCATCGAACCAACAGGTCGTTGAAGTGGCGAAAGACCGAATACAGGGCCGACTTGTTCGAATACAGGGCCGACTAGAAACGGCCGTAGAATTGAATCCAGCCACGAAGGACAGGATTCCACATGCGGGCCAGGTCGTCGATGGCCTTGTCGCTGCGCCGAGGGAGGTGCCAACGTCGCATCTTCTGCCGCATCCGTGTCGCCGCCGCATTGCTCACCGCCGGTATGAAGCTGATGAAGTACTGACCCCATCGATTCTTTGCCCGACGAGAGCGAAACGTGTATCCCAGGAAGGTGAACTGCTCCGTGGGATACTGCCCCGGCCGGTCGTCATCCTTGCAGTAGACGATACGCGTCTTCTCCGGATGTACTTCCAGCCGGCATTGCGCCAGACGACGTTTGATGTGCGCCAGGACCTGCTGCGCCTGCGTCTCCGTCCGACAGTGCGCGACGATATCATCCGCATACCTCTCGAACGGAACGTCCGGGTGCGTTGACCGCATCCAGTCGTCGAACGCGAGGTGCAAGAAGATATTGGCCAGGAGCGGGCTCGCGACGCCCCCTTGGGGCGTTCCCATCGTGCGCGGTACCAGGGTTCCGTCTTCCTGCTGCATGGGAGCGGTCAGCCACCGCTGCACATAGAGCAGAATCCACCGGCACCGGGTGTACTTCCTGGCCGCACGCATGACGAGCGCGTGGTCCAGGTTGTCAAAGAAGCCGCGGATATCCAGATCGATCACCCAGTCATAACGCCAGCATCGCTGCCGGGCCGTCGTGAGTGCGTCGATCGCGGACTTCCGCGGGCGATACCCATACGAATCGGGATGGAACTGTGGCTCCACGTCCGGTTCCAGGTACATCTTGACCACCGTCTGGGCAATTCTGTCGGCGACAGTGGGAATGCCCAAGCGTCGCTCGCTTCCGTCCTTCTTCGGTATCCCAACCGACCGGACCGGAGGCGGGAAGTACGTGCCCGACGACATCCGATTCCAAATCTTATAGAGATTGTTCTTCAGGTCCTGCTCGAACATCTCGACAGACTCAGCATCGACGCCAGCTGCTCCGTGGTTCGCCTTGACCCGAGTGTAGGCCTCCCAAACCACCCACTTGGAAATACGAAACGGCTTCGCGTGGCTCGACGGCTCCTCCCGCTCGCGCGGTTGACCGTCGGGACACGCTGGATGACGCGACCCCTTTGCTCCATCGAGTTTCCTCGACTTCATCGCTCGTACGGGTCGCTCCGCCCCTGTGCCTCGCATCGGGCTTCTCATCCTTGGGGGTCGGCCCCTTGGACTTCTCCCTTCGCATCGAGGCGACAGGTTCCCACGTTCCGCACAAGGGCCTGGTGCAGGGTCACGCCACCTTTATGCCGGGTGCCGCCCAGCCAAGCTGCAGGCTCCCGCTGGACTTGTCCCGGGTTAACGACTCGCCCCGGTTTCGACACCGTCCCTACGCTTTCGACACGTTGCCGGTGGTTCATTCACTTCGTCTCCCTGCACCCTACCTGACGCGGTCGCGCCGCGCCGTTTCCGTGACGCTTACCACCTCGGCTCTTGACCGAGGCAGCGCACGGCGGTTTGGAGCCTCCCCCTGCCGGGCGGCTCCGAGGGGCCTGCCCTCATCCCTCATGCAGCATGGCTGCAGCTAGGTGGCCATCTCGGCCTCCTTTCCGCGCCTTCGTGGCGCACGGTGAGTCGCCCGGGGGAATCTCACCCCCGGGCGCTCGCAGAACTGTACGTGAACGTCTCCGCTCATACAGCTCCCATCATCCAGCCGCCGGCGTCAGCCCCAGCAGATGCCAGTGGGCGAACAGCCGGGGCGCGCGACGCGCAAGACCACCGAGCCAGTGAATGGCGCGGCGGCGATGGCGCCGGAGCCTCTTGTATTTCCGCATGGCCCATCGAACCAACAGGTCGTTGAAGTGGCGAAAGACCGAATACAGGGCCGACTTGTAGAAACGGCCGTAGAATTGAATCCAGCCACGAAGGACAGGATTCCACATGCGGGCCAGGTCGTCGATGGCCTTGTCGCTGCGCCGAGGGAGGTGCCAACGTCGCATCTTCTGCCGCATCCGTGTCGCCGCCGCATTGCTCACCGCCGGTATGAAGCTGATGAAGTACTGACCCCATCGATTCTTTGCCCGACGAGAGCGAAACGTGTATCCCAGGAAGGTGAACTGCTCCGTGGGATACTGCCCCGGCCGGTCGTCATCCTTGCAGTAGACGATACGCGTCTTCTCCGGATGTACTTCCAGCCGGCATTGCGCCAGACGACGTTTGATGTGCGCCAGGACCTGCTGCGCCTGCGTCTCCGTCCGACAGTGCGCGACGATATCATCCGCATACCTCTCGAACGGAACGTCCGGGTGCGTTGACCGCATCCAGTCGTCGAACGCGAGGTGCAAGAAGATATTGGCCAGGAGCGGGCTCGCGACGCCCCCTTGGGGCGTTCCCATCGTGCGCGGTACCAGGGTTCCGTCTTCCTGCTGCATGGGAGCGGTCAGCCACCGCTGCACATAGAGCAGAATCCACCGGCACCGGGTGTACTTCCTGGCCGCACGCATGACGAGCGCGTGGTCCAGGTTGTCAAAGAAGCCGCGGATATCCAGATCGATCACCCAGTCATAACGCCAGCATCGCTGCCGGGCCGTCGTGAGTGCGTCGATCGCGGACTTCCGCGGGCGATACCCATACGAATCGGGATGGAACTGTGGCTCCACGTCCGGTTCCAGGTACATCTTGACCACCGTCTGGGCAATTCTGTCGGCGACAGTGGGAATGCCCAAGCGTCGCTCGCTTCCGTCCTTCTTCGGTATCCCAACCGACCGGACCGGAGGCGGGAAGTACGTGCCCGACGACATCCGATTCCAAATCTTATAGAGATTGTTCTTCAGGTCCTGCTCGAACATCTCGACAGACTCAGCATCGACGCCAGCTGCTCCGTGGTTCGCCTTGACCCGAGTGTAGGCCTCCCAAACCACCCACTTGGAAATACGAAACGGCTTCGCGTGGCTCGACGGCTCCTCCCGCTCGCGCGGTTGACCGTCGGGACACGCTGGATGACGCGACCCCTTTGCTCCATCGAGTTTCCTCGACTTCATCGCTCGTACGGGTCGCTCCGCCCCTGTGCCTCGCATCGGGCTTCTCATCCTTGGGGGTCGGCCCCTTGGACTTCTCCCTTCGCATCGAGGCGACAGGTTCCCACGTTCCGCACAAGGGCCTGGTGCAGGGTCACGCCACCTTTATGCCGGGTGCCGCCCAGCCAAGCTGCAGGCTCCCGCTGGACTTGTCCCGGGTTAACGACTCGCCCCGGTTTCGACACCGTCCCTACGCTTTCGACACGTTGCCGGTGGTTCATTCACTTCGTCTCCCTGCACCCTACCTGACGCGGTCGCGCCGCGCCGTTTCCGTGACGCTTACCACCTCGGCTCTTGACCGAGGCAGCGCACGGCGGTTTGGAGCCTCCCCCTGCCGGGCGGCTCCGAGGGGCCTGCCCTCATCCCTCATGCAGCATGGCTGCAGCTAGGTGGCCATCTCGGCCTCCTTTCCGCGCCTTCGTGGCGCACGGTGAGTCGCCCGGGGGAATCTCACCCCCGGGCGCTCGCAGAACTGTACGTGAACGTCTCCGCTCATACAGCTCCCATCATCCAGCCGCCAGCGTCACCCCCAGCAGATGCCAATGGGCGAACAGCCTGAACGGCTTCGCGTGGCTCGACGGCTCCTCCCGCACGCGCGGTTGACCGTCGGGACACGCTGGATGACGCGACCCCTTTGCTCCATCGAGTTTCCCCGACTTCATCGCTCGTACGGGTCGCTCCGCCCCTGTGCCTCGCATCGGGCTTCTCATCCTTGGGGGTCGGCCCCTTGGATTTCTCCCTTCACATCGAGGCGACAGGTTCCCACGTTCCACACAAGGGCCTGGTGCAGGGTCACGCCACCTTTATGCCGGGTGCCGCCCAGCCAAGCTGCAGGCTCCCACTGGACTCGTCCCGGGTTAACGACTCGCCCCGGTTTCGACACCGTCCCTACGCTTTCGACACGTTGCCGGTGGTTCATCCACTTCGTCTCCCTGCACCCTACCTGACGCGGTCGCGCCGCGCCGTTTCCGTGACGCTTACCACCCCGGCTCTTGACCGAAGCAGCGCACGGCGGTTTGGAGCCTCCCCCTGCCGGGCGGCTCCGAGGGGCCTACCCTCATCCCTCGTGCAGCATGGCTGCAGCTAGGCGGCCATCTCGGCCTCCCTTCTGCGCCTTCGTGGCGCACAGTCGTCTGCGTAGTTGACGATTTCCGCCTCGAAGCGCCGAGCGTAGCCCATTACCTTCCAGCCCAGAATGAAGCGACGCATGTAGACGTTGCTGAACAGCGGTGAAATTACTCCCCGAACGCAAAAGGCAACTTTCTGTTCGATCGGGTGATCACCGGCTGGCGAGACCGACCGGTACTTGATCTACGTCTCAAGAGGTAATATGTTTATGCCTCATGGCGCGGGCCACCAAGGCCGACAAGGCGCGCTTGCTCAACGCCGCGTACCGCCTGCTCGGACAGCAGATGGAACGCGCCGAGGCGGCCCGGCAACTCGGTCGCGAGTGCGCGTTGTCGCGCCGGCAGGCCTACCGCTATCTTCAGGAAGCGGCCGGGCTGAGCGCTCCGCTGCCGGCGGTCGAGCCGACCGTCGCAGTCACCTTCAAGCTGCCGGTCAGCACCGTACGCGCAATCCGCGCATATGCCCGCCACAGCGGACTCTCCCTCGGACAAGTCGTCACCCAGGCGGTGACGGCGTTCCTGGACAACTTCCGTCAGCGACGTGGGTGAACGACAACCACGAAGAGCTCCGCGGCAGGTGCAGCTCGATTGCACGTTCGATCGACTTCGCGACAGCAAGATCGCCCAGGCGTACACGTTGTTGGTACCGGCCTGTATGCGTCCGGTTGCAGCCCACGGAATGGAGCGTCCACATGCAGATGGCGGCGATCTACACGCGCGTGTCCTCGAATCAGCAGCGCGAAGCGCACACGATCGCGAGCCAGACGGCGGCGCTGGTCGAATGGGCAGCGACGCTCGATCTGGAGGTGCCCCGGCAATGGGTCTTCGAAGACGAAGGCTATAGCGGGGCGACGCTCGAACGGCCGGGATTGGAACAGGTGCGCGACCTGGCAGCCGCCGGCGACATCCAGGTGGTGCTCGTGCACAGTCCGGACCGGCTGAGTCGGAAGTACGCCTACCAAGTCCTGTTGATCGAAGAGTTCGGACGTCACGGGGTCGAGACCCGCTTCCTCAACGGCCCGTCGAACGCCACGGCCGAGGATCAGCTGCTGGTGCAGTTTCAGGGCATGATCGCCGAGTACGAACGCGCTCAGATCCTCGAATGGTCGCGTCGTGGCAAGCGGCACCGCGCGCGAGCCGGCGAGATCAGTGTCCTGGGCGGCGCTCCCTATGGTTATCGCTACATTCGCAAGCGTGATGACCACCCGGCGGCGTACGTCGTCATCGACGCCGAAGCGCGCGTTGTCCGCGACGTCTACGAGCACTACACCGTCACGGGCTGGAGCATCGCGGCGATCACCCGCTGGCTCAACGAGCAAGGTATGCCCACGCGGAAGGTCGGCACCCGTTGGGAACGCTCCACCGTATGGGCGATGCTGCGCAACCCGGCCTATCGCGGCACGGCGTGTTTCGGCAAGACGCGACGAGCCCAACGGCAGCGCGTGACGCGCCCACTACGGCTGCGTGGCGGCGCCGCCAGTCGCGACAGTGCGAACCACGAACGGCCGCGCGAGGAATGGATCGAGATCTCGGTGCCGGCGATCGTGGACGAGTCGACCTTCGCGCGCGCACAGGAACTGCTGCACGAGAACAAGGTGCACGCCCGGCGGCGCACGATCGAACCGAGCCTCGTACAGGGGCTCGTGAGTTGCCAGAAATGTGGCTACGCGCTCTCGCGCGCGTCGGCCCGGTCGAGCGCCCGGAAGATTCACTACTACCGCTGCATCGGATCCGACGGATGGCGGCACCTCGGCGGCCCCCGGTGCGACACGCGCCCCGTGCGGCAGGACCTCTTGGACGAGGTCGTCTGGACCGAAGTGATACGGTTGCTTGAGGATCCGGCACTGATCCAACAGGAACTGGATCGCCGGCTGGCCGCCGCTCAGGCTGCTGACCCTGCGAAGACCCGCACGCAGGCGGTGGAGCGGGACCTCACTCGAGTCGGGAAGAGCATGGAACGGCTGCTCACCGCCTACCAGGAGGATCTGCTGTCGCTCGAGCAGCTACGTGAGCGGATGCCGTTGCTGCGTCAACGTGAGCAGACGCTACGCTACGAGTTGAACGCTTTGGTCGAGCAGACTCGCGAGCGCGCCGCGCATCTGCGCTTGGCCGAGACCCTGTCGGCGTTTCTCACGCGCCTGCGCGCGACGGCCGAGACGCTCGACATCGTGGAGCGGCAGCGAATCGTGCGCCTCGTCGTCAAGGAGGTCCTCGTCAATGACGACAAGATCGTGATCCGCCACTGCATTCCCGTACCCTCGGGGCCACCGCCAACGAACGGTGGCGGACCGAACAACGACGCCGACAACGCCGCGGACCCTCGAAGTTACCTTTTGCGTTCGGGGAGTAAGCGGTGCCCCTTGCGGGGTACCCTTCCGCTCGCGACGTGCCCGGTTCGTGCGGCGGCGTCCGCCGTGTCCGTCGGCTTCCTCCACCGCCATTTCCAGCCACGCCTTGACCCAGCCCAACAGCCGCCCGTCGCTCACGCGTCGGGCGATGGACTGCATCAGGGCCGCGTGGGGAATCTGGCCGAAGTAGTCCGACAGGTCGGCGTCCACCACCTCCCGGTGGCCCGCGTTCAACAGCCGGTGCACGCGGTTGACAGCGTCGTGCGCGTGTCGGCCCGACCGGTACGCATACTGCTCCGGTTGCAGGTCGGCCTCGAAGACCGGCGATAGCACTAGCCCGCATTATTCCGTGCGCCGTGACAAGGTGCCATTCCTCAGCGGGGCGAATCCCGCCCGGCAACTGTCGTGTCCCGAGAATGCAAGCCCTTTCTGCGTCTCCTCCTTTGTCCGCGACAACGGAGCGGCTCCCCCAGCCCCGCGATTGCGCCGGTGGAACACGGGCCAGCTTCCCAGCTGGCCCGCAACAAGCTTCCCGCACGGTCGGCCGCGGCAGTCACCCGGAGGGCCGGAGCGGAGCGGAGGACCCGCGCCAGCGGGTTGACGGCCGCGGGTGACCGTGCGCACCGACGGTGTCTGCCTGTTTCGGGAAAGCGCTCATTGCTTCAGGTGGCTTGGTGCATGCGGTCAGGCGCTGTCGTGTGTCCGGCCTCATTGATTGCGGCATATCATCCGCCGCGGGCCTGTATGGAGATACGCAGGTCGGGTCCAAAATCGCTCCAGTGGCTCGAAGGCACCTGACAGTTGCCTGGTTTTCCCGACCTCGTCTCGTTGACCGTTTGCCCTTACCATCCTCCGACCTGCTCGCATTCCCGACGGCGCCCGGACCGACTCTTACCTTCTCACGCAGTCGGCAGCGGCGCGCTGTAGTATTCGTTCTTCGTCATCAGCGCCCAGGCGATGCGCGCTCTCCGGTTGGCCAGCGCCACCGCGACCAGCATGCGCGGCTTGCGAGCCAGCATCCGGGCCAGCCAGGGGTCCTTCGTGCCGCGCCGCGCCGCCCAGCCGACTGTTGCCATCGCGCCGACGACGAGCAGCCGCCGGAGGTCGCGCTGACCCATCTTCGAGATCTTGCCGAGCTTCGGCTTCCCGCCGGTCGAGTTCTGCCGGGGAACCAAGCCCAGCCAGGCCGAGAAGTCCCGGCCGCGCCGGAAGCTCTCGAGCGGCGGCGCGAAGGCCTGGATCGCCATCGCGCACAGCGGCCCGATTCCCGGGACACTCATCAGCCGTACCGTCTGTTCGTCTTCGCGCGCCCGCTCACGCAGTTCCTGCTCGAGATCCCCGATCTTCTCGTCGAGCTCGGCGAGCTGAACGAACAGCAGCGCGCCCAGCTCCCGAACTGGGCCCGGCAACCCCGACTCGGCATCTTCAATTGCCTCCGCCAGCCGTTCCACATGGGCCGGCCCTTGCGGCGCGACGACGCCGAACTCCGCAAAATGTCCCCGCAGCGCGTTGATTGTCTGCGTGCGCTGGCGAACCAGCAGATCGCGCGTGTGGAACAGCATGCCCTGCGCCTGCTGCTCCCGCGTCTTCACCGCCACGAAGCGCATCGTTGGCCGCGAGGCCGCCTCGCAGATCGCCTCCGCGTCGGCCGCGTCGTTCTTCTGCCGTTTCACGAACGGCTTCACGTAGATCGGCGGGACCAGCTTCACCTCGTGGCCGAGCTTGCCGATCTCTCGGCCCCAGTGATGCGAACTCGCGCACGCCTCCATCGCGACGATGCACGGAGGATGCGACGCCACAAACGCCAGCAACCTGTCCCGGCTCAGCTTCTTCCGGAAGGCAACCGACCCGTCCGCCCGGGCGCCGTGAAGCTGAAAGCTGCGCTTCGCCAGATCGATGCCGATGATGGTAGCGTGTTCCATTGGATGCCTCCTCCTCCAGGTGGTGCGTCACAGCAGCTCCACCTTGGCACATCGCGATGCCGTTGAGAGGAGGCGTCCACCCCATCACTCCAGCCGGTAGCAGTCGGAGCGGACGATGGAGGCAACGACATCGGCTGAAGCACTCCGACGACAAAGGGCCGCCCTGGGCGGTTCAGCGACCACGCGGGCCGCAACGAGGTTGAACGCCGAGCAGGCCTCGAAACGGGTAACGCGGAAGCCGACCCGCCGGAATAACGGGGAAGGCTGCCAGCGGTCGGGAAGCGAGCGACGCGAGCACCGACCGGTTCCGCCGGGGTAATGGCGGCGGCACGTGTGGAAGAGGGGATTGGTCGCAACACGGGAAGCCCTGCCGGTGGCGTGGCCCGCGCCAACGGACAGCCCGCGAGGGTCAGGTCGGGCCGGTCAGGGTGGCGGAGAGGTCCGTAGGTACCGAGGAAGCCGGGTAATGCCGGCGGAGGGAAGGGACCTCAGGTGGAAGCGATGGCGAAAGGGAGCAGGCTCACGGGAGTGGCCGAACGGCCTATCACCCCGGAGATGAGCAGGAATGCCGGATGTCATCACATGCACAAGCGAAGGGGACGACCCGAGCGGTCGCCGTCGCCAGGGCGTCAACAGGCCTGACGACGCACCGGCCGGCCGGCTCAAGGGTGCGAGCCTGGTGCCAGGGCTCGCGAGACCCGTCCGCTGGTCGTGACCGGGAAGCCCGTGCGCGAGCCGCATGATTCCACTGGAGAGCCCGGTGCCGGAAATCGGCCCGCCGGGTTGTGTGTCCAGCCAAGGCTGGCCTGTTCAGCGGGAGACAGCCCCGCCGGGGCAAGAATCAGGAGCCCCGTAGCTTGGATAGCAGGGAGGAGGGAAACCAAATTCCTGAAGCCTATCGACAGGGTCTCCCTTGGGGAGATTGCGAGTCATCGGGCCGTAACGTGAAGTGAACGCGGAGGTGGCCTCGAAAGTGTATTCCGAAGGCCGAGCCTGCAACCTGAAGGCGAAGGCAGCATGGGCGGTCGAAACCTGATTGACGCGGCTGACCCACTTCGGCGGGGTGGTAGCGACAGCACGATGACAAGGACAGGCTGAGCAACTGGAGAAGCCCTCCTCGCCCCGGCGCGAAATCGCCGGAGCAAGGTAGGCTCTATAACCGGCAACACCGGGAAGTGAGCCGAAGGCGAGAGGGTGGCGGAGGGGCGTGTCGTAGCGTTGAGGCGGTGTAACTCCCGCGGAGCAAAGGCGCCCTGCTGTTGAACAGTTCTCCGACAACAAGGGAGGCAAGGACGGGATGACAAAGCCGTCCATTGGTTTGCAGGACCTGCGACGGAGAATATATCTCAAGGCGAAGGCTGACCAGAAATGGCGCTTCTGGGGGCTGTACGTTCATGTATGTAAGCCGGAGACGCTCCGGGAGGCCTACGAGATGGCGCGACGCAACGGCGGTGCCGCGGGCATTGACGGTGTGACGTTCGCGGCCATCGAGGAGGCCAGCCTCGAGGCGTTCCTGGATGACATCCATGACGAACTGCACTCCCGAACCTATCGGCCCTCGGCAAACCGGCAGGTGGAGATACCGAAGGATGGGGGCAAAGTCCGCATCCTCGGGATACCCACCATCCGGGACCGTGTGGTGCAGGGGGCGCTGAAGCTGATACTGGAACCTGTCTTCGAGGCTGACTTTCAGGAGGGCTCTTACGGGTACCGGCCAAAACGCACGGCCCATCGGGCGGTGCACCGGGTGACGACGGCGGTCGTAAAGAACAAGACCACGGTGATAGACGTGGACTTGGCGTCGTATTTCGATACGGTTCGACACGACATCCTGCTTGGAAAAGTGGCGATTCGGGTAGACGACGACGAAGTTTTACGGCTGTTGAAGCTCATCCTCAAGGCTGGAGGCAAGCGGGGCGTTCCCCAGGGTGGGGTTATTTCACCCTTGCTCAGCAATCTCTATCTCAACGAGGTGGACAAGATGCTGGAGCGGGCGAAGGACGTCACCCGACAAGGACGCTACCACTACATCGAGTATGCTCGATTCGCCGATGACCGTGCGCCACGAAGGCGCAGAAGGGAGGCCGAGATGGCTGCCTAGCTGCAGCCATGCTGCACGAGGGATGAGGGTAGGCCCCTCGGAGCCGCCCGGCAGGGGGAGGCTCCAAACCGCCGTGCGCTGCTTCGGTCAAGAGCCGGGGTGGTAAGCGTCACGGAAACGGCGCGGCGCGACCGCGTCAGGTAGGGTGCAGGGAGACGAAGTGGATGAACCACCGGCAACGTGTCGAAAGCGTAGGGACGGTGTCGAAACCGGGGCGAGTCGTTAACCCGGGACGAGTCCAGTGGGAGCCTGCAGCTTGGCTGGGCGGCACCCGGCATAAAGGTGGCGTGACCCTGCACCAGGCCCTTGTGTGGAACGTGGGAACCTGTCGCCTCGATGTGAAGGGAGAAATCCAAGGGGCCGACCCCCAAGGATGAGAAGCCCGATGCGAGGCACAGGGGCGGAGCGACCCGTACGAGCGATGAAGTCGGGGAAACTCGATGGAGCAAAGGGGTCGCGTCATCCAGCGTGTCCCGACGGTCAACCGCGCGTGCGGGAGGAGCCGTCGAGCCACGCGAAGCCGTTCAGGCTGTTCGCCCATTGGCATCTGCTGGGGGTGACGCTGGCGGCTGGATGATGGGAGCTGTATGAGCGGAGACGTTCACGTACAGTTCTGCGAGCGCCCGGGGGTGAGATTCCCCCGGGCGACTCACCTGGTGATCCTGATCGACGGCTACCGCCGGTGGCGGTGGCTTGAGACGACCGTGTACAAGCGGCTTCTGGAGGAACTGGCCACACTCGACGTGGAACTCAATCGTGACAAGACGCGTCGCGTCGATCTCGCAAAGGGCGAGAGTTTCACCTTCCTTGGGTTCAGCATCCGCCGCGCCTGGACGCAGCGGGGCAAGTGGGGGGTTGCCTGTGTGCCGAAGATAGCGGCACGCACCAAACTCCTGCGACGGCTCAAGGGGGTGATGCGACGACATTGCTCGCAACCGGTTGAAGGGGTCATTGCTCTCATCAACCCAATCCTGCGCGGATGGACGAACTACTTCCGCATAGGACAATCGAGCCGATGTTTCAGTCACGTGAAGGACTGGGTCGAGAAGAAGGTACGGCGACACCTGATGCGACAGCGCGGGCGACTGGGGTTCGGCTGGAAGAGGTGGAGTAGGCAGAAGCTATATGACCGACTCGGGCTGTTCTCCGAATACCGGGTCGTCTATCTGCCGAAAGCGCTCCCGGTTTGAACGGCCACATAACCCTTGAGACGAAGGCAACAGGAAAGCCCAGTGCCGGAAATCGGCATGCTGGGTTTGACGAGGCGGGAGCTGGAAACGTGCCCACGGGAGCCGGACTGAGGCCCGGTGCGAAAGCGCCGGAGGAGCCACCGGACCCTACCGACAGCGCGCCAGCTCTCGACCCTACCGGAGAGCGGGGGGGGAGGAAACGTACCCACGGGACTCGGCCTGCGGCCCGGTTGCGAAAGCGCCGGATAAGCCACCGACCCCTACCGGCTACGCGCCTCTCCTCGACTCTACTGAAGCTCGATATTCGGGATCGACAGGGCGTGGCGGGACGACGAACAGGGTTTCGCCATCGTCATTTGGGGGCTGCGAGGGGGTTGCGGGGCGAGCCATGGGGCGATGGCCGGGCGCGGTGAGCCCGAGTGTCGACAGCTTCTCCTGGAGACGGTCCGTATCGTCCCCGAGGGAGCTTGGTGCGGCGGGACGGATGGGCTATCCGGCACGTGCGCCGAGTGCGAGGGCGATGCGCTGCCATGCCTCGCGCTGCGGCGTGGCCCGCGGCAGATGCAGAACGAGCCGGCGGACCGAGCGGACGACCTGGACCCCGAGCTTGAGCAATCGGTCGCGTAGCCACGTCACCTGGGTGCGGGCGCACGCGGTGCCCGCCGCCCGCAGCCGCAGCTCCTGCATCAGCACGTAGGCTGCGGCCGTCAGCAAGACGCGCAGTTGGTTGGCCCAGAAGCGGCAGCAGCTCGTGCGGTCGATCTGCAGGCCGTCGAGCAACTCCTTGATCCGGTTCTCGATGTCCCCCCGCGCACAGTAGACCTTCTCGTAGATGAAACGCGGCGTCTGGCGCAGGTTCGTCACCACGAAGCGCGGGTTGTCCCGCGGCGCACGTTCGCCGAGGCGGACCACTTCGGCTTTGATCACCACCCGGCGCTCATGGCCCCAGATGCGGGCGGCGTAGCGGGTGTCGGTATAGACGTGTGCGGTCTCGCCACTGACCTCGCTCTGCGTGCGCGCCGTCTGCATCGCGGATTCGGCATGCCGCTCCAAAACCGCATTTTTCGCCATCGCCACCACGTAGTCGAGCCGGGGCTCCGCATCCAGGAACTCGAAGACCTCCGGGGTCGCAAAGCCCCCGTCGAGCCGAACGAGAAACCGCGCCCGCGGAAACGCCGCCCGCAGCAGCGGGAGCAGCCGACACAGCAGCCCGAGGGTCCCGTCGGCGGCCACTGCGGCGCCCAGCCGACACAGCAGCCCGAGGGTTGCCGGGCCGCAGCACCGCCGCGCACAGATACTGCTCCGCCTCGCGGTCGAAGCTCAGAAACCCGAGCAGCGGCAGATAACACCAGCCGCCATAGTGCCCGTTGAAGAACGTGAGCTGCTGGGCGCCGTGCGTCAGGTCGTCGGTCGGATCCAGATCGATGGTGACGAGCCGCGCCCGCCCGTGCAGGCGGCGCCGATGCCGCTCGATGACGCACGCCGCCAACTCGCGCCCCATCCGGTAGAGCGCGGTGCGGGTCGCGCCGTTCTCGAACCGCGAGATCGTAGGTTGCGACGCCAAGGGCGCGCCGGACACCGGGTCCCGCCCGAGCAGCAGCTTGTGGATGGGGTCGTCGGCCAAGTGGTCGGCATCGTTGCCATCGGGATGACCGCACGCGATGCCGAAGATCCGCTGGCCGATCAGATCCGCGAACGTGTGCCGAATCTTCTCCGCGGCGCGCTTGTCGGCCAGACACTGGGCGAACGCCTTGACCAAGCCGTACACGCGCTCGGCCGCCTTGAGCAGGACGGCGCCGCCGTCGGAACTCGCGTGTTCCTGGTTGAACGTGGCGACGAGGGGCTTGTCGAACAGATCCGGGAACAGAACAGTCTGTGGTATCGTGTGAGGCGTCACGAAGGGGTCTCCGTTGTGGCTAAAACGTTGTGTACACTACGTTTGTACCACACGGAGGCTCCTGTGTCTCCCCCTCAACCGCACCTTCACGCATAATCCGGGCTAGCATCGCCGCCGTCTGCGCCACCCGGTCCCGGAGGCAGGGAATGCCTAACGGCCGAAACTTCCCGCGTTGCTTCTTCGGGATAAGGACCTGCCGTACCGGTTGGGGCCGGTAGGTCCCCGCCTTCAGGTCCCGCGCCAGCGCTTCCAACCACCGGTCCACCCCGAACGACTCAACGTCCGCAACCGTCTCGCCGTCCACCCCGGCCGCGCCGTCGTTGCGACGAACGGCCTGCCAGGCGACCGCGAGCACGTCATCGCGCCACACCTTGTCGCTCAGTGAGTAGAACCGGAAGTCAGGAGCTTCCTTCGCTTTCGCATGTAGCGCCGTCTGGAGTCGCTGAACTCGTTCTGAGGCGGTTAGGACAGTGATCGATATAAAGTTATCAACTTCATCGGGGTAACAGTTTGTAATTCCATTCCCCATGGAACGTATCGCGGACCAGCGCGATTGCGTCCATCTGTTCCTTGGTCACCGTAACGCCCGTGGGATACTGCCCGGCGTCGAGTTCGGCCAGGACCCGGAGCCCGGTCGCCGTCCGGGTGTTCCCGATGCGGTCGACGATAGTCTCATAGGTCGTCAGCGGGGTGCCGCGCCAGTTCGCCGTGATGTGACAGAAGAGCCGGTGTTCGATCTTGTTCCACTTGCTGGTGCCGGGTGGAAAATGACTCACCTGGATGGTCAGTCCGGTCTCGTCGGCCAACTGTTGAAGCTCATGCTTCCAGGCGCGAGACCGATACCCGTTGCTCCCGCCCGCATCGGCCGTGACGAACAGGGCGGTGGCGTCGGGGTGGGCGCCGCAGCCCATCGGGCGCCACCAGTGGCGAATCGACGCCACCGCGAACGTCGGTGTGTCGTGGTCCCATCCCACGCTCACCCAGGCTTCGTTGCGCGCCATGTCGTAGACGCCGTACGGAATCGCCTTGCCCTCGGCGTCGGTTGGGAAATCATGGACCAACACCGCCGGCGGCGTGCCCTTCGGCTGCCATTCCCGCCCGCCGTTCTTGAAGTTTCCGACCAGCTCTTTCTTCTTCGTGTCGACCGAGATCACCGGCCGCCCCTCGGCCAGAAACGCGTCCGCGGTCGCGTTGATGTGCTCGAACTGCGCGTTACGGTCCGGGTGGCTCGCTCCCTCCTGGCGCTTGCGGGGCGATTGCAGCCGGTAGCCCAGTTGATGCAGCATCCGGCCGACGGTGGTCGAACTCACTCGCCACCCCTGTTGTGTCAGCGCCGCGGCCAGCTTCGCCCGACTCTTGCCTGTCCAGCGTAGCGGCGAGGTTGGGTCTCCGCGCGTCAGCGGGTCCACCAGCGCTTCGAGTGCGGCCAGCAGACCGGGCTGGCTCTGTTCGAGACGGGGCCGCCCGGCGCCCGGACGTCGTACCCGGTCTGTCGGCGTTTGGCCTTGCGAGATCTCCCGGCGACCCTTCCGGATCGTCTCCCGGGCCAGACCCGTGGCCGACGAGACCAGCGCGTCCCCGCCATAGCCGATGAACAAAGACTCGGTGGCCGCCCACCGGCGGCGACTGCGCTCATCCAACACGGGCGAGACCACCGCGTACTTCGCGACGATGGTGGCTTCCAATTCCACGTTGCGCTGCATGCAACCGAAATCACTGCTGTCCCACAGAGCTTCTAATTGAGGCGGCTTGAACCTTCTATGTCTGTTAGAATGGTTTTGTCACAAATCATTCAAAACACAGGAGATCCAAGCCGTGGCCCATCGTAACACAGTCTTCGGGCAACTTCTGACGTTGCTTCCGCGACATGAATTCGACGCCGAGGCGCGCGGCCATCAGCGCGGGCAGCGTTTGCGCGTCATGAGCCGCTGGGCGCAGTTCGTCGCCCTCGGGCTGGGCCAGTTGGCCAGCCGGCAGAGCCTGCGCGACATCGTGAGCAATCTGCGCGCGCAACCCGCCAAGCTCTATCACCTGGGCGTTGGGACGGTCAGCCGCTCGTCGCTCGCGCGGGTCAACGCCGAGCAGCCCTACACGCTCTACGAAGCGTTGTTCGGCCGTCTGCTGAGTCGTTGCCAGCAACGGGCGCCGGGCCACGGTTTCCGCTTCAGGCACAAGCTGTATGCGGTCGATGCGTCGACCATCGACTTGTGTCTGGCGGTTTTCCCGTGGGCGTCGTTCCGCCGCACGAAGGCCGCGATCAAGCTGCACGTCGGGTTGGACCAAGCCGGCCACCTGCCGAGTTTCGTCAGCGTCACCGATGGCAAGACCGGCGACGTGACCGTGGCCCGCACGTGGACGTTCGAGGCCGGCAGCGTGGTCGTCGCCGACCGCGCCTATCTCGATTTCGCGTGGTTTCACCAGTTGCAGGCCCGTGGCGTCACCTTCGTGACACGCCTCAAGCGCGGCGTGCGGTACCGGGTCACCCACGAGCATGACGTCCGAGCCGGGACCGGTATTCTCAGCGACCAGACGATCGAACTGACCAGCGCCCGCAGCCGCAAGGTCTATCCCCACCGGCTGCGACGGGTCGTCTACCGCGACCAGCTGACAACAAATCGCTACGTGTTCGTGACCAACAACACCACGTGGGTCGCCAAGACGATCGCCGACCTGTACAAGTCCCGGTGGCAGATCGAGCTGTTCTTCAAGTGGATTAAACAGCATCTGAAAGTGAAACGTTTCGTGGGCCGGTCGAAGAACGCGGTCTTGACGCAACTGTGGGTGGCCACCTGCATGTACCTGCTGCTGGCCTACCTCAAGTTCGTCCTGCGGTTGTGCTGGAGCCTCAACCAGATGCTGCAGGTGCTTCAACTCAACGTCTTCGAACGCCGGCCTCTCGAAGACCTCTTCACGACCCATTCGCCACCAGACCGCGCCCGTCCGCAACTCGCGCTCGCTTGGGCCTGAGACTGTGGGACACTAGTGAACCGAAATAGACTACGAAACCAAGAAGATAGCAAGTTAATTGCCGCCAGTGGCCTTAGGTTCTCACCAGTCCCCACGTCCCTTCCCCCGTCATGCGCTGCTCTCGAACTGAGGCCCCTTCCCTCTGCCGGCGTTACCCGGTTTCCCCGGTGTCGGGTCGGAGGAGGCGCGCCCCGCAGGCGCTGGCCTCCGTCCGCCGCTCAAACGGTACGTGCGGTTTTCCCGCATACCGCTTTCACGAAGACGTCCTCGCGCGATGAGGACCGATGGAGGAATCAGAGAGTGGCCCCTCCTCCGGCCCGTCGGATTCAGCCAGTCGGCAAGTCTCCTCGGTCGCTGATGTTCGGGTCTTTCACTCATGGAACTGTCCACCTCAGCGCCCTTGCTCATCTCACCGTCCTGTCTGGTCCCGACCGTCTTCGCCGGCCGCCTTCCCCAACCCACTCGGTTGCCGCCCCTTGACGGTCACGCGGCTTTCACCGCGCTTCAGGTACTATTCGGCCGTCCGACTCCTCGACGAGCGTCCCTTCCCACTTCGCTCTCGCTTATCAGCCCGTGGCAAAAGGCCCCGCTGCATTCGACGGGCGATGCATCCCGTCTGACCGCGTTGTTCCTCGGTCGAATATGGCCAATATGCTCCCTCGTCACGCCTTGTCAGCCGGGCGCCTCGCCCGTCTCGGTGCGACGCGGGGTTTCACCACGGGCTGTTATAGGGTCGGTTGCCGCGGCGCCGGCCGCGGACCCGCCGAGGTCTCCCAGGGTCACGCACTGGTCTTCCGTACCGTGCCGTCCGCATACACCTTGGTGCGGTGGGTGGATGAGAGCGCCTTCGCCTCCATAGTGCGGGCTCGACCTTGCCCCACCTTTGGCCGACCGGTTCGTCATGGGGTCGCCCCCTCGACTACGGCCCGGTACTGCTCCGTAAACCCTTCGGACCCCACCTCGCGATGGGCGCCCTGTCCTCCGCAGTTCCGTCGTGGGGGCTCCAGGTCCACCTTGGCTGTGTCCGGCTTTCGCCTGCGTGCCCGTTTAGCCCGCATTATTCCTGAAGCTCGATATTCGGGATCGACAGGGCGTGGCGGGACGACGAACAGGGTTTCGGCATCGTCATTTGGGGGCTGCGAGGGGGTTGCGGGGCGAGCCATGGGGCGATGGCCGGGCGCGGTGAGCCCGAGTGTCGACAGCTTCTCCTGGAGACGGTCCGTATCGTCCCCGAGGGAGCTTGGTGCGGCGGGACGGATGGGCTATCCGGCACGTGCGCCGAGTGCGAGGGCGATGCGCTGCCATGCCTCGCGCTGCGGCGTGGCCCGCGGCAGATGCAGAACGAGCCGGCGGACCGAGCGGACGACCTGGACCCCGAGCTTGAGCAATCGGTCGCGTAGCCACGTCACCTGGCTGCGGGCGCACGCGGTGCCCGCCGCCCGCAGCCGCAGCTCCTGCATCAGCACGTAGGCTGCGGCCGTCAGCAAGACGCGCAGTTGGTTGGCCCAGAAGCGGCAGCAGCTCGTGCGGTCGATCTGCAGGCCGTCGAGCAACTCCTTGATCCGGTTCTCGATGTCCCCCCGCGCACAGTAGACCTTCTCGTAGATGAAACGCGGCGTCTGGCGCAGGTTCGTCACCACGAAGCGCGGGTTGTCCCGCGGCGCACGTTCGCCGAGGCGGACCACTTCGGCTTTGATCACCACCCGGCGCTCATGGCCCCAGGTGCGGGCGGCGTAGCGGGTGTCGGTATAGACGTGTGCGGTCTCGCCACTGACCTCGCTCTGCGTGCGCGCCGTCTGCAGCGCGGATTCGGCATGCCGCTCCAAAACCGCATTTTTCGCCATCGCCACCACGTAGTCGAGCCGGGGCTCCGCATCCAGGAAATCGAAGACCTCCGGGGTCGCAAAGCCCCCGTCGAGCCGAACGAGAAACCGCGCCCGCGGAAACGCCGCCCGCAGCAGCGGGAGCAGCCGACACAGCAGCCCGAGGGTCCCGTCGGCGGCCACTGCGTTGCCGGGCCGCAGCACCGCCGCGCACAGATACTGCTCCGCCTCGCGGTCGAAGCTCAGAAACCCGAGCAGCGGCAGATAACACCAGCCGCCATAGTGCCCGTTGAAGAACGTGAGCTGCTGGGCGCCGTGCGTCAGGTCGTCGGTCGGATCCAGATCGATGGTGACGCGCCGCGCCCGCCCGTGCAGGCGGCGCCGATGCCGCTCGATGACGCACGCCGCCAACTCGCGCCCCATCCGGTAGAGCGCGGTGCGGCTCGCGCCGTTCTCGAACCGCGAGATCGTAGGTTGCGACGCCAAGGGCGCGCCGGACACCGGGTCCCGCCCGAGCAGCAGCTTGTGGATGGGGTCGTCGGCCAAGTGGTCGGCATCGTTGCCATCGGGATGACCGCACGCGATGCCGAAGATCCGCTGGCCGATCAGATCCGCGAACGTGTGCCGAATCTTCTCCGCGGCGCGCTTGTCGGCCAAACACCGGGCGAACGCCTTGACCAAGCCGTACACGCGCTCGGCCGCCTTGAGCAGGACGGCGCCGCCGTCGGAACTCGCGTGTTCCTGGTTGAACGTGGCGACGAGGGGCTTGTCGAACAGATCCGGGAACAGAACAGTCTGTGGCATCGTGTGAGGCGTCACGCAGGGATCTCCGTTGTGGCTAAAACGTTGTGTACATTACGTTTGTACCACACGGAGGCTCCTGTGTCTCCCCCTCAACCGCACCTTCACGCATAATCCGGGTTAGGCGTCTCCATACCTGCCACCTGCGGCCGGCGAGGCATTACCCCCGCCTTTGGATACAGCCCCCCTCATCCGGGAGCCGGAGGGACTTCAACCCTCCTGACCAGTGCGCTGCCTGGCGCACACTACGGGCCTCTCTGCCGCCCGACCCTGCACGGCCCCTCGCGGGCTGTCGGTTGGCGCGTGCCACGCCACCGCCAGGGCTTCCCGTGTTGCGTCCATTCCCCTCTTCCATGCGTGCCGTCGCCACTACCCCGGCGGAATCGGTCGGTGCCTGCGTCGCTCGCTTCCCGACCCATGCCAGCCTTCCTCGTCAATTGGGCGAGTCGGCTTCCGCATCAATCGTTTCGAGGCCTGCTCGGCGTTCGCTCGCGCTACCGCCCGCATGGTCGCTGGGCCGTCCAAGGCGGCCCTTCGTCATCAGAGTGCTTCAGCCGATGTCGTTACCTCCATCGTCCGCTCCGACTGCTACCGGCTGGAGCGACAGTTGCCGGGCGGGATTCGCACCCGCTGAGGAATGGCGCCTTCGCACGGCGCACCAACTGATCGGAATCTGGCCGTCGGCCACGTCGAGGTGCAGCTTGTAGCCGATCCAGGTCGACTTGTAGCCCTTGCTGTCCTTTTTCATGCCCACGTCACAGTCGGTCGGCAGGTCGTCGAGCATCGCCGGCAAGGTCATGGCCGCCTGCCGGTCGAGGCGCTTGAGGACCTTCGGCCGTTCCTCACCCTTCTTCGGCCGTCCCCGCTTGCGCTTGGGCAGCGGGGGCGTCTTTTCCTTGGCGGCCGGCTTCTCGCGGGCTTCGATGGCCGTCGAGTCGCGGCAGAGGTGGCCCACCAACCGGTCGTGGTGGGTGTTGCGGATCAACGCTGCATGCGTGCGCTGGGGCAACTGTGTGTCGGAGAACTCGGCGAAGGCGCGTGAGAAGACCGATTCGCTCGGTACCTCGCTCTTCCGCTCCCAGCCGCAGATCCGCCGCAGCGCCACGTCGGTGACCAAGCGCTCCAGCAGCACGCGCGTCGTCGGCATGTCGTAGACCGCCTTGGCCACGAAGGCTCGCGCCAGTGCCGCGCGGTCCTTGCGCAGACGCCCCGGCACCCGGAAGCACCGGGGAATCCACTGCTCGATACGGATGACCTCGAGAGTCTGCACCAACTGTTGCTATTTTCCGGTCAGCGGACCCAACACGGGCTCCAACTGGGGGAACAGCGCACGCTGGATCGACTGCCAATAGGGGGCGAAGGAACCACGCAGGCAGTTCATGGGTTTGTTTGATTGACCGCTCCTGCCAACTACTGTATATTGGCGGACAATGAAGATGTGAAGCAGCGAATCGATGGCCTACAGCGCAGCGTTACGCCGCTACGAGGAGCAATACGACGCGCTCCCTGCGAACGCTGCATCCCGCCCGCTGACCGTCCCTCGCCCCGCCGCCTCCGGTAAGGAAAAAACTCGGCCGATCACGCGTTTCGCAAGAGGCTCTCCAGACATCGGTTGACACCACACCGGTTGCCAACGCGCGGACTTGATGCGTCCACCGATCCGGATCGGCCATGATCTCTTCGTGGAAGACCACAGGCCCGCAGATCTCGACACGGACCGCCAACGCGCGACCGTCCGATCGATCGGCCTCGGACGCGATGGCGTGCGCCACTCGATCGAGCATCTCATCTGGCGATGAAGCTCCCTCGGCGTCGATGCGGCTAACGGCCCAGCGTAGAACGTCTACCGGGCGCTCTTCGACGTTCGTGACCGCGCTATTCTCGACCGTCACAAGCGTACAGCCCTTGGGACCGGTCTCACGTGCGTGACGACCCTGCAGGTTCCCTGGGAACACGATCCAGGGATCCCGCGACACGACCTCCCGATTATGAACGTGCCCCAAGGCCCAGTAGTGATAGCCCTTCTGGGCGAGAATCTCCGGCGACGTCGGTGCGTAGGGTGCGTGTCCCGGACGCCCGGTCAGGCTCGTGTGGAGTAATCCTACGTGGAACGAATCTCCGTCCGCTGCTGGGTACACGGCGGCGAGATCTGCGGTGATCTCGCGGGTGGCGTACCCACACCCATGGACGGCAACGTCGATTTGTTTTATGAAGCGCGTCTCGGGCCTCTTCGTGGAGAAGAAGTGCACGTTGTCTGGTGGACGCAGGTTCTTCGTGAGTCGGCTTGCGGCATCGTGGTTGCCAGCAACGACGAAGACCGAGATCTGCGCCTCCCGCAGTTTCACCATCTGCTTCACGAAGAAGAGGCCTGTGCGGTAGTCTTTCCAGTCGCCGTCGTAGAGGTCGCCAGCAAACAGGACAAAGGCCACTTGCTCGTCAATTGCGAGACGAACGTGGTAGTGGTAAGATGAAAAGGACCCCGTGGCCACTTGAAATGGGACCCCCTGAGCACTCGGAAACAGCGCTCGCCTGGCGATAATCGAGGTGGCGAGACACGGTCGTCTCGTCGACCGAGCCAGGAGGACGCGGAGGTGATCAGGATGTCCCAGTGGGTCGAGGTTCGCCACCTGCATCTGGTGGAGGGTGTGCCGAAGAAGGAGATCGCCCGTCGGTTGAAGTTGGATGTCAAGACGGTGCGGCGGGCCATCGGCCGGCCGACGCCGCCGGTGCGGGTGTCGCCGCCGCGGCCCAGCACCTTGGCCCCGTGGCGGGAGCAGATCCAGCAGTGGCTGTGCGCGGAGCCGCGGTTGACCGCCAAACGGATTCGCCGGTTGCTGCTGCCGTTGGCCGGACCGCTCCCGGCTCGCACGGTGCGCCGCTACGTCGCGGGACTGCGGGCAGCCGGCACCGCGAAGGAGGCTTTCGTGCACCGCAGCGTGCTCCCCGGCACGACGATGGAGGTCGACTTCGGCGAGTCGTGGGTCGACATCGCCGGCGTGCCGTGCAAGGTGAAGTACCTGGTGGCGACGCTGCCGTTCTCGAACGCGTACTTCGCCAAGGCGTACCCGGTCGAGCGTCTCGAGTCGCTGCTCGACGGCATCGAGTCGGCGTTTTGGTACTTCGGGGGCGTCGTGAAACGCCTCGTCCTGGACAACACCTCGCTGGCGGTCAAGAAGGTGTTGGCGGGCCGGGACCGGGTGCAGACCGAGGCGTTCGAAGCATTCCGGGGCGGGTATCCCTTCGGGGCCGAGTTCTGCGCGCCGGCCAAGGGCTGGGAGAAGGGTTCCGTGGAGGGCGGTGTCAAGTACGTCCGCAACCTGGTGTTGCGGCCGCGGCTGGCGGTGGCGAGCTGGGCGGCGCTCAACGCGGCGATCGTCACGGAACTGGAAGCGGACCTGCCGACGCGCCACCTCGACGACGGGCGCTCGGTGCAGGACGCGTTGACACTGGAACGGCAGCATCTGCGAGCGATGCCCGTGCACCTTCCCGCCACCTGCCGCGTCGTCGCGCGAGTGGCCGACAAGTTCGGACACGTCCGGGTGGACCACGTCACCTACTCGGTACCGATCCGCCACGCCTACCGGCCGGTGTGGGTGAAGCTGTATCACGACCGGGTGGCGGTCGCCGTCGGCGCCGAGGTGGTGGCGCAGCACGCCCGCGCGTTCTGCAGAGGCACGAAGGTCCTCGATGCGTTTCATGTGCTGCCGTTGCTCGAGCGCAAGCACCGGGCGGTGGCCGAGGCGACGGCGCTCGTCGACTGGCCGCTGGCGCCGGTGTGGCGGCAGGTGCGGGCCGAACTGGCCAGGCACACGCGTAAGCCCGATCAGGAGTGGGTCCGGATGCTGCGGCTGATGGAGACGCAGCCGGCCGCGGCCGTCGAGCGCGCGGTGACGGCCGCGCTCGAGCGCCATTCGCCGCGTCTCGAGACGGTGCGGCTCCTCCTGCGCCAGCAGCAGAGTGGCCCGCCGCCGGTGTGCCGGCCGGTGACGGGGGTGCGTCCGGAACTGGCGCAGATCGTGGTGCCCACCCCGACGCTGTCGGCGTATGACGCTCTGGTGGAGGGCCGTTGCTAATGGTGACCGCGATTGCCGAGCCGCCGCATTTGGAGACGGACCTGAAGACGCTGTGCCTGTCGACAGTCGCGACGCAGTGGCGGCCGCTGGCCGAGCAGGCCACCCGCCAGCGTCAGGCACCGGCCGACTACCTGGCTCAGTTGGTCCATCTGGAGGTGACCGGCCGCCGGGAGCGCCGCATCCAACGCCGCATCCAGGATGCTCGCTTCCCGATGCTCAAGACGCTCGACGCCTTCTCGTTCGACGCACAGCCGGACCTGGACCGCGACGCGGTCCTGCACGTCTTCGACTGCCGCTTCGTCGCCGACGCCGCCAACGTCGTGTTCGTCGGCGGCGTCGGCACGGGGAAGACGCATCTGTCGATCGCGTTGGGGATGGCCTGCTGCCAGCACGACTACCGGGTGCGGTTCGTGACCGCCGCCGAACTGGTCACGCTGCTCGTCGAAGCGCAGCAACAGGGCCGACTGCAACGCAAGTTCGACCAGCTCGCCCGCTACGACGTCGTAATCCTCGACGAACTGGGCTACGTGCCGTTCGACAAGGCCGGCGCCGACCTGCTGTTCGGCTTCATCAGCCAGCGCTACGAGCGCCGGAGCCTCGTCGTGACGACGAATCTGCCGTTCGCGCGCTGGTCCGAGGTGTTCCTCGACACCACGGCCGCCGCCGCGGTCATCGACCGGATCGTCCACCACGCCACCGTGTTGACGACCGCCGGCGACAGCTACCGGCTCAAGACCGCCACACGCAACCAGGCGTCCCGCGCGCCACAGGAGGTGCCACGGCAATAGCGCTCATCGTGACGTGGCCTCCCGTCGCTCCGCTCCGTCCGGCCACGTCGCGATGACCACCACAACCCAAGAATGGGGGTCCCATTTCACGTGGCCACAAAGGTCCCTTTTCTAGTTGCCATTTCCAACGAACGAGATTCTCGAGCGCGCGCCGCGTGGCACTGCGCACCGCGGTAACAGGCGCTGATTCATAGCGGTCGAGCCCGACTAGCCTGCATTATTCATGAAGGTCCAGATTCGACCGCCAAAGGGCGTGATCGGCGCAGGAATGAGTCTCGGACATCGTCGCCTGCAAGCGGAGCCGGGGTTGAGCAGCCGACCGGGGGGGGCATGACGGACGCGAGGGTTGGGCAGCGACAGCCCCGCCGGGGAGCGGCCCATGCCGCCCAGGAAGCAGGTGGGCGCGGCGCAACGGGTGGGCTATCCGGCGCGCGCGCCCAGCGCGAGTGCGATGTGCCGCCACGCCTCGAGGTGCGGCGTCGAGCGCGGCAGATGCAGAACCACGCGGCGGACCGAGCGGACGACGTGGACCCCCAGCTTCAGCAGCCGGTCGCGCAGCCACGTCACCTGGCTGCGGGCACACGCAGTACGCGCCGCCCGCAATCGCAGTTCCTGCATGAGCACGTAGGCCGCGGCGGTCAGGAAGACGCGCAACTGGTTCGCCGAGAACAGACAGCAGCTCGTGCGGTCGATCTGCAGCCCATCGAGCAGTTCCTTGATCCGATTCTCGATGTCCCCGCGAGCACAGTAGACCTTCTCATAGATGAAGCGCGGCGTCTGCCGCAGATTCGTCACCACGAACCGCGGGTTGTCCCGCGGCTCGCGGTCTCCGAGGCGAACGACTTCGGCCTTGGTCACGACCCGGCGCTCGTGGTCCCACGTGCGGGCGGCGTAGCGGGTGTCGGTATAGACGTGCGCGGTCTCGCCACCGACCTCGCTCTGCGCGCGGGCCACCTGCATGGCGGACTCCGCATGCCGCTGCAACACCGCGTTCTTCGCCATCGCCACCACGTAGTCGAGCCGGGGCTCCGCATCCAGGAAATCGAAGATCTCCGGGGTCGCAAAGCCCCCGTCGAGCCGAACGAGAAACCGCGCCCGCGGAAACGCCGCCCGCAGCAGCGGGAGCAGCCGACACAGCAGCCCGAGGGTCCCGTCGGCGGCCACTGCGTTGCCGGGCCGCAGCACCGCCGCGCACAGATACTGCTCCGCCTCGCGGTCGAAGCTCAGAAACCCGAGCAGCGGCAGATAACACCAGCCGCCATAGTGCCCGTTGAAGAACGTGAGCTGCTGGGCGCCGTGCGTCAGGTCGTCGGTCGGATCCAGATCGATGGTGACGCGCCGCGCCCGCCCGTGCAGGCGGCGCCGATGCCGCTCGATGACGCACGCCGCCAACTCGCGCCCCATCCGGTAGAGCGCGGCTCGCGCCGTTCTCGAACCGCGAGATCGTAGGTTGCGACGCCAAGGGCGCGCCGGACACCGGGTCCCGCCCGAGCAGCAGCTTGTGGATGGGGTCGTCGGCCAAGTGGTCGGCATCGTTGCCATCGGGATGACCGCACGCGATGCCGAAGATCCGCTGGCCGATCAGATCCGCGAACGTGTGCCGAATCTTCTCCGCGGCGCGCTTGTCGGCCAAACACCGGGCGAACGCCTTGACCAAGCCGTACACGCGCTCGGCCGCCTTGAGCAGGACGGCGCCGCCGTCGGAACTCGCGTGTTCCTGGTTGAACGTGGCGACGAGGGGCTTGTCGAACAGATCCGGGAACAGAACAGTCTGTGGTTTCGTGTGAGGCGTCACGCAGGGATCTCCGTTGTGGCTAAAACGTTGTGTACATTACGTTTGTACCACACGGAGGCTCCTGTGTCTCCCCCTCAACCGCACCTTCACGCATAATCCGGGCTAGTGGGCTGTCGAGGTGCACATCGGCCGCATGTAGGAAGCGAAACATCTCACTCGTTCCTTAGTTCGATCGTGTGACCCAGTTGGCTTTCATGCCGCCCGCCGTGAGCCGGTCGACGAACAGATCGAGCGGCCGGCGCGTCAGCCGCTTGTGTGCCAGCCCTCGTCCTCGGCTCGTCGCCAGAGCGGCCTGGAACACATCTTTAGCCATAGCCATCGCTACCTCCATGTCGGACTCTTCCCTCGTTCAGTGACTGATCTCCCACCTCTTGCTCCCCATTGATGCGAGACCAGAGTCGGAAGAAGTCCAACACCGGGGTGGTTCAGGCTTCGTTAATCGCCGCATTGCGAACATTGACTGCGTGCCTCGGGCCGTGGCGCACGGCCGCCGTGACCGTAAGGCGATCATATGGCTGGACGGTCGTTTTGCGTGCTGAGTTTTTCAAGCAGTCCAGTGCGGCGGGGCGGGCGCTGCTGGCAGGCCGCGCGCAGGGCCGCCTCGTCAGCCGCGATCAACATCTTCGAGCGTGCTCGAGTCACGCCGGTGTACAGCAACTCGGGTCCGGCAAGTTCGTGCGCCTGGGGGGGCAGCACCAGCAGCACCGACTCGAATTCGCTGCCCTGCGAGCGGTGCACCGTCATCGCCCAGGCCGTGTTATGGCTGGGCAGTGCCGCCAGCGGCACACTGCGGGGTTCCTGGGGGCTGGGAAACCACGCCATGACCCCCCGCTCATCCTTTCTGTCCAGCAGCACGCCGACGTCGCCGTTGAAGAGTCCGCTGTGTGGGTCGTTGGCCGTCACCAGTACGGGGCGGCCATGGGTCCATTCGCCGGCGGGTTGTCCCTCGCGACGCAGCCTCGCCTCGACCCGGGCATTGATGCCTTCGACGCCATAGCGGCCCCGCCGTAGCGCGCACAGGATACGCACGCGCGCCAGCGCGGCCAAGGCCAGTTCAGGCTCCGGTGCCCGGACCACCTCCATTATCTGCAGCCAGACGCGGCCCAGGGCGTCGTCTATCTGTTCGGACGCGTAGTGGGCCAGTTCCTCTCGATACGCGGTGCTGGTCAGGGTCTCCACGGCCGCCTCGTCGTCGTACTGACGAATGGCCGCCGCGAGGCGGCTGATCCCCGGGTGCGACGCGAACCGGTAGTTATGGTCCAGTTCGACGTGGCACCTGTGCAGGGCGCCGCCATCGGCCGAGAGAATCATGTCAGCCAGCACGCGACCCGGCTGCACGCTCTCCAACTGACGATGGTCGCCGAGCACGACAAGGCGGGTGCCGCGTCCCAGAGCGGCCAGCAGCCGATCCCACAGGGTCAGATCCAGCATCGACGCCTCGTCGACGACCACCACGTCAGCGGGTAAGGGGTTGCCGGCATGGAACCGGCAGCGGTCGGTGCGCGGATTCCAGCCCAGGAGTCGGTGCAGCGTGCGCGCCTGGCCGGCGGCGCGCTCCAGTTGGGGACGGACAGGTGCCAACGGTCCGTCGAGCGTCTGAGCGGTCCGACCGATGGCCTCGCCCAGCCGGGCGGCAGCTTTTCCCGTGGGTGCCGCCAGCGCGACGCGGAGTCCAGGGTCACGGTTCGCCAGGAGGGCCAGCAGGCGCGCCGCCGTGGTGGTCTTGCCCGTCCCGGGGCCACCGGTCACCAGCGTGAGCGTTCGCTGGAGGCCCAGCTCCGCCGTGCGCCGTTGCGCCGATTCCGGGTCAGGAAAGAGCTGCGTGAGATCGTCAGCCGCCTCTGGGGCCGCACAGCCCGCTGGCGAGCGTGCGACAGGACCCTCCTCATGGGCCAGCGCTCGCAGCCTGGTGGCCACCCGGGTCTCGGCCTGATCCAGGCGCCAGGACTGTAGCCGCGTGCCGCGTAGGACGAGCGGGGCCGGACCGTTGTCGTCCGTGCCAGTCGTGACGGCAGGGCTGGATCCCAGCAGGTCGACTTCTTCGTCGCTGAGCTCGAGCGAGGTATGACCGGCGGCCCACGCGCTGAAGAAGCGACTGAGTACTGGTGTGGCAGCGTCCGGCAGGCCCCACCGGCGCCTCAATATCTGAATGGCGGCCTGGCTCATGACGGCACGCTGCGGTCAGGGCTCGCAAACAGACGGTCGAGTTCGTCCAGCAACGGTTCGGACGGCGTGATCTCGAGCACACCCTGATTCGTCCCTGGTTGCACACCACGTACGAACAGGAGGCTGCCCGACACGGCCGTCCCACCGGAATCGTAGAGCCGCAGGTAGCGGCGCAGCGCCACCAGATAGAAATGCATCTGCAGTAGATAGTGCTGTCTCGCTGCGCAGCGCCACAGGGCCTGCCGGCTGTAGTCGGCGACACGCGATCCCAGGTAATTGCTCTTCCAGTCCACGACGCCCCAGCAGCCATCGGCCTGCACCAGACGATCGATGTATCCGGTGAGCATGCCCGCCAGCGCTTGGCTTGGCAGGCCGGCCAGATCCTGGGCGTAGTGGCGTTCGTCTGCGGTACGGGCGTGATGGGCGAAGAGGTCTGACAGTGCGCGGCCGGTGATGCCGGCCCGCCCCAGCGGCAGCAGGAACTCCCATTCAGACAAGGTCTTGTTCGAAGCGGCCTTGTCGAGGCGAGTATCTAGGCCGTCGAGGTGAGTGGTTTTCAGCGCGGCGAGTGTGTGCCGCACCGCATCCGCAGTCTCGATGGAATAGAGCCGGTGTCGTCGTAAACTTCGGTCCACCAGTACCGCCGTGTCCTCGTGGAAGTCCCATTGCTCCAGGAGCTGGTGCAGGCAATTGCCGGCGTGGGTTCCGCGAGCAAAGGTAGCCAGGAGTACGTCAGCGTCCATGGCGTCGGCGACCGCAGCGATGGCGCCGGCATCCTCGGGTTCCACCACCGCGTCGCGATGGTCCCGCGCGTCGTGCCGCCCATGGGCCAGCTGCGAGAAGCTGGTCAAGTGCCACGCATGGAGATCGAGTACGGGGGCGGGGCGCGCCTGCATGGCGGTGGCGCCATGGCGACGGGTCGTCCAGATCGTCTCAGTGGGTGAGGGAGGGGGCGACACGGTCAGTACGTCTGTATACGCCGCGCGCAGGTGGCGTAACGTGACGCCATGTTCGCAGGCGGCGGCATCCTTCTTCCGATCGGTCACGTGCTTGTACCAGTCTTCCAGGCTGTCGACCTGTTCGTCGGCCCGCAGCAGCCAGTCGAGGGCGGTCGGAGGCAGGGTCGCCCTTGCGGTGTAGCCCAGGGGGCCGGCGAGCAGCGTCACACGGCGACGAGCGCGGGTCAGCGCCACGTAGGCCAGCCGTACGTCTTCCCGGAGGCGCTCAGCGGTAGAGGCGCGGTGCTCTGTCTGATTGTCCCGTTGTGTGCCGTCGGCGAGCACCCAGCCGTTGTCGCGGCGGACCAGCAGACGGTCGGTGACACGGGCGTCCGGCTGCACCGACCACAGGTAGGGGCAATACACAAAGTCGAATTCCAGCCCCTTGGCCCGGTGTACCGTGACGACCTGTACGGCGTCGCCGTCTTCTTCCAGCCGGTGCAGGCGCTCATCCGCCGAGCTGCTCTCCGACATCCGCTCACCCTCAAACCACTGCAGCAGCTTGATGGGCGCATGCTGGCCCTCGGCTTCCCGGGCCTGCAATAGTTCGACCAAATGTCTCAAGTCGGTCAGGTGCCGCGCGCCGGTCGGCGCGGGCGCGAGTCGCAGAGTGGCGCCGGAATCTGCTTCCAGACGAGCCATCAGCGCGGCGATCCCGTGGCGATGCCACAGGTCGTTCCATGTCGAGAAATTGTTCAGCCATCGATCGGCGTCTGCCGTGGTGAGCGCGACCAGCATGGCCGAGTCATAGCCGAACAACCGGGTCGCCATCGCGGCGCGTCGCCACCCGGGGTGGGTGGGCGACAGGACCGCCTTCAGAATCGCCGCGAGGTCGGATGCCGTGTCGCTCTGCATGACGTCCCCGTCGTCACGGACCACGCTCGGCACGCGTCGAGCCCGCAGGGCCTCGTGGACCAGCCTGGCCTCAAGGTTGGTGCGTGTCAGCACGGCCACGTGTGACGGATTGACCCGCGTCGCGCCGGATCCCATCGTCCGGTCCAGCAGATCCACGATGTCCGTGGCGGTGCAGGCGGCCGCACGCAACCGACGCGGCTGGGCACGAGTCCAGTCCTCGGTATCGACGTCGGAGCTCACCCAGGCGACCAGCCGTCCGTGCCCGTCATCCGGCAGGGGCAGGTCTTCGTCCCGGCGGGCCGCGGTCGCCGCGGGATAGACGAGGTCGGGGGTGGCGAAGGCACGGGAGCGTCCGAACAGGGCATTGAGCGCCGTTACCAAGCCAGGGGCCGACCGATAGGTCGTGGCCAGACTGCTGATGCGCCCGTCATCCGTCGGTCGGGCCGAGAGATACGCGTCGAGATCCCCGCCGCGAAAACTGTAGATGGCCTGCTTCGGGTCACCCACTAGGATGAGCCGTCCCGGTCCCCTCCCGCGGTCGAAGATGGCCCTGAAAATGTCCAGCTGTTGCTGGTCGGTGTCCTGACTCTCGTCAATCAGGCCCACCGTCCACTTGTCTGACAGCCGCTGGGCGAGAGCCGCGCGGTTGGGTCCCGCGCACAGCGCGCGATGCAGGTGCCGAATCAATCCGTCGTACGTGACGGCGTTGGCGCGGCGTAGGCTGCGCGCATATCGGCGCCCAGCGGCCTGATTCAGGTGCGCCAGCCAAGCCCACCCAGTCGCACCAAGGCTGGCCTCCACCGCTCCGGCTGCGGCCACAATCGGCAACGCGCCCGCCTCGTCCGAGGCAGCCTTGCCCACGGTGCCTTTCCGGCTAAACCAGGATTTCGCACGTGCCAGTCGCGTGACGACGTGAAAAATATCAGCCGGGGGCTGCTGTGGGTCCAGGGCCTCAAGCGTCGCGTGCCACGTGTCCAGCTGCGCGACTGAATCTTCGCCAGGATTCTGTGCCGACCTATTTAGGCTCACTGCGTCCCGGCCGGCGATCTCCCGCAGTCGGCGAATGTCAGCGCGGGTCGCGTGCAGATCTTCGAGCGCCTGCGCCACCCCGTCTCGTGCGTCCTGCAGCGAAGCTGGCTCCGGATCCATACGGGTGGAGGGGCGCCGGGTCAACGAATGCCAGGCCTTCAGATCGTCCTCGACTGACCACTTCCCGCAGGCGGCCACCGCGGCCAACAACGAATCGGCGCCGAGATCGGTGCGCCACGTATCTTTGACGGCATCCGACTGCACATCGCCGGGGTTCGGCAGCACCTCGAACGCGGCAGGCATGCCGCACAAGAACCCCTCGGATCCGAGCACTTGCTTGCAGAAGGCATGAATGGTCGACACCGCGAGCTGATCGCTTTCATCCAGTGCCAGCCGCAGCCGCAGCACGGCCGTGTGCCGCGCAGCATCGGGGAGAGCACCCAGGCGGTCCAGCAGCAGACGAATGCCCGGCTGGTGCTCGGCGGGCTGGGTGCCGGCGTCGGCATGCCCGACCAGGGTCGCCAGCTGGCGGCGAGTCTGCTCGCCCAGTTCGCGGGCCGCGTCCTCAGTAAACGTGACCAGTAGCAGGTCGCCGATGCCGCTGACCACCCCGTCCACCAGCAGGCGAGGGACCAGATGCGAGATGGTCCAGGTTTTCCCAGTGCCCGCGCTGGCTTCAATGACCGACAGGCCGGGGGGCACGTCGGTGGTGCGCAGGTCGAAATTAGCCACCGTCGGCCTCGTGCCGCGACGGGGTCGCGGTGGTCGCGAACCAAGCCTCCACCGGTGCGAAGACTTCTGCGGCTAGGCGTCGCCACTCGCCGAAGATCTCCTCCGCGAACGGGTCCCGATCACGCCACGTCAGCCGCGCAGAGGCACTGTCGCCTTCACCAGGCGGCCCCTGGGGTTGCTGGTGCCAGGCCTGCATGGCTTTGTCGGTTTCGTTGACGCCACGTTGACCCGCGGCGAACACCGCGAAGCTCGTCTTCGGCCCGAATGGCAACGGATACCGCCGTGCGTGTACGCACAGGTGCAGCAGATGGTCGAGCGCGGCGCGTGCCTGCTCTGGGGCCATGGCCGGCCGGCGGTCCACCCTCGTGCGCTCTCCATCTCTCGACACCACCACGGTGTCGCCGCGCATGCCGCAGGCGGCGGCAAAGGTCGCACGGACCCACACATCCAGACGATGATGGGCGGCGGCCTTCAGCTCGGTGGGCCTGACCAGCACGTGCAGCCGGCGGTCAGGGGTGACGGCAATGTTGCCGGCCACCGGCGGGCACCCGTCTCGGTACACCAGCCGCTGGGGCTGCAGCCGGCCACCCGCCTCGTGCAGGGCGCGTCGGGCCAGGGACTCGGCTTCCTGCACCGCCTGTCTGCCCATCGCGGCACCCAGGGTTCCATAGGGCAGCAACCGGTTGGCCGTCAGGCGTTCTTCCAGAAACGAGGTCCGCCCCTCGAGTACGGCATCAATGACGGCAGTCTGCAGTTGCCACCGGTCCAGGCCCGCTGGGGCGGCCACCGGCTCCCGGTCCAGGGCAAACGGATCGTCCCCGGACTGGGGGATCTCGACCCCCAGGGACCCTAGCCAGGCCGCCCAGGGATCCTTGAGGATCCGGATCATCTCGTGCAACTCGAGGTCGGCCGACTGGACCGCTTCGGGCGGCTCGAACACATTAGCGTGGAACGGTGTGGCCTCTTCCTGCCGCTGCTGGCACGCGCGGGCCACCTCGAGGTGGCCGGTGTCGAACGAGGCGCGCGGGCCGGTAAAGCAGGCCGCGTTGAATGGCTGCAGCGGGTGGTCTGCGATCAGGTCCCGGTACGTGGTCTCCTGGATGTCAGGACGGTCGGAGACGGTGGCCGCAGCCACCCGCAGGAATTCATCGACGCAGGCCGAGAGCGGTTCGTCCTTGTTGCTGCGGATATTGCGGGCCGTAGCCGTCAGGATCACACGATCGGCGGCCGCCAAGAGCGCGTCGAGAAACAGCTGCCGGTCTTCGCGTACCGGATCCCGGTCGCCACGCTGCGGCGCCGCGGCCAGCATGTCCCACGCGGGCGCCCGAGCCCGGCGTGGAAAGGCGGCATCATGCAAGCCCAGCACTGCCAGCACGCGGCAGGGCATGGCGCGCATCGGCTTGAAGCCGCCCATCGCCATGCCCCCACCGACCCGGGACACCGTGCGAACCTCTTCCTGAACCACCTGGTCCAACCAGTCGGCCACGGCGGCGGCGTCCAGGGCGATGTCGCACGCATGGTCTGTTTCAGCGGCGCGGAGCTGCCCGACCAAGTCCACGGCCGCCAGCGAGTCGAACCGATCGTCGCCGGCCGCGAGCACTTGGTCCAGCGCCTGATCCAGGCGGTCGGCCCACTGGCCGGGGCTGACCTCACGTTGCCAGTCGTCCAGCAGGCACACCAAGCCGTCCAGCCAGTCCAGCGACGCGCTCATCGCCGCCGGGTCGGTCCCCAGGTCTCCGGACACCGGCAAAGCCGGGCGGTGGTGCTCGTCCGATGCGGTGTCCACGTCACCCAGCCACACGCCCGCCAGCAACCGATCCAACCCCTCGCGCCACGTCCCCGTGCCCTGGTCGCCGGCATCCATCGACCGACGATGGTCCGCGTTGAGCCCCCACGTAATGCCCGCAGCGCGCACACGATCGGCGAGCGTGGCCGGGTCAGTCCCCAGCGATTCGACGCGTGCGGCGACGGCTGGGAGTGCCAGCAGCGCCAGCCCCTCGCTCAGGGGCACGCGGCCGGCGGCCACGCGCAGCAGCGTGTGCATCCCGCGCACCAAGGGGTCGCTGCGATCGATCCGCCGCTCCGCCAGCCGCAGCGGCAACGAGGGGTCACCGTCCCGCAAGATCGCCTCGGCGAGCGGTCCGTAGATGTCCAGCTGGGGGGTGAGAATCAAGACCTCGCTCGCCCGCAAATCGGGGAGGCTCTCGAACGCGTCCAGTAATTCATCCCGCAGCACTTCCACCTCGCGTCGGGCACCGTGGCAGCGATGCACACGCACCGAACGATCCGACGCAACCGGTGGGGCGGTCGTGGTGGCACCCGGCTGCCGCGCCGCGCGAATGTCTGCCTGCAGACGGGCCAGGAGTGTGTCCGACCGGGGCGCGGGGAGCGCGATGACGTCGTACTCCTGGCCTTCGGTGACCAGTGCGTCCTCGAAACTGCGAAAGCTGTCGACGGCTTGCTTGCCCAGATGGGACAGCAGGGGGTGCCCTTCCCAAGCGAGGTCCACAGCCTGCCCTGCCCGCATCTGCGTGCGACCGGCGCGAAGGTCGCCGAGGTATTCAGTCGACGGGAGCAGGGCGCGCAGGCAGACCCTGGTTCTGGTCGCCAGCGCGCGTAACAGCGGCAGCAGGGTCGGGGGCAAAGGCCCGGTGGCCAGGACTTCCAGTGATGTCGGCACGTCACCCTGGCCCGCGTGGATGCGCGCCTCGAGATCGCGCAGGCGCACAGCCGGATGGGGGTGGTTGGCCAACCCGGCGGAGAGACGGTGCCATAGGTCCCGCTGCCAGGCCTCATCGCCCTGAGCGGACTCGGGCAGAGCGTCCCAGGCTTCGCCCCGGTCCCAGGCGGTAATCATCTCCGGTCGAAAATACAGATACTGGTCGAAGCGGTCGGCCACGTCGCGGGCTAGCGCGTGCCGCGCCCGGGTGTCCACGCACGCCGCCCCCAGGCGAGGAGTATCGCCTTCCTCGACCATGGCCGCCAACAACGGAACCAGTCGCCACGCCAAGCCCTGCGAGCGCCAGGAGGAATGGAGCGGGTCCAACCCGACCAGCTGGGCCATGTGTTCGATAAAGGCGCCCGGCAGGAGGAACGCTACGCCCATGGCCACCCCGTGACGCCGGGCCAGCGCGGCCTTGGTGCGGTCCACCAGGGGCAGCGACGGCATCAGCACGGGCACCACGACGCCGGCGGCACTCCCCGGCCTACCCAGCGACTCGACCAGGTCGTCGAGGAGCAGGGTCGCGTCAGACGCGAACTTCAGTTCCAGGGCCATAGCGGCGTTCAACTCGGATGATAGCTAGGCGGCTGGCGATGGTGACCGGGCGACCCAGTCGTGAGAGGCCAGCATCTTGCGCCAAGTCGCCGGGGCGCGCCTTGGTAACCGCCGCGAGACGCATAGCCCGACCGACCGCAGCCCGGCGGTGAGCGCTCTCATACTTCTATCGGGTCCGCCTCGACCGACGACGCGCCGGGCGGCCTGTCATGCCGCAACCAGCGTGCGAACGCCTTGCCGGGATCAGCGATCTCCTCGAGCGAGCCGTACCACGCGGCCTCCCAGCCAGCCGCCGGCAGGCCAGTGAATAACATCAAGTTGAGCGGGTAGACCTCGCTGTCGGTGCACCGGCGAAAATCGTCTCGGAACAGGAACACCGGCTTCTCCCACGCGATCGCCATGCCCAGCTCCACCATGACGCCCTCATCCGGCGGACAGCCGTTGACCACCGCGAACAGCCCATCGGCCTCGCGCACGTCCCGCAGGTCGGCCTGCCCGATCTGATACGCCCAGCCCGCACTCGCCCGGTCGATCTGGTTGTTGCGGGTGAACGGCTCCCACACGTCGGCCCCCATCGACTCCAGCGCCCTCACAAGCTCGTGGAGCGGTCCGCCGCGCTGTTGCGCGGAGAAGCCATAGGGGTTCGCCAAATAGAGGGTTTTCTTCGCGGTCATGTGCACATGCGCGGTGGTCGGCAACGGCGCCATCATAGAGGCGCCAGCCACGGGTGTCGAGAGAGCCTGTGATCGCGTGTCGCCCCTCTTTTTCGCGCGACACCGCTGGCGGTGCCCGGCACGCTCGTGACGGGCATGATGCCGTGCGGGTGTGATTGGGCTTGATCCGGTTTGGTGGACATCTTCCGAGAGGGGAATACGATGTCGACCATGACGGACACGCAGGGCAGGCGGACGCGGCGGAGCTTCACGGATGACTACAAGACGGGGGCGGTACGACTGGTCCTCGATGAGGGCAAGACGGTCGCGTCCGCGGCGCGCGATCTGGGCTTGACGGAGTCGTCGCTGCGCAACTGGGTCGAGCAGGCCCGCGCGGATCGGACGCACGCCCCCCGGCGCCGACCCACGCGGCGGCCGCTCGAAGGGCAAGACGGGCCTGACGACGGCGGAGCGTGAGGAGCTGGGGCGGCTGCGCAAGGAAGTGCGCGAGCTGCGCATGGAGCGCGACGTTCTAAAAAAAGCGGCGGCCTTCTTCGCGAGGGACCACCTGTGAAATTCGCGTGGATCCAGTCGGAGAAGGCCCGCTATCCGCTCACGAAACTGTGTCGCTGGCTGGGCGTCACACCGAGTGGCTTCTACGCCTGGCAGCAGCGCCCGGAATCGACGCACGAGCGGGAGGACCGCCGCCTGAAGGTGCTGGTCCAGGCGTCATTCGCCGAGAGCAAGCAGCGGTACGGCAGTCCCCGTATTCACGAGGATCTGATCGAGCAAGACGAGCAGGTCAGCCGGAAGCGTGTGATCTGGTTGATGCGGGAAGGCGGCCTGAAGGCGCGCACCCGCAAACGGTTCACGTTGACCACGATGCGCGATCACGACCAGCCGGTGGCCGCGAATCTCCTCGACCGGCAGTTCGACGCCGCCGCACCGAATCAGCGCTGGGTCGGGGACACGACCGAGTTTGTCATCGGCTCGAGCGGCAAGCTCTATCTCGCCGTCGTCCTCGACCTGTTCTCGCGATTCGCGGTCGGCTGGGCCGTGAGCGCCGTCAACGATCGCCACCTGACCATCAAGGCGCTGGAGATGGCGCTGAAACGACGGTGCCCGGAGATCGGCCTGTTGCACCACTCCGACCAGGGCTGCACGTACGCGAGCGCGGACTACCAGGCGCTCCTGGATGCGCGCGGGATCGTCTGCAGCATGAGCCGGCGGGGCAACTGCCACGACAACGCCGTCATGGAGAGCTTCTTCTCCACCGTGAAGAGTGAGCTCGCCGATCGGTTCCACACGTACGGAGACGCGAAGATGGAGTTGTTCGACTACATTGAAGTGTTCTATAACCAACGACGCCGGCACTCGACGCTTGGCCAGATCAGTCCAGCGGCATTTGAACGACGCGCAAACGAAGAGGGCGTGGATCCTATGGAAAACCGCCAAGGACGCGGTTTCCCACAGGCTCCACACCCGTTGTCTTTTTCAATGAGAAAAGAACAGACACCGAGGAACGATCAACTCAACGAAATCGTCCACTGAATCGGATCATGGCCACTCGTCGCGAACCACGGAAGCCGCCGAGGGCGGTCCAAGACCGAGATCGCGCATCGCTGATCCGCCCGCCGCCGCCCTTGCTCGCCCAACGCACACCCCGTGACCTCCACGGGAAGCCGGGTGCGGTTGTCCTTCGTTCTCCTTCGTGCGACAGTGCCCAGAGGAGAATCGACCAGTGAGCCGCACTTCCCGTCGGAATCAGAGACTCCGCTTGTACGACTTGGGCAACGATCGCTGCCCGATCTGCTTGACGACCTTCGAGAGAGCAGCCGTCGAGGCCGGACGAGAGGTCACACTGGAGCACGTGCCACCGCAGGGCCTCGGCACCGGCAGCATCGCCATGTGCCTCACGTGCGCACCGTGCAACAACGCTGCTGGTGAGGGCGTGGACCATGCGGCGACTTCATGGGCTCGTTCGACTACTCGAAGCACCAAGGTACGAGTGGATTTCCCAGGTGCGCCACCGCTGACCGGGTACTGGACACTCGGGGACAACGGCGGGCTCGTCGTCCACGGGCGGCCCGGTGTGGAGCCGCAGATCACTGCCGACGTCAAGTTCCAGATCGGCTTCAAGTTCCCGAAGCTAAGGCTCGCGGTCGTGAGTCATCTAAAGTCTGCGTACCTTTCCGTATTCTCGCTCTTGGGGCGGCACGGCTACAGATACGCCGAGAGCAAGGCACTGCTGCCGGTCCGCCAGCAGATCATGAATCCTGGCGAGGAGGTCATTCAGGAGCATTTCGCATGCAAGGCGGGCGACTGGACCCTAACCCGGATTATGCGTGAAGGTGCGGTTGAGGGGGAGACACAGGAGCCTCCGTGTGGTACAAACGTAATGTACACAACGTTTTAGCCACAACGGAGATCCCTGCGTGACGCCTCACACGATGCCACAGACTGTTCTGTTCCCGGATCTGTTCGACAAGCCCCTCGTCGCCACGTTCAACCAGGAACACGCGAGTTCCGACGGCGGCGCCGTCCTGCTCAAGGCGGCCGAGCGCGTGTACGGCTTGGTCAAGGCGTTCGCCCGGTGTTTGGCCGACAAGCGCGCCGCGGAGAAGATTCGGCACACGTTCGCGGATCTGATCGGCCAGCGGATCTTCGGCATCGCGTGCGGTCATCCCGATGGCAACGATGCCGACCACTTGGCCGACGACCCCATCCACAAGCTGCTGCTCGGGCGGGACCCGGTGTCCGGCGCGCCCTTGGCGTCGCAACCTGCGATCTCGCGGTTCGAGAACGGCGCGACCCGCACCGCGCTCTACCGGATGGGGCGCGAGTTGGCGGCGTGCGTCATCGAGCGGCATCGGCGCCGCCTGCACGGGCGGGCGCGGCGCGTCACCATCGATCTGGATCCGACCGACGACCTGACGCACGGCGCCCAGCAGCTCACGTTCTTCAACGGGCACTATGGCGGCTGGTGTTATCTGCCGCTGCTCGGGTTTCTGAGCTTCGACCGCGAGGCCGAGCAGTATCTGTGCGCGGCGGTGCTGCGGCCCGGCAACGCAGTGGCCGCCGACGGGACCCTCGGGCTGCTGTGTCGGCTGCTCCCGCTGCTGCGGGCGGCGTTTCCGCGGGCGCGGTTTCTCGTTCGGCTCGACGGGGGCTTTGCGACCCCGGAGGTCTTCGATTTCCTGGATGCGGAGCCCCGGCTCGACTACGTGGTGGCGATGGCGAAAAATGCGGTTTTGGAGCGGCATGCCGAATCCGCGATGCAGACGGCGCGCACGCAGAGCGAGGTCAGTGGCGAGACCGCACACGTCTATACCGACACCCGCTACGCCGCCCGCACCTGGGGCCATGAGCGCCGGGTGGTGATCAAAGCCGAAGTGGTCCGCCTCGGCGAACGTGCGCCGCGGGACAACCCGCGCTTCGTGGTGACGAACCTGCGCCAGACGCCGCGTTTCATCTACGAGAAGGTCTACTGTGCGCGGGGGGACATCGAGAACCGGATCAAGGAGTTGCTCGACGGCCTGCAGATCGACCGCACGAGCTGCTGCCGCTTCTGGGCCAACCAACTGCGCGTCTTGCTGACGGCCGCAGCCTACGTGCTGATGCAGGAGCTGCGGCTGCGGGCGGCGGGCACCGCGTGCGCCCGCAGCCAGGTGACGTGGCTACGCGACCGATTGCTCAAGCTCGGGGTCCAGGTCGTCCGCTCGGTCCGCCGGCTCGTTCTGCATCTGCCGCGGGCCACGCCGCAGCGCGAGGCATGGCAGCGCATCGCCCTCGCACTCGGCGCACGTGCCGGATAGCCCATCCGTCCCGCCGCACCAAGCTCCCTCGGGGACGATACGGACCGTCTCCAGGAGAAGCTGTCGACACTCGGGCTCACCGCGCCCGGCCATCGCCCCATGGCTCGCCCCGCAACCCCCTCGCAGCCCCCAAATGACGATGGCGAAACCCTGTTCGTCGTCCCGCCACGCCCTGTCGATCCCGAATATCGAGCTTCAGTAGAGTCGAGGAGAGGCGCGTAGCCGGTAGGGGGTCGGTGGCTTATCCGGCGCTTTCGCAATCGGGCCGCAGGCCGAGTCCCGTGGGTACGTTTCCTCCCCCCGCTCTCCGAACCCGGCGGGCCGATTTCCGGCACCGGGCTCTCCAGTGGAATCATGCGGCTCGCGCACGGGCTTCCCGGTCACGACCAGCGGACGGGTCTCGCGAGTCCTGGCACCAGGCTCGCACCCTTGAGCCGGCCGACCGGTGCGTCGTCAGGCCTGTTGACGCCCTGGCGACGGCGACCGCTCGGGTCGTCCCCTTCGCTTGTGCATGTGATGACATCCGGCATTCCTGCTCATCTCCGGGGTGATAGGCCGTTCGGCCACTCCCGTGAGCCTGCTCCCTTTCGCCATCGCTTCCACCTGAGGTCCCTTCCCTCCGCCGGCATTACCCGGCTTCCTCGGTACCTACGGACCTCTCCGCCACCCTGACCGGCCCGACCTGACCCTCGCGGGCTGTCCGTTGGCGCGTGCCACGCCACCGGCAGGGCTTCCCGTGTTGCGACCAATCCCCTCTTCCACACGTGCCGCCGCCATTACCCCGGCGGAACCGGTCGGTGCTCGCGTCGCTCGCTTCCCGACCGCTGGCAGCCTTCCCCGTTATTCCGGCGGGTCGGCTTCCGCGTTACCCGTTTCGAGGCCTGCTCGGCGTTCAACCTCGTTGCGGCCCGCGTGGTCGCTGAACCGCCCAAGGCGGCCCTTTGTCGTCGGAGTGCTTCAGCCGATGTCGTTGCCTCCGTCGTCCGCTCCGACTGCTACCGGCTGGAGCGACAGTTGCCGGGCGGGATTCGCACCCGCTGAGGAATGGCACCTTGTCACGGCGCACGGAATAATGCGGGCTAAAGGGCAACGCGATCATCATGAATCGTGAACAACAGCACTGGGCAGTGAAGGTCGGAGATTGCGTCGTGCTGCTGCCGCGGGGCGGGGACGAGTCGTTCTTCAGAGAGTCAGAAGTCATTCGGGGTGATGGGCATGGCACCATCAACGGTCCTCTTTGGCGTCCCTTGAAGTTCGGCCGAGACTATCGGGGGTCCATGACGTTCAAGAAGGACTTCGACATCAGGGCGCAGTTCGGAATCGACAACCTGTTCGCGAAGGACGGCAAGACGGTCGATAGCGACGGAATCGAACGACCGTTCGTCATCGCCGATCACCAGGGACTAAGCGCCAGCTTCATCGCAATGCCCGGAGCTTGACCGGGGACGCAGGTCCGGGCTTCCCGTCACCGAGGGCTGTCGGCGACTGGCAATCGGATGTAGTGCCGCGCCGCTACGCCTGCGGCCGGCATGGCTCGTCCGATCGCCCGACCGGGTCCACCTTCCGTCTTTCAGGGTTCCGTCCTCGGAGTGCGCCACTCCGGTGAGCGCGCGTTGAAGTATGCGCGGAGAGCCTCGTATCGCGACGCGAGCTTCCAATTTCCGGCATCACGGAATTCACGGCCGCGCGCGCAGACATTAGTGTACGCCCGCGAGAATTGGTCGCGGAGGTCCGGTACCGCCCGAGACTGCTTCAGCATTGTCTGGCCGAGACCATCAACCACCGTGTGGCCGTCGGTATCCTTCCAAAGCATCGAAAGGCAGAGATCGGCAGCGCCCGCAGCCATCCTGTAACGGTCGTCGGAGGTGAGCGCGCCGCGCTTGACTGCCTCCAAGAACTCTACGCACTTCGGTCCAACGACGATGCGCGGATACCCCGCGACCTTGGACTCGAGACGGTAGGCGGCTTCAAGGGCTTGGCCATAGATCTCGCCTTGCTCTATGTCTAGTCCGGTACCGATCTCCATGCCGCCTCGAATGGGATGGTTCGTGCTGAGGCCAGCTAGGAGTCTGCGCCGCAGAAAACGGTGCGACAATCGCAGGCGAGATCGGACGCCGGAAGGACTTGATGTCGACGACTTTTCGCCGCTACGCACCGGACCAATCGCTGCTGTTGCCGCCCGACGTGCGGGCGTGGTTGCCGGATGGCCATTTGGCGCACCACGTCAGCGATCTGGTAGACGGCCTGGACCTGACGGCGTTCTACGCTGCGTATGTGGGGGATGGTCGGCGCAACGCGCCGTATGAGCCGCGGATGATGGTGAAGGTGCTGCTCTACGCCTACGCGACGGGGGTGTTTTCGTCGCGGGGGATTGCGAGGAGGCTGGAGGAGGACGTGGCGTTCCGGGTGCTGGCGGCCGGCAACTTTCCGCAGCACCGGACGGTTTGCGAGTTTCGGCGTCGGCACCTGGAGGACTTCAAGGCGCTGTTTGTCGAGGTGGTGCGTCTGGCGCGGGAATTGGGGTTGGCGCGCTTTGGCAAGCTGTCGATCGACGGCACGAAGGTTCGTGCGAACGCGAGCAAGCACAAGGCGATGAGCTACGGTCGGATGCAGGAGGAAGAGCGGCGCTTGGCCGGTGAGGTTGACGCGCTGGTGCGGGCGGCACGCGACGCCGACGCGGCTGAGGATGAGCGCTTCGGGCCGGACGCACGCGGCGACGAGCTCCCGTCGGAGTTGCGCCGGCGGGAGGATCGCCTGGCGGCGATCCGGGCGGCGAAGGAGCGGCTGGAGGCGGCACAGCGGGCGGCGGACGACGCGGGCGGGCGGCAGCCGGGCCAGGATCGGAACCTGAAGGGCGGACGGCCGTACAAGCGGGGGTATGGCGAGCCGGACGAGAAGGCACAGAGCAACTTCACGGACCCGGAGAGCGGGATCATGAAGACGAGCAACGACGGGTTCCAGCAGTGCTACAACGCGCAGGTAGCGGTGGATGGTGAGCACCAGTTGGTAGTGGCGACGGAGGTGACGGCGAACGCGAGCGACCAGGGTGGGCTGCCGCTGCTGCTCGACGAGGTGGCGGAGACGGTCGGCGAGCAGCCGGACACGGTGCTGGCGGACGCTGGCTACAGTAACGAGCGGGACTTGGTGAACCTGGAGACGCGGGGCGTCGATGGGTACGTGTCACTGGGACGGGAGGGCAAGACGGCGCGGCCCCGCGACCCGGGGCAGTACCCCGCGACGAATCGCATGGCCGAGAAGCTGTCGAAGCCGGCGGGTCGTGCGGCATACGCCGAACGCAAGTGGTTGTCGGAGGCTCCGCACGGCTGGATCAAACACGTGCTGGGATTCCGGCGCTTCAGCCTGCGGGGGCTGGCGAAGGTGCGCGGCGAGTGGGACTTGGTGTGCCTGGCGTTGAACGCCAAGCGTCTGCACGCCCTGATCGCGGCGTGACACGCGGCAACGAGGCTCGCGATGGCGACCGATCGGCGCGCATCACGGTCTCTGGCGGACCAAGGGGCCCGTCAACGTCGGATCTCGCCATCTGCCGAGGAACTACCTCGTCGGGCGACCGCCGAAGCTGCTCCGACACGATAAGTCAGAGCATGGGCCGACGACCCACTTCACGCCGCGGCATCTCCTGCGGCGCAGACTCCTAGCCACATGCTGCCGGCCGCCAGAAGCGACCCAAACACGTCCCCAACACGGGCAGCCGGATGCCGTGTCCACGCCAGCGGCACTGCCACAAAAATGGCATCGGACATGCCCCAACACAGGACGTTACTGGCCGTTGCGGCCACCATCTCGGCGCGTTGGGGTTCGGGTAAAGAGTCGGCCCGGCCCGTGGGCTGGGCGGCTGCCTCGAAGAACGTCCGAAACATCTGCCTGAATGCGATCACGACACCCGCTGTCTCCTTGAGGTTGGCGATCAGGCGTTGTAATTCAGCCTGATCGTCGCTTAGCGGCACTCCGGTTTGCTCTCGGAGCTTCCGGCTCTGGCCAAGCACGTCGAAAACGCCGATCATGTAATGGCCGAATTCCGCTGTGTCGTTGGTCATTGCCTGGTTGTCCCCACGAGCGTGTTTAGCTGCGATCACCGCCCAACGATTCGGACGTGCTGCCCTTTGTGAAGAAGGGTGAGAACCCGCCAATCCTCCTTGGTTACGGCATCCAGGATCCTCCGGCAACGCTCCTCGTGACCGATGTGCGCCCAGAACCAGCCCGACGTAACAAGCGCGGACATTGTAGCGATGAGCATGGACGACCAGAACCATGCCCCAGGGTACTGGGGCCAGCCGTTATCGTCGACCGGGTTGCTCGTCAACTGCCCCTTCCCGCCGTGCACGAAATCGTTGAGCACAGGCTTCAGGCTCGTCCACCAGGACAGAATGTCCGAGCAGCCGGAGCGGGACTCAAGCTCTTGGAGATGCTTCCGCGTCACGCGGATCCGCCGGTCCGGGATCTTCTTCCAGCCGTCATCGTCGCCCTCGTACTCGCCGAGCATGGCCTGTTTCAGCAGCGCCTCCACCATCGGACGGGTGAGCGCGAAGCCGGACGCGTACAGGCCAGACTCGAACGCGCCGGCTATGGTCTGGGTATGGCTCGTGATGATGGGCGTGTAGGCACTCGCGACCAGCTCCCGTTGCGGTACGCTGCGCTTGCGGGTCAATCGCCCGTCTGGTGCGTGCTCTTCGTACAGCCGGACGTAGCGGTCCAGGACCGCCCTCCGAGCGAGGGGGAAGTCACGACTGTCGGTCTCCAGGGCCGTAAGGTTGATCTCGTACATTGCGACTCGTTTTCAGTGGCAGGACTGTGCATGCGTGGTGGACCCGAGGCCCGCTCTCTATCGTTGCATCTGCGGGAGCCAATCGCCAAGGCTCTCGATGCGGCCGTTGCGGACGTGAGCGAGCGCATCCGCGAACGAGCGGCTTGGGCCGTTCCCGTAGGCGGCCTTCAACGCCTCGGTGCTGATGTGGACCACGTTGCTGAATAGAGGATTGCCCTCTCGCTGTCGCTCGGCCGCTGATCAACGACAATTATTCTTGCCGGTCGCCGAGGAGGCGATCGGCCAGTGGCGGGAGCACCCGCGAGGTGTGTGACACTGCCCGTTTTCCTCGTTGGAGGACGGGTTGGTCACGGATGGGCAGGTTCGGCGATTACGCGAGAAGAGGATGTCCGGGAAGACGTTGGCAGCGGCCGCGGCGGCGGCCGGGATGAGCGAGCGGACGGCGCGCAAGTGGCAGAGCGGGGCGTTGCCGTCGACGGCGAAGGCGCCACGGACGTGGCGGACTCGGGAGGACCCGTTCGCCGACGTGTGGCAGTCGGAGGTCGTGCCGCAGCTGGTGGCCGATACCGACGAACGGCTGCAGGTGCTGACGCTGTTCACGGCGCTGTGCCGGCGGCATCCGGGTCGCTTTCAGCCGGGGCAGCTGCGGACGTTGCAGCGGCGGGTCCGCGAGTGGCGGGTGCAGTACGGTCCCGATCGCGAGGTGTATTTCGAGCAGGTGGCGGTCCCGGGTCGGGAAGCGGCGTTCGACTTCACCGACGCGAGCAACCTGGGGGTGACGCTTCGGGGCGTGCCGTTCCCGCACCTGCTGTTCGAGTGGGTGCTGAGCTACAGCCGGTGGACGTATGTGGGGCTGGCGCTGAGTGAGACGTTCGAGGCGCTGGTGGCGGGCCTGCAGGACGCGCTGTGGCCGTTGGGGGCGGTGCCGGCGGTGCTTCGTCACGACAACCTGTCGGCGGCGACGCACGAGCTGAGGCGCAGCGGCGGGCGGCAGTTGACGGTGCGGTTCCGGCAGGTGCTGGACCATTACGGGCTGCGCTCGTCGCGGATCCAGCCGGGCAAGCCGCACGAGAACGGCGTGGCCGAGCAGTCCCACTTCCGGACGAAGACGGCCGTCGAACAGGCGTTGCTGTTACGGGGCGACCGGGATTTCATCGACGAGGCGGCGTATCTGCGCTTCGCGCGTGCGGTCGTCGACGAGGCGCGGAATACGGCGGCGACGCCACGGCTGGCCGAGGAGCGTCCGTATCTGCGGCCGTTGCCTTCGGCTCGGGTCCCGGAGTACACGACGTTCCAGTGCCGGGTGCGCAAGTGGAGCACGATCCGGGTCGGCGGCCGGATCTGCTCGGTGCCGTCGCGGCTGATCGGTCACATGGTCGAGGCGCGTCAGCATCCGTCGACGGTCGAGGTCCTCTACGGCGGCCGGGTTTTGTGCACGATGCCGCGTCTGCGTGGCGCAGCGGCGGAGCACCGGATCGACTACCGCCACATCATCGGGAGCTTGGTCCGGAAGCCGGGTGCCTTCGCGCGGTATCGCTTCCGTGAGGAGCTGTTCCCGTCGCTGACGTTCCGGGCGGCGTATGACGCGCTCGGCCGGACGCACGGCGAGCGGGCCGATGTCGAGTACGTGCGCCTGTTGCACTTGGCGGCCACGACCGGCGAGCGGCGGGTGGAGGCGACGCTTCGCGCCCGGCTCGACGCAGGCGACCCCTGCGACTACGCTCGCGTCCAGGCCCAGGTGCGTCCTCCGGTCCCGATCATCCCCGTGGTCCACGTGCCCCGCCCGAATCTGGCGCAGTACGACGCGCTGCTGTCGGCAGGTCTGCTCGGATGACGGTGCCGAGCACGCAGGTGACGACGCTGCTGACGCAGTTCGGCCTGACGACGGCGGCCGACGAGCTCGTGCCATGGCTGACGCAGGCCGGCCACCCCGAGGCGATGCCAGTGCTGCTCGAGGTGTTCGAGGCGGAAGCCGAGGCACGACGCCAGCGCCGGATCACCCGGCTGCGTCGTGCCTCGCGGTTGCCGCCGGGCAAGACCTTCGCGACCCTTGACACCGGCAGGTTGCCGGGGCCGGTGGTGCAGCAGCTCGAGACGCTGGCCACCGGGGCGTTCCTCGAGACGGCGACGAACGTGCTGGCGTTCGGCCTGCCGGGCGTGGGCAAGAGCCATGCGCTGTCCGCCGTCGGACACGCGCTGGTCGAGGCTGGCCACAGCGTGTTGTGTGCCCCGGCCTACGCCCTGGTCCAGGAACTGCTCGGCGCGAAACGTGATCTCGACCTGCCCCGCGCCCTCCGCAAGCTTGACCTCTTCGAGGTAATTCTGCTCGACGATCTGGGCTACGTACAGCAGAGCCCGGACGAGGCCGAGGTGTTGTTCACGCTGCTTGCCGAGCGCTACGAGCGCCGCTCGGTGATGGTGACGAGTAACCTGGTCTTCAGCCAGTGGGACCGGATTTTCCGCGACCAGATGGCCACGGCCGCCGCGATCGACCGCCTTGTACACCACGCCGTCGTGATCGAGCTCGACGTACCGAGCTACCGAACCGACCGGTCCCGCGCCGCAAATCGCCGCCGGCACCTGCCCCCCGGGGCCGTGCTCTCGGTCCGCTGCTGCCCCGAGCCCGTCGACGGTCGACCCCGTGAACGCCCCGACGGTCCGGGAGCCGAACGGCCTATGGACCGCGCCAGCGGCATGGAAAACGCGCGAGCCGTCCGTGCCGGCTTGTTCCGCCGACGCGGCGCGTTTCCCACCCCGCTTTGGACGGCGCAAGCGCCGCCCACACGGCCCACAGGCATCATCGTTGTTGATCTCGATCCACGACGATCGGAACCGGCAAAAATGGTCGACGCCAAGCGGCAAAAGTAGTTGACGCTGAACAAGTACCGACCGCGCTGCCGTCTCCGCGTCGATCGTGTCACTCTTCCCGTTGTTCCTTCGCTTTCGCCGGTCGCAATGATTGACTTCGACGACCCGGACGGCGTGGCGGCGAAAGAAACTCGCCAACCCGACACCGTACGACCCGGTGCCTCGATCCCAAAGGCCTCGACAGCGCCGAGCGTGCGCGCCCAGGCCACCAGCTCGGCGTATCCGCCCCGATTCGCCGGCACGCTGCAGGACCCAAGTCGCGCGCCGAGGTGATCGACTGCGACATGTACGTGTTTGTGCGTGTCGACCCCGACGATCACCGTGACGGCTGGTTCGACTCGTGCGATCCTCTTCGACATGTGGTTAGCCTCCATCACAGGCTGACGACACCGTCTGGTCGGGAGGGCGGACAGGACTGTGACGGGTCTCTAACCCGGATTATGCGTGAAGGTGCGGTGGAGGGGAAGACACAGGAGCCTCCGACGACAACCCGGATTATGCGTGAAGGTCGTGTGGTACAAACGCAGTGCACACAACATTTTAGCCACAACGGAGACCCCTGCGTGATGCCTCACACGATACCACAGACTGTTCTATTCCCGGATCTGTTCGACAAGCCCCTCGTCGCCACGTTCAACCAGGAACACGCGAGTTCCGACGGCGGCGCCGTCCTGCTCAAGGCGGCCGAGCGCGTGTACGGCTTGGTCAAGGCGTTCGCCCGGTGTCTGGCCGACAAGCGCGCCGCTGAGAAGATTCGGCACACGTTCGCGGATCTGATCGGCCAGCGGATCTTCGGCATCGCGTGCGGTCATCCCGATGGCAACGATGCCGACCACTTGGCCGACGACCCCATCCACAAGCTGCTGCTCGGGCGGGACCCGGTGTCCGGCGCGCCCTTGGCGTCGCAACCTACGATCTCGCGGTTCGAGAACGGCGCGACCCGCACCGCGCTCTACCGGATGGGGCGCGAGTTGGCGGCGTGCGTCAGCGAGCGGCATCGGCGCCGCCTGCACGGTCGGGCGCGGCGCGTCACCATCGATCTGGATCCGACCGACGACCTGACGCACGGCGCCCAGCAGCTCACGTTCTTCAACGGGCACTATGGCGGCTGGTGTTATCTGCCGCTGCTCGGGTTTCTGAGCTTCGACCGCGAGGCGGAGCAGTATCTGTGCGCGGCGGTGCTGCGGCCCGGCAACGCAGTGGCCGCCGACGGGACCCTCGGGCTGCTGTGTCGGCTGCTCCCGCTGCTGCGGGCGGCGTTTCCGCGGGCGCGGTTTCTCGTTCGGCTCGACGGGGGCTTTGCGACCCCGGAGGTCTTCGATTTCCTGGATGCGGAGCCCCGGCTCGACTACGTGGTGGCGATGGCGAAAAATGCGGTTTTGGAGCGGCATGCCGAATCGGCGCTGCAGACGGCGCGCACGCAGAGCGAGGTCAGTGGCGAGACCGCACACGTCTATACCGACACCCGCTACGCCGCCCGCACCTGGGGCCATGAGCGCCGGGTGGTGATCAAAGCCGAAGTGGTTCGCCTCGGCGAACGTGCGCCGCGGGACAACCCGCGCTTCGTGGTGACGAACCTGCGCCAGACGCCGCGTTTCATCTACGAGAAGGTCTACTGTGCGCGGGGGGACATCGAGAATCGGATCAAGGAGTTGCTCGACGGCCTGCAGATCGACCGCACGAGCTGCTGCCGCTTCTGGGCCAACCAACTGCGCGTCTTGCTGACGGCCGCAGCCTACGTGCTGATGCAGGAGCTGCGGCTGCGGGCGGCGGGCACCGCGTGCGCCCGCAGCCAGGTGACGTGGCTACGCGACCGATTGCTCAAGCTCGGGGTCCAGGTCGTCCGCTCGGTCCGCCGGCTCGTTCTGCATCTGCCGCGGGCCACGCCGCAGCGCGAGGCATGGCAGCGCATCGCCCTCGCACTCGGCGCACGTGCCGGATAGCCCATCCGTCCCGCCGCACCAAGCTCCCTCGGGGACGATACGGACCGTCTCCAGGAGAAGCTGTCGACACTCGGGCTCACCGCGCCCGGCCATCGCCCCATGGCTCGCCCCGCAACCCCCTCGCAGCCCCCAAATGACGATGCCGAAACCCTGTTCGTCGTCCCGCCACGCTCGGTCGATTCCGAATATCGAGCTTCAGGAATAATGCGGGCTAAGCCAGGCCCCTATTCGGTCACTGCCCACCCGGCCAGACACCATCCGGATGAGTGCCGCCGGACCCGGTCGACAGTTCAACGCAAGGACACGAGGTCGGTCGTAGCAGGGGTCAGACCGCGCCCAGCAGCGGCACGATCATGCTCACAAAGGCCCCTATGTCTACGGCGAGCGGACCGGCAACTGGGTCCTCCGCGACGCGAACGGGTCCGTCGAGGAAGGCCCCTATGTCGACGGCGCGCGGAACGGCAACTGGGTCTTCCGCTTGGCGTCCGGGGGCGTCCTGGATTTCCGATATGTCGACGGCGAAGTCGTGTCGAGCACCCCGCGGCGCTAGGCGGGGTTCGATGGCGGTACATCGCCACGCCGACCGTCGCTAGGCACCGGCTGTTCGTCTGGTGCGACGTGCGCATCTGTCCGGACCACCAACTGATCGTCATCGCACGCGACGACGACACGACGTTCAGGATCCTGCACAGCCGGTTTCACGAGCTTTGGTCGCTTCGGCTCTGCACGTGGCTCGGGAAGGGCAACGACCCGCGCTACACGCCGAGCACGATCTTCGAGACGTTCCCGTTCCCGGCCGGGTTGACGCCCAACGCACCCACGGCTGACTACCCGGGGATCTCGTTTCAGATCCCGATGGCCACCGGACGACCGGAGATCTTCAACACCGACCAGGGTGCGCAATTCACCAGCGATGCGTTCACGAGCCTGTTGCGTGCGGCCGAGGTGCGATCAGCATGGACGGCCGCGGCCGGGCGCTCGACAACGTCTTCGTCGAACGGCTCTGGCGGTCGGTGAAGTACGAGGAGGTCTACCTGAAGGACTACGGGTCGGTGCCGGAGGTCCACGCCGGGCTGGGGCGCTATTTCGCGTTCTACAACCAGGAGCGGTCGTACCAGGCGTTGGCGTATCGGACGCCGGCGGAGGTGTACGGCGAGGTTTGTGCGCTGGCCCTCGCCGGCTCGCGGCTGGGATGCTGATGGGGGCGTGGACCTATGGAAATCTCGCAGACGAGATTCCCACAGCCCCACACCCTTCATCGATCACGAAGACGGAGACGACGGGAACGACCCTAGCTTACTCGGCCCCGGAAACTGTCCAGCCAACGGGTGTTCACTTCATTGAGGCGCTACACACCGCGACCGGATCGATCGGTGAACGGGTGGTCGCGATGCACTCGATCTCGTCGACGGTGATCGCATCCGACATCCGGTCGTAGCGCTTCGTTGTCTTCGGCGACGCATGCCGGCGATCTGCTGCGCGTGCTCGATGACCGCACTCACTGACGCGAAGGGCGGGATTCTCACTCGTTAGTTTGCGGTCTCCTTGATCACAAACTCCGCCCAGCGGCCCATCAGGTCGCGGCGCTTGTCAAACAGGTCCGAGCGGGCGTAGGACCGCTCCACGGCGCTTCCCACCTGATGCGCCAGAGCCGCCTCCGCGACGGCATGCGGGACGCTGGTCTGCTCGCTCGCCCAGTCGCGGAACGAGGAACGGAAACCGTGCACCGTGCAGCGGTCCCCGTAGATCCCCTTCAGAATCTTCACCATCGACGTCGCGGCTATTACTTTGCCGGCGCGGGTCGGGGCCGGGAAGCACCAGCCGGCCGGACTGTGCAGTTTCCTCACGGCTTCCAGCGTTTCAACGCTGGCCGGGGACAACGGCACTCTATGCTCTCGGCCGCCCTTCATCCGCTCGGCCGGTATGCGCCATTCGGCGGCCTGCAGGTCCATCTCGCTCCACTTGGCACCCCGTGCCTCACCGGACCGAACGGCGGTCAGTATCGTGAACCGGAGACAGGCCTTCACCACGTCGCTCGCCCCGGAAGTCGCGATAGCGTCCAGCGCCGCCCCGACCTCCCGGTAGGCAAGCGCCGCGTGGTGTCTCTTTGCTTTCCGGGCGGGCAACGCCGCGCCGATGCCATCCGCCACATTGAACTCGAGGTGCTCGCGCGCCACGCCCCACGCAAGCGCGCCGCGGATCCACCCGTGCAGCTTCGACCCGATGGCCGGCTTCTCGGCCATGACCGGCGCCAGGATGGCGATCACGTCGGCCCGGCGGATCTGCTCAAGACGCCGGTCCATGAGCGAACCGCAATACCTCTCCAGAGCACTCTCCCGGTTCTTCGCCCCGAGGCCCTTCCACGTTGCCGCCGCGCCGACCCGCTCGCACGCCTTGCGGAACGTCGGGACCTTTGACGGGCGCACCCCCGCCGTCGGATCCCCGCCGCGGCGCGCCACCTGGCGATTGGCGAACGCGGCCGCGCGCGCCTCGGCGAGCCCGACGTACGGATACCCGCCGAGCCCCAGGTCGCGGCGCTTGCCCTCAACGGTCAGCCGCTGGACCCAGTGCCGGCTCCGGCCGCTGGGCTCGACGACGAGGAAGAGCGTTCCGCCGTCGCTGTGCCTTCCCGGTCGCAACGTCCCGATCTGCTTGGCTCTGAGTCGTCCTGCCATCCGGATATCCCGCTCCAGCGTGTCCCACTAATATACCACGTCAGGACCTGGAACAGGTGGAACCTATACGGAGCGGCAGGGAACAGAAACGGCAGACACCAACGGAAAGCAGGGGGAAAACGGGACAGCAGCGGCACTCTACGGACTTCTACGGATTCCCATTCTGTTCTGGTAGCGTGATCGTCATCGCTCCGGTACCGCCCGGTCGGACCGTCACGGTCCAGTCCTGGTTGCTGCCCTGGGTCTTGCGCTGCGCCTTCGTGATGCTCCCGCCGCTGACGCTGACCGCGTGGTCCCGGATGCGCTTGTACCCGGCCTTGATGTCCTCGCTGAAGTCGAGGTCGAACGTGAACGTGCTGCTCCCGTCGTGCCCGTCGGGCATGCCGCTGAAGCTCGCCGTGACCGGGTCGCCCGCCGGTTTGGTGACCGCGCCGCGAGGCTGTGACTGAGCGGCTCCCGGTTGTTGTCATCGCTGCAGATGGCGCCGGTCGCGCTGCAGTCGGTCGTTTCGGGCAGCGTGATGACGACATCCTCGTCGTCCCCGTCGGGATCGACGGTGATCTTCAGTAGTCGCGCTGCTTGTTGACCCGCTCGGCTCCGGTGATCTCGCCGCCGGTGCAGGTGAACGCGTCGTCCCGCATCACCTTGGTACTTGGTGCTCACCGTCGTGCTGAACTTCACGTTGAACGTGAACTTGCGCGACAGGCCAACGGCAACCAGGCCCACCGGAATCGGGACCAGACTCTCCGCACGCCGCCTACCGGCTCCAGTGCAACCAGTTATCCTCGCAGGTCGCATGTGGCGCCCGGAGCGTCGCGGTCACCGTCAAGGCGTGCCATCGCTTTCCGTCGGAGAGATCCTCGATGTAACCGCGGCGCGGATCTTCCGCACGGAGGGCTGCAACCGGCTGTCGAGCACTCGCACGACCTTCTCCGCATGGAAGTCCGAGAGCGGGCTGCTCTCCGCCAGACGCTTGATCCGCTCCTCCGCCTGCTCCAGGACCGACACCGCCTCGTCCAGCTCAGCAGCAACTTCCTCGGGTACATCGCCGAGCAGTGCCGCCCGCCAGAGCTCTGCCAGCCCATCAGGGCGCCAGTCGGCGACGGGCTCTTGTGGCTTCGTCACCGCCGGCTCCTCGCGATACACCGCCAGCACAACGCCGCGACCGACGACTTGGTCTTGCGTCCAGTGGACAACGGTCGGCTTCTGATGGCCGCCGTCCTTGAGGAGCCAGGAGCCCAGGTCATATCCGGCAGCCGAGAGTCGCATCACCCATTTGACCGTCTCGCGACCGGTCGGACCTCGGAACCATGCTCGCTGGTCCACCTGAAGCTTGGCGCAGGGCGAGACGAGGCAGTAGTGGTCCTTCCCGATCTTCGCCGGGACCATCGAGTAGTCCGGCACCCGCAGGTAGAACGCGAGCTCGTCGGCTAGGTCTACGGGTGCCGGCGCCGGGTTCGCGCTGTGCGGCCGGCGGAGGTAGCCCTCCTCCGATGGGTCTTCCCAGTCGTAGACCGGCAACTCGCGGCTCCCGCTGAACTCGGTCGGCGGGCGCGCGGTGGGTACGCCATCCTCGGGACGCGGGAGCATGCCTGGACGGATCTGCAGATCCAGCCCCAGCACCCTGCAGAGCGCTTCGAGCGTATCGACGCGCGGGAATGACCCACGCCGGATGTTGCGGATCGTGTCCGTGCTCCCCGTTGCCAGCACTGACAGCCGGCGCTCGGAGAGGCGGCTTTCGGCTACCGCCGCGAGGATCTGCTCCCTGAGATCCATGGTCTGCGGGAAGCATACCGCGCTTTCTCATCTCTCGCGAAATCAGATCTTGACGCTGCGGTATTTCTACCGTATCATCGCGGTGTGTATCACCCACTCGGCCTTTCGTTGCGCGCCGGCCGTCACCTCCCCACGGCCCGATGCCCGGATTCCCTGTGATCTCATCATGCCTTCTACCGAGCGCCTGGACGCACCGATTCGCATCTGCCGGAAGCCGGAGGTTCTCGCCCGCGTGGGGGTTTCGTCGACCACTCTGTGGCGAATGCAGGAGCGCGGGCGATTCCCCAGACCTTTTCGGATCAGCGCAGGCCTGGTCGGCTGGCTTGAGCCCGACATCACCCGCTGGATCGAAGAACGAGGTGCCCCCCCCGAACCCTCAACGTAACGCATTTTCGTTCAAAGCACATCGGACCTCGTGCCCCGAACCGTCCTACGGAAAGGAGCCTCCATGATGAAGTCCCGGGCGGAACGAATCGCAGCTATCACGGAGAAGATCGCCGAGCTGACGGGAAAGTGGACCAAGCTCAAGAACCGCATTTCGAGGCTGGAGCAGACACTCAAGACCCTGCTCAAGCACTCCGAAACCGAGCGGGACATGCGGATTCCGGGGCAAACCGATCACCGATTCCGGCCGAAACCGATCACTGATTCCGATTCAAACCGATCACTGATTCCGGCCGAAACCGATCACCGATTCCGGTCGAAACCGATCACCCTCAGTCGGGGCTGAGCGACGCGGGACAACCCCGCCGGCATGGGATCCTCCCTGCTTTTGCAGGAGGGACAGAGCTGGCGAACAGGAGGTTGTCCATGCGGAAGATTCGAGAGGTGCTGCGGCTGTACTTCGCCGCGGCGTTGAGCATCCGGGCGATTGCCCACAGCCTGGGGACGTCGCCGTCGACGGTGGGCGAGTACCTGCGCCGCGCCAAGGTGGCGGGGGTGAGTTGGCCGGTACCCGAGGCGATCGACGACGCCGGGCTGGAGCGCCGGCTGTTTCCGGCGCTCCCGTCGAGCCACACGTCGCGTCCGCTGCCGGAGTGGAGCGAGGTGCGCCGGGAACTGCGGGGCAAGAACGTAACGCTGTCCTTGCTCTGGCAGGAGTACAAGGCGATCCATCCGGAGGGGTTGCAGTACAGCCGGTTCTGCGAGCAGTACCGGGAATGGGCCGGAAAGCTCGACCTGGTGATGCGCCAGGAGCACCGCGCCGGCGAGAAACTGTTCATCGACTACGCCGGGTAGACGATGCCGGTGGTCGACCCCGAGACCGGCGAGGAGCGGCAGGCGCAGGTCTTCGTGGCCGTGCTCGGCGCCTCGAGCTACACCTTCGCCGAGGCCACCTGGACGCAGACCCTGCCCGACTGGACGGCCTCGCACGTACGAGCCTTCGAGTTCTACGGCGGTTGTCCCGAGCTCGTGATCCCGGACAATCTACGCTCGGGAGTCAGCGGTGCCCATCGCTACGAGCCTGACCTAAATCCGACCTATCACGACCTCGCCCGCCACTACGGCGTGGCGGTGCTGCCCGCGCGGGTGCGTCGCCCAAGGGACAAGGCGAAGGCGGAGGTCGCCGTTCAAGTGGTCGAGCGGTGGATACTCGCCGCCCTTCGCCATCGCACGTTCTTCTCGCTGGCCGAGCTCAACGCCGCGATCGCCAAGCTGCTCGACCGGCTCAACAGGCGCCCGTTCCGCAAGCTCCCGGGGTCGCGGCGCTCGCAGTTCGAGCAGCTCGATCAGCCGGCGCTGCATTCGCTGCCTTCCAGCCCGTACGTCTTCGCCGAGTGGAAGACCGTGCGCGTGCACATCGACTACCACGTGGAAATTGACGGCCACTACTACTCGGTTCCCCACGCGCTGGTCCGGCGCCAGCTCGACGTCCGACTGACCGCCCGCACCGTCGAGTGCTTCCATCGCGGCCAGCGCATCGCCAGCCACGTCCGCTCCTCGCACAAGGGGCGTCACACCACCGCGACCGAGCACATGCCCGAGAAGCACCGCCAGATGGGCGAATGGACGCCGGACCGTTTCATCCGCTGGGCCGAGAAGATCGGGCCGGCGACCGCCGCCTTGATCACCGCCGTCCTCCATTCCCGGCGTCACCCGCAGCAGGCCTACCGCTGCTGCCTCGGTCTCCTGTGCCTGGCCAAGTGCCACGGCGACACCCGCCTGGAAGCGGCCGCCACACGGGCGCTGGCCATCGGCAGCTACAGCTACCGCAGCGTCGAATCGATCCTCAAGCACCGACTCGACGAGACGTCCGCCGAGCAATTCGAACGCGCCGATCCGGTCGAGCACGACAACATCCGCGGCGCCCTCTACTACCAGTGATGCCCGAAAGGAACGCCGAGATGCTGACTCATCCGACCGTGGAAAAGCTCCAACAGCTACGATGCGCCGGGATGGCCAAGGCCCTCGCCGAGCAGGTCGACTCGTCCGAGGTCGACGCCCTGTCGTTCGAGGAACGGCTCGGTCTGCTCGTCGACCGCGAGCTCACCGTGCGTCACTCCCGGCAGCTCACCAACCGACTGCGGCGCGCCAAGCTGAAGCACGACGCCTGCCTCGAGGACATCGACTTCCGTCACCGCCGCGGGCTCGACAAGGAGCTTGTCCTCTCGCTCGCCGACGGACGCTGGGTCCGCGACCATCTCAACGTCCTGATCTGCGGGCCGACCGGCGTGGGAAAAAGCTGGATCGGATGCGCGCTCGCCCACAGCGCCTGCCGCAACGGACACAGTGCATTGTATGTTCGCGTGTCCCGGCTACTGAGTGCCCTGGCCATTGCACGCGCCGACGGGCGCTACCCGAAGCTGCTCGAATCGCTCGCCAAGACCGAGGTGCTGGTGATGGACGACTGGGGGCTGGCCCCCTTCACCGCGGAAAACCGCCACGACCTGCTCGAGGTCCTCGAGGACCGCCACGGCGTCCGCTCGACGGTCGTGACCAGCCAGCTTCCCGTCGACAAGTGGCATGACGTCGTCGGCGACCCGACGCTCGCCGACGCGATTCTCGACCGTCTCGTGCACAATGCCTACAAGCTGGCTCTGAAAGGAGACTCGATGCGAAAGCGAACCCGGCCGTCGACCCAAGCGGGGAACCGGGACTCATGATTCTCGTCCCGCGTCGCTTCGCTCCGACAGGTGATCGGTTTGCGCCGGAACAGGTGATCGGTTTGCCACCGGAACGGGTGATCGGTTTCACCGGAATGCGCAGCCGGGACGCTCTCATCCTGGCCGACGCAAAGAACCGCCTCCAGGCCGATCCGAAGGAAGTCGAGACGCTCCGGAAGAGGCTGGACGAACAGGCGTTGACCGATGAGCAGCGGGCACTGTTCAACCTGCCCCCCAAGAATGGGGGCGATGCCGAGCGCGATGCGCCGAATTCGGCGACCGAAACCACGAGCAACACGCCTCGGTCGGCCGCCAACAACGGCGACGGTGCCCCTGCGGGCACTGCGGACCCCGACGCCGCCGAAGCCGACACTCCGGACTCGACGGCAAACGCCGCTCCCGACGAGTCTCGGTCCCACGCAAACGACGTCGACGTCGACGCCGCGCCGGCCGAGCAGAGATCGGCGCAGGCCGCGGCGGCGAATCAACCCGCACCTCACACCAGGTCGGACAGGACCCAAGGGCCACCGCGAAGCAGCTTGATTACATCAAGACCCTGATTGCCCAGAGACCGGAAGAGGCACGGCAGATCGGCATGGATGCGGAGTCGCTCTCCACCATGAGCCGGAAGAAGGCGAGCTGGGCCATCAAGCGTCTCAACGGCTGACCGTTCCGAACCATCGAGGCCGCCGACGAGCGCGTCGGTGTCGGTATGGACGCCGACGCGCTCGTCGCCTCGGTGGCAAACCGGACACCAACTCGTCAGCCGCCGAACAGCCGGTCACCTGACTCGGGGCGACCACCATCGAGTCGGACGGAAACAGAGCCGCCAGAACCCCACGATGGGCGGCACAGTCGGCGCCACGAGAGCGAAATGAGCGACGGTGGCATCGGCGGACCGCTCGTCGTCAATGCGCTCAACGTGCCCGGCGACACCCCGGTCCAGCGTGGTACTGGACGTGGTACCCGTGGCGACAGGCTAGGCACAAGAAACTACGAATATGCAACTTATGCTATTGGTCGGAATCCCGTTGGGTGAGGCGGCGTCGCCGTGGTTCTGTTGGACCACTCTGGCAGCGACACGGACGGCGGTGCTGGTCACGGTACGCCGGTCAGTCACCAGCCGTCCCTCGTTCTGAGCCGGATTGCCGGGCGTCGTAGCGGCCGGCAGTGGACAACGGGGTTCTGATTGCCTGTCGCGACGCCGCGGCTCATTGTGTCACCCTGCCCCGACCGCAACGGTCCGGGCGCACGCCGCAAGCGCGGCGACGTCGGTGCCGACGAGTGATCGATGGCCGGACGGACGAACACGGACAGCCACCGGCCAGCCTGGAGCCGGCGCCAGCGGCCTGTCATCCTTTGCTGTGTCGCGTCCTCGATGCGAGCAAGGCTATTGTTGTCTCACAGGCTTGCGGCCACGATGTCCGCACGGAGGCAGTCCACGCGCGCCTTTGTGATCTCCCGCTCGGTTCGTTGCCGATCTCGTCCCCCGGACCAACCCAGGTTGTCCGCGAGCCACTCTGCAGAGTCATATGCATCGTCGTCCGGCCCGGTACGCCGACCTCCCCGGTCCGATACACCCAACGATCCCGTGGTCGTGCTCCGCCTCCTACAATCCGCGGACGCTGGTTGCGGACCCGGCTCTGTCGCACCCGAGGTTCCATCGTACCGCGACGCGCGTCTCTACTGTCCATTGCCAATCCGAGTCCTGACGATCCTGACTACCTTCAAGTCAGGGCCGTGGCCCTCTTCCCTCTTCAGATCATCGGCCATGTGTTTCAGAAAGCCCACCGCTCGTCCCTTTGAAAGCCTGTACGCGCCGGACATACGGAGCCACGGATAACGCGCCCCGGCTCCATAGCCCGGCGAAATCACGCGCTTCTCACCCAGGACCGCCCAGCAGATCGTCAGCTTCTCGCGGTCGAGAAACCCTCCAAGTAGATCTTCTCTAAGAAGCATGGCGCTCGGACCCTCGGAATGAACTGCTGGATCCTGTGCAACGATTCGATTCTCACCATCCAGGAAATCAGCGCCACGCCCGCTCCATCGAATCCCGAGGCCGCAGACAAGATCCCCCACGGGTAGATGGAGTGTGTAACTCTCTTCCATCGAGCAGTCGAAACCGCTCTTTTCCCGCAGATGCGTCGACGTGAGGGTCAGAACCTTCACTGGGCAGCCGTGGCGCGGCTGGGTCCAGCCCCCTTCACCGTAGTATGGACGCTGGACGTAGTGAAAGGCCGGCGCCCACGCGTGTTCGCCCAGAAACACCTCGTGGCCTCCACCCGCCTCCGGCATCCAACGGCCCATAAAGTCAACTGTCTCGGCCCACGCTAAGAACGACGCGGCATCATCTGCCCGGACCAGGTAGCCGATGAACATGTACCACAGCTCGCGAAGTTCGACATCCGTCGATTCCCTATCTGCCGGCGGTTTCTGCTCCCAAGAAAAGGAGCCTTGGCCATTTACCCACCCCGACCGGTCCGCTGAGTCCGTGACGACAAGCAGGTCCTCGACCCTCGGCAAATCGTCGGCACTCAGGACCCAGTCCCGAGGCCTAGCCGGATCTCCCCAAGAATTGTACCGAGCCGACGCCCACCACGACGCTGGCTGAACACGCCAGGAGGTTCCGCCTGGTAGTGATCTCAGCGTGCAAGAGGGATCGATGTCCCGGAAATAATTCTGCCAAGGTCCTTGATACAACCTATCGCCGTCTTCCTCGCGAAAACGGTCTCGGTATTGGTAGTGATCGGCAACCAGTGCCATGATTTCATGATATGCGATCCACTGGTATTTCTTGCCGATTCGCTCAGCCTTGGACGCGTCGCGGCCGTGGTATCCGACGGAGAAGCGGTCGAAGTGCCCGAAAAGCTTGATCGTCCATCCCAGGTCGAACACCCGCCAGAGCACGTACCTCTGAATCTCGCCGACCGCGAACCGCGGCGGCTCACGTGACTCCTGGTCGTTGTCCCGCGAGGACAAGATCCCGGCCAAGCACTCGGCATGCTCGTCGGAGAGAACCGCCTCCAAGGCGCCCATTGCTTGCTCGAGCGCGCCTCCCAGCGCCACACTTTCGGACGGACATGCCTTTTCAAATTCCTTCGCCACGGCTTCCGAATCGGAAACATCAGGGCTTGCGGATTTGCCCTCCTTCTCGCGTCGTGCGAACGATTCGGCAGCGAACGACCGCAAGGCCGTCGCACGTACCTCGGCAGCAGCCACAAGCTGTTCCCAGCCTTTGCGCTCATCGGACGAGAACTCGTCAACCAGAGAGCGTAACGCATCCTCCGGTCGAGCCGCCCGCCTCCACTGTGGGTCATCCACCTTGAGTGACAGCCAATCGATATCCGACGAGTTGGTACCGATAACATACAGTGCGAAGTCGTCATCCATGACCGAGTGCCCGATCCGGTTGTGCGCCCACTCAAGTTCGCCGCTGTCATGGGACCCCTTAGACCAGTTAGGTAACAGAGTCTTAATGTCCTCCTCGGTCGGGATTGCAGGCCACGTGCTCTAGGGCGGGCGAACGCGATCGGGGACCACGTCGATTTTTGAGCCAAGGTGCAGCGCTCGCTCGATAACGCCGCGAGCGTAATCCCTCAAGAGGATATGCGCAGGAGGATTCTGCGAAGCGAATACTCTTTCATACACGCGCGTTGCCAGAGTACCGACAGCCACAGGATCGTGACAACGCATGGCCACCCCGTACGCCACTGCGTAGATGCGCTCCGTGACGTACGGGTCGTCAACATCCGCGAACCGCTCAACGAGGTGACCGACAGCCTGCATGCGGCCTGTCAGAAGGGTCACGAGAGCCGTCGTTGCGCGGTCACGGAGAAACCGATTGGATGTGGTAAGGCCACTGGCGGCAATTAACTTGCTATCTTCTGGGTTTCGTAGTCTATTTCGGTTGCATGCAGCGCAACGTGGAATTGGAAGCCACCATCGTCGCGAAGTACGCGGTGGTCTCGCCCGTGTTGGATGAGCGCAGTCGCCGCCGGTGGGCGGCCACCGAGTCTTTGTTCATCGGCTATGGCGGGGACGCGCTGGTCTCGTCGGCCACGGGTCTGGCCCGGGAGACGATCCGGAAGGGTCGCCGGGAGATCTCGCAAGGCCAAACGCCGACAGACCGGGTACGACGTCCGGGCGCCGGGCGGCCCCGTCTCGAACAGAGCCAGCCCGGTCTGCTGGCCGCACTCGAAGCGCTGGTGGACCCGCTGACGCGCGGAGACCCGACCTCGCCGCTACGCTGGACAGGCAAGAGTCGGGCGAAGCTGGCCGCGGCGCTGACACAACAGGGGTGGCGAGTGAGTTCGACCACCGTCGGCCGGATGCTGCATCAACTGGGCTACCGGCTGCAATCGCCCCGCAAGCGCCAGGAGGGAGCGAGCCACCCGGACCGTAACGCGCAGTTCGAGCACATCAACGCGACCGCGGACGCGTTTCTGGCCGAGGGGCGGCCGGTGATCTCGGTCGACACGAAGAAGAAAGAGCTGGTCGGAAACTTCAAGAACGGCGGGCGGGAATGGCAGCCGAAGGGCACGCCGCCGGCGGTGTTGGTCCATGATTTCCCAACCGACGCCGAGGGCAAGGCGATTCCGTACGGCGTCTACGACATGGCGCGCAACGAAGCCTGGGTGAGCGTGGGATGGGACCACGACACACCGACGTTCGCGGTGGCGTCGATTCGCCACTGGTGGCGCCAGATGGGCTGCGGCGCCTACCCCGACGCCACCGCCCTGTTCGTCACGGCCGATGCGGGCGGGAGCAACGGGTATCGGTCTCGCGCCTGGAAGCATGAGCTTCAACAGTTGGCCGACGAGACCGGACTGACCATCCAGGTGAGTCATTGTCCACCCGGCACCAGCAAGTGGAACAAGATCGAACACCGGCTCTTCTGTCACATCACGGCGAACTGGCGCGGCACCCCGCTGACGACCTATGAGACTATCGTCGACCGCATCGGGAACACCCGGACGGCGACCGGGCTCCGGGTCCTGGCCGAACTCGACGCCGGGCAGTATCCCACGGGCGTTACGGTGACCAAGGAACAGATGGACGCAATCGCGCTGGTCCGCGATACGTTCCATGGGGAATGGAATTACAAACTGTTACCCCGATGAAGTTGATAACTTTATATCGATCACTGTCCTAACCCGCATTATTCCTGAAGCTCGATATTCGGGATCGACAGGGCGTGGCGGGACGACGAACAGGGTTTCGCCATCGTCATTTGGGGGCTGCGAGGGGGTTGCGGGGCGAGCCATGGGGCGATGGCCGGGCGCGGTGAGCCCGAGTGTCGACAGCTTCTCCTGGAGACGGTCCGTATCGTCCCCGAGGGAGCTTGGTGCGGCGGGACGGATGGGCTATCCGGCACGTGCGCCGAGTGCGAGGGCGATGCGCTGCCATGCCTCGCGCTGCGGCGTGGCCCGCGGCAGATGCAGAACGAGCCGGCGGACCGAGCGGACGACCTGGACCCCGAGCTTGAGCAATCGGTCGCGTAGCCACGTCACCTGGGTGCGGGCGCACGCGGTGCCCGCCGCCCGCAGCCGCAGCTCCTGCATCAGCACGTAGGCTGCGGCCGTCAGCAAGACGCGCAGTTGGTTGGCCCAGAACCGGCAGCAGCTCGTGCGGTCGATCTGCAGGCCGTCGAGCAACTCCTTGATCCGGTTCTCGATGTCCCCCCGCGCACAGTAGACCTTCTCGTAGATGAAACGCGGCGTCTGGCGCAGGTTCGTCACCACGAAGCGCGGGTTGTCCCGCGGCGCACGTTCGCCGAGGCGGACCACTTCGGCTTTGATCACCACCCGGCGCTCATGGCCCCAGGTGCGGGCGGCGTAGCGGGCGTCGGTATAGACGTGTGCGGTCTCGCCACTGACCTCGCTCTGCGTGCGCGCCGTCTGCAGCGCGGATTCGGCATGCCGCTCCAAAACCGCATTTTTCGCCATCGCCACCACGTAGTCGAGCCGGGGCTCCGCATCCAGGAACTCGAAGACCTCCGGGGTCGCAAAGCCCCCGTCGAGCCGAACGAGAAACCGCGCCCGCGGAAACGCCGCCCGCAGCAGCGGGAGCAGCCGACACAGCAGCCCGAGGGTCCCGTCGGCGGCCACTGCGTTGCCGGGCCGCAGCACCGCCGCGCACAGATACTGCTCCGCCTCGCGGTCGAAGCTCAGAAACCCGAGCAGCGGCAGATAACACCAGCCGCCATAGTGCCCGTTGAAGAACGTGAGCTGCTGGGCGCCGTGCGTCAGGTCGTCGGTCGGATCCAGATCGATGGTGACGAGCCGCGCCCGCCCGTGCAGGCGGCGCCGATGCCGCTCGATGACGCACGCCGCCAACTCGCGCCCCATCCGGTAGAGCGCGGTGCGGGTCGCGCCGTTCTCGAACCGCGAGATCGTAGGTTGCGACGCCAAGGGCGCGCCGGACACCGGGTCCCGCCCGAGCAGCAGCTTGTGGATGGGGTCGTCGGCCAAGTGGTCGGCATCGTTGCCATCGGGATGACCGCACGCGATGCCGAAGATCCGCTGGCCGATCAGATCCGCGAACGTGTGCCGAATCTTCTCCGCGGCGCGCTTGTCGGCCAGACACTGGGCGAACGCCTTGACCAAGCCGTACACGCGCTCGGCCGCCTTGAGCAGGACGGCGCCGCCGTCGGAACTCGCGTGTTCCTGGTTGAACGTGGCGACGAGGGGCTTGTCGAACAGATCCGGGAACAGAACAGTCTGTGGCATCGTGTGAGGCGTCACGCAGGGATCTCCGTTGTGGCTAAAACGTTGTGTACATTACGTTTGTACCACACGGAGGCTCCTGTGTCTCCCCCTCAACCGCACCTTCACGCATAATCCGGGCTAAGCATCCACGCGAGCGCCACTGCGCACAGATCCACCGCGTCGTCATTGATGGGTCTGCCCGAATCCAGCGAGGATGCCCAATCAACTAGAGCCTCTTGCGAAACGCGTGATCGGCCGAGTTTTCCCTGCCGGAGGCGGCGGGGCGAGGGACGGTCAGCGGGCGGGATGCAGCATTCGCAGGATGGCAGTGACCGCGCCCGGGAAGCCGGCGACACGGGGGTTCATGGAGCCTGCCTGCCGGTTATGAGGGCAAGCGCACGCGAAGAGAGGTGGCGCATTTCCTTCACGAGCCGTTCCAGTTTACGGTTGTTCTCGATCCACTCCCGGTAGAGGACGAGTTCGTCTTCGGTGAGGTTCAAGCCGACGGTCTTTCCGCGGGCCTTGCGCGTCCAGTAGTGGTAGGGGCCGTGACGGGCGTCCGGGTCGTCGTGGCAGCGACAGGTAGCCCTCCCACACGTTATCCGGCGGGTGTGAACGCCGCCCTGGCCTACGAACCCGAGCGTTTGCAGTTCCGCCTTGAGCGCGTCGTATTGCTCCTCATAGCGGCGTAACGCTGCGCTGTAGGCCATCGATTCGTTGTTTCACATCCTTGATGTTTGCTAATATACAGTAGTAGGCAGGAGTGGTCAATCAAACAAACCATGAACTGCCTGCGTGGTTCCTTCGCCCCCTATTGGCAGTCGATCCAGCGTGCGCTGTTCCCCCAGTTGGAGCCCGTGTTGGGTCCGCTGACCGGGAAACAGCAGCAGTTGGTGCAGACTCTCGAGGTCATCCGTATCGAGCAGTGGATTCCCCGGTGCTTCCGGGTGCCGGGGCGTCCGCGCAAGGACCGCGCGGCACTGGCGCGAGCCTTCGTGGCCAAGGCGGTCTACGACATGCCGACGACGCGCGTGCTGCTGGACGCCGACGTGGCGCTGCGGCGGATCTGCGGCTGGGAGCGGAAGAGCGAGGTCCGAGCGAGTCGGTCTGCCGACGCGCGCGTGCTGCTGGACGCGCAGCGTTGGTCACCGACGACCGGTGGCACTGCGGCCCGGATCTGCGGCTGGGAGCGGAAGAGCGAGGTGCCGAGCGAGTCGGTCTTCTCACGCGCCTTCGTCGAGTTCTCCGACACACAGTTGCCCCAGCGCACGCATGCAGCGTTGATCCGCAACACCCACCACGACCGGTTGGTGGGTCACCTCTGCCGCGACTCGACGGCCATCGAGGCCCGCGAGAAGCCGGCCGCGAAGGAAAAGACGCCCCCGCTGCCCAAGCGCAAGCGGGGACGGCCGAAGAAGGGTGAGGAACGGCCGAAGGTCCTCAAGCGCCTCGACCGGCAGGCGGCCATGACCTTGCCGGCGATGCTCGACGACCTGCCGACCGACTGTGACGTGGGCATGAAAAAGGACAGCAAGGGCTACAAGTCGACCTGGGTCGGCTACAAGCTGCACCTCGACGTGGCCGACGGCCAGATTCCGATCAGTTGCCTGCTGACGTCCGCCTCCCTGCACGACAGCCAAGCCGCCATTCCGCTGGCGACCTTGTCGGCCGAGCGAACGACCAATCTGTATGACCTGATGGACGCCGCCTACGACGCGGAACCGATCCGCCAGCACAGCCGCTCACTCGGCCACGTCCCGTTGATTGACACCAACCCCCGCCGCGACAAGGCGCTGGCGGAGGAATTGCGAACCGAAGCCCGGCGCCTGCAGCGTATCGGCTTTCAGCTTCCCGAGCAGGCTCGCTACAACGAGCGTACGGCGGGTGAGCGCGTCAATGGCCGACTCAAGGACGAGTTCGGCGGTCGCCATGTCCGGGTCCGTGGCGCCTCGAAAGTGATGTGCCACTGCATGTTCGGCGTGCTCGCACTCACCGCCGACCAACTCGTGCGCCTCGTGACATAACCAGTGCACCGCCGGCAACGCCCCTCGGCGCCCGACGGGCGTCAGTCACCCACGGGTGTCCCAACGCGCGGTCGAGAACACGTCGAAACATCCGACTTCTACCTCCGGCGTGCCGCCGGTTCTCCCGACAAGATATCCAGTCGGCGATCCAGGGCAATCGTGTTCACCAAGAGAGCTGAGGACTGCGCCCACCCCAATCCCCCGGGAGTTTTGCAAGCGGCTCAACTAGTCTGTCGACGGCGCCGCCCTCACCATAGGCGTGGTGGAGGTACACGCTCCACCACGCATCCCGTTCCGGCAGCGCGTCCTCTCGCAGCCGCCCATTGAGATAGCGCGCATTGAGCGGGTGTTCGGGCAACGTGGCGACGGTGAGCAGCACATCGATCGTATCGTTCAGGTCTTCGTTGCTTCGGCACAGCCTGTTTATGGCTCCGTGGGTTCCCTCCGAAAAAGCCGCGTACGCCCGCCAGACAAGACTCTGCCGGAACGCATCACCGAACCCCAATCGATCGGCACACGTTGGCGCGACCGAAATGAGTTCTTGTCCGGTCTGCTCGGGCACCTGAATGCACAGGGCCTCCAGGAGACCAGGCGAAACGTAGCGCTTGTCATCGCCGACAAACTCCAAACCTCCAGTCTCCGCAAATGCAACGCCAGGATCATTGAGGTCGAGATATCTGTCCAATAGGATCTTCGCCACGAGGTGATCAGCACAGCGCTCGTACCCAATGATGACCACAATTTCCGTATTCTCGGCGGGCAATGACGCCACCTCCTCAACGAGGACACCCTCCGCGACCAGCCCCCGATAAAGAGATCGCTCAAAGCCGCGCCCGCCCAAGAACCCGTTGACGACTTCTCCAGTCTCCGCCAGGGTAAGCCATGGCCTGCCTGAATCGAGACTCGCCTCCGCAACGGCCTCAACCGCCTGTCGCACGAGTGGAGTCCGGGAGTCGAAATCAAGGGTCGAGGCCAGCCGGTCGTTGACTGCAACGAAATACAAGTCGAACACCGCGGTGATACCGTGAATGCCCCGAGGGAGGCGACGCTCCCCTTTCGTCTCGAGACCCCGGCACAAGGTCTTGAGAAACAGTGGGTTCCGGAACTCCGGCGCAAGAAGTGGTGTCGATGGAAGCTCCAGACCGTGGTGGAGAAAAAATGCTTTGGCCGCATCGTACTCATGCCCGCCGAATCCCGAGTGCGTTACGATGACGGCGTGAGGCGCCCCCAGTTTTCTTGGACACGGATTAAGGGAGAATCCGATGTCACAGGAGGTAGGGGGCATGGCTCGGTCGAGATGGGTGAAGGGAACCGCGTCGGCGCGGACGGAGGGAGCCCGGAGGGCGACCGGAGTCAGCGCCGACGGCGCGGCGGTTGGGTTGGGGGCCTTGGCGCTCGGCCAGCGGTGGAGCGCAAGCCGGAAACGGGACGTGGTGTTGCGGCTGCTGCGCGGCGAGTCGCTGGATGCGGTCTCGCGAGAAGTCGGGGTGGAGGTCTATCGCCTGGAGGCGTGGAAGGCCCGGGCGCTGGCCGGTCTCGAGCTCGGTCTGAAGGCGCAGGCCGGTGAGCCACTGGCCGCCGAGTTGGATGCTGCCAAGCGACACATTGGCGAGCTGTCGATGGAGAACGAGCTGTTGCGGGAGCGTGCCCGTGGAGCGGAGCGTCGCCTCCCTTTGGCGACGCGGAGGTCGCGACGATGAGCGCAACGACCTCCGCGACGACGGGGCGGCGCTATGGTCTCGAGCGGGTGTGTCGACTGTGGGAACGGTCGCGCTCGGCGCTCTACGCGCGGCGGGCTCGTTTGCAGCGCCCAGCGCGGGGTGCTGGCCTGGGGCGCCGCGGGCCGACGCCCGCGCTGTCGGATACGCAGTTACTGGCGGCCATTCGTAGCGACCTGGCCCGCTCCCCGTTCCGGGGCGAGGGCCATCGCAAGGTCCACGCGCGGCTGCGGATCCTCGACGGGGTGTGGGTCTCGCGGACGCGAGTGTTGCGCGTGATGCGCGCGAAGGGGTTGCTCTCGCCCCACCGCGGGCGGCAGGCTGACTCGAGGGCGCACGACGGCACGATTGTCACCTCGGCGCCCAACGTCATGTGGGGTACCGACGGCGTGCGGGTGTTCACGGCCGACGACGGCTGGGTCTGGACCTTCGCGGCGGTGGACCACTGGAACGCCGAGTGTGTGGGCTGGCACGTGTGCAAGGTGGGGAGCCGTTTCGCGGCCCTCGAGCCGGTCGCGCAAGGGCTCCGGCGACTCTACGGTTCGGTCGAGGCGGACGTGGCCCGCGGGCTGGCGCTGAGGTCAGGGTCGACATTCTCGTAGCTAAGCCGCTCCGCGCGAAGGCAGTGCGGTCGGTGTCTTGGAATAGGCGGCCATAATCCTCGCCCCGACCGTTCTTCGCCGAATCGATGGCCGTACCTGCGACGCGGAGGGAGATCGTCGTTCCCACACAGAGTCCTCAGTCTGACAGAAAGTCGCTCAGGTTCTTCACGATGTGGGTCGACAGGATCACGACAATGTTCTGCTATCCGCGCATGCGAACCACCCTCGCAGTGGTCCCGCTCAGGAACTGCGCCCACCCCTGCATCAACTGACGGCGCCGTTCGAACAAGTCCGAGCGGAAGTAGGCTCCCTCAACGCCGCCGACCGTGTGAGCCAACGCCGCCTCGGCGACTTCCCGCGGCTTGCCCGTCTCAGCGCACCAATCGCGGAACGACGACCGGAAGCCATGCGGCACGGCGTCGATGCCTAGTCCCCGGAGCAGCTTCGTCCACGTCATGTTGCTCAGCGGCTTGCCCGGCCGCGACGTGGAGGGAAACAGCAGGTCCGACCCGTCACGGAACGGGCGGGCGCGTTCCACAACGTCGACTGCAGCGTCGGACAACGGTACGCGATGCTCCTCCCCGCCCTTCATCCTCTTCGCGGGGACCCGCCATTCGCGGGCCTCCAGGTCGACCTCGGACCACGTCGCGCCCCGGACCTCGCCGGCTCGCGCGGCCGTAAGTACCAAGAACTCGAACCCGAGCTTCGACGTCGTTGACGCTCCCGACGCCCGCACGGCCTCCAGGACGGTCGGCACCTCCTTGAAGGGCAACGCCCGGTAGTGCTCCATGACGGCCGGCATGGCCGGCAGCGCGCCGGCGATGGCTTCTCCCGCCACGTTGTTCTCGATGTAGCCGTGCGCTTGGCACCACGCCAGCGTGACGCGGATGCGACCGCGGAGCTTGCGCGCGATGTCCGGGTGCTTGGTCCAGATCGGCGTGAGGACGCGAAGCACTTCCTCGCGGCCGATCCGGTCGACAGGCAGATCGGCGAGGACCGGGAACGCGTGGCGCTCGAGCTGCTGCAACCAGATCCGGGCCGTCTTGAGGCTACGCCACCGCGGCCGGTTGGCCTGATACGTCGTGCGCACGGCCTCCGCGAACGTCGGCATCCGGGAACGCCGCTTCTCCACGAGCGGGTCACCGCCTCGGCGTGCGAGCCGGCGATTCTCGAACGCCTGGTCCCGCGCCTCGGCCAGCGTGACGAGCGGAAAACCGCCGAGGCCGATGTCGCGACGCTTGCCGGCGACGACCAGCCGCTGCACCCAGGACTTCGATCCGCCGGGCGCGATGTTCAGGTACAACGTTGAGGACGGGCCGTCGCCGTACCGGCCTGGTTTCGAGAGCGAGCGCAGCATCGCGATAGTCAGCCGCGCCACGTTCGAGCCCTCCTTTCCCACAGCATCTTTCCCACATAGTTTACCACATGAAATGTGGGAAGCGGTGAAATGTGCCCGAACCGACTGAAACTGGTAATCGCAGTACGAGCCCGTGTTTATGGGCTCTAGTGGCCAGTCCTGAAACTAATTAAAACTGCGGGATAGTGCCGAGGGTGGGGATCGAACCCACACGGCCCGTCAGGGCCACGGGATTTTAAGTCCCGTGCGTCTGCCAGTTTCGCCACCCCGGCACGGCGCGCGGCCCGCCACGCTGCGCCCAAGTGTAGCGTGACAACCGGGGAAGCTCGCACGTATCCTTTCCGATGACCGCGAACAGCGCGCAACGCCCACTGGTTGAGAGGATGGCCGGATACCGCGCCCTGCGCCGCCATTCGATCGGCGTGCCGGTCGTGCTGGCCCTCCTGCTCGCACTCGCGGCGGCAGGCTCCTCCACCCTTGCCGCGCAAAGCGCGCCGGCGCTCGGCCCCGAAACGCGCACGGCCCTCCTGGAGCAGGCCGCAGACCTCCCGCGCCTCCGCAGCCTGCTGGTCTCGATCGGCGGCCATCTCGTCGAGGAGCACTACTTTCACGGTGCAACGGCCCGCCGCCAGGCCAATCTGAAGTCGGCGTCGAAGACGCTGATCTCGATACTGGTCGGCATCGCCATCGACCGCGGGCATCTGGCGGGCGTCGACCAGCCGATCGCCGACTTCTTCCGGGATGAGCTCGCCGGAGCCGATGCAGCCAAGCGCTCGATCACCATCGGCGACCTGCTCACGATGCGGTCGGGTCTCGAGACGACGTCCAACAGGAACTACGGGCGCTGGGTGCAGAGCCGGGACTGGGTGCGGCACGTGCTTTCGCGGCCGATGGTCGACCGTCCCGGCGGACGGATGATCTACAGCACCGGGAGCACGCACCTGCTGTCGGCCATCCTGACGCGGGCAACCGGCACGAGCACGCTCGAGTTCGCGCGCAAGCACCTGGCGCGACCGCTCGGCATCACGCTGCCGGCGTGGCTGCGCGATCCGCAGGGAATCTACTTCGGCGGCAACGAGATGACGCTGACCCCGCGCGCCATGGTTGCCGTGGGCGAGCTGTATCTGCGCGGCGGGTCGGCCGCCGGGCGCCGGGTGGTCTCGCCCGAGTGGGTGCGGGAGTCGCTCATACCCCGAACCGTGTCGCGGTACAGCCGCCGGCAGTACGGCTACGGCTGGTGGCTGCGCACACTGGCCGGCCACCGCACGTACTATGCTTGGGGCTACGGCGGCCAGTTCATCTTCGTGATTCCCGATCTGGACAGCGTGATCGTGGCGACCTCGTCGCCGAACCCCGGCGCCGGACGCCGGCATCACCGGCGGCAGCTCGACGAGCTGATCGAGTGTTGGCTCGTACCGGCAATCAGACGGGCGGTATGATTCGAGGATAGGCGGAAGACCGCAACAGTGCCGGCCACGTCAGCCGCGGTGGCGTCCAGCGGCGAGAATACAGGAGGCGAGCATGACGATTTGGAGCGCACGCGCGGCGGCGGCAGTCGGCCTCGTCACGCTCTGCGCCGCGGGCGCGGGCCGGCCGGCCGCAACCGGGCAGGCACAGGAACGTCCGGTGGTGAGCCAGGCGCAGTACGAGCAATGGCTCGACGAGCTGTCGAACTGGGGACGCTGGGGGCCGGACGACGAGATGGGCGCTCTCAACCTCATCACGCCCGCGAAGCGGCGGGAGGCGGCGGACTTGGTGACCGAGGGCTTCACGGTCTCGCTGGCGTCGATCGCGAACACGGAGCGGTCCATCGACAACCCGTGTCCGCTGGAGTGGCAGATGTCGAGCGCCTCGCCGGGGGGCGCCAGCGACACGATCAACTACCCTTGTATCCACGGTCCGGGCACGACCCACATCGACGGTTTCGCCCACCGCTTCTTCGACGGGAAGATGTGGAACGGCTATCCGATCGACGAGTTCGTCACGATGGAGCGCGGGGCCACGAAGAACGCGATCCTGACCATGCGGCACGGGGTGGTCACCCGCGGCGTGCTGTACGACATCCCGCGTCTCAGGGGCGTGCCCTACCTGGATGCGGGCGACCGCATCGGCGTCGACGATCTGGAAGCCTGGGAAGCGCAGTCCGGCGCCAGGGTCGGCACCGGCGACGCATTCCTGCTGCGGTGGGGCCGCTGGGCGCGCCAGGACGCCAGCGGGCCGTTCGATACGGGCGCCGAGTCGGCCGGCCTCGACAACACGGTGATTCCCTGGCTGCGCGAACGCGACGTGGCAATCATCGGCTGGGAGACGCCGGCCTACATGCCGCAGCCGCCCGGCGATCTGCCGCGGCTGGCGCTCCACGACTTCGCGCTGACGATGCTCGGTGTGCACCTGCTGGATCGCGCCGACTTCGACGACCTGGCCGCTGCCGCCGCCGAGCGGAACCGCTGGGAGTTCATGCTGACCATCGCCCCGCTCCCGATCCAGTACGGGACCGGCTCGCCCGTCAACCCGATCGCGGTCTTCTGAGCGCGACGGCCGCAGGCATCGACACCACGAACGAGGACGACATGCTGACCGAGAAACCCTGGATCGCCGCCATCGTCGCGACGCTGGCAATGGCGTGCGGCGGCGCCGAGGCGCATCCGGAAGCAACGGAGACCGAGTCCGCCGCGGAGCCGACTGATACCGGCGCCGGCTCCATTCTCCGAGTCGATCCGCGACTCGACGCCCTCGTGCCGGTCGACGCGCGGATCGAGAAGCTGGCCGACGGCTTCGTTTTCATCGAAGGCCCGGTATGGATCCGCGACGAGTCGCGCCTGCTCTTCTCGGACGTCCGGGGCAATGCCATCTACCAGTGGTCGGACGCAGCGGGCGCCAGCCCGTTCATCGAGCCGGTCTTCGACGGCGATCCCGAGGGGCTGGCGCTGGCTTCCTCGAACGGGTTGACGCTCGATGCCGAGGGACGGCTCGTCATCTGCGAGCACGGCAACCGGCGCATCAGCCGCGTCGAGGCCGACGGCTCCCGCACAGTCTTGGTCGATCGCTACGAGGGCAACCGGCTCAACAGCCCGAACGACGCCACGTACGGCTCGGACGGCTCGCTGTACTTCACCGATCCGCCGTACGGCCTCGAAGGTCAGGAGGAGTCCCCGCTGCGCGAGCTCGACTTCAACGGCATCTTCCAGCTGCGTCCGGACGGCGAGCTGGAAGCGCTGGTACGCGGCCAGTCGCGGCCGAACGGCATCGCGCTGTCGCCCGACGAGTCGACGCTCTACGTCGCCAACTCCGACCAGGAACAGAAGGTATGGATGGCGTACGACCTCGACGAGACCGGCGCGTCGAACGCGCGCGTCTTCTACGACGTGAGCGATCAGACGGCCCGCGGGGCCCCCGACGGGATGAAGGTGGACACGGCGGGCAACATCTTCGCGACGGGGCCCGGCGGCGTCTGGGTGTTCACGCCGAACGGCGAGCACCTGGGCACGATCATGCCCGACGAGGTGCCGGCCAACGTCGGGTGGGGTGATGACGGCCGCACCCTCTACATGACGGCGCAGACCGGCCTGTACCGGATTGCCCTGACCACCGGGGGCGTGCTGCCCGGCCCCTGACGCGGACGATATCGATGGCGGGGCGGGGCGGCACGTGGACTGCCCCGCCCCGCGGGTCGCTACGCGCCGAGGGGGGCGGCTGGCGGGCGAACCGGCTGCAGCGGCTCGATTGACAGAGCCGCGGTCGGAAGTCCATACTACCCGCTGCTTCGGGGAGAAGCTCGACATGACCGAAAAGACCAGCCTGCTCGACAGGATCAGCTTCTGGGTGCTGGGCAGCACCCTGTTCCTGTCCATCGGCCTGTTGCCGAACGTGCTGTACTCGCGCTACCTGGGCGATGGCGAGGTACACCGCTACTCGTACGCCACCGTCGCCGTCACCCTGGCGCTGCTGTGGGTCTACTCGAAGTTCGACGACGCCCCCAGCCGCGTCCTCACGCTCACGTTCGGCGTGGGGCTCCTGCTCTGGGTGTGGTTCACGTTGCCGGCTGTCGGATAGTCGGCGGAGTCGGCGCCGTCTAGGGCGCAGACTTCCTCGTCCTAGTGAACGCGCTCGCCGGTCGTCGGCGATCCCGCCATGACCCGCTTGATGGCCTGGGTCAACCACTCCTTGTCGATCTCGAACGGCCCGGCGATGATCGCCGCGCTGGCGCTCTCCATCGCAATCGCCACGCCGCGCTCGAGCGGTGTCACTATCCAGCTCAGTCCCCGGAGCTGGACGGGACGCACCTCCTCGCCCGGGTTCTGAACGCGCTCGAACTCCCGCAGGGTCAAATGCAGCACCTCGCGCACGTCGTCGTCGGTCCATGCGTCCGGGGCAACGGCATGCTGCACCGACTGCTCCACCACGTCCTCACGTCCCTTGAGCAGCACTTCGACGGTGAACATCATCCCGCGGCACTCCCGAGCGCGTCGAGCTGCGTCCCCAGCACGTCCGGATCGCTGGTCGGCTCCTGGCACGCAAAGTTCGAGCAGACATAGGCCGTCGCCTTGCCGCCGCGCATGCGCAACGGGGCGATGAACGGCAGAACCTTGCCGAGCGCTTCCTGCGCTGCGCCCGGCTCGACGTTCACGCGCACGGCGAACGGCAGGTAGCGGGCCGCCACGCGGCGGCGGAGTTCGATCGTCCCGGTGTGCGCGCGCTCCCCCACCACCACGATCTGCGCGGCCCTGGCGTGATAGGCCGAGACAACCGCCGCCAGCATGGGCACGGCACGCGCCCCGTGCCCCAGACTCGGCCCGAACCGCGCCAGCGCGCGGTCCAGCCGCTCCCGGATATCCCCGTCGCCGGTGAGACGGGCCAGCGTCAGCAGGTTCATCGCCGAGACGGATCCCACCGACGGCTCGGCGCCGTCGTAGTCCTCCTTCATGCGCAGGAGCACGGACGGATCGTCGCCCGTCGTGCTGAACCAACCCCCGCCGTCCGGATCCCAGAACATCTCGTCCTGGCGCGCCTGCAGCTCGAGAGCCCAGCGCAGCCAGCCGGCGTCGCCGTCGACCTGGAACAACTCGAGGAGCCCCCATATCAGGCAGGCGTAGTCCTCGCCATAGCCGGCGATCGACGCACGGCCCTGGCGAAAGCGCCTGAGCAGCACGCCGGCCGCGGAATCCCACAGCGTTGCCTGCGCGAACCGCGCCGCGCGCGCGGCATCCGCGAGCAGCGACGCCGCGCGCACGCTCCCGGCGCCGAGGCCGTCGTCCTCCCGCCCTTCCAGCACGTGCGCGGCGCGCGCGAACGCCGCAATCATGAGGCCGTTCCAGGCCGTCAGCACCTTGTCATCGAGATGCGGGCGCGGCCGGCCGGCGCGCGCATCGCGCAGCCGGTCGAGGGCGCGGCCAAGGGCGGCCCGCACCTGCTCGGCCGGCCGACCGGCGAGCCTCGACACCTCGTCGACCGAGCGCGCCGCGTAGAGCTGGTTCCGGCCCTGCAGCTCCCCGGTCGGATCCTGGACCGCGTTGCCGCCGGCCTCGACTCCGTAGCGGAGTACGGTGACGGCGGCGTCCTCCTCCAGCAGCTCCTCCAGCTCGGGTTGCGTCCACAGGTAGAAGGCGCCCTCCGACTTGGGCGCGTCTCCGTCCACCGCCCGCCCGGGCTCGACGCTGTCCGCGTCCTCGGCCGAGAAGAACGCGCCTTCCGGTCCGGTCAGATCCCGGGACACGTAGGCGAGCGTCTCGCCGGCCACGTCGAGGAAGCTGCGGTCGCCCGTGGCCTGACCCGCCTCCAGGTAGGCCAGCACCAGCTGAGCCTGGTCGTAGAGCATCTTCTCGAAGTGCGGGATGCGCCAGCGCGCATCCACCGAGTAGCGGTGGAACCCGCCGCCGACGTGATCGCGCAGGCCCCCGTCGGCCATCGCACGCAGGGCGTCCGCCGCCATCGCCAGCACCTGGCGGTCACCGGCGCGGGCGTGCTCGCGGAGGAGAAACAGCAGCTCCGACGGCCGGGGGAACTTCGGCGCGCGGCCGAATCCGCCATGCTCGCGGTCGAGCGCCTGCCGGAACTGATCCACGCCCTGCTCCAGCGTGTCGGCGCCGGCCACCTGCGCGGCCGCGCGGCCGGTGCCGGCGGAAGGCTGCAACGCACGGAGCCGTTCCAGCAGCGTCTCGGCCGACTGCAGCAACCGCGGCCTCTCCTCGCTCCACAAGCGGGCGGTCTCGCGCAGGATCTCGGTGAATCCCGGACGCCCCCAGCGCGAGGAGGGCGGGAAGTAGGTGCCGCCGAAGAACGGCTTGAGCTCCGGCGTGAGCCACACACTCATCGGCCATCCGCCGGCGCCCGTCGTCGCCTGCACGAACGTCATGTAGACGCGATCGACGTCGGGACGTTCCTCGCGGTCGACCTTGATTGCGACGAAATGCCGGTTCAACAGCTCGGCCACGTCCGGATTCTCGAACGACTCGTGCTCCATGACGTGGCACCAGTGGCAGGTCGAGTAGCCGACCGACAGGAAGATCGGCTTCTCCTCGGCGTTCGCCCGGGCGAACGCCTCCTCTCCCCAGGCATACCAGTCCACCGGATTGTCGGCGTGCTGCAGGAGGTACGGACTCAGCTCGACCGCCAGGCGATTCGGCATGACTCGACAGCGGGCCGCTACGGGTCGCCCCGGTCGGACTCGCTCCAGGCGGGGTACGACCCCAGCGTGCGCACGGAGGGGGCGAACTCCGCGAGGTTCATCAGCGCCCGGGCGCACCGGAAGTCCTCGCGGTTCGTGGCCAAGTCGGCATAGAAGAGGTACTCGAACGGCCGGTTCGGAAGCGGCCGCGACTCGAGCTTCGTCAAGTCGATCCCCCGCAGGGCGAATACGCTCAACGCCTTGAACAGGGCGCCCGCCTCGTTCGCGACCGTGAACACGATGGTCGTCTTGTCGGGCGCCCCGAGGGGCAACGCCTCGCGGCCGATCAGGATAAAGCGGGTGAAGTTGTCGGCGTAGTCCTGGATCCCGGACCGCAGCACCTGCAGATCGAAGACGCGGCCCGCGCGCTCGGACGCGATGGCCGCGCTCTCGTGCAGGTTCTCCTCCCTGATCATCTTCGCGCTGCCCGCCGTGTCATAGGTCGCGACGATCTCCACGTGCTTCAACGTGCGCAGGAAGCGCTCGCACTGCGCCAGGCCCTGCGGATGCGAATAGACGCGCCGCACGCGCTCGAGCGTGGTCCCCTCGAGCACGAGCAGGTGATGGACGATCGACAGCTTGATCTCACCGACAATCGGGAGATCGTGCTCCAGCAACAGGTCGTAGTTGCGGTGAATGGTGCCGCCGATGGTGTTCTCGATCGGCAGGATGCCGTGCGTCGCCTGCTGCTCCGCGACACCGGCGAAGACCTCCTCGAACGACGGCCGGGGCAGCACGTCGGCCGTCGGATTGAAGCGGAGCGCGGCAGCTTCGCTGTACGCACCCGGCACCCCCTGATAGGCGATACGCATGGATTCCTTGGAACGGCGGCGTCCTTCCCAGCATCATACACGGGCCGCCGACCAGGTGGCCGGCCACGGGGATCGGCACTACCATCCCGATTCTCCGAGCAGCGGCACGAACACGCACCCGTCGCGCTCGTCCTCGTCGAACCCCGTCGCGCGGCGGCGGATCACCGTCAGCACTTGGTGGTGCCGCGTGCCGCGCGGCATCACCAGGCAGCCGCCCACCGCCAACTGGTCGAGGAGGAGCGGCGGCGCGGCCGGCGCCCCGGCGGTGACGATGACTCCGTCGAAGCGCTCGCCCGGCACCCCACGGCTCCCGTCGCCGGCCATCACCCGCACGTTGGCAATCCCCAGCCTAGCCAGCGTCGCCCGGGCCCGCAGCGCCAGCTCGGGCACCCATTCGAATGTGCGGACATCCGCCACGAGACGCGCCAGCACGGCGGCCTGGTAGCCGGATCCGGTCCCGACCTCGAGCACCCGGCCGCCTGCAGCCGGCTCCAGCGCCGCGGTCATGGCCGCGACCATGTAGGGCTGCGAGATGGTCTGGCCGTGCCCAATCGGCAGCGGCCGGTCCTTGTACGCGGCCGGCGCCGAGGCGGCCGGCACGAACTCGTGACGCGGAACGGCGGCCATGGCGCGCACGACACCCGCATGCCGTACGCCGCGCGCCCGAATCTGCGTCTCCACCATGTGGCTCCGCTCGGCCGCCCGCCCGCGATCCGCTTCCGTCACCATGGATGCGGAGGCCCGCGCCTCCGGCCCGATGGTAGCAGCCTCCCGCAAGCCCGCTGCCGCGCGCGACGCCCGCGGGCAGGTCGTCTGCGGCGCCGTCCGGCGCGGTCTATAATCGCCGGATGCCGCAGCCGACGACGCGTTCTCCGCAAGTGCCCTCCCCCACTGCCGCAAAGCCCGACGAGACGGTCAGTTGCGAGCGGTGCGGCGCCGGCATGTTCCGGATGCATGCCGTCTGGCGCTGCCCGGCCTGCGGATACAAGACCGACTGCTGCGGCTGGTAGTCACCGGAACGGCGGCGCCCTGCCCAGCCAATGGCCGTGATCGAGTCCCGGGTTCGCACCGATACGCCCGAATTCCGTGCGAACCGCGAGGCCATGCGGCAACTGGTCGAGCAGCTCGACGCGCGGCTGGGCGCCGCGCGCGAGGGCGGCGGCGCCGGCGCGCAGGCGCGCCACCGCGAGCAGCGCAAGCTGCCGGTGCGCGAGCGGATCGACCGACTGCTCGATCAGGGGTCGCCGTTCCTCGAGCTGTCGCCGCTGGCGGCGTTCGGGATGTACGACCAGACGGTGCCCGCGGCGGGGCTGGTCACCGGGGTCGGACGGGTCACGGGGCGCGAGGTGATGCTCGTCGCGAACGACGCGACGGTCAAGGGGGGCACCTACTTCCCGGTGACCGTCAAGAAGCACCTCCGCGCCCAGCAGATAGCGCTCGACAACCACCTGCCTTGCGTCTACCTGGTCGACTCCGGCGGGGCGTTCCTGCCGCTGCAGGCCGACGTCTTTCCCGACCGCGAGCATTTCGGGCGCATCTTCTTCAACCAGGCCCGGATGTCCGCGCTCGGCATCGCCCAAGTGGCCGTCGTCATGGGCTCCTGCACGGCGGGCGGCGCCTACGTGCCGGCGATGTCGGACCAGACGATCATCGTCAAGGGCACCGGCACAATCTTTCTGGGCGGCCCGCCGCTGGTCAAGGCGGCCACCGGCGAAGACGTCAGCGCGGAGGAGCTGGGCGGCGCCGACGTGCACACGCGGCTGTCGGGTGTCGCCGACTACCTGGCGGACGACGACGACCACGCGCTCCGGCTGGCGCGGTCGGTGCTGTCGACCATCCACCTAGCGCCGCGGCAGATCCCCGATCTCGCGCCCCCGGAAGACCCGCTCTACGACCCGCAGGAGCTGCTGGGCATCGTGCCGACCGATCTCCGTAAGTCGTACGACGCGCGCGAGGTCATCGCGCGGCTGGTCGACGGGTCGCGGCTCGACGAGTTCAAGGCGCGCTACGGCACCACCCTCGTGGCCGGCTTCGCGCGCGTCCACGGGATGCTCGCGGGCGTCCTGGCGAACAACGGCGTCCTGTTCTCCGAGTCGGCGCTCAAGGCCACCCATTTCATCCAGTTGTGCAGCCTGCGCAAGGTGCCGCTGATCTTCCTGCAGAACCTCACCGGCTTCATGGTCGGCCGGGAGTACGAACAGAAGGGCATCGCGAAGGACGGGGCGAAGATGGTGCACGCCGTCGCCAACACGCCGGTGCCGAAGTTGACCGTCATCATCGGCGGCTCGTTCGGCGCCGGCAACTACGGGATGTGCGGCCGCGCCTACGATCCCCGGCTGCTGTGGACGTGGCCGAACGCCCGGATCTCCGTGATGGGCGGCGAGCAGGCGGCCGGCGTCCTGGTGACGGTCAAGCGCGATCAGGCCCGGCGGGCGGGACGCGAGCTGTCGAGCGCCGAGGTCGAGGCGATCCGCGCACCGATCCTGGACAAGTACGAGCGGGAGGGGTCGCCGTACTACTCCACCGCACGACTCTGGGACGACGGCATCCTCGACCCGGTCCGCACCCGCGCGGCCCTGGCGCTGGGACTGGCGGCCACCTACAACGCCCCCATCCCCGACGCCTCGTTCGGCGTGTTCAGGATGTGATGTTCCGCCGCCTGCTGATCGCCAACCGCGGCGAGATCGCACTGCGCATCATGCACACGTGCCGGGCGCTCGGCGTCGAGACCGTCGCCGTCTACTCGGACGTGGACGAGACGGCTCCGCACGTCGCGGCCGCCGACCGCGCGGAGCGGATCGGCCCGGCGGCCCCGGCCGAGAGCTATCTCGCCGGCGCACGGATCATCGACGCGGCGCGCCGTGCGGGCGCCGACGCCGTCCACCCCGGCTATGGCTTCCTGGCCGAGAGTCCGGCGTTCGCGGAGGCCTGCGAGCAGGCCGGGCTGCGGTTCGTCGGGCCGTCGCCCGACGTCATCGCCGGCGCGGGCTCCAAGGTCGATGCCCGCCGGCTGGCCGCGGCGGCCGGCATTCCGGTCGTGCCCGGCAGCGAGCCCGCGGACCAGACCCTGGAAGGCGTGCGGGCCGCCGTCGCGACGGTCGGCTTCCCGGCACTGCTGAAGCCGTCGGCCGGCGGCGGCGGCAAGGGCATGCGGGTCATCCGCGAGGCCGCCGAGACGGAGGCCGCCATCGCCCGGACCCGCCGCGAAGCCGTTGCGGCCTTCGGCGACGGGACGCTCTACGTCGAACGCCATCTGCAGAGCCCGCGCCACATCGAGGTGCAGGTGGCCGGCGACCGACGCGGCCGCGTCGTGCACCTGTTCGAGCGTGATTGCTCCATCCAGCGCCGCTATCAGAAGGTGATCGAGGAGAGCCCGGCGCCCGCGCTGCCCGTTGCGCTGCGCCGGGAGCTGACCGCCGCCGCGACCGCAGTGGCGCGGACGGCGCGCTACGACAATGTCGGGACCGTGGAGTTCCTCGTCGAGAGCTCCGGAGCCGGGAGCCGCTTCTACTTCCTCGAGATGAACACGCGCCTGCAGGTCGAGCATCCCGTCACCGAGCTGACCACCGGGGTCGATCTGGTGCGCGCACAGCTGGAGATCGCCGCCGGGGGCCGGCTGCCGTGGGCCCAGACCGCACTTCGGCAGCGCGGCCATGGCATCGAGTGCCGCGTGTATGCCGAGGATCCGGCGGGCGGCTTCCTGCCGCAGGCCGGCCGCATCGAGCTGTACCGGGAGCCGGCGGGCCCCGGCATCCGCATCGACAGCGGCGTCGAGGAAGGAAGCCTGGTGCCGGTCCAGTACGATCCCCTGCTGGCCAAGGTGGTTGCCTGCGGCGAACGTCGCGACTGGGCGCTGGCGCGCATGGTCGAGGCGCTGCGGCGCTATGCCATCCTCGGCGTCGAGACGAACCTGCACCTGCTCTTGCAAGTGCTTCGCCACCCCCGCTTCGCCCGCGGCGACCTCGACACCGGCTTCCTCGACGCGGAGCGCGATGCGTTGCTGCAGCCGCCCGGCGGCGCGCCCCTGATTGCCGCACTGGCAACCGCGGCCGCGAGCCGCCTGCGCGGCGGCGATGCTCAACCGGAAGCCGCCGCGTCCCCGCCGGCCCGCGCGACCGATCCCTGGACTGACCTGCCCGGCTGGCGGCTGGGCCACTCATGAAGTCCGAGAGCCGACGGCTGCGCATCCGCACCGGGGCCGCCAGTTACCGGGTCGACGTCCCGCCAGACGGCCCCCTGAGCGTCGAGGGAGCCACCGCATCCGTGGCTGTGATCCGTCTCGACCGGAACAGGTTCCAGGCCGCCGTCGACGGTCGCCGCATCCCGGTGTGGATCGTGGACGCCGGCGACCGCTGCCGGGTGTTCGCCGACGGCTGCACCTTCACGCTCGAGCTGGATCTCGACGTCGCCGGACCGGCCCGCACCGAGCAGCCGGATCAGGATGCCGCGCTCACCGCGCCGATGCCGGCCACCGTCGTGGCCACGCGTGCGGAGCCCGGGCAGAGCGTGCACACCGGCGACGTCCTGGTCGTCCTCGAGGCGATGAAGATGGAGCTGACGATTCGGGCGCCCCGCGACGGCATCGTGGACGCGGTGCACTGCCGCCAGGACGATCTGGTACAGCCCGGCGTGCCGCTGGTCACGATGCGGCCGCACCGCGGCGCCTGACCTCGCCCGGCCGGACGCGGCAGGGCATCGGGTATAATAAGGCGCGTATGTGGACCAAGCTCATGAACCGGCCCCGCAAGCGGGCGCCGAAGAGTATCGCCGTCATCGACGCGGACAGCTGCTTCGGGGCGTTCGCCTGCTCGATCTGTCAGGCTGCCTGTCCTGTGGAGGATTGCATCGTCGAGGAGCAGGACGCCAACGGCCGCTGGGTGTGCGCGGTGCGCGTCGACAAGTGCATCGGCTGCGGCCTGTGCGTCACGCTCGGCAACCCGACGGCGCCCCAGCCGCGCGACTTCGGTTGCCCGCCCGACTACGACGCCATCAACATGATGGCGTTCGACGATGTCGTTGGCCGGCTCGAAGGCGAGCCGGAGGCCGAGGCCGCGCCTGAAGCGTCCGCCGGGACGCCCGCCTAGCCCGGCAATCGTCGCCCGCGGCTCCGCTTGCCGCCCAACCAACCCTCCAGGAGTCGACGCCGTTCTACGGCGCAGACTCCTGGCGCAGCACCTCGCTCATCGGTGGCCCAGCGTAGCCGGTCATCTCGAGGTAGCCCCGTCCCCGCACCGGCCGCCCGCCGCGCGTGCCCGTCGCAACCACCGCCCCCTCCCAGTACGTGACGCCGGTCGACTCGCCGGTGCTGAGCTCCTGGCCGTCCACGACGGCCTCCACGCGCAGCTCGAGACCGGCGCCCGGCACCGCGACGCGCCACTCGACCGGGTAGGCGGCCCGGCTGACGGGCGACGACCACGTCCGGCCCGGGACGAGGCGGAAGTCGCCGGCGTCGAGCGCGGTTGCCTGGCCCGCGGCATCGACCAGCGTTCCGGCCGAGTGGGGATCGACCGCTCCGTCGCGCCGCCGGAGCACGTAGACCATCAGCTCCGTGCGATCGTCCAGCTGCAGCGAGAACCAGTCCCAGCCTTGCTGCGACGGTTCCAGGAAGCTCGTGCCGAACTCGTGGTCCATCCAGCTCGAGCCCTCGACGTCGATCGCCCGGCCGTCGAGGAACAGCCGGCCGCGGGTCGCGAGGCGCGTCAGCGAGTAGTAGTGCGAGGCGTTGCCCGGCTCTGCCCCCTTCCGGCTGAAGCCGCCGAGGCCGTGGGCCACAGCCGGCTTGGCGGGCATCAGGTGGAGGTCGACACCGAAGCCGTCGCGGTTCTCGCGCGCCCGCAGCCGGTGCGTCGTGCCCTCGAGACTGACGCGCCACCCTTCGTTCCACACCTCCAGCGTGTCGGTCGCGGCGCCGGCCCAGCCTACGCCGGCCCGATTGAGACGCTCCGCGGTCAGGTGCCGGCCGCCGTCGACGTCGGTCACGGCCAGGTGCGCCATGTGCAGGTCGCGCACGGCCCAACGCGACGGGTTGGCCGGCCGGGCGTCGACGCCGACCCGGAAGAACGTCACCTGATAACCGAAGCGGCGGCCGTCGGCGGCCGTCAGGTTGCCGGTGTAGTACCACCACTCGATGCGATAGTCCGGATGGCTCGCGTGGTCGTCGGGCAGCCGGAGCACGTAGTCCCGCCGGGCCTGGCGCCACTCGGCCTCCTGCGCTGCGGCCAGCGCCGCCCCCGGCAGGCAGGCCAGCAGCGCGACGACCGCCGTCCGAGCCGCGAGCCGACCGGCCCGCGTCACGCGTCCGCTCCGCGCTCCGCCAGGTGGAAACGGCCGGCGAGCCGGGCCGGGTAGAGGCCGGCCAGCGCGGCGCCGGCCACGACCAGGGCGGCCGCGCGCAGCAGGAACGCCAGCGGCACGTGATACTGGATAGTCCATCCGAAGCTCTGCACGTTGATGACGTATATCAGGATCAGCGAGAGCAGGACGCCGACGATCAGGCCGATACCGAGGCTCACCATCCCGAGCACGACCGCCTCGATCACGATCATGCGGCGCAGATGGCTGCGTTCGGCCCCGAGCAGCCGCAGCATCGCGAGCGACTGGCGCCGCTCGAGCGCCAGCGTCAGGAGCGTCGCCGCTACGCCGAACAGCGATACGCAAATCGCGATCGCCTCCAGCGCGTACGTGATCGCGAACGTGCTGTCGAACACCCGCATCACGCTCTGTCTGAGGGACGCATTGGTGTTGATGAACACGGGCCGGCCGGGACCCAGTGCAGCCAGCACCTCCTGCCGGACGCGGCCCGGATCCGCGTCCGCGGCCAGGTACGCGGTGAGCCCCGACGGCCTGCTGTCCCCGTAGTACGTCGCGAACGTCTCGCTGTCCATGACCACGAGGCCCCGGTCGGTCGAGTAGTCGTAGTAGACGCCGGTCACGCGGAACGGCTGCTCGCCGCGGGCCGTCTGCAGCGTGATGGTGTCGCCGGCCGTCGCGTCGAACCGCAACGCGAAGCTCTCCGAGACGACGACCGCCGGCCGGCCTAGCGCCGCCGCCAGCGCGCGCCGCCCGTCGGACGGCTCCTTGAACAGCAGGTTGCCGTGCTCGAGCATGACGTCGAACCGCCCCGACCCCACCACGATCAGCGAATCGCGGTACGGCAGGTCGACGCTGCGGAAGCTGTCCACGGCCAGCACCGAGTCATGCGCACGCAGCGCGGCCTCGACGTCGGCGGACACGGTCGCGCGGGCCCCTACCGGCGACCCGCGGCCGGCCGCAACGAACAGGTCCGCCTGCAGCGTCTGCCCCACCCAGTAGGCGACGGTCTCGCGGAAGCTTCCGATCATGATGGCGATCGCCACCATCATCGCCAGGCTGACCGCCAGTGCGGCCACCGAGATGGAAACACGTCGGATGGCACCGCCGAGGTTCGTGCGCGCCAGCTCGCTCTCGACCGGCATCCACCGCCGGGGACCGCGCACACGCTGCAGCGCGTACAGCGTCGGCGGAACGAGCAGCGCGGCCGCGAACACGACGGCCAGCACCGCCAGCAGGCCGAACACCGGCAACCCGGACACCGCCGGGCGGGTCGCGCACCCGGCCGCAGCCGCCAGCAACAGCCCCGCACCCGCCAGATGGCGGCTCGGAAGCCAGCCGCCCGGCGACAGCCCGTCTTCGTTCCGCAGCGCGCCCACCGGCGTGAGACGCGCCGCTTCGCGTGCCGGCACGATGGCCGCCACGAGCGCCAGCGACACCCCCACGGCGACGGCCAGCGCCACGTCTCCCGGCGCGAGCGGCGGGACCTGCGCGGCGGCCGCGACCCAGAACGTGGTCACGGTCGACGCGGTCATGCGCACCGCCGCCTGCGCCAGCACCCACCCGAGCGGCACCCCCAGGGCGCACCCGACCAGCGCCAGGCCGGCCGCCTCGCCCAGGAACAGCGCCAGGACGGCCCGCCGCGACGTACCCACGGTGCGCAGCATGCCGATTTCCGCACGGCGCGTGATGACCGTGACCGAGACCGTGTTGTAGACGAGGAACATGCCCACGAGCAGTGCGATGTAGGACAGCGCGGTGAGGTTGAAGTGAAAGGCGGCCAGCATCTTCTCGACCTGCGCGCCGCGGCGCTCCGGCCGCTGCACCGTCAAGCCCGGCGGCAACCGATCGGCGATGGCCTGCTCCGCGGCGGCCACGTCCAGATCACGGGCGACGCGGACGTCGATGCGATCGACGCGACCCAATCTGTCGAGCGCGAGCTGTGCGGCCGCGATGTCCATGAGGATGAAGTTGCCGTCCAGCACCTCGGCCGGACCCTCGCGCCCCAACAGCCCCTTCACGATCAGCGCGACGCGGCGGTCCCCGCTGATCAGGTCGACCGCACTGTCGACGTCCAGCCCGCGGCGGCGTGCCAGCTCCTCGGTCAGAACGACCGCCTGGGGGTCGGTGAGCAGCGACAGGAACTGGCGTGTCGTGAACGCCTCCGCGTCCGCGTCACCGACCAGCGGATAGTCGCGAAACGGCCGATCGCGCAGGATATCCACCCCGAGCAACCGGACGAGCTCCGCCTCCGCGTCCGCCGCCCCGTGCGGGTCGAGCAGCACGTCGCCTTCGATGACCGGGCTCACGAGGCCGTACTCCCGCAGCCACCCCAGCTCCGCCAAAAGGCCCTCGTCCACGCCGCTGCCGGCGCCGGCAATCTCGAGAGAGGTCCGACCCGACATGGCATTCAACGCGGTTTCGAAGCCGAGGACGGAAGAGGCATTGGCCAGCCGAATCGCGATGACGACGGCGATGCCGACCGCGATCCCCGCGACGGTCACGGCCGTGCGCGGCAGATCGCCGCGCAGCGACCGGAGGATGAACCAGCGGAACAGGCTCACCCGGCGCTTCCCTCTGCCGCACCCGCCCGGGCCGGCGCCGCCGCCGCGTCACGGACGACCGCCCCGTCGCGCATCTCGATGATGCGCCCGGCCTGCGCGGCCACCCTGTCGTCGTGCGTCGCCAGCAGCACGGCCGTCCCGAGCTGGGTGTTCAGCTCGAGCAGCAGCTCCAGCGCACGCGAGCCGTTCACGGAATCGAGATTGCCGGTCGGCTCGTCGGCAATCAGCAGGCCCGGACGATGGATCACGGCCCGGGCGATCGCCGCGCGTTGCGCCTCGCCGCCGGACAGCTGCGCGGGACGGTGGCCGGTGCGTGCCCCGAGCCCGACGCGCGCCGCCAGGTGCTGCGCCTGCTCGGTCGCTGCGGCCGCCGGGGTGCCGGCCAGCAGCAACGGCAACGCGATGTTCTGCGCCACGGTCAGCGTCGGCAGCAGGTTGAAGAACTGAAAGACGAACCCGACGTGGCGGCGGCGGAGGCGGGTCAGCTCGTCGTCGTCGAGCGACTCGAGCAGCTCGCCGGCGAGGCGCACCGTCCCGCGAGTCGGGCGATCCATGGCGCCGCACAGATGGAGCAGCGTGGACTTGCCGCACCCGGACGGACCCACCGCCGCCACGAACTCGCCCGTCGCGAGGGTGAAGCTCGCGCCGCGCACGGCGGCGACCGCCAGCTCGCCCCGGCCGAAGCGCTTGTGGACATCGACGAGCTCCAGGACGTGCATCGGGGGTTACTGCCGGCCGCTCGACGCTGCGACGTAGCCCCGGCGCGCGCGCACGCGGAGGTCGCGATTCTTGACGCGGACCTGGATGCGATGGTACTTCCCGTCGGCCTGGCGGCTCGGGGTGTAGCCGAGCATGTACTGGTGGTTCAGCTCCTCCGCAATCCGCTCGGTCGCCGGCGCCAGGTCCGGGCTGTCGCGGATGACCTCCGTGTATCCGCCGCTCTCGCTCGTGATGCTTCGCAAGGCGCGCAAGTCGACGCGGTCGTTGATCGGGCGCGACTCCGGGGCGTCGATGGCCACCGCGTACACGAATGCGTCCGCGCGCCGAAGCGCACGCACGACGTCCCCGATCCCGACATCGCTGGCCGTGTCCGACCCGTCGGAGATGAGCACGACCGCCGCGCGCTGATGGGAGCGCCTGGCGAACAGCGGCAACGCCATCGCCATGGCGTCGTAGATGGCCGTCGCTCCGTACGGCCGGACGTCCCGGAGCCGTCCCCCCAGGCGTGCGGGTCCCACGGTCCAGGACTCCTCCAGCCGGGGATCGTGGTTGAAGACGACCAGGAACACCTCGTCGGTCGGCTCGAGCAGGTCGACCAGGAAGCGATCGAGCGCCAAGCTCGCATCACCCATCCGCTGCCCGTACATGCTTTCGCTCACGTCGAGCAGGATCCCGAGGCTGACCGGCACGCGGCCGCGCTGAAATTGGGTGACCGCCTGCGGGACGCCGTCGTCGAACACCTCGAAGTCGTCGGCGCCCAGATCGCCGACCAGCCGCCCGCCGGCATCGCGGACCGTGGCGGTCACCTGCACCACCTCGATGCCGGAGCGGAGCACCTGCGGCTGCGGATGGCCGGCGGCGGCGGCGAGCACGGGCAGCATCGCCAGCACGCCGCCGATTGCTCTGGGACCGGGACGCATGTGTTCGCTCCCCGCGGGCAGGCAGCGCCGCCCATCCATTATAGTGTCGGCAACGAGGCTGGCGGCCGATGACGAACGCACCATCCTACGTTCGCGGCGCGACCGACGTGCCGCTGTCGACGGAGACGATCGGCGCGATGCTCCGCCGCACCGTCGAGCGATTCGGCGCGCGCGAGGCGCTCGTCGTGCGCGAACAGGGCTACCGGGCCACCTACCGCGAACTGTGGGACGCGACGACGGCGCTCGCCAAGGCGCTCATGGCGCGCGGCATCGACGCGGGAGACCGGGTCGGCATCTGGTCGCCGAACCGCTACGAATGGGTAGTGACCCAGCACGCGACGGCTCGCATCGGCGCCATCCTCGTCAACGTCAATCCGGCCTACAAGTCGCGCGAACTCGAGTACGCGCTCAACCAGTCCGGCATCCGCCTGCTGCTGCTGGCCCGCGGCTTTCGGAAGACCGACTATCGCGCCCTGCTGGACGAGGTGCGCGGGCGGTGCCCGCACCTGGAGCAGGTCGTCGTCATAGACGACGACTGGGATGCCCTGCTCGAACAGGCCGCAGCGGTGGACGACGCGGCGCTGGCGCAACGCGAGGCCGGCCTGGACTGCCACGACCCGATCAACATCCAATACACCTCGGGTACGACTGGCGCGCCCAAGGGCGCGACGCTGTCGCACCATAACATTCTCAACAACGGTCACATCTGCGGCGAGATCCTGGCCTACACCGAGGCGGACCGGGTGTGCATTCCCGTGCCGTTCTACCACTGCTTCGGCATGGTCATGGGCAATCTGGCCTGCGCGAGCCACGGGGCCTGCGTGATCGTCCCCGGCGAGTCATTCGATGCCCGGGTCACCCTGGAGACCGTCGGCGCCGAGCGCTGCACGTCGCTCTACGGCGTACCCACCATGTTCATCGCGCAGCTCAACCATCCCGACTTCGAGCGCACGGACGTCAGCAGCCTTCGCACCGGCATCATGGCCGGCGCGCCGTGCCCGGCGGAGGTCATGAAGCAGGTTCACGACCGCATGAACATCCGCGAGATCACGATCTGCTACGGTATGACGGAGACTGCGCCGGTCTCCACCCAGACGCGGCGGGGCGACTCGCTCGACAGGCGCGTCTCGACGGTCGGGCGCGTGCACCCGCACGTCGAGATCCAGGTGGTGAATCCCGAGACGGGCCGCGTCGTCGAGCGCGGGGCGTCGGGCGAGCTGTGCACCCGCGGCTACAGCGTCATGCTCGGCTACTGGAACAATCAGGAGGCGACGGCGGCCGCCATCGCCGGCGACGGCTGGATGCACACGCGCGATCTGGCGGTGATGGATGCGGACGGATACCTGCGCATCGTCGGGCGGCTCACCGACATGATCATCCGCGGCGGCGAGAACATCTATCCACGCGAGATCGAGGAGTTCCTCTACACCCACCCCGAAGTCGAGGACGCACACGTCATCGGCGTCCCTTCCAGGCTGTACGGCGAGGAGGTCATGGCCTGGGTGAAGCTGAAGGCGGGCGCCGCGATCGACGACGAGGCGCTGGCCGCCTTCTGCCGCGGCCGTATCGCCACCACCAAGATCCCACGCTTCTGGAAGCGCGTCGACTCCTTCCCGATGACGGTCACCGGCAAAGTCCAGAAGTTCCGAATGCGGGAGTTGGCAGCCGCCGAACTCGGCCTCGACGCCGGCGACGACGACACCCGTTAGCGGACTTGCCGGGGACGTGCCCCCGCGTGGCGGGCGACCCCGCGGTCGGTTGACCCGTACCGGACCGTGGTGTACTCTTGCGGCTCGTTGGGGCGCTGGCGGCGGCCATGATCACGGCGAGGAATTCAGGAATTCTTCAGATCGTCGCTGCCTGCGGCGCTGATACGATACGAGGGCTGTGTTGGGAGGTGTAGTGTGAAACGACTCGTGAGCGTGTTTGTTTTGTCGCTGCTGTTCGCGCCGGGCGTGGCGCTGGCCCAGGGGCCGACCGAGGAGCCGATTGGGACTCTCGCGCAGCTCATGCGCGGCATCATGTTTCCGAACGCGAACAAGCTGTTCGACGTCCAGTCGCAGGAGCCTGGCGCGCCGTTGCCGGAAACGAACCGGGAGATTGACGAGGCCGTGTCCGCCCTCGTAGGCCCGGCGTCGGCCCGCTTCGCGAGCGTCTACCGCGGCTGGCCGACGGTCGAGGGCGCGGCGGTGGCCCTCGCCGACGGCGCCAAGCTGGCCATGCTGCCCGGCCGTATGTGCTCGAACGACGTGCCGGTGCCGATCGATCAGGCAGATTACATCGAGGGCGCCCGGCTCCTGGAGGAGACCTCCCTCAAGGTGCTCGAGGGAGCGCGCAACCAGGACTACGAGGCCGTCTGGGACGCCATCAATTACATCACCGATTCGTGCACGCACTGCCACAGGGGCTATCGCGACGGGCCCGACAGCAGAAGCGAGCCGCGCTGCCAGTAGCGGGGTAACTGCAGTCGCCGGCGGAATAGTCCCGGCACAGGAGGCAGGCACGGATGTCGTTACGGAGCTTGTTCGAGTGGCTGGAAGCGATGCCGATGAGCACGGCATTGCGCGAGTCGATCTACGGCTATCCGATCCTGCTGACGTCGCATGTGGTGAGCATGTGCGTGATTGCGGGTCTGCTGGTGATGATGGACCTGCGGCTGACTGGGGTGGGGAATCTGCGCACGCCGGTCTCGCACATTCAGAACCGTCTGTTTCCGTGGCAGATGCTGGGGCTGGCGCTGTCGGTCGTGAGCGGGGGGCTGTTGTTCTACGGGCAGCCGATGCGGTTCTACGGCAACTTCTGGTTTTGGGTGAAGAACCTGCTGATGCTGTCGGCGCTGGTCAACGCGATGTATTTCCACTGGACGGTCTACCGCTCGGTGGACAAGTGGGACAACGACCCGCTGCCGCCGGTGCCGGCGCGGGTGGCGGGCGCCCTGGGTCTGGTGCTGTGGGCGGCGGTCATCGTGACGGGGCGGATGATTGCCTACAGCGGCCTGGTGCCGCAGTGGTGGGTGGACCTGGGGTTGACGTAGGCGTCTGCGCCGTAGCCGGCGCGAACGGGTGACGGAGGGCGAGGGGCGATGGTCCTGGAATTTTACGAGTGGATGGAAGGCAGCGCGCTGAGCCTGACGTTTCAGTCGGCGGTCTGGTACAGCCCGCTCATTCAGGTGGTGCACCTGGTGGCCGTGGCGTTTTTCTCGGGCTCGCTGCTGGTGGTGGATCTGCGGCTGCTGGGCTTGGGCCTGACGGCGCAGCCGTTGCGGCAGGTGGCCGAGGACGCGCAGCCGTGGCTGGTAGGGGCGCTGGTGGCGCTGGCAATCACGGGCACGCCGACGATGGCGTCGACGTCGATCAAGCAGTACTACAGCCCGTTCTGGTGGTGGAAGATGGAGATGCTGCTCTTGGGTCTCATCTTCATCTTCACGGTGCGGCGTAAGGTCATCGCGGCCGACGAGGGGTCGCTCGGCCCGGTCTGGCCGAAGGTCGTCGCTCTGACTTCGATGGGCCTCTTCCTCGGCGTCACCATCGGCGCCCGACTCATCGGGCTGTCCTGACGCGAAGCGGGCAGCCCTCTCGGCAACTCTCTTCCCGACGGCGCCGCCTGGCAGGGCGGCGCCATCCGCTCACTCCCCACGCTCCGGATCCCGCCGCCACTCCACCTTAGGAGCCCGCGGCAAAAGGCCCCGCTGCATTCGACGAGCGATGCATCCCGTCTGACCGCGTTGTTCCTCGGTCGAATATGCCCAATATGCTCCCTCGTCTGTCAAGGGCGGACCAAAACTAGACCAGAGTGGCGGAGGAAAATTAGACCATCCGGCCGCCCGGTGGCGTGTTTGAAGGTGGCTGTGCGGGTGGGCTGAAGCGGAGTCCGGGGCACGCCCCCGGGGCGGGCCCGGACGCAGTGGAGGCCCGGCTGCACAGCCAGCGGCGTTGCAGGAGGAGGGGTCAGGACGCCGGGGCGGCAGCGTCTTTGCGAGCGTGCTTGCTGTGTGCGAGGCGATAGCTGTCGCCGTTCAGCTCGAGGATGTGGACGTGATGGGTCAGCCGGTCGAGCAGCGCGCCGGTGAGCCGTTCAGAGCCAAAGATCTCGGTCCATTCGTTGAAGGGCAGATTCGAGGTCACCAGCGTCGACGCTTGCTCGTAGCGCTGGGAGAAGATCTCGAACAGCAGCTCGGCGCCGGTCTTCGACAACGGCACGTAGCCGAGCTCGTCCACGATCAACAAATCCTGCTTGGCTAACTGTTTCTGGAAGCGGAGCAGGCGCTTGTCATCGCGAGCTTCGAGCAGCTCGTTCACCAGCGCGGCGGCGGTGGTGAAGCGCACCCGATAGCTTTTCTGACAGGCGGCCAACCCCAAGGCCAGCGCCAGATGCGTCTTGCCTGTGCCGGAGTTGCCCAACGCCAAGACGTTCTCTCGCCGGTCGAGATACTCCGCGCGGGTCAGCTCGAGCACGAGCCGTTTGTTCAACGACGGGATCGCGCGGAACGCGAAGGTCTCGAGACTCTTCACGACCGGGAACTTGGCGGCCTTGATGCGGCGTTCGATGGCGCGCTGCTCGCGGTCGAGCAGCTCCAGCTCGCAGAGGCGGAACAGGTAGCGTGGACAGACCAGCCCTTCCTGCGCGCAGTGCCGCGCCACCTTGTCGTACTCGCGCAGGAAGGTCGGCAAGCGGAGGGCCTTGAGATGGGCGTCGAGCAGCAGGGTCGACTTGGCCATCACTCGGCCCCTGCCCCCAGCAGCATCAAGTAGTCGGCCGCCATGGTCGTCGTCACCCGCGGGGCCGGGAGATGCGGATACTGCGCCAGGTCGAGGCGGGGCGGCCGGTGGTCGAGGCGGCACAGAACGAGATGCTTGACGGCGTCGAACCCGATCGCGCCCAGTCGCAGGGCGTCCTCGATAGCGCCGCGGACGTGGGCCAGCCGAAAGTCCTCGAGGAGCCGCAAGACCTGCACATACTCGCGGGTCCCGGCTTTGCCCAGCCGGGTCTCCAAGAGCCGCCGCAGCCGGAGAAACTCGTCTGGCAGCGTGGAAATGGCAACTAGAAAAGGACTCCCCACCATTTTGCAAGTGTCTTTTTGCGTCGTCGTGACGGCGGTCGAGATGGGCGTGAGGTGACGGGATGGCGCATGGACGCTGCCGGCGCCGTGGACGCAAAGACGCGCCCACCGCGCCTTGGACACGCCGCAGACGACGTGCCCACAGCGCCCACGAGCCGTTTCGTCATCGGACTCGCCAAGGCGTGGCGAATGTCGATCGAGAGCGTGTGTTACGAGTTCACGCGGTGACATTTCCTGCACGGTGCGGGTCGAAGCAGGTGCCGTCGCGGAGCATGGCGCAGGCGACGTTGAGCAGGCGGTCGGCCACTGAGCGCAGGGAGCGGGCGTGTCCATGGCCGCGGCTGCGCAGCGCCTGATACTTGGCGCGGCTGACCGGGTCGCGGTGGGCAGCGACGCGAGCCCAGTGGTAGGCGGCGTCGCGCAGCCGGTCGTGGGCAGCCAGGCGGCGCACCACGAGCAGGCTCTTGCCCGAACGCCGGGTGACCGGCGCCACCCCGCAGAGACAGCGAAGCGCGGCGTAGTCCCGCCGCCGCAGCGCGTCGCTACCCTCGGCAAGCAGACAAGCGAGGACGCCGGTGCCGATGCCGGGCAGCGATAGCAGGATGGCCGCGTCGGGCGGCGGTGGCGACGGCTCTGGCTCGCTCTCGGCGTGCGCGTCCGGGTCTTCCGCCGGTGCGGCCTCGGCGAGCTGGTGCACCAATCGGTCGAGCTGGCTGCGCGCGTGCGCCAGTTGCCGGTTGACCAGTACGAGGCGTTCGGCGACGAGCCGCACATGCGCGGCGGCGGCCTCGGCGGCACCTGGCGCGACCCGGACGGCCGGCGCCCGCAGCCGGTCACACAGCGTCGCGGCGTCGACCCGGCGGATGCGGTGCTGTTTCAACAACTTGGCGAGCGTCGCTTCGCGAACGCGCTGCGCCGCAACCGGCGTCGGCAGGCGCCGCCACAGGGCGAGCGCCCAGGACGCCGCGACATCGTCGCTGGTCGCGGCGAGCAGCTGCGGGTAGTAGCGCCAGAGCTGCTCGCGCATCCGGTTCGCCTGGCGAACGCGTTCCCGCGTAATCTCCTCGCTCAGGCGCGACCACTCCCGCAACTCGACGATCGCTGGGTCGGTCGGCTCCAGCCGCCGCAGACAGTGCGGGTCGGTGCGTAGCGCCGAGGCCAGCACCCGCGCATCCCGTCGGTCATCCTTCGCCCCCGCCGGCGAGATGCGGTCGCGGAAGCGGTCGAGCTGCTTCGGATTGATCGCGTGGACAGCGAAGCCCCGTTCCATCAGGCTCTCGACCACCGGCCCGCGCGGTGTCTCGATCGCCACGCCGACCTGCTCCGCCTTACCCGCCGTAAAAGACAGAAGCCAGTCCGCCATCTCCGACAGCCCCTGGCCGCCATGCTCGAACGCCCGCTCGCCGAGCAGCTTCCCGGCAACGTCGCTTACGCACGCTTGGTGCGTCTGCGATCCCCAGTCGACACCCACGAACCAGGCCAGCTCCACATCGAACCTCCTATCTGCCGCATTTCACGGGCGCGCCAACGATGCCTGCCGGTCCCTGTACTGGCGCTCGATGGCGCAAACTCCCCACGGGGCATCCATCGCTGGCTGAACGCCGGGGCACAAGTCCTTTTCAAGTGCTCGAGACACAGGGACCCCTCGGTGGCTCCCGGCGGCCTGCCCGACTCCGCGAGATTTGAGATTTACCCGCGCGAAGTCATTGAGAAAGGTACAGGGACCTTTGTGGCCACGTGAAATGGGACCCCCATTCTTGGGTTGTGGTGGTCATCGCGACGTGGCCGGACGGAGCGGAGCGACGGGAGGCCACGTCGCGATGAGCGCTATTGCCGTGGCACCTCCTGTGGCGCGCGGGACGCCTGGTTGCGTGTGGCGGTCTTGAGCCGGTAGCTGTCGCCGGCGGTCGTCAACACGGTGGCGTGGTGGACGATCCGGTCGATGACCGCGGCGGCGGCCGTGGTGTCGAGGAACACCTCGGACCAGCGCGCGAACGGCAGATTCGTCGTCACGACGAGGCTCCGGCGCTCGTAGCGCTGGCTGATGAAGCCGAACAGCAGGTCGGCGCCGGCCTTGTCGAACGGCACGTAGCCCAGTTCGTCGAGGATTACGACGTCGTAGCGGGCGAGCTGGTCGAGCTTGCGTTGCAGTCGGCCCTGTTGCTGCGCTTCGACGAGCAGCGTGACCAGTTCGGCGGCGGTCACGAACCGCACCCGGTAGTCGTGCTGGCAGCAGGCCATCCCCAACGCGATCGACAGATGCGTCTTCCCCGTGCCGACTCCGCCGACGAACACGACGTTGGCGGCGTCGGCGACGAAGCGGCAGTCGAAGATGTGCAGGACCGCGTCGCGGTCCAGGTCCGGCTGTGCGTCGAACGAGAAGGCGTCGAGCGTCTTGAGCATCGGGAAGCGAGCATCCTGGATGCGGCGTTGGATGCGGCGCTCCCGGCGGCCGGTCACCTCCAGATGGACCAACTGAGCCAGGTAGTCGGCCGGCGGCTGACGCTGGCGGGTGGCCTGCTCGGCCAGCGGCCGCCACTGCGTCGCGACCGTCGACAGGCACAGCGTCTTCAGGTCCGTCTCCAAATGCGGCGGCTCGGCAATCGCGGTCACCATTAGCAACGGCCCTCCACCAGAGCGTCATACGCCGACAGCGTCGGGGTGGGCACCACGATCTGCGCCAGTTCCGGACGCACCCCCGTCACCGGCCGGCACACCGGCGGCGGGCCACTCTGCTGCTGGCGCAGGAGGAGCCGCACCGTCTCGAGACGCGGCGAATGGCGCTCGAGCGCGGCCGTCACCGCGCGCTCGACGGCCGCGGCCGGCTGCGTCTCCATCAGCCGCAGCATCCGGACCCACTCCTGATCGGGCTTGCGCGTGTGCCTGGCCAGTTCGGCCCGCACCTGCCGCCACACCGGCGCCAGCGGCCAGTCGACGAGCGCCGTCGCCTCGGCCACCGCCCGGTGCTTGCGCTCGAGCAACGGCAGCACGTGAAACGCATCGAGGACCTTCGTGCCTCTGCAGAACGCGCGGGCGTGCTGCGCCACCACCTCGGCGCCGACGGCGACCGCCACCCGGTCGTGATACAGCTTCACCCACACCGGCCGGTAGGCGTGGCGGATCGGTACCGAGTAGGTGACGTGGTCCACCCGGACGTGTCCGAACTTGTCGGCCACTCGCGCGACGACGCGGCAGGTGGCGGGAAGGTGCACGGGCATCGCTCGCAGATGCTGCCGTTCCAGTGTCAACGCGTCCTGCACCGAGCGCCCGTCGTCGAGGTGGCGCGTCGGCAGGTCCGCCTCCAGCTCGGCGAGGATCGCCGCGTTGAGCGCCGCCCAGCTCGCCACCGCCAGCCGCGGCCGCAACACCAGGTTGCGGACGTACTTGACACCGCCCTCCACGGAACCCTTCTCCCAGCCCTTGGCCGGCGCGCAGAACTCGGCACCGAAGGGATACCCGCCCCGGAATGCTTCGAACGCCTCGGTCTGCACCCGGTCCCGGCCCGCCAACACCTTCTTGACCGCCAGCGAGGTGTTGTCCAGGACGAGGCGTTTCACGACGCCCCCGAAGGTACCAAAACGCCGACTCGATGCCGTCGAGCAGCGACTCGAGACGCTCAACCGGGTACGCCTTGGCGAAGTACGCGTTGGAGAACGGCAGCGTCGCCACCAGGTACTTCACCTTGCACGGCACGCCGGCGACATCGACCCACGACTCGCCGAAGTCGACCTCCATCGTCGTGCCGGGGAGCACGCTACGGTGCACGAAAGCCTCCTTCGCGGTGCCGGCTGCCCGCAGTCCCGCGACGTAGCGGCGCACCGTGCGAGCCGGGAGCGGTCCGGCCAACGGCAGCAGCAACCGGCGAATCCGTTTGGCGGTCAACTGTTGCCGAGCGCGAGAAACTGATCATTTCTGCACAGGTATCGACCGGTCTCATTGACGACGTGAGGGTCGCGGTGATTCCGGCGCGTCGTCACGGTGCGATCGTTGGCGGTTTCGCTCCTGCTGGCTGATCTCGGCCTCGCGCCTGCGATAGCTCCGGCCTTCAAGGAGCAGGATCTCGACGTGGTGGGTCAGCCGGTCGATCAGTGCGACGGCGCACGAGGCGTTGGGGAAGACGGTGTCCCAGCGCTTGAACGGCAGGTTGGTGGTGATGAGCAAGGAGCGGTGCTCGTAGCGGCGGCTGACGAGTTGGAAGAGCAGGTCGGCGGCTCGGGCGTCGTAGGCGAGGTAGCCCACCTCATCGACCACGATGAGCGCGGGCCGCGTGTAGTGCCGGAGGCGTCGTTCGAGGGCGCGTGCGGTCTCCTGTCCATTGAGGTCGAGCAGCAGATCGGCGGCGGTGGTGAAGAGGGCGGTGTGCCCAGTGAGGATGGCTTGGTGGGCGACGTTCTTCGCCAGCATGGTCTTCCCCAAGCCTTGCGCACCGACGAGGATGACGTTCTCGCCGCGGGCGAGGAAGTCGAGCGTGAGGATGCGTTCGAGGGTGGGACGGTCCAGCGCGGTGGGCCATTGCCAGTCCCAGTCGGCGAACGGCTTGAAGCGTCCGAGACGGGCGCGGGTGAGTCGGCTCTCGACGCTACGGCGCTGTTTGTCTTCGAGCTCAGCGGCGACGATGTGTTCGAGCAGGACGGTGGCGCTCGAGCGCTTGCGGGCGGCCTGAGCGATGAGGTCGTTGAGGTCGTCGGCGGTGCGGTTGAAGCCGAGTCGCCGGAGGTTAGGACACTGACGGAAATTACCTTGCTGTGTGCCGAGCGCCCGAAGCCGCAGAAAACGGGCTCCGCCTGGATGCACGTGGCAACCTTATATCGATCACTGTCCTTAGTCGCCAGCGTCGTCGTGGTGGTCGTGTCGGCCGAGGGCATCGTAGGTCTCCAGGTTATGGGACCGGACGTCGAGGTCTCGCAGTCCGGGTCGGTCGGGTAGCGTGAGGCGGAGCGGCGGTTTGAGTCCGCGCTGTCGCCGGCGCGTTTCGAGGATGTGGGTGATCGAGCCGGCACCGAGGGCGTCCCGTTGGAGGGCGTCGTCGACGGCGGCAGCCAGCTCCTGCGGTCCGTAGTCGTCGAGCAGAGCGAGCAGCCTGGTGGCATGCGGTCGTAGCGCCTCGCCGCGCTCCGCAAGCCGCTCGAAGAGGGCGGCGGTGGCGGGGACGGCGGCGCGGAGCCGGTCGCGGGTGGTGTGGACGTTGGCTTGGCGGGTGGCGGCGAGCAGCCCTTCCAGATGCGCGGGGTCCTCGACGGTCTGTCCGGTGTCATAGCTGCGGGGATGGCGGGCCAGCTCGGTCTGCTGGTCGAGGATGCGGACGCGGGTGGCGCTGGCGAGCAGCGTCAGGGGCTTTCGGACGTGGGTGTGGGGGATCCGAGTAGAGATTGCGGTCGAAGCGGACGTAGGGTGTCTTGCCGGAGCGGACGACGCGCACGAGCTCGGTCTCGAAGCGATGGGCGGGCAGCGGCAGCAGTCGGGGCTTCTCGTCGGCCCAGACGTCGGCGACGGTGCGGTCGGGCAGTTCGGGGTGACGCCGTCGGTGGGCGACGTCGTCTCGCCAGCGTCGGAACTGGGCGTTGAGGTCGTCGAGGTCGCGGAAGGGCCGGGCGGCGAAGAAGGCGTGCCGCAGGTATTGGATCTGCCGTTCGATTTTCCCCTTCTCGTTTCCGCGTCCCGGCGTGCAGGGGCGGGGCGCGAAGTGGTAGTGGCCGGCGAGGTCGAGCAGGCGGGGGTGAAACTGCACGGCCGTGCCGCGGCGGTCGAGCACGGCGCTGCGCAGGTTGTCGTAGACGAGGTTGCGGGCGACGCCGCCGAGGGCTTCGAAGGCGTCGACGTGGCCCCGCAGAAAGCTCTCGAGGGTCTGGTCGAGGGTGAACAATGCGGCGAGGGCGCGCGAGTAGCCGAGGACCATGACGAATCCGGAGACGGCGCGGGTGCCGTGTCCGATGCGGACCTTGCCGAACGAGCCCCAGTCGACCTGCGCGGACTCGCCGGCCAGCGTGACGACCCGACGGTAGACGGCGCGGGTGGTCTCAGGCCGCAGGCGCTTGACGAGGCGTCGGACCTGGATGACCGAGCCGGGATAGCCGCGCTGGCGGACCATCTCGTGGATGCGCGTGGCGCGCAGGCGGGAGCGTGTCGCGGATGAACGGCAGATACGGGTCGAGAGCGCTGGGCCGGCACACCCCGCGGCGGACACCGCCCGACTCGTGCTCGACCGCAGTCCGGACCGTCTCACGGTGGAGGCCGAGCTGGGCCGCGATGGTCCCGATCTTCCAGTGCTCGCCGTAGTACAGACGCCGGATCTCGGCGCGCTGCGCGGGCGTGATCATCGTCGCTCCTCTTCCGATGGACGCGGGGTTCCCGCCTCGCGACCAGCCACCGGCTCGACCGCCCGCAGACCACGCAGCGGGTGGCCGCGGGCGCCCGAACCGGGGCGAGATCAACGACGGGGAGTCTGGCCGATGGCCGGGGGGCGGCGGAACCCTGATCCGTCACGCGGCGGCGGACGCGGTAGGCGCGCTGGCGGTCGCGGTGGTCGAGGCGACCTTCCAGGCTCCGCTGATGCCGAGCCCGGGCGGCCCGCACCGAGCGGCGCCGGCCGAGCACCCGGCACGGCGGCGTGCAGTAAGCATGGCCGCGATCACACGCCGCGCAGATGGCAAACAGGCGACTGCAACGTCGGCAGGTCTTCTGGCGGAGCGGGACGTCCACGGCGTCGGAGCGCGCGGGGCGATCTCCGACTGGACAACGCGTTCGAACCGTGGCACAACAGCACCGACCGGCTCGCTCTGTCGGAGCTCGGGGCGGTCACGAGGGTCCGCTGGCCATACCGGGCCCTCACCCCACGTTTCAGCCCGCTGCCTACGCTACCCGAACGAGTCGCTGCCCGCCAGCTCCGGAGGCTGTGGACGCCGCCACTCCTGTGGACGCAAACAACCGCGCCCACAGGAGTTTGCAAAACCGCGCAGACGCAGTTTCGCACAGCGACCACAGCCATCATCTTCTTCTTCATCAAGACGTCGACGAACCAGGCAACCGGCCCGGTGCACCGACACGCGTCCAGAATTGATCAGTTCGAAGTGACTGCTGACAGTCAACCGCGGCTCCGCGCACAGCCACTGCTTGATCTGCTCCCGCCACGGGGCCAGGGTGCTGGGCCGCGGCGGCGACACCCGCACCGGCGGCGTCGGCCGGCCGATGGCCCGCCGCACCGTCTTGACATCCAACTTCAACCGACGGGCGATCTCCTTCTTCGGCACACCCTCCACCAGATGCAGGTGGCGGACCTCGACCCACTGGGACATCCTGATCACCTCCGCGTCCTCCTGGCTCGGTCGACGAGACGACCGTGTCTCGCCACCTCGATTATCGCCAGGCGAGCGCTGTTTCCGAGTGCTCAGGGGGTCCCATTTCAAGTGGCCACGGGGTCCCTGTACCCTTCCGGACGACTTCGCGGGATGGCCTCGCGGAGTCGGGCAGACCGCCGGGAGCACCCAGGGGGTCCCTGTGCATCGAGCACCTGAAAAGGACCTGTGCCCCGGCGGTTCAGCCTCCGATGGATGCCCCGTGGGGAGTTTGCGCCGCAGAGCGCCAGTACAGGGACCGGCAGGCATCGTTGGCGCGCCCGTGAGATGCGACAGATAGGAGGTTCGATGTGGAGCTGGCCTGGTTCGTGGGTGTCGACTGGGGATCGCAGACGCACCAAGCGTGCGTAATCGACGTTGCCGGGAAGCTGCTCGGCGAGCGGGCGTTCGAGCATGGCGGCCAGGGGCTGTCGGAGATGGCGGACTGGCTTCTGTCTTTTACGGCGGGTAAGGCGGAGCAGGTCGGCGTGGCGATCGAGACACCGCGCGGGCCGGTGGTCGAGAGCCTGATGGAACGGGGCTTCGCTGTCCACGCGATCAATCCGAAGCAGCTCGACCGCTTCCGCGACCGCATCTCGCCGGCGGGGGCGAAGGATGACCGACGGGATGCGCGGGTGCTGGCCTCGGCGCTACGCACCGACCCGCACTGTCTGCGGCGGCTGGAGCCGACCGACCCAGTGATCGTCGAGTTGCGGGAGTGGTCGCGCCTGAGCGAGGAGATTACGCGGGAACGCGTTCGCCAGGCGAACCGGATGCGCGAGCAGCTCTGGCGCTACTACCCGCAGTTGCTCGCCGCGACCAGCGACGACGTCGCGGCGCCCTGGGCGCTCGCCCTGTGGCGGCGCCTGCCGACGCCGGTTGCGGCGCAGCGCGTTCGCGAAGCGACGCTGACCAAGTTGTTGAAACAGCACCGCATCCGCCGGGTCGACGCCGCGACGCTGTGTGACCGGCTGCGGGCGCCGGCCGTCCGGGTCGCGCCAGGTGCCGCCGAGGCCGCCGCCGCGCATGTGCGGCTCATCGCCGAACGCCTCGTACTGGTCAACCGGCAACTGGCGCACGCGCGCAGCCAGCTCGACCGATTGGTGCACCAGCTCGCCGAGGCCGCACCGGCGGAAGACCCGGACGCGCCCGCCGAGAGCGAGCCAGAGCCGTCGCCACCGCCGCCCGACGCGGCCATCCTGCTATCGCTGCCCGGCATCGGCACCGGCGTTCTCGCTTGTCTGTTTGCCGAGGGTAGCGACGCGCTGCGGCGGCGGGACTACGCCGCGCTTCGCTGTCTCTGCGGGGTGGCGCCGGTCACCCGGCGTTCGGGCAAGAGCCTGCTCGTGGTGCGCCGCCTGGCTGCCCACGACCGGCTGCGCGACGCCGCCTACCACTGGGCTCGCGTCGCCGCCCACCGCGACCCGGTCAGCCGCGCCAAGTATCAGGCGCTGCGCAGCCGCGGCCATGGACACGCCCGCTCCCTGCGCTCAGTGGCCGACCGCCTGCTCAACGTCGCCTGCGCCATGCTCCGCGACGGCACCTGCTTCGACCCGCACCGTGCAGGAAATGTCACCGCGTGAACTCGCAACACACGCCCTCGATCGACATTCCCCACGCCTTGGCGAGTCCGATGACGAAACGGCTCGTGGGCGCTGTGGGCACGTCGTCTGCGGCGTGTCCAAGGCGCGGTGGGCGCGTCTTTGCGTCCACCGCGACGGCAGCGTCCATGCGCCATCCCGTCACCTCACGCCCATCTCGACTGCCGTCACGACGACGCAAAAAGGCACTTGCAAAATGGTGGGGAGTCCATTTCAAGTGGCCACGGGGTCCCTGTACCTTTCTCAATGACTTCGCGCGGGTAAATCTCAAATCTCGCGGAGTCGGGCAGGCCGCCGGGAGCCACCGAGGGGTCCCTGTGTCTCGAGCACTTGAAAAGGACTTGTGCCCCGGCGTTCAGCCAGCGATGGATGCCCCGTGGGGAGTTTGCGCCATCGAGCGCCAGTACAGGGACCGGCAGGCATCGTTGGCGCGCCCGTGAAATGCGGCAGATAGGAGGTTCGATGTGGAGCTGGCCTGGTTCGTGGGTGTCGACTGGGGATCGCAGACGCACCAAGCGTGCGTAAGCGACGTTGCCGGGAAGCTGCTCGGCGAGCGGGCGTTCGAGCATGGCGGCCAGGGGCTGTCGGAGATGGCGGACTGGCTTCTGTCTTTTACGGCGGGTAAGGCGGAGCAGGTCGGCGTGGCGATCGAGACACCGCGCGGGCCGGTGGTCGAGAGCCTGATGGAACGGGGCTTCGCTGTCCACGCGATCAATCCGAAGCAGCTCGACCGCTTCCGCGACCGCATCTCGCCGGCGGGGGCGAAGGATGACCGACGGGATGCGCGGGTGCTGGCCTCGGCGCTACGCACCGACCCGCACTGTCTGCGGCGGCTGGAGCCGACCGACCCAGCGATCGTCGAGTTGCGGGAGTGGTCGCGCCTGAGCGAGGAGATTACGCGGGAACGCGTTCGCCAGGCGAACCGGATGCGCGAGCAGCTCTGGCGCTACTACCCGCAGCTGCTCGCCGCGACCAGCGACGATGTCGCGGCGTCCTGGGCGCTCGCCCTGTGGCGGCGCCTGCCGACGCCGGTTGCGGCGCAGCGCGTTCGCGAAGCGACGCTCGCCAAGTTGTTGAAACAGCACCGCATCCGCCGGGTCGACGCCGCGACGCTGTGTGACCGGCTGCGGGCGCCGGCCGTCCGGGTCGCGCCAGGTGCCGCCGAGGCCGCCGCCGCGCATGTGCGGCTCGTCGCCGAACGCCTCGTACTGGTCAACCGGCAACTGGCGCACGCGCAGCCAGCTCGACCGATTGGTGCACCAGCTCGCCGAGGCCGCACCGGCGGAAGACCCGGACGCGCCCGCCGAGAGCGAGCCAGAGCCGTCGCCACCGCCGCCCGACGCGGCCATCCTGCTATCGCTGCCCGGCATCGGCACCGGCGTCCTCGCTTGTCTGCTTGCCGAGGGTAGCGATGAAGTTGCCCCGGTTTCGTGGACACCTATCCTCTTGGGGGGAGAAGGAGTATCCGCGATGCCGAAGACGAGACCACCGTACGCGGCGGAGTTCCGGCAACAGATGGTCGACCTGGTTCGGTCCGGACGTGCGCCGGAGGACCTGGCTCGCGAGTTCGAGCCGTCGTCCCAGGCGATCCGAACCTGGGTCGCGCAGGTGGGCCGCGATGCGGGCGAGCGCAGCGACGGGCTGCGCACGGAGGAGCGTGAAGAGCTTCGCCGGCTGCGCCGGGAGAACCGGCGCCTGCGCGAAGAGCGAGAGATATTGGCAAAGGCAACGGCCTGGTTCGCGCGGGAGACCCGACCCGGGAGACCTACCGGGTCATGAGCGCGAATCAGGCTCGTTTCCGTGTCGCCACGATGGCCCGGGTGCTCGGTGTCTCCCCGAGCGGGTACTACGCGTGGCGTCGTCGTCCTCCGTCGGCTCGGGCACGGGCCGATGCCGAGCTCCGGGCTCGCGTCCAGGCGATTCACGGCCGGAGTCGAGGGACGTATGGTGCTCCTCGGATTCACGCCGAACTGACCGAGGGCGGTGTCGCGGTGAGCCGCAAGCGGGTCGCCCGGGTCATGCGGTCCGTCGGCGTCGCCGGGGTGAGCCGGCGCCGCGGCCCTCGCACGACACGCCGGAATGCCCAGGCCCGCCCGGCCCCGGATCGGGTCGAGCGGCGCTTCGAGGCGGACGCGCCGAACCGGCTCTGGGTCGCCGACATCACCTACGTCCCGACCCTGGCCGGCTTCCTGTACCTGGCCATCGTCCTCGACGTGTTCAGCCGGCGCGTCGTCGGTTGGGCCATGGCGGGGCATCTTCGCACCGCGCTGGTGGTCGAGGCGCTGGAGATGGCCGTGGCGCAACGGCGGCCCGAGGCGGTCATCCATCACTCCGACCAAGGCTGCCAGTACACCTCGCTGGCCTTCGGCGCTCGCTGCCGGGAACGGGGCGTCGCGCTATCGATGGGTTCGGTCGGCGATTGCTTCGACAATGCGATGGCCGAGAGCTTCTTCGCGACCCTGGAGTGCGAGCTGCTCGACCGAACGACGCTGTCAACGCACGCCGAAGCACGGGCGGCGTTGTTCGAGTTCATCGAGGGGTGGTACAACACACGGCGGCGTCACTCCGCGCTCGGCTACCGGGCGCCACTGGAGTTCGAACGGCTCCATCAGGCCGGCGCTGTGGACGGTGCCCGGCCTGTGGACGCCCTACGGGCGCCCACAAGTCCGTTGGATCCCGCGCTGCGCACGGGATCCACACCGACCACAGGAATCAATGTTGATGTACACACCATGACGTGAACCGAAAGCCTTAACCTGTCCACGAGATCGGGGCAACCTCAGCGACGCGCTGCGGCGGCGGGACTACGCCGCGCTTCGCTGTCTCTGCGGGGTGGCGCCGGTCACCCGGCGTTCGGGCAAGAGCCTGCTCGTGGTGCGCCGCCTGGCTGCCCACGACCGGCTGCGCGACGCCGCCTACCACTGGGCTCGCGTCGCTGCCCACCGCGACCCGGTCAGCCGCGCCAAGTATCAGGCGCTGCGCAGCCGCGGCCATGGACACGCCCGCTCCCTGCGCTCAGTGGCCGACCGCCTGCTCAACGTCGCCTGCGCCATGCTCCGCGACGGCACCTGCTTCGACCCGCACCGTGCAGGAAATGTCACCGCGTGAACTCGTAACACACGCTCTCGATCGACATTCGCCACGCCTTGGCGAGTCCGATGACGAAACGGCTCGTGGGCGCTGTGGGCACGTCGTCTGCGGCGTGTCCAAGGCGCGGTGGGCGCGTTCTTTGCGTCCACGGCGACGGCAGCGTCCATGCGCCATCCCGTCACCTCACGCCCATCTCGACCGCCGTCACGACGACGCAAAAAGACACTTGCAAAATGGTGAGGAGTCCTTTTCATCTTGCCGCTACCAGAGGTGGGCGGCGGAACGCAGCCTGGTGTCACTCCAACGAGCCTCGGGTCCCAGTCCGGCACAGCCAAGCCGGGCCGCCCGGTACCCGCAGGCGTGCGGGGGGAAGCAACACCACCGACGGCGGCTGCACGGCGAGCGCGCGCTGAGATCGCCGCACTCCTGCCCGCAAAGGCGCAGCGGACACCCGCGCAGCGCAAGGTCGGCTCGGGGCTGCTGAAGCTGGCGGCAGCCGAGGCGCCGCGGCGGTCGCGCCGGCCGCCGCGGGAGGAAGTAGAGCCTGTCGAGCAGGTTCCCGACGGGCCAGCCGGGGGCGGCCGGGTGCTGGTGGACATCCGGGCCGACGTCACACCAGCGGTGCTGGCGCGCATCCGTGAGCTGGGCGGCTCGGTCGTCAACAGCGTACCCAGGTATCGGTCCGTCCGGGCCTTGCTTCCCATTGCTTCCATCGAGCGCCTGGCCGCGTTGGACGCGGTTCGTGCGATCCGGCCGGCGGACAAGGCGAGCACGGCAGCTCAGGTGTCGGCGGCCCCGCTCGCTGCGAGGGGCATGCCGGATCAAGCGATAACTCGCAAGGACAACGCCTCGGCGGGCGACATGGCCCACCGGTCGAACCTGGCACGCACCATATACGGCGTCGACGGCACCGGTATAGGGATTGGCGTGATCTCGGACGGTGTCAGGACCCTCGCCGAGCGTCAGGCGTCGGGGGATCTGCCCTCGCAGGTGACGGTGCTGCCCGGACAGGAGGGCGGGCCGTTGTCGATCGCTGGTCTCGTAACGGGCCAGGGCGGCGACGAGGGAACGGCCATGCTCGAGATCGCCCACGATCTCGCGCCGGGCGCCGAGCTGTACTTCGCCACAGGCCGTGGCGGGGAGGCGCGGCTGGCGCAGAACATCGAGGACCTGTGCGCTGCCGGCGCGGACGTCATCGTCGACGACATCTTCTGTTTTCTCGAACCAGTCTTTCGGGACGGCGTCGTGGCGCGGGCGGTGAACGACGCGGCTGCCGACGGCTGCTTTCTCTTTTCCTCCGCCGGCAACGCTGGCAATCTCAACGACGGCACGTCGGGGGTCTGGGAAGGGGACTACGCCGAGGGAACGGACTTCGAGGTCGACGGTGTCTCGGTCGGCAAGGCCCACGACTTCGGCGGCGGTGTGGAAGAGAACCGGATCACGAAGGTCGGCCTCTCTCGTCCTCCAGTGGGCGGATCCACTGGGGGCGTCCGCGAACGACTACGACCTCTTCCTGGTCGACGCCGACGGTAACGTGCTCGCGAGCTCGACCAACTCGCAGGACGGCTCGCAGGACCCGATCGAGTCCATCAATTCCTCCTCGGACCACGCCGATGCCCGTCTGGTTGTCGTCAAGGCCTCCGGTGCGGCGAACCGCTATCTGCGTCTCGACACGTTCAGGGGGCAGTTGGCGGTCGCGACCGCCGGCCAGACACTCGGCCGCCGAGAAAGCGGTGACCGTCGGTGCCGTCGACGTTCGCACCGCTGCCGGAGCCGGCGGTGTCTTCGATGGCACGGAGTCGATCCGGACGGACAGCTCGGACGGGCCGCGCCGGATGTTCTTCGAGGCGGACGGCGCGCCGATTACAGCCGGGAACTTCTCGTCGACCGGCGGGGAACTGCTACAGAAGCCGGACATCGTGGCGGCGACGTGCGTTTCGACGTCGGCACCTGAATTCGCGACGTTCTGCGGCACCTCGTCGGCGGCGCCGCACGCCGCAGGGATCGGCGCGTTGTTGCTGGAGGCCGCTGGCGGTCCGGCGAAGGTCACGCTGGCGGGCCTTCGCACGGCGCTGACCGGGTCCGCGCTGGACATCGAGGCGACAGGCGTGGACAGAGACTCGGGCGCCGGGATCGTGATGGCGCCGGGTGCGGTCGATGCGGTGGACGTGGCCGCGGCGGACCGCAACGAGGCGCCGACCGTGGAGGGCACCCTGAGCGTGCCGACGCTGGCCCCGGGCGCCGACGCGGTGACGCTGAGCGTGGAGAGCGGGTTCGCCGACCCGGACACCGACTCCTTGACCTACACGGCGTTGTCGACCGATCCCGATTACGTCACGGCCAGCATGAGCGGGTCTGCCCTGACCCTGACGCCGCTCGCCCCCGGGCGCATCGCGGTGTGGGTGCGGGCGACCGATCCCGATGGGCTGAGCGCGGTGCGGACGGTCACGGTCACGGTCACGCCGGGGACGCGGGACTACGACACCGACGACGACGGCTATATCGAGATCTCCAACCTGGCGCAACTCGATGCCATGCGCTACGACCAGGATGCCGACGGTGCGGTGGATAGAGTCGCGAACTGGACGTCCTACTACGCAACGTCGGCGTTCGCCGAGGGCGCGCTGGGCATGGGATGTCCGGACGGATGCGTCGGCTACGAACTGGAGGCGGACCTGGACTTCGACACGAACGGGAGCGGGGGTGCCGACGCGGGCGACGACTACTGGGACGACGGCGCCGGGTGGTTCCCCTTCCCGGCAAGGTTCAGCATCAAGGGCAACGGCCACGCAATCGCCAATCTGTTCATCAACCGGCCGACGCAGGTTGGTAGTGTCGCCTTGTTCGGGTCTGTCGGGACGCCTGTCGCTGGGCGTTCCGGCGGGTTGACCGGAATCAGCTTGGTCGACGTCAACGTGACCGGCAATGTCAACGTCGGTGGTCTGGTCGGTACGCTCCCGAGCTCGGGCTCTATCACCGACAGCCACGTCACTGGCGTCGTAACGGGCACGGAAAACGTCGGCGGCCTGGTCGGGCGCAACCGCGGCGCCATCAGCGGCAGCCATGCTTCGGGCCAGGTATCGGGCACGAGTTCCGTGATCTCGACGGTTCGAGCGTAGAGGCGGCGGGCTCGCTCACGGTCGGCGCCGATGCAGACCATGTCGAGCTTGCCGTGCGGCTCGAGGCTCGCCGAGCCGGCCCCCTGGGTCACCACGCGATCCCGCACGATCACGTCGAGTGCGGGGCGGGCAATCGATGGCGCGCGAGGGCCGGGAGTCCGCGCCGTGGAACGGCGCGGACTCCCGGAGTACGGCGGTGACTACGTCAATCGGAGTAGCGCGTCGAGTCAGCGGCCGTCCGGCCGGAAGAACACGGTGAAGTCCTGAATCTGGTTGGCGTCGTTGACGTCTATCAGGTCCACCGCGGTGGCCGGGTCTTCCTCGTTGCACCCCTCCACATTGATCAATTCGAAGGCCACCCGACCGCTGTCCGCCACGCTCTTGCCCACGGCAAGCCCCCGCGGTCCGCTGGCCAGGACGCCTTCGTAGAACGCCAGAATCGCGGCTCGTCCTTGGCGGATCTGTCCGTCGGGACCGCGGTGCACGGCGTCGTCCGCGAAGAGGGCGGTGACGCGCTCGGCGCTGCCGGCGTTCAAGCGCGCGATGTAGACACCCGGAACCTGCGCGGCCGAGGAGACCATCTCCATGTCCTGGGGAGCGACCAGGTTGCTGCAGGACTGTGCCGCTTCCGCCGCGCCAGCTGCGCCGAGAGCCAGGGTGGCGAGAACAGCCAGCGCCAGTCCGAACCGGATGGACACAACGCGTTGCAAACGGGACTTCGATATCTGCATGTGAAACCTCCGGGGATAGTATCCCGTACCTGGCGGCCGCCTCGGCTTCCTCGGCGGCATCTCTACGTCAATCCGCTACCGGTTCGCACCGGACCGCGCCGGCGCCGAGCCCGGCAGGTTCACTGGAGCACGAACTTCTGGGCGCGGTTGTTCGGGTCGGATTCGGCGGTGTACAGGTTGCCCTGCGAATCGACGGCGAGATTGTGGATGCCGGCGAAGTCGCGGGGCCGCGGGCTGCGGGTGCCAAACGAGTCGACCACCTTCAGTGTGTCCCGCTCGACGATCGTGACGTGCGAGTTGCTGTAGTCGGCGACGTAGATGAACCGCTGCCGGTCGTCCGCGGAGAACGCGATGCCCGACACCGTCCGCCCGCCCGCGGGGCTCGGATCGGCCGACTCGTTGCGGTTGACGAACGCCTGCTTGATGTACTGCCCCTCGAGGGTGAACACCTGGATGCGCTGGTTGTTGCGGTCGGCGACGTACACGAGGCCGTCGTTGGACACCTTCACCCCGTGCACCGTCCCGAACTGCTCCGGGCCGGGGCCTTCGTGATGCCGCGTCGGTCGTCCGGGAGGCGGATCCAGCGGCGTGTTGCCGAACGCGCCCCACATGCGCTTGAACGCGCCGGTATCCGGGTCCAGCACGATGATCCGGCGGTTGCCGTACCCGTCGGCCACGAAGGCCTCGTTCGTGCCGCTGTAGACGAACACCTCGCACGGGCGCTTCAGGTTGGTGGTGTCGTTGTTGCCGCCGCTTTGGTCGCGGCGGCCGAACTGCCGCACGAGCGTGCCGTCGCGGGTGAACCTGAGCAGCATGTCGTCCGAGCGCGGCGAGCCGGATGCGGGTATGGGGTTGCTGCCGCTGATCCAGACCTGATCCTGGTAGTCCACGGTGATGCCGTGCTCCAGATCCGGCCACTCGTACGCGTCCGCCGGTCCGCCCCAGCCCTGCACGAAGTTCCCGTTCTCGTCGAACTCCAGGACCGGCGGGGCTGCGCGCTCCCGGTCCTCTTCGGGGACGAATCGGAAGCGGTGGATGATCCAGACGTGGTCGCGGCGGTCGACGGAGACGTTGATCGACGTGCCCAGGACCCAGTCGTTGGGCAAGGTCGGCCACGTCGGATCCACCTCGAACCGCGGCACGCCGGCCGCGGGGGTCGGGCTCTGCCCGGACGCGGCTGCGTGGGACAGGTGCTGCGCGCCGCCGGCCGCGAGGAGCGCCGCCACCGCCGCGCCCGCCAGTCTCGCTCGCGTCATGGTTCGTTCCTCTCTGAGTTGCGGCGTCCCGACGACCGGCCTCAGGGCTGAATCGCCGGCGGGGGTTCCGGCGCGGGCGCCTCGGGCAGCGTCCCGCCCAGCTTGAAGGCCCACAGATAGTCGCCGCGCTGCGACTGGAGCACCCGGTTGCCGCCCGCCATGATCGCGACGTACTGCTCGCCGGCCGCCTCGTAGGTCGACACGCCGGCGTCGGCGCCGGCCCCGGTCTGGAACCGCCACAGCTCGTCGCCGTTGCGGATGTCGTATGCCACCAGATTGCCGGCCGGCCGGCCGTTGAAGAGGAGCCCGCCCGCCGTGCTCAGCAGGCCGCTGCCGCCGCCCATCGGATGGCTCATCTGCTTCTGCCACACGATGCGGTTCGTCGTCGGGTCCATGGCGGTGAGCGTCCCGGCCCGCCGCACGCCCGCCGGATGGAACGTGGTGGACTGCATCTCCCGGCCCTCGCCCTCGGCGCCCAGCATGTACAGGGAGTCGAAGATGGTGCCGGGGACGTAGGCCAGGCCCGTGCGGGGGCTGAACGACATCGGGGCCCAACTGTTGCCGCCCGCGGACCCGGGCGCGATGAGCGTCGGCCGCTCCTCGTACGCCGCGAAGAGGCAGCCGCGCGCGTAGTCGCCGAGCGGCTCGGGACAGAGCGGCACGAACGGGTCGCCGATCGGGTACGGCTGCGTGGGGGAGGTCTTCATGCGCGGCGCTTGCGGCACCGCGCGGTCTTCAATCCCGATCAGGGGCGTCCCGTCGGTCCGGTCGAGGATGTAGAGGAACCCGGTCTTGCCCGGGTGCATGAGGATCTTGCGCTCCCGGCCCTCGTACGTGATGTCTGCAAGCACCGAGGGCCCGCCCGCATCGTAGTGCCAGATGTCGTGACGCACCTGCTGGAAGTGCCAGCGGTACTCCCCCGTCTGCAGGTCGAGCGCCAGGACCGACGCCGTGAACAGGTTCTCGAAGCCGCGCTCCCCCTCGTCCCGGAAATCCGGATTCCGGTCGGCCGCGCCGTACTGCCGCAGGCCGATGTTGCCGACCGACATGTAGATCATGCCCAGCTCGGGGTCGAGCGTCGGGCTGACCCAGACGCCGCCGCCCCCGTTCTTGTACGAATCGCCCTCCCAGGTATCCGCGAAGCGGTCGTCCGCGCCGGGGATCGTGTAGAACTTCCACACTTCCGCGCCCGTGTTCGCGTCGTACGCGCCCATCTGTCCGCGCGCGCCGGAGTCGCCGCCGGACGTGCCCATGTACACGAGACCGTCGTAGTAGACGGCCGGCGCGGATACATTGGCGCCCTGCTCGGCGGTGAGTTGCGTCTCCCAGACGACCTCCCCGGTCTCCTGGTCGAGGGCGACCAGCACGCCGTCGCGCCGGCCGAAGAACACCTTGCCCTCGGCCACCGCCACGCCCTTGTTGCCGCCCGGCGCCGCGGATTCGGGACGATACCGCCACTTGACCGCGCCGGTCGCGGCGTCGAGCGCCAGCACGTTGCGGGTGCCGGTCGAGACGTACATCACGCCGTCGACGACCACCGGCGTGCCTTCGAGCTGGCCGCCGGGCCGGCCGTCCTCCAGGCGCACCATCCACGCGCCGCCCAGCGTCGCCACGTTGGAGGCGTCGATCCGGTCCAGCGCCGAGTAGCGCTGGTGCCAGTAGTTGCCGCCGGTCATGGGGAAGTCCGCGGCCGGCGCCGCCGTCCACTCGGGGTTCGCCGCGCCGGCAGCCGCCATGATGCCGGCCGCCGCCGCGCCGACCGCCACCGCCAGAGCAGCCGCGGTGCGCTTCCGTTGCGGGTCGAACTGGTGCATTGCTCTCGCTCCTGATGGGTTGGCGGTCCTCGCAAGACCCCGCGTCGCACCCGGATGCGGCGCGACGACGAGGCCGCGCTGGCGCGCAGGCTCCCGGCGGCAGGTCAGCCGGGGATCCGGAACGGCACCCGGGCGCCGCTGGCTCGCTGCGCGCTCTGTCCGCTGTTCTCGTCGACCTCGAACGGCCGTCCGATGCGGTTGCCGGCGACGTCTTCGAGCGTCGCCGCCGCGACGAGCTGGTGCTGGCCGGGCCGCCATGGCGCGCGCGGCGTGAAGACCCAGCGCGTCTCCTCGCGCTCCACGCGAATCTCGCCGGCCAGCGGCCGGCCCTCGACGGTCTCTACCCGCAGCGTGCGTTGCAGCAGGCCGTAGTCCAGCGGCGCGGGAAAGACCACCGCCAGCGGATCGCGGGTGCCCTGGGCCGGGATCTCGAGGCGCCAGTCGGCGGGGTCCAGCGCGCGCTCCTGCGACGGCCCTACCCGGAACTCGCGGCGGAAGGGCTCGGTGAGCGGCTGTCCCTCGGCATCGCGCCAGCCCGCATCGATCTCCAGCGCGTAGGTCCGACCCGCCGCCAGAGGGCGGCCCATCTCCTCGTTCGGCAGGATGCCGCGCTTGACGCGCCCGGGGTCGTACAGGACGGTGAACCGCGTGCGGTCCTCGTTCCACAGATCGACGTCCAGCGGAAGGAACGGATCGGCCAGCGGGCCGCCGTGCTCGTCGACCAGACGGATGTACGGGCTGCCGGCGCCCAGGCCCATCGGCGCGGAGAAGACGATGTACAGCCGGAGGTGATTCTCAGGCACCTCCAACGCCGACGGATAGACCGCGACCACGCGCGTCGACGGCGCGCGGTCCGGAGCCGGCACCTCGAGCGTCGTGCTGACCGGGCGCAAGGGGGAAGGCGCGGAACGGTGCCGCGCGGACGGGAGCAACGACGGATCGAAAACGACGTCGTAGCGTTGACCTGGATCGAACGGAAATTGCGGCGTGAAGCGCAGCGCGCCGTCGCGCACCGCGTATCTGCCGAGCACCGGCGGGAGCGCGGCGGACGAGTGGTCCGGGCGAGCCACCTGGACGCGCAGGAGCGCCTGCCACGCGTCCCGCGTCGGGGAATCGTGCTCCAGACGCGCAAGAGCCTCGGCCGGCAACCCGTCTACGTCGACCGCCAGCTCCCCGGAGGACGCGGCGCTCAGGCGAATCCGGACGTCGCCGCCAAAGGGGTCCGGCTCCTGCCCGGTCGGTCGCGAGCACGCCAGCGCGAGCGCCGCCACCAGGGCGGCGGCGCTCGCCGTGTACAGCATCGGACGCTGGAACCTGGCAGCCCCTACGGCAGGGCGGCCGCTTCGAGGTCGAGCCCGCCGCCCGCGGCCTCCAAGAGCAGCATTGCGTGCGTGGAATCGAGCAGATCGAGCTGCCGCACGCCCGCCATGGACTCGACGGTCTCGAACGGTACGCCCCCCGTGTCGGGGACATAGTCGGCGATGGGCGCCGCCGCGGCGAACGGCTCGGTCGGCACCTTCATCACGCCGCGCTGGTTGTTCGACAGCAGGATGTAGTCCTGCCCGTCCTTCTCGTAGACGATCATGTCGATCGGGCGGTTGCGGTTGCCGAACTCGGCGATCGTCGTCCCCTGTACCTTGCCGCCCGGCTCGAGCGCCGAGATCGGGAACTTGACGAGCGGCGTGCACAGGTAGCTGGCGACGATCGACGGCTCACCGTCGATCTCGTACGGCACGAACGTGAACACCGGCGAGAACGTCTCGAGCTGTCCGTGGGAGCCGTGGTAGATCTCGACGCTCGTGCCCTCGTTCGCCGTTCGGAACGGGTACGGAATCACCCGCATCTTGGACGCGAACTCTTCGTTCGACAGGCCCGAGACGAACAGGTTGCCGTCGACGAAGGCCATGTGCGTGATGGTCTGGACGCCCATCAGCCCCGCGGGATCGACGAGGTCGGGGTAGTTGGGCACGGGAATCGCGCGCCCGTCGGCGAGCACTAGCGGCGTTTCGGCCGGCGGCGGATTCGGCACCCCGATCCGGGTATACGGGACCTGATCGAACGAGATCACCTCGATCTCGCCCGCGCCGTCAACGCGCACCAGAACGGGCATCGCGCCGGCGCCGAGCCCGCGCATTACCGAGATGTACGTGTTGCGCGTATGCGGATCGACCACCATGTCGGTGATGAGCAGGTTGTCGGCGTCGATGCCGAGCAGCCCGGCGATCTTGCGGTCGACGGCGGGCACGTCCTGCGTGCCGGGCTCGCCGCTGGCCATCCGTTCGCCCAGTTGCAGGGCGGTGATGGTCACCTCCTGGCCGTCGGCCGCGAAGATCACGCCTTCGGGTCCGAACGCCAGCTTGCCGATGTGCTTGAACTCCGGTGTCACGCCGGTCGTTGCGTCGGAGTTGGCCGCGGACGAGGCGCCGATGGTCGCCAAGCTCAACGCGGCGACGAGGAGCAGGGCGAGGCGTGCAGTAGACATGCTGTGATCTCCTTCTCGCCGCATTATAGTTGACAACCGAGGAGGCAACAGCTCATGCGGAACCCGATGCCCTCTACGTTTACCGCTGGCATGCTCGCCGCGGCGCTGCTGGCGCCCGCGGCGCCCGCGCACGCACAGCTCCAGGACCAGACCCGGATGGCGCCGACCAACGACCTGCCCAACCCCTACGCCCGCGTGCACCCGTGGGGCGAGTTGCCGGATCCGTACGTGCCGGGCGCCTACGACGAGCGGGCGTCGTTCATCGGCGCCGACGAGGGACCCGACGGCAACATCTATCTGCTGAGCCGCTGCCTGCAGAACTCCTGCACCGGGCGCAGCGAGCCGGCGCTGCTGAAGCTCGACCCGTCGGGCCGCCTGCTCCTGAGCTGGGGGTCGGGGCTGTTCGACTTCCCGCACGGCCTGGACCTCGACGACGAGGGCAACGTCTGGGTGGCGGACCAGCGCGGGCACCGGGTGGTGAAGTTCGACGCCGAGGGCAACCACCTCCTGACCATCGGCGAGCGGGGCACACCGGGGGATCCGCCGCTGCTCGACGAGCCGACCGACGTCATCGTCACCCCCGGCGGCGAGATCTTCATCACCGAAGGGCACAGCTTCGCTCCGGGCGCCAACCGGGTGACCAAGTGGGCGGCCGACGGCACGTTCGTGATGTCCTGGGGGGGTACCGGCTCGGGGCCCGGCGAGTTCAACGTGCCGCACACGATCGCGCTCGACTCCCAGGGCCGCCTGTTCGTCGGCGATCGGGCCAACAACCGGATCCAGATCTTCGATCAGGAGGGGACGCTGCTCGACGTCTGGTATCAGTTCGGCCGTCCCAGCGGCATCGCCATCGGCGCCGACGACCGCATCTACGTGGCCGACTCCGAGTCCTACGGCACCGACAACCCGGGTTGGAAGAAGGGCATCCGGGTGGGGAGCGCGCGCGACGGGTCGGTCCAGTATCTGATCGAAGATCTGGAACCGACGGCCATCGAGCACAGCGGCGCCGAAGGCGTGGGCGTCGACTCGGCCGGCAACGTGTATGGCGCGGTCGTGCGCCGCCGGATGCTCGAGAGGCACGTGCCGAACGGTGACGCCACCGCGCTCCCGGGCGGGACCGCGCCCGCGCATGTGGGGCATGTCGCCTACGGCTTCCCCGGGGCGCCCGGGGGACGGAGCCTGGCGGCCACCGCCTCGGCCGAGGTCGGCACGATGGCGCTCCACGCCAACTTCGCGGCCGGTGACCTGAGCGACTTCGGCGCGATGCGGCGGCACGCCGGGCACGTGCTGCACCTGCTGGAGCCGGCCGACGGCGCGTCCGGCCCCGGGCTCGGGTTCGGCGTGATACCCGCCGTCGAGGCCCTGGTCAGCCATCTGGAGCGGGCGGCTGGCGCGTCGGGGGCCTCGGACAACGTGCAGACGCACGCCGGGCACGTCTCCCGGATCGCGGCCGGCCTGCTCGCCAACGCGCACAGGGCCGCCGAGGTCGCCCGGCAGCTCGGCGACGCCGTCTCGATCCGCCGCGCGGCGCCGCTCGTGGGCCGGCTTCGAGCCCTGGCCTATCAGATCGTTGAAGGCTTCGACGTCGACGGCGACGGGCAAGTGGCGCTCGACGGCGAGGCCGGCATGCAGCAGCTCGAGGCTCACCTCTACCTGTTGCTGGAAGGCGAGGCGCTTCCCCGCGAGCTGCGGTAGCGCCGCCGGCGACCTTGCTATCTGTCTGCGGTCCGGCGAGACCCGGAGGAGCACGATGACGCGATACCGTAGAACCGGCGGCGTCCTGGCCGCGCTGGCCTGCCTGCTCGGGGCGGCTTCCCCGGCTGCCGCCCAGCTTCCGGGGGTCGAGGACGGCGAGTGGCGCTACCTGGGCGGCGACGCCGGCCACACCCGCTCCAACCCCTGGCTCACCCAGATCGACGCCGACAACTTTGCCGACCTCGAGGTTGCCTGGATCTGGCGCGGCAACAACTTCGGGCCCGGCGTCGAGTACACGACGCGGGCCACGCCGGTGTTCGCCGACGGCGTGCTCTACACCGTCGCCGGCCAGCGCCGGCAGGTGGTGGCGATCGACGCCGCCACCGGCGAGACGCTCTGGGCCTTCCGCGAGCCTGAGACGATGCGCTACCTCCGTTCGCCGCGCACCGACTTCGGCAAGGGAGTCGCCTATGCGGAGGTCGACGGCCGGGGCGTCGTCTTCGTCACCTCGCCCGCCTTCTTTCTCTGGGCGTTGGACGCCCGCACCGGCCGACCGCTCGAAGGCTGGGGCGAGCCGGTCGAGATCGACACCTTCTCGCGCAGCGGTGTCGTCGACCTCATTCCGCCCCTGGTGGCCGACTGGGGTCCGTGGCTGGCCTGGGACGGTCCCTATGACCCGGATCACGGCGTTCCCCGCCGACTGGGGATGGTCACCGCCTCGTCGCCCCCGATTGTGGTCAACGGGGTGGTGGTGGTGCTCGTGGGTCACGAGCCGAGCTACGACCAGACCCGCATCGAGAACGTGCCGGGGGACATCATGGGTATCGATGCCCGCACCGGCGCGGTGCTCTGGAAGTTCCACGTGATCCCCCGCCCCGGCGAGTACGGCCACGAGACCTGGGAGAACGACGCCTGGCGCTGGTCGGGCGACATGTCCACCTGGGCGCCGGCCTCGGCCGACCCGGAGCTCGGGCTCGTCTACCTGGTGACCAATGCCTCGACCGTCCAGTCCTACACGGGCCACCGGCCGGGCCACAACCTGTTCGGCGGCAGCGTGCTGGCGCTCGACGTGGCGACCGGGGAGCGGCGGTGGCACTTCCAGATCCACCGCAGCGAGCAGTGGAACTACGACCTGCCGGTTGCACCGATCCTGATGGACCTCACGGTCGACAGCACGCCGGTGCCGGCGCTCGTCCAGAACACCAAGCAGGGGTTGATCTTCGCGTTCAACCGGGCCACCGGCGAGCCGCTCTGGCCGATCGAGGAACGCGCGGTGATGCAGACCCAGGTGCCGGGCAACTACACTGCCCCCACCCAGCCGTATCCGACCCGGCCCGAGCCGCTCGACCCGATCGTGGTCGATGGGCTGACCGAGGACTACGTGCTGGACTTCACGCCGGAGCTGAAGCGCGAGGCGCTCGAGATCCTCAGCGAGTTCCGGCTCGGGGGCCTGTACGTGCCCCCGCTGCCGTATCCGCACGACAACGACTACCGGAACGTGATCGGCTGCATGGGCGGGCTCAACATCTATCACCCCGCCGTGGCCGACCCCACGACCGGGATCATGTACGCGCCCCACAACCGGGTGTGCAGCGCGCCGCGCTTCATGGTGCCCACCAACGGCGTCGACGATGAGCGCGGGTTGCCCGGTCTGTCGGCCGAGGCCTGGCGGGGCCGGGAGCGGCACACGCCCACGACCGGCACGACGGTTGCTGCCTGGGCCCCGGGCGGGCCGGCCGAGTTTCCGGCCCAGATCGACGGGCTGCCGGTGTACCGTCCGCTCTTCCAGGGACTGGCCGCCTACGACATGAACACCGGGGAGCGGTTGTGGGATATCCCGATCGGGGAGACCCCCGAGCGGTTCCGGAACCACCCCCGCCTGGCCGGCGTCGACCTGCCGAACCTGGGCGGGACGGGACGCTCCATCCAGATGGTCGTGGGCGACCTGCTGGTGCAGACCACCGAGGACCTGCGGGGCGAGGCGGAACTCGGCGCCAACGGCCTGCCGCTGCTGCGGGCCCGCGACAAGCGGTCGGGCGAGATCCTGGCCAGCGTCGAGGTGCCGATTCCAGGGCAGTACGGCATGATGACCTACCTTGCTGACGGCGTGCAGTACATCCTCATGCAGACGGGCAGCGCGCGGCGCGGGCAACCCGGAGCGCTCGTGGCGCTGCGGCTGCCGGACAACGCGATCCGGTAGCGGCGGAGGAGGCGACGCCGGACCCGGCGCAGGCGCCGGCCGCGGGCGGCGCCGCTTCCGTGCCATGAGCCAGCTTACCCAATGAGCCTCTTGCGAAACGCGTGATCGGCCGAGTTTTTTCCTTGCCGGAGGCGGCGGGGCGAGGGACGGTCAGCGGGCGGGATGCAGCGTTCGCAGGATGGCAGTGACCGCGCCCGGGAAGCCGGCGACACGGGGGTTCATGGAGAGGGCAAGCGCACACGAAGAGAGGTGGCGCATTTCCTTCACGCCGTGCCAGTTTACGGTTATGAGGGCAAGCGCACACGAAGAGAGGTGGCGCATTTCCTTCACGAGCCGTTCCAGTTTACGGTTGTTCTCGATCCACTCCCGGTAGAGGACGAGTTCGTCTTCGGTGAGCTTCAAGCCGACGGTCTTTCCGCGGGCCTTGCGCGTCCAGTAGTGGTAGGGGCCGTGACGGGCGTCCGGGTCGTCGTGGCAGCGACAGGTAGCCCTCCCACACGTTATCCGGCGGGTGTGAACGCTACCCTGGCCCATGAACCCGAGGGTTTGCAGTTCCGCCTTGAGCGCGTCGTATTGCTCCTCATAGCGGCGTAACGCTGCGCTGTAGGCCATCGATTCGCTGCTTCACATCTTCATTGTCCGCCAATATACAGTAGTTGGCAGGAGCGGTCAATCAAACACACCATGAACAGCCTGCGTGGTTCCGTGCGCCGTGACAAGGTGCCATTCCTCAGCGGGTGCGAATCCCGCCCGGCAACTGTCGCTCCAGCCGGTAGCAGTCGGAGCGGACGACGGAGGCAACGACATCGGCTGAAGCACTCCGACGACAAAGGGCCGCCTTGGGCGGTTCAGCGACCACGCGGGCCGCAACGACGTTGAACGCCGAGCAGGCCTCGAAACGGGTAACGCGGAAGCCGACCCGCCGGAATAACGGGGAAGGCTGCCAGCGGTCGGGAAGCGAGCGACGCGAGCACCGACCGGTTCCGCCGGGGTAATGGCGGCGGCACGTGTGGAAGAGGGGATTGGTCGCAACACGGGAAGCCCTGCCGGTGGCGTGGCACGCGCCAACGGACAGCCCGCGAGGGTCAGGTCGGGCCGGTCAGGGTGGCGGAGAGGTCCGTAGGTACCGAGGAAGCCGGGTAATGCCGGCGGAGGGAAGGGACCTCAGGTGGAAGCGATGGCGAAAGGGAGCAGGCTCACGGGAGTGGCCGAACGGCCTATCACCCCGGAGATGAGCAGGAATGCCGGATGTCATCACATGCACAAGCGAAGGGGACGACCCGAGCGGTCGCCGTCGCCAGGGCGTCAACAGGCCTGACGACGCACCGGCCGGCCGGCTCAAGGGTGCGAGCCTGGTGCCAGGGCTCGCGAGACCCGTCCGCTGGTCGTGACCGGGAAGCCCGTGCGCGAGCCGCATGATTCCACTGGAGAGCCCGGTGCCGGAAATCGGCCCGCCGGGTTCGGAGAGCGGGGGGAGGAAACGTACCCACGGGACTCGGCCTGCGGCCCGATTGCGAAAGCGCCGGATAAGCCACCGACCCCCTACCGGCTACGCGCCTCTCCTCGACTCTACTTCGCCCCCTATTGGCAGTCGATCCAGCGTGCGCTGTTCCCCCAGTTGGAGCCCGTGTTGGGTCCGCTGACCGGGAAACAGCAGCAGTTGGTGCAGACTCTCGAGGTCATCCGTATCGAGCAGTGGATTCCCCGGTGCTTCCGGGTGCCGGGGCGTCCGCGCAAGGACCGCGCGGCACTGGCGCGAGCCTTCGTGGCCAAGGCGGTCTACGACATGCCGACGACGCGCGTGCTGCTGGAGCGCTTGGTCACCGACGTGGCGCTGCGGCGGATCTGCGGCTGGGAGCGGAAGAGCGAGGTACCGAGCGAATCGGTCTTCTCACGCGCCTTCGCCGAGTTCTCCGACACACAGTTGCCCCAGCGCACGCATGCAGCGTTGATCCGCAACACCCACCACGACCGGTTGGTGGGCCACCTCTGCCGCGACTCGACGGCCATCGAAGCCCGCGAGAAGCCGGCCGCCAAGGAAAAGACGCCCGTCTTTGTTTAGCGGGTGGCCACGCAAGATCCATTTATTTGGATTGTACTTTTTGCGCGAATATGGCATAAGTCTTGTGTGGTCAACGAGTACGGGCTGTCCGGCGACGAACGGATAGGACGGCTGCGCGACGAGGTAGAGCGGCTCCGGGAAGAGCTGTCGCGGCGCGAGCGGGAGAACGACCGCCAGAAGCGCCAGATCGACGGCTTGCGACGCCAGGACGAGCGTCAGAAGCGGGAGATCGAGCGCCTGAAACAGCAGTTGGCCGAGGCACGCCGGGCGGGTCGCCGGCAGGCGGCGCCGTTCGCCAAGGACCGGCCGCAAGGGCGCGGCAGGCGTCCCGGACGGCGGCCTGGGGCGGAGTACGGCCGGCAGGGCTGCCGCCCGCGGCCGGCGCGGGTTGACGAGACCCACGCGGCGCCGGTTCCCACGACGTGCCCGGATTGCGGCGGCGCGGTCGAAGGTACCCGCGTGGCGTCGCAGTATCAGGAAGAACTGCCCGTGGTACGGCCGGTCGTGCGGCGCTTCGACATCGAGGTCGGCCACTGTTCGCAGTGTCAGCGGCGGGTGCAGGGCCGCCACGTGCTGCAGACCTCCGACGCGCTGGGCGCGGCGGGGGTGCAGCTCGGTCCCGGGGTGGTCGCGCTGGTCGTGGAGCTGCACACGGAGATGGGGGTGCCGCTGGCGAAGGTGGCCCACCTGCTGCGGACCACGTTCGGGCTGCAGGTCACGCCGGGCGGCCTCGCCCACGTGCTGCACCGGGCGGCCCGCGCCGCCGCGCCGGCCTACGCGGAGCTGTGCGAGCAGGTTCGCAATGCGCCCGTGGTCACGCCGGACGAGACCGGCTGGCGCGTCGGCGGCGTGCGCCACTGGCTGTGGACGTTCGTCACCCCGGACACGACGGTCTACGCCATCTGCCCCGGCCGGGGGTTCAACGATGCCGCCACGGTGCTGGGGACCGACTACGTCGGCGTGCTCGTGCGCGACGGGTGGGCACCGTATCGCTGCTTCGACGGACTGCACCAAACCTGTCTGAACCACCTTCTGCAACGCTGCAAGCAGCTCCGGGAGGACTATCCTGACAGTCCCTGGGCCGGCGAGGTGCAGGCGGTTCTGCGGGCCGGCCTCGACCTGCGGGACCGCTGCAACGCGGGAGCGCTGAGCGAGCACGGGATGGCAACGGCCCGCGGCCGACTCACCGCCCGGCTCGGTCGGCTGGTCGACGCACCGCCGCCGCTCGACGACGCCGAGCGCTTCGCGGGGCACCTGGCCACCGAATTCCCGGCCGTGTTCCTCTTCTTGTGTGGTAGCGGCAAGATGAAAGGGACCCCCTGAGCACTCGGAAACAGCGCTCGCTTGGCGATAATCGAGGTGGCGAGACACGGTCGTCTCGTCGACCGAGCCAGGAGGACGCGGAGGTGATCAGGATGTCCCAGTGGGTCGAGGTTCGCCACCTGCATCTGGTGGAGGGTGTGCCGAAGAAGGAGATCGCCCGTCGGTTGAAGTTGGATGTCAAGACGGTGCGGCGGGCCATCGGCCGGCCGACGCCGCCGGTGCGGGTGTCGCCGCCGCGGCCCAGCACCCTGGCCCCGTGGCGGGAGCAGATCAAGCAGTGGCTGTGCGCGGAGCCGCGGTTGACCGCCAAACGGATTCGCCGGTTGCTGCTGCCGTTGGCCGGACCGCTCCCGGCTCGCACGGTGCGCCGCTACGTCGCGGGACTGCGGGCAGCCGGCACCGCGAAGGAGGCTTTCGTGCACCGTAGCGTGCTCCCCGGCACGACGATGGAGGTCGACTTCGGCGAGTCGTGGGTCGACGTCGCCGGCGTGCCGTGCAAGGTGAAGTACCTGGTGGCGACGCTGCCGTTCTCGAACGCGTACTTCGCCAAGGCGTACCCGGTCGAGCGTCTCGAGTCGCTGCTCGACGGCATCGAGTCGGCGTTTTGGTACTTCGGGGGCGTCGTGAAACGCCTCGTCCTGGACAACACCTCGCTGGCGGTCAAGAAGGTGTTGGCGGGCCGGGACCGGGTGCAGACCGAGGCGTTCGAAGCATTCCGGGGCGGGTATCCCTTCGGGGCCGAGTTCTGCGCGCCGGCCAAGGGCTGGGAGAAGGGTTCCGTGGAGGGCGGTGTCAAGTACGTCCGCAACCTGATGTTGCGGCCGCGGCTGGCGGTGGCGAGCTGGGCGGCGCTCAACGCGGCGATCCTCGCCGAGCTGGAGGCGGACTTGCCGACGCGCCACCTCGACGACGGGCGCTCGGTGCAGGACGCGTTGACACTGGAACGGCAGCATCTGCGAGCGATGCCCGTGCACCTTCCCGCCACCTGCCGCGTCGTCGCGCGAGTGGCCGACAAGTTCGGACACGTCCGGGTGGACCACGTCACCTACTCGGTACCGATCCGCCACGCCTACCGGCCGGTGTGGGTGAAGCTGTATCACGACCGGGTGGCGGTCGCCGTCGGCGCCGAGGTGGTGGCGCAGCACGCCCGCGCGTTCTGCAGAGGCACGAAGGTCCTCGATGCGTTTCATGTGCTGCCGTTGCTCGAGCGCAAGCACCGGGCGGTGGCCGAGGCGACGGCGCTCGTCGACTGGCCGCTGGCGCCGGTGTGGCGGCAGGTGCGGGCCGAACTGGCCAGGCACACGCGTAAGCCCGATCAGGAGTGGGTCCGGATGCTGCGGCTGATGGAGACGCAGCCGGCCGCGGCCGTCGAGCGCGCGGTGACGGCCGCGCTCGAGCGCCATTCGCCGCGTCTCGAGACGGTGCGGCTCCTCCTGCGCCAGCAGCAGAGTGGCCCGCCGCCGGTGTGCCGGCCGGTGACGGGGGTGCGTCCGGAACTGGCGCAGATCGTGGTGCCCACCCCGACGCTGTCGGCGTATGACGCTCTGGTGGAGGGCCGTTGCTAATGGTGACCGCGATTGCCGAGCCGCCGCATCTGGAGACGGACCTGAAGACGCTGTGCCTGTCGACGGTCGCGACGCAGTGGCGGCCGCTGGCCGAGCAGGCCACCCGCCAGCGTCAGCCGCCGGCCGACTACCTGGCTCAGTTGGTCCATCTGGAGGTGACCGGCCGCCGGGAGCGCCGCATCCAACGCCGCATCCAGGATGCTCGCTTCCCGATGCTCAAGACGCTCGACGCCTTCTCGTTCGACGCACAGCCGGACCTGGACCGCGACGCGGTCCTGCACGTCTTCGACTGCCGCTTCGTCGCCGACGCCGCCAACGTCGTGTTCGTCGGCGGCGTCGGCACGGGGAAGACGCATCTGTCGATCGCGTTGGGGATGGCCTGCTGCCAGCACGACTACCGGGTGCGGTTCGTGACCGCCGCCGAACTGGTCACGCTGCTCGTCGAAGCGCAGCAACAGGGCCGACTGCAACGCAAGTTCGACCAGCTCGCCCGCTACGACGTCGTAATCCTCGACGAACTGGGCTACGTGCCGTTCGACAAGGCCGGCGCCGACCTGCTGTTCGGCTTCATCAGCCAGCGCTACGAGCGCCGGAGCCTCGTCGTGACGACGAATCTGCCGTTCGCGCGCTGGTCCGAGGTGTTCCTCGACACCACGGCCGCCGCCGCGGTCATCGACCGGATCGTCCACCACGCCACCGTGTTGACGACCGCCGGCGACAGCTACCGGCTCAAGACCGCCACACGCAACCAGGCGTCCCGCGCGCCACAGGAGGTGCCACGGCAATAGCGCTCATCGCGACGTGGCCTCCCGTCGCTCCGCTCCGTCCGGCCACGTCGCGATGACCACCACAACCCAAGAATGGGGGTCCCATTTCACGTGGCCACAAAGGTCCCTGTACCTTTCTCAATGACTTCGCGCGGGTAAATCTCAAATCTCGCGGAGTCGGGCAGGCCGCCGGGAGCCACCGAGGGGTCCCTGTGTCTCGAGCACTTGAAAAGGACTTGTGCCCCGGCGTTCAGCCAGCGATGGATGCCCCGTGGGGAGTTTGCGCCATCGAGCGCCAGTACAGGGACCGGCAGGCATCGTTGGCGCGCCCGTGAAATGCGGCAGATAGGAGGTTCGATGTGGAGCTGGCCTGGTTCGTGGGTGTCGACTGGGGATCGCAGACGCACCAAGCGTGCGTAAGCGACGTTGCCGGGAAGCTGCTCGGCGAGCGGGCGTTCGAGCATGGCGGCCAGGGGCTGTCGGAGATGGCGGACTGGCTTCTGTCTTTTACGGCGGGTAAGGCGGAGCAGGTCGGCGTGGCGATCGAGACACCGCGCGGGCCGGTGGTCGAGAGCCTGATGGAACGGGGCTTCGCTGTCCACGCGATCAATCCGAAGCAGCTCGACCGCTTCCGCGACCGCATCTCGCCGGCGGGGGCGAAGGATGACCGACGGGATGCGCGGGTGCTGGCCTCGGCGCTACGCACCGACCCGCACTGTCTGCGGCGGCTGGAGCCGACCGACCCAGCGATCGTCGAGTTGCGGGAGTGGTCGCGCCTGAGCGAGGAGATTACGCGGGAACGCGTTCGCCAGGCGAACCGGATGCGCGAGCAGCTCTGGCGCTACTACCCGCAGCTGCTCGCCGCGACCAGCGACGATGTCGCGGCGTCCTGGGCGCTCGCCCTGTGGCGGCGCCTGCCGACGCCGGTTGCGGCGCAGCGCGTTCGCGAAGCGACGCTCGCCAAGTTGTTGAAACAGCACCGCATCCGCCGGGTCGACGCCGCGACGCTGTGTGCCCGGCTGCGGGCGCCGGCCGTCCGGGTCGCGCCAGGTGCCGCCGAGGCCGCCGCCGCGCATGTGCGGCTCATCGCCGAACGCCTCGTACTGGTCAACCGGCAACTGGCGCACGCGCGCAGCCAGCTCGACCGATTGGTGCACCAGCTCGCCGAGGCCGCACCGGCGGAAGACCCGGACGCGCACGCCGAGAGCGAGCCAGAGCCGTCGCCACCGCCGCCCGACGCGGCCATCCTGCTATCGCTGCCCGGCATCGGCACCGGCGTCCTCGCTTGTCTGCTTGCCGAGGGTAGCGACGCGCTGCGGCGGCGGGACTACGCCGCGCTTCGCTGTCTCTGCGGGGTGGCGCCGGTCACCCGGCGTTCGGGCAAGAGCCTGCTCGTGGTGCGCCGCCTGGCTGCCCACGACCGGCTGCGCGACGCCGCCTACCACTGGGCTCGCGTCGCTGCCCACCGCGACCCGGTCAGCCGCGCCAAGTATCAGGCGCTGCGCAGCCGCGGCCATGGACACGCCCGCTCCCTGCGCTCAGTGGCCGACCGCCTGCTCAACGTCGCCTGCGCCATGCTCCGCGACGGCACCTGCTTCGACCCGCACCGTGCAGGAAATGTCACCGCGTGAACTCGTAACACACGCTCTCGATCGACATTCGCCACGCCTTGGCGAGTCCGATGACGAAACGGCTCGTGGGCGCTGTGGGCACGTCGTCTGCGGCGTGTCCAAGGCGCGGTGGGCGCGTTCTTTGCGTCCACGGCGACGGCAGCGTCCATGCGCCATCCCGTCACCTCACGCCCATCTCGACCGCCGTCACGCCCCCGCAAAAAGGCACTTGCAAAATGGTGGGGAGTCCTTTTCTAGTTGCCATTTCCATCTTGTGGGACCCCTCGCTCGACGCCACCAACTGGCGCGCCGAACAGGCCATCCGGCCCGCTGTGGTCATCCGCAAGGTGTGCGGCGGCAACCGCACCCGCCACGGCGCCGACACCCAGCAGGTCCTCGCCAGCGTCGTGCGCACCGCCCGCCAACGCGACCTCGACCTGCCTCCCCTGATCGCCGCGATGTTGCGCGCCGCCGAACCCGTCGTCCCCGAGCTCCTCGGCCTTCCGCCGCCGCCCCCGTAGGCGGGCGTGACCGGTCCCGGCGGCGCGCCGCCGCAGGGGGGAGAGTCCCCGACCGCACTGCGCTCGGTCGCCACCGGACTGCGCCGAAACGCCGACGCCTTGTGCGCTCCCGTGCGACGGCCTCCGGTCTCCCGCGGCATCGCAACGTGGAGGCAACCCGCGTGAACACGCTCTCACTCCAGGCAACCTTCTTGTGACGCTGTAACCTCCTCGCCTCAAGCCCACTCTCGGCCCGTATTCATTGGCGGATCACCCGGTAACCAAATACAGACGCCCCCGCTGCCCAAGCGCAAGCGGGGACGGCCGAAGAAGGGTGAGGAACGGCCGAAGGTCCTCAAGCGCCTCGACCGGCAGGCGGCCATGACCTTGCCGGCGATGCTCGACGACCTGCCGACCGACTGTGACGTGGGCATGAAAAAGGACAGCAAGGGCTACAAGTCGACCTGGGCCGGCTACAAGCTGCACCTCGACGTGGCCGACGGCCAGATTCCGATCAGTTGGTGCGCCGTGCGAAGGCGCCATTCCTCAGCGGGTGCGAATCCCGCCCGGCAACTGTCGCTCCAGCCGGTAGCAGTCGGAGCGGACGATGGAGGTAACGACATCGGCTGAAGCACTCTGATGACGAAGGGCCGCCTTGGACGGCCCAGCGACCATGCGGGCGGTAGCGCGAGCGAACGCCGAGCAGGCCTCGAAACGATTGATGCGGAAGCCGACTCGCCCAATTGACGAGGAAGGCTGGCATGGGTCGGGAAGCGAGCGACGCAGGCACCGACCGATTCCGCCGGGGTAGTGGCGACGGCACGCATGGAAGAGGGGAATGGACGCAACACGGGAAGCCCTGGCGGTGGCGTGGCACGCGCCAACCGACAGCCCGCGAGGGTCAGGTCGGGCCGTGCAGGGTGGCGGAGAGGCCCGTAGTGTGCGCCAGGCAGCGCACTGGTCAGGAGGGTTGAAGTCCCTCCGGCTCCCGGATGAGGGGGGCTGTATCCAAAGGCGGGGGTAATGCCTCGCCGGCCGCAGGTGGCAGGTATGGAGACGCCTAAACGGGCACGCAGGCGAAAGCCGGACACAGCCAAGGTGGACCTGGAGCCCCCACGACGGAACTGCGGAGGACAGGGCGCCCATCGCGAGGTGGGGTCCGAAGGGTTTGCGGAGCAGTACCGGGCCGTAGTCGAGGGGGCGACCCCATGACGAACCGGTCGGCCAAAGGTGGGGCAAGGTCGAGCCTGCACTATGGAGGCGAAGGCGCTCTCATCCACCCACCGCACCAAGGTGTATGCGGACGGCACGGTACGGAAGACCAGTGCGTGACCCTGGGAGACCTCGGCGGGTCCGCGGCCGGCGCCGCGGCAACCGACCCTATAAGCGAGAGCGAAGTGGGAAGGGACGCTCGTCGAGGAGTCGGACGGCCGAATAGCACCTGAAGCGCGGTGAAAGCCGCGTGACCGTCAAGGGGCGGCAACCGAGTGGGTTGGGGAAGGCGGCCGGCGAAGACGGTCGGGACCAGACAGGACGGTGAGATGAGCAAGGGCGCTGAGGTGGACAGTTCCATGAGTGAAAGACCCGAACATCAGCGACCGAGGAGACTTGCCGACTGGCTGAACCCGACGGGCCGGAGGAGGGGCCACTCTCTGATTCCTCCATCGGTCCTCATCGCGCGAGGACGTCTTCGTGAAAGCGGTATGCGGGAAAACCGCACGTACCGTTTGAGCGGCGGACGGAGGCCAGCGCCTGCGGGGCGCGCCTCCTCCGACCCGACACCGGGGAAACCGGGTAACGCCGGCGGAGGGAAGGGGCCTCAGTTCGAGAGCAGCGCATGACGGGGGAAGGGACGTGGGGACTGGTGAGAACCTAACCGCCTCAGAACGAGTTCAGCGACTCCAGACGGCGCTACATGCGAAAGCGAAGGAAGCTCCTGACTTCCGGTTCTACTCACTGAGCGACAAGGTGTGGCGCAATGACGTGCTCGCGGTCGCCTGGCAGACCGTTCGTCGCAACGACGGCGCGGCCGGGGTGGACGGCGAGACGGTTGCGGACGTTGAGTCGTTCGGGGTGGACCGGTGGTTGGAATGCGCTGGCGCGGGACCTGAAGACGGAGACCTACCGGCCCCAACCGGTACGGCAGGTCCTTATCCCGAAGAAGCAACGCGGGAAGTTTCGGCCGTTAGGCATTCCCTGCCTCCGGGACCGGGTGGCGCAGACGGCGGCGATGCTAGTGCTATCGCCGGTCTTCGAGGCCGACCTGCAACCGGAGCAGTATGCGTACCGGTCGGGCCGACACGCGCACGACGCTGTCAACCGCGTGCACCGGCTGTTGAACGCGGGCCACCGGGAGGTGGTGGACGCCGACCTGTCGGACTACTTCGGCCAGATTCCCCACGCGGCCCTGATGCAGTCCATCGCCCGACGCGTGAGCGACGGGCGGCTGTTGGGCTGGGTCAAGGCGTGGCTGGAAATGGCGGTGGAGGAAGCCGACGGACACGGCGGACGCCGCCGCACGAACCGGGCACGTCGCGAGCGGAAGGGTACCCCGCAAGGGGCACCGATTTCACCGCTGTTCAGCAACGTCTACATGCGTCGCTTCATTCTGGGCTGGAAGGTAATGGGCTACGCTCGGCGCTTCGAGGCGGAAATCGTCAACTACGCAGACGACTGTGCGCCACGAAGGCGCAGAAGGGAGGCCGAGATGGCCGCCTAGCTGCAGCCATGCTGCACGAGGGATGAGGGTAGGCCCCTCGGAGCCGCCCGGCAGGGGGAGGCTCCAAACCGCCGTGCGCTGCTTCGGTCAAGAGCCGGGGTGGTAAGCGTCACGGAAACGGCGCGGCGCGACCGCGTCAGGTAGGGTGCAGGGAGACGAAGTGGATGAACCACCGGCAACGTGTCGAAAGCGTAGGGACGGTGTCGAAACCGGGGCGAGTCGTTAACCCGGGACGAGTCCAGTGGGAGCCTGCAGCTTGGCTGGGCGGCACCCGGCATAAAGGTGGCGTGACCCTGCACCAGGCCCTTGTGTGGAACGTGGGAACCTGTCGCCTCGATGTGAAGGGAGAAATCCAAGGGGCCGACCCCCAAGGATGAGAAGCCCGATGCGAGGCACAGGGGCGGAGCGACCCGTACGAGCGATGAAGTCGGGGAAACTCGATGGAGCAAAGGGGTCGCGTCATCCAGCGTGTCCCGACGGTCAACCGCGCGTGCGGGAGGAGCCGTCGAGCCACGCGAAGCCGTTCAGGCTGTTCGCCCATTGGCATCTGCTGGGGGTGACGCTGGCGGCTGGATGATGGGAGCTGTATGAGCGGAGACGTTCACGTACAGTTCTGCGAGCGCCCGGGGGTGAGATTCCCCCGGGCGACTCACCGTGCGCCACGAAGGCGCGGAAAGGAGGCCGAGATGGCCACCTAGCTGCAGCCATGCTGCATGAGGGATGAGGGCAGGCCCCTCGGAGCCGCCCGGCAGGGGGAGGCTCCAAACCGCCGTGCGCTGCCTCGGTCAAGAGCCGAGGTGGTAAGCGTCACGGAAACGGCGCGGCGCGACCGCGTCAGGTAGGGTGCAGGGAGACGAAGTGAATGAACCACCGGCAACGTGTCGAAAGCGTAGGGACGGTGTCGAAACCGGGGCGAGTCGTTAACCCGGGACAAGTCCAGCGGGAGCCTGCAGCTTGGCTGGGCGGCACCCGGCATAAAGGTGGCGTGACCCTGCACCAGGCCCTTGTGCGGAACGTGGGAACCTGTCGCCTCGATGCGAAGGGAGAAGTCCAAGGGGCCGACCCCCAAGGATGAGAAGCCCGATGCGAGGCACAGGGGCGGAGCGACCCGTACGAGCGATGAAGTCGAGGAAACTCGATGGAGCAAAGGGGTCGCGTCATCCAGCGTGTCCCGACGGTCAACCGCGCGAGCGGGAGGAGCCGTCGAGCCACGCGAAGCCGTTTCGTATTTCCAAGTGGGTGGTTTGGGAGGCCTACACTCGGGTCAAGGCGAACCACGGAGCAGCTGGCGTCGATGCTGAGTCTGTCGAGATGTTCGAGCAGGACCTGAAGAACAATCTCTATAAGATTTGGAATCGGATGTCGTCGGGCACGTACTTCCCGCCTCCGGTCCGGTCGGTTGGGATACCGAAGAAGGACGGAAGCGAGCGACGCTTGGGCATTCCCACTGTCGCCGACAGAATTGCCCAGACGGTGGTCAAGATGTACCTGGAACCGGACGTGGAGCCACAGTTCCATCCCGATTCGTATGGGTATCGCCCGCGGAAGTCCGCGATCGACGCACTCACGACGGCCCGGCAGCGATGCTGGCGTTATGACTGGGTGATCGATCTGGATATCCGCGGCTTCTTTGACAACCTGGACCACGCGCTCGTCATGCGTGCGGCCAGGAAGTACACCCGGTGCCGGTGGATTCTGCTCTATGTGCAGCGGTGGCTGACCGCTCCCATGCAGCAGGAAGACGGAACCCTGGTACCGCGCACGATGGGAACGCCCCAAGGGGGCGTCGCGAGCCCGCTCCTGGCCAATATCTTCTTGCACCTCGCGTTCGACGACTGGATGCGGTCAACGCACCCGGACGTTCCGTTCGAGAGGTATGCGGATGATATCGTCGCGCACTGTCGGACGGAGACGCAGGCGCAGCAGGTCCTGGCGCACATCAAACGTCGTCTGGCGCAATGCCGGCTGGAAGTACATCCGGAGAAGACGCGTATCGTCTACTGCAAGGATGACGACCGGCCGGGGCAGTATCCCACGGAGCAGTTCACCTTCCTGGGATACACGTTTCGCTCTCGTCGGGCAAAGAATCGATGGGGTCAGTACTTCATCAGCTTCATACCGGCGGTGAGCAATGCGGCGGCGACACGGATGCGGCAGAAGATGCGACGTTGGCACCTCCCTCGGCGCAGCGACAAGGCCATCGACGACCTGGCCCGCATGTGGAATCCTGTCCTTCGTGGCTGGATTCAATTCTACGGCCGTTTCTACAAGTCGGCCCTGTATTCGGTCTTTCGCCACTTCAACGACCTGTTGGTTCGATGGGCCATGCGGAAATACAAGAGGCTCCGGCGCCATCGCCGCCGCGCCATTCACTGGCTCGGTGGTCTTGCGCGTCGCGCGCCCCGGCTGTTCGCCCACTGGCATCTGCTGGGGCTGACGCCGGCGGCTGGATGATGGGAGCTGTATGAGCGGAGACGTTCACGTACAGTTCTGCGAGCGCCCGGGGGTGAGATTCCCCCGGGCGACTCACCGTGCGCCACGAAGGCGCGGAAAGGAGGCCGAGATGGCCACCTAGCTGCAGCCATGCTGCATGAGGGATGAGGGCAGGCCCCTCGGAGCCGCCCGGCAGGGGGAGGCTCCAAACCGCCGTGCGCTGCCTCGGTCAAGAGCCGAGGTGGTAAGCGTCACGGAAACGGCGCGGCGCGACCGCGTCAGGTAGGGTGCAGGGAGACGAAGTGAATGAACCACCGGCAACGTGTCGAAAGCGTAGGGACGGTGTCGAAACCGGGGCGAGTCGTTAACCCGGGACAAGTCCAGCGGGAGCCTGCAGCTTGGCTGGGCGGCACCCGGCATAAAGGTGGCGTGACCCTGCACCAGGCCCTTGTGCGGAACGTGGGAACCTGTCGCCTCGATGCGAAGGGAGAAGTCCAAGGGGCCGACCCCCAAGGATGAGAAGCCCGATGCGAGGCACAGGGGCGGAGCGACCCGTACGAGCGATGAAGTCGAGGAAACTCGATGGAGCAAAGGGGTCGCGTCATCCAGCGTGTCCCGACGGTCAACCGCGCGAGCGGGAGGAGCCGTCGAGCCACGCGAAGCCGTTTCGTATTTCCAAGTGGGTGGTTTGGGAGGCCTACACTCGGGTCAAGGCGAACCACGGAGCAGCTGGCGTCGATGCTGAGTCTGTCGAGATGTTCGAGCAGGACCTGAAGAACAATCTCTATAAGATTTGGAATCGGATGTCGTCGGGCACGTACTTCCCGCCTCCGGTCCGGTCGGTTGGGATACCGAAGAAGGACGGAAGCGAGCGACGCTTGGGCATTCCCACTGTCGCCGACAGAATTGCCCAGACGGTGGTCAAGATGTACCTGGAACCGGACGTGGAGCCACAGTTCCATCCCGATTCGTATGGGTATCGCCCGCGGAAGTCCGCGATCGACGCACTCACGACGGCCCGGCAGCGATGCTGGCGTTATGACTGGGTGATCGATCTGGATATCCGCGGCTTCTTTGACAACCTGGACCACGCGCTCGTCATGCGTGCGGCCAGGAAGTACACCCGGTGCCGGTGGATTCTGCTCTATGTGCAGCGGTGGCTGACCGCTCCCATGCAGCAGGAAGACGGAACCCTGGTACCGCGCACGATGGGAACGCCCCAAGGGGGCGTCGCGAGCCCGCTCCTGGCCAATATCTTCTTGCACCTCGCGTTCGACGACTGGATGCGGTCAACGCACCCGGACGTTCCGTTCGAGAGGTATGCGGATGATATCGTCGCGCACTGTCGGACGGAGACGCAGGCGCAGCAGGTCCTGGCGCACATCAAACGTCGTCTGGCGCAATGCCGGCTGGAAGTACATCCGGAGAAGACGCGTATCGTCTACTGCAAGGATGACGACCGGCCGGGGCAGTATCCCACGGAGCAGTTCACCTTCCTGGGATACACGTTTCGCTCTCGTCGGGCAAAGAATCGATGGGGTCAGTACTTCATCAGCTTCATACCGGCGGTGAGCAATGCGGCGGCGACACGGATGCGGCAGAAGATGCGACGTTGGCACCTCCCTCGGCGCAGCGACAAGGCCATCGACGACCTGGCCCGCATGTGGAATCCTGTCCTTCGTGGCTGGATTCAATTCTACGGCCGTTTCTACAAGTCGGCCCTGTATTCGGTCTTTCGCCACTTCAACGACCTGTTGGTTCGATGGGCCATGCGGAAATACAAGAGGCTCCGGCGCCATCGCCGCCGCGCCATTCACTGGCTCGGTGGTCTTGCGCGTCGCGCGCCCCGGCTGTTCGCCCACTGGCATCTGCTGGGGCTGACGCCGGCGGCTGGATGATGGGAGCTGTATGAGCGGAGACGTTCACGTACAGTTCTGCGAGCGCCCGGGGGTGAGATTCCCCCGGGCGACTCACCGTGCGCCACGAAGGCGCAGAAGGGAGGCCGAGATGGCCGCCTAGCTGCAGCCATGCTGCACGAGGGATGAGGGTAGGCCCCTCGGAGCCGCCCGGCAGGGGGAGGCTCCAAACCGCCGTGCGCTGCTTCGGTCAAGAGCCGGGGTGGTAAGCGTCACGGAAACGGCGCGGCGCGACCGCGTCAGGTAGGGTGCAGGGAGACGAAGTGGATGAACCACCGGCAACGTGTCGAAAGCGTAGGGACGGTGTCGAAACCGGGGCGAGTCGTTAACCCGGGACGAGTCCAGTGGGAGCCTGCAGCTTGGCTGGGCGGCACCCGGCATAAAGGTGGCGTGACCCTGCACCAGGCCCTTGTGTGGAACGTGGGAACCTGTCGCCTCGATGTGAAGGGAGAAATCCAAGGGGCCGACCCCCAAGGATGAGAAGCCCGATGCGAGGCACAGGGGCGGAGCGACCCGTACGAGCGATGAAGTCGGGGAAACTCGATGGAGCAAAGGGGTCGCGTCATCCAGCGTGTCCCGACGGTCAACCGCGCGTGCGGGAGGAGCCGTCGAGCCACGCGAAGCCGTTCAGGCTGTTCGCCCATTGGCATCTGCTGGGGGTGACGCTGGCGGCTGGATGATGGGAGCTGTATGAGCGGAGACGTTCACGTACAGTTCTGCGAGCGCCCGGGGGTGAGATTCCCCCGGGCGACTCACCTTGCGGTGCTCGGCCGAGCGCCGGCAGCGGTGATGCTGGCCGCGGTCGAAACCCTGCTGGAGCGTCTGAAGCTGCCGATGAACGCCGAGAAGACCCGCTGCTGCCGGTTGCCGGAGGAGTCGATGACGTTCCTCGGCTACCGGATTGGGCGCAACTACCGGCGGGACACGGGGCGCGCCTATATCGGCACGCGGCCGAGTCAGTCGAACGTCCAGAGCATCTGCCGTCGCGTGAGCGAGCTGACTACGCGGCGTAACGGGCCCCTATCGCCGCCGGTGGTGGTAGCGCGCATCAATCGGCTGTTGACCGGTTGGGCGAACTACTTCACCCTGGGGCAGGTCAGCCCGGCCTACGCTGCGATTGACCGGCACGCGACGCGGCGGCTGCGCCAGTGGCTCTGTCGCAAGCACAAGGTGCAGTTAGGGAAATACGTGCGCTTCCCGGATGAGCGACTCTGGCAAGAGTACGGGCTCACCCGCCTTGTTCCGCGAACGGCGAGCTTTCCGTGGGCGAAGGCATGATCTCGTCCGAGAGCCGGATGCGGGAAATCCGCCCGTCCGGTTCGATGAGCGGCGACTGGAAACGGAGCCATGGCGAGGAGTGAGGCACCGGCATCAGCGAAAGCTGCCGGGAACAGCTACCCCCTACGCCTACCGCCACCGCGCCAGTCGTCGACTCTACCCTGCTGACGTCCGCCTCCCTGCACGACAGCCAAGCCGCCATTCCGCTGGCGACCTTGTCGGCCGAGCGAACGACCAATCTGTATGACCTGATGGACGCCGCCTACGACGCGGAACCGATCCGCCAGCACAGCCGCTCACTCGGCCACGTCCCGTTGATTGACACCAACCCCCGCCGCGACAAGGCGTTGGCGGAGGAATTGCGAACCGAAGCCCGGCGCCTGCAGCGTATCGGCTTTCAGCTTCCCGAGCAGGCTCGCTACAACGAGTGTACGGCGGGTGAGCGCGTCAATGGCCGACTCAAGGACGAGTTCGGCGGTCGCCATGTCCGGGTCCGGGGCGCCTCGAAAGTGATGTGCCACTGCATGTTCGGCGTGCTCGCACTCACCGCCGACCAGCTCGTGCGCCTCGTGACATAACCAGTGCACCGCCGGCAACGCCCCTCGGCGCCCGACGGGCGTCAGTCACCCACGGGTGTCCCAACGCGCGGTCGAGAACACGTCGAAACATCCGACTTCTACCTCCCGGCGTGCCGCCGGTTCTCCCGACAAGATATCCAGTCCACGATCCAGGGCAAATCGTGTTCACCAAGAGAGCTGAGGACTGCGCCCACCCCAATCCCCCGGGAGTTTTGCAAGCGGCTCCAATGTGTACACATTGGGCCACTGCGCCCACCCCAATGTCCCGCCGCATTCGTCCGCACAGGAGATCCGGCCGTGGCCCCACGATCGTAACACAGTCTTCGGGCAACTTCTTGCGAAATTCGACGCCGAGGCTCGGCCAATGTGCGCGTCATGAGCACATTGCAGTTCGGCTGACGAGGCCAGTTGACGCCTGCGCGACATCGTGAGCAATCTGCGCGCGCAACCCGCCAAGCTCCACTGCGGGCGTTGGGACGGTCAGCGTCGTCGCTCGCCGGCTACGCCGACGCCGAGCAGCCCTACACGCTCTACGAAGCGGTTCGGCCGGCTGAGTCGTTGCCAGTCGCCGGGCCACGGTTTCCGCTTCAGGCACAAGCTGTATGCGGTCGATGCGTCGACCATCGACTTGTGTCTGGCGGTTTTCCCGTGGGCGTCGTTCCGCCGCCGAAGGCCGCGATCAAGCTGCACGTCGGGTTGGACCAAGCCGGCCACCTGCCGAGTTTCGTCAGCGTCACGATGGCAAGACCGCCGACGTGACCGTGGCGCACGTGGACGTTCGAGGCCGGCAGCGTGGTCGTCGCCGACCGCGCCTATCTCGATTTCGCGTGGTTTCACCAGTTGCAGGCCCGTGGCGTCACCTTCGTGACACGCCTCAAGCGCGGCGTGCGGTACCGGGTCACCCACGAGCATGACGTCCGAGCCGGGACCGGTATTCTCAGCGACCAGACGATCGAACTGACCAGCGCCCGCAGCCGCAAGGTCTATCCCCCGGCTGCGACGGGTCGTCTACCGCGACCAGCTGACAACAAATCGCTACGTGTTCGTGACCAACAACACCACGTGGGTCGCCAAGACGATCGCCGACCTGTACAAGTCCCGGTGGCAGATCGAGCTGTTCGTGTCAAACAGCATCTGAAAGTGAAACGTTTCGTGGGCCGGTCGAAGAACGCGGTCTTGACGCAACTGTGGGTGGCCACCTGCATGTACCTGCTGCTGGCCTACCTCCGTCCTGCGGTTGTGCTGGAGCCTCAACCAGATGCTGCAGGTGCTTCAACTCAACGGCCGGCCTCTCGAAGACCTCTTCACGACCCATTCGCCACCAGACCGCGCCCGTCCGCAACTCGCGCTCGCTTGGGCCTGAGACTGTGGGACACTAGTGACATTGGGCTGACGAGGCGGACGCTGCGCTCCCCTCGAACTCCCTGCGGCCGGTCGCGTCCGGCCGGCGCTCCCGGTGGTGGTTTGGCTCGTCGCCGACCGCCTGTACCCGCGCCTTACGTCCGCCGTCAGAAGCTGAACGATACGGCCAAGCGTCGGCGGTTGCTCGCCACGAGCGGCGCCACGGTCACGCGCCGCGCCGTGCCGGTCGATTGGTAGATGACCTGCCGGCTCGGCATCAGGGCATCGAGTCCGACGCCGACACCTGTGCCGGCTGCCGTCATGAGGCCAAAAAGCAGCGCCGGGGCGGTTAAGTCCGCCCGCGGATTGAAGGCTGTTGCTGCTCCCATGCTGCACCAATGGCGAAACCAAACCACGCGCCGTCCTTGAGCGAGTCCGGCCGCCATTGACGGATCGTGTGCACCTGTACTTGCCGGAAGCCGTGTCGTGCACCGTCGATGAGCAGTGCGAGCGCGGACGACGAGAGGTCAACGATCCGGCCGGTTCGCTGGCGCCCGCTGCTGTTGGTCACCGCCACGCGGTCTCCCGATTCGACGCGAAGGGCCAGTTGCTCGAACGAACTGGCGGTCTGAGCGGCGGCGAGCGCCCCGGACGCCACGATCAGGAGCAGCAGGGTCAGGCTGAACTGCGTATTGATGGTTTGCGTCATCGTCGGTCCTCCTTCGACCTGGTTCCGAAGAGGACTGCGAATATTGGCGGAAGACCGGCTCAGTCAGGATCGCACCTGGTCGCCATGGTGGCGTGACGACAGATGTATGTCTTGCCCTTGGCACTTGGATGCTTCGCATACGCCGTCCAGGTACGCCGCCCAGTCGTCCATCAGCAGCCGACGCGGCTCGAACAGGTCCGACCGCGCATACTCCGCCTCGACTTGGTTGGGGACCACGTGCGCCGGTGCCCCCCGACTCGCTACGAGTTGCAATTCATGTTGGCAACAAAGACGACGTGAGGTTCTGATTGGAACAAGTGCATGTTCGAGCGGTTCATGCTCTGAGGGAGACCCTCGCTGGTGTGAATGGGCGAGATGCGCTCGGGCCGGATGGATACGCGGTCATCTTGAAGGCCAATCTCCTCTACCCGATGTCGCCGGAGACGCAGTGCGAGTTTGCCGCTGGCGCGGGGCGAGAACTGGATCGGAACATGCGTGCGCCCCACTCGTCATCGGCCTTGGTCGTAAACACTTTCGAGCGGTGGCGGGGGCACCCAGAGCATCTGGAGCTCGCCGGGGTCGGTTCCTTTGAGACGATCGCTTTCGAGAAGAAGTACCCAACCGGACTGCCCGGGACGCCCCCGCATTTGGACCTCGTCGCGGCAACCAGCGAAGCTGTCGTTGCCGTGGAATCGAAGTGCCTGGAGTACTTGAAGCCGGAGGTCCCGCACTTTGAGCCTTCGTACCAAAGGCTTGCGGACGAGTACGGGACACGAAGCTGGTTCCGCTACGTGACGGAGGGGATGACGAGTTCTCTGCACCTGAACGTTGCACAACTGGTAAAGCACTGGCTGGGACTCTGCCGGGCGCATCCGGATCGACGGGTAACACTGCTGCACCTGTACTGGGAGCCCGACAACTGGCGACAGGTACCCGAATGCCGCCGACACCGACGCGAGATTCAGGATTTTGCCGATCGCGTTGCAGGGGATGCGGTTCGCTTCGCCGCGCTCAGCTACCCTGAACTCTGGGCACACTGGAAGCAGCGCTCAGCCACACCCTGGGTCGCGGCTCACGTCAGTAGCTTACGGCAGCGGTACGCAGTTACCATCTGATGCTCATGCATCCCCTTGTTTTTGCAGGCATCAGATCACGCCGAAGACCTCTCGATACACCCGCTGTTCGATGAGCATGCTTCCGAACGTCTCCATCAACCGACGAATCCGATCCTCGGGCCAATTGGGGAGGTGGTGGTACAGCATCAGCCCCTGCCGAAACAACGAATGCGTCCGCCGCTTCACCGTGTTCGCCTTCAACCAGCGGTCATAACCGATGCGCTCGCCCGCCGCGCCCAGCAACGACAGCACGACGATCGCCAACGCGCTGATCAACAACAGGCGGTCCCGCCGGTCCGGGCGCGAAACATGCATTGAAGACAGCCCCATCCCGAAGCGCATGTCCTTGATGTCCCGAAAGCCCGCCTCAATCCCCCAGCGCTTGCCGTAGTACCGAATCAGGACCCGCGTCGGGACTGTCGCTTCGCTGGCCACCAGGCACCACGGTTCGTCCATCTTCGGATCGTGTACGCACACGACCACGCCGCCCGGCAGTTCGTACGTGTCGGTCACCCGAGCACCCACCAGCCGCCGCGCACCTCCCCCGGCGCCGACCCACGCGGCGGCCGCTCGCCGCTCACCCCGCGCACTCGTCACGTAGATGTCTCCACGCAACCGAATCACGTATTCGAAGGCCAGCTCTGTCGTCAACGTGTAGAACAGCTTGCAGTCCCCAAAGCCACGGTCCGCCACGACGGTGACTTTCACCCCGGCCGGCAGTACCTCCCGCAACCGGCACAGCACCTCGTACTCATAGCGCCGCTGATTACCCTTCAGCGTCGAGGACGCCACCGTCTTCCACAGCAGGGGCGTCGCGCGCCCATGGCCAGTCACCATCGACAGCACGATCGTGTCCTGCCCGTCGGCCGCGAAGCTCGTCCAATCCAGCGCGACGACCACTTCCGTGCGGGCGCCGACGATGAACGGCGTCCAGTATGCGAAAAAGGCCCAGACGTCGACGCCTCGATTGCTCAGCAGCCGATCCACCTGCTTCACACCATGCTTGGTCAACGTGCCCATGGCCTGGGCCAGGCCGCGCCCCACTGCATGGATTGCCAGCGAAGCGCTCGTCAGCACGCCCACGGTTGCGTTAGCCAATGACAGCACCCGTTTGGCATGCAGGTCGCCTTCGTACAAGGTCGTGATGAAGTTCAGGAGGTCGTGTCTCCGGAGCCATTGCCCGGATGAGGCCGGCCGGTCTTGATATATATTCATACAATTCAGACTTTATAGCCTAATGCGAGACGGAGGGTTTCGCTCTATTGATTCATATGAGTTCTCCACCCGGCGGCGCCGGACCCCGTTGCGCTTGAGTCATGAAACCAGGGCATGATGAGGCGACAGCCGGGCCCCGTGGGTGCGGATCAGCCGGCTGGAAGGCTACCGCTGCCCACGAGTGTCTGTGTGGAAAATGAGGGGATCTCTGAGCATCTGATGTCAAATCGGCAGCCCGTAATCCCGATCGAACCGGGTCCGACGCCCCCGGCCGATCTCACGCGCGGACCGAATAGACAGGGAAGAACTGGCGTGTCTCATGGTCCAATAGGTCGGCGCTCGCCGGCGAGGTAGGCGGCCTAATTGTCCATCAGCTGCCGCTCTCGAGCGCACGGCGATGGAAGTAGAGGCTTGGGCCGCCGAAGGTTTCCGCTGCGTGATATGCGGCGTAAAAACGCTCCGCGTGTTCAAGGGTTTCGCGCACTCGGGCGGTATTGAGCGTCATTATGGCCCCGCAGGTTGTCGCCTTCAGCCGCTTCTGGCGCTTCCTGCCGAGCCATTGGACGGAGCAGGCGCAGCCCACGGGCTGGAAGCGAACGCGGCGTTGCGGAGTATCGTCCGCCGGGACTCGGGGGAGTATCCGGCGCCGGTTGGCATACACGGCGGCGCGGGCCGCGGCCTTCCCGCGCCACCGGCGCCGCCCGCGGTCCGGCTCCGACACTTAACCCGCATTATTCCTGAAGCTCGATATTCGGGATCGACAGGGCGTGGCGGGACGACGAACAGGGTTTCGCCATCGTCATTTGGGGGCTGCGAGGGGGTTGCGGGGCGAGCCATGGGGCGATGGCCGGGCGCGGTGAGCCCGAGTGTCGACAGCTTCTCCTGGAGACGGTCCGTATCGTCCCCGAGGGAGCTTGGTGCGGCGGGACGGATGGGCTATCCGGCACGTGCGCCGAGTGCGAGGGCGATGCGCTGCCATGCCTCGCGCTGCGGCGTGGCCCGCGGCAGATGCAGAACGAGCCGGCGGACCGAGCGGACGACCTGGACCCCGAGCTTGAGCAATCGGTCGCGTAGCCACGTCACCTGGGTGCGGGCGCACGCGGTGCCCGCCGCCCGCAGCCGCAGCTCCTGCATCAGCACGTAGGCTGCGGCCGTCAGCAAGACGCGCAGTTGGTTGGCCCAGAACGGCAGCAGCTCGTGCGGTCGATCTGCAGGCCGTCGAGCAACTCCTTGATCCGGTTCTCGATGTCCCCCCGCGCACAGTAGACCTTCTCGTAGATGAAACGCGGCGTCTGGCGCAGGTTCGTCACCACGAAGCGCGGGTTGTCCCGCGGCGCACGTTCGCCGAGGCGGACCACTTCGGCTTTGATCACCACCCGGCGCTCATGGCCCCAGGTGCGGGCGGCGTAGCGGGTGTCGGTATAGACGTGTGCGGTCTCGCCACTGACCTCGCTCTGCGTGCGCGCCGTCTGCAGCGCGGATTCGGCATGCCGCTCCAAAACCGCATTTTTCGCCATCGCCACCACGTAGTCGAGCCGGGGCTCCGCATCCAGGAAATCGAAGACCTCCGGGGTCGCAAAGCCCCCGTCGTGCCGAACGAGAAACCGCGCCCGCGGAAACGCCGCCCGCAGCAGCGGGAGCAGCCGACACAGCAGCCCGAGGGTCCCGTCGGCGGCCACTGCGTTGCCGGGCCGCAGCACCGCCGCGCACAGATACTGCTCCGCCTCGCGGTCGAAGCTCAGAAACCCGAGCAGCGGCAGATAACACCAGCCGCCATAGTGCCCGTTGAAGAACGTGAGCTGCTGGGCGCCGTGCGTCAGGTCGTCGGTCGGATCCAGATCGATGGTGACGCGCCGCGCCCGACCGTGCAGGCGGCGCCGATGCCGCTCGATGACGCACGCCGCCAACTCGCGCCCCATCCGGTAGAGCGCGGTGCGGGTCGCGCCGTTCTCGAACCGCGAGATCGTAGGTTGCGACGCCAAGGGCGCGCCGGACACCGGGTCCCGCCCGAGCAGCAGCTTGTGGATGGGGTCGTCGGCCAAGTGGTCGGCATCGTTGCCATCGGGATGACCGCACGCGATGCCGAAGATCCGCTGGCCGATCAGATCCGCGAACGTGTGCCGAATCTTCTCCGCGGCGCGCTTGTCGGCCAGACACCGGGCGAACGCCTTGACCAAGCCGTACACGCGCTCGGCCGCCTTGAGCAGGACGGCGCCGCCGTCGGAACTCGCGTGTTCCTGGTTGAACGTGGCGACGAGGGGCTTGTCGAACAGATCCGGGAACAGAACAGTCTGTGGTATCGTGTGAGGCGTCACGAAGGGGTCTCCGTTGTGGCTAAAATGTTGTGTGCACTACGTTTGTACCACACGGAGGCTCCTGTGTCTCCCCCTCAACCGCACCTTCACGCATAATCCGGGTTAAAGACCGCTTCGTGCGTCTCGAGGTCGATTCGTCGCCGTGTCTGCGACACCGTCGAGTGGTCCGGCGGTGCCTCCGCCAGAGCGCGACGTCGAGGAACTGCCGGAAGCTCAGAGAATCGCCCGCCCGCCACGCAATCGCGCGTTCCGAATCCAGGCCTTCGAAGTAGCCCAGAAGCAGCATCCGGAAGTAGCGGCCCGGCGCCAGACTTGGCCGGCCGACCCCGTCCGCGTAGAACTTCGCACACTGCGCCTCGACGAAGGCGTCGAAGCCCGCCTCGTCGAGGACACGGTTCAGCCGCTCGTAGAACGGGTGACCCGCGCTTCGCGGCAGATCCTCGCTGGCCACCCACATCGACCGTTGCCGCGCACCGGGGCGGCGTTTGCCCATCGATATCGGATTTAGTGTAGGGACCGGGATCGGTCCTGTCGATCCCTGTCAGGGAGTTTCACCACGGGCTGCTACGTGGAACCGCGTCGGCGCTACGTCTTCATGAGGGCATCCTTGAACACGTTGGCGCGGTGATAGTCGAGGTAGGCGTTCTGCTCCTGGGAAAAATCGCCCACGCGGACGCCAGCGTCGATTCCCCAGGCGTCGAGCAAACTGTCTCGGACCTCTGGAACGATGACGAGCGACTGATCGGTCGAGAACGTGATGTAGCCTCACGTCGAACAAGTGATCGATATGCGGCGAGAGCAGCAGCCCGTTCGACCCATCGAGGCGTTCGGCATCGGTCGCGTCACGCCACGGCTTGATGTGGCTGGCCTTGAGATGCCTGGAATCGTCCACCCGAGTGACCCGGCACGACCACTCCCGGAGCAAAACATTCGCCCTGAAGACACCTTGACCACGCCGCGACTTCACAATTTGATCTCTGAAGGTAGGGCCGACGATGCCGCGGTCGATGAGGTTCTGGTCCGGCTCGGATGAATCAGAGGCCGTCTGGTAGTCAGCGATCGTCGCGTAGGCATCCCAGTACGCCTGGCCGATGAGACCGATGAGCGCCTGGGCGAATGGCTCAGGTAGCTCGGCGAGATACACAGACTGGAGGCCGTCACCATTCGTTTGGAGTGGTGAGTATTTCGCAGGCAGAAACGGCCGGATGATACCGATGTGGTCCTTCGGGCGAACTCGGTGCTCCAGCGTGCAGTAGTCGACGGGAACAAACCAGCCCTCCTCGGACCAGTTCACGCCCGCTGAACCGAAGTCCGGCTTGGGGCCGGTCTCGGCGGGACCCGTGACGACGCCGATCGCCTTGATGCGAGTGTCGCAGAACGAGAAGATGACGTCGCCCGGCGCCACGGATCGCATGTTCTCGTAGAACCGGTTACGCGCACCGTTCGCGTTCCGCTTCGGCGACCACATGAAGCTGCCGCGCACCTCGGCCCGATACGTCTGATTCTGATTCACCCACCAGTAACGCATCGTCGGCCTGTCGATCAGGAGGCCGGGTACCAGCCCGTGGAAGAAGTCTGTTCGCTGAGCCGGCTTGTTCAAGCAGCCTGGCGATGAGCGATTGAGTCGACGAACGCCGCGGGTCTCCATTTGGACCCCCAGGCGCGCGTCAGACGGCCCCAGCGGTCAATCAAATCCCCGTTCAGTCGGCAAATGATCAAAAGAGCCCGCCCCTGCAGGCTCCGGGGCGTGCCGACGCCGGTCCGGCGGCGCAGCATCAGCCGGAGGCCGCAGCCGGCCGCCTGGATGAGCACGCGCTTGCGGACATTCTCATGACCGCGCACCCACGCCCGCCGTAGACCACTGGTCTCGTACTCATACGCGAAAGGCCGCTCTACCAACTCGCCACGCCGCCATTGTAGACGCCGACCCCGCGCTCCACGAATACGCCGACGGTTCCCGTACAACGCCTTCTGCGTAGCACGCTTGTCTGGCGGCGTCTCCCCCGTCTTTTTGTCCTGCCAGCAGCGCCGACCCTGCGCCGGCTCCGATGCGTAGCTGCGAACCCCAATCTCGTCGAGCGCCACCAGCGTCTTGTCGCGGAGGATTTGTCCAAATGTGCTCAAACGCAGCAGAGTGATCTCTGATCACAACTACGCCGTACCTGCGCCACCCCTCGCGCCTCCGGTCGCACAGCGCGGGCACCAGCCGGAGATCAACTTCTCTGCCATCCACGTCGGCGGCGACGTCGGCGGACTGATATTCGTGGTCGGCAGCGTCGTGATCGTCCTTACGGGCGTGCCGGACACCAGCTGCTTCCTGCTCGGTGCGGCGATCGGGGGATTGTCGGTGGCCCGGGCGCTGGTCTGGCTGCACGCGCGCCGCCGCCCCGACGCGCCGGGCCATCTCTCGGTGACCTGTCGCTGAGGTGCCGCCGGGTGGCATGATGGGACCGCTCCCATGCAGCGGCCCATCACCGGTTTTGCGCGCGACGAGTCGGGCGACTGGACCGCCCTGCTCAGCTGTGGCCATCGCCAGCACGTGCGGCACGATCCGCCGTTCGTGAGCCGACCGTGGACGGTCACGGCTGCAGGCCGCGCCAGCCGTCTTGGCGAGCAGCTCGACTGCGTGCGCTGCGACCGGTTCGAGCTGCCGGACGCGTGCGTGACCTTCGCGCGCACGCCCGAGTTCACCGAGGACTCGATCCCGAACAGCCTCCGCGCCCGCCACGTGACCGCAGCGGGCGTCTGGGGCCGGATCGTCGTGACCGTGGGCGCGCTGCGGTACCGATGCGCCGAGCTCGGCATCGACGTCGCGCTCACGCCGGAGCAGCCGGGCATCGTCGCGCCGGAGGCGTCACACCAGGTCGATCCCACCGGGCCCGTGCGCTTCTTCGTGGAGTTCCTGCACGTGCCAGACGCACGTTCCGGACGACACGGCCTGCAAGCGGCCCCTTCCTACCGGTAACCGCTCAAGCTCGGTCAGTTCGACCTTCACAGCCTGTGGCGCGGGGCCTTTTGCCACGGGCTGCTATATGTTGTGGTCGCCGTCCTGTTCACAATGACGCCCTTTTGAGCGACCGTTGACACTCAGGGAGACTCAACGTGGTCCCGTAACTCGCGGGGACCGGCGGGTCTCCCACGCCTTGCGCGCAGCGGCCGACCTGGGAGACTCAGCGTGCTCTCCTGACTCGCTGAGACTGTCGTAGGCCGCACGCAGCAGCGGCTCCGCCCTTCGGATGTGTTCCCTGTCGCGGATGGCGATCTCTCGGTACTGACCGCGATCGTAGGGGCGAGTGAAGCCGTCCTCAAGCGGGATGTCGCGCAGGTGCTTCTCCTGGATGTTTACGCGGATGCCGTTCCGCATGCGCAAATGGACGTAGGCAACAACCGGTTGCTTGTTGCCGGGTGTGGCCATGCACTTGAATGACATCTCACTCTTGAAAGCGTCCGTGCGCACGTTGCCCAACGATTCCACCAACGTCTTGAGCTCGCGAAAAAGAGTCCGGGTTTCCTCGCTGGTTTTGTCCCAAGGTTCGTAGATGGAGTAGTCTGGGTCTTCGCCAACGTCGCGGGCGGAAGATCCTGCCAGAAGCGGCGCAACTGAGGCTTGCTCTATGCCGGCGGTACGGCGGGGAGGCACGGCGGGGCGCGGTGCTGGCTCGACCGCCTCGCCGCCGTACACCCACTCCAGCGCCACATAAGCATCGCCGTAACGTCGATAGCGCAGTAATTCGATACGTCGGCGGCTGCTTTCCGCAGCAATCTGGTCCTGACGCAAGAACTCGCCGGCGATACATAGTAGACGCGGCGTCCTAAAGTCGATGTCCGTGACGCGCCCATCACCAAGCTTCGCCCGGACAAGCTCGCGGAATTCCGCCCGATGGTCGTCCAGCCAAGCCAGATAGTCCAGACCTTGATTGATGACGTTCTCATCCTGGCGCCGCTTGTACTCGACAACCACGGGCCGACCGGCTCCGTCGATTCCCAGCGTGTCGATACGCCGGCTGTGACGTTCGCCGGTCGAATACTCCGAATCGAGGAATTCGACGCCGGTCAGGGTGCGCAAGTGTTTCTCGAAGAACTCTTGCAGCCCGCGTTCGTAGGGGAAAGGCCCCCTATCCGGAAGCTCGTGGACGTTGCCGCAAATCTCGTGGAAGAACCGGATAGTCGCCATCCTGTCTCTCTGTGTTAACCACGGCCATTATGGACGTCGTCGGACACGTCCACGCTGGTATAGGTTCGGCGCTGTGTCAGCGGCGCGGCGGGTGGATCCTCCGACCGCCGCCGCCGCTCGAACAGGTTATGTGACTACCGTTCGACCGCCAAAGGGCGTGATCGGCGCCATCGCAAAAGCAGGTGGGCGCGGCGCAACGGGTGGTATCCGGCGGCGCGCCCAGCGCGAGTGCGATGTGCCGCCACGCCTCGAGGTGCGGCGTCGAGCGCGGCATATGCAGAACCACGCGGCGGACCGAGCGGACGACGTGGACCCCCAGCTTCGGTCGCGCAGCCACGTCACCTGCTGCGGGCACACGCAGTACGCGTGGACGTAGGCCGCGGCGGTCCTGGTTCGCCGAGACAGACAGCAGCTCGTGCGGTCGACCCCATCGGATGTCCCCGCGAGCACAGTCGCCGCAGATTCGTCACCACCCCGCGGCTGTCTCTCGACCCGGCGTGCGGGCGGCGTTAAGACCGGTCTCGCCACTCTGCGCCGGACTCCGCATGCCGCTGCAACACCGCGTTTCGCCATCGCCACCACGTGGATCCAGGAAATCAAGATCGGGGTCGTCGGGACAGCCGTCGGCACGGGCTGGCTATCGCGGTCGAAGCTCAGAAACGGCGCTGTCGGTCGTCAGCGCGCCCGCGCGGCCGATGGTGGACGCCGCCAACTCGCGCCCCATCCGGTAGAGCCTCCGGCCGGCGCTCTCCCTCCAGATAGGCCGCCCAGTCGTCCATTAGCCGCCGCCGCCGCTCGAACAGGTTATGTGACTACCCGCACGACTGTGGACTCCGCCAGGAAAACTGTTGAGTGTTAAGGCAGCGCGAAAACGAAGAGGGTGTTGCCGATGCTCGGCCGTAGTTCCGGCGTCATCCGGCTCTGGGCATTCGTGGTTCCCGTGGCGCCGGTGCTCACTGCGACATACTGGCGGCCGTCGACGGCGTAGGTGATGGGGAAGCCCGTGATCGGGGAGCCGAGATTGATCTCCCAGAGCACGTCTCCGGTCTCCTGGTCCAGGGCGCGGAACCGGCCGTTCGCGTCGCCGCCGAAGACGAGCCGCCCGCCGGTCGTCAGCAGCGACGTGGTGCCGGCCCGCTGCTCGTACCGCCAGAGGGTCTCGCCCGTCTCCGCAGAGATGGCGTGGATCGTGCCGAGCTGGTCCGTGCCCGGCGCGATCTCCTCCCGCATCGTCAAGGCGATCACCGGGCTCTCCTCGATGGGCATGGACATCATCCGCGCGCAGGTGTTGCGCAGCGGGAAGTACATCGCGTTGGTGAGCGGGCTGTAGGCGCCGGCCTCCCAGTTCCTGCCGCCGTACCAGGTGGGACAGACCGTCACCTCCTGCCCGGTCGCGCCGAAGACGACCTCCGAGTTCGTCGCGACCGCCCCGGTGGCCCCGTCGATGCTGCTGATGACGTTCTGTCCAACGGTGGGCGTGGCCCAGAGGAACTCGCCGGTGGCCCGATCCAGCGTGTAGACCACGCCCGTCTTGCCCGGGATGCCCGTCAGCACCCTGCGCCGCTCGCCCGGGCGGAGTCGTGGATTGATCCAGCGCACCGCGGACGCCGACGGCGCGACGGCCGTGTCGACGAGCATCCGCTCGAAGGGGTGGTCGAGGTCCCAGTGGTCGTTGAGGTGCTGGTAGTACCAGACGATGCTGCCGGTGTCGGCGTCGAGGGCGAGCGTCGAGTTGTGATAGAGATGCTGCCTGTCGACGCCCCCCAGCATGAACTTCGGCGACGGGGACGTCACCGACGTCCCGACGTAGACGAGGTTCAGCGCCGGGTCGAAGCTGGGCACCATCCAGGCCCCGACGTGCCGCCGCTGCTCGTAGGGGACGCCGCCCCAGGTCTCGTCGCCCGGCTCCCCCGGCGCGGGAATCATGCGGGTGCGCCAGATTTCCTCGCCGGTCCGTGCATCATGGGCGGTGACCACGCAGGCGTCGGGACCGCCCTGCGGCAGACACCCCCGGCCGGACACCACCTTGCCGTTGGCGACGATGGGGCCCGACGTCTGATGGGCCGGGTGCGTCGTGTAATCCAGGACCCGGGTCTCCCAGACCAGCCGGCCCGTCGCGACGTCGAGCGCGAAGACGTAGCCGTCGGTGCTCGTGTCGATGATCGCATCGCCGTAGATGGCGATGTTCCGGTTGCCCTCGGACAGCACGGGCAGGATGAACGACTCGAGGTCGTCTGGACGCGCGCGTCGATGCTCCCAGAGCAGGTCGCCCGTGACCGCGTCGAGCGCCTGGATGACATCGCGCGGATTCGGCATGTACATGAGGCCGTCATGAACGAGCGGCGTTCCCTGCTGGCGGCCCCTGGTCAGGCCCCGTGACCAGACCATCCGCAGCTCGCCCACGTTCCCGCGGTCGATCGCGTCGAGCGGGCTGTAGCCCCAGCCGTCGAGCGTCCGGCGCCACATCAGCCAGTCGGCCGGGTCGGGGCCCTGGAGCATCGCGTCGGTGACGGGGACGGAAGCGTCGCGCGGCTGCGCCTGGGCGGCCGCCAGGCTTCCCGCGACGTGCAGCACGGCGACCGCGACGACGAACGCACAACGTGGCATCGGACGTGGTTCGCGCATCCAGGCACTCCTCGCTCGTGGGGAACAGTCCACGGCGAAGCAAACCATTGGAATGGATGGGAGTCAAGGAGAACGCCGGCAGCGCCAGGCTGCGGCCGCTCTGGACACCGTTGGACGCTGACGAGGTGCGCGCGGTGGTCGAGTACCTCGAGCGCATGCGTGTCCGATAGGCCGCGTTCGGCTGCGTCTCCTCAGTCGCGCAGCGCGAACGTCGAGAGGGCGTGCCCGGAGATGACCGCGACGTACTGCCTGCCGTCCACTTCGTAGGTCATGGGGCCGTTGATGATCTGGCTGCCGAGGCTCACCTTCCACAGCAGGTCGCCCGTGCGGGCGTCGAGCGCCTGGAAGTAGCCGGAGCGCGCGCCCGTGAACAGCAGGTCCGATGCGGTCGTGAGGATGCCGCTGCGGATGACGTCGGTCATCTCGAACTTCCACTTCTGCTCGCCCGTCAGCGCATCCAGCGCCAGCACGGCGCCGTTGCCGAGCGCCTCCGTCCAGTCGTTGATGGGGCCGCGCGTCACCCGCGGCATGCCGGGGCCGCCGGGCACCGGCCCGAACTCGCCGGTGCGGCCGCCGGTGAAGAACTCGCCCTCCTCGTACTCCTCCGGCTCGCCCCCGAAGACCGAGGCGTAGTTCTCCCACGCCGGGATGTAGAAGAGCTCCGTGCTGGGGCTGTAGGACGGCGAGTACCAGTTCGTCCCACCCGCGAGGCCCGGATACGTCGGCGCGCCGGGGGGCTGCGGCGTCTCGATGGGACGGCCGCTGTCGTCCAGCCCCTCCGCCCAGTTCAAGCTGACGAACGGGCGTCCCGACAGGAACCGGCCGGTGGCCCGGTCCAGCACGTAGTAGAACCCGTTGCGGTTCGCCCACAGCATCACCTTGAACAGGTTGTCGTTGCGGGTGATGTCCGCCAGCACCGGAATCTGCACCGAGTCGTAGTCGTAGGGGTCGCCGGGCGTGAACTGGAAGTGCCAGCGCAGCTCGCCCGTGTCCGCGTCCAGTGCCACGACCGAGCTCGTGTAGAGGTTGTCGCCCGGCCGCTGCGCGCGGTTGAAGTCCGGGCCGGGATTGCCCGTGCCCCAGTACGTCAGGTTCAGGTCCGGGTCGTACGACCCGGTGAGCCAGGCCGCCCCGCCGCCGTGCTGCCACGCCTGCGGGTCGCAATAGGTCGTCGGATTGGGCGGGCACGGCTCCCACGTCTCGTGGCCCGGCTCGCCCGGCCCCGGAATCGTGTGGAAGCGCCAGACCTCTTCGCCCGTGTCGGCGTCCAGCGCCGCGACGAAGCCGCGGATGCCCTGATCGCCGCCGGTCGAGCCGACCAGCACCTTGTCGCGGACGGCCAGCGGAGCCAGGGTGAAGGCGTACGCCAGGTTCTTGTCCGCCACCTCGGTATCCCAGAGCTCGGTGCCGGTCGTCGCGTCCACCGCCACCACGTGCGCGTCGAGGGTCGCCATGAACACCTTGTCGCCCAGCACCGCCACGCCGCGGTTGTTAGCCGCGCAGCAGGCGCGGTGATCGGCCGGCGTCGGGTAGCGGTAGATCCAGTACACGCGCCCGGTCCTGGCGTCGAGCGCCACGATGTCGTTCGGCCGCTGCGTCAGGTACAGCACCCCGTCGACCACGATCGGCGTCGCCTGCCACGTCCCCATGACCGGCGTCTGGTACACCCACTGCAGCTCGAGGTCTCCGACGTTGTCGGGCGTGACCTGGTCGAGCCGGCTGTAGCGCTGGCTGAAGTAGCTGCCCGAGTAGGTCAGCCAGTTGCGGGGTTCGCTCGCCGCCTCGCGCAGACGTTCGAACGCGACCTGCCCGTGCACGCTCGCGAGCGTCAGGGCGGACAGGATCGCCGCCAGCACCGTGCGTCGCGCGGCCGTTGCTGCCATGGTCATCACGCTCATATCTTCGCGTGATCGACGAAGGCCGTCAACGCACGCGGCGGAAGGCGGTATTCTTTCAGGCGGGAGGAGCGTAGCGGTGAGGCGAGCCGTGGACCATGGAGCTGGCCCTGGCGCGGCAGGACGACACGGAGAACCTGATTTTCGAGTCGGCGTGTCATGAGGGGAACTACTCGCTGACCGGGATGCTCGCCGGCGCCCGCATCGACGAGCGGGCCGGACGGTAGCGGACGCCCCCGCAGGAGAGGGGCGGATGAGAGCTGGAGGAAGTGCCATGAGCATTCGAACAGTTGGAGCCGTCGTTGTCCTGGTCGCCGCCTTCGCGCTGGCGACGCCCGCCGCTCAGGATGCGCGCGACGCGCGGTCCGGCGCGGCGGTCGGCATCAGCGGATTGCTGGACCCCGTCGAGGGCGGGACCATACCCCGGACGCCCTGGGGCGCTCCGGACCTTCGCGGAGTCTGGAACAACTCGAACAAGACACCGCTTGAGCGGCGCACCGGCGCGGAGATCGAGCGCGGCCAACTGGCCCAGGCGCCGGTCATCGAGGCGACGCGCGGGACCGGCGCCGGGTGGGTCGAGCAGGTCGCCGAGACCGACCGCGAGGCGCTGATCGTCGACCCGCCCGGCGGTCGCATCCCGGCGCTGCTGCCGGCGGCGAAGCGGCGGCTGATCGACCGCGAGAACGCGCGCGAGGGACGCGGCGAGGCCGATTCGTGGCTCGATCGCAACTCGTGGGAGCGCTGCATCACCCGCACGCTGCCCATCGCCATGGTTCCGAACATCTACAACGCGAACTACCAGATCTTCCAGACGCCGGACCACGTGGTGCTGCTGCTGGAGATGATCCACGAGGCGCGCATCATTCCGCTCGACGACCGCCCGCACGTGGCCGACGGCGTGCGCCAGTGGCTGGGCGACAGCCGCGGCCGCTGGGAGGGCGACACGCTGGTCGTCGAGACCGAGCGGTTCAACGACCGGCTCGACGGCGGCGACTATCAGCCGTCGCACATAATCCAGAACACGCATCGCGGTCCGGGCGGCACCCTGCGCCTCGTCGAGCGCTTCCGCATGCTCGATGCGAACACGATCGACTACCGCTTCACGGTGGAGGATCCGGCGACCTACACGCGGCCGTTCACGGTCTCGCTGCCGATGACCCGCCGCGACACGGCGACCGATCCGCTCAATCATCTGTTCGAGTACGCCTGTCACGAGGGCAACCACGGGATGAGGAACCTGCTCAGCGCCGGCCGCGCCGACGAGCAGCAGGCGCTCGAGGCGGCGGCCCGTGTGTCGCGCCAGCGCAAGGAAGCCGGGCATCCCGGGCTGCGGGAGCCTGCGGTCCCGTTCGTGCCCTGAGCGCCGCCAGCAGGGAGACGCCATGCGAGGTCTGATCGCGGCCAGTCCGAGCATCCGTGCGGACCCCGACCGGGTGCTGTCGGCCGGCTACGTCAATCCCGTGCTGCAGTGACCCTGCCGGCGCGGCTCGCGGGCGGGACCGGCCGGGCGCCGGTCCTGTCCCTCGCGGCGCGGATACGGACGGTGGCCCTGGCCGCGTGCATCGGCGTCTGCCCGGACGCCGTCGCGCTGGCCCAGAGCGGCTTGCGCCCCGCACCGGCGGACGCGGAGCCGGAGCCTTCCGTTGCGGCGCTGGTCAGCGGCGAGGTCGAGATCGGGGCGGCGGAGCCGGCCCCCGATCTCTCGGCGGAGGCCGGGATATTGACGGGGCGGCCGGTGGTGCGGCCGGTCCGCGTCGCCGCGCCGCCCGCGATCGACGGCCGGCTGGACGACGCCGCGTGGGCCGGCGCGCTGCGCATCACCGAATTCGTCCAGCTCCAGCCGCTCGACGGCGCGCCGGCGACGGAAGCCACCGACGTCTATCTGGCGTACGACAGCACCGCCATCTACCTCGGATTCTGGGCGCGGTACACGGATCCGGGCATGCTCCGCGCGAACCGCTCCGACCGCGACCGCACGTTTCGCGACGACCTCATCTCCGTCTACTTCGACACGTTTCTCGATCAGCAGCGGGCGTACGTCTTCACCGTGAACGCGTACGGCGTGCAGGGCGACTCCATCATCAACTCCCGCGGCGGCGGCGGGTTCGGCAGCCGGGGCGGCCAGGGCCAGGGCCAGGGCGAGGCCGGCGGCGGACTTCCGAGCGGAGACGAGTCGTGGGACGCCCTGTTCACCACCGCCGGGCTGCTCGTCGAGGACGGGTTCACGGCGGAGATGGCCATTCCGTTCAAGAGCCTGCGCTACCCGCAGCAGGCCGGCGCCGCGGCGCACCGCTGGGGGCTGCAGATTGCGCGCCGGATCGGCGGCAAGGACGAGACCGTCGTCTGGTCGCCCGTGTCCCGCGGCGTCGCCGGCTTCCTGCCCCAGATGGGCGTGGTGGAGGGGCTGACCGGCCTGTCGACGAGCCGCAACATCGAGATCCTGCCGACGTTCACGGCCATCCAGTTCGGCTCGATCGACGCCGCGACCGGAGACTTCGCCACCGCCGACCCGGCACCGGAAGGGGGCGTCAACTTCAAGTACGGTGTCACGTCGAATCTGACCGCGGACTTCACGCTCAATCCCGACTTCTCGCAGATCGAATCGGACCAGCCGCAGATCGAGCTCAACCAGCGGTTCGCGCTCTTCTATCCGGAGCTGCGGCCGTTCTTCCTCGAGGGCGCCGAGATCTTCGACATTCCCGGCCCGGTGGACGCGGTCCATACGCGCACCATCGTCGACCCGTTCTACGGAGCGAAGCTGACCGGCAAGGTGGGGCGCACCACATTGGGGCTGCTGTACGCCAACGACCAGGCGCCCGGCAACGTCGACGACGCGGTCGATCCGGCCTTCGGCCAGGCCGCCCAGACGTTCGTGGGGCGCATGCGCTACGACCTGTACGCCGAGTCGCATGTCGGCGCCATCGTCACCAGCCGCGAGCTGCTCGACAGCCACAGCCGGCTGGCCGGCATCGACAGCAACTTCCGACTGGGCAGTACCCAGAGCATCGCGTTCCGGGCAATGGGGACGCAGCACCGCGACCTCGACGGCGTCAGCCGCAGCGGGCACTACCTCGAGGCCGTGCTCCGCAAGCAGGGGCGCAATCTCGGCTACCGGTTCCTGTCCTTCGTCCTGTCACCGGACTTCCGGACCGATGTCGGGTTCGTCCGCCGGACCGACCAGCGCCGCACGCTCGGCGACGTCTCGTATCAATGGTGGCCCGAGAGCTGGCTCGTGAGCTGGGGGCCCGAGGGCCGCTACGCCCGGAACTACGCCTTCGACGGCGTCCTGCAGGACGAGGAGGTCCGGCTCGGCCTCAACTTCAACTTCGCGCGGAACTTCGGGGTGAACGGCCGCGTGAACCGGGACATGGAGCGCTACGGGGGCATCGACTTCTTTAAGACGCGCTACCGGGTCTTCGGCCGGTATAGCACGACGCGCTACGGCGTCGGCGTGGGGCTGAATCGTGGCGACGAGGTCTTCTACGACGCCGACAACCCGTTCCTGGGCCACGAGACCGGGCTGTACTCGTTCATCAGCCTGCGGCCGATTCCGCGGCTGCAGTCGGACGTCAACATCAACACCAGCCGGTTCACCGATCGGCGGAGCAGCGGCGCCGAGGTGTTCGACGTCAGGATCTTCCGAGCCCTGTCCACCTATCAGTTCACCGAGCGCTTCCTGATGCGCAACATCAGCGAGTACAACACGTTCGACAAGACGCTGGCGTTGAACCTGCTGCTGACGTACCGCGTCAATGCCGGCACGGTCTTCTACGTGGGCTACGACGACCACCATCAGCAGGCCGACCTGATTGAACGCGACCGGGACGGCGACGGCATTCCCGACCGGCTGTTCCACACCATGGAACGCAGGCGCACGAACCGCGCCGTCTTCCTCAAGCTCCAGTACCTGTTCCGGTACTAGTTGAAGCTAGGAGTCTGCGCCGCAGGAGATGCTGCGGCGTGAAGTGGGTCGTCGGCCCATGCTCTGACTTATCGCGTCGGAGCAGCTTCGGCGGTCGCCCGACGAGGTAGTTCCTCGGCAGATGGCGAGATCCGGCGTTGACGGGCCCCTTGGTCCGCCAGAGACCGTGATGCGCGCCGATCGGTCGCCATCGCAGCCTCGTTGCCGCGTGTCACGCCGCGATCAGGGCGTGCAGACGCTTGGCGTTCAACGCCAGGCACACCAAGTCCCACTCGCCGCGCACCTTCGCCAGCCCCCGCAGGCTGAAGCGCCGGAATCCCAGCACGTGTTTGATCCAGCCGTGCGGAGCCTCCGACAGCCACTTGCGTTCGGCGTATGCCGCACGACCCGCCGGCTTCGACAGCTTCTCGGCCATGCGATTCGTCGCGGGGTACTGCCCCGGGTCGCGGAGCCGCGCCGTCTTGCCCTCCCGTCCCAGTGACACGTACCCATCGACGCCCCGCGTCTCCAGGTTCACCAAGTCCCGCTCGTTACTGTAGCCAGCGTCCGCCAGCACCGTGTCCGGCTGCTCGCCGACCGTCTCCGCCACCTCGTCGAGCAGCAGCGGCAGCCCACCCTGGTCGCTCGCGTTCGCCGTCACCTCCGTCGCCACCACCAACTGGTGCTCACCATCCACCGCTACCTGCGCGTTGTAGCACTGCTGGAACCCGTCGTTGCTCGTCTTCATGATCCCGCTCTCCGGGTCCGTGAAGTTGCTCTGTGCCTTCTCGTCCGGCTCGCCATACCCCCGCTTGTACGGCCGTCCGCCCTTCGGGTTCCGATCCTGGCCCGGCTGCCGCCCGCCCGCGTCGTCCGCCGCCCGCTGTGCCGCCTCCAGCCGCTCCTTCGCCGCCCGGATCGCCGCCAGGCGATCCTCCCGGCGGCGCAACTCCGACGGCAGCTCGTCGCCGCGTGCGTCCGGCCCGAAGCGCTCATCCTCAGCCGCGTCGGCGTCCCGTGCCGCCCGCACCAGCGCGTCAATCTCACCGGCCAAGCGCCGCTCTTCCTCCTGCATCCGACCGTAGCTCATCGCCTTGTGCTTGCTCGCGTTCGCACGAACCTTCGTGCCGTCGATCGACAGCTTGCCAAAGCGCGCCAACCCCAATTCCCGCGCCAGACGCACCACCTCGACAAACAGCGCCTTGAAGTCCTCCAGGTGCCGACGCCGAAACTCGCAAACCGTCCGGTGCTGCGGAAAGTTGCCGGCCGCCAGCACCCGGAACGCCACGTCCTCCTCCAGCCTCCTCGCAATCCCCCGCGACGAAAACACCCCCGTCGCGTAGGCGTAGAGCAGCACCTTCACCATCATCCGCGGCGCATACAGCGCGTTGCGCCGACCATCCCCCGCATACGCGGCATAGAACGCCGTCAGGTCCAGGCCGTCTACCAGATCGCTGACGTGGTGCGCCAAATGGCCCTCCGGCAACCACGCCCGCACGTCGGGCGGCAACAGCAGCGATTGGTCCGGTGCGTAGCGGCGAAAAGTCGTCGACATCAAGTCCTTCCGGCGTCCGATCTCGCCTGCGATTGTCGCACCGTTTTCTGCGGCGCAGACTCCTAGCCCGCATTATTCCGTGCGCCGTGACAAGGTGCCATTCCTCAGCGGGGCGAATCCCGCCCGGCAACTGTCGCTCCAGCCGGTAGCAGTCGGAGCGGACGATGGAGGCAACGACATCGGCTGAAGCACTCCGACGACAAAGGGCCGCCCTGGGCGGTTCAGCGACCACGCGGGCCGCAACGACGTTGAACGCCGAGCAGGCCTCGAAACGGGTAACGCGGAAGCCGACCCGCCGGAATAACGGGGAAGGCTGCCAGCGGTCGGGAAGCGAGCGACGCGAGCGACCGGTTCCGCCGGGGTAATGGCGGCGGCACGTGAAGAGGGGATTGGTCGCACACGGGAAGCCCTGCCGGTGGCGTGGCACGCGCCAACGGACAGCCCGCGAGGGTCCGGGCCGGTCAGGGTGGCGGAGAGGTCCGTAGGTACCGAGGAAGCCGGGTAATGCCGGCGGAGCGGTGGAAGCGATGGCGAAAGGGAGCAGGCTCACGGGAGTGGCCGAACGGCCTACCCCGGAGATGAGCAGGAATGCCGGATGTCATCACATGCACAAGCGAAGGGGACGACCCGAGCGGTCGCCGTCGCCAAACGGGCCCTGCCGGTGGCGTGGCACGCGCCAACGGACGAGCCCGCGAGGGTCAGGTCGCCGGTTCAGCGACCGTAGGTACGAGGAAGCCGGGTAATGCGGCTCGGAAGCCGACGATGGCGAAAGTTGAGCAGGAACGCCGAGCGGTGCCGTCGGCTCGACGAACGAGCCTGGTGCCAGGGCTCGCGAGACCCGTCCGCTGGTCGTGACCGGGAAGCCCGTGCGCGAGCCGCATGATTCCACTGGAGAGCCCGGTGCCGGAAATCGGCCCGCCGGGTTCGGAGAGCGGGGGGAGGAAACGTACCCACGGGACTCGGCCTGCGGCCCGGTTGCGAAAGCGCCGGATAAGCCACCGACCCCTACCGGCTACGCGCCTCTCCTCGACTCTACTGAAGCTCGATATTCGGGATCGGCAGGGCGTGGCGGGACGACGAACAGGGTTTCGCCATCGTCATTTGGGGGCTGCGAGGGGGTTGCGGGGCGAGCCATGGGGCGATGGCCGGGCGCGGTGAGCCCGAGTGTCGACAGCTTCTCCTGGAGACGGTCCGTATCGTCCCCGAGGGAGCTTGGTGCGGCGGGACGGATGGGCTATCCGGCACGTGCGCCGAGTGCGAGGGCGATGCGCTGCCATGCCTCGCGCTGCGGCGTGGCCCGCGGCAGATGCAGAACGAGCCGGCGGACCGAGCGGACGACCTGGACCCCGAGCTTGAGCAATCGGTCGCGTAGCCACGTCACCTGGGTGCGGGCGCACGCGGTGCCCGCCGCCCGCAGCCGCAGCTCCTGCATCAGCACGTAGGCTGCGGCCGTCAGCAAGACGCGCAGTTGGTTGGCCCAGAACCGGCAGCAGCTCGTGCGGTCGATCTGCAGGCCGTCGAGCAACTCCTTGATCCGGTTCTCGATGTCCCCCCGCGCACAGTAGACCTTCTCGTAGATGAAACGCGGCGTCTGGCGCAGGTTCGTCACCACGAAGCGCGGGTTGTCCCGCGGCGCACGTTCGCCGAGGTGGACCACTTCGGCTTTGATCACCACCCGGCGCTCATGGCCCCAGGTGCGGGCGGCGTAGCGGGTGTCGGTATAGACGTGTGCGGTCTCGCCACTGACCTCGCTCTGCGTGCGCGCCGTCTGCAGCGCGGATTCGGCATGCCGCTCCAAAACCGCATTTTTCGCCATCGCCACCACGTAGTCGAGCCGGGGCTCCGCATCCAGGAACTCGAAGACCTCCGGGGTCGCAAAGCCCCCGTCGAGCCGAACGAGAAACCGCGCCCGCGGAAACGCCGCCCGCAGCAGCGGGAGCAGCCGACACAGCAGCCCGAGGGTCCCGTCGGCGGCCACTGCGTTGCCGGGCCGCAGCACCGCCGCGCACAGATACTGCTCCGCCTCGCGGTCGAAGCTCAGAAACCCGAGCAGCGGCAGATAACACCAGCCGCCATAGTGCCCGTTGAAGAACGTGAGCTGCTGGGCGCCGTGCGTCAGGTCGTCGGTCGGATCCAGATCGATGGTGACGCGCCGCGCCCGCCCGTGCAGGCGGCGCCGATGCCGCTCGATGACGCACGCCGCCAACTCGCGCCCCATCCGGTAGAGCGCGGTGCGGGTCGCGCCGTTCTCGAACCGCGAGATCGTAGGTTGCGACGCCAAGGGCGCGCCGGACACCGGGTCCCGCCCGAGCAGCAGCTTGTGGATGGGGTCGTCGGCCAAGTGGTCGGCATCGTTGCCATCGGGATGACCGCACGCGATGCCGAAGATCCGCTGGCCGATCAGATCCGCGAACGTGTGCCGAATCTTCTCCGCGGCGCGCTTGTCGGCCAGACACTGGGCGAACGCCTTGACCAAGCCGTACACGCGCTCGGCCGCCTTGAGCAGGACGGCGCCGCCGTCGGAACTCGCGTGTTCCTGGTTGAACGTGGCGACGAGGGGCTTGTCGAACAGATCCGGGAACAGAACAGTCTGTGGCATCGTGTGAGGCGTCACGCAGGGATCTCCGTTGTGGCTAAAACGTTGTGTACATTACGTTTGTACCACACGGAGGCTCCTGTGTCTCCCCCTCAACCGCACCTTCACGCATAATCCGGGCTAGAACCGGAACAGCCGGTTGATCTTGATCACGAAGCTGCGGTTCTGCAGCTCGGGATGGCGCGGCGTGAGCGTGTCGCGCTGCTCGTTGTAGACTACGAACAGCTCGCTGCCGGGCTGGTACTCCCACCGGAAGCGGACGTTCGCACCCAGCGATGCGTTGCTCGAGTTGTACTGCACCAGGGCGCTGACGAACATCAGCGGGGTGGCGGTGTAGGTCGCGCGGCTGGTCACCAGGCCGGTCGTGAAGCGGCCTTGCGGCAGCTCGACGCGGTTGTACGAAAGGCCCGGCTCGATCGACACTTGCGGCGTGAGCTCGAGGCGGCCGCTCCGGAAGCCGCCCGGCAGGCCCATTTCCAGGGTCGTCTTCTCGCCGCCGTAGAAGCTTCCGTGCTGGACGGCCAGCATCCCCGAGAAGGCCCGTTGCCGGCCGAACTGGTACGCCACCCGCGTGTCCTGGAACCGGTAGCCACCAACCGGAATCGCGACGTCGCCGGAAATCTCGAACGCCTCGTCGAGGAACTCGTAGCTGCGGGTGTACTCGACGTTGAACTCGTCGGCGTTCTCGAACTCGATGCCGAACATGCCCTGCGCCAACCGGGTCTCGACCACGCCCGCCCGGCTCGTGTAGTAGTCGAACCGGCCTTCCCAGGTGAGCCGGCGGATGGCCGCGATGGCGTACGGCCGCGGGCTGAACCGGAACGATCCGAAGCTGCGCTCGAAGTCCTCGCGCCGCAGGAATCCCACCTCCGGCCGGAAGTCCTCCCCCACGGCGAGGTGCTCGAGCTGCACCCCGTACAGGTCGCCCCGGTATTCGAGCTGGGCCCGATAGCTGACGTCGTCGCCCCGGGAGCCGGGCGTTTCGGTGCGTGCCCAGTAGGTGTTGATGTCCACCGTGTCGTGGAACCCGAAGTTGGCGTCGGCGCCGTACGTCTCACTCGAGCCGGGGCCCAGCGTGGAGACCGACCGCCCGGTGAAGATCGCGCCGATGCTGCTCCGCCGCAGCAGGTCCCGCTTGATCCGCAGGACCGAGAAGTTCGTCGGCGCGGCGTCCGTGGCCGGTTCGTCGCCGGTCTGGATGTTCATCGCGCCCACCGTGAACTGCCCGACCCGCCCGGTGAGGCGCCCGCCCGCCTGCATCGGCACCTCGCGCCCCTGGTTGAGCCCGATCCGCCGGCTGTAAAAGAGGACCGGCGTGTCGTTGCCCGCCCCGAACGGGCCGGTGCCGCCCCCGCCGAAGGCGAATACGCCCTGGTTCTCGAGGAAGAACTCGCGTTTTTCCGGAAAGAAGAGGCTGAAGCGGGTGAGGTTGATCTGCTGCTCGTCCGCCTCGACCTGGGCGAAGTCGGTGTTCAGCGTCAGGTCGGCGACCAGGTTCTGCGTCACGCCGTACTTCACGTCGAGTCCCGCGTCGCCGCCCAGCTGGTTGGAGATGCGCGGCGTCGTGGTCCGGTCGGTCGTCAGGTCGGCGATGGCGTACGGCTTCAACTCGAGCGTGGTGCGGCGGTCGGGAACCTCGAGCCCGACCAGGGTCGCGGCCAGCGAGGACAGGAAGATGGCGCCCGGCTCGCGTGACACGGGCATGGGCACGACGTACGACCACTCGTTCTTCCAGAAGACCCGCCGGCTGACGTTGAGTCCCCAGATCTGCGCCTGCCCCGGCCGGTAGCGCAACGACTTGAACGGGATGGCAGCCTCCAGCGTCCACCCGCCCTCGAAGCGCCCGGTCTGCGCCTCCCAGACCGGGTTCCAGTCGCCGTTGTAGTCGCTCTCGGAGGTGACCTGGCCGTCCATCCGCCCGCCGATGGCGTTGACGTTGAAGATCATCCCGTTGCGGCGGTCGTAGAAGCTGTCGATCATGAAGCCGATACGTTCGTTCTGGAGGATGTTGAAGCTGTCCCGGCGCATCTCGTTGACGACCCACTGCGATTCGGGGGCCGAGTCCCAGCAGCGCGCGCTGATGTAGAAGTTCTCGTCGTCGAACAGCACCCAGACCTCGGTGCGCTCGCTGGCTGGCCGGCCCTCCAGCGGCAGGGTCTGCACGAAGTCCGAGAACGGCGGCGTGTCGCGGTACACCGCCTCGTCGAGAGCGCCGTCGAGGTCCAGGGCGGCGACGCGCACCGCGCGGATGGTGGCCCGGCCCGCGGCGTCCCGGCTGATGGTTGCCGGCGCCTCCGGCGGCGGCGGTCCGTCGATGATCCCGGCGGGCGGCCTGAACCCGGCGCCCGGCACGGCTGCGCCGCCGCCTGCGACAGCGGCCGGCGGTCGGGCAGCCGGCCGCTGGCCGGGGCCGGAATCATCCAGCGCCGCTCGCCGCGGCGGTCGGTCGGGCTGCCCGAGGTAGCGAGCCAGCGACTCCACCAGCTGGTCCTGGAGGTCGAAGAGCCCGGTGGCCGGGCTGTCCACCTTCATCCAGTGCGCCACCGCGCCGGTCTCGACCGCAACGAGGCGGGCCGTGACGCGCAGGCGCTCCGCGACCCGCTGGTACTCGCCGGCGACGAGCCAGCGGATGCCGAGCGCCCGCCCGGCCCGCAGCACCCCCGCAGCGTCCGCGGGGTCGAGGTCGACGCCGGTCGCGTCCCGGTGCGCGCGGCCGAGGTCCTCGACCGGGAGGAATGCCGTTGCGGCAGCCGTCGTCAGCTCCGCCCCGAGGGTCTCGGCGATCCCGGCGCCGATCCACTGGTCGGTCGCCGCGCCGGTCAGGTTCGTGAACGGCAGCACGGTGATCGTTCGAACGGCAGCCGACGGCGGCGTTGCCGCGGGGGGCTGGCCGGCGGCCCCGGCCGCGGCCAGGACGATCAGGGCAGCCGCCGTCGAGACGCGCAGCGGGCCGATCCTCACCCGCTGTCCCGATGCACCCGGCGCACGGGGGGCAGGTTGCCGGCGTTCATGACCTTCTGAGCCGGAGACTTTCGCGATCCATCTCCGAAATGTTATGACAAGCGAGGGCGGCCTGAAGGAGGCTCGACATGCGGCGTCTGATTCCGGGTTGGTTGCGCGTGGTCGCGCCGCTGGTCGCCATTGCGGTGTCGTGGGCTGCAGCCGCCGGGTGCCGGATGCCCGCCGGCGCCGACCATCAGGCTGCCGCGCCGCGGCCGCGCGCGCCCCGGACGCTGTGGGGCGACCCGGACCTGCAGGGCATCTGGGTCGGCTCCACCCTGACCCCTCTCGAGCGCCCGGCCGAGTTCGAGGGGCGCGAGTTCCTGACGTACGCCGAGGTCGCCAAGCTGGAGGACAGCGCCCTGCTGCGCAATGCGCGCCTGGCGCAACGGCCTTCCGAGCGCACGACCTCCGGCGGCAGCGTCGACTGGCGCGCGGACGGCACGCCAGGCTTCTACAACAGCTTCTGGCTCGACGGGAGCTGGAGGTGGCTGCGCAGCCGGCGCACCTCGCTGATTGTCGACCCGCCCGACGGCCGGATTCCCTACACCGCCGACGCGCGCCAGGGCGATCGCCCCCACGGATCGGGTCCCTGGAACTCCTTCCTGGATCTCGACACGGGGGAGCGCTGCCTGGGCGACGGGCTGCCGCAGGTCTGGTTCGGCTACAACCCGAACCACCAGATCTTCCAGAACCGCACGCACCTCGTGATCGTGCACGGGATGTTCCGCCAGCGGCGGATCATCCCGCTGGACGGCGGCCCGCCCACGGACATCCCGCGCTGGAACGGCGAGCCGCGCGGGCGGTGGGAGGGCGATACGCTCGTGGTCGAGTCGCGGGGCTTCGTGGACCGCCCGGACGCCCGCTGGGCCAACACGTGGCGGCGTCCGACCGGCTCGCTGCATCTGGTGGAGCGGTTCACCCGCGTCGATGCGGAGACCATCGACTACGAGGCCACGATCACCGACCCGGCACGCTTCACGCGGCCCTGGACGATTCAGCTGGCCCTGTCGGCCGATCAATCCGAGCGCGGGGTGGCGGCGGGCGGGCTGTACGAGTTCGCCTGCCACGAGGGCAACTACGCGATCATGAACGTCCTGCGCGGCGCCCGGGCGCAGGAGAAGGCGGAGGCGATGCCAGCCGTCGCCGGCGTGGGTCCCTGAGCCCGGGCGCTGGCCCGCTCGGGTCTGCGGCGACTACCGTCCCTCGTCCCGGGGAACGCCGGTCTGCTTGATCACGTTCATGGCCGTGGCGATGATCGAGGCGACGTCCGCCATGTTGGCCGGCAGGATCATCGTGTTGTTCTCCTTGGCCAGCATCCCCAGCTTCTCGATGTACTGCTCGGCGACGCGCAGCTGCACGGCCTGCGACCCGCCGGGCGCCTCGATGGCCTCGGCCACCCGGCGAATGCCCTCGGCCGTGGCCGTCGCGACCGTCGTGATGGCGGCGGCCTCACCCTCCGCCTCGTTGATCTGCTGCTGCTTCGTCGCCTCGGACCCCTTGATGACCTTCTGCTTCTCGCCCTCGGCCGTGTTGATGGCCGAGTCCCGCATGCCTTCCGACTCGAGCACGGCGGCGCGCTTCTCGCGCTCGGCCCGCATCTGCTTTTCCATCGCCTCGAGCACGTCGCGCGGCGGGTTGATGTTCTTGATCTCGTAGCGGAGCACCTTGACGCCCCACGGCTCCGTCGCCTTGTCCAGCTCGTCGACGATCTGCGTATTGATGTGGGCGCGCTCCTCGAACGTCTTGTCGAGCTCGATCTTGCCGATCTCGCTGCGCAGCGTCGTCTGCGCGAGCTGCGTGATCGCGAAGACGTAGTTTCCGATCCCGTACGAGGCGCGCTGGGCGTCCAGCACCTTCAGATACAGGACGCCGTCCACCCCCACCTGGACGTTGTCGCTCGTGATGCAGATCTGCTCCGGGATGTCCAGGGCCATCTCCTTCAGCGAGTGCCGGTAGCGGATGGAATCCAGAAACGGGATGAGGATGTGGAACCCGGCATCGAGCGTCCCGGCGTACTTCCCGAGCCGCTCGACCACGTACTGGCTCTGCTGCGGCACGACCGTGGCCGTCTTGGTGATGATGACGACGAGCAGCAGCACCAGCGCCGCTACGGCAATCAGGCCCATTTCCATGTCTTACTCCGCTCGAATCCAGAGGGTCAGTCCCTCGACCCGCTCCACCCGGCACGCCTGGTCGGCGCCGACCGGCCTCGCTCCGACGTTCCTCGCGCTCCAGGTCGTCCCGCGCAGCTCGGCCTTGCCGAAGCCGTTGGCGGCGATCTCCTCGCGCACCCGCGCCCGCTCGCCCACCAGGCTGTCCACCGCCGCGTCGCCGACCCGCAGCCGCCGGACGATGAGCGGCCGGAAGAACACGAGCGCCGCCCCGGACAGGCCGGCGAACAACACGCCCTGCAGCGCGAGCGGCACCGCCCAGCCGAGCGCCGCCAGCAGCCCGACCGCCAGGGCGCCGCAGCCGAAGAAGAACAAGTAGAAGCCGCCCGGCGACGCCAGCTCCAGAGCCAGAAGCAAGAGGCCGGCCACCACCCAGATCCACCACTCCATCGTCAGTCCCGGGCGCCGCGCGCGGTGCCTGTCAGCGGTGCGCCAGCCAATCCTCGATTGTAGCCTTCACGGACAACCGCCTCTTGCCGGACCTTGCAAGAAACGCAATGTTCCCGGCAAGAGGACGTTAAAGATACTGCTATCCGAGGCCCACCGGAACATCGGCGATCCGTCGACCTTCATGCAAGTCTACGACACCCCGGTGCTGGCCACTGAGCCGCAGCCGTACGTCAAGGTGGTCTGCGTGATGAGGGGACAACCGGCACGCTCGTGATATGTTCTTATGAGATATATCATCTCGTGTCATCGCCCGGGACGAGGAGGTGCGCATGAAGAGAAGCGCCAGAGTCGCGGGGGCAGCGGCCCCCAAGCCGAGCGACGGCCGCAAGATCGCGCGGGTGTTCATGTCCGGACGGTCGCAGGCGGTGCGGCTGCCGAAGGAGTTCCGATTCGACACCGACCGTGTGATCATTCGGCGCGAAGGCCGCCACGTGGTGCTGAGTCCCCTGTTCAAGGACTGGGACGACTACTTCAAGAACAGCACGTCGTTGCCCGATGACTTCGAGGCGATCATGGCGGAGATGCGTACGGAGGAGCTGCCGCTCGAAGAACGGGAGCCGTTCGATTGAAGGTAATGCTCGACACGAATACCTGCATCTACGCAATGAACCGGCGCCCTGGCTTCGACGCCCGGTTGCCGCTTCCAGATTGCGGTGTGTCCATAGTCGTGCTGGGCGAATTGGAATTCGGCGCACACCGTTCGAGTCGCAGCGCTCAGAGCTTCGCTGCCATCCGTGACTTCGCCGCCTCGGTGCAGGTGGCTGACCTGGACGCGGAGGTGGCGCGGCAGTACGGCCGGCTCCGCGCTCACCTGCACGCCATCGGCCAGCCGATCGGCCCCAACGACCTCTGGATCGCCGCCCATGCCGTAGCCCGAGACGTGCCGCTGATCACGCACAACCTCTCCGAGTTCCGGCGCGTGCCGGAACTGTCCGTCGACACCTGGATGACCGCGTAGAGTCATGCCCGCCGCGACGGCCAGGCAGGCGCCGGTCGGCCGGACTCAGAAGGTCGCGATCGGGTTGATCGGCGAGCCCATCCCCTTCTCGATCCGCAGCGGCGCCGCGGTGAACAGGAACTCGTAGCGGCCCAGGCGCCGCGCGGCCTCCGCCGCCGGGCCGAAGTCGAGGTTGTCGAAGATGCCGACGCCCAGCGCAAACAGGGCGAGCTGGTGCAGCGGGAACCGGGCGCCGGGGATGCCGTGCGGGGACACGTCGGTCGACATGTCGTGGCCGATGAACGCGATCTCCCGCTCTTTCAGGAAGTACGCCACGTCCGCGTGGTAGCCGGCCACTCCTTCCGAGGACGGCCAGGGCCCCACCGCCGCGCGCCGGATCCAGCGGCCGGTGTGGAGCAGGATGACGTCGCCGGATTCGGCCCGCACGCCCTGGATCTCCTCCAGCGCCTCGAGATCCGCCTTGCGGATCGGGGTACCCAGCTCGAGCCAGCCGCCCAAGGTTGCCTTCCCCGGCAGCAGCGTGGCGTCGTACAGGACGCCGCGGGTGACGATCCCGTCGCGGAGCGCGTGGATGCTGCCCTTGGGACAGCCGCCGGCCGCTTCGATCTGTTCGACCGTCGTCCCGGTGTGACCGCGTCCGTCGACCAGGATGTGGCAGTCGATGGCGTCCAGGTGGCTGTGGATGACCCCGTGGTAGCTGCCGGTGTACTGCAGGCGGTCCGATCCGCCCGTCTCGCTGAGGCGGATCACCTCCCGGTTCAGGATCGTCGTCGCGTCCGCCGCCTCCTCCTGCACGATGTCGTGCGCCAGCGAGACGCTGATGCCTTCCTGAACGAGGGCCGCCGCCTGCTTGCGCTTCGCGGGCGTGATGAAGTTCGCCGCGCCCAGCTCGTCGTCCTCGCCCCAGCGGCCCCGGTTGGACAGCTCCTCCATGGCCCGCTCGACGTCCGCCACGGTTTCCATGCGCGGGCTACCCTGACCGTCGACCGCAACGCCGGCCACCGCCAGCGTGATCGCCGCCGCGAATGCTCCAACTGCCGTGCTGAACCTCGTCGTCATCATGCGTCCTCCCGGATTCACGCGCTATCAGGTTAACCACGTCTCGGCATGGGCGCGAAACAACTTCAGTCCTCGGCCAGGCTGCGGCTCTGCGGGGACCGCCGGAGTTGATCCAGCGCGCGGTTCTCGATCTGCCGGATGCGCTCGCGCGTGAGGCCGAACGCGCGCCCGATCTGCTCGAGCGTTCGCTCCTGCCCATCGTGGAGCCCGAAACGCAGCTGGAGGATCTTGGCGTCACGAGGCCGCAACGTGTGCAGGACCTCGGCTACCCGGCGGCTCACGTCGGCGCGCATCGCCAAGTCCGACGGCGAGACCGTGTCGCGGTCCTCGATGATGTTCCCGAGCGTGCTCGAATCGTCGGTCCCGCGCGGCGATTCGAGCGACAGGGGCCCGAGGCCCGCTTTCAGGATGGTCCGGACTCGCGAGGCGGGTAGGTCGACGCGCCCTGCAAGCTCCACCGCCGTGGGCTCCCGCCCGAGTGTCTTGGCGAGATCGTCCGTGGCGGCCAGGAGCATGCGCAGCGTGTCCGCGACATGCACCGGCAGCCGAATGATCCGTCCCTTCTCCGCGATGGCGCGGGTCATGCCCTGGCGGATCCACCAGGTTGCATAGGTGGAGAACTTGTAGCCCAGTCGATAGTCGAACTTGTCGACCGCCCGCAGGAGCCCCAGATTGCCTTCCTGCACCAGGTCCAGAAAGCCCAGCGAGTGATGGTGGTAGCGCCTGGCGTTGGCGATGACGAGCCGGAGGTTCGCTGCCACGAGCGCATGCTTGGCCTCCGCGATCCCTTCCGTGGCGGCCCGCAGCCGCGCGCGGATGTGAGTCGCCTGCCGCAATGTCAGGCCAAGAGCGGCGAGGCGCGCCCGCAGCAGCCGGCGCGCCTCGTCGAGGCGGAAAGCGGCCGGACCGCGCGCGGCGCCCTGTGTGCGCTGGCGCTGCTCGAGATCGTCGACCCCCCTGCGCAGCTCTTCCACCGCCTCGAGCGACGCGGTGGCCCTGCCCACGAGTCGGAGCTTGACCGGCTCGGCGTACGGCACGGCACCAACCGCGTGCGACAGCCGGACCCGCGCCCTCAACGCGGCCCATCGCGCCCGGCGAGCCCGGCGGTGATGGCGGGAAGGAATCGCACCCAATGCGGCGTCGTGCGTCCCGGCGTCGGCCTGCGCGGCGCGGATGACGTCGAGGTCGTGGACCACGGTGCATGCACGGGTCCTGAGTTGGGCATCCGTCAGCGCCCTTGGGGGCAGCGCGAGCAGGGCCCGAGCCGCGAGCGGGTTGGACCTGAGAACGTCGCCCATCTCGAGCACGTCCTTCGCGATACACGGAATCCGCGACGTCAGCCGCAGGGCGAGACGCTTGTTCCGTGCGAGGCGTTTCGCGAGCACGATTTCCTGCCCGCGCGTGAGGAGCGGCGTCGCTCCCGCGTCGGACAGGTACGCCTGCGTGCTGTCGGGCAACGGATCAGGCATGGATTTCCTGCGCGGCGTGCCGCCTTTGGACGGGCGAAGCAAAGGCCCCGGAACGAGGTCTCAGAAAGGCAAACCGCTGCCAGTATATATGCGGACGCCGCTTCGCCCCCGCCGACCTGCTGGTCCATTGCGTTGGCCCCCGGCGGGGGCCGCGCGAGCCGCTCCCGCCTCCGGCGGCGGGCTGAGGGTGCGCATGCGGACGGCCGGAGAATGTGATACGCTGACAATGCTTTTCTGAGTCTCCGCCGCTGTTCCTGCCTGCACTGGAACTTCCGCCAGCCTCATCAAAGCTACGCGTGACTGGATCTCCCGGCCAAGCGTGAAGAGGCCCGTACAGCCCGCCGAGCGCACCCTGGCGGTGACCGGTCCCCGGGACAATACAGGAACAACGCATGCGCGTGTATATCGTCAATCCCAGCCATCTCTCATTCGGATCCGCCATCATCACTCCCCGCTGGCTCTACGTGCTCGCCGCCGCCACGCCGTCGGAGTTCGGCGATCCGATCCCGATCGACGAGACGCTCGACCCGTTCGACTCGTCCCGGCTCCAGCCAGGCGACGTGGTCGGGATCGGCGTGCACACCGGCAATGCCTTGGTCGGGTATGCGCTCGGCAAGCGGGCGCGCGCCCGTGGCGCGTGGGTCGTCTTCGGCGGCATTCATGCGACGCTGTTCCCGGAAGAGGCCCACACTCATGGCGGTGCCCACGCCGTCGTCAAAGGCGACGGCGACGTAGCCTGGGGCAGAGTGCTGGCGGATTGCAAGGCTGGCGCCCCGGAGCGGATCTACGAGGCCGGCCGGATCGACGCGTCGGCGTTCACGAAGGCGCGTTGGGATCTGTTACCCCGGGAACGCTACGCCTGGGCCTCTGTCCAGACGGTGCGCGGGTGCCCGAAGCACTGCTCCTTCTGCTCGGTCTGGCGCACCGACGGCCAGGAGCCGCGCCAGCGCGGCGCCGAGGCGGTGCTCGAGGAGATCGTCGACTTGCGCCGCATGGGATTCCGCTTCATCGCGCTGGCCGACGACAACTTCTATCCGGTGACGCTCGACGATCTCAGAATGGCCCGACGCCGCGAGGATCCGCGCCGGCTCCATGAGCTCGAAGCGATCCGCGCGGAGCGCTTCGAGCTCATGGAACGGCTCGCGCTCCTGCCGGACGATCTCGTCTTCTATACGCAGATCACGATGGAAGCGGCAGAGGATCCGTCGTTCCTCGACGCGATGCGCAAGGCCCGGATCAGGGGCGCGCTGGTCGGGGTGGAAGCCGTTACCCCGGAAGGCCTGAAGGACGTCTACAAGGAGTTCAACGTAGCCGGCGAAGAGCTCGTCGCCAGGCTCAAGACGTTCCGCAGGCACGGCGTGCACGTCCTCGGGTCGTTCATCTTCGGCCTGCCAAGCGATCGGCCGGGCTCCTTCGACAGCACCGTGGACTTGGCCGAGCGCGCCGACATGGCGTTTGCCCAGTTCGTCACGCTGACGCCCTTTCCCGGCACACTCGACTTCGAACGCTGGGAGCGCGAGCAGGGTGCTTCGATGCCCGTCATCGACGGCGTGCCGACGTCCCAGTACTGGCTGATGCCGCACGCGCGGCGGCCCAAGCTCTTCACGCCGCATCCCGTCATGTCTGCTGAAGAGATTCGGCGGGGCACGCAGCGGGCCTGGGACCGGTTCTACAGCATCAGGGCGATCTGGCGCCGATCGAAGGTCGTCCCGTCGCTGCGGGCACGCCTGGTGTTTCTGCTGATCTCGAAGGTGTATCGACAGATGTACGCCAACACCGGCTTGTCGACCGACAGCGCTCGCGTCTCGCGCGCGACGATGTGGGCCCGGTTGCTGGCCAGGCCAGTGCAGCGGCTGTTCGCCGCCGATCCGCTCCCCGGCCTGCAGGTCCCCGCGCAACGACCATCCTCCGTCGCCGCGTCGACGGAGGCCGCATAGCTTGCGCCGCAGGTGCCTGACTGCCCGGGCTTCCCCGGAGCGCGCACCGTGGCGCGGTCAACGCCAAGACAGGAGTCTCGACTAGATGCAGTTCACCGATCTGGGCTTGCGCCCTGAGCTCGTTCGCGCCGTTGCGGCCGCGGGCTACACCATACCAACGACGATCCAGGAGCGCGCCATTCCGGTCGTGCTCGAGCGTCGCGACCTGATCGCCTGCGCCCAGACCGGTACGGGCAAGACGGCCGCCTTCCTGCTGCCGATTCTGCAGAACCTCGCCGCCGGCCCGGCCGCGCGCCACCCGCGGGCGCTGGTGGTGACGCCGACCCGCGAGTTGGCCGCCCAGGTCGGGGAGATGGCCAGGCAGTACGGTAAGCACCTGTCCGTCCGCAGCACGGTCCTGTTCGGCGGCGTCGGCATGGCGCCGCAGACGCGTCGGCTGGCCGCCGGTCTCGACCTGCTGATCTCGACACCCGGCCGGCTTCTCGATCACCTGGGGCGCAGGCAGGCGAGTCTGGGCAGTATCGAGATGGTGGTTCTCGACGAGTCCGACCGGATGCTGGACATGGGTTTCCTGCCCGACGTGCGGCGGATCCTCGCCGCGCTGCCGGCGCAGCGCCAGAACCTGTTCTTCTCGGCCACGCTGCCCGACGAGATCGAAGCGCTGATCCGGCGCTCGAGTGCGGCACCCGTGTTGCTCGAGGTGACGCGGCGCGCGACACCGATCAGCAAGATCCGTCAAGTGGTCCACCCGGTGGCCATGACCCGCAAGAAGGAGCTGCTCGGCCGATTGCTGGCGGGTGCGGACATGGGGCAGACCCTCGTCTTCACCCGCACCAAGGCGCGGGCCAACCAGCTCGTCCGGCACCTGGAGCACTCTCGACGGCGCGCCGTGGCGATCCACGCCAACAAGAGCCAGGCCGCGCGCACCCGGGCGCTCGCGCACTTCCGTAGCGGCGCCGTCGACACGCTCATCGCGACCGACATCGCCGCTCGCGGCCTCGACGTCGACGGCATCAGCCACGTGATCAACTTCGACCTGCCCCATGTGGCCGAGGACTACGTGCACCGCATCGGGCGTACGGCTCGCGCGGGGCGCTCCGGAGCCGCGATCGCGCTGGCGGCACCGGAGGAAGGGAAGCAGCTCGCCGCCATCGAGCGGCTCGTCGGGAAGCCCATCCCGTGCGAGCACGTTGCCGGCTTCACTCCGTCGCCGGCCGCGGCGCCGAGCAGCGACCAGCATCTGCACCGGCGGCAGGGCGTTCCCCGCACGCGCCGCAGCCAGAGGCGGGCAACGACCTCCGCGGTGAGCTGAACGGGTTCCGGCTGCGGCCGAAGGCGCAGCGGCCGCGCGGAGAAACCGGCCGGCCGCGCTCACGGTACTGTTTCGGCAGCGGGTATTCTGAGCGATGCTTTGGGTGTACCCGTGTCCATCGAAACACCGAGGAGGCCGCACATGAGTCACCGGACTCTCCCCATTCTGTTCGCGCTGGCCGCCGTCGTGGCGCTGGCACCGGCCGTTGCTACCGCTCAGACGGCGGACGATTCGGGCGTGCCCCGGAGCGCGTGGGGCGCCCCGGATCTGACCGGCGTCTGGGATTTCCGCTCGCTGACGCCGTTCGAGCGGCCGGAGAATCTGGCCGGCAAGAGGACGCTGAACGACGAGGACGCCGCGGTCGTGCTCGAGGAGGCCGCCGAGACCTGGCGGCAGATCCAGGAGGGCAGCGAGGCGATGCCAACCGGCTCGTACAACGAGGCCTGGTACGACGCCACGGGGGTGGCCGAGGACCGGCGCACGTCGTTGATTGTCGCCCCGGCCGACGGCCGCGTGCCGGCGTTGACGGCGGCGGCGCAGAAGCGCCAGGAGGAGCTGGCGGTGGTCCGGCGCGGCCTGGGCCTGCACGAGCTCACCTACGGCGGCTGGGTCGCGGACATGGGCCCCGGGCACCTCGCGGTGCGCTGCATCGTGGGCTTCAACTCCGGTCCGCCGATGCAGCCGAGCGCCTACAACAACAACATGCAGCTGTTCCAGACCGAGGACTACGTCGTGCTGCTCAACGAGATGGTGCACAGCACCCGCGTCGTTCCGCTGGACGGCCGCGAGCGCAGCGGCATTCCCCAGCAGATGGGCGACTCGCGCGGCCACTGGGACGGCGACACGCTGATCGTCGAGACGACCAACTTCTTGCGGGGAACCGGCTTCCTCGGCGGACTGACCGACACGAACCTGCGCCTCGTCGAGCGCTTCACGCGGATCTCCCCGCAGACGCTGGTCTACGAGGCGACGCTCGACGACCCGACGGTCTGGCCGGCGCCCTGGACCTTCCAGCTCCTCATGCAGCAGAGCGCCGACCCGCTGTACGAGTACGCCTGCCACGAGGGGAACTACGGGCTCTACAACATCCTTGCCGGCGCGCGTGAGTCCGAGAGGGCCATGGACCTGACGCAGCAGCAGTAGCTGCGATTGGCGGCGCGCGCGGCGGACCCGAATCAAGGAGGGCGTCATGAGCCATCGATTCGTCGGGCTGCTGGTCGTGCTGGCGGCCGCGCTGCCGTGGGCGTCCCGGCCGGCCGCCGGCCAGACGGCGCGCATCAGCCCGCTGATCGAGCGGCTGGAGTAGGGCGGCGTGGTCGGTTCCGACGTCTGGCAGATGATCGACATGGAGCACGGTCCGTACCGCATCGACGAGCTCCAGGCGCGGTTCGAGGAGTTCGCCCGCATGCGCCGGCCGAACGGGCAGCTGCAGGTCACACCCGGCGTCCGCATTCCGATGTACGGCGAGGAGAATCCGAGCTGGCTCGTCAAGCAGGTGCTCGACATCGGGGCGCTCGCCATCGTCTTCCCGCAGATCGACACGCCGGAGGAGGCGTTGCGGGCGGTGCGCTCCATGCGCATTCCGCCGCAGCGGGGCGCGCAGTACCCCGACCCGCCCGGCATCCGTGGCGCCGGGCTCTGGTCGACCGACGGCTTCACCGGGTTTCCGCTCTGGGGCGAGATGGACGCCGACGAGTACATGCGGCGGGCCGACCTCTGGCCGCTGAACCCGGCGGGCGAGCTGTTCGCCTACGTCATGATCGAGTCGCCCGAGGGCGTCCGCAACATCCGCGACATTCTCGACGTGCCAGGCATCGGCGCCGTACTGATCGGCGTCAACGATCTCAGCATCAACCTGGGCGTCGGCCGGGCCACCCGCACCGGCCAGCCGCTGGCGCCGGAGGCCCAGGCGGCGGTGCGCCACGTGCTGGCCGCCTGCCTCGCGAAGCGGGTGCTTTGCTCCATCATCGGGGGCGGCGACCGCGAGGAGCTCGTCGAGATGGGCTTTTTCCGGATGCCCCGCTAACCCGGATGAACGAGGGTGTTGTCATGCGTGCAAGGAACCCTATGCGCGGCGGGGTGATCTGGGTCGGGCTGTACCTGGCCGGGGCGTGCCTTGCGACGCCCGCGGCAGGCGCCCAATCTGCCGGCGAGGATGCCGCCGGCGTCACCTTCACGAGGGACGTGGCGCCCATACTGCAGCGTTCGTGTCAGGTTTGCCACCGGCCGGGGCAGATGGCGCCGATGGCGCTGCTGACGTACGAGGAGACGCGGCCGTGGGCACGCGCCATCCGCGAGCGCGTGGCGCGCCGCGAGATGCCGCCCTGGCACCTCGACCGCACGGTAGGCATTCGCGAGTACATCAACGACCGTTCGCTGACCGACGCGGAGATAGCCACGATCGTGGCATGGGTCGACGCCGGCGCGCCACGGGGCGATTTGGCGGATCTGCCGCCGCCCGCAACGTTTGCCGCCGCCGACGAGTGGTCTATCGGGACGCCCGACCTGATCGTGACGATGGCGGAGGAGATGGTCGTGGCGGCGCAGGGCCCGGACACCTACTTCAACATCTACGCCCCTACCGGGCTGACCGAGGATCGCTACGTTCGGGCCGTCGAGGTCCATCCCGGCGATCGCCGCGTGGTGCACCACGTCAACACCTTCGCCGTCCAGGAGCCGACAGCGGCTGGCGCGAACGGGCTGGCGGGCTTCAGGAACGTGGCCCTGCCGGGCGAGATGTGGCTCAAGGAGACCTCCATCGGGAACAGCGGCGACGTCTATCCCGAGGAGACCGGCCGGCTGCTGCGCGCCGGCGCCGTGATCCGCTTCAACATCCACTACCACCCCGTGGGGGAGGAGGCACGCGACCGCACGAGCATCGCCTTCCGCTTCTATCCGCGCGGCGAGGTGCCGGAGAAGGCGCTGGTGAGCCGGTTCATCACGGCGCGCAACCTGGACATTCCCGCCGGGACCCGCGACGTGCGCCACGACGGCTACTGGACGCTGCCGCAGCCAGCGCAGATGATCCACTTCCGCCCGCACATGCACTATCGCGGCCAGGCGATGTCGCTGGAGGCGGTGCTGCCCGACGGCCGGGTCGAGCTGCTGACGTCCGTGCCGCGCTACGACGTCAACTGGCAGTTGACCTACTCGTACAAGAATCCGCCCGCCTTCCCGGCCGGGACCGTGATGCACATGACCTCGTACCACGACAACTCGGCCGGGAATCGCAACAACCCGGATCCGACCATGTGGACCGGATCGGGGTCGCGGACGATCGACGAGATGGCGATCGCCCACACCGACTGGCTCTTCCTGACCGACGCGGAGTACCGGCAGATCGCGTCGGCAAGCGCCGCGAATCTGCCGTAGCGCGGCTGGCGACCATGCCGCTGTCAGCCATGCCGACGCGACGCGTGCTCGCGGCCTGCGCCGCCGCGGCTCTGCTGTGGTTGCCGGCGCCGTCCCCGGCGCAGGAGCTCATTCGGCCGGACCTCAAGACGATCAGTCCCGTCTTCGACGGCTGGCTCAGGAATCCGGACGGCTCGTTCACCCTGTTCTTCGGGTACTTCAACCGCAACAGCAGCGAGACGCCGATTCCCATCGGCCCGGACAACCAGGTCCGGCCCGCGCCGGACGACCGGGGCCAGCCGACGAACTTTCTGCCCCTCCGGCAGTGGTACGTGTTCCGCGTGACCGTTCTGCCGGGCTGGGACGACGAGGTGATCTGGGCGCTGGGGGTGCCCGGCACCGGCCACCGGGAGCAGACCACGGGCAGCCTGAAGACGATCTACGAGATCGGGGATCCCGGCGGGCCGCAGGCGCCGACCGTGGGCGGGGTGCCCCGCGAGCCGGTGACGGCGCGGGTGGGCCGGCCGCTGGCGCTGGCCGCCTCGGCATCCCCCGCGAACGCCGAGCGCGGGGAGTTGGCGGTGCGCTGGAGCAAGAACCGCGGGCCGGCCACCGGCCGCGTGACGTTCAGCACGCCGGAGGCGCTCGCCACCACGGCGACGTTCAGTGCGTCCGGGACCTACGAGCTACGGCTGCGGGTCGACGAGCACGTCAACATGGGGGGCTCCAGCGAGGAGCACCACACGGACGCCCTCGTGACCGTGGCGGTCGAGCCGTAGGCAGGCCAAGCTCGACCGCGCGGCCCGACCGCCGTCGTCACCGCGTGACGCGGCTACTGCTGTCCCGTGGCGGACGCCCGGGCCGACAACCCGTGCGCCGCCAGGAAGCGGTGGATCTTGCCGAAGATCTCCAGCATCTCCTCGCGCGTGAACCGGCCGTGCCCGCCGCCGGGCACCGTGTGTAGCTCGTTCGGGACGCCCGCCTCGTCGAGCGCGGCATGCAGCCGGACGGCGTGGTCGTAGGGCACCGCGCGGTCGGCGGTCCCGTGCACGCTGAAGATCGGCGGCAGCCCGTCGCGCACGTAGGTGAGCGGCGAGACGCGCGCGGCCAGCTCCTTGCGGTCGGTGCGGCTGCCGAGCCACGACACGCCCCACGACGTCATGTTGGGACCCTCGAGCAGGTCCGCCACGTCGGTCACGCCGTACCAGTTGATCATCGCGGCCACGCGCAGCTCCTCCGTGCCGGGGCAGCGGCGGTCGAGCCCGGCTGAGGCCGGGGTCATCCCGGTCGCGAGCGTCAGGTGCCCTCCGGCCGACTGGCCGCTCACGACGATGCGATCCGTGTCGAAGTTGTGCTCGTCCGCGTTGCGGATGATCCAGCGCAGGGCGCACAGGCAGTCCTCGACCGCCGCCGGCGCCTGCGACGCCTGCGAGAGGCGGTACTGCACGTTGACCACCGCCCAGCCCATCTCCAGGTACGGCAGTATGCGGAGCACGTACGATTCCTTGCTGCCCTGCCGCCAGCCGCCGCCGTGGATGTACATGATCACCGGCGTCGGGCCGGACGCGTTCGCCGGCAGGTAGAGGTCGACGCGGTTCTCGCGGCCGGCCGCGGTCAGATACGTGACGTTGGGCACGACCTGGTAGTCGTTGGCGACGAATGCGGTCCACGCCGCCGTCCCGTTCAGCTGGGCGCCGGCCGGGTGGGGCATCGCCGCGAGCGCCAGCACCGCCGCCAGCGCGAGACCTGCGGGGAACCGTCTGGTCATGTCGACTTCCTTTCGTGGGTCCGAAGCGTGCAGTAGTATAGCGTCGACGGGCTGCGGGGAGGGTGGGAGGTGCGCCCGAGCACTTGTCAGCCGCACCGTCTTCCATGTAGGTTGTCCCCTAGTATATTTTTTCTGGGCCGCGCGTTCACCCGGTTCGAGACCGACGAGCCGTACCCCTCGCCCTTCCTCTTACAGGTGATCCCCGCGATCCGGAGGCGCATGTGCGTGACCATCTCGTCAATCCCAGTGACGTGTCGTTCGGTACAGCCATCATCACGCCGCGCTGGCTGTACGTGCTGGCGGGAGCCACGCCGCCGGAGTGGGGCGCTCCGGCGCTGACGGACGAGACGCTCGAGCGGTTCGACTTCGATCAGCTCGAGCCGGGCGACGTCGTCGGTATCGGCATACACACCCTGAACGTGTTGCGCGGCTACGAAGTGGGCAGGATGGCCCGCGAATGCGGCGCCCGCGTGGTCTTCGGCGGCGTGCACGCGTCCCTCTATCCCGACGAGGCCCGGACGCTGGGCGGGGCGCACGCCGTCGTGCGGGGCGACGGCGACCGTGTCTGGGGCACGGTGCTCAACGACCACGCGCGGGGCGCCCTGCAGCCGCTCTACGAGGGCGGGCATGTCGAGGGGGCGTCGCTCCAGCGCGCGCGGTGGGACCTCATGCCGCCCGATAGATACATGTGGGCTTCCGTCCAGACGGTTCGCGGATGTCCGAAGCACTGTTCGTTCTGCTCGGTCTGGCGCACCGACGGCCAGCGCCCGCGTCAGAGCAACGTGGACGTCGTCATCGAGGAGATCGTGCAGTTGCGCCGCACGGGATTCCGCTTCATCGCACTGGCCGACGACAACTTCTACCCGGTCACCCTCAACGACCTGGCGACGGCGGCTCGCCGGAGCGATCCAGGCCGCCTGCACGAGCTCGAAGCGATTCGGGCGGAGCGTTTCGACTTGATGGCGCGGCTCGCGGCACTGCCGGACGACACCTGGTTCTACACGCAAATTACGATGGAGGCCGCGGAGGATCCGGCGTTTCTCGAAGCGATGAACAAGGCGCGCATCAAGGGGGTGTGCGTCGGCATCGAGTCCGTGACCGAAGAGGGGCTGAAGGACGTCTACAAGGACTTCAACCTGGCGGGCGACGAGCTGGTCGCGCGCCTGCGGCGATTTGGCGAGCACGGGGTGCATCTGCTCGGTTCGTTCATTTTCGGGTTGCCCAGCGACCGGCCGGAGACGTTCGAGGCGACCGCGCAGGTCGCGCAGCGCGCCGGGGTCGCGTTCGCGCAGTTCGTCATGCTGACGCCGTTTCCCGGCACCGTCGATTTCCAGCGGTGGGAGTCGGAGATGGAGCAGGATATGGCGTACGTGGACGACGTGCCCTTGACGCGTTACTGGCTGATTCCGGCGGCCCGTCGCCCCAAGCTCTACCTTGCGCACCGGGCGATGTCGGCCGAAGCGATTCGGTTGGGAACGAAGAGGGCGTGGGATCGATTCTACAGCCTGCGGTCGATCTGGCAGCGCGCCGGATGGCTGAGGACGCTGCGCGAGCGCCTGCTGTTCGTGCTGATGTCGAAGCTCTTCCGCCAGATGTACGCCGGCACGGGCGCCGCGACCGACAGCGCCCGGATGTCGCGGGCCACCCTGTGGGCCAGGTGGTTGGCCAAGCCCACGCGGTACCTCTTCAGCGCTCCACCGATGCCTGATCTGCAGGTGCCCGAGGCGTAGGCACAACGCGTAGACACAAAAGGAGGACGTCATTTCTGCAAAGGTGTTTGTCGGCAATCTCAACTTCAGCACGACGCAGGCGGAGCTCGAGAAGCTGTTCGCGCAGGTGGGCGACGTCAGCGAGGTGTTCCTGCCCGTCGACCGGGCGACCGGCCAGCCGCGGGGGTTCGCCTTCGTGGAGTTCAGTGACGCGGCGGTCGTTGCGGCGGCCATCTCAAAGTTCGACGGCACCGAGCTGCAGGGTCGCATGCTGAAGGTCAACGAGGCGCGCGAGCGCGCGCCGCGGCCGGCCGGCGACTTCGGCCCGCCGCCGTTCCTCGACGACGGGCCGCGGTTCCGACCCGCCAAGCCGAAAGGCAGCCGCCGCGGCATCCGTGGGCGGAAGCGCGGATTCTAGCACCAGGACAACGGCGTCCAGCCCGTCACGATGTGGGACTGTCCCGCAAGGGACGAGGTGAGCTGCGTACGGCGTCACTGACGGCGACCGCCGTCACATGGCAGAATCGTACGCAGGAGATATTCATGCGTCTCGCATCGTTCATCGCGTCAGCCGCCGGCATCCTGGTGCTGTCGTCGGCCTCCGGGGTGTCGGCCCAGAGCGCAGCCGAGGAGCCGCGCTCGGGCTGGTACGTCGGCGGCGGCATCGGGGCCAGTTGGGCAGCGAACATCGCGCAGAGCGGCTGGAATCGAGATCCGCTCTGCTATCCGACCGACGCGTGCTTCGACCAGGACCCCCGACCCGAGATGTCCGGGTACCGGTGGCGTTACGACATCGCCGCGGCCAGCGGACCCGTGTTCGAGCTCTCGACCGGCCTGATCGCCAATCGTGCGCGCGTGGAGCTGTCGTTCGGGCAGAAGTGGAACGACCTCGATCAGATGTTCCTCAGCGTCACCAACTACGACGGGGTGGCCATGGATGATCGGGTCGACAGCACGGTCACGTCCGACACCCGGTCGTCGATCGACCACTTGGCCGTGCGCATGCTGACGGTCAACGCATACTACGATTTTCCTGCCGGGTCCGTGTTCGCGCCGTACGTGGGCGCCGGGGTGGGACCTGCGTTCGTCACGGTGGCCGGGGTGCGTTTCTCCGACATGTACATGGACACGGCCGTCAATGGCGACGTCTACGATCCGCCTCTGTCGTTCTACAACGCCAGCCTGGACGACGACCTGTCCGACACAATTCTGGCCGGGCACCTGCATGCGGGCGCCGACTTCCGCATTGTCGACAGGACCTGGCTGGGGCTGAAGCTGACCTACTCAATGCTGGGCGATATCGAAACCAGCGGCGGATACGACCTGCACCCCGGTCAGGCGCTGGACCCGGACTTCGAGCACCACGACACGTTCGCCGGCGCGCGCTCCTGGACGCTGACATTCACGGTCAAGTACGTCTTCGACAACTGAGCCGCCGGCGGGGCACAGTCGGCCGGGTGTCGCGCGCGAAGCACGCCGCGTCAGACGCCCGCGAACCAGTGGAATCCGTAGTCGGCGCTGATCCCGCCGCCGCCCTTGCCGAAGCCGGCCAGGGACTCGACGAGCTCGATCGACTTGAGGAACTTCACGTTCTTGTAGCCGCACTGCCGCTCGACCCGGAGCCGCAGGGGCGCGCCGTTGCCCATGGGCAGGTCCTCGCCGTTCAGGCGGTAGGCGAGAATCGTCTGCGGGTGCGCGACCTCGAACATGTCGATGCTCTCGTACCAGCCGTCCCACGTCTTGAACACCACGTAGCGCGCGCTCGGCTGCGGACCGCCCGCCTCCTCGATGACCCGCTGGAGTTGCGGGCCCGTCCACTCGCCGATTGCCGACCAGCCCTGCTCGCAGACGTGCGCCGTGATCTGCGTGCGGGCCGGCAGGCGCTTGATGTCGTCCAGCGATAGTGACACGGGCCGTTCGACGAGGCCGAACACTTGCAGGCGCCACTCCTCGAATCCGCCGCGCCGCAGCCGCTGATACTCCGCCTGCGGGGGGTTGGTCTGGGCCCAGGTGGGGAACGGGTGCGAGATGTCACTCCGTTGGTACTCGCGCGCCAGCGGCTGGTTCGTCTGCAGGAGGCGGTTCGTGCCCATGGTCAGCACGTCGGCCATGCCGACGAGCCCGCCTCTGAGCTGCGGTGGCGCGAAGGCCTCGCGGGCGCAGCCCGTCAGGAGCAGGCCGCCCAGCCCGGGGAGGCCCCGCAGCAACGTCCGGCGCGAGATGAACTGGCTCATTGTTCCCCCTCGGGAACCCGGAGGTTCCCCGTGATCATCGAACGCACGCGGTTGACGACGCCCGCTGCCGCCACCTCGAGCAGGTGCACGATAACGAACAGGACCAGCAGGACGGTGCCGAACGTGTGCAGCGAGCGCGCCGTCTGCCGGCCGCCGAACATGTCGAGCAGCCAGGGCGCGGCGGCGGTGATGCCGGGCGCCTGCGCCAGCCCGGTCAGCACCATGAGCGGCACGTAGACGAAGATGAGCAGCAGGTACGAGAGCTTCTGCAACGTGCCGTAACGGACCGTGGACTCGAGCGCCCGCCGCGGCCAGCGCAGGTGCTCGCGCAGCTCGTCCCGCAGGTGCTGCAGCGTGAGATCGCCCCGCCCCGGCAGCAGGTCGCGTCCGAAGTGTCCCGTCGCGAGATTCCAGCCGGCGTAGACCAGGCCGTTGATCAGGAACACCCAGGCGAACGTGAAGTGGTAGTTGCGGCCCCACATCCGGTTCCCCAGCTCGCCCGCCTCGTCCCAGGAGAGGCCCCAGTCCGAGAGCTTGAAGATGGCCGGATGGCCCTGGTAGCCGGTATGGCCCCAGTACAGCTCCGGAAAGTCGAGCAAGATGTGGATGCCGCTGAGCAGCAGGTAGCCGCTGGCGATGACGTTGATCCAGTGGCAGATGCGGACGTTGGGCGAATGGATCGCCAGCCGGCGCCAAGCGCCGGTGCGCGACCGCTCGGGGGTCTCGACCATGGTTCCCTTCGTCGCGATGAGTGCTAGGCTAATGTATCGCGATTTTCCCCCAAAGGAGAGGACCTATCGTGGCCGTGTCACGCGTTGGAGCTCGCGGCCCGTCCCACGGCGCCAGCAGCGCCGCGGCGCCGCTCTGCCGGACCGCGGACCGCGCCGCTGGCTTCAGGTCGACCGACGATCCGCCGCGCCGTCGAGCCACGCCAGGCAGATCGCGCGCTGCTCGCCGGACCGGCTTTCCTGCAGCGCGTGAAACTTGACGGACAGCCCCGAGTCCGCCCGCATCAACGTCGCCAGGTCCCGCGCGGGCCAGCGCGGCGAGCCCCACACGGCGTTATCCTGGGATTGCGTACGCTATCGAGGCGCGGCCCGTCCAACTCCCAGGTTAACCGATGGTAGACGGCGCGTGTGGCGTAGGCGTGGGCGCCACGCGGAGAGCACACGACCATGACGAATGTACCACCTGACGGAGCAGCGACCCCTCCCGCCAAGGGTCGGCCCACGCCCTCGACAGTCTGGGAGTCCTGGCGGCCGCAGCCATGGTGGATGATCTTCCTCGTGCTCATGATCGTCAACTACATCCTGGCGCAGGTGTTCTTCCCGACACCAGCCTCGATCACCATTCCCTATACCTTTTTCAAGGCGCAGGTCGAGGCGGGCAATGTTGCGGACGTAACCAGTGTGGGCGATTCGATTCACGGCACCTTCAAGGCGCCGGTCATCTATCGGCCCCTGACCTCGCAGGAGCGAACCGCCACTCCACCGGCGTCCCCTCCCGGCGACCAGCCGGAGGCGCGCACCTTGCTGGCGTTCACGACGCAGCGGCCGAGCTTCGCGGATCAGAATCTTGAGCGGCGCCTCGAAGAGCAGGGTGTGGTCATCCAGGCCGTCGAGGAGAACACGTCCTCCTGGTTCACTCTATTGGTCGGCTTTGGTCCCACCCTGCTGCTGATCGGCGCCTTTGTCCTGCTCACTCGCCGCGCGGCCGCGTCGGCTGGTGGTGGGCTGTTCGGCCTCGGGCGTAGCCGCGCCAAGCGGTATAGCGAGGAGTCGCCGACGGTCACGTTCGACGACGTCGCGGGCATCGACGAGGCCGAGGCTGAGCTGATCGAAATCGTCGACTTCCTGAAGAACCCTGCCAAGTACCAGCGGCTCGGTGGCTCCGTGCCCAAGGGGGTGCTGCTGATCGGTGCGCCCGGAACCGGCAAGACGCTGCTGGCACGCGCGGTCGCGGGGCAGGCGGGTGTCCCCTTCTTCAGCCTCAGCGCGTCCGAGTTTATCGAGATGATCGTGGGCGTTGGCGCCTCCCGAGTGCGGGACTTGTTCAAGCAGGCGCGGGCCGCCCCGCCCGCGATCATCTTCATCGACGAGCTGGACGCCATCGGCCGCACGCGTGGTACCGACGCCCAGCTCGGCGGCAATGACGAGCGCGAGCAGACCTTGAACCAGATCCTGACCGAGATGGACGGCTTCGACTCCCGTGAAGGAGTCATCGTCCTGGCCGCCACGAATCGCGCCGACGTGCTCGATCAGGCGCTCTTGCGGCCGGGGCGCTTCGATCGCCGCGTCGTGGTCCAGCGTCCCGATCGCGCCGGCCGCGCCGCGATTCTGAAGGTGCACACCAAGACCGTGCCCCTGGCGCCGGACGTCTCGCTCGAGCGGCTTGCCGCCGAGACGCCAGGGCTGGTGGGTGCCGAACTGCGTAACCTCGTCAACGAGGCGGCTCTGCTGGCGGCCCGCCAGGGGGCAAGTGCGGTCGGTGCCGAGGCGTTCGCGGAGGCGCTTCAGAAGATCACCTTGGGGCCGGCTCGAAATATTCTGCTCAATCCGGCAGACCGGGAGCGCACCGCCTACCACGAGGCGGGACACGCGCTGCTCGCGCTGGTGGTACCGGCCAGCGACCCGGTGCACCGTGTCTCAATCGTGCCACGCGGCATGGCGCTGGGCGCGACGTATCAGCTCCCCGTCGATGACCGAACGAGCTATGCCGAGGACTATCTGCGGGCGCGCATCATTTGCGCGCTCGGCGGCCGTGCGGCCGAGAAGATCGTCTATGGCGTGCTCACGACCGGCGCCGAGAATGACCTCCAGCAGGTGACGGAGATCGCTCGTCACATGGTGTTGCGGTGGGGGATGAGTGAGACGCTCGGCCCGATCAGCTTTGTCGCGCCCCAGGGCGACGGCTTGCCAGCGGCCTTCCAGCACCAGCCGTACAGCGAGGCCACCGCTGAGCTGATCGACGCCGAGGTTCTCCGCATTGTCGAGGAATGTCAGCGTGACGCGGACCGACGGTTGGCCGAGCACCGCGACAAGCTGGACGCACTCGCCCACGCTCTCCTCAAGGCCGAATCGCTCAACGAGGAAGAAATCCGGGACGCCACTGGTCTGGCCGAGCCCCCACGCCAAGCGGACGCGGAAGAGACGACGACCACGACCGGCACTGACGAGGACATGGAATCCTGGGAAAACGAAGGGGGATACGCGCGTGGATAGAAGCCACGAAGCAACGAGGGCATCGTGGTCGGCCTGATGGCAGTAGGCTACTCTTGTGAATGACTTGCGAGGTAACGTTGCCTGAGTAGTGCGGGACGGGCGCGGCCACCCGCCGCAGCGGAAAGGACGGTTCACGATGCGACAGCGAGCTTCCTTCGTCGCGATTGCTTTCGCGCTCGTCAGCGCGGGCGGGCTCCTCGCTGCCCAGGGTCAGGCACCGGACCGGGCCGCGCCGCGGACGCCGTGGGGCGACCCCGACCTCCAGGGCATCTGGAGCAGCAAGACGCAGACGCCGCTCGAGCGGCCCGCCGAGTACGCCGGGCGGGAATTCCTGACCGACGAGGAGGTGGCCGTGCTCGAGCGGCGGGCGCTCGACGACCGCGGCCGGGACGTCCGCGCCGAGGAGGGCTCGCTGCTCGACGTGGCAGACGCGTACAACAACATCTGGAGCTCGACCTACGGGCGGACCGTGGTCCGCACGCGGCGCACGTCGCTGATCGTGGATCCGGCCGACGGCCGGCGGCCTCCCTTGACGCCCGAGGGGCAGCGGCGCGTCGATGCCGAGCGGGAGTTCCGGCGGGTGTACGGCCGGGTATCGGAGATCGGTCCAGGGGGGGGCAGCGACAACCCGGAGGATCGGCCCCAGGACCGCTGCCGCGGCATGACCGTACCCTGCATCGGGGCGCTCTGCGCGTTCAGCCGCATCACCCAGTCGCCAGGCTGGGTGTCGATCTACTTCGAGTCCGGACACCATGGCGGCGCCTACCGTCACATCCCGCTCGACGGGCGGCCTGCGCCGCCGCCGCACGTCCGGCAATGGCTCGGGGCCGCGCGCGGGCGGTGGGAGGGCGAGACCCTGGTCGTCCGCACCACGAACTTCACGGACGAAACCTCGTTCCAGGGGTCCGGCGAGAACCTGCAGCTCACGGAGCGGTTCACGCGGACCGCGGCCGATCTGATCCTCTACCGCGTGACGGTCGAGGACCCGACGGTGTTCACGCGGCCGTGGACGTTCGAGATGACGCTCACGCTGCAGGACAACGGGAAGAACCAGATCTTCGAGGCGGCCTGCCACGAGGGCAACTACGCCATGACCAACGTGCTAGCCGGGGCGCGCGTCGCGGAGCGGGCGGCGCGCGGGCGGTGAACACGGCTCGACGTGCCCTGGCTCTCGGTCCCGTGACCAGCACGGACGGGCGTGGCCAATCCCGCATCCCGGCGCGATCAGGTGCATGGTGCGCCGGGCGGTCCGGCAAGTGCGGGCGCGGCTCCCGGCCCGGCGAGCTGCGGCGGGCAGTCACGGCCCGAGTCGGTCGGAGCGGTTGCGTCCGTGGGCGGGTCAGCGTGGGGGTGCCGCCGGGCCGAGGTACTCGGCCTCCGTCACCTCCTCGAGCATCGTGATGGCCACGCCGCCGGGGTAGGCGTGCAGGCAGGTCGCGGCGGCATCGGCAGAGGCCCCGTGCCAGTGGGGGACGTTCGCGGGCAGGAGCACCGGCTCGCCCGCCTCGACGTCGCGCGGCGGCTCGCCGCGCACCTGGATGCGTCCGCGGCCGGCTTCCACCAGGTAGATCTGCGGATTCGCGTGGACGTGCCAGTGCGTACGCGCGCCCGCCTCGAAGCGGATCCGCAGCAGGGCGACGTCGTCCGTGGGGAGCCGCGTCGAGTCGCCAGTGACGACGCGCCGCTGGGTCTGCGGCAGCTGGCCTGCGCCGGCGGCTCCAATGCACAGGGCCGCCGCCATCAGGGCACACGGCAACAGGGTGCTGCGTCTCCATCCGTAGGGCATCGTTCGCCTCCCTGGTCTGCTCGCCAAAGCCGAAATCGCGGTCCGAAGCTCGTGATATTCTGACGTTACACAATTCTCGACTCGCTGAGGAGGTTTCAAAATGAGGATCCGTCACTTCCACGCCGTCACCGCGCTGTGCGCTCTGCTCGCCGTGACGCTGCTGCCGGCCGCCGCGCTCGGCCAGTCGTCCGGTTGGACCGTCCCGCGCACCGAGCACGGTCATCCCGACCTGCAGGGCATCTGGGGCAACAACGCCGTCACTCCGCTGGAGCGGCCCGAGTCGCTGGGCAACCGCGCGGCGCTGACCGACGAGGAGCTCTCGCAGGTCCAGACGACGGCGGAGGAGCTGTTCGCCCTGGACGCGGGGGACGCGGCCTTCGGCGACCAGTTCTTCAACGTGGCGCTGACCGCTCCCGAGACCTTCACCTCGTCGGACGGCGGGACCGGCAACTACAACCAGTTCTGGCTGGTCGAGCGCGACTTCAACAACCGGACGTCGCTCATCACCGATCCGCCAAACGGCCGGCTGCCGCGGCCGACCACCGCAGCGCAGCGGGCGTCGGAAGCGGCCCGCGCCAATCGCGGGCGCCCGGCCGCGTGGACCGAGGACCGCGGGCTGAGCGAGCGGTGCATCACGTTCGGGCTGCCGAACCTGCTGGCCGGCTACAACAGCTACTACCACATCCTGCAGACCGCCGACCACGTCGTGATCGAGCAGGAGATGATCCACACGACGCGGATCATCCCGATCGACGGGCGTCCGCACATCGACCACGACATCGACCAGTGGCACGGCAACTCGGTCGGCCGCTGGGAAGGCGACACGCTCGTCGTCGAGACCACGCACTTCTCGCCGCAGAGCAACTTCCGGGGCTCGAGCGAGAACCTGCGTCTCATCGAGCGCTTCACGCGGGTCGGCCCGGACGATATCCACTACGAGTTCACCGCCATCGATCCGACGGTCTGGGAATCGTCCTGGACGGCCCTGCTGGAGTGGAAGCGCACCGACGACGCGCTCTTCGAGTACGCCTGCCACGAGGGCAACATCGGCATGGAGGGCATCCTCTCGGGTGCGCGTGCGGACGAGGCGCGGGCTACCGCCGAGGGCGGGAACTGATCGCGGCTCGCAGCGGCCTGTGGCAGGCGGGGCGGTCGCCCGGATGAGGAGGAGTGCGATGCATCGTCGACCTCTTGCGTCGATAGGTGTCCTGGCGATCACCGTCGCCGTGACGTGGCTGGGGCCGCGGCCGGTCGCGGGCCAGCAGGAGAGCCCGCTGCGCACGGCCTGGGGCGATCCGGATCTGCAGGGCGTCTGGGACTACCGCACGGTGACGCCGATGGAGCGGCCGGAGGAGCTCGACGGACGCGAGTTCCTCACGGCCGAGGAGGCGGCCGACCTGGAGCAGCAGGCGGTCGAGAGCCAGGTCGATCGGCCACCCCGCGCGGGTGATCCCGGTACGTACAACCAGTTCTGGATGGACTTCGGGACCAACATCATCGGCACCCGCCGCACGTCGCTGATCGTCGATCCGCCGGACGGCAGAATCCCCGACCTGGCGCCCGAGGCGAAGCGGCGGCAGGAGGTGCTGGCCGTGGCGCGCGAGGGCGTGGGCGACGATGTGCCGCGCCCCGGGGCCTGGGTCGAGGACGTGCCGGTGAGCGTGCGCTGCATCGTGGGGTTCAACTCGGGTCCGCCGATGTATCCCGCCGCCTACAACAACAACGTCCAGCTGTTCCAGATTCCGGGCTACGTGGCGATCTTCAACGAGATGGGGCCGGCGGTCCGGATGGTCCCGCTCGACGGCCGGCCACACCTTCCACAGCACCTACGCCAGTGGCTGGGCGACTCGCGCGGCCGCTGGGACGGCGACACGCTGGTGGTCGAGACCACCAACTTCCTGCGCGAGACGGCCTTCGGGCGCTACGCGGGGAGCGTCGGCCGGCTGGGCGGCTCCGGCCCGAACATCCACCTGATCGAGCGCTTCACGCGGATCGACGCCGACACGCTCCTCTACGAGGCGACGGTCGAGGACGAGACGACCTGGGTGCGCCCGTGGACCTATGCGATTCCCATGCGGAGGAGCGATGCGGCAGTCTACGAGTATGCCTGTCACGAGGGCAACTACGGCCTCGTGAACATCCTGGCCGGCGCGTTGAGAGAAGCGGGGGAGGCTGGGAAGTAGATCCGCGCTTCCGCAAGCCGTGGGGGCGCCCACTGCCAGGGCGCCCTCCATCATGCCGCGTCTCCGTTCAGGCGAGCAGCCCCGCCAATCAGGATTCCCACCCGCCGATTATCCTGTGGTCATCCAGGCAGAGCGTCCTTGCACTCATTGTGATCCAGGTCCATCATACGTGTACCAGGCAGTAAGTCAGGGAGCACTTGGGAGGAGGGGAAGATGAGCCATCGATGTCTCGTCGTGCTGTGTGCGGTGATCGCGGTCGTGGCGCTGACGCCAATGTTCGCAGCGGCGCAGTCAACAGAGGCACCCCGTACGCCGTGGGGTGCGCCCGATCTGCAGGGAGTCTGGGACTTCCGTTCCCTCACGCCCCTGGAACGTCCCGCAGCGCTGGCAGACAAACCGTTCTTGACAGAGGAAGAGGCAGCGAAGCTCGAACAAGAGGCCATTGACCGGAATGCGGAGCTGTGGACCCGGGCCGCGCAGCGAACGCAGGCCGGCGCCAACGTAGACCGGGGGGAGGATGGACAGCCAGGTTTCTACAACAATTTCTGGCTGGACGGGGGGACGGCGCCCGTTGAGACGCGGCGCACCTCGCTGATCGTGGATCCGGCCGATGGGCGAATTCCGTCCATGACGCAGGCGGGCATGAAGCGGAAGGCCGCAGTGGATCGGGCGCGTAGGGGCGTCAACCGCCACGCACCCACGCCCGGCGGCTTTGTCGAGGACTTGGGCCCGAACGCCTTGCAGCTGCGCTGCATCACGGGGTTCAACTCCGGGCCGCCGATGACTCCCGGCGGGTACAACCAGAACGTGCAGTTGTTTCAGACGCCAGAATACGTGGCGCTGCTCAACGAGATGAACCACAACTTTCGCATCATCCCGCTGGACGGTCGTGCGTATGCCGACCTCCCGCAGTGGACGGGTGAATCGCGTGGCCACTGGGACGGCGACACGCTCGTCGTCGAGACGACCAACTTCCTCCGCGAGACGAGCTTCGCCTCGGGACAGACCGATGCACACCTACGGCTGACCGAGCGCTTCACACGTACGTCTCCTCAGACACTGATGTACGAAGCGACGGTCGACGATCCCACCGTGTGGACCAGACCCTGGACCTACGAAATTCCCATGCAGTGGAACGACCAGCCGTTGTACGAGTATGCCTGTCACGAAGGCAACTATGGTCTCTACAACATCCTCGCTGGCGCCCGCGCCGAGCAGGCCGCGGCAGAAGCTTCGGCACAGGCATCGAAATAGGCTGATAGGTGATCGTTCGTGACAACGGGCTGCCGGTCCCGCCCGAGGACGAGGCATGACGGAGTTCCCGGGCGGGGCTCAGCTCGAAATAGCCGTGAGGATCACGGGACGTGCTGTGTCTGTCACTCTGTCGCGCCCAATTGGAGCAGCAGGTCTGTCGTACTGTTGGAGCTGCCGTCTGCGAGGGCCCGGAAGTCGGCCTCGACGAACGAGCCTTCCGTGTTCGTCAGGAGATGGCAATGGTCGACCGCGCACTCCAAGGGCGTCCGTCCCTGTTTGTCCTGAGCGTTCAGGATGGCGCCGTGATCCGCGAGGAACTGAACGACGGTATTGAACCGTTTGGACGAGGCTCGATGAAGGGCCGTATCGCCGGCCGCGTTGGCCGCGCTGACGTTGGCGCCAAGCTTGACCAGCATCCGCATGACTTCGAGCGTGGGGGCTTCATCACCCGGCGGAAAAACGGGTGATGCGTCTTGAAAAAGGGCCTGTGGGCTCTCCCCCTGCGCCGCCGCCATCAGTGGCGTCGTACCGTCATTCCTTGGCAACCGGGGATCGGCGCCGCCGGCCGCCAGGACTTGTATGAGAGCGGGCTTGTGGAATCCAGCCGCCATCCAAAACGGCGTAGCCCCGAGCCAATGTTTGTTGAAAGCAAAATCGCCTCCGGCACGCCGGGCAGGAGTGCCCCTCAGGAGACGAGCATTCGGATTCGCTCCATGAGCCAGGAGCGCCTTGACGAGGTCCAGATCGTCTCGCAAGACCGCAGCATGCAAAGCTGTGTAACCGGCGTCAGCAGCGTTCGGGTCTGCACCGTTCTTTAGCAACAAGGCAGCGAGGGCGCCGTGGCCACTATGGGCTGCCACAACGAGCGCCGTCGTCCCCGCCGGGGTGGTAACATCCACGTGCGCTCCCGCCGCCAGCAGGAGCCTGGCCGCGTTGAGATCGCCCAGCCGGGCCGCGAACAGCAATGGCGTGAACCCGCCCTGCTCGATCCAGATAGAACCATTTCCGTCGGTATTGTTTTCCTGGCAGCATGTGAGGACGAACTGACGCGACAGCTTCGTACGGGCCTCGAGGTCCGCGCCCCACTCGATCAACATCCGCGTGACTGTCGAGTGGTGCTGCGTCACCGCCCACATCAGCGCATTCTGCCCTCGGGAACCCTCGCTTGCGTTCACGGCCGCGCCGGAAGTCAGCAGCGATTCGACCGCGTCCGCGTTGCCTGTGCGGACCGCCCTCATCAGCGGTGTGCCGCCGGTCGCCGGGGCGATGTTCGGGTTCGCCCCCGCTTCCAGCAGTCTGGCGATCATCCCCGCACTCCCGTTGGTACAGGCCACCCAGAGTGGCGTCACCCCCAGGTCGTTCGTTGCGTTGACGCTGGCGCCGGCGCGAATCAGTAGATCCGCGGTCTCTGGATCGTCTGCATACGCCGCCCAGTGGAGGGCTGTCGCGCCATCGCCCTCGGGCGTAGTCACGTCGACCCCTTGCTTCAGCAGAGCCCGCACGACCGCCGTGTCCCCGTTCCGGGCGGCTTCCACCAACTGCTCATCGGGACCGGTGGCGAGGCTGACGGCCGGCCACAGCAACACCATCCAGCCGACAAGATGCTTGACATGCATATTCGCCTCTCGACGATGTCGGTCCGCCGCTGACGGATTGACAGCCACCGCGCTCATCGACTGCTAGCTAGCTAGACACCTGGCAGCGTTTCGATGTCGAGCCTGTCGGTACTCCGGCCGACCGACTCGACGGGCAGGTTGAGCTTGTGCATTATGGTGAGGAGCAGGTTGGCCGTCGGCTCGCCGGCATACTTTATGTGACGGCTCCGGTCAGATGCCGCGCCGCCCGCCAGGAGCAAGGGCACGTTGTTGAGGTCATGCGAGTTGCCGTCGGACATACCCGAACCGTACAAGACCAGCATGTGATCGAACAGGGAGCCGTCACCGTCTGGAGTTGATTGCAGCTTTTTCAGATACCTCGCGAAGAGCGACATGTGGAAGGTGTTGATCTTCGTGATTCCTGCGATCTTCGTGGGATTGTACGAATGATGCGACAGCGGATGATGCGCCTCGAGGACGCCAAGTTCAGGGTACGTCCGGCCGCTCAATTCGCGGCCGAGCATGAAGGTGATGACGCGGGTCAGGTCGGACTGATACGCCAGTAGCTGCAAGTCGAACAACAAGCTCGCGTGTTCTTCGAACGTCGGCGGGATGCCTGCCGGCCGCGCCACCAGGGGCAGCTCCCTCGCGCCTTGCGCCTCGGCGTTCTGGATACGACGCTCGGTGTCGCGTACGGCCTCGAGATACTCCCGGATCTTGACGCGGTCGCTCGGCCCCACTTCCCTTTCGAGGCTGCCGGCCGCCTGGGTCACCGAATCGAGGATGCTCTTTTCTCGCCTGCGGAGGGCAGCCCGGGTTTTCGGGTCCGTCGTTCCACTGTCGCCAAACAGCCGTTCGAACACCCGGCGCGGGTTGTTCTCCATCGGCAGCGGCAGCGTGGGAGTGCGCCAGGAGATAGTGTTTGCATACGCGCTCCCCGTCGTCTCATCCATGCCATCGATGGCGAGCTCCAATGACGCCAGCTCCGTGTGGCGCCCAAATTCCTGTGCCGCGAGCTGATCGACAGAGATGCCAGCCTTCAACCCCCGTTGGGGCTCGCCCCTTCTCGGCCGGCCGCCGTCCTCCACGCCCGTGAGAAACCCGGTGGAGGCGCCATAATGATCCTGGCCCGCCGGCCCATTCAGGCCGGATATCACGAGCACGCGATCCCGAAAGGGCTCTAGCGGCTTCAGGATCGGTGTGAACTCGAACGCCGTTCCCTCCGCTGCCGGCGTCCAGGCTTCCATCGTTATCCCGTTCGGCACGTACACGGCGGAAAAACGGTGCACGGGACTCGCGGCCGTCTTCGTCAGCGCCGAAAGGGCCGGCACCATCGCGTCCAGGAGCGGCAAGGCGAGCGTGACGCCCATCCCCCGCAGCACGGTCCGCCTGGACAGTGACTTCTTCACGACGATCATGAGCCAACTCCTTCAAGTGCGCCCCGGGATTAGTCAGCGAAGAGCCTCAACCGATCCTGCCGGCGGTGTCGATTCCCCAGCCTGGGATTGCCGCATCCGAAACGGCGTACTCTGGACGATCCCCAGAATGATGGATGACCAGCGGTATTGACTTTGAGCCGCGTTCCGTCTGACCTTGCGGATCGCCGGAAAGTCGTAGTACTGGACGGGGCGGCCGAGCGCGTACGAAAGAAGTTTTGCGATCACGGTGTCGACAAATTGTTCGCGATAGCCGAGCAACGTTTTCCGCAGTCCCGCCACGCCCTGAAATGAGGCACCGCCTGGCATGGCTCCAGACGCATCGATGGGGATGCCCCCGTCGCTGGTGCGCCACGCGCCGATGGCATCGAAATTCTCCAAGGCGAAGCCCAACGGATCCATTTGCGAATGGCAAGTTGCGCAGATGGGATTCTCCCGGTGTTGCTCCAGCCGTTCGCGCCCCGACGCAGGCCGGCCACCAGCACCACGATCCGGCAAGCTCGGCACGTCGGGGGGTGGCGGCGGCGGCGGTGCGCCGAGAAGGGTGTCGAGCACCCATTTGCCCCGCAACACCGGCGAGGTCCGGTTGGGATACGACGTCACCGTGAGCAGACTGCCCTGGCCCAGCAGGCCTCCGCGCCGCTCAGGGTTGCTGAACGTCACTCGCCGGAAGCGGTTCCCATGGATGTTTGGTATCTCGTAATGGCGGGCTAGCCGCTCGTTGAGGAAGGAATAGTCCGCGCTCAACAACTCCTGCACGCTTCGATCGTCACGCAACTGACTCTCGAGGAACAGCTTCGTCTCCCGCATCAGCGCTTCACGCAGGTTGTCGTCGAATCCCGGAAACAGGGTCGAAGTCGGCGTAACGTTCCGTAGATCACGCAGCTGCAGCCACTGGCCGAAGAAATTATCCACCAGCGCTTTCGAGCGCGGGTCGGCCAACAGGCGCTGCACCTGTCGCTCCAGAATGACCGGATCGTCGAGCGCTCCTTGGACAGCCACGTCGAGGAGCTCGTCGTCGGGGATGCTGCTCCAGAGGAAAAACGACAACCGGGAGGCCAGTTCGAGATCGCTCAGGGCATAGACGCTTCCTGGTGCCACACCGGGTGGATCGCGTTCGACGCGGAGCAGGAAACTCGGGTCGACGAGGATGCGTTCGAGCGCGAACTGGACGCCGGCGTCGAAGTCGCCCTCGCGTCGACCGGCTCTGTAGAAGCCGAGCAGTGTGTCAACGTCTCCCGCCGTGACCGGCCGGCGGTACGCACGCCTTGCGAGCGTGGAAAGAATGTCCCTGGCGCAGCGTTCCTCGTCTGCGCCAAGCGCCGGCCGGCAGACGAAGACCTTACTGCGGCTGGGTGTGTTCCCTGGGCCCGAAACCTTGTAGGGCCCATCGATCGTGACAGTGTCCACAGCTGGACTGCCGTCCGGCATCTCGACACCGTGGCCCCTGTTGATCGTCGAATGCGCCGGTACCGGTTGCAGTACCTCCTCAGGGTCAGTCAGTGTGCTCACGAACGACACACCGACCGCACGAAGCCCCGCCCTCGCGGAGAAGCGCATTTCCAGCTGGTCGTCGGCGTGATGCCAGTAGTGCTCCCATTCCGGGTCGCCGTCTACGCTACCTACAAACCCCCCGGGCGCCGGCTTACCCCGGCTCTCTCCTCCCACCGTGAACAGCTCCAGTCGCGTGCCGTCCAGGCGGACGTCGATCTGATGCGGCTTCCCGAGACCGATGATGTAGTCGAAACTTTCTCGCCGCAGACGGATCTTGAGGACGTATTCGCCGTCGACCGGAAAGTAGTGATGGACCACGACACCACCACGCGACCCGAACGGAACCTCTTCACTGCTCTGGTCGTCTTGAGCCATCCTTTGCGGCACTCGATACGCTTCGATGATCGGTCCGGGCGGTGGAAGTCCAACGGCAAGACGACTGAGCCTGCGGGCGGCTGACAAGTACTGGTCAAACAGTGCTGGCGAGACGGAGAGGACATCCGCGATGTTGTCGAACCCGTCGGTCACCTGGTCGACGGGCAGTAACGACGTGGCATCAACCTCGAGCGCTAGCAGGTCGCGGATCGCGTTCCCGTATTCGGTCCGATTGAGCCGATGGAACGACTCGGTTCGGCCTGGGTTCGGCCGCGCCACGGCTGCCTGATCAAGTTCGTTCTCCAGCCAGGAAACTAACGCGTCGGTGATGGGCTGATCCGGCCGCGGTCGACCGGGCGGAGGCATCGTGCCCATCCGCAGCTTTCCGATCACCTTTTCCCACACCTCGGCTCTGCCGCCCACACCTACGGCATCCATCGCGTCCAGCGTCAGGCCTGCGGTGCGGAGTTCCTGATTGTGACAACCGACACAGTACGTATCGAGAACCGCACGAAGCGATACGGGTGAAGCCGGAGATGACGCCGAAGGCGTCTGCTGGGGGTTGGCTGCATATGGGCGGCCGGAGGCGGCCGCCATGACCGCCATACAGCCCCCCATGAGGATCGTCAGAGAGGAGACGACTGAACGAGGGTGGAACATGCTACCCCTCCCCTGAGTCCCGCGGGTAGCAGATCATACCACCATCACAGGTCGGTCCGGTTCACGCGAGGAGCCTGGCGAGTACACTCTCCATCAAGCGGTTGATCGCCGCGTAGCGCGCCGCCGCGGCGGCGCGCAGGTCGCGCTCGCTCTGGACGTAGGGCCCGGGGACCAGTTCGTCCCGGCAGTTCTCGATCAGGGCGTCCACGCTGGCGGGCGTTGTCTCCAGGTGGAACTGCAGCGCGACGACGTTGCGTCCGATCTGGAACGCCTGGTTCTCGCAGGCCGCGCTGCCGGCCAGCCGGACGGCGCCGGCGGGCAGGTCGAACGTCTCGCCGTGCCAGTGGAAGGCGAGGAACTCGGGCGGGAGCTGGAAGGCCGGCGCCGCGTCCGGCACCCCGTGAACCGGGAACCAGCCGATCTCGCGGGCGGCGCCGGGATATACCCGCGCGCCGAGGGCGCTCGCGATCAACTGCGCACCCAGGCAGACGCCCAGTACCGGGATGCCGCGCGCGACGGCGTCGCGCACCAGCTGCTTCTCGGGGCGCAGCCAGTCCAGCGTGGCCTCGTCGTTGACGCTCATCGGTCCGCCCATCGCGATCAGGGCGTCGATCTCGTCGGCGCGGGGCAGTGGGTCGCCGGCGAACAGCCGCGTGCAGCCGACGTCCGCGCGCCGCGCGGCCAGCCAAGCGGCGATGCTGCCCGGGCCCTCGAACGGGACGTGCTGGAGCACCGGCACCTGCATTGGCGTGCGAGCTGCGGATCGAGAAGTGGGGATCAAAAAGGAAACGGCGCAGGTCCCGGCCGGACCTGCGCCGTCGTGACGGCTGGCTGACGCTGCCCGTTACCGCAACGGGTCGGTGTTCGCTTCGTCGAGCCCGGCGCCGCAGCCGGCCGAGCAGATGGTGGCCGGATGGGGCCCGCGACCCGCGGCGTACGCGCGCTCGTCGAAGCGCGCGCCGGCGAGCAGCCCCGGCATGCCGTAGTTGCCCTCGTGGCAGCGGGGTTCCTTGTAGATGCGGTTTGCCGCGTTGTCCTGCTGCGCCAACTGGAGCGCCACGGTCCACGGCCGCGTCCACGTCGTCGGATCCTCGATCGTCACCACGTACTCAAGCGTCTCCGCGTCGAGACGCCTCCAGCGCTCGACGAGATGCAGGTTCTCGCGCGCGCCGAAGAAGTCGGTCTTGGGCCCGAAGTTGCTGACGTCGACCACCAGCGTGTCGCCTTCCCAGCGGCCGCGCGAGTCGCCGCGCCACTGGCGGAGGCCCGGCGGCAGGTGCGGGCGATCGGCCATCGGGATGACGCGCTGCCACCCCTGTCCCTGGCCGGTGTCGTAGAAGATCGACACCGCTTCGGGCGACTGGATGACCTGCACCACGAAGCCGGCAGCCCCGCCGAAGTCGGGCAGGCGGCCCAGCATGCAGCGCTCGCCGAGGCCCCGGTCCTCCGGGCCGTTGGCGCGGTTCACGTTCACGGTCAGATACAACGGGGGCGTTTCGTCGCGCCGCGGCGACGCGGGTCCGTACGTTCCCCCGGCGCATCCGGACAGGCCCTCCTTGCAGGTGTCCGTGGCCTGCAGCAGGGCGAGCTGGTACTCGCGCAGCGCCTTCCGCCGCTCCTGCGCCTCCGGCGTCAGCGGCGGAAGGCGCCCGTCCGGCGGATCGACGATGAGCGACGTGCGGGGACCGGTCTCCTTGTGCGTCAGAAAGACCGCCCGGTTGTAGGCGCCGCCGGAGCTGAGCGGGTTGCCCACCGCCGGCCGCGCGTCGCGTTCAAGGATGGCCGTGCGCTCGATGTCCAGCGCGGCCCGCTCCTCGTCGGTGAAGAACTCCTTGTCCGCGAAGCGCGCCGGCCGCTGCAAGGGCGTGTCGTAGCGCGTCGTCCACAGGCCTTGCAGGTCGGGGTCGCCCCACGGGGTGAAGGCGGCACCCGCAGCCTGAGTCTGTCCGGCTGCCGGCGCGAGCTTCAGCAGGACGATGACGGCGACGAGGACTATCCCCGCGCCGCCCGTTTCGAGCAGTCGGCGTTTCATCGCCCGCCCCCCCGCGGCGCGTTGTTCTCTGGCCGCAGCTCGTAGGGCGCCCCGGTGCCGGACGAGCCGAGGAACAGCTTCGTGCCGTCGGGGAAGGTGATGTCGCGGCCGTTGGCGCGGTTGGTGCCGTCCTTGGCCTGATAGCCGTCGACGTGAATCTGGGTCCCCGGCAGCAGCGACTCCTTGGTGAAGCCGCGGCGGAACAGCACGTTCGGCGTCCCGCCCTCGAACGCCCAGCTCTCGGTCGATCCGTTCGGCAGCGCGACGTCGAGATGGATCCAGACGTGGGGGTTGACCCACTCCATCCTCGTGACCGTGCCCTCGAAGTTGACCGGGCTGTTGGCGTCGAACTCCGCCGCAAAGGCGTGATGCGCCGCGGCCGGCGTTGCGAACGCCGCCAGCAGTAGACCGACTCCGAGCATTCCGACAATCAGCTTGCTTCGCATGGTTTCATCCTCCCGCTACTTGCGGTACCAATCGTAGAACGCGTTACCCTCGGGCACCTTGCGCGTGATGTCCACGATCATGGTCTCGCCCTCCCAGCGCGTGACCAGCGGCTCCTTGCGCACATGCCCGTAGAGGAACTCCTCGACGAACTCGATGCAGCGGTACTCGAGCAGCTGCGCGTTCGGTTCCAGGCGCTTGTACAGCGGCATCGAGATCTGCCACGGCTCCGTGAAGGTGTTCGGATCCGTGATCGTCACGTCGTACTGGATCGCGTCGGACGAGATCGGCGTGAACCGCTCCTCCAGACGCAGCTCAATGCTGTGGAAGTTGCCGGCCCGGTCGAACCAGTTCCTGCCGTTGAAGTGCGTCACGTCGACCACCAGCGTGTCGCCTTCCCAGCGGCCGACCGAATGCCCCATGTAGGTGTCGTCGGGCGGTCCTTCGACCTCGTCGAGGTGAATGGTCCGCGCCGTGCTGGTGAACGCGTAAGCCATCTGAATCTTGTTCGTGCTCTGGACGATCTGGAGGGGGTAGGGCATGTACATCGCGCGCGGGACGCCCGGCAGATAGCACTTCAGCTCGGGGTCGCGGTCGATCCAGTTCGCCTGGTTCTCCGCCTTGATCGCGGCCGCTTCCGCGGTGTAGGGAATCCTCCCATCGCCCTGCACGACGCCCAGCGAGGCGGGGACTCCGCCGGCGGCGCCCAGCGCCACCACCGGCGCCGCAGCCACCTCGGCGTACTCGAACGGATACACGCCCGGCTGTGTCACCATCCCGGGCCGGGCGGCGTGTGCCTCGAGGTCCCAATGGGCCTCGTTGAGTGCCTGCCAGATTCCGTTGAAGTCGGGCCTGCCGTCCGCGGTGCGGGCAATCCCGGTGTCCTGGGCCGCCGGCCGCATCACGGAGGCGGTGATGACGGCGCTCGCCACGGCCGCGGCGATTGCCACGCTGACGATCGAAACGTTCCTGGTCCAGCTGCGCATGAGATGTCTCCTTCGTTTGGGTGAGGCTACCACCACCAATGCCACGTTGGGAAGAGAGATCAGTCGAGATGGGCCGCTTGGCTGTCTCCCATCTCGACGCCGCCCGCCGGAAAGTACTCGCGCCAGCGGCGCGTGACCTGCGCGGCGGTATCGTCGCGGCACGCCAGTTCCCGGGGGAACCCCGGCTTGAGCCGGGCGTCGATCACGACCGGTGGAGTGTAGGCCAAATGGTTGCGGACCACGCGGGTCGCGGCCGCGTGAATGTCGGCCGCCGGCTCGAAGCGCGTGAACGTCGTCCACAGGAAGTTGATCGGGCTCTTCGCGGCGCGGCGCGGTTCGTCCGTGAGCACGATCAGGGGCCAGCGCGCGAACGCCGGGTGCGCCGCCACGCGCGCCGGCGCCTCGGGATCCAGGCCCACCGCCTGTGCCCCGACGACCAGGCAACCGCCGCAGAACACGCGGACCTCCGAGACCCCAGGCGGCAGCTCGGCGGCCGAGAACTCGCGCGGCAGCTCCCGCACCGGATCGCCGAGGCCGAGCCACACCCCCTTCGAGCCCAGGTTGACAGCCGGCCCCGTGTAGTCGAGCGTGTCCATCGACAGGTTGGAGAAGACGTACAGGTCGGTTTCCGGACGCGTGCGCGCCAGCAGATGCTCGAGCGTGGCCGGAAAGTCCTTGAGGTCGACCGGCTGATCCGTGACGAGCAGGAACTTCGTCAGCGAGAGCTGGCCCTCGCCGAGTATCCGGAACGCGCTCGCCATCGCTTCCCGGGCGTAGCGCTGCTTGACCACGGCCGCGGAGAGGGAGTGGTAGCCGGTCTCGCCGTAGGACCAGAGCCGCTCGACGGCCGGCATCACCAGCGGAAAGAGCGGCGACAGCAGCTCCTGGAGGAGATCGCCGATGAAGAAGTCCTCCTGCCGCGGCTTGCCGACCACCGTGGCCGGGAAGATGGCATCGCGCCGCCGGGCGACCCTGCCGACCCGCAGGACAGGATAGTCGTGCCGCAGCGAGTAGTAGCCGTAGTGGTCGCCGAAGGGGCCCTCCGGCCGCCGCTCGTGCGGGCGCGCCTCGCCGATGAGCGCGAACTCGGCCGCCGCCAGCAGGGGATGCGGCCACGGGCCCTCGACCAGACGCAGCCGCTCGCCGGCAATCAGCGAGGCCAGCACCAGTTCGGGCACGTTCTCCGGCAGCGGCGCAACCGCGGCCAGCATCAGCGCCGGCGGCCCGCCGAGGAACGCGGTGACCGGCAGCGGGTGGCCGCGCCTCTCGGCCACGGCGTAGTGAAAGCCCCCGCCCTTGCCGATCTGCCAGTGCATGCCGGTGGTGCGGCGGTCGTGGATCTGCAGCCGGTACATGCCCAGGTTGTGACCGCGGCCGTCGGGATGCTCCGTGAAGACCAGCGGCAGCGTGATGAACGGACCGCCGTCGTCCGGCCAGGTCGTCAGCGCCGGCAGGGCGTCCAGGCGTACGTCGTCCGTGACGACGTCCGTGACCGGTCCGCGCGCCCCCCGTTTCGACCCGATGCGGAGCAGCTCGAGCCCCACGTCGCGCGCCCCCCAGAGCTTGGCCGGCGTCGGCGGCAGCACGGTCTCGACCAGCTCGACGAGCCGCCGGATCAGCCGGAACGGCCGTTCACCGAACGCCAGCTCCGCGCGGCGGGCCGTGCCGAGCAGGTTGGTGGCCAGCGGGAAGGACGAGCCCTGCACGTTCGTGAACAGCAGCGCCGGGCCGTTGGCGGCAATGACGCGCCGGTGGATCTCCGCCGCCTCAAGGCGCGGGTCGACCGCGGCCGCGACCTCCACGAGGTCGCCGTCGCGCCGCAGCCGGTCGAGAAACGCGCGCAGGTCGGGAAAGCTCATTCGGGAAACGGTTGAATTTCCGGCGTGTTCATACCACAGTACAGCACCCGAGCCGTTGAGGGAGGTGGAGATGTTCAAGGTGCGAAACTGCGCGATAGCGGTGGCGCTCGTCGTGCTCGCGGCGGCGAATGCGACGCCGCCGGCGGCCGCCCAGGCGGGCGTGACGGTGTACGAAGGGGCGCGGCTGATCGTCGGCGACGGCAGCGAGCCGATCGAGGATGCGGCCTTCGTGGTTCGCGGCACGCGTTTCGCCGCGGTCGGCCGGTCCGGCGACGTGGAGATTCCGGCCGGCGCGGCGCGCGTGGACCTGACGGGCCGGACGGTCATCCCGGCGCTCGTCGACACGCACACGCACCTCAGCCGCGAGCGGGAGGCGCTCGTCGAGGACCTGCGGCGCAAGGCGTACTACGGCGTGAGCGTGGCGATGAGCCTCGGCCAGGACCCGCCCGGCGCGCCCTTCGAGGTGCGTGCCGAGACGATTCCCGGCGCAGCGCTCTATCGCACGGCCGGGCGCGGGCTCACCCGGCCGGAGCCGGGCCGCTCGGAGATCCCGTACTGGATCACGAGCGCAGAGGAAGGCCGGGCTGCCGTGCGGGAGCTGGCGGCCCTCGAGGTCGACCTGGTCAAGATCTGGGTCGACGATCGCGGCGGCCGGTACGAGAAGCTGACGCCCGAGATGTACGCGGCCATCATCGACGAGGCCCATCAGCACGGACTCCGCGTCACCGCGCACGTGTTCACGCTCGAGGATGCCAAGGGACTCCTGCGCGCCGGGGTCGACGCCTTCGCGCACGGCGTGCGCGACAGGGACGTCGACGACGAGATCGTCGAGCTGTTCAGGCAGCGCCCGCACGTCGTGCTGGTCCCGAACCTGCCGAATCGGGGCGTGGCGGAGGATCTCGGCTGGCTGCGCGAGACGATTCCCCCCGACGAGCTGCAGGAGCTGCAGGCCCAGTACACGGATCGGCCTGACCTCCAGGAGCGCTTCGGCATCCAGGCCCGCAACCTTGCGCGGCTCAACGCGGAGGGCGTCCGGATCGCGTTCGGCACGGACGGCAACGCGGGCTGGACCCCGCACGTGGAGCTGGCCGATATGGTGGCGTCCGGCATGACGCCGCACGAGGTGCTCGTCGCCGCCACGCGGAACTCGGCCGAGCTGCTGGAGCTGGACGACACGGGCACGGTCGAAGCCGGCAAGAGCGCCGACTTCGTGGTGCTCGAGGCCAACCCCCTGGACGACATCACCAACACGCGGCGCATCCACGCGGTCTATCTGCGCGGCGCGCCGGTCGACCGCGATGCGCTGAGCGCCCGGTGGGCGGGCGGCGGGTCACCGTGACATGGCCGCGGATGAGTACGAACGCCAGCTCGAGGAGTGGATTCGCGAGCGGCGCCAGCGGCTGCGCCCGCTGCCGTATCCGGACCCCGCCCAGCGGCGGGCCGTCGACGGGTGGGTGCGCCTCGTACCGGGGCTGGTCGCGCTGCACCTGGCGCTGCTCCTGACGCTCCGGGCCCGCCCGGGATACCTCGCGCTGTGGATCTGGTACGCGGGCCCCATCGTCCTCGCCGTCCTGACCGCGGGCCTGCTGGTCGCCTCGCTGCGCTCGGCCCACCGCTGGAAGCACGGCGTGAACCACTGGCAACTCCTGGCGTACGCGGGCCTGATTGCCGTCGTCGCCACGCTGCCGATCTACGACCCGTATCCGTCGTCCTACGACGCCCGGCCCAGCGCCGTCGCTTTTCGCGTGCCCATCGACGAGCCGGTGACGGTGGCCTGGGGCGGGTCGACCGCGCCGGTCAACTACCACGTGTTCCTGCCCGACCAGCGCTGGGCGTACGATTTGCTGGTGACCCGTGACGGGCGCACGTTCCGGACGGACGGCGCCGCGGTCGAGGACTACTACGCCTACGGCCTGCCGGTGTACGCGCCGGCGGCGGGCGTGGTGTTCGCCGCGCGCGACGGCGAGCCGGACGTCGCTATCGGCGCCCGGCGCTGGGGGCTGGCGGGGCTCGGCAACCACGTCGGCCTGGAGGTGGGGCGCGGCGAGTACCTGTTCATCGGGCACCTGCAGCCCGGCTCGGTCGCCGTCGGCGTCGGCCACCGGGTGGCCGCGGGCCAGCCGCTCGGGCGTGTGGGCAACTCGGGCAACAGCAGCGAGGCCCACGTGCACGTGCACCTGCAGGATTCGACGGATCCCTACTTAGGGGAGGGCATCCCGTTCTACTTCCACGGCTACCGTCACGACGGCCGCCTCGTCGAGCGCGGCATGCCCGAGGGCGGGCAGCAGCGTGGCCGATACCGCGGCGAGCGCATCGTCCACGTGGGTCCGGCGGACTAGCAGCCCGCGCCGCAGAACGGTGCGGACTCCTGCAGGGTTGGTTGGCGGGCCAGAAGTTCGTGGCAGCCGGGCGCCTCGCCGCTCTTTGGCCGGCTCGCTTGACAATCGCCTCCCCGCGTGGGCATCTTCGCGTGAATCCGGCGCGTCGTGCTCGCGCTCCCGCGCGAGATCGGCGCAGGATTGAGGAGTGTATGGAGGTCCGACGGCCATTGGGGTCGTCGACCGGGTGAGCGGCGTCATGGTGGGGCTGTCCGAAATAGCCGTCATCGGGGTGATCGTGCTGCTGCTGGTGCTGATGGGCCGCTCGCGCGGCGACCGACCCTCGGCAGGGGTGGAAGGCGCCGGGGACTTCTGGGAGGCGCGCGCGACCGTCCGGATTCCGAAGTATCTCGCCGCCGTGCTGCTGGCGCTGGCCGCTGCCGCTGCCGTGGCCGGGGCGGCCATGTGGCTGCAGTTCCCGGGCTGGGTCAGTGCGTTGTCCGGCGGTGTCGTGGCCGGCGCCGGCGCCGCCGCCGCCCTGCAAAGGGGCCGCCGCTCCCGCGGGCAATGATGCGGCGGGAATCCGTCGGGCGCGTTCAGGGGCCGGCAGGACGCGTCGTCGCGCGCGCCGTGTAGATGAAGTCGCCGAACTCCGGTGGGGGGAGCGGCGGTCAGGAGCGCGGTGGTCAGGGTAGCGGCGGAGGCCGCGGCGCGCCAGCCGGCGGCCTCCGGCTGCGCGGGCACGTCCGCATCGGCTACGGCACGACGCGCGCGCGGCCGATGTTGTTCGTGTCGGTGCCGAACCAGATCTCCCGCGTCGGCGGATGGTAGTACATGTGGCGCACGGTTCCGCCGCCGCTGGCGATCTCGGTTGCCGCGAAGAACTCCTCGGTGCCCGGGTCGAAGCCGACGAAGCGGTTCGGCCGGACTCCCGACTCCACGAAGTACAGCCGGTCCTCGGTATCGACGGCCATCCCGTACGGCCGCGCCGCCGCGCCGCCGGGGACCGCCCACTCCGTGACCTCGCCGGTGGCCGGATCGAGCCGGCCGAGGTGGCCGCCCGCGTAGTCGACGTACCAGAGGTGTCCGTTCGACGTCAGCGCCAGCCGGCGCGGCCGGGCCTCGGCCCGCGGCAGCTCGAACTCCTCGAGCTGCCGCGTTTCCGGATCGACGGTGGCGAGCCGGTTCGTGCCGAACTGGCAGAACCAGGCGCGGTTGTTCGCGTCGACCACGATGCCGTAGGGACGCCGGCCGCTGCCCTCGACCGGGATGAGCTCCACGGTGCCGGTCTGCGTGCCCAGCTTGCCGACGAAGCTGCCGCCCTGCACCGAGAACCAGATGTCGCCGTTGCGGTCGAAGGTGAGCGTATGCGGATCCCGCGCGTCGGGGGTCGGCATCATGAACTTCTCGATGGCTCCGGTCTCCGGATCGAGCCGGCCGATGTGCATCGCGCGGTTGCCCGCGTACCACACGAGCCCGTCGTCGTCGACGATCAGGTTGTGCGGTCCGGTGCCCGGGTCGATCTCGTAACGCCGGAAGTCGCCCGTCGCCGGGTCGAGGTAGGCCAGGTAGTCGCCCCGCTGCCCGACGAACCAGACGCGTCCCTGGCCGTCGACGTAGGGGTCGCGCGGCCGGGTGTTCTCCCAGGGCACCACCCATTCGGTGATCTCGATGTCCTCGGCCGCGGCCGTGGCCGCACCGGGCGTGCCGACTGCCCCGAACGCGAGGACCGCCGCGAGCAACGCCGGTATTCCGTTTCTCATCGTCAAGCCTCCAGTTCGTCGACCCCCGGCCGGCGTCGTGTCGCGCGAACCCGGTCGGGGCCTTTGCTCGCGCTCCCGGGTGCCCTGGATGTGGGTGCGGCGCGTCATTGCCACCATGTTGAGCCCACGCTCGTAGAACCCACGCTCGTAGAATATCATCCGCAAGTGCGGCTCCGCGCTGTCGAAGCCGCACTGCGACGTACGCCCGGCGGAGCGCCGCCAGAACCCGACGTTGGCGATCTGCGGCGCCTCGCCAGCGGCGCCCGGGGCCGGGGGCTTGGCGCGGCTCACCAACCACGTCCGGAGGAGGTTGACATGACTCGTCGATGGTTGCTGCAGTCGGTGGCGGCGATGATTGCGGCGGCGTGGCTGATGCCGGCTCTCGCGGCCGGTCAGGAGACCGCGTCGGCACCCGATCCGACGGCACTCCGAACCCCGTGGGGCGATCCGGACCTGCAGGGCATCTGGTCCTACGCCACGTTCACGCCGCTGCAACGGCCGGAGGCCCTGGCCGGGCGCGGGTTGCTGACCCCGGAGGAGGTGGCCGAGCAGAACCTGGCCGACGCGACCCGCGCGTCGTCGGAGCGGCGCAGCGAGCTGACGCGCGACGGCGACCTCGCCCTCGCGTACAACCAGATCTGGTGGGATCGGGGCACCTCCACCGGGCGCACGTCGCTCATCGTGGACCCGCCCGACGGCAGGCTGCCGCCCCTGACGCCCGCGGCCGAGCGGCGGCAGGCGGCGCAACGCGAGCACCGCCGCGCCCACCCCTATGATTCCTGGGAAGACCGGCCGCTCCAGGAACGCTGCATGACCTACCAGCGCGTGCCGCCGGTGCCGTCCGGCTACAACAACACGTACCAGATCTTCCAGGCGCCCGGGCAGGTCGTCATTCTCAACGAGATGATCCACGACGTGCGCGTCGTGCCGCTGGACGGGCGTCCGCGCATCGACGGGCGCATCCGCCAGTGGAACGGCGACGGGCGCGGCCGCTGGGACGGCGACACGCTCGTGGTCGAAACCACGCACTACCGCGACGACACGACGTGGCGCGGGTTCCCGGGCACCCGCGACCTGCGCGCGGTTGAGCGGTTCACCCGCATCGACGCCGACACGATCGACTACCGCTACACGATTCACGACCCGGCGACCTACACCCGCCCCTTCACCGTGGAGCTGGCGCTCACCAGTCCCCCCGGCTATGTCATCTACGAGTACGCGTGTCACGAGGGGAACTACTCGATTGCCAACGTGCTGGCCGGTGAGCGCGGCCTGGAGGCCGCCGCGAAACCGGCGCCCTGAAGCGAGCCCTTGCGCGGCCCTCCCGCCCTATGGGACGCACTCGATCCCGGGTCTCAATGCGAAGCTGGTATCGCAAGTGAGCGCGACCGTCACTCCGCGGCGCTCCATGACGGCTAGGTGAAGGGGCGAGTGGCTGCGTGGATGCCCACCGAGCTGTCGACGCGATTGTAACGGTTCCTGCGGTAACGCGGCACGGTGCCCGCGAGCGACGGCCATCACCGCACAGCGGAGCGTACAATGGCAACGGCTTCCGATGCGTGCGACAGTGGAGGCAACAATCGTCGTCCTGCTGCTGGCCTGCGGATCGGGCCACGAGGGCGTTGTCGCCGGACAGCAGCCTGCGGATGGCGCGGACGACCCGGTCGCGGTGCTCGTCGGCCGGCTCGATCTGGAACGCTACAAGGCCGTCATCAAGGGCCTGACGCAGTTCGGCGACCGCCGCCAGGGCACCCGCCGCAACCGTGGAGCCGTCGGCTGGATCGAGGCGCAGCTCAAGGCGGCCGGCTGTCCCACCGAGCGGCACCATTACACCTACGATCCGCAGCCGCGCCCGCCAGGCGCCGCTGCCGGCACCCGCCGCGCAGGCGATGGCCCGCTGAATCCGCCGGGGCCGACCCCGACCGGCGGGCGCATGGGACGCAACGGACGCGGTCCGGGCGGCAGCTCGATCTTCGGCTACCGCCGCCGGACCGGCGTCGTCCGCGATCCCCTGGCCCAGCCGGACGAGGCGCTGCGGGCGCTCAACCTCGAGGAGCCGACCAGCGGCGAGCGGTCGCAAGTCTACTGCACCAAGGTCGGAGCCACGCGCCCCGACGAGATGTACATCCTGGGCGCGCACATGGACGGCCATGGATTCGGCGAGGCCGCCGACGACGACGCGTCGGGCACGGCGCTGGTGATGGAGCTGGCACGCATTCTCAACGCGCCCGACGTGCGGACCGCCGTGTCGATCCGCTTCGCGCTCTGGAACAACGAAGAGACCGGACTCAACGGCAGCCGCGCCTACGTCGAGCAGCGGCGCGGGCGGCAGGGCCTGGAGGATCCGCCCGGTTCCGGCCGCTACCCCGAGCCCCGCTGGCTGGGCATGATCCAGCACGACATGATGCTGTTCGACCACGGGGCGCCGGGGCCGGACGGCGCCGTCAGCCCGGTTCAGCGACGCGAGGCGGACATCGACATCGAGTTCCAGTCGCGCTCGGACCTGGCCGAGGAGTCCCGCGACCTGGCCTTCCGCTTCAAGGCAGCCAACGACGCGTACGCCACCGACTATCCGGCGGCGGTCGGACCCCACATGACCAACACCGACTCGACCCCGTTCATGAACCTGACGCCGTCGATCAGCCTGCGGGAGAACGAGCGCGGCATGCACATCGGCGCGGGCTGGAACCCCCACTGGCACCAGCCCACCGACCTCTACCGGACGTACGCCGACGACGATTTCCGGTTGGGACTGAACGCGGCGCAGACGACGCTGGCCGCGCTGGCCGAGTTGGCGGAGGCGACGATCGTCAACCCGCGGTAGTGCAGCTCAGGGGCGCAGTGGCCCGACGACCGGATCGAGCATCGACCTGCACTCGGCGGTTCCATGGCACGCACGGGTGCGATCTGGGCAGGCGGCGCGCTGCGCACGCCCGGCGAACGGACCGCGCCAGTCGCGGGCGGCTGCGCTATAGTCGGACGGGACCAGCCTCCGAAACCAGGGAGTAGACCAATGGCAGAAGAGCAGAAGCCGGAACCGCAGCAGCAGGATCAGCCGATCGACCCGCGCGTCTTCGACCTCTACGATGAGTATTGCCACGGCTATATCGATCGGCGGGAGTTCCTGAGCCGCGCCGCGGTCCTCACCATCGGCGGCGTCTCCGCCCTCTGGATGGCGCAGGTGCTCCTGCCGCGCTACGCCGAGGCGCAGACGATCTCGTTCACCGACTCCCGCATCAAGGCGAACTACGTGGAGTACGACTCGCCCGGCGGCACGTCCGGGACGATGCGCGGCTACCTCGTGCAGCCGGCCGGCGACGGGCCGTTCCCGGCCGTGGTGGTCATCCACGAGAACCGCGGTCTGAACCCGCACATCGAGGACGTCGCACGGCGCGCCGGCGTCGCCGGCTTCCTCGCCCTGGCGCCGGACGGGTTGTCGCCCGTCGGGGGCTACCCCGGCAACGACGACGACGGCCGCACCCTGCAGCGGAGCCTCGAGCCCGCGCGCCTCGATCAGGACATGATCAACAGCGCGCGCTACCTCAAGGCGCACGACCTCTCCAACGGGCAGCTCGGCGCCACCGGGTTCTGCTGGGGCGGCGGCATGACCAACCGCCTCGCGGTGGAGCTGGGCGCTGACCTGCAGGCCGGTGTCCCGTTCTACGGCGCCGCGGCGGCCACCGCGGACGTGGCCCGGATCGAGGCCCCGCTCCTCGTCATCTATGCGAGCCACGACCCGCGCATCAACGCCATGTGGCCCGAGTACGAGGCGGCTCTCAAGGCGCACGGTGCGGACTACGAGATGGAGATGTACGAGGGGACGCTGCACGGCTTCCACAACAACTCGACGCCGCGCTACAACGAGGCGGCCGCGGCGCTGGCGTGGAACCGCACCGTCGGCTTCTTCCGGCGGCACCTCGGCGTGTAGCGGCCATCATCGACCGGCCGGTGGTCCCGCACGCGATCAAATGCGGGTGACCCAGCCGGCGTCGCCGTCGACGCGGAGCCGGTCGCCGTTAGCGATCAGGCGCATGGCATCGCGCACGTTGACCACCGCCGGCAGCCCGAACTCCCGAGCCACGACGGCACCGTGCGACAGGTAGCCACCGGTCTCCGTCACCAGTGCCGAGGCGCGCAGGGGGCGGCGGCCTGACCGGGCCAGTGAGGCGAACGGTCTACGCCATGCCGGCCGGCACGGCGGCAACGGTCGGGCGCAGCGGCGCGCTGGTCACGATCGGTGCGCCGTCACGGCTTGGGTCGTCGCCGCGCCGTCGGTACCGTGCGCCCGCGCCGCCACCTCGCGGTAGGCGCCGTAGAGCGGGGCGAGTGCGTCTTCCCAGCGCCGGTGCAGCCCGTACGCCCGCGCCGCGCTCGACATCGCCCTGCGGCGCTGCCGATCGCGCGCCAGGTCGATGATGGCGCTCGCGAAGTCGGCGCTCTGCCCGCCGCGGCAAACCTGGCCGCTGACGTCCGGAGTCGTATTCTCCGGCGGGCCGCCCTGGTCGGAGACAATCACTGGCAGACCGCATGCTTGGGCCTCCAGCACCACGTTGCCCGCCGTGTCGGTGCAGCTCGGGAAGACGAAGAGGTCGGCCGAGGCCATTGGCACGGCCACGTCGCGGTGCGACAGCGTGCCCATGAAGATTGCCCGTTCGAGACCGCGCTCGAGCTGACGGCGATACGGGCCGTCCCCGACGAAGATCCAGCGATGCGAGACGCCGGCGCGTCGCAGACGGGCGTCGATGTCCGGAATCACCGCCAGTCCCTTCTCCCTCGAGAGCCGACCGGCGTAGAGCAGTGCCAGGTCGCCCGACGCCAGCCCCCAGCCCTTGCGCAGTTGCTGCGAACGATGCGCCGGCGAGAACTTCTCGGGGTCGACTCCGTGCACACACACCGAGATCCTGGCCGGATCGATCCGGTCCCGATAGAACGGTATGCCGATGCCCCGGGCCCGGACCGCGAAGTAGTCGGGGAAGTCGGCCGCGCTGTTCGAATGCGTGTAGATGCGCGGGTGCACGTGAGGCGGCGCGTACTGCAGCACGGCCGACAACACGGTCGTAACGCCGTTGACCTTGGCGAAGTCGTTGTCGGTGAAGACCGCGATCTTGACCGGTGCCGGACCCTTGCTCAGGCGACCTCCCGAAACCTGGTCGCCGGCCGGGCCACAAGGTCGAACAGCCTGCACCACCAGATGGCGTGGCACTGCCAGGCGAACGGCCGCCTGACCCGCGTGCCTTGGCCGCTCGGGCGTGGTGTACGACCCGCGGAGCAGCCGGGCCAGCCTGGGCGCGCCGCAACCCGGTGGGTGCGTGCGTTACGTCAACCGTCGAAACCGAGTATGGGCGGGGAATGTGACGAAGCCGTTACCGATCCGCTACCGGGGTGTTAGCCTGCATTATTCATGAAGGTCCAGATTCGACCGCCAAAGGGCGTGATCGGCGCAGGAATGAGTCTCGGACATCGTCGCCTGCAAGCGGAGCCGGGGTTGAGCAGCCGACCGGGGGGGGCATGACGGACGCGAGGGTTGGGCAGCGACAGCCCCGCCGGGGAGCGGCCCATGCCGCCCAGGAAGCAGGTGGGCGCGGCGCAACGGGTGGGCTATCCGGCGCGCGCGCCCAGCGCGAGTGCGATGTGCCGCCACGCCTCGAGGTGCGGCGTCGAGCGCGGCAGATGCAGAACCACGCGGCGGACCGAGCGGACGACGTGGACCCCCAGCTTCAGCAGCCGGTCGCGCAGCCACGTCACCTGGCTGCGGGCACACGCAGTACGCGCCGCCCGCAATCGCAGTTCCTGCATGAGCACGTAGGCCGCGGCGGTCAGGAAGACGCGCAACTGGTTCGCCGAGAACAGACAGCAGCTCGTGCGGTCGATCTGCAGCCCATCGAGCAGTTCCTTGATCCGATTCTCGATGTCCCCGCGAGCACAGTAGACCTTCTCATAGATGAAGCGCGGCGTCTGCCGCAGATTCGTCACCACGAACCGCGGGTTGTCCCGCGGCTCGCGGTCTCCGAGGCGAACGACTTCGGCCTTGGTCACGACCCGGCGCTCGTGGTCCCACGTGCGGGCGGCGTAGCGGGTGTCGGTATAGACGTGCGCGGTCTCGCCACCGACCTCGCTCTGCGCGCGGGCCACCTGCATGGCGGACTCCGCATGCCGCTGCAACACCGCGTTCTTCGCCATCGCCACCACGTAGTCGAGCCGGGGCTCCGCATCCAGGAAATCGAAGATCTCCGGGGTCGCAAAGCCCCCGTCGAGCCGAACGAGAAACCGCGCCCGCGGAAACGCCGCCCGCAGCAGCGGGAGCAGCCGACACAGCAGCCCGAGGGTCCCGTCGGCGGCCACTGCGTTGCCGGGCCGCAGCACCGCCGCGCACAGATACTGCTCCGCCTCGCGGTCGAAGCTCAGAAACCCGAGCAGCGGCAGATAACACCAGCCGCCATAGTGCCCGTTGAAGAACGTGAGCTGCTGGGCGCCGTGCGTCAGGTCGTCGGTCGGATCCAGATCGATGGTGACGCGCCGCGCCCGCCCGTGCAGGCGGCGCCGATGCCGCTCGATGACGCACGCCGCCAACTCGCGCCCCATCCGGTAGAGCGCGGTGCGGCTCGCGCCGTTCTCGAACCGCGAGATCGTAGGTTGCGACGCCAAGGGCGCGCCGGACACCGGGTCCCGCCCGAGCAGCAGCTTGTGGATGGGGTCGTCGGCCAAGTGGTCGGCATCGTTGCCATCGGGATGACCGCACGCGATGCCGAAGATCCGCTGGCCGATCAGATCCGCGAACGTGTGCCGAATCTTCTCCGCGGCGCGCTTGTCGGCCAAACACCGGGCGAACGCCTTGACCAAGCCGTACACGCGCTCGGCCGCCTTGAGCAGGACGGCGCCGCCGTCGGAACTCGCGTGTTCCTGGTTGAACGTGGCGACGAGGGGCTTGTCGAACAGATCCGGGAACAGAACAGTCTGTGGCATCGTGTGAGGCGTCACGCAGGGATCTCCGTTGTGGCTAAAACGTTGTGTACATTACGTTTGTACCACACGGAGGCTCCTGTGTCTCCCCCTCAACCGCACCTTCACGCATAATCCGGGTTAGTGGGCCGGGCGCCGCTCGGAATTTCGTCCGTTGTCCCGGTTTCGACACATCTGTCATTTTCGTGCCGGCCGGGAACGGCCCCGGCGGAGGCCGGGGAGGCGTGGGCCCGGGTCAGCGTTGGGTTGGCCGTCGCGCCGCGGTCGGTCGGTGTCGAAGTACCGGCGGTCGGCGGCCAGCCCGCCCGCGGCGATCGTGCTCGCCCGCGCTGGCCGCTCCGGCTCGCGCGCAGGTGACGTTGTACGCGCGACGCTGTCCTGGGGGACAACCGGCATGCCGGTTGGCAGTGTACAAGTACAAGGGAGCGGGCCTGTCCCGGCCGGGCCGCCGCGGTCGCCGGGCAATCAGCCTGAACAGATTCGACCCGGACGGAATATCCCGGCAAAGCTGTGCGCGCGTCAGGACGGAGGATGTCGATGCAGGCGAGTTCGGTGGGTGGTACGCGGCGGCTCCTGGCCGGTTTGCTGCTGCTGTTGCTCAGCTCGGTCGGCGTGCGTGCGCAGACCGCCGCGCTGGAGGGGCAGGTCACCGACGCGCAGGATGCGGCCGTGGTCGGCGCAACGGTCACCGCGACGGCGCCGGGCGTCGAGCCGATCGTCACGACGACCGATGCCACCGGCACCTACCGCTTCGCGTCGCTCCCCGCAAGGTCGTATGCGCTCACCGTCTCGATGCCGGGATTCCGCACCGAGCGCCGCGCCGGCCTGGCGCTTCGGGCGGGAGAGACCCTCAGGGCCGACGTGCGGCTGGGGCTCGCGGCGTTCGCCCAGCAGGTCGACGTCATCGGCGTCGCGCCCACCCCTGGCGGCGGCGTCAGCCGCGACCGGGTGCCGGCGACGGTGTCGGTCGTCACCGCGGCGGAGATCGAGGATCGGCACGCGGCCTCGCTGGCCGATGCGCTCAACGAGCAGCTCGGCTCGATCACGCTGGAGGGCGCCACCACCAACCTGTTTCAGCCCACCCTGCGGTTTCGGGGCTTTACCGCCTCGCCGCTCCTGGGGCTGCCGCAAGGCGTGGCGGTCTACCAGAACGGCGTGCGGGTCAACGAGCCGTTCGGCGACACCGTCCAGTTCGACCTGATTCCGCAGTTCGCGGTCGGTCAGGTGCAGCTCATCGCCGGCGCGGAGCCGACCTACGGCTTGAACGCGCTGGGCGGCGCCATGGTCTTGAACCTCAAGGACGGGTTCGAGCATACTGGCTTTCGCGGCGAGTTCTCTGGCGGGTCGTTCGACCGGTATACGGCGACGGCGGAGTGGGGTGCGAACAACGGCCCCTGGGCCGTCTATCTCGGGGCCACACGGTTCGACGAGACCGGCTGGCGGGTGGCCTCTCCCTCGGAGGTGACGCAGGCGGTCGCCGACCTCGCCTACCGGGACGAGGCGATCGAAGCCGGTGTCAGTTTCACGTATGCCGACTCCCGGCTCAACGGCAACGCGCCGGTGCCGGTCGAGCTGCTCGACGCGGACCGCAGTGCGGTCTTCACCTATCCCGACACCACGGAGAACCGTCTCGGCTTCGTCCAGGGGCGCTTCGACGTCACGGTGTCACCCGCCTGGTCCGTGCAGGCGACCGGGTACTACCGCGACCTGGACCGCAAGACGCTCAATGGCGACGAAGCGCAGTTCGAGGAATGCGACGACGACTTGCTCCCCTTCGGCGCGCCGGCAGGCACGCTCTGCTTCGGCGCGGACGATGACGAAGACCATGATCACGGCGCCCATCAGCACGAAGGCGACAACGGTGACGACGACGATGAGGCGCGCCCGCTCGTCGACGTGCGCAGCGGCCGCTTCATCACCAGGGAGGACGCCGAGGGCGACGCGGCGTTCAACCGCACCACGACCCGCTCGAAGGGGTACGGCGCCACGGTGCAGGCCACGGCGGCGGCCGAGGTCGGGGCGGGCGAGAACGTCCTCACGCTGGGTGTCTCCGCCGACCTGGCCGACGTCGGCTTCACGTCCACGAGCGAGGTGGGCACGCTCACGGCCGACCGGACGGTGGCCGGCTCCGGGCTGCTGACCGGGATCTACGGCGAGGCCCCGGACGATCAATTCAACACTGGCCTCGATACGGCGAACAGCGCCGTCGGGCTGTACTTCAGCGACACCCTGTCGTTCACCGACCGGACTCACCTCACCGTGTCGGGGCGCTTCAACCACGCGCGCATCGGCATTGCCGACCGCCTCGGCACCTCGCTCGACGGCGAGCACTCCTTCTCGCGCTTCAACGTCGGGGCGGGCCTGGTGCATCAGTTCAGCGATGCCGTATCCATCTTCGGCCGCTATGCGGAATCGAATCGGGCGCCGACCGCGGCGGAGCTGAGCTGCGCCGACCCGGCCGAGCCCTGCCGCGTGCCCAACGCGTTCGTCTCCGACCCACCGCTCGAGCAGGCCGTGGCCCGCTCGGTCGAAGGGGGGCTGCGCGGCCGTGTCCGGGATGCGTCGGGATGGAGGCTGAACTGGTCGGTCGCCGTCTACCGCACCGCCATCGCCGACGACATTCTGTTCGTCGCGTCGCCGCTGCTGCTCGGGACCGGGTACTTTCGGAACGCCGGGGATACGCGCCACAGCGGTCTCGACGCGGAGCTCGCCGGCCGGGTCGAGCGGCTCGGCTGGTATGCCGGCTACGGGCTGGTCGACGCGACGTTCCAGTCGCCGCTCGAGTTGCCGGGCGACGCGGAGGTCAACGCCGCCGCGACCGCAGGCGGCTTCGTGCACGTCGAGCCGGGGGACCGGCTGCCGGGCATTCCGCGCCACAGCTTCAAGGCCGGCCTGCGTTACGCACTGTCCGACGCCTGGGACGTCATGCTGGAGACGGTCACCGCGTCCAGCCGCGTCTTCGTCGGCGACGAGGGCAACGATCAGGTCCGACTCGCCGGCTACGGCATCGCCAACCTGCGCTCGGTGTATCGCGCCGGCGAGCACGTCGAGGTGTTCGTGCGCATCGACAATCTGTTCGACCGGCGCTATGCGACGTTCGGGGTCCTGGCCGAGCTGGAGGTGTTCCTGTCGGAGGTGCCGGACGCCAGCGATCCGCGCTTCGTCTCGCCCGGCACGCCGCGGAGCGGCTTTGCCGGGGTGCGCCTGCGGTTCTGAAGTGCTCCCGGTCGCCCGCGCGTCGCGCCGCCGTCAGGAGGCGGCCAACCCGGTGAGCCGCCTGTAGGCGTCGAGGTACTGCGTCGCCACACGCTGGACCGAGAAGTCCCGCGACATCGCGTTGCGCATCAACGCCTGCCACAGGTCCGGCTGGCGATAGCAGTCGAGCGCGCGGTCCACGGCGTCCAGCAGGGCGCCCGGCGAGTAGTCGTCGAAGAGAAAGCCGGTACCCTGCCGGGTCGCCCGATCGAAGGGGCTGACCGAGTCCTGCAGGCCGCCCGTGGCGCGGACGACCGGCACGGTCCCGTACTTCATGCTGTAGAGCTGATTGAGCCCGCAGGGCTCGTAACGCGAGGGCATCAGGAAGATGTCGCTGCCCGCCTCGATGACGTGGGCCAGCCCCTCGTCGAAGCCTGTGTGGATCGCCGCCTGCCCGGGATGTCGCTCCCCGATGCCTCGCAGCTGGGCTTCGTAGTGCGCCTCGCCCGTGCCGAGCAGCACGAACTGCAGGTCGCGCGCCAGCAGCTCGTCGAGGGTCCCGATCAGGATGTCGATTCCCTTCTGCTCGGCCAGCCGGGCCACCACGCTCACCAGCGGGCGGTCGGCGACCGGCAGGCCGACGCGCTGCTGGAGGTCGGCCCTGCAGTCGCGTTTGCCCGTGAGGTCGGCGGCGGTATACGGGCTTCGAATGAAGCGGTCGGCGGCCGGGTTCCAGATGGTGTAGTCCACGCCGTTCAGGATCCCGACGAGCTGCCCGGCGCGTTCCCGGAACACGCCGTCGAGCCCGAACCCCTGCGCTTCGGTCTTGATCTCCTCCGCGTAGGTGGGGCTCACCGTCGTCACCAGATCCGCGAGCGAGACGCCGGCCTTGAGGTAGTTGGTGCGGCCGTAGAACTCGAAGCGGGGCCAGCAGGCTCCGCTGTCGAGGCCCAACCGCCAGAAGGCGTCCGCGTCGAACAGTCCCTGGTAGCCGACGTTGTGTACGGTGAGCATCGTGCGCGCGGATGCCAGGCGCGGGTAGCGCTCGGGCTGCAACCTCAGGAGCGCGGCCACGAGGCCCGCTTGCCAGTCGTGGACATGAATCACGTCGGGCGGATCGCTGTCCGACAGCAGCTGCAGGACGGCGCGCGCGAAGAAAGCGAAGCGGTCCGCGTTGTCCCCGTAGTCGGAACCGGGGGGACCGTACAGATGGTCGCGATCGAAGAAGCGATCGGCGCGGATGAAGTACACCGGCGTGCGTCCTGCGCACTCCCGCAGGATGTCGGCGCGCACCGCGGCACCAGCCACGGGCACGTCGAAAGCGAGGCCGGTGGCCTCCGGGTTGCGGTCCAGAACGCTGCGATAGGCCGGCACGATGAGCGTCGTGTCGGTCGCATGGTCGGCCAGGGCCACGGCCAGCGCGCCGACCATGTCGGCGAGCCCGCCCGTCTTCGCGAACGGCACGGCTTCGGAGGAGGCGATGGCGACGCGCATGACAGGGCCGGGGGCGGAGGCAGTCTTGCAGTGTAGCAGCCCGCACCAGCCGCTTCGGGCTAAGCTGACGTCGGGATGTCGCTACTGACCGACTACGATCTGCACCTGCTGGCCGAGGGGGTGCACTACCGGAGCTACGAGAAGCTCGGTGCCCATCCCGGGCGGCAGGACGGCGTGGAGGGCACGCACTTCGCCGTATGGGCGCCTAACGCGGCGCACGTGTCGGTCGTGGGCGACTTCAACGCCTGGAATCCGGCGACGCACGGGATGCGGCCGCGTGCCGAGGCCGGCGTCTGGGAGGCGTTCGTGCCGGCCGCCCGGCCCGGTCACCTCTACAAGTACGAGATCGTCATCCGGCGCGGCGGGCACGCCGCGCAGAAGGTCGATCCGTACGCCTTCGCCAGCGAGCTGCGGCCCGGAACGGCCTCGATGGTCTACGACCTGTCGGGCTACCAGTGGCACGACGGCGGCTGGCTGGCAGACCGCCGGAGGCGGAATGCGCGCGATGCGCCGATGTCCATCTACGAGGTGCATCTCGGCTCCTGGCGGCGCCGTCCCGAAGCGGGCGCGTGCCCGTCGTACCGGGAGCTGGCGGCCGACCTGGCCGACTACGTATCCGATCTGGGTTTCACCCATGTCGAGCTGCTGCCGCTCGCCGAGCATCCGCTCGACGAGTCGTGGGGCTATCAGACCGTCGGCTACTTCGCGCCGACCAGCCGGTTCGGCACCCCCCACGACTTCAAGGCATTCGTCGACAGGCTGCACCAGCGCGGCATCGGCGTGATCATGGACTGGGCGCCGGCCCACTTTCCCAAGGACGAGCACGGCCTGGCCCGGTTCGACGGCACCCACCTGTACGAGCATGCCGACCCGCGGCAGCGTGATCACCCGCACTGGGGCACGCTGATCTTCAACTACGGCCGACGCGAGGTCCGGAACTTCCTGATCTCGAGCGCCCTCTTCTGGCTGGCCGAGTACCACATCGACGGCCTGCGCGTGGACGCGGTCGCGTCGATGCTGTACCTCGACTACGGCCGGGAGGAGGGGGAGTGGGTTCCCAATCGGAACGGCGGCAACGAAAACCTCGAGGCGATCGACTTCCTCCGACGCCTGAACGAGCAGGTCTATGCAACCTATCCGGACGTGATGACGATTGCCGAGGAGTCCACCGCCTGGCCGCTGGTGACGCGGCCGACGGATGCGGGCGGGCTGGGGTTCGGCTACAAGTGGAACATGGGGTGGATGAACGACGTGCTGGTGTACGCGTCGAAGGATCCGGTCTACCGCCGCCACCATCACGACAACCTGACGTTCGGCCTCACCTACGCTTTCCAGGAGAACTTCGTCCTGGTCCTGTCGCACGACGAGGTCGTGCACGGGAAGCGCTCGCTGCTCGGCAAGATGCCGGGAGACGACTGGCAGCGGCACGCCAACCTCAGGCTGCTGTACGGCTACATGTTCGGTCATCCGGGCAAGCAGCTGCTCTTCATGGGCGGCGAGCTGGGCCAGCCGTTCGAGTGGAATCCGGCCGCCAGCCTCGACTGGCACCTGCTGGACTCGCCGCTCCATCGGGGGCTCCAACGGTGGGTGCGCGACCTCAACCGCCTGCATCGCAGCGAGCCGGCGCTGCACGAGGTCGATTGCGAGCCGGCCGGATTCGAGTGGATCGACTGCCATGATCGAGCACAGAGCGTCCTGAGCTTTCTGCGGCGCAGCCGCCACGGCGAGATGCTCCTGGTGGTCTGCAACTGGACGCCGGTGCCTCGTCGCGGCTATCGTGTAGGAGTCCCCGTCGGCGGTGCCTGGCGCGAACTGCTCAACAGTGATGCGGCGTGCTACGGCGGCGGCGGGTGCGGCAATCTGGGGCGTGCGATCGCCGCCGGTCCGCCGTGTCACGACCGGCCGCATTCGGTCGATCTCACGTTGCCGCCGCTTGGTGTGATCTTCTTGAAGCAGGTCTAATCCTTCCTCGGTTGCGGGATTCGGTCTACAGAAACGTCGGTGGCATGCCCCGCGACGGCATTCCTGTCGCTCGCCGGTCGGCGTGCGCACGGCCGGACGAAGCGTCAAAGAGATCAGCAATTGCGGGCCTGGAACGGCCATGGGCGCGGTGCCGATCTGGCGTGCGGGAGATTGGCCCGCTTCTTGCTGTAAACGACAACGAGCGGCCGGCGGGGACGCCCCGATTTAACGGGATCGCAACTGGTCGGACACCAGACGGACACGCCGCTCCGGTAGTCTGACTTCTGGAGCCGGGTGCACGCTGAACGCAAGGTGGGTGATGGAGAAAAGCAAGGCAAAGTCGCGGCGGCCGGCAGGTCGTGGCGGCCCGGCGGCCGCGGATCGAACGACCAAGGCGGTCACACGGGCCAAGCCCGTGCGGGCCTCGACACGAACCTGGAACAAGCCGGCTGCAGTGCTCGCGCCGACGCACGCAGAAATTGCGGAACGAGCGTATTTCCTGTCCATCGAGCGGCAGGGACCGGCTGATTCCAACAACGACTGGTTGCGGGCAGAGCGGGAGCTGCACGGCCGGTTCAAGGAAGCGTCTCCCGGTAGGTGACGGCAGTTTGAGATGACAGCACGCACGAATCGAAAGTCAGGCGTGACGGCACTGGTGTTGGCGGGGGGGGACGGCGAGCGCCTGCGGCCGTTCACCGAGCGCTGGCTGGGTCGCCACGTCCCGAAGCAGTACTGCACGTTCGCGGGCACGCGGTCGATGCTTGACCATACGCTGGATCGGGCCGCCTGCCTGTGCGATCCGAACCGCATCATGACGGTTGCGGGGCGCAAGCACCGAGACCTGTTGCAGTCGCGCCGCCCGCGCCCGTCGGACGGCATCTTTCTCTATCAGCCGCGGAACCTGGACACGGCGCCGGGCGTGCTGTTCGGCCTCGTACACGCCCTGCACCGGGATCCGGACACCACGGTCGTCCTGTTCCCGTCGGATCACTTCGTGCATCCGGAATGGCTGTTCGTCGAGAAGGTACGCGAAGCAGTCCGCGCGGTCACGCTGCTGCCCGAGCGGATGATTCTCCTCGGAGCGACGCCCGTCGACCTCGAGGAGGACTACGGGTGGATCGTGCCGGCGGAAGAGCTCGGGGACGACCCGTCGCAGCGCCTGTGGGCGGCCCGGGCGTTCGTCGAGAAGCCCCCGCCGGCCCGGGCAGCGGCGTTGTTCGACCAGGGCGCGCTCTGGAACACGCTGGTTCTGGTGGCTCGGGGACGGACGTTGTGGGACGTCGCGGCCGAACGGCTCGGCCACCTCACGCCGTACTTCACAGCGCTCGAGGCCGCCATCGACACGCCGCGCGAGGCCGACGTGCTTGAGGCGATCTATCGGGAGCTGCCGCCGGCCAACTTCTCGTCGGAGCTGCTGCAGCAGGCGGCGGAGCGGATTGCCGTCATGCCGCTCGACGGGGTGCAGTGGAACGACTGGGGACGTCCCGATCGCATCGTCGAATCGCTGCTGGCGATTGGACGCGAACCCGCATTCAGCCTCGAACTCCTGGCCGAGCCGGTCCGTGAACGGGCCCGGGCGGCCGGGGTGCGGCGCGACCCGTGCGCGGCCTGATCCGTCCGGTTCGGGCGCGGCCGTCCCGCCGCCCGCGCCCGCAGCCCTCCACCCTCGTGAAGCGGTCCGCCGGTTGGCGGACCGCGCGGCCGGGCTCCCCGGGTTGACTTTCGGCGGCTCTCGCGACGATGCTTCCCCGGTTCCCATGGCGATGCAGCAGATGACTGTACGCAAGGAGGATTCGGCACGAGGCCTGCAGACGGACGTGCGGCGACTGCGGTCCCGGTTGGCCGTGGACGTCTGCTCGATCTACCTGCTCGAGGCCGACCGCAGCCACATCGTGCTGGCCGCCACCGTCGGGCTGCGTGAGGACAGCGTGGGCAAGGTCCGCATGGAGCTGCGAGAGGGACTGGCGGGACTGGTGGCCGAGCAGATGCATCCGGTAGCGGTGCAGGACGTCCGGCAGCACCCCCGCTTCAAGCACTTCGAGGAGGCCGGCGAGGACCCGTACCACGGCTTCCTGGGGGTGCCGCTGGTCGACCGGGAGCTGTTGCAGGGCGTGCTGATCGTCCAGACGATCGAGACGCGGGAGTTCTCCGATCTGGACGTCGAGTCGCTTCAGGCGGCCGCGCGCGAGATCAGTCCGATTGTCGCCGAGATTCGTGATCGCGATCAGTTCATCGCGCCGCTCCAGCAGCGCCTGTGGGCGCTGGCGCGCAACCTGTGGTGGAGCTGGGACTCGCACTGCGTCGGCCTCTTTCGGGACCTCGATCCGGTCCGTTGGGTCGAGCTCGGACAGAACCCGGTCGCGCTGCTGTCGGAGATGCCGCTCGATCTGATCGAGCAGCGCGTCCGCGAGCGCGTGCTGGCCACGCGCATCAACAACACTTATCGACGCCTGCGCGAGTATTTGGAAGACACGTCCACCTGGGGGGCGATGCATGCGGGGATCCTGCGGCGGCACCCGGTCGCCTACTTCTCGGCCGAGTTCGGGATTCACGAATCGCTGCCGATCTACTCGGGCGGGCTCGGCGTGCTGTCAGGCGATCACATCAAGAGCGCATCGGACCTGGACGTGCCGCTGGTCGGCGTCGGGCTGTTCTACGGGCAGGGGTACTTTCGGCAGCGCCTGGACGCCGCCGGGTGGCAGCGCGAGGAGTACGCGGAGGTCGATCTCGCCCGGCTGCCCCTCGAGCCCGCCCTGGGCGCGGACGGCCATCCGGTCATGCTGGAGATCGAGACGGGCGACGGGATGCTGCACGCACGCGTCTGGCGCGCGGCCGTCGGCCGCCGAACCTTGCTGCTGCTCGACTCCGACGTCGAGGACAACACGCCTGAGGATCGGGGCCTGACGGCGCGTCTCTACGGCGGCGACGTCCGCGTGCGAATCCGTCAGGAGCTGCTGCTGGGCATCGGCGGGGTGCGCGCGTTGCACGCGCTGGGCATCGTGCCGGGCGTCCTGCATCTCAACGAAGGCCACAGCGCGTTCGCTGTTCTGGAGATGGCGCGTCGGCGTATCGAGCGCGAGGGCGTCGACTTCGAGCAGGCCATCCGGCGGGTCGGCCGGCGCACGGTGTTCACGACGCACACCCCCGTGGCGGCCGGGCACGACCGGTTCGAGGCCGAGCTGGTCGAGGAGCATCTCGGCCCGCAGCGCGAGGCGCTCGGTATCTCGTTCGAGCGCCTCATGAGCCTCGGGCGCGTCGATCCGGCGAACGCCGGCGAGCCGTTCTGCATGACCGTCCTGGGGTTGAAGGTCTCGCGGCGCGCCAACGCGGTGTCGTCGCTGCACGGCGAGGTGACCCGCCGCATGTGGATGGGGCTGTGGAGCAACCGGCCGGACGAGGAAGTGCCGATCGGGCACGTCACCAACGGCATCCACATGCCGAGCTGGCTCGCGCCGCAGATGTACCAGCTGTACGAGCGGAACCTGCCGCTCGACTGGGTCTGGCACAGCGGCTCGCCGGACGTGTGGGAGGGGATCGAGAAGGTCAGCGACGCCGAGCTCTGGGAGACGCACGTGGCGCTCAAGATCCGGCTGCTGGACTTCGTGCGGCGTCGCATCGTGCGCGAGGCGCAGCAGCGCGACGAGCCGCTCGCCACCGTCGAGCAGCTCGCCCACGGGCTGAGCCCGGACACGCTCACGATCGGCTTCGCACGCCGGTTCGCCACCTACAAGCGCGCGGGACTGCTGTTTGAAGACCGCGATGGCCTGGCGCGGCTGGTCAACGACCCTCAGCACCCGATCCAGTTCGTGTTCGCCGGCAAGGCGCATCCGCGCGACGAGCCGGCAAAGCGCGTGCTGCAGCGGATCTACGAGTTCAGCCGCGACCCCCGGTTCGTGGGGAAGCTGGTCTTCGTCGAGGACTACGACATCAACCTCGGCCGGCATCTCGTGCAGGGTGTGGATGTGTGGCTCAACAATCCACGCCGCCCGCAGGAGGCATCGGGCACCAGCGGTCAGAAGGTGCTGCTGAACGGCGGGCTCAATCTGTCGGTCCTCGATGGCTGGTGGGCCGAAGCCTACGATGGCACCAACGGATTCGCGATCGGTGACGGCGAGACCCACACGTCCGCCGACGTTCACGACCGGCGCGACGCCGACGCGCTGTGGCGAGCGCTCGTCGAGCAGGTCATTCCGCTCTACTACGAGCGTGATCAGGACGGCGTGCCGCGGGCCTGGACGGCACGCATGAAGCGTGCCATCCGGACGCTCGGCTGGCGCTTCAACGCCGACCGCATGGTGATGGATTACGCGCGGCTCTGCTATGTGCCCGCCGCCGGCGGCCGGTCGAGCGACATGGTGCGCCGGTAGGCCGCCGCCGCCCGGCCGCGGGCGACGCGTTCGAGAGCGGCAGCGACCGTCGGCAGCTGCATCAGCGCCTCGAGTCCGTACCGCGCCTTGCGCCGCCAGTTCGGCCGCTCCGCCCCGGTCCCCGGGACGTTCTGCGGGTCCGGCTCCAGCCACAGATCTTCCAGATTGACGACGACGAGGCCGCCGGCGCTCCGCGCCAGGCGCTCCAGGCACAAGTGAAGCAGCGCCGTCCGGTCCCCGGCCGCTTGCCGACCCCGCGGCGTCAGCCGGTGCAGGGCGGCCGCCGCCGCCCGCCGGTTGCCGCGCTCGCGCTCGGCGTCGCCTGGTGCGAGTAGTCCCCGCGCCGCCCGGTCGTCGATATCGCGGCCAGCGAGGAATCCGGCGAACGTCGGGGTGTCGTGCGTGTTCAGCGCAGCAACGCTGCGCGCCGGGACCCGCCGCAGCGGACGGCTCCGGTCCGACCGGATGCCGAATTGGGCGACGTGGAGCTGTGCGAATCGATGGCGGGACAGCGCGACGTCGACATACCTCGGCACGGTGCCCAGGTTCTCGCCGACGATGCGGGTTCGATACCGGTGCGATTCCAGGCAGAGGATGGCGTACAGCTCGTGGGCCGGGTAGTGGACGTAGACGCCGTCGGTCGCGTCGGCCCCGTGGGGGATCCAGAACAGACGGTGCAAGCCCATCACGTGGTCGAGCCGCAACGTGCCCGAGCACGCGAGATGGCGCCTGAGGGCGGCCCGGAAGTACGCGTACCCCTCCCGTCGCGCGGCCTCGGGCTGCAGGGGCGGCGCGCTCCAGTCCTGCCCGTCGGCGAAGAGCGCATCGGGCGGAGCCCCTGTCGAGACCTTGCGGGCGAACAGCGACGCGTGACGCCAGACGTCGAACCCGTCGGGATGCACGCCGACCGGGAAGTCCAGGTAGAGGCCGTCCGCTCTGGTGCGCGCGTTCGCCGCCAGCCGCCCCAGCTGCTCGGTGGCCGCCCATTGCGCGTACAGGTGATAGTCGGCGGCGTTGCGGTCGGCGCGTGTGGCGTGCAGCCGGCCCGGGCGCAGGGCGGCCGGCCAGGTGTGCCAAGGGCGCCCGAGACGTTCGTTGACGGCCCGGAAGGCCGCGTACTCGCCGGCCAGGGAATTCCCCCGGACCCACGCCTGGAACGACTCGTAGCGTCGGCCCCGGCGCCGGCGCAGCTCGCGCTGGAGCAGCTCCAGGACCCTGCGCTTCAAGGCCATGGCCCCGCGGTAGTCGACGAGGGCGGCGGCCCGCAGGGCCGCGACCCGCTCGCGAAAGGCCGTCGACTCGACCAGCCGCCGGGCGGCCGCGCAGTGCTCGAACTCCGCGAGCCGGCGCGGATCGACGTAGAGCTCGTTCCAGAACAGGCGGCTGACCGGCAGGTAGGGGCTGGGCTCGAACGGCCTGTCGCTGAGGAATGCAGCGAGCAGCGGCAGCGAAGAGAACGCGCGCCCCCCGCGTTCGGCGAGCCACCCGCTCAGGACGTCGGCGTCGGAGAAATCGCCGGTGCCCCAGCTCCGCTCCGAGTGCAGGGCGTGGAGCGGGAGAAAGCCGCCCCAGCCCACCGTTCCGTCATCGAACGCCTCGGCCGGCGCGGCGATCAGCAGCGACGTACAACGACGGTCGCCAAGCTCGACCGACAACTCGTGATAGCCCTGAGGCAGTCGCTCCGGAAGCGGCGCCGTTCTGGCCACGTAGCGCGTGCCGTCCAAGTCCGCGGCATCCGTGACCGGGAGGTCGCCGGCCGGGACCAGCCACGAGCGGCTGCCTCCGTCCTCGAGCCGCAGGTGGCACGCCGCCCGGACCCGGTCCGCCGCCGCCGGCAGCCGCAGCAGGAAATCGTTCCGGCGTCCATGCCATGCCACGAGGGTCGGCTCGACGGGCCGGGTCCAGTGCGCGCGCAGCCTGGCACCGAACGCGTCGTCGAGGTCGCCGGCGCCTGCCAGCGGCGCGCCGAGTGCCTGCAGGGCGGCCAGGATCGAATCGCGGCTGGCGCGCCGACGCTGGCCGCGGCCGTCGGTGTACGACGCCTGCACTCCGTAGAGCGCCGCTAGGCGCCGCAGGGTCACGCGCCGCTCGCGGGAGATGCTGTCGGTCGCTTGCCGCAGGGTGCTCGTCATGAGTCCCGAACAACGCGGCCGGATGGGTCCCGCGGGGCGCGCAGTACGGCGACGGATCGTCCCTGCAGCCGGTAAGGCCGGCCCGCGCGGAACTCGGACTGCCGTGCGTCCGGCTGCGCGGTGTCGAAGACGAGGAGCCACCGCTCGCGGCGTTCCGCCACGGGGAGGGTGAACCGCACGGCGTCGTCGTGCGCGTTGAGCAGAATCAGGAGCGTGTCGTCCACGACCGGGCGGCCGCGATCATCCGTTTCGTCCAGGGCAGCGCCTGCCAACCGCATGCCCAGACACTTGACGAATGCGACGTTCCAGGCGGCATCCGTCATCTCCTGACCACGCGGATCGAGCCAGATGACGTCGGCGGCGCCAGGGCCTCGCCGCTGCCGCAGGAAACGGCGGCGGCGCAGCGCGGGATGACGGCGCCGGACATCGATTGCCGCGCGCACGAACGCCAGGAACTCCCGGTCGGCCGACGCCGGATCCCAGTCGAACCAGCTGGTCTCGTTGTCCTGGCAGTAGGCGTTGTTGTTGCCCTGTTGCGTGCGGCCGATCTCGTCGCCGCCGCAGATCATCGGGACGCCCTGCGAGAGTAGCAGCGTGGCCATGAGGTTCCGCTTCTGCCGTGCGCGCAGCCGCGCGATCCCCGGGTCGTCGGTAGCCCCTTCCACGCCGCAGTTCCAGCTCAGGTTGTCGTCCGACCCGTCACGATTCGCTTCGCCGTTCGCCTCGTTGTGCTTCTCGTCGTAGCTCACCAGATCTTCGAGCGTGAAGCCGTCGTGGGCCGTCACGAAGTTGATGCTGGCGTGCGGCCTGCGCCCGTCGGCCTCGTACAGGTCGCTGCTGCCCGCGAGTCGCGTCGCCAGGTCCGCGGCCTGGCGGTCGTCGCCGCGCCAGAACCGGCGCACGGTATCGCGGTAGCGGGCATTCCACTCGGTCCAGCCGACCGGGAAGTTGCCCACCTGGTAGCCGTCCGCACCCAGATCCCAGGGCTCGGCAATCAGCTTGACCCGGGACAGGACGGGGTCCTGCCGGATGACGTCGAAGAAGGATCCGAGCTTGTCCACCTCGTACGCCTCCCGGGCGAGCGCGCTGGCGAGGTCGAACCGGAACCCGTCGACGTGCATGTCCAGCACCCAGTAGCGCAGGCTGTCCATGATCAGCTGCAGCACGCGCGGGTGGGTCGCGTTGAGCGTGTTGCCGCACCCGGTGAAGTCGAGATACGCCGCCGGGTCGTGCGGGTCCAGGCGATAGTACGAGCGGTTGTCGATGCCGCGCAGCGAGAGCGTCGGACCCCGGCGGCAGCTCTCCGCCGTGTGGTTGTAGACGACGTCCAGGATCACCTCGAGACCGGCGTCGTGCAGGGCTCGCACCATCGTCTTGAAGTCCGCGACGGCGCTGTCGGGCGACGTGGCGTAACGCGCGTCGGGCGCGAAGTACGCCAGCGTGTTGTAGCCCCAGTAGTTCGTCACCCCGCGTTCGAGCAACCGCGGCTCGCTCGCGCTGTGGTGCACCGGCAGCAGCTCGATTGCCGTGGCGCCCAGCTCCAGGAAGTGGCGGATGGCGGCCTCCGAGGCGAGGCCGAGGTACGTGCCGCGCAGGTGTGCGGGCACCTCCGGGTGGCGCGCCGTGAACCCCTTGACGTGGATCTCGTAGATGACGGTCTCGTGCCATGGAATCCGGGGCGGCCGGTCGGAGTCCCAGCCGAAGCCCGGGTCCTGTACGGCCGCCAGGGGTGCAAAGGGGGCGCTGTCGCGCGCGTCCGGGACCGGTTCGCCGTCCGTGCCGGCGGCGCGGTAGCCGAGCAGCGCGTCGTTCCAGCGCAGGGTGCGGCCAATCTGCTTCGCGTAGGGATCGAGCAGCAGCTTGGCGGGGTTGAAGCGGTGGCCGGACGACGGGTCGTACAGCCCGCTCACCCGGTAGCCGTACAGCTGTCCGGGCCGGATGTCGGGCAGGTAGCCGTGCCAGACGTGGTCGGTCCGCTCCGGCAGCGGCAGGCGGGTGGTTTCCCGCGTCGCGTCCGGCGCGTCGAACAGGCACAGCTCCACGTTCGTGGCGTGCTCCGAGAACAGGGCGAAGTTCACGCCCAGGCCATCCCAGTTCGCCCCCAGTGGGTACGGTTCACCAGGCCAGATGTTCACGCAGACGTACCGTGGGCCGTGGGATGGCCGGCGATCGCACGGGGACGGGACAACGGGGCGCGCCTGCCATGTCGTCGCGGTGCCAGTGTACATGGTCCCACCGGCCGGTGCCGGCGGGCAGAGTACGATGGGAGCGTGTCCGAAGTCGGGCTGCTCGGCGAGCTGTTGCTGCTCGTGGGGCTCTCCATTCCGATCGTCGCGCTCGCGCACCGCCTCGGCGCCCCGCCGCTCGTCGGGCTGATCGCCGCCGGCCTCATCGTCGGCCCGCACGGCTTCGGGCTGATCGACGGCGCCGCCGAGGTCGAGGCGCTTTCGGAGCTCGGCGTGGCGCTGCTGCTGTTCGCGATCGGCCTGGAGCTGTCGCTGTCCCACGTCCGGCGCTGGGCGCGTGCGGTCTTTCTCGGGGGCGGCCTCCAGGTCACCGCCACGCTGGGCGTGGTCGCCGCCGTGGCGCTCGCGCTGGGCCTGCCGTTCGGCCAGGCGGTCTTCTACGGGGCGCTCGTCGCCATGTCGTCGACCGCCATCGTCACCCGCGCGTACGCCGACCGCGGCGATCTCGACACGCGCCACGGGCGCTCCGTCCTCTCGATCCTGCTGTTCCAGGACCTCTGCATCCTGCCGTTGATGCTCCTGCTGCCCCTGCTGGCCCGCATCGACGGGCCGCAGGTCGTCGCCGCCACCGGCGAACTCGCGCGCGGCCTCGCCATCATGGTCGCGCTCGTCGCCGGCGGGCAGTTCGTCGTCCGCTGGACGCTCGACCGCGTCGTCCTGTTCCGCGACCGCGACCTGTTCACGCTGTGCGTCGGCTTCTTCGGCCTCGCGGCGGCGCTGATCACGTCCGCCGCCGGCTTCTCGATCGCGATTGGCGCCTTCATCGCCGGCCTGATCATCTCGGAGTCGGAGTACGGGCTGCAGGCGCTGTCGGACGTGCTGCCGTTCCGCGCGCTCTTCAGCGGCATCTTCTTCATGTCGATCGGGATGCTGCTCGACGTTCCGGCGGTGCTCGCGCAGCTCGGGCCGCTGGTCGCGCTGACCGGGGCGCTCGTGCTCGTCAAGGCGACGCTCGTGCTGGGCACCGTGCTGGCGCTGGGCGGCCTGTGGACGACGGCCGTGGTCAGCGGGATTAGCCTGGCGCAGGTCGGCGAGTTCTCGTTCCTGCTCGCGGCCGCGGGGCTCCCGCTCGGCCTGTTCCGGGAGGGCGAATATCAGTTCTTCCTGAGCATGGCCGTGCTCTCGATGGTGGCTACGCCGACGATGATCCAGTTCGCCCGCCCGATTGCCCAGCGGGTCGCCGCGCGGACCGGGCTGGCGGGCGGGCGGGGCGGCCAGCCGGCGGCCGGCGGCCTCGTCGAGCGCGCGGGCCACACGATCATCGTGGGCTACGGACTGGCGGGCCGCTACCTGGCGCGCGTGCTCCAGGCGGCCGGCATCGCCTGCGTCGTCGTCGAGCAGAACCCCGAGCTGGTGGCCCGGGCGCGCGAGGACGGCATCGCCGTGGTGTTCGGCGACGGCACGCAGCACGCGGTGCTCGAGCACGTCCGGTTGCGGAAGGCGCGGGTCATCGTCTTCGCGATCTCCTCTCCCACGGACGAGCGGCGCGGCGTCGCGCTGGCGCGCGAAATCAACGGTGCCGTCCGGATCGTGGTGCGCACCCGCTACATCCTGGCCATCGACGATCTCAGGAAGCTCGGGGCGAACGACATCGTGGTGGAGGAGTTCGAGGCCTCGCTCGAGCTGTTCGCGCTGGCGCTGGGCAGCTACGAGATTCCGATCAATCGGATCTGGCGCGAGGTCGAGTCGGTGCGAACCGAGCACTACGCGCTGCTGCGAGGCAAGGCGGCGCCCGATCTGCGGCTCGATACCCTGCAGCACCTCGGCATCCACGACGCGCTGGAGCTGGTCGAGGTGGAGGATGGCGCCCCGGCGATCGGCGGCAGTGCCACGACGCTGGAGCTGCGGCGCCGCACGGGCGCGGTGCAGGTGGCGGTGGTCCGCGACGGCCAGCCGATCTATCGCCGCGAGCCGGACTTTCGCTACCGGGCGGGGGACACCGTCGTGCTGGTCGGCGACCCGGACTGCCTGAGCCGCGCGCTCGCGCTCTTCCGCGCCGGCGGCGGAGCGGGTATTGTGCGCGACGATCCGATCTCCCCCTCGACTGGCGCCTGAAGGGATGGCAAGATCAAGAGCCCGGCGGCGTCGCATACCGCCGCCGCGAGGAGAGAAAGAGAGGCGACGGTGACGAGACATTGCTATTGCATGGCTGTCGGCGTGCTGCTGTTGGTCGGCCTGGTCGTTCCGCACCCGGCCGCCGCGCAGTCCGAGAGCGCCGCCGAGGCGTTCGTGCGCGTGGCCACCGGCTACCGTCTGATCCCGAACATCACCTACCATCGGGCCGGCGCGCTGGATCTGAAGCTGGACGTCTATCAGTCGCGGGCGGCCGAGGGGCCGAACGCCACGCTCATCTACATCCACGGCGGCGGCTGGACCAACGGCAGCAAGGAGAGTTCCGCGCTGACGGTCCTGCCCTACCTGGAGATGGGCTGGAACGTGGTCAACGTCGCGTATCGCCTGGCCGACGCGGCGCACGCGCCGGCGGCGGTCGAGGACTGCCGCTGTGCGCTGCGGTGGGTTTACCGCAACGCCGAGCAGTACAACTTCGACGTCGACCGCATCGTGGTGACCGGCAACTCCGCCGGCGGGCACCTGGCGCTCACCACCGGCATGCTGCCGGCCTGGGCGGGGCTCGACCGCCAGTGCCCGGGCGACCGCCGGCGCGCCTGGACCACGGGCACGACGTCGACCGCCGAGCTGAAGGTGGCGGCCATCATCAACTGGTACGGCATCACCGACGTCTTCGATCTGGCCCACCGGCCGCCCGGGGCCTCCGGGGCGTTCACCGAGGCGTGGCTCGGCAGCCGCAGCGACCGCGACGAGGTCGCCAAGCGGGTGTCGCCGATGACCTACGTGCGCAGGGACCTGCCGCCGATCCTCACCATCCACGGCGACGCCGACTCGATCGTGCCGTACGACCACGGGACGCGCCTGCACGAGGCGCTCGAGGCTGGCGGCGTGCCGAACGAGCTGGTGACCGTCGAAGGCGGCGGGCACGGCGGGTTCTCGGGGGAGGAGAACCAGCGCATCTACGCCGCCATTCGCGCGTTTCTCGACAAGCACGGCCTGCCGACCGCGCCGTCGGACTGAGCTGAAATCGACGTCGGCCGCGACACCATGCCCGCAGGGCGCCCCGGCGCCCGCACGCGGGATCGTTGCGCCTCGGGCGGCCCGGCGTTGTGATAGATTGGCGGGCGCTTCCCGCCCAACCGTGGAGGACCGATGAACAAGCTGTTCCCCGTCGTCATGACCGTCGCGCTCCTGACCGTTGCGGTCGCGGTGCCGGCACCCGCCCAGAACGCGCAGGGTGCGACGGCGCTGCGCGGCGTGCCCGGGCTGCCGCCGCCCGCCGGGCCGGTGGTGCTGCGTACGGCTGAGCAACCTCGTATTCGAGTCGTGCCGATCGCCTCCGGATTCTCCCATCCGTGGAGCTTCGCGTTGCGGCGGAACGGGGACATCCTGGTGACCGAGCGGAACGAGGGGCATCTGCGCGTGGTTCGCGACGGCCAGCTGCTCGAGCGTCCCGTCGCGGGCGTGCCCGAGGTGTACAAGGGCGTGCGGCTCTCCGGGCTGATGGACATCGCATTGCACCCGGACGACGACAGCCTGGTCTATCTCACCTACTCGAAGGAGCGCGAGCGCGAGGGCCGGGCCGGCGCGACCGTGGCGCTGGCCCGTGGGCGTCTGGACGCCGGCGCGCTCACCGAGGTCCGCGACATCTTCGTGGCCGATGGCTGGGGCGGCGGCATCGCCGCGTCGCGGCTCGTGTTCGGGCCGGACGGCAAGCTCTACATGACGGTCGGCGGGGCGTTCCAGTTCGCCCAGACCGGGCAGTACGCCCAGGACCCGAGCACGCACTTCGGCAAGGTGCTGCGGTTGAACGACGACGGCACGGCGCCCGACGACAACCCGTTCGTCGGCCGGGAAGGCTACCTGCCGGAGATCTACTCGATGGGGCACCGGAACCAGATCGGCTTGGTCTTCAACCCCGCCAACGGCGAGCTGTGGGCGACCGAGAACGGCCCGCAGGGCGGCGACGAGGCCAACGTCATCGCGGCCGGCGCCAACTACGGCTGGCCGATCGCGTCGTACAGCCGCCAGTATTCGGGGCTCCCGGTGACCGATACCCCCTGGCTGGAGGAGTTCGTCGGGCCGGAGATCGTTTGGTGGCCGTCGGTCGCGCCGTCCGGGCTGACCTTCTACACCGGCGAGCACTTGCCGGCCTGGCAGGGCAACCTGTTCGTCGGCTCGATGATGGTCGGCCGCATGCAGCACACCGGCCACCTGGAGCGAATCGTCTTCAACCGGCAGGGGCAGGAGGTGCGGCGCGAGTGGCTGCTCTCCGAGCTCAGGCAGCGGATCCGCGACGTCCGGCAGGGGCCTGACGGCTACCTGTACGTCCTGACCGAGGAGGACGACGGGGTGCTGATGCGGATCGAGCCGGCGCGGGCGATCACCGGGGCGCCGGGCAGCATCATCCCGGCGCGCCGGCTGGCCGAGCCGCGCGTGCCGCCGCTGCCCGAGTCGGAGTGGACCGACGAGCACCGCGCGCTGGCGGCGAAGTACGCGCCGGACGGGAATGCCGGCAACGCGCTCCGCACGCTGATGCGCGTGCCGGCCCTGGCCGACCGCGTGTTTCCAGTGCTGAACTACGTCTCCAACGATTCCACGCTGTCGCCGCGCCATCGGACGCTGCTCATCCTGCGCGCCGCCTGGCTGACGCAGAACGCCAACCTGTGGGCCACGCACGCGAGCCGCGCCGCCGCGGCCGGTCTGACGCCCGAGGAGGTGCTGCGCGTCGCGCAGGGGCCCATCTCGGCCAACTCGGTCGGGTGGGGCCCCTTCGAGGAAGCGCTCATCGGGCTGGCGGACCAGCTCTTCCGCAACTCGTCGGTGACCGACCGGACCTGGGCGCTGCTCGCGGCGGAGTACGATCTGCACAATATGATGGACGCGGTCATCACGGTCAACGAGATCACCGCGCAGTCCATCCTGTTCAACTCGCTCGGCATCCAGCCGGACGACGACGCCACGTCGCTCATCCCGACCAACGACGTCGGCTACACCGTGGTCGTGCCCGATCCCGACCCGCCCCTCACCACCCCCCGCGTCGAGCCGGTGGAGGGCGACGGGCTGCGCGTGACCCGCACCCTGGCGCGCCACCCCGAGATTGGAGCGCGCTGGAACGAGAACCCGCGCTACATACTCGACCCCGAGCAGTCACGGCTCACGCCGCACGACCGCGAGCTCCTCATCCTGCGGATGGGCTGGAACTGCCAGGCCGTCTACGAATGGGCGAAGCACGTGGGCAGCGTCGGGCGCGCGCGCGACCACGGCCTCGAGCCGCTCTGGATCGCCCAGGGTGGGGACGCCTCGGGCTGGAACGCGAACGAGATCGCGCTCATCGACGCCGCGAACGAGATGTTCCGCGACTCGATCATCTCGAACGAGACCTGGGACGACCTGGCCACGCGCTACGACACGCACCAGATGATCAGCATCGCCGCGACGGCGTCGCGCTACCGCAAGGTGTCGATGACGCTCAACGCCCTCGGCGTGCAGCCGCTCCCGGACGACGAGCTGTTTCCGGTGCTGGAGGGGTACTAGCAGCCCGTGGTGAAACCCCGCGTTGCACCGAGAGCGGCGAGGCGCCCGGCTGACAAGGCGCGACGAGGGAGCATATTGGGCATATTCGACCGAGGAGCAACGCGGTCAGACGGGATGCATCGCCGCTCGAATGCAGCGGGGCCTTTTGCCACGGGCTACCAGGGATCGAGCCCGAGCAGGCGCGCGGGGTTCCGCCGGGCCATGATGTCTATTTCCGCCTCGGTGATGCCGGCGTCGAGCATGGCGCGAATGTAGTCGCGCAGGCCGTCGGCGTGCACCGGGTTGCCCGCCTGCCCGAGGTCCGACGACATGAAGAAGGCCTCCGCGCCGAGCTCGCGGATGGCCGAGACGTAGTCGTCGATGGTGTGGCCGCCGGAGTACACGGCCAGCCAGTCGATCTCCATGATCGCGCCCTCGTCAGCCATCTGCCGCATCTGCTCGCGCGTCGCGTCCTGACCGAAGACGTGCGTCACGAGAATCCGGGGCACGCCGAGCCGTTTCGCTTCCGGGAGCAGCCGCAGCACCTCGCCCGGCGACGAGTGGCCCATCGCCAGTGTCAGGTCGTGCTCGGCGAGGAGACCGAAGACCTCCAGGACGGCCGGCACCGGCTCGCCGTCCTCCAGGACCGGCACGAACGGCGCGTCCCCGCCCGCCCGCGTGACGGCGTGCTCCGAGTCGAAGGTCGGCAGCCAGACGACCTTCCCGCGGCCTCCGGAGAACGTGGCCATCTGCCGGACCGCTTCCGGGTTGATGCCGCCGACCGCCCGGTTGAGGACGAGGCCGCCGAAGATCTCCAGGCCGTCGACCTGTCCCATCGCCAGCGCCGCCCGGTCGGCGGTCATCGTGAAGTGGTTCTTCAGCAGGACGGCCCGCATGCCGGCCTCGGCCGCCAGGTGCGACGCCTCGATGTCGTCCACCGACCGCGGCCGCGAATCGGGTCCGGTGTGGAAGTGCAGGTCGCTGACGCCCGCGAGCGAGATCTCCGCCTGCTGGCCTCCGCGCAGGACGACCGTACCGGTGCTCGCCATCCCCGACGCGATCACCAGTAGCATTGCAGCGCGTATCAATCGACCCATGGAAGACCTCCTGTCGTCGGGCCGGCCGGCCGCGGCATGCCCCTGTCTCGAATTGCACACACTACCACAGGGGACAGGGTCGGCGGTGCCTCGCGAGGACGGCGCCGGCGTGGGCGCGGCGGCCAAGACGGGTGCCGGAATTTCGAACACGCCGAGCCCGATGGCGGGCGCGGGTTCCTGACGTCGCGGCAGGGCAGTGCGGCGTGAGGCGAGACCCGGCGTGGCGTTGCGCCGGGCCTCGCGATCTGCAGGATGGTTCAGCCGCGCCTACTTTGCCGCCGCCGCTTCCTCGGCGCGCATGGCGTGGAGCATGTTCGCCATGTAGTAGTTGCCCTCGTGGCAGGCGTACTCGTACACCTCGCCCTCGTTCCGGACCATCGGCACCACGAAGGTCCACGGCTGGGTCCACGTGGTCGGATCGTCGAGGGTCACCTCGTAGACCAGTGTGTTCGCGTCGGCGCGGGTGAAGCGCTCCGTCAGATGCAGGTACCGGGTGGAGTCCCGGAAGGACTCGTCGCGGCGGTTGATGGTCTCGACCACCAGCGTGTCGCCGTCCCAGTGGCCGCGCGAGCTGCCGATCCACTGGCGCAGCTCCGCGGGGAGGTGCGGCCGCCCGTCCAGCGGGACGATGCGCGCGTCGTGGACCATCTCGTTCAGGATCACGACATGGTCCTCGGTCTGGAACAGCTGCATGTTGTTGTTGTAGGCGCTCGGCGTCATCGGCGGTCCCTGGTTGAACCCCGTGATGCAGCGCACCGACGGGCTGAGCTCGTCGATCCAGCCGCCCGGCGACACCTCGTCGCGGCCGACGCCCGCACGGGCCGCCTCGCGGCCCGCCCGCCGCCGCTCGGCGGCCGCCACCAGGGCGGGTACCCGCCCGTCGGGCGGAGCCACGATCAGCGACGTGCGGTCGGTCGTGACCGTCGAGCCCCAGTCGAACCAGAAGTCGTTGTACGCGACCACCCGGCCCGTCGCGGCCGCCGCCTCGGCGTCCTCCTGGTCGCGGCTCCGCTCCTGGAGAATCTCCTCCGAGAAGCTCGCGGCCTCCTCGCTCGTGAACACCTCCTGGTCCGCCAGGTCGGCGGGGCGCTCCATGGGCGTGAGGCTCCGGAAGTCCCACACGCCTTGCAGGTCGGGCGCGCCCCACGACGTGCGCGGGGTCTCGTCCGTCTGAGCTCCCACGCCGGCGGGGACGAGCAGGGCCCCCGCCGCCGCGACTGTTACTGCCATCGCGAAGGATCGGCAACGCATTGCATACCTCCCTTAGTTTGACCTTCGGCTACGCGAACATGCCGAAGGTGTCGAACTTGCCGCCCAGAATCTTCTCGGACTCCCGGTGTCCCAGGAACTCCTCGATCAGTGTGGCGTACACGTTGCGGAAGTCGGTCGTGTACTGCAGGTTGTCGCCGTGCACCAGGTCGGTCAGGCTGACGGGCGTGCCGTACTGTCCGCCCTTGACGCCGCCGCCGAGCACGAAGGCGACGTTCGCCGTGCCGTGGTCGGTGCCCAGGCTGGTGTTCTCCGGCACGCGCCGGCCGAACTCGCTGTGCACCAAGATGGCCACCTCGTCCTGCTTGCCGATCCGCTTCATCTCCTCGAAGAAGCCCCAGACTGCGTCCGAGCAGTACTGCACCTGGCGGTTGTGCGGGCTCTCCTGGTTGACGTGGGTGTCGAACAGGCTGTTCCGCAGGCGCACGTAGTACAGCCGCGCCGGGAAGTCGTTCTCGATCAGCGCGACGACCTTGTCGAGATCCATCAGGCGCACGTTGCTCGCGCGTGTGCCGCTGTAGTTCTTCCACGCCTGGGTCACCAGTGCCGACGCGTCGCGGGCGCTGCGATTCACGTCGAGCAGGAAGCGGTGCGCGTCGCCGCGCGCAACCTGCCCCTTGTCGAGGTTCTCGATGTAGGGCCGCTGCGGGTGGAACACCGAGCGCGTGAACGCGGACGGGTCGTCGAAGACCACCGGGACGTGCTCGCGCGCCCGCACGGCCAGCGTCTGCGTCGAGGAGATGTTGACGAGATAGTTCGGCGTCCCGTGCGGGTCCAGCGCGTCGGCCGTGCGCCCGTACCAGCCGTACTCCTCGCCGCTGTTGGGGGCGCCGGTGTGCCAGTACGAGGCCGAGGTGAAGTGGGAGAACGACGGCTGGTCGTAGCCGCAGCCGTGGATGACGGCCGCGTTGCCGTCTTCCCACATCCGGTGCATGCCGAGCATCGACTTCTGGAAGCCGAAGTGCTCGTCCACCTTGATGATGTCCTTCTCGCGGACGCCGATGGTCGGGCGCCGGCGGTACAGCTCGTCGTTGCCGTACGGCACGAAGGTGCTCAGGCCGTCGTAGCCGCCGAACCACTCGAACACGACGAGGATCTTGCCGGGTGTGGCGGCGACCGCCTTCGATGTCGCGCCGAACAGCGGCGGGAGCGGGCTGACGCCGCTGCCCAGCAGGCCGAGGGCGATGCCCTGGGCACCGATCTTGAGCGCCTGACGCCGCGATACGCCGGACTCGTCACACAGCTTGTTGCTTCTGATCGTCATCGTTCTGTCACCTTTCCGGGTTGCTCGCCGACCGACTAGCCCGCCAATGGTCGCCTGCCGGCTCTGCTTGGCGCCCAACCAACCCTGCAGGAGTCCGCGCCGTTCTACGGCGCAGACTCCTAATTGATCTGATACTCCGGCGTGCTCATGATGAGGTGGCTCACCATGCGCAGCGGATCCTCCATGTAGGTCCGGGCGCGCTCAATGTCCGAGGTGCCCAGCTCAGCGTCCAGGAACTCCACCAGGGCGCCGCGTATGTCCGGCGACACCGGCACCCGCAGGAACCGCGCCAACAGATAGTCCACCGCCTCGGCAGTGGTGGCCGACCCCGAGTCCAGGATCATCCGCGTGAGGTCTGTCTGGGCGGCGCCCCGCGGCGTCGGAATCAGCTTCCGCATGGCCCGCTCGTACGCGACGTAGGTGGAGATGCGCGTGTTGAACAGCTCGTCGCGCTCCTTGGCGGCGAGGTCGAACATCGACATCATGCCCGGGTCGTCGAGCGCCGTGGCCGACAGGTAGTCGTAGCCGCGGCGGAGCCGGTCGCCGACCTCGCGCGCCGTGGAGTACAGGTTGTTCGGATCGCGGAAGTCGGTGATGTTGGGGAACAGGTAGTCGAACGCGACGTTGCCCCGCTCCTGAATCAGCGCCGGCGTGATCCACGACTTGCCCTGCGCCCAGCCCGCCACCGACGGCGGGTTCAGCAGGTGCTGCCCCAGCGAGATCGTCGTCTGGTTGAAGTCCGGCACCCCCGGCACGTCCTCCGCACCCAGGTGCTTGAGCAGCGTGATCACGTGCTCGACCGGGCCCTTGATGTGCGCGCCGTAGCTGGCCGCGCTGTAGAAGTCGCGCGAGCCGAAGATCGCCGCCAGCAACGGCCGCACCTCGTAGTCGTTGTCGCGGAAGATCGCCCCCAGCTTGGCCTGCAGCTCCGGCGAGACGTCCTCGCGCACGAAGAAGCGGTAGATCTTCGCCGCGATGTACTCGGCCGTCACCGGCTGCTCGAGGATGATGTCGAGCACGTCCACGCCGTCGAAGTTGCCCGTGCGGCCCAGGAACGTCTTCTCCTCGTCGTCGTGCAGCGCCGGGTGCACCACGAAGTCGAGGTTCTCGAAGTTCCAGCCGGTGAAGGCGCGCGCCGCCTCGCGCACGTCCATCTCCGAGTAGTTGCCCACGCCCATCGTGAACAGCTCCATCACCTCGCGGGCGAAGTTCTCGTTGGCCGCGCCCTTCACGTTCACGCCGGCGTCGAGGTAGTAGAGCATCGCCGGGTCCTGCGCAACCGCCACCGCCAGGTCGCCGAAGTTGCCCGTGGCGTGGCGCTCGAAGGTCTCGATCTGCAGGACCATCTTGCGGTAGTCGCGGACCTTGTTCTCCGCGGTCGCGAAATGCCCGTGCCAGAACAGCGCCATCTTCTCTTCCAGCGGCCGGTGGGTGTCGAGCATCCGCTCCGCCCACCAGTAGCCGACCCGGCGGGTCTCGAGGCGCGTGGCGCGCAGCCAGTAGAAGAAGCGGTCCGAGACGGGCTGCATGTGGCGGTTGACGTGGTCGGGCTTGACCCGCACGCCCATCCCCGCGCCGCGCCTCTCCGCCATCTCGGTGGCCGCGGGGCGGCTGGGCGGGAAGTGCAGCAGCGTCTCGTCCCAGAGCCCCGAGTGCTCGAACGGCTGCAGGTGGTCGTTGGGGATGTCGTCGTAGTAGACGAGCGAGCGGACCGCCTCCTCGGGCGTCATCGCTGCCAGCTTCTCGATATCCTCCGGCGTGCCGCCGAAGCCGGCCCGCTCCAGGAGGTGCTCGGCGCGGTCGTAGTTCCACTCGGCGGCCGTGATCGGCGTCAGGTCCTCGGCCCACGCGGGCGGTCCGGGAGACCAATCGGACTCGTTCGCCGACAAGGACGGCGACGTGAGCGCGAGCGCGATAGCGATGCTCACGACAGCCGCAATATGGTGGCTTCGGGTCATGTCCAGTTCCTTCCTCTGACCGCCGCGACGCGAACCTCTGTTATACACCGCCCGCAACGCGGACGGTCAAGATTATCGCCGTGGGCTGCGCCGTGGGCTGCGCCGTGGGCTGATTGATGCGCGGTGATCCTAGCACGGGTCCACATCGATCGGCGCCCCGCGCCGCCCCGCAAAAGTGGTAAACTGGCCACTGAACTATCAGGAGTCCGTCATGAAATACCGACCGTCGACCACGCTGTCGCTCGTCGCGTTGCTTGCGCTGCTCGGAACCGCCCCGGTCAGCGGACAGGAGGTGCCCCGGACGCCGTGGGGCGCGCCGTCGCTGGAGGGTGCCTGGACGAACGCCACCATGACCCCGCTGCAGCGTCCCGTGGACCTCGCCGACCGCGAGTTCCTGACGCTGGAGGAACTGGCCACGCGGCAGGGCGTGGTTGCGGAACGCTCGAGCCTGGACAACCGACCGCGGACCGAGACCGGCGCGTACAACGAGTTCTGGATGGAGCGGGGCACCCTCAATCGGCGGACGTCGCTGGTCATCGATCCGCCCGACGGCCGGCTGCCCGCGCTGACCGGACCGGAGCAGCACCGGCAGAGCCAGCGGACCGACTCCTACATCGCGACCCGTTTCGATTCCTGGCTGGACTTCAATAAGCTCGACCGCTGCATCACGCGCGGGCTGCCCGGCGCCATGATGCCCGGCTTCTACAACCACAACTACCAGATCGTGCAGACCGAGGACTACGTGGTGATCCTCGTCGAGATGATTCACGACGCCCGGATCGTCCCGCTGGACGGACGCGCGCAGCTGGCGCCCGGGCTGCGGCAGTGGCTGGGCGACTCGCGCGGTCGCTGGGACGGCGATACGCTGGTCATCGAGACCACGAACTTCAACGACAAGATTCTGGGCCGAGGCGGCACGGTCTTCGGGGGCTCCGAGCATCTGCGCGTCGTCGAGCGCCTGACGCGCGTGGACGCCGACACGATCGACTACGAGATCACGGTGACGGACCCGACCGTGTGGACCGAGCCGTGGACGGTCTCCGTGCCGATGGCGCCGCTGGACCAGACCGTGTTCGAGTACGCGTGCCACGAGGGCAACTACGCGTTGTCGAACATCCTGTCGGGGGCGCGCGCCGAGGAGCGGGCGGCGGCGGGCCAGCAGCAGGAACAGTAATCGCGGAGTTTCGCGCGGCCCGGGCGAGCCGCGTCGAATCCGGTTCCGGACACGATCCAGGAAGAACTCGAGGAGGCTCCAGATGCAGCAGCGAACTTTCGCACTCGGACGGTTGCTTGCGATGATGGTCGTCGCCGGCCTGTTGTTGACACCGGCTTCCGCAGCTGCCCAGGCCGGGGAATATGAGCCGCCGCGCACCTCGTGGGGCGCGCCGGATCTCCAGGGCGTCTGGGATTTCCGGACCCTGACGCCGTTCGAACGCCCCGTCGAGCTGGGCGAGCGGGCTGTGCTCTCCGAGGAGGAGGTCGCCGAGTTCGAGGCCCAGCGGTTGGCCGAGTTCGCGGTGCGCGACGACCAGGAGCCGGCCGATGTCGTCGGGAACTACAACCAGTTCTGGTTCGATCCGGGCAACACCGCGGTCGAGACGCGGCGCACGTCGCTCGTGGTCGACCCGCCCGACGGCCGCGTCCCGGCGCTGATCACGGCCGCGGCACGGAAGCGGGCGGAGCTCGAGCGCGTCCGGCGCGGGCTGCTGATGCACGACGTCACACCGGGCGGCTGGGTCGAGGACATGGGGACGGACGCGCTGCAGGTGCGCTGCCTCGTCGGCTTCAACTCGGGTCCGCCGATGACGCCCGGCGGCTACAACCAGAACGTGCAGCTGTTCCAGACCGAGGACTACGTGGTGCTGCTCAACGAGATGGTGCACAACGCCCGCATCGTGCCGTTGGACGGCCGCCCGCATCTGAGCCAGGACATCCGTCAGTGGACAGGCGACTCGCGCGGGTACTGGGACGGCGACACGCTCGTGGTGGAGACCACCAACTTCCTCCGCGAGACCGGATTCCGGCGTGGCAGCAGCGACCAGCACCTGCATCTGACCGAGCGCTTCACGCGGGTCTCGCCGAGCACGCTGATGTACGAGGCCACCATCGACGATCCGACCGTCTGGACCGATGCCTGGACCTACCAGATCCCGATGCAGCACAACGACCAGCCGATGTACGAGTACGCCTGCCACGAAGGCAACTACGGGCTCTACAACATGCTGGCGGGCGCGCGCGAGGCGGAGCGTGCCGCGGAAGCGGCGGCCGCGAAGTAGGCGGTGACGCACACGACGCGTTCCACCGAGAGGGGATCCCGGATGAGTCATCGATTGCGCACAAGCACGGTCACGCTCGCGACGGCGCTCGTGGCCGGCCTGCTGCCGACGACGTTCGCCGCTGCCCAGACCGAGGGTTGGACTCCGCCACGCACCGCGTGGGGCACGCCGGACCTGCAGGGTGTCTGGGATTTCCGCACCATCACGCCGATGGAGCGCCCGGCGGCACTGGCCGACAGGGACGTGCTGTCCGACGAGGAGGCGGCGCGGCTCGAGGCGGAAAGCGAGGCGGCGCGGGCTGCTCGCGACAGCGAGACCCCGTTCGACACCGTCGGCAACTACAACCAGTTCTGGTTCGATCCAGGCTCGGCCGTCATCGACACGCGGCGGACGTCGCTCGTGGTGGATCCGCCGGACGGGCGCATTCCGGCCAAGACGCCCGCAGCGGCGGCGCGGTATGCGGCCGGCACCGAGGCGGGGCGTGGCCTGCGCCGGCATACGCCGACGCCGGGCGGCTTCGTCGAGGACCTCGGCCCCGGGGGCGTCCAGGTGCGCTGTATCCTGGGCTTCAACTCGGGGCCGCCGATGACGCCGGGTGGCTACAACCAGAATGTGCAGCTGCTGCAGACGCCGGACCACGTGGTGATCTACAACGAGATGATCCACAACGCGCGCATCGTCCCGCTCGACGGGAGCCCGCACGGTGCCATCCCGCAGTGGGTGGGCCACTCGCGCGGCCGCTGGGAGGGTGACACGCTGGTGGTCGAGACCACCAACTTCCTGCGGGAGACGGCGTTCCAGAGTGGACTGACCGGGCGGAGCCTCTACCTCGAGGAGCGGTTCACGCTGGTGTCGCAGGACGTGCTCGCATACGAGGTGACCGTCGACGACTCGACCGTCTGGACGCGGCCGTGGACCTACCAGATTCCGATGCAGCGCAACGACCTGCCGCTGTACGAATATGCGTGCCACGAGGGGAACTACGGCATCTACAACATCCTGGCCGGGGCCCGGGACAACCCCGAGTCGAACGTGCTGACTCCGGAGCAGGCGGCGGAAGAGGCTGCGCGCCGCAGCCGCTGAGGGCGGAGCGAGTCGTGCGGTATCCTCGGCGGAAGGTCTTGAGCGTCGTGGGCGTGGCGTTGCTGGCCTGGGCGGTGGTCCAGGCCGGCGGGGCGCAGGAGGCGGGCGTCACGGCGGACGGCGCCGAGTGGCCGACGTATCGCGGCGATCCGGCCGGGACCGGCTACTCGCCGCTGGCGCAGGTCACCACCGGCAACGCGGCGAGCCTGACGCAGGCCTGGAGCTACTCGCTGCTCGCCGGAGGGTCGCCTGACCCAGCCGCCCGCGGCCCGCGCTCGCAGGTCACCCCCATCGTCGTCGACGGCATCATGTATGCGTCGGCCGCCGACCGCGTCGTGGCGCTCGATCCGGCGACCGGCCGCGAGCTGTGGAGCCACCCGGTGGCGGGCGCCGCACCGTCCCGGCGCGGCGTGGCGTACTGGCCCGGAGGCAGCGGCTCGCCTCCACGCATCCTGTTCACGTCCGGCGAGCGGCTGCATGCCGTCGAGGCAGCGACCGGCGCCCCCGCCGCCGGCTTCGGGGACAACGGCGTCATCGGGCTGGGGGTGCCGTACAACTCGGTGCCGCTCGTCCTAGGCAACGTCGTCGTCGTGGGGGCGAACACGCCGCCCGGTGCGATCGGCGGCATCGGGAACGCCCGCGCCTACGACGCACGCACAGGCGCCAGCCTCTGGGAGTTCAACTCCGTCGCGCAGCCCGGCACCGTGGGGCACGAGACCTGGGAGGGCGACAGTTGGCGCGGGCGGCTGGGCGCCAACGCCTGGCCGTTCTACTTCACGGTGGACGCGGAGCGCGGGTTGCTGTACCTGCCGCTGGCCTCTCCCATCCCGGGCGCCTACGGCGGCGACCGGCCGGGCGCGAACCTGTTCGGCAACGCGGTGGTCGCCGTCGACGTCAACAGCGGGGAGTACCGCTGGCACTTCCAGACCATCCGCCACGATCTCTGGGACGCCGACCCGCCGGCGCCGCCGGTGCTGTTCGATATCGATCAGGGTGATCGCACGATCCCCGCGCTGGGCGTGACGACCAAGTCCGGCTACCTGTACATCCTCGATCGCGAGACCGGCGAGCCGGTGTTCGGGGTCGAGGAGCGCGCGGTCCCCGCCAGCGACGTCCCGGGCGAGGCCGCCTACCCGACGCAGCCGTTTCCGGTCAAGCCGCCCCCGATGGGCCGTGTCGCCTACGAGCCGGCCGACCTCGTGACGGCGGCCGACACCTCGGCCGAGCACGCGGCGGCCTGCGCGGCGCTGGTCGACTCGTTGGGAGAGATCCGCAGCGAGGGTCCGTTCACGCCCTGGGTCTACCGGCCGGCCGATGGGCCGCCGCGGACCACGCTCAACTTTCCGGGTGGGGTCGGCGGGCCGAACTGGGGCGGCGTCGCGTTCGATCCCAACACCGATCTGCTGTTCGTCGTGACGCAGAACGTCGGCGCGCTGGGTTGGATGGTCGAGGCCGGCGCGGACGCCCCGCTGCCGTACGAGAAGGCCACGCCGCGCCCGGCCAGCTTCGACGTCGCGGTCGGTGACGGCCCGCGGCTGCCCTGCCAGAAGCCGCCCTGGGGCGAGCTGATCGCCGTGGAGGCCGCGACGGGCGACATCGCCTGGCGGCAGCCGCTCGGCGTCACCGATCAGCTTCCGGCGGAGACGCGGAACACCGGCCGGCCGGCCCGGGCGGCTGGCATCGTCACGGCGGGCGGCGTCCTGTTCGTCGCCGCGACCGACGACAACCGTTTCCGGGCCTTCGAGGCGGCGACGGGCCGCGCGCTGTGGGAGACGACGTTGCCACAGCACGGCAACGCCAACCCGCTCACTTACCTGGGCGCGGACGGCCGGCAGTATGTCGCGGTGGTCGCCACCGACACCCTGCTGGCGTACTCGCTCCCCTGACCGCGCGCAGGTCCTCGCTGGCGCCGGGCCGGCACGCCGCCAAACGTGCTATCTTTCGTCGCGCCCGCCGGACCGGTGCCGCCGGTCTGCCGCGGGTTGCTACGCGCGTGCAAGAGGAGAACTTCATGCAGCGGATGCTGGCGGTCGTGGCGGGGATTGCGGTGTTGTCGCTGTGGGGTGGCCCCGGCGGCGGCGGCCAGGAGACCGGGGCGCAGGAGGCCAACCTGAGCGAGGTCACCCAAGGGCAGTTCGACACCTGGATGGACGAGCTGTCGAACTGGGGCCGCTGGGGCGACGAGGACGAGCGGGGCGTGCTGAACCTGATCACCGCGGAGAAGGCGGCGCAGGCGGGTGCGCTCGTGCAGACCGGGGAGAGTGTCTCGCTCGCCCACCCGATCACGCGGCAGCCGGGTGAGGCAATGCGCCCGATCAACACCGTGGGCGCGCTGACCAACCGCTTCCTGGTGCAGGGCGCCTTCCTGTTCGAGCGGCAGGAGATCGCCTACCACGGCCTGAACCTGTCGCACATCGACGCGCTCTGCCACGTGTCGTACAACGGCAAGCTGTACAACGGCTTCGACTTCGCCGAGGTGGTAACTGAGGACGGCGGCTGCTCGAAGCTGGCCATCACCACGGCCCAGGGCGGCATCGTGACCCGCGGCGTCCTGCTCGACATCCCGGAGACGCGCATCCTGCCGAGCCACATCGAGGAGTTCGAGCAGCGGACCGGGATCACGATCTCGTCGGGCGACGCGCTGCTGCTGCGGACGAAGCGGCCGGGCGTGGCGCCGGATCCGACGAATTTCGGCGGCGCGGGCTACGATCCGGCGCTGATCCCGTTCTTCAGGGAGCGCGACATCGCGCTGCTGGGCGCCGACATTCCGCAGGAGGGCGGCAACATTCCGGGCGTCGCCATCCCGATCCACACGTTCACCATCGTCGCGCTCGGGATGAACCTGCTCGACAACCTCGCCCTGCACGAGCTGGCCGAGACGGCGGCGCGGCTGAACCGTTGGGAGTTCATGCTGACCGTCGAGCCGCTACGCGTCGAGCGCGGCGCCGGCTCGCCGGTGAATCCGATCGCCGTGTTCTGACGACCGGATGCGCCACGCGCAACTGTCGCTCCTCGACGACTTCCAGCCCGCGCCGCCCGCCGCCGCCGGCCCGGCGTTCGGGGCTGCGGTCGCGCGCTTCACCTGGCAGGGCAGGCCGACGGAGCGCAGTCGCACCGCCGCCGAGTGCGACGGCCGGACGCTGCAGGTCGACACCTTCACGAACGAGTTCTGGACGAGCCGGCAGCGTGCCGGAAACGGCCTGCACGAGATCTCGTACCGCGCGTGCTTCAAGCCGCAACTGGTCGACTTCTTCGTCGAGCGCCTGACCCGTCCGGGCGATCTCGTCTACGACCCGTTCATGGGGCGGGGCACGACGGTGATCGAGGCGGCGCTGCTCGACCGCGCGGTTGCCGGCTGCGACGTCAACCCGCTCAGCCGGGTGCTGGTCAAGCCCCGGCTGGCGCCGCCCAACGTGGAGCAGGTGCGGGAACGCCTCGACGCCATCGGATGGACCGCCGGCGAGGACCCGCCCGACGACCTGCACGTGTTCTACCACCCCGACACCCTGCGGGTGCTGTGCAGCCTGCGCTCGTACCTGCGCCGCCGGCGCACCGCCGGCGAGCTGGACGGCCTGGACGAGTGGATCGAGATGGTGGCCGTCAACCGCCTGACCGGCCACTCGCGCGGGTTTTTCTCCGTCTACACCATGCCGCCCAACCAGGCCGTCTCGGTCGCGACCCAGCGCGATATCAACGCGCGCCGGGGGCAGGCACCGGAGCCGCGCGACGTCCGGCGGATCATCTGCAAGAAGACGAAGTCGCTGATCAGGGACTGCAACGAAGCCGCGCGGTGGCGGCTGGCGCGGCGGGCGGCGGGCGCGCGGCTGCTCACGCGCACGGCGGACCGCACTCCGGAAATCGAGTCGTCGTCGGTGGCGCTCGTGGTGACCTCGCCGCCGTTCCTGAACGTGGTCGACTACGCGGCGGACAACTGGCTGCGGTGCTGGTTCTGCGGCATCGATCCGGGGGCGGTGCAGATCACCATGGCCCGCCGGCTTGAGGCGTGGCAGGCGGCGATGTCCGCCGTCTTCCGCGAGCTGTTCCGCGTGCTGCGCACCGGCGGGCACGTGGCGTTCGAGGTGGGCGAGGTGCGGGGCGGCGCGGTCAGGCTGGAGGAGGCCGTCATTCCGTGCGGCGTGTCCGCGGGGCTCGACCCGCTCGCGGTCGTCATCAACGACCAGGCGTTCACGAAGACGGCCAACTGCTGGGGCGTGTCGAACAATCGGAAGGGCACCAACACGAACCGCATCGTCGTATTCCGCAAGCCGGTGGCCGGTCCGTGATGAGGATCGACGACGTGGTGCGTTAAGCTATAGCCCGTAGTGCGAGGAGGATGAACATGCGAAGTGCAATGGCGTTGTTGATCGCGCTCGTCTGGTTTGCGCCGGCGCCGCTGCTGGGGCAGGAGATACCCCGGACGCCGTGGGGCGACCCCGATTTCCGGGGGCACTGGGTGGCCGGCACCTCGGCGCCGATGGAGAACCCGGTCGACGAGGCGCGGCAGCTCACCGCGGAGGAGCGGCGCCTGTATCCCACGGCGCAGTTCTTCCCCGATCACGAGGCGGCGCCGGGCATCAGGAGCATGGAGCGGACGATGATCGTCGATCCGCCCGACGGCCGCATTCCGCTGCAGGACTGGGCCGTCGAGAAGCGGGTCGAGATCATGGCCAACCAGGACAAGCTGGAGCACCTCGATCCGCGCGTCAAGTGCCTGCCGGCGGCCGTGCCGCGCGGCAACCTGCCGGTGGGCTACAACTCGTACCAGATCCTGCAGGTGCCCGACGCGGTGATCGTCATGTACGAGTGGAACCACCACACGCGCTACATCCCGCTCGACGGCAGCGAGCACGTGGCTGCGGGCATCCAGCTGGGGATGGGCGACTCGCGCGGTCGCTGGGACGGCGACACTCTGGTGGTCGACGTCACCAACTTCACGGACAACACCTGGGTGGTCGGCCACGGCGCGCCGCCCGACGGCGCCCCGGCGACGGCCATCACGACCGGGCACGGCGTGTTCCACAGCACCGACCTGCACGTGGTCGAGCGCTACACGCTGACTGACGAGAACACCATCCACTACGAGGCGACCATCACCGACCCGCAGGTGTTCACGCAGCCGTGGACCATCTCGTACGACGCCTTCAACCGGGCGCCCGAGGGCCACATTCTGTACGAGTACGCCTGCCACGAGGGCAACGCCCGCAATCTGCGATTGATGACCGGCGCCGGAGAGCAGTAGCCAGTCCCGGGCGGGGGCGCCGCGCCGCCGGGCGCGGCGTGCCTCCCGGCGTCAAGGCTGCACGTCGCTGTCGGAATTCCCGCGCCAGGCGATGCGGCCGCCGCACCGCGTGCAGAGTGCGCCGTGGCGCAGCGTGCGGCTCAGGCGTTGGCGGAACCAGCGTTTTCCGCAGCCGCATTCGCCTACCCAGCGCGCCACCGTGTGGGTCACTTGGTGGCAACGCTCGGCCGTGCAGCCGATGTCCCGCGCCTTCGCCTTCCAGACGTGGTCGTGACGATGCTCGTACCCTACGATGGCGTGGGCGATCTCGTGCAGCAGCGTGTCCTCGATCTCGGCCCGCGTCGCCCGCTGGCAGAAGCTCACCGACAGGTCGATGCGCCGCTCCTGGTGCCGGCAAACGCCGCCGCGCACGGTGGAGAGGTCGAACCCGAAGGTCCAGTCGGCGCCCAGACTGCTCGCGGCCTGATGGCGCGCGAACAGGCGCCGCGCCAGCGCCTCGACGTCCGCGAGCGTGCACTCCCGCTCCGGCGTGCGCTCGACGATCCTGAGCAGGCCGTAGGGTACCTTCCAGCGGTCGCCGCCGCCGGCCAGCACCACGGCGCGGGTACGCTGCAGTTCGGCGACGGTGCCGGTCACCGAACGGCCGCCCCCCGTGAACCCCACCCGGCTGCCGACAGGGCAGGCGGCGCCCGGGAAGTCGGCGGTGACGGTCCCGCGCGGGGCGCGCGGGGCCGGGCGGCGGTGGATCGGAAAGAGCCAGCGTAGGGCAGGCATCCCGGACGGGCACCCAGCGCGCCGGGTGCCAGCCCTCATTGTAGGCAATCCGCGGGTTCTACGAGGTGCGCAGGCGGAGCGCATCGAGCCGGTCGGCTTGGTCCACCTGTGGCGGGAGACGACTGGAGGATGGCTACCTGACCTACGCGGCGCCGGAACACCCGGAACACCGGCGGTACGTGTGCAGGTGGACCCGGCGCGGCGCTCAAGCCCGGTGACGGCGCCGGCCGGAGATGGAAGCGCTGCTGGGAAGGCTCGGCGCCACGGCGCCCGTGGTCCGGCAGCCTCCACCGGTAGCGGCGCGGGCGCCATTTCGAGGCCGGTCGTGCGATCCGGCGTGCGCCGGGCTCCGCACGATCTTGGCGACAAAGGGGGAGGTCATGGCGCGGAGCAGCGCGCTGTAGTCGAGCTGGAACCTTGTTTCGGCGCCGACCGCCAGCCGGTCCTCGCCGGAGTCCGCGACGAGATGGTCGCTGCTGGCTCCGAGGATCGTGATGCCTGGCGGCGCGCGGAGCCCTCCGGGGTCGGTGTCCTGACGCCCGAGCGCGAAGATCACCTGGGAGGCGTCGCCGCGGTCCGTGCTCGGCGGCGGCGTCCCGAACGCCGCCTCGGCGAGCGTGCCCCAGGGCCGCGACGGCTTGGTGCTCGACTCGATCACCTCGGCCACGAGGCTGATGGCGTCGCAGTGCAGCCCGTCGATGGGTCTGCGTCGTAGCGGCTCGCGACCGAGCAGAATCGATTCACCCAGGCGCAGGTTGTTGATCCGTCCAGTGTCCGCGGTGCCGAGGGCCCAGTCGAGGTTGGCGGAGTTGCCTCCCGACACGATGCCGACCCGCCGGCCGAGCGTCGCATCGAGCGAGTCCGCAAGCGCGGACAGCTCGGACATGTTCCTGGCGTCGGGCGACACGCCGCTACGGCAGGCGAGGTTCGCGCCGATGCCCCGGAGCGCGATGTTCGGGAGGCCCAGCGTGTCACGCGCGACGCGTTCGAGGTCGCCGAGCATGATGCCTTCGCGGAGATCGCCGAGCTCGACCATCAGCACGATCCCGTGACGGCGTCCCGTGGCCTGCGCGGCGGACGAGAGCGCACGGATGACGTCGATCTCGGTGTTGAAGCTCACGTCGGCGTGCGCGACGACCCGGGTCACCTGGCTGAGCATCGGCGTGCGCAGAAGGGTCATCGACGCCGGCACCCGCGCGCGGCGCATCGCCTCGATGTTCTCGATGCGGGAGTCGCCGAGCACCGTCACGCCTGCGCTCAGCAGCGCGCCGGCCACCGCCGGCGAGCCGAGGGTCGCTTTGGTAACGCCGGTCACGGAGATACCCCGGCCGGCCAGCCGTGCGACCAGGGTGCGCGCGTTGTGGCGGATCTTGTCGAGGTCGATCTCGAGTCGCGGCGCGCTCATCCCACGCTGGCGATCGGTGTCCCCTCGAGGTGTGGGAACGCCGAGCACACCATGTCCGCCAAGTGCTCGGGTGACCGGGTCAGCGCATCCGTGGCAGGGATACCGAGCTCGCGCTCGTAGCTCACGATAGCGGCGGAGACCTCGGCCTCGGTCATGTGCTCGTGATTGATCGTGAGGCCGATGACGGTCGTGTCCGAGAAGGTCTGGATGAGGTTGATCTCGGAGGCGGCGGTAGGCATCGCCATCTGCTCGTAGTCGCAGCGGTGAAGACGTCCGGGGGCGTGCTGCAGCACCACCCCGTGGGGATGGCAGCCGCGGAGGATGAGGCTCGACGTCGAGAACGCGGGGTGCCCGAGCGCGCCCTGGCCTTCGATGACGATCACGTCGGGTCGCTCGGACTCGAAGGCCTCCACGATCGTGGCCTCCAGCTCACCCGAGCAGAACTGCGAGGGAATCGCGTCGAGCGCGACCCCGTAGCGGGCGCCCTGGATCAGGCAGGTCTGGCCGGTGCCGATCATCACCGCTTTCACGCCCCGCTCGTTCAGGGCGCGGGTCAGAATGGTGGCCGTGGTCCGTTTGCCGATGGCGCAGTCGGTGCCCAGCACGGCGATGCGCGTGCAGGTCACCTCGGCGAGGCGACCACTGAAGATGCGCAGATCCTTCTTGGCGGGCGGCCGGCGGATGTCGAGGATCTCCACGTTCTTCGCGCGGCTCATCGCGAGGAACTCCGGGTCGTCGTTCAGAAACTCGTGCAGGCCGTTGACGACGTTCATCCCCAACGCCATCGCTTCGAGGACCACCCGGCGCTGGTGCGGCGAGAGCAGACCCGTGGCCGGCGCGATCCCGATGACGAAGTAGTCGGGCGTGCAGCCCGCATGCGCCAGCGCGTCGGCGAGGTCGCGGCGGATGGGAATGTCGTTCGGCCCGTCGCCGAGCACCACGCCTGAATCGAGACCGGCCTTGCAGCTGTCGATTACCGCGAGGATCTCGTAGCGCTCCGAGTGCCGGACCAGCCCGTTCGCGGTCTTGCCGTCGGCGCCCCCGAAGTTGGCCTCGCAGTAGACGATGGCCGATGCGTCCCGTCCCGGCCGGGCCAGGGGGTACGGCGGAGGCGGCGTTTGCAGGGTCGGCAGATCGCTTCGGACAGCACCTGCGATGTTGTTCCCGTCGGTTGTGACCGGTCGAGGCACACGATGAGGGTCACCGCCAGAGCGATAACGCCGGCGTTCGGCCACGCCCAGTTCTCGACCGAGACCTGACCGGGTACGAACAGGATCCAGGCGGCCACCGTCAGCATCAGCCGCGTGGCGAGAGACACCCGGCAAACCAGGCCTTATCGACATGTCGTCCTCCAGACGGCCGCGATCTCCGCGGCTTGAAGATAAGCGCCAGGCCAATGGGCCGGTGACGAACAGGTTTACCGTCTCGGTCGCCGGACTGACGGCTGCTGCTGCTGTGACGCCTACTCTGCACTGGCGGAACGTGCACTGACCCGTTTCGCCACTGAGTTCGGCTTTGATGAGGGACTGGGGCTTTCGGCCTCGGCAGAACGCCGACGGCAGATCTCAGAAAAGCAGTGCACGGGCAGTATACCCCCTGTCGGGACTTTGACGGGGCACGCCGGTCCCCAAGGGGCTCGCGATGCCGGTTGAGCGGCGCAACCGCTGAGACGTGAGCCAGCATGTCGACGAGCGCGGGTGCTGCGCCCGATCAGGGGCGGAACAGCCGGTTCGGGTGAGGGTCCATGGTCACACATACCAACTCGGTTAGGTGTCATACACCTCTAAAATGGTCACGTGGACCGCATCGACCCGCACGGTGGCAGGTGCTGATGCGCGGATTTCGTTGTCCATCAAGGATTTAGTGCGCGCCATGCCGAAATGGCACGGTCGTTGCTGTGAATGGGTCGTGCCGTGATCGCTACGGCAAGGTAAGGAGAATCGACATGGGCGTTTTTTCCCGACTTTCCGACATCATCAACTCGAACATCAACGCACTGCTCGACCAGGCCGAGGACCCGGAGAAGATCGTACGCCTGATCATTCAGGAAATGGAGGACACGCTGGTCGAGGTCCGCACGTCCGCGGCGCGCGCCATCGCCGACAAGAAGGAGATCGCGCGCAAGCTCCGCAGCTTCGAGTCGCGGCGGGACGAGTGGGCTGCCAAGGCCGAGCTCGCCGTGCAGAAGGGTCGGGACGACCTTGCCAAGGGTGCGCTCGCGGCCAGGCGCAAGGCGGGCGAGATGGCGGAGCTCCTCGCCGGGGAGCTGGCCCTGGTCGAGGATGGCCTCGACAAGGCCAACGCCGACCTCGAACAGCTGCAGGCCAAGCTGAAGGAGGCCAAGGCGAAGCAGAAGGCCCTGGAGCTGCGGCGGCAGACTGCGTCCGAGCGGGTGCGCATCAACCGTCACGTCTACGATGGCCGCATCGACGATGCGCTCGCCCGCTACGATCAGTTCGAACGCAAGATCGACGAGCTCGAGGCGGAGGCGGAGTCCTACGCCCTCGGGCACCCGAAGACGCTGACCGCGCAGTTCGCCGAGCTGGAATCCGGGGAGGCGCTCGATGCCGAGTTGGCGGATCTCAAGCGGAGAATGTCCTCATAGGCGGGCGGGCGGGCGGACTGACGAGACTGGTTTCAACCTGAGAAAGAGAGAGCCAGGATGTCCCCGGCAGCCTTCGTCCTCGCGATAGTCGCCCTCACGGTCGTGGCACCGATCGCGATAGTCATGCACCACATCACGAAATGGCGCAGCATGAAGACCCTGTCCGCGGACGACGAGCGGTTGCTGGATGATCTCTGGAACACGGCGCGCGCGCTCGAGAGGCGCGTGGAGGCGCTGGAGACGATCCTCAGCAGGGAAGCGCCGGACTGGCGGGAGCGACATGGGTAGCGATCGTCATCACCACCATCATCACTACTATCACCGGGACGCTGGGCGCGCCGGCCGCCCTTCACCCAACCCGCACCGGTTGAGTCGCAGCCGGACGGATCGCGTTCTGTGCGGGGTGTGCGGAGGCCTTGCCGATTACCTCGGGTGGAAGGCGTGGCATGTCCGCCTCCTGGCGATCCTCGGTCTGGTCGTGTTTACACCGGCGACGATCCTCGCCTACATCGTGGCGTGTTGCGTGATGAAACGCGCACCGGTGGCTACGCGCCCAGCCGATCCGACGGAGGCGGATGCGCAGTTCTGGCGCACGGCGTCAACGCATCCCCGCGTGACTTTTTCACAGCTGAGGCACACGTTCCGTGGCCTCGAGGGGCGAATCGTGGAAATGGAGCGCGCCGTGACCAACGAGGAGTATCGTCTCAATCGCGCCTTCCGCGAGGTCGAGGACCAGCCCAGGGGTTCGAGCCGCTAGCGGTCCGTGGCAAGAGCCCCGCTGCATTCGACGAGCGCTGCATCCCGTCGGGACTGCGCCGGACCATTTCTCTCCCACATGACACCGAGGCAGATTCGGCTGTTCGGTCCCGAACCCTGAGCCGTGGCCAGGATCGCAACTGCGGAGCGGTGCTGCGGCTTTTGACAGCCGCGCCCCGCAAACGTAGCCTTGCCGCGAGAACGGTGGTCGAGGGTCCGCGATGCGCTTGAGAATCATGAAGATGCCAAAAGGCCGCGGCCGGGGTCGCCAAAAGGCCGCGGCCGGGGTCGCACCGGTCGCGCAGGCCCCCTCGCGCTCGGCCTGCTGTTGTTGGCCGCCGCGTGCGCCTGGGCGGCATGCTCGGGCGGCGAGACGGCGCCGCTGGCTCCCGCTTCCGTCGAGTCGTACGACCTGATTATCGCCGGCGGGCGGGTCATCGATCCGGAGACCGGGCTCGACGCCGTGCGGCACGTCGGGATCCGCGCCGGCGCCGTGGCGGCGCTCTCCGAAGCGCCGTTGGAGGGTGGCGCGATCGTCGATGTCGCCGGACTCGTCGTGGCGCCGGGGTTCATCGACCTGCACGCCCACGGGCAGGACCCGGTGAGCAGCCGGTACCAGGCGCAGGACGGGGTGACGACGGCGCTCGAACTGGAGATCGGCGCCTTCCCGGTCGGCCGCTGGTACGCGCGCCGGGGCGGGGCATCGCTCATCAACTACGGCGCCTCGGTGAGTCACCAGGGGGCGCGGCTGCGGGTGTTGGGCAGCGCGGTCGCGCGCGCCAACCCGGACGGGACGTTCTCGCTCGGCGAGAGCGGCAACAGCGCCCTCTACCGCGAGGCGACCGACGATGAGCTGACCCGCCTCGGCCAGCTCATGGAGCGCGGCCTCGAGGAGGGCGGCATCGGCTTCGGCTTCGGGTTGAGCTACACACCGGGCGCGAGTCATCGCGAGCTGCTGGAGATGTTCGAGACCGCGGCCGCGTACGAGGCGCCCGTGTTCATCCACCTGCGCTCGTCGGCGGCCTTCAGACGCGGCGGTACCCTGGCGCCGTTCCAGGAGGTGATTGCCAACGCGGCGGTCACCGGCGCGGCGCTTCACATCGTGCACGTGAACAGCACCGCCGCCGCGCGGGCGGAGGAGGCGCTGGCCATGATCCGCGGCGCGCGCGAGCGGGGCGTCGACGTCACGACCGAGGCGTATCCCTACACGGCCAGCGCCTCGCTCATCGAGTCGCCGCTGTTCGACGGCTGGGACGACCGGCCGGCCGAGGCGTACCGGACGCTGCAGTGGGTCGGGACCGGCGAGCGGCTCACGCGCGAGACGTTCGAGCGCTACCGCCGCCAGGGCGGGTGGGTCATCATGCACGGGCGGTCGGAGGCGATCAACGAGTGGATCGTCGGCCAGCCCGACGTCATCGCGGCCAGCGACGGCATCCCGTTCAGCGCGGGACGGGCGCATCCCCGCGGCGCCGGGACGTTCGCCCGCATTCTGGGGCGCTACGCGCGCGACCGCGGCGTGCTGCCGCTGATGGACGCCGTCCGCAAGATGACGCTGCTGCCGGCCCGGCGGCTGGAGTCGATCGTGCCGGCGATGGCGCGCAAGGGGCGCGTGCAGGTCGGGAGCGACGCCGACCTGACGATCTTCGATCCCGAGCGCATCATCGACCAGGCCACCTACGACGCGCCCGATCGGCCGTCCGTCGGCATCGAGCACGTGCTCGTCGGCGGCACGTTCGTCGTCCGCGGCGGCGCGCTGGTCGACGGCGCCCAGCCCGGCCGTCCGCTCCACGGCCGGCACCTGGCGCGACGGTAGCCAAACGGCCCGTTGCGAAGCGCCTCGCGTGGCGCTTCGCAACGGGCTAGTGCGCCAGCGGGTGCGGGCGGACCTGGAACTTGACCAGGTTGCCGCGCGCGCCCTTGCCGCCCTCGATGTGCCAGGCCGCGTTCGTGCCGTAGTCGGCCCACACGCCGCGTCCCTTCCAGCCGGCGTCCGCATCGTCGATGCGCCCGTCCATGCCGCGCGAGTAGAAGCCGAGCGGGTACGGGACGCGCAGGACGACGAACTCCTCCTCGTCGGGCAGGAAGGCGAGCAGCGAGTCGGAGGTCGACCCGGTGGCGATCGGCACGTTCGCACCCAGGCCAAGCGTGTCGAACTGGTCGACCCAGTTGTAGTAGTGGAAGTCCGCGCTCCCGTGGTCGGTCACCCCCTGCATCTGCGGCCCCGGCGTGGCGTAGAGGGTCCAGCCCTCCGGACAATGCTGGCCCGTGGCCTCCGGGCCGTTCAGCACGCGGCAGCGGCTGCGGTCGAAGCGGGCGATGTGGCCGCTGCCCGAGAGGGCGGTCCAGACGATGCCGTTCGTGTCGATGTCGATCCCTCGCGGCGAGTACCCCTGCACGGGCGCCGCGGGGTTCTCGAACGGCGGCTGGTAGTACTCCGCCAGGCATGTCCGGGGCGGCTCGTCGCCCAGCGCGAGGCGGACGATCTGGCCGGGCACGCCGCCCGACGCGGCCCAGACGACGCGCTCGGCGGTCGGGTCCGGCACGATGCCGTACCAGCCGCGCCCGAGCTGGCGGTCCTGCCCCGGATCCGGCTCCTCCCGCAGGCCGGTCCAGGCCCCGATCCGCCCGTCGCCGGTGGTGTCGACGATGGTGGGGCACCAGCCCTGCGACGCCTGTGCGTCGCGCGTCTCCGCGTACTGCCTCGTGTTGATCCAGCCGATGACGTCGCTCACGGAGCTCAGGTACAGGGTGTCGTCGTCGTCGAAGCCGAACTGGAGGTGGTGGGTGTTGAAGCAGGTGTCGATCAGCTCCACCTCGCCGGTGGCGGGGTCGTAGTACGCGACGTGCCGGGCGGCGGCGTCCAGCGGGTAGTGCCTGGCGAAGGCGTTGTCGGAGCCCTCGCGGCACCACCGCGGATTGCCGGGGCCGCGGATCTGATGCGTCATCCAGATCCGGCCCCGGTCGTCCATCATCGGGTTGTGCGGGTTGCCGGGGTTGTTCCAGATCAGCTCGTCGCCGTAATAGAAGGAGGGGTTCGGCATCTCCTGCGCGATGTACGAGCGGTAGTCGCCCTCGCCGGGCGTGTCGCGGACCGGCACCGCCACGTCGCGGGCCTCGTGGGCGGCCGGGTCGACCCAGGCGAGCTTGTCGTGGGCGAACTCGACGCCGTACACGGGCCCGCCGGCGTTCACGTGCGGGTCGCGCTTGTCGCTGGCGATCTCGTCGTGGATGTAGGAGGTCTCGCTGCCCCATTCCCACATCGTCAGCACGACGTCGCGTTCCCGCCCCCGCGGCCGCGGGGGCGCCTCCGGCACCTCGCCCGCCGTGATGCGGTCGGTCCAGTCGGCGTAGGCGCCGATGCCGCGCTCGCGGCCGAAGCGGTTCATGGCGGAGGCCATCCGCGGGGCGCGCTGTCCCGTCATGATGCGGTGTGCCCACGCCGTCTCGGTCGAGTCGAAGTCGGCGGCGTTCGGTATCTCGCGCGTCGCCTGATTGCCGAGCTGGTGGCAGAGCTGGCAGCCCTGCTTGAGCGTGTCGATCCAGTGCGCCTGGGTCCGCATGCCGGCGCCGATGCCGTTGCCGTCCGGGCCCGTGCCCGGGAACTCCATCTTGTCCGGCACCGCCATCAGCGAGTACCAGTAGTTGGCCGGGTAGACCTCGGCGGCTTCCTGCGGCGTCGGCGCCGGCGTGGCCGTGAGGTTCAGCGTCTGGCCGGGCCGGCCGCTCACCTGCGGCGAATCGACCAGGCCGTAGCCGCGCACCCAGACCGCGTAGCGTGCGTCCGGCAGGTCGGGCAGGACGTAGCGGCCCGCGTCGTCCGTCACGACGATCTTATGCAGGCGGGTGGCCAGTTCGTCCGTCTCGGCGATGACCCAGACGCCCGCCTCGGGGCCGTGCGGGCCGCTGACCACGCCGCCGATGTCGTCGGCGTCGATGGCGATGGCCTGCGCCGCGGCGGCCGCCGGCGCGCCGGGGACCAGGCCGCCGGCGAGTGTGACAACGGCAAGGGTTGCGATCGATCGGGTGGCTGAAGCTGACATCGGCTCCTCCCGCGGACAGGTGTCGTCAAGCGCGCATCGCAGGCATTCTACCGCTCCGCGTCGCGACCGGGCGCGGCCGCACCGTATCTGACCCGTTCCGCGCGCGGTCGAGCGGCCGCTTCAGGAAATCTTCAGGAACTCTTAAGTGGCCGTTAAGGCCTCGGCGGCCTGCCGGCCGGTACATTGGTCGGATGTCTGCCGATCGTCGCATCGTATCCGTGTTCGTCTGTTCGCTGGTGATTGTCATGGGTACGGCCGGCGCCGCGCGTGCCCAGAGGGGCGGGGCGGTGGCCGGGATCGTCACGGACGAGACCGGCGGCGTGCTGCCGGGGGTGGTCGTCGACCTCGACATCGGGGAGTCCATGTTGACCACCGTCAGCGGTCCGACCGGGGAGTACCGCATTGAGGGGGTGCCGGCGAGGCCGGCCGCGCTCACGTTCCGGCTGGTGAACTTCTCGACGGCCCGGCAGGAGGTGACGGTTCCGGCCGGGGAGACGCTGGAGGTCAACGTCACGCTGACGTTGTCGCTGACCGCCGACGTTGTGGTGACCGGCACGCGTACGTTCCGCAACATCGCGGATCTGGAGAACCCGCGGGAGAGCCTGGTGGGCATCGCCACGGCCGCCAGCGTCGGCGCCATCACGGCGGCGCAGCTCATGGCGCGGCCCATCATGCGGCCGGGCGAGGTGCTGGAGGCGGTGCCCGGCCTGGTCGTCAGTCAGCACAGCGGCGAGGGGAAAGCCAACCAGTACTACCTGCGCGGGTTCAACCTCGACCACGGCTCCGACTTCGCCACGACGCTCGCCGGCGTGCCGCTCAATCTGCCGGCCGGCGCCCACTTCCACGGCTACTCCGACACCAACCTGATCATTCCGGAGCTGGTCAGCGGCGTGCAGTTCAAGAAGGGGCCGTATTACGCCGACGACGGCGACTTCGCGGCAGCCGGCTCGGCCAACATCAACTACGTCAACGTCCTCGACCGTCCGATCGTGAACGTCAGCGCCGGCGGCCAGGGCTGGGGCCGGGTGTTCGGCGCCGCCTCGCCCGAGGTCGCGGGCGGCCACCTGCTGGTCGGACTCGATCTCTCGCACAACGACGGGCCGTGGGAGCGGCCGGACGATCTGCGGAAGGTGAACGGGATCGTGCGCTACAGCCGCGGCGACGCGCGCAACGGGCTCTCGATCACCGGCATGGGGTACTCCGCGAACTGGAACGCCACGGACCAGGTGCCGCTGCGGGCGATCGAGTCCGGCCTGATCTCCCGCTTCGGCAGCATCGATCCGACCGACGCCGGCCGCACCTACCGCTACAGCATCGCGTTCGACAGCCTGCGCTCGACGGGCAACGGCTCGCTGCGCGTGACGGCCTACGGCTTGCGCTACGGGCTGAACCTGATCCAGAACTTCACCTACTTCCTGGGCAATCCGGTCGACGGCGATCAGTTCGAGCAGTCGGACCGCCGCATAGCGGCGGGCGCGCGGGTGGGCTACCGCCGCTTGGGCCGTTTCCTGGGGCGGCCCGTCGAGTCGATGGTCGGCTTCCAGATGCGCCACGACAACGCGGACGCAATCGGCCTGTACGACACCGTCCGGCGCCGCCGCACGAACGCCGTCCGCGAGGATGCGCTGCAGCAGACGTCCGGGGGCCTGTTTGCACAGAGCGAGATCGAGTGGAGCCCGGTGCTCAGAACGACGCTCGGGCTGCGGGGCGACCTGTACCGCTACGACGTCACGGCTCTGAGCCGGCTCAACTCGGGCAACGGCACCGACGGCATCGTCAGCCCGAAGGTCTCCGTCGTGCTCGGTCCGTGGCAGGACACCGAGTTCTACATCAACTGGGGGCACGGCTTCCACAGCAACGACGTGCGGGGCGCGACGCTGACGGTCGACCCGCGGACCGGCGAACGGGTCGACACGCTGAGCCCGCTGGTGACCGCGCGGGGCGCCGAGGTGGGCCTGCGGACGGTACGCGTCCGCGGCCTGCAGTCGACGGTGGCGCTCTGGTATCTGGGCTTCGATTCGGAGCTGCTGTTCATCGGCGATTCCGGCGTCACCGAGGCGAACCGGCCGAGCCAGCGCTATGGCCTCGAGTGGGTCAACTACCTGCGGCTCACTCCCTGGATGACCGCCGAGGCCGAGATGTCGTTCACCAGCGCGCGGTTCACGGACTTCGATCCGGCCGGGCCATTCATCCCGGGCGCGCTCAACCGCGTCGTGTCGGCCGCCTTGACCGTGGAGCCGGCGAGGCGGCTGTTCGGCAGCATCCGCGTCCGCCACTTCGGCCCCAGACCCCTGATCGAGGACGCGAGCGTGCGGTCCGAGTCGACGACCATCTGGAACGGCGAGCTCGGGGTGACCCTGAACGATCTCATGCGGGTCTCGATCGAGGGATACAACCTGTTCAACTCCGCGGTGGCGGACATCGACTACTTCTACGCGTCCCGGCTCCCGGGCGAGCCGCTGGCGGGGGTGGATGACGTCCACACGCATCCGTCCATTCCCCGGACGGTGCGCGTAAGCCTGCAGGTGGCGTTCTAGGCCCAATACCGGCGAGACTCCCGGCTGAATCTGGAGGGGCCACCGGCGCGCTCGCCGCGGTGGCCCCAAGGCGCGCACGGCGCCACTCGGCGGGAGCGGCGCGGGGCTGTGGGCCCCCGCGAGCGGACGCCGGGGGTTTGGGGCGCAGCCCCGTCTGGTTTTGGTTCGATCGCAGCCGAACCTCGCCGCGGTCGGACCGTATGCGCAGCACCGGCCCGCCGCCCGCGACCGTGCCCTGAAACCGGTTGCCGGCCTGCTGCAGCGTCGCCGGCAAGTCGCTGTCGAAGTCGGACCGCGACGACAGGTCGGCGTCGATCGTCAGGGGCTGCGCCTCGGCCAACTCGAGGCTGAAGTCGCCGCGTTGGAGCGTCACGTCGGAATCACCCTCAATGCGGGCGCCGCGCAGCACCACGTTCGTCCGATCCGCGTCGATCAGGACCGACCCGCGCAGGCGCGTGAGCAGGGCGCGCTGCCCGCGCGCCACGTTGAGCGTCAGCGATCCGGTGAAATCGCTGGCCTGCATCTGACCGCGGGCCAGATCGATCCGCAGCGTGCCGGTGAGCTCCACGAGAGGTTCAGGTCGCTGCGGTCGACGCTCATGGCGATCCGGCCTTCGAAGCCGCGCACCGTCGTGCCGGCCCCCCGCGCGAGCTGGATGTCGAGATTCAGCTCGCGCGGGGGGCGTATCTCGTAGTGCACGTCCGGCAGGCTACGCCGGCGGTCGAAGAACCCGCGCCGCTCGACCTCGCCGAAGTCGCTGCCGATGCTGACCTCGCCAGCGGTTTCGCGCACGTCGATCCGGGTCGCTTCGACGATGTCCCGCGCGTAGTCGCCGTCTGCGTTCGCGGGCGCCTCGATCCGCGCCCGGATCTCGACCTGCGGCCGATCCCACGCCAGCAGCAGGACGCTGCCGCCGGCGGAATTAATCGACAGGTTGCCGCCCGGTTCGAGCGCCACGGTCTTCTCGTACGAGTCTCCCTGCGCCCCGGCAGGGGCGGCCGCCGCCAGCATCAGCGGCAGAAGACACGCGAACATGCGGTGCGGGGACATCGGCATCCTCCATGTCGACTGCATCTTCTGACTATAGAGCCGCTTGCAAAACTCCCGGGGGATTGGGGTGGGCGCAGTCCTCAGCTCTCTTGGTGAACACGATTTGCCCTGGATCGTCGACTGGATATCTTGTCGGGAGAACCGGCGGCACGCCGGGAGGTAGAAGTCGGATGTTTCGACGTGTTCTCGACCGCGCGTTGGGACACCCGTGGGTGACTGACGCCCGTCGGGCGCCTCAGGGCGTTGCCGGCGGTGCACTGGTTATGTCACGAGGCGCACGAGCTGGTCGGCGGTGAGTGCGAGCACGCCGAACATGCAGTGGCACATCACTTTCGAGGCGCCCCGGACCCGGACATGGCGACCGCCGAACTCGTCCTTGAGTCGGCCATTGACGCGCTCACCCGCCGTACGCTCGTTGTAGCGAGCCTGCTCGGGAAGCTGAAAGCCGATACGCTGCAGGCGCCGGGCTTCGGTTCGCAATTCCTCCGCCAGCGCCTTGTCGCGGCGGGGGTTGGTGTCAATCAACGGGACGTGGCCGAGTGAGCGGCTGTGCTGGCGGATCGGTTCCGCGTCGTAGGCGGCGTCCATCAGGTCATACAGATTGGTCGTTTGCTCGGCCGACAAGGTCGCCAGCGGAATGGCGGCTTGGCTGTCGTGCAGGGAGGCGGACGTCAGCAGGCAACTGATCGGAATCTGGCCGTCGGCCACGTCGAGGTGCAGCTTGTAGCCGACCCAGGTCGACTGGTAGCCCTTGCTGTCCTTTTTCATGCCCACGTCACAGTCGGTCGGCAGGTCGTCGAGCATCGCCGGCAAGGTCATGGCCGCCTGCCGGTCGAGGCGCTTGAGGACCTTCGGCCGTTCCTCACCCTTCTTCGGCCGTCCCCGCTCGCGCTTGGGCAGCGGGGGCGTCTTTTCCTTCGCGGCCGGCTTCTCGCGGGCCTCGATGGCCGTCGAGTCGCGGCAGAGGTGGCCCACCAACCGGTCGTGGTGGGTGTTGCGGATCAACGCTGCATGCGTGCGCTGGGGCAACTGTGTGTCGGAGAACTCGGCGAAGGCGCGTGAGAAGACCGACTCGCTCGGCACCTCGCTCTTCCGCTCCCAGCCGCAGATCCGCCGCAGCGCCACGTCGGTGACCAAGCGGTCCAGCAGCACGCGCGTCGTCGGCATGTCGTAGACTGCCTTGGCCACGAAGGCTCGCGCCAGTGCCGCGCGGTCCTTGCGCGGACGCCCCGGCACCCGGAAGCACCGGGGAATCCACTGCTCGATACGGATGACCTCGAGAGTCTGCACCAACTGCTGCTGTTTCCCGGTCAGCGGACCCAACACGGGCTCCAACTGGGGGAACAGCGCACGCTGGATCGACTGCCAATAGGGGGCGAAGGAACCACGCAGGCAGTTCATGGTTTGTTTGATTGACCACTCCTGCCAACTACTGTATATTGGCCGACCACAAGGATGTGAAGCAGCGAATCGATGGTCTACAGCGAATCGATGGCCAGCGCAGCGTTACGTCGCTATGAGGAGCAATACGACGCGCTCAAGGCGGAACTGCAAACGCTCGAGTTCGTAGGCCAGAGCAGCGTTCACACCCGCCGGATAACGTGTGGGAGGGCTACCTGTCGCTGCCACGACGACCCGGACGCCCGTCACGGCCCCTACCACTACTGGACGCGCAAGGCCCGCGGAAAGACCGTCGGCTTGAAGCTCACCGAAGACGAACTCGTCCTCTACCGGGAGTGGATCGAGAACAACCGTAAACTGGAACGGCTCGTGAAGGAAATGCGCCACCTCTCTTCGCGTGCGCTTGCCCTCATAACCGGCAGGCAGGCTCCATGAACCCCCGTGTCGCCGGCTTCCCGGGCGCGGTCACTGCCATCCTGCGAACGCTGCATCCCGCCCGCTGACCGTCCCTCGCCCCGCCGCCTCCGGCAAGGAAAAAACTCGGCCGATCACGCGTTTCGCAAGAGGCTCTATAAGCGGAATCCCGGGCGCGCCCCGCCCGGCGGGCCGAACGCCGCGTGTGCCCGGGAAGCCGCCGTCGGCCGCCGAAATCCGTTCCGCGCGGCAGGCGCGTGTGTTATATTCTTGCTGGGGAAGTACGCGATATGAATATCTTCACGCAGAGACGGGGATTGCTGCTCGCCATCGGGTTCGTGGCGGCTTCGGTCCTTTCCGCGCAGGCCTCCGACCTGCGTCTGCCCGATGCCGCGGCGCGACCCGACGCCGGCGCCGTGCAGGCGCTGCTCGGCGAGGGGGTCGACGTCAACACCGCCCGCGCCGACGGCGTCACCGCCCTGTTGTGGGCCGCCCACTGGGACGACCTCGACATGGTGGAGCTGCTGCTGGGCGCCGGCGCCGACCCGATCGCGGCCGACGACCACGGGGTGACGCCGCTGATGCGCGCGTGCGAGAACGCGAGCGCCGCCGTCGTCCGGACGCTGCTCGACGCCGGTGCGGACGCGAACGCGGCGCAGGAGAGCGGCCTCACGGCGCTGATGATCGCGGCCCGGACCGGGAACCGGGACGTCGTCCGGGCGCTACTGGCCAGCGCCGCCGATGTCAACGCGACGACGATCGAGACGGGCGTGACGGCGCTCATGTGGGCTGTCGAGGCGCCGCATCCCGACATCGTGCACGTGCTGCTCGAGACCGGCGCCGACGTCGAGGTCTCGTCGAGCAAGGGCTTCACGGCGCTGCTGTTCGCCGTGCAGAAGGGCAACATCGAGGTGGCGCGGATGCTGCTGGCCGCGGGCGCGGACGTCAACGGCACCGGGTCGGACGCAACCCATCCGCTGCCGCTGGCCATCGTCAGCCGGCACGCCGACATGGCGCACTTCCTGCTGGAGGAGGGCGCCGACCCGAACGGCATGATTCACGGCGTCTCCGCCCTGCACGCCGCGGCCGGCCGCGTCAGTACGTGGTTGGCCGACTGGTACCGGCGGCGCGGCATGCGCGCGGCTTCGGTCAGCGGCGGCGGGCTGCTGGGGCTCGATCCGGAGTCGAGGGTCCCGCTGGTCAAGGCGCTGCTGGCCCGCGGGGCGGATCCCCACGCCCGCATCGGGACCTCGTCCGTCGTGCTCGGCTACCTCGCCCGCCCGCGGCGCGGCGCGTTCGAGCAGAACTCGGTCGGCACCGGTGACGTGCGGGGCGCCACCCCGTTGTGGGTGGCGGCCTTCTCGGCCAACGGGGGCGGGCTGTTCGGGGACGATTCCGAGTACCACTTCGAGAGCGGCCCGGCGGTTCTCAGCGCGCTGCTCGAGGCCGGGGCCGACCCGAACGCGGCCGCCGACGACGGGACCACGCCGCTGATGATAGCCGCCGGCCTCGGCTACCGGTCGTATCAGCCGCACACGCCGCGGGGCCGGCGCTCGCTCCCGGTCGAGCAGGCGGTGCGGGTGCTGGTCGAGGCGGGCGCCGACGTGAACGCCCGGAACGAGGCCGACTTCACCGCGCTGCACGCCGCGACGTTCCGCGGGTTGAACGAGGTGATCGAGTACCTCGTGGAGGAGGGGGCCGACATCGACGCGCGCGACTTCCGCGGGCGCACGGCCTTCCGTATCGCCGAGGGTGCCAAGCAGTCGTTCCAGTTCCAGGCGTTTCCGGAGACGGCCGAGTTCCTGCGGGAGCTGGGCGCCAACACGCGCCTGGGCATCCCGGGCACCGTTCACGAGCGCGCGGACCGCGCCGTGGTCGAGGAAAACGAGCAGCGGACGCAGGACCGCTGACGAAAGGTCTGCAGGTATGCCGAATCCGCTGCGCACGACAATCGGACTGGTTGCCATCGCACTGGCCGCGAGCGGGGTGTCGCCCGCCGCCGCCGAGCCGCAATCCGTCGCCGTGTCCCGGATTGCGTCCGCGGGGGCCGTTCCCGAAGGGCCGTCCCGCACGCTGCTCGATCGCTACTGCGTCACCTGCCACAACGAGCGCCTGAAGACGGGCGGGCTGATGCTCGACAACGTGGATCTCGGACAGGTCGACGCGCATGCCGAGATTCTGGAGAAGGTGGTGCGCAAGCTGCGCGCCGGGCAGATGCCGCCGCCCGGACGCCCGCGGCCCGACGGCCCGGCCGTCGCCACCTTCGCCGCGTCGCTCGAGTCGGCGCTCGACCGTGTGGCCGCCGCCGCGCCCAATCCCGGCCGGGTGGCCTCCCGGCGCCTGAACCGCGTGGAGTACGTCCACGCCATCGAGGATCTGCTGGCGCTGCAGGTCGACGGCGCCCAGCTCCTGCCGAGCGACATGGCGGGGCTGGGCTTCGACAACAACGCCGACGTGCTGGCGATGACGCCGGCCCTGATGGCGCGCTACACGGCGGCGGCGACGAAGATCAGCCGGGCGGCGATCGGCAGCCCAGACAACCGGCCGGTGCGCCAGGTGTACTCGCTCGGCTTCGAAACGCAGAGCGCGCGCATGAACGAGGACATGCCGTTCGGAACCCACGGCGGCCTGGCGGCTCGGCACCTGTTCCCGCTCGACGGGGAGTACGTGTTCGCCATCCGCATGAAGGGCGGCGACGGTGGCGGCGGCGGCGGGGTCATCGGCATCGGGGAGGACGACCACGTGGTCGAGCTGCGCATCGACCACGCGCGGGTCGCGCGCTGGAACGTGGGCGGCGAGTTCCCCGGTCCCGATCCCGGCATCCTGATCCCCATCCCCGACGACGACGTGGAAGGCCAGCGGCTGCACGAGTACCGGCTCAATGCGGACAAGGGGCTCGAGATGCGCGTGCCGGTCAATGCCGGCCAGCGACTGGTGACCGTCGCGTTCAACGACTTGAATCCGACGCCGTTCGACGGCGCGTACGGGCGGCCCGGCATCGATCGGCTGTTCATCTCCGGGCCGTTCGACGGAAGGGTGCCGGACGATACGCTGAGCCGGCAGCGGATATTCACCTGCCGGCCGGCCGGCAGCCACGACGAGGAGACGTGCGCGCGGGAGATTCTGTCCACGCTCGCGCGGCGGGCCTATCGGCGCCCGGTGACGGACGACGACCTCGAGCCGCTGCTCGGGTTCTACCGGGCGGGGCGCGAGGACCGCGACTTCGACGGCGGCATCGAGCGCGCGATTGAGGCGCTGCTCTCGATGCCGGAGTTCCTGCTGCGCATCGAGCGCCAGCCTGCCGGCGCGGGCCCCGGCGACATCTACCGGCTGAGCGATCTGGAGCTGGCCACGCGCCTCTCCTTCTTCCTGTGGCGGAGCGTTCCCGACGACGAGCTGGTCGATCTGGCCGCGGCCGGCCGACTGGGCGACCCGGATGTGCTGGCGGCGCAGGTCGCGCGGATGCTGGCCGACCGGCGCGCCACGCGGTTCATGAACGACTTCGCCGGCCAGTGGCTGCAGGCGCGCAACATCAACGAGCACGTGCCCGACAGCGAGCTGTACGGCGCGTTCAACGATACGTTGCGACGGGCGATGGCCCAGGAAACGGAGCTGTTCTTCGAGAGCCAGGTGCGTGGCGACCGGCCGGTTCCGGAGCTGCTCACCGCCGACTACACCTACCTGAACGAGCAGCTAGCCCGCCACTACGGGGTGGACGACGTCTACGGGAGTCGGTTCCGCCGCGTGGAGTGGACGGACGACCGGCGGCACGGACTGCTCGGCCATGGGAGCCTGCTGACGATCACCTCTTACGCCAACCGCACGTCGGTGGTGTTGCGCGGCAAGTGGGTGCTGGAGAACCTGCTCGGAACGCCGCCCCCGGCCCCGCCGCCGAACGTGCCGCCGCTCGAGGAGAACGACGCGGTCGGCACGCCGACGTCGCTACGCGAGAAGATGGAGCAGCATCGGAGCAACCCGGTCTGCGCGAGCTGCCACACGGAGATGGACCGGCTCGGCTTCGCGATGGAGCACTTCGACGCCATCGGGCGCTGGCGCGAGTCGGACGGCGGGGCGGCCATCAACGCGACGATCGAGTGGGCCGATCGGACGATCGACAGCCCGCGGGCGTTCCGGGAGGCGCTGACCAGCCGCGGCAGGCAGTTCGTGCAGACGGTCACCGAGAAGCTGCTCACGTACGCGCTCGGCCGCGGCGTGAACTACTACGATGCGCCGACCGTGCGGCAGCTCGTCCGCGATCTCGAGCGCAACGACCACCGCTGGTCGTCGCTGCTGCTCGGCATCGTCGAGAGCGTCCCGTTCCAGATGCGGCGGGTGCCCGCCGGGTTCGGGACGACGGCGGCGGCCGACGGCAACTGAGTTGCGCGGCCGGCGGCGGCAAAGGATAATCGCGGCGAGTCCCTGCGCGGCAGGGGAGAAGGGGACCAGCTATGTACATAAGCAAGATGCATCTGCCTCGGCGGACCGTGTTGCGCGGTCTGGGCGCGACGCTGGCGTTGCCGCTGCTCGACGGCATGGTGCCGGCGCTCACCGCGCTCAGCAAGACCGCGGCGGCGCCGGTCCGCCGGCTGGGCGTGTTCTACGTGCCCAACGGGATGTCGATGCCCTACTGGTCCCCGCAGCAGGTGGGGCCGCTCGCGGAGCTGCCGCCCACGCTCCAGTCGCTCGCCGGCCTCGAGGACCGCGTACTGATGTGCGGCGGGCTTGACGACGAATCCGCGAACCTGGTGACCGGCGGCGGCGACCACGCGCGTTCGGCCGGCACGTTCCTGACCTGCGTGCCGTTCAAGCTCACCACCGGCGCGGACGTGTACGCGTCGGTGTCGATGGACCAGATCGCAGCCCAGGAGCTCGCGAAGGAAACCCAGTTGGCGTCGCTCGAGCTCGGGATCGAGTCGAACTCCATGCTCGGCTCGTGCGACGCCGGCGCGAGTTGCGCGTACACCAACACGGTGGCGTGGCGCACGCCGACGACGCCGCTGCCGATCGAGAACAACCCGCGCGCCGTGTTCGAGCGGCTGTTCGGCACGAGCGGTAGCACGGACCCCGCGGCACGGCTGGAACGGATGCGGAAGGATCGCAGCGTCCTCGACGCGGTCAATGCGGAGCTCAGCGACCTCGGGCGGGTGATCGGGCCGGGCGACCGGCTCAAGCTCGACGAGTACCTGTCCGCCGTGCGGGACGCGGAGCGGCGTATCGAGATGGCCGAGCGCCAGAGCGAACGGGAGTTGCCGCTCGTGGACCAGCCGGTCGGCACGCCGAGCGACTACGCGGAGCACGCCGAGCTGATGATGGATCTGCTGGCGCTGGCCTACCAGACGGACCTGACCCGCGTCAGCACGTTCATGCTGGCGCGCGAGGTGAGCGTCCTCGCGTATCCGGAGATCGGGGTCTCGGACTCCCACCATCCGCTGTCGCACCACCAGGACAAGCCGGCCAACCTGGAGCGGCTGCACAAGATCAACGAGTACCACTTCCGGCAGTTCGCGCACCTCGTGAAGACGATGGCCGCGACGCCCGAGGGCGACGGCACCCTGCTCGACTCCACGCTGTTCCTCTACGGGACGGGGATCAGCGACAGCAACACGCACTTCCACGACGACCTGCCGATCGCGGTGGTGGCCGGCAGGGCCACCGGCGTCACGACCGGCCGCTACGTGCGCTACCCGCAGGGCACGCCGCTGGCGAACCTGTACATGACCGTCCTGGAGAAGATGGGGTTCCCGGTGGAGAAGTTCGGCGACAGCACCGGGATGCTGAAGAACCTGTCGATCTGACCACCGTCCCCGCGCGGCGGCGCGGTCGCACGGGGACGGCGCGCAACCCGTGGGCGAGAGGGTTCGCCGCGGGGCGCGCCGCTCACGCGGCGTCGCGCTCGAAGATGGCGGCTATCCCCTGGCCGCCGCCGATGCACATCGTCACCAGCGCGCGGGTGCCCCCCGTGCGCTGCAGCTCGTACAGCGCCTTGATCGTCAGCACCGTGCCGGTCGCGCCGACCGGATGGCCCAGCGAGATGCCGCTGCCGTTCGGGTTCGTGCGGTCGGGCGGCAGCCCCAGTTCGCGGCAGACGGCCAGGGCTTGGGCGGCGAACGCCTCGTTCAGCTCGATGACATCGAAGTCGTCGACGCCGAGTCCCGTCTTCTCCAGCAGCCGCCGCACGGCCGGCACCGGACCGATTCCCATGTACTTCGGATCGACGCCGGCGTAGCTGTAGGCCACCAGCCGGCCCAGCGGCCGCAGACCACGCCGCGCGGCGAGCTCGCGTTCCATGAGCACGACCGCGGCAGCCCCGTCGTTGATGCTCGAGGAGTTGCCGGCGGTGACCGTGCCGCCCTTCTGGAACGCCGGCCGCAGCTTGGAGAGCTTCTCGACGGAGCTGTCGGGACGCACGGTCTCGTCGGTGTCGAACAGCACGGTGTCGCGCTTTACGCGCACCTCGACCGGGGTGATCTGCTCCTTGAAGTAGCCCTGGGCGATGGCGTTGCCCGCGCGACGGTGACTCTGGACCGCGAGCGCGTCCTGGTCATCCCGCGACACGCTGTAGCGCTCGGCCAGATTCTCGGCGGTGATGCCCATGTGGCAGTCGTCGAACGGGTCGTTCAACGCGCCGACCAGCATGTCGACGAGCGCCGTGTCGTTCATGCGGGCGCCCCAGCGCAGGGCGTTGGAGATGTACGGGCTGCGGCTCATGCTCTCCGCGCCGCCGGCCACCGCCGCGTCCGCATCGCCCAGCATGACCGTCTGCGCCGCCGTGACGATGGCCTGTAGGCCGCTGCCGCACAGCCGGTTCACGGTCACCGCGGGCGTTTCGTGCGGCAGCCCGCCCTTGATGGCGGCCACGCGCGCCAGATAGTGGTCGCGGGCGTCCGTGTGGATGACGTTGCCGAAGACGACGTGGCCGACGTCGCTGGCGTCGATGCCGGCGCGCTCTACCGACTCGCGCACGCACTGCGCCGCCAGCTCGGTGGTCGGGATGTCCTTGAGGCTCCCGCCGTAGCCGCCCATGGGTGTTCGTGCTCCGCTGAGCACCACGACATCACGCGCCATTCGCCGTCTCCTTTGTCTCCCGGTGCAGGCGTTGCATTAGACACCCGAGGATGCAGCATTAGACACTGGCTGCCGAGCGGATCGCAAGCTTGAGCAGGAAGCAACATGGGGTGTTGCGCGGACGTTATCGAGGAGGAATGCGGATGGGACGCTGGTGTGCGGTGGTGGGCATGGCCCTGGCGGCCGCGGCCGCGGCGGCGGGAGCGCAGGAGGCGGGCGCCCCTACCGGGCGCGGTCGGGCCGGCAGTTCGTCGTCATCGCGACCGGCGCGGGACCCGACGCCGCGCTCGTGGCCTTTGTCCTCCGCGCCGGATGAGGCTTTGAAACGGGCGCGAGGTTAGTGGTACTCTGACGGTGCTCGCTACGATGCGGGCAATGTCTGCAGGAGAGTGTGACGATGAAGACGGCTTGGATGCGCGGCTCGCTGGTCGTCGGGTTGTTCGTGGCAGGGTTTGTCGTCACCGGGGCCGCGGCGTCCGCGGCGGAGCGGGACGACGGGGTCACTTTCAGCAGGGATATCGTGCCCATCCTGCAGCGCTCGTGCGAGAGCTGCCACCGGCCGGGCGGCGCGGCGCCGATGTCGCTCGTCAGCTACTCCGACGTGCGCCCCTGGGCGCGGTCGATCCGCAACCGGACCACGGCGCGCGAGATGCCGCCCTGGTTCATCGACAGGAACCTCGGCATCCAGGACTTCAGGGACGATCCCTCGCTCAACGACGCGGAGATCGCGACGATCGCCGCCTGGGTCGACGCGGGCGCCCCGCAGGGTAATCCGGCCGACCTGCCGCCGCCGCTGGAATGGGCCGCCTCCGGATGGTCCATCGGCGAGCCGGACCTGGTCGTCTCGTCACGGGTCGGCACGGTGGAGGCGGATGCCGCCGACTGGTTCGGCGAGTGGGATCCGCCGGCCCCCACCGGCCTTGCCACCGACCGCTACATCAAGGCGGTCGAGGTCAAGGAAGTGCGCGTCGCCGGCGACATGAGCGTGCGCAAGGACACGCCCGGGTCGCAGGGCGCCGGCCGCGCCGACCTCAACCTGTGGGTGGTGCACCACGCCGTGGTCACCGCCGCGACGCCGGAGCAGGCGCTCGAATCCAACGGTCCGGCGGCGGCCGGCGACGACGCCTTCCGGCTCACGTGGGAGCTGGGGCAGAACGCCCTGACCTATCCCGACGGGGTCGGCGTCGAGCTGCCGGCCGGTGCGGTCATCACGTTCGACTCGATGCACCTGCATTCCATCGGGGAGCAGGTGCAGGCGCGGGTCGACGTCGCCTTCGACCTGCATCCGGAGGGTTACGAGCCGAAGTACCGGCAGCAGTCGCGCGCGATGGCCGGGGCCTTCGACTTCGCGCTCGACATCCCGTCCAACGATGCCAACATCTACCGTGACGGGTTCTTCCGGCTCGACCAGCCGGCGCGGCTGATGACGTTCGAGCCGCACCTGCACTCGAGCGGGACGCGGATGTGCATCGAGGCGCTGTATCCGAACAACGCGCGCGAGATGCTCAACTGCGCCGACTACGATCACAACTGGGTGAAGGTGTACGTCTACGAGGACCATGCGGCGCCGTTGCTGCCGGCCGGTACGGTCATCCACCTGATGGCCTGGTACGACAACTCGAGTTCGAACCGCAACGTGGTGGATCCGCGCAACTGGAAGGGCTGGGGCAACCGGTCGATCGACGACATGTTCTACAACCTGCCCCGGCTCATCTACCTGACCGAGGAGGAGTTCGAGGCGGAGGCCGCCGCGCGGGGAGGCACGCAGGCCTACGCGGCGACGCAGGACCAGTAGTAGTTCGCGGGATCACCAGCAGCAGCAGCAATGAGGAGCGCAAGCGTCATGACGAGCAATCGTGCCCGGTGGCGGGTGAGCGCACGGGCCGTGATCCTTCTGACCGCGGCCGCGACGCTCTCCACGCTGACCGCAACCAGTGGCCAGACCATCATCTACGAGCGCGGCCAGAACATCGTGCCGGCGTTTGAGGGGTGGGAGCAGAACCCGGACGGGACGTTCGATCTCATCTTCGGGTACATGAACCGCAACTCGCAGGAGAGGGTCCACATTCCGATCGGCCCGAACAACTACCTCGAGCCGGGTCCCGAGGATCAGGGGCAGCCGACCTTCTTCCAGCCCCGGCGCAACCGGTACATGTTCCGCATCACCGTGCCGCCCGATTTCGGGACACGGGAGATCGTGTGGACCCTGACCGCGCGCGGCAAGACCGACCAGGCGTTCGGCAGCCTCAAGCCCGACTACGTGAACGACTCGCCGCTGATGCAGAAGGACGTGGGCGGCCTGCGTGCGGAGCGGGAGCTCAACAAGGCACCGGTGGTCGACATCGAGGGGCCCGACAACGTGTCCGTGACCGTCGGCGAGCCGCTCGTGCTGACGGCGATCGCGACGGACGACGATATTCCGCCGCGCCGAGCGGCGTCGTCGCGCGTGCCCGTGAACTACAACGCCTGGGGCCTGCGGCTGGCCTGGATCGTGTGGCGCGGGGACGGCAACCAGGTGACGTTCGACCCCGAGCAGTTCGACATCCACCCGAACTACGATGGCAACTCGCCGTGGTCGCCGGGCTGGGAGCCGCCGCCGCTGCCGTCCGGCGATCGGTTCGAGGTGGGGGCGATCTTCCACGAGCCGGGCACCTACGTGCTGCGTGCCTACGCCCATGACGGTGGGCTGGCGTCCGCGCGCGACGTGACCGTGACCGTCGGCGGCGGGTAGGAGGTGAATCGATGAGGGAATCCATGTGGAGCTCGAGCAGGGCGGTCGTCTGCTGTCTGACGGTCGGCTTTGCCCTCGCCGGTGCGGTCCTCGCGCCGGCGGTTGCCGCCGAGCGCGAGACCGAGGTCACGTTCAGCCGGCATATCGCGCCGATCCTGCAGCGGTCGTGCGAGAACTGCCACCGCCCGCAGGGCGCGGCGCCGATGGCGCTGATCAACTACGAGGACGTGCGCCCCTGGGCGCGCGCCATCAGGAACCGGACGGAGGCCCGCGAGATGCCGCCCTGGTTCATCGACAGGAACATCGGCATTCAGCGATTCAAGGACGACCCTTCGCTGAGCGACGAGGAGATCGCGACGATCGCCGCGTGGGTGGACAACGGCGCCCCGCGCGGCAATCCGGCCGACCTGCCGCCGCTCCGCGTATGGCCGGCCGACGGCTGGACCTACGGTGCGCCGGACCTGATCGTGCCGTCGCCGGAGGGGAGCGTCGCACCCGACGCCGCCGACTGGTTCGGTGAGTGGGGCGAGACGCCCACGGGGCTGACCGCCGACCGCTTCATCAAGGCGGTGGAGGTGAAGGAGGTCAGGCTCGAAGAAGGGCCGGAGATCAAGGTGGACGACGCGGGCCGCGCCGACCTCAGCCTGTTCGTCGTGCACCACGCGGTCATCACGTCGGACCGGCCGGAGAACGTGGCGGCGCCGCTCGATTGCGGGAACGAGACCTCCTGCGGGGGTTACGACGACCAGCTCCGGCTGACGTACGAGCTGGGCCAGAACCCCACGATCTTTCCGGACGAGATGGGTGTCGAGTTGCCGGCGGACTCGGTGCTCACGTTCAATTCAATGCACCTGCACTCCATCGGGCGGGAGGTGCGTGCGCGGGTCGACGTCGGCCTGACGCTGCATCCCGAGGGGTACGAGCCGCGCTACCGGCAGAGCACCGGCGGCTTCAGCGGCGTCAACATGTTCGACTACGAGTTCGACATTCCGTCGAACGACGACAACGTCATGCGGGACGGATTCCACCGCATCACGCAGCCGACGAAGATGTTGATGTTCGAGCCGCACCTGCATTCGAGCGGCAAGCGGATGTGCGTGGAGGCCATCTACCCGAACAACGCGCGGGAGATGTTGAGCTGCGCCAACTACGACCACAACTGGGTGAAGGTCTACGTGTACGAGGACGCCGCCGCGCCACTCCTGCCGGCGGACACGCTCATCCACGTGATGGCCTGGTACAACAACTCACCCACGAACAAGAACGTGGTCGATCCGCGCAACTGGAAGGGCTACGGCAACCGCTCGATCGACGACATGTTCTTCAGCATCACGCGCACGATCGAGCTGACCGAGGAGGAGTTCCAGGCGGAAGTCGCCGCGCGCGGCGGCACCCCGGCGTTCGCGGCGGCGCAGGATCAGTAGGGACCGAAATTCACGGCCTGCCGCCGGGCACCCCCGGCGGCAGGCCGCGCGACACCTCGCCAGCTAGCGGCCTCCACTCACCGGCCGCCCTCGTTCGACGCTTCCCACGCGCGGAGCTGCTCCCGCTTCGCCTCCCGCTCGCGCTCGCGCACGTTCCGCTCCCGCCGCGCCTCGTCGAGAGCCCACGCCCGGTCGACCAAGGCGCCGCGGATGGCGCCGACCATGCCGTAGTTGTGCTCGTGGCAGGCGTACTCGAACAGCCGGTCCTGGTTGCCCTCGCTGGTCCACGAGTCGAGCGCGAAGTAGTTGACGGCCGTCCACGGCGTCACGAACACCTCCGGGTCGTCCACCGTGTACTGGTACTCGAGCGTCTCGTGGTCGATGCGCCTGAAGCGCTCGATCAGCCGGAACGTCTCGCCGGAGCCCGGGTAGTAGTGCACGTGAGCGGAGCCGCCGAACGGTCCGCCGTGGCCCGGCACGACGTTGTTGACGGTGTTCTTGAAGTTGGTGGTCTCGACGACCAGCGTGTCGCCTTCCCAGCGGCCCCGCGGGTCGCCGTTCCACTGCTTGATGGCCGCGCTGAGCGGGGCCGGCTGCCTGACCGGAACGATGCGCACGTAGCCGTACGGCATGACGATGCTGACGTAGCCCGGCGTCTGGACGATCTCCTTGGTGGGCTGCTGGTTGCTGCCCATCATCTCGCCCGGCAGGCCGTTGCGCACGATGCAGCGTTCCGAGAGGCCGCGATCCTCCCAGTCGTCCCCCTGGCTGCGGTCGCTGCGCGCCTCCTCGCGCGCCTCCCAGGTCTCGAGCGCCACCCGCGTCAGCGGCGGCATCCGCCCGTCCGGCGGATCGATGATCTGCGACGTACGCAGGGAGAACGTCGGCGCCGTCGGGTCGGCGCTCCAGAAGGCGTTGTACTCGGCACCCGCGAGCCGGTACCCGGGCTGGCCCTCATCCGGCCGGTTGGCCCTGGCGTAGCGCTGGATGTCCTGCTCGATGAGGTTCTCGGCGAGGGCGTCGTCGTCGTCGGTCACCACCCGGCGGAGTCCGAGCCGCTCGCGCTCGGCCGCCTCCTCCTCCGTCATGAACTCACGCGTGCCGAACTCGTCCGGCCGCTCGAGCGGCGTGTAGGTGCGGGTATCCCACATGCCTTGCAGGTCCGGGTCGCCCCACGGAGTGCGCGGCGCCGTATAGCCGGCCGAGTCCGCGCCCGGCGACTGGCCCGCCAGCGACGCCGGCGCCAGCCCTGCCGCGATTGCCAGAACCGCTGCGATCCCTGTTGCCGCGAGTAGCTGATTTCTCACCGCTGCACCTTCCTTGACTGGTCTTACTGGCCGGCTCCCTCGAGCAGGCCCCCGTAGATGTACTCCTCCGCGAGGTCCACGCACTTGAACTCCAGCAGCCTGACATTCTCCTCGATACGGCGATAGAGCGGGAAGCTGATCGTCCACGGCCGCGTGAAGACCCGCGGATCCTCAATCGTGGCTTCGTACTGCAGGTGGTACGGGCTGATCGGCGTGTAGCGCTCGACGACGTGCAACTGCTCGCTGTGGTGATTGCCCGCCCGATCGAACCAGGACAGGTCGTGAAAGCCCGTCACGTCGACGACCAGCGTGTCGCCGTCCCAGGAACCGTTCGACCAGCCCATCCAGAAGTCGATTGGCGGCTCCGTGGGCCGCCCGATCGGGATGGTGCGATTGGCGTTGGCGAACTGATAGGCGATGACGATCCGGTCCGTGCCCTGGATGATCTGGAACGGATACGGCATGTACGCCGCGCGCGGTACGCCCGGCATGTAGCACTTGGCCTCGGGGTCGCCCACGGTGTTGAGGTTGTCGACGTCGACCTCCAGGCGTCTGGCGAAGTTCGCCTCCCGCTTGGCCAGGGCCTCCGGTTGGTACGGGATCTCCCCGCCGCGGACGATGCCCTGGCCCGGGGGCTGCGCGCCCCACATGCCGAGCAGGGTCGGAAGCGGTCCCGCTTCGGCGCCGTGGTCCTCGAGGTTCCAGTTCGCCGTGACGAACGCCTGCCAGATGCCCGTCAGGTCCGGATGTGAGGTGCCGGGCAGACGGGGGGCCCGATAGACCTGAACCTGGCCTGAGGCCGATCCCGCGGACAGCCACAGGGCGCCGGCTGCGCCCGCGGCGACCAGGAGTACCGCTGCGGTGAAGCCCCTGAGCCGAATTCCGGTGTGCATCGTGATGCGACCTCCTCTCCGAGCATGAATATTCAGACTGACGGTATAGCCGACCCCTCCCGCCCCGGTCAAGAAGATTCCGCCCGCGCTTGATGCGGAAGCTGCTCGCTCACGCGGCGGATCCGAACGCCGGCATGACCAGGGACGAGACCACGTCGAGCCGCGCCCCCCGCTCGGCGAGGAACCTGATGCTGGAAGATGCGGGAACGGCGGGTCGAGCCGAATCACGGCCCGAGTTCGTCGGCTGCCAGCTCGCGGTCGGCGCGCTCCTGAACGGACCCCGGGATGCCCAGGCGGGTGTCGGCTCCCAGCCGCCGCAGCAGCACCGCGGTCTCCGGATACGCCTGGAACTGGAACGACTGCTTCGACCCCTCGGCCAGACGGAATGGGGTGCGCCCGCGAAAGTCCCGGGCGTCGATGTCGGCGCCCTGCTCGACCAGGTACTCGATGACCTCGTTCAAGCCGCGGTACGCGGCGCCGTGGAGCGCCGTGAAATCGGCTTCGTTCACCGCGTTGATGTCGGAGCCGGCCTCGACCAGCGCCCGGACCGCTTCCTCAGCGCCGCGCGAGCGGGCCCCGCGGACGAGCTGCGGCCGAAAGGTGGGACGGCCGAGCCCGGCCGCGGCCATGAGCGGCGTCGTACCGTCGTCGGTCGCGAGATGCGGATCGGCGCCCGCCGCCAGCAGCGCGCGGATGATCGCGGCGCTGCTCTCGGGCTGCCGGATGCCCTCCGCGCTGTCGAGCAGGTAGGCCCCTTCGCTGGCGCTGCCGAAGGCCGCGACCCACAACGGTGTGGCGCCGCGCAGGTCGCCGGTGCCGCAGGCGAATCGCTCGAACGCGCCCTTAGTCGGGTGGCCGATGTAGGTCATCAGCAGCGTGGTCGTCGTGATGCGCCCGGTGGGATCGGCGCCGCGCGTGAGGAGCGCCTTCACCAGCGGCAGCCGGCGCTCGAGCGCGAGGGGCGAGGCCCCGGGGATGCGCGTCTTCACGGAGAAGCCCGGCGTGCCGTGGCGCCGGTTCCAGCGGAGCGTCCAGGGGTCCACATCGCCCGCGGCTGCGTGCAGCGCGGGCACCCCGTCGAGGGTCCCGTTCGGGTCGGCGCCCTGCTCCAGGAGGAATCGCGCGAAGTTGTCGTGGCCCTTGACGATGGCCAATGGGAGCGCGTGCGTGCCGTCGGAGCCCGCGGCGTTCACGTCGGCACCGCCCGCGATGAGCAGCTCGGCGGTCTCGATATCGCCCCGGTACGCTGCGGTCAGCAGCGGCGTCATCCCCTTGCTCGACGACGCGTCGATGTCGGCGCCGCCGGCCAGTAGCTCGATCACGATGTCCCGGTGGGGGGCCGCCACTGCCCACATCAGCGGCGTGGCCGCCGTCTCGACCGTGGCGGCGTTGACGTCCGCGCCGTGCGCCAGCAGCGCGCGGACGACCTCGACGCTGCCGGTGTGCGCCGCCACCATCAGCGGGGTCAGGCCGCTCGTCTGTGCGGCGGCTGCGTCGGCGCCGGCCGCCAGGAGCGCCGCGACCATCGGCAGGCTGGCGTTCTCGCTGGCGCGAATGAGCGGGACGACGCCGTCGTCGTCGGTCGCGTTGGGATCGGCGCCGGCCGCGAGCAGCAGCCCGGCGGCCTCGTGATCATCCCAGTGCGCGGCCCACAGCAGGGCCGTCGCGCCGTCCGCGCGGGGCGTGTTGGCGTCGGCGCTTGCCGCCAGCAGCGCCCGGACCGCCGCGGTGTCCTGCCGCGCCGCCGCGTCGACCAACCGCAGGTCGGGCGGGGCGGCGGCGGCCAGCCCGGCCGCCGCCGTGCAGAGCACGGCGTGGAGAAACGACCATTGGCCGACGCGGCGCATGCAGGTGGCAGTCATCGCGATCCCCTTAGCGTAGCTGAACGCCGTAACCGGTTGGTCGCATTATACGCAGCGTCCGCCGCGCGACGTGCCACGAGTTGGTTGTGCCGGACGCCCAGGTCTTCGATAATGGGCGGGCGGCGGAACGCCACGCGGTGGGAGGGAACGATATGTCACGGTTGCTCGGCAGCGCGGCCTGCCTGCTCGGGTTCGTCTGGAGCGGCAGTGCGCCGGTCGCGGCCGCTCCGGCGCGCGATCTCCTTGACCGCTACTGCGTCGCCTGCCACAACGAGCGCCTGCGGACCGCTGACCTGCTGCTCGACAGGCTCGACATCGAGCAGGTGGCGGCCAATGCCGAGGTGCTCGAGAAGGTGGTCCGCAAGCTGCGCAGCGGACAGATGCCGCCGGCTGGCCGGCCCCGTCCGGATGGGGCTGCCGTCGAGAGCTTCGTCACGGCGCTCGAGGTGGCCCTCGATCGCGCGGCCGCGCTGGCGCCCAATCCCGGCCGGGTCGCCTCCCGGCGGCTGAACCGCGTGGAGTACGTCAACGCGATCCGCGACCTCCTGGAACTGGAGATCGACGGCAGCGAGCTGCTCCCGAGCGACATGGCCGGCTTCGGCTTCGACAACAACGCCGACGTGCTGTCGATGACCCCCGGGCTCATGGCGCGCTACATCGCGGCGGCGACCAAGATCAGCCGCGCCGCCATCGGCAGCCCCGACAACCGCCCGGCGCGCCAAGTGTACTCGCTGGGGTTCGAGGTGCAGGACGCGCGGATGAGCGAGCAGATGCCGTTCGCCACCCGCGGCGGGCTGGCGGCCCGCCACCTGTTCCCGCTGGACGGGGACTACGTCTTCACCGTGCGGATGAAGCGCAACGCCGCGGTCGACACGATCGACGGCATCGCCGAGGACGAGCACGAGATCCAGCTCCGTGTGGATCACAAGCTCGTCACGCGCTGGCGGATCGGCGGCAGGTACCCGGGCCCGGATCCCGGGCGGGTGATCGCCCCGCGCGAGGACGACGTCGCCGGCCAGCGCCTCCACGAGTACCGGCTGACCGCCGACGACGTGCTCGAGATTCGGATGCCGGTCGAGGCCGGCCAGCGGCTCGTGTCGGTTGCGTTCACCGATTCGGCGCCCTCACCGCTCGGCCTGCGCGGCAAGCCGGGCATCGACAGGCTGTTCGTGTCCGGGCCGTTCGACGGCACGGTGCCGGAGGACATGCCGAGCCGGCGGCGCATCCTCACCTGCCGGCCGACCGGCAGTCAGGACGAGGAGCCCTGCGCGCGGGAGATCATCGCGGGGCTGGCCCGGCGGGCCTACCGCCGCCCGGTGACGAGCGCCGACGTCGACCCGCTTCTGCGCGTCTATCGCGAGGGACGCCGGGCCCGCGACTTCGACTTCGGCATCGAGCGGGCGCTCGAGGCGCTGCTCTCGATGCCCGAGTTCCTGCTGCGGGTGGAGCATCGGCCGGCCGACGCCGTCCCTGGAGAGGTCTATGAGCTGACGGACCTGGAGCTGGCGACGCGCCTGTCGTTCTTCCTCTGGCGCAGCATTCCCGATGACGAGCTGCTCGACCTGGCGGCGAGCGGGGAGCTGAGCGAGCCCGATGTGCTGCGGCAGCAGGTGCGGCGGATGCTGGCGGACCGGCGGGCGACGCGGTTCACGAACGACTTCGTCGGCCAGTGGCTGCAGATTCGCAACATCAACGAGCAGGCCCCCGACGGCGCGCTGTTTGCCGAGTTCAACGACACGCTGCGCAGGGCGATGGTGCGGGAGACCGAGCTGTTCTTCGAGAGCCAGGTGCGCGAGGACCGGCCGCTGCCCGAGCTGCTGACCGCCGGCTACACGTACCTGAACGAGCAGCTCGCCCGGCACTACGGGGTCGCGGACGTCTACGGCAGCCGCTTCCGCCGCGTGGCGTGGCAGGACGATCGGCGGCACGGGCTGCTCGGGCATGCCAGCCTGCTGACGATCACCTCGTACGCGAACCGGACGTCGGTGGTGCTGCGCGGCAAGTGGGTGCTGGAGAACCTCCTCGGCGCGCCGCCGCCGCCGCCGCCGCCCAACGTGCCACCGCTCGAGGAGGACGCGGCGGGGGCCGCGCCGACGTCGCTGCGCGCGAAGATGGAGCAGCACCGGCGCAACCCGGTCTGCGCCTCCTGCCACACGGAGATGGACCAGCTCGGCTTCGCGATGGAGCATTTCGATGCCATTGGGCAGTGGCGGGAGACGGACGGCGGGGCATTGATCGACGCGACCATCGAGTGGGCGGAGCGGACGATCGACAGCCCGCGGTCGTTCCGCGAGACGCTGGTCGGCAAGGGGCAGGAGTTCGTGCGCACGGTGGCCGAGAAGCTGCTCACCTACGCGCTGGGCCGCGGCGTGAGCCATCACGACGCCCCCACCGTGCGGCAGCTCGTGCGGGCGATGGATGACAACGACTACCGCTGGTCGTCGCTCGTGCTGGGCATCGTCGAGAGCGCGCCCTTCCGGATGCGGCGGTTGCCCGACGCGAGCGACGCCCCGGTGACGGCCGTGGCCAGCCGCTGAGGCGGCGTGGCTACGGCATCGTCAGGAGCGGCGCCTGACCGGCCGGCAACTGCTGGTCGAAGGCGATGAGCAGGGTGGCGTCGGCCACGTGCTGCGCCATCAGCTCCACGAGGTCGACGAGGTTGGTCCTGCCGAACAGATTGACCGCATTCTCGTAGGTCTCCCGGCCCACCGTGTGCGGGCCGAAGATCTCGCGGCCGAACGTGATGAGCGCCGCTTCCCGCGCGGGGAGCCCGGCGACCGGGCGGTCGTGGCGTACGACGTCGATGACGGTGGGATCGAGGCCCTTCTCGAGCGCGGCAACCTCGGTGAGGGTCCAGGCGTACTGCACGTCGTAGGCGCGCGCCGTCACCAGGGCCGCCAGGTCCAGGAGCGTGCGCGGCACGTTCGCTTCCAGCGCCTCGCGCCCGGCCGCGTGGCGCCGGATGTGCCCGGGCCCGGTCCCCTCGGGCGACAGCGTCCGGCCGTAGAGGCTCGCCCGGGCCTGCACGCGCTCGGCCGGACCGCTGAGCAGGGGCAGGCGGCTGCGCGACTGCGGATCGATGTCGTCCGGAGGCGTGAACGGCAGCGGCAGGAACTGCGGCCAGCCGGGCGGCATCTGCTGGTTGAACGCGGTCAGCCGCGCCGCCGTGGCGGCATAGCGTGCCATCAGGCCGACGAGGTCGACGAGGTCGCGCTCAGCGAAGAGGCTCACCAGGCGGCGGTAGGTGCCGGCGCTCAAGTGATGCTCGCCGAAGATCTCGCGCCCGGCCTCGATGATGACCGCTTCGCGCTCGTCGAGGCCGGCCACCGGCTGCCGGTGCCGGACGACGTCGATGATCGCCGGATCGAGACCGACCGCCACCGCCTCCATTTCGTGCAGCGACCATTCGTAGGGCTGGTCGTGCTCGCGCGCCGTCGTGAGGATGGACAGTTCGAGCAGGGGCCGGCCGAGCGGGATGTCCCAGCGCAGGTTGGGGCTGCCCGACCCGAGACGCCGTATCGCGGCCGCGGCGCCCGCCGGCCCGCCGGCCGCGTCGGCCACGGCGGCGGCCAGCCGGTTGCGGGAGTCCGGATGGACGTCGGCCGCAGGCGCGCCGGACATCCCCTTGAACGTCAGCTTCTGCATGCCCGCGCCCGTCGCCGCCAGGTAGAGATTGCCCTGGGAATCGGTCGCAATGTGGTGGCCGGTGCCGAGGATGCCCTCGGGGCGGAGCGTTCCGAGGATCTCGAGCGTCGCGCGGTCGACGACGACGATGCCGTCGTCGCCGCCGACGTACAGGAACTGTTGCTCCGGGTCCGCGGACAAGGCCAGATTGCGCGCAAAGGGTGCGTCGGTCGTGACCACCTGTCCCACGAACGTGCCATCCAGCGTGAACACCTGCACGCGGCGGTACTCGCGGTCGGCGGCATACACCATCCCATCGTTCGACACCCGGATGGCGTGGACGATGCTGAAGTTCTGAGGACCCGGATCCGAGAAGCTGGTCGTGCTCGGCGTCTGACACTGGTCGTCATCCACCGGGCCGTTGCCGAAGGCTCCCCACATCCGTTTGAAGCGGCCGGTACCCGCGTCGAACACCGCGACACGGTGGTTGCCGTAGCCGTCGGCCACGAACAGTTCGTTGGTCGGCGGATGGACCTGCTGATCCGCCGGCCGGTGGAGGTTCATCGTGTCGGCGTTGCCTTGGCTCCCGTTGCTGCGGCCGATCTGCAGGACGAACGTGCCGTCCTGCGTGAACTTCAGCAACTGGTCGTCGTTGAGCGGCTCGACCCTGGGCAGGCCGTTGGTGGGACAGTTGTTGCCGCCCAGCCAGACGAAGCCCTCGTGATCGATGTGGAGGCCGTGCTCCCGTTGGGGCCACTCGTAGCCGGCGCCTGGACCACCCCAGGCCTTGATGAAGTTGCCTGCCGCATCGAAGACGACAACCGGCGGGGCGGCCATCGCGTCTTGCTCGGGCGGAAGCGTCAGCGGGCGGTGCAGGACCCATACGTTGTCCTGCGCATCGATGGCGATGCTGGACGGAGCGCCGAGCTTCATCTCGTCCGGCACCGTGGGCCACGCCGCGTCCACCTCGAAGACAGGCAGGCTGCGACCTTGCTGCGTCGCGGTCTCGGCGGACAGCGCCGTACCGGACAGCCATGCCGGCACCACATTGGCGCCCGTGGCCAAGACCAGTGCCATGAGTACCGCACGACGCAGGCGTTTGCGCTGCATGGTCGCCTCCCATTCACCCGGCAAATCGGGTAATTCCGCGGATCGTCTGTAAGTTCGAACTGGAGACCGCTCTTGCGGATCTCACAACGCGGAACGATACCACGTCGCCCGCAACGACCGGCGGTGGGTTGACACACCCGAGCGCATGGGTGACCATCGCGGTTTGCAGGGAGCGAGGAGACACCAAATGCCAGAGATCGGACGCAAGCGGCTCATCATGTGCCTGGTCGGGATCCATCTCGCCGTGGGGAGCGTCGCCACGGCGCAGCCGGCGGTCGAGTGGGAGCCGGTCACCGCGGAACGGCTGCTCGACCCGGAGGACGGCGACTGGATGAGCTATCGCCGGACCTACGATGTGACGGGGTTCAGCCCGCTCGACCAGATCGACCGCTCGAACGTCAGCGACCTGCGGCTCGTCTGGGCCTATTCGATGCGCGACGTCACGGGCTGGGTCCCGACGCCGGTCGTCGCCAACGGGCTGATGTACGTGTCCGAAGGCAGCGGCCAGGTCACCGCGTTCGACGTCGTGTCCGGCGACGTTGCATGGCAGCACCGGCGGAACTACCCGGAGGATATCGAGCGGTCGCAGGCCTTCATGCGGCACCGGGGCGTGTCGGTCTACGGCGACACGATCTACTGGGGTACCGCGGACGCCGCGCTGGTCGCGTTGGATGCCCAGACGGGCGAGCAGCGCTGGGAGGTGAGCACGGGCGACTATACGACCGGGCTGGGACACCCTCATCCCGCGTTGATCGCCGACGGCAAGGTGATTCTGGGCTTCGCCGGGGGCGATCGCAGCGCGCGCGGCGCCGTCGTGGCCCACGACGCCGAGACCGGCGAGCGGCTCTGGATCACCTACACGGTGCCGGCGGAGGGCGAGCCGGGCTACGAGACCTGGGCCGAGCACGAGATCGAGCCGCTCGGCGGCCTCACGTGGAACACGATCAGCTACGACCCGGAGCTGGGCTGGATGTACATCGGCACGGGACAGCCCACCCCCTGGTCCTCGACCCTGCGGGGACCGGGCGACGCGCTCTACACGAACTCCATTCTCGCCCTCGACATCGACACCGGCGAGCTGCAGTGGCACTTCCAGGTGGTGCCGGCGGACAACTGGGACCTCGACTCGACGCACGAGAGCATGCTGGTCGACCTGGTCATCGGCGGCCGCGAGCGCAAGGCCCTCATTGAGACCAGCAAGATCGGCTGGGGCATCGTGCTCGATCGCGTCACCGGCCAGTTCCTGGGCTCGTTCCGGACGGGCTACGACAATCTCATCACCGGCTGGACCGACATCGGGATCCCGATCTACAACCCCGCGCTCATCCCGACGCTGGACGACGTCGACTCGGGTCGGGTGTTCGAGGTATGCCCGTACTACGTCGGCACGCGCAACCTGAACTCGCCCAGCTACAGCCCGGCGACGGGTCTCTACTACGTGGGCATCAACAACAGCTGCATGGACGTCACGTTCGTCTCCCAGGAGTACCGGCCGGGCCGCGTCTACAGCGGGGTCGCTGCGCGCGTGAAGGCCGTGCCGGGCTACGATTACGTCGGCGAGTTCGTGGCGTTCGACCCGCTCACCGGCCAGCGGGCGTGGGAGCATCGCTTTCCCGGCGGCGCGGCGATGAGCGCGGCAGCGCTGTCGACGGCCGGCGGCATCGTGTTCGGAGGCACCTCCGACCGACGCTTCTTTGCGCTCGACACCGATACGGGCGCCCTGCTCTGGGAGAAGCGGCTGAACGGCGACATCTCGGGCGCCCCAATCACTTTCGAGGTCGGCGGGCGCCAGTACCTCGCGGTGGGAGCGGGCGGCCGTATCTCCAACACCCGGTTCTATGCGCGGCTGACCGACACGAGGATTTCCGACGGCAGCGGAGTCATGTGGGTGTTCGCGCTGCCAGAACAGAATGGGAATCCGTAGTAGTCCGTAGAGTGCTGCTGCTGTCCTATTTTCCGCCTATTTTAAGTTGGTTTCCGCCCTTTCTGTTCCCTGCCGCTCCGTATGTGTTCCACCCGTTCCAGGTCCGGACGTGGTATATTCGTGGGGCGAACTGGAGCGGGGTATCTGGATGGCGGGACGACTCAGAGCCAAGCAGATCGGGACGTTGCGACCGGGAAGGCACAGCGACGGCGGAACGCTCTTCCTCGTCGTCGAGCCCAGCGGCCGGAGCCGGCACTGGGTTCAGCGGCTGACCGTTGAGGGCAAGCGCCGCGACCTGGGGCTCGGCGGGTATCCGTACGTCGGGCTCGCCGAGGCGCGCGCGGCCGCGTTCGCCAATCGCCAGGTGGCGCGCCGCGGCGGGGATCCGACGGCGGGGGTGCGCCCGTCAAAGATCCCGACGTTCCGCAAGGCGTGCGAGCGGGTCGGTGCGGCCGCAACATGGAAGGGCCTCGGAGCGAAGAACCGGCAGCGTGCTCTGGACAGGTATTGCGGTTCGCTCATGGACCGGCGTCTTGAGCAGATCCGCCGGGCCGACGTGATCGCCATCCTGGCGCCGGTCATGGCCGAGAAGCCGGCCATCGGCTCGAAGCTGCATGGGTGGATCCGCAGCGCGCTGGCGTGGGGCGTGGCACGCGAGCACCTCGAGTTCTAATGTTGCGGATGGCATCGGCGCGGCGTTGCCCACTCGAAAAGCGAAGAGACACCACGCGGCGCTCCCCTACCGCGAAGTAGGGGCGGCGCTGGACACTATCGCGACCTCGGGGGCGAGCGACGTGGTGAAGGCCTGCCTCCGGTTCACGATACTCACCGCCGTTCGGTCCGGTGAGGCACGGGGCGCCAAGTGGAACGAGATGGACCTGCAGGCCAGCGAATGGCGCATACCGGCCGAGCGCATGAAGGGTGGCCGTGAACACAGAGTGCCGTTGTCGCTGGCCAGCGTTGAAACGCTGGAGGTCCTGAGGACACTGCCCAGTCCGGTCGGCTGGTGCTTCCCGTCCCCGACACGCGCCGGCAAAGCAATAGCCGCGACGTCGATGGCGAAGGTTCTGAAGGCGATCTACGGAGACCGCTGCACGGTACACGGTTTCCGGTCCTCGTTCCGCGACTGGGCGAGCGAGCAGACCAGCGTCCCGCATGCCGTCGCGGAGGCGGCTCTGGCGCATCAGGTGGGAAGCGCCGTGGAGCGGTCCTACGCCCGGTCGGACCTGTTCGACAAGCGCCGCGACCTGATGGGCCGCTGGGCGGAGTTTGTGATCAAGGAGACCGCAAACTAACGAGTGAGAATCCCGCCCTTCGCGTCAGTGAGTGCGGTCATCGAGCACGCGCAGCAGATCGCCGGCATGCGTCGCCGAAGACAACGAAGCGCTACGACCGGATGTCGGATGCGATCACCGTCGACGAGATCGAGTGCATCGCGCTCACCGGTTCACCGATCGATCCGGTCGCGGTGTGTAGTGGCATGCTCGCATCGAGCAATCCGAACACCACAACGTCTTCATCGTCCTTCTGGACCTCCGTGGGAGGGTCAGCCCGCTTCCAGAGCAAGCCGTTCGTTCAGATAGCGCCCAGTGTGGCTGGTGGCGTGGTGGGCGGCTACCGACTCCGGCGGGCCTTCGGCGACGATGGCGCCGCCGTTCTTCCCGCCTTCCGGTCCGAGGTCCACGATCCAGTCAGCGGCGGCGATGACGTCGAGATTGTGCTCGATGACGACCACCGTGTTGCCGCCCGCGTTGAGCCGGTCGACGATGGCGAGCAGGCGGTCGATGTCGGCTGGATGGAGGCCGGTCGTCGGCTCGTCCATGACGTAGACGTTGCCGGTCCGGGTCAGCTCGGAGGCGAGTTTGAGGCGCTGCGCTTCGCCGCCCGAGAGGGTGGACAGCGACTGGCCGAGGCGCAGATAGCCGACGCCTACGTCGACCAGGAACGGCCTGAGCGGCACGCTGCCGGCCGCGCTGGGCGACCTGAGCGAGCTCGAACGGTTGGATCTGCGGGGCAACGCCCTGAGCGGCGCCCTGCCCTCGGAGCTGGCCGACCTGACCAGCCTCACCACCCTGCAGCTCGAGAGAAGCCGGGCACTGACCGGTTCCCTTCCTGACGGGCTGCGCAATCTGGCGGACCTGGCCACCGTGCAGATAGCAGAAACCGAGCTGTGCGCGCCGGGAGACGACACCTTTCAGGCGTGGTGGAGAACGATCTCCAAGACAGGGTTGATCTGTCCGCCCCAGCGGGTCACGCTCGTGGCCGTGGGCGAGGTGGACTACACCGAGGTGAGCGGCGTTACCGATCTCAACCGGCTGGCCTCTCGACTCGACGGCCACATGGACGAGGTGCACGCCATCCGCGACCGCGCCGGCGCGGACATCGTCATACTGATCCGGCGTCAGACCGACGCTGGCGTCGGGGGGGGGGGGGGGGGGGGCACTGCCAGTGAGGAGCGGGGCAGCGCCGCCCGCTCGGCGGCGAGCCTCATCGGGGCGCGGGGAGCCAGGGGTTCGAAAAGGGACATGACAGCAGCTAACTGTTCCCGTGCGCCGTTTCCGTCGTTCGTGAGCTGGTCATTTCGATCTGGTGAGCGGCTTCCGATCCGCAAGTGCGAATCCGGCCGATCCCGTTTCGCAGGGAGTCCGGGCCTCTCGTTCGCGTCTCCACGAAGGACAGTGCGTCCGTTCAGTTCAGCCTGTAGGCCAACAGCTCGCCGGTTGCCTCGGGCGGGTCCGCAGAGTAATCTGCGGCCCTAGTTCTTGACACAGGGAGTAGATTGCGCTTGTCGGGTCGGAAACGAGTCATTGAGGCAGGAGGGTCCGGGATGAGACGGCTGTGCATGACGGTTGTCGTCGCGTTGATCGCGACGTCGGTGGTTGGAGTTCAGGCGCAGGATGAGCGCGCGCGAGGACGAGACAATATCCAGTGGAGTTTGCCCAGGGGTTACATCCCGCAGGGCGACTGGAAGGTCCAGATTCCGTTCCAGATTTTTGACAATGTCTACTTCGTTGGCAACGAAGCCGTCAGCTCCTACCTGATCACAACGTCCGACGGGCTCGTGCTCATCGATGCGACGAATGCCATCATGGTCAATCGTACGCTCGACAATATCCGGCAGCTCGGATTCGACCCGCTGGACATCAAGTACGTGTTCGTCACGGAAGCGCACGAAATCCACTACGGCGGGGCGGCCCAGATCAAGGCCGCGACGGGCGCGACGATCTGCCTGTCGCCGGCGGACTGGGATTTTCTCGAGCAGGCGGTGGCCCGTGCCGATGAGGTTGAGTTCGACTGGACGACCCAGGTGGCGCCGCCCCGAGACCACGAGATCCAGGACGGGGAGGTCATCACCCTGGGCGACGCGCAGTTCACGTTGTACACCACGCCGGGGCACACCCCGGGAACGAGCTCATGGCCCAACCGACGACGCGCCGGCTTGAATACGTCGGCTACGACGGCGACCGGAGCTATCGCGTGTTGACGCCCGGCGGAACCGGTCTCAGCATGGGTTCGGACTGGACCGACGAGTGGATCGACGGCCGCGAGCGCCTCAAGGAACAGGGTCCCTGGGACGTCGTGCTGGGGAACCACCCGAACAACACGCCCGGCAACCTGTTCAAGCTCATGGTCGAGGGGACTGATCGGGCCCAAGGGGATCCGCATCCCGTCGTGCATGGGCCGGCCGCGATCGACAATTGGTTTGACACGCTGCTGGAGGTCGCATGGCAGAAGGCTGAGGCCCCTCCTCATGGGCATCTCCGACGACCGGGCGTCATCACGAATCAGGTGCTACCGTACTTGATTTCACCGAGGTGACCGTCTTCGCCACGCCGCCGCGGAGATGAACAGCAGGGCCAGTGAGACCGAGCGGTTGCAGGCGACCTGGATCGGCGATCTGCTGAAACAGCGCCCGGAGCACGGGCGCCCGCAGATGCCAGACTGCTACGCGCCAGTCAAAGCGCCCGGCGTCGGGAACGCCGGTGAACAGCCGTCCAAGCTCCGGCGTCGCCACGGCCGTACGTGCCCAGAGCACCCACGCGGAGAAGATGCCGTAGAACAGCGTCTGTACGAGCGTCGAGCAGAAAGAACCGCCGGGCCCGCGGGCTGGCGCTACGGATGGACCACGGCAGCCAGTACCTGTCGGACCACTTCCTCAACCAGCTTCGGTACTGGGGCATCCACCCCAGCTTCGGCTTGCTCGAAGAGCCGGAAACCAACGGGGTCGTCGAGCGCTGGAATCGCACGCTCAAGGAGCAAGCAGTCTACGGCCGGGTTTTCCGAAACCTGGCCGAAGTGCGCGCCGCCGTCGCCGGGTTCGTCGAACGCTACAATCGGTGCTGGCGCCTCGAGAAGCTGGCGTACCGCACGCCGCTCGAAGCGCGCGAGGAACACGAGCTGCGTCAAGCCGCGTAGCGTAAACGGGTGTCCAAGAAACCGGGTGCGGTACAGTGGGGCGCCCCCAGTTTTCTTGGACACGGATTAGAGGGGAGAATCCGAATGTCGAAGGAGGTAGGGGGCATGGTTCGGTCAAGGCGTGTGAAGGGAGCTGGGTCGGCGCGGACGGAGGGAGCCCGCCGGGCGACCGGAGTCGGCGCCGACCCAGCGGCGGTTGGGGCGGGGGCCTTGGCGCCCGGGCAACGGTGGAGCGCGAGCCGCAAACGGGACGTGGTTGTGCGGCTGCTGCGCGGCGAGTCGCTGGACACGGTCTCGCGTGAAGTCGGGGTAGAGCTCTATCGCCTGGAGGCGTGGAAGACCCGGGCGCTGGCCAGTCTCGAGTTCGGTCTGAAGGCGCAGGCCGGTGAGCCGCTGGCCGCCGAGCTGGATGCTGCCAAGCGACACATTGGCGAGCTGTCGATGGAGAACGAGCTGTTGCGCGAGCGTGCCCGTGCAGCGGAGCGTCGCCTCCCTCGCGGCGGTGGACCACTGCAACGCCGAGTGCGTGGGCTGGCATGTGTGCAAGGTGGGGAGCCGTTTCGCGGCCCTCGAACCGGTCGCGCAAGGGCTCCGGCGACTCTACGGTTCGGTCGAGGCGGACGTGGCCCGCGGGCTGGCGCTACGGATGGACCACGGCAGCCAGTACCTGTCGGACCACTTCCTCAACCAGCTTCGGTACTGGGGCATCCACCCCAGCTTCGGCTTCCTGCGGATTCCGGGGCAAACCGATCACCGATTCCGGCCGAAACCGATCACTGATTCCGATTTAAACCGATCACCGATTCCGGTCGAAACCGATCACCCTCAATCGGGGCTGAGCGACGCGGGACAACCTCGCCGGCGTGGGATCCTCCCTGCTTTTGCAGGAGGGACGGAGCTGGCGAACAGGAGGTTGTCCATGCGGAAGATTCGAGAGGTGCTGCGGCTGTACTTCGCCGCGGCGTTGAGCATCCGGGCGATTGCCCACAGCCTGGGGACGTCGCCGTCGACGGTGGGCGAGTACCTGCGCCGCGCCAAGGTGGCGGGGGTGAGTTGGCCGGTACCCGAGGCGATCGACGACGCCGCGCTGGAGCGCCGGCTGTTTCCGGCGCTCCCGTCGAGCCACACGTCGCGTCCGCTGCCGGAGTGGAGCGAGGTGCGCCGGGAACTGCGGGGCAAGAACGTAACGCTGTCCTTGCTCTGGCAGGAGTACAAGGCGATCCATCTGGAGGGGTTGCAGTACAGCCGGTTCTGCGAGCAGTACCGGGAATGGGCCGGAAAGCTCGACCTGGTGATGCGCCAGGAGCACCGCGCCGGCGAGAAACTGTTCATCGACTACGCCGGGCAGACGGTGCCGGTGGTCGACCCCGAGACCGGCGAGGAGCGGCAGGCGCAGGTCTTCGTGGCCGTGCTCGGCGCCTCGAGCTACACCTTCGCCGAGGCCACCTGGACGCACACCCTGCCCGACTGGACGGCCTCGCACGTACGAGCCTTCGAGTTCTACGGCGGTTGTCCCGAGTTCGTGATCCCGGACAATCTACGCTCGGGAGTCAGCGGTGCCCATCGCTACGAGCCTGACCTGAATCCGACCTATCACGACCTCGCCCGCCACTACGGCGTGGCGGTGCTGCCCGCGCGGGTGCGTCGCCCAAGGGACAAGGTTCAGGCTTCATACTACGCGCCTTCCTGTACGTGCGATGCAAGCTTTGGGTATCGCCGCCGGTCCCGGAACCGCTTTCCTGGATGGACGACGGGCAGCGGTCCGGTGGGCGGCTCGAAGAGTATCGTGCCCTTGTCGTCGGCACGCACGGCACACAGCACGCCTTCCTGCGCGAATCGCTTGGCCGTGCTCAGATGCACGTCGAGTTGCACGGCCATCTGCGGGACGGTCAGCCAGCCTGCCCTGGTCAGGTGCTGCAAGTAGCTGTCGATGTTGTACGACTCGCGCAGGGTGCGGACGCGTGTGGAGGTAAAGGGCAGACCGCAGCCGGTTCGCAGCCACCGCCGGTGGCCATGATCCGATTCAGTGGACGGTTTCGTTGAGTTGATCGTTCGTCTTCATTTAGCGGGTTCCGGGGCAGGTGTCAAAGTTTTGACTTGTACAAATTTCGGAACTGTGGCATAACCTTGGCGTGAAGGTCGGGGACCGCAATTCGCACGAGAACCTGCAGGCCGAGGTCGAACGGCTCCGCACAGAGTTGACGCGGCGCGAGCGCGCCACCAAGAACCAGCAACGCGAGAACGGTCGCCAGCAGCGTCAGATCGACGGCCTGCAAGGCCAGATCGAGCGTCAGAAGCGGGAGATCGAGCAACTGAGGGGGCAGTTGGCCGCCGCGCGCCGGGCGGGGTTCCGACAAGCCGCCCCCTTCGCCAAGGACCGACCGCAAGGACGCGGCCGGCGTCCCGGTCGACGGGCTGGTACGCAGTATGGTCGGAAGGCGTGCCGCCCGCGCCCGGCACGGGTTGACCAGACCCTGGAAGCGCCGGTGCCGACGGCGTGTCCCGACTGCGGCGGGTCGGTCGAAGTGACCCACGTGGCGTCGCAGTATCAGGAAGAAATCCCCGAAGTGCGCCCGATCGTGCGCCGCTTCGACATCGAAGTGGGCCGCTGCTCACAGTGTCGGCGGCGCGTGCAGGGCCGCCACGCGCTGCAGACCTCGGATGCGCTGGGAGCGGCCGGCGCGCAACTCGGCCCCGGCGTCGTCGCGCTGGTCGTCGAGTTGCACACGGAGATGGGCGTACCGCTGGCGAAGGTCGCCCACGTGCTGCGGACCACGTTCGGCCTGCAGGTGACGCCGGGCGGCCTCGCTCACCTGCTGCACCGCACGGCCCGCGACGCCGCGCCGACCTACACGGCGCTGTGCGAGCAGGTCCGTAATTCGCCGGTGGTCACCCCGGATGAAACCGGGTGGCGCGTCGGTGGCCTCCGCCACTGGCTGTGGGCCTGGGTCACCCCGGAGACGACGGTCTACGCCATTTGCCCCGGTCGCGGGTTCGACGATGCCGCCACGGTTCTGGGGGCCGACTTCGCCGGTGTGCTCGTGCGCGACGGGTGGGTGTCGTATCGTTGCTACCGAGCTGCGCTGCACCAATCCTGTCTAAATCACCTGCTCCGACGATGCAAGGAACTGCAGGAAGATCATCCGCACAGTCTGTGGGCCGGGCAGGTGCAAGCGGTCTTGCAGACGGGCCTTGCCGTGCGTGACCGCTGCAACGCCGGCGAGCTGAGCGAGCACGGTCTGGCATCGGTCCGCGGCCGACTCGTGGCCCGGCTCGGTCGGCTGATTGACGCACCGCCACCGCTGGACGACGCCGAGCGCTTTGCCCGGCACCTGGCCACCGAATTCGCTGCGGTGTTTCTCTTCTTGTGGGACCTGTCGATCGACGCCACCAACTGGCGCGCCGAACAGGCCATCCGTCCCGCCGTCGTTATCCGTAAGGACGCCCCTATATGTCAAGAAAGGGTGTGAACACCGCCGCGAGCGGAGTTGGATCTGAAGTGGAGCGGACAGAAAGCTCATGGATGACGGCGGGGCATCTCCCGCGGGAGGATGAGGGTTCGAGGACCCGGATCGCCGATGCCAACTCGCGTCGTCACCGGCTTTCGTCCAGAGACAGGTTGTCCGTGCAGCGGAGAGGTAGCCTCTGCTCCCGCCGAGTCAAGGCGCTTCGTGCCTCCTCCGCTGCGCTACGGTCCTTCGGATGACTCGGCGCTCGCGCCGGCTTCAGAGCTGGTTGTGGCCGGACGGATTCGTCCGGCCACTGAAAACACTGGCCGGATGACCGAGAGGTTCTCTACGTGCGGCCGCCGCAGCGGGGCGCGACATCGTCCAGGCCCCCGCCCAGCGGCGGATGACGGACCGCTGACGCGGGAACGGCATCGACTCGCCTGCGGCTCGCCCTCCCGGCCCCCCGGTCGTAGACTGGGGGAAGTGACGTTGGGGTTCACTGACCGGTGTCCGGCACCGGACGGCGACAGCGACCGGCGGCGCACGACACGCTCCGGATCGGGTCGGAGTCCCGGTTCGGCAAGGCCAGCGTACGGTCAGATCGGAACCGGCCGAAATAGTCGTCGCCAAGCCAAAGGCATTGACCCCGAACACACCAAAGAGCGCGACCACGTCAGGCAGCCTTGGCGCAGGTCGCACCGGGTTGGTGGTCTTCGATCAGCGCGTGGTAGATTTCCCGGGCAACGAAGCGTTTCAGGCAGCGGATGATGTCTTTCTTCGACAAGCCCTCGGCGGTGCGTCGTCGGACGTAGTCGAGGGTCGGCTGGTGCCAGCGCATGCGGATGATCACGATCCGGTAGAGCGCCGCGTTGGCTTGGCGGTGGCCGCCGCGGAAGAGCCGATGCCGGTTCGTAACCCCGGATGAGGCGGGAATCGGACAGGCGCCACATAGTTTCGCGAACGCGGCTTCGGAACGGATCCGGGTGGGGTTGTCGCCGGCAACGATCAGCATCTCGGCCGCCGAGTCGGGACCAATCCCGAACGCCTCACGCAGGGTCGGCGCTGCCGCCCTGGTGAGGATGTCGAGCAACTCGTCGTGCCGGTCGATCTCGGCCGAAAGTGTGCGCCAGCGGGCCGCGAGCGCCCGTAGCGCATGCTTCACCGAGGCAGTCGGGTCGAGGATGTCTCCTGGTCTGAGGGTCGCGCAGCGGTCGATGAGCCGTTGGTCGGTGAGCGGCTCGAGTGCTTCGCGGACCCGACTCGGTGCGTTGACGAGCAGCGTCTTGAGCGTGGTCATCGCGGTAGTGCGGGCCTTGACGGCCGTATCGCGGGCGATCTTGATCTGGCGGACCATTTCTGCAGCGCCGTCCGCAGCTTTCGGCATGGCGGTCGCGACACCGGCGAGCACCGACCGCGCCGCAGCCTCGGCATCGAGCGTGTCACTCTTGCCGTTGTTGCGCCGCTTGCGCCGGTCGCAACGGTTGACCTCGACGACGTGGAGCCCCTGTCGGCGCACGGAGCGCGCGAGGCCGACCCCGTAGGAACCGGTACCTTCAATCCCGAAGGTTTCGAGGTCACCGAGCGTGCGTGCCCACGCCACCAGGTCGGCATAGCCGGCCCCGTTCGCCGGCACCCGGAACGTCGCGAGCCGGGCGCCCAGGTCATTGATCGCTACCGCGACATGCTCGTGCTTGTGGGTGTCGACGCCGACGATCACCTTGACCGACGGATCGTCACGCGCGATGCTGTTCGACATGTTGCTGGCCCCCTTTCGGGCTGGCGACGCCGTCTGGTCGGGCGGGCGGACAGGACTGTGACGGGACTTTCAAGCCAGGCCCCTATTCGGTCACTGCCCTCCCGGCCAGGCAACATCTGGATGCGTGCTGCCCGGCCGGGCCGACAGATCCTTGCCAGGACACGAAGTCGGTCTGCGGCGGAGTCAGAACCGGCCGGGCAGCAGCACGATCATGCTCACAGTCTGCGGTGGCAACCGCACCCGCCACGGCGCCGACACCCAGCAGGTGCTCGCCAGCGTCGTGCGCACCGCCCGCCAACGCGACCTCGATCTACCTCCGCTGATCGCCACGATGTTGCGCGCCACCGGTCCCGTCGTCCCCGACGCCTTCGGGCTCCCCCCGCCGCCCGCCTGAGGGTGGGCGAGCATCGCTCCCTCGCGAGACGTGAAGATCGGCAACCCCGAGACGGTCGCTTCAACTGCGACCGACCCAGGCAGGTATCGTCACGCGCAGGGGTGAAGCACCAATAGAACCGATGCAGCTCACAGCTCCGTTGCCGTTCGGAACTTCAAGAGTCCCCAACCCATTTCTGCTATTTATGCCCGTATTTGTTGAGGAATCACCCGCTAAACGAATACGATCTTTGATTTCTTCAAAAAGTCGTTGGTCATCTGGGGCCACCGTGGACTTGAACGGTGCGCTGTCCGAACCGCTTCACCTTCGCGAGGATCTCGTCGGCTGTTTTCGTCCACTTGAAAGGCTTGCCCTCGTCATTGTAGGCGTCCACGTAGGCGGAGATGGCGTGGCGCAGCGCGTGCGGGCCGACCTGTTCTTGCCATGCCGCCCAATACATCACACCCGGCACACTTCTTAAAGCGTTTTCAGACACAGGGGACTAGTCGAGCGTGCGGATCTTGACGTTGCGGAACCGCACCTGCCCCGCGGCGTTGTACTGCAGCGCGATCGGGCCGTGCGCATGCCGATCCGAGTGGGCGTCCACCGTCGTCTCGCCGTTCAGCTTCACCATCAGGTGATCGCCGTCGGCCGTTATCTCGAACGTATTCCACCGCCCCGTCGTGTCGGGCATCGTCTGGATCTTCGCGATCTCGTTGATGCTGCCAGTCGGCCACGACGCGTGCGGGTCGTAGATGTTGACCTCGAAGGAGTTGCCCTGGTTGATCGGGCCCTCCGCCGGGGTGCGGATGAAGATGCCGCTGTTCGCCGTCTCGTCGATCCAGAAGTCGGCCGCGAGCTCGAAGTTGCCGTACTGGGCCGCCGTCGCCAGGTGTCCTCGCCCCGATTCCTCGACGGGGCTGACGGTGCCTTCCGCGACCTCCCACTGCGCGTCGCCGCGCGGCGCCCAGCCGTCCAGGCTGGTGCCGTCGAACAGCAGCGCCCACCCGTCCGCCTGCTCGGCGCTCGTCAGCATGTTGTGCTCCTGGGCCGCACCGGCCGGCGCCAGCGCGAGCGCCGCCACGACCGCGAGCACCGCCGCACTTGTCTTCAACCAAGTCATCGTTCGTCCATCCCTTCCATGAAATCGTCCGCGGAGACGCCCGCAAGCCGGCGCCGATTATACCGCCCAGCCGCCGGCCTCAAGCTGATAGAATGACAGCAGCGATTCACGCACGGCCGCCATGGGGGCGACACGGCTTCGACGGGGGTAATGGAATCGCGGAATGCATGCCGAGCACCATCGACTCGCTAATCCGATGGAAAAAACAGTAACTGCGGACACGCAGCTTCCACTCGCCGCTTAATTAAGCGACGCGTTCACCTCGTCCTCGCCTGCGGGTCGGGGCTGAACGTCATATAGCGGGCTGGCCGTCGCGCGTGGTGCCGACACGCGCCGGCGAGACTTTTCGGCGCTGGCTTCCGGCGGTTTTCGCCGTCCTTCGACACCGGGAGCGAGACATTCAAGGGCGGACAAGCATGTAGAGTTCCGCGGAGACATACTTTCGGACGCGGGTTCGACTCCCGCCGCCTCCACCACCTAATCTATGCAAGTGACTGTAGAGTCGACGACTGGCGCGGTGGCGGTAGGCGGATGGGGGTAGCCGTTGGCCGGCGGCTTTCGCAATGCCGGTGCCTCACTCCCCGCCGTGGCTCCGTTTCCACTCGCCGCTCATCGAACCGGGATGTGCCGATTTCCCGCATCCGGCTCTCGGACGAGATCATGCCTTCGCCCACGGAAAGCTCGTCGTACGCACGGCAAGGTGGGTGAGCCCGTACTCCGTCCGAAGTTGCTCGTCCGGGAAGCGCACGTACTTCCCGGACCGCACCTTGTGCTTACGACAGAGCCACCGCCTGCTCCGCACCCGCGCGTTCGTTGAATGGGATGCGGTGACGCGCGCCTGCTGAAAACGATCGGGAGCGTCGATTTCACGGGGCAAGAGCGCGTTGCCTTCAACAAGTTGACAATGCCCGCGTGGCTATTCCCCTCCTGATCGCCTTCGCCGCGCCGTCGTCGCTCGTCGTGGAACGCGACCGCCCCTCCCAGTTCCCGATCCTGGGCAACGGTCCACCCGGCACGTTCGTCCTATTCCCGGGCAGGCTCCGAGTGTCGCTGCCCACCGATCAAGTCGTCTCGGCGGACGACACCGGCGGCTACGCCAAGGTCGGATTCGGAGGAATGCGCTTCACCGGCATGACAAGCGGGCGTCTCGTCTTTGTGCGTGAGCGCGATCTGTACCCGGTGGACCAGCTCTCGCCAGATCGCAGCCCCACGATGCGGCTGGAGCCCCAGTGGGTCGCATCGATCTTCGCATACGGTCAGCTCCTGTGGCCCGCCGTCCCTCGCGAGCCCTAACCCGTCGGGAGTTTTCCCACTGAAGAGAGGGTTTCCGGCACGTCTCCGGGCAACCCGATTTACCGGGAGGGGCCCCACGCCAAGACGGTGATCTCGATGGGGACGACACCGTCCTCCACCATCTCAAGCTGTCTCGCTGCGGCGTAGGAGACGTCGAGGATGCGACCGTTGTTCAGGGCTTCGAGGGGGACCCGGTCGTTGACCCGAAGCTCTACTTCGCGGTCGTTGTTCAGGTTGCGAACGCGGACGCGCGAATCGAACGGCAGATCGTAGTGGGCCGTGGTGAACCGGTTGCTGTCGAACGGCTCCCCGCTAGCGGTCGGCTTCCCGTCGTATTCGTCGCCGTACCAGCTCGCCAGACCGCGGCGTACGTAGCGGTCGGGAGTGCTGCGGACCGGGGCGCGGGCATGACGAGGCTGGCGAGGAACATCCGCCGCTTCATGACCGCACAAAGGTGCCACGGAGTGACGACCCGTCGCGGCGATGCCGAGTTCCTTGATCAATTCTCGATAGCGTCATGTTGGAGAGTGGCTTCCCCCGGGGACTGCGGAACACCAGGCCGGTGCCATCGCTCAGGCTCTGTACGTCGTGCAGGAAGGACGACGAGGCGCGGGGCTGGTACGAAGCCGTGGCCATCCCGCGGCGTCTCGGCCGCGGCGGGCTTCTTGACCCGGTTGACGATCCGCTTATGATTCGGACGTGCGAACTGCGCTCCTCGTGCTCGCCGTCCTCGGCGTCATGTTCGCCTTGTTCGCCCTCTCCATACTTCTGATCGGAACACTCTGAAGAGGCGGTCGTGGTTCGTCGGGCCGCGGCCCACGGCGTCTTGCGGCGGCGGACACCACCAGAGAGCGGGCGACTTGAAGCCCCGAAAGCGGTGGCCGAGCAGAGGCGACGATTCGAGTTCGTGAAGGAGCTGTCGACAGCCGCCGCGCTCGGGACGTCATGAAGTCGCGCGACGAACGGCAGCTGGGGTCGGCGGACCGGGAGGTTCTGGCCGGGCTGATCGAGCGCGTCACCTTCCACAACCCGGACAGCGGGTTCTGCGTCCTGCGGATCAAGGCGCGGGGCCATCGCGACCTGGTCACGGTCGTGGGCCACGCCGCCACGGTCACGGCCGGGGAATGGATCACGGCATCCGGGGAGTGGGTCAACGACCGCACCCACGGCCAGCAGTTCAAGGCGCGCTTCCTGCGCAGCTCCGCGCCGTCGTCGATCGAGGGCATCGAGAAGTATCTGGGCTCGGGCACGATCCGGGGCATCGGCCCGGTCTACGCCCGCAAGCTGGTCCGCGCGTTTGGCGAGGAGGTGTTCGACGTCATCGAGGCGGAGCCCGCACGGCTGCGCGAGGTGAGCGGTATCGGCCGGGTCCGGGCCGGGCGGATCACCGACGCCTGGGCCGAGCAGAAGGTCGTTCGCGAGATCATGGTGTTCCTGCACAGCCATGGGGTGGGCACGGCGCGGGCGGTGCGGATCTTCAGGACCTACGGGGCCGACGCGATCGAAGTCATGACGGAGAACCCGTACCGTCTCGCGCGCGACATTCACGGCATCGGGTTCAAGACAGCCGATGCGATCGCGATGAAGCTGGGCATCGCCAAGACGGCGATGGTCCGCGTGCGCGCCGGCATCGGCTATGCACTGACCGAGGCGATGGACGAGGGCCACTGCGGGCTGCCTGCCGACGAGCTCGGGCCCCTGGCGGCCCGCCTTCTCGACGTGCCCGACGATGTGATCCGGACCGCGCTGGATCTGGAGCTCGCCGAGGGCACGGTCGTCGCGGACACGGTGGTGGATACCCCGTGCGTGTTCCTCGGGGCCCTGTACCGGGCCGAGCGGGCGATCGCCGAGCGGCTCCTGGACATCGCGGCCGGCAAGCTCCCCTGGCCACGTATCGATGTGGAAAGGGCGCTGCCCTGGGTCGAGAGGAAGACCGGCCTGTCGCTGGCGCCGGGCCAGGCCGAGGCGGTGCGGCTGGCGCTCACTTCCAAGGCCGTCGTCATCACGGAGGGCCGGGCGTGGGCAAGACGACGATCGTCGACGCCATCCTGCGCATCCTGGCCGCCAAGGGCGTCGAGCTCGTGCTGTGCGCGCCGACCGGCCGTGCCGCCAGGAGGATGAGCGAGGCCACCGGTTCGGAGGCTCGGACCATCCACCGGCTGCTCGAGGTCGACCCCAGAGACGGCGGCTTCAGGCGCAATGCGGACAATCCGCTCGACTGCGGCCTGCTGGTCGTCGACGAGGCCTCGATGGTGGACGTGATGCTGATGAGGGCGCTACTCGCGGCGGTCCCCGCCGCGGCGGCCGTGCTGATCGTGGGCGACGTGGATCAGCTGCCCTCGGTGGGGCCGGGTCAGGTGCTGGCTGACAGCATCGCATCCGGTACTGTCCCGGTGGTGCGGTTGACCGAGGTCTTCCGCCAGGCCGCGCGGAGCCGGATCGTGACCAGCGCGCACGGGATCAACCGGGGCGCCATCCCCGATCTCTCCCGGCCGGACGGCGACAGCGACTTCTACTTCGTGTCGGCCGAAGACCCGGAAACCGCCGCCGTCCGGATCGTCGATCTGGTGAAGAGCCGGATCCCGCGGCGCTTCGGCTTCGACGCTGTCCGCGACATCCAGGTTCTGTGCCCGATGAATCGGGCCGGCGCCGGCGCCCGCTCGCTCAACATCGAACTGCAGGCCGCCCTCAACCCGGCCGGCGAGCGCAAGGTCGAACGCTTCGGCTGGACCTTCGCCCCGGGCGACAAGGTGATGCAGATCGAGAACGATTACGATGAGGTCTACAATGGCGATATCGGGCAGGTTGCCGATGTCGATCCCGAAGCCGGGGAGCTGACCGCGCGGTTCGACGGGCGTAAGCACGTCTACGGCTTCGGCGAGCTGGACGCGCTGGTTCTCGCCTACGCCGCGACCGTGCACAAGAGCCAGGGCTCGGAGTATCCGGCCGTGGTCATCCCAGTGCTGACGCAACACTACGTGATGCTGCGGCGGAACCTGCTCTACACCGGGGTGACCCGGGGCAAGCGGTTGGTGGTGCTGGTGGGTCAGAAGAAGGCAGTGGCCATTGCGGTCCGGAACGTCTCGGGACGCAGACGGTGGTCGAAACTGGATGAGTGGCTGAGAGGCCCGGAAGGTGAGTTCGTAGCGGATAGCGACGCCGGCGCGGCCGCGGACAATTGATTCGGCTGCTTGAACCGGAAACCCATGCACGCTGGCGGCGCTTGCCGTTCCTTCGCAGGCTTGACAGCCACAGGCCGCGCGGCGCATCATAGGCGAACATAAAACGAATTTCATGCACCCACCCACCTCGCACGACCTGCTCGGAGCGCCCGGCCTTCCGACGACCAGGGACGTCGCCAGGCTCTGGGAGCGGCACGGGGCGGCCGGGCTGCCGGATCCGGTGCGCCGGGGAGACGACGCCACCTATCAGGAAGTCGTCTGCCGGACCGCGCTCAACCGGGTGCACGGCATGCCCTTCCAGTGGACGCTCAATCCGTACCGCGGCTGCACGCACGGGTGCCACTACTGCTTCGCGCGGCGCTATCAGGCCCAGCTCGAGATGGGTCCCGGCGACGAGTTCTCATCCGTCATTCTGGTCAAGGTCAACTTCCCGGAGGTCTTGAAGCGGGAGCTGAGACGGGCGTCGCACCGCGGCCAGCTCGTGGCATTCGGCACGGCCACCGATCCGTACCAACCGATAGAAGGCCGCTACCGGCTCACGCGGCGGGCTCTCGAAGCGCTCGCCGACCACCCGACGCCGCTCGGCCTGGTCACCAAGGGCCCCCTCGTGGTGCGTGACATCGACGTGCTCGCCGCGCTCTCCCGCGACACCGCATGCACCGTGAGCGTCAGCGTGCCGACCGTGGACGAGGACGCCTGGCGGCGTCTGGAGCCCGGCACCGCGCATCCGCTCCAGAGGCTGCGCGCCGTGCGGGCCCTGACCGACGCGGGTATCGACACCGGGGTGCTGATGGCCCCGATAGTGCCCGGGATCAGCTCCGCGCCGGCCGGGCTGGAAGCGACAATCCGCGCCGTCGCGGACCACGGCGCGACGTTCGTGGGAGCCGGCCTGCTGCACCTGGAAGGCGGGGCCCGCGCCCATTTCCTGGAGTTCCTCTCCCGCGAGTATCCCGCTCTGGTGGAAGGCTACGGCCGGCTGTACGCCGGCAAGTACGCCACTGCGCGCTACACGGCGCAGGTGAACGCGGTGCTCGGGACGCTGCGGTCACGCTACGAGCTGGCGGGCCGTCCCATGCGGCCGCGCGCGCCGGAACCGCGGGCCGGCACGACCGACCGGCCCGCGTGGCGCCAGCAGCGGCTCGGCTGGAGCGACCAGCCTCCTGGCCGGGAGAGCGTCGCCTGACGGCTCCGCTCCCCGCCCAACCAACCCTCCAGGAACCCCCGCCGTTCTGCGGCGCAGATTCCTAGGCCGGCTGCAGGAGCTTCTCGATCCGCTGCTCGGTAGGTGGATGGGTGCTGAAGAGCGCCGCCATCCCGCGTCCGGCGAACGGCTTCATGATGAACATGTGGGCCGTGGCCGGATTGGCGTCGAGCGGCACGCGGCGGGAGGCGGCGTCGATCTTGCGCAGAGCGTCGGCCAGCCCGTACGGACTGCCGACGATCTGCGCCGCGCCACGGTCTGCGGCGAACTCCCTCGATCGGGAGATCGCCATCTGTATCATCGTCGCGGCCAGCGGCGCGACGATCGCCATCGCCAGCATGGCGAGCGGATTGGAGTCGCCGCGTTCGTCCCGGCCGCCGATGCCCCCGAAGATGAAGGCCCAGCGGGCCATGCTGGCGACCATCATGATAGTCGCGGCGGCGGTCGCGGCGATCGAGCCGATCAGGATGTCGCGGTGCTTGATGTGCGCCAGCTCGTGCGCGATCACACCTTCGAGCTCACGCTCGTCGAGCAGCCGCAGGATGCCCTCGGTGGCCGCGACCGCGGCGTGGCTCGGGTTGCGCCCCGTCGCGAACGCGTTGGGTGACGCGTCGGGAATGACGTAGACCCGCGGCATCGGGAGCCCGGCCTGCTGCGCCAGCCGCGCCGTCATCCGCTGCAACCGGTGCTCGGAGCCGACCTCCCCCGCTTTGTACATCCGCAGGATGACCTTGTCGGAGAACCAGTACGAGCCGAAGTTCATCACTATCGCGAACACGAACGCGATCACCAAGCCACCCCGCCCGCCCAGCAGCTCCCCGATGAGCAGCAGCAATCCGCTGAGGAGGGTCAACAGCAACGCCGTCTTGAAGGTGTTTCCCATGGAACTCGTCCGACAACCTCGATCCAGTCTAAACCGCGTCGATGCGGCGCATCAAACCGGCCACGAGCGCGGCGCGCCAAGCCAGCGCGTCAATCTCGACGTGCTCGTGCAGCGCATGGGCTCCGTCGCCCACGGCGCCCATGCCGTCGAGCGTGGGAACGCCGAGCGCCGCGGTAAAATTGCCGTCCGATCCGCCGCCGGCCGCCCCCTCGTCGAGATCGCGCCCAAGTCGTCGCGCCACCTCGCGCGCCAGCTCGTAGAGACGGACCACCGCAGCCGTCCGCTCCAGAGGCGGACGCGAGAAGCCGCCGCGGACGGTCACTGACGTTCCGCGCGAGCCCGGCCGAAGCGCGTGGATCGCCTCGTGCATACGCTCTGCGTCGGCAGCCGTCTCGACGCGGACGTCGACAACGGCACGCGCACGCTCCGCCACCACGTTGGGCCGGCTGCCGCCGTCCACCACGCCGACGTTGACCGTGACGCCGCGCGCCGGATCGGCGAGCCGGTCGAGCGCGGCAATCTGGGCGGCGAGCTCCGAGATGGCGCTCACGCCCTTCTCCGGCTCGAGACCGGCGTGCGCGGCAATGCCCCCGATGGTCAGCTCGAACTCGCCGGCCCCCTTCCGCTCCGTCTTGACGCGGCCGCCCGGCAGCGCAGGCTCCAGGACCAGGACGGCCGCGGAGCGGCGGGCCTCCTCCTCAACGAGCGCCCGGGAGGCGCCGCTGCCGCGCTCCTCGTCCGCCGTCAGCAGCATGACCACGCGGCGGCGGAGACGGTAGCCGAGCTCGCCGGCGGCGGAGGCCGCCAGCATGCCGATCGCGATGCCCGCCTTCATGTCGAAGACGCCGGGCCCGTACAGTCGCCCGCCGTCCCGGCGCACGGGCATGCGCTCGAGCTGGCCGACCGGCCACACGGTATCGAAGTGCCCGAGCAGCAGCAGTTGGCCGTCCCCGGCGCCGAACGTGGCGCGCAGATGGTCACCGGTCGTGGTCGACTCCACGCTGTCGACGGCGGCACCCAGCGCCCCCAGGCGGCGGGCGAGCTCCCGGCCGCAACGGTCCACCGACGGCTTGTCGGGGGTCGGCGACTCGAGACCGGCCAGCGCCGTCGTGGTCTCGAGCAGCCACTCGCCGCGCGCCGTGCAGAACGCCAGCAGCCGCGGCATGTCGTCACCGAACATCCGGCACTCTCCTGCCGCGTCGGGCCCCGAACGGCTTGCACGACGATGGTTGCCTGCGCATAATTGCACTCGTGCCGAGGACTGGGCTGACGGTTGTCTCGACGCTGGTCTTCCTCGTGCTCCTGACGGCGGCGGCACGCGTGCAGCAGCCGGGCCTGCCCGACCCGCCGGGGGCTGCGGTCCAGGCCGGGGAAGACGGCGCGCCGACCGAGGCGGCACTCGGTTTTCCTGTCTACCCGACGGCCCGGTTCCTGACGTCGTACGACGCCGGGCGGGGGCAGCGCTACTTCCTGTTCGGGACCGACTCCAGCTACATCGACATGGTCAACTACTACCGGCTCCTGCTGGACGAGCACGGGGACCGCGTCTTCGATGCGCCGGCCACCCACATCTTCGAGATGGGGCGCTTTCGCGAGCAGACCATGGCGTTCCCGCCCGGCGTGACGATCAAGGACTATACCTGGAACGGGTCGGAGGGCTACCTGCATGCGGGCGACGCCGGCCCGGAGCGGTACGCCACGATCATCCAGATCGTGCCCCGGCCGGCGGCGGGAGCGGGGCGGTAGGAGTCTGCGGCCGTCTCACTCTCGCGTCACGTAGAGCTCGCGGCGCGTCCTGAACTCGGCCGACTTCTCGTCCATGCCGGCCTCGATCGCCTTGCCGGCGCTCAACCCGCGCTCGGCCGCGAAGTCCCGGAGCTGCTGCGTCAGCTCCATGCTGCAGAACTTCGGGCCGCACATCGAGCAGAAGTGGGCGACCTTGGCGCCCTCCGCCGGCAGCGTCTGGTCGTGGTAGGCGCGGGCGGTGACCGGGTCGAGCGACAGGTTGAACTGGTCCTCCCAGCGGAACTCGAAGCGCGCCTTCGACAGCGTATCGTCCCAGGTCTGGGCGCGCGGATGCCCCTTGGCGAGATCCGCCGCGTGGGCGGCGATCTTGTAGGCGATGACGCCGGCCTTGACGTCCTCCCGGTCGGGGAGCCCGAGATGCTCCTTCGGGGTGACGTAGCAGAGCATCGCCGTGCCGTACCAGCCGATCATGGCCGCGCCGATGGCCGACGTGATGTGGTCGTAGCCCGGCGCGATGTCGGTGGTGAGCGGTCCCAGCGTGTAGAAGGGCGCCTCGCCGCACCACTCGAGCTGTTTCTCCATGTTCTCCTTGATGAGATGCATGGGAACGTGCCCGGGGCCCTCGTTCATCACCTGCACGTCGTGCGCCCAGGCGATGCGGGTCAGCTCGCCCTGCGTGCGGAGCTCGGCGAACTGCGCCTCGTCGTTGGCGTCGGCGATCGATCCGGGGCGCAGTCCGTCGCCGAGCGAGAACGAGACATCGTAGCGCTGCATGATCTCGCAGATCTCGCGGAAGTGGGTGTAGGCGAAGTTCTCCTGGTGGTGCGCCAGGCACCACTTGGCGTGGATCGAGCCCCCGCGCGAGACGATCCCGGTGAGGCGCTGCGCGGTCAGCGGCACGTAGCGCAGCAGCACCCCCGCGTGCACCGTGAAGTAGTCGACACCCTGCTCCGCCTGCTCGATCAGCGTGTCCCGATAGACCTCCCAGGTCAGATCCTCGGGTCTCCCGCCCACCTTCTCGAGCGCCTGGTAGATCGGTACGGTCCCGACTGGCACGGGCGAGTTGCGGAGTATCCACTCGCGCGTCTCGTGGATGTCAGGCCCGGTCGACAGGTCCATGATGGTGTCCGCGCCCCACAGGGTCGCCCAGCGGAGCTTCTCGACCTCCTCGTCGATCGACGAGCTGACGGCGGAGTTTCCGATGTTGGCGTTGATCTTGACGAGAAAGTGGCGGCCAATCGCCATCGGCTCCAGCTCGGGGTGGTTGATGTTCGCCGGAATGATCGCCCGCCCGCGCGCGACCTCGGATCGCACGAACTCCGGATCGAACCCCTCGCGCAGGGCGACGAACTCCATCTCGGGCGTCACCTCCCCCTTGCGCGCGTAGTGCAGTTGCGTCACGGGGCGGCCGGCGGCGCCGGCCGGCAGGCGCGGAGCGTCTGCGGGCGCCGCGTCGCCGCGGGCGGCGATCCACGGGCGGCGGAGCGGCGGCAGGCCGGTCCGGACGTCGGCATCCTGGAGGCCGCTCGTATCGTAGATCCGTAGCGGCGGCTCGCCGCCGGACAGCGTGATCTCGCGCATCGGGACACGGACACGGCCGCTCTCGACGTAGACCTTGCGCGAGCCCGGAAAGGCCGCGGCGAAACGCGATTCGACGGAAGGTATGGAAGCGGGGGGACTCGCCATGAGGCGCTCCTTCTCGATTGAGGTGCGCACAAATATAGCACGCGGCCCGCGGTCGCCCGGGCAGCGGGGGGCGTCGCACCCGCGCGGTTCCGGTAGAATTCGATCATGCGCGTTGCACTGGGCGCCGACCACGCCGGCTTCGCTCTGAAGGCGCACGTCCGGCAGCTGCTCGACGAACGCCGCCTCGCCTGCGAGGATCTCGGACCCGACACGGACGAGCCGGTCGACTACCCCGACTACGCAGTTCGCGTGGCGCACCTCGTGGCAGCCGGCACGTTCGATCGCGGCATCCTGATCTGCGGCAGCGGGATCGGGATGGCGGTTGCCGCGAACAAGGTCCGGGGCATCCGGGCGGCGCCGGTGACGACGCCGGCCGCGGCGCGGCTGGCCCGCCAGCACAACGACGCCAACGTGCTGACGCTGGGCGCCCGGACGCTCGCGGTCGACGAAGCGCTCCGCATCGTCGATGCTTTCCTGGCCACGCCGTTCGAAGGCGGGCGCCATCAACGACGGGTCGACAAGATCGTCGCCGTCGAGACCGAGCCGGCCCACCATCCCGAAGGAGTCCAATGACGAGGGCGCTGGACATTGCAGGCACCGACCGCCAGCGCGCGGTCGCCGAGGTCGACAACGATATCGCGCAGGTGATTCGAGCCGAGATCAACCGCCAGAACATGGGCCTCGAGCTGATCGCCTCGGAGAACTTCGCCAGTGCCGCGGTGCTGGAGGCGATGGGCTCGGTGCTCACCAACAAGTACGCAGAAGGTTACCCCGGGCGCCGGTACTACGGTGGCTGCGAGTTCGTCGACGTGGCGGAGTCGCTGGCGATCGATCGCGCCAAGGCCCTGTTCGGCGCGGAGCACGCCAACGTCCAGCCGCACTCGGGCGCCCAGGCGAACATGGTGGCGTACTTCGCCCTGCTGAAACCCGGAGACACCGTCCTGGGCATGGATCTGGCGCACGGCGGCCATCTGACGCACGGCCATCCGCTCAACTTCTCGGGGCAGCTCTACAACATCGTGCCGTACGGGGTACGGCGGGACGACGAGCGGATCGACTACGAGCAGCTCGCCAGGCTGGCACGCGAGCACCGGCCGCGCATGATCATGGTCGGCGCGAGCGCCTATCCGCGGGTCATCGATTTCGCGCGCATCCGGGCGGCGGCCGACGAGGTGGGCGCCGCCCTGGTGACCGACATGGCGCACATCGCGGGGCTGGTCGCGACCGGCGCACATCCCAGTCCGGTCGCGCACTCGGACATCGTCACGACGACCACGCACAAGACGCTGCGGGGACCGCGCGGCGGCATGGTGCTCTGCCGCCAAGACCACGCCAGGAACGTGAACCGGGCGCTCTTCCCCGGGGTCCAGGGCGGGCCGCTCATGCACATCATTGCGGCCAAGGCCGTCTGCTTCAAGGAAGCGTCCGAGCCGGCGTTCGCGGCCTACCAGCAGCAGGTGGTGGCCAATGCGAAACGCCTGGCGGCATCGCTGGCAGACGGCGGCTTCCGGCTCGTGAGCGGGGGGACCGACAATCACCTCCTGCTGGTCGACGTGGTCTCGCGGGGACTGACCGGCAAGCTGGCTGAAGCGGCACTCGGGCGGGCCGGGATCACCGTCAACAAGAACACGATTCCGTTCGACGAGAACCCGCCCATGGTCGCGAGCGGGATACGCCTGGGAACACCCGCGCTGACGACCCGCGGCATGGCCGAGGCCGAGATGGACCAGATCGGCGAGCTCATCGGCCGCGTGCTGGACGCGCCGGAGGACGATCGCGTGGCAGGCAGCGTGCGCGCCGAGGTCGAGGCCCTGTGCCGGAGGTTCCCCCTGTACCCCGAGCCGGCGAGCTGAGCCCGGACCAGGACGCGCTCGGCGCGCTCGTGGCCGAGGTGTTCGCCGACGGCGGGCCGCTCGCGCGCGCGTTGCCGGCGTTCGAGCCCCGTCCGGGCCAGCGCCAGATGGCGGCCGCCGCGGGCGAGATCTTCGCCGACGGCGGCGTGCTGCTCGTCGAGGCCGGCACGGGCACCGGCAAGACGCTGGCGTACCTCGTGCCCGCCATCCTTTCCCGGCGCCGCGTTCTGGTATCGACCGGCACGAAGAACCTGCAGGACCAGATCTTCCACAAGGATCTCCCGGCACTCCGCAGCGCCCTCGACATCCCGTTCACGGCCGCCTACATGAAGGGGCGCGGCAACTATCTGTGCCTGCATCGGTTCGACACGCTCCGCCAGAGCGACGAGCCGCGCGCGGCGGCCGACCAGGCGTATGTGGACACCCTGCACGAATGGGCCGAGCAGACGGAAACCGGCGATCGCGCCGAGGTCGAGGACCTCCCGGACGACTTCCCGCTGTGGCAAGAGATCTCCGCGACGTCGGAGAACTGCCTCGGCCTGGAGTGTCCGCGCTACGACGACTGCTACGTCACGCGCATGCGGCGCCAGGCCCTCGAATCCGATCTGGTCATCGTGAATCACCATCTGCTGTGCGCCGACGCCGCGGTGCGGCAGAGCGCGTACGGCGAGGTCATTCCGTCGTGCGCCTGCACCGTGATCGACGAAGCGCACCAGCTCGAGGACGTGGCAACCCAGTACTTCGGCGTGGCGGTCAGCAACTACCGGCTGGAGGAGCTGGTGCGGGGCGGACGCCGGCTGCTGGACGCGGACGAGACGTCATCGCCGGCCGCCGCCGATGACGTCCGCCGCTGCCTGGAGCTTACACGCGAGCTGGCGCGGATGTTCGTCGCAACGCTGCAGCAAATCGCGGCCCCCGGCGACAGAATCCGGGTGACGGGCGAGCGGCTCGCGGCCGCGGCCGAGCCGGCCGCCAGCCTTGCGCACAGCCTCGCGGAGCTCGCACGGAGCTGCGGAGCGATCAAGGACGCCTCGGAGGACCTGCTGGCGCTGGCGCGGCGCGCGGGCGAGCTGCGCGACCAGCTGCGGTTCCTGCTCGCCGCCGACAACGACCGTTTCGTCTACTTCCTCGAGCGCCGCGAGCGCGGCGTGTCCCTGCGGGCGGCCCCCATCGACGTATCCGGGGTGGTCAGCGAACAGATACTCGCGCGCGCGAGCGGGACCATTCTGACCTCTGCAACGATGACCGTGGACGACACGTTCGACTATCTGCGGGGACGGCTCGGCGTCCGCGACGCGCTCGAGCTCCGGTTGCCGTCGGAGTTCGATTTCGCCCGGCAGGCCGTGCTGTTCCTGCCGCGCGGGATGCCGGATCCCCGCAGCGGCCTGTTCACGGCCGCCGTCGCGCACGAGCTCGCCGGCCTGCTGCGCGCCACGGAGGGCCGGGCGTTCGTCCTGTTCACCAGCTACGCCAACCTGCGGGATGTCCGCGACCGGCTGGCAGAGAACCTGCCGTACCCGCTGCTCGTCCAGGGCTCGGCCCCCCGCACGGTGCTGCTGCGGGAATTTCGGTCGACACCCCACGCGGTGCTCCTGGCGACCTCCAGCTTCTGGCAGGGAGTCGACGTGGCCGGCGAGGCGCTGAGCTGCGTCGTCATCGACAAGCTGCCGTTCGCATCGCCCTCCGATCCGATCACGGCGGCCCGCATGGAAGCGGTCGAGGCGCGCGGCGGCAACGCCTTCGCCGACTATCAGGTGCCCCTCGCCATTCTGACGCTGCTCCAGGGCCTCGGCCGCCTGATCCGGCACCGCCGGGACCGCGGCGTGCTCGCGCTGTTCGATGCGCGGGTCCAAACCAGGAGCTATGGGCGCCGGTTCCTGTCCAGCCTGCCGCCGGCGCCGATCACGCACGAGCTCGACGACGTGCGGCGGTTTCTCGACGGGCCGCCCTGACCCCCGGCCTCGCAGCGGGGCCTCTTGCCACGACACCACGGCCAGCGGCGGGGTGTAGACTTGGCGGGAGCATGTTGCCGGCCAGCCCGGTCTGTTTGCGCACCCCCTCGACCGGCACGTTCTATGCTCTGGCGCTCGCGTGTCTCCTCGGTGCTCCCGGGGCGGCGCAGGAGGCGGGCACTATCCGGGGCCGCGTGCTCGATCAGGACGGACACCCCGTCGGCAGCGCGCAGGTCGTCGTGCGCCGCTTCGGCGCCGGCGGCGACGGCCGTATGCTGGAGACGACGGCCGACGGCACCTACGCGCGCAGCGACGTCGCGGCAGGGCTCTATACCGTGACCGCCCGCAAGGACGAGCTGAACAGCGACATGTTCAGGATTCGCGTCCGCGCCGGCCGCACGGTCGAAGTCAACATGGAACTCGCCGCCGGCAGGCGCGACGGCGCATGGATCGCGGAGCTCGGCGACCGCGAGGCCGCGTCGAGAGCGTTCGCGGCGGGTCTGGCCGCGAACCGCGCGGCCGACTACGCCACCGCCGTTGCGGAGTTCACCCGCGCGGTCGAACGGCGGCCGGATTGCGCGGAGTGCAGCTACAATCTCGCCGTGGCCCACGCGGGCCTGGAGCGGTTCGCGGACGCCGAGGCTGCCTTCAGGCAGGTGTTGCAGATCGCGCCCGACTATTCGGCCGCCCACTACGGACTCGCCAGCATCTACACGCGGCAGGGCAGGTCGGCCGACGCGGCGGCGGCGCGGGGCGAGGCCACCCGGCTCGCCCTCGCCCAGCTGGCGGAACGCCGGCAGCGGCTTCAGGACGAGCTCGACCGGGGCATCGCCCGACTGAACGCGGGCGAGGTGGCCGGCGCGCGGGCCGCCTTCGAGAGTTTGCTCAAGCAGGACTCCAGCTTCCCCGCCACGTACTACTGGCTGGCCGTCAGCCTGCTGCGATCGAACGATCCCGATCACGCCGCGACCGCGCTCCGGCGCTACCTCCGGTTGGACGGCAGCGGCGAGCACGCCGCCAGGGCGCGCGAGGAGCTCGCCCGCCTGGAACGGTAGACATGGCGCCGGCCGACCTCGCTGCAACGATTGCGCGCAACGCGCACGCCGTCCGCGAACGAATTGCACGCGCCTGCGGCCACGCTGGACGCGACCCGGCCACGGTCCGTCTGGTCGGCGTTTCCAAGACGTTCCCCCTCACCTACGTCCAGGCGGCGGTCGCCGCGGGCTTGACCGACCTCGGCGAGAACCGCGTGCAGGAGGCCGTGGCCAAGGCCGCGCAAGCGGCCGACCTCGGTCCGATCAACTGGCACCTCATCGGGCACCTGCAGTCGAACAAGGCGCGTCGCGCGATCGTCGCCATGGCGTGGATCCATTCGGTGGACAGCGTCGACCTGCTCCGGCGCCTCGAGCGCATGGCCCGCGAGGAGGGCACGACGGCCGAGGCGCTGGTGCAGGTCGATCTTGCCGGCGAGCAGGCGAAATCGGGCGCGCCGGTCGACATCGTTCGCGACGTCCTGGCGGCCGCCGCGGAATGCCGGGCGGTCACCGTACGGGGACTCATGGTGCTGCCTCCCTGGTCGTCGGATCCGGAACGTACCCGGCCGTACTTTCGAAGGCTCCGGGAGCTGCGCGACCAGCTCGCCGGCGCCGGGATCCCGCCGCAGCAGCTCGGCGAGCTGTCGATGGGCATGAGCAACGACTTCGACGCCGCCGTCGAGGAAGGCGCCACCATCGTGCGGGTGGGGACGGCGATCTTCGGCCGCCGGGCGGGCACGCAGGCCCCGACCGAAACGCGCTGAACCGCTGCCGGGACAACCGTTCTGGCCGGGAACGCCGTCGCAGCCGACCTGCACGGCGCCGGCGCTCAGGGCAGGTCGAGCGCCGGGTTGCGGTCGAAGAAGTCGAACGGCCGCAGCTCGAAGCCGTGCCACATGGTCGGCATCACCGGCCAATCCTCGGCGCGCGGCAGATGGTGCATGCCGACCGTATGCCAGAGGACGAGGTCCGTGTCGAGCACGGGCCGATCCGCTCCGGTCCACTCCGGCAGGCCCAGGCCGGGCTCGCTCAGGGTAGGGTGAGCGCCAGCCGCGTAGCGCTCGCCGACGCGGTACGGCGTCACCCAGAGGTGGTGATCGATGAAGCCGGCCCGCCGCCGCGGATAGTCGTCGGCCGACAGCAGCGTGGTCGCGTTCCTGCCCGGCAGCACCTGGAAGCTGGTCGGATAGCCCACGGCGTTGACGCGGCCGTTGCTGAGCACCCGCCAGAGTGCCGGCCGCCGCAGGTCGATGTCGAGCCGGGCCTCATGCTCGCTCGCCGCGACCTGCTGCTCCTGAACCCACAGACTGCGCCGGGGATGGTCCTTCGGCAACCGCCGTGCAACCAGGCGGTCGGTGACGAACCGGTTCTCGGTGCCGTCGATGTCCAGATCCAGGCGGTAGCTGAAGTAGTGGTCGTGGTTCACGGCCACGATGTTGCGATCCACGAAGCGGCCGTACGCATCGTCACGGTCCTGTGCCGCAGGCGCTTCGGCGAGAGCCTCGGCCGGACCGGCCGCCGCGGCCGACTCCGTCGCGGACGCGGCGTTGGTCGCCTTCACCTCCAGAATGCCGGTGGCGCCGACCCTGGCTTCGATGGAGCCGTCCTGACGGAAGATCCAGTCCAGCAGATAGTCGTAGTTGCCGACCACGGCGCCGGTGCGCACGACCAGGTCGCGACTGGGCCGGCTGTCCGGCTGCTCGGAGGCGTAGTGCCGCCAGGCGGGGTCGCCGGTCTCTCGCTCATACAGGCAGATCGTGTCCTGCACGGTGCGCGGACGGCCGTTGCCGCCGCTGATCAAGGTGTCCACATAGACCGCGTGGTCGGGACAGTCGCGCCCCCGCAGCAACGGCTTGGCCAACCCGCCCGCCACGAACTCGCCGGCGTCGATGAAGTTGCGGCGGTACCAGCCAAATGACGGGTCCATGTAGGGAACGAAGATCTCGGACAGATGGCCCTGGTACATCACCGAGCGGGCGGCCGCCTGAGATCCCGTCTGGTAGCGCACCAGCGACAGCACCAGGCCGATCCGCTGGTCGGGCCGCAGGTGGAAGCGCCAGTTCTGCCAGCGCACCTGATAGCCGTCCAGCTCGAAGCCGGGGCCGAGCGGCTGGCGTGTGTCGATCGGCCCGGGAACCTCGCGCGGGGCGTCGAGCGTCGTGCGATCGAAGTCGGCGACGGTGCCGGAGATGGCCACCGGGCCGTCGTCGACCACGCGCAGCACCTCTCCCGAGACGAGATCGACCACGGCGCTCAGGCCTTCGACGCGGCGGGTCCAGGAGTTGCGGACGCCGCGAGACTCGGAGCAACTGACGTTGCCGATACGACGTCCGCGCTCCTCCGCGGTCCCGAAGTAGCCTGGCGGTACCGTGCCGCAGTCGAGAAACGTGAAATCGCTGATGCCGCGCGCCGCGAGGCCGGCGCTGAAGTCCGGATGCTCGAGCACCTTGTCGACCAGCGCGTCGAACTCCTCGCCGAGCCAGCTCGGCTGCGCGCCGGTCAGCCGCTTCCACGACGCCACCTGCCCGGCGGCGAGATCGACGGTAGCCTCGTACGTATCCTGGCCCTGGCGCACCACCGCGTAGGCCGCGCGCGGCATCTCGGCGCCGGGACGCCACGCCAGGACGTCGCGCTTGGCCGGCTCCTGCAGCGTCAGCTCCGAGAAGCGGGTATCCCTGTCCATTTGTCCGGCATCCCGCAGGAGCTCCAGCACGCGCCACATCTCCTGGTAGCTCAGCGGGTCGAGCGGATGTTCCGCGGCTCGGGCGGGCGGCGAGATGGAGAGCGAGAGAAAGAGAACGACGCAAGGGGCGAGACGGACGGTCGGCTTGTGCATGGCGGCTCCTTCTGCCAGCGGCGGCCGGAGAATCAACCGATGAGCTGGAACATCCGCTCCCACCGGGTGCGAGTGAAGAAGTTCGCCACCACGGACGAGAGACGTTTGAGGCCGGAACCGAGGCCCGGCTCCTGCAGGACCGGCTCGGCCGCGTCGTACGACCAGTAGACCATCATGGCCCGGCCCTTCAGGTGGGCATGCGGCAGCGGACCCCAAAAGCGGCTGTCCTGCGAGTTGTCGCGGTTGTCCCCCATCATGAAGTAGTGCCCGTCGGGAATCGTCACCGGCCCGAACGTGTCGCGCCGCTCGACGGCGACGGCCCCGGGCCGCAGCACTGGCAGCCGACCCTCCAGGTACGGCTCGTCGAGCGGCTCGCCGTCGATGTAGACGCGCTTCCGGCGCACCTCCAGGGTCTCGCCGGGCAGGCCAATGACCCGCTTGATGAAATCCCGCTCCGGCTCCTCGGGGAACTTGAACACCACCACGTCGCCGCGCTCCACCGCGCCGGTCGGGAGCACCCACTGCTCCGCGGCGCCGGCGGTCGGCCCGAAGACGAACTTGTTGACCAGCAGGTGATCGCCGATCAGCAGGTTGTGCTCCATGGATCCGGTCGGAATCTTGAACGCCTGCACGACCCACGTCCGGATGAAGAGCGCCAGGATCACCGCGATGACGATCGATTCGAAGTACTCGCGCGCCGTCGATTTCCGAAATGCTGATGTCATGAGTCGACGCCAATCCTGAGCACCGCGAGAAACGCCTCCTGCGGGATCTCCACGCGTCCGACGCGCTTCATGCGGCGCTTGCCCTCCTTCTGCTTCTCCAGCAGCTTGCGCTTGCGGGAGATGTCGCCACCATAGCACTTGGCGAGGACGTTCTTGCGCAGGGGCCGCACCGTCTCCCGGGCGATGATCCGCGAGCCGACGGCCGACTGAATCGCCACCTCGAACATCTGGCGCGGAATGAGCTCGCGCATCTTGGATGCCAGCGCCCGCCCGCGCGCGTAGGCCGTGTCCCGGTGCACGATAATCGACAGCGCATCGACCGGCTCGGCGTTTACGAGGAGATCCAGCCGCACGAGCGGTGATTCCCGGTATCCGGTCACATGGTAGTCGAGCGACGCGTAGCCGCGGGAGACGGTCTTCAAGCGGTCGTAGAAGTCGAGCACCACCTCGTTGAAGGGCAGATCGTACGAAATCATGACCCGGTTCGACGCGTGGTACTCCAGGTTCGTCTGCACGCCGCGCTTCTCCTGGCACAGCTGCAGGATCGCGCCCACACAGTCCGCCGGAGCGAGAATCATCGCCGCGATGATCGGCTCCTCTAGCCGGTCGATGCGGCCGGCGTCCGGCAGCTTGGCGGGGCTGTCTATCTCCAGCACCTCCCCGTCGGTGGTCGTCACCCGGTACAGCACGCCCGGCGCCGTCGTCACGAGGTCCACGTCGAACTCCCGCTCGAGGCGCTCCTGGACGATCTCCATGTGCAGCAGCCCGAGGAAGCCGCAGCGGAATCCGAACCCCAGCGCGGCGGACGTCTCCGGCTCGAAGACGAACGACGAATCGTTGAGCCGCAGCCTGTCGAGCGCCTCGCGGAGCTCCGGATACTGGTGGCCCTCCACCGGATACAGCCCGGCGAAGACCATCGGCTTCAGCTCGCGGAACCCCGGAAACGGGCTGGCCGTCGGGCGTCCGGCGTCCGTCAGGGTGTCGCCGATCTGCGCATCGGCGACACCCTTGATGCCGGCGACGACGAACCCTACCTCGCCGACGCCGAGCGCGTCGGTCTCGACCGGCTTGGGCGAGAAGACGCCGACCTGCTCGATCTCGCACTCGCGGCCCTGGGCCATCAGCAGCGTTTTCATGCCCGGCCGGATCACGCCGTCCAGCACGCGGATGAGAATCACGACCCCCCGGTAGGCGTCGTACCACGAGTCGAAGATCAACGCCTTCAGCGGGGCATCGGGGGCGCCGGTCGGCGGCGGCACGCGCGCGACGACCGCCTCCAGAATCTCGCGGATGCCGATGCCCTCCTTCGCGCTGGCGCGAAGCGCAGCGGCGGCGTCGAGACCCACCAGATCCTCGACCTGCCTGGCCGTCTCGTCCACCTGGGCGCCGGGAAGATCGATCTTGTTGATGATCGGGATGATCTCGAGGTCGTTGTCGACGGCGAGATAGGCGTTGGCCACCGTCTGCGCTTCGACCCCCTGCGAGGCGTCGACCAGCAGCAGCGCGCCCTCGCAGGCCGCGAGCGAGCGCGTCACCTCGTACGAAAAGTCGACGTGCCCCGGCGTATCGATGAGGTTCAGGATGTAGCGCTGGCCGTCGTCCGCCTCGTAGCCCAGCCTTACGGCGTGGGCCTTGATGGTGATGCCGCGCTCGCGTTCCAGGTCCATGGTGTCGAGGACCTGCGCCTCCATCTCCCGCGGCCGCAGGGCGCCCGTGAGCTCGAGAAACCGGTCGGCGAGCGTCGACTTGCCGTGGTCGATGTGCGCGACGATGGAGAAGTTGCGGATTTGACGGTGATGCATGGAGGAGACCGAAGGGGCGAGTCAATTATGCGGCTGCGCCAGCCGGACGGCAAGCTCGGCGCGGACAGCGCGGAAGGCTCCCGCCCAATCGTTGGGCTCCGGCTGCCGGAACAGGCGCATCGTCGGATACCAGGGAGTGTCGGAGCGCCCCAGCAGCCAGCGCCAATCGGGGGCGAACGCCAGCAGGGTCCAGACGGGCCGGCCGAGGGCGCCGGCCAAGTGGGCAAGCGCCGTATCCACGGTGATGACCAGGTCCACCTCCATGAGCGCGTCCGCGGTCGCCTCGAATGCGGTCAGCTCCTCCCCGGTAGTGCCGACCAGCCCGCGCCAGCCCGCGCGCAGCTCGCGGGCGCGCGGGCCTACCTGGAAGCTGACGAACTCCGTGCCGGGCAGCTCGATCAACGGCGCGAAGTCGGCGAGACGGCAGGAGCGTTCACTGTCCCGCGCATGCGCCGGGTTCCCGCCCCAGACGATGGCGATCCGAAACCGGCGCGCGGGCGGCAGGAGCGGCCGCGGCCGCTTGCCGCCAGGCAGATAGGGGCAGGCATCCGGAAGCGAGTCGAGGTCCGTTCCCAGGACGCCGGGCACGTCCAGCAGCGAGCAGATCCAGTCGCTGGGAGGACAGGGGCGATCGCCGGGCATCACCTGGTGCACGCCGGGGAGCCGCTGGAGGAGACCGACCAGCCGCGGCGGGCAGTAGAGGGACACCTCCGCGCCGCGCCGAACCAGCAGCGGCGCGAACCGCGCGAACTGGATCATGTCGCCCAGGCCCTGCTCGCCGTACAGCAGGATCGACTGCCCGTCGAGATCCTGCCCCTCCCAGTCCCGGCCCTCCACACCCATCGCGCGCCACGTCCGGTGCCGGCGGCGCCACCGGAAGTCCGGCCAGGCCGCGGCGTAGCGGCCCGCCAGGAAGTTGGCGCGGGCCCGCCCGAGCCGCGCGTCGAGATGGTCCGGATCGAGCGCCAGCACCGCGTCGCAGCATTCCAGCCCGGCAGCGAGGCGGCCCTGGTCGATCAGGCTCTGCCCCAACGCCGCGACCACCGCCGGCGAGCGCCGATCCGACGGCGCCTCAGCGCGCAGCTGCCGCTCGTCCTCCGCGTACTGCCCCAGCGCGGACAGGGCGTGGTGCAGATCCGTGCGGTAGACGGACGGCGCCGGCCCCAGCGCGATGGCGCGCCGGTACGCGGCCGCGGCAGCCCGTACCTGCCGCAGGTTCCAGAGCGCCCGGCCCAGCGCGTGGTACAGCCTGGCGTTGTCGGGATGCCGGTCGAGCGCCGCCCGATAGTGATCGACAGCCTCCTCGCAGCGCTCCAGCCTGAGGAGCGTGGCACCGCAGACGATCGCGGCGGGCAGGTGGCCCGGCTCGCGGGCGAAGGCCGTGCGGTAGCGTTCGAGAGCGCCCTCCGCGTCCCCGGCGTCGGCGAGCGCATTGCCGAGGTTGTAGTTGAGATCGACGAGCTCGGGACAGACGCGCAGGCCCTGGCGCAGCACCGCCAGGGCCTCGTCCCTGCGGCCCAGCTTGCGCAGCGCCACGCCCAGGTTGGACCAGCAGGCGCCGGCCTCGGGATGCCGCGCCAGGATGGCCCGGTACGCGCCGACGGCCGCCTCGAGCTGCCCGTCGGTGTGCAGCCGGATCGCACGGCCGATGTCGCGGCGGGCCGCTTCGGGCAGTCCGCTGCGCAGCGGCGGCCGTCCCCCTCCGTCGGGCACGGCTCGCTCCGACGGCCGGGTCATCGGCCTCGTTCGTCCAGCGACGTGAACGGCTGCGGGTGCTCCGGCCCGACGTACTCGGCGCGCGGCCGGATGAGACGGTTGTTGGCGTACTGCTCGAGGACGTGCGCCGTCCAGCCGGCCACGCGGCTGACGGCGAAGACAGGCGTGAACAGATCGACCGGGATCCCGAGCAGCGCATACGTCGACGCCGAGTAGAAGTCGACGTTCGCGTCGATCTGCGTCGCCTCCTTCATCACCGCCTCGATCCGCCGCGACATCTCGTACAGGCGGGTCCGGCCGGCGCGCTCCCCCAGCTCGCGCGACATCCGCCGCAGGTGCGTGGCGCGCGGATCCTCGGTCCGGTACACCCGGTGCCCGAAACCGGGCACCTTGACCTTGCGGGCCAGCATGTCCCGGATGACGCGTTCCACGCGCTCGTCGTCGGCATCCTCGCCGATCTCCGTCAGCAGCTTCATGACCTCGGCATTGGCGCCGCCGTGCAACGGCCCCTTGAGCGCACCGATGCCGGCGACCACGGCCGAGTGGACGTCGCTCAGCGTGGCGGCGGTCACCCGGGCGGCAAACGTCGAGGCGTTCAGCTCGTGGTCCGCGTGCAGGATGAGCGCCACGTCGAACGCGCGCGCCGCCACCGGGCTCGGACGCTCGCCGCCGAGCATGAGCAGGAAGTTGGCGGCGTGGCCGAGGGCGGGATCCGGCTCGATCGGACCCCGGCCCGCAGCGATGCGACCGCAGGCCGCCACGACGCTGCCCAGCTGCGCCGTCAGGCGCACCACCTGGCGATAGCGCGCGCCGGGCGCGGGGTCGTCGCCGGCCTCCGGGTCGAAGTGCGCCAGCGCCGAGGTCAGCGTCCGCAGGGCATCCATGGTGTTGCCCGGCGGCAGCGACCGGATCAGCCGCCGCAGCGGCTCGGGCAGCGGCCGCGCGCTCGCGAGCTGCGACTGCAGATCCCCCAGTTCGGCCCGCGTCGGCAGGCGCCGGTGCCACAGGAGGTAGCACACCTCCTCGAACGTGGCATGCTCGGCGAGATCGTGAATGTCGTGCCCGCAGTACGCGAGCACGCCGCGCGCCCCGTCGAGATGGCAGATCGCCGACGAGGTCGCGACGACTCCCTCGAGGCCGGCCTTCGCCGGCGCGGCTGGCGCGGTCATCCGGTCAGAGCCTACTACCCGCCCCGAAGCGCGGGCAACTCAACCCGTGGAGCTCCTTGCACCCGGCCCGCCGGCCGGTCCGGGCAGGCGGGCGCTTGCGTCCCCGGCGATTGCCTGGCGGGCTCCCGGTACGCCGGCGCGACCGGGCCGCGGCTGCTGCAGCAGCGAGACGAGCCCCATGTACAGGAACCCGAACTGGAAGACACAGAGCAGCGGAACGGCTGCGAACAGGGCGCTCGACGCAGCGCCGAGCACGGCGATCGTGAAATAGAGCCCGAGCGCCAGCTCCACGAACGGCTGGCCGGCGACAGCCTGCCGGTAGCGCTTCGCCCGCCATTCGTCGCGGCTGCTGACGACGCCGTACTTGGGCGTGCGCACGAAGCGCGGCCGAACCCGGCGCAGCGCGCCGAGGACGGCCCGCGTGTTGTTGACCGAGAGGCCGATCCCGACGGCAATCGCGAGCGGCACGTACCGCAACTGCGATATCCAGTCCCGCCGCACCGCACGCTGGCTGACCGCGTAGAAGTTCACCATCGACAACGCCGCCGCGCAGAACAGCGGCACGTCGACCAGCAGCAGCGTCTGCGATCCGGCCCGCGCCCGCACGAAGAGCGCGGGCACCATCAGCACGGACGCCAGCAGCAGGAGCGGGTAGTTGAAGTTGGCCGTGAGGTGAAAGAACGCCTCCAGCTTGAGCCGCAGCGGCACGCGGCTCCGCAGCACGGCGGGCAGCACCTTCAGGCAGGTCTGGACCGAGCCCATCGCCCAACGGTGCTGTTGAGTCTTGAAGGCGTCCATCTCGACCGGGAGCTCGGCGGGCGCGACCACGTCCGGCAGGAACACGAACCGCCACCCGGCCAGCTGGGCGCGATAGCTCAGGTCGAGATCCTCGGTCAGCGTGTCGGGTTGCCAGCCGCCCGCGTCGTCGATGGCCGCCCGCTTCCAGACGCCGGCCGTGCCGTTGAAGTTGAAGAAGCACCCGCCGCGGTTGCGGGCTCCGTGCTCCAGGACGAAGTGGGCATCCAGCAGCAGGGCCTGGACGCCGGTGAGCCACGAGCACTCCTGGTTCACGTGTCCCCAGCGGGCCTGCACCATGCCGACGCCGGGCTCGCGGAGCGCGGGCAGCATGCGCCGCAGGAAGTCGCGCGGCGGCAGGAAATCGGCGTCGAAGATGGCGATCGCCTCGCCCCGCGCGGCCCGCAGGCCGGCCGCCAGCGCGCCGGCCTTGTATCCGGTCCGCTCGGCCCGGTGCAGCCGGCGGATGGCGACCCCGCGCGCGGACCAGCGGGCCACGGCCTCGGCCGCAATCCGTTGTGTCTCGTCGGTCGAGTCGTCCAGGACCTGGATCTCCAGGCGCTGCGGGGGGTAGTCCAGGCGCGCCGCCGCGTCGATGAGACGCTCGACCACGTACAGCTCGTTGTAGACGGGAAGCTGCACGGTGACGAACGGGACGTCGTCGCCGTCGACCCGGGCCGCAGGCAACCGCGGGCGATATCTTGTATAAAGGTAGAGTAGGTAGGCGCGGTGCACGCCGTAGGCGCTCAAGCAGACGAGAAGAACGAAGTACAGCCCTACCAGGAGCGATCCGGGTAGAGGCATGACGGCCGTGTCGATGCCGGGCACGCTCGCCATGAACTTACAGGCCGGACTCCCACAAGTCAATTCGCGCGCCGCCGCGGGCGGCGGCCAGCCGGCATGACTCCCGATCAGCTGCGCGGCATTCTCGACGAGGTCGAGCAGGGAACGACCACCGCCGCCCGGGCGGCGGATCGGTTGACCGAGATGCTGCGGCACATGCCGTTCGAGGATCTCGGCTTCGCCCGCGTGGATCATCATCGCGCCGTGCGGCAGGGATTCCCCGAGGTGATCTTCGGCGCGGGCAAGACGCCGGAGCAGGTCGCGGCGATTGCCGAGCGTCTCGTCGCCGCCGGAGACGCCCTGCTCGTGACCCGGACCGACGAAGCGGCCTACGCCGCCGTCACGCGGGTCGTGCCGAACGCGCGTTTTCACGCGACCGCGCGCGTGATCTTCCGGTCCGTGGCAGCCCCTACCGGACGGGGCGTCGTCCTCGTCGTGGCGGCCGGAACCTCCGACATCGCGGTGGCCGAGGAAGCCCGGATCAGCGCCGAGGTCCTCGGTAATCAGGTAGAGGCCCTCTACGACGTGGGAGTCGCCGGACTGCACCGACTGCTCGCGGAGCGCGACCGGCTCGACAGCGCGCGGGTGATCATCGCCGTGGCGGGCATGGAAGGCGCGCTCCCCAGCGTGATCGGCGGCCTGGTCAGGGTGCCGGTCATCGCGGTCCCGACGAGTGTCGGATACGGCGCCAGCTTCGGCGGTCTGACCGCGCTGCTGGCCATGCTGAACAGCTGTGCAGCGGGCGTCGCGGTCGTGAACATCGACAACGGCTTCGGTGCGGCGGCGCTGGCAAGCGCCATCAATCATCTGCCCTGACGCGGTTGGACCACGTTCGTTGTCCGTGATAGGCTCGGGGCCTCCTGTCATGCACGAAGGCTCGCTCCGGTCTCTCGAGTTCGACCGGGTCGTTGAGGTTGTTCAGAGCTTCGCGCTGACGCCGCTCGGCGCTGCCCAGCTGGCCGAGCTCCGTCCGCGCACCGACATCCGGAGCGCACAGGCCGCACTGGCAGCCACCAGCGAGTGCGTTCGGTATCTCGAGTCGAACGGGCCGGTCGGACTCGACGCGCCCGCCGGCCTTGAGCAAGCCCTGACGAGCCTCGCGATCGAGGGACTCCCGCTCGAGGCCGGTCATCTGCGCGGCCTGGCCGCCTTTCTCTCGTCCGTCGACGCCGTCCGGCGCGCGGTCGCGAGCGCGGACGGAGGGCCGTTTCCGGCGCTGCAGACCACGCTGGAGGGATGTCGCTCGTTCGCCGGAGAGATCTCGCAGATCCGCACGAAGATCGACGACGCGGGCAGCGTGGTGGACGACGCCTCGGACGCCCTGCGCACGATCCGCGGGCAGCTGCGCAGACAGACGAACCGCCTGCGGTCCACGCTCGACTCGTACCTGCGAGGCAAGGGCACGGCGCGCTATCTGCAGGAGCGCATCGTGACGGAGCGCGCCGGCCGGCATGTGCTGGTGATCAAGGCCGAGCACCGCGACGCGATCCCCGGCATCGTCCACGGCAGCTCGGGCAGCGGGGCGAGCCTGTTTCTCGAGCCGCTCAGCACCGTCGAGATCAACAACAACATCGTCGCACTCGCCGACCGCGAGGCGGCCGAGGTGCACCGGATCCTCCTCGAGCTGACCAACGCCCTGCGCAAGCGTGCCCTCGACCTGCGGCATACCCTCACGGCGGCCACGGAAGTCGACGAGATCCAGGCGCGCGCCACGTTTTCGCGCCTGGTCGGCGGCGCCGCGCCGGAGCTGAGCGCCGAGCTCCATCTCGAGTTCCGGGATGCACGGCATCCGTTGCTGATTCCGGAGGTGCGCGCGCGGCTCCGTGCCGACGACTCGGCGGCCGGACAGCCTACGCCGGTGGACGTGTACGCGATCCCCCCGACCTCGGTGCTGGTGATCACGGGACCGAACACGGGCGGCAAGACGGTCGCGCTGAAAACGGCGGGGCTGCTGGCCCTCATGGCGCAGGCCGGGCTGCACGTGCCGGCGGCGGCGGGATCGCGCGTGACGGTGTTTCGCACGGTCTTCGCGGATATCGGAGACGAGCAGTCGATCACGGCCAGCGTCTCCACCTTCTCCGGCCATATCAGCAACATCGTGTCGATGCACGAGCATCTGAAGCTGCCGGCGCTCGTCCTGCTCGACGAGGTGGGCGCCGGCACGGACCCGGTGGAAGGCGGCGCGCTGGGTGCGGCGCTCATCGAGCATTTCCGCGTGCGCGGCGCGGTGGTCATGGCCACGACGCATGACGAGCTGCTCAAGGCGTACGCGGCCACCACCGCAGGCGTTGCCTGCGCCGCGTTCGGCTTCGACACGGACACCTTCGCGCCGAACTACCACCTCACGTACGGGGCGCCCGGGCCCAGCCTGGCTTTCGAGATCGCCGCCAGGCTGGGCGTCCCGCCGGGGGTCATCCAGGCCGCACGCGACCGCCGGAGCGCACGCGAGGCGCAACTGGCGGAGCAGCTGACCAGGGTGGACGACGAGCTCCGCTCGCTCGAGGGCGAGCGCCAGGAGCTGGCGCGGGAGCGCGAGCGCCTCACGTCGGAGCGCGCGGATCTCGATGCGGCACGGCAGGGGGTCGAGGCGCGCGCGGAAGGGACGCGCCTGCGCCTCGCCGACGGGGTCGGCGACCGGATCCGCGCGGCGCGCAAGGAAATCGACGCCGTCGTCGACGACCTGCGGCGACGGGCGTCCGACCTGCAGCGCACCGCCAACGAGCGGGCCGCGGCCGGGGAGAGACCGCTGACCACAGGTGAGACGGGCGCCCTGCGCAGCACGGCGCAAGCCGCGCTCGACGCCCTCGCAAGCCGGAAGGACGCAGTTGCCGGCGCGCAGGTCCCGCCGTCCGCCGGGCCGGCAGCCGGCTCGAGCCCCCCGGCCCGCGCACCCGAGGTCGGCGCCACGGTGAAGGTGGAGAGCCTGGGTCTCGACGGCCAGGTGCGCGCACTGCACGCCACCGAGGCCGAGGTGGAAGTGCGCGGCAAGCGGCTCCGCGTGCCGCTGTCCGGCCTCCGAGCCGCCCCGGCCGGCGAACGGCCGCAGAGCGGCCGCATCACGGTGCACGCCGCGGATGAGGGCGACCTACCGCCCGAGCTCAACGTCATCGGTTGCACGGTCGACGAGGCGCTGTCGCTCACCGAGCGGCATCTCGATCGGGCCGTCCTCCACGAACGGCGGGAGGTGCGTGTCATCCACGGGCACGGGACCGGGGCGCTGCGACGCTCGATAGCCGGCTTCCTCCAGACCCATCCGCAGGTCGCGCGGTTCGCGCCGGCGCAGCGGGAGCAGGGCGGCGAGGGAGTCACCGTCGTCGAGCTGCAGGACTGAAGCGTGGGACGTTTTCCGCCGCACTTCGTGGAGGATCTCAAGGCTCACGCCGACATCGTGCAGGTGGTGCAGGACTCGGTTCCGCTCAAGAAGGCCGGCAGCACGTACAAGGGCCTGTGTCCTTTCCACACCGAGAAGACGCCCTCGTTCCATGTGAACCCGGACAAGGGCTTCTTCCACTGCTTCGGCTGCGGCGTCGGCGGCGACGTCGTGAAGTTCGTCGAGCTGCAGGAGAAGCTCGGCTTCCCGGATGCGGTCAGGCTGCTTGCCCAGCGCTTCGGTGTTCAGGTACCGGAGGCGGACGATGCGGCACGGGACGCGGCGGCCGACACCAGACGCGAGGCGCTGCTGAAGATCCACAGTCTGGCCGCCGACTTCTTCAGCGCGCAGCTGGCGACGCCGGCGGGCGGGCGGGCGGGCGGACATCTGGAGGCGCGCGGCATCCGTCCGGAGACGATCGAGCGGCTCGGACTCGGCTATGCCCCCGCCCGGCGCGACAGCCTGAAGCAGCACCTCCTGGACGCGGGCCAGCCGCTGGACCTGGTGCTGGCCAGCGGTCTGGTCGTGGAGCGCGACGGCGGTCAGATCCTGGACCGCTTCCGGAACCGGCTGATGATTCCCATCTGCCGCGACAGCGGCTCGGTGGTGGCGTTCGGGGGACGCGCGCTGGAGTCCGGCCAGCAGCCGAAGTACGTCAACTCGCCGGAGACCCCCCTGTATACCAAGAGCCGGACGTTGTATGGTTTACATCTTACCAAGTCCGCGATCCGCCGTTTGGGCTACGCCGTGATGGTTGAAGGGTACTTCGACTTCGCCCAGGTTGTGCAGGCGGGCGTGCAGCCGGCGGTGGCTACCTGCGGCACGGCGGTCACGGCCCAGCAGGCGCGCCTGCTGGGCCGCTTCGCGTCGAAGGTCATCGTCAGCTTCGACCCCGACGTGGCGGGCCAGAACGCATCCGCCCGGACGGGCGAGCTGCTGCTGGGCGAGGGGCTGGAGGTCAATGTGGCGGTGCTGCCGCCGGGCCAGGACCCAGACACGTGCGTGCGGGAGCGCGGGGGCGCGTACTACGTCGACCAGCTGCGCAAGTCCCAGCGGTACGTGGACTACGTGCTGGACAAGGCGGCGGCGGCGCGCGATCTGTCGCGCAATGCACAGCGCAAGGCGTTCCTGTCCGATATGTTGGCTGTGGCCGCGCGCATGCCGGATGCCGCGGCGCGGGACGAGTTCGCCGATCGCGTAGCCCACAGGGCCGGCATCATGGAGGATGTCGTCCGCTCCGATTTGCGGCGCCTCGCCGTCAAGCGGCGGACGACGCTCGACGAGGCGGTGAGCGAGTCGATCGAGCCGGCTGTGACGCACGCTGAGAAAGGCCTCATCTGGGCCACGATGCGCGATACGACCGCGGCGCTGCATGTGCTGGCGGACACCGAGCCGGCCGACTTCGAGGGGCTGGCGACCGAGCCGATCCTCCGCGTGGCGCGGACCCTCGTGGAGTGGCCGGCCGACGCCGTCCCGCAGGCGCTGCTCGAACGCGTGAGCGCCGGCGAGGCGGCGCTGGCGGAGCGCATCGCGCGGGCTACACACGCGCCGGCCGGCGTCGCCGACTGCGTGGCCACCATGCGGCGGCGCCGTTTCAGGCGCGAACTGGGCGCACTTCAGGAAGCCATCGCCCGCTGCCAGCGGGCCGGCACGCCGGGAGCGGAACACGAGATGTCGGCGCTCCTGCAACGCAAGCAGGATCTGCTGCAGCGCCCCGAGGCGCTCGGAGGGTGACACGCTCAGGAGGCACACGCTTGTCAATCGAAGAGAAGTACGACGAGATTCGTCAACTCATCATCCTTGGCAAGGAAAAAGGCTACCTTCTCTACGACGAGGTCAACGACATGCTCCCCGCCGAGCTGACGTCGTCGGAGGAGCTCGACGACCTGTTCGCCGCGCTGGGCAACGCCGGCATCGAGGTGGTCGACTCCGAGCAGAAATACCGCGAAGAAAAGCTGCTCGACCGGCGGAGCGAGGACGTCGAGCTCGACCTCGCGCCGATCACGATCGACAAGACGAACGATCCGGTTCGCATGTATCTGCGCGAGATGGGGACTGTCCCGCTCCTGACACGCGAGGGAGAGGTGGCCATCGCCAAGCGGATCGAGCGGAGCAAGCTCTCCATAATCAAGACCATCTCGCGTACCGCGACGACGGCACGCATCGTCATCAGGCTCGGCGAGCAGCTGCGACGCGGCGAACGGACCATCCGTGAGCTGCTGATCTTCCAGGATGACGAGCTGCCCGATGCCCGCGTTGCCGACCGCGGACAACAGCTGTTGCGGCAGATCGACAGGGTCCACGCCAAGCACGGCGAACTGCAGCAGACCGAGAGCGAGCTTGCCCAGATCGCCAAGCGCAACCGGCGGCAGTACCGCCACTACCGCTGGCGGCGGCTGCGGGCCGGTGTCGAGCTGTCGCGGCTCATTCGACGCATCGAGTTCACGGAGCCGGTCAAGCGTCACCTGATCGACCTCATCAAGGGGGCAGCCGAGGGCGCGCAGCGCGTGCACCAGGAGATCGAGCTACTCGACCGGCAGCTGAAGGCCAAGGCCAGGCGCGGCCGCCTGAATGGAGAGGATCGCAAGCAGCTGGCGAAGCGGCTGCGGGAGTTGCGGGCCGATCTCAAGCGGCGCACGGGGGAGCTGCAGGAGACGCCCGACGACATCAACCGCATCCTGCTGACGATAGTGCGCGGCGAGACCCAGGCCGAGCAGGCGAAGAGGGAGCTGGTGGAGGCCAACCTCCGGCTGGTCGTCTCGATCGCCAAGAAGTACACGAACCGCGGCCTGCAGTTCCTCGACCTCATCCAGGAGGGGAACATCGGCCTGATGAAGGCCGTCGACAAGTTCGAGTACCGGCGGGGCTACAAGTTCTCGACCTATGCCACGTGGTGGATCCGGCAGGCGATCACGCGGGCAATCGCGGACCAGGCGCGCACGATCCGGATTCCGGTGCACATGATCGAGACGATCAACAAGCTGATCCGTACGTCGCGGGCGCTCGTGCAAGAGCTGGGACGCGAGCCGACATCCGAGGAGATCGCCCAGCGCATGGACATTCCGGTCGCCAAGGTGCGCAAGGTCTTGAAGATCGCGCAGGAACCCATCTCCCTGGAGACCCCGATCGGCGAGGAGGAAGACAGCCACCTCGGCGACTTCATCGAGGACCGGCAGATCGTCTCTCCGGCCGAGGCCGTGATCAACCTGAACCTCAAGGAGCAGACCGACTCGGTGCTCAAGACGCTCACGCCGCGCGAGGAAAAGGTGATCAAGATGCGCTTCGGGGTCGGCGACGGCAGCGAGCACACGCTGGAGGAGGTCGGCCAGAACTTCGCCGTGACTCGGGAACGGATCCGTCAGATAGAAGCGAAGGCGCTGCGAAAGCTGCGGCATCCGTCGCGGAGCCGCAAGCTCCGGGCCTTCCTCGAAGGTAGTACCTAGCTTCCGGGCCCATAGCTCAGCGGTCAGAGCCGCCGGCTCATAACCGGCTTGTCCCAGGTTCGAATCCTGGTGGGCCCACCATCGCTTCCGTGCTTCGGCAATCCCGACCGCGCGGCCCGCGAGGCTGCGCCGCGCGCTGACCGCGCGACGCTCCGCCAGCCATGTTACGATCGAGATCCCGACACGCTCATGGACTTGCATCAACGACTCGGAACACCTCGTTTCATCGCGCGCCGGGTGTCAATTCGCCCGGCTGCAGGGTCGCGAAGCGCGCTTTCCCCAAGCCCCGCCCTGGCGGGTTTTTTTTTGCCCTGGTTGGCGGCGACATCGGCTCGCCGCGCTGGAACGGATGCTGCCCGACCTTGAACACCTGATCACGCTGCAGCGGATTCAGAACGCAGCGGTGACCGCGCGCGCGCGGATCGACGAGCTCCCGTCTCGCATCGCCCAGCTCGATGCGCGGCTCGGCGAGACCTCCGAGGAGGTCGTCAGGGCGCAGCAGCGGTTCGACGATCTCAAGGCCGACCGGCAGGCACGGGAAAAGGAGCTGGCGGTCGTCCAGACGCGGCTGAGCCGTTTCAAGGAACAGCTGATGGAGGTCAAGACCAACCGGGAATACCAGGCGATGCAGGTCGAGATCGCGGGTGGCGAGGCCGAGGTCAGACGTCTGGAAGACATAATACTCGAGCGCATGCTCGAGGGTGACGAGCTCGCGGCGGAGGTGGAACGCGCGCAGCGGCAGCTCACGGAGGAAGGGGCCACCATCGAGGCCGAGCGCGGGGGGCTCGAACGGGAGCAGGTCGAGCTCGAGCAGCGGGTCGAGCAGCTCGAGGCCGAGCGGCAGCGGCAGGTCGGCGTGCTGACCCCGCCCCTCCTCGCGCTCTTCGAGAAGCTCGCGAGACACCGCAACGGCATCGCCGTCGTCGCGGCGCGCGACGGACGCTGCTCGTCGTGTCAGGTGCGGCTCCGCCCCCAGCTCTTCAACAACGTCCGGCTGAACGACAGCCTGATCCAGTGCGAGAGCTGCCAACGGATCCTGTACTTCGATACGCCCCCCGCCCCCCCCGAGCGCGGAGCGGACGGGTGAGCGACGGCCCGGTCATCGCATACATCGACGGCGGCGCCCGGGGCAATCCCGGTCCGGCGGGCTACGGCGTGCGCATCGAGGCCGGCGACGGCACGCTGCTCGAGGAGCTGAACGGCGCCATCGGTATCGCCACCAACAACGTGGCGGAGTACCGCGGCCTCTTGGCCGCGCTGACCTATCTCGACCGGCACGGCTACCGGGACGTCGTCATACGGTCGGACTCCGAGCTGCTCACCAAGCAGATGCTCGGGCAGTTCAGGGTCCGGCATCCGCGTCTGCAGCCGCTGCACAAGGAAGCCGGCACGCTCGTCAGGCGGCTGCGCAGGGTGCGGTTCGAGCACGTGCCGCGGTCCGCCAACACCGAGGCGGACAGGCTGGCCAACGCGGCCATGGACGGGGCCCGGACCCCGCGCCAGCCGGCCGGCAGCGCCGGCCGCGCCGTCATCGCGGTCGGCGTCGACATCGAGTCGATCGAGCGGGTCGGCCAGTTGCTCGAACGCTACGGCGCCCGGTTCGTCGAGCGCGTATTCACCGCCGGCGAAGCGGCTTACAGCCTGCGAAGGCGGCATCCCGCGCAGCACCTCGCTGCCCGCTTCGCCGCGAAGGAAGCGGCGATGAAGGCCTTGGGGACCGGGCGCGCCGCCGGCGTTCTCTGGCGCAGCATCGAGGTCGTGCGGGGCGCCGGCCCACCGCAACTCCGGTTTCACGACGAAGCTGCACGGCGCTTCGACGCGCTGGGCGGTCAGGAATCGCTGATCACGATGAGCCACTCCGGCGACTTCGCGCTGGCGCAGGTGCTACTGCTCGGCCTCTGACGTCGCCTCCGGTTGTCATACGAGGCACCGGACAACGACCGCGCGCCCGCACCGCCGCCGCCGGGGGCGCGCAAGGCCCGGCAGGTCAACGAGTTCGGCTCCCACTCGACCCGGAGCCCCGTACGGAACACCATTTGCGTGTCTCCACCGGCGACGGGGGGAAACGCCAATGAAAGTGAAGATCGTTCCGCGCACCGCCGGAGCGCCGGCGGGCAAGCTGGCAGACGCCGAGCTGCATTTCTCCGATGGACTCCTGGCCGGATTGAAGCTGGTGGGATTCACCGTGTGGGACCGGCACGACTCTCGCGGCCGAAGCGTGACCTTTCCGGCGCGGCAGTACACCGTTGACGGGGAGCGCCGCCACTTCGTGCTGCTTCGCGCAACGGAGGACGTCTCGGGGACGGACCCTCTACGGGACCTCATTCTCCGCGCGTACACCGAGCACGAGGAGAGTCTCGCGGGCGCGACCTCCAGGTAGGAGTCCACGCCGTGGAACGGCGCGGACTCCTGGCGGGTTGGCTGGGCGCCAAGCGGAGCCGTGAGGCGACGATTGGCGGGCCAGCAGCGCGCCGACATCCGCGGCACGCGCTGCCTGCAGCGGAACGCCGGCCGCCGCCGCGTCACACGGCCTTGCGCTCGGCGAAGGCGGACCGTTCCATGGCCGTGTGGTCGCGGGAACCCTCCTCGGCGGCGTCGGCCGGCGTCTTCGTGGCCGACGTGTCCCGACTCCAACCGGTGTACATGTCGAGATCGACGGGCGTATCGGCGGTCGACGCCGGATCCGGGACCTGGCCGTCGGCTTCGTCGAACCCGGTTGCGATCACCGTGATCTTGATCTCGCCGTCCATGGTGGGATCGACGACCGCCCCGAACACGATGTTCGCATCCTTGTGGACCGCCTCCTGGATGATCGAGGCGGCTGCGCCTACCTCGGACATCGCGAGATCTTCGCCGCCGGTCACGTTCACGAGAACCCCGCGGGCGCCATCGACCGACACGTCCTCCAGCAGTGGGCTCGTGATGGCCTGCCGGACGGCGTCGACCGCCCGGCTCTCGCCGCGCCCGACGCCCGTGCCCATGATGGTGAGGCCCCGGCCGGACATGATGGTCTTGACGTCGGCGAAGTCCAGGTTGATGAGACCGGGGGTCAGGATCAGGTCGGAGATGCCCTGGATCGCCTGGCGCAGCACGTCGTCGGCCTTCATGAACGCCTGCGTCACGCTGGTCGTCGGATCGAGCGTCGTCAGCAGCCGATCGTTCGGTATCGCGACCACGGTGTCGACACACTTGCGCAGCTCGGCCAGGCCGCGCGCGGCCTGGTCCGCCCGGCGCTTGCCTTCGAAAGCGAACGGCTTGGTCACCACCGCCACCGTCAGCGCGCCGAGCTCGGTCGCGAGATTGGCGATGACCGGCGCGGCGCCGGTGCCGGTCCCCCCGCCAAGGCCGGTGGTGACGAACACCATGTCGGCACCGTCGAGGGCGTCGATGAGCTGCGACGTGTCCTCGAGCGCGGCTTGACGTCCAACGCCCGGATCGGCACCGGCTCCGAGCCCCTTCGTGAGCTTCGCACCGATCTGCAGCTTGAGCGGCGCGGTGTTCTGCGCCAGCGCCTGCGCATCCGTGTTGGCCGCGATGAACTCGACGCCGTCGAGACCGGCTTCCACCATGCGGTTGACGGCGTTCCCACCGCCGCCGCCGACGCCGATCACCTTGATCCGCGCCCCGGGTTGCGTGCTTGTATCCAGGGTCAGCCGCAGGTTGCCGTCGCCTGCCGGGTCGGGAATAGCCTGACCGTTGAACTCCACCATGACGTGTCCTCCTAGAAGAACTCCTTGAAGACCCTGCGCAGACCGACCACGACGCGGCTCAACGTGTCCGAGCCGACCTGGCGCGCCGGCTCCACCAGCTGGTTCCGGTGCGCGCACATAACCAGGCCCACGGCCGTGGCGAACGCGGGGTTGTTCACATGATCGATGAGGCCGCCCACACCGACGGGGCAGCCGCGCCGAATCGGAAGGTCGAAGATCTGGTCCGCGATCTCGGGCATCCCGTCGAGGATTCCACCCCCTCCCGTGAGCACGATGCCCGAGTGCAGCGAGTGCTCGTAACCGGCGTTGCGGATCTCGTCCCACAGCTGCCGAAAGATGTTCTCGGCGCGCGGCTGAATGGCCTCCGACAGGATGCGCCGCGGAATCACCCGGGGCTGGCGCCCGCCCACGCTCGCCACCTCGACCGTCTCCTCTTCGTCAACGAGGCCGGCCAGCGCGCAGCCGTGGCGGCGCTTCACCTTCTCCGCCTCGGGAATGGGCGTCCGCAAGCCGACGGCGATGTCATTCGTCAGGTGGTTGCCGCCCAGCTCCAGGACACCGGTGTGCCACAGGCTCCCGCGTTCGTAGATCGCGAAGTCCGTCGTCCCGCCGCCGATGTCAACCAGCGCCACCCCCAGCTCCTTCTCGTCGGCCGTGAGAACCGACTCCGCCGCGGCCAACTGCTCCAGCATGGTGTCGATGACCCTGACGCCGGCCCGGTTCACGCAGGCGACGATGTTCTGCGTCGAGGCCGTGCTGCCCGTGACGACGTGCACGTTGACCTCGAGCCGCGCGCCGGTCATGCCGATCGGCGAGCCGACCCCATCCTGCTCGTCGACGACGAAGTCCTGGGGCAGCACGTGGACGATCTCGCGGCCGCTCGGCAACGCGACGGCCTTGGCGGCATCGATGGCCCGGCTGACGTCCTCGCGCGTAATCTCCCGGTTCTTGCCTGCCACGGCCACCACCCCGCGGCTGTTGAACGCCTTGACGTGGGCCCCGGACAGCCCGAGGTGCACGGAATCGATCTCGACGCCGGCCGTGAGCTCGGCCTCGTCGATCGCCTTCTTGATCGACTCGACCGCCTCCTCGAGATTGACCACGAGACCCCGGCGGATGCCCCGGGCATCGGCGAGGCCGATCCCGATGATGTCGAGCCCCCCGTCGTCGAGCGCTTCACCGACGACCGCGACGATGGTCGAGGTCCCGGCGTCGAGGCCGACGAGATAGCGTTCCCTGCGTGCCACACGTCCTCCGTTGCCAACCAATCACAATCCGTCTGCGTCCCCCGCGGGACCCACATACACGCGCCGCTCGAATCGGAGATCGGCGTAGTCGAGCTCCGGCACCTGCTCATGGAGGATCGGCGCCAGCTCGAGATACGCGTCGAGGCGCTCGACGAAGTGCTCGCTGCCCAGATGGAGCAGCGTCGGGTCGTCGTTGAGCAGCACCACCGCGTCGTGCGCGTCGGCCACGTTGACCTGCGACACGCGATCCGACAGGTCGGGACGCACGGCGAGCGCCGCCGTCAGACGTGCCACGAGCCGCGCCCGCTCGCCGTCGATCTCCCTGCCCTGCGCCCGGCGGAGTGCCAGACCGTCGATTATCGGCAGCCCGAACCCAGTGAGCGCCGGTCCGTACTCGTCGATGACCGTGCCCGTGTCGTCGATCAGGTAGAGGTTGGCGGCGACCCTGGCCAACCCCACCGGTTCGCGCTCCTCGACAGTCACCTCGACCGTCGACGGGAGCAGACGCCGCAGCGTGGCCGCCTTCACCCAACCCGACGTCAACAGCCGCTCGCGATGGACCTCCAGGTCGGCCATCAGGATGTTCACGCCCTGCAGCGGGCCCAGCAACGCCGCCACCTCGCCGCTCGACAAGTACCGGTTCCCCCTGACCGCGACGGTGTCGATGCGCAGGTGCGCCGACTGGTCCAGGATGGTGGGACCCCAGTGGATCCCGAGCGCAACCACGGCGCCGAGCAGCAGTCCATGGACGACACGGCGGATGACCGCCATGGCACGCCGGCGCCGCGGCGGCCGCATCCTGGCGCGCCTGAAACGCGTGTCTGTCGGAAGATGGACCGTCGTCATCGTGGCTCGGGCTCCGCGCCACGGCGCAGCGCGTCGAGGATCCGCTGCGGGACCGAGGCGATCGATCCCGCTCCCAGGGTGACCACGACGTCGCCGGCCCGCGACGTGGCCGCGACGCGCCCCGGCACGTCGTCCAACGCCGCGATGACCTCCACGGGCAGGGACGCCCGGCGCCTGACGGCCTCGGCGACGGCCTCCGCCGTCGCTCCGGGTACGGCGGGCTCGCCCGCGGCGTACACCGCGGTCACGAAGACCTCGTCGGCCGCAGCCAGCGCCGTGCCGAAGCGGTCGAGCAGGTCAATCGTGCGACTGTAGCGGTGGGGCTGGAACACGACGCGAACACGATTCGGCGCGCGCAGCCGGACGGTCTCGAGCACCGCCTCGATCTCGGTCGGGTGGTGGGCATAGTCATCGATCACGACGACGCCGCCGACTTCTCCACACACCTGCAGGCGCCGGTCGGCGCCGCGGAAACGCGCCAACGCTGCGGTGCTCGTTGCGGGCGAGACGCCGAGCCGCGTCGCGACGGCGATCGCCGCCAGAGCGTTCCGCACATTGTGGCGACCCGGAACACCAAGCTCCAGCTCGACCTCCGTTTCGACGCCGGCCATGATCCGGACACGGGCGCGGGAACCCGAGAAGCCGCAGGTCGTCTCGACGGCGAACAGATCCGCTGACGGGTCGTCGAGACCGTAGGTCACGACGGGACAGGGGATGCCGGGCAACAGGCGCCGCAACCGCCGGTCGTCGAGGCACGCCACGACGCAACCCCCGGGCGGCACGCGCGTCGCGAAGTCCACGAACGCCTGCTCCAGCTGCCCGATTCCGCCGTAGGCGTCGAGGTGCTCCTCGTCGAGGTTCGTAATCACCGCGACCTCCGGCGACAACTGGAGAAACGAGCGGTCGCTCTCATCGGCCTCGACGACCATGAACTTCCCGTGACCCAAACGGGCATTGCCGCCGAACGCACTCACTGTCCCTCCCACGATCGCCGTCGGGTCGAGGCCGGCCGCTTCGAGCACGAGCGCGACCATCGCCGTCGTGGTCGTCTTGCCGTGCGAGCCGGCGACCGCCACGGCGCGCTTGGAGGCGGCCAGCTCGGCCAGCATGGCGCCGCGGCCCACCACCGGGATTCCGGTGCGCAACGCGGCCCTGCGCTCCGGGTTGTCGGGCGGCACCGCGGCCGAGACCACGACCAGATCCGCGCCGTCCACGTAGCGGGCGTCATGTCCTGCACTGCACCGGACCCCCAGGCGCCGCAACCGATCCGTAACGCGCGACTGCCGGAGATCGGAGCCGCTCACGACGTGGCCGAGCCCGACCAGCACCTCGGCCAGGCCGCTCATGCCGCTGCCGCCGACTCCGACGAGGTGAATGTGTGTTCCCGGATCGCGCACGCTTCACCACGACACGGTTCATCCCGACCGCCCACCCCGGGCAGGCGCTGCCGACGCGGCTTCCAGAGCGAGCAGACGTTCCATGCGATCGACGATGACCTCTGCCGCGGCAGGCCTTGCCAGCCGCCGACTCGCCTCCGCGAGTGCCGACCGCCGCTCGTCGTCCGTTGCCAACGCCACGACGCGGTCACCGAGGGTTCGACCGGAGAGCTCGCGTTCGTCGATCACCTCGGCACCGCCGGCGGCCGCGACGGCGGCGGCGTTGTGGCGCTGGTGGTCCTGCGTTGCGTGCGGAAACGGTACGAGGACGGCCGGTCGCCCGGCCGCCGCCAGCTCCGCCAGCGTCGTCGCCCCCGCCCGGCAGACAACCAGATCGGCCGCCGCCATCTCCCGGTCCATGTCCTCGATGAACGGCTCCACGCGCGCCGGCAGGCCGGCTGTGCGATAGCCTTCGCGGACGAGCCCGACGTCGCGCTCGCCGGCCTGATGCGTGACGCGCAGCGGCCGCGGCCCCGCCACCATCACGGCCGCCGCCGCCACCATGGCCGCGTTGATCGCGTGGGCGCCCTGCGAACCCCCGATCACCAGCACGTGCACGCGTGGCGGGCTGCGCTCGGGTGCGGGTGCGTCGAAGAACCCGGCGCGAACCGGGTTGCCGCTGACGAATCCCGCGCCGCGGAAGTAGGGCAGCGCCGCCGCGGACGACACCGCGGCCCCGCGCACGAATCTCGCCAGGATCCGGTTCGTCACGCCGGGCACGGTATTCTGCTCCAGCAGCAGGGTCGGCAAACCGCACAGCGCCGCCCACAGGACGATCGGCCCCGAGCTGTAACCCCCGAGGCCAACGACCAGACCCGGCGCACGACGGCGGAGGAGAGCGGCCGCGTCCAGCATGCTCACAGGGAGCAGCGCCAGCCCGCGCAGGAGACTCCCCGCCGACTGCCCCACCAGTCCGCGCGTGCGGATCCGCTCCAATCCGAACCCGGCGCGCGCAACCGCACGCCCCTCCACGGCCTTGCCGGCGCCCGCGAAGACGACCTCGATCTCCGGATGTCGCCGCCGGAGCTCGCACGCGACGGCGATGCCGGGAAACAGATGCCCGCCCGTCCCACCGCCGGCGAAGAGCACGCAGCTCTTCATGTCCGCATCGACGCATGCTGCGACACGTTCAGCAGCACCCCCATCCCCGCCATGCTGACCAGCAACGACGACCCCCCGGCGCTGACGAACGGCAGGGGGATGCCTTTCGTGGGCAGCAGGCCGAGCACCACGCTGATGTTGATGAATGCCTGCAACGAAATCATCGTCGTCAATCCGACCGCCAGCAGCGCCCCGAACCGGTCCGGCGCCTGGGTCGCGATGCGAAACCCGCGCCAGGTGATCACACAGAAGCACAAGCTGATCGCGGTCGCGCCGAGCAGCCCCGTCTCTTCCGCGATAACGGCGTAGATGAAGTCGGTGTGGGGGTACGGCAGGTAGAACAGCTTCTGTATTCCGCCCATCAGCCCCTGGCCGAGCAGGCCGCCCGTTCCGACCGCGATTTGCGCCTGAATCAGCTGGAAGCCGTCGCCGAGGGGATCGCTCCACGGATCGAGGAAGGTCAACAGGCGTCGCCGCCGATACTCCGCGCTCGCGAGCACCACGTACAGCAGCGGCGCCGCCGTCAGCACGATCCCGATCAGGTACCGATAGCTCAGGCCCGCGGCGAAGACCATCACGCCGGTGATGAGCAACAGCGTGAGCGCCGTGCCGAAGTCCGGCTCCAGCAGGATCAGGCCGCTCACTACGCCGACGACGGTTGCAACGGGCAGCAGGGCGAACGACAGCTCGTTGATGCGATCCGCGCGGCGCGCGAGAAAGGCCGCCGTGAAGACGATCACGGCGAGCTTGGCCGCCTCGGAGGGTTGGACGCCGACGCCGCCCACGGCGAACCAACGGCGCGTGCCGTTGATGGGCGGACCGAAGAGGACGGCAATCAGTGCCGCTGTCACGACCGCCAGGAGCGTCCAGATGACCACGGGCCGCTCGAGCCTGCGGTAGTCCACCTTGGTTGCAACCAGCAGCAGGCATCCACCGAGCACGACCCAGATAACCTGCTTGAAGAGGAAGAAGTAGGGCTGCCCGTGCTTGTCCATGGCCAACACGGCCGAGGCGCTGTAGACCATCACCCAGCTGGACAGGACCAGCAGCAGCGTGGCCAGAAACAGGAGCTTGTCCGATTTAAGTTTTCGCGCCATACTCCCTGCTCTCGTTCGCAGGCCGCCGGCGGGCTCGACAGCACGCGGCGAACGGCCGCGCCGCATGCAGCCGGCGAGGCGTCCCAGGCCGGCCTGCGCCGGACCGTCGTTCAGCGGCCTCGACTATGCCCAACACGCTCGTTCACCGCGCCTCGTTCCGGCCCTGCGCAACCCCGTCGCGGCCGGCTCGCGCCGCGACAAGGAATTTCACCGCGGGCCCTAAAGCTCTCGGGCTCCGAACCCGAAACTTCCACTGTGAACCGACGGGTAAGCCGTCAGCAGTCATCAGCCGGTCCCCGGGTGAGGACACCAGCTTCGCAGGTCAGGGTGGCCTGCGCTCCCAGCAGCCGGCTCCCCACCGCCATGTCCCGGCTGATGACTGCTCGCGGCTTACCTCCTCGCCGCGCTGCGCGCGAGTTGCGCCACCTCCTCTCTGAAAACGCGGCCGCGATCCGAGTAGTCGTCGAACATGTCCAGGCTGGCGCAGGCCGGCGCCAGCAGCACGGTGCCGCCACGCGGAGCCAGCGCGAACGCCGCCCGGACCGCCTCGCCCATCGTCAGGGCTTCCTGCACGTCGAGCGTGTCGCCGAGGACTGCGCGCAGGCGCGGGCGCGCCTCGCCGATGGCGACGACCGCCCGCGCGCGCGCGCCGAGCATCGGACGCAGCTCGGCCAGGTCCCCGCCCTTGAGCCGCCCCCCCATGATGACGACCACGTCACGTTCGAAACACTCGATTGACGCTCGGGCGGCCGCGACATTCGTGGCCTTCGAGTCGTTGACGAACCGGACGCCGTCGATCTCGCCAACCGGCTCGAGGGTGTGCGCGAGCCCGTCGAACGCCCGCACGGCCCGCTCCAGCGCGGCGGGCGCAACGCCTGCGACGTAGCCGGCGGCCGACGCCGCGAGCACATCGCCGAGCAGATGCCGGCCCGGCAGCTTCACGGCGGACAGCGGCACGAGGGGCTGAACGCCACGGGGCGACCGATAGGCGACCGAGTCTCCCGCAACGACGAGCCCCTCGGCGATCGCTGACGCGAGCGCGAAGCGGACCGGGCGGGCGCGGCCGCTGCGCGCGAGTCGAAGGACGAGCGGGTCGTCGGCGTTGATCACCATCGCGTCGCTGGTCGTCTGGTTGGCGAAGATGCGCGCCTTGGCCGCAGCGTAGTCCTCGAAGCTGGCATGACGGTCCATGTGATCGGGCGACAGGTTCAGGAAGACCGCGATCCACGGACGAAACGTCTGGGTCAGTTCGAGTTGAAAGCTGCTCACTTCCACGACGTGAATCACGTCGGGCGCCGAGGCTTCCACCTGGCTGCTCAGCGCCGTCCCGACGTTGCCTCCCACCAGCGCCTCGCGACCACCGGCAGCGAGCATCCGTCCGGTGAGCACGGTCGTCGTCGACTTGCCCTTGGTTCCGGTGACCGCCACGATCGGTCCGCGTAGCCACCGCGCGGCGAGCTCCACCTCGCTGATGACCGGCGTGCCCCGCCGCCGAACGGCGTCGACCACCGGCAGCCGCGGCGACACGCCGGGGCTGAGCACGACCAGCTCGGCAGCCGCGAGCGTCGCGGGCTGGTGTCCCCCCAGCTCCACCTCCACACCGGCAGCGCGCAGCGGGGCCAGCCCGTCGACGGCGCCGCGCGCCTCGCTCAGGGTCACGCGCGCCCCGCGGCGGGCAAGCAGCTCCGCGGCGGCGACGCCGCTGCGCGCGGCGCCGACCACGACGACACGGGCGCCGGCAACCGAGAACTCGGGTGTTGCGTGTGTCGTCGTCATCTGAGCTTCAACGTGGTCAGGCTGAACAGCGCGAACACGACGGCCATGATCAGGAACCGGCTGATCACCTTCGGCTCGCTCCACCCGATCAGCTCGCAGTGGTGGTGCAACGGAGCCATCTTGAATACACGTTGGCCGGTCATCTTGAACGAGCCGACCTGAATGATCACCGACAGCGCCTCGATGACGAACACGGCGCCGACGATCGGCAGCAGCAGCTCCTGCTTGATCAAGAGCGCCACGGTGCCCAGGGCGCCGCCCAGCGCCAGCGAGCCCACGTCGCCCATGAAGATGTCGGCGGGATAGGAGTTGTACCAGAGGAAGCCCAGCCCGGCGCCGATGAGCGCGCCGCAGAACACCGTGAGCTCGGCGGCCGGCGGGAAATGGACCAGCAGCAGGTACTCCGCGAGCACCGCATGGCCGGTCACGTAGGCCAGCGCCGTGAACGCGGTGGCCGCCACCGTGAACACACCGATGGCGAGACCGTCGAGGCCGTCCGTCAGGTTCACGGCGTTGGATGCGCTGACGAGCACCAGAATCGCCAAGAGCACGTAGAACCAGCCCAGATCGGGCGTCAACGCCTCGAAGAACGGAAACACCATCCGCGTGTCGTAAAGGTCCTGGCGGCTCATTGCGAGCAGTGCGACGCCCACGCCAACCGCGACCAGGCACTGCAGCGCCAGCTTGTAGCGGGGACGCAGCCCGTGATGCGAGCCGTGGACCACCTTCAGGTAGTCGTCGACGAAACCGATGGAGCCGAACGCGACCGTGGACGAAACCGCGATCCACACGAACGGGTTGCCCAGGTCGACCCACAGGAACGTCGGCGCGAGCGCGGCCCCGAGGATCAGCAGGCCGCCCATCGTGGGCGTTCCTTCCTTCGCCTGATGCGTCTTCGGACCCTCGACGCGCACCACCTGCCCGATCTGCAGCCGGCGCAGAAGCCGAATCGCCGGCGGGCCCGCTATCAGCATGAACACGAACGCGGTCAGGCTGGCGGCGGCCGTGCGGAACGTGATGTACTGCACGACGTTGAGCACGGACAGCTCGGTGTGCAGCGGGAACAACAGGTGATACAGCACTAGCGCTGCCCTCTCAGCCGGTCCACGACGCGATCTAAGCCGATCCCGCGCGATCCCTTCACGAGGACCAGGTCGCCGTTGCGGACGATCGCCGGCGCGTGCTCGACCGTCTCGTCACCGGTGGGAAACGTCGCGACAGCGGTCGCCGGCACGCCGCCTGCCCGGGCGCCGTCCGCCAGCGCCCGCGCGGCCTGTCCCCCGACGGCGACAACGACATCGAACCCGGCGTCGGCCGCCGCTCGGCCGCACGCCTCGTGCCATGCGGTCGACCGCGCGCCGAGCTCCAGCATCTCACCCAGGATGGCGACGCGCCGGGCGTACCCGGTCTCGCGGCCGACCGCGTCGAGGGCCGCCCGCAGCGCGGTCGGACTCGAGTTGTAGGTGTCATCCACGATCGTCACGCCATTCAGCTCGACCACCTGCCCGCGCCGGGGCTGGGGCGGGCATGCGGCGACCCGCTCCGCCAGCTCTTCCAGCGGCACGGGGAACAGCTGGGCCACCGCGACCGCGGCCGCCACGTTGGCAATCTGACCGTATCCGAGCAGCGGCGTCCGCACGGGGACGGATCCGACCCGCGTCCGGATGGTGGCCGCCATCCCGCGCAGCCCGCGGGCCTCGACCGCCGTCGCCTGCACGTCGGCATCGGTTTCGACTCCGAACGTCGTGACCCGCCCGGGAAACGCCGCCGCGCGGGCCATGACGCGCGGGTCGCCGGCGTTGGCGACCAGCTGCGACGCGGATGTCGCCCCGTCCATGATTTCAGCCTTGGCGTCGGCGATCCCCTCGATCGACTCGAAGAACGCGGAGTGCACCTCGGCCACGTTCGTCCACACCCGTATGTCCGGCTCGGCAATCTCGACGAGCGTGCTGATCTCGCCAGCGTGATTCATGCCCAACTCGACGACCGCGACTTCCGGGTCATGGCGCAGCTCCAGCAGCGACAGCGGCAGGCCGATGTGGTTGTTCAGGTTGCCCTCGTTCCGAAACACCCGGTAGCTGCCCGCCAGCAGGGCCGCCACAAGCTCCTTGGTCGTCGTCTTGCCGACACTCCCGGTAATGGCGACGACGCGGGCGCTCGACCGCCGGCGAACGAACGTGGCGAGACTCTGCAGCGCCCGCGTCGTATCCGACACGACAATCACGAACGGCACATCCGGCGCCGCCGCACCGAGCTCCGCGGACGACGCATCGCTGACCACCACGCCGGCCGCCCCCCTGCGAACCGCCTCCGCGACGAACCGATGGCCGTCCAACCGTGCTCCGCGGATGGCCAGGAACAGGTCGCCGGGACTGACACGGCGGCTGTCGATGACGAATCCGTCCACCCGCGCGCGGGAGCACCCGGCTGCGAGCCGCCCGCCGGCGGCGGCAGCCAGCTCGCCCGCATGGAGCACCAGCGGCCCGGGGCTCGGCATTGGTGTCCCTCATCCCACCCTTGAACGGGCCCTGCGCCCGGCCAGCGCTGCGCGCGCCACGACCGTATCGTCGAACGGCACCGACTGCGCGGCGAACACCTGGCGCTGCTCGTGCCCCTTGCCCGCGATCACGACCACGTCCCCCGGGCGGGCTTCCCGGATGCCGCGTTCAATCGCCTCGGACCGGTCGAGGACGGTCAGCCACGGTGTCCGGCCACTGGCCAGACCGAGCGCTATGTCCTCCGCGATCCGGCGCGGATCTTCCGAACGCGGGTTGTCGGACGTCACGATCACGAGATCGGAGCAGCGCGCGGCCACGGCGCCCATCAGGGACCGCTTCTTCGCGTCCCGGTCGCCGCCGCACCCGAACACCGTGACGAGACGCCCGCGCGCGATTCCCCGCGCCGTCTCGAGCACGCCGCGCAGCGCGTTGTCGGTGTGCGCGAAGTCCACGATGACTGTGACCGGGTCGTCTTCCCCCGACACGACCTGCATGCGGCCCGGAACGCACGTCACCGACGCGATCCCCTGCTGGATCGCCGGGAACGGCAGGTCGAGCGCCGTGCCGGTCGCGGCGGCGGCCACGATGTTGTAGGTGTTGCTCCGACCGAGGAGCGACGACCGCAGATGCAGTGGACCACGCGCGGTCCGCAGGTCGAGCTCGATCCCGTGCGCCGAGAGATCCATCCGATCGGGCATCACGTCGGCCACCGTATCGAGCCCATAGGTCACCGGTCGCCTCACTTCGGCGGCCAGCGTCCGTCCGTACGGATCGTCGACGTTGACCACGGCCGGCGACGTCTCGTCCGCCATCTCGAACAACCGCCGCTTCGCGTGGAAGTAGCTGGTCATGTCACCGTGGAAATCGAGATGGTCGCGGGTCAGATTGGTGAAGACGACGGCATCGAAGCTGATCTGATCGACCCGCCTGAGCACCAGGGCGTGCGACGAGACCTCCAGGGCGCACGCCCGACACTGCCGGTCGACCATCCGCCGCAACAGAGACTGCAGTTCGGGCGCCTCCGGGGTGGTGCGCGTCGCCGGCTGCTCGTCGGGACCGACGCGGTCGGACACCGAGCTGATCCGCCCGCATCGAAGGCCGGCGCGCTCGAGGATGGCTTCCAGCAGGTACGTGGTCGTCGTCTTGCCGTTCGTGCCTGTAGTCCCGACCACGACGAGCTCGCGACTCGGGTGGCCGTTGATGCTCGCCCCCAGGGCGGCCAGCGCGGCCCGGGCGTCCGGTACCTTGATCCATGGCGTGTCGAAGCCGGGCGGTCGAGCAGCCTCGGCGACAACCGCCACGGCGCCGCGGCTCCGGGCTTCGTCCGCGAACTCGGCTCCGTCGTATCGGAGCCCCCTGATCGCCACGAACAGCTCGCCGGCCGCCAGCGAGCGCGAGTTGCAGGCGACTCCGGTCACCGGCTTGTCGAGCAGCGTGCTGTCGCGCGCGCTCGACGCGGCCTCCAGACCGGCACGTTTGAGGAGCTCGCAGACCGTCATGACGACACTACTGAGCACCGCCCGGCGAATGTCCAGGGCGCCGCTCGAGATTGAGCGCGGCGATGGTTCCGTGACCCACCGGCTCGCCCGGACCCGGCCGGTGACTCGTCACGAAGCCGTCGCCGTCCAGGCGCACGCCGAGATTGAGCGGGCCGAGCGCCGCCAGCGCACGCCTTGCGCTCAAGCCCCTCAGGTCCGGCATGACGCGGTGCTCGGGCGACGCGTGGGCCGGCGTATCGCGGACCGGAAACGCGGCCGGCCGTGCGGCGGCCGGACCTGCCCGCACGGTTGCCGCGCGCTGCACCAGCACCGGCCGGTTGGGATCAGTCGTCGAGGGTACGGCCAGGTGCCGCAACGCGGCCTCCGCGACGCGCTTGAACACGGGCGCCGCGACGGCACCACCCGTGTAGCGTGGGCCGCGCGGCGTGTCGATCATGACCACCATTGCGAACAGGGGCGCCCGCGAGGGCGCGAAGCCGACGAACGTCGCGTTGTGATCGACGTTCGAATAGCGGCCGTCGATCAACTTCTCGGCGGTCCCCGTCTTGCCGGCAATCGTGTAGCCGGGAATGCGGGCCGCTCGCGCCGTGCCCCGCTCGACGACGGCCTCCATGATGCCGGTCAGCTCCGCAGCGGTTTCCGGGGCGATCGCCCGCTGGATGACCCGCCTCGGCCGCTCGGTTCGCCGGCCGTCGCGGATGACCGCGCGGACGGCGCGGGGCTCCAGCAGCTCGCCGCCGTTCGCGACCGCCCCCACCGCCGCTACCAGTTGCAGCGGCGTGACCGCCACCTGATAGCCCATGGATATGGACGCCACGGCCCGGTCGGTCAGGTCCTCGGGGCGGTGCACGATGCCCGCGCTCTCGCCGGGCAGGTCGGGCGACAGCGTGCGCCCGAATCCGAACCGGCGCACGTACTCGCTGAGCCGCTCCGGACCTACCCGGAGACCGATCTGGATCGTGCCGACGTTGCTCGACTTCACGATGACGTCCTCGAGCGACAGCACGCTGTAGGTGAACATGTCGTGGACGTTGGTGCCCCCAACCCGAATGACGCCCGCACTGACATCGAACAGCTCGTCGCGCCGGGCGACCCCTTCCTCGAGCGCGGCTGACGTCGTCACGAGCTTGAACGCCGACCCCGGCTCGTAGACATCCTGCACCGCACGGTTTCGCAGCGCCCCAGCCGGTGCCATGCCGAACGCGTTCGGATTGAAGCTCGGCTCGTTCGCGACGGCCAGCAGCTCTCCGGTGTGCGGATCGAGCATCACGACCGTGCCGCCGTCGGCCTCGTGCTCGCGAACGGCCGCGCGCAGCTCGCGCTCGGCGATATGCTGGAGATATTTGTCGATCGTCAGCTCGATCGTTGCGCCCGCCGTCGGCGGCCGCTCGACACGGCTGAACGCTTGGTGCCGGGCGTCGGTCTGGATCAGCATCTTGCCCGGGCGGCCGCTGATCTCGCGGTCGTACGTCGACTCGATGCCGCCGAGTCCCTGGTTGTCGATGCCCACGTAGCCGATCAGATGGCCGGCCAGTTCCCGGTTGGGGTAGAACCGGCGATCCTCCTTCAGGAATCCCACGCCGTCGAGGTCGAGCGCGGCGACCCGGCGCGCGGCTTCCGGCGACACCTTGCGCCCGACGTACGCGAATGCACGTTTCTGCCCCAGCCGGCGCTCGATGACCTGGCGCCGCGCCTCGCTGCAGGCGTCGAGCGCGTCGCACAGCGCGGTCGCGGTCGCCCCGGGATCGTCGATGTCAGTCGGCACCGCGTAGATGGTGTCCGCATCGACGCTGTAGGCCAGCACCCTGCCCTCGCGATCGCGAATCTCACCCCGTTGCGGATGCGCGGTGATGCTCCGACTCTGCTGGCGCTCCGCGCGCTCGACCAGCTGCTCGTGGCGTATCACCTGCAGATAGATAAGCCTCGACTCGATCGCGACGAACCACACCCCGAAGGCCGTCAGACCGACCAGCAGCCTGCCGCGCAGCACGCGCTGCCAGTGCTCCGGCCGGGCGGCGGGCCGCCCGCGGCCGCGGCGTCCCCGGCCGCGAAGCCGCCCGAGGAACAACCAGCCTCGGGCGAAGCGGCTACGGTTGTCCTGCATGGATTGTTTCTCCCCGGCGCGTCGCCACAATCGACCGATCGGGCTCCGCTGCGGGCATGACGCGCTCGATGACCATGGCGTCGTCGTTACCCGGCGTAACGAAGTGGAGCCGCTCGGTCGCGATCCGTTCGATCCGCGCCGGCGCCCGCAAGGTCTCGATCTCGAGCCTGAGGTGCCGGTTGATCTCCAGCTCACGGACGAGTTCCTGCTGCATCTGCTCCAGTCGATACCCGTGTTGCAGGAGCTCGAAGTGCAGCCAGGCCGAGAGGAGCAGGACCGTCACGAGGAACACACCGATCACGCCCCAGCGCCGGAACTCACGTTGCCGCGTCCGGTCGACCTCCCGGACGATCGGGTTGTTGTGAACATCCTGCCTGATGACGTGCTCGAAGCGCTGCCTGCTCATGTCAGCCTCTCGGCGGCGCGCAGCTTCGCACTGCGCGCCCTCGGATTCAGCCTGATCTCTTCGCGACCGGGCCGCAGGGGCCGCTTCGTGAGCACGCGGACGACGCCGTCCGGGCCGTGCGCCAACTCCCGCAGCGCCCGCTTCACGATGCGGTCCTCCAGGGAGTGGAAGGAGATGACGGCCAGGCGCGCGCCTGCCCGCAGGCGCTGGCAGACAGCCCGCAGGAACCCCCTCAAACCCTCGAGCTCCCGGTTGACCCAGATCCGCAGCGCCTGGAACGTGCGCGTGGCGGGATCGATCCGCTGACCGCGGCGACGGGGCGCCACCCGCCGTACCAGCGCCGCCAGCTGGCCCGTCGACGTCAGCGGCTGGCGCTGGCGAGCCGCCACGATTGCCCGCGCGATACGCCGCGCATGCCGCTCCTCGCCGTACTCGAAGATGCCATCCGCCAGCGCCTTCTCGGATGCATCGTGGACCACTTCCGCGGCCGTCAGCCCGGTGGACCGGTCCATGCGCATGTCGAGGGGCTCGTCGCGCCGAAAGCTGAAGCCGCGCCCCTCCGCCTCGAGCTGCACCGAAGAGACACCGAGATCGGCGAGCGCGCCGTCGACGAACGCGAGACGATGTCGATCGAGCAGACTATCAATCTGGCGGTAGTCCGCGTGCACGAGCTCGACGCGCTCCGCCCACGGCCCGAGCGTGGCCGCCGCGAGCGGCAATACCTCCCCATCCCGATCGCATCCCAGCACCCCGTCGGCGCCGGCCTCGAGCAGCAGGCGCGCGTGCCCCCCCGTCCCGACGGTGCAGTCGAGAAACCGGCCGCCGTGATGCGGCTCGAGCAACGCGACCACCTCGGTCGGCATCACGGGTCGGTGCGGCGGCTGGCCAGGATCGGGGCTCATCGTCAGATTCCGAGCTCCGCGAGCGCGCGAGCGTCCTCGTCGGTGAAGGGGTTCTGTTCGAGACGGGTCAGGAAGCGATCGTGGTTCCAGACCTCGAGATAGTTGTACTTGCCGAAGACGTCGACCTCACCCGCCATGCCCGCCGACTCGCGCAACCGGGTGTGCACCGAGACGCGTCCCTGCCGGTCGATCTCGGCCGGCTGTCCGAAGAAGTTGACGCGGTCGAAGAACCGGTTTCGGGACGGGTGCGACGGCGGAATGCCGGCGGCCCGCTCCTCGATCTGGATCCAGACCGGCATCGGGTAGATGTGGACCGATTCGCCCGTAACGCTGGTCACGAAAAGCGAGTAGCCGTACTTCTCCGCAATCGGCGCCCGAAAGGCCGCCGGGATCTTGAGCCTCCCCTTGTCGTCGATCTTTGCGTAAAAGTTTCCCCGGAGCACCACTCAACTCCACTGCGAACCACAGAAATCCACCCCGATGTTAGGGGAGCACGGCGAAGCTGTCAACGAAAAACCCGTGGCGGCGTGCTACCATCCGCCCACACACGTCGTTCCGACGCCCTATTGGATGTTGCGCGCAGGCCTCATCGGATTTCCCTCCACCGGCAGGACCACGCTCTTCAACCTCCTGACTCGCGCGGCCGCGGACAGCTCATCCGGCCGAGCCGGCCGCGGCGAGGCGAGCATGGGCACCGCGGAAGTGCCCGATGCACGCCTCGACCACCTCACGGGCCTGTTCGAGCCGCGGAAACGGGTCGCCGCCAGCGTCGTGTTCGCGGACATGGCGGGTGCGACCGGCCCGCGCAGCCTGGTCGATGTCGCCGCGTACCGGGAGGCGCACACGCTGCTGCACGTGGTGCGCACCTTTCGTGCCGCCGACGTGCCGCATGCCGCCGGGGCGGTCGATGCCGCCCGCGATGCCAGAGCGATGGAGGACGAGCTGATCCTGGCGGATCTCGCGGTAGCCGAGCGACGAATCGAGCGCATCGAGCGCGACAGGAAGAAGGGTGCCAGCAAGGCGCTCGAGAACGAAGCGCGCACCCTCGACCGGTGTCGCCAGGCGCTCGAGAACGGGACGCCCATTCGCGCGCTGGATCTCGACCCTGACGCGGCCAGGACGCTGCGCGGCTTCCAGTTCCTGTCGTCCAAGCCGCTGCTGCTGGTGGTCAATCTCGACGAGGCCGACATCGCGGATTCGGAACGGGCGTTCGAGCGGGCGGATCTCGGCGGCATGCTGTCGCATCCCGCGACGCGAGCCGTGCCGGTCTGCGCGAAGATCGAGCTCGAGATTGCACAGCTCGACGCGGACGACGCGCGTGCCTTTCTCGCCGATCTCGGGTTGCTGGACACCGGGTTGAAGCGGGTGGTGCGCGCCGCGTACGAGCTGCTCGGGTACATCTCGTTCTTCACCGTCGGGAAGGACGAGTGCCGGGCCTGGTCGATTCCCGGAGGCACCATCGCCATGAACGCCGCCGGAGCGGTGCACACCGACATGCAGCGCGGATTCATCCGGGCGGAGGTGACCGCCTACGAGGACCTGGCCCGCCGGGGATCCCTCGGAGCATGCCGTGAGCACGGGGAAACGCGGCTGGAGGGAAAGCAGTACGTCGTGCGGGACGGCGACATCCTCAATTTCCGGTTCGCAAGATGATTCGTCGATATACTGGGCCGTATGGTGGGCTGGGCCAGGATCGCAACGGCGGCGGCGCTGGTGGCGGCCGCCGGCCCCGTCGCGGCCGATGATCTGGAGCTGTCGTTCGATGCCGGCCGCGTGACGGTGGTGGCGGCCGCTGTGCCCCTGGTCACGATCCTCGACGAGTGGGCGCGGCTGGGCGACACGCGATTCGTCGCCGCGCACGGCCTCCCGGCGCGGCCGGTTTCCGTCCGCATGGTGGACGTTCCGGAACGCGAGGCGTTGCGGGTGCTGCTGCGAGCGGCGGGAGGCTACATCGCGGAGTCCAGATCGACCCGTCAACCGGGCGTTTCGGCGTTCGAGCGGGTGCTGATCATGGCCGGCGGTCGTCGGCCCGCGCGGTCGCGCGCAGGCGCGGACCAGTTCCAGGCTCCGGCGCCGCGGCCCACACAGCCGCTCGAGATGCCCCGCGGGCCGGCGGCGGCCGCCGCGCCGGGTGCGGGAGTGGAGCCGGACGAGGACGAGGACGAGGAACTCGACGATCTCGAGCTGCTCGAGTCGCTCAGGCGGCGCTACGAGTCGGCCGCGGAGCCGGCCGGCGACGCGCGACCGACCTTCTTCCCGCTGCCCGCGCCGGGGGCCCCGACCGTTCCGGGGCCGCTGACCGCGCCGCAGCCGGGCATGATCATGCAGCCTGAGGATCCCGCGCCGCAGCCCCGGAGGCCGTCGAGCCGGCCCCGCCGGCGTACCGGTGCGCCCTAGCAGTCTCGCCGTAAACGGCGCGGCTCAGCTCGACGTGACCAGCCCCGAGCCTGCGCTCACCGTGTGTCCTTCTAGTTGCAGGAGCGCCCGCTTCGTGGCCAGGCCGCCCGAGTACCCGCCCAGCTGCCGGCCGCGGGTCACCACGCGGTGGCATGGCACGATGATGGGCACGGGATTGCGGCCGAGCGCGCCGCCAACCGCGCGCCCCGATCGCGGGTCGCCGATCCGTACGGCGATCTCGCCGTAGCTCGTCACCTGGCCGAACGGAATCTGCCTGGCCGCCTGCAGCACGCGCGTCGTGAAGGCCGTGGTCCGGCTCAGGTCCACCGGCACCGAGAAGCGCTTCCGGCCGCCGGCGAAGTACGCGGCCAGCTCCCGCAGAGCCGCGGCCACCGCGCGCGGGTCGCGGCGGGCATCCGAGGCCCACCGCCGCAGGCGGGCCCGATAGCGCTGCTCGCTCGTCTCGCCGATCGCGATGTCGCACACACCCCGCTCGGACACCCCGACGAAGACGAACCCGACCGGCGTGCTGATCGAATCGAACCGTACCGCCACGCTGCATTTCATTGCCTGTCGTCCCCCCTCCGCCCGCGCGGTGCCGCGGGTCAACGGCCGCCGCCCTCCGGCGACAGCGATTCGGGTCCTGTGCTACCCTCACCGCCAGTGACGGCCCCTTCCGAACCCACCGCGCCAGCGGTGGCTTCACCGGAGCCTCCCGACGGTGCCCCGCCTTCCGCCGCTCGACTCGCCAGGTCCGCCGGTATTGTCGGCGCCGCCACGCTGACCAGCCGGGTACTCGGGCTGATACGTGACCAGATCCTCGCCTACCTGTTCGGGGCCGGCAACGCGATGGACGCGTTCAACGTCGCGTACCGCGTCCCGAACCTGATGCGCGATCTGTTCGCCGAGGGTGCGATGAGCGCCGCGTTCGTGCCCACGTTCACGCGGCAGCTGACCCAGCGCGGCCGGGCGGCAGCCTGGCAGCTCGGCAACCAGGTCATCAACGCGCTGATCGTCGTCACCGGTCTGCTGGTGCTGGCCGGGATGGTCTTCGCGCGCCCCCTGGCCGAGCTGCTGGCCGGGGACTACGCCGCGGTGCCGGGCAAGCTGGAGCTGACGGTGACGTTGAGCCGCATCGTGCTCCCGTTCCTCACGCTGGTGGCACTCGCCGCCGTGCTCACGGGGATGTTGAACTCGCTCAACCACTTCTTCACGCCGGCCGTTTCCCCCGCGGGGTTCAACGTCGGCATCATCTTCGGCGCGGTCTGCCTTCTCCCCGCGGCCTCGCGCCTGGGCTGGAATCCCATCGTCGGCATCGCCGCCGGCATGCTGCTCGGGGGCGCCGGGCAGATCGCGTTGCAGCTGCCGGCCCTGCACCGGGAGGGGTACCGCTATCGGCTCGAGCTCGACCCGCTGGACCGCGGCCTGCGGGACATCCTCATGCTGATCGGTCCCGGCACGCTGGCCGGTGCGGCCGTCCAGATCAACGTGCTGGTCAACACGATCCTCGCGACCGGGGAAGGCCCCGGCGCAGTGTCGTGGCTCAACTACGCGTTCCGGCTCATGTATCTCCCGATCGGTCTGTTCGGCGTCTCGATCGCGACCGCGACGCTGCCGGCGGTCTCCCGCTCGGCCGCGCTGGGCGATCCGGACGGCATCCGCCGGACGGTTTCGAGCGCCCTGCGCATGATGCTCATGCTGGGCGCGCCGGCGATGGTCGGGCTGATCGTGCTCGCCGGGCCCATTGTCGAGCTCGTCTTCGAGCGCGGCAGCTTCTCGCCGGACGACACCCGGGAGACGGCGGCCGCGCTTGCCTTCTACGCGCCGGGACTGCTAGGGTACTCCGCCGTCAGAATCACCGTTCCGTGCTTCTACGCGCTCAAGAACAGCCTGACGCCCACCCTGATCAGCGTGGCGTCGGTCGCTCTCAACGTCGTCCTCAACGTGCTCCTGGTCGAACGCATCGGCTACCGGGGGCTGGCCCTGGGGACCTCGATCGCCGCGCTCGTCAACGCAGGGCTCCTGTACTACTTTCTGCGCCGGCGTCTCGGCGGGCTCGATACGCGCCAACTGCTGGTTGCGTTCGCGAAGGTATCGGTCGCCGCGGGGCTCATGGGGATTGCCGTGCCGGGCATCCACGCCGCGCTGCTCGAGAGCTGGCCCGGCGCCGGCCTAGTCGCACGGCTGGTGCGGGTTGCCGCCAGCATAGGGGGAGGACTCCTCGTCCTGGCGGGTTGCGCGCGCCTGCTTCGGATCCGGGAATGGGACGACACCGTCCGCCACGTCGTCGCCCGGCTCCGTTCGCCCACACCCCGCGGGGCCGCGCGCGCCCACGACTGACCCCGATTCCCATAGCCCGCGGCGCCGTGTGGTACGATGCCCCGATTGCCGGGCGGTTCGGGCATGCGTCGTATCTACTATCAAGGAACTGGCGGCTACTCGTTCGGCCCCGGCCTCATGACGCCGGCGGTCAAGGGGCTGATCTGGGCTAACGTCGCGGTGTTTCTGCTCACCTCGCTCGCTCCCGGCGGCATGCGGTTCCGGCTCAGCGAGCTGCTGGGTCTGACCCCGGCCCTGACGTTGACCGGACTCCACGTGTGGCAGCCGTTCACGTATCTGTTCATGCACGGCGGCGTCGGCCACATCCTGATCAACATGCTGATCCTCTGGATGTTCGGCGTCCAGCTGGAACGGCTGTGGGGCACCCGTTTCTTCCTACGGTACTACTTCGTGGCAGGCGTCGGGGCGGCCGTCGTCACGTTGATCGTGGCGCTGCTGCCGTTCTCGTTCAGCGCTGACACGTACGCGACGATCACGATCGGCGCCTCGGGCGCCATCTACGGCCTGTTGATGGCCTTCGCGCTGTACTACCCGGACACCCCGATCCTGATGTTCCTGCTCTTTCCGGTGCCGGCGAAGTACTTCGTGATGATTCTCGGGGCGGTGGCCTTCGTATCCGCCCCGCGCGGTGGGGGCGTGGCGCACATCACGCATCTCGGCGGGCTGGTGGCAGGCTATCTGTACCTGCGGCGCCTGCGCGGCATGTCCCTGGGCCAGCTCGGCGTGCTGGCCGACCTCCGCTACCGCTACCTGCGCTGGCGGATGAACCGCCTGCGCCGGCGATTCGACGTGCACACCGGGGGGCAGGACCGCGACTGGAACGATCGGATTCACTAGCAGTCCGTGGTGGAGTCCGCGCCGTCCTGCGGCTCGGACTCCTGGCCGGTCCACCGCCCGGGCGCGAACACGACCAGCTCGAACGTATCCTCCAGAGCCTCCGCCTGATGCCGCAGCCGGGCGGGCACGTGCAGGACCTCGCCGTCCCGCACCGTGATCTCCCGCGTTCCCACGAGACATCGCAGCGCGCCCCGCAGGATGTAGACCAGCTGGTCGGCCTCGTGCGCATGCATCGGAATCTGCGCACCCCGCTTGAGGTACGCCTGAATCATGGTCTGCCGATCGCCGGCGATCGCCTTGCAGGAGACCATGGCGGTCACCTTCTCGAGTCGCAGATCGCTCCAGCGATGGAGGGTCGCGTCCGGCGTCATGACGTTCTCCAGCTTCTCCGCTCCCGCGTGCGCCTGGCAACCGAAGGCGATGGGGCTGATATAATTGCAGGTCGTGCGCTCGTTCCGAAGGGCCACCGTGTCGCTGTCTCTCGACGCCTCCAAGGATTCTGCACCATGAAGGGTTCGTCGGTCACGAACGCGCCGACTGTCGCGCCGTCGGTCGCCGACAGCCGCGGCGCCCTCTCGCGCGAGCAGTGGCACAGCTTCTACCGGACGATGCTGCTGTCGCGCCGGCTCGACGACAAGGAGATTCAGCTCAAGAACCAGAGCCGGACTTATTTCCAGATCAGCGCCGCGGGACACGAGGCCATCCAGGTCGCGGCGGGCATGGCGCTGCGAGCCGGGCACGACTGGTTCTTCCCCTACTACCGCGACCGGGCACTCTGCCTGGCGCTCGGCGTGGCGCCCCTCGAGATGCTCATGAGCGCCGTGGGGGCGCAGGACGATCCCTTTTCGGGCGGCCGCCAGATGCCGACGCACTGGTGCTCCCCGAGACTCCACATCGTGTCGCCTTCGAGCGCCTGTGCAACCCAGTGCCTCCATGCGGTGGGTGCCGCCGAAGCCGGCGAGATCTCCCGGCACGTGCGGGGGCTGGCCGAGACCATCGCCGGACACGGCGACGAGGTCATCCTCGTCGCGCTGGGAGACGGGTCGACCAGCGAGGGAGAATTCTGGGAATCGCTCAACACGGCGTGCACGCGCGGGCTACCGGTCGTGTATCTGGTCGAGGACAACGGCTACGCAATCTCCGTGCCGGTGGAAGCCCAGACTCCGGGCGGCGACGTCTCGCATCTGGTCGAGTCGTTTCCGGGCCTGAAGGTGATTCGCGTCGACGGCACCGACGCGGCGGCGAGCCTCGAGGCGATGCGGGACGCCGTCGGGTACGCGCGCGCTCGCTCGGGTCCGGCGCTCGTCCGGGCGAACGTCACACGCCCGTACTCGCACTCGTTGTCGGACGACGAGCGCGCGTACAAAAGCCCGGCGGAGCGTGAGGACGAGGCCGCGCGCGATCCGCTGAAGCTGTGCGCCGCGTATCTCCAGGAGCAGTCGCTGGCCACCCGCGAGGAGCTCGCGGCGATAGCCGCCGACGTCAACCGGGAGCTGCGGGAGGCTGCCGACCGGGCGCTCGCGGCGCGGCCACCCGACCCGGGCACCGCGACCCGCTACCTGTATTCGCCAACGGTCGATCCCACGTCGGCGGACTTCGATGCCGCACCCCGGCCGGCCGGTGCGCCGGAGACGATGGTCGCGGCCATCAACCACACACTGCGGGACGAGATGGAGCGGGATCGGCGAATCGTGGTGTTCGGAGAGGACGTGGCGGATGTCAGCCGGTCCGAGCTCCTTGCCGAGCTGCCGGGCAAGGGGGGCGTGTTCAAGGCCACGCTCGGGTTGCAGCGCACGTTCGGCGACCTGCGGGTCTTCAACTCGCCGCTCGCCGAGGCGAACATCGTCGGACGCGCGATCGGCATGGCCATCCGCGGGCTGAAGCCGGTGGTCGAGATCCAGTTCTTCGACTACATCTGGCCTGCCATGATGCAGATTCGCGACGAGCTGACGATGCTGCGGTACCGTTCGAACAACGCGTTCGCCTGTCCCGTCGTGATCCGTGCCCCAATCGGCGGCTACCTGCGCGGCGGCGGGCTGTACCACTCGCAGTCCGGCGAGAGCATCTTCGCGCACTGCCCGGGGTTGCACGTCGTCTTTCCGTCGACCGCCGCCGATGCCGCCGGCCTGCTGCGCACCGCCATCCGCTGCGACGACCCCGTGCTCTTTCTCGAGCACAAGCATCTGTACCGACAGACGTACAACAAGGAATCCTACCGGGGCCCGGACTACGTGCTCCCCTTCGGCCGGTCCGTCGTCCGGCGCGAGGGCGCCGACGTCACGGTCGTCACATGGGGCGCCCTCGTGCAGCGCAGCCTGCTGGCGGCCGAGCAGGCCCAGCAGGAGGGCATCGACGTCCGCGTGATCGACCTGCGCACCATTGCCCCCTGCGACTGGGAGGGCATCGCCCAGGCGGTGCGCGCGACCAACCGCGTCGTGATAGCCCACGAGGATCAACTGACGTGCGGCTTCGGGGCAGAGCTCGCGGCACGCATCGGGGAAGAGTTGTTCGAGCACCTCGATGCGCCGGTGAAGCGGGTCGCCGCCCTCGACTGCCCTGTCGCCTACCATCCGATTCTCGAAGAGGAAATCCTGCCGCAGGCGTCGGACATCCTGCGGGCGATCCGCGAGACCGCCCGCTTCTGATCAGCTGCGACAGCCGTGACGAGATCCCTGGCCCCGGCTGTCGGACTGGCCGTCGGACTGGCCGTCGGACTGCCGACGGCGCAGGCGGTCAGGCCGGTGGAGGAAGTCCGCTCGACCGGCGGCCTGGCGCCCCACGTGGTCGGGCAGTTCCGCGCCCCGGCCGGATTCCAGCAGGCCTCGACCGGCGAGTACTACGTCTTCGACCGCCGCTTGCACAGCGTGTATCGCGTCACCGCTTCCGGCGAAGCGTCGCAGATCGTCCAGATCGGACCCGAGGACGGCCGCCTGCTGGGCGCCAGCGCCTTCCACATGGCGCCGGACGGTCGATTCGTGGTGGCCGATGCGCCGGAGGGCCGCGAGCGCGTGCAGATCTTCGAGTCCGACGGGACCCGCATCGGCGGATTCCGCCTGCCGGGGCGCGCCGCGCCCCGCATCACGCTGGGCGACCTCGTGCTGACCGGCATCGCCTCGCTGCAGTTCACCGGGCGCGCCATCGTCATGAGCCAGCCGGAGCTGGGCGGCCTGATGGCGGAGTTCAGCCTCGCCGGACACCCGTTTCACACGTTCGGCGTCTTCCGGCGGACCGGACACGAAGGCGACCGGGACGTGCACCTCGCGCTCAACAGCGGCCTGCCGCTCGTGAACCCCCAGGGCGGCTACTACTTCGTCTTCCAGGCCGGCGTCCCGGTTTTTCGCAAGTACGACGCGAACGCGCGGCTGGTGTTCGAGCGCCACATCGAGGGCCGGGAGCTCGACGCCCTGATAGCGGCCTTGCCCACGACCTGGCCGCGCCGATCGATCGCCCGGGAGCGGACCGTGCCAATCGTCCCGCCGACCGTCCGCACGGCAGCCGTCGACCCGGATGGGTATCTGTGGGTCGCGCTGACCGTCCCGGACGTCTACGTCTACGACCCGGACGGCGAGAAGGTGCGTACCCTCAGGCTCCGCGGCGCCGGCATCGTCGAGCCGACCAGCCTCTCGTTCGCAAGCCGCAGCCGCCTGCTCGTCACACCCGGCTGCTACGAGTTCACGGTGCGGTAACAGTCCGCGGTGGAACCCTTGTCGCACCGAGCAGCGGGGCTTTCACTGCGGACTGGCAAACTCGGCCCTGAACACCGTCACCGCCCGCCCCAGCAACAGCACCCGGTCGCCGCCAACGCGCACGCGCACCACGCCGCCGCGGGACGAGGCCTGATACGCGGTGAACTCGTCCCTGTCCATCTGCCGCCGCCAGTACGGACCCAGACAGCAGTGCGCCGAGCCGGTGACCGGATCCTCGTCCACGCCCGAGGACGGCGCGAAGAAGCGCGAGACGAAATCGAAGCCGCGCGTGTCCACCGCCCGGAGGCGGTGGAGGTCGGGACGCAATCCGCGCACCACGGCTTCGGACTCGAGCTCGACCAGGTAGTCGAAGCGGCCGCGCCCCAGATAGCGGGGCTCCGCGCCGAGCGCCTCGAACAGCCCGTGGGGCGGCGCGACCGGGCGGGCCGGGTCGGCCGGGAAATCGAGCTGGATCCAGTTGTCGCAACGGCGCGCGGTCAGCAGCCCGGACCGCGTGTGGAACCGGAGCTCGCCCGGGGGCACGCACACGCCCTGCTCCCAGAGCGCGTGCGCGGCCGCCAGCGTCGCATGTCCACAAAGGTCCACCTCCACGGTCGGAGTGAACCAGCGAAGATCGAATGCGCCGTCCGACCGCCGCCGCAGGAACGCGGTCTCCGACAGGTTCATTTCGCCCGCCACGGACTGCATCCAGGCGGCGTCGCGCGGCCCCTCCAGCAGGCAGACCGCCGCCGGGTTGCCGCTGAACAGCGTGTCCGCGAACGCATCGACCTGCGTGATGATCATGGCGGGAGTATACGGGTCGCCGTAACGCCGCCGCCCTGACTCCAACGATGGACGCGCGGTGCCGGCGGCCGGCGGTTGCCGAGTTGCCGGTAGCAGGTGCGTTTGTTATCATTTGCTCGTTTTGTTCCGCCTCGGGAAACGGCGCCGTGTCCAAGCGCTCTGGATCGCGCCGGAGCAGCCATAGGCGACCTGCTCTGGGCCTGAGTCTCACATGCCCTACGAGCAAGATCCGTTTCTGGCGCGCTCCCTGCAGCAACTGCAAGACAATATCCGCAGAGCAGGACCGGCAGCGACGGCCAGCTACTCGCTGATCGGTGCGATTCTCCTGCTCGGCGGTGCGGGGCATCTACTCGACCGCTGGCTGCAGACGGAGCCGTGGGGCCTGCTCGCCGGGTTGCTGGTCGGGCTGCTGGTCGGCTTCTACGAGTTGGCGAAGGCGGTCCTGAAATCGTGACCGATGAGGGGCATATGGGTTGCGGTCGCGCTCGTCATAGCGGCCGGCGCGGTCGCCGCGGCGCTGGTGCCCGGCGCGGCGCTTGAAGTGCTGCTGGGCATGGCCGGTCCGGTCGTCGTCGGCGTCGGTTCGCTGGTGTTGATGGACCGCACGTACAAGAGGAGTCCGGAACTGCTGACGCGCCTGATGGTGCGTGCGTTCCTGGCAAAGCTGGTGGTGTTCGGGCTGTACATGACCGGGGCCGTCAGCATGCTCTCGCTCGACGCGATCTGGTTCGCCGGAAGCTTCACCGCCGCGTTCGTGGTGCTGCATCTCGCCGAGGCGATACATCTGCAACGGTTGTTCGCAGGCTGACACCGCGCGCTATCCGAACGACGGACTCGATACACTCTGGATTCAACCTGCTTCGAAGACATGCCACAACCGCACCACGCCCAACCGACCGATCACGCTACCGACCACGCCGTCGATCACGCGGCCGAGCTTGGCGAAGGCGGATTCGATGCCGGTCAGGTGATCATCGACCACGTCACGAACAGCTCGCCCGATCACCCGATCCTGCACCTGCCGGACGTCTTCGGCATCGACTTCTCGATATCGAAGCACGTCTTCATGCTGCTGCTGGTCGCGACGGCGGTCTTCCTGCTGGTCACGACGACGGTCCGGCGCTATCTGCAGCAGGAGCGGCTCGTCCCCAGCGGCTTCATGAACGCCCTGGAGTTCGTCGTCGAGTTCATCCGGGACTCGATCGTCCTCCCCAACGTGGGCGCGAAGTACGTCCGGACGTGGGCGCCGCTGATCCTCACCTTCTTCTTCTTCATCCTGAGCGCGAACGTGATCGGATTGATTCCGATCTTCGAGGTGCTCGGGCTGATCGACCACACGTTGCTGCACACCGGCGAGCACTCCGTCGTCAAGAACATCATTCACGGCGGCACGACCGCCACGGCCAACTACAACGTCACGGCCGCGCTCGCCACGATTACGTTCTTCGCGATCGTCATCGCCGGCACGCTGGCCCACGGTTTCGTCCAGCACTGGAAGAACCTGGTGCCCCACGGCCTGGCCTGGCCGGTCTACATTCTGCTGATCCCGATCGAGATCATGGGCATGTTCGTCAAGCCGTTCGCCCTGACGATGCGGCTGGCCGCCAACATGACCGGCGGCCACATCGCGATTCTCGCCATTCTCTCGTTCGTGTTCCTGTTCGCCCAAGAGTTCGGAAGCACCCTGGCCGGCATCGGCGTCGGATTGTTCGTCTCCGTCCCGCTGGCCGTCGGCATCAACGGTCTCGAGATGATCGTCGTCCTCGTTCAGGCGTACGTCTTCACGCTACTGTCGGCCGTGTTCATCGGCATGGCCATCAACGTGCACCACTAGACAACCAGCAAGACGGAGGTTACCTGCATGGAAGTTCTGCACTATTTCGGCGCCGCGATTGGGCTCGGACTGGTCGTCATCGGCGCGGGATTGGGCATCGGCCGGTTCGCCGCAGCTGCCGCCGAGGGAATTGCCCGCCAGCCGAACGCGGCCGCCCAGATCACGGGCGCCATCAACCTGCCGCTGTTTCTGCTCGAAGGAGTGGCAATCCTGGCCGAGGTCTTCATCTTTCTCATCCTGATCCTCGCGTAGGAACGAAGGCACCATGGACAACGCGCTCGTCCAACCCGACCCCGGGCTGTTCGTCTGGACCATCCTCGTATTCCTGGTCCTGCTGTATATGTTGAAGCGGTACGCCTGGGGCCCGCTGCTGGCGGCCCTCGACGAACGCCAGGCCGGCATCCGCAAGTCGCTGGATGACGCGGACCGGGCACGGAAGGAGCTCGAGCAGGTCCAGCGGGAATCGGAAGCTATCATCGGCAAGGCGCGCGGCGTGGCCGATGCCATCGTCTCGGAGGCACGTTCGGACGCGGCGAAGCTCCGTGAGGATCTGCGCCGGCAAGCGCAGCAGGAGGCGCAGTCGATCGTCGAGAACACCGGGCGTCAGATCCAGCAGGAGCGGGATCGCGCGCTGACCCAGATCCGCCGGGAGGCGGTCGATGTATCGATCATGATCGCCTCGAAGCTGATCCGCCGCAATCTCTCCCCGGCCGACAACCAGGCGCTCATCGACGAGGCGCTGAAGCAGGTCCAGCCACCCGCCCGGAACTGACGCGCCCGCCACGGCGGTTGGCGCGAACGGCCGGATCTCTTGGCGGCCGCCCCGGCGACATCGGGGCGTCGCGTCTACCCGCCCCAGCCGGCCCTCAACGAGTAACCCTCGGGACTAGTGCTAGCACCACGGACTGCTAGCGGAGCAGCGCCGACGAGGCCTCCGACCCGAACAGCGCGGCCGCGTTCTGGGCCTGGTCGAACAGCAACTGGGGATAGATGCCGAAGAGGATCGTGCCGACCACACCGACGGCCAAGGCGGTCGCCATAGCCGGACCGAAGGTGATCTCCGAGCCGGTCGTCTCCTCTTTGAAGAACATGAACACGACCACGCGGAGATAGTAGTAGAGCGAGATCGCGCTGTTCGCCACGCCGACCACGGCGAGCCAGATGAACCCCTGATCGATCGCCGCGCCGAAGACCCACATCTTGCCCATGAATCCGGCGGTTGGCGGGATGCCCCCCAGCGACAGCATGAACAGCAGCATCGCGACCGCCGCAATCGGGCTGCGCACGAACAGGCCGCTCATGTCCTTGAGCTCGTCGCCGACCACGTCGCGCCGCCGCAGCATCGTAATGACCGCGAATGCGCCCAACTGCGTGAACATGTAGACCCAGAGGTAGACCAGCGCCGCCACGACGCCGCGCTCGGTGGCCGCCACGACCGCGATCAGCACGTAGCCGGCGTGCGCAATCGACGAGTAGGCGAGCATCCGCTTCATGTTGCTCTGCGTGATCGCCGCGATGTTGCCTACCGTCATCGTCACGACGGCGAGGAAGGCGAACACCACCTGCCAGTCGGGGGTCAGCGCCGCCAACCCCTCGAAGAAGATGCGCAGCAGCATCGCGAACGAAGCGGCCTTCGACCCGACCGACAGGAACGCCGTCACCGGCGTCGGCGCACCTTCGTACACGTCGGGCGCCCACATGTGGAACGGCACGGCCGCGATCTTGAACCCCATGCCGGCTGCCAGGAGAATCATCCCCAGGCTCAGCATGAGGCTGCGGTCCTGCGCGGCCAGCGCCACAGCGATCTCGTCCAGCCGGGTGGAGCCCGTCACGCCGTAGACGATCGACATCCCGTACAGCAGAATGCCCAGCGAGAACGCGCCGAGCAGGAAATACTTGACGGCCGCCTCGTTCGACCGGTGACTCGGCTTCAGGTAGCCGGCCAGGATGTAGAACGCGACGGCCATCGTCTCCAGTCCGATGAACAGCGTGATGAGATCGATGCCGCTGGCCATGAACATCATCCCGAGCGTCGCGCACAGGATGAGGAAGTAGTACTCGCCGGGCCGCACGCCCTCCACGCGCAGGTACTGCGCCGACATCATGAGCGTCAGCCCGGCCGACAGGAGGAAGATCAGCTTAAAGAACAGGGCGAACCCGTCGATCGCCAGCAGCCCCCGGGACACGACGACATCGACCCCGGCGAACGACAGCAGCACCAGGGCGCTGACGGCCAGGGTGCCCAGCGAGAGGCCGAACAGAAGGCCATCCCGCCGGGGACCGATGACGTTGACGAGCAGCAACAGCAGCGCCCCGGCCGTGAGGATCAGCTCGGGGAGGAGGTAGTAGAAATCGTTGGGCGAGAAACCGAGTGCCGCCATCTACCTGGCGCCTCCACGAATCGGCGCCTGCGCGCCGTCGCTGCCTGATGACGGCACCTCACGCTCGCCGGCCGCCAGCCGGGGCGTGTAGTCGCTGTTCACGCGCACCATCACGTTGTCCACCGACGTCTCCAGGCGGTCGAGGAACGGCTTCGGATACAGGCCGATCCAGACGGCCAGGACGAGGAGCGGCACGAACGTCCAGATCTCGCGCATGCTGAGATCGGGCAGCCCCTCGTTCTTCGGATTGGTCACGTTGCCGAACATCGTCCGCTGATACAGCCAGAGCATGTAGGCAGCGCCGAGCACGATGCCGCTCGCGGCCACGAACGCCCAGAACTTGCTGACCACGAAGATGCCCTGCAGGATCAGAACCTCGCCGATGAAGCCGTTGAGCGTCGGCAACCCGATCGACGACATCGTCATCACCAGGAAGATCGCCGCGTAGACCGGCATCACTTTCGACAGCCCCCCGTACTCCGCGATCTCCCGCGTGTGGCGGCGCTCGTAGACGATGCCCACGATCAGGAAGAGGGCGCCCGTGGAGATGCCGTGGTTCAGCTGCTGCACGATGCTGCCGGTTATCCCGACCGGCGTCAAGGCGAACATGCCGAGCATCACCATACCCATGTGGCTGACGCTCGAGTAGGCCACGAGCCGCTTCCAGTCCTTCTGCGCCAGCGCGACCAGCGCGCCGTAGACGATGCCGATGATCGACAACCAGGCGACCATTGGCACGAACGCCGCGGTGGCCTCCGGCAGGATCGGCAGGCTGAACCGGATGAACCCGTACGTGCCCATCTTCAGCAGCACGGCCGCCAGAATGACCGAACCGGCCGTCGGCGCGGACGTGTGGGCGTCCGGCAGCCAGGTGTGGAACGGGAACATCGGGACCTTGACCGCGAACCCGAGGAAGAAGGCAAGGAAGATCCACCACTGCAGGCCGAACGGGATGTTGAGCTGGTGGAACTGGGTGATGTCGAAGGTGTACACCCCGGTCACGCTGTAGTTGTAGAAGTAGACCGCCAGAATCCCCAGCAGCATCACGACACTGCCGACGAGCGTGAACAGGAAGAACTTGATGGCCGAGTACAGCCGCCGGTCGCTGCCCCAGATCCCGATCAGGAAGTACATCGGCACGAGCATCACTTCCCAGAACAGGAAGAACAGCAGGAAGTCGAGCGCCATGAACGCGCCCAGCATGCCCGTCTGCAGCGCCAGCAGGAAGACGTAGTATTCCTTCACCCGGACGGTGATGGCCGTCCACGACGACAGCACCGCGATGACGCCCATCAGCGTCGTCAACAGGATCAACAGCGCGCTGAAGCCGTCCACGCCCAGGAAGTAATCGGCCCCGATCGAGGGAATCCAGGCGAGGCGCTCGGCGAACTGCCAGCCGGCATCCTGCGTGTCGTACCAGAACCACAGCGGGAGCGAGACGAGGAAGCCGGCGCCGGTGGTTGCGTTGGCGATCCACCGGATCCGGTCCTCCTGCCGCCCGTCCGTCAGCAGCACGAGCACCACACCGACCAGCGGGGTGAAGAGAATCAGTGACAGCAAGGGAAATCCGGCGGCGTTGCTCATGGTCTTGAATGCGGGTCAGCGCCCGACGAGGAACCAGGTCACGAAGGCGAACACGCCAACCAGCGTGGCGAACGCATAGTTCTGGATTAGGCCGGTCTGAACCCGGCGGAAGCCGTAGCTGCCCTCCTGGCAGATCCAGCCGACCAGATTGACGAGCCCGTCGACCACGTGCTTGTCGAGCAAGTGGGAGATCCGCGCCGAGGCGACGGTGGTCCAGCCCGTTCCGTTCACCGCGCCGTCGACCACGGCGCCGTCGAACCGCCAGAGACCGCGCGCGCCGGACATCGTGCCGCGCACAAGCGTGGCGTCGTACAGCTCGTCGACGTAGTACTTGTTGGTCAGCACGCGATGCGGTCCCGCGCACCCCCGCGCCCACTCGTCGGCGGTCTGCGGCCGCTGGATGTAGTTGCGGTATGCGAGGAAGATGCCGAGTCCGGCAATCAGCACCGAGATGGCCATCAGGCCGAGCTCGCCCACGTGCGAGAGGTGGGCCGCCTCTCCATGCGCCCCTTCCCCGCCGTGCGCTCCCTCGCCGCCATGGGCCACGAAGCTCGGCTCGAGGAAGTGCTCGATGGCGTTGCTGCCACCCAGCGCCGCCGGTATGCCGACGTAGCCGGCCAGGACGGCGCCGACCGCCAGGACCATGAGCGGAACGGTCATCAGCCGCGGCGACTCGTGCGGACCGTGCCACGCGTGGTGGCCGCCGTCGCCTTCAGGGTGATCGCCGTGACCGTCTTCCCAGGCCGGGCCGCGGTACTCCTGGTAGAACGTCATGAAGATGAGACGGAACATGTAGAAGGCGGTCATGCCGGCCGCCACGACCGCAAGCATCCAGAACAGCCGGTTGTGCAGGAACGTGCGGTACAGAATTTCGTCCTTGCTGAAGAAGCCGGACAGCAGCGGGACGCCCGCGATCGCCAGCGCGCCGATGCCCATGGTGGCGAACGTCACGGGCATGTACTGCTTGAGCCCGCCCATCCGCCGCATGTCCTGCTCTTCGTTCATGGCGTGGATGACCGATCCGCTGCCGAGGAAGAGCAGCGCCTTGAAGAAGGCGTGGGTCATCAGATGGAATGCGCCGGCGCCGAACGCGCCGACACCGGTCGCCAGGAACATGTAGCCGAGCTGCGATACGGTGGAATAGGCGAGCACCCGCTTGATGTCGGTCTGCACCAGCCCGATCGTCGCGGCCATGATCGCCGTGGCCAAGCCGATGACGGCGACGATCTCCATCACCATCGGCGAGTGCGAGAACAGGACGGCGTTGCGCCCGACCATGTAGACGCCCGCCGTGACCATCGTGGCCGCGTGAATCAGCGCGGACACCGGCGTGGGGCCCTCCATGGCGTCGGGCAGCCAGACGTACAACGGGATCTGCGCGCTCTTGCCGACGGCGCCCACGAACAGCAACAGGCAGATCAGCGACAGGACCCCCATGGCGCCCGCCTCGACGGGCATCTCGGCGGCCATTTCCGCCACCGCATGGAAGTCGAGCGTGCCGAAGGTGAAGAAAACCAGGAAGATGCCGAGAATGAAGCCCCAGTCGCCGACCCGGTTGACGATGAACGCCTTCTTGCCTGCGTCCGCTGCGCTCTGCTTGTGGTACCAGAAGCCGATCAGCAGGTACGAGCAGAGTCCGACGCCCTCCCACCCGACGAACATCACCAGGAAGGTGCTGCCGAGCACGAGCAGCAGCATGAAGAAGCAGAACAGGTTGAGGTAGCAGAAGAACCGCGCGTAGGCCGGGCGCGGCTCGTGGTCCATGTAGGCCACCGAGTACACGTGAATGAGGAGCCCGATGCCGGTGACGACCAGAATCATCATCCCGGACAGCGGATCGAGCGTGAACGCCCAGGGCACCTCGAACGAGCCGATGCCGCCCGCCGTCTCGAGCGGAATGGGCGGAATCCAGCTGGCCAGGGTCACCTGGTGGAAGCGCTCCTCGCCCGGAAGGCCGAGGAGCTGCGCAAACGCCGTGACCGAGAGCAGTAACGACGCCGCCATCGTGCCGCACGCCACGTACGCCGCCGTGCGCTTGTCGAAGTAGCGTACGCCGAGCAGCCCGTTGAGCGCGGCCCCGATGCCGGGCAGTATCGGAATGAGCCAGATAAAGTCCATTACCTTCAGGCGTTCGCCGTCACCATCGCATCAAGCTCATCTCGTCGATGTTCACGGTCTCCTTGTTGCGGTAGAACGCGATGATGATGCCGAGCCCCACCGCGGCCTCGGCCGCCGCGACCGCTATCACGAACACCACGAACACCTGCCCCACCAGATTCTGGAGCTCGTTCGAGAGCGCGACCAGATTGATGTTGACCGCGTTGAGAATCAGCTCGATCGACATGAAGATGATGATGATGTTGCGTCGCACGAGCACGCCGATCACGCCGATCACGAAGAGCGCGGCCGACAGGGCGGTGTAGTGCAGCGGTGTGATTTCGAGCACCTTCGGATACCTACAGATTCTTCTTCGCGAGCACGATGGCGCCAATCATCGCGACCAGCAGCAGCATCGACGCCACCTCGAACGGGATGAGATACTCGGTGTAGAGCACCCAACCAACCTGCTCGGTGTTGAGCATCGGGTCGCTGATTCTCGCCGGCATGCCGGCGCCCTGCGCTCCGGCCGGCGCGTTCGCGCGCGCGGCGCCGGAGACCACGATCCCGATCACCTCGAGCAGCACGGCGCCCGCCAGCACCGCGCCCGTCACGCCCAGCCGCCGCGTGTCGCTGTGTTGCTCCGGCTCCCGCTTGAGGCTCACCAGCATCACCACGAACAGGTACAGGACGACTATCCCCCCTGCGTACACCAGCACCTGGATGACCGCCACGAACTGGGCGCCGAGCGTCACGTAGAGGATGGCGACGAGCAGAAAGTTGACCACGAGAAACAACACGCTGTGCACCGCGCTGCGGGCCGAGATCACGAGAATCCCCAACCCCAGAATCAAGACCGCCAGCGTGTAGAACACGACCGCTTCAAGCATCGGCTGATGACGTCCTCCGCGTTACACCAGAACCTTCACGACCCCGGTGATGACCAGATTTCCGATGGCAATCGGGATCAGGACCTTCCATCCCAGCCGCATCAGCTGGTCGTAGCGGTAGCGCGGCAACGTGGCGCGGATCCAGATGAACACGTACAGGAACAGGAAGATCTTGCCGACGAGCCAGACCCACGAGGGAATCAGATCGAGGAATGCCAGCGCTTCCACGCTGGGGAACGGACGCATCCATCCGCCCAGGAACATGATCGAGACGATGGCCGAGATCACGATGATGTTCGCGTACTCCGCCAGGAAGAACAGCGCGAACCGCATCCCGCTGTACTCGGTGTGAAACCCGCCGGTCAGCTCCGTCTCGGCCTCCGGCAGATCGAACGGCACCCGGTTCGTCTCCGCGAGGCCGCCGATGAACACCAGCACGAACGCCACGGGCTGTATGAACCCGAACCAGACGCCCGCTTCGCGCTGCGCCTCGACGATGCCGACGAGGCTCAACGTGCCCGCCGTCACGATGACGCTCACCAGCGTCATCGTGATGGCAATCTCGTAGCTGATCAACTGCGCCGAGGCGCGCAGGCTGGCCAGCAGCGGGTACTTGCTGTTCGAGGCCCAGCCGCCGAGGATGATGCCGTATACCCCGATCGACGTCACCGAGACGACGAACAGCAGCCCTACGTTGATGTCGGCCACGTAGTAGAGCGGGTCCGCACCGAACGGCACCACCGAGAACACGACCAGCGCCGGTACGAGGCTCATGATCGGCGCGATCGTGAAGACCCACTTGTCCGCGGCCGCGGGCGTGATGTCCTCCTTGAGGATCAGCTTGATCGGGTCGACGATCGCCTGCAGGATGCCGTAGGGGCCGACCCGCATCGGACCGAGCCGCGCCTGCGCCCAGGCGATCACCTTGCGCTCCATCAGAACCGTGAAGGTGACAGCCACGAGCACCGCGTTCAGCAACACGGCGATCTGCAGCAGCGGAATGATGAACTTATCCAGCATGAGCTACCGGTCCACCTCGCCGAGCACGATGTCGATCGTCCCGATCAGGGCCACCACGTCGGCCACCAGGTGCCCTCGCACCAACCTGCGCAACCCCTGCAGGTTGCAGAACGACGGCGGCCGCACCCGGAAGCGATACGGGTTCGTGGAACGGCCGTCGCTGACGATGAAGTAGCCGAGCTCGCCCTTCGGCGACTCCACCGCGTGGTAGGTCTCGCCGGCCGGCGGCTTGAGCAGCCGCGGGACCTTACCCATGATCGGCCCCTCGGGCAACCCCTCAACGGCCTGCCGGATGATGCGGATCGACTGCTTGAACTCCTCCAGCCGGATGAGATACCGGTCGTACGTGTCGCCGCGGGTACCGAGCGGGATGTCGAAATCGAACTCGTCGTACGCCGCGTTCGGCTCGTCCTTGCGCACGTCGCGCGACACGCCGGAGCCGCGCAACGGCGGGCCACACAGCCCGAGCGCGGTCGCCTCCTCACCCGAGATCACGCCGATGTCGCGGGTGCGGCCGACCCAGATCCGGTTGTTCGTCAGCAGCTCCTCGTACTCGTCGAGCTTGGGCTCCATCAGGTCGCAGAACGCGGTGACCTTCTTGTCCCAGCCCGTCGGTATGTCCAGCGGCAAGCCGCCGATGCGCATCGCGTTGTAGGTCAGGCGTGCGCCGCAGTACTCCTCGAACAGATCCAGCACGTGCTCGCGTTCCCGGAACGAGTAGAGGAGCACCGTCATCGCCCCGATGTCCATCGCGTGCGTCCCCAGCCACAGGCAGTGGCTCGCGATGCGCTGCAGCTCGGCCAGGATCGTGCGGATATAGCGGGCGCGGCGCGGGACCTCGACCTGCATCAGCTTCTCGACCGTCTCGACGTAGCCGAGATTGCTGGTCGCCGCCGCGACGTAGTCCATGCGGTCGGTCAGCAGCACGATCTGCGTCCAGTCGCGGTTCTCGCAGAGCTTCTCCACCCCGCGATGGATGTAGCCGATTACGCAGTCGGCGTCGATCACACGCTCGCCGTCGAGACGCAGCACGATCCGCAGCACGCCATGCGTGCTGGGGTGTTGCGGCCCCATGTTCAGAACGAGCTCGTCGGTATCGAAGGCCTGACCGACACGCCGTGGCGCCTCAATCGTCATCGTCGCCCCACACGCTATTCGATCTCCGCCTCATCCGGCAGATTCCACAGGCGCAGCCAATCCTGCGGGTTCTCCATCAGGAACTCGCCCGGGCCCTCCAGCGGGTAGTCCTTGCGCTGGGGGTGGCCCTGCCACTCGTCAGGCATCAGGATCCGGCGCAGGTCCGGATGGTTGACGATGTTCACGCCGAACTGGTCGTACACCTCGCGCTCGAGCCAGTTGGCCGCGGGCCAGATCTCCGTGACGGACGGCACCGGCTCGCCCTCGGCCGCACGTACCTTGACGCGCAGCCGGTGCCGCAGGCGGGTCGAGTAGAGACAGTAGATGACGTCGAACCGCTGCTGCCGGGGCGGCCAGTCGGTGGCGGTGACGTCGGAGCAGTAGTCGAAGTCGGCCGCGGCATCGGTGCGCAGGAAACGCACGACGTCCAGCAGCCGCTCGGCCGGCACGATGACCGACCAGTCGCCGACCCAATACGTCACCTGCGCGACCGCCCCGGGCACCCCGGCCTGCAGGGCCTGCACGACGACGGGAGCCTCGAGATCGGCGGGAGGCTCGGGGTCGGCCGGCCCCTTGGGCGGTTCCGGCGGAGCCTTCGCCGCCGGCTTCGGCCGCGGTGCAGCGGCGGCCTTCGCAGGGACTGCGGCCTTCGCCGACGAGGCCGCCGGCCCGGCCGGGGCCTTCCTCGGCGCCGGCGGCGGGGACTTGTCCGGCGTGCGGCCCGGCTGGTCAGCGTCGCGTTTCGTATCGTCCGCCATCATGTCCAGTCCAGGGCGCCCTTGCGCCAGGCATACACATAGCCCACCACCAGGATGAACAGGAAGACCAGCATCTCGATGAGGCCGAAGAGCGCCAGCTCGTCCATGATCACCGCCCACGGGAACATGAACACGGTCTCGACATCGAAGATGACGAACAGCATGGCCACGAGGTAGTAGCGCACGCTGTACCGGTCGCGGGCGTCGGTTAGCGGCTCGATGCCGCACTCGTACGCCTGGAGCTTCACCCGGTTGTAGCGGCGCGGATGCACCAGGCCGGCCACCATCAACGTGAAGATCGCGAAACCGAGCGCGACCAGGATGAACAGGAAAACCGGAATATATACGTCCAACATGGCTACTGTGGGATCGACAGGCCCCACCCGGTCGCTCCCGCCCGACGAGACATCGATCGCAACCTTCCTCGCCCTGGCTCGCCGGAGAACTCAGCCCGCGCCATGTAGGCTGATCATGACGGATGGCGTGAAATGTGGACCGAAAACCGCGCTGTTTATAGCATGCGCCCAAGGGGGTGTCAAGGTAGCCGCCGGCTGGCCGCGATCTCGAACGGTTCTCACAACTCCAATATTTGCAATGAGTTTCCGTCTTGACCGGGTCCGCGGCCGAGGCCTATACTCCGGGAGAGGGGACTATGCTGGATACTCGTGCCGCACTGGTTGTCTGTACGACTCTCGCGGCCCTGCTTTCCGCCGCCGGCACGGGCGGCGCGCAACCCGCCGAGCGCAGCCTGGTGGTCAGCGTCGTGGATGGCGACGGCGCTCCCGTCCCGGGCTTGCAACCCCGGGATTTCGAGGTCCGCGAGGACGGTGCGGCGCGCGAGGTGCTGCGGGCGGCACGCGACACGCGGCCGCGGCAAATCGCGCTGCTGGTCGACACCAGCGAGGCGGCGCTCGGCGCCGCCTCCAATTTCCGGAACGGCGTCAACGCGTTCGTCGACGCGCTCCACCCGGAGAGCGAGATTGCGATCATCAGCTTCGGCGGGCGCCCGCGGATCCTCGTGCCGTCCACGCGCGAGGTTGCCCGCCTCCGGCAGGGTGCCGCGGGCATCTTCGCCTACTCGAGAACCGCGGCCTATCTGCTGGACGCCATGTCGGAAACGACCCGGGGCTTCGTCAAACGCGGCGCGGCGCGCCCCGTCATGGTCGTGCTCGCCACCGAGGGACTCGACCACAGCCATGCCGATTCGAAGACGTTGATTCGCGACATCGAGGAAGCGGGGGTCACCGTGCACATGGCCGTGCTGACCGGGCGAGGTTCGCGCACCTCGTCCGAAATCGCATTCGGGCCGGTACGGTCCGGCCCGCCCGGATTCGGGCCGCCCGGCTTCGTCCCGCCCGGCTTCGGAGTCGCGCGGGACGGCGGGTTCGCCCGCTGGCGGCTCGACCGCGACCTGGCGCTCAACCGCGCCCCGCTCGCCGGCGGCGGCCGCCGCCGGGACATGCTCGCGAGCATGGCGGCGGAAGCGACGCTGCAGGCGGTTGCCGCCGAACTGTTGAATCAGTACCTGGTCGTCTACTCCCGACCCGCCACGCTCATCCCGCCGCGAGACGTCGAGGTGCGCGTCGCCCGCGACGGCGTGGACGTACGGGACACTCCGGTGCCGGAGGCCCGCTAGCCGATGCGACTTTCTGCATTTTGCCTCGCCGCGTTGATGACGACAGCCGGCGTGGTCCTCGTGAGCGGCCGGCAACCGCAACAGGACGACCCCACGCTGTTGCCGTCGTTCCGCGCCGGGGTGGACGTGGTCTCGCTCAACGTCACGGTGACGGACACCGACAACCGGTTCATCACCGACCTGGACCGGGGCGACTTCGCGGTCTACGAAGACAGCGTGCAACAGGAGATCACCTTCTTCAACCGCTCGCAGCTGCCGATCGCCCTGTCGCTCCTGATGGACACCAGCGCGAGCATGGATGAGCGGATGCGGACAGCGCAGGAAGCCGCGATCGGCTTCGCGCAGCGGCTGAAGCCGGAGGATCTGGCGGAGATCATCGACTTCGACAGCAGGGTCGAGATCCTGCAGGCATTCACCAACGACCTCGATCACCTCGGGCGCGCCATCCGGCGGACGTCCGCCGGCGGATCGACCTCGCTGTACAACGCCCTCTACATCTCGCTCAAGGGTATGAGCAAGGCACCGTTGCGGATGGCGGAAGTGCGGCGCCAAGCGATCATCGTGCTCTCGGACGGCGAGGACACCTCGAGCCTGCTCTCGTTCGAGGAGGTGCTCGAGCTGGCCAAGCGGTCGGAGACGGCCATTTACACCATCGGGCTGCAGGACGACGACGACCGGCGGTCGGGATTCCGGGAGGCCGACTTCGTGCTGCGACAGCTGGCCTACGAGACCGGCGGACGATCGTTCTTCCCCGACGACGTGCACGATCTGCCGGCGATCTACGAGCAGATTTCGGACGAGCTGTCGAGCCAGTACAGTGTCGGGTACGTCTCCGCGAATCCGTTGCGCAACGGCCAGTGGCGCCGGACCGTGGTGCGCGTGGACCGGGAACGAGCCACGGCCCGCACCAAGCAGGGCTACTACGCACCGACCGGCTAGCCCCGGACATTCCACGTGACCTCCGTCCCCCTGGCGCTGTACCTGGCCGCCGCCGCTGCCTACGCGACCTACTTCGCGCGGCGTAGCGATACGGCGGGACGCTTCGCCACGCTGGTGCTCGTGTGCGGCGCGCTGGCGCACGCCTTCGTCATCGGCATGCAGACGAGGCAGGTCGGACACCTCCCGGTCGTCGGCACGACTGGGGCCATTTCGGCGTTCGTCTGCCTGCTGGCGCTGGCGTACCTGTACACGGAGACCATGACCAACGAGCGGGCGATGGGCGTGTTCATCGTGCCGCCCATGGCGATGCTGCAGGCGATTCCGGCGGTGACGAACACGGTGGCGGCCCGGCCGCCGGTGCTCGACAGCCCGTGGTTCGCCGTCCACGTGCTGTCGCTGCTGTTCGCCTACGCCAGCTTCGCCCTCGCGTGCGTGATCGGCATCACCTACGTGCTCCTGTTCAAGGAGCTGAAGGCGAAACACCTGGGCTTCTTCTATTCGCGGCTTCCCTCGCTGCACGTGCTCGACGTCATGAACGGGCGGGCGATCACGGTCGGGTGGCTGTTCCTGACGCTCGGGCTGGCGGTCGGCGCGATCTGGCTGCTGCAGGTGCAGGCGGGCGCCGTGGATCCGCGTGTGCAGGCGATGTCGCTGTTCGACCCCAAGATCTTCATCGTAATCCTGATGTGGGTGGTCTATTCGTTCGCCCTGTACGCCCGGCGCTCCATCGGCTGGAGCGGGCGGCGGACCGCCGTGTTGTCGGCGGTCGGCTTCACTGTAATGCTGCTCAATTTCGTGCCGATAGGCTACTTCGTGACGCGGAGCCACAACTTCTACTGACGGCTCGCCGGCTGCGTTGTTCGAACCGCATCTGCCCCAGGCTCATGAACCTGTTCCTGCTCGGCGCCAGCCACCACAGCACGCCGATCGACTTGCGCGAGCGGATCGACTTCACGCGGCAGGGCGTGGCCGATGCGCTCGCGGATCTCGCCCAGCTTCCCGGACTGAGCGAGGTGGTCGTCCTGTCGACGTGCAACCGCTCCGAGATCTACGCGATCTGTGACGATCCGCAGCGCATGCGCCGGACGCTCACCGCCTTCATGAGCACGTTCCACGACATCCCGGAGTCCGAGATCGCACCCCATCTGTATGTCCGGACCGATACCGATGTCGCCCGCCACCTGTTCCGCGTGGCGGCCGGCCTCGACTCGCTGGTCGTGGGCGAGCCGCAGATACTGGGGCAGGTCAAGGACGCGTTCACGATCGCGTCGGAGCAGCACTATACCGGCGTCTTCTTCAACCGGCTGTTCCACTGGTCGTTCGGGGCCGGCAAGCGCGTGCGCTCCGAGACCGGGCTTGGCGAGGGCGCCGTATCGGTCGGCTATGCGTCGATCTCGCTCGCGCGCAAGATCTTCGGCAAGCTCGACAGCCTGCGGGCGTTGCTCGTGGGGGCCGGCGAGATGGCCGAGCTGACGGCGACCCATCTCCGCTCCCAGCAGGTGCACCGCATCGGCGTGGCGAATCGCACCGCATCCCATGCCGCGGCGCTGGCGGCGCGGGTGGGGGGCGAGGCCGTTCCGTGGGAGCAGATCAGAAGGGAGCTGACGTCCTGCGACATCGTGGTGACGGCAACCGGCTCGACCGCGCCCATCATCACCCGCGCCGACGTCGAGATTGCCATGAAGCCGCGGCGCGACCGCCCGCTGTTCGTCATCGACCTGGGGGTGCCGCGCGACATCGATCCGGCAGCCGGCCGGATCGAGCAGGTGTTCCTGTACAACATCGACGACCTGCGCACGATCGTGCAGGAGAACCTGGCGCGGCGCCAGTCCCAGGTCGATCTCGCCGAGCTGATGCTCGATGCCGAGGTCGAGAGGTTCATGGCGTGGCTGCGCTCGCGCGCAGCCACGCCGACGGTCGTCGCCCTCCGCGAACGCTTCGAGGCCGTGCGCCGGTCGGAGCTGGCGCGTCTCGAGCCGAAGCTCGCCGGCCTGCCACCCGTCGCGCGGGCGCGCGTCGACGAGGTGACTCGGCTGCTGGTCGAGAAGCTGCTGTCCGCGCCGACCCAGCGCCTGAAGGCGACTACCGACGAGGAGACCGTGGCCGCCTATACCGAGGCGTTGAACCACCTGTTCAAGCTCGCGGACGACGAGGACGACACCAACGCGGCCGCGCGCAGCCGCGTCTCCGACCGGATGATTGCTTCGACGCGGGGCCGCGAGCGTTGAAGGCGCTGCGGATCGGGACGCGGGGCAGCCCGCTGGCGCTGTGGCAGGCGCGGGCCGTCGGACGAGCGATCGAGCAGGCGGGCGGGCCGGCGTGCGAGCCGGTCGTCATCAAGACCACCGGCGACCGTCTGGCCACGCGCGCCCTCGCGGCCATTGGCGGCAAGCGGCTGTTCGTCAAGGAAATCGAGGACGCCCTGCTGCGCGGGGCGACAGACTTGGCCGTGCACAGCGCGAAAGACCTGCCGGCCGAGCTGCCGCCCGGCCTAGTGATCGGCGCGACCCTGCCGCGCGAAGACCCGCGGGATGCCCTCGTGGCGGCGGCGCAGCATGCCGCCCCCCCCCACGAGGGGGCCGCGCCGCTGGTGGCGGCGCGCGGACCGGCGCCACGGGTCGGCACGGGGAGCGTTCGCCGCATCGCGCAGCTGTCGCGTGCGTTCCCGACCGCCTCGTTCGAGTCGATTCGCGGCAACGTCGACACCCGCCTTCGCAAGCTCGACGCCGGCGAGTACGATCTGCTGGTGCTGGCCGCCGCCGGACTGATCCGACTCGGTCTGGCCGGACGCATCTCCGCCCGGCTCGAGGCGGCCGAGTGCGTGCCGGCGCCGGGACAGGGTATCGTCGCGGTGGAGGCGCGCGAGGAGGATCGCGACACCGCGGCCATACTGGCAGCGGTCGGGGACAGCGACACCCTGGCGGCCCTGGAAGCCGAGCGGTCGCTGGTCCGCGCACTGGAGGGAGACTGCCGCGTGCCCCTCGGTGCCATCGCCACCCCGGACGCCGGCAGCCTGACGCTCGAGGCCGTCGTGGCCTCCCTCGACGGGGCGCAGCTGTTGCGGCGGCGCGACCGGGCACCGGCCAGCGCCGCGGCGGCGCTGGGAGAACGGGTTGCCGGACAGCTGCTGGCGGACGGCGCGGCCGCGATCCTGGACCGACATCGTCGATGAAGACCGGGTGCGTCTATCTGATCGGAGCCGGACCGGGCGACCCGACGTTGATCAGCGTCCGCGGTCAGCGCTGCCTCAGTGCGGCCGACGTCGTCGTGTACGACCACCGCGTGCATCACCGGCAACTGCGGGCAGTCCGCCCGGACGCGGAACGTATCGACGTGGGGACAGCGATGCCGCAGCCGCTCGAGCACGACGCGATCGGCTACCTGCTCATGGAGAAGGCGCGCGAGGGGAAGACTGTGGTGCGGCTCAAGTGGGGCGACCCGTTCCTCTTCGACAGCGGCGGCAAGGAGGCGGCATTCCTGCGGGGCCAGGGGGTGCCGTTCGAGATCGTGCCGGGCATTCCGCACGCCATCGGCAGCTCCTGCTGCGCGGGGATCCCGCTCACCTACCCCGGCGCGGGCGACGTGCTGGTGTTCATACGCGGGCACGAAGGCCAGACCGAGAGCACGCCCGACGTGAACTGGGCGCACGTCGCGCCCCTGGGCGGAACGGTCGTCAGCTACGCCGGCGGCATCCAGCTCGAGACGATCATCGACAATCTCCTGGCGCACGGACGTTCGGCGTCCGAGCCGGCGGCCCTCATCATCCACGGCACCGCGCCCCGCCAGCGGACCATCTGGGGCTCGCTGGGCGAGCTGCAGCACGTCGTGCGCGATGCGCAGCGCCGCGGCTCGGGCGTGCTCGTGGTCGGACCGGTCGTGAGGCTTCGAGAGCGCCTGCAGTGGTTCGAAAGCCGCCCCCTGTTCGGCCGGCGGGTGCTGGTCACCCGCGCGCGGGAGCAGGCGGCGGAGCTCGTGGATCGCCTCGCGGATCTCGGCGCCGAGCCGATCGAGGCCCCCACCATCCGCATCGTGCCGCCCGACGACTACGGCCCGCTCGATGCGGCGTGCGCCGCGGTCGACTCGTTCGACTGGATCGTGCTGACGTCGGTGAACGGCGTCGAGTCGTTCATGCGCCGGTTGCTCGCAGGACCGCGGGACGTCCGCAGCCTGAGCGGCGTCCGACTGTGCGCCATCGGGCCGGCGACGGCGGCGCGGCTCCAGCGCTACGGCATCAAGGTCGATCTGATGCCGGACGAGCATCGCGCGGAGGCCGTGTTCGACGCGCTCGGCCAGGACGACGATCTGGCCGGCCGGCGCGTGCTGCTCCCGCGCGCGGACCTGGCCCGCGAGGTGCTCGCGCTCGCGCTGCGCGAAGCGGGGGCGGACGTCACCGAAGTCACCGCGTACCGGACCGTCCTGGCCGACACCAACTCCGTCGGCGAGCCGGACCCGTACAAGCTGCTGCTCGATCAGCAGCTCGACGTCGTGACGTTCACGAGCGCGTCCACCGTGCGGAACTTCGTCGAGATCCTCGGCACGGGACCGGCCGTCGATCTGCTCGGCACCACGTGCGTGGCCTCGATCGGCCCGGTGACGGCAGACGCGGCGAAGCAGCTCGGGATCGAGACCCGGATCATGCCGCCGACCTATACGATTCCGGCCCTGGTGGACGCCATCGCCGATCACTTCGCGGGGACCCGATCATGACAGTGCCTACAGACACGCTCCAGCGGACGCGCGCGGACGAGTCCGCGGGCGGCCCGACCCTGACCCGGCGGCTGCGGCGGCTGCGGCGCTCGCCGGCCATGCGCAACCTGATACGGGAAACGCGGCTGACGAGGGACATGCTGGTCTATCCCCTGTTCGTCTGCCCGGGCCGCGAGGTGCGCCGCGAGGTCCCGTCGATGCCCGGCGTCGCGCAGTTGTCGGTCGACGAGGCGGTGCGGGAGGCGGAAGCGGCCGCCGGCGAAGGGATCAACGCCGTGCTGCTGTTCGGACTGCCGGAAGCGAAGGACGAGACCGGGTCGGCGGCGTGCGACCCGACCGCTCCCGTCCAGAGTGCGGTCCGGGCGATCAAGCGCGACGTGCCGAACCTGCTCGTCGTGACCGACGTCTGCCTGTGCGAGTACACCTCCCACGGCCACTGCGGCCTCGTCGAAGGCGACGAGATCGTGAACGACGCCACCGTCGGGCTGCTGGCGCGCGCCGCCGTCTCGCACGCCGAGGCCGGCGCGGACATCGTCGCCCCGTCCGACATGATGGACGGCCGCGTGGCGGCCATCCGCGAGGCGCTCGATGCCCAAGGCTTCGAGGACATCGCCATCATGTCGTACGCCGCCAAGTACTGCTCGGCCTACTACGGGCCGTTCCGGGACGCGGCCGACTCCACGCCGGCGTTCGGCGACCGGCGCACGCACCAGATGGACCCGGCCAACGTCGACGAGGCAATCCGGGAAACGGAGCTCGATATCGAGGAAGGCGCCGACATCGTCATGGTGAAGCCGGCGCTGCACTATCTCGACGTGATCGCGCGCGTCAAGCACGAGCTGGGCTACCCCACGGCTGCGTACCACGTCAGCGGCGAGTACGCGATGCTCAAGGCCGCCGCGCGCAACGGCTGGATCGACGAGGAGCGCGCGATGCTGGAGTGCCTGACGGCAATCCGCCGCGCCGGCGCCGACATCATCGTCACGTACTACGCACGCGAGGCCGCGCGCCGGCTCCCCGGCTGACCGGCCGGCGGCACGTCCAGGAAGTCGACTTCCACGGCGCCCTGCGCGGAGAACGGCTGCGACCGGTCGGCCCGCTCCGGACCCCGCATCCGCCGTGATATCGTTCCGCGCATGCCTCGTCCCAGACGCTCGGAATCGGGCAAGCTGTTCACGCGGGCCAAGGCCATTCTGCCGGGCGGCGTCAACAGCCCGGTGCGCGCATTCGGCGCCGTCGGCGGCGAGCCGCCGTTCATCGAGCGGGCGCGGGGGGCGCGGATCCGGGACGTCGACGGGCGGACCTACATCGACTACGTGATGTCCTGGGGACCGCTCATTCACGGGCATGCACCGGCCGGCCTGGTCCGCGCGCTGCGCGGCGCGGCGGGCCGCGGCACCAGCTTCGGTGCGCCAACCGCGCAGGAGGTGGAGCTGGCGCGGCTGGTCGTCCGCCTCGTGGTGTCGATCGAGCGCGTCCGGTTCGTGAACTCGGGCACCGAGGCGACGATGAGCGCGGTACGCGTTGCCCGCGCGGCCACCGGTCGCGACCGGATCATCAAGTTCGCCGGTTGCTACCACGGCCACAGCGACGCGTTCCTCGTCCAGGCGGGCTCCGGCGCGACGACGCTCGGCGTGCCCACCAGCCCCGGCGTGGCGCGGGGGACGGCGGCCGATACGCTGATTGCCGACTACAACGAGCTCACCTCCGTCGAACGCCTGTGCCGCGGCCACCGCGGCACGATCGCGGCCGTCATCGTCGAGCCGATCGCCGGCAACATGGGCGTCGTGCCGCCGGCAGCCGGCTTTCTCGAGGGCCTGCGGCAGGTGTGCGACCAGCACGGCGCCCTGCTCATCTTCGACGAGGTCATCTCCGGCTTCCGCGCCGGCCGGGGCGGCGCGCAGGCGGTCTACGGCGTGCGCCCGGACCTGACCTGCCTGGGCAAGATCATCGGCGGCGGGCTGCCGGTGGGGGCCTACGGCGGGCGCGCCGATCTGATGGCCCAGGTCGCGCCGGCCGGGCCCGTCTACCAGGCCGGGACGCTGGCGGGCAATCCGCTGGCGATGACCGCCGGCATCTGGGCGCTCTCCAACCTGTCCGCCACGCTCTACCGCAACCTGTCCGCGCTCGGCGAGCGCCTGGCGGACGGGTTCCGCACCGCCGCGCGCGAGGTCGGCGTGCCGCTCACGGTCAACGTGGCCGGCTCGGTCCTCACGCCGTTCTTCAGCGCCGGCCCCGTCGTCGACTACGCGTCCGCGACCGCGTCCGACACGGCCGCTTACGCGGCGTTCTTCCGCGGGATGCTGCGGCGCGGGATCTACCCTCCGCCCTCCCAGTTCGAGGGCTGGTTCCTGTCGGCCGCGCATTCCGAGCGCGACGTCGACGCGACCGTCCGCGCGGCGCGCCGGTCTCTGGAGGAAGTGGCAGGAGGCGACGGATAGAACCCAACTGCTATCATCAGGAGGCATGACGAACGTCCGCCTCCATCGCACGACGGGCGTTCCCGTGGGCGGTCTGCAGATCGGCGGCGGGGCTGCGGTGGCGGTGCAGTCGATGACGCTGACCGACACCGCCGACGCCGCGGGAACCGCAGCGCAGTGCGTGGATCTGGCCAACGCCGGGTCCGAGCTCGTGCGCGTCACGGTGGACCGCGACGAGGCGGCGTGCGCGGTACCGGAGATCAAGCAGCGGATGCTCGACGCCGGCTGCACGGCGCCGCTGATCGGCGACTTCCACTACAACGGCCACCTGCTGCTCACGCGTCATTCCGACTGCGCGGCAGCGCTCGACAAGTACCGCATCAACCCGGGCAACGTCGGCACCGGCCGGCGGCGCGACGAGCAGTTCCAGACCATCTGTGCCGTGGCGCGCGAGCACGGCAAGCCGGTCCGCATCGGGGTCAACGGCGGCTCGCTGAACCAGGAGCTCGTCATGGCCAGGATGCAGGAGAACACCGACGCCGACCTCGGCAGGACATCGGAGGAGATCATCAACGAGTGCATGATCATCTCCGCGCTCGATTCCACGGCCCTCGCGCTCGACTGCGGGCTGCGCGAGAGCCAGATCGTCATCTCGTGCAAGGTGTCGCGCCCGCGGGACCTGATCGCCGTGTACCGCGCGCTGGCCCGCCAGACCTCGCAGCCGCTGCACCTCGGGCTGACCGAGGCCGGGATGGGAATCAAGGGCATGGTGTGGTCGGCAGCGGCCATGGGCGTGCTGCTGAACGAGGGTATCGGCGACACGATCCGCGTCTCCCTCACACCCCGGCCCGGCGGCGATCGGCGCGACGAGGTCACCGCCGCCTGCGAGCTGCTGCAGGCCCTGGGGCTCCGCTCGTTCGCGCCGAGCGTCACCGCCTGTCCGGGCTGCGGCCGGACGACGAGCAGCACGTTCCAGGAGCTGGCCGAGCGGAGCCAGGACTACGTGCGCGGCATGATGCCGCAGTGGAAGACGGTGTACGACGGTGTCGAGGAGATGACCGTCGCCGTCATGGGTTGCGTCGTGAACGGTCCGGGCGAGTCCAAGGCCGCCAACATCGGCATCAGCCTGCCGGGCACCGGTGAGGCCCCGACCTGCCCCGTGTACATCGACGGACGTCACGCGCGCACGCTGCGTGGCTCGTACGCCCAGCTCGCAGCGGCCTTCCGCGCGCTCGTCGACGAGTACGTCGAACGCAACTACGCGCGGAAGGCCACCCCTTCGTAGGCCGCCTGGACCTGGCAGCTCGTGTCGATCCGCCTGATCGCCGTCGACATCGACGGCACCCTGCTCGACGGCCGCGGCAACCTGCCGGCACGCAACCGCCGGGCCGTGCGGCGGGCGATCGACGCCGGCCTCCACGTCGTGCTGGCAACCGGGCGCGCCTTTCACCACGCTGCGCCGACGGCCGCCGAGCTTGCCGACGACATCGTTCTCATCGTCAGCAACGGGGCGCTGACCAAGACGATCGGCGGCGAGACGCTCGCGAGCAGGCTGCTGCCGCGCGCGACCGCGCACGCCGTTCTGGCCGCGCTGCGTCCGCGGCAGCAGGGCGTCGCGGTGATCTTCGACCGGCCCGACGCGCGGCAGTACACGTACGACGGCATCGACTGGCGTCATCCCCAGCGCGCGTGGTACTACGAGCGGAACCGGGCGTTCATGACCCGCGCCGAGCCGATCGAGGCCGCGCTGACGGACGATCCGGTGCAGGTCTCGTACACCGGCGGCGTCGGCGACATGCGCGCCCTGGCGGCCGACGTGCGCCGCCTGCCGGTGGCCGGCGAGCTGGCCATTACGCTGACCGAGTATCCCGAGCGCGAGTTCTCCCTGCTGGACCTCACCGCAGGCGGCTGCTCGAAGGGCGCGGCGCTGGCTTCCTGGGCGCGACGGTTGGGCGTCGAGCGGCAGGCTGTCATGGCGGTCGGCGACAACCTGAACGATCGTGAGATGCTGGAGTTCGCCGGCGCACCGGTGGTGATGGGCAACGCCGTCGAGCCGCTCAAGGCGCTCGGCTGGCCGCTGACGGCGCCGCACGACGAGTGCGGTCTGGCGGACGCGATCGAGCAGGCGCTCGCGGGCGGCCAGCCGGGACGGACGCCAGCAGCCGGGGCAGGTCGCGCTCCCGCCGGCGCCAGATCACCACGAGCAGGGCGCCGATCAGGGTGAGGCCGATCAGAACGCCGATCCAGAGGCCGATGACGCCCCAGCCGATCACGAAGCACAGCGTGTAGCCGATCGGCAGCCCGCACATCCAGTGCCCGGCCAGGTTCAGCCGCATCGGCGTGCGCGTGTCACCGAGACCGCGCAGCGCACCGGTCGCCGACACCTGCAGGCCGTCGAAGATCTGGAAGAGCGCGGCGACGAAGATGAGCGTCAGGCCGATCCCGACCACCCCGGCGTCCGGCGTGAAGACGCCCAGGATCAGCTGCGGCACGGCGAGGAAGACCGCCGCCGACACCGTCATCACGCCGGCGCCCAGCGCGATCGTGCTCCAGCCCGCGGCGGACGCCCCGGGCGCGTCGCGCCGCCCGACCGCGTGACCGACGCGGACCGCCCCCGCCGCGGAGATCCCGAGCGGCACCATGAACGTCAGGCCCGACACGTTGACGACGATCTGGTGCGCCGCGAGGGTCGTCGGGTCGAGACGCGCCGCCAGGAGCGTCACCGCCGCGAACGCCCCGTATTCCGCCGTGGTCTGCGTCGCAGCGGGCCAGCCGAGAGCCAGGAGCCGGCGGAAACCGGGCAGCCGCACTCCGGCCAGCGGGCGCAGCACGCCCCCCTGGCGGGCGGCAACCACAGCCAGCACGCCCGCCATGTAGGCGCGGGAGATGCAGGTAGCCCAGGCCGCCCCTTCCACGCCGAGCGCCGGCGCGCCCAGGTTGCCGAACACCAGCACCCAGTTCGCGACGGCGTTCACCGCGTTGGCCGTGACGAGCGTGACCATGACCGGGGTGACCCGCGTCACGGCCTGCAGGTAGCGCCGGAAGGCCGCGTACAGCAGCAGCGGCGGCAGGCTCAGCGTGACGATGTCGAAGTAGCCGTGCACCAGCGGCAGCACGCGGGGATCGAAGCCCCAGGCGTCCAGGGTGGCGCCGACCGCACGGGCGGTCAGGCCGATCGGAATCGCGAGTCCCAGCGCGAGCCAGATGCCGTGGCGCAGCCAGCGGCGGCACTCGCTGCGGGCGCCGGCGCCGTGGGCCTGCGCGACGAGCGTGTCGAGACCGAGCAGCAGGCCCATCCCGAACACGCCGAACGCGAGGAAGAGCGCGCTGCCAACGCCGACCGCACCGATGGCCTCGGGGCCGAGGCGTCCCACCATGCCGATGTCGACGAGCTGCATCGACACCCAGCCGACCTCGGCGACGACGACCGGCGCCGCGAGCGATGCGACGGGACGCAGCTCCTTGCGGAGCAGGGTGAGCGGCGGCATGCGACGGAAGCCCCGGTTCGCGAGGCCGGGTTCGCGGGCAGGGACAGGCACGCCCCGGCGGCTACCGCCAGGGCATGAAGCTCTCGATCCAGGCGATGCGCATCAGGTCGTTGTAGATGACCGTGACCATCAGCATCATCAGCGCGACGAAGCCGACCAGCAGCATGCGCTCCTTGACACGCAGGCTGAAGTCGCGCCGCGACACACCCTCGATGGCCATGATGGCGATGTGGCCGCCGTCGAGCACCGGAATCGGAAGCAGGTTCAGGATCCCCAGGTTCAGGGAGATCATCGACATGAGGCTCAAGAGCGCGACCAGCCCGATCTCGGCGGCGCCGCCCGACAGCTGCGCGATGCCGAGCGGCCCGACCAGCTGCCGCGGCGAGGTCTCGGCGGTGAACAGGCCGACGAGCGTCTGGAAGATCAGACCGGACCACTCGTAGTTGCGGGAGAGGCTGAGCTGGAACGCCTCGAAGAATCCGGGCTCGATGGTGCGCACCTCGAACGGGCTGATCGAGACGCCGATCAGCCCGATGTCGCCCTTGAGGGCCGGCGTGACGACGATGTCGCGGCGCGACTGGCCGCGGCGCACCTGCAGGCGCAGCGGCTGCTCCGCGTGCGCGTTGATCCGCGACACCAGCTCGTCGCTCGCAACCGCGTCCCCCTCCACCGCCTCGATCACGTCGCCGGCCTGAATGCCCGCCCCCTCGGCCGGCTCCCCGGGCGTCACGCTGCGAATCTGCGGCTGCAGCACCGGGCCGATACCCAGGTCGCCCATCTCGAACTCGGTCTGGCTGTCGGGCGTGACCCGCAGCACGCGCTCGCCGCCCGCGTTCCGGACGACCACCTCGATTTCACGCGCGGCACGCGGCAGCACGGCGCGAAACAGCTCCTCCCACGTCTCGACGACACGGCCCGCAACGCTGACCACCCGGTCGCCCGCCTGGATCCCGACGCGCTCGGCGGCCGAGCCTTCGGCGACCGTGCCCACCACCGGCGGCTCGGTCTCGTAGGCGGGCACCTCCGCCCCCTGGTACAGGACCACGGTCATCACGACGATCGCGAGCAGCACGTTCATCGCCGGTCCCGCGATGAGGATCTGAAAGCGCTCCCACTTCGTCTTGGAGAGGAACTCGTCGTCCCGGCCGGTGCGGCGATCGTCCGGATTCTCGCCCGCCATCCGGACGTAGCCGCCCAGCGGAACGGCGCTCACGCAGAATTCGGTGTCGCCGCGCTGGGTCTTGAGGAGCTTGGGGCCGAAGCCCAGCGAGAAGGTGATAACGCGCACGCCGACCCGGCGCGCGGCCAAGTAGTGCCCGAGCTCGTGGACGAACACCAGCACGCCGATGACGAAGATGAACGCAAGCAGACTCGTCAACGCAACACTCCGTTGGGCCGAAAATCGCCGCCTCCGACTTCCGATTGCCGCCCAGCCAACCCTACGGGAATCCGCGCCGTCCTACGGCGCCGACTCCTGCCCTGATTCTAACCCGCGGATCAACTCGTCTGTAAACTGGCGCGCCCAGGCGTCGACCTCCCGGACCGCCGCGAGCGTCCGCACATCGCCGGCCAGCCGGCGTTCCCCCGCGTCGAGGGCCCGCTCGATAGCCGCCGGGATGGCCGTGAAACCCAGCCGCCGCTCGAGAAACGCTTCGACGGCCCGCTCGTTGGCCGCGTTCAGGATAATCGGCATCGCGCTGGGCCCTTGCAGGGCGCGGTAGGCGAGCGCGAGGCACGGGAAGCGCTCCAGGTCGGGCCGCTCGAAGTCCAGCCGGCCGCAGCGCGCGAGATCGAGCGCCGGCAGCGGCGCGTCCCACCGTTCGGGGTAGGAGAAGGCGTACTGAATCGGCAGGCGCATGTCCGTGACGCCGAGTTGAGCGATCACCGAGCCGTCGCGCAGCTCGACGAGCGAGTGAACGATCGACTGCGGATGCACCAGGACGTCGATCCGGTCCGCAGGCACCCCGAAGAGCCAGCGCGCCTCGATCACCTCGAGCCCCTTGTTCATGAGCGTCGCCGAGTCGACCGTGATCTTCGGCCCCATCCGCCACGTGGGATGGTCGAGCGCCTCGCGCGGCGTCACGGCCTCGAGATCCGCAGCCGGGCGATCGCGGAACGGGCCGCCGGAGGCCGTCAGGATGAGGCGCCGCACCTCGTCGGAGTCCCGTCCGTGCACGCATTGATGGATGGCGTTGTGCTCGCTGTCCACCGGCAGGATGGCGACCCCGCGACGCCGGGCGGCGCGCATCACGAGCCCCCCGGCCATGACCAGCACTTCCTTGTTGGCGAGGGCAATCGTCTTGCCCGCGTCGATGGCCGCCAGGGTGGCATCCAGACCAGCCGTGCCGGCGGTCGCGCACAGCACGAGGTCGGCGGCGGGATGGGTCGCCACGGCCAGCAATCCGTCGGGGCCGGCGCAGGCCCGCTCGACTTCCACGCCCGCGCGGCGCAGCGCCGCGCGGGCGTGATCGAGCGCGGCCGGGGTGGACGCCGCCACGATCCGCGGGCGATGGCGATCCGCCTGCTCGGCAAGCAGCCCGCCGTTCCGTCCCGCGGCGAGCCCCACGACCTCGAGCCGGCCGGCCTGCGCCTCGATCACGGAGAGCGCGCTGCGGCCTATCGAGCCGGTCGAGCCGAGAATGGCGATTCGCTTCAAGTGCCGCGCCTGACCGGAAATCGTCGCCTGCGCCGTTCTACGGCGCAGACTCCCAACTCGCGAAGTGCAGGACAGTGTAGTAGACGGGTGCGGCGAACAGGAATCCGTCGAGCCGGTCGAGCACCCCGCCGTGACCGGGAATCGCGCGCGAAGCGTCCTTGAGTCCTGCGCTCCGCTTCAGTATCGATTCGAACAGGTCGCCGGCAATCCCGAGACCGACCAGCGCGAGCCCGAGCAGCAGCCGCCAGCCGCCCGCCAGCCCGGGGAGCCACCAGCCGCCCAGGGCCCACACGACGAGCGCCCCCGCCGCGAGGCCGAACAGGGCCCCCTCGACCGTCTTGCCGGGACTGATCGAGGGTGCGAGCGCGCGCTTGCCCAGCCAGCGTCCACCGTAGTACTGCGCCGTGTCGCTCGCGACAATCGCGGCGAGCAGGAGCAGCAGCACCTCCGGCCCGTGCGCGTACCGCAGCCCGGCCAGCGCGCCGAGCGGCAGCGCCAGATACAGGACGGCGAAGGTCGCGGACGCGGCCGGAACCGGTGCCCGCTGCCGGGGCCAGCGCGGGAGCTGCGCCACGGCGAGTCCGACCGTGACGGCCATCAACGTGACAGGCAGCAGCGAAGGCGCCAGACCCACGACGGCGCAGGTGCTCAGCGCCGCCGCCGCCGTCGGGGCCGTCGGGAGCGGCGCGCCGGCGCGCGCCGCCAGATTCGCGTACTCCAGCAGCGCCGCGAGGAGAACCACCTCGACGAGCACCAGCGTCGCGAGCGGGTGCAGAAACTGGACGACGCCGGCGACGAGCGGCAGGAGCACCAGGGCGCTCAACACACGTAGCATGCGTCTCGCGTGCAGCGGCCCGTCACTGTCCCACGGCCGCCGGCTCGGGCTTGAGGCCTCCGTACCGGCGGTCGCGCTTCTGGTAGGCGACGATGGCCTCCAGGAGGTGGCGGGCTCGAAAGTCGGGCCAGAGGGTATCGGTGACCCAGATCTCCGCGTAGGCAATCTGCCACAGCAGGAAGTTGCTCACGCGCATCTCTCCGCTCGTGCGGATGAGCAGGTCCGGGTCCGGCTGTCCGGCGGTATACAACAGACCGCTGAATCGCTCTTCGTCGAGGTCCCGCGGCGCCATGCCGGCCGCCAGCGCCCGGCGCGCGGCTTCCACGATCTCCGCGCGTCCGCTGTAGTTGAGGGCGATGTTGAACCGCATGCCGCCGTTGTCGGCCGTCCGCGCGCAACCGACCGCGAGCTCCTCGCGCACTTCCGGGGCCAGCTCGTCGTCCCGGCCGATCACGTGCAGGCGAATGTCGTTGCGCATCAGCGTGTCGAGCTCGACTCGAAGATAGCGCTTGAGGAGCTCCATCAGCAGCCTGACCTCGGACAGCGGCCGCTTCCAATTCTCGACCGAGAACGCATAGAGGGTGAGCACCTCGACGCCCAGCCGGGCGCAGAGCTCGACCGCGTCGCGCACGGCGTCGATTCCGGCCCGGTGGCCTTCGATTCTGGGCAGGCGGCGCTGCGCGGCCCAGCGCCCGTTGCCGTCCATGATGACCGCGACATGGCCGGGGAGGCGCATGAAGTCGACCTGGCGGGCGAGCGCCGCCTCGGCGGATCCGTTCGGAACCCAGGCCAGGATCTTCTCGAGGCTCATCAGATAGTCGACGTCACCGTCCCAGTCGGGCGGGCGTGCGTGGCGCGAGTGGTCAACTTCCGATGATACGGAGTGTTCGCGACGCGTTCAAGAATAGTCGACCCGCACGAGAAACAACCCGCGCGCCGGTGCCGTGGGGCCGGCGCGCGCGCGGCTCCCGGAGGCCAGCACCGCCGCGACGTCCGCGGCGGACCGGCGTGCCTGGCCCATCTCGACGAGCGTCCCGACGATGGAGCGGACCATGTGCCGCAGGAAGCCGTCCCCTTCGACCTCGACGCCGATGACCCCGCCGCAGCGATCGCTCGCGGCCGCCGACCAGTCCTGGCCGGGCTCCGTCACGACCCGCAGATCGGCAATCGTGCGGACGGTCGATCCGGGGCCGCTCTCGCCGGCCGCCGTCCGAAACGCGGCGAAGTCGTGCCGGCCGCGCAGCAGCGCCCCGGCCGCCTGCATCGCGGCGCAATCGACCGGATGCGGCAGGTGCCAGACGTAGCGCCGCTCCAGCGGGTTGGCCACGGGGCCGGCGGCCAGTCGGTAGCGGTACACCTTCGAGCGCGCGTCGAAGCGGGCGTGGAACCGATCCGCAACCTGTTCGGCGTGCAGCACGCGGACGTCGGGCGGCAGCCGTGCGTTGAGCGCCCTGACCAGCGCGGGCGCCGCAAGCGGGTGGGCCAGGCGCACGCTGGCGACCTGACCGAGCGCGTGCACGCCCGCGTCGGTGCGGCCGGCGCCGTGCACGGTGACCGGCCGCCCCTCTATCGGCAGCAGCGCCGCCTCAACCGCGGCCTGAATCGTCGCCGCGCCACGCTGCCGCTGCCATCCGGCGTAGTCGGTGCCGTCGTACGCCATGGTGAGCTTGAAGGTCCGCATGCCGCCGTCATCGGCCGCACCCCGCGGCTCGCCGCCGCGCGGGCCCGCTCCACGGCATGTCCCGGCGCGCAAGCCGGTGGCTGCGCCGGAGCTCCTCGCCGGAGTATACAGGCGGGTGCCGCCCTCCCGGGCGGACTGCTAGCAGCCCGTGGCAGAAGGGGCTGATTGTCAATCGAGAATCGCGTGTCCGTATTGGCGTGTCGCCGGACCATCCCACGACGAATCGGGCCGATCATGGCGCTCCGGGGCCCAGAAGCGCCGCACACGCCCCCAGCACTCGCTCAGGAGGCCGATCAGCGCCTCCAGCAGCGCCGACGCGCGGCCCTGGAGGCTCCGCGGCGTGCCCACGCCCGTCAGGTGCCGCATGAGCAACCCGAGATTGACGCCGCAGACCTGGACGAGCAGCCGTTTCAGGATGTTGGGATGCCCGCGCAGATGGACGCGGCGCATCCTGCCGGTCTCGTAGAGATGCGCGTTGGGCCGTTCCAGTAGCTCGCCCCGCTGCCGCAGCAGCCGTTTCCCACGCGCGCCGCGGATCCGCCGCCGGTTGGCATACACCGCGTCCCGCGCCGCCGCCTGGCCCTTCCAGTGCCGCCGGCCGCGATCCGGCTCCGAGACGTAGCTGCGCACGCCGATGGCCGCAAACCCGACCATCGTCTCGTTGCTGTGATATCCCTTGTCGGCCACCACCTCCACGATCCCCGGCGCGCCGACCGCCTCGACCTGCTCGGCGGCCGTGACGAGCGTGTCGACCAAGGTCGTCGTGTCGCCCGCACTCGCGTCCTGCACCGTCACACCCACGATGGCGCCTGTTTCGAGGTCGACCGCATGCTCGGCAGTGTGCGCCAGATGCGTGCGGCCGTCCTTCATCTTGGCGATCTTCGCGTCCGGATCGTGCGGGTGGGTCCAGTCCGCGTTCGAGCCCTTCTTTTTGCGGGTCCGGTCGAACCGGGCCAACTCGGCGCGCGTCGGCGTCGTGAGGCCGGACGCCTCGGCCAGCCGGGTCAGAAACGCGTCGTAGCTCTCGCCCGTATCCCGCCGCACAATGCTCCGCATCGCCGCATTGGCTTCCAGCGTCGTGGCATCGATGCCAACCGTGCGCCCCACCACCAGCGTGGCGTCGGCCAGTCGCTGCAACACCCACGTAAACACTGCCTGGTGGGTCTCGAGGTCAATCAGGCGACGGGTGCGCGACAGCGTCGAGTGGTCCGGCGGGGCCTCGTGGAGGGCGAAGTCCAGAAACGTGCGAATGCTCAACGAGTCGGCGGCGCGCCACGCGATCGCTCGTTCCGAATCCAGCCCTTCAAAGTAGCCGAGCAACAGCAGCCGGAAATACCGGCCCGGCGCCAGACTCGGCCGACCGACCCCGTCCGCGTAAAACGACGCGCACTGTGCTTCCACGACCGCGTCGAACCCCGCGTCGTCGAGCACTCGATTCAGCCGCTCGTAAAACGGGTGCCCAGCACTCTTCGGCAGATCCGCCGTGGGCACCCACATCGTCGCTTGCCGCGTTCGACCGCGGCTTGTCCCCATCGCCATGCCAGACAGTGTAGGACACAGGACCGATCACGTCGATCCCTGGAACGAGGGACTTTCACCACGGGCGGGCGCGGCGCAACGGGTGGGCTATCCGGCGCGCGCGCCCAGCGCGAGTGCGATGTGCCGCCACGCCTCGAGGTGCGGCGTCGAGCGCGGCAGATGCAGAACCACGCGGCGGACCGAGCGGACGACGTGGACCCCCAGCTTCAGCAGCCGGTCGCGCAGCCACGTCACCTGGCTGCGGGCACACGCAGTACGCGCCGCCCGCAATCGCAGTTCCTGCATGAGCACGTAGGCCGCGGCGGTCAGGAAGACGCGCAACTGGTTCGCCGAGAACAGACAGCAGCTCGTGCGGTCGATCTGCAGCCCATCGAGCAGTTCCTTGATCCGATTCTCGATGTCCCCGCGAGCACAGTAGACCTTCTCATAGATGAAGCGCGGCGTCTGCCGCAGATTCGTCACCACGAACCGCGGGTTGTCCCGCGGCTCGCGGTCTCCGAGGCGAACGACTTCGGCCTTGGTCACGACCCGGCGCTCGTGGTCCCACGTGCGGGCGGCGTAGCGGG
>OZ244228.1:0-942325 GCA_965217045.1 Vicinamibacterales bacterium | reverse complement strand
TCGAGCGCATCGTGCGCACCACGCCCCGGTCGGAACCCGTAGCTGAACCCGAGAAATGCCGGCTCGTAAATCGGCGTCAGGATGACATCCACCACCGCCTTCTGGACAATTTTGTCCTCCAGGGAGGCAATGCCGAGCGGTCGTGTCCCGCCGTCAGGCTTGGGTATTGCAACCCGCCGCGACGGCAGCGCCCGATACGCTCCTGAATGTACGCGGCCGTGCAGGTCAAGCAGTCGCTCTTCCAGTCCGTCCTCGTACTCCTTCCACACCAGACCATCCACGCCAGCCGTTGCGGTCTGCTTCAGACCGTAGAAGGCGTATCGCAGCGCATCCGTCGTGATGTGGTGCAAGAGCGCAGTCAGTTTCTCCTGCGGCTTTCTCGTTGCAGCTTGCCGTACCCGCTCGACCGCCTGTGACACGCTCCCCCGTCCCTGTGTCCGGTACGTGCTTTGGTCTCGCGGATTCCCCTTGGTTGAGGCCCTTCCCTCCGACGACTCCGCAGGCGTTTGCGCGCCCTTGTTCGTCGCCATCATCGGTATTACTGCCTCATCCGACTTCTTCATTCCGTCCATCATCGGTTACGGAATCTTCCCTTCCTCTGCGGCCCCGGTTCGACTGCCGGGGCGGAATGAAGACCTCCCAGGTCCCGGCGAAGGACGTACGGACGTGCCTGGGTTCTTTGACACCGTGGTCGCGGTAGGGAACCGGGTTACCCCGGTCCCCCCGCTCAGATCCGTACGTGCGCGTTGACGCATACGGCTCCTACCTTGGGTGGTTGACGGCAAACCGCTCGTGTTGCAGCTTGCCGTATCCGCTTGACCGCCTGTGACATGCCGTCCCGACCCTGCGTCCGGTGCGTGCTTTGGTCTCGCGAATTCCCCTTGGTTGAGGCCCTTCCCTCCGGCGACTCCGCAGGCGCTTGCGCGCCCTTGTTCGCCGCCTTCAACGGTACTATTGCCTCATCCGACTTCTTCATTCCGTACATCATTGGATACGGAATCCTCCTTCCCGCTGCGGCCCCGGTCCGACTGCCGGGGCAGAATGAAGACCTCCCAGGTCCCGACGAAGGACGTACGAACGTGCATGGGTTCTTCGACACCGTGGCGCCCTCCATCCCCTCACCGTGGCGGTGATGTCGGTGTGGCCTTCGACGGGGCTCACAGTCTCGGCGCGCCATACGACGGATCTTTTCGATGCTCAATAGCCCCGCCCGTTCGCGCCCCTGTCAACGCTTCACCGGCCGCCTCACAGCGACCGGCGCATGACTCGGGGTGAAGGTGGTTGGTTATTCCTTCCTTCCGCCGGACTTTCACCGGCTATCCTTCGCCAGTTAGCCTGGCGCACGAGCCCGCCATCCCCTCACCCGGCGCGGTGATGTCGGTGTGGCCTTCGACCGCTGTGATAGTCTCGGCGCTCCAGACCTCCACGCTTTCGATGCTCAATAGCCCTGCCTGTCCGCGCCCCTGTCAACGCTTCACCTGCCGCCTCACAGCGACCGGCGCATGACTCGGGGTGAAGGTGGTTGGTTACTCCTTCCTTCCGCCGGACTTTCACCGGCCATCCTTCGCCAGTTTGCCTGGCGCACCACAGCACGCGCGTCGCGTCGTCGAACATCCTCGCGCCCTCGGCTGGGTCCCTCCCGAACAGCCGATCGAGACGCGCATGGTCGTAGCGGCGCGGATGGGTCTGGACCGCGAGCGCGACCGCCCCCAGCAGCGAGCGGCCCCAATCCTCCGTGCTCCCGAACCGCTCCGGAATCGGATGGACGACGTGGGCGGCGAGGCCCCCGCTAGGAGTCTGCGCCGCAGGAGAAACCGCGGCGTGAACTGGGTTGTCGGCCCACGACCTGACTCATCGTGGCGGGGCGACCTTGGCGATCGGTCGACGACGTAGATTCTCGGCCGGGAGCGAGCCGGACGGCGAAATTGGCCTCTGACGGGCCGCGGGGTCCGCCAGAGGCCGTGATGCGCGCCGATCGGTCGCCATCGCGAGCCTCATTCCCGCGTGTCACGCCGCCATCAGGGCGTGCAGGCGCTTGGCGTTCAACGCCAGGCACACCAAGTCCCACTCGCCGCGCACCTGCGCCAGCCCCCGCAGGCTGAAGCGCCGGAATCCCAGCACGTGTTTGATCCAGCCGTGCGGAGCCTCCGACAGCCACTTGCGTTCGGCGTATGCCGCACGACCCGCCGGCTTCGACAGCTTCTCGGCCATGCGATTCGTCGCGCGATACTGCTCCGGGTCGCGGGACCGCGCCTTCTTCCCCTCGCGCCCCAACGACACGTACCCGTCGATGCCCCGCGTTTCAGGTCCGCCACGTCCCGCTCGTTGCTGTACCCAGCATCGGCCAGCACCGTTTCCGGCTGCTCGCCGACCGTCTCGGCCACCTCGTCGAGCAGCAGCGGCAGCCCACCCTGGTCGCTCGCGTTCGCCGTCACCTCCGTCGCCACCACCAACTGGTGCTCACCATCGACCGCCACCTGCGCGTTGTAGCACTGCTGGAACCCCTCGCTGCTCGTCTTCATGATCCCGCTCTCCGGGTCCGTGAAGTTGCTCTGCGCCTGCGCGTCCGGCTCGCCATACCCCCGCTTGTACGGCGGCCCGCCCTTGGGGTTCCGGTCTTGGTCCGGCTGCCGGCCCCGTGCGTCGTCTTCCGCTCGCTGCTGCGCCTCCAACCGCGCCTTCGCCGCCCGGATCGCCGCCAGCCGGTCTTCCCGGCGACGCAACTCCGCCGGCAACTCGTCCCCCCGCACGTCCGCCCCCAAGCGCGCGTCCTCCGCCACGTCGGTCTCGCCAGCCTGCGCCAGCAGCGCCTCAATCTCCCCCGTCAGACGCCGCTCCGCCTCCGCCATCCGACCGTAGCTCATCGCCTTCCGTTTGCTCGCGTTCGCTCGGACCTTCGTGCCGTCAATCGACAGCTTCCCGAAGCGCGCCAAGCCCAATGCCCGCGCCAGACGCACCACCTCGACAAACAGCTCCTTGAAGTCCGCCAAGTGCCGCCGCCGAAACTCGCATAGCGTCCGATGTTGCGGAAAGTTGCCCGCCCCCAGAACCCGGAACGCCACGTCCTCTTCCAGCTTCCGCGCGACCCCCCGCGACGAAAACACCCCCGTCGCATACGCGTAGAGCAGCACCTTCACCATCATCCGAGGCTCATACGGCGCGTTGCGCCGACCGTCCCCCTCGTACGACGCGTAGAACGCCGTCAGATCCAGGCCGTCCACCAAGTCGCTGACGTGATGCGCCAAGTGGCCCTCCGGTAGCCACTCCCGCATGTCCGCGGGCAACAGCAGCATCTGATCCGGTGCGTACGGGCGGAACGTCGTCGACATCAGGTCCTTGCGTCCTCCCTTGACCTACAATTGTCGCACTGCTTTTCTACGGCGCAGACTCCTAGCGCGCTCGTCCTGGCGCTTCAAGACCGACAACCTCGGCGTCGAGACGCGGGCGCGAAGGGCATCCCGGACCGGCCCGTACGCCACTTTCTGTCTTGGATTCCGGCGGGTCGGCACCTACAATGGCCGGATGAAACAGAGGATGCACGAGTCCATCCCCAGGATCGGAGTCGTGTGCGCGGGCTTGGCCCTGACCGTCCTCGTCGGCCTGCCCGCCGCATCGTCGGCGCAGCAGCCGGCGGCGCACGCGGAAGCGTCGCCCTCGATGGTCGCTGCCGCGCCAACCCCATCGGCGGCCGCCAGCCGCCGGTTGCTGGACCGCTACTGCCTGACCTGCCACAACCAGCGGCTCGAGACCGCCGGCCTGAGCCTGGAGGCCCTCGACCTCGCCCACGTCGATGCGGACGCCGCGGTGTGGGAGAAGGTGGTGCAGAAGCTGCGCACGGGCACGATGCCGCCGTCGAACCGGCCGCAACCGCCCGCGGGAGACCGCCAGGCCATGCTCGCGTGGCTGCAGACGTCGCTCGACGCCGCCGCGGACGCCCATCCCAATCCGGGCCGCACGGAGACGTTGCGGCGCCTCAACCGGACCGAATACCGGAACGCCGTCCGCGACCTGCTGGCAGTCGACATCGATGCCGCGGCGCTGCTGCCGCCGGACGAGAGCGGTCACGGCTTCGACAACGTCACCGTGGGCGATCTGCCGCCGGCGCTGCTGGACCGCTATATCTCCGCGGCGCGCAACATCAGCCGGCTGGCGGTCGGTGCGCGACGGCTGTCGACCGACAGCACGGTCATTCGCGTGCCGCCCGACGCGACGCAGGAGGCGCACGTCCCCGGCCTGCCGATCGGCACCCGCGGCGGTGTGCTCGTGTCGCATACGTTCGCGCAGGACGGCGAGTACGACATCCAGGTGCGGCTCGCGCGCAATCGCAGCGGCAACATCGGGGGGCTGCGCGACCCGCGTCCGCACGAGCTCGAGCTGCTGCTCGACCGGGCGGTGATCGCGAGCTTCACGGTGGCCAGGCCGCCCGGCGGGGACGACACGCTCCTCGACCGCAACCTGAAGGTGCGCGTGCCCGTCACCGCCGGTCCGCACGAGCTCGGCGTCACGTTCTCCAAGGACGGCGGATCGCTGATCGAGACCGAGCGCCAGCCGCTCCAGTCGCACTTCAACGAGCAGCGCCACCCGCGGCAGACACCCGCCGTCTATCAGGTGACCATCACCGGACCCTATGCGCCGCAAGGCGCGGCCGACACGCCGAGCCGCCGCCGCCTCTTCGTCTGCCGGCCGGACGAGCCACACCAGCAAGGGGCGTGCGCGGAGGAGATTCTCGCGACCCTGATGCGCCGCGCCTACCGCCGCCCGGTCCTGGCGGCCGACATCGAGGGGCCGCTGGCCTTCTATCGCGAGGCGCGGGCCGCGGGCAGCTTCGACGACGGCATCGAACGCGCGCTCAGCGCGGTGCTGATCAACCCCGAGTTCCTGCTCCGCGTGGAGCTCGATCCCGAGCAGGCGGCCAATGGCGGCGCGTACCGCGTCAGCGATCTGGAGCTGGCCTCGCGCCTCTCGTTCTTCCTCTGGAGCAGCCTGCCCGACGACGAGCTGCTGGCCGCCGCGGAGCGCGGCGAGCTGAGCCGGCCGGACGAGCTCGAGAGACAGACGCTACGGATGCTGGCCGACCCGCGCTCGTACAATCTCGCCAGCAACTTCGCCGGACAATGGCTGCAGCTGCGGAATGTGGCCTCGCTCAGCCCGAACACGCGCCTCTTCCCGGACTTCGACGACAACCTGCGGCAGGCGTTCCGCGAGGAGACGGAGCGCTTCTTCGACAGCGTGTTGCGGGACGGCGGCGGCGTGCCCGACCTGCTCAGCGCCGACTACACCTTTCTCAACGAACGGCTGGCGAAGCACTACGGCATCCCGAACGTCTACGGCACCCGCTTCCGGCGCGTGGAGCTCGACCCCGCCAGCCGGCGCGGCGGCCTGCTGCGGCACGGCAGCATCCTGTCCATCACGTCCTACGCGACGCGGACGTCGCCCGTGATTCGCGGCGTGTGGGTGCTCTCCAACATCTTCGGCGCCCCGCCACCGCCGCCGCTACCGAACGTGCCGGCGCTCGAGGAGAACGCCGTGGCCGCCAACCTCCCGATGCGGGAGCGTCTGGCCGCGCATCGCGGCAACCCCGTCTGCGCGAACTGCCACCGGACGATCGACCCGGTCGGGTTCGCGCTCGAGAACTTCGACGCCCTCGGGCGGTGGCGGGATCACGAGGGCGACACCGCGTCGATCGATGTGTCGGGTCGGCTGCCGCTCGTCGGCGAGTTCGACGGAGTGGATGGGCTCGAAGCGGGCCTGATGAGCCGGCCGGACCTGTTTGCCGGCACCATCACCGAGAAGCTGCTGACGTTCGCACTCGGGCGCGGCGTCGAGTACTACGACGCGCCGGCCGTCCGTCGGATCCTGCGCGCCGCGGAGGCGGACGGCTACCGCCTGTCGTCGCTCATCGTGGGAATCGTCAAGAGTGTCCCGTTTCAGATGAGGAGATCGTCATGATCATCACGAAGAAGGCCCTCCCCCGGCGTACCTTCCTGAAGGGGGTCCAGGCCACCCTGGCGCTGCCGCTGCTGGACGCGATGATTCCTGCGGCGACGGCGTTGGCCAGGACGCCGGCGAGGCCGGTATCCCGGCTCGGCTTCGTGTTCATCCCGATGGGTTGCGACCACGGGCGCTGGACGCCGGCGGACGCGGAACGGCTCGGCACCCTGCCGCCGATCCTGAGCCCCCTCGAGCCGGTCAAGGAGCAACTCTCGGTGGTCACCAACCTCGAGCTGGAGCTCTCCTATCCCGGCACCCACGACACGTCGAACTCGGGGTTCCTCAGCGCGGCCTACGCCAAGCACACCGAGAGCTCCGACTACCACCTGGGCACGACCGTGGACCAGATCGCGGCCCGCAGGCTCGGACAGGATACGCAGTTGCCGTCGCTGCAGCTCTCGATGGACCTGAGCCCGCTCGCCGGGGTGTGCAACAACGGCTACGCCTGCGTCTACCAGAACTGCCTGTCGTGGTCGTCGCCGACGACGCCGCTGCCCGCCGAAGCGCATCCGCGCATCGTCTTCGAGCGCCTCTTCGGCGAGGGCGGCACCGCCGCCGAGCGGCAGGCCGCGCTGCACAGCCGCGGCAGCCTGCTCGATGCGTTCAGCGCGGACATTGCACGCCTCAAGCGCGTGGTGGGTGCGACCGACCGGGCCCGTGTCGACCAGTACCTGGACAGCATCCGGGAGGTCGAACGCCAGATCCGACGGGCCGAAGCCGGCGCCGTCGAGAACCCGCTGCCCGACATCGACCGTCCGGTGGGCGTCCCGGCGGCGTTCGCGGACCATGCGAAGATCATGTTCGACCTGCAGCTCCTGGCCTTCCAGGCGGACATCACGCGCGTGGTCAGCTTCCAGCTCACGCGCGAGCTCAGCAACCGGACCTACCCCGAGATCGGCGTCCCGGACCCGCACCATCCGACCAGCCACCACGGGAACGATCCGGAGAAGCTGCTGAAGATCTCCAAGATCAACACCTTCCACGTGTCGCTCTTCGCGGAGTTCCTCGAGAAGCTGAAGGCCACGCCCGACGGCGACGGGTCGCTGCTCGACAGCACCGTCTACCTGTACGGCAGCGGGATGGGCAACTCCAGCCTGCACGACCACGAGAACCTGCCGATCCTGGTCGCAGGCGGCGCCGCCTGCGGCCTGCGGGGCGGGCGGCACATCCGGTACGACACGGGCACTCCGCTCGCCAACCTGCACCTGACGCTGCTCGACCGCGTCGGGGTCGGGCTGGACTCGTTCGGCGACAGCACCGGTCGGATCGAAAACCTGGTCGACGCCGTGCCCGTCTAGATCGGGTCGGAGTTGCGCAGTAACGGGAGACGACCCATGGATTGGCGACGAATCGCTGGACTCTCCATCCTCGCGTTCGCGGTGACGAGTGCGGCCGTAGCGGCGGAGGACACGGCGCTGGCGGACGCGGTCGAGCAACGGCAGGCGGCGTTCGTCCGCACGCTGCTCGCCGGCGGCGCCGACGCGAACGCCGCCCAGGTCGACGGCACGACGGCCCTGCACTGGGCGGCGTACCACGACGACCTGGAAACGGCCCGCCTGCTGGTGGCGGCGGGTGCCGGCGTCAACGCGGTGAACCGCTACGGCGTGCCGGCGCTGTCGCTCGCCGCCCGGAACGGCAACGCCGCGCTCGTGCAGTTCCTGCTCGAGGCAGGCGCCGACCCAAACGCGGCGCTGCTGGGCGGCGAGACCATGCTGATGACCGCGGCGCGGACGGGGAGCCTGGCCGCGGTAGAGGCCCTGCTAGCCAGCGGTGCCGACCCCGACGTGCAGGAGCGCCGCGAGCAGACCGCGCTGATGTGGGCCGCGGCCGAGGGGCACACCGGGATCGTCGACGCCCTCATCACGGCCGGCGCCGACGTGCACGCGTCGCTCGAATCCGGCTTCGACCCGATGTTCTTCGCCGTGCGCGAGGGCCACATCGAAGTCGTGCAACGGCTCCTCGGCGCCGGCGTGGACGTGAACGCGGCCGTCGCACGGGCGGAGGAGGAGCCGGTCGAGCCGGTCAACAACGCGAGCTACCGGCCGGTCGACGAGGGGATGAGCCCGCTGGCGCTGGCTGTCCGCAACGGCCACTTCGAGCTCGCCATGCAGCTGATCGACGCCGGCGCCGACCCGAACGATCAGCGCACGGGCTTCGCGCCGCTCCACACGCTGTCCTGGGTGCGTAAGCCGGACGCGAGCGACCGCGGCGATCCCCCGCCCGTCGGATCCGGGAACCTGACGAGCCTGCAGTTCGTCCGCGAGCTCGTGGCGCGCGGCGCGGACGTGAACGGCCGCCTGCAAACCGCCGGCGTCCGCCCGCCCCACACCGCATCCCAACTGGAGATGGAGGGGGCCACGGCCTTCCTCATGGCCGCGGACCGGGCGGACGTGCCGCTGATGCGCGTGCTCCTCGAGCTCGGAGCCGACCCGCTGCTGCCGAACGCCGAAAGCTCCACGCCGCTGATGGCGGCGGCCGGGCTCGGCACGACCGCTCCGGAGGAGGAAGCCGGCTCGGAGCCCGAGGCCCGCGACGCCGTTCAGCTCCTGCTCGACCTGGGGGCGGACATCGACGCCGTGGACGAGAACGGTGATACCGCGGTGCACGGCGCGGCGTTCGGCAGCTTCCCGACGGTGGTGCAGCTACTGGCGGACAACGGCGCGGACATCCACGTCTGGAGCAAGCCGGACGTGAACGGCCGGACGCCGCTGTTCATCGCCGAGGGCTACCGCGGCGGCCTGCCCCGCCCGTCGCGTCCGACGATGGAAGCCATCACGACGCTCATGGTCGGCGCCGGCATTCCGACGGACGGGCCGCGGCCGGAGGTGATCGACCAGTACTCGCGCCCGGTCCCGCCGCCGCCCGCGACACCGGAGAAACGGGAGAAATCCGAGCAGTCGGGGACGAAACCTCAGGTGCGCTAGCCCGCCAATCGTCGCCTTGCGGCTCCGCCTGGCGCCCAACCAACCCTGCGGGAGTCTGCGCCGTTCTACGGCGCAGACTCCTAGACGACGACGGCGCATGGAACGAGCGGACCCGGCCGGAGTCGTGGAGCTTCACCGCGACGCCGGACCGGGCGCACAGACCCAGGATGCGGTCCTCGAGAACGACGGCGTCCTCTGGGCGCCGGGAGTCCAGCTCGCGGAACGCTGCCGGCTCGACGCCGACGACGGGATCCAGTTGCGGCCGCGGCCTGTTCAAGGGGTGCCGATTCCACCCGGCTGCCTAATCGCTCACGAGCATGCCGTACAGGGCCGGATCGTCGGGCGGGACCGGCAGGGCTTCCAGCGCTTCCCGGACCGGCCCCGACGAGACGCGCGCCGGCACGGCGTCGACGACGCCGCGAAGGTCCGCCTTGTCCAGGAGGTCCTCGGCCGCCCGGGCGGCGAGCCACTCGTTGCAGTCCGCCGCGAGCTCTCCCGGGTCGAACTGCCGGAAACGCGGCAGAGTCTCGGCCAGATGCCAGGCGAACCAGCCGCCGAGCGTGTCGCCGTACGGCGACGGAGACAACGGCCGGAGCTCCGAGCGCACGGCATCGAGCGCGAGCGGCGAACCCACCCGCTCGGTATGCGCGCGCGTCATCACCCGTGCGCATGCATACGGTGACTCCGGCGGACCCCACACGCCGCCAGCCAGGGCGACGTGCTCGAGGAGCGCCGCGCGGAGCGCGGCGTGATCGCCTCCCGCCGCGCCGGCTGGGAGCCACGGCCTCCCCGTCCGGGCGGCGGGCGCCTGCAGCCGGTCGCGCAGATGGCCCAGCCCTTGCGCCAGCGCTCCCGCGTAATCGGCCGACGTCCGCCCCGTGAGACCGTAGAGGAGCAACGACTCGACGGCCCCGGGGCCCTCCCGGGCGTCGGCGAGACAGTGACGGGCTACCCGCTTCATCGCGCACTGCAGGAGGATCCCGCGCGGTCGACTGCCGCATCGTGCTCGAGCGGGCGATGCTCAACGCCGCGCGCCACCACGCCGACCTCGCGGCGGAGCTGGAAGCGCTCGGCGACCTCGCCGGCGCATTCCGCGAGTATCGCCAAACCCACGCCGTCGATCCGTCCAACGAACCCGCGGCCGTGAGAATCGCCAACCTGCAGCAGACGCTCCGCGAGCACATCGAAGGCGCGTGGTCGCCGGCACCGAACAGGCGAGTCGGGAGGAGGCGCGCCGCGACATGCGTCTCCCGCTACTCGACCCCGCCTCGGACGAGCCGCTGGTCATCGAGTTCGCCGACAACATCCTGGACTTCCTCGGCGACGCCAGCGGTATCAACGTGACCGACGACGAGCGGCTTGAAGATGCGTCGCACTCGGTGGAGCTGGCCGGCGTCACGTTCAGGAGGCTCTCGTCCGGATCCTGTCGACCAACGAGGCCCTCTACAAGGTGGTCGACCCGACGACCACCGTCGTCGCGCCGGAGACGCCGCAGAAAACCCGCCGATTACGCCAAGCAGGTGATCCGCACGTTCTACGTCTCGCACGGAAACGTGGAAGAGCTGTCGGAGCTGCTGCGCGCCATCGTGGTGACGCCGCAGGTGCCGGTTCGGCCGCAGTTCGTCCCGAACGCGGCCGCCAACACCATCACGATGCTGGGCGACGGCGTCGGTCGCGTCGAGGTTGAACGGGCCGCCGGTCGTCAACCCGACAGCATCGGCGTGTGCTCGCCCGGGTCAACCGCGTCGCTACGCTCCGCCCCGGCTTCGCGGGGCTGGCAACCTTGACGCCGGCTCCGCACACGCCCCATCAGAATGGCTCCTTGTCTGACGATGCCGAATCATGACCCCTACTTGGCGTGGTCGACGACCTGTCCGGTTTCCGTCAGTCCGAAGCGCCCGTTGACGCTGATCGACGACCTGCAGGCGCTGGGCATGCCGGTGGTCCACAGGGTGGCTGAAGGCACGGAAGTGCCCGCGTGGCACCCCGTCGACACGAGCGTGGTGCCCTCCGGATGCTCGTCCGCGATGCGCTCCACCAAGCCGTCAGCGAGCGGATCTATACGAACAAAGGCCTGGTCAAGGCCGGCCTGGAGGTCGGCGGGCTGCGCACGGAGCAGCGGTCGGCATGGGAAGCCGAGGTGCTCGCTGCGGTCCATGAGCACCGTGCCCGCCGGCCCACGTAAATTCAGCCGGGCTGGGTCAACGGGGCGGGCGAGCTCCGCATTACCCGATCAACTCCACCGGGGTTGCCCGATAACCACTAGCTCACTGCACGTGCCGCAATAGAAAATCGTGACCTGCACGAGCCGGCCCTCGTGTTCGCACTTGGGCGGCGCCGTCTTCGCGACCTTGGCCATGGCCTTCTGGACCTTGAAGCCGTCAAAGTGTACGGCGGCCTTTTCAGGGTGCCTTTTGCGCCACGCCTTCTGGCGCTCTTTGTTGGACAAGGCCATACCATTGCCATTATACACGTAACAAGGCACTAACGGCAAAAATCGGCCAGAAACGCGCGAACATCCGGGTAATCCCGGGTCTCCATGCGCTCAGGGCCGCCAGGATCGTCTGTACGCGCAGCGACTCTGCCGGGGCCCGCCCCCTTACGCCGAGCGAGATCGCGTACTGGAGGCTGTTTGTGGCGCCTGAGGGCGATCTCGCCGTTTTCCGGCGAACACACGTGGAAGCGGCGTCGAGCGAACCGCTCCGGTTGCATGTTGTCCGGGGCTGGTCGCACGCTTATTGCCGCGCGGTCTCCCGTCCCCGCCGCGCGTCGACTACGACGCTTCTCTCGTCGCCGGCATGCAGCAGCCGACGCCCTGCCACCGACGCCGCCTTGCGCGGAACCCGGAGATTTGGCCGCTGCACGCTAACTTTGGCCGAGCAACCGATGTCAAGGCGAGCAGGAGGAGCCTCGAAGATGCCTGACCCAACAATGCCCGGGCAGAGCCCCCCGGTGCTGGAAACCCTGCGCGAGGTGATGCGGCGGACGGCGCTGTCGCGCTCGACGATCTACGCATCATTCATGGCAAACGAAGCCTTTCCCCGGCCCGTGCGCGTCGGCACACCCGCCGTGCGCTGGATAGCCGACGAGATCGATGCGTGGATCACAACGCGGCCCCACGCTGGTGGACGGTAGCTATGCCACGACCGAAGAGACGGCGACGGCCCGCGAAACGCCGCCGGCAACGCATGCCGAGCAACCCAGCCGACAAGAGCCCGCAACGGGCCGGCGACACAGAAGCCGCGAGCGGGGGGAGCAGGGAAATGCTCCCGCTCGACGAGATCATCGCCGACGCACGGACGCAGGTGCGCGCAGCGATCGACGAAGCGGTCGTCGATGAATACGTCGAGCAGCTCGACGCCGGCGTGGTGTTCCCGCCGGTGACCGTGTTCCGCAGCGAAGCCGGGACGTACCTGGGAGACGGTTTCCACCGGGTAGCGGTGCACCGCCGCGCCGGGCTCCCCGAGATTGCGGCCGACATCAGGACAGGGAACCGGGCAGACGCGCTCTGGTTCGCCCTGGGGGCCAACCGAGCTCACGGGCACCGCCTGACCGCGGCCGACAAGAAGCACGCGGTCGAACTGGCGCTGGAGGCCTGGCCCGAAAGAAGCCAAGCCCGAATCGCGGAGCAGATAGGATGCTCCCAACAGTACGTGAGCAAGATCCGGCAGGTCACAACCAGTTGTGACCTGCCGGAACGCAGCGTCGGCAAGGACGGCAAGTCGTACCCGGCGCGGCGGACGCCGTCCCGGGTACGACGCGAGCCCCAAGACCCCGGAGCGATCGAGGATGCCCACCGAAACGGAAGGTCAGGCACCGACGAGCCGACAGCCGACGCCGACGACCTGACCGCCCGGCCCGAGCTAGGGACCGGGCGCACCGGGCCTGCGGCTGGCTCGGTGCAGTCCACCCAGATGCACCCGGAACCAACGAAGGACCCGACCAAGGAGCCGAGCCAACGGCCGCAGAACCGATCGAATCGGATCGTGTCCGTCGTCGCGTCTGATGCCTTGCACCTGACCGCACAAGAGGATCTGATCGACTTCAGAGCGCTCGACCGGCATCGGCTGACCGAATGGATCGCCGACTTCGAGAAGGCCCGGCACGACCTCGGGCGCCTCATCCAGCGCCTCAGACGGGAGGCGGGGAGATGACGACGACGATCCGGCGGCAATCGAAGATCCTGCCGGTCGAGCTTGACGCGCTGCGGGTGCGGCGCGCAGGCGTCCGTTCAGCCAGGCGCGGGCGGACGGCATCGTACCCGAGTTCGATGTCCAAGAGCTCGACTACGTCGTCGTCAACCGGGTAGCCGGCATCAACTGGCTGAGCGACGGCCGAATTCGTCCAGCGCGCCAAGGTCGTGCTGCTCCTCGCCGACGGCGTTTCCGCGCGAACCGTGGCGTCCAAGCTCGATATCTCCCGCCCCACCATCGCCAAGTGGCGCCGGCGCTTTCTCGAAGACGGCGTCGAGGGCTTGACGAGCCGCTACCGGGGGCGCCCACCGTGGAAGTTGACGGCGCAGGTCCGCGCCCGGGTGCTGGCCGCCACGAGACGCCCGCCGCCGGACGGAAGCCGACGAACGTCTGCGGCCACCGCTCGGTCCCCTCGTCCGGCTCCCCGCCCGCGTTCATGAGTGCCAGTAGGTCCTCGTCGCCGATGCGGTCTTCAAGGTCTCAGCGGCCTCGACGCGGCGCCGAGCCGCGCCGGTGTCCAGGCAGAACCTACTGGCCGGCCGTTCGGCAGCCCTTGCAGCGCATGCTCAGCCAGCCAGCTGTCGATGTGCCGGACCGGGGTCGCTCTGCCCGCCGCACAGCGCGCAGATCTCGCGGCTCAGCGCGGCCGTGGCCGCGGCCACGCCGGCGATCGCCTCGCGCTCGATCGCCGGCGGCGGCATCACCAGCGTCAGTCACGTCGCGGTGTCGTCCGTCAGTTCGACCGGGCGGCCCTCGAGCTCGGCGGCGACGACTTCCGCCGTTCGCGAACGCGATGGCATGATGTGCCCTCCTCTCGCCTCCGGCGTCGATGCAGCGATCTGCCTCCTCAGCGGCACGGCCGGAACCAGGAACACGGCGCGATCGCATGTCGTGCCGCCCCGCCGCTTCGGTTGTGTTGTTCCCCGTTGAGGGAGGTCGGCGCGCCAGTCGCGGACGCACGGCGCGCAATCGGCGCGGCGATGGTCGCAGAGGAGGGGCTTGCGACTGACGGCGGCACGCGCTGGGCATACTTGCCTTCGGAAGCGCAACCGGAGGAACAATGTTTGACGAGCACAAGCTGTATCTTGCCGGTGATCCGGCGCTACTGGTGCTGGGCCGCCCTTCAACTCTCGCACATTGGAGGAGCGAGGGTCGTGGGCCGGCGTTCATCAAGCTCGGCGCGCGCGTCGCCTACCGCGGCTCGGACCTGAACTGAGGTTGCCCCGATCTCGTGGACAGGTTAAGGCTTTCGGTTCACGTCATGGTGTGTACATCAACATTGACTGTGGTCGGTGTGGATCCCGTGCGCAGCGCGGGATCCAACGGACTTGTGGGCGCCCGTAGGGCGTCCACAGGCCGGGCACCGTCCACAGCGCCGGCCTGATGGAGCCGTTCGAACTCCAGTGGCGCCCGGTAGCCGAGCGCGGAGTGACGCCGCCGTGTGTTGTACCACCCCTCGATGAACTCGAACAACGCCGCCCGTGCTTCGGCGTGCGTTGACAGCGTCGTTCGGTCGAGCAGCTCGCACTCCAGGGTCGCGAAGAAGCTCTCGGCCATCGCATTGTCGAAGCAATCGCCGACCGAACCCATCGATAGCGCGACGCCCCGTTCCCGGCAGCGAGCGCCGAAGGCCAGCGAGGTGTACTGGCAGCCTTGGTCGGAGTGATGGATGACCGCCTCGGGCCGCCGTTGCGCCACGGCCATCTCCAGCGCCTCGACCACCAGCGCGGTGCGAAGATGCCCCGCCATGGCCCAACCGACGACGCGCCGGCTGAACACGTCGAGGACGATGGCCAGGTACAGGAAGCCGGCCAGGGTCGGGACGTAGGTGATGTCGGCGACCCAGAGCCGGTTCGGCGCGTCCGCCTCGAAGCGCCGCTCGACCCGATCCGGGGCCGGGCGGGCCTGGGCATTCCGGCGTGTCGTGCGAGGGCCGCGGCGCCGGCTCACCCCGGCGACGCCGACGGACCGCATGACCCGGGCGACCCGCTTGCGGCTCACCGCGACACCGCCCTCGGTCAGTTCGGCGTGAATCCGAGGAGCACCATACGTCCCTCGACTCCGGCCGTGAATCGCCTGGACGCGAGCCCGGAGCTCGGCATCGGCCCGTGCCCGAGCCGACGGAGGACGACGACGCCACGCGTAGTACCCGCTCGGGGAGACACCGAGCACCCGGGCCATCGTGGCGACACGGAAACGAGCCTGATTCGCGCTCATGACCCGGTAGGTCTCCCGGGTCGGGTCTCCCGCGCGAACCAGGCCGTTGCCTTTGCCAATATCTCTCGCTCTTCGCGCAGGCGCCGGTTCTCCCGGCGCAGCCGGCGAAGCTCTTCACGCTCCTCCGTGCGCAGCCCGTCGCTGCGCTCGCCCGCATCGCGGCCCACCTGCGCGACCCGGAGGTTCGGATCGCCTCCGGGACGACGGCTCGAACTCGCGAGCCAGGTCCTCCGGCGCACGTCCGGACCGAACCAGGTCGACCATCTGTTGCCGGAACTCCGCCGCGTACGGTGGTCTCGCCTTCGGCATCGCGGATACTCCTTCTCCCCCCAAGAGGATAGGTGTCCACGAAACCGGGGCAACTTCAGAACCAGTGGCTAGCACTCCGAACCGTCAGGCCGACCGACGGTGGGAGCCGGCAGGCCTCGGGAGCGCGGGAGGGGGGCTAGCCTGGCTAGCCGGCTAGCCGGCTCGGCAGCTCTTACCGCACTATCTGGATCCGTGTCGTGCCGCTCTCCTTGCTCCATGTCGGAGAACGACGACAGCGCCCTGTCGGAAGCGAGACGGAGGTCGCGCGTTTCGTGGGCCGGTCGAAGCCAGCCAACGCGACGCGCGGATGGCCCTTCGCCGACGGGAGGATGGTCATCTTGACGCCGACCACCCGAACATCGCCGAGTTCATCCGCTGCAAGGCCGACGAGGAGCGCGTGGGCGCTCGTCGACGCCGGCTACGATGAGTTACTCACACACCCGCGCGGCCTACGCGCGTCGATCTTCGTCCAGGACGCCAACAACAGTGTGCGGCGACCCGGGGATGCGGTTCTACACGACAATCAGCGACTGGCACACGTGTCCGGACACGGCACGCATCAGCGCCTGGAATCTGTGCGCCGAGTACATGTTCATGGACGACTCGGCGTGCAACCTCGTCTCGATCAACCTGCTGGGCTACGACACCGCGGACGACCCGGGGGCGTTCGATCCGGAGGACTTCGCCACCGCCGTGCGCACGATGATCCCGGCCAGGAGATTCTCGTCGGGCGTGGCGAGCTACCCGACCGAGGCGATTGCGCGCAACAGCCACGCCTTCCGGCCGCTCGGACTCGGCTACGCCAAGCCAGGCGCGCTGCTGAGGACGCGCGGCGTCGCCTACGACAGCGACCAGGACCGCGCCCTGGCCGGCACGATCACGGCGCTGATGACCGGGCCCGCCTACGCGCAGTCGGCGCGCATCGCGCGCGACTGCGGCGGGCCGTTCAGCGGCTATGCGGCCACTTGCATCGGCTCGGCGGGCGGGGATACAGTTCATGGGTGGAAGCTGTTCTGGAGGGACACATCGCCGAAGACGCTACGGCTTCCGGACCGGTCCTGCTAGAGCAGCGGGCGTTGTGCACACGCGTGCACTCTCCCATCTGGCCGCCGACCACCGCGCTCGCTTCCACTCCAGAAGCTCCGCATGTTGATGCCGCGCACGTACCGCCCGGCGTGCCCGAGAAGCTCATAGCTTCGTCGAGCCAAGTCAGGCCTGCGTTGCCTGGTCATGCGAAGCGAGGGTGTGTCAGCAGACCTGGGCGCCGGGGCGCGCGACGGTGACGCCAGCGCGACGCAGCGCGCTTGGCGATTCCCGTCACGCTCTGTCCACCGGGTTGCCGATACGGCGGCCGCGCGGTTACGAAGATCACATCCGGCGGGCTGGTCGGGGGCCGCGAGCCCAACGTGTCGACCAAGGACTACCCAACGTCGGCGGGCAACGGTAGCCGTCGCTCCCGTCCCCCTTTACCGGCCACACAGACAGTCCCGTTGTACCAGTCCGGCGTGCTTCCATTCACGGATGGTCGGCACGGTGCCCTTGATGCCGGCGGGAACCACACCGCGGGTGGCGAGGAAGCGAAGAAACGCCCGGGTGGCCGTGACAGGGCTCCGAGGCGCCGACGGACGGAGCTGGCTGACCCGGGTGTCACGAACGCCGTAATCGTCGGCACGGTGAGCCGGGACTAATCGGGCGTCGGCGTCCCCGCGCACTCGGCGAGAAGGGCTGCGGCATAGCGCCGGCACATCCGCCGGGTGCCGACGATCAAGCCGTGCACCTGCACGAGATGATCGTCGAAGCCGTGCAACCACAGGATGTTCATGGTCGACGAGTACGTGTAAGCCCGTGGCGTTCGCGTTCTCACCGACGGCTGTCAACACGCATCGCGACTTTCCGGGCTTCGTGGCCCTCGGCGGCTGCCGTTGAGCTCGCCGTGTCGGGCGCTCTCCTTGTGCGATCGTTCTCGCCGTGGCCACCGGCGCCGTCCACGCCGTCGCGCCGTGGCGGCTGTCCGCGTCGCCCTCCTTGGTTACTGTGGCGCGCTATCGTGCGCACGTGTCGTCCATGCCTCTGGCCGAGCCGCTCGCTCGAGCACTTCGAGCGCGCGCGGCGCCTCGATCGCGGCCCCCGCCGTGTTGGTGATCGACCCGTGGCGCGCTCTCGCCGACCATCACGGTGAGCTCGGTGATCGGCTGTTTGCTCTTGGTCGCGAGCTGTGTCGCGTCGCGTCCTGGTCTTTACCCGCGTGACCTAGTGCGCCTGCCGGCTCCATCCCTGTCTGGGTGCGCGGCGCCCGGACGCTGTGGCTTTGCGCTCTGGTTGTGCCACAGCGTGTCGGCGTGGCACTTCTGCGCCGCCCGTCTCGTTCGTTTCGCTTCGCCGTGACGGTTCGTGGCGCCTCATTCTGCCGCGCCGTGGCGGCTGTCCGCGTCGCCCTCCTTGGTTGCTGTGGCGCGCTATCGTGCGCACGTGTCGTCCATGCCTCTGGCCGAGCCGCTCGCTCGAGCACTTCGAGCGCGCGCGGCGCCTCGATCGCGGCCCCCGCTGTGTTGGTGGCCGACCCGTGGCGCGCTCTCGCCGACCATCACGGTGAGCTCGGTGATCGGCTGTTTGCTCTTGGTCGCGAGCTGTGTCGCGTCGCGTCCTGGTCTTTACCCGCGTGACCTAGTGCGCCCGCCGGCTCCATCCCTGTCTGGGTGCGCGTCGCCCGGACGCTGTGGCTTTGCGCTCTGGTTGTGCCACAGCGTGTCGGCGTGGCACTTCTGCGCCGCCCGTCTCGTTCGTTTCGCTTCGCCGTGACGGTTCGTGGCGCCTCATTCTGCCGCGCCGTGGCGGCTGTCCACGTCGCCCTCCTTGGTTGCTGTGGCGCGCTATCGTGCGCACGTGTCGTCCATGCCTCTGGCCGAGCCGCTCGCTCGAGCACTTCGAGCGCGCGCGGCGCCTCGATCGCGGCCCCCGCCGTGTTGGTGGTCGAGCACTTCGAGCGCGCGCGGGCCTCGATCGCGGCCCCCGCCGTGTTGGTGGTCGACCCGTGGCGCGCTCTCGCCGACCATGCGCGACACGCGGCTGACGACAGGTCCATCCCCGCGCGCGCGGGGCAGCCGCTCACGCACGCCGCGTCAGGAGCGCAGGCTCGGGTCCATCCCCGCGCGCGCGGGGCAGTCGGGCTCTGGTCGGCATGCACTGAGCAAATTCCTGCTGTGGCGCCTCGGCTGCTTTGTTACGGCGCGTAGCCCCTTGCTCGTCCTCACCGTTTGTGCCGGGATAGCTAAATCCCGGTACGTCGCTTTCTCCGCACAGTTCACTACGCCTGCACAAGCCCACCAGCGTCGTGCGTCGGCGTGACTACGCCTGCACAAGCCCAGCGCGGCCGTCCGGCCGCGGCCTCCCTGACCTGCTCGGTAATGTCATGACGGCTGCACATTGGGGTTCCGGGCCCATGTCTAGCGTCCCGGGTCAGGCCCCACGTCTGCACGGTCCCCAGCTCGTGGCCTGTCTTCTCCGGTCGCCACCCTGCCCTCGGAGTACACAACCCCGTTACAGTCCCCGTTTTTGGACAGGCACCACCCCTGCACAAAGGTCGCCGGGTGGAGGTCGTCGAGGCCCGGGGGCCTCGGCGTTAATGCCATTTACCGGGTCGGATCTGGCGGATCCGGTAAAAATCGGTGGTCATATCACCCTAGTGCCTTGCACATGGATACATCAGACAAGCCTTCCCGCAGGGAAAAATGGGGGTGAGCGACCCGCCCGAGGCGGGTCGCTCACCTATCTCTTTTGTGTTGTTGGTATTTCCCGTTGTTTAATGGCACCGTCGCGAATATCGTCGCAAGGTGTTGCTGGTGCGTGGGTTGTGCCGATAATTAACGGCCCGCTCTGAACGAGCGGGCTACTTCAGTGGAACTCCACTCACCGGAGGGCCCAAACGACGTACATTGTCCGCGCAAAACGCACGCGAATTAGCTTCGAATTTCGCCCCCAGGGTTTAATTCGGGCATAATTCCGGTGTCATATGACCACCGGGGATTTCTCGCTTTTTGCTCCGGTGGCCCGCTTCGGCTGCCTGCTGGTAGGCAGCTTCCAGGTGCGATGGCCCTGACTCGGCTCGTCATCTTCGTGCCCGAGGCCGTTGTCTCGGAGTACGACTCGCTGGCGGACACGGTCGCCGGGTCCCGATCCGGCCTCATGCGGTGGGCTCTCGAGCATGGGCTCCCCAGCGTGCGCGACCATGTGCTGTCCGTGGCGGCCGCCGGGTTGATGTGTGGCGGGAGCCACGTGCCGCCGATCCTCCCGAGCCGGCTCGGGTGAGAACGGCGGAGCAAAAATAGACCACAGCGCGGCGGTGTGAAGCTGCCTGCGGGCGGCGGAAAACCAGACCGCTCGAGTGGTCCACCGAGCATGCCGACGGTGTTCTGTGGAATACAGGAGGGATGTATCGAGTGGAGTTCTATGCGGCGGTGCGGCGCAGCGTCTATGTGGAGGGATTGAGCGAGCGGGCGGCGGCCCGGCGCTTCGGGCTGGCCCGGGAGACGGTGCGCAAGATGCTGCGCTACCGCCTGCCGCCCGGGTATCGTCGGGCGAAACCGATCCGGTGTCCGAAACTGGACGCCTTCACCGGGGTCATCGATCAAATTCTCACCGACGATCAGCAGCGCCCGAAGAAACAACGGCACACGGCCAAGCGCATCTGGGAGCGCTTATGCGTCGAGCACGCCTTCACGGGCGGCCACACGATTGTCAAAGACTACGTGCGCAGGCAGAAGCTGGGCGGGCAAGAGATGTTCGTGCCGCTCGCGCATCCGCCGGGCGACGCCCAGGCCGACTTCGGCGAAGCCCTGGTGGTCATCGACGGCGTCGAATGCAAGGCGCACTACTTGGTCGTGGATCTGCCGCACAGCGACGACGCGTTCGTGCAGGCGTTTCCGGCCGAGACGACGGAGGCGTTTTGCGAAGGACACAACGCCGCGTTCCGCTACTTCGGCGGCGTGCCGCGTGGCATCGTCTACGACAACACCACGCTGGCGGTGGCGAAGATTCTCGGGGACGGCACGCGGCAGCGAACGCAGAGCTTCAGCGAGCTCCACTCGCACTACTTGTTCGACGATCGCTTCGGACGGCCGGGGAAGGGCAACGACAAAGGCAAGGTGGAAGGGCTGGTCGGCTACGCCCGCCGAAACTTCTTCGTGCCGGTCCCGCGCGTCGCGAGTTGGGACGCGTTGAACGCTGACTTGGCGCGCCAGTGCCGCGCGCGGCGCGGGCAGCGGTTACGGCGGCACACCGAGACGATCGGGGAGCGCTTCGCGCGCGACCGCGCCGCGTTGTTGCCGTTGCCGCCGGTCCCGTATGAAGCCTGCGACACGCGCCCGACGCGGGTCACGTCGTTGTCGCTGGTGCGCTACCGCCGCAACGACTACTCGGTGCCAACCGCCTACGGCCACCGCGACGTGATGGTGAAGGGCTACGTGGACGTCGTCGTGATCGTCTGCGGGAGTGAGGAGATCGCCCGTCATCGTCGCAGCTACAGGCGTGAGGAGCTGATCTTCGATCCGCTGCACTACTTGGCCTTGTTGGAGCGCAAGACGGGCGCGCTCGATCAGGCGGCGCCGCTGACCGGGTGGGCGCTGCCGGACGAGTTTCTCCGGCTGCGGCGGCTCTTGGAGACCCGGCTGGGCAAAGCCGGGACCCGCGAGTATGTGCAGGTCTTGCGGCTCCTCGAGGACTTTCGGCTGGCCCACGTCCGCGGCGCTATCGAGGACGCCCTGCGACTGGGCGCGATCGGGTTCGACGCCGTCAAGCATCTCGTTCTGTGCCGCCTCGACCACCGGCCGCCCCGCCTCGACCTGGCGCAGTATCCGCATCTCCCGGCCCCGCGGGTGACGACGACCATGGCGGCCGACTACTTGATGCTGCTGGGGGCAGGGGCCGAGTGATGGCCAAGTCGACCCTGCTGCTCGACGCCCATCTCAAGGCCCTCCGCTTGCCGACCTTCCTGCGCGAGTACGACAAGGTGGCGCGGCACTGCGCGCAGGAAGGGCTGGACTGTCCACGCTACCTGTTCCGCCTCTGCGAGCTGGAGCTGCTCGACCGCGAGCAGCGCGCCATCGAACGCCGCATCAAGGCCGCCAAGTTCCCGGTCGTGAAGAGTCTCGAGACCTTCGCGTTCCGCGCGATCCCGTCGTTGAACAAACGGCTCGTGCTCGAGCTGACCCGCGCGGAGTATCTCGACCGGCGAGAGAACGTCTTGGCGTTGGGCAACTCCGGCACAGGCAAGACGCATCTGGCGCTGGCCTTGGGGTTGGCCGCCTGTCAGAAAAGCTATCGGGTGCGCTTCACCACCGCCGCCGCGCTGGTGAACGAGCTGCTCGAAGCTCGCGATGACAAGCGCCTGCTCCGCTTCCAGAAACAGTTGGCCAAGCAGGATTTGTTGATCGTGGACGAGCTCGGCTACGTGCCGTTGTCGAAGACCGGCGCCGAGCTGCTGTTCGAGATCTTCTCCCAGCGCTACGAGCAAGCGTCGACGCTGGTGACCTCGAATCTGCCCTTCAACGAATGGACCGAGATCTTTGGCTCTGAACGGCTCACCGGCGCGCTGCTCGACCGGCTGACCCATCACGTCCACATCCTCGAGCTGAACGGCGACAGCTATCGCCTCGCACACAGTAAGCACGCTCGCAAAGACGCTGCCGCCCCGGCGTCCTGACCCCTCCTCCTGCAACGCCGCTGGCTGTGCAGCCGGGCCTCCACTGCGTCCGGGCCCGCCCCGGGGGCGTGCCCGGACTCCGCTTCAGCCCACCCGCACAGCCACCTTCAAACACGCCACCGGGCGGCCGGATGGTCTAATTTTCCTCCGCCACTCTGGTCTAGTTTTGGTCCGCCCTTGACACCAATTGGGGAGGTGGTGGTACAGCATCAGCCCCTGCCGAAACAACGAATGCGTCCTCCGCTTCACCGTGTTCGCCTTCAACCAGCGGTCATAACCGATGCGCTCGCCCGCCGCGCCCAGCAACGACAGCACGACGATCGCCAACGCGCTGATCAACAACAGGCGGTCCCGCCGGTCCGGGCGCGAAACATGCATCGAAGACAGCCCCATCCCGAAGCGCATGTCCTTGATGTCCCGAAAGCCCGCCTCAATCCCCCAGCGCTTGCCGTAGTACCGAATCAGGACCCGCGTCGGGACTGTCGCTTCGCTGGCCACCAGGCACCACGGTTCGTCCATCTTCGGATCGTGTACGCACACGACCACGCCGACCGGCAGTTCGTACGTGTCGGTCACCCGAGCACCCACCAGCCGCCGGGCACGTCCCCCGGCGCCGACCCACGCGGCGGCCGCTCGCCGCTCACCCCGCGCACTCGTCACGTAGATGTCTCCACGCAACCGAATCACGTATTCGAAGGCCAGCTCTGTCGTCAACGCGTAGAACAGCTTGCAGTCCCCAAAGCCACGGTCCGCCACGACGGTGACTTTCACCCCGGCCGGCAGTACCTCCCGCAACCGGCACAGCACCTCGTACTCATAGCGCCGCTGATTACCCTTCAGCGTCGAGGACGCCACCGTCTTCCACAGCAGGGGCGTCGCGCGCCCATGGCCAGTCACCATCGACAGCACGATCGTGTCCTGCCCGTCGGCCGCGAAGCTCGTCCAATCCAGCGCGACGACCACTTCTGTGCGGGCGCCGACGATGAACGGCGTCCAGTATGCGAAAAAGACCCAGACGTCGAGGCCTCGATTGCTCAGCAGCCCGATCCACCTGCTTCACACCATGCTTGGTCAACGTGCCCATGGCCTGGGCCAGGCCGCGCCCCACTGCATGGATTGCCAGCGAAGCGCTCATCAGCACGCCCACGGTTGCGTTAGCCAATGACAGCACCCGTTTGGCATGCAGGTCGCCTTCGTACAAGGTCGTGATGAAGTTCAGGAGGTCGTCTCTCCGGAGCCATTGCCCGGATGAGGCCGGCCGGTCTTGATATATATTCATGCAATCATATTCTAATTCACAGCGCGCCACCTTTCAGACTTTCTAGCTTAATGCGAGACGGAGGGTTTCGCTCTATTGATTCATATGAGTTCTCCACCCGGCGCCGCCGGATCCCGTAGTCATGAAACCAGGGCATGACGAGGCGAAAGCCGGGCCCCGTGGGTGCGGATCAGCCGGCTGGAAGGCTACCGCTGCCCACGAGTGTCTGTGTGGAAAATGAGGGGATCTCTGAGGGTGCCGGCCCATGCTCCGTTACCTAACCCGTCGTTAATTGCTCCTGTAGTTCAGTCGGCGATCGCGCGGCCGCACTCCGCCTGCAGGATCACCAAGCGTATGGCGGCCAACTCCTGCACGTGTTCGCTTTCCTCTCCGGCGATTGCGCGATGGGGCATCATGCATAAGGGCTCTTCGATTGCCCGGTTGGCCTTCACAGAATCATATTCTTCAACGATCCGACCCCAGGTTCGATCAAGGTAGTCGAGCGCAAGCGCGAAATGTTCAGTCTCCGTTTTACTAGCGGCATTGGCAACTATCTCGCGGTTTCTCTTGAAGGTGTCCACGGCCCTTGCGAGAATGCCGTCTTCCTCCGGATGTAAGTCCTTTACGCCGCGACACGTGATTATCGCGGAAACATGCAGGCAAGCGGCAATAGCCTCGTCACACTTCTCTACCAGAGTCGATGAGAACATTGGTTTATCGACGCAATCGGACCATTCACGGGCGAAACCCGGATCACGTAGCGGCATATGCGATGAAGGAACTAAAGCCAATGACGGCAAGATCTGACCGTTCATGACTGGGCCTTTTTTCGACCGTTCTGAAGGGCCAGTCGTTCTTAAAGTGCCTTTTTTCGAGCGAAAGAACGTTCTCCACATTCGGTATCCATTGCGCCACCAGATCTTCGATTTCCACGAGTACCACAACCTCTCGCGCAGGCCAATACGGGCTATCGTGCTCATTGATTGAGCGGGAAACGCATCGCGACTTCCAGCCGCGCTCAAGCATCGCAGTTTCCAGTTCATGCAGCCGGTTGTTGAAGCGACGATCGGCTAAGTGGCGACAATGTCGCGCGGCAGCGCGGACTGCGGCTCCAAGGCCGGCCTTCCGTGTTGTCTTCACGATTCTCTGAATTGCACCCGGCGCACTGTCATGCGCCACTTCATGCAGGATGCACGATACGCCGTGAAGGCGCGCCGAGAGCTTGGCAAGTTCGTCCAGCGGTGGCGAGGACATTGTACGCCAAATGCCAGACCTATGATGCTCGCGCGCCTTACTGCCCAAGCTTCCCGCAAACGTGGCGGCTGCTTTGGCTGTTTCGAGTTTCGAAAGCCGTCCAATGAGGTTGGCAAGCACGCCTGTCAACAAAGCGCCCAGAGTGTCATCGGTGCCGGCTTGAACCGGCTCGGTCATCGCGGAAGGGGACTTCTCTGGTGCGGAATAGGCAAGCGCGTTAACGGCACAAACTATCCTGTTGACTTCCGAAACCAGCGCGTCTGCGTTGGAGCTGCGCTTCCCCTTGATCCATTTCTCGGTAAAGGAGCGAAAAACCTTTTCCGTGTCGCGAACGAGCAGCGCCATCCGGTGCGTGTAGTTAGTCAGGCTGTCAGCCGCCGACCTAGCCGCCAGTATCTTCCGAAACGCGACATTCCACGCAATACGGGCCTTGGCAGGAATATTCGCCCTTGGCATGTTCTTGGACCACGGCTTAAAGTCACCGACCGCAATGGTCCGGCCCATGGGATCGACAGCGGCCGAAGCTGCCGCATCTGAATTCGGCGACAATGCAATCAATGTCTCGCATATTTCGCAAACAGTTTCGTGGGGGTCGGACTGGTGCTGTTCGGCCGCTTGATACCAATTCGATCGGACCGTGCGGCCGTGGGGACCGGCGGGTTCAATAATGGGTGGGGTCGTCCACGGGAACTGATCTCGAAACAGATCAAACAGAAGCTGCTCGCCTCCGAGGGAGGCCAACAGACTCTCGGCCAGATGTGGATCGCCCAGCCGAGCCGTGGACAGTAATCTCGCAATTTGGCGAACATCCGGCTCGTGATCAGGAGGAAACTCGTAGCTGAGATAGATTCGTATGGGATCGCCGCCGCAAATCGGTACGAGGCAGGATAGCAGTCTGTTCGTCTGCAATATGCTGTCGCTGCGAGGTGGCTCGATTCCTTCAGGGAGTTGCTCGAGACAGGCCGCCCGCAAATCATGCTTTGGCATTTTACGAAACGCGAGAACGGCGTTTCGCAGACTCGCCATTTGCCCGGAATCCGACAGAACGGGAACATCAAGTTGCGTGTCTGCATACATGGAAGCTAGCGACCAGTGGGCCCGCTGCACCCCGTGTTGCTCAAGTATGGACGTGAATGAAGCGACGTGGCGTTCGAGCGTTGCCAGTCCCAATCCGGTGAGAATCGCCGCCCACTGATCGATGTCGTGGCTAGTGCCGAGCATGTCGGCCAGCTTCCTGAGAAAGTCTGGTTCGTTGTCAGCCCCTGAATCATTAAGAACGGACTGTACAACTCTTGGAAGAGTGTCACTGGTAGTTGCGGGAAGGCTTCTCCAAAGAGTGTCGACCGTCAGATATACAGTTTCGTCATGCGACGCTTTCACGAGGGCGTCCGAGCGGAGAATGTGAAGGCCGCCTAGTACACCGGGGCGGCTTTCACGAACCAGGTGTTCGTCGATCAGTCTTCTCAACGCGCGGTTAGCGGCATCAGGTGCCAGGTCCAGCAGTTGGAACAATCTCCCTGCCGCGAGGTCGCCACCGCGGGCGCACAGCACGCCTGCGCTTCGTATTATCGTGAGTTCGTCGTTGCGGTTCTCGTGTTCCCTCCGCCGAATCTGTTCTCCGATAACCGCGGCGAGCACCCGCCACGGCGCCGATGTTCCCGATCCGCCGACGCTTTCCCTGGGTCAACAGATGCACATACTCGAGCATCAAGCCTTCGGATTGTTCGAACGGTTCACGCCAGTGAGTCCAGTTCGTGTGGTGTCCTGCGGATAGCTTTTCCCAAATAGTGTGAGCCAGATTCTCATCGAGCATGACCGGAATGAATTCGGTATCCGAGTGATTAGCGACAAGGTTCACGTCCTCCTGGCGCACGGAGCCCAGGAAATACACGGCGGGAAGTCCCCTCAGTTCACGAACAAGCACATCCCAAAGGTCGCTGTTTGCTGAACCGACCTCGTCGAATACCAGACCTATCGGAGACATCTCGGTTGGACGGCGGGCACGGACAAACCTGATGATGGCTTCGGCATGGGCGGCGGTTGCCATTCCGGTGATCTGAAACCATCGCAAGTGACCGGCGATAACAGTCGTCGCCAACCATACCAGTGCCGACTTTCCCGCTCCCGACGGACCTGAGACAAGCACATGCCTTCGCTGCCAGAATGCATTTAGGACGTTGTTCACGTCCTTTGGACGGTCCAGAACGAGGTGGGCAGCGACATGCCCTGCCTTGACCTTTACGCCCCGATAGAAGTCCGGTTCGTCGATTGGGCTAGTAAAATCGACGGGTTCCAGGGCGGCCGAGAGAAGAGCGCAATCAATCGCCGACGGATCTTCTGCTTCCAGGCGCTCAAAGATGCGCCGTTCCACTTCCGTCGTGGGTATCCTGCGGCGTTTGTCGAAGGGCAAGGACGCGTTATCCGCCGCAGCGTCGGCGACCAGTCTGTACAGTTCGCTGGCAAGCCCCTCAGCAATGACTTCGGCTATTTCAAATTCGGTCAGAAGCAATCTGACGATGTCATCACCCGGCGCTCCGCAAACGAATATTCTCCGGTCTTCATCGTCAAAAAGCCGACTGATGTCAGTGTCGACTCTGGTGGTTCGTGGCTTCTCAAGGATCACGGCGGCGCGGATGTCCGTGCCGTTCCTGAACTTGGCCACCTTGCCATCAACGGTAGTCAGAATCTTGCGAACTTCGGCATCCCGGAACGTCGCGTCATTGCAAGACTTGATCTGGATCCAGATCCGACGATCAGAGGATTCGACTACGCAATCTTCGAATCCTTCCGGCACCAGATAGCCGGGAGGCGCCAGCCCGGCCCATTGCCGGACGAGAATCAATGCCGAAACCATGTGTTGGTAATGAAAGCCTCGGCCGGCCCATGCCCCCGAGCGAGAGTCCCTCCACATGTCTAATTCTGGAAGCTTGCGGCCAAGGGTTGAGTTCGAGGCTTCGTTCAAGATGTATTTATCCTACCGCTCAAGGTGTGCTTGTCAAGGGCGGTCGATTCGTGAACACCGCCTTCATGTCGCGAAGCTGGCGGATCACCTGATCCGTCGGAGAACCAACCAGCAACTCGAGCCAGTGCGCGGCGTCCCGCACGGCCGTGGCTGCCTCCGACGACGCACGCGGCGCATCGTCGATGGCAGCGGCCACCTCGATGTTACTGCGATAGCCCGAGCCGGTGACGTTCGCAGAGGCGATCATCAGGCGAACAACTTGGTGCACGAACCCGGGGTCGGCCGGATTGACAAACCGGAGGAGCGCCACTTTCGCGTGCAGCTTCGGGTAGCGCCCCTCCGGCAACGGTACGAGATCGATACGCGGAGACCGCCGGAGCCCGGGCTGGTAGCGGCCTGGATGGAAGAATACGGACACCTCGGTGTTCTCAAGCCCGCGTTCCAGCTCCAGCCTGAAGTCCCTCCGGCGGGCCGGCGGCAGCCGCAGGCCGAGAGCAGCCGGTAACAGATCCTCTTCGAGGAAGTCCGCCTGCAGCTCGTAGGTTGTGGCAACCACGCTCGCGAGCCGGTAACCCTGGGGTGGCTCCCAGAGCTCGATGAGCCGACGTGCCGTCACGGTGGAGACTCCCAGACCCCGACCTCGTGGAGCATCTGCTTGAACTGCTCGATCCGGTACGGGTGGGTGAACTCAGTGCTGCTCGGCTTGGGCGGCCCACTGTCGGGCGCGTAGCGGGGATCGATCCTTACCTCGTTCCCGCTCAGTTCGGCCCACGGGCGCTTGGGCTGTCGCGAGGCATCGAGCTTGCCGGCCTGCACTCGTTCGTGATGCCGGATCAGACTGTAAACGAGCTCCGCGTCGTTCTGAGCGCGGAGCGCGGGTTCGACGTTGCGGGAGAACACGTCCACCGCCTCGGCCACCGTCTGAGGCAGACGGGCGCGATGCCGCATCAACGCTTCCTTGAGCGCGTCGCCCAGGTGAACGAGTGACGCGTCTCCGCCTGCGAGCTGGATGCTCTTCAGGGCCACGGGCCGATATTGTTCCGACGACGCGAGTACCTGCTCGAAGCGATAGAGCAACTCGCGGTGGAGGTTCTCGAAGGACGAAGCCACGGTGAGGACGGCCGCCAGTCGGTCCGACAGAGGGTCACGTTGCGTGCCGAGGTACTCGCTCAGCAACCGAAACGTATCGCCGTCGGACGTGTCGGCCTCGGTCGCCCGCATCGCGGACGCCATCCGCCGATGAGCGTCCGGCTCCAGGAGGGCGTCGGCAAGCACCTGCCGCTCGCGCGGCGAAGCCGCTCCGAGGTTCGCCTTACTACCCCAGTCGGCCAGCACGGACTTGGGGAACCCGATGTTCTTACCATCGATGACCCGGACTAGGCTGGCACGGTCTGGCGTGGCCCGCGGTTGGAGGAAGGCGTGAGCAAGTTTCGTACCACGAGGCGTGAGTGCGCCGGCGTCGTCCTCGACCAGCCCGCCGGCGACCAGGGTGACCCAGTACGTACCCACGCCGCCCACGCCGGCTTGGTTTCGCAACATGGGGAACGCTGGCGAGCGGATGTCCTCGGCGACCGCGCGGCGCACGTAGGATACGCCTCGGAGTAGGTTCCATGACGGGTCGTCCTCGGCAACGCTCTCCGTTATCGCGTAGGTGCCGGTGGCCAATGCCACGAGACGCTCCCACGCGAGGATCTTCTGTCTGCGAGCACGTCCAGCCCGCCCGCCGCAAGGCGGGTTGGCGAGCTCATCTAGTAGGCGCAGCCCGGCACAAACCCACGAGAGGTAACGGACGCGGGACGTGATCGTCGTGATGCCAGGGAGGAGCGTGGTCGCGATCGCCGTGAAGGGGCGCAGCGCGCCGAGGGGATCGATGCTACCCGAGGCAGCAGATCGGGGGTCCCAAGCGGACACAAAGGGCATCGGCAAAACGTCGGCCTGCTTCATGGGAACCCCAAATTGTACCCGCCGGTCGTGGCGCGGCAGCCGTAGTCACGGCAATCGCGGAGCCATCGAACGTGCTCCCGGTACCGCGCGAAATCGGTGATCCACACTCCCGAAATCGGCGATCCACTTCAGCGAAATGCGCACCCCCTGTAGAACGATCGGGACGCAGCAGGGCCACGCCACGGTGATCTTCGACGAGGGGCTGCGCATTCCGGTGAAACCGATCACCCGTTCCGGCGGCTGAAGTTGCCCCGGTTTCGTGGACACCTATCCTCTTGGGGGGAGAAGGAGTATCCGCGATGCCGAAGACGAGACCACCGTACGCGGCGGAGTTCCGGCAACAGATGGTCGACCTGGTTCGGTCCGGACGTGCGCCGGAGGACCTGGCTCGCGAGTTCGAGCCGTCGTCCCAGGCGATCCGAACCTGGGTCGCGCAGGCGGGCCGCGATGCGGGCGAGCGCAGCGACGGGCTGCGCACGGAGGAGCGTGAAGAGCTTCGCCGGCTGCGCCGGGAGAACCGGCGCCTGTGCGAAGAGCGAGAGATATTGGCAAAGGCAACGGCCTGGTTCGCACGGGAGGCCCGACCCGGGAGACCTACCGGGTCATGAGCGCGAATCAGGCTCGTTTCCGTGTCGCCACGATGGCCCGGGTGCTCGGTGTCTCCCCGAGCGGGTACTACGCGTGGCGTCGTCGTCCTCCGTCGGCTCGGGCACGGGCCGATGCCGAGCTCCGGGCTCGCGTCCAGGCGATTCACAGCCGGAGTCGAGGGACGTATGGTGCTCCTCGGATTCACGCCGAACTGACCGAGGGCGGTGTCGCGGTGAGCCGCAAGCGGGTCGCCCGGGTCATGCGGTCCGTCGGCGTCACCGGGGTGAGCCGGCGCCGCGGCCCTCGCACGACACGCCGGAATGCCCAGGCCCGCCCGGCCCCGGATCGGGTCGAGCGGCGCTTCGAGGCGGACGCGCCTCACAGTATGCCCGCACGCTGGATCCGGTGCCGACCGAGGCGACCAAGCGGGCGACATTGGAGTTGCCCCAGTTCTGCGCGCAGGTTGGGGCTTTCGCTGCTGCCGGTGTTGTTATCACGCGGTCGTCCCCCGACGGGCCCACCGCGTTGCTGGAGGGACTCCACGACCGCCAATGGCGACACGGACACTGCGGGGCTCCGCGAACACGAGCACGGGACCGCCCATCGACCAACTCCGCGCGGCGTTGAGCCCGCGACCACCGAGACGCCCGCGTTCGTCGACGTTGCGGGCGACGACGACGGGCTGGAGTTGAGCGCGTAGCTGTTCGGCGACGCCGCGCTCTACGATGCCGATGATCTCTTCGGCGACGACACCGCGCCGGAAGAACGCGTGCAGCCGCGAACCAACGACGCGCGGGCGCTCATCTTACGGCGTCGGGCATGCGGGCGGATACCATTCACCACTGGCGCGATGCCGGCCGTTGGCGTTCGGTGCGATCTCCGCTACTTCCCAATGGCGCCCACTCGAAGGGGACCTTCTCGAGGACGGCACCGTCATGGTCCACTCCATGCTTAGTTCCGACGGAGATTCCACGGGACGGTTTGGGTCCGTCGCGGACCCCGCCGGGGTCCTTAACCGCGACGTGACCGCGATGCTCGACGCCCCGCCCTGCAGACCATCACAACGCGTTGCGGTTCCCGCGGCCCCATCGGCTGGAGGCGCCCATGATGGAACCCTCTACCTACAGAGCCGCTTGCAAAACTCCCGGGGGATTGGGGCTGGGCGCAGTCCTCAGCTCTCTTGGTGAACACGATTGCCCTGGATCGCCGACTGGATATCTTGTCGGGAGAACCGGCGGCACGCCGGAGGTAGAAGTCGGATGTTTCGACGTGTTCTCGACCGCGCGTTGGGACACCCGTGGGTGACTGACGCCCGTCGGGCGCCGAGGGGCGTTGCCGGCGGTGCACTGGTTATGTCACGAGGCGCACGAGTTGGTCGGCGGTGAGTGCGAGCACGCCGAACATGCAGTGGCACATCACTTTCGAGGCGCCACGGACCCGGACATGGCGACCGCCGAACTCGTCCTTGAGTCGGCCATTGACGCGCTCACCCGCCGTACGCTCGTTGTAGCGAGCCTGCTCGGGAAGCTGAAAGCCGATACGCTGCAGGCGCCGGGCTTCGGTTCGCAATTCCTCCGCCAGCGCCTTGTCGCGGCGGGGGTTGGTGTCAATCAACGGGACGTGGCCGAGTGAGCGGCTGTGCTGGCGGATCGGTTCCGCGTCGTAGGCGGCGTCCATCAGGTCATACAGATTGGTCGTTCGCTCGGCCGACAAGGTCGCCAGCGGAATGGCGGCTTGGCTGTCGTGCAGGGAGGCGGACGTCAGCAGGCAACTGATCGGAATCTGGCCGTCGGCCACGTCGAGGTGCAGCTTGTAGCCGACCCAGGTCGACTTGTAGCCCTTGCTGTCCTTTTTCATGCCCACGTCACAGTCGGTCGGCAGGTCGTCGAGCATCGCCGGCAAGGTCATGGCCGCCTGCCGGTCGAGGCGCTTGAGGACCTTCGGCCGTTCCTCACCCTTCTTCGGCCGTCCCCGCTTGCGCTTGGGCAGCGGGGGCGTCTTTTCCTTCGCGGCCGGCTTCTCGCGGGCCTCGATGGCCGTCGAGTCGCGGCAGAGGTGACCCACCAACCGGTCGTGGTGGGTGTTGCGGATCAACGCTGCATGCGTGCGCTGGGGCAACTGTGTGTCGGAGAACTCGACGAAGGCGCGTGAGAAGACCGACTCGCTCGGCACCTCGCTCTTCCGCTCCCAGCCGCAGATCCGCCGCAGCGCCACGTCGGTGACCAAGCGGTCCAGCAGCACGCGCGTCGTCGGCATGTCGTAGACCGCCTTGGCCACGAAGGCTCGCGCCAGTGCCGCGCGGTCCTTGCGCGGACGCCCCGGCACCCGGAAGCACCGGGGAATCCACTGCTCGATACGGATGACCTCGAGAGTCTGCACCAACTGCTGCTGTTTCCCGGTCAGCGGACCCAACACGGGCTCCAACTGGGGGAACAGCGCACGCTGGATCGACTGCCAATAGGGGGCGAAGGAACCACGCAGGCAGTTCATGGTTTGTTTGATTGACCACTCCTGCCTACTACTGTATATTAGCAAACATCAAGGATGTGAAACAACGAATCGATGGCCTACAGCGCAGCGTTACGCCGCTATGTTCAAGGCGGAACTGGCTTTCGTTTGCCGGATTGACCACTCCTGCCTACTACTGTATATTAGCAAACATCAAGGATGTGAAACAACGAATCGATGGCCTACAGCGCAGCGTTACGCCGCTATGAGGAGCAATACGACGCGCTCAAGGCGGAACTGCAAACGCTCGGGTTCGTAGGCCAGGGCGGCGTTCACACCCGCCGGAACGTGTGGGAGGGCTACCTGTCGCTGCCACGACAACCCGGACGCCCGTCACGGCCCCTACCACTACTGGACGCGCAAGGCCCGCGGAAAGACCGTCGGCTTGAAGCTCACCGAAGACGAACTCGTCCTCTACCGGGAGTGGATCGAGAACAACCGTAAACTGGAACGGCTCGTGAAGGAAATGCGCCACCTCTCTTCGCGTGCGCTTGCCCTCATAACCGGCAGGCAGGCTCCATGAACCCCCGTGTCGCCGGCTTCCCGGGCGCGGTCACTGCCATCCTGCGAATGCTGCATCCCGCCCGCTGACCGTCCCTCGCCCCGCCGCCTCCGGCAGGGAAAACTCGGCCGATCACGCGTTTCGCAAGAGGCTCTACAGGGTATTGGGACGGTAGGTGGTCATCTCGGGATTCGGATCCCGACCCAACGGCACTACAGCCATCCACGCTCTCGGAAGGCCGCAAGATTGACGCCGGGCGGAGCATACCAGCCTTTTGCTGCGTAGCGGGCGCCGAGTTCGAGCGCGACCTCCTTGTTCCCGTAGGGAATCCGCAACGGCGTGTCCGTTTCCGAATCCGTCCTGACGCTGCCGGATTGCACCGCTTCCTCTGCCGCGCTTCTCGATCTCCGCTTCCGCGGCATTTTCGCCTGAACCGTCTTTCCGGTCGCGGCCGGGCCGCGCGCATTCCGCGCCGGCGCCTTGCGGCCCTTTGCCGCTTTCGATTCCCTGTTCGCCTCGATCCACTTCGACATCGCGGCTGAACAGGCTCTGGCCTCGTCGGGCAACCCAACGCTCTTCTCTCGCGCGATGGCCTCGGCAAACGATACCTGCGCCGCACTCGGCGACCTGGACGCCGCTGCCCCCGTGGATTCCTCGTCCTCATCGCCGGCCGCCCGCGCCGGCGCGTGCAGATCCAGAAACGCCCGGCAGACTGCCCCCAATTTCGTATAGCCCGCTGGCGGCCTGATGCCCTTGCGCTTGGCGATCGAAGCGGCAAACCGCTTCATCGCTGCCGTCGGCGGGCGGTCCTCACCGCCGTTTCCGCCGCCCAGAGCTTCTCCCAGCGCAACCGTCTCCCCAGCAACGGAACCGTTCCCGAGTCTGTCAATGATGCGCCGGGCCGCATCGCATACCGCGTCGATTGCGCCCATCATCTCCTGTTTGCCAAGCACCACATCGTCGAGCAGGCATTCGAGCTCCGCCGTCACACCCGGATCCACCAACGCCGGATCGGCGCGTTCAAGAACCCCGAACAGCGCAAGCCCCCGCTCGGTCGGCACGATGTTCTGTCTCTCCGCTTTCAGGAACCCTTGCTTCCTCAGTCCGGCGATGATCTCCGCCCGGGTCGCCGGCGTGCCGATGCCCTTGGCCTCCTTCAGACGCTCCCGCAGGATCTCATCTTCGACGAAGCGCCACGCATTCTGCATCGCCTCGATCAGCGTGCCCTCCTTGTAGCGCGGCGGCGGCCGGGTCTCCTTGTCCTCGATCTTCGGATCGCGCAACCGCGCGACCTCCCTGTCACGCAGCACCGGCAGCACCTGCGCCGCTTCGCCCTTCTCCTCGGCAGGCCGCCACTCGGGGAAGGCGTCGCGCCAGCCGCGCTCGATCGGCTGGCGTCCGGTCGCGCGGAACTCGAATCTGCGCACCTCCAGCGTCACGATCGTCTGACGGTAGCGGTAGTCCGGCATGACCGAAGCGAGGTAGGACCGAGCGACGGTGTCGAACAACTTCTTCTCGTCATCCGACAGGCGGCGCCAGATCTCACCCAGATCGCCGATCCTGTTGACGTTGGGGATGACCGCGTGGTGGCTCTCGCCCTCGAGGCCCTTGTCATGGAAGCTGCCGTTCCGCCCCTTGCGTATTACCGGCGGCGAAGGCACGGGTATCGCGCCGTAGGATTTCCCGGCTTGCAGCCCGGCAACGATCTTCGGCACGTCCGCGAGCGCGCTCTCCGGCAAGTAGCGCACCTCGGCGCGCGGATAGGTGATGATCTTCTTGCCCGCGCCGTCATAGAGTTCCTGCGTCACTTCCAGGGTCCTGGAAGCCGACCAGCCGAACCGGGCGCTGCACAGCTTCTGCAGCGAGGGCAGGTCGTGGAGCCGGGGCGGGCGTTGCCGCTTGTCCTCGACCCGCACGCCGAGCGGACCCTCGAAGTCCCGCGCCGAGGTCGCGACCGCCTCGGCGTCCGCTCGCTTGAGGATGCGCTCCTTCGGCGCGTGCCGCATCCGGAACACCCCGGCCCGTGCATGCGCGCCGGCCACGACCTCGAAATACGGGCCCGGAACAAAGTCGCGGATCTCCAGTTCACGCTTGCACGCGATCGCCAGCGTCGGGGTCTTCACCCGGCCGACCCCGATCACGCCGCGCGCACCCCGGCCGACCGTGACGGTTGCGGTGCGGGTCAGCGACAGGTTGTAGATCTGGTCGGCCTGCCGGCGCGCGACGGCGGCGGCGTAGAGGCGGGCATGCTCGCCGTTGGGTCGGGCGCGGCCGAACGCCTCGCGGATGGTTTGAGCGTCCTGCGCAGTGAACAGCACCCGCAGGACCTCGCCGCGATAGCCGCAGTGCTCAAGGATCTCCTGGCCTATGAGCTGCCCCTCGCGGTCGCAATCGGTAGCGAGCCAGACCCGTTTGGCAGTGCGCAGAGCCTCGCGAATAGCCTTCAGCTTCGCCGCCTTGTTGCCGCCCGGGACCGGCTTGGTGCCGTACAGCCCTTCTGGCCTGAGCAGCACCGCCGCCCAGCGCTTCCAGGCCGGGTTCACATCCTCCGGCTCGCACAGATCCAGCAGATGGCCCTCGGCCGGGAGAACGGCGCCGTAACGGGACCCAACGGCGGCGCGGACATCCTTCGCCTGACTGGATTTCTCGGTGATGACGATCTGATCGGTCATGAAAGCCGGCCGGGATCGATCCGCATCAATCGCTGAAGCGAACATTAAATCAATGTAAACATACGCGCCGCAAGCCGGTCTTCGCCGCCGAGGGCGGCCCCGTTCCAGAGGATCTACGCTCAGCCCTTATATCGGATAGCGCACCGTCGATGGGCGCCCAGAAACGGTGCCGCCTGAGACCTTCGACGTCGCCGATGTGCGCCGCCGCGGCCGTCTGGTCGACCAGCTCGAACCCTTCACCTGGTCCGCGGATCTGGAGGCCGTTGAACCGCCGCGACGGAGGAGAGCGTGCTCGAAGTCGGCGCGGATGATGACGTCGCGGCTACGGCACGGACACGTCATCGGCGACGCCAACCACACATCCACCGCGAAACGCGTCACCCTCCCGCGGCCAGAGATGTGGCCCGCGCGCTGCTTCACCGCCGCGGTTGCCGAGGGGTCAGGTCTGGCTCTGGACCGCAACGGGAACCAAGGCCACAGTATGATTTTCCGTCATGATCGGTAGGCTCGGCGCGTGACGCTGCGACGCTTTGCAGCAAGGGAGACTAGCGGCGCGGGGAAACCGTCCCGCGAGTGGATCGGTGGCCGTCTCTCTTCTCCGATGCTCATTCATGATCGTGACGAGCCTTACCGCCCCGAATTCGTGGTCTGGATGGAGCTGCCGGACCACCACGTTGTCGGCCATGCCGTCGTCATGCCCGAGAACACCGAGGGCGCCGTCGCACGCACGCTGCGCAGAGCCCTGACACAGCCCGCGGCAGGGTCGCCACGCCAGCCCGACTTCATTCGCGTCGCCGACGCCACCATCGCCGCCGAAGTGCGCGCCGAGGTGGCAGGAACCGTCCCCGTCAAGGTCGCCCCGACGCCGGAGCTCGACGAGCTCCTCGAGCACATGCAGGCGGCGATGCCGGAGGTCGAGGGCGGCGAAGCGAGCTACTTCGCCGGGGGCCACGTATCGCCCACCGCGGTCGAGAAGCTCTTCACGGCCGCCTTTTCCCTGTTCGCGATCAAGCCGTGGACAGTCGCTGACGACACGCAGGTGCTGCGGATGGACATCCCGGCGCTTGGCGTCGACGGCGCCTGCCTCTCGATCATCGGCCAGAGCCGGGGCGTGCTGATATTCACATTGCTTGTTGTTGAACTTGGGATGCGATGACGAATCGTCTGGCATTGTCGTAACCTCCTCGGGAACGTCGGATGCGCCGGGCCGCCGTCGGCGCGGCGGTCCGGCCCTGCCGGGTCTCCTGTTGGTTGTGCCGCTCGCAGCGTCTGGTCCCGACGCCGCGTCGCCCGCCTCGCCCTCCTGATTCGTCTTGCTCCTGCGGACGGTGACGAGCATGCCGTCGCCGTCGGTCGAATCGAAGCGGTCAAGGAGCGTGCCGCTGTAGCCGCTCGGATGACGCGTGAGGAGCTCGCTGAGGCGCAACGCGATATCGAGTCCCGCCTCGGGATTGTCGTACCAGGCTTCCCCGTCCGTGCTTGCGATCCCCGACCATCGAGTTGCTCGAACAAATCCGGAGGTTAGGGGCTTGACGGCTTCTTGATGCGCTCCCAGTCGTCTCGGTCAAACGGCACGATGCGACCCGTCTTCGGGTCTGCCGGTATTCGTTTAGCGGGTGATTCCTCAACAAATACGGGCATAAATAGCAGAAATGGGTTGGGGACTCTTGAAGTTCCGAACGGCAACGGAGCTGTGAGCTGCATCGGTTCTATTGGTGCTTCACCCCTGCGCGTGACGATACCTGCCTGGGTCGGTCGCAGTTGAAGCGACCGTCTCGGGGTTGCCGATCTTCACGTCTCGCGAGGGAGCGATGCTCGCCCACCCTCAGGCGGGCGGCGGGGGGAGCCCGAAGGCGTCGGGGACGACGGGACCGGTGGCGCGCAACATCGTGGCGATCAGCGGAGGTAGATCGAGGTCGCGTTGGCGGGCGGTGCGCACGACGCTGGCGAGCACCTGCTGGGTGTCGGCGCCGTGGCGGGTGCGGTTGCCACCGCAGACTGTGAGCATGATCGTGCTGCTGCCCGGCCGGTTCTGACTCCGCCGCAGACCGACTTCGTGTCCTGGTAAGGATCTGTCGGCCCGGCCGGGCAGCACGCATCCAGATGTTGCCTGGCCGGGAGGGCAGTGACCGAATAGGGGCCTGGCTTGAAAGTCCCGTCACAGTCCTGTCCGCCCGCCCGACCAGACGGCGTCGCCAGCCCGAAAGGGGGCCAGCAACATGTCGAACAGCATCGCGCGTGACGATCCGTCGGTCAAGGTGATCGTCGGCGTCGACACCCACAAGCACGAGCATGTCGCGGTAGCGATCAATGACTTGGGCGCCCGGCTCGCGACGTTCCGGGTGCCGGCGAACGGGGCCGGCTATGCCGACCTGGTGGCGTGGGCACGCACGCTCGGTGACCTCGAAACCTTCGGGATTGAAGGTACCGGTTCCTACGGGGTCGGCCTCGCGCGCTCCGTGCGCCGACAGGGGCTCCACGTCGTCGAGGTCAACCGTTGCGACCGGCGCAAGCGGCGCAACAACGGCAAGAGTGACACGCTCGATGCCGAGGCTGCGGCGCGGTCGGTGCTCGCCGGTGTCGCGACCGCCATGCCGAAAGCTGCGGACGGCGCGGCAGAAATGGTCCGCCAGATCAAGATCGCCCGCGATACGGCCGTCAAGGCCCGCACTACCGCGATGACCACGCTCAAGACGCTGCTCGTCAACGCACCGAGTCGGGTCCGCGAAGCACTCGAGCCGCTCACCGACCAACGGCTCATCGACCGCTGCGCGACCCTCAGACCAGGAGACATCGTCGACCCGACTGCCTCGGTGAAGCATGCGCTACGGGCGCTCGCGACCCGCTGGCGCACACTTTCGGCCGAGATCGACCGGCACGACGAGTTGCTCGACATCCTCACCAGGGCGGCAGCGCCGACCCTGCGTGAGGCGTTCGGGATTGGTCCCGACTCGGCGGCCGAGATGCTGATCGTTGCCGGCGACAACCCCACCCGGATCCGTTCCGAAGCCGCGTTCGCGAAACTATGTGGCGCCTGTCCGATTCCCGCCTCATCCGGGGTTACGAACCGGCATCGGCTCTTCCGCGGCGGCCACCGCCAAGCCAACGCGGCGCTCTACCGGATCGTGATCATCCGCATGCGCTGGCACCAGCCGACCCTCGACTACGTCCGACGACGCACCGCCGAGGGCTTGTCGAAGAAAGACATCATCCGCTGCCTGAAACGCTTCGTTGCCCGGGAAATCTACCACGCGCTGATCGAAGACCACCAACCCGGTGCGACCTGCGCCAAGGCTGCCTGACGTGGTCGCGCTCTTTGGTGTGTTCGGGGTCAATGCCTTTGGCTTGGCGACGACTATTTCGGCCGGTTCCGATCTGACCGTACGCTGGCCTTGCCGAACCGGGACTCCGACCCGATCCGGAGCGTGTCGTACGCCGCCAGTCGCTGTCGCCGTCCGGTGCCGGACACCGGTCAGTGAACCCCAACGTCACTTCCCCCGGTCTACGACCGGGGGCCCGGGAGGGCGAGCCGCAGGCGAGTCGATGCCGTCCCCGCGGGCGGGGGCCTGGTCGATGTCGCGCCCCGCTGCTGCGGCCGCACGTAGAGAACCTCTCGGTCATCCGGCCAGTGTTTTCAGTGGCCGGACGAATCCGTCCGGCCACAACCAGCTCTGAAGCCGGCGCGAGCGCCGAGTCATCCGAAGGACCGTAGCGCAGCGGAGGAGGCGCGAAGCGCCTTGACTCGGCGGGAGCAGAGGCTACCTCTCCGCTGCACGGACAACCTGTCTCTGGACGAAAGCCGGTGACGACGCGAGTTGGCATCGGCGATCCGGGTCCTCAACCCTCGTCCTCCCGCGGGAGATGCCCCGCCGTCATCCATGAGCTTTCTGTCCGCTCCACTTCAGATCCAACTCCGCTCGCGGCGGTGTTCACACCCTTTCTTGACATATAGGGGCGTCCTTTCGGATAACGACGGCGGGACGGATGGCCTGTTCGGCGCGCCAGTTGGTGGCGTCGATCGACAGGTCCCACAAGAAGAGAAACACGGCAGCGAATTCGGTGGCCAGATGCCGGGCAAAGCGCTCGGCGTCGTCCAGCGGTGGCGGTGCGTCAATGAGCCGACCGAGCCGGGCTACGAGTCGGCCGCGGATCGATGCCAGACCGTGCTCGCTCAGCTCGCCGGCAGTGCAGCGGTCACGCACGGCAAGGCCCGTCTGCAAGACCGCTTGCACCTGCCCGGCCCAGAGACTGTCCGGATGATCTTCCTGCAGTTCCTTGCATCGTCGGAGCAGGTGATTCAGACAGGATTGGTGCAGCGCGGCTCGGTAGCAGCGATACGACACCCACCCGTCGCGCACGAGCACCCCGGCGAAGTCGGCCCCCAGAACCGTGGTGGCATCGTCGAACCCGCGGCCGGGGCAAATGGCGTAGACCGTCGTCTCCGGGGTGACGAAGGCCCACAGCCAGTGGCTGATGGCACCGACGCGCCACCCGGTTTCATCCGGTGTGACCGTGGGCGAGTTGCGGACCTGCTCGCACAGCGCCGTGTAGGTCGGCGCGGCGTCGCGGGCCGTGCGGTGCAGCAGGTGGGCGAGGCCGCCCGGTGTCACGTGTAAGCCGAACGTGGTCCGCAGCACATGGGCGACCTTCGCCAGCGGTACGCCCATCTCCGTGTGCAACTCGACGACCAGCGCGACGACGCCGGGGCCGAGCTGCGCGCCGGCCGCTCCCAGCGCATCCGAGGTCTGCAGCGCGTGGCGGCCCTGCACGCGCCGCCGACACTGTGAGCAGCGGCCCACTTCGATGTCGAAGCGGCGCACGACCGGGCGCACTTCGGGGATTTCTTCCTGATACTGCGACGCCACGTGGGTCACTTCGACCGACCCGCCGCAGTCGGGACACGCCGTCGGCACCGGCGCTTCCAGGGTCTGGTCAACCCGTGCCGGGCGCGGGCGGCACGCCTTCCGACCATACTGCGTACCAGCCCGTCGACCGGGACGCCGGCCGCGTCCTTGCGGTCGGTCCTTGGCGAAGGGGGCGGCTTGTCGGAACCCCGCCCGGCGCGCGGCGGCCAACTGCCCCCTCAGTTGCTCGATCTCCCGCTTCTGACGCTCGATCTGGCCTTGCAGGCCGTCGATCTGACGCTGCTGGCGACCGTTCTCGCGTTGCTGGTTCTTGGTGTCGCGCTCGCGCCGCGTCAACTCCGTGCGGAGCCGTTCGACCTCGGCCTGCAGGTTCTCGTGCGAATTGCGGTCCCCGACCTTCACGCCAAGGTTATGCCACAGTTCCGAAATTTGTACAAGTCAAAACTTTGACACCTGCCCCGGAACCCGCTAAATGAAGACCCTTGCCGACGATCTCGAGGCTGGCGCTCGATTGGTCGTTAATCTTCGCACGACAGTGATAAGTCAACGAGCGACGGCACTTGAAGCAGGTGACGGCATCGAGGTCATCTGTCACTTGAACCGTCGACGGCACGGCCGCTCGCTGCCCGCACGCGATTGGCCAGCGGACCGACTGATGCTCATACGGAGGCGGCAAGGCGGACGAGCGGAGATGGACCTTCATGTTCCCGGCAAGCGCGCGCCGGGCACGTGCCCGGCGGCCGCGGTTGGCGTAGCGAACCGCTCGCCCGCCAGCACCTGCGGAACCGTCAGCATCTGCATCCGAGGGTACGTCACGCCGAGCACATTGAGATCGCCCGCGCTCGTCGGTCGGAGCGGTCCCGGCACCGTCTCGAACTGATAGACGTCCGGCAACTGCTTCGCTCGCTTGGAGTAGATGTCCCAGATGGGCATGGCGTTCAGTGGCGTCCGTGCCGGACCGGGTCGTCGGCTTGGTGACCGTCGTTGAGATTCAGTAACTCGCGAACGGCTTCGTCGTCGGAAATGTCCGTGGGCCAGCCGTAGGCCGCCGCGACGGCGGCATCGAGCGCAGCGTGCACGTCGGCGAGCCACTGCGGGCGATCGTTGTAGAGGTTCGTCAGCGTGCGCTTCCTGAGCGCCTTCGCGGCGTCCTCGTCGCGGGGCACCGGACGTTTCGGATACCCCGGAACGGGCTCGTCCACCCACTCGACCCATTCGGGCGGATTCAGCCACCGATCGCGCAGCTCGACGAGGCGGCGGGCGGCCGCGGCAATCGCGATGGCTCGCGGCTCGGCCGCGTAGCTCGAGGCTGGCACGTTCGGCGCCAGGCCGGTCGGGAACGGGAACGTCTCGAAGGTCGTGCTCGGCGTGTAGCGCGGACGGTCTTCCAGGCTGGTTCCCAGCCGAAGCGACCAGAGCTCGTGAAACCGGCTGTGCAGGATGCCGAAGGTCGTGTCGTCGTCGCGCGCGATCACAATCACCTGGGAATCCGGACAGATGCGCACGTCGTACCAGCCGAACAGCCGATGCTTGGCGACGCGAGCCGTCGCGATGTAGCGCGACACCCCCTCGAGCGCCTTCCACATGCCCTGTCGCGGCTCGACGTGCCGCCACCAGTACTCCCGGTAGGCTTCGCGGCGGTTCTGGTAGACGTGCTCCCTCACCCACCGGAACGGCTCCTCGTACAGCGCCGCGTCGCTAGCCGACATCGTCCACCCGAAGTCCACGATCCACTTCCCCGCCGGCCGCCGAGTCAGAGCCATCCCGTTCACCCACGGCCTCAGGACGTCGGCGTTCGTCCGGCCGTTCGGGTTCGCCGGCAGACGGAGCCACTCGCGCGCCTGGTCGCCTGAGACGTCGAAGGGGCCGCCCTTCGTGTCGCCCATGAACGCCACGTCGGCGTTCTCCGGAAGATGCCGTGCCTCGGTGAGATCGACGCCGGCGCCGCCGCGGCGTGCCGTCAGGTCCGCGTAGATCTCGTCGACGGGCTGGCCATCGAGCTCAGCGCCGGACACGGACTCGTCATCGTCGCGCGAGAAGCAAACCAGGGACACCCGCACCGCCGCGCCGTCGATCACCCACGGCTCGTCGCTCCACGCCTCGAAGATCCGCCGGCCGGTAGTCGCCGCCTGGAGCGCCCGACGGTTCGCACCACCGCGGATCGAGTTCGTCGCGACGAGTCCGGCCCGCACCGCATGGTCCCCGGCGATCTGCTGCCCCGCCTTCTCGAACCAGTAGTAGCAGACCAAGTCGGCTTCCGCGGGCACGCGGCCGCCGTAGGTCGCGAACATCCGCGATACGTACTCCTCGCCCAGGTGCGTGATCAGGAGCTTCCCGCCCAGGAACGGCGGGTTGCCGATCACGACGTCCGCCGCCGGCCACTCCGGTTCCGTGCTGTCGGCCGTCAGGGTCGCATCGCGGCACTCGATGGTGTCGAGCGGCTTCAGGACCGGGTTGCGCGCCTCCGCTGTCAACGAGCGCTGAGAAGCGCGTCAATCCGAACAGATCATCGACCACAACATGTAGGGGTGTATGTTGTGGCGCCGTCGGACGAGGGCCAGTCTGTACGAGCGTGCGCGGAGCCGCCGTCAAGGCCGTAGCCCCGCGCAGCGGGGGCGGAGCGCAGCGACGCGCCTTGACGGCGGTGAGCACACGCGAACACTGTCGGCCTCGACGGCGCCGACCGACCACAACATCTTGTGGTCGACCGTCGGCGAGAAACCCGCACATTCCGGCGCTCGCCAACACTCCGCGAAGCCGTTGCGCCGCATCCACTGGATCTCGCCGATCCAGACCGATACGCGGGCGAGCTCGGCCGCGTAGGGGTTGATCTCGATGCCCTTGACGTTGGCCGGACCGACCTCCGGGAACGCGCGCTGGAAGCCGAGGTCCGCCTCCGCCTCGAGCTGCACCCGGTGCTCGAGGTCCTTGAGCGCCTGCAGCGCGAGGTAGAGGAAGTTGCCCGAGCCGCAGGCCGGGTCGAGCACCGTGAACCCGCGCAGCCGGTTGAGGAACGCCCGGTACCGCCGCTCGGCATCCCTCCGCCGTTTTGTGCGCGTGGCGGACGCCTTGGCGGCTTCCGCACGGTCGAGCTCCGCGGCGATCTCGGTCTTCTCAGCCGCCCACTCGGCGAGCAGCGGGCGGATCACCACCGGCTCCACCAGCAGCATGATCTCGACCAGCAGCATGATCTTGTCCCGGTCGGTGTAGTGCGTGCCGAGCAGGGCGCGCTTGTCGGGATCAAGGCCGCGCTCGAACAGCGTCCCGAGGATCGACGGATCGACCTCCGACCAGTCCAGAGCGGATGCCGCCAGCACCGTCTCGATGTCGGACCTCTCCAGCGGCAGCGCATCGGCGTCGTCGAACAGCCCGCCGTTGAACCAGGCCACCGCCTCGAAGCCGACCCGGCCGCCGAAGGCCATCACCCGGAAGAGCTCGCCGGCGAGCTCGCTGAACTGCGCCGGAGCCGTCTGCGCATGGCGCAGCATCCGCGTGAACATGTGGTCCGGCAACAGACCGACGTCATCGGCGAACATGCAGAAGACGAGCCGGTTGACGAAGTGCGCGACCGTCTGCGGATCGTGGCCGCGCCCGCGCAATGCCTGCGCGACCGACGCGAACGAGGCCGCCGCGCGCTCGGCGAGCGACTGCCGGGTCTCTCCCGGCCGCAGCCGAACAGGATCCGAGAACGCCCACTTGAGCCTGTCGCGGGTCGCGGCGTCGACGAGGTCGTCGAGCTCGAACTCGTGCGTCTGGCTGACGCTGTTCGTCCAGTTGGTGCGGATCCGGAACCGCACCATGTAGATGTGCGCCGTGGTCAGCACGACGCGGCTGCCTATTGCCGGGTGCGGCTCACCGTCCTTTGCCCCGCACCACTCGCACCGGCCGCCCGCCCGGACGAACCGGACGAACCGGGATCGTAGTTCCCAGTCTGGCGGGTAGTCGTCACGGCGTATTGGCATCTGCCGGACCTGCACCCGCCGGCGCGGCGGCCGACGTGGTGCTCGTCCCCATCCGCTTCATGTCCGCCAGCCGCCTCTCCCGCACCAGATGAACGCGGCCCATCGGGTTGTCAGCCCCGCGGCCGAGGGGTGCCGCGCGCCCCGCGGCTACATGCGCTGGAACAGGTGTGCGTAGGTCGCGCTCACGCGAAGCACCTCCGGACGGCTCTTCAATGCCAGCCGATAGCGGCCCTGCAGGTCGCGGCGCGCCTCCCTGATCGCCCCAACGTTGACGATCGCGCCACGGTGGATGCGCCAGAACCGCTCGGGATCGAGCTGCGTCGCGAGCTTCGCTATCGGCGTGCGGATCAGATGTTTCGCCTCGCTCGTCACGGCTGCCGTGCACTTGCGCTCGGACCGGAAGAAGCAGACATCGTCGACGGCGACAATTTCGATCCGCTCCCCCTGCCCCACCCGCAACCAGTGCAGGTAGGCCGGTGCGTTCGCCAGGCGAAGAATGAGGGTTTCGAGAGTCTGCGGGTCGATCAGACTTCTGCCGCCGCCCACCAGCCACCGCTTCAGGCGGCGTACGGTGTCCTGCAGGCGCGGCCAGAGCACCGGCTTGAGAAGATAGTCGATGGCCCCCTGCTCGAACGCCTCCACGGCATGATTGTCGTACGCCGTGACGAACCGATGGCGGTGCCCGCACCGACGCGCCGCGCCACCTCGAGACCCGCCGGGGGCGGCAGGCGAGTGTCCAAAAAAGCGACGTCCGGCTGCAGCCGGCCAACGGCTTCGAGGGCCGATGCCCCGTCGCCGACGGACGCCGTGACGACGAGCTCCGGCCACGCATCGCCGAGCAGCCATTCGAGCTCGGTCCGCAGCGCCCGTTCGCCGTCGGCGATCAACGCCGTGGCCCCCTTGGCGTTGATCATCCCGCCCGTCTTGACCAAATCCTTGTCACGGATCTGGTTGGCATCCTTGTGTTCACGCGAATCTCGGTTGCAGGTCCTACCGGGGGACTGCTACCAACCCACGGTGCCGCGGCCGAGGACCCGTTGTCCGCCCCGAATCGCGACGTCACAGACAGTCGCCAGTTCCCGTTCGAGCCCGACGAGACGGCCAGGATTCGACCGTCCGCGTGGCCGCGGCCGCCATCGGCGCGGCGCCCCGCGCTCGGTCAGGTAGGCGGCGACGTGGTGGCGGTTCCACGACGTCCGCCCAGCCGCCGCCGGTGTCCTTCCGTGCACCCCGCTCGAAGCAGTACGTCTGCCCGACGGATCCGCCTCGGCCGGCGTCGGCTCGCCCAGCAGATGGCACAGGTCGTTGAAGTGCTCCTACGGCGCCGAGCGCTCCTTCAGCGCCGAGGCCCGCCACCTTGGTGATGAAGGCGTGGGGCGTCACGGCGTCCACGCTTCGACCACGTCCTTGAGCTGCTTCGCGATCCGCGCCTTGACCACCTGCTTGGCCGGGATCTCGACCTTCGCCCCGGTCGCCGGGTTGCGGCCCATTCGCCGCTCACGCTGCTGCACCACCAGCTTCACAACCCCCGGGAGTACGAACTCTCCGCACCGCAACAGCTCCTGCTCGGTCAACTGCTGCAGCTCGTCGAAGAACTCGCCGGCCTCCGCACGCTTGATGCCGAAGCGCTCGGCGAAATGCGTGAACAGTTCATTCTTGGTCATTCTGCGGGACTCAGCCATCCGGTATCCCCTCTCCCCTGGCGTCTCTGGGTCAGTAGCCGGTCCCGGTCGCGCCCCGACCGGCTCGTAGCACCCCGCCTCGTCACCGCGGCGCTCCTTCCAGTGGCCGGCGACAATCTACCTTACCGTTCGCAGGCCCGGCCGTCGTTGTCGCGGTCCATGCGCCGCTGATACGCGCAATGGCGCCGCGGGACGCCGTTGGGATGGTCGCGCCGTAGCGCCGTGCAGTTGCGGTACGGCCCACACCGGCGCCGGACGCGCGCGGCGACACCGGCGGACTTGCCGGGGACGTGCGCCGCGAAAAGGTCGACCGCGACGCGGCCGAGTGGCTGCCAGCGCAGAACCGCTGCTGGTTCGCGACCCGGATGATCGCGGTTCGGCAGCGGCGGCGCGGGGTCCGGATGCAGACGGTGCGCCCGAGTTCATCTTCGCGCCGCCCCGCTTCAACACCCCAGGGGATACCGACCAAATTTTCTGTAGGGGGAGGGTCGGTGGCCGACCTGGATGCCGCTCTGACTCTGCCAAGCCAGCATCACCGTTGAAGGTCGGGTTCCATCTTGTCTTCCCCGCTCGCCGTCGCCGACGAGCAGTTTCCCGGCGCCATCGAAATCGTCGACATCTACCACGCCAAGCAGCATCTGTGCGACGTGGCCAAGGCCATCTACGGCGCCGGCACAGACTTGGCCGACCAGTGGGTCAGGGACCGGCGTGCCGAGTTGGCACGCCGCCTGAGGGGCGCACCACAATAATGATGTCGTGCACCCGCCGCTCGAGACCTGCTGGACCATTTCGGCTACGATCTGCTGGCGTCCTGTCCCTGAAGAACGTCTTACCAGCCCAGCGAGACCCGCCCGAGCACAGCGTTGTCCGATCCGCCCGGCGTCAGGCTCTCACGGCGCTGCGCCTCGACCCCCAGCTCGAACGCCAGGTTCTCCCGGTTCAGCACACCGAGGCTGTAGCCCGCCCGGTAGTCCCGGCCGAACTGCGACGTCCGCAGGCCGAATTTCGGCGTTCCCACGAAGCGGTGCCCCACGGGGAGCCCGTAACCGACCCCGGCATCCATCCGGTTGCCCTGCGCGACGCCGCCCTGGGCCATGCCAGCCATCGTCTCGCGGCCGGCCCCACAGGGCCTCGGACCCGCTCGTCGGCTGCCCGCCCCACGACGGCGCCACCAACGCCGTCATCCCGAGCGGCGGCGCCGGCGTCGGGTTGTAGCTCAGCGAGATCGACACGCCCCGCTCCCGGAACCCTGCGTCCTGGTGCACCAGCAACGTCCGCACCCGCACGTCCACCGCCAGCCCTGTCGCCGCATCCGACGCGATCAGGCCGGCGCCGACGTCCATGCCGGCGCCCGTCTCGGCGTCGCCGGCGTCATGCCGCAGGCCGACCTCGACGCTCGGCGTCAGCGACAGTCGGCCCCGAAGCGCGAATCCGCGCGAGCCCTCGAGCGCCGTCCGCACACGGCTCACCGTTGCCGCCGTCGCGGCCAGCCGCCCGGCCGGGCCGTTCACGCCCTCGACCGACGTGCCGACCCACAGCGCGTCCGCCTTGAACGCCAGACCGAAGCCGGCGGAGCCGCCCGCCACCAGCTCGCCCCGCGTCCCCGCCGCGGCCATCTTCATCGACAGGCCGCTCTCCAGCGTCGGTCCGCCCGCCGGGGTCAGCAGCATCCCGCCCGACCCGTAGCCGGTCACGCCCCACACCGAGACCCGGTCGGTCAGTTCGTAGCCCAGCCACGGATACAGCCCCTTCACCGACAACGCCACCTGGCCGGCCGACACGCCGTCGTAACTCCCCAGGCCGCGGGTGTTGGCCAGCGACAGGCCCACCACCATCGGCCCCTTCGCGTAGTCGGTTCCAAGCATCGTCGTGCGCACGTCGCCGGCAAGCCCCAGCTCCCCCTCGCGGCCCGAGAACGACGACTGCGCCCCCCGGCTCCAGAACGAGAGGCTCCCGCCCTGCCGAGTCTCGCGGTTGAGCACGAAGGCCGACCCGGTCAGCATGTTCCCGCTCCCGAGACCCATCGCGAGCAGTCCGCCGCCGAACGGCCCGTCGGTCATGGGGCCGTCCATCGGTCCGCCCAGGTGCATCGCGCCGGCCGTGGGAGCGCCCATCGGTCCACCCAGGCCCGGCGATCCGATCGAGGCGGTCGGCGGTGGACCGCCTGCCCCGGGAGCGCTGGACACCGGGCTGCTGAAGCCGCCGCCCGTTCCCGGAGCGCGGACCGCGGCGCCGAGACGGCCGAGTAATTCGAGCGCCATCTCGCGCTCTATTCCCTTCCGTAGCGCACGCCCCGCGACCCGGCCCTCGAAGCCCGGTTCCCGCGGCGCCCGCAGCCGCTCCTCGACGTGCTCGACCACGTGCACCGCCGCCGTCCGCGCCAGCAGCGCCCGCGGCAGCGGGTCCCGGTTCTTGATCGTGCCCGTCGCCTCGCCGTCGGCGATGCGCACGCCGGACGGGTTGGACAGCACCAGCGTGAAGGTCTCGCCGTCGTCGTCATGGCTGTCGTCGAGCACGTAGATCGTGACCGTTTCCCTCATCTGGCCCGCCGTGAAGCGGAGCGTCCCCGACGCCGCCGTGTAGTCCGACCCAGCCGTCGCCGTGCCGTCCGACGTCGCCCAGTCCACCGTCACCGACGAAGAGGCCGCCCGGTCGAGCGTCACCTCGAACACCATCGTCGCGCTCGGGCCTTCCTCCGCCTCCGCATCCGCTACCGAGAGCTGCGGCAGAGCCAGGACCGCCGCCGACGGCGAATTCCCCAGCGCCCGGTCGTCCGCCGTGCACACCGCCCCCGGCTCGCCGCACGCCGCCGACGCCGAGAGCGTCACCGTCACCGCTGCCGTCCCCGACGGCGCCACCGTGAGTTCCCACAGGTCGTTCCGCCCGTCCACGCGGCGCGCTCCCGTCACCGTCCCGCCCGTCGCCGTCACCGCCACGTCGCGCAGGGTCACGTACGAGATCGCGAGCGGCGCGCGGAACTCCAGCCGCAGCTTGAACGGCGTCGACCCGTCATGCTGGTCCGGCACGTCCAGGAAGGACGCCGTCAGCGGACTCGGCGGCGGGGGCCCAGGGATGAAGTGCGCCAAGCCGTTCGCGAGCGACCGGTCGTCCGCCGTGCAGAGCGCCCCTTCCTCCGTGCACGGCCGCGCCGGCAACTGGAGCGTTACCTCTTCCGTCCCCGACGGCGCCACCGTCAGCTCCCACAGGTCGCTCCGCCCGTCCACGCGGCGCGCTCCCGTCACCGTTCCGCCACCCACCGTCATCGCGTGGTCGCGCACGGTCACGTAGGAGGTCGACAACCAGTCGGCGCCAGCCTTGTCGAGCGGTACGTAGCCCAGCTCGTCGCATAATGTTGAGCTCCACATTAATCGACGAGGTCGGCTACCTCGCCTACGACCCCCGCGCCGCCGACCTGCTCTTCCAACTCGTCAGCCGCCGCTACGAGCACCGCTCCTTGCTCATCACCACCAACCTCCCGTTCAAGCGCTGGGACACCGTCTTCCCAAACGCCTCGTGCGCCGTCGCACTGATCGACCGCCTGACCCACCACGTCGAGATCTTGCCCCTTGAAGGCCGGAGCTATCGCAGGCGCGAGGCCGAGATCAGCCAGCAGGTGCGCAACCGCCGACGACGACGCCCGGAACCACCGCGATCCTCACGTCGTCAATGAGACCATCGATACCTGTGCAGAAATGATCAGCCTCTCGTGCTCGGAAACACCTCGGTTGCGTTACAGTCCTGGATTCAGCCGGTCCCCGATGACGATCGCTGCGTCATCGAGGCGAAAACACGGCCGAGAAGAGGAGGTATGGTGGACCCGATCAGACGCAAGCTGCTGAAGACTGGTGCCGCGGCGGCGGCAATGGCCGCTACGCCGGGGGCGCTGTTCGCGCGGCAGGGCGGCAATGACGATGGCGGACGCTTCTACGAGAGGGGGAATGTCCGCATCCGCTATGAGGAGACAGGGTCGGGCTTCCCGCTGTTGCTCATCTCGGGCGGCGGGTTGAACGGCTCGACGATCGCGGGCATCCGGCGCGGCAATCCCTTTAACACGATCGAGGCGTTCAGCGGAGAGTTCCGCTGTATCTACGCGGACTTGCGCCACGCAGCCGGGCAGTCCACTGGCCCGCTCGAGGTCGACCGGCCGTGGGATGCCTACACCGACGACCATCTCGGCCTGATGGATCACCTGGGGATCGACAGGTTCATGGTGCTCGGTTTCTGCATTGCGGGACCCTTCATCTGGAACCTCATCAAGCGGGCGCCAGATCGCGTGGTGGCGGCCGTGCCGGCGCAGCCGGTCGGGTTCCGCCCGGAGCTGCCGAACGCCATGTATGAGAGTCAGAGCAACTCGTGGGGTGCAGAAGTGGTCAAGCGGCACCCCGACATCACGACGCAAATGGCCGACCAATTCCTGAACCGACTGTTCCGCACCAACCCTGACTTCGTGTTCACGGTGACGCGCGACTTCGTGAGGCAGTGTCAGACGCCGGTTCTCGTCCTGCCGGACGATAGCGCGGGACATTCGTACGATGCCGCGATCGAGAGCGCGATGCTGGCGCCAAACGGACAGCTGAGCATGTACCCCTGGAAAGACACCCCGGAGAAGATTCCGCTGGCGGTGCGCCACGTTCGCAGCTTCCTGCTGTCGTATCGGCCAGCCTAGCCCGGATTATGCGTGAAGGTGCGGTTGAGGGGGAGACACAGGAGCCTCCGTGTGATACAAACGTAATGTACACAACGTTTTAGCCACAACGGAGATCCCTGCGTGACGCCTCACACGATGCCACAGACTGTTCTGTTCCCGGATCTGTTCGACAAGCCCCTCGTCGCCACGTTCAACCAGGAACACGCGAGTTCCGACGGCGGCGCCGTCCTGCTCAAGGCGGCCGAGCGCGTGTACGGCTTGGTCAAGGCGTTCGCCCGGTGTTTGGCCGACAAGCGCGCCGCGGAGAAGATTCGGCACACGTTCGCGGATCTGATCGGCCAGCGGATCTTCGGCATCGCGTGCGGTCATCCCGATGGCAACGATGCCGACCACTTGGCCGACGACCCCATCCACAAGCTGCTGCTCGGGCGGGACCCGGTGTCCGGCGCGCCCTTGGCGTCGCAACCTACGATCTCGCGGTTCGAGAACGGCGCGACCCGCACCGCGCTCTACCGGATGGGGCGCGAGTTGGCGGCGTGCGTCATCGAGCGGCATCGGCGCCGCCTGCACGGGCGGGCGCGGCGCGTCACCATCGATCTGGATCCGACCGACGACCTGACGCACGGCGCCCAGCAGCTCACGTTCTTCAACGGGCACTATGGCGGCTGGTGTTATCTGCCGCTGCTCGGGTTTCTGAGCTTCGACCGCGAGGCGGAGCAGTATCTGTGCGCGGCGGTGCTGCGGCCCGGCAACGCAGTGGCCGCCGACGGGACCCTCGGGCTGCTGTGTCGGCTGCTCCCGCTGCTGCGGGCGGCGTTTCCGCGGGCGCGGTTTCTCGTTCGGCTCGACGGGGGCTTTGCGACCCCGGAGGTCTTCGATTTCCTGGATGCGGAGCCCCGGCTCGACTACGTGGTGGCGATGGCGAAAAATGCGGTTTTGGAGCGGCATGCCGAATCCGCGCTGCAGACGGCGCGCACGCAGAGCGAGGTCAGTGGCGAGACCGCACACGTCTATACCGACACCCGCTACGCCGCCCGCACCTGGGGCCATGAGCGCCGGGTGGTGATCAAAGCCGAAGTGGTCCGCCTCGGCGAACGTGCGCCGCGGGACAACCCGCGCTTCGTGGTGACGAACCTGCGCCAGACGCCGCGTTTCATCTACGAGAAGGTCTACTGTGCGCGGGGGGACATCGAGAACCGGATCAAGGAATTGCTCGACGGCCTGCAGATCGACCGCACGAGCTGCTGCCGCTTCTGGGCCAACCAACTGCGCGTCTTGCTGACGGCCGCAGCCTACGTGCTGATGCAGGAGCTGCGGCTGCGGGCGGCGGGCACCGCGTGCGCCCGCACCCAGGTGACGTGGCTACGCGACCGATTGCTCAAGCTCGGGGTCCAGGTCGTCCGCTCGGTCCGCCGGCTCGTTCTGCATCTGCCGCGGGCCACGCCGCAGCGCGAGGCATGGCAGCGCATCGCCCTCGCACTCGGCGCACGTGCCGGATAGCCCATCCGTCCCGCCGCACCAAGCTCCCTCGGGGACGATACGGACCGTCTCCAGGAGAAGCTGTCGACACTCGGGCTCACCGCGCCCGGCCATCGCCCCATGGCTCGCCCCGCAACCCCCTCGCAGCCCCCAAATGACGATGCCGAAACCCTGTTCGTCGTCCCGCCACGCCCTGTCGATCCCGAATATCGAGCTTCAGTAGAGTCGAGGAGAGGCGCGTAGCCGGTAGGGGTCGGTGGCTTATCCGGCGCTTTCGCAACCGGGCCGCAGGCCGAGTCCCGTGGGTACGTTTCCTCCCCCCGCTCTCCGAACCCGGCGGGCCGATTTCCGGCACCGGGCTCTCCAGTGGAATCATGCGGCTCGCGCACGGGCTTCCCGGTCACGACCAGCGGACGGGTCTCGCGAGCCCTGGCACCAGGCTCGCACCCTTGAGCCGGCCGGCCGGTGCGTCGTCAGGCCTGTTGACGCCCTGGCGACGGCGACCGCTCGGGTCGTCCCCTTCGCTTGTGCATGTGATGACATCCGGCATTCCTGCTCATCTCCGGGGTGATAGGCCGTTCGGCCACTCCCGTGAGCCTGCTCCCTTTCGCCATCGCTTCCACCTGAGGTCCCTTCCCTCCGCCGGCATTACCCGGCTTCCTCGGTACCTACGGACCTCTCCGCCACCCTGACCGGCCCGACCTGACCCTCGCGGGCTGTCCGTTGGCGCGTGCCACGCCACCGGCAGGGCTTCCCGTGTTGCGACCAATCCCCTCTTCCACACGTGCCGCCGCCATTACCCCGGCGGAACCGGTCGGTGCTCGCGTCGCTCGCTTCCCGACCGCTGGCAGCCTTCCCCGTTATTCCGGCGGGTCGGCTTCCACGTTACCCGTTTCGAGGCCTGCTCGGCGTTCAACGTCGTTGCGGCCCGCGTGGTCGCTGAACCGCCCAAGGCGGCCCTTTGTCGTCGGAGTGCTTCAGCCGATGTCGTTGCCTCCATCGTCCGCTCCGACTGCTACCGGCTGGAGCGACAGTTGCCGGGCGGGATTCGCCCCGCTGAGGAATGGCACCTTGTCACGGCGCACGGAATAATGCGGGCTAGACTAGATGGAAAGGCATCGCAAGGAGCGATTATGATCACGGCCAACGTCCTTCAACGGGTGTTCAATATTCAAATCGGCGACAGGCAGGGTACCGCGTTCACGATTGACCACAAGGGCAGGCAGTATCTTGTCACCGCACGGCACGTCGTGGAGGACCTGACGGGCGCGCAGCGCATCTTTATCGTGTATGAGAACCAATGGCGGGCCATCGACATTAACGTTGTTGGTAGCGGCGAGGGCCGGGAAGACGTAGCGGTGATGGCTTGTTCACTGCAACTCTCGCCGACGCTTCCGTTGGAGGCAACTAGTCGGGACCTGACTTTTGGCCAGCAAGCCTACTTCCTTGGGTTTCCGTTTGGATGGAACAGTGGCGGGGAACATCTAAATCGTGGACTGCCGTTACCACTTGTGAAGGGAGGCATCGTTAGCGCGCTGGGTATCGGCCCGCTCGAAGAGATCTATCTTGACGCGCACGGAAACCATGGCTTCAGCGGAGGCCCTGTGGTGTTCCGACCGTCGACAGATCAGATCGCCTTTCGCGTCGCCGGGGTTGTGTCTCGTTTTCCGCCACGCTTCCAATCAGTCGTTGATGACCAAGGAAGCGAGATTGCCCGTGTGCTGGAGAATCCTGGTTTTGTGATCGCCGTTGGTATTCGCCATGCGTTGGCGTTGATCGATCGCAATCCGATCGGGTTTCCCCTTCCGAGCCCGTAGCGGCTACCGACAAACCTCCCGCGAGGAAGTCTCTTGAGTTGGAGGATCTTGTGTCCGCCGATTTTGCGGCCGTGTTTGAAGAGGAATGTCCATCGGCGGTGTTTAGGGCCGGCGCAAAAACAACTTCCGTTTTTTCGTTACATGGGTTCGATGGTGTAGTTCCATTTGGGCATTGAGTTGTCGGGTGTGATGCGTAGCTCCCGCATTTGCGCGTCGGTGACCTTGACGCCGGTCCTGTAGGTCTTGCGCACCAGATGCGCGCGCACGCGCAGTCCGGTGGCGGTGCGTGTGGTGCGCAGGTATTTCAGGATGGTCTCGTAGCTGTCGAGCGGTCGGGCGGCCCAGTTCTTGGTGACCTCGCAGAACAGGCGGTGTTCGATGGGGTTCCACTTCGACGTGGCCGGCGGGTAGTGGGCCACGGTCACGCGCAGGCCGTGGCGGTTGCAGAGGCGGTGCTGCAGGTTGAATTTCCAGGCGCGCGCGGTGCAACTGTTGCTGCCGCCACCGTCGGCCAGGATCTGCAACGCGTTGGCGTCGGGATAGTGGTTGCGGCCCTCGGTGCGCCACCATTTCTCGATGCAGTCGACGGCGAACGCCGGGGTGTCGGCGGTCTGGCCGACGAAGACGGTGCCGGCGTTGGCCCGCGGGTCGTAGATGCCGTAGGGGATGGCGAGGCCCTCGGCATCGGAGCGGAAGTCGTGGTCGTTGACCGGTTCGGGACCGCGGTCCCACTTGGCGCCGGGATTGCGGAACGTGCCGACGAGTTCCTTCTTCTTGGTGTCGACGCTGATGACCGGGACGTTGTCGGCGGCGCAACGCTCGCGCAGTTCGGTGATGTGTCGAAACTGGTCGTCGCGTCTCGGATGCGAGGCCCCGGCGAGTTTCTTGTGGTCGACGCGCAGCGAATAGCCCATCGCCTTGAGCAGTCGAGCGACCGTCTGCGGGCAGACGTCGATGCCGAGCGCGCACAATTCATCGGCGAGCTTGGCGGTCGTACGGCGTGTCCACTTCTGGCCGCTGACCGGGTCGCCGGCCGTCTCATGCTCCATCAAGGCTTGGATGCAGGCAATGACTTCCGGTGTTTTTTTCCGTCGGCCGCCGTCCGCCGCCGGTGCGCCGCACCCGGTCGACCTCGACGTCACGCTCGATCAGTTGCCGCCGGCCCGAAGCGACCGTCGACGGGTCGATGCCGAGCAGTCGGGCGATGCGCCGGTCGCCGCCCCACCCGCACTTGAGCGCTTCGAGGCCGGCGAACAGGCGCCGCTGCCGCTCGTCGAGCAGGCTGGCGAACAACACGATGGCGGCGCGCAACTCCTCGGGCATCAGGTCGGCGTCGGGTAGGGGTTGTCCCAGTCCGGGCGTGGCCAGCAGCAGGCGTCTGGCACGCAGCTGGTGCGCCTGGTGCGCGCGGTCGGCCGCGCAGTAGAGGAACTGGCTGGCGAGCTTGTGGCGTGTCAGCCGCCCGTCAGCAACGAGTTTACGCAGCGAGTCCTGCGTGCCGACACCGAGCAGGTTGTCCAACTCTTCGGCGAAGTGTCCGGCCTCGGCGTGGTTGATCAACGACTCGGCGGTTGCGAGCAGGGTGCCGGCGCGGGAGAAGCGGACTCCGGCGAAGGTCCACAGGCCGCGCTCGTCGAAGTGGGCGAGTGTGTCGAGGGTGTAGTAGCCGCCGCGATGCGAGTAGCTGGTGCCGATGGTCACCGAGGGCGGAAGCATCATCCACCCGCCAGGGATACAGAGCAGCATCGAGTTCCCCGAGACCTGGCTGCGCGAACAAGTGAGGTTGCCCCGATCTCGTGGACAGGTTAAGGCTTTCGGTTCACGTCATGGTGTGTACATCAACTATTGATTCCTGTGGGCGGTGTGGATCCCGTGCGCAGCGCGGGATTGTGGGCCCCGTAACGGACTCCACAGCGCCGGCCTGTGGGCGCGAACCGTAGGGCGTCCACAGGCCGGGCACCGTCCACAGCGCCGGCCTGATGGAGCCGTTCGAACTCCAGTGGCGACCGGTAGCCGAGCGCGGAGTGACGCCGCCGCGTGTTGTACCACCCCTCGATGAACTCGAACAACGCCGCCCGTGCTTCGGCGTGCGTTGACAGCGTCGTTCGGTCGAGCAGCTCGCACTCCAGGGTCGCGAAGAAGCTCTCGGCCATCGCATTGTCGAAGCAATCGCCGACCGAACCCATCGATAGCGCGACGCCCCGTTCCCGGCAGCGAGCGCCGAAGGCCAGCGAGGTGTACTGGCAGCCTTGGTCGGAGTGATGGATGACCGCCTCGGGCCGCCGTTGCGCCACGGCCATCTCCAGCGCCTCGACCACCAGCGCGGTGCGAAGATGCCCCGCCATGGCCCAACCGACGACGCGCCGGCTGAACACGTCGAGGACGATGGCCAGGTACAGGAAGCCGGCCAGGGTCGGGACGTAGGTGATGTCGGCGACCCAGAGCCGGTTCGGCGCGTCCGCCTCGAAGCGCCGCTCGACCCGATCCGGGGCCGGGCGGGCCTGGGCATTCCGGCGTGTCGTGGCGACGACGACCGCCCTCGGTCAGTCGGCGTGAATCCGAGGAGCAGGAACGCCGGCCAGGGTCGGGGCCGCGGCGCCGGCTCACCCCGGCGACGCCGACGGACCGCATGACCCGGGCGACCCGCTTGCGGCTCACCGCGACACCGCCCTCGGTCAGTTCGGCGTGAATCCGAGGAGCACCATACGTCCCTCGACTCCGGCCGTGAATCGCCTGGACGCGAGCCCGGAGCTCGGCATCGGCCCGTGCCCGAGCCGACGGAGGACGACGACGCCACGCGTAGTACCCGCTCGGGGAGACACCGAGCACCCGGGCCATCGTGGCGACACGGAAACGAGCCTGATTCGCGCTCATGACCCGGTAGGTCTCCCGGGTCGGGCCTCCCGCGCGAACCAGGCCGTTGCCTTTGCCAATATCTCTCGCTCTTCGCGCAGGCGCCGGTTCTCCCGGCGCAGCCGGCGAAGCTCTTCACGCTCCTCCGTGCGCAGCCCGTCGCTGCGCTCGCCCGCATCGCGGCCCACCTGCGCGACCCAGGTTCGGATCGCCTGGGACGACGGCTCGAACTCGCGAGCCAGATCCTCCGGCGCACGTCCGGACCGAACCAGGTCGACCATCTGTTGCCGGAACTCCGCCGCGTACGGTGGTCTCGTCTTCGGCATCGCGGATACTCCTTCTCCCCCCGAGGATAGGTGTCACCCGGGGCAACTTGCAGGGAAATCCAGGATAGGTGTCCACGAAACCGGGGCAACTTCACAAGGTCTGCGGCGAGGGAACTGCCGGATGGTCAGCATCGTCGACGAATCGATGGAGCCGACACTCGCCGACGGCTGTGCGGTCCTGGTCGACCTGAGAAGCACTAGTGTCCCACAGTCTCAGGCCCAAGCGAGCGCGAGTTGCGGACGGGCGCGGTCTGGTGGCGAATGGGTCGTGAAGAGGTCTTCGAGAGGCCGGCGTTCGAAGACGTTGAGTTGAAGCACCTGCAGCATCTGGTTGAGGCTCCAGCACAACCGCAGGACGAACTTGAGGTAGGCCAGCAGCAGGTACATGCAGGTGGCCACCCACAGTTGCGTCAAGACCGCGTTCTTCGACCGGCCCACGAAACGTTTCACTTTCAGATGCTGTTTGATCCACTTAAAGAACAGCTCGATCTGCCACCGGGACTTGTACAGGTCGGCGATCGTCTTGGCGACCCACGTGGTGTTGTTGGTCACGAACACGTAGCGATTTGTTGTCAGCTGGTCGCGGTAGACGACCCGTCGCAGCCGGTGGGGATAGACCTTGCGGCTGCGGGCGCTGGTCAGTTCGATCGTCTGGTCGCTGAGAATACCGGTCCCGGCTCGGACGTCATGCTCGTGGGTGACCCGGTACCGCACGCCGCGCTTGAGGCGTGTCACGAAGGTGACGCCACGGGCCTGCAACTGGTGAAACCACGCGAAATCGAGATAGGCGCGGTCGGCGACGACCACGCTGCCGGCCTCGAACGTCCACGTGCGGGCCACGGTCACGTCGCCGGTCTTGCCATCGGTGACGCTGACGAAACTCGGCAGGTGGCCGGCTTGGTCCAACCCGACGTGCAGCTTGATCGCGGCCTTCGTGCGGCGGAACGACGCCCACGGGAAAACCGCCAGACACAAGTCGATGGTCGACGCATCGACCGCATACAGCTTGTGCCTGAAGCGGAAACCGTGGCCCGGCGCCCGTTGCTGGCAACGACTCAGCAGACGGCCGAACAACGCTTCGTAGAGCGTGTAGGGCTGCTCGGCGTTGACCCGCGCGAGCGACGAGCGGCTGACCGTCCCAACGCCCAGGTGATAGAGCTTGGCGGGTTGCGCGCGCAGATTGCTCACGATGTCGCGCAGGCTCTGCCGGCTGGCCAACTGGCCCAGCCCGAGGGCGACGAACTGCGCCCAGCGGCTCATGACGCGCAAACGCTGCCCGCGCTGATGGCCGCGCGCCTCGGCGTCGAATTCATGTCGCGGAAGCAACGTCAGAAGTTGCCCGAAGACTGTGTTACGATGGGCCACGGCTTGGATCTCCTGTGTTTTGAATGATTTGCGGCAAAACCATTCTAACAGACATAGAAGGTTCAAGCCGCCTCAATTAGAAGCTCTGTGGGACAGCAGTGACCTGAGAAGCAACTCACCAAAGGACCGAGGGATCTACGTCATCCTCACCCAGGACGGACTGGTGGTGAAGCGCGCCGTGCTCGACCAGAAAGCCGGCTGGCTCATCATGAGTGACAACCCGGACAAGAACAGATTCCCCACACAGCCGTGGGGGGACGACGCGAAGATCATGGGCGAGGTGAAGTGGCACGGGCAGTCGATCAAGGTAACCGCCGTGGTCACGCGAGCGTGACCGCGGGCCGTCTCTGACCAACTCCTTCATCATGTCCCCAGCGACCCCGTCAGGGTGAGGTCGCCGGCGCGGGCATCCGGCCGACGTCAACGCACAGCACGTCGCCGCCGTCCACCCGAGCGCGACGGCGACGCCCGGCAAGCGCATGTCGCCGCCCCGGCGTAGGAAAAAACACCGGAGAGACGATGGCAGGAAAAACGGCGGCCGAGCGGCTGCACGCGCTCTACGTCGACGAGCTGCACCAGTCGCTGCTGCCGCCGGTAGGGCCGATGGTGAACCGGCGGCGGACCGAAGCACTGATCCAGCGGGCGCGCACGATCGGCCCGGCGGCGTGCACCGAACCCGACGCGACGACCTGAATCTGGTCGGACCTGCACTTGGGCCACGAGCACTCGCGCAGCGTCTGCGGAAGACCGTTCCCGACGGCTGCCGCGGCCGACGAGGCGATGATGGAGACCTGGTACAAAGAGGTGGCCGAGGGAGAGACCATCATCTGCTTGCGCGACGTCACCGTCGACGGCGAAGCCCCGGCACACCACCAGGAATGGTGGCGGCAGGCACTAGGCGCAAAGTGGCTCGTGCTCGGCAATCACGACGTCGACCCGGTCAACCGCGAGCACCACCGCGCCGCCTCCCGCGGGCACGGTCACCATGTCGTAGACCCGCCACCGGCCGCCCCCATCGGAACGCGCCAGTCCCGCTGCGAGGCGGGCCGCCTCGGCGACACCGTCGCAGTGGTGGAGCTGCCAGCGGCGCCGGCTCGAACCGATCGGGCGTCGGCCGAGAGCGAAGACGGACTTCTCCACGATGTCCCGTCGTTTCCGAACGGCTAGAGCCGCACCCGCGCGGGCTCAGGCAGGCGGTCGCCCGCCGCCGGGAGCAGGACCAGATCCAGCACGTCGTCGACCCGACGCACGTAGTGCACCGTGACCCGGCGCCGGACGTCGTCACCGACGTCCGTTCGAAGTGCTTCTCGTTCTGCCGAGGCAGCACGGCGCGGGTCAACCCGCGCCGACACGCACCCACCACCTTCTCCTTGACGCCGGTGAACGACGACACCAGCGCGGCCACCAGCGCCACCCCGGCCGAGGCCCCGTCCTTGGTCTCCGCGGCCGACTGCGCGTGAACGTGCAGATCGGTCTCACGGAAGACCGCCGCGTCCGGGCCGTACCGCCCGGCGTTGGCCCGGACCCAGGACACCGCCGCCCTGACCGACTCCTTCATCATGTCGCCCAGCGACCCCGTCAGGGTGAGGCCGCCGGCGCCGGGCATCCGGCCGACCTCGATGAACAGCACGTCGCCGCCGTACGGCGTCCGCCCCAGCACGACGGCGACGCCAGGCAGCCGCACGCGATCGGCAACGTCGGCTTCGACGAACGTCGGTGCGCCGAGCGTCTCGGCGACGTCTCGGGCATCACGACGGCCTTCGACTCGTCTCCCTCGGTGCGGCGGCGCGCCACCTCCCGGCACAACATGTCGAGCGCAGACAGCAGAGTCGACAGCCCCGGTGTCCCAGGCGTAGCCGCGGACCGAAGGACCTGACGGTGTGGGGCCAAGGCGGCTGGAGACGCGGCGAGATGGCGCTGTCCGAGTCTCTGGAACGCACGGAGGGGACGGAGCAGGCCGGGGTGTACCGGGCCGGGAGCGGGCTGTCGATGCTGGCGGCAGGCGTCCGGGGCGGGCTGCCGGGGTGGGCGGCTTCGCTCTGGCGGTCAAGTCCGACGCGTTCCTGGTGCGGACGGTGTCGGACGCGGTCGTGTCGAGGGGCGCGGGCAACCTCGCGGCTGCCGAGGCGGGGGTGAGCCGGGTGCGGGCGGCGCTGGAGGGCTCGCGCGAGCTGCGCTTCGCGGGTGGCCGGTCGGTCACGCCGTCGGTCGAGCTGGAAGTGCGTCAGGACGGGCGCGACACGGAGACCGGGGCGGGGCCGGACACGGGCTTCGGGGTGGTCTTTGCCGACCCGAACCTCGGGCTGATGGTGGACGCGGCGCTCAGCCTGCTGGTGGTGCACTAGGACAGCTGCTACGAGGAGTGGGGCTTCACGGGCTTGACAGTGCGCTTCGACCCTGGCCTGTCGGGCCGGGGCTGTCGCTGACGATGACGCCGTCGTTCGGCTTGGCGTCGCAGGAGGCGGACCGGCTGTGGGCGATGCAGGACCTAGGCGGCCTGGTTCCGCACGGTGCGCTGCCGTTCGATATGGGCGGGCAGTTGGCGGCGGGCGTCGGCTACGGGATGGCCGGTCCGGGCGGTCGGGGCACGGGGACGCCGCATGCGGGCCTGACGCAATCGGGCGTGGGCTACCGGGCGCTGCGCTACGGGTGGCGGTGGACGGTGGACCAACGGTTCAACGTGGGAGTCGAGGCGGCGCGACCGGACGGCCTCGGTAACGCGTTCGGCCACCTCGGTAACGGCGCGACGGGCTTCGGCCGCACGGGCGAGCCGGCGCACTCGGTGCAGGTGCGCGCCGGCGTGACGTTCTGAGAACGGCGAGGACCAGCGTCCCAACCGACCGGCACAGCACCGCCCGCACGGGACGATCGGCGACGCTCGGAGCGCATTGACTCTGGAACGAGGGAGGGCCTACACTGGTCTTCTGTTACGTCCCCCCGGTGGCATTCCCGCCGGGCGTTATAACCCCAGGGAGCCGGAAACGGCTCCCTGTTTTTTTTTGAGGCGGCCATGCGCGTGCGAATCCTCGTGGATTTCTGGAATCTGCAGCTCGCCTGGAACAGCTTCCACGAGGGGCAGGGCAACGGGCGCCCGCGGATACCGTGGGAGGCCAGATTGCCGGATGTCCTCACACGTCAAACGGATGCCGAAGCGATCTACACCGGCTGTCACGTCTACGCGTCAGTCGCGCCGCGCAACCAGGCGGACGCCGGACTCCGCCGCTTCCTCCACGCGATGAACGGTTTTCCTGGCTATCGCGTGACCGTCAAGGAGCGAAAACCGCGCGGACCCTACACGTGCCAGCACCCCGATTGCCGCCGACCGTTGGTGACGTGCCCGCATTGTCGACGGGCGCTGCAGGGCACGGTCGAGAAAGGCGTGGATACGGCGCTCGCCACGGACCTGATTCAAGGGGCACTCGATGACCTGTTCGACGCTGCGGTCCTCATCAGCGCCGACGCGGACTTCGTACCCGCGGTGGAACTGGTCCAGAATCGCACCGGCAAGCGGGTGATTCACGCGCACATCCGGCCGCAAGGGCAGGAACTGCGGAACGCCTGTTGGGCGCATATGTTCGTTGACGATCTGATGGGCGAACTGCTGAACACGACGTGAGGTGCACCGCCGGGCCGCGCCAAGCCACGGCCGCAGGCGACAGGACACGGACCGGAGACCAGCAGTACCAGAACGACGGATACGGCCGCTGACCGAAACTGACGCCAAGTGGTCAGCGCACACGAAACCCTCGACACGGCTGTAGTTGCTGCACACGGCCGGCCAGCAGACATCCCCGACGAGGATGCTCTGCCCGAGCTACTCCCACCGACACGAGCCGAGCTGGCCGAAAGGGCTTGGGCCCAGAGACGCCTCATCCGTGAGCGGCCATTTTGCCGCTCTGGCAGATCAGTGATCCGAACCCCTCGACTTCAGCGAGTACACACGCAGGGGACTGGGAGAGCCCGGAAGGCTCCGAATCCCGTGCCACCCGCACGCAGCGGCTGAACGAATTTTCTCGCGGCGGGTCTCGTACAAGAAACGCAGGTTCCTACGAGGGTCGGCTCGCGTCCGGTTGGAGTGCTTGCTCGAGGCGGGCTGCGTCCGCGACACCGAGGCGAACCAGTTCGGGAAGAAGCCGATCAACCTGGCTTCGCAAGGACTGACCCGACGTGAGCAGTGTCGGTTCCGTTTGGCGCACCGCATCGATGATCGCGCACACACGGCGCCCGATCCCGTGTCCAGTCCAGAAATCAGGCAAGTCGGGGAAAGCCGCCAGCCAGCCGGAGGCGGCCGCGAGCAGAAACGAAAGGTGGGCGGGTCGCGGCGCGACCTCAAGCAAGTTCAGGGTGACGATGGCGACGAAATGCGTCGCGCCTTCGACCGCGCATCGCTCAAGGGCCGGCAAGAACGGTGTCAGCCGCTCGATCAGCGCTGGCGGGAGGTAAGCCTTGGGCGGCTGCATCCAACCGTAGTCGTTCAAGAACAGCGTCGCGATCGCGGGTCCCAGATGCATCTCCACCCCCGACGACCGCCGCCTGACCATCCAGCGCCAGCTGTTGCTGGCGCGGACCCGCTCGGCAAGGCGCGCGCGGATGCGAACCGCGGTTGCCGTGTCCAGCCTATGATCGTTGAAGTGGACGACATCGACCGATCGCTGGAAACGCGTCAGGGCATCGAGGAACGATTCGTCGGGAAGCGATGCCAGAGGCTCCAGCGCGCGGCGATCGATTGCGGCATCGTCGGCTCCCGCAAGGTCGTGCGCAAGTAGGTCAAGGTACACATCGTTCCATTGATGCGGCTGATACGACAGATCTTCGGACGAATCCAGCCCCGCGCCGTTCGCCGCCCACGTCCAGTTGGCGCAGGCCCGAAGAGCTGCGGGTAGCCATGCGCGATCGCGTACAGCGTCCGCTCCGCGCAGCCAGACGCCAGCCGCCTGAGAGTCGAATCTGTCGATTTGGGCGTCGCGATCCGGCGCGTCGGCCGCGCGCCGGTCATGCCGACGGCCCGGAAGCCGGATGCTCCTTCTCGTTCGTAGACGAACACCAGGGAGGGCGGGCCACGGCGGCTCCGCGCCCCCGTCGTACAGCCAAGCCAGTTCTGCTTCTATGGCGGCATCCACGGCGCGGCGATGTTGTTGCACCCGTGCCGCCCGATCTTCGTCGCGCTCGTCCCAGTGACGCGTGGCATGGATCGATGCGCGGAACGCGCAGCGCACAATCGCCCGCGGCAGCCGGTCATTTGCAGCCCGCACGGCAGACGCCGCTGCAGTGAACCCGTGGGCGGCGGCTGGCCGGCGGACGAGCGCCAGAAGCGCCGCAGCTTCCTCACGCGCGGCGCCGTCCGCCATCGCATAGGCGATGCCGGCGAACGCGATCGCGGTCGGATTGAATCTCAGGCCCTCGCGCGAACGCGTGACCGGGTTGTCCTCGCCCTGGGCGGCGGCGCTGAACACGCCCATCGCCCAGGCGCGATAGCGCGTCCGTTGTTCGCCCGTGAGGTCGCGCATCGCAATCATCGCCGCACCGACGACAGCTTGCTGTTGCAGCCCGGACTCGTTCTCCTCGCCATCGGCCTGTGGCGCGGCGGGGCGTTGCGCCCATTCGGCGGCGCGTGCGGCGAACTCCGGGGTCGACCGTCGGTCCTCGAGCGCGGCCGAAATCGCGAGCTGGAAGTTGACGCCGGTCGAGCGGTCGCTTCTTGCACTCTGAAGCCACTCCATATGCTGGCGCTCCGCTTCAGGGGCCACGTATTGCTTGCCAACAGCCGTCCGGCCGTCGCGCAACGGCACTTCCACCTCGGTGTAGTTTTCGGGAACGAGTCGATTGCCCGCATGGACCGCCATGAAAGCGGCATCGCGCAGATCGTCGTCCTCGCCGTACGGCCCGAGGCGCGCTGCCGCCTCGCGGAGCAACTGCGCGGCGCGCTGACGCACATCTTCGGGCCCTGCGAGCGCAAGGTCTGCCAACCGCTCGTCGAGCCTCGCGCGGCGCGATGGCCTTTCCTTCAGGCTCTGAAGCGTGGCCTGGCCGCGCGGCTCACGCTGAAGATTACCCAGGCCGAAAACGTCTGGGACAGGCGTGACGTCGTGCGACCACCGCTGGCAATCAAGCGAGAGCAGTTCGGGGCATCCGAGAAACGGCGCCGCCGCATGGCACGACGCGGGCCAGTGCGACAGGATGAGATCGACGGCGACCAGGAGATAGGCGGCCGGCGCATCGCCGGGGCCGAGTACATCGGCGAGCACCGTCTCGAACGGGTCGCCGGTCTCAATGCGCTTGTGCGCCCACGCTTCGAGCGCCATCAAGGCGGACTGCACCGCGAATGAGCTGCAGCCGCCTTCGCGTGACCAGTTGTAGGAGTGCATCCAAGGAAGGGTCCGCGGTCCGTTCGGCAACGCCACGACAAATGCGTTCGGCCCATACGGCTGCCCGTCACTGTAGAACGCGATCGCATGGTCGACCAGCTGCCGGATCAGCGCCAGCCCATGTTGCGGCGCGTGCGTGAGCAGCTCGAGAAACGGCCCTTGCGCCGGCGAGGCCGGACTGAATTGACTGTCAGTCCAGGTGAACGGCTCATCGTCGCGTCTGCGCCCGCGACGACGCCGTCTGCCATCCTGATCGTCTGCCGGCGGAATCAAAGCTGCCGCGGTAAGTGCAGCGAGCTGCGCAGGTGCCGCCGCCGCCAGCCGCCCGCGGAACTTCAGAATCGCCTCGAGGGCGCGCTCATTGCGCCGCCGCCCCCTTACCGCCTCGAGATACTTTGCGGCCAATGCCGGCATTCGATCGCAGAAAGCCACGAACCCGGTGCGCAAGTTGTCCTCGAGGTCGCTCAGATTGCCGCCATCCAGGTCGCCGACGAAGGGCGCGCGGTACGCGCGAATCGACTCTGTCTCGCGCGCGTCCTCGATCGCACTCAGCCATTGATGGAGCCGCGGTAGCAGCAGCGGCGTCAGCGGATCTCGGCCCAAGAGGGACAGCGACCAGTCAATGTAGAGGCCGACGACATCAGGGATGGCTGCCGCCGGTAGGCGATCCCCGAGCGCAAGCAGCCACATGATCAACCTGACCCATGCGGGTCCGTGCGCCGTGTTGAAGTGCGGCGGTACGACCGCCGGGTCGACGCCAAGGGCGGCGAACAACTGCGACGCCGGGCGGACGTCGACGGCCTGTACCGTTCGAATGAGTTCGCGCAACGGTCGCGCGTGATTGGCGAGCAGCGGCTCCGAGGCCCTGATCAGAACAACCGGGTCGGCTTCAGAGCGGACGAGTGCGAGCAGCGCTGCGCGCCGCCAGGAGCCATGCACCCCTTCTCGGCTGACCCGTTCGAGGAGTTGCTGCCAAGCTGTCGAATCGGTGCTGCGCTCGATGGCAAAGCGCGCGGCGAGCTCAACGCCCCGCGCCAGCATGGCCGGCGCGGAGCGTTGGAGCGGTAGCCGATCGAAGACGCGCAGGTCGGTCAGCAGGCAACTGACCGCCCATTCGGCAAGCACATCGTGGCGAAAGGCCACGCGGTCGCTGCCGAAGTCGCGCAGGCTCTCGCTTCGAACCAACGCATCAACGGCAGCGGGCGGGAGATCGTCAACGTTGACCGTGGCTGCCCCGGCAAGTGCGCCCTCCGCGACGGCCCTCATGACCCGCGCGCGTTCCCGGCGCCCGTTGTCCGGCCCATCGGCGGTGTCCCACCATTGCCGCGCCATGTCGATTTCCGTGCGTTGCGAATCGGCAGCGCCGCGGGTCGCAAGTCGCGAGAGCCGGAACAGATTGCGGGCGACCTGCTGCGCCGGGTGCCCGTCCGCGAGCAATGCCGCCAACTGCGGCGCTGCCTGCCGCAGTTGGTCGATTTCGGGGTCCGAGAGCTCCCCGATCGTGATGGGCTTCGCGCGGACCAAGCGCTGGAGCGCGTCGGTGGGCAACCAACTCGTCTCGTCGTCGTCAAGACCGGTGCGCGCTGTCGCGACGACGGACACGCCCGGCACCGTGCTTGCCGCGCGCACCAGGTCGATGACGGTCAGCCGTTCGTGTTCGGTGAAGCGATTGAGATTGTCGATGAACAGAATCGCGCCGCCGCTCTGGGCAAGGTCCGCGAGCAGCTCCGGCGCCCTGCCATCGAATTCGAGCACGGCGCGCAGGTGAGACCAACCGCGCGGGGTCGTCCGCACCGGGCTCAGGACGATGAGCCGGGATTCGGCGGACACTTGCCCTGCAAGATGTTTCAGCAGTCCCGATTTGCCAACGCCGGAATTGCCGCGGATCTCGACGTAGCGACCGGTGTCGAGCGCGGCGCGGATTTCCGCAAGACGTTCGTGGCGGAGCAATATGGCGCCGCCGACGGTGTCGTCGATGTCGGCGAGCGCGTTTTCCGACGCTTCCGCCAAACGCCGGCGTGCGCTTGTGTGGCGTCGCTCCCCAGCAAACCGAAACGGCCGTCCGGGAAAGTCCTCGAGTAAGGCCGCGCGGGTTCGATCGCCGCCGGCAGCCGCGACACGCAACGCGAGCTCGACGAGTTCCGTCCAGAGCGTTGCTGCGTGCGGTGCGTCATCCGGATGCAGCGCCAGGGCGGCGCGGTCGCGCGCACGGGTTTCGTCCGCAGAGCCTGGCGCGGTGAAGTCATAGACCAAAATCTGGAAGCGACGAAGCAGATCCCAGACGGTCTGGTTATCGTGCGGCGCGCCGGCCTCCTGCAAGCGCGTGCGGAATGTCTCCACGAAGGTCCGCATGTTGTCGTTCGCGGAGCCCGCACGATTGATCCGCTCGATGAAGGTGGTCGCCGAATCCAGCTGGCGCGCCCAAGTCAGGACGTCTTGATAGGGGCCCGATATTTTCGCGGACGTCTTTGCCGTCGCGACGGCGAGTTCATAGCGGCTGGTCCAGAAATCCGGGCGGCGCGCGGCCGCGGCGATCTGCGCCACGACGGCGCGGAACACATCGTCGGCGGGCGAGAACGCGATCTCGCGCTTGACCTGGATCTCGAGGACAGCCGTGGCGCCGCTTGCGTCATGCGCCTGGACGATAACGTCATCGAGCGGCCTGCCCTCGCTTGCGCGCTGCAGCGCGATCTGATCGATCACCATGCCGGGCAGGCCGCGCGGCTCACCGCCCGTGAATAGCGCGAGCAAGTAGGACGCGCCGACCTGCGCCTCGAAATGCGAGCCCGCCGGCCCGCTCGATGCGGGGCTGACTCCCCGTGGCTCTGCCGATGCGCTCACCATGCCGGACATCCGTTGCTCAATGACGCTGTTCGACCCAATGGGGTGGACTCTCTCGAGCCCGGATCGTCCGGCATCGCCAACTCAATATACGTGCGGACGCAAGCGTGTTTCCAGTCCGTGACGCGAGGGAACAACGACCCTGTGCACGGGTGCCATGTGGAGTGAGTTGGCCCTTGCCGTCGTTCACGTTGGCGTGGATGCGTAGGGCAGCCCGAGAGGCTGCTGATCTTCCGGAGCGTCGGGGCGTCCGGCAGAACGGGCATACGCTTGGAGCCCTGGGGAAGCTCCAGTCACTGTGCTCAGGGAGGGCCGGAAGAGAGTCAAGGCCCTATGCGGGATGGGCCGCGTGGTCGGCAAGTCGATGGAGGCCACGCTGGCAGACGGGTGGTCGGTCCTCGTCAACCGGGAGCAGACAGAACGGCGACACGGGACGGTCTTCGTCATCCGCGCCGGTGAGGACGAGCTGATCATGAGGGAGGCGCTAGCGGGCCGCAGGTTGCGCGCCCACAACCAGTGTATCAGTTCCGGCAGGAGACCACTACGGATTGCGGTTCGCCTCTGGAGCGCCAATGAGAAAAGGTGGGATAATGTGCTGGACGCCAGGAGGAAAGTACCCGTGCTTGTGCTACTTCTGAAGATCCTTGGAGTGATGCTGCCGCCTGCCCCGGCTGCTTGGCGCACGTGGAAAGAGCGGCGCGGCGATAAGGGCAGGGGATTCGCCAAGAAGATGGTCGGCTACGTGGCCGTTCCCGCGGTCGTTGCGGCCGGCCTCGTAGTCGACCATCTAAGCCAGACAGCCGCCGTCATGGCAGCTCGGGAAACCGCTGTAGAGACACAGCAGGAGCTACAGACCCTCCTCGAATCGTCTGCGGAAGGGCGTGGGTCGCAGCGACGTCTCGAAGAGTCAGCTGCGGAGGGCCGGCTGGCACTGCAGCGCATCGAAGAAGCATCGGCGGAAGTCATCGCCCTCATGCGGGAGTCAGATCCAGATCTCTCGGGAAGTGAGGCGCTAGAGCGTGTGGTCCAGGAGGTGCTCCAACTGCGCGAGCAGGCTGCGAGTCTTGAGGATCAGCTTGTTGGTCTCAGGCTGTATCGCGAGACACTAGTGTCCCACAGTCTCAGGCCCAGGCCAGCGCGAGTTGCGGCCGGGCGCGGTCTGGTGGCGAATGGGTGGTGAAGAGGTCTTCGAGAGGCCGGCGTTCGAAGATGTTGAGCTGCAGCACCTGCAGCATCTGGTTGAGGCTCCAGCGCAGCCGCAGGACGAACTTGAGGTAGGCCAGCAGCAGGTACATGCAGGTGGCCACCCACAGTTGCGTCAAGACCGCGTTTTTCGACCGGCCCACGAAACGTTTCACCTTCAGATGCTGCTTGATCCACTTGAAAAACAGCTCGATCTGCCACCGGGACTTGTACAGGTCGGCGATCGTCTTGGCGACCCACGTGGTGTTGTTGGTCACGAACACGTAACGGTTTCTTGTCAACGGGTCGCGGTAGACGACCCGTCGCAGCCGGTCGGGATAGACCTTGCGGCTGCGGGCGCTGGTCAGTTCGATCGTCTGGTCGCTGAGAATACCGGTCCCGGCTCGGACCTCATGCTCGCGGGTGACCCGGTACCGCACGCCGCGCTTGAGGCGTGTCACGAAGGTGACGCCACGGGCCTGCAACTGGTGAAACCACGTGAAATCGAGATAGGCGCGGTCGGCCACGACCACGCTGCCGGCCTCGAACGTCCACGTGCGGGCCACGGTCACGTCGGCGGTCTTGCCGTCGGTGACGCTGAGGAAACTCGGCAGGTGGCCGGCTTGGTCCAACCCGATGTGCAGCTTGATCGCGGCCTTCGTGCGGCGGAACGACGCCCACGGGAAAACCGCCAGACACAAGTCGATGGTCGACGCATCGACCGCATACAGCTTGTGCCTGAAGCGGAAACGGTGGCCCGGCGCCCGTTGCTGGCAACGACTCAGCAGACGGCCGAACAACGCTTCGTAGAGGGTGTAGGGCTGCTCGGCGTTCACCCGCGCGAGCGACGAGCGGCTGACCGTTGGCACGCCCAGGTGATAGAGCTTGGCGGGTTGAGCGCGCAGATTGCTCACGATGTCGCGCAGGCTCTGCCGGCTGGCCAACTGGCCCAGGCCGAGGGCGACGAACTGCGCCCAGCGGCTCATGACGCGCAAGCGCTGCCCGCGCTGATGGTCGCGCGCCTCGGCGTCGAATTCATGTCGCGGAAGCAACGTCAGAAGTTGCCCGAAGACTGTGTTATGATGGGCCATGGCTTGGATCTCCTGTGTTTTGAATGATTTGTAGCAAAACCATTCTAACAGACATAGAAGGTTCAAGCTGCCTCAATTAGAAGTTCTGTGGGACAGCAGTGACAACTTCTCAACGAAGGCATCGAAGCCCGCCGCGCCCAGTATCTCGTTCAGCGGCTCGTAGAAGGGATGCCCGCCGCCCTGGGGCAGGTCCGCCGTCGCCACCCACATCGCTTGTTGGGACCCGTCGTCGCGGGTCGTGCCCATCGCCATGGGAGCTCAGTGGTATTACAAGAGATCGGTCCCGTCGATCCGGGCGAAACCGACTTTCACCACGGGCTGCTAGTCGCAGCCGCCGCAAGGGCGACCGGGCTGTCGCCTCCCGCGACAGCAGTTCGGCGCGACCGAGGCTACCTCCTACCTCTCGGACGATGCGCTCGATCTCGTCGACAGTATTTGTGTCCGCCGTCCGGTCGCAGAGCTTCGTTGTCTTCGGCGACGCGTGCCCGGCGATCTACTGCGCATGCTCGAGGGTCCCCCCGTCCAGAGGGCCGCGCTTCCGTCGAGCTCGCCTCTCAGCAGTGAGGGCGTCAGCCGGGCCTCGTTCGCAATAGCCGTTTTTCTGGCGCCAGCAGCGTCCTCGATCGTTCTGATCCAACGAAATGGATGAGATCCAACGGAATGGACAAGATCGCCGCCCGATCGCTTCGAGCCGAGCGCCGTTTTCGTTGGGGTCTGGCGCACACTGAACGACCGGCACACACTTTGCACGATTGAGCGTTGGCTAGGGGTCGGTGGTGAACCGCGCGTTGCACCGAGACGGGCGAGGCGCCCGGCTGGCAAGGCGCGAGGAGGGAGCATATTGGGCATATTCGACCGACGAGCAACGCAGTCCGGACGGGATGCATCGCTCGTCGAATGCAGCGCGGCTTTTGCCACGGACTGCTAGGGCTCGGGCATCGACACGATTCGGGACTGTGTCGATGCCGAGTCGAAGCCAAGGGATTCGTCGTTGCGGCGTTGGTGCTACGTAGCGGACAGGCTGGGCAACAAAGCCCGCCTTAATGCGGGAGGTAGTTATGCACCGAATAGTCGTTTTCGCGGCGGGTTCGTTTGTATTGTCGATATTCCTTCTTCTTCCGACGGGCGCGGCAGCCCAGGCCGGCAGCATCGCAGGGGAGGTGGCGGACGAGACGGGAGGCGTCCTCCCCGGCGTGACGGTGGAGGCGAGCAGTCCGGCGCTCATCGAGGGCGTGCGGACCGCCTTCACCGACGGCTCGGGCCGGTACGGGCTCGAGGGGTTGCGGCCCGGCACCTACACGGTGACGTTCACCCTCCCCGGCTTCAGCACGTTCATCCGTGAGGGCATCGAGATCACGACCGGGTTCACAGCGAATATCGATGCCACGATGGTCGTCGGCGCGGTCGAGGAGACGGTCACCGTCTCCGGCGCGAGCCCGGTCATCGACGTGCAGAACGTCGTGCACCAGCAGAACATCTCCAACGAGACCCTGGACATCCTGCCGACCGGCCGGACCTACTCGGGCTTCGCCGCGCTGACCGTCGGCGCGCAGACGGACGTCCTGGGCGGTGGCCAGGACGTCGGCGGCAGCGTCGGCGACAGCTGGGGCACCGTCATCATTCACGGCAGCGCGACCTACGACGGCGAGGTCATGTGGGACGGCATGTCGATCACGGCCTCGGCCACGTCCGGGGGCGGTACCGGAAAGTTCTTCTTCGCCAACCAGGCGGCGGTCGAGGAGGTCGTGATGGCGACCGGCGCCATGGACGCCGAGACGGGCTTCGGCGCCATCGCCATGAACTACATCCCCAAGGAAGGCGGCAACGCGTTCAGCTTCTACGGGATCGCCAACGGCGCGAACGAGAACATGCAGAACCTGAACTGGGACGAGTCGCTCCAGGCGCGCGGACTCGACGAACGCCGGGTGCGGGGGCTCAAGAAGAACTGGGACTGGGGCGCCGGCATCGGCGGGCCGATCGTCCGCGACCGGCTGTGGTTCTACACGGCGCATCGCTGGTGGGGGTCGCAGACCTACGCGTCGGGAAGCTTCCGAAATGGGGCATGGGACAACCCGGAACGGGTCCGTTCGTACGGCGCGGCGTTCTACGATCCCGACTTCGACCGGCCGACGGTACAGGAGAGCACCACGCGCGACAACAACCTCCGTCTCACGTGGCAGGCGAGCGAGCGCCACAAGCTCACCGTGTCGCATGCCGACCAGCGCCAATGTCTGTGCCAGTTCTGGTCGATATTCGGCGCCGTCGACCACAACGCTTCGGTCGTGTACGACGTCGGCGACATCAGCAACACGCAGGCCACCTGGACCATGCCGGCGAGCAACCGGCTGTTGTTCGAGGCGGGGGTCTCGTATACGAGTCCCAACGCCGTCCCGCGGCCGCAGCCCGAGGTGGACGTCGACAATGACATCGGTGTCTCGATCGCGTCGCAGGGCATCAACATCAACGCGCTCATGTTTCTCAACGCGAACACGCCGGTCAACTATGGAGAGAGAAACCATTGGCCCAATTTCACCATGCGGGCCTCGATGTCGTACGTGACCGGGTCGCACAACTTCAAGGTGGGCATGACCCGCACCCAAGTGGGGGAAAACCACCACTTTTCCTACCTTCTGGGCGGCAGGGCCTACATCTTCAGCGAGCCCGGGGTTCCGCTCTCGGTCAGGCAGTACGCTTCCCCCTCGCGTTCCTTGCAGGAAGCCGCTCTCCTGGGGATCTTCGCCCAGGACCAGTGGACCATCGACCGGCTGACGCTCAACCTCGGGGTGCGCTACGACCACCTCAACGGATGGGTTCCCGCCCAAACGTCCCCGGCCGGCCTGTACACGCCCATCGTCGAGACCGCCCGCCTGAACAACTTTCCCAACTACAGAGACCTCAACGCGCGGCTGGGCCTTGCCTACGACATCTTCGGAAACGGCCGGACGGCGCTGAAGTGGAGCTCCGGCCGCTATGTGAACGCCCTCGGCACAATCCTGGCGCAGACCAGGAACCCGTTGGAGTCGATCATACGCAACACGAGTCGGCCCTGGAACGACCACAACGGGGACCTGGTTCCGGACTGCGATTTCCGCATCCTCCACCAGACGAGCGGCGAATGCGAGCCGGTCATCCACCCGGAGTTCGGCTCTCCCACCGTGACCCGGTCGTTCGCCCCGGGCGTACTCAGCGGCTGGAACAACCGGCGGGCCAACTGGCAGCACTCGATCGGGATCCAGTACGAGCTGACCGACGGCCTGTCGGTCGAGGTGGCGTACTTCCGCCGGGACAACTTAAACTACCTCGTGGCCGACAACCTCAACATCGGGCCGGAGCACTTCACCGAGTTCAGCATCATTGCCCCCACCGATCCGGCACTCGGCGACGTCAGTGGCCAGATGCTCGGCGGCCTGTACACCCTCAGCCCGGAAGGGGCCGCCCTGGGCACCAACAACCAGATGATTCCGGCCAGTGATTACGGGAACATGTCGGAGACCTTCAACGGGGTCGACTTCATCTTCAACGGGCGGCTGCCCAACGGCATAACGCTCGCCGGCGGCATAGCCACGGGGGCAGTGGCAGTCAACGAGTGCTTCGTTGTCGACAATCCGATGCAGGACCGGGCCGGATACTGCAGCTACGCGCCGAGCTGGGGCGACAGGACGCAGTACAAGTTCAACGGTTCGGTGCCGCTGCCGTACGACATGGCCTTCTCGTTCGTGTTTCAGAGCGTTCCGGGAGAACGTCTATTCTCCAACTATTCGGTTGGCCGCCAGCGGGACTTCGTGCAACAGCAGCTCGGTCACCAGTTACTGGAAACGGGCTTGACTGTCCCGCTGTTCCCTTCCGGCGTCGGGTTCTGGAGCGACGCCAGGGGCGGCACCTTGACGACTTCCCGGTACATCGACAACTCCGCCCATTACGAGCAGCAGCTGAACCAGTTCGATGTGCGACTCACCAAGATCCTGAGATTCGGCGGGGGGCGCATCCGAGCCAACTTCGACATCTTCAATATCTTCAACGCCAGCGCCGTCACCCGGGTGAGCGACAGCTACACGGACCCCGGCTCATTCCCGAGTGTAGCGGGGATCATGAACGGCCGCCTGTTCAAGCTCGGCGCGACCATCGACTGGTAGGCTCAGGATCGAAATCCGCGACGCAGTTTCCGCAGGGCGGGGGCCATCCCCGCCCTTTTTTTGCACCATCGCGCGCCGGGCGCTCCGATATCGCGCTGGAGCTAGGCGTCAGGACGGGGCACCTGCAAGTACTTGCAGATTCTTCGGCTCTCCTAACAGTCCACATGCTCCATGAATTGGAGCATCCAAGGGGAAGAAAATAGGACGGTGCAGGGCCGAGCGCTGGTCCAGGAGCGGACGCGGGAAGCTCGCCTGGAACTCCTCGGCGATGCCTTGGTAGCCCGTGGCAAAAGGCCCCGCTGCATTCGAGCGGCGATGCATCCCGCCTGACCGCGTTGCTCCTCGGTCGAATATGCCCAATATGCTCCCTCGTCGCGCCTTGTCAGCCGGGCGCCTCGCCGCTCTCGGTGCAACGCGGGGTTTCACCACGGGCTGCTAGCACGCCGTGGCAGCATTGTGCAGAGCATCCAGCCAGTCGCTATCGTCCGCCTTGTCTTCAATCAGGTGCTCCGGCTTCTCTTCCATGATGTAGACGGCCAAGTTCAGCTGCACCAGCGTCACTTCGTGGTGGTCCGCCGCATGCGCGGTCACCGACAACGGCAGCCCGGCGCGGTCCACGATGCCCATGATTGTCACGCCTCTTCCCCGCTTCGTCGACCCAACTTCCGGCCGGCCGCCCGTCCCCGGCGCGAACATCGCGTCGATGAAACTCTCAGACTCATCCGGGTCGCCGCGCTCGTGAAGCTCGTTGGCTACATCCACGAGAGTGTTCCGTAGAACCTCTTGCCGGCACCACGTCTGGAAACGACCCATTGCTCGTCCGTCAGTGTCACCATTAACCCGGATTATGCGTGAAGGTGCGGTTGAGGGGGAGACACAGGAGCCTCCGTGTGGTACAAATGTAATGTACACAACGTTTTAGCCACAACGGAGATCCCTGCGTGACGCCTCACACGATGCCACAGACTGTTCTGTTCCCGGATCTGTTCGACAAGCCCCTCGTCGCCACGTTCAACCAGGAACACGCGAGTTCCGACGGCGGCGCCGTCCTGCTCAAGGCGGCCGAGCGCGTGTACGGCTTGGTCAAGGCGTTCGCCCGGTGTTTGGCCGACAAGCGCGCCGCGGAGAAGATTCGGCACACGTTCGCGGATCTGATCGGCCAGCGGATCTTCGGCATCGCGTGCGGTCATCCCGATGGCAACGATGCCGACCACTTGGCCGACGACCCCATCCACAAGCTGCTGCTCGGGCGGGACCCGGTGTCCGGCGCGCCCTTGGCGTCGCAACCTACGATCTCGCGGTTCGAGAACGGCGCGAGCCGCACCGCGCTCTACCGGATGGGGCGCGAGTTGGCGGCGTGCGTCATCGAGCGGCATCGGCGCCGCCTGCACGGTCGGGCGCGGCGCGTCACCATCGATCTGGATCCGACCGACGACCTGACGCACGGCGCCCAGCAGCTCACGTTCTTCAACGGGCACTATGGCGGCTGGTGTTATCTGCCGCTGCTCGGGTTTCTGAGCTTCGACCGCGAGGCGGAGCAGTATCTGTGCGCGGCGGTGCTGCGGCCCGGCAACGCAGTGGCCGCCGACGGGACCCTCGGGCTGCTGTGTCGGCTGCTCCCGCTGCTGCGGGCGGCGTTTCCGCGGGCGCGGTTTCTCGTTCGGCTCGACGGGGGCTTTGCGACCCCGGAGGTCTTCGATTTCCTGGATGCGGAGCCCCGGCTCGACTACGTGGTGGCGATGGCGAAAAATGCGGTTTTGGAGCGGCATGCCGAATCGGCGCTGCAGACGGCGCGCACGCAGAGCGAGGTCAGTGGCGAGACCGCACACGTCTATACCGACACCCGCTACGCCGCCCGCACCTGGGGCCATGAGCGCCGGGTGGTGATCAAAGCCGAAGTGGTTCGCCTCGGCGAACGTGCGCCGCGGGACAACCCGCGCTTCGTGGTGACGAACCTGCGCCAGACGCCGCGTTTCATCTACGAGAAGGTCTACTGTGCGCGGGGGGACATCGAGAACCGGATCAAGGAGTTGCTCGACGGCCTGCAGATCGACCGCACGAGCTGCTGCCGCTTCTGGGCCAACCAACTGCGCGTCTTGCTGACGGCCGCAGCCTACGTGCTGATGCAGGAGCTGCGGCTGCGGGCGGCGGGCACCGCGTGCGCCCGCACCCAGGTGACGTGGCTACGCGACCGATTGCTCAAGCTCGGGGTCCAGGTCGTCCGCTCGGTCCGCCGGCTCGTTCTGCATCTGCCGCGGGCCACGCCGCAGCGCGAGGCATGGCAGCGCATCGCCCTCGCACTCGGCGCACGTGCCGGATAGCCCATCCGTCCCGCCGCACCAAGCTCCCTCGGGGACGATACGGACCGTCTCCAGGAGAAGCTGTCGACACTCGGGCTCACCGCGCCCGGCCATCGCCCCATGGCTCGCCCCGCAACCCCCTCGCAGCCCCCAAATGACGATGGCGAAACCCTGTTCGTCGTCCCGCCACGCTCGGTCGATTCCGAATATCGAGCTTCAGTAGAGTCGAGGAGAGGCGCGTAGCCGGTAGGGGTCGGTGGCTTATCCGGCGCTTTCGCAACCGGGCCGCAGGCCGAGTCCCGTGGGTACGTTTCCTCCCCCCGCTCTCCGAACCCGGCGGGCCGATTTCCGGCACCGGGCTCTCCAGTGGAATCATGCGGCTCGCGCACGGGCTTCCCGGTCACGACCAGCGGACGGGTCTCGCGAGCCCTGGCACCAGGCTCGCACCCTTGAGCCGGCCGGCCGGTGCGTCGTCAGGCCTGTTGACGCCCTGGCGACGGCGACCGCTCGGGTCGTCCCCTTCGCTTGTGCATGTGATGACATCCGGCATTCCTGCTCATCTCCGGGGTGATAGGCCGTTCGGCCACTCCCGTGAGCCTGCTCCCTTTCGCCATCGCTTCCACCTGAGGTCCCTTCCCTCCGCCGGCATTACCCGGCTTCCTCGGTACCTACGGACCTCTCCGCCACCCTGACCGGCCCGACCTGACCCTCGCGGGCTGTCCGCGTGCCACGCCACCGGCAGGGCTTCCCGTGTTGCGACCAATCCCCTCTTCCACACGTGCCGCCGGCATTACCCGGCTTCCTCGGTACCTACGGACCTCTCCGCCACCCTGACCGGCCCGACCTGACCCTCGCGGGCTGTCCGTTGGCGCGTGCCACGCCACCGGCAGGGCTTCCCGTGTTGCGACCAATCCCCTCTTCCACACGTGCCGCCGCCATTACCGGCGGAACCGGTCGGTGCTCGCGTCGCTCGCTTCCCGACCGCTGGCAGCCTTCCCCGTTATTCCGGCGGGTCGGCTTCCGCGTTACCCGTTTCGAGGCCTGCTCGGCGTTCAACGTCGTTGCGGCCCGCGTGGTCGCTGAACCGCCCAAGGCGGCCCTTTGTCGTCGGAGTGCTTCAGCCGATGTCGTTGCCTCCATCGTCCGCTCCGACTGCTACCGGCTGGAGCGACAGTTGCCGGGCGGGATTCGCCCCGCTGAGGAATGGCACCTTGTCACGGCGCACGGAATAATGCGGGTTAGTGCTCAGAGACTTACTGGCGCACACCAACCTCGGCCTCCCGTGGCGTCTGCTCGCGTAGGGTGCATATCACTAGTGTCCCACAGTCTCAGGCCCAAGCGAGCGCGAGTTGCGGACGGGCGCGGTCTGGTGGCGAATGGGTCGTGAAGAGGTCTTCGAGAGGCCGGCGTTCGAAGACGTTGAGTTGAAGCACCTGCAGCATCTGGTTGAGGCTCCAGCACAACCGCAGGACGAACTTGAGGTAGGCCAGCAGCAGGTACATGCAGGTGGCCACCCACAGTTGCGTCAAGACCGCGTTCTTCGACCGGCCCACGAAACGTTTCACTTTCAGATGCTGTTTGATCCACTTGAAGAACAGCTCGATCTGCCACCGGGACTTGTACAGGTCGGCGATCGTCTTGGCGACCCACGTGGTGTTGTTGGTCACGAACACGTAGCGATTTGTTGTCAGCTGGTCGCGGTAGACGACCCGTCGCAGCCGGTGGGGATAGACCTTGCGGCTGCGGGCGCTGGTCAGTTCGATCGTCTGGTCGCTGAGAATACCGGTCCCGGCTCGGACGTCATGCTCGTGGGTGACCCGGTACCGCACGCCGCGCTTGAGGCGTGTCACGAAGGTGACGCCACGGGCCTGCAACTGGTGAAACCACGCGAAATCGAGATAGGCGCGGTCGGCGACGACCACGCTGCCGGCCTCGAACGTCCACGTGCGGGCCACGGTCACGTCGCCGGTCTTGCCATCGGTGACGCTGACGAAACTCGGCAGGTGGCCGGCTTGGTCCAACCCGACGTGCAGCTTGATCGCGGCCTTCGTGCGGCGGAACGACGCCCACGGGAAAACCGCCAGACACAAGTCGATGGTCGACGCATCGACCGCATACAGCTTGTGCCTGAAGCGGAAACCGTGGCCCGGCGCCCGTTGCTGGCAACGACTCAGCAGACGGCCGAACAACGCTTCGTAGAGCGTGTAGGGCTGCTCGGCGTTGACCCGCGCGAGCGACGAGCGGCTGACCGTCCCAACGCCCAGGTGATAGAGCTTGGCGGGTTGCGCGCGCAGATTGCTCACGATGTCGCGCAGGCTCTGCCGGCTGGCCAACTGGCCCAGCCCGAGGGCGACGAACTGCGCCCAGCGGCTCATGACGCGCAAACGCTGCCCGCGCTGATGGCCGCGCGCCTCGGCGTCGAATTCATGTCGCGGAAGCAACGTCAGAAGTTGCCCGGTCTTCATTTAGCGGGTTCCGGGGCAGGTGTCAAAGTTTTGACTTGTACAAATTTCGGAACTGTGGCATAACCTTGGCGTGAAGGTCGGGGACCGCAATTCGCACGAGAACCTGCAGGCCGAGGTCGAACGGCTCCGCACGGAGTTGACGCGGCGCGAGCGCGACACCAAGAACCAGCAACGCGAGAACGGTCGCCAGCAGCGTCAGATCGACGGCCTGCAAGGCCAGATCGAGCGTCAGAAGCGGGAGATCGAGCAACTGAGGGGGCAGTTGGCCGCCGCGCGCCGGGCGGGGTTCCGACAAGCCGCCCCCTTCGCCAAGGACCGACCGCAAGGACGCGGCCGGCGTCCCGGTCGACGGGCTGGTACGCAGTATGGTCGGAAGGCGTGCCGCCCGCGCCCGGCACGGGTTGACCAGACCCTGGAAGCGCCGGTGCCGACGGCGTGTCCCGACTGCGGCGGGTCGGTCGAAGTGACCCACGTGGCGTCGCAGTATCAGGAAGAAATCCCCGAAGTGCGCCCGATCGTGCGCCGCTTCGACATCGAAGTGGGCCGCTGCTCACAGTGTCGGCGGCGCGTGCAGGGCCGCCACGCGCTGCAGACCTCGGATGCGCTGGGAGCGGCCGGCGCGCAGCTCGGCCCCGGCGTCGTCGCGCTGGTCGTCGAGTTGCACACGGAGATGGGCGTACCGCTGGCGAAGGTCGCCCATGTGCTGCGGACCACGTTCGGCTTACACGTGACACCGGGCGGCCTCGCCCACCTGCTGCACCGCACGGCCCGCGACGCCGCGCCGACCTACACGGCGCTGTGCGAGCAGGTCCGCAACTCGCCCACGGTCACACCGGATGAAACCGGGTGGCGCGTCGGTGCCATCAGCCACTGGCTGTGGGCCTTCGTCACCCCGGAGACGACGGTCTACGCCATTTGCCCCGGCCGCGGGTTCGACGATGCCACCACGGTTCTGGGGGCCGACTTCGCCGGGGTGCTCGTGCGCGACCGCTGCTACCGAGCCGCGCTGCACCAATCCTGTCTGAATCACCTGCGACGATGCAAGGAACTGCAGGAAGATCATCCGGACATCTCTGGGCCGGGCAGGTGCAAGCGGTCTTGCAGACGGGCCTTGCCGTGCGTGACCGCTGCACCGCCGGCGAGCTGAGCGAGCACGGTCTGGCATCGATCCGCGGCCGACTCGTAGCCCGGCCTCGGTCGGCTCATTGACGCACCGCCACCGCTGCGCGACGGGTGGGTGTCGTATCGCTGCTACCGAGCCGCGCTGCACCAATCCTGTCTGAATCACCTGCTCCGACGATGCAAGGAACTGCAGGAAGATCATCCGGACAGTCTCTGGGCCGGGCAGGTGCAAGCGGTCTTGCAGACGGGCCTTGCCGTGCGTGACCGCTGCACCGCCGGCGAGCTGAGCGAGCACGGTCTGGCATCGATCCGCGGCCGACTCGTAGCCCGGCTCGGTCGGCTCATTGACGCACCGCCACCGCTGGACGACGCCGAGCGCTTTGCCCGGCATCTGGCCACCGAATTCGCTGCCGTGTTTCTCTTCTTGTGGGACCTGTCGATCGACGCCACCAACTGGCGCGCCGAACAGGCCATCCGTCCCGCCGTCGTTATCCGAAAGGTCTGCGGTGGCAACCGCACCCGCCACGGCGCCGACACCCAGCAGGTGCTCGCCAGCGTCGTGCGCACCGCCCGCCAACGCGACCTCGATCTACCTCCGCTGGGTTGGTGGTCTTCGATCAGCGCGTGGTAGATTTCCCGGGCAACGAAGCGTTTCAGGCAGCGGATGATGTCTTTCTTCGATCGCCACGATGTTGCGCGCCACCGGTCCCGTCGTCCCCGACGCCTTCGGGCTCCCCCCGCCGCCCGCCTGAGGGTGGGCGAGCATCGCTCCCTCGCGAGACGTGAAGATCGGCAACCCCGAGACGGTCGCTTCAACTGCGACCGACCCAGGCAGGTATCGTCACGCGCAGGGGTGAAGCACCAATAGAACCGATGCAGCTCACAGCTCCGTTGCCGTTCGGAACTTCAAGAGTCCCCAACCCATTTCTGCTATTTATGCCCGTATTTGTTGAGGAATCACCCGCTAAACGAATACGTTGCCCGAAGACTGTGTTACGATGGGCCACGGCTTGGATCTCCTGTGTTTTGAATGATTTGCGGCAAAACCATTCTAACAGACATAGAAGGTTCAAGCCGCCTCAATTAGAAGCTCTGTGGGACAGCAGTGACGTGCGCCACACCTGCTCGCCGGTCTCCGGATCGTGGGCGGAGATGAAGCAGACGTCGTTCTTGTAGTTCTGGCAGCCGGTCATGCCGGAGACGATGTTGCCGTTCACGACGATCGGCCCGCTGGTGTAGCGGTAGCCCAGCCGGTAGTCGGCGACGGTGTGATCCCAGACGACCTCGCCGGTGGCCGCGTCGAGGGCCACGATGTGGGCGTCGGACGTATTGACGAAGATCTTGTCGCCGTAGATCGCAACCCACTAGCCCGGATTATGCGTGAAGGTGCGGTTGAGGGGGAGACACAGGAGCCTCCGTGTGGTACAAACGTAATGTACACAACGTTTTAGCCACAACGGAGATCCCTGCGTGACGCCTCACACGATGCCACAGACTGTTCTGTTCCCGGATCTGTTCGACAAGCCCCTCGTCGCCACGTTCAACCAGGAACACGCGAGTTCCGACGGCGGCGCCGTCCTGCTCAAGGCGGCCGAGCGCGTGTACGGCTTGGTCAAGGCGTTCGCCCGGTGTTTGGCCGACAAGCGCGCCGCGGAGAAGATTCGGCACACGTTCGCGGATCTGATCGGCCAGCGGATCTTCGGCATCGCGTGCGGTCATCCCGATGGCAACGATGCCGACCACTTGGCCGACGACCCCATCCACAAGCTGCTGCTCGGGCGGGACCCGGTGTCCGGCGCGCCCTTGGCGTCGCAACCTACGATCTCGCGGTTCGAGAACGGCGCGAGCCGCACCGCGCTCTACCGGATGGGGCGCGAGTTGGCGGCGTGCGTCATCGAGCGGCATCGGCGCCGCCTGCACGGGCGGGCGCGGCGCGTCACCATCGATCTGGATCCGACCGACGACCTGACGCACGGCGCCCAGCAGCTCACGTTCTTCAACGGGCACTATGGCGGCTGGTGTTATCTGCCGCTGCTCGGGTTTCTGAGCTTCGACCGCGAGGCGGAGCAGTATCTGTGCGCGGCGGTGCTGCGGCCCGGCAACGCAGTGGCCGCCGACGGGACCCTCGGGCTGCTGTGTCGGCTGCTCCCGCTGCTGCGGGCGGCGTTTCCGCGGGCGCGGTTTCTCGTTCGGCTCGACGGGGGCTTTGCGACCCCGGAGATCTTCGATTTCCTGGATGCGGAGCCCCGGCTCGACTACGTGGTGGCGATGGCGAAGAACGCGGTGTTGCAGCGGCATGCGGAGTCCGCCATGCAGGTGGCCCGCGCGCAGAGCGAGGTCGGTGGCGAGACCGCGCACGTCTATACCGACACCCGCTACGCCGCCCGCACGTGGGACCACGAGCGCCGGGTCGTGACCAAGGCCGAAGTCGTTCGCCTCGGAGACCGCGAGCCGCGGGACAACCCGCGGTTCGTGGTGACGAATCTGCGGCAGACGCCGCGCTTCATCTATGAGAAGGTCTACTGTGCTCGCGGGGACATCGAGAATCGGATCAAGGAACTGCTCGATGGGCTGCAGATCGACCGCACGAGCTGCTGTCTGTTCTCGGCGAACCAGTTGCGCGTCTTCCTGACCGCCGCGGCCTACGTGCTCATGCAGGAACTGCGATTGCGGGCGGCGCGTACTGCGTGTGCCCGCAGCCAGGTGACGTGGCTGCGCGACCGGCTGCTGAAGCTGGGGGTCCACGTCGTCCGCTCGGTCCGCCGCGTGGTTCTGCATCTGCCGCGCTCGACGCCGCACCTCGAGGCGTGGCGGCACATCGCACTCGCGCTGGGCGCGCGCGCCGGATAGCCCACCCGTTGCGCCGCGCCCACCTGCTTCCTGGGCGGCATGGGCCGCTCCCCGGCGGGGCTGTCGCTGCCCAACCCTCGCGTCCGTCATGCCCCCCCCCGGTCGGCTGCTCAACCCCGGCTCCGCTTGCAGGCGACGATGTCCGAGACCCATTCCTGCGCCGATCACGCCCTTTGGCGGTCGAATCTGGACCTTCATGAATAATGCAGGCTAGTGTCCCACAGTCTCAGGCCCAAGCGAGCGCGAGTTGCGGACGGGCGCGGTCTGGTGGCGAATGGGTCGTGAAGAGGTCTTCGAGAGGCCGGCGTTCGAAGACGTTGAGTTGAAGCACCTGCAGCATCTGGTTGAGGCTCCAGCACAACCGCAGGACGAACTTGAGGTAGGCCAGCAGCAGGTACATGCAGGTGGCCACCCACAGTTGCGTCAAGACCGCGTTCTTCGACCGACCCACGAAACGTTTCACTTTCAGATGCTGTTTGATCCACTTGAAGAACAGCTCGATCTGCCACCGGGACTTGTACAGGTCGGCGATCGTCTTGGCGACCCACGTGGTGTTGTTGGTCACGAACACGTAGCGATTTGTTGTCAGCTGGTCGCGGTAGACGACCCGTCGCAGCCGGTGGGGATAGACCTTGCGGCTGCGGGCGCTGGTCAGTTCGATCGTCTGGTCGCTGAGAATACCGGTCCCGGCTCGGACGTCATGCTCGTGGGTGACCCGGTACCGCACGCCGCGCTTGAGGCGTGTCACGAAGGTGACGCCACGGGCCTGCAACTGGTGAAACCACGCGAAATCGAGATAGGCGCGGTCGGCGACGACCACGCTGCCGGCCTCGAACGTCCACGTGCGGGCCACGGTCACGTCGCCGGTCTTGCCATCGGTGACGCTGACGAAACTCGGCAGGTGGCCGGCTTGGTCCAACCCGACGTGCAGCTTGATCGCGGCCTTCGTGCGGCGGAACGACGCCCACGGGAAAACCGCCAGACACAAGTCGATGGTCGACGCATCGACCGCATACAGCTTGTGCCTGAAGCGGAAACCGTGGCCCGGCGCCCGTTGCTGGCAACGACTCAGCAGACGGCCGAACAACGCTTCGTAGAGCGTGTAGGGCTGCTCGGCGTTGACCCGCGCGAGCGACGAGCGGCTGACCGTCCCAACGCCCAGGTGATAGAGCTTGGCGGGTTGCGCGCGCAGATTGCTCACGATGTCGCGCAGGCTCTGCCGGCTGGCCAACTGGCCCAGCCCGAGGGCGACGAACTGCGCCCAGCGGCTCATGACGCGCAAACGCTGCCCGCGCTGATGGCCGCGCGCCTCGGCGTCGAATTCATGTCGCGGAAGCAACGTCAGAAGTTGCCCGAAGACTGTGTTACGATGGGCCACGGCTTGGATCTCCTGTGTTTTGAATGATTTGCGGCAAAACCATTCTAACAGACATAGAAGGTTCAAGCCGCCTCAATTAGAAGCTCTGTGGGACAGCAGTGATCCAGCGTGCGCTGTTCCCCCAGTTGGAGCCCGTGTTGGGTCCGCTGACCGGGAAACAGCAGCAGTTGGTGCAGACTCTCGAGGTCATCCGTATCGAGCAGTGGATTCCCCGGTGCTTCCGGGTGCCGGGGCGTCCGCGCAAGGACCGCGCGGCACTGGCGCGAGCCTTCGTGGCCAAGGCGGTCTACGACATGCCGACGACGCGCGTGCTGCTGGACCGCTTGGTCACCGACGTGGCGCTGCGGCGGATCTGCGGCTGGGAGCGGAAGAGCGAGGTGCCGAGCGAGTCGGTCTTCTCACGCGCCTTCGTCGAGTTCTCCGACACACAGTTGCCCCAGCGCACGCATGCAGCGTTGATCCGCAACACCCACCACGACCGGTTGGTGGGTCACCTCTGCCGCGACTCGACGGCCATCGAGGCCCGCGAGAAGCCGGCCGCGAAGGAAAAGACGCCCCCGCTGCCCAAGCGCAAGCGGGGACGGCCGAAGAAGGGTGAGGAACGGCCGAAGGTCCTCAAGCGCCTCGACCGGCAGGCGGCCATGACCTTGCCGGCGATGCTCGACGACCTGCCGACCGACTGTGACGTGGGCATGAAAAAGGACAGCAAGGGCTACAAGTCGACCTGGGTCGGCTACAAGCTGCACCTCGACGTGGCCGACGGCCAGATTCCGATCAGTTGCCTGCTGACGTCCGCCTCCCTGCACGACAGCCAAGCCGCCATTCCGCTGGCGACCTTGTCGGCCGAGCGAACGACCAATCTGTATGACCTGATGGACGCCGCCTACGACGCGGAACCGATCCGCCAGCACAGCCGCTCACTCGGCCACGTCCCGTTGATTGACACCAACCCCCGCCGCGACAAGGCGCTGGCGGAGGAATTGCGAACCGAAGCCCGGCGCCTGCAGCGTATCGGCTTTCAGCTTCCCGAGCAGGCTCGCTACAACGAGCGTACGGCGGGTGAGCGCGTCAATGGCCGACTCAAGGACGAGTTCGGCGGTCGCCATGTCCGGGTCCGTGGCGCCTCGAAAGTGATGTGCCACTGCATGTTCGGCGTGCTCGCACTCACCGCCGACCAACTCGTGCGCCTCGTGACATAACCAGTGCACCGCCGGCAACGCCCCTCGGCGCCCGACGGGCGTCAGTCACCCACGGGTGTCCCAACGCGCGGTCGAGAACACGTCGAAACATCCGACTTCTACCTCCGGCGTGCCGCCGGTTCTCCCGACAAGATATCCAGTCGGCGATCCAGGGCAATCGTGTTCACCAAGAGAGCTGAGGACTGCGCCCAGCCCCAATCCCCCGGGAGTTTTGCAAGCGGCTCTATCATCTGCCTGGGCGACATCGCCCACCCAGACGCTTGGCGTGATCGGCGCCTGGTGCTCGACATCCGCAACTGCACCGGCCGGCGGGCAGAGCGCCGTCGATGACCGGCCCCGCGACGTCGCGAAGCGTCAGGGGCGTCGTTGGCGTCCGGAAGGGCGCTGTCCGACATGACGCTGAACAAGCTTCTCCGGCACGTCGGGCGGCGGACCGCACGACCGTTCACGGATTCCGTAGCTCGTTCAGGACGTGGGCCAGCGAGCGAACCAGCGTGCCGCACGCGGTTGCGGAGATGGCGCTGGCACACCAAGTGGGGAGCGCCGTGGAGCGGAGCTATGCGAGGTCGGACCTGTTCAAGAAGCGCCGTCGGTTGATGGACCAGTGGGCGGCGTATGTGACCGGCGTCAGCGTCAAGGTGGTGCGCCTAATCCGCGGCACCATCGAAGCCGTTCTGGACTGCGGACCGGCCGAGCGTGTGCGGCCCGCGGTGGACGATGAGCGAAGGACATCCAGTGGGCGGGCCGGTATTGGCCGGTGGCCCCGTGACCAGCCGTCGGCCTCCACTGCTCGTCCTGTTCGCGGTGTCATCGGCCCCTACAACAGGCGGTGGACTGCCTCCACATCTACGTCCGAGGGGAGCCCGAACCCACGTCCGTACCCGAACAAGTCCGCGACCGTCGTTGAGCCGAACCGGCTGTCGAGCAGCTCCAGGTGATCCGCCGTGATGAGTGCGGGGTGCGGCACACCGCACGCGCGGCTCACGGCGAGTAACTCTTTCCTGAGCGCTACAACGTAGTTGGCGAGCCGCGCGGCCTTCAGGGTCGGGTCCAGGCCGCGAATGAGCCAGGGATGCTGGGTGGTGATACCGGTCGGGCAATGGTTCGTGTGGCAGCGCTGGGCCTGAATGCAGCCGATGGCGAGCAGCGCTTCCCGGCCCACGTTGATCACGTCGCACCCCAGGCCGAACGCGAAGACGGCGGCCTCGGGGAACCCGAGCCGGCCGGAGCCGACGAACACAATCCGCTGGTGCAACCCGCCGGCATGAAAGATCTGCTGCACGCGGCTGAACCCGATCTTGAACGGCAGCGCCACATGATCCGTGAACACGAGCGGCCCAGCGCCCGTGCCGCCTTCGCCCCCATCAATGGCGATGAAGTCGACGCCGCGGGTGCCGGTCGCCATCAGCTGCGCGAGGTCGATCCAGAAGGTGGCGTCGCCGACCGCCGCCTTGATGCCGACCGGCAGCCCGGTGGTCGCCGCGATGGACTCGACGAAATCAAGCAGTGCGTCCGCGCTCCCGAAGGCGCTGTGCGCGGCGGGGCTGGCGCAGTCCCGATCGCGAGGGATGCCGCGGGTCTCCGCGATCTCCGCGCTGATCTTCGCCCGCGGCAGCAGGCCGCCGGCGCCGGGCTTGGCGCCCTGGCTCAGTTTGATCTCGATCGCGCGAATCTGCGGACACCGCGCGACGGTCTCTTGCAGCCGCGCCATGCTGAAGCGGCCGTCGGCCTCACGGCAGCCGAAGTAGCCGGTGCCGACCTGCCAGACCAGGTCCCCTCCGTTGAGGTGATATGGCGAGACGCCCCCTTCGCCGGTATTGTGCAGGCAGCCCGCGATCTGCGCTCCGCGGTTGAGCGCTTCGACCGCCGGGCCGCTCAGGGATCCGAAGCTCATGCCCGAGACGTTGACGACCGACGCCGGACGGAACGCCTTCGCGCGTCCGCGCGCCGCGCCGAGCACTTTCGCGCACGCAATCGTGCACTGCGGGTCGTACGCCGGGTCGCCGGGACCGGGCGCCGGCAACGGAAACGTCTCGTGCTTGATGACGAGGTAATTGGACTGTCGCTCCATGTCCTGGTCGGAGCCGAACCCGAAGAAGGTGTCCGCCTGTTTCGAGGACGCATACACCCACCGCCGCTGGTCGCGGCTGAACGGCCGCTCCTCGTTGTTATTCGTCACGATATATTGACGGAGCTCCGGGCCGACGGCCTCGAGCCAGTAGCGGACGTGCCCGATGATCGGGAAATTCCTGAGGATCGCGTGCTGGCGCTGCAGCAGGTCGTACACGACGATGGCGGCCAGGAGCCCGAGCGCGCTGAAGAGCAGGACCATCGGGTCATTCTACCGGAGCCGTCGTCAGCCGTGGGTGTGATCAGCTCCGGACTGTCCAGTTGTTGGCAGACACCCTAAATCCATTACGCATTCTGGTCATCGTGATCGCTCAGTCCGGTCATGGTGACCGCCGAGTCGACTGGTTCAACACGCGCCGGTTACTCGAACCGATCGGCTACATCCCGCCGGCGGAGTACGAAGGACGTTCCTGTCAGCAGGCTGCGGTGGCCTGATTCAACGAATCCAGTCTCCGAAGAACCCGGTACGGTTCACTCCAGCGCCACGATCGCGTTGCGCAGCTCCACCACGTGCACCGCCTTGATGGCCGTCACGCCTGCTGTCACGATGCTGTCCGTGTAGGTCGGCCGCGGCCTCCCCGCTGCCTCGTACGCCGCGTCGAGTGCGGCGCGCAGCTCGGTCAGGTGGACCCGCTTGACCGGGGTGACCCCGACCGTCAGGACCGGGTCGGTCCACCGCACGGACGGCAGGCCTTCCCGCGACCGCAGCGCCGCGACCCGCGTCCGCAACTCCAGGAAGTGGATCGTCCTCGGCGGCGTTGTCCCGGGGACGAGGGGGTCGCTGAACGTTGTCGCCGCCAGTACCGTCACCGCGAACCGCTGCGTGGCGACGGAGTTGTCCGCGCCCGTCGCCGTCACCGTGATGGTCGCCACGCCGGCGGTTACCGGGGTCACGGTGACCTGTGAACCGGACACGGTGACGGTGGCGACACCCGGCGCGGACGAGGATGCCTGGTAGGTCGACGCATTCCGAAATGCGCCCGCGACCGGCACCACGACGGCGACCGCGCCGGCGCCCACATACAGCGTCCGATCCGGCAGCGTTCCAACCGCGGGCGTGGTGTTCAGCAGCCTCACCGCCATGAGCGCCTCGAACGCGTCCACTTTCCCATACCCCCACAATGTGTTCGGGGTCTGCCCCGTGAACTCGTCGGTTCGTGCCGTCTCTTGCAAGGTAATTGGTTACCGGGTGTGGATTCTATGGTGCCGGGCCTTGCAGGTCAGGTGCGACGGTGGGGACGGGTGTGCACAGGAGGTCGGCGATCACGGCATGGGGGTCAAGCCGGCGCTGTGTGGCGGTGCGGATGAGGGAGGTGAGGATTTGCTGGGCGTCTGCGCCCCGCCAGGAGCGATTGCCGCCGCAGACTGTGAGCATGATCGTGCTGCTGCCCGGCCGGTTCTGACTCCGCCGCAGACCGACTTCGTGTCCTGGCAAGGATCTGTCGGCCCGGCCGGGCAGCACGCATCCAGATGTTGCCTGGCCGGGAGGGCAGTGACCGAATAGGGGCCTGGCTTGAAAGTCCCGTCACAGTCCTGTCCGCCCGCCCGACCAGACGGCGTCGCCAGCCCGAAAGGGGGCCAGCAACATGTCGAACAGCATCGCGCGTGACGATCCGTCGGTCAAGGTGATCGTCGGCGTCGACACCCACAAGCACGAGCATGTCGCGGTAGCGATCAATGACCTGGGCGCCCGGCTCGCGACGTTCCGGGTGCCGGCGAACGGGGCCGGCTATGCCGACCTGGTGGCGTGGGCACGCACGCTCGGTGACCTCGAAACCTTCGGGATTGAAGGTACCGGTTCCTACGGGGTCGGCCTCGCGCGCTCCGTGCGCCGACAGGGGCTCCACGTCGTCGGGTCAACCGTTGCGACCGGCGCAAGCGGCGCAACAACGGCAAGAGTGACACGCTCGATGCCGAGGCTGCGGCGCGGTCGGTGCTCGCCGGTGTCGCGACCGCCATGCCGAAAGCTGCGGACGGCGCTGCAGAAATGGTCCGCCAGATCAAGATCGCCCGCGATACGGCCGTCAAGGCCCGCACTACCGCGATGACCACGCTCAAGACGCTGCTCGTCAACGCACCGAGTCGGGTCCGCGAAGCACTCGAGCCGCTCACCGACCAACGGCTCATCGACCGCTGCGCGACCCTCAGACCAGGAGACATCCTCGACCCGACTGCCTCGGTGAAGCATGCGCTACGGGCGCTCGCGGCCCGCTGGCGCACACTTTCGGCCGAGATCGACCGGCACGACGAGTTGCTCGACATCCTCACCAGGGCGGCAGCGCCGACCCTGCGTGAGGCGTTCGGGATTGGTCCCGACTCGGCGGCCGAGATGCTGATCGTTGCCGGCGACAACCCCACCCGGATCCGTTCCGAAGCCGCGTTCGCGAAACTATGTGGCACCTGTCCGATTCCCGCCTCATCCGGGGTTACGAACCGGCATCGGCTCTTCCGCGGCGGCCACCGCCAAGCCAACGCGGCGCTCTACCGGATCGTGATCATCCGCATGCGCTGGCACCAGCCGACCCTCGACTACGTCCGACGACGCACCGCCGAGGGCTTGTCGAAGAAAGACATCATCCGCTGCCTGAAACGCTTCGTTGCCCGGGAAATCTACCACGCGCTGATCGAAGACCACCAACCCGGTGCGACCTGCGCCAAGGCTGCCTGACGTGGTCGCGCTCTTTGGTGTGTTCGGGGTCAATGCCTTTGGCTTGGCGACGACTATTTCGGCCGGTTCCGATCTGACCGTACGCTGGCCTTGCCGAACCGGGACTCCGACCCGATCCGGAGCGTGTCGTGCGCCGCCGGTCGCTGTCGCCGTCCGGTGCCGGACACCGGTCAGTGAACCCCAACGTCACTTCCCCCGGTCTACGACCGGGGGCCCGGGAGGGCGAGCCGCAGGCGAGTCGATGCCGTTCCCGCGTCAGCGGTCCGTCATCCGCCGCTGGGCGGGGGCCTGGACGATGTCGCGCCCCGCTGCGGCGGCCGCACGTAGAGAACCTCTCGGTCATCCGGCCAGTGTTTTCAGTGGCCGGACGAATCCGTCCGGCCACAACCAGCTCTGAAGCCGGCGCGAGCGCCGAGTCATCCGAAGGACCGTAGCGCAGCGGAGGAGGCGCGAAGCGCCTTGACTCGGCGGGAGCAGAGGCTACCTCTCCGCTGCACGGACAACCTGTCTCTGGACGAAAGCCGGTGACGACGCGAGTTGGCATCGGCGATCCGGGTCCTCAACCCTCGTCCTCCCGCGGGAGATGCCCCGCCGTCATCCATGAGCTTTCTGTCCGCTCCACTTCAGATCCAACTCCGCTCGCGGCGGTGTTCACACCCTTTCTTGACATATAGGGGCGTCTTTACGGATGACGACAGCGGGACGGATGGCCTGTTCAGCGCGCCAGTTGGTAGCATCGATGGCGGGGTTGCGTAGGAAGCTGAACAGCGCGGTCCATTCGGTGCCGAGGTGGTTGGCGAAGCGTCGAACGTCGGCGAGTGGCCCCGGATGGGCGATGCGTTCGGCGAGGCGGGCGGCCAACGCTGCGAGGGTTTGGTCGCTGCCGGCAGGTGAGCGTGTGCCGGCGCGGAGTTCGTCGCGCAGGCCGAGGGCCTGTTGCAACGCGGTCTGGATCTCGACGACGACGTGACTGTACGGGTGATCGGTTCGCAGCGTCTTTGCCCGACGCAAGAGGTGCGCCAGACAACTCTGATGGGTAGCCGCGGTGAACCGGCGATACGGGGCCCAGCCGTCGCGGACGATCACGCCGGCGAAGTCCTTGCCGAGCAGATTGGCGGCCTCCGGATAACCGCTTGCCGGGCTGGATCTGGTAGACGGTCGTCTGGGGGGTTGCCACGACCCACAGCAGTTGAGCCGGCCGGCGACCTTCCAGCCGGTTTCGTCGGGCGTGACGACGGGGCTGTGGCGGACCTGGTGCCGCAGGGCCGCATAGGTCGGCTGCGCGTGCCGGCTGGCCCGGTCGACGGCGCGGACCAGTCCGCTGCGGCTGACCGTGATGCCGTAGTGCTGTCGCAGCAAGGTTGCCACCTTGCCGAACGACAACCCCAATTGCTTGAGCCTCTTGCGAAACGCGTGATCGGCCGAGTTTTTTCCTTGCCGGAGGCGGCGGACCAGTCCGCTGCGGGGCGAGGGACGGTAAGCGGGCGGGATGCAGCGTTCGCAGGGAGCGCGTCGTATTGCTCCTCGTAGCGGCGTAACGCTGCGCTGTAGGCCATCGATTCGCTGCTTCACATCTTCATTGTCCGCCAATATACAGTAGTTGGCAGGAGCGGTCAATCAAACAAACCCATGAACTGCCTGCGTGGTTCCTTCGCCCCCTATTGGCAGTCGATCCAGCGTGCGCTGTTTCCCCAGTTGGAGCCCGTGTTGGGTCCGCTGACCGGAAAACAGCAGCAGTTGGTGCAGACTCTCGAGGTCATCCGTATCGAGCAGTGGATTCCCCGGTGCTTCCGGGTGCCGGGGCGTCCGCGCAAGGACCGCGCGGCACTGGCGCGAGCCTTCGTGGCCAAGGCGGTCTACGACATGCCGACGACGCGCGTGCTGCTGGAGCGCTTGGTCACCGACGTGGCGCTGCGGCGGATCTGCGGCTGGGAGCGGAAGAGCGAGGTACCGAGCGAATCGGTCTTCTCACGCGCCTTCGCCGAGTTCTCCGACACACAGTTGCCCCAGCGCACGCATGCAGCGTTGATCCGCAACACCCACCACGACCGGTTGGTGGGCCACCTCTGCCGCGACTCGACGGCCATCGAAGCCCGCGAGAAGCCGGCCGCCAAGGAAAAGACGCCCCCGCTGCCCAAGCGCAAGCGGGGACGGCCGAAGAAGGGTGAGGAACGACCGAAGGTCCTCAAGCGCCTTGACCGGCAGGCGGCCATGACCTTGCCGGCGATGCTCGACGACCTGCCGACCGACTGTGACGTGGGCATGAAAAAGGACAGCAAGGGCTACAAGTCGACCTGGGTCGGCTACAAGCTGCACCTCGACGTGGCCGACGGCCAGATTCCGATCAGTTGCCTGCTGACGTCCGCCTCCCTGCACGACAGCCAAGCCGCCATTCCGCTGGCGACCTTGTCGGCCGAGCGAACGACCAATCTGTATGACCTGATGGACGCCGCCTACGACGCGGAACCGATCCGCCAGCACAGCCGCTCACTCGGCCACGTCCCGTTGATTGACACCAACCCCCGCCGCGACAAGGCGTTGGCGGAGGAATTGCAAACCGAAGCCCGGCGCCTGCAGCGGATCGGCTTTCAGCTTCCCGAGCAGGCTCGCTACAACGAGCGTACGGCGGGTGAGCGCGTCAATGGCCGACTCAAGGACGAGTTCGGCGGTCGCCATGTCCGGGTCCGGGGCGCCTCGAAAACAATGTGCCACTGCATGTTCGGCGTGCTCGCACTCACCGCCGACCAGCTCGTGCGCCTCGTGACATAACCAGTGCACCGCCGGCAACGCCCCTCGGCGCCCGACGGGCGTCAGTCACCCACGGGTGTCCCAACGCGCGGTCGAGAACACGTCGAAACATCCGACTTCTACCTCCCGGCGTGCCGCCGGTTCTCCCGACAAGATATCCAGTCCACGATCCAGGGTAAATCGTGTTCACCAAGAGAGCTGAGGACTGCGCCCACCCCAATCCCCCGGGAGTTTTGCAAGCGGCTCGCTTGTTGAGGATGACCGCCCAGGCCACCAGCTGCGGGCCGAGTTGCACCCCGGCCACCCCGAGCGCATCGGAGCTCTGCAACCGATGCCGGCCTTGCACTCGGCGCCCGCACGCCCGGCAGGCGCCAATCGCCACCTCGAACTGACGCACGACCACGCGCGGGACCGGCAACTCTTCCTGCACCTGGGTGGCCACACCCGTCGGTTGCAGCACGCCGCCACAGTCCGGGCAGGCTGGCGGCAGGGGAACGTGACGCCGTTCATCGACCCGCACTGGCGCCCGGCGGCGCGACGCCAAACCATACGCGGCGCCGGCTCGCCGGCCCGGCCGCTTCGGCGCACCGCTGAGCGGTTTCGCAAACGGTGCCGCTTGGCGGCAACCGGCCCGACGCGCCGCGTCCAGCTCCCGCTTCAGCCGCGCATTCTCGTCTTCCAGCCGCCTATTGCGCTTGTGCAGCCGCGTGACCTCGCGCTCGAGCCGTTCGCGTTCGACGCGCTCAAGGTCGCGCCGCAGTCGTTCCGCCGGTTCCCGCCGCGGGGGCTTGGCCGTCTCCTGCGCGTCAGCCTGCCGTCGCACATAGCACTTATGCCATATCTTCGCTAAAAGTACAATCCAAAAACATGGATCCGTCGCCGCGACCCGGTAGAGTCGAACGCAGGCGCCGCGGCTGCAGGCCGTGGGTGGGTCCCGTCGCATCCTTTCGGGCAACGCCTCAGTCCCACCGACCATACCCGGTTTCCTGCGAGCGCTCGTCGAACCGTGCGGGCCGTTTTCCAGCACACGGCTCTCGGACTGGTTTCACGTCAACGCATGCGACCGGGCCGCACGATGCGCCGCGCCCAAGTGGAACAGGCCGTCATGCTCGAAGACCTGTGCCGCTGTGTAGCGCCGCGTCCCTCGCCCAGGGAGTTTGTGCCGACGCAGCAGGAAGCCACGGGCGCGGGACAGCAGGAACTTGTCAAGGTTCCAGTACGCGCGGCTCACGGTCCCGTACGAGAAGTAGCGCTGCCAGCCGCCAACCGCGCGGTTGACCTGCCGCACCACCTCCGGCCACGGTGCCTGATTGCCGGAACGTAGTATGCCTCGCACCCGTTCGCGCAAACGGGCCACGGCCCGACGTGACGGCTGCGCCCCCACGTAGACCCGACCCGTCGGCCGATGCACCATCGGGCCGAAGGTGTAGCCGAGAAAGTCGAAGGGCTCCTGCGTCGCGTCGCAGGTGCGCGTTTTCGTCTCGTTCAGCGTCAGCTTCAACGCCTGCATCCATCGCCGCGCGACGGTGAGCGCCTCAGCCGCCTGTCCCTCACACAGGATGACGAGGTGAGTCGCCCGGGGGAATCTCACCCCCGGGCGCTCGCAGAACTGTACGTGAACGTCTCCGCTCATACAGCTCCCATCATCCAGCCGCCGGCGTCAGCCCCAGCAGATGCCAGTGGGCGAACAGCCGGGGCGCGCGACGCGCAAGACCACCGAGCCAGTGAATGGCGCGGCGGCGATGGCGCCGGAGCCTCTTGTATTTCCGCATGGCCCATCGAACCAACAGGTCGTTGAAGTGGCGAAAGACCGAATACAGGGCCGACTTGTAGAAACGGCCGTAGAATTGAATCCAGCCACGAAGGACAGGATTCCACATGCGGGCCAGGTCGTCGATGGCCTTGTCGCTGCGCCGAGGGAGGTGCCAACGTCGCATCTTCTGCCGCATCCGTGTCGCCGCCGCATTGCTCACCGCCGGTATGAAGCTGATGAAGTACTGACCCCATCGATTCTTTGCCCGACGAGAGCGAAACGTGTATCCCAGGAAGGTGAACTGCTCCGTGGGATACTGCCCCGGCCGGTCGTCATCCTTGCAGTAGACGATACGCGTCTTCTCCGGATGTACTTCCAGCCGGCATTGCGCCAGACGACGTTTGATGTGCGCCAGGACCTGCTGCGCCTGCGTCTCCGTCCGACAGTGCGCGACGATATCATCCGCATACCTCTCGAACGGAACGTCCGGGTGCGTTGACCGCATCCAGTCGTCGAACGCGAGGTGCAAGAAGATATTGGCCAGGAGCGGGCTCGCGACGCCCCCTTGGGGCGTTCCCATCGTGCGCGGTACCAGGGTTCCGTCTTCCTGCTGCATGGGAGCGGTCAGCCACCGCTGCACATAGAGCAGAATCCACCGGCACCGGGTGTACTTCCTGGCCGCACGCATGACGAGCGCGTGGTCCAGGTTGTCAAAGAAGCCGCGGATATCCAGATCGATCACCCAGTCATAACGCCAGCATCGCTGCCGGGCCGTCGTGAGTGCGTCGATCGCGGACTTCCGCGGGCGATACCCATACGAATCGGGATGGAACTGTGGCTCCACGTCCGGTTCCAGGTACATCTTGACCACCGTCTGGGCAATTCTGTCGGCGACAGTGGGAATGCCCAAGCGTCGCTCGCTTCCGTCCTTCTTCGGTATCCCAACCGACCGGACCGGAGGCGGGAAGTACGTGCCCGACGACATCCGATTCCAAATCTTATAGAGATTGTTCTTCAGGTCCTGCTCGAACATCTCGACAGACTCAGCATCGACGCCAGCTGCTCCGTGGTTCGCCTTGACCCGAGTGTAGGCCTCCCAAACCACCCACTTGGAAATACGAAACGGCTTCGCGTGGCTCGACGGCTCCTCCCGCTCGCGCGGTTGACCGTCGGGACACGCTGGATGACGCGACCCCTTTGCTCCATCGAGTTTCCTCGACTTCATCGCTCGTACGGGTCGCTCCGCCCCTGTGCCTCGCATCGGGCTTCTCATCCTTGGGGGTCGGCCCCTTGGACTTCTCCCTTCGCATCGAGGCGACAGGTTCCCACGTTCCGCACAAGGGCCTGGTGCAGGGTCACGCCACCTTTATGCCGGGTGCCGCCCAGCCAAGCTGCAGGCTCCCGCTGGACTTGTCCCGGGTTAACGACTCGCCCCGGTTTCGACACCGTCCCTACGCTTTCGACACGTTGCCGGTGGTTCATTCACTTCGTCTCCCTGCACCCTACCTGACGCGGTCGCGCCGCGCCGTTTCCGTGACGCTTACCACCTCGGCTCTTGACCGAGGCAGCGCACGGCGGTTTGGAGCCTCCCCCTGCCGGGCGGCTCCGAGGGGCCTGCCCTCATCCCTCATGCAGCATGGCTGCAGCTAGGTGGCCATCTCGGCCTCCTTTCCGCGCCTTCGTGGCGCACAGTCATCCGCGTAGGAGACCACCTTCGCCTTCAGCCGCCGGTCCATGCCCCGCTCCTGCCACGCCCGCAGGAAGCGATGCATGTACACGTTGGCCAGCAAGGGAGAGAGCTCCCCGAACGCAAAAGGCAACTTTCTGTTCGATCGGGTGATCACCGGCTGGCGAGACCGACCGGTACTTGATCTGCGTCTCAAAAGATAATATGTTTATGCCTCATGGCGCGGGCCACCAAGGCCGACAAGGCGCGCTTGCTCAACGCCGCGTACCGCCTGCTCGGACAGCAGATGGAACGCGCCGAGGCGGCCCGGCAACTCGGTCGCGAGTGCGCGTTGTCGCGCCGGCAGGCCTACCGCTATCTTCAGGAAGCGGCCGGGCTGAGCGCTCCGCTGCCGGCGGTCGAGCCGACCGTCGCAGTCACCTTCAAGCTGCCGGTCAGCACCGTACGCGCAATCCGCGCATATGCCCGCCACAGCGGACTCTCCCTCGGACAAGTCGTCACCCAGGCGGTGACGGCGTTCCTGGACAACTTCCGTCAGCGACGTGGGTGAACGACAACCACGAAGAGCTCCGCGGCAGGTGCAGCTCGATTGCACGTTCGATCGACTTCGCGACAGCAAGATCGCCCAAGCGTACACGTTAGTTGGTACCGGCCTGTATGCGTCCGGTTGCAGCCCACGGAATGGAGCGTCCACATGCAGATGGCGGCGATCTACACGCGCGTGTCCTCGAATCAGCAGCGCGAAGCGCACACGATCGCGAGCCAGACGGCGGCGCTGGTCGAATGGGCCGCGACGCTCGATCTGGAGGTGCCCCGGCAATGGGTCTTCGAAGACGAAGGCTATAGCGGGGCGACGCTCGAACGGCCGGGATTGGAACAGGTGCGCGACCTGGCAGCCGCCGGCGACATCCAGGTGGTGCTCGTGCACAGTCCGGACCGGCTGAGTCGGAAGTACGCCTACCAAGTCCTGTTGATCGAAGAGTTCGGACGTCACGGGGTTGAGACCCGCTTCCTCAACGGCCCGTCGAACGCCACGGCCGAGGATCAGTTGCTGGTGCAGTTTCAGGGCATGATCGCCGAGTACGAACGCGCTCAGATCCTCGAACGGTCGCGTCGTGGCAAGCGGCACCGCGCGCGAGCCGGCGAGATCAGTGTCCTGGGCGGCGCTCCCTATGGTTATCGCTACATTCGCAAGCGTGATGACCACCCGGCGGCGTACGTCGTCATCGACGCCGAAGCGCGCGTTGTCCGCGACGTCTACGAGCACTACACCGTCACGGGCTGGAGCATCGCGGCGATCACCCGCTGGCTCAACGAGCAAGGTATGCCCACGCGGAAGGTCGGCACCCGTTGGGAACGCTCCACCGTATGGGCGATGCTGCGCAATCCGGCCTATCGCGGCACGGCGTGTTTCGGCAAGACGCGACGAGCCCAACGGCAGCGCGTGACGCGCCCACTACGGCTGCGTGGCGGCGCCGCCAGTCGCGACAGTGCGAACCACGAACGGCCGCGCGAGGAATGGATCGAGATCCCGGTGCCGGCGATCGTGGACGAGTCGACCTTCGCGCGCGCACAGGAACTGCTGCACGAGAACAAGGTGCACGCCCGGCGGCGCACGATCGAACCGAGCCTCGTACAGGGGCTCGTGAGTTGCCAGAAATGTGGCTACGCGCTCTCGCGCGCGTCGGCCCGGTCGAGCGCCCGGAAGATTCACTACTACCGCTGCATCGGATCCGACGGATGGCGGCACCTCGGCGGCCCCCGGTGCGACACGCGCCCCGTGCGGCAGGACCTCTTGGACGAGGTCGTCTGGACCGAAGTGATACGGTTGCTTGAGGATCCGGCACTGATCCAACAGGAACTGGATCGCCGGCTGGCCGCCGCTCAGGCTGCTGACCCTGCGAAGACCCGCACGCAGGCGGTGGAGCGGGACCTCACTCGAGTCGGGAAGAGCATGGAACGGCTGCTCACCGCCTACCAGGAGGATCTGCTGTCGCTCGAGCAGCTACGTGAGCGGATGCCGTTGCTGCGTCAACGTGAGCAGACGCTACGCTACGAGTTGAACGCTTTGGTCGAGCAGACTCGCGAGCGCGCCGCGCATCTGCGCTTGGCCGAGACCCTGTCGGCGTTTCTCACGCGCCTGCGCGCGACGGCCGAGACGCTCGACATCGTGGAGCGGCAGCGAATCGTGCGCCTCGTCGTCAAGGAGATCCTCGTCAATGACGACAAGATCGTGATCCGCCACTGCATTCCCGTACCCTCGGGGCCACCGCCAACGAACGGTGGCGGACCGAACAACGACGCCGACAACGCCGCGGACCCTCGAAGTTACCTTTTGCGTTCGGGGAGTACTTTCTCCCTTGCTGGCCAACGTGTACATGCATCGCTTCTTGCGGACGTGGCAGGAGCGGGGCATGGACCGTCACCTGAAGGCGAAAGTGGTCTCCTACGCGGATGATTTCGTCATCCTGTGTCAGGGACCGGCGGCTGAAGCGCTCGCCGTCGTGCGACGATGGATGCAGGCGTTGAAGCTGACGCTGAACGAGACGAAGACGCGCACCTGCGACGCGACGCAGGAGCACTTCGACTTTCTCGGCTACACCTTCGGTCCGATGGTGCATCGGCCGACGGGTCGGACCTACGTGGGGGCGCAGCCGTCACGGCGGGCCATGGCCCGTTTGCGCGAACGGGTACGGGGCATTCTACGCCCTGGCAATCAGGCCCCGTGGCCGGAAGTGGTGAGACAGGTCAACCGCGTAGTTGGCGGCTGGCAACGCTACTTCTCGTACGGGACGGTGAGCCGGGCGTACTGGAACCTGGACAAGTTCCTGCTGTCCCGCGCCCGTGGCTTCCTGATGCGTCGGCGCAAGCTCCCTGGGCAAGGGACGCGGCGCTTCACAGCGGAACAGGTCTTCGACCACGACGGCCTGTTTCATTTGGGCGCAGCGCATCGTGCCGCCCGGTCGCATGCCTTGCCGTGAAACCAGTCCGAGAGCCGTGTGCTGGAAAACGGCCCGCACGGTTCGACAAGCGCTCGCAGGAAACCGGGTATGGCCGGTGGGACTGAGGCGTCGCCCGAAAGGATGCGACGAGACCCACCCACGGCCTGTAGCCGCGGCGCCTGCGTTCGACTCTACCGAGGACGCTCGATTAGGTCTTGCGTCTTCGCCTCTTTACCCCTGGGGGCTGGGGGTTCTCGGCAGCGCGTAGATGGCGCGCCGCGCCCACCCGGTTCGGTTCTCTCTGGCAGCACACCAGGAGCGTCCGCAAATAAAGATCAATTTTCGGGTGGCCCGCGTGTCAGTTTCCCGTTTTCGCGCGTCTTGAGCTCATGTAAAGGCGTTACTCCTGGCTGCGGCGTGCGTTCGGATCGAGCTCGCGGATCTGGAAACCAGGCTCATCCGGTGGATGGTCGGGGCCGTGAGCGCGACCGCCACGTTCGCCGTCTGGATCCTGCGCCTCATCGGATAGGTGAGGGCGGTTTCGACTGTAGGGGGGATTTAACGTGAAAGGGGACCGCGATGCGCCATGAGCGGCTCGCCGTGATTCTGTTGCTGGCGTTCGTCCTCTCGATAGCTCCGGTCCTGATGCCGCCTCGTGCACCAGGGTTCGGGGCGACGGTGGCCACGGCTGCGCAGGATCCGTCGGCTGTCGAGGCGGCGCTGGGCCTCGATCGACCCACGCGGCGGCTGATTCAGCAGGGGTTACGGAACGAAGGCTTCGACGCGGGCGAGCCGGACGGGCTGTTCGGGCCGCGGACCCGTGGCGCGATTCGCCGGTGCAGGAGGCGCGAGGAGTGCCTGCGACTGCGTATCTGGGCGCGGACCGTCTCACGGTGGAGGCCGAGCTGGGCCGCGATGGTCCCAATCTCGGGAGGTGCAGTAGATGGCGGTCTTCGACGGAGATCGGACGAACGATCAGTACTTCGGCACGCCGGAGGCGGACCGAATATACGGGCGTGGCGGACAGGATCAGCTACGCGGCGGTGCCGGCAACGACTATCTGAGCGGTGGAGACGGTCCGGATTCCCTCTATGGCGATCAGGGTGACGATCGCATCTTCGGCGACGATGGCGATGACGTCGTGCGGGGCGGGCGCGGCGCGGACACGATCTTCGGCGGCGCAGGGGTCGATGTGCTGTTCGGCGACCGGGATGACGACCTCCTGGACGCGAGCGACACGGGCACGCTCGCGGGCCGGCGCGACCGGGCGCTCGTCTCGGTGATGCTCTACAGCTTCGCGCGGGTGAGCGCGGTCATCGCGATGAGGAAGCAGGACTACTTCCGGCAGGAGAGCCGGGGGTGGCTCAGGCTCCACGAGAAGGGCGGCAAGCGTCACGACGTCCCGGCCCACCATCGGGCGGCCGAGGCGTTGGACGACTACCTCGAGCTGGCCGGGCTCGACGAGGCGAAGGCGCCGCTCTTCCAGAGCGTCGACCCCGCGGGGCGGCGGCTGACGGGCCGGGCGCTGTCGCGGCGTCTCGTCCTGGGGATGATCAAGCGGCGTGCGGCGGCCGCGGACCTGCCGCCCTCGACCTGCTGCCACACCTTCCGGGCGATGGGGATCACGGCGTATCTGTCCAACGGGGGGACGCTCGATCACGCGCAGCAGATCGCTGGGCACGCCTCGTCGAAGACGACGAAGCTCTACGATCGGACGGCGGACACGATCAGTGTCGACGAGATCGAGCGCATCGTGATCTAAGAACGTGATCTAAGAAATGGTGGTAGAGCCTCTTGCGAAACGCGTGATCGGCCGAGTTTTTTCCTTGCCGGAGGCGGCGGGGCGAGGGACGGTAAGCGGGCGGGATGCAGCGTTCGCAGGGAGCGCGTCGTATTGCTCCTCGTAGCGGCGTAACGCTGCGCTGTAGGCCATTGATTCGCTGCTTCACATCTTCATTGTCCGCCAATATACAGTAGTTGGCAGGAGCGGTCAATCAAACAAACCCATGAACTGCCTGCGTGGTTCCTTCGCCCCCTATTGGCAGTCGATCCAGCGTGCGCTGTTTCCCCAGTTGGAGCCCGTGTTGGGTCCGCTGACCGGAAAACAGCAGCAGTTGGTGCAGACTCTCGAGGTCATCCGTATCGAGCAGTGGATTCCCCGGTGCTTCCGGGTGCCGGGGCGTCCGCGCAAGGACCGCGCGGCACTGGCGCGAGCCTTCGTGGCCAAGGCGGTCTACGACATGCCGACGACGCGCGTGCTGCTGGAGCGCTTGGTCACCGACGTGGCGCTGCGGCGGATCTGCGGCTGGGAGCGGAAGAGCGAGGTACCGAGCGAATCGGTCTTCTCACGCGCCTTCGCCGAGTTCTCCGACACACAGTTGCCCCAGCGCACGCATGCAGCGTTGATCCGCAACACCCACCACGACCGGTTGGTGGGCCACCTCTGCCGCGACTCGACGGCCATCGAAGCCCGCGAGAAGCCGGCCGCCAAGGAAAAGACGCCCCCGCTGCCCAAGCGCAAGCGGGGACGGCCGAAGAAGGGTGAGGAACGACCGAAGGTCCTCAAGCGCCTTGACCGGCAGGCGGCCATGACCTTGCCGGCGATGCTCGACGACCTGCCGACCGACTGTGACGTGGGCATGAAAAAGGACAGCAAGGGCTACAAGTCGACCTGGGTCGGCTACAAGCTGCACCTCGACGTGGCCGACGGCCAGATTCCGATCAGTTGCCTGCTGACGTCCGCCTCCCTGCACGACAGCCAAGCCGCCATTCCGCTGGCGACCTTGTCGGCCGAGCGAACGACCAATCTGTATGACCTGATGGACGCCGCCTACGACGCGGAACCGATCCGCCAGCACAGCCGCTCACTCGGCCACGTCCCGTTGATTGACACCAACCCCCGCCGCGACAAGGCGTTGGCGGAGGAATTGCAAACCGAAGCCCGGCGCCTGCAGCGGATCGGCTTTCAGCTTCCCGAGCAGGCTCGCTACAACGAGCGTACGGCGGGTGAGCGCGTCAATGGCCGACTCAAGGACGAGTTCGGCGGTCGCCATGTCCGGGTCCGGGGCGCCTCGAAAGTGATGTGCCACTGCATGTTCGGCGTGCTCGCACTCACCGCCGACCAGCTCGTGCGCCTCGTGACATAACCAGTGCACCGCCGGCAACGCCCCTCGGCGCCCGACGGGCGTCAGTCACCCACGGGTGTCCCAACGCGCGGTCGAGAACACGTCGAAACATCCGACTTCTACCTCCCGGCGTGCCGCCGGTTCTCCCGACAAGATATCCAGTCCACGATCCAGGGTAAATCGTGTTCACCAAGAGAGCTGAGGACTGCGCCCACCCCAATCCCCCGGGAGTTTTGCAAGCGGCTCATGAAGCAGAAGAACATCTCCAAGAACAAGATGGCGACGCTGCTGAAGACGAGCCGCACCCAGGTGGACCGGCTGCTCGACCCGAAGAACGACATCACGCTCGGCAGCCTGCAACGGGCCGCCGCAATGGTCGGGCGCCGCGTGAACGTCGAGTTGGTGCAGGTGACATTCAGGTCGACTTCAGAGGGTCTTGTCAGTGAAGCATGAAACGCGCGAAAACGATGCTAGTTCGGCGCCGGACACAGGTTTGGGAACATCTGATCCTGCCGTTACTCTTCAGAGTATTACCTTTTCGGACGGCACAACGATTACTCTTCAGCCAACCGATGTTGTCGTTCTGGTTGGTCCGAACAATGCGGGGAAGAGCGCCGCCCTGCGAGAGCTTGAGAACCACGTCAGAAGTTCATATCCGGGGACCATTGTTACGCAGGTCATTTCCCGTCGTGCCGGCACCGAAGAACAACTTGACGAATACCTGAGACGTCACACGAAGGAGACTCCTCAATCCGGCGGAACAATGTATGTTGGCTATCACATCTCCATATTTCGACCTCACATAAGCTCGTATTGGTCCAACGCTAATGGTATTCAGGATCTCACCCCATTCTTTTGCCAGCGGCTTCACACTGAGACACGGATAATCGATAGCGACCCAGCGCCCGCGATCCGCGTTCTTGATGAGCCTGCTTCACATCCCATCCAAATGCTGTACTCGGACGATGAACTCGAGAACAGAATAAACGGCTATTTCGAGCAAGCGTTTGGAGAAGATTTAATTGTCTATCGATTGGGTGGCACTGAGATTCCACTTTTAGTCGGCAAGAATCCATCTCTACAGACCGGTGAGAATCGTACTTCTTCCTCCTATTAACCTGGAAATAAGTATCATGACAATTATATAATAACCGGTATGACGAAACGTGATGGCCGCGCCTTCGACCATAAGACGCTCGAAGCCATTCGGATCCGTGCTGTCCAACGGATTGAAGAAGATGGAGAAACGCCGTCCGAGGTAATGCGGGCGCTGGGCTTTGCCCGCACGGTGGTTTATAACTGGCTGGCCAAGTATCGCACCGGCGGCCTCGCGGCGTTGCGGTCGCTGCCGATTCCGGGCCGGCCGCCCAAGCTGACCGAGCAGCAGCGCGCGTGGGTGTATCTTACGGTGACGCAGAACAATCCGTTGCAGTTGCAGTTCGAGTTTGCACTCTGGACGCGAGCGATGGTGCGGGAGCTGATTGAGCGGCAGTATGGCGTGACGTTGAGTCTGGCGTCGGTCGGGCGGCTGTTGCGGTCACTGGGTCTGACGCCCCAACGGCCGGTCCGGCGGGCGACCGAACAGGTGGCGTGGCGGGTGCGGGAGTGGTTGACGGTCGAGTTTCCCGCCATCCGGGCGCAGGCCCTCGCGGCGGGGGCACAGATTTTCTTCGCGGACGAGGCGGGGGTGCGGTCGCAGAGCCATGCGGGCACCACGTGGGCCCTGCAGGGCCAGACACCGGTGGTGCCGGCGACGGGAAAGCGGTTCGGGCTCAACCTGGTGTCGGCGGTCAGTCCGCGGGGCGTGCTGCGGTTCATGGTGGTCGACGGGCGGATGACGGCAGTGCGGTTCATCGAGTTTCTCAAGCGCTTGCTGCACAACCAGACGTGCCCGATCTATCTCATCGTCGATCAGCATTCCACCCACCGGGCGCGCGCTGTGCAGGACTTCGTGCAGTCGACCAACGGCCGCCTGCGGCTGTTCTTCTTGCCGCCGTACTCCCCGGAACTCAACCCCGATGAGCTCGTCTGGAATCATTTAAAGACGCATGGGGTCCGCAAGCGCCTGCTGTAAACGCCGGCGGAGCTCAGGCGCTACGTCCTGAGCCATCTGCGGTCTTTGCAGCGAACGCCCACCCGACTGCGCGGGTTCTTTCAAAAACCCAGCCTGCGCTACATTACTGCATAGTGTCATCAAACCAATGCCCTCCTTAATACTGCCGCCGGTTGACCGACTCAACGACACCTCTCAAGCAGCAAGGCGATGGAATGCGCAGTTTCGCAAGTGTGGTCTTGCACTTACTGGCTCCAGTAACGCCCTCGATCTTGATGCTGGACGAGCCGGAAGCGTTTCTTCATCCGCCCCAAGCTCGGCTTCTAGGAGAGCTTATGGCGAAGGAACGTTCATCCCGGTCTCAATTGTTCGTAGCGACACACAGCGTTGACGTGATCAACGGACTTCTCAATGTCGCGCCCGACAATCTGCGTGTGTTAAGAATGCGTCGCGATGGCGATGTCAATCACGTTAAAGAGTTGGATAAGGAACGAGCCAAACAAATCAACGCAGATCCGCTGATGAAATATTCCTCAGTCATGTCAGGAGTCTTTCACGAGCGAGTGATTATCTGCGAAGCCGATTCCGACTGCACGTTTTATAGTTCACTTCTCAATCTTCGGGAGCTTCACGGAGATCAGCAGCCGGATGTGCTCTTTGTTCACGCGAATGGTAAAGACCGAATCGGCGCGCTAGTAAAAACCTTGACGGAACTCGACGTGCCGGTAGACGTCATAGCTGATATAGACATTCTGCGAAGCGAGCATGTGTTCGAGGATATTACTAAATCACTTGGAGGAAATTGGGCGGACATACAGCCTATGGTGAAAGCGATCCGTAGTTCTATTGACGACAACAAACCATGGTCAAATGCTGGCGCGATCAAGGAGGAGATACAAGGGGAGTTAGAGCACATGGAGTTAAAAGGAGAGTTTCCGAAAGAAACACGTGTGGCGATAAATGAAATACTTAAGAAGGACTCTCCCTGGTTCACTGTCAAGGTAGCAGGGGAAGCCGCGATGCCCAAGGGTCAAGCTACGCAGCACTTTCAAAATTTAAAATCCTCCTGCAAGAAGATGGGCCTGTGGATCGTGCCTGTCGGAGAGTTAGAGGGTTTTTGCAGATCTGTTGGTGGCCATGGTCCGCGATGGGTGCAACAGGTGATTGAAACACGCGATCTTTCGAAAGATTTAGATCTCCAAGGGGCGCGTGATTTTGTGCGTGAGATCTGGGCGGCAAGAAGCTCAGGATAGCGGTACGTCGATTAATCAGAAATCAGATTGTTGTTCCAGAGCCCGACTACGCCCGGACGCTGCGCCGCCAACGGTCACCGAGCACAGCCCCGATCATACAGGCCCCAACTGAAGTTGCCCCGGTTTCGTGGACACCTATCCTCTTGGGGGGGAGAAGGAGTATCCGCGATGCCGAAGACGAGACCACCGTACGCGGCGGAGTTCCGGCAACAGATGGTCGACCTGGTTCGGTCCGGACGTGCGCCGGAGAACCTGGCTCGCGAGTTCGAGCCGTCGTCCCAGGCGATCCGAACCTGGGTCGCGCAGGTGGGCCGCGATGCGGGCGAGCGCAGCGACGGGCTGCGCACGGAGGAGCGTGAAGTGGGCTTGATCCGGTTTGGTGGACATCTTCCGAGAGGGGAATACGATGTCGACCATGACGGACACGCAGGGCAGGCGGACGCGGCGGAGCTTCACGGATGACTACAAGACGGGGGCGGTACGACTGGTCCTCGATGAGGGCAAGACGGTCGCGTCCGCGGCGCGCGATCTGGGCTTGACGGAGTCGTCGCTGCGCAACTGGGTCGAGCAGGCCCGCGCGGATCGGACGAAGGGCAAGACGGGCCTGACGACGGCGGAGCGTGAGGAGCTGGCGCGGCTGCGCAAGGAAGTGCGCGAGCTGCGCATGGAGCGCGACGTCCTAAAAAAAGCGGCGGCCTTCTTCGCGAGGGACCACCTGTGAAATTCGCGTGGATCCAGACGGAGAAGGCCAGCTATCCGCTCACGAAACTGTGTCGCTGGCTGGGCGTCACACCGAGTGGCTTCTACGCCTGGCAGCAGCGCCCGGAATCGACGCACGAGCGGGAGGACCGCCGCCTGAAGGTGTGGGTCCAGGCGTCATGCGCCGAGAGCAAGCAGCGGTACGGCAGTCCCCGTATTCACGAGGATCTGATCGAGCAAGACGAGCAGGTCAGCCGGAAGCGCGTGATCCGGTTGATGCAGGAAGGCGGCCTGAAGGCGCGCACCCGCAAACGGTTCACGTTGACCACGATGCGCGATCACGACCAGCCGGTGGCCGCGAATCTCCTCGACCGGCAGTTCGACGCCGCCGCACCGAATCAGCGCTGGGTCGGGGACACGACCGAGTTTGTCATCGGCTCGAGCGGCAAGCTCTATCTCGCCGTCGTCCTCGACCTGTTCTCGCGATTCGCGGTCGGCTGGGCCGTGAGCGCCGTCAACGATCGCCACCTGACCATCAAGGCGCTGGAGATGGCGCTGAAACGACGGTGCCCGGAGATCGGCCTGTTGCACCACTCCGACCAGGGCTGCACGTACGCGAGCGCGGACTACCAGGCGCTCCTGGATGCGCGCGGGATCGTCTGCAGCATGAGCCGCCGGGGCAACTGCCACGACAACGCCGTCATGGAGAGCTTCTTCTCCACCGTGAAGAGTGAGCTCGCCGATCGGTTCCACACGTGCGGAGACGCAAAGATGGAGTTGTTCGACTACATCGAAGTGTTCTATAACCAACGGCGCCGGCACTCGACGCTTGGCCAGATCAGTCCAGCGGCATTTGAACGACGCGCAAACGAAGAGGGCGTGGATCCTATGGAAAACCGCCAAGGACGCGGTTTCCCACAGGCTCCACACCCGTTGTCTTTTTCAATGAGAAAAGAACAGACACCGAGGAACGATCAACTCAACGAAACCGTCCACTGAATCGGATCATGGCCAGACAGACCTTCGGTGAACGCGTGCTGGTGATCGATCCGCTGATGCAGGATGATGGGGCAGGACCGCACGCTGGATGCCCGGATCGCCTTGCGCGCCTCGTCGTTGGCCGGGTGGCCGACGAGCGCCCGGTTGATCACCTCGACCACCGGTTTGCGTGCGATTCGCGCGATGCCTATCGTCGTGCTTATGCCGTGCAGGTCCGCTGTCGCCGGCTGACACGGGATGATGATCAGGTCGGCCTCGCGGCCTGCGGTCAGTGCCGCGTCGCTCGTGTGCAGCGGTGTGTCAATCACGCTGGGCTCGGAAGTGGGTCTGGGCGGTCTTTCCGTCGCTCGCCGACGCGGTGCGCGGCGCGCGAGGATACGTGAGGGCGGCCGGTGGCGCGTCTACGGCACTCGGGCCGTCGCGGCGTCCGGTTCGGTGCGCGAGGTCAGAGATCGGATGCTTGCGGAAGGCCAGAGCGCAGCGCTCGACGCGAGCGCAGTTTCTCTTCGACGGCCTCGATTCGGTAGGAACGGTCCGCGTCGGCCGGGGTCGGAAACCGCAGATCACGCAGCATCAGGTCCGGGCCATCGTGCAGGCCACGTTGCACGAGACGCCGCCGGGGGCCACGCATTGGAGCTGCCGCTCCGCCCGCGGCCCCGCCCCCGGCGGCCATCGCCATCGAGCGATGAGCGGGGCCGAAGGCCTCTGGAACCAGGAACCGGCGCCGTAGCCGGCCACGGTCCAGACGCTTATCCGCTCGCTCGCCTCGTAGCCGACCCACGGGTAGACCCCGGTGATTGCCGAGTTCACCGCGCCGCTGTGCTCTCCGGAGTACCCCCGGTCCCTCTGCTGTGCGCGACGGCTACGCCGCTTACCATCCGCTCCTTCGCGTAGTCCGCGCCCACCGTGCTCGTGACGACGTCGCCGTTCAGCGCCAGCAGCCCCTCGCGGCCGTGGAACCGCGACTGCGCGCTCCGGCTCCAGACCGACAGCACCCCGCCGTTCTTCGTTCCGCGGTTCGTCGCGAAGCTCGATCCGGTCAGCACCTGTCCCTGGCTGAGTCCGAGGCCGGTCATGCCGTTTTGATGGTGCCGACCCGCTCCGGGTCTCATCTGGCCTGCGCCCATAGGCGTCGCGGTCGCCGTTGGCGCTCCCCCCGCACCGTGCGGTTGCATCAGGTGCGTGGCGCTTGTCGCCTGGCTCGCTCGTCCCGGCATTGCCTGGCGGCCCCGCGTCATGCCCCCGTAGCGCCGGCGCCGCCGCCGAGCTGCTGCAGGAATCCGAGCGCGAAGTCACGGCCGATGTTCCGGTCGATGTTCCGGCCGGCGATGCGGCCGTCGAAGCCAGGCCTGCGCGGCGCCTTGATCCGCTCTTCGATCTGGTCGATGACGTGGACCGCGGCGGTCCGTCCGAAGCGCGCCATCAGCGCCCGCGGCATCGCGTCGTTGTGGTCGATCGTGCGGGTGGCCGTCGCGTCGTCGAGCACCGCGTTGGTCGGGTTCGACAGCGTCAGCGTCTCGTCGTCGTCGTCGTGCGCATCGTCGAGCACGGGCACGTCGATGCTCGCCGATCGGCTTCCGGCCCCGATAGTGAGCGTGCCGTTGGTCGCAGTGTAGTCCGCGCCGGCCTCGGCCGTGCCGTCCGACGTCTCGTAGTCGACGGTCACGTCGGCTCCGGTCGTGCGGCTCAGCGTCACCGTGAAGGCGAGGACCACGCCGGCCGCTTCCTGTACTCGTGCATCCGAGATCGAGATTCCGGCCGGTCCCTCGACGCTCTCGGTGGTCGAGTGGCTGAGCTTCCGGCCGTCGTGCGTGCAGATGGCGCCACTGTTGTTGCAGTTGCTCGTTTCCGGCAGCGTCATGCTGACCCGCTCGTGTCGCGGCGAGACGGAATCGAGTGCCGGCGCCGACGCTGTGGAACAGCCCGGCCCTCGTGGTGACCGGGGCCATGGCCAGCCGGGCTCTGTGCGCGGCGCTCGAGCACGAACCGGCCTATCCGGCCGGGATCATCGACTGCCTGATGCAGGAGGCGGACGTGGGCGACGACGAGGCCGCTTCGATGTTCGAGGACGTGACCGGCAAGCCGCTGAGGCCGAGGACCGCCCGTTGAAGAGACCGTTCTGGACCCGACCCGTACAGCGAGTCGGGATCGGACGTCCTCGACGGCGGTGTCGATCCCGGCTATGACTACGGCCTTGCCGGTTACAGCCGCGACGCCCGTTGCGGCGATGTCGCCGGCTACACGTCGTCCGTTGCCGGCGTGACTGTCGATCTGGCCACCGGCCATGCTGCGGGCGGCGATGCCGAGGGCGACACGCTTCGCCGTATTGAGAACCTGCGTGGTTCCGATCACGCCGATTTGCTCACCGCTCGAGACGATGATCCTCATGCCCGCTGGTGGCCCCCGGAGGGCAGCCAGCTATGGGGCCAGCGCGGCGACGATACGCTCGTCGGCGGCACTGGCCGGGACTTCCTGTGGGGCGGTCGCGGCACCGACTCGCTCGTTGGCGGCGATACCGCCGATTACCTCGAGGGCGGCGCGGGAGCCGACGCGCTCGACGGCGGCCCCGGTCGCGACCGGGCCGGTTATGAGCTCTCCGACACCGGTGTGACGGTCGATCTTGCCGCCGGCACCGGCCGGCGGCGTAGAGCGTCTCGACGTTATAGATGTGCAGCACTCGCTGCAGGTCGATGTCCTTGGCGTCCATGGCAAGGTCTCTTCGTCTGGACGGGCCTATCGATACGCGTGACGCGCACCCGGCGAGCGGCGATGCTGGTCGTCGACGCCGGATGCCGCCGCGGTGGAGCTGCCGGCATGCCGCGGAAGAGCGCCGGCGGCGCAGTCTCGCAGCTCATCGAGCTCGGCCCGCCGACTGATGCCCGGCGGTGCGGGGGCGTGGAGCCAACGCGTGCATGTTCCGCTCAGCACCCGGGTTCATCCTCGCGGCGCTGCGCCGCGCCGCGGCCTCCTCGCGGGCCGTCGACCGGCGAGTGACGATCGGCAGCAAAGCACCGATCCAGATGGCGCACAGCGCGAACAGTCCGGTCGTCGACACACTGAAGGGGCGCTCCTCGGTGAGCACGAGCCATGCGTACATGGCAGCGCAGAAACTGCCGAAGGACCAGCCCAGTTCCGTTACGTAGATTCGGGCCGTCTCGGAAGCGCGGCGCCACCAGTAGGCGGCGACGGTCAGGATGGTGGCGGCGGAAGCCGCCAGCAGGCTGTAGTCGGTGGTCGTCATTTCTTCTCCTCTCGCTGGTACGTCCATTGGCTCTGGTTCTCGTCAACGGCGGCGGCCGGCTCTCCGGATCGCACTCGCCGCATCTGGGTTCGCGGCGGACACGGCTCCGTCGGAACTGTGCCCACCGCCACCGACTGCATACGATTGGCCTGGAGACGTTCGGGGCCGCCGTCGACCTGGTCGTGGATCTCACGACCGACCGTGAAGGGCTGCGGCCACAGAATGGCCGCTCGGCCCTTCGCGGTCAGGCGCGATGCCGGTCAGGCTGCCGGGCGAGGTCGGCGATGCAGATCGGCCGCACCTCGGCATCGCGACCCGGCGGGCGCGTGCGCACCTGCCAGGATCCCGGGCCCCCGTCGATGACGCCGGTCACGACGTAGTCGCGCCACGCACCCGAGCAGCGCAGCCAGATCGCGACAACTTCGCCGACGCGCGGCCTCGACCCGCCGCTGACCACGGCGCCCCAGCCGCGCCCGGTCGAGGCGCCTATGCTCCGGCCGCTCGGGACAAAGGAGATGAACCCGATGTGCTCGGTGAAGAGGTCGTGGCAGTACTCACAGTACGCCGTCAGGTGGTTCGCCGTCGTGTTCTCTTCAGACGGGTAGGTCCCGTGGTGCGGTGCGACGGAACTGCCGACGGCTGGCGGCGACATGTCGTGAAACGTTCCCTGCCTCGCCCCGCCAAGCCGCGCCTAGCCATGCCAAGCCCCGGCCCGCCATGCCACGCCATGCCGCGCCACTCTCAGACTGGCGGACGCCGCCCTCAAGCTGCGTCCGGCAGCTCGAGCACCTTCTCGACGTTGAACCTCCCGTAGTGGCCGCTCTTTTCCGGCCGCCAGTCGCCGAGCCCGACGCGGCGGCCGCCCGTGGCCAACCACGCGGTCAGCTGGCCGATGTCGACCAGTTCCGGGTCGACATCGGCGACGCCGACGACCGACCACGGGCAGTCGAACTTCGCCCGGCTCCGAAGGACGCGCTTGGTCACCACTACCGGGACGACGAACTGCGTGGTCGTGATCAGCTTCTCGACGGTTTCGCCGTAGCGGTCGACGTCGTAGCGGAACGTCACGCTCTCGATCATCAACCCCTCGCGCACCAGCGAGCCCTGCTTGGTCTTGCGGGCGCCGTTCTCGATCATTCTCCGAAGCGCTGCCTCCGGTAGTGTGGGTCTGCCGCCAGCGTCGAGATAGAGGGACCGTCGGCACTCGAGCTCCCAGAGCCGCTTGTCGTCGACGGCGGTGCGGTTGCCGCCTCGCTTGGCCGTGATCGTTGCGATCTCGCGGCTGAGAGCGCTTCGCGTGTCGAGCCCGGTCGCTCCGCAGTGCATGATGAGGGCGGTGACGCCGGCAAGGGTGAATTCAAGTCGCATCGTGCTATTACCTCCGAAAGGACCGCGCAGAATTGGTGCCGCGAGCCGCCGGCGCGCGTGAACCGGCGGAGCGTGGTGGCGACGAAGTGACAGTCGGCGCACAGCGCCGTCAGATCGGCGGCCGTCGTCTCGTGCGCCGGCGGGTAATCTACGGCCCAGTGGTGTGCTTCAACGGCGGGCTGCTGGCCGCACAGCTGGCAGAGGTCGCCCGACCGGGCGAAAGCCTCCTTGCGTGCGCACAGGTAGACCGTGTTTCCGTACTCGAACCCGGGCTGCGATGACGGGTCGTCTGGCATGCGTGACCTCCCAGGACGTCGGATGCGTCGGCCGACGTTGGCCGGGCGGTCCGGCACTGTCCGGTCTGCTGTCGCTGCGAGGCTCGGGGCGTCTGGTCCAACGCCACGAGCGTCTGTCTCTCCGATCCCCGCGCTCCTCCGGCCGGGAGCGCGGCCTCCGTGCTGGGGGTCTCGTTGCTTGTCGTCGCTCATCTTTCTTTCGCCTCCTTGTTCAGTTGTCTGTTCCTTCATGTGCCCCGGTTGTCGTCAAGCGCGAACCGATTTCCAGTTCGTGTGGTGATTCGCTCGTGCGGCGCGCACGTCCTGCACCGGGCAGCGCCCACGCCCACAGTCTCGTCTTGGATCTCAACGCCGGGCGACGGGCGCCGCCTGCGGTTCGGGATCGTTTGCGTCGTGACGCTGCGGCAGCCGCCGCAGGCAACGGGTGACCCCGCGTGGGATGCGCCGCAACGAGCGTTCGAGTCGCGGCGACGACCTGCGTTCAGATGCAGGGCCGCGTCGGTCGCGATGTTCGCGCTGCCGCGGGCAGGCGTGCGGTCGTCGGGCACGTCGCCCGACCGACGGCGGCGGTACTGCGCTGCAAGTGCCCGCCCAAGTCCGTGTGGGGGACGATAGGCGTTTCACGGCGTCCGGTCCGATCCGACTCACGGTCCATCGCAGCCAGCCGGTTCTTCCATCGGCGGCATCGACCCGAGCCTGGTCCACCGTCGCCAGGAAGAGCGCCTCGGACAGGGTCCAGATAGCGGTCACGGCAGGTCGTGCCCGGGAGTGCTCCCGCCGTTCGAGATTGACCGCGCACGCACGCCGGCGAGCGTTCGCCAGGCACCCGCCGGGCGGGCGAACGAACATGCTGCCCCAAGGGAGCTCAACTCGCTGCCTCGCGCAGCAGGCACCGGAACCGATAGCCGGCTGCCTCGGTGCCGCTTCACCAACGACCGCCGACCGCGGCTCTTGACCCTTCCGTCCATCGTCCGTCCTCCTCTCTCATTCATTTCACCGTCTTCTCGTCATTCCCTCCTTTGTGGTCCTGTCCGGCCGCCCGGCGGCCGATACCTCAGTGACGCCGGTTCGCTTCGATCGGCACCTGTCGGGCGCAAGGACAACATGCTGCCCAACTGCGGCTCAACTCGCTGCCGGCGCACAGCGGGCAGCGGAACCGACAGCCGGCTGCCTCGGTGCCGCTTCACCAACGACCGCCGACCGCGGCTCTTGACCTTTCCGTCCATCGTCCGTCCTCCTCTCTCCCGTTTCACCGCCTTCTCGTCATTTCCTCCTTTGTGGTCCTGTCCGGCTGCCCGGCGGCCGGTACCTCAGTGAGCCGGTTCGCTTCGATCGGCACCTGTCGGGCGGGCGAACAACATGCTGCCCAACCGCGGCTCAACTCGCTGCCGGCGCGCAGCGGGCAGCGGAACCGACAGCCGGCTGCCTCGGTGGCGCTTCACCAACGACCGCCGACCGCGGCTCTTGACCTTTCCGTCCATCGTCCGTCCTCCTCTCTCCCGTTTCACCGTCTTCTCGTTATTTCCTCCTTTGTGGTCCTGTCCGGCTGCCCGGCGGCCGGTACCTCAGTGACGCCGGTTCGCTTCGATCGGCACCTGTCGGGCGGGCGAACAACATGCTGCCCAACCGCGGCTCAACTCGCTGCCGGCGCGCAGCGGGCAGCGGAACCGACAGCCGGCTGCCTCGGTGCCGCTTCACCAACGACCGCCGACCGCGGCTCTTGACCTTTCCGTCCATCGTCCGTCCTCCTCTCTCCCGTTTCACCGTCTTCTCGTCATCTCCTCCTCTGTGGTCCTGTCCGGCCGCCCGGCGACCGGTACCTCAGTGACGCCGGTTCGCTTCGATCGGCACCTGTCGGGCGGGCGAACAACATGCTGCCCAACCGCGGCTCAACTCGCTGCCGGCGCGCAGCGGGCAGCGGAACCGACAGCCGGCTGCCTCGGTGCCGCTTCACCAACGACCGCCGACCGCGGCTCTTGACCTTTCCGTCCATCGTCCGTCCTCCTCTCTCCCGTTTCACCGTCTTCTCGTCATCTCCTCCTCTGTGGTCCTGTCCGGCCGCCCGGCGGCCGGTACCTCAGTGACGCCGGTTCGCTTCGATCGGCACCTGTCGGGCGGGCGAACAACATGCTGCCCAACCGCGGCTCAAACTCGCTGCCTGCGCGCAGCGGGCAGCGGAACCGACAGCCGGCTGCCTCGGTGCCGCTTCACCAACGACCGCCGACCGCGGCTCTTGACCCTTCCGTCCATCGTCCGTCCTCCTCTCTCCCGTTTCACCGCCTTCTCGTCATTTCCTCCTTTGTGGTCCTGTCCGGCCGTCCGCGGCGCGGCGCTACGTCGACGCCGGCGTGCAGTCCGGCAGCGCCTACATTTGCCAAGTGGCGGCGGTGGTCGACAGCGGCAAGGTGGCGCGCAGCGCGCTGGTGACGGCCGAGGTGCCGTGCGCGTTCATGGTGACGCCGCTCGGTCGCGACGCGCTGTGGACGGCCGGCGCGGAACAGGTCGCCGTGCCGACCGCGGCCGGCTGCGCGTGGACGGCGGCGAGCGAGTCGGGGTTCCTGGCGGTGACGAGCGGCACGATGGGCACCGGGCCCGCCACGGTGAGCTACACGGTTCCATCCCGACTGCTACTACCGACGGCGCCACCAGCGGCTCCCGGCCGCGATGGCTGAGGCGCTCGCTGCGATGATCGTGGACGAATGCCGGCGGGTGGCCGAGGCGCGACGACGATGGGGACCTACCGCACGGCCAACAGCTTGAGCCTAAGGCGACAGCCGCCAGGTGCGCTGGTTGGCAAACGCTCATCCGAACGGCGGAGGTCGTCGCCGCCGAGCTCGAGGGCCGCCCGGTCGAGCTGACGGACGACACCGCGACGTGGCTGACGCTGACGATGCCGCTGGCGGTGATCGAGCGCGAGGCGATCGCCGGCGTGGCCGCGGCCACCGCCGCGCTGAGCCGCGAGATCTGCGCGCTGTGCGGCGGGCAGGGCGACCCCGGTCCGGCACATCGACAGCTGGCTGAGCACGCGCTGCAAGGGCTGCCGAACGGTCGGCCAGCAGGTTCTGCCTGGACACCGGTGGGGCCCGGCGCCGCGTCGAGCCGCCGAGACCCTGAAGACGCCATCGGCGACGAGGACCTACTGGCACTCATGAACGCGGGCGGGGAGCCGGACGAGGGGACCGAGCGGTGGCCGCAGACGTTCGTCGGCGGCGGGTCAACCGGCCTGGCGCAGGCCGGGATCGGCGGCGCCGGCTGGAACCACCTGGTCTGCGCGGCGTGCCGCGAACTCGTGCCAACCCCCCGGCGAGGCGGCGGCCAGATCAAGGAGAAGCTCGGGGCGCTGGCGATCTACACCGACGAGCGGACGGCGTGCCAGGGATCAACCTGGTGCCGCTCATCGACCGGCCAGCGTGGCACGGTCGGTGCCGCCGCGTTAGTCGCCGCCGGCGAGGTCGCCCTCGAGGCGAGCCGCCCGCAGCCTGAAGGCCCGCTGACGGACGGCCGCCTCGGTGCCGGCCTAGTCGTTCGGCGAGTTCCCGCAGGCGGCCGCCGCCGTGCTCGTAGTCGAGCGCGTCGGCAAGCCTCACCGCGACGTCCTCACTCGGTGTCCAACGCGGGGCATCGGCGGCTTTGTAGAGACTCGGCCTTCGCGCAACGCATCGTGGATGAAGCAGCATGGGTCGTGCCGGTTGGCTTCGACCTCCGCTGATGTCGCGACAGTGATGTCGAGGGTCGCGCTCCGGCGTAGCCGCGCCGCCCTGTTCCGGAGCCCCACGGCTCGCCCGTGCGCGTACTCGCCACCACCAGCAGGTCGAGGTCGCCGTCTTCGACCATCTCGCCTCGCGCGGCCGAGCCCAGGAGGATGTCCGTTCGGGTTGTGCGATCTCGATTGCTGATGCGACGATCGTCGCGAGCTTCTTCTCATCCGAAGCAGCGACAACGGTCCACGCGGCAGAGTCGATAAACTCTCCCGGCGCTGGCGCCGGCAGCACCACCCGCTCGATCGCAATGCAGGCGCTGGTCGACCTTGCCAAAGGCGACCCCAAGATACGAGGCACCCACGGGACGCTGATCTACGCCTCGCTTGCCTCGGTCTCCGCCTCCGCGGCCTTGCCGGTCTCGGCCGCTGCAGGCTGCTTCCGACGCTCCGCCCAGTACTTCTTCATCCGCTCCGATGTCGCCTTCTTTGCCTCGTCCGACATGTTGCGCCGCCTGCGCACGGGCTTCTCTGGCTGTGCCGGTGACCTCGAGCGTCCCGGCCTTCCGCCAAGCGCCGCGATCGCCCCGTCGACTCTGGCAACACGGTCCAGCAACTCGGCCCGTTCGGTCTGGAGCAGTGCTACGACATCCTTCATTGCCACTCTCGTTTCGTCAGTCCGCCATCAACTGTCCCTTTTCATCTTGCCGCTACCATAGGTGCGGTTGACGTCGGGCTCGTAGCGGCAGGGGCGGGTGATGGCGCTCTTGAGCTGGTCGGGGACCCACAGCGTGGTGGCGCCCCCGCAGTACTCGACCATGTGGATGTGGGCGGTGACCCAGTCCGCCAGCTGCTGGGTCGCGGTCGCCTCGGCGTAGGTTAGGCTGCTGGCGCCGAGCACGGCGACGAACAGCCCGACAGGCCGCAGCTCACCCGTGCGCCGGTCGACCCGCGTCGGCCGCTTGCCCGAGAAGTCGACGAAGGTCTTCTCGCCGGCGCGGTGCACCTGCCGCATCGACGGCCGCAGCCGCCGCGCCCACTGCCGGTAGATCTCGCAGAACTGGGTGTAGCGGTAGCCGCCGGGATGGACCTGGAGGTACTCCTCCCAGAGCAGCTGCAGCGTGACCCCGTTGCGCTTGAGCTCGCGGTGGATGTGCGCGCAGTCGGGTCGGGCTCGGTTGGGCACTGGCGCCGGGCGGCGAAACAGCCGGGCCTCGAGTGCCGCGTCGGACTGGTCGGCCGGCAGCGGCCAGCCCAGCCCGTACCGCGCCGCCCTCTGCAGGTAGCGACAAACCGAGCTCGGACCGATGACGCAGGCTTGGGCTACCTCTCGGTGGGACAGGCCCTGTTCGTACCTGAGTCGTAGAATCTCCCGAATTTTCCTCACCAGAAGCCTCCGAGCCGGCATCGCCTCGCCCTCCGTTCAAAAGGCGAAGGATCCCGCGGTCAGGCTACCGATGAGCGCTCACGATCCCGGAAATCGGTGATCCACATCGTCCGAAATACGCACTGGACCCACTCGCACGATCCGGATGCGAAGATCACGAAGATGAAGGACGGCCGCACGCATCTGGCGCACACCGCCGAGCATGTGGTCGACCTGGACACCGGCGCCATCGTGGCCGTGACGGTGCAGGACGCGAGTGCGGGCGACACGCTCGTCACGGCCGCCGACCAGGTCGAGGCGGTCGGCGCACCGGGGATCGTAGAGGTGGTGGCTGACAGGGATATCACAGCAACGAGATGATGGTCGGGTTTGCGGCCATCGGCCTCCGCAGCTACGTCTCGGAGCCGGATCGCGGCCGGCGGCACTGGAAGGGCCAGGCGGCGGCGCCGGACGCGGTGTCTGCCAACCGGCGGCAGATCCGCGGCGCGCGCGGGAAACGGCTGCTGCGGCAGCGGCGCGAGCTACTGGAACGGCCCAACGCGCATCTCTACGAGACCGGCGGGATGCACCGCGTCCATCTGCGCGGGCATCCCAACATCCTGAAACGGCTGCTCGTCCAGGTCTGCCGCGTCAATCTCGGGTTGCTCATGCGGCACCTGACGGGCGTGGGCACGCCGCGTAGCCTCCAGGGCCGCGCTTCGGCGCTGGTGGAGGCGCTGATCGGCTGCCTGAGCCACTGCTGGACGCGTGTGCGGCGCTTCGGGGCCCCGGAACGCCCTGATCGGCCCGATTCGTCGTCGGATGCTCCGGCGACACGCCAATACGGACACGCGATTCTCGATTGACAATCAGCCCCTTCTGCCACCGGCTGATAGGCACAGCCGGCAACAGGGTGAGGGCGCGCCCGAATCGAGTAGTATAGTGTCGTGACGATGGTTGAGTTGGGCAGTTCACGAAGGCTGGCGGCTCACTGACGACTCTGGTCACCTCGGATGCCTATTCCGTTCGACTTCGTTATGGCAGAGCCGCCAGTGTCCCAACAAGCCCGCCGCCGACACCTCGTGCGGGACTGGACAGAGCGAGTGCGGCGTGCCGCCACGCGAGAGTGGTATGCGGAACCCCCGGTCACCGGGGCGGTAGCCGTGACCATAACCTACCTATACGACGGCGCGCCACTCGACGTCGACAACATAGCAAAGCCGATCCTGGACGCTCTGAGCGGATTGGTCTACACGGACGATTCCCAGGTATCTGATCTCCTTTGCCGCAAGAGAGATCGCAACGAGGAACTGCTAATCCGGAACCCTTCAGCGAAAGTAATGGACTCCCTCCGAGTCGCGGGGCCCCTCCTTCATGTTGCGTTGGCCCCGGCGACCACTGCTGAGGTTGTATTGTAATGGCTCGAGCGTCCAATGCCGAATACCTCCTCGTCCGCAAGACGGCGGAGAAGTATCGAAGACAGGGGTACGAAGTCACCCTCGACGCTCCGCTCGACTTCCTCCCTGGGTGTCGCGCAGATCTGCTTGCGAGCAAGGCCGACGAAGTGACGGTGATAGAAATCAAGTCACGGTCGTCGCTGGCAGCTGATCCCCGGATCCGTGAGTTGGCGAAGGCCGTGGATGCGCGGCCCGGATGGCGTTTCGAGCTACTGCTGGTAGCCGAGCCAGAGAAGCTGGACTCTCCCGAAGGCGCGCGTTCGCTCGACCACGAGCGGATTCTCCAGAGAATAGAGGACGCCGAGAGGGCACTGACGTCGGGCGCGTCAGAGTCCGCGCTCGTGCTTGCATGGTCGGCGTTCGAAGCCACGACTCGGATGCTGGTTGCGGGCCAGGAGGAGTCGAATCGAGACATCACGGCACCCGGCTACTTCCTCGATCAGGCAGTCTTTCTCGGGTTCATCTCCCATGAGGAGTACCACCGACTGACTAGGGTGAAGCAGTACAGGAACGCTATCGTGCACGGCTTTAGTCATGACGCGTTCAGCGATGAACTGGTGAGCGACGTGATCGGGAGTGTACGCCGAATGATGGGTGACGCCGAGTAGCCCGAGAGTCCCCCTTCCCGCGGCGGCGAATCCTCACCGAAGGGACGCCCCACGTTCACAACGTCGCTCGCATATCGCCGTCGAATCTGTATCAACCAGAACGGACCCACCGTTTGAGACCGCCCAATCGAATCGGGGGGCCCCGCCAACCCTGATTGTAGCGCTTCGCGATCTCGGCTTAAATTTCGAAAGACCCGGCCGTAAACTGCTTACTCCTATATGCGTGCGGTTCCGAAGAGCAGGAACAATAGGTAAATGGATACATACAACCCGGACGAACTCTACGCGGCGGCTGCGGAGGAGTTGTTCCTAAGTCGCAAAAAGGCGAAGGCCGCGGGAGGAAGGAACAACATTCGTGCAAAAGGGGACGGGCCAGAGCAAGCGGTAAGAGAGCTTATTGGGAGTCTGATAGGAGGACAGTATCGGGTAACGCAGGGACACGTGGTTCGAGCCGATGGCATGAAATCGGGGCAGATGGACGTCATTGTCGTTAGAGATGTTCCCGCAGCGACCATGCACATGACGGAAGAGGGAGAAACTGAGCTGGTAAGAGTAGAATGGGTTGCAGCGGTCGGTGAAGTCAAGGCTTCATGGGCGAATCATGGCGATGTCCTTCGGAGTTACCGGCGAATAGTAGAAGACATGGAGACTCTGCAAGAAGGACGTCTAGTTGAGAACAAATTGCGGTTTGGGACAATAAGGGGTGATGCAACCATCACAGAGATGACTCGGCCGGTAACCGGGAGGCAATGGAATAACCCTTGCTATGCCTTCCTGGTTGCCCTGGGACAGGGCGAATGCAGGGTGAAGCATTTGGAAGACAATATCAGGGAGAACGGCATCAGAGCGAGTAATGCATCAGTGCTGATTCTAGACCAACACAAGGGAGCAACACTCTGTATCCCCGGAAGAATGGGTAAAAAGGGGGCCGAATTTGGAGTGGGGGCAGAAACAAGGTTAACACCCGAAGACGCCGACAAAAAGATGGAGTGGACCACAATACAAGAAGAAGGACTTGAGCCGAGTTACAGCTCAGGACGCTTCTTACATTATTTCGTGACGGACCTGCAGCTTCACTTGGGCACATGGCACGATGAATATTGCAATCCGGGGCACTATGTCAAGCTGGGCCCGATGTTGAGGCACAGGCACGCAAGAGAGAAGAATCCGGATTGAACGGAGGGACGCGGCGCATTTGGCCTTAGTTCCAAGAGTTATAGTCGGCGTGCAACGTCGCACACTCGGCGACTAGCGGACTGTTCTATATAAACGTTTTCCGCTTGGCCGTCGTCTTTCCTGTATATGCCTTTCCAGGGAAAGCCGATTCATCTGACGGCCGCACAACGCACTGACCTCGAGGAGATCGCCCGCTCTCGCGCCTTCCCCGCCGAATTCGTCCAGCGCGCCAAGGTCGTGCTGCTCCTCGCCGACGGCGTTTCTGCGCGAACCGCGGCGTCCAAGCTCGATATCTCCCGCCCCACTATCGCCAAGTGGCGCCGGCGCTTTCTCCAGGACGGCATCAAGGGCTTGGCGAGCCGCTACCGGGGGCGCCCACCGTAGAAGGTTGACGGCGCAGATCCGCGCCCGGGTGCTGGCCGCCACGAAACGCGCGCCGCCGGACGGAACCACCCACCGGCTATCAGCCCCAGTGTGTCGACTAGTACTCCACCATATCATCGCCATGAAATTGTTTGGTGGCGTTGCCGATTCGCACCCAGAACTCGGTCGACACCTGCCGGCTCTCGCCGTACGGCTTAGCGAAGACCCGCTTGCCTGACGCCGCCACCGACACCTCGCACACCTCGAAGCCATCGACCGCTTCGAAGCGAATGTTGACGATGCCTGCGGTCTGGATCGAGAGGCTGTTGTCGAGGTGCTGGCGCAGAAACAGCTCGTAGTTATCCAGGTTGGCCTTCGTGCCGAGGGTCTTCATGTCGGCGGCAAGACCGAGGACGCCACCGTCATCGCCGACTCCGATGAGCAGAACCTTGCGATTGACAGCCCAAATGACACCCGCGCCTCGCACCAAGCCAAGAACTGACCCGCGCCCCGCCGGTACGCCGCCCGCGTCCGGCGGTTCGCGATCCGCGCCGCGAAGAACTCCAGAGACTTCCCCATCGCCGCCGACCCCGCGTCGGCGATCACGCGCGGCAGCACGAGCCCGCCCCGCTCGCTGGCCGCCGGGCGCCGGGCGGCCGCCCGCTCGACCAGCGCCACCTCTTCGCTCATCCCGTCACCTCTCCCCCGCCGCCGGCCGCCTCTCCTCTCCGACAAGCGCCTCGAACCGCTCGTAGTCGTTCGCGAGCGCCTGGGCCAGGGCGCAGAGCCGTCCGACGGCCTCCTGTGCATTGACGGGCACTTGCCAAATCGCCGAGTCATCTGCAAGGACGCCCCTATATGTCAAGAAAGGGTGTGAACACCGCCGCGAGCGGAGTTGGATCTGAAGTGGAGCGGACAGAAAGCTCATGGATGACGGCGGGGCATCTCCCGCGGGAGGACGAGGGTTGAGGACCCGGATCGCCGATGCCAACTCGCGTCGTCACCGGCTTTCGTCCAGAGACAGGTTGTCCGTGCAGCGGAGAGGTGGCCTCTGCTCCCGCCGAGTCAAGGCGCTTCGCGCCTCCTCCGCTGCGCTACGGTCCTTCGGATGACTCGGCGCTCGCGCCGGCTTCAGAGCTGGTTGTGGCCGGACGGATTCGTCCGGCCACTGAAAACACTGGCCGGATGACCGAGAGGTTCTCTACGTGCGGCCGCCGCAGCGGGGCGCGACATCGTCCAGGCCCCCGCCCAGCGGCGGATGACGGACCGCTGACGCGGGAACGGCATCGACTCGCCTGCGGCTCGCCCTCCCGGGCCCCCGGTCGTAGACTGGGGGAAGTGACGTTGGGGTTCACTGACCGGTGTCCGGCACCGGACGGCGACAGCGACCGGCGGCGCACGACACGCTCCGGATCGGGTCGGAGTCCCGGTTCGGCAAGGCCAGCGTACGGTCAGATCGGAACCGGCCGAAATAGTCGTCGCCAAGCCAAAGGCATTGACCCCGAACACACCAAAGAGCGCGACCACGTCAGGCAGTCTTGGCGCAGGTCGCACCGGGTTGGTGGTCTTCGATCAGCGCGTGGTGGATTTCCCGGGCAACGAAGCGTTTCAGGCAGCGGATGATGTCTTTCTTCGACAAGCCCTCGGCGGTGCGTCGTCGGACGTAGTCGAGGGTCGGCTGGTGCCAGCGCATGCGGATGATCACGATCCGGTAGAGCGCCGCGTTGGCTTGGCGGTGGCCGCCGCGGAAGAGCCGATGCCGGTTCGTAACCCCGGATGAGGCGGGAATCGGACAGGCGCCACATAGTTTCGCGAACGCGGCTTCGGAACGGATCCGGGTGGGGTTGTCGCCGGCAACGATCAGCATCTCGGCCGCCGAGTCGGGACCAATCCCGAACGCCTCACGCAGGGTCGGCGCTGCCGCCCTGGTGAGGATGTCGAGCAACTCGTCGTGCCGGTCGATCTCGGCCGAAAGTGTGCGCCAGCGGGCCGCGAGCGCCCGTAGCGCATGCTTCACCGAGGCAGTCGGGTCGAGGATGTCTCCTGGTCTGAGGGTCGCGCAGCGGTCGATGAGCCGTTGGTCGGTGAGCGGCTCGAGTGCTTCGCGGACCCGACTCGGTGCGTTGACGAGCAGCGTCTTGAGCGTGGTCATCGCGGTAGTGCGGGCCTTGACGGCCGTATCGCGGGCGATCTTGATCTGGCGGACCATTTCTGCAGCGCCGTCCGCAGCTTTCGGCATGGCGGTCGCGACACCGGCGAGCACCGACCGCGCCGCAGCCTCGGCATCGAGCGTGTCACTCTTGCCGTTGTTGCGCCGCTTGCGCCGGTCGCAACGGTTGACCTCGACGACGTGGAGCCCCTGTCGGCGCACGGAGCGCGCGAGGCCGACCCCGTAGGAACCGGTACCTTCAATCCCGAAGGTTTCGAGGTCACCGAGCGTGCGTGCCCACGCCACCAGGTCGGCATAGCCGGCCCCGTTCGCCGGCACCCGGAACGTCGCGAGCCGGGCGCCCAAGTCATTGATCGCTACCGCGACATGCTCGTGCTTGTGGGTGTCGACGCCGACGATCACCTTGACCGACGGATCGTCACGCGCGATGCTGTTCGACATGTTGCTGGCCCCCTTTCGGGCTGGCGACGCCGTCTGGTCGGGCGGGCGGACAGGACTGTGACGGGACTTTCAAGCCAGGCCCCTATTCGGTCACTGCCCTCCCGGCCAGGCAACATCTGGATGCGTGCTGCCCGGCCGGGCCGACAGATCCTTGCCAGGACACGAAGTCGGTCTGCGGCGGAGTCAGAACCGGCCGGGCAGCAGCACGATCATGCTCACAGTCTGCGGTGGCAACTGCACCCGCCACGGCGCCGACACCCAGCAGGTGCTCGCCAGCGTCGTGCGCACCGCCCGCCAACGCGACCTCGATCTACCTCCGCTGATCGCCACGATGTTGCGCGCCACCGGTCCCGTCGTCCCCGACGCCTTCGGGCTCCCCCCGCCGCCCGCCTGAGGGTGGGCGAGCATCGCTCCCTCGCGAGACGTGAAGATCGGCAACCCCGAGACGGTCGCTTCAACTGCGACCGACCCAGGCAGGTATCGTCACGCGCAGGGGTGAAGCACCAATAGAACCGATGCAGCTCACAGCTCCGTTGCCGTTCGGAACTTCAAGAGTCCCCAACCCATTTCTGCTATTTATGCCCGTATTTGTTGAGGAATCACCCGCTAAACGAATACGTGAAACGTTCCCTGCCTCGCCCCGCCAAGCCGCGCCTAGCCATGCCAAGCCCCGGCCCGCCATGCCACGCCATGCCGCGCCACTCTCAGACTGGCGGACGCCGCCCTCAAGCTGCGTCCGGCAGCTCGAGCACCTTCTCGACGTTGAACCTCCCGTAGTGGCCGCTCTTTTCCGGCCGCCAGTCGCCGAGCCCGACGCGGCGGCCGCCCGTGGCCAACCACGCGGTCAGCTGGTCGATGTCGACCAGTTCCGGGTCGACATCGGCGACGCCGACGACCGACCACGGGCAGTCGAACTTCGCCCGGCTCCGAAGGACGCGCTTGATCACCACTACCGGGACGACGAACTGCGTGGTCGTGATCAGCTTCTCGACGGTTTCGCCGTAGCGGTCGACGTCGTAGCGGAACGTCACGCTCTCGATCATCAACCCCTCGCGCACCAGCGAGCCCTGCTTGGTCTTGCGGGCGCCGTTCTCGATCATTCTCCGAAGCGCTGCCTCCGGTAGTGTGGGTCTGCCGCCAGCGTCGAGATAGAGGGAGCGTCGGCACTCGAGCTCCCAGAGCCGCTTGTCGTCGACGTCGGTGCGGTTGCCGCCTCGCTTGGCCGTGATCGCTGCGATCTCGCGGCTGAGAGCGCTTCGCGTGTCGAGCCCGGTCGCTCCGCAGTGCATGATGAGGGCGGTGACGCCGGTAAGGGTGAATTCAAGTCGCATCGTGCTATTACCTCCGAAAGGACCGCGCAGAATTGGTGCCGCGAGCCGCCGGCGCGCGTGAACCGGCGGAGCGTGGTGGCGACGAAGTGACAGTCGGCGCACAGCGCCGTCAGATCGGCGGCCGTCGTCTTGTGCGCCGGCGGGTAATCTACGGCCCAGTGGTGTGCTTCAACGGCGGGCTGCTGGCCGCACAGCTGGCAGAGGCTGGGGCGGCCCGAACGGGCGAACGCCTCCTCGCGTGCGCACAGGTAGACCGTGTTTCGGTACTTGAACCCGGGATGCGATGACGGGTCGTCTGGCATGCGTGACCTCTCAGGACGTCGGATGCGTCGGCCGACGTCGGCCGGGCGGTCCGGCACTGTCCGGTCTGCTGTCGCTGCGAGGCTCGGGGCGTCTGGTCCAACGCCACGAGCGTCTGTCTCTCCGATCCCCGCGCTCCTCCGGCCGGGAGCGCGGCCTCCGTGCTGGGGGTCTCGTTGCTTGTCGTTGCTCATCTTTCTTTCGCCTCCTTGTTCAGTCGTCTGTTCCTTCATGTGCCCCGGTCGTCGTCAAGCGCGAACCGATTTCCAGTTCGTGTGGTGATTCGCTCGTGCGGCGCGCACGTCCTGCACCGGGCAGCGCCCACGCGCCAAGGTCTCGTCTTGGATCTCAACGCCGGGCGACGGGCGCCGCCTGCGGTTCGGGGTCACTTGCGTCGTGACGCTGCGGCAGCAGCCGCAGTGGGCGTGCGTTCGCCAGGCACCTCCGGGCGGGCGAACGAACATGCTGCCCAAAGCGGGCTTAACTCGCTGCCTGCGCGCAGCAGGCAGCGGAACGGATAGCCGGCTGCCTCGGTGTCGCTTCACCAACGACCGCCGACCGCGGCTCTTGACCTTTCCGTCCATCGTCCGTCCTCATCTCTCCCGTTTCACCGTGTTCTCGTCATCTCCTCCTCTGTGGTCCTGTCCGGCCGCCCGGCGGCCGGTACCTCACTGACGCCGGTTCGGTTCGATCGGCACCTGTCGGGCACGCGAACAACATGCTGCCCAACGGCGGCTCAACTCGCTGCCTGCGCGCAGCGGGCAGCGGAACGGATAGCCGGCTGCCTCGGTGTCGCTTCACCAACGACCGCCGACCGCGGCTCTTGACCTTTCCGTCCATCGTCCGTCCTCATCTCTCCCGTTTCACCGCCTTCTCGTCATTTCCTCCTTTGTGGTCCTGTCCGGCCGTCCGCGGCGCGGCGCTACGTCGACGCCGGCGTGCAGTCCGGCAGCGCCTACATTTGCCAGGTGGCGGCGGTGGTCGACGGCGGCAAGGTGGCGCGCAGCGCGCTGGTGACGGCCGAGGTGCCGTGCGCGTTCATGGTGACGCCGCTCCGTCGCGACGTGCTGTGGACGGCCGGCGCGGAACAGGTCGCCGTGACGACCGCGCCCGGCTGCGCGTGGACGGCGGCGAGCGAGTCGGGCTTCCTGGCGGTGACGAGCGGCACGATGGGCACCGGGCCCGCCCCGGTGAGCTACACGGTTCCACCCCGACTGCTACTACCGACGGCGCCACCAGCGGCTCCCGGCCGCGACGGCTGAGGCGCTCGCCGCGATGATCGTGGACGAATGCCGGCGGGTGGCCGAGGCGCGACGACGATGGGGACCTACCGCACGGCCAACCGCTTGAGCCCAAGGCGACAGCCGCCAGGTGCGCCGGTTGGCAAACGCTCCATCCGAACGGCGGAGGTCGTCGCCGCCGAGCTCGAGGGCCGCCCGGTCGAGCTGACGGACGACACCGCGACGTGGCTGACGCTGACGATGCCGCTGGCGGTGATCGAGCGCGAGGCGATCGCCGGCGTGGCCGCGGCCACCGCCGCGCTGAGCCGCGAGATCTGCGCGCTGTGCGGCGGGCAGGGCGACCCCGGTCCGGCACATCGACAGCTGGCTGAGCACGCGCTGCAAGGGCTGCCGAACGGTCGGCCAGCAGGTTCTGCCTGGACACCGGCGGGGCCCGGCGCCGCGTGGAGGCGCCGAGACCCTGAAGACGCCATCGGCGACGAGGACCTACTGGCACTCATGAACGCGGGCGGGGAGCCGGACGAGGGGGCCGAGCGGTGGCCGCAGACGTTCGTCGGCGGCGGGTCAACCGGCCTGGCGCAGGGCGGGATCGGCGGCGCCGGCTGGAACCACCTGATCTGCGCGGCGTGCGGCGAACTCGTGCCAACCCCCGGCGAGGCGGCGGCGACGGTCAGCCAGATCAAGGAGAAGCTCGGGGCGCTCACGATCTACACCGACGAACCGACGGCGTGCTCGGAATCAACCTGGTGCCGCTCATCGCCCGGCCAGCGTGGCACGGTCGGTGCCGCTGCGTTAGTCGCCGCCGGCAAGGTCGCCCTCGAGGCGAGTCGCGCGCAGTCTGGAGGCCCGCTGACGGACGGCCGCCTCCGTGCGGCCTAGTCGTTCGGCGAGTTCCCGCAGGCGACCGCCGCCGTGCTCGTAGTCGAGCGCGTCGGCAAGCTTCACCGCGACGTCCTCACTCGGTGTCCAGCGGCGGGGCATCGGCTACGTGGTAGAGAACTCGGCCTTCGCGCAACGCATCGTGAATGCAGCAGCGTGGGTCGTGGCGGTTGGCTTCGACCTCCGCTGATGTCGCGACAGTGATGTCGAGGGCCGCGCTCCGGCGTAGCCGCGCCGCCCTGTTCCGGCGCGCCACGGCTCGCCCGTGCGGGCACCCGCCACCACCAGCAGGTCGAGGCCGCCGTCTTCGACCATCTCGCCTCGCGCGCCCGAGCCCAAGAGGATAATCCGTTCGGGTTGTGCGATCTCGATTGCCGAGGCGACGACCACCGCGAGTTGCTTCTGATCCGAAGCGGCGACAACGGTCCACGCGGCAGAGTCGATCACTCTCCCGGCGCCGGCGCCGGCCGCACCACCCGCTCGATCGTAATGCAGGCGCTGGTCGACCTTGCCAAGGCCAACCTCGAGACACGAGACACCCACCGGAAACTCATCTATGCCTCGCTCGCCTCGGTCTCTGCCGCCCCGGCCTTGCCGGTCTCCGCCGCTGTAGACTGCTCCCTGCGTTCCGCCCAGTACTTCTTCATCCGCTCCGAGGTCGCCTTCTTCGCCTCGTCCGACATGTTGCGCCGCCTGCGCGCGGGCTTCTCTGGCTGTGCCGGCGACCTCGAGCGTCCCGGCCTTCCGCCAAGCGCGGCAATCGCCGCATCGACTTTAGCGACACGGTCCAGCAACTCGGCCCGTTCGGTCTGGAGCAGTGCTATGACATCCTTCATTGCCACTCTCGTTTCGTCAGTCCGCCATCAACTCCGCTGCGTGGAATAGCATACGTCATTCCACGGTGGCCGCCGCCGACATGCCTGCCGAAGGAGAATCCTGGGCGTCCGTTGCCCCATGTCAGCGACCCGGCCCGGGCACGCCCGGGCACGCCCGAACCCGGCCTGCACCGCATCGCAGCCCAATGCCAACCGCATCGCCTGCCATAGCCAGTCCATTACCTCGATCGCTTCGACACTGAAGATCCCCGAACAGTCAACACAGCCGAACGACTCTGGCTCTTCTGGTCCCTGTAACCCCCACCACGCGACTCCCTAACCCACGTTTAACAAGATGGCCGGTCATTTTGCCGATTAGCACGGCATTTCGAGCGTCTCATCTCCGCAAGTTATTGATTCCACAGGGTCGGGGTCTGGCTGTGCTCGATGTAGTGCCATAATCGTGCCGGTAGGGTTGCACGATAGCGGGTCCACCCGCTATCGTGGCCCGTATGTTCGTTCGGCGCACCCAAACCCGGCGGACCGAGGACGGACAGCCCTACTACTCCCATCGCCTCGTCCACTCCGAGCGCGTCGGAAGCACCGTCCGTCAGCGCACGCTGCTCAATCTCGGAAGACACTTTGACATCCCCCGGGCACAGTGGCCGCTGTTGTGCATCCGCATCGACGACGTCTTGTCCGGCCAAGCGTCCCTGGTGGCCGATTGCCCGCCCGCCGTCGAACACGAGGCGCAGCGGATCGCGGCGCAGTTGGTCGCCCGCGGCGCAGCGGGGGACGCGACGGCCGCCGGACCGGCAGACGTGCAACGGGTCGATGTCGACTCGCTACGCCTGGTCCGCCCCCGTAGCGTCGGGGTGGAGCAGGTGGGCCTGTGGGCGCTGGAGCAATTGGGGCTGCCGGCCCTGCTGGCCGACTTGGGCGTCAACGGCGCGTTGCGCGCGGCGGCGGCCGGGGCCCTCGTCGGGCGCTTGGCCCAGCCGGCATCGGAGCGCGCGACGCACCGCTGGCTGCAAGCGCGCAGCGGCCTCGGGGAGTTGCTCGGCGTCGACTTCGAGACCGTCAGCGCGATGCAGCTCTACCGGGCCTCGGACGCGTTGGTGAAGCATCGCGAGGCGGTCGAGGCGCACCTGTTCGACCGGGCCCTCGGGCTGTTCGACCTGCAGCCGACCGTGACCCTCTACGACCTGACCAACACCTATTTCGAGGGCGAGGCGAGCGAGCAACCGCAGGCACAGCGCGGGCACTCGAAAGCGAAACGCGTGATGGCCGAGTTTTCCCTGCCGGAGGCGGCGGGGCGAGGGACGGTCAGCGGGCGGGATGCAGCGTTCGCAGGATGGCAGTGACCGCGCCCGGGAAGCCGGCTTCATGGAGCCTGCCGCCGGTTATGAGGGCAAGCGCACGCGAAGAGAGGTGGCGCATGTCCTTCACGAGCCGTTCCAGTTTACGGTTGTTCCGATCCACTCCCGGTAGAGGACGAGTTCGTCTTCGGTGAGCTTCAAGCCGACGGTCTTTCCGCGGGCCTTGCGCGCCAGTAGTGGTAGGGGCGTGCGGGCCGGGGCGTCGTGGCAGCGACAGGTCCCTCCCACACGTTATCCGGCGGGTGTGAACGCCGCCCTTACGAACCCGAGCGTTTGCAGTTCCGCCTTGAGCCGGCATCGCGTAACGCTGCGCGAGGCCATCGCACCGCTAATATACAGAGCTGGTCAATCAAACAAACCATGCTGCCTGCGTGGTTCCTTCGCCCCCTATTGGCGTCGATCCAGCGTGCGCTGTTCCCCCAGTTGGAGCCCGTGTTGGGTCCGCTGACGGGAAACAGCAGCAGTCGACTCTCGACATCCGATCGAGCAGTGGATTCCCCGGTGCTTCCGGGCGCCGGGGCGTGCGCGGCACTGGCGCGAGCCTTCGTGGCCAAGGCGGTCTACGACATGCCGCGCTGCTGGACCGTTGGTGATCTGCGGCTGGGACGGAAGAGCGCCGAGGCGGTCGCCTTCGCCGACCGACGCCCCAGCAGCGTTGATCACCCACCACGACCGGTTGGTGGGTCACCTCTGCCGCGACCGGGCCATCGCCCGCGAGAAGCCGGCCGCGAAGGAAAAGACGCCCCCGGCTAAGCCGGGCTGAGGAACGGCCGAAGGTCCTCAAGCGCCTCGACCGGCAGGCGGCCATGACCTGCCGGCGATGCTCGACGACGTGCCGACCGACTGTGACGTGGGCATGAAAAAGGACAGCAAGGGCTACAAGTCGACCTGGGTCGGCTACAAGCACCTCGACGTTTCGATGTTGCCTGCTGACGTCCGCCTCCCTGCACGACCGAGCCATTCCGCGGCGAGTCGAGCGAACGACCGCTGGCACATGGCCGCCTACGGCACCGATCAGCACAGCCGCTCAACGTCAGACACCAACCCCCGCGTGCAAGGCGCTGCCCTGCAGCGTATCGCTTTCAGCTTCCCGAGCGGCTCGCTACAACGAGCGTACGGCGGGTGACCGACGGTCCCGATGTCCGCGCGCCTCGAAAGTGATGTGCCACTGCATGCGGCGTGCTCGCACTCCGCTTCGACCAACTCGCGCCTCGTGACATAACCAGTGCACCGCCGGCAACGCCCCTCGGCGCCCGACGGGCGTCAACCCACGGGTGTCCCAACGCGCGGTCGAGAACACGCGGACTTCTGGCGTGCCGCTCCCGACAAGATATCCAGCGGCGATCCAGGGCAGGCGCTGAGGACGCGGCCCGGCTCACCGAAAGCGCAGTGACTGCCCGCTGGACGCTGGGGCTGATGGACGCGCGGCTTCGTCCGCCGCTCGCAACCGAACGCCGCGAGCACCGGACGCTGGCATGCTCGAGGCATGGACCGCGGCGTCGCCACCGACGCCTGCATCACATGGCTGCGGGAGCACGGCTATCGCTATCTGGTCGTCAGCCGGGAACGCCACCGGCAATTCGATGCCGATGCCGCCGTGTCGGTCCGCACGCAGTCGAACCAGACCGTGCATCTGCACAAGGTCGTCTCCACCGACCCCGACGAGGTGCGCCTGTACTGCTACTCCGAGGAGCGAGCACAGAAGGAACGAGGCATCGTCGAGCGCTTCGCCACCCGCTTCGAGGCCGCGCTCACCAAGCTCAACAACGGGCTGGCGCGCCCTCGCGCCCACAAGCGCCTCGCCCAGGTCTGGCAGCGCATCGGACGCTTGAAGGCACGGCACTCCCGCGCCGCCGCGCACTACCAGGTCGCCGTGACCGCCGACGAGGCCGGCCAGAAAGCCGTCGCCGTCACCTGGACTCGCCGCCCGCAGGACGGCTCGATGGCCACCCATCCCGGCGTCTACTGCCTGCGCAGCAGCGAAACCGACTGGGACGAAGACGCCTTGTGGCGAACCTACACCACGCTCACCGACGTCGGTCGCGGTAGGGAACCGGGTTACCCCGGTCCCCCCGCTCAGATCCGTACGTGCGCGTTAACGCATACGGCTCCTACCTTGGGTGGTTGACGGCAAACCGCGCGTGTTCCAGCTTGCCGTATCCGCTTGACCGCCTGTGACATGCCGTCCCGACCCTGCGTCCGGTGCGTGCTTTGGTCTCGCGAATTCCCCTTGGTTGAGGCCCTTCCCTCCGGCGACTCCGCAGGCGCTTGCGCGCCCTTGTTCGCCGCCTTCAACGGTACTAGTGCCTCATCCGACTTCTTCATTCCGTACATCATCGGATACGGAATCCTCCTTCCCGCTGCGGCCCCGGTTCGACTGCCGGGGCGGAATGAAGACCTCCCAGGTCCCGACGAAGGACGTACGAACGTGCATGGGTTCTTCGACACCGTGGCGCCCTCCATCCCCTCACCGTGGCGGTGATGTCGGTGTGGCCTTCGACGGGGCTCACAGTCTCGGCGCGCCAGACGACGGATCTTTTCGATGCTCAATAGCCCCGCCCGTTCGCGCCCCTGTCAACGCTTCACCGGCCGCCTCACAGCGACCGGCGCATGACTCGGGGTGAAGGTGGTTGGTTATTCCTTCCTTCCGCCGGACTTTCACCGGCTATCCTTCGCCAGTTAGCCTGGCGCACAAGCCGTCTTCCGCTCGCTCAAGTCCGAGCTCGGCCTGCGTCCCATCTACCACCACAAACCGCGGCGGGTCGACGGACACCTGTTCCTCACCGTCATCGCCTACCAGCTCGTGCAGGTCATTCGCACCCGCCTGTGTGCGCACGGCGACCACGCCAGCTGGTCCACCCTACGCCGCATCCTCGACGGCCAGCAGCGCGTCACCGCCACCTTCCGGCGGCCGGACGGGCGCACCCTGCACGTGCGCACGACCACGCAAGCCGAACCCGAACAGCGGGCCATCTACGACGCGCTCGGCGTCGACCCGCAGCCGGGCGGCGTCCGAAAAACGATCATCTGACCGACCTCTTCCCCGGTTGACGCGCGCTTGTAGTGCCACTTGCGCCATTCGACCAGCGTAAACTACTGATTCTAAAATGCCTTGGCTATGCCGTTGTTAAACCTGGGCTAGGTGTGCGATGGGCGAGCCCAGAGGTTGGAGGAACGCCGACGGGAATCGATGGTGTTGACGGACCGCGACGGCGGCGTGACCCCGCTGCGCGCCGCATCAGCCGCGACGGAGCGACGCCGGCGTGACCGTATCGGCCCAGCCGACGGTTGAGAGGCACGGTGGAAAGGGACTTGCAGGGATGCGCGTGAAGCTGCTCCGGGGGAAGGACGCCGCCGGCGTGCTGCTCGTCTATCCCTCGACGCTCGGCGAGTACGGCGAGGCGATCGAGGCCATCGACCGTCGAGCCGCCGCGGGCTCGGCGGGACCGAGGCCCGCGGACGCCGCCTACGTCGTCACGACCTCGGCGCAGCGCGACCGGTGGGGCCTCCCCGACCTGGCCGCCTCCGGCCGAGCGCCCATGGTGGACGAGGCGGAGGCGTTCGGACTGCTCGCGGGCGGGGCCGGCCCGGCCGGGGACCCGGATGAGCCGCTCGCCGACCCCGCCGGGACGGCAGGCGAGCTGTCGGACACGGAGACCGGCGGCGCGCCGCCCGAAACCGGGCGCCTGCTCGCCGCGGCCCGCGCGCGCCTCGACCAGATGCTCGGGTCGCTGGTGGGCGCTGGTCCCCCGCGCCGCGTCCGCGAGACGCTACGAGATGAACTGCACCAGGCGGTCGCGTCCGGAGAGCGCGCGGTCGACGACGCCGCCGAGCGGGCGCGGACGGTCCTCTCGCTGCCGTGGCGCAGCCGCGAGCCGGAGCGGTTCGACCCGGCGCGGGTGGCGCAGGCGCTCGACCGCACGCACGGCGGACTCGACCGCGTCAAGGCGCGCCTCGTCGACCTGCTGGCCGCGTGCCCACAGATCCGCGGCCCGCTCACGGTGGAGGGCCCACGCCGCGGCGGCGGGGAGACGCACGCACCGGCGCTGGTCGTGCGCCCGGCGCCGGTCGGCGCGGCGGCCGTCCCTTGCCTGGCCGGACCCCCGAGTCGGGTTTCATAATGCACATCTCGCTACGTCACTGAAAATCCAGCACTTTCTGGGCCACGCTCGATGTTAGCGGGCGACGCGCGGGCGGGATCGCGCCATCGAGGGCGACGATCTCCTCCTCGCGAATGGCCCAGGGCGCGCTCTTGCAGACCTGCCGGGCGGAGATCGTGCCGTCGCCGATGAGCCGCAGTACGGTCATGGGGCTCACGCCGAGCCGAGCGGCCGCCTCCTTCAGCGTCAGTTCCCCACGTTCCGCCATCTCGCCGGGACGATAGACCGGCACGCCATGCCGGCGGCGGAAGGAACGCACCCGCGCCTCGGTCCAGGCATTACCCCGTCCGGTTTGCTTGCCGAGCCGATTCAGCGTCTTGGCGATGGCGCTGTCCGGCAGCTGGCGGGCCAGTCCCCGGAGCAAGTCGCCGACCGTTGCGTCCGTGCACCAGCGATGCTGTCCCGGTCCGTTGCGCGGGACCGACAGGCGGGTGTGGTCGCCGCCGCGCCAGTGCAGCAGCAGGTCAATCCGATCATCGGCGAGCTTCACGACGACCTCTTCGAGGACGGCGCGCACGATACGCTTGCGTGTCTGCGCTGTCGCATTCGGATGGGTCCAGGCCGTCTCGAGATCAGTGCCGAGCGCCAGCAGGCGCTCGTGCTCCGCCTCAGACAGCGCCTCGGGGCGGGCAGCCGTCAGGCCGGTGAGCTTCTCTTCCTGTTGTTGCACGTCCGCGAGCCGGGCGTTCCATCGGCATTCGAGCTCGGCGGCCACGAGGCGGTTCGCCGGGTCGACGGCGTCGTACTGGCGGCGCGCCAAGTCCGCTTCGTACCGCGCCTGGGTCAGCGCCAGCTCCGCCTGACGGCGCGTTTCGGCGTGCTCGTGTTCGCGCATCGCTACCGCCTCGAGGGCCGCCTCGATGCCGAGCGGGCGCAACAGCCGCAACACCTCGGTGGCCACCGCCGCGTCGACGCGCACGCCGCCGAACGCGATGCACGTGCGGGTCCCATGGTTCAGATGCGCACCGCGGCAGCTGTAGCGAACGCACACGCCCTGGTTACCGCTGTAGCTGACGTGGAGCCGCCGTCCGCAATGTCCGCAGCGCAGCAGGCCGGCCAGCAGCCCGTCCCCGCGGCGAACCGCGCCGCGCGCCACCAGACCCGCCCGGGTGGCGTTGTCGGCGATCACGCGCTGGTTCCTTTCATACTCCGCCCAGGAAACATAGCCCTCGTGGTGATCCACGATCAATACATCCCACTGCTCACGTTCCCGGTACAGCCCACGCCTGACGCGCTTGCGCCCATTCTCGACGGTGATACGGCTACCCGTTCGACCGAAGGCGTAGGCGCCGCCGTAGATCGGATTGGTCAGCAGTTTGTGAATCGTGCTGTACACGGGCAGCTTCCACACCACGCGCCGGCCTTCGCCTTTGTCCTCGACCGCCGGCAGTCGCACGTCCTCCTGACGGAGCCACAGATGCACCTGCCGGATGCTCTGCAACGCAGCGAACTTCCGGAACACCAGCCCGATCGCCTCCTGCACCCGCCGGTCCGGGTCCTTGGCGATGCGGTCGTGCCGGACCTTCAGGTAGCCGACCGCGACGCCGAGGAACAACTCACCGCGCTGCGCCTTCTGCCGCAGGGCTTCGAGCGAGCGCTGGCGCAGCAGCGACAGCTCCATTTCACTGAACGTCCCCTGCATGCCGAGCAACAGGCGGTCGTTCGGCAACCGCGGGTCGTAGACGGTCTGCTCGTCGGCGAGCAGACAGCTCACCAGCCCGCAGAACTCAAGCAGCGTGTGCCAGTCGCGGCCGTTACGCGCGAGCCGCGACGCCTCGGCCGCCAACACGATGCCGACGCGTCCCTCGCAGATTGCCACCAGCAGCCGTTCGAACCCGGGGCGGGCGCTGCCGCCGCCAGACCGCCCGAGGTCGTCGTCCACCGTCACCGGTTCGCCCCAACCCAGCTGGCGGGCACGGTCCGCCAGACCATACTGCCGCCGCCGGCTCTCGTGATGCTGGCGCAGTTGGTCCCGCGTCGATTGCCGGACATAGACGAAGGCCTGACGATTGAGATGGTCAGCTGTGATCTTGCTCATCGCTTCCCTCCATCTCCTGGGCTTCCCCCGGCCTGGTCACGGTCGCTGGCGCCGCCGCTTCGAGCAGCAGAGTCGCCACCAGCGGGCCCACCGTCGCCCGTGTCCGTGCCGTGAGCGCCGGTCCCGGCTCCATCTCCACCAGCAGCTTGCCTTGTCGGGCTACCTGTATCCGTCTCATGCCGCTCTCCCTCCTCCCTGCCGGAGAACGACGATAGCGCCGCGTCAACAGCGAGACGGAGGTCGCGCAGGCCGGCCAACGCCATGCGCGGACGGTCCTTCACCGACAGCGCGGCGGCCGCGGGCTCGCACATCCAGGTCGGGACCTGCGCCAACGTGCCGTCCGGTTGTCGAATGACGAGCACGCTCCTGCCGGCAAGCTGCTGGCGGCGCACGATCTCCACGCGCTCCCCGCTCCGCGGATGGAATCGGTAGTGGATCGTCGCGTCGGAACCTTGGTATCGGGCAGTATGGGACGGTTTCCCCTGGCACGGGCAAGACGTACTGGGCAGACCAGGCCGTACAGAACCTAGCGGCGCTGTGGAACTTTCGCGTCAAATTCTGTGACCTCTCAGACGAACAGCGTGAGCGCGGCATGGGGCACCGGCCCGACGCCTGGACACCCGAGTAAAGGACGTCGACCGTCCGGCTCGCCGCCGCCCTCGACTGGGAAGTCAGCCGATCAAGTTGCGCGCCGTCCAGCTTGAGGGCCACGATGCGCGCGTGGGGTTGCTCACGGCAGCCGACCTGGCCTGGGTCCGATGCGAGCGCACGGTGGCCAGCGGCACCGCGAACTCGCCGATCGAGCGGCGCATAAACGAGTATCTTTCGCGCCCCCGCCCAGGCGTTACCGGGCGGGGGCGTCTACGGGCAGGTCGGTGGTGATAAGGGCGAATATGCCCTCGGCATCGCGCGCTGGGACAGAGCGGGTGATCATCCAGATCTCGCCGCCGCCTGTATCAAAGCAAGGGGCCGTCCAGACGCCCGCGTTCGCGGCCAATGGCGCCGTGATCCAAGCCTGCGCCTCGATGTTATAAGCGGGCGTGGCGAGATCGCGGGTGGCGTAGCCGTCGGCGGTGCGATAGACGTAGGGGCTGGTGGTGACCGTGCCGGCGTGATCCAGCAGCGCGGCGGCACTGCCGTAGAACGCGGGGTTGGCCTCCAGGTAGGCCCGTAAGCGCTCCGTATACGCGGCCGCATCGGCCGGTCGCTCCGCCACCAACTCTGCCACCAAGGTATCGAGGGCGGTAACCACCGCGCTCTGCAGTACCTCCTGGGTGGGCGCGCTGGCACCGCAGGCTTGGGTGGTCACAATGGTAAGTAGCAGGAGAGGTAGGCCGATCGTAGCGCGCATAGTCAGTCTCCCCACGATAACGCGGCTCGATTTCAACGAGCGCGGGGGTTACGCCCACCCGGATCCCGCCCGATCCGCCCCGTGGCGGCCTCAAGGGCGGTCACCCGCCGCGCGGATCATCAGACCCACGCCATAGAAGGCCCGCCGCGGGTGCCGCCACCGGTCCACGGCGCGCCGCGCGCTGGTGCGCACCCGCCTGCTGACCAGCGGGAGAGCACCCCGCGCCGATGGCGAGCACCCAGCACGAACATCGACCACCACGCCTGGGACAGTCTACAGGTAGCGTGCGACGGCGCCACGCTCTGCGGTCGCGTCGGCGCTGTAAGTGGGCGACCATCCTCAATGTCTTCCAGTCTCGCCCGACGCGGGGTCGCCCGCAACCGGATCGACGTGCGCTTCAACGGGGCGAAGGACGCCCTGGTGCGCCTCGTCGCGCTCGCCCAGGCACTGAACAATGGAACAACGACTTCGAGAGCTTCGAGGCGCTCGTCGAGGGGGAGCCGCGGGAGAGAGATGAGGCAGCGAGCGAAGACTTGTTGCCCATTGCCACGCCGGCGGACGCCGGTGGCACGTATTCTGAAAGCGGGCCGAGCTCGTCGCGCTGCCGCAGCTGATCGTCGACGCGGGGCCCGCGGCGGTGGAGCGGTTCCTGGAGTTCTTCGCCAACCGGCGGACGCGGGCGGCGTACGGCGGGCGGCGGGTCAGCCGTTTCGACGGCAGATCCCGGATGCGCGGGACGAACGCGTAACCGAGGTGCATAGCGGGCTCAGTTTGCAACGTGGGGTTTCAACCACGGGCTGCCCAGCCGCGAAGGTGTCAGAACCGGTAGCTCGCCCGAGCGACCACTTGCGCCGTGTCGAGGGCGTCGTAGGCGCGGAGAACCCGCAGCCAGCGGATGTCGACGCCGACGCCGAGTCCGCGCCACAGCCGCACGTCGACCCCGCCGCCAAGCGTGAGGGCGAGTCCGAGCTCGGAACGCTCGAGCGGGATCGGGATGAAGAAGCCGGCGCGTTCCATCACGCGGCCGACGCCGCCCCCGCCGGTGAGGTAGGGAAACAGGCGGCCTTCCGCAATCGGAAACTCGACCGTGAACTTCGTGAGGAACGCGGTCACGTCTCTGTCCCCGTTCTCGAAGGAGAAAGGGATGTGAGGCAGCGGATACGCTGCAACGGATGAGGCGGTGCCGGCACCGGCCAGATCCATGCCGAACCCCAGGATGCCGCCGAACCAGGGCAAGGCCGTTTCCGTAGCGCCGCCGCTGGCCGCCAGGTGCGTCAGCTCGACGTCCAGCCCGAGGTGCCGCGTCAGACGGAGACCGGCTCCGGCCCCTGACAAGACGAAGCGCCCGTCTCCGAACCCGCCGCCGACCAGGCCGTACACGCGGCCACCGGTCTCCGGTACGGCCGGCTGCGCCGCGGCCAACCCCGCCGCCAGTACGATCATGACGAACGCCGCAATGACGAGAATGCCTCTAGTCATCCGCATGTGCTCCCTCCCGAGTCGCTGATTGGTTGTTGTTTGGTCAGGCCGCGGCCGATGCCGACACTACGCCGACCGATGCTGTACGCACCCATCCGACCGGCCGCCGAGATCCTGCCCCAACTGCATTCCCCGGCTTCCACTCTCCGATCCCTGGACCATTCCCGCCGTTGTCGGTTGGCTCGCGGAGGGAGCCGGCGCTACGAACAGCCCGAGTATTGCTATCGAACCCACGAATCGCTACCTCTTCATCTCCTGACCGCGGCCGTCCGTGCGGGCGCCGGCGTGGCCGGCGCATGTCCTCCGCCGCCATGCCGCGGGTTGCAGCCGGAGCATCACGAGGGTGTGTCGCTGGCGGGGCGGTGTCGAGCTTCGGATAGAGCCATGAGTGTCCGAGTCCGGGGTGCCGCCCGCCGTAGCGGGCCGGAACGTCCTGGGTCCAGTTACTCGGGATCGTCAGGCAGAAAGGAAAGCCGTTCGAGCCGGAGACGAATCCCTGCGCGGCGTACGGTCCCACCTCCCAGGAGGGCCGTCCCCCGGCGCCGATGTCGAACCGTTCGTCGCGCCACTCGGCGCCGCCCGCGATGTTGACGATGTCAGTGGCGGCGTAGGAGACGTCGACGTTGAGATTTACTTCCTCCTGGCGGTACAGCCCCGGGTCGAAGTTGCGGGGCGTGTCCGGGCCGAGCGACGCGTTGACGGTGTTGTTGAAGAAGAAGTCCGACTCGTGGGCGCCGTAGCTGGCGCTGGCATCCCAGGTCAGGCCGTTCGCCGCGAGCCGCCGCACGCCGGTCACCACCGACCTGTCGCTGACCACGCCGCCGAACTGCGGCGTGAACCCGCCCCGAATCGTCTCTTGAAAGGAGAAGCAGTGTGGGTCGGCGAACACCTGCGCGAGAGCCGCCTGGTCCGGCACGTGGTTCATGACGCGCACCGTGGGACAGTGAGCCGAGCCGTCCGCGATGCCGTCGCGCGCGTCGAGCACGTCGCCGATCAGTAGCGTCGCGCCGTCGTCGAGGCTGTAGATGTTGGCGCGGTTGTTCGGGTTTCGGAAGTAGAACCCTTCGGTCACCTTCTTCTCGGCATAAGTTGGCGTGGCCGTAAAACTGCATCTGGTTGGCGAACAGGTGGCCGAAGTTGCCGAACAGCTTCAGCTCGTCCTCGATCGTCGGGTTGCCCCAGATCTGCGCCGGGTCGGCCACGTCGGTGTTACCGGCCGCGATCAGCGCCGCGGCGTCGGCCCGCTGCACGCTGCGGTTGGTCGGGTCGGCGTTGCCGTACTCCAGGCTGAGGTTGACGAACCCGGTGTCCCCGAGCGGCAATCCGACGTTGCCAGCCATGGTGTACGCATCGCCGTCGCCCGCGCGGTAGGTGCCGGTATTGAACTCCAGGCTGCCGCCGGAGCGGTCGTCCTTGAGCAGGAAGTTGATGACGCCCGCGATCGCATCCGAGCCGTATTGCGCCGAGGCGCCGTCACGCAGCACCTCGACCTGCCGCAGCGCAATCGAGGGAATGGTCGAGATGTCAGGTCCCTGCGCACCGTCCGTCACGCCGGCGAACCAGGCGATGACCGACGAGCGGTGGCGGCGCTGGCCGTTGACGAGCACCAGCGTATGGTCGTGGGCCAGGTTGCGCAGGCTGGCCGGGCGCACCAGCGTGGCGGCGTCACTGATCGGGTGCGTGGCGACGTTGAACGAGGGGACCAGCGTCCGCAGTTGGTAGTCGAGCGTGGTGGCGCCCTGCCTGACGACGTCCTGCAGCGGGATGGCGTCAATCGGTACCGGCGAGGCGGTCACCGACCGCGGCTGGGCGCGGGTCCCGACCACCACCACCTGCGCGGCGAGCCCACCGACCGCCATTTCCACGTCCAGGACGGCCGTGGCGCCCGCGCTCGCCTCCACCTCCTGCGCGGGCACGGTGAAGCCGGAGAGGGTGAACATCACGTCATACGTCCCCGGGGCAAGTCCGCTGAACGTGAACTGGCCGGTCCCGTCGGTGACGGTTAGGACAGTGATCGATATAAGGTTGCCACGTGTATCCAGGCGGAGCCGGTTTTCTGCGGCTTCGGGCGCTCGGCACACAGCAAGGTAATTTCCGTCAGTGTCCTTACCTGCGCGGTGCCCGCCGCGTCCCGCGCCTCCACGGCGACGCCGGGGAGAATGCCGCCCGTCGCGTCGGTGACCGTCCCGGCGATCGTCGCGTCCTGGGAGCTGGCCACGCCGGGTGCGAACACGCCGACGGCAAACACCAGCACCAGCGCGAGTACAGTGTGTGGATGATGGTAGAAAAACCATCGGACGCGGCCGTGCCGCTGCAGCTCAAGACACGCCATTGCCATGAGCCTGTCCGTCTTGTGCGTGGGATGAACCTTCGGCTGCATCCCCATAGTGTGGCTCCTGCGGAGCGTCCCGAGAAGTGCGGGCCAAGCCGCCCCACCCGATCAGTATGTGTCGTAAACGCTCGTTTGCGACACGTCCGAGCGGCATCACGGTCCAGCGCGCTCCGATTCAAGGGGCGAGGACCTTCTCGCCTTGCTCGTATCTTGAGCAGCCAGCAGGGCGATCCACTCCGCCGCGCGCTCGGTCAAGCCAACAGGCTCGCCGCGCCAGGTTGCGGTCGTGCAAGTGGGGGATCAGAGCTCATATCGCAGAGATAGGTGCAACCCGTGGCTCCGCAACGGGGCCTGGGTCGGCGCCAGATCGAGCCCCACCGGGTCCCGGCTGCCGTCGCGCCATTCGACCCGGCCCGGGCCGGCGCCGGTCTCGATGACACCGGTATCCGTGTACCGCCAGGCGAGATCGAGCGTCGCTCGCTCGCCCCACGACATCCCCACGCCGGCCGTCAGCCTCCAGGTCAACGCCGTCCGGCGGGTGCCCGGCACGAGGGTCCTCGTCTTCGGGAACGTCATGCGCGTCTCACCGCTGGCCACGCGGGTCGCCCCGAGGCCACCGCCGACGAAGGGGCTCAACGGGCCGAGCGGGCGCACCCCCACGCCGGGGAGATCCACATACACGGCCAGGATCCCGGACAGCGAGGACAGATCCACGGACACGGATTGCTCACGGTCGGGGGCCAAGAAGTTGGCGTGACCATCGAACGTAAATCGCGGCCGGGAAGTCAGAAGGGCCTCCAGCCGCACGGCGGGCGCCACGGCGTACCCGAGCCCCAGCTCAACGCCTGCGACCGTGCCGACGTCCCCCACTGACCGGAGCGGCGCGCCGTCACCGCCCACGCCGCAGCCGTACAGCGCGGTCGGGACCATGCTCGCACAGTCCGCGTCTGTGAAGTGCGTGTCGGCCGGACGGCTCAGGTCGAGCCCGGCGCGCAAGTAGACGTCTTGCGCGACGGCCAGTCCGGGGAGCAGCGTCGCCGCCACCGCCATCAACGCCACGGCCGCGCCTGGAACCCCGTGGTGCCACCGCTGCGCTGCCACCCGCGTCGGGGAGTCAGTCATTGCGCGCGCGCCTGCGCCGGACGCGACGGCTGCGCGCTGTAGCTCTGGATGGCGGTATGGCCCGCGGCGGCGGCGCTCTGCACATGGGCGTCGTAGTCGGCGATGTCGCTGGAGGTCGCGTCGCGCGTGGTCGAGCTGACGAACAGCAGCCGGAACTGGTCGCCGGGACCGAGCCCCGCGGGTATTAGGCTCCAGTCCGTCGGGACTTCCGTCTGCGCGTGCGCGATGCCGCCGATGCCAAGCATGGGCGCCGCCAGCAGCGCGGCCAGCGCCAGTAGCGCTCCCGCCGCCGACCGGCGGACCAGAGTCGCTACGGAGTGCGTGAGGCGCGCGGCGAGGGTGGACTGGGAATCAGGCCGGGAGGAAGCGCTCCGCCGAACGCGAGGCACGATCACGGCGGCACCCCGGCTCCTGGCTCTTGGCTCCTGGCTCCCAAATGAGCGTTGGCGCCGTTCAGCCAATGCCAAGCTTTTTTTCCTTATCAGCGACTCGGGCATGGAGACTGGATCCTTCACAGGGTTTGCTTGCGGGTAGCTGTAAATCACTCAAAACAGACAATTTTACCACCAATAGGTGTTGCTTTTACATGCTCTTTACGACTTTATTGATACCATTTGAGCCTCTTGCGAAACGCGTGATCGGCCGAGTTTTCCCTGCCGGAGGCGGCGGGGCGAGGGACGGTCAGCGGGCGGGATGCAGCATTCGCAGGATGGCAGTGACCGCGCCCGGGAAGCCGGCGACACGGGGGTTCATGGAGCCTGCCTGCCGGTTATGAGGGCAAGCGCACGCGAAGAGAGGTGGCGCATTTCCTTCACGAGCCGTTCCAGTTTACGGTTGTTCTCGATCCACTCCCGGTAGAGGACGAGTTCGTCTTCGGTGAGCTTCAAGCCGACGGTCTTTCCGCGGGCCTTGCGCGTCCAGTAGTGGTAGGGGCCGTGACGGGCGTCCGGGTCGTCGTGGCAGCGACAGGTAGCCCTCCCACACGTTATCCGGCGGGTGTGAACGCCGCCCTGGCCTACGAACCCGAGCGTTTGCAGTTCCGCCTTGAGCGCGTCGTATTGCTCCTCATAGCGGCGTAACGCTGCGCTGTAGGCCATCGATTCGTTGTTTCACATCCTTGATGTTTGCTAATATACAGTAGTAGGCAGGAGTGGTCAATCAAACAAACCATGAACTGCCTGCGTGGTTCCTTCGCCCCCTATTGGCAGTCGATCCAGCGTGCGCTGTTCCCCCAGTTGGAGCCCGTGTTGGGTCCGCTGACCGGGAAACAGCAGCAGTTGGTGCAGACTCTCGAGGTCATCCGTATCGAGCAGTGGATTCCCCGGTGCTTCCGGGTGCCGGGGCGTCCGCGCAAGGACCGCGCGGCACTGGCGCGAGCCTTCGTGGCCAAGGCGGTCTACGACATGCCGACGACGCGCGTGCTGCTGGAGCGCTTGGTCACCGACGTGGCGCTGCGGCGGATCTGCGGCTGGGAGCGGAAGAGCGAGGTGCCGAGCGAGTCGGTCTTCTCACGCGCCTTCGTCGAGTTCTCCGACACACAGTTGCCCCAGCGCACGCATGCAGCGTTGATCCGCAACACCCACCACGACCGGTTGGTGGGTCACCTCTGCCGCGACTCGACGGCCATCGAGGCCCGCGAGAAGCCGGCCGCGAAGGAAAAGACGCCCCCGCTGCCCAAGCGCAAGCGGGGACGGCCGAAGAAGGGTGAGGAACGGCCGAAGGTCCTCAAGCGCCTCGACCGGCAGGCGGCCATGACCTTGCCGGCGATGCTCGACGACCTGCCGACCGACTGTGACGTGGGCATGAAAAAGGACAGCAAGGGCTACAAGTCGACCTGGGTCGGCTACAAGCTGCACCTCGACGTGGCCGACGGCCAGATTCCGATCAGTTGCCTGCTGACGTCCGCCTCCCTGCACGACAGCCAAGCCGCCATTCCGCTGGCGACCTTGTCGGCCGAGCGAACGACCAATCTGTATGACCTGATGGACGCCGCCTACGACGCGGAACCGATCCGCCAGCACAGCCGCTCACTCGGCCACGTCCCGTTGATTGACACCAACCCCCGCCGCGACAAGGCGCTGGCGGAGGAATTGCGAACCGAAGCCCGGCGCCTGCAGCGTATCGGCTTTCAGCTTCCCGAGCAGGCTCGCTACAACGAGCGTACGGCGGGTGAGCGCGTCAATGGCCGACTCAAGGACGAGTTCGGCGGTCGCCATGTCCGGGTCCGTGGCGCCTCGAAAGTGATGTGCCACTGCATGTTCGGCGTGCTCGCACTCACCGCCGACCAACTCGTGCGCCTCGTGACATAACCAGTGCACCGCCGGCAACGCCCCTCGGTGCCCGACGGGCGTCAGTCACCCACGGGTGTCCCAACGCGCGGTCGAGAACACGTCGAAACATCCGACGTATTCATTTAGCGGGTGATTCCTCAACAAATACGGGCATAAATAGCAGAAATGGGTTGGGGACTCTTGAAGTTCCGAACGGCAACGGAGCTGTGAGCTGCATCGGTTCTATTGGTGCTTCACCCCTGCGCGTGACGATACCTGCCTGGGTCGGTCGCAGTTGAAGCGACCGTCTCGGGGTTGCCGATCTTCACGTCTCGCGAGGGAGCGATGCTCGCCCACTCTCAGGCGGGCGGCGGGGGGAGCCCGAAGGCGTCGGGGACGACGGGACCGGTGGCGCGCAACATCGTGGCGATCAGCGGAGGTAGATCGAGGTCGCGTTGGCGGGCGGTGCGCACGACGCTGGCCAGCACCTGCTGGCTGTCGGCGCCGTGGCGGGTGCGGTTGCCACCGCAGACTGTGAGCATGATCGTGCTGCTGCCCGGCCGGTTCTGACTCCGCCGCAGACCGACTTCGTGTCCTGGCAAGGATCTGTCGGCCCGGCCGGGCAGCACGCATCCAGATGTTGCCTGGCCGGGAGGGCAGTGACCGAATAGGGGCCTGGCTTGAAAGTCCCGTCACAGTCCTGTCCGCCCGCCCGACCAGACGGCGTCGCCAGCCCGAAAGGGGGCCAGCAACATGTCGAACAGCATCGCGCGTGACGATCCGTCGGTCAAGGTGATCGTCGGCGTCGACACCCACAAGCACGAGCATGTCGCGGTAGCGATCAATGACTTGGGCGCCCGGCTCGCGACGTTCCGGGTGCCGGCGAACGGGGCCGGTTATGCCGACCTGGTGGCGTGGGCACGCACGCTCGGTGACCTCGAAACCTTCGGGATTGAAGGTACCGGTTCCTACGGGGTCGGCCTCGCGCGCTCCGTGCGCCGACAGGGGCTCCACGTCGTCGAGGTCAACCGTTGCGACCGGCGCAAGCGGCGCAACAACGGCAAGAGTGACACGCTCGATGCCGAGGCTGCGGCGCGGTCGGTGCTCGCCGGTGTCGCGACCGCCATGCCGAAAGCTGCGGACGGCGCGGCAGAAATGGTCCGCCAGATCAAGATCGCCCGCGATACGGCCGTCAAGGCCCGCACTACCGCGATGACCACGCTCAAGACGCTGCTCGTCAACGCACCGAGTCGGGTCCGCGAAGCACTCGAGCCGCTCACCGACCAACGGCTCATCGACCGCTGCGCGACCCTCAGACCAGGAGACATCGTCGACCCGACTGCCTCGGTGAAGCATGCCCTACGGGCGCTCGCGACCCGCTGGCGCACACTTTCGGCCGAGATCGACCGGCACGACGAGTTGCTCGACATCCTCACCAGGGCGGCAGCGCCGACCCTGCGTGAGGCGTTCGGGATTGGTCCCGACTCGGCGGCCGAGATGCTGATCGTTGCCGGCGACAACCCCACCCGGATCCGTTCCGAAGCCGCGTTCGCGAAACTATGTGGCGCCTGTCCGATTCCCGCCTCATCCGGGGTTACGAACCGGCATCGGCTCTTCCGCGGCGGCCACCGCCAAGCCAACGCGGCGCTCTACCGGATCGTGATCATCCGCATGCGCTGGCACCAGCCGACCCTCGACTACGTCCGACGACGCACCGCCGAGGGCTTGTCGAAGAAAGACATCATCCGCTGCCTGAAACGCTTCGTTGCCCGGGAAATCTACCACGCGCTGATCGAAGACCACCAACCCGGTGCGACCTGCGCCAAGGCTGCCTGACGTGGTCGCGCTCTTTGGTGTGTTCGGGGTCAATGCCTTTGGCTTGGCGACGACTATTTCGGCCGGTTCCGATCTGACCGTACGCTGGCCTTGCCGAACCGGGACTCTGACCCGATCCGGAGCGTGTCGTACGCCGCCAGTCGCTGTCACCGTCCGGCGCCGGACACCGGTCAGTGAACCCCAACGTTACTTCCCCCGGTCTACGACCGGGGGCCCGGGAGGGCGAGCCGCAGGCGAGTCGATGCCGTTCCCGCGTCAGCGGTCCGTCATCCGCCGCTGGGCGGGGGCCTGGACGATGTCGCGCCCCGCTGCTGCGGCCGCACGTAGAGAACCTCTCGGTCATCCGGCCAGTGTTTTCAGTGGCCGGACGAATCCGTCCGGCCACAACCAGCTCTGAAGCCGGCCCGAGCGCCGAGTCATCCGAAGGACCGGAGCGCAGCGGAGGAGGCGCGAAGCGCCTTGACTCGGCGGGAGCAGAGGCTACCTCTCCGCTGCACGGACAACCTGTCTCTGGACGAAAGCAGGTGACGACGGGAGTCGGCATCGGCGATCCGGGTCCCCAACCCTCGTCCTACCGCGGGAGATGCCCCGCCGTCATCCATGAGCTTTCTGTCCGCTCCACTTCAGATCCAACTCCGCTCGCGGCGGTGTTCACACCCTTTCTTGACATATAGGGGCGTCCTTTCGGATAACGACGGCGGGACGGATGGCCTGTTCGGCGCGCCAGTTGGTGGCGTCGATCGACAGGTCCCACAAGAAGAGAAACACGGCAGCGAATTCGGTGGCCAGATGGCGGGCAAAGCGCTCGGCGTCGTCCAGCGGTGGCGGTGCGTCAATGAGCCGACCGAGCCGGGCCACGAGTCGGCCGCGGATCGATGCCAGACCGTGCTCGCTCAGCTCGCCGGCGTTGCAGCGGTCACGTACGGCAAGGCCCGTCTGCAAGACCGCTTGCACCTGCCCGGCCCACAGACTGTGCGGATGATCTTCCTGCAGTTCCTTGCATCGTCGGAGCAGGTGATTCAGACAGGATTGGTGCAGCGCTTCGCGGTAGCAGCGATACGACACCCACCCGTCGCGCACGAGCACCCCGGCGAAGTCGGCCCCGAGAACCGTGGTGGCATCGTCGAACCCGCGGCCGGGGCAAATGGCGTAGACCGTCGTCTCCGGGGTGACGAAGGCCCACAGCCAGTGGCGGAGGCCGCCGACGCGCCACCCGGTTTCATCCGGGGTGACCACCGGCGAATTACGGACCTGCTCGCACAGCGCCGTGTAGGTCGGTGCGGCGTCGCGGGCCGTGCGGTGCAGCAGGTGAGCGAGGCCGCCCGGCGTCACCTGCAGGCCGAACGTGGTCCGCAGCACGTGGGCGACCTTCGCCAGCGGTACGCCCATCTCCGTGTGCAACTCGAGTGCGCCAGGCAAACTGGCGGCGGACAGCCGGTGAAAGTCCGGCGGAAGGAAGGAATAACCGACCACCTTCACCCCGAGTCATGCGCCGGTCGCTGTGAGGCGGCAGGTGAAGCGTTGACAGGGGCGCGGACGGGCGGGGCTATTGAGCATCGAAAACACACAAGTCTGGAGCGCCGAGACCTTTCGAGTGGTCGAAGGCCATACCGACATCACCGCGACGGGTGAGGGGATGGAGGGCTCGTGCGCCAGGCAAACTGGCGAAGGATAGCCGGTGAAAGTCCGGCGGAAGGAAGGAGTAACCAACCACCTTCACCCCGAGTCATGCGCCGGTCGCTGTGAGGCGGCCGGTGAAGCGTTGGCAGGGGCGCGAACGGGCGGGGCTATTGAGCATCGAAAAAATCCGTCGTCTGGCGCGCCGAGACTGTGAGCTCCGTCGAAGGCCACACCGACATCACCGCCACGGTGAGGGGATGGAGGGCGCCACGGTGTCGAAGAACCCATGCACGTTCGTACGTCCTTCGTCGGGACCTGGGAGGTCTTCATTCTGCCCCGGCAGTCGGACCGGGGCCGCAGCGGGAAGGAGGATTCCGTATCCGATGATGTACGGAATGAAGAAGTCGGATGAGGCAATAGTACCGTTGAAGGCGGCGAACAAGGGCGCGCAAGCGCCTGCGGAGTCGCCGGAGGGAAGGGCCTCAACCAAGGGGAATTCGCGAGACCAAAGCACGCACCGGACGCAGGGTCGGGACGGCATGTCACAGGCGGTCAAGCGGATACGGCAAGCTGCAACACGAGCGGTTTGCCGTTAACCACCCAAGGTAGGAGCCGTATGCGTTAACGCGCACGTACGGATCTGAGCGGGGGGACCGGGGTAACCCGGTTCCCTACCGCGACCACGGTGTCGAAGAACCCACGCACGTCCGTACGTCCTCCGTCGGGACCTGGGAGGTCTTCATTCCGCCCCGGCAGTCGAACCGGGGCCGCAGAGGGAAGGAGGATTCCGAAACCGATGACGTACGGAATGAAGAAGTCGGATGAGGCAGGAGTACCGTTGAAGGCGGTGAACAAGGGGGCGAAAGCGCCCGCGGAGTCGCCGGAGGGAAGGGCCTCAACCAAGGGGAACCCGCGAGACCAAAGCACGCTCCGGACGCAGGGCCGGGACGGCGTGTCACAGGCGGTCGAGCGGGTACGGCAAGCTGCAACGAGAAAGCCGCAGGAGAAACTGACTGCGCTCATGCACCACATCACGCCGGACGCGTTGCGGTACGCGTTCTACGGCTTGAAGCGGACGGCATCGGCTGGCGTGGATGGTCTGGTGTGGAAGGCGTACGAGGACGGCCTGGACGAGCGGCTGCTCGACCTGCACGGCCGCGTACATTCGGGAGCGTATCGAGCGCTGCCGTCGCGACGGGTCGAAATACCCAAACCGGACGGCGGGACGCGACCGCTCGGCATTGCTGCCCTGGAAGACAAGATCGTCCAGAAGGTGGTGGTGGATGTTATCCTGACGCCGATCTACGAGCCGGCATTTCTCGGGTTCAGCTACGGGTTCCGACCGGGACGTGGGGCGCATGATGCGCTCGACGCTCTGGCTTTCGGGATAAAACGGCGCAAGGTCAGCTGGATAATCGACGCCGACATCCGGGCGTTCTTCGACCGGCTCTCGCGAGACCACCTGCTGCGGTTTCTCGAGCACCGAATCGGGGACAAGCGGGTAGTCCGGCTGATTGCCAAGTGGCTGAACGCCGGCGTCATGGAAGATGGCGAGTGGAAGGACGACCTGCAGGGGACCCCGCAAGGGGCGGTGGTTTCACCCGTCCTCGCGAACGTTTACCTGCACTATGTCCTTGACCTCTGGTTCCAGAAGAAGTGGCGCGCCCGAGAGGCTACGGGGGACACCATCATCGTGCGGTACGCCGATGACTGTGCGCCACGAAGGCGCAGAAGGGAGGCCGAGATGGCCGCCTAGCTGCAGCCATGCTGCACGAGGGATGAGGGTAGGCCCCTCGGAGCCGCCCGGCAGGGGGAGGCTCCAAACCGCCGTGCGCTGCTTCGGTCAAGAGCCGGGGTGGTAAGCGTCACGGAAACGGCGCGGCGCGACCGCGTCAGGTAGGGTGCAGGGAGACGAAGTGGATGAACCACCGGCAACGTGTCGAAAGCGTAGGGACGGTGTCGAAACCGGGGCGAGTCGTTAACCCGGGACGAGTCGAGTGGGAGCCTGCAGCTTGACTGGGCGGCACCCGGCATAAAGGTGGCGTGACCCTGCACCAGGCCCTTGTGTGGAACGTGGGAACCTGTCGCCTCGATGTGAAGGGAGAAATCCAAGGGGCCGACCCCCAAGGATGAGAAGCCCGATTGTCACCGGTCACGCAAAAATCCCCACCCGTGGTCACTGAAAAGTCCTCACCTCGATAACTGAGGGGAGGAGCAGATGTCGACGACAACCACGACGATCGACCCCGAGCGTCAGATGCTCGGGGAGGTCGAGATGGTCGGAAGGGAACGATGGGAGCAGATTCATCGTCGGGCAGCGGCGGGCGCATCGATTCGAGCGATTGCTCGCGAGCTGGATCTAGACCGCAAGACAGTTCGTCGGTGCCTGCGGCAGACGGCGTGGAAGCCGTACCAGCGGGCGGCGCGTTCGGACACGCTGCTGGCCGCGCATGCGGAGTATCTGCGGCGGCGGGCGGCCGAGGTTGATTACTCAGCACAGGTGCTGTTCCAGGAGCTTCGATGCCGGCAGTATCGCGGCAGCTACGAAACGGTGAAGCGGTTCGTGCGACCGTTGCGGGAGACGCAGTTGCACGCGGCGGTGACGCGTACGAGGTTCGAAACGCCGCCAGGGCTGCAGAGCCAGATTGATTGGGGCCAGGCGCGGGTCTGGCTGGGTGCGCAGCGCGAGGTGCGGCACATCTTTGTGCTGACGCTCGGCTACTCGCGGCGGAGTTTCTACGTGCCGTGCCTGAGCGAGACGCTCGGCGATCTGCTCGATGCGCACGAGCAGGCGTTCACGCACTTCGGCGGCCACACCCAGGAGCATCTCTACGACCGACCGCGAACGGTCTGCGCGCCGTGTGGGACCGACGGCGTGCGGTGGAACACGACGTTCAAGGCGTTCGCCGACTTTTGGGGCTTCGAGCCGCGATTGTGCCGGCCGTACCGGGCCCAAACGAAGGGCAAGGTCGAGTCGAGTGTGAAGTATTTCAAGCGAAATTTCCTGGCGGGCCGGCGGTTTCGCGACGACCTCGACTTCAACGAACAGTTGCAGGAGTGGACGGCGACGGTTGCCGACGTGCGCGTGCACGGGACGACCCACGAGCGACCCATCGACCGCTTCGCACGGGAGCGTGAGGCGCTGGTGCCCGTGCCGGCGGTCCGGGCGTTCCGACTCGAGGCGCCGCTGACCCGGGTGGTGGCGACCGACTACCTGGTCACCGTCGACACGAATCGCTACTCGGTGCCGTTCACGCTGATCGGCCAGCCGGTTGAGGTACTCCGCCGCGACGGCTTCCTGCAGATGCGGCACCGGGGCCAGGTGGTCGCCACGCATCCGGTGCTCAGAAGCCGGCACCAGCTCCGGATCCTGCCCGAGCACGGGCCGGGGCCGATCGCTCGCAATGCGCGCGTGCGCTACTCGACGGGCGGGTGCTCCACTGGTGCGGTTCCGCTCGACGTCGAGATCCGCGACCTGGCCTGCTACGAGGCGGCCTATGGCCTCGGGGGTGCGCAATGACGTCGCCGCAGATGGCCCGCCTCGACGAGCACCTGCAGCGGCTGCGCCTGAACACGGTGCGCGAACGGCTCGAAGCCTTGCTCCAGGAGGCCTCGGAGAAGGAGCTGTCGTATGCCGACTTCCTCGACGGACTGCTGAGCGAAGAGGTGTCAGCGAAGACCGCCAAGCACGTCACGATGCGAACGAATCTGGCCCGCTTCCCGTTCATCAAGGGTCTCGACAGCTTCGACTTCGGCTACCAGCCCTCGGTCGACCGCAAGCAGATCCAGAAGCTGAGCCTGTGCCACTTCGTCGAGCACGGCGACAACCTGGTCCTGCTCGGGCCGCCCGGGGTCGGCAAGACACACTTGGCCGTGGGACTCGGGCTCAAGGCCATCGAGCACGGCTACCGGGTTCTCTTCACGACGGCCGCGGCGATGCTGACGACGCTCACCAAGGCGCTGAGCGAGGGGCGCTTCGACGACAAGCTGAAGGTCTTCACGATCCCGCGGCTTCTCATCATCGACGAGATCGGGTATCTGCCGATCGACCGTCAGGCGGCGACGCTGTTCTTCCAGCTCATCAGCCGGCGCTACGAGCGCGGCCCGATGATCCTGACCAGCAACCAGAGCTTCGGCAGCTGGGGCGACGTCTTCGGCGACCGCGTGATCGCCAGCGCGATCCTCGACCGGATCCTGCATCACGCGACGACGCTCAGCATTCGCGGCGATTCGTATCGGCTGAAGGACAAGTTGAAGTCCGGGGTGGTCAAGCCGACGACGGCGGGAACGTGAGCGACGGGAGGCCCGTGGACGCTGCCGGCGCCGTGGACGCGCAGACGCGCCCACCGCGCCTTGGACAGGCCGCAGACGGCCTGCCCACAGCGACCACCGGCACTCGTCTCATCGTTGTTCTCAACCAGGGGGGTGGGGGAAATTTCGATGACCGCAGGTGGGGGAAATTTGAATGACCGTCACCTTGTCGTACTCGCGCAGGAAGGTCGGCAAGCGGAGGGCCTTGAGATGGGCGTCGAGCAGCAGGGTCGACTTGGCCATCACTCGGCCCCTGCCCCCAGCAGCATCAAGTAGTCGGCCGCCATGGTCGTCGTCACCCGCGGGACCGGGAGATGCGGATACTGCGCCAGGTCGAGGCGGGGCGGCCGGTGGTCGAGGCGGCACAGAACGAGATGCTTGACGGCGTCGAACCCGATCGCGCCCAGTCGCAGGGCGTCCTCGATAGCGCCGCGGACGTGGGCCAGCCGAAAGTCCTCGAGGAGCCGCAAGACCTGCACATACTCGCGGGTCCCGGCTTTGCCCAGCCGGGTCTCCAAGAGCCGCCGCAGCCGGAGAAACTCGTCTGGCAGCGCCCACCCGGTCAGCGGCGCCGCTTGATCGAGCGCGCCCGTCTTGCGCTCCAACAAGGCCAAGTAGTGCAGCGGATCGAAGATCATGGTAGCGGCAAGATTAAAAGGACTCCCCACCATTTTGCAAGTGCGCGGGGGCGTGACGACGCGAGATTCGCATGGACGCTGCCGTCGCCGTGGACGCAAAGAACGCGCCCACCGCGCCTGGACACGCCGCAGACCGACAGCGCCCACGTCGTCATCGGACTCGCCAAGGCGTGGCGAGCGATCGCGTGCGTTACGAGTTCACGCTGCATTTCCTGCACGGTGCGGGTCGAAGCAGGTAATCGACGGAGCATGGCGCAGGCGACGCAGGCGGTCGGAACCACTGAGCGCAGCGAGCGGGCGTGTCCCAGCCCTGATACTTGGCGCGGCTGACCGGGTCGGCGGTGGGCAACGCGAGCCCAGTGGTAGGCGGCGTCGGAAGCCGGTCGTGGGCAGCCAGGCGGCGCACCACGAGCAGGCTCTTGCCCGAACACCGGATGACCGGCGCCACCCTGCAGAGGCAGCGAGCGCGGCGTAGCCCGCCGCCGCAGCGCGTCGACCCTCGGCAAGCAGACAAGCGAGGACGCCGGTGCGATGCCGGGCAGCGCCTAGCAGGATGGCCGCGTCGGGCGGCGGTGGCGAGCTCTGTCGCTCTCCGTGCGGTCAGCCGCCGGCCTCGGCGAGCTGGTGCACGGTCGAGCGCGCGCGTGCGCCAGTTGCCGGTTGACCAGTACGAGGCGTTCGGCGACGAGCGCACATGCGCGGCGGCGGCCTCGGCGGCACCTGGCGCGACCCGGACGGCCGGCGCCCGCAGCCGGTCACACAGCGTCGCGGCGTCGACCGGCGGATGCGGTGCTGTTTCAATAACTTGGCGAGCGTCGCTTCGCGAACGCGCTGCGCCGCAACCGGCGTCGGCAGGCGCCGCCACAGGGCGAGCGCCCAGGACGCCGCGACATCGTCGCTGATCGCGGCGAGCAGCTGCGGGTAGAGCGCCAGAGCTGCTCGCGCATCCGGTTCGCCTGGCGAACGCGTTCCCGCGTAATCTCCCTCGCTCAGGCGCGACCACTCCCGCACTCGACGATCGCTGGGTCGGTCGCTCCAGGCCGCAGACAGTGCGGGTCGGTGCGTAGCGCCGAGGCCAGCACCGCGCATCCCGTCGGTCATCCTTCGCCCCCGCCGGCGAGATGCGGTCGAAGCGGTCGAGCTGCTTCGGATTGATCGCGTGGACAGCGAAGCCCCGTTCCATCAGGCTCTCGACCACCGGCCCGCGCGGTGTCTCGATCGCCACGCCGACCTGCTCCGACCCGCTGGACAGAAGCCAGTCCGATCTCCGACAGCCCCTGGCCGCCATGCTCGAACGCCGCTCGCCGAGCAGCTTCCCGGCAACGTCGCTTACGCACGCTTGGTGCGTCTGCGATCCCCAGTCGACACCCACGAACCAGGCCAGCTCCACATCGAACCTCCTATCTGCCGCATTTCACGGGCGCGCCCAACGATGCCTGCCGCGTCCCTGGGCGCTCGATGGCGCAAACTCCCCACGGGGCATCCATCGCTGGCTGAACGCCGGGGCACAGTCCTTTTCAAGTGCTCGAGACACAGGGACCCCTCGCCCCGGCGGCCTGCGACTCCGCGAGCCCGCGCGAAGTCATTGAGAAAGGGACCCCGTGGCCACTTGAAATGGGACCCCCTGAGCACTCGGAAACAGCGCTCGCCTGGCGATAATCGAGGTGGCGAGACACGGTCGTCTCGTCGACCGAGCCAGGAGGACGCGGAGGTGATCAGGATGTCCCAGTGGGTCGAGGTTCGCCACCTGCATCTGGTGGAGGGTGTGCCGAAGAAGGAGATCGCCCGTCGGTTGAAGTTGGATGTCAAGACGGTGCGGCGGGCCATCGGCCGGCCGACGCCGCCGGTGCGGGTGTCGCCGCCGCGGCCCAGCACCCTGGCCCCGTGGCGGGAGCAGATCCAGCAGTGGCTGTGCGCGGAGCCGCGGTTGACCGCCAAACGGATTCGCCGGTTGCTGCTGCCGTTGGCCGGACCGCTCCCGGCTCGCACGGTGCGCCGCTACGTCGCGGGACTGCGGGCAGCCGGCACCGCGAAGGAGGCTTTCGTGCACCGTAGCGTGCTCCCCGGCACGACGATGGAGGTCGACTTCGGCGAGTCGTGGGTCGACGTCGCCGGCGTGCCGTGCAAGGTGAAGTACCTGGTGGCGACGCTGCCGTTCTCGAACGCGTACTTCGCCAAGGCGTACCCGGTCGAGCGTCTCGAGTCGCTGCTCGACGGCATCGAGTCGGCGTTTTGGTACTTCGGGGGCGTCGTGAAACGCCTCGTCCTGGACAACACCTCGCTGGCGGTCAAGAAGGTGTTGGCGGGCCGGGACCGGGTGCAGACCGAGACGTTCGAAGCATTCCGGGGCGGGTATCCCTTCGGTGCCGAGTTCTGCGCGCCGGCCAAGGGCTGGGAGAAGGGTTCCGTGGAGGGCGGTGTCAAGTACGTCCGCAACCTGGTGTTGCGGCCGCGGCTGGCGGTGGCGAGCTGGGCGGCGCTCAACGCGGCGATCCTCGCCGAGCTGGAGGCGGACTTGCCGACGCGCCACCTCGACGACGGGCGCTCGGTGCAGGACGCGTTGACACTGGAACGGCAGCATCTGCGAGCGATGCCCGTGCACCTTCCCGCCACCTGCCGCGTCGTCGCGCGAGTGGCCGACAAGTTCGGACACGTCCGGGTGGACCACGTCACCTACTCGGTACCGATCCGCCACGCCTACCGGCCGGTGTGGGTGAAGCTGTATCACGACCGGGTGGCGGTCGCCGTCGACGCCGAGGTGGTGGCGCAGCACGCCCGCGCGTTCTGCAGAGGCACGAAGGTCCTCGATGCGTTTCATGTGCTGCCGTTGCTCGAGCGCAAGCACCGGGTGGTGGCCGAGGCGACGGCGCTCGTCGACTGGCCGCTGGCGCCGGTGTGGCGGCAGGTGCGGGCCGAACTGGCCAGGCACACGCGTAAGCCCGATCAGGAGTGGGTCCGGATGCTGCGGCTGATGGAGACGCAGCCGGCCGCGGCCGTCGAGCGCGCGGTGACGGCCGCGCTCGAGCGCCATTCGCCGCGTCTCGAGACGGTGCGGCTCCTCCTGCGCCAGCAGCAGAGTGGCCCGCCGCCGGTGTGCCGGCCGGTGACGGGGGTGCGTCCGGAACTGGCGCAGATCGTGGTGCCCACCCCGACGCTGTCGGCGTATGACGCTCTGGTGGAGGGCCGTTGCTGATGGTGACCGCGATTGCCGAGCCGCCGCATCTGGAGACGGACCTGAAGACGCTGTGCCTGTCGACGGTCGCGACGTAGTGGCGGCCGCTGGCCGAGCAGGCCACCCGCCAGCGTCAGGCACCGGCCGACTACCTGGCTCAGTTGGTCCATCTGGAGGTGACCGGCCGCCGGGAGCGCCGCATCCAACGCCGCATCCAGGATGCTCGCTTCCCGATGCTCAAGACGCTCGACGCCTTCTCGTTCGACGCACAGCCGGACCTGGACCGCGACGCGGTCCTGCACGTCTTCGACTGCCGCTTCGTCGCCGACGCCGCCAACGTCGTGTTCGTCGGCGGCGTCGGCACGGGAAAGACGCATCTGTCGATCGCGTTGGGGATGGCCTGCTGCCAGCACGACTACCGGGTGCGGTTCGTGACCGCCGCCGAACTGGTCACGCTGCTCGTCGAAGCGCAGCAACAGGGCCGACTGCAACGCAAGTTCGACCAGCTCGCCCGCTACGACGTCGTAATCCTCGACGAACTGGGCTACGTGCCGTTCGACAAGGCCGGCGCCGACCTGCTGTTCGGCTTCATCAGCCAGCGCTACGAGCGCCGGAGCCTCGTCGTGACGACGAATCTGCCGTTCGCGCGCTGGTCCGAGGTGTTCCTCGACACCACGGCCGCCGCCGCGGTCATCGACCGGATCGTAGATCAGCTCCTCACGCCCGTAGCTGCGACGATGACGGGCGATCTCATCACTCCCGCAGACGGATCACGACGACGTCCACGTAGCCCTTCACCACCACGTCGCGGTGGCCGTAGGCGGTTGGCGCCGAGTAGTCGTTGCGGCGGTAGCGCACCAGCGACAACGACGTGACCCGCGTCGGGCGCGTGTCGCAGGCTTCATACGGGACCGGCGGCAACGGCAACAACGCGGCGCGGTCGCGCGCGAAGCGCTCCCCGATCGTCTCGGTGTGCCGCCGTAACCGCTGCCCGCGCCGCGCGCGGCACTGGCGCGCCAAGTCAGCGTTCAACGCGTCCCAACTCGCGACGCGCGGGACCGGCACGAAGAAGTTTCGGCGGGCGTAGCCGACCAGCCCTTCCACCTTGCCTTTGTCGTTGCCCTTCCCCGGCCGTCCGAAGCGACCGTCGAACAAGTAGTGCGAGTGGAGCTCGCTGAAGCTCTGCGTTCGCTGCCGCGTGCCGTCCCCGAGAATCTTCGCCACCGCCAGCGTGGTGTTGTCGTAGACGATGCCACGCGGCACGCCGCCGAAGTAGCGGAACGCGGCGTTGTGTCCTTCGCAAAACGCCTCCGTCGTCTCGGCCGGAAACGCCTGCACGAACGCGTCGTCGCTGTGCGGCAGATCCACGACCAAGTAGTGCGCCTTGCATTCGACGCCGTCGATGACCACCAGGGCTTCGCCGAAGTCGGCCTGGGCGTCGCCCGGCGGATGCGCGAGCGGCACGAACATCTCTTGCCCGCCCAGCTTCTGCCTGCGCACGTAGTCTTTGACAATCGTGTGGCCGCCCGTGAAGGCGTGCTCGACGCATAAGCGCTCCCAGATGCGCTTGGCCGTGTGCCGTTGTTTCTTCGGGCGCTGCTGATCGTCGGTGAGAATTTGATCGATGACCCCGGTGAAGGCGTCCAGTTTCGGACACCGGATCGGTTTCGCCCGACGATACCCGGGCGGCAGGCGGTAGCGCAGCATCTTGCGCACCGTCTCCCGGGCCAGCCCGAAGCGCCGGGCCGCCGCCCGCTCGCTCAATCCCTCCACATAGACGCTGCGCCGCACCGCCGCATAGAACTCCACTCGATACATCCCTCCTGTATTCCACAGAACACCGTCGGCATGCTCGGTGGACCACTCGAGCGGTCTGGTTTTCCGCCGCCCGCAGGCAGCTTCACACCGCCGCGCTGTGGTCTGTTTTTGCTCCGCCGTTCTCACTCGTCACGCCTTGTCAGCCGGGCGCCTCGCCCGTCTCGGTGCAACGCGGGGTTTCACCACGGGCTCTTAGGAATACGTCTGACAACCCAACGCCGTCGCCAGCCGTCCCGGCGACCACCGCGAGGGTCATGCCGACGGTCACGTCGAGCAGCAGTCTGGCCGCAACCAACCGCTGGGTCCCGCCACGAGGAATCACCCGTCCGGGCCAGCTGATTCGACTCGCCCCCCCACGACCGCCCACTCTTCAATATCCAGAGGCGTCCGCAGGCCGGTCCCACGCGTTGCGCTTGTGGCGGACAGTCGGCTTCCCTGGGAGTCTGGCGCCGTCGAAGGGCGCGGTCTCCTGCAGGGTTGGTTGGGCGCCAAGCGGAGGCTGCAAGGCCACGATTGGCGGGCTAGGAGGGGTGGCAGGAACAAAAAAAGAGCCCTGGGTGCGTCTGGCACCCAGGGCTCAGGTGGTGAATCAACCGATTCGACCGGGAAGCGGTCCTACCGCTCGGTCGCGTCGCTGCCGTCGCGCGGCGCGCCCGTGCCGGACGAGCCCATGAACAGCTTCCGGCCGTCCCTGAAGGTCAGGTCGCGGCCGTTCGCCTTGTTCGAGCCGTCCTTGGCCTGGTAGCCGTCGACCATGATCTCCGTCCCAATCAGCAGCGAGTCCTTCGTGAAGCCGCGGCGGAACAGCGTGTTCGGCGTGCCGCCCTCGACCATCCAGTGCTCGCCCCCGTCCGTCTCGATGTGGATCCACGCGTGCGGATTGATCCACTCCACCCGCGTGACCGTGCCTTCCAACTGCAGCGGGCGATCCGCATCGAACTCCGCCGAAAAGGCGTGATGCGCAACCACCGGCGCCGACGTCAGCGCCACCAGCCCGACCATGACCAACCCAACGATTATTCTTGTCCGCATTGGCTCCTACCTCCTGATACGTTGTGCAGACCCTCTTGAGTCCGTTGTCACCAACCTGCGACTCTGTCAGTCGCGCTCCTAGCGGTTCGGCCACAGCGGCGGCAGCCCGGTGCGGTCGCCCTCATAGCCCTTGCGCAGATGCCCGTACATCAGCTCCTCGGCGAACTCGACACACTTGAACTCGAGCAACTGCATGTTCTCGTCGATGCGACGATAGAGCGGCAGGCGGACGCTCCACGGCCGTTCGTAGGTCTCGGGATCGGTGATGGTCGCCTCGTACTGGAGGTGGTTCTCGCCGGTCGCCGTGTACCGCTCCTCCACCCGCATGGAGTTGCTGTGATAGTTGCCGGACCGGTCCAGCCACGTCTCCGGCCCTTGGCTCGTGACGTCGATCACCAGCGTCTCACCGTCCCACGTGCCGCGCGAATGGCCCATCCAGGCGTCGGCGGGCGCTTCAAAGTCGGGGCGGTTCATGTAGACGATCCGGCTCGCGCTCGCGAACTCGTAGGCGAACAGGATGTATTCCGGCGTCTGCACGACCTGCAACGGGAACGGCTGATACGTCGCGCGCGGGATACCCGGCATGTAGCACCGGACGGCCGGGTCGTACAGTAACTGATTCTCCCGGTTGGCCTGCCGCTGCGCCAGGGCCTCCGGCTTGTACGGGATCTCGCCGCCGACCACGACTCCCAGACCGGCCGGAGTCGCGCCCAAGGCCCCCATTTCAAGGCTAGGCGCGGCGCTCGCGGCGTGGCCTTCGACATCGTAGTGGGCGGATCCGATGGCCTGCCAGATGCCATTCAGGTCGGGACGGCCGTCGGCGGTCCGCGGCGCGCGGTAATCCTGAGCCGGCACCGACTGCACGGCAAGCAAGACCATGAACGCCGTAACGGCCACCACGCCGATCATGGCCCCCTTGTGACTGATCCGATTTCGCATATCTGGTTCTCCTCCCTGGACTTCCCTCGTGACTGTACAGTTCGGCGGCTGGCGGCCCAAACGGCGGCACCCGCACGCCCTGTGCGGACTGTTATATACCCTTCTGGCTGTCGCGCTGTCAACAGCCGCAGGCCTCCTTCCTCATGCGGCAAAGCCGGCCTGCCCGGCTTGACGGCTACTGCCCCTGCGTGGCCTGGATGGTGACCGCGCGCAGCCCGTCCTGGTCGGCCGGAAGCTCCTCGCTGCCCGACGGAAACTCGCTCCGCTGCAGCATGTAGGCGATGACGTCGACATATTGCGCCGTCTCGAGCGAGCCCGGATTGTCCTGGGGCATGGACACGCTCATCACCATGAACAGATCACCGAGCGACAGCCCGTCCCAGAATCCCACGAACGAGCCGCCGGCCAACTCGGGCCCCATCTCGCCCCCGGCCAGACCGTCGCCGTGGCACACGCCGCAGTTGGCGTTGTAGACGGTCTCGCCCCGCGCGGCCTGCGCGTCCGTGTACACGCCGCTCCAGGTCGACTGCCCTTCCTGGGCAGCGAGACCGGTCGAGACGAACGCCGCGCCTATCAGTCCCGCGGCGCAGAGGCCAAACCATGCCCTTCCATGCGGTCTGATCACACCATGCCCCCTAGTCGTTCCAGCCTGCCACCAGTCTGCCGAGTCTTCAACGGTCTCCTCCACGAGTGCGCGCTGCGGCACGCTTCACGGGCCGCCTGCGGCACGGCACTATAGTCTACCATCGGTACCACCCGCAGCCGCCTCCCGACAAGAAAAAAGCCCTGGGTGCCGTCTGACACCCAGAGCTCAGGTGAATCAACCGATTCGACCGGGAAGCGGTCCTACCGCTCGGTCGCGTCGCTACCGTCGCGCGGCGCGCCCGTGCCGGACGAGCCCATGAACAGCTTCCGGCCGTCCCTGAAGGTCAGGTCGCGGCCGTTCGCCTTGTTCGAGCCGTCCTTGGCCTGGTAGCCGTCGACCATGATCTCCGTCCCAATCAGCAGCGAGTCCTTCGTGAAGCCGCGGCGGAACAGCGTGTTCGGCGTGCCGCCCTCGACCATCCAGTGCTCGCCCCCGTCCGTCTCGATGTGGATCCACGCGTGAGGATTGATCCACTCCACCCGCGTGACCGTGCCCTCCAGCTGCAGCGGACGGTCCGCGTCGAACTCTGCCGAGAAGGCGTGATGCGCGACCACCGGTGCGGCCCCCAGCGCCACCAACCCGACCATGACCAACCCTACGATTATTCTTGTGCCCATTGTGCTACTCACCCCCTGCAGATAGTTTACCCCGCCTGCACGCGGTGTCAAGTCGCGATATCGAGTCAGGTTCCGCACCCCCGCGTGCCGCCACGCACACCGGGCTGCGCGCGGCTCAACGCGCACAGTCGAGCTGCCACTCCTCGGTGGTCCGCCGCACCGACAGCCCGTCCCGGGGCCGCTCGAGCGCCAGCATCAACAGCCGGTACTGACCGGCGTCCCGCCCAGGATTGCCGCACACCGTGAGCCGGTCGCCCGGGCGCAGTGTTCTGCTGTTCACGCCCAGTTGGCGTAGTCTGGCAGCCCCCTCGAGCTCCACGGCCCAGATCAGCGGGCGACCACGCCGGCCCGGCACCTGCAGGTGCACGAAGGAATGGGGATCCTGGTAGACGAAGCGGTCGACACGGCCTTCGATCGTCGCCGTGCGGCCGACGTCGTAGACCTCGGTCATCAGATGATGCGCGCCAGCCTGCACACTCGAGACGGAACAACCCGCAAGCACAACGGCTAGCGCGAGTGCGTGGCCCTTCATGCTGCTCACTACTCTATCAAGACAGCCGCGACAGCCAAAGCATGGCCGCGACGGCCCGGGCCGTTGCCTCGATGAAGTCCTGAAGTTCGCGCTCGGCAGCACCTCGCGCCCCGCCGGTTGAACTAAAGTAGTCGGAGGCATTCGATGCTTGCCGGCGACGAAACCTCCACTCCGTCCGGAAGCGGGCACCACCGGCGACGGCTCCTCGTCGTCGAGGACGAGCACAAGGTGGCGGAAGCCCTGCGCGAGGGCCTGGAGGGCGAGGGCTACGAGGTCACCGTCGAAACGACGGGCGAGGCGGCGTTCTTCCGGAGCAACACCGAGACGTTCGATCTCATCCTGCTCGACCTGGGGCTGCCCGGCAGGGACGGGCTCGACATTCTCAAGGCGCTCCGCGACGGGCGCGTGGACACGCCCGTGCTGGTCCTGACCGCGCGCGACACCGTCGCCGACCGTGTCAGAGGCCTGAACAGCGGCGCCGACGACTACCTCGTCAAGCCGTTCGCGTTCGAGGAGTTGCTCGCGCGGATTCAGGCCGTCGTGCGGCGCGGGCGCGTGTCGATGCCGTTGCGCCTGGGCGTCGGGGACCTGCACGTGGACCTGACGACGCGGCAGGTCGTGCGCGACGGCCAGCCGATAGAGTTGACGGCCAAGGAGTTCGACCTTCTGGAGTACCTGCTGCGCTTCGAGCGCCGGGTCGTCTCCCGCGACACCCTGGCGCGCGAGATCTGGCGGGACACGTTGCGCAGCACGCCCCTGGACAACGTCATCGACGTCCACGTCTCGCGGCTGCGCCGGAAGGTGGATCGCGACGGGCTCGTCAAGTTGATCCATACGGTGCGCGGCGTCGGTTTCGTCGTACGGGAGGGTGAACCATGACCCGATGGTGGTTCCCGCGCAGCCTGCGGGTGCGTCTGACAGTGTCCCACGTGGCGGCCATGCTGCTGGTGCTGATGGTGTACGTGGCGGCCGTCTTCGCCCTGGTTGCCCGCAACGCTTCGCAAAGCCTCGACGACCGCTTGCGCGGCGACTTCCGGTGGGCCGCCGAGATGGCCCAGCAGGGCCCGGACGGCACGCTCACTTGGTTCGAGGGCGAGGACTGGGCGGAAGGCAACCCGTGGCTCGTGGTATCGAGCGAGGATGGCGCGCCGGTCTTTCGGACCGCGGTGGCCAGGCGGCTGCCGGTGCCGGGCGCCGAATCCCTGGCCCGCGACCCGGAGGGCGGCATCGCCGCGCTGCCGACCGAGCTCGCCCCGTTCAGAATCCTCAGCGGCCGGGCGACCGTCGCGGGCCAGCCCGTGGTCATTCAGGTCGGCCGCTCGGAGGCGCTGATGCGGCAGGAGCTGGCCGAGCTCCTGCTGGTCCTCGTCCTCGGGCTCCCGTTGAGCGTGGCCGTCGCCGGCCTGGGGGGATACTGGCTCGCCAAGGGTGCGCTCGCTCCGGTCGAGCGCATGGCGGACCGGGCGCGCGCGATCACGGCGGACCGGCTCGGCGAGCGCCTCCCGGTCGACAACCCGCGGGACGAGCTGGGGCGGCTGGCGGCGGTGTTCAACGCGACGCTGGGACGGCTCGAGTCGTCGTTCGATCAGATGCGGCAGTTCACCGCCGACGTCTCACACGAGCTCCGAACCCCGCTCACCGCCATTCGGAGCGTGGGCGAGGTGGGGTTGCGGGAACGGCGGGACGAGGCCGGGTACCGATCCATCATCGGCAGCATGCTCGAGGACGCGGGCCGCCTGGCCAGCCTCGTCGACCGTCTCCTCACGCTCTCGCGCGCCGACCTCGGCGAGGTCGAACTTTCGACCGACGTGATCGAGCTGGGCGAGCTGGCCGACAACGTCGCCGCGGACCTCGGTGTGCTCGCGGAGGAGAAGAACCAGTCGCTGACGGTCGACCGGCCGGGAGGGGCCAGCTGCGCCGGGGACCGGCTCGTGCTGCGGCAGGCGCTGATCAATCTCGTGGAGAACGCTATCAAGTACACGCCGACCGGCGGGCGGATCGACCTCTGCGCCTCGGCGACGCGGGAGCACGCGGTGATCGAGGTCTGTGATACCGGTCCCGGCATCCCCGCCGAGCGCCGGCGGCGGGTCTTCGACCGCTTCTATCGCGGCAACCACCACCGGTCCGGCGAAGCGGGGGCGGGTCTCGGCCTGGCGATCGCGAAGTGGGCCGTCGAGGCCAACGGCGGGGAGCTGACGTACGAGCCGGCCTCCGGAGGCGGCAGCCGTTTCCGCATCCGGCTGCCCGCCACCCACGCCGGGAAGGCGGCGGAGGGCGATCTCGCAGTCCACTCGGACCACGCGCCGCGGTACGCGGCCCGGACCGCCTAGGAACCCGTGGTTCGGCTCCTGGCTGTAGCGCTATTGCGGCTCGGGGGCGTCCTCGCGCACGCGCCCCCGATCCTCGTCGCCCACCCAGTACAGGTTGTGGCAACGGTCGCACGTGCGGTACAGCGTCTCGCCCAGCTCGAAGACCAGATCGGCGTCCCGGGCCTCCGCCGCCTCGTGCACGAGCATGGCCGCATCGGACATGTTCTGCGAGAGCTGCATCCAGCCTTCCTGATCCCGCGCGCGGTCGCCGATCATCAGCAGGTTGGCCCCCTCCATGAGGGTCATCGCCCCGTTGGCCACGACCGCCCATTCCTCATCGGTCTCGGGCTCCCACTCGTGACGGCCCTCGGCAGTGATGATCGTGCCGGACGAGTCCCACACTGCATCGGCCGCAGGATCGAGAATCATGGCCATGAGCTGGCCGACGTCGGCCACCGGGCGCAGAGGCGGCCCGCTCGGCTCGGAGCCGCAACCGGCGACCAGGAAAGCGCTGACTGCTACAAGTATCAGGAAGCTTCGCATGCTCGTTTTCCCCATCCCCGTTTGCCACGACCCGCATTCGGCACGGTGGCACCAGCGACCGGCCACCGGAGGAATTGTACACTGGCAGCCCCAGCGAGCAACCACACCCGCGATGAGAGCAGCGTGATCACACACAGCCCGTTGTCAACTGCCGGCCGGCGGTCGCGAATGACGTTGGCTGCCCTGCTGCTTGCGCTGTGGCCGGTCGCAGTGCCGCCGACCGCCGCCGCACAGGTCGCTGAGCACTGGGTCGGCACGTGGGCCGCCGGCCTGCAGGCCCAGGCGCCGCCCCGCCCGGCGGCGGCGAGCCCGGACCCGCGGCCGGGCGAGGACCTGTTCGGACCGTTGGCGCAAGTCCACAAACAGACGCTGCGGCAGATCGTACGGGCGACGATCGGCGGCTCCCGGCTGCGCGTCGCGTTCACCAACGTCTTCGGCACGCAACCGCTCGAGATCGGCGCGGCCCACGTGGCCGTCCAGGACGCCGGCGCGGCCATCGAGCCGGAGACCGGGGCACCCCTCAGGTTCGGCGGCCGGCCTTCCGTCACCATTCAGGCCGGGTCGACGGTCCTCAGCGACGCCGTCGATCTCGAGGTGCCGGCGCTCGGGCACCTTGCCGTCGACTTGTATCTACCCGGCGACAACTGGGCGTCCGGCTCGCCGGCGTCGACGCTCCGCGGCGCCTGGACGACGAGCTACGTTTCCCCCACCGGCAATCACAGCGGCGCCGAAGAGATGCCGGTCGAGGCCACGCTGCAGTCCTGGCTGTACCTGTCGCGGGTGGAGGTTGCCGCGTCGACCACGACCCGGGTCGTGGTCACGCTCGGCGATTCGATCACCGAAGGCTTCGGATCGACCGCGGACGCCGACCGCCGCTGGCCGGACGTCCTCGCCGAGCGGCTCACCGCCGAGCTCGGCGCCGACGCGCCGGCGGTGCTCAACGTGGCCATCTCGGGGAACCGCGTGCTGCGGGGCAACGACGGTGCGTTCGGGATTGCGGGCGGCAGCGCCGCCGGCCCGCCGAATCCGAACGCCGGCTTCGGGCCGAGTGCCCTCCGCCGCTTCGATCGCGACGTGCTGCTCCAGCCGGGCGTGACGCACGTCGTCGTCCTGGAGTCCATCAACGACATCGGGATGAGCGATGATCCGGCGGTGCCTACCGCCGACGAGCTGATCGCCGGGCACCGCGCGCTGATCCAGCGTGCGCGCTCGCACGGCCTCACGATCTACGGCGGCACGCTGACGCCGTTCGAGGGCGCCCTGTGCTTCACCGAGGCGGGCGAAACCAAGCGGCAGGCCGTGAACGAGTGGATCCGCAACAGCGGGGAGTACGACGCGGTGATCAACTTCGACGCCGTGGTGCGGGACTCCGCCGACCCGCGCCGTTTCCTGCCGATGTACCACCCCGGAGACTGGCTCCACCCGAACGACGAGGGTTACCGGGCAATGGGCGACGCGATCGACCTGACGCTCTTCACCGCGCCGCGCTGACCGCCCGCGCCCGCCGGCGCCGGCGGGCCGGGTCACCCGCCCGGGCAATCGCGGCGGTGCGCCGCCGACTGCCCGGGCACCCGGTCTCCCAGTCTCTCAGTTGCCGGCAATCCTGAACTTCTGGACGCGCCGGTTCCGCCCCACCTCGGCGCCGAACACGTTGCCCCGGGAATCGACCGCGATGTGGTGCAAATTCGTCAGCTGGCCCGGCTCGCTGCCCAGCGACCCGAACTCGCCGACCGTCTCGAGGGTCTGGCGGTCGATCAACCACACCTTGCCGTTGTTGAAATCGTTGGCGTAGATCAACCGCTGCTCGGGATCGGGCGAGAACGCGATGCGGCCAACGGTGCTCGGGCCGGGACCCGAGCGATTGACGAAGCCCTGCTGCACGTAGTGCCCGGCCACGGTGAAGACCTGGATCCGCCGGTTGCCACGGTCGGCTACGTACACGTGGCCGTCGTTCGACACCCCGAGCCCGTGGACGATGCCGAACTGCTCCGGTCCCAGGCCCATCGTCGCCAGCGGATCCTCCCGCGGTGCGGGGGTCGGCCGCGCCACGCCGATCTCGTACGCGTCCTCGGGCTCGTTCCCGAAGGCGCCCCACTGGCGCTTGAAGGCGCCGTTGGCCGCGTCGAGCACCCAGACCCGGCGGTTGCCGTAGCCGTCGGCGACGAAGGCCTCGTTGGTCGGGGCGTACACCGACACGTCCGCGGGCTGGCGCGGATTGTCGGTGTCGGCGTTCCCGCCGCTCGCGCCGTAGCCCCCCTTCTGGAACAGGAACTGCCCGTCGCGGGTGAACTTGAGAAGCATGTCGTCCGCCCGGTCCGAGACGTTGTTACCCGCGCGCGGGTTGATGCCGGTGATCCAGACGTTGTCCTGATGGTCGACGAAGATGCCGTGCTCGGTGTCCGGCCAGTCGTAGCCCTCGGCCGGACCGCCCCACGCCTGCACGAACGCGCCGTTGGCGTCGAACTCCATCACCGCCGGCGCCGCGTTCGCCGACTGCTCATCCGGGACTGTCCGGGGCCGCGAAAGCACCCATACGTGGTCGCGCGCGTCGACCGCGACCGACGTCGGGACGCCCATGACCCAGCCGTTGGGCAACTCGGGCGGAAACGACGGATCGAGCTCGTAGGCCGGCGCGCCGGCCGACGCCCCCTGCCCGGCCTCCTCGGCGCCCAGGCCACCGCCCGCGAGAGCGAGAACCGCGGCGACCACGAGGACAATCAGTGCCGGGCGTACCGTCCGCGTCATGCATTGGGACATTCTTCTTCTCCTCGGTTGTCTTGCGTGGTTCAGTGCCTCGCTGGAAGTCGCGTTCCCCGCCGGCGTCAGGCCGCCGGCCGGTCGGGCGCGATGTCGTCAAGCATGGCGCGGGCTAGCCCGCCAAACGTCGCCTTGCGGCTCCGCTTGGCGCCCAACCAACCCTGCAGGAGTCAGCGCCGCTCTACGGCGCAGACTCCTAGGACAGCGATCGATATAGATTTGCCAACTTCACCAAGGCGCAGCCTCTCTTTCGCTGCTTGGCACGCCTGGGACGCGGCAAGGTTATTCCCGTCAGCGTCCTAGGGTGCCGAGTGCTGCCCGGCGCGTCATGGGGAGCCTCTGCCGTTCAATCGCCCTGCGGCTGCGCGGTCGCGGCCGCACCCGGGCAGCCGTTCGCCCGAGCCGTGCGTAATACTATAGAATACCGGCCCGAAAGCACGGTCCCGTTCACAGTCAGGTTTCCCCGCATGAACCGCTTCGCTGCCACAGCCGCCCTCCTGTTCGTGTCTGCCGCGCTCGCAGGCGCCCAAGCGCCGCACGGCACGATCGAGTGGCCGTACGTCGGCTCCGAGCAGGCGCACACCAAGTACTCCGCTGCCGACGAGATCACGGCCGCCAACGTCGGCGAACTGCAGATCGTCTGGCGCTGGGAGCCGAACGAGACGCCGCTCACGGAATACGGGACGCGGCCGGGCGCATTCCAGGCGACGCCCATCATGATCGACAACATCTTGTGCGTGTCGACCATGTACACGCGCGTGGCGGCCCTCGACGCGGAGACGGGCGCCGAGCTGTGGACGTTCGATCCCAAGGCCTACGAGAGTGGGCCCCGAGGCGCCGGGCCGGGCGGCTTCAAGCACCGTGGAATCGCGTACTGGAGCGACGGGGACGACGCCCGCATCTTCCTCAACAGCCGCGACCGGCTGTACGCCATCGATGCCGCGACCGGCGAGCTGGACGCGGGCTTCGGCGAGAGCGGCAGCGTCCTGCTGACCGCGGGCCACGGCCGTCCGGTCAGCCGCTTCGACTTCGACCAGACATCGCCGCCGGTGGTGTTCGAGGATCTGGTGATCGTGGGCAGCCGGGTGCCCGACCGGGTGCAGCGCCGCTTCGACCCGCCGGGGACGGTGCAGGCCTACGACGCGCGCACGGGCGAGCGGCAGTGGCACTTCCAGGCGGTGCACCACGGGGTGTGGGACTACGACTTCAACTCGCCGCCGAACCTGGTGACCATCACCGTGGACGGCCACGAGATCGACGCGGTGGCGGAGGTGTCGAAGCAGGGCTTCACGTACGTGTTCGACCGGGTGACGGGCGAGCCGGTGTGGCCGATCGAGGAACGTCCGGCGGACACGGTGACAGACGTGCCCGGGGAGGTGCTGTATCCGACGCAGCCGTTCCCGACGAAGCCGCCGCCGTTCAGCGGACAAGGGGTCTCGCTGGACGACGCGAACGACCTGACGCCGGAGATCCACGCCTTGGCGGTGGAGGAGATGCGGCAGTTCCGGCAGGGGCCGCTGTTCACGCCGCCGAGCCTGCGTGGCACGCTGATGCGCCCCACCACGAGCGGCGGCGCGGATTGGGGCGGCGCGGCGTTCGACCCGGAGACCGGCCTGCTGTACGTGCGGACGTCGGAAGGAACGGACACGAACCAGGTGTACCTGAACACGGCAGACGATTCGGACGTGGACGTCGAGTACAGCAACAACTGTCCCCACGGCGCCGCGGCCATGATCTTTCAGCTGGCCAACCGGCCCGGCGCCGCCCGGGTCGCCCGCAGCCGGCTCGGTCCTATCCCGCTGATCAAGCCGCCGTATGCCTATCTGGTCGCGATAGACCTGAACGCGGGCGAGATCGCGTGGAAGGTGCCATTCGGCGAGGGCAGCCGGATCATCCGCAACCACCCGCTGCTGCGCGGCGTGGAGCTGCCGGAGCGGCTCGGCACGCCCGGCAACCCCGGGCCGCTGGTGACGCAGGGCGGCCTGGTGTTCATCGGCGGCGGCGACCCGTATCTGTATGCGTTCGACAAGGCGACGGGCGAGGAGATCTGGCGGGGCGCGACGCCGTTCCGGACGAGCGCGAACCCGATGACCTACCGGGCGCGGTCGGGCCGGCAGTTCGTCGTCATCGCGGCCGGCGCGGGACCCGACGCCGCGCTCGTCGCGTTCGCGCGATCCAAGTAGCCATGGTACGTACTTCCGACCAAGAACAGCTGGAGGTTTTCCTTGATGACGAGGATGACGAGTCACCCGCGGAAGAGAACGACGCGCGTCGCGACGGCCTGTTGCCTCATGGGCTTGCTGGCGACCGTGCCCGCCGCCTGGGCGCAGGAGCACCCGGGCCAGGCCGCCTACGAGAAGGTCTGCGTGACCTGCCACGGACCGGAAGGGGCCGGCGGCCTGGCGCCCGCCCTCGCACCGCTGAGCTATGACGCGGACTACGTGCTCGCCATCGTCCGTGAAGGGTACGGGCAGATGCCGCCGATCTCGGCGCGCGAGCTCTCCGACGAGGAGGTGGCGCAGGCCGTCGAGTACCTGCGGGCGCCCGGCACAGCGCCGGCTGCCAGCGCGCCGGCAGCCGGCCAGGAGACGGCCGCTGAGAACCACCCGGATCTGGGCGGCATCTGGCAGGCGGTCAACGCAGCCTCGTGGAACCTCGAGAACCACAACGCCGAGGACGGCGTGCCGGCCGGCCTGAGCGTGGTCGTCGGGGGCTCGATTCCGTACCGCGACGACGCACGGGCGCAGCGGCAGGCGAACTACGAGAACCGGCTGGCTGACGACCCGGTGCGCCAGTGCTTCCTGCCCGGCGTGCCGCGCATCATGTACATGCCGTTCCCGTTCCAGATCATCCAGACACCCGACTACATGGTGATGACCTTCGAGTTCGCCCACACCGTCCGCATCATCTATACGGACGGCAGCCCGCACCCGCTGCCGAACGACTTCTGGATGGGCGATTCGCGGGGCCACTGGGAAGGCGACACGCTGGTCATCGACACGACCCATCTCAACGACCAGACCTGGTTCGACGCGTCGGGCAACTTCCACAGCAACCAGCTCCACGTCGTCGAGCGCCTCACGCCGATGGGTGACAACCACATCATGTACGAGGCGACCATCGAGGATCCGGAAGTGTTCACGGAGCCCTGGACGATTCGCATGCCGCTGTACCGGCGCCTGGAGGAGAACCTTCAGGTCCTCGACTACGACTGCGTCGACTTCTTCCTCGACTCGCTGCTCGAGCCCTGACGGAGAGCCCGCGGTGACGAGGCGAGGCTGATGGCGGGCACCGGCAGCGAGGTGCAGGTGGCGCTCGAGCACGTCGCGAAGGTAGCCAAGTAGGAGGAGAAGAACGATGCGTACTACCGTCTCTGTTGCAATCCTCGGCCTGGGTCTGCTGCTGGCTCCCCCGCCAGCGGTCGCGCATCACGCGTTCTCGGCCGAGTTCGACGCCGACCGGCCGCTGCAGCTGCTCGGCACCGTCACCCTCACCGAGTGGATCAACCCGCACTCGTGGATCCACATCGATGTCGAGGACGAGGACGGCAGCGTCAAGAGCTGGGCCATCGAGTGCGGGGCGCCCAACGCCCTGATCCGCCGCGGCCTCAACAAGAACTCGATCCCCGCCGGGACCGTGCTGGTGGTCGACGGCTTCGGGGCCAAGGACGGCTCGAACACCGCCAACGCCCGCGACATCACGCTGCCCGACGGCTCGCAGTTCTACGTCGGCTCGTCCGGCACCGGTGCGCCCGGCCAGCGGTAGGGGTTCGAGGATGCGCTGCAGCATCCCGGCGGCTGCCGCCGGTGCCGCGCTGGCGGTAATGGCTCCGGTCGCCGCGGGCCAGCAGGTCGAGATTCTCGATACGCAGATCCAGTACAACCGGGGCCAGAACGTGGCGCCGTTGTACGAAGGCTGGATCCGCAATCCGGACGGCACCATCGACATGTGGTTCGGCTACCTGAACAGGAACTACGAAGAGGTGCTGCACGTCCCGGTCGGGCCCGACAACCGGGTCGAGCCCGGCGGGCCGGACCGCGGCCAGCCGGCCGTGTTTGTCCCGCGTCGGCGGCGGGGCGGTGCGGTCGCCCGGCGCGAGAACTACGTGTTCCGGGTGTCGCTGCCCGCCGACTTCGGCGAGGAAGACGAGGTCGTGTGGACGGTCACCGCCTACGGGAAGACGGACCGGGCCGTCGGCACCCTGCTCGACGTATACGCCCTGCAGGGACCGCCGGCTCGCAACACGCCCCCCGCCGTCAGCCTGACAGCCGATCGAGCGTCCGCGGCTGTCGGCGAGACGGTCACGTTGACCGCCACCGTCAGCGACGACGGGCTGCCGCGAGGAGCTCGCCAGCCGGGCCACGTCCGATGGCTCCGATACCGCGGCCCGGGAGCCGTGACGTTCGATCCGCCCCGCTCGACGTTCCCCGAGGACGGCGGTCCCTTCGCCGGCGTCGAGTTCGGCACCCGCGCCACGTTCACCGAGCCCGGGACGTACGTGCTGCGGGCCGCTGTCAACGATGGGGACACGAACCCGGGCGGCTGGCCGCGGGTCCCCGCCACGACGTTCGTGTCCGTGACGATCGACGTACGCCGCGAGTGAGGGGGTTGTCATGACGTTCGTTGCCACCCTGGAGCCGGCCGCCGTCTGGAGCCACTTCGACACCATCCTGACCATTCCGCGCGCCTCCAAGGACGAGGCCCGGATGCGCGGCCACGTCGTCGATACCGCGGCCCGCTGCCGCTGCGACCACGCGGTCGACGCCGCCGGCAACGTCGTGGTGCGCAAGCCGGCAGCCGCCGGCCACGAGGCTGCGCCGGTCACGATTCTCCAGTCGCACCTCGACATGGTGCAGGAAAAGAACGCCGACGTTGCCCACGACTTCGCGACGGACGCCATCGTTCCGCGCCGGGACGGTGACTATCTGAAGGCGACCGGCACCACGCTCGGATCGGACAACGGGATCGGGGTCGCGGCCATGCTCGCGGTCATGCAGGCGACCGACCTGGCCCACGGACCGCTGGAGCTGCTGTTCACGATCGACGAGGAGACCGGCCTCACCGGAGCGGCGCAGCTCGATGCCGGGCTGCTGGCAGGACGGCGGCTCATCAACCTCGACTCCGAGGAGGAAGGGAGCGTCTACGTCGGCTGCGCGGGCGGCGGCGACACGCGGATCACGCTCGGGGTGACGCGAGCCGCGGCGCGAGCCGACGAGGTGGCGGTGTCGCTGGCGCTGACGGGCCTCAAGGGAGGACACTCCGGCTGCGACATCCATCTGCAGCGCGGCAACGCCGTCGCGCTGCTGGCGCGGACGCTCTGGGCCGCGCACCTGCGGGCGCCGTTCCGTCTGGGCCGACTCGAGGGCGGCAGCGCCCACAACGCCATCCCCCGCGAGGCGTTCGCCACCGTCGTGCTCGGCGCGGCCGAGCGCGGCAGCGTCGTGGCCGCCATCCGCGGCGAGTTCGCCGCGATTCAGGACGAGTACCGGCCGGCCGACCCCGCCATGGCGCTGGCGGTCGGTGACGCGGACCGGGCGGACACGGCCTGGACCAGCGAGACCACGACCACGGTGCTGCGACTGATCGCGAGCCTGCCGCACGGCGTCGAGGCGCTGAGCTACGACATCCCGGACCTGGTCGAGACGAGCACCAACCTCGCCACGGTCAAGGGGGCGAACGGATCGCTCGTGATCACCACGAGCTCCCGCTCATCGATCGATGCCGCGCTCGACGCGCTGCGCCGCCGCATCCGCGCCACCGCCGAGCTGGCCGGCGCGGCGGTGGACGAACGTCCCGCCTATCCCGGGTGGAAACCGAACCTCGCTTCGCCGCTGCTCGAGGCCGTCAAGACCGTCCACGCGCGGGAGCTGGGCTCGGCGCCCGGCGTCAAGGCCATTCACGCCGGGCTCGAATGCGGCATCATCGGAAAGAAGGTGCCGGGCATGGACATGATCTCGTTCGGCCCGGTCATCGAGTACCCCCACTCGCCCGACGAACGCGTCCATATCGGCTCGGTGGACCGGTTCTACCGCCTGCTGACGGCGACCCTGGCCGCGCTCGCGTAGCACGGGCGGCCGCGCGCACGCCGTTCGCGAGCCGCCGCCTCGCGAACGGCGTGCAGGTCGGCTAGCCGCCGTGACCCGCACCGTCGTCTGCCTCCGCGGCGCTTGGTTCGCTACCGGACGCCGCCGGTTCCGCACCAGCCTGCTTCCGTGATGCCGTCTCCCGCCCGGCGAAGAGCCCGCCGGCAAAACCGATGACGGCAAAGAAGATGTTCGCGAACACCTGTCGCATCTCCCCCGGCAGATTGCCGGACGCGAGCAGGATGCCGCTCGACCCCACCACGAGCAACAGGAGCAGGGTGCTCGTCGACGAATGCGAGAATCCCGACTTCTTCGTGAAGAAAAACCCCATCAGCGCGACCAGATTGATGGCCACGACTGACACCAGCACCCACTCCTGAAAATCAAAATCCATTAGCTCCCTCCGCTAGCGGAATCCGCGCCGTGCTGCGGCGCAGACTCCTACAGCGAAAATACCATGGAAATCGACCCCGCTCCTGCCGGTGCTGAGTAATGACGCCCACTTCGACGCCGTACCGGGCGTCGCCGCCGCTGCACCCCCACTCGCTGTGAACGATCACGACGCCCGGCGTGCATCGCAGCATTGGTGACGCACCGCGGCATGTGCCATGATCGGGCAGCCTCGGCGCCGCATGACAGGCCGCCGGGACCGGAAGGCGGAGGCTGACTGATGATGGGTACGCACCATCTCGTTCGCAGGTTGGCGCACGCACGGCGGCGGGCGGTGGCACTTGCCGTCACGCTGATCCTGTGCATGGCCGCAGCGCCCGCCGTGCTGGGGCAGGACGGCGCCCCCGGCGAGTGGCGCCACTACGCCGGCGGCGTGAACGGTCACAAGTACTCGTCGCTGAACCAGATTTCCACGGCGAACGTCCAGCAGCTCCGCGTGGCGTGGCGCTACCCGTCGCCCGATCTCGAGTTCCAGGACGATCCGATTCTCCGGCGGTCGCGCAACGAGGACACACCGCTGATGGTGAACGGCCGGCTCTACAGCATCACGGGCCTCGGCATCATCTCCGCGCTCGACCCGGCCACCGGGGAGACGCGCTGGGTGTACGACCCCGAGAGCTACAGGCTCGGGCGTCCGAACAACGGCGGGTTCCTGCAGCGCGGCATGGGCTACTGGACCGACGGCACGGAGGAGCGGCTACTGATCGGCACAGCCGACGCCTACCTGTTGTCGCTCGACGCGCGGACCGGCCAGCCCGACCCGGAGTTCGGGGACAACGGCAAGGTCGACCTGACCATCGGCATTCGGGACGTCGTGCGCAGCACCAACTTCTCGGCCCGGCGGCCCCTGGTTGCCGGCGACATCGTCGTCGTCGGCAACTCTATCGGCGACTCCTCGCGCACGCGGCGGATGCCGCCCGGGGACGTGCAGGCGTACGACGTGCGCACGGGCCGCAAGCTCTGGACCTTCCACACCATCCCGCGGGAGTACGAATCCGGCTACGAGACCTGGCTGAACGGATCGGCCGAGTACACGGGCAACGCGAACGTCTGGGCGGGCATCGCGTACGACCCGGAGCTCGACTACCTGTACATGGCCACGTCCACGCCGACCAACAACTTCTACGGTGGCGAGCGGCCCGGCAACAACCTGTACGCCGAGAGCATCGTCTGCGTGGAAGCGAAGACCGGCGCGCGCGTCTGGCACTTCCAGGCCATCCACCACGGCATCTGGGACTACGACTTCGCCGCCATGCCCGTGCTCGGCGACATCACCGTCGACGGACGCACAATCAAGGCGATCATGCAGGTGAGCAAACAGGCGTTCACCTACGTGTTCGACCGCGTGACCGGCGAGCCGGTCTGGCCCATCGAGGAGCGGCGGGTGCCGCCGTCGACCGTGCCCGGCGAGCAGACGGCGCCGACGCAGCCCTTCCCCACCAGGCCGCCGGCGTTCGATCTGCAGGGCACGACCGAGGACAACCTGATCGATTTCACGCCGGACCTGCGGCGGCGTGCGCTCGAGAAGCTGCAGCAATTCGACTACGGGCCGCTCTTCACGCCGCCGACGGAGCGCGGCACCCTGATGGCGCCGGGCTTGATCGGGGCGGCGAGCTGGGGCGGCGCCGGGTTCGACGCGGAGACCGGCATCCTGTACGTGCCGTCGCGCACGTCGCCGTCCATCGCCAGGCCGACCCGACCCGGCGAGCGGCGGCGGGGCACCCCGCTCAGGGTCGGCGCCGACACGACGGTCGAGGGCATTCCCCTCTTCAAGCCGCCCTGGGCGCGGCTGACGGCCATCGACATGAACCGGGGCGAGATGCTGTGGATCAGCCCGCTCGGCAACGGACCCCGCAACCACCCGCTGCTGCGCGATCTCGATCTGCCCCCGCTCGGCGACCACATCGACGGCCAGAGCATCCTGGTGACGAAGGAGCTCGCCTTTGCGGCCGTCTGGCGCCGCGACCGCCGCGACGGGAGCCGCCTGACGCCGAGCTGGGATCCCTGGGGCGACCCGGACGCCGGGCGGAAGCTGATCTATGCGTTCGACAAGCAGGACGGCGAGCTGCTGCACGTCATCGAGCTCGACGGCTTCGCGGCATCGGCGCCCATGACGTATTTCCACGAAGGCAAGCAGTACATCGCGGTGGCGGTCGGCGGCAACGAGGACAACGCGCTGGTGGCGCTGAGCCTGCCCGACTGACGAACCGGCAACCGACAGACGAACCCATGCACGACATGCTGCGCACTGGCTCACGAATCGGCCTGCTGGTCGTAACGGTCACCTCCCTGCTCGCCGGACTGGCGGCGCCGTGCGCCGCTCAGGAGTCGCGCACCGTCTGGGAAGGCGTCTACACGGAGGCGCAGGCCACGCGCGGCGAGCAGGTGTACCAGGACGAATGCACGTTCTGCCATCTCGACGATCTGATGGGTGACGCGTTCGCCACGCCGCTGATCGAGGACGCGTTCACGTTTCGCTGGGACGGCAGCACGGTCGGCGATTTGATGACGGTCATTCAGGTCACGATGCCGGCCGACCGGCCGGCGACGCTCAGCAACGAGGCCGTCGCGGACGTCATCGCCTTCCTGCTGAAGATGAACGAGTACCCGGCCGGCGAGCAGGAGCTGGCGGCCGATCAGGCCGCGCTGGAGACGATCGCCATCGTGGCCGAAGGCGGGCGGTGACGACATGCAGCGCCTCAACGCCGCGGCCGCGTGCCGAGACGTTCGCTGAAGTCACGCTCCGCCAGGAGCGCGCCGCCCCCTGAGCCCCGGACCCGGCAAGCGGGCTAGTTCGTCGGCCACAGCACGCCCTGGCTGTTCGTGCCCTCGGCGCCGGCTGGAATCGGTCCCATGCCCTTGTAGACGAACTTCTGCACGCGGGACCCTTCGCAGGTCTCGGTCGTGTAGATGTTCCCGTCGGAGTCGACGGCGATGCTGTGCACGGCGAAGAACATGCCGGGCTGCCGGCCGCCGTCGCCGAACGCCGTCAGCACCTCCAGCGTCTCGCGCAGGAGGATGTAGACCTTCATGTTCTGCCCATCGGCCAGATACAGATACGTCTGCTCCGGATCGTGCGAGAAATCGATGTCCCAGGTCGACCCCTGCGCCAGGGTGTTCGGTGCGACGATCGCCTCCGTGACGAAGGTCCCGTCCTTCTGGAACACTTAAATCCGGTCGGCCGCCCGGTCGCAGACGTACACCAGCCCGTCATTCGCAATCTCGGAGCAGTGCACCGGTCCGCGGAACTGCTGGGCGGGCTCCGATCCCGGGGTGTACCGGCCGAGGTCGACGCTGTCGTCGGGCTGGTTGCCGTACGCGCCCCAGTAGCGCTTGAGCGCGCCGGTGTCCGCGTCGATGACGGCAACGCGCCGATTCAGGTAGCCGTCCGCGAGGTACGCCTCGTTGGCGGCCGCGTCGATCCCGATCTTGGCCACGCGCCCGAAGCTGTCGTCGGCATGGCTGTCGCGCTCGAACAGCGGTTGCCCGTCCTGCTCCCCGGCGGCTCGGGCGCCGAACGCCCCGAACTGCTTCAGGAAGCTGCCGTCGCGCGCAAACTTCAGCACATGGGAATCCGGTCCGCCGTTGCCGCCAATCCAGACATTGTCCATGTGGTCGATGGTGATCCCGTGGTTCGACACCGGCCAGACGTAGTCCCCTGTCTCGGTTCCGGGACCGCCCCAGCTCGAGAGCAGATTCCCCTCCTGGTCGAATTCGAGGACGGGCGGCCCCGCGCCCGCTCAGGGGATCCTGAACCAGGCCAATCTCCGTCCTGGCGACGAACTGGTCCGGCGTGTTGCGGTGGACGACCCAGATGCGATCCTGCGAATCGACGTCGACGCCGATGGTCGCGCCCATCAACCAGTGATTGGGCAGATTCTTCGGCCACAGCGGATCGACCTCGAACATGGGCGCCATGCGGCCTTCGCTCTCCAGGGCAGCCTGCTGCTCCTGCGCTGCGTCCTCCACGAGAGACGAGCCGACGCCGCAGGCCACGATCAGCCCGAGCAGGGACAAGCCGGCAAAGAGATTGCGGGTGCGTCGCATCGATTCCTCCTGATCCGGATCGGCAGACGGTCCAATCGTCGCAGACAAACTCAGATGGTACTCGCCTTCAACGGCGCGTGCAGGCGGGCGGCGCCGTTGAGCCCCCGCCGCTCTCGACCAAGTCAGCGAATGATAATGATCATGTCCGTTGCCTGATTCCCCGGACGCGGTCGTCGAGGCGCGAACGTCCGTCGATCGGAATCCGGCCTCGCCGCAATCACGATAATGGGACCGTCTCTTGCGCACCGGGTGCGTCCGGATGCATCATGGGCCTGTTCGGACGAGAACGCATACGAGGAGGAATAAGGATGAGATTTCTATGTCAGGCGGTGGCGGTGCTCGCGCTCGTGGCCCTGACGCCGGCGCTTGCCGCGGCACAGTCGCCCCCCCCCCCCACGCCGTGGGGCGATCCCGATCTCCAGGGCGTCTGGGACTACCGCACGCTCACGCCGCTCGAGCGGCCGGTGGAGCTGGGCGACAAGGCGTATCTGACCGAGGAAGAGGCGGCGGCGCTCGAGCAGGAGACCGTGGCCCGGAACGAACTTCTGTTGAACCGCGCACCGCAGCGCGCCACCGCCGGCGATCAAGTCGACCGGCGGCCGGACGGCACGCCCGGCTTCTACAACAACTTCTGGCTGGACCGGGGCACCACGGCCGTCGGCACGCGCCGCACGTCGCTGATCGTGGAGCCGTCCAACGGCCGCATGCCGGCTCTGACGGCGCCCGCCGCGCGCCGGGCCGGCTCGGCGGAAGCGGAACGTCTCGCCGAGGTGCGTCGCGGCATGCTGCCCGCGGCGAGCTGGACCGACCTCGACCCGGGCGACCGCTGCATCCAGCACGCGAAGGCCGGGCCGCCTCTCAGCACCGGCGGCTACAACAACAACGTGCAGATCTTCCAGGCTCCCGGCTACGTGGTTCTCCTGGCCGAGCAGAACTCCGACGCGCGCATCGTTCCTCTGGACGGCCGGCCGCACGTGGCGCCGGGAGTCCGGCAGTGGATGGGCGACTCGCGCGGCCGCTGGGAAGGCGACACGTTGGTCATCGAGACCGTCCGCTTCAACGGCAAGCACGATCAGATCGGCCGGCCGCTGCTCAGCTCCGGCGAGAACCTGCGACTGATCGAGCGCTTGACGCGCGTCGACGCAGAGAACCTCATGTACGAGTACACGGTCGACGACCCGACCATCTGGACGAGCGCCTGGACCGCCCAGCATCCGATGAAGCTGAATCCGGACCCGCTCTACGAGTTCGCCTGCCACGAGGGGAACTACGGGCTTGAGGGCATCCTCGCCGGCTCCCGCGCCGAGGAGGCGGAAGCCGCGGCGGCGTCCAGGTAGAATCAGTGGCTCGGAAGGCGGGGCGGCCCTGGCCGCCCCGCCACCGTTCCCCCGCCCCCCGTCAGTCGCCGGTGCCGAACAGGTCCTGCATCACCAGGTAGCCGCCCTGGCGCATTCCCAGCGCGGCGTAGGTTGCCTGCGCGCGGGCGTTCCTGCGCTCCACGTACAGCCGCACGCCGACCACGCCCGGATCCGCTGCCGCCCGCTCGCGTATGTGCTCGTACAGCGCCCGGCATACGCCCTGCCGGCGGTGGTCGGGGTGCACGTACACGCTCTGGATCCACCAGATGTCGCCGTTGCGCCAGTCGCTCCATTCACGGGTATGCATCATCTGGCCGATGATGCCCTGCCCGCAGGCCACGTAGTAGGCGCCGCGCGCGGCATCCGTCAGCAGCCCCCGCACGCCCCGGCGCACCGTCGCGCGATCCAGATGAATGTCTTCGCTCTCCGCAGCCAGGCGGCTGTTGAAATCGACGATCGTCTCCAGGTCGTCGAGGGCGGCCCTGCGAATGGGATACTCGATCATGGTCAACTTGATCCTGACCTGCCGGGGCCGACCCGCCGCCCGGCTCGCTCCGACGGACCACCTCCCGCCAACGACCGCGTCCGTCAGTCCGGTCTGGCCAGCGGCTGCAGGCCCGTCTCGGCGACGGTCGGGGCGACCTCGGCGGACGACAGGTAGTCTACGAGCTGCTGCCCGCCAGCCTCGTTCCGCGCCCCCGTCATGACACCGGTCGAGAACATCGTGACCCGCTGGAACTCGGCCGGAATGGGGCCGGCGTACGCCGCCCCCTCGATCGCCAGGATCTCGCTCACCTGCTGAAAGCCGACCTCGACCTCTCCGCGCGCGACGACGGCGGCCACGCGCTCGCTGACTATGCGCCGGCTCTTCGGCTCGAGCTGCGCGGACAGGCCGAGCCGCGGAAACAGCTCCGTCGCCAGATACATGCCGCTCACGCTCGCCGAGTAGCCGATCGACTCGGCGGCGAGCAGCGCCTCCCTGAAAGCCTCCGGTGTGCTGATGTCCGGCAGGGGGGCGCCTGCGCGCACGGCCATGCCGATCGACGAGCTGGCCAGGTCCACGCGCGAGTCGGGTTGGACGAGGCCGCGCGCGGCCAGATCGTTCAGCCCCGCCTGCGACATGATCAGCACGTCGAACTGCTCGCCCCGCTCCAGCCGGGACGGGATCGAGTCCGGCGCACCGCCGGTGGACGCCCCGTGGGCCGTGACCAGCCGGATGCCGGTCGCAGCCTCGAAGCGCGGGGCGAGCACGTCGTACGCCGCGGCGAAGCCGCCGGACGTGAGCACGTGAACCTCGCCTGACGCGCTCGACTCGTCCGCGGCCCGCTCCGCGCCGGACGGCGGCGCGCAGGCGGCGATCGATGCCGCCAACGCGAGCGACAGGGCCGCAATCAGGCCACCCGGACTCCTACTGTGTCCCATGCCAACTGATAGTATCAGGACACCGATGGACCCGGGCCGCACGTACGATGTCCTCGTCGCAGGCGGCGGCAACGCGGCGCTCTGCGCGGCCCTCACGGCCCGCTCGACGGGCGCGAGCGTGCTGCTGCTCGAGTCCGCCCCCAGGCACTTCCGCGGCGGCAACAGCCGGCACACCCGCAATCTGCGCTGCATGCACGACAGCCCGGCGCATCCGCTGACCGGCGCCTACCGCGCGGAGGAGTACTGGCAGGACCTGCAGGACGTGACCGGCGGCCGCACGAACGAGACGCTGGCCCGGATGGTGATCGCCGGGACGGCGGGCTGCCGGGAGTGGATGACCGCCCACGGCGTGCGCTTCCAGCCGTCGCTCAGCGGCGCCCTGCATCTTTCCCACACCAACGCGTTCTTCCTGGGCGGGGGCAAGGCGCTCGTCAACGCCTACTATCGCGCGGCCGCCCGCCTCGGGGTCGAGGTCGAGTACGACGCCGAGGTCCGGGATCTCGACGTCGAAGGCGGCCGGTTCCGGGGCGCGTTCGTGGCGCGCAACGGACGCGTCGAGGCGGTCCGCGCCAGAACCTTCGTGGCGGCGTCCGGCGGCTTCCAGGCCAATTTCGACTGGCTGAGAGCGGCGTGGGGCGCGGCTGCCGACAACTTCCTGATCCGGGGCACGCCGTACGACACCGGGCGCGTCCTGCGCGCGCTGATGGACCGCGGCGCCCGCACCACGGGTGATCCGACCCAGTGCCATGCGGTGGCGATCGACGGCCGCGCGCCCCGCTTCGACGGCGGCATCGTGACCCGGGTGGACTGCATCCCGCTCGGCATCGTGGTCAACGCGCGCGCCGAGCGGTTCCACGACGAGGGCGAGGACCTCTGGCCGAAGCGCTATGCCATCTGGGGGCGCCTGGTGGCCCGGCAGCCGGACCAGACGGCGTTCGTCATCTTCGACACGCGCGCCCGGGGCTTGTTCATTCCACCCATGCTGCCGCCGATCGAAGCGCCGTCCATCCGCGCGCTCGCGACGGCGCTGGAACTCGACCCGCCGGCACTCGAACGCACCGTGTCGGCCTACAACGACGCGGTGCAGCCGGGCGCCTTCGACCACACGGCGCTCGACACCTGCTCGACAGCCGGGCTGACGCTGCCGAAGAGCCACTGGGCGCGGCGGATAGACCATCCGCCGTTCTGCGCCTATCCGCTCCGTCCCGGCATCACCTTCACGTACCTCGGGGTGGCGGTCGACGAGCGTGCGCGGATCATCTGGGAGGACGGGACGCCGGCGGACAACCTGTTCGCGGCGGGCGAGATCATGGCCGGCAACATCCTCGGGCAGGGATACCTGGCGGGGCTCGGCATGTCGATCGGCACCGTGTTCGGCCGCAAGGCCGGCGAGGAGGCGGCGCGCCGTGCCCGCAACTAGGAGTGGGGCGCCGGCCGCGGGGCTGCCTCTCCCGCTCGTCCGGGAAGGGCGACATGCGGCCCGCATCTGCAACGCCTGCCGCTACTGCGAGGGACTCTGCCCGGTGTTTCCCGCCATCGAGCGGCGGCTCGACTTCGGCGAACGGGATCTCCGCTACCTGGCCAACCTCTGCCACGACTGCGGCGAGTGCTTGGACGTCTGCCAGTATGCCCCGCCGCACCCCTTCGGGGTCGACCAGCCACGCACGCTCGCCGCCCTGCGCCGCGCGTCGTACCGGACCTATGCCTGGCCGGCCGCGCCGGGCGCGCTCTTCGAGCGCAGCGGGCTCTCGCTCCTGCTGGGCGCGGCTGTCGCTCCTCTGCTCTTCGCGCTGGCATTGGCCTTGGTGGCCGGCGGCGACGCCTTCCTCGCGCCGCACGGCGACGAGCAGGGCGCCTTCTATCAGGTCATGCCGCATACCGCGATGGTCGGCCTGTTCGGCGCGTTGGCCTCGTTCGCGGCGGCTGCCCTGCTGGTCGGGCTGCGCCGCTGCTGGCGCGATTTCGGCGGCGCGGGGGCGGCGCGGGGCAGGGGCGCCCTGCGGCAGGCGGCGCGGGACGTCCTGACGCTCCGCCACCTAGCCGACGGCGACCCGGATGGGGGCGCGTTCCGCCGCGGGTGGCATCACTGCACGTTCTACGGGTTCCTGCTCTGCTTTGCCGCCACCTCGGTGGCGGCGTTCTATCACAACGTCATGGGGTGGCCGGCGCCGTATCCCCTGTCGAGCGTGCCGGTGCTGCTGGGCTCGGTCGGCGGCGCGGGCCTGCTGGTCGGCCCGGCCGGCCTGCTGTGGATGAAGCTGCGCCGCTCGCCGGAGCGGCAGGATCGGGCGCAGCTCGGCATGGATCTGGTGTTGCTGGTCCTCCTCTTCGAGACCAGCCTCACCGGGTTCCTGCTGCTGGGGGCACGCGAGTCGGCGGCGATGGGCACGCTGCTGGGCGTGCACCTCGGCGCCGTCGCGGGGTTCTTCCTGCTGCTGCCGTACAGCAAGTTCGTGCACGGCCTGTACCGTGTCTGCGCGCTCGTCCGCTGCGCGCTGGAGGCGAGGTCGTAGCAATGCGACTGCTCTGCACAGGCCTGCTCGCCACCGCGCTGGCGTGCGCGGGCCAGACCGGCACGGCGCCGGAGGTGCTGACGCTCCTGGCGCCGGCCTCCCCCGGCGGCGGCTGGGATCAGACGGCGCGCGCCATGCAGGCCGCGCTGCAGGACGGCGCAGCCGGCGGCGGCGTCCGGGTGGTGAACGTCGCGGGGGCCGGCGGCACCATCGGCCTGGCGCAATTCGTCAACAACAACGCGGGTCGCGGCGACGTGCTGCTGGTGACCGGTCTCATCATGGTCGGCGCGGTGCTCACGAACCGCTCGGCCGTGACGCTGGAGGAGACGACGCCGATTGCCAGGCTGACCGGCGACTACGAGGTCCTGGTGGTCCCCGACGACTCCCCGTACGACGGGCTCGACGCCTTTCTGGACGCCTGGAAGCGCAGCCCCGGGGCGCTCGCGATCGCGGGCGGATCGGCCGGCGGCACCGACCACATGCTGGCCGGCCTGCTGGCGGCACGAGTCGGCATGGACCCGACCACGATCAACTACGTGCCGCATTCCGGCGGGGGCGAGTCGATCGCCTCGATCCTGGGCAGCCAGGTGGCCGCGGGGATCAACGGCGTCAGCGAGCTGGCGCCCCTGATCGACGCGGGCCGCCTGCGGGCACTGGCCATCTCGAGTGCCGAACGCCTCCCGGGCCGCGCCATCCCGACCTTCCGGGAGCAGGGGGTCGACCTGACGCTCACCAACTGGCGCGGCGTCGTCGGCGCGCCGCACCTGTCGGACGAGCGGCGCGCCGCGCTGACGGCGCGGATCGACGCGCTGCACCGGTCGCCGGCGTGGCAGGCGACCCTCGCGCGGAACGACTGGATCGATCTGTACCTCGCGGGTCCCGCATTCGAGACGTTCCTGGACGAGGAGCGCACCCGCGCGGCCGCCGTGCTCGCCTCGATCGGGCTGGCCCAATGACCGCCCGTTCCGACCTGCTGCTCGGCGGCAGCGCCATCGTTCTGGGTCTCGTGCTCGTCGCGGGCGTGTTCGGGATCGATACCGGCTTCGGCTACGACCGCATCGGGCCGCGCACCGTGCCGTACGGCGTCGCGCTGGGCCTGGTGCTGGTGGGCGGCGCCCTGGTCGCGCCGACCCTGCGCGGGCGCGGGCACGATGACCGGCAAACGGCCGCCCTCCCGCGATCCGGCACACTGGGGTGGCTGGCGCTCGCCGGCCTGTTGTTTCTCGCGCTGGTCGGCCGCGCCGGCTTCATCGCGGCCGCGAGCCTGCAGTTCTGGCTCGTCGCGCGCGCATTCTCCGCAAGCCGCCCGCTGCGCGACGGCGTGGTGGCCGTGCTGCTCGCGGTGACCGTCTACGCCGCCTTCTCCCGCGGCCTGGGCCTGGCCCTGCCCGCCGGGTTCGTCGAATCGCTGCTCTTCTGACATGCGTGGCCCGGACAAGACGCGGGTGTCCTTGCGACGCCAAGATAGAGCGGTTTTCACGTAGAATCATGGCCGGCTAGAACGAAACCGACGGCCCAGGAAGGGTTCCTTCCAGCAAGGAGACAGAAATGTGCGATGAACGAACCGATGCCGACATCACCAGGTACCTGGAGGCCAAGAAGCTGACACGGCGGCAGTTCGGGGCCGTATCGGCCGGGGCGGGGCTGGCGATCCTGCTGCCGCGGCCGGCGAACGCCCAGGATGTGACCGAGGCCGAGATCGACGTCACGACCCCCGACGGCGTGTGCGACAGCTACTTCGTGCATCCCGCGAGCGGCACCCATCCCGGCGTCCTGATCTGGCCGGACGCCTTCGGCCTGCGGCCCGCGAAGCGGCAGATGGCCAAGCGGCTCGCGGAGTCCGGCTACTCGGTGCTGGTGGTCAACCAGTACTACCGGTCGCAGCGCGCGCCCATCGTGGAGAGCCGCGACTTCGCGGCAGTGGGCGGCACGCTCAGGCCGCTGATGGGAACCCTGAACGCGGAAACCCACATGCGGGACGCCAAGGCATTCGTGAGCTTCCTCGACAGCCAGCCGTCGGTCGACAACAACCGGAAGATGGGCACCATGGGCTACTGCATGGGCGGCCCGATCACCATGCGCACGGCGGCCGCGGTGCCGGACCGCATCGGCGCCGGCGCGTCGTTCCACGGCGGCGGCCTGGTGACCGACCAGCCGAACAGCCCGCACCTCCTGGTGCCGCAGATGACGGCGCACTACCTGTTCGCCATCGCGGACAACGACGACGAGGCCCAGCCCGAGGCGAAAGACGTCCTGCGCGATACGTTCGCCAAGGCCGGACTGCCGGCGGAGATCGAGGTGTACGACGGTGCGCTGCACGGCTGGTGCCCACCCGATACGCTCGTGTACCACGAGGCCCAGGCGGAGCGGGCATGGAGCCGCCTGCTCGCCCTCTTCGAGCGCGCCCTGTAGCGCTCGTCCCGGCGCGGAGCATTCCGCGCCGGCCGGTCCGTAGCGGGCTCCAGGCGCCCAGGGTCGCGACCCGCGGCGCCTGAGGCCCGCTACCTTCGGTGCGAATCCGCGAGCCGGCGCCCGCGCTCGGCGCCGCGCCGGAGATCCGCCGCGGCGAGGCGGGAGCATCACTCCAGGCCGGGCACGTTCCTGACCCAGGCCGCGGGACCGTCCTCCCACTTGTTGTGGGTCAACCGGACAACCGTCCTGTCCGCCAGACGGATGGCGTGCAGCTCGCCGTACGGCTGCGGTTGGAAGACGACCCGCAACAGCGGCAGCTCGTCGTTGAACTCGCCCCGCTGGGACGTGAAGAGCACCCACTCGTCGTCCGGAGAGAACTTGGGGTGCATGTCGTGGCCAGGGTTCCGGGTAAGCCGTTCCGGCGGGCCCGGCTCGCCGTCCGCGCCGAACGCGATGGTGTAGATCTCGAAGTTCCCGTCCCGGAAGGACGTGAACGCGACACGGTCGCCGGCGGAGGAGAACGCCGGCATCGTGTCGGTCGCCTCGTGCCGCGTCAAGCGGCGCGGGCCGGTGCCGTCGGCGTTCATCAGGTAGATCTCGGCGTTCCCGTCGCGCATGCTGCGGAAGACGATCCGACGGCCGTCCGGGGAGAAGTCCGGGAACGCCTCGTTCGTGACCGAGTCCGGGGTCAGGTTCGCCGCGCCGCTGGCATCGCTGCGAATCTTCCAGATGTCGACGTCCGCATTGCCGGACGCGAACGGCGGCCCGACCGCGAACGCCAGCCACCGGCCGTCCTTCGACCAGGAAGGCCCCCAAGCGGAGTCGGGACCCCGATATCTGTCCGCCCCGGCCCGGTCGAAGATCACGCGCTTCCCGGTACCGTCCGTCCGGGACGCCACGAGGCGCGCGAACGCCTCGCTCGTGGCGACCTCTCCGGACGTGGGATCGATCGCCGGCAGGTAGCCCCGGACTCCAATCAGGGACACGCGGCGGTCCGGCAGGTCGACAGGGAGCGGCCGGTGGATGCGAAACGCCCCGGGCGTGTCGCTCTCGAACCGGGACTCCGGTTCGAGCGGTCCCGTTCCGTGCGCCAGCAGGCGGCCCGAGACCGGGTCGTATGCCGGGGCCCAGTAGTCGCGCGCGGTGTCGCTCTCGACCCGCAGGTCGGACCCGTCGGGCCGGGTGGTGACGATGGTCCAGCGATCGTCGCGGCGCGCGGCGAAGGCGAGCCGCCCCCCGGGACCGAAGGCCGGGGACAGCGCCGCCTCCCCCGCCGCCGAGATCGTCTCGGGCGCGGCGCCGTCGATGCCGGTGCGGTAGATTCGGGGCTCGCCGTCGCGCTGCGAATAGAAGACGACCGCCCGTCCGTCAGGCGTCCACGCCGGCGCTCCGTCCCAGCTCTCGTGCCGCGTGAGTCGCCGCACGCCGCTCCCGTCCGACTGCATCACGTACAGCTCGCTGGCCAGGTAGGTCGCGGGCGGACCTGGCGCGGTGCTCGTCGACACCGACGTGTCGCGGCTGCTGGAAAAGACAATCCGCGTGCCGTCGGGCGAGAAGGCCGGGTTGTAGTCGCCCGCGGCGTGCCGCGTCAGGTTCGTCGCCTGGGCGGCGTCGGACGATTTCCCGGGCTGGAACGGGATCGCGAAGATGTCCGCATTGCCGTCGCGCGTGCCGACGAAGAGCAGCCGCCGGCCGTCCGGCGAAAAGGCCACCGCGTCCTCCATCGCCGGGCTCTCGATCAACGGCCGCGGCGCCCGGTGACTCCGCAGATCGAGCACGTACAGATCCGGATTCCCGCTGCGCTCGGAGGTGAACACGACCCAGCGCCCGTCGGGGGAGATCGCGCCGTTGTAGTCGAGACCCGGGTCGGTCGTCAGCCTCCGCGGCTGCGACCCCGGGCCCTCGAAGAGGTAGAGATCCCAGTTGGCCGGCTGGATGCTGCTGTAGACGATGGTTTCCCGGGCCGGCTCGCCCCCCTGCGTGCCCTGCGCGCGGCCCGTCACGATGCCAACAACGAGCAGAGCCAGCAGGCCCGCGGCTGCCGGCGGCCCGAGGCTGAATCGGTGGATACCGTGCTGCAGTTGCGCCCGCCGCCTGCAATCCGTCTCCCGCGCCCGGCTGCTCTCGAAGACCTGCATCGATTCGGCCCTCCATTCCCCGCGCCCGGCCGCCGTAGAACGCTTTGTCCAGACTACAGTACAGTTGTCTGCGTCGTAGAAGGCTGCGGACTCCCGGAGGGTTGGTTGGGCGGCAATCGGAGCCGCAGGCGACGATTTCGGGCTAGGAGCCCATCCGATGGAATCGACCTCGGCGCTCCTGCAGGGATTCGCGGTCATCCTCCAGGACGGAAACCTGCTGTGGGCGTTCGTCGGGGTCGTGCTGGGAACCGTCGTCGGCATCCTGCCCGGCATCGGACCCGCCCTGACGGTGGCGCTGCTGCTGCCCGTTACGTTCCAGCTCGGCCCGGTGGGGGCGTTCATCATGTTCGCCGGGGTGTACGCCGGCGCCATGTACGGGGGATCGACCACGTCGATTCTCATGAACACGCCGGGCGAGAGCGGCGCCATCATCACGGCCATCGACGGCCACCGGATGGCGCTGGCCGGGCGGGCGTCCGCGGCGCTGGCCACGGCTGCCGTCGGCTCGTTCGTGGCCGGCACCCTCGGCATTGTCGGCCTGACCCTGGCCGCGCCGGCGCTGGCGGAGATCGCGCTCCGGTTCGGTCCGGCCGAGTACTTCGCGCTGATCGTGGTCGCGTTCGCGACGGTCTCGTCGGTCCTGGGCGCCTCGCCGCTGCGCGGGCTCGCGAGCCTGCTGTTCGGCCTCGCCCTGGGACTGGTCGGCATCGACCTGCAGACCGGCCAGGCCCGCTACACCTTCGGCATCCCCAACCTGCTCGACGGCATCGACGTCGTGGTCGTGGTGATCGGCCTCTTCGCCGTCGGCGAGGTGCTGCTGATGGCGGCCACCCCCGCGGCCGCCGCGCAGGCGACGCACGTGAGCGGCTGGACGTGGATGACGCGCGCCGATCTCCGCCGCTCCTGGAAGCCCTGGCTGCGCGGCGCCTGCGTGGGGTTCCCACTCGGGGCGCTGCCGATCGGCGGCGCCGAGATCCCGACGTTCCTCTCCTACTGGATGGAGAAGAGGCTCTCGCGCCATCCCGAGGAGTTCGGCCAGGGCGCCATCGAGGGCGTGGCCGGCCCGGAAGCCGCCAACAACGCGTCGGCGGCCGGCGTGCTCGTGCCGCTGCTCACCCTGGGGCTGCCCACCTCCGCCACGGCCGCGATCATGCTGGCGGCGTTCCAGCAGCACAACCTGCAGCCCGGGCCGCTCCTCTTCGCCTCGCAGCCGGAGCTGGTGTGGGGGCTGATTGCGAGCCTCTACGTCGGCAACGTCATGCTGCTCGTCCTCAATCTGCCCCTGGCGCCGGTGTGGGCGCGGCTACTGACCATTCCGAGACCGCTGCTGTCAGCGGGCATCGTGCTGTTCGCCACGGTCGGCACCTACAGCCTGAACGGGTCGCTGTTCGACGTGGGGCTGATGTACGTGATTGGGCTGGTCGGCTTCGCCATGCGGCGCCTGGAGGTGCCGGTGGCGCCTGCCGTCATCGGCCTCATCCTCGGCCCGCTGGCCGAGCAGCAACTGCGGCGGGCGCTCGCGATCGCCGAGGGCGACGTCGCGGTCCTGTTCACCCGGCCCCTCTCGGGGACGCTCCTGCTGCTGGCCGCGGCGGCGATGCTGATACCCTGGCTCCTCCGCCGCCCCCAGGAGTCTGCGCCGTAGAACGGCGCGGACTCCTGGGGGGTTGGTTGGGCGGCAATCGGAGCCGGCAGGTGACTATTTCCGGCCCGGTTTTCGCGGCTCAGCGCCCCAGCAGACCCGAGATGGGCGCGGAGAGCGAGAGCCGGGCCTCCTCCGGCAGATAGCACACCGTGTCGCTGCACACCTGATAGTCGACGACGACGTCCAGATCGACCGTCTCCCGGCCCTCCTCAAAGAGTTCCGCCATCGCCGTGACCGGAATCGCGATGTCGGCCGCCCCTTCGTAGACGTTCAACATCACGTCCAGCGCGTCGAAGCGCATCGGCATCGTGGGGGGGTAGACAGCCTCCCCGATCTCCAGGCCGCTGACGGGCTCGACGCGCACCGTGGTCGGGTAGTAGTCGTCGGGCAGGGGCTCCGCGTAGACGTGGAAGCCCTCCTCCACCTCGATGCGCACGTTGAGCGTGCTCGCCACCTCAAGCGTGAGTTTCGGATCCGACAGAAAGGCGGCGAACCTGGCCCGCTGGTCGCCATGGGCCGCGTCTGGCGCCTCCTCGTGGCGCAGAGCGCGTCCGAGGGCCGAGTCGAGGATCGTGCCCGCCGAGGTCCGGGTGGCGTAGTGCTTGTTGAAGAACTTCTCGGTCACCACGCCGTCTTCGTCCACGACGTACGTGCCCGGAAACGGGAGCCCGTAGAAGCGGTCGGCCAGCGGCCCTTCCTGCTCGATGAGGGTGTTCAGGATGCCGAACTGCTCGATGACCGTCGAGTCATCATCGGCCAGCAGGTCGTACTCGATGCCGTGCTGGTCGCAGAACGCCGCCAGCTCGGAAACCGAGTCGTAGCTGACGCCGTAGATCTTGAAGCCCGCCGCCTCGAAGTCTTCCAGTTGTCGCTGCAGCTCGACCAGCTGCGTCTGGCAGTAGGGTCACCACACCGCCGAGCGGTAGAACACGACGACGGCCGCGTGTCCGTCCCGGTCGGCGTGGAAGTCGATTGGCTCGCCGTGCTGGTTGGCCAGCGTGAAATCCGGGAGGCGCTCGCCCAGCGCCGGTCCCGTCGGAAAGTCCGCCGAGGCCGGGTAGCGCCGCGCCGGAAAGTCAACCGGGAGGCCCTCAACGTGCAGCCCACGCTCGTCGGTGAACGTCTCCTGCGGGTTGTCGAACGCCTCGTGGGCGCCGCGCACCTCCGGCACTGCCGCGGGCGCTTCCACGGCGTCATCGGAAGCGGGCGCGGCAGGCTCAGAGCTGACGCACCCCGTTGCAGCCAGCGCCGCGAGCGCGGCGCCGCACGCCGCACTGCGCCAGCCGTGCTGCCGGGTATCGCGTTGCATCTGCAATGTCTCCAGTTCCGCTCCCGGGCCGCCCGGGAGCTGCGATCTGCCGCCCGACGGACGAGCGGCCAGGAATTCGATGCCGTTACGATAGTGCCAGTCAGCGTCGCTTGTCCACATGAGCCAGCCGCCTGGAACGCGCGTCTCGACGTGCCCGCTCTGCGAGGCGATGTGCGGCGTGCTGGTGGAGATCGACGGCGAGCGCGTCCGCTCGGTCCGCGGCGACCCGGACGATCCCTTCAGCCGCGGCTACATCTGCCCCAAGGCGGCGGCCCTCGCCGATCTGCACCGCGATCCCGACCGTATCCGCGCGCCGCTGATCCGTGCAGGCAGAACGTGGCGCGAGGCCTCGTGGGAAGAGGCGCTGGAGCACGCCGCGGCGGGGCTCGCGCGCGTACGCCGCCTCCACGGCCGCGATGCCGTCGCCGTCTACTACGGCAACCCGGTCGCCCACAACCTCGGGTTGATGACCCACCTGCTGCCGTTCACCCGTGCTCTGCGGACCCGCAACGTCTACTCGGCCAGCTCGGCCGACCAGCTGCCGCAGATGCTGACCGCGCTACGCATGTTCGGACACTTCGCGCTGATTCCGGTGCCGGACGTCGACCGGACCGACTTCTTCCTCATCCTCGGCGCGAATCCCCTGGTCTCCAACGGCAGCCTGATGAGCGCGCCCGACGTTCGGCGGCGCCTCGCCGCCGTCCGGGCCAGGGGCGGCCGCGTGGTCGTCGTCGACCCGCGCCGCACGGAGACTGCCGCGGCGGCCGACGAGCATCTCGCCATCCGGCCGGGCACCGACGCCCTGCTGCTCGCGGCCCTGCTGCACGTCATCTTCGCCGAGCGGCGGACGAACCTCGGCCGGCTGGCCGGGCGCGTCAAGCGACTCGACGCGCTGGCCGCCCTCGTCGGGGCGCTCCCACCCGAGCGAGTGGCGCAACGGACCGGGATCCCCGCGCCCGCGATACGCCGACTGGCGACCGGCTTCGCGGCCGCGAGACGCGCGGCCGGCTACGGCCGCGTGGGGCTCTGCACGCAGCGCCACGGCACGCTCGCGGTCTGGTTGCTGCAGGCGCTCAACCTGGTGACGGGGCGCCTCGACGAGGAAGGCGGGCTGCTACTGACGACGCCGGCCGTCGACGCGGTCGGCGTCCTCTCCCGCCTGGGCCTGCGCGGCACCTTCGACCGCTGGCGGGGCGGCGCACTGCGTCTGCCGGAGTTCACCGGCGAGCTGCCGGTGGCCGCGCTCGCGGACGAGATCGATGCCGCCGGACCGCAGTCGGTCCGCGCGCTGATCACCGTGGCCGGCAACCCCGTACTGTCGGCCCCCAACGGGCGCCGCCTCGACCGGGCGCTGGGCGGCCTGGAGCACGTAGTAGCAGTCGACCCCTACCTCAACGAGACGACGCGCCACGCGCACGTCCTGCTGCCGCCCGCGCCGCCGCTGGCCCGTCCGCACTACGACCTGGCGCTCAACGTATTCGCCGTCCGCAACGTCGCGAAGTACGCGGCGCCCGTACTGCCCCTGGCGCCGGGAGAACGTCACGACTGGGAGATCCTGGCCGAGTTGGCCGGCCGGCTGTTCGCCCCGCGCCCCCTCCGCCCGGCGGCCATCCGCGCCTTCGCGCAGCTCACGCCGGACCGCATCCTCGACCTGCTGCTGCGTCTCGGACCGTACAGGCTCTCGCTGCCCAGACTCCGCGCAGCGCCGCACGGCGTCGACCTGGACCCGCTCCAACCGGGCCGCATCGCCAGCCGCGTCGCCACGCCCGACGGCCTCATCGACCTCGCCCCGGAGGATTTCGTGCGCGAGGCGCGGACACGGCTCCGCGCCGATGCCGGGCGGCGGACCAACGACGATCTGACGCTGATCGGGAGGCGTCAGATGCGAAGCAACAACTCCTGGCTGCACAACAGCCCGCGCCTCGTGAAGGGCCGGGACCGCTGCACGCTGCTGCTGCATCCGGACGACGCGGCGCCGCGTCGGCTCGCGAGCGGCGACGTCGCCGACGTCAAGTCGGAAGCCGGCAGCATCACGGTCCCGGTCGAGGTGACCGACGCCGTCCGGCCGGGCGTCGTCAGCCTCCCCCACGGCTGGGGGCACGACCGTGAAGGTATCCGCCTCGGCGTCGCCCGCGAGCACGCCGGCGCGAGCGTCAACGACGTGACGAGCGAGCGCCACCTGGACACGCTCAGCGGCAACGCCGCCTTCAACGGCCTCCCGGTCACCGTGCGGCGCCGGTCGTGAACCAGCCATATCAGACACTTATACACACCTAGTTACACACACCCTTTGCTCTCTGATATCCTGTCGGACCGAGCAACCCGACGAGACCAGAACCGCGGCCGGGCGCCGCGATGGAGGTGCGACGGAACTGGGGGTTTCATCATCATGCGGCCGCCGCGAGGCGCCACATCCTCCACGGAGGCACACGTCATCATGAGCAGCAAGTACACCCCGCTCGAATCTCACCTGCGTGCTTCAGGACTTGCACATGTGGCCATGACTTTCGGCGAAATCGAGCGCGTCATCGGTGCGCCGCTGCCCCCGGCAGCCCTCAAACACCGCGCATTGTGGTCCAACAACCCCAGCAACTGGGTCATGACGAAGGCGTGGCTGGCGGCGGGATACGAGACTGAGAGAGTCGACATGGAGAAACGCAGGCTCGCATTTCGGAAGGCGGTACCGGATGTGCCTGACCCCGATGCTGGCAGCGAGTCGACCACGGCCGAGCGTAGCGGTTCTTTCGCAGACATCTTTGGCGCGCTGAAGGACACCATAACGATATCGCCCGGTACGAATCTGACGGACCCGATCGACGAAGACTGGAACGCATCGCGGTAACGGCCACGTGACCGACTTCCTGCTCGATACCTGCGCTGTTATCTGGACCGCCCACAACGATCGCTGGCGAAGGAGAAGATCGCGCTGGCGCTCGACCCAGACCTCTGGTTCCAACGCTTCTGCGAGTTGCCTTCGGTAGCGCAGGCCGCGATGCCGATATCCGTGCTGGTCTCATCGACCAGCCTGCCAGGGAGGCCGCCGCGCGATCCAGCGGATCGCATCATCATCGCCACGGCGCGTGCGTTTGGGTACGTGCTGGCGACACGTGACATCAAGATCCTGGAGTACGGCTCCCAGGGTCACGTACAGGTCATCGAGTGCTGACAGACCCGACCATATAGAGATCGAGCGCGGGCGACGCCCTGACGATCGCCATCGTGAGAGCCGCTTTCGGCAGTCGTGCCCGCCGCGTCTGCTGTTGTTCCAGGCGGAAGTGCAAGTACTGCGGCCACGGAATGCGAGGTAATGTCTTGGAGAAGAGTATCACTGCACTGTCTGATTCGGTCAGCTTCCGTGACGTGAACTGGAGCGAGATCCCGGCTTCCCCTGGCGTCTACGTTGTCTACGATACCAACGAGGTCGTCTACGTCGGCATGGCCGGCAGGAACGGCGGGGGAAACCTGCGAAAGCGACTCCAGGATCACTGCTCCGGGCAAATCGTCAACATGTTCGCGCTGTACCTCTTCCTGGCCCGTGTCCAGTTCATTTCACGTGATCGGATAACGCACCCACGGGATGCCAAGGCCGCCTGCCACCAGTACATCACCGAGCGCTGCTCGTTTCGACATCAGGTTTCTGGTAACGCGGCACGGGCGAGAGAGCTGGAGAATGAACTCAAGTCCAGATTGAAACCAGCGCTGAATCCGTAGTCGCGGAGGGATGCTCGGGGCGTAGTAACCGACGAGTCAGGACGAATCAGCCCGTCTCCTCAGCCATCGGCTTGGCCGAGCTCCGGAATAGACAGCCGACGACAGACCTTGCGGACAAGACGATCGGATATCTCGACGTGACGGGGTATGGCCTCGACAACGCCACTTTCCGGGTTGGCCCAGAGCGAGTGAGCACTGCCCTCTCGCTTCAAGAAGCAGCCATGCCTACGCAAATGACGCAGCAGGGCATGCCGCTTCACTTCACGGTTACGGTTGCGCGTTCCGCATCCGCCGGCAGGCCCCGCAGTCCGTCTTCTCGACGATCGGCCAGGATCAACGCGATTGCGTCGGCGAGGTCTCGACGGGCCTCTTCCCTCGTCCTGCCTTGACCGTTGGCTCCGGGAATCTCGGGAGAGTACGCGATGTACCAATCGCCGTCGCGCTCGAGTACCGCCGTGAACTCGTTGTGCATCGCAATCTCGATTCCCTCTTCCAGACGGCCGGTCGCCGAACGGCCGGCAGCTCCGCTACCGCGGCCGCTGCTCGTTGTCGTACGGCGCACCGGTGCCGGACGAGCCCATGAAGAACTTTCGCCCGTCCTCGAACGTCAGATCGCGAGCATTGGCCCGGGCCGCGCGGTCCTTGCTCTGGTAGCCGTCGACAACCACCACCGTGCCCGGCTGGACGTAGTCCCGGCGCAGGCCGCGTCGCAGCAGCGTGTTGGGCGTGCCTCCCTCGACCATCCACACTTCCTTGGTGCCGTCGTCGTTGGTCACCTCCAGGTGTATCCAGGTATGGGGGTTGACCCATTCCACCCGGACGATCGGACCCCGGAGGAGAACCGGCCGGTTCGGGTCGAACTCGGCGCCGAAGGCGTGGTGCGCGACGGCCGGGACGCTGGTCGCGACAATCGCGAGCAGGGCCGCGACGAGCAGGCAGAACGTGATGCATGACGAACGGCGCGGCTTCGCGTGCATGGCGTAGGCCTCCGATGCTGTCTTCTCTCTTGCCGTGTTCCAATCCGATGCTCTCGCCGGTCGGCTGATCCGGCTAGCGGGGCGGCTCGGGCACCCGTCCTTCGCGGACGTCCTGCTCGAGAACCCGCGCGCCGGCCAGGATGCCTCGGAACGAGTAGTTAGCCTCGTGACAAGCGTACTCGTAGACCCGGTCGCGAGTGGCGGGCCAGATGTACTCGCCGCTCCACGACGCGGTCCAGACCGTCGGGTCGTCGACCGTGAACTGGTAGAGCAGCGTGCCGACGTCGATCCGCGTGAAGCGCTCCACGACGTGCAGGTTTCGTGACGCCCCGCTCAGCGCGGGCGTGTCGGCGAAGTTCGTGGTGTCGACGACGAGCGTATCGCCTTCCCAACGCCCGACCGAGTCACCGAGCCAGTTGCGGATTGCGGGCGGCGCGTGCTCGTCGTTCATCCGGACGATGCGCGCGTCATGCACCATCTCGGCCAGGATCATGACGTGGTCTTCGGTCTGCACGATGCGCTTCAGGTTGTTGTAGAGCACCGGCAGCATCGGCGGTCCGGAGGTCGACCCGAACCCGAGCAGGCAGCGTTCCGCGAGCGGCCGGATCTCCGGGTCGTCGTAGGGGCCGGGCGCATCGAGTCCGTTCTCAACAAGCCACCACGCAGTACCGGTGTTCGGTCGGAGGAATGGGGCCAGCTCGGCCCTGCGCGCCTGCGCCGCGGGCGTCAGCGGCGGCCGACGGCCGTTCGGCGGGTCGACGATGATCGACGTCCGCCACTGGCCGTCGATCCGGAACGCCGAGCTGCCGCGGTCCATCCAGAAGGTGTTGTAGCCGCCGACGCTGCCGGCGGCGCCGACCGACCCGTCGCCGCCCACCGGCGGCGCCTCGCTCGGCGGGGCGCTCTCGACGTTCCGGTCGCGCGGGATGCCGAACACCGCGGCGAGCGCCACCGGCTCGCCCGCGGCGAGCGCCGCGGCTTCCTCCTCCGTCAGCGTCAGGCGGTCGCCGAGCTCGGCGGGGCGCTCGAGCGGCGTCAGGGTCGCCGTGTCGTAGGTGCCCGACAGGTCCGGACGCCCGCTGGCGGTGCGGGGAATCTCCTGCGCGTCGACCGCGCCGGCCGCCGCGATCAGCAGACCGAGCGCGAGCGCCACGCGGGCCGCGAGGCTGTGTCGGATTGAGATGCGCATCTGGACCTCCTCGAGCTGCTCGGACATCGTCGTCGGCCGTCTAGCGCGGCAGCGGGTTCCGGCGGAGGTCGCCGAAGAGCAGCTCCTCGACGAACTCGACGCACTTGAAGGCCATCAGCCGCGCGCCCGGCTCGATCCGGCGATAGAGCGGCATGCCGATGGTCCAGGGCTCCGTGAAGACGTTGGGATCCTCCACCGTCGCCTGGTACCGGATGTGGTCGGGACCGATCAGCGTGTAGCGCTCGACGACCCGCAACTGGTTGGTGTGATGATTGCCCGCGCGGTCGAACCAGGTACGATCGTTCTGCCCGGTCACCTCGACCACCAGCGTGTCGCCTTCCCAATGGCCCACGGACTGGCCCATCCACGAGTCGGTCTCGGCCGGCCCCACGTCCGTCAGATAGATATCGCGGACCGCCCCGGCGAACTCGTAGGCGATGAAGATGTTGCCCTCGTTCTGCAGGATCCGGAACGGAAACGGCATGTAGGTGGCGCGGGGGACCCCCGGCATGTAGCACTTGATCTCCGGGTCGCGGTCGATCCAGTTGGCCTGGTTCTCTTCCTGCAGGGCTCGCGCCTCCGGCGTGTACGGAATCCGGCCGCCGCCCTCGATGACCCCCATGCTGCCCGGCACGGCGCCGACCGCGCCCAGCCGCAGCACCGGAACGTCCGGGAGCAGGCTCCGAGGGCCCTGCCGCAGCTGCAGCGCCGGCCTGGCGATGTGTGGCTCCACGTCGTAGTGCGCCGCGTTCAACGCCTGCCAGATGCCGTTCAGGTCGGGCTTGCCGTTCGCCAGGCGGGGCGGCTCGAAGTCCGCCGATTGAGCGGCCGCCGCCCCCCCCGCCAGGACGCAGAACCCGGCCAGCGCGACCGCCGCGATGCTTTTCGTCTTCCTCGCCTTCGACCTCACGATACATACCTCTCGAACCGGCGCCGCCCCGCTACCGGTGGACCACGACGGTCACATCCTCCGTCGCCGTGAGCCCGCCGTCGTGCGCCTGGCACCGCAGGACGTAGGTGCCGGGGTCGCTGAACGTGACCCGAACCTCCCACGTCTTGTCCGGCGGGACCGGCGGCACCTGCCAACCAGGCGCCCAGGGCGAGTCCGAGCCTTCCCGGGTGTCCTCCCATGCCCGGAACTGCTTCGGCTCGAAGGCGACCTCGCCCGCGCCGCGATACACGAACCAGGCGAGCCGCAGCCCCCGGGCCGCGTTCTTGGTGACCCGCCCAGGCCTTTCCGGATCGGTCGGCGGGAGGGCGGCGGGTGTCAGCAGGCCGTCATCGTCGACACGGGCCGTCAACGTCAGCGCCTGCCCCGCTGCGACACGTCTCGTGGTCGCTCCCTCGACCACGAGCACCGGAGTCTGGTTGACGAGGAGCTCGTCGGCGGCCGGCGCGCCGTTGTTCCGCTGCAGGACGAGGTCGTCGATGTAGTAGTCGGGGTGGAGCGTGGCGTAGGCCCGCTTCGTCTCGCCGTTGGGGCTCGTCAGCGTCCACACCACCTCGTTGTCTCCGAAATCCGCCGGCACCCGCACGCGGAAAAGGAACCGGTTGCGCCTGGGCAGAAAGTGCGTCGGCTGGCCCTGATCGAGCCCGCCCGGCTCGACGTTGTTGGCGGGGCCGAGCGGGATGTCGATCTCCTCCTGCCAGTTCCGGTTCATGGTCCCGAAGACGAGGTCGAAGGAGCCGTCGGCGTTGCGCTCCCAGCCCTCGTAAGCGGGCATGACCTCCTGCCCGACCAGGTACCGCGGCTGGGCGCCGCCCTCGATGCCGGCGCCCAGCAAGACCGCCGCGAGCAGGACAACGTACGCCCGGCCGGATTCCGACGGCCGGCGATGCAGGGCGGTCATCCGCATGCTCGCCTCCTACTGGTCGCCAGCGTCGGCGCCGAGCGGATCGTCCAGTCCGCAGAGCGGGCAGCCGACCACGTTGTCTCCCGTCCCGATCCCGAGCCGCTCCCGCCGGCCGGCAAGCTCCTCGCTGAACTGCTCGTCGGTCAGATAGATGCCGCGCGCCAGGTTGATGAGCATCTGGTCGACCGAACGCATGCCCGCCCCGGACCAGTTCCGCGGATCCGGCACGTTGAGATTCGTGGGCGAGTTGTTGAAGTAGCCGACCAGGCGCAGGATAGTGCCCTTTGGCAGGAGCGGCGCCGCGTCGTCCGCGTAGGTATAGACCCGGACCCAGCTGTGGTCGTACCCCACGCAGTTGAGCGTCTCCCGCATCTGGCCCCAGATGGCCTCCAGGCACATCCGCACGCCGGCCGCGTGCATGTGGGGCTCGAAGATGGTCATCTTCAGATGCCTCGGCGCCGTGAAGTAGATGTCGATCTCCTGGTCGGGATCCATCGGCTCGAGGTCGAGATCCACGCTCGCCCAGCTTATGCCCTGCTCCCTCACCGTCGGCTCGTACCCCCGCGGGTGGAACTTGAAGCCGACGTCCAGCCGGGCTGTCGTGTCCGCGCCGTTGGAGTGCAGATGGCCATTGGGAAACACCACGGTCGCTCCGGCCGGCATCAGTCGGCCCGCCTCGGGATCGAAGACGTCGGCGTTGCGCCCCACCTCGTGGGTCGGCCAGCCGCCGAGCCGCTGGCGCTCCTGGACGGTCTTCTCCGCGCCCGGATCGACGACGCCCAGCACCGCGTGGTGGATCACGAACAGCGCGCCCACCGTGTCGCGCGCGGCGCCCGTCCGCGACTCGGTGACCTCCTTGAACTCGAGCGCCGCGACGTAGCGATCCTCGGTCAACCCGCTCGGCGACTCGCCGTGCGGACCCCACCAGTCGGGCGCCTCGGCCTTCACCTCGACGCTGGGCGACGACACGATCAGATCGGGCTGCCCGATCTCCCATTCGTCCACGTCGATGAACGCCACGGGCAGCGGCATGTCGGCCGGATCGCCCTGCGGGGCGCCGGCGTCGGCCCACGCCGCGATCTTCTTGATCTCCTCGTCACTCAGCGACGGGTCGTTCTTGAACTGCTGGATGCCGATGTGCTTCTCGACGTACCACGGCGGCATGGCCCCCGGCTTGTCCCGCAGCCCGGTGCGATGCTTGATGGACCGCGCCCAGGGACGCACCTCGTCGTAGTCGATCAACGACATCGGGGCCAGCGAGTTCGGCCGATGGCAGCGCTGACAGCTCCGCTGCAGGATCAGGGCGATGTCCTTCGTGAACGTCACCGCCTCGCGCGGCGCGGCCTGTCCGGCCGCCGCGAGGGGGAACACCACCACCCCCAGCGCGGCGCACAACCCGACCGCCGACCGGCCGCTGAACCTGCCCGCTTGCCCTCTGGTCATCATCAGCCACTCCCCCGCCTCTTGCCCGAGGTTACCGCGTTCGACAGCCCGCGTCCGGCTTCACCCCTCGCCGCCGAGCTCCGCATACACCGCGGTCAGAAAGCGCTCGGGGTCGCCCCACTTCGCTTCGTAGGCCGCCGTCGCCCCGGCTGCCGCCACCTGCTCGTAGGTCATCCCCTGCCCGACGAGTTCCTCCACCTGGCCGGCCACGTCGATCACCATGTCGCGGAACTCGACGACGTCCTCCCGCGTGGTCACCTCGCCGTGCCCCGGCACGATCAGCGTGTCGGGCCCCGCCCGCCCGGCGATGATGCCGAGCGTGTCGATGGTACCCGGTAGGCTCCCGCCGTTGTTGCGGTCGATCACCGGGAAGGCGACCGTGCGGAACACGTCGCCCACGACCATCACGTCGGAATCCTTGAAGTGGATGACGCTGTCGCCGTCCGTGTGCGAGGCCGGCACGGGGAAGATGTGCACTTCCTCGCCGTTCAGGTGGACGGTGACGTCCTCGCTGTAGGTGACGGTCGGCAGGGCCACCGCGGGCAGCCGCTCGGCCAGCCGCAGCCGTACGCGGTCCTGCGCCATGATCAGGATGCCCATGCGGCCGAGGTTCTCGTTGCCCCCCACGTGATCCCCGTGCACGTGGGTGTTGATGACGAAGCGGATGTCGCCGTTGGAGATCCCGCGAATCGCCTCCACGATCCGATCGGTGAGCGGGCCGAACTGATCGTCCACCATGAGGACGCCGTCGTCGCCCACCGACAGGCCGATGTTGCCGCCGCGGCCGGAGACGTAGTGCACCGTCCCGCGCACGTGATGCGTCGCGATCTCCACGGCGTCCCAGTCCACCTCGCGCTGGGCGTTCGCCGCCGTGACCGAGAGCAGAATCGCCGGGAGGCCCACCAGCAGCCCCAGGCGCGCGAATGTCGAGCGTATCTTCATTTGGAGGCTCCTCTCCTGCAACGTCCCGGTCAGCCCAGTCCCCGGCCGACCGCCACGACCGCACACAACACCAGCAGGGCGGCGGGCGCCACCATGGGCTCCCGCCGCCGCAGGTGAAAGCGAATCGCCAGAATCATGACCACGGCCAGCCCCGCCGCGGCCAGCGGGGTCAACGCGGGCAGCACGCTGGTGCCCGCCGGCAGCACGAACCCGAGCGCGCCCGCGACCTCACTCAGGCCGATGAACGTGACGAGTCCGCGCGAGAGCCCGAGCTCCAGGTCCGGGTTCTGGCGCCCGACCTGCTCGCGGTAGCGGTCCTGCGCGAACAGCTTCATGCCGCCCGCCGCCAGGAACAGCAGCGCCAGCAACCCTTGGAGGATCTAGAGCGCCATGTCCATCGCCATTCTCTCCCGTCTCCGGCCGGCTACAACTGGAACAGCCGGTTGAACTTCACCACGAAGCCGCGGTTGCGCAGCCCGGTGTAGCGGCTCGGCCGCAGCGCCTCCAGGTCGCGCTCCTCCGTGTATACCACGAACAGCTCGCTGCCCGGACTGTACTCCCAACGCAAGCGCAGGTTGTTGCTCCAGCGGTCGGTGCTCGAGCTGTACTGCACGAGCCCGCTGAGGAACATGCGCGGGTTGAACGCGTAGTTGAGGCGGGTGCTGACCAGGGTGGTGATGAAGTCCCCTTCCGGCAGGTCGATGTCGTTGAACGAGATCGTCGGCTCGATCGAGAACTGGTTCAGCACGTTGATGCGGCCCTGCCGGTACTCGAGCGTGCGGATGTCGCCGCTCCAGAAGCTGCCGGCCGTCAGCGCCAGGCCGCCGCTGGTCCGGCGCTGACCGCCGAGCGTGTAGGCCACGGTGCCTGCCGTGAACCCGTAGCCGCCCGCCGGGAGCACGACGTCCCGGGAGATCCGGAACGGCGCCTGCAGCAGCTCGTAAGAGTTCGTCAGATTGACCTCGAGCTGGTCGCTGTTGTGGAACTCGGTCGAGAAGTCCAGCGTGCGCTCGCGCGTCTCGACGAGTCCGCGGTCGGCCGTCGTGAAGTAGTCGACGCCCGCCTCCAGCGAGTAGCGCCGGACGAGCTCGCTCGCCCGCGGCCGCGGGCTGAACCGGCCGGACAGGTTGGTGCGGCGGTAGTTGTCCCGCTGCAGGAAGCCGATCTCGGGCAGGAAGTGCTCCTCCACGACGAGGTGGTTGACAGTGAGGCCGTAACGGTCTCCGCCGTAGTCGAAGCGGCCCTGGTAGCTGGCGTCCCTGCCCGCGCCCAGCGGCGTCCGGGTGCGCGCGTAGTAGGTCACGAAGTCGAGGCTCTCGTAAAACGAGAACGTGCCGTCGACGCCGTACGCCTGGCTCGCGCCGGGGCCGACGAGCGAGACCGACCGGTTCGTGAAGATGGCACCGACGCTGCTGCGCCGCAGGAGGTCCCGCCGGATGCGGAGCACCGTGAAGTTCGTGGACGCGGTGCGCGCCTCGGGCGACGCCTCCGTCTGGATGCTGAGCGCGCCCACATCGAACGCGCCCGCCTTGCCCGTCATCCGCGCCCCGCCGTGGATCGGCACCACGACCGGCACCCGCTCGGCGTCACCCTCCAGGCCGATCCGCCGGCTGTAGAAGAGGGTCGGCACGTCGTTGGGCTGGCCGGGGCTGCCGGCTCCCACGCCGGGGCGGGCGAACCCGAAGATGCCGCGGCCTTCGAGGAAGAACTCCCGCTTCTCGGGAAAGAAGAGGCTGAAGCGCGTCAGGTTCACCTGCTGCTCGTCCACCTCCACCTGGGCGAAGTCGGTGTTGTAGGTGAAGTCCGCCGTCAGGTTCTGCGTGATCCCCAGCTTGACGTCGGCGCCGACCGCCGCGCTGCCCTCGTTGTCACGGATCGGAATCGAGTAGCGGTCGGTCGCCAGCCCGCCGATGGCGTAGGGCTTGATCTCTAGGAGCCGGCTGGCGCTCGGCGGCTCGAGCCCCACGAGCGTGGCGGCCGCCGAGACGCGGAAAATGCCTGCCGCGCCCTGGCCGCCGCCGGCCGAGATCGGGATCCGCGTGAGGTACGTCCACTCGTTCTTGCGGCGCACGGAGCGGCGCATCTGCACCCCCCACAGTTGGGGGGAGCCCGACCGGTAGCGGAGCGTCTTGAACGGTATCTCCATCTCCACCGTCCAGCCCCCGTCGAAGCGTCCCGTCCGGACGTCCCACACCGGATTCCAGTCGCCGTTGGGGTTGCCCTCGTTCGTGAACTGCTGGTCGGCGCGCGCGCCGAGCGGGTTGGTGTAGAAGTTGAACCCGTTGCGCCGGTCGTAGAACGTGTCGAAGAAGACCGTGAAGGTGTCGTTCTGGCGCAGCTGGTTCGTGTCCCGCCGCATCTCGTTGGCGACCCACTCGCTCTCGGGCGCCGAGTCGTGCACGCGCGCCGACACGTAGACGTTCGTGTCGTCGAACAGAATCCAGGCTTCCGTCCGCTCCGAGGCCGGCGCCCCTTCCACCGGCACCTGCTGCAGAAAGTCCGTGATCGGCGGCACGACGCGATAAACCTCCTCGTCGAGCGCGCCGTCCAGCCGGATCCCCGCCGCCAGGCGGATGGCGCGCACGGTGGTCCGGCCGGACGCATCGCGGTTCATCACGGCGGGCGGGGCCGGCGGTGGTGGCCCGTCGATGGCCGCCGCGAGCGCCGCGTCGAAGCCTGCCGCGGCCGGCGCGACCTGGCCCGGCAGAGGGTCGACGGACACCGCGGCGGCGGCCGGGGAACCGCCCCGGGCCTGTGCCCGGAGCGTCCCGGTGGCGCCTGACGCGGCCAGGCAGACCGCCAGCGCCGCACGGCCCGCCGCGCGCCACAGCGCGGCCCGGGTCGCGCCCGCCAACGGGCGGCCGACTGTGCTACCCTGCCTTCCGATACGCAGCTTCATCACCCCCGGCATGGATTCCACCCTGGGGATCATATGGCCACCGGCGGGAACGTGTCCGGGTGGAGGCGCAGGAGGTATCCCGATGCACTCGAATCGAGCCGCTCTCGCACTCGCGGCCGCCGCGACGCTCGCCGCGGCGCCGGGCGCCGCCTTCGCGGCCGACTACCACCACGTGCACATCACGGCGTCGAGCCCGGCCAGGGGCGTCGAATGGTACGCGGAGCACCTGGGATGCGAGCCGGTCGCCGACCGCGACGACGCCGCCGCGTGCGATGGCGTGGAGCTCGTGTTCGTCCCGCAGGCGACCACGGGCGGCAGCCAGGGCACCGGCGTGAACCACATCGGTTTCTCGTACCCGGATCTGACAGCCAAGATGGCCGAGTTCGAGGCCATCGGCGTGCGCGGCACCGGCGTTCGCCTGCAGCGCTTCGACGACGGATCGATGGTGCGGGACGTCCCCGGGCTGTTCAAGATCGCCTTCATCTTCGACCCGTGGGGAACGCGCATCGAGTTGGTCGAGGATGCGGAGCGACTCGGCTTCCACCATATCCACCTCAGCGCGACCGACCCTGAAGCCACCCTCGCCTGGTACCGCGACGTCATGGGCGGTGAGCCGGCCACGCTGAAGGGCCGCCTGGACGGCCTGGCGTTCGGCGACGTCCTGCTGCTGGTCGCGGCCCATCCGCAGGGCGCGGCGCCGGCCTCGACGCGCGGCCGGGCCATCGACCACCTCGGCTTCGTGGTGCCCGACCTCGACGCCGAGGCGCCCGGCCTGCGCCGGCAGGGCGTCCGCTTCGAGGAGGAGCCGACGGTGCCGGAGAACGCGCGCACCGCGGCGAAGCGCGCGTTCCTCAGCGGCCCCGACAACGTGCGCATCGCAATGGTCGAGGCCGGCTTCGCCGGCGTCGGCAGCGAGCTGGCCGCCGCCATCCGCACGAGCGACGCGCAGGAGGCGTACGACGTCCCGCACACATCGTGGGGCGAGCCCGATCTGCAGGGCATCTGGACCGGGAACCCGTCGCACGGCATCCCGCTCGAGCGCCCGCTGGACGTCGAAGCCGACGAGCTGACCCCCGAGGAGGCGATCGCGCGGCGGGAGGACGGCACCCTGGGCAGCATCTGGGGCTACGACCGGGAGTGGCGCGACGTGACGCTGAGCTACGGTCATGCGGCCGTCTCCACCCAGGTGGCGATGATCGTCGACCCGCCGGACGGGCGCCTGCCCGGCCGCACCGAGTACGGGCAGGCGCTCTACGAGCAGGTGCTGGGCAACTACGAGTCGCGCCCCTACGCCGGCCCCGAGAACGTGCGCCCGGCCGCCCGCTGCCTCACGCGCGGCATCCCCGGGATGATGATCCCGACCGTCTACAACAACGGCCTGCAGATCGTGCAGGGACCCGGCTACGTGGCCATCACGAAGGAAATGATCCACGAGACGCGCATCATCCCCACCACGGAGCGCCCACGGCTCGGATCGGAACTCGATCTGTGGCTGGGCGATCCGCAGGGCCGCTGGGAGGGCGACACCCTCGTGATCGAGACGACCAACTTCGACGGCCGCATCGCGTCGATCGGGCGGCCCGTCTGGGCCTCGTCCAGCGACGAGCTCACGCTGACCGAGCGGTTCACGCGGGTGGGTCCCATGACGCTGCAGTACGAGTTCACGATCGACGATCCCAAGGTCTGGACGCGTCCGTGGACCGCCATGTTCCGGTTCGACCGGGACGACTCGCAGTACGAGCTGGTCGAGTACTCCTGCCACGAGGGCAACTACAGCATGACCGGCATTCTGAGCGGCGGCCGCGCCGTGGAGGCGGCGGCGGAAGCCGCCCGGTAGGACAACCGGCTCATGCGGAGCCGGTCGCCGAAGGGGCGCTGAGCGGACCCTAGCCCTGGCCGGCACGCCGCCGGCCGACCGAGCCGCTCGCTATGGCCTGCCGCCGCGGCGCTCCGCCGCCCGCACGGCGCTCAGGATGTTCACCAGCGCGTAGTTCGCCTCGTGGCAGGCGTACTCGAAGAACAGGTAGTCGGGATCGCGCTCGAGCGGGAACGCGACCATCCAGGGCCGCGTCCACGTCCGCGGGTCGTCCACCTGCACCTCGTAGTCGAGCGTGCCGGCGCCGGCCAGACTGAAGCGCTCGACGAGCCGCAGCGCGGTGCTCGTCGGATTGCCGTTGCCGTTGCGGGCGTACGAGCCGGTGCGTCCGTTGAAGTTCGTGGTCTCCACCACGAGCGTCTCCCCTTCCCAGCGCCCGCGCGAGTCGCCCATCCACTGCCGGATGCCGGGGGCGATGTGCGGACGGCCGTCGAGAGGAATCATCCGGGTCTCGTGAATCATCTCGTGATGGATGAACACGAGTCCCGGCGACTGCAGGATCCACATGGCCGACGAGTAGATGTTCGGGAAGGCGGATCCCAGGACGCCGCGGCTGATGCAGCGGTCGTAGGGCCGCAGGTCCTCCGGGCCGGCGTGGGCGTAGGCGGGCGCCGCCTTCGTCCGCCACGCCTCCGCCCGGCGCGCGCCGTCGTCCGTCATCGGCGGCAGCCGCCCGTTCGGGGGCTCGACCACGAGCGAGGCGAGCGGAGGCGCCGGCCGCCGCTCGCCGAAGCCGGGCGCCGGAACCAGCCGCGGCCGAACCCGGGCGGCGGCGGCCGCATTACGCGCCGCGAGCTCCGCTGCGGTCAGCACCGCGCGCGTGCCGAGGTCCGCGGGCCGTTCGAACGGCACCGTGACCAGCGCGCTGCTGATCCACATGCCCTGGAGATCGGGATCGCCCCAGGGCGTGCGCGGCGCGCCCGCAGCCTGCCCAGCGGCCGGCGCCGCCGCTGACGAGCCCGCGAGCGAGGCGCCGGCGAGTCCCCCGGCGAGCACCAGGCCGACGATCGAGAACAGGAGAACGGGGCGTGTGGTCGGCTGTCGCGCGGGCGGCATGGTGGCGCTCAGCGGGGTGGTGCGGCGATCAGCCCGCACGGCTCTGCGCCGGCTCGGCGTTCCCGTAGCCGCGGCTCGCCGCCGTCACCAGGCGCGGATCCCGGCCCTGGGTCTTGGGCACGAGCGCGATGTCCTGGGCCGTCAGCTCGCCCGGCTTGGTCGGCGACGGCCGCAGCGCGAACTCCAGAATCATCCGCCGGCTCGGCAGGTACCCCGCATTCACGCCGGCCTTCTGCAGCTCGCTGCTGTGCACGAAGGTCGACGCGTAGGGCGAGTCCTCACGCGTGGTGTCGGTCACCCACAGCGGGCCGGCGAACGACTTCAGGTAGCGGATGAAGCCGAAGCCCTTGACCGCGTCGTACCAGTGGCACAGGCCGCGCACGCGCGATCCCTCCCGGCCCCAGTCGGGTCCCTTCGACTCGCCCGGCAGCAGTCCCGGAATCAGGTAGCCGGAGACGAACAGGTCCGCCTCCCGGCGGAGGTCGCCGGACACGTTGTCGAACGCCACGACCTCGACACGGCAGCCCATGTTCTGGAGGGCCCGCGCCACCTTGGCGAAGTCCCCGTCGCCGGTGGCCAGCAGCACCCGGTCGATGTTGCGCGCCTCCAGCAGCACGTCGACCGCCATATCCAGGTCGCTGTTGGCCTTGCCGAACCGTTTGCCGTCCTCGTTGACGTACCACTTGACCGGCTTGACGATCACCTTGTAGCCGAAGTCGCGCAGCGCCTCGTGGAAGCTCTCCACGTTGCGCTGGTAGGTATCGTCCGTCTCGGCCCGATCCTCGTCGAACGAGGTATACGAGTTCAGCCGCAGGGCGTCCGCCCCGTCGCGGCAGGCGAACTCCCGCAGCACGTCGTAGCGCAGGCTGCGCCCCCCGTTCCTGGTGATGTTCTCCGTATCGACGTATACACCGACTCGCACGCGCCCTCCGCCGCCCGTGGCGCGCTCGCGACGCGCCTCAACGGTTCAGTATACGCGCGCGACCCCCTCACAGTTGCAGCCAGCCGGCGACCGGCCGACGCTTCCGACGACCTCTGGCGCCCTTCGGCTACTCCCCCAACCTCCGCCCGGCAATCCACACGGAGTCGATCTGGCGCGTGTTGGTGATGTCGTCCAGCGGGTTGGCGTTCAGGACGACCAGGTCGGCCCACTTGCCGGGCTCGAGCGTGCCCAGCTCGTCGAGGTGCATGACCCGCGCGCCGTTGCCCGTGGCGGCGACCAGCGCCTGCATCGGGGTCATGCCGGACTCGACCATCATCTCGAGCTCCACGTGCTCGAAGTAGCCCTGCCAGCGGCCGAGCGACGTGCCGCTGTCGGTGCCCATGGCGATGGTCACGCCGGCGTCCGTCAGGAGCTTGATGTTGCGCTTGGCCTGTTCCAGCATCCGCTTGGTGACCTGGGCCGTCTCGCTGTTACGTACCCGCTCGTGGGTGGCCGGGTCGCGGACCTCCTCCATGTCCGACCGGTAGGCGCCGGCGCCCCGCAGGAAGAACGGGTCCTCGAAGAACGCCGGTGTCGTCTCGTACAGGAAGACCGAAAGGCAGCGCGTCAGGGTCGGGATGTAGCCGACGTCGCGGCGGACCAGCTCGGAGATGAGCTCCGCGTCGACGTCCTGGTCGCGCACGCTGTGCGCCACCACATCCATGCCGGCGGCCAGCAGCCCCTTGGCGTCGTCCAGGTCGATGAGGTGCGCCGCGACGCGCAGGTCCCGCCGGTGGGCCTGGTCGATCAGCGCCCCGTACACCTCCGGCGTCATGTCGCCCGGCTGGGCGTTGAGGCGGGTCTTGATGATGTTCACGCCCATGTCCGCGACGCGGTCGATGCTCTGCCGGGCCTCCTCCGCCGTTTCGGCGACCACGTTCGGGCCGGAGACGTACAGCCGCGCCCGATCGAGGCGTTCGCCGCGCGCCTGCTCGTCGCGCACCCGCACGCTCTCGACGCCGTCGTCGCCCAGCGTGTAAATGGTGGTCACGCCGTAGTCGGCGTAGAGCCGGAGCTGCCCGAGCAACTGGTCGTAGAGCGGCAGCGCGGGGTCGCCGTCGTTCAGATGCGCATGGGCGTTGATCAGCCCCGGGATGATGGTCTTGCCGGAGACGTCGACGCGGTCCGCCCCGTCCGGAATCGACACGTCGCCCGCCGCGCCGACCGCCTGGATCCGGCCGTCGCCGATGAGCACCGTGGCCCCCTCGATTGGGTCCCCGCCGCTACCGTCGATCACGCGCGCGCCGGTCAGCGCGACCTGCGCGAGCGACGGCCGGGCCGAAACGCCGACCAGCACGACCAACCCGACCAGCGCAACCACTACCTGTGACAATGTGACACGACCCATCGCGCACCTCCTGATTTCCTCTCGACGCCCCGCCGCGCACGTCCGGCGCAGCCCGGCCGGCCGCCTTGCTAGCCTCCCACGAGCGGCGCCAGATCGGTGATCGCCGCCACCACGTGATTCGCCGCGAACCCGAGCTCCTCCGGCGGCTCGGCGGCCGCGCGCTGAATCCAGAACGTGCTCAGCCCCGCCGAGGCCGCGCCGTTGATGTCCCACGAGTTGGACGAGACGAACCCCAGCGCCGACCGGCCGACCCCGAGACGCTCCAGCCCGAGGTTGTAGACGCGCGGGCTGACCTTGAAGATCTTGATCTGCTCGACGCTGATGATCGTGTGGAGCAGGTGGTCGATGCCCGCGCTGCGGGCCGCCGCCTCCAGCATCCGGGGCTCCCCGTTGGAGAGAATCGCCAGCCGCAGGCCCCGATTCCGCAGGGCCTCGAGACCGGGCGGCACGTCGGGGAACGCCGCCAGCGACAGGTACGCCTCCATCAGCCGCTCGCGGCGCTGGGTGGTGAGATCCAGACCGAGGCTGCGGGCCGCGTAGACCAGCGCGTCCTCCGTGACCAGCCAGAAGTCGCGGTGCCGGCCCATGAGGCTGCGCAGCAGGCTGTACTGGAGCTGCTTGGCACGCCAGCGCTGCGCCAGCAGGTCGCCCTGCCCAGGAAACAGCTCCTCGCACAGCGCCGTCACCGAGAAGACGTCGAACAGCGTCCCGTAGGCGTCGAAAGCGAACGCCTCGATGCCCTCCGCGCGGGCCGGCTGCGCGGCTGCCGCGCGCACCACACCCGCGGCGGCGCCCCCCGCAGCGAGGGTCCTGACGAACGCTCTGCGACCGGTCTGCATGCTGCTCCCTCCCGAATGCCGTCGCCGCGTGCCCCGCGCCGACGGCGGGTCCGGTACATTATCCCACCAATCCCGGCGGCGCCCCGCGGGATAAACGCCGCACCCGGCTCGCGTTCTCGGGCATCATTGACGGCGAAGCCATCGCAGGAGGGAGCAGGCCATGCCGGGAATGCCAGGAACGCTCGGATCGGGACGGCGCGCGGGCGCACTGTTGGCGGCGATGCTCGCCTCGGCGGCGTTCGCGGGGACCGGGCTCGGCGCCGCCGACGACGTCTTCGTGACCGTCGATCGCTTCGTGCCGCACACGTCGACGGTGCCCACGAACCAGGGCGAGCGGGTCGGCCTGTTCCTCCGCGAGAAGCTGAGCCGCGACCTGGCCGCGCGCATCGCGGCCGGGGAGCGGCCGCACGGCAAGGCGGTGCTGTTCGTCCACGGCGGGTCCATACCGTCGGTGCCGGACTACGACCTGCCGTACAAGGACTACTCGTGGATGGAGCATCTCGCGGCCGCCGGCTACGACACTTTCGCGATGGACCAGACCGGCTACGGGTTGTCACCGCGGCCGGCGATGGACGACCCGTGCAATATGGACGCCGACAACCGCGCGCTGGTCACGCCCAACCCGCTGGCGCGCGACTGCGAGCCGCGCTACCCGCACGGGCTGACGACGAGCCAGTCGGACTGGGACGAGATCGGCCGCGTCGTGGAGTACATCCGTGAGCTGCGGGGCGTCGATGCAGTGAGCCTGATCGGCTGGTCCGCGGGCGGCCCGCGCACCGCGGGGTTCGCGGCGCGCCACCCCGACGTCGTCGACAAGCTCGTGCTGTTCGCCCCGGGCTACCGGCCGGACCAGCCGTCGGCGCCGCCGGCGAAGCTGCCGGCCGGCGAGGCGCCGATGCGCCTGCAGACCCGGGAGAGGCTGGAGAACGGGCGCTGGCGCTCGACCGTCGCCTGCGACGACCAGATCGATCCGGGGATTCAGGAGGTCATCTGGCAGACCGTGATGGCCTACGATCAGCTCGGCTCGGTCTGGGGGCCGCCGCACGGCGTGATGCGGGTCCGCACCTCGGCCGGCGCGTGGGGCTGGAACCGCGAGTACGCCGCGCGGGTGCGGGCGCCGACCCTGATCCTGGTCGGCGAGCAGGACTTCCTGCTGGAGCCCGACCGGCAGCTCTACGCGGATCTGACCGGCACGGAGCGCAAGGTGCTGGTCGAGATAGCGTGCGCCACCCATTTCGCCGTCTGGGAGACGACGCAGCACAAGCTCCTGCACGAGGCCTCGCTCGAGTGGCTCGAGCAGGGGACGTTCCGGGGCAGCGCGGCCGGCCGGTTCGCCGTGGGCGCCAAGCGAACCGACCGGTGACCGACGCGCCTCAGCACGCCGCGCCGCGGAGGCCGATCAGTCGGTGGGCCAAGGTCGGCACGGTGCTGATGATCGCATCGCTCCCCCTCTGGCCGATCCTGCTGGTCGTCCCGTTTCTCCCGCTCGGCATCGCGGCGCGCGGCGCGGCGGGGACCGTCATCGTCGTCCTCGCCGAGATCATGTTCTGGGGCGGCGCGGCGCTGGCCGGCCCGGAAACGGCGAGACGCATCCGGTCCTGGTGGCGCCGGCCGCGCGGCACCTGACCGCGGCCGCTCCGCCTCACAGCTCGCGGATGCGGACGTTGCGGAACTTCACGACGCCGAGGCCGTACTGCAGCGCGATGGGGCCGTCCGCATACGTCGAGTCGTCCATGTCCACGGTCTGCGTGCCGTTGAGCGTGACCGTCAGCCGCGTGCCCTCGGCCCGGATCTCGTAAGTGTTCCACTGCCCGCCCGCGTTGATGACGCTCGACGGCGCGGCGAAGTGCACGATGCCCCCCGTGCGGTACGTCTGATCGGCCCGCGTGTCGTAGATGTTCACCTCGTACGAATTGTTGTCACGGACCGACTGCGGGTCCTGGCAGCGAATGAAGATGCCGCTGTTCGCGGGCTCGTCGACCCAGAACTCCAGCGTCAGCTCGAAGTCGGCGTACGACTTGCCGGTGACGAGGAAGCCGCTGCCGCTGTCGGCCTGCACCGCGCCGTCCGCGAGCTCCCAGTTCGCGTCGCCGAGGACGTTCCAGCCGTCGAGGCTCGAGCCGTCGAACAGCGTCATCATGCCGTCATCGCCCTGGCCCGACGCGCCGCGTTCGGCGTGAAGGCCGACGACCCCGATCGCAAGCAGCCCGAGTCCGAGCATGACGATGGTTGCACGCTTCATCTGTCTCTCCTTAGGTGTTTGCGGCCGGATCAGCCGCCGGCCGCGCTCCGCTTCCCGCCGTTGCCGCCCCATTCTATGCGCAACCGGTTGCCGGCTCCACCGCCCGCCACAGGGGGGCGTCCCGCACGCTGCCGCCGCGCGGCTCGTGACGGGCCCTGTGACAGACGCTGGGCGCCGTGCGATGATGTGCGGATATCAACTCGGTCCACCTTCCGAAGGAGGTCGTCCATGCGTCGACGCTCACCGCTTCTACCGTGTGTGCTTGCTGCCCTGTCGTTCCTGCTGGCGCCGATCGCCGCGACCGGCCAGACGGCCGACGATGCGTGGACGGTTCCGCGCACGGCCGGCGGCCGGCCCGATCTCCAGGGGGTCTGGGCCAACAACAGCGCAACGCCGCTGGAACGTCCCCCGCAGCTCGAGGAGAAGGCATCGTTGACGGACGAGGAGGTGGCTTCGCTCGTGGCCGCCGCGGATCGGCTGTTCGGGAGCGGCGACGACGCGGGCTTCGCCGACGGCGTCTTCAACGCCGCGCTGGCTGACGCGACCGACCACGAGTCCGGCTGTACCGGAACGGGCAACTACGGCTCCGTCTGGATGGTGGAGCGCGACTTCGACAACCGCACGTCGCTGATCACGCGTCCAGGCAACGGACGGTTGCCGGCCTTGAGCCCGGCCGCCGCCGAACGGCAGGCCGCCGCCCGCGCGGCCCAGCGGCAGCGCAGCTACGATGGTCCGGAGGACCTGCCCCTGCAGTCCCGTTGCATCACCTTCGGGATGCCGCGCGTCGGCGGGCTCGGGGCGGGCTACAACAGCTACTACCAGATCTTCCAGACGAGCGACCATCTCGTCCTGTACAGCGAGCTGATCCACGACTCCCGCGTCATTCCGATCGGCGACCGCCCGCACGCGCCCACGAACATCCGGCAGTGGCACGGCGACTCGCGCGCCCACTGGGACGGCGACACGCTGGTCATCGAGACGACGAACTTCGATCCCAAGCACAGCTATCGCGGCGCGTCCGAGAACCTGCATCTCGTCGAGCGCCTGACGCGCGTCGGGCCGGAGACGATGCACTACGAAATCACGGTGACCGACCCGACGACGTGGCAGTCCTCGTGGACCGCGCTCGTGATCCTGAGGAAGTCCGAGGATGCGGTGTACGAGTACGCCTGCCACGAGGGCAACTACGGCATGGAAGGCATCCTCGCCGGCGCCCGCGCGGCGGAGGGGGACGAGAAGTAGGAACCTTGTGGGAGGCCGTGGCAAGAAGCCACCACGGCCTCCCGGGCGGCCGGGAGACGGGCCGCCTGCCCGTCTCAGCCGCCGGAGCGCTCCCGCTCCTCCTGGCGCGCTCCGCCCAGCTGGTTGTACAGCCCGTAGTTTCCTTCGTGACACGCGTACTCGAACAGCGTCCCACCCCGCTTCATCAACAGGACCGCGCTAAACGGCCGGGTGAAGGTCGTCAGGTCGTTCACGGTGTACTCGTACCGGAGGGTGTCCTCGGTCACGAGACTGAAGCGCTCCGTCAGGTGCAGGGTCGCGCCGGTGCCGGCCGCGATCGCAACCGTGGGGTTGAAGCTGGCGACCTTGTCGGTGAAGTTCTTCGTCTCGACCACGAGGGTGTCGCCTTCCCAGTAGCCGCGGGAATCACCCATCCACTGCCGAATGCGCTCGGGCACATGATCGCGCCCATCGAGCGGCACGATGCGGGCGTCGTGAATCATCTCGTGGAGAACGACCAGGTGGTCGCCGGTCTGAAAGAGCTGGATGTTCTGGTTGTAGAAGCCGGGCAGGATCGGCGGACCCGTGTTGAACCCGAGGATACAGCGCTCCGCGAGGCCGCGGGCCTCGTGGCTGTCGGCGCTGATCCCCGCCGACCGGACGCGAACCGGCAGGGCGCCTCCCACATCTTCGGAGAGCGAGAGGACCTGGTTCTCGGCCCCGGGCTGGAGCGGCGGCACACGCCCGTCGGGTGGATCGACGATGAGCGACGTGCGCTGGTCCTCCACGATCCTGGCGCCCTGGTCCATCCAGTAGCTGTTGTACGCGCCGACATCGCCGCCAACCGGCAGCCCGGGCCGCTCCGTGGTGGGTGCGAGAGCGGCCGCGCTCTGCTCGGCGGCTCGCGCCTCGATCACGGCGGCCTCTTCTTCTCCGTAGACCGCCTTGTCGGCGAGATCCGCGGGGCGCTCCAGCGGCGTCAGCGTGCGAAAGTCCCACACGCCCTGAAGGTCGGGTCTGCCGTCGGGCATCCGCGGGGGATCGAACGGAGTCTGGGCGCCGGCCGCAGGTGCGCAGACGGCGAGCGCCAGCAGGATCGCCGCAACGGTGAGGCCTAGTCTGGTCATTTTTTCCCTCCTGCGTTCAGACAGATGCGCTGCTCTGGGTATCGTAGGCGCCGAGACCACGGCTCGGGCATCCTGGTCGCGGCCGGGCCCTCAACGTGCTGCGCCCGGCCTCTCCCATGCCGACGCGTTCCGCGGCCCGTAAGCGTGCGCGGTGCCGAGGATGCCCAGCATGATGCCCGCGTTGCCCTCATGGCACGCAAACTCGTAGATGGCGGCCTCTTGCCGCTTGAGGCGGACGGCCGCCGTCCACGGCCTCGCCCAGGTCGTCGGGTCGTCGACGGTGACCTCGTAGCGGATCGTGTCGGACGCGACACGGGTCAGACGCTCCACGAGGTGCAGGTTCTCGGCGGCTCCGAGGTAGTTGGTCTTGGATGAGAAGTTCGCGGTGTCGATGACCAGCGTGTCGCCGTCCCAGCGCCCCACCGAGTCTCCGTGCCACTGGCGGATGCCTGGGGAAAGATGCGGCGACCCGTCCAGGCGCACGATCCGGGCGTCGTGGTTCGTCTCCATCACGAGGACGAAGTACCCCGGAGACTGAAAGATCTGGTAGTACCCGTACAGCGGGTCGCCGCGGGGGCCGGGGCCGATGCGCGGCATCCCCGGCGTCACGCAGCGGGCGCGAGTGTTGAGGTCCTCCGGACCTGCCGGATCCACGTCCCGGGCGGTCAGCGCCGCCCACCTCTCGACCGCCGCCGGCATCAGCATCGGCAGTTTCCCGTCGGGCGGGTCCACGATCTGCGCCGTGCGGTTGTCGAACTCCCGCTCCACCATGAAATTGGAGCTGCGGTTCGCCCCGCGTCTCCGAAAGGCGTCGACGTCCGCCAGGGCGGTCAGGAACAACGTGTCTCCGATGGCGAGGTCCGCGTCGTTCTGCTTGAAGATCCGATCCGCCCGCCGCGACAGCTCGGCCACTTCGTCGTCGGTGAGAAACTGTCTCCCCGCGAGAGCCTGCGGCCGCTCGAAGGGCGTCGCACTCGTGTTCAGCCAGACGCCCTGCAGGTCCGGCTGGCCGTCCGGCGTGCGCGGCGCCGTCCACGGGCCGGCCGCGACCGTCGACGGTGTCTGCGTGCCGCCCGCGCGGTCCTGGGCCGCCCCAGGCCGGGGCGCCAGCGAAACGACGGTGAAGGCGGTCGCCAGGGCGCACGAGAACGCGAAACGCATGTCGTTCATGTTCGTTCTCCAATCACCGCTCACTACGCCGACGTGCGCCCCATCTTACCGCCGAAGCCGGCCGAATCGGCGCGCTTAGTTGACACTCGCGCCAGGCAGGGCGGTTACAATGACGCCAGCCGTTGTTCTGCCGGCCCCGGGACGAACCGCAACACGGGCCGGCGCGTTTCCGGGAGGCAACTATCGTGAGCACACTTCAGAGTCGGAACAGATTCGCTGCGTCGGTCAACGCCGCGCGATTCCGGCCGTGGGCCTGGGCCGCCGCAGCGGCGCTCTGCGCTTCGGCCGTGCTCGGCGCCGCCGCGATCGCAGAGCAGCCCGCGGCCGACCGGGCGGCGCTGCTGGCGTCGCTGCCGCAAGCGAGCGCGCTGCCGGTGGGCTTTCCCGCCGCGGGCGAACTGGCCGGCCGGGGCGTCTTCCATGCCGCGGGCGGCCGGTGGACGTTCCGCCAGCACGACGGCGGCGACACCCACGGCTCCGATTCGCTGCCGATCTGGGAGAAGCGCATCCGGGGCGGCGCCCACACGCAGGGCGCGCTGTTCGGCGTCGAGGACGGCGCGGTCGTCTCGACCGGGTACCTCGTCCGCCAGGCGGATCTGGTCGCGGGCAATAGCTTCCGCAATCTGAGCCTGCGGGGACTGGATTTCCCGGCCCCCCAGCACCTGACGGTCGACTTCGTCGCCGGTGAGGCCGCCGCCGAGAACGCGTACCTGTTGCTGTGGCACTTTCTGCCGCTGGAGGGCAAGGCCGGCCCGACGTTGCCGGCCGGACCCCTGCCGCCGGTCACGAGCCTGCCGCCCAGGTTCTCCCTGTACGCCTGCGAGGAGTTTCCGGACGACTTCTGCCCGCGCATGGGACGCCATCACCGGGATCTCTCCGGGGGGTCGACGCGCCACGCCACGGCGATCGGGGATGAGAGCGTGATCTACGGCGAGGCGGCCGGCAAGCTGATCTTCATCGAGTACGTCTTCCGGCAGCAGGATCTGGCGGACGGCACTTCGTGGCCGGCGATACCGCTCAACGGCCTGCCGATTCCGCCGGTCAACAACCTGCACCTGCTGCACTACAACGGCGAGGACGGCGCCCCGGGACGGTACACGGCGCACATGTACTTCGTGCCCGAGAAGACCTACCTCTCCTGGCATCGGCAGCCGGCCGGGTTCTAGGCGCTCGGATGCGTCATCTTGCCGGGCTTGCGGCGACGGCCGGGCTGCTGGCCGCCGCTCACGCTGGGGGACGCGCGAGAGAACCGCATCTTCGAGTCGGCGTGCCACGAGGGGAACTACGCCCTAGCCGGCGCCCGCGCCACCGCCGCGGCCCGCTAGCGGCCTGCGAAGCCCGAGGATCGAGACCATGCTCATCAAGCGGACGCCAGCCGTTCGGTCCTCCGAGATCACGGACGAGCGGGACTATCTACGGCGGCGCGACTTCCTGAAGGCCGCCTCGGGCGCGGCGCTCGCGGCGGCCACCGCGGGCGCGCCGGGCCGTCCGCTGCTCGCCGCGCCCGCGCAGGAGCCGCTGGCGCCGGTGGCTCCCAGCCCGTTCAGCACCGACGAGAAGCGGAACTCGTTCCGCGACATCACCAGCTACAACAACTTCTACGAGTTCGGCACCGAGAAGGAGGACCCGGCGCGCCACGCCGGGCAGCTTCGGACCAGCCCGTGGACCGTCCGCGTCGAGGGGCATATCGGCGTGCCCGAAGCGGACTACGCGCTCGAGGACATCCTCAAGCCTCATGCGCTGGAAGAACGTGTCTATCGGCTGCGCTGCGTCGAAGCGTGGTCGATGGTCGTGCCGTGGGTCGGCTTTCCGCTCCGCGACCTGATCGAGCGCTTCGAGCCGACGTCCCGGGCGCGGTTCGTCCGCTTCGAGACGCTGTTCCGGCCCAGCGAGATGCCCGGACAGCGGCGGCCGATCCTGCAGTGGCCGTACGTCGAGTCGCTGCGGATGGACGAGGCGCTGCATCCGCTGACGATTCTCGCGGTCGGCCTGTACGGCAAGACGCTGCTGAACCAGAACGGCGCGCCGCTCCGCCTCGTCGTGCCCTGGAAGTACGGCTTCAAGAGCATCAAGTCGATCGTCAGAATCCAGTTCGTCGAGAACCAGCCGCGCACGTCATGGAACGTGTCGGCCCCCAGCGAGTACGGCTTCTGGGCGAACGTCAATCCGCACGTCGACCACCCGCGCTGGAGCCAGAGGAACGAGCGCCGCATCGGCCGCTTCTTCCGCCAGGAGACACGCATGTTCAACGGGTACGCCGATCAGGTGGCGCACCTGTACGCCGGCATGGACCTGCGGCGCGACTACTAGGAGCCCGCGCAGGATGCTCGGCCCCTGCATCCCATGCGGCTGCTGAAGCCCCTCGCGTTCGGGGCCTGCCTCATCCCGCTGGGGCTGCTCGTCTGGCGCGGGTTCACCGACGGGCTGACCGCGAACCCGATCGAGTTCGTCACCCACCGTACCGGCGACTGGACCCTGCGGCTGCTGCTCGTCACGCTCGCGATCACGCCGCTGCGGCGGCTGACCGGCTGGAACGCCGTCATCCGGCTGCGCCGGATGCTCGGACTGTTCGCCTTCTTCTACGGCAGCCTGCACCTGCTGACCTACGTCGTGCTCGACCACTTCTTCGCGTTCGGATCGATGCTGGAAGACCTGACGGACCGGCGCTTCGTGACCGCCGGCTTCACCGGCTTCGTCCTGATGATTCCGCTGGCGCTGACCTCCACGCAGGCGATGGTGCGGCGGCTCGGCGGCCGGCGCTGGCAGGCGCTGCACCGGCTGGTGTACGTCAGCGCGTGCGCCGGCGTCGTCCACTACATCTGGCTCGTCAAGGCGGATCTCCGCCCCCCGCTCGCCTACGCGGCGCTGCTGGCGCTGCTGCTGGGACTCAGGCTGTACGTGGCGCTCGGGCGCCGCGCCGGCCACCCGCCGCGCACTGCGGGGTCCGCCGCCGTGCTCTGATGATGACCCGGTGACGAGCAACCGGGACCGGAGGTGACACGATGAAGCACGCGTGCATGGTGGTGCTCGTCGGCCTGGCCGCGGCATCGACAGCCCTGGGCCAGGACCAGCGGTGGGCGGGACGCGGACCGTGGAGCGCCGACCGCGGCGACTGGCTGGTCGAGATTCCGTTCCAGGTCTTCGACAACGTCTACTACGTGGGGACGGACCACGTCAGCTCCTACCTGATCACCACGCCCGGCGGGCTGGTGCTCATCGACGCGACGAGCGCCGAGACGGTCGATACCCTGCTCGACAACGTCCGGCAGCTCGGCTTCGATCCCGAAGAGATCGAGTACGTGTTCATCACGCACCCCCACAACGATCACTACGGCGGAGCGCTCCGGATCCAGGAGGTTTCGGGCGCCACGATCGGCATGTCGGAAGCGGACTGGGAGTTCCTGGAGCAGCGCGAGCGCAACGGGGACCGCTGGTACTACCAGTGGACCACGAACAGCGCGCCGCCCAGAGACCGCGCCATCGAGGACGGCGAGGTCATCATGGTCGGCGACTCGGCGTTCAAGTTCTACGTCACGCCCGGACACACCCCGGGATCGCTCTCGATGGAGTACATCGTCTCGGACGGCGATCGGCACTACCGGGCCCTGACGCCGGGCGGCCTGGGCTACAGCTACGGCCCCGAGTGGAACGAGACCTACATCGCCAGCTTCGAGCGGCTCCGCGAGATCGGCCACTGGGACGTGGTGCTCTCGAACCACCCGTTCATGGTGCCCGGCAACCTGTTCCGGCGGATGAGCGAGAACGACGGGACCGGCAGGTCCGAACAGGCGACCCATCCGGTCGTGCAGGGGCAGGCCGCGATCAGCGCGTGGTTCGAGGCCCTGCTGGAAGTCGCGCGCGAGAAGGCGGAGGCGGAGTCCGTGCGATAGGGAGAGGGCCGCGCGGAGGTCAGCCGCCGTTGCCGTCACGCACGATCAGCGCGGGCGGGACCGGCCCGACGGGCGTGCTGCCGAACGCGGTCGCGCGCGGCGTCGCGGGCAGCGCGGCTTCCTGGGCGTCGACGCTAGCGTGGATCGGGCGGCGGCTGGCGCGGGCCGCGCTCCTGGAACAACCGGACGACGCCGATGTGATTCGCCAAGGCCGCGTAGGTCCACGCGGTGCGACCCTGTGCGTCCCGCGCGTCGAGATCGGCTCCCGCCTCCAGCAGGGTGCGCACCGCGGCGACGTGACCCGCGGCGGCGGCCTCGATCAACGCCGTTCTGCCCGTGCCGTCGGCGGCGTTGACGTCCGCCCCGTTCGCCAGCAGGAACCGGACGGTCTCGAGGCTGCCGCTCGCGGCGGTCGCGATCAACGCGCTCGCGCCGGCGCCGTCGCGCGCGTCGACGTCAATTCCCTGTCCCAGCAACGCCTCGATGACGCCCGCGTGGCCGTCGCGCGCGGCGAGCACCAACGCATCGCCGCTGGCCGCGCCGGCGCCGGCACGCGCCAGCGCCTCCATGATCTCAAGGTAGCCGTTCGCGGCGGCGTAGATAATGGCCGAGCCGCCGTAGTTGTCCTCGCGCGCGGCGTCGGCGCCGCCACGCAGCAGCGCCTGCACCACCTCGACGTGACCGTTGAGGGCCGCCGCCATGAGGGCGGTCCGCCCGTCGCTGTCGCCGGCTTCGACATCGGCATCGCTCGCCAGCAGGACGCCGACGCTGTCGAACGCGCCGCCGAACGCCGCGCCCATCAGCGCCGTCGAGCCGGTGGAGGTGGCAGCGTTCACGGCGACCCCGTTCGCCACCAGCGCCTCCACCACCTCCGGGTGGTCGGCCGATGCAGTCATCATCAGCACCGTCACGCCATCCCGGTCCTGCGCATCGACGTCCGCACCGGCGGCCACCAGCAGCCGGACCACGTCCGCGTGGCCCTGCCCCCCGGCCAGGGCCAGCGCCGTCAGGCCGCCGCCGTCTCTGGCTTCCGGAACCGCGCCCGCGTCCACGAGGGCGCCGACGATATCAGCATGCCCGGAGAAAGCGGCGTGCGAGAGCGCCGTCCGGCCGGCGCCGTCCGCGCTGTGAAGCGCGCCGGGCGCGTCGCGCAGCAGGACCTCCACGACCTCCCCGTGGCCGTTGCCCGCGGCATGTATCAGCGGTGTGAGGCCGAGGATATCGGTGACGGCGCCGTCCGCGCCCGCCGCCAGCAGCTCCCGCACGATGCCGGCGAAGCCGCGTTGCGCCGCGTACGTCAGGGCCGTCGAGCCGGAGTCGTCCGCCGCGGCGACATCGGCGCCGGCGGCCAGTGCCTCGCCGACCGACGCGGCATCGCCGGTATGAGCCGCCTGCAGGAGCCGGGCATCCACCGGCCGCTTCTCGCTGCCCGCCGGTTCCTGGCCAGCCTGCCCGACCGCACCGCCGGCGAGCAGGAACACGATCAACAGCAACGGCATCGCGGCCGCCCCCTTGCGGCTCCTACTTCTGCGCAGCAGCCCGCTCCGCGGCGCGCTCGCCGGCCAGCATGTTCGGCAGGCTGTAGTTCCCCTCGTGGCAGGCGTACTCGTACAGCGGCTGGTCGCTGCGCCGCATCGGGATCGAGACCGTCCACGGGCGCGTCCACGTCTGCGGGTCGTGCACCGTGAACTCGTACTCGAGCGTGTCGGCGTCGACCCGCCTCAGCCGTTCCACCAATCGCAGGTTCTCGCTGGAACCGAGCGAGCCCATCGGGTTCGACGACGTCCACCAGCGGTCGGTGACGAAGTTCGTCGTCTCGACGACCAGGGTCTCGCCCTCCCAGCGGCCGCGCGAATCGCCGGACCACTGGCGGATGTCGGCGCCCAGCCGCGGCCGGCCGTCGAGCGGCACGACACGGACCGTGTGGACCATCTCGGTCAGCAGCATGACGTAGTCCGGCGTCTGGAAGACCTGCAGGTTCTGGTTGTACGCCGCCGGCATGATGGGGGGACCGGCGTTCAGGCCAAGGATGCAGCGGTCGCCCGCGTCCAGATCCAGCCACGAATCGGCCGGATGCGCCCGCCGGTAGGCCAGGGTCTCGCCGGCCCGCCGCTGCGCGCTGGCGGTCAGCGGCGGCAACCGCCCGTCGGGCGGATCGACGACCAGCGACGTGCGCCGCGTGCCGACGGTGCGCGTGCCGCCGTCCAGCCAGAAGTTGTTGTAGAACCCGGGGGAACCGTCGGCCCGGCGGTCGACGCTACCGCCGACCGCCGTCCGCTCGGGGGGACGATTGAGCAGCTGGGCGTCCCGGTCGACCACCTCCTGCTCCAGGCTCGCAACCTCCTCCGCGGTCAGGAACTCGCGGTCGCCCAGCTCCGCCGGCCGCTCGAGCGGCGTAATCGTGCGGAAGTCCCAGACGCCCTGCAGGTCCGGGTGACCCCACGGCGTCGGGGACACGTCGCCCTGGGCGGCCGCCGGCGCCGCGCCGGACAGCGCCCAAGCGGCAACTACGGCCGCGGCGCCTGCGGACAGCAGCATTCTTCGGCTCATCGCTTCGTCTCCCAGCCCGCCAATCGCCGCCTTGCGGCTCCGCTTGGCGCCCAACCAATCCTGCCCAACCAACCCTCCTAGCGCGAGCCCTCGGCCGCGGCCCGGTCGTCGGCGCGGGCACCGGCCAGCATGTTCGCGAGCGAGTAGTTCCCCTCGTGGCAGGCGTACTCGTAGAGGACCCCTTCCATGGCCATCATCGGCACCAGCGCGGTCCAGGGCGCCGTCAGGCGCGGGTCGTGCACCGTGATCCGGTAGTCGATCGTCCCGGCGTCGGTGCGCGTCAGGCGCTCGACCACCCGTACGCCGCCGTCCTCGCTCGCCCCGTGCCGCAGGTTCACCGTCTCGACGACCAGGGTGTCACCCTCCCACCGCCCGACCGAATCGCCCATCCACTGCTGGAACGCCGGGGGCAGATGGGCGCGCCCGTCGAGGGGAATGATCCGGGCCTCGTGAACCATCTCGACCAGAATCACGACGTGCTCCGGCGTCTGGACGATGTGGTAGTTGTGGTTGTAGAAGCCGGGCAGCATGCCGCTCGGCATGCCGCGCGAGATGCACCGGTTGTAGGTGCTGAAATCGACCCACGAGTCGCGCGGACGGCCCCCGTCCCCGAGCCGGGTGCGTTCCGCCTCACGCCGCTCCGCCTCCGCCGCCGTCGGCGACGGGAGCTTCCCGTCCGGCGGATCGACGATCAGCGACGTGCGCATGGAGAGCTCGCCCTTCTCGAGCCAGAAGTCGTTGTAGGCACCGGTCGGGCCGGCGTTGAACGCCGAGATGCCCGAGCCCGGATTGCGCTGGGCCCGCTCCTCCTCGGTCAGGAACTCCCGGTCGGCCAGCTCGGCGGGCCGCTCGAGCGGCGTGGTCGTGGTATTGGTCCAGAATCCCTGTAGATCCGGATCACCCCATGCGGTCCGCGCCGGGGCGCTCTGGGCAGCCGCCGGCGGAACCACGGAGAATCCGAGCGCGGCCAACAGGGCCACGGCACTCACGGACAGAAGCACTCGCTGAGTCATGTCCCTCTCCTTTACAACGGCGCGCCGCCTCGCAGGCCGGGCGCCGACTTCACGGTCATCGAGCAACGCCGACCGGCCATCGATGCCATTCTACGCCCAAGCGTCCCGGCGCCGGGCACCCTTTCCGTGCGGGACGACGGATGCCGCCGTCAGCGCCGCGGAAGCGCGAAGCTGAGAATCAGATCGCCTCCCCTGCGGCCCCGGTCGCCGCCGCCCGAAGCCACCGTCACGAACTGCTCGCCGCCCACCATGTAGACCGCGGGCGCGGCGTAGATGCCCGAGCCCGTGTTGAACCTCCAGAGCTCCTCGCCGGTGACGGCGTCGTAGGCGTAGAAGTAGCCGGCGACGTTGCTGCCCGCGCCGACGAAGACCAGATTGCCCGCGGTGACGACCGGCCCGGACTGCCCGTAGCCTTCGAAGACCTGACGCCAGGCGAGCTCGCCCGTCGTCGGGTCGTAGGCGGACACCACGCCGCGCGGCTCGCGACTCGAGCCGAACGGCCTGTCGATCGCATTGACGTACAGCAGGCCCGTTCGCGGGCTGTAGGCGAGCGGCGCGTAGCTGGCTCCGCCCCCCATGCCCGGCGCGAAGATCTGATCCGGCCCACGCGGCGTGAACTGCGGGACGATCCGCTTGCCTTCCAGCTCCTCCGGCGCGATGTCGGTGGGCACGACCGGCGAGACGGGCTCCATGCGCTCGCCGTTCGCCTTGTGCGGAATCGGCTGCGTGGGCCAGGGCTGCTCGCCGGGCGTATCGGTCTCCGTCGAGACCGGCGTCTCGACGATCGGATGGATCGGCTCGCCCGTCCGGCGGTCCAGGATGTAGAGCCACGAGTTCTTGTTCGCCTGGGCGAGCGCCTTGACCGGCTCGCCGTCGACCTCCATGTCGAAGAGAATCGGCTGGCTGCCGTTGTCGTAGTCCCAGACGTCGTGGTGCACGAGCTGGTAGTACCATTGCAGCCGGCCGTCGTCGAGCGAGAGCGCGATGACCGAATCGGTGAACAGGTTCATCCCCGCCCGCTTGGTGCTGTCGCCGAACGGGTTCCCCACGGCGACGTAGACCATGCCCAGCTCCGGATCGATGGAGGGCGTCTCCCAGATCCCGCCGCCGTTGCGCACGCCGCCGACCCAGGTCGGTCCGGCGATATCCCAGCCCTGGTCGCTCTCATCCTGCGGAATGGTGTTGAAGTGCCACAGAACCTCGCCGGTCAGCGCGTCGACCGCCAGCACGTGGCCGCCGGGAATGAAGCTCTCGCTGCGCGTCGACCCGACATAGATCACGCCGTCGTGGATCTGGGGGGCGGTCGTGAACCAGTAACCCATCGAGATGGCCGTCTCGACGTCCGGGTACCGCAGCCTGAGCACGTCGAGGATCACGCTCGCCTGGCCGTTCTCGCCGAAGCCCTCGAGGGGTTCGCCGGTCTTGGCATCGAGCGCGAAGATGAACGAGCCGGCGGCGCTGTAGACGACGCCGTTCTCATAGGTGACGCCGCGGTGGCGGAAGATGTAGCCCTCGCGACGCGCCCCGCCGAGCAGCTCGGTCACGTCGTAGGTCCACAGCAGATGGCCGTCGGCGCCGTCGACGGCATAGACGCTGCCGCGCGCGTCGGTGACGTACATGATGCCGTCGACGATCACGGGCGTGGTCTGGTTGCTGACGCCGTCGATCACGCCGTGCTGGAAGAGCCAGCGTGGCGTCAGGGCGCCGACGTTTTCCGGCATGATCTGGTCGAGGTCCGAGTAGCGGCTCCCCGCCAGATCGAGGTTGTGGAGCCGCCAGTCGACGTTCTGGGCCTCAGCCGGCAGCGTCATGACCGCCGCCAGCGCCGTCGCCGCGAGGCCTGTCTGCACACACTTCTGCAACATCACGTCCCACCTCCAGCCGCGAGCGGATGCATCGCGACCCCCATTGTACGGGCCCGCCCCCGGGCCGCTCCCCTCTCGTCTGCAATTGCCCCCGGCGCAGGACCCCGGGCCGTCTGGATTGCCCCGCGGTGTGATCATCCACACTAATCCTGTCCGTTTGGACCGGATTACGTTGTCTTTAGAGCCTCTTGCGAAACGCGTGATCGGCCGAGTTTTCCCTGGCGGAGGCGGCGGGGCGAGGGACGGTCAGCGGGCGGGATGCAGCGTTCGCAGGATGGCAGTGACCGCGCCCGGGAAGCCGGCGACACGGGGGTTCATGGAGCCTGCCTGCCGGTTATGAGGGCAAGCGCACGCGAAGAGAGGTGGCGCATTTCCTTCACGAGCCGTTCCAGTTTACGGTTGTTCTCGATCCACTCCCGGTAGAGGACGAGTTCATCTTCGGTGAGCTTCAAGCCGACGGTCTTTCCGCGGGCCTTGCGCGTCCAGTAGTGGTAGGGGCCGTGACGGGCGTCCGGGTCGTCGTGGCAGCGACAGGTAGCCCTCCCACACGTTATCCGGCGGGTGTGAACGCTGCGCTGTAGGCCATCGATTCATTGTTTCACATCCGTGGTGTCTGCTAATATACAGTAGTAGGCAGGAGCGGTCAATCAAACAAACCATGAACTGCCTGCGTGGTTCCTTCGCCCCCTATTGGCAGTCGATCCAGCGTGCGCTGTTCCCCCAGTTGGAGCCCGTGTTGGGTCCGCTGACCGGGAAACAGCAGCAGTTGGTGCAGACTCTCGAGGTCATCCGTATCGAGTAGTGGATTCCCCGGTGCTTCCGGGTGCCGGGGCGTCCGCGCAAGGACCGCGCGGCACTGGCGCGAGCCTTCGTGGCCAAGGCGGTCTACGACATGCCGACGACGCGCGTGCTGCTGGACCGCTTGGTCACCGACGTGGCGCTGCGGCGGATCTGCGGCTGGGAGCGGAAGAGCGAGGTGCCGAGCGAGTCGGTCTTCTCACGCGCCTTCGCCGAGTTCTCCGACACACAGTTGCCCCAGCGCACGCATGCAGCGTTGATCCGCAACACCCACCACGACCGGTTAGTGGGTCACCTCTTCCGCGACTCGACGGCCATCGAGGCCCGCGAGAAGCCGGCCGCGAAGGGAAAGACGCCCCCGCTGCCCAAGCGCAAGCGGGGACGGCCGAACAAGGGTGAGGAACGGCCGAAGGTCCTCAAGCGCCTCGACCGGCAGGCGGCCATGACCTTGCCGGCGATGCTCGACGACCTGCCGACCGACTGTGACGTGGGCTTGAAAAAGGACAGCAAGGGCTACAAGTCGACCTGGGTCGGCTTGAAGTTGCCCCGGTTTCGTGGACACCTATCCTCTTGGGGGGAGAAGGAGTATCCGCGATGCCGAAGACGAGACCACCGTACGCGGCGGAGTTCCGGCAACAGATGGTCGACCTGGTTCGGTCCGGACGTGCGCCGGAGGACCTGGCTCGCGAGTTCGAGCCGTCGTCCCAGGCGATCCGAACCTGGGTCGCGCAGGTGGGCCGCGATGCGGGCGAGCGCAGCGACGGGCTGCGCACGGAGGAGCGTGAAGAGCTTCGCCGGCTGCGCCGGGAGAACCGGCGCCTGCGCGAAGAGCGAGAGATATTGGCAAAGGCAACGGCCTGGTTCGCGCGGGAGGCCCGACCCGGGAGACCTACCGGGTCATGAGCGCGAATCAGGCTCGTTTCCGTGTCGCCACGATGGCCCGGGTGCTCGGTGTCTTCCCGAGCGGGTACTACGCGTGGCGTCGTCGTCCTCCGTCGGCTCGGGCACGGGCCGATGCCGAGCTCCGGGCTCGCGTCCAGGCGATTCACGGCCGGAGGCGAGGGACGTATGGTGCTCCTCGGATTCACGCCGAACTGACCGAGGGCGGTGTCGCGGTGAGCCACAAGCGGGTCGCCCGGGTCATGCGGTCCGTCGGCGTCGCCGGGGTGAGCCGGCGCCGCGGCCCTCGCACGACACGCCGGAATGCCCAGGCCCGCCCGGCCCCGGATCGGGTCGAGCGGCGCTTCGAGGCGGACGCGCCGAACCGGCTCTGGGTCGCCGACATCACCTACGTCCCGACCCTGGCCGGCTTCCTGTACCTGGCCATCGTCCTCGACGTGTTCAGCCGGCGCGTCGTCGGTTGGGCCATGGCGGGGCATCTTCGCACCGCGCTGGTGGTCGAGGCGCTGGAGATGGCCGTGGCGCAACGGCGGCCCGAGGCGGTCATCCATCACTCCGACCAAGGCTGCCAGTACACCTCGCTGGCCTTCGGCGCTCGCTGCCGGGAACGGGGCGTCGCGCTATCGATGGGTTCGGTCGGCGATTGCTTCGACAATGCGATGGCCGAGAGCTTCTTCGCGACCCTGGAGTGCGAGCTGCTCGACCGAACGACGCTGTCAACGCACGCCGAAGCACGGGCGGCGTTGTTCGAGTTCATCGAGGGGTGGTACAACACGCGGCGGCGTCACTCCGCGCTCGGCTACCGGTCGCCACTGGAGTTCGAACGGCTCCATCAGGCCGGCGCTGTGGACGGTGCCCGGCCTGTGGACGCCCTACGGGCGCCCACAAGTCCGTTGGATCCCGCGCTGCGCACGGGATCCACACCGCCCACAGGAATCAATGTTGATGTACACACCATGACGTGAACCGAAAGCCTTAACCTGTCCACGAGATCGGGGCAACCTCAGTCGTCGGACGGCTCACCAACGGCAGATCAACCTCACCCCGCGGATCGCCGCGATGCTCAGCGCCGCCAAGCCCATCATGCCCGACGCCCTCCAACGGTTGCCGCCGCGCGTCAGCTCGTAGAAGATCGACCCAGAGCAAGGACGCCCCTATATGTCAAGAAAGGGTGTGAACACCGCCGCGAGCGGAGTTGGATCTGAAGTGGAGCGGACAGAAAGCTCATGGATGACGGCGGGGCATCTCCCGCGGGAGGACGAGGGTTGAGGACCCGGATCGCCGATGCCAACTCGCGTCGTCACCGGCTTTCGTCCAGAGACAGGTTGTCCGTACAGCGGAGAGGTAGCCTCTGCTCCCGCCGAGTCAAGGCGCTTCGCGCCTCCTCCGCTGCGCTACGGTCCTTCGGATGACTCGGCGCTCGCGCCGGCTTCAGAGCTGGTTGTGGCCGGACGGATTCGTCCGGCCACTGAAAACACTGGCCGGATGACCGAGAGGTTCTCTACGTGGGCCGCCGCAGCGGGGCGCGACATCGTCCAGGCCCCCGCCCAGCGGCGGATGACGGACCGCTGACGCGGGAACGGCATCGACTCGCCTGCGGCTCGCCCTCCCGGGCCCCCGGTCGTAGACCGGGGGAAGTGACGTTGGGGTTCACTGACCGGTGTCCGGCACCGGACGGCGACAGCGACCGGCGGCGCACGACACGCTCCGGATCGGGTCGGAGTCCCGGTTCGGCAAGGCCAGCGTACGGTCAGATCGGAACCGGCCGAAATAGTCGTCGCCAAGCCAAAGGCATTGACCCCGAACACACCAAAGAGCGCGACCACGTCAGGCAGCCTTGGCGCAGGTCGCACCGGGTTGGTGGTCTTCGATCAGCGCGTGGTAGATTTCCCGGGCAACGAAGCGTTTCAGGCAGCGGATGATGTCTTTCTTCGACAAGCCCTCGGCGGTGCGTCGTCGGACGTAGTCGAGGGTCGGCTGGTGCCAGCGCATGCGGATGATCACGATCCGGTAGAGCGCCGCGTTGGCTTGGCGGTGGCCGCCGCGGAAGAGCCGATGCCGGTTCGTAACCCCGGATGAGGCGGGAATCGGACAGGCGCCACATAGTTTCGCGAACGCGGCTTCGGAACGGATCCGGGTGGGGTTGTCGCCGGCAACGATCAGCATCTCGGCCGCCGAGTCGGGACCAATCCCGAACGCCTCACGCAGGGTCGGCGCTGCCGCCCTGGTGAGGATGTCGAGCAACTCGTCGTGCCGGTCGATCTCGGCCGAAAGTGTGCGCCAGCGGGCCGCGAGCGCCCGTAGCGCATGCTTCACCGAGGCAGTCGGGTCGAGGATGTCTCCTGGTCTGAGGGTCGCGCAGCGGTCGATGAGCCGTTGGTCGGTGAGCGGCTCGAGTGCTTCGCGGACCCGACTCGGTGCGTTGACGAGCAGCGTCTTGAGCGTGGTCATCGCGGTAGTGCGGGCCTTGACGGCCGTATCGCGGGCGATCTTGATCTGGCGGACCATTTCTGCCGCGCCGTCCGCAGCTTTCGGCATGGCGGTCGCGACACCGGCGAGCACCGACCGCGCCGCAGCCTCGGCATCGAGCGTGTCACTCTTGCCGTTGTTGCGCCGCTTGCGCCGGTCGCAACGGTTGACCTCGACGACGTGGAGCCCCTGTCGGCGCACGGAGCGCGCGAGGCCGACCCCGTAGGAACCGGTACCTTCAATCCCGAAGGTTTCGAGGTCACCGAGCGTGCGTGCCCACGCCACCAGGTCGGCATAGCCGGCCCCGTTCGCCGGCACCCGGAACGTCGCGAGCCGGGCGCCCAAGTCATTGATCGCTACCGCGACATGCTCGTGCTTGTGGGTGTCGACGCCGACGATCACCTTGACCGACGGATCGTCACGCGCGATGCTGTTCGACATGTTGCTGGCCCCCTTTCGGGCTGGCGACGCCGTCTGGTCGGGCGGGCGGACAGGACTGTGACGGGACTTTCAAGCCAGGCCCCTATTCGGTCACTGCCCTCCCGGCCAGGCAACATCTGGATGCGTGCTGCCCGGCCGGGCCGACAGATCCTTGCCAGGACACGAAGTCGGTCTGCGGCGGAGTCAGAACCGGCCGGGCAGCAGCACGATCATGCTCACAGTCCGCCCCGCGACCTTGATGGAGTCGACCCGGTAGTCGGATGAGGACAGGAATACCGTTGGTTGCCGAGAACGAGGACAGACATACGTGGGGATCCTGTCACCGCGGCTCAAGGCAAGTCTCAGGCCGGGACAGATTTATCTACGGAATCGCGGACAGACGTCGTGTGGATGCACACGGTGACCCCGTATGATGGCCGGCACACCGCAGAGAAAGCGAGGAGCCCGTGGCATACGCCCAGCCGCATTCGACCGGCGCCGCATTCCGGGAGCGCGGGACCGCCTCCCGCCAGCGCCGGCGAGTTGCGGCCGGTGCGACGGCCCTCGTGCTGGCGGCCACCCTGTCGCCCCTCGCGCTGCGCGCCCAGTCGACGGCGCCTGCCGGCGAGTGGCGCGCCTTCGGGGCCGACCCGGCCAACACCAAGTACTTGCCGCTCGACCAGATCACCGTCGAGAACTTCACCGATCTGGAGATCGCCTGGCGCTGGACGTCCATCTCGACGGACGTGACGCGCGCGCGGCCCGGGATCAACGTACTGCAGTTCAAGACCATCCCGCTGATGGTGGGCGGGCTCGTCTACGTCAGCACCGCCGTCGGGCAGGTGGCGGCTCTCGACGCGGGCACGGGCAGGCTGGTCTGGTCGTACGATCCGCGGACCTACGAGCGGCTCGACCGCCCAGCCAACGTCGGCTGGCACCACCGCGGCGTCTCGTACTGGGAGGACGGCGAGAGCGACGACGCCCGCATCTTCATCGCCACGCACGACCTGCTGCTCGTGGCGCTCGACGCGCGGACCGGCGACCTCTACCCCGACTTCGGCGACGGCGGCACGGTCGATCTCAGCGGCAGCCTGGGCCGCGCGATCGACCGCAGCCGGCTGACGCATTCGCAGCCACCGGCGATCGTGGGCGACACGGTCGTCGTCGGCAGCATCGTCCAGGACACCTTTCTCACGCGGCGCGAAGCGGACCCGGGCCACGTGCGCGGCTTCGATGCCCGCACCGGCGACATGAAGTGGATCTTCCATACCATCCCCCAGGGCGACGAGTTCGGCGCCGACAGTTGGGGGAACGAATCGTGGCGCTACAGCGGCCATACGAACGTCTGGGGCACGATGGCCGTCGACGCGGAGCTCGGCTTCGTCTACCTGCCCACCGGCACCCCGACCAACGACTGGTACGGCGGCATGCGGCCGGGCGACAACCTGTTCGCCGAGAGCATCGTCTGCGTCGACGGGGAGACGGGCGAGCGGATCTGGCACTTCCAGGCGGTGCACCACGGGCTGTGGGACTACGACTTCCCGACCGCGGCCAACCTGCTCGACATCACCGTCGACGGACGCGAGATCAAGGCGCTGGCGCAGACGAGCAAGCAGGCGTTCACGTACGTCTTGGACCGCGTGACCGGCGCGCCGGTGTGGCCGGTCGAGGAGCGCCCGGTCCCGGCGGGCGACGTGCCGGGCGAGTGGTACTCGCCAACCCAGCCGTTCCCGACGAAGCCGGCGCCGTTCGATCTGCAGGGGATCACCGAGGACGACCTGATCGACTTCACGCTGGAACTGCGGGCGGAGGCGTTGCGGATCGCTGGGCGGGCGCAGCTCGGACCGATCTTTACGCCGCCTCCCCTGCGCGGCGACCGCGGCCCGCTCATCCAGGCGCCGGGGCCCGGCGGCGGCATGAACTGGCCGGGGTCGGCGGTCGATCCAGAAACGGGCCGCCTCTTCGTCCCCTCGCAGACCCGGCTCCGGGCGGTCGAGCTCGTCGAGTACCCGCCCCCCGCGACGGTCGGCTACTTCACGGACCCGTGGGCGGGGCCGGTGCCCGGACCGCGGGGGCTGCCGCTGGTCAAGCCGCCGTACAAGCGGGTCACGGCGATCGACCTGAACACCGGCGACCACGCCTGGATGAGCCCGCACGGGGACGGCCCCCGCAACCACCCGGCGCTGCGCCACCTGAACCTGCCGGCGCTCGGCGGCCACGTCGGGATGCACGGCGGCGGTCCGCTGGTCACGAAGACTCTGCTGATCGTCAATTCCGGCGGCCGGTACGCCGCCGACGCGGCGGAGGCGGCGCGCACGATCACCGCCTACCACAAGCACAATGGCGAGTATCTGGGCTCGGTGGCCCTGCCAGCCGTGCCGTACGGCAACCCGATCACCTACCTGCACGAGGGCAGGCAGTACATCGCGGTCGCCGTCGGCGGCGGGGGCGGCGCCGCGCCGCCGGAGCTGATCGCGCTGGCGCTGCCGCGCTAGGGCCGCGGCGCCTACCGTGAAGCGGCGGCCTCCGCTTCAGACGCGGCCCTGTCCTCGGCTCGCGCCCCCGACAACTGGTTGTACAGCCCGTAGTTCCCTTCGTGACAGGCGTACTCGAAGATGACGCCGTCCAGCTTCTGCATGGGCAGCACGACGGTGAACGGCCGCGTGAAGGTCAGCGGATCGTCGACGGTGTACTCGTAGTGGAGCGAGTCCTCGCCGTCCCGGCGAAATCGCTCCGTCAGGTGAAACGCCTCACCGGTCCCGTGCGAGGCGCTGATGGTGGAGACGTAGCTCACCTCGTTGACGAAGTTGGAGGTCTCGACCACCAGCGTGTCGCCGTCCCAGTAGCCGCGCGAGTCTCCCATCCACTGCCGGATGGTTTCGGGCAGATGCGGGCGCCCGTCCAACGGGACGATGCGCGCGTCGTTGATCATCTCGTTGAGCAGAACGACGTAGTCCGGCGTCTGGAAGATCTGCACGTTGTTGTTGTACCTGTCCGGCAACATCGGCGGTCCGGCGTTGTTGCCCAGGATGCACCGCTCCGACAACCCGCGATCCTCCGGGCCGTCCGTTCCCGCTCCGCCGGAGCGGTAGCGAATCGGCCGTTCCTCCGGCACCTCCACCACGAACGAGGCGATCTGCTCCACGGCCCCCGGCCTCAGCGGCGGCAGTCGCCCATTCGGCGGATCGACAATCAGCGACGTGCGCCGGCCCTTGACCACGTTCGTCCCGACGTCCATCCAGAACCTGTTGTAGCCGCCGACGCTCCCCGGCTGGGGCGGCCGATCGACGTTGTTGCGTACCGCCTCCGCCTCCAGCTCCGCCGCTTCCTCGTCCGTCAGGAACGCCTTGTCGCCGAACTCCTCGGGCCGCTCCACCAGCGTCAGGGTGCGATAGTCCCAGACCGCCTGCAGATCCGGGTCGCCCCACGGCGTACGGGCCACGGCGCCGGTGCTCGACGATTGGGCGCTGGCAAGCACGGGAAGGACCAGGAGCACGGTCGCCGAAACGACAATTCTCATGAACACGGATGCCCCCTTCCGGATAAACGCCTACCGTGACCCCGCGACCGCGGCAGCCGCGCGGTCCTCGGCCCGGGCCCCGGACAACTGGTTGTACAGGCCGTAGTTCCCTTCGTGACAGGCGTACTCGAAGATGACGCCGTCCAGCTTCCGCATCGGCAGCGCCACGGTGAACGGGCGCGTGAAGGTCAGCGGATCGTCGACCGTGTACTCGTAGTGCAGCCTGTCGTCGCCTTCTCGCCGGAAGCGCTCCGTCAGGTGATAGGCGTCGCCGGTCCCGTACGCGGTGCGGATGTTGGAGCCGTAGGCCACGTCGTTGACGAAGTTGCGGGTCTCGACGACCAGCGTGTCGCCCTCCCAGCGGCCGCGCGAGTCGCCCATCCACTGGCGGATGTCAGCGGGAAGATGCGGGCGCCCGTCGAGCGGCACGATGCGCGCGTCGTTGATCATCTCGTTGAACAGGACCACGTGATCAGGCGTCTGGAAGATCTGCACGTTGTTGTTGTACGCGTCCGGCAGCATCGGCGGCCCGGCGTTGTTGCCCACGATGCAGCGCTCGGACAATCCGCGGTCCTCGGGGCCGTCGGTTCCCGCCCCGCCGGACCGGTAGCGGATCGGCCGCTCCTCCGGCAGATCCTCCTGGAATGAGGCCTCCTGCTCCACCACGCCGGGCCTGCGCGGCGGAAGCCGCCCGTCGGGCGGGTCGATGATCAACGAGGTGCGCCCGCCCGAGATCACGTTCGTGCCGAAGTCGAGCCAGAACCGGTTGTACCCGCCGACGCTCCCCGGCGGCGGCACGCGATCGACGTTGTTGCGTATCGCCTCGGCCTCGAGCTCGGCCACCTCCTCGTCGGTCAGCACCGCCTTGTCGCCGAACTCCTCCGGACGCTCCACGGGCGTGAGGGTGCGGTAATCCCAGATCGCCTGCAGATCCGGGTCGCCCCACGGCGTACGGGCCACCGGGCCGCCCTCGGGCGCCTGCGCGCCGGCGACGGCGGGAAACACGACCAGCAGGCTCACGGAAACGATGGTTTGCAGCGACACGGGCTCCTCCCTTTCTGGAGACGGTGCGCACGGCACGCCCGCAACCGAACCTTGCGCGCGGCAGTGTCCTGATCAATCATGTCTTGTACTCGGATGCGTGTGAGCAGATCAAGGAGGTAGCAAAGATGAGCCAGCGAAATCTAGCGGCGGTATGCGCCCTCGCCGCGGTCGTGGTGCTGACGCCACTGTTCGCCGCCGCCCAGCCGGCGGAAACGGCGGAGGCGCCCCGCACGCCGTGGGGAGCGCCCGACCTGCAGGGCGTCTGGGACTTCCGTTCCCTCACACCCCTGGAGCGGCCCGCGAACCTGGGCGACAAGGCGTTCCTGACGGAGGAAGAGGCGGCGGAGCTCGAGCAGAACGCGCTTGCGAAAAACGAGGAGCTGCTGAACCGGCCGGCGCGGCGCACGAACGCCACCGACAGCGTGGACCGTGGCGAGGACGGCGCACCCGGCTTCTACAACAACTTCTGGCTGGACGGCGGCACGTCGCCCGTCGAGACCCGGCGCACATCGCTGATCGTCGATCCGCCGAACGGCCGCAAGCCGGCGCTGACGGCGGCCGCGCAGAAGCGGCAGAGCGAGATCGCAAGGGCGCGGCGCGGCATCGGCATGCACGGGCCCACCGCGGGCGGCTGGGTCGAGGACTTCGGCAACGAGGGGCTGCAGCTGCGGTGCATCACGGGCTTCAACGCCGGGCCGCCGATGACGCCCGGCGGGTACAACCAGAACGTGCAGCTGTTCCAGACGCCCGACCAGGTGGTGCTGCTCAACGAGATGAACCACAACTTCCGCGTGATTCCGCTGGACGGGCGCCCGGTCACCGGCCTCCCGCAGTGGACGGGGGAATCGCGCGGGCACTGGGACGGCGACACGCTCGTCGTGGCGACGACCAACTTCCTGCGCGAGACCAGCTTCTCGTCCGGGCAGACCGACAAGTACCTGCACCTGACCGAGCGCTTCACGCGCGTCTCGCCGACCACCCTCATGTACGAAGCGACCGTCGACAACCCGACCGTGTGGGAGACGCCCTGGACGTATGAGATCCCGATGCAGTGGAACGATCAGCCGCTGTACGAGTACGCCTGCCACGAGGGCAACTACGGGCTCTACAACATCCTGGCCGGCGCGCGCGTCGAGGAGGCCGCCGCCGCGCAGGGCTCCGAGTAGCCCGGCAGCGTTGCTGCAGCCATCGGGAGCCGACCCCGCTCAGGCGGGGCCGGCTCTTTTTTTTGGCTGGTCTATGGAGCGAGTGCCGCTCACCGCTTGATGCGGTAGACGCGGTTGTCCCGGTAGGCCGATACGAAGAGCGCGCCGTCCCCCACCGCGATGCCGGCCAGCTCGCCGATGGAGGTCGCCGGACCGAGCGCCCGCGGCTCGGGTCCGCTGAGCGCCAGGCCGTCCACAACGGGCGTCGCTTCGCCTGACCGGGGATCGATCCGCGTGACACGCCCGGCTTCGACCTCGACGACGTACAGCACGCCGTCGTCGTCCGCGGCGATGCCTTCGGGGCCGGCCAAGCCGCTGGCCACCGTGCGCGCGGGCTCGACGGTCTCGCCATCGTCGAGGACCTGCAGCACGGCGCCGCTGCGGTCCGTCACGTACAGGTCGCCGCCGTGCAGCGCCAGGCCGGCCGGCTCCGCCAGTCCGCTGGCAATCGCCGCGCGGTCGTCCGGCGAGTCGGGGTGGAAGCGCAGCACGCTGCCGGTGCCGTACTCGGTCACGATGAGATCGCCGCCGTATGCCAGCGCATCGACCGCGTCCTCGAAGCCCTCGACCCGCGCGACGACTGCATCCGCATCCGGATCCCAGACGGTGACCATGGTGGAACCGGACAGGCTGGCTCCCGACAGCACCAGGTGGTCGCCGTGCGGGTGGACAGACGTCACCGGCCCCACGTCGGTGACCATGGCGGCCACGGTGTGGACGCTGGCCCCGGTCGACGGGTCGAGCTCCCGCAGCGCGCCGCCGTCGGCCAGGAACAGCCGGCCCGCCGCCGTGTAGGCCACGCCGCCCGGCGAGTTGACGCTGCTCGGCAGGACCACGCGGTTCGTCTCGGGTCCCGTCACCTCGACGATGGAGCCGTCCATGAAGCTGGAGACGAAGATGCGGTCGTCCCCGTCGAGGGCCAGGTTGTCGAGGCCGACCCCGGGCCGGCCGACCACCTCCCGGTCACCGCTCTCCAGGTCGATGCGCACCACCTCGCCGCGCTGCGTGTCGATCACGTGCAGCCGGCCCTGCGAGTCGAACTTGACCGCCGCCGGTATCCCGAAGTCGGTGGCCACGATCTCCGCGGAGCCGCTGTCGACGTCCACCCGGGCGACCTCGCCGTTGAACCAGCGCGGGCCGTACAGCTTGTCGTCCGGGCCCCAGTCCATGCCGTTGAGGCCGCAGCCCGGCCCCAGCTCGTCGTTGATCAGGCGCGGCTCCGCGACGCCGTCCGGGTCGATCTCGAACAGGTGCGTCCCGAGGAAGCACTGCGACACGAACAGCCGGCCGTCGTCCGAGAACGTGATGGGATTCGCGCCCGGACCGGGCGCGCCGACGATGCTGGTCGTCCCATCCGGCGCGCGCTTCCCCACCTCCCCGCCCGCGATATCGGTCCAGTACAACGACCCGTCCGGCCCGAACGCGAGGTCGTCAGGTCCGTTCACCCCTTCCGCCCGACCCCAGCTGCCGACGGTCTCGCCGCTCTCGGGATCGATTGCGAGAATCCGGGAGCTGACGACGCTGGCGATGTACAGGTTTCCGTCCGGGCCGAAGTGGATGCCGTTCGAGCCGTGCAGCGGCCCGCCCTGGACCAGCACCGTGACCGTCGCAGCTTCAGACGGCCCGGCGGACTCTTCGGAGCCCCCACAGCCGAGCGTCGCGGCGACCCCTGGAAACAGGGCGACGCCAAGTGCGAGAACGGAACATGGAGCCGATCGACCGACCGCAAGAAGTGGGATGCGCATCTATCCTCCGGAAGCTGGAATCCCGGGATGATAGCAGGCCGGCCTTCCGGCCTTGCAAGAACGACGGTTGCACCGGCCCGGAGGTATGATGCGCTGGCCGGTCGGGCCTGGAGGAGGAACCATGCGAAGAAATACATCGTTGCTTGCCGTCACGCTGCTCGCTCTCGTCGGCGCCGCGGGATGGATGTACGGGCAACCGGAGGCCGCGGCCACGCTGACGGCCGAGGATCGGGCCGAGATCACGCAGCTGTATGCCACCATGTACCAGGGGTCCGACTTCCGCGACGCCGACCTGTGGCTCGCGGCGTTCGCGGAGGACGCGGTCTTCGTCTTCCCCACGGGTGATCGGATCGAAGGCCACGACGCGCTGATGGCGTGGCGCCAGCGCAGCTTCGGAGGGCAGACCGGCGACTCGAAGCGGCGCCACCACGTCCCGAACATCCGCATCGTGCCGACGGCGGACGGCGGGGCGACCGCGCGCGCCTACTGGATCGAGCTGGATGTCGCAACCTCTCCGTCGAGCATCAAGAACACCGGGACCGCGGACGACGTCTTCGTGAAGACGGACGCCGGCTGGAAGTTCGAGCACCACGCCGTGCACCTCGACGTGGCCATCAACTGACACGGGCCACGCACCGGGTACGTGCGTGGCCGCCGGGCGGCCAGCTTGACGGAGGTGGCCACCAGGCGCCACCTTGAGGTCCATGAGATCCGTCGGCCTGAAGGTGCTGAACAACAAGCTCAGTGAGTACGTGCGCCTGGCCGCTGCGGGCGAGACGGTGCTCGTGACGGATCGTGACCGCGTCGTCGCGGAAATCGTTCCGCCGCGGGCGGAGCGGAGTCCCATTCTGGCCGACGCCCTGCTAGCAGATGCAGTGCGAAAGGGCTGGTTGACGCCGCCGGCAGCACCCGCTTCGGGCCCCCCTCCTGCACCGGCCCCGATCATGACGCTGGAACAACTCCTCACGGAGCTGGACCAGGATAGAAGCGACCGGTGATCTACATCGACGCCTCGGTCGCACTGGCCCAACTCTTCGCCGAGGACCGGCGCCCGCCGGCCGGACTCTGGAACGCAACTCTCGTCGCCAGTCGACTGGTCCAGTACGAAGTCTGGACCCGCGTCCACGGACGCAAACTCGCGGAGTCCCACGGCGGCGCCGCCGCCGCGATCCTTGGACGGATCGCCCTGTTGGAGCTGACGCCGCCCGTTCTCGCACGCGCACTCGCGGCGCTTCCCGTGCCGCTTCGCACGCTCGACGCACTGCACCTGGCGTCGATCGAGCACCTGCGCGGGCAGGCACAGACCGTCGAGCTCGCCACGTACGATCGCCGGATGACGGACGCCGCCCGGGCGATGGGCATTCCGTTGTTCGATCTGCCAGCCTGAGCACCGCCACGACGTCGCAGCGGCGCGGGAACGCGCATGATAGAGTCCCCGCAACTAGGTGGGCTCGAGCTACAGGAGGTTCCGATGCGTCAGCGAGATTTCGTGGCAGCAACAGGGGTCTTGGCCGTGGTCGTTGTCGCGCTGCTCGCCGCATCGCCCGCGGGCCAGGAGCCGCCGGCCGACGCGGATGCGTTCGCGCCACCGCGCACACCGTGGGGCGACCCGGACCTGCAGGGCATCTGGAGCCCGGGCTACATCCTGACGCCGCTCGAGCGCCCCGACGAGTTCGCCGGCCAGGAGTTCCTCACCGGCGAGGACGTGGCGGCCCTGGAGGAGAGGGCCAACGTCCGCCGGCGCGACGTGCGGGCCGAGCCGGGGTCGGTCGCCGACGTCGAGGGCGCGTACAACGAGGCCTTCACCGGCCGCGGCAAGGAAGTGATCCGGACCCGCCGCACGTCGCTCATCGTCGACCCGCCGGACGGGAAGATTCCGTTCACCGCGCACGGGCAGGCGGTGGCCGAGGCCGCGCGCGAGAAGATGCAGAGCGAGCTGGCCGACGGGCCAGAGGACCGGCGCGACCTGGATCGCTGCCGGGGCGTCAGCCTGCCGTTCATCAGCGGGACATCGGGCACGTTCAGCCGGGTCGTCCAGACGCCCGGATCGGTCATGCTGTACCATGAGGACGGGCATATCGGAGGCGGGTATCGCACCGTCTCCCTCGCGGGCCGGCCGCACGTCCCGGCCCGCGTCCGCCAGTGGCTCGGCGACTCCGTCGGGCGCTGGGACGGCGCTACGCTGGTCGTCGACACGACGAACTTCACCGGCCTGACCAGCTTTAACGGTTCCCGCGAGCAGCTGCAACTGGTGGAGCGGTTCACCCCCGTCGCGGCCGACCTGATCATGTACCAGGCCACGGTCGCCGACCCGCAGGCCTGGACCCGCCCCTGGACCATCGAGCTGCCGCTCCAGCGAGTCGACAACGAGCAGAACCAGATCTTCGAGGCCGCCTGCCACGAGGGAAACTACGCCATGACCAGCATCCTCGCCGGCGCGCGGGTGCTGGAGCGCGAGGGGCGCTGAGCGGGCGGGCGGACTCATCCGCGCCGTTCTAGGGCGCAGACTCCTACTCGGGCATCGGGAGATAGGCGATCATCCTGCCCCGGTAGGTGCCCAGCCAGAGCTCGTCGCCGAACTGGACGGCAGTGGTCGAACCGCCGAAGTCTGCGATGTGCGGGTGCTCGAATATCCGCCGCACGTCCAGCGTCCACGGGTCGATCGTCGCGACGTTGGACGTCTCCCGGGCGGTGTCCCGCGGCTCCCGGACGTTGCCGTGGCCGGCCGCGAAGATGACGGAGCCGTCCGCCGACATCCGCACGTTGTCGGGCCGGAAGCCCAGCGGCACGACGACCTTCTGAATCGGCGTCTGGCCGCGCGACAGGCGCGTCAGCTTCTCCTCGCGCCACCCGGCGATGTACAGCCAGCGCCCGTCGCTCGAGATCTCCAGTCCGTTCGGCGCGCTGTGCTCGCTGCCGGGCACCCGGGCCCAGCCCGTGCCGGTATGCCATTCCCACACGTCCCCGGTGCGGGGACTCGTGGTCACGAAGCCTCCCTCGGGCGTCGCCACCACCGCGTTCAGGCCGAGCGGCTCTGGCGCCACGGCGCATCCGACCCAGGTGAGGGTGGGCGCGGCGCCGCGGGCGGCCACCTCGAACACCTCGATCGATTCCCGGAAGCCGTGGTGAACCACGTACAGCGTATGGACCCGACTCGGCCCGGGCCGCAGATAGAGGCCGTGCGCCCGGAACTCGTCGCCCTCCTGCGGGTCGATGGGCCCGGGGCACGTCGGGTACGTCGCGGCGTCCAGCCGCTCGGCGGGCACGCCCGTCGGGAACACCGGCGTCGCGGTCCTGTCCGGCACGTTCACGAGTTGGATCCGGCCGCCGGCCCGATCCCCGGAGGCGATGATCCACTCGGTGGCCGGAACGATGGCGAAGTCCTCCGGACTGATGACGTCGCAGATGAACCGGATCTCGCCCACGTCCTCGCACGCCGCCCCAGCCGGCGGCGCGACCCCCAGGCAGATCGAGACAGCAGCCGACACGGCCAGCAGGAATCTGAACCTCTTCACTTCGTCCCCCATTCAGTCGCGGAACGGTGCGGACTCGCTGACCTGCACCTGGAACCGCCGAAAGTCGGTGTAGGTCGCCGTGCCGTCGACGCGCGAGCGCTGCCGGCGGTTCTCGTAGCGTTCGCGCATCTCGGCCGGCACCAGATGGCCCAGCCCGCTGTCCAACCGGTAGCCCACGGCGATGGTCGCCTCCATCTCGGAGTCCTGCACGCCGACCTCGCTGGCCAGCACGCGCCCGGTGGCCGGCTCGATCCAGAAACGCCCGGAGGCCGGCAGGTTGCTGCGCTCCCGCCCGCGGATCAGCGTGGTCGGCCAGTTCTCCCGGTAGGCGATGACCCACACCTCGCCGTCCGCCTCGGGGCGGTCGAGTCCGAGAGGCGGCGAGTCGTCAGCCGCCCGCTCGAAGTCGAAGCGCGCCTTGTTGTCCGCGTGCAGGAAGAGCAGCGCGAGCGTCGGGACGTTGAAGTTGCGTTGCACGTCGCCGATGTTGTAGCGGGCGCTGTCGCGGACGATGCCGCGAATCTGCGTGTTCGCCGACGCGGACGGATCGAGGAACAGTTCGGTCAGACGCTCCTGACGGTCGCGCACCGGCTGCCCGTCGACCTCGAAGACGTCGCGGAATCCGTAGTACCACCCGACATTCCGAGGTCGCACGAGGAGGTAGTCCGAGCGCAGCGTGCGCCGGTAGTAGGCGCTGCGGCTGCCGCCACGACTGCCGAGGCTGCTGTCCACGGGCGTCGTCGCACGCTGCTCGTAATGCTCCTCGGCCACCGCGCCCGACAGCCGGGCGCTGAGCTCGCCGACGTAGCGGGTCACCCGGCCGAGCACGTCGACGAGCGGCGGCTCCTGCGCGCGAGCGGCAGCCGGCGCCACCAGCAGCGACAGCACCAGCAGCGACGCCGGACCGCGCCTGCCGGGCATGGGCCCCTTGCCGCTGCTCACGGCCGGTCCTGGCCGCCGCCGGCGGCGGCCGGCGGCGCGACTTCGCCCGCGTCCGGCGGCATGTACACGACCACCACCGAGACGCGCATGCGGATCGCCTGGCCGTTCAGGAGCACGGGGCGGTACCGCCGCTGTTCGAGGGCAGCCACGGCCGAGGCGTTGAGCTCCATCACCCAGGGCGGTGACGCCTGCCCCGGCCCCGGCCCCGAGAACGGTTGGGACCGCACCACATCGGCCTCCTCGACGGTCCCGTCCTCCTCGATGACAGCCGCCAGCTCGATCACCCACGCCTCGTCCATCTCCGGCGGGTACGCGGGGGGCACCGTGCTCACGACGGCCGGCACCCCCGGCCCGACGTCGTCGACGACCTTGACGTTCTCGCCGGCCGGCACGACTCGGTACAGGGCCGACCCGTCCAGGACGTAGAGCGTGTCGTCGCCCTGGGCGGCCGCCGGGTCGCGGTACCCGGAGGCCGCCACCAGCACCGTCAACGCCGCGGCCGTCGCTGTGTGAGCTGTCATTCCTGCCCCTCTCACGGGCGGGCACGCTGCGAAGTCGCCCGCGCCGTTCTACGGCGCAGACTCCTAGCGCGACTGCTGCTCGGCGACCGCCGCCGCCCGCTCATCGGCCCGCGCGCCGGCCAGGATGTTGCCGAGCGCATAGTTGCCCTCGTGGCACGCGTACTCGAACAGCGCCTCCTCACTCTTCTGCATCGGAATCGACGCGGTCCAGGAGCGCGTGTCGACGGTCGGATCGATGACCGTGAACTCGTAGTCCAGCCGGTCGTTGCCGACCCGGGTGAAGCGCTCGACGAGACGCGCGTGCTCGCCGCCCGAGAACGTCAGGAAGAACCGTCCGATGTTCGTCCTCTGCTCGGCGCGGCGAGCGAAGTTCCTCGTCTCGACCACCAGCGTGTCGCCGTCCCAGTAGCCTCGCGAATCTCCGAGCCACTGGGGAATGCCCGTCGGCGGATGCTCGCTCGTGTCCAGCGGAATGATGCGCGTATCGTGGATCATCTCGACCTGCACCACCACGTAGCCGGGCGTCTGCAGAATGAGATAGTTGTGGTTGTAGAACCCGGGAATCATGGCGCCGGGCAGGCCGCGCGTGATGCAGCGGTCGTACAGGTTCATGTCCTCCCAGGAGCTGGGCGAGGCAACCCACCGCGCCAGGAACTCGTTCCGCTTCCGTTCCGCCCCCGGCGTGAGCGCGGGCAGCCGGCCGTCGGGCGGATCGACGATGAGCGACGTCTGGCGGATCAGGTTGCCCCGCTCCACCCAGAACTCATTGTAGCCGCCCACGTTGCCGGGGGTGGGCGCCCGGTCGAAGCTGACCGCCGCCTGGACCTCCGGGTCGCGCACCGCGCGCTCCTCCTCGGTCAACGTCGCCTGCCCCGCGAGGTCCTCCGGCCGCTCCATGGGCGTCGTCGTGGTGTTCGTCCACATGCCCTGCAGGTCCGGGTCGCCCCACGGCGTGCGGCCTTGGGCGGCGACGGACGCCGCACCCGACCAGAGCATGCCGGCGACGACGGGCAGCACGGTCAACGCCGTTCGTACTCGTGAACTCATCTCGCTACCTCCCCCCTGACGGATCCCCGCTTCAACTCGTACGTCCCGGTCTCCGGATCCAGCGCGCGGTAGACGGCGTGACAGGCTTGGCAGGCCGCGTCAGCGTTCCTCGCGAGGGCGTCCGCGACGCCGGCATCGACCGCCTCTGCCGACAGCGCGGCATCGAGCGCATCCAGCTTCGCAATCGTATCCCGCAAAAGACCGATCGCGTCACTCTTTTCCTTGTGCCGCCAGAACGTGATGGAGACCGCGAGCTGCTCTCGCGTGCGGCTGAAGCGCGCCTTCGCCGTCGCGAAGGCGCGCACCGCCAGCGACGCGCCGGCACCCGCGAAGTTGCGGCCCGCGAGCACCATCGTCCGATCGAGGTGGTGCTCGTTGGTAACGTGTGCCGCACGGCCAGCCCCCCGCGCGTGGCGAACGGCGCCCATCCGCGCATCCTGCCGCGCCCGCGCGGGAACCGCGTAGACGTGCCCCGCGGGGCCGTTCTCCGGGCTGGAGAGCGCCGTCCGGCTGATGTGCATCGCCGCCGCCATGTAGCGGTTCATCAGCGCGGGGGTGATCGCGAGCGCGTCGGCATTGTTGTCGAAGCCGAACCCGGCCAGGTCGCCGGGCAACAGCTCCGCGCCGTCGATCTCCAGCTCCAGCAGGTCGTGCACGGCCTTGACGTACTCGGTCCGGTTCAGGCGGCGCGTGGGAATCCGGCCGGGATCGGGCGCGGCCGCCGCGTCCAGCGCCGTTTCGAGCGCGGCCAGGAAGCCCTCCACCGCGGCGGCGGCGGGCCGCGGCCGCCCAGCCGGCAGCATCAGCCCGTCGCTCAGCTTGCGGTGCACCTTCTCGAGCACTTCCGCGTTGCCCTGCACGTCGCCGACGTCGAGCCGTTCCAGGGAGAGCCCGCCCGTCCTGAGCCGGTCGCTGTGGCAGGCGACGCAGTACCGGTCGAGCAACGCGCGCCCATCTGAGGATGTCCTGGCCCGCAGGTTGCGGCCCGCCCAATCCGAGGGAGACGAGCCCCAGACCGGCACCGACGGCAGCCCTGAACATAGGGAAGAGGATAGCCCGTATGCTAGGATAACTCCCACTCGTTAGCAACCTTAGGTGCTCCACCCGTCGACTCCGGCAAACCTGAGATGAACGCGTTCAGCGGCCGGCTCGCGTCCCTGTGCCTCGTCGTATCGATTGCCGCTGCAGGACTCGCAGCGGCGGGCGCAGCCGACCGCCGTCTGGTGGTCCGGATGCTCCTGGACCACGGCGCCGACATCGACGCCCGCGACTTCCGCGGCCGCACCGCCTACCGCCTGGCGGAGGGCAGCAAGCAGTCGTTCTACTTCCAGGAATTCCCGGAGACGGCCGCGCTGCTCGCCGAGCTGGGCGCGGACACCTCCCTCGGGCTGCCGGGCACCGTGCAGGAGCGCCTGCGCGACGTGCCCGCCGCCGAAGCGCATGTGCAACCGCCATCTGAACGTTGACCGGCATGGCCGGCGGCCAGCCGCCAGCCATGCCGCACCGGGAGCTGCCATGTCCGACCGTCGTCTGCCCTGCCGAATGACCGCGGCGCTCGCCTGCGCCGTCGTCTGCCTCTTGACCGCCGTGCTCAACGCCGAGGACTGGCCGCAGTGGCGCGGCGTCGACCGGGGCGCCGTGTGGCGCGAGACCGGCATCGTCGAGCGCTTCGCCGACGACGGGCTGATCGTCAAGTGGCGCACGCCGGTGCGCGGCGGCTTCGCCGGGCCGGCCGTCGCCGACGGGCGCGTCTTCGTCCTCGACTATCAGGAAACGCCGGGCAGCCGGACGCTGGACGGCCACGAGCGGCTCGTGGCGCTCGACGAGGAGACCGGGGCGGTCCTCTGGACGCGGGAATGGCCCGCGACCTACCGCAACATCGTGTCGGTGTTCACCACCGGACCCCGGGCCACGCCGACCGTCGACGGCAACCGCGTCTACATCCTCGGGGCCGCCGGCATGCTGTCGTGCTTCGACACCGCCAGCGGTGATCTGATCTGGCAGATCGACACCGTGACCGACTACGGCGTCACCGTGCCGGTCTACGGCATATCGCACTCGCCGCTCGTGGAGGGCGAGCATCTGATCACGCTGCTCGGCGGCGAGCCCGACGCCATGGTCGTGGCGTTCGACAAGGCGACAGGCGCCGAGGTGTGGCGCGCGATCGAGACGACCTCGGAAGCGGGCTACTCCTCGCCGATCGTGACCACCGCCGGGGGCGTGCGGCAGTTGATCGTCTGGCACCCGGCGGCGGTCACGTCGCTCGACCCGGCGACCGGCCGCATCTGGTGGCAGCACGACTTCGAGGTCGCGAGCGGGCTGACGATCGGCACGCCGGTTCGCAGCGGGCGCTACCTGCTCGTGACGCAGGTGGAGAACGGCGGCCTGATGCTGGCGCTCAATGCCGACCGTCCCGCGGCGCGCCTAGTCTGGACCGGCGCGAACCCCAATCGCACCGACCGCCCAGTGCAGAGATCCATGACGTCGACGCCGATCGTGGTGGGCGACACGATCTACGGGCTCAACAGCTACGGCGAGCTGCGCGGTGTGGACGCCACGACCGGCGAGCGGCTGTGGTCGAGCGACCGGCTCGTACCCGAGGACCGCTGGGCGAGCTCACACCTCGTGCAGAACCACGACCGCTCGTTCATCTCCGTCGAGACCGGCGAGCTGGTCATTGCCCGCTTCACGCCGACCGGCTACGAGGAGGTCGACCGGACGCACCTGCTGACGCCCACCACCCGTACCCGCGGCGGCGGCTCCAACCGCTGGACAAACCACGACCGCGCGGTCCTGTGGGCGCATCCGGCGTTCGCGAACCGCCACGTGATCGCACGCAACGACACCGAGGTCGTACGCCTGTCACTCGCAGCCGCGGACTACGAGTAGAGCGCCGCTCTAGAACGTCGCGATCGGATTGACCGCGGCGCCGGTCCCGCCGCGCACGATCAGCGGTGCGAACGTGACCACGAACTCCCACCGGTTCCTCCCGTACTAGGAGTCTGCGCCGCAGAAAACGGTGCGACAATCGCAGGCGAGATCGGACGCCGGAAGGACTTGATGTCGACGACTTTTCGCCGCTACGCACCGGACCAATCGCTGCTGTTGCCGCCCGACGTGCGGGCATGGTTGCCGGAGGGCCATTTGGCGCACCACGTCAGCGATCTGGTAGACGGCCTGGACCTGACGGCGTTCTACGCCGCGTATGCGGGGGATGGTCGGCGCAACGCGCCGTATGAGCCGCGGATGATGGTGAAGGTGCTGCTCTACGCCTACGCGACGGGGGTGTTTTCGTCGCAGGGGATTGCGAGGAGGCTGGAGGAGGACGTGGCGTTCCGGGTGCTGGCGGCCGGCAACTTTCCGCAGCACCGGACGGTTTGCGAGTTTCGGCGTCGGCACCTGGAGGACTTCAAGGCGCTGTTTGTGGAGGTGGTGCGTCTGGCGCGGGAATTGGGGTTGGCGAGCTTCGGCAAGCTGTCGATCGACGGCACGAAGGTTCGTGCGAACGCGAGCAAGCACAAGGCGATGAGCTACGGTCGGATGCAGGAGGAAGAGCGGCGCTTGGCTGGTGAGATTGACGCGCTGGTGCGGGCGGCACGCGACGCCGACGCGGCTGAGGATGAGCGCTTCGGGCCGGACGCACGCGGCGACGAGCTCCCGTCGGAGTTGCGCCGGCGGGAGGATCGCCTGGCGGCGATCCGGGCGGCGAAGGAGCGGCTGGAGGCGGCACGGTGGGCGGCGGACGACGCGGGCGGGCGGCAGCCGGGCCAGGATCGGAACCTGAAGGGCGGACGGCCGTACAAGCGGGGGTATGGCGAGCCGGACGAGAAGGCACAGAGCAACTTCACGGACCCGGAGAGCGGGATCATGAAGACGAGCAACGACGGGTTCCAGCAGTGCTACAACGCGCAGGTAGCGGTGGATGGTGAGCACCAGTTGGTGGTGGCGACGGAGGTGACGGCGAACGCGAGCGACCAGGGTGGGCTGCCGCTGCTGCTCGACGAGGTGGCGGAGACGGTCGGCGAGCAGCCAGACACGGTGCTGGCGGACGCTGGCTACAGTAACGAGCGGGACTTGGTGAACCTGGAGACGCGGGGCGTCGACGGGTAAGTGTCACTGGGACGGGAGGGCAAGACGGCGCGGCCCCGCGACCCGGGGCAGTACCCCGCGACGAATCGCATGGCCGAGAAGCTGTCGAAGCCGGCGGGTCGTGCGGCATACGCCGAACGCAAGTGGCTGTCGGAGGCTCCGCACGGCTGGATCAAACACGTGCTGGGATTCCGGCGCTTCAGCCTGCGGGGGCTGGCGAAGGTGCGCGGCGAGTGGGACTTGGTGTGCCTGGCGTTGAACGCCAAGCGCCTGCACGCCCTGATCGCGGCGTGACACGCGGCAACGAGGCTCGCGATGGCGACCGATCGGCGCGCATCACGGTCTCTGGCGGACCAAGGGGCCCGTCAACGCCGGATCTCGCCATCTGCCGAGGAACTACCTCGTCGGGCGACCGCCGAAGCTGCTCCGACACGATAAGTCAGAGCATGGGCCGACGACCCACTTCACGCCGCGGCATCTCCTGCGGCGCAGACTCCTAGCCCCCGGCAGCGTACGTCTTGCTGAACCCGTTGCGTCCGTTCGTGACGGTGAAGCTGCCGTCGGACGACGCGGACACCTTGATCCAGTGCGCCGTGCACCCTTCGCGCGACTCGTCGAAGTTGGCGATGAAATCCTCCGGCGCGTTGTGCTCGGCACCGGCGTTCACCGAATAGTGGCCCTGCCAGAAGTCCTCGAGACCGGGCGAGCTGCGCACGGTCCCCCACGCCTCGGGCGCTCCGCCCTTCGTCGGCCCGTTGTTCATCACGGCGACCCGCGGCTGCAGGGCGTGCACGATCGCCCGCGGGCCGGAGATGGCCAGGCCGTGATGCGTCGTGAGGTACAGATCGACGGTGCCGAGCAGGTTGTTCGGGCACACGAGCTTGTGCTCCCGGTTCCAGGTCAGATCGCCGAGCGCGATCGTGCTGAAGTCGCCGTGGCGGATCACGAGGCCGACGGACCGCCCGTTCTCGCCGCCGGAGATGCGGGTCTCCTCCTTCGGCGCGAAGCTGTTGCACAACGGATTCGCCGCGCCGCCACCGGGCAGGGGCGTCGTGATGAACTCCTCGCCGGACGAGACGACGCACACGTCGAGGCCGTCGATCGGGATCCGGTCGCCCGCCTGCACCGGCATGTGCCGGCCGTCCCCGCGGGTCTCCACGTAGACCTCATAGAGCGGCTGGTTGCTGTCGAGCTCCGTGGCCGTCGGCAGGCCGTGGTCCACGAAGTTGCGTATCGGCAGCCGGGCCGCCACCTCGGGCGCGCCGCCGACGTGGTCCAGGTGGTAGTGCGTCGTGACCAGATAGTCGATGCGCTCGAGCCCCGCGTCGGCCGCGGCGGCGGCGATCCGTTCGGCGTCCACCGTGCCGGGATGGCCAGAGTCCACGAGCATCGACTCACCGGAGGGCGACACCAGCAGCGTGGCCGCGCCGCCCTCTACGTCGACGAAGTAGATCTCGAGCGTGCCGCCGTCCTGCGCGGACGCCGGCGGCACGAAGGCAAGTACTCCCGCGAGCAAGAGCAACAACCAGCGCGTCCGCATCAGAATCCTCCATGCCGCAACCACGGCGGCGCTGCGGCCCGCCATGCGGCTCAATGACCCGACCCTCTCCGCAGAATCAGCAGCCGTTCCCCCACGGCGACACCGTCGTGCCGTCAGCGGCCCGCGGAGCCGCCGAACTCGCCGACAATCGCCTCGACGGTCGCCCGGGCGCCATCCAGCGTGTAGTCCGGGTAGGCATCGGCCAGGGCGGCAACCGCCGGCAGCTCCTGCCGGCCGCCCGCCGTCCCCAGTCTACCCGCAGTCCCGCGGATCGCATGCCGGCAACGAAGTGGACTAGCATCCCGTCATGGCAGATGCCCCGGCGCCATCCGGCCGGGCACGTTCGATGCGCCGGATGGCCGCCGCGTACACCATCCTGCTGGTCCTGCTGCCGCTCGCGAAGCGTCCGATCGCCGCGGACGATATCCAGTCGTGGACGGATATCGAGCTCCGGGTTCTCGAATCGAACCGGGTCGCCTGGACCGCCGGCGGCGTCGCCCGCATTCGGGACTCGCTGGGCAACGTGTACGACAGGCGGGCCCAGACGGACGTCGATCTCCTGCTTGCCGATCTCCTGAGCGTGACGCTCGGCTACGTCCTGCGGAACCACGTGCGGACCGGCTCCGGCTTCGGCTGGGAGCACCGGCTGCGCGCCGGGCTGACATATCCGCTCCTGCGACGGAGCGTCAGGGTGGAGGGCACCACGCTGTACGAGCGTCACATCCGCCGGCCGGACGTCCCCGCTTTCAACCGCTACCGCCAGCAGATCCAGGCCGAGCGCCCCCGGGCGCGGGTGTCGCCCTGGCTCTACCAGTCGGTGGCCTTCGAACGCCGGGGATTCATGCGCTCCCGGTCGAGGATGGGCGTCCGCTGGAGCCTCACCTCCGGTCACTCGGTACGGGGCGCGTACCAATTAGAGTCGATCAAGGAAGGCGCGACCTGGCGGCCGCGGCATGCCATCTACTCGGAGTGGAGCTTCGATCTGACCACGAGCGAAACGGCCGCGCCGTAGCTGGCAGGGACCTGCCCGTGTCCGGACACACAATCCAACGGAATGGATGGATCCAACGGATTGAATCGGATTGCGGCCGATCGCTTTGAGCCGAGCGCCGTTTTCCGGGCCTTGATCCGCACGCCGGCCATGAGCACACAATTTGCATAAGTCTCACCGATCACGCTTCAGACATCGGAAGGTCATCCAGGCCGGATCGATGCGCACCAACGGTCATTCGCTCGTGGCGCAAGGGCATGACGCTGGGTAGTGACGGGACTGGACAGCAGAGCCAGCCTTAACGCGGGAGGTAGTTGTGCACCGGAGAGTCTTTCTGGCGGCGGGTTCACTGATTTTATCGATATTCCTGCTCCTTCCGGCAGGTGCGGCGGCCCAGGCCGGCAGCATCGCAGGGGAGGTGGCGGACGAGACGGGAGGCGTCCTCCCCGGCGTGACGGTGGAAGCGAGCAGTCCGGCGCTCATCGAGGGCGTGCGGACCGCCTTCACCGACGGCTCGGGCCGGTACGGGCTCGAGGGGTTGCGGCCCGGCACCTACACGGTGACGTTCACCCTCCCCGGCTTCAGCACGTTCGTGCGCGAGGGCATCGAGATCGCCACGGGGTTCTCGGCGAACGTCGATGCCACGCTGACCGTCGGCTCGGTCGAGGAGACGGTGACCGTCTCCGGTGCGAGCCCGGTCATCGACGTGCAGAACGTCGTGCAGCAGCAGAACATCTCCAACGAGACGCTGGACATTCTGCCGACCGGCAGGACCTACTCGGGCTACGCCGCGCTGACCGTCGGGGCGCAGACCGACATCCTGGGCGGCGGCCAGGACGTCGGCGGCAGCGTCGGTGACAGCTGGGGCACCGTCATCATTCACGGCAGCGCGACCTACGACGGCGAGGTCATGTGGGACGGCATGTCGGTCACGGCCTCAGTCACGTCCGGGGGCGGCACCGGGAAGCTGTTCTTCGCCAACCAGGCGTCGATCGAGGAGGTCGTGATGTCGACCGGCGGCATGGACGCCGAAACGGGCTTCGGCGCGATCGCCATGAACTACATCCCCCGCGAGGGCGGCAACGCGTTCAGCGTCTACGGGATCGCCAGCGGCGCGAACGAGAACATGCAGAACCTGAACTGGAACGAGGCCCTCGGGGCGCGGGGACTCGACGAACGCCAGGTTCGGGGGCTCAAGAGCAACCGGGACGTCGGCGTCGGCATCGGCGGGCCGATCGTCCGCGACCGGCTGTGGTTCTACACGGCGCATCGGTGGTGGGGGACGGAGACCTACACGACGGGGAGCTTCAACAACGCGGCGCCGCGCGACCTGGTGCCGTACGGGGCGGTCGACTACCAGCCCGACTTCGACCGGCCGACGGAGCAGCAGAGCACCACGCGCGACAACAGCTTCCGTCTGACGTGGCAGGCGAGCGAGAGCAACAAGTTCACCGTATCGCATGCCGACCAGGGCCACTGTCTGTGTCAGTTCTGGGCGGTATTCGGCACCGTCGACTACAACGCCTCGATGGACTACGACTACGGAGACATCCGCAACACGCAGGTCAGCTGGACCATGCCGGCGAGCAACCGGCTGCTGTTCGAGGCGGGCGTCTCGTATACGAAGCCCCAGGGCAGCCCGGGTCTGCAGCCCGAAGTGAACGCCATCGACGACGTCGGTGTCTGGATCGACTCTTACGGCATCAACGTCAACGCGTTCATGTGGCTTGGCGGGAACACGCCGGCGATGTATGGAACGGATAACAATTTCCCCAATCTCACCATGCGCGCCTCGATGTCGTACGTGACCGGGTCGCACAACTTCAAGGTGGGTATGACCCGCACCCACGTGGGAGAAAACCACCCCAGTTCCTACGTTCTGAACCACAAGGCCTACATCTTCGAAGAGCCCGGGGTTCCGTACCAGGTGCGACAGTACGCCACGCCCACGACTTCCTATCAGAAGGCGAATCTCCTGGGGCTCTACGCGCAGGACCAGTGGACGATCGACCGGCTGACGCTCAACGTCGGGGTGCGCTACGACCACCTCGCCGGATGGGTTCCCGAACAATCGCGCGCGGCGGGCCCGTTCGTGCCAGCGTTCTCCATCGACCGCCTTGACGGCTTTCCCAACTTCAACGACCTCAACGCGCGATTGGGCGCCGCCTTCGACCTCTTCGGAAACGGCCGGACGGCGCTGAAGTGGAACTCGGGCCGGTATGTGAACGCCCTCGGCACGATTCTGGCGCAGACCAAGAATCCAATGGAGTCGATCGTAAGCAACTCGTATCGGGACTGGAACGACCTGAACGGGGACCTGGTTCCGCAGTGCGAGCTCCACCCCAGCATCGGAGCGAACGGCGAGTGCGGGCAGATCAACGATCCGACCTTCGGCCAAACCCGGGGGACCACCAACTTTGCCGACGGCACACTCAATGGCTGGAACAATCGGCGGGCCAACTGGCAGCACTCGGTCGGGATCCAACATGAGCTGACCGACGGCCTGTCGGTCGAGGTGGCGTACTTCCGCCGCAACAACATGAACTTCCTCGCGGTCGACAACCTCGCCATCGGGCCGGAGCACTACCGCAAGTTCAACATCATAGCCCCCGACGATGCGGTGCTCGGAGACATCAGCGGCCAGATTCTTGACGACCTGTACACCCTCACCCCGGAAGGGAGAGCCCTGGGCACCGACAACCTGCTCATTCCCGCCGACGGCAGGATGTCGGAGACCTTCAACGGGATCGACTTCATATTCGACGGGCGGTTTCCCAACGGCATAACGCTCGCCGGCGGCATCGCCACGGGGGCCGTGGAAGTCAGCGAGTGCTTCACGATCGACAATCCGATGCAGGAGCGGCCCGGATACTGCAACTACGCGCCGGAGTGGAGTGAGAGGACGCAGTACAAGCTCAACGGTTCGGTGCCGCTGCCGTACGACATGGCCTTCTCGTTCGTGCTTCAGAGCGTTCCCGGAGAACGTCGGTTCTCCGAGTATCCGATTAACAACCAGCGGGAGTACATCGAAGCGCAGCTCGGTTACCCGTTGCAGGAAACGCCCTCTATCCCGCTGTTCCCCTCCGGCACCGGGTTCTTCGACGGCAGGGGCGGCCCCTTGACGACTTCCCAGTACATCGACAACTCCGTCCAGTACGAGCCGCAGGTGAACCAGCTCGATCTGCGACTCACCAAGATCTTGAGATTCGGTGGGGGGCTCATCCGAGCCAACTTCGACGTCTTCAACATCTTCAACGCGAACAGCGTCACCCGGGTGGTCGACAACTACACCACCGCCGTCACATTCCCGCGTGTGACGGGGATCATGAACGGCCGCCTGTTCAAGTTCAGCACGACCGTCGACTGGTAGGCTCCGGACTGAAATCCGAAGCGCAGTTTCCGCAGGGCGGGGGCATCCCCCGCCCTGTTTTTTTTGCGCCGCCCCCCTCAAGATCACCCTGACCGACTGCGAATCCCCGCTTCCATACTCGAGCAAGCACGCCCTGCCGCGCTTGCTCTATGCGTCTGGTGCCTTCCCGTGGAGGATTTCCTGTGCCGCGTGGTGCCGGACCACGGGCTGCTGTCCTGGCTGTGGACGGGACGGCCGAACGACTTCCGTCGCGCGTGCGCTACGTCTCCCCCAGCGGCACGTGGTCGAGACCGTGCGCCGCGGCGACGGCTTCGTGGGTCACCTGACCGTCGACGACGTTGACTCCCTTCGCGAGGGCCGGATCGCGCGCGGCGGCGGCGCGCCAGCCGCGGTCGGCGACCTCCAGCGCGTAGGCCATCGTGGCGTTGGTCAAGGCGTAGGTCGACGTGTGCGGGACCGCGCCGGGCATGTTCGAGACGCAGTAGTGGACCACGCCCTCCTCCACGTAGCGCGGGTCGTGGTGGGTCGTCGCCCGGCTCGTCTCCGCGCATCCGCCCTGGTCGACGGCCACGTCGACGAGCGCCGAGCCGGGCTCCATCTGCGCCAGGTGCGCGCGGGTGACCAGGCGCGGCGTCCGGGCGCCCGGGATGAGCACCGAGCAGAGAACGAGGTCGGCGGACGCGACGGCACCCTCGATGTTCGCGGTGTTCGACATGAGCGTGGTGACGTGTCCCTGGACGACGTCGCGCACGTAGGCGAGCCGCAGCGGATTGATGTCGATGATCGTGACGTCCGCCCCGAACCCTACGCCGACGACGCAGGCGTTCAGCCCGACCACGCCGGCGCCGATGATAGTCACCCGGCCGCGCCGGACGCCGGAGACGCCGGGCAGCAGCAGGCCCTTGCCGCCAGACCGCATCTCGAGCGACGTGGCGCCCGCCTGGATGGACAGCCGTCCGGCCACCTCCGACATCGGCACGAGCAGCGGCAGCGTGCCGTCGGGGAACTGCACCGTCTCGTAGCCGATGCCGACGATGCGGCGCTCGAGCAACCGGGCCGTCAGCTCGCTCGACGCGGCCAGATGGAGGTAGGTGAAGACGATCTGGCCGGGCCGCATCCGATCGAACTCCGGCTCTAGCGGCTCCTTGACCTTCAGAACGAGGTCCGCGCGTTCCCAGACCTCGTCGGCTCCGCCGGCCACGTTGGCGCCGGCCGCCTGGTAGGCTCGATCCGGGATCGCACTGCCGATCCCCGCACCCGCCTCGATGACCACCTCGTGCCCGTGGGCCGCGAATGCCGTGACGCCGGACGGCGTGATGGCAACGCGGTTCTCGTCCGCCTTGATCTCCGCCGGAATGCCGATGCGCATGGTACGACGCTACCACGATGCCGCTGGGGGACGCGGGGTTACCATGACAGGCGGTGCTCGCCCGCCGCGTCAACGGTGAAACGGTGGTCGTACTCGGCTGGGGACGCGCCATTCTGATGCAGCTCGCGCACCCCCTGGTCGCCGCCGGCGTGGGCACCGCCCGGCGGCTCGCGCCGCGGGTGCTGCGGGAATGGCCGGCGGCCCGATCGCGCGCGGATGCCGCAACGCGTTGAAGCGCCGTTCCACGGCGCGGACTCTACGCCGTGAAGAAGGCGATGGCCGTCCAGCAGACCGCGGCCAGGGCAGCCGCCACCGAGGCCTGGGGAATCTGCGTCTTGACGTGGTCCATCAGGTCGCAGCCGGTACAGACCGAGCTGAGCACGGTGGTGTCCGAGATCGGCGAGCACTGGTCGCCGTAGACGCTGCCGTCCATGACCGCGGCGAAGCAGAGCGTCATGAACAGCTCCGGATGCGACAGCCCCTGCGTGCCGGCCACGGCCCACGCCAGCGGCATGGCCAGCGGGAACGCCACCGCGTAGGTTCCCCAGCTGGTGCCGGTCGAGAAGGCGATGATCATCGTCATCAGCTGCAGCAGCACCGGCAGCAGGAAGTACGGCACGCTGCCGCCCAGCTGGTCGACCAGGAAGACGCCGCCCCCGGTCTGCGCGCTGACGTTGCCGATGGTGATGGCCAGCAGGAGGATGACCGAGCCGAGCACCACGCCCTTGATACCGTCGTGAAACCCGGCCATCAGGTCCTTGAGCGACATGCCCCGGGCCAGGGCCATGCCCGACGCCAGCAGCAGCGCCCCGCCGAACGCCCACTGCACGTTCGGCGATCCGGAAACGACGAAGGTGCCGACCGCAACGCCGATGAGCAGGCCGAGCGGCAGGAAGAACTCCAGGACGTGCGGCGCGTAGCCCTCGGGAACGTGGCTCGCCTGCAGCTCCCGGGCGCTGAGCGGGGCCGCCCCGTCGGCGTCCAGCCGGCCCGTCGTGCGGGCACGCACCATGGCCGCCGCGAGGCGCCGGCCGAGAAAGACCGGCTTCTCGATGCTCAGGAGGAACGTACCCAGCACCGCGAAGATGGCATAGAAGCAGAACGGCACGCTCTGGAAGAAGAACGCGATGCGGTCGGCCTCCGTCGCCAGGAAGCTGACCCCGGAAACGAAGATGAACGCCTGGACGTAGCCCGGCCACGCATTGAAGGCGAGCTGCGACGCGATCGGCGAGGCGGTCGAGTCGACGATGTAGGCCAGCTCCTCGTGGCTGATCCGCTCCTTGTCGGCGATCGGCTTGACGGTCGTGCCGACCACCACGGTGCTCACCGTTCCGCCCTGGAAGAAGACGACGCCGAGCATCCAGGCGACGAGCTTGGCGCTGCGCGGGCCGCGGACGAAGCGCGCGGTCATGAACTCCGCGAACGCCTGCGCCGCGCCGGTTCGCGACCAGACCCCCATGAGTCCGCCCAGCAGCCATAGATAAAGGAGCAGGACCCCGGCCGAGTTGGTCGTCGCGAGCGACGGGATCAGCACCTCGCCGGTGATGTCGTAGCGGCCCAGCAGCAGCGCGCCGGAGACGATGCCCGCGGCCAGCGCGGTGACCGGCTCGCGCGTGAGCCAGCACAGCACCACCGCGACCACGGCCGGCAGCAGCGACCACCACCCCCAGTGTGCCCGTGCCCGGAGCTGGTAGTAGACCGTCTCGGCTCGCCCGTCGCGGGTCTCAATGGCCGAGACGAACTCTTCCGTCACCGACGGAGCAAGATGCGAGCCGTGGACTGCCGCGGGATCGAGTTGCGCCCGGTCCAGCGGCACCGGCTCGAAGTGCGCGCGGAGCCCCTCGGACAGGTAGTAGAGTCGGCCCTCGTCGTCCGTCCGGACGTCCAGGGTGACCTGGTCGACGTTCCAGGTCGGCGGGACCGTGGCGCCGGCAATCCACGACACGAGGATCGCCAGCGCGAAGACGAGGAACTTCTTGACGCCAAGGGTCATGTTGCCTCTGCCGGCGTGCGGCCGCGTGCCGCCCGATTGGAGCAACCGTGCCAGGAGTCTGCACCCGTGGAATAGCGCGGGCTCCTGTAGGATTGGTTGGGCGGCGCGCTCTCCGGGCTAGTCTACGGCGAACCGCCGCGGAGGTGCCATGAACTCGAAACGTGTCCCGCTGAATCTGCTGCTGGCGCTCGGCGGAGCGCTGGCGGTGCTGATGATCGCCTCCGGCGCCTCGGAGGAGCCGCCCGCGGCGCCGGAGCAGCCGGCGGAGGCCGCGGCGGCAGCGTTGCCGACGTTCGCCCACGACCCGTCGTGGCCGCAGCCGCTGCCGAACAACTGGGCCCTTGGCGACGTGTGGGGCGTGGCGGTCGACTCGCAGGACAACCCCTGGATTGCGCATGCCAACAGCGACCGGATCCAGGCGCTGCTCGCCGCGGAAGGCAAGGAGCTGGCGCCGCCGATCATCCAGTTCGACCACGCAGGGAACGTCCTTCAGGCGTGGGGCGGCCCGGGCGAGGGATACGACTGGATGGAGGATACGTTCGCCGCCGAGCACGGGATGTTCATCGACCACGAGGACAACGTCTGGGTGATCGGCGGCGGCACCCGCGCCGACGGCGGCGTCGTCCTCAAGTTCACGGCGGAGGGCGAGTTCCTCTTGCAGATCGGGGAGAACGGCCGGACGAACGGCAGCCTCGACGAGCGCCTCCTCGGCGGCCCCACGACCGCCGCGGTCCATCCCGACACGAACGAGGTATTCATCGCCGACGGCTACACGAACCAGCGCGTCATCGTGTTCGACGCGGTGAGCGGCGAGTTCAAGCGTCTGTGGGGCGCGTACGGCCGCCCGCCCGACGACGGTCCGGCCGAGGAGCTCAGCCCGGACGGCCCGCCGCCCGAGCGCTGGGACCCGACCCACTGCGTCCGCGTGGCGCACGACGGGACCGTCTACGTGTGTGACCGCGGCCACAACCGGGTGCACGTCTTCGAGACGGACGGGACCTTCGTCGAGGAATTGTTCATCGAGCGGGCCACGCCGGCACCGTGGCGGTTCGACCTCGAGAACAACCAGTACCTGCCCCGCGACGAGCCCGGCCCCGGTGTGGGGTCCGCCTCGATGGCCGCGTTCTCGCACGACCCGGATCAGCAGTACCTGTACGTCGGGTCCGCCACCAGCTACCGCAAGATCTACATCGTCGACCGGCGCACGCTGGAACTGGTCGGCGACATCGACACGCGCGGCGGCAACCACGAGATGGCGGTCGATTTGACCGGCAACATCTACACCGTGGACGGCTACTCGCGGTGGCCGGAGCGGTATCTGATCTCGATGGCGCCGTGAGCGGCGCCGGCACGCCACTGTAGTAGGATCGGGCCTTCCACCCGCATGGGAGAACCCGCATGAAGCGACTGTGCGCGCTGGCGATTGTGGCCTCGACTGCCCTGCTCTCCGCCCAGGACGACACCGGCCCAATGGTCGAGTGGCCGTACGTCGGCGGGGAGCAATCCCACACGAAGTACTCCGCGCTGGCCGACATCGACACGACCAACGTCGGCGACCTGGAGATTGCGTGGCAGTGGGATCCCAACGAAATGCCGCTGCCGGAGTACGGCGCGCGGCCGGGCCGCTTCGAGGCGACGCCGCTGATGATCGACAACACGCTGTACTTCTCCACCATGTACTCCCGCGTCGTCGCACTGGACGCGGAGACCGGGGCGGAGAAGTGGGCGTTCGACCCGCGGGTCTACGAGCTGGGCGGACGCGGGACGAGTCCCGGCGGCTTCAAGCACCGCGGCGTCGCGTTCCGGCGCGACGGGGACGATCTGCACCTGTTCCTGAACAGCCGGGTCCGCCTCTACGCCCTCGACGCCGCGACCGGGCAGCTGCTCACGAGCTTCGGCGACGGCGGCAGCGTCCACCTGACGCAGGGCCACGGGCGCGAGGTGCACGACGACGCCTTCGACCAGACGTCCCCGCCGGTCGTCTTCGAGGACCTGGTGATTGTGGGCAGTCGCGTGCCCGACCGCGTGCAGCGCCGGTTCGACACGCCCGGGTCGGTGCAGGCGTTCGACGCCCGCACGGGCGAGCGGCGCTGGATCTTCTTCACGGTGCCGCAGTCGAACGACGCCTTCGGCGCCGACACCTGGGAGGATCAATCGTGGCGCTACACGGGCCACGCGAACGTCTGGGGCCTGATGTCCCTCGACGAGCAACGGGGACTGCTGTACGTACCCACGAGCACGCCCAGCAGCGACTACTGGGGCGGACGGCGGCCGGGCGCCAACCTGTTCGCCGAGTCGCTCCTCTGCCTCGATGCGCGGACCGGCGAGCGGCAGTGGCATTTCCAGGCGGTGCATCACGGGCTCTGGGACTACGACTTCACGTCGCCGCCGAACCTGGTCACGATTACCGTCGACGGCCGGACGATCGACGCGGTGGCCGAGGTGTCGAAGCAGGGCTTCACCTACGTGTTCGACCGGGTCACCGGCGAGCCGGTGTGGCCGATCGAGGAACGGCCGGTCGACACCACGACCGACGTGCCGGGCGAAGTGCCCTACCCGACGCAGCCGTTCCCGACGAAGCCGCCCGCGTTCGCCGGACAGGGGGTCTCGCTGGATGACGCCAACGATCTGACGCCCGAGATCAACGCCATCGCGCGGGAGGAGATGAGCGGCTTCCGGCTCGGCCCGCTGTTCACGCCGCCGGCCCTGCGCGGCACGCTGCAACGGCCCCGCATCGACGGCGGCGCCAACTGGGGCGGCGCCGGCTTCGACCCGGAGACCGGGCTGCTGTACGTCCGCTCGTCCGAGGGCACCAGCGCCAACCAGGTGTGCGAGGTGCTGGGCGAGGACCCGGACGTGGACGTCGAGTTCAGCAACAACTGCCCGCATGGCGCGGCCGGGCAGATCTTCGCCGGCCGGCCCGGCGCCACCGAGGTGGCGCGCAGCCGGCTGGGACCGATTCCGTTGCTCAAGCCGCCCTATGCCTACCTCACCGCCATCGACCTGAACCAGGGGGAGATCGCGTGGCGGGTGCCGTTCGGCGAGGGCAGCCGGATCGTCCGCAACCATCCGCTGCTGCGGGGCGTCGACCTCCCCGCGCGCCTGGGCACGCCCGGCGCCAACGGGCTGATGGTGACGGCCGGCGGGCTGGTCTTCATCGGCGGCGGCGACCCGTATCTCTACGCCTTCGACAAGGCGACCGGCGAGGAAGTGTGGCGCGGCGCGACCCCGTACCGCACGAGCGGCAACCCGCTGACCTACCGCACGCTCGCGGGGCGGCAGTTCATCGTCATCGCGACCGGCGCCGGACCCGATGCCGCGCTCGTCGCATTCACGCTGCCGGGTCAGGCGCCCGCGCGGTAGAACGGCAAGGGCGCCTGGAGGATTGGTTGGGCGGCAAGCGGAGCCGCAGGCGACGACTTCCGGGCTAGCGACGAGGCACCGATGCAAGGACGACGACCGACGTGGCCAGGCTGCCTGCTCGCGGTCGCGATCGCGACCGGGCCGGCCGGAGCGCAGGAACCCGGAGCGGTCGAGTGGCCCTACGTGGGCGGCGACCAGGCCCACAGCAAGTACTCGGCGCTGGCCGACATCGACCGGGCCAACGTCGGCAATCTGGAGATTGCCTGGGAATGGGATGCGGGCGAGCTGCCGCTGCCCGAGTACGGCACCCGGCCGGGCCGCTTCGAGGCGACCCCGTTGATGATCGACGACACGCTCTACGTATCCACGATGTACGCCCGCGTCGTGGCGCTCGACGCGGAGACGGGCGCCGAGCGCTGGCGCTTCGATCCGGAGACGTACCGACTCGGCGGCCGGGGCACGCCCCCGGGCGGGTTCAAGCACCGGGGCGTCGCTTTCTGGCGCGACGGGGACCACGTGCGCCTGTTCCTGAACAGCCGCTACTGGCTCTATGCCCTCGACGCCGCGACGGGACAGCTCGCGGCCGACTTCGGCGACGGCGGGCGCATTCCGCTGACCGAGGGACTCGGCCGCGACGTGCTGCGCGACGCGTTCGATCAGACCTCGACCCCGGTGGTCTTCGACGACCTCGTCATCGTCGGCAGCCGCGTGCCGGACCGCATCAAGCGCCGCCTGGATACGCCGGGGACGGTGCAGGCCTTCGACACCCGCACGGGGCAGCGGAAGTGGGTCTTCCACACGATTCCGCAGTCCAACGACGCCTTCGGCGCCGACACCTGGGAGGACCAGTCCTGGCGGTATACCGGGCACGCCAACGTCTGGGGGCTGATGTCGCTCGACGAAGAGCGCGGCCTGCTCTACGTACCGACCAGCACGCCCAGCAGCGACTACTGGGGCGGACGGCGGATCGGCGCCAACCTGTTCGCCGAATCGCTCATCTGCCTGGATGCGCGCACCGGCGAGCGGCAATGGCATTTCCAGGCGGTGCACCACGGGCTGTGGGACTACGACCTCACGGCGCCCCCCAATCTCGTCACGATCACGGTCGACGGACGCACGATCGACGCCGTGGCCGAGGTCTCGAAGATCGGGTTCACGTACGTCTTCGACCGCGTCACCGGCGAGCCGGTCTGGCCGATCGAGGAGCGCCCGGTCGACACGACCACCGACGTGCCCGGCGAGGTGCCCTACCCGACGCAGCCGTTCCCGACGCAGCCGCCGCCGTTCAGCGGCCAGGGCGTCGCGCTGGCAGACGCGAACGACCTGACGCCGGAGATTAAGGCGCTGGCCGAGGCGACGATGCGCGAGTTCCGCCTGGGCCCGCTGTACACGCCCCCGGCGATGCGCGGCACGCTCATCCGGCCGATGGTCACCGGCGGCGCCAACTGGGGCGGGGCCGCGTTCGACCCGGAGACCGGCTGGCTCTACGTGCGCACGTCGGAAGGCACGAGCGTCATCCAGGTGTGCGAGCGAACCGACGAGGAGCATCCGTCGGCGGACGCCGAGTACGTGGGGGGCAGCGCCTGCACGGAGGGCCGTGAGCGGGCCCGGGCGCGGCTGGGAGCCATCCCGCTCGTCAAGCCGCCGTATGCGTGGCTGGCGGCCATCGATCTCGACCGGGGCGAGATCGCGTGGAGGGTACCGTTCGGCGCAGGCAGTCCGGCAGTCCGCCGGCACCCGCTGCTGGCCGGCGTCGAGCTGCCGGCGCGGCTGGGCACGCCCGGCAACAACGGCTCCATCGTCACCGGGGGCGGCCTCGTCTTCATCGGCGGCGGCGACCCCTACCTGTACGCATTCGACAAGACCACGGGCGAAGAGGTGTGGCGGAGCGCCACCCCCTTCCCCACCAGCGGGAACCCGATGACGTACCGGACACGGTCCGGCCGGCAGTTCGTCGCCATCGCCACCGGCGCCGGCCCGGACGCAGCGCTCGTCGCCTTCGCCTTGCCCGAGTAGATAGACAACGCACCACCGAGGGAGATTCCGCATGGCCCGTCCGATACTCTCGTGCCTCATCGCAGTCTGCCTGCAGGCCGGATTCGCGGCCGCCGTCCCGGCGCAGGTCAGCAACTTCGAGCCGATCACCGCCGCCGAGCTCCTCGACCCCGACCCGGGCGACTGGCTCAACTGGCGCCGGACGATCGACGGCCAGGGGTACAGCCCGCTCGACCAGATCAACCGCGACAACGTCAGGAACCTGCAGCTCGTCTGGTCCTGGGAGACGCTCGCCGGCACGGAGGAGGTGACGCCGCTGGTGCACGACGGCGTCATGTACATCCCGAGCCGCAGCGGCGTGGCGGCCCTCGACGCCGTCACCGGCGAGGAGCTCTGGGTGCACCTGCGCTCGGGACGGCCAATGCCCTCCAACCCGGACCTGCCCTCCAACCGGCAACCCGGGCTGGCCCGGCGCAACATCGCCATCTACGACGACAAGATCTACGCCGGCACCAGCCAGGCGCAGTTGATCGCGCTCGACGCCCGCACCGGCGAACTGGTATGGGAACAGCAGGTCGCCGACCACGAGCTCGGGTATCGCTACACGAGCGGCCCGATCATCGTGAAGGGCATGGTGGTCGCGGGCATCACCGGCTGCGAGCACTACAAGAACGACGTCTGCTTCATCTCGGCTCACGATGCCCAGACCGGCGCCCAGCTGTGGCGCACCTCCACGGTGGCCCGCCCGGGCGAGCCCGGCGGCGACACCTGGGGCGACCTGACGCTCACCTTCCGCGCCGGCGCCGATGCGTGGATTCCCGGCAGCTACGACGCGGACGCCGACCTGATCTACTGGTCCACCGCGCAGCCGAAGCCCTGGGCGAGCGCCCAGCGCGGCACCGAGGGCGCGGCGCTGTACACCAACTCGACGCTGGCGCTCGACCCGGAGACCGGCGAGATCCAGTGGTACTTCCAGCACATTCCCGCCGAGACGCACGATCTCGACGAGGTGTTCGAGCTGGTCGTCGTCGACCGCGGCGACCGCCGGTCGCTGTTCAAGATGGGCAAGATCGGCGTCCTGTGGGAGCTCGATCCGCGGACCGGCCAGTACCTCGCCGCCCACGACCTCGGCTTCCAGGACATCGTGGACCTGCATCCGACGACCGGGCAGGGCATCCTGCGCCGGGAGCGGATCCCGCAGCTCGACGTCCCGGTCGACTACTGTCCCGGACCGGGCGGCCTCAAGAACCTGTGGGCGATGGCGTACCACCCGGAGACCGAGGCGTTCTACATTCCGGTGATGCCCGGCTGCGCCCACTCGACCTTCAAGCCGATGCCCGAGCCGGCGGAGATCGGCGGCGGCGGGGTCGGCCCGGCCGACCGGCGCTTCATGGCCCATCCGCAGAGCCCGGAGCACCTGGGCATCTTCGTGGCGTTGCACAGCCGGACCGGAGAGGTGCTGTGGCGCCGGCCCAGCAAGCTGCAGTACGGCACGTCGGCGCTGACGACGGGCGGGGGGCTCGTGTTCGTCGGCAACCTCGACCGCCACATCTACGCCCTCGACGCGCGCAACGGCGACGTCCTGTGGCAGACGCGCACGCCGACCGCGGCGGACGGCTTCCCGATCACGTATGCGGTCGACGGACGCCAGTATGTTGCAATACCCTCCGGCCCGGGCTGGTTCCTGGCGTGGCGCAACGCCGAGCTCGTGTTCCCGGACGTGCAGCGGCCCCGCACCCGCGGCTCGGTCATGCAGGTGTTCGCGCTACCGGAGGGCTGACGAGGACGCCGCGCGCCGTGCCGTCAGCGCGGCGCGGCGCGCGGCGTGGGTGCAGGGCCGGGCCCGGACGCTGCCGGCTCGTGGCCTTGGCACGCCAGCACCGGCAGGACCGGATACCTGGGATAGCGCGGGTCGCTGGCGGAACGCTCGCAGCGGTAGTAACGATTGCCCGCACGGCCGGTGACGACGCTCACGTAGCGGCAGCTGCGGCACGCCCCTACGCGGTCTTGTGCCTCAGTTCGCCGTTGTTCCACGCCAGTATTGCCAGCCGCGCCCCTGGTGGCCGAAGTCGCAGCGGCCGGGGTGCAGGCACTCCGCCAGGATCTCCGCGGATTCGACCACGCGCGGGCCCGGCCGATTGAAGTACTGGTTCCCGTCCATCATGACCACGCGCCCGTTCCGTACCGCGGACAGCCGCGGCCAGTCCGGGTGGGCGACCAGCGGCGCCATCTCGCGGCAGGAGCGCTCGATGTCGAACCCGCACGGCATGACGGCGATCACGTCCGGGTCGGCCGCGACGAGCTGCGCCATCCGCAGATAGCCCGAGTGCTGCCCGGCCGCCCCGAAGAGGTGCGCGCCGCCGGCGCAGTCGACCAGCTCGGGCACCCAGTTGGCTGCGCTCATCAGCGGGTCGATCCATTCGATGCAGGCGAGGGACGGACGCGACCGCTCCGCATCCGCCGCGGCTCGAACCGCCGCGAGCCGTTCCGCCAGACGGGTCACGAGCGCATCGCCGCGGGCCGGATCGCCCAGTGCGGAGGCGACCGTCCGAATGTCCTTCCAGATGCCGCTCAACGACATCGGCTCGAGGGACACGATGCGGGGCTGCGAGCCGACGAGCTGGCACACGGCGTCCTCGACGTCCTTCAGGCTCACCGCGCAGACCTCGCACTGCGTCTGCGTGACGATGACCGTGGGCGCGAGACGGTCCAGGAGGTCGGGATCGACGCGGTAGACGGACAGGCCGTCGGCGACGATCGTGCGCACCTGATCATCGATGGCGCGACTGGCGGCCTCGATCGCCACCTTGGAAGTCGAGCAGGCCGGCAGCGCGGTGATCGAGGACGGATAGTCGCATTCGTGGGAACGGCCGACCAGTTGCTGCCCGAATCCCAGCTCGCACACGATCTCCGTCGCGCTGGAGATGAGGGACACGATCCGTTGCGTCATGGCGCTCCCCTAGTGCCGGCGGCTTCGTCACGAAGGGCGTCTCGAGCGCCGACGCCGAGCCAGCCTAGCCCATGGGGTGCGGACGGTCAAGGTCGTGGGCCCCTGCACTAAAATGGTTCGTCGAACCCAGGAACGAGGAGGCCTCCGATGAAATTCCGTCATTCCGCGTCGATCGTCGCAGTGGGCACCATGGTCGCGGTGGTGCTGGCAGCGTCGCCCGCGACGGGCCAGAACGCCCGGACCGCCTGGGGCGATCCGGATCTGCAAGGGCTGTGGAACATGACGCACGGCACACCGCTGGAGCGGCCCGCGGGTGTCACGGCGGCGGTGCTCAGCGAGGAAGAGCGGGCAACGCGGCGCGCCGCGCGGTCGAGCGCCTTCTTCACTCCGCAGGACGGCGACCCGGGCTTCTACAACGAGTTCTGGTTCGAGTGGGGCAAGGAGGACAACCGCACGGCCATGATCGACGACCCGCCCGACGGGCGGATCCCGATGAATCCGGGCGTCCGGGAGCGGGAGGACGCGTTGCGGGCCGCGCGGCGAGAGCAGGCCGAGTCGCCCGACACGTGGCTCGACATGTCGGTCTACGACCGCTGCATCACGCGTTGGGGGTTGCCGGCGCTGCCGACCAACTACAACAACAACTGGAACATCCTCCAGACGCCGGGCTACGTGGTCATCTTCCAGGAGATGATTCACGACGCGCGCATCATCCCGCTCGACGGGCGGCCGCACATCGACGACGGCATCCGGCAATGGCTCGGCGACTCGCGCGGCCGCTGGGAGGGAGAGACGCTGGTCATCGAGACCACCAACTTCAGCCCCAAGACGAACTTCAACGGCTCGCGCGAGGGCCTGCACCTGATCGAGCGGATCACGCGGGTCGACGCGGACAACCTGGACTGGCAGTGGACGCTGGAGGACCCGTCAGTCTGGAGCCGCCCGTGGACGGGCTCGCTGCCCCTGACGAGCACCGAGGGGCCGCTCTTCGAGTACGCCTGCCACGAGGGGAACTACGGGCTGTACAACATCCTCGCCGGCGCGCGGGTCGAGGAAGCGCGGGCGCAGACGAAGTAGCAGGTTGGCAAACGGAACGTGGGACCGGCCCGGGCGGGCCGGTCCCCGCCGACTACTGCAGCTCGGTGTAGATCGTCTCGAACGCCGCCTGGAGCCGATCCGTGCGGTAGTCCGGATAGCCGTCCGACAGATTGAACGCCGCCGCGGCCTCCGCCGCCGTCCGGCCGCTCTCCAGCCCTGCCCTGGCCGCCGCGAGCACGTCGGCATTGAAGCGCTGGTAGCGCACGAAGTCGGTCCACGAGGTCATCGGGATGTGCCCGGGAATGACGGTATCGACCCCCGAGATGCCGGCCACCGCCTTCGCCAGTGTCTCCGGGAACGCCACGCCGCTGCCGCCGTTGTTGCGGTCCATGAACGGCGAGTCCTTCCACGCGAACATGTCGCCGGCGTGCATCACGCCCAGCGCGGGGAAGACGATGAACGTGTCGCCGTTGGTGTGGCCGGGGCCGAAGTGGTAGAGATCGATCTGCGCGTCGCCCGACCCGATCGACATCCTCGCGCTGTACGTGGTGTCCGGCAGGAACCGGGCGCCGGCGCCCTGAAAGGCGTCCATCCCTTCCATGTTCGCCTTGGTGTTCTCGTGCGCGATGACGTTGACGCTCTCCGGAAAGGCGTTGTTGCTGCCGACGTGGTCGCCGTGCGTGTGCGTGTTGATGATCGCCACCACCGGCTTGTCCGTGACGGTCCGGATCCGCTCCAGGATGGTCGGCCCCCACCCGGGCAGCTTCGTGTCGACGATGGTCACGCCCTCGTCGGCAATGAACACGCCGATGTTGCCGCCGCTGAACGCGTCGCGGTTCCACGGCCCGTCGCCGGCGATGTAGTAGAGGTTGTCCTTGACCTTCACCATCCCGGCCGCGTCGAGCTGAGCCTGCTGCGGCCCCTGCGCCGCGCTGACCGCAATCGACACCGCACCGACTGCGATCAGGATCCCGAGCAACATTCCTCGCCTCATTTGCAATCCCCCTTAGAAGAACACTCGTTCCACGAACCAGAACGTGCCGGCCAGGATGACCACCACGGATCCTACGACAGCCAGGCGTTGCCCGGCGACCTCGCTCCAGCCTCGCAACGCGGCGAGCAGCCAGGCCGCCACGACGACGATGGCGAGCTGTCCCAGCTCCACGCCGACGTTGAACGACAGCAGCGACCAGGCCACGTCGCGCGTCGGCAGCTCCATGGCCCGCAGCACGGAGGCGAAGCCGAACCCGTGAATCAAGCCGAATCCCAGCGCGATCCAGGCCCGCATGTCGCGGCCTTCGCCGACCAGCAGATTGTCCGCGCCGACGCAGACGATGCTCAACGCGATGGCCGGCTCCACGAGGTGCGGCGGCGGGTTGAAGAGGTTCAGGACGGCAGCCGACAGCGTGATGCTGTGCGCCAGCGTGAACGCGGTGACCACGACCAGCAGCTGCCGGATCGAGCCGCCGAGCAGCAGCAGGCCGATCAGGAACAGCACGTGATCCGGGCCGATCATGATGTGGTGCACGCCCTGCGGCACGAACTTCCCGATCACGGCGCCGGTGCCCTGCCAGGTGCCCGTGAAGTACTCCGTCTGCCGGTGGTTCGTGTCGAGAATGGCCTGCGTCCGCAGATCGTCCCCCTCGTATACGTTGAGGAACGTCTGATGCTTCGGATCGTACGGAAACAGGTCGGCGGTCACGGTGAGGCTGCCCGGCACCCGCTCGAGGTCGTACGCGAAGTGCAACCTCACCGACTGCCGCTCGCGCAGCACCTCGGGCTCGGACCAGACGGGCGTCAGCGCCCGGCCGGCGGCGGCCAGCTCCAGCCGCGACCCGAGGATCTCGCTGATCTCGTCGGCGCGGCGCTCAGCCACGCCCGGCACCAGCAGCCGCTCGGGCTCGTCGATGCCGAGCTCGTGCGCAAGGTCGATCATGTGGGCGACGAGCGACGCCTCGATTGTCCCGCCGCCGATTCGCAGGTCCAGATAGCTGAACGGGATCGGGTGAGCGCCGGCCACCCGCCCGGAGACCAGCCACAACGCGACCAGCAGCCCCACCGTCCGCCAGCGTCGGCCGAAGACATCACGCATCCTGACTCCCACTCCTGCGCCTGCCAGCCCGGACATCGTCGCCTGCGGCTCCGCTTGCCAGCCGGGCGCCTCGCCCGTCTCGGTGCAACGCGCGGTTTCACCACGGACTGCTAGGGCGCCTCGCGGTACGCCGCGCGGGCAGCCGCGCCAATCCAGCGCTCCCCCGTCCAGCCCGGGTAGGCAGCCTGCATGGCGCCCGCCACCAGCTCGGCCGTCTCGTCGGCCGAGCGGCCCGACGCCTTGAGCCCGCGCACCTGGGCGTCCAGCGCCTCCAGATAGGTCCGCTGCTCGTCGATCAGCGAGCCGTCGCCGGGCGGGCCGTGGCTCGGCACCACATGCCGCACCTCGAGCGCCGCCAGCTCGTCGAGCGCGGCGCGCCAAGCCGCGACGCTCGATGCCGGGCCGACGAAAACCGGGAACTGCCGGTTCATGACGACATCCCCGGCCAGCAGCACGCCGTCGTCCTCCACGTACACCATGGTGTCGCCGCGTGTGTGCGTGGGCCCCAGCGCCAGCAGTCGGGCGCGCACGCCGCCCAGGTCGATGGCATGCTCGCGCTCGAAGACCACGTCCGCGGCGCGATACCGCACGCCGGCCAGCAGCTCCTCAACGAGCGGAGAGAAGGTCCGGAACCGCAACAGTCCGTCCGCACCGAGCTCGTCGATGTCCTGCTGCTGGGACCGGGCGCGCACGAGCGTGGCGGAAGCGGGAAAGGCCGCCTCCCCGGCGGCATGCTCCGCATGATAGTGGGTGCTGGCCACGTACAGGTCCCCGCCCCGGCGCACGCGAGCGACCTCGCGCAGGATGGTCTGGGCATTGATGGGCCCCAGGCCGGTATCGACCACCAGCGTCCCCCGGCTCCCGACGACGATCCCGACATTGGGCACCAAGCGGACCCCGTTGTCCGGAATCACGTAGACGTGTTCCGAGATCTGCTCGATGCTGCCTTCCCGGATCAGCGCCTCGGGCCCGCCGGGCGACTGCGCTCCGGTCGCCGCCGCCAACGACAACCACGCGGCTGCCGCCGCAACGTGACGCCGCCGTCCACGATGCCGGCGCGTCCTCATGGCTCCGCTGGAATGCTCACGTTCGGCGCCAGCGGGATCTCGAGATAGGAGGGATGCTGCGCATCGTGCAAGACGGTCTGCGTGGCGACGACCAGCTCGGCGTCCTGGCCGAGCGGGTGGCCCGTGTTGGGATTGCGGTCGTAGTGCGGAAAGTTGGACGAGCTGACCTCGAGCCGGATGCGGTGGCCGCGCCGGAACACGGCGGCCGTGTCGCCGAGGGGGATGGTGTACTCGTAGATCTCACCCGGCGTGATGAGCGACGGGACGCTCTTGGACCCGTGGCGGTAGCGCGCCCGGACGATCCGGTCGAGCACGTTGTGCGCGATGCCGTCCAGGTGCACGTCGACCAGCTTGGCCGTGAAGTCGGTATCGCGGGCGGTCGACGCTGCCCACAACCTGACGCGGACCGGACCGATCACCGCGAGGTCCTCCGCGAGCGGCCCGCTCGTATACACGAGCACATCCTCCCGCAGCTCGATGCCGGACTGGTCGAGCGCCCCGCGCATGAGAAAGCCGCCGCAGCACAGGTTGCCGCCCAGGGTGGGGACGGGGTCCGCCGGGTCGTACACGAAACGATCGGGCGGCCCGGCCGCCGCATCCCGGCTGAGCGTCCCGTCGCCGTGGCGCGTGTTGGCCCGGCCGCCGCTGCCCAGGTACAGGCGCAACGGCCGCGCGGCGGGCAGCGGAAAGTCGTCGGCCGCGAGGTAGAAGCCGCCGCCCTGCGTGCCGGTGTCGGGCGGCACCATCACAAAGAGCCGCGCGGCGGGCTCCCGGTCGATGCCGTTGTCGACCCCCTTCAGGTGGTGGTCGAACCAGCGGGCCGCCAGCGTCTCGTCGAACGTCTGGGCCTCCGGACCCCAGTCGATCAGCCCCTGCGTCCGCGTGTGCCCGCAGCAGGTCATGACCAGCTTCGTGCCGCTCCGCGCGGCCGGCGACCCGCCCCCGGTCCGCATGCCCACGAAATTGCGGACCGTTCCGACGGCGAAGACGTCGTACCAGCCGCCCGTGTGCAGTACCGGCACGGTGATGTCGCCGTAGCCCCGCTCGACGTCGACCTGCCACCAGTAGCTATCGTAGTCCGGATGCGCCAGCCAATCGTAGTAGTAGGGCGCGTCCGCACGGAACGCCGGCATGCTGTTGAGCGGCAACGTCCAGATCCACTTCGTCAGGAGATCGCGGCGGCCGGCCTCCAGCCGGGCGGCCACGCGCCGGTCGATCTCATCCAGCGAGAGCCCGGAGCCGTCCAGGCTGCGGCGGTAGCTGTCGCCGACGAAGAAGGCCAGCGTCCAGCCGAGGTTTAGGTGCAGATCGAAAGCACCGTTCACGTAGGTCCAGTTGTCGTGATAGTCGGACGCGGTGATCTCCGCCACGGCCGTGACCAGGTGCGGCGGCGACCGCATCGCGGCCTGCAGCGTCGTGACGCCGACGTACGAGGCGCCGAAGATGCCGACGCGGCCGTCGGACCATGGCTGCGCCGCGGCCCACTCCACCGTGTCGTACCCGTCGTTGCCCTCCTGCTGGAACGGATCGAACGCGCCGCCGGAGCGGTACCGCCCGCGCGCATCCTGGTTGAGGCCGACGTAGCCGCGGCGGCCAAAATCGAGCAGGCGCGCGTTGTCGCAGTTGCTGCCGGCCGCCATGCTGCCGCGCGTGTAGGGACTGCGCGTAAGGACCACCGGATGGCGGCCGGGCCGGGCCGGCAGGTACACCTCGGTGGCCAGCCGTACGCCGTCCCGCATCGGCACCTGCTCGACATGGCAAGTGACGTCGCCGGTCTGCGCCGCCGCCGGCGCGGCAAACGCTGCGGCCACGCCCACGACCAGCACAGCCAGCGCAGTGCGCGAACGGGCACGCGCCCCCGGCGCGGGCAACTCCCGGCGTCCCGTTGCGGTCGTTCGCTGCATCGGACCTCGCTAAATCGCCGAACGGTAACACGCCGCGAACCGAGGTTCAACCAAGTTGGTTGGGCGCCAAGCGAAGCCGCAAGGCGACGCTTGGCGGGCTAGCGTTGGCGCCGCGGCGGCCGGCGGGGTCAGCGGACGAGCCGGCCGTCGCGCACCCACGCGTCGCCGCCGACCGTGACCGTGGTGTCGGTGAAGAAGTTCCAGCGAACGTAGCCGCCGGTCACCGCCCCGCCGAGCTCGGAGTTGTCGCCCAGCGACAGCCGCACGATCCCCGCGCCGTAGCCGTAATACGGGATCCAAGGGTTGCGCTCCGGTACGGACAGCAAGGGATTGAAGCCGAGCGCGAACTCGCGAAAGGCCCGGGCCTCGGCCGGGACGCGGGCCAGCTCGGCCTCGACGGCCTCCTGGCCGGACTCGGCGCTCACCCCGGCGACGCGCCCCGCTTCGATGCGCAGCGCGAGCCCGGTTACCGGGCGGCCCTCCCACTGCGACGGCGGAAAGGCGATCACGCCGTTGACGCTCGCCTCGACCGGTGCGACGCGGATGGCGCCGGCCGGCAGCTCGATCTCGCGATCGATCAGGATCACGCCGCGATCGGTCCTCGCCTTCGAGGCGTCGCCGTCCCCCAGGTTCACCGGCCGGTCGCCGATGCGGAAGCGGATGTCGGTGCCGAGCGGAGACGTCACGCGCACCTCGGCGCCGCGCAGCGCGTCGACGAAGCGGTTCTGCACGGCGGTCAGCCGGGCGTAGTCGGTCTCCAGCACCGCTCGCTGGTAGACCGCGTCGATTGCGGCCTGGCCCGGCAGCGGCTGCCCCGGCAACGGGAACGCGCTGCCGTTGTGCGTCCAGTGGAAGTGGATCGTCCGCCCGCTGCCCGCACGGAGCAGATCCTGCAGGGCGGCGTAGACGGCGTGAGCGGGCCGCGCGCCGGGCAGCATGATCGCACCGTCGATGCCGCGGAGCATGTCCCGGTACACGGCACGGGCCGCGTCCCGGCCGCGCGCCAGCAGCGCGCCGTCCCAGTCGACGGGATACGGCTCGGCGATGACGTCGACCACGCCGAGGTCGATCGCGCCGGCCCGCATCAACGCGTAGCGCAACGGCGGAATCAGCTCCTCGAACTGCCCGGGACGCGCGACGAGCAGGATCTTCTCACCCGGCGTCGGGGCGAGCTGCGCCACGAGACGCTCGGCCAGCGCCTCCCAGTCCATGGTCAGGCGCGGCTGGGCGAGCAGGGGGGCGGCACTCAACAGCGCCGCGGCCAGGGTGGCAACGCCGACCTGTCTTGCACTGCGGATCATGCGACTTTCTCCACTCGAGTCAGCGCGCCAGCGGTCCCGCCTGCCCGCGCGCGACGTCCATGACCATCCGCGCCAGCAGGTACAGCCGCGGCACCAGCGAGTCGAGCTCGACGTACTCCCGCTCGTCCGAGTGGGCGCCGTAGCCGACCAGGCCGAACCCTTCGATGACCGGCGCATCCGTCTCGAGCGCCGCGAACGCCGCGTCGGTGCCGCCGCCCGCCGCCTGCTCGGTCACCCCCAGCTCGCGCCCCAGCTCGCGGTAGACGGCCTGCGCGTGCGCGGCCAGCGCACGGGAGGCGTCGTTCGTCTCGAGCGGCGGGCGCCGGCGCTCGAACGACACCCCCACGGTGGTCTCGGGAACGAGCTGATTGCCGATCCGCTCGCGCACCCTCCGCTCCACCTCGTCGTACGCCGCCACCCGCAGCACGCGGAAGTCGGCCGTGGCGCGCGCGGCCGCCGGAATCACGTTGCGGGCCGAGCCCGCCGACGCCAGCGTCCAGTTCAGCTTGATTCCCGCCTCCGCGTCGCTCAGCCCGCGCATCTGCAGCACCTGGTGCGCCAGCTCGTACAGCGCGTTCCAGCCCTGCTCCGGCGCCCCGCCGGCGTGTGAAGCCCGGCCCCGTACCTCCAGCAGCACGGCGCCGATCCCGGCCGTCGTCAGCGCCAGGCGGTCGGACGCCCCCCCCCCCTCGGACGAGAAAACGGCGTCGTGCTCGGCGCCCAGTGCGGTGATCAGGTGCCGGGACCCGGCCGAGCTGACCTCCTCGTCGGCGTTGATCAGCACGGTGATCAGCTCGTGGTCGTCGAAGCCGATGGCGCGGAGCACGGCCAGCGTGTGCAGGATCAACGCCACGCCGTTCTTGTCGTCCGCGATGCCGAGCCCGTACGCCCGCCCGTCTCTCACGCGGAACGGCTGCTCCGTCAGTTGCCCGCGCCGATAGACCGTGTCCATGTGGGCCAGCAGCAGGATGCGGCCCCGGCCGCGTCCGCGAAAGCGCCCCACGACGCTGCGGCCGATCTCGTGCGGCGTGTCGACCATCACGTACGGATCGTCGTGGGCGACCAGCTCCACGTCGCCCCCGAGCGCACGCAGCCGTTCGGCAATCGCGCCGGCGAGCCGGCGCAACCCCTCGGCATCCCGGCTGCCGGACTCGATCGAGACCAGCTCGCGCATCGTCTCGACGAACGGCGCCCGCTCCGCTGCGGCAGCGGCCAGCACGTCAGGCTCGACCTGCGCGCCGGTCTGCCCGGCGGCAACCCCCGCTCCGCACACCACGAGACATCCGGCAACGATCAAGTGCATGACGCCCGCGGATCATACCCCGCCCGGCGACCCGGGCCGGCCGCCCCGGGCGGTCGCCCACGCCTCCGGATGGTGTACGATACGTGGTTTGTCGTAGCCGCGAAGACGCTTGCACACGGTCGGGCCGCCGGGGCGCGCCGGCCGCTGCGGGCGCGGTGAACTTGGGAGGATGCATTCGGGGGCACCATGTCAACTGCGAGAATCACGTGGACAAAGATCGACGAGGCACCGGCGCTGGCTACCTATGCGCTGTTGCCCATTGTGCGCGCGTTCGCGAAGGGCACCGGGGTGGACATCGACCTGCGCGACATTTCGCTCGCGGGGCGCATCATTGCCGCGTTTCCTGACCGGCTGCGCCCCGACCAGCGCATTCCCGACGAGCTTAGCGCCCTCGGCGAGCTGGCCAGGACGCCCGCCGCCAACATCGTCAAGCTCCCCAACATCAGCGCCTCGGTCCCGCAGCTGCGGGCCGCCATCACCGAGCTGCAGAGCCACGGCTACGACCTGCCCGACTACCCCGCCGAGCCGGCCGACGACACCGAGCGGGAGATCAAGTCCCGTTACGCCGGGGTGCTCGGATCGGCCGTGAATCCGGTGCTCCGCGAAGGGAACTCCGACCGCCGCCCGGCCGCCTCCGTGAAGCGGTTCGCCCAGAAGCACCCGCACCGCATGATGCAGGCGTGGCCGGAATCCGGATCGCGGACACGCGTCGCGCACATGGACGGAGGCGACTTCTTCGGCAGCGAGCGCTCCCTTACCGTCGGCGCGGCGTGCGACGTGCGGATCGAGTTCGCCGCCGGAGACGGGACAGTCACGGTGTTGAAGCCGTCGGTGGCGCTCGAGGCCGACGAGGTAATCGATACCGCGGTGATGACCGTGGCGGCCCTGCGGGCCTTCTTCGCCCGCACCATCGACGAGGCGAAGGCCGACGGCACGCTGCTGTCGCTCCATCTCAAGGCCACCATGATGAAGGTGTCCGACCCCATCATGTTCGGCCACTGCGTGTCCGTCTACTACGAGCAGGCGCTCAGCAGGCATGCCGACACGCTGCGCGAGATAGGCGCGAACGTCAACGAAGGGCTGGTCGGCGTGCTCGACAAGCTCGACGCCCTGCCGGCGGACAAGCGGGCCGAGATCGAGGCGGACATCGCGGCCGTGTACGAGAGCCGGCCGCCGCTCGCCATGGTCGACTCCCGCAAGGGCATCACCAACCTGCACGTGCCGAACGACATCATCGTCGACGCCTCGATGCCCAACGTCGTGCGGGACGGCGGCCGCATGTGGAACAACGACGACGAGCTGCAGGACACCGTGGCGATGGTGCCCGACCGCTCGTACGCCACCATGTACCGGGCGATCATCGAGGACTGCCAGCGGCACGGGCAGTTCGACCCGTCCACGATGGGCAGCGTCACCAACGTCGGGCTGATGGCGCGCAAGGCGGAGGAGTACGGATCGCACGACAAGACCTTCACCGCCCCGGCCGCCGGCACCATCCGCGTCGTCGACGCCGCCGGCGCGATCCTCCTCGCGCAACCGGTGGAGACCGGCGACATCTTCCGCATGTGCCAGACGAAGGACGAGCCGATCCGCGACTGGGTGAAGCTGGCCGTCACGCGGGCCCGCTCGTCCGGCGCGCCCGCGGTGTTCTGGCTGGACGAGCGGCGTGGCCACGACACCGAGATCATCGCCAAGGTGAAGGCCTACCTGCCCGCGCACGACACGGATGGACTCGACATCCGCATCCTCAAGCCGGTAGACGCCATGCGCCTCTCGCTGGAGCGGATCCGGCGGGGTGAGAACACGATCGCCGTCACCGGCAACGTGCTCAGGGACTATCTCACGGACCTGTTCCCCATTCTCGAGCTGGGCACCAGCGCCCGCATGCTGTCGATCGTGCCGCTGCTCAAGGGCGGCGGGCTGTTCGAGACCGGCGCCGGCGGGTCGGCGCCGAAGCACGTGCAGCAGATGCTCAAGGAAGGCCACCTGCGATGGGACTCGCTGGGCGAGTACTGCGCGCTGGTGCCGTCGCTGGAGCTCGCCGCGGCGCAGACCGGCAACCCGCGGGCGGCGCTGCTGGCCCGCACACTCGACCAGGCCGTCGAAACCTACCTGGAGAACGCCCGTTATCCGTCCCGGAAAGTCAACGAGATCGACAACCGCGGCAGCACGTTCTACCTGGCGCTGTACTGGGCGCAGGCGTTCGCGGCGCAGGACGCCGACCCCGAGCTGAAGGCGCGTTTCGCCGGCCCGGCGGCCCAACTGGCGGAGAACGAATCGACGATCACGGCCGAGCTGCTGGCGGCGCAGGGCGCGCCGGTCGCTGTCGACGGCTACTACCGCCCTGACGAAGAGCTGGCCGAGCGCACGATGCGGCCGAGCCCGACGTTCAACGCGATCATCGACGCCCTGTAGCCGCGGCCGCGGCGAAGGGTCCCTGTCCGCCTGCCTGGCGGTCGGCGGGCCGGCTCGACGCCTGCGGTGACGCTCTCGGCCGCGTGTTCCTTCGCGATACGGAAGCCGAGGCCGCGCAGGCCCGTCAGTGCGGCACGGGAACGGTACCGTCCCGTGCCGCCAACAAGTGACGGTCCCGGCCGGTCCCGGCCTTCAGTTCTGGCCGCCGCGTCGATTGGCTTGCAGCGCCTCCCAGAGCGCCGCGCCCGCGGTGTCGACCGCCGTGCCGGGGGCGATCGCCGAGCTCAGCTCGAGGTGCCGGTCGGTTTCCGGATCGAACGCCGGCCACGGCGGGAGCCCCTCTCGGTTGGGGTCGCCCGTGGCGGCGAACTGCACCCAGTAGGCGCGCATCGTCGCGGAGAGCGCCGTGTCGGTGTCGGTGTAGTCACCGACCGGAGTGAGGCCGAGCGGCCGTTCGCCCCCCTCCTCGCGGCGGGTCAGGGTGCCGAAGACGTAGACCAGCTCGGCCGCGTGATGCGATCCGAGCGCGGCGCCCCAGGCGGTCGGCGGCACGTGGGTGAAGTGGTACAGCCAGGTCGGCGCGCCTGCCGCCGCCTGCGCCTCCGCGTGCGCGCGCACCGGGCCGGCGAAGTACAGGTCGTGGACCACCTTGTCGACGGCGGCCTTCGCCGCCGCGGGCGAGGACGCGTCGTAGTGCGCGAGCATCTCGTCCGCCAGCTCCGGGTAGACCGACCGGACGTAGGCCTCGAACGCGCCGACGTTCGGGATGTCCATGCCGCGGGTCATCAGCGAGCCCTCATTGCCGTTCAGACCGGTGATGAGCGGCACGGGGTGCTGCCGGCCGGCGCGGTACATCGCGAGCGGATCTTCGGGAATGACCCAACCGTCGACGTTCGGGGCCCAGACGTTTCCGGTCCGCATGAACGCGCTGCCCGCCTCGGCGTTCGATGCCGCGAACACGTCGGCGGCGCTCGCCGCGCGCAGCGCGGCCAACGAGTCCTCGGCGCCTTCCGCGATCCCGAGCGCCGCGGCCACCCGCACGCCCTGCGCCTCGGCCGCCTCCCAGCCGCGGGCCGGCTCGGCCAGCGGGCGGTCCCACCCGTTGATCCAGTTGCTCTGGGCGATGGCCCCGTGGAACAGGCCGCCCGCCTGCGGGACCAGCATCACCGACATCACCGCGCCGCCCCCGGCCGACTCCCCGAAGATCGTCACACGGCCCGGATCGCCGCCGAACGCCGCGATGTTGTCGCGCACCCACTCGAGCGCCGCGACCATGTCCAGCAGGCCGTAGTTGCCCGAGGCGCCGTGCGGAGACTCGGCGGACAGCGCCGGATGGGCGAGAAAACCGAAGACGTTCAGCCGGTAGTTGATGGTGACCACCACGGCGCCGTCGGCGGCGAGCGGCGTCCCGTCGTAGATGGCGGTCGATCCCGAGCCGCCGGTGTAGCCGCCGCCGTGAATCCAGAACAGCACCGGCCGCGGCTCGCTCGTCTCGCGCGGCGCCCACACGTTGAGCAGCAGGCAGTCCTCGTCCTGCGGCACGATCTGCCCCCCGTTCTGGATGCAGATCGGACCGCTCCCGGCCGCGTCGCGCACCCCCTGCCAACCGCTGACCTGCGCCGGCGGACGCCAGCGCAGGTCGCCGACCGGCGGGGCTGCGTAGGGGATGCCCCTGAACGCAATGATGCCCGCGTTGCGCGCCGCCACGGCGCCCCGGATGGCGCCGCCGGTGACCATGACCGGCGTCTCCGGGTCGAGAACGGTCTGGGCCTCGAGCGGGGCGAAACCGCCGACAGCGAGCAGCAGTCCGACGGCGGCCACTGCGAAACGCGTGATGAGCGTGGTCTGAGTCTGGTTCATGGACATCTGTCGCCTCCCGGATTTCGCTGGCCGGCGGCGCCGACCAGCGTGCCTCGACAACGCCGCGTGTTCCACCGGCGCGCTGGTCGGTATCCTATCTCACCGCCCCGTGCGGCGGCCCGCGACCACCAGGGAGCCGGCGACCTGGCAACTCCCTCGTCGCGCCTTGTCAGCCGGGCGCCTCGCGCCGCTCTCGGTGCAACACGGGGTTTCACCAGGGGCTGCTAGAGCGCGAGCAGTCCGGGTTCCTCGACGAAGGTCCGGAACGCGGCGAGCAGCGCGGCGCCGGTCGCGCCGTCGATGGCGCGGTGGTCAGCCGATAACGTGCAGGTGGCGACCGTGCCGACCGCCACCGTATCGCCGGCGACGACCGGACGCGCGCGCGCGGCGCCGACGCCGAGGATGCAGCTCTGCGGCGGGTTGACGATGGCGTACAGGCTGTCGACGCCGTACATCCCGAGGTTCGAGATGGTGAACGTGCCGCCGGTGTACTCCTCCGGTGCCAACTTGCCCGCGCGCGCGCGGGCACCGAGCGTCTTCAGCTCCCCGGAGATCGCGCGCAGCCCCTTGCGATCGGCCTGACGGATGATCGGCGTGATCAATCCCTGCGGCGTGTCGACGGCGACCGCGATGTCCGCCGCATCGTAGAGGCGCACGCCCCCCTCGGCCCACGTCGAGTTGGCGGCCGGGACCTGGCGCAGCGCCAGGGCGGCGGCGCGAACGATGATGTCGGTCAACGTGAGCTCGATGCCGGGATCCTGCCTGTTGACTCGCGCACGGAGCTGCAACGCGGCATCCATGGCGCAGTCGGCGCCCAGGTAGAAGTGCGGGACCGTGCGCTTGGCCGCCTGCAGCCGCTCGGCGGTCACGCGCCGCATCGCGGAGAGCGGCTCCTCTCGTGAGCCGGCCGGCGGCGTGGCCGCCAGCGGCTCGGGAACGCGCTCGGTGACTGCGGCGGCCGGAAGCACTGCCGTCGGCGCCCGCGCGGCCAGCGCACGTTCGACGTCGGTCTTGTCGATACGCCCGCCCCGCCCGGTCCCCCGCACCCGGCCGAGGTCCAGACCCGCCGCGGCGGCCATCCGCCGGGCGAGGGGCGTCGCCGCACGTGCCGACCCCGAGGCGGGCACCGCCGCCCGTTCAGGCTCGGGACCGTCTGACCCAGCCGCGTCCGGCACCGGCGCCGGCGCCGGGCCGGGCCGGGCCCCGGGCTCGGCCGGCACCGTCCCGTCACCGTCGTCTGCTATGACCGCGAGCAGCGCTCCGGCCTCCAGCCCCTCCGTCCCGGCCGCGACGTGTATCTTCCTGATGACGCCGCTGGCCGGCGCTTCGATCTCGACGTTGGTCTTGTCGGTCTCGACCTCGACCACCGGCTCGCCGGCCGCGACCGCCTCGCCCTCCTGCTTCAGCCAGACGGCCAGCTTCGCCGACGCGGCGGTCTCCGCGAGCCGGGGCAGACGGAGTTCGGTAGGCACGGTGGTGACCTCACATCAGGCGGCGCACGGCGACCCGGGCGGCCGCGTCCAGGATGGCGTCGGCGTCGAGACCGTAGGCGCGATACAGATCGGGGATGTCGCCGGATTGTCCGAACCGCTCGACGCCGAGGGGCAGCACCCGGTGCCCTCCCACCGACCCCAGCCACGACAGCGCCGAAGGATGGCCGTCCAGCACCGTCACCAGCCCGGCGTCCGGCGCCAAGGGCTGCAGCAGCGCCTCGATGTGGGACCGCGCAGCGTCCGCGGCGTCGCGCAGGCGTCGCATCCATGCCTGCTGAAGCCGTGCCGCCGAGGTGGCGACCAGGAGGCCGGCCCCGGGTACGTCCTCGGCGAGCTGACCGTGCGCCTCGAGCGCCTCGGGGACGACGGCTCCGGACGCCACGATGGCCAGCTCGGCCCCCTGGGCCGGCGGGATCAGCCAGTAGCCCCCCTCGATGATGCCGGACCGGAGCGCCGGCGAGAGCTCGCGCTCCGGCTGATCGATCGGCCGGGTGGAAAGCCGCAGGTAGACCGCCCCGCCGTCATCGGCCTGCATGTAGTCGAAGCTCCAGCGGAGAATCTCCGCCAGCTCGTCCACGTAGGTCGGCTCGAACATCGTCAACCCGGGTTGCCCGATTCCGATCAGGGGCGTGAGCACCGACTGGTGCGCGCCGCCTTCGGGCGCCAGACTCAACCCCGAGGGCGTGGCGACCAGGAGAAACCGCGCGTCCTGGTAGCAGGCGTAGTTGAGGGCATCGAGGCCGCGGCTGATGAACGGATCGTACAGCGTGCCGACCGGCAGCAGCCGCGCCCCGAACAGCGGCCCGGTCAGCCCCAGCGCCGCCAGCAGGGTGAACAGGTTGTTCTCGGCAATCCCGAGCTCCATGTGCTGCCCGGCAGGCCCCATCGTCCAGTCCTGGGCCGAGAGCGTGCGCTCCTGGCGGAACGCATCGGGCTGCCGGGATGCCGCGAAGACCCCGCGCCGGTTGACCCAGCCGCCCAGGTTGGTGGACACCGTGACGTCGGGCGAGGTCGTGACGATGCGGTCAGCCAGCGCCTGATGCCGCCGCGCGATGTCGGCCAGCAGGCGGCCGAACCCCTCCTGCGTCGACTGGCGTCCGGCAACCGGCGCGGCCAGCACGGCGGGCACCGGCACGCGGGGCGCCCGATGCCGGCGCTCGGCCGGCTGGTTGAAGGGGACCCCGGCGAGAAAGTCGTCGATCGCGCCGGCCGGCAGATCGCAGCCGGCCAGCGGCTCCCACTCCTCGCCCTCGGCAATTCCCATCCCGCTCCGGAGGGTGGCGATCTGCTCGGGCGTCATCATCCCGGAGTGGTTGTCCTTGTGGCCCGCGAAGGGAAGGCCGAAGCCCTTGATGGTGTACGCGATGAGACAGGCGGGGCGCTCGTCCTGCGCCGCCTCGCCGAACGCCTCCAGGACGCTGTCGATGTCGTGCCCGGCCAGATTCGTCATCAGCGCGGCCAGCGCCGCGTTGTCGTGCTCGTCGAGCAGCTCCCGAATCCCCGCGGTGTCGCCGAGGTCGCGCTCCAGGCGCGTCCGCCAGGCCGCGCCGCCCTGATAGGTCAGCGCCGAGTACACCGGGTTGGGGCAATCGTCGATCCAGGCCCGCAGGGCATCGCCGCCGCGCCGGCCGAACGCCGCCTGCAAACGCTTGCCGTACTTGAGGGTGATGACCCGCCACTCCATCGTCTTGAAGACCGTATCGAGACGGTTGAAGAAGCGGTCGGCGACGATGGCATCGAGGCTCTGCCGGTTGTAGTCGATGATCCACCAGACGTTCGTGACCTGGTGCTTCCATGCTTCGAGCAGCGCCTCGAAGATGCTGCCCTCGTCGAACTCCGCGTCGCCCGCCACCGCAATCATCCGGCCCGGCGGCTCGCGGTCGCTCGTGATCTGCTTCTTCCGCAGAAACTCCTGGGCGAGCGCGGCGAAGATCGTCATGGCGACGCCCATGCCGACCGACCCGGTCGAGATGTCCACGTCGTCCCGGTCCTTGGTGCGGGAGGGGTACGACTGCGCTCCGCCGAACGCACGAAAACGTTCGAGCTGCTCCCTGCTCTGGCGGCCCAGGAGGTACTGAATGGCGTGGAACACCGGGCTGCCGTGCGGCTTCACCGCCACGCGGTCCTGCGGGCGCAGGACGTCGAAGTAGAGCGCCGTCATCAGGGTCACCATCGAGGCGCACGATGCCTGATGACCGCCTACCTTCAGGCCGTCGCGCTTCGCCCGGATGTGGTTCGCATGGTGGATCATCCAGACGCTGAGCCACAGCACCTTCCGTTCGAGCGCCGTCAGGCACCGTCGCTCGAGGTCCTGCCCGGCGTCAGGTGCGGCCGACGACAAGCGACTGACCGGGATAGCCATGGGGGACTCCGATGTTGCGTCGTTCGGTCCAGGCAGCCTATTCTAGTCGATGACATGTGCGTCAGCGTTGCGATTTAACTCGTATAGTCGACCCCACACGCAATATTGTTGCGCGCCCGGCCCGCAAAGTCCATGCCACCCACCGCGCCGCATACGCTCGACGCGATCGACCGGCAGATCCTGACCCACCTCCAGCGCAACGCGCGCATGTCGAACGCGAGGCTGGCCGAGCGGGTCGGCCTCTCGCCCGCGCCGTGCCTCCGCCGGATCCGGGCGCTCGAGGAGGCGGGCATCATCCGCGACTACGTCGCGCTCGTGGACTCGCGCGCCGTCGACCGCGCGGTGACCGTGTTCATCGAGATTCGCCTCGATCTGCAGGTGAAGGACCGGCTCGACATCCTGGAGCGCGCGATCCGGGAGTGGCCGGAAGTACTCGAATGCAACCTGATGACCGGCGACGCGGACTATCTGCTGCGTGTCGCCGTCCCCGACGTCGATGCGTACGAGCACTTCCTCCGCGACAAGCTGACGCGCCTCGAGGGCGTCGCGAGCATCAAGTCGAGCCTTGCTCTCAAGCAGGTCAAGTACACGACCGCCCTGCCGATCGGTGCCGTCCAGCAACCCATGCCTTGACCCTTCGAACCTGAGGAGGACTGCCATGACCAGAGACACTCTTGAACCGCGCAACGCTCCCTTGCAGCCGCCGCACCTGCTCGACCGGCGGACGCTGCTCGTACGGACGGCCGGCGCCGCGATGGCCGGCGCCCTCCTCGGGGCCCAGGCCGACCTGACAGCCGTTGCGGCTGCCGCGACCGCGCAAACGCCCGGCCGGACTCCCGGGGTGGCACTGCCCCAGGGGATGCGCGTGGTCGTCACGGGTCACGACGCCGAGGGCCAGTCGTGCATCGTCCGGGACGAGCGCGTCACGACCGACGCCGAGTTCCCCAATCTCTTCAGTACCACGGGCGACGATGCGTTCGGGCCCGGCCCGGAACCCGTGCCGCGCACGCTGTACCCGACCGATTCACCGCGGCTCGAGCCGGACCTCGGCGGCGCCAACTTCCACTTCGTGGCGCTGCAGCCGACGACGGCCGACTCACCGCCCAGGTGGCATCGGACCGAGACGGTCGACATGAACGTCCTGCTGGGCGGTCAGCTGATACTCATGCTCGACAGGGAGGAAACGACGCTGAATCCGGGCGACGTCGTGATTCAACGCAACACGAATCACGCATGGAAGAACCCGACCGCTACGCCGGTCTACTGGGCAGCAGTGCTCGTTCCGATTCGGCAGCGGACGTGAAGGAGGGCGCCGGCTGCCCGGGCCTAGCCGGCACCCTGATCACGGCCGGCCGCAGCCGGCACTCACTTCCGCAGGCGCCACGCCAGCAGGACGCCGGCGGCGCCCAGTATCAGCCACACGGCCGGGTTCACCGGTTGGCCGCCGAGGGCCAGACTCAGGAAGAATGCGACCGCCAGCACGAACGCCGTTCCGAGGACGAGCTCCGGCCAACGGCGTGGGGCCTGCCCGGGCAGCGGCTGACGCTCCGGCTGGCACGTGGCCTCGCCGCAACGATAGCAGATCAGGGCGTTGTCCGCAATCTCCGTTCCGCAGGTGTTGCAGTTCATTCGTCAGCGACCGATCGTGACAGCGTCGCGGACCGCCGCCGTACGCTGCCGGATCTCACGTGACACGCGCGCGAGCTCGACCAGCACCTGCTCGAGTTCGCGCGCATACTTCGCCGCGTCGATCGACTCCTTGCGCGACCTGAGACCCGCCACCCGATCGGCGAGGTCCTCCCGCCGGGCGATGAGCGGAGCAAGCGACGCATCGGCTGCCGGCGCGGGCCGGTCCACGCCGGCGCCGACGAACCGCCGAGACGCCAGATGTCCGTCCGACCCGGGCCGCTCGGCGTCGCTGCCGACGCCATCGCCGGAGTCATCGAGCACGGCGCGCTCGGTGGCGAGACGCCCCTCCTGCTCGTACCAGCGCCGCACCTGTGCGCTGGACGACGCGAACGCCTCCCAGACCGATACGCGCCCGTCCTTGTCGAGGTCGGCCGCGGGATCGTCGAACGCCCTAACGAAGAACCGCGGAAACACCGTGTCGTAGTGCTGGACGGGCGACGCCGTGGCCGCGATCACGATCCGTCCCTCCCGGGCCAGCGCCTCGACGAACGGGAAGCTCGACGCCGTCGTGTTGACAAAGACGGAACGGCCCGGCAACGAATCGAGCAGGCGGTTCCAGTCGGCGTCCGCGAGGTCCGGCCCCACCAGATTGAACTTGGCTTCGACTCCATCGTACGTCCCGTGGCCCAGCAGGACGACCAGCAGATCCGAGTCGGCCGTCATGCGCCGTCGCAGCGTCTCGAACGCCTCCGTCACGCCCTCCCGCGACGCCCTCCCGACGCCGGGAGCGGGGGTCTCCGCCAGCACGAGCAGGTGATCGTCGCGAAACTCGGCCTGCGAGCGCAGGACGTCGACCAAAGCCTGGCGCCACGACTCGTAGGTCTCGACGTAGGCCGGACTCCCGGACGCGCCGCTGACGATCAGGCTGTAGGTATCGGCGCGTGCCGCCGGTGCCGCGGCCAGGGCAGCCGACAGGACGCACCCGGCGACGACGCCGGCCCGCATCGCCTAGCGCATCCCCCATGCGCGCCGCAGCGACCATTCGACCGTCAGGACCGCCAGGACCAGCAGGAAGCTCCACGCGCCATGCCACAGAGCGCGGACCAGCGGCTCGGGTGCGGGCGCCGCGGCCGCCAGCAACCCGCGCAGCTGGCGCACCTCGCCGGCCGCCAGCAGCGTGCCGCCGGCGGCGGTCGCGAGGCGCTCGAGTACCTGCGCGTCGGCCCGGGGGTCCGCGAACTCCTCATCGGCGCCGCCCACGAGGAACCACTCGGTGACGGGCGCGAGATCCTCCCCGGCCCACGCCTCGACGCGATACACGCCGTCGAGCTCGGCGCGCAACCGCGCCGCGTAGCGCCCGCTGCCGCGGTCCGCCAGCACCGCGTCCACGGTGTGGACGACGCCGGTCGGCGTCGTGACCTCGATGACCGGCGCCGCATCCGCCACCGGGCGGTACTCGGCATCCAGCACCTGGAGTCCGATCTCCACCGGGTCTCCCGGCGCGGGCGTGGACGCCACGGACAGGGTCAGCCGCTCCGGGGCGAGCGCCGTGAGCCACCGCGCAACCTGTCGCCAGAACGTGTCGTAGATCCGGCTCTCGGCCGGCATCAGCATCTTCCAGCGCCAGGCCGCCTCGCCGGCGAACACCATCGACCGGCCGCGGCCGTAGCGCTGGACCGCGATCAACGGACCCGAGCCGCCCTCGGGGCGCCCGACCAGCGCCAGCACCGACGCCCCCGGGCGGGCCGCCCCCAGCGACGTGCTGCCCGCCAGCGCGGGCACCTCGCCCCAGCGCTCCCGCGTCTCGTCGACCGTGGCCCCCAGCTGCATCATCGGATGCACGGCTCCGTCGTTCGTCAACAGCAATCGGTTCCGGTTGGCGAATCGACCAGCGGCGCTCACGGAACGCTCGCGATCGGAGAGCTCCAGCGGGACGACGGCCTCCAGCGCGGAGCCGCGGAGTCCCTGCGCGGCCAGCGCTGTCGATCCCAGCAGCAGCAGCCCGCCGCCGCGCTCGGCGACGAACTCCGCGGTCATCGCAAGCTGGGCCGGCTGGAAGAATCCGGCCTCGACGTTCGCGAAGATGACCGCGTCGTACCTGAAGAGCGCCCGGCGATCGCGCGGGTACCCCGCAGCGAGCGCCGGCGTACGCCGCGGGTCGCCCTGGACGTAGAAGGTATGCTGGCCACGGGCATTCTGGCCCTTGCGCACCACGGCATCGAGCGCGACGCCCCGATCGGACAGCCAGCTGCGCTTGAGGAAGCTGTGCTCGTGCCCCGGAGACCCCTCGATCATCAGCACACGGCGGGGCCGGCCGGGCGGCTGCACGAGAACGCTCCGCCGGTTGTTCTCGAGCGCCGGCTCGGCCGGGGCCGCAGCGACCTCGACCGTGTAGAGCGTTGCCACGTCTGGCCGGGGCGACACCTGAAACACTGCCCGCGCGGCCACGCCTTCTCCAGGTGAGCCGACGCAGCGCACCTCGACGAGTCGACCGTCCTCGAACAACCGCAGCACGCTCGCCTCACCTGCGCTCCCACGGACGACGACCTCCGCGCTGAGCTGGACGACGGATTCGACGACGGCGGCGTTGCCCGCCATCAGGCTGGTGACCTCGCGATCCGGGAACGCCTCCCCCAATCCGATTCCGACCGCGTAGACCGGTCCGGCGCCGGACTCGACGACGCGCGGGAGATCGCGACCGCTGGTGTCGACACCGTCGGACAGCACGACGATCCCGGCGACCGTGCGACCCTCGTAGCGCCTCGCGATCGCCTCCAGCGCCGCGACCAGGTCGGTCCGGGGCGCGGTTGGCTCGACCGCATCCGGATCGGCAGACGCCTCCGGCGCGTCGAGGGTTACCACCTCGACGTCGAAACGGTCCGCGAGCGCCGGCAGGATCTCGTCGCGCACGAGCGCTACCGCGCGGTCGATCCGGCGCGCCGAGTGTCCGTCAGGCAGGCGCATGCTGCGCGAGTTGTCCAGCAGCACCGGCACGACCGCGTCGCTGGCGGGTCCCGGCTCGGTGGCCACGGGCTCCAGGAGCAACAGCAACAGGAGCAGCAGTGCGGCGAGACGCAGCGCCGTCAGGACGGCTCGCCGCCCGGCCGACAACGGAACGACGGGGCGGGAATACGCGGCGTAGGCGGCGGCCGCCGCCACGCCGACGAGGACCGCGACGAACCACGCAGGGACGCCCGCAGCCAGTGACATGCTCGCCAGGCTCAGCGGGGCGTGGGGCGGGCGGCGAGCGAGCGATAGTACCGGTCGACCAGCCGGCGGTACGACTCCGGCGTCGCCGCACTCGGTCCGACATGCAGCCGATCGGCTACCTCGTCCGCCGCGAGCGCCCGCGAGCGGGACGCCTCCAGCTCCTCGAGCACGTACCGCAGCTCGCCGTACAACGCCGGCCAGGCGGAGAGATCCTGCTTGTACGCCTCCGTGCCCGGGGCCGCCCCGCTCCGCCAGTCCCGGGCCCAGCGCTCCAGATCCCGCGCGAGCTCGGGCCGCCCCTCACCGAGCTGCTCCAGGAGGTCGGCGAGCTCGCCCAACCCGGCGCCCAATCCGGCCTCCTGCCCCTCCGCCTGCGCGCCGGACAGCCGCCCGGGCGATGCACCCGCAAGCTGCTCCTCGATGCGGGCGAGACGGTCCCGCAGCCGCTGGGACTCCGCCAGCTCTTCCGCCAGGCGCCGAGCGTCGTCGTCCGGCTCTCCCGCGCCGGCCAGCTCCGTCGCCACGCGCTGCAGCGCCGCGGCCAGCTGCGCCGGCAGCTCGGGCTCGATCGCATCGCGTTCCGCTGCGCCAGTGCCGTCCTCCTCGCGCAGTGCCGCGGCGAACGCGCGCATCCCCCGCGCCACCTCCTCCTGCCGCAGCTCGCGTGCGGCCGCTTCCAGCGCTGCCTGCTCGGCGGGAGCCGCGGCGGGCTGCAACTGCTCGATCCGCTCCGCGAGCGAATCGACCCTGCCCGCCAGGTGGTCCTCCCGGTCGGCGAGCTGACGGCGGGCCGTGCGGTCCGCACGCTGGCTGCGGCCGGCCGCCGCAGCCACCTCGCCCTGCGCGGCAGCGAGCTGCTGCGCCTCGAGCTGCAGATCGCCCTGCTGCCGGTCCTGCCCGGCGGCGCGCTCGCCGCCCAGACGCTGCCCCAGGCGGCGCAGGCCGTTCAACGCGTGCCGACCCTCCTGCGCCGCCTGCGACGGGTCGCCCTGCCCGAGCTCGCTGGCCGCGCGCTGCATCCGCTCGGCGGCGTCCCGCATGGCCCGTTCGGCAGCCTGCCCTTCCTCTCGCCCCGGGTCTCCCGGTCCGCCGGACTGCGCCATCGCGCGCCGGAGATCCTCGGTCCGCCGCCGGATTTCCTCCTGCTCGCGCGCCAGCCGCTCGAGGCGCCGTCTGCGTTCTCCGGCATCGAGCGCGGGCTCGCGTGCCAGCTCGCTCTGCTGCCGGTTCAGGGCCGCCTGCCGGTCGGCGAGGGCGCGCAGGCGGCGCCGGACTTCGTCTGCCTCCTGGGCCTCGTCGGGGGCCCCGGGTGGCGATCGATGCTCGTAGTTCGTTTGTTGATCGCGCTTCAGGTCGCGGTCGAAGAGCGCCGACAGGTCTTCCCGCGCACCCGTTCCGCCGCCCGGTCCTCTCCGGCTCCCCCGCTGCGTCACCTGGGTCCGGCCCATGCGGGTCTGCGCCTTGAGCAACTGGTTGAACGCGGTCATCTCCGGAGGTATCGCGGTCGCCGTTCGCAGCCCGCGCAACTCGGCCTCGGCCGCCGCCATCGCGTCGATGGCGAGGCCGAGCGCGTCTCCACCGGGCGCGTCCCCGACCCCCACCTGCGGAACCGGCCCGCGCAGACGCGCCGCGAGCAGCTGGGCCGCGAGCTTCAGATCGGCCTGCGCGTCCGCCACCGTCTCCACATCGTCGGGTGACCGGGCGGCGGCAGGTCCGCCATCCAGCTTCCAAGTGGCGACGATGATCTCCTTCTCCACCTCGGCGAGCCTCCGCAGATCGTCCGTCTCGGGACCCGCGTCGCCCTGGCTCGGCGCTTCCTCGAACTCCCTGTCGAAGGGGCGCACCTGGAGAAAGTAGATGTCGCTGCGAACATCGCGGGCGCGGCGGCTCGTGTCAGTATCCCGCGCGCGTACGTGATAGGTGATGAAGTCGCCGGGCTGCAGCTGCAGATCCTCGCCGAAGATCGTGTAGGTTCCGGATGCCCGGGGGGCGCCCGCGGCGCCGCCCAAGCTGACGACCCGCTCCGGCCTCCCCGTCACGCCGTACACCAGCTCGAAGCGCTCGAGCCCGAAATCGTCGACGGCGCGCGCCTCGACGGTGACCTCCTCGAGCGGAGTGATCTCGAGATCCCCTGCCGGGCGCAGGATCTCGACAGCCGGCGCGCGGTCCTGCACGGTCCGGATGAAGTAGTCGCTGCCGCGCGGGTTGGCAAGGCCGTCCGCGTCGCGAACGCCGACGCGGTAGGTGTCGTCCGCGAGCACCTCGAACGAGGCTGCCAGCGCGCCGTCGACAGCCTCCAGCGGCAGGCGCGCGCCGTCGCCCAGCTCCAGCCAGCCGCGGGCGACCGCCTTGCTCGTGTGCACGGAAACGGTCACGCGGGTGCCGGCGGGCGCGTGGATGTCGCCTCCGTCCGCCTCGACGCGCGGCAGCAGCCCGGTATGCTCCGGATACCGGTACGCCACGTCGACGCGCGTCACCCGCGGCGGGAAGACGGCCGTGATCGCGTACTCGTCCGACGTCAGCGACGCCGCGCGCACGCGGTAGGTGAAGCTGGCGTCGACCGACGGCACGTCGAGGTGGTACGCGCCGGGGGTCGGCGTCATTTCCAGGGCCCGCTCTGTCCCGTCGCCGGCCGTCACGGCTACGACCGGCAGAGACCGGGTGGCCGCGCCGACGCCGGTCCGCAGGACGGCACGCAGTCGCACCGGCCGGCCGGCAACAACGCGCGCGTCGCCCGGCTCGACCTGGAGCACCGCCCCGTACGGGAATGCGTGGAGCCACGTCGTCCGCGCGAGGCGGCCGAGCGGACCGCCGCCGAACACGACGAGCAGCAGCAGCGCCGCGACCGCCAGACCGCCGGCGGCGACAGACAACAGGACGTCCCGCCGCGGCAACACCCGGTCGAGGTCGACCGCGCGCGCGGTCCGCGCCGCGTCGCTCAGGAGCAGGTCCCGGAAGACCGACGGGCGGCCGCCGGCCGCGATGTCCGCGGCGCTGACCAACCGGTCTTCCAACGCCGGACACCGCTCTTCGATGTAGCGCGCCACCTGCCGGTCGCTGGGGCCGCGGCGGAGCCGCCACAGCGCCCGGGCGGTCAGTCCCGCCGCCAGTGCCAGCGCCGCGGCGAACAGCCAAACCATCACCGCGTCCGCCGGCCGCAGCGCATGATCGGTGAACAGGACGATCAGGAGGAGACCGGCCGTCGCGCCGGCGACCCGGCCGGCCGCCTGCATCGAGCGCCTGGTCAGCCAGCGCCGCCGCACCCGCGCCAGGAGCGCACCGAGGTCGTCGAGAGCGGTCTGCTGCACGATAGGTTCAGCCTCTCGTGTCGTGTCCTTCATTCTGTCACGCCGCGGTGCGACCGAGCCAGGACTCGGCGACCAGCACGACCGCCATGGCCAACAGGAGGTACCACCAGTAGCGCTGCTCGGCCTCCCGGCCGGCAGCGTCCGCCGGTTCGGAAGTCGCGCCGTCGCCCCGCGGCGCCGTCCGCCGGATGCGCGACTGGAACTCGTCCGCCGTCAACCGCGACGGATCGGACTCGTGGGGATCGACGTTGAGCACGATCGGACGGCGGGAGGCCGGCTCGATGGCCGCGCCGGGCCGGGGGTCGACCCCGGGTGGCGCGTCGGCCACGAGCAGCTCGCGCGGCGGCCGGCGGTGACCGCCGAGGTACTGCGCGACCTCGTGCACGAACGGCACGAAGGTGGGCAGCCTCGGGAAGTCGTTCCACTCGTTGTTGAGATCGGACGCGAAGACGAGCACGCGGCCGCGACCCGCCGCCCGCTCCACCAGGGCCGGGGTGCCGTCCGAGAACGCCGCCAGCACGCGGCCGCTGGCGGCGGCGACGCGCAGGGCCTGGCGAAAGCGCACCTGCCCCAGCGTGCCCGCGAGGCCGTCGAAAGCCGCGAATAGCGGGTGGCGCGTCGCCGTCACCGACCAGGTCAGCGCGCCATCGCCGGCGGGAGGCGCCACCGCCGGCGCCGGATCCGTGCCGAGGAACTCCGCGAGCAGGTCCGGATCCAGCCGTGGACCCGCCGCGATCAGCAGCCCGCCGCCCGACTCCACGTACGCGGTCAGCTGCCCCCGCTGCGACCGCCCCAGCCCCGCGGTTTCCATCAGCACGACGACGGCAACGCCGTCCAGCGCTGCTGCCGAGATCGCCGGCGGTGCGAGTGGACGGACGACGAACGGGCTGTCGTCGTCGGCCGCCAGCAACGCCCGCTCCAGGTAGAACGCGCCGGCCGCGGGACGCCCGCCGGCGGTTACGAGCGCAATCGCCAGCGGTGCCGGCCGGTCGAGCAGATGATAGCGGCGGTCGTCCGCCGGCAGGCCGTCGGGATCGTCGACGGCCACCTCGAGCACCCCCGCCGGCGGCGGCTGGGCATCGAAGACCACCGTGTTTGCGCCGGGCGCCAGCGCGAGTGCCGCGGAATCCATCGCCGCACCGTCGACGCGCAGCACGACCGTGCTCGACCGCGGCTGCGCGCCCGTGTTCAACACCACGGCCGCGGCGCCCGCCGGGCCGATCTCGATCGCCGTCACCGCCAGGTTGGGGCCGGCTGCTCCGACATCGACCGTCAACACGGGGACACCCGGCGGCACCGGGGCGGCACCGGCGGCCTCCCAGCCGGCACGCTGAAGATCGGTGACCACCACGATCCGCCCGTCACGCGATCCGATCGAGCGGGCGGCCGCCGCGAGCGCCGCCGCGTAACGGGTCGCGCCGAAGCCGGGAGCGGTGCGCGCGAGCGCCGCGACCGCGGCGGCGCGGTCGGCCGCCGGCTCCGCGACGACCCGGGCCTGATCGTCGAACGTCACCAACCCTACCAGATCGTCCGGCGGGGCCTCCGCGATGGCTGTGCGGGCCGCGGTGCGCGCCCAGTCGAACCGGTCCGGCTGCGACATGCTGAACGACCGGTCGACGGCCACGATGGTCACCGACCGGCCCACCAGGCCCGTCGCGTCGAAGAATGGCCGCGCGAAGGCGAGCGCCAGCAACAGCAGCGCGGCGGCGCGGAGCGCCAGCAGCAGCCACTCGCGGATCCGCCGTCGGCGCGCCTGCATGAGCGGAGCCCGCTGCAGGAACCGGATGTCGCTGAACAGCATGCGGGGGGCGGCCTCGCGCCTGGCGAAGTGCAGGACGATCGGAATGGCGACCGCCAGCGCACCGGCCAGGAACGCGGGGAACAGGAACGACATCTAGTGACGACGACTCCGCGCCGAGAGATACGCGAGCAGCGCGAGGTCGAGCGGCTGCGACGTGTCCACCAGGCGGTAGTCGATTCCGGCGAGGCGCAGCTCGCGCCGGTACAGCGCCAGCAGGGCGTGCAACTCCTGCAGGTAGTGCTGCCGCACGAGCCGCGGCACGGCGGCCACCTCGTCGTCCGTCTCCAGGTCCCGGAAGCGCGCAGCACGCTCGAAGGGAAACGTCAGCTCCGCATGATCCAGCAGCTGAAACACGACCACGTCCGCACCCCGGAACCGTAGATGCCGGAGCCCGCGCACGATGTGGCCCGGCTCGTCCAGCAGATCCGAGATCAAGACCACCAGCCCGCGCCGGGACAACGCCTCAGCCAACCGGTTCAGCGGCTTCGACACGTCCGATCCCCGACCTGCAGCCAGCGTATCGAGCGTGAGCAGCACCTGGCGCAGATGGCCCGGTCTGGCGCTCGCGGGCAGGTGGCGGACGACCTGTTCGTCGAACGCGAGCAGCCCGACCGCGTCGCGCTGGCGATTCATCAGATACGCGATCGCCGCAGCCAGGTAGGCGCCGTACTCCTGCTTGGTGACGCCGGCCGAGCCGTAGCCCATCGACCCGGATACATCGAGCAGGATGTGGCAGTCCAGGTTGGTCTCTTCCTCGAACTTCTTGACGTAGTGGCGATCGCTGCGCGCGTACAGCTTCCAGTCGATCAGCGACGTGTCGTCGCCCGGCATGTACTGCCGGTACTCGGAGAACTCGACGCTGAAGCCCTGGTAGGGGCTGCGATGCAGACCGATCAGGAATCCCTCGACAATCGTCCGCGCCCGGAGCTCCATCGACCCGATGCGGCCAATGACGGCGGGATCGAGATAGCGCAGCTCGTTGGCGCGAGGCACCGTCACCATGTCACATGCCGCTGGCGGGCAACGGCACGGCGTCCAGCAGACGCGAGATCACCTGCTCCGCGTCGATGCCTTCGGATTCGGCGAAGAAATTCGTGACCAGCCGATGGCGCAGCGTCGGCTGGGCGAGCGCGCGCACGTCGCCGACCGACACGTGGTAGCGGTCGTTCATCAGCGCGCGCGCCTTGCCGCCCAGAATGAGCGCCTGCGACCCCCGCAGCCCGGCGCCCCACCGCACCCACTGCTCGACGAAGTCGGGCGTGTTGGCGCGGCCCGGCCGGGACGCGTCGACCAGGCGCACGGCGTAGCGTGCCACCTCGTCGGATACCACCACCTGGCGAACCAGGCGCTGAAAGTCCAGGATGTCCGCGCCGTCCAGCACCCGCTCGGGGGTCTGGCTGACGTCGGACGTGGTCGAGGTCACCACCCGGACCTCCTCGTCCTCGGGGAGGTAGGACATGACGATGTTGAACATGAACCGGGACAGCTGCGCCTCCGGCAGCGGATAGGTGCCCTCGAGCTCGATGGGATTCTGCGTGGCGAGCACGAGAAACGGACGCTCCAGCTCGTACGGCCGTCCGGCCGCCGTGACGTGGTATTCCTGCATCGCCTCGAGCAGGGCGGCCTGGGTCTTGGGGGGCGTGCGGTTGATTTCGTCAGCGAGGATGATCTGCGCGAAGACCGGCCCCTTGACGAAGCGCAGGGCGCGGTGCCCGTCGCGCTCCTCCAGGACTTCGGTGCCGGTGATGTCGGCGGGCATCAGGTCGGGCGTGAACTGTATCCGCTTGAAGGTCAGCTGCAACACCTGGGCCAGCGTCTTGACCAGCAGCGTCTTCGCCAGGCCGGGGACACCGGTGATGAGACAGTGGCCGCCCGTGAAGAGCGCGGTCAGCACGAGATCGAGGGCCTCGTCCTGACCGACGATGACCTTGTGCAGCTCCGTCAGGATCCGGTCCCGTCCAGCAATGACGCGTTCCGCGACCTGCCCGGCGGTTGTCGAATCCATCGCGTATCCGTCGTGCCGGACGCGCCGGCCTGGCCGGCGCCCCGCGGGCTGTCAATGGGTGAGCGCGTACACGATCTCGTTGATGATCATGCGGTACGACTTGGCCGTGTACTGCACGTAGCCGGGGTACTCCTCCGCGTTGGACCACTCCCAGCCATCGCCCATGTCGGTATTGAAGTTGGCCAGCACCATGGCGCGGCCGCCGTCATCGAGGATGGCGTGGAGCTGCGGCCTGTACCCACCCTTCTCCCACGTCACGCCGTTGAAGAAGGACCCCAGGCCCGCAATCTGCGGATACTCCGTGAGCAGGTAGAAGCAGCTGAACACTGGATGGTCGAGCGGCAGCTCCACGAGGTCCCGGGCGGGAAACACCCGCGCGAGCTGCCGCTCGAACAGCTCCCACTCGACCGGCCCGTGAAAGTCGTCGAAGGTCGCCGTGCCGCCGCGCAGCAGGAATTCCCGGAGAATCCCGGCTTCCTTGGAAGACCATTCGATGTTGGCCGGCTCCACGAAGTAGAGCCACGGATACTCCCAGAGCCGCCGGTCCGTCAGCTCCATGACGAGCGGCTCGTTCACCTCGACCGCCGTGACCCGTCCCATCCGGCGCGACAGGTTCTGCTCGGCGGCCGGGCCGTCAATGGCCCACGGATCGCTCCAGTACTGCCGGCGGAACTGCTCCAGCCGATCGGGTTCCGAGCTGTATCGAATGCGGACAAATGTCCAGTCGAGCCCGTCGAGAGCGGGCGGGACGAGCTGCGTGCTGCCGGTTGCCCCGACCAGCACCGGCGGCGCGACGAGCCCGGCCAGCAGCAGGGCCGCGGTGCGTCCCCGCCACCGCGACGCCGTCACCGCTCCGCCTCGACGGCGCGCAACAGCAGCTCCTGGGCGCGTTCGTAGGTCGGCGCCATCTCGAGCGCGGCCAGCGCCGCGCGCTTCGCCTGCTCGGGCTGATCCGCGAGCAGATGACTCTCGGCCAGGTCGCTGTGGGCCGAGACCCGATCGACAGGCCCGGCCGCCAGCGCGACCTCGAACTCACGGATGGCCGTGGCGGTGTCGCCACGGGCCAGCGCCAGGCGGCCGAGCGCCACATGGGGCGCGGGATCGAACGGATCGATGCCCACCAGCCGATCGTAGGCGAGCGCCATCCGGTCCTCGTCCCCGGCCTCCGCGGCCAACGCCGCGAGCTGTCGCGCCGCCTCGAGCGACGCCTGGTCGAACTCGAGCAGGCGCTCCAGTTCGCGCAGTGCCCGGTCCCGGTCGCCCTGCTCCTGCGCGATTGCCGCGATCACCCCCCGGGGACTGTCGATGCCGGTGGCCATCGGCGCCAGCATCGACGCGCGCTCGAGCGCCACCAGCGCATCATCGAGCTCGCCGGCCTCGCGCAGCGCCTTACCCAGCTCGAACTGCACCGAGAATCTGCCGGGGTGCTCGGCGGCCAGACGCCGCAGGGCCGCGAGCCGCTCCGCGGGATCCGGTTCTCGTCGCTCGCGCACGTCGGCGTCCGGGCTCTCCGGCGCGGGCGCGGTCTCCGTCTCGATGGGCAGCAGCGCCTCGCGCAGCGCGCCGAACCGGCTGTCGACCGCCTCGTCGAAGCTGGCCTGCAGCGTGTCGAAGTCGAGACCGACGCTAGCCAGCGCCTCTTCCGTGTCCAGCCCGTCGCCGTAGCCCGTGATCAGTGCGTGCAGCACGTCCTCGCCGTAGCGGCGGACGATGTGGTCGACCAGCACCGACGCCTGAAAATACGCAAGCGAGATCGTCTCGGGCCTCGAGAAGCCGCCGTTCAGGTCCCTCAACGACAGCACGGCGTCGTCGTTGAGCGCGCGGGCGAACGTCAACTCCTGATCGCGTCCCCAGGCGGGGCGGGCGCGCTGCTCTTCGTACACCGACACGCCCTCGGTCAACCAGCGCGGCACCCGCTGCTTCGACATCTGCAGCGTGATGACGTGAGCGATCTCGTGCCAGAGAGTCGCCCGCCAGTTGAAATCGCCGGGCGGGCGCGCGCGCGGCGAATCCATCGTGACCACTCGACCGAAGCAGGCGCCCAGCGCGCCGATCATGCCGGGTAGCCCCAGGTTGCGCACGGCGAAGTCGTCGTGGCGCGGAAACACCTCGATCAGGATCGGTCCCCGGACCTCAATGGCGTAGATCGCCGCCAGGGTGTCGAGCGCTTCCTGCGCGAGAGACAGCACGTACTCGCCGAGTATCGGCGCCTCCGCCGGATGGAGCCGCACGATCAGGTCGCCCCGCTCGAAGGTCTGGAACTCGTCGAGCGTATCCATCATCTCGAGCAGGTTGTAGGTGATGACGTCGAACGGATCGTCGGCGAACGACCGTTCCAGCACCTCCCGCGCGCCGTCCTCGTCGCCGGTGCGCAGCAGGTGCATGCCGAGCTCCGCGAGGGCGCGGCTGTTGTCCGGGTCGATTGCCAGCGCACGGCGCACCAGGGCGGCTGCCTCGTCGAAGCGGTACGCCCGGGCCGCATGGCTTCCCACGATGCGGTAGACGTCGCCGTAGGCGGGGTTGATCGCGAGCACGTGGCCGATCTCCGCTTCGAAGTCGGCCGTGCGATCCTCGAGATAGGCCATGGCCGCAACGAGCGCACGCGTCTCCAGGCTGGCGGCGTTGAACGCGAGCGCCCGCTCGATCGATTCGCGGGCCGCGGCGATGTTCCGATCACCGAGCTCCTGCTCGGCCACGAACAGGTGCGCCGCGACGTTGTTCGGATCGATCTCCAGGGCGCGCTCGACCGACCGGCGGGCGACGGGCGGGTTCTCGTCCACGAGCGCCCGCGCCATCCCCAGATGAGCGGGGGCCCATTCGTCCTCCAGCTGCAGGGCCTCGGTGAACGACTGGACGGCGTCGGCCCGGTTGTACTTCTCGAGGAAGAGCTCCGCCCAGGCCGTGTGGATGGCCGGGTCTTCGGGAGCCCCGATCACCGCCGACTGCAACAGGCCGTTGGCCTGGCGGTACCGTCCCAGGGCACGGGCCGCGAGACCGCCGCGGTACTTGTCGACCGGCCGTCTCGAGCGCAGGCCCCGTGCCAGGACCGCTTCGAGATACAGGCCCGCTTCGTCGCTGCGGCCGATGCGCTGGAGCAGCCGACCCAGCTCCAGCCCCGCCGCGCTGGCCGGCGCCTGCTCGGCAACCGGTACAAGCCGCTCCCGGGCCTCTTCGTACAGGCCGCGCAGCACGAGCGTCCTGGCATGCACGGCGGCCGCCGCCGGATCGGTCTCGGGCCGCCCGGACGCCAGCGCGGTCGCTTCGTCCAGCCGCCCGCGCGCGAGCGCCCGGGTGGTCTGCTTGTGAAACTCGCGCTCGGCGGTCGCGCGGTCGACTTCTTGCGCACGCGCGGCGGGCGCGCCGAGCGCGAACGCGCAGAACGCCAAGGCGACGGCGAGCGGGCGTGCCAAGACAGCGGGTGTCCGTGCCAACCGGCCGACGCAGGCCCGCGGTGTCACCTGCAGCATTTTTCGCCGATTATAGACGAGTCAGAAGAAGGCGAGGTTCACGCCTCCTTGCGAAACGTCACGAGCGACCACATCCGAGGAATGTTGACCTTCTCGATGGAGATCGGGTCGAATCCGGTCTGCGCGAGAAACCCAGGCAGGTCGAGGTCGGCCCTGAACCCGATGTGCACGGTCAGCGGGGACAGGACGCGTTCCGCCCATGCCAGCAGCCGATTCCGGCTCCTGAAGTGGTTGAGAACGACAACATGCCCGCCCACGCGGCAGACGCGATGCATCTCGTGGGTGACCCGCACGGGATCGGGCACGACGCTGATGACGTACGGGGCGTAGACGATATCGAACGACTCGTCGGCGAACCGTAGATCCGCGGCGTCCATCCGTATCAGATCCACGTTGCGCACGCCGTGAGCCTTGATGCGCCGGCCGGCCTTGGCGAGCATCGAGGCGGAGAAGTCGATGCCGGTCACGAAGCAGTCTTGCGGGTACAGGGGCGCGTTGATCCCGGTCCCGATGCCCACCTCGAGGATGCGGCAGCCGGGGCACAGCGGCAGGCGCCGGATGGCCTCGAGCCGTCCGGCGTGCAGCGTCGGCCCGAAGAACAGGTCGTACCAGGACGAGATCTTCGTGTAGACGTCCTCGACGAAGTCGTTCTCGACCTCGGTGACGGACAACGCGGGAGACGCCGTGTCCCGGTTGACTACGACCTTCTCGCTGTGGGGGGATCCGGGGGGATCGAACAACGAAATCACGAGTGACGGTTTCCTTGCGTCCGGCCACCGCTCTCCGCCCCATGAATGCCGCAAGAATAAGGAGGGGCGCGGGCAGGCGCTGGTCACCCGGCGGCAAACGCATTGTAATACATTTGGCAGCCCCGGCCCGCGGAAGTTGGTGTTCAGGAGTCGCCCGCGGGCGCGACCACCAACCTACCGGTATAGTTGATGGCGGGCCGATGCCAGTCGAAGTGAAGCTGCTCTCGGCGACACAGTTCCTGCTGACGACACTCGTCGTCAAGCTGGCGGTCGTGGCGGCGCTGGCCACGATGCTGGTCCGCTTCCGGCAGTTCCGGCGCATCCTGCTGACCGAGCAACGCGCGTGGCGCGAGCGTCTGGTATTCGCGGCAGCCCTCGGCCTGCCGCTGTGCGGCGGCGTCACGGCCCGCCTGCTGCTCAATTACAACGCCAGCGATCTCTCGCTCGCGGGGCCGTTCCTCGCCGGGCTGATCGCGGGCCCGTATGCCGGCGCAATCGTCGGCGCGCTCGTGGGCACGCCCGCGCTGGTGGGGGGCGAGGCAATCGCCATGCCCTTCGCGGTCGGGTGCGGTTTCTGCGGGGGCGGGCTGCGGGAGGTCTGTCCGAAGGAAGCCATCTGGCGCTTCTCGCCGCTGTCCATCACCGACCTGCACCGCCACGTGTGGCGGATGCTGAGCCGGCTGCGGCTCGACTGGCACGTGGTGCTGCTGGCGGCGCCGGTCGGTCTCGAGCTGCTCCGTCTCGGTCTGGGCCTGCGGTTCGGATCGCACCTGTTCCACATGCAGCCGCCGAACGCGTGGCTGGCAGTCGTGGTCATCCTGGCGACCGTGCTGAGCGTCACCATCCCGATCAAGATCTGGAACACGGCCCGGATCGAGCATCGCCTCCAGGAGCAGGAAAAGCTGCTGCTGTCGACCCGCCTCGAGGCGCTGGCCAGCCAGATCAACCCGCATTTCCTGTTCAACACCCTGACGTCGATCTCGTCGCTCATCCGCTCGCAGCCGGAGACGGCGCGCATGCTCATCCTGAAGCTGTCCGGGCTGCTGCGGCGGTTACTGCACAGCCAGGAGCACTTCGTGACCCTGCGCGAGGAGCTCGAAGCGATCGACGAGTACCTCGACATCGAGATGGTCCGGTTCGGCCCGACGCTGGTCGTCAAGAAGGAGATCAGCGCCGCCAGCCTCGACGTCGTCATGCCCAGCATGTTGCTGCAGCCACTCGTCGAGAACTCGATCAAGCACGGGCTGACCCATAAAATAGGCGGGGGCCGCGTCACGATTCGCAGCCGGCAGACCGGAAGCCATGCGGTGATCGAGGTGGCCGACAACGGCACCGGCATGAGCGACACGACCCTGGCCGAAAGCCTCAACGACGGTATCGGCTTGCGCAACGTGGATGAGCGCCTGCGTGTGATCTACGGCGAGAACTACCGTCTGCAGCTCGTGAGCACGCCCGGCCGCGGCACGTGCGCGCGATTCGAGATCCCGCTGCCGGACGTCGTCCAACGGGCAACGGCCTAGCAGTCCGTGGCAGGAGCCCCGCCGCATTCGACGAGCGCTGCAATATGCTCCCTCCTCGCGCCTTGCCAGCCGGGCGCCTCGCCCGTCTCGGTGCAACGCGCGGTTTCACCACGGACTGCTAGCATTGCCGATGATGAACCTGCGGGTGCTGGTCGCCGATGACGAACGCCCGGCGCGGCACGAGCTCTGCTTCCAACTGGAGCGGCTCGACGGGATCGAGGTAGCCGGACAGGCCGGCGACGGCGTGGAGGCCCTCGATCTGATCCACCAGCTGCAGCCCGACCTCGTGTTGCTCGACATTCAGATGCCGGGCCGGACCGGATTCGATGTGGCCCGCCAGATCCTGATCCGGGAGGTCGACACCCGCGTGGTGTTCGTCACCGCGTACGACCAGTATGCGCTCGAGGCGTTCGAGGTCAACGCCGTGGACTACCTGCTCAAGCCGATCGAGCCCGGACGGCTCGCCCGGACCGTCGAGCGCGTGCGCCGCCAGCTCTCGTTCGAGCGCGGGGCGGGCGGCGCGGCGCCAGTGGCCAGGGACGAGCTGCAGCGTATCGTCCAGTACGTCGCCGAACGGCAGGTCCGCCGCGAACAGCTCGCGGTCAAGGTCGGCGGCCACTTTCGGCTCATCTCGTCGAGCGATATCATCCATGCGTCGCTGGTTGACGATGTCGTCACAGTCGTGACCACCAGCTTGACCGGCACGTCCAACTACCGCACGCTGGACGAGTTGCACTCGAATCTCGATCCTGCGATATTCTGGCGAGTGCACCGGTCGCACCTCGTCAACATAAACAAGGTCAAGGAGATTGTGCCTTGGTTCAGTCGCAACTACATCCTGAAGATGCAGGACGCCAAGCGGACCGAGATCCCGGTGAGTCGAACCCAGACGAAGCGGTTGCGCGACCACCTGAATCTCTAGGTCCGGTCGACTGGCCCGAGCCGGCCGCCCACGACGCCGGCGTCGTGGACGCGGCCGGGGTTGCGGCAACCGACCACGACGCGCAGTTGGGCCGGCTGGGCCTGCAGCCGCCCGATCCGCGACGGACCGTCCTGCAGCGCTTCGGCGAGGAGCTGCTGACGTGGCTGAAAACCTTCGCGTCGGCGGCCGTCTACGCGACGCTCATCGTCACGTTCGGGTTCCAGGTGGCGCGGGTCGAAGGTCGAAGCATGGAGCCGACGCTGCAGGACCAGGATCGGCTGATCGTCAACAAGGCCGTGTACCAGTTCTTCGGCGAGCCCGAGCCGGGCGACATCGTGATGCTGTACTACCCGCGCGACCCGGACAAGTCGTTCGTCAAGCGCATCGTCGCCAAGGAAGGCGACACCGTCCGCATCGAGAGCGGGAAGGTCTTCGTCAACGAGGTGCCACAACCCGACCTGTACGTGCCGCCGGAGTTCCGCAGCTACGAGAACCACGGTCCGGAGGTCGTGCAGGAGTCGTACTACTTCGTGATGGGCGACCACCGCAACAACAGCTCGGACAGCCGCCACTGGGGTCAGGTGCCGCAGAAGTACGTCATCGGCCGCGTCCAGCTGCGGTGGTGGCCCCTGACGGACATCCGCCTGTTCTGATCAGGCGTACAGCGCCTCGATGTAGTCCCGCCACTTCTCCGTGACGACGCGGCGCTTGATCTTCAGGGTCGGCGTCAGCTCACCGGTCGCTATGCCCAGCTCGGCCGGCACCAGTGCGTGCTTCCGCATCTGCTCGTGCGGCGGCAGCTCCGCGTTGACCGCCTCGACGACCGCGTCGAAGAGGCGCCGGACATCGGGCCGTGCCACCAGCGCGGACCGGTCCGTGTCGGGCGGCTCGCGGAGCGCCGTGCTGAGGGCGGCAAAGTCCGGTATGACGAGGACGGCGACGAACGGCCGGCGGTCGCCCACGACCAGCGCCTCCGCGACGAGCGCGTGCTGCTTGAGCTTCTGCTCGATCGGCTGCGGCGCGATGTTCTTGCCGCCGGCGGTCACGAGGAGCTCCTTCTTTCTGTCGGTGATGGCGAGATAGCCGTCGTCGTCGAGCCGCCCGATATCCCCGGTGTGGAACCAGCCGCCGGCCAGCGCCTCCGCCGTGGCCTCGGGCTTGCCGTAGTAGCCTTCCATGACGTTCGGACCTCGTGCGAGAATCTCCCCGTCGTCAGCCAGTCGGAGCTCGACTCGCGGCAGGGCCTTGCCGACCGTCCCGAGACGGGGTGCGTGCTCGGGGTTGACCGTCAGCACGGGCGCCGTCTCGGTCAGGCCGTACCCTTCGAGCACCGGTATCCCCACGGTGAACAGGAACTCGCCCACCGCGGTCGACAGCGGTGCGCCGCCGGACACGACGAAACGGAGACGCCCCCCGGTGCGCGCACGCACCTTGGAGAGCACGAGCCCGTCCGCCAGCGGGAGCGCCGCGCGCGCATAGCCCGAGGGCTGCGCGCCGCTGAGCGGCGCGACGTTGCACGCGCGCCCGACGCCCATGGCCCAACGAAACAGCCACTGCCGCACTGCCGACCCCTGTGCGACCGCCTCGAGCACGCGCGCGTGCAGCTTCTCGTAGACCCGCGGCACGCCGGTCATGACGGTCGGGCGCACGCGCAGCATGTCACGCGCGACGGTGTCCAGCGATTCCGCGAAGGTCACTGTGGTGCCCCTGAGCAGGTACAGATAGACGACGGCACGCTCGAGCGCGTGGCTCAACGGCAGGAACGACAGCGCCTCGTCGTCCTCGCTGATGCTCACCATGGTGCCTACGTCCGTCAGGTTGGCGACGATGGCGCTGTGCGTGAGCAGCACGCCCTTCGGGTCGCCGGTCGTGCCGGAGGTATAGATGATGGTGGCCAACTGGTCGGGCGCGATTGCCGCCACGGCCTCCTTGTATCGCCGCGCCAGCCCGTCCTCCCGCATCAGCCGCCGATGGCCGCGCGCCCGCACCGCCGCGCAGGTCATCTCGCGCCCCGAGGGCGGCGCCTCGGCCGGCGCATCGATCACGACGAGCGCCCGCAGGTCCGGCAACTCCGGCCACACGGCACGCACCTTCGCCGCCTGCGTCTCGTCGGCGGCCACGACCACCGTCGCCCCGGCATCGGCCAGGATGTACCTGACCTGCGCCGCCGGCAGGGTCGGATAGATCGGAACCGTGACGGCACCGCACGTGAGAATCGCCAGGTCGGCAACCACCCACTCCGGACGGCTCTCGCTGAGCAGGGCCACCCGCCGTCCGGGACGGACCCCGAGCCCCATCAGCCCCAGGCTCAGGTCCCGGACCTGCTCGAACAGCTCGCGGCTCGCGTAGCTGTCGTAGCCGGCCGCCGTGCAGCGCCGCACCAGCTCCGGCTTCGGGTAGCGACCGGAAACATGGAAAGGGAGATCGGCCAGCGTCGAAATCGTCGGCTCGTCCATGGCATCACCCAGCCCGATAGGTTCCCGACCGCCCGCCCGTCTTCTCGACCAGACGGATCTCGCCGATCACCATCGTGCGATCGGCGGCCTTGATCATGTCGTACACGGTGAGCGCGGCGGCCGACACGGCCGTCAGCGCCTCCATCTCGACCCCCGTGCGGGCCGTCGTCACGACGCGCGCCTCGATGTCGTACCCGGTGGCCCGCTCCCGAAGGTCGACCTCCACGTGCGTCAGCGGGATGGAATGACACAACGGAATGAGTTCCGCCGTGCGCTTTGCGGCCAGGATGCCCGCTATCCGGGCTGCCTGCAACGGATCCCCCTTCGCCGCGGCGCCGGCGCGGACCAGGTGCAGCGCCTCGGGGCTCACGCGGATATGGCCGCGCGCAACGGCCACCCGCGTCGTCGCGGCCTTTTCGCTGACGTCGACCATGCGGACACGGCCGCTGGCGTCGACATGCGAGAGCGTGCCGCCCGCCTTCCCGGCGCTCGCCGTTTCCGGTGCCCGGCCGCGCTCGGTCATGATTGCTGCCCGCGACCCGCCTCGTTGGCCAGGTAGAACGAGAGGCTCTCCAGCGAGACGGTCAGATCGACGCTCTTCAGCTTGACGTGCGGCGGCACGCGCAACGCTCCCGGCGAGAAGTTGAGGATCGCCTTGATCCCGGCCTGCACGACGGTCTGCACGACGTCCCGCGCGGAGGCCTCCGGCACGGCGATCACGGCAATCGTGATTTCCTCGCGGCGGGCAACCTGCTTCAGGTCACGAATATCGTAGATGGTAACCCCGCTCCGGGAGGTGCGGCCGACCTTCTCCTGCAGATTGTCGAACAACGCGACGATTCGAAGTCCTTCCTGACGAAACCCGGGATAGTCGGCCAGCGCGAGCCCCAGGTTGCCCGCCCCGACGATGGCCACGCGGAGCCCGCGGTCGAGACCGAGAATCGATCGGAGCTCCCGCCGGAGGTCCTCCACGACGTAGCCGACCCCGCGGACGCCCAGATCGCCGAAATTCGACAGGTCCTTCCGGATCAGGGCCGCACTCAGCCCGAACTGCTCCGCCAGCATCTTCGACGACACCGTCTTCACGCCCTTGCCGTCGAGCTCGTTGAGGAAGCGAAGGTACAGAGACAACCGGCTTGTAGTCAGTTCCGAAATCTGTTCAGGCATCGGACACAGGAACGGGCAGGGATTCTATGGCTCTCGCCCGCACCGGTCAAGGCGCACAGCCGCCTGCCGCGTGTTACGATTTACAGCTTGGGAGCATTGCCGGTGCGCCGATCCCCATGGTCCGCGGTCGCATTCTGGATCATCGTCGCATCCTGGGCTCTCCCATGGGCGGGCCACGCCCAGACCGCAGGCCGGCGCGCCGCGACCCTCGCTTCGCTGTCCAGCGCCCCCATCTTCTTCCACGGTCAGGAAGTGGTCGTGCAGGCCGACGCGGTGCGCGACGGGGTGCTGACGTACCTGGTCGACGGCGAGGACCGCCTAGTGGCGCTCGATGTGCCGCCGCCGCCCGCCGGTACAGCCGAGCGTCTCGAGGTGTCGGGAAGATTCTACGACGTGGGCCGGCTCGAGCCCGACGACTCGCGCACGAACGACCTGCCGTTCGCGCGGCTTTCGGAGTCGCTCCTCGGCAAGCCCTGGCCGGGCGTTGGCGAGCTGCTGGTGCTGGCGGCTGCGGCCACGCGCGGCGTGGCCGCAGCGCCCGCCGTCACGCTGCGAACGTTGGCGCTCGACCCGGCCGCGTACCGGGATCGGGCCGTCACGGTGACCGGGCGCTTCCGGGGCCGGAACCTGTACGGCGACCTGCCCCGGCCTGCCGGGCGCAGCCGCTGGGACTTCGTGCTCGCGTCGGTCGACGCCGCGGTGTGGGTGGTCGGCATGGAACCGAAAGGTGACGGGTTCGAGCTGGACATCCAGGCGCGCATCGACACCGGGCGCTGGCTGCGGGTGACCGGGCGCGTCGAGTCGCAGGCGGGCATGGTGGTGATCGACGCGGCCGAGATTGCCCTGGCCGACCCCCCCGCGACAGCCCGACCGCAGGCGCCGCGGGTCGCGGCGCGCCGGGGCCCGCTGCCCGAGGTCATCTTCAGCGCGCCGCTGCCGGACGACACGGACGTCCCCCGCGACACGACGGTCCGCATCCAGTTCTCGCGCGACATGAACCCCGATTCGTTCGAGGGGCGGGTCGCCGTGTCCTATGTCGGCCGGCGGCCCGAGGGCGGCGCGGACGCGGGCGCCGAGCGCATCGCTTTCGAGACGGCCTACCGAGCGCGGAACCGCGTGCTCGAGATCCGCTTCGACGCGGAGCTCGAACTGTTCCGGACGCTCGGCGTGCGGCTGCTCGACGGGATCACCGCAACCGACGGCCAGCCCCTACAACCCTGGGCGCTCTCCTTCTTCGTCGGCGGCTGACGCGCTCTGCACCAGCAGGGTCTGCACGGCGGCCCGCGTGCGGTCAATCAGTAAATCCCGTTCCGCCAGGTCTTCCGTTTCGACCTCGACCGGCGGCGCGATCCGGATGCTGACGGTGACCGGCCTGATGATCGCGCTGCCCCTGCGCATGGCCGCCCGTGCCCCCGTAATCGCCATCGGCACCACCGGCGAGCGCCCCTTGATGGCCATGATGAAACCACCCTTCTTGAAGCGCTGCAGTTGATCTGTCCGGCTGCGGGTACCTTCGGGAAAAATGAGAAACGAGGCGCCGGCGCGCAGGCCCGCCGCCGCCCTTTCGATCGCCTGCATGCTCTGCTCGCGATTCTGCCGGTCGATGGGAACGAAACCGGCGATGTCGAACACGCGGCCGAGAACCGGCAACCTGTGGATTTCGGCCTTGTAGAGAATCCGGAGTCGCGGGTGGAGCGCCGCCAGCGCCATGTACAGGATGGGCGGCTCCACGTTGCTGGAGTGGTTGACGCAGTACACGGCGGCCCGATCGCGCTGGATGTGCTCGCCACCGACGACGCGGCACCGGATGCCGGCGGCGGTGAGACCGAGCCGCACGCCGCCCCGGCCCAACCAGTAGAGGACGTCAGGCCAGTTGAAGCACACCGCCAGCAGCATCCCGGGCGGCCCCAGGACGATGACCCACAGGCTCACGCCGACATAGGCCGCCCCGGAGCGAATGGCCGCGACTACCGTACCCGACAACTCGGCCATGGGCCGTTGCAGCACCGCATGCAAGAATGGCCCGGCCCGGGGACGGCGGGTCGCGCCGCGTTCGTCGAAGGGCTACGAGGCCTGCGCCGGGCGTCGCACGGCGACTCGGGCCGCGGTCTTCTTGACCCCGGCCTTGGTCGTCTTGGACTTGGCAAGCTGGCGGTCACGATTGGCCAGACACCGCTCGAGCGCCTTGTTCACCTTTTCCTCGATGGCTTCGGCAGACTCGCTCGTCACCTCGGACACCTCGGAGACGACGAGGAACTTGGCCCGATCGAGCATTCGCTTCTCGCGAAACGAGAGGTTCTTGGACTGGCTCAGGAAATTGAGGCTCTTGAGAACGTCCACGACGTCGTAGACCGAGCCGGTCCGCATCTTGTCCGAGTTGTCCTTGAACCGGCCCTTCCAGTTCTGATGGTTCTCGATCTTGCCGTTGCCGAGCAGCGTGAACAGCTTCTTGACCTCGTGGTCGGCGATCGCCCCGCGGAGCCCGACGTTTTCCACATTGTCAATCGGCACGAGGACCGTCGTGTCGCTGGACGTCATGCGCAGCGAATAGAATCCGCACGTCGTGCCCAGGATGGTCTTGGTCTCGATCCGCTTGACCACGCCGATTCCGTGATTCGGGTAGATGACCTTGTCTCCGACCTCAAATTCCAACGTGCCCTCCCGGAGTAGGCCAGACGCACGCACCGCCCACGCGCAGACAGATATCCAGTCTAGCGCAAGCGCCCCCGGTTGACAACCAGAAACTACTCAAAACAAGCAATTTGCCCGATTCCAACGACTGCTCCGGGCCGCCCTTCGGCAGTCCTCCGTGCCGAATCGGAGCGGCGATCCTCCGCACCGGTCCGGGCCCGGCGAACGCGTGGCGTGTGTCCTGTTGTAAAGTAGGCACGCGCAGAGGAGAGACGATGATCCAACGTCTGATGATGCTCGGGCTGATGGCGGTACTGGTTGCCGCGGTCCCGTGGGCTCTCGGCGAGCCGCCGCGGCTGGCGGCCCAGGAGACCAGCTTGGCCCCATTCGTGCCCACGCCGCAGGATGTCGTCGACCGGATGCTCGAGCTCGCGGGGGTCACCGGGAACGACGTGGTCTACGACCTCGGGTGCGGCGACGGCCGCATCGTCATCACGGCCGCCCAGCGCTTCGGCGCGCGGGGTGTCGGCGTCGACATCGACCCGCGCCGGATAGCGGAGTCGAACGCCAACGCGGAGCAGGCCGGCGTTCAGCACCTGGTCCGTTTCCTGCTGCAGGATGCCATGACGGTCGACGTCTCCGAGGCGACCGTCGTCACGCTCTACCTCCTGTCCTCTTCCAACGTGAAGCTCAGGCCGCTGTTGACGTCGCAGCTCCCGGTCGGCGCACGCATCGTCTCGCACGCCTTCAGCATGGGAGATTGGGCGGCCGACGAGGTCGACCGGTTCGAGGACGTACGTGGAAACACCCGCACGCTCTTCCTGTGGAGACACGACGGTACCGTGAGGCCGTAGCGCATCCCTCCGCGGGTTACCCTATGCCGGAGTGGCGAAACTGGCAGACGCGCTGGACTCAAAATCCAGTGAGGTTCACCCCTCGTGTCGGTTCGAGTCCGACCTCCGGCACCACTGCTGCGAGCCGGCCCCGGGACCGCGACGACGCTGGCGCGTGAGCTCCCGACCCGCCTACCGTCGCCTTGCGCTCCGCTTGGCGCCCAACCAACCCTGCAGGAGTCCGCGCTCTTCTACGGCACAGACTCCTGCGAGACGCTCGTCTCCAGGAGCGTGCCCCCGCCGAAGCTGAGGCGCTCGGGCGCGGGACCGCCGCCCGTCACCCGGATCGCGCAGTACTTGAATTCCGGAATCTTGCCGAACGGGTCGAGCGCCGGATTGGTCAGCATGTTCGCCGCCGCCTCGTAGAAGCAGAACGGAACGAACACCGCGCCGCGCGGCGTGCCGTCGTCCGCCCGCGCGTACAGCGACACGCTTCCCCGCCGGGACTCGATGGTAATCGTCCCGCCGGGCACCACGCCGAGCTCGTCCAGATCCAGAGGGTGCACTGAGGCGACCGGTTCGGGCTCGATGTAGTCCAGCACCGACGCGCGCCGCGTGATGGCGCCCGTATGCCAATGCTCGAGCTGCCGTCCGGTGATGAGGACCATCGGGTACTCCTCGTCCGGGCGTTCGTCCGCGGAGATGAGATCCGCGGGCACGAACTTGGCGCGTCCCGTCAGGGTCGGGAAGTTCTCCACGAACATGACGGGCTGCCCCGGGTCACCCTCCTTCACGCACGGATAGGTCACGCAGGAATCACGCTCCAGCCGATCCCAGGTGATGCCAGCGATCGAGTCCATGCACTGGCGCATCTCCTCGAACACGTCGCGCGGATGCGAGTAGTTCCAGTCCAGGCCGATGCGCCGCGCCATCTCGTTGATGATCCAGAGATCCTCGCGCGCGTCGCCGGGCGGCTCGAGCGCCTTGCGGCCGAGCTGCACCATGCGATCGGTGTTCGTGACGGTACCGTCCTTTTCGGGCCAGGCCGTCGCAGGCAACACGACATCGGCCAAGTATGCCGTCTCCGTGAGGAAGATGTCCTGAACGACCAGGTGGTCCAGGATGGCGAGCGCGGCGCGGGCATGATCGACGTCGGGATCGGACATCGCCGGGTTCTCGCCCATGATGTACATGCCGCGAATATCGCGATTCGTGGCGGCCTTCATGATCTCGACCACCGTCAGGCCGGGCTCGGGATCGAGCTCGACGCCCCAGAGATCTTCGAAGCGCTGTCTGGCCTGTTGGCTGGCCACCGCCTGATAGTTCGGGTAGAACATCGGGATCAGCCCCGAATCCGACGCGCCCTGCACGTTGTTCTGACCGCGCAACGGGTGCAGGCCGGAGCCCGGCTTGCCGATCTGGCCGGTCGACAGCACCAGCGCAATCAGACAGCGCGCGTTGTCGGTGCCGTGCACGTGCTGGGATATCCCCATCCCCCACATGACCATGGAGGCCTTGGACGTCGCGTACAGCCGCGCGACCTCGCGGATGGTCTCCGCATCGATGCCGCAGATGGGCGCCATCGCCTCGGGCGAGAAGTTCTTCACGTTCTCCACGAGCGCCTCGTAGCCCTCCGTACGGTCGCGGATGAACGCCTCGTCGACCAGCCCCTCCGCGACGATCACGTGCAGCATCGCGTTGAGCAGGGCCACATCGGTGTCGGGGTTGAACTGGAGGTAGTGGGACGCGTGCCGCACGAGATCGGTACGACGCGGATCGGCAACGATCAGCTTCGCTCCGGCCCTGGCGGCATTCTTCATCCAGGTCGCGGCAACGGGGTGGTTCACGGTGGCATTCGAGCCGATCACGAAGATCACCTCGGCCTTCATCACGTCACGCACCTGGTTCGACACGGCACCCGAGCTGATCCCTTCCATCAGCGCGGCGACGCTCGAGGCGTGGCACAGGCGGGTGCAGTGGTCGACGTTGTTCGAGCCAAAACCGGTGCGCACGAGCTTCTGGAAAAGATAGGCCTCCTCGTTCGTGCCCTTGGCCGAGCCGAAGCCGGCGAGCGATCGCCGTCCGTGACCGTCCCGGATCGCCCGCAGGCCGTTCGCCGCGATGTCGAGCGCCTCTTCCCAGCTCGCCTCCCGGAACACCGTATCCCAGGCGTCCGGGTCGACCTTGAAGTCCTTGTGTTTCTCCACGCCCGGCTTGCGGATGAGGGGCCTGGTCAGGCGATGCCTGTGCTGCACGTAGTCGAAGCCGTAGCGGCCCTTGACGCACAGCCGACCCGCATTCGCAGGGCCGTCCCTCCCTTCGACGAAGAGAATGCGGTTCTCCTTGACGTGGTAGGTGAGCTGGCAGCCGACGCCGCAGTACGGGCAGACCGACTCGACCTGCTTGTCGGCCTCGATCTTACCGGCGTTGCGCGCGGGCATGATGGCGCCCGTCGGGCACGCCTGCTCACACTCGCCGCAGCCGACGCAGGTGGAGTTGCCCATCGGATCGTCGAGGTCGAAGACGATCTTCGAATGCTCGCCGCGGAACGCGTAGCCGATGACGTCGTTCATCTGCTCTTCGCGGCAGGCGCGCACGCACCGCGTGCACTGGATGCAGGCGTCCAGGTGGATGGCAATCGCGGGATGCGACAGGTCTTCCACCGGCTGGGCGCGGGCCGGGAAGCGGGGCTCGCCGACCGCCAGCCTCCGCGCCCACAGGTCGAGCTCGGAGTTGAGCGTGTAGGAGCGGTCCGCGATGTCGGACAGCAGCAGCTCCAGCACCATCTTCTGACTGGTCAGGGCCCGCCGGCTGTCGGTCGTGACCTCCATGCCCGTCCTGGGATGGCGGCAGCAGGAGGGCGCGAGTACCCGCTCCCCCTTGATCTCGACCACGCAGGCGCGGCAGTTGCCGTCGGCGCGGAGCCCCTCCTTGTAGCACAGATGGGGAACCTCGACGCCGTGGCGCCGCGCCGTCTGGAGGATGGTCTCATCCTCGCTGCCGATGACGGGCCGGCCGTTCAGCGTGAACTCGACCGGGGTGGCCGCCGTTTCCGTCCCGACGTTCTCACCGTTGATCCTGATGTCGATCGCCATCGTCACCCCTCGGGCCAGCCCGGTTCAGCAGGCAGCCGCTACTGGATCTCCTGGGGAAAGAACTTGACCACCGAGCGGACCGGGTTCGGCGCCGCCTGCCCCAATCCGCAGATCGAAGCATCCATCATCGCCTGCGACAGCTCCTCCAGCAGCGCCTGGTCCCAGCGCGGCCGCTCCATGAGCTTGAGCGCTTTGGCAGTGCCGACGCGGCACGGCGTGCATTGGCCGCACGATTCGTCCGCGAAGAACTTCATGATGTTCCGCGCGGCATCCGTCGCGCGGTCCCGGTCCGACAGAATGACGATCGCCGCCGAGCCGATGAAACAGCCGTGCTCGTTCAGGGTATCGAAATCGAGCGGGACGTCGCCCAGCGCCGCGGGCAGGATCCCGCCCGATGCGCCGCCGGGCAGGTACCCGTAGAACGTGTGTCCCTCGAGCATCCCGCCGCAGTACTCGTCGATCAGCTCCCGCACGGTGATGCCGGCCGGCGCCAGATGCACGCCCGGCTGCCTCACCCGTCCGCTCACGGAGAACGACCGCAGCCCCTTGCGACCGTGCCGGCCGTGACCGCTGAACCAGTCCGGGCCCTTCTCGAGAATATCCCGCACCCAGTGCAGCGTTTCCATGTTGTGCTCGAGCGTGGGTCGGCCGAACAGCCCGACCTGGGCCACGTAGGGTGGCCGCATGCGCGGCTCGCCGCGCTTGCCTTCGATCGACTCGATCATCGCCGATTCTTCGCCGCAGATGTAGGCGCCGGCGCCGCGCCGGAGGTGAACGGGCGGCAACGGGCACGGCGGGTTCGCCTGCAGCGCCGCGATCTCCCGTTCGAGAATCGCGCGACAGCCGTGATACTCGTCGCGCAGATAGATGTAGATCTCGGCGATGCCGACAGCCCACGCCGCGACCAGCGCCCCTTCGAGGAAGCGGTGCGGCTCGCGCTCGAGATAGTACCGATCCTTGAACGTCCCCGGCTCCCCCTCGTCGATGTTGATGGCCAGCAGGCGCGGCGCCGGCTCGGCGGCAACCAGGTCCCACTTGCGACCGGCCGGAAACCCGGCGCCGCCCAGACCACGGAGCCCGGAGTCCTGCATCGCCGCGATGACCTCCTGGCGACTCCTTGCGCCTTCGCTGCAGGCCGTCGCCAGCGCGTACCCGCCCTGCGCCCGATAGGCCGCGTAGTCGACGTGGCCGGGGGTCACGATCTCGAGATGCGGGTGCGACTCCCCCGCTGCCGGATGGGCCACCGCCTTGGCCGCAACCAGGTTCGCAATCTTCTCCGTCGTCGCGTGCGGCACCGGATTCTGTCCGACCACGGCGGCGGGCGCCGTCTCGCAGCGGCCGATGCACGGCGCGTGGAGGACGCGGACGTCGCTGCCCAGAACCCCGGGCAGCCTGGCCAGCAGGTCGTGCGAACCCGCGAGCTCGCACGCGATCGAGTCACACACGCGCACCGTGATCGCCGGAGGCGCGGGGTCTCCCTCCTTGACCACGTCGAAGTGGTGATAGAACGTGGCGACTTCGTAGACTTCCGTCATCGCCAAGCCCATCTCCGCGGCGAGCGCGACGAGGTGCGGCGCGGACAGGCAGCCGTAGCGGTCCTGAATCCGGTGCAGGTGCTCGATGAGAAGATCCCGGCGGCGCGGCGCATCGCCGAGAAGCTCGGCCACTTCCTCGCGCGCCCGCGGGTCGACTTGGCGCCCCTTGGGCGTCGCGCGCAAGCGGGCGGGCATCGCCGCGGGCTGTTGTGGGCTCATATCCTTGCTCGATCACGACCAGGCAGAGGCTCGACCCGGCTTTATCGCAGTTTTGCAAGGATAAGGATAGTCAAAGGGTTCACCCCGAAGCAAGCGACGACCGGCGCCGGACCGGCGCGGTGCTATCATGGCAGCAGCGATGCATGTTGAGTTCCTCGGCATTCCGCGGCAGCGCGCCGGTGTGGCGGAACTCGAAATCGAGGCGGCCACGCTGGGGCAGCTCCTCGTCGCGCTCGTGGCCCGCTATCCGTTGCTTGCCGACCTCGTCTCCGCCGGGCGGGGCGACCAGTTCGGACCGTTCGTCGCCGCCAACCTGAACGGCGACCGGTTCGTGACCGATCCGCGCACACGGCTCGCGGAGACTGACCGTGTGCTAATCCTCTCCGCCGACGCGGGGGGCTGATTGGAACGCCGCGTGCCGCCCGGGTACCACGGCTGCTATCTCCGGATCGACGTCTCCGACGGCAGCGCCGCCAGTGTGCCGCTGCCCGCCAGCGTGCTGCGCCGGTTCATCGGAGGCGCCGGGCTGGGCGCCTGGCTGCTGTTGGAGGAAAGCGGCTCGCGCCCGGACGCGCTGGGAGCCGGCGCCCCGCTGATCTTCGTCTTCAGCCCGCTGGTCGGCAGCCCGCTGACCACGTCCGCCAAGTTCGCGGTGGTCAGCCGGAGTCCGCTGACCGACCGCATCAACGATTCGCTCGCCGGCAGCGGCTTCGCGCTGTCGGGCAAACGCTGCGGCTGCGACGCCATAGTGATCGTCGGGCGGGCGGCCGAGCTCTCGGTGCTGGTCATCGACGATGGCCGGGTGCGGCTCGACCCGGGCGACGACCTGCGCGGTGCCACGTGCGGCGTAACGGAGAAGACGCTGCGGACCCGGCTTGGACCCGACTACAAGATAGCGTCCATCGGTCCGGCCGGCGAGCGACTCGTGCGCTACGCGACGATCTCGCATGACGGCCGCCATGCCGGCCGCGGCGGGAGCGGGACCGTGCTGGGCAGCAAGAACCTGAAGGCCGTGGCGGTGCGGGGTACCCGGTACGTCGCGTGGGCGCACCCCCGGGAGCTAACCGAGCGCAGCAGGCAGCTGTCGAAACGCTCCTTCGGTCCGGCAACCGCCAAGTACCGCGAACTGGGCACGGCGGCCAACCTCCTGACGTTCAACCGCCTCGGGGCGCTGCCGACGCGCAACTTTCAGACCGGGACCTTCGACGAGGCCGCACGCGTCTCGGTCGAGGAAATCCGCGCCACCCACACCCGCACGCGCGCGAGCTGCGTGGCCTGCACGATCGGCTGCGAGCACATCTACTCGATCGAGGACGACGAGGGGACCCGACTGGAGTACGAGAGCCTGTTCGCGCTGGGACCGCTCTGCGGCGTCGGCGATGCAGGCGCCGTGCTGCGCGCGTCGAAGCTGTGCGACGAGCTGGGGATCGACACGATCAGCGTCGGGGGCACGATTGCGTTCGCCATGGAGTGCGTCGAGCGCGGCTGGCTCGCTGAGCCCTGGCTGACCTTCGGCAGCGGAGAGGCGGTGCTGCGCGCGATCGAGCTCACCGCTCGGCGCGAGGGTGTCGGACAGCTGCTCGCCGAGGGCAGCCGTCGCGCCGCCGAGGCGATCGGTCATGAGAGCATCGAGTTCGCGCCCCAGGTGAAGGGGCTCGAGATTCCAGGCTACGAGCCGCGCGCGTTGCAGACGATGGCGCTGGGCTTCGCCGTCGGCACACGCGGCGCGGACCACAACCGCAGCGGCGCGTACGAAGTGGACTTCTCGGACGCCGTCGATCGACGGCGCGTGACCGTCGATGGCGTCCACCACGCGATCGACACGGAGGACAGGGCGGCCCTGATGGACTCCCTCATCCTCTGCAAGTTCCTGCGCGGCGTGTTCGACGACTTCTACGGCGAGGCCGCGGAGATACTGAATCTGGTCACCGGCTGGGACACCAGCGCCGCCGAGCTGCGCCGGGTCGCCAAGGGGATCGTTCACGCCAAGCGGCAGTTCAACCGGCGCGCCGGCTGGACGCCAGCCGAGGACACCCTCCCGGAGCGCTTTCTCCAGGGGGCGCTGCCGAACGACCCGAGCGCGGCTCTCAGCCGTGAACGGCTCAGGGCCGTGGTCGACGAGTACCACCGTCAGCGGGGGTGCGAGGAGTCGAGCCCCGCGGTCGACAGCGCCTCGGCGTAGTCCTCCGGCGTGTTGACGTTCCTGAGCGTGAGCAGCTCCGGATCCGCGTCGGCCACCTCGCGCGGTGCGACGCGGCGCGTGCGTGCGGCCTCGAAGAGGAAGACTGGACGCAGGCGGTCCGCCGCCAGCAGCGTCTCGATGTGCGGCAGCGTCCGACGTCGATAGACCGCCGCGAGCGGCTGCGGAAAACCGTCGGTCTCCATCACGGCAATGTCGTGGCCGTCGACCAGCTCGATCATGCGCCGGACGAACCCGGGCACGAGCAGCGGCACGTCGCAGCTCGTGACGTACGCGACGTCGACGGTGCCCGGCAAGGCCTTCAACCCCGCCCGGAGGCCTTCCAGCGGACCGCGTCCCCCCCGCTCGTCGCGCGCGACTGTCACCGCCCCCGGCAGCTCGGGCAGCGGCTGTCCGGGCGCCGCGACGACGACAATGGGCGCGACGACCGTGTCGAGCAGGCGGACGACGCGCTGGAGCATCGTCTCCGGGCCGAAGGCCAGCAGAGCCTTCGGCGATCCCATTCTCGTCGACCTCCCGCCGCACAGGACGACACCGGCAGCGGGCATGCGGGCTCCCAGCCCGCCAACCGTCGCCTTGCGGCTCCGCTTGGTGACTCCTAGAGACGGACCTCGCATACCGGTACGGCCTCGAGCGCGCATGGATGATGAGCCGCGACCACCAGGGCCGGCTCGCCGGCCTCGACCGTCCTGAGCGCACACGCGCGCCACGCGGCAATCGCGTCTTCGTCGAGCCCGCCCTCCGGCTCGTCCACCAGCAGTATCGCGGGCTGGCCCACGATGGCCCGGGCGAGCGCGAGGCGCCGCTGCTCGCCGTGCGACAGGGTCGCGGCCACGCGCTCCAGCAGGGCGCCGAGCCCGAACGCCTCCGCGACGCCCTGCAGGCGTGCCGGTGCCGGCAGCGTCAGCCCGAGATTACGCCGCACGCTTCCGGAGAACAGGTAGGGCACGGAATGAACGTAGATGGCGCCCCCGCGGCCCATCCCGCACGGCCGTTCGACCCGTCCCGAGATGGGCAGCAGCAGACCGGCGAGCGTCTTGAGCAGGGCGGTCTTGCCGGAGCCGTTAGGCCCGGTGACGTGCCAGACGACACCGGCCACCAGATCGAGATCCTCGATCGTCGCGGCCGCCTTGCCGGCGTAGCCGACCGCCAGCTGCCGCGTCCTCAGCACGGGACTCCCAGGCTCGCTCATCGTTCCACCAGAACGGCCTGCATGAGCGAGTTCGTCACCAGGGCGACGGTGAGCAGGATCAGGCCCACCGCGATCGCCCGCGCGTCGTCGCCACGGTTGTACTCGAGCGCCACGAACGTGGTCAGCGTGCGGGTCGCCCCTCGAATGTTCCCCCCGACAATCAAAGCCGCGCCCAGCTCCGTGAAGGCGCGCGCGAACGCCAGCAGCGTGCCCGTGACGATGGCCGACCTGATCTCCCACAGCAGCCAACGCATCTGCCGCGTCCACGGCACGCCATGGGTGGCCAGCGATTCGCGGGCCGCGGGAGGGAGCCGGTGCAGCGCGCCGAGGACGATGGCAACGACCATCGGGAGGGCGAGGACGAGCTGGGCCAGCGCCATGGCCGTACGCGTGTACAGCAGCTCCGTCCACCCGAGCGGACCGCTCGCCGAGAACAAGAAGTACAACGTCAGGCCGACGACCACGGTCGGCAGCGCCGCGAGGCCGTGGGCTACCCAGAGGCCGATTCGCGTGCTCCGCGGACCGGCGGCGGCCAGCAAGTAGGTCGCCGGCAGCCCGAGCGCGACCGCCGTGGTCACCGCGGTGACGGAGACCCCGAACGAGACGCCCGTGACCTGCCAGACCTCGACGTCCCCGTCGACAATCAGGAGCAGCGCTCTTCCGATCTCAGCAAGCATGAGGGTCGATAGCCTGGTTGGTCGCGGGGAGAGCCGGCGGGCCAGACGCGGAATACCGTGCGGCCGTTGATCAGGAAGCCGGCGACGCGGCGCCGGCCGCCGCCCTCGGCGAGCCAATCCGCCAGCGCAGCCACCAGCGCCTGCTCGGCTGCGGCCAGGCCCGCCCGCTCGAAGATCGCGTAGGTGTTCACCAGCTCCGGGCCACGCGCGCACACGTTCGTCAACTCCAGCCTGGACCGCAACTGCTCGAACGTGGCGCCGTCCGTCAGTGTGTAGGCCCCGCGCTCGCTCGCCACCCGCAGCGTCGCCGCCATCCCCTGGCCGGTCTCGAGCAGGTTCTCCCGCGACGGCCGCCGCCCCGCCAGCGCCCACAGTTCCTGCTCACGGGCGTAGGTCCCGGATGCGTCGCCGCGGGAAGCGAAGGGGACCCGGCTGTCCACGATGCGGTGCAGGGCGTCCACGGTTCCCGACGCCTGCCCGGCACCCGCGGGGTCCTCGGGCGGCCCGACGATCAGGAAGCTGTTGAACATGATCTTGCGATAGCCGGTGATGATGCCAGCCTCGAGCGCAGCGGCTTCGGCCCGTGGATCATGCGTCAGGGCCGCGACCGCGTCGCCTCGTCGCAGGAGGCTCAGCGCCCGGCCGCTACCGATCGGCAACGCGTCGATCCGGACGTGATGCTCCTGCTCGAAGGCCGGCAGCACCGCCGCCAGCAGACCCGAGTTCTCGACGCTGGTCGTCGTGGCCAGACGCATGCTCGGCCTGGAATCGCATCCGTACGCGCCCACCAGGCCCAGCATGAGGGCCGCGATCGAGCACAGGCACCGGCATATCATTGTGTCGAGCTTACAACGCCTGCGGGCGCCAGCCCGCCAATCGTCGCCTAGCGGCTCCGCTTGGCGCCCAACCAACCCTCCAGGAGTCCGCACCGTTCTACGGCGCAGACTCCTGGCTCAGGATGTGCTGGCCTGGAGGACGGGCGGTCGAACGATAAGGGGAATGACGGCGCTCACCAGCATGAGGCCGGCGATGATGTACAGCGCCTGATTGTAGCTGCCCGTGCTCTCGCGCAGCGTGGCGATCAGGGTCGGACCCAGCACGCCGGCCGCACTCCACGCCGTCAGCATCAGGCCGTAGATCGACCCGACGTGCTCGGTGCCGAAGTAGTCGGCCGCGAACGCCGGCATGGTGCCGAATCCGCCCCCGTAGCACAGGAGGATGATGAGCGCCAGCACCGCGAACGCCGTCAAGGTGCCGGCGGAAGGCAAGAACCAGAAGGCAACGGCCTGCAGCAGAAACATGGTCAGGAACACGATCCGCCGGCCGACGAAGTCGGACAGCCACGCCCAGAAGAGACGCCCGAGACCGTTCGCGATGGAGATGAGTCCGACCGTGGCTGCAGCCACCGCGGCGCTCACGCTCGTGATCTCCTGCGCCATCGGCGCCGCCTGCGAGATGATCGCGATACCGGCCGTCGTATTGAGAAACAGGAGCATCCAGAGCCCGTACCACTGCCAGCTCCGCAGGGCGCTCCGAAGCGTATAGCCGGTCGCCTGCCGGCCCGCGGCCGCCGGCTCCCAGCCCGCCGGCCTGTACCCGGCCGGCGGGTCCTGCATGAACAGCGCGGCGCCGACGACCATCACGAGGTAGGCGATGCCGAGCACCGCGAAGGTGTTCAGCACGCCGATCGCCTCGATCAGGCGCGTCGCGATCGGCGCGGTGATGAGAGCGCCCGCACCGAATCCCGCCACCGCCAAGCCGGTGATCATGCCCCGCTTGTCCGGAAACCACTTCACCAAGGTCGCCACCGGCACGATGTAGCCCAGGCCCAGTCCGATGCCTCCCAGCAGGCCGTAGGAGAAGTAGAGCCACCCCAAGCTGCTCGTGAAGCTGGCCAGAAAGATGCCCAGCCCGTACAGGACGCCCGCCGCTAGCGCGACCACCCGCGGGCTCGACCGGCGCATCCACATGCCACCGCCGAACGTGGCGAAGCCCACGACGAAGATCGCGATCGTGAAGGTGAGCGTCACCTCGGAAATCGTCCAGCCGAACTCGTTGACCAGCGGCGTTCTGAACACGCTCCAAGCGTAGATCGCACCCAGCGCAATCTGCATGACGACGCCGGCGGCCGCGATGATCCAACGGTTGGGGATGGGCTGCGACATAGGCGCGAAGAATAGCAGATCACCTGCACCGAGAAAAGGGTGCGCGCTACGTGCGCCAGCGCGCTGCGCGCCACACTTCCCAGCGGAAAAACGCCAGTACAGCGACGATCTCCAGCCGGCCGATCCACATCGTCACGGTCAGCAGGACCTTGCTGACCGGGTGCAGGTCGCCGTAGCTCGCCAGCGGCCCGACTCCCGCGAATCCGGGACCGATGTTGCCGAGCGCGGCGGCGCTCGCGGTCACGCCCGTCACGATGTCGGCGCCCAACCCGATCATGGTCGCCGCGGTCACCGCGAAGACGAAGACGTACGACAGAAAGAAGACGAGCACGCCGCGCACGATCGCCTCCGATACGACCCTGCCGCCGAGCTTCACCGGAAACACGCCGCGCGGATGCAGCGTTCGGCGGAGCTCCGACAACGCGTAGCGACCGATCAACAGGTGCCTGAGAACCTTCGCCCCGCCCGCGGCGGAACCGGCCGAGCCCCCGATGAACATCAACGCGAGCAGGACCACCTTCGCGTGGTCGGACCAGAGGTCGAAGTCGACGCTCGCAAAGCCGGTCGTCGTCAGTATCGAGAGCGTCTGAAAAAGCGCGTGGCGCACGGGCTCGGCTGCGCCGCTCAGCCAGAGAATCGAGGACAGCAGGACGGCACCGCCCAGCGCGACGCCGGCGTAGGCCTTGAACTCCTCATCCTTCAGGAGCTCGCCGGGCCGGCCCAGCAGCGCCCGGTACTGGAGGGCGAAGTTCGCACTCGCCAGGAACATGAACACGCAGATGATCCACTCGATGGCCGGGCTCCGATACCCCATGATCGAGAGCGGACTCGGCGAGAACCCGCCGGCGGCCAGCGTCGTCAGGGAATGACACGCCGCATCGAAGAGCGGCATGCCGGCTGCCGTCAGCGCAATCAGCTCCGCCGCCGTCAGACCGGCATAGAGTCGCCACAGATAGGCGGCGGTGTCGCGAACGTGGGGCGTCAATACCGGAGCGGTCGGCCCCGGGGTTTCCGCGAAGAACAGCTGGCGCACACCGACCCCGAGCCGCGGGAGCACCGCGACGAACAGGGTAATCACGCCCATGCCGCCGAGCCACTGGGTCAACGCGCGCCAGAACATCGTCGCCGGACCCAGCTGCTCGAAGTCGACCAGGATGGTGGCGCCGGTCGTCGTGAAGCCGGACATCGACTCGAACGTCGCGTCGACGATGCCAAGCCCCTTCCAGACGTACGGGATGGCTCCCAACAGCGCGACCAGCAGCCATGCGCCGGCAACGACGGCCAGCGCCTCGATGCGGCGCAGGTCCTCGCCGGGCTCGCGGCCGGCCAGGACCATGAGCTGGCCGGCGCTCGCCGTCACGAGGCCGCCGAGCAGAAAGCCGCCCAGTGCGTCGGCCTCGCCCAGCAGGACGATGACAACGACGGGTGCGAGAAACGCCGCGCCGAGCACGCGGCCGACGACATGAATAACGACGGAGATGCGCATGCTCTCGACGATTCCGGCTAGGAACCGGCCGGGGAGAAGGCGTCGCGGACGGCCGCCACGGCGGCATCCGTGCAACAGATGAGGAGCCGATCTCCCACTCTGACTTCGTCCAGACCTCCCGGGACGACGACGTCGCCTCTTCGCAGCAGCATGGTCACGATCGATTCGCGGGGGAGCGCCAGATCCCGCAGCGCGACGGCAGGGTAGCCGGCCGGAACGGTCAGCTCCACCACCCTGGCCTGCCCCCCCCCGAGAACGGCCAGCAGGCTGGAGCGACCGCCGTCGATCCGGTGGATCACCGAGGCCACCGCGGCACCGCGGGCGGACAGCGCGACGTCGATGCCGACCCGCTCGAACACCCGCAGGTTGGCCTGCCTGCTGACACGCGTGATCACCTTGCCGACGCCGAGCTGACGCCCGAGCAGGCTCGCGAACAGGTTGCTTTCGTCGTTGTCCATGACGGACACCATCACGTCGCTGCGACCGATCTCCTCGGCTTCGAGCAGCCCGAGGTCGGTGCCGTCCCCGTTGAGCACCAGGGCGTTACGAAGGGCGCCGGCGATGAACTCGCCGCGCGCGCGGCTCCGCTCGATCACGCGCAACTGCATCCCCGGGACACTGTCCAGTCGCTGCGCCAACCGCATGCCGACGTCACCGCCACCGACGATCGTGACCATCTGCGGACTTGCGTCGGCAGCCGGAAAAACGCGTCGACGGAGCCGGTCGACTCCCTCGCGACTGCCGATGACGACCACCCGGTCACCGGCCGTCAGTCGGAAGTCCCCGCGTGGAATGGAGATGGAGCCCGCACGCCCGACCGCCGCGACAACGACGCCCGGCGGCAGGTCGATTGACGCGATCGGGCCACGCAGGAGCGGCGACGACGGCTCGACGCGAAACTCGAACAACTCGATGCGCCCGTCGGCAAAGAGATTCGCATCGAGCGCACCCGGGACCATGATGATGCGGTCGATCGCATCGGCGAGTTGCGCCTCGGGCCACACCACGTGCCCGATGCCGAAGTGCTGACGCAAGCTGTCGGTGCCGCCGGTTGCAGGCAGGAGATCCTGCCTGCTTACGAAGCAGATCGTCTCGCACTTCCCCACCTGGTGGGCGATCGAGCACGCAACGATGTTCACCTCGTCGAGGCCGGTCGTGGCAATCAGCAGGTCGGTGCGTTCGATGGAGGCGCGTCGCAGCACCTCAGGGTCCGTGCCGCTGCCGGGAACGAACCCGACGTCGAGCTGGGCCAGGTGATCGCGCCTTCGGCATCCGGGTCGATGACGAAGATGTCGTGGTGAGCCGCCAGGGCCTCGGCAAGCGCGTACCCGACGGCGCCGCCACCGACGATGACTATGCGCATCGCGAGCTGTCAGACCCGAGCGGGCCTGCACCGGCCAGTTGCTAGCACGCGCACGACAACCGGTAGCGGCGACCGGGCTCGCCCTGTTGAAAGAGCCGCGCGAACGAGCGACGCTGCTCCAGGTTGCCGAGCAGGAGAAGCTCGCCCCCGTCCGGCAGGACGGTGTCGGCGGTCAGCGGACTGATGAACCGGTCGTCGTGCTGCACGGCGACCACACTCATGCCGGTCCGCGATCCGATGCCCGACTCCTGCAGGGTCCGGCCGGCGAGCGACCGCGGTACCCCGAGCGGGAACAGCCTGACCTCCCCCCCCAGCAGCACCGGCTCGTAGCCTTCCACCAGCGACATCACCGCCTCGACGCCGAGCGTCGTGTCGCTCAGCACGAAATCGGCGCCCGCCCGATGAATGGCTTCCACGTTCCGCGTCACGCGGCTGACGATGTGAATGGCCGGATTGAGGCGCCGGCAGTACAACGCCAGATAGCTGTTCATCGCGTCGTCGCTTGTGGTGAGCAGCACCGATCCGGCCCACGTGACGCCGGCGCGCTCGATCAGCTGGCGGTCCGCGGCGTCGCCCGGAAAGACCGCATGGACATCATCCCTGATCGCCGCGAGCACGTCGCGATTCCGATCGATGGCGTGCACCACCGCACCCCGGCGCCGGAGCGCCCGGGCCGCGGCCTGGCCGACCTTGCCCACGCCGATCAGGAGCACCGGCTTGGGCGAGTCGGCGCTGCCGGGCAGCAGGCGCTTCAGATCGTCCAGCTGCGACACGGTGCCGATCACCACGACGATGCTCGCGTCTTTGATGACCGTGTGCGGGTACGCCGGTTGCAGCGACCCGCGGTTCCACAGGCCCACGACGGTGAGCCCGGTGCGCCGCCGCAGGTGCGTGTCGCCGATGGTGGATTGCACGAACGACGTGCCGCGCGCAGGGAACTCGGCTATCTGGAGGTCGCGGATCGATCCGACGACGTGGGCCTCGGCCCGGCCCGAATGCACGCGGCTTGCGAGATACTCGCCGAGCTGCTTCTTGAGCGGGAGCACGGCATCGGCCCCGCTCAGCTCGAGGATGTCTATCGAGTCCTCCTCCTCGGCAACGGCAGCGACCCGCACGTCCGCGGACACCTCACGCGCGATGAGGGTGATGTTCGTGTTCTCGGTGTCCGTGCCGTTGGCGAAGACGAGCCGGGCCCGGCTCGTCTTCAGCCGCTCGTACGTGAGCTGGCTGTCGTTCTCGCCGGCCACCACCCGCATGCCCTTCTCCATCAGGTCCGCGGCCCGGGCCGGATCCGGCTCGATCGTGAAGCAGGGCACGCCCTCGGCCTCCAGGCGCTGCGCCAACCCGTCCGCTATCGGGTCGTACTCCGCGATGATCACGTGATTCGCGGTGCCGCGCGGCACTTCGCGGGGGACGCGGCTCCGCTCGCGGGCCTCGAGCCAGGGGACGTAGAGCAGCTGCACGAGGAGGAACGGCAGCATGACCAGCAGGAAGACGAGACCCGACCCCAGCACGAGCAGGCTGAACACGCGGCCGATGTCGCTGGTGAAGGTCACGTCGCCGAAGCCCAGCGTGGTCATCACGACGAGGGTCCAGTAGAACCCGGTGATCCACGAGTGCCGCTCACCCTCGACGTACAGCATGAGCACGTGAAACAGCACCGCGTAGGTGCTGACGAGGAGCGCGAGGAAGCCGAGGTACCGCAGCAGCTGGGCGAGGTTGGCGCGGGTCTCGCGGCGGCTCGTCCAGTAGTCCAGCTGGCGGGCGAGAGGCGTCATGGGGCGCGGCGCGTCAGAATCGGAGGAGCCTCGTGAACTTGACGATGAAGGCGCGGGTCTCGAGCAGCGGCACGCCGCGCAGCGTGGTGTCCCGCTGATCGTTGTAGACGACAAACAGCTCGCTGCCGGGACTGTACTCCCAGCGGAACCGTACGTTCGTCCCCATCTGCTCCAGGCTCGAGTTGTACTGCACGAGCGCCGACAGGAACATCCGCGACGTGAACGTGTAGGTCGTGCGGGTCGTCGCGACCGCCGCCGTGAACCGCCCCTGCGGGAGGGCGATGCGGTTGATCGCAATGGTCGGCTCGATCGACATCTGCGGCGTCACCCCGATGCGCCCCTGGCGGTACCCGAACGCGGTGATGTCGCCGCCGAAGAACGCCCCGCGCTGCACGAACGCGGTGCCGGAGACCCGCCGCTGCTGGCCCATGAGATACGACAGGAACACGTCCTGGAACTGGTACCCGCCGATCGGAATCGCCACGTCCGTGGCGACCTCGAACGGCTCGACGAGCAGCTCGTAGTTCTGCATGACGTCGACCGTCAAGCGGTCGCTGTTCTCGAACTCGGTGACGAACTCCGCCCGGGCCGCGCGGGTCTCGAGGTCGCGCGCGCCGTTCTCGATGTAGTCCAGGCTGCCGCCGACCGTGAACTGGCGTATGGCCTCGATCGCGGGCCGCGGGCGGTAGTGGGCCGCCACGAACGAGCGCCGGAAGTCCAGGCGCCGCAGGAACCCCACCTCCGGGTTGAAGTTCTTGCCGACCAGCAGGTGGTCCACCTGCAGACCGAACAGATCGGCGTCGTACGTGAAGGCCGCCTGGTAGCTGGTGTCGTCGCCCTCGCGGCCGTACGTGCGCGTGCGGGCGTAGTAGCCGTTGAACGTCACGTTGTCGTAGAACGCGAACGAGCCGTCGAGACCGTAGGCGTCGTTCTCGCCGTTGCGGTCCAGCGACACCGAGCGGCGGGTGAAGATGGCGCCGATCCGGCTGCGGCGCAGGATGTCCCGCTTCAGGCGCACGACCGTGAAGTTGGTGGCCATGGCGTTCGCAGCGGGCGCATCGTCGGTCTGCATGTTCACCGCGCCGATGCTGAACTGGCCGACCTTGCCGGTCAGCCGGCCGCCGCCGACGATCGGCACCGTGCGTCCTTCCTGCAGGCCGATGCGCCGGCTGAAGAAGACCAGCGGCACGTCGCTGCCGGCGCGCGTCCCGGGCGGGCCCTGGAGGCGGCCGCCGCTGCTGCCGCCGCCGCCGGTCCCGAGCACGTTGGGCCCGGCGCCGAAGTCGAAGATGCCCCGGGCCTCGAGGAAGAACTCGCGCTTCTCCGGGAAGAACAGGCTGAAGCGCGTCAGGTTCACCTGCTGCTGGTCCACCTCGACCTGCGCGAAATCCGTGTTGTAGGTGAAGTCGGCCGTCAGGTTCTGGGTCACTCCCCACTTGGCGTCGATCCCCCCGTCGCCGGCGCCGCGGTTCGAGAAGGGCGGGTCGGCGGTCAGGTCCGTGGCCGACGAACCGATCGCGTACGGCTTGACCTCCAGCCGCCGGTTCTGCGACGCCACCTCCAGTCCGACCAGCGTGGCGGCGGCCGACAGGCGAAACATGCCGGGGCCCACCGCAATCGGGACCGGCGTCAGATGGGCCGTCTCGTTCTTGCGCCGCATGCGGCGCGCGAACTGCACGCCCCACAGCTGCGACTGCCCCTGTTGGAAGCGCAGCGACTTGAAGGGGACCTGCATCTCGACCGTCCAGCCGCCCTCGAACCGGCCGGTGCGCATGTCCCAGACCGGATTCCAGTCGTTGTTCGGGCTCCCCTCGTCGCTGATCTCGTAGTCGAAGAATCCTCCGATCGGATTCACCAGGAACGCCATGCCGTTGCGCCGGTCGTAGAACGTGTCGAACGCCACGCTGAACCAGTCGTTGTTGATGAGCTGGAACGCGTCGCGCTGCATCTCGTTGGCGATCCACTGATCCTCGGGCGCGGAGTCCCAGCACCGCGCGGCCACGTAGACGTTCTCCTCATCGAAGAACACCCAGACCTCCGTCCGCTCCGTGGCCGGGGCCCCCTCCAGGGGCAACTGCTGGATGAATCCGCTGACCGGCCGTATCTGCTCGTAGACGGCCTCGCGGAGCGAGCCGTCCAGGTCCAGCTCCCCGGTGAGGCGGAACGCGCGCACCGTCGCCCGTCCGTCCGCGTCCCGCGTGAGGACCTCGGGCGGTACCGGCGCCGGCGGCCCATCGATCGCCGCGTTGGAGAAGACCGGCGCGAAGCCGCCACCGCCCTGCGCCTCACCCGCCCCGGGCACGCCGCCTGCAGCCGCCGGGGGCGGCCGGACGCGGGCGGCGGCAGCGGCGGCCTGCTCGACGATGGAGGCTGCGTCATCCTGCATGAGCGCCGCGGCGACTCGATCCTGGAGCATGAAGAGCTCGCCGAGCGGGCCGGCGACGTTGGCCGCGCGGGTCACCGTGCCGCTGGCGACGTGCACGAGACGCGCCGTAATTCTGATGCGGTCCCCGATCCGCTGGTAGCCGCCGGCCACGACCCAGGGCGTGCCCAGGCGGCGTCCCACCTCGACCGCCGGCTCACCTCCCGCGCCGCCGCCAGCGACCGTCGCGACGCTCGCGACGCGCTCGAGGTCGACCGCCACGGTCGCGGCGACGCCTGCGCCGATCCAGTCGTCTTCCGGTGCGCCGGTGATGTTGGCGAACGGAACGACGGCCACGCGGTCGCCTGCCTGCGGCACGCCGCGGTCCGGCGCCGCCAGTTCCTGGGCGGCCGGCGCGGCAGGCGCCGCGACGAGCAGGACGGTTACGACCGAGAGGGTGCAGGCAGGCAGCAACCGCATGAGATCACGTCAGGGCGACCGGCGGCGGGGGTTCGCTTGCGCGGACCACCGCGTCGAACGACATTCGGTTGAGCTGGAACGCGCAACGGGACTATCGTTGTCCTGGAGACTAGCGAGACCAAGCCGATGCAGCGGTTGGCACTGATGACCGTCGGATTCATCGTCGTGTGCAGCATCGTCCCGGTGCTCCTGCCACTCGAGCTCGTAGCGGCCGGGTTCGTCGGGTTCGTCGGCTACATGGCTTGGCGAATACGGCCCCGCTGACCGTGCGCCCAACCGGCGCTGCCGCGGCCGGCGACACTAGTAGCGGAGCGTACCCCGAAAGTCGACCGGCGCGCCAGCGCGCGCAGTCCGCGGCTACAACGCCCTTCCCCGCCGCCGCAGAATCTCGTCCCGGCGCCGGTGAGCGTACGTCCGCAGGTCCGTGATCTGATCGAACTCGTCGACGATCTCACGGCCGATCAGCTCCTCGAGCACATCCTCGAGCGTGACGATCCCCACGAACGCCCCGAACTCGTCGATGACCGCCACCAGATGCTGGCGGCGATCGAGGAACGTTCGCAGCAACTCGTCGAGCGGTGTCGAGTCGACGGCGAAGTACAGCGGCCGCATCATGTCGTCGAGCGTGACGTCGAGCCGGTTCCTGGCGACCGCCGCCAGCACGTCCTGCCGGTGCACGACGCCCACCAGGTCGTCGGGGTCGACGTCGAAGACCGGCACCCGGCTGTGCTTGCTCAACTCGTCGAGCGCGGCGGCCTCACGCGCGCTGACCCCGGCGGCCAGCGTGAACACGACCGGCCGCGGCGTCATGACGTCCTTCGCCGTCCGCGTCTCCAGCGACAGCACGTTCCGGATGACGCTCGCTTCGTACGGCTTGAGCGTGCCCGCACGCAGGCCCGACCCGACCAGGGTGAGCAGCTCTTCGTCGGAAACGCCGTGCTCCTGGTGTCCCTTCGCAACGAGCTTCGTCGCCACCCGCGTCAACGCCACGAGCGGCAGGAACAACACCACCAATCCGTGCAGCGGGTACGCGATCCAAGCCGCGAGGCGGCTTGCGTAGACCACGCCCACCGTCTTGGGCAGGACCTCCGCGAACAGCAGGATCGCCAGCGTGAAGGCCGCGGAGAAATAGACCACGTTGCCGTCGCCGAACTCCCGCGCCGCGATGGCGCCCGCGAGCGCGCCGCCGCCCGTGTTCGCGATCGTGTTCAGCGACAGGATGGCGGCGATCGGACGGTCCACCTGCCCCCGCAAGCGCGTGAGCAGGCGGCCCGACCCGTGCCCCGCCCGCTCGAGCACCTCGATGCGGCTCGCGGGGACGGAGTAGAGCACGGCCTCAAAGAGAGAGCACGTAGCCGACGCGACCACGACGAATCCGACGATGAGCATCAGCTCGGGCATGAGAGACATCGCCTCCGTCAGGAAAGTCTACCTGGCAGTCGCGCGGCCAACTTGCGACAATGACCGACCATGCCTGCACGACGATTCTTCACGGACGTCACCCGCTACTTCGATCGCGCGGCCGCCTTCGGCTCGCATCCGGCCGGTCTGCTGGACCAGATCAAGCGCTGCAACAGCGTCTACCGCTTCGACTTCCCGGTCCGTCAAGGCGACGGGACGCTCACGGTGGTCCGCGCCTGGCGCGCCGAGCACAGCCACCACCGGCTCCCGGTCAAGGGCGGCATCCGCTACAGCGCCGAGGTGGACGAGGACGAGGTGATGGCGCTGGCGGCGCTGATGACGTACAAGTGCGCGATCGTCGACGTCCCGTACGGCGGCGCCAAGGGTGCCATCCAGATCGACACGGCGCGGTACACGGCCGAGCAGATCGAACGCGTCACGCGGCGCTACACGCACGAGTTGATCCGCAAGAACTTCATCGGACCTGCGGTCGACGTGCCGGCGCCGGACCTCGGAACGAGCGCCCGCGAGATGGCCTGGATCGCGGACACCTACCAGGCCGTCCGCGGCGATCAGATCGATGCCCTGGGGTGCGTGACCGGCAAGCCCGTATCGCAGGGGGGCGTCGCCGGGCGCACCGAGGCGACCGGCCGCGGGCTGTACTACGCGCTGCGGGAAGCCTGCGCTCAGAAGCACGACATGCAGCGGCTCGGCCTGGGCTCGGGGCTCGACGGCAAGCGGATCGTCGTGCAGGGTTTCGGCAAGGTCGGCTTCTGGGCCGCGAAGTTCTGCCACGCCGACGGCGCGCGGATCGTCGGTGTCGCGGACCGGACCGGCACGATCGCGAGTCCCGGCGGCCTCGATCCAGAGGCCGTGCGCCGACACATCGACACCACCGGCAGCGTGGCGGGGTTCCCGGACGCCACCATGCACGACGACCCGCGTGACGCCCTGGAGCTGGACTGCGAGGTGCTCATCCCGGCTGCCGTCGAAAACCAGCTCACGGCGGAGAACGCCGGCCGCGTCGCGGCCCGCATCATCGTGGAGGGTGCCAATGGCCCGACCACGCCGGAAGCGGACGCCATCTTCGGCTCACGCGGCATCCTGATCATTCCGGACGTCTACGCCAACGCGGGCGGCGTCATCGTGTCGTACTTCGAGTGGCTCAAGAACTTGTCCCACGTCCGGTTCGGCCGCCTGGAGCGCCGCCACCAGGAGCGCGCCGACAACCGGCTGCTGGGGGTCATCGAGTCGGTGACGGGCACCACGCTGAGCGCCAGCGAGCGCGCTCAGGTCGTGCGGCCCATTCACGAAATGACCGTGGTCAACTCCGGCCTCGAAGAGACCATGAGCAGCGCCTATCAGCAGATCCGCGACACCATGCATACCGTGAACGGGATCGACGATCTGCGCACGGCCGCGTTCCACCTCGCGATCGAGCGCGTCGCCCAGGCCTACCTGCAGATGGGCGTGTTTCCGTAGCTGGCGGGCCCGTCAGGAGCGCAGATCCAGGCACACGAGCGTGTCACCGTTCCTGACGTAGAGCAGCCCGTTGGCGATGGCCGGATAGGCCCGGATCACCGGCGGCAGAACGGGCGCCCGCGCCAGCGGCGTGAACCGGTCGGGGGATGCCTCGGCGATCACGAGCTCACCCGTCTCGCGGACGATGACGAGCCGATCGCCGGCCAGGGTGACGCTGCCGGCCCGGAATCCGTCGACGGACCATTGCACGGCCCCCGTCCGCAGCTCGACGGCCCGGAAGCTCGGACCGTACTCCTGCCGCCCATGAAACCCGTACAGGTAGCCGTCGTGGTGGACGCTCGTCGCGTAGTGGTTGGACAGGACGTCGTCGGACGACCAGAGTGGCGCCAGCCCCGATCCGTCGACCTGGAACACCGCGGCGCCCGTGCCGTACGACGCGGACACGAAGATCAGATCGCCCACCACGAGCGGGGTCGCCGCGTTGACCGAGGCCCGCAGCCGTGACGTCCAGCGCTGCTCGAACCGCACCTCGCCGTTGGCCGGATGCAGCCCGACCAGTCCGTTGCGCGTGAAGAAGACCGCGTGCCGCACGCCGCCGAAATCGGCGGCGACCGCCGACGAGTAGCTGGCTTCGTCGGAGGTGGCGGTCCACAGCACGGCGCCGGATGCGGCATCGAACGCCACGATGCCGGCGCCGTCCGCGCCGATGTTGGCGATGACGCGGTCGCCGTCGACCAGCGGCGAGCCCGCCGCGCCGAAGAACCCCTTGCGAAAGCCGAACCGCGACTTCGTGTCGACATGCCACAGGGGCGCACCGGTCTCCAGGCTGACCGCATGCAGCTGCCCCTGCGCGCCGAAGGTGAAGACGCGGTCCCCGGACACCACCGGGACGGCGCGCGGACCCTCGTCGAAGCCGAAATCGTCGCGGTAGGCTGTCGGGTAGTCGTGACGCCACAGGGGACGGCCCGTCAGCGCGTCCAGGGCCTCGAGCACCTCGCGGTCGCCGACCCGGTGAAAGAGAAGCACCCGCTCCTGCGCGACGACCGGTCCGGCGAACCCCTCGCCGACGGAGCGGCTCCACAGCGTGGCCGGCCGATCCCCCGGCCAACTGGTGCTCAGCGGGGGTCCGCTGTAGCGTCCGTCACGCTCGGGACCCAGGAACTGCGGCCATTCCTGGGCGTGAACCATCACCGACCAGCCCGCGAGCGAGACGATCCAGATCGCCAGCCGCGATTGCATCCTGTTCATTGGCGCGGACCGTCTCCTTTCGGGCCGGCTGCCGTGGTCGCGGCCAGCGGCCCCACCGCCGCCTGCGGCCACTCCCGGGCCAGCATGGCGTAGACGACGTGGTCGACGAAGCGGTCGTAGAGCCACTCGGCGTCGCGGAGCACGCCCTCCTGCCTGAAACCCAGTCGCGCGGGGACCGCGCGACTCCGGTGGTTGGCAACCGCGCAGCGAATCTCCACCCGGTTCAATCGGACGTCGTTGAAGGCGTGGGTGAGCAACGCGCGGCAGGAGGCGGTGACCAAGCCGAGCCCCTGATAGTCTTCCCCCACCCAGTATCCCAGCGACGTCAGACGATTCCGCCAGTCGATTGGGTGGTACCCCACGATGCCGGCGATGCGGTCGTGCCAGCGGATGGCCAGCTGAAACCCCTTGCGGCTCTCCGAGTAGCTGCGCGCGGCCTGAATGAACGCCCGCGTGTGGGTGACGCGCTTGATGCTGTCGAGCCACGGCAGCCAGCGCCGCAGGTAGTCGCGGTTGGCGTCCGTCAGACGGAACAGCTCGCTCGCGTCCTCGATCTCGAGCTGCGCGAGCGTGACATGCTCGGCGACGGCAATCGGTCGCATGACTGGAATCGTTCCCCGTGCTGCCGGTGCCTCGTGCGCCTGCAGGCTGCCGCGACGCTGCCGGCGATTATAACCGCGACCCGGTCCCGCGGGGCGGGCTCGACGGCGCGGCGCGGGAGGGCGCGCGGCGGTCAGCGTGCCGGGGTCTCGTCCGTGATCCGGTACAGCCGCGATGCGGTGCGTATGAACAGACTGCGGTGGGCGATGGCCGGCGTGGCCATCGTGAACTCACCCAGCGGGTTGGTGGCCAGGATCTCGAACTCGGGGCCGGCCTTGATGACGAAGGTGTCACCGTCCTCGCTCAGCGCGAAGATCTTGCCGGCGTACGCCCACGGCGACGCGGTGAACGCGGCGCCGACCGTGATCCGCCGGCGGCCGTAGACCTCCTCGCCGGTCCGGGCGTCGTGACAGGTGAAGTAGCCGCGGTCCAGCAGCGTGTAGTAGTAGTCGCCGTAGACGATCGGCGACGTGTTGTACGAGCCCGACCGGGGTTGGAACCAAGCGACCCCCGCAGGCAACGGGTCTCCTTCCGACGCGGTCAGATCACCCCGGCCACCCGGCCGAATGGCATAGATCGGCCGCTGCCGATCGCCGATGTAGCCCGAACTGAGATACAACAGGCCGAACCGGGAGAATGGAGTCGGCGCGACGATCGACGACATGCCGGTCAGCTCCCAGAGGGGATTGCCCGCCAGGTCGTACGACCGCACCCTGTCCGTGCCGGTGGTCACGATCTCGGTGCGCTCGGCGTGCTCCCACACATAGGGCGTGGACCAGTTGGTCCCCTCGTCCCGATTCACGCGCCACAGCTCCGCTCCGGTCTCCTTGCTCAGCGCAACCAGGTAGGACTGCTCGTCGTTGTCGTTGACGATGTAGATCCGATCGCCGTGCAGCACCGGCGACGCCGCTGTGCCCCATCCCGCCCGGGTCGCCACCGGGTCGAACTGCCGGGACCACAGCAGCCGGCCATCGAGGGTCAGGCAGAAGAGCCCCACGTTGCCGAAGTACGCGTAGACGTGCTCGCCGTCGGTAACCGGCGTCTCGGACGCATAGGTGTTCTTCAGGTGATGCGACGTCGGCGGAATCCCGCGGTGCACCTCCCGCTCCCAGCGGGTGGCGCCGGTCGACACGTCGATCGCGTACACCATCCAGCGATGCTCGTCGGAGGGCACGCCCCGCTCACCGCCCAGGTACAGCCCGCCGAGCGGCGCCTCGACATCACCGGTGCTGACGACCGTCGTCAGGAACACGGTGTCGCCCCAGACAATCGGGGAGCCCCATCCGAAGCCCTCGATGTCCCTGACCCAGGCGACGTTCTCGGTGGCACTCCACGTCTCCGGCAACCCGGACTGCTCCGAGACGCCGAGCGCGCCGGGGCCGCGGAACTGCGGCCAGCGCTCCTCCGCGGCCGCTGCCGGAACACAAACCGTGGCGATGATCGCTGCCGCAACCGCCGTCATCACGCGCCGCATGGCCATGATTCTACCGGCATTCCCGACGGCGTGCACCGGCCGGCTCCACCGCGCCCGGCAGCACGGATGTCGGTCGTCCCGTTCAAGCCGCCCTGCCGCAATCCGCACAAGCCGCTATAATTGGCGAGTCTCGGAGTTGCCCCTATGCGCCTCACCGGCCCCGCCATCGTCCTTGCCTGTCTCGCGGCGGTCACGCTGCGCGCGGGCGCGCCGCAGCCTGCGGCGGAGGAGCGCTTCGGCGGCCGCCTGTCGAGGATGCCGGTCGACCTGGTGACAACGCATACGGTGAGCGGATCCGGCGAGGTCGGCGCCGCGCTGGACGGCAGCGAGTTGACGATCGTCGCGACGTTCGAGGGCATGAGCTCGCCCGCGACCGCGGCTCACGTGCACCGGGCGCCGCGCGCGCGGCGCGGGCCGGTGGCCTTCGGCGTCGACGTCCCGCCGGCAGCGGCGGGCCGCATCGAGGCGACGGTGCCCCTCACCGACGAGCAGGTCGCAGCGCTCCGCCGCGGGCACTACTACCTGCAGATCCACACGGAGGGCAACGCCGGCGGAGAGCTGCGCGGCTGGCTGCTCCCGCGCCAGGAATCGGCGCCGTAGAACCGATTGGCGGGCCAGGCGTCTGCGCCGTGGAACGGCGCGGACTCCTGCAGGGTTGGTTGGGCGCCAATCGGAGCCGCAGGCGACGATTGGCGGGCTAGGACGGCCTTGGAGCACGGCTGTCCATGCCCGGTGGATGAAAGCGATGCTGAACCTCGACGACATGGACGACACGCTGCCGCCGGATGCTTCCCCGCCGCCGGACAACCAGCGCCTGATCCGGCTCGTCGCACTGGCGGCAAGCGTCGCCGTCGTCGCCCTCGGCATCGGGGCATACTGGCTTCTCGGTGACGGCGACACGGACGAGACGCCGGCGGCGCCGGAGCCGGTCGCGGAAGCCCCCGCCCCGCAACCTGTTGCCGAGCCGGAGCCGGCCGTGATCGAGCCGGAACCGGTCGAGGTGCCGGAGCTGGAAGAGAGCGACTCGTTCGTCGGCACGGTGGTCGGCGGGCTGTCCTCTCATCCCGGTCTGGCGGCGTGGCTCACCGGCGAGCGCATTATCCGTCGCTTCGTCGTCGTCGTGGACAACGTCGCGAACGGCCGCAACCCGGCGCAGCACCTTCCGTTCATGCGGCCCGGGCAGCGTTTCAGCACGACGGCCGAGGCGCCCGACACGCGAGTCGCCTCGGCCAGCTATCGACGCTACGACATCCACGCCGAAATCATCGATTCGCTCGACGCGGACGGCGTCGTTGCGCTGTACGGCCTGCTCGAGCCCCTGCTCGATGCGGCCTACTCCGAGCTGGGCTATCCGGACACGCCGTTCAGCAGCGCGCTCCGGCGCGCCATCGACCACCTGCTCGAGGCTCCCGTCCTGGGCGGCCCGCCGGCCGTGGCGCGCGGCATGGTGTTCTTCGAGCATACGAGCGAGCAGCTCGATGCGCTCACCTCCGCGCAGAAGCAATTCATCGGCATGGGACCCGACAACGTGCGGATCGTACAGGCCAAGATGCGTGCGATCGCGCAGGCAATCGGGCTCGCGACGGGCCGCTGACCGACCGCTCCCGCGCCGCTCGCGGGGCCTCGCGCCCGTCCGTCCCGGCGAATGGTATGGTGGCGCGCATGGTCCGCCTCGCACTGTGCCAGACCAACCTGCCGGTCGGCGACATCGACGGCAACCTCGAGCGACTGCGCGCCCGGATCCGGGAAGCGCGGAACCGTGGTGCCGACCTCGTCGTCTTCCCCGAGCTCTCGATAACGGGCTATCCGCCGGAAGACCTGCTGCTCAAGCCCGGCTTCGTGCGCGACGCCGCAGCTGCGCTGCAGGACCTGGCCGCCGGGGTCAGCGGCATCGTCGCGCTGGTCGGCGCACCCGACGGCGTGGTGGGCGACGGCGCCGCGTCGCGCGGCCAGCCGGCCCTCCGCAACGGCGCGGCCGTGCTGGCGGACGGCGGGATCGCGGCCTTCTACCACAAGCATCACCTGCCGAACTACGCCGTCTTCGACGAGCGGCGCTACTTCACTCCCGGGCAGCAGGCCGTGGTCATCGAGCTCGGCGACCGCCGCCTGGGGGTAACGATCTGCGAGGACATCTGGGTGGCGGGCGGGCCGGCCGAATGGGCCGTGCGCGAGGGTCGCGCCGAGATCGTCGTCAACCTCTCCGCATCGCCCTACCATCGGGCGAAAGGCCGGGAGCGCGAGCAGCTCTTCGCGTCGCGCTGCATCGATCACGGCTGCTTTCTGGCGTTCTGCAACGCGGTCGGAGGCCAGGACGAGCTGGTCTTCGACGGACACAGCCTGGTACTGGCCCCCGATGGCACGGTGATCGCCCGCGGGAAGCAATTCGAGGAGGAGCTGCTCATCGTGGACGTCGAGCCGAGCCGGGCGCACGGGCCGCCGGCCGGCGCACGGGACGACCGGACGCCGGAACCGGCGCCCACTCGGCGAGCCGCTCGCGTCGCCGTCGTGCCCTTCTCCCGCCGTGCGTCGCCCGACCGGCCTCCGCCCGGGCCCCGACCGCCCGCGCGCCTCCTCTCTCCCGAGGCGGAGGTGTACCGGGCGCTCACCCTCGGGACGGCCGACTACATTCGCAAGAACGGGTTTCCCGGTGCCGTGCTCGGCCTGTCGGGGGGCATCGATTCGGCGCTGGCGCTCACCATCGCGGCCGACGCGATCGGCCCGGAGGGCGTGACCGCCGTCTCGCTGCCGTCGCGCTACACCGCGGCGATGAACCGCGAGGACGCGGCGATCCTGGCCGACCGTCTCGGCGTGCGCCTGATCGAGCTGCCGATCGAGGCTCTCGCCGCGGAGTACGACGCGGTGCTGGCCGAGCCGTTCGCGGCCAGCGCCCCGGACGTCACCGAGGAGAACCTGCAGGCGCGGATCCGCGGCAACATCGTCATGGCGCTCTCCAACAAGTTCGGCTGGCTGGTGCTCACGACCGGCAACAAGAGCGAGATGAGCGTCGGCTACGCCACGCTCTACGGCGACATGGCCGGCGGCTTCGCGGTGCTCAAGGACGTGCTGAAGACGTGGGTGTACCGACTGGCCGTCTGGCGCAACCGCGACGGCGAGGTGATTCCGCAACGGATCATCGACAAGCCGCCCACGGCCGAGTTGCGCGAGAATCAGCTCGACTCGGACAGTCTGCCGGCCTATGACCTGCTCGACGGGATCATCGAGGCCTACGTCGAGCAGGACCGGAGCCCGGACGAGATCGTGGCGCTGGGCTTCGAGCGGGACGTCGTGGAGCGCGTCGCGCAGCTCGTCGATCGCGCCGAGTACAAACGGCGCCAGGCCCCGCCCGGGGTCCGCATCTCCACGCGAGCCTTCGGGAAGGACCGGCGGCTCCCGATCACGAATCGCTACGTCCCCCGCCGCCGCTCTTGACGCGGCCCAGGCGCTGACAGCAATCGGCTCGAGGCGGGACTTGACGCGCGGCGGCGCTTGGAATCCGTCGGGCACGGTGGGTTTGGCGGCAGCAGAAACAGAACGTCGGCAGGTTGGTCAGTCTCCATCGCTCAGACTTCGATCATCCGTGACCGCACCATGGTCTGGACGAACCGCGCCAGCCGCTCCTCCGCCGGCTCGATTCGCGCGCCGAACTCGGCGCGCAGCCGCCCCGCAATCTCGATCAGCGGGGTTGCGCCGTCGCAGGCCCTCCAGATGAACGTCCCGACATCGTCGAGGCGGATGCGGTAGTGCGAGTCGCCCAGCCGGGCCGCCAGCCAGCGCCCGGCGCGGCCTTCGCCGAGCTTCGGGCGCAGCACGACGCAGCGCCCGTCGTCCGCGTGCCGCCAGTCCAGCCGCCGGCGCGGGCAGGCGCTCCAGAACCGCTCGGCTTCGGCCGTCATCGCCGCCGCCGTCCGGGCCTCACTCCGCGCTGCCGCCGGACGAGCCGTCGCCCATGGCGTTCAGGGGCACCTTGACCAGCACGTAGTAGAGCACGATGAAGATCAGCGCGCCCGCCAGCGCGCTGTCGGCGATCTGCGGGAAGGCCAGCCACGGCAGCGCCTCACTGGCCCCGACCACGAACGCCAGCAGGACCGCCATCAGGGCCTCGCCGGCTATGAAGCCGGACGACAGCAGCACGCCGGTATTGGTGGCCCGCGTGCGCTGCTCCGCGGTCGCCTCCTGCTGGTCGAGCGAGCGGGACAGCCACCAGCTGACGAGTCCGCCGACGAAGATCGCGGCCGTCGAGTAGAACGGCAGGTACATGCCGACCGCGATGAGCATCGGCGACGGCGCGTCGATGAGGATCAGGACGCCGGCCAGCGCCATCCCGGCAATGACCAGCGGCCAGGCCATCTCGCCCCCGACGATGCCCTGCGCGATGAGCGCCATCAGGCCGGCCTGCGGCGCCGGCAGCTCGGGGCTGCCGATCTCGTAGACCCGATCCATCAGGATCATCGGGTAGATGAGGACCATCGCCGCGACGGTCACCCCGATCAGCTCGCCGACCTCCATCTTCCACGGCGTTCCGCCGAGGATGTGGCCGACCTTCAGGTCCTGCAGCATGTCGCCGGCAATGCCGCAGGCGCAGCAGACGACCCCCGCCACCGCCAGCACCCCGAGAATGCCGGCCGATCCGGTCACTCCGATGCCGACCATCACGATGGCCGCGATCAGCAGCGTGCTGAGCGTCAGGCCGCTGATCGGGTTGTTGGAGCTGCCGAGGACCCCCACCAGATACCCGGCGACCGCGGCGAACAGGAAGCCGAGGATGACCATCAGGACGGTCAGCAGAATGGCGCCGCCGAAGCTCCCGCTGAAGTACCAGTAGAGGCCGAACAGCGGCACCGCCAGGGCGCCGATGGCCAGGCCGACCTTGCGGAAGTCGATGTCGCGGTCCAGGCGCCCGGCGTCTCCCTCCTGCGACGCCTGGAGGTCGCCGAGCGCGCGGCCGATGCCCTGGATGAGCGACGTGCGCAGCCGGTAGAGCGTGTAGAACGCCGCGACGATCATCGTCCCGACGGCGAGCGGCCGGACCTGCCTCTGCCAGACGTCCATGCTCAGCCCGACGAACCCTCCGCCGTCAGTCGCCTGCGCGGTAAGTGCCGGGTTCAGGAACAGGCCGAGCGGCACCAGCACCAGCCAGCCGAGCACTGCGCCGGCGAACAGCGTGGCGCCAATCCGCGGGCCGACGATGAAGCCGACGCCGACGAGCGCCGGCGAGGCCGCGGGCGACTGCAGCAGGAACCCGCCGACGTAGCTCACCTGCTGGCCCAGCATCTCGATGGTCGAGCGCCCGACCGACACGAACGTGGTGGCCGAGTCGGAGACCAGCTTGAGGCCGTTGACGTTCTTGACGAGCTCCCACGCCGCGGCCATGCCCATCGCCTTGAAGACGAAGGCGGCACCCGTCTGGCGGCCGCCCTGCCCGGCCTTGACCAGCTCGGCCGCGGCGACGCTCTCGGGAAACGGCAGGTCGGCCTCCACCACCAGCGTGCGGCGCAGCACGATGATGAACAGCACCCCGAGCACGCCGCCGACCAGCATGATCGCGGTGCTCTCCCAGTAGTGCAGCTCGTCCCAGACGCCGCTGATGACGAACGCGGGGATCGTGAAGATGGCCCCCGCGACCAGCGCCTCCCCCACCGACGCGGTGGTCCGCGCCATGTTCTCCTCGAGCACCGAGCCCCCGAGAACGCGCAGCGCGGCCATCGCGACGACCGCCGCCGGGAAAGTGGCGGCCACCGTCAGGCCGGCCCGCATGCCGAGGTACGCGTTGGCCGTGCCGAGCACGATGGCCATCGCGGTGCCGAGGAGGACCGCGCGGAACGTCAGCTCGGGCATGGTGGACGCTTCCGGAACGAACGGCACGAACGGCCGGGACGATGGGTCGCTGGTGGCATTCATGGAGCCATTCTGCACGACACGGCCGCGGTTGTCATCCGGGTACGCGTGCCCGGCCAGGAGTCTGCGCCGCGGAACGGCGCGGACGCCTGCAGGGTTGGTTGGGGGCCAGGCGCAGCCGCAAGACGACGATTGGCGGGCCACGCCCACGGTCGAGCGTCCGGCTGCGGCCCGCGTGATAGGGTTGTCCGGCAGGAGGTTAGTAGATGGCCATCGCCGTAGGACAGCCCGCTCCCGAGTTCACGCTGCACGAGACCCCGGACCGGCAGCGCAGCTTGCGTGACTACCGCGGCAGGAACGTGGTGCTCGTCTTCTTCCCCGGCGCGTTCACCGGCGTGTGCACCACGGAGATGTGCGCGCTGCGCGACCGCATCGACCAGTTCAGCACCCTGAACGCCGAGGTCATCGGCATCACGGTCGATGCGCCGTTCGCCCAGCAAGCCTGGAAGGCCGCGAACAACGTGGATTACACCTTCCTCAGCGACTACAACCGGGAGGTCGTGACCGCCTACGACGTCGCGTTCCCGGGATTGGCCGGCATGCAAGGGTACGTCGCCGCCAACCGCGCCGTGACCGTGGTCGACAAGGACGGGGTGGTCCGTTACCACTGGGTCGCCGGGAGCCTGGGCGTCGAACCGGACTACGAGGCGCTCCGGACCGCGGTGGCCGCGCTGGCGTGAGGATCACGGCGCGGGGTGCCAGCGCCCCCCGCCGGCGCCCCGCCCGCGGACGGCGTCAGCGCGGCGGGAGCGTCAGGAGGCTGCCCGGCGGCCGCTGCACGTCGAACGCCTTGAGGGTGTAGTTCACCAGCGTATAGTGGCCGACCAGGCCCGCGAGATCCATCAGGCCCTCGTTGCCGAAGAGCCGCTGCGCGGCCTCGAACGCGGCGGCGTTCAGCTTCGGCGCGCGTATCAGCTCGCGCACGACCCGGATGATCGTGCGTTCCGGCTCGCCCAGCCCCGGCAGATCGCCGACATCGTCCAGCGGCCGGTCGTGCCGGAGCAGCTCGATGATCTCCGGCTCGAGTCCCGCGTTGCGGCCCGCCGGCTCGTGCGCCGACCATTCGTACTGGCTGTCGAGAGCGCGCGCGGCGGTCAGAATGGCCAGCTCGGCGAGCCGCTGGTCGCGCTGGCCGTCGGCCCCGAAGCGCAGGTAGGTGCTGGCCGGAAACAGATGCTCGGCCATGCGCGGGCTGTACATCCACATGCCGATCGGACCGCGCAGGCCGCTGGCGTAGCGGCTGTCCGGATGCACGATGATGTCGAATACGCGCTGCGCTTCGGGATCGAGCGACTCGCGCCTGATGCGCGGCACCCGCGCCCAGGAGTCTTCGTGGATGCCCAGCGGCATGTCGTCCGCCGCGACCTCACGCGGAGTGAACGTGTCGTCCTGAGCCGCAGCCGTGGATGCGGCCTGCACCTCGACGACGTCGTGGCCGCTGCCGACGGCGAGCGCGGCCACGCAAACTGCCAACGCCAGGAACCTGAGCTGCACGGAGAACCTCCCTCGGGCCGGGACCGACCGTGGCCGCGCCGGTGCTCGCCGCGCGACCCGACACTCCCGGGCTCCCGTCAACGGATCAGCTCCTATGCTCTCTCGCCGCAGCCGGCCGGCGCAAGCCCGTCGAGCCGCAAATCCGGTGCGCCGGCAGCGTCGAGCGCTGCCGCGTCGAAGATCGCCCTGCGCTATCCTGTGAGGTCGCTCCGCCCGAGATCAGTGACGTGAGACGCATTCCCGAGATCTACGCTGCGAAGCGCGCCGACGGCCGGCCCGTCGTCTCCATCGAGTTCTTCCCGCCCAAGACGCCGCAGGGGGACGAGAGCCTGTTCGACCGGGTGCTGCCCCGCCTGGCGGCGGCCCGGCCCGACTTCTGCTCGGTCACCTGCGGCGCCGGCGGCGACGGCGTGCGCGCCCGGACGCTGCAGATTGTCGACCGCATACAGCGGGAGCATCACCTGACCGCGATGGCGCACGTCACCTGCGTCAGCTTCACGCACCGGGAGATGGACGCCTTCCTCGACGAGGCGGCAGGCCTCGGCATCTGCAACATCCTCGCGCTGCGCGGCGATGCGCCTGCCGACCGGCCCGACTTCCGGCGGCCGCCGGGCGGCTTCGACTACGCCTACCAGCTCATCGACGTGCTGAGGGCACGCGCGAGCGAGTTCGCGATCGGCTGCGCCGGCTTTCCCGAGGGCCACCCCGAGTGCACGGAAGGACGGCACGTCGACTGGCAGCGGCTGCGGGACAAGATCGAGCACGGCGCGGAGTTCGTCCTCACGCAGCTCTTCTTCGACAACACCGACTACTTCGAGATGGTCGACTACCTGACCGGCAAGCTCGGCGTCACCGTGCCGATCACGCCCGGCATCCTGCCCATTCTCAATACGAGACAGGTGAAGCGCTTCACGGCGCTCTGCGGCGCGGCGCTGCCCGCGCCCCTCGTTGCGGAGCTCGACCGGCTCGGCGACGACGACGAGGCGGTGACGGCGTTCGGCATCGACTTCGCCACGCGGCAGTGCGAGGGGTTGCTGGCGGCCGGCGCACCCGGCCTGCACCTCTACACCCTCAACCGCTCGCGGTCGGCGCTCGCAATACTCCGCAACCTGGGACTGGCGTAGGGAGGAAGAGGAAGAGAAAGAGGAAGGACGGCGCGCCGCCCGTAACGGCGGACGGCGCGCCGTGCCGCGATCACTTCATGCCGGGACGAAAGGTCCCGGGCGGACGGGATTCACTGCTGTTGGTCCTGCGCCACCACAGCGGTCGGCCAGCTCTCGCTCCCGCAGAGCGGGCAGCCGACGACCATCTCGCCCTCCTCGAGATCGAGCGCCTCGCGCCGTCTCGCGACCGCCGTCGCGAACTCCTCGTCGGTGAGGTAGACGCCGCGCATCAGGTTGATGAACATCTGGTCGACCGATCGATGTCCGCCACCCGACCAGTTCCGCGGATCGGGCACGTTGGGATTCGACGGCGAGTTGTTGAAGTAGCCCGTGATCCGCAGGATGGTGCCCTTCGGCAACAGGGGCGCCGCCTCGTCCTCGTAGTTGTAGACGCGCACCCAACTGTGGTCGTACCCCGAGCAGTTGAGCGTCTCGACGGTGATGCCCCAGATGGCGTCCAGGCACATCCGCACGCCGGGCGCATGCATGTGCGGCTCGAAGATCGTGATCAGCGCGTTCTCCGGCAGCGTGAAGTAGGCCTCCATCTGCTGATCCGGATCCATCGCCTCGATGTCGAGATCGACACCGTTGCCGAACGACATGCGAACCCACTTGCGCGTCGGCTCGTACCCGCGCGGATGGAACTTGAAGCCCACGTTGAGGTGGGCCCGCGTGCGGGCGCCGTTGGCGTGCAGGTGCATGGAGTCGAACACGAGCTTGGAGCCGGCCTTCATTACCCTGCCCGCCTGGGGATCGAAGACGTCGGCGTTGCGGCCCACCTCGTGGGTCGGCCAGCGGCGCTGCGCGAGCAGGGGGTCCACCTCGTCCGGATCGGGATTCGGATCGGTCACCGCGAGCGTCGCGTGGTGCACCACGAACAGCCCTCCGACCGTGTTGCGCGCCGCCCCCTCGGAGGACTCGGTGACCTCCTTGTACTCGAGGGCCGCGACATAGCGATCCTCGCCCAGCCCGGTCGGCACCTCACCGATCGAACCCCACCAGTCCGGCGCGTCGGGGTCGACCTCGACGCTCGGCGACGACACGATCAGATCGGGCTGTCCGATCTCCCACTCGTCCACGTCGATGAACGCCAGCGGCGGCGGCAGATCGGCCGGATCGCCCTCCGGGGCACCGTTGTCCGCCCACGCCGCGATCAGGGCAATCTCCGCGTCGTTCAGCGACGGATCGTCCTTGAACTGCTGGATGCCGATGTCCTTCTCGATGTACCAGGGCGGCATCACGCCCAGCTGGTCCCGGAGCCCGGTGCGGTACTTCATGGCCCTGGCCCAGGGGCGCACCTCCGTGTAGTCGATCAGCGACATCGGCGCCAGCGAGTCGGGCCGATGGCACTTCTGACAGCTCCGCTGGAGGATCGGCGCGATGTGCTTGCTGAACGTCACCTCGCTCTCCGGGGCAGCCTGCGCAGCCACCGGCGCCGGAGACGCGACTACCGCCACGACTGCCGCCCCGAGCAACACCTGCCAAGCGAACACCCACCGGTTTCGCATCGTCGTCATCTGTGCCCTCCTGGATACCAACCCCGTCCACAGCCCACTGGGAATCCATGCCATTGTATAGCCCCGCCCGGGGAACGGCAATGCCGAAAAGCATCGATCAATTCCCGAACAGCCGCTGACGGCGCTTGACATGTGCGCGCGATTCGAGTGTACCTGAACCGTCCCGGCGCTGAACGGCCGGGCGGGCGGGGGGAGATGCAATGACCAGGCGACTTGTCGAGTTCATGGGCGTGGCGGCGGCGTTCGCGGCGCTGATCGGACTGCTGAACCTAGCGGCCGGGCCGGGCGCCGGGCCGGCATCGCTCGGCGGCGTGGAGGTCGCGGCCACGGCCTTCGAGGGCGGGGGGCAGTCGGCGGAACGCCGGCTCCGCACGCCGTGGGGTGACCCGGACCTGCAGGGCATCTGGAACGACCCGTACCAGATCCCGCTGCAGCGGCCGGAGCAGTTCGCGGACGTCGAGGTGTTCACGGACGAGCAGCGGGTGGCGCTCGATCAGCAACGCGGAGCCATGCGGCGCCGGGACGAGCGCGCGCCGATCGGGACGGAGCGCGACGTCCGAGGCGCCTACAACACAGTCTTCGAGTCGATTCGGCCCACCGGGGACCGCACCTCGCTCATCGTGGACCCGCCGCACGGGCGCATCCCGCCATACACGCCGGAAGCGGAAGAGCGATTGCGGACGGAACGGGAGTTCCGGCTGGCATTGCTGCAGGCCACCGAGACGTGCCGCCTGCAGGAGCCGGTCTGCGCCGGATGGTCGTACGGGCCGCCGTCGCCCCTGCGCGCGGAGGTGCCGCCGTTCTACAACACGGGACGGATCAACCGCAACGACGGGCCGGAAGACCGCAGCCTGACGGAGCGCTGCATGGGCGGCGGGCTGCCCGACTTCGGCGGGTTCCGCCGCATAGTGCAGTCGCCCGGCGCGGCGGCCATCTTCTACGACGTGGGTCAGGGGCAGGGGTGGCAGCGCGTCATCCCGATCGGCGGGAGTGAGCATCTGCCGAGCCAGGTCCGCCGGTCGTTCGGCGATTCCCGCGGCCGCTGGGAGGGCGACACCCTGGTGGTCGACGTCACGAATTTCTCCCGGAAGCGCGACTTCCGCGGCTCCCGCGGGAACCTCCATCTGGTCGAGCGCTGGCGGCGGCTCGACGAGACGACGCTGGAGTACGTCGTCACGATCGACGATCCCACCACCTGGACCCGCCCCTGGACGGTCCGGCAGGAGCTGGAACTGCAGGACGGCCGAGCGAACCGGATCTACTACGAGCCGCGATGCCACGAGGGAAACTACGGCCTGCCGGGGCAGCTCCTCGGGAGCCGCATCGAGGAGCAGGCGTTCGCCGAGGGGCGCGGTCCCGATCCGGCCACCCGCGACACCGCCACCGGCGGGGGCACCATCGACGACCCGCTGGGCAGGTAGCCGACACGGCGGCCGGTCGCTCGGGGATAGTGCCTCGGCGAGCCTGAGGGCCGGTTGCCGCGCGGTGCTCCCCGCGGTCGGTCGGACAACACCCGGCCCGCAGGCACTGCGCCCGTGCCTGCGGGCTCTCGATCGCAATCTGGCGGAAGCGGTCTACTGATCCGTTGCGTTGCGCTGCGCCGGCCAACCCTCGTCGAGCGGCTTCGACTCGTCCGCCATTATCTTCAGGTGCGCGCAGTGGTGGTAGCTGTAGGCGCCCGGGTTGTTGTAGGCGTGCTCCGCCATCCACTGGATGACCTGCAGCGTGCACCTTTCGCAGTTGATGTTGGGAATGCGGATCTCCGTCTCGAACTCGATCGGTGTCGGCTCGCGCGTGTAGTGCATGAACAGGCCGTCGGCCAGCACCGGGGGCTGCGACGGGGCCTCGATCAGGGCCGAGACCGACCACGGCCGGTCCCATTCTCCGCGGTGGCTGGGTCGCGTCCGGGTCTCCGGGTCGGGCGGCAACTCGAGCGGAGAATTGACCGCCAATGCCACGCGGTAGTGCCCTGGATGGTAGATGGTCTCGAGGATCTTGAGCGGCAGCAGCGAGCCGCCGACCACCTCGGTGACGATGTCGCTCGGGGTGCCCCAATCCGTGTTCGAGCCGCCGCAGGGACCCGTTTTCTGCGGGTCACCGCGGTCGTCCTCGACGATCCACGGGGCCGGCTCCACGAGCTTGAAGTGCGCGTGGATCGCGGGCGCCACGAGCGCCACGGCGGCGAAGACGACAAGCAATCGGACGAAGTACTGCATGCCAACGCTCCTTGATGTCAACGGGTGAAGGCGGGGTTTCCAACAGGGGAAGGACGACGGAACGGCGACACCGCGGAGAGCCGCGATGCCGCCGTCCTGCGAGCAGCCGTTACGCCAGGATGCCGTCGACGATCTTCCCGTGCACGTCGGTCAGACGGAAGTTCCGCCCCTGATACGGGTAGGTCAACCTCGTATGGTCGACGCCGAGCAGATGCATCATCGTGGCGTGCAGGTCGTGGATGTGCACCGGGTCCTTCGCGATGTTGAACGCGAAGTCGTCGGTCTCACCGTACGTGGTGCCTGCCTTGACGCCGCCGCCGGCCAGCCAGATCGTGAAGGCGCGCGGGTGGTGATCGCGCCCGTAGGTCTCGTCGGTGAGCCGGCCCTGGCAGAAGATGGTGCGTCCGAACTCACCACCCCAGACGACCAGCGTGTCGTCCAGCATCCCGCGTTCCTTCAGGTCCTGGACCAACGCCGCCTGCGGCTGGTCGACGTCCTTGGCCTGCACCTTGATCCGCGTCGGGAGCTGGGTGTGCATGTCCCATCCCCGGTGGAAGAGCTCGATGAAGCGCACATCGCGTTCGGCCAGCCGCCGCGCGAGCAGGCAGTTGGCTGCGAAGGTGCCGGGCGTGCGGGAGTCGGGCCCGTACCGCTCGAAGACGCTCTCCGGTTCATCCGACAGGTCGGTCAACTCCGGCACGGAGGCCTGCATGCGATAGGCCATCTCGTACTGCGAAATGCGTGTGGCCGTCTCCGGATCGCCGAACGTCTCGCGATCCTGCTGATTCAGCTGGCCCAGATCGTCGAGGAACCGACGCCGGAAGCTTCTGTCCACTCCGGGAGGATTCGACAGGTACAGGACCGGATCCCCGGTCGAGAGGAACTTGACGCCTTGGTGCTCGGAGGGCAGGAACCCGCTGCCCCACAGCCGGTCGTACACCTGGTTGCCGCCACGACTCGAGACCATGACGACGAAGGTCGGCAGGTCGCTGTTCATGCTCCCCAGCCCGTAGGCCAGCCACGCGCCGACGCTGGGCCGGCCCGCCAGCTGGGCACCGGTCTGGAGGAAGGTCATGCCCGGATCGTGGTTGATCGCCTCCGTGTGCATCGTCTTGATGAAGCACAGCTCATCGGCGACCTTGGCGGTATGCGGCATCAGCTCGCTGATCCACGCCCCCGACTGGCCATGCTGGTCGAACTTGAAGACGGACGGGACGATCGGGAAGCCCGCTTGCGTCGCCGTCATCGGGGTCAGGCGTTGTCCCTGCCGGACCGAGTCCGGCAGATCGGTCCCGCGCAGCTTCGCCAGCCCCGGTTTGTGCTCCCACAGGTCATGCTGTGAGGGCGCTCCGCCCTGGAACAGGTAGATGACCCGCTTGGCCTTGGGCGCGAAGTGCGGCAACCCCGGCAGCCCGCCGACCGACGTGGGAGCGGCGCCGCCCCCCCCGGCCAGGACATCCTGGTGGAACAGTGTCGCCAGCGCGGCGGCACCGACCCCGGTGCTCGAGAGTTGGATGAAACGCCGCCGCGTCAGAAACCGCTCAAGGTCGAGGTGCATTGGCTATTCCTTTGTGATGGTCCGGTCGAGGTTCAAGATCAGGCTGGCCACGATCGTATAGGAGGCCAGCTCTGCAACGTCCAGCGTCTCGTCGCGGGGGGACGCTCCCACGCTGACGAACTCCAGCGCAGCCGACCGATCGGCCTCGTAGCGGTCCAGGTAGGCGTGGAAGCCATCGACCAGGACCGCCTCCGCCTCGGGCGCTGGCCGATGGGCCGTCGCCAGACGGTAGCCATAGGCGATCCGCTCGTCGGGTGTCGTTCCTCCCTCGGCGATCATCCGCTCCGCCAGCCTGCGCGACGCCTCCACGTAAGTGACGTCGTTCATCAGGTTCAAGGCCTGCAGCGGCGTATTGGTCCGGCTCAGGCGGACGATGCAGGTCTCGCGCGTCGAGGAATCGAACGCCAGCATCGACGGCGGTGCGAGCGTTCGCTTCCAGTACGTGTACAGGCTGCGGCGGTACAGGTCGTCTCCCTCGGACTGCTCGTACTGTTGACTGCTCTGTTCCTCCCACAGGCCCTCGGGCTGATACGGCCTGACCGAAGGCCCTCCGACCTCGTCGACGAGCAGTCCCGCGATCGAGAGTGCCTGGTCGCGGATCATCTGCGCCGGCATGCGCATCCGTGGTCCGCGAGCCAGCAGGCGGTTCTCCGGATCGGCCTCGAGCGCGTCCGGCGAAACCGGCGATGCCTGCCGGTAGGTGGCGCTCGTCACGATCGCCCGCTGCAGCGCCTTGACGTCCCAGCCGGAATCGATGAAGTTCGTCGCGAGCCAGTCGAGCAGCTCCGGATGGCTCGGGTACTCCCCTTGCAGCCCGAAGTTCTCGACCGTCTTGACCAGACCGGTCCCGAAGTACATCTGCCAGAAGCGGTTCACGGCCACGCGGGCGGTGAGCGGGTGGTCCGGCTGGACGAGCCAACGGGCGAACGCCAGACGGTCGTTCTCCTGACCATCGAGCAGCGGAGGCAGCACCGCCGGCACGTCGGGCTCCACCCGCTCGCCGGGCACGTCGTACGCGCCTCGAATCAGCAGGAACGTGTCGCGCCGCGGCTCCATCTCATCCATCACCATGACGGTCGGGAAGCTGTCCCAGAGCTCCGCGCGCTCGCGCTCGAGGTCATTGGCCTTGCGCCACGCCTCCTGAACCGGCTGCGCGGCGTACTGGTCGAGGAAGGCGAGCCGCAGCTTCTCGGCCTGCCCCGCCGTCCGGCTGGCCGGCGCAATCCGCGCGATCTCGGTCAGCGACTCCCCGATCGCCACGACCGCCGCCTGCTCCGGAGTCAGGGCCGCCGTGTAGATGCGCACGTCATCGATCATGCCCTGGAACCGGGGTCTCGAATCGGTGGAGCCGGAGCTCTCGGGGGCAGACCCGCTGGCCCCGATGCGCAACGGCTCCTTGGTCCGCATCGCGTTGTTGATCCCGTCGAGGAGGGGGTTAATCTCCCGCGACTCGCCGTTGACGTAGATCTGCAATCCCTCCGGCACCTTGCTCCCGTCATAGGTGACGAGCACATGCTGCCATTCGTTGAGCGGCAGCACGTCCCGGGATTCCACCCGCAGCCCGTCGTCCGCATAGCGCTGGGACAGGTTGACCTGCAGCTTCCCTTCAAGCAGATACAGGCCCCACCCCTGCTCGCCCTGGTCGCCGGCCAGCGCGCGCGACACGATCGCGCCGTCCGGTGCGGTGGGATAGATCCAGGCGGCCAGGGTGAACGGTTCGGCGTAGGTGAAGTTCGCGATGTCGCCGGCATTGACGAAACGCCGGCCGTCGAAGTTCATCGCCTCGCCGACCCGACCCGGGGCGAAGCTCGGCTGGCCATCCTCCAGCGTCACGTTCACCGGAAACGTGAGGGTCACCGGCTCTCTGGGCGGCCGCAGGTGGGCAGTCACTCCCTGCGAAACGGTCACCGGCTCGCCCGTATAGGTGCCGGCGATGTCACCGTCGAGCGGGTGATGGAGCAGGAGCTTGTCGCGCAGGACCCAATCGACCGGCCAGCCGCCCCGCAGCGAGTTCTCCCACTCGGCCCGCGCGTCGGCCGCGTCGGCCTCGAGCCTCGAGAACTCCTCTCGTGCCTCGTCGAGCGTGGCGTCGAACTCGGCCAGCTCGGCGTAGTTCTCCTCAGTCGGAGCGGTGATGTTCGGCGGCGAGTTGAAGTACTTGAACGCCTTCGCCCCCAGGCCGCGCAGATTGCCGCGCTCGGGAATGTTATTGAAGTAGGCGTAGATCTGGTAGAACTCCTTCTGCGTGAGCGGGTCGAACTTGTGGTCGTGGCAGCGCGCGCACCCCAGGGTCAACCCCATCCACACCGTCCCCGTCGTCGAGACGCGATCGACCACGTTCTCGACCAGGAACTCCTCCGGGACGATACCGCCCTCGCCGTTCTGGCTGTGGTTCCGGTTGAAGGCGGTGGCGATTCTCTGCTCGAGCGTGGCGTCGGGGAGCATGTCGCCGGCGATCTGTTCGATGGTGAACTGATCGAACGGCATGTTCTCGTTGTACGCGTCGATCACCCAGTCGCGGTAGCGCCACATCTCCCGCGGGGCGTCGGTCTGATACCCGCTGGAGTCGGCATAGCGGGCGCCGTCCAGCCACTCGACCGCCATCCGCTCGCCGTACGCCGTCGAGGCGAGCAACCGGTCGACGTGGCGCTCGTAGGCTTCGGGTGCGTCGTCGCTGAGGACGGCGGCAATCTGGTCCCCGGCCGCCGGGAGGCCGGTCAGATCGAACGTGACGCGGCGAATCAGCGTGAGAATGTCGGCCTCGGGAGCGGGGCTCCAGCCTTCCTGCTCGAGCCGGGCCCGAACGAACCTGTCGATCGGATTGCGAACCCATTCGCTGTCAGCGACCGGCGGCGCCGGCGCGCGCTCGGGCGGAATGAACGCCCAGTGCGACTGCCACTCGGCCCCCTGGTCGATCCACAGCCGCAGGGTCTCGATCTGGTCGGGACTGAGGGCGTCCTCGTCGGTACCCGGCATGACGGGGGTGCTCAGGCCGAGGCGGTAGGGCATCCGCACCAAGGCGTCGGAGGCGCTCACCCGGTGGATCAACGGGCTCTCCTCGGAGTCGCCGGGAATGATGACCGGACCACCGAATTCACCGCGGTCGGCAAAAGGCCCCTCCGCCATGTCCAGCCGCAGACCTCGCTGCCGCGCCTGCGCGTCCGGCCCATGGCAGGTGAAGCACTTCTCCGACAGGATCGGCCGGACCTCGCGAGCGAAGTCGATCACGCGCGCGGGCACCGGCGCTGCATCGGCCGCAACGGCGATCTCGCTGTCCCAGTGCGCGCCGCCATCGATCCACAGGCGGACCGCCTCGATCTGCTCGTCGGTCAGCGACCGTCCGGATGACGCCGGCGGCATGCGCTGGACACTGTCGCCGGTGGTCAGCCGCCGGAACAGCGGGCTAGCCTCGGCGTCGCCGGGCACGACCAGCGTCCCGATGAAGTCGTGAGTGTCGAGTCGCAGGTCGGCCTGCCGCGAGTTCTCGTTCGGACCATGGCAAGCCAGACACGATCGCGCGAGGATCGGCCGGATGTCGCGGTTGAACTCGAGCGGCTGCGCAGGTTCCTGCGCGGGTGCGGCGCGTAGATCGCTATTCAGGTACCCGGCAGGCACCACCGCGAGAACGGCAAACAGAAGCACGGCGCGACGCAAAGTTATGTTCATGGCACCCCTCAAGACGCATGGTAGGACTCCGGCCCGCGCTATGCAAGCAGATCCTTGGCTTCGCGGCGGCGACGGCGCATTTTTAGAGTACGTGACGTGTCCGGCCGGGCGGCGGGGCTCACGAACCTGCGCGGCGGGGCATCAGCTGCGGTCCATCCACTCGACGAACCGCGACGGCTCCTCCACGATCATCACGCGCACGACGCGCTGATACTCGTGCATGAGCTGCTTCGCAGCCTCGCGGGCGGCGTCGGCCGAGGGGTACTGCAACGCGGCGGCGGGTGCGTTCGTGGTTCCACCTCGAACGGTGGCGACAAGCTTGAACATCGTGTACTCGCGGATCATACCATCTCCCCCGCCCGCCGAGCGCGGCCGGCGGGCTCGCGCGCCGCCGCAGGCTCCCCTACCGCTCCAGGAAACTCCGCCAGGACGTGGTACCCAGAACCAGGTCGACCACCTCACCGTAGCTGGCGATCCCGGCCTCCACGCGGTTCGCCCTCAGGTAGCGGTCGTAGACGCGGTTCGCGTTGCGCTGCACGAACGGCACGGCGTCGCGCAGCCGCAGCGCCACCGCGCGCAGGTCGGCGGCGGGCCCGGCGGCCAGACGCCCCCACACCCGGCCGCGGCCCTCCTCGTCGAGGTGACGCACCACCCGCGGCATCAGATACAGCCACGCGCTGTAGCGCGACGCGTCATCGCCGGCCAGACACGTCAGCCAGCCCACGAAGCTCGCTTCGGACTCGGCGGCGTAGCCGGCGAGATGGGCCCACTCGTGCGCGACGACGTACGGCCGCTCGAACGGCAGCACGGCGTCGTTGACCAGAATCTCGAGCGTGAAAGGACTGATCATCCCGTCGATGCCGGCCCATCCGAAGTACGGCGCCAGCAGCGTCGCCTTCGGGGCGCCGACGACCGCGGTCCGGTCGCTTCCCAGCTGCCGCTGCACGCGCTCGAAGGCCGGCCCCAGGCGAGCCGGAAGCGCGTCCAGGTCCGGCCACGCGGCTCGCGGCACCGCCGCATACAGGTCGTTGAGCCGGTCGGCGGTCTCGACACCCAGCTCCCCCAGCGCCCGCGAGGTGACGCGGCGGGCATCGTGGCCGAGCTGCGCGGCGAGCGGCTCGCGTCGGTAGTTGAATCCCCACACCAGCAGGAAGACCAGGTAGATGCCGGCCGCAAGCACGATCGTACGCCGCCCGGCGACCAGGAGGGCGCGCGGCCGGCCGCCGGCGCGTCGCATGGCGGCGATCCACCACACTCCGACGCACGCCGCGGCGCCCGCGAGGAGCAGGTCGAACAGGGCGAACGGAACGAAACCGGACAACGGCGTGAGCAGGTTCTGCAGCGTCGGGTAGAGACGGCGCGAGTAGAGCGCCTCGACCCAGGACGAGGGAGTAGGCAGCACGGCCAGCAGGCCGGCCGCGACGACCAGCGCCGCGCGCGGGTGCCGCACGCAGGCCATTCTCGCACGACTGCGGCGCGCGGGTCCCCGCACCGCGCCGCGGCCTGCTAGACTCAGCAAATGGCTGGGCGCGACGCAGAGAGTTGGGGCCGTTCGACGGTCGATACGGCGTGCCCGCTCGATTGTCCCGACACGTGCAGCCTTGCGGTCTCGGTCGAGAAGGGACGGATCGTCCGGATCGACGGGTCGGCGCGTCACGACGTGACCGCCGGCTTCATCTGCGGCAAGGTGCGCCGCTTCGGCGAGCGGGTCTACGGCAACGACCGGCTGCGGCACGCCGGCCTGCGGGACGGTCCGAAGGGACAGGGCCGCTTCAAGCACGTCGGCTGGGAGCAGGCGCTCGACGTGGTGGCCAGGAAGATGCTGGCGATCCGCGAGAGCTGGGGAGCCGAGGCCATCCTGCCGTTCTCGTACGGCGGCTCGAACGGCCTGATCACGCAGGACACCGCCGACGCGCAGCTCTTTCGCCGCTTCGGCACCAGCCGGCTCGCGCGCACCGTCTGCGCCGCACCCACCACGGCTGTCAGCAGTGCACTCTACGGCCGGATGCCGGGCGTCGCCTATGCCGACTACCGACACGCGCGCCTCATCATCGTCTGGGGCGCCAACCCATCCGTATCCAGCATCCATCTGGTGCCGCACATACACGCAGCGATGAACGACGGCGCCGCGCTGGTCGTCATCGATCCGCGCCGCACCGCGCTCGCCAGGCGGGCGGACATCCATCTCGCGGTGCGGCCGGGCACCGACGTCGCGGTCGCGCTGGCGCTGCACCGGTTCCTCTTCGAGAACGGTCTGGCGGACGAGGAGTTCCTTGCCGCCCACACCCGCGGCGCGGATGCGCTGCGGGAGCGTGCCGCGGCATGGACCGTCGAGCGCGCGGCCGCCGTCGCCGACGTCGACCCCGAGCTGATAGTGCGCGTGGCGGAGCTGTACGCGGAGACGTCACCAGCGGTGATCCGCTGCGGCTGGGGGCTGGAGCGGAATCGGAACGGCGGCAACGCGGCCGCGGCCGTGCTAGCCCTGCCCGCGGTCGGCGGCAAGTTCGGCGTGCGCGGCGGCGGCTTCTCGATGAGCAACTCGGGGGCTTGGCCCCTGGACCCGGAGGCGTGGATCGAAGCGGACGAGCCGGACACCCGACTGGTCAACATGAACCGGCTGGGCCGGGCGCTCACCGAGTACCGCGACCCGCCCGTGCAGATGCTGTTCGTCTACAACGCCAATCCGGCCGTCACCATACCGGACCAGAACCGCGTGCTGCGGGGCCTCGGACGGGACGACCTGTTCACCGTGGTCTTCGATCAGGTCATGACCGACACGGCGCGCTGGGCGGACGTCGTCCTGCCGGCCACGACCTTCCTGGAGCACTACGACATCGCCCGGAGCTACGGCGCGGTCAACCTCCAGCTCGTGCAGCCGGTCATCGAGCCCGTGGGCGATTCGCGGCCGAACGTCGAGGTGTTCGCCGCGCTGGCGGCCCGGCTGGGGCTCCCCGGCAGCGGCGCGGCGGAAACCGATCCCGAAGCGCTGATGCACGTCACCGGCGCCATGCCGGAGCCGGTGCGCGACAGCCTGTTGCGGTGCGGGACCGCCGAGCCGGTGTGCCCCGTGCGGCCGGTGCAGTTCGACGACGTCTTTCCGCGGACGCCCGACGGCAGGGTCGATCTGTTCCCGGAGGCCCTCGAGCGCTGCGCCCCGGCCGGACTGTACGCCTATCGGGCGGATGCGCCGGCGGAGAACTACCCGCTGGTCCTGCTCTCGCCGGCCAGCGAGAAGACGGTCACGTCGACCCTCGGCGAGCTCAGGCCGCGCCTCGCCGCGCTGCAGATCCACCCGCGGGACGCCAAGGCGCGCCACCTCGGCACGGGCGACACGGCGCGCATCTTCAACGCGCTGGGTGAGATCCACTGCCCGGTCATGCTCAATCCCGACATGAAGCCCGGCATTGTTGGGCTGCCCAAGGGCTTGTGGCGAAAGAGCACCATGAACGGATCGACCGCCAACGCCCTGGTCGCGGATTCGCCGACCGACATCGGCGGCGGTGCCTGCTTCAACGATGTCCGGGTCGAGGTAACGCGGGTGGTGACGGCCACCCTCGGTGACCGGGACATCTCCATCTGGACGACAGCGACCGAACGGACACACTAGACATGGCTGCTGAGCACAACGACAAACCGGCGGACGGCAGCGCGGGCGGGCGAACCGTCACGTGCGCCAAGTTCCAGAGAGAGATGCCCGGTCTGAGCGAGCCCCCGTGGCCGGGAGAGCTCGGGCGGCGGATCTACGAGAACGTGTCGGCCGACGCCTGGACGCTCTGGGAAGAGCGCATGAAGATGCTGCTGAACGAGTACCGGCTCATGCCGTGGCAGAAGGAAGCCCAGCAGCTGATCGTCAAGTCGATGGAAGAATTCTTCTTCGGCGAGGAATCGGCGCCCCCGCCGGACTACGTCCCGCCGCAGGCCAAACAGTAGCGCGCCCCGCGGGGCGATGCCCCGCCCGCCCGGAGGAAGACGCGGGGGCCGGCGGCCCCCGCGTCTGGTCGAACGTTATCCGTCAACTACGCCTTGGCCAGCTGCAGGCCGCTCTTGATCGGCGTAATGCCGGGCAGATCCCATTCCTCCCACATCGTATCGATCATGCCCTGGATGTAGTCGATGTCCTCGTCGATCAGGTGGGCGAAGCGCCCCTGCTTCATGAGGTACTCGCGGACCGGGATGCGGCCCCTCTTGTGCGGGTCGTAGGTGTAGGTGACCTTGCCGTCGAGGATCTCGTAGAGCGGGAAGATGCCGGAGCGAATCCCCAGCTCGCCGAGCTCCCGCGAGTAGCCGGGGTGGAAATCCCAGCCCTTGGGGCACGGGTCGAACGTGTGGATGAACGTGGGGCCACCCACGCTCAGCGCCTTGCGGGTCTTGTTCATGAAGTCGAGCACCGGGAACGTCGCACTCGCCGTGGCCACGTAGCGGCAGGTCGGGTGCCCGACGGCGAGCATCGGGGCCAGATTCTTCTTCCAACGGGTGTGCATGATCCGCCGCACGCTTCCGGGCGGCGTGAACGTGGTCTGCGCGCCGTAGGGCGTGAGCCCGGTGGCCTGGATGTCCGTGTTCGCGGCCGACTCGTTGTCGTAGAGGATGATGAGCAGGTCGTAGTCGGTCTGCAGGGCGCCCGATATGCCCGACAGACCCATGTCGCCGCCGCCGAGGTCGCCGCTGAAGTTGATCACGTTGATCTTCTCCTTGGCGATCTTCCCCTTCCGCATGAGCGCCCGCAGGCCGGCCGCCATGCCGACCGCGGAGGCGCCTCCGGCACCGAGCTGCGTATGCATCCACGGAATGATCCACGGCGTGGTCTGATAGCTCGTGTTCGCCACGTACATGCATCCGGTCGCGCCCGTCGCGACGGTACGCGGACCGGACGCCTTGGCGAAGTCGCGCATGACCAAGGCCGACTCGCAGCCCTGGCAGGTGCGGTGCCCCGATGTGTAGAACTCCTCCAGCGGAGCGTCCTTGGCCTTCCTCAGATGCTCGTAGTCGATCATCGGAAGCGTAGTTGCCATCTCCGTCATCCTTCCTTCTGTGGAACCCGCGTCCCACGTTGGCGCCCGCGAGACCGGCCGGAACCAGCGCCGGCCGCAGCACCTATCCGCTCGTCACCTAAAGGTCACTCGCTGCAGACTACTCGCGCAGACCCGTCCAGCTGACGATCTCCTCCGGCATGTCGCCCCGCCCTGCGGCCATCGTCTCCTCGTACATCTTGATGCATTCCTCGATCGAGATGTCGCGTCCACCGAGGCCGCCCATGTAGTTGATGACGTTCGGGCGTTCGCGCAAAGGATAGAGGCAGGACCGCACCTCGTGCATGAGAATCCCGCCATTGTCGGGCGATCCGTGCGCGAAGTCGCGATCGATGACCCCCACGCCCTTGAACCGGCCGAGGCAGGCGCGCAACTCCTCGGTGGGGAACGGCCGGAACCAGCGCAGGTTGACATAGCCGACCTTGTGCCCCTGCGCCCGCAGACGCCGGCACGCGGTCCGCGTCGGCATGCACACGGCGCCGATGCCGATCAGCACCGCCTCCGCGTCCTCCGTCATGAACTCGGAGAAGTACGGATTGTCGTAGCGCTGGCCGAAGATCGCGTTGAACTCCTGATACGCCTCCTTGATCACGTGCCGGGCCCGGCGGGCAGCCTCCCAGTTCTGGCGCCGCAGCTCTATCACCCAGTCCTCGTTCACCTGCGGCGCGATGGAGACCGGGTTGTCGGGATGCATCCGCCGCTCGCCCAGATCGTACGGCGGCAGGAAGCGGTTGACCGCGTCCTCGGTCGGCACCTTCACCATATGCTGCGAGTGCGTCAGGAACGCGCCGTCCATCGCCAGCGCCATCGGCATGCGAACGCGTTTGTCCTCGGCGATGCGGTAGCCGATGAACACGTGCTCGAGGGCCTCCTGCGCCGTGCTCGCCCAGCAGAGCAACCAGCCCATGTCGCGGAGCGCCATGGCGTCGTTGTGCTCCACCCCGAATGCGCCCGGATCGTCGAGCGCCCGGTTGCCGACCAGAAAGAGCGGCGGGAGGCGATCCGTGGCCGTGACGACCAGCGCCTCGAACCCGTACATCCAGCCCGTGCCGCTGCTGCCGGCGAATGCGCGCGCACCGACCGAGCTGGCGTGCTTGACGATCTCGAACTGCGAGTGCTCGCTGTCGGCGACGATGTACTCCGAGTCGAGCTTACCGTCCGCGATCAGCTTCGACAGCAGATCCATCACCTCCGTATACGGCCGGATCGGGTAGGCGGCAATCACGTCCACGTCGGCCAGCTTCACGGCATGCGAGACCGCCTGACAGCCAGTGAGCAACTCCTCGCGATCCCAGACCTCTACTGCTTGGGCAATCGTCACGATCCCTCCTTACGCGACAGTCCTTCACACCTTGGCCGGAACGGTCGTTCCTTCGCTCTTCTCCACACCGGTCCCGGTCACGTGCGCATAGCGGATACGGGTCTTGCCCTTCTTCGCCTCCGCCCACTTGACGTAGTCGGCGGGATCGCGCTTGTGGTGCTCCCACGGACTGTCGGTGTTCTCGAACTCGAGCTCGTCGACCATGACGATGCATTCCTTGACCGGACAGACCAGGGCACACTTGTGACAACCCGTGCACACCTCGTAGTTGACGTCGTACAAGCCGTCATCCGTCGGGTCGAAGCACTCGTCGGGACAGTCCGCCCAGCACAGGGTGCACTTGATGCACAGATCGAAACGCACGACCGGCCGCTCGGTCTTGGACGTGCCGTGCTTGAAACCCTCGTTGCGGTTCTGGCCGCGCGGCCCCAGCTTGAACCCGCGCGGGACGGCAGGCACCACGACGCCGCCCTCCTCGAACTCGTGCCACTTCGGCAACACCGGGATCTCGTGCGGCCACTCGATGCCCTGATCGGAATTGACCACCTTGATGCGGCGCAGCGTCGCCTCGTAGGCCTCCCGCGCGGCGCGCGCACGGTGCTCGTCGCCGGTCGTCTCCAGGAGGAACTCCTCCACCGCCTCGATGCCGATGACCCCGGGCTCAACCGCCGCAATCGCCCCCAGACAGCGCTCCCGGGTCAGGTCGTCCTTGAAGACCCACAGCCCCGCCAGGCTCGGGTCGCCGTCCAGGGTCGCCAGACGATAGGGATACGGCTTCCTCTCCAGGAACCGGATGAGGTCGTCGTGCTCGCGCCGCGAGACCATCAGCAGGCAGCCCTTGTGACCCACCTTCTCGTTGACCGGACGGATGCCGTGCCAGCCCCAGGGCTCCACGCCCCTCGCCATCGTGTCATCGACGACCAGGGACACGTCGACCGCATCGATGTCCAGCTTCGCCCCGCACTCGGCCTCCAGCTCCTCCTCGGAGAGGTCGGGCGAGACGAAGGCGAAGTACTTGCACGGTATCCCGTTGCGCTCCGGCGCGTCGCTGTAACGGCCATTCGAAAAAGCGATCCGCCCCATCCGGCTGGCTATCATCACGATGTCGCCGCCGATGTACTTCCCGAGATTCTTCTGGAAAATCCCCCGATACTGGACCTCTACGCGCTTGATCATAAAGCCGCCTCTCCCGGTGTCCCACTGATTGGCGCCTGGGACGCTCCCCACTCCCAGGGACCGCCAGGCCGTTCAGGCCGGCTCGCTGCCGCGAGCCGGCCCGCGCATCATCGGAGCTTCGATTCGAGATTGTGCGATCCGATCATCTTGTGTATCTCGAACATGCTCACGTTGCCGTGGTGCTCAACGATCTTCGCGTCGATGACCTTCCAGAGGTGAGTCTCCGTCCACTTCACCGGCTTTCCGGTCGGAGGCACTCCCATGAAAGGCCCCCGGTGAACACCGCCGTCCACCTCCACGGCCGTTGCAATCCAGTGTTCGTTCGAAATCTCGGCGACCACCTGATAGCGCAAATCCGGGAACGCCCTGCGGGCCGCCATCATCGCCTTCAGCAGCCCCTCCCGGTCCGGCGTGTCGACCAGCGGCATGTGATCCACGAAATCCGGCGCCAAAACCTCGTCAGCCACCGCCAGATTACCCTTGCCCAGAACCTCCTCGTACAGCCGCCGCACGGCCGCCCTGTTCTGCACGCTCATGGGTCACCTTCCACGCGACACCGACTGACCCGCGACGGCCGAGCCGGGAACCGACACCGAGCGACCGCTCTCCCGCCAGCCTGGACGAGCGAGGCAACAGGATTCTAACGGACTCGCCAGCATAGCTCAACTTGCTTCGACGATCGGTAGTGTCTCAGTTTGAATCGCGCTTCTTGTAGGGACCTCTCGGACCCGGCTTGGCCGTCTGCGCGTCGATCAGGCCGACGATCCAGGCTGCATCGCGCAGCGTGTTGGTCAGCCCTGCGGCCTGCGCCGGCGAGGTCCGCAGCGTCTTGTGGATCCGGCAGAAGTTGAAGAACACGGTGTAGAGCGCGACCTGATGCACGTGGTTCGCCAGCTTCTTCGAGAAGGCGTTCGTCAAGCGGGTGAACCGGCGCATCGACATCCGCATCGTGAGGTTGTGGCGCTCGACGTACGACGTGCTGATGTGCGTCGGGTCCGGCTCGCCCTGGACCGGAGTGGGGATCGCGGCCTTGCAGGCGGCGGGGCTGTAGCGCGCTTCGGCCTCCCGCGCCTCGCCGTAGACCTTCACGAGTTGCGCGTAGTCCACGTCAATCCCGAAGGCGTCCTCGACGGCGCCAGGGTAGAGGTTCAGGCCGTCCGTGGTGAGCTGCACGCGGCTTTCGAGACGGTCAGAGAGGTCGTGCATCAAGTCGTAGGCCGACTGGCCGTCACGAGGACCGACGAGCCACGACACGATCAACTTCGAGTCGGCATCGATTCCAGTCCAGGTCCACACGTCGCCGGAGCCAGCCGGCGCCTTCTTAGCAGTCTCGACGTTCGCCGCCTTCGCGTAGCAGAACGACCAAATCTCGTCCACCTGGACGCGCTTGGACTGGACGCCTCGGACCGCCGCGTCATGGTAGTCCGTACACGCCTCGCCCGCGTCCACGAGCAGCTTGGTGATTGTGTTGATGGACGCGCCGGTAATGCGGCTGATTGACCGCATGGACGACCCCTCGACCAGCAGGTTGATGATGGTCGCGCGCCGCTCAACCGACAGCCTGTTCATATTCAATATGATACAGGCTGCACGGATTTATGTCAACCCATACTGGTTCTTGATAAGGTGTCTAGGTTTTCACGTTCTGCCGACAGGTGCTTCACGGTTTCTAGGATTTTACCTGCGGCCCCTTCGACGTTTCCTAGCCGATCTTCGACGTCGACAAGCCGATCTTCGATGCTTCCCAGCTGTTGGTCAATGTGCTCGAACCTCGCAGCGGTGCTCTCAATGAAAGCGTCAAGCTTGTCCTCAATCCTGATAACCCGCTCGCCTGTCGTTGAGGCCCACGTCGGTTCAGTCACGGCTGCGCCTCGCCGTCCCATCTTGCCCTCGACGCCCGCTTCGCGCTGGCGGAGCGCTGCTCAGGCGTCATGGATGCGGCGCGGGCCTTCGCGGCGCGGCTCGCGCTCCGGCTGTCACCAACCGGGTCCGGGCGCCGCGGCGCCTCGAAGGTCTCCTCGATCTCGCCCGTGGCGATCTTCATGACGTGCACGGCGCACGCGATCGGATCGGCCGGGCGCCACTCTCCGTTCGGTCCCTTCGGCATCACCCCTCCCCACCCGCCGGGCGACACAATGTGATGTCTCCTGACGACACCTGACGACACCTGACGACCAATGTTAGCGCATATTGATCTCCCGTTGCGATGCAGGGTATACCAGTTGCGGAGGCCCTCACGCGGTGCCGAGCGCGCAACTAGCCGTGCCCGCCCGCACCCCGGACCTTCCAGTCCATTTATTTCAAACTGAGACACTAGCCGACGATCGGGATCGACGGCGTGATCTCGATCCGCAGTCGATCATGGGCGGTGCGCAGGGCGGCCGCGACGCACGGGGCCGGACGGCGCGGGCGAATATGAAAAGGAGCCTCAGTCGGGATCGCCCGCCAGCCGGCGGATCGGCCCGCTGGCCAGCAGCAGCACCACGCCGGCTCCGAGGGCGACCAGTCCGATGGCGCCGAACAACTGCGGGAGCGGCAGGCTCTCGATCAGGCCGGCCGCCAGGCCGGCGAGCAGGCTGCCGAGAGCCGAGGCCATGAACCAGATCCCCATCATCTGGCCGACGAGCCGCTTCGGAGACAGCTTCGTGATGCTGCTCAACCCGACCGGGCTCAGGCACAGCTCGCCGGTGGTGTGGAAGAAGTAGGTCACAACCAGCCACATCGGACTAACGCCGCCGCCCTCCGCGGCGAAGGCGGCCCCCCAGGCGAGCACCAGGAAGCCGAATCCGAGCTGAACCAGGCCGAACGTGAACTTCACGGGGATCGAGGGATTGCGCGCCCCGAGGCGGAGCCACAGGGCACCGAACAGCGGGGCCAGCATGATGATGAACAGGGGGTTGACCGACTGCAGCCAGGTGGCCGGCAACTCCCGGCCGAGCACGTTCCGATCGGTCAGCCGTTCGGCGAACAGGGTCATCGAGGAGCCGGCCTGCTCGAAGCCCGACCAGAAGACCGCGGCCGCGACCAGCAAGAGGGGAATGATCGCCACGCGCCGGCGCTCCTCCCGGTCCAGTCCGCCCAGCAGGAACACGTACGCAAAATAGAGAATCACCAGAATGGTGATGAGCACGCTGGCGGCCTGCGCCACACCGAGCATGGACAACGTCAGCACGCCGGCCGCGTGCAACGCCGCCAGCACCACCGCGAGCGCCGCCAGCGCGCCGCTGCCGCCCGCCAGCCCGCGCAGCGCGCGAGCCCGTTCGCCGGCCTCCTGCGCGCGCAACAGGCCGGCCTCTCCCAGGCGCCCCCAGCCCCACACGTACTGCACGACCCCCAGTAGCATCCCCACGCCGGCGGCGCTGAACCCGAGGTGCCAGTTGATCTCCTCCCCGAGGTAACCGCAGACGAGCGGACCGGCGAACGCGCCGACATTTATTCCCATGTAGTAGATGGAGAATCCGGCGTCCCGGCGGGCGCCGCCGTCGGGGTACAGGTCGCCCACGATCGCGCTCACGTTCGGCTTGAGCAGGCCGGTGCCGAGCACGATCAGCAGCAGACCGAGATAGAAGGCGGCCAGCGTGGGAATCGCGAGCGTGAAGTGCCCGGCGGCAATGACGATGCCGCCGTAGAGCACCGCGTTCCGCTGTCCCGTCAGCCGGTCGGCAATCCAACCGCCCGGCAGCGCCACGGCGTAGACCGAGAACGTGTACAAGCCGTAGATGGCGGTGGCCGTGGCGTCCGTCATGCCGAGACCGCCGCGCGCCACCAGATCCGTCATGAAGAGCACGAGGAGCGCTCGCATGCCGTAGTAGCTGAACCGCTCCCACATCTCGGTGAAGAAGAGAGTCGCAAGGCCGCTGGGATGGCCGAACCACTCGGTTCCGTCTCGCTGCATGGGCGTGCTCCTGCGTGGGTGTCTCTTCCGGGCGCCATTCGATGATAACGTGAGGAACCGCGCCGACGGCGGTGCGCGCCCGACGGCGGAGCTCCATGCCTCTCGACGAGTACCGGCGCAAGCGCGACTTCTCGAGGACGCCCGAGCCGCGGGGCGACGTGTCGAGGGGGGGCGGCGGAAGACCGGCGCCCCGCGCTACTTCTGCGTCCAGAAGCACCTGGCCAGCCGCCTCCATTATGACCTGCGACTCGAGCACGACGGCGAGCTGCTCTCGTGGGCGGTACCGAAGGGTCCGTCGCTGAACCCGGCCGACAAGCGGATGGCGGTGCGGACCGAGGACCACCCGTTCGACTACGGCGACTTCGAGGGGGTGATTCCGGCAGGTTACGGCGCCGGCGTCGTCATGCTGTGGGACTACGGCACCTGGGCGCCCGCGAGCGACGACGTCGACGGGGCGCTGGCGAGGGGCGCGACCTGAAGTTCGTCCTGGACGGCTACAAGCTGAAGGGCTCGTGGGCGCTCGTCCGCACCCGTGATCGATCGCCCCCCCCCCCCCCCCCCCGCGGCAGCGCGGGCTGAACTGGCTGCTGATCAAGCACCGGGACTACTGGTCCGGCGCACTCGACGTCACCGAGTTCGCGCCGCTGAGCGTCAAGAGCGAAGGCGACTTCGAGGACATCCTGGCCGGCGACATGCCGGCGTTGTGGCGGACCGGCCGGCCGGCCGGCGGCGGCACGCTCAACCGCCGGCTGCTGGCGGTCATCGAAGGCGCCGCCCGCAAGACCGCAAGAAACGGCTCGACGCCCCGCGGTGAAACCCGGGGCGCGGCGCCGCCCGGGCCGCCGGGCCTTCACGCGAGGAGGCGCCGGGCGAGCACGCTCCATACCGCGTAGGCGAGCCGCTGGCGCTCGTGCCGGGCGATGGGGCCGTGCCAGAAGCGCCCGGTCAGCACCTCGCAGCCTGGGGGAAAGTCCCCGGCCGGCAGCAGCTCCTTGTGCTCGGCGGCGTACCGCCCGAGCGCGTCGCCGGGGGGGGGGGGGGTGGCCGCTGTTGACGACGGCGACGTCGACGGGCCGGCCGACCGCCTCGCCGACCCGGCGGGCCGCCTCGCCCGCCGAGAATCCGTGCATCCCCCGGCCCTCGGTCAGGAAGTTGGCGACGACCATGACCGGCCCCTTGACCGCCTGCAGCTCCTCCGCCACGCCCTTCACCAGCAGGGTCGGCATCAGGCTGGTGTAGAAGCTTCCGGGACCAATCACGACCGCGTCGAACGCGCGCAGCGCCTGCGCCATCGCCGGGTGCATGGTGACCTCCGGGTCCAGCCAGATGCGCTTGATGCAGCGCCCCTGCGTCTGCTCGGCGTCGACCGCCACCTCGCCGCTCGTCCGCGACCCGTCCTCGTACTCCGCGCAGACGGACGCATGCTGGACGCTCACCGGCCAGACGCGCCCGCAGCAGTCGAGCAACGTGCACAGCGAATCGACCGCGGCCAGGAAGTCCCCGCTGCAGCGCTCCATCATCGACAGCAGGAGGTTCCCGCCCGTGTGGCCGCCCAGACGTCCGTTCTCCAGCGCCGGCAGCCGCGAGAACAGCACGCGGCGCGCCTCGGACTCGTTGCGCGCCAGGGCCAGCGCGCAGCGCAGCACGTCGCCGGGCGGCAGGACCCCGACCTGGTCGCGGAGCTGCCCCGAGCTGCCGCCGCTGTCGAACGTGGTGACGACGGCGTTGACCCGGATCCAGGGATTCTGCTTCAGCCCGCCGATCAGGCTGGGCAGGCCGGTGCCTCCGCCGAAGCACCCGATGTTCAGCTGCGTGAGCTGCATCCTTCGCATTATCCATCACCGCGCGTCGGGCACCATTGCACCTGCCGCGCCCCGCCGCGGGCGCGGACGACGCATGCCGTTGACCGGATCTGCACGGTTCTTCGCGTAACATTGGTCAGCGGCCCGCCGCCGCCGATGCGAGCGGGTGCAAGCGGTCGGCACGGCCGGCGGCGCGTTTCGAAGTCGTCATGAGGCATCTGCCCCTGGTCCGCCGGCTCGCGCTCCTCGCGGGGGGGGCCTGCGCCTTCTGCGTCCTCGTGCTGCTCAATGTCGGCGGCTACCGGTTCGGCGTCTCGGACCAGGCGTTCTACATACCGGTCGTGCTGCAGAGCGTCGACCCGGAGTTGTTCCCGCATTTCGCCCGGCACATGGCGGCGCAGGACCGCTTGTTCGCGTTCGACGACTGGCTCGCGCCGGTCCTGCGCGGCACCGGCGTCTCGGTGCCCGTCGCCTTCCTGGCAGGCTACGTGCTGACCCTCCTGCTGCTCTACGGTGCGGCGGTCGGCATCGGCTGCACGTTGTACGGGACCTGGTGGGGCGTCGCCGGCCTCGTGGCCGGGCTGACGCTCCGCCACCAGATCCTCGACACGGCCGTGAACACGCTGGAGCCGTACTTCCACCCGCGCATGATGGCGTTCGGCCTGGGCCTGGTCGCCGTCGCACTGTTCTTGCGGCGCCGCACCTGGACCCCCTTGGCGATCGTGGCCGGCGCCTTCTTCGTGCACCCGACCACCGCGGCGTGGTTCGCGGTCTGGCTGCTCGTCGCCGCCCTCGTGGCCGAGCGCGACGCGCGCCGGCGGCTGGCCGGTGTCACGCTGGCGGCCGGCGGCGCCGCGGCCCTCGCCGTGCTGGGCCCGCTGCGCGCGCAGCTGGTCGTCATGGACGAGACTTGGCTAGGCGTGCTGGCATCCAAGGACTACCTGCTGGCCGACGAATGGCCGCTGACCACGTGGGCGCTGCACCTGGCGGTAGCCGCCCTGATTGCCGTCGTCTACGGCTACCGCCGTGCGGTCGGCCTGGCGTCGGCGCGCGAGACCGGCCTGGTCGTGGGCTGCGGCGCCCTGCTCCTGCTGTTCCTGATCTCGGTTCCGCTCTCGGCGGCCCGGCTGGCGCTGGCAGTGCAACTCCAGCTGAACCGGATCTTCTGGCCCTTGGACGTTTTCGCCACCTGCTACCTGGGCTGGCTGCTGTTCGAGAGTCCGCTCTGGCTCGGGCGGCCGACCGTCCGGACCCGCCCCGCCGCGCGATATGCCGCGGTGGCGGTCGTCGTCGCGCTGGCCGTCGCGCGCGGCGGCCACGTGATGTTCGTTGAACGCGCCGGGCATCCCCTGGTGCGGACCGATCTGGCCGTGACGGACTGGACCCGGGTCATGTCGTGGGCGTCCGGCCAGCCGGTGGGTACCCACTTCCTGGCCGAGCCCGGACACACCGGCGACTACGGCGCGAGCCTCCGGGCCGCGAGTGGACGCGACGTCTATCTCGACGGCATCAAGGACATCGGCATCGCAATCTACTCGCACGACATGGCGCACGACATGGCCCGGCGCGTCGCGGACCTGGGACGCTTCCAGGCCCTCGATCCGCAGCATGCGCGGAGCCTGGCACGCCGCTACGACCTCGACTACCTGATCACCGAGGAGTCCATCGACCTCCCGCTGACGCGACGGTTCGGCCGGTTCGCCGTCTACGCGCTGCATCCGAACGAGATCGTCGCGGCGCCCGGCATGCGGCCCGGCGGCGCCCGGCCACAAGACGACTGAGAGGCCGTGGTCAACGACTTCGTGCCGGCGCGACACGTCGCGGGCGGCCATCGGATGACGCTCTTCACGTGGGCTCGGCCGCGCGCCTTTCCCTGCCTCCCGGCGCTTCGCCGGCGCTACTTCGATGTCGCACCCGACGCGCGGGTGATGGCGCACTGCTGCTGGCAGCCGGAGCCGCGCCGCTGCCCGACCATCCTCGCGCTGCACGGCCTGGAAGGCTCGAGCTCCGCCCACTACATGCGCGGGCTGGCCGACAAGGCGTTCGCCCGCGGGTTCAACGCCGTGCTGCTCAATCAGCGTAACTGCGGCGGTACCGAGCACCTGTCGGCGGGCCTGTATCACTCCGGGCTGACGGCCGACCCGCAGGCCGTCATTCGAGAGCTGATCGCCCTGGACGGCCTGACATCCATCGTCGTAATCGGCTACTCGCTGGGCGGCAACGTCGCCCTGAAGCTGGCGGGCGACTACGGCGGCGACGCGCCGGCTGCTGTCCGCGCCGTGTGCGCCGTCTCCCCGACCATGGATCTCGCGCGGTGCGTCGAGGCGCTGGAGCGGGCGGGCAACGCGCTCTACCAGTGGAACTTCGTCCGCAACCTGAAGCGGCGGATGCGGCGCAAGGCGCGGGTCGCGCCGGGCCGGTTCGACCTGCGGGCGCTACGCGGCGTGCGCACCGTCCGCGCGTTCGACGAGGCGTTCACCGCACCGCACCACGGCTTCCGGGACGCGAGCGACTACTACTATCGGGCCAGCAGCCTGCGGGTCGTCGATCGCATCACCCTGCCGACGCTGGTCGTCAGCGCCGACGACGACCCCTTCGTGCCGGCCGAGCAGTTTCGGGAGCCGCCCGTGACGGCGAATCCGGCCGTGACGGTCGTCGTCACGGCCGGCGGGGGACACTGCGGATTCTTCGCCGCGCCGACCTCACGTTTCGACGGCTACTGGGCGGAAGCCGTCGCGGTCACGTTCGCGACCCGTCACGCCGGTCGGTAGCAACGCCTCCAGCAGCAGGCGCGCCAGCTCCGGCCCCTTGCCCTTGTCCTCGTGCTTGAAATAGACGAACACGTCCGAGCACGCTTGCGCGCTGGTTCTGATGGACTCGGCCCAGCGTCGGATGTCCTCGTGGTCGTACCCTTCGTCGCGCAGCCGAAAGTAGCCGTACGGCGCCGTGACGCGCAGCGGTGTGGTGAGCCGCTTGCTGTCGGCCACGCACAGCGCCACGCCGCGTTCGGTCAAACGCTCGAAGACGTCCGGGTCGTGCCAGGACGCGTGGCGGAACTCGAACGCGGCGCGCACGCCGGAGGGCAGCGTGTCGATGAACCGCTCGAGCACGGCGAGGTCCTTCCGGAACCACGGTGGCAGCTGGAACAGCAGCACGGCCAGCTTTTCTCCCAGCGCCGCGGCCGCGCCGCAGAACGCGCGCGTCACCTCCTCGCACCGCTGCAGCCGCGCGTCATGGGTGATCCGCCGCGGCGCCTTCAGCGTGAACCTGAACCCCGGCGGCGTGACCGCGGCCCAGCCTCGCAGAAGCTGCTCCGTCGGCAGGCGGTAGAAGGTGTAGTTGATCTCCACCGTCGGCAGTCGCTCCGCGTAGTACGGCAGCATCTTCGCGGAGGCGATCCGCGCCGGGTAGAAGCTCCCCTTCCACTCGGCATAGTTGTAACCCGATGTGCCGACCCAGCACCTCGTGCCGCCGGCGGGCATGGTTGGCGTGCGCTTCAGTCGAGGTCGAAGTCGCGGGTGGGGCGCTCGACGGGCTCGCGCTTCGCCTGCTTCAGCGCCTCGTCGAAACGTTTCGACAGGGCCGCGCCCCGGACCTTCTCATCGGCCACCGACCGCCTGAAGAGCGCCTCGCGGCGCGCGGCCTCCGCCCTCAGGATTCGCTCGGCCTCGCCGATCTCCGGCTTGTCCTCGCGCTCGGGCTCGCTGTGCGAGACGATCCGCTTGAGATTCAGGTCGACGACGAGGGTAGTTCCGCAGCAGGGGCATTGCAACTCGAACTCGGACGCGAGCGTGGCCATGCGGACCCCCGGGAGCCGAAACGGGTACGTGACGCCGTCCGCGCCGTTCTGCAGCGCAGGCTCCTACCCCTCCTCCTCGTACTCGCCCTCGGCCGGCGGGCTGATCCGCGTCGATGGCCTCAGGGCCTCGCGAAAGTCGTAGACGGGCATGCCCTGCACATGCAGCGCGAGATGGCAACCCGGCGCCTTCCGGTCGATGACGACGGTGACCGGGCTGCCCTCGACCCCTTCGCGGAACCGGAGACGGCAGCCGCACGAGAGAAGCGCATGTGCGAAGCCCTTCAGCATGCTGGAATGATACTACACTGCGACCCCGCACCGGACGGGGCGGCTACAGCAGGGACTTGAGATCCCGCTCGAACTCGTCCTTGGTGGCGATCCCCATGTGCGTCTTGCACAGCGTCCCCTCGCGGTCGATCCAGTAGCTGACCGGAAGCCCCCAGATGGGTCCGTAGGCCTCCTGGAAGTCGTCGCGGCCGAGCCCGACGAGCATGGGGTAGTTCACGTCGAACTGCTCGGCGAACGGTCGGATCTGCTCGGGCGTGTCATCCACCGACAGGCCGAGCACCTGGAACCCCTGGTCGCCGTACTCGTCCTGCAGCTCGATGAAGCCGGGGATCTCGATCTTGCACGGACCGCACCAGGTGGCCCAGAAGTTGAGGAGGATGACCTTGCCCTTGAGCTCGGCCAGATCGACCTCGTTGCCGTTCATGTCGGAAATCGTGAAGTCCAGGGGGGCCGGACGGGCGTCGTCGTCGCACGCCGCCGCCGTCTCCGCGGCTTCCGCCACCTCTCCACCCCCGCCAGGCGCCGGCGACTCGACGGTCACGCTCCGAATGGCCGGCAGCGTCAACAACCCCAGCGCCAGCGCCGCTCCCGCAGCAAGCATCCACCGTATCGACATGTTCGCTCCTCGTTGTACCCGAAGTGTTCCTTCACCCGCGCGACGCCGATTCGACCAGCAGCGGATCCGGCACGCGCCCCCCCGCGGCCGGCGGCACCCGGCACCTCAATTGTAATCCGTCTCGGCGCGCTCCGCAGCAGTCCGACCCAGGCGGGCCGATTCGTTGCCGCTCCACCTGGGCTGCGGTAAGATGATATGCGGTGTCAGCCCTGCCTGGCCTGCCAGGAGGTACTTCCATGTCGCGCAACAATCCTCGGTCCGGAAGCGGGATCCGTGTCTCTATCGCGCTCGCGCTCGCGCTGGTCTGCGGGACCGGCGTCCCGGTGGACGCCCAGACGGACTTCATCCCGTACTGGGGCAAGAACCGCGTCAAATACGACAAGTTCGACTGGCATATCTACACGACCGATCACTTCGAGATCTACTACTATCCCGAGCTGGAGGAGCATCTCGAGCGGATCGCGGGGTACGCCGAGAGCGCTTACCAGGAGATCAGCGCCCGGCTGCGCCACGACCTCGCCTTCGTCGTGCCGCTGGTCTGCTTCAAGACCCACAGCGAGTTCGAGCAGCAGAACATCATCCCGGGTGCGAGCCCCGAAGGCGTCGGCGCGTTTGCCGAGCCGCAGCGCAACCGCATCGTGCTGCCGATCGACGAGGGCCCGGACGGGCTCTACCGCCTGATCACCCACGAGCTCACCCACGTCTTCGAGTTCGACATCATTCCGCGCGGCCTCATCACCCGCAGCGTGCCGCTGTGGGTCGACGAGGGGCTGGCCGACTATCTGGCGGGCGTGTGGCGGCCGCTCGACCTCATGCAGGTGCGGGACGTGGCGGTGTCCGACACCGTGCCGTCGATGACCCAGTTCCAGAGGTACGGCGGCTTCGCGAGCGGGCGGGTCGTCTACAACCTCGGGCACGCGGTCTTCGAGTTCATCGAGGAACGCTGGGGCGACGACGGCATCCGGCGCTTCCTGTTCGCGCTGCGGCGCACCGCGGTGGGCGGCGGCGGCGACCCCTACGACGAAACGTTCGACCTGGAGGCTGAGGAGTTCGACGACGAGTTCAAGAAGTATCTGGACGAACGGTTCGAGGCATTTCGCGACAAGGAGCGCCCCTCGGACTACGGCCGCAACCTGGCGCCCGATCCGTTGCGCTCCCGATACCCCGTGCTGATCTCAATCGAGGCCTCGCCGTCCGGCGAGGTCATCGCGGCGGCGGCCCTCAACCGCAAGGATCGCGAGCTCGACATCGTGCTCGTTTCGTCCCACACGGGCGAGGTCATCCGGAATCTGACCGAAGGGTTCGATCAGGATTTCGGGTTCCGGTACATCGCGACGCTGGGGCTGCGCTTCAACACCGTGCCGTGGATGTCCTGGGCGCCGGACGGCGACCGCCTAGCCTACTTCGTGCGCAGGCACAAGCACAAGTCGCTGGTCATCCAGAACGTCGTGACGCGGGAGATCGAGCAGCTGATCGATCTGGAGATGGTGGACGAGCCGGAGTCTCCCGACTTCTCGCCCGACGGCCGCAGCGTGGTCTTCTCGGCGCTGACCCGGGCCGTCGGCGACATCTACCGCATCGACCTCGAGACGCACGAAGTCACGAACCTGACCAACGACGAGCTGGCGGACTACGCGCCGGTGTACGCGCCGGACGGCAACAGCATCCTGCACCTGAAGCGGGTCGGCGGCAACAACAAGCTGTTCAGGATCGACCTCCCGACCGGCGAGCAGGCCCAGCTGACGTTCGGCACCCACGACGAGGGCGGCGCGCAGTTCATCGACGAGCGCACCGTCGTGTTCTCGTCGACGGCGGTCGATCCCAGCCAGCCGATCGATCCGGACGTGGCCCGCGACAGTCAGATCTTCAACGTGTGGACGCTGGATCTCGAGAACGGGGAGCTGCGCCAGTACACCGACTCGGCGACCGGCAACGTCAACCCGATCGTGCTCACCGCCGGCGAGGACGATCCCGCCGACCGGATAGCCTTCATCACCTACTACAAGAGCGAGTACGGCCTCCACACGGTGGTCCGTGACGATGCGCTCTACACGGCCTCGACGACCGACTTCGGCGGGCCCGGTCCCGTCATCGACTTCCAGGCACCGCTCACGCACACCCTCATCGGCAGCAATACGCGGCAGAAAGGGGCTTTCGAGAACATCTACCTGGAGGGACGCCCGCCGCTGAACCTCGGGATGACGAGCAACGGGGACTTTCTCGGCGGGACCCAGATCACGTTCACGGACGTGCTGGGCGATCAGCAGTTCAGCGTGCTGGCCTACTCCGTCTCCGTGTACCGCACGCTCGGGTTCTCGTACGCGAACCTGGCGGGGCGCATGCAGTTCGCGCTGCAAGGCTACTCGCAGGAGCAGTTCTTCTACGGCTACCAGCCGGGGCTCGCGTTCAATCCGGGGCTCGTCGGCCTGTTGAGCCGCGACGACGCCATCGCCGTACGCACCGTGCGCGGCGGCTCCGCGTTCGCGATCTACCCGTTCGACCGGTTCCGGCGTCTCGAGTTCTCGGGCGGCCTGTTCAGCTACAAGGAGAGGTACGACAACCCGTCTCTGCAGGTGGCATCTGAATCGTTCCAGCAGCAGAACTTCGGCACGGTGCTCTTTCGGGACGGCAACTTCATGCCGCTCGGCATCAACTACGTGCAGGAGACGAGCGTCTTTCGCGAATTCGGCCCGATTGCCGGCAACACGGTCCGCGTCGCGTACGAGTACGCGCCGCCGCTCGCCGGCCTGCTGTCGCGGCAGACCCTGGACATCGACGCCCGCTACTACCTGCGCATCGCCGAGACAGGCGTGCTCGCATTCCGCGGCCGGGGCTTCAAGAGCTGGGGCGAGTTCCCCGACTTCTTCTACTTCGGGGGCAACTCCGACATGCGGGGATACGACTATCTCGAGTTTCTCGGGCACCAGTCGTTCTTCGGCAACATGGAGCTTCGCTTCCCGCTCATCGAGGCGATGGCAACGCCGATCGGGATACTCGGCGGCGTCCGCGGCGCGTTCTTCTTCAACTTCGGGATGGCCGGCTTCAACAACGTGCCGCTCAACGGGTGGTCGAGCAGCCCGAGCATCGTACGGCCGGTGGTCGGCTACGTCCAGAACCCCGACACGGGCGCGTACAACGAGGTGTTCAGCTCGCCCGTGGCCATCGATGGATTCCGGCTCGTGAACGCCCGCGCGTCGTACGGGTTCAGCCTGTCGACGCTGGCCATCGGCATCCCGATCCACCTCGACTGGTCGTGGCGGACGCTGTTCAACAAGCCGTGGGAGGATATCGTCTTCGCCTCGATCGGCGGCAGCGAAGATTTCAGGCGCGTGCGCCTGTCGCTCTGGATCGGCTTCGATTTCTGAGGCGGACTGCCGCTGCGCTGCAGCCTACAGGCGCGTGAGCCGCAGCAGCGCACGCTCCATGTCGAGCGTGACCCGGTAGTTGCGCAGGAACGTGTGACCGACGATCCCGCCGATGTGGAAGCCGAGCAGGGCGCTCGGCCGGTGCAGGTTGAGCACGATGACCGCCAGGTTGTCGTACCGGATCTGGTCACTGAAAGCCAGCCGCACGCCAGGCAGCAGGAACGCGTCCTTGTCCCAGCCCGACGTGCCGAAGACCTGCAGCGGGATGTGACGCGGCGGCGTCAGGCCGATGCTCCCGACCGTGCCGATGCTGAGCGAGACCGCTTCCCCGCCCGTATCGACCACGAAGCTCCGCGGAAACTCCTCGTTGACCACACCCCGCACCAGCGCCAGACGGTTGATGCGCAGTGGCAGCTCGATGTCCGCCGGACGGTCGGGCAGCCGCCGGGCGAGCGTCAGTTGCCGGATCTCGTAGTCGAGCTCAGCAGACAACCCGAGCGCAACCGGGGAGATGCTGTCACGGACGCGGCGGACCGGGAGATCAGTGAGCGGCGGGTTCTTGATGATGGCCGGCAGATTGCGGACTTCCAGCGAGCCGATCTCGAGTGCGTCGACACGCCCTATCTCCAGTCCCCGCACGCCGACCTCCCCGACGCCGGCGCTGATCGTCGTGGTGACCGCCGACACGCCCATCCGCTCGGCCGTCTGTTGCGACAGCACCATCTGCTCGGCCCCGGTGTCGACCACGAGATCGAGCACCTCGCCACCGTTGACACGGCCGCGCACGACGACCTTGTCCTGCTCCAGGCGGAATGGAATGGTGTGCAGCCGCTCGGAATCCGTCGCGATCTCGAACGGTACGCGGTCCCCGAAAGACCGGAGCAGCAGCACCTCGGACCTTGCCCACTCGGTGCGCCGGTCACGCCTCACGTTGGGGAGCCGCTCGACGTACTGCTCCAGCGCATCGCCCGCCTCCGGGTACCTGCGGAGCCGGCGGTAGATCGACCCCAGGGTGTGGTAGAACTCGCCGCGCGCCGTGCCCGCCCCAATCGCGGCCCGAGCCTCGACCAGGGCCTCCTCGAGTCGGTTCCGCGCCGCCAGGTTGCGGGCCACGCCGTGCCGCGCCGCGCGGCTCGCCGGGTGCTCGGCCAGGATGTCGCGATACATCTCCCCAGCCTCGTCAAACAGTCCATATGCCCAGAACGCATCGGCCTGCAGCGAGCGGATCTCGGGATCGGGCGAGCCCAACCCGCCCAGGAAGAGCGCCTCCTGATGTGCGCGGCTGAACTCGGCGACATAGAGGAGCGAGCGGAGCAGGCCGACCGAGGCGCGCAGCGTCTGGGCCGGCGTGGCGCCGGCCTTGGCCCGCTCGTACGCGACGAGCGCTTCCCAGTAGCGCTCGTCGCCGAGGAGCAGGTCCGCAAGCTCCAACTGCAGTTCGCTGCGCGCGGAGTCGGGTGTGGAGCTCGCCCCGGCCGCTGCCGACAGCACGGCCGCGAGCGCGAGCACGCATAGATATCCGCGAGCACCGATTCGCCGACGGCTTCCCGTGAACGGCATATGTCCAACCCTGCGGCGACGGCAAGTAGAACCGCTTCCGCCGCTAGTCCCGGCGGCAGGCGGTTACCGATTGTACTGCTGAATCGGCACCCCGTCGTACATCTCGTCGACACGCAGAATCTGCGAACGACGGCTGTAGGTACCCAGCTCGTAGTCTTCGCTCATGATGAGCGCCTTGACCGGCTTGGTCGGGCAGACCTCCGCGCACAACCCGCAGAAGCTGCACCGGGACAGGTTGAAGTCGAAGTAGTCGAGGACCTTGATCTTGTGTCCGGGCTCCCGGTGTCCACCCAAGTCGATCAGGTCGTCGGGGCAGACCTTGGCGCACTGATCGCACACGATGCATGTCTGCGCGCCGGTCTCGGGCTCGACCTGCAGGCGGAGCACACCGCGAAAACGGGGAGCGACCGGCCGGCGCTCGGCCGGATACTGGAAGGTGAAGGCCGGCCGCGACGTGTACTTGAGGGTGACGAAGAGCCCCTTCAGCAGGTCGATCAGGAAGATGCGCTGGAATAGCCTGGTCAGTGACTGCACGCCCTACCCCCGATCCGCAACCATGACCGGTTCCGTTTGCCCCGCCATGATGACGCGTTCCTGCCGCAGCACTGTGCTCTCCTTGCGGATCTTGTCCTGCAGCCGCATGAGCCCGTACAGCAAAGCCTCCGGACGGGGCGGACAACCCGAGACGTACACGTCGACGGGGACGATCTTATCCACGCCCTGCAGCACGCTGTAGGTCGGAAACGGCCCGCCGGCGTTCGAGCAACTGCCCATCGAAATGACCCACTTGGGCTCGGGCATCTGATCGTACAGCCGCCGCAGCACGGGCGCCATCTTCTTGGTGACGGTGCCGGCGACGATCATCAGATCCGCCTGTCGCGGCGATGCACGGAACACCTCGGCGCCGAAACGGGCGATGTCGTAGCGCGAGGTCGAGGACGCAATCATCTCGATTGCGCAGCACGCCAACCCGAACCCCATCGGCCACAGCGACGACTGCCGCGCCCAGTTGAACACCTGGTCCACGTTCGTCGTGATGAAGTTGTCCGAGAACCGGTGATCAATCAGCCCCATCGCAGACCCCCGCGTGCAACTGCAAGACCGGGAGCGGAAGCACCCGGCCGCCGCCGTGCCGCCTGCTACTTATCCACGTAGTATTCCGCGTCGACGTCGATGTAGTTCTTCCACTCGTCGGGCACTTCGTCGTTCGCGAAGATCGCCTCGACCGGACACGCCGGGACGCACGCGCCGCAATCGATGCACTCGTCCGGATGGATGTAGAGTTTCTCGGCCGCCTCGAACGCTTCTTCATCCTTGCGCGGGTGGATGCAATCGACCGGGCATACGTCCACGCACGCAGTGTCCTTGGTACCGATGCACGGCTCGCAGATTGTGTACGCCATTACGTCCTCCGTCTCACGAACCCTACCAGCCCCCTGTCCCGGCCAACGGCCCTTCTATCCGCGGGTCGGGCGCGCAACGCTCACGGACCGCCTGGGCCGTAACGACCGAAGTGAACCTTAGGCGGGGCCCGATGACCGATTCACGACCATGCACCCGTTCCACCGGGTGAATCAGGTGCTGGCCGGTGCCCAGCATACACCGGCCCCGCGAACCCGTGCAAGCGCGGGCTCTCACCACGAACCCGCGGCAATCTGAGGTGCGACCCGGCGGTCTCACCACGGACTCCCGGCCCGGAAATCGTCGCCTGCGGCTCCGCTTGCCGCCCAACCAACCCGCCAGGCGTCCGCGCCGTGCTCCGGCGCGGGCGCCTGGCAGCCCGTGGCAAAAGGCCCCGCTGCATTCGACGGGCGATGCATCCCGTAAAGGACCGCGCTGGACCATTCCTCAGCGGGGTCGAATATGGCCAATATGCTCCCTCGTCACGCCTTGTTCTGGCCGTGCGCGGCATTGTCACGACCGCGTCTCGTGTGCGACGCGGGGTTTCACCACGGGCTGCTAGCCCGCGGTCTCGCCGGGCCGCAGCTCGATCACCGTGACTCCCGCCGGCTCGACGAGCCGGCGGAGACGGTCCGGCGTGCCCGTCAGCTCCGGAAACGTGCCGTAGTGCATCGGCACCACCCGCCGCACGCCCAGCAGTTCGCAGGCGACGGCCGCGGCGTCCGGCCCCATCGTATAGCGGTCGCCGATCGGCAGGAAGGCCAAGTCGGGCGCATGCATCCAGCGTATCAGGCGCATGTCGCCGAACACGGCCGTGTCGCCGGCGAAGTACGCGCACAGGCCGTCCTCGAACCGCAGCACGTACCCCACTGCCTCTCCACATGTAGACCGGCAGACCGTCCTCGACCAGGCTGCTGCTGTGCTCGGCCGGCACCATGCTCACCCGCAGGCCGTCGACCGCCAGCAGGCCGCCCTTGTTCATCGGCAGCAGATGCCGCACCCCCCAGGTTTCGAGCCAGCGGCAGATCTCGACGTTCGCCACCACCGGAGCCCCGGTGTCCCGGGCTGCCTGGAGGAGGTCTCCGACGTGGTCGAAGTGGCCGTGCGTGACGAGAATCAGGTCGGCCTGACGTATCCGTCGCCACTCGGCGGGGCAGGCCGGATTGCCTTCGAGCCAGGGATCAATGCAGGATGCGTTTCCCACCCGGGGACGTCAGCAGGAACGTCCCGTGCCCGATCCAGGTGATGGCGAGTCGCTGGTCCATGGGCTGGCGCCACAAGGCTTCCGGTCCCGGCCGCAATGACGATAACATTGCCTGCGGCCGTGGCGACGAGCACCCCCATTCCGATCGGACTGATCCGGGGACGGAAGCCCCTCGCGGCCCAGGCCAGGCAGCCGAAGCCCCGCTGGCTCCGCGTGCGAGCCCCCGGCAGCCCGCGGTACATCGAGCTCAAGCGGCTCATGCGAGAGCTGGCGCTGCACACGGTCTGCGAGGAAGCCGCCTGTCCGAACATCGGAGAATGCTGGGACGGCGGTACCGCGACATTCATGATCCTCGGCGACGTGTGCACGCGCTCGTGCGGCTACTGCAACGTGGTCCACGGGCGGCCCGGGCCGGTCGATGCGGCCGAGGCAGGGCGACTGGCCGCGGCCGTCGCGCACCTGGGGCTGCGCCACGTGGTCGTGACCTCGGTCGACCGGGACGATCTCCCCGACGGCGGCGCGTCCGCCTTCGCCCGCACGATCCAGGCGATCCGCGGCCAGGCCCCGGCCTGTCGCGTCGAGGTGCTGATCCCCGACTTCGCGGGGCGCGCCGCCGACCTCCAGACGGTTCTCGACGCCCGGCCGGACGTCCTGAACCACAACATCGAGACGGTCGAGCGACTGTACCGGGTCGCCCGTCCCGGCGGGCGCTACGCCCGCGCCCTGGAGCTGATTGCCCGGGCCGGCCGTTGCGCGCCCGACATCCCGAGGAAGTCCGGTCTCATGGTCGGACTCGGCGAACGTTGGCCGGAGGTGCTCGACACGCTCGCGGACCTGCGGCGCGCGGGCTGCGAGCTGCTGACGATTGGCCAGTACCTGCGTCCGTCGAGCGCCCACCTGCCGGTCGACCGCTACTACACGCCGGCCGAGTTCGGCAAGCTCCGCGCTGCGGCGGTCGAGCTCGGGTTCGCGCACGTGGAAGCCGGCCCGCTGGTCCGCAGCTCGTACCACGCCCGCGAGCAGACCGACGCCTTCGACAACGCCCGGGGGCGATGACCACCTCCCTGGTCGCGATCCGCCGGCAGATCATCGCCTGCGAACGCTGCCCGCGGCTGCGGGCGCACTGCGCCCGGGTCGCACGGGACAAGCGCGCGGCGTATCGGGATCAACCGTACTGGGGCCGACCGGTGCCGGGCTTCGGCGATCGGCGGGCCCGCGTGCTGGTGCTCGGACTGGCGCCCGCCGCCCACGGCGCGAACCGCACCGGACGGGTGTTCACCGGCGACGGATCCGCGGACTTTCTGATGCGGGCGATGCACGGAGCCGGCTTCGCCAACATCGCCGCCTCGCGCGCCCGGGGCGATGGGCTCGCCCTGACGGACGCCTACATCGCGGCGGTCGTGCGCTGTGCGCCGCCCGGGAACCGGCCGACGCCCGCGGAGATCGCCAACTGCCTGCCGCACATCGAGGCCGAGTTGCGGGCGCTCACCAACCTGCGCGTCATCGTGGCGCTGGGGAAGATCGCGTTCGATGCGTACTGGCGCGTTGTCGCCGGTCCCGCGCGGCGGCCACGGCCGCGGCCGCGCTTCGCGCACGGGCTCGTCTTCCAGGCCGCCGGGGTCAGCTCGCTCGTCGCGTCGTACCATCCGAGCCGGCAGAACACCAACACCGGCCGGCTGACGCCGGACATGCTGGCCGCCGTATTCGAGAAGGCCCGACGTCTGGCCGCGTCGTGATCCGGGCGGCGGCCCCTCATGCGGGACGCCGCTTCGGACGGTAGACGTGCGTGCTCTGCCCGAGAGCGACCTCGGCGGCCTCCGACACGGTTTCGGACAGGGTCGGATGGGGATGAATCGTCAACTGCAGGTCCCCGGCCGTCGCACCCATCTCGACGGCGAGCACCCCCTCGGCGATCAGCTCGCCGGCGCCGGCACCGGCAATCCCGACGCCGACGACCTGCTCGGTGTCAGGGTCGATCACCAGCTTCGTCAGTCCGCCCGGCCGGTCCAGCGTGGCGGCGCGGCCGGAGGCGGCCCACGGAAAACGCGACACTTCCACGGGGCGCCCGTCGCGAGCCGCCTGCGTTTCGGTCAAGCCGCACCACGCGACCTCCGGGTCGGTGAAGACGACGGCCGGAATCGCGGCGGGCTCGAACGCCGCCGCGCGCCCGGCGATTGCCTCCACCGCGACGCGTCCTTCGTGCATCGCCTTGTGCGCGAGCAGCGGCTCGCCGGCCAGGTCGCCGATGGCGAACAACGACGGCTCGGCCGTCCGGCGCTGGGCGTCGACCTGCACGAAGCCCTGCTCGTCGAGGACGACCGCCGTCCGCTCGAGCCCGTCGATGCGCGAATTCGGCACGCGCCCGACCGCCACCAAGACGGTGTCGAACACCTGACGCGGCGTCTCGACGTCCGGTCCGTCGAGGACGACCTCCACGCCGTCCTCGACCGGGTTCAGCTCCGACACCTTCGTGTCCAGATGAATCGCCGCCGTGCACTCGCGCAGCCGGCGGGCGAGGACGGCCACGAGGTCGCGGTCGACGCCCGGCAGCAGCCCGGAGGTCATCTCCGCCACCGTGACCGCCGACCCGAGCGCCGCGTACACGGTGCCCAGCTCGAGCCCGATATAGCCGCCCCCGACGACCAGGAGCGTCCGGGGCACGCGCCGCAGTTCGAGCGCCGCCGTCGAGTCCAGCACGCGCTCGGCGGCGACCGCCAGCGCGGGCGGCCGCGCCGGACAGGACCCGGTGGCCAGGACGGCAAAGTCGAACGGCACCGTATCCGTCGCGCCGTCCGGCCTGGCGACCCGGATCGTGTGCGCGTCGACCAGCGCCGCGCGGCCCTGGACGTAGTCGACGGCGCGCTGCCGCGACAGCTGGGCCAGCCCGCCGGTCAGCGTGTCGACCACGCCGTCCTTCCACGCGCGCAGGCGCGCCAGATCGATGCGCGGCTCGCCGAAGGCCACTCCCCAGGCACTGGCGCTGCGGGCCTCCCCCAGCACGCGGGCGACGTGCAGCAGCGCCTTCGACGGCATGCAGCCCCGGTGCAGGCAGACGCCGCCCGGCCGCGGAGCCTCGTCGACGAGGCTCACGCGCATGCCGAGATCGGCGGCGTGAAACGCCGCAGCGTAGCCGCCCGGACCGGCGCCGATCACCGCGACGCGCGTCGGTTCCGACATCCCTTGTCTGCTCGCGAGCCCCGGCCGCACTCCAAGCAGACCAAGGTACTACAAGTCCGGCTCATGAAGCCCGGAGCACCGTAGCGCCGGCACCAGCACGCTCTGGCGCGCTTGCGGACGGAATGCCTATAATGGCGGGCACACCCGCCACGCGGCACCGGCCGCGCGGGGCACATCCACGCGCTATCGCGAGGTCACCATGTCGCAACCGGAAATCATCGTCGGCATCGGAGGCGCAGCGGGGGACGGCGTCGCCTCGGCCGGCAACACGCTGGTTCTCTCGCTCGCTCGCCAAGGTCTCGCCGCCTACAGCTACAACAGCTATCAGTCCGTAATCCGCGGCGGGCACTCCTGGCTGCGGCTCCGGTTCTCGGCCAGGAAGCCGCTGAACCACGGCGATCAGGTCGATGCCGTCGTCGCGCTGAACCAGGACACGCTCGATCGCCACCTGCAGGAGCTGCAGCCCGGCGGCCTCGTGCTGTACAACGGCGCGAAGCTGAGCCCGAGCTACGACCCCCCGCCGGGCGTCCAGCTCTGCCCGCTGCCCGTGCCGGAACTGGCGCCGGGATCGCAACGGCTGCCGGTCATGCAGAACACGGTGGCGGTCGGGGCGCTGATGCAGCTGATGGGGCTCGAGACCCGCGGCCTGGAGTCGGTGCTCCAGTCGACTTTCGCCAAGAAGCCGGCGGTGGTGGCGTCGAACATCGATGCCGCGCAGGCCGGGTACGACTACGCGAAGGCCAACTTCCGAGCGCTCGCCACGCAGCTGCAGCCGACCGACCAGAAGTGGGCCCAGACGTCGGGCAACTACCTCTTCGCGATGGGCGCCGCGCTGGCCGGCTGCAAGTTCTACGTCGCGTATCCGATGAGCCCGGCCACGCACATCCTGGAGTGGTTCGCGGCGCACGCGCAGCCCCTGAGCATCTGCGTGCGACAGGTCGAGGACGAGATCTCGGTCATCAACATGGCGATCGGCGCCGGCCACATGGGCGTCCGGAGCATGTGCGCCACGTCGGGCGGCGGGTTCGCGCTGATGACGGAGGCGATCGGCATGGCCGGCATCATCGAGACGCCGGTCGTCGCCATCAACGTGATGCGGGCCGGCCCCTCCACCGGCGTGCCGACGAAGACCGAGCAGGCCGATCTCAATCAGGCGTTCGGCGCCAGCCAGGGCGACTTCCAGCGGGTCATCATCGCGCCGACCAGCATGACGGACTGCTTCAACACGCCCCACCAGGCGTTCAACGTGGCGGAGCGGTATCAGATTCCGGTCATCATCCTCTCGGATCTGCTCATGTGCGAGGGCAGCGAGACGGTCGATCCGGCGCTGCTCGACGTCGACTTCCCGATTGACCGCGGCGAGATGATCACCGAGCCGACCGGCAGCGACGAGCCCTATCTGCGCTACCGGAACACCGCCTCGGGAATCTCGCCGCGCGCCCTGCCGGGTCTCAGGAACCATCTGTACGTATCGGGGACGGACGAGCACGACGAAGACGGCGTGCTGCTCAGCGACGTCTTCACCGATCCGGTTCGGCGCAAGAAGATGGTCGACAAGCGGGTCCGCAAGATGGAGACGGTGACCCGCTACCTGCCCGCGCCGGAGCTGGACGGTCCGGCCGCCGCGGAGGTGACGCTCGTCGGCTGGGGCTCGACCTGGGGCACCATCGTCGAGGCCGCCGAGCGGCTCCGGCAGGAAGGCATCACGACCAATCACCTGCACATCAAGTTCCTGGTCCCCCTGCACGTCGACGAGATCACCGCCATCCTCGGTGCGAGCACGCGCATCATCATGGTGGAGAACAACCAGAGCGGACAGTTCGCCCGTCACCTGCGCGCGGAGACCGGCATCGTCGCGCACGGGCACATTCGCAAGTACGACGGCGAGCCGTTCGAGCCGAAGCACATCGTGGCCGGCGTGAAGGACATCCTCGCGGGTGCGAAGGTCGTCGACGTGCTGTCCTCGGAGCGGGGCTGGCGGACGGACCATCCGACCGGGACGACCGGACCGTGGGCTGGCCTCCGGATCGACAGCGAATCGAAGGCACTCGCCTGATCGCGGGCGCGCCCGAGACAGGCACAGGAGACGCAGACACATGGCCATGGCAGCTCCCGTACTCGAAGCCAAGGATTTCAAGCCGGAGATTCCGCCCGACTGGTGTCCGGGGTGCGGCGACTTCGGCGTGCTGAACGGTCTGTTCCAGGTCTGCGCCGACCTGGCGCTCGAGCCGTCGCAGGTGCTGATGGTATCCGGCATCGGCTGCTCGTCGAACCTGCCCGGATTCTTCCGTTCCTACGGCGTGCACAGCCTGCACGGGCGGGCGCTGCCGTTCGCCACCGGCGCCAAGCTGGCCAACACCTCGATGACCGTGATCGCGACGGGCGGCGACGGTGACGGCTACGGCATCGGGCTGAATCATTTCATTCAGGCGATGCGTCGCAACATCGACGTGACGTACATCGTGATGAACAACGAGATCTACGGCTTGACGACCGGCCAGGTCTCCCCGACGAGCGAGACCGGGATGAAGACCAAGACGACGCCGCTGGGCAACCTCGAAGGGATGCTCAACCCGCTCGCCCTGGCCCTGGCCTCGGGCTGCGGCTTCGTTGCCCGCGGCTTCAGCGGCCAGCCCAAGCACCTCACGGAGCTCTACAGGCAGGGCATCGAGCACAAGGGCTTCGCGCTGATCGACGTGTTCAGCCCGTGCGTCACCTTCAACAAGGTGCAAACCTATCCCTGGTTCCGCGAGCGCGTCTACAAGGTGGAAGAGACCGATCACGACCCGACGAGCTTCCACGGCGCGATGGACAGGGCGCTCGAGTGGGGTGAGCGGATCCCGATCGGCCTGATCTACCGCAACCCCGACCCACGGCCGTCGATCGACAAGCTGGACCCGGCCCTGGGCGGCGAGGCGCTCGTGCACCAGAGCTACACGATCGCTCCCGAGACTCGCAGCGGGCTGATCCGCGAGTTCATGTAAGGTCGACGACATGCGGCCCACCGTCCTGGGGGATCTGCGCCGCGCGGTTGACGCCGGCCGGCTCCCGCATCGCAGCGTCCGCCGGGAGCTGCGTGACAACCTCATCGCGAAGCTGCGCCGGGGGGAGACCCTGTTTCCCGGCATCATCGGCTACGACGACTCGGTGATCCCGCAGATCTGCAACGCCGTCCTTTCGCAACACCACTTCATCGTCCTGGGGCTGCGTGGCCAAGCGAAGACGCGCATGCTGCGCGCGCTGGTCGACCTGCTCGACGACGAGCTGCCGGTGGTGGACGGTTGCGAGATCAACGACGATCCGCAGGCGCCACTGTGCGGCGCCTGCCGCGAGCGGCTGCGAGAGGAGGGTGACGGCCTGCCGGTCGCCTGGCTGCCGCGCTCACTGCGGTTCGTCGAGAAGCTCGCGACGCCCGACGTCACCATAGCGGACATGATCGGCGATATCGACCCGATCAAGGCGGCGCGGAGCGGACGGCAACTGTCCGACGACCTGACCGTGCACTACGGCCTGCTGCCGCGCGCCAACCGCGGCATCTTCGCCGTCAACGAGCTCCCGGACCTCGCCGGCAAGATCCAGGTCGGGCTGTTCAACATCCTGCAGGAAGGCGACGTCCAGATAAAGGGCTACCCGGTGCGGCTGCAGCTGGACGTGCTGATGGCGTTCACCGCCAACCCCGAGGACTACACGGCGCGGGGCAAGATCATCACGCCGCTCAAGGACCGCATCGGCTCCGAGATTCGAACCCACTATCCGCAGACCCGGCGTGACGCCATCGCCATCACGCGGCAGGAGGCCTGGGTCGACCGTGCGCCGGACCGGAAGCCGACCGACGGCGTCATGGTGCTGCCGTTCGTACGCGAGGTCGTCGAGGAGATCGCGTTCCAGGCCCGCGCCGACAAGAAGATCGACCGCCGGTCGGGCGTCAGCCAGAGGCTGCCGATCACCTGCCTGGAAAACGTGGTCTCCAATGCCGAGCGCCGTGCGCTCGCGGCCGGCGAGCAACCGGTGGTGGCCCGCGTCACCGACGTGTACGCGGCGCTGCCATCCATAACCGGCAAGTTCGAGCTCGAGTACGAAGGCGAGCTCCGCGGGGCCGATCAGGTGGCGCGCGACCTCATTCGCGCCGCCGTGCGGCACGTGTTCGACGGCTGGTTCGACGGCGTCGACAGCAGCCCGGTCGTCGAGTGGTTCGAGATGGGCGGATCGCTCCAGGTCGCCGATACGACGCCCGCGGGCGAGCTACTCCAGCAGGTCCGCGATATCCAGGGCCTGGACGAGCTGGTCGAGCACGCCGGCGTCAAGCCAACCGACCCTGCGGCGGCCATGGCCGCCGCCGTCGATTTCGTGCTCGAGGGGCTGTACGCGCAGAAGAAGATCACGCGTACCGACGAGCGCGAGTACCGGGCGGCCGAACCGGCGCGGCGCACCGTGCGTTCCGCCGAGCAGCGCTTCGATCCGAACGCCTCACTGCCGGGGTCGAGCAAGAAGAAGTACTACAACTGACGGTCCGTCCCCGACGCGGGACTCGCATGCGGTATCGCTACACACGCTTCACCGGTGACGATCTCGAGGGTCTCGACCTCGAGGAGCTGGTCTCGAAGCTTTCCGATCTGCTGCTGTCGAGCGGGTTCGCCCATCCGCACGGCGACCGGCACGGCGCGGACGGAGGCGACGACCGTACGCTCCAGGCGCTGCACGACGCCATCCTCGACGCGCTGCTCAACGGGGGCCTGCTCTCGGACGACGCGTTGTCGCGGCTGCTCGGCGATCCGGCCGACGCCGACCAGGACACCGAACCGTCGCGGATCGAGCAGCTGATCCGGGACGTCGTCGAGCGCTTGGCGCAGCAGGGCTACATCACGGTGCAGGACGACGGGGAGCGCACCGGGGGGCAGGCCGGCGGATTCGGACCGGACCTGGACCTTCCGCCCGCGACGTTCGAGATCACGGACAAGAGCCTCGACTTCCTCGGCTACCGGGCGTTGCGCGACCTGCTGGGCTCGGTCGGTCGGGGGAGCGTGGGCCGCCACGACACCCGCGACGTATCGACCGGCGTCGAGGCCAGCGGGACGTCCAAGCCGTACGAGTTCGGAGACACGCTCAACCTGGATGCGAGCGGCACGATTCTCAACGCGGTGCGGCGCGGCGGCCTGGCGCAGGGCGAGCACGGCGCGGCGATCGATGTACAGTACTCCGACCTGATGGTGGCGCAGGGCGAGTATCAGAGCTCCTGCGCCACGGTGCTGATGCTCGACTGCAGCCACAGCATGATCCTGTACGGAGAGGATCGCTTCACCCCGGCCAAGCAGGTCGCTCTCGCCCTGGCCAACCTGATACGCTGCCAGTATCCGGGGGACGCGCTGAACGTCGTGCTGTTCCACGACTCGGCCGAGGAGATCCCCATCAAGCAGCTGGCGCGCGTCCAGGTGGGCCCCTACTACACCAACACCCGCGACGGGCTGCGCCTCGCCCGACGCATCCTGGAGCGCCAACGGAAGGACATGCGGCAGATCGTGATGATCACCGACGGCAAGCCGTCGGCCCTCACGGGGCCCGACGGGCAGATCTACCGCAACGCGTTCGGCCTCGACCCCCGCATCCTCGCGGCGACGTTCGCGGAGGTGGCCACCTGCCGCAAGGCCGGGATCATGATCAACACGTTCATGCTGGCCCGCGACTACGAGTTGGTGAGCTTCGTGCGGCGCGTCGCGTCCATCTGCCGCGGCAAGGCGTACTTCACCACGCCCCACACCCTCGGCCGCTACGTGCTGCTGGACTACATGGACAAGAAGACGCGCACGGTGCACTGACGAAGCCGCGATCCCATGCTGCTCCCCATCTTCCCGCTGCCCAACATCGTGCTGTTCCCGAACGTCTTCCTGCCGCTGCACATCTTCGAGCCCCGGTACCGCGAGATGGTGCGCGACGCGCTGGCCGGCGACCGGATCATCGGGATGGTGCTGCTGCGGGACACGCGCGCGACCGCCGGCGAGCCGGTGCCTCCCGTATACCCCATCGGCTGCGCCGGGCTGATCACGCACCGCGAGCGCCTTCAGGACGGCCGCTTCAACATCGTGCTCCGCGGCCTCCACAAGTTCCGCCTACTCGAGGAGGATCACTCGCGGACCTATCGCCGGGCGCGGGTCGAGACCCTGGCCGAACCCGATGCCCCGGAAGGGCTGCTCGAGGCGCGGCAGCGGCTGGAACGGTTGCTTGCGAGCCGGCCGGAGGTGCTGGGATCGGACTCGAAGGTACCGTCCGGCATGGACGACGCGGACCTCGTCAACGCGCTCTCCCAGTATCTCGAGTTCGACCCGCTCGAGAAGCAGGCGCTGCTTGAGCGGGACGGCCTGCTCGAGCGCTGTCAGTCGCTCGGCGATCTGATGGAGATGAAGGCGTTCATCGAGAACGGGAATTTCCGGGTGACCCACGCGCAGTAGCGGGCCGGCCGTTCGCGTCAGCCGCTTCCGAGCCGGCGCGCGATGTGCTCCACGACCACCCGGCCGTGGAAGCGGCCGTTCTCGATGAAGACCTCGCCGCGGTTGGCGCCGGCCACCACGGAGCCTGCGAGATAGAGGCCCGCCACGTTGGTCTCGTACGTCTCCGGGTCGTGTTGCGGCACGTTCGTCGCACGGTCGACCGCCACACCGCAGGCCTCGAGGAACTCCAGGTCGGCCAGGTAGCCGGTCAACAGGAAGACGCCATCCGCCGCGAGCATTTCGCGGACGCCCGCGGCGTCGGCCGCGATCCGCTCGACGACCACCTCCGTCGGCCGTATTTCGACGACCTGCGTCTCGAAGCGCGCGGCGATCGACCCCTCCTTGATCCGGTTCTCGATGTCGGGCTTGACCCAGTACTTGATTGACGCGCCCAGGACCGGACGCCGGTGGACGAGGGTCACGTGTGCGCCGGCCCGGTGCAGGTCCAGCGCGGCTTCCGCCGCCGAGTTCTTGCCCCCGACGATGACGACCTGCTTGCGGTAGAACGGATGCGGCTCGGTGTAGTAGTGCGACACGTGGGGCAGGTCCTCGCCCGGCACGCGCAGACGGTTGGGATGGTCGTACGTTCCGGTCGCCAGCAGCACCGTGCGGGCCTGCCACGCCGCTTCGCGCCCCTCTCCGTCGCGGGTCCGCAGGGTGAACGGACCGCCGGCCTGTCCCCGGGCCCTGTCCATTGCCGTGACGGCGTGCGAGAACGCGATCTCCAGCTGATACGTGTCGACGACCCGCCGATAGTAGCGCAGCGTCTCGTCCCGCGTCGGCTTGTCCCGGGGCGAGACGAACGGCAGCCCGCCAATCTCGAGCAGCTCGGGGGTGGTGAAGAAGACCATCTGGCCCGGGAAATGAAAGAGCGAGTTGACCAGCACGCCCTTCTCGAACACCCGGAAATCCAGGCCGGCCTGGCGGGCGGCTATCGCGGCGGCCAGTCCCGCGGGGCCCGCGCCGATGACGATGAGATCGTGGCAGTGCATCACAGGTGGGTAGCGGCCGGGGAAATCAGCGTGGACGATAGGAGACCAATGCGTCGCTGAGGACGGCGATCGGCCTCCCGACGGACCGGAACGTGTCGCGGCTGTCGGAACGCACCACTTCCAGGCTCTGGCCGACGATGGACACCTGGTCGAGTCCGGCCGGCAGGGTGACGAACACCCGCTCGGATCCGAGCGGGGCAATCGCCTTGATGCCCAGCGGACCCGCGCCGCCGCCGATGCGGTCGACGAGATCCGCGGCGGACCTGAACTCGCTGAGCACAGCCCCGCGGGCGACGACCTCGCCTTCCAGCGTGGCCACCGCAATCGACGCCACATACTGCGTATACGCGCCTCCGCTGCGCGCGGCCTGCCCGGAGTACGTGTGACGGTTGTGCAGGTTGAACGACAGGGTCGCCTCGCCGCCGCGGCGTGGCAGCACCACCAGGATCCCCAGCGCGGGGTCGCGTTGCACCTCGATGTCGCAGAACGGAATCTGGGTGACGATCCCGACGCCGAGCACCGACGGGCAGCGCACCTCGACCGGTTCGTCCGTGAGCGTCTGCGCCGCGGCCCCGGACGTCGCGGCCGCCACCAGCACGACGAGCAGCGTGCGGAAGAACATCGTCACCGCGTCTCGACGCCCAAGGCCAGCGAGGCCGGGTCGAGCGCGGCCCGCATCCCGCCCCGCTGCTTGAGAAGCTCCAGGAATTCCATCCGCGTACGCGCATCGTCACGAAAGCCGCCCAGCATCGCGCTGGTGACCGCGAACGAGTTCCGTTGCTCGACGCCGCGCATCAGCATGCACAGGTGGGTCGCCTCGATCACCACCCCCACCCCCAGCGGATTCAGGGCATCCGACAGCGTCGTCGCAATCTGATTCGTCAGCCGCTCCTGCACCTGCAGGCGTCGGCTGAACATCTCGACGAGACGGGGAATCTTGCTGAGGCCGATCACGTGCGTGCGTGGCAGGTAGGCGACATGGCACTTCCCGAAGAACGGCAGGAGGTGATGCTCGCACAAGCTGTAGAAGTCGATGTCCCTGACGATGACCATCTCGTTGCAATCGACGGTGAACAGCGCGTCGTTGACGACCGCCCCGACGTCGGCGTCGTACCCGCTCGTCAGAAACCGCAGGGCGCTCGCCACGCGAGCCGGGGTGCGGGCCAGCCCCTCGCGGGTCGGATCCTCCCCCACCTCCGCCAGCAATACCTCCACCGCGTCGCGTACCCGCTTCTCGTTCATCTCCTGCCCTCGCGCCGGACGCACCCGCTCAGTAGGTGTAGAAGCCGCGCCCGGTCTTGCGGCCCAGGCGGCCCGCCGCCATCATCCGCTTCAGCAGCGGAGGGGCCGCGTACGCGGGATCGCGGAACTCGTCGTACATGATGTTGGCAATGTAGTAGGTCGTGTCGAGCCCGACGAAGTCGAGGAGGGTGAAGGGACCCATCGGGTGGCCGCACCCCAGCGCCATTCCCTTGTCGATGTCCTCGAGCGTGCCGACGCCGGACTCGTAGGCGCGGATGGCATCCAGCAGGTACGGGATGAGCAGGCGGTTGACGATGAACCCCGGTCGATCGGGTGCGGTCACCGGCTGCTTCCCGAGCGAGCCGGCGAACTCCATCCCCCGCCGATAGGTGTCGTCGCTGGTCGACAATCCGCGAATCACCTCGACCAGCTTCATCACGGGAACCGGGCTGAAGAAGTGCAGGCCGAAGAACCGGTCGGGACGCCGGGTCGCCGACGCCATCTCCGTGATGCAGAGCGACGACGTATTGGAGGCGAACAGGGTGTCCTCCCCCACGACGGCGTCGAGTGCGGCGAACACCTCGCGCTTGGCGCCCAGGTCTTCCACGATGGCCTCGACGACGATGTCCGCCGCGGCGAGATCGGCAACCTCGGTCGTACCCGACAGGTTCGCCAGCGTCGCGTCGCGCGCCTCCGGAGTCACCTTGCCGCGCTCGACGCCCGCCGCCAGGAAGCTCTCGATGCGGCCCAGCCCCCGGTCGACGAGCGTCCGATCCACTTCCCGCACGATGGTCCGGTAGCCCGACTGCGCGCAGACCTGGGCAATGCCCGATCCCATCAAGCCGCATCCCAACACGCCTACCGTCCGCATCGGCACCCCCGACCCTTCGGCGCCGCCGCCGCCGGCGCCGCGTACATCCGGTCGATCATACCAGCCCGCGCCAGGAGCCCGTGGCAAAAGGCCGCGCTGCGTTCGAGCGGCGATGCATCCCGTAAGGGACGGCGCACGCCCTGGCCGGGCCGGGCACGACGGCGGTCGACCGGCGGGCCAGGTGCGCCCGGTAGTCGCCCGCCGGTATCCAGGCCGCAGCGCCGAGCGATAGGGCGTAGAAGTACATCCAGGCGCACTGCCGCAGACCTCGATCGAGGCGGACCTCAACAGCCTCACGGACATACTCGCTGCGCAGAACGTCTCCAGGCACGCAACCCTCGATGGCGTCGACGCGAGGTATGAGCCTGTCCGCACAGGTCACCGCATACAGCTCTCCCCGCACCGTCCCTTCCGCCCGGATGGCGGCCGGATACGGGCCGAGGTCGAACAGCGCCGCCCGGACGGCGCCCGGCCCGACGAAGCGCACGAAGGGCTCGATCGCCGCCCGCCGCCGCAGACCGAAGCCGGACATCAGTGTGCCGTAGAAGAAGATGTGGCCGGGATCGGGGAGCGCCATGGCGTGCTCATCCTACCCGATGGCCGGCGCTGCCCTCGCCGCTGCCACCGTTGACAAACAGGGCGATGCCCGCCAAGAATGGAACCTTCAGGGTGGAAAGAATCCCCACCGAGTGGAATCCCGCCGGCAAGGAGGCGTGACATGAAGCGTCTGAGAATCAATCTGTTGCAGTTGGCGGCGGTCGCGGCGGTCGTGGCGGCCCTCGGGGTCGCATCCGTCGCAGCGCAGGAGACATCGCGCACGCCGTGGGGCGACCCCGACCTGCAGGGAGTCTGGACGAACCGGACGACGACGCCGATCGAGCGGCCCGACGACTTCGAGGGGCAGGATGTGCTCTCCGCGGAGGAGCGGAGTGAGCTCGACGCGCAGGCCGAGGCGAACAACGACCGCCCGCCGCCGCCCGGACGGACCGGCGCCTACAATAGCTTCTGGCTCGACCGCGGCCTGCGGACCGACCGGACGTCGCTCATCGTCGATCCGCCCAACGGCAGGTACCCGGCGAAGACGGATCGCGTCCGGGAGAGCGATGCGGCGTTCGCGGCCCAGCGTGACGGCACGCAGTTCGACACGTGGGAGGATCTGAACCTCTACGACCGGTGCATCACGCGCGGCATGCCGGGCGCCATGGTCCCCGGCTTCTACAACCACAACTATCAGATTCTGCAGACGCCGGATCACGTCGCGATCCTGGTGGAGATGATCCACGACGCGCGGATCATCCCGCTCGACGGGCGCGGGCATCTGCCGTCACGGCTCAACCAGTGGATGGGCGACTCGCGCGCCCACTGGGAGGGGGAGACGCTGGTCATCGAAACGACCAACCTGACGCCCAAGGGCGATGAACGCGTGCGGAACCTGGTGCATGCGGCGAGCGCGGAGGCCCGCGTCGTCGAGCGGTTCACGCGCGTCGCCCCGGACCGGATCGACTACAGCTTCACGCTGACCGACCCGGCCAGCTACGAGCGCCCGTGGACCGCGGAGATCCCCATGGTGCCACTCGGGGGGGAAATCTTCGAGTACGCCTGTCACGAGGGGAACTACGGGCTGCACAACATCCTGGCGGGCGCCCGCTCCGCAGAGTTGACCCAGGCGACCGGCTCTCGCTGACCTGTCGCCCCGCCGCGGCCGGTCACGCGTTGAACGTGATGTCCTTGTGCGTCCGCCCGCCCCTCCGCCCGGAAGCGGAGCGGCGGGCGGCGCGCGTCGCCGGAAATCCAGGCTCGCCGCGGCAACCCGGGGGTGTCCGGCACATCGCCCCACTCCTGAGGACACTGACGGAAATCACCTTGCCGTGTCCCGTGCATGCCGGGGCCGAAATCATGGGCTGCGTCCCATTGAAGTCGGCAAATCCACATCGATCTAAAGTCCTGAGGAGGCGCAAGATGGAGAGTCTGACTAGGCTGCAGGCGGCCGTGGCGCTGGCCGTCGCCGTGGCGCTGGGCGGCGCATCCGCCGCCGGACAGGAGGCGCTCCGGACGCCGTGGGGCGATCCGGATCTCCAGGGCATCTGGGTCGGCTCGACCCTGACCCCGCTCGAACGGCCGGCGCAGTACGAAGGCCGGGAGTTCCTGACCGAGGCGGAGGTCGCAGCACTCGAGGGTGCGGCCGTCGCCCAGGACGAGGCGCTCTTCGAGCGGCCCGCCGAGCGGGCGACGGCGGGCGGCAGTGTCGACTGGCGGGCCGACGGCTCGCCGGGCTTCTACAACAACTTCTGGCTCGACAACGGGACGGCGTGGGCGCCGAGCCGCCGGACGTCGCTCATCGTCGACCCGCCCGACGGCCGGATCCCTTACACGGCCGACGCGCAGGACGGCTACCGGCCGCACGGGGCGGGCCCCTGGGACTCCCACTTCGACCTCGACACGGGGGAGCGCTGCCTGGGTGACGGCCTGCCGCAGATCTGGTTCGGCTACAACCCGAACCACCAGATTTTCCAGAGCCCCACGCACGTCGTCATCGTGCACGAGATGTTCCACCAGCGCCGGATCATCCCGCTCGACGGCCGCTCGCACACCGGCATCCCGCAGTGGAACGGCGAGCCGCGCGGGCGGTGGGAGGGCGACACCCTCGTGGTCGAGTCGCGCGACTTCCCCGCCCGGCCGCACGACCGGTGGAACAACACGTGGCGCACCCCGACGCCGACGCTACACATGGTCGAGCGGTTCACCCGCGTCGACGCCGCCACCATCGAATTCGAGGCGACCATCACCGACCCGTTGCGCTTCACGCGGCCGTGGACGGTGCGCTTTCCGCTGTCCGCCGATCAGTCGGAGCGCGGCGTGGCGGCGGGCCATCTCTTCGAGTTCGCCTGCCACGAGGGAAACTACGCGATCGGCAACGTCCTGAGGGGCGCGAGGGCGCAAGACCCGTAGCGCCTAGGCAGCCGGCCACCGGCCGTTGCCGGCGGGCCGGCTGCTCGTCCGCGAGGGGGGTGGCTACGCGAGGTCGCCTGCCAGCCCGAGCGCGTTGGCCTGCGCCCGCATGAACCGGATGACGTTCGCGATGTGCTCGTCGAGCGGCAGGTCCAACTCCTCCGCCCCGCGACGCAGGTCGTCGCGACTGACGGCACGCGCAAAGGCCTTGTCCTTCATGCGCTTGCGCACGGAACGCGCTTCGAGGTCGAGGATGCTCCGCGAGGGCCTCACGAGCGCGGCCGCGGTCACGAATCCCGCCATCTCGTCGCAGGCGAACAGCGTGTGCTCGACCTGCGCCTGCCGGACCACGCCGGTGTGGTCGGCGTGCGACAGAATCGCCCGGATGATCGGCTCGGGATAGTCGAGCGCCCGCAGTATCTCGCTGCCGCGGACGGGATGGTCCTCAAGGCTCGGCCAGCGCTCGTAGTCGAAGTCGTGCAGGAGGCCCACGATGCCCCACTCCTCCTCGTCCGCCCCGGCGCGCCGGGCGTAGCCGCGCATCGCCGCCTCGACCGCCAGCGCATGCTTGCGCAAGCTGTCGCCGTCCGTGTACTCGGTCAGCAACGACCAGACCTGGGCGCGTGTCGGCGTCATCGGGCCTGCTCCGCCAGCCGCTGCTCGCCGGCCGCGACGATGGACGCGACGGCCAGGTCGCCGGTAACGTTAGCCGTCGTCCGGCACATGTCGAGAATGCGGTCGACACCCAGGATCAGGGCGATACCGGCCGTCGGCACGCCGATCGCCTCGAGGATGATGACCAGCATCACGACGCCGGCGCTCGGGACGGCCGCGGTTCCTATCGAGGCGAGGAGCGCCATCAGGACAATGGTCGCCTGCGCCCCCAGCGTGAGGTCGATGCCCAGCGTCTGGGCGATGAACATGGCGGCGATCGCCTGATACAACGCCGTGCCGTCCATGTTGATCGTCGCACCGAGCGGCAGGACGAACGCCGCCACGTCCTTCGGGACCCCGAGATTGCTCTCCGCCACCTTCATCGTAACCGGCAGCGTGGCGGCGCTCGACGACGTCGAGAACGCGACGAGCTGCGCCGGGGCAACGCCGCGGAAGAAGTCCCGCGCCCGGAGCGGCGTAAACAGCTTCAGCAGGAGCGAGTACGTGACGGTCACGTGGATGACCAGACCCGCGAGGACCGCCATGCAGTAGAAGCCGAGGGCCGCCAGCAGCTGACCGATGTCGCCCGGGCTGTCGCCGGCCACCGAGGCGATCGTGTCGGCAATCAGCGCGAACACGCCGAGCGGCGCGAGGACGATCACCAGCTCGACGATCTTGACGATCACGGCATTGACGCTGCGAAAGAAGTCGAGCAGCGGCTGTGCCTGCCCGGGAGGGATCAGCAGCAGCGCGATGCCCACCAAAAACGCCACGAACACCATGTTGAGCATGTTGCGGTTGTCGGCCGCGGCGCCGATGATGTTCGCTGGAATCATGTCGACCAGCGGCTGCAGCGGCCCGCGGGCCCGGGCGTCCGCCGCGGCCGTCTCGCGCGCGTCCAGGTCGTCCTGGTACGCCTCCTGAAGACGGCCGCGCAGGCCGTCGGGCACGGTCCCGCCCGGCTCGAGCAGGTTGACGACGGTCAAGCCGATGAGCAACGCGACCAGCGTCGTGCCGACGTAGATGACGGCAGTCCGGCCGCCGATGCGGGACAGCCGGCTCAGGTCCGAGAGCGATGCAATCCCGGTAATCAGCGACGCCAGCACGAGCGGGACCGCGATGAGCAGCAGCAGGCGCAGGAAGATCGCGCCGAACGGCGCGATCCAGTCGCCCGTGAACTCGCCCCAGCCGGCGGCCGCGGCCACGACGCCGTACAGCAGGCCCAGGCCGAGGGCAACGAGGATTCGCCAGTGTGCTTGCGTGTGCCAGGCCATGGTGCTATGCGGAAGGTGCCTCCGTCAGCGGTCATTGCCGCCGAGCGCGAGCGACGCGTCGGCACTCAGATCCAGGGACGCGGTCAGACCGGCGTGCAGGTTGCGCAGCCCGGCCGCCGCGATCATCGCGGCGTTGTCGGTGGCAAGCGCGAGGCTGGGGAGCAGGAGCGGCAGCCCGGCCTCGTTGCTGCGCTGGCGGGCGGCGGCCCGCAGGCGGCTGTTCGCCGACACCCCGCCGGCGATGCCGATGCTGCGCGCGCCGAACCAGCGCGCGGCCTCGAACGTCCGGTCGAGCAACGCCTCGACGACCACGCGTTGAAAGCTGGCGCAGATGTCCGCGACCTCCGCGGCGGGCAGCGCGGCGCCTTCGCGTTGCTGCAGCCGCGCGGCCACGTGCCGCTTGACGGCGGTCTTGAGCCCGCTGAAACTGAACTCCGTGCGTCCGCGCAGGGCACTCGCGAATCCCGCCGGGCGGGCGAGCGGCGGACCCTCGTTCCGATCGGCGTGCGTCATGCGTGCGACCGGGAACGTCACGGCCCGGTCGTTGGCTTCCCGGGCGAGACGGTCGATGACCGGTCCACCGGGATACTCGAGGCCGAGCAGCGTCGCGACCTTGTCGAACGCCTCGCCGGCTGCATCGTCGCGGGTCCGACCGGCGAGGCGGTAGTCGCCCCCGGCCGGCACGTGATAGAGGCTGGTGTGCCCCCCGGAGACGACGAGGACGACGGCCGGGAACGGCGGCGTGCCGTTCTCCACGACCAGCGACTCGATGTGGCCGGCCAGGTGGTGGACCGGGACGAGGGGAACGCCGAGCGACGCCGCCAGCGACTTGGCGAACGCCACCCCGACCAGCAGCGACCCCACCAGCCCGGGCCCCTGGGTGACCGCCACGGCATCGACCGCGGGCCACTCGACGCCGGCCTCCTCGAGCGCACGCTCGACCACGCCGCAGATGTCCCGGACGTGCTGGCGCGATGCGAGCTCCGGCACGACGCCGCCCCACTCCCGGTGAATCTCGACCTGCGAGGCGATGATGCTCGACCCGACACGCCAGGGCCGCGCAGCGTCGCCGGTGTCCGACACGACGGCGGCCGCCGTCTCGTCGCACGATGTCTCGATGCCGAGAACGATCATCGTTCCGCGCCCCGGCCCGCCTGCTCGCACGCGGCCCTCAGGCTCTCACTGAACGGCGGCCGGCAGATGCCCTGCTCGGTGATTATCCCCGCGATGAGCCTCCCGGGCGTGACGTCGAACGCCGGATTCCAAACCCGCGCGCCTTCCGGCGCGGTCCGCTTCGATCCGACGTGCGTGACCTCGCGCTCGCTCCGCTCCTCGATGGGAATGTCCGCACCGGAAGCGGTCGACAGGTCGATGGTGGACACGGGCGCCGCGACGTAGAACGGCACGTCGTGCTCGCGGGCCAGCACCGCCACCGTGTAGGTGCCGATCTTGTTGGCGACGTCGCCGTTGGCGGCGACGCGGTCGGCGCCGACGACGACGAGATCGATTCGGCCGTCCCGCAGCAGCGGACCGGCCATGCTGTCCGTGATGACGGTCGTCTCGATACCGTCGCGCAGCAGCTCCCACGCCGTCAGGCGGGCGCCCTGGAGGACGGGGCGCGTTTCATCCGCGAACACGGCCACCTGCTTGCCGCGCTCGACCGCCGCGCGGATGACCCCCAACGCCGTGCCGTACCCGCCGGTCGCGAGGGCGCCTGCGTTGCAGTGGGTCAGCACGCGCCCCGCGGAGGGCACGACCTCCGCGCCGTGCGCGCCGAGCGCCTTGCAGTTGGCCACGTCGTCGTCGTGTATCTGCTGCGCCGCGGCAACCAGCGTCTCCGCGATTTCCGCGGGCGACCGGCCGGCCCGTACGGCTGCGGCGAAGCGATCCTTCATCTGTTCGATCGCCCAGAACAGATTGACCGCCGTCGGCCGCGTCGCCGCCATCAGCTCGCACAGCTTGTAGAACTCGGCCGCCAGTTGCCCGGAGCCCCTCGTCCGGCTGCGTTGCACGCCCAGCGCGAGGCCCATCGCCGCCGCCACGCCGATGGCCGGGGCGCCGCGGATGACCATGCTCTTGATCGCGCGCGCCACCTCCCGGGGGGTACGGCAACGGACGTACCTCTCCTCCGCCGGCAGCTTCCGCTGGTCGATCATCACCACGGCGCCGTCCTGCCACTCGATGGTCGGAAGCATCGCGACCGATCATACATTCGGACGCGGCGCGGCTCCGCCCGCTCTCAGAGCAGGACCCCGGCGATCGAGGCGTTGATCAGCGTCGCGGCGAAGCCGCCCAGCAAGGCTCTGGAGCTGAGGCGAGCCAGGTCGCCGCGGCGATCCGGGGCCAGGCCGCCGATGCCTCCGATGAGGATGCCGATCGAGCCGACGTTGGCGAAGCCGGTCAACGCGAACGTCGCCAGTGTGTGGGACCGGCCGCTGATGACGCCCTCGTACTCGCCGGCCAGCTTCACGTACGCGACGAACTCGTTGGCGACCAGCTTCGTGCCGAGCAGGTCGGCCACCGCGGGCACGTCGGCGGCGGGCACGCCGAGCAGGGCGGCAGCCGGCGCGAACGCCACGGCGAAGATGCGGGCCAGCGACAGGCCCGGGCTGATCAGCCCGATCGCGAAGTCGATCATGGCGATGAACGCCAGGAAGGCGATCAGCATCGCGGCGACATTGATGGCGACGCGCATGCCGTCCGCCGCGCCGGCCGCTGCGGCGTCGATGACGTTGACGTGATCGCGGCGCACCGCCGGCGCGATCACTCCGGCCGTCGCCGGCCGGCCGGTTTCCGGCATCAGGATCTTCGACAGGTACAGGCCGCACGGCGCGGCCATCACGCTCGTGGTCAACAGCGCCACCGGGTCAGCGCCGAGGCTGAGGTAGACGCCGAGCACGCTGCCGGCGATGGTGGCGAGTCCGCCGATCATCAACGTCAACAGCTCGGAGCGGGTCATGCTGGCGATGTATGGCTTGACGATGATGGGCGCCTCGGTCTGCCCCATGAAGACGCTGGCGGCGGCGGACAGCGTTTCGGCGCCGCTCGTGCGCATCAGCGGCATCATGAGACGGGCCATCAGCGTCACCAGCAGCGGCAGGACCCCCAGGTGGTGCAGCACGGTGAACACGGACGAGACGAAGATGATGACCGGCAGGGCGGCGAACGCGAGCACGAGACCGTCGGGAAACACCCGTCCCATCGCCTCCGGGTCCGCGAGCACGCCGAATACCAGCCCCGAGCCGGCGTTCGTGAACTCGAGGAAGCGGGTCACGATGGCCGCCAGCGCCGAGAAGAACTGGTAGCCAGGGCGCACTCCGCCCACCTCGAAGCGCAAGATGAGGACGGCAATCAGCAGCTGCAGACCGATCCCCCAGCCGACCGTCCGCCAGCGGATCGCGGGGATGTTGGACGAACACGACACGATGAGCGCCCCGAAGCAGACCACCCCGAGGCCCGCGCGCGCCCGGTCCGGACAGCATTTCCTGCAGCGCGAACGCGCCCGCGGCCAGCAGGACCGCGCCTCCGGCAATCGCGACGCGCAGGTGTGACGTCTGCATGGTTCACAACTCCGCTGGCACGGCATCTTACGACACTGCTGCCACCGGCACCCGACGCATTCACGATATACTGAAAACCGTGTATAGTCCGCGCCTGCGCACGGGGCTGCTCGTACTCGCCGCGGCGCTCACACTCGCCGTTCCGGCCCAGGCCCAGCAACCCCGCGGTATCCCCACCCCCGAGGAGTTCTTCGGCTTCCCCATGGGTGCGGACGGCGAGCTCGCGCACTGGGATCGGATGGTCGACTACTTCACCCTGGTTGGCGAGCGCTCCCAGCGCGTCGTGGTCAGCGAGCTCGGGAAGTCCACCGGCGGGCATCCGTACCTGCTCGCGGTCGTCTCGACGCCGGACACGATCGCCGAGCTGCCGCGCTACCAGGCCATGCAGCAGGAGCTGGCCGACCCGCGGCGCACGACACCGGAGCGGGCAGGCGAGATCGCGCGCACCGGGAAGGCCGTCGTGCTGATCGGCGCCAACGTGCATGCGACCGAGATCGGCACCAACCAGGTCATGAACGACCTGATCCACCAGCTCGCCACGGAACGCTCGGCGTGGATGGATCACCTGCTCGACAACCTGATCGTGCTGCTCATCCCCTCCCAGAATCCCGACGGCCAGCGCATGGTCGTCGAGTGGTACAGGCGCAACCTGGGCACCGCGTACGAAGGGTCGCCGTTGCCCGACCTCTACCACGAGTACGCCGGGCACGACAACAACCGCGACAGCTACATGCTGACCCAGGTCGAGACCCGCCACCTCAACGACGTGCTGTACCGGCAGTGGCTTCCGGAGGTGTATCTGGACAGCCACCAGATGGGCAACAGCAACGCGCGCATCTTCGTGCCGCCGTTCAAGAATCCGCCGAACCCGAACGTCGATCCCCTCGTCTGGTCGCAGGTCAACCAACTGGGCCAGGCCATGGCGGGCAAGCTGCACGAGGCCGGCAAGCCCGGCGTCCTGTGGGGCGAGCTCTACAGCGGCTACTGGCAGGGAGCCAACAACACGAATCCGTGGTGGCACAACATGGTGGGGCTGCTGACGGAGGTCGCGAGCACGCAGCTTGCGACGCCGGTCCGGCAGCAGCGCATCTCCCCTTATCGGCGCCGGCGGTTGGCTCGCGGCGGATCGCTCGGCATCCGGCGGGGGTTCAGGCTGCCGCTTGCGCCCCCGCGCGACATTCAGCCGCGGATGAACTATCCGCGACCATGGCTGGGCGGCCTCTGGACGTTCGGCGACGTCGTCGAATACAACGCGCTGGCCATGCGGGGCCTGCTCGAGAGCGTCGCCAACGGCAGGGCGACGTTCAAGCGCAACTTCTACGTGATGAACCAACGCGCCATCGACCGGTTCGCCGAGGGGGCGCCCTATGCCTTCGTGATACCGGCCGCGCAGCGCGATCCACATGCCGTCGCGCAGCTCCTGCGGCTGCTGCAGGCCGAGGCGGCCGAGATCGAGATCGCCGACGAACCGTTCACGGCGGATGGGAACGTCTATTCGTCCGGGACGTACGTCGCCCGGCTGTCTCAACCGTTCGGCCGCTGGATCAAGGACGTCCTCGAGCCGCAGACGTACCCGGACATTCGCTGGCCATATTCCAACGCTCCGCTCGACAAGCCGTACGACGTCACGGCCTGGACGCTCGGCATGCTGATGGGAGTCGAGACGATACGGATCGATCGTCCGTTCGAGGCGTCGTTGCGGCCGCTGGCGGCGGAGGCCGACGCGCCGGCCGGCCGCGTCGTCGGCGACGGCGACACCTTCGTGATCTCGCACGACACCAACCGCAGCTTCACGGCGCTGAACCGGCTCCTCGCGTCGGGCGCCTCCGTGAGCTGGGCCCACGACGAGCTCGACCTCGGCCCGCTGGGGCGCTATGGGCGCGGGGCCATGCTGGTGACCGGCGTCGACCGATCCGTGCTGGAGGAGCTGGCCGGCACGCTGCGGCTGAACATCGCCGCGGCGGACCTGCCCGACGACCTCGGCGGGTTGCGGATACACGCGCCGCGGCTCGCGGTCTTCGAACCCTGGGGCGGCAACATCGATGCCGGCTGGACCCGCTGGGTGCTCGAACAGCAGGAGTTCCGGTACACCCGCGTGCGAAGCGGCGAGCTCCGCACATCCGGGCTGCACGACCGCTTCGATGTCATCGTCCTGCCGGAGACGAGCTCGGTTGCGCTGATTCAGGGCTTGCTGGGACCGAACGTGCGCCCGGAGTACCGCGGCGGCATCGGCGCCCAAGGCGTCCACAACCTCGTGCGCTTCGTGCGTGACGGCGGGACGCTGATCACCCTCGGCAACGCCGCGGCCTTCGCCATCGAGCACCTCGGGGTGCCGCTGGCAAACGTGGTCCGCGGACTCTCCGACGATGCCTTCTACTGCCCCGGATCGATCCTGCGCGTGAGCATCGACACGACGCATCCGCTCGGGTACGGCATGCCGCCTGTCGCCGACGCGATGTTCGTCGCCAACGGCGGGTACCGGCCGACCCGCGCCAACCCGAACGTCGAGGTCAGCACGGTCGCACGGTATCCGGACGGGCCGTTGCGCCGCAGCGGCTGGCTGATCGGCGAGGAGCGGCTCCACGGCACGGGCGCCGTCATGGAGGTCTCCCTGGGCAGGGGACGCGTCATCCTGCACACTTTCCGGGTGCAGCACCGCGGGCAGACCTGGGGTACGTTCAAGCTGCTGTTCAACGCGATCTTCTACGGCCCCGCCATGGTCGGCCGGCCCGCGGGACGCACGTCGCTGGACGGCGGGTAGCGACGTCCTCCCAGGAACCGCCGCACGTGACAGAACCGGTCGGGGCGCTGGCCGTCCCCGGCACGATGCTCGCGCTGGGGATCGCCCGGCTCGCCTGGGGCGCGCTCCGGCTCGTCGCCGGACCGGCTCGTCGCCGAGCAGCGCCTCGCGCAGGTCGCGGCGCTGCTCCTAGCCCAAGTTTAACAACGGCATAGCCAAGGCATTTTAGAATCAGTAGTTTACGCCGGTCGAATGGCGCAAGTGGCACTACAAGCGCGCGTCAACCGGGGAAGAGGTCGGTCAGATGATCGTTTTTCGGACGCCGCCCGGCTGCGGGTCGACGCCGAGCGCGTCGTAGATGGCCCGCTGTTCGGGTTCGGCTTGCGTGGTCGTGCACACGTGCAGGGTGCGCCCGTCCGGCCGCCGGAAGGTGGCGGTGACGCGCTGCTGGCCGTCGAGGATGCGGCGTAGGGTGGACCAGCTGGCGTGGTCGCCGTGCGCACGCAGGCGGGTGCGAATGACCTGCACGAGCTGGTAGGCGATGACGGTGAGGAACAGGTGGCCGTCGGCCCGCCGCGGTTTGTGGTGGTAGATGGGACGCAGGCCGAGTTCGGACTTGAGCGAGCGGAAGACGGCTTCGACGTCGGTGAGCGTGGTGTAGGTTCGCCACAAGGCGTCTTCGTCCCAGTCGGTTTCGCTGCTGCGCAGGCAGTAGACGCCGGGATGGGTGGCCATCGAGCCGTCCTGCGGGCGGCGGGACCAGGTGACGGCGACGGCTTTGTTGCCGGCCTCGTCGGCGGTGACGGCGATCTGGTAGTGCGCGGCGGCGCGGGAGTGCTGTGCTTTCAAGCGCCCGATGCGCTGCCAGACCTGGGCGAGGCGCTTGTGGGCGCGGGGGCGCGCCAGCCCGTCGTTGAGTTTGGTGAGCGCGGCCTCGAAGCGGGTGGCGAAGCGCTCGACGATGCCTCGTTCCTTCTCCGCTCGCTCCTCGGAGTAGCAGTACAGGCGCACCTCGTCGGGGTCGGTGGAGACGACCTTGTGCAGATGCACGGTCTGGTTTGACTGGGTGCGGACCGACACGGCGGCATCGGCATCGAATTGCCGGTGGCGTTCCCGGCTGACGACCAGATAGCGGTAGCCGTGCTCCCGCAGCCACGTGATGCAGGCGTCGGTGGCGACACCGCGGTCCATCACCACCAGGGCGCCGGCCGGCGCCCGCAGCGCCTCGATCATGCCGGCCAGCGTCCAGTGCTCGCGGATGTTGCCGGCGAACAGTTGCGAGCGGCGCACGAAGCCGCTGGCGTCGAGCATCAGCCCCAGGGTCAACAACGGGCAATCACTGCGTTTCTCTTTCGAGTGCCCGCGCTGTGCCTGCGGCTGCTCGCTCGCCTCACCCTCGAAATAGGTGTTGGTCAGGTCGTAGAGGGTCACGGTCGGCTGCAGGTCGAACAGCCCGAGGGCCCGGTCGAACAGGTGCGCCTCGACCGCCTCGCGATGCTTCACCAACGCGTCCGAGGCGCGGTAGAGCTGCATCGCACTGACGGTCTCGAAGTCGACACCGAGCAACTCCCCGAGGCCGCTACGCGCTTGCAGCCAGCGGTGCGTCGCGCGCTCCGATGCCGGCTGGGCCAGGCGCCCGACGAGGGCCCCGGCCGCCGCCGCGCGCAACGCGCCGTTGACGCCCAAGTCGGCCAGCAGGGTCGGCAGCCCCAATTGCTCCAGCGCCCACAGGCCCACCTGCTCCACCCCGACGCTACGGGGGCGGACCAGGCGCAGCGAGTCGACATCGACCCGTTGCACGTCTGCCGGTCCGGCGGCCGTCGCGTCCCCCGGTGCGCCGCGGGCGACCAACTGCGCCGCGATCCGCTGCGCCTCGTGTTCGACGGCGGGCGGGCAATCGGCCACCAGGGGCGCCTGGCCGGACAAGACGTCGTCGATGCGGATGCACAACAGCGGCCACTGTGCCCGGGGGATGTCAAAGTGTCTTCCGAGATTGAGCAGCGTGCGCTGACGGACGGTGCTTCCGACGCGCTCGGAGTGGACGAGGCGATGGGAGTAGTAGGGCTGTCCGTCCTCGGTCCGCCGGGTTTGGGTGCGCCGAACGAACATACGGGCCACGATAGCGGGTGGACCCGCTACAGCGCAACCATGCCGACACGATTATGGCACTACATTTAGCGAAACCAGACCCCGGCCCTGTGGAATTAATAACTTACGGAGATGAGACGCTCGAAATGCCGTGCAAATCGGCAAAATGACCGGCCATCTTGTTAAACGTGGGCTAGGAGTCTGCGCCGCAGAAAACGGTGCGACAATCGCAGGCGAGATCGGACGCCGGAAGGACTTGATGTCGACGACTTTTCGCCGCTACGCACCGGACCAATCGCTGCTGTTGCCGCCCGACGTGCGGGCGTGGTTGCCGGAGGGCCATTTGGCGCACCACATCAGCGATCTGGTAGACGGCCTGGACCTGACGGCGTTCTATGCCGCGTATGCGGGGGATGGTCGGCGCAACGCGCCGTATGCGCCGCGGATGATGGTGAAGGTGCTGCTCTACGCCTACGCGACGGGGGTGTTTTCGTCGCGGGGGATTGCGAGGAGGCTGGAGGAGGACGTGGCGTTCCGGGTGCTGGCGGCCGGCAACTTTCCGCAGCACCGGACGGTTTGCGAGTTTCGGCGTCGGCACCTGGAGGACTTCAAGGCGCTGTTTGTCGAGGTGGTGCGTCTGGCGCGGGAATTGGGGTTGGCGCGCTTTGGCAAGCTGTCGATCGACGGCACGAAGGTTCGTGCGAACGCGAGCAAGCACAAGGCGATGAGCTACGGTCGGATGCAGGAGGAAGAGCGGCGCTTGGCCGGTGAGATTGACGCGCTGGTGCGGGCGGCACGCGACGCCGACGCGGCTGAGGATAAGCGCTTTGGGCCGGACGCACGCGGCGACGAGCTGCCGTCGGAGTTGCGCCGCCGGGAGGATCGCCTGGCGGCGATCCGGGCGGCGAAGGAGCGGCTGGAGGCGGCACAGCGGGCGGCGGACGACGCGGGCGGGCGGCAGCCGGGCCAGGATCGGAACCCGAAGGGCGGACAGCCGTACAAGCGGGGTGAGGTGGTCTCGGTTTTTCGGACAACCGGCTAAGGTGTATTCCAGGGCCTTGGGGAGGCACTGGGATGATGACGAAACGGCGCCGCCGGTTCACGGCGGACTTCAAGAAACGGGTGGCGCTCGAGGCGTTGCGGGGGGACCGAACGGTGCAGGCGATCGCGGCCAAGCACGAGGTCCATCCGAACCAGGTGGGCACCTGGAAGCGGCAGGCGGTCGAGGGGTTGGACGAGGTGTTCGCCCGCGGCGGATCGCCCGGCCCGTCGGAGCACGAGGCGACGATCCGCGACCTGCACGCGAAGATCGGCGAGTTGACGATGGAACGGGATTTTTTTCAGCGGGGGTTGCAGCGCTGAGCCGGCCGGCGCGGTGGAACCTGGTCGACCGGGACGGCGCGTTGAGCATCAGGCGCCAATGCGTGCTGCTGAGCATCAGCCGCTCATCGGTGTACTACGCGCCGCGGGGAGAGAGCGCGGAGAACCTGGCGTTGATGCGGCGGATGGACGCCTTGTCGCTCCAGTACCCGTTCTACGGCAGTCGGCAGATGGCGGGCCACCTGCGGCGCGAGGGCGTGGCGGCGGGGCGCCTTCGAGTCCGGCGCCTGATGCGCCTGATGGGCCTGGAGGCGATCTACCGCAAGCCGCGCACGAGCGACGCGCAGCCGGATCACCACGTCTACCCGTACCTGCTGCGCGAACTGAAGATCGACCGTCCGGACCAGGTGTGGTGCGCGGACATCACGTACATCCCGGTGACGACCGGCTTTCTGTGGACCTGGTCGCGGCCGCGGTCGGTGCATCATGGACTGGGCCGATCATGCCGACATGTGCTGTCGTGGCGGCTGTCGAACACGATGGATAGCAGCTTCTGCGTCGAGGCGCTGGAGGCGGCGCTGCAGACGCGGACGCCCGGCATCTTCAACACCGACCAGGGGTCGCAGTTTACGAGCGCGGCGTTCACCGACCGTGTCCAGGCTGCGGGCGCGCGGTGCTCGATGGACGGCCGCGGTCGGTGCCTGGATAACGTCTTCATCGAGCGGCTCTGGCGGTCGCTGAAGTATGAAGCGGTGTATCTTCACGAGCTGGCGGACGGGTTTGCGGCCGAGCAGGTGATCTCGGAATGGATGACATTTTACAGCGACGTGCGTCCGCACTCGGCGCTCGGCGGACGCACGCCGGCCGAAGCCTACCGCGAGGAGCGGGCGGCGTGAACACGCGGGCAGCGGGGCGTGGGACCACCACGGCGGGCATCGCGGCCACGACCGACGCCGTGACGACCGTGCCAGCCGCCGGCGCGCATGGGAGGCAAGGGACGACGCGGGGCGTGATTTACCAACCGGGGTCCACCTTGACCAAGTCCGGGACCTTTCCGGAGAACCGGACCACGTCGGTGAGCCGTTCGTTGACCGGCTCCAGCACCGTTCCAGTTCATCGAGAAGGAGGAAGCCGTCAGCGCATGAGCGGACCGAGCACCATGTCCCACCCGGCGCTGTGGACCTGCCCGGCCTGTGGACGCCCGCTCACCGTCGCGCTGAATCCGGAGGGAGGCGAGGCGGGCACCCACAGGCCGTTGGAAATCTCGCGGGCGAGCGCCGCCGCCCATGCCTGCGCACCGGCCGCGAGATTCCCACAGTTCCACAGCGCATCATCATCATCGATAACCGGATACGAACCGGCCTCGTGCCAACCGTGGCAGCCGCCGGTCAGTGCAGGAGCCGAGGACGACGAGGGCGTGCTTTCGCAATCGGAATACACCTTAACCAAGCCCTCGAGTTGTCCAAACCACCGGGACCACGTCACACACCGCCGCGCTGTGGTCTATTTTTGCTCCGCCGTTCTCACTCGAGTCGGGAAGAGCATGGAACGGCTGCTCACCGCCTACCAGGAGGATCTGCTGTCGCTCGAGCAGCTACGTGAGCGGATGCCGTTGCTGCGTCAACGTGAGCAGACGCTACGCTACGAGTTGAACGCTTTGGTCGAGCAGACTCGCGAGCGCGCCGCGCATCTGCGCTTGGCCGAGACCCTGTCGGCGTTTCTCACGCGCCTGCGCGCGACGGCCGAGACGCTCGACATCGTGGAGCGGCAGCGAATCGTGCGCCTCATCGTCAAGGAGGTCCTCGTCAATGACGACAAGATCGTGATCCGCCACTGCATTCCCGTACCCTCGGGGCCACCGCCAACGAACGGTGGCGGACCGAACAACGACGCCGACAACGCCGCGGACCCTCGAAGTTATCTTTTGCGTTCGGGGAGTAAGTTCACCGCTGTTCAGCAACGTCTACATGCGTCGCTTCATTCTGGGCTGGAAGGTAATGGGCTACGCCCGGCGCTTCGAGGCGGAAATCGTCAACTACGCAGACGACTGTGCGCCACGAAGGCGCGGAAAGGAGGCCGAGATGGCCACCTAGCTGCAGCCATGCTGCATGAGGGATGAGGGCAGGCCCCTCGGAGCCGCCCGGCAGGGGGAGGCTCCAAACCGCCGTGCGCTGCCTCGGTCAAGAGCCGAGGTGGTAAGCGTCACGGAAACGGCGCGGCGCGACCGCGCCAGGTAGGGTGCAGGGAGACGAAGTGAATGAACCACCGGCAACGTGTCGAAAGCGTAGGGACGGTGTCGAAACCGGGGCGAGTCGTTAACCCGGGACAAGTCCAGCGGGAGCCTGCAGCTTGGCTGGGCGGCACCCGGCATAAAGGTGGCGTGACCCTGCACCAGGCCCTTGTGCGGAACGTGGGAACCTGTCGCCTCGATGCGAAGGGAGAAGTCCAAGGGGCCGACCCCCAAGGATGAGAAGCCCGATGCGAGGCACAGGGGCGGAGCGACCCGTACGAGCGATGAAGTCGAGGAAATTCGATGGAGCAAAGGGGTCGCGTCATCCAGCGTGTCCCGACGGTCAACCGCGCGAGCGGGAGGAGCCGTCGAGCCACGCGAAGCCGTTTCGTATTTCCAAGTGGGTGGTTTGGGAGGCCTACACTCGGGTCAAGGCGAACCACGGAGCAGCTGGCGTCGATGCTGAGTCTGTCGAGATGTTCGAGCAGGACCTGAAGAACAATCTCTATAAGATTTGGAATCGGATGTCGTCGGGCACGTACTTCCCGCCTCCGGTCCGGTCGGTTGGGATACCGAAGAAGGACGGAAGCGAGCGACGCTTGGGCATTCCCACTGTCGCCGACAGAATTGCCCAGACGGTGGTCAAGATGTACCTGGAACCGGACGTGGAGCCACAGTTCCATCCCGATTCGTATGGGTATCGCCCGCGGAAGTCCGCGATCGACGCACTCACGACGGCCCGGCAGCGATGCTGGCGTTATGACTGGGTGATCGATCTGGATATCCGCGGCTTCTTTGACAACCTGGACCACGCGCTCGTCATGCGTGCGGCCAGGAAGTACACCCGGTGCCGGTGGATTCTGCTCTATGTGCAGCGGTGGCTGACCGCTCCCATGCAGCAGGAAGACGGAACCCTGGTACCGCGCACGATGGGAACGCCCCAAGGGGGCGTCGCGAGCCCGCTCCTGGCCAATATCTTCTTGCACCTCGCGTTCGACGACTGGATGCGGTCAACGCACCCGGACGTTCCGTTCGAGAGGTATGCGGATGATATCGTCGCGCACTGTCGGACGGAGACGCAGGCGCAGCAGGTCCTGGCGCACATCAAACGTCGTCTGGCGCAATGCCGGCTGGAAGTACATCCGGAGAAGACGCGTATCGTCTACTGCAAGGATGACGACCGGCCGGGGCAGTATCCCACGGAGCAGTTCACCTTCCTGGGATACACGTTTCGCTCTCGTCGGGCAAAGAATCGATGGGGTCAGTACTTCATCAGCTTCATACCGGCGGTGAGCAATGCGGCGGCGACACGGATGCGGCAGAAGATGCGACGTTGGCACCTCCCTCGGCGCAGCGACAAGGCCATCGACGACCTGGCCCGCATGTGGAATCCTGTCCTTCGTGGCTGGATTCAATTCTACGGCCGTTTCTACAAGTCGGCCCTGTATTCGGTCTTTCGCCACTTCAACGACCTGTTGGTTCGATGGGCCATGCGGAAATACAAGAGGCTCCGGCGCCATCGCCGCCGCGCCATTCACTGGCTCGGTGGTCTTGCGCGTCGCGCGCCCCGGCTGTTCGCCCACTGGCATCTGCTGGGGCTGACGCCGGCGGCTGGATGATGGGAGCTGTATGAGCGGAGACGTTCACGTGCAGTTCTGCGAGCGCCCGGGGGTGAGATTCCCCCGGGCGGAACCCTGGTACCGCGCACGATCGCCCCAAGGGGGCCGCGAGCCCGCTCCTGGCCAATATCTGCACCTCGCGTTCGACGACTGGATGCGGTCCCGGACGTTCCGTTCGAGAGGTATGCGGATGCCGTCGCGCACTGTCGGACGGAGACGCGGTCCTGGCGCACATCAAACGGCGTCGGCGCAATCCGGCTGGAAGTACATCCGGAGAAGACGCGTATCGTCTACTGCAAGGATGACGACCGGCCGGGGCAGTATCCCACGGAGCAGTTCACCTTCCTGGGATACTGGGCAAAGAATCGATGGGGTCAGTACTTCATCAGCTTCATACCGGCGGTGAGCAATGCGGCGGCGACACGGATGCGGCAGAAGATGCGACGTTGGCACCTCCCTCGGCGCAGCGACAAGGCCATCGACGACCTGGCCCGCATGTGGAAGCCTTCGTGGCTGGATTCAATTCTACGGCCGTTTCTACAAGTCGGCCCTGTATTCGGTCTTTCGCCACTGCCTGTTGGTTCGATGGGCCATGCGGAAATACAAGAGGCTCCGGCGCCATCGCCGCCGCGCCATTCACTGGCTCGGTGGTCGATGGCTGTTCGCCCACTGGCATCTGCTGGGGCTGACGCTCGGCTGGATGATGGGAGCTGTATGAGCGGAGACGTTCACGTACAGTTCTGCGAGCGCCCGGGGGTGAGATTCCCCCGGGCGACTCACCTTGCGGTGCTCGGCCGAGCGCCGGCAGCGGTGATGCTGGCCGCGGTCGAAACCCTGCTGGAGCGTCTGAAGCTGCCGATGAACGCCGAGAAGACCCGCTGCTGCCGGTTGCCGGAGGAGTCGATGACGTTCCTCGGCGACCGGATTGGGCGCAACTACCGGCGGGACACGGGGCGCGCCTATATCGGCACGCGGCCGAGTCAGTCGAACGTCCAGAGCATCTGCCGTCGCGTGAGCGAACTGACTACGCGGCGTAACGGGCCCCTATCGCCGCCGGTGGTGGTAGCGCGCATCAATCGGCTGTTGACCGGTTGGGCGAACTACTTCACCCTGGGGCAGGTCAGCCCGGCCTACGCTGCGATTGACCGGCACGCGACGCGGCGGCTGCGCCAGTGGCTCTGTCGCAAGCACAAGGTGCAGTTAGGGAAATACGTGCGCTTCCCGGATGAGCGACTCTGGCAAGAGTACGGGCTCACCCGCCTTGTTCCGCGAACGGCGAGCTTTCCGTGGGCGAAGGCATGATCTCGCCCGAGAGCCGGATGCGGGAAATCCGCCCGTCCGGTTCGATGAGCGGCGACTGGAAACGGAGCCATGGCGAGGAGTGAGGCACCGGCATCAGCGAAAGCTGCCGGGAACAGCTACCCCCTACGCCTACCGCCACCGCGCCAGTCGTCGACTCTACCCTGCTGACGTCCGCCTCCCTGCACGACAGCCAAGCCGCCATTCCGCTGGCGACCTTGTCGGCCGAGCGAACGACCAATCTGTATGACCTGATGGACGCCGCCTACGACGCGGAACCGATCCGCCAGCACAGCCGCTCACTCGGCCACGTCCCGTTGATTGACACCAACCCCCGCCGCGACAAGGCGTTGGCGGAGGAATTGCGAACCGAAGCCCGGCGCCTGCAGCGTATCGCTTTCAGCTTCCCGAGCAGGCTCGCTACAACGAGCGTACGGCGGGTGAGCGCGTCAATGGCCGACTCAAGGACGAGTTCGGCGGTCGCCATGTCCGGGTCTGTGGCGCCTCGAAAATAATGTGCCACTGCATGTTCGGCGTGCTCGCACTCACCGCCGACCAGCTCGTGCGCCTCGTGACATAACCAGTGCACCGCCGGCAACGCCCTGAGGCGCCCGACGGGCGTCAGTCACCCACGGGTGTCCCAACGCGCGGTCGAGAACACGTCGAAACATCCGACTTCTACCTCCCGGCGTGCCGCCGGTTCTCCCGACAAGATATCCAGTCCACGATCCAGGGCAAATCGTGTTCACCAAGAGAGCTGAGGACTGCGCCCACCCCAATCCCCCGGGAGTTTTGCAAGCGGCTCCCAGGTCTGCGCAATCGGCCTGGGCACGGTCACGCTGTATCTGCGGAGGACGGCACAGTGCGGGCTCGGCTGGCCGTTGCCGGCCGAGTTGGACGACGCGGCGCTCGAGGCGCGTCTATTTCCTCGCCCCGCGCCGGTGCGCGACCGGGCCCGGCCCGACTGCGCGTACATCCACCGCGAGCTCAAGCGCAATGGCGTCACCCTGCAGCTGCTCTGGGAGGAGTACGCGCAGGTCCATCAGAGCGGCTACCGCTATACGCAGTTCTGCGAGATCTACCGGCAGTGGGCGCGGCGGCTGCGGCCGTCGATGCGCCAAGTGCACCGCGTCGGCGAGAAGACCTTCATCGACTTCTCGGGCAAGCGGCCGACGCTGGTCGACCGGCGCACGGGTGAACTGCGGCCTGTCGAGCTGTTCGTCGCCGTGCTGGGCGCCAGCAGCCTCACTTACGCCGAGGCGACCGCGACCCAGCAGCTGGCTGACTGGGTCAACGCCCACCTCCACATGGTGGAGTACTTCGGGGGCGCCACCACGCTGTGGGTCCCCGACCAGCTCAAGAGCGCCATCACCCGCCCCTGCCGCTACGAGCCCGACGTCAACCGCAGCTACGAGGACCTGGCCGCCCACTACGGCGCCGTCGTCGTCCCGGCGCGCCCCAGAAAGCCACGCGACAAGGCGGTCGTCGAAAGCGGTGTGCTCGTGGCCCAGAGATGGATCCTGGCCCGGCTCCGCGACCAGACCTTCTTCGAACTCGGCGCGCTGAATCGGGCGATCCGCGTCGGGCTCGACGAACTCAACGACCGGCCAATGAAGAAGCTCGGCGTCAGCCGCCGCGCCCTCTACGAGCAGCTCGACCGCCCGGCGCTGCGGCCCCTGCCCACCGCCCGCTACGTCCTGGCCCACTGGAAGCTGTGCCGCGTCAACATCGACTACCACGTCGAGGTTGACCGGCACGTCTACAGCGTCCCGTACCAACTGGTCCGCGAGCAGGTCGAGGTCCGCTACACCACCCACACCGTCGAGATCTTCCATCGCGACAAGCGCGTGGCATCGCACCGGCGGCGCTACGACCGTCAGCCGTCCACCGTGGCCGAGCACATGCCCAGCGCCCACCGCGCGCATGCCGAGTGGACCCCGTCGCGGCTCATCCGCTGGGCCGAGAAGGCTGGACCGGCGACCGGACAGCTCGTCACCCGGATCCTGCAGAGCCGCCCGCACCCCGAGCAGGGCTATCGCGCCTGTCTGGGAATCATGCAGCTGGGGCGGCGTTACGGAAACAGCCGGCTCGAGGCGGCGAGTGCCCGCGCGCTGGCGCTCGGCTCGTGCCGCTTCCACACCGTCAGGAACATCCTCACCGCCGGCCAGGAGCGACTGCCGCTCGAACCGCCGACGCACGCCAATATCCGCGGCGCCGACTACTACGCCGCGACCACGGAGGACCGATGCTGACCGAACAGACGCTCGACAAGCTCAACGCCATGAAGCTCGGCGCGATGGCCGACGCCTTCCAGCAACAGCTCAAGACCGCCGAGGCCGCCGGGCTCAGCTTCGAGGACCGTTTCGGCCTGCTCGTCGACACCGAGTGGACGGCCCGCGAGCAGCGCAAGCTCGAGCGGCGCCTCCGCACGGCCAGGCTCCGCTACGCGGCGACGCTCGAGGCCGTCGACTTCACCCACCCCCGGCGACTCAACCGCCCGCAGGTCCTCACGCTGGGAACCTGCGCGTGGATCGCCGAACGCCACAACTTGATCCTGGTCGGCCCAACCGGCATCGGCAAAAGCTTCCTCTCGTGCGCCCTCGTCGAACGGGCGTGCCGTCGCGGCTTCGCCGCGCGCTACGTCCGCATGCCGCGCCTGCTGCACGAGCTGGCCGTCGGCCGCGGCGACGGCTCCTACACCCGGCTGCTCGCCCGCCTGGCCAAGCTCGACCTGCTCGCGATCGACGACTGGATGCTCGCGCCGCTGCGCGACCCCGAGCGGCGAGACCTCATCGAGGTGATCGAGGACCGCGCCGAACGCGCCTCGACGCTCATCGCCAGCCAACTGCCCGTGACCGACTGGCACGCCGTCATCGGCGACCCCAACCAGGCCGACGCCATCTGCGACCGCCTGCTCCACGACGCGCACCGCATCGAGCTCAAGGGGCGCTCGATGCGACGGACACACGACGCGCCGGACAACCGCCCGAAGAAGACAAAGGAGACGACATGAGCACGCGACCGGCAGCCGGCCTATGGATCGTGGCACGGCGTGGAAAACGCGCGCGCCACGCCCAGCGCAACTGGGTCGTCATCGACAGCGCGTTTACCACATCGTTTGGACGCCGCAGACGGCGCCCACACGCTCCACAGGCACTCTCTTCTGTACTCTCGAACGCGAACACCACGGGTAGGATATCGAAGACCCGTACGACACCGATGGGAGAAAACTGACTGACGAACGTCGCTGCGCTCCGACGGGCGTTCACGTTCGTCGGAATCTGCGTTCACGTTCACCGAAATAGCCACCGCGCTCTTGCCCCGTGAAATCGACGCTCCCGATCGTTTTCAGCAGGCGCACGTCACCGCATCCCATTCAACGAACGCGCGGGTGCGGAGCAGGCGGTGGTGAGCCGACCGCAGGAGGTGTCGACTGACTCGGAAGAGATTCCGCACGATACCGTGAACCGACGCGAACCGTTGGAGCTGAACGGCCGACTTGAAACGCCGCATCTGGCGCTCCCGCTGACGCGTCGGTTGGTGGGAGACCTCGGCTCGATTGTTCGCGTACTGATCAGTGACGTGGACCACGGACGGCATCACGGTGCGGCCCGCGGCGGCGTAGGAGCGCAGCTGGTCGGTGATCAGTCGTCGAGGGACACGGCCCTGGGCTTTCAGCAGCGTCCGAAAGAATCGGACGGCTGCTCGCCGATTCCGGTGCGATTACACGAGGATGTCCAGGACGTCACCGTCCTCGTCGACCGCGCGCCACAGATACTGTTGGCGGCCCTGGCCGGCGCCGCAGCCGCAGCGCGTAGACCGGACCGAACCGCTGGCACCACTGCCGAATCGTCTCGTAGGTGACCGTCACGCCTCGCTGCGCGAGGAGATCTTCGACATCGCGGAAGCTGAGGCAGAACCGATGGTAGAGCCAGACCGCGTGGTTGATTGAGGTCGGGCGGGAATCGATATCCGTGATAGCTGGCCGACTGGCTCCTCATCGGCCTACTCTGCCACTCGTCGCCTCAACCTGACAATACCCCCGCCTATGGCAACGTGAACGTCACCAGCATGTTGCTCCCGGTCGGCGCCTCCATTTCCGGCGCGTAGGTTTGCAGCCGGTTGCCGACGCCGCCCACCGGCACCGTCAGGTACTGCCGGCCGTCGACGGCGTAGCTCACCGGATAGCCGCTGATCTGGCTGCCCAGGATCGTCTCCCAGAGCACGTCGCCGGTCTCCGCGTCGAAGGCCCGAAATCGCCGATACGAATCGCCGAAGAAGACCACGTTCCCCGCGGTGGCGAGCGTCGTGCCGGCGTTGGGGGCCCGCTGACTGTAGCGCCACACCTCGCGGCCGGTCGAGATGTCGATCGCCCGCACCTCGGTCAGGTCGCCGTCCGGCCCGATGTCCGGATCGGGAATCGAGAACCGCGGGCTGGCCCCCGAGATCGTGCGGGAGTTCGTAGTCTGGTTCAGACAGGAGCGGTTGATCGGGACATAGAGCATCCCGGTCACCGGGCTGTACGACCACGACCACCAGCCCTTCACGTTGTGGCCGCAGATGATGAACTGGTCGCCCTCCTCGCGCGCCACCAGGTCCATGTTGATGCAGGTGGTGCCGGTCTCCACGTCGACGTCCGAAATCACGAACCGCTCGGTGCTGTCAAACGGGAACGGGTCGGCCCAGAGGAACTCCCCGGTCTCGCGGTCGTTGACGAACAGGCCGCCCGGCTCACCCAGGACCACGACCACCTTGCGCTCCTCCGCCGTTCCGGCCAGCTTCGGATTGATCCAGCGGACCGCCTCCGGATCCGGGTTGACCACCGTGTCGATGAGGGTGCGTTCCTGCACGAAGTCCTGATCCCAGTCGTCGCACGGCAGGTACTGATAGTACCAGTCGATGGCGCCCGTGTCGGCGTTCATGGCGAGGGTCGAGTTGGAGTACAGCTCGCACGGCGAGCGATCGCCGACGTCCCAGGTTCCGCGCCGCACGAGCCGGGGAAAGGGCAGCGGTACTGCGACGCCCCAGAAGACGCGGTTCAGCTCCGGGTCGTAGCTGCCGGGGACGCCCCACGGGGAGACGTGGACCCGGCGGGCGGTGGGCAGCGTGCCCCAGGTCTCGCCGCCCGGGTCGTCGGCCCCGGCCGCGGTATAGGTCCGCCAGCGCTCGGTTCCGGAGTCCGCGTCGTGGGCGGCCACGAAGCAGCGGGCCTCCAGGCTGGAGGAGCTGCAGGTGCGTCCGCTGACCACGTTCCCGTTGATGATCATCGCGCCGGAGGAGTGGCTGATCCCCTCGCGGTAGTCCGCCGTGCGCGACTCCCAGGCCAGCTCGCCGGTGCGGGCGTCGACCGCGATGATGTGCGCGTCCGCCGTCAGGTGATACACGTGGCTGCCGTACAGCGCCAGGTGGCGCGTGCGACCGCCGACCCGCGCGTACTGGCGCAGGTCGGCGGGGAGCTCGCGCACATAGTCCCAGATCAGGTCGCCGGTGGTGGCGTCGATAGCCTGCAGGTGATCGGAGCCGGGGTTGGCGATGTACATCACGCCGTCGTAGACCAGCGGCCGGATCTCCTGGTCCCCCTCGTCCATCGCGCGCATCCAGGCGAGCCGGAGCTGGCCGACGTTCTCGCGTGTGATCGATCGAGCGGGCTAAAGGCCTGGAAGTCGTAGGTGCGGTATGCCATCAGCCAGTGCAGGTGATCGGAGCCGGGGTTGGCGATGTACATCACGCCGTCGTAGACCAGCGGCCGGATCTCCTGGTCCCCCTCGTCCATCGCGCGCATCCAGGCGAGCCGGAGCTGGCGACGTTCTCGCGTGTGAGATCGAGCGGGCTAAAGGCCTGGAAGTCGTAGGTGCCCATCAGCCAGTCCGCGGGATCCGGATCGCGGAGCATCTCATCGGTGATCGGTACGAATTCCTGATCCTGCCCGGCCGCGGCCAGCTCGATCTCCACCCAGGGTCCCGCCGGACCGCCTCCGGAAAGCCACAGGAGTACGACGACGGTGCCCGCACACGCCGGGGTCAGTGTCTTCAGCATGGCGTTCGCTCCCTTCCAATCCGGGGTCACCGCACGCAGCTCATGGCCCCCTGCCTGCCCCGCAGGCTGCCGCGTCTCATGATGCCGTACTCCGCGGGGATGCGCATCACCGGAATCACGGGTCGGCTGCGTGTCTCGAATGGCGTAGCACGAAGGGAGGCGGTCGGCTATCCGCGCTGCATCGGGTTGCTACGCGCCCGTAGCAGGCCGGCGCGGGCGTCCGCCTCGACCCGCACGAGGTTCGCGTAGAGATCGACGGCAGCGACCAGCGTGGACGTCCCGCTGCCGTCGCGGTCGACGCAGACGAGGATCGGCTCCGGCTCGGTCGAGACGATGGCGGCGCGCATGCCGCGGCTGCGGCCGGCGCCGGGCGCCGGGGCTACTTGGGCATCAGCGCGAACGTCCAGATCGAGCCGCCGGCAGGCACCAGACCGCGCGCGTACCGGTTGGCGAGACCGCCCCCGAGCCCCGACGCGACCGTCACCTGCTGCCGGCCGTTCAACGTGTAGGTAATCGCGGTCGCGTTGACGCTCGAGCCGGTCTGGAACTCCCAGAGCGTCTCGCCGGTCAGCGGATTGATTGCCACGATGTGACCGAGCAGATCGCCCGGCTCGACCGGCGGGAAGCGGTTGCTGACTCCCGTGGAGCTGGCCCCGAGGACCCGTTCCGGCGGCTCCGGGAGGAGTTGCTGGATGCGTGGCACGTGCCACGTCGTCGAGTAGATGAGGCCGGTCGTCGGATTGAATGCGACCGGAGCTGCTGCGATTGCGTCGGCGATCCCGAGACGAAGTTCAGCAAGGATGATCTGCTCACGACCATCACGATCTACTGGGTCACGCAGACCGCGACGTCGGTGGCGCGCTACTATTAGTACCATGAGGGACGGCACGGCGGCAGCGTGCCGGGCTCGGGGCGCGTCAAGGTGCCTACCGCCTGCGCGGCGTTTCCGAAGGAGCTCATCTTCACGCCGCGGCGGTGGCTCGAGGCGCGCTACAACCTCGCCGGCTTCACCCTCATGCCGACCAGCGGCCATTTCGCCGCCGGCGAGGAGCCGGAGCTGCTCGTCGACGACGTCCGGGCGTTGTTTCGGGTGTGCGGGCGGGCACCCGCTGATGAACATCGGGAGGTATGAAGATGACACGTCAAAGTCTCTCGGCGTGGTGCCTAGTGATCGGGGCGGCGTGGCTGGCGCCTGCGGGGGCCGCGGGCCAGACGCAGGCGGCCGCGCCGGACGGCTGGACGGCGTCCCGGACGGCGTGGGGCGACCCGGATCTCCAGGGCGTCTGGTCGTTCGCGACGATCACGCCGCTGGAGCGGCCCGAGCGGTACGCGGGGCGGGACCGGCTGACGGACACCGAAATCGCCACGCTCAACCAGGACGCGCTCACCCGCGGCGACGAGCCGCCGCCGCCCGGCGACACGGGTGCCTACAACGCATTCTGGTTCGACCGGGGCGAGTCGACCGGGCGCACGTCGCTCATCGTCGATCCGCCGGACGGCCGCATTCCGTTCACCCCGGAGGGGCGCGCACGGCTGGAAGCCCGCCGAGCCCTGCTCCGCCGTCCCGCCCACGGTCCTGAGGACCGCACGCCCGGCGAGCGCTGCGCGCACCACACGAAGGCGGGACCGCCCATGTCCGCCGGCGGCTACAATAACCACCTGTGGCTCTTCCAGACGCCCGGCTACGTCGTCGTCTGGACCGAGCAGATCCACGACGCACGCGTCATTCCGATGGACGGCCGGCCGCTGATCGCCGACGCCATCCGACAGTGGATGGGCGATTCCCGCGGGCGGTGGGAAGGCGACACGCTGGTCGTCGAGACGACCAATTTCAACGGCAAGGCTGCCTACCAGGGCTCCGCCGACGGCATGCATCTCGTCGAGCGGTTCACCCGTACCGGCACCGACACGCTCGAGTACGTCTACACGGTTTCCGACCCGGCCACCTACGCGAGACCGTGGACAGCCTCGATCACGATGACGCCGATGGACGGCGACCTGTACGAGTTCGCCTGCCACGAAGGCAACTACGGCATGGAGGGGATCCTCGCCGGCGCGCGGGCGGTTGAGCGGGAGACAGCCGCGCGTTAAAGGCGCCGCGGGCCGGCCAGACCCGCAGCCGCCTCGACTCGTCGGAGTCGCCCTCCGATAGGCGCTCGGGTCGCTCAAGGGCGCCGCTCTGCCTGCGGCCCGTCTTGACGAGCCGCAGGCCCGGGCCGTTGGATCGCGCTGGCGACGATACGCGTCCAAATCGACTCCTCACGTGCCGCCGTAGCGGACGACTCGAATTCCCCCCCAACCGGTGTGGCGACCGCCGGTCCGCGTGCTGCTCCAGCCGCCACGCGTCTGGTGATCAACTTCGGAACGGGCGAAACATGAACCACAGCCAGATCGTCAGCTTCATCTGGGGCGTGGCGGACCTCATCCGCGACACGTTCAAGCGCAGCAAGTACCAGGACGTGATCCTGCCGCTCACCGTGCTGCGCCGGCTCGACTGCGTGCTGGCCCCCACCAAGACGAAGGTGCTGAAGGTTCAGGCGCGGTTCAAGGGCAAGCTCGACAACCTCGACCCGCAGCTGCGGCGCGCCTCCGGCTTCGCCTTCTACAACACGTCGCGCTACGACTTGGAGAAGCTGCTCGCCGACGCGCCCCACATCGCGCAGAACCTGCGGAACTACATCGCCGGGTTCAGCCCCAACATGCGCGAGGTGCTCGAGAAGTTCGACTTCGACAACACCATCGCGAAGCTCGACGAGGCGGGTCTGCTGTTCCTGGTCGTGCAGCGCTTCGGCGATCCGCGGGTGAACCTGCACCCGGACGCGGTCGACAACGCCACGATGGGCACCATCTTCGAGGAGCTCATCCGGAAGTTCAACGAGGCACTGAACGAGAACCCCGGCGAGCACTTCACCCCCCGCGACGTCGTCCACCTCATGGTCGACCTGTTGCTGGCCGGCGACGAAAGACAGCTGCGCACGAAGGGTGTCGTGCTCAGCGTCTACGACCCGTGCTGCGGCTCGGGCGGCATGCTCACCATCGCCAAGGAGCACATCACCGCCGGAGAGACCCGCGACGGCGAACGCTGCGGCGATGCCGTGAACCCGGACGCCGACACCCACCTGTTCGGCCAGGAGGTGAACCCGGAGACCTTCGCCATCTGCAAGTCGGACCTCTTTATGAAGTCCGAAGACGGCCGCGATGCGGAGAACATCCTCTTCGGGAGCACGCTCTCGAACGACCGGCACGCCGCTGGCTCCTTCGATTACATGATCGCCAATCCACCCTACGGCAAGGACTGGAAGCGCGATCAGGACGCCGTGCAGAACGAGCACGACCGGGGCGCCGCCGGGCGCTTCGGGCCGGGCCTGCCGCGGATCAGCGACGGGCAGCTCCTGTTCCTGCAGCACATGCTCGCGCACGTCAAGGAGCCCGCCCAGGGCGGTTCGCGGGTGGCCATCATCATGAACGGGTCGCCGCTCTTCACCGGCGACGCCGGCAGCGGCGAGAGTGAGATTCGCTGGCGGATTCTCGAGAACGATCTGCTCGAAGCGCTGATATTAAGGAGGGCATTAGTTGTACCGCACCCGGTTTCTTGGACACACGTTTACGCTACGCGGCTTGACGCAGCTCGTGTTCATGGCGCGCTTCGAGCGGCGTGCGATACGCCAGCTTCTCGAGGCGCCAGCACTGATTGTAGCGTTCGACGAACCTGGCGACGGCGGCGCGCACGTCGGCCAAGTTTCGAAAGACCCGGCCGTAGACTGCTTGCTCCTTGAGCGTGCGATTCCAGCGCTCGACGACCCCGTTGGTTTCCGGCTCTTCGAGGAAGCCGAAGCTGGGGTGGATGCCCCAGTACCGAAGCTGGTTGAGGAAGTGGTCCGACAGATACTGGCTGCCGTGGTCCATCCGCAGCGCCAGCCCGCGGGCCACGTCCGCCTCGACCGAACCGTAGAGTCGCCGGAGCCCTTGCGCGACCGGCTCGAGGGCCGCGAAACGGCTCCCCACCTTGCACACGTGCCAGCCCACGCACTCGGCGTTCCAGTGGTCCACCGCCGCGAAGGTCCAGACCCAGCCGTCGTCGGCCGTGAACACCCGCACGCCGTCGGTACCCCACATGACGTTGGGCGCCGAGGTGACAATCGTGCCGTCGTGCGCCCTCGAGTCAGCCTGCCGCCCGCGGTGGGGCGAGAGCAACCCCTTCGCGCGCATCACGCGCAACACTCGCGTCCGCGAGACCCACACCCCGTCGAGGATCCGCAGCCGCGCGTGGACCTTGCGATGGCCCTCGCCCCGGAACGGGGAGCGGGCCAGGTCGCTACGAATGGCCGCCAGCAACTGCGCATCCGACAGCGCGGGCGTCGGCCCGCGGCGCCCCAGGCCAGCACCCCGCGCTGGGCGCTGCAAACGAGCCCGCCGCGCGTAGAGCGCCGAGCGCGACCGTTCCCACAGTCGACACACCCGCTCGAGACCATAGCAGCCTGTGGCGAAAGTCGCGGATCCGGCCTGGCCCCGGCGCGATCGAGCCCGTACACTGAACGGCCATGGCGATGGGCAAGAAACCGGCGGCGCGCCAGGCGTCGCCGATGTGGGTGGACACGGCGGACCTTCCGACGAGCGACGGGCATCCTTACTTCGAGCGGCTGAACCGGGTCCTGGCGGATTCCGGATTCGATGCGTTCGTCGAGGAGTTGTGCGCGGCTTTCTACGCGGACAGGCTGGGCCGTCCGAGTCTGCGTCCGGGTCGGTATTTCCGGATGCTGTTCATCGGCTATTTCGAGGGGTTGTCGTCGGAGCGGGGGATTGCGTGGCGGGTGGCCGATTCGCTGAGTCTGCGGTCGTTCCTGGACCTGGAGTTGACCGCGGCGGCGCCGGATCACTCGACGCTGTCGCGCACGCGGCGGCGGATCGACGTAGAGACCCATGAGGCAGTGTTCACGTGGGTTCTGGAGCGGCTGTCCGCAGCGGGTCTGGTTCGGGGGAAGACGGTCGGCATTGACGCGACGACGCTGGAAGCGAACGCGGCGATGCGGAGTATCGAGCGGCGGGACACGGGAGAATCCCACGAGGCGTTCATTCGGCGGTTGGCGGAGGCGTCGGGTGTTGAGACGCCGACGCGGGCGGAGCTGGCTCGGTTCGACCGTTCGCGGAAGAACAAGAAAACGTCGAACAAGGAGTGGAAATCGCCGCAGGACCCGGACGCGAAGATCGCGAAGATGAAGGACGGTCGGACGCACCTGGCCCACAACGCCGAGCACGGGGTCGACATGGACACGGGGGCCATCGTCGCGGTGACGGTGCAGGATGCATCGGATGGTGACACGGCGACGCTGCCGGAGACGCTGATCATGGCGGCCGAGCAGGTTGAAGCGGTGCAGCCGAACGGCGTGGGGGTCGAAGAGGTGGTGGCCGACAAGGGCTATCACAGCGACGCGACGCTGGTGGCGCTCGACACGATAGGGGTTCGGAGTCACGTATCGGAGCCGGAGCGCGGCCGGCGCTGCTGGCAGGACAAGAAGACGGGAGAGAAGCCGCCGGAGAAGGCTGCTGCACAGAAGGCTCTGTATGGGAACCGGCGTCGTGTGCGCGGGCGGCGGGGTCGTCGCCTGCAACGGTGCCGGGGCGAGGTGGTGGAGCGGACTTTCGCGCACCTGTATGAGACGGGCGGTATGCGTCGCGTGTGGGTGCGCGGTCACGAGAATGTCCGCAAGCGCGTGCTGATCCAGGCGGCCGCCTGCAACATCGGACTGCTCCTGCGCCGCCAGACCGGCGTCGGTACGCCCCGGAGCCTGCAGGGGCGGGCTGTTTCGGCGATTTGCCGCTTGATCGGGCGTCTGATCGACCGCTGGGGGCGTCTGAGGCGCGCTTGGGGGTTAAAATGGACCCCGACGGCGCTCGTCGGCTCAATCGCTCATCGCCAAGTTGCCTGAACAGCGGGGCTCAGCGAACAGACTTCTTCCACGGGCTGATAGCGCCGCCCCGTCGTCGCGGAGGTCGTTGCGCTCATCGTCGCGACCTCCGCGTCGCCAAAGGGAGGCGACGCTCCGCTCCACGGGCACGCTCCCGCAACAGCTCGTTCTCCATCGACAGCTCGCCAATGTGTCGCTTGGCAGCATCCAACTCGGCGGCCAGTGGCTCACCGGCCTGCGCCTTCAGACCGAGCTCGAGACCGGCCAGCGCCCGGGCCTTCCACGCCTCCAGGCGATAGACCTCCACCCCGACTTCTCGCGAGACCGCATCCAGCGACTCGCCGCGCAGCAGCCGCAACACCACGTCCCGTTTCCGGCTTGCGCTCCACCGCTGGCCGAGCGCCAAGGCCCCCAACCCAACCGCCGCGCCGTCGGCGCTGACTCCGGTCGCCCTCCGGGCTCCCTCCGTCCGTCTCGACCGAGCCATGCCCCCTACCTCCTGTGACATCGGATTCTCCCTTAATCCGTGTCCAAGAAAACTGGGGGCGCCTCAAGCCGACGGAACTGGAGACCGTCGCCATGGTAGCTGCTGCCGTGCCGCACGCGGTCGTCTGCCTGATGACGGCGCTCCGCGTTCACGAGATCGGAACCGAGTCCCCGCACGAAGTCTGGATCGCCATCGACCGCAAGGCCCGCCGGCCCGCTCGAACGCCGGCGCAGGTTCGGGTCGTCCGCTTCTCGAAGGCGATGCTCACCTACGGCGTCGTTCGCCGCCGGATGCTCGGGGTGCCGGTTTCGATCACGTCGCCGGCCCGCACGGTCGTCGACTGCTTCCGATACCGCAACAAGTTCGGTCTCGACACCGCACTCGAGGCGCTCCGCGACGCCCTGCGCCAGCGGCTCACCACGGTCGACGAGATCATGCGCGCCGCCAGCGTCTGCCGGGCCCGCACGGTCCTCGAACCCTACGTCGAAGCGGTTCTATCGTGACGACACGTCCGCTCAAGAACGTCGGCGCTTCTGTCCGCGCCCGGCTGCTCGCTCGCAGCCGGGAGACGGGTGAGGATTTTCAGTTCCTCCTCTGGAGGTACGCGGTCGAGCGATTCCTCTTCCGTCTTGGCCGCTCCCCCCACCGTCTGCGTTTCGTCCTCAAGGGCGCCATGCTCTTCGCCCTCTGGAACGAGTCGTTCCACCGGCAAACCCAGGAGCCGCTTGCAAAACTCCCGGGGGATTGGGGCTGGGCGCAGTCCTCAGCTCTCTTGGTGAACACGATTGCCCTGGATCGCCGACTGGACATCTTGTCGGGATAACCGGCGGCACGCCAGAGGTAGAAGTCGGATGTTTCGACGTGTTCTCGACCGCGCGTTGGGACACCCGTGGGTGACTGACGCCCGTCGGGCGCCGAGGGGCGTTGCCGGCGGTGCACTGGTTATGTCACGAGGCGCACGAGCTGGTCGGCGGTGAGTGCGAGCACGCCGAACATGCAGTGGCACATCACTTTCGAGGCGCCCCGGACCCGGACATGGCGACCGCCGAACTCGTCCTTGAGTCGGCCATTGACGCGCTCACCCGCCGTACGCTCGTTGTAGCGAGCCTGCTCGGGAAGCTGAAAGCCGATACGCTGCAGGCGCCGGGCTTCGGTTCGCAATTCCTCCGCCAGCGCCTTGTCGCGGCGGGGGTTGGTGTCAAGCAACGGGACGTGGCCGAGTGAGCGGCTGTGCTGGCGGATCGGTTCCGCGTCGTAGGCGGCGTCCATCAGGTCATACAGATTGGTCGTTCGCTCGGCCGACAAGGTCGCCAGCGGAATGGCGGCTTGGCTGTTGCGTATTTCGGACGATGTGGATCGCCGATTTCGGCGGAAGTGGATCACCTGTTTCGGTCGAAGTGGATCACCGATTTCGGCGGAAGTGGATCGCTTTCGGCCGAACTGGATCACCCAGTTTCCGGGATCGTGAGCGCTCATCGGTAGCCTGACCGCGGGATCCTTCGCCTTTTGAACGGAGGGCGAAGCGATGCCGACTCGGAGGCTTCTGGTGAGGAAAATTCGGGAGATTCTACGACTCAGGTACGAACAGGGCCTGTCCCACCGAGAGGTAGCCCAAGCCTGCGTCATCGGTCCGAGCTCGGTTTCACGCTATCTGCAGAGGGCGGCTCGGTACGGGCTGGGCTGGCCGCTGCCGGCCGACCTGGACGACGCGGCGCTCGAGGCCCGGCTGTTTCGCCGCCCGGCGCCAGTGCCCAACCGAGCCCGACCCGACTGCGCGCACATCCACCGCGAGCTCAAGCGCAACGGGGTCACGCTGCAGCTGCTCTGGGAGGAGTACCTCCAGGTCCATCCCGGCGGCTACCGCTACACGCAATTCTGCGAGATCTACCGGCAGTGGTCGCGGCGGCTGCGGCCGTCGATGCGGCAGGTGCACCGCGCCGGCGAGAAGACTTTCGTCGACTTCTCGGGCAAGCGGCCGACTCTGGTCGACCGGCGCACGGGTGAGCTGCGGCCTGTCGAGCTGTTCGTCGCCGCGCTCGGCGCCAGCAGCCTCACCTACGCCGAGGCGACCGCGACCCAGCAGCTGGCGGACTGGGTCACCGCCCACATCCACATGGTCGAGTACTGCGGGGGCGCCACCACGCTGTGGGTCCCCGACCAGCTCAAGAGCGCCATCACCCGCCCCTGCCGCTACGAGCCCGACGTCAACCGCACCTACGAGGACCTGGCCGCCCACTACGGCGCCGTCGTCATCCCGGCGCGCCCCAGAAAGCCCCGCGACAAGGCGGTCGTCGAGACCAGCGTACTCGTGGCCCAGCGGTGGATCCTGGCCCGGCTCCGCGACCAGACCTTCTTCGAGCTCGGCGCGCTGAACCGGGCGATCCGCGTCCTGCTCGACGAGCTCAACGACCGCCCGATGAAGAAGCTGGGCGTCAGCCGCCGCGCCCTCTATGAGCAGCTCGACCGCCCGGCGCTACGCCCCCTGCCGGCTACCCGCTACGTCCTGGCCCACTGGAAGCTGTGCCGCGTGAACATCGACTACCACGTCGAGGTCGACCGCCACGTCTACAGCGTGCCGTACCAACTCGTCCGCGAGCAGGTCGAGGTCCGCCACACGACGAACACGGTCGAGATCTTCCATCGCGGCAAGCGCGTGGCGTCGCACCGCCGGCGCTACGACCGACAGCCGTCCACCGTGGCCGAGCACATGCCCAGCGCCCACCGCGCACATGCCGAGTGGACCCCGTCGCGGCTCATCCGCTGGGCCGAGACGGTCGGACCGGCGACCGCTCGGCTCGTCACCCGGATCCTGCACAGCCGCCCGCACCCTGAGCAGGGCTATCGGACCGTGTTAGGCATCATGCGTCTGGGACGCCAGTACGGCAACGCCCGGCTCGACGCCGCCAGCACCCGCGCGCTGGCGCTCGGCTCGTGCCGCTTCCACACCGTCAAGAACATCCTCGCCGCCGGTCAGGACCGGCTGCCCCTCGAGCCGCCGGCCGAGACCAACCCGACACCGATGCACGCCAACATCCGCGGCGCCAACTACTACGCGGCCGCGACCTCAGAGGAGGACCGATGCTGATCGAACAGACCGTCGACAAGCTCAACGCCCTGAAGCTCGGCGCGATGGCCGACGCCTTCCAAAAGCAGCTCGACACCGACCAGGCCGCCGCGCTCAGCTTCGAGGAGCGGCTCGGCCTGCTCGTCGACACCGAGTGGACGGCCCGCGAGCAGCGCAAGCTCGACCGGCGCCTCCGCACGGCCAAGCTGCGCTACCCGGCGACGCTCGAGGCCGTCGACTTCACCCACTCGCGCCGGCTCAATCGCCAGCAGATCCTCACGCTCGGCGCCTGCGCGTGGATCGCTGAGCGCCACAACGTGATCGTCACGGGACCGTGCGGCATCGGCAAGAGCTTCATCGCCTGCGCCTTCGTCGAACGCGCGTGTCGCCGCAGCTTCGCCGCGCGCTACGTCCGCATGCCGCGCCTGCTGCACGAGCTGGCCGTCGGCCGCGGCGACGGCTCCTACACCCGGCTGCTCGCCCGCCTGGCCAAGCTCGACCTGCTCGCGATCGACGACTGGATGCTCGCGCCGCTGCGCGACCCCGAGCGGCGAGACCTCATCGAGGTGATCGAGGACCGCGCCGAACGCGCCTCGACGCTCATCGCCAGCCAACTGCCCGTGACCGACTGGCACGCCGTCATCGGCGACCCCAACCAGGCCGACGCCATCTGCGACCGCCTGCTCCACGACGCGCACCGCATCGAGCTCAAGGGCCGCTCGATGCGACGCACGCACGACGCACCCGCCAACCGCCGGAAGGAGACGACATGACGATCACGTCCGCGAGACGCCCGACGCTCCCGCCGGGCGCGAACAGCCTGTGGACCCTGGCGGTGCCATGGAAAACGCGCGCGATACGCTCGGCGGCAACTGCGCCGTCGCCGAAAGCGCGTTTCCCACAGCACCTTGGACGCCGCACGCGGCGCCCACAGGAACCACAGGCAACCTCATCGATGCTCACTGACACGACAGCACGAGTAGGATATCGACCAGACGCTACGACACCGATGGGAGGCAACTGACCGACGAACGTCGCTACGCTCCGATGGGCGCTCCACTTCACCGAAATCCGTGATCCACATCCCCGGAATCGGTGATCCACTTCAGCGAAATCCGCAGCTGTCGTGCAGGGAGGCTGACGTCAGCAGGGTAGAGTCGACGACTGGCGCGGTGGCGGTAGGCGTAGGGGGTAGCTGTTCCCGGCAGCTTTCGCTGATGCCGGTGCCTCACTCCTCGCCATGGCTCCGTTTCCAGTCGCCGCTCATCGGTAGGGTCGAGAGCTGGCGCGCTGTCGGTAGGGTCCGGTGGCTCCTCCGGCGCTTTCGCCGGCTCCCGTGGGCACCGGGCCTCAGTCCGGCTCCCGTGGGCACGTTTCCAGCTCCGCCTCGTCAAACCCAGCATGCCGATTTCCGGCACTGGGCTTTCCTGTTGCCTTCGTCTCAAGGGTTATGTGGCCGTTCAAACCGGGAGCGCTTTCGGCAGATAGACGACCCGGTATTCGGAGAACAGCCCGAGTCGGTCATATAGCTTCTGCCGTATTCGTTTAGCGGGTGATTCCTCAACAAATACGGGCATAAATAGCAGAAATGGGTTGGGGACTCTTGAAGTTCCGAACGGCAACGGAGCTGTGAACTGCATCGGTTCTATTGGTGCTTCACCCCTGCGCGTGACGGTACCTGCCTGGGTCGGTCGCAGTTGAAGCGACCGTCTCGGGGTTGCCGATCTTCACGTCTCGCGAGGGAGCGATGCTCGCCCACCCTCAGGCGGGCGGCGGGGGGAGCCCGAAGGCGTCGGGGACGACGGGACCGGTGGCGCGCAACATCGTGGCGATCAGCGGAGGTAGATCGAGGTCGCGTTGGCGGGCGGTGCGCACGACGCTGGCCAGCACCTGCTGGCTGTCGGCGCCGTGGCGGGTGCGGTTGCCACCGCAGACCTTTCGGATAACGACGGCGGGACGGATGGCCTGTTCGGCGCGCCAGTTGGTGGCGTCGATCGACAGGTCCCACAAGAAGAGAAACACGGCAGCGAATTCGGTGGCCAGATGCCGGGCAAAGCGCTCGGCGTCGTCCAGCGGTGGCGGTGCGTCAATGAGCCGACCGAGCCGGGCTACGAGTCGGCCGCGGATCGATGCCAGACCGTGCTCGCTCAGCTCGCCGTCGTTGCAGCGGTCACGCACGGCAAGGCCCGTCTGCAAGACCGCTTGCACCTGCCCGGCCCACAGACTGTGCGGATGATCTTCCTGCAGTTCCTTGCATCGTCGGAGTAGGTGATTCAGACAGGATTGGTGCAGCGCTTCGCGGTAGCAACGATACGACACCCACCCGTCGCGCACGAGCACCCCGGCGAAGTCGGCCCCCAGAACCGTGGTGGCATCGTCGAACCCGCGGCCGGGGCAAATGGCGTAGACCGTCGTCTCCGGGGTGACGAAGGCCCACAGCCAGTGGCTGATGGCACCGACGCGCCACCCGGTTTCATCCGGTGTGACCGTGGGCGAGTTGCGGACCTGCTCGCACAGCGCCGTGTAGGTCGGCGCGGCGTCGCGGGCCGTGCGGTGCAGCAGGTGGGCGAGGCCGCCCGGTGTCACGTGTAAGCCGAACGTGGTCCGCAGCACATGGGCGACCTTCGCCAGCGGTACGCCCATCTCCGTGTGCAACTCGACGACCAGCGCGACGACGCCGGGGCCGAGCTGCGCGCCGGCCGCTCCCAGCGCATCCGAGGTCTGCAGCGCGTGGCGGCCCTGCACGCGCCGCCGACACTGTGAGCAGCGGCCCACTTCGATGTCGAAGCGGCGCACGACCGGGCGCACTTCGGGGATTTCTTCCTGATACTGCGACGCCACGTGGGTCACTTCGACCGACCCGCCGCAGTCGGGACACGCCGTCGGCACCGGCGCTTCCAGGGTCTGGTCAACCCGTGCCGGGCGCGGGCGGCACGCCTTCCGACCATACTGCGTACCAGCCCGTCGACCGGGACGCCGGCCGCGTCCTTGCGGTCGGTCCTTGGCGAAGGGGGCGGCTTGTCGGAACCCCGCCCGGCGCGCGGCGGCCAACTGCCCCCTCAGTTGCTCGATCTCCCGCTTCTGACGCTCGATCTGGCCTTGCAGGCCGTCGATCTGACGCTGCTGGCGACCGTTCTCGCGTTGCTGGTTCTTGGTGTCGCGCTCGCGCCGCGTCAACTCCGTGCGGAGCCGTTCGACCTCGGCCTGCAGGTTCTCGTGCGAATTGCGGTCCCCGACCTTCACGCCAAGGTTATGCCACAGTTCCGAAATTTGTACAAGTCAAAACTTTGACACCTGCCCCGGAACCCGCTAAATGAAGACCTTCTGCCTACTCCACCTCTTCCAGCCGAACCCCAGTCGCCCGCGCTGTCGCATCAGGTGTCGCCGTACCTTCTTCTCGACCCAGTCCTTCACGTGACTGAAACATCGGCTCGATTGTCCTATGCGGAAGTAGTTCGTCCATCCGCGCAGGATTGGGTTGATGAGAGCAATGACCCTTTCAACCGGTTGCGAGCAATGTCGTCGCATCACCCCCTTGAGCCGTCGCAGGAGTTTGGTGCGTGCCGCTATCTTCGGCACACAGGCAACCCCCCACTTGCCCCGCTGCGTCCAGGCGCGGCGGATGCTGAACCCAAGGAAGGTGAAACTCTCGCCCTTTGCGAGATCGACGCGACGCGTCTTGTCACGATTGAGTTCCACGTCGAGTGTGGCCAGTTCCTCCAGAAGCCGCTTGTACACGGTCGTCTCAAGCCACCGCCACCGGCGGTAGCCGTCGATCAGGATCACCAGGTGAGTCGCCCGGGGGAATCTCACCCCCGGGCGCTCGCAGAACTGTACGTGAACGTCTCCGCTCATACAGCTCCCATCATCCAGCCGCCAGCGTCACCCCCAGCAGATGCCAATGGGCGAACAGCCTGAACGGCTTCGCGTGGCTCGACGGCTCCTCCCGCACGCGCGGTTGACCGTCGGGACACGCTGGATGACGCGACCCCTTTGCTCCATCGAGTTTCCCCGACTTCATCGCTCGTACGGGTCGCTCCGCCCCTGTGCCTCGCATCGGGCTTCTCATCCTTGGGGGTCGGCCCCTTGGATTTCTCCCTTCACATCGAGGCGACAGGTTCCCACGTTCCACACAAGGGCCTGGTGCAGGGTCACGCCACCTTTATGCCGGGTGCCGCCCAGCCAAGCTGCAGGCTCCCACTGGACTCGTCCCGGGTTAACGACTCGCCCCGGTTTCGACACCGTCCCTACGCTTTCGACACGTTGCCGGTGGTTCATCCACTTCGTCTCCCTGCACCCTACCTGACGCGGTCGCGCCGCGCCGTTTCCGTGACGCTTACCACCCCGGCTCTTGACCGAAGCAGCGCACGGCGGTTTGGAGCCTCCCCCTGCCGGGCGGCTCCGAGGGGCCTACCCTCATCCCTCGTGCAGCATGGCTGCAGCTAGGCGGCCATCTCGGCCTCCCTTCTGCGCCTTCGTGGCGCACGGTCATCGGCGAATCGAGCATACTCGATGTAGTGGTAGCGTCCTTGTCGGGTGACGTCCTTCGCCCGCTCCAGCATCTTGTCCACCTCGTTGAGATAGAGATTGCTGAGCAAGGGTGAAATTACTCCCCGAACGCAAAAGGTAACTTCGAGGGTCCGCAGCGTTGTCGGCGTCGTTGTTCGGTCCGCCACCGTTCGTTGGCGGTGGCCCCGAGGGTACGGGAATGCAGTGGCGGATCACGATCTTGTCGTCATTGACGAGGACCTCCTTGACGACGAGGCGCACGATTCGCTGCCGCTCCACGATGTCGAGCGTCTCGGCCGTCGCGCGCAGGCGCGTGAGAAACGCCGACAGGGTCTCGGCCAAGCGCAGATGCGCGGCGCGCTCGCGAGTCTGCTCGACCAAAGCGTTCAACTCGTAGCGTAGCGTCTGCTCACGTTGACGCAGCAACGGCATCCGCTCACGTAGCTGCTCGAGCGACAGCAGATCCTCCTGGTAGGCGGTGAGCAGCCGTTCCATGCTCTTCCCGACTCGAGTGAGGTCCCGCTCCACCGCCTGCGTGCGGGTCTTCGCAGGGTCAGCAGCCTGAGCGGCGGCCAGCCGGCGATCCAGTTCCTGTTGGATCAGTGCCGGATCCTCAAGCAACCGTATCACTTCGGTCCAGACGACCTCGTCCAAGAGGTCCTGCCGCACGGGGCGCGTGTCGCACCGGGGGCCGCCGAGGTGCCGCCATCCGTCGGATCCGATGCAGCGGTAGTAGTGAATCTTCCGGGCGCTCGACCGGGCCGACGCGCGCGAGAGCGCGTAGCCACATTTCTGGCAACTCACGAGCCCCTGTACGAGGCTCGTTCTCGTGCAGTTCGATCGTGCGCCGCCGGGCGTGCACCTTGTTCTCGTGCAGCAGTTCGTGCGCGCGCGAAGGTCGACTCGTCCACGATCGCCGGCACCGGGATCTCGATCCATTCCTCGCGCGGCCGTTCGTGGTTCGCACTGTCGCGACTGGCGGCGCCGCCACGCAGCCGTAGTGGGCGCGTCACGCGCTGCCGTTGGGCTCGTCGCGTCTTGCCGAAACACGCCGTGCCGCGATAGGCCGGATTGCGCAGCATCGCCCATACGGTGGAGCGTTCCCAACGGGTGCCGACCTTCCGCGTGGGCATACCTTGCTCGTTGAGCCAGCGGGTGATCGCCGCGATGCTCCAGCCCGTGACGGTGTAGTGCTCGTAGACGTCGCGGACAACGCGCGCTTCGGCGTCGATGACGACGTACGCCGCCGGGTGGTCATCACGCTTGCGAATGTAGCGATAACCATAGGGAGCGCCGCCCAGGACACTGATCTCGCCGGCTCGCGCGCGGTGCCGCTTGCCACGACGCGACCGTTCGAGGATCTGAGCGCGTTCGTACTCGGCGATCATGCCCTGAAACTACACCAGCAGCTGATCCTCGGCCGTGGCGTTCGACGGGCCGTTGAGGAAGCGGGTCTCGACCCCGTGACGTCCGAACTCTTCGATCAACAGGACTTGGTAGGCGTACTTCCGACTCAGCCGGTCCGGACTGTGCACGAGCACCACCTGGATGTCGCCGGCGGCTGCCAGGTCGCGCACCTGTTCCAATCCCGGCCGTTCGAGCGTCGCCCCGCTATAGCCTTCGTCTTCGAAGACCCATTGCCGGGGCACCTCCAGATCGAGCGTCGCTGCCCATTCGACCAGCGCCGCCGTCTGGCTCGCGATCGTGTGCGCTTCGCGCTGCTGATTCGAGGACACGCGCGTGTAGATCGCCGCCATCTGCATGTGGACGCTCCATTCCGTGGGCTGCAACCGGACGCATACAGGCCGGTACCAACAACGTGTACGCCTGGGCGATCTTGCTGTCGCGAAGTCGATCGAACGTGCAATCGAGCTGCACCTGCCGCGGAGCTCTTCGTGGTTGTCGTTCACCCACGTCGCTGACGGAAGTTGTCCAGGAACGCCGTCACCGCCTGGGTGACGACTTGTCCGAGGGAGAGTCCGCTGTGGCGGGCATATGCGCGGATTGCGCGTACGGTGCTGACCGGCAGCTTGAAGGTGACTGCGACGGTCGGCTCGACCGCCGGCAGCGGAGCGCTCAGCCCGGCCGCTTCCTGAAGATAGCGGTAGGCCTGCCGGCGCGACAACGCGCACTCGCGACCGAGTTGCCGGGCCGCCTCGGCGCGTTCCATCTGCTGTCCGAGCAGGCGGTACGCGGCGTTGAGCAAGCGCGCCTTGTCGGCCTTGGTGGCCCGCGCCATGAGGCATAAACATATTACCTCTTGAGACGTAGATCAAGTACCGGTCGGTCTCGCCAGCCGGTGATCACCCGATCGAACAGAAAGTTGCCTTTTGCGTTCGGGGAGTAATAACCCCACCCTGGGGAACGCCCCGCTTGCCTCCAGCCTTGAGGATGAGCTTCAACAGCCGTAAAACTTCGTCGTCGTCTACCCGAATCGCCACTTTTCCAAGCAGGATGTCGTGTCGAACCGTATCGAAATACGACGCCAAGTCCACGTCTATCACCGTGGTCTTGTTCTTTACGACCGCCGTCGTCACCCGGTGCACCGCCCGATGGGCCGTGCGTTTTGGCCGGTACCCGTAAGGACAGTGATCGATATAAAGTTATCAACTTCATCGGGGTAACAGTTTGTAATTCCATTCCCCATGGAACGTATCGCGGACCAGCGCGATTGCGTCCATCTGTTCCTTGGTCACCGTAACGCCCGTGGGATACTGCCCGGCGTCGAGTTCGGCCAGGACCCGGAGCCCGGTCGCCGTCCGGGTGTTCCCGATGCGGTCGACGATAGTCTCATAGGTCGTCAGCGGGGTGCCGCGCCAGTTCGCCGTGATGTGACAGAAGAGCCGGTGTTCGATCTTGTTCCACTTGCTGGTGCCGGGTGGAAAATGACTCACCTGGATGGTCAGTCCGGTCTCGTCGGCCAACTGTTGAAGCTCATGCTTCCAGGCGCGAGACCGATACCCGTTGCTCCCGCCCGCATCGGCCGTGACGAACAGGGCGGTGGCGTCGGGGTAGGCGCCGCAGCCCATCTGGCGCCACCAGTGGCGAATCGACGCCACCGCGAACGTCGGTGTGTCGTGGTCCCATCCCACGCTCACCCAGGCTTCGTTGCGCGCCATGTCGTAGACGCCGTACGGAATCGCCTTGCCCTCGGCGTCGGTTGGGAAATCATGGACCAACACCGCCGGCGGCGTGCCCTTCGGCTGCCATTCCCGCCCGCCGTTCTTGAAGTTTCCGACCAGCTCTTTCTTCTTCGTGTCGACCGAGATCACCGGCCGCCCCTCGGCCAGAAACGCGTCCGCGGTCGCGTTGATGTGCTCGAACTGCGCGTTACGGTCCGGGTGGCTCGCTCCCTCCTGGCGCTTGCGGGGCGATTGCAGCCGGTAGCCCAGTTGATGCAGCATCCGGCCGACGGTGGTCGAACTCACTCGCCACCCCTGTTGTGTCAGCGCCGCGGCCAGCTTCGCCCGACTCTTGCCTGTCCAGCGTAGCGGCGAGGTCGGGTCTCCGCGCGTCAGCGGGTCCACCAGCGCTTCGAGTGCGGCCAGCAGACCGGGCTGGCTCTGTTCGAGACGGGGCCGCCCGGCGCCCGGACGTCGTACCCGGTCTGTCGGCGTTTGGCCTTGCGAGATCTCCCGGCGACCCTTCCGGATCGTCTCCCGGGCCAGACCCGTGGCCGACGAGACCAGCGCGTCCCCGCCATAGCCGATGAACAAAGACTCGGTGGCCGCCCACCGGCGGCGACTGCGCTCATCCAACACGGGCGAGACCACCGCGTACTTCGCGACGATGGTGGCTTCCAATTCCACGTTGCGCTGCATGCAACCGAAATAGACTACGAAACCCAGAAGATAGCAAGTTAATTGCCGCCAGTGGCCTTACATACATGAACGTACAGCCCCCAGAAGCGCCATTTCTGGTCAGCCTTCGCCTTGAGATATATTCTCCGTCGCAGGTCCTGCAAACCAATGGACGGCTTTGTCATCCCGTCCTTGCCTCCCTTGTTGTCGGAGAACTGTTCAACAGCAGGGCGCCTTTGCTCCGCGGGAGTTACACCGCCTCAACGCTACTACACGCCCCTCCGCCACCCTCTCGCCTTCGGCTCACTTCCCGGTGTTGCCGGTTATAGAGCCTACCTTGCTCCGGCGATTTCGCGCCGGGGCGAGGAGGGCTTCTCCAGTTGCTCAGCCTGTCCTTGTCATCGTGCTGTCGCTACCACCCCGCCGAAGTGGGTCAGCCGCGTCAATCAGGTTTCGACCGCCCATGCTGCCTTCGCCTTCAGGTTGCAGGCTCGGCCTTCGGAATACACTTTCGAGGCCACCTCCGCGTTCACTTCACGTTACGGCCCGATGACTCGCAATCTCCCCAAGGGAGACCCTGTCGATAGGCTTCAGGAATTTGGTTTCCCTCCTCCCTGCTATCCAAGCTACGGGGCTCCTGATTCTTGCCCCGGCGGGGCTGTCTCCCGCTGAACAGGCCAGCCTTGGCTGGACACACAACCCGGCGGGCCGATTTCCGGCACCGGGCTCTCCAGTGGAATCATGCGGCTCGCGCACGGGCTTCCCGGTCACGACCAGCGGACGGGTCTCGCGAGCCCTGGCACCAGGCTCGCACCCTTGAGCCGGCCGGCCGGTGCGTCGTCAGGCCTGTTGACGCCCTGGCGACGGCGACCGCTCGGGTCGTCCCCTTCGCTTGTGCATGTGATGACATCCGGCATTCCTGCTCATCTCCGGGGTGATAGGCCGTTCGGCCACTCCCGTGAGCCTGCTCCCTTTCGCCATCGCTTCCACCTGAGGTGGAAATGGCAACTAGAAAAGGGACCTTTGTGGCCACGTGAAATGGGACCCCCATTCTTGGGGTCGACGCAAGAATAGATTCCGTTTTTCGGTTACATGGGTTCGATGGTGTAGTTCCACTTGGGCATGGCGCGGTTCGGTGTGATGCGCAGCTCTCGCATTTGGGCGTCGGTGACCTTGACCCCGGTCTTGTAGGTTCTCCGCACCAGGTGGGCGCGCACACGCAGTCCGGTGGAGGTGCGTGTGGTGCGCAGGTATTTGAGGATGGTCTCGTAGCTGTCGAGGGGTCGGCCGGCCCAGTTCTTGCTGATCTCGCAGAACAGGCGGTGTTCGATGGGATTCCACTTCGACGTGGCGGGCGGGTAGTGGGCCACCCTCACCCGCAAGCCGTGCCGGTTGCAGAGGCGATGTTGCAGTTGAACTTCCAGGCGCGCGCTGTGCAGCTGTTGCTGCCGCCGCCGTCGGCGAGGATCTGCAGGGTCTTGGCTTCGGGATAGTGCTTGCGGCCCTCGGTGCGCCACCACTTCTCGATGCAGTCGACGGCGAACGCCGGGGTGTCGGCGGTTCGGCCGACGAAGACGGTGCCGGCATTGGCGCGGGGGTCGTAGATGCCGTAGGGCACGGCGAGGCCGTCGGCATCGGAGCGGAAGTCGTGGTCGTTGACGAGTTCGGGGCTGCGGTCCCACTTGGCGCCGGGATTGCGGAACGTGCCGACGAGCTCCTTCTTCTTCGTATCGACGCTGATGAGGGGGCTGTGGTCGGCGGCGCAGCGCTTGCGCAATTGGGTGATGTGCCGGAACTGCTGGTCGCGGTTCGGATGCGAGGCGCCGGCGAGCTTCTTGTGGTTGACGCGCAGCGAATAGCCCATTGCCTTGAGCAGTCGGGCGACCGTCTGGGGGGCAGACGTCGATGCCGAGCCCGTGGAGTTCGTCGGCGAGTTTGGCGGTGGTGCGGCGCGTCCACTTCAGGCCGCTGACGGGGTCGCCGGCCGTCTCGTGAGCCATCAGGGCTTCGAGGCGGGCGCAGACTTCGGGCGTTTTTTTTCCGTCCGTGTTCGTCCGCCGCCCGCGCGCCGCACCCGGTCGACCTCGACATCGCGCTCGACGAGCTGCCGGCGGCCGGTGGCGACCGTGGACGGGTCGACGCCGAGCAGGCTGGCGATGCGCCGGTCGCCGCCCCACCCGCACTTGAGCGATTCGAGTCCGGCGAACAGCCGGCGCTGGCGCTCGTCGAGCAGGCTGGCGAACAAGGCGATGGCGGCGCGCAACTCCTCGGGCATCAGGTCGGCGTCGGGCAGGGGCCGCCCGAGTCCGGGCGTGGCCATCAGCAGCCGTCGGGCGCGGAGTTGATGCGTCTGGTGCGCGTGGTCGGTCGCGCAGTAGAGGAAGTGGCCGGCGAGCTTGTGCCGCGTCAGCCGCCCGTCGCCGACGAGTTTGCGCAGGGCGTCCTGGGTGCCGACACCGAGGAGGTTGTCGAGCTCGTCGACGAAGTGTCCGGCCTCGGCGTGGTTGACGAACGCCTCGGCGGTTGCGACGAGAGTGCCGGCCCGGGAGAAGCGGACGCCGGCCGAACGCCCACAGGCCGTGTTCGAAAGCCTCGAAGTCGGCGAGCTCGTCGAGGGTGTAGTAGCCGCCGCGATGGGAGTAGCTGGTGTGGGCGTCGAGGTCCTTGAGCTTGCGGAACGCGGTGCGCCTGCTGACTCGGGGGCCGAACGCGGCCATCACGTCGGTCAGGGAGACGACGGTCTGCTTGCGGAGCAGGGCGACGACGGTGTCGGCGGAGAACTGGGTTGGTCTCATTGCGGCATCATTACGAACTTCAGATTTCGTAATGATGCCGCAATTCTGGCCTGATTGCACCTCAGAAACCGACGAGTGTGCTTGTCAGTGGGGAGAACTCGCTGGACAGGGGCGTGCGAGACGGTTGTGCTTCTACTGCGATACTACAGCCACTTCTAGGGAGTTGTTTTTACGCGGACCCTTGGGTTGTGGTGGTCATCGCGACGTGGCCGGACGGAGCGGAGCGACGGGAGGCCACGTCGCGATGAGCGCTATTGCCGTGGCACCTCCTGTGGCGCGCGGGACGCCTGGTTGCGTGTGGCGGTCTTGAGCCGGTAGCTGTCGCCGGCGGTCGTCAACACGGTGGCGTGGTGGACGATCCGGTCGATGACCGCGGCGGCGGCCGTGGCGTCGAGGAACACCTCGGCCCAGCGCGCGAACGGCAGATTCGTCGTCACGACGAGGCTCCGGCGCTCGTAGCGCTGGCTGATGAAGCCGAACAGCAGGTCGGCGCCGGCCTTGTCGAACGGCACGTAGCCCAGTTCGTCGAGGATTACGACGTCGTAGCGGGCGAGCTGGTCGAACTTGCGTTGCAGTCGGCCCTGTTGCTGCGCTTCGACGAGCAGCATGACCAGTTCGGCGGCGGTCACGAACCGCACTCGGTAGTCGTGCTGGCAGCAGGCCATCCCCAACGCGATCGACAGATGCGTCTTTCCCGTGCCGACGCCGCCGACGAACACGACGTTGGCGGCGTCGGCGACGAAGCGGCAGTCGAAGACGTGCAGGACCGCGTCGCGGTCCAGGTCCGGCTGTGCGTCGAACGAGAAGGCGTCGAGCGTCTTGAGCATCGGGAAGCGAGCATCCTGGATGCGGCGTTGGATGCGGCGCTCCCGGCGGCCGGTCACCTCCAGATGGACCAACTGAGCCAGGTAGTCGGCCGGCGGCTGACGCTGGCGGGTGGCCTGCTCGGCCAGCGGCCGCCACTGCGTCGCGACCGTCGACAGGCACAGCGTCTTCAGGTCCGTCTCCAAATGCGGCGGCTCGGCAATCGCGGTCACCATTAGCAACGGCCCTCCACCAGAGCGTCATACGCCGACAGCGTCGGGGTGGGCACCACGATCTGCGCCAGTTCCGGACGCACCCCCGTCACCGGCCGGCACACCGGCGGCGGGCCACTCTGCTGCTGGCGCAGGAGGAGCCGCACCGTCTCGAGACGCGGCGAATGGCGCTCGAGCGCGGCCGTCACCGCGCGCTCGACGGCCGCGGCCGGCTGCGTCTCCATCAGCCGCAGCATCCGGACCCACTCCTGATCGGGCTTGCGCGTGTGCCTGGCCAGTTCGGCCCGCACCTGCCGCCACACCGGCGCCAGCGGCCAGTCGACGAGCGCCGTCGCCTCGGCCACCGCCCGGTGCTTGCGCTCGAGCAACGGCAGCACGTGAAACGCATCGAGGACCTTCGTGCCTCTGCAGAACGCGCGGGCGTGCTGCGCCACCACCTCGGCGCCGACGGCGACCGCCACCCGGTCGTGATACAGCTTCACCCACACCGGCCGGTAGGCGTGGCGGATCGGTACCGAGTAGGTGACGTGGTCCACCCGGACGTGTCCGAACTTGTCGGCCACTCGCGCGACGACGCGGCAGGTGGCGGGAAGGTGCACGGGCATCGCTCGCAGATGCTGCCGTTCCAGTGTCAACGCGTCCTGCACCGAGCGCCCGTCGTCAAGGTGGCGCGTCGGCAGGTCCGCCTCCAGCTCGGCGAGGATCGCCGCGTTGAGCGCCGCCCAGCTCGCCACCGCCAGCCGCGGCCGCAACACCACCAGTTGCGGACGTACTTGACACCGCCCTCCACGGAACCCTTCTCCCAGCCCTTGGCCGGCGCGCAGAACTCGGCACCGAAGGGATACCCGCCCCGGAATGCTTCGAACGCCTCGGTCTGCACCCGGTCCCGGCCCGCCAACACCTTCTTGACCGCCAGCGAGGTGTTGTCCAGAACGAGGCGTTTCACGACGCCCCCGAAGTACCAAAACGCCGACTCGATGCCGTCGAGCAGCGACTCGAGACGCTCGACCGGGTACGCCTTGGCGAAGTACGCGTTGGAGAACGGCAGCGTCGCCACCAGGTACTTCACCTTGCACGGCACGCCGGCGACGTCGACCCACGACTCGCCGAAGTCGACCTCCATCGTCGTGCCGGGGAGCACGCTGCGGTGCACGAAAGCCTCCTTCGCGGTGCCGGCTGCCCGCAGTCCCGCGACGTAGCGGCGCACCGTGCGAGCCGGGAGCGGTCCGGCCAACGGCAGCAGCAACCGGCGAATCCGTTTGGCGGTCAACCGCGGCTCCGCGCACAGCCACTGCTGGATCTGCTCCCGCCACGGCGTCAGGGTGCTGGGCCGCGGCGGCGACACCCGCACCGGCGGCGTCGGCCGGCCGATGGCCCGCCGCACCGTCTTGACATCCAACTTCAACCGACGAGCGATCTCCTTCTTCGGCACATCCTCCACCAGATGCAGGTGGCGGACCTCGACCCACTGGGACATCCTGATCACCTCCGCGTCCTCCTGGCTCGGTCGACGAGACGACCGTGTCTCGCCACCTCGATTATCGCCAGGCGAGCGCTGTTTCCGAGTGCTCAGGGGGGCCCATTTCAAGTGGCCACGGGGTCCCTGTACCTTTCTCAATGACTTCGCGCGAGTAAATCTCAAATCTCGCGGAGTCGGGCAGGCCGCCGGGAGCCACCGAGGGGTCCCTGTGTCTCGAGCACTTGAAAAGGACTTGTGCCCCGGCGTTCAGCCAGCGATGGATGCCCCGTGGGGAGTTTGCGCCATCGAGCGCCAGTACAGGGACCGGCAGGCATCGTTGGCGCGCCCGTGAAATGCGGCAGATAGGAGGTTCGATGTGGAGCTGGCCTGGTTCGTGGGTGTCGACTGGGGATCGCAGACGCACCAAGCGTGCGTAAGCGACGTTGCCGGGAAGCTGCTCGGCGAGCGGGCGTTCGAGCATGGCGGCCAGGGGCTGTCGGAGATGGCGGACTGGCTTCTGTCTTTTACGGCGGGTAAGGCGGAGCAGGTCGGCGTGGCGATCGAGACACCGCGCGGGCCGGTGGTCGAGAGCCTGATGGAACGGGGCTTCGCTGTCCACGCGATCAATCCGAAGCAGCTCGACCGCTTCCGCGACCGCATCTCGCCGGCGGGGGCGAAGGATGACCGACGGGATGCGCGGGTGCTGGCCTCGGCGCTACGCACCGACCCGCACTGTCTGCGGCGGCTGGAGCCGACCGACCCAGCGATCGTCGAGTTGCGGGAGTGGTCGCGCCTGAGCGAGGAGATTACGCGGGAACGCGTTCGCCAGGCGAACCGGATGCGCGAGCAGCTCTGGCGCTACTACCCGCAGCTGCTCGCCGCGACCAGCGACGATGTCGCGGCGTCCTGGGCGCTCGCCCTGTGGCGGCGCCTGCCGACGCCGGTTGCGGCGCAGCGCGTTCGCGAAGCGACGCTCGCCAAGTTGTTGAAACAGCACCGCATCCGCCGGGTCGACGCCGCGACGCTGTGTGCCCGGCTGCGGGCGCCGGCCGTCCGGGTCGCGCCAGGTGCCGCCGAGGCCGCCGCCGCGCATGTGCGGCTCATCGCCGAACGCCTCGTACTGGTCAACCGGCAACTGGCGCACGCGCGCAGCCAGCTCGACCGATTGGTGCACCAGCTCGCCGAGGCCGCACCGGCGGAAGACCCGGACGCGCACGCCGAGAGCGAGCCAGAGCCGTCGCCACCGCCGCCCGACGCGGCCATCCTGCTATCGCTGCCCGGCATCGGCACCGGCGTCCTCGCTTGTCTGCTTGCCGAGGGTAGCGACGCGCTGCGGCGGCGGGACTACGCCGCGCTTCGCTGTCTCTGCGGGGTGGCGCCGGTCACCCGGCGTTCGGGCAAGAGCCTGCTCGTGGTGCGCCGCCTGGCTGCCCACGACCGGCTGCGCGACGCCGCCTACCACTGGGCTCGCGTCGCTGCCCACCGCGACCCGGTCAGCCGCGCCAAGTATCAGGCGCTGCGCAGCCGCGGCCATGGACACGCCCGCTCCCTGCGCTCAGTGGCCGACCGCCTGCTCAACGTCGCCTGCGCCATGCTCCGCGACGGCACCTGCTTCGACCCGCACCGTGCAGGAAATGTCACCGCGTGAACTCGTAACACACGCTCTCGATCGACATTCGCCACGCCTTGGCGAGTCCGATGACGAAACGGCTCGTGGGCGCTGTGGGCACGTCGTCTGCGGCGTGTCCAAGGCGCGGTGGGCGCGTTCTTTGCGTCCACGGCGACGGCAGCGTCCATGCGCCATCCCGTCACCTCACGCCCATCTCGACCGCCGTCACGACGACGCAAAAAGGCACTTGCAAAATGGTGGGGAGTCCTTTTCATCTTGCCGCTACCACACCTGAGGTCCCTTCCCTCCGCCGGCATTACCCGGCTTCCTCGGTACCTACGGACCTCTCCGCCACCCTGACCGGCCCGACCTGACCCTCGCGGGCTGTCCGTTGGCGCGTGCCACGCCACCGGCAGGGCTTCCCGTGTTGCGACCAATCCCCTCTTCCACACGTGCCGCCGCCATTACCCCGGCGGAACCGGTCGGTGCTCGCGTCGCTCGCTTCCCGACCGCTGGCAGCCTTCCCCGTTATTCCGGCGGGTCGGCTTCCGCGTTACCCGTTTCGAGGCCTGCTCGGCGTTCAACGTCGTTGCGGCCCGCGTGGTCGCTGAACCGCCCAAGGCGGCCCTTTGTCGTCGGAGTGCTTCAGCCGATGTCGTTGCCTCCATCGTCCGCTCCGACTGCTACCGGCTGGAGCGACAGTTGCCGGGCGGGATTCGCCCCGCTGAGGAATGGCACCTTGTCACGGCGCACGTAGAGTCGAGGAGAGGCGCGTAGCCGGTAGGGGTCGGTGGCTTATCCGGCGCTTTCGCAACCGGGCCGCAGGCCGAGTCCCGTGGGTACGTTTCCTCCCCCCCGCTCTCCGGTAGGGTCGAGAGCTGGCGCGCTGTCGGTAGGGTCCGGTGGCTCCTCCGGCGCTTTCGCACCGGGCCTCAGTCCGGCTCCCGTGGGCACGTTTCCAGCTCCCGCCTCGTCAAACCCAGCATGCCGATTTCCGGCACTGGGCTTTCCTGTTGCCTTCGTCTCAAGGGTTATGTGGCCGTTCAAACCGGGAGCGCTTTCGGCAGATAGACGACCCGGTATTCGGAGAACAACCCGAGTCGGTCATATAGCTTCTGCCTACTCCACCTCTTCCAGCCGAACCCCAGTCGCCCGCGCTGTCGCATCAGGTGTCGCCGTACCTTCTTCTCGACCCAGTCCTTCACGTGACTGAAACATCGGCTCGATTGTCCTATGCGGAAGTAGTTCGTCCATCCGCGCAGGATTGGGTTGATGAGAGCAATGACCCTTTCAACCGGTTGCGAGCAATGTCGTCGCATCACCCCCTTGAGCCGTCGCAGGAGTTTGGTGCGTGCCGCTATCTTCGGCACACAGGCAACCCCCCACTTGCCCCGCTGCGTCCAGGCGCGGCGGATGCTGAACCCAAGGAAGGTGAAACTCTCGCCCTTTGCGAGATCGACGCGACGCGTCTTGTCACGATTGAGTTCCACGTCGAGTGTGGCCAGTTCCTCCAGAAGCCGCTTGTACACGGTCGTCTCAAGCCACCGCCACCGGCGGTAGCCGTCGATCAGGATCACCAGGTGAGTCGCCCGGGGGAATCTCACCCCCGGGCGCTCGCAGAACTGTACGTGAACGTCTCCGCTCATACAGCTCCCATCATCCAGCCGCCAGCGTCACCCCCAGCAGATGCCAATGGGCGAACAGCCTGAACGGCTTCGCGTGGCTCGACGGCTCCTCCCGCACGCGCGGTTGACCGTCGGGACACGCTGGATGACGCGACCCCTTTGCTCCATCGAGTTTCCCCGACTTCATCGCTCGTACGGGTCGCTCCGCCCCTGTGCCTCGCATCGGGCTTCTCATCCTTGGGGGTCGGCCCCTTGGATTTCTCCCTTCACATCGAGGCGACAGGTTCCCACGTTCCACACAAGGGCCTGGTGCAGGGTCACGCCACCTTTATGCCGGGTGCCGCCCAGCCAAGCTGCAGGCTCCCACTGGACTCGTCCCGGGTTAACGACTCGCCCCGGTTTCGACACCGTCCCTACGCTTTCGACACGTTGCCGGTGGTTCATCCACTTCGTCTCCCTGCACCCTACCTGACGCGGTCGCGCCGCGCCGTTTCCGTGACGCTTGCCACCCCGGCTCTTGACCGAAGCAGCGCACGGCGGTTTGGAGCCTCCCCCTGCCGGGCGGCTCCGAGGGGCCTACCCTCATCCCTCGTGCAGCATGGCTGCAGCTAGGCGGCCATCTCGGCCTCCCTTCTGCGCCTTCGTGGCGCACGGTCATCGGCGAATCGAGCATACTCGATGTAGTGGTAGCGTCCTTGTCGGGTGACGTCCTTCGCCCGCTCCAGCATCTTGTCCACCTCGTTGAGATAGAGATTGCTGAGCAAGGGTGAAATAACCCCACCCTGGGGAACGCCCCGCTTGCCTCCAGCCTTGAGGATGAGCTTCAACAGCCGTAAAACTTCGTCGTCGTCTACCCGAATCGCCACTTTTCCAAGCAGGATGTCGTGTCGAACCGTATCGAAATACGACGCCAAGTCCACGTCTATCACCGTGGTCTTGTTCTTTACGACCGCCGTCGTCACCCGGTGCACCGCCCGATGGGCCGTGCGTTTTGGCCGGTACCCGTAAGAGCCCTCCTGAAAGTCAGCCTCGAAGACAGGTTCCAGTATCAGCTTCAGCGCCCCCTGCACCACACGGTCCCGGATGGTGGGTATCCCGAGGATGCGGACTTTGCCCCCATCCTTCGGTATCTCCACCTGCCGGTTTGCCGAGGGCCGATAGGTTCGGGAGTGCAGTTCGTCATGGATGTCATCCAGGAACGCCTCGAGGCCGGCCTCCTCGATGGCCGCGAACGTCACACCGTCAATGCCCGCGGCACCGCCGTTGCGTCGCGCCATCTCGTAGGCCTCCCGGAGCGTCTCCGGCTTACATACATGAACGTACAGCCCCCAGAAGCGCCATTTCTGGTCAGCCTTCGCCTTGAGATATATTCTCCGTCGCAGGTCCTGCAAACCAATGGACGGCTTTGTCATCCCGTCCTTGCCTCCCTTGTTGTCGGAGAACTGTTCAACAGCAGGGCGCCTTTGCTCCGCGGGAGTTACACCGCCTCAACGCTACTACACGCCCCTCCGCCACCCTCTCGCCTTCGGCTCACTTCCCGGTGTTGCCGGTTATAGAGCCTACCTTGCTCCGGCGATTTCGCGCCGGGGCGAGGAGGGCTTCTCCAGTTGCTCAGCCTGTCCTTGTCATCGTGCTGTCGCTACCACCCCGCCGAAGTGGGTCAGCCGCGTCAATCAGGTTTCAACCGCCCATGCTGCCTTCGCCTTCAGGTTGCAGGCTCGGCCTTCGGAATACACTTTCGAGGCCACCTCCGCGTTCACTTCACGTTACGGCCCGATGACTCGCAATCTCCCCAAGGGAGACCCTGTCGATAGGCTTCAGGAATTTGGTTTCCCTCCTCCCTGCTATCCAAGCTACGGGGCTCCTGATTCTTGCCCCGGCGGGGCTGTCTCCCGCTGAACAGGCCAGCCTTGGCTGGACACACAACCCGGCGGGCCGATTTCCGGCACCGGGCTCTCCAGTGGAATCATGCGGCTCGCGCACGGGCTTCCCGGTCACGACCAGCGGACGGGTCTCGCGAGCCCTGGCACCAGGCTCGCACCCTTGAGCCGGCCGGCCGGTGCGTCGTCAGGCCTGTTGACGCCCTGGCGACGGCGACCGCTCGGGTCGTCCCCTTCGCTTGTGCATGTGATGACATCCGGCATTCCTGCTCATCTCCGGGGTGATAGGCCGTTCGGCCACTCCCGTGAGCCTGCTCCCTTTCGCCATCGCTTCCACCTGAGGTCCCTTCCCTCCGCCGGCATTACCCGGCTTCCTCGGCACCTACGGACCTCTCCGCCACCCTGACCGGCCCGACCTGACCCTCGCGGGCTGTCCGTTGGCGCGTGCCACGCCACCGGCAGGGCTTCCCGTGTTGCGACCAATCCCCTCTTCCACACGTGCCGCCGCCATTACCCCGGCGGAACCGGTCGGTGCTCGCGTCGCTCGCTTCCCGACCGCTGGCAGCCTTCCCCGTTATTCCGGCGGGTCGGCTTCCGCGTTACCCGTTTCGAGGCCTGCTCGGCGTTCAACGTCGTTGCGGCCCGCGTGGTCGCTGAACCGCCCAAGGCGGCCCTTTGTCGTCGGAGTGCTTCAGCCGATGTCGTTGCCTCCATCGTCCGCTCCGACTGCTACCGGCTGGAGCGACAGTTGCCGGGCGGGATTCGCCCCGCTGAGGAATGGCACCTTGTCACGGCGCACGGAATAATACGGGTTAGCCGTCTCCATACCTGCCACCTGCGGCCGGCGAGGCATTACCCCCGCCTTTGGATACAGCCCCCCTCATCCGGGAGCCGGAGGGACTTCAACCCTCCTGACCAGTGCGCTGCCTGGCGCACACTACGGGCCTCTCCGCCACCCTGCACGGCCCGACCTGACCCTCGCGGGCTGTCGGTTGGCGCGTGCCACGCCACCGCCAGGGCTTCCCGTGTTGCGTCCATTCCCCTCTTCCATGCGTGCCGTCGCCACTACCCCGGCGGAATCGGTCGGTGCCTGCGTCGCTCGCTTCCCGACCCATGCGTCGCTCGCGGCCTTCCCGACCCATGCCAGCCTTCCTCGTCAATTGGGTGAGTCGGCTTCCGCATCAATCGTTTCGAGGCCTGCTCGGCGTTCGGCTACCGCCCGCATGGTCGCTGGGCCGTCCAAGGCGGCCCTTCGTCATCAGAGTGCTTCAGCCGATGTCGTTACCTCCATCGTCCGCTCCGACTGCTACCGGCTGGAGCGACAGTTGCCGGGCGGGATTCGCACCCGCTGAGGAATGGCGCCTTCGCACGGCGCACCAACTGATCGGAATCTGGCCGTCGGCCACGTCGAGGTGCAGCTTGTAGCCGACCCAGGTCGACTTGTAGCCCTTGCTGTCCTTTTTCATGCCCACGTCACAGTCGGTCGGCAGGTCGTCGAGCATCGCCGGCAAGGTCATGGCCGCCTGCCGGTCGAGGCGCTTGAGGACCTTCGGCCGTTCCTCACCCTTCTTCGGCCGTCCCCGCTTGCGCTTGGGCAGCGGGGGCGTCTTTTCCTTGGCGGCCGGCTTCTCGCGGGCTTCGATGGCCGTCGAGTCGCGGCAGAGGTGGCCCACCAACCGGTCGTGGTGGGTGTTGCGGATCAACGCTGCATGCGTGCGCTGGGGCAACTGTGTGTCGGAGAACTCGGCGAAGGCGCGTGAGAAGACCGATTCGCTCGGTACCTCGCTCTTCCGCTCCCAGCCGCAGATCCGCCGCAGCGCCACGTCGGTGACCAAGCGCTCCAGCAGCACGCGCGTCGTCGGCATGTCGTAGACCGCCTTGGCCACGAAGGCTCGCGCCAGTGCCGCGCGGTCCTTGCGCAGACGCCCCGGCACCCGGAAGCACCGGGGAATCCACTGCTCGATACGGATGACCTCGAGAGTCTGCACCAACTGCTGCTGTTTCCGGTCAGCGGACCCAACACGGGCTCCAACTGGGGAAACAGCGCACGCTGGATCGACTGCCAATAGGGGGCGAAGGAACCACGCAGGCAGTTCATGGGTTTGTTTGATTGACCGCTCCTGCCAACTACTGTATATTGGCGGACAATGAAGATGTGAAGCAGCGAATCGATGGCCTACAGCGCAGCGTTACGCCGCTACGAGGAGCAATACGACGCGCTCCCTGCGAACGCTGCATCCCGCCCGCTTACCGTCCCTCGCCCCGCCGCCTCCGGCAAGGAAAAAACTCAGCCGATCACGCGTTTCGCAAGAGGCTCTACTGGCGTAAATTATTTTGCCGCGTCACAGCGCGCCGGCAACGGAATCGTCGGTCAGTGCCTCGCTGAAGTTGGCAAATCTATATCGATCACTGTCCTTAGCCCGCATTATTCCTGAAGCTCGATATTCGGGATCGACAGGGCGTGGCGGGACGACGAACAGGGTTTCGCCATCGTCATTTGGGGGCTGCGAGGGGGTTGCGGGGCGAGCCATGGGGCGATGGCCGGGCGCGGTGAGCCCGAGTGTCGACAGCTTCTCCTGGAGACGGTCCGTATCGTCCCCGAGGGAGCTTGGTGCGGCGGGACGGATGGGCTATCCGGCACGTGCGCCGAGTGCGAGGGCGATGCGCTGCCATGCCTCGCGCTGCGGCGTGGCCCGCGGCAGATGCAGAACGAGCCGGCGGACCGAGCGGACGACCTGGACCCCGAGCTTGAGCAATCGGTCGCGTAGCCACGTCACCTGGGTGCGGGCGCACGCGGTGCCCGCCGCCCGCAGCCGCAGCTCCTGCATCAGCACGTAGGCTGCGGCCGTCAGCAAGACGCGCAGTTGGTTGGCCCAGAACCGGCAGCAGCTCGTGCGGTCGATCTGCAGGCCGTCGAGCAACTCCTTGATCCGGTTCTCGATGTCCCCCCGCGCACAGTAGACCTTCTCGTAGATGAAACGCGGCGTCTGGCGCAGGTTCGTCACCACGAAGCGCGGGTTGTCCCGCGGCGCACGTTCGCCGAGGCGGACCACTTCGGCTTTGATCACCACCCGGCGCTCATGGCCCCAGGTGCGGGCGGCGTAGCGGGTGTCGGTATAGACGTGTGCGGTCTCGCCACTGACCTCGCTCTGCGTGCGCGCCGTCTGCAGCGCCGATTCGGCATGCCGCTCCAAAACCGCATTTTTCGCCATCGCCACCACGTAGTCGAGCCGGGGCTCCGCATCCAGGAAATCGAAGACCTCCGGGGTCGCAAAGCCCCCGTCGAGCCGAACGAGAAACCGCGCCCGCGGAAACGCCGCCCGCAGCAGCGGGAGCAGCCGACACAGCAGCCCGAGGGTCCCGTCGGCGGCCACTGCGTTGCCGGGCCGCAGCACCGCCGCGCACAGATACTGCTCCGCCTCGCGGTCGAAGCTCAGAAACCCGAGCAGCGGCAGATAACACCAGCCGCCATAGTGCCCGTTGAAGAACGTGAGCTGCTGGGCGCCGTGCGTCAGGTCGTCGGTCGGATCCAGATCGATGGTGACGCGCCGCGCCCGACCGTGCAGGCGGCGCCGATGCCGCTCGATGACGCACGCCGCCAACTCGCGCCCCATCCGGTAGAGCGCGGTGCGGCTCGCGCCGTTCTCGAACCGCGAGATCGTAGGTTGCGACGCCAAGGGCGCGCCGGACACCGGGTCCCGCCCGAGCAGCAGCTTGTGGATGGGGTCGTCGGCCAAGTGGTCGGCATCGTTGCCATCGGGATGACCGCACGCGATGCCGAAGATCCGCTGGCCGATCAGATCCGCGAACGTGTGCCGAATCTTCTCCGCGGCGCGCTTGTCGGCCAGACACCGGGCGAACGCCTTGACCAAGCCGTACACGCGCTCGGTCGCCTTGAGCAGGACGGCGCCGCCGTCGGAACTCGCGTGTTCCTGGTTGAACGTGGCGACGAGGGGCTTGTCGAACAGATCCGGGAACAGAACAGTCTGTGGTATCGTGTGAGGTCTCACGTAGGGGTCTCCGTTGTGGCTAAAACGTTGTGTGCACTACGTTTGTACCACACGGAGGCTCCTGTGTCTCCCCCTCAACCGCACCTTCACGCATAATCCGGGTTAGCAGCCCGTGGAAGAAGTCTGTTCGCTGAGCCGACCTGTTCAGGCAGCTTGGCGATGAGCGATTAAGCCGACGAACGCCGCGGGTCTCCATTCGGACCCCCAGGAGTCCGTCAGACGTCCCCAGCGGTCGATCAGACGGCCGATCAGTTCGCAAACCGCCGAAAGAGCCTGCCCCTGCAGGCTCCGGGGCGTGCCGACGCCGGTCAGGCGGCGCAGCAGCAGCCCGAGGTTGCAGCCAGCCGCCTGGATGAGCACTCGCTTGCGGACATTCTCATGGCCGCGCACCCACACCCGACGCAGACCCCCGGTTTCATACTGGTGTGCGAAAGGCCGCTCCACCAACTCGCCACGCCGCCGTTGTAGACGACGGCCCCGCGCTCCGCGAATACGACGGCGGTTCCCATACAACGCCCGCTGCGCAGCACGCTTCTCCGGCGGCGTCTCGCCCGCCTTCTTGTTCTGCCAGCAGCGCTGACCCCGCTCAGGCTCCGAGACGTAACTGCGAACCCAAATCTCGTCGAGCGCCACCAGCGTCTTGTCGCTGTGGTAGCCCTTGTCGGCCACCACCTCTTCGACCCCAGCACCGTCCGGCTGTACCGCCTCGACCTGCTCGGCCGCCGTCGTCAGCGTCTCCGGCAGCGTCGCCGAATCACCCGCCGCCGCGTCCTGCACCGTCACCGCGACGATGGCACCCGTCTCCAGGTCGACCCCGTGCTCGGCCTTGTGGGCCAAGTGCGTCCGACCGTCCTTCATCTTCGCGACCTTCGCGTCCGGATCCTGCGGAGACTGCCACTGCTCGTTCGACGTCTTCTTGTTCTTCCGGGACCGGTCGAACCGCGCCAACTCCGCGCGCGTCGGCGTCTCAATCCCCGACGCCTCCGCCAGCCGCCGCACGAACGCCTCGTACGATTCCCCGGTGTCCCGCCGTTCGATGCTCCGCATCGCCGCGTTCGCTTCCAGCGTCGTCGCATCGACGCCGACCGTCTTTCCCTTCACCAAACCCGCTTCGGCCAGCCGCTCCAGAACCCAGGTGAACACCGCTACGTGGGTCTCGACATCGATCCGCCGCTGCGTGCGCGACAGCGTCGAGTGGTCCGGCGCCGACTCCATCACGTCCAGATCTAGAAACGACCGCAGACTCCACGAATCGGCCACCCGCCACGCAATCCCCCGCTCGGACGACAGCCCCTCGAAATAGCCGATCAACAGCAACCGGAAATACCGGCCTGGCCGCAAACTCGGGCGGCCCAGCCGGTCCGCGTAGAAGGCCGCGCACAACCCTTCGACGAAGGCATCAAACCCGGACTCCGCCAGGATTCGGTTCAGCCGCTCGAAGAAAGGATGGCCGCTGCTCGTCGGAAGGTCTTCCGTGTTCACCCACATCGGCGACGCCTGCCGCGCCGACGGTTTCTTACCCATCGCCATGCTCGTTCAGTGTACGGAACTCGACCGCCGCCGTCGACTCCGACCCTCTCCGACCCCCGACTTTTACCACAGGCTGTTAGGCGGCTTCGGTTCCATGCTGCACAACGGTTGACACCAGGAGGCTTCGATGAATCAGAGAGTACCCGTTGCGTCGTTCGTGCTCGTGGCGTTCGCGCTGCTCCTTCCGGTCCCGTCCGCTGCCCAGGACAGCCTGCCCCGCACCGCCTGGGGCGACCCCGACCTGCAGGGGCGCTGGACGAACACCACCACGACGCCGCTCGAGCGGCCGGACGACCACGGGGACAAGGAGGTACTGACCGGCGAGGAGTGGGCCGCGCGCAATGCCGTCTCCGGCCTGAGCGACGACCGGCCGTTCGACACGGTCGGCTTCTACAACGACTACTGGCTGGAGCAGGGACAACTGCACGAGCGCACGTCACTGATCGTCGACCCGCCGAGCGGCAAGCTGCCGCAACGCACCCCGGAAGAGGAAGCGCGGATGGCGGCGCGGGCCCAGTACCGCATCGAGAACCCGCCCGGATCGCCGGGGATCTGGACGGACCTGAACGCGTACGATCGCTGCATCACGCGCGGCATGCCGGGCGCCATGATGCCTGGCTTCTACAACCACAACTACCACATCCTGCAGACCCCCGGCCACGTGGCCATCCGCGTCGAGATGATCCATGACACGCGCATCATCCCGATCGACGGGCGCGCCCATCTGGACGAACCCATCCGCCAGTGGCTGGACGATTCGCGGGGGCACTGGGAGAGCGACACGCTCGTCGTCGAGACCACGAACCTGGGCGACCTCGAGGACTGGGGCGCAACCGTCTTCGCGACCGGCAGCGACCTGCGGCTCGTCGAGCGCTTCACGCGCATCGATGCAGACACCATCGACTACCAGTTCACGGTGCACGATGCGAGCACCTTCACGGAGCCGTGGACGGCCGCACTGCCGATGACGGCGCTGGGGGGCGAGCTGTTCGATTACGCGTGCCACGAGGGCAACTACGCCGTCGCGAACATGCTGCGTGGTGCGCGCGCCGAAGAGGCCGGCGCCCGGTGAGCGGACGAGCCCGGGCGTTTTCGGGGGCGCGCCCCGGTCCTGCCCCAACAGGTTGAATTCTGAAGGGGACGACACGCACCAACGCGTCGTCCCCAAGCCGCGCACGGCGCGGCTCGGCGGGCGCGGCGCGACGGACCCCCGCTAGCGCTCGCCGGGGGTTTGGGGCGCAGCCCCATCTTCAACCTGATCGACGAAGCGGTAGCCGATCCCGAACACCGTCTCTATCTGCGGCGCGACGGGACCGAGCTTCGCGCGGAGCCGGCCGATGTGGACGTCGACCGTGCGCTGCCTGATGTAGTGGTCCCCGGGCCAGACGCGCTCGATCAGCTGGTCCCGCGAGAGGACCCGGTCCCGGTTCGCGATCAGCTCCCGCAGGAGCAGGAACTCGCGGCGCGTCAGGTCGACCGGCCGCCCGTCGACCAGCACCGCCACGCGGGCGAAGTCGGCGACGAGTCTGGCGCTCTCGTAGACGTTCGGCTGCTCGGCCTGCATCGTCCGCCGGCGCGCCACGGCCCTGGCCCGCGCCGCGAACTCGTGCACGCCGAACGGCCGCGTCACGCAGTCGTCTGCGCCGAGGTCGAGGGCCAGCACGCGGTCGGCCTCCGTGAGCCGGGGGGACGTCACGATGATCGGTACGTCCGCGCTGTACGGGCTCACCCGCAGTCGTCGGCACAGGTCGAGGCCCTCCCCGTTCGGCGGCGACACGTCGATGACGATCAGGTCTGGAGACTCGTCCCGCACCCACTCGAGCGCGGCCTCGGACGTGCCGACCACCTCCACGTCCGCGGCACCGTTCCGCCCGAGGGCGTAGCGGACGAGCCCCACCACCGCGAACCCCTCCTCGACGACGAGCACGCGCCGCGCGGCCGCCGATTCGCGGCCCCCGGTCGCTCGCGCATGCCGGGCGCTAGTCCACGACATAACTGAACAGCTTGTACTTGCCGCCCCTTTGCAGCACGGAGCCGAACAGGCGTACGTCCCTCTCGGCTCCCTCGCGATCCCGTACCCTGAGGCGACTGTCCCGGTGCACGGTGAACGTGTCGTACGCCGTGGACGCGCCCTCGAAGGTCATGTCCAGCAGGTCGTACCGCCTGCCGGCCGCCCGCGCGAGCAGGCGGCGCAGCTCGTTGGTGCTCTTCTGGTGGAGGTCGCCCCAGACGTACTCGAAGGGCAACCCCCGCTCGGGACGGCTCGACGGCAGCTCGGGCCAGACGACCGTCCGGAACTCGATCTCGCTGAGCGCCAGCGCCAACAGCATCTCACCGTCCTCCTCGGCAAGCGCGTCGAGCACCGCCTCGGCCACCTGCTCCGGCGATTCGAAGGTATGACGCAGCGGCGACGGCACGTCGCCCACCGGCGGCGCGCCGCAGCCGGCGCTCGAGAGCAGACAGAGCGCGGCCAGGCCCGCGCACGCGAGCCTGGCGTGCCGCCGGCCTGGCCCGCCAATCGTCGCCTCGCGGCTCCGCTTGGCGCCCAACCAACCCTGCCGGAGTCCGCGCCGTTCTACGGCACAGACTCCTAATTGACGGCGAAGCTGGTCCACCCCATCCACCACGCGTCCTGCCCCGAGCCCGCGGGTCCCACCGCGCCGATGAACGGCGCCGCGTCGAAGAACCCGTCCGCCGGCGGCGTCGCCGGCGTTACCGTGCCGGTGATCGCCGGCGAGCCCGCCGCCGGACTGAGGTTCGGCGCCGACAGGTTGAACGGATCGACGAGCATCGGGTCCAGGCTCGTCGTGACGTTCGTGCTGCCCGTCACCCAGTCCATCGTGGAGATCGCCGCCGAGGCGTCGTCGCTGTCCGGACGGAACTCGCCGTCGCACCCGCTGACGACGCAGTTGCCGTAGACGATTCCGCTCTCCATCGTCATCGGCGTATCCGTCGTGCCGGTGATCTGCGTGAACGTCTCGGTGCCGTCGACGTCGACCGACGCTTCCTTGAAGCCGTGCACGATGAAGTTGCGAATGGTGGCCGACGTCCCTTCGCGCAGCAGGATGCCGGTGTCGCTCTCGCTGCCCTGGTCGGTGTCCGGGTCGCCCAGCAGCGTGAGGTTGTACAGCGTCGGGTTCGAGCGCGGGAGCAGCGTGTTGTTGTCGCCGTTGTTGTCCGCCTCGATGCCCTGGTCCGCGTCGTCTCCGCTCTGCAGCGCGACCATGAACTGCCCCTTGCCGGTCCAGCCGTCCGTCCAGTCGAAGCTGTCGTCGGCGATCCCGAAGCAGATGACGTGCTTCACCTCCACGGTCCCGCCGAAGAACTCCATGCCGTCGTCCTTGTTGAAGGAGACCATCACATGGTTCACCTCGGTGCCGCGGCCGACGCCCTGGAAGGCGATGCCGTTCAGCTCGTTGTCCGGGCTGAACTCCGTGCCGGCGAACTCGACGCGCGTGTAGTACAGGTGACCGCTGTCGTCGTCCGGGTCGTTGCCCCCGTAGTTACCCGTGTCACCCTCACCCACCGACGTGCCGCCCGGCACGTTGAGCGGGGCGTTGCCGTTGATTATCAGGCCGCCCCAGTCCGCCCGCGCCCGCTGGCCGATCGGCTGATCGCTGCTGAACACGACCGGCGCCGCGGCCGTACCGTTGGAGTGGATCTGCGCACCACGCGCGACGACGAGCGTCCCGTTCGTCGCGAACTCTCCGAACACCTCGGCGCCGGCATCCAGCGTCAGCGTCGCCCCCGACTCCACGAAGACTGCGCCGCGCAGAACCCAGTAGCTGTTCGTGTCGAACGTCGTCTCGCTGGTGATACGGCCGCTGACCACGCACACTTCCTTATCGATGCCCGCCTTGGTCCGGCAGTTGATCGTGGCCTGCGACGAAACCGCGCCGCCGGCCCACATGACGGCGCCCACAACGAGCAGGACGGGCGTTACGGCACGCCGCCCTAATCGATATATCGTCGTCCTCATATCGTCGTCCTCCGGTTCATCACTGACATTCCTTTCCTCGCGCCTCGCCCTCGTCTCGCGCTACGGGTGCAGGTCACTAGTGTCCCACAGTCTCAGGCCCAAGCGAGCGCGAGTTGCGGACGGGCGCGGTCTGGTGGCGAATGGGTCGTGAAGAGGTCTTCGAGAGGCCGGCGTTCGAAGACGTTGAGTTGAAGCACCTGCAGCATCTGGTTGAGGCTCCAGCACAACCGCAGGACGAACTTGAGGTAGGCCAGCAGCAGGTACATGCAGGTGGCCACCCACAGTTGCGTCAAGACCGCGTTCTTCGACCGGCCCACGAAACGTTTCACTTTCAGATGCTGTTTGATCCACTTGAAGAACAGCTCGATCTGCCACCGGGACTTGTACAGGTCGGCGATCGTCTTGGCGACCCACGTGGTGTTGTTGGTCACGAACACGTAGCGATTTGTTGTCAGCTGGTCGCGGTAGACGACCCGTCGCAGCCGGTGGGGATAGACCTTGCGGCTGCGGGCGCTGGTCAGTTCGATCGTCTGGTCGCTGAGAATACCGGTCCCGGCTCGGACGTCATGCTCGTGGGTGACCCGGTACCGCACGCCGCGCTTGAGGCGTGTCACGAAGGTGACGCCACGGGCCTGCAACTGGTGAAACCACGCGAAATCGAGATAGGCGCGGTCGGCGACGACCACGCTGCCGGCCTCGAACGTCCACGTGCGGGCCACGGTCACGTCGCCGGTCTTGCCATCGGTGACGCTGACGAAACTCGGCAGGTGGCCGGCTTGGTCCAACCCGACGTGCAGCTTGATCGCGGCCTTCGTGCGGCGGAACGACGCCCACGGGAAAACCGCCAGACACAAGTCGATGGTCGACGCATCGACCGCATACAGCTTGTGCCTGAAGCGGAAACCGTGGCCCGGCGCCCGTTGCTGGCAACGACTCAGCAGACGGCCGAACAACGCTTCGTAGAGCGTGTAGGGCTGCTCGGCGTTGACCCGCGCGAGCGACGAGCGGCTGACCGTCCCAACGCCCAGGTGATAGAGCTTGGCGGGTTGCGCGCGCAGATTGCTCACGATGTCGCGCAGGCTCTGCCGGCTGGCCAACTGGCCCAGCCCGAGGGCGACGAACTGCGCCCAGCGGCTCATGACGCGCAAACGCTGCCCGCGCTGATGGCCGCGCGCCTCGGCGTCGAATTCATGTCGCGGAAGCAACGTCAGAAGTTGCCCGAAGACTGTGTTACGATGGGCCACGGCTTGGATCTCCTGTGTTTTGAATGATTTGCGGCAAAACCATTCTAACAGACATAGAAGGTTCAAGCCGCCTCAATTAGAAGCTCTGTGGGACAGCAGTGGGTGCAGGTCGATGCTGAACGACACGGCGCGCCCGAGCTTGAACACGCGCTGCTCCCGCCCGGCCTGCGAGAACAGGAATGGATCGTCCAACAGGTTCTCGAAGGCAACCCTGAGGCCGAACGCGTCCCACCGCTGCGACAGGACGACGTCCACGGCGCTCCGGCCCTCCTCGATGATGTCGGGCAGCCCGAGCGACCCCACGTCGCTGATCCGGTCGCCGAAGTAGTTCCAGAGCAGCCGGGCCGCGAAGTCCTGCCTTCGGAATTCGGCCATCGCGTTGAAGAGGTTCTTGGACGTCCCCGCGAGCGGGCGCAGCAGCGAGGTCTGGACCTGCCCGGCCTGCCGGCCGATGGTGACCTCGGAGTCGACGAACGTGTAGTTCACGCCGACCAGGAAGTGCTCGGACAGCCGCTTCCGGCCCTCGAGCTCGAGGCCGAGGTTGCGGGCGGAATCGGCGTTGGCGAACGACGTCCGCAACTGCGCCGTCGGCTCGACGACGCGCTCGATCGGCGTGTCGAACTGCTTGAAGAAGAAGCTGACGGAGATAACCTCTTCCGCGCCCGGGAACCATTCCCAGCGGGCGTCGACGTTCTGAATGAGCGACTGATCGAGGTTGGCGTTGCCGACCACTGCCCGGCCGCCGACGACGTCGGTGAACTCGAACGGCGCAACCTCTCGAAACTCCGGCCGGTTCACCGTCTGGCTGTAACTGACCCGCAGGTTCTGGTCGTAGGCAAGGGCATAGACCAGGTTGGCCGCGGGGAACACGTCGGTGCTGTCGAGCGCGGAGCTGATGATGTCCGTGCTCCCGCCGACGTTGCGGCTGAACGGGTCGAAGGTGTCGACCGTCTGCCTGTACGACTCGACCCGGGCGCCGCCCACCAGACGCCAGCGGGCCGTCAGCGGCAGGTCGAGCATGCCGTAGAACGACGTGATCTCCTGCGTGCCGTCGTAGGCGTCGGTCGGCCGCGTTTCCTCCTTCAGCTGCCACGCCTGCCCGATGTTGGCCGACGTGAAGAGCTCCTCGGCAGGCTGCGACAGGTCGAGGCCGGAGACGTTCCGCGGCGTGAACCGCATGCGGCGCGACTCGAACGAGCGGTCGCGCTCGAGGTGGCCGCCGCCGAACTTGAGCTGGGTGCCGAGGCCGCCCCACTGCTGGAACAGCGTGCTCCAGCTCGCCAACACCTCGATGCTGTCGTCGCGCTGGTCGTTGAACTGCCGCAGGCCGCTCTGCGACTCGTCGGCGAGGATGAAGGCCTCGCGCGCCGGGTCGAACTCGTAGAGCGTTTCGCGCAGGTCGGGCTCGGCGCGGTCGGCGGCCGAGAAGGCCGCGCGCCACTCCAGCCGGCTGTTCGACGCACCGGGGAACAGGTGGTCGCCGCCGATGTGGTGGGCGCGAATCTGCTCGTCGATGAAGTAGAGCCGCTGGTTGCGGAGGTCGGTGTCGGCGTCGCCGTTGAATCCCTCGAATCGGCGCGTCTGGTCCGTGCCGAGATGCGTGTAGAAGTTGTCGAACGAGAGCTGGTGGTTGGGCGTGAACTGATAGGACACGTTGCCGACCGCGCCGAGCGTGCGCTCGTAGTTCGAGATGTCGAAGTCGTACGGCCCGTTGAAGACGTCAATCGCGCCGGCCTCCGCCACGTTGAAGAAGGTCTGCCGCTCGTCGACGAACGACGACGACTGGGCGTGCCGGACCGTCGTGACGACCCCCAGGTTGCGGAACCGGCCGCCGAACAGGGCGGAATAGCTCTGGTCCATCGGATGGTCCTTGTCGACCGGATCCCACACGTTGTCGAACGCGCGGCCGAACTGCTCGATCTCGCTCTGCAGGAAGCCGACCTCATCGTTGGTGAACCGCCCGCCGCGGATGACCTTGCGGTCCGGGATGCTGCCCGGCAGCGACCGCGCGCCGTCGTCGAACCCCGTCCATTCGCGCCCGCCGCTCGGGTACGAGAGCCCGCGCGTGCCGGTGGTGAGGCTGTTCCAGCCGCCGCCGGCGCCGACCTCCCAGGACGTCTCGACGGGCATCTTGAGCGGGATGATCTCGACCAGGCCGCCCGCGAACTGCGACGGCTTGTCCGGCGTGTAGGTCTTGCTCACCTGGATGCTGTCGATCAGTGCCGTCGGAAAGAGGTCGAGCGGAACGACGCGCCGGTCGGGCTCCGTCGTCGGCAGCATCGCGCCATTCAGCGTGGTGTTGCTGTAGCGCTCGCCCAGGCCGCGGACGTAAACCGATCCGCCGCCGACCACCGATACGCCGGTGACACGCTCCATCGCATCGGCGGCATTCGAGTCGTCGTTGGCGCTCATCTCGATGGCGCCGATGTTGTCCTGGACGACCGGCGCCCGCATCCGCAGCATCAGCTGCGCGGCGGCCGTGGACGATTCGGCCTCGAGATTGGCCGCCGTCACCGTGACCTGCTCGGCGAAGACGTTGGACGCCAGCGACACCTGCACGCGCGTCAGCTCGCCGGCCGCCACGTCGAGCGTCACCATCTGCTCGGCGTAACCGGGAAACGCCACCTTGAGATCGTATGAACCGGCCGGGACCCGGAAGCGGTAGTTGCCGTCCAAGTCCGTGTACTCGATCTGGTCGACCGGACCGGTCAGCTCGACTGGGATGCCGGGCAGCGTAATCGCGTTCGCCTCGTCTATGACTTGGCCCGCGATGGTGCCAAGTTCCTGACCCTGCACGGGCGCCGCCACGAGCAGCACCGGCAGCGCCCATCTCCACGTCATCCTCCGCATCTGTGCTCCTTCCCCTCCGGACATCTGGGATAATGCCGTTGTCGGCCTCGGACACAGCTCGTCTGAGGCCGATTCAACGGTACGCGGGACGTATGTCTGACGTATGAATGGACCGTAAATTCGGCATGGCTGCGCCGTTAAATGGACGTTAGGTGCGTTAAGCGCACGTTTCGGACCCAGCGTGGCGGCGTCGGGAGGTTGGGATGGACGGACACCGGCGCCGGCAGCGCCAGGGCAGCCGGGCGGGGGCCTGCAGGCAGAGCGGCATAGCGCCCGGCGGCGCGATGTCACCGCCCATCCGGCTCTGCCTGATCGCGGCGACCGTCCTGGTGCTGGGCTGCCGCGGCGGCGGCCCGGAGCCGCAGGGCGGCGACGAGCAGGCGGCGGGCAAGCCCCCCCCGACCGCCGAGCGGCAGGCCCCGGAGGATGCGCCGCCGGTCGCCGCGGAGCCCGGGACCGACGCGGAGCCACAGGCCGCCGAAGATCCGGCTGTCGGCCGGGATCAAGCCGTCGACGTCGCCCGGCGGCAGGTCCTGTTCGAGCCGGAGACCGTGCTGGCCGAACTGGCGGCCGACGAGGAACCTCCCGTCTGGCGGGTGACGCTGCGCGGGCGGCGGCCCGGCGGCTCGCTCTTCGCGTTCGAGGAAGCCACCGTCACGCTCGATGCCCGCACGGGCGACGTGCTGGGCGTCGAGCCGCGCTGATCGTTCAGGCGCGCCCGAGCAGCCGGTCGAGGCTGAGCGGACCGGAGCCGCGCGACGCGAAGTACAGGAACACGAAGCAGTACAGCACGGCCAGCTCGCCCTGATTGACGATGGGCCAGAACCCCCGCGGGGCGTGGGCAATGAAATAGGCCGCCGCCATCTCCCCGCTGCAGACGAACGCGACCAGCGGCGTGTAGAGGCCGACCATGATCAGCGTGCCGCCCACCAGCTCGAGCAGTCCTGCGATGCCCGGCATGGAGAGAGGCGCGACGGACTGCTCTGCCCCGAGCGCGCCGAACAGCTTCTGCGCACCGTGCGCCAGAAACAGGAAACCCGCCACGGCGCGCGCGGCGGAGTAGATCAGATCGGACCTGGAACGAAGCAGTCTCATCGGCACCTCCTGGTGGCATCCATCTTAGCCGCTGCCGCACGGCCGGCGGCGACGGGCCCTACGGTCGCAGCGGCCGAAAGTAGTCGGGCAGGCCGGGCTTCGTGTCGATGAGGATCTCGACGATCGCGGCGCGGTCGGCAGGCGACAGCCGCTCGTAGACGGCGTCCGTCACGCGGCCGGAGAGAACGTCCCACAGGCGCTGGTAGATCCCCGCCTTCGCCGGCGCCGGCAGCGTGTCGAACGCCCGCGTGTAGATCATGTAGCTGCACGGGTAGCGCATCAGGCGCCGGCCGAGGTCGAGCTCCCGTAGCGACCGCCCCCGGCTGTCGCGCGGACCCCGCGCCGCGAACGCCTCGGCGAAGCCCGCCGACCCCTCGATCGGACGGGCCAGCGGCGCCTCGTCCACGAAGAGCAGGTAGTCGACCAGATAGGTGATCGACTCCTGCAGCAACTCCGCGGCGCCGTCGCCCGCGGGCGCCCCGCCGCCCGCCTCGCGGTACAGGACGCGCCGGGCCTCCCAGCCGACCTGCGTGATCAGGTTCGTCATGTGCGCCTGGTGCTCGAGGACCATCAGCGCCGCCATGTCGCTGTGCGGCGCGAGATACCCGGTCGAATCGAACAGCCCCTCGAGCGACGGCAGCTCGGGGCGGGGCACGCCGATCGTGGCCTGCGGATCGTCCACGTCGGTGACCTCGACGTTCCCCATGTGGGCGAACGGCTCGTGCCTTCCGGTCACGTACCAGCCGCCCCAGCGGTCCTCGACGCGGGCCCGGTGGTCGGAGGTGAAGCCCGTGGCGTACGCGTTCGGGTCGGACGTGAGCGGAAACGTGCTCAGCACCTGCAGCCCCGGCACGCCGAGCGTGTCCCAGGTCAGGTGGCAGGCCAGACACTGGTCGTCGCGCTCGAACTGCGGCGTGCCGCCCGGTGCCTGGGCCAGCGTGTAGAAGATGTTGCCCTGCCGCCGATCCTGCACCGCCAGCTCCAGCTCGTCGGAGCCGCGCACCCAGGCGACGGCCGCGTCGTCCGTGAAGAAGATGGCGCGGGGGTTGGTCGAGGTGATGAGCGGCGCCCGGTTGCTGGTCGGCGAGAACACCGTGACCTGCGACTCGACCGGGATGTCGAGCGCCTCGAGCACCGAGCGCAGGTAGCCGGACTCGCCGTCGAACGTCAGCTCGACCACTCCCTCCCGGACCCGGCGGTTCAGATCGACGACGGCGTTGTCGACCGGGCCGGTCGAATAGGCGATTGCCGGGTGGTCGCGCGATGCGCGGAACGCGTTCGACGGCTGACCGTGGACCGTGGCGACGACGGCCGCCGCCAGCGCCAGGGCGCCGAGCGCGATGCCGCCGCGCCAGCCGCGCGCCGTGCCGGTCACCGCAGTAGGACGCACCCGGGTGGAGGAACGGCGCCCCCATGCCGGGCGCCCGGGGAGACTCCCTCGTCGCATGGCAACCTCCGGTCAATCAACAGCGGCCAGCCGCGCCGTGTGCTCCGGTTCGCGGCAGCGCCCATCGCTGCTATCCTACCCGACAGTCAGGCGCGACGGGCGCAGCACGCGCCACGATGCGCGCCCCCGGCCGGAGGTCCCATGAGTTCACGGCAACAGGCCCCGCTGCATTCGACGAGCGCTGCATCCCGTCCGACGGCTGTGCCGAGGCGCACTCCCGCCCCCGGTCGGCTCGCGCTGAGCCTGGTGGTCGCCCTGGCGGCGGCCAGCCCGGCGGCGGCGCAGTACGGCGCGCCGGCGAACGGCGAGTGGCCGACCTACGGCGGCGACCTCGGCAGCACCAAGTACTCGCCCCTGGATCAGATCGATCGCGAGAACTTCGCCGACCTCGAGATCGCCTGGCGCTGGCGGTCCACCGACGCAGTGCTGAGCGTGACGCTGCCCGGCGGCTCCGAGCTGCGCACCGACTCGGAGCGGATCTTCGCCGAGCTGAACCGCCGCGACCCGGACCGGTGGCGTGACGCCCAGCCGCCGACCATCACGAACTTCAAGGCCACGCCGCTGATGGTCGGCGACCGGATCTTCATCAACATGCCCACGTCCGCAGCGGCCGCCATCGACGCCCGGACGGGCGAGACGCTGTGGATGTTCAACCCGAAGAGCTACGAGGAGGGCACCACGACGATGACGGCGCGCTGGAACCAGCGCGGCGTGGCGTACTGGTCGAACGGCCCGGAGCGGACCGACGAGCGGATCTTCTTCGGGACCGGCAACGGCTATCTCGTCTGCGTGGACGCCAGGACCGGCCGGCCGTGCGCCGACTTCGGAAACGGCGGCCGGCTGGACCTCATGGAAGACATCCCGCGCGCCACGCGCGGCGAGCGCGACTGGTTGAACGCGCTGCTCTACTCAGTGCAGTCCCCGCCGATCGTGTTCGGAGACACCGTCGTGACGCCGATGTCGATCTCCAGCTACAACAACCGCCGGGCGATGCCGCCGGGCTGGATGCGCGGGTTCGACGCGCGCAGCGGCAGCACCCGCTGGACGTTCCACACGATCCCCCAGGGCGACGAGTTCGGCAACGAGACCTGGGGCGGCGATTCGTGGCGCGAGACCGGCAAGGTGGGGGTGTGGTCGACGATGAGCATCGACCCCGAGCTCGGCTACATCTACCTGCCGCTCAACACCGCGGCGCCAGACTACTACGGCGGGCACCGCCCCGGCGCCAACCTGTTCGCCGAGAGCCTCGTGGCCCTGGACCTGGCGACCGGCGAGCGGGTCTGGCACTTCCAGACCGTCCACCACGGGCTGTGGGACTACGACCTGCCCGCCGCCCCGAACCTGCTCGACGTCACGGTGGACGGCCGGCCGATCAAGGCGGTGGCGCAGATTACCAAGCAGGGCTTCGCGTTCGTCTTCGACCGGGCGACCGGCGAGCCGGTGTGGCCGATCGAGGAGCGGCCGGTCCCGACCGACACGGACATCGAGGGCGAGGTGCCGTGGCCGACCCAGCCGTTTCCGACCCGCCCGGCGCCGTTCGACTACCAGGGGGTGGCCATCGACGATCTCGCCGATTTCACGCCCGAGATACGCGAGCTGGCGATCGAGACGATCGCGCCGTACCGGATCGGCCCGTTGTACACGCCGCACAGCAGGCGGGGCACTGTCGTGCGGCCCGGATTCAGCGCCGGGAGCTGGGGCGGCGCGGGTGTCGACCCCGAGACCGGGACGCTGTACGTGCCGTCCGCCATGCGCTACACCGTGAAGCACTTCCGTACGCCCGAGCCGGGCGAGGACACCACCCTGGCGGTCCTGGAGGCGCGCGGCGCGCTGACCCACCGCCCGCAGCTCCCGCAGGGGCTGCCACTCTTCAAGCCGCCCTACTCGCGCATGACCGCCATCGACATGAACACGGGCGAGCACGTGTGGATGCAGCCGATGGGCGCTGGCGACCGGATCCGCAACCTGCCCATGCTGCGTCACCTGGACCTCCCGCCCCTCGGCGGCGACAGCGGCCGCGTCGGCCCCGTGCTGACGAAGACGCTGCTGATCTACGCGCTGACCGCGGGCGGCACCGACGGCGGCCCGCGCGTGGTTGCCTTCGACAAGGCGACCGGCGCCGAGATCGCGTCGGTCGACCTGCCGGGTGGCGCCATCGGCACACCGATGACCTACCTGTCCGGCGGGCGGCAGTACATCGCGCTGACGGTGGGCGGCGGGCGCGTGCCGGAGCTGATCGCCCTGGCGCTGCCGGAAACTGGGCCGGAGAGCTGACGCGGCGCTACGAAGGGCCGGCCTTGCGGGCCTCGCCTCCGGGCTGCGGGAACACCGCGAACATGAGCCACAGCAGCCCGGCGATGATCAGCAGCAGCATCGCCCAGCGCATGGTGCTCGCGAGCAGCGCGAGGTCGAACGCCGGCAACGCGAACTGGAAGGGAAACTGGCTGAGCTGCGCGGCGCGCTCGCTCATCCAGTGCCAGCTGGTGTGCGCCACGAGGGCCGACAGCAGGACCGTGCCCAGCTTCTCGGCGACGACGAAGCGGAACAGCAGGCTCAGGGCCGGCACGAGCAGCGCGAGCACCAGCAGCTGCCCGAGCTCGACGCCGAGATTGAACGCGAGCAGCGACGTGAGCAGGTGCGACCCCGCGAACTGCAGGGTCTCGCGCAGCGCGAACGAGAAGCCGAACCCGTGGATGAGGCCGAAGCCGAACGTGATGAGCCAGCGGCGCTGCAACTGGACGCCCACAATATTCTCGAACGCCATGTAGACGATCGACATGGCGATCATCGTCTCGACGAAGGGCGGGAACCACAGGGCGTCGGGCGCCAGCTCGAACGCCGAGGCGATGAGCGTCACCGAGTGGGCCACGGTGAACGCCGTCACGATGGCGGCCAGGGGCAGCAGCCGCCGGAACGGGATGACCAGACAGGCGAGAAACAGCAGGTGGTCCATGCCGTCGAGGATGTGCTCGAAGCCCAGGGCGACGAAGCGCAGGGCGGCCTGATGCCAGCGCGGGTCGAGCCGGACCAGGCCGGGGTTGCCCGAGTACTCGAAGGCGCGCACGGTGCCGTCCGGGAGGACGAACCGCAGCACCGTGATGGTGCGAATGCCCAGTCGCCCGAGCGACGGATCGAGTGAGAACTCGGCCTCGTCCGAGCGGATCGGGTACTCGAACAGCGCGTCGAGCATCGCCTGCTGCCAGAAGATCTCGGTCTCGGGGGGCAGCGGGGGGCCGGTGACGTGGGCGAGCGCTTCCTCGTAGCTGGCGAACGACCGGTCGGACGGGAGCGAGACGCGCACGGCCAGCAACTGCTGGTCCGTGAGCCGCCGGTCGTCCTCGTACACCTCCAGTTCGTCGCCGACCCAGACCATCATCGCGTCGCGCAGCATGCTGCCCGCCGCGGGAATGTCGAGATAGCCGGGCCCGCGCTGCGGAAAGATGAAGTCGCGCATGGCGCCGAGCGGCACGCGGACGAGCAGGCGCAGGCGCTCGCCCTGCGGCGCGACGATGGCCTGCACCGTGACGTCGCCGGGAATGTCGTGCGCCACCGGGTGGGACGGCGCGGTGAACAGCAGCCCGGCCACGAGCAGCGCCATCGCGAGCGGGCCGCGAGCGTTTGGTCGAACCATGATTCAGGTCGCCTTGATGACAACGAGCGTGCGGTCGTCCTGGCGCGCCACCGACCCGTGGTGCCGCACGTCCCGCATCACCGCGTTGCAGATCTCCCTCGCGCTCGACTCGCGCGAGTGTTGCAGCACCGCCACGAAGCGATCGACGCCGTACGGCACGTCGTCGGCGTCCGCCGTTTCGACGATGCCGTCCGTGTAGAGCGCGAGCAGGTCCCCGTCGGCCAAGGTGACGTGTCCCTCGACGTAGCGCGGCGCCTTGAAGAGCCCCAGCGGCACGCCGCCCTCGTTGAGCAGCTCCACGCCGCCGCCGGCGCGCAGCAGGATCGGCGGCGGGTGGCCCGCGTTCGAGTACAGCAGGCGGCGGTCGAGGACATCCGCGAAGGCGAAGAAGAGCGTCACGTACTTGCCATCCTCGACCGAGTCGTGGAAGAAGCGGTTCGCGCGGCGCATGATGGCCCGCAACGCCAACTCGTAACCGACCAGCGACGCGATCGACGCGCGAATGGCCGCCGCCAGCAGCGCCGCCGCGATTCCCTTCCCGACCACGTCGGCGATGACCACCCCCCAGCGGTCGTCACCGATCGGGATGAACTCGTAGTAGTCGCCGCCGACAACCAGGGACGTCTCGTGGGCGCCCGCGATGTCGAATCCCGGCAGCTCGGGCGTGGTGCGCGGCAGCAGGCCGTCCATGACCTGGCGCGCGAGAGCCAGCTCTCCGTCGAGCCGGCGCTTGGCGACCATGGCCCGCTGCAGCCGGGCGCTCTCGATCGTGCCGGCAACCGCGAGCCCGTAGATGGCGAGCAGCTCTGCCGCCTCGGGGCCGTAGCCGTCGGGATGATCCGACCACACGTCGAGCGCGCCCAGCACCCGGTTGGTTGCGCTCAGGATGGGCACCAGGAGCCGCGAGCGGGCGCAGGGGCGTCCCTCCAGCGCCTCCGGCGCCGTCTCGGCCGTGATCTGGATCGGCTGGCCGGTGGCGAGCACCTTGCCGATGACGCCCTGACCATCGAACGGCGCCTCCAGGTGGGCGACCGGGAAATCGCAGCCGCGCACCAGCGTGTAGCGCAGCGTCTGGCCGCGGCCGTCGACCACGTACACACCTGCGGCGTCCGGCTCGACGAGCGCGGCGAGCCCATCGAGGATGCCCTCGAGGATATCCTCAGGCTTGCGCAGTGACGGGAGACGAAACGCGTCGACCATGACGCGGGCGGCCCGCACGACATCCGTGCTGATCCCGACAGGCTGCTGCGGCGCGGGCGCTGAAGACCCCGTTTCGGTCGACATCCACTCTATTCTAGCCCGCCAATCGTCGCCTTGCGGCTCCGCCGGGCCCCCAACCAACCCGCCTGGCGAGCACGGGCCGCGTGCTAGACTTATGGTTCGTACCCGACGGTGAGTGTAGCTCAATGGTGGAGCGCCGGACTGTGGCTCCGGAGGTTGGGGGTTCGAGTCCCCTCACTCACCCCACGCGGCCGGTCTTGACGCTCCGCACCCCATGGAACCGATGCCGAATACGTCGCGGATGACGCCGCGGCGCGTGCTACCGCTCGCCGTCGCGTTGCTGATCGCTGCCTGGCCGGCCGGCACGGGCCGGGCCGAGCAGCAGCCGGATGCCTGGCGCCAACTGGGCGGCCCGCACCGCAACTTCCGGGTCGACTCCGACGCGCTCGCAACCGCGTGGGGCGAGGACGGACCGGCCCGCCTCTGGAGCCGGCCGCTCGGCGAGGGGTACTCGTCAATCCTCGCCGACGGCGACCTCCTGGTCACGATGTACCGCGAGGACGGCGACGAGGTGGTCATCGCGCTGGACGCGGCCACCGGAGCCACGCGCTGGCGGCATGCCTACCACGCGCCGCTGCTCCACAACGGGTACTTCGATGTCTGGCTGAACTCCGCCGGCCCCGGCCCCTACTCCACCCCGCTGATCGCCGGCGACACCGTCTTCACGGTCGGCGTCGACGGCCGTTTCCACGCGCTCGACAAACGGACGGGCGAGCTGCGCTGGGCGCACGACCTCGTCGAGGCGTTCGACGTGGGCGAGTACAACGCGTTCGCGTCGAGCCCGATCGCGTACGGCCGGACCGTCATTCTGCCGCTGGGCGGGAGCGGAGGCGGCGTGGTGGCGCTTGATCGGGAGACCGGGGCAACGGTCTGGCGCAGCCCGGCCTTCGACCTGGCGCCCGGCTCCCCGGTGCTGATCGACGTGGATGGCCAGGACCAGCTCGCGGTGCTCGGCCAGCAGGAGCTGGTGGGGCTCGATCCGCGGAACGGACACCGCCTGTGGAGTCATCCGCACGCGAACGAGCTCGGTCTCAACATCAGCATGCCGGTCTGGGGCGACGACAACGCCTTGTTCCTGTCGTCTGGCTACGACGGCGGCAGCCGGCTGATCCGCCTGTCGCGGGTCGACGGCCGGACGACCCCCGAAGAGGTGTGGTTCAACAACCGGATGCGGCTGCACTTCGGCAACGCGCTGCGTATCGGCCAACTGGTGGTCGGGAGCACGGGCGACTTCGGACCGGCCTTCGTGGCTGCACTCGACATCGCGACCGGCAGGGAGGTGTGGCGGGAACGGAGCTTCGCCCGCGCCCAGCTGCTGCAGGCCGGCGGCAGGCTCGTCATCGTCGACGAGGACGGGGAGATTGCCGTCGCGTCGGTCACCGGCGAGGGGCTCGACGTGCACGCGCGCGCGGCCGTGCTGACGGCGAATGCATGGACTCCGCCGACGCTGGTCGGCAACGTCCTGTACGTCCGCGATCGGCGGAACATCCTCGCCCTCGATCTGGCGGCCGGAGCGCCGCGGCGAGCCGCCGAGCCCCGCTGACCCGGTGACCGGACAGAGCACCCGGCATGCTGGCCGCTGCAAGTGGATGCCGTGGTGACGTGGGACGAGGGGCGGCGCCGCACGTCGCCGCGTTGGCCGCCGGAATCCTGACGGCGCTGCTCGCGGCCTGCAGCACGGCGTCCTCGACCCCGCCCGCACCGGCCGAGACCATCCGCGCCGGCGGCGGGTCGGGCGGGGTCAACGACCCGGCCGTCCGCGACCGCCCGTACGTCGTGCTCGTGTCGTTCGACGGCTTCCGGCCCGACTACCTCCACCGCTTCCACACCCCGAGCTTCGCCCGTCTGGCGGCACGCGGCGCCCGCGCGGACGGACTCGTCACAGTCTTTCCCTCGGTGACCTTTCCGGGGCACTACTCCATCGCGACCGGCCTCTATCCGGAAGCGCACGGCATTGTCGGCAATCGCTTCTTCGATCCGCTGCGCGACGACGAGTTCGACTACCGCGGCGACGACGCCCGGGACGGCTCGTGGTGGGGCGGCGAGCCCATCTGGGTCACCGCCGAAATGCAGGGCATGGTGACCGCGGCGTTCTTCTTTCCCGGGACGGAAGCGGACATCGGCGGCGTCCGCCCGAGCCACTGGCGCCCCTACGACGGCGGCGTTCCGAACGCCGAGCGGATAGCGCAGGTGCTCGCGTGGCTCGCGCTGCCGGACGGCGAGCGCCCGCACCTGGTCACGCTCTACTTCTCGCTGGTCGACCGCGCGGGCCACGACCTCGGCCCCGACGCGCCGGGCATGCGCCAGAGCGTCGAGGCGGCCGACCGGCTGCTGGGCCGCCTGCTGGACGGCGTCGACGCGCTGCCGCACGCCGCCCGCGTCGCGCTGGTCGTCGTATCCGATCACGGGATGGCCGCGCCCGATCCGGATCGACTGACCGTACTGCCGGACGTTGCCGACCTCAGCGGGGTGCGGCTCGTGGCCGCCGGCCCGGCGATGAGCGTGCACGTCGGTGAGCCGGCGCGGAGCCGGGCGCTGCGCGACGAGCTGAACGCGGGACTGCCCCATGCCCGCGCCTACCTGCGCGCGGAAATCCCGGCGCGGCTGCACGTCCGCGGCAGCCCGCGAATCGGCGACATCCTGGTGATTCCGGAGGGGCGCGGGTTGGTGGGCTTCCGGCGCGTCGTCGAGCGGGTACGCCTGCTGCTGCGTCCCGGCATGCACGGCTGGGACCCGCATCTGCCGGCGATGCACGGCATCTTCCTGGCGGCCGGTCCGGGCATCGAGGCGGGCGTCACGCTCCCGCCGGTCGAGGCGGTCGACGTGTATCCGCTCGTCAGCCACCTGCTCGGCTTGACGCCGCATCCCGATGTCGCCGGCGATCTGGCGCCGTTCGCGACGGCCCTCCCGGAGTAGGCCATGCCCACACGCGTTCATACCGTTCTCGAGCGGGCCGGAACGTCCGTCTTTCCCGGTGTCTACGACGCGCTGTCGGCGAAGATGGCGGAACGGGCCGGATTCGAGCTCGCGTTCGTCTCGGGCTACGCGGTGTCGGCGACGCACATCGGCGAGCCGGATCTCGGGCTGTTGACGCAGACGGAGGTCGTCGAGCGCGCCCGCTGCATCTGCCGTAGCGTCGACATCCCGATCATCGTCGATGCCGATACCGGCTACGGCAATCCGTTGAACGTGGTGCGCACGGTCGACGAGCTGATCGCGGCCGGCGCCGCCGGCTGCTTCCTCGAGGACCAGCAGTGGCCGAAACGGTGCGGGCACATGCGCGGCAAGCGGGTGGTTGCGCGCGCCGAGTACCTCGCGAGGATACGCGCCGCCGTCGACGCCCGGGGCGACCGCGACTTCTTCATCGTGGCCCGCACGGACGCCATTGCCGACGGCGGCCTCGACGAGGCGCTGGCCCGGGCGGAGGCGGCGCGGGCCGCCGGCGCCGACGCCACGTTCGTCGAGGCGCCGCAGTCGGCCGCCGAACTGGCGGCCGTCGGCCGGCGGGCCCCGAAGCCGACGGTGGCCAACATGGTCGAGCGGGGCCGGACGCCGCTGCGGTCGCGGGCAGAGCTGGCGGCACTCGGCTTCCAGTTGATCCTGTACCCCCTGACCGGCCTGCTCGCCGCCGCCCGCGCGCTCGAGACGGCGTACGGCCGCCTGCAGGCCGAGGGAGGCAGCTCCGGGTACCAGGACGGGCTGTTCGAGTTCGATCGGTTCAACGACCTGCTTGCCGCCGACGCGAAGCAGGACCTGGCGGATCGCTACGGCGGCGGGTCGTGACGGCGCCGATTCGGGAGTGGCGCGCATTCCCCGCCGAGCGATATAATGCCGCTCCCCTTGGGAGGTGACGTGTGAAAGTTCCCGTCAGCATCACGGTCAACGGCCGCCGGCACGAACACGAGGTCGAGCCGCGACTGCTGCTGGTCCACTTCATCCGGGCCCTTGCCGAGTTGACCGGCACGAAGGTCGGATGCGACACGAGCCAGTGCGGCGCCTGCACCGTGCTCATCGACGGTGTCTCGGCCAAGTCCTGCACCACGCTGGCGGTGCAGGCCGACGGCGCCGACGTCACGACGATCGAAGGACTGGCCGACGGCGAGCATCTGCACCCGCTCCAGGAGAGCTTCTGGAACAAGCACGGCCTGCAGTGCGGCTTCTGCACGCCCGGGATGATCCTGGCGGCGCACGAGCTGCTGCGGACGAACGCGTCGCCCAGCGAGGCCGAGATTCGCCACGGGCTCGAGGGCAACCTGTGCCGCTGCACCGGCTACCAGAACATCGTGCGCGCCGTGCAGGACGCAGCGGGCGCGGTGGCGGACCGCAAGTAACGGAGACAGAGCGATGAGCAGCAGAATCTTCGGCTCCGGAATCCGCCGCCGCGAGGATCCGCGCCTGATCACGGGCAGCGCCATCTACACCGGCGACATCACGCTGCCCGGCATGGTGCACGCTGTCATGCTCCGGAGCACCCACGCGCACGCCCGCATCACCCGCATCGATACGAGCGGGGCCGCCGCGGCGCCGGGCGTGGTCGCCGTCTACACCGGCACCGACACCGAGGGCGCCCTGCAGCCGGTGCCGTGCGCCTGGCTGCTGCCCGATGCCGGCCTGAAGATCGCTCCCTATCCGTGCATCGCGAAGGACGTCGTCCACTACACCGGCGACATCGTGGCGGTGGTCGTAGCCGAGCGGCTGTACCAGGCGCACGATGCCCTGGAGCTGATCGAGGTCGACTACGAGCCGCTCCCCGCCGTCACCGACCCCGAGCAGGCGGCCAGGGCGGACGCGCCGCAGCTCCACGCCAAGGACATCAACGGGGACGACATCGAGGGGAACCTGGCGTTCCACTGGACGGTGGCCGGCGGCGACGTCGACGCGGCGTTCGCCGCCGCCGAGGCGGACGGCGTCATCATCAAGGAGCGCATTCTCCAGCAGCGGCTCATTCCGAACGCGATGGAGACCCGCGGCGCGGTGGCCCAGTACAACCGGGCCACCGGCGAGCTGACGCTCTGGAACACGACCCAGAACCCGCACATCCTCCGCTTCCTGTGCTCCGTCGTCACCGGCGTGCCGGAGGACAGGCTGCGCGTCGTCGCCCCCGAGGTGGGCGGCGGGTTCGGAAGCAAGATTGCCGCCTACCCCGCCGACTTCGTCACGGTCTTCTGCTCGAAGATGCTGGGGCGCCCGGTCAAGTGGATCGAGACCCGCAGCGAGAACTACCAGGCCACGACGCACGGCCGCGACCACGTCCAGGATGTCGAGCTGGCGGCCACGAAGGACGGCAGGATCACCGGGCTGCGATGCACCGTCCGCGCCGGCATGGGCGCCTATCTGTCGACCGCCGCCCCCGGCATCCCGACCATCCTGCACGGGCTGATGCTGTCGGGCTGCTACACCATTCCGGCCCTCAAGGAGGATGTCTACGGCGTCTACACCAACGGTGTTCCCGTGGAGGCGTACCGCGGCGCCGGCCGGCCTGAAGCGACGTTCATGCTCGAGCGGCTCATCGACATGCTCGCGCACGAACTCGAGATGGACCCGGCCGACGTGCGGCGGAAGAACTTCATCCCGAAGTTCGACAACGGCCACGAGGTCGTCACGAAGCTCAACTACGACAGCGGCGACTACCCCGGCGCGCTTGAGAAGCTGCTCGAGCACACCGGCTACCAGGCGTTGCGCGAGAAGCAGAAGGCGGGTCCCGCGAACGGCAAGTACCTCGGCCTGGGCCTCTCGTCCTACGTCGAGATCTGTGGCCTCGGACCGTCGCAGGTCGCGGGCGCGATCGGCTTCCAGGGCGGGCTGTGGGAGAGTGCCATCGTGCGCTTCCACCCGACCGGGAAGGTCCACGTCTTCATCGGCGCGTCGCCGCACGGCCAGGGCGAGGAAACGACCTTCGCCCAAATCGTCGCCAGCGAAATCGGCGTCGGCACGGACGACGTGAAGGTCGTCCACGGCGACACCGACGCGACGCCGATGGGCTGGGGCACCTACGGCAGCCGGACCACCGCGGTCGGCGGGGCGGCGCTCGCGGTGGCGGTGCGCAAAATCCGCGACAAGGCGAAGGTGCTGGCGGCACACCTGCTCGAAGCGTCGGTCGAGGACATGGAATACGAGGACGGCAAGTTCTTCGTCAAGGGGTCGCCCGACAAGGCGAAGACGATTCAGGACGTCGCCCTGATGGCGAACGTCGCCTGGGACCTGCCCGAGGGCATGGAGGCCGGCCTGGAGGCGTCGACCTTCTACGATCCGCCGAACTTCGTCTTCCCCTACGGCGCGCACCTCGCGGTCGTCGAGGTGGACGCTGCCACCGGGCAGGTGGAGCTGACCGGCTACACGGCGCTCGACGACTGCGGGCCGCAGATCAACCCGGTCATCGTGGAAGGCCAGGTGCATGGCGGCGTCGTGCAGGGCATCGGCCAGGCGCTCTGGGAAGGCGCGGTCTACGACGAGAGCGGGCAGCTGGTCACCGGATCGCTGCTCGACTACGCCCTGCCGCGCGCCGACGGGCTGCCGCCGATCGACGTCATCTCGACGGTGACGCCTTCGCCACACCATCCGCTCGGCGTGAAGGGGATCGGCGAGGCGGGCACCATCGCCTCGACCGCCGCTGTCTACAACGCCGTCATGGACGCGCTCAGGCCGCTGGGCGTGACCCGGGTCGACATGCCGTTCACGCCCGAGCGGGTCTGGCGCGCCATCCAGGAAGCGAAGGGGAGCTGAGTCATGTTTGCTGCCGACTTTGACTACTACCGGGCGGACTCGGTGGCGGCCGCCGGCCGGCTGCTCGCCGAGCATCCGGGCGCGAAGCTGCTCGCCGGCGGGCACAGCCTGATCCCGCTGCTCAAGCTCCGACTCGCCGCGCCGGCGGCCGTCATCGACATCGGACGCATCGCCGAGCTGCGCGGCATCTCGGTCGACGGCGACACGCTGCGGATCGGGGCGCTGACGACCCATGCCGAGATCGCGGCCTCTGCCGATGTTCAACGGCATGCACACGCGCTGGCCGAGGCGGCCGGTCAGATCGGCGATCCGGCCGTTCGCAACCGCGGCACCATCGGCGGCAACATCGCGCACGCCGACCCGGCATCCGACCTCCCCACGGTGCTGCAGGCGCTCGGCGCGACGCTGGCGGTCGCCGGCCCACAGGGTGAACGCTCGGTCGGCATCGACGGGTTCTTCCAGGGCGTGATGACGACGACGCTCGCGACGGACGACCTGCTGACGGCCATCCACATCCCGATCGCCGGCAAGTCCCACGGCACGGCGTACGTCAAGTTCCCCCACCCCGCCTCGCGCTACGCGGTCATCGGCGTGGCCGCCGCGCTGACCAGCGGCGCCGGCGGCAGCTGGCGGGCCGTCCTCACGCCGAGCGCGAATCGCGAGACCGTCTGCTCCAGCGCGTCCGTCGCCATCGGCGGACTGGTGCCCACGCCGGTGCGCTGCGGCGCCGTCGAGCAGGCGATGGCCGGCAAGCCGCTGTCCGACGAGGCGTTCGCGGAGGCGGCCGCCGCGGTCGGCGGGGATCTCGGCGACGATCTGCTGGGCGACGTCTTCGCGTCGGCGGACTACCGCAAGGCGATCGCGCCCGTCTACGTCCGCCGCGCCCTCGCGGCCGCTGCCGAGCGGGCTGGATAGGAGCCCGTGGCGAAACCCGCGGCACCGCGCTGACGGATCCGGGCCGGGTCCGGACGCGCGCGCCGGGGCGGGCCGGGCAACACGATCATGATCCCATCGACGCCCGCATCCATCGACGACCTCAGGCGGCTCCTCGCCGAGCAGCGGTACATCGCCGACGACGGCCTCGCGACATCCGTCTATCTCGCGCTGAAGCTCGCGCGGCCCCTGCTGCTGGAGGGCGAGGCGGGAGTCGGCAAGACCGAGGTGGCCAAGGCGCTCTCGGCCGGGCTCGGCGCCGACCTGATTCGCCTGCAGTGCTACGAGGGACTGGACGTCAACCACGCCGTGTACGAATGGAACTACGCGCGGCAGCTGATCGAGATCCGCCTCGCCGAAGCCGAGGGTGCCCCGGCGGGCGACCGGCACGCGCGCGCCGGGGAGCTGTTCGGTCCCGACTTCCTCATCGAGAGGCCGCTGCTGCAAGCCTTGCGGGACGGTCGCCCGCGGCCGCCGGTGCTGCTCATCGACGAGCTCGATCGGGCGGACGAGGAGTTCGAGGGCTACCTGCTGGAGCTGCTCTCCGACTTCCAGATCACCATTCCGGAGCTCGGCACCATCAAGGCATCGTCGCCGCCGGTCATCGTGATCACCTCGAACCGGACGCGCGAGCTGCACGACGCCCTCAAGCGGCGCTGCGTCTACGCCTGGATCGACTACCCCGGCTTCGAGAAAGAGCTGCAGATCATCGCGACCCGGGTGCCCGACGCGCCGGCGACCCTCGCCGCGCAGGTCACCGGCTTCGTCCAGGAGCTGCGCCGGGCCGAGCTGTACAAGGTGACCGGCGTGTCGGAAACGCTCGACTGGGTGGCGGCGCTCGTCGCGCTCGACAAGCGGGAGCTCGACGCCGCGACCATCGAGCGGACCCTCGGCATCGTCCTCAAGACGCAGGAGGACATGCAGAGCATGCGCGGCGACCGCATCCGGGACATGCTGAACCGGGCCAAGACACCGGGAGCGCGCTCGTCCGGACCGGAGCCCGTTACGCGCGGGTGAGCCCAGCACGCGGTCCCTCGACGGCGTGAACCGCTGCGGCGATGTCGTACCTGCTGCACAACCTGGTCCACTTCACGCGGCTGCTCCACCGGCTGGGTCTCGACGTGCAGGCGGGGCGGACGCTCGACGTCGCCGCGGCGCTGGCGCACGTCGACGTGGGGCGGCGGTCGGACTTCTACCACACGCTGCGGAGCCTGCTGGTGCACCGCGTCGACGACCTGGCGCTGTTCGACGAGGCGTTCCGCGTCTTCTGGCGGCGGCCGCACGGCGACTGGACGGCGACGGACCTCAGCGCCATGGGCGAGACACGCCGCTCCGGAGCACCGGAGTACGAATCGGAGGCGCCGCCGGGAGCGGACACCGAGGGCGGCGACAGCGGCCGCCAGCCCGCCTACCGCGTGGAACGGATGGCGGTCCTGAGCTACAGCCACCGTGAGGCGCTCTACGCGAAGGACTTCGAGCAGTTCACGGCGGAAGAGGTGTCTGCCGCCGAGCAGATGATAGCCGCCCTCGACTGGGAGCTCGGCGAGCGGCGGTCGAAGCGCTGGACCGCCGGGCGGGGTCCCGCGCTCGACCTTCGGCGGGCGGTGCGCGCCAACATGCGCTACGGCGGCGAGCTGATCGACCTGCCGGCGCGGCGGCGGAAGACGCGGCGGCGGCCGCTGATTCTGCTGTGCGACGTCAGCGGCTCGATGGAGCGCTACAGCCGGATGCTGCTCCACTTCGTCCACGCGCTCTCGGGCGGTGGCCGGCTGGGCCGGGTCGAGTCGTTCGCCTTCGCGACGCACCTGACCCGCATCACCCACGAGCTCACGGCACGCGCCGCGGACGCCGTGGTGCCCACCCTGCCGCGGAAGATCGACGACTTCGGCGGGGGCACCCGCATCGGCGCTGCGCTACGGACCTTCAACGTCGAGTGGGCGCGGCGCATGCGCGGCCAGGGCCCGATCGTCCTGTTGATCTCCGACGGCTGGGATCGCGGCGAGCCGGAGGTGCTGCGGGCCGAGATGGCGCGCTTGCAACGCTCCTGCCAGCGGCTCATCTGGCTCAACCCCCTGCTCGGATCGCCCGACTACCTGCCGCTGACGCGCGGGATGCAGGCGGCGCTTCCGGCGATCGACGACTTTCTTCCAGTCCACAACCTCGCGAGCCTGGCGGCGCTCGCCCGGCATCTGAACAGCCTGCCTGCGCGCCGGCCTGCGCGCCGCCGGGTGGTCTCGCCGCGGCAGACGGAAGGCGCCCGCTGACCCGCGGCCGCCGAATCTCTGTATCCTTTCCCCGATGGAAGTCTCTGCGACGTACCTGTTCGACGCCCCCCGCCAGCGGGTCTGGGAGCTGTTGATCGACCCGGAGGCGATCGCCGGCTGCCTGCCAGGCTGCGAATCGATGGAGCCGACCGGCCCGGACACCTACCGGGCGACCCTGACGATCGGGATCTCCGCCATCACCGGTCGCTATCAGGGCACCGTGCGGATAGCGGAGAAGCAGGAACCGGCGCGCTACACCCTCGTCGTCGAGGGCAAGGGGAAGCCCGGCTTCGTCACCGGGTCGGCGTCGGTCACACTGGCGGAGACCGACGGCGGCGATCGGACGAGCGTCGCGGTGGCCGGGAAGGCGAACGTCGGCGGCACGATCGCCCGGGTCGGCCAGCGGCTGCTCGGCAGCGTCTCGAAGCTGATGATGGACCGCTTCTTCGCGTGCCTCAACGCGCAGGCCCGCGGTGGGGCGGCCGGGTGAGACTGGTCCTGACTCTGCTCGCCGCGGCGGTCGTGCTGGTCGTCTTCGTGGCCGGTCTCCTCGTGGTCTTCGCCGATCTCCGCATCGAGCTGGCGGGCAGCGGGCTGTTCCCCATCGTGTCGTTCGGCGACGTGGACGAGCACTTCGACTCGCTCGAGCTGAACCGCTCCCAGCACTATTCGCGGTTGCTGCCGGGCGGCCCGTCGCCCCCGGCGGCGGCGGCTGCCGGCGCCGCCGACCCGGCGGCCCCCGACGACGTCTACTGGACCGACTTCCGGGGTCCCCGCCGAGATGGCCGGTACACGCAGACGCCCGTTCTGACGAGCTGGCCGGCGTCCGGGCTCGAGCCTCTCTGGTCGCAGCCGATCGGCGGCGGGTACGCCTCGTTCGTCGTCGCGCAGGGACGCGCGTTCACGATCGAGCAGCGCCGGGAGCGCGAGGTGGTCGCCGCCTACGACGCCGCGACCGGACGCGAGCTCTGGACCCACGGCTGGGACGCGCGCTTCGCCGAGGCCATGGGCGGCGCCGGACCGCGGGCGACGCCCACCTGGCACGCGGGCCGCGTCTACGCGCTGGGTGCGACCGGCCGCCTGTGGGCGCTCGACGCCGCCACTGGCGACGTGCTCTGGCAGCAGGACATTCTGCGCGATGCCGAGGCCGACAACCTGACCTGGGCGATGGCCGCCTCGCCGCTCGTCGTCGACGACCTCGTGGTGGTGCAACCCGGCGGCGGGCGCGGCTGGTCGGTGGCGGCGTACGACCGGGCCACGGGCGACGTCGTGTGGCACGCACTCAACGACGTCCAGGCCTATACCTCGCCGATGATCGTGACGCTGGCCGGCGTGCGGCAGATCCTGACGGTGACCGCGGAACGCGCGGTCGGCCTGCGCGTCGGCGACGGCACGCTGCTGTGGGACTACGCGTGGGTGACGCCGACCGTACCCAACATGTCGCAGCCGATCGTGATCGGCGACGACCGCGTCTTTCTCTCGGCCGGCTACGGCCACGGCGCCGCCGTCGTCGAGGTGGCGCGCACGGCCGGCCGGCTGGTCGCGCGCGAGATCTGGCGCAGCCAGCGTATGAAGAACCGGTTCAGCAGCGCCGTCCTGCACGAGGGCTACATCTACGGGCTCGACGAGTCCATCCTGGCCTGCGTCGACGCGGCGACCGGGGAGTTGCAGTGGAAGGGCGGGCGCTACGGCTACGGCCAGCTCCTGCTGGCCGACGGCCATCTGGTCGTGCTCACCGAGCGGGGCGACCTTGTGCTCGTGCGGGCGACGCCCGAGGGTCACGAGGAAGTGGCGCATTCGGCCGCCATCACGGGCAAGACGTGGAACGTGCCGGCGATGGCCGAGGGGCGGCTGCTGGTGCGCAACTCCCGGCAGATGGCCGCCTTCGACCTGTCGGGCCGCTGAGGCCGCGCGGGACCGCGCTCACGCGCCCGCCGTCGCCTTGGCCGGCTTCTTCTTCGCCTTGCCGACCGAATCGAGGCTCTTCCGCAGCGCCTCCATGAGATCGATGATCTTGGCGGGTGCCTCGTCCTCGGCCACCACGACCTGCTCGCCGGCGACCTTGGCGTCGATGATGCGCCGCAGCTCCGCCTGTTACTCGTCCGTGAACTCGGTGAGGTCGAGGCCGCCCTCGAAGTTCGCGATGACCTGCCGCGCGAGCTGGACCTCAGCCGCGCTCGCCTCCTCGGGAATCTGATCGAGCTCCTCGATGGCCGACATCCGGCGCACCTCTTCAGCCGGCCGCAGGGTGAACATCGCCAGACCGCGCTCGCGGGGCTGCACCGCCACGAGGTTCTCCCGCCCGGCGAGGGCCAGCTTGCCGATGCCGGCCTTGCCGCGCAGCGCCTCGCGTAACACCCCGAACGCCTCGGCGGCCACCTTGCCGTCGGGGGCCAGGTAGTAGGGCCGCTCGACGCAGATCGGGTCGATCGATTCCATCTCGGCGAAGCGCAGGAAGTTGATGATGCGGGTGGACTCGGGCCGCGCCTTGGCGATGTCCTCGTCCTCCATCACGACGTAGCGTCCCTTCTCGAACTCGTAGCCCTTCACGATCTCGGTCTTGTCGACCTGCCGGTCGCACACCGGGCACCACTTTCCGCTGCTGGATCCGCGACTGGCACTCCGACGCCTCGACCGGCCGCTGCTGATCGACGGCGAGATCGTCGCCGTCGACGCCCGCGGCGCGCCGCTCGGCTTCCAGCACCTCCAGGGCCGCCTGCAGCAGCGCGGTGCGGCGGCGCGCCGCTCGTCGCGAGCCGTCCCGGTAGCGTTCATCGCCTTCGACCTGCTCCGCGACGGCGCGGACGACCTGCGCGCGTGTCCCTTCACGGAGCGGCGGCAGCGGCTGGAGGCGCGCCTGCGCCGCACCGGTTCCCGCAGCCTGCGCGTGACCGCGAGCACGACCGGGAACGGAGGCCGGCTGCGACGCCGCGCCGAGCGCCTCGGATGGGAGGGGCTCGTCGCGAAGGAGCCGCTGGCGCGCTACGTGGACGGCCGGCGCCATGCCGCGCGGCGCAAGCTCAAGTTCACGCGCACCGAGGAGTTCGTCGTCGGCGGCTGGACCGATCCCGCAGCAGCGCGCACGGGATTCGGGGCGCTCCTGCTGGGCTACCACCCCGACACCGCTGCGGCCGGCGGCGCGAGCCGGCGTTCGGCGGCGCCCTCCTCTCCGGCGCCGCTCGTCTTCGCGGGACAGGTAGGCTCGGGCTTCACGCAGGCCGATCTGGAGCGCATCGCCGCCCGCCTGGCGGAGCTTGCCGCGGACCGGCCGCCGTTCGCGGACGCGCCCGCCGCGCGCGGGCGGCACCACTGGGTGCGGCCCGTGCTGATCGCGGAGGTCAGGTTCACGGAGTGGACGTTCGACGGCCTGCTGCGCAACCCCGTCCACCTGCGCCTGCGCGACGACAAGCCGGCCGCCAGCGTCCGGCTGCGCCAGCGCCCCGGGCGCGCAACGCGGCCCGGCACCGCCCGACCCGGCGCTGGCGGCCCTGCTCGACACGATTGCGGACCTGGAGCAGCGGCGGGCGTGGGGCACGCTCGTTCTCCCGGGTGGCGCGCGCGTGGCGGTCGGTAATCTAGAGAAAGTGTTCTGGCCCGACCCGGGCATCACCAAGGGCGAGCTGCTCCGGTTTCAGGTGCGCATCGCGCCGTATCTCCTGCCCGTCGTCGCCGACCGGCCGCTCGTCATGAAACGGTTCCCGAACGGTGTGCGCGGTAAGTCGTTCTACCAGCACCGGGCCCCGGACACGCTGCCCGACAGCGTGCGCGTGGCGCGCGTGCGGGAGCACCCGGAGACGGCCGGCTCGGAGGTGCCGTACCTGGTCGGCGGCCAGCTCCGGACCCTGCTCTACATGACCCAGTTGGCCGTCATCTCGCAGGACCCCTGGTTCTCCCGCCTGCCTGCGATAGCCGAGGCGGACCACGTCGCCCTCGACCTCGATCCGCCGCCCGGAACCCCGTTCGCCCGGGTGCTCGACATCGCCTGCTGGCTGCACGACGAGCTCGAGACGCTGGGCACGCCCAGCTTCCCGAAGACTTCCGGCGCGAGCGGCCTCCACATCCACATCCCGCTGCCGCCCGCAACGCCGTACGAGGCCGGCCTCATCTTCTGCCAGATCATGGCCACTGTCGCGGCAAGCAGGCACCTGTACCGCACCCGGTTTCTTGGACACACGTTTACGCTACGCGGCTTGACGCAGCTCGTGTTCCTCGCGCGCTTCGAGCGGCGTGCGATACGCCAGCTTCTCGAGGCGCCAGCACTGATTGTAGCGTTCGACGAACCTGGCGACGGCGGCGCGCACGTCGGCCAAGTTTCGAAAGACCCGGCCGTAGACTGCTTGCTCCTTGAGCGTGCGATTCCAGCGCTCGACGACCCCGTTGGTTTCCGGCTCTTCGAGGAAGCCGAAGCTGGGGTGGATGCCCCAGTACCGAAGCTGGTTGAGGAAGTGGTCCGACAGATACTGGCTGCCGTGGTCCATCCGCAGCGCCAGCCCGCGGGCCACGTCCGCCTCGACCGAACCGTAGAGTCGCCGGAGCCCTTGCGCGACCGGCTCGAGGGCCGCGAAACGGCTCCCCACCTTGCACACGTGCCAGCCCACGCACTCGGCGTTCCAGTGGTCCACCGCCGCGAAGGTCCAGACCCAGCCGTCGTCGGCCGTGAACACCCGCACGCCGTCGGCACCCCACATGACGTTGGGCGCCGAGGTGACAATCGTGCCGTCGTGCGCCCTCGAGTCAGCCTGCCGCCCGCGGTGGGGCGAGAGCAACCCCTTCGCGCGCATCACGCGCAACACTCGCGTCCGCGAGACCCACACCCCGTCGAGGATCCGCAGCCGCGCGTGGACCTTGCGATGGCCCTCGCCCCGGAACGGGGAGCGGGCCAGGTCGCTACGAATGGCCGCCAGTAACTGCGCATCCGACAGCGCGGGCGTCGGCCCGCGGCGCCCCAGGCCAGCACCCCGCGCTGGGCGCTGCAAACGAGCCCGCCGCGCGTAGAGCGCCGAGCGCGACGTTCCCACAGTCGACACACCCGCTCGAGACCATAGCGCCGCCCCGTCGTCGCGGAGGTCGTTGCGCTCATCGTCGCGACCTCCGCGTCGCCAAAGGGAGGCGACGCTCCGCTCCACGGGCACGCTCCCGCAACAGCTCGTTCTCCATCGACAGCTCGCCAATGTGTCGCTTGGCAGCATCCAACTCGGCGGCCAGTGGCTCACCGGCCTGCGCCTTCAGACCGAGCTCGAGACCGGCCAGCGCCCGGGCCTTCCACGCCTCCAGGCGATAGACCTCCACCCCGACTTCTCGCGAGACCGCATCCAGCGACTCGCCGCGCAGCAGCCGCAACACCACGTCCCGTTTCCGGCTTGCGCTCCACCGCTGGCCGAGCGCCAAGGCCCCCAACCCAACCGCCGCGCCGTCGGCGCTGACTCCGGTCGCCCTCCGGGCTCCCTCCGTCCGCGCCGACGCGGTTCCCTTCACCCGTCTCGACCGAGCCATGCCCCCTACCGCCTGTGACATCGGATTCTCCCTTAATCCGTGTCCAAGAAAACTGGGGGCGCCTCAACGCTGGCGGCCGCCTACAGCGCGCGGACGAGTGCGTTCGCCGGTGTGTCCACGCCGCTCACCTGGCAGGAGGTGCGCGACGGCGTGCGGAGCGGCCTCGATCCGGGCGATTTCACGGTGCGGTCCATCTTCGCCCGCCTCGGGCAGGTCGGCGATCTGTGGGCCGCGCTCCGCACCTCGGAGCCGGCGCGGCTCGAGGCGGCGTTCGCCTACGACCGGCGCAGCCGGTGAGCGCGCCCGGCCGCCCGCTCGCAGGCCCGTTGTACGATGGGACGAACCCATGCGCAGGAAACGCCTCCCGGCCCGGCTACCGCTACTCGCCGCCGCGGCGGCCGCCGCCGGCCTCGGCGCCTGGGCGCTGGCCGCACGGCCCCTCGACACCGCCGCCAGCGAGACGCCGCCGCCCCGGGGCCGCCGGACCGAGGTCGTCGGCGCGGTCCACGTGCACACCACGCATTCCGACGGCGCGGGCAGCGTGGAGCACGTCGCGGCCGCGGCGCGGCGAGCCGGGCTGGACTTCGTCGTCGTGACCGATCACAACACCTTCGACGCCAAGCCGGCGGAGGGCTACGCGGGCGGCCTACTGTTGATCGTCGGCACCGAGATATCCACGCACGCCGGACATCTGCTCGCGCTCGGCATCGAGGAGCCCGGCTATCGATTCCCGCCCAGCGCACCCGACGTACTGCGGGACGTCGCGGAGCTCGGCGGCACGGCGATTGCCGCCCACCCGACCAGCCCGCGGGACGACCTCCGGTGGAAGGCCGGCACGCTGCCCGGCGGATGGGGCCTCGAGGTGCTCAACGGCGACACGCAGTGGCGCACGGCGCCGCGCCTGAGCCTCCTCTCCAGCCTGCTCGTCTATCCGCTGCGAAGCCGGCACGCGCTCGCGCGACTGCTGACAAGGCCGGCCGCCCTGCAGCTGTGGGACGATCTCCTGAGCCGCCGGCATGCCGCGGGCATCGCCGGGGCCGACGCGCACACGCGCCTGCCGTCCTACGAGTCGGTTCTGGGCGTGGTCCGGAACCACGTGATCCTGGACGCCCCCCCGACCGGCGACGCCGAGCGGGACATCGGCTCGCTAGTGGCTGCGCTCGCCCGCGGACGCCTGTTCGTCGGCATCGACGCGATTGCCGCCACGAACGGCTTCTTCTTCGTCGCCGAACGCGACGACCGCACGTGGACGATGGGCGACACCGGCGCGCCGCATCCGGCCCTCACGCTGCGCGCCGGCGGCGTGGGCGACGCACGCGCGCGGTTCAGCCTGTTGAAGGACGGCGCCGTGCTGGCGACCGGGAATGGCGCCCTCGAGGCGCCGGCGACGGGCAGCGGAGTCTACCGGGTCGAGGTCGCCCTGCCAGGGTGGGACGTCCCCTGGATCCTGTCGAACCCGATCTACGTATTCGACGACTCCGACCGCCGCCGGCGGCGGCATCGCGCCACGCTGGCACCCCTGCCGGCCGGCGTCCCGGCCGCGTACCTGGACAGGTTCGAGAACGGATCGATCTTCGCGCCGGCTTCCGATCCCACGTCGTCGATCGCCCTGGCAACCGAGCTCCGCGGCGGCGGTGCGGACGGTGCGGCCGCCCGGGTCGCGTACCGGCTCGGCGCGCGAACGCGCGCGACGCCGGCGCCGTACGTGGCGCTCACGAGCTTCGCGCCGCGGGATCTCTCGAGCTACGACGGGCTCACGCTGGCCGTGAGGGCCGACGGCGTGTACCGCTTGTGGGTTCAGGTCCGCGACCGCAATCCGCGGTCGTCCGAGGGCACCGAATGGTGGTCGGCCTCGCTCAAGGCGACCCCCGAGTGGCAGCGGACGACCATCCCGTTCAGCCGCCTGCGGTCGCAGGATCCGGCAACCGACGGCCGCCTCGACCTCGACGAGGTCGAGGCCGTCATCTTCATCGTGGACGTCGATTCCGTGCCGGCCGGGACGGCGGGCACGCTGTGGTTCGACGACGTGGGCCTGTACCGCCAGCCTGATGGCGAGGAGCAACGACCATGACCTGGACGCGTATCGCAAGAACAGCCGGCGGCGGCGCCGTCGGACTTCTGGCCACCGGCCTGCTGGCCGACGGAGCGGGCGGGCAGACGCCCCAGCCCGGCCTCCACCTGGACGTCGACGAGATCCGGGCCATCGCCGGCCAGGTGCGCGCCGGCCGCAGCCTGCAGCCCGCCGCCTGGCCGAACGGCGCCCGCGTCGCGGTCATGATCTCCTTCGACGTCGACAACGACACCACCACCATCGTGCGCAACGCCGAGCCGTCCATCGGCGCGCTGTCGCAGGGCGAGTACGGCGCCCGCGTCGGCCTGCAGCGTGTCGTCGACCTCATGGACCGGCACGAGATCCCGGCGTCGTTCTTCATTCCGGCGGTCAGCCTCGTGCTGCGCCCGGAGATGGTCGACATCATCCGGGCCTCGGGGCGGCACGAGTTCGGCGTGCACGGCTGGATCCACGAGCTGAACAGCGCGCTCGACGCGGAAACCGAGCGCGAGCTCGTCGTGCGCGCGACCGACTACCTGGAAGCGGCGACCGGACGCCGCCCCGTCGGCTACCGCGCCCCGTCGTGGGACTTCAGCCCCAACACGCTGGACATCATCAAGGGGCTCGGGTTCCTGTACGACAGCTCCCTGATGGCCGACGACCGGCCCTACGAGCTGCTGCAGCGCGGCGAGCCGACCGGCATCGTCGAGCTCCCGGTGGAGTGGATCCTCGACGACGCTCCCCTGCTGAACCCGCGCGGCACCAGCTACACGCCGCCGCGCGAGCTGCTGCAAGTCTACGTCGACGAGTTCGACAAGGCGTACGAGGAGGGCACGATGTTCCTCCTGACCACCCACCCCCACATCATCGGCCACCGCTCGCGCATGGTCATCCTCGAGGAGCTGATCGAGCACGTCAAGACGCGCGGCGACGTTTGGTTTGCGACGCACGAGCAGGTGGCGCGCTACGTCAAGGAGCAGGCCGGGCTGTGAACGCCGGCAACCGGCGGCGCCCCGGCGCGGCGGTACGCGCCCGTTGCCCGCTGCGGAGGGTTCGGCCTAAGATGGGAAACGACGATGCGCGCCCGTAGCTCAGCTGGATAGAGCGCCGGGCTTCGAACCCGTAGGTCGGGGGTTCAAATCCCTCCGGGCGCGCCACCTCACCGCCGCCGTCACGGGTTCTTGACGGCCGTCCAGCTGCCGCTGGCGTACCTGCCGAACGCCACCGACCCGCGCATGCTGGAGCCGTCGATCCTGCCGCTGAAGGCGAGCGTGAGCATGCCCACCTGCACGCTGTCGACCTCGTAGGACATGTTGATGCGGTCGCCGTCGACAGTCCCCTCGAGGAGCGAGTCGCCCGCGTGGCCGGTGAGCGTCTCGCCATCTTGCTCGAGCGTCAGCGGCACCTCGTTGTTCATCCCCAGGGGATCGGAAATGGTGAGCGTCCAGCTGCCGCCGACATCGGCCTGCGCGAGGGCGAGCAGGCTGGCGGACAGGACTGCGAAGACCGCGATCATCAGTGAACGAAGCATGCTTCTCCTCCTGGCCGCACGCCGCCGCAAGCGGACCAATGCGTGATACGTAGTGATACGTCGAGGCGGGCCGGTGGGTTCCCGGAAATCGTCAGCGGGCGCCGCGTTCCGCCGGCACGCGGCCTGGCATGCTAGAATCGCCCTTGTGTACCCTGCGCCCGTAGCTCAGCTGGATAGAGCGTCGGCCTCCGGAGCCGAAGGCCACAGGTTCGAATCCTGTCGGGCGCGCCATTTCTTCAGGCCTTTGTTCCTAGGAACAAGGGCCTTTTTCTTGGGGATAATGGCACCGTTGGCTCTGTACGCCCGTTGCGGTCGATCGGGTCAGAAAGGGTCAGAACCTGCCGCATAACCCCTCTTCCGAGCACCAAAAGTTAGCAGAATAGGTCTTCATTTAGCGGGTTCCGGGGCAGGTGTCAAAGTTTTGACTTGTACAAATTTCGGAACTGTGGCATAACCTTGGCGTGAAGGTCGGGGACCGCAATTCGCACGAGAACCTGCAGGCCGAGGTCGAACGGCTCCGCACGGAGTTGACGCGGCGCGAGCGCGACACCAAGAACCAGCAACGCGAGAACGGTCGCCAGCAGCGTCAGATCGACGGCCTGCAAGGCCAGATCGAGCGTCAGAAGCGGGAGATCGAGCAACTGAGGGGGCAGTTGGCCGCCGCGCGCCGGGCGGGGTTCCGACAAGCCGCCCCCTTCGCCAAGGACCGACCGCAAGGACGCGGCCGGCGTCCCGGTCGACGGGCTGGTACGCAGTATGGTCGGAAGGCGTGCCGCCCGCGCCCGGCACGGGTTGACCAGACCCTGGAAGCGCCGGTGCCGACGGCGTGTCCCGACTGCGGCGGGTCGGTCGAAGTGACCCACGTGGCGTCGCAGTATCAGGAAGAAATCCCCGAAGTGCGCCCGGTCGTGCGCCGCTTCGACATCGAAGTGGGCCGCTGCTCACAGTGTCGGCGGCGCGTGCAGGGCCGCCACGCGCTGCAGACCTCGGATGCGCTGGGAGCGGCCGGCGCGCAGCTCGGCCCCGGCGTCGTCGCGCTGGTCGTCGAGTTGCACACGGAGATGGGCGTACCGCTGGCGAAGGTCGCCCATGTGCTGCGGACCACGTTCGGCTTACACGTGACACCGGGCGCCCACCTGCCTCGCCCACCTGCTGCACCGCACGGCCCGCGACGCCGCGCCGACCTACACGGCGCTGTGCGAGCAGGTCCGCAACTCGCCCACGGTCACACCGGATGAAACCGGGTGGCGCGTCGGTGCCATCAGCCACTGGCTGTGGGCCTTCGTCACCCCGGAGACGACGGTCTACGCCATTTGCCCCGGCCGCGGGTTCGACGATGCCACCACGGTTCTGGGGGCCGACTTCGCCGGGGTGCTCGTGCGCGACGGGTGGGTGTCGTATCGCTGCTACCGAGCCGCGCTGCACCAATCCTGTCTGAATCACCTGCTCCGACGATGCAAGGAACTGCAGGAAGATCATCCGGACAGTCTCTGGGCCGGGCAGGTGCAAGCGGTCTTGCAGACGGGCCTTGCCGTGCGTGACCGCTGCACCGCCGGCGAGCTGAGCGAGCACGGTCTGGCATCGATCCGCGGCCGACTCGTAGCCCGGCTCGGTCGGCTCATTGACGCACCGCCACCGCTGGACGACGCCGAGCGCTTTGCCCGGCATCTGGCCACCGAATTCGCTGCCGTGTTTCTCTTCTTGTGGGACCTGTCGATCGACGCCACCAACTGGCGCGCCGAACAGGCCATCCGTCCCGCCGTCGTTATCCGAAAGGTCTGCGGTGGCAACCGCACCCGCCACGGCGCCGACACCCAGCAGGTGCTCGCCAGCGTCGTGCGCACCGCCCGCCAACGCGACCTCGATCTACCTCCGCTGATCGCCACGATGTTGCGCGCCACCGGTCCCGTCGTCCCCGACGCCTTCGGGCTCCCCCCGCCGCCCGCCTGAGGGTGGGCGAGCATCGCTCCCTCGCGAGACGTGAAGATCGGCAACCCCGAGACGGTCGCTTCAACTGCGACCGACCCAGGCAGGTATCGTCACGCGCAGGGGTGAAGCACCAATAGAACCGATGCAGCTCACAGCTCCGTTGCCGTTCGGAACTTCAAGAGTCCCCAACCCATTTCTGCTATTTATGCCCGTATTTGTTGAGGAATCACCCGCTAAACGAATACCAGAATAGTTAGCACGCCGCGTCGGCGCTCACCGTGGGTGCCGGCGACGTCTTCTGGACTTGGCCGGGACCAGCCGATCTCGCACCGCACCGCCGACTTTCTTGCGTGACTGCCACTGTGCCGGCCCCACCCTCTTGGCATACGTCGTCGCACCGTCCACGAGCGCGACCAACAAGTTCGCGCCCACGGTTGAGGACACGCCGGTCATCCTCGACATGCTGACACTCACCCGCCCCGGCAGGCCGATCTTCGTCGACAGCCTGTCGGTGCCGCAACACGGCGCGGCCACCATCGAGGCAGGGCGCGTGCCCGTCGCCCCGGACCGGACCACGGCGGCACAGACCGTTTCACCTACACGCTGATCGACCACAGCGGCAACGAGGCCTCGGCGACAGTGCCGGTCGCGGTCAAGCCGGTAACGACCCACCGACGGCGGTCGGCACCTGCCACAGAGCCCGACGCCGGCCCTCGGCCACATCAATGCACCTGCCGATGTCGAGTTCTCATTCCCGCATCACTCGCAGACGTGGCCGTCGCGGTCGCGATCTCTCCCTCTGCTCAGCTCGTATGTCCGCCGCTTTCCGGCACAGCACGGCGTCGGGGATCGACGAGACGCGTCAGCGAGCCGTCGAGAAAGCTCTGTAGGCAGCAGCGGTGTTGGGCCGCGCGAAGACGTTGGGAATGAACGAAGCCGTTCGAGTGGTTACAGCGGGTCTCCGCTACGGAGGCGGGACGCTCACGCCGTCCGCTTCCGGGCGAGTGTCCACCCGGTTCCTCCGACGACGAGCCACCGCAACACGGCCGCCTTGCTCCACCGCCGGGACCCGTCGAACCGCGCCAACTCCGCGCGCGTCGGCGTCTCAATCCCCGACGCCTCCGCCAGCCGCCGAACGAACGCCTCGTACGATTCCCCGGTGTCCCGCCGTTCGATGCTTCGCATCGCCGCGTTCGCTTCCAGCGTCGTCGCATCGACGCCGACCGTCTTTCCCTTCACCAAACCCGCTTCGGCCAGCCGCTCCAGAACCCAGGTGAACACCGCTACGTGGGTCTCGACATCGATCCTCCGCCGCGTGCGCGACAGCGTCGAGTGGTCCGGCGCCGACTCCATCACGTCCAGATCCAGAAACGACCGCAGACTCCACGAATCGGCCACCCGCCACGCAATCCCCCGCTCGGACGACAGCCCCTCGAAATAGCCGATCAACAGCAACCGGAAATACCGGCCTGGCCGCAAACTCGGGCGGCCCAGCCGGTCCGCGTAGAAGGCCGCGCACAACCCTTCGACGAAGGCATCAAACCCGGACTCCGCCAGAATTCGGTTCAGCCGCTCGAAGAAAGGATGGCCGCTGCTCGTCGGAAGGTCTTCCGTGTTCACCCACATCGGCGACGCCTGCCGCGCCGACGGTTTCTTACCCATCACCATTCTCGTTCAGTGCACGGAACTCGATCGCCGCCGTCGACTCCGACCCTCTCCGACTTTCGCCACAGGCTGGTAGGAGCCCGTGGTGAAAGTGACTGACGGGGGATCGACACGATCGATCTGCTGTACTACACTCTGCACATGGCGATGGGCGCCCTATATCAAGACGTATTGATTTTCGATTTCAAGACTTCAGGTCGGCTACGGCGACGCGGCACCGCGTAAGGGCGCGCGTCCCCCCGGCACCAGCTAGTGGTGTGCCACTAGCCCGCATTATTCCTGAAGCTCGATATTCGGGATCGACCGAGCGTGGCGGGACGACGAACAGGGTTTCGGCATCGTCATTTGGGGGCTGCGAGGGGGTTGCGGGGCGAGCCATGGGGCGATGGCCGGGCGCGGTGAGCCCGAGTGTCGACAGCTTCTCCTGGAGACGGTCCGTATCGTCCCCGAGGGAGCTTGGTGCGGCGGGACGGATGGGCTATCCGGCGCGTGCGCCGAGTGCGAGGGCGATGCGCTGCCATGCCTCGCGCTGCGGCGTGGCCCGCGGCAGATGCAGAACGAGCCGGCGGACCGAGCGGACGACCTGGACCCCGAGCTTCAGCAATCGGTCGCGTAGCCACGTCACCTGGGTGCGGGCGCACGCGGTGCCCGCCGCCCGCAGCCGCAGCTCCTGCATCAGCACGTAGGCTGCGGCCGTCAGCAAGACGCGCAGTTGGTTGGCCCAGAAGCGGCAGCAGCTCGTGCGGTCGATCTGCAGGCCGTCGAGCAACTCCTTGATCCGGTTCTCGATGTCCCCCCGCGCACAGTAGACCTTCTCGTAGATGAAACGCGGCGTCTGGCGCAGGTTCGTCACCACGAAGCGCGGGTTGTCCCGCGGCGCACGTTCGCCGAGGTGGACCACTTCGGCTTTGATCACCACCCGGCGCTCATGGCCCCAAGTGCGGGCGGCGTAGCGGGTGTCGGTATAGACGTGTGCGGTCTCGCCACTGACCTCGCTCTGCGTGCGCGCCGTCTGCATCGCGGATTCGGCATGCCGCTCCAAAACCGCATTTTTCGCCATCGCCACCACGTAGTCGAGCCGGGGCTCCGCATCCAGGAAATCGAAGACCTCCGGGGTCGCAAAGCCCCCGTCGAGCCGAACGAGAAACCGCGCCCGCGGAAACGCCGCCCGCAGCAGCGGGAGCAGCCGACACAGCAGCCCGAGGGTCCCGTCGGCGGCCACTGCGTTGCCGGGCCGCAGCACCGCCGCGCACAGATACTGCTCCGCCTCGCGGTCGAAGCTCAGAAACCCGAGCAGCGGCAGATAACACCAGCCGCCATAGTGCCCGTTGAAGAACGTGAGCTGCTGGGCGCCGTGCGTCAGGTCGTCGGTCGGATCCAGATCGATGGTGACGAGCCGCGCCCGACCGTGCAGGCGGCGCCGATGCCGCTCGATGACGCACGCCGCCAACTCGCGCCCCATCCGGTAGAGCGCGGTGCGGCTCGCGCCGTTCTCGAACCGCGAGATCGCAGGTTGCGACGCCAAGGGCGCGCCGGACACCGGGTCCCGCCCGAGCAGCAGCTTGTGGATGGGGTCGTCGGCCAAGTGGTCGGCATCGTTGCCATCGGGATGACCGCACGCGATGCCGAAGATCCGCTGGCCGATCAGATCCGCGAACGTGTGCCGAATCTTCTCCGCGGCGCGCTTGTCGGCCAGACACCGGGCGAACGCCTTGACCAAGCCGTACACGCGCTCGGTCGCCTTGAGCAGGACGGCGCCGCCGTCGGAACTCGCGTGTTCCTGGTTGAACGTGGCGACGAGGGGCTTGTCGAACAGATCCGGGAACAGAACAGTCTGTGGTATCGTGTGAGGTCTCACGTAGGGGTCTCCGTTGTGGCTAAAACGTTGTGTGCACTACGTTTGTACCACACGGAGGCTCCTGTGTCTCCCCCTCAACCGCACCTTCACGCATAATCCGGGCTAGCAGCCCGTGGTGAAAGTCCCTCGTTCCAGGGATCGACGTGATCGGTCCTGTGTCCTACACTGTCTGGCATGGCGATGGGGACAAGCCGCGGTCGAACGCGGCAAGCGACGATGTGGGTGCCCACGGCGGATCTGCCGAAGAGTGCTGGGCACCCGTTTTACGAGCGGCTGAATCGAGTGCTCGACGACGCGGGGTTCGACGCGGTCGTGGAAGCACAGTGCGCGTCGTTTTACGCGGACGGGGTCGGTCGGCCGAGTCTGGCGCCGGGCCGGTATTTCCGGCTGCTGTTGCTCGGCTACTTTGAAGGGCTGGATTCGGAACGAGCGATCGCGTGGCGCGCCGCCGACTCGCTGAGCATTCGCACGTTTCTGGACTTCGCCCTCCACGAGGCCCCGCCGGACCACTCGACGCTGTCGCGCACCCGTCGCCTGATTGACCTCGAGACCCACCAGGCAGTGTTTACGTGGGTGTTGCAGCGACTGGCCGACGCCACGCTGGTGGTGGGGCGCACGGTTGGCATCGATGCCACGACGCTGGAAGCCAATGCGGCGATGCGGAGCATTGTGCGGCGGGATACGGGCGAGAGCTACGACGCGTTTCTGACCCGGCTGGCCGAGGCGTCCGGCCTCACGACGCCGACGCGCGCCGAGTTGGCCCGGTTCGACCGGACCCGCAAGAAGAAGGGCTCGAACGCGGACTGGACCCACCCGCACGATCCGGACGCGAAGATCGCCAAGATGAAGGACGGCCGCACGCATCTGGCGCACACCGCCGAGCATGCGGTCGACCTCGAAACAGGCGCCATCGTGGGCGTGACGGTGCAGGACGCGAGTGCGGGCGACACGACGACCTTGGTCGACACGCTCGTCACGGCCGCCGAGCAGGTCGAGGCGGTCGGCGCGCCGGGGATCGTGGAGGTGGGGCCGACAAGGGATATCACAGCAACGAGACGATGGTCGGGTTTGCGGCCATCGGCGTGCGCAGCTACGTCTCGGAGCCGGATCGCGGCCGGCGGCACTGGAAGGGCCAGGCGGCGGCGCGGGACGCGGTGTATGCCAACCGGCGGCGGATCCGCGGCGCGCGTGGGAAACGGCTGCTGCGGCAGCGGGGCGAGCTACTGGAACGGCCCAACGCGCATCTCTACGAGACCGGCAGGATGCGCCGCGTCCATCTGCGCGGGCATCCCAACATCCTGAAACGGCTGCTCGTCCAGGTCTGCGGCGTCAATCTCGGGTTGCTCATGCGGCACCTGACGGGCGTGGGCACGCCGCGGAGCCTCCAGGGCCGCGCGTCGGCGCTGCTGGAGGCGCTGATCGGCCTCCTGAGCGAGTGCTGGGGGCGTGTGCGGCGCTTCTGGGCCCCGGAGCGCCATGATCGGCCCGATTCGTCGTGGGATGGTCCGGCGACACACCAATACGGACACGCGATTCTCGATTGACAATCAGCCCCTTCTGCCACGGGCTGCTAGCCCTGCCCGTGTCCCAGATCTTCCGGCTGGACTTGTAACGAGTGTGGGGTCATCCGTATTCGTCCCGCAGTTCGAAGGCGAAGGCCATGGCAACGAGTTGAGTGTAGCCGTGCCACAGGAGTTGCGCGCCGGGCGGGTCGCGCGTGCGCCCGAGCCACCCGCCGAGGCGCCCGACCAGACCGACGGCGTCGCCGAGGCGCGTGGGTGGCGGCAGCGTGCGCGAGCGGGCGAAGGTGGCGAGCACGCGCAACTCGCCATCAGAGAACAGCAGTTCGCCCGGCAGTTCAGGCAGCTCGCGCCCGAGTTGGACCATCAACTGGATCCGCCACCCCACGACCATCTTGATGGCAATGGCTCGTTCGAGCCGCTCGGCCGCGTGGTGCTGCAACTCCTCGACCTTGCAGCCGGACTTGAGGACCCGGAAGTACGCTTCGACGCGCCAGCGCAGGGCGTACCAGCGCAGGATCCGCGTGGCGTCGGCGGTGCTGGTCACGGGCAGCGTGGTCAGCACGAACCACTCCAGCGGCTCGGCCGCGGGCGGCGGATGCTCCTCGCGCGCATGGACGACCCATAGCTCGACCGCCGCGGCCCCGGGGCACGGCAACGCTACCTGCCGGTAGCGCAGTGTCACGTCGGCGACGCGCGCCGCCCGGCTGTCCTTGCGGACCTGTTTACTGGCCTTCACCCGCGCGCTCAGCCGCTGCACCTCGACCGTGGCGGTGCCGCGGGCCGGCGCGTTGCGCACCTGATCGAACAGCCGGCGCGAGACCGTGTGCCCGTCGGGCGTCTTCTCCGTGCCCAGGACGCGGTCGACCTTGGCCCGGACCAGCAGGTCGACCTGCGGCGCGTTGGCGCGGCGCTCGATGAACAGGTCGAGGAAGTCGGCCTCGCGGTCCATCGTGCACACCACGCGGGTCTCGGGCAGCCGTGCGGCCGCCTGCGCCAAGTCGCGCAGCCCCTCGACCCAACGGAACGACGTCCGCTCCTCGCGCGGCTTCGGCTTGTCTTTCTCGTCGGGGTTCGGGGGCACGGGCGCGTCGAAGGCGGCCCGCAGAACGCCCAGTGCCACCCCGTCGGGATTGAGCGCCAGCGTCGCGTGCAGGTGCAGGCCGCGGGCCACGGCGCCGGTCTGATTCGAGCCGATGGTCCCCAGCCCCTGCGTGTGGCTGCGCCGGGTGAAGTTCAGGCGGGTGCCATCCTGTACGCACAGCACCGTGTCGTGCGCGCGCATCCGTCGCAGCGTGCGCTCGCGGTGGGGCTCGAGGATGTGGTCGACCGTCACCGCACCGTCGGCGGGCTGGTCGATCAGCCGGTAATGTCCCTTGACCAGGGCGCGTGCTCCGTTGGTGGCGCCGGTTATGGCGCGCATCGGAGACTGTGCCATATGTTGCGCGCTCTGGACCAGGCGTGCGCTCAGGCGCGCATCGCCCAGCGGCGCCCCGCCAAACTCGTGGTCCGCCCAGGACCCGGCGTCGAGCCCGTCGCCCGCCGCCAGCGGCGCAATGCCCGGTACGGGCACCGCGAGGCGTGCGCGCCACGCCGGTTCCAACGCGTACACATACACCGCCTTGCGCGTTTCGGGCGCCGCGTGCGTGCGGTCCCCGCGCCCGCGCCCGCAGGTCTCACCCACCCGAACCCAGTTGGCCGCGCGCACGCTCGCCCCCGTGTGTTCGGTCTGGTCCACGAACGTCTCCAGCAGCCAGGGGCGATAGCCGTGGAGGCGCTCGAAGTCGTCGCCGACCACCCGGGCGGCCCGGCCCAACACGTGCGAGGCCAGGTTGCGGCACGAGATGCCGGGGCGCACCAGCAGCCGGCACAGTCCCAGGACCCGGTGCAGGTGAGTGCGCCGGCGCTCGTCGTCCCATCCGATCCAGGCGTCGCGGGCCCGCAGGCGCCGCGCACACGCCGCGAACCCGACGCCGCCCAGCCAGCCATGCGCCGAGCCCACCAGATACCGCAGTTGCGGGCCGACGAACGGACCGGCGCCCCGCGGGTGCTCGTGCGCCATCAGCGTGTTCCAGACCCGGCGCTGCTCGTCGGTCTCCACCCGAACCAGCGCCAAGTCCCGGAGCGCACCGACCGTGCCAGGCACGTCAACGGCCGGCGCCACCGGGTGCGGGAGCACACGCGGGCGGCGCACGCCGCCGCGAGAGGGCCGACCTTGAGGCAGCGAGACGTGGCCTGCCGCCCCGAGGTCGGCCAACGCCGCGCAGCAACTCGCACGCTGCCAGCGGCCACGCCCATCGTGGAAATCGAACGCTTCACAAACGCGATCGGCGACCCGACCGAGGCTGCCAATGCCCTGTGAGACCGCCCCGTCCAGCACGTCGCGCAGTCGGGCGAGGTTACCCCGCAGGCTGCGCCCAACCTGATTCTGAACCTCCACGCCGGCCACCGTAGCGAAGTGGCTTCATGAAGTCCAGCGAAAAGTTGTGGGGCACGGGCAGTGCTAGCCCGCATTATTCCTGAAGCTCGATATTCGGGATCGACAGGGCGTGGCGGGACGACGAACAGGCTTTCGCCATCGTCATTTGGGGGCTGCGAGGGGGTTGCGGGGCGAGCCATGGGGCGATGGCCGGGCGCGGTGAGCCCGAGTGTCGACAGCTTCTCCTGGAGACGGTCCGTATCGTCCCCGAGGGAGCTTGGTGCGGCGGGACGGATGGGCTATCCGGCACGTGCGCCGAGTGCGAGGGCGATGCGCTGCCATGCCTCGCGCTGCGGCGTGGCCCGCGGCAGATGCAGAACGAGCCGGCGGACCGAGCGGACGACCTGGACCCCGAGCTTGAGCAATCGGTCGCGTAGCCACGTCACCTGGGTGCGGGCGCACGCGGTGCCCGCCGCCCGCAGCCGCAGCTCCTGCATCAGCACGTAGGCTGCGGGCGTCAGCAAGACGCGCAGTTGGTTGGCCCAGAACCGGCAGCAGCTCGTGCGGTCGATCTGCAGGCCGTCGAGCAACATCCGGTAGAGCGCGGTGCGGGTCGCGCCGTTCTCGAACCGCGAGATCGTAGGTTGCGACGCCAAGGGCGCGCCGGACACCGGGTCCCGCCCGAGCAGCAGCTTGTGGATGGGGTCGTCGGCCAAGTGGTCGGCATCGTTGCCATCGGGATGACCGCACGCGATGCCGAAGATCCGCTGGCCGATCAGATCCGCGAACGTGTGCCGAATCTTCTCCGCGGCGCGCTTGTCGGCCAGACACTGGGCGAACGCCTTGACCAAGCCGTACACGCGCTCGGCCGCCTTGAGCAGGACGGCGCCGCCGTCGGAACTCGCGTGTTCCTGGTTGAACGTGGCGACGAGGGGCTTGTCGAACAGATCCGGGAACAGAACAGTCTGTGGTATCGTGTGAGGCGTCACGAAGGGGTCTCCGTTGTGGCTAAAATGTTGTGTGCACTACGTTTGTACCACACGGAGGCTCCTGTGTCTCCCCCTCAACCGCACCTTCACGCATAATCCGGGCTAGTGGTGTGTCCCAGGAATGACTTTACACTTCCTGACCTTGTCGAGAATGGTGTCGACGGTGGGGGTCCAGACGAACGGCTTCGGGTCCGCGTTGTGCTGGGTCAGGTAGTCGTTGATCGCGGCGATCAATTCTTGCACGCTGCCAAAGGCGCCGCGACGAAGGCGTCGCTGCGTCAATTTACTAAACCAGCTCTCGACGAGGTTGAGCCACGACGCGCTCGTCGGCGTGAAGTGCAACTTGAAGCGCGGGTGAGCGGCCAACCACTGGCGAACACGCTCATGCTTGTGTGTCCCGTAGTTGTCGAGAATCACGTGTAGGGTGAGGTCGTGAGGGAAGGCGCGGTCGAGGCGCCGCAGAAACTTGAGAAACTCCTGATGGCGGTGTCGCCCGTGGCATTCGCCGATGACCGTACCGGTCAGCACGTTCAACGCGGCGAACAGCGTGGTCGTGCCGTGGCGCTTGTAGTCATGGGTCATCGTGCCGTGACGGCCCGGCTTCATCGGCAGGCCCGGCTGCGTACGGTCCAGGGCTTGAATCTGGCTCTTCTCGTCCACGCACAGCACGACTGCCTTGTCCGGCGGGTTCAGGTGCAACCCCACGACGTCGGTCAGCTTCTCGACGAACGCCGGGTCGGTCGACAGCTTGAACGTCGTGACGCGGTGCGGCTGCAGTCCGTGCGCGTCCCAGATACGCTGGACGGTCGAGCGGCTCACGCCGGCCGCCTTGGCCATCGAACGACAACTCCAGTGTGTAGCGCCCGGCGGCGTCTCGTGCAGCGTGGTATGCACGATGGCTTGCACCTGGTGCGCGGTGATCTCCGGCTTGCGGCCGCGGCCCGTGCGCACTGTCCCCACCGAGCCCAGCCCATCAAAAAGAAACCGCGCGCGCCATTTCAACACCGTCGGCCGGCTGACGCCGAGCGCGGTCGCGATGCGTCTATTCGCCGCCCGTCACCAGCCATCAGCAAGGCCTTGGCCCGAGTTACCACGCGATACAGAGCGGTCGCACTCTGCGCCCAGTTCGTCAGCGTGTTCCGATCGCGGTGACTCAACAGCAGTGGCGACGCGGGATGGCTCATACCCGCAGGTATACAAGTCGGAGCACACACTGTCAATCTATTCTAGTGACACACCACTAGCAGTCTGTGGGCCAGGGGCTGGCCGGAGCGGGCCCCGCGTAAGCGACGGTCTTACATCGCTTCGAGCATCTCCAGCGGAATCGGATACGATTTACGACAGGCAACGCCGAAGTAGTAGAGCGGTTGGCCGTCGATCGACAGCCGGTGCCGGTACCGTTCCATGTGATAGATGTCGAGGTATTCGCTCAGGATCAACGTCTTGATGAATACAGAGAATCCGCTCGTGTCGCGGTCGTCAAGGAACGTCTCCTTGATGTTGAACGCGACCCAGCCGCCATCGTCAACAAGGTTGAACGCTTCGGCGAACACACGTACGGGAATGTCGCCGAAGCCGAGCGCCGCCACCGAGATCAGACAATTGAACCGCCAGTTGGCCAAGTGCTCATGCTGAGCAGTGCTCATCCTCGACATGTCCACCGCGTGGAAGTCGTCGTAGACGCCGGGTCGATCACGCCCCACCGCCATGGCAGCCGCGGCTGAAATATCCACGCCGACGAGGCGAGCGACGCCGAACTTCTGTAACTCCGAACCGACCATGCCGTTGCCCGCGCCGAGGTCGAGGACGCGCAATTCGTTGAAGAGCCACGGTTCCTCGGCCATTGCATGGTGCAGGATAGCCACGACCTTCTCGGGTGAATGGCATTTCAAGCGATCGTAGAAAAGCTGTTCGTACAAGCCCTGGTGTGTGTAGATCGCGTCGTAATTGTGGAAGCGGATCTGAGTTTCCACACCGCCCGCGTCGACGAGCGTGAAGTAGGTCTCGTCTTGCGAGAGACCGTTCGTGTCGAATGCCGGAAAGCGGATATTGTGTCGTTTTGTAGGCATGTGTATTCGGAACGAGCCGATGGCCAGGAACACCGCTCGGGACTGAATGACCCCGTCCTATGAAACACATTATAGCAGGCCAGTTTGTTCGACCTGCTCGGTCGCCGTCGTCAGCGTCTCCGCGTCACCGGTTTCTTGCCCATCGCCATGCCTGTTCAGTGTACGGAACTCGATCGCCGCCGTCGACTCCAACCCTCTCCCCCCCCGACTTTTGCCACAGGCTGCTAGGAGTCTGCGCCGCAGAAAACGGTGCGACAATCGCAGGCGAGATCGGACGCCGGAAGGACTTGATGTCGACGACTTTTCGCCGCTACGCACCGGACCAATCGCTGCTGTTGCCGCCCGACGTGCGGGCGTGGTTGCCGGATGGCCATTTGGCGCACCACGTCAGCGATCTGGTAGACGGCCTGGACCTGACGGCGTTCTACGCTGCGTATGCGGGGGATGGTCGGCGCAACGCGCCGTATGAGCCGCGGATGATGGTGAAGGTGCTGCTCTACGCCTGCGCGACGGGGGTGTTTTCGTCGCGGGGGATTGCGAGGAGGCTGGAGGAGGACGTGGCGTTCCGGGTGCTGGCGGCCGGCAACTTTCCGCAGCACCGGACGGTTTGCGAGTTTCGGCGTCGGCACCTGGAGGACTTCAAGGCGCTGTTTGTCGAGGTGGTGCGTCTGGCGCGGGAATTGGGGTTGGCGCGCTTTGGCAAGCTGTCGATCGACGGCACGAAGGTTCGTGCGAACGCGAGCAAGCACAAGGCGATGAGCTACGGTCGGATGCAGGAGGAAGAGCGGCGCTTGGCCGGTGAGATTGACGCGCTGGTGCGGGCGGCACGGGACGCCGACGCGGCTGAGGATGAGCGCTTCGGGCCGGACGCACGCGGCGACGAGCTGCCGTCGGAGTTGCGCCGCCGGGAGGATCGCCTGGCGGCGATCCGGGCGGCGAAGGAGCGGCTGGAGGCGGCACAGCGGGCGGCGGACGACGCGGGCGGGCGGCAGCCGGGCCAGGATCGGAACCTGAAGGGCGGACGGCCGTACAAGCGGGGGTATGGCGAGCCGGACGAGAAGGCACAGAGCAACTTCACGGACCCGGAGAGCGGGATCATGAAGACGAGCAACGACGGGTTCCAGCAGTGCTACAACGCGCAGGTAGCGGTGGATGGTGAGCACCAGTTGGTAGTGGCGACGGAGGTGACGGCGAACGCGAGCGACCAGGGTGGGCTGCCGCTGCTGCTCGACGAGGTGGCGGAGACGGTCGGCGAGCAGCCGGACACGGTGCTGGCGGACGCTGGCTACAGTAACGAGCGGGACTTGGTGAACCTGGAGACGCGGGGCGTCGATGGGTACGTGTCACTGGGACGGGAGGGCAAGACGGCGCGGCCCCGCGACCCGGGGCAGTACCCCGCGACGAATCGCATGGCCGAGAAGCTGTCGAAGCCGGCGGGTCGTGCGGCATACGCCGAACGCAAGTGGTTGTCGGAGGCTCCGCACGGCTGGATCAAACACGTGCTGGGATTCCGGCGCTTCAGCCTGCGGGGGCTGGCGAAGGTGCGCGGCGAGTGGGACTTGGTGTGCCTGGCGTTGAACGCCAAGCGCCTGCACGCCCTGATCGCGGCGTGACACGCGGCAACGAGGCTCGCGATGGCGACCGATCGGCGCGCATCACGGTCTCTGGCGGACCAAGGGGCCCGTCAACGTCGGATCTCGCCATCTGCCGAGGAACTACCTCGTCGGGCGACCGCCGAAGCTGCTCCGACACGATAAGTCAGAGCATGGGCCGACGACCCACTTCACGCCGCGGCATCTCCTGCGGCGCAGACTCCTAGCAGCCCGTGGTGAAACCCCGCGTCGCACCGAGACCGGCGAGGCGCCCGGCTGACAAGGCGTGACGAGGGAGCATATTGGCCATATTCGACCGAGGAACAACGCGGTCAGACGGGATGCATCGCCCGTCGAATGCAGCGGGGCCTTTTGCCACGGGCTGCTAGTCCCCTTGATCTTTGATTTCTTCAAAAAGTCGTTGGTCATCTGGGGCCACCGTGGACTTGAACGGTGCGCTGTCCGAACCGCTTCACCTTCGCGAGGATCTCGTCGGCTGTTTTCGTCCACTTGAAAGGCTTGCCCTCGTCATTGTGGGCGTCCACGTAGGCGGAGATGGCGTGGCGCAGCGCGTGCGTGCTGGAATGTGAGCCGCGCTTGAGGGCGTGTTCGGTGATGAGGCCAAAGAACCGCTCGACGAGGTTGAGCCAGGCGGAGTAGGTTGGCGTAAAGTGGAACTGGAAGCGCTGGTGGCGGGCCACCCATCGTTTGACCAGCGGGGACTTATGCGCCGAGAGATTGTCGAGGATCACGTGGACGGTGAGGGTGGGGTCCACCCGCTCGTCGATCTCGCGCAGAAAGCTCACGAAATCCCTCGACCGATGCTGCTTCTTGGTTTGCGCCACGACCTGGCCGGTCGCGACGTTGAGCGCCGCGAAGAGGTCCACCGTGCCATGGCGGATGTAGTTGTGCGTCTGGCGTTCGGGCCGACCCATGTCCATCGGCAGGATCGGCTGCGCTCGCTCGAGGGCTTGAATCTGAGGCTTTTCGTCGAATGACAAGACAACGGCGTGGTCGGGTGGATTCAGGTAGAGGCCGACAATGTCCCGCACCTTCTCGATGAACAGCGGGTCGTCGGAGATCTTGAACGATTCCACGATATGCGGCTGCAACCCGAAGGTGCGCCAGATGCGGCCCACGGTGGAGGCGCTGACGCCAGCGCGCTCCGCCATCTTGCGGGTGCTCCAGTGGGTCCGTCCCTTCGGCTTACTTTCCAACGTGGCGACGAGGATCGACTCGACATCCTCATCGGACACTGTCCGGGGGGCTCCGGGCTTGGGCTCGTCATACAGCGCATCCACGCGACCTGTCGTAAACCGCTGCCGCCACTTGCCGACCGTCACATTCGAACAGCGCAGTTTCGCCGCGACCGCCACGTTCGATTCGCCACGCGCGCACCTCAGGACGATCTTCGCCCGCAAGGCCACATGCCGATTCGTTCTGGCGCGCCTGGCGAGCCGCTCAAGTTCTCCTCGCTCCACGGCGGTGACTTCCAATCTCGCTTTGGGCCGACCTGTTCTTGCCATGCCGCCCAATACATCACACCCGGCACACTTCTTAAAGCTTTTTCAGACACAGGGGACTAGCAGCCCGTGGCAGACGGGCTGATTGTCAATCGAGAATCGCGTGTCCGTATTGGCGTGTCGCCGGACCATCCCACGACGAATCGGGCCGATCATGGCGCTCCGGGGCCCAGAAGCGCCGCACACGCCCCCAGCACTCGCTCAGGAGGCCGATCAGCGCCTCCACCAGCGCCGACGCGTGGCCCTGGAGGCTCCGCGGCGTGCCCACGCCCGTCAGGTGCCGCATGAGCAACCCGAGATTGACGCCGCAGACTTGGACGAGCAGCCGTTTCAGGATGTTGGGATGCCCGCGCAGATGGACGCGGCGCATCCTGCCGGTCTCGTAGAGATGCGCGTTGGGCCGTTCCAGTAGCTCGCCCCGCTGCCGCAGCAGCCGTTTCCCACGCGCGCCGCGGATCCGCCGCCGGTTGGCATACACCGCGTCCCGCGCCGCCGCCTGGCCCTTTCAGTGCCGCCGGCCGCGATCCGGCTCCGAGACGTAGCTGCGCACGCCGATGGCCGCAAACCCGACCATCGTCTCGTTGCTGTGATATCCCTTGTCGGCCACCACCTCCACGATCCCCGGCGCGCCGACCGCCTCGACCTGCTCGGCGGCCGTGACGAGCGTGTCGACCAAGGTCGTCGTGTCGCCCGCACTCGCATCCTGCACCGTCACGCCCACGATGGCGCCTGTTTCGAGGTCGACCGCATGCTCGGCGGTGTGCGCCAGATGCGTGCGGCCGTCCTTCATCTTGGCGATCTTCGCGTCCGGATCGTGCGGGTGGGTCCAGTCCGCGTTCGAGCCCTTCTTTTTGCGGGTCCGGTCGAACCGGGCTAACTCGGCGCGCGTCGGCGTCGTGAGGCCGGACGCCTCGGCCAGCCGGGTCAGAAACGCGTCGTAGCTCTCGCCCGTATCCCGCCGCACAATGCTCCGCATCGCCGCATTGGCTTCCAGCGTCGTGGCATCGATGCCAACCGTGCGCCCCACCACCAGCGTGGCGTCGGCCAGTCGCTGCAACACCCACGTAAACACTGCCTGGTGGCCATGATCCGATTCAGTGGACGGTTTCGTTGAGTTGATCGTTCCTCGGTGTCTGTTCTTTTCTCATTGAAAAAGACAACGGGTGTGGAGCCTGTGGGAAACCGCGTCCTTGGCGGTTTTCCATAGGATCCACGCCCTCTTCGTTTGCGCGTCGTTCAAATGCCGCTGGACTGATCTGGCCAAGCGTCGAGTGCCGGCGCCGTTGGTTATAGAACACTTCGATGTAGTCGAACAACTCCATCTTTGCGTCTCCGTACGTGTGGAACCGATCGGCGAGCTCACTCTTCACGGTGGAGAAGAAGCTCTCCATGACGGCGTTGTCGTGGCAGTTGCCCCGGCGGCTCATGCTGCAGACGATCCCGCGCGCATCCAGGAGCGCCTGGTAGTCCGCGCTCGCGTACGTGCAGCCCTGGTCGGAGTGGTGCAACAGGCCGATCTCCGGGCACCGTCGTTTCAGCGCCATCTCCAGCGCCTTGATGGTCAGGTGGCGATCGTTGACGGCGCTCACGGCCCAGCCGACCGCGAATCGCGAGAGCAGGTCGAGGACGACGGCGAGATAGAGCTTGCCGCTCGAGCCGATGACAAACTCGGTCGTGTCCCCGACCCAGCGCTGATTCGGTGCGGCGGCGTCGAACTGCCGGTCGAGGAGATTCGCGGCCACCGGCTGGTCGTGATCGCTCATCGTGGTCAACGTGAACCGTTTGCGGGTGCGCGCCTTCAGGCCGCCTTCCTGCATCAACCGGATCACGCGCTTCCGGCTGACCTGCTCGTCTTGCTCGATCAGATCCTCGTGAATACGGGGACTGCCGTACCGCTGCTTGCTCTCGGCAAATGACGCCTGGACCAGCACCTTCAGGCGGCGGTCCTCCCGCTCGTGCGTCGATTCCGGGCGCTGCTGCCAGGCGTAGAAGCCACTCGGTGTGACGCCCAGCCAGCGACACAGTTTCGTGAGCGGATAGCTGGCCTTCTCCGTCTGGATCCACGCGAATTTCACAGGTGGTCCCTCGCGAAGAAGGCCGCCGCTTTTTTTAGGACGTCGCGCTCCATGCGCAGCTCGCGCACTTCCTTGCGCAGCCGCCCCAGCTCCTCACGCTCCGCCGTCGTCAGGCCCGTCTTGCCCTTCGTCCGATCCGCGCGGGCCTGCTCGACCCAGTTGCGCAGCGACGACTCCGTCAAGCCCAGATCGCGCGCCGCGGACGCGACCGTCTTGCCCTCATCGAGGACCAGTCGTACCGCCCCCGTCTTGTAGTCATCCGTGAAGCTCCGCCGCGTCCGCCTGCCCTGCGTGTCCGTCATGGTCGACATCGTATTCCCCTCTCGGAAGATGTCCACCAAACCGGATCAAGCCCATGGTGGGTCTCGAGGTCAATCAGGCGACGGGTGCGCGACAGCGTCGAGTGGTCCGGCGGGGCCTCGTGGAGGGCGAAGTCCAGAAACGTGCGAATGCTCAGCGAGTCGGCGGCGCGCCACGCGATCGCTCGTTCCGAATCCAGCCCTTCAAAGTAGCCGAGCAACAGCAGCCGGAAATACCGGCCCGGCGCCAGACTCGGCCGACCGACCCCGTCCGCGTAAAACGACGTGCACTGTGCTTCCACGACCGCGTCGAACCCCGCGTCGTCGAGCACTCGATTCAGCCGCTCGTAAAACGGGTGCCCAGCACTCTTCGGCAGATCCGCCGTGATATACCGCACATCGGCGCTTGAAGAACCCACGTTCGACCGCGGCTTGTCCCCATCGCCATGCCAGACAGTGTAGGACCAGGACCGATCACGTCGATTCCTGCGGCGTCTGCAGCAGGCGTTTGCGAACCCCGTGTGTCTTCAGAAGGTTCCACGAGTTCATCCGGATTGAGTTCCGGGGAGTACGGCGGCAGGAAGAACAGCTCAAGGTGGCCGTCCGTGGACGCTACGAACTCCTGGACCGCTTTCGCCCGGTGCGAGTGCTGATCGACGATGAGGAAAATCGGCTGCGTCTGATTGTGCGAGTAAGCGCTTCAGAAATGCGATGTTCGAAGCGCACCGCCGTCATCCGCCCGTCGACACCATGAACCGCAACAGCCCTGCGGACTCACCGCCGACAGTGTCCAGATTGAGCCCGAACCGTTTGCCAGTCGCCGGTCACCACCGGAAAGTTTGCCCATCGGCGCCCACGTGGTGCCCGAATGATGGCTGTTCGACCGCACGCCCGCTTCGTCCGCAAAGAAAATCTGCGCGCCTGCCTTACGGGCTTTCAGCCTGAATCGCAGGATAGTTCGACGTCAGCCACTCCCGGACTTGGCGGCCACCTGAATCCACCGGCGAACACGGCTGGGGCTTGAGCCCCATTCGAGCGCCCTCAGATTGTGTCAGCGAGCGCAGCCGAGTGCTGCCGAATGGACTCGGACCATCGCCCGCGTCCAGAGGGCGAACTACATCTGCCATGGCAGCGGTGGACCTGTTCTGGCGCTCACCGTCGCGATACCGGCCAGGTCGTGGCGCTGAAGCAGCATCCGTCGAGGGATTGGGTGGCCTGCGCCGGAATCGGCAACGGGTGGACCCGTCCACGCGCCTCGATACCACCGGCGCGATACTTGTTCAGCCAGTCATAGATCTACAGTGCGGGCGCATCCCAGTCCCCGCATCAGATGGGTGGCTTCCACCAGGCTTCAACCCGCTGTACGCCAACCTACTCCGCCTGTCAACCTTCGAGCGCCTTGTGGTCATCACCGAACGACCCCTCAAGCGTTTCGGCTCACACTCTCCATTACGCACGCGCTGCGCCACGCCATTCCGCCTAATAAAACGGGTGCCCAGCAATGACTTCGGCAGAGCCGCCAAGTGGGCGAAAACCCGACGATCGGCGCGAAGATGAAGCGGTTCGACCGCGGCCGTTCAAGTCCCCGGTCGCCAGATGCCAACGACAGTTTGAAGACACAAAGATCACCGATGGCAGAGGGACTGATTGTCAATCGGGCTCGCGTGTCCCCTTGTGTCGCCGGAAAATCTTTAAGAAGTCGGGCCGGGTCATGGCGTATTGGGCCCAGGCATGGCAACGAACAGGTCGGCCCGATCAGCGAGATTGGAAGCACCGCCGTGGAGCGAGGAGCTTGAGCGGCTCGCCAGGCGCGCCAGAACGAATCGGCATGTGGCCTTGCGGGCCGAAGATCGTCCTGAGGTGCGCGCGTGGCGAATCGAACGTGGCGGTCGCGGCGAAACTGCGCTGTTCGAATGTGACGGTCGGCAAGTGGCGGCAGCGGTTTACGACAGGTCGCGTGGATGCGCTGTATGACGAGCCCAAGCCCGGAGCCCCCCGGACAGTGTCCGATGAGGATGTCGAGTCGATCCTCGTCGCCACGTTGGAAAGTAAGCCGAAGGGACGGACCCACTGGAGCACCTGCAAGATGGCGGAGCGCGCTGGCGTCAGCGCCTCCACCGTGGGCCGCATCTGGCGCACCTTCGGGTTGCAGCCGCATATCGTGGAATCGTTCAAGATCTCCGACGACCCGCTGTTCATCGAGAAGGTGCGGGACATTGTCGGCCTCTACCTGAATCCACCCGACCACGCCGTTGTCTTGTCATTCGACGAAAAGCCTCAGATTCAAGCCCTCGAGCGAGCGCAGCCGATCCTGCCGATGGACATGGGTCGGCCCGAACGCCAGACGCACAACTACATCCGCCATGGCACGGTGGACCTCTTCGCGGCGCTCAACGTCGCGACCGGCCAGGTCGTGGCGCAAACCAAGAAGCAGCATCGGTCGAGGGATTTCGTGAGCTTTCTGCGCGAGATCGACGAGCGGGTGGACCCCACCCTCACCGTCCACGTGATCCTCGACAATCTCTCGGCGCATAAGTCCCCGCTGGTCAAACGATGGGTGGCCCGCCACCAGCGCTTCCAGTTCCACTTTACGCCAACCTACTCCGCCTGGCTCAACCTCGTCGAGCGGTTCTTTGGCCTCATCACCGAACACGCCCTCAAGCGCGGCTCACATTCCAGCACGCACGCGCTGCGCCACGCCATCTCCGCCTACGTGGACGCCCACAATGACGAGGGCAAGCCTTTCAAGTGGACGAAAACAGCCGACGAGATCCTCGCGAAGATGAAGCGGTTCGGACAGCGCACCGTTCAAGTCCACGGTGGCCCCAGATGACCAACGACTTTTTGAAGAAATCAAAGATCAAGGGGACTAGCAGCCCGTGGCAGAAGGGGCTGATTGTCAATCGAGAATCGCGTGTCCGTATTGGCGTGTCGCCGGACCATCCCACGACGAATCGGGCCGATCATGGCGCTCCGGGGCCCAGAAGCGCCGCACACGCCCCCAGCACTCGCTCAGGAGGCCGATCAGCGCCTCCAGCAGCGCCGACGCGCGGCCCTGGAGGCTCCGCGGCGTGCCCACGCCCGTCAGGTGCCGCATGAGCAACCCGAGATTGACGCCGCAGACCTGGACGAGCAGCCGTTTCAGGATGTTGGGATGCCCGCGCAGATGGACGCGGCGCATCCTGCCGGTCTCGTAGAGATGCGCGTTGGGCCGTTCCAGTAGCTCGCCCCGCTGCCGCAGCAGCCGTTTCCCACGCGCGCCGCGGATCCGCCGCCGGTTGGCATACACCGCGTCCCGCGCCGCCGCCTGGCCCTTCCAGTGCCGCCGGCCGCGATCCGGCTCCGAGACGTAGCTGCGCACGCCGATGGCCGCAAACCCGACCATCGTCTCGTTGCTATGATATCCCTTGTCGGCCACCACCTCCACGATCCCCGGCGCGCCGACCGCCTCGACCTGCTCGGCGGCCGTGACGAGCGTGTCGACCAAGGTCGTCGTGTCGCCCGCACTCGCGTCCTGCACCGTCACGCCCACGATGGCGCCTGTTTCGAGGTCGACCGCATGCTCGGCGGTGTGCGCCAGATGCGTGCGGCCGTCCTTCATCTTGGCGATCTTCGCGTCCGGATCGTGCGGGTGGGTCCAGTCCGCGTTCGAGCCCTTCTTCTTGCGGGTCCGGTCGAACCGGGCCAACTCGGCGCGCGTCGGCGTCGTGAGGCCGGACGCCTCGGCCAGCCGGGTCAGAAACGCGTCGTAGCTCTCGCCCGTATCCCGCCGCACAATGCTCCGCATCGCCGCATTGGCTTCCAGCGTCGTGGCATCGATGCCAACCGTGCGCCCCACCACCAGCGTGGCGTCGGCCAGTCGCTGCAACACCCACGTAAACACTGCCTGGTGGGTCTCGAGGTCAATCAGGCGACGGGTGCGCGACAGCGTCGAGTGGTCCGGCGGGGCCTCGTGGAGGGCGAAGTCCAGAAACGTGCGAATGCTCAGCGAGTCGGCGGCGCGCCACGCGATCGCTCGTTCCGAATCCAGTCCTTCAAAGTAGCCGAGCAACAGCAGCCGGAAATACCGGCCCGGCGCCAGACTCGGCCGACCGACCCCGTCCGCGTAGAACGACGCGCACTGTGCTTCCACGACCGCGTCGAACCCCGCGTCGTCGAGCACTCGATTCAGCCGCTCGTAAAACGGGTGCCCAGCACTCTTCGGCAGATCCGCCGTGGGCACCCGATCACGTCGATCCCTGGAACGAGGGACTTTCACCACGGGCTGCTCGTCCCCTTGATCTTTGATTTCATCTGGGGCCACCGTGGACTTGAACGGTGCGCTGTCCGTCGCGGCTGTTTTCGTCCACTGAAAGGCTTGCCCTCGTCATTGTGGGCGTCCACAGGACGATCTTCGCCCGCAAGGCCACATGCCGATTCGTTCTGGCGCGCCTGGCGAGCGGCGGTGACTTCGAATCTCGCTTTGGGCTTTCTTGCCATCCGCCCAATCGCCCGGCACACTTCTTAAAGCGTTTTCAGACACAGGGGACTAGCCTGCATTATTCATGGGTCCACGACCGCCAAAGGGCGTGATCGGACGCAGGCCGATCACGTCGATCCCTGGAACGCCCCGCCGGGGAGCGGCCCATGCCGCCCAGGAAGCAGGTGGGCGCGGCGCAACGGGTGGGCTATCCGGCGCGCGCGCCCAGCGCGAGTGCGATGTGCCGCCACGCCTGCTCGAGCGCGGCAGATGCCCACGCGGCGGACCGAGCGGACGACGTGGACCCCCAGCTTCAGCATCGCGCAGCCACGTCACCTGGCTGACACGCAGTACGCGCCGCCCGCAATCGCAGTTCCTGCATGAGCACGTAGGCCGCGGCGGTCAGGAAGACGCGCAACTGGTTCGTCGTGGGTCGATCTGCAGCCCATCGAGCAGTTCCTTGATCCGATTCTCGATGTCCCCGCGAGCACAGTAGACCTTCTCATAGATGAAGCGGTCTGCCGCAGATGTCACCACGAACCGCGGGTTGTCCCGCGGCTCGCGGTCTCCGAGGCGAACGACTTCGGCGACGGACGTGCGGGCGGCGTAGCGTGTCGGTATAGACGTGTTCTCGCCACCGACCTCGCTCTGCGCGCGGGCCACCTGCATGGCGGACTCCGCATGCCGCTGCAACACCGGTTCTTCGCCATCGCCACCACGTCGTCCGCATCCAGGAAATCGTGGGGTCGCAAAGGCGTCCCGTCGGCGGCCACTGCCTTCCCGAGCCGCAGCACCGCCGCGCACAGATACTGCTCCGCCTCGCGGTCGAAGGAAACCCCAGCATCGGCCGCCGCCATTGCCCGTTGAAGAACGTGGCTGCTGGGCGCCATGCGTCAGGTCGTCGGTCGGGTCCAGATCGCGTGATCCGGCGCGCCCGCCCGTGCAGGCGGCGCCGATGACGATGCCGCTGCCAAGTTAGAGCACGGTGCGGCGCGCGCCGTTCTCGAATCGCGAGATCGTGGGTTGCGACGCCAAGGGCGCGCCGGACACCGGGTCCCGCCCGACAACAGCTTGTGGATGGGGTCGTCGGCCAAGTGGTCTCGTTGCCATCGGGATGACCGCACGCGATGCCGAAGGCCGATCAGGTCCGCGAGCGTGTGCCGAATCTTCCCCGGTGCGCGTTTGTCGGCCAGACACCGGGCGAACGCCTTGACCAAGCCGTACACGCGCTCGGCCGCCTTGAGCAGGACGGCGCCGCCGTCGGAACTCGCGTGCTCCTGGTTGAACGTGGCGACGAGGGGCTTGTCGAACAGATCCGGGAACAGAACAGCCTGTGGTATCGTGTGAGGCGTCACGCAGGGGTCTCCGTTGTGGCTAAACGCTTGTGGACACTACGTTTGTACCACACGGAGGCTCCTGTGTCTCTCCCAAAACAACACCTTCACGCATAATCCGGGCTACATCAGGCCGGCATCCTGCCACCCGGCGCCGTCCCCGCGTGGTACTCGACAGCGAGCGCCATCTACGCCGTCTGCATGGCCGGCGTATGCTATCTTCCGAACCTGCGGCAACGCTGACCGGATACCCCGGAGGGCCCCGGGGATGCTTGCGGTCGTGTTGAGGAGAGCGACATGGAACGGACAGGGGCCGGCACGTTCCTGCACATGGCACGGTCGCGGCTCGTCGTGCATCTGACCGGACAGATCCGCGCCTGCCTCGACGCGCTGAACGATCAACAGATCTGGTGGCGGCCGAACGAGCAGGCGAACGCCGTCGGCAACCTCGTGCTGCACTGTGCCGGCTCGACCCGCCACTACATCGGTCACGTGGTGGGCGGCACCGACTTCGTGCGCGACCGTGAGGCGGAGTTCGCGGCCCGAGGTCCGCTGCCGGGGGCCGAGCTGCGCGCGCAGCTCGACGCCGCGGTCGCCGAAGCCGACCGGGTGCTGGGGGCATTCGATCCCGCCGCCCTGCTCGCAACGACCACGCGGACGCCGAAGCCCTCCACCTACCTGCAGGTCATCGGCCTCCAGCTGACCCACTACGCGGCCCACACTGGACAGATTGCCTACGCGACCAAGCTGCTGAAGGCGGGCGCCCTCGACGACCTGTGGCGTAACACGCCGTCGCACTGACGCGTTCCGGCATGGCTCCCGGGCGTCAGGATCGATTCGCGCCGCGCGTGCTCGCGGTGGTCCGGCGCATTCCGCCGGGGCGGGTGGCCACCTACGGCGACGTTGCCGCGCTCGCGGGACGTCCGCCGGCAGCGCGCGCTGTCGGCAACATCCTGGGCCGGTGTCGGAGCCCCGGCGTGCCCTGCCACCGGGTCGTGGCCGCCGGCGGCCGCCTGGGCGGCTACAGCGATCTGCTCGTCAAGCGGCAACTGCTCGCAGCCGAAGGCGTTCACGTCGCCGGCGGCCGACTGCGTCACTTCGCGCGTGTCCATTGGCGGAACTCACCGGAAACGCGCTATGATTGAGCCAGCGGAGGAGCCTGGATGAAGCAGCTGATGGGCTTGGGAGTCATGCTCGCGTGGTGCGTCGTCGTGCCGAGTGCGAGCGCGCAACTGGCGCCAGCGGACGTCGATATTCCCACTGGAGAAGTCGCCTTGGGAACCGTGAGCCTGCCACGCACCGTGATGGCGGACGGCCAGACACTGGGCGCCGGCAGCTACGATGTCCGCCTGACGGCCAGACCGGCCGCGCCGGAGACCGCCGGCGCACTGACCGTGCTGGAACGCTGGGTCGAGTTCGTGCAGGGCGGCGAGGTGCGAGGACAGGAAGTCGTCACCATCGTGCCGGCCAGCGAGATCGGCGACGTGGCGAAGAGCGCCGCTCCCGGTTCGGGATCGGCGCGCGTCGAGATGCTGCGAGAGAACGAGTATCTACGCGTGTGGATCAATCAGGGCGGGACACACTACCTGATCCACCTGCTCGTCGGCTAGGAATCCGCGCCGCAGGACGGCGTGGACCCCTCGATCACAACGTCATCACGTCGAACTGCTCGTGGTGCAGTTGCGCGTCCGGCTTCAGCCTCGGACGCCGGCCGAGCACGCGTTCGAGTTCCCGGAGCACGCCGCGCTCCTCCTCCTTGAGCGCGCGGGCGATGTCGGGATTCACGCGCAGCAGCACCGCGTGGCCGTTTAGATCCCCGGCCAGTTTCCGCATCTCGGTCAGGATTTCGTAACAGATCGTCGCTGTCGCCTTGATGACGGCGCTGCCCGAGCAGTAGGGGCACGGCTCCGTCAACTGGCGCTCGAGGCTCTGCTTGGCGCGCTTGCGCGTGACCACGATCAGCCCGAACTCCGACACCTGGACTGCCTTGGACGGCGACCTGTCCTTCCGCAGCTCCTGCTCGAGGACCTGATAGACGCGCTGGCGGTTCTTGCGCTCCTCCATGTCGATGAAGTCGAGCACGATGATGCCGCCGAGATCCCGCACGCGGACCTGGCGCACGATCTCCTTCGCGGCCTCGAGATTCGTCTTGACGATCGTGTCCTCGAGCCGGCCGGTCCGCTTGCCGACATAGCGGCCCGTATTGACGTCGATCGCCACCAGCGCTTCCGTATGGTTCACGACGATGTAGCCCCCCGACTTCAGCCAGACCTTGCTCCGCAGCGCCTTGTCGATCTCGGCCTGGACCCCGTACTCGTCGAAGATCGGGAAATCCTTCGTGTAGTGGTGCATGCGCGGCACGAGGCTGGGCATGATCCGCTCGATGAGCCGCAACGCCCGCTTGCACTCCTCCTCATCGTCGATACGGATGGCGGAAAAGTCCTCCGAGAGGAAGTCCCTCAGGAGCTTCGCCACAAGGCTCTCCTCACGGTGGATCACGGCGGGGGCACGCGCCTTCTCGGTCTTCTGCCTCGCTTCGGTCCAGAGCTGGTGGAAGTACGAAAGGTCCGCGACGATGTCGTCGTCGGGCCGGCCGGCGGCCGCGGTCCGCAGGATGACGCCGCCGGTGAACCCGTGCTCCTCGCGAAACCGCCGCACGATGCTCCGGAGCCGCCCGCGCTCGTTGCGCGCATCGATCTTGCGGGAAACGCCGATCTGATCGACGGTCGGCATGAAGACCAGGAACCGCCCCGGAAGCGCCACGTGCGACGTGATCCGGGCGCCCTTCGTGCCGAGCGGGTCCTTGGTGACCTGAACGAGAATCTCCTGGTCCGCCTTGAGGAGCTCCTCTATCTTGGCGTTGGGGTCACCGCCGCGCGGGGCGTCGTCGTCCTCGGAATCACCCGCCTCGAGTCGCTCGAACTGCTCGACGGTATCCACGACGTCGGATACGTACAGGAACGCGTCCCGCTCGAGCCCGATGTCGACGAAGGCGCACTGCATGCCCGGAAGCACCTTCGAGACCCGGCCCTTGTAGACATTGCCGACGGTGCCGCGCTGGCTGGTCCGCTCGATGTATACCTCGGCAACCTGATCGTCCTCGAGAATCGCGGCCATCGTCTCGTGCGGAGACGAGGAAACGATCATCTCCTTGTTCATACGAAATACTCTCCGTTGGACTCGTTGGCCTGCGCCGGCGAAGGTCGGGCGCCGGCGGCAGCGGCGAGCCGACGAGCATGAGCCCGCCGGCCAACGGCCCGCGCACCGTCATCGGCACACCGTTCCACCTCACGGCTGTCATCCCCTTCGAGTCACGATATCGCCGCCGCTCCCGCGGCGGTCAACTGGCAAAACGGCGCATTCCGACATTCAGAATGAGCCCGAACCCCATCAGCGTCGCGATCAGCGACGAGCCGCCGTAGCTCATCAGCGGCAACGTCAAGCCCTTGACCGGCGCCAGCCCGGCCGACATCGTGAGGTTGTAGATCACCTGGAAGGCGAATCCGGCGGTTATCCCCACGACCAGAAACAAACCGGTCCGATCCTTCGCCACCCGCGCCGCCTCCAGCGACCGCATGATGACGAACAGGTACAGCCCGAGCACCACCAGCACGCCCCGGAACCCCTGCTCCTCGGCGAGCACCGAGAAGACGAAGTCACTGTGGGCCACAGGCAGGAAGTTGTACTGGCTCTGCGTGCCCTGCAGAAAACCCTTGCCGGTCAGGCCTCCCGACCCGACGGTGATGCGGGCCTGGATCTGCTGATACCCGGCGCCGCGCGGATCCCGTTCCGGATCGAGGAAGCTTGCGAGCCGGGCGCGCTGGTAGTCCTCGAGCGCGTAGGCCCACGCCACGGGACTCAGCAGGAGGCCGAGGAGCGCGAGCGCGGCCAGCAGCTTCAGACGGAGCCCGGCGAACACCATGATCGCCAGGCAGACCGGCAGCAACGTGACCGCCGTGCCCAGATCGGGCTGGACGATGATGAGCAGGAACGGCACCCCGACCACCAGGCCGCCGATGGCCCAGTCCAGGCCGCCGGCCGTGGCGCGCTGCAAGGTTCCGTAGAACGTCGCCAGGGCCAGGGCGACCGCCATGCGGGCGAACTCGGAAGGCTGCACGTTGACCGGGCCGAGGTCGATCCACCGCCGCGCGCCGCCCTGCTCCGAGCCGATGACGAGCGTGCAGGCGAGCGCTACCGCGAGACCGCCATGGATCAGCGCGACGTGGTTGGACAGCACGCGATAGTCGATGCCGAGGCAGACCGCCATGGCGACCAGTCCGATTGCGAGAGCCCACAGCTGCCTCGCGAGCTGCGGTCCGACGTGGCCCGTGGTCGCCTCGTAGGTGGTGCTGTAGATCATCGCCAGGCCGAGCAGGCACAGCGCGAATACCGCGGCCAGCAGGCTCCAGTCGAGATGGCTGTACAGGCGGCGATCAAACATCTCGCGCCCGCCTCGTTATCCGTCGGCCTCGACGGCGCCGGCCGCGTCCGGCCGGGCCGGTGCGGGCGGCGCCGGCAGTTGCCGGCCTTCCTGCTTCGCGAAGAAGGTCTCGAGCATGTGTCGCGCGATGGGCGCCGCAAGGTAGCCGTGACCCGCATGCTCGGCAAAGACGACGCCGGCGATCTGCGGATCGTCGCGCGGCGCCGCGAAGACGAACCAGCCGTGATCGCGGAAACGTCGAGAATCGCCGGCCGCGACCTCGGCTGCCGCCCGGCCCGCCAGCGAGATCACCTGCGCCGTGCCCGTCTTGCCGATCACGTCGCGGCCCCGAATCCGCGCTCGACCCGCCGTACCCGCCCGGTTCACGGCCATCCACAGGCCGCGCTGCAGTGTCGCCACCGTAACCGGGCTCAGATCGATCGATGACGGCAGCGGCCGGCGCGCGGCGATCCAGCCGCCCGCCGTCCGCGTGGCCTTGAGCAGATGCGGCACGACCCGCTTGCCGCCGTTGGCCACGGTCGCCATCATCACCGCCAGCGACAGGGGCGTCACCGCGACCGACCCCTGACCGATAGCCACGGAGATCGTCTCGCCGGGGTACCACCGCTCACCCAGCCGCTGGCGTTTCCATTCGCGCGACGGCACGGTGCCGGTCGCTTCATGCGGCAGATCGATGCCGGTCGGCCGCCCCAGGCCGAGGGCGGTTGCCCAGCGGTGGATGGCGTCGATGCCGGCGCGTTGTCCGAGCGTGTAGAAGTACGTGTTGCACGACTTCTCGAGAGCCTCGTCCATGGCGACCGTGCCGTGGCGGCTGTGGCACCGGAAGAAGCGGCCGTAGAACACGCCTCCCCCCTGACAATCCACCGTGAAGTCGGGCGTGGCGATTCCCTCCTGCAGCGCGGCGACGGCCACGACCAGCTTGAAGGTGGAGCCCGGGGAGTAACGTCCCTGGAGCGCGCGATTCTGCAGCGGCCTGCGGGCGTCGTTGTTGAGCCTCGACCAGGTCGGCCCGTCGATGCCGCGGGCGAAGTCGTTCGGGTCGTAGGCCGGCAGGCTGGCCAGCGCCAGCACCTCCCCCGACCGCGGATCGAGCGCCACGGCGGCACCCGTGAATCCCGCGTGCGCGAACGCATCCTCCGCCGCCTTCTGCACGTCGAAATCGATCGTGAGCTGCAGCGGCTGGCCCTCTGCCGGCGGCAACTCCTCGAGCGTCCCGAGCTCGCGGCCGATGCTGTCGACCGCCACGCGGCGGGTGCCATCCTCCCCCATGAGCAGCCAGTTGTACGCCTGCTCGACACCCGATTGGCCAATCACCGCTCCGACCTTGATGCGCTCGTCGGTCGCGGCGCGGAGCTGGCTGCCCGTGACCTCGCCGACGTACCCGAACAGGTGCGACGCGACGGTCCCGCTCGGATAGTGCCGCGTCGGGTTCCGTTCGACGACCACCTCCGGGAGCTCGAACGCGCGCACGGCGACGGCCGCCACCTGGACCTGCGTCGCGTCCTTGATGATGACGACAGGTCGATAGACCGGCACACCGGTGCTACCCGCGACGGCGTCGCGGAGCGCCTGCAGATCGGCCCCGGTCGCGGCGGCAACCAGGCCGAGCGTCCATTCCAGGTCCGTGACCTGCTCGCGAATGAGGCAGATGTCCAGCGAGTAGCGGTTCTGCACCAGCACATCCCCGTTGCGGTCGACCACCGCCCCCCGCAGCGCCCTCAGATTGAGAACGCGCTGGTGGTTGTTCTCCGCCATTTCTGCGAATCGGACGTACTGGCCCACCTGGAAGCTCCAGAAGCTCAGCGCGATCACGCAGAAGGCAAACGCGATGCCGGCCTGGGCCAGGCGCAGCAGGCCGCGGCACCGCTCACGGCTGGCGGAGAGGCGGTCGTCCGTGAGCTCCGGATGCATACTCAACTGCCCAGGGCCAGGAGCCCGCGGCAAAAGGTCCCGCTGCATTCGAGCGGCCATGCCTCCCGTAAAGGAGTGCGCCGGACCGCGTCGCATCTGCGAGGCGATACGGCACGCGCGCGGGCCCCGCGGGAAAGCTGCTCAACCATGATGGGACACCACCCAGGGCCGGCGCACGGCCTGCCGCCGGCGCACGTGCTGGACGGCAACCGGCACCGCGCGCGCGAGCGCCAGTGCGGTGCTGCCGAGCAACCCCTCGGCCGCGGCCCGGCTCAGCACGAACGTGGCCGTTGCCGCCGGCGCGGCTCCCACGAGAGCGTACACTCCCAGCACGGAAACCGTATGAAACGCACTGGCCAGCACGATCATGACCAGGTGCTGCCAGACAGTATCGATGATGAAGCGGGAGCCGGCCATCCCGACCAGCACGCCGGTGATGCTCTTCGCAAGCCCGCTGATCCCGATGACCCCGCCCGACAGCATGTCCTGGAGCAGCCCGCCGACGGTGCCGGTCCACAATCCCGCGACCCGGCCGCGTGAGAGCGCCGCGAAGATCACGACGATCAGCACGAGATCGGTCGGTAGCTCCTCGCTCGCCACCATGCGCACGATTGCCGTCTGGACGAGCAGCGCTGCGGTCAGCGCCAGCGCGATCCCGGTGTTGGTCACTCGCTTGCCACGCTCAGCGGAGGCAGCGGCTCGTCCTCGCTCACGATGACCAGCACGTCCTCCAGCCGGGAGAACATGACTGCCGGGACGATGCGTATCGCCAGATCGAGTTCCGGTCCGGGGGCAACCGCCGCCACCTCGCCGATGACGAATCCCGCCGGATAGATCCCATCGGTCCCCGAGGTCACGACCCGGTCTCCAACGTCCACGTCCTCGTGGTTGGAGACGTACTCCATGCGCAGCTCCGTCCCGTTATCAGCGCCGGTCACGATCCCGGAGACCCGCGTGCGTTCCACGCGCGCGCCGGCGGCCGCGAGGCGGTCGATCAGCAACTGCACCCGCGACGCCCGGGGGCTCGGGACACCTACAATCCTCCCCACGATCCCCTCGGGCGCGATAACCACGTCGTCCGCATGGACGCCGTCCTCCGCACCGCGGTCGACCGTGAGGGTCCGGACATAGGGCGTCGCGGCGGTGGCGATCACCCGCGCACCGACCGTGCGCAAATCCACCGCCTGCCGCAACCCGAGCAGTTGCTGCAGGCCGCGGGCCTGCTGGGCCAATGCCCGCTGCTCCTGCAGCAGCAGTTGGAGGTCGGCCACCGTAACGGTCAGCGCGTCGTTTCGGTCGTGCACGTCGCGCAGCCCCACGTAGTGCGACCAGGAGTGCGCCACGGCGCCTCGGGCCGACGTCAGGAGGCGCTGCATCTCCGCGAACGCGCGGAACGCGACGTTCTCGAGCACGCTCCCACGAGGCCCGCCGCCGGCCTGGGCAGAAATCAGGATGAAGTGGCCGACTATGACGGCCGACACCAGATAGCCGTTGCGCTGGCGGTGCTCCACGGGTACTGACCCCTTCTTCGGCCGCGCCTCGTCCAGCCGCCGGGACGGGACCTAGTCCTTCGCTATCCTTCTCAGCAGACCGAAGTCCGACAACATCTTGCCGGCGCCCTTCACGACGCACGAGAGCGGATCCTCGGCCATCTCCAGCGGCAGGCCGGTCTCTTCGCGGAGCCGCTTGTCGATGTTCTTGAGCAGCGCCCCGCCACCGGTTATCGTGATGCCGCGGTCGACCACGTCGGCCGACAGCTCGGGGGGCATCTGCTCCAGGGCCACGCGCACGGCGTCGACGATCGCCTTGACCGTCTCGGCCAGCGCCTCACGGACCTCGTCGTCGCCGATCGTGATTGCCCGGGGGATCCCCTCGACCAGATGGCGTCCCTTGATCTCCATGGTCTGCGGCTCGTCGAGCGCGCAGGCCGAGCCGATCTGCATCTTGATCTGCTCCGCCGTGCGCTCCCCGATGAGCAGGTTGTACTTCTTCTTGATGTATTGGATGATCGCCTCGTCCATCTCGTTGCCGGCAACCCTGACGGCGCGGCTGTACACGATCCCCGCAAGCGAGATGACTGCGACGTCGGTCGTGCCGCCGCCGATGTCGACCACCATGTTCCCGAACGGCTCGGTGATCGGCATGCCCGCGCCTATCGCGGCGGCCATCGCCTCCTCCACCAGATGCACCTCACTGGCCTTCGCCCGGTAGGCGCTATCCTTGACGGCCCGCCGCTCGACCTGCGTAATCTGCGAGGGCACGCCGATCACGATGCGCGGCCGAACCCAGACCGCACGATCGTGCGCCTTCCGGATGAAATAGTTGAGCATCTTCTCCGTGGCTTCAAAATCCGCGATGACGCCGTCGCGCATAGGCTTGATGGCGACGATGTCACCCGGCGTGCGCCCCACCATCTCCTTCGCATCGCGGCCGACGGCCTCGATCGATCCCGTGGTCTTGTTGAAGGCCACGATCGACGGCTCATTGAGCACGATGCCCTTTCCACGAGCGAAGACGCACGTGTTCGCGGTTCCCAGATCGATTGCGAGATCGTTCGAGAACAGGGAGAAGATCGAGCGAATACTCAAGCCGGGCGATGCCCTCCGGGAGAACTGATTCGATTGTGGAACGGATACCCTGAATCCTTGTATGCAAATATAACATACCCCTCGGCCGGCCCCAGCGGCCCGGCTGTCCGGCTCCGGCGGCGGATCGAACGGATGACAGGATTCGTGCGCGGCGGCTACAATCAACAGCATGACGATGCTTGACGGCATGCGGCGCCACAAGGGCTGGCTCAAGTGGAGCCTGGCTCTGGTGTGCCTTGCGTTCGCGTTCCTGTACGTCCCGGGATTCGTCGATCAGACGGCCCTCGAGGGGATGCCGAACGACGTCCTCGCGACGGTCGGCGATCACGAGATCACGGTGGCGCTGTTCCGCCAGATCTACCTGGCCCAGTTACAGAGCTACCGCCTGCAGTCCTCCGGCGAGGTCACCGAGGAGGTGCTGCGCTCGCTGGGAGTCGATAGACAGATCCTGCAGGCGCTCATCAGCCGGTATGCGGCGCTGTCGGAGGCCGAGCGGCTCGGACTGACGGTGAGCGACGCCGAGGTCCGTCAGCGGATCGTGAGCCTGCCGGGGTTCCAGGAGAACGGGCGGTTCGTCGGCGAGCAGCGCTACCGGCAGGCGTTGCAGTTTCAGCGCCCTCCGATGACCCCCGCGCAGTTCGAGGAAGAGGTGCGCCGCGACATCCTGTTCGAGCGGCTGGAGGCGGCCGTCACCGGTTGGGTCACCGTCTCGGACGAGGAGGTCGCCGCGGAGTACCGCCAGCGAAACGAGAGGGTGAGGGTCGAGCTGGTCGCCTTCCGGGGCAACGACTACCGGGACGAGGTGGAGGCGTCGGACGAGGAGATCCAGGCTCTGTACGACGAATCGCCCCTGGCGTACGAGGAACCGGAGAAGCGGCAGCTGCGGTTCCTCGTCGTCGACGAGTCGGCGATCTTCGAAGCCCTCACGCCCACGGACGCGGAGGTCCAGCAGTACTACGACGCCAACATCACCCAGTACACGACCCCGGGGCAGGTGCGCGCCAGCCACATCCTCCTGCGCACCGAGGAACAGGACGAGAGCGACGTAGAGGCCAGGGCCCGCGAGCTGGCGGACGAGGCGCGCGCCGGGGCCGACTTCGCGGAGCTGGCGCGTCAGCATTCGCAGGACGACGCGACCGCGGCCGACGGCGGCGATCTCGGGCTGTTCGGACGCGGCCGCATGGTGACCGAGGTCGAGGCCACCGCCTTCGGACTCGACGTCGATGCCGTCTCGGATCCCGTCCGCAGCGCGTTCGGCTTCCACGTCATCCGTGTGACCGAGAAGCAGGAGGAGGCCACGCAGCCGCTCGAGGAGGTCCGCGAAGCGATTGAGAACACCTTGAAGAACGAGCAGGCCACCGCCCGGGCCACGGCCCTCGGCCGCGCGATTGCGGCCGATGCCTCGACTCCGGAGGAGCTGGAGCGCGCCGCGGGGGCCCGGGGCCTCGAACTGCAGGAGTCCGGGTTCGTCGCGGCGGGCGAGCCGATCCTCGGTCTCGGGTTCGCCCCGCGGGTCTCGGCAGAGGCCTTCCGGATGGAGGAGGGCACCGTCGCGGGGCCGATACAAACGCCCACCGGGCCGGCGTTCGTCACGGTCGTCGGCCGCCAGGAGCCGGTCATCCCGCCCCTCGAGGACGTCCGGGACGACGTGCGGCGGGACGTGCTGCAACGCAAGGCCCTGGAGCACGCGCGCCAGCGGGCGGACGAGGCCGCCGAGGCCCTGGCTGCGGGCGACGGTTTCAGGGCAGCCGCCGAGGCCGCCGAGCTCACCGTTGCCACGAGCGAACTGATTGCAAGGGGCGCCGCGTTCCCGGAAGCCGGCGTCAGCCCGGCCCTGGAGCGCACGGCGTTCGCGCTGCCGGTGGGGGGCGTGAGCGGCGTGGTCGAAACGGGCCGAGACGCGCTCGTGGTGGTGCATCTGGTCGAGCGCGAGGACGTCACGACCGAACAGATTGCGGAGGCGAGCGACGCGTTGCGCGACGAGTTGCTGGCGAGCCGCCAGAACGAGTTCTACAGCTCGTACATGTCCGAGGTCCAGCAGCGGCTATCGATCGATATCGACTACCAGGCGCTGGAGATCGCCGTGGGCACGTAGCCCGCTAATCGTCGCCTTTGCGGCTCCGCTCGGCGCCCAACCAACCCTGCAGGAGTCCGCCGCCCGTTCCACGGCGCAGACTCCTGGCGGCTACTCCAGGTACACGAACGGCATCAACGCCAGCGGCTCCCCGGGGCGAAAGAGCCGGAGCGGTACGGTGAGCGCCGAGCCGAAGCGCGCCGCCGGCGCCTCCAGCCAGCCGGCCGGGAGGAAGCTGGACCGGATCGCAAGGCTGCCGGCAAGCACCTCGAAGAACGAGCGGGGTCGCGGGTACGGCACGAGCGTGACCTCCTGATCGGCCGCGAGACCGGCCCGCTCCTTCGCGATTGCCACCGCCCGCATGAGCCCGCCCAACTCGTCGATCAGGCCCACGTCGAGCGCCTGTCGGCCCGTCCAGACCCGCCCCTGCGCGACGGCGTGGACCGCTTCCCGGGTCATGGCGCGCCCCTCGGCCGCCTTGGCGACGAACTCTTCGTAGACTGCGTCGATCAACTCCTGCACGCGGACTCTGGCGTCGTCCGAGTACGGCGTGAAGATGGAGTTCATCTCGGCCATCCGGCCGTCGGAGACCGTCTCGACCGCGATGCCGAGCTTGGCGAACATGCTGCCCAGTACCAGCTTCCCGCCGACGACACCGATGGAGCCCGTGAGCGTCGCGGGCTGCGCCACGATGACGTCGGCCGCCATCGCCAGGTAGTATCCGCCCGAGGCGCCCAGATCGGACATCGACGCGACGACCGGCTTGTCTGCCCCGGCCAGCACGAGCTCGCGCCAGATGAGATCGGACGCGACCGCCGATCCGCCGGGACTGTCGATACGCAGGATGATGGCCTCGATCGCATCGTTCTCGCGCGCGGCGCGCAACGCCTCGACGAGGGTCTGCGCGCCCGCCACGCTCCCGCCGCCGGCATCCACACTGCCGTCCCCGAGCACGATCGGTCCGACGGCGTACACCACGGCCAGGGACGGTCCGGCGTCGAGTCCGAGCGACTCGGGGTCGACGCGGCGGTACTCGGCGTACGGGAGACGCTCGAGCGGCTCGCCGCTGCCCGCCAGACGCTCCATCAGCTCGTCCTCGTACGCGAGGCCGTCGACCAGCCCGCGCCCGACCGCGTCGCCGGGCAGGAACGGACCGTCGTCGATCAGTGCGCGCACGGCCGGCACCGACAGTCCCCTGCCCTCGGCGACGCCCCCGACCAGCTGCGCGTAGAGATCCCGGCTGAGCGACTCGTTCATCTCCCGATGAAACGGCGTGAACGTCGTCTCGGTGAAGACGTTGGCGGCTGTCTTGAAGTCGCCGGCATGGAGCATGTCGGGGTACGCGCCGATCTTGTCGAGCGCCTCACGGGCGAACGGCTCGTACGTGGCAACGCCAACCAGGTCCAGCGGGCTCGTCGGCGTCAGGAATATCTCGTCGCAGGCCGTGGCCAGGTAGTACTGCTGGCCGCCGCCGTACTCGAGGTAGGCGACGACCGGCTTGCCCGAGAGGCGGAAGTCGTGCACGGCGGCGCGGATTTCCTGCACCTTGCCCCACAGGCCCGGTTGCACCGGCGGCACGAGCACGACCGCCCGGACGCGGTCGTCGACCCGCGCCTTGCGCAACGCGTCGACAACGCCCCCCACCGTGTCGCGCGGGCCGAGGAGCAGGCCGAGCGGGTGATCCGACGGGCGCTCGGCCAAATTCTCCGGGACGCGCAGCCAGAGAACGGACTCGGCCTGGATGTCCGGGCCGCGGGTCGCAAGCAGGATCGTGGCCGCCACAGCGGCCATCGAGACGAGAACCGACAGCACGATGAAGATCAGGACGAGACGTGCGGCGCGTGCAAGTGCCACGTTTGAGTCTCCTTCTGGAACCCGGTGCTATACTCGTTGGTCTCGCTGCGGAAGTGGCGGAACTGGCAGACGCGCAAGCCTCAGGAGCTTGTGGGCTTCGGCTCGTGGGGGTTCAAATCCCCCCTTCCGCACCAGACAACTGTACACGGTTCCGCGACCGTTGGGACGGAACCGCCGGCCGAAGCGGAAGGAGGCGCTCATGAAGCCGCGTTTCGTCGCCGTCGGCGCGATTCTCGCCTGCGGGCTGCCGACGAGTTGCACGCCAGCCGGTTCCTGAGCGACGCGACGTGGGACGCGCTCGGCGGGCGCTACAGCGACGCGCAGCGGCGGGAAGTCGTCATGATTGTCGGGCAACTACACGCAGTTGGCGATGTTCGCAACACGCTCGGCGTGCAGTTGGCCGAGGGCTTCACGGGACTGCCGGAGTAGCGGCAGACACAATTCGACAGGAGGCCTGCCATGAACGTGATTTGGGCTCTGACGATGCTGCTGGTGCAGCCGTCCGCTGCCCCGGTGGAGCTCGATTTCGAGTACTACCGGACGCAGGTCGAGCCGATCTTCATCGAGAAGCGCCCCGGCTTGACGCGCTGCGTCGTGTGCCACTCCGGCGAGGAGCGCGTCGCGTTCCTCAAGGGGCTCGAGCCGGGTGCGACCACCTGGAGCGAGGAGCAGTCGCGCCGCAACTTCGAGACCGTCTCCAGCCTGGTGACGCCGGGCGATCCGCTGGCCAGCCGGCTGCTCGTGCATCCGCTCGAGCCGGCCGCCGGCGGTGACGAGTTCCATACCGGCGGGCGGCAGTTCAGCTCGCAGGACGACCCGCAGTTCAGGACGCTCGCCGCCTGGGTAAGCGGCGAGACCGCCGGGCAGTAGCGCGGCAACGCAACCTCAACAGTCAGACAGGAGCTTAACGATGGCCATCACACGCAGCTCGATCTTCTCGTTGGCGGCGGCGGCACTCCTCGTGCTGCCGCTCACGGCGGCCGCCCAGGGCACCGTGCGCATCGTGCAGACGAACAGCGCCGGCGACAACGTGCACTTCATCGATCCGGTCACCAACCAGGTGGTCGGCGAGGTTCCCGGCATCGAGCGGGCGCACGGAGCCGCGCCGTCTCCCGACGGACGCTGGCTGTACGTCGCGAACGAAGCCGACGACACCATCGACATCGTCGACGTCAAGGCGTTGAAGGTAATCAAGAAGGTCCCGCTCAGCGGGCGGCCCAACAACATCGCCGTCACGCCGGACGGGCGCAAGGTCTACACCGCGATCGCGCAGTCGCCGGGTGCGCTCGACGTGCTCGACACCAGCACGAACGAGATCGTCGCCACGATCTCGGTGCACGGCGGCGTGCACAACACCTACGTCACGCCCGACGGGAAGTACGCCGTCGCCGGGATGGTCGGCGGGCGGAACATCACTGTGGTGGACACGATGACCGACCGGCCGGTCTGGACCACCTACTTCGACCTCGGGATCCGTCCGATGGCGTTCGACACGAATCCCGATGGATCGACGCGGCGGATCTACGCGCAGCTCTCGAACCTCAACGGCTTCGGCGTGCTGGACTTCGAGACGCGCAGGGAGGTGGCCCGCATCGAGTATCCCGAGGTGCCGGCCGATCAGCGGACGCCGGGCCACGGCGGCAACACGGCGCACGGCATCGGCGTGACGCCCGACAACAAGTACCTGGTGGGCAACAGCAGCTTGAACAGCAGCGTCTACGTCTACACCCTGCCCGACCTGGAGCTGGTCGGCGGTGTGCGGGTGGGACACTCGCCGAACTGGGTCGCCATCACGCCCGACAGCATGTACGCCTACATCTCCCTGTCGGGGAACAACAGCGTCGCGGTGGTCGAGATCCCGACCGTCAAGAAGGTGGCCGAGATCCCGACCGGCGGTCAGGTGCCGAAGCGCAACGCCACGCTGGTCCTGGCACCGTAGCAGCCGCGATGCCCGTTCCATTGTCCACCGGTGGTGCGGTGGCCGTTGCCCTGGCTGTGGCAGCGGTCGCCGTGCCCGCGGGGCAGGCCCAGTTGCGCTCCGTGAACGACGGCGTGTACACGACGGCGCAGGCCGAGCGCGGCCAGACGCTGTACGACGCTCAGTGCGCGTCGTGCCACGGCCCGATTCGGGCGTTCGTTCCCGAGATGGCGGTGCTGCTCGGAGACCATACCTTTCGTGCGAATTGGAGCGGCCGCCGGGTGGGAGAGCTGTTCGGGCTGATCCGCGAGACGATGCCGCAGGACGCGCCCGGCTCGCTTTCGCCGCAGCAGTCGGCCGACCTCGTCGCCTACATCCTGAGCGGCAACCGCAAGCCGGCCGGCGAGACGCCCTTGGCGGACGACCCCGATCAGCTGGACCTGATACTGTTCGAGTGATTGCCGCCATGGCGCCGGGCCGGCGAACCCGCAGCCGGCGGCGCCATGCACGGCGACCGCACGCTGGCGCTCGTCAACGGCAAGCGCCGTCACGGTCGGCATCGCCTCAGGGCACGCCGGCCATGAACCGGGCCCTGAGCACGTCGCGGTCCACCCGCTCGCCCTGCAGATAGACGTCCACGATCCGGCGTGTGTGCGCGATCTTCTCCAGCGGGTTCGCGTCGAGCACCACGAACGAAGCGCTCCTGCCGGGAGTGACCATCCCGAGGCCGTCGAGACCCAGGATGTCGGCGTTGACGCGCGTGGCGACGACGATGACATCCATCGGGCTGAGACCGCAGCCTGCCATGTCCCGCAGCTCGGTGTGGGTCGTCCACCCGACGCTGACACCCGAATCGGTCCCCATGCCGATGATCATTCCCGCCTCGCGGTTGCGTGCCAGGTTCCGGCACTGCAGCTCGAACGACGCGCTCGGCCCCTCCGCTGCGAGCCGTTCGGCCTGAGCGCGCAGGTTCTCGATCTCGAACGGCGGCAGCGTCTCTCCGAGCCACGACAGATCGTCGAGGGTGACCGGCGAGCCGGGCAGGTTGGGAACGGTCCAGACGTCGGGATGCTCCCGGACCAGGGCCATGTACTCCGCGTCGATGTCCCGGTCGCGCACCGTGTGCGCGAAGCCGTCGACGCCCGCGCGCAGCAGATCCTTGGCGTCGGCCAGCCCGCTCGTCGAGCCCAGATGCGATGTGACCCGCATGCCGCGAGCGTGCGCCTCGTCGATGATCGCCCGGTAGACCTCCGGCTCGAGCTTGGGGACCGTGCCGCCGCGGTCGTCGACCCAGATCTTGACGAGCTCCACACCGTGCCCGTCGAGCTCCTCGACGGCGGCGCGGCCCTCGGCCTCGGTCTGCGCCCCGCGCGGAATCCCGATACGGTACTCCTGCTGGGGGCCGGCCGTCGGCGTGGCGGCAATCCCCCGCCCCGACGTGAGGAAGCGCGCGCGGTTCGGGACGGCCTCCTCGCGCAGCTCGAACGCCAGCCCCTCGTCGGCCTCGAGCCCCAGGCTCATCGTGGCCGCCACGCCGTGATAGGCCGAGCGCTCGAGGTGCTCGACCAGGTTGGCCCGCGTGTAGTTGTCCTTGCGGTGCGTACCGTCCTTGACGTTGGTCAGCCCGATGTGCTGGTGCGCGTCGATCAGCGCGGGAATCACGATCTTCCCCGCCAGGTCCACGCGCGTGGCGCCCGCGGGCGGCTCCTGTTCGTCCTGCCGGCCCACCCAGGTGAAGACACCGTCCTCGACCAGGAACGCGGAGCGCTCGACGGGCGCGCCGCCGCTGCCGTCGATCAGCCGGGCGCCCTCGAACCACATGCCACCGCGCGCCCGCGCCGACCCGGACTCCGGGGACCGCTGGAATATCGCCAGGTAGCTCTCCGCGAGGTCGAGGTCGACCTCGCGCTCGAGCCTGAAGCCCGCGGACAGAATCTCCTCGACGGCCTCCGCCTTTCCGACGCGCAGGTGCGCCATCCGGGCAGGCGGTGTCACGCCGGGAATCCTGTCGTAGTCGAGCACGGCCCAGCGGCCACCCGCCTTCAGCGCCCGCTGGATGCTGCCGAGGATCACCGGCGGATCCTCGAAGTGATGGTACGTATCGGACGAGAACACGAGGTCGACGGATGCCGTCGGCAGCTCGACGGACTGGCCGGTGCCGCGCACCACCCGCACGTTGTCCAGCCCCCCGGCGGCAAACCTCTCGGTGAGGAACTCGACCCAGTTGGGCGCGATCTCGACCGCGTAGACGCTCCCGGTCGGCCCCACGGCCGCGGCCATCAGCGCCGCGTAGAAGCCGGAGCCCGCACCGACATCCGCCACCGCCATGCCCGGCCTGAGCCCCAGAGCGGCGATCACGTCATGCCGGCGCGCGAACGCTTCCCGGTCGGCGGACTCGAAACGGGCGGCCACCGCCGCCGTGTCCAGGTCCGTGCTGCGGAAGCGCTCGTTGATCCCCTGGCCGGCCGGCGCCTGCTGAGCCGACGGGAAACCTCCCCAGAGCGCGGCCATGACGGCAAGGACCAGGACCGCGGGCCCCATGCTTCCCCGGACCGCGGCACGTCGCAGCTCCATGGCGTCCTCCTCCCCGTCTACCTCGGTGCGAAGCTCGAACGGGCCTCGATCCCCCACCGGGCGGCAATCAGCCGGTTCCATGTTACCTCCGAAGGCGGCGCCGGAGGTAGGCCGGGGTACGGGCGCCGAGCTGAGCCTGAATGCGGCCGGGCCGTCCTGACGGTAGACGAAGCGGGAACGGACGGTGTACCGTGAGCCGGTCGTGGTCGTGCCACGAGAGACGCTTGGCGGAACGAACCAGCCTAGGAGGAGAACAGTGATTCGAACAGTTGTGCTCGCCGTCATCATCGGTTTCGGTGTCAGTGGGTCGGCCGCGGCCCAGGATCCGCCGGATGGGTGCGGTCCGAAGGGCGACCTGCCGGCCGGGCTGTCGAACAACGCGGCGGCCGACTCGCGCTGCTTCGAGGTTCGCATGTACACCGCCCAGCCGGCGGCCGACGGCAGCGGCGGCATCGACGAGCTGCACCAGCGCTTCCGCGAAGGCGAGGTCGCGATCTTCGAGAAGCACGGCGCCAAGATCGTCGCGGTCTGGCAGAGGCTCGACAACCCGAACACGCTGGTCTGGATGCTCGCCTACCGCGACCGGGCGCATCGGGACGAGGTTTGGGCAGCGTTTCGCGAGGACCCGACGTGGGATGAGCTGCTGGCGAAGTACCCGGCCCCGCTCGAGGGGATCGAGGTCTTCTGGATGAGCGCCAGCGACTACTCGGCCCTCAAGTAACGACGACAGGAGTCTGCGCCGTAGACCGGCGCGGACTCCTGGAGGGTTGGTTGGGCGGCAATCGGAGCCGCAGGCGACGATTTCCGGGCCAGTCCGTGCCAGGGTGGCTCCGGCCGTTCCCGACGACTGGACCACCCTGCCCCTGTTCACGCGCCAGGGCCTCCGCCTTGACCCCGCTTCGACGGTGCCAGGATCGCCCCCGATGCCCTCGCAGCTAGGCGCCTCTCCACGTCTCGTCTGGTCCTGCGTGCTGTGCGCGGCGGCCGCCCTCGCCCTGGCCGCACCCGCCGCCGACCGCGAGTGGCTGGCCGGCGACTCGCACATCCACAGCCACTGGAGCACCGGCTACGACTACCGCTCCAATCCGCCGACCCCCATCAAGGGACGCGACGCGCTCTACTCGACGCCGCGCAATGCGGCGATGGCGCGACGCTTCGGCCTGCGCTGGATGGTGACGACCGATCACGGCGGCCCCTACCATTCCAAGGTGAACCTGGAGCAGGCGTACCGCGAGCTGACCCTGTCGCGCGAGCTCGTTCCCGAGGTGCTGCAGTTCTACGGCATGGAGCTCAACATGCCGGGCATGGACCACCACACCCTCATCATCCCCCGTGCCGAGGACGAGGCGCCCGTGCTGTACGAGATCGAGAGCCGTTTCGACGCCAACGAGGACTGGGCCCGCCCCCCTGATCCTCGCCGGCAGTCGGCAGGGCTCCGGCGGCAGGCGCTGGCCCACATGCAGGGACTCGACCGGCTGCCGATCCTCTTCGCGAACCACCCCTCCCGCTCGGCGGAGGCAATCGGGCGCTACGGCCGCGACGAGCCGTGGGAGATCCGCGAGAACAACGACCTCGCGCCTGACGTGTACCGGGGGATGGAGGGCGCGCCCGGTCACCAAGCCGCCACCCTGACCGAGGACAACGGCAGCCGATACCGCGGCTCCTACTGGAACCCGGGCGCACAGACCCTGGGCGGCTTCGACCAGATGACCGCCATCGTCGGCGGCCTGTGGGACGCCCTGCTGGGCGAAGGACGCCGGTTCTGGATCGTGGCCTCGTCCGACTCCCACTTCCACCATGCCGAGCCGGTGAGAGCCGGCAGCGACTTCTGGCCCGGCGAGTTCCACAAGACCTGGATCCACGCGCATCCGACCTACGCCGACGTCCTCGACGGCCTCCGGCAGGGCCGCGTCTTCGCCGTCGCCGGCGACCTGGTCACCGAGCTCGAGGTCAGCCTGACGAGCGGGAGACACGAGGCCGGGCTCGGCGGCACGCTGCGGGTTGCGCGGGGGGGGCAGGTCACCGCGACGGTCCGGTTCCGCGACCCGGACACCCCGAACGGGGCCGGAGAGAACCCCGCCGTCCGGCGGGTCGACGTCATCGTCGGCGAGGTGCGGGGGCCGTCATCCGATGCCGCAAACGACCGCAACCCCACGACGCGGGTCCTCGCCCGGTTCACGCGCGACGCACTGGCCCGCGACGGAGACCGGTACGCGCTCGAAGCGCCGCTGCCCGCGGCCGACCGCGACCTCTACGTCCGGGTGCGCGGCACGAGCACCGAGGACCTCGAGCCCCTGATGGACGCCCCCGGAGAGAACCCCTGGCACGACCTCTGGTTCTACTCGAACCCGATCTTCATCGAGGTCCAGTGACGGCGCTATCCGGCGGCGCCCGGCGACCTTGATTCGGTGTCGGCAGCGTTAACCACCGACTGCGCTGCGGACCCGTTCCCGCTACCACGTGAAGGTGAAGATTCTGACCGTGTGTCGACGCCGCTCGGGTCGGGTGAAGTCCGGGAGCTTGTACCGCTCGGGCACGGTGGACCAGCCCTCGTAGATGTTGCCGCCGAAGTAGAAGCGCCGCGTCGCGTCTGGCTCCGCGGTTGGAAAGCTTGGCGCGAAGAGCACGTAGGACTGCTGCGGCGGGTGCGGGCCAGCTTGATCGGCGTGAGGCACGTACTCCCTGCGACCGTCGCCGTCGATGTCCGCTTGAATCCAGTCGAGATGGAGCAGGCGATGGTAGCTACCGTCGGCGATCAAGCCGCGCAGCTCGGCGTTGAAACGCGAGATGATCGACTCGGCGCCCGGATGCGACCGGCGGACGGCGAAGTGAAGCGAGCGGGTGAGCAGTGGCGTCGAGCCGAACGCCAGCCGCGTTCGAGCTTCTTCCGCGTGGTTGTTGACGAGGTACTGGACGACCAGGTCGTCCATCAGCGTGTAGTCCACCTCACCGTTGAGGAGTCCCGCGACGCCGTCCTCTTTGCTGTTCGCACCAACGAAGATCGGCCCGTCCGTCGTCTCGACTGCCTCGCCATACGCGTACCCGGCGACCAGGGCGATCCGCTTGCCGGCGAGGTCGGCCAGCGAGGTCGCGGACACGTCGCTGCCCTGCCGCCCGACAAGGATCAACCGGTTCTCGAGATAGGGCTGCGAGTAGATCAGCGCGCGTTCGCGCTCCGCGTCCCTCCAGAGGGCCGCGCTTCCGTCGAACTCGCCGCGCAGCAGTGAGGGCGTCAGCCTGGCCTCGTCTACGATGACCGTCTCGGCGTGGATCCCCATGCGTTCGAGAGCCGCGTCGATCAGATCGAGGGCGAACCGCGGCTGTCCCGGCGCGTTGGTGAACGGCGACCACGCCGTCGACACGAGCTGCAGCCGCACACCCTGCGCTGCTGCCATGATCGGCATGGCGATGATGGGGAGGAGCAGCGCTCCAATCGTCCACCGGATCCAACGAAAAAGCCGTGTTCGATGCATGTTCGTGACCTTTGCTCCAACTCTCGCCGGCATGTGTAGGCATGTCAAGGTCTGGCTACTGCCGAACTACCCGTACGATTGCGGACGCCTGTGGAACACCAGTGAGTAGTGTCAAGGCAGCGTAAACACGAATAGGTTGTTGCCCGCGCTCGGGCGGAGCTCGGGCGTCAGGCGCATGAAGCCTGACGCCGTGCCCGCCGAGCCGGTGCTCACGGCGACATACTGCCGGCCATCGACCGCGTAGCTGATCGGGAAACCGGTGACCGGCGAGCCGAGGTTGATCTCCCGCAGCACCTCGCCCGTCTCGTCGTCGAAGGCCCGGAACCGACCGTTCACGTCGCCCCCGAACACCAGCCCGCCGCCGGTGGCGACGAGCGACATCGTGGCCGCCCGCTGCTCGTACAGCCAGCGCGTGACTCCGGTCTCGGCCGAGATCGCGTGGATCGTGCCAAGCTGGTCGGTCCCCGGCGCGAGCTGGTTGCGCACCGCGATCGCGTAGTGAATGCTCGCCTCGCGGGTGGCCAGCATGCGGGCGCAGGCGTTGCGGAACGGCATGTACATCGCGTTGGTCCGCGGGCTGTAGGCGCCAGCTTCCCAGTCCTTGCCCCCCGACAGGTCAGCACCTCCTGGCCCTCCGCGCTGAAGATGAGCTCGGCATTCTCCGTCACTGCACCCGTCGCGCCGTCGATGTCGCTGATCACGTTCTGCGTCACCGTCGGCCGCGCCCACAGGAACTCGCCGGTCGCGCGATCCAGCGTGTAGACGACGCCGGTCTTGCCGGGGATGCCGGTCAGCACCTTCCGTAGTTCACCGCGCTCGATCCGCGGGTTGATCCAGCTCACCGCCGTCGGGTCCGGGGCCACCGCGGTGTCGACCAGCAGCCGTTCGAAGGGGTGATCGAGGTCCCAGTGGTCGTTGAGGTGCTGGTAGTACCAGACGATCTCCCCGGTGTCGCCGTCGAGGGCCAGCGTCGAGTTGTGGTACAGGTGGCTGTTCTCGACGCCGCCCAGCAGGAACTTCGGCGCCGGGGAAGTAACGGACGTCCCGACGTAGACCAGATTCAGCTGCGGGTCATAGCTCGGCGCCATCCAGGACCCGACGTGCACGCGTTCCTCGAACGGGACGCCGCCCCAGGTCTCGTCCCCGGGCTCGCCTGGCGCCGGCACCAGGCGCCGCCGCCAGACCTCCGCGCCGGTTGCCGCGTCGTGTGCGGTGATGACGCAGGCCTCCGGCCCGCCCTGCGGGCGGCAGCTCCGGCCGGAGATTACCTTGCCGCCGGCGATGATCGGACCGGAGGAATGCCGGGCGGGGTTGACCTGGTAGTCGAGAATCTGCGTCTCCCAGACCAGCCGGCCGGTCGCCGCGTCGAGCGCGAAGACGAAACCGTCGCCGCTGGTGTCGATGATGTGGCTGCCGTGGATGGCAATGTTCCGATTGGTCGACGACCCGCCGACGTACTCGTCGACATCGTCCGACAGCACCCGCCGGTACTCCCACCGCAGATCGCCCGTCACCGCGTCGATGGCCTGGATGACGTCGCTCGGGTTCGGCATGTACAGGACGCCGCCGTAGGCCAGGGGTGTCCCTGTACCGCACCCGGTTTCTTGGACACACGTTTACGCTACGCGGCTTGACGCAGCTCGTGTTCCTCGCGCGCTTCGAGCGGCGTGCGGTACGCCAGCTTCTCGAGGCGCCAGCACTGATTGTAGCGTTCGACGAACCTGGCGACGGCGGCGCGCACGTCGGCCAAGTTTCGAAAGACCCGGCCGTAGACTGCTTGCTCCTTGAGCGTGCGATTCCAGCGCTCGACGACCCCGTTGGTTTCCGGCTCTTCGAGGAAGCCGAAGCTGGGGTGGATGCCCCAGTACCGAAGCTGGTTGAGGAAGTGGTCCGACAGATACTGGCTGCCGTGGTCCATCCGCAGCGCCAGCCCGCGGGCCACGTCCGCCTCGACCGAACCGTAGAGTCGCCGGAGCCCTTGCGCGACCGGCTCGAGGGCCGCGAAACGGCTCCCCACCTTGCACACATGCCAGCCCACGCACTCGGCGTTCCAGTGGTCCACCGCCGCGAAGGTCCAGACCCAGCCGTCGTCGGCCGTGAACACCCGCACGCCGTCGGTACCCCACATGACGTCGGGCGCCGAGGTGACAATCGTGCCGTCGTGCGCCCTCGAGTCAGCCTGCTGCCCGCGGTGGGGCGAGAGCAACCCCTTCGCGCGCATCACGCGCAACACTCGCGTCCGCGAGACCCACACCCCGTCGAGGATCCGCAGCCGCGCGTGGACCTTGCGATGGCCCTCGCCCCGGAACGGGGAGCGGGCCAGGTCGCTACGAATGGCCGCCAGTAACTGCGCATCCGACAGCGCGGGCGTCGGCCCGCGGCGCCCCAGGCCAGCACCCCGCGCTGGGCGCTGCAAACGAGCCCGCCGCGCGTAGAGCGCCGAGCGCGACCGTTCCCACAGTCGACACACCCGCTCGAGACCATAGCGCCGCCCCGTCGTCGCGGAGGTCGTTGCGCTCATCGTCGCGACCTCCGCGTCGCCAAAGGGAGGCGACGCTCCGCTCCACGGGCACGCTCCCGCAACAGCTCGTTCTCCATCGACAGCTCGCCAATGTGTCGCTTGGCAGCATCCAACTCGGCGGCCAGTGGCTCACCGGCCTGCGCCTTCAGACCGAGCTCGAGACCGGCCAGCGCCCGGGCCTTCCACGCCTCCAGGCGATAGACCTCCACCCCGACTTCTCGCGAGACCGCATCCAGCGACTCGCCGCGCAGCAGCCGCAACACCACGTCCCGTTTCCGGCTTGCGCTCCACCGCTGGCCGAGCGCCAAGGCCCCCAACCCAACCGCCGCGCCGTCGGCGCTGACTCCGGTCGCCCTCCGGGCTCCCTCCGTCCGCGCCGACGCGGTTCCCTTCACCCGTCTCGACCGAGCCATGCCCCCTACCGCCTGTGACATCGGATTCTCCCTTAATCCGTGTCCAAGAAAACTGGGGGCGCCTCACTGACGGCCGCAGCCTACGTGCTGATGCAGGAGCTGCGGCTGCGGGCGGCGGGCACCGCGTGCGCCCGCAGCCAGGTGACGTGGCTACGCGACCGATTGCTCAAGCTCGGGGTCCAGGTCGTCCGCTCGGTCCGCCGGCTCGTTCTGCATCTGCCGCGGGCCACGCCGCAGCGCGAGGCATGGCAGCGCATCGCCCTCGCACTCGGCGCACGTGCCGGATAGCCCATCCGTCCCGCCGCACCAAGCTCCCTCTGGGACGATACGGACCGTCTCCAGGAGAAGCTGTCGACACTCGGGCTCACCGCGCCCGGCCATCGCCCCATGGCTGGCCCCGCAACCCCCTCGCAACCCCCAAATGACGATGGCGAAACCCTGTTCGTCGTCCCGTCACGCCCGGTCGATCCCGAATATCGAGCTTCAGTAGAGTCGAGGAGAGGCGCCTAGCCGGTAGGGGGTCGGTGGCTTATCCGGCGCTTTCGCAATCGGGCCGCAGGCCGAGTCCCGTGGGTACGTTTCCTCCCCCCGCTCTCCGGTAGGGTCGAGAGCTGGCGCGCTGTCGGTAGGGTCCGGTGGCTCCTCCGGCGCTTTCGCACCGGGCCTCAGTCCGGCTCCCGTGGGCACGTTTCCAGCTCCCGCCTCGTCAAACCCAGCATGCCGATTTCCGGCACTGGGCTTTCCTGTTGCCTTCGTCTCAAGGGTTATGTGGCCGTTCAAACCGGGAGCGCTTTCGGCAGATAGACGACCCGGTATTCGGAGAACAGCCCGAGTCGGTCATATAGCTTCTGCCTACTCCACCTCTTCCAGCCGAACCCCAGTCGCCCGCGCTGTCGCATCAGGTGTCGCCGTACCTTCTTCTCGACCCAGTCCTTCACGTGACTGAAACATCGGCTCGATTGTCCTATGCGGAAGTAGTTCGTCCATCCGCGCAGGATTGGGTTGATGAGAGCAATGACCCCTTCAACCGGTTGCGAGCAATGTCGTCGCATCACCCCCTTGAGCCGTCGCAGGAGTTTGGTGCGTGCCGCTATCTTCGGCACACAGGCAACCCCCCACTTGCCCCGCTGCGTCCAGGCGCGGCGGATGCTGAACCCAAGGAAGGTGAAACTCTCGCCCTTTGCGAGATCGACGCGACGCGTCTTGTCACGATTGAGTTCCACGTCGAGTGTGGCCAGTTCCTCCAGAAGCCGCTTGTACACGGTCGTCTCAAGCCACCGCCACCGGCGGTAGCCGTCGATCAGGATCACCAGGTGAGTCGCCCGGGGGAATCTCACCCCCGGGCGCTCGCAGAACTGTACGTGAACGTCTCCGCTCATACAGCTCCCATCATCCAGCCGCCGGCGTCAGCCCCAGCAGATGCCAGTGGGCGAACAGCCGGGGCGCGCGACGCGCAAGACCACCGAGCCAGTGAATGGCGCGGCGGCGATGGCACCCCCGGCGCCGGAGCCTCTTGTATTTCCGCATGGCCCATCGAACCAACAGGTCGTTGAAGTGGCGAAAGACCGAATACAGGGCCGACTTGTAGAAACGGCCGTAGAATTGAATCCAGCCACGAAGGACAGGATTCCACATGCGGGCCAGGTCGTCGATGGCCTTGTCGCTGCGCCGAGGGAGGTGCCAACGTCGCATCTTCTGCCGCATCCGTGTCGCCGCCGCATTGCTCACCGCCGGTATGAAGCTGATGAAGTACTGACCCCATCGATTCTTTGCCCGACGAGAGCGAAACGTGTATCCCAGGAAGGTGAACTGCTCCGTGGGATACTGCCCCGGCCGGTCGTCATCCTTGCAGTAGACGATACGCGTCTTCTCCGGATGTACTTCCAGCCGGCATTGCGCCAGACGACGTTTGATGTGCGCCAGGACCTGCTGCGCCTGCGTCTCCGTCCGACAGTGCGCGACGATATCATCCGCATACCTCTCGAACGGAACGTCCCGTTGACCGCATCCAGTCGTCGAACGCGAGGTGCAAGAAGATATTGGCCAGGAGCGGGCTCGCGACGCCCCCTTGGGGCGTTCCCATCGTGCGCGGTACCAGGGTTCCGTCTTCCTGCTGCATGGGAGCGGTCAGCCACCGCTGCACATAGAGCAGAATCCACCGGCACCGGGTGTACTTCCTGGCCGCACGCATGACGAGCGCGTGGTCCAGGTTGTCAAAGAAGCCGCGGATATCCAGATCGATCACCCAGTCATAACGCCAGCATCGCTGCCGGGCCGTCGTGAGTGCGTCGATCGCGGACTTCCGCGGGCGATACCCATACGAATCGGGATGGAACTGTGGCTCCACGTCCGGTTCCAGGTACATCTTGACCACCGTCTGGGCAATTCTGTCGGCGACAGTGGGAATGCCCAAGCGTCGCTCGCTTCCGTCCTTCTTCGGTATCCCAACCGACCGGACCGGAGGCGGGAAGTACGTGCCCGACGACATCCGATTCCAAATCTTATAGAGATTGTTCTTCAGGTCCTGCTCGAACATCTCGACAGACTCAGCATCGACGCCAGCTGCTCCGTGGTTCGCCTTGACCCGAGTGTAGGCCTCCCAAACCACCCACTTGGAAATACGAAACGGCTTCGCGTGGCTCGACGGCTCCTCCCGCTCGCGCGGTTGACCGTCGGGACACGCTGGATGACGCGACCCCTTTGCTCCATCGAGTTTCCTCGACTTCATCGCTCGTACGGGTCGCTCCGCCCCTGTGCCTCGCATCGGGCTTCTCATCCTTGGGGGTCGGCCCCTTGGACTTCTCCCTTCGCATCGAGGCGACAGGTTCCCACGTTCCGCACAAGGGCCTGGTGCAGGGTCACGCCACCTTTATGCCGGGTGCCGCCCAGCCAAGCTGCAGGCTCCCGCTGGACTTGTCCCGGGTTAACGACTCGCCCCGGTTTCGACACCGTCCCTACGCTTTCGACACGTTGCCGGTGGTTCATTCACTTCGTCTCCCTGCACCCTACCTGACGCGGTCGCGCCGCGCCGTTTCCGTGACGCTTACCACCTCGGCTCTTGACCGAGGCAGCGCACGGCGGTTTGGAGCCTCCCCCTGCCGGGCGGCTCCGAGGGGCCTGCCCTCATCCCTCATGCAGCATGGCTGCAGCTAGGTGGCCATCTCGGCCTCCTTTCCGCGCCTTCGTGGCGCACTATCATCCGCATACCTCTCGAACGGAACGTCCGGGTGCGTTGACCGCATCCAGTCGTCGAACGCGAGGTGCAAGAAGATATTGGCCAGGAGCGGGCTCGCGACGCCCCCTTGCAGCCCGTGGCAAAAGGCCCCGCTGCATTCGACGGGCGATGCATCCCGTGACCGCGTTGTTCCTCGGTCGAATATGGCCAGGTCACGCGTCAGCCGGGCGCCTCGCCCGTCTCGGTGCGACGCGGGGTTTCACCACGGGCTGCTTGGGGCGTTCCCATCGTGCGCGGTACCAGGGTTCCGTCTTCCTGCTGCATGGGAGCGGTCAGCCACCGCTGCACATAGAGCAGAATCCACCGGCACCGGGTGTACTTCCTGGCCGCACGCATGACGAGCGCGTGGTCCAGGTTGTCAAAGAAGCCGCGGATATCCAGATCGATCACCCAGTCATAACGCCAGCATCGCTGCCGGGCCGTCGTGAGTGCGTCGATCGCGGACTTCCGCGGGCGATACCCATACGAATCGGGATGGAACTGTGGCTCCACGTCCGGTTCCCGGTACATCTTGACCACCGTCTGGGCAATTCTGTCGGCGACAGTGGGAATGCCCAAGCGTCGCTCGCTTCCGTCCTTCTTCGGTATCCCAACCGACCGGACCGGAGGCGGGAAGTACGTGCCCGACGACATCCGATTCCAAATCTTATAGAGATTGTTCTTCAGGTCCTGCTCGAACATCTCGACAGACTCAGCATCGACGCCAGCTGCTCCGTGGTTCGCCTTGACCCGAGTGTAGGCCTCCCAAACCACCCACTTGGAAATACGAAACGGCTTCGCGTGGCTCGACGGCTCCTCCCGCTCGCGCGGTTGACCGTCGGGACACGCTGGATGACGCGACCCCTTTGCTCCATCGAGTTTCCTCGACTTCATCGCTCGTACGGGTCGCTCCGCCCCTGTGCCTCGCATCGGGCTTCTCATCCTTGGGGGTCGGCCCCTTGGACTTCTCCCTTCGCATCGAGGCGACAGGTTCCCACGTTCCGCACAAGGGCCTGGTGCAGGGTCACGCCACCTTTATGCCGGGTGCCGCCCAGCCAAGCTGCAGGCTCCCGCTGGACTTGTCCCGGGTTAACGACTCGCCCCGGTTTCGACACCGTCCCTACGCTTTCGACACGTTGCCGGTGGTTCATTCACTTCGTCTCCCTGCACCCTACCTGACGCGGTCGCGCCGCGCCGTTTCCGTGACGCTTACCACCTCGGCTCTTGACCGAGGCAGCGCACGGCGGTTTGGAGCCTCCCCCTGCCGGGCGGCTCCGAGGGGCCTGCCCTCATCCCTCATGCAGCATGGCTGCAGCTAGGTGGCCATCTCGGCCTCCTTTCCGCGCCTTCGTGGCGCACGGTCATCGGCGAATCGAGCATACTCGATGTAGTGGTAGCGTCCTTGTCGGGTGACGTCCTTCGCCCGCTCCAGCATCTTGTCCACCTCGTTGAGATAGAGTTTGCTGAGCAAGGGTGAAATAACCCCACCCTGGGGAACGCCCCGCTTGCCTCCAGCCTTGAGGATGAGCTTCAACAGCCGTAAAACTTCGTCGTCGTCTACCCGAATCGCCACTTTTCCAAGCAGGATGTCCTGTCGAACCGTATCGAAATACGACGCCAAGTCCACGTCTATCACCGTGGTCTTGTTCTTTACACTAGTGTCCCACAGTCTCAGGCCCAAGCGAGCGCGAGTTGCGGACGGGCGCGGTCTGGTGGCGAATGGGTCGTGAAGAGGTCTTCGAGAGGCCGGCGTTCGAAGACGTTGAGTGAAGCACCTGCAGCATCTGGTTGAGGCTCCAGCACAACCGCAGGACGAACTTGAGGTAGGCCAGCAGCAGGTACATGCAGGTGGCCACCCACAGTTGCGTCAAGACCGCGTTCTTCGACCGGCCCACGAAACGTTTCACTTTCAGATGCTGTTTGATCCACTTGAAGAACAGCTCGATCTGCCACCGGGACTTGTACAGGTCGGCGATCGTCTTGGCGACCCACGTGGTGTTGTTGGTCACGAACACGTAGCGATTTGTTGTCAGCTGGTCGCGGTAGACGACCCGTCGCAGCCGGTGGGGATAGACCTTGCGGCTGCGGGCGCTGGTCAGTTCGATCGTCTGGTCGCTGAGAATACCGGTCCCGGCTCGGACGTCATGCTCGTGGGTGACCCGGTACCGCACGCCGCGCTTGAGGCGTGTCACGAAGGTGACGCCACGGGCCTGCAACTGGTGAAACCACGCGAAATCGAGATAGGCGCGGTCGGCGACGACCACGCTGCCGGCCTCGAACGTCCACGTGCGGGCCACGGTCACGTCGCCGGTCTTGCCATCGGTGACGCTGACGAAACTCGGCAGGTGGCCGGCTTGGTCCAACCCGACGTGCAGCTTGATCGCGGCCTTCGTGCGGCGGAACGACGCCCACGGGAAAACCGCCAGACACAAGTCGATGGTCGACGCATCGACCGCATACAGCTTGTGCCTGAAGCGGAAACCGTGGCCCGGCGCCCGTTGCTGGCAACGACTCAGCAGACGGCCGAACAACGCTTCGTAGAGCGTGTAGGGCTGCTCGGCGTTGACCCGCGCGAGCGACGAGCGGCTGACCGTCCCAACGCCCAGGTGATAGAGCTTGGCGGGTTGCGCGCGCAGATTGCTCACGATTCGCGCAGGCTCTGCCGGCTGGCCAACGGCCCATGAACTGCGCCCAGCGGCTCATGCCGCTGGCCAAACGCGACGAACTGCGCCCAGCGGCTCATGACGCGCAAACGCTGCCCGCGCTGATGGCCGCGCGCCTCGGCGTCGAATCATGTCGCGGAAGCAACGTCAGAAGTTGCCCGAAGACTGTGTTACGATGGGCCACGGCTTGGATCTCCTGTGTTTTGAATGATTTGCGGCAAAACCATTCTAACAGACATAGAAGGTTCAAGCCGCCTCAATTAGAAGCTCTGTGGGACAGCAGTGTGTTCTTTACGACCGCCGTCGTCACCCGGTGCACCGCCCGATGGGCCGTGCGTTTTGGCCGGTACCCGTAAGAGCCCTCCTGAAAGTCAGCCTCGAAGACAGGTTCCAGTATCAGCTTCAGCGCCCCCTGCACCACACGGTCCCGGATGGTGGGTATCCCGAGGATGCGGACTTTGCCCCCATCCTTCGGTATCTCCACCTGCCGGTTTGCCGAGGGCCGATAGGTTCGGGAGTGCAGTTCGTCATGGATGTCATCCAGGAACGCCTCGAGGCCGGCCTCCTCGATGGCCGCGAACGTCACACCGTCAATGCCCGCGGCACCGCCGTTGCGTCGCGCCATCTCGTAGGCCTCCCGGAGCGTCTCCGGCTTACATACATGAACGTACAGCCCCCAGAAGCGCCATTTCTGGTCAGCCTTCGCCTTGAGATATATTCTCCGTCGCAGGTCCTGCAAACCAATGGACGGCTTTGTCATCCCGTCCTTGCCTCCCTTGTTGTCGGAGAACTGTTCAACAGCAGGGCGCCTTTGCTCCGCGGGAGTTACACCGCCTCAACGCTACTACACGCCCCTCCGCCACCCTCTCGCCTTCGGCTCACTTCCCGGTGTTGCCGGTTATAGAGCCTACCTTGCTCCGGCGATTTCGCGCCGGGGCGAGGAGGGCTTCTCCAGTTGCTCAGCCTGTCCTTGTCATCGTGCTGTCGCTACCACCCCGCCGAAGTGGGTCAGCCGCGTCAATCAGGTTTCAACCGCCCATGCTGCCTTCGCCTTCAGGTTGCAGGCTCGGCCTTCGGAATACACTTTCGAGGCCACCTCCGCGTTCACTTCACGTTACGGCCCGATGACTCGCAATCTCCCCAAGGGAGACCCTGTCGATAGGCTTCAGGAATTTGGTTTCCCTCCTCCCTGCTATCCAAGCTACGGGGCTCCTGATTCTTGCCCCGGCGGGGCTGTCTCCCGCTGAACAGGCCAGCCTTGGCTGGACACACAACCCGGCGGGCCGATTTCCGGCACCGGGCTCTCCAGTGGAATCATGCGGCTCGCGCACGGGCTTCCCGGTCACGACCAGCGGACGGGTCTCGCGAGCCCTGGCACCAGGCTCGCACCCTTGAGCCGGCCGGCCGGTGCGTCGTCAGGCCTGTTGACGCCCTGGCGACGGCGACCGCTCGGGTCGTCCCCTTCGCTTGTGCATGTGATGACATCCGGCATTCCTGCTCATCTCCGGGGTGATAGGCCGTTCGGCCACTCCCGTGAGCCTGCTCCCTTTCGCCATCGCTTCCACCTGAGGTCCCTTCCCTCCGCCGGCATTACCCGGCTTCCTCGGTACCTACGGACCTCTCCGCCACCCTGACCGGCCCGACCTGACCCTCGCGGGCTGTCCGTTGGCGCGTGCCACGCCACCGGCAGGGCTTCCCGTGTTGCGACCAATCCCCTCTTCCACACGTGCCGCCGCCATTACCCCGGCGGAACCGGTCGGTGCTCGCGTCGCTCGCTTCCCGACCGCTGGCAGCCTTCCCCGTTATTCCGGCGGGTCGGCTTCCGCGTTACCCGTTTCGAGGCCTGCTCGGCGTTCAACGTCGTTGCGGCCCGCGTGGTCGCTGAACCGCCCAAGGCGGCCCTTTGTCGTCGGAGTGCTTCAGCCGATGTCGTTGCCTCCATCGTCCGCTCCGACTGCTACCGGCTGGAGCGACAGTTGCCGGGCGGGATTCGCCCCGCTGAGGAATGGCACCTTGTCACGGCGCACGTAGAGTCGAGGAGAGGCGCGTAGCCGGTAGGGGTCGGTGGCTTATCCGGCGCTTTCGCAACCGGGCCGCAGGCCGAGTCCCGTGGGTACGTTTCCTCCCCCCGCTCTCCGAACCCGGCGGGCCGATTTCCGGCACCGGGCTCTCCAGTGGAATCATGCGGCTCGCGCACGGGCTTCCCGGTCACGACCAGCGGACGGGTCTCGCGAGCCCTGGCACCAGGCTCGCACCCTTGAGCCGGCCGGCCGGTGCGTCGTCAGGCCTGTTGACGCCCTGGCGACGGCGACCGCTCGGGTCGTCCCCTTCGCTTGTGCATGTGATGACATCCGGCGTCTTCATTTAGCGGGTTCCGGGGCAGGTGTCAAAGTTTTGACTTGTACAAATTTCGGAACTGTGGCATAACCTTGGCGTGAAGGTCGGGGACCGCAATTCGCACGAGAACCTGCAGGCCGAGGTCGAACGGCTCCGCACGGAGTTGACGCGGCGCGAGCGCGACACCAAGAACCAGCAACGCGAGAACGGTCGCCAGCAGCGTCAGATCGACGGCCTGCAAGGCCAGATCGAGCGTCAGAAGCGGGAGATCGAGCAACTGAGGGGGCAGTTGGCCGCCGCGCGCCGGGCGGGGTTCCGACAAGCCGCCCCCTTCGCCAAGGACCGACCGCAAGGACGCGGCCGGCGTCCCGGTCGACGGGCTGGTACGCAGTATGGTCGGAAGGCGTGCCGCCCGCGCCCGGCACGGGTTGACCAGACCCTGGAAGCGCCGGTGCCGACGGCGTGTCCCGACTGCGGCGGGTCGGTCGAAGTGACCCACGTGGCGTCGCAGTATCAGGAAGAAATCCCCGAAGTGCGCCCGGTCGTGCGCCGCTTCGACATCGAAGTGGGCCGCTGCTCACAGTGTCGGCGGCGCGTGCAGGGCCGCCACGCGCTGCAGACCTCGGATGCGCTGGGAGCGGCCGGCGCGCAGCTCGGCCCCGGCGTCGTCGCGCTGGTCGTCGAGTTGCACACGGAGATGGGCGTACCGCTGGCGAAGGTCGCCCATGTGCTGCGGACCACGTTCGGCTTACACGTGACACCGGGCGGCCTCGCCCACCTGCTGCACCGCACGGCCCGCGACGCCGCGCCGACCTACACGGCGCTGTGCGAGCAGGTCCGCAACTCGCCCACGGTCACACCGGATGAAACCGGGTGGCGCGTCGGTGCCATCAGCCACTGGCTGTGGGCCTTCGTCACCCCGGAGACGACGGTCTACGCCATTTGCCCCGGCCGCGGGTTCGACGATGCCACCACGGTTCTGGGGGCCGACTTCGCCGGGGTGCTCGTGCGCGACGGGTGGGTGTCGTATCGCTGCTACCGAGCCGCGCTGCACCAATCCTGTCTGAATCACCTGCTCCGACGATGCAAGGAACTGCAGGAAGATCATCCGGACAGTCTCTGGGCCGGGCAGGTGCAAGCGGTCTTGCAGACGGGCCTTGCCGTGCGTGACCGCTGCACCGCCGGCGAGCTGAGCGAGCACGGTCTGGCATCGATCCGCGGCCGACTCGTAGCCCGGCTCGGTCGGCTCATTGACGCACCGCCACCGCTGGACGACGCCGAGCGCTTTGCCCGGCATCTGGCCACCGAATTCGCTGCCGTGTTTCTCTTCTTGTGGGACCTGTCGATCGACGCCACCAACTGGCGCGCCGAACAGGCCATCCGTCCCGCCGTCGTTATCCGAAAGGACGCCCCTATATGTCAAGAAAGGGTGTGAACACCGCCGCGAGCGGAGTTGGATCTGAAGTGGAGCGGACAGAAAGCTCATGGATGACGGCGGGGCATCTCCCGCGGTAGGACGAGGGTTGGGGACCCGGATCGCCGATGCCGACTCCCGTCGTCACCTGCTTTCGTCCAGAGACAGGTTGTCCGTGCAGCGGAGAGGTAGCCTCTGCTCCCGCCGAGTCAAGGCGCTTCGCGCCTCCTCCGCTGCGCTCCGGTCCTTCGGATGACTCGGCGCTCGGGCCGGCTTCAGAGCTGGTTGTGGCCGGACGGATTCGTCCGGCCACTGAAAACACTGGCCGGATGACCGAGAGGTTCTCTACGTGCGGCCGCAGCAGCGGGGCGCGACATCGTCCAGGCCCCCGCCCAGCGGCGGATGACGGACCGCTGACGCGGGAACGGCATCGACTCGCCTGCGGCTCGCCCTCCCGGGCCCCCGGTCGTAGACCGGGGGAAGTAACGTTGGGGTTCACTGACCGGTGTCCGGCGCCGGACGGTGACAGCGACTGGCGGCGTACGACACGCTCCGGATCGGGTCAGAGTCCCGGTTCGGCAAGGCCAGCGTACGGTCAGATCGGAACCGGCCGAAATAGTCGTCGCCAAGCCAAAGGCATTGACCCCGAACACACCAAAGAGCGCGACCACGTCAGGCAGCCTTGGCGCAGGTCGCACCGGGTTGGTGGTCTTCGATCAGCGCGTGGTAGATTTCCCGGGCAACGAAGCGTTTCAGGCAGCGGATGATGTCTTTCTTCGACAAGCCCTCGGCGGTGCGTCGTCGGACGTAGTCGAGGGTCGGCTGGTGCCAGCGCATGCGGATGATCACGATCCGGTAGAGCGCCGCGTTGGCTTGGCGGTGGCCGCCGCGGAAGAGCCGATGCCGGTTCGTAACCCCGGATGAGGCGGGAATCGGACAGGCGCCACATAGTTTCGCGAACGCGGCTTCGGAACGGATCCGGGTGGGGTTGTCGCCGGCAACGATCAGCATCTCGGCCGCCGAGTCGGGACCAATCCCGAACGCCTCACGCAGGGTCGGCGCTGCCGCCCTGGTGAGGATGTCGAGCAACTCGTCGTGCCGGTCGATCTCGGCCGAAAGTGTGCGCCAGCGGGTCGCGAGCGCCCGTAGGGCATGCTTCACCGAGGCAGTCGGGTCGACGATGTCTCCTGGTCTGAGGGTCGCGCAGCGGTCGATGAGCCGTTGGTCGGTGAGCGGCTCGAGTGCTTCGCGGACCCGACTCGGTGCGTTGACGAGCAGCGTCTTGAGCGTGGTCATCGCGGTAGTGCGGGCCTTGACGGCCGTATCGCGGGCGATCTTGATCTGGCGGACCATTTCTGCCGCGCCGTCCGCAGCTTTCGGCATGGCGGTCGCGACACCGGCGAGCACCGACCGCGCCGCAGCCTCGGCATCGAGCGTGTCACTCTTGCCGTTGTTGCGCCGCTTGCGCCGGTCGCAACGGTTGACCTCGACGACGTGGAGCCCCTGTCGGCGCACGGAGCGCGCGAGGCCGACCCCGTAGGAACCGGTACCTTCAATCCCGAAGGTTTCGAGGTCACCGAGCGTGCGTGCCCACGCCACCAGGTCGGCATAACCGGCCCCGTTCGCCGGCACCCGGAACGTCGCGAGCCGGGCGCCCAAGTCATTGATCGCTACCGCGACATGCTCGTGCTTGTGGGTGTCGACGCCGACGATCACCTTGACCGACGGATCGTCACGCGCGATGCTGTTCGACATGTTGCTGGCCCCCTTTCGGGCTGGCGACGCCGTCTGGTCGGGCGGGCGGACAGGACTGTGACGGGACTTTCAAGCCAGGCCCCTATTCGGTCACTGCCCTCCCGGCCAGGCAACATCTGGATGCGTGCTGCCCGGCCGGGCCGACAGATCCTTACCAGGACACGAAGTCGGTCTGCGGCGGAGTCAGAACCGGCCGGGCAGCAGCACGATCATGCTCACAGTCTGCGGTGGCAACCGCACCCGCCACGGCGCCGACACCCAGCAGGTGCTCGCCAGCGTCGTGCGCACCGCCCGCCAACGCGACCTCGATCTACCTCCGCTGATCGCCACGATGTTGCGCGCCACCGGTCCCGTCGTCCCCGACGCCTTCGGGCTCCCCCCGCCGCCCGCCTGAGGGTGGGCGAGCATCGCTCCCTCGCGAGACGTGAAGATCGGCAACCCCGAGACGGTCGCTTCAACTGCGACCGACCCAGGCAGGTATCGTCACGCGCAGGGGTGAAGCACCAATAGAACCGATGCAGCTCACAGCTCCGTTGCCGTTCGGAACTTCAAGAGTCCCCAACCCATTTCTGCTATTTATGCCCGTATTTGTTGAGGAATCACCCGCTAAACGAATACCGCATTCCTGCTCATCTCCGGGGTGATAGGCCGTTCGGCCACTCCCGTGAGCCTGCTCCCTTTCGCCATCGCTTCCACCTGAGGTCCCTTCCCTCCGCCGGCATTACCCGGCTTCCTCGGTACCTACGGACCTCTCCGCCACCCTGACCGGCCCGACCTGACCCTCGCGGGCTGTCCGTTGGCGCGTGCCACGCCACCGGCAGGGCTTCCCGTGTTGCGACCAATCCCCTCTTCCACACGTGCCGCCGCCATTACCCCGGCGGAACCGGTCGGTGCTCGCGTCGCTCGCTTCCCGACCGCTGGCAGCCTTCCCCGTTATTCCGGCGGGTCGGCTTCCGCGTTACCCGTTTCGAGGCCTGCTCGGCGTTCAACGTCGTTGCGGCCCGCGTGGTCGCTGAACCGCCCAAGGCGGCCCTTTGTCGTCGGAGTGCTTCAGCCGATGTCGTTGCCTCCATCGTCCGCTCCGACTGCTACCGGCTGGAGCGACAGTTGCCGGGCGGGATTCGCCCCGCTGAGGAATGGCACCTTGTCACGGCGCACGGAATAATGCGGGTTAGCCATAATAGGTTACCGGGTGTGGATTCTATGGTGCCGGGCCTTGCAGGTCAGGTGCGACGGTGGGGACGGGCGTGCACAGGAGGTCGGCGATCACGGCATGGGGGTCAAGCCGGCGCTGTGTGGCGGTGCGGATGAGGGAGGTGAGGATTTGCTGGGCGTCTGCGCCCCGCCAGGAGCGATTGCCGCCGCAAACTTTGCGGGTGACGACAGCGGGGCGGATGGCCTGCTCAGCGCGCCAGTTGGTGGCGTCGATGGCGGGGTTGCGCAGGAAGCTGAACAGCGCAGTCCATTCGGTGCCGAGGTGGTTGGCGAAGCGTCGAACGTCGGCGAGTGGCCCGGGATGGGCGATGCGTTCGGCGAGGCGGGCGGCCAACGCTGCGAGGGTTTGGTCGCTGCCGACAGGTGAGCGTGTGCCGGCGCGGAGCTGGTCGCGCAGGCCGAGGGCCTGTTGCAACGCGGTCTGGATCTCGACGACGACGTGACTGTACGGATGATCGGTTCGCAGCGTCTTTGCCCGGCGTAAGAGGTGCGCCAGACAGCTCTGATGGGTAGCGGCGGTGAACCGGCGATACGGGGCCCAGCCGTCGCGGACGATCACGCCGGCGAAGTCCTTGCCGAGCAGGTTGGCGGCCTCCGGATAACCGCGGCCGGGCTGGATCTGGTAGACGGTCGTCTGGGGGGTTGCCACGACCCACAGCCAGTTGAGCCGGCCGGCGACCTTCCAGCCGGTTTCGTCGGGCGTGATGGTAGCGGCAAGATGAAAAGGACTCCCCACCATTTTGCAAGTGCCTTTTTGCGTCGTCGTGACGGCGGTCGAGATGGGCGTGAGGTGACGGGATGGCGCATGGACGCTGCCGTCGCCGTGGACACAAAGAACGCGCCCACCGCGCCTTGGACACGCCGCAGACGACGTGCCCACAGCGCCCACGAGCCGTTTCGTCATCGGACTCGCCAAGGCGTGGCGAATGTCGATCGAGAGCGTGTGTTACGAGTTCACGCGGTGACATTTCCTGCACGGTGCGGGTCGAAGCAGGTGCCGTCGCGGAGCATGGCGCAGGCGACGTTGAGCAGGCGGTCGGCCACTGAGCGCAGGGAGCGGGCGTGTCCATGGCCGCGGCTGCGCAGCGCCTGATACTTGGCGCGGCTGACCGGGTCGCGGTGGGCAGCGACGCGAGCCCAGTGGTAGGCGGCGTCGCGCAGCCGGTCGTGGGCAGCCAGGCGGCGCACCACGAGCAGGCTCTTGCCCGAACGCCGGGTGACCGGCGCCACCCCGCAGAGACAGCGAAGCGCGGCGTAGTCCCGCCGCCGCAGCGCGTCGCTACCCTCGGCAAGCAGACAAGCGAGGACGCCGGTGCCGATGCCGGGCAGCGCTAGCAGGATGGCCGCGTCGGGCGGCGGTGGCGACGGCTCTGGCTCGCTCTCGGCGTGCGCGTCCGCGCCGGTGCGGCCTCGGCGAGCTGGTGCACCAATCGGTCGAGCTGGCTGCGCGCGTGCGCCAGTTGCCGGTTGACCAGTACGAGGCGTTCGGCGACGAGCCGCACATGCGCGGCGGCGGCCTCGGCGGCACCTGGCGCGACCCGGACGGCCGGCGCCCGCAGCCGGTCACACAGCGTCGCGGCGTCGACCCGGCGGATGCGGTGCTGTTTCAACAACTTGGCGAGCGTCGCTTCGCGAACGCGCTGCGCCGCAACCGGCGTCGGCAGGCGCCGCCACAGGGCGAGCGCCCAGGACGCCGCGACATCGTCGCTGGTCGCGGCGAGCAGCTGCGGGTAGTAGCGCCAGAGCTGCTCGCGCATCCGGTTCGCCTGGCGAACGCGTTCCCGCGTAATCTCCTCGCTCAGGCGCGACCACTCCCGCAACTCGACGATCGCTGGGTCGGTCGGCTCCAGCCGCCGCAGACAGTGCGGGTCGGTGCGTAGCGCCGAGGCCAGCACCCGCGCATCCCGTCGGTCATCCTTCGCCCCCGCCGGCGAGATGCGGTCGCGGAAGCGGTCGAGCTGCTTCGGATTGATCGCGTGGACAGCGAAGCCCCGTTCCATCAGGCTCTCGACCACCGGCCCGCGCGGTGTCTCGATCGCCACGCCGACCTGCTCCGCCTTACCCGCCGTAAAAGACAGAAGCCAGTCCGCCATCTCCGACAGCCCCTGGCCGCCATGCTCGAACGCCCGCTCGCCGAGCAGCTTCCCGGCAACGTCGCTTACGCACGCTTGGTGCGTCTGCGATCCCCAGTCGACACCCACGAACCAGGCCAGCTCCACATCGAACCTCCTATCTGCCGCATTTCACGGGCGCGCCAACGATGCCTGCCGGTCCCTGTACTGGCGCTCGATGGCGCAAACTCCCCACGGGGCATCCATCGCTGGCTGAACGCCGGGGCACAAGTCCTTTTCAAGTGCTCGAGACACAGGGACCCCTCGGTGGCTCCCGGCGGCCTGCCCGACTCCGCGAGATTTGAGATTTACCCGCGCGAAGTCATTGAGAAAGGTACAGGGACCCCGTGGCCACTTGAAATGGGCCCCCCTGAGCACTCGGAAACAGCGCTCGCCTGGCGATAATCGAGGTGGCGAGACACGGTCGTCTCGTCGACCGAGCCAGGAGGACGCGGAGGTGATCAGGATGTCCCAGTGGGTCGAGGTCCGCCACCTGCATCTGGTGGAGGATGTGCCGAAGAAGGAGATCGCTCGTCGGTTGAAGTTGGATGTCAAGACGGTGCGGCGGGCCATCGGCCGGCCGACGCCGCCGGTGCGGGTGTCGCCGCCGCGGCCCAGCACCCTGACGCCGTGGCGGGAGCAGATCCAGCAGTGGCTGTGCGCGGAGCCGCGGTTGACCGCCAAACGGATTCGCCGGTTGCTGCTGCCGTTGGCCGGACCGCTCCCGGCTCGCACGGTGCGCCGCTACGTCGCGGGACTGCGGGCAGCCGGCACCGCGAAGGAGGCTTTCGTGCACCGCAGCGTGCTCCCCGGCACGACGATGGAGGTCGACTTCGGCGAGTCGTGGGTCGACGTCGCCGGCGTGCCGTGCAAGGTGAAGTACCTGGTGGCGACGCTGCCGTTCTCCAACGCGTACTTCGCCAAGGCGTACCCGGTCGAGCGTCTCGAGTCGCTGCTCGACGGCATCGAGTCGGCGTTTTGGTACTTCGGGGGCGTCGTGAAACGCCTCGTTCTGGACAACACCTCGCTGGCGGTCAAGAAGGTGTTGGCGGGCCGGGACCGGGTGCAGACCGAGGCGTTCGAAGCATTCCGGGGCGGGTATCCCTTCGGTGCCGAGTTCTGCGCGCCGGCCAAGGGCTGGGAGAAGGGTTCCGTGGAGGGCGGTGTCAAGTACGTCCGCAACCTGGTGTTGCGGCCGCGGCTGGCGGTGGCGAGCTGGGCGGCGCTCAACGCGGCGATCCTCGCCGAGCTGGAGGCGGACCTGCCGACGCGCCACCTTGACGACGGGCGCTCGGTGCAGGACGCGTTGACACTGGAACGGCAGCATCTGCGAGCGATGCCCGTGCACCTTCCCGCCACCTGCCGCGTCGTCGCGCGAGTGGCCGACAAGTTCGGACACGTCCGGGTGGACCACGTCACCTACTCGGTACCGATCCGCCACGCCTACCGGCCGGTGTGGGTGAAGCTGTATCACGACCGGGTGGCGGTCGCCGTCGGCGCCGAGGTGGTGGCGCAGCACGCCCGCGCGTTCTGCAGAGGCACGAAGGTCCTCGATGCGTTTCACGTGCTGCCGTTGCTCGAGCGCAAGCACCGGGCGGTGGCCGAGGCGACGGCGCTCGTCGACTGGCCGCTGGCGCCGGTGTGGCGGCAGGTGCGGGCCGAACTGGCCAGGCACACGCGCAAGCCCGATCAGGAGTGGGTCCGGATGCTGCGGCTGATGGAGACGCAGCCGGCCGCGGCCGTCGAGCGCGCGGTGACGGCCGCGCTCGAGCGCCATTCGCCGCGTCTCGAGACGGTGCGGCTCCTCCTGCGCCAGCAGCAGAGTGGCCCGCCGCCGGTGTGCCGGCCGGTGACGGGGGTGCGTCCGGAACTGGCGCAGATCGTGGTGCCCACCCCGACGCTGTCGGCGTATGACGCTCTGGTGGAGGGCCGTTGCTAATGGTGACCGCGATTGCCGAGCCGCCGCATTTGGAGACGGACCTGAAGACGCTGTGCCTGTCGACGGTCGCGACGCAGTGGCGGCCGCTGGCCGAGCAGGCCACCCGCCAGCGTCAGCCGCCGGCCGACTACCTGGCTCAGTTGGTCCATCTGGAGGTGACCGGCCGCCGGGAGCGCCGCATCCAACGCCGCATCCAGGATGCTCGCTTCCCGATGCTCAAGACGCTCGACGCCTTCTCGTTCGACGCACAGCCGGACCTGGACCGCGACGCGGTCCTGCACGTCTTCGACTGCCGCTTCGTCGCCGACGCCGCCAACGTCGTGTTCGTCGGCGGCGTCGGCACGGGAAAGACGCATCTGTCGATCGCGTTGGGGATGGCCTGCTGCCAGCACGACTACCGGGTGCGGTTCGTGACCGCCGCCGAACTGGTCATGCTGCTCGTCGAAGCGCAGCAACAGGGCCGACTGCAACGCAAGTTCGACCAGCTCGCCCGCTACGACGTCGTAATCCTCGACGAACTGGGCTACGTGCCGTTCGACAAGGCCGGCGCCGACCTGCTGTTCGGCTTCATCAGCCAGCGCTACGAGCGCCGGAGCCTCGTCGTGACGACGAATCTGCCGTTCGCGCGCTGGTCCGAGGTGTTCCTCGACGCCACGGCCGCCGCCGCGGTCATCGACCGGATCGTCCACCACGCCACCGTGTTGACGACCGCCGGCGACAGCTACCGGCTCAAGACCGCCACACGCAACCAGGCGTCCCGCGCGCCACAGGAGGTGCCACGGCAATAGCGCTCATCGCGACGTGGCCACAAAGGTCCCTTTTCTAGTTGCCATTTCCAGGCGTGACGACGGGACTGTGGCGGACCTGGTGCCGCAGGGCCGCATAGGTCGGCTGCGCGTGCCGGCTGGCCCGGTCGACGGCGCGGACCAGTCCGCTGCGGCTGACGGTGATGCCGTAGTGCTGTCGCAGCAAGGTTGCCACCTTGCCGAACGACAACCCCAATTGCTTGTTGAGGATGACCGCCCAGGCCACCATCTGCGGGCCGAGTTGCACCCCGGCCGCCCCGAGCGCATCGGAACTCTGCAACCGATGCCGGCCTTGCACCCGGCGCCCGCACGCCCGGCAGGCACCAATCGCCACCTCGAACTGGCGGACGACCACGCGCGGGACCGGCAGCTCTTCCTGCACCTGGGTGGCCACACCCGTCGGTCGCAGCACCCCGCCGCAGTCCGGGCAGGCCGGCGGCAGGGGAACGGGATGCCGTTCATCGACCCGCACTGGCGCCCGGCGACGCGACGCCACACGCGGCGCCGGCTCGCCGGCCCGGCCGCTTCGGCGCACCGCTGAGCGGTTTCGCAAACGGCGCCGCTTGGCGGCAACCGGCCCGACGCGCCGCGTCCAGCTCCCGCTTCAGCCGCGCATTCTCGTCTTCCAGCCGCCTATTGCGCTTGTGCAGCCGCGTGACCTCGCGCTCGAGCCGTTCGCGTTCGCGCTCGACGCGCTCAAGGTTGCGCCGCAGTCGTTCCGCCGGTTCCCGCCGCGGGGGCTTGGCCGTCTCCTGCGCGTCAGCCTGCCGTTGCACAGACTACTTATGCCATATCTTCGCTAAAGGTACAATCCAAAAACATGGATCCGCCGCCGCGACCCGGTAACCAATTACCGTTAGCCAATGACAGCACCCGCTTGGCATGCAGGTCGCCTTCGTACAAGGTCGTGATGAAGTTCAGGAGGTCGTGTCTCCGGAGCCATTGCCCGGATGAGGCCGGCCGGCCTTGATGTATATTCATAAATCATATTCTAATTCACAGTGCGCCACCTTCCAGACTTTATAACCTAATGCGAGACGGAGGGGTGTCGCTCTATTGATTCATATGGGTTCTCCATCCGGCGCCGCCGGACCCCGTAGTCATGAAACCAGGGCACGACGAGGCGACAGCCGGCCCCGTGGGTGCGGATCAGGCGGCTGGAAGGCTACCGCGGCCCACGAGTGTCTGTTGGAAAATGAGGGGATCTCTGAGGTCTACGACATGGCGCGCAAGGAAGCCTGGGTGAGCGTGGGACGGGACCACGACACACCGACGTTCGCGGTGGCGTCGATTCGCCACTGGTGGCGCCAGATGGGCTGCGGCGCCTACCCCGACGCCACCGCCCTGTTCATCACGGCCACGGATGTTCAGCGGCGCGGAGACGATCGCCCTGGTGTCGGGCGAGAGTCTGCGCCTGGAAGCCGCGACGGACAGCATTCTCGTGGGTCTGAATGCCGAGTATCGCCAGAGCCACTTCTCGCTCGGCGCGAAGGTGTGGCTGCGTGAGGTGCTGGATTCCAACGCCCGAGAATATTCCGGCATTCTGAATGTCGGAGTACGTTTCTAGCCTGCATTATTCCGTGCGCCGTGACAAGGTGCCATTCCTCAGCGGGTGCGAATCCCGCCCGGCAACTGTCGCTCCAGCCGGTAGCAGTCGGAGCGGACGACGGAGGCAACGACATCGGCTGAAGCACTCCGACGACAAAGGGCCGCCTTGGGCGGTTCAGCGACCACGCGGGCCGCAACGACGTTGAACGCCGAGCAGGCCTCGAAACGGGTAACGCGGAAGCCGACCCGCCGGAATAACGGGGAAGGCTGCCAGCGGTCGGGAAGCGAGCGACGCGAGCACCGACCGGTTCCGCCGGGGTAATGGCGGCGGCACGTGTGGAAGAGGGGATTGGTCGCAACACGGGAAGCCCTGCCGGTGGCGTGGCACGCGCCAACGGACAGCCCGCGAGGGTCAGGTCGGGCCGGTCAGGGTGGCGGAGAGGTCCGTAGGTGCCGAGGAAGCCGGGTAATGCCGGCGGAGGGAAGGGACCTCAGGTGGAAGCGATGGCGAAAGGGAGCAGGCTCACGGGAGTGGCCGATGGCCTATCACCCCGGAGATGAGCAGGAATGCCGGATGTCATCACATGCACAAGCGAAGGGGACGACCCGAGCGGTCGCCGTCGCCAGGGCGTCAACAGGCCTGACGACGCACCGGCCGGCCGGCTCAAGGGTGCGAGCCTGGTGCCAGGGCTCGCGAGACCCGTCCGCTGGTCGTGACCGGGAAGCCCGTGCGCGAGCCGCATGATTCCACTGGAGAGCCCGGTGCCGGAAATCGGCCCGCCGGGTTCGGAGAGCGGGGGGAGGAAACGTACCCATGGGACTCGGCCTGCGGCCCGATTGCGAAAGCGCCGGATAAGCCACCGACCCCCTACCGGCTACGCGCCTCTCCTCGACTCTACTGCGTATTTCGGACGATGTGGATCGCCGATTTCGGCGGAAGTGGATCACCTGTTTCGGTCGAAGTGGATCACCGATTTCGGCGGAAGTGGATCGCTTTCGGCCGAACTGGATCACCCAGTTTCCGGGATCGTGAGCGCTCATCGGTAGCCTGACCGCGGGATCCTTCGCCTTTTGAACGGAGGGCGAAGCGATGCCGACTCGGAGGCTTCTGGTGAGGAAAATTCGGGAGATTCTACGACTCAGGTACGAACAGGGCCTGTCCCACCGAGAGGTAGCCCAAGCCTGCGTCATCGGTCCGAGCTCGGTTTCACGCTATCTGCAGAGGGCGGCTCGGTACGGGCTGGGCTGGCCGCTGCCGGCCGACCTGGACGACGCGGCGCTCGAGGCCCGGCTGTTTCGCCGCCCGGCGCCAGTGCCCAACCGAGCCCGACCCGACTGCGCGCACATCCACCGCGAGCTCAAGCGCAACGGGGTCACGCTGCAGCTGCTCTGGGAGGAGTACCTCCAGGTCCATCCCGGCGGCTACCGCTACACGCAATTCTGCGAGATCTACCGGCAGTGGTCGCGGCGGCTGCGGCCGTCGATGCGGCAGGTGCACCGCGCCGGCGAGAAGACTTTCGTCGACTTCTCGGGCAAGCGGCCGACTCTGGTCGACCGGCGCACGGGTGAGCTGCGGCCTGTCGAGCTGTTCGTCGCCGCGCTCGGCGCCAGCAGCCTCACCTACGCCGAGGCGACCGCGACCCAGCAGCTGGCGGACTGGGTCACCGCCCACATCCACATGGTCGAGTACTGCGGGGGCGCCACCACGCTGTGGGTCCCCGACCAGCTCAAGAGCGCCATCACCCGCCCCTGCCGCTACGAGCCCGACGTCAACCGCACCTACGAGGACCTGGCCGCCCACTACGGCGCCGTCGTCATCCCGGCGCGCCCCAGAAAGCCCCGCGACAAGGCGGTCGTCGAGACCAGCGTACTCGTGGCCCAGCGGTGGATCCTGGCCCGGCTCCGCGACCAGACCTTCTTCGAGCTCGGCGCGCTGAACCGGGCGATCCGCGTCCTGCTCGACGAGCTCAACGACCGCCCGATGAAGAAGCTGGGCGTCAGCCGCCGCGCCCTCTATGAGCAGCTCGACCGCCCGGCGCTACGCCCCCTGCCGGCTACCCGCTACGTCCTGGCCCACTGGAAGCTGTGCCGCGTGAACATCGACTACCACGTCGAGGTCGACCGCCACGTCTACAGCGTGCCGTACCAACTCGTCCGCGAGCAGGTCGAGGTCCGCCACACGACGAACACGGTCGAGATCTTCCATCGCGGCAAGCGCGTGGCGTCGCACCGCCGGCGCTACGACCGACAGCCGTCCACCGTGGCCGAGCACATGCCCAGCGCCCACCGCGCACATGCCGAGTGGACCCCGTCGCGGCTCATCCGCTGGGCCGAGACGGTCGGACCGGCGACCGCTCGGCTCGTCACCCGGATCCTGCACAGCCGCCCGCACCCTGAGCAGGGCTATCGGACCGTGTTAGGCATCATGCGTCTGGGACGCCAGTACGGCAACGCCCGGCTCGACGCCGCCAGCACCCGCGCGCTGGCGCTCGGCTCGTGCCGCTTCCACACCGTCAAGAACATCCTCGCCGCCGGTCAGGACCGGCTGCCCCTCGAGCCGCCGGCCGAGACCAACCCGACACCGATGCACGCCAACATCCGCGGCGCCAACTACTACGCGGCCGCGACCTCAGAGGAGGACCGATGCTGATCGAACAGACCGTCGACAAGCTCAACGCCCTGAAGCTCGGCGCGATGGCCGACGCCTTCCAAAAGCAGCTCGACACCGACCAGGCCGCCGCGCTCAGCTTCGAGGAGCGGCTCGGCCTGCTCGTCGACACCGAGTGGACGGCCCGCGAGCAGCGCAAGCTCGACCGGCGCCTCCGCACGGCCAAGCTGCGCTACCCGGCGACGCTCGAGGCCGTCGACTTCACCCACTCGCGCCGGCTCAATCGCCAGCAGATCCTCACGCTCGGCGCCTGCGCGTGGATCGCTGAGCGCCACAACGTGATCGTCACGGGACCGTGCGGCATCGGCAAGAGCTTCATCGCCTGCGCCTTCGTCGAACGCGCGTGTCGCCGCAGCTTCGCCGCGCGCTACGTCCGCATGCCGCGCCTGCTGCACGAGCTGGCCGTCGGCCGCGGCGACGGCTCCTACACCCGGCTGCTCGCCCGCCTGGCCAAGCTCGACCTGCTCGCGATCGACGACTGGATGCTCGCGCCGCTGCGCGACCCCGAGCGGCGAGACCTCATCGAGGTGATCGAGGACCGCGCCGAACGCGCCTCGACGCTCATCGCCAGCCAACTGCCCGTGACCGACTGGCACGCCGTCATCGGCGACCCCAACCAGGCCGACGCCATCTGCGACCGCCTGCTCCACGACGCGCACCGCATCGAGCTCAAGGGCCGCTCGATGCGACGCACGCACGACGCACCCGCCAACCGCCGGAAGGAGACGACATGACGATCACGTCCGCGAGACGCCCGACGCTCCCGCCGGGCGCGAACAGCCTGTGGACCCTGGCGGTGCCATGGAAAACGCGCGCGATACGCTCGGCGGCAACTGCGCCGTCGCCGAAAGCGCGTTTCCCACAGCACCTTGGACGCCGCACGCGGCGCCCACAGGAACCACAGGCAACCTCATCGATGCTCACTGACACGACAGCACGAGTAGGATATCGACCAGACGCTACGACACCGATGGGAGGCAACTGACCGACGAACGTCGCTACGCTCCGATGGGCGCTCCACTTCACCGAAATCCGTGATCCACATCCCCGGAATCGGTGATCCACTTCAGCGAAATCCGCATCTACGGGAGAGCATCCCCGCCGGCGTCGACCGGGCGGCGGAGGGCCGGCCGCAGTCTGCTCGTCGCGGCCAGGAGATAGGAGTAAAGAGACCGCAAATGACGGGACATCGCCATGCGGGCCTTGATGGCGTCGATGCGCCGACGGCGCTCCGGGGTCAGGTCCTTGTCGAGTTCGCTCCACGAGGCGCGAGCGACGGGACGCGGAGAGCTAACTTGCGGGAGTTCAGTCGCGAGGTCGCCATTCTCGGGCCAACCGCTGCGCCTCGTGAACTGGCACGCAGAGTGCCGCAAAAACGACACCTATCACTGCGTAAGCCGTAACGCGGGTGCACTTCATGGTTCCTTCGACCCTCTCATACACTACCGTATCCGCTTCAGTCGAACACCGCGCTGGACGACCCCGAGGCCCTGGAGGTGATCTAAGCGCGCGCGGATTATGGGGTGCCCGACTAGTCCCTCCCGTGTGGTCGGGCGGCCCGAGGCGCCGCGAGTCGCCAAAAGCCGACGATGAGCCCGACGAGCAGCAGGAGCGCGAGCCACTCCGCCGCCGCGCCGGCCCAGGCGTCTCCCAGGCTCCAGGGCGTCCGCCCTCGAGAGACCGCATAGCCGGCCGCACCGGCGATCACCACCCCGATCAATCCTTCCCCACCCACCAAACCGGACCCAAAGAGGATCCCCCGGTCGCGCCGGGCGTCCCGCTCCCCGCTCGTAGCGGCACCGCGCTCGAGGATCATCCGGAGCAACCCGCCGAGGAAGACCGGAATCATCGTCGAAACCGGGAGATAGACGCCGACCGCGAACGGCAGCGATGGGATCCGCAGCAGCTCGACGACGACGGCGATTCCAGCGCCGACGGCGACGAGGGTCCAGGGGAGCGATTGGCTGAGCACCCCGTCGATGACGAGCCGCATCAGCATCGCCTGGGGGGCGGGGAGCTCTGCGCTGCCGAAACCATACGCCCGGGCCAGGAGCAGCAGCGTCAACGCCACGAACGCCGCGGAGGTCATCACCCCCACCAGCTCGCCAATCTGCTGACGCCGCGGCGTCGCCCCGATCAGGAAGCCGGTCTTAAGATCCTGCGACGTATCCCCCGCGATCGACGCGGCGATGGCGACAACGGCACCAACCGTCAGTGCGGCCACCTTGCCGGCGTCGTCGGTCCAGCCGAGCAGCAGGAACAACGAGGACGTACCGAGCAGGGTGGCGATCGTCATCCCGCTGGTCGGGTTCGACGTCACACCCACGAGTCCCACAATCCGGGAGCTGACGGTCACGAAGAAGAAGGCGAAAACGACGACCAGCAGCGCCGCCAGGGCACGCCCGGCAGCCACCTCGATGCTGCTAAACGCCATCGGCACGACGGCGAGGATGGCAAAGATCGCCAGGGCGCCGAACCCCACCACGCCGAGCGAGAGGTCCCGCTCGGTCCGAAGAAGGGCGGTGCCCGCCCCGCCGGTGAGCCGCTCCCGAATCTGCCGCGAGCCGATCCGGAAGCTTGCAACCATGGTGGGAACGCTGCGGATCAGCGTGATCAGGCCGCCGGTGGCAACCGCACCCGCTCCGATATAGCGAACGTAGCGGGTCCAGAGCAGCCCCGGCGTCATCTCATCGATCAGCAGCGTCGTCTCGGGATAGAGCGGCACCATCCGGCCCTCGCCCCACCACGCCATCGCCGGGATGATGACCAGCCAGGACAGCAGCCCGCCGCCGACCATGATCGTGGCGATGCGAGGGCCCAGGATATAGCCGACGCCGAAGAGGGCGGCGCTCACCGCGGTGCCGAGCTGGCCCTTCCTGAGGAACGGAATGGAGATCTGGAGCTCGTCCGGCACGGCCCGCATCCAGCCGGTGACCCCCTTGAACAGCGCCCCGAGTCCCAGCCCGAAGAACACGTTGCGGGCGCGTGCGCCTCCCATCTGGCTGGCCTTGAGCACCTCGGCACACGCGGTGCCCTCGGGATAGGGCAGATTCCGGTGCTCCCGCACAATCAGAAACGGCCTGAGCGGGATCATAAAGAGGACGCCAAGAAGCCCCCCACTCATCGCCAGGATGGTGATCTGCAGGAGGTTGGTGTCGAAACCCCAGAGGAAGAGCGCCGGCAACGTGAAGATCACCCCGCTGGCGACCGAGCTGGAGGCCGACCCGACGGTCTGCGAGAGGTTGGCCTCGAGGATGCCGCTCTGGACACCGCCGGCGCGGAGCGCTCGAAAGAGCGCCACCGTCATCACCGCCACCGGGATCGACGTCGAGATCGTCAGCCCCGTCCGCAGCCCCAGATAGGCGTTGGCTGCGCCGAACAGGATCCCGAAGAGAATCCCGGCCGTCATCGCCTTCAGCGTCGCTTCGGCGGGGGACTCGGTGGGAGAGACGAACGGCAAAGGGGTCTGCTCGTCAGCCACGTGGCGTCTGATTGTACCCGGATCGATCCTCGGCATCGTGACGCAGGGACCCAGCCGGCGCCGGCTGCTCGGGCAACTGCTCCTGGCGCTGGGTCTGACGGCCGCAGCGGCGCCAGCGCTAGCAGACGGCAAGAAGCACGGCCGTTGGGTCTGGCGCTACGCGGACGGAACGACGACACCCGCAAGCTGGGTTGCGGGTGTCCACCAATAACGGTGCTGAAGCGGGCCGAAACCCCGACACTCCGGCAGGTGAACGTCCTGCCTACCGCCCCGCTTCGCGTGCTTCCAGATGTACAGCGTCCGCAGCCTGGCGCCGGACGACGAACACCCGCGGGGCGGGGGTCGAACGCCGACGTGCGCACCCCCCAAGCCGGGAAACCACAAGGATGCGATCGATCGTATGCTCCAGATGAAGAAACATCTACTCACGATCCTGGTGACCCTGGCCGTGGGCAACGCAGAGGCCCAAGACAGCTGCCAGGTAGAAATCGCCTGTGAGGCGGCTGCGCCGTGGCGAGATCACGCGCGGAGCGTAGCGCTGGGGGGCAGCTACAACGGCGCCTGCTCCGGCGTACTACTGAACAACACGGCGCGAGACGGCAAGGCTTACTACTTGACCGCGTGGCACTGCGTCGACGGAACCGATCCGGATGGTTGGGCAACCCGGCTCGCAGTAAGCTGGAACCATGAAAGCACAGCATGCGAAGATCGAACAGAGAGCGGTTCGCGCGAGTATCTAGGCGGCGGTACCTTCATTGCCGGATGGGCGCAAACAGACTTCGCGCTCGTGGAGTTGGACGCTCTCCCGTCCAACGCATACTTCGCCGGGTGGGACCGTACCGTAGCGCGCGCCGAATCGGTGGTCGGCATCCATCATCCACGCGGCGGAGTCAAGTCGATAGCGATCCGCGACGGGGAAGTGTTGCCCAGCGCCCGGCCGTTCCGAACGATTCCGGGCGATGAGAGTTCGGGATGGTTGGTCGAACGCTGGGACGCCGGAAAGATGGAGTCGGTGTCATCAGGTTCTCCGCTGTTCAACGAGGCGGGACGAGTAATCGGCCAGCGCTCGGGGGGCGTCCTGACGCAGTGCGTCGACGGACAAGCACAGGATCTGGCCTACGGCTGGTATGGACGGCTGGCGCGCGCGTGGGAGGGAGGCGGCAGACCGGAAACACGACTGAAGGACTGGTTGGATCCACTGGGCACTGGAGAAGACGCAATCGATGGAGCCGCTTGCAAAACTCCCGGGGGATTGGGGTGGGCGCAGTCCTCAGCTCTCTTGGTGAACACGATTTGCCCTGGATCGTGGACTGGATATCTTGTCGGGATAACCGGCGGCACGCCGGGAGGTAGAAGTCGGATGTTTCGACGTGTTCTCGACCGCGCGTTGGGACACCCGTGGGTGACTGACGCCCGTCGGGCGCCGAGGGGCGTTGCCGGCGGTGCACTGGTTATGTCACGAGGCGCACGAGCTGGTCGGCGGTGAGTGCGAGCACGCCGAACATGCAGTGGCACATCACTTTCGAGGCGCCCCGGACCCGGACATGGCGACCGCCGAACTCGTCCTTGAGTCGGCCATTGACGCGCTCACCCGCCGTACGCTCGTTGTAGCGAGCCTGCTCGGGAAGCTGAAAGCCGATACGCTGCAGGCGCCGGGCTTCGGTTCGCAATTCCTCCGCCAACGCCTTGTCGCGGCGGGGGTTGGTGTCAATCAACGGGACGTGGCCGAGTGAGCGGCTGTGCTGGCGGATCGGTTCCGCGTCGTAGGCGGCGTCCATCAGGTCATACAGATTGGTCGTTCGCTCGGCCGACAAGGTCGCCAGCGGAATGGCGGCTTGGCTGTCGTGCAGGGAGGCGGACGTCAGCAGGGTAGAGTCGACGACTGGCGCGGTGGCGGTAGGCGTAGGGGGTAGCTGTTCCCAGCAGCTTTCGCTGATGCCGGTGCCTCACTCCTCGCCATGGCTCCGTTTCCAGTCGCCGCTCATCGGTAGGGTCGAGAGCTGGCGCGCTGTCGGTAGGGTCCGGTGGCTCCTCCGGCGCTTTCGCACCGGGCCTCAGTCCGGCTCCCGTGGGCACGTTTCCAGCTCCCGCCTCGTCAAACCCAGCATGCCGATTTCCGGCACTGGGCTTTCCTGTTGCCTTCGTCTCAAGGGTTATGTGGCCGTTCAAACCGGGAGCGCTTTCGGCAGATAGACGACCCGGTATTCGGAGAACAGCCCGAGTCGGTCATATAGCTTCTGCCTACTCCACCTCTTCCAGCCGAACCCCAGTCGCCCGCGCTGTCGCATCAGGTGTCGCCGTACCTTCTTCTCGACCCAGTCCTTCACGTGACTGAAACATCGGCTCGATTGTCCTATGCGGAAGTAGTTCGTCCATCCGCGCAGGATTGGGTTGATGAGAGCAATGACCCCTTCAACCGGTTGCGAGCAATGTCGTCGCATCACCCCCTTGAGCCGTCGCAGGAGTTTGGTGCGTGCCGCTATCTTCGGCACACAGGCAACCCCCCACTTGCCCCGCTGCGTCCAGGCGCGGCGGATGCTGAACCCAAGGAAGGTGAAACTCTCGCCCTTTGCGAGATCGACGCGACGCGTCTTGTCACGATTGAGTTCCACGTCGAGTGTGGCCAGTTCCTCCAGAAGCCGCTTGTACACGGTCGTCTCAAGCCACCGCCACCGGCGGTAGCCGTCGATCAGGATCACCAGGTGAGTCGCCCGGGGGAATCTCACCCCCGGGCGCTCGCAGAACTGTACGTGAACGTCTCCGCTCATACAGCTCCCATCATCCAGCCGCCGGCGTCAGCCCCAGCAGATGCCAGTGGGCGAACAGCCGGGGCGCGCGACGCGCAAGACCACCGAGCCAGTGAATGGCGCGGCGGCGATGGCGCCGGAGCCTCTTGTATTTCCGCATGGCCCATCGAACCAACAGGTCGTTGAAGTGGCGAAAGACCGAATACAGGGCCGACTTGTAGAAACGGCCGTAGAATTGAATCCAGCCACGAAGGACAGGATTCCACATGCGGGCCAGGTCGTCGATGGCCTTGTCGCTGCGCCGAGGGAGGTGCCAACGTCGCATCTTCTGCCGCATCCGTGTCGCCGCCGCATTGCTCACCGCCGGTATGAAGCTGATGAAGTACTGACCCCATCGATTCTTTGCCCGACGAGAGCGAAACGTGTATCCCAGGAAGGTGAACTGCTCCGTGGGATACTGCCCCGGCCGGTCGTCATCCTTGCAGTAGACGATACGCGTCTTCTCCGGATGTACTTCCAGCCGGCATTGCGCCAGACGACGTTTGATGTGCGCCAGGACCTGCTGCGCCTGCGTCTCCGTCCGACAGTGCGCGACGATATTAAGGAGGGCATTAGTTTGATGACACTATGCAGTAATGTAGCGCAGGCTGGGTTTTTGAAAGAACCCGCGCAGTCGGGTGGGCGTTCGCTGCAAAGACCGCAGATGGCTCAGGACGTAGCGCCTGAGCTCCGCCGGCGTTTGCAGCAGGCGCTTGCGGACCCCATGCGTCTTCAAATGATTCCAGACGAGCTCATCGGGGTTGAGTTCCGGGGAGTACGGCGGCAAGAAGAACAGCCGCAGGCGGCCGTTGGTCGACTGCACGAAGTCCTGCACAGCGCGCGCCCGGTGGGTGGAATGCTGATCACTAGTGTCCCACAGTCTCAGGCCCAAGCGAGCGCGAGTTGCGGACGGGCGCGGTCTGGTGGCGAATGGGTCGTGAAGAGGTCTTCGAGAGGCCGGCGTTCGAAGACGTTGAGTTGAAGCACCTGCAGCATCTGGTTGAGGCTCCAGCACAACCGCAGGACGAACTTGAGGTAGGCCAGCAGCAGGTACATGCAGGTGGCCACCCACAGTTGCGTCAAGACCGCGTTCTTCGACCGGCCCACGAAACGTTTCACTTTCAGATGCTGTTTGATCCACTTGAAGAACAGCTCGATCTGCCACCGGGACTTGTACAGGTCGGCGATCGTCTTGGCGACCCACGTGGTGTTGTTGGTCACGAACACGTAGCGATTTGTTGTCAGCTGGTCGCGGTAGACGACCCGTCGCAGCCGGTGGGGATAGACCTTGCGGCTGCGGGCGCTGGTCAGTTCGATCGTCTGGTCGCTGAGAATACCGGTCCCGGCTCGGACGTCATGCTCGTGGGTGACCCGGTACCGCACGCCGCGCTTGAGGCGTGTCACGAAGGTGACGCCACGGGCCTGCAACTGGTGAAACCACGCGAAATCGAGATAGGCGCGGTCGGCGACGACCACGCTGCCGGCCTCGAACGTCCACGTGCGGGCCACGGTCACGTCGCCGGTCTTGCCATCGGTGACGCTGACGAAACTCGGCAGGTGGCCGGCTTGGTCCAACCCGACGTGCAGCTTGATCGCGGCCTTCGTGCGGCGGAACGACGCCCACGGGAAAACCGCCAGACACAAGTCGATGGTCGACGCATCGACCGCATACAGCTTGTGCCTGAAGCGGAAACCGTGGCCCGGCGCCCGTTGCTGGCAACGACTCAGCAGACGGCCGAACAACGCTTCGTAGAGCGTGTAGGGCTGCTCGGCGTTGACCCGCGCGAGCGACGAGCGGCTGACCGTCCCAACGCCCAGGTGATAGAGCTTGGCGGGTTGCGCGCGCAGATTGCTCACGATGTCGCGCAGGCTCTGCCGGCTGGCCAACTGGCCCAGCCCGAGGGCGACGAACTGCGCCCAGCGGCTCATGACGCGCAAACGCTGCCCGCGCTGATGGCCGCGCGCCTCGGCGTCGAATTCATGTCGCGGAAGCAACGTCAGAAGTTGCCCGAAGACTGTGTTACGATGGGCCACGGCTTGGATCTCCTGTGTTTTGAATGATTTGCGGCAAAACCATTCTAACAGACATAGAAGGTTCAAGCCGCCTCAATTAGAAGCTCTGTGGGACAGCAGTGGTAGTCAAGGGTGACGTCCACGTCTTCAGAAAACCGGTCGATGATGCGGTAGACCTTGGAGAGCGAGGTGCCGCCCTTGAAGGCCATGGGATGGGGGTCGGGCATGGAGAAGAGGGCCTGGAGGACCCAGCAGACCCAGATGTCCTTCTCCAGGATGATGGCCGGCCGCCCGGACCGGGCGGCGACGGTCCGGAGTATGTCGGCGCGCTCGCGAGCATCGAGGGACAGGAATGCCTCAGCCATGGAGCCTGTCTCGGGCGGCAGCGAGCGCCTTGGTCATCCACGCTGGCATGTCTGCCGACCGCAGCCTCTGGAATTCCGCCGGGCCGAGGGCGGCCTCGATCGTGGCGACCGTCTCCGGGGTCACGTTGTTCTTGCCGAGATACCAGAGGGCGGAGAGGGCGGCGCCCGCCGCCTCGCCGGCGAATTGCAGCCGCCGGCGGTTCGAGGTGTGGACCATCCTGACGGTGATGTTGGTGATCCGGATGGTGCGGCTCGATGCGCTGGTATGGAACACGGGCGCGGTCGGCACCTGGGTGCTGAGCTTGAACCGGCGCGCGGCTTCCGCGCCGTGGATCTGGACTGTCTCGCGATTGTTCCGCGCGATGGCCTCGACCACCTCGAGGACATCGGGGAGGACCGTGCCTACGAACCGGCTTGTCCGGGGGCGGACGAAGACGCCGCGGGCAAGACGCTGGATTTCGCCCCGGCCGGCAAGGCGCGAAAGGGTCCGGTCGACGGCGCTGCGCGAGCCGTGCTTCAGAAAGCGCTCGCTCGTGAAGGGCTCTCCCTTCGGCAGCTTGCGTATGCCGGCTCGAATGGCTCGTGCGGTGGACATGGCATGACGCTCCATTGTCCGAAATAATAGTGATATTGTGGACAGGTCTCAAGAGGCGGATGTTGCGCGCTGGTCACGGGCGAGCCCTGCACAGCCGTTGGAGAAAGCTACGAACCAAGTCTCGACTGCGTTGAGCCACGACGCATTGGTCGGCGTGAAGTGCAGGTGAAAGCGCGGATGGGCGGCCAGGAAGTCGCGGATCGCTTCGGTCGTGTGCGTGCCGGTGTTGTCGACGATGAGGTGCGGATGCGTCCGGTCGACGGCCTGGATCTGGGTCTTCTCGTCGACCGAGAGCACCAGCGCGTTGTCGGGCGGGTTGAGGTAGAGGCCGACGACGTCGATGACCTTCTCGGCGAACCGCGGGTCCTTGCTGACCTTGAAGGTCTTGAGCCGATGCGGCTTGACGTCTGCCGTCTGCCAGACCTGCCGCACCTGCCACTGGGTGACGCCGGCATAGCGCGCCATGAGCCGCGTGCTCCAATGCGTCGCCTCGCGGGGGACGCGTTCGGTAGGCGCGACGCGGAGCGCATCGAGCGGGTCGCCGCCCGCAGCGGCGCGCACGGCGTGCGCGCCGACGTGTCCCTGCCCGCGGACAACCAGCGCACCGTCGACGCCTGCGTCGAGCGGATGGGCGGCATCGACGTGCTCGTCAACAACGCCGCGTTCGGCTATCTGGCGGAGATCGGAGAGATCGACATGGCCCGGATGCGGGCGCTGTTCGACACCAACGTCTTCGGCCTGGTCGACCTGACGAACCGCGTCGCGCCGCTGCTCAAGGCGCAGCAGCGCGGCTACATCTTCAACGTCGCGTCGACCTCGGGCATGAAGGGGGCGAAGTCGGGAACGGTCTACGCCGGGAGCAAGTGGGCGGTGCGCGGCATCAGCCAGTGCTGGCAGGCGGAGCTGCGCCCACACGGCGTGCACGTCACCTGCGTCTGTCCGTCGGAGGTGCAGACGGACTGGATGGGGCGGACCGGACGCAACAACCCGAACAAGCTGTACGCCGTCGACATCGCCGAGGCCATCATGGCGGTGCTCGACATGCACCCGCGCGCGCTGTGGCCGGAGTTCGCCATCTTCGCCAACAACCCCTGGGAGACGACTTGACCGCTGCAGGCAGCCAGGTGATCAATCCATGCGATACGGATTCCTTGTCGAGACGTACGAAACGGAGCGCCTCAAGGTGCTCAGTGTCTGGAGCATGTTTCGCGACGAGGACCTCCCGGTGCGTCCGCATGCCACGGACAGACGGGGTCGCAGCGTGCATGAACAGATGGTGCACCAGTGCGTCAGCGAGGACCTGTGGTTTCGCACGATGCTGGGCATCGGGGTCAGTGTGCCTGCGCTTCCGGAGGTCGAGCGCAGACTCGATTTCATCAAGCGATATGCCGCGAGCTCCGCCGAGCGACTGGACGCGCTGCGATCGCAGCCTGAATCCTGGTGGGAGGGCGAGACCCGCTTCTTCGATACGACCCGGCTGCGGGCGTGGGTCGTTGTCCGGCGCATCGCGCACACCGCTCATCACCGCGGTCAGCAGATGGCAATGCTTCGAATGCTCGACTGTGACCTGCATAGCAACTACGGACCGACGTCCGATACGGGGGGATTGATGCAGAACCACGCGCCGGTGGTCTACGCCTACCCCGATCTCGAGCGGTTGCTGGCAGGCGAGCTCGCAGGCGGACGCAAGGCGACGCTTCCTGGCCCGGGAGAACGGCCGCCGACCGAGCGGCCCGGGAGCTGAGGCGCTCGCTCGCCAACCCGTGGAAGGAAGACAGAGGAGGCAGGTTGCATGATCAGGCCGTTCAACGGTGCCGGGCTAGAATGATGGGCGACACCTTCGGGAGGCAATGATGCGTGGAGTGAATGTCGGACGGTTGGTTCTCCTTGCGGCGACTCTGCTGTTCTGCCTGCTCACGACCGCCTACGCGCAGGAGGACGAGTCGATCGGTGTGCCGGTGCCGCCGCTCGGCGACGGTCCCTGGGTGATCGACACGGCCGAGCAGCACAGGATCCGGGTCAGCGTCGTGGTCGGAGGGCTGTCGCACCCGTGGGCGATCGCGTTCATGCCGGACGGCGGCATGCTCGTCACGGAGCGGGACGGTCGCCTGCGCGCCGTTCGCGACGGCCAGCTCGACCCGCGCCCCATCGCCGGGGTGCCGGACGTGCGGACGGACGGGAACGGCGGCCTGATGGACGTGGCCGTCCACCCCGAGTTCGCCGACAACGGGCTGGTCTATCTCACCTACACCAAGCGGCACGACGACGGCCGCGGCTCGCCGGCACTCGCGCGGGGGCGGCTGGAAGGGCACGCGCTCCACGACGTCGAGGACCTGGTCGTTACTGAGCCCTTTCATACCAACTCGGGGCTCAACGGACGCGTTGCCTTCGACCGCGACGGCAAGGTCTACATGTCCACCGGCGGCCGCATCCGATCCCTGGACGGCGAGCTGCTCGACGCCCCGCAGAACCCGGCGAGCCTGCGCGGCAAGGTTCTGCGCCTGAACGACGACGGGTCGGTGCCCGACGACAACCCGTTCGTGGACAGGCCGGGGCGCCGGCCGGAGATCTACACGATCGGACACCGCAACACCCTCGGGCTCGTTCTGCACCCCGAGACGGGGGACATCTGGCAGCACGAGAACGGTCCCAACGGCGGCGACGAGCTGAACGTGCTTCTGCCAGGGCGGAACTACGGCTGGCCGTTGATGAGCTTCGGGCGCCTCTATCCCGGCGCGCGGGTGTCCCGGCATCCGACGCGTGACGGATACGAGTCGCCGGTCGTGGTGTGGCTGCCCGCCATTGCGGCCGCGGGGCTGGCCGTCTACACCGGCGACCAGTTCCCGGCTTGGAAGGGCAACGTCTTCGTGGGCTCCCTGCAGGAGGGTGGCATACCGGGCACCGGTCACCTGCAGCGCATCGTGTTCAACGACCTCATGGAGGAGCTGCGGCGCGAATCGATGCTGAGGGAGCTCCGTCAGCGCATCCGGGAGGTGCGCCAGGGGCCCGACGGGTTCATCTACCTGCTGACGGACCACGCCGACCACGGCGCGCTCCTGCGCCTCGAGCCGTCAGCATCATGACCAGCGTCGCGTTATGGCAAGTGGCCGTCAGCGAAGCATTGTTTTCTCCTGACGTGGTGGGTGTCGGCGTCGCGGCGAGCTTGACATAGTACGCGTGGTCTTCTGGAGGTCCCCAGGTGGGGACCGAGGAGGAGACCATGCTTGAAACGCTCTCGGTTCGTCCACGCATCTGCCAGCAGATCCGGTCAGGACCGCTGGGTCGCTGGGTCGACGACTTCGTCGACGTACTCGCGGCGCGCGAGTACGCGAGGAGCACCATCCGCCGGTATGTTCGAGCCGCCGCGATCTTCAGCGCTTGGCTGGATCGGCAGCGCGTCACGGCGATGCAGATCGACGAGACGCTGGTCGGTCGGTTCATCAGTGGGCTGGCACGGCGACCGTCTTCGACTCGCCCGAGCGGCCGGCTGTCGGATGAGAACGGCGGAGCAAAAATAGACCACAGCGCGGCGGTGTGAAGCTGCCTGCGTGCGGCGGAAAACCAGACCGCTCGAGTGGTCCACCGAGCATGCCGACGGTGTTCTGTGGAATACAGGAGGGATGTATCGAGTGGAGTTCTATGCGGCGGTGCGGCGCAGCGTCTATGTGGAGGGATTGAGCGAGCGGGCGGCGGCCCGGCGCTTCGGGCTGGCCCGGGAGACGGTGCGCAAGATGCTGCGCTACCGCCTGCCGCCCGGGTATCGTCGGGCGAAACCGATCCGGTGTCCGAAACTGGACGCCTTCACCGGGGTCATCGATCAAATTCTCACCGACGATCAGCAGCGCCCGAAGAAACAACGGCACACGGCCAAGCGCATCTGGGAGCGCTTATGCGTCGAGCACGCCTTCACGGGCGGCCACACGATTGTCAAAGACTACGTGCGCAGGCAGAAGCTGGGCGGGCAAGAGATGTTCGTGCCGCTCGCGCATCCGCCGGGCGACGCCCAGGCCGACTTCGGCGAAGCCCTGGTGGTCATCGACGGCGTCGAATGCAAGGCGCACTACTTGGTCGTGGATCTGCCGCACAGCGACGACGCGTTCGTGCAGGCGTTTCCGGCCGAGACGACGGAGGCGTTTTGCGAAGGACACAACGCCGCGTTCCGCTACTTCGGCGGCGTGCCGCGTGGCATCGTCTACGACAACACCACGCTGGCGGTGGCGAAGATTCTCGGGGACGGCACGCGGCAGCGAACGCAGAGCTTCAGCGAGCTCCACTCGCACTACTTGTTCGACGATCGCTTCGGACGGCCGGGGAAGGGCAACGACAAAGGCAAGGTGGAAGGGCTGGTCGGCTACGCCCGCCGAAACTTCTTCGTGCCGGTCCCGCGCGTCGCGAGTTGGGACGCGTTGAACGCTGACTTGGCGCGCCAGTGCCGCGCGCGGCGCGGGCAGCGGTTACGGCGGCACACCGAGACGATCGGGGAGCGCTTCGCGCGCGACCGCGCCGCGTTGTTGCCGTTGCCGCCGGTCCCGTATGAAGCCTGCGACACGCGCCCGACGCGGGTCACGTCGTTGTCGCTGGTGCGCTACCGCCGCAACGACTACTCGGTGCCAACCGCCTACGGCCACCGCGACGTGGTGGTGAAGGGCTACGTGGACGTCGTCGTGATCGTCTGCGGGAGTGAGGAGATCGCCCGTCATCGTCGCAGCTACGGGCGTGAGGAACTGATCTTCGATCCGCTGCACTACTTGGCCTTGTTGGAGCGCAAGACGGGCGCGCTCGATCAAGCGGCGCCGCTGACCGGGTGGGCGCTGCCAGACGAGTTTCTCCGGCTGCGGCGGCTCTTGGAGACCCGGCTGGGCAAAGCCGGGACCCGCGAGTATGTGCAGGTCTTGCGGCTCCTCGCGGACTTTCGGCTGGCCCACGTCCGCGGCGCTATCCAGGACGCCCTGCGACTGGGCGCGATCGGGTTCGACGCCGTCAAGCATCTCGTTCTGTGCCGCCTCGACCACCGGCCGCCCCGCCTCGACCTGGCGCAGTATCCGCATCTCCCGGCCCCGCGGGTGATGACGACTACTTGATGCTGCTGGGGGCAGGGGCCGAGTGATGGCCAAGTCGACCCTGCTGCTCGACGCCCGCAAAGACAGCGAAGTGCGTCGTAGTCCCGCCGCCGCACCGCGTCACTGCCTTCAGCGAGAAGCGTGGCGAGCACCCGGGTACCGATGCCCCTCAGTGGACAGGCCAAAACCGGCCATTTGGCCCAGCGAGTTGATGCGCTACCGTCCCGAGCACTGGAACCGGACGACGCAGACGCTCATCGTGTACACGGGGAAGGGCGGCCGCACGCGGACGATTCCGCTCAGTGCGCCCGCGGCCGACGCGCTGGCCGGTCTGGAAGCCGTGGGCGCGATCGGACCGTTCTCCACGTCCAGCGTCCGCCGCGCGTTCGTCCGGGCCGCTGCGCGGCTGGGGATTCACGGAGTCCGACCCTACGATCTTCGCCACAGCTACGGGACGGCGCTGTACAGCGTCGCGGGCGACACACGGCTGGTCAAGGAGGTGCTCGGCCACTCTGACACGCGGATGACGGAACGCTATACGCTCGGCCATGTGCCGGAGGCGATGCGCTTGGCGACGTCGCGTTTCGAGGAACACCTCGGGGCTCCAGACGCACCGTCGGCAGCGAGGAAACAGGCGGCGGGCGGTGCAGGAAGTTAGCACAGAAAGTTAGTAGCCGCTGCAAAGTGTTGCGAATAAAGGCGTTGCTCGCTTTACCTTCGGCCTCCGGAGCCGAAGGCCACAGGTTCGAATCCTGTCGGGCGCGCCAACTCCTCCACCGCGAGTACGACTCGCTCTACCGCGGATTCGGGGCGCGCCTGCCGTACACGGCTTCCAGCCTGCGTACAAGGTCTTCAGGTTCGAACCCGCGAGGGAGATCGACTCCATGCACCGGCCCGTTGCGGAGGGCCCCGGCCAGCCTGTCGACTTCGCCCCAGGGCGCCAGCAGCTCGCCGCCGGGATGCCATTCGCGCACCCCGCCGCTGTCCCAGGCGGCTACCGGCGTACCAAGGGTGAGGGCCTCCAGCCCGACGATGCCGAACGGCTCCTGCCAGCGTGAAGGCATCACGAGCACGGCGGCGCGCCGGTAGGCGGCGGAGAGGCGCCGGCGGTCGAGCCAGCCCAGCACCTCGACGCCCTCGGCCTCGATCTCGCGACGCAACGGGCCGGTGCCGGCCACGACCAGGGGCAGCGTGGACCCCGAGCGCCGCCAGGCGTCGACCGCCTCGCGGACGCCCTTGGCCTCGACCACGCGGCCCGCGAACAGGACGCAGGGCGGACCGTCAGCCTGCGCGTCAGGTTCGAGGCCGTAGACAACCGGGGGAACGACCGAGACGTGGCCCGCCGGGATCCCCACCTGGATCAGCTCACGCTTCATGTACGACGACAGCACGGTCAGCCGCAGACTCCTCACCGCTTCCAGCCGTTGCGCGGTGAGCTCGAGGATGCTCTCGAAGTAGCCCGGGTCGTCGAAGCAGCCGGCGCACACCTCGCGTCCCATCGCTTCGCCGCAGACGCACCCGTCCGAGGTCCACTTGCCCCGTCCCGGACAGAAGAAGCGGTGGTCCTGAATCGTCACCACCGCGTCCAGGTCGGCCGCCCAAGCCAGTACCGCAGGATTGACCACGTTGTGCACGTGCACCAGATCCGGCCGCAGCCGCGCCAGCAGCGGGTCGAGATCGGCGTCGGAGCGCGTCCTTGCGTCGAGCTGCGGGACGACGGTCACCGGACAGGGCGCGCGCACGACGCCGTCGTCTCGGCCCACGGCCAGGTGCTGCTCGTGACCGGCCGACAAGGCGTCGAGCAGGCCGAGAAGGGCCAGGTCGGCGCCCCCTCGGTCACTCAGTCGGTCCGCGACGTGGAGAATCCGCATCGCCGTGGCAGATCCCGTCCGCAGGGGCGGCCGCGAGGGTTCCCCGTTCCGCTTCCGCTCGGGTCGCAGCCGTCCGAGTGCGTTGCGGGCGATCGCCTCGCCGAGATCAAGCCAGGTCGAAGCGATCGAGATTCATCACCTTGTCCCACGCAGCCACGAAGTCGCGCACGAATGCCTGCTGCGAGCCGTCGCATGCGTAGACTTCCGCTATGGCGCGGAGCTGGGAGTTCGAACCGAAGACGAGATCCACGGCGGTGCCTGTCCACTTGAGCTCGCCCGTCCCGCGATCGCGGCCCTCGAACACGTGCTCGGACGCAGAGGACGCCTGCCACGCCGTGTTCATGTCGAGCAGGTTGACGAAGAAGTCATTGGTCAACGTCTCGGGCCGCTTGCTGAAGACGCCGCGTTCGGACTGCCCGACATTCGCGTTCAGGACGCGCAAGCCGCCGACGAGGACGGTCATCTCGGGAGCGGTCAAGGTCAACAATTGCGCCCGGTCCACCAGCAACTCTTCGGCGGAGCGGCGGTGTCCGTTCCCGAGGTAGTTGCGGAACCCGTCTGCGGTTGGTTCCAGGACGGCAAACGAGTCCACGTCCGTCTGTTTCTGCACCGCGTCGGTGCGCCCTGGCGAGAAAGGAACCTGCACGTCGCATCCGGCGTTCTTCCCGGCCAGCTCGACGGCTGCGCACCCGCCCAGAACGATCACGTCTGCGAGCGAGACCTTCTTCCCGCTGGACTGCGCGCTGTTGAAGCCCCTCCGGATTCCCTCCAGGACTCCCAGCACTGCCCCCAGTTGGGCCGGCTGGTTCACTTCCCAGTCCTTCTGCGGCGCGAGGCGAATGCGCGCCCCGTTCGCCCCGCCGCGCTTGTCGCTGCCACGGAACGTCGAGGCGGACGCCCAGGCGGTCGAGACCAGTTGGGAAATGGACAGTCCCGATTCGAGGATCGTGCTCTTGAGCGCGGCGACGTCTTGCGCATCAATCAACTCGTGATCGACGGCGGGCACCGGGTCTTGCCACAAGAGCTGCTCGCCAGGAACCTCCGGGCCGAGGTGCCGCGAGATCGGCCCCATGTCGCGGTGCGTCAGCTTGTACCAGGCCCTGGCGAAGGCGTCCGCGAACTCGTCCGGGTTCTCGAGGAAACGCCTCGAAATCGGTTCATAGATAGGGTCCATCCTCAGTGCGAGGTCCGTCGTCAGCATGACCGGGGTATGCCTCTTCGACGGATCGTGGGCATCCGGCACGGTGTCCGCGCCCCCGGAGTCCGTCGGAACCCATTGATGCGCCCCCGCGGGGCTCTTGGTCAGCTCCCACTCGCAGCCGAACAGGGTCTCGAAGAAGCTGTTGTCCCAGGTCACCGGGGTGGGTGTCCAGGCGCCCTCCAGCCCGCTGGTGATCGCGTCGCCGGCCTTGCCGCTGCCGAAGGCGTTCTTCCAGCCCAGGCCCTGCTCCACGATGGCGGCGCCCTCGGGCTCGGGACCAACGTACTGGTCTGCATCGGCGGCCCCGTGCGTCTTGCCGAACGTGTGCCCCCCGGCGATGAGGGCAACCGTCTCCTCGTCGTTCATCGCCATCCGGGCAAACGTCTCTCGAATGTCCCTGCCGGCGGCGAGCGGATTCGCCTCACCGTTCGGGCCCTCGGGATTCACGTAGATCAGGCCCATCTGAACGGCACCCAGCGGGTCCGCGAGCTCCCTGTCGCCGCTGTAGCGCTCGTCGGCAAGCCACTCGGTCTCAGGCCCCCAGTAGATGTCCTCCTCGGGCTCCCAGACGTCCTCGCGCCCGCCGGCGAAGCCGAACGTCTCGAGCCCCATCGACTCCAGGGCGCAGTTGCCCGCGAGGATCATCAGGTCGGCCCACGAGATCTTCCGGCCGTACTTCTGCTTGACCGGCCAGAGCAGCCGGCGCGCCTTGTCGAGGTTCGCGTTGTCGGGCCAACTGTTGAGGGGGGCGAAGCGTTGCGTACCGGAGGCGCCGCCGCCGCGGCCATCGTGGATGCGGTACGTGCCCGCGCTGTGCCACGCCATCCGAATGAACAGCGGCCCATAATGGCCGTAGTCGGCCGGCCACCAGTCCTGTGAGGTCGTCATCACCGCCTCGATATCCTGCTTCAGGGCATCCAGGTCAAGCGTCTTGAACTCCTCGGCGTAGTTGAACTCCTCGCCCATGGGATCGGACAACGGGGAGTTCTGGTGGAGCATCTTCAGGTTCAGTTGATTCGGCCACCAATGCTGATTCGCCGTGGTGCCAACCGCGGTGTGTCGGTGACCCAAGACCGGGCACTTGCGCTCGCTCGCCACCTTGTCCTCAGCTGTGTCGTGCATGTCTCTCAACCCTTCTGTTTCTTGCCCGCGGGCCGATTGCGGCAGCCGGGGCAGTACCCCCAGTAAATGACCTCGGCCTCCTCGATCTCGAAGCCGTGATCGTCCTCGGCGGTGAGACAAGGCGCCTCACCGACAGCGCAGTCGATGTCGACGGTGACACCACAAGTGCGACAGACGAGGTGATGGTGATTGTCACCCACTCGATCTTCGTATCGCGCGGGCGACCCCGCAGGCTGAATCCTGCGGGCCAGTCCCCTCTCGACCAGCGTTCCCAAGGTGTCGTACACCGCCTGCCGGGAAATCGATCCGATACTTCCTCGCACGTCGTCGGCGAGCTCGTCGGCAGTGGCATGCGGGTGGGTCGACACTGCCCGCAGCACGGCCAGCCGCTGGGCGGTGACTTGCAACCCGCGCTGCCTCAGGAGCCGCTCGGCGTCCTCATTCACTGCGTAAAGTCAATCACTTGTTCTGGACGACGTCAAGTATTGGGCTGGATCTGATATCCAGGGCACCGAGGACGCTGAGGGCCGCCGCTGCAGCCAGCTTGTGGTCCTTGCGCCACGGCGTTCCCGCCTCTCGGCCGAACTGGGCGATGAGCTGAGGTGACGTCGGCCACGCCGACACCCATTGCTTCGGCCGCCAGTACCATCGGGTCGGCCTTGCGAGGGTACCTCCGGACCTCCATGCCGAGTTCGGCCGCAGCTTCGGCCAGCGACTCACGGTACAGCATGCCGTCCGCGGCCAGGGTCAAGGAACGTGAGCTCAAGACTTCTTCCAACGAGTCGGACAGGCCGTCATACGGACTCGCGGGCAGGATCAGCACCCGGGCACCATAGGTCGCCAGCATGGTCGAGATGGCCGCGCTCGCACGTTGCGCCACCGATTGTCTCACCCGGTTCACGAGGTCGATTGCCGCCCTGAGGTCCAGCTCCAGGGCCTCGTGGTGGTAGGGCGCGCTCGGGAGTCCCTTGTCGATCAGCACGACGCGTCGCCGATCGAGGAAGACGGGAGCGGCGTCTCTCAACGCGAGGGTGACCAGCTCCGCTCGCGCGTAGTGGTCGGCGGCTCCGATGACGGCATTGGCGACACTCATCGATGACGACTGTATCGCGAGTCCCGTTCCGATCCTCCCGCAAGAAGCCGTCGATCCGGCTCGCACGCGCGACCGGAGAGGCACCCGCATCCTCTTCGACGTGGCATGCTAGGATCTCCAGGGCACTGCCATACCGCGTCAAGTCCGTATGGCTGCACAGAATCGGCTGGCAGAGCTTCGATGAATCCTGGCAAGTTATTGAATCCACACGGTGTGGGCCGCTAGCTCAACTGGTAGAGCAGCAGACTCTTAATCTGCGGGTTTGGGGTTCGAGTCCCCGGCGGCTCACCATTTTTACCAGGAAAATCGCGACTTTCGCGTCCGGCTCGCTGCCCGTACTGCCTATCGTACTGCCTATCGGAACGGCCGCCGATGAACGCCGGTGGACGCCGGTGGACAGAAGCCGGCTTTCGCCGCCCCACCTGTCGAGTCAGGATCACGTCCAGTTTGGCGGCCGCCTCCTGCTGCAGGGCCGGCACGACGTGCGCGTAGGTGTTGAGCGTAAGGACAGTGATCGATATAAGGTTGCCAAGTGCATCCAGGCGGAGCCCGTTTTCTGCGCCTTCGGGCGCTCGGCACACAGCAAGGTAATTTCCGTCAGTGTCCTAAGGCTGATCTGGGAATGACCGAGTGTTTCCATGATCGTCCGCGGGTCGACCCCCTGGGCCAGCAGCAGCGTCGCTGCCGTATGCCTGAGGTCGTGGTAGCGGATGGCGGGCAGGCCGGCGTCTCGGAGGATCACCTTGAACAGCCGATTCACGTTGCGACCGTCCAGCGGAGTGCCGACCGTCGTCGTGAACACCAGTCCCGAGTCGCGCCACCGCGCGCCGGCCGCAAGACGTTCCTCGAACTGGCGCTGGCGATGCGTCCGTAGAGCGGCGACCAGCAATTCCGGAATCGTTATCGTACGGCGACTGCGCGTCGTCTTCGGTTCGGCAAACCGGACACTGGTCTGTACGACGGCCAGGCGACGACGTACGTCTGGGGCGCCCCCAGTTTTCTTGGACACGGATTAAGGGAGAATCCGATGTCACCAGGAGGTGGGGGTATGGTTCGGTCGAGGGGGGTGAAGGGAGCTGGGTCGGCGGCGACGAAGGGAGCCCGGAGGGCGACCGGAGTCGGCGCCGACGCGGCGGCGATGGGGTCGGGGGCCTTGGCGCCGGGACAACGGTGGAGCGCGAGCCGGAAACGGGATGTGGTGTTGCAGCTGCTGCGTGGCGAGCCGCTCGACACGGTTTCGCGTGAAGTCGGTGTGGAAGTCTATCGCCTGGAGAGGTGGAAGACCCGGGCGCTGGCCGGTCTCGAGCTGGGTCTGAAGGAGCAGGCCGGTGAGCCGCTGGCCGCCGAGCTGGACGCGGCCAAGCGGCACATCGGGGATCTGTCGATGGAGAACGAGCTGCTGCGGTCGCGTGCCCGCGCAGCGGAGCGCCGCCTCCCTTTGGCGACGCGGAGGTCGCGACGATGAGCCAAACGACCTCCGCGACGACGGGGCGGCGCTACGGTCTCGAGCGGGTGTGTCGACTGTGGGAGCAGTCGCGCTCGGCGTTCTACGCGCGGCGGGATCGCCTGCAGCGTTCAGCGTCGGCTGACAGTCCGTGCCGCCGCGGGCCAACGCCCGCGCTATCGGATGCGCAGTTGCTGGCGGCGATTCGCAACGACCTGGCCCGCTCCCCGTTCCAGGGCGAGGGCCATCGCAAGGTCCACGCGCGGCTGCGGATCCTCGACGGGGTGCGGGTCTCGCGGACGCGGGTGTTGCGCGTGATGCGCGCGCAGGGCCTGCTCTCGCCCCACCGCGGGCGGCAGGGTGAGCCGAAACCGCACGACGGCACGATTGTCACCTCGGCGCCCGACGTCATGTGGGGTACCGATGGCGCGCGGGTGTTGACCGTCGACGACGGCTGGGTCTGGACCTTCGCGGCCGTCGACCACTGGAATGCCGAGTGTGTGGGATGGCACGTGTGCAAGGTCGGCGACCGTTTCGCGGCCCTCGAGCCGGTCGCGCAAGGGCTCCGGCGCCGCTGCGGCTTGGTCGAGGCGGACGCGGCCCGCGGCCTGTCGCTCCGGATGGACCACGGCAGCCAGTATCTGTCCGACCACTTCCTCAACCAGGTCCGCTACTGGGGCATCCGCCCCAGCTTCGGCTTGCTCAAAGAGCCGGAGACCAACGGCGTCGTCGAACGCTGGAATCGCACGCTCAAGGAGCAGGCCGTCTACGGCCGGGTCTCAAAATCTCGCCGACGTGCGCGCCGCCGTCGCCGAGTTCGTCGAGCGCTACAACCGGTGCTGGCGCCTCGAGAAGCTGGCCTATCGCACGCCACTCGAGGCCCGCGAAGAGTACGAGCTACGCCAAGCCGCGTAGCCCAAACTTGTGTCCAAGAAACCGGGTGCGGTACACGACGACGTACGTCGTCGAGCGCCGAGTCGATCCGGCGGCGCGCAATCCTGTCCTCCGCCGCAGCCAGCTCGGCGAGCAAGCGGCGCCGCTCGGCCGTCAAGGCCCTCCGGGTAGCAGCATCCCCTCCGGCCCGCTCGAGCGCCTGGCGTACCGCCAGTTGCGGCTGTCCGAGTCCACGTCGATCCACCGCAACCCCAAGGCTTCGCCGAGGCGCAGTCCGAGCCCGAGACCAACAGAAATGAGTGCCTCGAGCCGATGGCCGATCACGGCCTCCAGCAGCATCCTCGCTTGTTCGGGTGTCAGCGGCTGGATCTCACGGGGGCGATATCGTGGAGGAGCCGTCAAGGCTGCCGCGTTGCGTGAGACGAGTTCCCAGCGAAGGGCCTGATTGAGAGCTGCCCGCAACACCGCGCGCGCGTACCGCCGCGTGCGGGCGCTCACCCCGTCCCTCTCCTGGAGGCGCAGCCACAGCGCAACGTCCCTCGGGCCGAGCTTGGCGAGACGAAGCCGCCCAAGCGCCGGCACCAGATGGTTGCGCACGACCTGTTCGTAGCTCTCGTACGTCCGCGGTCGCAGTTCGGACTTCTTGTCGTCGAGCCAGCGCTGCAGGTACCCCGCGACCGTCTCCCGCTCGGGTGCCGGCGCCTCTCCGTGAGCCACGCGTTGCAGTACTTCTCGGAGCTTGGCTTGGACCTCGCGCTTCGTCCGACCGTAGATGGTCTTGCGACGGCGCTTCCCGTCCTGCCAACCGAGGTTCGCCTGTCCCATCCACAGCCCGTTGGGTCGCTGGACCACGGAACCCTCGCCCTTCCCACGTCTCGTTACGGTCACTCACCCTTCTCCGTGTCTCCGGCTATCAGCCCGCCCTGTCCTTCTCAAGCGCCTCTTTTGGGGGCGACAGAGTCGCATGCCCTTTCACTCGCCGCGGCGAGACCGTCACCCGACAGAGGCAGTCACCGACTAGCAGCCCGTGGCAAAAGGCCCCGCTGCATTCGACGGGCGATGCATCCCGTCTGACCGCGTTGTTCCTCGGTCGAATATGGCCAATATGCTCCCTCGTCACGCCTTGTTCTGGCCGTGCGCGGCATTGTCACGACCGCGCCTCGGTGCGACGTGGGGTTTCACCACGGGCTCCTAGTCCCCTTGATCTTTGATTTCTTCAAAAAGTCGTTGGTCATCTGGGGCCACCGTGGACTTGAACGGTGCGCTGTCCGAACCGCTTCACCTTCGCGAGGATCTCGTCGGCTGTTTTCGTCCACTTGAAAGGCTTGCCCTCGTCATTGTGGGCGTCCACGTAGGCGGAGATGGCGTGGCGCAGCGCGTGCGTGCTGGAATGTGAGCCGCGCTTGAGGGCGTGTTCGGTGAGGAGGCCAAAGAACCGCTCGACGAGGTTGAGCCAGGCGGAGTAGGTTGGCGTAAAGTGGAACTGGAAGCGCTGGTGGCGGGCCACCCATCGTTTGACCAGCGGGGACTTATGCGCCGAGAGATTGTCGAGGATCACGTGGACGGTGAGGGTGGGGTCCACCCGCTCGTCGATCTCGCGCAGAAAGCTCACGAAATCCCTCGACCGATGCTGCTTCTTGGTTTGCGCCACGACCTGGCCGGTCGCGACGTTGAGCGCCGCGAAGAGGTCCACCGTGCCATGGCGGATGTAGTTGTGCGTCTGGCGTTCGGGCCGACCCATGTCCATCGGCAGGATCGGCTGCGCTCGCTCGAGGGCTTGAATCTGAGGCTTTTCGTCGAATGACAAGACAACGGCGTGGTCGGGTGGATTCAGGTAGAGGCCGACAATGTCCCGCACCTTCTCGATGAACAGCGGGTCGTCGGAGATCTTGAACGATTCCACGATATGCGGCTGCAACCCGAAGGTGCGCCAGATGCGGCCCACGGTGGAGGCGCTGACGCCAGCGCGCTCCGCCATCTTGCGGGTGCTCCAGTGGGTCCGTCCCTTCGGCTTACTTTCCAACGTGGCGACGAGGATCGACTCGACATCCTCATCGGACACTGTCCGGGGGGCTCCGGGCTTGGGCTCGTCATACAGCGCATCCACGCGACCTGTCGTAAACCGCTGCCGCCACTTGCCGACCGTCACATTCGAACAGCGCAGTTTCGCCGCGACCGCCACGTTCGATTCGCCACGCGCGCACCTCAGGACGATCTTCGCCCGCAAGGCCACATGCCGATTCGTTCTGGCGCGCCTGGCGAGCCGCTCAAGTTCTCCTCGCTCCACGGCGGTGACTTCCAATCTCGCTTTGGGCCGACCTGTTCTTGCCATGCCGCCCAATACATCACACCCGGCACACTTCTTAAAGCTTTTTCAGACACAGGGGACTAGCAGCCCGTGGTGAAAGTCCCTCGTTCCAGGGATCGACGTGATCGGTCCTGTGTCCTACACTGTCTGGCATGGCGATGGGGACAAGCCGCGGTCGAACGCGGCAAGCGACGATGTGGGTGCCCACGGCGGATCTGCCGAAGAGTGCTGGGCACCCGTTTTACGAGCGGCTGAATCGAGTGCTCGACGACGCGGGGTTCGACGCGGTCGTGGAAGCACAGTGCGCGTCGTTTTACGCGGACGGGGTCGGTCGGCCGAGTCTGGCGCCGGGCCGGTATTTCCGGCTGCTGTTGCTCGGCTACTTTGAAGGGCTGGATTCGGAACGAGCGATCGCGTGGCGCGCCGCCGACTCGTTGAGCATTCGCACGTTTCTGGACTTCGCCCTCCACGAGGCCCCGCCGGACCACTCGACGCTGTCGCGCACCCGTCGCCTGATTGACCTCGAGACCCACCAGGCAGTGTTTACGTGGGTGTTGCAGCGACTGGCCGACGCCACGCTGGTGGTGGGGCGCACGGTTGGCATCGATGCCACGACGCTGGAAGCCAATGCGGCGATGCGGAGCATTGTGCGGCGGGATACGGGCGAGAGCTACGACGCGTTTCTGACCCGGCTGGCCGAGGCGTCCGGCCTCACGACGCCGACGCGCGCCGAGTTGGCCCGGTTCGACCGGACCCGCAAAAAGAAGGGCTCGAACGCGGACTGGACCCACCCGCACGATCCGGACGCGAAGATCGCCAAGATGAAGGACGGCCGCACGCATCTGGCGCACACCGCCGAGCATGCGGTCGACCTCGAAACAGGCGCCATCGTGGGCGTGACGGTGCAGGACGCGAGTGCGGGCGACACGACGACCTTGGTCGACACGCTCGTCACGGCCGCCGAGCAGGTCGAGGCGGTCGGCGCGCCGGGGATCGTGGAGGTGGTGGCCGACAAGGGATATCACAGCAACGAGACGATGGTCGGGTTTGCGGCCATCGGCGTGCGCAGCTACGTCTCGGAGCCGGATCGCGGCCGGCGGCACTGGAAGGGCCAGGCGGCGGCGCGGGACGCGGTGTATGCCAACCGGCGGCGGATCCGCGGCGCGCGTGGGAAACGGCTGCTGCGGCAGCGGGGCGAGCTGCTGGAACGGCCCAACGCGCATCTCTACGAGACCGGCAGGATGCGCCGCGTCCATCTGCGCGGGCATCCCAACATCCTGAAACGGCTGCTCGTCCAGGTCTGCGGCGTCAATCTCGGGTTGCTCATGCGGCACCTGACGGGCGTGGGCACGCCGCGGAGCCTCCAGGGCCGCGCGTCGGCGCCGCTGGAGGCGCTGATCGGCCTCCTGAGCGAGTGCTGGGGGCGTGTGCGGCGCTTCTGGGCCCCGGAGCGCCATGATCGGCCCGATTCGTCGTGGGATGGTCCGGCGACACGCCAATACGGACACGCGATTCTCGATTGACAATCAGCCCCTTCTGCCACGGGCTGCTAGGCCTCTTCCGTCCAGCCATCTGCTGTTCCACCCACCTGCGCAATAATTCGACGGGCACGCGGAGCGTTCGACCCACTCGGAGTGACGGGACTGGTGTTCACCTTCGTCACGGGGGTCATTCGTCGCGGCGTCGAGGCCCAGCCCAGATCCCGCACGTCGCGCACGCGCCTGCAGCTCACGCACCTGACGCTCTTCGTCGCTTCCTGCTTTCTGGTGGGTGCCGTCACGGCGCGCCACCCCAGACCCGTTACGCGAACGGATCAAACGGCACGGGCGTGGTAGCGTTTCATCCAATAAATACCGCGTTGCTCAGGCAAGCAGGGACCAACGGACAGCCTCTTTGCAGTTTCGGTTGACGGCGACCCGCATGCGTCCGTCGGTGTCCATAAAGCCCTTGTTTATTGGCTCTTGCTCAACCCTGGATTCCGCCAGCGTCCACAGACTTGCGTAGAAATCGCCTCCGTAGGCTGTCAGTTAGGCTGTCAACGTCGGTAGGTACCGGGCGCGAGGATCGCGTCCATCTTCGCGGCCGCCCGCAGCTGCAGCGCGGGCAGCACGTGGGCGTAGGTGTCCATCGTCATGCTGATCCGGGAGTGGCCAAGCGTCTCCATGATGGTCCGCGGGTCCACCTCCTGGACCAGCAACAGCGTCGCGGCCGTGTGCCGGAGGTCATGGCACCGGATGTCGGGCAGCCCGGCCGTGCGCAGGATCTGCTTGAACACCTTGTGCAGCCTGCCCTTGTCGACCGCTGTTCCAATCGTGGTCGTGAACACCAACCCTGACTCTCGCCAGCGCGCGCCGGCCGCCAGCCGCTCCTCAAGCTGCCGCGTCCGATGACGGCGCAGGGCCGCCGCCACGATGCCCAGGCATGGTGATGGTGCGACGGCTCCGCGCGGTCTTCGGCTCTCCGAATCGCGGCGCGCTACCGGCACGCTCCAGCGTCTGCCGCACCGACAGCACTGAAGTTGCCCCGGTTTCGTGGACACCTATCCTCTTGGGGGGAGAAGGAGTATCCGCGATGCCGAAGACGAGACCATCGTACGCGGCGGAGTTCCGGCAACAGATGGTCGACCTGGTTCGGTCCGGACGTGCGCCGGAGGACCTGGCTCGCGAGTTCGAGCCGTCGTCCCAGGCGATCCGAACCTGGGTCGCGCAGGCGGGCCGCGATGCGGGCGAGCGCAGCGACGGGCTGCGCACGGAGGAGCGTGAAGAGCTTCGCCGGCTGCGCCGGGAGAACCGGCGCCTGTGCGAAGAGCGAGAGATATTGGCAAAGGCAACGGCCTGGTTCGCGCGGGAGGCCCGACCCGGGAGACCTACCGGGTCATGAGCGCGAATCAGGCTCGTTTCCGTGTCGCCACGATGGCCCGGGTGCTCGGTGTCTCCCCGAGCGGGTACTACGCGTGGCGTCGTCGTCCTCCGTCGGCTCGGGCACGGGCCGATGCCGAGCTCCGGGCTCGCGTCCAGGCGATTCACGGCCGGAGTCGAGGGACGTATGGTGCTCCTCGGATTCACGCCGAACTGACCGAGGGCGGTGTCGCGGTGAGCCGCAAGCGGGTCGCCCGGGTCATGCGGTCCGTCGGCGTCGCCGGGGTGAGCCGGCGCCGCGGCCCTCGCACGACACGCCGGAATGCCCAGGCCCGCCCGGCCCCGGATCGGGTCGAGCGGCGCTTCGAGGCGGACGCGCCGAACCGGCTCTGGGTCGCCGACATCACCTACGTCCCGACCCTGGCCGGCTTCCTGTACCTGGCCATCGTCCTCGACGTGTTCAGCCGGCGCGTCGTCGGTTGGGCCATGGCGGGGCATCTTCGCACCGCGCTGGTGGTCGAGGCGCTGGAGATGGCCGTGACGCAACGGCGGCCCGAGGCGGTCATCCATCACTCCGACCAAGGCTGCCAGTACACCTCGCTGGCCTTCGGCGCTCGCTGCCGGGAACGGGGCGTCGCGCTATCGATGGGTTCGGTCGGCGATTGCTTCGACAATGCGATGGCCGAGAGCTTCTTCGCGACCCTGGAGTGCGAGCTGCTCGACCGAACGACGCTGTCAACGCACGCCGAAGCACGGGCGGCGTTGTTCGAGTTCATCGAGGGGTGGTACAACACACGGCGGCGTCACTCCGCGCTCGGCTACCGGTCGCCACTGGAGTTCGAACGGCTCCATCAGGCCGGCGCTGTGGACGGTGCCCGGCCTGTGGACGCCCTACGGGCGCCCACAAGTCCGTTGGATCCCGCGCTGCGCACGGGATCCACACCGCCCACAGGAATCAATGTTGATGTACACACCATGACGTGAACCGAAAGCCTTAACCTGTCCACGAGATCGGGGCAACCTCAACTCGTAACACACGCTCTCGATCGACATTCGCCACGCCTTGGCGAGTCCGATGACGAAACGGCTCGTGGGCGCTGTGGGCACGTCGTCTGCGGCGTGTCCAAGGCGCGGTGGGCGCGTCTTTGCGTCCACGGCGCCGGCAGCGCCCATGCGCCATCCCGTCACCTCACGCCCATCTCGACCGCCGTCACGACGACGCAAAAAGACACTTGCAAAATGGTGGGGAGTCCTTTTCATCTTGCCGCTACCACGGACCCGGCGGCTGCTGAGCGTCGAGGTCCATGAGGCAGTGTTCACGTGGGTGCTGCAGCAGCTTGCCGACGCGAGCCTGGTGCAGGGCAAGACGGTGGGCATCGACGCGATGACGCTGGAGGCGAATGCGGCGTTGCGGAGCATCGTCCGGCGGGACACGGGCGAGGACTACACGGCGTTCCTAACGCGGCTGGCCGAAGCGTCGGGCATCGCGACGCCGCCCCGTGCCGAGTTGGCGCGGTTTGACCGGTCCCGCAAGAAGAAGAAAACGACGTCGAACGCCGAGTGGACCCATCCGCATGATCCGGATGCGCGGGTCACGAAGATGAAGGATGGGCGGCCCCACCTGGCCCACAAGGCCGAGCAGGCGGTGGCTCTCGAGACCGGTGCGGTCGTGGGCGTGACGCTGCAAGGGGCGGACACCGGCGACACGACGACGCTGGTCGAGACGCTGATCGCGGCGGCCGGGAAGGTCGAGGCGGTGCAGCCGGACGGGTCGGGCATCGAGGGACTGGTCGGCGACAAGGGATACCACAGCAACCAGACGGTGGTGGACTTGCAGGCCCTGGGATTGCGCAGCTACCTCTCGGAGCCGGACCGGGGCCGCCGGTGCTGGAAGGGGCGGCAGGCGGCCCGCGACGCCGTCTATGCCAACCGGCGCCGGGTCCGCGGGGCGCGGGGCCGTCGCCTGCTGCGGTCCCGGGGGGAGTTGTTGGAGCGGCCGTTTGCGCATCTGTTCGAAACCGGCGGGATGCGGCGGGTGCATCTTCGCGGGCATCCGAACATCCTGAAGCGGTTACTCGTGCACGTCGCCGGCTGCAACCTCGGGCTGCTGTTGCGGTAACTGATCGGCGTCGGCACGCCCCGGAGCCTTCAGGGCCGGGCCGTGGCCCGATTCCGTGCCCTGATCAGACGGTGGCGTGACCTGTGGGGCTTCCGGGGCGCTTCTGGACGCCGTTTCTCCCGACGTCGCCGCGGACGGCCTCGTCACCGCACCATCAGACCTTCCGCCCATCCAGATGAAACGTGGAGACTTCCACCTCGGGCTGCTAACGGAAAACGTTTATTCACGACGGTCCACTAGCAAGCCGCGCCGCGGGTGCGCCGGGAGGAGTGAGGAGGGCAGGCGACGGCACTCGAGGCCGCCGGGGCGTTTGCAGATCGGGACTTGGAATCCGGGTGGCCACGGCGCACCGATAGAAATCAGTTTGCCGTCTGCCCGGTTGCAAAGTCCGCCCAGCGGTCCATCAGGTCGCGGCGCTTGTCGAACAGGTCCGACCGGGCGTAGGACCGCTCCACGGCGCTTCCCACCTGATGCGCCAGAGCCGCCTCCGCGACGGCATGCGGGACGCTGGTCTGCTCGCTCGTCCAGTCGCGGAACGAGGAGCGGAAACCGTGCACCGTGCAGCGGTCCCCGTAGATCGCCTTCAGAATCTTCGCCATCGACGTCGCGGCTATTGTTTTGCCGGCGCGGGTCGGGGCCGGGAAGCACCAGCCGGCCGGACTGTGCAGTTTCCTCACGGCTTCCAGCGTTTCAACGCTGGTGTTGCTCGCCCCGGCAGTCGCGATAGCGTCCAGCGCCGCCCCGACCTCCCGGTAGGGGAGCGCCGCGTGGTGTCTCTTTGCTTTCCGAGCGGGCAACGCCGCGCCGATGCCATCCGCCACATTGAACTCGAGGTGCTCGCGCGCCACGCCCCACGCCAGCGCGCCGCGGATCCACCCGTGCAGCTTCGACCCGATGGCCGGCTTCTCGGCCATGACCGGCGCCAGGATGGTGATCACGTCGGCCCGGCGGATCTGCTCAAGACGCCGGTCCATGAGCGAACCGCAATACCTCTCCAGAGCACGCTGCCGGTTCTTCGCTCCGAAGCCCTTCCATGTTGCGGCCGCACCGACCCGCTCGCACGCCTTGCGGAACGTCGGGATCTTTGACGGGCGCACCCCCGCCGTCGGATCCCCGCCGCGGCGCGCCACCTGGCGATTGGCGAACGCGGCCGCGCGCGCCTCGGCGAGCCCGACGTACGGATACCCGCCGAGCCCCAGGTCGCGGCGCTTGCCCTCAACGGTCAGTCGCTGGACCCAGTGCCGGCTCCGGCCGCTGGGCTCGACGACGAGGAAGAGCGTTCCGCCGTCGCTGTGCCTTCCCGATCGCAACGTCCCGATCTGCTTGGCTCTGAGTCGTCCTGCCATCCGGATATCCCGCTCCAGTGTGTCCCAGAAATATACCACGTCAGGACCTGGAACAAGTGGAACCTATACGGAGCGGCAGGGAACAGGAACGGCAAACTCCCGTGGCAAACAGGAGGAAAACGGGACAGTGGCAGCACTCTACGGACTGCTATGGATTCCCATTCTGTTCCGGCAGCGCGAACACCCACATCACCCCGGTCCCCTGCGGGATCCTCGTACCGGTCAGCCGCGCGTACGACGTGGTCTGGCCGATGCGGCCGCCGGCGCCGACCGCCAGGTACTGGCGACCGCCCACCTCGAAGGTGACCGGGGCCCCCGAGATGTCGCCGTTCAGCCGCGTCTCCCACAACAGCTCGCCGCCCGCGGCGTCGAGGGCGAACAGGCGGCGGTCCGCCGTGCCCCCGAACACCAGTCCGCCGGCCGTCGACAGCGCCGCGGCCGTCATCGCCGCCCCGCTCGCCGGGCGATACTCCCAGGCCCGCCGGCCCGTGACTGGATTGAACGCCACGAACTCGCCGATGTAGTCGTAGCCGGGGACCCGCTTGACCCGGCCCGCCATGCCCCGGTACACGCGGCCCGGCTGGTAGTCCTCGGAGACGAACGTGACGTCCATGCAGCTGTTGTTGATGCCCACGTAGTAGAGGCCGGTGATGGCACTGTAGCTGGGCGAGTTCAGGTTCCGCGCGCCGTGGTAGTGCGGGCAGACCTCGAACACCTTGTCCGAGTCGACGTCGTCCATCGTCGGGATGAGCGCGGGGTTGTAGATCGGGATCCCGATGTCGGTCCAGCCGGTGATGAGATTGTCGTAGGCGGTCCGGAACGCGCCCAGGAACTGGCCGGTGACGCGGTCGAGCACGATGCCCCAGCCGATCTTGCTGGTCTCGATGAGGGCCTTGCGCTCGCGGCCGCCGATGACCAGGTCGACCAGCATGCTCTCGTGCGTCGCGTCCAGGTCCCAGTTGTCCGAGGGAACCACCTGGAAGTGCCACTGCAGCTCGCCGGTGTCGATGGCGATGGCGAGGATGGAGTTCGTGTAGAGCGCATCGCCCGGCCCCCGCAGCGTGGACGCCCAGGGCGTCGGCTGCCCGGTACCGAGATAGATCCAACGCAGCTCCGGGTCGTAGCTGATGGTGTTCCAGGTGAGGCCGCCGAGCGGCTCGATCTCGTGCTCGCTCCACGTTTCGTAGCCCGGCTCGCCCTTCGCCGGCACCGTATAGGTGATCCAGAGGCGCTCGCCGGTCTGGGCGTCGTGCGCCACGACGGCGCCGCGTGCGCTCCGGTCGCCCCCGGCGAACCCCAGCACCACCTTGCCGTCGGCGATCAGCGCCGGATGGGCATGCCCCAGCCCCGTCGTGTAGTCGCCGGTGCTCACCTCCCAGCGCTGCTCCCCCGTGCGGGCGTCGAGCGCAACCAGCGCCGCGTCCGCCGTGCCCCAGTAGATCGTATCGCCGTAGACCGACACGCCGCGGTGGCGGTTGAGGGCCTGCGACTTCTCGATGTCCTCAGGGTAGGCCCGCGTATGCACCCACACGACGTCGCCCGATTCGACGTCGAAGCAGGTGATGCGCCCGCTCCCCTCGGCGACGTACATCAAGCCGTTGGCAACGACTGGTGTCGGCACCCAGCGGCTGCCGTCCCGCATCGAGTAGGCCCAGACGAGACGCAGATCGCCGACGGTCTCCCGATTGATCTGGTCGAGCGGGCTGAACCCGGTCACGTCGTAGGTCCGCCGGAAGCTCATCCAGTCACCGGCTTCCGGGCTGAGCAGGCGCTCGTCGGTGACCGGCTCCCAGTCGCGTTCCTCCGGCTGCCCGAGCGCGGCGCCGGCCTGAAGCAACTGAAAACCGACGAGGAACGCCAGAACGAACAGGCCGCGTCCGAATGCTCGCATCGATCTGTCTCCTTCCCAACGCCCGCACCGGGACGTCCAAGCGCCGCCGCAACACCGAACCCGGGCATCATCGCCGATGCGCGGGGCAGGCGCAACAGCGCGAACGGACCCGGCTCGCCACGGCTCACGTTGAAAAAAAGGCGTTCGTGAGCAATCATTGGGGCATCCCGCGTCCGGCGGACATGCGCGGAGGGAGGATCCCATGAACCACGCAAGTCGGACAGCTTTGGCAACGGTTGTCGCAATCGCGTTTCTGGTGCCGGCACCCGCCGCCGCCCAGAACCCCGCCCAGGGCGAGGCGGCCGCGGCGTCGGAGTGGACGCTGCCGCGCACTCCCGACGGTCGGCCCGACCTTCAGGGCTACTGGACGACCCAGACGTTCACGCCCATCGAGCGGCCCGAGCATCTGGCCGATCAGGAGTTCTTCTCGGAGGAGGAGGCAGCCGCGCTGAACGAGCAGCTCACCGCCGAGGGCGTCGACCCCCTGCGGCGCGATGCCATCGAGATCGCGGATCCGGAAGCCCGCGAAGAGGCCCTCTATCAGGAGAATCGCGGGCAGTCGTACGTCCACTACGACAACCAGGTCTGGCTGCGCACGCCGGTGCCGAAGGGCCTGTCGAGTCGGCGCACGTCGTTGCTCACGTATCCGCGGAACGGCCGGTTCCCGCCCTACACGCCGCAAGCCGCGGAACGCGTTGCGGCCCAGCGCGCGATGAACAACGTGTTCAACGGCTACGAGACCCGGCCCCTGTCCGAGCGCTGCGTCGTCTGGCGGCACGAGGGCCCGCCGCTGCTGCCGCCGTCCTACAACGACATCCACCAGATTCTCCAGACGCCGGACCATGTCGTCATCTTCACGGAGATGTCGACCACCCTCCCGCGCATCGTCCCGCTCGACGGGCGCCCGCACCTCCCCGATCAGATTCGCCAGTTCCCCGGCGACTCGCGCGGCCGTTGGGAGGGGGATACGCTGGTCATCGAGACTCGGAACTACGCCGAGCGGCGGAGCTACCGGGGAGCCAGCGGGTTCATGCACGTCGTGGAACGCTTCACGCGCGTCGCTGAGGATCGGATCCACTACGAGTTCACGGTCGACGATCCGACCACCTGGACCAGTCACTGGAGCGCGGAAGTGCCCCTGGTGAAGACCGACGGACCGCTGTACGAGTACGGCTGCCACGAGGGCAACCACGACGTCCGTCACATCCTCGAGATCAACCGCAATCTCGAACGGCAGGCGGCCGAGGCGGCCGCCGCGCAGGATTCGAAGTAGGTCACGCTCCAAGGCGGAGACCTCCGGTGCCGAAAACGGTTGGTACCGGAGGTCGCCGCCGTGCCCACTCCAGAACCCCGAGAGCCGCCGGCCCCGCCCGTTCCCACCGACACCCCGCCGCTGGTGCCGGCGCGCATGATTAACGAGTACCAAGAGCAGACGATTCCGTGGATGTGACGGCGCGCCAAGTCCCGGTCCTGTTGACCGGTGCCACGGGCTGCATCGGCGGGCGGCTGCTCGCGGCGCTCGAGGCGCGAGGTCACCGCGTTCGATGCATGACGCGGCGTGCCGGCGCGCTCGCGGCTCGCGTCGGCACGACTACGAGCGTCGTGTACGGCGACTGCCTGGAACCGGATTCGTTGGCCGGACCGTCGAGCTGCGCAGCGGCATCGTGATCGGCAGCGGCAGCCTGTCGTTCGAGCTGATCCGCGCGCTCGTCGAGCGGCTCCCCGCGATGATCTGTCCCGCCTGGGTCCGCACGCCGACCCAGCCCATTGCCCTCGCGGACCTGGTGGCCTATCTCGTCGCCGTACTCGACTTGCCCCACGGCGACAGCCGCGTGTTCGAGGTCGGCGGCGCGGACACCGTCTCGTACGGGGCGATCATGCGTGAGTATGCGCGGCAGCGAGGCCTCAGGCGCTGGCTGATCCCGGTGCCGCTGCTCACCCCGCGCCTGTCGAGCCTCTGGCTCGGGCTGACGACGCCGGTCTACGCGCGCGTCGGCCGCGAACTGGTCGACGGGCTGCGGACTGCCACGGTCGTCAACGACGACTCGGCCCGTGCCGCTTTCACGATTCGGCCGCTCGGGCTCGAGCAGGCCATCGCGCGGGCGATTCAGGAAGAGGACGCGGCGTTCGCGGCCACGTCCTGGTCCGAAGCCTCCTTGTCCCACGGGACGCCGCTGCGCTGGGGCGGCGCCCGCATCCGCACCCGGTTGCTGTACTCGCGCTCCGTCGATCTGCCGGTTGCCACGGCCGCAGCGTTCGCACCCATCCGGCGCATCGGCGGCGCCAACGGCTGGTACTACGGCGACTGGCTGTGGCGGCTGCGCGGCCTGGTCGACCGCCTGCTCGGCGGGGTCGGCATGCAGCGCGGGCGCTCCGACGGAGAGCATCTGGCGGCCGGCGACATCCTCGACTGCTGGCGTGTCGACGCCTGTGAGGCGAACGCCCGGCTGCGGCTCGCCACCGAAATGAAGCTACCCGGACGCGGTTGGCTGGAATTCGACGTCACGCCGCGGGGCGAGGGCGCGTGCACGGTTCGGCAAACCGCGGTCTTCGACGCGGCGGGACTCTGGGGGCGCTGCTGCTGGCATGCCCTGTATCCGATTCACGTCCTGCTGTTCAACGGCCTGCTCCGAGGCATCGCGCGGCGCGCCGTTGGCGAGGCATCACGAGCCATGGACCATGGATAGTGACCGCGTATTCCCATGAATGGGCCGCCGAACTCGACCTGCTGCTGATGGCCCCGGGCCGGCGTCCGCGCCGTGCCGGCCATCGTCCTGCCGTTCATCAGCGGCAACTTCGCAATGACGGATGCCCGATAACGACGAACGACCTCTGGATCGCGGCCCTCGCCGTGCAACACGATCTCGTGCTCTGTACGTCGGACCGCCGCTTTCGGCAGATTCCGCAGCTCGTGACCTGCTGAGCCACCTCGTCGACGAGAAGGACTGGCAAGCGACCGACGAGATCTTTGGATACGACGAACGCTACGGCAGCCGCAGCGCCGCCAGCGAGCCGGGCAGGTCGGGACCCGCCACCTGCACCACGATGTGCTGCCGGCCTTCGTGCAGGTAGCCCATCATGCCGTACTGCCCGGAGGCGGGCAGCTCCACCGTGCCCAGCCTTTCGCCGGTCCGCTTGTCCAGCGCGTGCAGCCGCGGGGCGCCGCCGACTCCCTCGGCGGTGATCACCAGCGTCTTCGTCGCCATCGTGACGGCGTGCGACAGGCGGCCGGTGTTCGGAATCTCCACGCCCTCCAGCGCCGGATGGTCGCGGATGCGGTCGGGGGTGTCGCCGTTCGGCGTCTCCCAGAGGTGCTCGCCGGTATTCATGTCGATGGCGACGATGCGGCTGTAGGGCGGCTTGAAAATCGGCAGGCCCTGCGGGCCCCGAAAGTCGCCGCGGTTGAGGACCGCGAAGTCGGCGATGGAGCGGCCGGTGGTCTTGATGTCGTCCGGCGCGTCGATGACGGCTCCCGGCACGATGTTCTCGGAGCGGCAGCCGCGCCGTGTCGAGACGTAGAGAATGCCGGTCTCGGGATCGGCCGACGTCGGTCCGAAGATGTTCGACGCGCCGCTGGGACAGCTTACGAACGATCGCAGCCCCGACGGATGGCCCTGCTGAATGGGCGGATTGAAGATCGGCCCGAGCCGGTAGTCCCGGATGATCTCCAGCGCCTCGCCCCGCAGCTCGGGGGTGAAATCGATCAGGTCGTCCTCGGTCAGCCCCTGCATCTCGAACGCCGCCGGACGCGTCGGCATCGGCTGGGTCGGCGAGAGGCGCTCGCCCGGCACCTCGGACTGCGGCACCGGCCGTTCCTCGATCGGCCAGATCGGCTCCCCGGTCACCCGATCGAACGTGTAGGCCCACCCCTGCTTGGTCGTCTGGACCAGGATCTCGCGCGGGACGCCGTCCACGGTCACGTCGAGCGCCACGGGCGCCGTCGGGTTGTCGAAGTTCCAGATGTCGTGGTGCACGGTCTGGAAGTGCCACGCGCGCTCGCCCGTCTGGACGTCCAGGGCGATGACGCTCGTGCCGTACAGCCCGTCGCCCGGCCGGAACCCCCCGTAGAAGTCGATCGTGGGCGGATTGGTCGGCACGTAGACGAGCCCGTGCTCCGGATCGGCCGACAGGGGCGCCCACGACGAGACGTCGCCCGTCCACTCCCAGGCGTCGTTCTCCCACGTGTCGTGGCCGAACTCGCCGGGACGGGGAACGACGTGGAACTTCCACTTGAACTCGCCGGTCCGGGCGTCGTAGCCCATGATGTCCCCCGGCACGTTCTCGATGCGCGTCTGGTGATAGCCCTGCTCGGCCGAGTTGCCGACCACGACCACGCCGTTGACGACGATCGGCGGCGATGAGCTGGTGATATAGCCGAGCTCGCGCGGAATGCCGAAATCCGGATCGTAGGGACCGTCCCAGCTCTGCCAGGGCCCCCAGTCGGCGATCAGATCGGGCAGCAGGTCGACCACGCCGGTCTGCGGGAAGCCCGGGAGCGGCACCGGGGCGCCCCAGTTCTCCAGCGGCAGGCCGGTCTGCGCGTCGAGCGCGTGCAGGAAGAAGGCCGGACTGATGATGTAGATGACGCCGCGCCCGTCCACCTCGGCGTAGGCCACGCCCTTGCCGTAGCCGTTGCGCATGCCCCGGTCGAAACGCGTCGTGTGCGGCTCGCGGTGGATCCAGAGCGTCTCGCCGGTGGCCGGATCGATGGCAACCACGGCGCGTCGCTCGCCGGCGACGGCGTACAGGACGCCGTCGACGTAGATGGGGGTCGAGCGCGACACGCCGAGCGCGCCCGGCCCGAAGTTGTCGCCCCGCCAGAGCCACGCCACCTCGAGATCCTCGAAGTTCTCGGCGGTTATCTGATCGACGTCCGAGTAGCGGGTGTGCGCGGCGTCCCCGCCGATGTAGCGCCACTCGCCCTGCGCCGCGCCGCTGCCCTGCCCGGCGACCGGCGGCGGCGCCAGCAGGGCGGCACCGAGCGCGATGGCAACGAGGAGACCCGGCGAAGACCTGCGCCGGCGGAACCTTGGAATCGAGCCGTTCATCTGCTGATCCTTCCTTGGACGTCGAGCGCACTGCCGACGGGAGCTGCCTGGAGGCTGCTACGGCGCCTCGACAATCTCGAGCTCCTGCAGCGCGGACAGGTTGGCCGGCAGCGGCGTCTCCCCTGCCGGATAGCCGTTCAACTGGAGCAGGTAGGCCACCAGCGCCGCGTACTCGCCGGGGCTGAGGCTCCCGGGATCGCCCTCGGGCATCAGCGTCGAGATGATGTCGAACAGCTCGCCGACGGTGCGGTCCACCCAGCCCAGGCGGAAGCGGGCGCCGGAGAACTCGTTGGGCTCGTGGCAGCCGGCGCAGACCTCGTCGAAGGTCCGCTCGCCGCGCGCCGCCTGGGCCGCCGTGAAGACGCCTTCCAGCACCGCCTGGGGCGCGGCAGCGGGCGCACCCGCGGCTTGCGGCACCCAGCCGGCTCCGACCGCGGCCGCGGCCAGGACGATTGGAACCAACGTGAGACACCGTGACCCGCGAGTCCGTGCGCAACGCCTCGTCCTCATGCGAACCTCATGCTCCTCAATGCCGGATCCCGAACTCGCGCATCATCGCCGATGCGGGCGGTCTGTGCAACACCGCAGGTGCACGCCGGGCCGGAAGTCCGGTACGATGGGGATCGGGGCAGGAGGTGAAGCCGTGTACTACCAAGTTCGCGCGCGGTTCCGGGAGGAGACGGCCGGCGAGTTCCAGCGGTTGCTGTGCGACGGCACGATCGCCGCACAGCAACCCGACGGGCGGGAGATCGTCGAATCGATGGGTCGCGCCGTCGTCAAGGACGACGGCAGCATCGAGTGGAGCTCGGTGTGCTACTGCCAACCGCCGCTGCAGCACGAGCGCTCGACCGTCTACGACCGCTTCTTCGACGACCTGACCACCGCAACCGTCGACGGCTATCAGCCACACGCGGGGCGCCCGTTCCTGGCGCATCTCGACCGGCTCGCGACGGCGCAGCGCTAGCCCGCCGCGTGCGGGCTCGTGCTCTACACGCCCGCCAGCGGCTCGAGCGGAAGCGTCCCCGTGGCGTCGCCGAACCGTTCGGCGTCGACCCCCACTCGTCCCAGCATCGCCAGCAGCAGGTTGTTCATCGGGATGTCCTTCGAATGCCGCAGGACCCGGCCGCCCTCGAGGCCCCCTGCGCCGCCGACCAGGACCAGCGGCAGGTCGATGTGCGAGTGCTCGTTCGCGTCGCTGATCCCGCCGCCGTGGAGCACCAGCGAGTGGTCGAGCAGGTTGCCGTCGCCGTCCGGCGTCGCCTTCAGCCGGTCGAGGAAGTGGGCCGTGAGGCCGACGTGGTACTGGTTGATCTTGTGACCCTGCTCGAACTTGAGGGGGTCGTGCTGGTGGTGCGACACCGAGTGGTGGGCGGCGTTCACCCCCAGCTCCGGATAGGCGCGGTTGGTCTGCTCCTTGCCGAGCGTGAACACGAACACGCGCGTGATGTCGGCCTGGAACGCCAGGGCCAGCAGGTCGAACATCAACCTGGCGTGCTCGTCGTACGATTCCGGGGCCCCAACGGGACGCTCCGGCAGCTCCAGCGCCGACTCGCCCTGCTGGCGCTCGGCCATCTGCAGCCGCCGCTCGACCTCGCGCACGGAGTCGAGGTACTCGCTCACGCTGCTGCGGTCGGCCGGGCCCAGCTTCTTCCCCAGGTCGGCGATGTCGGCGGTCACCCAGTCGAGAATGCTGCGGTCCTCCCGCATCTGCGCCACCCGCTCGGCCGGCGAGCCGCCGTCGCCGAACATCCGCTGGAAGACGACGCGGGGATTCGTCTCGTGCGGGTTCGGCGTGGTCGCCGTCCGCCACGAGATGCTGTTCGTGTACACGCAGCTGTAGCCGTTGTCGCAGTTGCCGATGAGGTAGGTCTGCTCCATCGCCAGCTCCAGCGACCGGAGCGGCGTGTCGCCGCCGATGTGCTGCGCGGCGATCTGGTCCGCCGTGGGGCCGTTGCGCACGTCGGCGCCCTCGGTCTCCTTCGGGTGGACGCCGCTCAGCCAGACCGTCCCGGCGCGCGAGTGCTCGCCGTTGCCGTCGCCCAGCGCCTCGGCCTGCTTCTGGCTGAGGCCGATCGGCACGACCACCTGATCCTTGAACGGCGCGAGCGGACGCAGCGTCGGGGACAGCTCGGCGAGGACGCCGTCGCCCTGCGGCTGCCAGTGCGACATCACCGCCCCGTTCGGGACGTAGACGAAGCCGAGCCGGCGGACCGGTCTGGCCGCCGTCTTCGCGAGGGCCGACGCCGCCGGGACCATCGCGTCGAGCAGCGGCAACGCGAGCGTGACACCCATCCCGCGGAGGAACGTCCGCCGCGGCAACGCCATCTTGCTGATGAACATGACCGTTCTCCTGCCTCGCTTCCCGGTTCGGTCCGCGTCGTTCTACGGCGCAGATTCCTGGCCCGGCCCGGCCCGCCGCATCTGGAAGGGCGTGCTCTGAACGACCCCGACGATGAGCGATGCCAGGCCGTAGTCGTTCCGGGCTGCCGCCCGCGTGATCGCCCGGATCGCCGGCGCGTCGTAGTACTCCAGGCCCCGGCCGAGCGCGTAGGTGAGCAGCTTCTCCGTGACGACCGTGACGAACTGCTCCGGCTCGCGGACCAGCAACTCACGCAGGTCGGCCGGCCCGTCGAACGAGGTGCCGTCCGGCAGCGTCCCGGACGCGTCGATCGCCGTGCCGCCCGGCATGTGCGAGCGCCAGCGCCCCACCGCGTCGAAGTTCTCGAGCGCCAACCCCAGCGGGTCCATCACGCGGTGGCAGCTCGCGCAGACCGGATTCGCGCGGTGCTGCGCCATCCGCTCCCGCATCGCGAGCACGCTGTCCGCGCCCTCCGCCGGCTCCAGCTCCGGCACGTTCGGCGGCGGCGGCGGCGGCGGCGTCCCCAGCACGTTCTCGAGCACCCACTTCCCGCGTCCCACGGGCGAGGTGCGATCGGGATACGAGGTCACGGTCAGGATGCTGCCCTGGCCCAGCAGGCCGCGCCGCCTCCCGTCGGCCAGCGCCACGCGCCGGAAGTCGCTGCCGTACACGCCCTCGACGCCGTAGTGCCGGGCCAGCCGCTCGTTGAGGAACGTGTAGTCGGCCGTCAGCAGCTCGGTGACGCGGCGATCCTCGCGCATGACGCTGTCGAAGAATAGCTCCGTCTCGCGCACGAAGTCCTGCCGCAGGCTCTCGCCGAAGTTGGGAAACATGACGTCCGAGGGCAGCGCCCCCGCGACGTTGCGCAGGCGCAGCCACTGGCCGGCGAAATGCCTCGACAGGGCCGCCGAGCGCGGATCGGCCAGCATCCGGCGCACCTGCCGTTCGACCACTGCCGGATCCCGCAGGTCGTCCCGCGCCGCCACCTCGAGCAGCTCGTCGTCGGGCAGGCTGCTCCACAGGAAGAAGGCGATGCGCGAGGCTAGTTCGAGGCTGTCGAGACGGTACGGGATCCCGGGCTCGACGCCGGGCGGATCCGACACGACGCGGAACAGGAAGTCCGGGCTCACGAGCAGGGCGCGCAGCGCGCGCTCGATGCCGGCCTCGAAGCCGCCGCGCTCCCGTCCCTCCTCGTAGAACCGGAAGAGCGCGCCGATGTCCGTTTCGGTGACCGGCCGGCGGTAGGCGCGGCGCGCCAGCGTGGCGATGATCTCGCGGGCGCAGGACGCCTCACCCGCCGCGCGTGCCGGACGGCACCTGAAGATGCGGCGCCGGGCGGGCGTGTCGCCGGCGCCGGCCGCGTCGAACGGCCCAGCGATGGTCAGCGTGCCGACGTGCGGCTGATACAACAGGTAGTCGCCCTCGCCGTGCGGCCGGTCGAACGGCTGGCGCAGGCTCTCCGCCAGCGCATCGGTCTTCTTGACGAACGCCGCGGTCACGACGCGCGGGCCCGCGCTGACCTGAACGCGAGCGTGCAGGTTCGCCGGCCCGCGGTTGTAGGCCGCGCCCCGGTCCCGCTCCGGGTCGGGCGGCGTCAGCCGGAAGACGGCGACGCGCGTGCCGTCGATGCTGACCTCGAGCTCGTGCGGCTCGCGGATTGGCGCGCCGGCGAACAGGTCGAGAAGCTCGACCTCGAAGCCGTACTCGCCGTCGCGCGGAAAGTTGTAGTCGACCGAGAGGCCGCCCCGCGTGCCGAACGGGAGCCCGTCGCGGTGCCCGTACTGCGACAGATCCGACACGACCCGGAACGTCTCGCCGGCCGCCGCCAGGGGCGACGCCCCCACGGCCAGACGGCTGACCTCGCGCGCGGCGCGCATGTAGCGCTCGAACAGGGTCGGCGAGACCTTCAGCACGCCGGCGATGTTGTCGAAGCCGTAGCTCTGGTCGTCGGCGGGCACCAGCGTGGCGGCGTCGATGTCCAGTGCCAGTAGATCGCGGATGGCGTTCTGATACTCGGTGCGGTTCAGCCGATGGAGCGACTCGGTCCGCCCGGGGTTGGGGCGCGCCGCCGCGGCGCGGTCGACCGCGGTCTCCAGCCACGAGGCGAGCGCATCGGTGGCCGCCGCGTCCGGCCGGCGGCGGCCGGCGGGCGGCATCGTGCCCGTCCGGAGCTTCCGGATCACCTTCTCCCAGAACTCCGCGGCGCCCGGCACGTCGCCGAGATCGGCGGTCTCGAGCTCGATGGGAACTGTGCCGCGGGCGTTGAGCGCGGGGTTGTGGCAGGTGATGCAGTATCGTTCGAGCAGCGCCCGGTGCGCGCCAACCGGCGCCGGCGCGTCCTGCTGCGGCCCGGCTGCGACCACCGGGACGAGCGACACCGTCCAGGCCATCGCCAGGACACTGGGCAGCGCGGCAGCGCGTCGCATCATCAGCCTCCCCATCGTACGCCGTTCACACGCGTTGTCAACCGCTAATCGGCCGCGGCACGGACGCCGGAGCGACGCGCGGCGCGCAACTATGCGGTAGCATACGGGATTACGACAGCGCAGCGGCGGCGGCGGTGTGCGCCGGGTCGGCGCGGGTCGCAGAACCAGCGAGGAGGCAACCGCTATGCGCGTAGCGAGGCGTGTCGCACCGTGGTCGTCCCGCGTCGTCCTGCTCGCGACGGGCGCGCTCGTCGGCACGTTGGGGTTCGGCGCCGGAGCCGCCGGCGCTCCGGCGGTCGATCTGCCCCTGATCGAGGCAGCCAAGGCCGCCGACCCAGTCGCCGTGCGGGCGCTCCTCCGGCAGCAGGCCGATGTCGACGCCGCGGAGGCGGACGGCACGACCGCGCTGCACTGGGCAGCCTACAAGGGCGACGTCGAGACGGCGCGACTGCTGCTGCGCGCCGGCGCCCGGGTCGACGCGCGCAATCGCTACCACGTCACGCCGCTGGAGCTGGCGGCCGGACGCGGCTCCGCCCCCCTCGTCGAGGCCCTGCTGGTTGCCGGGGCCGACCCGAACTCGACGCGCCCGGAAGGCGAGACGGTGCTGATGGCCGCGGCGCGCACCGGGAGCGTGGACGTGCTGCGCCTGCTGCTGGCGCACGGGGCCGACGTGGGCGCCCGCGAGGACTGGCGCGGGCAGACCGCGCTGCACTGGGCCGCAGCCGAGAACCACGCGCCGGCCGTCCATGCGCTGGTCGAGCTGGGCGCGGATGTCGACGCGCGCTCGCACGCCGGCTGGTCGGCTCTCTTGTTCGCCGTCCGGGCGGGACGGCAGGAGGCCGTGCGCGCGCTCCTCGAGGCCGGAGCCGATCCGAACGACATCGTCCGACCGCCTGCAGCCGGAGACGAAGGGAACGACGCAGGCCCGCGCGACCCGACCATCGGCACGAGCGCCCTCGTCATCGCGGTGATGAACGCGCGCTTCTCGCTCGCGCAGTACCTGGTCGGGCAGGGCGCCGACCCGAACGCGGCGGAACAGGGTTGGGCGGCGCTGCACCAGCTCGCGTACACGCGCCGGCCGAACTCGGGCAAGGGGATGCCGCCGGTGGAGATGGTCGACCCCGTCGACACGCTGGCGTTCGCCCGCTTCCTCCTCGAGCACGGGGCGGACCCGAACACGCGACAGACCGAGCGCTTCAACAACCGGGAGCGCAATAACCTGAACCGGATCGGGGCGACGCCGTACCTGCTGGCAGCCAAGCATGCCGATGTCCCGCTGATGCGCCTGCTCGCGGAGCACGGCGCCGACACGCTGCTGCCCACGGCCGGGAACGCGTCGCCGCTGATGGTCGCGGCAGGCGTCGGCATCTTCAACGTCGGGGAGAGCGCCGGAACCAACGCGGAAGCGTTCGACGCCGTCCGGCTGGCCTGGGAGCTGGGCGACCGGAACGTCAAGCGGGCCGACGACCGCGGCTACACGGCGCTCCACGGCGCCGCGCTGCGGGGGGCGAACCCGATTGTGGAGTTCCTCGCCGAACGTGACGCCGACCTGCTCGCGGAGAGCAACGAGGGGTGGACGCCGCTACGGATTGCCGACGGCGTGCACTATACCGGCACGGTCAAGCGGGCCGATCACACCGCCGCGCTGCTGCGTCGCATCATGCAGGAGCGCGGCGTCTACACCGCGGAGCACGAGCGCGACGTCAACAGCGTCGCGGTGGTCAAGCCGACCGGCCGCTAGCGGTCACGGCTCGCACCGGGGCTCGGGCGCGATCATCGTCAGCGAGCTGAGGTTGATCCGGTCGCCGTCCGGGTTCCTGATGAGGAATCCCTTGGCCTCCATCCGGTGGCCGGTGTGCGCGGACGGGTCGGGATAGGCGCTCATCAACGTGAACGCCCTTTCGCCGAGCGGCTGCCCGATGAACGCCTGCAGGTCGTCCGGGCTCGATCCGGACGGGTCGCGCGTGCGGACGGCGGCCATGCTGCGGGTCAGCATCCAGTCGCCGTCGGGCCCCCGGCTCAGGCAACCCACCACCTGCACCAGCGCAAAGCTCGGCACCGGCCCCGGCCCGTCCCGGCCCTCGATCCGGATGTCCGCCAGGCCATCCGCGCGCAACTCCCGGGACCCCGGCGGGAAGCCGTTGAATTCGAGGATGTAGGCGACGCTGTCGAGATAGGCAGCGTCGCCTAGCGTCGCGGGATCGTCGAACGGCATCAGCCTCCGGATGCGCGCGAACAGGCTGTTCACGTTGTCCTCGCGCCAGTCCTGCATGAAGCGCTCGCCGGCCAGCGGGCGGGCCTCCGACGAGCCGCTCAGGTCGGAGCCGTGGCACGCGGCGCAGTGGCTGCCGTAGACGGCCTTGCCGCGCGCTGCCTGGCCGGCGGTGTAGACGCCGTCCCACACGGTCACCCGATCGTCCTGAGCCTCGAGCACCGCATGCTGCGCGGCCGCCGCAACCAACCCGCACAGCGCGAACCGCGCGGCGGTCGCCGCCGGCCGTGATAACCTCCATCCCGTCAGTGGCGCGTGCATCATCTCGTTCATCGCTTCCCTGGCCCGGAAATCGTCGCCTGCGACTCCGCCTGCCGCCCAACCAACCCTGCAGGAGTCCGCCCCGTTCTACGGCGCCGACTCCTACGGCGAGACGGTCACCGTGACGTCGGCCGCCGCGTAGAGATGCCCGTCGTCGGCCAGCCCACGGAGCACGTAGACCCCCGGCTCGCCGAAGCGCGCGGTCGTCACGATCCGGCCGTCGTCGGGCACCGGCGGCGGCGTCCAGCCCGGCGTGTGGTCCTCCATCGGGGCGGTCCAGGGGGCGAACGTGACCCGGCCGCCGGGTCCGCGGTACTGAATCCAGGCGATCCGCAGTCCGAGCGCGTTGCGGCGGCCCGGCGGCCGACTCTGACGCGCGGGACGCACCGCGGGAATGCCGTCGTCGCTGATGATCGCGGTCAGCGTGAGCGGCTCGTCCACACGCGCCGACCGCTCCGCGGGCTCGACCAGCCTGATCGACGGCGCCGCGTTCACGATTTCCGGCACGCCCCCGCCGCTCCGGTTCATCGCGACCACCTGCTCGTCGATGATCTGCTCGGGCACCAGCCAGCCCACCGCGCGGTCGGTCCGGCCGTGCGCCGTGACCGTCCAGACCAGCTCCTTCGAGCCCCAGTCAGCCGGCACGCGCACGCGGAAGCTGAACCGCTGCCGCCGCGGATAGAAGAAGGTCGGCTGTCCCCGATCGGAGGGACCGGGCTCGAAGTAGTTGTCGGGGCCGATCGGAACGTCGAGGTACTCCTCGTAGTTGCGATTGAGGTAGCCGAACACCATGTTGAAGCTGCCGTCGGCGTTCTGCTCCCAACCCTCAAAGACCGGCTGGAGATTCTGGCCGCTGCGGTACGTTTGCCCGGCGGCCGCGGACACCGCGCCCAGCACGAGCGCGCAGACAAGCCGGACGACGCGGCAGGCGGTTCGTCCCGTGGCCGGCATCAGTCGTCGTTCGACCGGCTCGCGCGCCCCGCGATCCTGCGCTCGAACTCCGCCTCGGACATGTGGAAGAAGCTCATCCAGGCGAAGCTCATGTCGTCGATCGAACGGTTGCCGAAGCCCACCCAGTTCTTCGGGTCGGGGTTGTACCGGTTGGAGGCGGTGTTGTTGTGCCAGCCCATCACGTGGAGGATGGTGCCGGCCGGCAGCAGCGGCGCCTCGTGGTCCGCGTAGTTGTAGACGATGTGCCAGCCGAAGTTGTGCTTCGTGCAGCTCAGCGTCTCGATGCGGCCGCTCGGATGGATGGCCTCCACGCACATCCGGTCGCCGCGAATGTGCATGTGCGGCTGGAAGCCGGTGACCTGGGTGGGCTCCGGCAGCACGTAGTAGCCGTCGCTGCGCGCGTCGTCCTCGCCGGCGCGGATGTCGAGCGTGTCGAAGCTGTCGCCGATGTGGCGCGAGATGAGCACCAGCTCGGGCACCTGCTCCCGCGGATAGAACTGGAAGCCCACCCGCGTGCGGTCCTTCACCTCCTCGCCGACCGAGCTGTAGTGCATGTTGAAGCGGATCTGCGTGCCCGCCCTGATGAGCCGGCCGGTCCCGTCCGGGAAGATGTCCCCGTTCTTGCCCATGGCGTACTCGTTGAGGAACCCGCCGCCTTCCTCACCGTCGTCCTCTTCCCAGAGCATCGTCGTCGCCACGTGATGCACCACCCGGTAGGCGCCGGGCGACGGCTTCGTCTCGACCGCCTTGATGTAGCGGTCCTCGGTCAGCCGCGAGTCGGCCCAGGCGTCGAGCCAGCGGTCCGCGTCGACCGCGCCGACCGTCTGCTCCTCGGGCAGCTCGACGATCCACTCGGGCGTCCCGATCCGCCACTCGTCGAAAGCCGCGAACTCGACGGGCGGCGGCGCATCCTCCGGATTGCCCCGCGGCGACCCGGCCGCCACCCAGCGTCCGATGGTGGCGATCTCCTCATCCGACAGCGACGGGTCCTCCTTGAAGGCCCGCACGCCGACGTTGCGCTCGATGTACCACGGCGGCATCTCGCGCTGCGCGGTCCTGTCACGGATGGCGCGGGCCCACGGCCGCACCTGTTCGTAGGTCAGGAGGGACATCGGTGCGACCGCACCCGGGCGGTGACACTGCTGGCAGGCACGCTGCAGGATCGGCAGCACGTCGCGGGTGAACGTCGGCTCCGTCTCCGCCGTCTGGGCGAGCGCCGCACTGGCCACCGCCAGCAGCAACGCCACGACCGCGGCGATGAGCCCCAGGCGCGCGGCCCGGCGCGCATAGGCGCAACAGTAGATGTCGTTCATCGTCCAGCCTCCCCCCGCCGCGCACCAGCGGCGCGGCCTCTGTCCGATCAGGGCAGCCCCTTTATATCACGCACGGAGTCCGCGCCGTTCTACGGCGCCGACTCCTGCCGGTTCGCGGCCACCTCGTCGTAGAACGCCTGCAGCGCCGCCGGACTCAGCGGCCAGTCGAGGTCGGCGGTCTGCACGTGGTCCGCCACGTCGTCGCGGCTGACACCGGCCTCGATCGCCGCCCGCATCCGCTCCTGCAGCGTCTGCATCCGGTCGCGGAAGGTGCGCACCTCGTCCCTGCCCAGGATGGGCCCGTGGCCGGGGATCACGGTGTCGAAGTCGAGCGCCAGCACGCCGTCCAGCGTAGCGGTCCAGGCCAGCCCGCTGCCGCCGTTGCGGTAGTCCATGAAAGGCGAGAGCGTGCTCCCGTCCGTCCGTTGCCCCCAGATGAAGAGGTCACCGGTGTGGATCGTCCGCAGATCCGGGAAGTAGATGACGGCGTCGCCGTTCGTGTGGCCCGGACCGAAATGATGGGCCTGCGCCTCGACGCCGCCGAGGAACACCGCGGTCTCGCTGCCGAAGACGATACGCGGCGCGCCCGGCTGGTTGTTGCGGACCATGTTGGCGCGCGCGTTCCTGTGGGAGATCACCTCGCCCACCGCCATGAAGTCGGCGTTGCTGCCGGCGTGGTCGCCGTGGTGGTGCGTATCGAGCACGTACCTGATCGGCAGCGACGTCACCTTCCGGACCTCGGACGAGATCATCCGGAAGCTGTGCGGGAACTTGTTGTCGACGAGGATGACCCCGTCGTTGGTCACCCGCACGGCCACGTTGCCCCCGGTCACGCCGCCGTCGTAGCCCGGAATCACGTACAGCCCGTTCTTGCCCGGCACCGGCCGGATCGCCGTCAGCTCCGCGAGCTCCTCCGGCGTAACCGACTGCTCGGCCGCCGGCCGCGCCGCCACAGCCAGCGCCGCGACACCCAGCATGATCGGCGACATCCGCGCCATTACCCTCAGCGTGCGCATGGTGCTCCTCCAGAAGTTCGCGCCGTTCTACGCAGTGCGGACTCCTACCGGGACGCGGCGGCCGCGTCCGTGGCCCGCTGCCCCGCCAGGATGTTGGGCAGCGCGTAGTTGCCCTCGTGGCAGGCGTACTCGAACACCGGATCGTCCATCGCGGTCATCGGCACCGCCACGGTCCACGGCGCCGACCACACGGTCGGATCGGTGACGGTGATCCCGTAGGCGATCGTGTCGTCGCTCACCCACGTCAGGCGCTCGACCGTGCGCAGATGCTCGGACCCGGCAATCATCACCCCGCCGCGGGTGGTGACCTTGTCGGTGAAGTTCGTCGTCTCGATCACCAACGTGTTCCCGTCCCAGTGGCCGCGCGAGTCGCCGAGCCACTGCCGCAGCGAGGGTGCGGGATGCGCGCTGCCGTCGAGCGGAATGATGCGCGCGTCGTGAATCATCTCGACCAGGATGGCCACGTGGTCCTCGGTCTGCACGATCTGGTAGTTGTGGTTGTAGAAGCCCGGCATCATCGCGCCGGGCATGCCGCGCGTGATGCAGCGGTCGTAGGTGTTGAAGTCGAGCCAGGAATCGAACTGCGCGGTCGGGCTGAACGAATTGGGCAGCACGCGCTGCCGCTGCCGCTCCGGCGCGGTGAGCGGCGGGAGCCGGCCGTCCGGCGGATCGACGACCAGCGACGTGCGCAGGCTGAGCTCACCCTGCTCGAGCCAGAAGTCGTTGTACGCACCGGTCGGCATGAACGCCGACCGCTCCTCCGTCGAAAAGCCCGACTCCGGATTCCGAACGACCCGTTCCTCCTCCGTCAGGAACGCCTGATCCGCCAGCTCCGCGGGCCGTTCGAGCGGCGTCGTCGTCTTGTTCGACCAGGTACCTGTCAGGTCCGGCGCGCCCCACGGCGTTCGCGGGGGCACATAGTCACCCCCCTGCGCGACGCCGGCCGGCGCCGCCGCCAGCGAGGCCGCACCCACGATCAACACAGCCGCAACGATCCTCATCCTCCACGCGTCGGCAACGGACATCATCGAAAACCCCCTCGCAGTCGTGTTGAAGGTATGCATCCAGGTTACAGCACCGGACGACGGCCTGCACCGGTGCCATCAGGCAGGGTCGCCGCGGTGCAAGCCGTCAAGCGGCAGGCCAGGAGTCCGCGCCGTGGAACGGCGTGGATTCCGCTATGCATCGGCCTCGATGCCCGCGCGGGTCTCCGCAACCACCAGATCGACCACGGCGCGCAAGGCCTCCTCCTCGGTGGCGCCGTCCAGCCGCTGCAGGCGGAAATGGTCGAGCTGCCGATCGGCGCCGCTGCCTTCTTCGATGATGATCAGCGCGTGGCGCATTTCGTCCTCGCAGCCGAGGGCCTGGGCGTCGGCCGCCAGGGTCTCGACGAGGGCCACCGCGTAGTCGCCGATATCCAGACGCCCGCCGCCGACCGTGTCACCCAGGAACGCCAGCACGCCGTAGCGCTGGGCGAGCCAGCGGTTCTCGATGATGATCTCCGTGAGCGGCTCGGGCGGCAGCCGGTCTTCACGGACGTGCCGCAGCAACCAGCGGACGAGCGCCGTGTAGAGCGCCGCGATGCTCACCGCGTCGTCGACGCGCGGGCAGACGTCGCAGATTCGCAGCTCCACCGTCGGATGGGCCCCGGACGGGCGGATGTCCCACCACAGCTCGCTGCTGTCCTGGATGAAGTTCAGGCGCTGATAGGAGGCGACCACCCGCTCGTAGTCCGCCACGGACCGCAGCGGACCGGGCACGCTGGTGCGCGGCAACGCGCCCATGATGGTCAGCCGGTACGACTTGAACCCGGTCTCGCGGCCGGCGTTGAACGGCGACGAGCCCGACAGCGCATGGAGCAGCGGCAGGTGGGGGCGCAGCGCAGTCATGACGCGGATGCGCTCGTCGGGACTGCCGAAGCCCGCGTGGATGTGCATGCCGCTGACGATCAGCCGCCGCACGCTCTCCTGGAACGTGATCGCGAACCGCTCGTAGCGCTCCTTGGGCGTGGGCATCTGCTCCTCCCACGCGGCGAAGGGATGTGTCGCGGCGGCCATCACCGCGGCGCCATGCGCGGATGCCTCGTCGACCACCACCTGCCGGGCCGCGCGCAACGCGTCGCGCACCTCGCCCACGGAGCGGCAAACGGGCGTGTTGGTTTCGATCTGGGACCGGAGAAACTCGACGACCACCTTGTGCGGTCCCCGGTTCCGCTCGCACATCTCGAAGATGCCGCGGTCCGGGTCCGATAGCAGATCGCGCGTCTCGGGATCGACGAGAAAGAACTCCTCCTCGATACCCAGCGTCACGTCGAAGTCGGATTCGCTCACTGGCCGCGCCTCCCGCCGGTCATCCCGCCTCGCGCAGTGCAGCTGCGATGTCGGGCGGCCCGCCGCGCCGCAACCGAATCACTCGCCGACGATGGCGACGCCCCAGGGGCGCTCGCCGGCCGCCACCGTGGCAACGACCGTCATCGATGCGGTGTCCACCACGCTGACGTCGTTCGACGGGCCGTTCGCCGTGTAGAGATAGCGGCCGTCGGGCGTCACCCCAATGCCCCACGGCCGGTCGCCCACCTCCACCGAGGCGACCGGCTCCCGCGTCGCCGCGTCGATCGCGACGACCGTCCGGCCGCGGCCGGTCGTCACGTAGACGCGCGTCCCGTCCGGCGAGACGACGACGCCCATCGGCCGTACCAGCTCGCCGCTGAGCTCGATCGTGTGCAGCACCTCGTGCACCGCCGTGTCGACCACGTGGACCGTGCCGCCGTTCTCGGCGGTCACGTAGGCCCGACTGCCGTCCGGCGCGAACGCCGAGGCGCGCGGCCGCGCGCCGACTTCGAAGCCGGCCACAACCTCGTTGGCGGCCGTATCGATGACCGACACCCGGTTCTCGTCCTCGGACGTGACGTAGACGACGCCGCCGTCCGGGCTGATGCGCACCCCCTCGGGCTCGCCGCCGACCGGCAGCGCGGCCAGGACCTCGCCGGTCGCGGTGTCGACGACCGTCACCTCGCCCGAGTCCTCGTTGGCCACGTAGAGGCGGGTGCCGTCGGCACTGACGGCGACCTGCTCGGGATCCGTGCCGGCGCGAACCATGCCGGTCATCTCACCGCTCGCGAGGTCGACCACGCCGATGCCGTCCGCCGCCCGATCGGGCGGCGGCAGGGTGCTCTCGTCGGTCCCCGGCGGAGACGGCGGGGACCCGCTCAGGGCGACGAACAGCCGCGCGCCGTCCGGCGCCACCCTGACGCCGCGGGGACGCTTGCCGAGCGGAATCGTCGCGACCACCTCGTTGGTCCCGCCCGCGATCACGGTCAGGTCGCCCGAGTACTCGTTCGTGACGTAGATGTGGTACGGCGCCGGAGGCGCGGACGCGGCCTCGTTCGGCGGGTCTGCCGAGGGCGCCTCGTCGGCCACGCAGGCGGCGAGCACGCCCACCGCCAGCGCCGCCGGCAGCCACCTGCCACCGCCCCGCCACCGCCGGGTTGCCAGGCTGTTCATGGCTCGACCTGTATCTGCCCCATCGCCCACGGGTGATCCTCGCAGTGGCAGGTGAACGTCCCGGGCTGCTCCATCCGCACGTAGCCCGACTGCACCGCCGCGACCCGGCCGTCCATCAGGCCGATGAAGACCTTGCCCCCGCCGACCGCCACGCCCGGCGGAGAGGGAATGGCCCGCCCCGCGTTGAGAATGTCGCCGATGCCGGCCGCCTCGAGATCGGCGGGCGCGTCCTCGTCGGGGCGCACCGTCCCGAGCGACTCGCCCGTCGCTCCGTCGATCGCGTACAGCCGGGTGCCGGACCCGATGGACAGGACGCCGCCGGCCGCCACCGGGGTCGCGCGCGTCGAGGCGCCGCCGTCGAACGCCAACGACCAGGCCGCACCGAGCCGGCCCACGTTGCGCGTGTCGATCGCGTCGAGCGTCGAGTACCGCGAGTTCGCCCAGTCGCCGCCGATGAACGCCCAGTCGGCGCCGCCCGGGACCCGCCCGTGCTCCGACTGGGCGAGCCCGGGCGGGCCGCCGGCCACGACCGCGGCGGCCGCCAGGGCCAGGAGAATCGACCGGATGCCGGCCTGCTCGGGCACGTCTCGGCTACCTGGTGAGCGGGTCGGGCCGCAGCTGGAAGCGCACCATCTTGCTGCGCGTGCCCTTGCCGCCCTCCGTCTGCCAGATGTAGTTCGAGCCGTAGTTGGCCCAGAGGCCGCGGCCCTTCCAGCCCGCGTCGGGATCGTCGATCCGGCCGTCGAGCCCCCGCGAGTAGAACGCCATCGGATACGGCACGCGCAGAATGGTCCACTCGCCGCTGTCGGGATCCAGGACCAGGAGCGCGTCCGATGTCGAGCCGTTCGCGATTGGCATGTTCTCGCCCAGTCCGAGCGTGTTGTACTGGTCCACCCAACTGTAGTAGTGGAAATCGGCGCTGCCGGGCGTCTCGACCCCCTTCATCTGCGGGCCGGGCACCGGATAGAGCGTCCAGCCCTCCGGGCAGTGCTGCCCCGTGGCCTCGGGCCCGCTCGTCACCCGGCACTTGCGCCGGTCGAAGCTCGCCATGTGGCTGCTGCCCGACAGCGCCGTCCAGATGACGCCGTTGCGGTCCACGTCGATGCCGCGCGGGGCCGAGCCGGTCTGCGCCGGGTCGAGGTCGGGGTTCTCGATGGACGGCGGCTCGTAGACCTCGGCGATGCAACTGGCGGGCGGATTGTCGCCGCGCTCGAGGCGCACCAGGCGGCCGGGGAACGGCCCCGTCCGCGTGATCCAGACCGAGTCGTCGATCGAGCTGGCGATGATGCCGTAGCCGAATCCGTTGAGCCGCGTGTCGCGGGCGGGATCGTGCTCCTCCTGTCCCGACTCGTTCCATGGCTTGGTTATGCGGCCGTCGCCGTTCGTGTCGATGACGGTCGGGCACCAGCCCTGCGACAGCTGCTCGTCGCCGGTCTCGTCGTACAGCTTCGTATCGATCCAGCCGATGGTGTTGGTGTCCCCGCTGAACCAGAGGGTGTCGTTCGCGTCCTCGCCGAACTGCAGGTGGTGCGTGCCGTAGCAGGTGTCGATCAGCTCGAACCACCCGGTTTCGGGATCGTAGTACGACGCCTGCCGGCCGCTCGCGTCGATCGGCCAGTACTCAGCGTACTTGTTGGACGAACCTTCGCGGCACCAGTCGGGGTTGGGCCGGTTGCGCACCTTCGACGTCATCCACACGCGCCCCTGCGCATCCATCATCGGATTGTGCGGATCGGAGGCGTTCTCGTGGCCGTCGGAACCGCCGCGCCCCCAGAGCAGCTGCTCGCCCCAGTAGTAGGAGGGCTGCACCTGCATCTGCGGGAAGCGGGACGTCACGCTGTCCTGATCCTCCGGCCGCACGGGGATCTTGAGCTCGACGGCGGTGTTGTCGTTCGGGTCGACGACGGTCAGCGTGCCGTGTCCCGCCGAGACGCCGTACACGGGCCCGCCGCCGTTGAGCGTGGGGTTCCGCTTGTCGGTCGTGATCTCGTCGTGGATGAAGGAGCTGTCGGTGCCCCAATCCCATAGCGTCACGACCAGGTTCCGCTCGATCCCCTCGGGCCGCGGGGGCCGCGGGGGCAGCTCGCCGGTGGCAATCCGCTCCGTCCAGTCGGCGAACATGGCGACGCCGCGCGCCCGGCCGAAGCGGTCCATCGCCGCGCTCATCTGGTTGCCGCGCTGCCCCGTCTGCACGCGGTGGTCCCAGGCCTCCGCGGCGGAGTCGAAGTCGTCGCGGTGCTGCACCACACGGGTAGCGGTGTTGCCGAGCTGATGGCAGAGCTGGCAGCCCTGCTTCATGTTGTCGACCCACGCCGCCTGGCTCTTGAGCGCCGGCGAAATCCCGTTGCCCTCGGGCCCGGTGCCCGGAAACTCGCTCGGCGCGGGCGGCTCGATCAGCGAGTACCAGTAGTTGCCCGGGTAGTACTGGGCGGCGGCCCGCTCGTCGGGCGCCACGACGGCCTCGAGGGCGACATCGTCGAGCGGCGGCGAGAGCTGCACCTTCTCGGAATCGACGAGGCCGTAGCCGCGCACCCAGACGTCGTAGGTGGCGTCGGGCAGCTGCGGCAGCACGAAGCGGCCGTCGTCGTCGGTCACGACGATCTTCGCGAGTTTCGTGTCGAGGTCGTCCGTCTCGGCAATGACCCAGACCCCGGCCTCGGGGCCGGCGCTGCTCTCGACCACCCCGCTGATGTAGCCCTCGGGATCCTCGGCCGCCGGCATCGCCGTACCCACGGCCAGCGCGGCGCCGACAAGGGCGACTGCCAGCCAAGGCCGTGAACGCCTCCGCCGTGGCGCGTGTGTGCGTCCGCTCATGTTGTCTCCTCCCGGTTCGTCGTGCCTCTATTGTATGTCCCCCGTGGCCGATCCGCACGGGGTTGCGAGCGCGGCCGAACCGGGCGTGGCAACCGGCATCCGGCTGCGGTAGCATGGACCGCTCGCGCCCGCTGCATGCCGCCGTCCTCCGGGCAGCGCGCACCGGCGGCGCAAGGGCGAGGTAGAAAAGGGGCAGACGATGGCCACATCACGACGACGGTTTCTGACAGCGGTCGGTGCGGCGGCGGGCGGCGCCGGGATCGCGGGTGGCGCGCGAGCCCTAGGTTCGAACGGATTGCACGCCGGCGGCGGACAGGCCCCCAACGCGTTCTCCCCCGCCGAGCTCCTCGCGCGGCATGCACGGGCCGCCGCCACCGCCGCACGCGCGGCGCCCGCCGGGCAGTCGGATCCGCGAATGCCCACGCAGGCCGAGGTCGAGTCGTGGTACACGGACCGCCGGAACTGGGGACGCTGGGGAGACGACGACCAGAAGGGCGCCGTCAACCTCATCACGCCCGAGAAGAGCGCCGCGGCGGCCGCACTCGTCGCCAGCGGCCGCAAGGTCTCGCTAAGCCGCGCCTTCGAGCCCGAGCAGCACTTCCTCCGCAAGAGCTCCCGTCCTGGAGGCTCCGGCGCCGTCGTCGACTACTACGGCTTCATCTACCACGGGCAGGCCATGACCCATATCGACGCGCTCTGCCACATGTGGGACAGCGACGGGATGTGGCAGGGCCGCGATCCCGACGCCGAGGTGACCACGCAGGGCGCCGCGTTCGGCGCGATCGACGCATGGGGTGACGGCATCATCACCCGCGGCGTGCTGCTCGACGTGCCGCGCCACCGGGGCGAGCCGCACGTCACGCCGGAGCGGCCCGTGCAGGGCTGGGAGCTGGAGGAGATCGCGCAGGCCCAGGGCGTCGAGGTCGAGCCGGGCGACGCGCTCCTGGTCCACAGCGGCCGGGAGGCGTACGTGCGCGCCGGCAACGCGTACGGCGGCGGGGACCGGCCCGGCCTGAGCGTCACCTGCGCCAGGTTCATCCGGGATCACGACGTGTCGCTCCTCAGCTGGGACATGATGGACTCGAGGCCGGATCCGTACGGACTGGCCTTCCCGGTCCACGGCGTGCTGTTCAACTACGGGGTGGCGCTGATCGACAACGCCCTGCTCGAGCCGCTGGCCGACGCGTGCGCGGAGGAAGGGCGCTACGCGTTCCTGCTCATGGTACTGCCGCTCAAGGCTACCCGCGGCACCGGCAGCCCGGTGAACCCGATCGTGATGTTCTAGACAATCGCGGCCCTGCGGCGGGCTCATATCCGAGGCGGTTCGTCCGGTTTCAGCAACGTGAGTACGCGCTCGTGTCGAGGACCAGCCGGTCGATCGGGGTCACCGCCAGACCCTACCTTCATGCCTGCATGCTGTCAACGGATGGCACCGGGTCGCCGCCGCACGCCACAGGCGGGCGGCGGCGACGCCAGCCGCCGTCGTCGCCGCTACTGCGCGCCGCCGGTCAGGACGAACTTCTGCATGCGCCGGCCATCGAGCGTCTCGCCGATGTACAGGTTGCCCCGCGAGTCGATCGCCACCGAGTGGGGGCTCTCGAAGTAGCCGGCGTTCCGCCCCCGCCGCCCGAGCCGATCGACCGTCTCGAGCCCCTCCCGGCGCACGGCCCACAGGTAGTGGTTGCCGCCGTCCGCGTTGTAGAGGAACGACTGATTGTCATCGTGCGAGAAATCGATGTCCCAGACCGAGGCCCCGGCCGTCTCCCGGCCGATGAATCCCTCCGACACGAAGGTCCCGTCCTTCTCGAAGATCTGCAGGCGGTGGTTCATCCGGTCGCAGACGTACACCAAGCCATCGTTCGAGAGGATCACGCAGTGGACCGTGTCGCCGAAGATCGGCGAGGGATCGGCGTTCTGGTCGTAGCGCGCCAGCGGGCCATCGTCTGGCGGCCGCCCGTAGGCGCCCCAATGACGCTTGTACTCGCCCGTGTCGGCGTCGAACACGATGACGCGCCGGTTCGTGTAGCCGTCCGCGACGTAGACCTCGTTCGCCTCGGGATCCACGCCGATGTCGGCCGGCGAGTGCATCCGCTCGATGTCGTGGCTGTCGCCGGTCTCGCCCGGTGTGCCGATCTGCAGCAGGAACGTGCCGTCGCGGGTGAACTTCAGCACCAGCCCGTCGTCGTCGCCGTTGCCGCCGATCCAGACGTTGTCCTTGAAGTCGACGAAGATGCCGTGCTCGCTCGACGGCCACTCGTAGCCCTCGCCCGGCCCGCCCCAGGCCTGCACGACGTTGCCCGCCGCGTCGAACTCGATGACCGGCGGCGCCGGCACGCAGCAGTCGGACGTCGGCGGATCGTCGGCCGCGCCGCGCTCCCGCGCGCTCAGCGACCCCGGCCTGTGGAGCACCCAGATGTGGTCCCGCGAGTCGACCGCCACGCCGATCACGTGGCCCATCAGCCAGTTGTCGGGCAGCTCCCGGGGCCAGAACGGATCGACCTGGTAGCCTCCCCCGGCCTGGGCCGCCGGCGGCGCGGAGGCGCGAGCGGCCTCCTCGACGGCCTGCTGCGCGTAGATCAACGCTACGAATGCCACGACGAGCCCGCCGAACACGCAGACGGTGGTGCCACGTTTCATGGTCGCGCCTCCTTGAGGCCCGCATTATAGACGGAAGGCTGTTTGGCGCTACCGGGCTGTCTGCTCCGCGACGCGAGCGCCGGTGAGAATGTTCTCCAGCGCGTAGTTGCCTTCGTGGCAGGCGTACTCGAACAGCGGGCCGTCGAGGGCGGTCATGGGCAGCGACGCCGTCCAGGGCGCCTCCCACACCGTCGGATCGACCACGGTGAACTCGTAGTCGATGGTGTCGGCGCTCACGCGGGTGAAGCGCTCGATCAGCCGCAGGTTCTCGTCGCCGCCGAAGACGGTGCCGCCCCCTTGCGTGTGGCCGAGCTCCTGCCGGCCGTTCGCCTTGTCGTTGAAGTTCGTCGACTCGACGACGAGGGTGTCACCTTCCCAGCGGCCGCGCGAGTCGCCCATCCATTGACGGACCGCCTCGGGCGCGTGGGAACGCCCGTCCAGCGGGATGATGCGTGCATCATGGACCATCTCGACGAAGATGACGACGTGGTCCGGGGTCTGCAAAATCTGGTAGTTGTGGTTGTAGAAGCCGGGCATCATCGCCCCGGGTATGCCCCGGGAGATGCAACGGTCCAGGGCGTTGAAGTCGTCCACGGAGTCGAATCGGCTGCTCGAATACGTGGAGAACCGGCCCCGGCTCTGCAGATCCCGCTCGTCCGATGTCATCGGCGGCAGGCGGCCGTCTTGCGGGTCGATGATCAGCGAGGTTCGCGTGCCCAGCGTCCCCCGCTCCATCCAGTAGTTGTTGTAGGCGCCGACCGAAACCGGCGTCCCCTCACGGGCCGGGCGGTAGCGGTTGTCGAGGTCGACGCTGAGGGCGACCTGCCGGTCCCGCACGGCGTGCTCTTCAGCGGTCAGGGATTCCTTGGCCGCCAGGTCCGCAGGACGCTGCAGCGGCGTCGTGGTCGTGTTCGTCCACGTCCCCTGCAAGTCGGGATCGCCCCACGCCGTGCGGTACGACGCCCCGCCTGCCGTCGCGGTTGCCGCGGTCTGGCCCGACACCACCACCGGCGCGAGCATCGACATCGCGAGTACGGCGGACAGCCCAACGGAACATCGATCGCGCATGGTCCCTTCTCCTCGCTCCTGTCATCAGCGCACGACGCGTGCCGTGCGCACATCGTTTCCGCGGTCCGGTGATTCTCCCGGCGGGTCGGGGGCGGGATCGGGGCTGCGAGCTCGAACGCCCGCGCGGCTCACGCTCGGCAACAGGCGCCGGGACGCAGGCGGGGACGAGGATGGCCGAAACGACGATCCCGCAGGTCGGGCCGCTTCGCGTCCGTGGCATGCTGCCGAACCGCTGCGTCAGCGGCTCCGCGTCGGGTAGCCCGCGACCGCGGGCTACCCGACCAGCCGCTACCCGATCAGCACCGTGCGGGGGTGCTGGGCGTTGTGCTCCAGGAAGGTCATCTTGACCTCCAGCTCCTCGGCGGTCGGCTGGACCTGGCCGTTCACGTCCGTCACGCGTGAGACGACGGTGTGCTCGCCCGGCGTCGCGCGTTGCCAGTCGCAGGTGAAGAACTTCCAGCCGTACTGGCTGCGGGTGGACGAGCTCAGCGTCGCGGGCTGCCACCCCCCGTCGTCCACCTTCACCTCCACCGAGCGGATGGGCGTGCCGTCGTTGAGCACCACGCCGAACACCTGGTGCCGGCTGCCGTCGGTGCTGACGCGCGCAATGAACGACTTGAGCCGCATACGGGTGATGGCCGTTTCCTTCCACTTCATCTCGCCGTTGACCATCTCGCCCTTCAGGGTGCGGTACCAGCGGGCCTGGTACTTCCCGAGGTACGCGTCCTCCTGCACATGGATCTCCGCCAGAAACTTCACGTTGGGCGCGCCGTACCAGCCGGGGACGATCAGCCGCAGCGGGAAGCCCTGGAACGGCGTCAGCGGCTCGCCGTTCAGCGCGTACGCCAGCAGCGGCTCGGGCGACAGCGCCTTGTCGCGCGGGAGGCTGCGGCCGTACTGCTGGTCCACCGGGTAGGTCCGGCCGCGGAACTCCACGTCCTCTTCGCCGTGGTCGGCCCCGAGGAAGACGAACTCCCGGGCGGGGTTCTGCACGCCCGCGCGCTCCAGCACCGTGCGCAGCGACACGCCGGTCCACAGTCCGTTGCTGGAGAGGCCGTTGATCGGCCCGCGGTTGCCCGAGCACTCGAAGCCGAAGACGAGGTTGCGGCTGGGCAGCGCCCGGATCTCGTTGATCGACAGCGACAGCGGCCGGTCGACGAGGCCGGAGACCTCGAGGCGGTACGTCGCGATGTCGATCTCAGGGTGTCCATAGTGCTGCGTCGTGAAGAACTCGTCCCGGTGCGTGTAGACGCTGTCGATGGTCCGGATGTCGAGCATGCGCCGGTCGGGCGTCCGCCGCCAGTTGATCACGTCCGGCAGATCCGTGAACGGCACGACGGTCTCGCCCTGCGCGAGAGCCGGCAACGCCCATTCCGGGACCCCGAACATGCCCATTCCGGCCAATGCGAGGCTGCCCTTCAGTACGTCGCGACGGCTGCTTTTCTGTGTCATGGACATCGAATATCTCCTGTATCTCCTATCCCCTGCTCGAGAGGTCGGGCGGTGTTCGGACCCCTTCTCTTACCACAATCGGAACAGCGGCGTCACCCCGATGCGACCCGTGACGGGAGCCGTGGCGGCCGTTGATGGACCGGGCGATTCGTGATAGCTTCCGGGCCGCGGCGCTACGCCGCCGCCTCATCAGGAGAACCCAGACGATGACGAGGTTTGCCGCTTCGATCGCCCTCGCCCTGCTCGGTCTCACAGGGTATACCACGTACGGCCAGTCGGACCTCCGCGCGACCAACGCTCCCGGCGCGACGCAGGAGCAGTTCGAGCAGTGGATGACCGAGCTGTCGAACTGGGGCCGCTGGGGGACGGACGATCAGATCGGGGCGGCCAATCTGATCACGCCGGCCAAGCGCCAGCAGGCGGCGGCCCTCGTCGAAACCGGCGAGGCCGTCTCGCTCGGACACGACGTCGCCGACGAGCTGGGCAGCGACCCGAACCGGCCGTTCAGGCTGAACATGATCATCTCGTTCGATCCCGATCGCATCCGGGACCGGCTTGACATCGACTACCACGGCGGGTTCTTCACGCATCTCGACGCCGTCTGCCACGTAGTCTACGACGGCAAGATCTACAACGGCCACGACATGCGGGCGACGGTGACCGCCGCGGGCTGCGAGCACCTGGGGATCACCGGCCTGCAGAACGGCGTCGTCACGAAGGCAGTGCTCGTCGACGTTCCGCGCCTGCGGGGCGTGCCCTACCTGGCGCCGGGCACCCGCGTCTACCGCCAGGACATCGAGGAGTGGGAGGAGCGGACCGGCGTCCGGGTCGAGGCGGGTGACGTCCTGCTGATCCGCACGGGCCGCTGGGCGCGGCGGAGCGCCGAGGGTGGCGGCAACGCCGGGATGGACGCGTCGTTCCTGCCGCTGCTGGCCGAGCGCGACGTCGCCCTGTTCGGCAGCGACACCGCCCACGAGCTGCGCGACAACATCCCCGGACTCGACGTGACGGTCATCCACAAGTTCACCGTCGTGGCGCGCGGCATGAACCTGTTCGACAACCTCGACCTCGAGGCGGCCGCGGAGACCGCGGCCCGCCTCGGTCGCTGGGAGTTCCTGTTCATGGCGAGCCCGGTCCGTGTCCCCAGGGGCACCGGATCGCCCATCAACCCGATCGCGGTGTTCTAGCGGGAGGGCACCGGCGCGCACAGGACGTTGTCGATGAGCCGCGTGGCGCCGACCCACAGGGCGCCGGCGATACGTACCGGCCCCGCGATCGTCCGGACCGGCTGCATCTCTTCCGGATCGACGACTTCGAGGTACTCCAGGCGGAGCCGCGCGTCGTCGGGCACGCTGGCAGCCGCCCGCTCCCGGATCGCGGCGGCAGCGGTCTCGCCAGCGGCAATCTGCCGCTGTCCGCAGCACAGCGCCCGATACAACGCCGCCGCCACCTGACGTTCGCCGGGACTCAGATGCGCGTTCCGCGAACTGACCGCCAGGCCGTCGGCTTCCCTCACGACCGGTACCTCGACGATGTCGACCGGCACGTTCAGGTCGCGCACGAGGCGGCGGATCACCGCCAGCTGCTGCGCGTCCTTCTCGCCGAAGTAGGCGCGCGCCGGCTGGACGATCTGCAGCAGCTTGAGCACGACGGTCGCCACGCCGTTGAAGTGGCCGGGCCTGTGGTTCCCGCAGAGGTGATCCGCGAGCCGGGCGACCTCGACGGTGCAGGCGGGCGGCGCCGGATACATCTCGCCCTCGCCCGGGGCGAACACCAGGTCGACGGCGCGTGCGCGGCAGGCATCGAGATCGGCCGGCAGCGTGCGCGGGTAGTGCCGCAGGTCGTCCTGCCGGTCGAACTGGAGGGGGTTGACGAAAATGCTGACGACGACGCAGCGGCACTCGTGGCTAGCCCGATCGATCAGGGCGAAATGACCGGCGTGCAGCGCCCCCATGGTCGGCACCAGGCCGATGGCAGCGCCCGCGGCCCGCGCCGGCCGCAGCCGCCCGCGCAGCAACGCGATGGTGTCGGCGAGCTCAAGAGACATCTCGCTCGGTCAGCGGGCGGGCGGTGGGCTGGGCGGCGGCGGGAAACCGCCCCTCCCGCACATCGGCCGCGAATTCCCGCGCCGCGGTCTGGATGGCGTGCCCCAGCTCGGCATAGCGCTTGACGAACGGCGGGACCTGCTCCAGCAGACCGAGCATGTCGGAGGTGACCAGCACCTGGCCGTCGCAATCGGGTCCGGCGCCGATGCCGATCGTCGGAATCCCGAGCCGCTGGGTGATAGTGCGGCCGAGCGCCGCCGGGATCGACTCGAGCACGAGGGCGAAAGCGCCGGCCTGCTCCAGGGCCAGTGCGTCGGCAACGATCTCGTCCGCCTCCCGCGCCTCCGCACCGCGCCGCGCGTAACCGCCCAGCTGGTGCACCGATTGGGGGCGCACGCCGAGGTGACCCATGACCGGAATGCCGATCTCGACGAGGCGCCGCACCACCTCGGCGATCGGCCGGCCGCCCTCCACCTTCACCGCCGCGGCACCGCCCTCCTGCAGCAGCCGGCCGGCGTTGCGGATGGCGTCGGGCACCGTCACCTGATAGCTCAGGAACGGCATGTCGGCGACCAGCAGCGCCTGCTCGACGCCCCGGCTCACCGCGCTCGCGTGGTGCACCATGGCGTCGAGCGTCACCGGCAGGGTGCTGTCGTGGCCCAGCGCGGCCATTCCCACGGAGTCGCCGACGAGGACGACGTCGACGCCGGCACCGTCGAGCAGGCGCGCCGTCGGGGTGTCGTAGGCGGTCAGCATGACGATCTTCTCGCCTGCCAGCTTCTTCCGCCGCAGCTCGGTGATTCGAACCCGTGCCGGCGCCATGATGACCCTCCCGTCTCAGGCTTCGAGCAACCGCGCGATCGACCGCGCGGCTGCAGGCGGAAGCTCTCGCTCGCGCGCGAGCGAGAGAAGGTGGCGTGCCGTTGCCCGATACAGGGCCGCCACGCTGTCCGGGCCGCGGTCGACGGCGGTCAGGTGCGCCGCGAACGTGACCGTGTCGCCGCGCGCCACCGGGCCCGTCAGCGCGCCGACCGGCCCCAGCCGCAACGCATTCTCGACGCTCGCGCGGCACAGCGGCCCGAGGGCCCTCAAGGCGGGGTCCCGCTCGATTCCGGCCTGGGTCAGGAGAGCGAGCGCGGCATCGATGGCGGCGATCAAGGCGTTGCTGGCCATCACGGCCCCGGCATGATACGCCGCCAGGTCACCCGCGTGAAGCTCCAGCACCACGCCGCCGAGATGCCCGACCAGCGTCCTGGCCCACTCGACGGCTGGCCCATCGCCTGCCACGCCGAATGCAGCCCCACGCAGGGAGCCGGCGCCCCCCTCCCGCCGCACCACGGTCTGGAGCGGATGCAGCACGCCGCACGCGACCCCGGCTGCCCGGAGCGGCTCGCAGGGCGCCAGGCCGCCGGCTCCGCTGGTGTGCAGCACGATGCCGCGCATGCCCGCCGCGGCCAGCGTGGCGGCGACCGGACCGATGCCGCCGTCGGTCACCGCGACGATGATCCGCTGCGCGTGACGCGGGAGGGCGGCGCAGGATACGACCTGAACGGATGCGTCGATGGCGGCGGCGGCGCGCCTGGCCGCGGGAAGGGTCCTGCTCGCGAGCGCCACGACCGGCGCGCCCGCCGCGTGCAGCCGACAGCCGAGCGCCGTTGCGACGGCCCCGGCCCCGACGATGCCGATAGGGGCGGACGCATTGGGCACGCTCGTCTCAGTTCCCAGGTAATTCTACCCCCCTGCGCGACGCTCTCCCGCTGCGGAGTCTGGCGGCGCACGTCCGCCGCCAGACGGTCGCGTCCGACGCGGTGGCGCGCAGACCATGACGGTGATGGTCGACGAGGCCCACTCGTCGACCGGCCGGACGACGCCTGGCGGCGGGCTACACGGCCAGCGGATCGAGCGGCAGCCGCCCGTTCGCGTGTCCGAGCGACTCGGCCGGCACGCCCAGCTTGTCGAGCAGGCTGAGGTGCAGGTTCGCGAGCGGCGTGTCCTCCGAGTAGCGGACGTGGCGGCCGCCGGTCCCCGCCCCGCCGCCGGCGAGCAGGATCGGCAGGTCCTGCGACGCATGCGCGTTGCTGTCGGCCATGCCGGCGCCGTAGACGATCATCGAGTGGTCGAGCAGCGTTCCGTCCCCGTCCGGCGTCGCCTCGAGCCGCGCCAGGAACTCCGCGAAGAGCTGCACGTGGTACTGGTTGATCCTGGTCAGCTTGGCCAGCTTGGCCGGGTCGCGCTGGTGGTGCGAAATCGGATGGTGGGCATCGGGCACCCCGATCTCGGCGTACGTGCGGCCGGTGATCTCGCGGCCCATCATGAAGGTGACCACGCGCGACAGGTCCGTCTCGTAGGCGAGCGCCTGCAGGTCGAACATCAGCCTGGCATGCTCGCCGAGAGTGCCGGGAATCCCGGCCGGCTGATCGACAACCGGAAGCTCGCGCCCGCTCTGCGCCTCCGCCATCTGGATGCGCCGCTCGATGTCGCGGACGGCCTCGAGGTACTGGCCCAGCTTGGCGCGGTCACGCGCACCGAGCTCGCGCGACAGGTCGCCGGCCCGCTCGGTGACCGAATCGAGGAGGCTGGCGTCCTTGCGGAGCCGCGCCTTCCGGATGGCCGGGTCGGTACTGCCGCTGTCGCCGAAGAGACGCTCGAAAACGATCCGCGGGTTGTTCTCCATCGGCAGCGGCGTCGTATCGTTCGCCCACGCGATCGTGTTCGTGTAGGCGCAACTGAAGCCGTCGTCGCACGAGCCGGCGAAGTCGCGCCCGTCCAGCGCGAGCTCGAGCGTCGCAAGCTGCGTCTCGCGTCCCAGGACTCGGCCCGCAAGCTGGTCCATCGAGACCCCGGCCGACAGGTCCGAGCCGTTGTCGGGCTTCGCCCCGACGCCGGTGAGGAACCGCGTCGAGGAGCGGGCGTGCGGGCCTTCGCCGTCGACGCCGTGCATGCCCGACAGCACCTCGATGTGCCGGCGGAACGGCTCGAGCGGCTTGAGGACGGTCGGAAAGTCGAACTTGGCCCCCTCGGTGCGCGGCGTCCAGTGGTTCATCATCATCCCGTTCGGAACGTAGACGACCCCGAGCCGCTTCACCGGCGCCGCCGCCGTCTTCCGATTCGCCGCGAACGCCGGCACCATGCCGTCGAGCAGCGGTAGCGCGAGCGACGCGCCCAATCCCCGCAGCGCGGTACGGCGGGGAATCGCCTTCCTGGTGATGATCATGGCTCTGACCTCCGCATGCGGAACGGTTTGCTCTGCACGATTCCGACGATGATCGCCGACCAACGGTAGTCCTCTGCCGCCGCAGTACGGGTGATGGCGCGCACCGTCGGGCGGTCGTAGTACTCCGGTCCCCGCCCGAGTGCGTACGCCAGGAGCTTCTCCGTCAGGGTCCCGATGAACAGCTCCCGCCGCTCCAGCAGCAGCGCCCGCAGCCCGGTCGGACCCTCGAACGCGGTGCCGTCGGGCAGATTGCCCGAGGCGTCGATTGGCTGATCGGTCTCGCCCGCCGCGCGCCACTTGCCGACGGCGTCGTAATTCTCGAGGGCCAGCCCGAGCGGGTCCATCGGCGCATGGCAGACCGAGCAAGCCGGGCTCTCCCGATGGCGCGCCAGCCGCTCGCGCACCGTCGCCGGGCCCCCGTCCTCGCCGCGATCCGGCAGGTCCGGCACGTCGGCGGGCGGCGGCGGCGGCGGCGTTCCGAGGATGTTGGTCAGGACCCACTTGCCCCGCAGCACCGGCGACGTCCGGTTCGGGTACGACGTCACGGTGAGGAGACTGCCGTGGCCGAAGATGCCGCCGCGCCGCGCGGCCATCTCCGGGTCGAGCCGCACCCGCCGGAAGTGGCTGCCGTAGATGCCCGGCATGCCGTAGTGCCGGGCGAGCCGCTCGTTCACGTACGTGTGGTCGGCCGCGAGCAGGTCGAGGACGCTGCGGTCCTCGCGAATCAGGCTCTCGACGAACAGCTCGGTCTCCTGCCGGAACGCCTCCCGCAGGTTCTCGTCGAACTCCGGAAAGACCAGCGCGTCCGGCATGACGCCCCGCAGATTGCGCAGGTAGAGCCACTGGCCCGCGAAGTTGCGCACGAACTCCTTCGAACGGGGATTGGCCAACATCCGGCGCGCCTGGCGGCCGAGCACCTCCGGGTCGCTCAACCGGCCCTGCTCGGCAAGGGCGAGGAGTTCCTCGTCCGGCCCGCTCGACCACAGGAAGTACGACAGCCGCGACGCCATCTCGAGGTCGGTCAGCACGTAGGTGGTGGCGGGCTCGATGTCGACCGGATCGCGTTCGACCCGGAAGAGAAAGTCGGGCGCGATCAGCACACGCTCGAGCGCGAGCTGGACGCCGGCGTCGAAGCTGCCGTCGCCGCGGCCGGCGCGGTAGAAGTCCATCAGCGTCGCGAGATCCCCCGCATCGACCGGACGGCGGTAGGCGCGCCGCGCAAGCGAGGTCAGGATCTCCCGCGCGCAGGCCTCCTCGTCCGCCGGCGCCGCGCGCGCAGGCCGGCAGGTGAACAGGGTGCGCCGCGACGGCGTGTCGCCCGGACCGGTGCTGGCGTAGGGACCGCCGATCGCCACGTGCTCGACGGCCGTGTAGCCGTCCCGCATCTCGTTGACGGCCACCGCGAAGATGCTCTGGCGCGGCTGGAGCGCGCCCTCCGGCTCCGTGAAGCGCCGCACGAACGCGACGCTGACCACGTGCGGGCCGGCCGTCGCCTGAAACCGCGCCCGCATGTTGGCGTCGGCGTAGAGCAGGTACTCTTCCCAGGCCGGATCACCGAACTGGTTGCCCGCGTAGCTGGCCGGCGCCTGCACCCCCTCCGGCTCCTCGCCGCCGAAGACGAAGGTCCGGACGAGCGTGCCGTCGAGCCGGACCTCCAGCTCGTGGCGCGACCCCATGCCGCGCACGTAGTTCACGTAGTTCCGGTGCAGCCGGATCTCCAGGTCATACTCGCCGTCGACGGGAAAGAAGTGGCGAATGCCGATCCCGCCGCGGGAGCCGAACGGCACGTCGTCGCCCACCCGATCGTCCTGCACCAGAAGGATCGGCACCTCGTAGGTGTCGGTGCCGGGCCCGAGCGGAGTCTCCCCGACCGCCAGCCGGGCGATCTTGCGACCCGCCGAGAGATACCGCTCCATCAGGGCCGGCGAGACCGTCAGGACGTCGGCCATGTTGTCGAAGCCGTACTCGTCGATATCGTCCGCCGGCAGGAGCGCCGCCACGTCGATGTCGAGCGCCAGCAAATCCCGGATAGCGTTGGCGTACTCGGCGCGGTTCAGGCGGTGAAACGCCTCCGTTCGTCCCGGGTGGGGATGCGCGGCGGCGTAGCGGTCGATCGCGGACTCCAGCCAGCCCGCCAGGGCGTCGTAGGTGACGGCCGCGGGGCGCGGCCGGCCCACCGGCGGCATCGTCCGCGTCCGGAGCTTCGTGACGACCTTCTCCCAGATCTCGGCGTGCGCCCCGACCTGCGACAGGTCGCGCCCGTCGAGGGTCAGACCGGCAGTGCGAAGGCGGTCGTTGTGGCAGGTGACGCAGTAGCGGTCGATCGTCTGCTGCAGCCGCACGGCGTCCGCCTCAACGGGTTCCTGCCGCGCCACGGCTGGCCGTGCCGACGTGAACACCGCGGGCACAACGACGGCCGCTACAGCCAGGACCGGCAACCATCGGCCACGCGCACGGATCATGGCTCGATACCCCTCCCCCGAATTCAGGCGGTGCGGTCGCACCCCCAGAAAACGCGTCGCGCGCGAGCACCCGTTGAGCACGGTAGTCTCGCCGAACGCTGGCGAGGTGTCAATCATGATGCCCCGACCCGATTGCCCAACGTCAACGAGTCCGCCGCATTGCCGCTCTCGCGGACTGGGGTATAGCATAGCCGCATGCTGCACAGATCCTCTGCGGAACGGCTCGTGCCCTTGCTAGCGGCGACCATCATGCTGGCGACAGCGGCGCTCGCGTATGCGCACATGGAGCCGGACCTGACCACGGCGGTCCGGGCGGGCGACGTCGCCCGCGTGCGCGCCCTGATCGCAGCGGGCGCCGACGTGAACGTCCCGCAGGGCGACGGCGCGACCGCACTTCACTGGGCGGCCCACCGGAACGACCCCGAGACGGCGGTGCTGCTGATCGCGGCGGGCGCCGACGTCGACGCGGCCAACGCGCTCGGCGCGACGCCCCTCTGGCTGGCGGCCGCGAACGGGAGCGCGCCGATCGTCGCGCGGCTGCTCGAGGCCGGGGCAGACCCCAACGTGACGCTCAGGATGGGCGAGACGCCGTTGATGGGCGCCGCGCGGGGCGGCAGCCTGCCGGTGGTCGCACGCCTCCTCGCACACGGCGCCGACCCGAACGCCGCGGAGCGCGAGCGCGGACAGACGGCGCTGATGTGGGCGGCCGCGCAGCGGCACGCCGGTGTCGTGCGCCGGCTGGCCCGGCATGGAGCGGACGAGCACGCCCGCTCGCGGGTCTGGCACCAGCTCGAGAACACCGCCGGCAACACCAATACGAGCGGCAACTTCCGCATGGCGCACGGCGGCTCGACGCCGCTCCTCTTCGTCGCCCGCAACGGCGACGTGGAGACGGCGCGTGCCCTCCTCGAAGCGGGCGCCGACGTCAACGACACCGCCGCGGCTGGAACCAGCGCCCTCGTCATCACCGCGCACAGCGGCCACGGCCCCCTGGCGATCTATCTCCTCGAGAACGGCGCCGACCCGAACGCCGCCGACGCCGGCTACACCGCGCTTCACGCCGCGGTCCTGCGGAGCGAGGTCGCCCTCGCGGAAGCGCTCCTCGATCACGGCGCGGACGTCAACGCGGTCGTGGAGAAGGGCACCCCGGGGCGCCGGTTCAGCGCCGACTACAGCATCCGGCACCAGGCGGTGGGCGGCAACGCTTTCTGGCTCGCGGCGCGCTACGGGGAACTGGCGATCGCCCGGCTCCTGGCCGAGCGCGGGGCCGACCCGCACGTCTCCCCCGCCAACCGGATGTCATCACTCAAGGCGGCGATGGGCGTCTCCCGGAACGCGCGGGAGAACCGGCGCAACCGCGTCGGGGCCCCGGAGCCGGAGATGGAGCGGGCCGACATGGAACAGTTGACCCTCGAGCTCGCGCGTACCATCCTCGACCTCGGCGCCGACGTGAATCAGGGCGACGACCAAGGCAACACCCCACTCCACGACGCTGTGCGCGCCGGCTTCGCGTCGGTCGTGGAGATGCTTGCCGCCCACGGCGCCGATCTCGACGCGTTGAACGATGACGGCCAGACGCCGTTGACCCTCGCCGAGTCGAGCCTGCCGGTCCCCGGCACGAACGGCCTGCGCGCGACGCGCCCGGAGATCGCGGCACGGCTCCGCGAGCTGGGCGCGAACGACTGAGGCACGCAACGTGACCAGCCGGATGCAGGAGCAGTCTCGGCCATGATCAGGCTGGCACTAGCGGCTGGCAGAGTCGAGGCAGAGCTTGTAAAGTCTTGATTCCAAAGTACGCGCCTGTAGCTCAGTTGGATAGAGCATCGGCCTTCTAAGCCGAGGGTCGCAGGTTCGAATCCTGCCAGGCGCGCCATCTCGTCAGGCCCTTTTTCTTCGAGGAAAGGGCCTTTTTCTTTAGCCCGGATTATCAGCCCGTGGCAAAAGGCCCCACTGCATTCGACGGGCGATGCATCCCGTCTGACCGCGTTGTTCCTCGGTCGAATATGGCCAATATGCTCCCTCGTCACGCCTTGTCAGCCGGGCGCCTCGCCCGTCTCGGTGCGACGCGGGGTTTCACCACGGGCTGTTATGCGTGAAGGTGCGGTTGAGGGGGAGACACAGGAGCCTCCGTGTGGTACAAACGTAGTGCACACAACGTTTTAGCCACAACGGAGACCCCTTCGTGACGCCTCACACGATACCACAGACTGTTCTGTTCCCGGATCTGTTCGACAAGCCCCTCGTCGCCACGTTCAACCAGGAACACGCGAGTTCCGACGGCGGCGCCGTCCTGCTCAAGGCGGCCGAGCGCGTGTACGGCTTGGTCAAGGCGTTCGCCCAGTGTCTGGCCGACAAGCGCGCCGCGGAGAAGATTCGGCACACGTTCGCGGATCTGATCGGCCAGCGGATCTTCGGCATCGCGTGCGGTCATCCCGATGGCAACGATGCCGACCACTTGGCCGACGACCCCATCCACAAGCTGCTGCTCGGGCGGGACCCGGTGTCCGGCGCGCCCTTGGCGTCGCAACCTACGATCTCGCGGTTCGAGAACGGCGCGACCCGCACCGCGCTCTACCGGATGGGGCGCGAGTTGGCGGCGTGCGTCATCGAGCGGCATCGGCGCCGCCTGCACGGGCGGGCGCGGCGCGTCACCATCGATCTGGATCCGACCGACGACCTGACGCACGGCGCCCAGCAGCTCACGTTCTTCAACGGGCACTATGGCGGCTGGTGTTATCTGCCGCTGCTCGGGTTTCTGAGCTTCGACCGCGAGGCGGAGCAGTATCTGTGCGCGGCGGTGCTGCGGCCCGGCAACGCAGTGGCCGCCGACGGGACCCTCGGGCTGCTGTGTCGGCTGCTCCCGCTGCTGCGGGCGGCGTTTCCGCGGGCGCGGTTTCTCGTTCGGCTCGACGGGGGCTTTGCGACCCCGGAGGTCTTCGATTTCCTGGATGCAGAGCCCCGGCTCGACTACGTGGTGGCGATGGCGAAAAATGCGGTTTTGGAGCGGCATGCCGAATCGGCGCTGCAGACGGCGCGCACGCAGAGCGAGGTCAGTGGCGAGACCGCACACGTCTATACCGACACCCGCTACGCCGCCCGCACTTGGGGCCATGAGCGCCGGGTGGTGATCAAAGCCGAAGTGGTTCGCCTCGGCGAACGTGCGCCGCGGGACAACCCGCGCTTCGTGGTGACGAACCTGCGCCAGACGCCGCGTTTCATCTACGAGAAGGTCTACTGTGCGCGGGGGGACATCGAGAACCGGATCAAGGAGTTGCTCGACGGCCTGCAGATCGACCGCACGAGCTGCTGCCGGTTCTGGGCCAACCAACTGCGCGTCTTGCTGACGGCCGCAGCCTACGTGCTGATGCAGGAGCTGCGGCTGCGGGCGGCGGGCACCGCGTGCGCCCGCACCCAGGTGACGTGGCTACGCGACCGATTGCTCAAGCTCGGGGTCCAGGTCGTCCGCTCGGTCCGCCGGCTCGTTCTGCATCTGCCGCGGGCCACGCCGCAGCGCGAGGCATGGCAGCGCATCGCCCTCGCACTCGGCGCACGTGCCGGATAGCCCATCCGTCCCGCCGCACCAAGCTCCCTCGGGGACGATACGGACCGTCTCCAGGAGAAGCTGTCGACACTCGGGCTCACCGCGCCCGGCCATCGCCCCATGGCTCGCCCCGCAACCCCCTCGCAGCCCCCAAATGACGATGGCGAAACCCTGTTCGTCGTCCCGCCACGCCCTGTCGATCCCGAATATCGAGCTTCAGTAGAGTCGAGGAGAGGCGCGTAGCCGGTAGGGGTCGGTGGCTTATCCGGCGCTTTCGCAACCGGGCCGCAGGCCGAGTCCCGTGGGTACGTTTCCTCCCCCCCGCTCTCCGGTAGGGTCGAGAGCTGGCGCGCTGTCGGTAGGGTCCGGTGGCTCCTCCGGCGCTTTCGCACCGGGCCTCAGTCCGGCTCCCGTGGGCACGTTTCCAGCTCCCGCCTCGTCAAACCCAGCATGCCGATTTCCGGCACTGGGCTTTCCTGTTGCCTTCGTCTCAAGGGTTATGTGGCCGTTCAAACCGGGAGCGCTTTCGGCAGATAGACGACCCGGTATTCGGAGAACAGCCCGAGTCGGTCATATAGCTTCTGCCTACTCCACCTCTTCCAGCCGAACCCCAGTCGCCCGCGCTGTCGCATCAGGTGTCGCCGTACCTTCTTCTCGACCCAGTCCTTCACGTGACTGAAACATCGGCTCGATTGTCCTATGCGGAAGTAGTTCGTCCATCCGCGCAGGATTGGGTTGATGAGAGCAATGACCCCTTCAACCGGTTGCGAGCAATGTCGTCGCATCACCCCCTTGAGCCGTCGCAGGAGTTTGGTGCGTGCCGCTATCTTCGGCACACAGGCAACCCCCCACTTGCCCCGCTGCGTCCAGGCGCGGCGGATGCTGAACCCAAGGAAGGTGAAACTCTCGCCCTTTGCGAGATCGACGCGACGCGTCTTGTCACGATTGAGTTCCACGTCGAGTGTGGCCAGTTCCTCCAGAAGCCGCTTGTACACGGTCGTCTCAAGCCACCGCCACCGGCGGTAGCCGTCGATCAGGATCACCAGGTGAGTCGCCCGGGGGAATCTCACCCCCGGGCGCTCGCAGAACTGTACGTGAACGTCTCCGCTCATACAGCTCCCATCATCCAGCCGCCAGCGTCACCCCCAGCAGATGCCAATGGGCGAACAGCCTGAACGGCTTCGCGTGGCTCGACGGCTCCTCCCGCACGCGCGGTTGACCGTCGGGACACGCTGGATGACGCGACCCCTTTGCTCCATCGAGTTTCCCCGACTTCATCGCTCGTACGGGTCGCTCCGCCCCTGTGCCTCGCATCGGGCTTCTCATCCTTGGGGGTCGGCCCCTTGGATTTCTCCCTTCACATCGAGGCGACAGGTTCCCACGTTCCACACAAGGGCCTGGTGCAGGGTCACGCCACCTTTATGCCGGGTGCCGCCCAGCCAAGCTGCAGGCTCCCACTGGACTCGTCCCGGGTTAACGACTCGCCCCGGTTTCGACACCGTCCCTACGCTTTCGACACGTTGCCGGTGGTTCATCCACTTCGTCTCCCTGCACCCTACCTGACGCGGTCGCGCCGCGCCGTTTCCGTTCGCGACAGCAAGATCGCCCAGGCGTACACGTCCGGCCTGTATGACGCTTGCCACCCCGGCTCTTGACCGAAGCAGCGCACGGCGGTTTGGAGCCTCCCCCTGCCGGGCGGCTCCGAGGGGCCTACCCTCATCCCTCGTGCAGCATGGCTGCAGCTAGGCGGCCATCTCGGCCTCCCTTCTGCGCCTTCGTGGCGCACGGTCATCGGCGAATCGAGCATACTCGATGTAGTGGTAGCGTCCTTGTCGGGTGACGTCCTTCGCCCGCTCCAGCATCTTGTCCACCTCGTTGAGATAGAGATTGCTGAGCAAGGGTGAAATAACCCCACCCTGGGGAACGCCCCGCTTGCCTCCAGCCTTGAGGATGAGCTTCAACAGCCGTAAAACTTCGTCGTCGTCTACCCGAATCGCCACTTTTCCAAGCAGGATGTCGTGTCGAACCGTATCGAAATACGACGCCAAGTCCACGTCTATCACCGTGGTCTTGTTCTTTACGACCGCCGTCGTCACCCGGTGCACCGCCCGATGGGCCGTGCGTTTTGGCCGGTACCCGTAAGAGCCCTCCTGAAAGTCAGCCTCGAAGACAGGTTCCAGTATCAGCTTCAGCGCCCCCTGCACCACACGGTCCCGGATGGTGGGTATCCCGAGGATGCGGACTTTGCCCCCATCCTTCGGTATCTCCACCTGCCGGTTTGCCGAGGGCCGATAGGTTCGGGAGTGCAGTTCGTCATGGATGTCATCCAGGAACGCCTCGAGGCCGGCCTCCTCGATGGCCGCGAACGTCACACCGTCAATGCCCGCGGCACCGCCGTTGCGTCGCGCCATCTCGTAGGCCTCCCGGAGCGTCTCCGGCTTACATACATGAACGTACAGCCCCCAGAAGCGCCATTTCTGGTCAGCCTTCGCCTTGAGATATATTCTCCGTCGCAGGTCCTGCAAACCAATGGACGGCTTTGTCATCCCGTCCTTGCCTCCCTTGTTGTCGGAGAACTGTTCAACAGCAGGGCGCCTTTGCTCCGCGGGAGTTACACCGCCTCAACGCTACTACACGCCCCTCCGCCACCCTCTCGCCTTCGGCTCACTTCCCGGTGTTGCCGGTTATAGAGCCTACCTTGCTCCGGCGATTTCGCGCCGGGGCGAGGAGGGCTTCTCCAGTTGCTCAGCCTGTCCTTGTCATCGTGCTGTCGCTACCACCCCGCCGAAGTGGGTCAGCCGCGTCAATCAGGTTTCAACCGCCCATGCTGCCTTCGCCTTCAGGTTGCAGGCTCGGCCTTCGGAATACACTTTCGAGGCCACCTCCGCGTTCACTTCACGTTACGGCCCGATGACTCGCAATCTCCCCAAGGGAGACCCTGTCGATAGGCTTCAGGAATTTGGTTTCCCTCCTCCCTGCTATCCAAGCTACGGGGCTCCTGATTCTTGCCCCGGCGGGGCTGTCTCCCGCTGAACAGGCCAGCCTTGGCTGGACACACAACCCGGCGGGCCGATTTCCGGCACCGGGCTCTCCAGTGGAATCATGCGGCTCGCGCACGGGCTTCCCGGTCACGACCAGCGGACGGGTCTCGCGAGCCCTGGCACCAGGCTCGCACCCTTGAGCCGGCCGGCCGGTGCGTCGTCAGGCCTGTTGACGCCCTGGCGACGGCGACCGCTCGGGTCGTCCCCTTCGCTTGTGCATGTGATGACATCCGGCATTCCTGCTCATCTCCGGGGTGATAGGCCGTTCGGCCACTCCCGTGAGCCTGCTCCCTTTCGCCATCGCTTCCACCTGAGGTCCCTTCCCTCCGCCGGCATTACCCGGCTTCCTCGGTACCTACGGACCTCTCCGCCACCCTGACCGGCCCGACCTGACCCTCGCGGGCTGTCCGTTGGCGCGTGCCACGCCACCGGCAGGGCTTCCCGTGTTGCGACCAATCCCCTCTTCCACACGTGCCGCCGCCATTACCCCGGCGGAACCGGTCGGTGCTCGCGTCGCTCGCTTCCCGACCGCTGGCAGCCTTCCCCGTTATTCCGGCGGGTCGGCTTCCGCGTTACCCGTTTCGAGGCCTGCTCGGCGTTCAACGTCGTTGCGGCCCGCGTGGTCGCTGAACCGCCCAAGGCGGCCCTTTGTCGTCGGAGTGCTTCAGCCGATGTCGTTGCCTCCATCGTCCGCTCCGACTGCTACCGGCTGGAGCGACAGTTGCCGGGCGGGATTCGCCCCGCTGAGGAATGGCACCTTGTCACGGCGCACGGAATAATGCGGGCTAGCTAATGCGTCATGTGGATGGTAACTTAGAAACGGAGGGCAGCATGCTGAAAGAGTTTGGTAACGTCTATCTATACACAGGTGCCGTTGTTGGGGTTGTGCCGGTTATAAAGAATGGGGGCAACTCATCGAGATCTGAAATCTTGGCTGGACGGACGGGTGGCGATGTGGATGGTAACTTATGCTGAAAGGTTTGGTAACGTCTATCTATACACAGGTGCCGTTGTTGGGGTTGTGCCGGTTATAAAGAATGGGGGCAACTCATCGAGATCTGAAATCTTGCTGGACACGGGTGGCGAGTTGCATAGGGTGGAGTGCAACCTAACCTGATTATTCATGAAGGTCCAGATTCGACCGCCAAAGGGCGTGATCGGCGCAGGAATGGGTCTCGGACATCGTCGCCTGCAAGCGGAGCCGGGGTTGAGCAGCCGACCGGGGGGGGCATGACGGACGCGAGGGTTGGGCAGCGACAGCCCCGCCGGGGAGCGGCCCATGCCGCCCAGGAAGCAGGTGGGCGCGGCGCAACGGGTGGGCTATCCGGCGCGCGCGCCCAGCGCGAGTGCGATGTGCCGCCACGCCTCGAGGTGCGGCGTCGAGCGCGGCAGATGCAGAACCACGCGGCGGACCGAGCGGACGACGTGGACCCCCAGCTTCAGCAGCCGGTCGCGCAGCCACGTCACCTGGCTGCGGGCACACGCAGTACGCGCCGCCCGCAATCGCAGTTCCTGCATGAGCACGTAGGCCGCGGCGGTCAGGAAGACGCGCAACTGGTTCGCCGAGAACAGACAGCAGCTCGTGCGGTCGATCTGCAGCCCATCGAGCAGTTCCTTGATCCGATTCTCGATGTCCCCGCGAGCACAGTAGACCTTCTCATAGATGAAGCGCGGCGTCTGCCGCAGATTCGTCACCACGAACCGCGGGTTGTCCCGCGGCTCGCGGTCTCCGAGGCGAACGACTTCGGCCTTGATCACGACCCGGCGCTCGTGGTCCCACGTGCGGGCGGCGTAGCGGGTGTCGGTATAGACGTGCGCGGTCTCGCCACCGACCTCGCTCTGCGCGCGGGCCACCTGCATGGCGGACTCCGCATGCCGCTGCAACACCGCGTTCTTCGCCATCGCCACCACGTAGTCGAGCCGGGGCTCCGCATCCAGGAAATCGAAGATCTCCGGGGTCGCAAAGCCCCCGTCGAGCCGGACGAGAAACCGCGCCCGCGGAAACGCGGCCCGCAACAGCGGGAGCAACCGAGACAGCAGGCCGAGGGTCCCGTCGGCGGCCACTGCCTTCCCGAGCCGCAGCACCGCCGCGCACAGATACTGCTCCGCCTCGCGGTCGAAGCTCAGAAACCCCAGCATCGGCAGATAACACCAGCCGCCATAGTGCCCGTTGAAGAACGTGAGCTGCTGGGCGCCATGCGTCAGGTCGTCGGTCGGGTCCAGATCGATCGTGATCCGGCGCGCCCGCCCGTGCAGGCGGCGCCGATGACGCTCGATGACGCACGCTGCCAACTCGCGCCCCATCCGGTAGAGCACGGTGCGGCGCGCGCCGTTCTCGAATCGCGAGATCGTGGGTTGCGACGCCAAGGGCGCGCCGGACACCGGGTCCCGCCCGAGCAACAGCTTGTGGATGGGGTCGTCGGCCAAGTGGTCGGCATCGTTGCCATCGGGATGACCGCACGCGATGCCGAAGACCCGCTGGCCGATCAGGTCCGCGAGCGTGTGCCGAATCTTCCCCGGTGCGCGTTTGTCGGCCAGACACCGGGCGAACGCCTTGACCAAGCCGTACACGCGCTCGGCCGCCTTGAGCAGGACGGCGCCGCCGTCGGAACTCGCGTGCTCCTGGTTGAACGTGGCGACGAGGGGCTTGTCGAACAGATCCGGGAACAGAACAGCCTGTGGTATCGTGTGAGGCGTCACGCAGGGGTCTCCGTTGTGGCTAAACGCTTGTGGACACTACGTTTGTACCACACGGAGGCTCCTGTGTCTCTCCCAAAACAACACCTTCACGCATAATCCGGGCTAACGGCCGGTGAAGTAGCAAAGCGACTACACGAAGCCGACAAAGAGGACGACGCCAAAGATCAAGACAAAGCCGACGAGTAGGTTGGCAGCAGGTGGCAAAAGTCGAGGCTCGGGGAGGGTCTGAACCGACGGCGGCGCACGAGTTCCGTGCACTGAACAGGCATGGCGATGGGCAAGAAACCGGCGGCGCGACAGGCGTCTGCCGATGTGGGTGAACACGGAAGACCTTCCGACGAGCAGCGGCCATCCTTTCTTCAAGCGGCTGAACCGAATCCTGGCGGAGTCCGGATTTGATGCCTTCGTCGAAGGGTTGTGCGCGGCCTTCTACGCGGACCGGCTGGGCCGCCCGAGTTTGCGGCCAGGCCGGTATTTCCGATTGCTGTTGATCGGCTATTTCGAGGGGCTGTCGTCCGAGCGGGGGGTTGCGTGGCGGGTGGCCGATTCGTTGAGTCTGCGGTCGTTTCTGGATCTGGACGTGACGGAGGCGTCGCCGGACCACTGGGACGAGATCGACGAGGCCGGCGGCGTTGTCCGGCTCTCGCCGGCCCGCTCGAAGACGCTCGTGGGGCGGATGCTCCCCATTTCACAACCCATCGCCGAGGCGCTGGCGCGACGGCGGGCGCGCCGTGATCCCGACAGCCAGCTGGTCTTTCACCGCGACGGCATTCCGATCCGGCGCTGGCGCACCGCGTGGCGCACGGCCTGTCAGGCGGCCGGGGTGCCGACCCGCTTCCTCCACGATTGCCGCCGCACCGCCGCCCGCAACCTGATCTGCGCGAGCGTCCCCGAGCGGGTCGCCATGCTCCTGACCGGCCACAAGAGCCGGGCGATCGTCGACCGCTACAACATCATCCATGAGCAGAAATTACTCGACGCCGGAGACCAGCTGGTCGCCTATCTGGCGCAGCAGGCGCCGGCGGCGCCTGCCCGTCGGCGGCCCCACGCGGCCGACACTGCCGCCCCGCGCACGGCCCCGCCCCTCCGTCTCGTGCGACGCGGCTCCGCGTAAGGGCCCCCCGGCCCCCCGGCACCGGCTCGCAGCTGCGGGCCGGGGGGGGCAGGGGCCGGACACCACCAGTCGGTGCGCCGCGGCTCGCCCCAGCCCACCGTTTGTCCGGCGCGACGGACGACTGCAGGTATTGCGACGTGATCGCCGCGTGTTGTGGCAGAGCGAACGCCCAGGACGGCCGGGGCCTTGCCTGGCCTTGGGCACCTCGGTCACCGGCACGAGCTCCGCACGCAGGATGGCTGTGCCTGAACATGGCATCACTGCTGTCCCACAGAGCTTCTAATTGAGGCGGCTTGAACCTTCTATGTCTGTTAGAATGGTTTTGCCGCAAATCATTCAAAACACAGGAGATCCAAGCCGTGGCCCATCGTAACACAGTCTTCGGGCAACTTCTGACGTTGCTTCCGCGACATGAATTCGACGCCGAGGCGCGCGGCCATCAGCGCGGGCAGCGTTTGCGCGTCATGAGCCGCTGGGCGCAGTTCGTCGCCCTCGGGCTGGGCCAGTTGGCCAGCCGGCAGAGCCTGCGCGACATCGTGAGCAATCTGCGCGCGCAACCCGCCAAGCTCTATCACCTGGGCGTTGGGACGGTCAGCCGCTCGTCGCTCGCGCGGGTCAACGCCGAGCAGCCCTACACGCTCTACGAAGCGTTGTTCGGCCGTCTGCTGAGTCGTTGCCAGCAACGGGCGCCGGGCCACGGTTTCCGCTTCAGGCACAAGCTGTATGCGGTCGATGCGTCGACCATCGACTTGTGTCTGGCGGTTTTCCCGTGGGCGTCGTTCCGCCGCACGAAGGCCGCGATCAAGCTGCACGTCGGGTTGGACCAAGCCGGCCACCTGCCGAGTTTCGTCAGCGTCACCGATGGCAAGACCGGCGACGTGACCGTGGCCCGCACGTGGACGTTCGAGGCCGGCAGCGTGGTCGTCGCCGACCGCGCCTATCTCGATTTCGCGTGGTTTCACCAGTTGCAGGCCCGTGGCGTCACCTTCGTGACACGCCTCAAGCGCGGCGTGCGGTACCGGGTCACCCACGAGCATGACGTCCGAGCCGGGACCGGTATTCTCAGCGACCAGACGATCGAACTGACCAGCGCCCGCAGCCGCAAGGTCTATCCCCACCGGCTGCGACGGGTCGTCTACCGCGACCAGCTGACAACAAATCGCTACGTGTTCGTGACCAACAACACCACGTGGGTCGCCAAGACGATCGCCGACCTGTACAAGTCCCGGTGGCAGATCGAGCTGTTCTTCAAGTGGATCAAACAGCATCTGAAAGTGAAACGTTTCGTGGGCCGGTCGAAGAACGCGGTCTTGACGCAACTGTGGGTGGCCACCTGCATGTACCTGCTGCTGGCCTACCTCAAGTTCGTCCTGCGGTTGTGCTGGAGCCTCAACCAGATGCTGCAGGTGCTTCAACTCAACGTCTTCGAACGCCGGCCTCTCGAAGACCTCTTCACGACCCATTCGCCACCAGACCGCGCCCGTCCGCAACTCGCGCTCGCTTGGGCCTGAGACTGTGGGACACTAGTGACATGGCATACACTCCACACGCATGCGTACCTTTGCTGACCGCTTCATCGGCGCCGCCCGCCTCACGCCGGCCATCTACGAGGAGGTGGAGGCTGACAAGACCGCGACCGGCCAGGCCATGCTCGTGGTCGCGCTCGCCAGCGTGGCCGGCGGCATCGGGTTGACCGGCGAAGGCACGGGCCTGCTCGTCGGGACGGTCGCGGCGCTGTTCGGATGGGTGATCTGGGCAGCGTTGATTTACGTCCTTGGTGCGAAGGTCTTTCCCCAGCCCCAGCCCCAGACCCAGGTCGACATTGGAGAGCTGCTCCGGACCACGGGCTTCGCGGCGGGCCCTGGCGTGCTGCGCGTGTTCGGCATCGTGCCTGGGCTCGTGCCCCTGATCCTGCTGGCTGTGTCGGTCTGGATGCTCGTGGCGATGGTGATCGCGGTGCGGCAGGCGCTCGAATTCACCTCGACGGGCCGCACCCTCATGGTGTGCGCGGCGGGGTGGGTCATCATGCTCGTCCTCACCGGCTGATTCCTGGGCCCCGTCGTCCCATAGGCGCAGGCCGCCGGGGCGAACTGTGACAGCCCGGCGTCACGAGGAGGCGTCCCACGCTGGCCTCCTGGAGACCCCCACGGCACTGCAGCCCCGCGTTCGCAGGTCGGCCACATCCACCCGTTTCAACGCGCCTGGGCCTGCAACGGCAATCGGCGCCCCGGCCGATGAGGCCGACCAGAAGTCTTGATATCCGGTCGGCACTGTCAAGTTGAGCGCGGAGGATAGGTCGTGGCCGTCGCGGGAGGCGTTCCGTCCGCCAGCTCAGGTGCCAGTCACCACGCGCCATCTCTCGAAAGCCGCGGCGCGGTAGGCGGCTGGATCCCCGTGTTAGTCCACACCGCAGGGGGCGACGTGCTCGATGAGATCTGCTGGCGCCGCTATGGGCGCGCGGACGCTGTCCCGGTGGTGCTGGCTGCGAATCCGGGCCTCGCTGAAGCTGCCCCGGTGCTGCCGGCGGGCATCCCGATCCTGTTCCCCGACCTGCCTCCGGCGGCCCCGACCATGCCCGCGGGCAGGTTGTGGGATGTCGCACCTGCGTGGATCGTGTTGCCAGAACGCCGCGGGTCCTACGTGCGGCTCGCCGGGACCTTCCGCGCTGGCATTCGAGCGGGTGGATGAACGCCCGCGTGGCCCTGTCGCGGATTCTGCGCCACCAGCGGAATCGACCGACAGCCCCCTGGTCTGCCTGTCTTACGTGGAGGACGACGCATTGGGCGAGTCCGCCGGACCCGCGTCATCGAACGGTTCGGAAGACCGAGTCCGACGCTGCGCCGTCACGCTCGAGGAGCGGTCGGCCCGGCTTCCGCCGACCGCTGGCTGGCGGGGGCATTGCGGAGGGCGATGGCGTTGACGGCGCGTTCGGTCGCCTGGATCGCGGCGACCACCTGGTCGGTGTCGACCCCCACCGTCTTCAGGCCGTTCTCCCACTTGATGGTCGTCTCGACGAGCGCGTCGGTCTTGCCGCCCGGCGGAATCCGGACCTCGTAGTCGAGCAGCTTCGGCACCTTGATGCCGAGTTGCCCCTGCACGCTCTGGAGCGCCTGCATGAACGCGTCGTAGCCGCCGTCGCCCGACGCGGTGGCCTGAAGCTCCTTGTCGCGGTACCGCACGAGGATCGTCGCCACGGGTCTCAGACCCAGGTTGCTGACGATGGAGAAGTCCTTCACCTCGAACACCCGCAGCTCGGGCGTGTGCCGCAGCTCGGTGATCAGGAACGGCAGGTCGGCCGTCGTGACATGGCGCTTCTGGTCGCCCAGCTCGACTATCCGCACGAGGAGCTGCCGTTTCTCCTCGTCCGTCAGCGTGACGTTGAGCTGCTCCAGGTTGAACTCGAGGCTCGCCTTGCCCATCAGCTTGCCCATGGCGTACGAGCGCCGCAGGCCGAACCGCGCGGGCCGCAGGCGGCTCTCGTAGAGCCGGCCCTTCCGGTCTCCGTCCGCGTGGACGCCGGCCGCCTGCGTGAACACGTTCTCGCCGACGATCGGCTTGTTGACGGCGACCCGGCGGCCTGAGAATGTCTCCACGAGCCGGCTGGCCCCGGCGAGCGCGCGTTCCTTGACGTGCGTCCGCAGCCCGCAGTGGTCGCGCAGCGCTACCACGACCTCGTCGAGCGGGGTGTTGCCGGCCCGCTCTCCGAGGCCGTTGACCGTGCAATGGACGCCCTGCACGCCCCCCAGCGCCGCCTCCAGCGTGTTGGCGGTGGCCAGCCCGTAGTCGTTGTGGCCGTGGTAGTCGAAGCGGCAGGACGGAAACTCCGACGTCATCCGCCCGACGAACGTCCGCACCTCGGCCGGGCTCAGGATGCCGAGCGTGTCGCACAGCATGAGCCGTTCGACCGGCATGTCGGCCAGGGCCGCCACGTGATTCCTCACGTACTCCGGCGAGTCGCGCATGCCGCTCGACCAGTCTTCGAGGTAGACGTTGAACGTCATGCCGTGCCGCACGCCGTAGTCGACGGTCCGGCGAACGTCGTCGAGATGCTGCTGCGGAGTGCTCCGGAGCTGCTCGCGGCAGTGCTTGAGCGAGCCCTTGGTCAGCAGGTTGATCACCCGACCGCCCAGCGACCGGGTCCAGTCGACCGATGCCTGCATGTCGACGAACCCGAGCACTTCGACGCGATCCGCAAGTCCGAGGCCCTCTGCCCAGTCCGCGATGCGGCGGACAGCGCTGCCCTCGCCGTCGCTCGTCCGCCCGGATGGAAATGGCAACTAGAAAAGGACTCCCCACCATTTTGCAAGTGCCTTTTTGCGGGGGCGTGACGGCGGTCGAGATGGGCGTGAGGTGACGGGATGGCGCATGGACGCTGCCGTCGCCGTGGACGCAAAGAACGCGCCCACCGCGCCTTGGACACGCCGCAGACGACGTGCCCACAGCGCCCACGAGCCGTTTCGTCATCGGACTCGCCAAGGCGTGGCGAATGTCGATCGAGAGCGTGTGTTACGAGTTCACGCGGTGACATTTCCTGCACGGTGCGGGTCGAAGCAGGTGCCGTCGCGGAGCATGGCGCAGGCGACGTTGAGCAGGCGGTCGGCCACTGAGCGCAGGGAGCGGGCGTGTCCATGGCCGCGGCTGCGCAGCGCCTGATACTTGGCGCGGCTGACCGGGTCGCGGTGGGCAGCGACGCGAGCCCAGTGGTAGGCGGCGTCGCGCAGCCGGTCGTGGGCAGCCAGGCGGCGCACCACGAGCAGGCTCTTGCCCGAACGCCGGGTGACCGGCGCCACCCCGCAGAGACAGCGAAGCGCGGCGTAGTCCCGCCGCCGCAGCGCGTCGCTACCCTCGGCAAGCAGACAAGCGAGGACGCCGGTGCCGATGCCGGGCAGCGATAGCAGGATGGCCGCGTCGGGCGGCGGTGGCGACGGCTCTGGCTCGCTCTCGGCGTGCGCGTCCGGGTCTTCCGCCGGTGCGGCCTCGGCGAGCTGGTGCACCAATCGGTCGAGCTGGCTGCGCGCGTGCGCCAGTTGCCGGTTGACCAGTACGAGGCGTTCGGCGATGAGCCGCACATGCGCGGCGGCGGCCTCGGCGGCACCTGGCGCGACCCGGACGGCCGGCGCCCGCAGCCGGGCACACAGCGTCGCGGCGTCGACCCGGCGGATGCGGTGCTGTTTCAACAACTTGGCGAGCGTCGCTTCGCGAACGCGCTGCGCCGCAACCGGCGTCGGCAGGCGCCGCCACAGGGCGAGCGCCCAGGACGCCGCGACATCGTCGCTGGTCGCGGCGAGCAGCTGCGGGTAGTAGCGCCAGAGCTGCTCGCGCATCCGGTTCGCCTGGCGAACGCGTTCCCGCGTAATCTCCTCGCTCAGGCGCGACCACTCCCGCAACTCGACGATCGCTGGGTCGGTCGGCTCCAGCCGCCGCAGACAGTGCGGGTCGGTGCGTAGCGCCGAGGCCAGCACCCGCGCATCCCGTCGGTCATCCTTCGCCCCCGCCGGCGAGATGCGGTCGCGGAAGCGGTCGAGCTGCTTCGGATTGATCGCGTGGACAGCGAAGCCCCGTTCCATCAGGCTCTCGACCACCGGCCCGCGCGGTGTCTCGATCGCCACGCCGACCTGCTCCGCCTTACCCGCCGTAAAAGACAGAAGCCAGTCCGCCATCTCCGACAGCCCCTGGCCGCCATGCTCGAACGCCCGCTCGCCGAGCAGCTTCCCGGCAACGTCGCTTACGCACGCTTGGTGCGTCTGCGATCCCCAGTCGACACCCACGAACCAGGCCAGCTCCACATCGAACCTCCTATCTGCCGCATTTCACGGGCGCGCCAACGATGCCTGCCGGTCCCTGTACTGGCGCTCGATGGCGCAAACTCCCCACGGGGCATCCATCGCTGGCTGAACGCCGGGGCACAAGTCCTTTTCAAGTGCTCGAGACACAGGGACCCCTCGGTGGCTCCCGGCGGCCTGCCCGACTCCGCGAGATTTGAGATTTACTCGCGTGAAGTCATTGAGAAAGGTACAGGGACCTTTGTGGCCACGTGAAATGGGACCCCCATTCTTGGGTTGTGGTGGTCATCGCGACGTGTGAGAACGGCGGAGCAAAAATAGACCACAGCGCGGCGGTGTGAAGCTGCCTGCGGGCGGCGGAAAACCAGACCGCTCGAGTGGTCCACCGAGCATGCCGACGGTGTCCTGTGGAATACAGGAGGGATGTATCGAGTGGAGTTCTATGCGGCGGTGCGGCGCAGCGTCTATGTGGAGGGATTGAGCGAGCGGGCGGCGGCCCGGCGCTTCGGGCTGGCCCGGGAGACGGTGCGCAAGATGCTGCGCTACCGCCTGCCGCCCGGGTATCGTCGGGCGAAACCGATCCGGTGTCCGAAACTGGACGCCTTCACCGGGGTCATCGATCAAATTCTCACCGACGATCAGCAGCGCCCGAAGAAACAACGGCACACGGCCAAGCGCATCTGGGAGCGCTTATGCGTCGAGCACGCCTTCACGGGCGGCCACACGATTGTCAAAGACTACGTGCGCAGGCAGAAGCTGGGCGGGCAAGAGGTGTTCGTGCCGCTCGCGCATCCGCCGGGCGACGCCCAGGCCGACTTCGGCGAAGCCCTGGTGGTCATCGACGGCGTCGAATGCAAGGCGCACTACTTGGTCGTGGATCTGCCGCACAGCGACGACGCGTTCGTGCAGGCGTTTCCGGCCGAGACGACGGAGGCGTTTTGCGAAGGACACAACGCCGCGTTCCGCTACTTCGGCGGCGTGCCGCGTGGCATCGTCTACGACAACACCACGCTGGCGGTGGCGAAGATTCTCGGGGACGGCACGCGGCAGCGAACGCAGAGCTTCAGCGAGCTCCACTCGCACTACTTGTTCGACGATCGCTTCGGACGGCCGGGGAAGGGCAACGACAAAGGCAAGGTGGAAGGGCTGGTCGGCTACGCCCGCCGCAACTTCTTCGTGCCGGTCCCGCGCGTCGCGAGTTGGGACGCGTTGAACGCTGACTTGGCGCGCCAGTGCCGCGCGCGGCGCGGGCAGCGGTTACGGCGGCACACCGAGACGATCGGGGAGCGCTTCGCGCGCGACCGCGCCGCGTTGTTGCCGTTGCCGCCGGTCCCGTATGAAGCCTGCGACACGCGCCCGACGCGGGTCACGTCGTTGTCGCTGGTGCGCTACCGCCGCAACGACTACTCGGCGCCAACCGCCTACGGCCACCGCGACGTGGTGGTGAAGGGCTACGTGGACGTCGTCGTGATCGTCTGCGGGAGTGAGGAGATCGCCCGTCATCGTCGCAGCTACGGGCGTGAGGAGTTGATCTTCGATCCGCTGCACTACTTGGCCTTGTTGGAGCGCAAGACGGGCGCGCTCGATCAAGCGGCGCCGCTGACCGGGTGGGCGCTGCCAGACGAGCTTCGCCGGCTGCGCCGGGAGAACCGGCGCCTCCGGCTGCGGCGGCTCTTGGAGACCCGGCTGGGCAAAGCCGGGACCCGCGAGTATGTGCAGGTCTTGCGGCTCCTCGAGGACTTTCGGCTGGCCCACGTCCGCGGCGCTATCCAGGACGCCCTGCGACTGGGCGCGATCGGGTTCGACGCCGTCAAGCATCTCGTTCTGTGCCGCCTCGACCACCGGCCGCCCCGCCTCGACCTGGCGCAGTATCCGCATCTCCCGGCCCCGCGGGTGACGACGACCATGGCGGCCGACTACTTGATGCTGCTGGGGGCAGGGGCCGAGTGATGGCCAAGTCGACCCTGCTGCTCGACGCCCATCTCAAGGCCCTCCGCTTGCCGACCTTCCTGCGCGAGTACGACAAGGTGGCGCGGCACTGCGCGCAGGAAGGGCTGGACTGTCCACGCTACCTGTTCCGCCTCTGCGAGCTGGAGCTGCTCGACCGCGAGCAGCGCGCCATCGAACGCCGCATCAAGGCCGCCAAGTTCCCGGTCGTGAAGAGTCTCGAGACCTTCGCGTTCCGCGCGATCCCGTCGTTGAACAAACGGCTCGTGCTCGAGCTGACCCGCGCGGAGTATCTCGACCGGCGAGAGAACGTCTTGGCGTTGGGCAACTCGGGCACAGGCAAGACGCATCTGGCGCTGGCCTTGGGGTTGGCCGCCTGTCAGAAAAGCTATCGGGTGCGCTTCACCACCGCCGCCGCGCTGGTGAACGAGCTGCTCGAAGCTCGGGATGACAAGCGCCTGCTCCGCTTCCAGAAACAGTTGGCCAAGCAGGATTTGTTGATCGTGGACGAGCTCGGCTACGTGCCGTTGTCGAAGACCGGCGCCGAGCTGCTGTTCGAGATCTTCTCCCAGCGCTACGAGCAAGCGTCGACGCTGGTGACCTCGAATCTGCCCTTCAACGAATGGACCGAGATCTTTGGCTCTGAACGGCTCACCGGCGCGCTGCTCGACCGGCTGACCCATCACGTCCACATCCTCGAGCTGAACGGCGACAGCTATCGCCTCGCACACAGCAAGCACGCTCGCAAAGACGCTGCCGCCCCGGCGTCCTGACCCCTCCCCCTGCAACGCCGCTGGCTGTGCAGCCGGGCCTCCACTGCGTCCGGGCCCGCCCCGGGGGCGTGCCCGGACTCCGCTTCAGCCCACCCGCACAGCCACCTTCAAACACGCCACCGGGCGGCCGGATGGTCTAATTTTCCTCCGCCACTCTGGTCTAGTTTTGGTCCGCCCTTGACACGACGACCCGGCCTTCTATCGCCTGCCCGACGAGGGAGACTTGGCGGCGCAGTATCTGTTGCTCTACGAGCTTTCGCTCCCGTTCGGCGCCGATCTAAACGACCGCATTGACGTCGCCAAGTCCGCTACGCGCATGGTCGTCTCGACCAGCAGCTCGTGGTCCAGGGAGCTGCGTGAGCTCGATGAGCGCGCGCAGGCCTGGATCCACGCCAACGCGCCCGGTTTTGCGGACGAGGCGTCGGGTCTCAGTATCATGTCCGCGCACGTGTCACAGCGCAGCATCGACAGCATGCTGGGCGGCACGATCTTCGCGATGGTTCTTATTTCCTTCAGAGCCGCTTGCAAAACTCCCGGGGGATTGGGGTGGGCGCAGTCCTCAGCTCTCTTGGTGAACACGATTTGCCCTGGATCGTGGACTGGATATCTTGTCGGGAGAACCGGCGGCACGCCGGGAGGTAGAAGTCGGATGTTTCGACGTGTTCTCGACCGCGCGTTGGGACACCCGTGGGTGACTGACGCCCGTCGGGCGCCGAGGGGCGTTGCCGGCGGTGCACTGGTTATGTCACGAGGCGCACGAGCTGGTCGGCGGTGAGTGCGAGCACGCCGAACATGCAGTGGCACATCACTTTCGAGGCACCCCGGACCCGGACATGGCGACCGCCGAACTCGTCCTTGAGTCGGCCATTGACGCGCTCACCCGCCGTACGCTCGTTGTAGCGAGCCTGCTCGGGAAGCTGAAAGCCGATACGCTGCAGGCGCCGGGCTTCGGTTCGCAATTCCTCCGCCAACGCCTTGTCGCGGCGGGGGTTGGTGTCAATCAACGGGACGTGGCCGAGTGAGCGGCTGTGCTGGCGGATCGGTTCCGCGTCGTAGGCGGCGTCCATCAGGTCATACAGATTGGTCGTTCGCTCGGCCGACAAGGTCGCCAGCGGAATGGCGGCTTGGCTGTCGTGCAGGGAGGCGGACGTCAGCAGGGTAGAGTCGACGACTGGCGCGGTGGCGGTAGGCGTAGGGGGTAGCTGTTCCCGGCAGCTTTCGCTGATGCCGGTGCCTCACTCCTCGCCATGGCTCCGTTTCCAGTCGCCGCTCATCGGTAGGGTCGAGAGCTGGCGCGCTGTCGGTAGGGTCCGGTGGCTCCTCCGGCGCTTTCGCACCGGGCCTCAGTCCGGCTCCCGTGGGCACGTTTCCAGCTCCCGCCTCGTCAAACCCAGCATGCCGATTTCCGGCACTGGGCTTTCCTGTTGCCTTCGTCTCAAGGGTTATGTGGCCGTTCAAACCGGGAGCGCTTTCGGCAGATAGACGACCCGGTATTAGGAGAACAGCCCGAGTCGGTCATATGGCTTCTGCCTACTCCACCTCTTCCAGCCGAACCCCAGTCGCCCGCGCTGTCGCATCAGGTGTCTCCGTACCTTCTTCTCGACCCAGTCCTTCACGTGACTGAAACATCGGCTCGATTGTCCTATGCGGAAGTAGTTCGTCCATCCGCGCAGGATTGGGTTGATGAGAGCAATGACCCTTTCAACCGGTTGCGAGCAATGTCGTCGCATCACCCCCTTGAGCCGTCGCAGGAGTTTGGTGCGTGCCGCTATCTTCGGCACACAGGCAACCCCCCACTTGCCCCGCTGCGTCCAGGCGCGGCGGATGCTGAACCCAAGGAAGGTGAAACTCTCGCCCTTTGCGAGATCGACGCGACGCGTCTTGTCACGATTGAGTTCCACGTCGAGTGTGGCCAGTTCCTCCAGAAGCCGCTTGTACACGGTCGTCTCAAGCCACCGCCACCGGCGGTAGCCGTCGATCAGGATCACCAGGTGAGTCGCCCGGGGGAATCTCACCCCCGGGCGCTCGCAGAACTGTACGTGAACGTCTCCGCTCATACAGCTCCCATCATCCAGCCGCCGGCGTCAGCCCCAGCAGATGCCAGTGGGCGAACAGCCGGGGCGCGCGACGCGCAAGACCACCGAGCCAGTGAATGGCGCGGCGGCGATGGCGCCGGAGCCTCTTGTATTTCCGCATGGCCCATCGAACCAACAGGTCGTTGAAGTGGCGAAAGACCGAATACAGGGCCGACTTGTAGAAACGGCCGTAGAATTGAATCCAGCCACGAAGGACAGGATTCCACATGCGGGCCAGGTCGTCGATGGCCTTGTCGCTGCGCCGAGGGAGGTGCCAACGTCGCATCTTCTGCCGCATCCGTGTCGCCGCCGCATTGCGTCGATGGCCTTGTCGCTGCGCCGAGGGAGGTGCCAACGTCGCATCTTCTGCCGCATCCGTGTCGCCGCCGCATTGCTCACCGCCGGTATGAAGCTGATGAAGTACTGACCCCATCGATTCTTTGCCCGACGAGAGCGAAACGTGTATCCCAGGAAGGTGAACTGCTCCGTGGGATACTGCCCCGGCCGGTCGTCATCCTTGCAGTAGACGATACGCGTCTTCTCCGGATGTACTTCCAGCCGGCATTGCGCCAGACGACGTTTGATGTGCGCCAGGACCTGCTGCGCCTGCGTCTCCGTCCGACAGTGCGCGACGATATCATCCGCATACCTCTCGAACGGAACGTCCGGGTGCGTTGACCGCATCCAGTCGTCGAACGCGAGGTGCAAGAAGATATTGGCCAGGAGCGGGCTCGCGACGCCCCCTTGGGGCGTTCCCATCGTGCGCGGTACCAGGGTTCCGTCTTCCTGCTGCATGGGAGCGGTCAGCCACCGCTGCACATAGAGCAGAATCCACCGGCACCGGGTGTACTTCCTGGCCGCACGCATGACGAGCGCGTGGTCCAGGTTGTCAAAGAAGCCGCGGATATCCAGATCGATCACCCAGTCATAACGCCAGCATCGCTGCCGGGCCGTCGTGAGTGCGTCGATCGCGGACTTCCGCGGGCGATACCCATACGAATCGGGATGGAACTGTGGCTCCACGTCCGGTTCCAGGTACATCTTGACCACCGTCTGGGCAATTCTGTCGGCGACAGTGGGAATGCCCAAGCGTCGCTCGCTTCCGTCCTTCTTCGGTATCCCAACCGACCGGACCGGAGGCGGGAAGTACGTGCCCGACGACATCCGATTCCAAATCTTATAGAGATTGTTCTTCAGGTCCTGCTCGAACATCTCGACAGACTCAGCATCGACGCCAGCTGCTCCGTGGTTCGCCTTGACCCGAGTGTAGGCCTCCCAAACCACCCACTTGGAAATACGAAACGGCTTCGCGTGGCTCGACGGCTCCTCCCGCTCGCGCGGTTGACCGTCGGGACACGCTGGATGACGCGACCCCTTTGCTCCATCGAGTTTCCTCGACTTCATCGCTCGTACGGGTCGCTCCGCCCCTGTGCCTCGCATCGGGCTTCTCATCCTTGGGGGTCGGCCCCTTGGACTTCTCCCTTCGCATCGAGGCGACAGGTTCCCACGTTCCGCACAAGGGCCTGGTGCAGGGTCACGCCACCTTTATGCCGGGTGCCGCCCAGCCAAGCTGCAGGCTCCCGCTGGACTTGTCCCGGGTTAACGACTCGCCCCGGTTTCGACACCGTCCCTACGCTTTCGACACGTTGCCGGTGGTTCATTCACTTCGTCTCCCTGCACCCTACCTGACGCGGTCGCGCCGCGCCGTTTCCGTGACGCTTACCACCTCGGCTCTTGACCGAGGCAGCGCACGGCGGTTTGGAGCCTCCCCCTGCCGGGCGGCTCCGAGGGGCCTGCCCTCATCCCTCATGCAGCATGGCTGCAGCTAGGTGGCCATCTCGGCCTCCTTTCCGCGCCTTCGTGGCGCACGGTCATCGGCGAATCGAGCATACTCGATGTAGTGGTAGCGTCCTTGTCGGGTGACGTCCTTCGCCCGCCCAGCATCTTGTCCACCTCGTTGAGATAGAGATTGCTGAGCAAGGGTGAAATAACCCCACCCTGGGGAACGCCCCGCTTGCCTCCAGCCTTGAGGATGAGCCTCAACAGCCGTAAAACTTCGTCGTCGTCTACCCGAATCGCCACTTTTCCAAGCAGGATGTCGTGTCGAACCGTATCGAAATACGACGCAAGTCCACGTCTATCACCGTGGTCTTGTTCTTTACGACCGCCGTCGTCACCCGGTGCACCGCCCGATGGGCCGTGCGTTTTGGCCGGTACCCGTAAGAGCCCTCCTGAAAGTCAGCCTCGAAGACAGGTTCCAGTATCAGCTTCAGCGCCCCCTGCACCCACTGCTGTCCCACAGAGCTTCTAATTGAGGCGGCTTGAACCTTCTATGTCTGTTAGAATGGTTTTGCCGCAAATCATTCAAAACACAGGAGATCCAAGCCGTGGCCCATCGTAACACAGTCTTCGGGCAACTTCTGACGTTGCTTCCGCGACATGAATTCGACGCCGAGGCGCGCGGCCATCAGCGCGGGCAGCGTTTGCGCGTCATGAGCCGCTGGGCGCAGTTCGTCGCCCTCGGGCTGGGCCAGTTGGCCAGCCGGCAGAGCCTGCGCGACATCGTGAGCAATCTGCGCGCGCAACCCGCCAAGCTCTATCACCTGGGCGTTGGGACGGTCAGCCGCTCGTCGCTCGCGCGGGTCAACGCCGAGCAGCCCTACACGCTCTACGAAGCGTTGTTCGGCCGTCTGCTGAGTCGTTGCCAGCAACGGGCGCCGGGCCACGGTTTCCGCTTCAGGCACAAGCTGTATGCGGTCGATGCGTCGACCATCGACTTGTGTCTGGCGGTTTTCCCGTGGGCGTCGTTCCGCCGCACGAAGGCCGCGATCAAGCTGCACGTCGGGTTGGACCAAGCCGGCCACCTGCCGAGTTTCGTCAGCGTCACCGATGGCAAGACCGGCGACGTGACCGTGGCCCGCACGTGGACGTTCGAGGCCGGCAGCGTGGTCGTCGCCGACCGCGCCTATCTCGATTTCGCGTGGTTTCACCAGTTGCAGGCCCGTGGCGTCACCTTCGTGACACGCCTCAAGCGCGGCGTGCGGTACCGGGTCACCCACGAGCATGACGTCCGAGCCGGGACCGGTATTCTCAGCGACCAGACGATCGAACTGACCAGCGCCCGCAGCCGCAAGGTCTATCCCCACCGGCTGCGACGGGTCGTCTACCGCGACCAGCTGACAACAAATCGCTACGTGTTCGTGACCAACAACACCACGTGGGTCGCCAAGACGATCGCCGACCTGTACAAGTCCCGGTGGCAGATCGAGCTGTTCTTCAAGTGGATCAAACAGCATCTGAAAGTGAAACGTTTCGTGGGCCGGTCGAAGAACGCGGTCTTGACGCAACTGTGGGTGGCCACCTGCATGTACCTGCTGCTGGCCTACCTCAAGTTCGTCCTGCGGTTGTGCTGGAGCCTCAACCAGATGCTGCAGGTGCTTCAACTCAACGTCTTCGAACGCCGGCCTCTCGAAGACCTCTTCACGACCCATTCGCCACCAGACCGCGCCCGTCCGCAACTCGCGCTCGCTTGGGCCTGAGACTGTGGGACACTAGTGCCCTGCACCACACGGTCCCGGATGGTGGGTATCCCGAGGATGCGGACTTTGCCCCCATCCTTCGGTATCTCCACCTGCCGGTTTGCCGAGGGCCGATAGGTTCGGGAGTGCAGTTCGTCATGGATGTCATCCAGGAACGCCTCGAGGCCGGCCTCCTCGATGGCCGCGAACGTCACACCGTCAATGCCCGCGGCACCGCCGTTGCGTCGCGCCATCTCGTAGGCCTCCCGGAGCGTCTCCGGCTTACATACATGAACGTACAGCCCCCAGAAGCGCCATTTCTGGTCAGCCTTCGCCTTGAGATATATTCTCCGTCGCAGGTCCTGCAAACCAATGGACGGCTTTGTCATCCCGTCCTTGCCTCCCTTGTTGTCGGAGAACTGTTCAACAGCAGGGCGCCTTTGCTCCGCGGGAGTTACACCGCCTCAACGCTACTACACGCCCCTCCGCCACCCTCTCGCCTTCGGCTCACTTCCCGGTGTTGCCGGTTATAGTGCCTACCTTGCTCCGGCGATTTCGCGCCGGGGCGAGGAGGGCTTCTCCAGTTGCTCAGCCTGTCCTTGTCATCGTGCTGTCGCTACCACCCCGCCGAAGTGGGTCAGCCGCGTCAATCAGGTTTCGACCGCCCATGCTGCCTTCGCCTTCAGGTTGCAGGCTCGGCCTTCGGAATACACTTTCGAGGCCACCTCCGCGTTCACTTCACGTTACGGCCCGATGACTCGCAATCTCCCCAAGGGAGACCCTGTCGATAGGCTTCAGGAATTTGGTTTCCCTCCTCCCTGCTATCCAAGCTACGGGGCTCCTGATTCTTGCCCCGGCGGGGCTGTCTCCCGCTGAACAGGCCAGCCTTGGCTGGACACACAACCGGACGGGCGGATTTCCCGCATCCGGCTCTCGGACGAGATCATGCCTTCGCCCACGGCGTATTTGGTTACCGGGTGATCCGCCAATGAATACGGGCCGAGAGTGGGCTTGAGGCGAGGAGGTTACAGCGTCACAAGAAGGTTGCCTGGAGTGAGAGCGTGTTCACGCGGGTTGCCTCCACGTTGCGATGCCGCGGGAGACCGGAGGCCGTCGCACGGGAGCGCACAGGCGTCGGCGTTTCGGCGCAGTCCGGTGGCGACCGAGCGCAGTGCGGTCGGGGACTCTCCCCCCTGCGGCGGCGCGCCGCCGGGACCGGTCACGCGTCGCAGCCGTGATTCGGACGGTGCCCGCCTACGGGGGCGGCGGCGGAAGGCCGAGGAGCTCGGGGACGACGGGTTCGGCGGCGCGCAACATCGCGGCGATCAGGGGAGGCAGGTCGAGGTCGCGTTGGCGGGCGGTGCGCACGACGCTGGCGAGGACCTGCTGGGTGTCGGCGCCGTGGCGGGTGCGGTTGCCGCCGCACACCTTGCGGATGACCACAGCGGGCCGGATGGCCTGTTCGGCGCGCCAGTTGGTGGCGTCGAGCGAGGGGTCCCACAAGAAGAGGAACACGGCCGGGAATTCGGTGGCCAGGTGCCCCGCGAAGCGCTCGGCGTCGTCGAGCGGCGGCGGTGCGTCGACCAGCCGACCGAGCCGGGCGGTGAGTCGGCCGCGGGCCGTTGCCATCCCGTGCTCGCTCAGCGCTCCCGCGTTGCAGCGGTCCCGCAGGTCGAGGCCGGCCCGCAGAACCGCCTGCACCTCGCCGGCCCAGGGACTGTCAGGATAGTCCTCCCGGAGCTGCTTGCAGCGTTGCAGAAGGTGGTTCAGACAGGTTTGGTGCAGTCCGTCGAAGCAGCGATACGGTGCCCACCCGTCGCGCACGAGCACGCCGACGTAGTCGGTCCCCAGCACCGTGGCGGCATCGTTGAACCCCCGGCCGGGGCAGATGGCGTAGACCGTCGTGTCCGGGGTGACGAACGTCCACAGCCAGTGGCGCACGCCGCCGACGCGCCAGCCGGTCTCGTCCGGCGTGACCACGGGCGCATTGCGAACCTGCTCGCACAGCTCCGCGTAGGCCGGCGCGGCGGCGCGGGCCGCCCGGTGCAGCACGTGGGCGAGGCCGCCCGGCGTGACCTGCAGCCCGAACGTGGTCCGCAGCAGGTGGGCCACCTTCGCCAGCGGCACCCCCATCTCCGTGTGCAGCTCCACGACCAGCGCGACCACCCCGGGACCGAGCTGCACCCCCGCCGCGCCCAGCGCGTCGGAGGTCTGCAGCACGTGGCGGCCCTGCACCCGCCGCTGACACTGCGAACAGTGGCCGACCTCGATGTCGAAGCGCCGCACGACCGGCCGTACCACGGGCAGTTCTTCCTGATACTGCGACGCCACGCGGGTACCTTCGACCGCGCCGCCGCAATCCGGGCACGTCGTGGGAACCGGCGCCGCGTGGGTCTCGTCAACCCGCGCCGGCCGCGGGCGGCAGCCCTGCCGGCCGTACTCCGCCCCAGGCCGCCGTCCGGGACGCCTGCCGCGCCCTTGCGGCCGGTCCTTGGCGAACGGCGCCGCCTGCCGGCGACCCGCCCAGCGTGCCTCGGCCAACTGCTGTTTCAGGCGCTCGATCTCCTGCTTCTGACGCTCGTCCTGGCGTCGCAAGCCGTCGATCTGGCGCTTCTGGCGGTCGTTCTCCCGCTCGCGCCGCGACAGCTCTTCCCGGAGCCGCTCTACCTCGTCGCGCAGCCGTCCTATCCGTTCGTCGCCGGACAGCCCGTACTCGTTGACCACACAAGACTTATGCCATATTCGCGCAAAAAGTACAATCCAAATAAATGGATCTTGCGTGGCCACCCGCTAAACAAAGACGGCCACGGAAAGCTCGCCGTTCGCGGAACAAGGCGGGTGAGCCCGTACTCTTGCCAGAGTCGCTCATCCGGGAAGCGCACGTATTTCCCTAACTGCACCTTGTGCTTGCGACAGAGCCACTGGCGCAGCCGCCGCGTCGCGTGCCGGTCAATCGCAGCGTAGGCCGGGCTGACCTGCCCCAGGGTGAAGTAGTTCGCCCAACCGGTCAACAGCCGATTGATGCGCGCTACCACCACCGGCGGCGATAGGGGCCCGTTACGCCGCGTAGTCAGCTCGCTCACGCGACGGCAGATGCTCTGGACGTTCGACTGACTCGGCCGCGTGCCGATATAGGCGCGCCCCGTGTCCCGCCGGTAGTTGCGCCCAATCCGGTAGCCGAGGAACGTCATCGACTCATCCGGCAACCGGCAGCAGCGGGTCTTCTCGGTGTTCATCGGCAGCTTCAGACGCTCCAGCAGGGTTTCGACCGCGGCCAGCATCACCGCTGCCGGCGCTCGGCCGAGCACCGCAAGGTGAGTCGCCCGGGGGAATCTCACCCCCGGGCGCTCGCAGAACTGTACGTGAACGTCTCCGCTCATACAGCTCCCATCATCCAGCCGCCAGCGTCACCCCCAGCAGATGCCAATGGGCGAACAGCCTGAACGGCTTCGCGTGGCTCGACGGCTCCTCCCGCACGCGCGGTTGACCGTCGGGACACGCTGGATGACGCGACCCCTTTGCTCCATCGAGTTTCCCCGACTTCATCGCTCGTACGGGTCGCTCCGCCCCTGTGCCTCGCATCGGGCTTCTCATCCTTGGGGGTCGGCCCCTTGGATTTCTCCCTTCACATCGAGGCGACAGGTTCCCACGTTCCACACAAGGGCCTGGTGCAGGGTCACGCCACCTTTATGCCGGGTGCCGCCCAGCCAAGCTGCAGGCTCCCACTGGACTCGTCCCGGGTTAACGACTCGCCCCGGTTTCGACACCGTCCCTACGCTTTCGACACGTTGCCGGTGGTTCATCCACTTCGTCTCCCTGCACCCTACCTGACGCGGTCGCGCCGCGCCGTTTCCGTGACGCTTACCACCCCGGCTCTTGACCGAAGCAGCGCACGGCGGTTTGGAGCCTCCCCCTGCCGGGCGGCTCCGAGGGGCCTACCCTCATCCCTCGTGCAGCATGGCTGCAGCTAGGCGGCCATCTCGGCCTCCCTTCTGCGCCTTCGTGGCGCACAGTCGTCTGCGTAGTTGACGATTTCCGCCTCGAAGCGCCGAGCGTAGCCCATTACCTTCCAGCCCAGAATGAAGCGACGCATGTAGACGTTGCTGAACAGCGGTGAAATCGGTGCCCCTTGCGGGGTACCCTTCCGCTCGCGACGTGCCCGGTTCGTGCGGCGGCGTCCGCCGTGTCCGTCGGCTTCCTCCACCGCCATTTCCAGCCACGCCTTGACCCAGCCCAACAGCCGCCCGTCGCTCACGCGTCGGGCGATGGACTGCATCAGGGCCGCGTGGGGAATCTGGCCGAAGTAGTCCGACAGGTCGGCGTCCACCACCTCCCGGTGGCCCGCGTTCAACAGCCGGTGCACGCGGTTGACAGCGTCGTGCGCGTGTCGGCCCGACCGGTACGCATACTGCTCCGGTTGCAGGTCGGCCTCGAAGACCGGCGATAGCACTAGCATCGCCGCCGTCTGCGCCACCCGGTCCCGGAGGCAGGGAATGCCTAACCCGGATTATGCGTGAAGGTGCGGTTGAGGGGAAGACACAGGAGCCTCCGTGTGGTACAAATGTAGTGTGCACAACGTTTTAGCCACAACGGAGACCCCTGCGTGACGCCTCACACGATACCACAGACTGTTCTATTCCCGGATCTGTTCGACAAGCCCCTCGTCGCCACGTTCAACCAGGAACACGCGAGTTCCGACGGCGGCGCCGTCCTGCTCAAGGCGACCGAGCGCGTGTACGGCTTGGTCAAGGCGTTCGCCCGGTGTCTGGCCGACAAGCGCGCCGCTGAGAAGATTCGGCACACGTTCGCGGATCTGATCGGCCAGCGGATCTTCGGCATCGCGTGCGGTCATCCTGATGGCAACGATGCCGACCACTTGGCCGACGACCCCATCCACAAGCTGCTGCTCGGGCGGGACCCGGTGTCCGGCGCGCCCTTGGCGTCGCAACCTACGATCTCGCGGTTCGAGAACGGCGCGAGCCGCACCGCGCTCTACCGGATGGGGCGCGAGTTGGCGGCGTGCGTCATCGAGCGGCATCGGCGCCGCCTGCACGGGCGGGCGCGGCGCGTCACCATCGATCTGGATCCGACCGACGACCTGACGCACGGCGCCCAGCAGCTCACGTTCTTCAACGGGCACTATGGCGGCTGGTGTTATCTGCCGCTGCTCGGGTTTCCGAGCTTCGACCGCGAGGCGGAGCAGTATCTGTGCGCGGCGGTGCTGCGGCCCGGCAACGCAGTGGCCGCCGACGGGACCCTCGGGCTGCTGTGTCGGCTGCTCCCGCTGCTGCGGGCGGCGTTTCCGCGGGCGCGGTTTCTCGTTCGGCTCGACGGGGGCTTTGCGACCCCGGAGATCTTCGATTTCCTGGATGCGGAGCCCCGGCTCGACTACGTGGTGGCGATGGCGAAGAACGCGGTGTTGCAGCGGCATGCGGAGTCCGCCATGCAGGTGGCCCGCGCGCAGAGCGAGGTCGGTGGCGAGACCGCGCACGTCTATACCGACACCCGCTACGCCGCCCGCACGTGGGACCACGAGCGCCGGGTCGTGACCAAGGCCGAAGTCGTTCGCCTCGGAGACCGCGAGCCGCGGGACAACCCGCGGTTCGTGGTGACGAATCTGCGGCAGACGCCGCGCTTCATCTATGAGAAGGTCTACTGTGCTCGCGGGGACATCGAGAATCGGATCAAGGAACTGCTCGATGGGCTGCAGATCGACCGCACGAGCTGCTGTCTGTTCTCGGCGAACCAGTTGCGCGTCTTCCTGACCGCCGCGGCCTACGTGCTCATGCAGGAACTGCGATTGCGGGCGGCGCGTACTGCGTGTGCCCGCAGCCAGGTGACGTGGCTGCGCGACCGGCTGCTGAAGCTGGGGGTCCACGTCGTCCGCTCGGTCCGCCGCGTGGTTCTGCATCTGCCGCGCTCGACGCCGCACCTCGAGGCGTGGCGGCACATCGCACTCGCGCTGGGCGCGCGCGCCGGATAGCCCACCCGTTGCGCCGCGCCCACCTGCTTCCTGGGCGGCATGGGCCGCTCCCCGGCGGGGCTGTCGCTGCCCAACCCTCGCGTCCGTCATGCCCCCCCCGGTCGGCTGCTCAACCCCGGCTCCGCTTGCAGGCGACGATGTCCGAGACCCATTCCTGCGCCGATCACGCCCTTTGGCGGTCGAATCTGGACCTTCATGAATAATGCAGGCTAACAGCCTGTGGCGAAAGTCGCGGATCCGGCTTGGCCCCGGCGCGATCGAGCCCGTACACTGAACGGCCATGGCGATGGGCAAGAGACCGGCGGCGCGCCAAGCGTCGCCGATGTGGGTGGACACGGCGGACCTTCCGACGAGTGACGGGCATCCTTACTTCGAGCGGCTGAACCGGGTTCTGGCGGATTCCGGATTCGATGCGTTCGTCGAGGAGTTGTGCGCGGCTTTCTACGCGGACAGGCTGGGCCGTCCGAGTCTGCGTCCGGGTCGGTATTTCCGGATGCTGTTCATCGGCTATTTCGAGGGGTTGTCGTCGGAGCGGGGGATTGCGTGGCGGGTGGCCGATTCGCTGAGTCTGCGGTCGTTCCTGGACCTAGAGTTGACCGCGGCGGCGCCGGATCACTCGACGCTGTCGCGCACGCGGCGGCGGATCGACGTAGAGACCCACGAGGCGGTGTTCACCTGGGTTCTGGAGCGGCTGTCCGCAGCGGGTCTGGTTCGGGGGAAGACGGTCGGCATTGACGCGACGACGCTGGAAGCGAACGCGGCGATGCGGAGTATCGAGCGGCGGGACACGGGAGAATCCCACGAGGCGTTCATTCGGCGGTTGGCGGAGGCGTCGGGGATAGAGACACCGACGCGGGCGGATCTGGCTCGTTTCGACCGGTCTCGGAAGAACAAGAAAACGTCGAACCAGGAGTGGAAATCGCCGCAGGACCCGGACGCGAAGATCGCGAAGATGAAGGACGGTCGGACGCACTTGGCCCACAAGGCCGAGCACGGGGTCGACATGGACACGGGGGCCATCGTCGCGGTGACGGTGCAGGATGCATCGGATGGCGACACGGCGACGCTGCCGGAGACGCTGATCGTGGCGGCCGAGCAGGTGGAGTTGGTGCAGCCGGACAATCCGGGGGTCGAAGAGGTGGTAGCCGACAAGGGGTACCACAGCGACGAGACGCTGGTGGCGCTCGGCGCGGTAGGGGTTCGGAGTCACGTATCGGAGCCGGCGCGCGGCCGGCGCTGCTGGCAGGACAAGAAGACGGGAGAGACGCCGCCGGAGAAGCGTGCGGCGCAGAAGGCTTTGTATGCGAACTGGCGGCGTGTCCGCGGGCGGCGGGGTCGTCGCCTGCAACGCTGCCGGGGCGAGGTGGTGGAGCGTACTTTCGCGCACATGTATGAGACGGGCGGTATGCGCCGGGTGTGGGTGCGCGGTCACGAGAATGTCCGCAAGCGCGTGCTGCTCCAGGCGGCCGCCTGCAACATCGGGCTGCTCCTGCGCCGCCTGACCGGCATCGGTACGCCTCGGAGCCTGCAGGGGTGGGCTGTTTCGGCGATTTGCCGCCTGATCGGGCGTTTGATCGACCGCTGGGGGCGTCTGACGCGCGCCTGGGGGTCCAAATGGACACCGGCGACGCTCGCTGGCTCAATCGCTCATCGCCAAGCTGCCTGAACAGCGGAACTCAGCGAACAGACTTCTTCCACGGGCTGCTAACGGCCGAAACTTCCCGCGTTGCTTCTTCGGGATAAGGACCTGCCGTACCGGTTGGGGCCGGTAGGTCCCCGCCTTCAGGTCCCGCGCCAGCGCTTCCAACCACCGGTCCACCCCGAACGACTCAACGTCCGCAACCGTCTCGCCGTCCACCCCGGCCGCGCCGTCGTTGCGACGAACGGCCTGCCAGGCGACCGCGAGCACGTCATCGCGCCACACCTTGTCGCTCAGTGAGTAGAACCGGAAGTCAGGAGCTTCCTTCGCTTTCGCATGTAGCGCCGTCTGGAGTCGCTGAACTCGTTCTGAGGCGGTTAGGTTCTCACCAGTCCCCACGTCCCTTCCCCCGTCATGCGCTGCTCTCGAACTGAGGCCCCTTCCCTCCGCCGGCGTTACCCGGTTTCCCCGGTACTACGGGCCTCTCCGCCACCCTGCACGGCCCGACCTGACCCTCGCGGGCTGTCGGTTGGCGCGTGCCACGCCACCGCCAGGGCTTCCCGTGTTGCGTCCATTCCCCTCTTCCATGCGTGCCGTTGCCACTACCCCGGCGGAATCGGTCGGTGCCTGCGTCGCTCGCTTCCCGACCCATGCCAGCCTTCCTCGTCAATTGGGCGAGTCGGCTTCCGCATCAATCGTTTCGAGGCCTGCTCGGCGTTCGCTCGCGCTACCGCCCGCATGGTCGCTGGGCCGCCCAAGGCGGCCCTTCGTCATCAGAGTGCTTCAGCCGATGTCGTTACCTCCATCGTCCGCTCCGACTGCTACCGGCTGGAGCGACAGTTGCCGGGCGGGATTCGCACCCGCTGAGGAATGGCGCCTTCGCACGGCGCACCAACTGATCGGAATCTGGCCGTCGGCCACGTCGAGGTGCAGCTTGTAGCCGACCCAGGTCGACTGGTAGCCCTTGCTGTCCTTTTTCATGCCCACGTCACAGTCGGTCGGCAGGTCGTCGAGCATCGCCGGCAAGGTCATGGCCGCCTGCCGGTCGAGGCGCTTGAGGACCTTCGGCCGTTCCTCACCCTTGTTCGGCCGTCCCCGCTTGCGCTTGGGCAGCGGGGGCGTCGTTTCCTTCGCGGCCGGCTTCTCGCGGGCCTCGATAGCCGTCGAGTCGCGGAAGAGGTGACCCACCAACCGGTCGTGGTGGGTGTTGCGGATCAACGCTGCATGCGTGCGCTGGGGCAACTGTGTGTCGGAGAATTCGGCGAAGGCGCGTGAGAAGACCGACTCGCTCGGCACCTCGCTCTTCCGCTCCCAGCCGCAGATCCGCCGCAGCGCCACGTCGGTGACCAAGCGCTCCAGCAGCACGCGCGTCGTCGGCATGTCGTAGACCGCCTTGGCCACGAAGGCTCGCGCCAGTGCCGCGCGGTCCTTGCGCGGACGCCCCGGCACCCGGAAGCACCGGGGAATCCACTGCTCGATACGGATGACCTCGAGAGTCTGCACCAACTGCTGCTGTTTCCCGGTCAGCGGACCCAACACGGGCTCCAACTGGGGGAACAGCGCACGCTGGATCGACTGCCAATAGGGGGCGAAGGAACCACGCAGGCAGTTCATGGTTTGTTTGATTGACCACTCCTGCCTACTACTGTATATTAGCAGACACCAAGGATGTGAAACAATGAATCGATGGCCTACAGCGCAGCGTTACGCCGCTATGAGGAGCAATACGACGCGCTCAAGGCGGAACTGCAAACGCTCGGGTTCGTAGGCCAGGGCAGCGTTCACACCCGCCGGATAACGTGTGGGAGGGCTACCTGTCGCTGCCACGACGACCCGGACGCCCGTCACGGCCCCTACCACTACTGGACGCGCAAGGCCCGCGGAAAGACCGTCGGCTTGAAGCTCACCGAAGACGAACTCGTCCTCTACCGGGAGTGGATCGAGAACAACCGCAAACTGGAACGGCTCGTGAAGGAAATGCGCCACCTCTCTTCGCGTGCGCTTGCCCTCATAACCGGCAGGCAGGCTCCATGAACCCCCGTGTCGCCGGCTTCCCGGGCGCGGTCACTGCCATCCTGCGAACGCTGCATCCCGCCCGCTGACCGTCCCTCGCCCCGCCGCCTCCGGCAAGGAAAAAACTCGGCCGATCACGCGTTTCGCAAGAGGCTCTTCATCCTGATTTTTGTTTTCCGGAGCGTTCGGATCGGCCTGCTCAGTCTTGTGCCGAATTTCATCCCGGCCGTCATGAGCTTCGGCCTGTGGGGGTATTTCGTCGGCCACGTGGGTATCGCCTCTTCGGTGGTCGTCGCCATCGTCTTCGGGATTATCGTGGACGACACGGTTCATTTTATTAGCGAGTATCTGAAAGCCAGGCGCGATGGCCTTTCGGCGGAAGAGGCCGTGCGTTCGTCCTTTCACGTCGTCGGCAAGGCGTTGCTGACGACGACCGTGGTCCTGGCGGCGGGCTTCATGACGTTTACAACGTCCGGATTCGAGGTCAGCTGGTCGCTCGGAATCCTGGTGACGATGACGATCATCCTTGCGCTTGCTGCGGATTTCCTTTTGCTTCCGCCGCTGCTGATTGCCTTCGACCGGAAACGGTCCTGATGCCTGCCTGCTCCCCCGCACAGCCAATGCTTCCGCTTTCCTTGCGGTAGCGGGCCGTTGCGACGAAGCCTCGTGTCCTGGCGGTTGGGTAACGCGGCTCTGTATCGCTATTGGGAAGCGGCCGCGGGTGTCAACTCGGGCGGCAGACTGAAGCGGACATTCTCGATGATACCGTCCATCGTCGAGATCTGCAGGTCGGCGAATTCCCGGAGCTTCGCGATCAGATATTGCACCAACTCCTCGGGAGTCGAGGCGCCGGCGGTGATGCCGATGCTCTTCTTCCCCTCCAGCCACGTGGGGTCAAGCTTCGACGGATCCTCTATAGCGCGGGATCCAACGGGCCTGTGGGCGCCCGTAGGGCGTCCACAGGCCGGGCACCGTCCACAGCGCCGGCCTGATGGAGCCGTTCGAACTCCAGTGGCGACCGGTAGCCGAGCGCGGAGTGACGCCGCCGTGTGTTGTACCACCCCTCGATGAACTCGAACAACGCCGCCCGTGCTTCGGCGTGCGTTGACAGCGTCGTTCGGTCGAGCAGCTCGCACTCCAGGGTCGCGAAGAAGCTCTCGGCCATCGCATTGTCGAAGCAATCGCCGACCGAACCCATCGATAGCGCGACGCCCCGTTCCCGGCAGCGAGCGCCGAAGGCCAGCGAGGTGTACTGGCAGCCTTGGTCGGAGTGATGGATGACCGCCTCGGGCCGCCGTTGCGCCACGGCCATCTCCAGCGCCTCGACCACCAGCGCGGTGCGAAGATGCCCCGCCATGGCCCAACCGACGACGCGCCGGCTGAACACGTCGAGGACGATGGCCAGGTACAGGAAGCCGGCCAGGGTCGGGACGCAGGTGATGTCGGCGACCCAGAGCCGGTTCGGCGCGTCCGCCTCGAAGCGCCGCTCGACCCGATCCGGGGCCGGGCGGGCCTGGGCATTCCGGCGTGTCGTGCGAGGGCCGCGGCGCCGGCTCACCCCGGCGACGCCGACGGACCGCATGACCCGGGCGACCCGCTTGCGGCTCACCGCGACACCGCCCTCGGTCAGTTCGGCGTGAATCCGAGGAGCACCATACGTCCCTCGACTCCGGCCGTGAATCGCCTGGACGCGAGCCCGGAGCTCGGCATCGGCCCGTGCCCGAGCCGACGGAGGACGACGACGCCACGCGTAGTACCCGCTCGGGAAGACACCGAGCACCCGGGCCATCGTGGCGACACGGAAACGAGCCTGATTCGCGCTCATGACCCGGTAGGTCTCCCGGGTCGGGCCTCCCGCGCGAACCAGGCCGTTGCCTTTGCCAATATCTCTCGCTCTTCGCGCAGGCGCCGGTTCTCCCGGCGCAGCCGGCGAAGCTCTTCACGCTCCTCCGTGCGCAGCCCGTCGCTGCGCTCGCCCGCATCGCGGCCCACCTGCGCGACCCAGGTTCGGATCGCCTGGGACGACGGCTCGAACTCGCGAGCCAGGTCCTCCGGCGCACGTCCGGACCGAACCAGGTCGACCATCTGTTGCCGGAACTCCGCCGCGTACGGTGGTCTCGTCTTCGGCATCGCGGATACTCCTTCTCCCCCCCAAGAGGATAGGTGTCCACGGACCCACGTATGCATGAAACAGGGGTACCGTATGGGCTGACGGTGGCACAGAGGTCGGTTTCTATCAATGGTGCCGAGAGCCCGCCAAGAGTTGGACCCGGAGTCCGCGAGCACCCCGTATTGCGACACCGGAGCGTCCGGCGAGCGCGTCTTCTAGACGTCTGGGACTCCACGCCAGCGCCCTGCGATCAGCGGCCTGCCCCGGCCCGCACTCGCGGCGCGTGAACGGGTGCGAGTGGCGTCCGGTCGCGGTCACGACCGAGCATCGGGAGTTTGCGACCACGACAGCGGGTCTGCTCGAGCTGGCGGCGTGGCTGACCGAGCAGGCTGCACGCACGTAGCGATGGACGACGGGCGTGCCGGTGTGGCACATCCTCGCGTATCACGCTGGTGCTCGCCAACGCCCAACATCGGAACGTTCCCGGCCGCAAGAGCGACCGCAGCGACGCGGCCTGGATCGCCGACTTGCTGGCGCACGGGCTGATCCGCGGGAGCTTCGTGCCGCCGACCCCGATTCAAGAACTGCGCGACCTGACGAACCCGCAAGCAACTGGTCGGTGAAATCGCGCGGCACACGCTGAGGCTGCAGAAGGCGTTGGAAGACGCGAACGTGAAGCTGGCGCACGTGGTCAGGACACGCTGCGTCAGCAGCCGGGCGATCCTGGCGGCGATCGTCCGGGAGAGCCGATCCCGAGCGCCTGGCCGATTGCACCAACGGGCGCGAAGGCCGATCGTGTGGAGATCGTCGCGCGGTGCACGGTCGCGTGACGTCGCATCATCGGTTCTTGCTGAAGCTGCTCGAGATCGGCACGCTGACCGCCGCCGTGCAGCAAGTCGAGCACCAGGCCGACGAGGTCTTGCGCCCTTTTCGCGACGCCGCCGACCGGCTGACCGATGCCCGGTGTCGTGAGACGGTCGCACGGGTGATCATCTCCGAGATCGGTGTGGACATGACCCGATTTCCCAGTGCGGGCCATCTGGTCTCGTGGGCGGGCCTGTGCCCGCGCCTCGACCAGAGTGCGGGCAAGCGCCGCTCGACCCGGGTCCGTCACGCGACTCCCTGGCTGAAGACGGCGCTGGTCCAGGCCGCATGGGCCGCGACCCGGAAGAACGGAAGCTATCTTCAGGCGCAGTTTCGGCGCCTGAAGGGTCGCCGTGGCCCGAAGAAGGCCATCGTGGCGGTTGCCGCCTCCATGCTGCCGCCGCCTACTTCATGCTCCGCAACGAGAAGGACTACCACGATCTCGGCGGGATACCTCGCCGATCGCGACAAGCACCGCACCACCCAGCGCCTCCTGCGGCGACTGCACCACCTCGGCGTCGAAGTCGAAGTGAAGACCGCCTGAGCCACCACCACCCGCCGTAGTTTCTTTCTAGAGTTATCCACCCGGCGGTCCCGGACCCACGTATGCATGAAACAGGCGGTACACGTATGGGCTGACGCTGGCACAGAGGTCGGTTTCTATCAATGGTGCCGAGAGCCCGTCCAAGAGTTGGACCCGGAGTCCCGCGAGCACCCCGTATTGCGACACCGGAGCGTCCGGCGAGCGCGTCTTCTAGATTTCGTCCTGCGGACTCCACGCCAGCGCCCTGCGATCAGGAGGTGACGGAATGGAAGTCCTGTATCCCCGGTGCGCCGGGTTGGATGTTCACTCGCGGCGCGTGAACGGGTGCGTGCGAGTGGCGTCCGGTCGCACGGTCACGACCGAGCATCGGGAGTTTGCGACCACGACAGCGGGTCTGCTCGAGCTGGCGGCGTGGCTGACCGAGGCAGGCTGCCGCACGTAGCGATGGAGGCGACGGGCGTGTACTGGAAGCCGGTGTGGCACATCCTCGGGAGTCGTTCACGCTGGTGCTCGCCAACGCCCAACATATCCGGAACGTTCCCGGCCGCAAGAGCGACCGCAGCGACGCGGCCTGGATCGCCGACTTGCTGGCGCACGGGCTGATCCGCGGGAGCTTCGTGCCGCCGACCCCGATTCAAGAACTGCGCGACCTGACGCGAACCCGCAAGCAACTGGTCGGTGAAATCGCGCGGCACACGCTGAGGCTGCAGAAGGCGTTGGAAGACGCGAACGTGAAGCTGGCGCACGTGGTCACCGACACGCTGGGCGTCAGCAGCCGGGCGATCCTGGCGGCGATCGTCGCGGGAGAGACCGATCCCGAGCGCCTGGCCGATTGCACCAACGGGCGCCTGAAGGCCGATCGTGTGGAGATCGTCGCCGCGGTGCACGGTCGGGTGACGTCGCATCATCGGTTCTTGCTGAAGCTGCACCTGCGCAGATCGGCACGCTGACCGCCGCCGTGCAGCAAGTCGAGCACCAGGCCGACGAGGTCTTGCGCCCTTTTCGCGACGCCGCCGACCGGCTGACGACGATGCCCGGTGTCAGTGAGACGGTCGCACGGGTGATCATCTCCGAGATCGGTGTGGACATGACCCGATTTCCCAGTGCGGGCCATCTGGTCTCGTGGGCGGGCCTGTGCCCGCGCCTCGACCAGAGTGCGGGCAAGCGCCGCTCGACCCGGGTCCGTCACGCGACTCCCTGGCTGAAGACGGCGCTGGTCCAGGCCGCATGGGCCGCGACCCGGAAGAACGGAAGCTATCTTCAGGCGCAGTTTCGGCGCCTGAAGGGTCGCCGTGGCCCGAAGAAGGCCATCGTGGCGGTTGCCGCCTCCATGCTGACCGCCGCCTACTTCATGCTCCGCAACGAGAAGGACTACCACGATCTCGGCGGCCGATACCTCGCCGATCGCGACAAGCACCGCACCACCCAGCGCCTCCTGCGGCGACTGCACCACCTCGGCGTCGAAGTCGAAGTGAAGACCGCCTGAGCCACCACCACCCGCCGTAGTTTCTTTCTAGGATAGGTGTCCACGAAACCGGGGCAACTTCAACCTGGTGTTGCGGCCGCGGCTGGCGGTGGCGAGCTGGGCGGCGCTCAACGCGGCGATCCTCGCCGAGCTGGAGGCGGACCTGCCGACGCGCCACCTCGACGACGGGCGCTCGGTGCAGGACGCGTTGACACTGGAACGGCAGCATCTGCGAGCGATGCCCGTGCACCTGCCCGCCACCTGCCGCGTCGTCGCGCGAGTGGCCGACAAGTTCGGACACGTCCGGGTGGACCACGTCACCTACTCGGTACCGATCCGCCACGCCTACCGGCCGGTGTGGGTGAAGCTGTATCACGACCGGGTGGCGGTCGCCGTCGGCGCCGAGGTGGTGGCGCAGCACGCCCGCGCGTTCTGCAGAGGCACGAAGGTCCTCGATGCGTTTCACGTGCTGCCGTTGCTCGAGCGCAAGCACCGGGCGGTGGCCGAGGCGACGGCGCTCGTCGACTGGCCGCTGGCGCCGGTGTGGCGGCAGGTGCGGGCCGAACTGGCCAGGCACACGCGCAAGCCCGATCAGGAGTGGGTCCGGATGCTGCGGCTGATGGAGACGCAGCCGGCCGCGGCCGTCGAGCGCGCGGTGACGGCCGCGCTCGAGCGCCATTCGCCGCGTCTCGAGACGGTGCGGCTCCTCCTGCGCCAGCAGCAGAGTGGCCCGCCGCCGGTGTGCCGGCCGGTGACGGGGGTGCGTCCGGAACTGGCGCAGATCGTGGTGCCCACCCCGACGCTGTCGGCGTATGACGCTCTGGTGGAGGGCCGTTGCTAATGGTGACCGCGATTGCCGAGCCGCCGCATTTGGAGACGGACCTGAAGACGCTGTGCCTGTCGACGGTCGCGACGCAGTGGCGGCCGCTGGCCGAGCAGGCCACCCGCCAGCGTCAGGCACCGGCCGACTACCTGGCTCAGTTGGTCCATCTGGAGGTGACCGGCCGCCGGGAGCGCCGCATCCAACGCCGCATCCAGGATGCTCGCTTCCCGATGCTCAAGACGCTCGACGCCTTCTCGTTCGACGCACAGCCGGACCTGGACCGCGACGCGGTCCTGCAGGTCTTCGACTGCCGCTTCGTCGCCGACGCCGCCAACGTCGTGTTCGTCGGCGGAGTCGGCACGGGGAAGACGCATCTGTCGATCGCGTTGGGGATGGCCTGCTGCCAGCACGACTACCGGGTGCGGTTCGTGACCGCCGCCGAACTGGTCACGCTGCTCGTCGAAGCGCAGCAACAGGGCCGACTGCAACGCAAGCTCGACCAGCTCGCCCGCTACGACGTCGTAATCCTCGACGAACTGGGCTACGTGCCGTTCGACAAGGCCGGCGCCGACCTGCTGTTCGGCTTCATCAGCCAGCGCTACGAGCGCCGGAGCCTCGTCGTGACGACGAATCTGCCGTTCGCGCGCTGGTCCGAGGTGTTCCTCGACACCACGGCCGCCGCCGCGATCATCGACCGGATCGTCCACCACGCCACCGTGTTGACGACCGCCGGCGACAGCTACCGGCTCAAGACCGCCACACGCAACCAGGCGTCGCCGCGGCGCGCACAGGAGGTGCCACGGCAATAGCGCTCATCGCGACGTGGCCTCCCGTCGCTCCGCTCCGTCCGGCCACGTCGCGATGACCACCACAACCCAAGAATGGGGGTCCCATTTCACGTGGCCACAAAGGTCCCTTTTCTAGTTGCCATTTCCAACCTGCTCGAGGTCCTCGAGGACGGCCACGGCGTCCGCTCGACGGTCGTGACCAGCCAGCTTCCCGTCGACAAGTGGCATGACGTCGTCGGCGACCCGACGCTCGCCGACGCGATTCTCGACCGTCTCGTGCACAATGCCTACAAGCTGGCTCTGAAAGGAGACTCGATGCGAAAGCGAACCCGGCCGTCGACCCAAACGGGGAACCGGGACTCATGATTCTCGTCCCGCGTCGCTTCGCTCCGACAGGTGATCGGTTTGCGCCGGAACAGGTGATCGTTTTCACCGGAATGCGCAGCCACACGCTCGCATGCGGCGTCGTGGCCGGTGCTCGATGAGTCTTCGGCGTTCAGTCGGCGTACCTGTCGCAGACCGCGTGCTCCAGTAGACCTCGCTCCGCGGTCGAGCCAGGGGATGTCGGCTCGCCCGGCTCCGTCGACGAAGGAGGAACAGCCCGGCCGGCCGTCACGCTTCCAGCACGACGCGCCGCGCCGAATCGCGGGGCGCTAGCGATTGGCCGCGCGCCGCCTCCTCGACCCGCTCGAGCTCGCGGCCGAGATAGGCGGCGACGGCATGCATGCCGCGCAACCCCGCCGCCGCCTCCGCCTGGCCGTTGTAGTTGGTGTTCGTGTTGACGTCGTAGGTGTACGCGACGCCGTTGCGGTCGGTGATGAACTCGACGCCCGCGATATGGATGCGGTTGTCGGCCAGGAAGCGCTCGTAGGCGCCGACCAGCTCGTGCCGGAAGCCGTCCACGATCCGGAACAGCGAGGGCGGCGACTCGCCGGCCGGACAGAAGGCGTCGTCGACGCGGCAGGCATCGGCGGGACACAGCTCGAACCCCTGGCTGGTGTCGACCCGCACGGCGTACAGGAACTCGCCGCCCACGAACTCCACGCGCGTGATGTACGGCTCGCTCGCCTCGATGTACTCCTGAATGAGCGTGATGCCGTCGACCGACTGCTCGAACTCGGCGCTGCGGACGTACCGCTCCAGGGCCGCGGCGTCGTGGAACAGCCGCACGCCCAACCCCTTGCCGGCCCGGTTGTGCTTGGTGATGAAGGGCGGGGCGAAGGTGCGCCCGGCCTCCACGATCGCGTCGGACCCGACGGCGGCTACCGTCCGCGGCGTCCGGATGCCGTGCGCCTCCAGCGCGGCGTACTGGGCGACCTTGCTGACCTCGAGCTGCAGTGCGCGGGAGCTGTTGACGACCCGCCGCCCGTGCCGCTCCAGCCAGGCCAGCACGGCGGCGGTGTGCTCCGGCGCGTACCGATGCCCGCGCGTATGCGACGACGCGCTCATCCGGTTGTAGAAGACGCCCGCGGGCGGCGCCTGCGTCAGGTCGAGCCGCCCGGCGCCGAGGAACCACTCATCGAACGGCAGCCGCAACTCTTCGAACGCCGCGCGCAGCGGCTCGACCCAGGCGTCGTTCTCGTGGATGACGTAGATGCGGGGCATTCCGCCCCGATTATAGGGCAGGGCGTACGCCGGCCCACCGACCGGCGTACGCCGCTACTTCGCGGCCGTGACGGTGACGGTGATGTCGGCAGGCGTCAGGTAGCTGCTGTCATCGGCGGCAGCGCGGATGACGTAGCGGCCCGGCTCGGAAAAGCGCGCGGCGGTCGTCACCTGGCCGCCCTCGCGGGGGAGCCTGGTGACGCGCGGGTCGAATGTGACGCCGGCCGGACCCCGGTGGAGGATCCAGGTGACCGCCAGGCCGGTCTCGTACGCCTCGAGCGGGCTCACCCGGTTCTGCTCGACCGCTCCGCCGCCCCCGCCGCCGCGCGGCCCCCCGATGACCGGCAGGTCGTTCGGGAGCGGGGCGACCGGCGCGCGCGGGCGCAGCGGAGTCTCGCGCGGCCCGGGCTGTCCGTCGTCGGTCACGGCGACCGTCACGGGAACCGGCTCCCCCACCATCGCCGTGATGGACGTGCTGCCCACGACACTGGCCGCCGGCGGCTGGTTGGTCAGCTCCTCGCCGGCGTACCGCCCGCGGAGGTCGGAGCCGCGGTTGGCCCGCCATACCCCTTCGTCGACGACCCAGGTGTCCCACAGCGAGCCGATCGCGGTACGGGTTTGCCCGTGGGCGGTCAGTGTCCAGACTAGGTCCTGGTCCTCGTCCCAGTCGGCCGGCACCTCGACGCCGAACACGAAGAACTGCCGCCGCGGATAGAAGTAGGTGGGCTGCCCCCTGTCCTCCACGCCGGGGCCAAGGTAGTTGCCGGGACCGACCGGGATGTGCGGCTCCTCCTCGTAGTTGCGGTTCATGTAGCCGAACCACATCGTGTAGGTGCCGTCCGGATTCGGGCTCCACCCCTCGTAGACCGGTTGCACGGATTGGCCCGTGCGGTGGAGGGTCTGCGCCGCGCCGAGCCCCCCCGCACCGGCGGCCACCCCAAACAGCAGCGCCGCCGCAGCCGCCGCGCGCCACACCGTCCGACTGCGGGCACCCATGGTCGCCCCTCCCCGCCGTGGCCTTCTAGTTGTCGTTGTCGGTGACCCGGGCCACCAAGCGCTTGTCGAGCTCCGCCGCGTACTCTTCGTCGGTCAGCTCGTACCAGTTCATGTGGGCCAGCGCCATATCGTCGGTCGAGCGGTTCCCCCACCCCACCCAGTTGCGCGGGTCGGAGGCCCACTTGTTGGCCTGCGAGTTGTCGTGCCAGCTCGTCACGTGGAGCACCGTCCCCTTCGGCAGCAGCGGCGCGGCGCGGTCGGCGTAGTTGTAGGCGATGTGCCAGCCGAAGTCCCAGTCGGCGCAGCTCAGCGGCTGCACCCGGCCGTCCTGGTAGATCGCTTCGAGGCACTGCCGCTTGCCCAGGTTGTGCAGGTGCGGCTGGTAGACCGTCAGCTTGATGTTCGACTGCAGGAAGTAGTAGCCGTCGTGCCGCGCGTTGCTCTCCCCCGGCGGGAAGTCGAGATCGCGCACGCCGCCCACCGAGCGCCACTTCACCTGCTGCTCGGGCTCGTAGCCCTGCGGGTAGAACCAGAACGCGATGGCGGTCCGGTCGTACGTGTCCTCGCCGTTCGGGCTGGCGGAGTAGTGCAGGCTCCAGCGCAGCCGCGTCCCCGCCCGGAACAACCTGGCGGTCCCGTCCGGGTGGATGTCGCCCGTCTTCCCGAGTGCATACTCGCTGAGGAGCTGCGGGGACTCGCCGACGTCGTCCGGATGGTACAGGTAGGTCACGGCATGGTGCACGACCGAGTAGCCTTCGACCGACGGCTTCGTCTCGTACGCCTTGATCCAGCGGTCCTCGGTCACCCCTGTCTGCGACACGGTCTCGACCCACCAGTTCGGGCTGCCGGCCGGCATCAGGAACGGCTCCGGAATCGGCACGACGAGATCGGGCTCGCGCCCCATCTCGTCCTCCAGGGTCCACCGTGAGAGCGTGGCTGACAGCGTCAGCGGCGGCGGCATGTCGGCCGGGTTCCCGCGCGGCGCCCCGCCGTCGACCCAGGCGGCGATCGTGGCAATCTCCTCGTCCGTCAGCGACCGGTCGTCCTTGAAGTCCTGCACGCCCACCGTCTTGTCGATGAACCACGGCGGCATCCTGCGGGTGACCACCTTGTCGCGGATCGACCGGGCCCACGGCCGGGACTCCTCGTAGGTGATGAGCGACATCGGCGCGATGGCCCCCGGCCGGTGGCACGTCTGGCACGCACGCTGGAAGATCGGCGCCACCTCCCCGGTGAAGGTCACTTCCTCACCCGCCGCCTGCCCCGCCGCGATCACGGGAGCAGCCAGCACTGCCGCCAGGACGGCCAGCCCCAGCGCGCGGGAAGACATCCATCCGAGCCGCCGAACGCCGTCCGCCGACGTGACCGGGGTGGCCATCTTCATGGCACTCTCCTTCGATGGCTGGGAGCGCGAGACGCGATGAGGCTCAGGATACACCATCGGGACCGGGTCGCAACGTGCGGTCCGGCGGCCGTCACTCGTAGTCCGCGGCGGCCAGCGACGCCCGTATCAGCTCCTTGTCGTTGCGCGCGTGGATGTGCCGGTTCGCGTACGCGGGATGCGACCAGTTCACGTAGCGCAGCTCGCGGCGGTTGCCCGGCCGCGTCGTGGGTGCGATCAGTTGCGTCCGGCTCACCTCGTGGTAGCCCTCCGGGGTGAGGCGCGCGATGATGAGCTCGCCGCGATCGTTGTTGATGAAGAAGCGGTCGCCGTGCTGCACGATGAAGCCCGAGGCCCACCGGGCGCGCTCGCGCGTCACCGCCTGCGTCTCCCAGAGGCGCTCGCCGGTCGCGGCGTCGAGCGCGCGCAACTGGCCGTAGCTGCCGATGCCGTAGACGTAGCCGTCCCGCACCACCGGTGTATTGACGACGGCGTGCAGGGCCTCGGTCAGGATCTCGCTCTCGCTGTTGCTCCGCCAGGACACGCCGGCGGCGGGCCGGTCGGGGTTCAGGCCCAGCATGAGCGACCCGTTGTAGAACGACGAGACGAACAGCCGCCGGCCGCTGTGCACCGGCGTCGCGACGCTCATCCCCGCGCCCGCCCGGACGGGTTGCTCCCAGTACAGCTCGCCGGTCTCGGGATCGAGGGAAGCGACTGCCTCCGGATGCCAGATGATGAGCTGCCGCGTGCCGCCCGCGGTGATGATGATTGGCGCGGAGTACCCGGGCTCGGAATCGGACGACAGCGCCCGCCAGATCTCGGCGCCGGTCAGCTTGTCGAACGCCACCACCTTGGCGTCGGGCTGCCCGCCCACCAGGGCGATGAGCCGGTGGCCGTCCACCAGCGGCGCCCCGGCCAGGCCCCAGGTCGGTATCTCCGCGTCGTACTCGTCGACGTAGCTCCGCGTCCACAGCAGCTCGCCGGTTTCGACGTTCAGCGCGTGCAGCATCCCGGAGGCGCCGAGGGCGTACACGCGGTCGCCGTCGACGGTCGGCGTGGCGCGCGGCCCGGTCGCCCAAGTGGTCGAGAGCCCCGTGTAGTTCGCCTCCCACTCGTACGTCCAGAGGACATCGCCACTGACCTCGTCGACGCAGACGATGCGTTCTACAACGTCGTAGACCCCGCGATGGCGGGCGTCGGTGACGAACACCCGGCCGTCGGCCACCGCCGGCCCCGCGTACCCCTCGTGGATCGGAATCCGCCAGTCCACCTGCAGGCCGGCCGCCGGAAACGTCTCGACGATGCCCGTCTCGGTCCAGACGCCGCGCCGCCCGGCGCCGCGCCATTGAGGCCAGTCCTCGGCGCGCAAATCGACGCCGCCCAATAAACCCGCCAGACACACGAACACCGCAATCGGTCGCATCATCGATGGCCCCTGTGCCCCGCGTGCGCGGCCGCGCCGCTCAGAAGTCGAGTTGCAGGCCGAACTTCGCGAAGCGGCCCGGCAGGATCGTGAACGGGTTCTGCCACCGCGAGCCGTACGTGTTGTTGAAGACCGACAGGCTACTCATTACAACAGATGGATACCTTCCAGCCAAACTTGTCACAGCTTACAGCACGCGGCCGGTTGCCCGTCAATCGCCGCTGCCGCCTGCAGGGCCGGCTGCGGAGACCGAGCGGGTCACGGCATGGCGCGCGCGGCGGCGATCACGCGGCGTCTGGAATCGGTGCCGGGTTCGTCCGGCCTGCCCCTACCGCGCCAGCGGTTCCCGCCGTGTGCAAGCCGCCTCCGGCATTGACCATTCTCCGCCCGGGAGCGATAATCGACGCACATCCGACAGGCTGAGAACCGGTTGTTCCTATCCCGGAGGTCCACGTGCAAATGCTGCAGCCGCGAGGCATGGTAATCGGACTCGGTGTGCTGGCAATCCTGGCGGCGGCGCCGGCCCTGGCGGCCGGACAGGAGACGGCCGGCGAGCGCGAGCTCACCTTCACGCGCGACATCGCGCCGATCATCCACCGCTCCTGTTCGCGGTGCCATCGCCCCGACGAGGTCGCCCCGATGTCGCTGATGACCTACGAGGAGGTGCGGCCCTGGGCCCGGTCGATCAGGAACCGGGTGGCGTCGCGCGAGATGCCGCCCTGGCACGTCGACCGCCGCATCGGCATTCAGCAGTTCAAGAACGATCCGTCGCTGACCGACGCCGAGGTCGCGACCATCGTGGACTGGGTCGACGCCGGCGCGCCGCGCGGGGACCTGGCCGACATGCCGCCGCTGCCCACCTACGGCAGCGCCGACGACTGGCAGATCGGGGAGCCGGACCTGATCGTGCGCTACCCGAACCACCTCGTGCCGGCGGCGGGGCCGGACCTGTTCGGCTACCTGTACGCGTCGTTCGACCTTGAGGAGGATCGCTACATCCGCGCCATCCAGACCAAGCCGGCCGACAACAAGGCGCGGCAGGTCGTGCATCACACCAACGCCTTCGCCATCGCACCCGGCGACACGACCGAGGGAGCGGAGTCCGAGCGCCACCTCGTCGAGTACGCGTCGGGCAAGCAGGCGGAGATCTACCCCCCCGACTCCGGCGTTCTGCTGCAGGCGGGCAGCCAGACCCGGCTCAGCTATCACCTCCACTCGGTCGGGGAGGACGTTGATACGATGGTCGAGCTCGGGGTCGTATTCCACCCGCAGGGGACGGTGCCGGACCACATCCGCTGGACGAAGCAGCTCGCCGGAGCGCACGGCACCATCGCCGGGCTCGTCGACCTGCCGCCGGGGCAGGTGACGCGCTCGGACGGCTACACGCGCTTCGGCAAGGCGGCGCGGATCACCATGTTCCAGCCGCACATGCACATGCTCGGCAAGTACCAGTGTCTGGAGCTGATCTATCCGACGCAGCCGGTGCGCACCGAGATCGTCAACTGCGCCCACTTCGACTACAACTGGCACCTGGCGTACAACTACGACGACGGCGCGGCCCCGCTGGTGCCGGCCGGCACCATTCTCCACGTCATCAACTGGCACGACAACTCGGCGGGCCACCGCGCGAATCCCGACCCCCGCAACTGGACCGGCAGCGGGGGACGCACGATCGACGAGATGGGATTCGCGTGGATCGGCTGGTACGATCTGACCGACGAAGAGTACGAAGCCGAGCTGGCGGGGCGCGAAGCCGCCCGGCGCAAGACCAACTGAAGATCCGCGCGCGGAGATGTGCGCATCTCGCGGCGCGCGTCACGGATGACCGAGGCATGCGGAAGTCGCTGGCACCTATCCGTCTGATCCTGGGGCTGGGCTTGGCCCTGGCGCCGCTGCTGCCGGCAGGCGTCGCCACGCAGGCCGATCCGTTCAACTTCCCGTTCACCTCGGGACAGACCGTCGCTCCGATCTTCGACGGCTGGTCGCGGAACCCGGACGGCACGTACGAGATGCACTTCGGGTACATCAACCGCAACTACGTCGAGGAGCTGCACGTGCCGCTCGGGCCGGACAACCGGTTCGAGGCGGGCGAGGTCGACCAGGGACAGCCGACCTTCTTCTACCCGCGCGTCTACCGCAAGGTGTTCAGCGTGACGGTGCCCGCCGACTGGGGCGAGCGGGAGCTGGTGTGGAGCCTGACCGTCCGCGGCCAGCGCCAGCAGGCTATCGCCTGGCTCGACCCGGTCTGGGAGATCGATCCGCTTCTCGGCGGCCGTGCGCCGACCGCGGAGCAGCTCATCAACCGACCGCCGCTGCTGTCGGTGATGGCGGACAGACGTACCGTGAGGCTGCCGGACACCCTGGCGCTCACCGCCCGGGTCAGCGACGACGGCGTGCCGCAGGCAAGCGGCCCCCGCCGCCGCGCACGCGGGCAGGAGACGCCGCCGACGCTGCAGCCGTCGGCCGACGAGCCCAAGGCGCCCGTCAACGTGCCGGTCCTGCGGACGGCAGTGCGGCCGAGCGCGGTGGCGATCGACGACCGCCTGACGATCACCTGGTCGGTGCTGCGAGGACCCGCCAGCGTCGCGGTCGAGGCCGACTCGGCCGACCCGGACGCCGGAGAGCCGGTGCCGATCACGGCGACGTTCACCGCGCCGGGCGAGTACCTGCTGCGGGCAAGTCTGTCGGACGGGCACCTGACCGACATCGCCGAGCTTGAGGTTCGCGTGGACCGGCCCGAGCCGCGGTGATCCCGGCAGGCATCAGCCCCAGGGGTACTCCTCGAAGAACCGTTCGTTCAACTCGGCCTGCGTCGGGCAGGGCGCCGCCTCGATCTCGACGGCCAGGTCGCCGCCGACCGTCACGCGGAAGGATTCCGCGCGAAACCCGTTCTTCCGGATGCCGACCTCGAAGGTACCGGACGGCAGCGCGACCTCCGCGACGCCGCGCTCGTCGGTCGACGCGACGTACCGTCCGATGCGAACTTCCACGGCCCTGACGGGCGCCCGCGTCCTCTCGTCGATCACCCGCACCGTCGCGCGGTGCGCCGGGACCTTCCCGACCCGAAAGCTGAACGTGGCCGGTGCGGCCTCGTGCGGTGGCCGGACGTCCGGACCTGCCAGCACGACGGTCCGGGAGTAGATGCCTTCAACGGCCGGCGCCTGCAGCTCGACCGGGGTCCAGTACAGGGCGCTCGTTCCCGACCAGGGCGTTTCGCCGAGTAACCCGCCGCCGACCTTCGCGCCCGTCTCGTCACGCACCTCGACGCGCCGGCCGGCCAGCGCGCACCCCGCCGCGCAGCGCACCCCGATCCTGACGTGCACGGGGCTGGCGGCCGGCGTAGGCGACGGCACGTCCCACACGGCCAAGCTGCCGGCGTGAGGAACCGTGCGGAAACGAAGCGGCAGGCTGCTCACCTCGTGCACGGCGCCGCCGGACTCGTGCCGTGGGAAGCGGACGCTCCAGGCGTGCTCGCCCACCTGCACGGGGGCCCGCACCTGCAACTCGACCGCCGTTCCAACGCCGCCGGAGCCGGACGCCAGCTCACCCGCAGCCAGGATGTCGCCGCCAGCGGCCAGATGGACCGGCAGCCCGCGGAGATCACATCCGTGGGGGCAGGCGACGTGAATCGTGAAGGCGATCCGGGCTCCCGCCTCCACCTCCGGCGGGATCGGCTGCGGCAGGGACAGCGCGGTCCGATGGACTGGCGCCATCAAATGGCTCCCGGCTGCGGCGGTCAGGCGCCCGTCGGCTCCCGCGCCGCGGTCGTGGCGGCAATGTAGCCGCCCACGACCGCCCGGCCGAGGCCGTGCAGCGCGAAGCCGCCGGCCGACTCGCCCGCGCAGTAGAAGCCCGGGATCGCCTCGCCGAAGACGTCCAGCACCTGGAACTTCCCGTTCACCCGCAGGCCGGCGTACGTATCGTGCAGGATCGGCGTGGCCCAGGCTGCGTAGAAGGGCGGCTTCTGGATCTTGTAGCGCGGCTCCGGCTTGCCGAAGTCCTGATCCTCGCCCAGATCGACGAACGAGTTGTAGCGCGCCACCGTCTCGCGCAGCGCCGCCCCCGGCAGCGGCTGCTTCTGGTAGGCGTTCTCCGTCAGTCGGCCCGCCAGCTCCTCAAGTGTGTCGGCCTGGAAAAAGTAGCCGTTCTCGATGTCGACGAAGGGGTGCCGCAGCTCCCACTCCTCGCGGGCTGCCGCGTCGGCGTCGAAGATGGCCCAGATCGGACCGCCGACCCGGTGCCGGACACCGTCCACCTCCAGCACCGCGCTCGACAGCGCGGCCGCCAGATAGTCGAAGATGGGATCGTGCGTGCCCTCCATGTTGAACAGGTGCGTGCCGACGGTCTCGTCGTAGAACCGCTCGCCCAGCATGTTGACCAGGATGACGTCCTGGTAGTCGGACACCGCCAGGCCGGACGCGCCGGCCTTATCGAATACCGGGCTCCCGGGCTTCCAGCGGTCGTAGCCGTAGCGGCAACCGATCCAGAGCGGCTTGACCAGCGCCAGGTACGACTCGGTCCGCATGTTGTTCGTGGCGCCGAGCGACGCGCCGATCGCCATCCCCTGCTGCTCCGCATCGCCGGACTGCCGCGAGTACGGCTCACAGCCCACCTGGTACTCCTCGGTCAGCAGGGGGTTGTAGATGGTGCGGATCGCCAGGTTGCTGCTCGACCCGCCGGTGCAGGCGATGACGGCCTGCCGCGCGCGGATGTTGACGGCGCTGCCGCCGTCGAGATTCGTGCCGGCGATGCCGAGCACGCGCCCGGCCAGCGGCTCCTCGCGGACGATGCGCGTCATCCGGTGCTGCAGCAGGATCTCCACGCCCTTGGCCCGCGCGCTGCGTTCCAGCGCGCGCATGAGGCCCGAGCCGGCCGTGTTGTTGATGGTCTCCTTCAGGTCCTGCGACCAGGGGACGGCGGTCTGCCGACGGAAGGTGAACGCCCCCTCGGCCGGGACGCGATGCGGCCGGGCGTCGACGAACTGGACACCGTTCTCGACGAGAAACTCGAACGCCTCGACGTTGTGGTCCGCGAAGGCGCGGACCACAACGCGGTCGTTGTACCGCGTGTGGACGTGGTCGGGCCGCGTGTTCTCCAGGTACACCTGGTCGGCGGAGTCCTCGATGCCATGCTTCTGCTGCATGGCAGTCCCGCCGCCCAGCGCCACGCTGCCCTGGCTGATCATGCCGTGGCCGCCGACGTCGAAGTTCTCCTCGACGACGATGACCGACGCACCGAGATCGCGAGCGCGAATGGCCGCCGGCAGGCCGGAGGCGCCCGAGCCCACCACGACGACGTCGACCTCGCGATGCCAGGTCGTGTCCTGCGCCGCAGCCGCGCGCGGCGCCAGACCGACCAGCGCGGTCGCACCCACCCCGGCAGCGGCGCCGTTCCTGATGAACGCCCGGCGGCCGACGGCCGCCTCGGGCCGCTTCCTGCCCATATCTCGTCTCCCTGCCACGGACCGGGACGCGCCCGGCCGCGCTCCGCCCGGCCCGCCAATCGTCGCCTGACGGCTCCGGTCGGCGCCCAACCAACCCTCGCGGAGTCCGCACCGTTCTACGGCGCAGACTCCCTACTCGTAGTAGGCCGGCGCGGTGTTCAGCGTCTGGAACAGCTCGTACTCGTGCTCGATCCAGAACGTGGCCCCGGCCTCGACGACGAACGCCTCCACCTTCTCCATCGACGCGAGCGTCATCTCCGCGTCGAAGTTGAAGGTGGGCACGCGCCGGTGCTCGCGGCTCACGCGGAAGTGGTACAGGTCCCCGGACAGCACCAGCGGACCGGTCTCGGCTAGATCGAGGAACAGCACCTGGTGCCCGGGCGTGTGGCCCGGCGCCGACAGGATCCGCACGCGGCCGTCGCCGAAGACGTCGTGATCGCCGTCGAGAATGACCCTCTCGGCGTTCCGGAGGTTCTCGTAGAGCGCCGGCTGGGCCGACGGCACCGTATCGGGCTCCACGAACATCGCGTCGTACTCCGGCTGCTGGACCAGCCAGGTCGCCCCTTCGACCTCGTTGGCCACGCCGATGTGGTCGTAGTGCAGATGGGAGAACGCCACGTAATCCAGCGTGGTCAGGTCGAAGCCCAGATCGAGGTCGGCCAGCTGCTCCGCCAGGGTCCGGTCGAACCGCGCGTTGTCGGGTCGGGCGTCCGGGTCGACGTAGGCCGAGGGGAGACCGCCGTCCCACAGCATCCGGCCGTCGGGATGCTCGACGATGTAGCACGGCACGACCAGCTCGCGGACGTCCGTCTCTTCGTTCTCGATGCCGAAGCGCGTCACGTCGTCGAACGTGAGGCGGCCGCACTCGAAGACGTACAGCTTCAGCGCGGCCGGCGCGGTTTCGGCAACTTCCGGCATCGCCTCCGGCTCGTGCTCGACTGGCGCGCCGCCGCAGCCCGCGGCGAGCAGCAGCGCAAGCGTCAGCATCGTGAGGTTTCTCTTCATCATGGGCCTCGTCGGTCTCCTCATCTCAACTCCGCAAAGAACGCACGCACGTCGTCGACGAACAGCTCCGGCTGCTCCATCGCCGCGAAATGCCCGCCGCGCGGCATCTCCGTCCAGCGCACGAGGTTGTAGCGCGCCTCGGACCAGGCGCGCGGGGCGTACGACAGCTCCTCCGGAAAGACCGCCAGCCCCGTCGGCACCGCGATGTGACCCGGCTCGCCCGGCATCCCCGGCCGCCAGCGGCCGCTCTCGTAGTACATCCGGGCCGCCGACGTGCCGCTCCCCGTCACCCAGTACAGCATGACGTTGGTGAGCAGGGCGTCTCTGTCGAAGATCGTCTCGGGATGGCCGTCGCAGTCGCACCAGGTGCGGAACTTCTCGACGACCCACGCGGCCTGCCCGGCCGGCGAGTCGGTCAGCGCGTAGCCGATCGTCTGCGGCTTCGTCCCCTGCAGATGCGCGTAGCCGTCCTCCGGCCCGCGGAAGAAGTCCGTGCGCGCGCGCATCCGCTCGAGCTCGGCCTCGGGCACGCCCGCCTCCGGGTCGTCGACGCCGGACGGTGGAGGCGCACCCGCGACGTTGAGATGCAGCCCCATGACCTGATCGGGGTACTTGAACGCGTGCCAGCGGCTAATGATCGAGCCCCAGTCGCCGCCCTGCAGCCCGTATCGCTCGTAGCCGAGGCGCGCCATGAGCTGCGCGTTGAGGTCCGCCGCCGGCTCCGGCCCGAAGCCCCGCCCCGGCGGGTGCCCCGAGAAGCCGTAGCCCGGGATGGACGGCGCCACCACATGGAACGCGTCCTCCGCCCGCCCGCCGTGCGCCGCCGGGTCGGTCAGCGGCCCGATGATCTCCATGAACTCGACCACCGAGCCGGGCCAGCCGTGTGTGATGAGGAGCGGCAGGGCGTCCGCCTCGGGCGAGCGCTGGTGGATGAAGTGGACGTCGACGTCGCCGATCTGGGTCCTGAACTGGTCGAACTCGTTCAGGCGCGCTTCCTGCGCGCGCCAGTCGTACTCGTCGCGCCAGTAGGTGATCAGCTCGGTCAGGTAGCCCAGCGGCATCCCGTAGTCCCAGTCGGCGCCGTCGATCTCGTCGGGCAGGCGCGTGCGGGTCAGCCGGGCGCGAAGATCGTCGAGCACGGCGTCGGGCACGTCGATCGTGAACGGCCGGACGGCCTCGGGGTCGCCCGCCGGGGGCCCGTCGCCGAGCCACGGCCCCGGCGGCGGAAGCACGTCCCCGCCGTCCGCCGGCGGCTCCCCTCCGCATCCGGCAAGCGGCAGGAGCGCCAAAATCGCTGGCAGCAGCAGTCGTCTCATGGTCGGCATTGATGGTCCCCTCCCGATGCGGCCAGGGCGCACCTCTCAGCGCAGCCCGGCGAAGAACGTCCGCACGTCGTCGACGAACAGCTCGGGCTGCTCCATGGCGGCAAAATGGCCGCCGCGGGGCATCTCCGTCCAGCGCACCAGGTTGTAGTGGGCTTCCGCCCAGGCGCGCGGCGTGTAGAACAGCTCGTGCGGGAAGATGGCGCCCGCGCTCGGCACCTCGACGCGGCCGGGCTGGTCGGCCCCGGTGGCGCGGGCGAGGCCGCTCTCGTAGTACATGCGGGCCGACGAGGTGGCGGACTCGGTCAGCCAGTAGAGCATGATGTTGGTCAGCAAGGCATCCCGGCTGAAGATGGTCTCCGGATGGCCGTCGCAGTCGCACCAGGTGCGGAACTTCTCGACGATCCATGCCGCCTGGCCGGCCGGGGAGTCGTTCAGCCCGTAGCCGAGCGTCTGTGGCTTGGTCCCCTGGATGTGGCTGTACCCGGTTTCCGGTCCCTGGAAGAACGCGGTCCGCCCCCGCATCCGCTCCAGCTCCGCCTCGGGAACGCCGGCTTCCGGATCCTCGACGCCGGGCGGCGGGCCGGCAATCATCATGTTGAGATGCAGCCCTGCCACCGGCTCGGCGTGCTTGAACGCGTGCCAGCGGCTGATGATGGCGCCCCAGTCGCCCCCCTGCAGGCCGTACCGCTCGTAGCCCAGCCGCGCCATCAGCGCCGCGTTGATGTCGGCCGCCTGCTCTGGGCCGAATCCGCGTTCGCGCGGATGACCCGAGAAGCCGTAGCCGGGGATCGACGGCGCGATGACGTGGAAGGCGTCCTCCGCGCTGCCGCCGTGCGCCGCCGGGTCGGTCAACGGTCCGATGATCTCCAGGAACTCGACCACCGAGCCGGGCCAGCCGTGCGTGATGAGCAGCGGGAGCGCGTCCGCCTCGGGCGAGCGCTGGTGGATGAAGTGCACGTCGATGCCGTCGATGCGCGTCCTGAACTGGTCGAGCTCGTTCAGCCGCGCCTCCTGCGCGCGCCAGTTGTACTCGTCGCGCCAGTAGGTGATCAGCTCGGTCAGGTAGCCCAGCGGCGTGCCGTAGTCCCAGTCCGCGCCTTCGATCTCGTCCGGCAGGCGGGCCTGAGCCAGCCTGAGGTGCAGGTCGTCGAGGACCTCGTCGGGGACGGCGATGGTGAACGGGCGGATCGCCTCCGGATCGGCCGGCTCGGCTTCCTCCGGCATCCTGACGGGCCCCGCGGCCGGCTCCTCCATTGGCGCGCCACCGCACCCGGCGGCGGCCAGCAGCGCGATGCCGGCGATTCCAACGGACAGCAGTCCTTCTCGCATCGGTCTCCCCTTCGGCCCGCGGGCCGCCCCCTACTGGCCACCCGTGGCCAGCGCGGTGCGCTCGCGGTCCTCGATGATCGTCTCGTAGTCCTCGTCCGTGAGGTACGTGATGTTGACGTGCGCGTGATACATGTCGTCGTAGCTGCGCTGCCCCCAGCCGACCCACTGGGTCGGATCGGGATTGGCCGGGTTCGACTCGGCGTTGTCGTGCCAGGCGGTCAGGTGGATCACCGTCCCCTTGGGCACAACCGGCGCCGCGTCACGCTCTGTCCCGACGCGTGCGGGATTGGCGCGTCACGGGTCGTCTGCCGCGAGCCGGCCTGTCCGGCGGCGACCGCCAGCACGCCGATGCCGAGCAGCGCCGCCAGTTGCTTCACGGCTCGTCCGATGCTGCCACCTCTGCGGCGAACTCGGCTTCCAGGCGCGCGTCGCGCTCGCGCACGGCCCGCGCCTGATCCAATCGTGTCTGCAGACAGTCGAAACAGACGGACCCCGGAATCGGATCGCCGGTCGGCAGGTCCTGCTGCTCCAGGTAGCGCGCCAGCAGCTCGGCCGTGTGCTTCTGCGCCTTGTAGAAGTCCGAGTAGCTCAAACCGTTGGCGACGGCCCACGGCGTCCAGCCGTTGCGGTCCCTGGCGTCGAGCTTCGCCCCCTGCGCGACCAGGTAGTCCACGACGATGTTGACGCCGCGGAACGCGGCCCCGTGCAGCGCCGTCTCGCCAAGATCGTTGACGGCGCTGACCTCGTTGCCCAGCTCGACGCACATCCTGACGGCCGCGAGCACTTCTTCTTCCTGGCCCGGCAGCGACCCGCCATCCTCACCCGGGTTCCAGATGTCGAGACCGGCGGCGACCATCAGCGGCGTGGTGTTCTCCGCGCTCGGAATCAGCGGATCGGCGCCCGCGTCGACGAGCACCTGCATCGCCTCGACGTCCGTCACCTTGGCCGCCAGGAAGAACGCCGTGGCGCCGAGTCGATTGAGGCGGTTGCGCTGCCCGTCCTGCATGCCGTTGCGCGTCATCCGCGCGTTGACGTCGACGCCGCGCGCCAGTATCTTCCCGATGACGTCGATGCTGTCCACGCTGCCGGACGGGATCGGCCCCGGCTTGCCGAAGCCGACGTTCATGCGCCGCGTGCGCACCGTCTGGTGCAGCGCGTTCCAGCCCGCGCCGGCGAGGTTCGGATCGGCCCCGCGGTCGAGCAGGTAGTCGGCGACCGCCCAGTTCGCGTTCGCGACCGCAACGACGAGGACGCTCTGGCCGTCCGACAGGGTGTCGTTCACGTCGGCGCCGGCAGCGAGGAGCGCGCCGACCGCCTCGAGGTGGCCGCCCCGGGCGGCGAACATGAGCGGGGTGAACCCGGTCACCGACGGCACCGCGAAGATGTACCGCCGGCCCGGCGGCTGCGCCTCGCCGGTGGTGCGAGCGTGGACATCGGCGCCCGCCTCGGCCAGCACATGAATGGCCCGCGCGTGGCCGCGCGCGGCCGCCCACATCAGCGGCGTCTGCCCGTGCGTCGCGTCGCGCGCGTTGACGTCCGCGCCGTACGCGATCAACACGCGCAGGGCATCCGGCCGGCCGGTCCTGGCCGCGGTCATCAGCGCGGTCTCGCCGCCCGGCAGGGCAGCGTTCGCATCGGCGCCCGCCGCGAGCAGCGCACCGAGGATGGCGGCGCTGCCGTTCTCGGCGGCCAGGGCAATCGGCCGCACGCCGTAGCGGTTCGCCGCCGTCGCATCCGCGCCGGCCGCGATCAACAGCTCGACCAGCCGCGGGTCGTCGCGGTGCACGGCCCAGTGCAGCGCCGTGGCGCCATCTGCCGCGGCCTGATCCACGTCGACGGCGGAGTCGGCGATCAACGCACGCACCCTGTCGACATCCACCGCCTTGACGGCCGCGACCAGCGGCGCGTCCCGGCGCGCAGCCGCCTCCGCGGCCGGTGCGGCCGCCAGACCGGCGACGAGCACACCGACGCCGCCGAGCAGCGCCGGCGAGAACGACATCTTCATTGTGCCAGGCATGGTGAGCTCAGACGCCGGCCAGCGGACCCGTGCTGTCGGATATGCGGTCCACCTGCACGCCGACCTTCTCAAGCAGGCTCAGCCCCAGGTTCATGAACGGGGTGTGCAGCGCGTACTTGAGGTGCCGCCCGCCCTGCAGCGTGCCGCAGCCGCCGCCAGCGAGCGTGATGGGCAGGTTGTACGGCGTGTGATGATCACCGTCGCCCATCCCGGCCCCCCACAGCAGGATGCTGTGGTCCAGCAGCGTGCCGTCGCCGTCGGGGGTGCGCCGCATCCTGTCCAGGAGCCGCGCGAACAAGGTCATATGGTACGTGTTGATCTTCGTGTACTGGGCAATGTTGTGCTGGTCCAGCTGGTGGTGCGAGACGGTGTGGTGCCCCTCCGGAACGCCGATGTTCGGATACGAGCGCCCGCTGAGCTCGCGGGCCATCTGCATGCAGCTCACGCGTGTGACGTCGGCCTGAAAGCCCAGGACCAGCAGGTCGTGCATCAGCTCGACGTGCTCCTCGTAGTCGTCGGGCACGCCGGCCGGCTGATCGAGGGACGGCAGCGGCGTCGTTGCGTTGTGCACCTCGGCGCGCTGGATGCGCCGCTCGATCTCGCGGACCGAGTCCAGATACTCGTCCACCGTGGTCCGGTCGCGCAGGCCCAGGCGCCGCTCCAGGCGCGCGAGGCTGTCGGAGACCGAGTCGAGGATGCTGCGATCGGTCTGCATCTGCGTCAGGCGCGCCGCCACGCTCCCGCCGTCGCCGAACAGGCGGCGGAAGATCACGCGCGGATCGCGCTCGTGGGGCAGCGGCGTGGTCGCCGTCAGCCACGAGCTGGAGTTGATGTAGGCGCAGCTGTAGCCGTTCTCGCAGTTCCCGACCTGATAGTTGGAATCGATGGTCAGCTCGAGCGAACGCAGCGACGTGTCGGCCCCCAGCTTGTCCGCCGCGTACTGGTCGAGCGTCTTGCCGGCGCGCAGGTCGGCGCCCTCGGTCCGCTTCGGCAGCACGCCGCTCAGCCAGCCGCCGTGCGCCCGCGTATGGACGCCGCCGCCTTCGTTGGTGCTGACGACGCCGCTGTTGCTCAGGCCGCTGACCACCACGATCTGGTCGCGAAACGAGGCGAGCGGTTGCAGCGTGGGCGGCAGCTCGAAGTTCGTGCCGCCGTCGCCCTGCGGATGGAAGCTCGGAAGGAACATGCCGTTGGGCACGTAGAAGAACCCCATCCGGGGAATGGGCAACGCCGCAGTCTTCGAGACGGCCGTCAGCGCGGGCGCCATCGCGTCGAGAAACGGCAGCGCGATGGCAGTCCCGAGTCCGCGGAGTACCGTTCGCCGTGGCAAGCTCTTTCTGGTAACGATCACGGTTGCCAGCTCCCCATGTGTTGCGCGTCAGCGCAACGCCGCCGCTGTCGGCGCACGTGCGGCGCCGCCGGCCCGCCGGTGCATGAACGGATAGCTGCCTGCGATGGCGGTGACGATCGTCCGGAGCCGGTAGTCGTCCCCGGCCGCCTCCTTCACGATGCGCCGCACGGCCGGCATGTCGTAGTGCTCCAGGCCGCGCCCGAGGGCGTAGGTCAGCAGCTTCTCCGTCACCGTCGTCACGAAGCGCTCCGGGCGGCGGATCAGCGCCGCCGTCAGCTCGGCGACACCGTCGAACCGCGTGCCGTCGGGCAGCGCGCCCGATGCGTCGATGGTGTTGAACGACTCGTCCACCAGCCGCCAGCGGCCGACCGCGTCGAAGTTCTCCAGGGCGAACCCGGCCGGATCGATGATGTTGTGACAGCTGGCGCACGCGGGATTCGCCCGGTGCCGGGACATCCGCTCGCGGAGCGTCGATACCTTGGCCTGCGTCTTCCGGTCGTCCAGCGCCGGGACGTTGGCAGGCGGATCGGGCGGCGGCGTCCCCAGGATGTTGACGAGAACCCACTTGCCGCGATTGACCGGCGATGTCCGGATGGCGTGGGAGGTGAGCGTCAGCACGCTCCCATGGCCGAGCAGGCCGCGGCGCGGGCTCGACTCGGGGAGGGTGACGCGCCGGAAATGACTGCCCTGCACGCCCAGCAGCCCGTAGTGCCGCGCCACGCGCTCGTTGAGGAAGGTGTAGTCGGCCGTCAGGATCTCGAGCAGGCCGCGGTCCTCGCGCAGGATGCTGTCGATGAACAGCTTCGTCTCTCTCAGCAGCCCCTGCCGCAGCGATTCGTCGAACGTCCGCGAGTACGGATCGCCCGGCCGGACCACCGTTTCTAGGTTACGCAGCTGAAGCCACTGCCCGGCGAAGTTCTCGGTCAGTGCCGCCGATCGGGGATCGGCCAGCATCCGCCGCACCTGGCGCTCGAGCTCCGCCGGGTCGCCGAGCCGCCCCTGCTCCGCCGCGTCGAGCAGCTCGTCGTCCGGAATGCTGCTCCACAGGAAGAACGAGAGGCGCGACGCCAGCTCCAGGTCGCCGAGGCGGTAGACGCCGGGCGGGCCGGCGGCCAGCCCGCCGGGCACGGCCGGATCGACCTCGATCCGGTACAGGAACTCCGGGCTCACGAGCAGCCTCCGGAGCGCCAGCTCGATGCCGTCCTCGAAGCTCCCGCCGCGGGCGCGGCCGTCGTGGTAGAAGTCGAGCAGCACGTCCACGTCCCCGTCCGCGACGAGCCCGCGGTAGGCCCGCCTCGCGAGCGTGGAGAGGATCGTCCTCGCGCACGGCGTCTCCTCGGCCGCCGTCGGCGGCCGACAGGTGAAAATGCGCTCCCGGGTCGGCGTCTCCCCGGAGCCCGTCGGCGAGTACGGCCCGGCGACCGTGACGGTCGTGACCGTCGGCATGCGCCCGCCGACACCCACGTTGTTCGCTATCGTCGGGTTCTCGAACACCTCCCGCACCTGCTCGACCAGCGGCGTAGGCTGCTTGTGGAAGGTCACCCCGATGTCGTGCGGGCCGCCGGCAACCGGTACCCGGACGTCGTAGACGCCGTCCGTCACGTGCACGATGGCGGCCGTGTTCGTGGTCGGCCGGGCCGACGCGTCCGGCGGCGGCTGCCCCACCTCGAACAACTGCACCTGCTCGCCATCGACCGTGACCTCCATCCGATGGCTCCCGGGCAGCCCCCGGTCGTTCCCCACGTCGATCCGAATGTCGTACTGCGCGCTCTGCGGAAAGAAGTGCTCCACGAGCAGCCCGCCGCGCGTGCCGAACGGCAGCTCCTCCACGCGGTGCTGCTGCTGCATGTCGTCCGCGATGCGATAGACCACCGAGTCGACCGCCGGCGGCGGGCTGCCGACCGCCATGCGGCTGATCGTCCGCGCCGCCGCCAGATAGCGCTCCATCAACGACTGCGACATCCTCAGCACGCCCGCGATGTTGTCGAAGCCATAGCTGGCGTCGTCGGCCTGCAGGAAGTCGTCGACGTCGATATCGAGCGCCAGCAGGTCGCGCACGGCGTTGCCGTACTCGGCGCGGTTGAGGCGATGGAACGTCTCCGTGCGCCCGGGATCGGGCGCCGCCGCCCAGGCGCCGTCCAGCTCCGCCTCGAGCCACGAGGCGACCCGGTCGTACTCGGCCTCGGCCGGGCGCGGCCGGCCGACCGGCGGCATCACCGCCCCGCGCAGCTTGCGCACCACCTTCTCCCAGACGTCGGGATGGCTGCCGACGTTGGATGAATCGAGACTGTCGAGCGCCAGGCCCGCGGTCCGCAGGCGCTCGTTGTGACAGGTGACGCAATAGGGGGCGAGCAACGCGTCCGCCGGCGTGCCGGCGCCGGACGCCGCCGGACCGGGCTGCTGCGCGCCGGCCGCTGTGGCCGGACCGGCCAGCAGCAGGCCGGCGACCAGAAGCTTCAGGGACCGTCTCATGGAGAAACCCCTAGATTCTACCCTACTGCCGACCCGCCGCCCGGGAAGCGGTCCTCCCGGGAGACGCGTCCGGCGCCGGCCCGACCTTGCGCGGGGGTGGCTGCTCAGAAGCGGAACAGGCGGTTGAACTTGATGATGAACGCCCGGTTGTACAGCTCCGGGAAACGGCGGCCGCGCACGAGCGTGTCGCGCTGCTCGTTGTAGACGATGAACAGCTCGCTGCCCGGCTGGTACTCCCAGCGCAGGCGGACGTTGGCGCTCGCGTCGTTGGCGGCCGCGTTGTACTGGACGAGCGCGCTGACGAACAGGAACGGCGTGGGCGTGTACGTCGTCCGCGTGGTGAGGAGCGTCGTGGTCACCTCGCCGGCCGGGAGCTCGATCCAGTTCAGCGACATGCCCGGCTCGAACGACACGCGCGGCGTGATCGCCAGCCGGCCGCCCGACAGCCCGGTCCGGCGGCCGAAACCGATTGTCGTCTTCTTCCCGCCGAAGAAGCCGCCGTGCTGGGCGGTGACCAGGCCGGAGAAGCGGCGCTGCTGGCCCAGCTCGTAGGTGAGCATGATGTCCTGGAAGCGGTAGCCGCCCACACCGACGTCCACGCCGGCCACGTCGTACACTCGGTCGACGTACTCGTTGCTGCGAATGTAGTCCGCCATGAGCACGTCGCTGTTCTCCAGCTCGACGCCGAACTTGCCCTGCAGCAGCTCCGTGTCGAGCCTGCCGGCCCGGCTGCGAAAGGAATCGAACCGGCCCTCCCAGACGAAGCGGCGGATCGCGGCGATCGACCGGGGGCGCGGACTGAAGCGGAACGCCCCGAGGTTGCGCCCGAAGTCCAACCGGCGCATGAAGCCGACCTCGGGGTTGAAATGGGTCCCCACCACCAGCCGCTCGAGCTCGACGCCGTAGCGGTCGCCCGCGTAGTTGAGGTGCGCCCGATAGCTGACGTCGTCCGAGCCGTTGCCGGGCGCCCGGGTCGTTGCCCAGTAGGTGTTGATGGCGAGGGCGTCGTAGAAAGCGAACGTGCCGTCGAGGCCGTACGTCTCGGCGGAGCCTCGGCCGCCGGTCGAGACTGAGCGGCGCGTGGCGATGGCGCCGATGCTGCTCTTCCGCAGCAGGTCGCGCTTGATGCGCACGACCGAGAAGTTCGTCGCCTGCACGGGCGCCGGGCGGCCGGCGACGTTAGTGTCGCCCGTCCGGATGTCGAGCAGGCCGACGCTGAACGCGCCGGCCCGGCCAGTCATCCGGGCGCCCGCATCGATCGGGATCTCCTGCCCCGCGTCGAGGCCGATCCGGCGACTGTAGAACAGGACCGGCGTGTCGCCGCTCGTGAACGGCCCCGCGTCGGCTCCGCCGAAGGTGAACACGCCCTGGTTCTCGAGGAAGAACTCCCGCTTCTCGGGAAAGTACAGCGAGAACCGCGTCAGGTTGATCTGCTGCTCGTCCGCCTCCACCTGGGCAAAGTCGGTGTTGACGGTGAAATCGGCCGTCAGGTTCTGGGTGATGCCGTACTTGATGTCGATGCCGCCGTCTCCGCTCAACTTGTTCGTGAACGGCTCGGCGCCCCGCAGGTCGCTCGACAGGTCGCCGATGGCGTACGGCTTCAGCTCCAGCAGGCGTGAGGTCGGCGGCGCCTCGAGGCCGACGACGGCCGCCGCCAGCGACGAGCGGAAGTGGCCGTTGTTGATGAAGGCGGGCGGAACCGGCGTCAGATACGACACCTCGTTCTTCCCCCGGTTGACGCGGCGAACCTGAAACCCCCACACCTGCTGGCGCCCGGGCCGGTAGCGGAGCGACTTGAACGGAATGGCCGCCTCGATGATGTAGCCGTCCTCGAAATAGCCGGTCGCGAAGTCCCAGATCGGGTTCCAGTCGATGTTGACCTGCGATTCGTTGGTGACCTGACCGTCGATCCGGCCGCCGATTGGGTTGACCTCGAACAGCACGCCGTTGCGGTGGTCGTGGAACGTGTCGAAGCTCCACGCCATGTTGTCGTTGCGGACGATGGTGGTGTTGTCGCGCCGCATCTCGTTCGCCACCAGGCGGTCCGGCTCCGTCTCCCAGCAGCGGCCGACGACGTAGACGTTCTCGTCGTCGAAGAAGAGCCAGACCTCGGTCTTCTCCGTAGCCGGGGCGCCCTCGTCGGGATCCGTCTGGATGAGGTCCGACATCGGCAGCACGCGGTCGTAGACGGCCTCGTCGAGCCGGCCGTCGATCCGCAGCGGCTCGGTGATGCGGACGGCACGCACCGTGGCGCGCCCCGCGGCGTCGCGGGTGATCACCTCGGGCGCCACCGGCGCGGGCGGGTGCCCCTCGAGATCGTGGGCGCGCGGCTCCTGCGCGGCCGCGCGCGCCTGAACGCACAGGAGGACGGCAGACAGGGCGAGAAGAGCGGCGGTCCGGGCGCGAAGCAGCGACATCGTGTCACCCTCTGCCAGCGTGGCAGCGGCCAAAGTGGTAATCGTCGGGGCGACGCCATCCGGATGTCAACAAGGTACGCCCTACCCGTACGGCGCGTCGTGCGTCTGGACGCGCTTCTTGAAGTCGGACGGCCGGGTGCGGACCCCTTCCATGGCGCCTCCCTGGTCGAGCACGACAGACTGCCCTGGATGGTACCGCAACCGCCCGCGTCCCCGGGCGGCGGCGCGTACCGGGCAGCGCCCGCGGGGCGCCGGCTCAGAAGCGGAACAGGCGGTTGATCTTCACGACCACCGCCCGGTTCTCGAGCCCCGGGGCAGCGTGATGCGGTCGACAACGTGCCGGATCCGGGCGGGCGCGGCTTGTCTGCCGGCAACGCTTGTGCCAACCTTTCCCGCATGCATGCAAGAACATGGATGCAGAACGTTGCGGCCGCGGCCGCGCTCCTGCTCCTGGTGGCGGCGGCCTCCTCCGCCCAGCCGGCCGGGACGATCGAGGGCAGCGTCACCGACTCGGCGGGCGGTGCGCTACCGGGCGTCACCGTGACGCTGACCGGGGGGTCCCTGGCGGCGCCGGGCGTGCTGCAGGTGACCGGCCCGGACGGGCGCTTCTCCTTCGGGATGATTCCGGCCGCCGACTACGTGATCGCGACCGCCCTGCCCGGCTTCGAGACGCAGGAGATCCCCGTGGTGGTCCAACCCGGGGCGACCGCGTCGCTCGCAGTCGTCATGGCGCTCGAGCGGCGGATGGAATCGATCACCGTGGTGGCCGACGAGCCGCGCATCTTCGCGCGCAACGTCGTGGCCGAGCCGATGCTGCTGCAGCAGTCGAACATCACCAGCGTGACGTCGGTGGTGGACAACCTCCCCGGGGTGTCCGTCCAGGAAGGGGACGCGTACGGCTTCGACGACTGGTCCAGCAACGTCGCCGTGCGCGGCTTCCAGGTCACCATCAGCGAGGCGCAGATCGGCACCACCATCGACGGCTTTCCGAACGGCACGTCAGACTACTTCAGCGGCGCCAAGGCGAACCGGTTCATCGACCCGATGAACCTCGGCGGTGTCGAGGTGTCGCAGGGGACGGCCGACATCGCCTCCCGGTCGGTCGAGGCGCTGGGCGGTACCTTCAACTACCTGACGGACGACCCGGCGGCCGAGCGGACCTACACCGCATCGAGCACCATCGGAGAGAACGACGGCAAGCGGTTTTCCATGCGGATCGACACGGGGCCGCTGTTCGGCCGTGAGACCCGCGCCTGGATCTCCGCGGTCCGCCAGGAGGCGACCGACTGGGTGCAGGGCTCCGCGCGGAACGAGCGGGAGCACGTCGCCGCCAAGCTCGTTTCGTCGCACGGGCGGCTCGACCTCACCAGCTACCTCTCGTACGACAGTATCCACGAGGATACCTACCAGCGGATCTACGGCGAGGCCGACTTCAGGGCCAACCCGCGCTGGGACCGCCTGGTGGGCGACTGGCCCGGCGTGCCGTACCTGAACCAGTTCTACCGCCCCGGCTGGCAGACCCGCCGGAACAACACGTTCGGCTACCTGAAGGCGGACTGGTCGTTCAGCGAGGTCACCTCGTTGAGCGCGGGCGCCTACTTCCACCGCAACCGGGGCCGCGGCGACTGGCTGCCGCCCTACATCGTCGACGTCACCAACGACGGCGGCGGGCCGGAATCGGAGCTGATGGGCCTGGCGCCGGTACAGGGTGGCGCGCAGCTCGGGCTGATCCGCTTCGTCGGCCGGGACGGCGTGGCCGTCGGACCGACGTCCGGCTGCACGTCGTCGTACATCTTCAACTACTACGGCTCGGGCGGCCCGGCGGTCGACCCGGCGTGCCACCCGGGCGCCACCGCCGTGCAGTCGTACCGCCACAGCCACTACGGGAAGGACCGCCTCGGCGTAACGCTCGACGAGGAGTGGTTCACCCCCATCGGTGCGGCCGGCAGCACGCTGCGCGCCGGCATCTGGTACGAGGACTCACAGCGGGACCTGGGCCGCGACTGGCACCAGATGCTGGATCCGATGCTCAGCTTCCAGTGGGACGAGCAGGCCTACTGGCAGCAGTACGAGTGGGACTTTCCGCAGCGCGTCTTCAAATGGTACGTGGAGGAGACGATCTACGCCGGCCCATTCGCCCTGAGCGGCGGCGTCAAGCAGTTCCTGATCGGCGTCTCGCGCGAGGACCTGTTCAACGTCGACCCGGACCTCGAGGTCGATTCCGATTCGAACCTGCTCTTCTCCGGCGGCGTCACGTACGAAACGCCGGTCGCGGGCCTCGACCTGTTCGCCGGCTATTCCGAGAACTTCAAGGCGATCAGCGCCACGCTCCTCGAGGTGCCGGGACGGAGCCTGGACCTCCTCGAGCCCGAGACCGCCTCGAACATCGACGTCGGGCTGCAGTATTCGGGAGAGCGTCTTGCGCTGGGCGCCACCTGGTACACCATCGATTTCGAGAACCGGATCTTCTACCTCGGCCCGCAGACGCCGGCCGGCCCCAACTACCTCATCCCGGGCGGCGGCGCCTATTTCAACGCCGGCGGCATCGATACGAGCGGCGTCGAGCTTTCCGCCACGGTGCAGCTGCCGCGTCGGACGGCGTTCTACACCGCCCTCACGTTCAACGACTCGCAGTACATCGGGACCGGCGACCCGCTCGTCGACGCGAACCAGGGCCTCGTGGCGGGCACCGACGTCACCGGCGTGCCGGCCCGGCTGTGGGTGCTTTCGCTCGACCACAGCGGCCCCGTCGGCGGGGGCCTGACCGCCAAGTACACGTCGTCGCGGCGCGTCAGCCTGACGTCGGACTGGTACACGGACGCCTACTGGCTCGTGGACGCCTACGTCCGCTTCTCGGGGGAGGGGTTGAGCGATCTGCTCCGCTCGACGGAGTTCTCGATCGTGGCGAACAACCTGCTCGACCAGGCCTATCTGTCCGCCATCACCGAGAACGCCGCCTGGCTCGGCGCGCCGCGGACGATCTCGATGACGGCGACCGTCTCGTTCTGACGGGAATGCGCCCCGGCACTCGCCCGAACGGCTCTGGGAATGGATGGAACGGTCGTGCACCGGCGACTGCGACGTCATCGCCATTCCGCACAATACCAACTACGGGATGGGGGTCGTGCCGGCGCCCAAATCACCGCGTCGTGATCCTTGACAACGTCATTCACGGTGAGCATTCGCAGACGGTAGTGGTCCGTTTCGATACCGACCGGCAAGTCGAAATCGTCGGGTACCAGCCGTTTGGTCATGGCAGCTTTTGGTGACGGTGGGGTCGTATCCGCGTGAAGACGAACTCGTCCGTCCGGTCGTCACGACGCCACCTCCACCGTTCCGCCGCGGGACTCGAATGCGTCGAGGACCGGTTTGATGGCCGACTGGAAATCGTCGCGCGCGAGCCAGACCGTCTCACGCAGTCTCACCCGGCGGGCCCGCGCCGACTGCTCGGCGAGGCGAGCGAGCAGGGCGGCGGTCGATCCGTTCATCCGGGCTTCGACGAACGTCATGTACAGCCGCTCGCACGAGACGTCGAGGGTTCGCGTGCGGCCACGCCCGAGCAGGATGAAGTCCCGGCGATTCATCGGCGCTCACCGCTCAGCCGCTGCCAGACAGCGCAGCCACCCACCATCCCTGCAGCACGATCACGCGCTTCCCGCCAGCGAGAGCAGCGTCCGGCGCACCAGATTCTCGACCAGCGGGACCTTGTAGCGGTTCTTCGACAGCGGCCGGGCGCCGTCGACGGCGAGCCGCCCCGCTTCGGCAGCGAGCGACTCGGTCACCCGCTGCCCCGCCAGCAGCTCCTCGACCGCCGCGATCCGCCATGGAATGGGGGCAACGCCGCCCAGCACCACTCCCGCGCGGCGAACGCGGCCGCCATCCAATTGCAGCGCGAGCGCCACGCTGACGACGGCGTGGGTCCACGCTTCCCGGTCGAGCACCTTGGCATACGTGCTCCGGAGACCGGACGCGGCCGGAACGGTGACGTCGGCCAGTATCTCGTTCGACTGCAGCACGTTCTCGCGCTCCACGTCAACGCGCGGCAACGTGAAGAACTCGCCCGCCGGAACGACCCGTTCTCCGTCGGACCCCACCAGGCGAAAACGGGCGTCGAGGGCCACGAGGGCAGGAGCGGTGTCCGAGGGATGGACGATGTAGCTCGGACCGCCGCCGAAAATGGCGTTGAACTGATTCTCGCCGGTCCGGGAGAAGCAGCGGTTTCCACCGTGCTTGTAGCACGGGAAGTTCTGCCGGAAGTACCAGCACCAGGGCCGCTGGCAGAGATTGCCGGCCAGGGTGCCGACGTTGCGAATCTGAGGCGTCGCGGCCGACCCGGCAGCCTCCGCCAGCACCCCGTAGCGGGTGGCCACCTCCGGATGGGTGCTCAACCGGGTCAGCGTCACCAGCCCGCCGATGTGCAACTCGTCCGCTCCCGACACGACGGCGGCCAGTCCGTCCGAATCGGCCAGCGCCCTGAGATTCACTACGACGTCGGGTGAGGCCAGGTCGTCCTTGATCATCCCGAGCAGGTCGCTGCCACCTCCTACCGCGGCGGCCCGCTCGCCGCCGCGCTCCAGGCGCGCGACGGCGTCGGCCAGACTCGCCGGATTCACGTTCGTGAGCGGTCTCACGCCAATGCCTCCAGCACCCGATCCCGGGTCATCGGCAACTCCCGCAGCCGACGGCCGGTCGCATTGAACACCGCGTTACCGATGGCGGCCACCACAGGGATGATCGGCGGCTCACCGACGTTCTTCGCCCCATACGGTCCGTACGCGTCGTCCGGCTCGATGAACCGCACCTCGATCTCGGGTGCGTCGAGGTGCGTCATGACGCGGGCGCCGTAGTACCCGGGGTTGACCGGTATGCCGGTGAGCCGGTCGTAGATCAGCTCTTCGTGCAGCGCCATGCCGATCCCCATCGTGACGCCGCCCTTCACCTGGCTCTCCGCAGTAAGCGGATTGATGATGCGCCCGCTCTCATGCATCGCCAGATACTTCAGCACCCGGATGCCGCCGAGCTCGGTGTCGACCTCGACTTCCACGAAGTGCGCGGCCGAGGCGTAGCGCGCCAGGCCGTCGAGGACCGGCTCCGGCGTCGCCTGCGCGATCAGGGTCCGGCTCTCGAGGGATCTCTCGGCCAAGGCCATCTGCCGCTTGAGATCGTCCGCCGCTTCGAGAATCGCCTGCCCGGTATGGGTGGTCGAGCGGCTTCCCGACTCCCCCACCGAATACGGACACCGGTCCGTATCTCCCCAGATGACGGTGACGTCGGCGAGATCCATCCCCAGCGCCTCGGCCGCCAACTGGGCCATGGCGGTCTTGGCTGCGGTGCCGATATCGGTCACCCCGATATAGAGAAACAGGCGCCCGCCCTCCAGGCGCAAGACCGCGCTGCTGCGGCCGAGGCGGGCCGCGAACATGCCGATCGCCATCCCCACGCCCCGCCGGCGCGGACCGGTTCGTATTCCGGCCCGCCGCCACCGCACCGACCAGTCGAACCGTGCGGCCCCCTCGGTGAGGCATTCGCGGAGCGCCCAACTCGTATACGGCGTCTCGTCGTTGAAGGCGCGCGTCAGGTTCCGGAGATGGAAGTCGACGGGATCGATCGCCAGCTCATGGGCCACCTGATCCATGACCGATTCGATGCCCCAGACCCCCTGCGGATAGGCGGGACCGCGGAAGTTCGCGGCGACGGTCATGTTAGTGTAGACTGACGAGATCTTGCGGTGCACGTTGGGACACCGGAACAGCTCGATCCCGGCGATTCCCCCGTCGCTCTTGCGATGGGGACCCATCCCACTGAAGCCCCGGAGCCGGATCGCCTGCAGCGTCCCGTCGCTCGCCGCCCCGACCTTGTAGTGCTGCACCGTCGGCCAGCGGCCGTGGACCCCGAGAAAGTCTTCCTTCCGCGTCAGCTCCAGCTTGACCGGACGCCCCGCCTGCCGCGCGAGGAGCGCCGCGATGAGATCGGCGTCCTGACACTGGTTCTTGTTGCCGAACCCGCCGCCCATGTACTCGCAGACGACCCGCACCTGCTCAGGAGGCAGGTCGAGATCCCGCGCCATGTCCGAACGGCAATTCGAGATGCCCTGGGTCGGCGTCCACAGGGTGAGCTGGTCGCCCTCCCAGCGCGCCACCGCCGAGCGGGGCTCCATCTGCACGTTGTTGTGGTGCTTGGAAACGTACGTCTCCTCGACCACGACGTCCGCCGCGGCAAAGCCGGCGTCGACGCTGCCGCGCTGATAGGTCTCGGGCAACGCTTCGCCGTCGCGTCGACGCGAGAGGTTTCCCCCCGGCTGGATCTCGACCGCCCCGGACTGGAGCGCTTCTTCCGGATCGAGGACGAAGTCGAGCGGCTCGTAGTCGACCTCAATCGCCTGGATGGCCGCCGTCGGCCACGTGGCGGCCGACGGCGGCCACGGCAGCGACCGGATCCCCGACGAAACGAACCGGGTTGTTGAACAGGTAGCGCGGGTTCTGCTGATCGCCGGACCGCCAGACGGTATCGCAGTTCTCACGGGTCAACAGCGCGTAGACGCCCGGTATCTCCCGGGCCCGCCGGGTATCGATCGCCGTGATGCGGGCATGGGGGTGCGGGCTCCTGAGAACCCGTGCGTATGCCATCCCCGGAAGCTTGACGTCGCCGGTATAGCGCGCCGCGCCGGTGACCCGCTCGACCGCATCGATCCGGGGCCGACTCTGGCCGACCACGCTCATCGGATCCCGATCCGTCGCCCGCTCGGGCGGGCGGTCGAGGACCGCGGCCACGTAGCGGTTGTAGTTCGAGCAGCGGCAGATGTTTCCCGTCATGCCCTGCCGGACGTTCCTCGGTGGGATTCGGAGAAGCCGCGACAACCGCCTTGGCCGCCATCAGCTGGCCCGACGTGCAGAATCCGCATTGCGGGCCATCGCCGGCGACAAACGCTTCCTGGAGCGGATCAAGCCGGTCGCCGTCGGCGAGCCCTTCGACTGAGGCGCCCCCAGTTTTCTTGGACACGGATTAAGGGAGAATCCGATGTCACAGGCGGTAGGGGGCATGGCTCGGTCGAGACGGGTGAAGGGAACCGCGTCGGCGCGGACGGAGGGAGCCCGGAGGGCGACCGGAGTCAGCGCCGACGGCGCGGCGGTTGGGTTGGGGGCCTTGGCGCTCGGCCAGCGGTGGAGCGCAAGCCGGAAACGGGACGTGGTGTTGCGGCTGCTGCGCGGCGAGTCGCTGGATGCGGTCTCGCGAGAAGTCGGGGTGGAGGTCTATCGCCTGGAGGCGTGGAAGGCCCGGGCGCTGGCCGGTCTCGAGCTCGGTCTGAAGGCGCAGGCCGGTGAGCCACTGGCCGCCGAGTTGGATGCTGCCAAGCGACACATTGGCGAGCTGTCGATGGAGAACGAGCTGTTGCGGGAGCGTGCCCGTGGAGCGGAGCGTCGCCTCCCTTTGGCGACGCGGAGGTCGCGACGATGAGCGCAACGACCTCCGCGACGACGGGGCGGCGCTATGGTCTCGAGCGGGTGTGTCGACTGTGGGAACGGTCGCGCTCGGCGCTCTACGCGCGGCGGGCTCGTTTGCAGCGCCCAGCGCGGGGTGCTGGCCTGGGGCGCCGCGGGCCGACGCCCGCGCTGTCGGATGCGCAGTTGCTGGCGGCCATTCGTAGCGACCTGGCCCGCTCCCCGTTCCGGGGCGAGGGCCATCGCAAGGTCCACGCGCGGCTGCGGATCCTCGACGGGGTGTGGGTCTCGCGGACGCGAGTGTTGCGCGTGATGCGCGCGAAGGGGTTGCTCTCGCCCCACCGCGGGCGGCAGGCTGACTCGAGGGCGCACGACGGCACGATTGTCACCTCGGCGCCCAACGTCATGTGGGGTACCGACGGCGTGCGGGTGTTCACGGCCGACGACGGCTGGGTCTGGACCTTCGCGGCGGTGGACCACTGGAACGCCGAGTGTGTGGGCTGGCACGTGTGCAAGGTGGGGAGCCGTTTCGCGGCCCTCGAGCCGGTCGCGCAAGGGCTCCGGCGACTCTACGGTTCGGTCGAGGCGGACGTGGCCCGCGGGCTGGCGCTGCGGATGGACCACGGCAGCCAGTATCTGTCGGACCACTTCCTCAACCAGCTTCGGTACTGGGGCATCCACCCCAGCTTCGGCTTCCTCGAAGAGCCGGAAACCAACGGGGTCGTCGAGCGCTGGAATCGCACGCTCAAGGAGCAAGCAGTCTACGGCCGGGTCTTTCGAAACTTGGCCGACGTGCGCGCCGCCGTCGCCAGGTTCGTCGAACGCTACAATCAGTGCTGGCGCCTCGAGAAGCTGGCGTATCGCACGCCGCTCGAAGCGCGCGAGGAACACGAGCTGCGTCAAGCCGCGTAGCGTAAACGTGTGTCCAAGAAACCGGGTGCGGTACAGCGAGCCCTTCGACAGTTGTCACGGCCCGGCCCTCGGCCCAGACCGCGAGTTGACTGCACGAGTAGACCGGGACGCCGTCGAGATGGACCGTGCACGCGCCGCACTCGCCGCGGTCGCACCCGATCTTGGTCCCCGTGAGGTCGAGATGGTCGCGGATCAGCTCGGCAAGCGTCCACCGGTCCTCGACGTCGACAGTGCGACGCTCGCCGTTGACGGTCAGCGTGATAGTGGTGCGAGGCGCCGAATCGGCCGGACCACTCTGGGCGCCGAGCGGCACGCGGGCGCCCGGCAGCGTCGTCGCCGCCGTGACGGCAGCGCTGGACTTGAGAAACGCCCGCCTGGAGACGGGTTTCACGCCCGCATGATAGACGATCGACACGACGGCTGACCCCCAACTGGGCGGCGCGTCGAGGTGCCGTGATCACGATTCCACGCGGCCGACACCGCTCGAAGTCACCCAGGTTGCAGGTGCAGACGTGCAGCGCATCGTAGACAGCGCCGCTGGCGAGGCCGCCGTCTGTGACATGCCCGCGGGCATGAGTATAGTCGTCGGCCGTGAGCGGGACAGCGGTCAAACCCTGACGACTGAGGCTGCTAAGCTGGACTCATGGGGCCTCAACAAGGCGATTACCGCTCGCTGTTCTCATTGCCGCCGGAGCTGCACTACCTCAACTGCGCGTTCATGGCGCCGGCCTCGAAGCGTGTCGCTGCAGCCGGCCGGCGCGCTCTCGAGCGCATCGAGGCGCCCGCCCGCCTGGGGATCACCGACTTCTTCGAGCCGAGCACACGCGTCCGGCAGCTCTTCGCACAGATCATCGGCGCGCCCGACGCGGACCGCGTGGCGATTATTCCATCTGTCTCCTACGCCATGGCGACGATTGCGCGCAACACGCCGCTCGCCCCCGGACAGGCGGTGGTCGTCGTCGACGAGCAGTTCCCGAGCGTCGTCTACACCTGGCGGCGGGCCTGCCGCGAGGCGGGCGCCACGCTGCGGACCGTCGCCGCGCCGGATACCGCGGCGTCGCGCGCCGAGGCGTGGAACGCCGCCCTGCTCGACGCGATCGACGAGCGGACGGCGATGGTCGCCATCCCGGAGCTGCACTGGACAGACGGCCTGCGGTTCGACCTTGACGCCGTCGGCGCGCGCGCGCGCGGCGTGGGCGCCCGGTTCGTCATCGACGGCACGCAGTCGGTAGGGGCATTGCCGTTCGACGTCGAACGCACCCGGCCCGACGCCCTGACCTGCGCCGGCTACAAGTGGCTGACCGGACCGTACTCCGTCGGCGCGGCCTGGTACGGTCCCGCCTTCGACGGCGGCACGCCGATCGAGGAGAACTGGATCACGCGCCCCGACAGCGACCGTTTCAACGAGCTCGTCAACTACCGCGACGACTACCGGCCGGGCGCCATCCGCTACGACGTCGGCGAACGGTCGAACTTCATCCTGCTGCCGATGCTCGGAGCCGCCCTGGAGCAGGTGCGCGAGTGGGGGCCGGAGACGGTTGCGGCGCATACGCGCGCCCTGACCGCCGCGGCGGCGGCGCGGCTCCGCGAGCTGGGCTGCCGGATCGAGGACGAGCGCTGGCGCGCCGGACACCTCCTGGGCGTACGGCTACCGGCCGGGGTGGACGTCGCGCAGCTTGGCCGCAGCCTGGCCGCGCGCAAGGTGTTGGTGTCGCTCCGCGGCGGCGCCATCCGCGTCGCGCCGCACCTGTACAACGACGCCGGCGACCTCGACGCGCTCATCGACGTCGTCGCCGGCGCGCTGCGAGCCTGACAAGCCGACGACGAACCGGGCGCCTCACGGTCTTGGTGCGACGCGGGGTTTCACCGCATGCGCCCAGGAGTCCGCGCCGTAGAACGGCGCGGACTCCTGCAGGGTTGGTTAAGCGCCACGCGGAGCCGCCAGGCAACGCTTGGCGTGCTAGTCCGGTAGTCCCTCGTACCCCGGCGGTAACTGTGCCCCGAGGCTGTTCTGGAACATCGCCAACTGGGTGTAGTCGCCGACGATCATCACGACCTCCCTGACCTGATCCTCGGTATAGCGCGCGGCCAGTGCGTTCCAGGTGGCGTCGCTCACGAACCGGCTCGTGTGCAGCTCGTCCGCCGCCCGGAGCAGGGTCGCATCGAATTCGTTCCATCCCGACGCCCCGGGGCCTGCCGTGATCTGTGTGATCTGCTCGTCCGTCAGCCCGGCCTCCTTGCCCCTGACGTAGTGCCGCCCCCAGATGTAGTCGCCGCGCGACAACCAGGCGGTGCGGAGAATGAGAATCTCCTTGTCGCGGAACGGAATCGTGTAGTTATCGACGAAGTACACCGTGTACGCCCAGTACTTCTCGCAGACGTCGAGACGATTGGGGCACAACCGCCGCATCTCGCTCCCGCCCGGCATCGCCTCGCCGGGCTCGACCCGCGGGGCCGTGAGGTGGTTGAACGGCTCGACCCGTTGCGCCGTCGAGCTCCCCTGGGCGCCGGCAGGCCCGGGAACGGCGAGCGCGGCGCAGGCGACAGCTATTCCAACGATGGCAACATGCGTCTTCATGAAATACCTCCTTCGGTATCCGGCACGGCGCTATCCTTCGGATTCGCCGGCCACTTCCCACAGGTAGGCCGGGTGCCACTGCTGCAGATGGGTCCGAACCCAGCCGAGCAGGCTGATCAGTTTCTCCACTGCATATCTGTACCGGCCGCCCTTGACCTTGACGACGAGCGACACGTGCCCGCTAGTTTTCACGAAATGCGCATCGGCCGACCGCCGGTCGAGGCGCCGGTGGCGAGGCAGGTCGCGCTCGAAGAGCGCGGCAAGAAAGTCCTGCAGGTCCGCGTACATGCCGGCGGGAACCTGCCGCAGCATGTTGCGGACGATCAGTGCATGCTCGCGCTCCGCAAGCTCGACGGTCACGGGATCGTCCACGAGGCGGAACTCGAACCGGGTGGTCCCCTGCCTGCCCTTCATCTCGCGGAAGTCCCGCAAGATTCCTCAATCGGCGTAGGCCTTCAGCCCGTCCCGAACGACCCCCGCCGGCGTCTTGCGCATCGCAGGCCAGGAGCCCGGTCAGTAGGAGTAGGCCCCGACGCCCGGCTCGACCTTGCCCAGTATCCCCGGGGGATACACGGACGCGTCCCAGAACTCCTTCCTGCCCTGGACGTTCAGGACCGTCGGCAGCCGGTCGTTGACCGCGACGTCGTAGGCCCGGCGCAGGGCCGGCAGCACCTCGTCCGCCTGGGTTACGTACTCGCCATGGCATCCCAGGCCCTCGGCGACCTTGTCGTAGCGCAGATTCTCCTGGAAGAGATGCAGGTGCTCCTTCCGCGGCCGGTCGCCGGATCCGGCGCGCCCCCGCTGGCCGGACCAGGTGCCCCAGGCGTTGTTGTTGTAGACGACCACGATCGCCGGGATCCGGTATTTCGCCAGCGTCTCCATCTCCATTCCCGTGATGCCGAAGCCGGCGTCGCCGGTGATGGTCAGCAGGGGACTCCCCCGGTACGGCGCCTGCGGGCCGGTTCCCAGCTCCATCGCGACACCGGCTCCGAGGGTGTAGGCGATATCGGGACCGACGACGATCTCCCAGTACGGCCCGTTCAGGATCTGCCCCGGCCGGTACGCGCGCAGGTACTGCCGCGTATAGCGGGCGATCCCGTAGCCTCCCGAGACGATCGTCATCTCGTCCTGCGGGATATCACCGTGCTGCAGGAAGTCGCAGACCGCGCGGGCGATGGCCGCGGGATGCACCGCGTTGGGCTCGGAGTACGGCAGGCACCGCGCGTAGATCTCGTCCCGTTCGTCGTTGTATCTCCGCTCGGCGGCCCGCACCTCGGCGATCCAGCTATCGTGACGCATCCGCGGCGCCTCGTCGGTGAGCGCCTGCAGTGCGGCCTTCTCGCAGCTCACGATGCCGACGTCGATCGGGATATCGCGGCCGATCTCCTCCGGCACCGGGTGAATCCGAATGTACTTCGCGTTGAAGGGAAACGCCCACTGGCCGAGCGGCGGCATGCGGTAATGGCCCACCACGAGGACCACGTCCACGCTTCCGTAGCAGTCCGGCGCGGCGCTCGCCGACAGCGGGTGATCATCCGCGAAGGTCCCCTTCTGCGGGTCGGCCTCGGTGACCGGAATCTGGGTCCGTTCCGCAAAGGCCTTCAGCTCGTCCCAGGCCTTCTTGGCGAAGACGCCCTGGCCGCACACGATCATCGGCCGGCGCGCCTGCCTGAGGAGGTCGATGGCTGCGGTGACGGCCTTGGGCTCCGGGTGCGGGCTGGCCTCCGTGCGGTACCTGGACTTGTCGTAGCGGTAGCTCAACTGCCGCGGCGACTCGAACCTGGCGCCGAGAACGTCGCTCGGGAAGATCAGGTGCGTCGATTGGGGAATGCCGGTCTTCATCTGCCGGAACGCTTCGGCGGTGTGCTCCCAGACGCGGTCGGCGGTCAGGATGGTCTTGCCCCACTTCGTCACGCCGGTGGTCATCCACTGGTCGCGCCAGGTACCGGCCACCATCCCCTTCCGTCTCCCCGTATCCTCGTCGGAGACCCGGCCGGCGCCGCTCAGGATCAGGATGGGGGAGCAGGCGCCGTACGCGATCGTGAAGGGCGCCATGCCCATCGCGAGGCAGCCGCCCCACTGCGCGTTGAACGCCGCAATCTCGCCGGTGACGCGGTAGAAGGCGTCGCAGGCATGACCCATGTGTCCGTCATGCCGCCCCCCGTAGGACGGGATGCCGGCCTCCGCGAGCGCATTCTGGATGGCGTAGTTGCCCGGACAGTGGATGAACGCGGCGAGCCCCTCGGCCTTGCAGCACTCGGCGAACACGTTGGCGGCCGTCATCGGCCACGTGCGCTCCGGCAGCGGCGCCGCGCGGGACGGCTCGAACTCGGGCGCCAGCCTGATATCCGGATCGGGGGCAGCGGCGGCGGCTTCGCCCACGAGAGCGGACGGCCCGGCCGGGGCCACTGCGGCAGCCGCACCCGCGCCCACGCCCGCCTTCTTCAGGAACCGCCGTCTCGATATCGCCGTCTGCCTGGTGGTCACGGAATTCCTCCCGCCACCCGATCGCGCTGGCGTACCGGCAAGCCTCATTCTTGCACAGCCAATTGCTTCACTCCCTACCGGTCGATGCGGTACACGCGATTCTCCGCATAGCTCGACACATAGAGGCTTCCGCCTCCAACCGCGATGCCGGACAGGAACCCGACGGATGTCGCCCCCCCGATGCTCTTCTGTTCCAGGCTCTGCAGCGTGAGACCGTCTGCCACCAGCGTCGCCGCACCGGTCTCGGGATCCACCTGCGTTACGCGACCCGCGTCTTCTTCGACGACGTACAGCGTGCCGTCATCGTCCGCCGCGATGCCCTCGGGACCGGCCAGACCCGCGGCCACCAGGCGGGGCGGCTCGATACGCTCGCCGTCGTCGAGAATCTGCAGGAGCGTCCCGCTCCGGTCCGCGACGTACAGGTCGCCGCCATGGAGCGCCAAGCCGGCGGGCGCCTTGAGACCACTCGCGAGCACGGTGCGGGCATCAGCCGCGGCGGGGTCGAAGCGCACGACGCTGCCCGTCTCGTACTCGCTCACGATGATGTCGCCGCCCAGCGGGAGGGCGTCGACCGCCTCCTCGAAGCCTTCGAAGCGTGCGACCAGGCGATCGCCGTCCGGATCCCAGATGCTGACATTGGTGGCGCCGGACAGGATCAGCTGCGCGCCATGCGGGTGCACCGACAGCGCCTCTCCCACGTCGGAGCCGGATCCGGTCACCACGTGGACTTCCGCGCCGGTCTCGGGATCCAGCTCCCGCAGCGCCCGTCTGTCAGCGAGAAACAGTCGGCCCGCGCCCTCGGTCGCCGGCAGATAGGCAAGGCCGCCCGGGAAGCTGACGCCGCCCGCGATGACCGTCCGGTTCGTCTCGGGCCCGATGACCTCGACGATGGAGCCGTGGACGAAGCTCGAGACGAAGAGCCGGTCGTCCGCGTCGAAGGCCAGGTTGTCGCTGCCGACCCCGACCCGGCCGACGACCTCCGTGCCTCCGGTCGCGACATCGACGCGCACCACCTCCCCGGCCCCCGTGTCGAGCACGTGCAGCCGGTCCTGCGAGTCGAACTTGAGCGCGACCGGACGCCGCAAGCTCGACGCGACCGTTTCGAACGTGCCGCGATCGACGTCGACCCGCACCACCTCGTTCGCAGACATCCGCGGACCGTACAGTCGATCGTCCGGGCCCCAGTCCATGCCGTTCAGGCCGCAGCCCGGACCGAGCTGGTCGCTGATGAGGCGCGGCTCCTCGATGCCGTCCGGATCGATCTCGAAGAGCTGGTCACCGAGCGCGCACTGGGACACGAAGAGCCGGCCGTCGTCCGAGAACGTGATCGGATTCACGCCGGGGCCGGGTGAGGCGACGACGGTGGTCGTCCCGTCGGGCGTGCGCCTCCCGACGTCGCCGAAGGCGAAATCGGTCCAGTACAGCGAGCCGTCCGGCCCGAAGATGAGATCGTCGGGTCCCTGCACCCCCTCCTCGGGCCCCCAACGCTCCAGGACCGCCCCACTCTCCGGGTCGAGCGCCACCACCTCCGCGCTCGACGCGCTGACGACATAGAGACGCCCATCGGGACCGAAGTACATGCCATTCGTCGCGTGCAGGGGTCCGCCCTGGGCGAGCACCGTCACCGTCCATGCGGCCGGCTCCGGCGGGTCCGGCGCCGCGCAACCGGCGAGCAGCGCCGCACCGAGACCCACGCTCCACGCGCGGACTCCGACATGTGGGGGTGCTGCGGACCGTTGGGTCCACCTGGTCGACGGCGCTTCTGCTCGCAAAGACATCACTACTCCTCGCCGGGCCCGATCGAGCCCCGCAATTCGTCCAGAAAACAGCGGTCAGGATCCGATCTCGGTGCGCGCCCGGTTCAGGTGTGCCGCCAGGGCCATGAGCCGCCGGTCACGCCAGGCCTGACGCGCCGGCAGCTCGGACTCCGCCACCCTGCTCCGGCACTCGTCGTGGGCCTTGGCGATCACGTCGGCGGACCACGGCTCCGCCGGCTCTCCCTGCTTGACGAACTCGAAGAAGCCGGGGGCGAGGCGCGCCGCGTAGTCGGCCAGTCCCCGCGGGGCGTTCAGGTCGATCGTCTCGAAGGGGCCGATGAAGGCCCACCGCCGGCCGAGGCCCGCGGAGATGGTCCGGTCGATGTCCTCTGCGCTAGCGTAGCCTCCCTCGAGCAGCCTGAACGCTTCCCAGAGCAGCGCCGCCTGGAGCCGGTTCGCGATGAACCCGTCGATCTCGCGCGCGATACGCACAGGGGTCATGCCTGCGTCGGACATCAGCGCCGCGACCCGGTCCACGCTGGAGGGATCGGTCCAGGGCGCCGGGCAGATCTCCACCAGCGGGATCACGTAGGGCGGATTGATCGGATGGGCGATGAGACACCGCGCAGCGCACTCGAGTCCCTCCGTGAACACCGAAGCCGGGATGCCCGAGGACGAGCTGCCGATGAGCGTGCGGCTGCCGACGACGGCGTCCAGCCGGCGATAGAACGCGCGCTTGACATCGGCGTTCTCGAACACGCTCTCCTGCACGTAGGAGACACCCTCCACCGCTTCCTGCAGCCCGGAGCAGCTTGCGATCCGGGCCAGGACGGACGGCGCGTCATCCAGCAGCTCGTGGCGCACCAGTTCGCGCGCATTGGCCGCGATGCGGGTCTCGGCCGCGGTGAGCTGCGACGCCTCCTCATCGTAGAGGCGGACCCGCCAGCCGGCGCGCGCGAAGACGAGCGCCCAGGCACTGCCCACGAGACCGCATCCGACTATGGCGACATGCTTCGACACGCCCAGTCTCCTTCCACCCAAACTAGAAGCTGCCGAACATCGACCCCAGCAGGACGACCAGACACGTGGCGGCAAGCGGGCCTGCCACCGCCACCGCCGCGATGTCGGGATAGGACCGGCGATGATCCAGTCGGCAGATGGCCAGCAGCGTGATGACCGCGCCGTTGTGCGGCAACGTGTCGAAGCCGCCGCTGGCCATGGTGGCGACCCGGTGCAGGAGCTCGGGAGAGATCCCCGCCTGCTCGGCCAACTGCAGGTAGCTCTCGGCGAGCGCGTCCAGCGCGATGCTCAGGCCGCCCGACGCCGAGCCGGTGATGCCGGCGAGGATGTTGATGGAGACGGCCTCGGAGATCAACGGGTACGCGGGGGCCAAGCCGAGCAGCGAGTCCCGAATGCGGGCGAACGACGAGAGCGCGGCAATCGTCGCTCCGTAGCCCACCTCCGAGGCGGTGTTGAAGATGGGCAACATGCTGCCGAAAGTGCCCTCGTTAATCGATGCGACCGGGTGCCGGAGCTGGCGCCGGTACAGCAACAGGTGGAGCAGGATCGCGCCGAAGATGGCGGCGATCAGCGACCACAGGCCCAGCACCGATGCGGGGCTGGTGGCCCCGAATCTCGCCTCCGCCAGATAGCCGTGGTCCATCGCTGGAAGCACCCACTTCGACAACGCCAGGTTGATCACCAGCACCATGGCCAGCGGGGTGACGGCCTTCGCGAAGGCCGCTGCGGACGGCGCGCCACGGGCATCGCCCGTGCCCGCGGCGGTCCCGGCGCCGTCGAGCGGCTCCCCGTAGCCCTCACCGCGGCGCTGCATCCGGCGGGCCCGGCCGTCGAGCCACAGATAGCCGACGCCGAACATCACCATGGCGCCGATCATGCCCAGTCCTGGGGCGGCGAACGCCGTCGTTCCGAAGAAGGGCATCGGAATGGCGTTCTGGATGGCCGGCGTGCCCGGGAGCCCCGACATGGTGAAGGTGAACGAGCCCAGCGCGATCGAGGCCGGGATGAGCCGCTTCGGGATCTGCCCTGCCCTGAACAGCTCCACCGCGATCGGATACACGCTGAACGCCACGACGAACAGGGAGACGCCGCCGTAGGTGAGCACGGCGCAGGCCACCACGACCGCCAGCAGCCCACGTTCGGCTCCCAGCTTGGACGCCACGAACCGCCCGATGACGGCGGCGGCGCCGCTGTCGCTCATGAGCTTGCCGAAGATGGAGCCCAGCAGGAACACCGGGAAGTACTGGAGGAGGTAGCCGCCCAGCGCGGGCATGAAGACCTGTGTGTACGACGCGAGCAGCGGGGCGTCCGCGTGGAACGAGCAGGCGAGCAGCGCCATGACGGGGGCCAGGACCAGGACGTTGATCCCCCGGTAGGCGAAGCACATCAGCCCCAGCAGCGAGACGACGACCCCGAGGATCTCCATGACTCGTGGACGGGTGGCGGAAAACGGCTAGCCCGCGGCGCAGACTCCTACCGGCCGTCCGTCCACTGCTCGCGGGCGCGGGCGCCGCCGAGTATGTTCGGCATCGCGTAGTTCCCTTCGTGGCAGGCATACTCGAACAGCGGCAGATCGCTCTTCATCATCGGCAGGTTGACCGTCCAGGACGCCTTCCACGTGCCGGGGTCCGTCACGGTGTATTCGTACTCCAGGGTGTCCTCGTCCAGCCGGCGGAAGCGCTCGACCAGGGTCATCCTGTCGCTCGACCCGCGCCAGGCGCGCTTCTCCGCGAAGTTCCGCGTCTCCACCACCAGCGTGTCGCTTTCCCAGCGTCCCCGCGAATCGCCGGACCACTGCTGCACGCGGTCGTCGAGATGCGACTGGCCGTCCAGCGGGATGACCCGCGCCGTGTGCACCATTTCGGTCAGCAGGACCACGTGCTGAGGCGTCTGGAAGATTTGCACGTTCTGGTTGTAGGCGGCCGGCGTGATCGGAGGCCCGGCATTGAACCCCTGGATGCAGCGGTCGTAGGTGCTCAAGTCGGTATAGCTCTCCGGGAACTCGACGGTGAATGAACCCAGGGGGATCTGCGCCCGCGCCTGGCCCTCCTCCGTCAGCTCCGGCAGGCGCCCGTTGGGCGGATCGATGACGAGCGACGTGCGCCGCGTCTCGATGACCGTGGTGCCGCGGTCCATCCAGAAGTTGTTGTAGCCGCCGACGTTGTCGCCGGCCACGGCCGTGCGCGGCGCCTGCTCCCACAGGCTGAGGTTCCTGTCGAACTCCGCCTGCTCGCGCTCGGTTGCTTCCTCGGCTGTGAGGAACGCCTTGTCCCCCAACTCCTCCGGCCGCTCGAGCGGCGTGAGGGTCCGGAAGTCCCAGACGCCCTGTAGGTCCGGATCGCCCCAACCGGTGCGCGGCGCTTCCTGTGCGGCCGCCGATACCGGGACAGCGACCAGCCCGAGCACCGCCACCACGAGCGCACGCTTCCAATTGGCATCCGTCACTTGACACCCCCCAACCCGAGAACCGGCGACCGAACGCGTACAAGCCTCGCCCGTTGGCGCCGCCAAGTCAATCACCCCAAAGGGCGAGTGGCCCGCCTGGTGGGCTGGTGCTATGCTCCCGGCACCGGGCGCGTCGTGCGGCGGATGACCGATCGGGGTGCCGATGGCGCGACTCGAAAACAAGGCGAACCAGATGATGTTGGTGACTCTCTCCTTGGCCCTGATCGCGGCCGTCGGGGTCGCGCCGCAGGCTGCCGCGCAGCAGGAACCCGGTGCGGCGGCATACCAGACGGCGTGCGCGGAGTGCCACGGAGCGCGGCTGGAAGGGAGCGCCCACGGGCCGACCCTGACCGGAACGAGCTTCGACAGCGTGTGGGGAACGCGCTCCGACGACGAACTGGTCGAGTACCTCCAGGCCGAGATGCCGCCCGGCCGGGAGGGCCAACTCGGCGCGGAAGCCTATCGGCAGATCGCCGAGCTGATTCGGAACGTCGGCGCGGTGGATCCGGCGGTGCTGGCGGCGGCCGGGTTCGGGCCGGCGGTACCCCAGACCGGCACGACCCGGTTTCGCGACAGTGCAGCCGGCGAGTTGACGGCGGTCACCGACGAGCTGCTCCGGCGGCCGCCCGCGGCAGACTGGCTCGCCTGGCGTCGAACGCGCGACAACCAGGGCTACAGTCCGCTCGACCAGATCACGCGCGAGAACGTGGGCGAGCTCGAGCTGGCCTGGGTCCTCGCGATGCGCGAGGGACAGAACCAGACCGCGCCGCTGGTGCACGACGGGGTGATGTTCCTGGCGAACCCCGGCAACGTCGTTCAGGCGATCGACGCGGCCACGGGCGACCTGATCTGGGAGTACCGCTACGGCTATCCGCCCGACGCGCTCAAGGGCACCGGCGCGACGCGCGGCCTCGCGCTCTACGGCGACAAGGTCTACCTGACAGCCTACGATGCGTCGATCATCGCCATCGACATGCGCACCGGCGAGCAGGTCTGGCAGACGACCAAGGCCGACTACACGCAGGGCTTCACGCACACCTCCGCGCCGGTCATCGCCAACGGCGTCGTGGTCAGCGGGATCAACGGCTGCGAGCAGTTCACCGACGCCGGCTGCTTCATCACCGGCCACGACCCGGACACCGGCGCCGAGCTCTGGCGCACCTCGACCATCGCCCAGCCGGGCGATCCCAACAACAGCACGTGGGGGGACATCCCGCCGCATCTGCGGGGCGGGGGCGATTCGTGGATTCCCGGCGCGTACGACCCGGCCCTGGACCTCTTCTATATCGGGACGGCGCAGGCGAAGCCCTGGGTGGCCGCCAGCCGCGGGATGTCGACGACGCACGACGCGCTCTATACGAACTCGACGCTGGCGCTCGACCCGCGGACGGGAGAGGTGGCGTGGTTCTTCCAGCACGTACCGGGGGAAACGCTCGACCTCGACAGTGTCTATGAACGCATGCTGATCGACGTCGACGGCGAGCCGTTGCTGCTGACGGCGGGCAAGGACGGACTGCTCTGGAAGCTGCGGCGCGAGGATGGTCGGTTTCTCGACGTGAAGGAGATGGTCTACCAGGACATCTTCGAATCGATCGACCGCGAGACGGGAAGGGTCACCTACCGCCAGGATATCCGCGACGCGCAGGTCGGCGACCCCGTGCCCGCCTGCCCGGGATACTTCGGCGGACGGAACTGGATGGCGTCGGCCTACAGCCCCGAGACCGGTGCGATCGTCTTCCCGCTCGTCCAGGCCTGCATGACGTTGACCGGCCGGCCGGTGGATCTGGTCGAAGGGAGCGGCACCGAGGCAGGCATCGCCCAACTGCGGCCGATGCCGGGGTCGGACGGGAATCTCGGCAGGCTCACGGCCTTCGATGTGCGGACGTTCGAAGAGCGCTGGAGCTACCAGCAGCGGGCGCTGTTCCTGACGTCGGCGTTGACGACGGCCGGGGGGCTCGTCTTCGTGGGCGACCTCGACCGGTACTTCCGGGCGTTCGACGTCGAAACCGGCGAAATCCTCTGGGAGCAACGCCTCGGCCAAGCGGGGCACGGCTACCCGATCACCTACGCGGTGGGGGGCAGGCAGTACGTCGCGGTCCCGACCGGCCTCGGACTGTTCAGGATCGTCTCGGCATCGCTCAGCCCCGAGATCTTTGCGCCCCAGGGCGGCAACGCGATCTACGTCTTCGCCCTGCCGGATTGACGCCGCGCCGAGGTTGCCTCTCTTGCCGCCTCGTCGACGTTGGTGATCTCGAAGCAGCCTGGCGCGGTTTCTTCGACGTCGCACGCGTAGCGTCCTGCCGCGCTGGCACCTGCGGCCGCAGGTTTGCTCTATCCTTGCGGCGAATCTGGAGGAGACCATGCGTGCGCACTCGATCGTCACCATGCCGGTCGCCGCCGTGCTGCTGGCTGTGACGGCAGCCGGCGGCGTTGCCGAGGCGGAGAACTGGCCGGCTTGGCGCGGTCCGACCGGCGACGGCGTCAGCACCGAGACCAACCTGCCGGTCGAGTGGGACACCGAGCGGAACATCGCCTGGAAGCTCCCGCTGCCGGCCCGGTCGGGTTCGACCCCCATCGTCTGGGGCGACCGGATCTTCCTGAACGTGGCGGTTGACGACGACAACATCGAGCTCTGGTGTCTCGACCGCGACACCGGCCAGCCGCTCTGGCAGCGGCACCTGAGCGACGGCAACCGCCGGCTCCGCAAGCAGAACATGTCGTCGCCGTCGCCGGTGACCGACGGCGAGCACGTCTGGGTGATGACCGGCACCGGCATCCTCAAGGCCTTCGATGTCGACGGCAGCGAGCTCTGGATGCGCGACGTCCCCGCGTCGTACGGCCCGTTCGGGCTGAACTGGGGCTACGCCTCGTCACCGCTGCTGCACGACGGGGCGCTCTTCGTGCAGGTGCTGCACGGCATGCGCACGGACGACCCGTCCTACGTCCTGCGGATCGACGCCCACACCGGCGAGACGGTCTGGCGGGTCGAGCGGCCGTCGCTGGCTGTGCGGGAGTCCCCGGACTCGTACACGACGCCCGCCCTGCTGGAGTACGACGGGACGACGGAGGTCGTCATCACCGGCGGAGACGCGGTGACGGGGCACGATCCGGAGACCGGGCAGGAGCTGTGGCGGGCCGACGGGCTCAACCCGACGCGGCAGCGCGACTACCGTATCGTGGCGTCGCCGCTCGTGCGGGACGGCGTGATCTACGCGCCGACGCGGGTCCGGCCGCTGCTGGCGCTACGGCCCGGCGGGCGGGGCGACGTGCTCGACTCGCACGTGATCTGGTCGACGGACAACGGGCCGGACGTGCCGACGCCGGTGACGGACGGCGAGCACTTCTACGTGGTCAGCGACCGCGGCATCGTCTACGTGACGGACGCCAGGACCGGCGAGCCGGTGTACGGGCCCGAGCGGATTCGCCGGGGCACCTACAGCGCGTCGCCGGTGCTGGCCGACGCGAAGATCTACGTCACCAACGAGGGCGGGGTGACCACCGTCCTGCGGGCCGGGCCGGAGTTCGAGGTGCTGGCGGAGAACGACTTCGACGACTACGTCCTCAGCTCGCCGGCGGTGTCCGAGGGCCAGATCTTCATCCGGACCACCGGCCACCTCTACGCCATCGGAGATCGCCGTCCGGCGGCGGCCGCGCCGGCGCGAGGCGCGGCGGAGATCGCCGCCGCCGCGAGCGCGCTGCTGGCCGAGCTCGACGAGTCGCAACGGGCGCTGGTGGGGCACGAGCTCGACGCGGCGGTGCGGCGCAACTGGTCGAACCTGCCGGTCGGCGTGCTCGACTTTACGCGGCCCGGCATCCGCCTGGGCGACCTGAGCGACGTGCAGCGCGACGGTGTCTTCGACTTCCTGCGCACGGCGCTGAGCGAGGAGGGCTTCGCCAAGGTGACGCAGATCGTGCGCGCGGACGAGATGCTGGCGCAGACCTCGCCGCGGGCCGAGCGATTCGGCTGGACGGAGGACAACTTCTGGTTCGCGCTCTACGGCGCACCGTCCGCGACAAGCACGTGGGCCTGGCAGTTCGGCGGGCATCACCTCGGCGTCAACGTGACGATCGACGGGGAGCGCATGTTCCTGACCCCGACCTTCATGGGGGTGGAGCCGGCCAGCTACGAGGACGGCGGGGGCGCGTTCGCGCCGCTGAACGGTGAGCTGGACGCGGGCGTCGCGTTGGTGTCGGCCCTGGATCCGGCACGACAGGCGGCCGCCCTGGTGAACGACCGGCCGCGCGAGGTCTATGCCGGGGCGGGGCAGGACGGGGTGCTGCCCCCGGTGGAGGGCGCCCGGGTGGCGGACTGGCCGGCCGCCCAACGGGAGATGATGCTGGATCTGGCCGGGCGCTGGGTCGGCCTGCTGCCGGAACCGGTCGCCGAGGCGCGCCTGGCGGAGATCGCGGCCGATCTCGACGAGACCCGCTTCGCCTGGAACGGGCCGACCGACGGCGGCGGCAGCATCTACTACCGCATTCAGGGACCGCGGCTGCTGATCGAGTTCTCGACCCAGGGCAATCTGGGCGACACCGCCGGACACTTCCATTCGATATACCGGAACCCCGTCAACGAGTACGGGGGTGCCCCCCTCGCGCCCGAGCAGGGCGCGCCCGGATTGGCCGGCGCCCTGACGATGGGAGCCGGCGCCGCGGCGGTTCTGACGGCGCTGGTGCTCGTCCATTGGAGACGGGGCGCGCGGCGGTCGTGAGGTGCGGTTGGCGAAAACCCGGCGTCGGTTCAGGACGGGCCAAACGCGAAGACGTTGTCGCCGGCGCTCAGCGCATCGTCGCGAAGCAGGCCCGCAGCTCGGCGACGAACGTCTGCGGCTGCTCGAACGCCGCGAAGTGCCCGCCGCTGTCCAGGACGTTGTAGTAGCGCAGATCCTTGAAACGCGTCTCCACCCAGCGCCGGGACGCCTTGAAGATCTCCTTCGGGAAGATGCTGGCGCCGGACGGCACCGTGACCTCGGCCATGTCGACGCCCCGGAAGCTCTCCCAGTACAGCCGCGCGGACGACGCGCCCGAGCCGGTCAGCCAGTAGAGCATGACGTTGTCGAGCAGTTCGTCGCGAGCCAGCACGTTCTCCGGATGCCCGTTGCAGTCCATCCACTGATAGAACTTCTCGACGATCCAGGCGGCCTGTCCGGCGGGCGAATCGACCAGGCCATAGCCCAGCGTCTGCGGCCGGGTGCTCTGCTGCTTGGAGTAGCCGGAGTCCCAGTCCTGGTAGAACTTCTGCGCCGCCAGGGCGTCACGCTCCTGCTCCGTCGGCTCCGCCATCAACCCGCGCGGCGGGAAGACGACCGGCATGTTGGTGTGCAGGCCCATGCAGTGCGCCGTGTCCTGCACGCCGACGGAGGTCGTGATCATCGCGCCCCAGTCGCCGCCCTGCGCGAAGTAGCGGTCGTAGCCGAGGCGCGCCATCAACGCGCTCCACGCCCGGGCGATGCGGTCGACGCCCCAGCCGGCCGCGGCCGGCTTGCCGGAGAAGCCGTAACCGGGAATCGTGGGCAGCACGAGGTGGAAGGCGTCGGCGTCGCTGCCGCCGTGTCTCGCGGGGTCGGACAACGGCCCGATCACCTTCAGGAACTCGACGATCGAGCCCGGCCAGCCGTGCGTGACGAGCAGCGGCGCGGCGCCGGCCGCCGGCGAGCGCACGTGCAGAAAGTGGATGCCGATGCCGTCGATCTCCGTCCTGAATTGCGGGATGGCGTTGAGCCGCGCCTCGGTGGCTCGCCAGTCGTAGCCGTCGCGCCAGTAGTCGCACAGTTCGCGGACGTAGGCGAGCGGAATACCCTGGCTCCAGTCATCGACGGTCTCGGGCTCCGGGTAACGGGTCCTGGCCAAGCGCGTGCGCAGGTCGTCGAGCTCCGCCTCGTCGATGTCGATGCGATAGGGTCTGATGTCAGCGCTCATGTGTCTCAATCCTCGTCTTGCTGCCCTGAGCGTCCGGTCAGGGGACCCTACCACAGCCGTGCGGGAAGCGGTGGGCGGCGGAATAGCCCTGAACAAGCGGGTCACACGCGGCGGTTGTGCGGGCGATCCGATCGGCCTACAATCCGCCGAAGAGCAGCGGCCGGCGCCCCTTGGCGCTGGCCTTCTTCGAGCGGCCCGGCGAGTACGGGCTGGAGCGGTCGGCCACCGACGCCCAGCCGCGCAGCACGACCTGGGAGTCTGCGCCGTAGGACGGCGCGGGCTCCTGCAGGGTTGGTTGGGCGCCAAGCGGAGCCGTCAGGCGACGATTGGCGGGCCAGGCCGACGCCGTCGTCAGCCCCTGAGAGGAGACCGGAAACGATGCGAATCATGCTGGGCCGGATGCTCGTGTCGGCGCTCGTAGTGTCCCTGGCGGCGGCCGTGCTGCTCGCGCAGGGCAGCGGCGAGCCGCCCCAGTCGGTGACCCCCGCCGACATCGAAGCCTGGAAGCAGGAGCTGTCCAACTGGGGACGCTGGGGCGCTGACGACCAGCACGGCGCGCTCAACCTGATCACGCGCGCGAAACGCCGGCAGGCGGCAGCCCTGGTGCAGGAAGGATTCTCGGTGTCGCTCGCGCGCCGGGCCGACTACGAGCGCAACCCCGATACGGAGCTCGGCATCCCCGGCACCGGCCCCTACGAACGGAACATGGCCAGCCCCACGCTCGACTGGTTCGCGCTGCGCTATCACGGGTTCGCCCACACACACATCGATTCGCTAGCCCATGGCACGGACAACGGCGTGTCGTACAACGGCTACGTCGACGACGACGAGGCGGTGCTCACGGAGGGCCATCCGCGCAACTCGATCGACGTGGCCGAGCACGGCATCTTCACACGGGGCATCCTGATGGACATCCCGCGGCTGAAGGGTGTGCCGTACCTGGAGCCGGGGACCCGCATCTACCCGGCCGACCTCGAGGCCTGGGAGCAGCAGGCGGGCGTGAAGGTTGCGTCGGGCGACGCGCTCTTCATCCGCACCGGGCGCTGGGTGCGGCGGGCGGCCAGGGGCCCGTGGAACACCCGCGAGGGGGCGGCCGGCCTCGATGCATCGGTCATCCCCTGGCTGCGGGAGCGGGACATCGCCATCCTGGCCGGGGAGGTCCCGCAGGATGCGATTCCGCCCGGCGGCGAGCTGACCGGCCTGCCCGTGCACGGCTTCGCGCTCGTCCACCTCGGCGTCCACCTGTTCGACAACGTGGCGCTCGACGACGTGGCCGAGGCCGCTGCGGCGCGCAACCGGTGGGAGTTCCTGCTGACGGTCGCCCCGCTGCGCATGGTCGGCGGCACCGGGTCGCCGATCAATCCGATTGCGACGTTCTGACCGGGACGAGACGACCGGATGGGCGCGCTCGACGGATACGCGGCAATCGTGACCGGCGCCAGCCGGGGTATCGGGAAGGGCTGCGCGCTGGAGCTGGGCGCGGCAGGAGCCACGGTCTACGCCACCGGGCGCACGCTGCAGGACGGCGACTCCCCACTGCCCGGCAGCCTGGAGGCGACCGTCCGGGAAGTCCAGGCGCTGGGCGGGCGCGGCGTCGGCGTAGCCTGCGACCACCGCAACGACGCTCAGGTCGCCGCGCTCTTCGAGCGCGTGGCGCGCGAGTGCGGGCGCCTCGACGTGCTGGTCAACAACGCGTTCCTGATCCCGCCCGAGCTGACCTCCGGACTGCCCTTCTGGGAGACGCCGCTGTCGAACTGGGACGACATGATCGGCGTCGGCACGCGCTCGTGCCTACGTCGCCGCCTGGCACGCCGCCGGGCCGATGTCGACCCGCGGGCGCGGCCTCATCGTGAACGTCAGCTCATCGGGCGCCGCGGGATTCGCCTGGCACGTGGCCTACGGCGTGGGCAAGTGCGCGCTGGACCGGCTCACCGCCGACACGGCCGTGCAACTGCGCGAACACGGCGTGGCGGTCGTGTCGCTGTGGCCGGGCCTGGTGCTGACGGAACGCCTGCTGCAGGTGCCGAACCTGGAGCAGGCGTTCGACATCAGCGGGGCGGAGACGCCGCGGTTCTGCGGGCGGGCGGTGGCGGCGCTGGCGGCGGACGCGGAGGTGCTGCGGTTCACCGGCCGCGCCGTCACGGCCCGCGATCTCGCCGACGAGTACGGCTTCACCGACGTGGACGACCGCCTGCCGCAAGGACCGCTGTCCCACGACGAGCGGGCCAACGCCGCGGGACGCACCTGTGCCGACGCCGCCACGGGCTCGTGCGAGGCGGCGTCGGCACGGTTCGGCGGCGGCGGCCGCCGCCGAGACGGTCAGTGTCGGCTGGCGCGCAGGTGCTCGCGGAGCAGGTCGCGGCCGAAGTCGCCGTCGAAGTCCCGCCACACCGAGTGGACGTGGTTGCCGTCGTTCTGGATGTTGTCGTACTCGATCAGGAACGTCGGCCCCTGCACGCGGTAGTAGTGCCGCCCCCCACGCTCGATGTCGCCGGCCCAGGCGAAGGTGACGTGCTCGATGCCGGCCTCCTCGAGCTTCGCTATCCGCTGGGCCGCCAAATCGTCGGCCAGCAGCGAGGTGTAGGTCGCGATGAGCCGCCGCAGCAGCGCCTGCTGATCCCAGGTCATCGCGGTCGCCTTGATGCCGCCCGGTCCCAGGGAATGCGCCGCCGCGAACGCCTCGGTGGCGATGTCCTCCGGCGCCACGTCGTCGATGATGGCGACCGCACGCTGGGCGTCGTCGAGCGCCTGCACCAGCTTCCGGGCGGTATCCTCCTCCAGCCCGAGCACGCGCAGCCCCTTGCGCGGCCCTTCCCGCACCTCGGCCGGGTTGCTCCCGAAGAAGGACGGCGTGCTCGCCACCGCGTCGCCGTCCACGACCGTGAAGTGGAGCGACAGATGGTGGCCTTCAACGCGCCAGCCCCACGTCCCGGTCGGCCCCGGCGCGCCGAACACGGAGACGAAGTACCACTCCGGGTTGCGGCTGAGCCGGCCGCTCTGCTCAAGCGCCGCGAGCACGGCCTCGAGCTCCATGACGTCGACCGCGACCGAGTAGCCGATCTGGCTGAGCCCTGCCTTGAGCAACGCGTGGGCGGCCTGCCGCTGCGTCTCGTCCATTTCCTCGATCTTGAGGCCCTGCCGAGGATGCATCTCGGTCGGGATGTAGTGGAACCGCTCGCGATCGTCGGAATCGAACGGGAGCGCGGCCATTCCCCGCTGCTCCGATGTCAGCGACGCGAGAAAACCCTGCGCGGCGTCGGCCATCGAGGCCGCCGTCCGCTGCGAGGCGATTGTCGAGGCGAGCCCGAGCGCGGCGACGAACCCGACGGCGAGAAACACCCGATACCATGCCAGACGGCTCATGAGGACCCCCGTTTCGTAGCGTATAGTCACGGGTATCTTACGAAGGCACCCGCAGGCCGTCAACCGGCGGCGGCGGCGCTGGCGACTGGCTGCACCGGCGCAGGCCGGACGCAGGCATTCCGGCCCACGACGAGAGGACGACCCATGCGAGCATCGAGACGGATCCGGTTGGCGATCGGCGTGGCCCTGCTGCCGGCGCTCGGCTGCGGCGCGGCGGACCCGCCGGCCGCGCCCGTGGCCGATCCGGCGCCGGAAGCGGCAGCCGACTGCGCACCGGTCGGCGAGATCCGGTTCATCTGCGACCTGATCAGCCCCGAGGACCTGGCCGTCCTGCCGGGCGAGGAGTGGGTCATCGCCTCCGGCAACCAGGAGGGCGGCATGATCCATCTGGTCAACGTCAGGGACAAGACCAGCACCGTCGTGTACCCCACCGCCGCCCCGCGGGAACGGCTCGACGCCGAGACGTATTCCTCCTGCCCCGGACCGATCGACCTGGACGAGGGCGCCGCGTTCCGCGCTCACGGCCTGTATCTGAGGCCAGGCGCGGACGGGGTTCACAGCGTCTATCTGGTGCACCACGGCAACCGTGAGTCGGTCGAGGTGTTCGAAATCGACGGGAACGCGAGCCCGCCCGAGCTGACGTGGGTGGGCTGCGCCGTCGCCCCGGAACCGCTCACGCTCAACTCGGTCGTGGCGCTGCCGGACGGCGGCTTCGCGGCCACCAGCTTTCGGACCGCCGGCCTGACGGAATCGTTCGACGACATCCTGACCGGCGCCATCTCCGGCTCGGTGTGGGAATGGCACACCGACGGGGGCTGGACCGAGGTGCCGGGCAGCGCGACCGGCGGCCCGAACGGCCTGGAGATTTCCGAGGACGGGGAATGGTTCCACATCGCGGGCTGGGGCGAGCAGCGCTTCATTCGCCTGTCGCGCGGCCGCACGCCAGTCGAGCGAGACGGCGTCGACCTGCATTTCCGGCCCGACAACCTGCGGCGGCAGCCCGACGGCTCCGTCTTCGCCGCTGGCGCCGACCACTTCAACACGCCGGAAGAGACGTTCCACGTCGGGCGGATCGACCCGCAGACGCTGGAGGTCGAACGGGTGATCGATCACCCCGTCATCGAGAAGTTCGCGGCCTGCACCACGGCCGTTCAGATCGGCGGCGAGATCTGGATGGGCACGAACCGGGGCGAGAAGATCGGCTACTTCCCCGCACCGTAAACAAGGAGGACACCATGCGACTCGCCAAGTTGACGCTCGTTGTCATGACCCTGATGCTGGCCGCGAGCGGCGCGACCTGGATGCTCGCCCAGCAGCAGCGCACTTCCGACATGCTGTCGCCCGAGGACCACCTCGAGATCCGCCAGATCTACTACCTGTACGCGCACGACGTCGACCCCGGCTCCGAGTTCGACGCCTCCTGGATGTACGCCGAGGACGGCCGCTTCGCGGCGGGCGGTGAGCCGGTCGTCGGGCGGGCCGCGCTCAAGGAGTTCTACAAAGGGGTGCGCGCGCGCCATGCGGCCGGCATCCGGCACGTCAACGCCAGCGTGGTCATCGTCCCGACCGACGAAGGCGCCCGCGGAATGGGGTACATGCTGCAGGTGGAGCGGCGCGAGGAAGACGGCCCGATCGAGATCACCCTGTTCGGCAAGTACACGGACGACTGGGTGAGGACAGCCGCAGGCTGGCGGATCAAGGAGCGCCGGTTCGTGGCCGATACCTGGCGCGGAGCCGCAACGAACTGACCCGGCGCGCCGGGCGGGCTGTTTCGCTCGCCCGGCGCTCGTCCGATGTCCAGCCACTCGGTACGCCGCCACCTGCGCGTCGAGATCGACGCCTACGACGAGACCATCCGGCGCTTCATCCCCGGCTACGACGCGATGCTGGGGGTCGCGGCCCGCACCCTGACCTCCGCCCGCCCGGATCTGGCCCTCGATCTCGGCGCCGGCACCGGCGCCCTCTCCGAAACCCTCCTGCTGCACGCGGACGCCGGCACGGTCGAGCTGATCGACGTCGATGCCGAGATGCTGGCTCAGGCGCGGCTCCGCCTCGGCCGGTTCGGCCCGCGGGTCCGCTTCCGGCAGATGTCGTTCCTCGGCGAGCTGCCCCCCTGCGATGCCGCAGCGGCGTCGCTGGCGCTGCACCACATCCCGTCAATCGACGCGAAGCGGGCGGTCTACGGCCGGATTCTGGCCGCGCTGCGGCCGGGCGGACTGTTCGTCAATGCCGATGCGGTGATGCCGGCCGGCCAGGTCGAGCGGGCGGCCACCTACGAGGACTGGGCGGAGCACATGGTGGCGTGCGGGATAGAGCGCCAGCGGGCGTTCGAGCACTTCGCCGAGTGGGCCGACGAGGACACATACTTCCCGCTCGAGGCCGAGCTCACCGCCCTCCGGGATGCCGGCTTCGACGCGGACTGCGTGTGGCATCACGGCCCGATGGCGGTCGTGGCCGGACGCAGGCCGACCACGACCGCTTCGTAGCGTTGGACTAGTTGTCGTTCTGCGTGGCGACGGCCCGCTGCGAACGGACCTCCAGCTCCGCTTCGTACTCCTCGTCGGTCAGCCAGACCACCCGGGACAGCAGGAAGAGCATGTCGTCGATGGAGCGACTGCCCCACCCCTTCCAGTTGCGCGGGTCGGCCACGCGGGGATTGCCGGCGGTGTTGTCGTACCAGGCGGTGACCCGGATGATCGTCCCCTTCGGCAACAGCGGCGCCGCATCGTCCTGGTAGTGGTACACCTTCACCCAGTTGTGGTTGTACCCGGCGCAGTTGAGTGTCTCCTGGTATCCGCTCGGATAGAGCGCGTGGACGCACATCCGGCGCCCGCTCGAGTGCAGGTGCGGCTCGAAGTTGAGCACCAGCCCGGCCTTGTCCAGCGGGTACATCGCCTCGACGACCGTCTCCTCGTTGCCGGGGATGTCGAGGTCGTAGGTGAGCGAGCCGAAGGTGGTGGCGTTCGTGTACCTGGGCTCGTAGCCCTCCGGATGCAGCTTGAACGCCACGTCGATGGAGAACGTCGCCTCGGTGCCGATCGAATGGGTGTGCAGGTCGAAGGTCAGGCCCGCGCCGGCCGGCAGCTTGACGCCGAGGCTGTCGGGATAGAGCGTCGCATTCTGGCCCAGCTCCCAGACCACGTTAAACAGGCCGCGCCTGCGGCCCTCCGCGCCGCCCGTGCCCGATCCGGCTTCGCCGTTCGTGCCCGGGGTGGCGAGGACCACCGCGTGATGGACGACGAAGTAGTTCAGGTCGCCGTCCTTTGCACGTTCGGCCGCGCCCTCGAGGTGCCGGACCTCGCGGAACTCGACCGCCTTGACGTAGCGGTCCCGGGTCAGCCCGTGGAAGCCGGTCCGATGCGGCCGTAGTAGTCCGGAGCCACCGCCGGCAGCGTCATCGACGGCGACGAGACGATCAGGTCCGGCGTGCCGATCGACCATTCGCCAGCGGCCAGGTCGTACTCCGGCATGCCGGCCGGATCGCCGCGCAGCGCCCCGCCAGCCACCCACGCCGCGATGGTGGCCACCTCTTCGGGGCTCAGCGACGGGTCGTCCTTGAACTTCTGGATCCCGACGTTCTTCTCGATGAACCAGGGCGGCATCCGCTCCGGATCGTCGTCCGGACGCGACACCTTGTCCCTGATGGCGCGAGCCCAGGGCCGGACATCGTCGTACGTGATGAGCGACATCGGGGCAATCGAGCCCGGCTTGTGGCAGTTGACGCAGGAGCGATGCAGAATCGGCGCCACGTCCTTCGTGAACGTAATCTCGTCGACCGCCGCGGCCGGCAGCGGCGCCAGCATCAACGCCGCGGCCGGCAGCGTCAGAACCCGGGCGACGCGTCTCGCACGCGTGGTCCAGCTCATCGTCTTCAATCCTCCCGTATCGCTGCGACCGAAGTCGGATCGGAGACCGGATCAGTTCGCGACAAAGCAGTAAAGCAGGCCCGCGCCGCCGGTCGCCACCAGATTCTCCTGGCTGCAGCCGCGGCTCGGATGCGCCGAGTTCCACGATCCGTTGGGACCACCCTGCTTGTCGTGATGCCCGACCTGCGCCGAGCCTTCCCCGTTGCCGGTCCAGTTGCCGCACGTGTGGTCGGCGTCGTCGCTATACGCGCGCCCGTCGGTCTGCGTGCCCGTCAGGATATCGTGCTGGTTCGGCGAGTCGCCGAGACCGGGAACCGGGTTCCCCTGCTCGGTGAGCGCGATCCCCTTCCCGATGGAGATGCCGGCACGCGCCAGCTCCAGCGTGTCGCCGTGAAGCATGGCCAGATCGGTCGCGATCCGCCGGCGTCCGCCGTGTGTGTACCAGGGACCGCTGCCGATCCGGTCGCGGGCGTTGACGGCGTTCGCGCCCTGCGTGCTGAGGTACGCGTGCCAGGTCGAATCCCCCCGACCAACCGCTGCGGCCAGCGACTGGCAGTGGGCATCGGCTCCCTCCAGCCCGCCCAGATTGGCCCCGTCCCCCAGGCCCGCGCTCGTGATGAAGAAGGACATGGGCGGCGGATCGCCCTGCTGGGCCGTTGCGACGTGCAGGCCCCCGGCCGCCGCCACCACCACACCGACCAACGCTGCCAAAATCAGCGACTTTCTGCGCATCATGCTCTGCTGCTCCATTCCAAGTCCAAGAGGTTTCCGGTGCCGTATTGTACACGCGTCCCACGAGATTCCGATAACATCCCGCCGGGGAGTTGACCATGACACCGAGACGGCACTGGGGAACGGCGTTGACGATTCTGACGGTCCTGCTCTCGCTGGCGGGCGCGGGCACCGCAGGTGCCCAGAACGAGCCACTGCCGACGTTCGAGCGCGATCCGTCCTGGCCGAAGCCGCTGCCGGACAACTGGCGTCTGGGCATCGTGTGGGGCGTGGCCGTCGGGCCCCAGGACCACGTGTGGGTGCTCCACGCGCCCGACAACTATCGCGACGAGATCGAGGACGAGGGCAAGGTGCCGGCCCCGCCCGTGCTCGAGTTCGATTCCGAAGGGAACCTCGTGCGCGCATGGGGCGGACGCGACCAGGGCCATCCGTGGTTCTACCGCATGGACAGCCAGCGGCTGTCGCGGGTCGACGACTACCCGCACCCGGTCCGCGAGCATGCGCTCAACGTCGACGACCAGGGTAACGTCTGGATCAGCGGCGGCGGGCACCTGGTGCTCAAGTTCTCGCAAGAGGGCGAGTTCCTCCTCCAGATCGGGGAGCTGGGCAAGACCGGCGGCAGCGACCACACCGGTTATCTCGGCAACCCGTCCAACGTCGACTTCGACGCGCGGACGAACGAGGTCTACGTCGCGGACGGCTATCTCAACAAGCGGGTGGCCGTCTTCGACATGGACACCGGCGAGTACAAGCGGCACTGGGGCCGCTACGGCGAGCCGCCCGACGACTCGTTCGAGGCCGGCCCGCTGCCTGCGTGGTCAGGATTCCCCGGACCGACCGGCTTCTTCCCCCGCTTCGCCCACGGCGCCAACATCGCTGCCGACGGACGGGTCTACGTGGCGGACCGGGCGCACGACCTGATTCACGTGTACGAACCGGACGGCACGTTCATCGAGGAGGCGCCAACGCCCGGACCTGTGAACTCGGTCGCGTTCTCGCACGACCCCGACCAGCGCTACGTGTACGGAGCCGGCATCAACGCGGCAGGCAAGATCTACATCATGCGGCGCAGCGACCTGCAGGTCGTCGGAGAGTTCGACAGCGCGGGACAGCACTTCTTCGACGTCGATTCCAGGGGCAACCTGTTCACCTGCGGGCTGTTCATGCCGGTGAAGCTCGTACTGCAGAACTGACCGCCCCCGAGCCTCAAAAGAAAAAAGCGGCGGCCCCGATGCCGCCGCGCGACATCGGGGCCGCCGCCCCATATCCAATCGTCCCGACGGGTCTCTACTGGTCCTGCGCGGCAGGGTCGTCGGTGACCACGACCGTCACGTCGTCGTACGACATCAGCCCGCCGTCATCGGCCCAGGCGCGGAGGATGTACGTGCCCGGCGCCTCGAACGTCGCCGTCGCCTCCCACTTGTTGCCCGGCGGCGCCGGCGGGGCGCCCCAGCCGGGCGACCAGTACGAGTTCCCGCCGTCGCGGAAATCCTCCCAGACATCGATCTGCTGCGGATCGAACGTCACGTCGCGACCCGGACCGCGGTAGACGAACCACGACAGCCACAACCCGGCCGCACTGTCGGGCGTCGTCGTCTGGAGCGACGGCGGCAGGATGCGCAGCGACCGCGGCTTCGGAATCCCGTCGTCCGTGGCAAAGGCGACCAGATGCAGCGGCTCGCCGACGGCCACTTCACGTTTCGCCGGTCCCTCGACCCGCAACCCAGGCGGCTTGTTGCCGACGAGACCGTACCGGCCGCCGCCGGCGCCCCCGGCGCCCTTGTTGTTCATGATGACCACGTCATCGATGAAGTAGTCGATCAGGAGGGTGCCATACGCGCGCTCGGTCTCGCCGGCGCTGGTCAGCGTCCAGACCAGCTCCTGGTCCCCAAAGTCGGCGGGAACGCGGATCTTGAAGAGGAAGCGGTTGCGCTGAGGATAGAAGTGGGTCGGCTGCCCGTACTCGGGCCCGCCCGGCTCGATGTGGTTGCCCGGCCCGACCGGGATGTCGAACCGCTGCTCCCAGTTCCGGTTGAAGTAGCCGAACAACAGGTTGAACGTCCCGTCAGGGTTCCGCTCCCACCCCTCGTAGACCGGGGCGACGTTCTGCCCGCGGGGTGCCGCCACCTGGGCGGTGGCGGCCGGGCCGGCCGCGACGAGCGCGGCCAGCCCGATCCCTGTGGCAACGGTCCATGCGATCAAGCGAGTCGCCATGACCCCACCACCTTCCAGTTACTGGTCCTGGTTCTGGGCCAGCCCGCCAGCGGTGCAGCCCGGGCACCCGATGACGTACTCGCCCGGCTGCAGCCTGAGCATCTCGCGCCGGTCGGCGATCTCGGCCGCGTACTGCTCATCGGTCAGATAGTTACCCTGTGCGATGTTGGTCAGCATCTGGTCGATCGAGCGGTGGCCGAGCCCGGTCCAGTTCCGGCCGTCGGCCACGTTCCTGTTGCCGGGCGAGGTATCGAAGTAGCCGGTCACCCGCAGGATGGTCCCCTTGGGCAGCAGCGGCGCGGCATGATCCTCGTACGGGTAGACGCGCACCCACGAGTGGTTGTAGCCGGAGCAGCTCAGCGTCTCGATCAGGCCGGTCGAGTAGATGGCGTCGAGACACATCCGCACGCCGGCCGCGTGGAGGTGCGGCTCGAACACGGTCAGCTTCGTGTGCTCGGGCAGCGCCTCGAACGTCTCGATCTTCTGGTTCGCCTCGCCGCCGCGGACATCGAGATAGCGCGTGCCCGCCAGCAGCACCTTGTTGGTGTACTCCGGCTCGTAGCCCCGCGGATGGAACTTGAAGCCGATGTCGAGCCGCGAGGTCGTATGCGTCCCGATGGAGTGCAGGTGCGCGGAGGTGAAGTCGATGTTCGAGCCGGCCCGCAGCAGCGGTCCCGCCTTCGGGTCGAAGTAGTCGGCGTTCCGGCCCACCTCATGCACCGGCCAGAAGCCCTGGCCGAGGGCTTCCGCGAGCGCGGCCTCGTAGCGCTCCGGATCGCTCTCCTTGAGCGCATCCAGCTCCGCCACGGTCACCTGATTGGGGTGAACCTCGTCCCAAATCATGTGGTGGAGCACCCACCGCGACCCGACGGTCTCCCGTCCGCTCGCCGGCTCCCGATTGTTGATCTCCTTCTGCTCGACCGCGGCGACGTAGCGGTTCTCGGTCAGACCGGTCGGCGTGAAGCCCACCGGTCCCCACCAGTCCGGATCGGAAGCGCCCACCTCGATCGTCGGCGACGAGACGATCAGATCGGGCTCCCCGATCGTCCAGACCGACGCATCGGCAAACTCGAGGGGCGGCGGCGCGTCGGCGGGGTTGCCGCGCGGCGCGCCGTTGTCGGCCCACGTCGCGATCGCCGCGATGTCGGCGTCGCTCAGCGAGATGTCACCCTTGTAGGCTTGGATGCCGACGCCCTTCTCGATGTACCACGGCGGCATCGCATCCTGCTTGTCGCGCAGGCCCGTGCGTTGCTTCATGCTCCGTGCCCACGGCCGCGTCTCCTCGTAGGTCAGTAGCGACATCCGCCCGCCGGCGTCGGGGCGGTGGCACTGCTGGCAGCTCCGCTGCAGGATTGGCGCGATGTCCTTCGTCCAGGTGACCTCGGCCTCCTGCGCCGCGACCGGACCGGCGAACCCGGCGACCAGCAATGCCGCCGCCAGGCTCAACGTCCGCCCCACGTTCTTGGTGGGTCTCGTCATATGCGTTCTCCTACTGCTTCGTGCAGGGTTCCGCGCTCCTACTGATTGTCCTGCGCAGCGACCTGCCCATAGCCGCAGCCAGGGCATCCAACCACGTACTCTCCAGGCCCCAGGTCGAGGTCGCGACGACGCTGCTCCAGCTCGGCGGCGTACTGCTCGTCCGACAGCGCCACGCCCTGTGCGAGGTTGATCAGCATGTTGTCGATCGAGCGGTCGCCCATCCCGGCCCAGTTGCGCGGGTCGGCCACGTTCTTGTTTCCGGGCGACGTGTCGAAGTAGCCCGTGATCCGCAGGATCGTGCCCTTCGGCAGCAGCGGGGCCGCGTGGTCGGCGTACGGATACGCCCGCACCCACGAGTGGTTGTAGCCCGAGCAGCTCAGCGTCTCCATCGTACCCGTGGTCGGGTAGATCGCATCGAGGCACATCCGCGTGCCGGCGGCGTGCAGGTGCGGCTCGAAGATGGTCAGCTTCGCGTTGTACGACAGCGTCTGGAACGTCTCGATCTTCTGGTTCGCCTCGCCGCCGCGGATGTCGAGCTCGCCGGTGCCGTGGGCCAGCAGCCGGTTCCGGTACTCCGGCTCGTAGTCACGCGGATGGAACTTGAAGCCGATGTCGAGGTGCGACGTCATGTGCGTCCCCGTCGAGTGCAGATGCGCCGACGAGAAGACGAGGTTCGACCCCGCCCGCAGGAGCAGGCCGGCCTTCGGATCGAAGTAGTCGGCATTGCGCCCCACTTCGTGCACCGGCCAGAACCCCTGCTCGTTGGTGGTCGAACTCACGACCTCGGCGTACTCGTCGGGATCGGACTGCCTGAGCGCCTCGAGCTCCTCGAGCGTGTACTCCTCGGGATGGATGACGTTCCACACCAAGTGGTGGATGCCCCACCGCGACCCGACCGTCTCGCGCCGAGTCGACGGCTCGACGTTGTTGATCTCCTTCATCTCGATGGCCGCCACGTAGCGGTCCTCGGGCAAACTCTCGATTGCCGCCTGCCCGATCGGTCCCCACCAGTCGGGGTCCGCGGCCCCGATCTCGACGGACGGCGACGAGACGATAAGGTCGGGCTCACCGATCGTCCAGACCGACGCGGCGGCGAACTCGAGCGGCGGCGGCGCATCGGCCGGATTGCCGCGCGGTGCTCCGCTGTCGACCCACTTGGCAATCGCCGCGACCTCCGCGTCGCTCAGCGAGGTGTCGCCCTTGTAGTCCTGGATGCCGATGTCCTTCTCGAGGTACCAGGGGGGCATCGCGTCCTGCGTATGCCGCAGGCCGGTCCGCTGCTTGATGCTCCGCGCCCAGGGCCGCGTGTCCTCGTAGGTCAGTAGCGACATCCGCCCGCCGCCGTCGGGGCGGTGACACTGCTGGCAGCTCCGCTGCAGTATCGGCGCGATGTCCTTCGTCCAGGTCACCTCGGCCTGCTGCGCCCCCGCAGGAGCCGCCAGCCCGGCGCAGAGCAACGCCGCCGCCGAGCCGAGCACCCACCGCCGAGCCGTCCGCGTCGTCATGTATGACATAGCCAGATCTCCCCTTTGCGTCCCCAGTTGCGCTCCGGACTACTGCTGATTCTGCGCCGCGTCACCGGTAACCACGACGGTGATGTCGTCGTATGCCATCAGGCCGCCGTCATCGGCCCAGGCCCGCAACACGTACGTCCCGGGCTCGTCGAACGTTGCCGTTGCCTTCCACCTGTTGTCAGGCGGCGCCGGCGGCGCTTCCCAGCCGAACGACCAGTTCGAGTTCCCGCCAACCGCGACGGGCCGCGTGTCCTCCCAGACCGACGCCTGCAGCGGGTCGAACGTCACCTCTTCGCCGGGGCCGCGGTAGACGAACCAAGCGAGCCACAGCCCCGAGGAGCTGTCGGGAGTCACGCGGCGCACCTGCAGCAGAGTCCGCGGTGCGGGAATCCCGTCGTCCGTGGCGTACGCCGCCAGCTGCAGCGGCTCACCGACCGCCACCTCCCGCGTCGGCGGGCCGGCGATGGACAGCGTGGGCGCGATGTTGCCAAATATGTTGTACTCGCCGCCCGCACCGCCGCCGGCGCCCTTGTTGTTCTGCATGACCGTGTCGTTGAGGAAGTAGTCGATCAGCAGCGAGCCGTACGCACGCTCGGTCTGGCCGTTGCTCGTCAGCGTCCAGACCACCTCGTTGTCGCCGAAATCGGCCGGCACCTGCATCTTGAAGAGGAACCGGCTGCGGCGCGGATAGAAATGCGTCGGCTGGCCCAGATCGGGACCGCCCGGCTCGAGCCGGTTGTCGGACCCGACCGGGATGTCGATCCGCTCCACCCGATTGCGGTTGAAGTACCCGAACACCAAGTTGAACGAGCCGTCCGGATTCTCCTGCCACCCCTCGAAGACCGGGGCAATGCCCTGTCCGCGCGCAGCCGACGACGCCACCTGCGCGGTGACGGCGGGGCCGGCGATCACGATGATGGCCAGCCCGAGTGCGGCGACCAGGGCGCATGCCGTTGTTCTTGCCACCATGAAGCTCCCCTTTCTGCTCCCGCTTTCCGCCAGTCGCTTCGAATGGCCAGCTCGCCAAACATCGCCTGACGGCTCCGCTTGTCGCCCAACCAACCCTCGACGAGTCTGCGCCGTCCGACGGCGTAGACTTCTAGCCTGCGACGACGACCGTGACGTCCTCGTACGACATCAGGCCGCCGTCATCCGCCCAAGCTGCCCAAACGAAAACAGACCTCCGCCCCTAGGTTAGTCCCGCGATGCTATCACAGTCGTCCACCGACCGTATCAGCGAACCGTCACCGTCAGATCGGCCGGCGTCAGCCGCATCGCGTCGCTGGCGTACGCCCGCAGCGTGTAGGTTCCCGGCCTGCCGAACGTCACGGTCGCCTCGAACGTCGCCGATGTCCAGCCGTCCCCCGCCAGCGCGGTCGACACCGCGCTGCGCGGGCCGACGGACGGGTAGCGCCGCGCCTGGGTGCCTGTCGGCTCCACCTCGTGCTCCGCTACGGCGCGCTGGAAATCCGGCGGCTCGATGACGGCGCCGGCCGGCCCCCGATAAACGACCCAGTGCACCGACAGCCCGTTGCGCGGCGGCCGCGGCCGCTGGTACCACTTGATGTTGTCCGGCACGCCGGGAGCGCCCGGCGGAGGAGTCAACGCCGGCACCCCGGAGACCGACTGGCCGGTTCCGCGGGCGGCCGGCTGCGGCGGCAGCCCGCCAGGCAGCTCGTCGTCCTCGACGAACGCGGTCAACACCAGCGGCTGCCCCACCGCCACGCTGGAGCGGGCCGCCTCGACCGTGAGCCGCGGAGGGAGGTTCGCATACCACTCGTCCTTGCCCCGGCCGAACCCGATCCCCGTATTCTTGATGATCGTGTCCGCGTCGATCTCCCATTCCGGCTGGAGCCAGGCGGTGGCGGTCTGCTCGCTCCCGTTGTGACGGACCGTCCACACCAGCCCGTCCTCGAACGCCGTCCCCATGCCGGCGGGAGCCTGCACCGCGAACTGGAAACGATGCGTACGCGGATAGAAGTACGCCGGCTGTCCTCGATCGGGATCGCCCGGCGAGAAATAGTTGTCGGGCCCGACCGGAATGCTCGGCTGCTCGCGGTAGTTGCGGTTCAGATAGCCGAAGTGCAGCGTGACGCTGCCGTCGGGGTTCCGCTCCCACCCCTCGTAGATCGGCTGCACGTCCTGGCCGGCATCGAAGCGCTGCTGCGGCTGGGCGACGATGGGGACATCCCGCCGATCCACCTGCGCCTCCGACGGCCGCACCGCCAGCCCGGGCAGCACGACCACCGCCGCGGCGACCACCGGTATTCCGAGCACAAGGCGTGTCATGGGACTCCCTAGTTGTCAGCGCGCGCCAGCCGGCGCGCCTCGAGTTCGGCTCGGTACTCCTCCTCCGTCAGGTCGTACCAGTTGATCCAGCCGAACGCCATCTCGTCGATCGTGCGGTTGCCGCTGCCGGCCCAGTTGCGGGGGTCGTGATTCCCGCGGTTCGCCGCGGTGTTGTCGTGGTAGCTAATCACGTGCATGGTGGTGCCGGCCGGGTAGATCGGCTGCGCGTCGTCGGCGTAGTTGTAGACGATGTGCCAGTTGAAGTCGAAGTTGGCGCAGCTGACCATCTCGGTGGTGGCGTCGGGATAGATCAGCTCCAGGCACTGCCGGGTGCCGAGGAAGTGCATGTGCGGCTGGAAGCCGGTCAACCTGCCGGGCAGATACATCTTGGCGTAGCCGTCGTGACGGGTCACCTGGCCGGCCGGTATGTCGAGCTCGCCGGCCAGCGCCAGCTGGCGCGACCAGAGCACGTGGTCGGGCTTGTAGCCGGCCGGGTAGAACTTCAAGCCCAGCTCGGTCCGGTCCACGACCTCCTCGCCGACGGAGTGATAGTGGAAGCTGAAGCGCACCTGCGCTTCCGCCGGGAACAGCTTGCCGCTCCCGTCCGGATACTCGTCGGCGTTCTTGCCGACCGCGTACTCGTTCAGGAAGAGGTCGTTGGAGCTGTCGTCGGCCTGCGGATTCGGGTCCGTGACCGCGTAGGTCAGGGCGTGGTGCACGACGCGCAGGTCGCCCGCCCGGGTCTGGATGGCCTGGAGGTAGCGATCCTCGGTGACGCCGGACGGCACGACGTAGTCGCCCCACCAGTCGCCGGATTCGGCCGGCACCCTGTGCGGCGGCGACGTCACGACGACGTCGGGCTCGATGGTCCACGCTCCGAAGTCCTGGAACTCGACCGGCGGCGGCAGATCTGCCGGGTTGCCGCGCGGCGCGCCGCCGTCGACCCAGCGCACGATGGTGGCGATCTCCTCGTCGCTCAGCGAGCGATCGTCCTTGAAGTGCCGAATGCCGACCTTCTTGTCGATGTGCCAGGGCGGCATCTCGCGGGCCTGCACCTTGTTTCTGATCGAGCGCGCCCAGGGACGGACCTCCGCGTAGGTCATCAGCGACATCGGCGCCATGTTGTTCTCGCGGTGGCACACCTGGCACGACCGCTGCAAGATGGGCGCCACGTCCCGAGTGAACACGACCTGCGCGGCGTCCTGCGCCGCCGCGCTGCCGGCCGCGACGATGCCGGATGCCGCAACTGCCGCTATGGTTGGACCGATTCTCACCCTCGTCCTCCAGTCGTCACGTCCGCCGCTCGGAAAGCGATCTGTCATTATCGCATCAACGCGCCCGGAACGCACCCGGATGCCTCCCAACCCGCGATCGTCGCCGCGGCTCCGCCTGCCGCCCAACCGACCCTCCAGCAGTCTGCGCGGTTCTACGGCGCAGACTGCTACCGGCACTCCCTGGACAGCACCTCGGACTCGATGATCACCCCGCAGATGTGGGTAGTGTACTCGAACGGATCGCCGTCGAAAAGGGCGAGATCGGCGTCCTTGCCGACCTCGATCGAGCCGACGCGATCATCGATGCCGAGGATGCGGGCGGGACCCAGCGTCACCGCTTCGAGCGCCCGCTCCGGGCCCAGCCCGTTGGCCGCCGCGATGGCCGCTTCCCACAGCAGCACGCGCGTCTTGGGCACGTAGTCCTCGAAGCCGGTCTGGATGGCGAACGGGATGCCTGCGTCGGCGAGCCTGGCGGCGGTCTCGAACGAACCGTTGCGCACGCGGCTCATCGGCGGATGGAGCACGACCGGCACCCCGGCGGCGGCGATCTCGTCCAGCAGCAGATAGGACTCGGCGGCGCCGTCGAGCACCAGGTCGAAGCCGAATTCGCGCTGCAGCCGCAACGCCGCCCCGATCTCGGTGACCGTATTGGCGGTGACCAGCAGCGACAGCTCGCCCGCGAGCACTTGGCTCAGGGCTTCCTTGGCCAGATCGCGGGCGGGCGGCGGCGTGGCGGCCTGCTCGGCCCCTTCCAACCGGCGCGCCTGCTCCCTGTACGCCTGGGCGCCAATCAGCGCGCTGCGCAGCATCGCCACCCCTTTAGCCGACGTGCCTGGCGACTGGAAGTTCGAGGCGACGGCGCCGCCCAGGGTGGCGGCCAGCATCCGCGCCGGCACGACCGTCGCCTCCTCCACGTTGCGGCCCCGGGTCCTGACAATCATCGTCTGACCGCTGATCAGGGCCCCCGGGCCGTGGCCGGTGTGGAGCGTCGTGACGCCGTAGGAGCGCACCCACTCGACGAGCGCCTCCGTGGCGTCGTACGCGTCGACCGCGCGCAACTCCGGCTGGATCGGCGCCGACTTATCCAGCTGATCCTGATCCCGAACCGGGCCGACGTCGCTGTTCAGCGCGCCTGCCAGGCCGACGACGGAATGCGCGTCGACCAGGCCGGGCGTGACGACGGCGGCTTCCAGCACCTCGACGCCGTCGGGAACGGACGCCTCCGCCGCGGGGCCGACCCACTCGATGGTGCCGTCGGCGGCGGCGATCACGACGGCGTTCTCGAGCGGCGCCCCGGAGACCGTATGGAGCACGCCCGCCCGCACGGCCACCTGGCCGCCGGCAGGCGCCGCCAGCCCGCCGACCAGGGCCACGGCGAGTATCAACGGCGGCGCGATCGCCCGGCGCAACTGGACTCGACGCACGCTCATCGTCACCCTTCCCCTGCCAGCAGGCGGCGCAGCGCCTGCTCCTCGTCGGCGGTGGTGCGGTACACGTCGTAGCCGCCGACCGCGTAGCGACGGTGCTCCGGATTCGACCGGTCGTAGATCAGCCGCCCCTCGACCCAGGTCTGCTCGACCGTCGCGTACACGCTCAACGGATCGCCCGACAACACCACGAAGTCGGCGTCCTTGCCGACTTCGAGCGAGCCGATGCGATCCGCGAGCCCCAGCATCCGGGCCGGCGCCAGGGTCAACGCCTCCAGGGCCTTGGTGCGCGACATGCCGTTGCGCACCGCCAGCGCCGCGGCGCGCCGCAGCAGCCGCGAGTCGGTGATGAAGTCGTCCGTGTTGAAGGCCACATCGACACCCGCGCGCTCCAGGATCGCGCCAACCTCCAGCGACCAGTCGAGGGTCTCCTCCTTGCCGCCGGGCGCGTCTATGAAGGTGATCGACACCGGCACACCGGCCGCCGCGAGCTCGTCGGCCAGCTTCCACGCCTCGGTGCCGTGCTGGATGACGACCCGGAAGCCGAACTCCTCGCGCAGCCGCAGCACGGTGGCGATGTCGTTGTGACGGTGGGTGTGATGCTGGACGATGCGCTCGCCCGCGAGCACCTCCGCCAACGCCTCCATGCGCAGATCGCGCGCCGCCGGCGGGTCGCCGTCCGCCCGGCTCGCCTGCCGCTCCACGTAGGCGCGCGCCTCGTGGTAGAGGCCGCGTACCAGGGCCGCGGACTTGGCGCGCGTGCCGGGAAAGGGAGGCTCGCGCAGCGAGTTCGTGCCGTTCGCCATCTTCATCCCGCCGCACACGTCGGTCAGCGGATCGTCGCAGAACAGCCAGTCCTCGATGGTACGACCGCCGGCGCGGAGCTTGAGGTAGACCGTCTGCCCCGACATCAGGTGGCCCGATCCGGGCATCACGTTCACGGTCGTGATGCCGCCCGAGCGGGCGCGCCAGAAGCTGTCGGAAGCGACGTCGATGGAGTCCAGCGCGCGCACGTCGGGATGCAGCGGCGAGGAACGGTCGCCCCCCGACACGGAACCGACGTGGGAGTGGCTGTCGACCACGCCGGGCATCAGCACGCGTCCCGTGAGGTCGTGCTCGACCGCGCCCGGCGGCGAGGGCAGGTCCGCCCCGCCGACCGCGACGATCGAACCGCCCCGAACGACCAGGACGCCGGATTCGATCGGGGGGCCGGCAATCGTCAGGACGTAGCCGCCCCGGAAGACATGCGCCTCGTCCTGTCCCGCCGCCGGCGCGGGCTGCGACACGGCCGGGGCCAGGACGAGCACGAGGGCGCCGAACGCTCGCTTCATACGGGTTCCTCGCTGGCGTGGATGCGGAGCACCGTCGCGGCTGGACACGCCGACTCCAGTATAGACGCCGGCTGCCGATGCCGCCGCGGACCGGGCGCACCCAGCGTATTGCAAATGCACGGGGCCGCGGGTAGTCTCAGAGTTGACATGGCTGACTACAAGTTGATCGGCAAGCCGTACTCGACAGCGGATCTGGTCGCGAAAGTGACCGGCCGCGCGAAATACGCAGAGGACTTCCGGGCCGAGGGCATGCTGTTCGCGAAGCTGCTCGTGAGCCCGATGCCGCACGGCCGGGTCCGACGCATCGACACGAGCGCCGCCGAGGCCCTGCCCGGGGTCGCGGCGATCCTGACCGCCGCGGACCTGCCGCCGGTGGACGCGCCCAACGAGGCGGCGCTCACCAACGAGCCGCGGTACGAAGGCGAGCCGATTCTGGCCGTGACCGCGGTCGACGAGACGACGGCCGCGGATGCCGTCGAGCTCATCCGGCTCGACCTCGAGCCGCTGCCGTTCGTGCTCGACCCGCTCGACAGCCTGCGCCCGGGAGGACCGAACGCCCGCCTCGACGGCAACACGATGACCGGGACGGACGTGACGACCGTCAAGTGGGAGGGCGCCGACTGGGCCGCCGCCGAGCGGGGTGAGTTCCCGGCGGGCGGCGCCGCCACCGACGAGTGGCAGGTGGGCGACGTCGAGGCCGGACTCGCGGAGGCGGACCTCGTATTCGACGAGACGGTGTTCCACCAGTCCATGTCGCACCAGCCGCTCGAGACGCGCAGCGCCATGGCGTACTGGCAGCACGGCAAGTGCTATCTGCACGCCTCCACCCAGAGCACCGCCCGCACGCACGGCCCGGCGGCGCGGCTGATCGGCATCGCGCCCGAGGATCTGGTCCTGGTCGCCGAGTACTGCGGCGGCGGCTTCGGCAGCAAGGCGTTCGGCTCGATCCAGATGGCGATTCCGGCGCTGCTGTCGCGCAAGGCCGGCAAGCCGGTGATGATGCGGATCTCCCGCCAGGAAGAGCACTTCATCGGCCGGGCGCGGCCCGGGATACAGGGGCGGATCAAGATCGGGTTCCGCCGCGACGGGCGGGTCACGGCGATCGACATGTTCCTGGTGCAGGACGCCGGCCCGTACGGCCGGTCGGGCGACCACATGCAGGCGGCCGACTACGCGTCGCTGATGTACCAGCCGCTCAACCATCGCATGCGCGGGATCTCCATCTACACGAACACCCCGCCGCGCTCGGCGCAGCGGGCGCCCGGCGGGCTGCAGGCCGTGTCGATGATGGCGCCCATGATGCACAAGGCAGCCCGGCGCCTGAATCTCGACCCGCTCGATCTGATCCGGATCAACGCGCCGGCGGGACAGGCGACCTTCGGACAGCCTCGCCAGGGCCAGCGGCCCAACGTGTCGAGCGCGTTCGTGCGCGAGGCGGCCGACACGGCCGCCAAGGCGTTCGACTGGCCCGCCATGCGGGCCCGGAGCGGCCGGCGGCAGGGCACGAAGGTCACCGGAATCGGCGTGGCGCTGAGCGCGTTCGCGGCCGGCGCCTCCGGCATGGACGGCCTGCTCGTCATCCGGCCCGACGGGAGGGTTCACATCCACCAGGGGATCGGCAACCTCGGGACCGAGTCGGTCTTCGACACGGCCCGGGCCGCCATGGAAGCGCTGCAGACCGACTGGGAGCACGCCGAGGTCGTCTGGGGCAACACCGCGAAGCACCTGCCCTGGAGCTCGATCCAGGCGGGGACGATGACCACGCATGCGCATACGCGCGCGAACTATGCGGCCGGACACGACGCGCGGCGCAAGCTGCAGGAAATTGCCGCGCGCGATCTGGGCGGCGCCCCTGACGACTACGACGTCGCGGACGGCCGCGTGTTCAGGTCCGGAAACCGCTCGCAGGGCCTGAGCTTCGCCCGGGCGGCGCGCCGGGCCATCGAGCTCGGCGGCCGCTACGACGGCCACGAGCTGCCCGACGACATCAACGCAATGACCGTCACGTCGGCCACTGCCCTGGCCGGCGGCGGGCTGCTGGGGGTCGCGAAGGACAACTACGCCACCGGCGGCCGGGTCCAGTCGTACTGCATCGGCTTCGCCGAAGTCGAGGTCGACGTCGAGATCGGCGCCATCGCGCTCAAGGACTACCGCGTGGCGACCGACTGCGGAACGGTGGTCAATCCGCGCACGCTCGCCGCCCAGCTGCACGGCGGCGGCATTCAGGGCTTCAGCGAGGCGTTGGGACGCAAGTGGGTCTACGACCGCCGCTGGGGCCTGCAGGTATCGAAGCGGTTCTACTCGAACCGTCCGCCCGCGCTGCTCGACGTCCCGCACGAACGCGAGATGCAGTGGGCGGCGGCGAACCACCCCGACCCCTTCAACCCGCTGGGCGCGCGCGGTATCGGCGAGCCGTCGCACGGCGCGGGTGCCGGCGCCGTGCTCTGTGCGATTGCCGATGCACTGGACGACGGCTACTTCAACCGGACCCCGGTGATGCTCGACATGGTTCTCACGCGGCTCGAGAACCTGCCCGTGCCGTTTCCGACGCTGACGGCCCACGCCTGAGCGGCCGGCGCCGTCTGCGTCACCCGTCAGATGACGCCGGCGGCGCGCCAGCCGGCCACGGTCCGCGCCTCGTACCCCAGTTCCGCCAGGATCGTGTCGGTGTGCTCACTGAGCGCCGGAATGCGGTCCATCCGCGGCTCGACGCCGTCGATGGTGGCCGGCGGAATCAGCGCCCGCACCGGTCCGGCGCTCGACTCGACGTCGCGCCAGCGGCCGCGAGCCGCAAGCTGCGGGTGCGCCCCGAACTGCTCGACCGTGTTCAGCCGGGCGTTGGCGATGCCCGCCGCCTCCAGGCGCTCGATGATCGCCGCCGCCGACAACCCGGAGAACGCCGCCTCGATCTCGCGATCGAGTGCCTCGCGATTGGCGATTCGCTTCGCGCCCGTGTCGAAGCGCGGGTCGGACGCGAGCGCCGGCCGCTCGATCACCTCCGCGCAGAAGCGCGCCCACTCGCGCTCGTTCTGGATGCCGAGAAAGACCGTCTCGCCGCCCGCGCCCGCGAACGGGCCGTACGGTGCGATGGTGGCGTGGCGCGCGCCGCTGCGCGGCGGCGGCGCGCCGCCGTACAGCGTGTAGGTGAGCGGAAAGCCCATCCACTCGCCCAGCGCCTCAAGCATCGACACCTCGATGGAGGCCCCCTCGCCGCGCCGCTCGCGGGCGTAGAGTGCCGTGAGGATACCGCTGTAGGCGTACATCCCGGCGGCCAGATCCGCGACCGGGATGGCCAGCTTGACCTGCTCGTCCGGCGTGCCGGTGATGGAGATCACGCCGGACTCGGCCTGCACGAGCAGGTCGTACGCCTTCCGGTCGCGGTACGGGCCGGTGGACCCATACCCCGACAGTCCGCAGACGATCAGTCGCGGGTGGGCGGCCCGCAGGCTCGCGGCGCCCAGGCCGAGGCGCTCCGCCGCGCCCGGGGCGAGGTTCTGGACGAACACGTCCGCCCGCGCCAGCAGCCGGCTGATCACCCCGGCCGCCTCCGGCCGCTTGAGATCGAGCGTCAGCGACTCCTTCGACCGGTTCAGCCAGACGAAATGGCTCGACTGCCCGCCTACGACCCCGTCGTAGACCCTGGCGAAGTCCCCGACGCCGGGGCGTTCCACCTTGATCACGCGCGCGCCGAGGTCCGCGAGCTGCCGCGTAGCGAAGGGCGCGGCCACCGCCTGCTCCAGCGACACGACGGTCACCCCGTCCAGCGGGCGCGGCGTCATCAGAACGACCGCGGCAGGCCGAGCACGTGCTCGCCGATGTAGGAGAGGATGAGGTTCGTCGAGATCGGCGCCACCTGGTACAGGCGGCACTCGCGAAACTTGCGCTCCACGTCGTATTCCTCCGCGAACCCGTACCCGCCGTGCGTCTGCACGGCGACGTTCGCCGCCTCCCAGGACGCATCGGCCGCCAGCAGCTTCGCCATGTTGGCTTCCGCGCCGCAGGGCTGGCCGTCGTCGAAGAGGGTGGCGGCCTTCATCCGCATCAGGTCGGCGCTCTCGACGTTGACGTACGCCCGCGCGATCGGAAACTGAATGCCCTGGTTCTTGCCGATCGGCCGGTCGAAGACGACCCGCTCGTTGGCGTAGCGCACCGCGCGCTCGATGAACCAGCGGCCGTCGCCGACGCATTCCGCCGCAATCAGGATGCGCTCGGCGTTCAGGCCGTCGAGCAGGTAGCGGAAGCCGCGGCCCTCCTCGCCGATGCGGTTCGCTGCCGGCACCTCGAGATCGTCGAAGAAGAGCTCCGTGGTCGCGTGGTTCATCATCGTCCGGATGCGCCGGATGGTGAGGCCGTTGCCGACCGCGGCGCGCAGATCGACCAGAAAGACCGAGAGCCCGTCGGTCTTGCGCCGCACGGCTTCGAGCGGCGTGGTCCGCGCGAGGAGCAGCATCAGGTCGGAGTGCTCCGCACGCGAGATCCAGACCTTCTGCCCGTTGACGACGTAGCGGTCGCCGCGGCGCACCGCCATCGTCTGGAGCCGCGTCGTATCCGTTCCGCTCGTCGGCTCGGTGACGCCGAACGCCTGCAGGCGGAGCTCGCCGCTAGCGATCCGCGGCAGGTACTCGCGCTTCTGCGCCTCCGAGCCGTGCCGCAGCAGCGTCCCCATGATGTACATCTGGGCATGGCAGGCGGCGGCATTGCCCCCGGAGCGGTTGACCTCCTCGAGGATGATCGACGCCTCCTGCAGGCCGAGGCCCGCGCCGCCGAACGCCTCCGGGATCAACGCGGCGAGATAGCCGGCATCCGTCAGCGTCCTGACGAACTCCTCGGGGTACGCCTCGCGGCGATCGAGGTCGCGCCAGTAGCTGTCCGGAAAGCGGCGGCAGAGGTCGGCCACCGCCTGACGGAGGTCACGGTGCAGATCGGGATCGGGTACGGCTGACAAGCGGGCCTCGACGCTGCAATACTATAGCGATGCGCATCCCCAATTGCGGTCTGGTCCTGAGCCTCGTCGCGGCGCTGGCAGCCACGGTTGCCGCAGGTGAGAAACCGTCCGCGGAGTACGCCGCCGCCATGCGCACCCTCGACGTCGCCGCGCGAGGACTCGGCGAGGCACTGGACGCGCGGGACAACGCGGCGATGAACGAGCAGGTCATCCTCGCCCGGCGCGCGATCGAGCTCGTGCAGCAGTACTGGCGCGACCGGGAGGACGACGACGGTGATCAGGTCGAGGACGCCGTCGAGGCCATCCGCGCGGTGTCCAAGTCCGTGTCCGAGATCAGCGTCGCCGTCCACCTCATGAGCCTGTGGCCCAACCCGCTAGCGGTCGAGGGGGCCGAGCTGGCCCTGACCAACCTCCACGCGGCGTGCACGGCCTGCCACGCGGCCTACCGCGCGCAGCAGCCCGACGGCCGCTATCTGATCAAGTAGACGTCCGGTCAAGTAGACGTCCGGCGTGTCGGCGTCGGCGTCCCCAGGCTTCACTTGGCCGCCGCCCTCTCGGCGGCACGCTCCCCCGCCAGCATGTTGACCATGCTGTAGTTGCCCTCGTGGCAGGCGTACTCGTACAGCGGCTGATCGCTGCGCTGCATCGGAATGGATACCGTCCAGGGGCTGCTCCACGTTTCCGGGTCGTCCACCGTGGCCTCGTACTCCAGCGTGTCGGCATCGAGGCGCGTGAAGCGCTCCGTCAGGCGCAGGCTCCCGGTCGTCGCCAGGCGGCCCATCGGGTTGGCCGACGTCCACCACCGGCCGGGAACGAAGTTCGACGTCTCCACGACCAGGGTGTCGCCCTCCCAGCGGCCGCGCGCATCGCCGGCCCACTGGCGAACGTGATCCGGAAGCGGCGGCCGCCCGTCGAGCGGGACGACCCGCACGGTGTGGATCATCTCCGCCACGAGCAGCACCCAGTCCGCGTTCTGCACCACCAGCAGGTTCTGGTTGTAGGCGGCCGGGAGGATCGGAGGTCCGTTGTTCACGCCCACGAGGCAGCGGTCCGTCGCATCGAAGTCCAGCCACGAGTCGGCGGGGTGTTCCCGGCGATAGGCCTGATTCCGCTCGATGCGGCGTTTCGCGCCCTCGGTCAGCGCCGGCAGCCGCCCGTTCGGCGGATCGACGACCAGCGACGTGCGCCGGGTGCCCACCGAGCGCGTGCCGTTGTCCAGCCAGAAGTCGTTGTAGAACCCGGGCGTGCCGTCGGCGCGGCGGTCCACGCTGCCGCCGGCCGTCGTCGCCTCGGGCGGCCGGTTGAGCAGGTAGTCGGCGCGGTCGACGGCTGCCTGCTCCAGGCTCGCAGCCTCCTCCGCGGTGAGGAACTCGCGATCGGTGAGCTCCGCCGGCCGCTCCAGCGGGGTGATCGTGCGGTGGTCCCAGACGCCCTGCAGGTCCGGATGGCCCCACGGCGTCCGCGGGGCGTCACTCTGGGCCAGCGCGGGCACGGCCGCCGCCACGCCCGCCAACAGGACCGGCACCAGGGTCGCGGTTGCCCAGCGAACTCGTCTCATCATCAGCGATCCTCCTCGGCGCGTGCGCCCACTAGGATGTTGAGCAGGCCGTAGTTGCCCTCGTGACAGGCGTACTCGTACAGCGGCAGATCGCTGCGCTGCATCGGCAAGCGGGCGGTCAGCGGCTGCGTGAACGTCGCCGGATCGTCGATGGTGAACTCGTACTGCAACGTGTCCGCGTCGACCCGCGTGAAGCGCTCGACGAGGCGCAGCGAGTCGCCCGTGCCCAGCGCCAGCGATCCGAACCCGCCCCGCTCCCGATCGAACGCCATCGGGCTGAAGCTGGCGATCTTGTCGGTGAAGTTGCTCGTCTCGACCACGAGGGTGTTCCCCTCCCAATGCCCCCGCGCGTCGCCGAGCCACTGGCGGATGCCGGACGGGAGATGCGGACGCCCGTCCACCGGCACCACGCGGACGTCGTGGACCATCTCGGCGAGCAGTACGACATAGCCCGGCGCCTGGAAAACCTGGATGTTGTTGTTGTAGCCGCCGGGCAGCATCGGAGGTCCGGTGCTGAAACCGACGATACAGCGCTCAGCCAGCCCCCGGTCTTCGGGACCATCGGCGCCGATCCCCGCCGCGCGCAGGCGGACCGGCCGCTGGCCGGCCGCACGATGCGCCTCGGCGCGCTCCAGCTCGGCCGGGGTGAGCGGCGGAATCCGCCCGTCGGACGGATCGACCAGCAGTGACGGCTGGGTCAGCGCGGTGGGGCGCGACCGCTCGGTCCAGAACGACTGGTTGTAGCCGCCGGTCTGACCCGCGGCGGGCCGCGTGTCGTCGCGTCCCACGGCTTCGTCGCTGAGCCGCTGCGCGATGGTCGCCGCCTCCTCCTCCGTCAGCACGTCCCGGTCGGCCAGCTCGGCCGGTCGTTCGAGCGGCGTGAACGTCCAGTACTCCCAGACCCCCTGCAGGTCCGGTTCGCCCCACGGTGTCGACGGCGCCGTCCACCCCGCTGGAGCCGCTGGCTCCTGTCCGGCGGCCGCCGTCCACGCGCCCGCCGCCAGCACCGCCGCCGCCGCGATCGAGCCGACCATCCGATGCCTCATCTGACTGCCTCCTCATCCCCTCGCGCTCGGCTCCGGTATATACCCGATCCGTCGGGAGGTCAACCGCACGCCGCCAGCCGGCGGACGGGGTCGATGAACCGACGGTAGAGGTCGTAGTTGTAGGAGGCGAACCACGCGCACAGAATGAAGCCGCTCAGGCCGGCGGTGGGATTGGCCACGGAGATCGGCTCGTTCAGCACGCGGAAGACGCCGACCGAGTACCCGGCAAGCAGACCGATCTGCACGAACAGGCCCAGCCCCCGATCCAGCGCGGTCGCGCGGTTGCGGGCGATGAGGACCAAATACGCCAGGGCGACGGCGACGATGTAGAAGTGCAGCGGCCCGACGTACACCTCGAACCAGACCCGCGTCGGGTAGTCGAGCTCCTCGACGATCAGCGTCTTGAAGCCGACCGCCAGACCGTTGGTCACCAGGAAGCAGAGGCCGAAGTATGCGGCCAGCCAGGTCGCCCGCCGCGGGCGGCCGGCGAAGGTCCCGTTGCCGTCCAGCGTCCTCACGAGGCTCCGGAACAGCCCGACCGACAGGACGGTCATGACGGGCATGTAGACGTACCACTCGAAGAAGCCCACACCGCGCAGCGCCAGCAGGAAGGGAGCAAGCACCTCGCCCAGGCCGTTGGCGAAGGTGACGGGTGAGGCCACGCCTCATTAGACCACACGGCTCGCGCAGCTGACCGAGCGGGACTGCCTGAAGGTCGTGGTGGCCGGCGAGCTGCATGGCTGGCCGAGCGGCAAGGTCACGCTACGTCCCGACAGACTCAACTCGCGAGTGTGAGCAATAAATTGCTATTCCTCAGCAGTTTACGTTACTACCCGTACAGCCCTGGACCCTAGCGGAAGCCCTATGGTCACTCAGGCAGGGCGAACACGAACAGCGTGTTGCTGCCGCTCGGCGTCGTCAGCTCGGGCGTGAGATCGAGGAACCTCGTGCCCTGGGTCACCCCGCCCGCCCCGATGGCGAGGTACTGGCGCCCGTCGACGCTGTACGTCATCGGTCGCCCGCTCACGGGCCCGTTCAGAATGGTCTGCCAGAGCACCTCGCCGGACTGCGCGTCGAGCGCCCGGAAGCGGCGGACGACGTCGCCGGAGAACACCAGGTTCCCGCCCGTGGTCAGGAGCGATCCGTAGATTGGCGCCCGCTGCTGATAACTCCAAAGCGTCTCGCCGGTCGACGCCGACACGGCCTCGATCCGCCCGATCCGCGCAGTCGCCGCGTCCGCGTCGGGCACGTGACGGAACTCGTTGCGGATGTCGTAGCCGTCACTCGGCCCGGCGACCTCGACCGACATCGCCAGGTCCATGCAGGCGTTGTTGAGCGGCATGTACAGCGCGCCCGTATCCGGGCTGTAGGCGCCGGACGGCTGGTTCTTGCCGCCCAGCAGCGTCGGGCAGGCCAGGACGAAGTTCTCGACCGACTGCGGGGTCGTCGATTCGTCGATGATCGGGCGGCCGGTGTCGAGCTCGAGCCCGGTCATGATGTTCTGGTAGATGGTGGGCCGCGCCCACAGGAACTCGCCCGTCTCCGCGTCGAGCGTCCAGATGAGGCCGGTCTTGCCGGGAATGCCGGTCACGACCTTGCGGGTCTCGCCGGCGCGCACGGCCGGATTGATCCACGGCACCTCGGTGGGGTTCGGCGACACCTCGGTCTCGACGATCATGCGCTCGAAGACGTGATCGAGGTCCCAGTTGTCGCGCGGCAGATGCTGGAAGTACCAGATCATCTCGCCCGTATCCGGGTCGAGCGCCAGCGTCGAGTTCGTGTACAGCAGATCCGCCTTGCCCGCCCCCCGCAACTTCTCGGGCAGCGGCGACGGCGGACCGGTGCCCCAGTAGACCAGGTCGAGCTCCGGATCGTAGCTCCCGACCATCCAGGCCGACGCATGGCGGCGGGCCGATAGCGGCAGCCCGCCCCAGGTGTCGCCTCCCGGCTGGTCGGGCGTGGCGGCGGTGTTGATGCGCCACAGCTCCTGCCCCGTGTCGGCGTCGTGGCCGGTGATGAAGCAGCCGCCGGGACGCGGGCTCTGCGGGTTGCAGCGCGAGCCGGCGACGACCTTGCCCTTCACGATGATCGGTCCCGCCGTCTGGGCCACCTGCTCGCGGTAGTCGGCTCGCTGCGTCTCCCACACCAACTCGCCGGTTTGCGCGTCGAGCGCGACGAGGTAGGCGTCGTTGGTGGCCAGGAAGATCTTGTCGTCGTAGATCGACACGTTCCGGTAGCGGGCGCGCGTGCCGGTCACGTTCCAGGGGTTGTCCGGCAGGTTGCGCCGGTACTCCCACAGCAGGTCGCCGGTCCTGGCATCGAGCGCCTGCACGATGTCCTCGACGTTCGCCAGGAACATGATGCCGTTGTAGACGAGCGGCTCGACCTCCTGATATCCCTCCTGCATCGCCCGCGACCAGACCAGGCGCAGCTCGCCGACGTTCGCCGCGTCGATCTGGTCCAGCTCGCTGTAGCCCCAGAGCGCATAGCCGTTGCGAAAGGTAATCCAGTTCTCCGGCTGCGGGTCCCGCAGCATCGCGTCGGTAACCGGCACGAAGTCGCGCAGCATCTCGGGCACGGCGGCCGGACCCGCCCCGGTCGGCTGCTGCGCCGCAGCCCCAAATCCGAGCGCGAGCACACCGGCACCCGCGATCAACGCCGCCGAGAATCGATTGGTCACCATTGCGCACTCCCCGCTTAGGACACTGACGGAAATTACCTTGCTGTGTGCCGAGCGCCCGAAGCCGCAGAAAACGGGCTCCGCCTGGATGCACTTGGCAACCTTATATCGATCACTGTCCTTAGTGAGTCAGTCCGTACACCATGTAGTTGACGCCCAGCTCGAAGCCGACGCTCATCGGCTCGATCGGGAAGTAGCCCATGCCGCCCATCTGCCAGTACTCGGCCAGGTTCGTGTTGTAGTTGGCGACCGACATCAGTCGTCCGGCGGGATCGTTGTCCTCGAACAGGCCGAAGTACTCGGGCGTGCGCCCGCGCAGGTGGTGATACATCGGATTCGGAATGTCCAGCCGCTGGATGCGGAAGAACTGGTCGAAGATGGGATGCGTACGATCCAGCCGGATCCATTGGCCGCCGGGTATCACGCGGTTCATCTGCGCCTCGAAGTTCGCCCACTGGCGCCCCTCGAAGTCGTTGAAGATGAGAAACCCGCCCTTGAGCAGGTAGGCGCGCAGGTGCTGCGCCTGCTCGTCCGTCATCACCCAGAAGCCCGGTTCCTGCATCAGGGCGATGGGATGCTTGAAGAGGTCGGGATCGTCAAGCGTGAGAATCAGGCTGCCGTCGGTCCTGGCGTCGACCAACGTGAAGTCGTCGAGCATCGTCATCAGGTTCTGCTCGGCGCGCGGAAACTCATGCCCCCACATGTCCTGCCCGCCTCTGCCGACGCGAGCGCCGTACGTGCCGTCGGTCCAGCGGAGCCGCACGAACGTGAAGCCGCCGTCGTACGGCAGGTCCGTGCGGCCCCAGTTCCCGAACCGCCACTGGGCCGACACGACCGTGGCGCAACCGAAGGCCGCGACCGCCAGCACGAGCACTGTCCGACGCATGAGGTTCAGGTACCTAGTCGGCTTCATTCACGGTCACGTGCAGTTCCCGATTGGCCCAGAGCACGCCGTCGAGCGCCGTCATGTCGTTCTCGATCGCGTAGTCCGGCAGGAGGGTGGCGTAGGCCTTCTCCGTCCGACCGTGCGCCCCTGGGCAGGAAGATGAACATGTCGTCGATCGAGCGGCGCTGCTCAAGGATGGCCCAGAAGCCGCGCCGGGTCAATCGTTGCCGCTCGATGTCAGCGACGCGCGGGCGGCCGGTTCGCGAACATCGACGACGGCCAGGGTGACGTCGTCCTCGAAGCCGCGACCTTCGCCGCGGCGGCTCGTTCGCTCGCGCAGATGGGCGAGCAGGGCGTCGGCGAACTCCTCCGCGGGAAGCGCCTCGTGACTCTCCACGAACGCCTTCAGCCCGTCGCTGCCGAAGAACTCCCCCGACCCGTCGGCCACCTCGAGCACGCCGTCCGTATAGAGGACGAGGCGATCGCCGTCCTCGATGTGCGCCTCGCCGGTCGTGTACACCACGTTCGAATCGAATCCCATCAGCACGCCGGCGCCGGCGCCCGCCAGCTCGGCGGCCTGGCGCGTTGCGGCCCGCCACAGGAACGGCGGCGGGTGGCCGGCGTTGGTATAGCGCACGAGATGCGACGCCGGGTCGATGTGCATGTACGTCGCCGTGACGAACTGCCCGCGGAACTGACCGCAGAGCGCCCGGTTCATCCCCGCAATCAATTGGCCCGGACTGGCCGCGGCCGCACCCTGCGACGAGAACGCGACCTTGACCATCGAGGCGATCAGCGCCGCCGGGACGCCGTGCCCGGTCACGTCGGCGACCAGCACCCCCAACTGTCGGCCGTCGACGACGAAGTCGTACATGTCACCGCCGATCGTCCGCATCGGCTCGTAGCGCACGGCGATGTCCAGTCCCGGCACGGGCGGCGTGCCGTGCGGCAACAGCGACGATTGGATCGTGCTGGCCGTCTGCAGCTCGTACTCCATGGTCGCGAGCTCGCGTTGGGCGGAAAAGAACTGCTGCGACGTCACGTATCCCAGCGCCAGGATGAAGATGCTCAGCCCCGAGTTGGCCAGCTGGAGGTTCCACGGCACGAGCACCAGCCCGGTCAGGATGTCGTGCAGCGACCCCAGCATGAACACGGTGAAACCTATCGTCAGGACCCGCCGCTCGCGGGTCCGCGGCAACCCGCGCCAGGCGAAGCGCGCGAGAATCACCACCACCAGCGCGACGACGAAGAAGTTCCGATAGATGAAGGCCGACGCTCCCGGGCCGACCGCCAGGTCATGCGCCATGCACGCCAGCGCCAGTACGCACCAGCCCTGCCACAGGCGGCGAAACAGCGGCCAGGTGCCGGATTCGAGGACCTGCTCGAGGAAGATCAGGCCGGGCACCGGCAGCCAGTAGAACGCCATCGACACGACGTGGAGGAGCGCAGCGGACGGGAGATCGACGAGCGCCGCCACGGATGGTGACAAGAGCAGGCTCTGGATGCCGTAGAGGAACGCGAACAATCCGAACGAGAGCAGGGTGAGCCCGCCGATCTGCCAATAGAGCGCGGCCAGCGACGCCGACCCGAGGCCAATGGTCAACATCACGAAGCCGAGCGCGATGTCGCCGAGCTCCATCGCTCCGAATTGTACCGTCTCGGGAATAATTCCCTCGCCTCGCCGGTCTCTACAGTCGGACACGGGAGGTGACCATGCACAATAGAAGCGGACGGAACAACTTGGTGGTGGCGGCCATCGCCCTGGCACTGGTCGCGGCGACGGTCCTGGCCGTGGGCGCGGCGGTCCAAGGGCGCGGCGGTCCGGGCGGCATCGGCCGCGTCCTGCGGCATCTGGATCTGACCGACGACCAGCACGAGGCAATCCGCGGCGCCGTGGAACGACACCGCGAGAGCGGCCAATCCCTGCGGCAACAGCTGGGGGCAGCGCGGCAGGCGTTGCGCGGCGAGGTGCGGTCAGGCGCCGCGGACGAGACCGCCATCCGGACGCTCGCCGCGGAGGTGGCTCCGCTGGCCGCCGACGCGGCGGTTCGACGCGCCGCCCTGTACGCCGAGATCCAGGGGCTGCTGACCGACGAGCAGCGCGCGCAACTGGAAGCGCTGCGCGCCAACGCCCACGAGAACGACCGGCGCCGCCGGCAGCACCGCCGGGACCGGCGAGAGCGGTTGCGCTAGCAGTCCGATCGGGTCCGGGAGAGGCCTGCGCTCCCGGACCCGGTACCAAACCTCGGGCAGGCGGACGCGGAGCCCCGGCGTGGACACGGATCAAGCGCTGGTGACGGCGGCGCAGGCGGGCGATGCGGAGGCGGTCGACACGCTCATCCGCCGTCATCAGGCCCGGATCTTCAACTTCGCCCTGGCGCTGACCGCCAACAGCGCCGACGCGGAGGACCTGGCCCAGGAGACGTTCGTTCGGGCGTTCCGTGGCCTGCGCCGCTTTCGCGGCGAGAGCTCGTTCAAGAACTGGCTGTACCGCATCGCGGCGAACGCTGCGCGGACGCGCCGGGGCGAGCAGGCGCGCCGGGCCGCCGTATGGGAGGCACGCGTGGAGGCCGGGGATCTCGGCGAGCGGCATCTGGCCGGCACGACCGCGAGCGTGGAACAGACTGTGATGTACCGTCAGGCGCTCGACCGCGCCCTGGCGTCGTTGCCGGGCGACATGCGGGCAGCGGTCGTGCTGCGCGACGTGTCAGGACTGGAGTACCGCGAGATCGCGGCGGCGCTCGGCATTCCGATCGGCACCGTCATGTCACGGATCTTCCGCGGGCGGCGACTCCTGCGGCCGATGCTGGCCGACCTGCACGAGCCGGGCGGCAACGCAGCGTCCGACGCCCCCGGCAACGATTCGCTCGAGGCACAGGCCACTCGGTCGGAGCTCGGAAAGGTGGCGTCATGAGCTGTGAGGAATGGTGGCCGCTGCTCGTTCGGGCGGCCGAGAACCGTCCGGACGCGCTCGAACCGGAAGACGAGATCCGGCTGGCCGCCCATCTCGACCGTTGCGACGACTGCCGGGCCCTGTTGGCCGAGCAGCGGATCGTGCGGCGCGCCCTGGCGGCACGTACCGCCGCGCCGGTGCCGCCCGGTTTTGCCGCACGGGTGCTGGCCGAGCTGGACAGCGCTCCCCACTGGACCGAGCTGCTCGCCTGGCGCACCTGGACGTGCCGATTGGCACCGGTGGCGGCCGGCCTGCTGGCAGTCGCGTTCATCATAGGGCGCGGCGCGGGGGCGTCGAGCCTGCCGGCCGGCGTGCCGGAGGTGGCCGCAGCCTGGGTCGCCGGCGAGCCGGATGCCGGCGGCATGCCGGCCTTCGCGCTGCTGGGGCAGGAAGGCGTGGACGGAGACCGGCTGCTCGAGGCGCTGCTCAGCACCGAGCCGGACGAGCCGCTGGAACAATAGCTCGTGGCAAGCGCCCCCCTGCATTCGAATGGCGCTACGGGGAGAAATCCGTCATGAACGATACGAGCACCCGGATGTGGGTCGCGCTGTTCGTGGCCCTGGTCTTCGTCTGCGGCCTGTCGATGGGACTGGCGGCCGGCCTGTGGCTCGGGCCGCGCGCGGGCGGGGGGCCGTTCCGCGGCGCGCCATGGGGGGAACGCGGGCCGACGCCAGGACCGCGGGCCTTAGCCCCGGATCGCCTCCTGAACCGACTGGAACGGGAGGACGCTCAATTCAGCGCTGCGCAGCGTGCACAGCTCGAAGCTCTGTTCGAGGCGCGGCGGCGGGCGTTCGAGCGGGTCGCCCGAGAGATGCGGCAGCGGTTCACCGCGGAGCAGGAACGCCTGCGCGCAGGCGTGGCGGAGATTCTGACGCCCGAGCAGATGGAGCTCTTCGACCGCGTCCGGCGCCTCCGCCCCTGACCACGTCGACCGAGCGCCCGGCGCACGGGAAGACACCCTGCGCTGCACCGCCACGAACGGCGCATGACGCGGAGCGCGTGCCAGGGGCTGATCCGAGTCACCTGGATCATCGGCTCCAGTCCTACGCAGCCTGGGCGGTCCGGCCGCCGATCTCGATGCGGCGCGGCTTGGCGCTCTCGGCCAGCGGCAGCGTCAGCTCGAGCATGCCGCTCGCGAAATGCGCCTCGACGCGGTCCGGGTCGACGCTCGCCGGCAGCGTGAACGTGCGCTCGAAGCGGCCGTAGCTGATCTCCGACGCGTACCAGCCGTTGTCGCCGCGACCACCATCCGCGCGCTCGCCCTTGACGGCCAGCGTGTTGCCATGCAGGTCGACCTCGACGTCCTTGGGATCGACGCCGGGCAGGGCCACCCGCACGCGCCAGCCGTCCGCGGCCGAGGTCACCTCCGTGGCCGGCACCCAGGCGCCGTCGTGCATTCCGGCCTGCGCGTCGCCGGCCCGGCGGCCGAACGCGCGGTCGAGCTCACGATGCAGGCTGTTCAACTCCTCGAACGGGTTCCAACGGGTCAGACTCATCATCGAGGTTCGCCTCCTTCGACAGGTGGCCGGGGGATTCCGGCCACGTCCTTCGAGAAAGAATTCTCACCGATTCGAAGGCGCATGTTAATCTTAGAATGATATTTCATGAGTGTAATACACTCATATCATTTCCAACTTGAGAATCGATGCTCTTCGCGACATACTCGGAGCCGATGACCGCGCCGGCAGGCAGCCGGCAGCATCCGGGGGGTGGCAAGTTGATGATGATCTCGAGACGCACGATGTGCATGGCGGCAGCAGCGGCAGCCTTGGTGTGGCTCGCAGCGGTGCCCGCGGCGGCCCAGTCGTCGTCCGCCGCGGAGACATGGAGCGTGCCGCGCACGAGCTGGGGGGATCCGGATCTGCAGGGCATCTGGACCAACGCCACCCTGACGCCGGTGGAGCGGCCCGAGTCGCTCGGCGCAACGCGGGTGCTGACCACCGAGGAGGCCGCGGCGCTCGAAGTGCAGACGGCCGAGAGTCGGCGCGCGAACGACCGGCGCATCCCGGGCGTCGTGGGCGCCTACAACCAGTTCTGGATGGACGCCGGCACCACGGTCGTGGACAACCTGCGCACGTCGCTCGTGGTCGATCCGCCGGACGGCCGCATCCCCTGGTCGGAAGCGGGACGAGCCCGACTCGAGTCCGACTCGGCGCGCTACGGCGTTGGCCCGTTCGACTCCTGGGTGGATGCCGACACCGGCGAGCGCTGTCTGACCGACGGCCTGCCGCTGGTGCCGCTGCAGGGCTACAACATGAACACGCACATCCTGCAAGCGCCGGGCTGGGTGGCGATCCTCAACGAGATGTTCCACGAGTACCGCATCGTCCCGGTCGACGGGCGGCCTGAAATCGCCCCGGCCATCGGCCAGTGGCTGGGCGGCGGGGTCGGCCGGTGGGAAGGCGATACCCTGGTCGTCGAAAGCACGCGCTTCGCCGACCTGGGCCACTACCTGTGGCGGGCAACCTGGCGCGCGACGCGTCCCACCCTGCACCTCGTCGAGCGGTTCACGCGCGTCGACGAGCAGAACATCGACTACGAGTTCACGATGACCGACCCGGAGATGTTCACCCGACCCTGGACCGCACAGGTCCCGATGACGACCGATCACGCGTCACGCGGCGTGACGTCGGGTCCGATGTACGAGTACGCGTGCCACGAGGGCAACTACGGGTTGCTCAACATGCTCCAGGGCGCGCGCGCACAGGAGCAGCAGGAGTCCGCGCCGTAGAATGGCGCAGACTCCTGCAGGGTTGGTTGGGTGCCAAACGGAGCCGCTAGTGGTGTGTCCCAGGAATGGCTTTACATCGGCCGCCTGTAGCCGACGAGACCGTCGAACCCCCGATTTCCGGGACGATTCGAGGCCGCCGTGTTGAGGGCACCGTGAAAATCGAACTGTAAACTTGTTCTAGTGACACACCACTAGCGTTCCGCGACCGCGGCTTCGCCCGCGGCGGCGTCCTCGCGAGCGCGAGCGCCGGCCAGGATGTTGTAGAGGCCGTAGTTCCCTTCGTGACAGGCGTACTCGTAGAGCGGCTGATCGCTGCTCTGCATGGGGATCCGGTAGGTCCACGGCCGGATCCACACGGTCGGATCGGTGACGGTGACCTCGTACATCAGCGTGGACGGCGCCGCGTGGGTGAAGCGTTCGATCAGGTGCAGGTTGGCATCCGACAGCCCGTCTCGAAACTTCGTCTCGCGCAGAAAGTTGGTGGTCTCCACCACCAGCGTGTCGCCGTCCCAGCGCCCGCGGGAGTCGCCCATCCACTGGCGCAGCCCGGCCTGCAGGTGAGCCCGGCCGTCGAGCGGGATCACCCGCACCTTGTGGATCATCTCGTTGAGCAGCACCACGTGGTCCGGGGTCTGGAACACCTGCACGTTCTGGTTGTAGCCGCCCGGATCCATCGGCGGACCCGAGTTCAACCCGGCGAGGCAGCGCACCGCCAGGTGGCCCGGCCCGATGTCCTCGACCCAGCCGCCCGGTGTCGGCTCGTGCCTGCCGACACCGGCGCGAGCCCGCGCGCTGGCCGCGCGGCGCTGCTCCGCGACCGGCGTGAGGGGCGGAATGCGGCCGTCGGGTGGGTCGACCACGAGCGACGTGCGCCGGCCCTCGACGAGCGCTGAGCCGCGGTCGTACCAGAACTCGTTGTACGGCACCACGCCGCCCTCGGATTCCGGCGCGTAGCTGGCGCCGCCCTTGGCCGGGTCGATCAGATCCCGGTTCTGGCGGCGATTGACCTCCGTCTCGTACGCGGCGGCTTCCTCCTCCGACAGGACCTCTTTCCCGGCCAACTCCGCGGGGCGCTCCATGGGCGTGATGGTGCGAAAGTCCCAGACCCCCTGGAGATCGGGATGTCCCCAAGCGGTGCGCGGGGTGGTGCCCTCGGATTGCGCGACGGCGGCCGCTGGGAGCGCGAGCAGCAGCCCCGCGACGATGCTCCATCTGGACATGGGTCACCTCCTCTTCAGATTGGGCCCCCTGGTCGGGCCGGGCGCGCAACCAAGTCAACCACGGAACGGTATCATGAGAGCGTGAGGTTGCCCCGGAGCAAGGCGGACAATCCCGGGTGCGGAGGAGCGATCTGATGAAGCGAAGAGCCCTGGTGTTGATCTGTGTCGCCGGTCTGGGAGCCGGCCTCGTGCAGTCGTTGGCCGGTGAGGCTCAGGAGTCGGAGAGCGTGGGCGACGGGCCGCGGTACGCGAACGGGACCGACCTCGTGCGGCCGGACGGCTACCGGGAGTGGACCTTCCTCAGCTCCAGCCTCGACATGACCTATGACGCGCCGGGCGCGCGCTCCGGGCCGAGCCGCTTCCAGAACGTGTTCGTGAACCGCTCGTCGTACCGCGCCTTCCTCGAGAACGGCCGCTGGCCGGACGAGACGATCTTCGTCCTCGAGATCCGCGAGTCCAGCCGGGAGGGCGCCATCAACGGAGCCGGACAGTTCCAGTCGGACCTCGTGGCGCTCGAGGCGGAGGTCAAGGACGACCGCTTCGCCGACGGCTGGGCGTTCTACGACTTCGGCGTCGCCGGGTCGCTCCGCGACGCCTCCGAGCCGCTGTCGGGCGAGCGCGTCGCCCGTTGCATCGAGTGCCACACCGAGCACACCGCGGTCGAGCGCACGTTCGTCCAGTTCTACCCGACGCTGCTGGAGGCGGCGCGGCAGGCCGGCACCCTCAAGCCGGGCTTCTGAGCCCGGCAACGCACCCGCGTTCGCGCTGTGCACGGCGTGCGCAGACGCCGTCGACACGATCGCCGCCGGTGCCGTTCCCGAGGGTTCGCTCCCGCGGGTTGGACGGGCTCGTCACCCGCCCAAGTGAAGACCGTTGCGACCGTCTCGGCCGGGAGCCCCATGCGTTCCGCCAGATCGCTGAGATACCGCTCTTCTTCCGCGCTCATCTCATCGGCCAGCGCCAGCGTCGCCGCAGCGCGGTAGCGGCCTCGGCCCTTCGTTCTGCGGGGTGTGGCGCTCAGTCCGGCAGGAGTACAAGGCGATCCATCCGGAGGGGTTGCAGTACAGCCGGTTCTGCGAGCAGTACCGGGAATGGGCCGGAAAGCTCGACCTGGTGATGCGCCAGGAGCACCGCGCCGGCGAGAAACTGTTCATCGACTACGCCGGGCAGACGATGCCGGTGGTCGACCCCGAGACCGGCGAGGAGCGGCAGGCGCAGGTCTTCGTGGCCGTGCTCGGCGCCTCGAGCTACACCTTCGCCGAGGCCACCTGGACGCAGACCCTGCCGGACTGGACGGCCTCGCACGTACGAGCCTTCGAGTTCTACGGCGGTTGTCCCGAGCTCGTGATCCCGGACAATCTACGCTCGGGAGTCAGCGGTGCCCATCGCTACGAGCCTGACCTGAATCCGACCTATCACGACCTCGCCCGCCACTACGGCGTGGCGGTGCTACCCGCGCGGGTGCGTCGCCCAAGGGACAAGGCGAAGGCGGAGGTCGCCGTTCAAGTGGTCGAGCGGTGGATACTCGCCGCCCTTCACCATCGCACGTTCTTCTCGCTGGCCGAGCTCAACGCCGCGATCGCCAAGCTGCTCGACCGGCTCAACAGGCGCCCGTTCCGCAAGCTCCCGGGGTCGCGGCGCTCGCAGTTTGGTAGCGGCAAGATGAAAAGGACTCCCCACCATTTTGCAAGTGCCTTTTTGCGTCGTCGTGACGGCGGTCGAGATGGGCGTGAGGTGACGGGATGGCGCATGGACGCTGCCGTCGCCGTGGACACAAAGAACGCGCCCACCGCGCCTTGGACACGCCGCAGACGACGTGCCCACAGCGCCCACGAGCCGTTTCGTCATCGGACTCGCCAAGGCGTGGCGAATGTCGATCGAGAGCGTGTGTTACGAGTTCACGCGGTGACATTTCCTGCACGGTGCGGGTCGAAGCAGGTGCCGTCGCGGAGCATGGCGCAGGCGACGTTGAGCAGGCGGTCGGCCACTGAGCGCAGGGAGCGGGCGTGTCCATGGCCGCGGCTGCGCAGCGCCTGATACTTGGCGCGGCTGACCGGGTCTCGGTGGGCAGCGACGCGAGCCCAGTGGTAGGCGGCGTCGCGCAGCCGGTCGTGGGCAGCCAGGCGGCGCACCACGAGCAGGCTCTTGCCCGAACGCCGGGTGACCGGCGCCACCCCGCAGAGACAGCGAAGCGCGGCGTAGTCCCGCCGCCGCAGCGCGTCGCTACCCTCGGCAAGCAGACAAGCGAGGACGCCGGTGCCGATGCCGGGCAGCGCTAGCAGGATGGCCGCGTCGGGCGGCGGTGGCGACGGCTCTGGCTCGCTCTCGGCGTGCGCGTCCGGGTCTTCCGCCGGTGCGGCCTCGGCGAGCTGGTGCACCAATCGGTCGAGCTGGCTGCGCGCGTGCGCCAGTTGCCGGTTGACCAGTACGAGGCGTTCGGCGACGAGCCGCACATGCGCGGCGGCGGCCTCGGCGGCACCTGGCGCGACCCGGACGGCCGGCGCCCGCAGCCGGTCACACAGCGTCGCGGCGTCGACCCGGCGGATGCGGTGCTGTTTCAACAACTTGGCGAGCGTCGCTTCGCGAACGCGCTGCGCCGCAACCGGCGTCGGCAGGCGCCGCCACAGGGCGAGCGCCCAGGACGCCGCGACATCGTCGCTGGTCGCGGCGAGCAGCTGCGGGTAGTAGCGCCAGAGCTACTCGCGCATCCGGTTCGCCTGGCGAACGCGTTCCCGCGTAATCTCCTCGCTCAGGCGCGACCACTCCCGCAACTCGACGATCGCTGGGTCGGTCGGCTCCAGCCGCCGCAGACAGTGCGGGTCGGTGCGTAGCGCCGAGGCCAGCACCCGCGCATCCCGTCGGTCATCCTTCGCCCCCGCCGGCGAGATGCGGTCGCGGAAGCGGTCGAGCTGCTTCGGATTGATCGCGTGGACAGCGAAGCCCCGTTCCATCAGGCTCTCGACCACCGGCCCGCGCGGTGTCTCGATCGCCACGCCGACCTGCTCCGCCTTACCCGCCGTAAAAGACAGAAGCCAGTCCGCCATCTCCGACAGCCCCTGGCCGCCATGCTCGAACGCCCGCTCGCCGAGCAGCTTCCCGGCAACGTCGCTTACGCACGCTTGGTGCGTCTGCGATCCCCAGTCGACACCCACGAACCAGGCCAGCTCCACATCGAACCTCCTATCTGCCGCATTTCACGGGCGCGCCAACGATGCCTGCCGGTCCCTGTACTGGCGCTCGATGGCGCAAACTCCCCACGGGGCATCCATCGCTGGCTGAACGCCGGGGCACAAGTCCTTTTCAAGTGCTCGAGACACAGGGACCCCTCGGTGGCTCCCGGCGGCCTGCCCGACTCCGCGAGATTTACCCGCGCGAAGTCATTGAGAAAGGTACAGGGACCCTGTGGCCACTTGAAATGGGACCCCCTGAGCACTCGGAAACAGCGCTCGCCTGGCGACAATCGAGGTGGCGAGACACGGTCGTCTCGTCGACCGAGCCAGGAGGACGCGGAGGTGATCAGGATGTCCCAGTGGGTCGAGGTCCGCCACCTGCATCTGGTGGAGGGTGTGCCGAAGAAGGAGATCGCCCGTCGGTTGAAGTTGGATGTCAAGACGGTGCGGCGGGCCATCGGCCGGCCGACGCCGCCGGTGCGGGTGTCGCCGCCGCGGCCCAGCACCCTGGCCCCGTGGCGGGAGCAGATCAAGCAGTGGCTGTGCGCGGAGCCGCGGTTGACCGCCAAACGGATTCGCCGGTTGCTGCTGCCGTTGGCCGGACCGCTCCCGGCTCGCACGGTGCGCCGCTACGTCGCGGGACTGCGGGCAGCCGGCACCGCGAAGGAGGCTTTCGTGCACCGTAGCGTGCTCCCCGGCACGACGATGGAGGTCGACTTCGGCGAGTCGTGGGTCGACGTCGCCGGCGTGCCGTGCAAGGTGAAGTACCTGGTGGCGACGCTGCCGTTCTCGAACGCGTACTTCGCCAAGGCGTACCCGGTCGAGCGTCTCGAGTCGCTGCTCGACGGCATCGAGTCGGCGTTTTGGTACTTCGGGGGCGTCGTGAAACGCCTCGTCCTGGACAACACCTCGCTGGCGGTCAAGAAGGTGTTGGCGGGCCGGGACCGGGTGCAGACCGAGGCGTTCGAAGCATTCCGGGGCGGGTATCCCTTCGGGGCCGAGTTCTGCGCGCCGGCCAAGGGCTGGGAGAAGGGTTCCGTGGAGGGCGGTGTCAAGTACGTCCGCAACCTGGTGTTGCGGCCGCGGCTGGCGGTGGCGAGCTGGGCGGCGCTCAACGCGGCGATCCTCGCCGAGCTGGAGGCGGACTTGCCGACGCGCCACCTCGACGACGGGCGCTCGGTGCAGGACGCGTTGACACTGGAACGGCAGCATCTGCGAGCGATGCCCGTGCACCTTCCCGCCACCTGCCGCGTCGTCGCGCGAGTGGCCGACAAGTTCGGACACGTCCGGGTGGACCACGTCACCTGCTCGGTACCGATCCGCCACGCCTACCGGCCGGTGTGGGTGAAGCTGTATCACGACCGGGTGGCGGTCGCCGTCGGCGCCGAGGTGGTGGCGCAGCACGCCCGCGCGTTCTGCAGAGGCACGAAGGTCCTCGATGCGTTTCATGTGCTGCCGTTGCTCGAGCGCAAGCACCGGGCGGTGGCCGAGGCGACGGCGCTCGTCGACTGGCCGCTGGCGCCGGTGTGGCGGCAGGTGCGGGCCGAACTGGCCAGGCACACGCGCAAGCCCGATCAGGAGTGGGTCCGGATGCTGCGGCTGATGGAGACGCAGCCGGCCGCGGCCGTCGAGCGCGCGGTGACGGCCGCGCTCGAGCGCCATTCGCCGCGTCTCGAGACGGTGCGGCTCCTCCTGCGCCAGCAGCAGAGTGGCCCGCCGCCGGTGTGCCGGCCGGTGACGGGGGTGCGTCCGGAACTGGCGCAGATCGTGGTGCCCACCCCGACGCTGTCGGCGTATGACGCTCTGGTGGAGGGCCGTTGCTAATGGTGACCGCGATTGCCGAGCCGCCGCATTTGGAGACGGACCTGAAGACGCTGTGCCTGTCGACGGTCGCGACGCAGTGGCGGCCGCTGGCCGAGCAGGCCACCCGCCAGCGTCAGCCGCCGGCCGACTACCTGGCTCAGTTGGTCCATCTGGAGGTGACCGGCCGCCGGGAGCGCCGCATCCAACGCCGCATCCAGGATGCTCGCTTCCCGATGCTCAAGACGCTCGACGCCTTCTCGTTCGACGCACAGCCGGACCTGGACCGCGACGCGGTCCTGCACGTCTTCGACTGCCGCTTCGTCGCCGACGCCGCCAACGTCGTGTTCGTCGGCGGCGTCGGCACGGGGAAGACGCAGCTGTCGATCGCGTTGGGGATGGCCTGCTGCCAGCACGACTACCGGGTGCGGTTCGTGACTGCCGCCGAACTGGTCACGCTGCTCGTCGAAGCGCAGCAACAGGGCCGACTGCAACGCAAGTTCGACCAGCTCGCCCGCTACGACGTCGTAATCCTCGACGAACTGGGCTACGTGCCGTTCGACAAGGCCGGCGCCGACCTGCTGTTCGGCTTCATCAGCCAGCGCTACGAGCGCCGGAGCCTCGTCGTGACGACGAATCTGCCGTTCGCGCGCTGGTCCGAGGTGTTCCTCGACACCACGGCCGCCGCCGCGGTCATCGACCGGATCGTCCACCACGCCACCGTGTTGACGACCGCCGGCGACAGCTACCGGCTCAAGACCGCCACACGCAACCAGGCGTCCCGCGCGCCACAGGAGGTGCCACGGCAATAGCGCTCATCGCGACGTGGCCTCCCGTCGCTCCGCTCCGTCCGGCCACGTCGCGATGACCACCACAACCCAAGAATGGGGGTCCCATTTCACGTGGCCACAAAGGTCCCTTTTCTAGTTGCCATTTCCACGCAGTTCGAGCAGCTCGATCAGCCGGCGCTGCATTCGCTGCCTTCCAGCCCGTACGTCTTCGCCGAGTGGAAGACCGTGCGCGTGCACATCGACTACCACGTGAGCCGCTTGCAAAACTCCCGGGGGATTGGGACTGGGCGCAGTCCTCAGCTCTCTTGGTGAACACGATTGCCCTGGATCGCCGACTGGATATCTTGTCGGGAGAACCGGCGGCACGCCAGAGGTAGAAGTCGGATGTTTCGACGTGTTCTCGACCGCGCGTTGGGACACCCGTGGGTGACTGACGCCCGTCGGGCGCCGAGGGGCGTTGCCGGCGGTGCACTGGTTATGTCACGAGGCGCACGAGCTGGTCGGCGGTGAGTGCGAGCACGCCGAACATGCAGTGGCACATCACTTTCGAGGCGCCCCGGACCCGGACATCGCGACCGCCGAACTCGTCCTTGAGTCGGCCATTGACGCGCTCACCCGCCGTACGCTCGTTGTAGCGAGCCTGCTCGGGAAGCTGAAAGCCGATACGCTGCAGGCGCCGGGCTTCGGTTCGCAATTCCTCCGCCAGCGTCTTGTCGCGGCGGGGGTTGGTGTCAATCAACGGGACGTGGCCGAGTGAGCGGCTGTGCTGGCGGATCGGTTCCGCGTCGTAGGCGGCGTCCATCAGGTCATACAGATTGGTCGTTCGCCCGGCCGACAAGGTCGCCAGCGGAATGGCGGCTTGGCTGTCGTGCAGGGAGGCGGACGTCAGCAGGGTAGAGTCGACGACTGGCGCGGTGGCGGTAGGCGTAGGGGGTAGCTGTTCCCGGCAGCTTTCGCTGATGCCGGTGCCTCACTCCTCGCCATGGCTCCGTTTCGCGCCGCAGAGGTGACCCATGGGTGGGTGTTGCGGATCAACGCTGCATGCGTGCGCTGGGGCAACTGTGTGTCGGAGAACTCCGAAGGCGCGTGAGAAGACCGACTCGCTCGGCACCTCGCTCTTCCGCTCCCAGCCGGTCCAGCACGCGCGTCGTCGGCACGTCCACGAAGGCTCGCCCGGAAGCACCGGGGAATCATGCTCGATACGGATGACCTCGAGAGTCTGCACCAACTGCTGCTGTTTCCCGGTCAGCGGACCCAACACGGGCTCCAGCGCACGCTGGATCGACTGCCAATAGGGGGCGAAGGAACCACGCAGGCCAGTCGCCGCTCGAGGCGCTTGAGGACCTCGGCCGTTCCTCACCCTTCTTCGGCCGTCCCAGCTTGCGCTTGGGCAAATCGGTAGGGTCGAGAGCTGGCGCGCTGTCGGTAGGGTCCGGTGGCTCCTCCGGCGCTTTCGCACCGGGCCTCAGTCCGGCTCCCGTGGGCACGTTTCCAGCTCCTGTCAACGGTCATTCAAATTTCCCCCACCTGCGGTCATCGAAATTTCCCCCACCCCCCTGGTTGAGAACAACGATGAGACGAGTGCCGGTGGTCGCTGTGGGCAGGCCGTCTGCGGCCTGTCCAAGGCGCGGTGGGCGCGTCTGCGCGTCCACGGCGCCGGCAGCGTCCACGGGCCTCCCGTCGCTCACGTTCCCGCCGTCGTCGGCTTGACCACCCCGGACTTCAACTTGTCCTTCAGCCGATACGAATCGCCGCGAATGCTGAGCGTCGTCGCGTGATGCAGGATCCGGTCGAGGATCGCGCTGGCGATCACGCGGTCGCCGAAGACGTCGCCCCAGCTGCCGAAGCTCTGGTTGCTGGTCAGGATCATCGGGCCGCGCTCGTAGCGCCGGCTGATGAGCTGGAAGAACAGCGTCGCCGCCTGACGGTCGATCGGCAGATACCCGATCTCGTCGATGATGAGAAGCCGCGGGATCGTGAAGACCTTCAGCTTGTCGTCGAAGCGCCCCTCGCTCAGCGCCTTGGTGAGCGTCGTCAGCATCGCCGCGGCCGTCGTGAAGAGAACCCGGTAGCCGTGCTCGATGGCCTTGAGCCCGAGTCCCACGGCCAAGTGTGTCTTGCCGACCCCGGGCGGCCCGAGCAGGACCAGGTTGTCGCCGTGCTCGACGAAGTGGCACAGGCTCAGCTTCTGGATCTGCTTGCGGTCGACCGAGGGCTGGTAGCCGAAGTCGAAGCTGTCGAGACCCTTGATGAACGGGAAGCGGGCCAGATTCGTTCGCATCGTGACGTGCTTGGCGGTCTTCGCTGACACCTCTTCGCTCAACAGTCCGTCGAGGAAGTCGGCATACGACAGCTCCTTCTCCGAGGCCTCCTGGAGCAAGGCTTCGAGCCGTTCGCGCACCGTGTTCAGGCGCAGCCGCTGCAGGTGCTCGTCGAGGCGGGCCATCTGCGGCGACGTCATTGCGCACCCCCGAGGCCATAGGCCGCCTCGTAGCAGGCCAGGTCGCGGATCTCGACGTCGAGCGGAACCGCACCAGTGGAGCACCCGCCCGTCGAGTAGCGCACGCGCGCATTGCGAGCGATCGGCCCCGGCCCGTGCTCGGGCAGGATCCGGAGCTGGTGCCGGCTTCTGAGCACCGGATGCGTGGCGACCACCTGGCCCCGGTGCCGCATCTGCAGGAAGCCGTCGCGGCGGAGTACCTCAACCGGCTGGCCGATCAGCGTGAACGGCACCGAGTAGCGATTCGTGTCGACGGTGACCAGGTAGTCGGTCGCCACCACCCGGGTCAGCGGCGCCTCGAGTCGGAACGCCCGGACCGCCGGCACGGGCACCAGCGCCTCACGCTCCCGTGCGAAGCGGTCGATGGGTCGCTCGTGGGTCGTCCCGTGCACGCGCACGTCGGCAACCGTCGCCGTCCACTCCTGCAACTGTTCGTTGAAGTCGAGGTCGTCGCGAAACCGCCGGCCCGCCAGGAAATTTCGCTTGAAATACTTCACACTCGACTCGACCTTGCCCTTCGTTTGGGCCCGGTACGGCCGGCACAATCGCGGCTCGAAGCCCCAAAAGTCGGCGAACGCCTTGAACGTCGTGTTCCACCGCACGCCGTCGGTCCCACACGGCGCGCAGAAGACCGTTCGCGGTCGGTCGTAGAGATGCTCCTGGGTGTGGCCGCCGAAGTGCGTGAACGCCTGCTCGTGCGCATCGAGCAGATCGCCGAGCGTCTCGCTCAGGCACGGCACGTAGAAACTCCGCCGCGAGTAGCCGAGCGTCAGCACAAAGATGTGCCGCACCTCGCGCTGCGCACCCAGCCAGACCCGCGCCTGGCCCCAATCAATCTGGCTCTGCAGCCCTGGCGGCGTTTCGAACCTCGTACGCGTCACCGCCGCGTGCAACTGCGTCTCCCGCAACGGTCGCACGAACCGCTTCACCGTTTCGTAGCTGCCGCGATACTGCCGGCATCGAAGCTCCTGGAACAGCACCTGTGCTGAGTAATCAACCTCGGCCGCCCGCCGCCGCAGATACTCCGCATGCGCGGCCAGCAGCGTGTCCGAACGCGCCGCCCGCTGGTACGGCTTCCACGCCGTCTGCCGCAGGCACCGACGAACTGTCTTGCGGTCTAGATCCAGCTCGCGAGCAATCGCTCGAATCGATGCGCCCGCCGCTGCCCGACGATGAATCTGCTCCCATCGTTCCCTTCCGACCATCTCGACCTCCCCGAGCATCTGACGCTCGGGGTCGATCGTCGTGGTTGTCGTCGACATCTGCTCCTCCCCTCAGTTATCGAGGTGAGGACTTTTCAGTGACCACGGGTGGGGATTTTTGCGTGACCGGTGACACAGCTCCCGCCTCGTCAAACCCAGCATGCCGATTTCCGGCACTGGGCTTTCCTGTTGCCTTCGTCTCAAGGGTTATGTGGCCGTTCAAACCGGGAGCGCTTTCGGCAGATAGACGACCCGGTATTCGGAGAACAGCCCGAGTCGGTCATATAGCTTCTGCCTACTCCACCTCTTCCAGCCGAACCCCAGTCGCCCGCGCTGTCGCATCAGGTGTCGCCGTACCTTCTTCTCGACCCAGTCCTTCACGTGACTGAAACATCGGCTCGATTGTCCTATGCGGAAGTAGTTCGTCCATCCGCGCAGGATTGGGTTGATGAGAGCAATGACCCTTTCAACCGGTTGCGAGCAATGTCGTCGCATCACCCCCTTGAGCCGTCGCAGGAGTTTGGTGCGTGCCGCTATCTTCGGCACACAGGCAACCCCCCACTTGCCCCGCTGCGTCCAGGCGCGGCGGATGCTGAACCCAAGGAAGGTGAAACTCTCGCCCTTTGCGAGATCGACGCGACGCGTCTTGTCACGATTGAGTTCCACGTCGAGTGTGGCCAGTTCCTCCAGAAGCCGCTTGTACACGGTCGTCTCAAGCCACCGCCACCGGCGGTAGCCGTCGATCAGGATCACCAGGTGAGTCGCCCGGGGGAATCTCACCCCCGGGCGCTCGCAGAACTGTACGTGAACGTCTCCGCTCATACAGCTCCCATCATCCAGCCGCCGGCGTCAGCCCCAGCAGATGCCAGTGGGCGAACAGCCGGGGCGCGCGACGCGCAAGACCACCGAGCCAGTGAATGGCGCGGCGGCGATGGCGCCGGAGCCTCTTGTATTTCCGCATGGCCCATCGAACCAACAGGTCGTTGAAGTGGCGAAAGACCGAATACAGGGCCGACTTGTAGAAACGGCCGTAGAATTGAATCCAGCCACGAAGGACAGGATTCCACATGCGGGCCAGGTCGTCGATGGCCTTGTCGCTGCGCCGAGGGAGGTGCCAACGTCGCATCTTCTGCCGCATCCGTGTCGCCGCCGCATTGCTCACCGCCGGTATGAAGCTGATGAAGTACTGACCCCATCGATTCTTTGCCCGACGAGAGCGAAACGTGTATCCCAGGAAGGTGAACTGCTCCGTGGGATACTGCCCCGGCCGGTCGTCATCCTTGCAGTAGACGATACGCGTCTTCTCCGGATGTACTTCCAGCCGGCATTGCGCCAGACGACGTTTGATGTGCGCCAGGACCTGCTGCGCCTGCGTCTCCGTCCGACAGTGCGCGACGATATCATCCGCATACCTCTCGAACGGAACGTCCGGGTGCGTTGACCGCATCCAGTCGTCGAACGCGAGGTGCAAGAAGATATTGGCCAGGAGCGGGCTCGCGACGCCCCCTTGGGGCGTTCCCATCGTGCGCGGTACCAGGGTTCCGTCTTCCTGCTGCATGGGAGCGGTCAGCCACCGCTGCACATAGAGCAGAATCCACCGGCACCGGGTGTACTTCCTGGCCGCACGCATGACGAGCGCGTGGTCCAGGTTGTCAAAGAAGCCGCGGATATCCAGATCGATCACCCAGTCATAACGCCAGCATCGCTGCCGGGCCGTCGTGAGTGCGTCGATCGCGGACTTCCGCGGGCGATACCCATACGAATCGGGATGGAACTGTGGCTCCACGTCCGGTTCCAGGTACATCTTGACCACCGTCTGGGCAATTCTGTCGGCGACAGTGGGAATGCCCAAGCGTCGCTCGCTTCCGTCCTTCTTCGGTATCCCAACCGACCGGACCGGAGGCGGGAAGTACGTGCCCGACGACATCCGATTCCAAATCTTATAGAGATTGTTCTTCAGGTCCTGCTCGAACATCTCGACAGACTCAGCATCGACGCCAGCTGCTCCGTGGTTCGCCTTGACCCGAGTGTAGGCCTCCCAAACCACCCACTTGGAAATACGAAACGGCTTCGCGTGGCTCGACGGCTCCTCCCGCTCGCGCGGTTGACCGTCGGGACACGCTGGATGACGCGACCCCTTTGCTCCATCGAGTTTCCTCGACTTCATCGCTCGTACGGGTCGCTCCGCCCCTGTGCCTCGCATCGGGCTTCTCATCCTTGGGGGTCGGCCCCTTGGACTTCTCCCTTCGCATCGAGGCGACAGGTTCCCACGTTCCGCACAAGGGCCTGGTGCAGGGTCACGCCACCTTTATGCCGGGTGCCGCCCAGCCAAGCTGCAGGCTCCCGCTGGACTTGTCCCGGGTTAACGACTCGCCCCGGTTTCGACACCGTCCCTACGCTTTCGACACGTTGCCGGTGGTTCATTCACTTCGTCTCCCTGCACCCTACCTGACGCGGTCGCGCCGCGCCGTTTCCGTGACGCTTACCACCTCGGCTCTTGACCGAGGCAGCGCACGGCGGTTTGGAGCCTCCCCCTGCCGGGCGGCTCCGAGGGGCCTGCCCTCATCCCTCATGCAGCATGGCTGCAGCTAGGTGGCCATCTCGGCCTCCTTTCCGCGCCTTCGTGGCGCACGGTGAGTCGCCCGGGGGAATCTCACCCCCGGGCGCTCGCAGAACTGTACGTGAACGTCTCCGCTCATACAGCTCCCATCATCCAGCCGCCAGCGTCACCCCCAGCAGATGCCAATGGGCGAACAGCCTGAACGGCTTCGCGTGGCTCGACGGCTCCTCCCGCACGCGCGGTTGACCGTCGGGACACGCTGGATGACGCGACCCCTTTGCTCCATCGAGTTTCCCCGACTTCATCGCTCGTACGGGTCGCTCCGCCCCTGTGCCTCGCATCGGGCTTCTCATCCTTGGGGGTCGGCCCCTTGGATTTCTCCCTTCACATCGAGGCGACAGGTTCCCACGTTCCACACAAGGGCCTGGTGCAGGGTCACGCCACCTTTATGCCGGGTGCCGCCCAGCCAAGCTGCAGGCTCCCACTGGACTCGTCCCGGGTTAACGACTCGCCCCGGTTTCGACACCGTCCCTACGCTTTCGACACGTTGCCGGTGGTTCATCCACTTCGTCTCCCTGCACCCTACCTGACGCGGTCGCGCCGCGCCGTTTCCGTGACGCTTACCACCCCGGCTCTTGACCGAAGCAGCGCACGGCGGTTTGGAGCCTCCCCCTGCCGGGCGGCTCCGAGGGGCCTACCCTCATCCCTCGTGCAGCATGGCTGCAGCTAGGCGGCCATCTCGGCCTCCCTTCTGCGCCTTCGTGGCGCACAGTCGTCTGCGTAGTTGACGATTTCCGCCTCGAAGCGCCGGGCGTAGCCCATTACCTTCCAGCCCAGAATGAAGCGACGCATGTAGACGTTGCTGAACAGCGGTGAAATTACTCCCCGAACGCAAAAGGTAACTTCGAGGGTCCGCGGCGTTGTCGGCGTCGTTGTTCGGTCCGCCACCGTTCGTTGGCGGTGGCCCCGAGGGTACGGGAATGCAGTGGCGGATCACGATCTTGTCGTCATTGACGAGGATCTCCTTGACGACGAGGCGTACGATTCGCTGCCGCTCCACGATGTCGAGCGTCTCGGCCGTCGCGCGCAGGCGCGTGAGAAACGCCGACAGGGTCTCGGCCAAGCGCAGATGCGCGGCGCGCTCGCGAGTCTGCTCGACCAAAGCGTTCAACTCGTAGCGTAGCGTCTGCTCACGTTGACGCAGCAACGGCATCCGCTCACGTAGCTGCTCGAGCGACAGCAGATCCTCCTGGTAGGCGGTGAGCAGCCGTTCCATGCTCTTCCCGACTCGAGTGAGGTCCCGCTCCACCGCCTGCGTGCGGGTCTTCGCAGGGTCAGCAGCCTGAGCGGCGGCCAGCCGGCGATCCAGTTCCTGTTGGATCAGTGCCGGATCCTCAAGCAACCGTATCACTTCGGTCCAGACGACCTCGTCCAAGAGGTCCTGCCGCACGGGGCGCGTGTCGCACCGGGGGCCGCCGAGGTGCCGCCATCCGTCGGATCCGATGCAGCGGTAGTAGTGAATCTTCCGGGCGCTCGACCGGGCCGACGCGCGCGAGAGCGCGTAGCCACATTTCTGGCAACTCACGAGCCCCTGTACGAGGCTCGGTTCGATCGTGCGCCGCCGGGCGTGCACCTTGTTCTCGTGCAGCAGTTCCTGTGCGCGCGCGAAGGTCGACTCGTCCACGATCGCCGGCACCGGGATCTCGATCCATTCCTCGCGCGGCCGTTCGTGGTTCGCACTGTCGCGACTGGCGGCGCCGCCACGCAGCCGTAGTGGGCGCGTCACGCGCTGCCGTTGGGCTCGTCGCGTCTTGCCGAAACACGCCGTGCCGCGATAGGCCGGATTGCGCAGCATCGCCCATACGGTGGAGCGTTCCCAACGGGTGCCGACCTTCCGCGTGGGCATACCTTGCTCGTTGAGCCAGCGGGTGATCGCCGCGATGCTCCAGCCCGTGACGGTGTAGTGCTCGTAGACGTCGCGGACAACGCGCGCTTCGGCGTCGATGACGACGTACGCCGCCGGGTGGTCATCACGCTTGCGAATGTAGCGATAACCATAGGGAGCGCCGCCCAGGACACTGATCTCGCCGGCTCGCGCGCGGTGCCGCTTGCCACGACGCGACCGTTCGAGGATCTGAGCGCGTTCGTACTCGGCGATCATGCCCTGAAACTGCACCAGCAACTGATCCTCGGCCGTGGCGTTCGACGGGCCGTTGAGGAAGCGGGTCTCAACCCCGTGACGTCCGAACTCTTCGATCAACAGGACTTGGTAGGCGTACTTCCGACTCAGCCGGTCCGGACTGTGCACGAGCACCACCTGGATGTCGCCGGCGGCTGCCAGGTCGCGCACCTGTTCCAATCCCGGCCGTTCGAGCGTCGCCCCGCTATAGCCTTCGTCTTCGAAGACCCATTGCCGGGGCACCTCCAGATCGAGCGTCGCGGCCCATTCGACCAGCGCCGCCGTCTGGCTCGCGATCGTGTGCGCTTCGCGCTGCTGATTCGAGGACACGCGCGTGTAGATCGCCGCCATCTGCATGTGGACGCTCCATTCCGTGGGCTGCAACCGGACGCATACAGGCCGGTACCAACTAACGTGTACGCTTGGGCGATCTTGCTGTCGCGAAGTCGATCGAACGTGCAATCGAGCTGCACCTGCCGCGGAGCTCTTCGTGGTTGTCGTTCACCCACGTCGCTGACGGAAGTTGTCCAGGAACGCCGTCACCGCCTGGGTGACGACTTGTCCGAGGGAGAGTCCGCTGTGGCGGGCATATGCGCGGATTGCGCGTACGGTGCTGACCGGCAGCTTGAAGGTGACTGCGACGGTCGGCTCGACCGCCGGCAGCGGAGCGCTCAGCCCGGCCGCTTCCTGAAGATAGCGGTAGGCCTGCCGGCGCGACAACGCGCACTCGCGACCGAGTTGCCGGGCCGCCTCGGCGCGTTCCATCTGCTGTCCGAGCAGGCGGTACGCGGCGTTGAGCAAGCGCGCCTTGTCGGCCTTGGTGGCCCGCGCCATGAGGCATAAACATATTACCTCTTGAGACGTAGATCAAGTACCGGTCGGTCTCGCCAGCCGGTGATCACCCGATCGAACAGAAAGTTGCCTTTTGCGTTCGGGGAGTAATCGGTGCCCCTTGCGGGGTACCCTTCCGCTCGCGACGTGCCCGGTTCGTGCGGCGGCGTCCGCCGTGTCCGTCGGCTTCCTCCACCGCCATTTCCAGCCACGCCTTGACCCAGCCCAACAGCCGCCCGTCGCTCACGCGTCGGGCGATGGACTGCATCAGGGCCGCGTGGGGAATCTGGCCGAAGTAGTCCGACAGGTCGGCGTCCACCACCTCCCGGTGGCCCGCGTTCAACAGCCGGTGCACGCGGTTGACAGCGTCGTGCGCGTGTCGGCCCGACCGGTACGCATACTGCTCCGGTTGCAGGTCGGCCTCGAAGACCGGCGATAGCACTAGCATCGCCGCCGTCTGCGCCACCCGGTCCCGGAGGCAGGGAATGCCTAACGGCCGAAACTTCCCGCGTTGCTTCTTCGGGATAAGGACCTGCCGTACCGGTTGGGGCCGGTAGGTCCCCGCCTTCAGGTCCCGCGCCAGCGCTTCCAACCACCGGTCCACCCCGAACGACTCAACGTCCGCAACCGTCTCGCCGTCCACCCCGGCCGCGCCGTCGTTGCGACGAACGGCCTGCCAGGCGACCGCGAGCACGTCATCGCGCCACACCTTGTCGCTCAGTGAGTAGAACCGGAAGTCAGGAGCTTCCTTCGCTTTCGCATGTAGCGCCGTCTGGAGTCGCTGAACTCGTTCTGAGGCGGTTAGGTTCTCACCAGTCCCCACGTCCCTTCCCCCGTCATGCGCTGCTCTCGAACTGAGGCCCCTTCCCTCCGCCGGCGTTACCCGGTTTCCCCGGTACTACGGGCCTCTCCGCCACCCTGCACGGCCCGACCTGACCCTCGCGGGCTGTCGGTTGGCGCGTGCCACGCCACCGCCAGGGCTTCCCGTGTTGCGTCCATTCCCCTCTTCCATGCGTGCCGTCGCCACTACCCCGGCGGAATCGGTCGGTGCCTGCGTCGCTCGCTTCCCGACCCATGCCAGCCTTCCTCGTCAATTGGGCGAGTCGGCTTCAATCGTTTCGATCAATCGTTAGGCCTGCTCGGCGTTCGCTCGCGCTACCGCCCGCATGGTCGCTGGGCCGCCCAAGGCGGCCCTTCGTCATCAGAGTGCTTCAGCCGATGTCGTTACCTCCATCGTCCGCTCCGACTGCTACCGGCTGGAGCGACAGTTGCCGGGCGGGATTCGCACCCGCTGAGGAATGGCGCCTTCGCACGGCGCACCAACTGATCGGAATCTGGCCGTCGGCCACGTCGAGGTGCAGCTTGTAGCCGACCCAGGTCGACTGGTAGCCCTTGCTGTCCTTTTTCATGCCCACGTCACAGTCGGTCGGCAGGTCGTCGAGCATCGCCGGCAAGGTCATGGCCGCCTGCCGGTCGAGGCGCTTGAGGACCTTCGGCCGTTCCTCACCCTTGTTCGGCCGTCCCGGCTTGCGCTTGGGCAGCGGGGGCGTCTTTTCCTTCGCGGCCGGCTTCTCGCGGGCCTCGATGGCCGTCGAGTCGCGGCAGAGGTGACCCACCAACCGGTCGTGGTGGGTGTTGCGGATCAACGCTGCATGCGTGCGCTGGAGCAACTGTGTGTCGGAGAACTCGGCGAAGGCGCGTGAGAAGACCGACTCGCTCGGCACCTCGCTCTTCCGCTCCCAGCCGCAGATCCGCCGCAGCGCCACGTCGGTGACCAAGCGGTCCAGCAGCACGCGCGTCGTCGGCATGCCGTAGACCGCCTTGGCCACGAAGGCTCGCGCCAGTGCCGCGCGGTCCTTGCGCGGACGCCCCGGCACCCGGAAGCACCGGGGAATCCACTGCTCGATACGGATGACCTCGAGAGTCTGCACCAACTGCTGCTGTTTCCCGGTCAGCGGACCCAACACGGGCTCCAACTGGGGGAACAGCGCGCGCTGGATCGACTGCCAATAGGGGGCGAAGGAACCACGCAGGCAGTTCATGGTTTGTTTGATTGACCACTCCTGCCTACTACTGTATATTAGCAGACGCCAAGGATGTGAAACAATGAATAGATGGCCTACAGCGCAGCGTTATGCCGCTATGAGGAGCAATACGACGCGCTCAAGGCGGAACTGCAAACGCTCGGGTTCGTAGGCCAGGGCGGCGTTCACACCCGCCGGATAACGTGTGGGAGGGCTACCTGTCGCTGCCACGACGACCCGGACGCCCGTCACGGCCCCTACCACTACTGGACGCGCAAGGCCCGCGGAAAGACCATTGGCTTGAACCTCACCGAAGACGAACTCGTCCTCTACCGGGAGTCACTGCTGTCCCACAGAACTTCTAATTGAGGCGGCTTGAACCTTCTATGTCTGTTAGAATGGTTTTGCTACAAATCATTCAAAACACAGAAGATCCAAGCCATGGCCCATCATAACACAGTCTTCGGGCAACTTCTGACGTTGCTTCCGCGACATGAATTCGACGCCGAGGCGCGCGACCATCAGCGCGGGCAGCGCTTGCGCGTCATGAGCCGCTGGGCGCAGTTCGTCGCCCTCGGCCTGGGCCAGTTGGCCAGCCGGCAGAGCCTGCGCGACATCGTGAGCAATCTGCGCGCTCAACCCGCCAAGCTCTATCACCTGGGCGTGCCAACGGTCAGCCGCTCGTCGCTCGCGCGGGTGAACGCCGAGCAGCCCTACACCCTCTACGAAGCGTTGTTCGGCCGTCTGCTGAGTCGTTGCCAGCAACGGGCGCCGGGCCACCGTTTCCGCTTCAGGCACAAGCTGTATGCGGTCGATGCGTCGACCATCGACTTGTGTCTGGCGGTTTTCCCGTGGGCGTCGTTCCGCCGCACGAAGGCCGCGATCAAGCTGCACATCGGGTTGGACCAAGCCGGCCACCTGCCGAGTTTCCTCAGCGTCACCGACGGCAAGACCGCCGACGTGACCGTGGCCCGCACGTGGACGTTCGAGGCCGGCAGCGTGGTCGTGGCCGACCGCGCCTATCTCGATTTCACGTGGTTTCACCAGTTGCAGGCCCGTGGCGTCACCTTCGTGACACGCCTCAAGCGCGGCGTGCGGTACCGGGTCACCCGCGAGCATGAGGTCCGAGCCGGGACCGGTATTCTCAGCGACCAGACGATCGAACTGACCAGCGCCCGCAGCCGCAAGGTCTATCCCGACCGGCTGCGACGGGTCGTCTACCGCGACCCGTTGACAAGAAACCGTTACGTGTTCGTGACCAACAACACCACGTGGGTCGCCAAGACGATCGCCGACCTGTACAAGTCCCGGTGGCAGATCGAGCTGTTTTTTAAGTAGATCAAGCAGCATCTGAAGGTGAAACGTTTCGTGGGCCGGTCGAAAAACGCGGTCTTGACGCAACTGTGGGTGGCCACCTGCATGTACCTGCTGCTGGCCTACCTCAAGTTCGTCCTGCGGCTGCGCTGGAGCCTCAACCAGATGCTGCAGGTGCTGCAGCTCAACATCTTCGAACGCCGGCCTCTCGAAGACCTCTTCACCACCCATTCGCCACCAGACCGCGCCCGGCCGCAACTCGCGCTGGCCTGGGCCTGAGACTGTGGGACACTAGTGATGTCGAATCTTCCCCGGTGTGCGTTTATCGGCCAGACACCGGGCGAACGCTTTGACCAAGCCGTACACACGCTCAGCCGCCTTGAGCAGGACGGCGCCGCCGTCGGAACTCGCGTGTTCCTGGTTGAACGTGGCGACGAGGGGCTTGTCGAACAGATCCGGGAATAGAACAGTCTGTGGTATCGTCTGAGGCGTCACGCAGGGGTCTCCGTTGTGGCTAAAACGTTGTGTGCACTACGTTTGTACCACACGGAGGCTCCTGTGTCTTCCCCTCCACCGTACCTTCACGCATAATCCGGGCTAGTAACTCAGCGCGTTTTGTATTCAGTAGTGCTATGACATCCTTCATCGTTTATCCCTTTCGTCGAGTCCGTGACGAAATCTCGATAGATGAGATAGCATACCGCGATTCCTTGGACATCCCGGATCGTACCGCCCGATGCGGATCGGCGGCGACGCGACCATTACAAGTTCGAGCTGGTCGATTCGAGATCGTCCCGTCCGACAGGCGTGAGAGAGCACGAGGTCGCCGACGAGCGGCATCAACCACGACCCAGTCCACGCCGCACACGCCGTCTTGCGCCGGTCGTCCGGGTTATCGGTCCGCAAGTCCGGCGAAGTCGAGGCCGGCAGTGGTCGGTGGCCGGCCGGATACGGACGGCCATAATCAGCCTGGAGCCGGCGCGAGCGGCGTGTCACCCGTTGGCCGGAGCGGAGGAGGCGCGCCAGCGCCTTGACGCGCCTCTCGCAGAGGCTATCCACGCGCGTTCGCCGGGAACCGTCCACGAACACCGGAACACCGGCCGCGGGCGGCGGGACTACGGTTCGACGCCGGCTACCCGGACAACGGCGGCGGGATGGGCGGCGCCGGGTCCCGGTTGATCAGCTCCTTCAGCTCCTTGCCCGGTTTGAAGTAGGCGACGCGCTTCGACGGCACCTCCACGCGGTCACCGGTCCTGGGGTTGCGGCCCCGGCGCGGCTCGCGGCGCCGGAGGCGGAAGCTGCCGAAGCCGCGGAGTTCGACCCTCTCTCCCCTGTGCAGTGTCTCCACGATGCTGCCGAACACGGTGTCGACGATGATCTCGGCGCGCTTCTTCGTGAGGCCGGCGACGTGGGCCACCTCCTTGATGAGCGCCGCCTTCGTCAGGGCGTCGAGGCGGCGGCGCAGGTCCTCGCCGTGGGCGTCCATCAGTTGGCTGGGAGGGTAACACGGGGGCCCAAGCACTCGATGGAAGATCCAGGCTGTCGCCGCCGGCGCGGCTGCAGGCCGAGTCCGGTTCGGCCAATGATTTCAGGCGATCGGCGGGGGGCGAAGGCGGGTTAACAGCCCGTGGAAGAAGTCTGTTCGCTGAGCCCCGCTGTTCAGGCAACTTGGCGATGAGCGATTGAGCCGACGAGCGCCATCGGGGTCCATTTTAACCCCCAAGCGCGCCTCAGACGCCCCCAGCGGTCGATCAGACGCCCGATCAAGCGGCAAATCGCCGAAACAGCCCGCCCCTGCAGGCTCCGGGGCGTACCGACGCCGGTCTGGCGGCGCAGGAGCAGTCCGATGTTGCAGGCGGCCGCCTGGATCAGCACGCGCTTGCGGACATTCTCGTGACCGCGCACCCACACGCGACGCATACCGCCCGTCTCATACAGGTGCGCGAAAGTCCGCTCCACCACCTCGCCCCGGCACCGTTGCAGGCGACGACCCCGCCGCCCGCGCACACGACGCCGGTTCCCATACAGAGCCTTCTGTGCAGCAGCCTTCTCCGGCGGCTTCTCTCCCGTCTTCTTGTCCTGCCAGCAGCGCCGGCCGCGCTCCGGCTCCGATACGTGACTCCGAACCCCTATCGTGTCGAGCGCCACCAGCGTCGCGTCGCTGTGATAGCCCTTGTCGGCCACCACCTCTTCGACCCCCACGCCGTTCGGCTGCACCGCTTCAACCTGCTCGGCCGCCATGATCAGCGTCTCCGGCAGCGTCGCCGTGTCACCATCCGATGCATCCTGCACCGTCACCGCGACGATGGCCCCCGTGTCCATGTCGACCCCGTGCTCGGCCTTGTGGGCCAGGTGCGTCCGACCGTCCTTCATCTTCGCGATCTTCGCGTCCGGGTCCTGCGGCGATTTCCACTCCTTGTTCGACGTTTTCTTGTTCTTCCGCGAACGGTCGAACCGAGCCAGCTCCGCCCGCGTCGGCGTCTCAACACCCGACGCCTCCGCCAACCGCCGAATGAACGCCTCGTGGGATTCTCCCGTGTCCCGCCGCTCGATACTCCGCATCGCCGCGTTCGCTTCCAGCGTCGTCGCGTCAATGCCGACCGTCTTCCCCCGAACCAGACCCGCTGCGGACAGCCGCTCCAGAACCCACGTGAACACTGCCTCATGGGTCTCTACGTCGATCCGCCGCCGCGTGCGCGACAGCGTCGAGTGATCCGGCGCCGCCGCGGTCAACTCCAGGTCCAGGAACGACCGCAGACTCAGCGAATCGGCCACCCGCCACGCAATCCCCCGCTCCGACGACAACCCCTCGAAATAGCCGATGAACAGCATCCGGAAATACCGACCCGGACGCAGACTCGGACGGCCCAGCCTGTCCGCGTAGAAAGCCGCGCACAACTCCTCGACGAACGCATCGAATCCGGAATCCGCCAGGACCCGGTTCAGCCGCTCGAAGTAAGGATGCCCGTCGCTCGTCGGAAGGTCCGCCGTGTCCACCCACATCGGCGACGCCTGGCGCGCCGCCGGTCTCTTGCCCATCGCCATGGCCGTTCAGTGTACGGGCTCGATCGCGCCGGGGCCAGTGCGTATTTCGGACGATGTGGATCGCCGATTTCGGCGGAAGTGGATCACCTGTTTCGGTCGAAGTGGATCACCGATTTCGGCGGAAGTGGATCGCTTTCGGCCGAACTGGATCACCCAGTTTCCGGGATCGTGAGCGCTCATCGGTAGCCTGACCGCGGGATCCTTCGCCTTTTGAACGGAGGGCGAAGCGATGCCGACTCGGAGGCTTCTGGTGAGGAAAATTCGGGAGATTCTACGACTCAGGTACGAACAGGGCCTGTCCCACCGAGAGGTAGCCCAAGCCTGCGTCATCGGTCCGAGCTCGGTTTCACGCTATCTGCAGAGGGCGGCTCGGTACGGGCTGGGCTGGCCGCTGCCGGCCGACCTGGACGACGCGGCGCTCGAGGCCCGGCTGTTTCGCCGCCCGGCGCCAGTGCCCAACCGAGCCCGACCCGACTGCGCGCACATCCACCGCGAGCTCAAGCGCAACGGGGTCACGCTGCAGCTGCTCTGGGAGGAGTACCTCCAGGTCCATCCCGGCGGCTACCGCTACACGCAATTCTGCGAGATCTACCGGCAGTGGTCGCGGCGGCTGCGGCCGTCGATGCGGCAGGTGCACCGCGCCGGCGAGAAGACTTTCGTCGACTTCTCGGGCAAGCGGCCGACTCTGGTCGACCGGCGCACGGGTGAGCTGCGGCCTGTCGAGCTGTTCGTCGCCGCGCTCGGCGCCAGCAGCCTCACCTACGCCGAGGCGACCGCGACCCAGCAGCTGGCGGACTGGGTCACCGCCCACATCCACATGGTCGAGTACTGCGGGGGCGCCACCACGCTGTGGGTCCCCGACCAGCTCAAGAGCGCCATCACCCGCCCCTGCCGCTACGAGCCCGACGTCAACCGCACCTACGAGGACCTGGCCGCCCACTACGGCGCCGTCGTCATCCCGGCGCGCCCCAGAAAGCCCCGCGACAAGGCGGTCGTCGAGACCAGCGTACTCGTGGCCCAGCGGTGGATCCTGGCCCGGCTCCGCGACCAGACCTTCTTCGAGCTCGGCGCGCTGAACCGGGCGATCCGCGTCCTGCTCGACGAGCTCAACGACCGCCCGATGAAGAAGCTGGGCGTCAGCCGCCGCGCCCTCTATGAGCAGCTCGACCGCCCGGCGCTACGCCCCCTGCCGGCTACCCGCTACGTCCTGGCCCACTGGAAGCTGTGCCGCGTGAACATCGACTACCACGTCGAGGTCGACCGCCACGTCTACAGCGTGCCGTACCAACTCGTCCGCGAGCAGGTCGAGGTCCGCCACACGACGAACACGGTCGAGATCTTCCATCGCGGCAAGCGCGTGGCGTCGCACCGCCGGCGCTACGACCGACAGCCGTCCACCGTGGCCGAGCACATGCCCAGCGCCCACCGCGCACATGCCGAGTGGACCCCGTCGCGGCTCATCCGCTGGGCCGAGACGGTCGGACCGGCGACCGCTCGGCTCGTCACCCGGATCCTGCACAGCCGCCCGCACCCTGAGCAGGGCTATCGGACCGTGTTAGGCATCATGCGTCTGGGACGCCAGTACGGCAACGCCCGGCTCGACGCCGCCAGCACCCGCGCGCTGGCGCTCGGCTCGTGCCGCTTCCACACCGTCAAGAACATCCTCGCCGCCGGTCAGGACCGGCTGCCCCTCGAGCCGCCGGCCGAGACCAACCCGACACCGATGCACGCCAACATCCGCGGCGCCAACTACTACGCGGCCGCGACCTCAGAGGAGGACCGATGCTGATCGAACAGACCGTCGACAAGCTCAACGCCCTGAAGCTCGGCGCGATGGCCGACGCCTTCCAAAAGCAGCTCGACACCGACCAGGCCGCCGCGCTCAGCTTCGAGGAGCGGCTCGGCCTGCTCGTCGACACCGAGTGGACGGCCCGCGAGCAGCGCAAGCTCGACCGGCGCCTCCGCACGGCCAAGCTGCGCTACCCGGCGACGCTCGAGGCCGTCGACTTCACCCACTCGCGCCGGCTCAATCGCCAGCAGATCCTCACGCTCGGCGCCTGCGCGTGGATCGCTGAGCGCCACAACGTGATCGTCACGGGACCGTGCGGCATCGGCAAGAGCTTCATCGCCTGCGCCTTCGTCGAACGCGCGTGTCGCCGCAGCTTCGCCGCGCGCTACGTCCGCATGCCGCGCCTGCTGCACGAGCTGGCCGTCGGCCGCGGCGACGGCTCCTACACCCGGCTGCTCGCCCGCCTGGCCAAGCTCGACCTGCTCGCGATCGACGACTGGATGCTCGCGCCGCTGCGCGACCCCGAGCGGCGAGACCTCATCGAGGTGATCGAGGACCGCGCCGAACGCGCCTCGACGCTCATCGCCAGCCAACTGCCCGTGACCGACTGGCACGCCGTCATCGGCGACCCCAACCAGGCCGACGCCATCTGCGACCGCCTGCTCCACGACGCGCACCGCATCGAGCTCAAGGGCCGCTCGATGCGACGCACGCACGACGCACCCGCCAACCGCCGGAAGGAGACGACATGACGATCACGTCCGCGAGACGCCCGACGCTCCCGCCGGGCGCGAACAGCCTGTGGACCCTGGCGGTGCCATGGAAAACGCGCGCGATACGCTCGGCGGCAACTGCGCCGTCGCCGAAAGCGCGTTTCCCACAGCACCTTGGACGCCGCACGCGGCGCCCACAGGAACCACAGGCAACCTCATCGATGCTCACTGACACGACAGCACGTAGGATATCGACCAGACGCTACGACACCGATGGGAGGCAACTGACCGACGAACGTCGCTACGCTCCGATGGGCGCTCCACTTCACCGAAATCCGTGATCCACATCCCCGGAATCGGTGATCCACTTCAGCGAAATCCGCAGCCAGGCCGGATCCGCGACTTTCGCCACAGGCTGTTAACGGAATGCGGAGCATTCTTGGGTCGCCGGCGCGGCAGACGGCAGGAGGCGAGTGGCAAGGAGCTTGTCCGCGCTGGTGAACCAAGAATGGATTGGACTGAACCGCTGACCGGTCGCTCGGCCATGGCTATTGCATGGTCGGGAGGACGGGGCTGGCGCGTGCGGCCCACCAGGTCGTGCGTGAAGGTGGCTGCCCGACAGTGGTGGGTGAGGAGGGACCGGAGGCGTTCGCGCAGGTGAACGCTGTGTTCAACGCCTGGCCATACTGGCGCGAACTGGTGCAGGCATCGCTGGCTCGGATGTCGATGCCGGCTCTGACGGTGCCCGTGTTTCGAGTGGCCCCAGTAGACACGGCCGAGGAAGCAGAGCAGGACGACGACGAATGACAATGGCCCAGGGCAATGACCGCGCCAGGAGGTGACGCCGACGGTCACGGTGGTGTCGGTGGAGAGCTCCCCGTCGCTGCGGTCGCTGGCCGCGGCCACCGTCCCACGTTCGCGCCAACCTGTGGGACCCCTCTTGCATCTGCGTCGGTCAGGGGATCAATCGTCTACCGGCGACGTGTTGTGCATGAACGGCTCTTGACTCAGCCAGGTGCGCCACTGGGCGACGGTATCGCGCGTAAGGCCGAACAGCTCGCATGTCGCCTCGTCGATGGTGGCGCGGACGGGGTCGTCCGCCGCGTCCCGGAGTCGGCCGATCTCCAGAGCGGCGAGCTCGTCGTGCACTGCCGCAAGCATTCGCACGAGCGCGGGTTCCCGAGCGTCCGGGGGTAGCTTGACGCTGTGAAGCTGCGTTGGCTTCCAGTGGATGTACGTCGCTTTCTTGGCGCGCATGCTCAACAGTTGGGTGAGCACCGGCGTACTGTTCCAGAGGAGATTCAGTGTCTTCGCCTCGTCGGACGTGTCCGTCCGGATCGCTACGTAGGCGGTTCCCAAGGCTTGCTCGGCTGTGTACTGACTCGCCGTACGGGAGCTGGTGGCACTGAATCGCTGAGCGGCGAGAGTCCAGCCTTGTTCGTGAACGTATTTGGGAACTGCATCCGTTCCCCCACGCTTGTCACGTTTTTCGACCGGCATAATCTGCCAGACTTCGTCTGCATCGCCAGCCAAGCAGCTCCGGCGTTCTTCCGCTATCGACGTAAGAATCCCGAGGCGACCGTGCGTTCGAGGATTGCCCTCCATCGGCTCAAAGCAGTGCGAGACATTGCGCCCTTGCACTCCGAACTGGTACAGCGATCCCGCTGTCGCGAGGCTCGCGTTCTCGCGCAGGTCTGTGCATGCCGCCGCTAGTTTCGCGGAGTACCACTGCACCGGCGACCAGTCTCCGCTCTCGACCCGTTCGGAGGGCCAGTTCGTTGCTCGCCCGATGGCCTCGAAGTTGCCCTCGCGGATCGCCGCTGCGATGGCCTGTGCGTCTTCCGTGTTCAGCGGGTACCGGGCGAGATTCACGAAGGTGGTGGGCTTTCCCTTGCCCGCGCCGCGCCGCGTGCCGATCAGGAGGCATTCGTTGATGTTGGTCCCCTGCGACAAGTTGATGTTCTTCGGGTCGTGACACATCACGACGTACTTGATCCAGAACCGCGATGCGAGGAACTGTCGCTGCTGCTTTGCCGACGCAGCGGTGCAGGCAGTCATCGGCAGGATGTTGGCCAGCACGCCGTCGTCCGGGTCCAGCACGCAGTCAATCACGGGGGTGAAGAAAGTCTGGATGCTATTGATATCGATCAGTCGGCCTGCGGCTTCGTCGCTCGCGAGCAGGCGGCGGCGGAGAGCCTTCTCCCTGTCTTGCATCGCGCGCTTTGTGTCGTCGTCGACGTTTCGGTTCCGCTTCGTGTTGTCGCTGAATGGCGGGTTCGTGAGCACGACCTTCGTGTTCGCGAGAGCCGCCTTGGTGTCGGGATCAACGACGTCGTCGTCTTCCCAGACGAACGTGTCGGGTGTCGCTCCCACGATTTCATCGTCACCGAGCAGTTCGAGCGTTCCCAGTCTGACTTTGCCGTCGCTTGTTCGCCCGTGCGCGAGCTCGTAGAGCGAGATTTTCCGGTAGTCGACAGACAGGTTTCCAAGGATGAAGCGGCCGGCGGCCATCTGCAACGAGACCGGATTGATGTCGAGGCCCGTCGTGAGCTGTTCGACCGCCTTTTTGTGCCACATGGCGCACCGTTGTTCGCCGCCACTTTCGGCCCGGATGCGGTCCTTTGCGCTTTCGATCCAGGCATCCAAGAGGGTGCCGCTGCCGCACGTAAGGTCCGTGGCTTTGAGCTTGCGCCACTCCCGTGGGTCGGAGAATCGCTCGACCGACGTCTGATCGAGGGCCAGTTCGGCAAGAAGCCGCGCGGCTTCAGGTCGCGTGAAGTACGCGCCGTCGGCGGCCTGGTGCCCCATCACCCGGCTGAAGAGCTGGCCGGCGTACTCCATGCCCATCTGCTGGTAGTAGTCTGTGTTCTCGTCGGCCCATTCGATCAAGCGCCGAACGGCCCGCCATCCTGCCGTCCGGTACTCGCTGTCGCGGATGACCGTCGCGACGCGACGTGCCGGCTGGAATACGGGCTTGTAGTCATGGTCGAGAATCGTGGTCCAGCTGTCGATCAGTGCTGAAAGAGGGTCGTCAGCCCGTCCCATGCGTTCGAGCTTCTTGCCGAGCTCAGCGGCGATGCGGCCTCCGGCGCGCTCGATCCGCGAGTGCAGCATCAGCGCGTTGAGCAGCAGCAGCGTCGCCACCTTCGTGGCGCTCGCCGTCCGCCGGTCGGCCGCGTTTTCCGGCTTGTCGGGCATCCGCAGGTGCATGCGCAGGCGCTGCTCAAGGGCAGCCTCCGAATCGAGTTCGGCCGAGGCGTAGTAGATGATTTCCTGGAGGAGGTTGAAATCACGAGTGTCGTTGCCCTTCAGGCCCGACTTTTCCATGATCTCGACAGCGATGCTGTGCGTCGGATCACTCGATTCCAGCTTCTCCCACAGTTTCGGCGCTTGGTCGCGGTCGAGGGTTGGCTTCACTGTCGTGGCTCGGCGCTTGCGCGGGTTGCGCAGACCGCTTCGGTCAGCGGCCAGTGCTTGCGCCTTGCGCACGGTTTCGGCAATGTCGAAGCCGGCCTTACCCGGATCCTCGTGCGCGATGGGGGTCGTGTCGACAAGCTTGACCCCACCCCGGTCTCTGCGCAGCACGCAGACCTGCGGGCGCTTGGCGAGCGTTTCCTGGTCGGCGCCCGCGGGTCGATCGGTGAGCTTGTCCGTCACTCGCCCTGTCGGCAGCCGCTGGTCACTCCAGGTGAAACCACGGCTCTTGTTCAGGTACTCCGTGACGTCGGCTTCCTTTTCGGTCCACGGGGGTGGCGTTATGCGTGCGATCTCATCCTCAAGGCGCTTGGTCTTGGGCCCGTTCCAGATGCCGGTTCGCGTGATCTCACCGTCCTTGACGATCACCGGAATCTCGACGTTGCCCGGCGCGTCGGGCGGAACGTAGACGTCCATCAGATCCTGTGTACGGTCCTCGATTCGACCGTCGTGCGCCCGCAGCGCGGTCAGGATCTGGCCGAGCGGCTTCCATTCATCACCCAGGACGTCCATGCCGAGGCTCGTCTCAGCATCAATGCCACGAGGGAGCGGGACGGGGACGATCACATAACCGGTGGTCTTCTCGGGTGAGCGTCGCATGCAGCGGCCGACGATCTGGATGACGTCGGTCGGACTCCTGCGTGGGGCGAGAATGGCCACTGCGTCGAGGGACGGCGTGTCGGTTCCTTCGCCGAAGATCCCGACGTTGGTGATGCCGGCGTTGTGGTCAGCGGTCTCGAGTCTGTCGAGCTGCCAGCGCCGTTCCGCCGCCCGGTCGGTAGCGTCGAGGTGCTTGATGCGAGCGTCGCGAGCCGGGGCCGGCAGGCCCTTCTGCTTGAAGTACTCGCAGACTTCGTTGTAGCCCTCGTCACTGCGGAGCCACGCGGCCATCTCCTTCGATCGAGCGATCCTGTTGAAGAACGCGATCGACGTGCGGATCGGCTTGCCGTCGGTCGCGTCGGCGGCGCCGCCGTAGAGCACGATGCCGTAGACCAGCCATCCGACGGCTTCGCTGACGGTCAGCTGAACCTGCTTCTTCTTGTGCGCGGCGCGCTTCTCGTCGACGTTGATGCAGATCCGTTCGGCCGCGATCCACATCTGCTCGTCGACGGCGAACGCGATGATGCGGTAGTCAGTCAACAGGTCGTTTTCAACGGCGTGGAGGTACGAGCGTCGGTACCCCGTAGGGCCGAAGAACTTAGGGTCGTTCATGTCGGCAACGGCGTAGCGCGACCGGTCGAGGCGTTGCACGCGCGTGTTCTCGGCCGAGAAGACCTTCGGCGTCGCTGTCTGGTAGAGGCGGTACCGGGACGGGAAGCCGGCCTGGTCATGGCAGAGCGTGAAGTTGCGGACGCGCTCCGCCAGTTTCGCACTGCTGACCTGCTTGATCTGCGCGGTTCGATGCGCTTCGTCGCAGACCAGAACCTCGGCGTACCGCGCGGTCTTCGTGAGCGCGGCGGCGACGTGGTGCGCCGACTGGTAGGTCGAGAAGATCACCGCCAGCCGGTCCGGTACCGCGTGCTTTGTCAGGAACTCGACAACCGTGTCGGCGTCGCTAGCGACCTTGCAGCTGATCTCAACCGCGTGGGTGTGGCTGGTGTCGCGGGTGACGTCGTCGCTGCCTTTCTCCTCTTCGGTCGGCCGCACGGCGTTGGCGGTCTTGTCGCTGCACACCGCGATCGTGGTGGTCGCCCGCCCGGCGGCTCGCAAGCCCTCGAGGTACGCTCGGCGCACTTGCCCGATCAAAGCGATGCTTGGCACCAGTACGACGGCAAGCGTGCCGTCGGCACACAGTTCGTTGACGATGCGCATCGACACGCGGGTCTTGCCGGTGCCGCATGGCAGGATGAGCTTGGCGCGGCCAAGGTTCGCGGGAAGGTAACCGAGTGCGGCGCCCTGCTCGCGCCAGAGATCGGCCAGCTCAGACGGGGGTTGGCGCAGCACTGCGATGCAGTCCCTGACGGCTTCGTCCTGCATCGCGGTGCGCGGGTCGGGTCCTTCCGTTGTGGGTCGTACGTCGGCTGTCTGTCTCAGCTCGATCAGGGCGTTCTTCCAGATGACGTCGCATTCGCCGAGCGCACGTTCGTTCCCGCTCGTCAGCTCAGTGGTCGCGACGAGCCAGCGCTCCTGGAAGATCCGGGGGTTGGCCTTGCCGGCGAACTTTTGGATGTGGGTTGGTATAACGCTGCCGGAGCTGCGTGCCTTGCACTGGATGGCGACGAGGTCGCCGTCGGTCTTCTCCGCCACGAGGTCGATGCCGTCGTCGTGCGAGGGCAGGTCAAAGTCTGGCCGGCCGGGCCACGCGGCGAAGCGCCAACAACGGCGCAGCTCCCAGCTCGGGATGCTCGTAGCCGCGTCCTCGACCAGCTGCTCAAGCAGCTCGCCGTCGGCGTCCTGGCTATCGATCGAGGCGTTGAGTTCGTCGAGTCTCGCCTGAATCTGCATGGTCGTCGGGCCCGTGCTCCTTGTCCCTTCCTGGATCGTGGCGCGACTTGTCGGAAACCCCGTGCCGGTGCCGTGGCTCTCGGTCACCGGCACGCCATTCCTCGTCGATGGCAGGACTGTACGCCAGAGTCGCCGGAGGAGCCAAGGGGCCACAGCAGAACAAAACCGACCGGGATCGCACACCGCACACCGGACCGAACGGGGCCGCGGCAACACGTTGCGGACTAGGAGGGCACAACCGCACGGCAGGCGGTGCGCCTTGGCCATGATCCGATTCAGTGGACGGTTTCGTTGAGTTGATCGTTCCTCGGTGTCTGTTCTTTTCTCATTGAAAAAGACAACGGGTGTGGAGCCTGTGGGAAACCGCGTCCTTGGCGGTTTTCCATAGGATCCACGCCCTCTTCGTTTGCGCGTCGTTCAAATGCCGCTGGACTGATCTGGCCAAGCGTCGAGTGCCGGCGCCGTTGGTTATAGAACACTTCGATGTAGTCGAACAACTCCATCTTTGCGTCTCCGTACGTGTGAAACCGATCGGCGAGCTCACTCTTCACGGTGGAGAAGAAGCTCTCCATGACGGCGTTGTCGTGGCAGTTGCCCCGGCGGCTCATGCTGCAGACGATCCCGCGCGCATCCAGGAGCGCCTGGTAGTCCGCGCTCGCGTACGTGCAGCCTTGGTCGGAGTGGTGCAACAGGCCGATCTCCGGGCACCGTCGTTTCAGCGCCATCTCCAGCGCCTTGATGGTCAGGTGGCGATCGTTGACGGCGCTCACGGCCCAGCCGACCGCGAATCGCGAGAACAGGTCGAGGACGACGGCGAGATAGAGCTTGCCGCTCGAGCCGATGACAAACTCGGTCGTGTCCCCGACCCAGCGCTGATTCGGTGCGGCGGCGTCGAACTGCCGGTCGAGGAGATTCGCGGCCACCGGCTGGTCGTGATCGCTCATCGTGGTCAACGTGAACCGTTTGCGGGTGCGCGCCTTCAGGCCGCCTTCCTGCATCAACCGGATCACGCGCTTCCGGCTGACCTGCTCGTCTTGCTCGATCAGATCCTCGTGAATACGGGGACTGCCGTACCGCTGCTTGCTCTCGGCAAATGACGCCTGGACCAGCACCTTCAGGCGGCGGTCCTCCCGCTCGTGCGTCGATTCCGGGCGCTGCTGCCAGGCGTAGAAGCCACTCGGTGTGACGCCCAGCCAGCGACACAGTTGCGTGAGCGGATAGCTGGCCTTCTCCGTCTGGATCCACGCGAATTTCACAGGTGGTCCCTCGCGAAGAAGGCCGCCGCTTTTTTTAGGACGTCGCGCTCCATGCGCAGCTCGCGCACTTCCTTGCGCAGCCGCGCCAGCTCCTCACGCTCCGCCGTCGTCAGGCCCGTCTTGCCCTTCGTCCGATCCGCGCGGGCCTGCTCGACCCAGTTGCGCAGCGACGACTCCGTCAAGCCCAGATCGCGCGCCGCGGACGCGACCGTCTTGCCCTCATCGAGGACCAGTCGTACCGCCCCCGTCTTGTAGTCATCCGTGAAGCTCCGCCGCGTCCGCCTGCCCTGCGTGTCCGTCATGGTCGACATCGTATTCCCCTCTCGGAAGATGTCCACCAAACCGGATCAAGCCCAGGCCGCCAAGTTCCCGGTCGTGAAGAGTCTCGAGACCTTCGCGTTCCGTGCGATCCCGTCGTTGAACAAACGGCTCGTGCTCGAGCTGACCCGCGCGGAGTATCTCGACCGGCGAGAGAACGTCTTGGCGTTGGGCAACTCCGGCACAGGCAAGACGCATCTGGCGCTGGCCTTGGGGTTGGCCGCCTGTCAGAAAAGCTATCGGGTGCGCTTCACCACCGCCGCCGCGCTGGTGAACGAGCTGCTCGAAGCTCGGGATGACAAGCGCCTGCTCCGCTTCCAGAAACAGTTGGCCAAGCAGGATTTGTTGATCGTGGACGAGCTCGGCTACGTGCCGTTGTCGAAGACCGGCGCCGAGCTGCTGTTCGAGATCTTCTCCCAGCGCTACGAGCAAGCGTCGACGCTGGTGACCTCGAATCTGCCCTTCAACGAATGGAAGACCGGCGCCGAGCTGCTGTTCGAGATCTTCTCCCAGCGCTACGAGCAAGCGTCGACGCTGGTGACCTCGAATCTGCCCTTCAACGAATGGACCGAGATCTTTGGCTCTGAACGGCTCACCGGCGCGCTGCTCGACCGGCTGACCCATCACGTCCACATCCTCGAGCTGAACGGCGACAGCTATCGCCTCGCACACAGCAAGCACGCTCGCAAAGACGCTGCCGCCCCGGCGTCCTGACCCCTCCCCCTGCAACGCCGCTGGCTGTGCAGCCGGGCCTCCACTGCGTCCGGGCCCGCCCCGGGGGCGTGCCCGGACTCCGCTTCAGCCCACCCGCACAGCCACCTTCAAACACGCCACCGGGCGGCCGGATGGTCTAATTTTCCTCCGCCACTCTGGTCTAGTTTTGGTCCGCCCTTGACATCACGCCTTGTCAGCCGGGCGCCTCGCCCGTCTCGGTGCGACGCGGGGTTTCACCACGGGCTGCTGGCGGCTCAAGGCGAGCGGCTATCGAGACCCCACCCACGCGGCTGTGGTAGGGTTCCCTCACGGGACGATCGAGGCAGTGAGACGAGAACTGGACCCATGAGCGCTGGCCTGCAGCCGCTCGGCGCGAGTGACCTGCGAGCGGCTCGTGGGTGATGCCACGGTCGCGGCCGGGCGCGGGCCCGGCTACCTGCTGGTGGCAGAATCTGGTGCAGTAATCTTTCGCTATCGGGCTGGTCTCAACGAAGAGGAGGACCGATGAGGAGAATCGAGCGAGGCGTTGTCGTTCTGAGCGTTGTGCTGTGTTTCGGGCTGATGGCCAAGGTCGCCGGCGCACAGGCCGCAACGGTGACGGGGCCGTCACTGGCTCAGGCTCAACAGGCGTTGGCCGCGAGCGAGAAGGTGGCGAACGAGATGGGGGTCGGCCTCACCTGTGCGGTGGTGGACTCGCGGGGTGCGCTCGTCGCGTTGTTCCGGATGGACGGAGCGAGCTACTTCACGTCGGACGTTGCGGTCGGCAAGGCACGGGCCTCGGCGGCGTTCAGGGCGCCATCGGGCACCCTGGCCCGCCTCCGCGAGCTTGGTGTCGCCAACGTGCTCGAAGGAGGCCCGATGTTGTTCGTTCAGGGAGCTGTTCCCATCATGAAGGAGGGGCAGTCGGCGGGCGCCATTGGCTGCAGCGGTGCCTCGGCGCAGCAGGACGAAGACGCGGCCAACGCCGGTATCGCGGCGATGCAACAGCCCTAGCAGCCCGAGGTGGAAGTCTCCACGATGAGCCGACCGTGGGGCTCCATCCGCGGGACATCGATCACCTCATCGTCATGCTCCAACGCCTGCGTGACCACGGCAACTCGGTGCTCGTCGTCGAGCACGACCCAGCGGTCATCCGCGCGGCGGACTGGATCGTGGACATCGGTCCCCGCGCCGGCGACGGCGGCGGCGAGCTGGTCTTCGGCGGCCGTCTCGAGGACCTGCTGGGCACCGATACCGCGACATCGCGAGCCCTCAACGAGCAGGTGGCCGCGCCGCAGCCGCCGCACGTTCGACGACGCGTTCCGCATCGAGAACGCCTCCACCAACAACCTGCGTAACCTCTCCGTCCGGATCCCCAAGGGCGTGCTGACGTGCGTCACCGGCGTCGCCGGGTCGGGCAAGAGCTCGCTGGTGGCGGAGCTCATCGACACCCTCCGGCGCCGGCCGCCCGGGGGCCGACGAGGCGACGAGGTGGTCATCGTCGATCAACGCCCCGTCGGGCGTTCCTCTCGTTCCAACCCGGCCACCTGCGTCGGCGTGTTCGACCCCATCCGGCGAGCGTTCGCCGCCGCCAACCGGGTCTCGCCCGGGCTCTTCAGCTTCAACGCCAGGGGTTCGTGCCCGAAGTGCAAGGGCCGGGGCTTCCTGGAGGTCGAGCTCTCGTTCCTCGACGATGTGCGCCTGGAGTGCAAGTCTGCGAAGGCAGGCGGTACCGCGACGACGTGCTGAAGCTGACCTACCACGGGCGTTCCATCCACGACGTGCTGGAGATGACCGTCGCCGACGCGCTCCGCTTCTTCGCGTCAGTCGAAGATCCGCGAAAACGATGCGCCGGAATCGGACGCGGCCTGCAGCTCCTGGTCGACGTAGGCAAGTGCTATCTGCGCCTCGGCCAGTCGCTGTCCACCCTCTCGGGCGGCGAAGCGCAGCGCCTCAAACTCGCCTCCGAGCTGACCCGGACCAGCAACGTCTACGTCATGGACGAGCCGACGACCGGCCTCCATCCAGCCGACATCGACCGCCTGCTCGCCATCGTCGACCGGCTCATCGCGGGAGGCAACACGGTGGTCGTCATCGAGCACAATCCTGACGTCATCGGCGCCGCTGACTGGATGGTGGACCTCGGACCGGAAGGTGGGAAGAACGGCGGCGCCATCGTCGCCGAAGGCCCGCCGGAGTCGGTAGCCGCCCACCACGCCACCAGCCACACCGGGGCTATCTGAAGGAACGGCTTGCTCTGGAAGCGGGCTGACCCCCCACGGAGGTCCAGAAGGACGATGAGGACGCTTGTTGTGTTCGGATTGCTCGATGCGAGCATGCCACTACACACCGCGACCGGATCGATCGGTGAACGGCTGGTCGCGATGCACTCGATCTCGTCGACGGTGATCGCATCCGACATCCGGTCGCAGCGCTTCGTTGTGTTCGCCGACGCATGCCGGCGATCTGCTGCGCGTGCTCGATGACCGCACTCACTCGCGCGAAGGGCGGGGTTCGCACTCGTTAGTTTGCGGTCTCCTTGATCACAAACTCCGCCCAGCGGCCCATCAGGTCGCGGCGCTTGTCGAACAGGTCCGACCGGGCGTAGGACCGCTCCACGGCGCTTCCCACCTGATGCGCCAGAGCCGCCTCCGCGACGGCATGCGGCACGCTGGTCTGCTCGCTCGCCCAGTCGCGGAACGACGAGCGGAAGCCATGCACCGTGCAACGGCCCCCGTAGATCGTCCGCACGACCTGCGCCAGCGTCGTCGCGTGCATTTGTTTGCTCGCGCGCGTCGGGGCCGGGAAACACCAGCCGGCCGGACTGTGCAGCCTCCTGGCACGCTCCAGCGTGTCCTTCGCAGCGGGCGACAACGGCACTCTATGCTCGCAGCCGCCCTTCATGCGCTCCTCCGGTATGCGCCACTCTGCCGCTTGCAGGTCTATCTCGCTCCACGTGGCGCCCCGCGCTTCACCCGAACGAACGGCCGTCAGAATTATGAACCGAAGACACAGCTTCAGCGCGTCGCTCGCCGTGCAAGCCGTGATAGCGTCCAACGCCGCCCCCACCTCCGAGTAGGGCAGCGCCGCGTGGTGCCTCTTCGCCTTTCGCGCCGATGGCAGCGCCGCGCCGATGCCGTCGGCAACATTGAACTCGAGGTGCTCGCGGGCCACGCCCCATGCCAGCGCCCCGCGGATCCACCCGTGTAGTTTCGATCCCGTGGCCCGCTTCTCCGCCATGACCGGGGCCAGGATGGCGATCACGTCGGTCCGACGGATCTGGTCGATGCGCCGGTCCATGATCGAGCCGCAGTACCGCTCCAGAGCACGCCGCCGATTCTCGGCCCCCACGCCCTTCCACGTGGCCCCGGCCTCGACCCGTTCGCACGCCGTGCAGAACGTCGGGGCCCTCGACTGCCGTACGACCGCCGTCGGGTCCCCGCCGCGGCGTGCTAGCTGACGGTTGGCGAAGGCTGCCGCGCGCGCCTCGGCGAGTCCGACGTACGGGTATCCGCCGAGACCGAGGTCGCGGCGCTTGCCGTTGACGGTCAGCCGCTGCACCCAGTGGCGGCTCCGGGCGCTGGGCTCAACGACGAGGAAGAGCGTTCCGCCGTCGCCGTGGCGTCCCGGCCGCAGGGTCGGGATCTGCTTGGCTCTGAGTCGTCCTGCCATGGGTATCCGCTGCGTTCTGCGCCCCACGAATATACCACGTTAGGAGCTGGAACGGGCGAACCGAGCACGGAAAGACTCGGAACAGCGACCGCAATTCCACCCATAAATGTGGGGCCCCGTCGGCCCCCTACGGACTACTACGGACTACTACGGACTACTACGGAACTACTACGGAACACTATCATGCTCTGGCAGCGCGAACACGAAGAGATTATTGCCGATGCTCGGGCGCAGCTCGGGGGTCAGCAGGGAGAACGCCTGCGAGTTGCCGGAAGGTCCCGTGCTGATCGCGACGTACTGCCGCCCGTCGACCGCGTAGGTCATCGGAAAGCCGCTGATCGAGGACCCGAGGTTGATCTCCCAGAGCACCTCGCCGGTTTCGTGGTCGAACGCCCGGAAGCGCCCGTTGACGTCCCCGCCGAAGATGAGGCCGCCGCCGGTGGCCGCGAGCGACATCGTGGCGGCCCGCTGCCGGTAGGTCCAGCGCGTCGCGCCCGTCTCGGCCGAGATTGCCTGCACCATCCCTAGCTGGTCCTCGCCCGGCGTCAGCTCGTGGCGGACGACGAGCGCGTACAGCTCGACGGCAAGATCGTCCTCGCTACCGGTGCTGGCCGCCAGCATCCGCCCGCAGGTGTTGCGCAGCGGGAAGTACATCGTATTCGTCAGCGGGCTGTAGGCGCCGGCCTCCCAGTCCTTGCCGCCGTGGTAGGTCGGGCACGCGAGAACCTGCTGTCCCAGGCTCGTGAAGACCAGCTCCGGGTTCTCCGTCACGGCTCCCGTCGCGCCGTCGATGCCGCTGATCACGTTCTGGGTGACGGTCGGCGTGGCCCACAGGAACTCGCCGGTCTCGCGGTCGAGCGTGTAGACCACGCCCGTCTTGCCCGGGATGCCGGTGACCACCCTGCGGCGTTCACCGGGCAGCAGCCGGGGGTTGATCCAGCTCACCGCGGCGGCGTCCGGGGCCACGGCCGTGTCGACCAGGAGGCGCTCGAAGGGGTGATCGAGATCCCAGTGGTCGTTCAGGTGCTGGTAGTACCAAACCATCTCGCCGGTGTCCGCGTCCAGCGCGAGCGTCGAGTTGTGATAGAGGTGCTTGTTCTCCACGCCGCCGAGCATGAATTTCGGGGCCGGCGAGGTCACCGAGGTGCCGACGTAGACGAAGTCGAGCTCGGGATCGTAGGCGGGCGCCATCCAGGAGCCGACATGGCCCCGCTCTTCGTATGGCACGTCGCCCCAGGTTTCGTATCCGGGCTCGCCGGGACGCGGAATCAGCTGGGTGCGCCAGAGCTCGCGGCCGGTCAGCGGATCGTGCGCCGTGATGACGCAGGCCTCCGGGCCGCCGTCCGGCATGCAGCCGCGGCCGGACACGACCCTGCCGCCTGCGATGATCGGACCGGAGGTCTGATGGGCCGGGTTCACCTGGTAGTCGAGAATCCGGGTCTCCCAGACCTGGCGTCCGGTGACTGCGTCCAGCGCGAAGATGTAGTCGTCGGTGCTGGTGTTGATGATCAGCCTGTCGTAGATCGCGATGTTGCGATTCGTCGTCGTGCCTATCGTGACGAACTGCGCGAGATCGTCCGGCTGCGGGCGGCGATGCTCCCAGAGCAGGTCACCGGTGACCGCGTCGATCGCCTGGATTACGTCCCTCGGGTTCGGCATGTACATGACGCCGTCGTAGACCAGCGGCGTTCCCTCCTGGCTGCCCTCCGTCAGGGCGCGGGACCAGACCAACCGCAGGTCCGACACGTTGCCGCGGTCGACCTGATCGAGGGGGCTGTAGCCCCAGCCGTCGGTCGTCCGGCGCCACGACAGCCAGTCGCCCGGGGCCGGATCCTCCAGCATCACGTCCGTGACAGGGACGAAGTCGTCGCCGGACTGGGCAGCGACGGGTGCCGAGAAGTGCAACGACAATCCGACCACGACGATCCACCTGCTGGCAGACATGCGCCCCCCTCTACACTGCCCTGGCCCGCCCATCGTCGCCTTGCGGCTCCGCTTGGCGCCCAACCAACCCTCCCGGAGTCCGCGCCGTTCTACGGCGCCGACCCCGGCCGGGCTGCAACACGGAAAACTGCGCCAGTATACGCCCGATCGGGCCGTTTGGAGCCCGAGCGCGGCCGCTGGCGCACCGGCCAGTTCGGTCGGCGGCGGGCAGAATTTGGAGGCGCCGCCCGGATTTGAACCGGGGATGGAGGTTTTGCAGACCTCTGCCTTACCACTTGGCGACGGCGCCGTTGGGAGGAAGTCGGCGGCGGGAAGAAGGAATGGAGCGGGAAACGGGATTCGAACCCGCGACTTCGACCTTGGCAAGGTCGCACTCTACCACTGAGTTATTCCCGCTCGCTCCGCAGCCCGCGCCGAAGCCACGGCGCGAGCCGCCCGCCATCTGACAGCGTACCATGCGGCCGTCATCGCATCAAGCCGGCACGTCGACTCGTCCGGCGGGCGGCTCCACAGCCCGCCGCCGGCCCGTCCGCGGTGTCAACGGCCGGCCGCGGCGAAGGCATCGGTGACGACCTCGACGCGCGGCCGCCCCTCCCCCAGGTCGACCGCCACCACGTCGAAGCGGCAGGGGACGCCGGCGGTTCGGCTGCGGGCCAGGTAGTCGAGGGCCATGCGCGTCAGCCTGCGTTGCTTCAGGCTCGTGACCGCCGCCAGCGGACTGCCGAAGCGCTGATCCGAACGGGCCTTGACCTCGACGAACACGAGCACGCCGTCGTCCATCGCGACGATGTCGATTTCTCCGTGGCGCGTGCGGTAGCGGCGGGCAAGGATTGCGTACCCCCGGCGGCGCAGCTCGCGGCAGGCCAGCTCCTCGCCTTGCTTCCCGAGCTCCGACTGGTGCTGGGTCGGCACCCAGGAAAGAAATACAAGAAAGAGGCCCGATGCCGGGCGGGGCCTACCTCCGCTTCCAGCGGGTGCCCGCGACGCCGTCCTCCAGAACGACTCCGCGCGCTTCGAGGTCGGCTCGGATCCGGTCGGCGACCGCGAAGTCCCTGCGCCGGCGGGCGGCCTGCCGCTCGGCGACCAGCCGCTCGATCTCGTCCACGGGAACCGGCGGCGCAGCCTCTTCGGCGCTTCGCAGGCCGATGACCCCGAGCACCCGATCGAAGTAGTCGAACGCCTCGCGCAGCAGGCGCACATCGCCCTTGCCGATCTCGCCGGCGTCGATGGCGGCGTTCACGTCGCGCACGAGCTCGAACACCACCCCCAACGCGCCCGGCGTGTTGAGATCGGTGCGCAGCATGTCGGCGAACGCTGTCCGGGCAGCCGCGGCGCGCGCACCGAGCGCCGGATGCGAGCCGTCCTCCGCGACCGCGTCGAGGCGCGCCAGGCAGTCCGTCAACCGCGTCAGCGCTTCCTCGGCTTGCGCCAGGCTGCCCCAGGTGAACCGCAACTGCTTCCGGTAGTGCGTCGACAGCAGGACGTACCGCAGCGCCGACGCGCGATGCCCGCGGTCCAGGATGTCGCGGACCGTGAGGACGTTGCCCTCGGACTTCGACATCTTGCCGCCCTGATCGATCAGGAGATGCTCGACGTGCACCCAGAAGCGCGCGAACGGCTTGCCCGACGCCCCCTCCGACTGCGCCACCTCGTTCTCGTGGTGCGGGAAGATCAGATCGACCCCGCCGGCGTGGATGTCGATGGGCGGATCGCCGAGCAGCCGCAACGCCATGGCCGAGCACTCGATGTGCCACCCCGGCCGCCCTGGCCCGATGCCGAAATCCCAGGTCGGCTCGCCGGGCTCGGTCGCCTTCCACAGCACGAAGTCACGGGCATCCTGCTTGGCGTACTGATCGGCGTCAATCCTGACGCCGGGCTTGATCCCGTCGTGATCCAGGCGTGCCAGGCGGCCGTACTCGGGCAGCGTCGCGATCGCGAAGTAGACCGATCCGTCGCTCCGATAGGCATGTCCGCGCGCTTCGAGCGCCTTGACCATGTCCACCATGGCGCGGAGATTGTCTTCGTCTGTCGCCCGCGGGTACTCCTCGACCGGCTCGATGCCGAGCGCGCCCGCGTCCTCTCGAAACGCGGCGATGTAGCGGTCGGTGTACTCGCGCAGGGAAACCCCTGCCGACCGCGAGGCACGGATGGTCTTGTCGTCGACGTCGGTGAAGTTGACCACCTGCCGGACGTCGAATCCCGCGACATGCCGCAACGTCCGCCGCAGCACGTCGAGGGCGACGAAAGTGCGGAAGTTGCCGATATGGCCCCGCGCGTAGACGGTCAGCCCGCACGCGTACATGCGCACGGTGCCGCCGTGTGCGGGCGCGAACGTATCTTGACGGCGGGTCAGCGTGTTGTAGAGCAGCACGGTCTCTAAAGGGATCGGCCCGGCAGGGGCCTAGTCAACGTGCAGCACTCGATGCCGGGCTGCCCGGCCCGGCGGGCCTGATCGTTACCGAGGTAGCGGACTCGGATCTCCATTTCCCGATCGCTGGTCGCGAAGCTCAGGCTCAGGCTCGCGTACGCCCGCGGCCCGCTCTCGCTGAACGCACCGGCGGTGGCCTGCGCCACCGTCTCGGCCACCGTTCTGGCTTCGACTCGCGGGTAGCCGACGTAGCTGGCCATCCGCTCGCACATGACCTCCAGCAGGGGTCGAAACCGCAGATCGCAGGGAACCGTCAGCTCGAGTCGAAGCGGTCCGGCACCCACCGGCGGCCCGTCAACCATGCTTCACCGCTACAGCGACATGCGGCCGAAGAGCGCCCGCGCCTCCTCGCAATCCGCGGCGATCTGGCGCTGCAGGGCACGCGCATCGGGAAAGGCCCGTTCCCCGCGCAGGCGGCAGATGAACGCGAGGCGCACCCGGCGACCGTACAGATCGTCATCGTAGTCGAATAGGTGCGCTTCCACGACACGCTCCCCGTTCATTTCGAAGGTGGGACGGAGCCCGACGTTGGTCACCGCCGGATGAATGACCCGATCGACCGTGACGGTCGACGCGTACACGCCGTCCGGCGGCAGGATCTCGTTCTCCGTCCGGAGGTTCGCCGTGGGAAACCCCTGCGCGTGCCCGCGCCCGGCCCCCGGCACCACCTCGCCGTCGATGAAGTAGTGGTGGCCGAGCAGCGCCCCGGCTTCGTCGACGTCCCCTTCGTCGACAAGACGTCGGATCCGCGTGCTGCTGACCACGAACTCCTTGTAGCGCACGGGGGCAACCTTCTCGACGCGAAACCCGAGGCGCGCGCCGAGCGATCGCAGCAGGGAGAAGTTGCCGCTCCGGTCGTGGCCGAACAGGAAGTTGTCGCCCACCCACACCTCGGAGACGCACAGCCACTCCACCAGGACATTGCGTACGAACGTCTCGGGCTCCCAGCGCGAAAGCTCGGGCGTGAACCGCACGATCGCGACCCCGTCCATCCCCGCCTGCGCGAGACAGTCGAGCTTCTGGTCGAGCGTCATCAGGAGCGCGGGCGCCCGGTCCGGCCGCACGACCCGGGGCGGATGCGGATCGAAGGTCAGGATCGCCGCCGTCGCGGCCTGCTCCTGCGCGCGGCGCCGCACCCGCTCGAGGATCTTTGCATGCCCCCTGTGCAGCCCGTCGAAGTTGCCGAGGGCCAGGACGGTCTGCGTCCACTGCGGAGGGCAGGAGTCGCCAGGATAGTGAATGATGTCCACGATCGACCTTCGATCATAGTCCGATCGACCCGAGGCTGGCGGCGGCGGCGCGGCACGTCGCCTCGCTCGTCCGCTCGTCCGCGTCCAGCACGAGCCCGTCGTGAGCCAGGCACATCCCGGGCGGCAAGCGCTCGCACGTGACGGCGTGCCGCAGGTCGTGCGCCATGTGCGTGAAGTAGGTGCGCCGCGCCCCGATGCGCCGCGCCGCCTCGACCGCCCCCTCCACGTTGAAGTGCGTCGTGTGCGGCCGGCGCCGCAGGGCGTCGAGGACCAGCACGTCGAGGTTGCGAAGCAGGGGCCAGGAAACGGCCGGGATGTCGCTGCAATCGGTCAGGTAGGCAAACGTCCCGACGCGGTAGCCCAGCACCGGACGCCTCCCATGCCGGAGCGGGATCGGGACGAACGTCCGGCCGGCAGCGGAGAACGGCCCCGACAGCTCCCATAACGCGAGTTGGGGCAGGCCGCCGCCGCGCGGCGTGGCCGGGTCGAAGACGTACGCGAACATTCTGCGCACGTCTGCCAGGGTGCGGGCATCGCCGTAGCAGGGAATCGCCCCGCCCTGCCGGAAGTTGTAGATGCGCACGTCGTCGAGGCCGAGGACGTGGTCGGCGTGGCTGTGGGTCAACAGGATCATGTCGACCCGGTCGATTTGGAACCGCAAGGCCTGCGCCCGCAGGTCGGGAGACGCGTCGATCAGAACGGACAACCCGGCGTCGAGGTGGAGGTGCACCGACGGACGCCAGCGGCGGTCCCGCGTATCGACCGACGTGCAGGTATCGCAATCACACCCGATGACCGGAACGCCGGTCGATGTCCCGGTCCCCAGGAATGTCACGCGCACGAGTCAGGATTCAGCGTCCGCGGTCAGGTTCCCGTGGGTCTTGCCCCTGAGCAGCGCCAGCAGCTCGCTGGCGCGACCGGCAGCATCGAGGCGCGGCGCCTCGCACCGGACTGCGGATCGCCGATGTCGCCGCAGTGCACGCCGGCGGTCGTGGCGAGCGACACCACGAATGCGCTGAACGACACCGGGGAAGACACGGCCAAGCCGCATGCTAGCATACCAGCCACCATGCCCGAGCCGGCCGACCCGCCCATCGGCGCGAAGTTCGAACGGCTCGTCGACATCATGCGCACGCTGCGTGCTCCCGACGGGTGCCCGTGGGACCGGGAGCAGACGCTGGCCTCGCTCCGTCCGTTCGTTCTCGAGGAGGCCTACGAGGTGCTCGACGCGATAGACCGGGCGGATACCGCGGCGTTGTGCGACGAGCTGGGCGACCTGATCTTCGAGGCGATCTTCCTGGCGCAGCTGTGCGCCGAAGAGGGACAGTTCACCATCGCCGACGCCCTCGACGCAGCCGCGACGAAGCTGATCCGTCGGCATCCTCACGTATTCGGCGACGGCGAGAGAGCGGGCGCGGGGGGGCTGACCGCAGCCGATGTGAAGCGACGCTGGGAGGAGATCAAGGCCGGCGAGCGGGAAGCGGCGGGGCAAGCCCCGAGCCTCCTCGGAAGCGTTCCGCCGACCCTTCCGGCGCTGCTGCGCGCGTATCGCATCGGCAAGCGGACGGCCACGGTCGGCTTCGACTGGACACGGCCGGACGAGGTGCTCCGCAAGGTGCGCGAGGAGCTGTCCGAGGTGGAGGCTGCCATCGGGCAAGGCGCGCCGCACGCCATCGAGGACGAGATCGGCGATCTGCTGTTCGCGGTCGCGAACCTCGCGCGCCACCTCGGCATCGAGCCCGAAGGGGCGCTGAGCCGCGCGACCCGCAAGTTCTCGGACCGGTTCGCCGCGCTCGAACAGAGCTTTCGGGCTCGCGGCAGAGCCCTGCGGAACGTCTCGGCGGACGAGATGGATCAGACGTGGACCGCGATCAAGCGCACGGAGCAATGATCATCAGCCCGTCAGTCCGCCGGGTCGCCCGCCGCCCGGACGCGGATATCCTCGCCGTCGGAGCAGACTTCGATCGCCCCGGCCCGCCCCGTCTGGCGGATGACGGCGCCGGCCTCCTGGTAGCGCCGGACAACCGCGGGTGCAGGATGACCGAATCGGTTGTCGCGACCGGCGCTGATGATGGCCACCGTCGGGTCGAGCGCGTCGAGGAACGCTGGCGAGCTCGAGGTGAGACTCCCATGATGGGACACCTTGAGCACGCGCCGCGCGGCCGGCGGCATCACCATGGCAAGCCTCGACTCGACATCGGCGCCGATGTCGCCGGGCAGCACGAACGAGACGTCGCGGTGCCGAATCTCAAGCACGAGTGAGTCGTCGTTGCGCACGCGCTGCCGCTCCCACTCCGGGGCCGGCGGATGCCATACGGCGACCTGCACCTCTCCGATCCGCAGCATCTCGCCGGCCTGCAACGTGCGCCAGACCGCGCCGTGACCGAGCGCGAGCGTCTTCAGGCGGCGCAGCCGCGCCGATCGCGGCACCGGCACGTCTTCCCAGACCTCCCGCGGCCGGAAGTCGCCGAGCACGGCCTCGGCGCCGCCCACGTGGTCCGGATCGCCGTGCGTCAAGACCAGGTAATCGAGCCTGCGCACTCCCGCCCGCCACAGCACCGGCGCGATGACGCGCTCGCCCACCGCGGAGTTTCCCCACGGCACGCCCGCGGCGTCCACCAGCAACGACTCGCCGGTCGGGAACTGCACGAGCGTCGAGTCGGCCTGATCCACGTCGAGGAACAACGCGCGGACCGACGACTCGCCCGGGCAGGTGCGTCCACCGGCGCCCGACGTCACCCCGACGGCCAGCGCGACGCCGGTCGCCGCGGCCAGACCCGCGCCCGCCGCCCGGGCCAGCGGCCAGCGGCCGGCAGCCAGCGCGAGCCCCCAGTCGCCGTAGTAGCCGATCGTCAGCAGCGGTCCCGGCGGCGGCACCCGCCGCGCGAGCTGCGGGAGCACGTCCACCAGGTGGGCCGACATGACGATCCCGGTCGTGGCGAGATGCGCGACCTGGCCGAATACGGCCGCGGCGGCGGTGGACACCCCGGTCGCCCCGACCGCCAGCAGGCCGGCAACCTGCGTCACCGTCATCAGCGGTATGGCGGCGAAGTTGAGGATCAGCCCGGGCGCGGTGACGCGCGAGAACGCCGACGCCGCGACCGGCAGCAGCGCGAGCTCCGCACAGACGGTGGCGGCCAGCAGCCCCGCAGGCGCCAGTAGCGCGCGCATCGCCCACCCCTCCTGCGGGAGCGGCAGCCTGCGCGCGCAGCCGAGGATGCGCGGCACGCCGACGAGAATCCCGAGCGCGTGGCGCCGAACGTGAGGAGAAAGCCCGTATCGGCCAACGCCAGCGGCGCTGCCGCCACCAGACAGATGGCCGACAGCGCCAGCGTGTTGAGCGGCGACGTGCGCTGATCGGCGGCTCGCGCCGCGAGAAACATGGACGCCACGAACGTCGCGCGGGCGACGGACGCCTCCGATCCGACGATCTGCCAGTACGCCAGCAGGCACGTGAGGGCGCCGATGGCGGCGGCTCGCGGCGGTACGCCGGCCAGACGCATGACAGCGAGGAGCACGCTCGTCAGAATCGCGATGTTGCCGCCCGAGATGGCGATGACGTGGAACGTGCCGCCTGCCTGCAGCCGGCGCCGAGTCTCGGTGTCGAGGCCGGCCCGGTCGCCGATCAGGATCGCGGTCACGATGCCGGCGGAACGCCGGTCGTGCGGCCCCACCGCGGCTCCGACGGCACGGCGAACGAACGCACGGGCCGCGGCCGACGCCTCCTGCCAGACCGGCCCGGCCTCGACGACGTCCACGAGCAGCGCGCTCTTGACCGAGCCCAGCAGCGCGACGCCGCGCCGCATCAGGACCCGCTCCTGGTCGGCCACCCCCGGGTTCAGGAAGCGGGGCGCCCGGCGGAACGCGACCGGCATCCGGACCCGCCGGACCGCGACCCAGTGGCGCACGCGCTCGTCGACGTAGCTTCCGCCCACCGTCACCCGGACGCCGCCGGACACCGGGCGATCTCGCCCGCCGTCACGGACGTGCTCCACACTGACCAGCAGGCGGGCGCCGAAATCGGTCGGCGTCGCATCGCGCACGAGGCGCCCCTGCACGACGACGACCTCGGCCTGGTCGCGTCGCTCCCGCCAGCCCGCGTGCCAACTTCCGAGGCTCGGCGCGGCGGCGGCGGCCGCCGCCTGCGCTCCGAGCAGCAATCCGGCCAGGGTGAAGCCGAATGCGGCCGCCAGCATGAACGGACGCCGCGCGTCCAGCGCCAGCGCCGCGAGCGCGCAGCTCCAGACCAGCACGCTGGCCGGCAGCGCGAGCGGCGCGGCGAACTCGGGGAACCGCCCACCAATGGCGGCGCCGGACAGAAAGGTGAGCGCCGGGAGCAGCGCCGGGCAGCGCATGCCCGTGTCCGATGCAACCTGCCCGCCGCCCGCGGCGGCAGGCCGGGGTTCGCGGCGAGCGCAACCTGCCGCGGGAGGCCGGGCAGAATCCGCTACCCGCCGGCCGGGGAGACGTGGCAGATGACGAGAGCCGGCGGCGGTCGGCCGCCGTTACGAGCTCGGCGTTGCCGTGCGCTTGTGGTACTCCTGCAGGGGCAGGACGCTCAGCTCCTCCGAGCGAAGGGCGCGGATGGCGCTCACGGTGGCGGACGCGCCGGTCAGCGTCGTGATGCACGGCACGCCGAGCATCATGGCGATCCGCCGCATGGTCAGGTCGTCGAAGAACGACTCGCGCCCGAGCGGCGTGTTGATCACGAGATCGACCTCCCGGTTGAGGAGGCGGTCCCCGACGTGCGGGCGGCCCTCGTTGACCTTGAAGACGACCTCGGCGTCGAGATCGTGCGCGCGGAGATAGGCGGCCGTGCCGCGCGTGGCCAGCAACTGGAATCCCAGCTCCGCCAGACCGCGGGCGATCGGAACCACGTTCGGCTTGTCCTCGTCGTTCACGCTGATGAACGCCCGGCCGGCATCCGGCAGGCGTTGGCCGGCGGCGAGCTGGGCCTTGGCGAAGGCGGCGCCGAAGCTCGACGCGGCACCCATCACCTCGCCGGTCGATTTCATCTCGGGGCCCAGAATCGAGTCGACCCCGGGAAAGCGCACGAACGGGAAGACGGGGGTCTTGACGAAGACGCCGGCGACATCGAGATCGCACACCAGATCGAGGTCGGCCAGGCTCTTGCCGACCATGACGCGCGCTGCCACCTTGGCGAGCGGCACGCCGGTTGCCTTCGACAGGTACGGGACCGTCCGCGAGGCGCGCGGGTTGACCTCCAGGATGTAGACGGTGTCGTCCTTGATGGCGAACTGGATGTTGAGGAGCCCGACCACCTTCAGCGCCCGCGCCACGCGCCGCGTGTAGTCGCGGATCACGGTCAGGTGCCGTTCGGGCACGAGATACGGGGGAACGACGCAGGAGCTGTCGCCCGAATGGATGCCGGCCTCCTCAATGTGCTCCATGATGCCGCCGATGACGACCGCGCCGGTTGCATCGGCTACCGCATCGACATCGAGCTCGAACGCGTCCTCCAGGAACTTGTCGACCAGAACCGGGTGCTCCGGTGACGCGTCCACCGCCTCGATCATGTACCGGTCGAGGGTGGCTGGGTCGTAGACGATGGCCATCGCGCGCCCCCCCAGCACGTAGGACGGCCTCACGATCAGCGGATATCCGATCGACTCCGCCACCTCGCGCGCCTCGGCGCGGGACGTGGCGATGCCGCTACGTGCCTGGGGAATCCCCAGATCCCATAACAGCCGGGCGAAACGCTTGCGGTCCTCCGCCAGATCGATCGAATCCGGCGAGGTGCCGACGATGTCGACGCCGGCGGCCTGGAGATCGAGCGCGAGCTTGAGCGGCGTCTGTCCGCCGAACTGCACGATGCACGCGACGCTGCCGCCGCCGGAACGCTCGCGGGCGATGACCGCCTCGACGTCCTCCAGCGTCAGCGGTTCGAAGTACAGGCGGTCGACCGTGTCGTAGTCGGTCGAGACCGTCTCCGGGTTGCAGTTGATCATGACGGTCTCGAACCCCTCGTCGCGCAACGCGAACGCCGCGTGACAGCAGCAGTAGTCGAACTCGATGCCCTGCCCTATCCGGTTGGGGCCGCTCCCCAGGATGACGACCTTCGGCCGCGCGTTCGGCTCGGCCTCGCACTCGGCCTCGTACGTGCCGTACAGGTACGGCGTGAACGACTCGAACTCGGCGGCGCAGGTATCGATGCGCTTGTAGGCTGCGTGCAGGCCCTCCTCGGCCCGGCGCGCCGCGACCACCTGGGGCTCGACACCGGTTATGCGCCCCAGCTCCTCGTCGCCGACGCCGCTCCGCTTCAGCGCGAGGAGGAGGTCGACGGACATCTCCCGCCAGTCGACCACACCTGCCGACCGGCGCAGCTCCACCAGCTCGGCGAACTGGGTCAGGAACCACCGGTCGATGTGGGTCGACGCATGAAGTCGCTCGATCGTCCAGCCGCGCTCGATGGCCTCGAATATCGCCCAGATGCGGCGGTCGGTCGGCGACACGAGCTGCTGCTGAAGCCGTCTCGCGTCATCGTCCTCCGCGGCGGCGTGGCCGCGGTCGAACAGGAGACCTGCGCGACCGAGCTCGAGCGAACGGATCCCCTTGAGGAACGCCTCCTTGAACGTGCGGCCGATCGCCATGACCTCGCCGACCGACTTCATCTGCGTCGTCAGGGTGCGGTCCGCCTGCGGGAACTTCTCGAATGCCCAGCGGGGGATCTTCACGACCACGTAGTCGAGCGTCGGCTCGAACGAGGCCGGCGTCAGACGGGTGATGTCGTTGGGAATCTCCTCGAGCAAGTAGCCGAGGGCCAGCTTCGCCGCGATCTTGGCAATCGGAAAGCCGGTGGCCTTCGAGGCCAGCGCCGACGACCGCGACACGCGCGGGTTCATCTCGATCGCGACCATCCGGCCGTCGTCCGGATTGACCGCGAACTGGATGTTCGACCCGCCGGTCTCGACGCCGACGCGCCGAATGATCCGGCGCGCGGCGTCCCGCATGCGCTGGTATTCCTTGTCGGTCAGCGTGAGCGCCGGCGCCACGGTGATGCTGTCGCCGGTATGGACGCCCATCGGGTCGATGTTCTCGATCGAGCAGACGACCACGAAGTTGTCCGCGGCGTCGCGCATCACCTCGAGCTCGAACTCCTTCCAGCCGATCACGGACTCCTCGACGAGAATCTCGTGGACCGGGCTCAGCTCGATGCCGCGGCCCGCCAGCTCCCGAAACTCCTCGATGTTGTAGGCGATTCCCCCTCCGACGCCGCCCAGCGTGAACGAGGGCCGAATGATCACGGGAAAGCCGAACCGCTCGCCGCACGCCAGCGCCTCGTCGAGCGAGCGCGCGTACTCGCTGGCCGGAACCTCGATGCCGATTGACGTCATCGCCTCGCGAAACTGCAACCGATCCTCGGCGACCTTGATCGCCTCGATCGACGCACCGATGAGCTGCACGCCGAACTCGTCGAGCGTGCCGCGTTCCGCCAGCTCGACCGCGAGGTTGAGCGCGGTCTGCCCCCCGACCGTCGGCAGCAGCGCATCGGGGCGCTCGCGTTCGATGACGGCGCGCGCCATCTCCCAGGTCAGGGGCTCGACGTACGTCCTGTCGGCTACCTCCGGGTCGGTCATGATCGTCGCGGGGTTGCTGTTGATCAGGACGACCTCGAGGCCCTCGCTCCGCAGCGCCTTGCAGGCTTGCGAGCCCGAGTAGTCGAATTCGCAGGCCTGCCCGATCACGATCGGACCGGACCCGATGATCAGCACCCGCTTGATGTCGGTTCGAGGCATGGTTGGCTAGCGGGCGCTCCTGCGTTCCATGACCCCCATGAACTCGGAGAAGAGATAGTCGGCGTCGTGCGGTCCCGGCGAAGCCTCCGGGTGGTACTGCACGCAGAAGACCGGACGGCGCTTGTGGCGCAGCCCTTCGATCGTCCGGTCGTAGAGGTTGACATGGGTCACCTCCACGTCGCCGGGCACCGACTCGCTGTCCACCGCGAAGCCATGATTCTGCGAGGTGATCTCGACCTTGCTGGTGGCCAGGTTCTTGACCGGGTGATTGCCTCCCCGGTGGCCGAACTTCAGCTTGTAGGTCCGGGCGCCGAGCGCCAGGCCGAGCACCTGGTGCCCCAGGCAGATCCCGAAGACCGGGACGTCGGCATCGATCAGCTTCCGGGCGTTGGCGATCGCGTAGTCGAGCGGAGCGGGGTCACCCGGCCCGTTGCTCAGGAAGACCCCGTCGGGGTCGGACGCCAGCAGCGTCTCGGCCGGCGTGTGCGCCGGGAACACCGTCACGCGGCAGCCGTAGGCCGCGAAGCGCCGCAGGATGTTCCGCTTCATCCCCAGGTCGTAGGCGGCGATCCGGAACGGGCGGCCGGCGCGGCGGGCCGGCGCGAGGCAGAACTCCGCGGGCGACTCGTCCGGCGGCGGCTCCCATTCGGCCGGCTCGGCACATGTCACGCGGCGGACCAGATCGGCGCCCTCGATCGTGGGCGCGTTGCGCGCCTCGGCAATCAGCGCCTCCGGGTCGACCGCGCCGGTGGCGATGACCCCGCGCATGACGCCGGCGGTGCGCAACAACCGGGTCAGCGCGCGCGTGTCGACGCCGGTGATCGCGACGATGCCGTGCTCGACGAGGTAGCTCTGCAGGGTCGTCTCGGCGCGCCAGTTGCTCGCGACGGGCGACGCCTCGCGCACAACGAATCCGGCAACCTGCGGGCGATCGGACTCGGTGTCGGCCGCGGCCACGCCGTAGTTCCCGATCTGGGGGCAGGTCATCGTCACGATCTGGCCCGCGTACGACGGGTCGGTCAGCACCTCCTGGTACCCTGTCATGTTGGTGTTGAACACCACCTCGCCGCGGGTGGAGCCTTCCGCCCCGGCCGCCGTGCCGCGGTACCAGGTACCGTTCTCGAGCGCCAGAATCGCGTTCATCGTTCGGGAAGGTGTTCCAGGGATGCGCCGACCCGCGCCTGGCCCGACGCCGGAACATCGACGGACGTCACCCACGGCTGATAGCCGTCCAACTCGATGCGCAGGCTGTGCATGCCGGCCGCCACGTCGGAGACGACGGTCGGCGTGGTCCCGACCTCGCGCCCGTCGATGACGACCCTGGCGCCCGGCGGCCGCGACTCGACCATGATGGCGCCGACCACCGGAGCGGGCGGTGGATCGGCTCCTCGCGGCAGCTCGATCGCCAGCGACGCGACGGTTGCGGCCGGGGACAATGTGAGCTCCCTGGCCTGGGACTGGAACCCCTCGCGACTCACCTCGACGCGGTAGGTATCGAACGGCATGTCGCTGAGCGCCAGCGGCGTGCGGCCCCGGTCGACGCCATCGACGGTCACCGTCGCTCCGGGCGGTTCGGTGCGGACCAGCAGCCACCCCGCGGCGGGCACTGGCGGCGGCGCGGTGGCCGCCGCGTCCTCGCGGGCTGCAGGCGGCGGCACGGCCGCCCCGGCAAGGGGCGGAGGCACCGGCGCCGGCGCCAGTGGCGGCGCCGGTGCGCGCACCGGCTCGGGTGTGGGCGCCCGCTCCGCCGCCGCCGAATCGGTCATGCCGGCCGCGCGTGGCGGCGAGGCCGCGACGTTCGCCGCCTCGCGTGCCGGGCCGCCAGCGCCGCCGGTTGCCGGCGCCCCCAGCTCCTGGCCTGCGCTGCGACCGTTTCCCAGCCCCTGATCGCCGCCCAGCCGCAGGCCGACCAGGTACGCGGCGAGCGCGCCGACGGACAGCACCACGGCGACTGCCAGCACCGATCCGGAGGCCCAGGGCCGGTACGGTACATCGTCGTCGCCGGCGGCCGCCTCGACTTCCGCCGCCGCCCATCCTCGATCGTCCGACGCCTCGGGATCATCCACGTGGTCGAGCAGATCCCGCTCGTCGAGGAGTCCCGCCGCAGGCAGCGTCGGCACCGCGACCTCTTCTTCGCGCGCCTCGTCTTCTTCGCGCGCCTCGTCGAGCTCGGGCTCGAACCCGATCTCCCGGTCGAGCGCAGTCTCGGCGAACAGGGAGGGCGCCGGGCTCCGGGTTTCCGGTCCGGGCTCGGCATCCGGTTCCGCCTCGAACTCCGGTTCGAACTCCGGTCCCGGCTCGGGCTCCGGTCCCGGCTCGGGCTCCGAATCCGGTTCGGGTTCCCACTCCACCGCATCGCGCTGCGCGCCCGCGAGGTCCTCGGCAGGCTCGGCCTCGAGGCCCCGCTCGTCGTCCGCGACGGCCCGCTCCGCCTCGCCGGGCAACGGGTCGATACGGATCTCCGCGGCCGGAGCGGCGGCTTCCCCGGCCGATTCCTTGTCCTCCGGCCGTTCGGCCGGGCCGGCGGCCACCGCTTCCCTCTCGGGCAGCGGGAACGGCGCCAGCTCGAGGGCCTCCTCGTCGAAGGGCACGCCCACGGCGGCGTGCAGATCCGCCGCGAAGCGCGCAGCGCTCGCGTAGCGGCTGTCCGGACCATCGGCCAAGGCCGTCTCGAACACCGCCTGCAGCGACTCGACGTCCTCGACCTCGTCGAGGTCGGCGAGCCTGGCGGCGACCTGCGCTCCCGTTCCGGCTGCCCGCTTGCCCGTCAGCAGCTCGTAGGCGACGGCGGCGAGCGCGAACCGATCGGCAGCCGGGCCCCAAGGGCGGCGCGCGACCATTTCGGGCGCGGTATAGGGCCGGCGGATGGGCCCGCTGACGCCGACCTCCTCGAGCGCCGCAACGACGCCGAAGCCGGTCACGCGGCCGCCGCTGGGCGAGACGAAGATGTCGCGAAGATGCAGCCCGCCGTGCTGCACGCCGCGCGCGTGCGCGGCGTCGATCGCTCCGGCGACCCGGTCGATCAAGGGCAGCGCCTTCTCCAGCGCGGCCGGCGCGTAGTCCCGCATGACAGCATCGAGGGACTCGCCGGCGACGTACTCCTGCGCGAGATACAGCACGCCGTCATCAATGCCGACGGCGGTCGCGGGCACTACCCCCGGGTGGAACGAGCCCGCGGTGACCAGCTGTCCGAAGCGCTCGGTCAGCGCCTCCGCCTGCTCGGGTGTGATGTCGATATGGAACGCCTTGACGGCGAACGGGCGATCGTGAGGCGGATTGTAGGCGCGAAACACCGGGCCCAGGACGCCGGCCCCGATCTGATGCATCACACGGAAGGGGCCGAATGCACCGGGAGTGCTTCGTGCATCCGCGTCGTCGGTTGTCAGCGGCGGAGCTCCTACGGGCTAGCCGTCTCTGTTCGTGCGGGATGCATCACCGGTCGAGTGCAGCGGGCGTCTCGCCACGGACTACAGGTCGTACGATGCTACCACGGAACTGCGGGCGCTCAAAGGGCCCGGCGCGCGTCTTGACAGCCCCGAACCCGTCTGAAAGAGTACCGGGGAAGTGCCTGCCGAAACGCCGACTCCCTCGGCGACACCGTTCAACTCCGCCATCGACCTTCGCCAACTGTCGTGGGCCACACCATTCACGCGCGACTACTGTCATGCGTTCGACCGCCTCGAGAAATTTTATCCCGGTCCGCCCACGGCGCCCGGGAGCTGGCGCGAGGCCATCGAGGCCCGGCAGGCGGCAGGCCGCGCGACGGATATCGCCGACGTCCTGACCAACCAGCTGCGGACGCGCGGGGCGCCCCCGGCCGCGCTGGCCGCGGCCGAACGTCTCGGGGCGACGGGTACCGTCGCGATCCTCACGGGACAACAGGCCGGACTGTTCGGCGGGCCGCTCTACACGCTGCTCAAGGCGCTCACCGCCATCGCCCTCGCGCGGCGGGTGGAATCCGACCACGGGGTGGCTGCGGTGCCGGTTTTCTGGGTGGACGCCGAGGACCACGACCTCGACGAGGTCCGCGCCTGCCAGATCCTCGACGACGACCTCGAGCTGCACCGGATCGCCCTGGACCTCGCCTCGGAAGCCGGCCGGCCGAGCTCGGCCGTGCGTCTGCCGGAGACTGTCGGCATGCTGCTCGATCAGCTCCGACAGGCCCTTCCGTCGACGGAGTTCTCCGCAGCGATTCTTGAGCGCCTCGCCGCGTCGTACGCGCCCGGCACCGGGCTGGTCGAGGCGTTCAGCCGGTGGCTCGACTGCGTGCTCGGCGACCGCGGCCTGGTCGTGTTCGATGCGTCCGATCCCGCGGCCAAACCGCTGGCCCGGCCGGTGTTCGACCGGGAGCTGCGACTGCGCGGTGAGACGTCGCGGCTGGCGGCTGCAGCCGGGGCGCAACTGTCGGAGCGCGGCTACCACACACAGGTGCAACCGGCCGAGGACGCGGTCGCCCTGTTCCACCTGGACGGCGAGCGCCGGCCCATTCGCCTACGGGACGGCGCCTTTGCCCTGGGCGACGCTCTGCTCGCGCCGGACGTGCTGCACGATCTGGTTCGCGAGCAGCCGGCCATGTTCAGCCCCAACGTCCTGCTGCGGCCGATCGTGCAGGACACCTTGTTTCCCACGATCGCCTACGTGACCGGACCGCACGAGCTGGCCTATCTCGGGCAGCTCCGAGAGGTGTACCGGCTGTTCGAGATATCGATGCCGCTGGTGTATCCGCGCCTCAGCGCGACGATACTGGACCACGGCGCGGTGCGGTTTCTCACCCGTTACGATGTCGGCCTCGACACCCTGCAGGCCAGGGACGACGGCGCCTTGAACCGGCTCGTCAGCGCGCAGCTGCCGCCCGCGGTCGAAGCGGCGGTCGCGGCCGCCGAGCGCAGCATCGGCGCCGAGCTGGAAGGAATCGCGGAAGGCGTGCCGGCCATCGACCCGACGCTGGTCGGCGCCGTGCGCACCACCCGGGAGCGCATGGAACGCGACCTGCGCAACCTGCGCGGCAAGATCGTCCAGGCGGCGAAGCGACGGGACACCACGTTGCGCCGGCAGTTTCACCGGGCCCGCGCCCAGGCGTTTCCGGGCGGGGCGCCCCAGGAACGTGCGGTCTCCTTCGTCTACTTCCTCAACCGCTTCGGTCCGCACGTCGTCGACCGGTTGCTCGACAACCTGCCACTCGGAGTCGGCCAGCACTGGCTGCTCACGGTATAATCAACCAGCCAAAGGACTTCCGGCAAGCCGCAATGAACGAAGAGGTCTTTCACGCTGTTGGCGAGGCGTTGCGACTGGGCGAGCCCGCGTCGCTCGTGACCATCATCCGCACCGAGGGCTCCACGCCCCAGCGCGTCGGGGCGAAGATGGTCGTGTTCGCCGATGGCAGGATGGTCGGCACCATCGGCGGCGGATGCTACGAGAACGACGCGTTCTGGAAGGCGCGCCAGGCCCTGCAGACGCGCAAGTCCGAGATCGTGCGCTACGAGCTGTCGGACGACATAGCGGAAGAATCCGGGCTGATATGCGGCGGTCAGATGGAGGTCTACATCGAGCCGCTCGAGGCGGCCCCGCACCTGTATCTCGTGGGCGCCGGGCACGTCGCGTACCATCTGGCCCGGGCTGCCGGCGACGTCGGGTTCCACGTGCACGTGCTCGACGACAGGGAGAAGTTCGCCAACCGCGAGCGCTTCCCCGATGCGGTCGAGATTGCGGTGGACGCCATTCCGGGCTGGCTCGCGCAGGCGAGCTTCACGGCGAACGCCTACGTCGTCATCCTCACCCGCGGCCACCGCTACGACCTCGACGCCTTGCGGGCGCTGCTGCCCCACGAGCTCCGGTATCTGGGCCTGATCGGCAGCCGGGCGAAGGTCGCGCGGCTCTACGACGCGTTGCATGCGGAAGGTGTCGCCCACGATCGCCTGGAGCACGTGCACGCGCCCGTCGGACTGGCCCTCGGCGCGGTGACACCACAGGAGATCGCCGTCAGCATTCTGGCCGAGCTGATCGCCGTCAAGTACGGGAAGCTCGCGGCCGGGACGAACGGCCCCGGCAACGTCGAGGCACTGCGCTGGAACCCGCCCGGGCGCCGGCCCGAGACGGTCCTGGCCAGAGAGTGACGGCGCACCCGGGTCGGGCTGCCATCCGGGTCGGGCTGCTATAATGTCGGCAGTTCCAGCCGGGCCATGGCTCCTCATACAGCGCGCGAGACTCCGTACGATGGCGAGTTGTCCGATCGGTCACGGCGGATTCTCGCGGGCCTGGTCAGGCAGTACATCGACCGGGGCGACCCGGTCTCCTCGCTCTGGCTGACGCGGCACGGCGGCTTCGGCTGGTCGTCGGCAACCGTCCGCAACGTGCTGGCGACCCTGGAGGCGCTGGGCTACGTGCACCAGCCGCACGCGTCGTCCGGCCGCGTGCCCACGGACCGCGGATACCGCGCCTACGTCGACCTGCTGCTCGAGTCGCGGCCGCTTCCGAAACTCAGGCCGGACGTCGAGGCCCGCCTGCGACAGGCGGGTACGGTGAGCGACGTGCTGTCGAACGTTTCGCACGAGCTGTCGCTCGCCTCCCACCAGCTCGGCTTCGCGCTGCTGCCAACGTCGGGTGGCGCCTTCCGGCACATCGAGTTCGTCCCCCTGGACGGATCGCGCATTCTCGTCGCTGTCAGCGCCGACGGGAACGAGGTGATGCACAAGGTCGTCGATCTGGGAGAGCGGATACCGGCCAGCGAGCTGCGCCAGGGTGCGACCTATCTGAACCGCGAGTTCACCGGCATGCTCCTCTGGGATGTCCGCGCCACCGTGGCGGAGCAATTGCGCCAGGAGCGCATGCTCTACGACCAGCTTCTGTCGCGCGCCCTGCGTCTCGCCAGCTCGACGCTCGAGGACGTGGTGCCGCAGAACACGCTGTTTCTGGAGGGTGCCGGCTTTCTGGTGGAGCAGGTTTCCGATTCCGAGGACGAGGCCCGGGTACCGTTCGCGATGCTGCAGGCCCTCCTCTCAATGATCGAGAAGAAGGATCAGCTCGTCCGGCTGCTGAACGAGTACCTCGACGGCTCGGGCCTGACGGTGGTGATCGGGACCGAGCACGTCTCGCCGGAGATGAGGGGCTTCAGCATGGTGATGTCTCCCTACTCCGACGGCCAGCGGACCGGCAGCGTCGGCGTGATCGGTCCGCGCCGGATGCGTTACTCGCGGGCGATCTCAGCCGTGGACAGTGTGTCCCGCGCCGTCAGCCGGGTGCTTTTCGCGCAGGGGACGCCGCCGCCCGCCAATGACAGACGACACGAGACCGGAAACGCCTGAACCCGCAGCAGCGCCATCCAAGGTCGCCTCGCCGCCCACTGCCGCCGACGAGCCGGCGCCGCGGGTCGCGGAGGCGGACGATGTCGTTCGCGAGCGCGACGAGTACCGCGACCTGCTGCTGCGCAAGACCGCCGAGCTGGACAACTACCGCAAGCGGGTCGATCGGGAGCGCGCGGCGGCCGACGAGGCGGCTGCCGCCGACCTCATCACCGAGCTCTTGCCCATTCTCGATAACCTCGAGCGCGCGCTCGAGACCAGCGTGGACACCGCGACGGCGGCCGCCTATCGCACGGGGGTGGAGTTGATTCACAGGCAGCTGCTCGACCTGCTCGCCAAACGGCGTGTGGTGCCGATCGACACGGCCGGCCGGGACTTCGACCCGTACTACCATCAGGCCGTGGCCCACGAAGCGAGCGGCGAGCACGCCGAGGGACAGATCATCGGCGAGTTCCAGCGCGGCTACATGCTGGCGGGACGCCTTCTGCGGCCGGCCATGGTGAGGGTGGCGAAGGCGTGAGCAAGCAAGACTACTACGAGGTTCTGGGCGTCCCGCGCGAGGCGGACGATCAACAGATCAAGAGCGCCTACCGGAAGCTGGCGCTCCAGTATCACCCCGACCGGAACCCGGGTGACGCCCAGGCCGAGGAACGCTTCAAGGAGGCGGCCGAGGCCTACGCGGTGCTGGCCGACGCGGGGAAGCGCGGCCGCTACGACCAGTTCGGCCATGCCGGCGTCGACCGCGCGGGCGCGACGCAGGGCTTCGACCCCACGATCTTTGCCGACTTCGGCGATATCCTCGGCAACCTGGGCGACATCTTCGGATTCGGCAGCTTCGGGCAGGGCCGCCGGTCCGGCGGCCCTGCCCGGGGAGTCGACCTCCGCTACGATCTGCAGATCGAGTTCGCCGACGCCGCCGCCGGCACGGAGACGGTGCTCAAGATACCTCGCCTCGAGGCGTGCACCCGATGCGACGGCTCGGGCTCCAGCGGAGGCGCCCCCCAGATCTGTCCCCAGTGCCGGGGCAGAGGTCAGGTGCGCTACCAGCAGGGATTCCTGACGGTCGCCCGTACCTGCGGGCAGTGCGGCGGCCGGGGGCGGGTCATCACGGATCCGTGCCCGGAGTGCCACGGCCAGGGACGGATCGAGCGCGAACGCAAGCTGACCGTCAAGATCCCGGCCGGCATCGCGACCGGCCAGCGCCTGCGCCTGCACGCGGAGGGCGAGCACGGCCAGGCCGGCGGGCCGCCCGGCGATCTCTTCGTCGTCGTACACGTCGTGGAGCACCCGTTCTATCACCGCGAGGACGACGATCTGTGGTGCGCTGTGCCGGTCACGTATCCGACGCTGGTGCTGGGAGGCAAGATCACGGTGCCGACGCTGAACGGCAACGATACCCTCGTGATCCCGCAGGGCACCCAGCCGAACAGCCGCTTCCGTCTGCGCGGGAAGGGTATGCCGCACGTCTCGGGACGCGGCCGGGGAGACCTCTACGTCAACGTGAAGGTCGAGGTCCCGACGGAGCTCTCGCCGGAGCAGCGAGAGCTGGTCGAGCGGCTGCACCTGACGATGCCGCAGCGGTCCCGCGAGCCCAGCTCGCGGCCTGACAAGGAAGACCGTCCGTTCTTCGACCGCGTGAGGGACATGTTTGGGTGATGGGCGCCCGGCGCTCGACGTGCGGACCCCCGCCCGGCGGCCGGACCTGATCCCGCTCCTCGACGCGCTGCTCGATGATTTCCACCCGTTCGCCGTCGAGCAGCTCGACGCGGTGAAGCGGCGCATCCACTTCTTCTCGCCCGTCGATCGGGACGAAGCGTCCCGGGCGATCCAGCGGCATTTCGGTGCGGCCGGGGTGACGGCGGCGGCCGTCGAGGTGCCCGAAGACGACTGGGCGGCTCGCAGCCTGGCGGGCCTGACCGCCATTCGGATCGGCAACATCGTGGTCGCCCCGCCGTGGGACGTTCCTGACGAGCCGGGCGACTGCACGCTGGTCGTCATTCGGCCCTCGATGGGCTTCGGCACGGGACATCACGCCTCGACGCGCCTGTGCCTGCGCGCGTTGCAGGCACTGCCGCTGGCGAGCCGCAACGCCCTGGATCTCGGGACCGGGTCCGGCGTGCTGGCGATTGCGGCGGCCAAGCGCGGCGCAACGTCCGTCGTCGCGGTAGACACCGACCGCGACGCGGTGGCGACCGCGCTGGCCAACGTCGCGCTGAACGCGGTGTCCCGCCGCGTGCACGTGCGGTGCGATGATTTCCGCCGGGCCGACCTGCAGCCCGCATCGATCGTCCTGGCCAACCTCAACGCGACGCTGGTGGCCCGCCACGGCGCGGCGCTCGTGCGGCTCGCGACCGACGGCTTTCTCGTGGTGGGCGGGATCACCGCGCCGGAGGAGGCCGCGGTTCGCGGTGCGCTCGGCCGCGCCGGGACGCTGGTCGCAAGACACGCCGAGGACGAATGGGTGGCCCTCACACTGGCCGTTCGTGGCGCGGCCCCGCGTGCAACCGGGAGCTGATGGCGGCACATCGCTTCTACGCTCCGAATGCGTCCCGAATCGGGCAGACGGTGACGCTGCCGCCAGGCGAGGCCCACCAGCTCCGACACGTGTTGCGGCTCCGCCGCGACGCGACCGTGCACGCCTTCGACGGCCGCGGCCACGAGTTCGTGGCTCGCGTCCAGGCGGTCGATCGCGGCGGCGTCTCGATTCGCACCGTGGACGCCGTGGAGCCGGCGCGTGAGCCAGCGGTGGATCTGGAGCTTGCGCTGGCGGTCCTGAAGGGTCGGACGGCCGGCGCGGTGGTTCGCGATGCCACGATGCTGGGCGCGCGGGCCATCCAGCCGATCACCACCGCCCGGAGCCAGACCGGCTCGGCGGCGACCGGGCTCGACAGGGCGGTCGGCCGGTGGCAGGCCATCGCCATCGCGTCCGCCAAGCAGTGTCGCCGCGCCGTGGTGCCCGCGGTCAAGCCGCCGATCCCGTTCGCACAGCTCGTGGCGCGCGGAACCCGCGGTCTGGGCATCATGCTGGTCGAACCGGCCATCGCCGCCCCGCATGCCAGCATCCGGACCGTGGCCGACCAATCGCCCCCGGCCTTTGCCACGATCGCGGTCGGGCCCGAGGGGGGCTGGACGGACACCGAGGTCGAAGCGGCCGCCGGCGCCGGCTTCAGGCTGCTCACGCTCGGCTCACGCACGCTGCGGGCCGACGCGGCGCCCGCCGCCGCGCTGGCGATTCTGCAGTACGTGTGGGGAGATCTGTAGCCGGGAGGGCCCCACCGGTCGGCCGGTGCATTGCTCTATACTGGCGCGACTCCGCATGTTGTACCGAGGCCAGACGCTCGGCAAGTACAAGATTGTCGCTCCCCTCGGCAGCGGCGGGTTCGCGGTCGTGTACCTCGCCCGGGATACCTGGATCGACAAGGACGTGGCGATCAAGGTGCCCCATCGACAGAACATCAACTTCGCCGAGCTGCTGCGCGAGCCGCGCCTGCTGGCGACGCTCGACCATCCCAACATCGTCTCGATTACGACCGCCGAGAAGCAGGAGAACGTCTTCTTCATCGTCATGGAGTACGTGCAGGGAGACACGCTCGATGATCTCATCGGCGGCGGGGCGATGGACGTGCGCAGGGCGCTCGATTTCGCCAGGCAGGCGTGCGAGGCCGTCAGGCACGCACATGGGCAGGGCGTCATCCATCGCGACCTGCGGCCGCCGAACATGCTGGTGTCCAAGGCAGGCGTGCTGAAGGTGGCCGACTTCGGAACGTCGCGCTTTCTGGAGATTGCCGCCCGCGGCACGACTGTCATCGGCAGCCCCGCCTACATGGCACCGGAGCAGTTCGAGGGCAAGGCCGTCTTCGCGTCGGACATCTACTCGCTCGGGGTCACGATGTATCAGATGCTCACCGGCGTGATGCCCTACGAGACGCCGTCTCCGAGCAACCTGGACCGGTTGATGCGCGGCGACCTGGTGCGGCCGCCGCGCGTGCATGCCCCTTCGATTCCGGCCTCGGTCAACGACCTCGTCATGAAGGCGATGGCGCCAGACCTGTCGAAGCGGTACCGTAGCGCGGACGAGCTTCTCGATGCGCTCGAGACGGTCCGCGCGCGCCGCGATCGGCGTGTCGCAGGCCATACTCCGGCGACGAGCCAGGACGCTGCGCCGCCTCGGCCCGGCCCGCGCCGGCGCCAGCCGTCGGAGACGGCGGGCGCGACGTTCTGCCGGCAGTGCCACAAGCCGCTGCACGCGCGAGCCGCCCGCTGCCCGTTTTGCGGGGAGATCCAGTGATGCTACACTGGATATCGTCGTAAGGTATTCACCGGACGACACTTTGGCAGGACAACGATGAGCTTCGGTTCCGGCAGGATCTGGATGAACGGCGCGCTCGTCGACTGGGCCGACGCCAAGATCCACATCGCCGCGCATGTCGTTCACTACGGCAGCGGCGTGTTCGAAGGGGCGCGCTGCTACGACACGCCGAAGGGTGCCGCGTGCTTCCGGCTCGACGCCCACATCCGGCGGCTTTACGACTCGGCCAAGATATACCGGATGGAATGCGCCATCGGTCCGCCGGCGCTCCACGCGGCGGTGGTCGACACGATTCGGGACAACCGCTACCAGGCGTGCTACATACGACCTATCATGTATCGTGGATACAACACGCTCGGCGTCAATCCCTTCTCCTGCCCGGTCGACGTGGCGATCCTGGTGTGGGAATGGGGTGCGTACCTCGGCGAGGACGCACTGGAGAACGGCGTCGACGTCCAGGTCAGCTCGTGGGGGCGCGGGGCGCCGAACCGCTTCCCTTCGCTCTCGAAGGCCACCGCCAACTACGCGAACTCGCAGCTGATCAAGATGGAGTCGGTGCTCCACGGCTATGCCGAAGGAATCGCCCTCGACCCGATGGGCTTCCTCAGCGAAGGCAGCGGCCAGAACCTCTTCCTGGTGCGCGACGGCGTGATCACGACGCCGCCGATCGGCACCTCGACGCTGGCCGGGATCACGCGCGACGTCGTCATCACCATCGCACGCGACCTCGGGTTCACGGTGCGTGAAGAGCTGCAGCCGCGCGAGGCGCTGTACATTGCCGACGAGGTGTTCTTCACCGGGACCGCCGCCGAGATCACCCCCATCCGCTCCGTGGACAAGATGACCATCGGCAGCGGCAGGCGCGGGCCGGTCACCGAGACGATTCAGCGGCGCTTCTTCGACATCATCAACGGCCGCGCGCCGGACACCCACGGCTGGCTGACGTACGTCTACCCCGAAGCCGAACGGCCCGCCGCCGCCGAGGCAGCCGCGGGCACCCCGTAGGCTCACCACCGACCGGCGTCCGCGCGGCAGATGCCCGATCCGTACCTGGCCGGACTGGCGATGCTGTCGCGTCGGGAATTGTCCACGGCCCAGGTCAGCGAGCGCCTCGCGCGCAAGGGGTTCGACCGCGATGCGATCGAGGCCGCCCTCGGGCGTCTGCGGCGGGTGGGCGCGCTCGACGATCCGCGCACGGCGCAGGCGTTGGCGCACCGCTCGGCGCAGGTCCGGATGCACGGCCGCCTGCGCGCAGTGCGGGAGCTGGAGGCACGCGGAATCGGCCGCAGCCTGGCGCTGAGCACCGTCGACGCCGCCTACCGTGAGGTCGACGAGGACGAGCTGATCGAGCGCGCCCTCGCCCGGCGCCTGCGCGGACCGATCGAGACTCCGGCGGCGCTGCGCCGCCTGTACCACTACCTCATCCGGCAGGGCTTCGATGGCGCCGCGGCCAGGGCGGCGCTCGAGCCGCACACCGCGCTCCAGGCACGCGACGGCGTCGACTGACAGCACTGTGAAACAATAGAACACGATGACCTCGGGGGAAATCCGCCAGAGCTTCCTGACGTTCTTCGAACAGCGCGGACACCGGGTGGTGCCCAGCTCCCCGCTCGTGCCGGCCGACGATCCGACGCTGCTGTTCACGAACGCCGGCATGAATCAGTTCAAGCAGTCGTTCCTGGGCCAGGAGACGCGCGGCTACCAGCGGGCCGCCTCCTCCCAGAAGTGCATGCGCGTCAGCGGCAAGCACAACGACCTGGAGAACGTCGGCCCCTCGCTGCGCCACCATACTTTCTTCGAGATGCTCGGCAACTTCTCGTTCGGCGACTACTTCAAGGCCGAGGCGATCCCGTTCGCTTGGGAGCTGCTGACCGGGGTCTGGAAGCTGCCGGCCGAGCGTCTCCACGCCACGGTCTTCAAGGGTGAGAGCGGCATCCCGCGCGACGACGAGGCCTACGCCGTCTGGCAGCGGCTCGTGCCGGCGTCCCGTATCGCGGAGCTGGGCGCCGCGGAGAACTTCTGGGCGATGGGCGATACGGGACCGTGCGGCCGCTGCTCGGAGGTCCACTACCACCGGGGGGACCACCTGCCCTGCGCCGCGCCGACGTGCCGCGGCATCGACTGCGACTGCGATCGGTACGTCGAGATCTGGAACAACGTCTTCATGGAGTTCGAGCGCCGCGCGGACGGCTCGCTGGCCCCGCTGCCAGCCCCGTCGATCGACACCGGCATGGGACTCGAACGCATCGTGGCGGTGCTCCAGGGCAAGCTCTCGAACTATGACACCGACCTCTTCACGCCGCTGCTGTCAGCCATCGGCGAGCGCGCGGGCACGGCGTACGGTTCGCTGGCGGGGGGGGCGCCGAACGACGCCGGCGACGTTTCGCTGCGCGTCATCGCCGACCACCTGCGCGCGATCACGTTCCTGATCGCCGACGGCGTGGTCCCCTCGAACGAGTGGCGGGGATACGTCCTCCGCAAGATCATGCGGCGGGCCATGCGCCACGGCAAGAAGCTCGGCCTGACCGAGCCGTTCCTCCACGATCTCACCGGCGTGGTGATAGCCGAGATGGCGCCAGCGTACCCGGAGCTGGAGGCGAATCGCGACGTCGTCGTCTCGGTCGTGCGCCGCGAGGAAGAGCAGTTCGAGCGGGTGCTGCGCGACGGCCTGCCGCGTCTCGAGGCGGCGCTCGCCGAGGCGGAGGCCGGCGCGCGAACGGTGGGCGGCGACATCGCGTTCCGGTTGTCCGACACGTTCGGCGTGCCGCTCGATTTCATCGAGGATCTGGCCGCGTCCAGGCAGCTGCAGGTCGATCGCGAAGGATTCGAGAAGGAACTGGAAGCGCAGCGCGCCCGTGCCCGCGCCGGCGCCGCGTTCGGCGGCGGACAGCAGGCGGCGGTCACGGTCGACGCCGGCCCGTACATGATGACCGCGGCCGGTGAGCCGCACTTCGGCCCGCAGGCGTTCACCGGCTACAACGGCACGTCGACCCGCAGCGGCGTCACGCATCTCTTCCGGCGCGACGGGGAACGGGCAGCGCTCACGGGGGTCGAGGCGCTCGAGGCCGGCGAGGCGGGGTACGTCGTCCTCGAGCAGACGCCCTTCTACCTCGAGGCCGGCGGCCAGGTGTCGGACACCGGCCGGCTGCTTGCGGACGGCGTCGACGCCGCGGTGGACAACGTCGTGCGGCTGCAGCCGGACTGGCCGCGGATGCATATGACCGCCGTGCGCGAGGGTGCGTTGCACGCCGGCGACGAGGTCACGGCCGAGGTGGACGCCGCGCGCCGCGACGACATCCGCCGGAACCACACGGCGTCGCACCTGCTGCACGCCGCCCTGCGCGCCGTCGTCGGACAGCACGTGAGGCAGGCCGGGTCGCTCGTTGCCCCTGATCGTCTCCGGTTCGACATCACCCACCACGAGCCGGTCACGCCCGAGCAGCTGCGCGAGATCGAGCGCCTCGTCAGCAGCCATGTCTTCGGCAACGTGACGGTCGAGACCGAGGAGCGGTCGACCGAGGAGGCGATTACAGCCGGGGCCATGGCGCTGTTCGGCGAGAAGTACGGCGACCGGGTGCGCGTCGTCACCGTGCCGGGTCTGTCCGCGGACGTTCCGGATTTCTCCGTCGAGCTGTGCGGCGGCACCCATTGCCGGGCGACCGGCGACATCGGACCGTTCGTCATCACGCACGAGGCCGGCGTGGCGGCCGGGGTCCGGCGCATCGAGGCAGTCACCGGGTTGGGGGCCGTGCGCCTGCTCCAGGAGCGGGGCGACGCGCTTGCCGACCTCCTGCATCTGCTCGGCACGACCACCGGACGCGCCGCGGAGGCCGTCAGAAAGCTGCAGACCGATACCAGGCGCCTGGCGCGCGACGTCGAGCGGCTGAAGGTCGAGGCCGCCATGGGCGCGCCGGCGCAGCCGGGATCGGACGACGCCGTTGAGATTGCCGGCGTGAAGCTGCTGACCCGCCATGTGAAATCGCTCGAGCCGCACGCGTTGCGCACGCTCGCCGACTCGCTGCGCGAGCGCCTGGGCAGCGGGGTCGTCGTACTGGCTGCCGACAACGACGGCAAGGCCGCGCTGGTCGTCTCGGTCACCCGTGACCTGACCGATCGCGTCCACGCGGGAAACGTGGTCAAGACGCTGGCGCCGATCATCGGTGGGCGAGGCGGCGGCCGACCGGATTTCGCCCAGGCCGGCGGCCGGCAGCCCGACAAGGTGGGGGCGCTTTTTTCCGAGTGCCGCACGCTCGTGGCCCGCATGCTGACCGAGAGCCGGGCAGGCACCGAGTAGATTGCCGTGGCCCGGGAGTTGGCCCAATCGGACGCCGGCATCGCCCACCGGATCCGCTTGGACGTGTGGCTCGACGTCGCCTGCGTCTGCAAGACGCGCTCGGCCGCCAGGCAGGCCTGTCTGGGCGGGAAGATCAGTGTGAACGGAACGCGCGCGAAGCCGCATCGCGAGATCGGCGCGGGTGACCGCATCAACATCACCACCGCGAGCGGCCGCAGGCGGGAGCTGGTCGTCCGGAGCGTTGCCCCGCGGCACGTGCCGAAACCGGAGGCGCAGGCCCTCTACGAGGACGTCACGCCGCCGCCGACCCCGGAAGAGGTCGAGCTGCGGGAGTTACTGCAGCTCGCCGGACCGGTTCGAGGCAGCCGGCAAGGCGCACCGGACCGCCGGGAACGCCGGCTGCTTAGACGCAGCGCCCGGGACCGTCTATAATGGGCGACTGGGCACCGGGACAGGGAAGGATACCGAGCAAGTGGCGAACCACAAGTCCGCGCTCAAGGCGCATCGTCGGAACGTGAAGACGCGCGCGCACAACCGCGAGTTCCGCAGCCAGCTGCGGCGAGCGCTGAAGACTGCGCGCGCGGCCATCGAGGGCCGCGACGCCGCGATCGACGAGAAGCTCCGCGGCACGGTGTCGCTGATCGACAAGCTGGCTGGCAAAGGGATCATCCACGCGAACGCCGCGGCGCGCTACAAGTCCAGACTGTCACGGCGCGCGGCGAACACCCCCGCGGCGGCCTGACGGCCCGCCCGCCTCTCTTCCGGCGGCATCGCACAGCCGCACCACTAGGCGTTCGAGCAGCAGGCGCGGCGCTCCCGCGGACCGCTTCAAGGCGACATCAGTCCTGAAGATCGCATCGATACCCTGCGGTATGCGGGCCAAGGGCAGCCGGGTTCTCGCGACCCAGGCAAGCTGGCCCAGCACCATGTAGGGCGCGGCTCCGTGCTCGAGCGCGAGACCGAGCTCGCGCAGCGCAACGGCCGTTTGCCCCCGCTCGATCGCCCGCGTCACGGCCCAGTCGTCATACGCCGCCGCAGGTCCCACTACGCTCCGGACGTCGGCGGCGGTGATCGTCGCTGCGTCGCCCGCGTACAGCAGCAGTCTATCGACCTCGCCGCGCAACCGGTTCGCATCGGGACCGATCCGCTCGGCCAGGAGCCGGATGGCGTCGGGCTCCATTTCCTTGGCCGCGGCGGCCACCTTCGCACGGATCCAGCGCCGGGCGTCGGAGACGGACTCGATACCGCCGCAGCGCACCACGGTCGCGCGGGTCAACAGCCGGCGGGTCGAGGCGCGGCGCTCGTCGAGCGCGCCGCTGAGCAGCACGAGGGAGACATGGTCGGGCGACTGCTCGATGAACGCGTCGAGCGCCTCCGCGTCGAGCCCGGCCCCCGCGTGCTCCCGCTCCGGCTGCAATGCCCGCTCGGCATGGCGCACGACGACGACGCGCCGCGGCGCCATCATCGGTAGCGTGCGCGCGGCGTCGAGTATCGCACCCAACGGCGTCTCCCCGCCGTGGAAGCGGTCGACGTTGAAGGCGCGGATCCCTTCGTCCACGGTCTGCTCGAACGCGGCCGCGATCTCGCTCTTCTGCTGCTCGTCGTCACCGAGCACGAGATAGACGCAATCGAGCCGTCCGGCCGCGATCCGGCTGCGCACCGCGTCCGGCGTGGAGGTGGCCATCAGCCGGAGATGCAGCGTCTGTCCGCAGGCGGCCGGGGCATCGCACCTGCAGGGTACGTCCGGGAGCCCCGTCCCGGTGCGACGCGGGGTTTCACCACGGCCTCCCAGGAGGCCGCGGCAAAAGGCCCCGCTGCATTCGAGCGGCCATGCATCCCGGCTGGCTGCGTTGCTCCTCGGTCGAATATGGCCAATATGCTCCCTCGTCGCGCCTTGCCATCCGGGCGCCTGGCCGCTCTCGGTGCGACGCGGGGTTTCACCGCGGCCTCCTAGAACGCTTCCAGAATCGAGCTGACGACCGCTTCCGCGAAGTCCTGCGCGATGCGCTCGACGGCGTTCGACCGCTGCCCGAAGAAGGCTGAAACGCTCTGGACGTCGCCGCCGCCGCCCGAGGCTACCTCGTACTCGTCGCTGAACTGCAGGCTGGGATTCTGCCAGAGCACCTCGTTGGTGGTCAGGTCCGTGAACACGACCCGGGCCGTCAACGTGAACACGTAGCGGGAGGCCTGCTGATCGTCCGTGAAGCTGGCCGGTGCGATCCGGATGTTGCGAATGGCCCCTTCGAGCACGGCATCGACGCCGGTGGTATCTGGCACTACCCGGTACCGGCCGCGACCGATGAACTCCTGCCGCACCTCCTGCGTCACGAGCCGCTCGACCTCGAACGCCGACGTCTCGTTATCGAACATCGGGATCCCGATCGTCTCGATGTAGGCCGGCAGAAACGACCCCCGGCCGGCAAGCGTGTACCCGCACGCGACGGACGATGCGCACGCGAGCACCATCACGAGCGCCGCGCTGGCTCGGGTCATCGGTCGACTCCACCTCTGCCGCGGCTCACCGGGCGACGATGTTGACGAGCTTGCGGGGCACGACGATCACCTTCGTGATCTGCTTGCCGGAGGTGTGGGCGCCCACGTGCGGGTGCTCGAGGGCCAACGCCTTGAGCACCTCCCGCGGCGTGTCGACCGCCACGGTGAGGCGCGCGCGCAGGCGGCCGTTCACCTGGACCGGGACCACCACCTCCTCCGCGCGGACCGCCTCCGGATCGCACACCGGCCAGCGGGCGGCCACGACGCCGTCCGCGTGGCCCAAGGTCTCCCACAGCTCCTCGGACAGATGCGGCACGAACGGCGAGAGCATCAGCACGAGCGCCTCGATGGCTTCGCTGGCCGCGGCCACGGCGGCGGGACGGGGCGATCGACCGGCATCGTCCGCCGCCGCGTCGACGCCGATCCGTTCCCGGGCGCAGAATGCGTACAGCTCGTTGACCAGTTCCATCAATGCCGAAACCGCCGTATTGAGGTGGATGCGGACATCGATGTCGCTGGAGACCCGCCGGATGGTGTCATGCGTCCGCCGGCGCAGGGCACGGTCCGCGGCCTCGAGCTCCACCGCGTCGATCGGGGGCGCGGCCGGCACCGCATCGCTGAAGGCGACGACCAGCCGCCAGACCCGGCACAGAAAACGGTAGCTGCCCTCCAGACCCGCGTCGGTCCACTCGATCTCCCGCTCGGGCGGCGCAACGAACATCTCGTAGAGCCGCAACGCGTCGGCACCGTACTTGGCCAGCATGTCGTCCGGATCGACGACGTTCCCCTTGGACTTCGACATGACCGCGCCGTGACGCAGCACCATGCCCTGCGTGAGCAGCCGCGTGAACGGCTCGTCGTGCTCGACGAGCCCGATGTCGTTCAGGACGCGGCAGAAGAACCGCGAATAGATGAGATGCAGGATCGCGTGCTCGATCCCGCCACTGTAGAAGTCGACCGGCGCCCAGTAGGCGACCTTGCGCGGATCGAACGGCTGGTCTTCGTTGCGCGGGTCGCAGTACCGGTAGTAGTACCACGACGAGTCGACGAACGTGTCCATCGTGTCGGTCTCGCGCCGGGCGGGACCGCCGCACGAGGGACAGGTCGCCGCCACGAACCCGGGCACCTCGGCGAGGGGAGAATCGCCGCGCCCGGTGAACTGCTCCACCTTCGGCAGCTCCACCGGCAGATCGGCATCCGGCACCGGCTGGGTCCCGCACGCGTCGCAGTAGATGATCGGGATCGGCGTGCCCCAGTACCGCTGCCGCGAGATGCCCCAATCCTTCAAGCGGAACTGGACCGCCCCGCGGCCGGTACCGTCCTTCTCGGCCCCTTCCGTCATCGCGCGCATCGCCTCCGCACTCGGCAGGCCGCTGAAGGGGCCCGAGTCGACCAGCACGCCGTACGCCGCCACGGCCGCGTCCAGCGCCGCGCCGGACAACGGCGGCTCGCCGGCCGGCTGGACGACCACCCTGACGGGCAGGTCGTACTTTCGGGCGAACTCGAAGTCCCGCTGATCGTGCGCGGGCACCGCCATGATCGCCCCGGTACCGTAGTCGGCCAGCACGAAGTTCGCAATCCAGACGGGGACCGGCTCGCCCGTGAACGGATTGCGGGCGCAACACTCCGTGTCGAAGCCTTCCTTCTCGATCTGGCCGGTAGTCCGCGCCGTGCGATCCAGCCCCCGGAAGCGTGCCAGCCGCGCGCCGAACGCCACCGGGTCGGCGCTCGAGGCTGCGAGGCGATCGGCCAGCGGGTGCTCGGGCGCCAGCAGCACGGCGGTGGCGCCGTAGATGGTGTCGATGCGCGTGGTGAACACCTCGATGGCATCCGCCTCACCATTTCGAGCGGGCTCCGCGTCGACGACGGGAAACCGCACCAGCGCTCCCTCGGAGCGGCCGATCCAGTTGCGCTGCATCGTCAATACCTGCTCCGGCCATTGATCGAGCTGGTCCGCGCCCTCCAGCAGCGCGTCCGCGTAGCGGGTGATCCGGAAGAACCACTGGTTCAGATCACGGGTGCCCACCTCGGTCGCACACCGCCAGCACGCGCCTTCCACCACCTGCTCGTTGGCCAGCACCGTCTCGCAGGACGAGCACCAGTTGACGGTCGACCGCTGACGGTAGGCGAGATCCCGCTCGAACATCCGGAGGAACAGCCACTGGTTCCACCGGTAGTAGTCGCGCTCGCACGTGGCGAACTCACGCTCCCAGGCGTAGCTGATCCCGAGCCGCTGGAGCTGACCCTTCATATGGGCGATGTTGTCGAGCGTCCAGCGTTCGGGGTGGGTGCCGTGCTTGATGGCCGCGTTCTCGGCCGGCAGACCGAAGGCGTCCCAGCCGAACGGGTGCAGCACGTTGTACCCCTGCATCCGCCGGGTCCGGGCGACCACGTCACCGATCATGTAGTTGCGGACGTGACCGACGTGCGCGTGGCCGGACGGGTAGGCGAACATCACGAGGCAGTAGAACTTGGGGCGGTCGGGATCCTCGGCCACCTCGAACGCACGGGTAGCCTGCCACCGCTCCTGCCACTTTCTCTCAATAGCTTGGGGGTCGTAATCGGGCACCGGCGGGTCCACTGCGGTGCTGGAATTATAGCGCACGCCAGAACGGCGCCTGCGCGCGGCGAACCAGGTTCAGGGCCGCGTCGGCCCGCTCCGTCGGGCCGTCGGCCGGACGCGGGCCGGGTGGGCCGTCCTCCTGCATGACCGCCAGCGTGGAGACGAGGCAGGCCTCGAGCGCCTCGAGGTCGTAGCCACCCTCCGTCACCAACGCCATGCGTCCGCCGCAGCAGCGCTCGGCCACCGCGCGAAGCGCCCTCGTCATCCAGGCGTACCCGGCGGTCGACACGTGCATGCCGCCCAGCGGATCGCGATCGTGGGCGTCGTATCCCGCGGAGAGCAGCAGCAGCTCGGGATCGAACTGCTCCAGGATCGGAATCACGGCCCGCTCGAAGACCAGACCGTAGTCGGCGTCGCCGGCACCGGCCGCCAGCGGCACGTTCACGGTCAGACCGGCGCCCCGCCCGCGCCCGACGTCGCCGGCGGCGCCCGTGCCCGGATAGAACGGGTACTGATGGAGCGACAGGTAGAGCACGCGGGGTTCGTCGTAGAACATCCATTGCGTGCCGTTGCCGTGATGCACGTCGTAGTCGACGACGGCTACCCGCTCGAGCCCGCGGCCAAGGGCATGGGCGGCAGCCACCGCGACGTTGTTGTAGAGACAGAAGCCCATCGCGCGATCCCGTTCCGCATGATGCCCCGGCGGGCGCACGAGCGCGACAGCCCGGCCGCCGGCCAGGGCGTGGTCGGCGGCGTCGATGGTCGCACCCGCAGCCAGGCGCGCGACGGCCTCCGAGTCCGGCGACGCGTAGGTGTCCGGGTCCAGCCGCACGCGGCGGCCGGCGGTGGCACCGACCGTATCGAGGTGCTGTCGATCGTGAACCCTGAGCAGGGTGCCGGTCGTCGCCGGCCGCGGCTCGGCCAGCGCGCCGCCCGCGTCGGCCCACTGTCGCGCGACAGCGGCCATCACGGCGGCCCGCTCGGATCGTTCCGGGTGGCCGGCCGGCGTCGCATGGGCGATGAACCGCTCCGACGACAGCACCAGCACGTCGTACGGTTCGCGGTCGCGATCAGCCTGCGTCCTCATCCTCGTGAGCGCGGCGAGTCGGTCAAGCCGCCGCGAAGCTCCCCTGCCCTATCGTACGTTCGGCCCGCCCGCGCCAGGCGCCAATTGTCGCCTGGCGGCTCCGCTTGGCGCCCAACCGACCCTCCAGGAGTCCTAGCCGTTCTACGGCGCAGATTCCTACAAGCGTTGCCCGCCACGGCGCGGGGCGCCGTCGCGCGCCGCCAGCATGGACAGGGTCCGCGCGGCAAGATCCCGGAGGGCCTGCTCGAGCTCCGCCCGGCTCGCTTCGAGCGCCGTCTCGGCCGCCCGCGGCGGAACGTCGATGGGCCGGCCGATCGCCACGGCGATACGGCTGAACGGCCGCGGCACCTGCGTCCGATCCCAGCTCCGCGCCGACCAGTAGCGCTGCGCCTCCATATGAAACGGCAGGACAGGCCTGCCGGTCAGGCTGGCCAGCCACACGGCCCCCGGCTGCACCGAGCGCGACGGGCCGCGCGGGCCATCCACCGCGAACGCCGCCGGGCGGCCGCTGCGCACGTCGCGCCGCAACTGGGCCAGCGCACGGGCTCCCCCGCGGGATGTCGATCCCCTGGCCGTACCGTAGCCGAACCGCCGGATGATCCGGGCAATCCACTCGCCGTCGAAATTCTCGCTCGTCATGACGACGATGCCGCGACCCCGCCAGAAGTACGTCGCGGCCAGGATGCGACCGTGCCAGAAGGCGAATATCGGCTCCCGTCTCGCGGCGCGCACCGCCTCGTAGTGCTCGTAGCCGTCGACCTGCCAGTGGCAGGTTCTCCCCAGCAGGGCGATCAGCGGGTACGCCAGCGCGGCGATCGCCGCGGCCCGGACACGATCGACCCGCGACAGGCTGCCCGGCGTCACATCCCTTCGTACTGCGGACCCCCACCACCTTCCGGCGGTACCCAGTCGATGATCTGATAGGGATCCATGATGTCGCACGTCTTGCAGTGGACGCAGTTCGACGCGTTGATCTGCAACTGCTTGCCGCCCGAGCCGTCGGTCGCGTCGATGATCTCGTAGACGTTGGCTGGACAGAAGCGTGTGCAGGGATTCCGGTACTCCTCGAGGCAGCGCGTGCGGCACAGATCCGTATCGTGCACCAGCAGGTGCGACGGCTGGTCCTCGTCGTGGCGGGTGCCGGAGAAGTGCACGTTCGTCAGCTTGTCGAACGTCAGCGTCCGGTCGATCGGGACCTCCGGATCGGCGGCGAGCGGAGTCGTCCCGGCTCCCGCGGACGGGACCCGCGCCAGCCGCTGGTGGCCGGGTTCGGCCGGCATCGGATCGCGCAGCCACCAGCCCCCCGACACCAGCGCCAGGGCGGAGTATGCGAGACCCGCGAGCAGGCCGTGGCCGAAGCTCTGGTGCACGTTGCGCACGGGGTACAGCTCCGCGCGGATGCGGCCGCGCTCGATCAGCTCCCCGTAGCGCGCCAGCCGGGCCGCGGACGGATCGCCCGCGCGCACCGCCTCGAAAGCCGCCTCGGCCGCGCACATCCCGCTGCGCATGGCGAGGTGAATCCCCTTGAGCCGCATGGAGTTGAGGAAACCGGCCGCGTCGCCGGCAAGCAGCCCGCCGGGCAGGTGGCAGCGCGGAACCGCGTGCCATCCGCCCTCGGGCAAGGCCTTGGCTCCGTAGCGCACCATCTGGCCGTCGGCGAGCAGGCCGGCCACCAGCCGGTGGCGCTTGAAACGCTGGAACGCGACGTGCGGATCGAAGAGCGGATCCCGGTAGTCCAGACCGGCCACGAATCCGACCGCAACGCGCCCGTCCGGCAGCGCGTAGACGAAGCCGCCTCCGAACTCCTCGAAGCGCAGCGGATAGCCCATGGTGTGGATGACCGATCCGGGCTGCATGCGGCCCGCCGGCACCTCCCACAGCTCCTTGATGCCGAGCGCGTAGACCTGCGGCAGGCAGCCCTCGTCCAGGGCGAAGCGGCGGATCAGCGTCTTGGTCAGGTTGCCGCGCACGCCGTCCGCGAAGATCGTGACCGCGGCCCGGATGTCGACGCCCGCCTCGAAGGTCGCCTTGCGGGCGCCGTGCCGGTCGACTCCCCGGTCGCCGGTGCGCACGCCCACCACGCGGTCCCCCTCGAGCAGCACCTCCGCCCCGGAGAATCCTGTGAAGATGTCGACGCCCGCCTCCTCCACCAGGCCGGCCAGCCACTTCACGAAACGATTCAGCGAGATGACGTAGTGCCCGTGGTTGCGCAGGGGCGGCGGCGTCACGGGAAACCGCAGCGCGCGACTCCGCGTGAGGAAGTAGACGTGATCGTCGCGTACCGGGGTATCGAGCGGGGCCTTACGCGCGCGCCAGTCCGGAACCAGCTCGTGCAGGGCCGCCGGGTCCAGGACGGCCCCCGACAGCATGTGGGCCCCGCTCGTACGCGCCTTCTCCAGCACCGCGACCGCGAGCGGGTCACCGCCCCGCTCGCGCTGCAGCGTCGCCAGTCGGTAGGCGGCCGACAGCCCCGCGGGGCCGCCGCCGACGATCAGGACGTCGACATCGAGCGTGTCGCGTTCCAGCTCACTCTCCCAGCGCCGAGATGAGCGCCGGCACGACCTCGAAGAGGTCGCCGACGATCCCGTAATCGGCGACTTCGAAGATAGGGGCGTCAGCGTCCTTGTTGATGGCGACGATGGTGCGCGCGCCCTTCATCCCGACCAGGTGCTGGATGGCTCCGGAGATGCCGAGCGCCAGGTACAGCTTGGGCGCCACGGTCTGTCCCGAGCTGCCGACCTGCCGGTCCATCGGCAGCCATCCGGCATCGCAGATCGGCCGCGAGGCGGCCAGCTCGGCGTCGAGGGCCCGCGCCAGCTCCTGCGCCAGCGGCAGGTGCTCCTGGGCCTTGATGCCCCGCCCCACCGAGACGATCCGCTCCGCCTGTCCGAGATCGATTGCCTGCTTCGACTCCTGGAACGGCGGTTCCGGTCGCTGGCGGATCGCAGCCGGGTCGATCGTCACCGCGGCCGCCCGCGTCGGGGCCGGACTCTCGCCCCGGCGGGCTGCGTCCGCCCGGTAGGCGCCGATCTGGAAGCTGGCGAAGTGCGGTCCCGGCCCTTCGGGCACGACGTCGGCCACGAACTTGCCCTGGAACATGGGTCGGACGAAGGCCACGGCGCCCTCGTGCGGCCTGGCGGCGATGCAGTCCGTGATGAGCCCGCGACCGAGCCGCGCCGCGAGCTGCGGCGCGAAATCGCGAGCCTGGTACGTGTGCGGCAGGAGCACGGCGGCCGGACGCTCCGCCTCGACGACCTGGGCCCAGGCCTGGACGAAGCCGTCCGGCGTATACGGCTCGAGCGCGGGATCCTCCACGACGAGCACCGAGCCGACGTCGGCGTGCGACAGCTCGCCGGCGACCGCGGCGACCGCGGCGCCGGCCACGCCGACGGCCACCGGGCCGCCGATCTGCTGCGCGGCCGCAATCACCTCCCAGCTCGCCGGGTTGAGCACCCCGTTGCGCTGCTCGGCTATGACCAGGTTCATCGTCCGCCCCACTCGTTCAGAATACGCGCGCGTCCTCGCGCAGCACGCGCACCAGCTCGCTGGCCGCCTCCACCGGAGACCCCTCGATGAGCTGCGTGCGCTTGTCCTTCTCGGGAACGTACAGGCGCGCGATCCGCTGTCGCGGCGCCGCGCTCGGGCCGGGAGCCACCGTGCGGACCTCCTTCTTCTTCGCCGCCATGATGCCCCTGAGCGTCGCGTAGCGCAGCTGATTGATGCCGCTCTGAATCGTCAGGAGCGCCGGCAGCGGCATCGACACCCACTGGAACCAGCCGCCTTCGAGCTCCCGCTTCACGCGGAGCTGCCCGTCGGCCACGGCCACCTCCATGATGATCGTCGCGTGCGGTACGCCCAACCGCTCGGCCAGGACGACCCCGGTCTGGCCGAAGCCCTGGTCGTCCGACTGCAGTCCGGTCAGCACCAGATCGCACGACTCGGGCCGTAGCGCATCCGCCAGCGCGCCAGCCACGACGTACGCCTCGGCGGCTCCCATCTCGTCGGACTCGACGTGGATGGCGCGATCGGCGCCGCGCGCCAGCCCTTCCCGGATTACCTGGCGCACGCGGGCCGGGCCCGCCGCGCAGATGATCACCTCGCCCCCGTGCCGTTCCTTCAACCGCAGCGCCTCCTCGAGAGCGTACGCATCCGGCTCGTTCATCTCGAAGCTCGCATCCCCGTCACGAACCCACGTGCCCGCGTCGTCGACACGGAGCGGCCAGTCCCGGGTGACTACCTGCTTGACGCAAACGGCGATTCTCAGCATGGCTCGCTGCCTGTCCCGGCGGGCGCTCGTGACGAAGTCCCGGCTCTCGGCCGGGCCGTCCGCGGTGCCGAACTAGTCTTCGTACCGCTTGAAGAGCAGGCTCGCGTTCGTGCCGCCGAAACCGAACGAGTTGGACAAGACATACGTCAGCGTGGCGTTCCGCTTCTGATTCGGCACGTAGTCGAGGTCGCAATCCGGATCCGGATACTCCAAATTGATGGTCGGCGGGAGCACCTGATCGCGGATCGCTAGCGCCGCGATGCCGGCTTCCAGACCCCCCGCGGCGCCCAGCAGGTGGCCCGTCATCGACTTGGTCGACGAGATCGCCAGCGATCGCGCGTGACTTCCGAAGCACTTCTTGATCGCCAGCGTCTCCAGCCTGTCATTGTACCGTGTCGACGTCCCGTGCGCGTTGACGTAGTCGACGGCCGACGGCTCGACGGCCGCATCGTCGAGGGCCGCCTGCATGACCCGCACGGCTCCGCTCGCATCCTCCGCCGGCGCCGTCACGTGATACGCATCGGCCGACATGCCGTACCCCACAACCTCTGCATAGATGGGAACGCCGCGGCGGCGGGCGCGCTCGAGCTCCTCGAGGATGATCACGCCGGCGCCTTCTCCGATGATGAACCCGTCGCGCTCCCGGTCGAACGGGCGGCTGGCCCGCTCGGGCTCGTCGTTCCGCGTCGACAGCGCGCGCATGGCGGCGAAACCGCCGACTCCCATGGGTGTGATGGCCGCCTCGGACCCGCCGGCAATCATCACGTCGGCCGCGCCGCGGCGCACGATCTCGAGAGCGTCGCCGACCGCGTGGGCCGAGGCGGAGCAGGCCGTGCAGGTTGCCGAGTTCGGGCCCTGCGCCCCGAACCGGATGGAAACCTGACCGGCCGCCAGGTTGATGATCGCCGCCGGAATGAAGAACGGCGAGATCTTGCGCGGTCCGCCCGCGAGGAGTGCGCGATGCTCGCGCTCGATCGTCGTGAATCCGCCGATTCCCGACGCGATGAAGACGCCCCCCCGGGGTCCGAGCGGCTGGTCCGTCTTCAACCCCGCATCGCACAGTGCGAACTCGGACGCAGCGATGGCGTACTGGATGAAGACGTCCATCTTTTTGACGTCTTTCCTGCCGATGAAGTCGAGCGGGTCGAAGTCTCTTACCTCACCCGCGATGCGGGCGGCGAAGGCGCTTGCATCGAAGCGCGTAATCGTTCCGATTCCACTCCGTCCCTCGCACAGACCGCTCCATGTCGCCTGGGTGCCGACCCCCAGCGGCGACACGAGACCAACACCAGTGACAACAACCCGTCTGCGCGACATCGCCCTCACCTAAGCGCACCCGGGGGCCTACTTCTTGCTCTTGGCGTGCGCCTCGATATAGTCGATCGCTTCCTTGACCCTCGTAATCTTCTCCGCGTCCTCGTCGGGAATCTCGAGGCCGAACTCCTCCTCGAACAACATGAGCAACTCCACCGTGTCGAGGGAATCGGCACCGAGATCGTCGACGAACGAGGCATCCGGCGTGACCTCCTCCTCATCCACGCCCAACTGCTCCACGATGATGTTCTTCACTTTATCCGGTACGGCCATGCGCAAGCCTCCTACATGTACATCCCACCATTCACACCCACTATCTGGCCAGTAATATACGACGCTTCGTCGGACGCAAGAAAGGCGACCGCGGCAGCGACATCCTCCGGCAGGCCGAGACGGCCCGCCGGAATCCGCTCGGCCAGCGTGTCGCGGGCGGGGGCATCCAGCCGCGCCGTCATGTCGGTCTCGATGAAACCCGGTGCGACCACGTTGACCGTGATGCCGCGCGCCGCCACCTCGCGCGCGAGCGCCTTGCTGAACCCTATCAGTCCCGCCTTGGACGCGGCGTAGTTGACCTGACCGGGGTTGCCGGACTGGCCGACCACCGAACCGACGCTGATGACGCGTCCCCACCGTTGCTTCAGCATGGGCCGGAGGACCGCCTGCGTGCACGTGAACGCGGCCGTCAGGTTGGTTGCAATGACGGCATCCCATTCCTCGGGCTTCATCCGCATCAGCAACTGATCGCGAACGATCCCGGCGTTGTTGACCAGGATATCGATGCGCTCGCAGCGATCGAGCGTCGCGCGCACGGCCTCCTTCAGGGAGCCGGCATCGGTCACGTCGACGCTCAACGCCTGAGCGGCGCCTCCCGCCGCGACGATCTCGTCCGCCACCGGCCGCGCGTGATCCGACCGGGCGCAGGCCGCCACCGTTGCCCCCTCTGCTGCGAACCGCAGCGCGATCGCCCTTCCGATACCTCGCGAGGCCCCGGTCACGAACGCGACGCGGCCGCTCAAATCAGCCATGGGCCGCCACCAGGGTCTCGACCGCGGCAACGCCGTCTGGGCTGTCGACCCCGACGACGGAGGCGCGCCGGTCGACCTTCCTGATCAACCCGGCCAGCACGGCGCCCGGACCGACCTCGACGTACGTCTGCGCACCACAGGCCGCCAGCCGCCTGACAACCGCCTCCCACTGCACGGGTGCGCTCACCTGCTCGACCAACGCATCGATGGCCGACGCCGCGTCGCGCTTCGGCTCGGCGTCCACGTTCGCGATCACCGGCACCGCGGGATTCGATACCACGAGGGCGCGCAGCTCCGGCTCGAGACGTGCCTGGGCGGGCCTCATCAGGCGGCAATGGAACGGCGCGCTCACCGGAAGCGGCAGCACGCGGCGGGCGCCCAGTTCCCTGGCGCGGGCGCCGGCTCTTGCCACTGCGTCGCGCGCGCCGGCGATGACCACCTGCCCCGGCGCGTTCAGGTTTGCCGGGCTCACCACTTCGCCCTGGGCGGCCTCCTCGCACGCCTGCGCCACGAGCGCCGCGTCGAGCCCGAGCACGGCAGTCATGGCGCCGGCCCCTGGCGGCACGGCCTCCTGCATGTAACGCCCCCGGCGGCGCACCGTGCGCAGAGCGTCCGCGAAAGACAGCGTACCGGCCGCGACGTGAGCCGAGTACTCGCCCAGACTGTGCCCTGCCATCAGCGATGCCTGCAGTCCGCGCGAGGCGAGCAGCCGATAGGTCGCGACGCTCAGTGCCAGCACGGCCGGCTGCGTGTTCGCCGTCAAGGTCAGCTCGGCCGACGGCCCGTCGAAGCACAGTCGGCTCAACGGCTCCCCGAGCACCTCGTCAGCCTGGTCGAACGTATCCCGGCAGATCGGGAAAGCCTCGGCCAGGGCCCTCCCCATGCCGACGTACTGCGAACCCTGCCCGGGAAATACACACGCAATCAACCGCTCGACCCTTTCACTCTCCCCGGCCGCGCCGCCCCGGACAGCGCGGCGATTTCCACCGCCACGCGCTCGACGAGGCGTTGGTTGGCAAAGCGATACGCCAGCACGACCGCGTTGCGCACGGCCTTGACGGACGAGCGCCCGTGGCCGACGACACACAGCCCAGCCACACCGAGCAAGGGTGCCCCGCCGACCTCGGAGTAGTCGACGCGCCGCCGAAACCTGCGAAATGCCCGGCTGGAGAACAGGTAGCCGAACCTCGTCATGAACGTCCGGTTCAGCTCGTCCCGCAACAGCGCCTCGACCATCTCCACGAGCCCCTCGCTGACCTTCAGGGCGACGTTGCCGGTGAACCCGTCGCAGACGATCACGTCGGCCTGGCCCGTGAAGACGTCTCGCGCCTCGATGTTGCCGATGAAATCGAGCCCGCTGTCCCGCAACCTGGGGTGCGCATCCCGCGTGAGCTCGTTGCCCTTGGTCGCCTCTTCCCCGATCGAGAGCAACCCTACCTTCGGCCTGGATACACCCAGCGACAGGCGCGCGTACACGCACCCCATCGCGGCGAATTGTACAAGGTGGCTGGGGCGGCACTCGACGTTGGCGCCGACGTCCAGCAGGACCGCGCTGCCGCAGCGGGTGGGAATGGCGGTCGCGAGCGCCGGACGCTCGACGCCGGACAGCAATCCGAACGCGGCATGCGCCGCCAGCAGGGCGGCACCCGTGTTGCCGGCGCTGAAGAAGGCGGCGGCGTCGCCCCTGGCCACCACCTCGGCAGCCTGTCGGACCGACGACTTCGGCTTGCGGCGGATCGCCGCGGCAGGCGGCTCGGCCACGCCCACGACGTCGACCGCGTCGACGAACCGCACATCGACCCGCGCCGCATCGCCGTGGCGTGCCAGCTCGGCCTCGATCACCGGCCGGTTGCCGACCAGGGTCAGCCCGAAGCCGCCGTGGCGGGCGGCCACCAGCGCGCCGTCGATGATGTTGCGCGGCGCAAAATCCCCGCCCGCCGCATCTATGGCGATGTGCATCCTGCCGCTGGACGCGCCCGGGAGCCGGGCGCCGCTATTCGTCCTTGACTGCCTTGACCTGGCGCCCGCGGTAGTAGCCGCAGTGCGGGCACACGTGGTGCGGGAGCGTCGGTTCGTGGCACTGGGGACACTCGCCCAGATGCGTCGGCGCAAGTGCATCGTGCGCCCGCCGCTTGGCGGTACGGGCCTTGGAATGACGTCGCTTGGGGTTCGCCATCTCGTCTCGTCCTCTGGAAGTTCACGTGCGCGGCAACGCCCGCCGCAGGCGGCGCTCCGGCCGCGAGTCGCCAGCCAGGGAATCGTCGCCTGCAGCTCCGGTTGCCGCCCAACCAGCCCTGCCAGGTGTCTGCACCGTTCCACGGCGCACACACCTGGCAGGCCATGGCAAAAGGCCCCGCTGCGTTCGACGGGCGATGCATCCCGCAAGGACTGCGCTGGACCATTCCTCAGCGGGGTCGAATATGGCCAACATGCTCCCTCGTCACGCCCTGTTCCGGCCGCGGGCGGCATTGTCACGACCGCGTCTCGGTGCGACGCGGGGTTTCACCACGGACTGCTAGCGCCGCTGACGACTCGACAGCAGGGTCTCGAGCGCCACCAGGCGTGGATCGTGCCACCGCGTGTCGCATCGGCAGTCCCGCTCGTTCAGGTTCGACCCGCAGGCCGGGCACAACCCGCGACAGTCGCCACGACACAACGGCTTCATCGGCAGCGCGAGCTGAAACTGCTCGCGAACCATCTGCATGAGGTCGATCTGGCCCTCGCGATAGAAGGCCGTCGACAAATCGTCCTCCGTGATCTCGGCTTCGCCGTCCCCGCGATTGGTGCTGTATGGGAGATAGAGCAAATCGACCGCCAAGTCGCAGGGTATCCCGAACTGCTCCAGGCACCGGCTGCAGGAGAGGTTCAGGGTGGTGCACACGCGCCCCGACAGACGGCACTTGTCGCCATCCTTGCGCACCCGCAGGGCCAACGATACGCTGTCCGCGACCGCATACTCATCGCGCGGGTCGGCGCCGAACGTCGCCGCCGGATAGCTGCGGTCGACCCGCTCCTCCGACCCGCGCATCTCGCGCAAATCCAGCAGCAGCGACAATGTGCTCGTCTCTCTTGTTCAATCGATCTGGGCAGTATAACACGCGGATTCAGCGGCCGACCAGACCCCACGGGCGCGGGATGAACAGCTCCTCGAACAATCGTATCGCGTAGCGGTCCGTCATGCCGGCCAAAAAGTCGCGAGCCGCGACGTCGACTCCGTCGCGCTCCACGGTGCGGCAATCGAGAAACGCCTCGGGACGCTCCCGCACCTTCTCCCACAACCCGTGGAGGATCCCCCCGGCCTTCTTGAGCTCCGCGGTGGCGGCATCGTTCTCGTACACGGCTTCGTACAGGAACGCCCGCAGATCGAGCGTCGCGCGCAGCACCTCGTCGCTCATGCGGATCTCGGGCGTGCTCGCGGCCAGCGTCCGGCTGACGACGTCGGCCACCATGCGTCCGATGCGTTCGGACGAGGTGCTCCCGAGCACCGACACGGCGCAGCGGGGCAATGCCTCCGCGTGGAGGACGCCCGCGCGGACGGCGTCGTCGATGTCGTGGTTGACGTACGCGATGATGTCCGCCACCCGGGCGATCTGTCCCTCCAGCGTTGCGGCGCGGCGCGCCGGATCGGCGCCGACCGGCGACCCGTCCTTCCCCTTCGAGTGCTTCGCGATGCCGTCTCGCACTTCCCAGCTGAGATTGAGCCCCCGCCCGTCCTGCTCCAGGACGTCGACGACGCGCAAGCTCTGCTCGTAGTGGTTGAAGCCGCCCGGAAGCAGCTCGCGGAGAACGCGTTCGCCGGCGTGCCCGAAAGGGGTATGCCCCAGGTCATGGCCAAGCGCGATGGCCTCCGTGAGGTCCTCGTTGAGCCGCAGCACCTTCGCGATGGTCCGTGCGATCTGGGAGACCTCGAGCGTGTGAGTGAGGCGGGTGCGGTAGTGGTCACCGGTCGGCGCCAGGAACACCTGGGTCTTGTGCTTGAGCCGGCGAAAGGCTTTCGAGTGCACGATCCGATCCCGGTCGCGCTGGAACACCGGACGGATTGGATCGGGCGGCTCCAGGCGCAGCCGGCCGCGGCTGTCCGCACTCTTCGCGGCCCAGGCCGACAGGGCTTGCCGCTCGCGCTCCTCGAGATCGGCGCGTACCACGTCCGCAACCTCCGCGCCAGCGTTCACAGCGCGGAAGAGGGTGGGCGATCCGCCTTGGCGGGCCGGATCAGCGCGATGGCGTGCTTGAAGATCAGCTCGTCGGACCCGTCGCGGTCCACGACGACGGCGAAACGGTCGAAGCTCTTGATGCGGCCGTCCAAGCGCGTGCCGTTCGTCAGGTGGATCGTCACCTCGAGGCGCTCGCGCCGGGCGCCGTTGAGGAAGACGGACTGGATGTCACGCGACACCGACGCCGCCCCTACATCATTCGGCATAGTACCCGTTGCTTGGCGTCGGCTCGTTCACCCGGCAGGTCAATCCAATTTAGGTTAGGCTCTTTGCGAAACCAGATCAACTGCCGCCGGGCGTACTGCCGGTTGGCGTTGACGATCAGCTCGCGCGTTGCCGCCTCGTCGCGCACGCCGTTCAGGTGCTCGAGCACTTGGCGGTAGACCAGCCCGCTGAACGGGTGCGCGGATGCCGGCACGCCGGCCGCGAGCAGGCCCCGCACCTCCGCCAGCAGACCTGCCTCGAACTGCCGCTCGACACGCCGCGCGACCCGGGCCGCGGTGACCGGGGCCTCCAGCCGGATGGCGAACGCCGTCACGTCGTACCCTTCGAGGAGCGACCGCGTCTCGTGGAAGTGCGCGCTCAGGGGGCGGCGCGTCAACCGGTAGACCTCCAGCGCGCGGACAAGACGCTTCTCGTCTCGGGGATGGATCCGGTCGGCCGACGGGGAGTCGACCCGCGCCAGCATGCGGTGCAGTTGCTCGACGCCGCGCCGCCTGGCGATCCGCGTCAGCCGGTCCCGCAACGCGTCGTCCCGGCCCGGCCCGTCGAACAGCCCGCGCGTTAGCGCCCGGTAGTACAGACCCGACCCTCCAACGATGATCGGCAGGTTGCCGGCGGCCGTGATCCGGCGCACGGCGGCGGCCGCGTCGCGCGCGTAGCGGGCTGCGGTGTACGATTCATCGGGATCGACGACATCGACCAGGTGGTGCGGAATGCCGCGCCGGAGCGCCGGCGGCACCTTGTCGGTGCCGATGTCGAAGCCACGGTAGACGGCGGTCGAGTCGCAGCTCACGATCTCCCCGCCGACCCGCTCGGCAACGGCAATGCCGAGCGCACTCTTGCCCGCCGCCGTCGGACCGACGATGGCCAACAGCCGGGGCCGCCCTGCACACCTCCCCATGCGATTCGGAACCGGCGCTCCCGACCCGAACGACGGGGATCTACCAGGGACCGGCGGCAACGCGGAGCCACGCGAGCGCCGACACCGCGGTCAACAACACGAACCAGCCGAGCCGTTGCGCGCGGGTCGGACGAACCGTCACTAGGAGCCCGTGGTGAAACCCCGCGTCGCACCGAGACGGGCGAGGCGCCCGGCTGACAAGGCGTGACGAGGGAGCATATTGACCATATTCGACCGAGGAACAACGCCGTCAGACGGGATGCATCGCCCGTCGAATGCAGCGGGGCCTTTTGCCACGGGCTCCTAAGCCGGCGGCGCCTCGTTGAAGTAGAAGATCACCGTAAAGAAGGCGTGGTCGTCCGGATACTCGGGTGGCAGCGGCTGCGTCGGATTGGATGACAGCAGCGCATTGTACGCCGAGTTATTGAACGCCTCCACGGGCGAAGGCTGGAGGATGGTCAGGTCGGTCAGGGCGCCGCCCTCCTGCACGTTGAAGGTCAGCACCACGTGCCCGTGCATCGACCAGATCGCGTACGGCACGAACCAGTTCCGCCGAATCTGCGCCACGAACCGGCGCAGCCAGGGACCGAACTCCACGCCCTTGGAATCGAACTGAATCTCGGGCCCGTAGCGGCCCGTGTCGCCGCTGTAGTTGCGAAACGTTTCGCGCCGGACGCGTTGCCGGAGGTTCTCCACCTGGCGCCCGAACAGGCCGTCGGGGGTCAGGTCGATCCGCCGCTCGTCCGCGGCATCCGGGTCGCCCGGACCGGCGCCCGCTTCGGCGAGGAGGGAATCGGGGAGTGCCGACCCGTCGGCATCGTCCGGATCGGGCACGGAGCCGGGATCGTCGGCAACCTCGTCCTGCGTCTCGATCTCCTCGCCCTGCCCCGCCGAGGCGTCCGCGAGCTGCGGCTCGTCGAGTGCGTCGGCACCCTCGTCACCCTCCGCGCCATCGGCGCCATCCTCGCGGCCCTCGACATCGGCGGCATCGAACCCCTCGTCCTCGGGCACCTCGGGTGCGACGATGAACTCGGGCGAGTTGCCTTCCGCCACGGGCAGCCGGTTCTCCGGGTCGAACGTTCTCACGGGCGACTGCGCGACACGATCTCGATCCGACAGGACCGCCTCGGGCGGCGGCGCCTCGGGCGCATCGATTTCGACGCGCGGCTGGATGAAGACGAACGTCCGGCCGTCGTCCGGCCGCAGCTCCTGCTGGAGCTGCGCCTGCAGCTCGGCGGCCGCCACCGTCTCGCGCAGGCGCTCCGCGCGGCGCTCGACCGCTTCCTGGACGAACGACAGGCGCGGAACGATCACCACCAGCACGGCGAGCGCGAGATGGAAGAAGAGCGAGAGCAGGACCTGCTCCCGCCAGGACATAGCCGACTCGATGGTCGGCGTCTCGAAGCTCCGTTCCTCGAAGTTGAAGTACATCAGGAGCCAGACTGATTATAGCAACCGCCTGCCCGAACGCGACGGTGCGTCCGGGGATCACGCCGCGCGCGCGCTGTACAGGTAGACGATGCCGAAGGTGAGCGGGTCGACGCGAACGTCCGTGAAGCCGACCCGCCCCAGCAGCTCGCAGAAGGCGGGCGGGCTGGGGAACGCGCCGACGGACGCCGGCAGGTACGCGTAGGCGCTCCGATGGCGCGATGCGAACCTCCCGACGAGCGGCAGCAGGTGATGGAAGTACCATCGATACAGCGCTCGCACCGGCGCCGGCCCGGGCTCGCCGAACTCGAGGATGGCCAGCCTGCCCCCGCGGCGCAGCACGCGCCGGACCTCCGCCAGCGCCCCGGCCCGGTCGCGTACGTTGCGGATACCGAACCCGATGGCCGCGCCGTCGACCGACGCATCGCACAACGGTATCCGTTCGGCGTCAGCCCGCAGCAGGCGCACCGTGCCACCCGGCCGGCGACGAGAGGTCTTGACGTAGCCCAGACGCAGCATCTCGGCCGAGAAGTCGATGCCGACGACGCATCCGGCCCCGCCGCGCGGCGAAGCGAGGGCCAGCGCCAGATCCGCCGTGCCGGTGCACAGGTCGAGCACCCGCTCGCCCCCCTGCAGCCCGAGCGCGTCCACCGCCCGGGCGCGCCATGCGCGATCGCGCCCCGCGCTCAGCAGATGGTTCAGCAGGTCGTACCGACGGGCGATCGCGTCGAACATGCCGGCGATCTCGCCCGGCGTCCGGTCGAGAGGCAGCGGGCCGGCGGCGTTCGCCGCCCCGCCGCGATCACCCGCCACGGCCTCCGGCTCGGGCCCTGCGCCGAGCTGCTTTCCGGCTGGATCGAACATACCCGACATGCTCCCTCGTCACGCCTTGTTCGAGCGGTGCGCGGCAGTGTCGCGACCGCGTCTCTACGGCGCAGGTTCCTAGCCCGTCCAGGCCGGATACAGCTCGTGATCGAAGCCCAGCGCCGACAGGATCTTGCCGGCCATGAAGTCGGCAAGATCGTCGAGCGAAGCGGGCCGCTGATAGAACGCCGGCATCGCCGGCAGCACGAGGGCGCCGGCCTCCGCGCACAGGACGAGATTCTTCAACTGCGGCAGGCTCATCGGCGTCTCGCGCGGCACGACGACCAGACGCCGGCGCTCCTTCAGCATGACGTCGGCAGCGCGCTCGATCAGGTTCCTCGACGCCCCGTGGGCAACCCCCGCGAGCGTCTTCATCGAGCACGGGACGATGACCATGCAGTCGCAGGCGTAGCTGCCGCTGGCAATGGCCGCGCCCGCGTCCCTGTTGCTGTGGATCGCCAGCGTGCCGTGGCCGACGGACTCCCCGTAGCGCGCCGCCAGGTAGTCGCCCAGCCGCTCGATTGCAGCGTCGGGTCCGAGCTCGTCGCGCAGCAAGCGGCGACCGAATTCGGACGCCACCAGCTCGACGCGGCAGCCCCGGGCGAGCAGGGCCGACACCGTGCGGACGGCGTAGACCGCCCCGGACGCGCCAGTGATACCGACGGACACGACGCGCGACCGCTCAGACATACAGCGCCGCGGCGGTGGTGGCCAGATACAGCAGTCCCACGTAGCCGTTCAGATCGAAGGCCTGCTTGACGCGCGACAGATCGTCGGCGCGCACGAGCGATTGCTCGTAGACGAGCAGCGCCGCGACGCCGGCGACGCCGGCGACGTACAGCCGCCCCAGCGGCACGACCAGCGCCACCGCCGCGAGGCTCGTCACGGCAACGAGATGGAACCCCCTGGAGATCCAGAGCGAGCGCTCGATGCCGAAGCGCGTGGGAATCGAGCGCAGGCCCTGTCTTCGATCATGTTCGATGTCTTCGCAAGCGTACAGAATGTCGAATCCCGCGACCCACAGCGCGGTGCCGAGCGCGAGCAGCCACGGGGCCCAGCCCTCCCGGCCACCGGCCGCCAGCCAGCCCCCGACGGGAGCAACCGCCAGCGCGAGTCCGAGATACAGCTGCGTGTAGCTGGTGAACCGCTTGGCCAGCGAGTACCAGAACACGATGGCCAGTGCGACCGGGGACAGCGCGAAGCAGAGCGTTCCGAGCCGGGACGTGACGCCGACGAACGCCAGCGACGAGACCACCACCAGCACCGCGACCTCGCGGCTGGACACGCTGCCGCGGGGCAGCTCGCGGCCCGCCGTCCGCGGATTGGAGGCATCGTAGCGCGCGTCGACGAGCCGGTTGAAGCCCATGGCCGCGGTGCGCGCGGTCACCATCGCCAGGACAATCCATAGCACGCGGCTCGCCGTCAGCGGTGACGTGCGGGCCGCCAGCAGCATGCCGGTCAGCGCGAACGGCAGCGCGAACACCGTGTGGCTGAAGCGAATCAACGACGCGTAGGTGCGAACCCGCGCGAGCATTCTCGACCTTCCCCGCCCTCACGACTCCCCGGCCGGAGCCACCCAGGTGACCTGGTCCGCCCGGATGCCGCTCACCAGGTATTCTTCCACATCGTCGACGGGCGCGGCGCACGCCACTGCAATCAACGATGCGCGGCGGCCGGGAGCGATGACGCCCAGGGTGTCCCCGTACCCGAGCGCCGCGGCTCCCACCTGCGTGGCGCTGTGGAGAATGGCACCGGCCGGGACCGACGGCGCGAGCCGCCGCATCGCGTGCAGCTCGCTGAACAGGTTGAGATCCGCAACGCTTGCCAGGCTGTCCGTGCCCACCGCCACCTGCACGCCGGCAGCATAGAACCGCGCGATGGGCGGACTGCCCGCGCCGGTGTGGTGGTTGCTACGCGGACAGGTCACGAGCGTGGCGCCCGCCCGGGCCATGCGGGCGAGCTCGGCGTCGGTCAGCTGCACGCCGTGCACCATCATCGTGCGCGCCCCGAGCCAGCCCAGGCCGTCGAGATACTCGACCGGACTCGCCGTCCCCGAGACCCAGCACGGATCCCAGCGGCCCCGCTCCTCCAGAATCTCGCGCCATGCACCGGTTCCGGAACGGAGGAACTCGAGTTCCTCCCGCGACTCGGCCATGTGCACCGACAGGGGCCAGAGGCGTTCGCGGTCGGCCGCCGCCCGCAGCGCCGCAAACAGCGCCGGCGACACCGAGTAGGGAGCGTGGGCGGCCAGCCGCAGCCTCGGATTGTCCATGCCCTGCTTCCCCATCTCCGCGCAGGCCCGCGCGACCAGCCCGATCGGATCGCGCTGGTCGAACCCCAGCAGCTCCCTGAAGACCACGCTCGCCATGCCGGCATCGCGCAGCGGAGCGACGGAGGCCAACGTGTTGCTGATATCGCCGACGAGCCCCGTGCCGGTCCGCCGCGCCTCGGCCGCGGCCGTGCGGATGGCGGCCTCATTCAGCGTGACGCGGGCCGTCCGGGCCATTAGTTCGCGGGCCCACTGGGACATGCTCGATGCCGCCTGCACCTGGCCGCGGAAGACCGACAGCTCGAGATGGGTATGGGCGTTCACGAGACTGGGCAGGACGATGCACGACCCCAGGTCCACCTCCCCGCGCAGGAATGCGCGGGTGCCTCCGGCTCCCGCGCCGACCCCGGTGATCAGGCCGTGGTCGACGTCGACCCACCCGTTCCTGATCGGCGGCGCCGCGATCGGCAGAATCCAGGCGGCGCGATAGCGAGTCATGTTGAGGCAGCCGGTCACCCGGCACGGGCGAGCGGCGACGGCCTACTCGGCTGCTCGTTGGAGCTTGCCCGACCGGCTGCGGGCGGGGTAGCGCTCGAGCTCCGGCGGCACGCGGGCGTCACCTGCCTCGCGCGCCACGTCGAGCTCGAGGAAGCGGGGCACTTCCTGCTGGCGGAAGAACGGGTCGCCGAGGATCTCGTAGTGCATGTTGCGGCGCTTGGGCACGAACCCGGCGTCCTCCACGTTGCGCGCGATCTCGACCTCGTCCATGCAGTAGGCGGCGCCGGCCGCGCGGACGACGTTCTCCTCGATCATCACGCTGCCCATGTCGTTCGCTCCGAACGCGAGGCTCAACTGCCCGACCTTGCCGCCTTGCGTCACCCACGACGCCTGCAGGTTGTCGAAGTTGTCCAGCACCAGACGCGCGAGCGCCAGCGTGCGGAGATAGTCGATCCCGGTTGCCTCCTCGCCGCCGAGCGCGGTGTTCGGCGGCTGGTAGCTCCAGGTGATGAACGCGGTGAAGCCGCCGGTCTCGTCCTGCAGTTCGCGCAGGCGCAACAGGTGGTCCACACGCTCCTCCAGATGCTCCACGCTGCCGTACATCATCGTCGCGGTGGTGCGCAGGCCCAGCTCGTGGGCCGCGCGCATGACATCCAGCCACTCCACCGTCGTCGCCTTCGAGTAGCAGTTCAGCAACCGCCGGACGCGGTCCACGAGGATCTCGGCTCCGCCGCCGGGAATGCTGTCCAGCCCGGCCGCGATCAGCCGCTCGAGCACCGCCCGCACCGGAAGCTGGGAGAGCCGCGACAGGTGAACGACCTCCGGCGGCGACAGCGCGTGCAGCTTGAAGCTGGGATAGCGCGCCTTCACGGCGCGGAAGAGGTCTTCGTACCACGTGAGCGGCAGGTCGGGGTTGTGGCCGCCCTGCAGGAGCAGTTGCACGCCGCCGAGCGCGATCGTCTCGTCGATCTTGGCGAAGATCTCATCGAAGCCGAGGACGTACCCGTCCGCGGCGCCCACCTCGCGGTAGAACGCACAGAAGTTGCACCGCGCGACGCACACGTTCGTATAGTTCACGTTCCGGTCGACGATGTAGGTCACGACGCCGTCGGAATGCTTCCGCGCGCGGACCGCGTCGGCGAGACGACCCAGCCGATGCGTGGAGGCATGGCGATAGAGCGCGATGGCTTCGTGCCGCGCCAGCCGCTCGCCGCGGAGCACCTTCCCGGCGATACCCTCCACGTCTGCTCGCGTCATCGGAGACCGCTCGCCTGATAGAAATCCACCTCGCCCGTGGCCGGCACCACGCTGAGGTCGGCCGCCGCATCGTAGAACTTCTTCAGGCCGGCCAGACACCGATCGTCCAGGGTGTACTGCACGTTCTCGTGCAGGTAGTCGTGGGCGATCTGCACAGTCTCGTCGTTCTCGCCAGGGGGCGCGAACTGCCTGGCGATATCGTCCAGCGCCTCGAGCCCGCGCTGGCGGGCGGCCTGCAGGGCGTCCAGGTGCGGCTCGGTGACGACCCCGCGACGTCCGACCCAGAAAGCCCAGACGAAGGGCAGACTCGTCATGGCCACCCACTCTTCGCCCAGATCGACCTTCTCGAGGCCGGCGCTCTCGTGGTCCGTGAACAGCGCGCCGTCGCCAATCATGAGCGCCGCATCGCAGCGCTTCAGCATTGGCATGAGGTCCGGGCGCATCTTCACGAACGTCGGCTCAATCTCGAACCACTTCACGCACAGAATCCGGAGCAGCGCCACCGCGGTGCGCGAGCTCGAGTCCACCGCGATGGACCGAATGGCGGTCGCCGGGCGCTGACTGAACAGCGCCACCGACGCGACCGGGCCGCTCGACGCGACCGCGATGCCGGGCACGACCCGGTAGTCAGGCCGCCGCAGGTACTCGATCGAGGGAATCAAGCCCAGGTCCGCCGCGCCCTCGTGCAGCAGCGCGGCGCACTTCGCCGGCACGTCGAACTGCAGCGTAAACAGGTCCGACTGAGCATCCAGGCCATGGACCAACGGCCGAGCGTTGAGATACTCAACGGCGCTGACACGGATTGCGCTCATCGTTCCAAGTCCTCGAAGTAACCGTTTCGCTCAACCGGCACCAGCGCCGAGGCACGAATGTTCCTGGTGATCTCCTCAAGCGGCGTCCGTCGCGGTCCACGGCTCTGCTCGTCGGCCGGCGACACCGAATCGATGTCGTCCGCGCCGAACAGGAGCGCGACCTGGGCCAGTTTGGGCCCGTACAGGCTCCAATCGATCTGAATCGAGTCGATATTGTCAACCAGCAGGCGCGCCAGCGCAACCTGCCGGAGATCGCGGTAGCCGGTCGTCGGCTGGGTCCGCAGCACTCGCGGCAACGGGGCGAAAGCGTGCGCGTGGGCCACCGCCCCGCCCCACCCCGCCAGCCGGCGAATCAGCGTCAGAGCACCGTCCTCGCCCGCGTCGCCGATCGTCAGCCGCCCGATCCGCAGACCGCCGCGTCCCACCGCCTCCAACCATTCCGGCCCGGGCAGCCGCTCGGCTCGCGCCTCCGCCACCAGCGACAGCCCGGCGGCCTTCAGCGCGGACACCAGGTCGCGCAACGCCTGCGAATCGCCCGCGGCAAGCTCGGCCAGGGTGTCGACCGCGAAGCCCGTGACCGGGATCGGGCCGGTCACCGCCGCGACCCTGCGGACGGCGTCGATCGCCTGCCGTGCCCCCTCCGGCCGGCCGGCCAGGCGCACCTCGCCCGCTTCCCGTACGACCTCGACGCCGGCCGGTCCGATCGCCGCGATCGGGATCTCCTGCACGCGGACGAACGTCGTCCGGTCACCGTGGCGCCGGCGCCGAAGCTCGTCGGCGACAGCACCGAGGCCGAGCAGGTCGCTGCTGTCGATGAGGACGTCGACGTCGGCCGGCCGCAGCGATTCTCCGCCGGCGAGCCTCGTGCCGATCTCCTGCAGGGTCATCATGTCTGCCTGCCTACTCCCCTTCCAGGGCGTCTGCAACCTGCTGGGCCAGCGCCAGCGCCCGCCGGCCCGCCGGCCCGTCCACACCGGGGCGGCGGCCCGTGCGAACGGCCCCCACGAAGTCCGCCAGCTCGCGTTCCAGCGGCTCGCCCGGCGGCACCTCGACCTCGCCTCCCTCGATGACCGGCTCGGCCGCCCGATTCCGCCTGAGGCGCCACACCTCGACCTGGTGCGCCGCACAATCGATCGAGATCAGCGCGTCCTGCTGGAAGAACCGGAGCTTCCGCACGCGCTCGCGGCTGACGCGGCTCGCGGTGAGGTTGGCGATGCATCCATTGTCGAAGCGGATTCTTGCGTTCGCGATGTCGACCCGGTCGCTGAGCACCGGGACGCCCACCGCCTCGATGGAAACCGGAGCGGCCCGGACGAGATCCAGCAGCACGTCGAGATCGTGGATCATCACATCGAAGACGACGTCGACGTCGAGACTCCGGCCGGGGAACTGCGCCAGGCGATGCACCTCGACGAACCGCGGCGCGGCGATGAGGGGCCGCGCGGTGATGACGGCGGGGTTGTACCGCTCGGTATGCCCGACGGCCAGCGTCGTCCCGGTCGCGGACGCGGCGTCGATCAGCTCGTCGGCTTCGGCCACGGACGCGGCGATCGGCTTTTCGACCAGCACCGGAATTCCCCTCGCCAGGAAGGGCAGGGCGATGCGCCGATGCGCCGCGGTCGGCACCGCGACGGTCACCGCATCGACGCCGGTGAGGAGCGCCGCCGGGTCCGTCTCCGCCCGGGAGCGTGTCGCGGCCGCCACCTCCCGCGCCCTCGCCGCATCGGAATCGACGACCGCCGTCAACTCCACGTCCTCCATGCTCGCGAGAATCCGCGCATGATGCCGGCCGAGATGACCGACGCCCACGACGCCCATCTTCAGCCTGGAAGCCGGCATCACTGCCCCCCGGCCACTGGCCGGCCGACCACGGCCAACCCGATTTCGTCCGCGCCGTCGAACACCGCGTCGCCGTCGAGCACGAGGGCTCGGTCGGCATCAATCGACAGCGCGGCCGCCCGCGCCGCGCGCAGCGCGTGGATGGTCCGTATCCCGATGACGGGCACGTCGAACCGCATGTCCTGATTCGGCTTCGCCACCTTCACGACGCAGATGCCGGGGCCCGCCAGACGCGCGGCCCGATCGATGACCTCGTCGGTGCCCTCCATCGCTTCGACCGCCACGACGGCGCGGTCCTTGACGACGATCGTCTGGCCGATATCCAGGGCGGCAATGGCATCGGCCATACGGTAGCCGAACTGCAGGTCGGCCCGTTCCTCGGCGGTCGGCCCCCTGCGCGTCAAGGTGCCGGGCCGGGCCAGGAGCGGCCGCAGGAAGCTGGTCGAGTCGACCAGCTCGATGCCGTGCTCGCCGAGCACGTCGGCCACGGCGGAAATCAGGGCGTCCGTGTTCCGTGCCTTGAGGCGCCGCAGCACGGAGAGCAACGTCAGATCTGGAACGACCCCGGCGAACAGCTTCGTGTGCTTGACCTGTCCGGCCATCAGCGCGCGCGAGATGCCGGCGTCCTTCAACAGCGTGATGCACCGCCCCAGCTGCCCCAGCGATACCCAATGCAAATCCGTCGCCAGGCCGTCATCCACGGCCTGCGAGATGGCGGGGTCGGCTTCGTCCCGGATCGCGATGACCGTGACGTCGTGTCCCAGATTCCGCGCGGCATCAAGAGCCAGCAGCGGGAACCGGCCGTTGCCGGCGATCAGGCCGATACGCATCGCAGGTTTGCTCGTCGGGAGGTTCCGGCAACCCGGCTATTCGTCGACTCCGACGGGTTCCATCCGCCTGGGCGGACGCCGCAGGTTGACTCCGCGCTTGGACGTCCGAATGAACTCCAGGAGATACCGCACCTCGGGACAGGCCACGGTCTCGTCCTCGACGATGCGGCGCATGGCGTGGGTCGTGTTCAGCTTCGACTGCAGCAGATAGCGGTAGGCACGCTTGAGCTTGGTGATGGTGGCAGGCGAGAATCCGCGCCGCACGAGGCCGATCGTGTTGAGTCCGTAGATGCGCGCGCGGTTGCCGACGGTCTTACCGTACGGCAACGCGTCCTTCGTCACGACGGAATATCCCCCGATGAACGCCTGCCGGCCGACGCGGCAGAACTGATGAACGCCCGAGTAGGCGCTGATCGTGGCTTCGTCCTCGACGACGACGTGTCCGCCTGCCGTGGCGCCGTTGCCGAAGAGCGTCCGGTTGCCGACGATGCAATCGTGGGCGACATGCGCGTACGCCATGAAGACGTTGTCGTCCCCGATCAACGTCAGGCCGCCCCCGCCGCGGGTCCCGCGGTGCACGGTCACGCACTCGCGGAAGACGTTGCGGTTGCCGATCACAAGCCGCGTGTGCTCGCCGCTGAACTTGAGATCCTGCGGGATCAGGCCAATCGAGGCGAACGGGTAGATCCTGCACGCGTCGCCGATTTCGGTATCGCCGTCGATGACGACCGACGCACCCACGTGGCACTGCGCGCCGATGCGCACGCTGGACCCGATGACGGCATGCGGTCCGACGACGGTGTCGGCGCCGAGCACCGCGGCCGGGTGCACCCGCGCGGTCGGGTCGACCCGTGCCACCCCGCGGTCGACGCCGATCAGCAGCCCGGCCTCGGCGACGGTGTGCCCGCCCACCGTCGCCGCCCCCCGCACGAGTGCGAGGCGTGTCCGGCGGCGTTGCAGCACCACCTCGAGCCGGAGCCGGTCGCCCGGCACCACCTGCCGGCGAAACTTGGCGTTGTTCACACCCCGCAGGACGGCGCGCGCGCTGCCCGACTCGCCGTCGTGATGCAGCAGCAGCAGCGTCGCGACCTGCAGCAACGCCTCGATCATCATCACGCCCGGCATCAGCGGCATCCCGGGAAAGTGGCCCTGGAAGTACTCCTCGTTGACCGTGACGTTCTTGATGGCAACGAGCCGGCGCCCGGGTTCGTGCTCGACGACCACGTCGACGAGCAGCGAGGGATAGCGGTAGCAGAGGCTGCCGAGAACACCTGGAATGTCGAGTGGCACGGAGTGCTCGGGCTATCGCCGATCAGAGGCCAACAGTGTAGGGGGTGCGGATCCCCGCGTCCATCGCGCCCCAGCCGGGCGGCCCGGAGGCGACGTCACCGGGCCGCCCGGCTGGCGCCGAAACGCTACGGCGCACCCGTCTGTGCGTTCAGCAGATCGATGAGCTCCTGCGTCAGATCGAGCGCCTGGTCCGCCCAGATGAGGCCGCCTTCGGTCGCGTTGAAGATGAACGACAGCCCCCTGTCGGTCGCGACCTGATCGATGACCGGCCCGAGCTTCTGCTGGAAGTCGATCTGCAGCTCCTGTTGCAACGCCTGCACCTCGGTATCGGCATCCTGCGTGACGCGTTGGGCCTCCGTCTGGGCGTCCTGACGCGTGCGCTCCACCTCGGCCCGCTTCGAGGTGATCTCCCGCTGCAGGTTGAGCCGCGCCGCGGCGCTCATGACGGTCGCTCCCTGCTCCGCCTTGCTCTGCAGCTCCTGCAGCTGCTCCTCGACGGCCGTGAGCCGCCCCTGCAGCTCGGAGTTATTCGCTTCGATTTCGGCCAGCTTCTGCTGGCTCAGCTCCTGTACCCGGGCGTTCGCCGCCTTGCCCACCTCGGACTCCGCGACGATGCGCTGGATGTCGATGAACCCCAGCCCGCCCTGCGCCTCAGCGCGCGAAATGCCGGCGGCCAGCACGCACGCGGCCACCATCACTGCAATCGCAAATCTCATCGGTCTGCACCCCTGGTCGTAACGGACGGCCCCTCCCGCCTCAGAACGTCGTGCCCACGGCAAAGCGGAATACTGTCTCCTCCTGCGGCTGCAGGCGATCATTGTAGACGCCGTCGCGCTGCGGGTTCCAGGCATAGATCAGCCTGAACGGCACGTTGAGCATCGGAATGAAGAAGCGCAGCTCGATGCCGGTGGACGTCTTGAAATCGTCCATCGCGAACGTGTGCCCGAAGTCCTGGACCTGCCCCGCGTCGTAGAAGGCGACGATGCGCACGGGGTCGGCGACGCTGAACTGGTACTCGAAGTTGAACAGGATGCTCTTGTTGCCGCCCATCAGGGAGCGCCCCTGATACGAGTCGCTTGGAATGTTGGGATCGATGTCGCTCAGCGTCGGACCGATCCGGCGGATATCGTAGCCGCGCACGGAGTACTCGCCGCCCAGCCACAACCGCTCGAAGATCGGTATCTGGTTGGGGTCGGCGGCCGCCAGGTGCTGGTACTGGACGCGCAGTCCGATCGTCGTCCGCCCGGTATGGGGCAGGTACCAGATGCTCTCGAGAATCGGCTTCCAGAACCTGGAGTTGCCGCCCAGACCCGCCAGATCGATGCCCGCCTGATAACGCGTTCCCCGGCGCGGAAAAATCGGGTGGTCGATGGTGTTCATGCTGATCATCGGGGTGACCTTGCTCACCGAGCGGCGCCCCCCGCTGCCCAGCAGCAGCGCGTCCTGGAAGAACGGGTTGTACGACAGGAAGTCGGGATTGACCGTGAAGTACGGGTTGATGTCCCGCACGCTGGTCTCCTCGTAGCTGTAGCTGACGAACAGCCGCGTGTAGAGCGCCAACGGGAAGCCAACGGTCGCCGTCCCGCCCGTGCTGTCCTCCGTATAGGCCCCGATCCACTCGATCTTCCGGGAGAACAGGCCGATGCTGCCGGACATGTTGCGATCGAACAGGTAGGGCTCGGTGAACGTCAGATTGATGTCCCGCACGCGCGAGCCGCTCTGGACGCCGACACCGAGCGTCTCGCCCCGGCCGAGGAAGTTGCTCGTCTGGAACCCGACCTGTCCGAAGAATCCGTCGTACTGCGACACGCCCGCCCCGAACGTCAGCTGGTTCAGGTTCGTCTCGGTGAGGTTAATCGTCAGATCGACCTCGTTCTCCGCATCCTCGAGCTTGTCGATGCTGACCGACTGCTCTTCGTCGAGCGGCTCGAAGAAGCCCAGCTGGTTCAGCCGCCGCACGCTGTGCCTGAGCCCGGCCGTGTTGAACACGCCGCGCTCGACCAGCTGCAGCTCGCGCCGGATGACGGCATCGTGGGTGGTCTGATTGCCCACGATCGTGATCCGGTTGACGAAGTACTGCTCGCCTTCCTGGATTCGAATCGTTACGTCGACGACGGGACTGCCGTCGATATGCGTCGGCCGCTCCTCGACGGCATGGCCACTGTTGCCGTTGCCGTTGCCGTTGCCGTTGCCGTTGCCGTTGCCGTTGCCGTTGCCGTTGCCGTTGCCGTTGCCGTTGCCCCCATTTTCCGCGTCCTCGCCGCCGACGACGTTCGGGCCGGCGCGCGGCTGCAGGTCGGGAAAGAGGGTCATCTCGTAGTAGCCGAGCGCGCCGTACAGCTCGCGCGCCGCCTCGAAGGCGTCGCGGACGAACCCCTCGCTGTAGTACTCGCCCGGCTCGAGCTCCTTGAAGATCTCCGATAGCCCGAGCTCGTTGATGACCTCGTTGCCGTCGAAGCCGACCTCCCCGACCCGGTAGCGCTCGCCTTCCTCGATCGGGATGCGCAGGTGCAGGCCGCGGCTCTTGCCGTCCACGGATTCCTCGAGGTACTCGAGGTCGGGCTGGCCGACCTGGGCGTCGATGTACCCCTCGTTCCGGTAGAAGGCGATGATCCGATCGGCGTCCTCCTCGAACTGGGCTTCCTTGTACGTGCCGCGCCCGTTGATCCAGGACAGGAACCAGCGCTCCTTGGTGTTCTTCATCTGGCCGCGCAGCTTGCGGTCGCTCATCGCCTCGTTGCCGGCGAACGCGATGTCCTCGACGAACACCTTCGGCCCCTCTTTCATGTGGAACGTCAGCTGCACCGTCTTGGGGCCGCCGGGCAGCGGGGTGACCTCGTGCTCGATCTCCACGAACTGGTACCCCTTGTCCGCGAACATGAACTGCACGAGCGCCTTCACGCGCTTGATCATGCCCAGGTCGAGGAAGGAGTCGACGCGGATGGCCAGACCGTTCTCCTGCATCGCGGTGTCGATGTCGGTCCGGTCGACCTCCTCCGAACCGTCGAACGTGACGAACTTCACGCGCTCCCGCTCTTCGAAGTTGAAGATCACCCGCTTGCCGATCACCCCGTTCTCCCACGGCTCGTCGATGACCTCGATCCAGAGGTCGTTGAGGAAGCCGGTATCCCACAAGCGGCGGAAATCCTCACGGATGATCTGTTCGGTATCCTGGGTATACGGCACCCACCTGTTCTGGGACGGCAGGCTGCGGTGGTTCGGAATCTCCATGTAGTAGAGGTAGGTCTGGGCGTCGACGCTCGAGACGTTCCCCTGGGTGGGGAACGCGAGCTCCACTGTCCGCAGCAGCTCGGGCGAGCCGGACGGGGGCAGCGGCGACGGCGGGAACTGCCCGGCGGCCGTCTCGAATGCGGCCGGCGCGCGCCGTCCCTCTGCCTGCGGCTGCGCCGCCGCGGGCCCGACGGAGGCTACCGCCAGCAGACAGACGCAGGACCAGATTCTCAGCAGGGTCGCCATTGCTCGCCACCCCGGCACTGTGGGCGGTGACATTCGGGTGCGTTCAGTCAGTGTACGAAATCTTAGACGCCGGACGCTAGCCGCCGGCCTTCGAGAGATTGCCCGAGACGCCGATAGGCGAGCACCCCCGCGTCGAGATAGACCTCGATGTCGCCCGCCTCGAGCTGCCCGCGAATCAGCTCCTCGGACAGCGGATCCTCCACGTAGCGCTGAATTGCGCGCCGCAGGGGCCGCGCGCCGTAGGAGCGGTCCCGGCACGTCTGCTCGATGATCCAGTCGACCACCTCCGGCGTCATGGAAATCCGCAGCGCGCGGTCGACGAGGTTGTCGTTCAGCCGCGTGATGAGCATCTGCGTGATCTTGCGGAGGTCGTCGTCCTGGAGCGCTTCGAAAACGATGAACTCGTCGACGCGATTGATGAACTCGGGATTGAACGTCCGCTTCACCTCCCCCAGCACCATCTCCGACACGCTCCGCTGCACCTCCTGCGCGTCCGGCGACTGGAACCCCATCGCCGTCTGCTTCTGGATGTAGCGGGCACCGATGTTGGAGGTCATGATGATGATTGCGTTCTTGAAGTCGACGCGGTTTCCGAGACCGTCCGTCAGGTGCCCGTCCTCGAACACCTGCAGCAGGATGTTGAAGAGGTCCGGGTGCGCCTTCTCGATCTCGTCCAGCAACACCACCGAGTACGGATGGCGCTTGACCTTCTCGGTCAGCTGGCCGCCCTCTTCGTGTCCAACGTATCCGGGCGGCGACCCGATCAGCTTCGATACGGAATGCTTCTCCATGTACTCCGACATGTCGAACCGTATCAGGGCCGTGTCGCTGCCGAAGAGGAAGTTCGCCAGGGCGCGGGCGAGCTCGGTCTTGCCGACCCCGGTCGGCCCCAGGAAGACGAAGCTGCCCACCGGCCGGCTCGGCGACTTCAGCCCGGCGCGCGAGCGGCGAATGGCTCGCGCCAGGGCGGAGATGGCCGCCTCCTGACTGATCACCCGCCGGTGCAGGTGCTCCTCCATCTGCAACAGCTTCGCGCTTTCGTCCTGGTTGACCGAGGTGATCGGCACGCCGGTCCACTTCGACACCACCTCGTCGATCTCGGCCTTGCCCACCTCGATCTGGTGCCCGCCCGACCTGACGTCGAACTTCTCCCGCACGAACTGCAAATTCTCCCGGGCGAGCACCTCCTGCTCGCGGAAGAACTGGGCCCGCTCGTAGTCCTTCTGGGCGGTCGCGTTCTCCATCTGCTCGACCGCCACGCGGATGTTCTTGTTGATCTCGCTGAACTCCTCGCTGTAGCCGGCGTCGCGAAGCTTCGCGCACGCGCCGGCCTCATCGACGAGATCGATGGCCTTGTCCGGCAGGAACCGGTCGCTGATGTAACGGCTCGACTGGCTGACGGCGGCCTCGACGGCCTCGCGCGTGTAGGCCACGTGATGGAACGTCTCGTAGCGATCCTTGATCCCCATCAGGATCTCGAGCGCCTCGGCCTCGGTAGGCGGATCGACCCGTATCGCCTGGAAGCGGCGCTCCAGCGAGCGATCCTTCTCGATGTACTTGCGGTACTCCGCCGGGGTCGTGGCGCCGATGCACCGAATCTCGCCGCGTGAGAGAGCCGGCTTCAGAATGTTCGCGGCGTCGAGCGAGCCTTCCGCCGACCCGGCTCCCACCAGCGTGTGCAGCTCATCGATGAACACGATGATGTTCGGGTTCTCGGTCAGCTCCTTCATGATCGCCTTGAGGCGCTCCTCGAACTGCCCGCGGTACTTCGTGCCGGCGACGATCAGCGAGATGTCGAGCGCCAGCATCCGCTTGTCGCCGAGGAAATACGGCACGTCGCCGCAGGCAATCCGCTGCGCAAGCCCTTCGACGATCGCGGTCTTGCCGACCCCGGGCTCCCCTATCAGCACCGCGTTGTTCTTCGTGCGGCGGCAGAGCACCTGCTGCACACGCTCGAGTTCGACCCGCCGGCCGACCAGCGGATCGAGCCGGTTCTTCATGGCGGCCTCGGTCAGATCCCGACTGAACTCGGCCAGCAGTGGCGTCTCCTTGACCCGCGTGAGGGTCGTCTTCTCGTTGAGCAGCTGGACGATGTCCTCGCGCACGCCGGTGAGCCGCATGCCCTTCTCGAAGAGGATGGACGCGGCCACGGACCGCTCCTCGCGCAGGATGCCGAGCAGAAGGTGCTCCGTCCCGATGTAGTTATGGAGGAGCCGGTCGGCCTCCTCCGCCGCGTGCTGGAGCACGCGCTTGGTCTCCGTGCTGAAGGGGATCTCGACGGATGTCGAGACCTTCTCGCGGAAGACCGTGCGGCCCTCGATCTCCTTGCGTATGTTCTCGAGCGACAGGTGGGAGCGCGCGAAGAGGCGGCTCGTGAGTCCTTTTCCCTCGCGAATCAGCCCGAGCAGCAGGTGCTCGGTCTCGATGGAGATGCTCCCGAGCTGGCTTGCCTCGTAGCGGGCGAAGAACAGGACGCGCCGCGCCCGCTCAGTGTACCGCTCAAACATCCACGCCTGCCCGCGAAGCGCCCGGAAGGACCTGACCGCACATGGCAAGTGCGCCGCTGCCACCGGCCGGCACGGCAGCCCGCAGGGGGCCGGAGCCGGACCGGCGCGCAACGAGGTTGGACAGACTCAGCCTGCTCCCTCGTCGCGCCTCGCCAGCCGGGCGCCTCGCCGGTCCCGGTGCGACGCGGGGTTTCACCACGATCTCCTGAGCAACGCATTATAGAGTAATCACTGCGTGTTTGCCGGACATGTGGTCAGGCCGGCCGCAGGCGCCCCGCCTCAAGGCGCAACACCCGATCGCACCGGTTCGCCAGGCGCGGATTGTGCGTCGCGATCAGCGACGTTAGCGCATGGCGCCGATGCATGTCCCGCAGGAGTCGCTGCAGGAGCTCCCCCGTTTCCTCGTCCAGATCGCCCGTCGGCTCGTCGGCCAGGAGCAGCGACGGCTGCATGACGAGCGCCCGGGCCACCGCCACGCGCTGCTGCTCGCCGCCCGAGAGCATACCCGGACGATGGGTCAGGCGATCCGTCAGGCCGACCTGCTCCAGCAGGGACCGGGCTCGCGCGCTGGCCTCGACCAGCGGCACGCGGGCGATGCGCAGCGGCATCTCGGTATTCTCGAGCGCGCTGAACTCCGGCAGCAGGTGGTGGAACTGAAACACGAACCCGATGTGGCGGTTTCGGAACCGCACCAGGTCCGCGTCCGGCAGTCCCGTGACGTCGGTCGCGCCCACCCGCACGCGCCCGCCGTCGACGCGGTCGAGGCCGCCCACGACGTGCATCAGGGTGCTCTTCCCCACGCCGGACGTCCCCATGACCGCGACCATCTCGCCGGGCGCGACCGACAGCTCGAGCTCGCGCAGCACCTCGAGCCGCGTGCCGGCCACCGTATACGACTTGGCGAGACCGGTGATCTCTAGGAAGCCGCGGGTGCCGGCCGTCACTGATATCTCAGCGCCTCGGCCGGATCCAGACGTGATGCCTGACGGGCGGGATAGATCGTGGCGCCGAAGCAGATGGCCAGCGCCGACACGATCACCAGCGCGAAGTCGAACGTGTCCACGGTGAAGGGCACGTACGAGAGGTCGTAGACCTCGACGTCGAGACGAATCACCCGGTACCGATCCAGCAGCGTCGCCAGGGCGTACCCCGCGCCCGCGCCGACGGCGGTCCCGACCGCGCCGATGATGATGCCCTGCAGCATGAAGATCATCATGATGCTGCGCGGAGCCGCGCCCATCGTCTTCAGAATGGCGATGTCGCGGCCCTTCTCCATCACGAGCAGCACCAGCGAGGCCACGATGTTCAAGGCCGCCACGATGACAATCAGTCCGATGGTGATCGAGATGGCCATCTTCTCGAGCCACAGGGCCGAGAAGAGCGACTGGTTCAACTGCGACCAGTCCTCGGTGACGTATCCCGGCCCGAGCGCGTCGGACACCTGCGCCGCGACGGCGCGCGATTCGTAGATGTCGTCGATGCGCAACTCCATCAGCTCGATGCGGTCCTTGTTCAGCAACTGCTTCGCCACGTCCAGCGTGACGAAGCCATACCCGTTGTCGTAGGTGTACAGGCCGAGACGAAAGATCCCGACCACCCGCATGCGCCGCGGGCGCGGCATCATGCCGAGGGGCGACAACGTCCCGTGCTCGGTGATCAGCGTCACCTCGTCGCCGACGAAGGCGCCCAACTGCGCGGCGACCCCCTCGCCGAGCACCAGCCCGCCCAGCACCGGATCATCGGCCGCGATTCGTTCGAGATCGAGCAGGCTGCCGTGCTCGACCGCGTCGGCCACCTCCGTCACGTGCCGTTCGAGGTCGGGATCGATCCCCTTGACCGTGATGAACGCCTCGCCGCTGCGGGTGGTGGCCAGCGCCTTGCCGAGCACCGACGGTGCCGCGGCCAGCACGCGGGGCAACTCCCCGAGCCGTCTGGCCTCGGCCCGGTAGTCATCGAACCCCCCCGCGGCCACGTTCCACACGTAGACGTGGGCTTCCGAACCGGTGATGCGGTCGCGGAACTCGCGCTGCATGCCGGTCATCAGGGCCAGGGCCACCACCAGCGCCATCACGCCGAGCATCACGCCCAGCGTCGAGATCAGGGAGATCAGAGAGATGAACGCCTGCCTGCGGCGAGCCACCAGGTACCGCGTGGCCACGTACAGCTCGAACGGCGCCGCCATCGCTACTCGGCTCTCGCCGGCCGCATGAGGGGAAACAGAATCACGTCGCGAATCGACAAGCTGGCGGTCAGCAGCATGACCAGCCGGTCGATCCCGATCCCCTCGCCGGCCGTGGGCGGCAGGCCGTGCTCGAGCGCCCGGATGTAGTCCTCGTCGAGGACGTGCGCCTCATCGTCGCCTCCGGCGCGCGCCGCGAGCTGCGCCTCGAAGCGCCGGCGCTGCTCCCGCGGATCGTTCAGCTCGCTGAAGGCGTTGGCGATCTCCATACCCGCGATGTACAGCTCGAACCGCTCCACCGTCTCCGGGTCGTCGGCCCGCTGCTTCGACAACGGCGACACCTCGGTCGGAAAATCGTAGACGAAGGTCGGCTGCACGAGCGTCTTCTCGCACAGCGCCTCGAACAACTCGAAAGTGATGCGGCCTGCGCCCGCGCCGGCCGTGACCTCGACCCCCAGCTCGCGGGCCAGCCCCGCCGCCGCCTCCCGCTCGCGCAGATCACCCTCGGACACCTCGCGGCCCAACCGCTCGGCGATCGCATCCCGGACGGCGGCCCGCAGCGGCCGCCTGGCAAAGGGCGGGCTCCAGGAGATTGTCGCTCCGCCGTAGTTGCACTCCCGCCCCGGCAGCACCTCGTCCGCAACCGCGCCGAGCAACTGCTCGGTCAGCGTCATCAGCGCGTGATAGTCGCTGTACGCCTCGTAGAACTCCAGCATCGTGAACTCGGGGTTGTGCCGGGTCGATATCCCCTCGTTCCGGAAGTTGCGGTTGATCTCGTAGACCCGCTCCATGCCGCCGACGACCAACCGCTTGAGGTACAGCTCCGGCGCGATGCGCAGGTAGAGCGGCAGGTCGAGCGCGTTGTGATACGTGGCGAACGGCCTCGCGAGCGCTCCGCCCGCCAGCGGCTGCATCATCGGCGTCTCGACCTCGAGGTAGCCGCGCGCGTCGAGAAACCGGCGGATGGCGGCCAGCGTCCGGGCGCGCGTCTCGAACACGCGGCGTGCGTCCGGGTTGACGATCAGATCGAGGTAGCGCTGCCGGTAGCGGGTCTCGACATCGGTGAGCCCGTGCCATTTCTCCGGCAAGGGCACGAAGCACTTGGCGAGGAACTCGAGCCGCTCGGCCCAGATCGTGAGCTCGTTCGTCCGGGTGCGAAAGACGCGGCCGGCCGCCCCGACGAGGTCGCCGAGGTCGAGCAGGGCGAAGATACGGAAGTCGCGCTCGGAGAGGGAATCCTTGCGCACGTACACCTGGATTCGCCGCCTGCCGTCCGAGATGACGAGGAAATTGGCCTTGCCGAAGCTGCGGACCGCCAGCACCCGCCCCGCCGCCGTCGTCTGCACGCGGCGCGTCTCGAGGGTCTCCGCGTCGGCATCGCCGTAGGACTCGACCAGGGCCGATACCGTGTCGGTCGCCGCGAACCGATGCGGATACGGCTCGACCCCCAGCGCCCGCAGCTGGTCCAGGTTCTCGCGCCGCTGCCGGAGCTGATCCGTCTCCCGTTCGTGGCTCATGCGGTCGTCACCGGGCCGGCAGATCCCGCGCGATCTGTCGGGAGACCCCGTCCAGAATGCCGTTGATGAACGCCACCGCCTCGCCGCCGCTGAACGTCTTGGCCAGCTCGAGCGCCTCGTCAATCACGATCGCGGTCGGCGTGTCCGTGTACAGCAGTTCGTAGATGGCCATGCGCATGATCAGCCGATCCACCACGGCCATGCGGGCCAGCCGCCAGTTGCGTGCGTTGGATGCCAGGAGCGAGTCGATGGTGTCGAGATGCGTCGTCGTCCCCTCGACCAGCGCGGCGGCGAAGCCGCGCCGTGTCAGCGGGGCGGGATGACACTCCCAGAAGGCTTGGGTCGCCTCCTCGGGCCCGTTCGAGCCGGCCCAGCCGACTTCCCACTGGTACAGCAGCTGCAGCGCCGCCTCGCGGCTCCGGTGCCGTTCCGGCCCGATCGGTTCGCCAGTCACTGGTCGGACTCGGTACTGCGGAACCGGCTCAGCCGCTGCCTGACCGCGGCCAACTGCACGGCGGCCATCGCCGCCTCCCATCCCTTGTTGGTCTCGTCCGGGCCTGCCCGCGCCAGCGCCTCGTCCCGGGAGTTCGTCGTGAGCACCCCGAAGGTCATCGGTACGCGGGTGGCCTGCGACGCCGCGGTGATGCCGTGGGCCACTGCCGATGCGATGTAGTCGAAGTGCGGCGTCTCGCCGCGAATGACGCAGCCGAGACAGACAACCGCATCGAACTCGCCGGTCGCCGCCGCCTCACGGGCGACGAACGGGATCTCGAACGCCCCCGGCACGGAGATCACGACTACCCGCTCGCCATGCACCCCGGCCCGGGTCAGCGCAGCGACCGCGCCGTCCCGAAGCGGTCCGGTGACGGCGTCGTGATACCCGGACACGACCAGCGCCACGCGCAGGCGGCTTGCGTCGGCGGCGGCGCACGCCGAGCGCGCCGACAGGTCCTTCACCGCCCCTTGAACTCCGGCCGACGCTTCTCGAGGAACGCCTGGGTTCCCTCCCGCTTGTCCTCCGTCGCGGCCACCACGCCGAAGAGCGCCGCCTCGTAGTCGCAGCCCTCATCGAGCGACATCTGCATCCCACACCGCACGGCGTCGAGGATGCATCTCACCGCGACGGGCGGCTTGGCGGCCAGGCCAGCGGCCAGCGCGCGGGCCTCGTCCAGCAGCCGGGCGGCGGGCACCACCCGGTTCACCAAGCCGAGACGCCGCGCCTCCTCCGCCGAAACGGGGTCGCCGGTCAGCAGGATCTCGAGCGCGGGCCCCGCCCCGATCAATCGCGGCAGCCGCTGGGTGCCGCCGTATCCCGGAATGATCCCGAGGTTGATCTCGGGCTGGCCGATACGCGCCGTGTCGGCGGCCACCCGCAGGGTGCAGGCCATGGCGAGCTCGCAGCCGCCGCCGAGCGCAAAGCCGTTGATGGCCGCGATGACCGGCTTGCCGCAACCGGCAATCAGCCCGCACAGCGCCTGGCCGCGGCGCGCCACCTCCCGCGCCTCGGCTGCCCCCAGCCGGGCGAGCTCGGCGATGTCCGCGCCCGCCACGAACGCGCGCTCGCCCGCGCCGGTCACGACAACCACCCGGACCGCGGCATCGTCCCGGAGCCGCTCGAACACCTCCAGCAACTCGGTGACGGTGGCCGCGTTCAGCGCGTTCAGGACCTGCGGGCGTGTGACGGTGACGAGGACGACGCCCGTTGACCAAGCGTCCGTGACGGTAACGTTGTCCATATCGAAAGCACTATACTGCACGCCCGCGCGCGGCCGGCGGCGGCACGCGGCGTGGCGTCAGAGCGGGAGCGGATACATCAGCCAGCCCAGCAGCACGCCGATGCCGGTAAACGCCGCCCACAGCAGGGCGCCGAATCTGACCTGCTCGCGAGGGTCGTCACGCATCAGCAACGCGAACACGAGCGACACGAAGCCCGCGAACAGCACCATCAGCAGGAAGTGACTGACCATATCAGCGGAGCCGGCTCACTTGCGTCCCCGGGCGATGTCGCAGGCGTCGAGCATCATCAGGACGTTCAGCAGGCCGGCAACGACCAGGAACGTATTGCCGTGCTCGTACGTCTCGGCAACCACGCGGCCTTCAGCCCACCCCAGGAGGCGCGCACACAGGTACGGCACACCCATCCCCAGCTCGGCCAGGGCCTGCAGCGTCACCAGCGGCTGCCCCGTGTCGAACGGGAACAGCCGTCCGTGCAACCCCAGGCCGATGGCGAACATCAGGGGCAGCGCCGCGAGCAGGATCAATCCGGTGCGCCTGCGCCCCAGCAGCAGGTGTCCGGCGCCGGGCAGCGCCCAGGCGACCGCACCGACGAGCAGGGGGCTCGCGGCGAAGGCGTGTGGTCCAGGCTGTGGCCGCGCCATGGTTTCTCACCGAACATGCTAGCACCGAGGGCCGGCCGGCAGGCAGGCGCTACAGCGCATCGAACTGCGTGAGCCTGCTGAACTCCTTGAACCGGCTCCTCACCTCGTGGTCGCGCAGCCGCAGCAGCCGCTCCACGCCGAAGTCCTCGACGGTGAACGACGCCAGCGTGCTGCCCGCGATGACCGCCTGCGTCACGACCGCGTCCGAGAATCCCGCGGCGGCGGCCAGGTAGCCGACGAACCCGCCCGCGAACGTGTCGCCGGCTCCGGTGGGATCGCGCACCGTCTCGAGCGGCATGGCCGGCGCGGCGAAGAAACCGTCGCCGCGCGTCATCAGCACGCCGTGCTCGCCGCGCTTGATCACCACGCGCTCCGGCCCGAGTCGCCGGATGGCCCGCGCGGCCCGGACGAGATTGTGCTCCCCGCTCAGCTGTCGCGCCTCCTCGTCGTTGATGACGAGCACGTGCACCCGTTTCAATACGCGCCGCAGCTCGTCGGGGGTCTCCTCGATCCAGTAGTTCATCGTGTCGAGCGCGACGAAGTCCGGCGCCGCGACCTGCGCGAGCACCTCGGTCTGCAGCGCGGGGTGGATGTTCGCCAGGAACACGAACGCGCTGTCGCGAAACGGGTCGGGGATCCGCGGGCGAAAATCATGGAACACGTTCAGGTGGGTGTAGATGCTCCGGCGCGTGGCGAGATCGGCGCTGTACACGCCCTTCCAGCGAAACGTCTCGCCCGGCACGCGCTGCAGCCCGGCCAAGTCGATGCGCCGGTCCTCGAAGACCTTCAATTGCTCGGGCCCGAAATCGTCGCCGACGACCGCCACCAGTCGGACGCCGGTGAAGTACGAGGCGGCGAGGCTGAAGTAGGTGGCCGCCCCGCCGACGATACGCGACGCCTCGCCGAACGGCGTCTCGAGCGAGTCGAACGCGACGGAACCCACCGTGAGGACGGGGCGCATCGATCAGTCCAGATACTTGGACACGAGCGGCGCCAACTGCTTCCTCGTCGCGGGTGACATGGCGTCCGGGCGGGTGATGATGGCGGAGGCGAGCGCGGTGGCGCACTCGCAGGTCCGGTCGACTGGCAGCCGCTCGACGACGGCCTTGACGACAACCTGCGCGGTATCCGCGTTCCGGACCAGATTCCGCACGATCATCTCGACCGTCACATGATCGTGATCCGGGTGCCAGCAGTCGTAGTCGGTCACGAGCGCGAGCGTCGCGTAGCAGATCTCGGCCTCGCGCGCGAGCTTGGCCTCCTGGAGGTTCGTCATCCCGATGATGTCCATCCCCCACGACCGATACAGCCGGGACTCGGCCAGGGTCGAGAACTGCGGCCCTTCCATGCAGACGTAGGTGCCGCCGTCGTGGACCCGGGCGTCGGTCGTCCGTGCCGACTCGGAGACGATCCCGGTCAGGCTGCGGCAGACGGGGTGCGCGAACGTGATGTGGGCCACGAGCCCGCGCCCGAAGAACGTGCCGGCCCGGCCGCGCGTGCGGTCGAGGAACTGGTCGGGGACCACGATGTCGAGGGGCCGGTACTGCTCCTGCAGGCTGCCGACGGCGCTGGCCGACACGATCCACTCCACGCCCAGCGTCTTCATGGCGAATATGTTCGCGCGGAAGTTCAGCTCCGAGGGCAGGATGCGGTGGCCCACGCCGTGACGGGCGAGAAACGCCACGCGCTGTCCGGCCAGGGATCCGACCACGAGCGGCGCCGAGGGATCGCCGAACGGCGTCGACACCGCCACCTCCTCGCGAGCGGTGAGCCCCGCCATGTCGTACAGGCCGCTGCCCCCGATGACACCGATGCGAACCGGCCGATCAAACATCGTCCGTTGCCTGCTTCAGCTCGACGAGCACGCCGTGCGCGCTCGCCGGGTGGATGAACGCCACGAGCGCCCCCTCGGCCCCGGGCCGCGGCGTCTCGTCGATGAGCCGCGCGCCCCGGGCCTTCAGCTGCGCGAGCGCCGCGGCCAGGTCATCGACGCGCAGGGTGACGTGGTGCAGCCCGGGGCCCCGGCGGGCGATGAAGCGCGCGATCGGCGAGGTGTCCGACGTGGCCTCGAGGAGCTCCAGCGCGGCGCCGCCGGCCCCGATGAAGTGCGCGCGCACGTGCTGCGACGCCACCTCCTCGCTGAGCTCCACCTCCAGCCCCAGGGCGTCGCGATAAAAGGCGAGGGCCGCCTCGACGCTCTCCACCGCGATACCGACATGGTCGAGCACCGCTCTCATGACACGCGCTCCATGATGCCGTCCGCCGCCGCGTACGGATCGAGCGCGCCGGCGGCAATACTGTCGATGGCGTCCGCGAGCAGCGTCCGGGTGTCCTCCCGCTGCTCCAGCCGCTCGATGAACGTCCGCTGCAGCAGCCCGGTGAGCTGAAACCGGGCGCGCGCGCGCCGGCGCTCGTGCGACTCGCCGTGCTCCGCCGCAAAAAGCTGGACCGCCTCGATCACGGCCGTGACGCCGGCGCCGGTGGTGGCCTGGGTCTTGAGGACCGGTGGACGCCAGGCGCCGGCGCCGAACTCCCCCAGGGCGAGCATCGCCCCGATCTCGCCGGCGGTGCGGTCGGCGCCGGGGCGGTCGGCCTTGTTGACGACGAAGATGTCGGCGATCTCCATGATGCCCGCCTTCATCGCCTGCACGTCGTCGCCGGCACCCGGAATCGTGACCACGATCGACACGTCCGCGGTCCTGGCGATGTCGACCTCCCCCTGACCGACGCCGACCGTCTCGATCAGCACGACCTCCCGCCCCGCGGCATCCAGGATGAGCGCGGCGTCGCTCGTAGCCTGCGAGACGCCACCCAGATGTCCGTGGGTCGCCATGCTCCGCACGTACACCCCGTCATCGAGCGTGTGGCGCTGCATCCGAATCCGGTCGCCGAGAATGGCGCCGCCGCTGAACGGGCTGCTGGGATCGATGGCCAGGATCCCGACGGTGCGGTCCAGCCGCCGGTACTCGGCGGCCAACGCGTCGACCAGCGTGCTCTTGCCGACCCCCGGGGCGCCGGTGACGCCGATCACGCGGGCCTGTCCGGTCCGCCCGAACAGCCGCCGCATCAGCGCGGGAGCCCCGGCGGGATCGTTCTCGACCAGGGAGATGGCGCGCGCCAGCGCTCGCTGCTCACCGGCTAGTACCCGGTCCGCCAGATCCACGGCTCCGTCGCCCCTGCGCTCATGACGTGCGGCACTCTATCACACTGCCTTGGATGCGGCTCCGCTTCGGAGTACAGTTCGCGGTGGCTATGCGACGAACCTTCCCCCTGGCGTTCGCCCTGTTGTTCATCCTGGTCGCCCGCGACGCGTCGGCCGATCTGACCGCCTTCGTCGGCTCCACCCTCACACCCGCCAATCGCCCGGCGCGGGGCGTGGCGGTGAGCATCTCGCTGCTGTTCGTGGGGTTCGAGTTCGAGTTCTCCGACACCGGCGCGGATCCCTCGGCCGGGGCGCCGGCGCTGCGCTCGGCCATGTTCAACATCCTGGCGCAGACCCCCCGCGTCGCCGGCGTGCAGGCCTACGCCACGGCCGGCGGCGGGCTCTACCAGGAACAGCTGGCGGAACGGAAGAAGACCAACCTCGGCACGAACGCGGGCGGGGGCGTGAAGGTGCCGCTGGTCGGACCGATCGGCGTGCGCCTCGACTACCGCGTGTTCACGCTACGGGGCAGCCCCCTCTACACCCACGTGCAGCGCTTCTACGTCGGCGCCAACCTGATGTTCTGAGCCCGCGACCGCGCGCGAGGCCGTGCCTGCCGCGGGAGGACGCCGGCGGCGGCTCCGCTTGGCGCCCAACCCACCCTGCAGGAGTCGGCGCCGTTCTACGGCGCAGACTCCTGGAACGCGTCGACAGGCTCCATGTTGATCAGCGCCTGGCCGACGCCGAACGCACCGTTGAACGTCTCGTAGAGACTCTGGACTTCGGTGGGAAATGCTTCCCTCAGCAGGCCCGCCGCCGAGTAGTCCGCACCGGCGACGGCCGGGTCGATGAGCCAGACATAGAGGACGTTGCCATTGGGTCCGGGCTCCAGCGCCCGGTACATCTTCCACCCCGACGCCTGCGCCCTGCGCTCCGCGCCCTCGCTGCCGGCCAGCGCAGCGGCAAGCCGTCCCATCACCGACTCGAAGGCCGTGGCTCGATCAGCCCTGATGTAGTTCAGAATCAGCCCGGCGGGGGCCTCGAACGTCTTCGCCGCCTGGGCGGCCTCCGAGCGGTGAGCCAGCGTCATCCCGAGAGCGACGCCCGCGGCCGCCACCGCCGCCAGCCCGCCGGTTGCCCGCAGGCGGCCCCAGCTCATCCGCCACCTCCCGGCGCACGGCAGCCCCGCAGGATGCCGACGCCGGTGGGCGGCATGCCCGACGCCGCCCGCCGCGGGAATGGTTCGTTCGAGGCAAGGCGGGCCGGCAACGCCATGGGTGCGCCGGTCAGCCTCCGAAGTTGCGGACCAGATCAAGGTTGAGGCGCAACTGCTTCAACTGCCCGTCGGTGTACGACCCGTTGTAGGCCTGGTACAGACCCTGCACCTGTTCGGGAACCGCCTCGTTCAGGATGGTCGATACTGCGTAGTCGGCGCCGCCGACGACCGGGTCGATCACCCAGACGTACATGACGTTCCCCTGGCCGGTGATATCGGTGTCGGCCCGGAACACCTTCCAACCGCGCGCCTGATTCCCACGATTCACGTCCAACGCCGAATCGAGCTCCGCCATCACCCGTTCGAACGACGCCGTCTGGGCGGGCTTCACGAAGTGAAACATGAGGGCACCGTCACCGGTGAACCCGCGCACCGCCTGCGCCTCCGCCTTGGACGCGGTCAGCCCCATGCCGAGCACCACTCCGATGGCCAGCATCCCGATCAGCGCACACCCCACGACGACTTGCCGGCGTACCGACGTCACTGTCTCGACACAGCGCATCTGTGATGCCTCCTTCCTGGTGAAATGAGCCGCTACTTTACCGTACGCAGCCGGGCTAGACAAAAGTCTTCATCACCTCGTTCGCGAGCAGCATCCCGGCGCGGGTCAGTCGCAGCCGGCCGGCGCCCTGCGCGAGCACACCGGCCTCGAGAAACGGGCTCAGCTCCGCCCCGTAGCGCTCCATGACATCAACGCCGTAACCCGCCGCCAGCCCCTCGATGTCGAGCCCTTCGACCAGGCGCAGCCCGGTGAACAACGCGTCCCCGAGCTGCTCGTCGGGCGTCAGCTCCCGGCGCTCCGCGACGGTCGAGACGCCCCTGCGGACCGCGTCGACGTACCGCTCGGTCTCCGAAACGTTTCTCCACCGCGCCCCGGACCGCGTCGAGTGCGCACCGCAGCCGAACCCGAGCCAGGCACCGTCGCGCCAGTACTTCAGGTTGTGCCGGCAACGCTTGCCCGGACGCGCGATGTTCGAGATCTCGTACTGTTCGTAGCCGGCCGCATCCGCGCGGGCGAGCGCGTCGAGGTACATGGCCGCCGCGTCGTCGTCGGGCGCCAGCGACCAGCCGCCCCGCGCCATCTCCTCGCGCAACGGCGCGTTCGGATACAGCTCGAGCAGGTAGAGCGATGCGTGCTCGGGCCGCAACGCGAGCAGGGTGTCGACCGACGCGGCGCAGTCGTCGCAAGTCTGCATCGGCAGCCAGAGCATCAGATCCACGCTCACGTCGCAGCCGGTCGCCTGCGACAACCCGATCGCCTCGATCGCCCGCGCCGCCGTATGCCGGCGTCCCAGACGCGCGAGCTCCGCGTCGAGGAACGACTGCACCCCGATGCTGATGCGCGTCACGCCGGCGCCGACCCAGCCGCGCAGCGCCTGCGCGGTGACGGTCTCCGGGTTGGTCTCGAGCGTGACCTCGGCACCGGGTGCGACCGCGAACCCGGCGCGGCAGGCCGCGATCAGGCGCGCGACCTCCTCCGGCTCCAGCAGCGACGGCGTGCCGCCGCCGAAGAAGATCGTATCGACCCGCGCGCCATCGCCGGCGCGCCGAACCTCCGTGTCCAGCGCGTCGACATAGCGGGTCTTCAACGTCGGATCGAACAGGCCGCGGTTGAAGTTGCAGTAGTTGCAGATCGACGCGCAGAACGGGATATGGAGGTAGATCCCGAGCGCCCCCTCCCCGTCGAGAAACGGTCCGGAGCCGGCCTGTGCAGAATGCATCGCTCGTTGAATGCCGCCGGGCCGGTTGCGACGGGCTCCTGCTAGCTGCCGGCCTTGCCGCCCGACCATCCGAGGTCGAGCCGGTCGTGCTTCAGTGGCGCGCGTGCACGCGTCGTGGCCCGGCGCGGAAGCCGCCGACGCGGCTGGGCCTTCCAGCGCTGGAAGAGGTCCTTGCCCGTCGGTGGATACTCGAACTCGCGGTAGTCGGGTCCGCCGTACTCGAGAAACTCGCACATCTCTCGCAGCCGCGAGTGCATTCGAAAGCCGACGCGCACGAGCAGCGAGTCCAGGTCGTCGGCATCCGGCACGTCCTCGTAGTTGGAGGTGAAGATCGTCGGGCGGCGTTCGTTGTAGCGCGTGTTGACGATGAGGCTCATCGTCTCCTCCACCCAATCGGTGGGCCGCTCGGCGCCCAAGTCGTCGAGCACCAGCAGCTCGGCTTCCATCACACGGCGCAGCACGTCGCCCTCCGAGCTGCGCGTGACTGGATTGAACGTGCTGCGAATCGTGCTGAGCAGCGTGCGCGTGTCGAAGTACAGGCCGCGGACCGCTTTCGTGAGCACGACCTCGCGCAGCGTCGCGACGGCAATGTGGGTCTTGCCGATGCCGGGTGGACCGATCAGCAGCAGGCCCCTGTCGACGACCGGGAACTGCTCGGCGAAGCCGCGGGCGCTGCCGAGCGCCCGCAGCAGCTGCTCGTTCTCGTAGGCGACGAAGCTCGAGAAATCGCACTTCTGGTACCGGCGCGGGATCCGCGCTGCCTCGAGCAGCGTGCGCGCCACCCGGCGGCGCCAGCAGTCGCAGCGCTCCACGCGCCGGACGCCGTCGGCCTCCAGGGCCCGCCAACCGGTGTCGTTACAGGCTGTGCACTCCATGGAATAGCTGTCGACAGACGCGGGTGGCCGCTCGCCGCCACCACGCAGGGGCGCCTGTCAGGGACGCCTATCAGGATACCCCGGGCCGGCGGCGGCGGCACACCGGATAGCCCGCGGCCAGCCCCCCGCCGATCGCTGGCGGCGATCCATCCGGCCGAGCCGCCCTGCGCCCCGCTCATCCGCGCGGTACCCGACGCGGGGGTTCCGGCACGGACGACGGGTCGGCTGCCGGGCCGCGCCTGGAACGAGTCGCCCGGTCGGCATCGGGCCGCGGCTGGTCCGTGCCGGCGGGAGCGGCCCGGACCAGCGTCGAGGGCGGCGACCTGACCAGCGCGGTGCCCAGCCGCTGCTCCCAGTCGCCCAGCCCACGCGCCAGCTCGCGCTTGACGTAGGCCATGAACTCGTTGACCTCGTGCTGCATGCGGTCCATCTTCTGACGCATGTTCAGGATGATCTCGACTCCGGCCAGGTTGACCCCCAGGTCGCGGGTGAGGGTCAGAATGGTCTCGAGCCGCTCGAGGTCCTCCTGCGCGTACAGCCGCGTGTTGCCATCGGTGCGGGACGGCTTGAGCAGCCCTTCCCGTTCGTAGAGCCGCAGCGTCTGAGGATGAATGTTGTAGCGCCGCGCGACCGTGCTGATCATGAACAACGCTTTCCCGGCTTCCCTGGTAGGCATGGTCGTCACTCGGTGAACAGATCCCGGCGGACGTCGGCCGCGTTGATCCGTCCGAACTCCCGCAGCAGCTGCCTCGACCGCTCGTCCACGAGCCGCGGTACGACGATCCGGATCTCGACAAGTAGATCGCCGCGCGCGCGCCCGGCGGGCGACGGCACGCCCAGCCCTTGCAGCCGGAGGTGAGCACCGGACTGCGTGCCGGCGGGTACCCCCAGTCTGGCCTCACCGTCGAGCGTCGGAATCGTGATCGTGGCGCCCAGCGCCGCCTCGTGCACGCCGACCGGCACGGTCAGCGTCAGGTCGCTGCCGATCCGCGCGAACAGGCGATGGCTGCCCACCTTCGCGGTGATGTAGAGATCGCCCGCCGGCGTCCCGCCACGACCGGCGTTGCCCTTCCCGGCCACCTGCATGCGGGCTCCGTCCGCCACACCGGCCGGCACCTGGATGGTGATCTCCTCCGTCACCGCCGCCGTGCCGGCGCCCCGACAGGCCGCGCAGACCCGGTGGCGCTGCCGCCCGGAGCCGCCGCAACTGCTGCACGGCTTGGAGAACACCATGTGGCCGCGTCGCCACTGCGTGGAGCCCCGTCCGTGGCAGTGCGCGCAACGACTCTCCGCCGCGCGCCGGAAACCGCTGCCGCGACAGGTGGCGCAGCTGTCGAGCCGCGTGACGGCCAGCCGGCGCACCGCGCCGCGCAGCGCCTCCTCGAAGCCGAGCGCGACCTCGCCGTGGAGGTCGCCGCCCTTCTCGTCCCCGCCCGCGGCGTCGGCGCCCGGCCGCTCCAGCACCTCGGAGAACAGCTCCCCGAAGGTCGCCGATGCGCCCGCTACCGGCGTCGAGAAGTCGAAGCCCCTGAACTCGACTGCGGCCTCCCGGGCAACGACTTGCGGCTCGCCCTCCGAGTCGTACTCCTGCCGGCGCGCCGGGTCGCGGAGCGTTTCGTACGCGTCGGTCGCGCGCCGGTAGAACGCCTCCGCCTCGCTGTCTCCGGGATTGAGATCCGGGTGGTACCGCCGCGCCAAGCGCGTGTAGGCACGCTCGACCTCCATGGACGACGCGCTGCGCTCGACGCCCAAGATGAGGTAGAAGTCCATCGCCTACTTCTTGTCGTCCTCGACCACCTCAGCATCGATGACGTCGCCGTCGGCGGCCGCTCCGGCCGCCCCTGCGCCCGGACCGGCGTCACCGGGCGCCGCCCCCCCGGGGGGCGGCGTCTCGCCTGCGGCCTCGGCGTTCTTGTACAGCTCCTGCGCCGCTTTCTGCTGCGCCGCGTTGAGCTGGTCGAGCGCGTTGGTGATGGCGTCGAGGTCCTGACCCTTGCCCGCCTCCTTGACCGCGTCGATTGCATTCTGGACAGCCTGCTTGTCGTCGGCGCCGAGCTTGTCCCCGGACTCGTTGAGCAGCTGCTCCGCCGCATAGACCGTCTGGTCCGCGCGGTTGCGCGTCTCGACCTCCGCCTTCAATCGCTTGTCCTGCTCGGCGTTGGCCTCTGCCTCCTTCATCATGCGGTCGACGTCGTCCTTGCTCAGACCGCTCGAGGCGGTGATGGTGATCTTCTGCTCCTTGCCCGTGCCGAGGTCCTTGGCCGACACGTTCACGATGCCGTTGGCGTCGATATCGAACGTCACCTCGACCTGCGGCACGCCGCGGGGCGCGGACGGGATGCCCACGAGGTGGAACTTCCCGAGCGTCCGGTTGTCCCGCGCCATCGGCCGCTCGCCCTGCAGGACGTGCACCTCGACGCTGGTCTGGCCGTCGGCGGCCGTCGAGAACACCTCGCTCTTCTTGGTCGGGATGGTCGTGTTGCGCGGGATGAGCGTCGTCATCACGCTGCCCAGCGTCTCGATCCCGAGCGAGAGCGGCGTCACGTCGAGGAGCAGCAGATCCTTGACCTCGCCCGAGAGCACGCCCGCCTGCACCGCGGCGCCGATCGCCACGACCTCGTCGGGGTTCACGCCCCGGTGCGGCTCGCGGCCGAAGAGCTCCTGGACGATCTGCTGCACCCTCGGCACGCGCGTCGACCCGCCGACGAGCACCACCTCGTCGATCCCGCCGGCATCGATACCGGCGTCCGACATCGCCTGCCGCACCGGGGGCACCGTCCGCTGCAGGAGATCGTGGACGAGCTGCTCGAACTTCGCGCGCGTCAGTTTCGTCTGGAGATGCTTCGGACCCGACTGGTCGGCCGTGATGAACGGCAGGTTGATGTCGGTTTCCATGACGGTCGACAACTCCATCTTGGCCTTTTCCGCCGCTTCCTTCAGCCGCTGGAGCGCCATCCGATCCTTGCTCAGATCGATGCCTTCACTGGCCTTGAAGTCGCCCACTATCCAGTCGATGAGCCGCTGATCGAGGTTGTCCCCGCCCAGGTGCGTGTCGCCGTTGGTGGACTTGACCTCGACCACGCCCTCGCCGACCTCGAGAATCGAGATATCGAACGTCCCGCCACCGAAGTCGAAGACGGCGATGGTCTCGTCCTTCTTCTTGTCGAGCCCATAGGCGAGCGCGGCGGCGGTAGGCTCGTTGACGATGCGCATGACCTCGAGCCCGGCGATCTGGCCGGCATCCTTCGTCGCCTGCCGCTGCGCATCGTTGAAGTAGGCCGGCACCGTGAGGACGGCCTTCTCGACCTTCTGTCCGAGATACTCCTCGGCCGCCTGCTTGAGCTTCTGCAGCACCATCGCGGAGACCTGCGGCGGTGAGTAGTGCTTGCCGACCGCGTCGACCCGGGCGGCGCCGTTCGCCGCCTTGCCGACGACGTACGGCACCATCTTCATCTCCTCGCTGACCTCCTCGTAGCGCCGCCCCATGAAGCGCTTGATGGAGAAGATGGTGTTCTCGGGATTGGTAACGGCCTGGCGCTTGGCCACCTGACCGACGAGCCGCTCGCCGGCCTTGGTGAACGCCACCACCGACGGCGTCAGCCTGCTCCCTTCCGGGTTGGTGACAACGGTCGGCTCGCTGCCCTCCATGACGGCGACGACCGAATTCGTCGTTCCCAAATCGATGCCGATGATCTTGCTCATGCGATTCTGTCCCCGTGGCCCGGCCGGCTCGCCGGGACCAATCTGGCGGCCGCACGACGTGTGCGGCCGAGCGTCAACCTAATATGCGAGGAATTATAAAATATGAGCTTTGAAATGTAAATTTATGGACAGCGGCCACCGGGCGCTGGAGACTCGGCGCCGGCCCCTGCACGCCCGCGGCCGATTCGCCGACAAATTGTCGTGGAAGCCGCTCAACGCTTCGGAATCGACCGTGTACAATTCGTTCAGGAAACAAGCCTGTGGCCAAGAAAAAGACCAAGCGCTCCACCCGGCGCGCGTCCATCATCGGAGTCTTCGCTGCCGCCGCGCTGCTCGGCGCCGCCAGCGGGGCCCTCTTCGCCTACTCTCCCGACCTGCCGATCATCGTCGAGCTGGACGACTACGCTCCGGGGACGATCACCCGCGTTTACGCGCGGGGCGAGGAGCTGGTCGGCGAGTTCACGACCCAGCGCCGCGTCATCCTCGAGTACGAGGACATCCCGGAGGTGCTGCGCCACGCGATTATCGCGGCCGAGGACGGGGACTTCTTCAACCACATCGGGGTCAACATCCCCCGCGTCATGGTCACGCTCGCCGAGAACATCCTGTCGGGCAACCTGACGGGCGCCGGCGCCAGCACGCTGACGATGCAGCTGGCCCGCAACATCACGCTGGGCGGCGAGCAGCTTGGCCTCCAGAAGACCTGGCAGCGGAAGCTCCGGGAGGCGTACTACACGTTCCATCTCGAGAAGCGCTACACGAAACGCGAGATCTTCACGCTCTACTGCAATCAGATATGGCTCGGGACGGCCCAGCACGCGGCGCACGGGGTCGAAGCCGCATCCCAGCTCTACTTCGGCAAGTCCGTCGGGGATCTCGCGCTCGAGGAAGCGGCGCTCATTGCCGGCATCCTGCAGTCGCCCTCGCGGTTGAGCCCACTGGTGAACCCCGAGCTGGCCCGCAGTCGGCGCAACTACGCGCTCCAGCGCATGGCCGACGAGGGCTACCTCACTCAGGCCGAGGCCGACGCGGCCGGGGCGCGGCCGGTCGTGCTGGCGCAACGGGTCCAGCGCACCAACTCGATCGCCCCGTACTTCATCGAAGAGGTGCGTCAGCACCTGGAGGCCGAGTACGGCGCGCAGCGCCTGTACGAAGACGGGCTGGTTGTCCACACGACGCTCGACAGCAGGCTGCAGGCGGCCGCCAACCGCGCGGTCTCGGACGGGCTGCGGCGGCTCGACAAGCGCCACGGCTTTCGGCCGGTCGCCCGCAACATCCTCGAGGAGGGCGGCGCCATCGAGGACTACGAGGATGGTCGGTGGCAGTTCGCGATGGCGGCGGGCGACGTCGTCCCGGCGGTCGTCACGGGCGTCGGCGACAGCCGCATCGGCGTGCACTTCGGCGACTACGACGCGGTGATTGGCCGCGACGGCTTCGAATGGATCCGCCGCTCGCCCACGGCGCTCCTCGAGGTAGGTGATCTCGTGACGGTCCGCGTTGCCGCGCTCGACCGCGACGCCGGCACGGCCGAGGTCACCCTGGACCAGGAGCCCGAGGTCGAGGCGGCGCTCATCGCGCTCGAGAACCGCACCGGCCGCATCCTCGCGATGGTGGGGGGCTACAGCTTCGACCGGAGCAAGTTCAATCGGGCGACGCAAGCCTACCGGCAACTCGGGTCGTTGTTCAAGGGAGTCCTCTACGCCGCAGCGATCGACCAGGGCTACACCGCCACGTCGCTCGTCGACGACGAGCCGGTCAGCTATGACGTCGGTCCCGGGCAGCCGCCCTACCGACCGACCAACTACGACCGGAAGTACGAGGGGCCGATCACGCTCCGGCACGCGCTCGAGAAGTCGCGCAACGTGCCGGCCGTGCGATTCATGGACGCCGTCGGGCCCGAGGTCGTCATCGACTTCGCGCGGCGGCTGGGCATCACCGCGCCGATACCGCCGTACCTCTCGGTCGCGCTGGGGTCGGCAGAGACCACCCTCCAGGAAATCACGAGCGCTTACTCCGTCTTTCCGAACGGCGGGATCCGGATGGTGCCGTACCTGATCGAGCGCATCCTCGACCGCCAGGGAGAGCTGCTCGAAGAAGGCGGGCCCGTGCCCCGGGACGCAATCCGGGCGGATACCGCGTACATCATGGTGTCGCTCATGCAGGGCGTCGTCGAACGCGGCACCGGCCGGAGCGCGCGGCAGCTCGAATGGCCGGTGGGCGGCAAGACGGGGACGATGGACGACTACACCGACGCCTGGTTCGTCGGCTTCGATCCGGAGATCACCGTTGGCGTGTGGGTCGGCTACGACGAGAAGGTCACGCTGGGCCGGGGCGAGGAGGGAGCCCGGGTCGCGCTCCCGATCTGGCGCGACTTCATGCAGGCCTACATCGACGGGCAGGACCCCGAGACGGAAGCAGCCTTCGCGCCGCCGCCGAACATCGTCTTCGCCGCGGTCGATGCGCGCACCGGGGAGCTCGCCGGGCCCTCGACGCCCGGCGCCATCGAGGAGGCCTTCATCGCGGGGACGGCCCCCGGCACGGCGTTTCGCCGCTGATCAAGAGTCCGCCGGTTTGCGCATCAGGTAGCTCTTGATGAATACGTCGAGGTCGCCGTCGAGCACGCGCTCGACATTGCCGACCTCGACCTTCGTGCGGTGGTCCTTCACCATCTGGTACGGGTGCAGGACATAGCTCCGAATCTGGCTCCCGAACGCGATATCCTTCTTCTCGCCTCCGATTTTATCGAGCTGCTCCTGCTGCTGCCGGCGTTTCAGGTCGAACAGGCGGGCGCGGAGCACCTTCATGGCCGCGTCGCGGTTGCGATGCTGGGAGCGCTCGTTCTGGCATGACACGACGATGCCGGTCGGCAGGTGCGTTATGCGCACCGCCGAGTCGGTGACGTTGACGTGCTGGCCGCCCGCCCCGCTGGAGCGGTAGGTGTCGATTCGCAGCTCCTTGTCCTCCACGTCCACCTCGACGTCGTCAGGCAGCTCCGGCCACACGAACACCGACGCGAACGACGTGTGGCGGCGCGACGCCTGATCGAATGGAGATATGCGCACCAGGCGGTGCACCCCCGCCTCAGCCAGCAGCAGGCCGTACGCGTAGTCGCCGGCGACCGTGATGGTGGCGCTCTTGATTCCCGCCTCGTCCCCAGGCTGGTAGTCGATGATGTCGCGGCTGAACCCGCGGCGCTCCACCCACCGGAGATAGGCGCGCAGCAGCATCTCGGCCCAGTCCTGCGACTCGGTCCCGCCGGCGCCGGGATGCACGGAGAGGATGGCGTTGCACGCGTCGTGCTCCCCGCCGAGCATCTTCTTGATCTCGGCCGCCTCGATCTCCGCGGCCAGATCGTCGAGTCCGCGGATCAGATCGTCGATGACGTTCTCGCCCTGATCCGCCCACTCGAGCAGCACGTCGAGGTCCTCGCTGCGTCGCTTCAGCGAGCGCGACAGCTCGTGGTCCTCCTGCAGGCGCCGGCGGCGGCGCAGTACCCGCTGGGCGTCCTCGGCGTCGTTCCAGAAGTTCGGCGCCGCGGCGCGCTGCTCGAGGCGGGCTATCTCCTCGGCCGGGCTGGCCGCGTCAAAGATAACTCCGCAGATCGGCTGACCGCTTGACGAGATCCTGATACCGCCGAATGTGCTCCTCGTATGCGATGTCCACGAGTCTCCTCCGCAGTGCCTCCGAGCCCGGTCGGGGACGCGGCCGGATCAGCCGCTCCGGCGCCTCCCGGCCCACAGTGCGAGCACCGTCACGCAGACGCAGGCATACGCCAGGATGTCGCCGGTCCGGCTGTAGACGGTACGCTCGTCGAGCAGCCGAACCTCGGCCGCCACGGTGCGCCGCACGAACAGAGGCGTGCGCGCCACGATCCGCCCGTAGGGGTCGACGACACCGCTGATGCCGGTGTTCGCCGCACGCACAAGAAACCGGCCCTGCTCGATGGCGCGCATGGCGGCCTGCTGGAAGTGCTGATAGGGCGCCGCCGACCGTCCGTACCAGGCGTCGTTGGTGACGGTCGTCAGCAGCCGGCTTCCGCGCGTCACGAACCCGCGTACCAACCCAGGATAGATGATCTCGTAGCAGATTGCCGCGCCCAGCGGCTGGCCGTCCATGACCAGCACCCGGGGCCCGGGACCCGCCGAGAAGTCGCCGACCGCCTCCACGAGGGGCGAGACGAAGAACAGCAGGCGCCGCAGCGGAACGTACTCACCGAACGGGACCAGGTGGTGCTTGCGGTAGAAGCCGGCCGTGCGACCCGTCGAGTCCACGAGGACCGCGGCGTTGAAGTAGCGTGGAGCGCCGTCGCGCACCACCTCCGTAGTCCCGAGCAGCAGGTGCGCGGCCGTCTCGCGCGCAACGGATCGAATGGAGTCGGTCCGCGCCGGGTCACCCTCGAAGGCAAACGGTGTCGCGGCCTCGGGCCACACCACCAGCCGCGCGCCGGCGGCCGCTGCCGCGCGCGTCAGATCGAGGTAGGTATCCAGAATACGGTCGCGCAGAACCGGGTTCCACTTGTCGTTCTGCGCCACGTTGCCCTGCACAGCGGCCACGCGCAACGGCTGTCCCCGATCGAGGAGTGTGCTCGCCTCGAGGCGCCATCCACCGAAGCCGACCGTGGCGAGCATGACGGCCGCCATGCCGGCCAGCGGCCTCACACAGCGCGCGTCGCGCACGATCGCGGCGTACGCGAGGGCGGCGTTGACGGCCGCCACCAGGGCCGACAGCCCCAGCACGCCGACCAGGCTGGCGAGTTGGGCGACGGGCAACACCGCAGTCTGGCTGTAGCCCAGCAGCTCCCAGGGGAAGCCGGTGAACAGATGGATCCGCCCCAACTCGGTCGTGACCCACAGCGCAGGAGCGCAGGCCAGGGCAACCGCCCCGAAGCGGCGGCAGAGCAGCGCCGTGCCGGCCGCGAACAGGGCCGGGAACAGCGCCAGATAGGCCACGAGCAGCACATGGACCATCCAGGAGGCCGCGTCCGCCAGCCCGCCGTACTCGGTCATGACGCGCGGGATCCAGTACAGGACGCCTCCGAAGTACACGATCCCGGCCAGCAGGCCGTGCCCGAACGCGCGCGCCACCGAGCCGGCCAGCACGACCGGCACCAGCAGCGGCACCAGCGCAATCCAGGCGAACGCGGGATGGCCCCAACGGGGAAAGCTGAGCGCGAGGAGGGCACCCGCAATCGCCGCAAGTACCCAACCGACGTGCCTGGGCAGCACTAGCGGGTGATCCAGGGCTTGAAGTGCTCTTCTCGCTCCAGCCGCAGGCGAATCTGCTCAGCCTGGCTGTAGACGGTGTAGCGGCCCACGCGGACGCGGTACAGCGCGACCGCGTCGTCCGGCGCCGGGGTACGGACATAGGCGGGGAACCCCTTGGCGATCAGCCGGCCGACCACCTGCTCGGCCGCGTCGGGGTCCTGCAGGGCCGCCACCTGCACGGTGTAAGCGGAGCCGACGGACGGCGGGGCCGGGCGCGCCACCGGCTCGGGGGGCGACTCCGCGGCGACAGGGACCAGGTCCGGCTCCTCGAAATCGGGGAGCGCCTCCGCGACCGTGTCGTCCCCTTCCAGCCGCCCGTAATAGGTCAGATCGTCGGCCGCGCTGGCGGCGGCCGAAGGCTCGCCGCTCACGAGGCTGAGAACCGCCGGACGCGGCTCCTCCGGCGGCTGTGTGACAGCCGCCGCGGCGGCAGCGAGCACGGACGAATCGCCCGCGCAGGCCTGTCGGCGCACCGCTCCCTGGCCGATACGCACGCCGCTCAGGAAGAGCACGGCGCCGGTGATGGTTGCCGCCATGACGTAGAAGACGAGGTGCTTGGTGGAGCGGGCGCTGGTTGTCGACGCCAATGAGGCCCTCGCTGGTCGTCTCCCGCCTCGATCGCGTCCGCGCGGATCAGGACGAAGCGTCCCGCTTCGCCGGCAGCAGCATGCTGATCAGGTCTATCGGCAACGGGAAGACAAGCGTCGAGTTCTTCTCGCCGGCCACTTCCGTGGCCGTCTGCAGATAGCGAAGAGTAACTGCCAGCGGCTCCCGTGCCATCACGCCGGCCGCCTGCGCCAGCTTCTCGGACGCGATGAACTCGCCGTCCGCGTGGATGATCTTAGCACGCTTCTCGCGCTCGGCTTCCGCCTGCCGGGCCATGGCCCGCTGCATGTCCGGCGGCAGATCCACGTGCTTGACCTCGACGGCCGACACCTTCACCCCCCAGGGATCCGTCTGCGTGTCGAGGATCTGCTGCAACTGCTTGTTCAACGCCTCCCGCTCCGACAGGAGACCGTCGAGCTCGACCTGGCCCAGCACGCTGCGCAGCGTCGTCTGGGCCAGCTGCGACGTCGCGTAGTGGAAGTTCTCCACCTCGACGATGGCTCGGTTCGGCTCCATCACGCGAAAGTAGACAACGGCGTTGACCTTGACCGACACGTTGTCCTTGGTGATGACGTCCTGCGGCGGAACGTCCATGACGATCGTGCGCAGGCTGACCCGGACCATGCGATCGATCGGGGCGAAGACCAGAATGACGCCCGGGCCCTTCGGCCGGGGGTAGAGCTTGCCCAGACGAAAGATGACGCCACGCTCGTACTCGTTCAGGATCTTGATGGAGCTCGCCAGGTACAGGACCACGACCAAGCCGAACATCAACAGCGGGCTCACGTTCATTGCTTTGCTCCTCCAGGCGTCGACAGCGGCTCTCGCTTGACGGTCAGCCGCATGCCGTCGACCGCGACGACGCGCACCTGCGCGCCGGTCTCGATATCTTCAGTGGCCGTTGCGGCCCACAGCTCGCCATGCGTGGACACCGTGCCCGCGCCGCCGGCCGCGATCGCTTCGGTGGCTCGGCCGAACTGCTCGAGCATGCCGCTGGCACCCGTCACCGGCCGGCGGAGCTGTGACCGGACGCCCAGCCTGGCCAGCAGCGAGACGATGAGGCCGAGCGCGAGCATCGACGACAGGACGAACGGCCACCCCAACTGCATCTCGGGCGCCGGCGAATCGATCAGCATGAGGGCGCCCAGCACCATGCTGATGACACCTCCGGCTCCCAGCAGGCCGTAGGTTGCGGTCAGCACCTCGGCCACGAGGAGCGCCAGCCCGAACACGATGAGCAGCAGCCCGACGTAGTTGATCGGCAGTATCTGAAACGCGAAGAACGCGAGCAGAAGACACAGCACCCCCGCAACGCCCGGGACGATCCCGCCCGGGTTCCAGAGCTCGATCGTCAGCCCCAACGTGCCGAGGCTGAGCAGGATGACCGCCACCTGCGGATGCGCGACCGCGCTGAGCAGCCGCTGGCGCCAGTTCATCTCGACCCGCTCGACATCGGCGTTGGCCGTGCGGAGCACCACCGTGTCGCCGCCCCAGCGGGTCACCTCACGGCCATCGAGCTGCTCGAGCAGCGCGTCCAGGTCGGATGCCACGAGATCGATCAACGGCGGGCTGGCCTCAAGCGCCTCCTGCTCCGTGAACGACCGGCTCTCGGTGACGGCCTTCTCGGCCAGCTCGACGTTCCGGTTGCGCTGGTTCGCCAGCGAGCGGGCATAGGCGGCGACGTCCGAGGCCGCCTTCTCGGCCATCGTCTCGTCCATCGGCTGTCCGGTTCCCGCGACGGGATGGGCGGCGCCGATGTGCGTGCCCGGCGCCATGGCGGCAACGTCGGCGGCAATCGTGATCAGGAAGCCCGCCGATGCCGCCCGCGTCCCGCTCGGCGCCACGAAGACGACCACCGGGGTCTCCGCCTCGATGATGCTCGTGTTGATGGCACGGGTCGCATCGACGAGCCCGCCCGGCGTCTGCAGCATGAAGACGACGAGGTTGGCGTCCGCCGCGTCCGCCTGCTCGATCGTCTGGTCGATGAACTCGGCCGACACGGGGTGGATCAGCGCATCCACCTCCGCCACGTACACCAGCGGCCGACCGCTCGTCCGGTCGGGCTCCTGGCCGGTGGTGACGAACGAGCAGAGCGCCGCTGCCGCCAGCCAACCGGCGGCGCGTCGAACGCGAAGGCGAGTAAATTGCGATGGCATGGGCACGGGGGCACGCCTGCGGCGATGCTTGACTCCACGGTACCGAAGCGCCGGCAGGCTGTCAACGTAGCGCGCGGGCCGCGCTTGCCGCGCCCTTGCAATCGGGTGTTGTACGATCCGGACGATTCCGGCCGCGGTTGACGATCATGATGCTTGCGCTACACGACACGCTGCGCGCACGCCTCCGGGACGTGCTCACGGAACTCTACGGCCTCGACGCCGAGGCGCTGCCCCCCATCGCCGTCGAGTTTCCCCCGAACCGCGCGCTGGGCGACCTCGCGGTCACCGTCGCGTTCGAGCTAGCCCGCACGCTCCGCAAGGCGCCGCGCATCATCGCCGGCGAGATCGCCGCGGGGCTGGGCGCGATCGACGGCGTCGCGCGGGCCGACGCCGCGCCGAGCGGCTACGTCAACCTGTACCTCGACCGCCCGGCCTGGCTGCAGCGCGCCCTCGTCGCGCGCGCGGCGGCGCAGCCGACGCCAGGTCCCGCGAAGACCATCGTCGAGCACACCGCCATCAATCCGAACAAGGCGGCCCACGTCGGTCACCTGCGCAACTCGGCGCTCGGCGACACGCTCGTTCGGCTGCTGCGCTTTCAGGGACACCCGGTGGAAACCCAGAACTACATCGACGACACCGGGGTGCAGGTAGCCGACGTGGTCGTCGGGTTCCAGCAACTGGAGACGCAGACGCTCGACGATGTCCGCCGACTGACCGAGACGACCCGCTTCGACTACTACTGCTGGGACCTGTACGCGCGCGTGACCGAGTGGTACGAGGGCGACCGGCAACGGCTCGAAGTCCGGGCGCGCGCGCTGCGCGACCTCGAGCACGGCCGCAACGAAACGGCCGAGATGGCGCGCCTGGTTGCCGGGCACATCGTCCGGCTGCACCTGGCGACCATGGGCCGGCTCAACGTCGAGTACGACCTCCTGAGCTGGGAGAGCGATATCCTGCGCCTCGACTTCTGGACGACCGCGTTCGACATCCTCAAGGCGGCCGGCGCGGTTTCGCTCGAGACGCGGGGCCCGCAGGCCGGCTGCTGGGTGATGCCGATCGACGGCGCGGCGGAGGACAACGCAGAGGAGGCGCCCGCGAACGGCGCCTCACCCGAGGCGCGGCCGCGAACGAAGGTCATCGTGCGGTCGGACGGTACGGTCACGTACGTCGGCAAGGACATCGCCTATCAGTTCTGGAAGTTCGGGGTGCTGGGCAAGGACTTCCCCATTCGCCACTACGGCAGGCAGCGTTCCGGCCGCGAGCTGTGGACGACCGGCGCCGCGGCGGCAGACCCCGCCGCCGACGCACCGCCCCCCTTCGGGCGTGCGGCCGCCGTCTACAACGTCATCGACACCCGTCAGTCGTATCTCCAGCAACTGCTCAAGCAGGCGCTGGCGGCCGTGGGCCACACGCGCGAAGCGGAACGATCGATCCACTTCTCGTACGAGATGGTCGCGCTGTCGCACGCGACCGCGCGCGCCCTCGGCTACGACGCGGACGCGAGCTCGGGGCGGCCGTTCGTCGAGGTGTCGGGACGCAAGGGGCTCGGGGTGAAGGCCGACGATCTCCTCGATCGCGTCATCGCGGCGGCGCGCACGGAGGTGAGCGCCCGCAACCCTGCGCTGAACGCTGCGGAAGCGGATCGCATTGCCGCCGTGATCGGCACGGCCGCCGTGCGCTACTTCATGATCAAGTACTCGCGCGGCAAGGTCATCGCGTTCGACATCGAGGAAGCCCTCAGCTTCGAGGGCGAGAGTGGTCCGTACCTGCAGTACGCGGCCGTCCGTGCGACGAACATCCTCGAGAAGCTGCGCGCCCGGGACGGGACGGACGAGCAGGCCGTGGCGGCGGCCCTGCCGGAGCTGTCGCCGGCGGCGCTCGCCGACCCGGACGGCATGGACCTGTGGGCGCTCGCGCTGGACGCCGCCCGCCTCGACGAGATCGTCGAGCAGGCGGTGCGCTCGCTGGAGCTGTCGGTGCTGGCCAAATACGCGTTCGGCCTGGCGCAGGCCTTCAACACCTTCTATCACCGGTATCCGGTGATCAGCGAGGACCGCCGCGATGTTCGCCTGTGGCGCGCCGCCGTGGTCGTCTACCTGCGGCAGCAACTGACGCGCGCCCTGAACCTGATGGGGTGCGAGGTCCCGCCCCGCATGTAGCCATCCCTGGGCCGGGGCGTCCTCTACTCGAACGCGATTCGCGGCAGCTCGAGGCGCTCCCGGAGCAGGCGGTCCGTGCCCACCTGCAGCGACTTCCGGAAGGCGGCCTCCGGCATCCGCCCCCTGAAGGGAGCGAGGTCCCGTTCCGTCTCCCGCAGTATCGTCTCCCGCAGCGACGCATCCGCCGTGTCGCGCGCGACCGTCATCAGCGCGCGTTCGATGTCGGCCAGGCGGGCCAGCAGCCTCTGGCGCGTCTCGCCGCGGGCGGTCCTCGCCGCCGCGCGGAGCCCGTCGAGCTCGCCGACGACCTGCCCCGCCAGTTCGCCCAGCGCGGGCGAGTGCCGCTCACTGCCCCGCACGGCCGTCAGCGCCAGGATGGCGTGATCGAGGTGGGTGACGAGCGTCCGCCGGGGCCGGCCCGCCGGCTCGGCAGCTCCCCGGTCGCCGCCGCCCACGCCGACGGCCCGCCGCCAGTCGTCGAACAACGCCTGCACGTCCGCCTCGCAGAACTCGATCCGCACGGGCCTGCGGCGGGCGCCGGTCGCCTCGCGCCGCTCGACCGTCCGATCGATCGCCCGGAACACGACGCTCAGGGGGATCTGCCGGGCCTCCCAGCCGCGGACGACGTCGAACGCCGGCCCCACAATCCGGACCAGGTGGCCGGCGTTGCGCCGGCACAGGTACGACTCGACGTCGCGGCAGTAGGCGCCCGGCTCCATCAGGCGTTCCTCTCCCACACCAGCTGCAGGCCGGTCAGGGTGAGTTCGAGGTCGACCTGATCGATGACGCTGGTCTCCGCCGCGATCGCGCCCGCCAGCCCGCCGGTCGCGACGCAGACCGGATCTCCCTCGTCGGCCAGCGCGCCGCGCAGCCGCCGCACGAGCCCCTCGACCATGGCGACGTAGCCGAAGAACAGGCCCGCCTGCATGGACGCCACCGTCGTCCGGCCAATCAGCTCGGCCGGCCTGCGCACCTCGACCCGCGGCAGGCGCGCCGCCCGCTGGAAGAGCGCGTCGGCCGAGATCTCGACGCCCGGGCAGATCAAGCCGCCGAGGTACTCGCCGCGTGCCGACACGGCATCGAACGTGGTCGCCGTTCCGAAGTCGACGATGATCACCGGTCGGGCGCCCGCGCCGTACAGCGCGCACGCCGCGACCCCGTTTACGAGCCGGTCCGCGCCCACCTCCTGCGGGTTCTCGTACCGAATCGCGAGACCTGCGTTGCGCGCGTCGACGAGCAGCACCTCGCGGCCCAAGCCGCGCGCCACCATCTCGGTGACGGTCTGCGTGAGCGGCGGCACGACCGACGACACCACGATGCCGTCGATCCGATCCAGCCCCACAGCCTTCTCGGCGAGCAGCTGCCTCACGACCACCCACAGCTCGTCCGCCGTGCGCTCCGGCCAGGTGGCCAGACGCCAGCTCATCGCCAGCTTCTTGCCCTCGAAGACGCCGAAGACGATGTTCGTGTTGCCGATGTCGACCGCCAGCAGCATCAGTCTCCCTCGGTGGGGGCTCCGCGCCCGGGCGTCGCCAGCCAGTGGACCTCCCCGGCGACGAGGCGTTCCAGATCGTCCCCGCTGCGGACCAGCAGCGCGCCGTCCCGGTCTATTCCGGCGGTCACCCCGCTCCGCCGCCCGCCCGCGGCGCTCCAGGCGACGACCGCACCCCGACTGGTGGGGGCCAGCTCCTCCCAGCGGGCCAGCATCCGGAGCGAACCACCCGCTGCCAGCACCCGGCGCCAGCGGGCCAGCGCCGCGAGCACCTCGACCAGCACCGCCGCGCGATCGACCGGACCGTCCACCTCCGCCGCCAGGGAACTTGCCCGCCAAGCAACGTCGGCGGGATACCTGGCCCGCTCGATGTTGATCCCGATCCCGACCACCACGGCGTCGGCCACGCCGCCGAGCCGCGACGCCTCCGTGAGAATGCCGGCCAGCTTGCGCGCGCCCCCTCCGGCGCGGCGCGAGGGCAGTGACCGTACCACTACATCATTGGGCCATTCGATCTCCGCCGGCAACCCGGTCGCGGCCCGCACGCCTTCCGCCACGGCCAGGCCTGCCATCAGCGTCACCGGCGCCGGCCCGCTGCCCCGCAGGACCAGCGAGAAGTACAGGCCGGCGCCCGGCGGCGAGAACCAGCGCCGGCCCTGCCGGCCGCGCCCGGCGGCCTGCGCGCCGGCCAGCACCGTCGTCCCGTCGTCGGCGCCCGCAGCGGCCAGGCGCAGGGCCACGTCGTTCGTGGAGGACACCGTGGCAACGTAGCTGATCCGGCCCGCGCAGGCGCCGATCCGGTCCGCCGCGGCACGCAGCGCGAGCGCGACGTCCGCGGGCAGCGGCTCCGTCATGCGTCGGTCGGGCCCGCGGGCGACGCGGCCCGGCCGGAGGCTACCGGACAGAGATCGAAGCTGCAGTCGATTGCCGGGGCCGAGTGCGTGAGGGCACCTACCGAGATGCGGTCGACGCCGGTCGCCGCCAGCCCCGCAACGCGATCGAGCGTCACGCCGCCGGACACTTCGACCCTGGCCCGGCCGGCGATCCGGGCGACGGCGGTGCGGACGTCCGTCAGCGACAGGTTGTCGAGCAGGATGATGTCGGCCCCCACGGCGACGGCCTCGTCGACCTCGCCCAGGCTCTGCGCCTCCACCTCCACCGGCACGCCGCGCGCGGCGGCCCGGGCGCGCTGCACCGCCTCGGTGACCGACCCGGCGATCCGAATGTGGTTGTCCTTGATCAGGATGCCGTCGTCGAGCGCCGCGCGGTGACTGGCGCCGCCACCGGCACGGACAGCGTACTTCTCCAGCACGCGCAGCGTCGGGGTCGTCTTGCGGGTATCGAAAATGACCGCCCGCCCCGCCGCCGCGTCCACGAAGCGCCGCGTCAGGGTCGCCGTGCCCGACATGCGCTGCAGGAAGTTGAGAGCCGTCCGCTCGGCGCTCAACAGCGCGACCGCGCTGCCGGTGATGCGGAAGAGCCTCTCGCCGGCCGCGCAGCGGTCCCCGTCCCGGCGCCGGCGATCCACGTCGGCGCCGGGATCGAGCTGCACGAACGCCTCGACCGCCACATCGATGCCTGCCAGCACGCAGGCGGCGTTCACGACCAGGTCGCCGGTTGCCCGCTGCCCGGCCGGGATCGTGGCCCCGGTCGTGACGTCGCCCCGGCAGGCGTCCTCGGCCAGGGCGCGGCGCACGATTTCGCGATAGCTGGATGGGTCGAGCGCAGTCAGCGGGCCGGGCCTCACCCACCGAGCTCCTGCAGAATCTGCTCCAGCTTCGCCTGCCGTTGGGCCAGAACCTGCTCCTGCTCCCGCGCGTCGCGCACCACCTCGGGGTCGGCCCGCGCCACGAAGGCGGGCTTCGCCAGCCGCGCCAGCAGCGCCTCGCGCTGCTGGCTGAGCTTGGCCAGGCTCCGCCGCACGCGCGCCGTCTCCTGCTCGCGATCCACGATGCCGGCCAGCGGGATGTGCAGCTGAAAGTCGCGCACGACCCGCCGGACAGTGTCCGGGCTGCGCGCGACCGCGTCGGCGAACTCGAGCGACGACAGGCCGGCCAGGTGGCGGACATGGCCGCCGTGGAGCGCCAGCAGCTCGCGAACCTCGGCCGCGGCGCCTTCCACGAGCGCCGTGACCGGGCGTGACGGGGGTACCCCCCACTCGGAGCGCACCGTCCGTATCGTCGTGACGACCTCCTGCAGGAGCGCCATGCCGGACACCGCACGGTCGTCGCGCCATGCGGCGACGGGGGCCGGAAACCGCGCCAGGGCAATGGTGCGATCGGCGCCGCTCGGGGCGCGTCCGTCCCCGGGGCGCTGGGGCAGCGCCTGCCAGATCTCCTCGGTGACGAACGGCATGAACGGATGGAGCATGCGCAGTATCCGGTCGTGGACCTCGAGCAGCACGGCCACTGCGGCGTCGCGCTCCGCGCCTTCGCCCTGGAGCCGCGGCTTGACGAGCTCGATGTACCAGTCGGCGTACTCGTGCCAGAAGAAGTGATAGAGGCGATCCGCAGCGACGTCGAAGCGGAACCCCGCGAGGGCCGCCTGCAGCTCGCCGCTCAGCTCCCCGGTGCGATGCAGGATCCAGCGATGAATGAGATCGAGATCGACGGCGGGCGGCACGTCCGGCCGGGTCTGCATCGCGGGGGGGAGGTTCATCAGCACGAACCGCGAGGCATTCCAGATCTTGTTGACGAACTGGCGATATCCGCGCAGCCGCCCTTCCGACAGCGAGATGTCCATCCCCGGCGACGCCAGGGCCGCCAGCGTGAACCGAAACGCATCGGCGCCGATCTCCCCGATCAGCTCGAGCGGATCGACCACGTTGCCCTTCGACTTGCTCATCTTCTGGCCGTGGGCGTCCCGTACGAGCGACGTGATGTAGACGGTCTCGAACGGCACGTTGCCGGCGAACTTCACGCCGAGCATCATCATCCGCGCGACCCAGAAGAAGATGATGTCGTGCGCCGTGATCAGCAGGCTCGTCGGGTAGTAGCGCGCCAGGTCGGCCGTCGCGTCCGGCCACCCCAGCGTGCTGAACGGCCACAGCCCCGAGCTGAACCAGGTGTCGAGTACGTCCGTGTCCTGCCGCACGGCTCCCCCGCACGCGCAGGCGGCCGGCGCCTCCTCCGCGACCAGCACCGCGCCGCAGGTGTCGCAGTACCAGGCCGGAATCCGGTGTCCCCACCACAGCTGCCGCGAGATGCACCAGTCGTGGATGTTGGTCATCCACTCGTCGTACGTCCTCGTCCAGTTCTCCGGCACGAACGTCGTGCGGCCCTGGTGGACGGCCTCGAGCGCCCGCTCGGCCAGCGGCTTGATCCGGACGAACCACTGGGTCGACAGCAGCGGCTCGATGACCGTTCCGCACCGCTGGCAGTGACCCACGGCGTGCACGTGGTCGGCGACCCCGACCAGCAGCCCGCCCGCGTCCAGCTCGGCCACGAGGCCGTCGCGCGCCGCGAAGCGGTCGCGGCCGGCGTAGGGCCCCGCCTCGCCGGTCATGCGGCCGTCCTCGTCGATCACCGATATCTGCGGCAGCCCGTGGCGCTGCCCGATCTCGAAGTCGTTCAGGTCGTGGGCCGGCGTGACCTTCACGGCGCCGGTCCCGAACGCGGGGTCGACGAACGCGTCGGCGATCACGGGCAGCTCGCGCCCGATGACGGGCAGCACGACCTGCCGGCCGACCAGCTCCCGGTAGCGGTCGTCGTCCGGGTGCACGGCCACGGCGGTGTCGCCCAGCATCGTCTCCGGGCGCGTGGTCGCGACGATGATCGCCCCCTCGCCGTCGCGCAGCGGGTAGCGCAGCCGATAGAGCTTGCCCGCCGTGTCGCGGTGGTCCACCTCGAGGTCGGAGAGCGCGGTTCGGCAGCGCGGGCACCAGCTCACCAGATAGGTGCCGCGGTAGATGAGCCCCTCGTCGTGCAGCGAGACGAACACCCGGCGGACCGCCCGCGACAGGCTCTCGTCCAGCGTGAAGCGCTCGCGCGACCAGTCGACCGACGAGCCGAGCTTGCGCATCTGGCTGGTGATGGTGCCGTGGCTCTGCTCGACCCACTCCCAGACGCGCGCCTCGAACGCCTCCCGACCCAGCTCGTGGCGGGTCCGCCCCTCCGCGGCGAGCTGCTTCTCGACGACGTTCTGGGTCGCGATCCCGGCGTGATCGGTGCCGGGCAGCCACAGCACGTCGTAGCCCTGCATGCGCTTCCAGCGCGCCACGATGTCGGGCAGGGTCTGATTGAGCGCGTGTCCGATGTGGAGCCAGCCGGTGACGTTCGGCGGCGGCAGCACCATGCTGAAAGGTGGGCGGCCGGACGACGGGTCGGCCCGGAACGCGCCGACCTGCTCCCAGTACGCGTACCACTTGGGGTCGATCTTCGTGTGCTCGAAGACCTTCGTCAGCTCGGGCATACGTGCCAAGTCAGGCGCCGGTCACGTCCCGCCGCACGTGGCTCTCGATGAACTGGGAGATGGCCTGCATCGGCGTGCCCGGCTGGAACACCCCCCCGATGCCGACCGCGTTCAGCCGGGCCACGTCGGCATCCGGAATGATCCCCCCGACGACCACGAGCACGTCGTCGAGCCCCTTGGCCGCGAGCAGCTCCATCAGGCGGGGACAGATGTGGTTGTGGGCGCCGGACAGGATCGACAGGCCGATGACGTCGGCGTCCTCCTGCAGCGCGGCATCGACGATCTGCTCGGGCGTCTGCCGCAAGCCGGTATAGATGACCTCCATCCCGGCGTCGCGCAGCGCGCGGGCGATGACCTTGGCTCCCCGGTCATGCCCGTCGAGCCCCGGCTTGGCGATGACGACTCGTATCTTGCGCATTTCGCGAACGGCCGGCGCCTCTAGATCGCCGGGGTTTCCTCGTACTCCCCCCACACGTCGCGCAGCGCGTCGCACATCTCGCCGACGGTCGCGTAGGCGCGCACGGCGGCCAACAGCGGGGGCATGAGGTTCGCGGTCCCGGCGGCCGCGTAACGCACCTCGTCGAGCGCGCGCTCGACCGCCGCGGCGTCGCGCCGGGCGCGAAGCCGCTCCAGACCGGCGATCTGCTCCTGCTCGACGCGCTCCTCGATATGCAGTATCGGTGGCTCCGCGCCGGCCGGCTCGACGTGCCGGTTCACGCCGACGATGGTCTGCGCACCCGCCTCGACGGCCTGCTGGAGCCGGTACGCGCTCTCGGCCACCTCGCGCTGCGGGTAGCCGTCCTCGATGGCCTCGACCATGCCGCCGCAGCGGTCGATGGCCGCGAAGTAGTCGCGCGCGCCGGCCTGGAGGTCCTCCGTCAGCCGCTCCAGATAGTACGACCCGCCGAGCGGGTCGACGACATCGACCACCCCGCTCTCGTGCGCAATGACCTGCTGGGTCCGCAGCGCCAGCAGCGCCGCCTCGGACGTCGGCAGCGCGAGCGCCTCGTCCAGCGAGTTCGTGTGCAGGGAGTTGGCGCCGCCGAGCACCGCGGCCAGCGCCTGCAGCGCCGTCCGCACGACGTTGTTGTAAGGCTGCTGCGCCGTCAGGGTCACGCCGGCGGTCTGGGCGTGGAAGCGCAGCTTCCACGAGCGCTCGTCGCGGGCCCCGAAGCGCTCGCGCATGGCGCTCGCCCATAGCGCGCGCGCGGCGCGGTACTTGGCGATCTCCTCGAAGAAGTCGCTGTGCGCGTTGAAGAAGAAGGACATCCGCGGCACGAACCGAGCGACTGGCAGGCCGGCGTCGACGCCGTACTGCACGTACTCGATGCCGTCGCGCAGCGTGAACGCCAGCTCCTGCAACGCCGTCGCGCCCGCTTCGCGAATGTGGTAGCCGCTCACCGAGATAGTGTTCCAGCGCGGAACCTCGGCCGCGCAGAACGCGAACACGTCGGTCACCAGCCGCATCGACGGGCGCGGCGGATAGATGTACTCCTTCTGCGCGATGTATTCCTTCAGGATGTCGTTCTGAATCGTCCCCGAGAGCTCGGCCCACGACGCGCCCTGCCGCTCCGCCACGACGAGATACATCGCGAAGATCATGGCCGCCGGCGAGTTGATCGTCATCGAGGTGGTGATGCCGTCGAGGCGGATGCCGTCGAACAGCGCCTCCATGTCGGCCAGCGACGCGACGCTGACGCCGCACTTGCCCACCTCGCCGAGCGACAGCGGGTGATCCGGGTCGCGCCCCATGAGCGTGGGCAGGTCGAACGCCACGCTGAGGCCGGTCCCGCCCGCGCGGAGCAGCTCGCGGTAGCGCTGGCTCGTCTCCGCCGGGGTGCCGAACCCCGAGAACTGGCGCATCGTCCAGAGCTTGCCGCCGTAGCCCGAGGCGTGAATGCCGCGCGTGTAGGGAAACGCGCCCGGGGCGCCCAGCGTCTCCGGCGTCGCGCCGGGGGCGTCGGCAGCCGTATAGAGCGGCTTGTTGGACTGACCGGTTGCCGTCGGCGACGTCATGACCGCAGTCGGAAGGCGATGAGCTGGGTCACGTCGCCGGTCGGCGACGAGGCCTCCAGCTCGACCACGTAGTCGCCCGGCGGCAGATGGATGGGCCTCAGGTCGACCTGATAGGGCCGGCCCTCGTCGGCCTGCTGCACATCGAGCGGATGGATTAGCTCGCCGCGCCGGTTGAGCAGACGGGCCTTGACGTCGGGCCGCTCCGTACCGGGCGCGTACGCCTCGAACCGGATGAGGACGCGCTCCGTGCGGCGGAACTCGCGCACCGCGGTCGGGGCGGCTTCCCAGTCGTCGACGAGCGCCTGCCACTCCTGGTGGTTCCGCGCGCGCAGGAACGAGGGGGTGCTCAGGACCAGCTCCGTGCCGGTGAAGTCCGGAATCTCGATCTCCTGGCGGTCGCGGTCGATTACCTCGCCCGCCTCGTCCTCCACGGCCAGGCTCAGCTGCAAGGTGCCGGGCTCCGCCTCGAACTCGACCCGGGCCTCGGCAGGCGCCGAGTCGCTCGCCGCGCCGCGCCGGTTCGTACCGCGCCCGGCGCGGCTCTCGCCCTCGGGCACGCGCCCGCGATACGACGGCCCGCCGGCGTCGCTCAGCGCGGTCACCAACACCCGCGCCGCGGCTTCCCCGCCGCTGCGCGCCCGCGCCGCCGGCTCCCACAGGAACGTCACCTTGGTCCGCCCGTTGTCACCCTTGGCCGTACCGACCCAGGTGCGCACCGGGCGGCCGCCGCGCCGCGGCTGCGCCAACGAGGCCAGCGCGGTGTCGACCGCCTTCGGCGGCTCGTAAGCCGTGGTCGTCAGCGCACGCTCGACATCGCGCTCGGTCAGCGCCCAGTAGCCCTTCCGATGCCGCACGTCGATGTCGTCGCGCTCGACGCGCACCTCGATCTCGTGGTACTTGCCGTCGGTCGGCGACCGCGACGAGTTGTACCCCAGCAGATAGTAGGCGCTCGAGTCGCGCACCATCTGCCGCAGGCCCGGCTGCAGATTGTTGGTGTTCAGGATGGTGCGCCCGTCGGTCTCGCTCGCCAGGACGTACAACGTGCCCCGGGTCGAGCGCAGCATCCGGTCGTCGGTCCGGCGGCTCACCAGCCGCTGGCTGACATCGTACTCGCTGACCGCCAGCCCGCGCGGGTCGAGCGCGTAGATGGTCGTGTTGAACCGGTTGGCGGTCGAGTACACGTCCCGCAGGTCGAAGGTGAGACCCTGGTCCGAGAAGAACTGGGCCGTCTCTTCGTAGTGCTCCATCCGCGGATCCACCTGGACCGGCGGCGCACCGAACATCTCGGCGTTGTCGCTGCGATGCTCGGGCGGCACGTAGTTCGAGTAGCCCTCGCTGATGAGCAGGACGTTCTTGCGCCCCTCGCGCAGCGCGCCCAGGCGGATCATCAGCCCCTCGAGTGCCGACAGCGACACCTCGTTCCGCAGCCGCTCGACGATCTCCGTCGGGTAATGGGCGTAGCGCTGCTCGAACATGTTCGCCGGGTCGTAGTCGAACTTGCGGCCGTAGAAGTTCTCGGCGGCCTCGATGACCGCCGCATGGTTGCGAGTCACCCGCACCTCGGACAGCGGCGTCAGGGGATGCATGATGCCGACCATGTCGGTCGGATTCAGGTTGGTGCGCAGGAACTCGGCGAGCGCCCGCCCGGCGCGCACGCCGTTCTCCCAGCGCACGTGGTAGTCGTCGAAGAACACGACGAAGATCCGCGTATCGGTGCGCTGCGCCTCGCGCTCCTCGTCGTAGGTGTTGATGATCTCGCGCGCCGGCTCCGCGTCCGGCGCGGGCACGGCGCCGATCTCGACCAGCTGGAACGACTCGATCGTCTGCGGCTCACCGTCCTCGAACACCTGGAAGTCGGCGGCCTCGAGGTCCCGCACGGGGTTGCCGTCGTCGTCCGTGACGATCACGTCGACCCGGATGAAGTTGATGCCGGTCCGGAAAATGGGCGGCTGGTCCGGCGCATCGTCGTCCGCCGCCTCGGCGGGCGGCGGCGCGGGCGGCGCCGGCTCCTGTTGCTGGGTGTGCACACCAGCCGCCAGCGCCAGGATGAACGCGCCGAGCAGCAGCGAACGCAGTCTGGGATAACGCATGGGCACCCCGCACCTGGAAGGCCACGGTCACTAGTAGGCCACGGTCAAATGATAACATCGGCATTGGGGGCGTTCCGGAGCGGGACGCCGGCCACTTGCCAAGCGAGGTCGCCAGTATGCCGGAGGTTGCCGATCGTCTGCTGCCGTTGACCGTGCTGTCCGACGACGAACAGCTGCTGCGCGCCAGCGTGCGCGAGTTCGCGGAAACGGAGATTGCGCCGCTCGTTCGGCAGATGGACGAGCAGGCGGAGATTCCCCGCGCGCTGATCGACAAGCTCTTCGATCTCGGCGTGATGGCCATCGAGATCCCCGAGGCGTGGGGAGGCGCCGGCGGCCACTTCTTCCTCTCCGTCCTCGTGGTGGAAGAGCTGTCGAAGGTCGATCCGTCGATCGCGCTGCTCGTCGACGTGCAGAACACGCTCGTCATCAACGCACTGCTCCGCTGGGGCAACGACGACGTGAAGGCCCGCTTCCTGCCGCGGCTGGCCGGCGGCACCGTCGGAGCCTATGCCCTGTCGGAGGCCAACTCGGGCAGCGACGCGTTCGCCCTGGCGACGCGCGCGGTCGCGGACGGCGCCGAGTTCGTCCTGAACGGCCGCAAGCTCTGGATTTCGAACGCGAAGGAAGCCGACGTGTTCATCGTCTTCGCGAACGCCGCGCCCGAAGCCGGCCACCGGGGCATCACCGCGTTCCTGGTCGAGCGCGGCATGCCCGGTTTCCGGGTGGGCAAGAAGGAGGACAAGCTCGGCATCCGCGCCAGCAGCACCTGCGAGCTGCTGCTGGACGACTGCCGCGTGCCGCGCGCCAACATTCTCGGCGAGCTGGGCCGCGGCTACCGCGTGGCGATGGAGACGCTGAACGAGGGCCGCATCGCCATCGGCGGACAGATGGTCGGCCTGGCGCAGGGCGCCCTGAACCACACGCTCGCGTTCGTGCAACAGCGGCAGCAGTTCGGCCGGCCGATCGGCGAGTTCCAGGGGGTGCAGTTCCAGCTCGCGCAGGCGGCCACCGAGCTCGAGGCGGCGCGGCTGACGGTCTACAACGCGGCGCGGCTGCGCGATGCCGGACACCGCTACACGACCGCCGGCGCGATGGCCAAGCTGTACTCGTCGCAGATCGCCGAGCGTGTCGCATCGCTCGCCGTGCGGCTGTTCGGGGGCGTGGGTTACACGAAGGACTATCCGGTCGAGAAGCTGTATCGCGACGCGGTCATCGGGCAGGTGTACGAAGGCACGTCCAACATGCAGCTCCAGACGATCGCGAAGCAGCTGCTCAGCGCCGACGGCCACGGGTCGGCGCCGTAGAACCGCGCGGACTCCTGCAGGGTTGGTTGGGCCCCAGGCGACGATTGGCTCCTAGGATGCCAGGAGCCGCTCGAAGATCGGCCGCAGGCGATCGGCGGTCGCGCCCGGCGCTTCCGGCACCACGCGGGTGTCGGCGACCACGGTCATGAAGTTGGTGTCCCCCTCCCAGCGGGGCACCAGGTGAACGTGCAGGTGGCCTAGCGCGCCGGCGCCGGCGGCGCGGCCCAGGTTGATCCCCACGTTGAGACCGTGCGGCGAGTACGCCTGCGTCAGCGCCATCTCGGCCGTGCGCGTCAACGACGCCAGCTCGCCCAGCTCGCCCGGGTCCATGTCGCCGAGCGTCGCCACGTGCCGGTTCGGCACGACCATCAGGTGGCCGTTGTTGTACGGAAACTTGTTCAAAATGACGAAGCAGCGCGCTCCGCGATGCAGGATCAGCACCGGCGGCGGACTCGCGTCGAGCGCCCCGCAGAAGATGCACGCGCCGGCGTCGCCCGCGCTCGCGCTGGTCACGTACGCCAATCTCCAAGGGGCCCAGAGACGCTCCACGGCGGGGGATCCGGCGTCAGTACGGTGTCATCTCGCGATCGTGCAGCGGCGTCCTCGACGGCGGGGGAACGGGCCGCGGCGGCTCCATGTCCCGATTGATGAGGTCCTTGAGCTCCTTGCCGGGCTTGAAGTAGGGGACGCGCTTGGACGGCACGTCGACCCGGTCGCCCGTCTTGGGATTGCGGCCCTTGCGCGGCTCACGGCGTCGGAGACGGAAGCTGCCGAACCCCCGCAGCTCGATCTTCTCACCCCGGCGGAGCGCGTCGATGATGCTTCGGAATACAGTCTCGACGATTACCTCGGAGTGCTTCTTCGTGAGGTCAGCAACACGAGCGACTTCTTCCACCAGTGCCGCCTTCGTCATGCTCCCGCCGGTCACGAACTCCTCCCATTCGACGCGCTAGCCCGCAAACCGTCGCCTGACGGCTCCGCTTGGCGCCCAACAACCCTGTAGGAGTCCGCGCCGTTCTACGGCGCAGACTCCTACTCGTACGATGTCCGGTTGTGCCGGAAATGGTCGCCCAACGTCGCCTCGGGTGACTCGCTGTTGGAGTAGTTCTGCCAGCTCGCCTCGTGGTCGTCGGACTTCAGGGCGCGGATGCTCAACCCGATCTTGTGCTCGTCGGGGCTCAACTTGATGATCCGCATCTTGATCGTCTCGTCGACCTTGATCTCCTCCTGCCCGCCCTGAGCGGCGTCGAACTCCGAGACGTGGATCAGCCCTTCGATACCCTCGGCAAGCTCCACGAACGCGCCGAAGTTGGTCACCCGCACCACCTTCCCTTCGACGACGTCCCCCACGCGGTTGTTCCCGAAGAAGTCGTCCCAGATATCGGTGGCCAGTTGCTTGAGCCCGAGCGACAGACGCTGGCTGTCCGGGTCGACGTTGAGGACCATCGCCTCCACCTCGTCGCCCTTCTTCAGCACGTCGGACGGATGGGCGAGCCGCTTGCTCCACGACATGTCCGAGATGTGGATGAGGCCGTCGATCCCCTCCTCGACCTCGACGAACGCCCCGAACTCGGTCAGGTTGCGCACGGTGCCGTTGATCCGCGATCCCACCGGATAGCGCTGCGCGAGCTCGTGCCAGGGGTTGGCTTCGACCTGCTTGAGACCCAGCGAGATCCGCCGCGCCTCCGGATCGACGCCCAGCACCATCGACTCGACGTTGTCGCCGACGGTGAGGAGCTTCGACGGATGCTTCACCCGCTTGCTCCACGACATCTCCGATACGTGAATCAGGCCCTCCACGCCCGGCTCGAGCTCGATGAACGCGCCGTAGTCCGTCAGGCTGACGACCTTGCCCGAGAGGCGCTCGCCGACCGGATAGCGCTCGGTTACCGACGCCCACGGGTCGGCATGGAGCTGCTTGTATCCCAGCGACACGCGCTCGGTGGCCGGGTCGTACTTCAGCACGATGACCTCGGCCTCGTCGTTGACCTTGAAGATCTCCGACGGATGCTGCGCGCGCCCCCACGACATGTCGGTCACGTGGAGCAGGCCGTCGATGCCGCCGAGGTCGATGAAGGCGCCGTAGTCGGTGAGGTTCTTGACGACCCCCTGCATCACCTTGCCCTCGGTCATGTTGGCCAGCGTGTCCTTCTTCTTCTCGGCGTTCTCCTCCTCGATCAGGACCTTGCGGGACAGGACGATGTTGCCCCGCTTCTTATTGACCTTGATGACCCGCATCCGGAGCTCCTGCCCCCTCAGGACATCGAGATTCCGGACCGGCCGCACGTCGATCTGCGACCCCGGCAGGAACGCGCGGACGCCGATGTCCACCGCCACCCCGCCCTTGATCCGCTCGATGACGCGGCCGATCACGACGCGGCGGTCCGTGTAGGCCTTCTCCACGTCGTCCCAGATCTTCATCTTCTCGGCCTTCTCGCGCGAGAGCACGATGTGGCCGTCGCGGTCCTCGGTCCGCTCGAGCAGCACGTCGACCGTGTCGCCCGGCTGAACCGTGACCTCGCCGTTCTCGTCGAGGAACTCGTTGACGGAGATGATGCCTTCCGACTTGTAGCCAACGTCGACGATGACCTCGGAGGACGAGACCTTGAGGACAGTCCCTTCGATGACTTCACCCTCGGTGAGGTTTCGAAAGCTGCTGTTGTACAGTTCCAGAAGGCGGGCGTACTCGGCCGAGTCGACCGCTTCGCCGTCGGTATCGACGTCGATCATGGCGACGGCCGCGACATCGTGTGGGTTGGTCATGCTCTGGGGATTCTCCTCACTCCTCGACACGCACCGGCCGCGCCTTGGCGGGCTCACCCGGCTGCTTACCTCTGAATCGAGGTAAGCACCAGACTATACGATGCTTAGCGGCAGACGGTCAACCGCAACCAGGGCGCGGAAACGGGCGCCTGCGAGCCGCCGCGGCGGCTGCCTCAGGCGCTTCGCAGCCGCTCGCGGACGATCTCCAGGACCCGGCTGACCACCGTGTCGATCGGCATGCCGGTCGTATCGATGACGGCGGCGTCCGGCGCCTGCATGAGCGGCGACACCCGGCGCGTGCGGTCGAGGCGATCCCGCCGCTCCAGCGCGTGGGCGACCGCGCCGATCTCGGCGGCGCGCGACGGATGGTGGGCCGGGTCCCGAGCCCGGCGCGCCGCGCGCTCATCCGGCGACGCGTCCAGGTAGATCTTGGCGGTCGCGTTCGGGAAGACGACGGTGCCGATGTCGCGCCCCTCCATCACGATCGGACCGCCCTGCGCGTACCGGCGCTGCTGCGCGACGAGCAGCTCGCGAACGCGGGGCATGCGGGCCACCCTCGCCGCCGCGGCGTCGATGTCGGGCGTACGGATCGCGTCGGTCACGTCATGGCCGTCGATCGCGACCCGCCCGTCGTCCAGCTCCAGTACGGCGCCGGCCGACACGGCCGCCACGGCATCCTCGTCGTCGAGCGACCGGCCTTCGCGCTGCGCCTTCCACGCCACGGCCCGGTACATCGCGCCGGTGTCGACGTACCGCCAGCGCAGGGAGCGCGCCACCGCCCGGGCGACCGTCCCCTTGCCGGCGCCCGAGGGCCCGTCGATGGCGACGACCGCGGTCATGGCGCCGCCTCCCGCCTCAACGGCGCACGCGCGCCGGCGGGCGCGACGGCGGCGCGCAGCTCCGCCAGCTCGCGCCGCGACAGCTCGCGGTGACAGCCCGTCTTCAGGTGGCGGTCCCGGAGCGGGCCCAACTGGATGCGCTGCAAGCGGCGGACCGTGTGGCCGACCACCGCGAGCATCCGCCGCACCTGCCGGTTGCGGCCCTCGCGCAGGGTGATCTCGAGACGCGCCTGATCCTTGCTCCGCGTCCGGTGTCCGCCCAGCAGGCGCACCTCGACCGGCGCCGTGCGCCGGCCGTCGAGCGGCACGCCGGCGCGGAGACGCTGCAGGCTCGCCGCGCTCGGGACCCCCTCGACCAGCGCCTCGTACACGCGCTCGAGCCCCTGGCGCGGATGCATCAGGCTGGCCGCCAGATTGCCGTCGTTCGTCACCAGCAGCAGTCCCTCGGAATCGTAGTCGAGGCGGCCGACCGGGTACACGTACTCGCGCACGCGCGGCATCAGGTCGAGCACCGTCCTGCGCCGGTGCGGGTCGTTGCGGGTCGTGACGACGCCGCGCGGCTTGTTGAGCAGGATGTAGCGCAGCCGCCGAGCGTAGCCGACGCGGCGGCCGTCCACGCGCACGGCGTCGCGGGCGGGATCGGCGCGCGTGCCGAGCGTGGTGACGACGTGGCCGTTGACGGTCACGCGCCCCTCCTGCATCAACCGCTCGGCGGCGCGGCGCGAGGCGATCCCGGCAGTCGACAGGATCTTCTGCAGGCGCACACCGAGCGCGCGCCCTGCTGTGGACGGTGCGGCAACCACGGACTTTCAGTGCACCTGCTGCTTCGGCGGATCCGGCTCGTCCGGCCCGGATTCGAACGGCAGCGTCTCGTTGAACGGATCGGTGTCGCCGAAGCTGGCCGGGATGTCCATGCCCAGCGCCTCGGCCATGTCCTCGACCCGGGGCAGATCCGACAGGTCCTTGAGGCCGAAGCGGTCCAGGAACTCACGCGTCGTGGCGTACAGGAAGGGGCGGCCGATCACCGCCTTGCGCCCCGTCACCTTGATGAGCCGGCGCTCGACCAGCGTGCCGAGCACGCCGGACGTGTTGACGCCGCGAATCTCCGCGATTTCCGGGCCGGTGATCGGCTGGCGATACGCCACGACGGCCAGCGTCTCGAGCGCCTGGACGGACAGCCGCTGCGTGGAATGCTCGTGAAACAGCCGCCTGACCCATTCCGACAGCTCCGGACGCGTGACGATCTGGTGGCCGCCTGCGACCTCGACCAGCCGCAGGCCGCCCGCGCGCTCCTCCCAGTCCCTGCGGACCGCCGCCAGCGCCTCCTCGACGTGCTCCGGCGGCTCGCCGTCGAGCAGCTTCACCATCGTCTTCAGCGTCAGCGGCTCGGGTGACGCGAAGATCAGCGCCTCGACAATCGCCTGCAGCTCGCGCAAGTCGTCAGCCATCAACTGGCACTCCGCCGGGCCGCGGGGCGTCGTCCGGCCGCGGCCGGGTGTACACCCGTATCGGACCGAACGGTCCGCCCTGGAACACGCGGACCAGCTTCAAGCGGATCATCTCGAGCAGCGCCAGAAACGTGGTGATGATCGCCGGCCGGGTCTCCGCGTCGGAAAACAGCTCCTCGAAGCCGCAGGCCCGCGTGTCGGACAGGCGTTCGAGCAGTTGCCCGATGCGCGTCTCGATCGACACGAGGGCCGCCGGCATGGCGAACTTCGGGCGCTCGCGCGCTCGCGTCAGCACCGACTGGAAGGCCTGCAGCAGGCTGAACAGATCGACCTCGAGCTCGCGCTCGATCGGTTCGCCGGCGAGGCCGGCGACGCGCCCGTCCGGCCGCGTCCATTGCGCGCTGCGCACCGTCTCCCGTTCGTGCAGCAGCTCGGCGGCGGCCTTGAACTTCTCATGCTCGAGCAGGCGCCGCACCAGCGCGTCGCGGGGGTCCTCCGACTCTTCGGCCTCCTCCTCCTTCTCGAGCCGGGGCACCAGCATGCGCGACTTGATGTGAATCAGCGTGGCCGCCATCACCAGAAACTCGCCCGCCACGTCGAGGTCGAGCTCCTGCATCAGGTCGAGGTAGGCCAGATACTGCTCGGCGACCAGCGCAATCGGGATGTCGTAGATGTCGATCTCGTGCTTCCGGATCAGGTGCAGGAGCAGATCGAGCGGCCCCTCGAAATTGTCGAGCTTGACCGGGTAGTCCGAGAGGATCGACTCGAAGCCCTGCGGCACATTCATCGCTGGCAACCCTGCATCAGTCGTAGACCAGGCCCACGGCGTCGCGGACGCGCTCCATCGTCGCGCGCGCGATGGTGCTCGCCCGGCGTGACCCGTCGAGCACGATCTCCCGCACGCGCCCCGGCTGGGCCAGGAGCTCGGCCCGCCGCTCCCGCAGCGGATCGAGCCGGGCGTTGATGGCGCGCGCCAGCCGGTCCTTCACCTCCACGTCGCCTACCGTGCCCGCCCGATAGCGGCGCTTGAGCTCGTCCACCTCGGCCCCGTCAGGATTGAAGGCGTCGTGGTAGACGAAGACGGGATTGCCCTCGACCGTGCCCGGGATGTCCGCGCGGATCCGCTTGGGGTCGGTGTACATGCGCATCACCTTCTTGCGCACCGTCCCGGCGTCGTCGGACAGGTCGATGGTGTTCCCGTAGCTCTTGCTCATCTTGCGGTTGTCGATCCCGGGCAGGCGGGGCACGCTCGTCAGCAGGGGCTGGGGCTCGGGAAAGAGCTCCCCAAAGAAGCCCTGAAAGCGGCGGACCACCTCGCGCGTCAACTCCAGGTGGGGCACCTGGTCGTCGCCCACGGGCACGTACTCGGCGCCGTACATGAGCACGTCCGCGCCCTGCAGCAGCGGGTAGCCGAGAAAACCGAGGGTCGACAGGTCGCGGTCGGCCAGCTGCTCGATCTGCTCCTTGTAGGTCGGCACCCGCTCCAGCCAGGGGATGGGCACCACCATCGACAGCAGCAGGTACAGCTCGGCGTGCTCCGGCACCAGCGACTGCACGAAGATCGTGCTGCGCTCGGGGTCGATGCCCGCGGCGATCCAGTCCGTGACGTTGTCGTACGCGTGACCGGTCAGCTCATCCGTTCTGGCGTACTCGCTGGTCAGCGCGTGCCAGTCCGCGACGAAGTACATGCAGTCGTAGCCGGACTGCAACTCGGCCCAGTTCCCGAGCGCGCCGACCAGATGCCCCAGATGCAGCTTGCCGGTCGGCCGCATGCCGGAGACGACGCGCCGCTGCCTAGTTTTGGATGCCACGAGAAGAAAGAAGAAGTTACAGCAGGATACGGCCGGCCGCGCGATTCGGCAAGTCCGCCGGCGAAAGTCCGGCCCCGTCAGCCGAGGTGCGCGACGAGAACCCCGGCCAGCCGCGGGCCCACGACGCGCTGCAGCTCGTCGCGGGTGGCGCGGCGCACGTTCGCGGCGCTGCCGAACCGCTCCAGCAGCAGCTTGCGGCGCTTCGGCCCGATGCCCGGCACCTCGTCGAGGTCCGAGCGCAGGTCGCGCATCCTGCGGGCGCGGCGATGGAACGTCACGGCGAACCGGTGGGCCTCGTCGCGGATGCGCTGCACGAGCCTGAGCGCGCCGCTGTGCCGGTCGAGCGCAATCGGCTCCTGCCGGTCGCGCGTCACGAGCAGCTCCTCGCGCTTGGCGATGCCGATCGCCAGCAGGTTCCCGAGGCCGAGCCGCTCGAGCGCCTTGTACGCCGCGGACAGCTGCCCTTTCCCGCCGTCGACGATCACCAGGTCGGGAAACGGGCCGCCCTGCTCCAGCAGACGCCGGTAGCGCCGCAGCACGACCTCCTCCATGGCGGCGAAGTCGTCGGGATGCGCCGCCCTGCTGTTGCGGATGCGGTACTTCCGGTACTCGCTACGGCGCATGGCGCCGCCCTCGCACACCACCATCGAGGCGACGCTCTCCGCCCCCTGAATCGTCGAGATGTCGAAGCACTCGACGCGCCGCGGCAACGCGGGCAGATCCAGCACGGCCCGCAGCTCGTCGAGCGCCGCCCCCTGCGCCCGCGCGTGCTCGCCGTAGCGCGAGTCGTAGCCCAGGGCGGCGTTGCGGCCCGCCAGCTCCAGCAGCCCGCGCTTGTCGCCGCGCTGCGGCACATGCAGCCGCACCCGCCGGCCCGCGCGCGCCGACAGCCAGCCGGCCAGGGCCGCCTCGTCGTCGAGCGCCACCGGCACGTGCACCTCCGGCGGCACGTCGCGCACCTCGTAGAACTGCTGCAGGGCCGCCTGCACCACGTCCCGCTCGGACCGGTGCGGCGCCTCGATGGCGTCGGTCACCAGCTCGACCCGCTCCACGACCCGCCCGCCGCGCATCTGGAACACCAGCACCACCGCGCCGGACGGCCCGACCTTGACGCCGAATGCGTCGCGGTCGCCCAGCCGCGCCGTCGCCATCTTCTGCTGGCGGTCCCTGAGCGTCTCGACCGTGCGCAGCGCGTCCCGGATCTGGGCCGCCTGCTCGTAGTGTAGCTCGTCCGCGGCGGCCTGCATCTGGGTCCTCAGCTCGGTGAGCAACTCGTCGTTGCGGCCGTCGAGGAACATCCGCGTGTGGGCGACGGCGGTCGCGTACTCGGCCTCGCCGCACAGCTCCTCCACGCACGGCGCGATGCAGCGCTTGATGTCGTACTCGAGGCACGGGCGGCTGCGCTTGCCGTTGATGACCTCGTTGCACGAGCGCATCCCGAACAGGCGGTGCGTCAGCGACATGGTCTTGCGGGCGAACGTGGCGGGCAGGAACGGCCCGGCGTAGAAGTTGCCGTCGCGGGCCACGCGGCGGGCGACCAGCACACGCGGGAACCGCTCGCTGGTGGTCACCTGCAGGTAGGGGTAGTTCTTGTCGTCGCGCAGCAGGATGTTGTAGCGCGGCGCGCGCTGCTTGATGAGGTTGTTCTCCAGCGCCAGCGCCTCGACGAGCGAGTCGGTCACGATCACCTCGAGCCCCGCCACCTCGTCGAGCAGGGCGTCGGTCTTCGGGCTCGATCCGTAGGCGCCCAGGTAGCTCCGCACGCGGTCGCGCAGCGCGGTGGCGCGACCCACGTAGATGGTCTCGCCCGCGCGGTTGGAGTACAGGTAGACGCCGGGCTGCTCCGGCAGACGGCTGATCTGGTCCTTGAGGTCCCGAATCGGCATGGTCTACACTGGTGCGACGTAGGCGGCCCCCCGCGCCGCGCGGGACCCGCAACGGCAGCGCCGTGCGTTGCCAGTCCCCGTTCGAAAATTATATCGTCCGGCCTTCGGCTCTCGAATCCTCATCCACGATGACCTTCACCGGCATGATCGGCGCGCTCTGCATGTATCCCCTGCGCGCCCTCATCGACCTGTGCGTCCGCCTGGACGTGCATCCCAACCTGCTGACCCTGACCGGCGTCATCATCAACGCCGGCGCGGGGTGGGCGCTGGGAACCGGCCGCTTCGGGACCGCCGGCCTGGTCATGGTCATCGCGAACATCTTCGACTTCATCGACGGCAAGGTGGCCGAGCGCACCGCGCGCTCGTCGCTCTTCGGCGGATTCTGGGACTCGGTGATGGACCGGTTCTCGGACATCCTCCTGTTCATCGGCCTCATCTACCTGTACGCCGCCCTCGACCGGACGGACTACGTGCTGATCACGGCGCTGGCGCTCATGTTCTCCGTGATGACCAGTTATACCCGCGCGCGCGCCGAGTCGCTGATCGAGAAGTGCAAGGTCGGCTTCATGGAGCGCCCCGAGCGCATCGTGCTCTTCATGATCGGCGCGTTCACGAACCGCATGGGCGCCGTGATGTGGGTGATCCTGGTGCTGTCGGTCGTGACGGTGGTCGACCGGATCTACTACACCTGGCACGAGCTCCGCACGGCCGACCAGGACCAAGTCCCGCGGCGCGTGCGCATGACCTTCAAGCGCGCGCTCGCGCTGCCCGCCATCGCCGTCTGGCACGCGCTGTTCTGGACGTTCGAGCGCGCGACCTGGCAGTACGACCTGATGGTGCTCGCCATCCTGGCGTTCGTGTGGGTGATGCCCCCGGGGTGGCTCGGCGACCCCATGGCCGACGGGACGGGGCTCATCGAGCTGCTCGGCGCGCTGTTCTCCTGACCGCGCCGCGCGCGTCAGACGCGCGACTGGTACTCGCCCGTTTCGGTGTTCACGCGCACCCGGTCGCCGTTGGCGATGAACGGCGGCACCTGCACGACGAGACCGGTCTCGAGCTGCGCGGGCTTGAGCTGGGCGCTGGCCGTGGCGCCCTTGATCGCCGGGGCCGTCTCCGTCACCTGCAGTTCGACGGCCAGCGGCAGCTGGATGCCGACGGGCTCGCCGTCGAACAGCTCCACGACGATCACCGCCTCGGGCAGCAGGTAGTTGACCGACTCGCCGAGCGTCTCGCCGGTCAGCTGCACCTGCTCGAAGCTCTCGGTGTCCATGAAGTGGTAGGCGCCGTCCGCGTACAGGAACTGCATCCGCCGCGAGTCCAGCACGGCGCGTTCCACGTCGTCCTCGGAACGGAACTTGTGATCGGCCTGCGTGCCGCTGCGCAGGTTGCGGAGCCGGCACTGGACGAAGCCGCGCTTGTTGCCGGGCGTCAGATGCTGCAGGTCGAGCACGCGGCACAGGTTGCCCACGTGCCGGATCAGCATGCCCTTGCGTAGACGAGTCGCCTGGATCGAAGTCACGTTCCTTATCGTACCGTAATTGAAAATGCGCCCCGCGGCGAGACGCTGCCGAGGCGCTACAATGGACCAGAACGGCAGGCAGGGAGCACTTCGATGCGCGCGGGTGTGATTCTCGTCGGCTCATTCCTCTTTCTCGCCGGCCTGACCGTCGGCAGCGTGCTGACCGGCCGCCTCGACACCCGGGACGAGAGCGAGGCAGCGCCGGTCGTCCTCAGACAGCCGGGGGAGGCGATGCATCCGCGCGGCGCCAGGGCGCCCGTCACCGGGCTGCCGCGCGCCCTGGCCGCGCAACCGGGTGCCGCCGCGCTGCCCAACTTCGCCGATGTGGCCGAATCGAGCATCCAGGCGGTGGCCAACATCTCGTCGCGGCAGGTCGTGCGGCGGCGGTCGATATTCGGGAACGATCCCTTCTTGCGCTACTTCTTCGGCGATTCACGCGGATTGTCCGGCTACCGCGAGCGGCCCAGCCTCGGCTCGGGCGTCATCGTGCGGCCGGACGGCTACATCGTGACGAACGCGCACGTCGTGGGACGGGAGACCGCCGGCATCACGGTCACGCTGCCGAGCAACCAGGAGCACGAGGCCACGCTCGTCGGCCGCGACGAATCAACGGACATCGCGCTGCTGCACATCGACGCCGACGGCCTCCCGACGCTGCCGTGGGGCGACTCGTCGGCCTTACGCATCGCGGAATGGGTGCTGGCCGTCGGCAACCCGTTCCAGCTAAACCAGACCGTCACGCTGGGTATCGTCAGCGCGGTCGGCCGCGACAACCTCGGCGTGGCGCGCTACGAGGACTTCATCCAGACCGATGCCGCCATCAACCCGGGCAACTCCGGCGGTGCGCTCGTCAACGCGCACGGCGAACTGGTCGGCATCAACACCGCCATCTTCAGCGACAGCGGCGGCAGCCAGGGCGTCGGGTTCGCCGTGCCGGCCAATCTGGCCCGGCGCGTGATGGACGAGCTGGTCGAGCACGGCGAGGTACGCCGCGGCTCGTTCGGCTACGCGGACGTCCGTCAGCTGACGCCGCCGTTGGCGCGCGAGCTCGGGATTCCCGACGCCCGCGGCGTGGTGGTCTGGCGCATTCACCAGGCGTCGGCGGCCGCGCGCGCCGGCATGGAGCCGGGCGACGTCATCGTGGCATTCGACGGTGTCCCCCTCGAGGACGGCGCCGACTACGCCCGCCTGCTGTCGGACGCCGAGATCGGCACCACGGTCACGCTCGACGTCATCCGCGCCGGCGAGCGCCTGACCTTCGAGGTCGCGGTCTCCCGAGCGCGCCAGCAGTAGCTCGCGCGCCCCCGTCGGCGGCGCGGCCGCGGGCCGACACGTACGGGCTCGCCGCGGCGTAGCAGCGCCAGGGGCGCGCGGCGCCGACGGTGATGCCGATCCGCGGGCTCCAGTCCACCGCCCCCTCGAACGGACCGCACTCCTCGATGAACAGCCGGCCGCCGGAGAGATCGCAGCGGTTCTGGCAAAGCGTGATGCCGAGCGCGCTGGTCAGGTTCCCGGGGCCGCGGCAAAGGTCCAGGTCGGTGAGCGGCGCGGCGCGGCGGCCGGCGTCCCGCGCCCGCCGGCCCCGCATCAGCGGCGTGCCGACGGCGGGCTCCAGGGCCCGGATGAGCACGGCCGCCGGCGCGCCCTCCGGCTCGGTCACGGCGTTGACCAGATGGTGCAGCCCGTAGTTGACGTAGACGTAGGCGTGGCCCGGCGGCCCGTAGAGCGGGGCGTTGCGCCGCGTGAGGCCGGCCGCGGCGTGACAGGCCAGATCGCCCTCGCCGACGTAGGCCTCCACCTCGACGATGGTGCCGGCCGCGATACCCTGAGGCGTGACGTGCACCAGCCGCTTGCCGATCAGGTCGCGCGCCACCTCCAGCGTCGGGCGGGCGTAGAACGCGCGCGGCAGGACGGCGCCCACGATCACGGCTCGGCGTACGCGTGCGTCCGGCCGATCTCCAGGGCGTGCCGCAGGTAGCGGCCCGTGTGCGAACCGTCGTGCGCGGCAATCTGCTCGGGGGTGCCCACCGCCACCACGTATCCACCGTCGTCGCCACCCTCCGGTCCCAGATCGATGACCCAGTCGGCGGTCTTGATGACGTCCAGATTGTGCTCGATGACGAGCAGCGTGTGGCCCGCGTGGAGCAGCTTCCGGAAGGCCGCCAGCAGCCGGGCGATGTCGTCGAGGTGCAGGCCGGTCGTCGGCTCGTCGAGGATGTAGAGTGTGCGGTCGCCGCCGCGCGAGACGAGGTGCGCCGCGATCTTGATGCGCTGGGCCTCGCCGCCCGACAGCGTCGTCGCCGGCTGGCCCAGCCCCAGATAGCCGAGGCCGATCTCGTCGAGCACCTGCAGGCGCCGGCACACCTTCGGCGCCGTGCTGAAGAACGACAGCGCCTCGCGCACTGTCAGCCGCAGCACGTCGTCGATGTTGCGGCCGCGGTACTGCACGTCGAGCACCTGCGGCTTGAACCGCCGGCCGTCGCAGTGCTCGCACGGCACGAAGACGTCGGCCAGGAACTGCATCTCGACCCGCACCTCGCCCCCGCCCTCGCATGCGTCGCAACGGCCGCCCGGCACGTTGAACGAGAAGTGGCTGGCGGTCAGCGCCTCCGCCCGGGCGTCCTTCGTCGAGGCGAACAGCTCCCGAATGGGATCGAACGCCTTAAGATAGGTGACCGGGTTCGAGCGCGGCGTCCGGCCGATGGGCGCCTGATCGACCAGCACCGCCTTGCTGACCAGCTCGAGCCCCTCGATGGCCTCGTGCACACCGACCCGCTTGTCCCACTCGCCCTTGGCCCGCTTGATCGCCGCGTACAGCACGTCGTGCACGAGCGTGGACTTGCCTGACCCGCTCACGCCGGTGACGCAGGTCAGCATGTTCGACGGAATCTCCACGTCGATGCGCTTGAGATTGTGCTCGGCCGCGCCGCGCACCCGGATGGCGTGGCTCTGCGGGAGCCGCCTGCGCCGCGCTGCCGGCACCGGAATCGCCAGCTCGCCGCGCAGGTACTTGCCGGTCAGCGACGTCGGCTCGGCGGCGATGCCCGCCGGCGGGCCGGCGTACACCACCTTGCCGCCGCGCGTGCCGGCGCCCACGCCGAGGTCGACGAGGTAGTCGGCGCTGCGGATCATCTCGGTGTCGTGCTCGACGACCACCACCGTGTTCCCCTGGTCGCGCAGCTGTTTGAGAATGCGCAGCAGCCGCTCGTTGTCCCGCGGATGCAGCCCTATCGACGGCTCGTCGAGCACGTACAGCGTGCCGACGAGCGCCGACCCGAGCGCGGTGGCCAGGTTGATGCGCTGCGCCTCGCCCCCCGACAGGGTCGACGACAGGCGGTCGAGGGTCAGGTAGTCGAGCCCCACGTCGCTCAGGAACGACAGCCGGCGGCAAATCTCCCGGACGATCCGCTCGGCGACGGCCGCCTCCTTCTCCGTGAGCGCCAGCTCGTCGAAGAATTGCCGGGCGTGGGCCACGGTGAAGCCACAGAGCACGTCGACCGGGTGCCCGCCCACGCGCACGGCGCGCGCCTCCTGTCGGAGCCGCGTTCCGCGGCACTCCGGGCAGACCAGGTAGCCGCGGTAGCGGCTGAGGAAGACGCGCACGTGGACCTTGTACTTCTTGCTCTCCAGCCAGCGGAAGAAGCCCCGGATACCGGTGTAGCGGCCGCCGTCCCCGTCGATGACGAACGTCCGCTCCGCCGCCGTGAGGTCCGCCCACGGCACGCTCGTCCGGACGCCGTTGGCCCGCGCCGCGCGCTTGAGCTCGGCCAGCCGCGCCCGGTAGTGGGCCTTGGTCCACGGCTCGACGGCGTCCTGCTGAATCGACTTCGACGGATCCGGCACGACCAGATCCATGTCCAGCTCGATGACGTTGCCGAAGCCGTGGCAGGTCGTGCAGGCGCCGAACGGGTTGTTGAACGAGAACAGCCGGGGCTGCGGCACCTCGTACGGGATGCCGCACGCGCGGCACTCGAACAGCTCGCTGAACTGATGCGTGCGGCTGCCGTCCACCTCGATGGCGAAGGCCGCGCCGCCGCCCTCCGCGTAGGCCGTCTCCACCGAGTCCGTCAGCCGGCTCAGCGCGTCGGCGCCGACCTTCACGCGGTCGACCACCACCCGCAGCGCCGTCTCGCCGTCGAGCGCCCCGGGCTCGAGGTCATCGAGCGCAACGGCCCGCCCGTCCACGACCACGCGGCGGAACCCCTTCCGCTGCAGCGCGTCGAGCGCCGCCGCCACGGGCGAGTCGCCGTGCCCGTTGCCGGCCGCGGCCGGATCGGGCTCTGCGCCGAGGTCCGCCGCGCCGTCCTCCTCGTCCGGCGGCACGGCGCCGGTCAGCCCGGCCACGACCGGGAGCTGGTAGCCGAGCAGCAGGCGGGTGCCGTCGGGCAGCGCCGCCAGCGCGCGGGCGGCGATCTCCGCACTGTCGTGCAGTACCTCGGTCCCGCACTGCGGGCAGATCGTGCGGCCTATCCGCGCGTACAGCAGCCGCAGGTGGTCGTGGATCTCCGTTGTCGTGCCGACCGTCGAGCGCGGGTTGCGCAGGCTGTTCTTCTGGCGGATGGCAATCGCCGGGCAGATGCCGTGGATCTCGTCGACGTCCGGCTTCTCCATGCGGTCGAGGAACTGCCGCGCGTACGCCGACAACGACTCGACGTACCGCCGCTGTCCCTCCGCGTAGATCGTGTCGAACGCCAGCGACGACTTCCCGGAGCCGCTGACCCCGGTGATGATGATGAGCTGACGCTGCGGCAGCGTCAGCTCGATGTTCTTGAGGTTGTGCGTGCGGGCGCCGCGAATGACGATCTGCTGCTGCTCTGCCGCGGTCGACTCTGTCATGCGGGGGCCCTGGGAACCCGCGGGCTCCCTGCGGACGATTCCTGTCCGAACGGTAACAGACGATTCTATCGACATGCCCGGCCCGATTCAACCGGGCGGCCCGCACCTGCTGCCTTGCGCTACGCTTGACACGGGCGGCGAGCGGCGGCGCCGGAATCGCCGGCCCGGGAGGAGACCACACGATGTCGACAGACCGCCAGCGCCTGGCCGAGTTGACCCGGCGCTTCGTGACCGCCTTCAACGACAACGATCTCGACGCCGTCATGTCCTACTTCGCCGACGACGGCGTCTACGACGAGTTCAACGGCACCCGCAACCGCGGCAAGGACGCCATCCGCGCCGCCCTCCTCCCGCAGTTCACCGGCCGCTACGGCACGATGCACTTCATCGACGACGACCTGTTCGTCGACCCCGACGCCGGCAAGGTCATGGCCAGTTGGCGCTGCACGCTCGAGCTGAAGGGCCAGCCGACATCCTGGCGCGGGCTGGACCTCCTGTGCTTCGAGGGCGACGTGCTGGTCCGCAAGTCGACCTACGCCAAGGCCAAGGCGCCCCTGTTCGAGGAGGCGCCGCCTGCGTGACGGCGGAGGCAGCGCAAGCCTGCCGCGTTCATCATCGAGCACCGTGCCGGGGTCGAGAACGCCCGCGACGGGAGTGCGGGCTGCCGGTCGGCATCAACGGGACCGCCGACCTCGAGCAGCGCTACGCGCAGGGCGTATGCATGTTCGTCAGCATCGGCGTCGGCGCCCGGCCCCCGACGTCCGAGCAGCGGCGCGCCGTCGGACGCCAGGGCTGTGCTAGGATGTGATGTTTCCGCACCAGCCGGCGTAGCTCAGTTGGTAGAGCAGCTGATTCGTAATCAGCAGGTCAGCGGTTCGAGTCCGCTCGCCGGCTCCAATAAAATCAACAACTTATGGGGACCCAGAGTCAAGCGGGATCCGGGCGTGTCACCACAGTGTCACCGCCCCCCGAACGCTAATCGCCCACCCTGACCCCGGGCATCTTGGGGAGGGTCAGGTCATTCTGCTCGCGCCAGTCGTTCAAGCGCGTCACCGCCTCCATGAATCCTTCGGCATGCTGGCGCGCTTGGGTACTGTCGCTCTCTGGCGCACCCAGCTTGACGAACTCGTCGACCAGCCCACGCAGCATGACGGCTAGATCAAAGCGCATGGGGATGTGGATTGAATCCGACAAGCCGGTCAGCATAACGCCCCTGTCGCTCGCCGGGCGGCCCACGCCGCGGCCGGCGACAGCACGCCCGGCCCGCGATGTCGCGCCGACACACGTCACCGTGTCACCGCCCGAGCACCAGCAGCGACAGCAGCTCCAACACGTCACCAGCCGACGCCGGCCGCGTTGCCTTCGCCGCGGCCCGCCTCCGGTAGTACGTCGAGCGCGAGAGGCCGGCCCGCTCCCACGGCGGCCGAGAAACGTCCAACGTTGGACGTTTCCCCGGCGGCTCACGGGCCGCCCGCTCATGCGGCAGCGTGTAGTCGAGTAGCGTTCCGCGGCCAGGCCCGGTCCGCGAGCCGTTCCAGACGACCGTGTATTCCTCAGTCGCCATCCATCAGGCCGGCCAACGCCGCGGCCTTCGACACGTCCATCCCGCCGCCCACCATGCTCTGAAACGCCCGCGCCCGGCCGGCAAGATCGGCGGCGAAAAGGCGGTCGTAGTTGAGCGTCACGTTCGTGTCGAGCTTGTCCGACAGCTCCGCTTCGGCAATGGCCGCGAGCGGCTGCACCGTGGCATGGAGCATCCGCCGGAACGATTCGCTCTGCGCCGTTCCCTCAGCCCGTTCCAGGAACAACGAAGGCGGAACGCCGCACGCCGCGTAAACCTCGGTGGACGCCCGCCACGCCGCAGTCACCAGGCCCTCGGGCGGGTCCGCGCCGATCCGCTTGGCGACCCAATCGCCGGCCGGCGCCGCGCCCGCCGCGCCAGGGCCGATCAGGGTCCACCTGGTAGCGAACATGTACGACGCCTGCGGCCGGGACGTTCGCCCGCGTCGTGTAACGGGACGGCCCGGCCAGGTTCAGCCGATACCACCAGCTCTCCGGGTCGTAATCGCCCGTCACGTCCCAATCGGCCGCGGGCGCCAGGCGCAGCGCCCCTTCGGGCGACACGTCCAGAGCCAACACGCTCTCTCCGCGGCGAATCAGTGCCCGGCCGATGGTGGACAAGCACATCGGCGTGAGCGCCGCCCGCGCGTAGGCCGGCGCCTCCACGGTCGCCGCGGCGAAGCATCGCGCCACCATGCCCGCGGACGCTTCCAGGGCGCCGGTCGCGGTCGTTTCCGCGATCGTCTTGCCGGACGCGGACGCCACGATGGACGCCACCAGCGCGTCCGTGTAGCTCGAATCGCGATGCTCCGTCTTTCCGAACGGCCACCAGGTCATGACTGTTGCGTCGTAGCTTCGATGGCCAGCCACCGCCGCCGCGCCCGGACGGCCCGCGATACGTCCGTACGCTGGTCGGCCATCAACGTGCGCCTTGGAGTTGACCCGGTTTCGTGGACACCCAATCCTGTTGCGAGGAGGAGGTATCCGCGATGTCGAAAACCAGACCGCCGTACGCGGCGGCGTTCCGACAGCAGATGGTCGAACTGGTTCGGTCCGGCCGTACGCCCGGAGACTTGGCTCGGGAGTTCGAACCGTCGGCCCAGGCCATCCGGACCTGGGTTGCTCAGGCCGACCGCGACACCGGCACGCGCACCGACGGCCTGCGCACCGAAGAGCGTGAAGAGGTACGGCAGCTACGCCGGGAGGTCCGGCGGCTGCGCGAAGAGCGGGACATACTTGCAAAAGCGACGACCTGGTTCGCGCGGGAGACCGGACCCGGGAGGTCTACCGGTTCATGAGCGCGAACCAGGCCCGTTTCCGCGTCGCCACGATGGCCCGTGTGCTCGGTGTCTCCCCGAGCGGGTACTACGCGTGGCGTCGACGTCCACCCTCGGCTCGTGCGCGGGCCGATTCGGAGCTGACGGCCCGCGTGCAGGAGATTCATGCCAACAGCCGGGGCACGTACGGCGCGCCGCGGATTCACGCCGAACTGGCCGAAGCCGGCGTCGCGGTCGGCCGCAAGCGGGTCGCGCGGGTGATGCGTGCCGCGGGCATCGCCGGGGTGAGCCGGCGCCGCGGCCCCCGCACGACGCGCCGGGAGGTGCAGGACCGGCCGGCGCCGGACCGGGTCGAGCGCCGCTTCGAGGCCGACGCGCCGAATCGCCTGTGGGTTGCCGACATAACCTACATTCCGACCTTGGCGGGCTTCCTCTACTTGGCCATCGTCCTCGACGTGTTCAGCCGGCGGGTCGTGGGGTGGGCGATGGCGGCGCACCTGCGCACGGAGCTGGTGGTCGAGGCGCTGGAGATGGCCGTGGCGCAACGCCGGCCGGCTGCGGTCATCCATCATTCTGATCAGGGCTGCCAGTACACGTCGCTGGCCTTCGGCGCCCGCTGCCGGGAATGGGACGTGGCGCTGTCGATGGGTTCGGTGGGCGATTGCTTCGATAACGCGATGGCCGAGAGCTTCTTCGCGACGCTCGAGTGCGAGCTGCTCGACCGCACGACCTTGTCGACACACGCCGAGGCACGGGCGGCCGTGTTCGAGTTCGTGGAAGGGTGGTACAACACGCGGCGCCGCCACTCCGCGTTGGGCTACGTGTCGCCGCTCGAGTTCGAACGTCTGCATGCGGCAGGCCCCGTGGACGCCTTTCAGGCGCCCACGAGTCTGTTGGAGCCCGGATCGCCGGCGCCGACTCGCGTCGTCACCGGCGATCTTCTGGAAACACACGGAGGGAAAGATGGCCTACAGACGCACGGCTCGCCTTCGGCTTCGCAAGCCGGATAGCTGCTGCGAGACCTGCCGGCTCGTCGAGGAAACGAACGCGGGCCTGCTGGGCCGCCGAGCTTCTCTCGGCCCCGCTGGTTGCCGAAACGGTCGCCGCATTACCGGACTGCGCAGCTTATTCCCACTGGGCGCTGTGGAAGTGCCCGGCCTGTGGACGCCCGGTCGGCGTCGTGCTGAATCTGAAGGTCGGCCAGGCGGGCGCCCACAGCCCGTTGGAAATCTCGCGGGCGACCGCCGCCGACCATGCCTGCGCCGGGGCCGCGAGATTCCCACACTTCCACAGCGCATCATCTTCGATACCGACACGGAAACCACGTTCACCAAGCACGTGTCATGATGTGAACCCGAAAGCGTTAACCCGTCCGCGGGATCGGGGCAACCTCAGACCGGAACGGTCGTGCCGCGCCCGTCGGCGTGGCGGAACTGCTTGTGGGAACCGCGCTGGCGCACCTCTTCGAAGCCGAGTGCGACGAGGATGGCGATGACCTCGCGCGGCTTGAGGACGGGAATGGGCGGCACGCGATCAGGCTACGACGATAACCTGGGTACCTACGTACTCGCCGTCCAGTACTGGTTCCCCGTCATCGAGCAGCATCGCAATGACCTCCCGGAGATTCTCGTTGAGCTCCTCGAGGGTCTCGCCCTGGCTGTGCGCTCCGGGAAACCCCGGCACGTAACCGACGTAGAGGCGCGTATCCGGACAACGTTCCACGACGGCCGTGTAGCTGCGCATGTCGTGGTCAACAGTATGATTCGGACTTGAGGGAGGTCAAGCGAGACGTGGGCCCTCGGGGCGGTACCGGACCGGGGGGCAGATCCGAGTGACGATCGGAGCCCGGTTGCGACACACGTCCCTGCTCGCACGCCCCGACGCTGCCCCAGAGTGTTCTGCGCCCCGCGTGGTAGCGCCGGCGGCTCCCTGCGGCACGGCATCGGAGCCCGGCGTGCCGATCGACGGGCCGGTGAGGCGCGGGCCCCAGCAGGCTGAACGGGGCGCGGGCTCGCCCTGCCCCGGCGCTCGCCTGCCGCGGCGCGTGCTCTTGCCGCCCGCACTCGTCGACGAACCTGGCGAGGTCGTCGACCGTTCGCCCGCCAGTCGTCTCCCCCGCCCCGCGATGCTCGCATCGAGCCACCGACGCGCCTCGGGCGACGGCCATGCCGCGCTCACGATCGTGGCCGACAGCGTCAGCGTCTTGAGGCGAACTTCGACCTTCGCCGTCTCGATCGCCTGACCTCCGGCGCCTTGAGCCGACCGTCCTCGACCAATCGTGAGCGTAAGGTCGCCTGCCGGATGTCGTGCTCGAGCACTGCGACCTCCTCAATGAGAGCAAAGCTTCCCGCTTCCGCTCCTCAAGCTCTTCGACATCGGGCGCCGCGCTGCCGCTGTCCTCGACTTCCGGCGTGCACCGCAATCGCGGGATCGTGCACAGGCACGCGCTGTCGTTCAGCGAGACCGACGCGGTGAACATGTGCGGCGCCACGGCGTGCGAGGTGGTGGCGACCCTCTCGTCGTGCCTGGGCGTGGCGTATTCGAACCCGACGCAGGGGCAGGGTGTGTGGACGTGGCTGAAGCGTGGTCAACCGCCGCTGTCCATCGACAGGTCCGCCCCTTGGCCGATGCGCCTCTTGCGCACGTGCGCGGGACGATAACCCGACCGTCCGGGCGGCAGTGGTGTTCGCCGACACCGTAGATCTTCAGCCCTGTCGAGTCGACGATCAGGTGAATCGGTCTGCCGTCTGCACGTCGCAGGCCGGGACCAGAACCTCTCGGTTGCGCCGGGAGAGCGTCGTGTGGTCTGGGGCGTTCAGGTCCAGGCCCATCAGCCGGAGCAACGACGCGACGAAGCCCTCGGTCTGCCGAAGCGGCAGGTGGAAGAGCAGGCGCAGGGTCAGCGCCGTGAGGATCGCCAGATTCGAGTAACGCTGCTGCCCGCCAGGACGGGGGGTCGGCGGCGGAGTCCACGTGCTGAGCGCTTGCGGATCGCGTGAAACGCCGAAGATGAGGGTCGCCTTGAGCCGATCGAGGCTGCAGGGTCACGAGGGTCGCCGCGGAACGAACCCGGTTCGAATCTCTCGCCACAATCGGATCGCTGCCGGGAAGTCGCTGTCCGCCAGGGCGGCCAACGCCAGCGCGGCCAGCGACTCGAAGGACCGGTGTAGGGTGCAGGCGCGGCGGGCGCGGTTGCGGGCCTCCGCGCGGTCGCCGCGTTCGAGCGCGGCGCGGGCCTGCCGCCGGTGGCTGGCCGCGGCCCGTTCTATCGCCAGCACTTGGCGCAGGTCGGTCCGGCAGCGGTGGCAGGAAGGACCGCCGGCATGCCGCGCCCCGCAAGTCGGGCAGTGTTCCATGCCGGCTATCCCAGGTAGAAGAGGATCTCGTCGAGCTCGCGCCGCAGATCGGACGCCTGCGCTGCGCGGCCCTCCTTGATGGCGTCCCGAAGATCCTCCATCAGGTTGATCATCTCTTCCCGGTCTTCGGCCGGCGCGGCATCGAGCACCTGCTCGGCCCGCGCCAGGGTGTCGCGAACATCCTGGGCCACGTCCAGGGGCACGGCGGCGGGCGCCGGCCCCGGTTCTCCGCTGCTCCCGGCCGCCGCGTCCCCGGCGGTCCCGGCTCCCTGCTCGCCCTCCACGCCCCAGAGCGCCGAGACCCGCTCCCGGGCGGCGCCCAGCGCCTCGTCGCTAGAACGCCCGATGGCGTTCTCGACGGCGCCGCGGATCTCCCGGCCGGTCGCCCGTTCCCGGGCGTGGACGTGCAGCAGACCGTCCAGGTCCAGGCTGTAGGTGAAGAGGATGCCCTGCGCGTGGGCGCCCTGCCGCCGGTTCAGGCCGCTGAACAGGAAGGTGCCGATCTCCACGTTCTTCAGGGCGTCCGGATCCTCCCCCTGATAGACCTTGATCTCCACTTCCTCCTGGTCCGGGAACATGGTGAAGAACACGTCGGTACGGATGGCCGGCAGCTTGCTGTTACGCCGGATGAGGGGGAAGAACTGGTGCGCGTACGGCATGCCGTAGAGCTCCCCCGCGGCGCTGGTGCCGAAAGTGTAGGGCGTGATGTCGACCAGCATGGCCTGCATGTCCTGCCCCATCTCGATCCCGGCCTGCACGCCGGCCCCGAGCGCGACGCACAGATCTGGATCGACCTCGCCGTGCGGCTCCTGCCCCAGCCGCTCCGTGAGGACGGCGGCGACCCGCGGAATGCGGGTCGAACCGCCCACCAGCAGCACGCGGTCAAGCTGGCTCGGGCGCACGCCGGCGTCCTGCAGCGCGGTGGTCACCGCCTGGAGCGAACGGTCGAGGAACGGCTCCAGGTCGCGTTCGAAATCGGCGCGGGTCAGCTCGCAGGTGAGATGCATGGCCTCGCCGTCCACCGTGGCGACGTGGTCCTCCTCGACGCGCACGCAGGGTTGATCCGACAGCTCGATCTTGGCGCGTTCGGCTGCCCGCCGCAGCCGCGCCTGCAGTAGGCGGTCGTCACGCGCGTTCTCGATCCCCAGCGCCGTCTCGACCTGCGCGTTCAGGCCTTCGAGGACGAGCGCGTCAAAGTCGTCGCCGCCGAGCTGGTTGTCGCCGGCGGTGGCCAGGACCTCGACGACGCCCCGTTCGATGCGCACCACCGAGACGTCGAAGGTCCCGCCGCCCAGGTCGTACACGAGGAGAGTGCGGCTCCCCCCACCACCGCTCTCGTAGCTGAGCGCGGCGGCCGTCGGTTCGTTGATGATCCGCACGACCGTCAGGCCGGCGATCTCCCCGGCTTCGCGCGTCGCCTGCCGCTGCGCGTCGGTGAAGTAGGCCGGGACGGTGATGACCGCCTTGCGCACTTCGCGGCCGAGCGCGCGGTCCGCCCGCTCCTTGAGCGCCTTGAGAATGAAGGCCGAAATCTCCTGCGGGCTGTAGGCGCCGTCCCCCATCCGCACCTGCGTCCCGGAGCCCATCATGCGCTTGACCGAGAGCACCGTCCGCTCGGGGGCGGCCGCGGCCTGGTTGCGGGCATGGCGCCCGACGATGACGGCACCGGCGTCGTCGAGTCCCACGCACGAGGGCAGGATGGCTTCGCCGCCCTCCTCCACGATCGTCGGCTTCCCGCCGGAGATGATCGCCACCTCGGAGTTCGTGGTGCCCAGATCGATGCCGATGATGGTGTCGTCGTCCGCAGCCCTGGTTTCCGCCGGCATCAGCCCTCCTCGTGACGTCGATTGACCGCGACGTCGGCAAAACGCAGCACATCGTCGCGCCGCACGAACCCGCTCCGCAGTTCCTCGATCACCACGCCGTCCTCGATCCGGTCGACGCTGCGCGCCTCCACCGCGTGCATGACCCGGCCGTCGAAGGGGCGTCCCACGGTCTGCACGAGCCGCACGTCGAACCGGGACAGCATCCTGTCGAAACGGCTGATCGCCAGCTCGTAACCCTCGACGACGCCCGCGGCGCCCCGCAGCGGGCGCCCGAACAACCGCGGCCGATCCCGCAGCCGGACCGCGGCGTCCCGGCCCCGCACCAGGGCGTCGCGCACCTCCAGGGTCTCCAGCAGGCAACCGTCCTCGGCGGTTCGGGAAACGCGCTGCTCGAACGCGGCCAGCGTCTCGTCGCCGCGCTCCTCCCGGCGGGTGGCGGCGTCGTACCGCTCCGCCGCGGCCGCCAGCTCCCGGCCCGCCCTGGCCTGTTCCCGGTTCTGCAGGCGGATCTCCTGCCGCAGCGCAGCGAACTCGGCGAACAGATCGCGCAGATCGCAGTCGCCCGCGTCCGATTCCGCTGGCGCCGGGGGTTCCTCGCCCGCCGTATCGAGCCACTGCCGGAAGTCGTCGAGGGCGCGCTGCTTCCAGTCTCCTCCCGGTTCACTCATGCAGCTTCCCTTCCGCCGCCAACAGGGTCTGCAAGCCGGGCGTCTCGCGGCGGGCCGGACGAGCCTTCACCAGCGCATCGAGCGCCTGCTCGAAGTCACCGTAGGCGGCCATCCCGAAGAGGGCCGTCTTCACACGCGCACGGTCGTCCTTCAGCCCTTCGTACGCCGCGGTGATCTGCTGGAACCGTTCGGGATCCGCGCCCGGCCGGTGCGCGCGCACGAGATCCAGGTAGCGACGGCGTATCTCCTCCGTCGTCGCCGACGGGGACAGTCCCAGCACGAGGTAGTGGACAAGCATGGTGCTGCTCTAGCGGCGCCGTTTCCTTCCCTTGTGGGGAAACAGCAGGGCGTGCAACGCCGGCGTCAACCTGTCACTGAGGCCGGCCGTCTGGCAGTCGCGCGCCAGCCGATCCAGCTCCCGACGCGTCCCCGGTTCGGCTCGCAGATTCCCGGCGAGCTCTCGCAACACGGGCGGCTCGCCGTGCAGTCGGTTGGCGTCGATCAGGTCGTCCAGCCGGTCCAGATCGTCGTATATCTCCCGATCGAACAACATCCCCTGTTGCCCGGCGTCCCGCGGCGCATCCGCCGTATCCTCCGTCAACGCCCGCCGGAACCGTTCGACCAACGCCGGATCGGCGGGGTCGGGCGGCGCCAACCGGGTCGATCCGGCCCGGTCGGGCGGCGGACCCGCGGTCTGCAACTGCTCCTCGAGCGCAGCCCAAAACGCCTCCAGCCCCGGGGGCGGTCCCGGGCCGAGCGTCCCCGACCCCACGTCCATTGATTCGAAATCGAACGTCTGCAGCGCGTGGCGCAGCGGTTCCTCCGTGTGCCGGGCGAGCCTCGCGGCGGCCGTCCGCAGCCGCTCGCGGGTGGCGGCGTCCGCTCTCTTCAGGACGTCCCGGAAACGCCGGGCATCATGGTCGCTGCCTTCCTCGTAGCGGATCACGGCCAGATAGAAGAGCAGCAGCGGATCGCGGCGGGGCTTCCCAACGCCGCGCAGCCTGCGTTCGATCTCGACGCGAACCTCATTCCGTCCGCCGCAGTCCATCAGGATATCGAGGACGCCCGGCAGGCATTCCCCATCCACGCGTGCGAGGAGCGCGGGCCACCAGCGCGCAAAGCTCACCGCGATGCGCCGATCGTCGTAGAGGAGGTCCAGCTCGACGGGCAGCGGCTCGAGCAGCCGGACGATCTCGTCCGGCGCGCACTCGTCGGCCAGGGAGACCCTACCGGCCAGCAGGCGCCACACGGCGTCGGCCATTTCAGGTCTGACGTTCCTCACGTGGTTGTTGTCGTACAGGTCACGGAGGAGCAACGCCAGCATCCGAAGCTGCGCACCCGGCGGCAGACCCTCCAGATGGGGGGCGACCGTCGCGGCCGTGTCCGCGTCGCCCGACACGATCTCCAGCAGCAGCCATTTCGCCGGCAGGACGGATTCGATCACCCTGCGCCCGAGGTTGTCGGCGCGCTCGAGGTCCCGGACCGCAAGCGCGAACCGACCCTTCCTCCGGCTCTGATCTGCGGACTTGAGAAAACCGACGGCCTGCAGGTCCAGGAGTCGATCGTCATGGGGAGCACGCCGGCGCGCCTCCTCCAGGGCGCTCTCCGCCTGGCGGTACGCGTTCCTGGAGTAGTGGAGGGTGGCCAGCTCCAGCCAGGGGGTCGGATCGTCGGGAAACCGATCCGCCATGTCCTGCAAGGCACGCTGGAATTTCGCTTTGCCGGCGGTCTGTCCGCGCAGCAGATCGAGGAGAAAGAGGTAGCCGTCGCGATTGTCGGGGTCGGCCGCGAGACTCGCCAGCATCAGCTCGACGAAGACCGTCCCGGGGTCCTCCAGGGGTCGGCCGAGCAGCATCGTCAGACCCGCCTCCATCTCGGGAGAAAGGAACTCCGGATGGACGGCCGCGAGGCCCGTGCGTGCCAGCGTCTCCAACACGCACGCTCGGGCGAGCGCCCGATCTTCCGCCCGTGGAAACTCCACCGGCAGCAGGTCGACGAGGACGGCGGCCGGTACCGGATGCCACAGTTGGGCCACCACCTGCTGCCTCGCGAGCAGGATGCGGGCTACGACTCCGGTCACCCGATCGGCCGGCAACAGTCGCCGCGCCAGCCCCTCGAGCGCGCCGCCGGGGATCAGGTCCCGAACCGCCGCCAGCCCGGCGATCTCCAACAGGTCGATCCGGGCCAGATCGGGATCGTCAGGGTAGAGGGCGTCGGCCAGAAGCTCGATCGCCGTCCCGACCGAACGCACATTCCCCTTGTGGAGAGCCCGCTTCAGCTCGCTGGCCAGGGCTGCCACCTGTCCCCGCCCAGTTCCCAGGACCCCCGGCGCCGCGGTGCCACCGCCGCCGCCGTCTCTGGCGGTCAGGCGCCGGCATTCGGCGACCGTGCGGCCAAGGGTGAAGTCGGCGGGCAGGCGATCGAGGGTGCGGCGCAATCCGTCGTCGTCGCCCGCACCGAAACAGACCATGGCCTTGCAGAACAGACGCCAGGCCGCGAACGGCGAACGCCGGGGCACCCCCTGCAGAAGGTCCGCGGCCCGCGCCCAGTCGCCGGCATCCATCGCGTCGAGACCGGGCATGACCGCGCTGGCGTCCCGCCGTAGCGGATGGCTCGTGTCGAGGATGTCGAGACCCTCCCAGCACCGCTCGATGACGAGCCGATCCGCCAGCGCCTGCTCCACCGGCAGCAGGGGCTGCCCGGTGGTCAGGTGGGCCGCATAGGCCGCCAGCGAGCCCGCACCATCCAGGTACCGGACGTACTGGACCCAGTCGTCCTCCGACAGTGACTGCAGGGAGATGGACTCCCGGTGCCGATCGGCCCGGGCACGCATGGTGGCCGCTTCCTTTTCCATGCCCTTCGCCGCGAGCTGCCGGCCGCGCTGGATAGTGGCACAGAAGGACGCCAGCGGCAGCCCCGCCAGACTGTCGTCCCGGTCCCGCGCCTGCCTGATCAGATCGAGCGCCTTGCGCCCGTCGCCCTCCGCGAGGATCTGCCGGGCCTGAGCCAGCAGACGACGGGGGGATGCGCGAGGTGCGCGTGCGGGTGTCGACCGTTTGCGATTACCGCGATTGCGCCTGCCGGCCACCGTCGATCATGCAGCCCCAAGGGTTCGAAGCTCCTCGAAGGCCGGGAGCCAGGGAACGCTCCGGCCATCGAGGCTCAGGACGAGGCTGACGATATGGTAGCCGAGATCCCCTGGCGCCCGCTGCGACGATCACGAACGCGGCGATGCCCCCGCCCCCGATTCCTGTGACGAGATCGAGCAGGTCGACCGGACCCTCGTGCCGGACGACCAGCGGTCGAGGGGTGAGAGCCGGCAGGACGCCGGGCATGCCGCTGGGTCGATCGACCATGATGCCGTTCCAGCGCTGGCTCGTCACGTGCGACCAAGAACGGGTAGAGTCCGTCGAGCGTCCCAAGCGGGCCCCGGCCTTTCGCGTGGCCACGCCTTGCTCGTTGAGCCGGCGCGTGATCGCCTCGATGTTCCAGCCCGTGACGGGTGTAGTGCTCGTAGATGTCGCATAGCAGGCCGTGGAAGAAGTCTGTTTACTGAGCCGGCCTGTTCAGGCAGTTTGGCGATGAGCGATTGAGCCGACGAACCCCGCGGGTCTCCATATGGACCCCCAGGCGCGCGTCAGACGCCCCCAGCGCTGTAGATCAAATCCCCGATCAGTCGACAGATCACCGAAAGAACCCGCCCCTGCAGGCTCCGGGGCGTGCCGACGCCGGTCAGGCAGCGCAGTAGCGGCCCGAGGTTGCAGCCGGCCGCCTGGATGAGCACGCGCTTGCGGATATTCTCATGACCGCGCGCGAAAGGCCGCTCCACCAACTCGCCACGTTGCCGCTTCTGCGCAACACGCTTCCGAGGCGGCGTCTCCCCGTCTTCTTGTCCTGCCAGCGGCGCCGACCGCGCTCGGGCTCCGATACGTGGCTGCGAACCCCAATCTCGTCGAGCGCCACCAGCGTCTTGTCGCCGGACGCGAAGATCGCGAAGATGAAGGACGGTCGGACGCACTTGGCCACAAGGCCGAGCACAGGGTCGACCTGGATACGTGTGCTCGTTCGACGTCTTCTTGTTCTTCCGGGACCGGTCGAACCGCGCCAACTCCGCGCGCGTTGGCGTCGCAATCCCCGATGCCTCCGCCAGCCGCCGCACGAACGCCTCGTACGATTCCCCCTGTGTCCCGCCGTTCGATGCTCCGCATCGCCGCGTTCCTTTCCAGCGTCGTCGCATCGACGCCGACCGTCGTTCCCTTCAATAAACCCATGAGCACATGGACCACTTTCACCAGCGGGACGCCCAGGTAGGTGTGCAGTTCCACGACCAAGGCGACGATCTCGGGGCCGAGCTGCACGCTGGCAGCCCCCAGCGCATGTGTGGACGCCTCCGTGAATGCAAGCTTTTTCTGAGTCTGTTCGTTCTGCGCTCCGTTCTCTCCCAGGTTCCATACCTGCCTGCTCGCGTTTGAACGAGGGCCAGCCTCCCGGCTGGCCCGCAAGGGTGGAGTTGACCCGGTTTCGTGGACACCCAATCCTGTTGCGAGGAGGAGGTATACGCGATGTCGAAAACCAGACCGCCGTACGCGGCGGCGTTCCGACAGCAGATGGTCGAACTGGTTCGGTCCGGCCGTACGCCCGGAGACTTGGCTCGGGAGTTCGAACCGTCGGCCCAGGCCATCCGGACCTGGGTTGCTCAGGCCGACCGCGACACCGGCACGCGCACCGACGGCCTGCGCACCGAAGAGCGTGAAGAGGTACGGCAGCTACGCCGGGAGGTCCGGCGGCTGCGCGAAGAGCGGGACATACTTGCAAAAGCGACGGCCTGGTTCGCGCGGGAGACCGGACCCGGGAGGTCTACCGGTTCATGAGCGCGAACCAGGCCCGTTTCCGCGTCGCCACGATGGCCCGTGTGCTCGGTGTCTCCCCGAGCGGGTACTACGCGTGGCGTCGACGTCCACCCTCGGCTCGTGCGCGGGCCGATTCGGAGCTGACGGCCCGCGTGCAGGAGATTCATGCCAACAGCCGGGGCACGTACGGCGCGCCGCGGATTCACGCCGAACTGGCCGAAGCCGGCGTCGCGGTCGGCCGCAAGCGGGTCGCGCGGGTGATGCGTGCCGCGGGCATCGCCGGGGTGAGCCGGCGCCGCGGCCCCCGCACGACGCGCCGGGAGGTGCAAGACCGGCCGGCGCCGGACCGGGTCGAGCGCCGCTTCGAGGCCGACGCGCCGAATCGCCTGTGGGTTGCCGACATAACCTACATTCCGACCTTGGCGGGCTTCCTCTACTTGGCCATCGTCCTCGACGTGTTCAGCCGGCGGGTCGTGGGGTGGGCGATGGCGGCGCACCTGCGCACGGAGCTGGTGGTCGAGGCGCTGGAGATGGCCGTGGCGCAACGCCGGCCGGCTGCGGTCATCCATCATTCTGTGCGCATTCCGGTGAAACCGATCACCTGTTCCGGCGCAAATCGATCACCCGTCGGAGCGAAGCGACGCGGGACGAGAATCATGAGTCCCGGTTCCCCGTTTGGGTCGACGGCCGGGTTCGCTTCCGCATCGAGTCTCCTTTCAGAGCCAGCTTGTAGGCATTGTGCACGAGACGGTCGAGAATCGCGTCGGCGAGCGTCGGGTCGCCGACGACGTCATGCCACTTGTCGACGGGAAGCTGGCTGGTCACGACCGTCGAGCGGACGCCGTGGCGGTCCTCGAGGACCTCGAGCAGGTCGTGGCGGTTTTCCGCGGTGAAGGGGGCCAGCCCCCAGTCGTCCATCACCAGCACCTCGGTCTTGGCGAGCGATTCGAGCAGCTTCGGGTAGCGCCCGGCGGCGCGTGCAATGGCCAGGGCACTCAGTAGCCGGGACACGCGGACATACAACGCACTGTGTCCGTTGCGGCAGGCGCTGTGGGCGAGCGCGCATCCGATCCAGCTTTTTCCCACGCCGGTCGGCCCGCAGATCAGGACGTTGAGATGGTCGCGGACCCAGCGTCCGTCGGCGAGCGAGAGGACAAGCTCCTTGTCGAGCCCGCGGCGGTGACGGAAGTCGATGTCCTCGAGGCAGGCGTCGTGCTTCAGCTTGGCGCGCCGCAGTCGGTTGGTGAGCTGCCGGGAGTGACGCACGGTGAGCTCGCGGTCGACGAGCAGACCGAGCCGTTCCTCGAACGACAGGGCGTCGACCTCGGACGAGTCGACCTGCTCGGCGAGGGCCTTGGCCATCCCGGCGCATCGTAGCTGTTGGAGCTTTTCCACGGTCGGATGAGTCAGCATCTCGGCGTTCCTTTCGGGCATCACTGGTAGTAGAGGGCGCCGCGGGTGTTGTCGTGCTCGACCGGATCGGCGCGTTCGAATTGCTCGGCGGAGGTCTCGTCGAGTCGGTGCTTGAGGATCGATTCGACGCTGCGGTAGCTGTAGCTGCCGATGGCCAGCGCCCGTGTGGCGGCCGCTTCCAGGCGGGTGTCGCCGTGGCACTTGGCCAGGCGCAGGAGACCGAGGCAGGAGCGGTAGGCCTGCTGCGGGTGACGCCGGGAATGGAGGACGGCGGTGATCAAGGCGGCGGTCGCCGGGCCGATCTTCTCGGCCCAGCGGATGAAACGGTCCGGCGTCCATTCGCCCATCTGGCGGTGCTTCTCGGGCATGTGCTCGGTCGCGGTGGTGTGACGCCCCTTGTGCGAGGAGCGGACGTGGCTGGCGATGCGCTGGCCGCGATGGAAGCACTCGACGGTGCGGGCGGTCAGTCGGACGTCGAGCTGGCGCCGGACCAGCGCGTGGGGAACCGAGTAGTAGTGGCCGTCAATTTCCACGTGGTAGTCGATGTGCACGCGCACGGTCTTCCACTCGGCGAAGATGTACGGGCTGGAAGGCAGCGAATGCAGCGCCGGCTGATCGAGCTGCTCGAACTGCGAGCGCCGCGACCCCGGGAGCTTGCGGAACGGGCGCGTGTTGAGCCGGTCGAGCAGCTTGGCGATCGCGGCGTTGAGCTCGGCCAGCGAGAAGAACGTGCGATGGCGAAGGGCGGCGAGTATCCACCGCTCGACCACTTGAACGGCGACCTCCGCCTTCGCCTTGTCCCTTGGGCGACGCACCCGCGCGGGCAGCACCGCCACGCCGTAGTGGCGGGCGAGGTCGTGATAGGTCGGATTCAGGTCAGGCTCGTAGCGATGGGCACCACTGACTCCCGAGCGTAGATTGTCCGGGATCACGAGCTCGGGACAACCGCCGTAGAACTCGAAGGCTCGTACGTGCGAGGCCGTCCAGTCCGGCAGGGTCTGCGTCCAGGTGGCCTCGGCGAAGGTGTAGCTCGAGGCGCCGAGCACGGCCACGAAGACCTGCGCCTGCCGCTCCTCGCCGGTCTCGGGGTCGACCACCGGCATCGTCTGCCCGGTGTAGTCGATGAACAGTTTCTCGCCGGCGCGGTGCTCCTGGCGCATCACCAGGTCGAGCTTTCCGGCCCATTCCCGGTACTGCTCGCAGAACCGGCTGTACTGCAACCCCTCCGGATGGATCGCCTTGTACTCCTGCCAGAGCAAGGACAGCGTTACGTTCTTGCCCCGCAGTTCCCGGCGCACCTCGCTCCACTCCGGCAGCGGACGCGACGTGTGGCTCGACGGGAGCGCCGGAAACAGCCGGCGCTCCAGCCCGGCGTCGTCGATCGCCTCGGGTACCGGCCAACTCACCCCCGCCACCTTGGCGCGGCGCAGGTACTCGCCCACCGTCGACGGCGACGTCCCCAGGCTGTGGGCAATCGCCCGGATGCTCAACGCCGCGGCGAAGTACAGCCGCAGCACCTCTCGAATCTTCCGCATGGACAACCTCCTGTTCGCCAGCTCTGTCCCTCCTGCAAAAGCAGGGAGGATCCCACGCCGGCGGGGTTGTCCCGCGTCGCTCAGCCCCGACTGAGGGTGATCGGTTTCGACCGGAATCGGTGATCGGTTTCGACCGGAATCCGCATCATTCTGATCAGGGCTGCCAGTACACGTCGCTGGCCTTCGGCGCCCGCTGCCGGGAATGGGACGTGGCGCTGTCGATGGGTTCGGTGGGCGATTGCTTCGATAACGCGATGGCCGAGAGCTTCTTCGCGACGCTCGAGTGCGAGCTGCTCGACCGCACGACCTTGTCGACACACGCCGAGGCACGGGCGGCCGTGTTCGAGTTCGTGGAAGGGTGGTACAACACGCGGCGCACCCACTCCGCGTTGGGCTACGTCTCGCCGCTCGAGTTCGAACGTCTGCATGCGGCAGGCCCCGTGGACGCCTTTCAGGCGCCACGAGTCTGTTGGAGCCCGGATCGCCGGCGCCGACTCGCGTCGTCACCGGCGATCTTCTGGAAACACACGGAGGGAAAGATGGCCTACAGACGCACGGCTCGCCTTCGGCTTCGCAAGCCGGATAGCTGCTGCGAGACCTGCCGGCTCGTCGAGGAAACGAACGCGGGCCTGCTGGGCCGCCGAGCTTCTCTCGGCCCCGCTGGTTGCCGAAACGGTCGCCGCATTACCGGACTGCGCAGCTTATTCCCACGGGGCGCTGTGGAAGTGCCCGGGCTGTGGACGCCCGGTCGGCGTCGTGCTGAATCTGAAGGTCGGCCAGGCGGGCGCCCACAGCCCGTTGGAAATCTCGCGGGCGACCGCCGCCGACCATGCCTGCGCCGGGGCCGCGAGATTCCCACACTTCCACAGCGCATCATCTTCGATACCGACACGGAAACCACGTTCACCAAGCACGTGTCATGATGTGAACCCGAAAGCGTTAACCGCCGAAGCTGCTCCGACACGATAAGTCAGAGCACGGGCCGACGACCCACTTCACGCCGCAGCATCTCCTGCGGCGCAGACTCCTAGTCCCCTGTGTCTGAAAACGCTTTAAGAAGTGTGCCGGGTGTGATGTATTGGGCGGCATGGCAAGAACAGGTCGGCCCGCACGCGCTGCGCCACGCCATCTCCGCCTACGTGGACGCCCACAATGACGAGGGCAAGCCTTTCAAGTGGACGAAAACAGCCGACGAGATCCTCGCGAAGGTGAAGCGGTTCGGACAGCGCACCGTTCAAGTCCACGGTGGCCCCAGATGTCCAACGACTTTTTGAAGAAATCAAAGATCAAGGGGACTAGCTGACGGTTGGCGAAGGCTGCCGCGCGCGCCTCGGCGAGTCCGACGTACGGGTATCCGCCGAGACCGAGGTCGCGGCGCTTGCCGTTGACGGTCAACCGCTGCACCCAGTGGCGGCTCCGGGCGCTGGGCTCAACGACGAGGAAGAGCGTTCCGCCGTCGCCGTGGCGTCCCGGCCGCAAGGTCGAGATCTGCTTGGCTCTAAGTCGTCCTGCCATGGGTATCCGCCGCGTTATGCGTCCCACGAATATACCACGTTATGAGCTGGAACGGGCGAACCGAGCACGGAAGGACTCGGAACAGAGATCGAAATTCCACCTGTAAAAGCGGGGATCCGTCGGCCTTCTACGGACTACTACGGAACGCTATCATGCTCTGGTAGCGCGAACACGTAAATCGCGTTGGACCGGCCGCCCCCGACCGGCGCGGCCAGATACTGCCGGCCGCCGACGGCGTAGGTGATCGGGAAGCCCTGCACCGAGCCGGGCAGGCGCGTCGTAAACAGCACCTCGCCGGTCTCGACGTCGTGGATGAACAGGTTGCGGCTCGTGTCGGCGCTCACGACCAGGCCGCCCGCGGTGGTCAGGGCCGCCGCGCCCGGGCGCGTCGCCGTCGAGTGCCGCCAGATGATCTCGCCGGTGTCGATGTCCATCGCGATGAGGTGGCCGGCGTGCCCGCCGCTGTCCGGGTGCACCCGGCTCCCCCGCGAGAACCAGCCGCGGTTGGCGTAGTAGTTGTTGCCCTCGACCTGCTCGAGCTCGGTGAACATGCCCCGCACGCAGGTGGGATGGATGGGGATGTACAGCGCCTGCGTCTCCGGATGGTAGGCGCTCGCGCGCCAGTTGCGGACGCCGCCGAAGTCGGGACAGAAGTCGAGCTCGACGCCGGCCACCGGGATCATTTCCGGCCGGTAGGTCACGGCGCCGGTCTCCGGGTCGACGTCCAGCACGTTCTGGTAGCCGAGGTCGTGGGCCGCCGTGAACGCACCCGTGGCCCGGTCGAGCTCCCACAGGATGCCGTGCTTGCCCATCTTGAACAGCGACTTGCGTCCGCGGTGGTCGATGAGCACGCTCTCGAAGACATCGTCGAGGTCGTGGGTCTCCCCCGGCACGAACTGGAAGTACCACGCCAGCTCGCCGGTCGCGGGATCGAGCGCCAGCACGCTGTTCGTGTACAGGGCGTCGCCGTCGGTCTTGCGCGAGATGCGGGCCCAGGGCTTCGCCTGCGACGTCGACCAGTAGGTCAGGTTCGTCTCCGGATCGTAGCTGCCGGGAATCCACGAGTCGGCGCCGGCGCGGAAGGTCAGCGGCAGGTCGCCCCAGGTGTCGCCGCCCGGCTCGCCGGGGCGCGCGATGGTCGACGTGCGCCACACCTGCTCGCCGGTCTCCGGATCGTGGGCGGAGATGAAGCAGACGTCGTTCTTGTAGTTCTGGCAGCCGGTCATGCCGGAGACGATGTTGCCGTTCACGACGATCGACCCGCTGGTGTAGCGGTAGCCCAGCCGGTAGTCGGCGACGGTGTGATCCCAGACGACCTCGCCGGTGGCCGCGTCGAGAGCCACGATGTGGGCGTCGGACGTATTGACGAAGATCTTGTCGCCGTAGATCGCAACCGACCGGGTCCGCATCCCGCTTCCGACCGACTCGAGATACTCGCTCACAGCCTCCAGCTCCCGGCGGTACTCCCAGATGCGGTCCCCGGTCACGGCGTCGAACGCCTGCACGACGCTGCGGGGACTGGGAACGAACATCATCCCGTCGTGCACCAGCGGCGCCGCCTGGCTGAGCCCAAGGCCGATCGACGCGCCCCAGACGAGCTGGAGCTGGTCGACGTTCTCCCGGTCGATCTGGTCCAGCGGGCTGTAGCCCCAGCCGTCGAGCGTGCGCCGCCAGTTCAGCCAGTCGGCGGGGTCGGGGTTCTGGAGCATCGCGTCCGTCACCGGTGTGAGATCGCGCGTCTGGGCGCCGGCCGCGGCGCAGCCGAGAAGCACGAGGAGCGCCGCTCCCGCGGCGCGGGCGATCTGCTTCGCCAACAGACTCGGAGCCGGTCCGTCCGTCGCGGTCATCGGCAGCCTCCCGGTTGCACGTACCCGACCTTCAATCAAACGGGGCTGCGCCCCGAACCCCCGGCGTCCGCTTGCGGGGACCCCTTCGCCCCGCGCCGCTCCCGCCGAGGCGCGCTGTGCGCGCGATGCGGAGTCTGCACCGTTCTACGGCGCAGACTCCTAGGAGATGCCGAGGAGCTCCACTTCGAAGAGGAGCGTGGCATTGCCCGGAATTCGCGGCGGACTGCCGGCGGCACCGTAAGCGAGTTCGGGCGGGGTGACGATGATTCGGCGGCCGCCGACCCGCACGCCAAGGAGGCCGCGGTCCCAGCCCTGGATGACCCGGCCGGCGCCGAGAACGAACTCAATGGTCCCGGAATCGAATTGCGTCCCCTTGTTCTCGGCCGCGTTCCGGTCGTACAGCCAGCCGGTGTATCTGACCCTGAGCATGTCGCCATTCATCGCCTCCGGGCCGGTGCCGACCACTAGATCCCGCGTGCTGAACGGAACCACCAATCCGACACTGGGCGCCGTCGGGCTGTCACCGCCGCAACCGGCGATCAGGACGAACGACAGCAGCGTCGCGGCGATAACCGGGAATCGGCGAGTACCAACGCGACGTCGACACATGCAGAGCACCTCCAGAGCGTTCATGGAGTTTAGCCCGGATTATTCCTGAAGTTGTCGAATCGGTCACGGCCAAGCCGAGATCGAACGCGGGCACGAGCCGCTCGGCGGGGTTCATGTTGAGCTGGCGCACGACGGAACCGTAAAGATTCGGTGGTGCGCCAGATCCGACTTGAAGGTCTACGAGAAGCGCATTCAGTGAGGTTTCCGCGGCCGGCTAGCCGGCAAACCCTCGACCCCGGCCGCCCCGGGGGACGGGTGCCGGGCGGCCGAAGGGAGTTAGATCGGGCGACTCAGGGCAGCGGCACCAGGAGTGCAATGACGGTCGCCAATAGAAACGCAGAACCGGACGGAGATGTTGATCTTCGTCATGGAGTCATTCCCTCCTTCCTCGTGGCACTGGTTACTCGAACTCGGTGCTCTGGTCAACGAGTCAGGGTCGTGATTTTCCCGGTGCATGCCCGAAGCGTTCGCTCCCCTGAGTCGCCCGACGGCGATAGGATTATACGAAATCAGGCGGGAAAAGTTCCGTCGGCGTAGCGGGGCACGTCCTGCCACACAGCGCGCCCGCGTCCCACTCGCGTGACTTCGGCAGCCGCACCGCGCGGCGCGGAACCCGCCCGCCGCGACGGGCCAGGTCAACGACGGGAGTGGATCGCCTCATCGCCGGCACGTCGCCGTCTGTGCGCCCGCTGTTTCGCCGCGGCCCGCTCCCGGCAGCGCCCGCACAGCTTCCGGTCGGCCCGGTCCCGCGGCGCCGGGCACTCAGCGCAGCGACCCTCAGCGATCCGGCGGCGGCGCCACTCTCGCACGTCCGCATACAGCCGGCCACGGTCCGGCGGATGCGCCGCCCGATGCCGCGCCGTCGCGTCCGCCTGCAGCCGCCGGCAGCGCCGGCAGGCTCGGCGGTCCGTCCGGTCCCGCTCGCCGCCGCACCGGCACCTCCCCGCGGCGCGGTACCGCTCGCGGGCACGCGGCCTGGCAAATGGCAACCTGAAAAGGACCCCCGTGGCCACGTGAAAAGGACCCCCGCTTGTTGAGTTGTCGTGGTTATCGGGACGTGGCCGGACGGAGCGGAGCGACGGGAGGCCACGTCCCGATGAGCGCTATTGCCGTGGCACCTCCTGTGGCGTGCGGGACGCCTGGTTGCGTGTGGCGGCCTGGAGCCGGTAGCTGTCGCCGGCGGTCGTCAACCCAGTATCCGCCGCTGCACCGCGAGCACGCTGGTCTCGACGGTGGCCATGGCCGGCGACGACGCGGGCTGGGCGCGTCGGGACGCTTTGGCGAAGGAGCTGTATTCTGCTCATGCGATGGCCGTTCTCATGCTCGACGATGTACTCGGCCGGGTCGGGCGGAAACGGAAATCGAGGACATAGTCGGGGAACAGACGTTCGTGGCTGGAAGTCGGTGCGACCGTGGAGCAGGAGGTGTGAGGCTGACTGACGCGGATCGAGCTGCTGGCAGCCTGCCGAGCCAGATCAAGCACTGGGCGTAGCGGTGCGAGGTAGAGCTTCCGGGCGGCTGGAAGGCGACGACTGCGATGCACCTCCTGTCCGACTGGGCGAAACCGGGCGCGCGGCTGCCGGATGACGTTGTGGATCAGTCCGGGCGCTTGGTCGTTGCCATCAGGGAGCGGTTTGGACTGATGAACTGATCTCTGGCCGCGGGGCCTCGCGTGGCCGGCGCTGTGCTCGGCCGGTTGACACTCAGTAGCGATTCCCGGCGGGATGTCCGCGAGAGCCCACGGAAGTCCGCCGCAATCCGGAAAAATGGGGCTGGAATTGGGGATAGGCACCTCAACATGTTGGATAAGCAGCGTATTCGCAATGATTTAGGCGAGACCAACGGAGGACGTCGCCGTCCACCATATTTCTCAGCGCTGACGTTTCCGTCTAGCGTGGGAATCGGGCGATCCCATAACTGCCCCTGATCCCGCCAATCCAGATCTCATCATTCGCCTCGATGGCCACGGTGCCGAGCTTGAAGAACTCGTTTCCCTTGTAGTCCACCAGCTGCCGGACTTCAAACGTCGTCGGATCGACCTCGGCCACGCGAGCGGCGGACGGCTCACAAGGATCAACGTCTTCACACTGGGTCAGGTGGCCGGCAACGATGACTTTGCCAGCGGTTCCCCAGCGCACGTTGTCGACGTTGAAGCCAACCGCAATCCGGTCGACGCGCACCGGACTCTGGCCGCGTGACAGCCGCACCAGCGCCCGATCGCTCCAGCCCCCAATGAAGAACCACTGCCCATCATCCGAGGACACGAGACCGTTGGGACCGGGCATCTGGCTACCGGGCACTTCGACCCAGCCCGTCGTGGGATGCCATTCCCAGAGCTCCCCACCTTCGCGGTCGAAGTTCGTCGCGCCAAGATAGCCGTCCGGCAGCGCCGTAATGGAGTTGACGCGGCTGGTGCCCTCCGGTGCCGGGATGCATCCGATCCACTTCATCGTGGGCACGGTGCCGCCGACGTCCAGCGCAAAGACTTCGATGGCCTCGCGCGCGCCATGACCAACCACGTAGAGTGTGTGCACATCGTCGCGGCCCTCCCGCAGGGTCAGTCCGTGTGGCTGGAACACGTTGTTCGGACCGGGGCAGGCGCGATAGGTATCGCGGTCGTGCTCTGGCGGCAACGCTCCCGCGGGAAAGATCTCCTGGGCGCGGTGATCACGAAGGCTCACCGCGTAGAGGGGACCTTCCGTAGCGGAGTATCGTCCCGATGCGATTACCCAAGGGGCGCCCGGAACCGGGTAGAGATCTTCCGGATTGGTCGTGCCGCAGACGAACTTCACATCTCCGGCGGGATCGCAGGTCTGGGCACCAAGAGGGTGCCCGCTGACAAGACCCAACACCGACGCGAGGAGCACGAGCACTCGCAACATGGCGCACCTCCAGACTTTCGTGACGCCTTGAAGTATACCAGCGCTGGCCAGCGCCCTAGCGTCTCTGCGTCGCGGCCTCGGCTTCCTCCTTTCGGGAGCCCGCGAGGACGTTGTACAGCCCGTAGTTCCCCTCGTGACAGGCAAACTCGTAGAGCGACTCCGGGTTGCGCCTCATGGGGTGCTGTGCGGTCCAGTCGCTCACCCAGATCGTCGGGTCCTTGACCGTGTACTCGTACATCAGCGTGTTCTCTTCGGTGAGCATGAGGCGCTCGATGAGCGTCAGGTTCTCACCCGAGCTGAGGAGCGGCCGTCCGATCTGTTCATGCCTGCCGTTGAACTGGTGGCGCGCGTGGGGACGGCGCTCAGAAGGCACGCCGAGCCCGAGCCGTTCGTGCTCGGAGACCTCGCCATCGACTACGAACAGCTGGGTGACCGTCCGAGGGGAGGCGGTCGACCTGACCGCCACGGAGTACGAGCTGCTGCGCGTGCTCTCGCTCGACGCGGGACGGGTCGTGACCTTCGATACGCTGCAGCGCCGGGTCTGGGCCAAGCACGACAGCGCCGCCGCGAACCTCGTGCGCATCTTCGTCAGGCATCTCCGTCGCAAACTCGGCGACAGCGCCGCCAGCCCCGCCTACATCTTCAACCAGCGCGGCGTCGGCTACCGCATGGCGAAGCCGGCGGGCCGGTGACGACGCCTCTCCGACGGCCCGAGGCAGGACAACCTGCACGGCAGTGAAACCGGAACGTGCCCGCCTTCAGCCAGGCCATCAGCTTCGAGAGGCCCTGACCGGCGACCCCCAACTTTCGCCGCCCCTCCTTATCGAGCACCGGGTTGCTCTGCTCGTCGGCGGGCCGCTGCTGACCGTCTTCGGCAGGTCAGCCGCAAACGCCAGGAGGGGCACGGCTCACGCACGCGGGAGACGCCAGCACCGAGGATCGGAATCGACGACCACGACCGTACCGGCAACCGTGATCCTAGAGAGCGCGCGGGCGCTCGTCGAACAAGACCACCCCGAACGACCCCGCAGCCATATTCGCCTGCGCGCGCGTCGTCAGCTCGACCACCTCGTCGAAGAAGACAGTGCTGCCGTGCTGCGCGGCGCCCGCGAAGGTCGTTCCTCGCGTGCCCGACAGCTCCGACTCGAACAGCTCGTCGCCGAGCACGGCGCAGTTGACCCGCACGAAAACGGTCCCCTCGCGGCGCGACAGGGCGACGACGCCGTAGTGTGGCGTTCGGCTATGCGGCGCAACCTGAGGACGCGCAGGGAGGGAAGGCTCGAAGGCTACGATCGATGCGCCTGGGTCAGGCGCGGATGTCGATCGATCCTTGGGGCGCAACTGGCGCCCAAGCTGCAACCAACACGAGAAGCGGTCGCAACCGGGCTAGGCCGATCGAGCACGGCGGCCGGGCGCACCGCCATGTCCTCAGACGGTGTCCAGCGGTGGGCCATGGCGCTGAAGCGTAGCAGAAGCGACCGTCTCGCCGAGTTTCTCGAGCCGCCTTTCGAGCCGCGGCATCGCCTCGTCCGGCCTCCACTCCGCGCGTAGGCTATCGACGCGGCCGTTGAGGTCATCGACCCGAGGGTGGATGAAAGCGCCCGGCCCGTGGGAGACGCTCCTGCCCCAAGTCGGCGGGCTCTCCAGCTGGAACGAGGCGTCGGGATCCCGGCGAAATATGGGCCTTGCGGCCCAGACTGGACGGACACGTCCCGGCCGTCGACAGGTTCTGGAGCCGACGGCTGGCGTCTGCGGCAGGATGGCTGGCCGGCCTTCCGCCGGTCGACGGAAGTCATTAAACACGCAGGGGCTTCCTGTTCTCATTGGCGTTGCAGAAGACAACCAATGAGGAGGAGGACAGCCCCATGCGTGTGACCACACTACTACGCCGACTGCTCGGTGTCACGCAGTTGCACGTTGAGCAGGTGCGCCTCACTGGACACTGCACCGCAACTCGTGCGTCAGGCTGCCGCTCGGTCTACCGTGGACGCGTGTATCCACAACCACAAGCACCACAAGGGCACCGTATCCAGTTGCACCGCTCGCAGATCGAGAAATCCGCAGAATTGAGGTCATGTCTGCAACGGTAGTAAGGGCACTGGCGGCAATTAACTTGCCATCTTCTGGGTTTCGTAGTCTATTTCGGTTGCATGCAGCGCAACGTGGAATTGGAAGCCACCATCGTCGCGAAGTATGCGGTGGTCTCGCCCGTGTTGGATGAGCGCAGTCGCCGCCGGTGGGCGGCCGCCGAGTCTTTGTTCATCGGCTATGGCGGGGACGCGCTGGTATCGTCGGCCACGGGTCTGGCCCGGGAGACGATCCGGAAGGGTCGCCGGGAGATCTCGCAAGGCCAAACGCCGACAGACCGGGTACGACGTCCGGGCGCCGGGCGGCCCCGTCTCGAACAGAGCCAGCCCGGTCTGCTGGCCGCACTCGAAGCGCTGGTGGACCCGCTGACGCGCGGAGACCCGACCTCGCCGCTACGCTGGACAGGCAAGAGTCGGGCGAAGCTGGCCGCGGCGCTGACACAACAGGGGTGGCGAGTGAGTTCGACCACCGTCGGCCGGATGCTGCATCAACTGGGCTACCGGCTGCAATCGCCCCGCAAGCGCCAGGAGGGAGCGAGCCACCCGGACCGTAACGCGCAGTTCGAGCACATCAACGCGACCGCCGACGCGTTTCTGGCCGAGGGGCGGCCGGTGATCTCGGTCGACACGAAGAAGAAAGAGCTGGTCGGAAACTTCAAGAACGGCGGGCGGGAATGGCAGCCGAAGGGCACGCCGCCGGCGGTGTTGGTCCATGATTTCCCAACCGACGCCGAGGGCAAGGCGATTCCGTACGGCGTCTACGACATGGCGCGCAACGAAGCCTGGGTGAGCGTGGGATGGGACCGCGACACACCGACGTTCGCGGTGGCGTCGATTCGCCACTGGTGGCGCCAGATGGGCTGCGGCGCCTACCCCGACGCCACCGCCCTGTTCGTCACGGCCGATGCGGGCGGGAGCAACGGGTATCGGTCTCGCGCCTGGAAGCATGAGCTTCAACAGTTGGCCGACGAGACCGGACTGACCATCCAGGTGAGTCATTTTCCACCCGGCACCAGCAAGTGGAACAAGATCGAACACCGGCTCTTCTGTCACATCACGGCGAACTGGCGCGGCACCCCGCTGACGACCTATGAGACTATCGTCGACCGCATCGGGAACACCCGGACGGCGACCGGGCTCCGGGTCCTGGCCGAACTCGACGCCGGGCAGTATCCCACGGGCGTCAAGGTGCCCAAGGAACAGATGGACGCAATCGCGCTGGTCCGCGATACGTTCCATGGGGAATGGAATTACAAACTGTTACCCCGATGAAGTTGATAACTTTATATTGATCACTGTCCTAATGTGTCTCTCGTAGTCGCGCTCGAACTTGGGCGTATTCCGTCACGGCCCGTTGCATACTCCGGAGGTGTCCTTCATCTGGGGACCACTCCCCCATCGTCCGGATAATACTCTTGATGAACGTTCGGGCTTCTTGTTGGTTTACCTTGAACAGGCGCACTCTATCCGCGCCCACGCCCTGGGTTTCGGGGTCGTATATCAAGAGTCCGAGTTTGCGATGGTGCCCGATCCAATAACACTTGTCGTTGTACGGTAGCTTCCTCATCGGCCCGGCCTGGCACTCGCACGATGCTCTCGCTCAGTCTACCCTCTAGCCCGGATTATGCGTGAAGGTGCGGTTGAGGGGAAGACACAGGAGCCTCCGTGTGGTACAAATGTAGTGTGCACAACGTTTTAGCCACAACGGAGACCCCTGCGTGACGCCTCACACGATACCACAGACTGTTCTATTCCCGGATCTGTTCGACAAGCCCCTCGTCGCCACGTTCAACCAGGAACACGCGAGTTCCGACGGCGGCGCCGTCCTGCTCAAGGCGACCGAGCGCGTGTACGGCTTGGTCAAGGCGTTCGCCCGGTGTCTGGCCGACAAGCGCGCCGCTGAGAAGATTCGGCACACGTTCGCGGATCTGATCGGCCAGCGGATCTTCGGCATCGCGTGCGGTCATCCTGATGGCAACGATGCCGACCACTTGGCCGACGACCCCATCCACAAGCTGCTGCTCGGGCGGGACCCGGTGTCCGGCGCGCCCTTGGCGTCGCAACCTACGATCTCGCGGTTCGAGAACGGCGCGAGCCGCACCGCGCTCTACCGGATGGGGCGCGAGTTGGCGGCGTGCGTCATCGAGCGGCATCGGCGCCGCCTGCACGGGCGGGCGCGGCGCGTCACCATCGATCTGGATCCGACCGACGACCTGACGCACGGCGCCCAGCAGCTCACGTTCTTCAACGGGCACTATGGCGGCTGGTGTTATCTGCCGCTGCTGAGCGGGTTTCTGAGCTTCGACCGCGAGGCGGAGCAGTATCTGTGCGCGGCGGTGCTGCGGCCCGGCAACGCAGTGGCCGCCGACGGGACCCTCGGGCTGCTGTGTCGGCTGCTCCCGCTGCTGCGGGCGGCGTTTCCGCGGGCGCGGTTTCTCGTTCGGCTCGACGGGGGCTTTGCGACCCCGGAGATCTTCGATTTCCTGGATGCGGAGCCCCGGCTCGACTACGTGGTGGCGATGGCGAAGAACGCGGTGTTGCAGCGGCATGCGGAGTCCGCCATGCAGGTGGCCCGCGCGCAGAGCGAGGTCGGTGGCGAGACCGCGCACGTCTATACCGACACCCGCTACGCCGCCCGCACGTGGGACCACGAGCGCCGGGTCGTGACCAAGGCCGAAGTCGTTCGCCTCGGAGACCGCGAGCCGCGGGACAACCCGCGGTTCGTGGTGACGAATCTGCGGCAGACGCCGCGCTTCATCTATGAGAAGGTCTACTGTGCTCGCGGGGACATCGAGAATCGGATCAAGGAACTGCTCGATGGGCTGCAGATCGACCGCACGAGCTGCTGTCTGTTCTCGGCGAACCAGTTGCGCGTCTTCCTGACCGCCGCGGCCTACGTGCTCATGCAGGAACTGCGATTGCGGGCGGCGCGTACTGCGTGTGCCCGCAGCCAGGTGACGTGGCTGCGCGACCGGCTGCTGAAGCTGGGGGTCCACGTCGTCCGCTCGGTCCGCCGCGTGGTTCTGCATCTGCCGCGCTCGACGCCGCACCTCGAGGCGTGGCGGCACATCGCACTCGCGCTGGGCGCGCGCGCCGGATAGCCCACCCGTTGCGCCGCGCCCACCTGCTTCCTGGGCGGCATGGGCCGCTCCCCGGCGGGGCTGTCGCTGCCCAACCCTCGCGTCCGTCATGCCCCCCCCGGTCGGCTGCTCAACCCCGGCTCCGCTTGCAGGCGACGATGTCCGAGACCCATTCCTGCGCCGATCACGCCCTTTGGCGGTCGAATCTGGACCTTCATGAATAATGCAGGCTAGCAGCCCGTGGTAGAACCAGCTGTTTGTAGCGTGGGGAGTAGAGGTTGGTAGCCCGGTGCAGCGCGGTCGATCCGGGCCGGATCCGACGAACCGGCGGCCGGATGGCGCAGCACGAAGCTCCAGAAGCGGCTAAAGGCGTCGATGAGTGCCCAGGCGCGGCCCTGGAGACTGCGAGGCGTCCCGACGCCCGTCAGCCGGCGCATGAGCAGGCCCGGATTCAAGCCGCAGACGTGCATCAGGAGGCGCTTGAGGATGTTGGCGTGACGACGCCGTCGACATGTCGGTGGCGCTGCTGCGGCTCGGGTTCGAGGTGACGACCGAGCTCGATGCAGCCCGGCAAGCGCGTGGCGCAGCCGATGCCTCGCCGCCGGACCCCGAGTGAAGACGTGGCGGTACGACAGCGCGCCTCGGGGGGTGCGGGCGGGGCGGCTCGAGGGCGACGTCGCCGGCGGCGACCGCACACAATGCTGGCAACTTGATAAGCAGCGCCGACACGGCCCCCTTGGCGGGCCCTGTGGGCACGGATGCCCGCGGTGGAGTCGGGCTTCCACAAGGCGATCGACGGGGAAGGCAGTAACGCGGCCTCCTCGATCGCTTCGCAGTCGAGGGCCTGACGCCGCGGGTGCTGCCATCGTCCGGTCGCGCCGCACGACTCTGCCGCCGTCGGCGCAGGCGCGAGCTCGCACCGGCAGGCGAAATTGCCGACAAAGTGATTGCATGCAATTATTTAAGGCAGCGCCTCTCGCAGGGGAGTCCCATGGCCAGCATCACGATTCGCAACCTGTCGACGGAATCGAAGGCGCGGCTCCGACATCGCGCCGAACAGCGCGGTTGCAGCCTCGAAGCACTGGTGCGCTCGATCCTCGACGACGCCGCCGAGCAGGCTCCCCCGACGGGCAGGTTCCCGCACGACCTGATCGCGCTGCTTGAGCCTGGCGAGGGCATCGACGGGTTCATCAGCGAGCACAGACGGCCGCAGGAGCCGGTAAAGCTGGCGTGATCCTGGTCGATACCAACGTCCTGTCGGAACTGACGAGGCCGACGCCGCAGCCACGCGTAATTGCCTGGCTCGAAGTCAACGAGCCCGCGCTCGCGCTGCCGACCATCGCCCTGGCAGAACTGCGGTACGGCATCGTACGCCTGCCTGACGGTCGCCAGCGATCAGGCCTGCTGCACTTCTGGCAGGCGACCCGCTCGCAGTTCCGCGGCCGGATCTTCTCGTTCGACGAACGCGCCGCCGAGCGGTACGGGGACGTGGCCGCCAGCGCGGAACGCGCAGGCCGACGGCTCAACATCCAGGACGGGCAGATCGCAGCGATCGCACTGGTGCACGGCATGAGCGTCGCGACGCGCAACGTCGGCGACTTCGAGGCGGCAGGGGTCACGATCGTGAATCCGTGGGAGTAGAGCGGTGCTCAACAACCGCGACTGGCAGTTTAAGTACACCCCGGAGGATCGCGACCTCGTCCGGGTGTTCTACATCCCAGCGCTTCAGGACGCCGAACGTTACGACCGACTGACCGGCTACTTCGACGCTGGTGCATTGGCGCTCGCCGCCCGCGGCGTCGGGCGCCTTGTCCGCAACGATGGGCGCATGCGCCTCGTTGTCGGTTGCACGCTTGACCGCGAGGAGATCGACGCGATTCGTGAGGGTGAGACGCTACGCGACCGGGTCGAGCGCCGCCTCACCGAGCTGCCGCTGACGCCGCCGGACACCGACGCCGCCCATGCCTGGAGCTGCTCGCCTGGATGATCGGCAGCGGCCACCTTGACGTGAAGGTCGCCGTCCCCTGCGACGCGTACCGGCGCCCTATTGAGGGCACGGCGATCTTTCACGAGAAGTCCGCCGTCATCGAGGATCGCGCCGGATACAAGATCGCCTGGACCGGCAGCCTCAACGAAACAACCGCCGGCTGGCAGCGTAACCGGGAGAGCATCAACGTCTACCGGAGCTGGGGTCCGGAACCGGAGCGGGTGGACCGTGAAGAGTAGAACTTCGCGCGTCTGTGGGCGGATCAGTCCCCGCGCGCCATCGTGCTCGACGTGCCCGACGCGGCCCGGCCGGACCTGCTCCGGTTCCTGCCATCGGAGCTGCCCGCACGCCTCAAGGGGAAGGCGCCATCGCCGGAGCCGCCCGTCGAGCCTGTCACGCCGGAGACGCCAGCGCCTCCCCCGCTTCCGCCGACCGACCGGCGGCGGCTCGTCTGGTCGTTCATCCAGCGCGCTCCGTCCCTGCCCGCAGGCGGAGCGGAAGTAGGCGCGGAGACGGCGGCCATCAACCCGTGGCCGCACCAGTTCCGCGCCTTCGAGCAACTCTACACGCGCTGGCCGCCGAAGCTCCTGATCGCCGACGAGGTCGGCCTCGGCAAGACCATCCAGACTCGACGGCCACGGCCACCCGGATCCCGGTGAGCTTGGCCTTCCGGATCTCGGTCACACAACCCGTTCGCGGCGCGCCTCCTCGCCGCGGAAGGCGGCCCGCCGGCGCTGCCGGCGGAGCTGGCGGAGGAGCTCGGCGCGCGGCAGGGTCCGCAGGTACCCGGTCCGGCCGGTGGCGAACGTCCACATGAGGGCGGCCACGCGGACCTTCGAGACGCCGAAGAGCCGCTCGATATCGCGGCGGGTGAGGACCTCGCGGTCGAGCGCCTCGAGCTGGCGGAAAGCGTCGGGGATGGCGAGCGGCCAGCGGGACTTGGCGGGCACGGCGCCCGCGCCCGCGGTCGGCATCGCCCACCCAGCACGCCAGTCGGGCCGACGTCCCGCCGCTCGCATTCGAGAGCGCCATGGTTCCTCGGCTAGACTGCTCGTGACGCCGGGAGACGAAGGAACTGCTGACTACTGCGATTCGCTCCCCGAGGTCGCGGCTTCATCACCGGGCTTGACCGTAAAGTAGGGAAAGAATGTCGGATTCGACCCCGACCGTGAATGCGCGACTGCTACTCGATGCGATCGCCCGCAAGAAAAATGAAGTTGGCGAACTTGAACGGCTGCGACAGTTTGCTGAGAGCGAGTTGCGGCGCCTCGAGACGGAGCTCGAGACGCTCGACGCCACGGGTCGGGACCCTCTGCTCGAGCCGCAGCATTCCACTATCACGATCCCGGTAAGTGGAGCGGAGAAGGTTGCCTTGTTTCGCTCGCTGTTCCGCGGCCGAGACGATGTCTTCCCCTTGCTCTGGACGAACCGCCGGACAGGACGCACGGGCTACGCACCGGCCTGTGGGAACGAGTGGGTACCGGGCGTTTGCGACAAACCGCGCGTGCGCTGCGGCGAGTGTCCGAATCAAGCGTTCCTGCCGGTTCGCGACCAGGTAATACTCGACCACTTGCAGGGGCGCCATGTCGCCGGCGTATATGCTCTGCTTCGCGACGAGACGTGCTGGTTCCTGGCGGCGGACTTCGACGGCGCTGACTGGATGAAGGATCTCGCCGCATTCCGAGAAACGTGCAGGTCCGCCGACTTGCCTGTCGCCGTCGAGCGTTCACGCTCCGGCAACGGCGGCCACGCGTGGCTGTTCTTCGACGCACCCGTGTCAGCAGCAGCCGCCCGGCAGATGGGCTGCCACCTGATCACCCGCGCGATGTCGAGCCGCCACACTCTCGGCATGTCCTCCTACGATCGGCTGTTTCCCAACCAGGACACGCTACCTCGGGGCGGCTTCGGCAACCTCATTGCTTTGCCGCTGCAGCGTTCAGCGCGCGCCCAGGATAACAGCGTGTTCGTTGATGACGCGTTCCGGCCGTTCACGGACCAGTGGACATACCTGGCCAGCGCCCGGCGGATTCCGGCGTCCACGGTCGAACGCATCGCGGCCGAAGCGTTACGAGAACAGCAGGTTCTCGGCGTGCGCACCGTCGCGATGGAGGAGGACAACGCGAACGCACCTTGGCTTCTCAAGCCTTCCCGCCGTTGGGCGCCTCGAGTGCCAGTCATCGACAGGCCTCTCCCGACCCGCGCCAAGGCAACCCTGGCGCAACGTCTGTTCGTCGAAAAGGGCGGTCTGCCATCGCCCGTCCTCGACGCGCTCAAGCGCCTCGCCGCCTTTTCGAATCCTGAGTTCTACCAGCGACAGAGCATGCGCCTTTCCACCGCGCTGACGCCGCGCGTCATCGCCTGCGGGGAGGATCTACCTCGACACGTGGCACTTCCGCGTGGTTGCGTGGAGGCTGCAGCCGCTCTCCTGAGGCGCTTCACATGCACCCTCGAGGTAAACGATCGGCGTGAGGCGGCGCGAGCCATCGAGCACCGTTTCTGCGGCACCCTCACGGACCTTCAGAAACACGCCGTCCGTACGTTGCTCAGCCATGAGATCGGCGTCCTGGTCGCGCCGCCAGGCGTCGGCAAGACGGTAGCCGGCATCCAGCTGATCGCTGAGCGCGCCCGCAACACGTTGGTGCTCGTCCACCGCCGACCTCTTCTCGACCAGTGGATTGCCCAGCTTGAGATGTTCCTCGATGTCTCGCCGGGATCGATCGGTCGTATCGGGGGTGGAGCGCCACGTGACCGGCCTGATCGACGTTGCAATGATCCAAAGCTTGGTGAAGAAGGATGACGTGGCCGATCTCGTCGCCGAGTACGGTCACGTGATGGTGGACGAGTGTCACCACGTCCCGGCAGTTTCGTTCGAACGGGTTCTTTCCGAGGTCCGGGCGCGCTACGTGACCGGCCTCACCGCGACCCCGCGAAGACGTGACGGACTGCACCCGATCATCGAAATGCAACTCGGGCCGGCGCGTTATGTCGTCAACCCGAAGGCCGTGTCGACGATTGGTCCGCTTGTACGCCGGCTGATCGTACGAGAGACAGCCTTCGAACTCGGCGGCGGCCCCGCCCTGCCGATCCAGCGCCTGTACCGGTCGCTGGCTCACGACAAGCGAAGAAACGCCCTGATCCTCGACGATGTCATCGGCTCGATCGAATCCGGGCATTCGCCCATCGTGCTGACCGAGCGGAAGGATCACCTCGACCTGCTTGCCGACCAGCTGCGAGGCTTCGTGAAACACCTGATCGTGCTCAAGGGCGGGGTCACGGCGAAAAAACAGAGGCAGCTACTCGCCGCTCTCGACGCCATACCGGACGGAGAGGAACGTCTGGTCCTCGCTACAGGCCGCTATGTCGGGGAGGGGTTCGACGACGCGAGGCTGGACACCCTGTTCTTGACAATGCCGGTGTCTTGGCGGGGAACGGTCGTGCAATACACCGGGCGGTTGCATCGCGCGCATCCCGGCAAGGACGGCGTCCGCGTATACGACTATGTCGACCGGCGCGTTCCCGTACTCGTCCGCATGTACGAGCGGCGGCTGGCGGGCTACCGATCGATCGGCTACGAACTCGCAGAAGAAGTCGTTCCCTGAACGCGGCTGCGGCCACTCGCTCTCGGTGCACATCAACTACCATCGGCTTCGCATCTTCCCCACCGACCTGCCTGACCGTACCAGCTCTCGCCCGATGCTGATCCTCCGATCACGCTCAGGAGGTTCGGCCGCTCCAAGCCAACCCGAAATTGACAGCCAAAGTGACAGCCTACGGAACGAACGCAAACGTGATACCTGAACGCGGGCGGACGCGGAAACCGCGCGTTTCCAAAGAACAACGACAGACTGAACACCGGCGAACGTCCGCGGACCCGCCACAATCGAGCTTTTAATCAGGGTGTCGCTGGTTCGATCCCAGCGCGGCCCACCAATAGAATAAACAACTTACGGAGAGATTGGTGCGACAGCAGCAGATGGTTGTCACCGCTGTGTCACCGAACTCAAAACCGGCGTCCTTGCACTCCCTGATGAGGACGCTTTGCCGGGCTTCCCACGGGCGTTGCTTCATGCTCAGCATGTCAAGCAGATCCGCGGCAAGAAGACCGATACCAACGACAGCCTGTGGCTGGCCCGCATCTGCCAGTTCGGCCTCGCCCTGCCAAGCTACGTCCCGCCGCGTCTCTTCCGCCAGTTGCGCCAGTTGACCCGCTATCGCCGCCGCCTCGTCGGCGAGCGCAGTCGGGCCCGCAACCGCGTCCACAAGGCGCTCGACCACGACGGGCTCCGGCTCGGCGGTGTCTTGTCGGACATCTTCGGCGTCAACGGGCGGCGGGTGCTCGACGGGCTGGTCGCCGAGCGGTCGCCGCGATGCATCCTCGCCGGCCTCACAAGCCACGTACGGGCAAAGCTGGCGCCGCTGGCCAAGGCCCTGGCCGCCACACTCGACCCGCTCGCGCTCTTCGCGCTGCAGATGCAGGTGGAGGCCGTCGACCGGGCCGACGCCGCCGTTGCCGCACTGGACACGGGCATCCAGACCGCGCTGGCCGACTACCAGCGCCCCCTGCGCCTGCTGCAGACGATTCCGGGAATCGACCTCGGCAGCGCCTGCACCATCCTGGTCGAGATCGGACCGGACCTGGGGGCCTTCCGCGAGGCGCGCCACCTGGGATCGTGGGCAGGCGTGGCGCCGGGCAACAACACCAGTGCGGGCAAGCGCCGTTCCGGACGGGCGCGCCCGGGAAACCCGACCTTACGGGCTACGTTGGCCGAGTGCGCTCACGGGGCCGCGCGGACCACCGGGTCGCAGTTCCACGGCTATCACCGGGCACTGGCGGCCCGCCTGGGCTACAAGCGCGCCATCCTCGCCACCGCCCACAAACTGCTGCGCGTGATCCACGCCGTGCTCCGCCACGACCGACCATACACCGATCCGGGCATCGATTACGAACACCTCGTCGTCGCACGCAACGCGCCACGGTGGATCCGCATGCTCACCCAGCACGGTTTCCTCGAAGGAAGCACAAGCCGTGCGCGGCTGACCGACTCCCTATCACACGGCAGCGCAGGGCCATAGAACGGGGCTGCCCGCGCCCAGCCGCCCGATCGGGATCTCCGCATCGGACGCCCAACACACCGTCCGGTCCCGCCGATCGGCCGTCACGCCCTCCGTATGCCTGCGTGAGGGGAGCGTTTCACAGCAATAAGGGGATGCATGAGCCCACTGCCCCCGCGTCACGGTCGCCCTTCTGGCGACCGTTCCCGTCCGTACCCGCGCTCGTCAGGTTGTCCAGGTCTTCCGCGACCCCTCGCGAAGCCCGTTGGCCCACGCACGCGCCGAGCCGTGTAGAATCCTCATATGCCTCGCCGACCCCCGCCCCCCGCAGACCCTGTCCCCTTTACCCTCCCGTTTCCCCCCGACGACACCCACTCGTCTTCGACGGCCGCCTCTGCGCCGCCCCCAACGGCCTTTATCAGCTATTCACGCCAACGGCCCGCCCACAACGCCCGGGTCCTAGCACTAGCAAATCACCTACGAAGCGACGGTGTCAATTGCAACATCGACTTCTTCGAAACCTCCCCTCCAAACGGATGGCCAGTCTGGATGCTAGATCAGTTACAAGAGCCAGACTTCTGTATAGCCGTCTGCACCGAAACGTACTCCCGCCGCTTCGACGGCAAGGAAGCACCCGACCATGGATGCGGCGCCACGTGGGAAGGACGCTGGATTCGCCAGCTTCTTTACGAATCCAAGCGCAATGACCGCTTTATCCCTATCGTCTTTGAACCGACGGACGTCCAACACATTCCGCTAATACTTCGGGACGTAACGCGCTACGACCTCAGCACAAAGGACGGCTATGCCCTACTTCATCGCGCCCTTACGAACCAACCCGCCGCCCGACCCCCTCCCCTTGGTCTCATGTGCAAACGCCTGCCTGAACTCGATTCCCAAGAGTCCCTCGCCGCCGGGCTGTTGTGCTTTTGCCCAGACCCACTGCCCCTCACGGTCATCGCCCGCGTGCTACACGACGACAAATTAACGGTCCCGACGACCCTCGCGCACCTGCTTCAGGCCAGTGTCGTCGAAATCGAAAGCGGCCTCGTTAAACTTCTGGACCCCTTGGCTGATGGAATCCCACGTGCCCCCTCAACTCAAGTGGCCGGCGCCGCCCTCGCTGCTCTGCTTGACTTTATTGCCAACCGTACGGAAGCGCATCCGGCGCGTCGCCGCCAAGTAGTGAATGCCGTTACCCTTGCCGACTATGCAGATATTGAAGAAGCGTCCGTGGATGTGGCCCGCACCTTTCGCGTAGTTCAATCCTTCCTGAAGTCCTCCGGCGACAAGCGCCTTGTCCTGCACGTCGCTCGTCGCTCCATCGCTGCGTCCAAAGTGTCTGGTCGTACCCCCATACAGACTGAGGACGAAGCGATCGCCTTGATTTGCGGTGTGTCCTGGGTTTACCAACGCACCGGTCGTTTGCCTGAAGCGCTCACCGAAGCGAATATTAGCTTGAAATTGGGCGAAGATATCAACTCTAACAGAAATACAGCGTTTTGCAACAAGTGTAGAGGGCGCCTAAAGCGCATGGAGTCCGAGGTGCTGTGGCACAAAGGACAAGAATTTGAAGCACTACTCTGCGAAAGCGCAGCTCTGCTGCGCGATGCAATCGAGCGCTTCACCATTTTAAAGGCAACACCGGAAGTGGGAGACTGTTATAGCCTATTGGGACGCACCTATCTTGCAGCGGGCCAGCGCGTCGAAGCGGGCGCCGCTTTGGTGGAGGCCGGTAAGCGTTTGTGCGATGCTAATAGTAAAGACTACCTTGACCTGCAGATCGTCAGGGGTGACCTCGTGGCCCGGACCAACCGTCGGGCGGCAGAGAGCCAATATACCTCTGTCCTGAGGAACGCTCGGGGCGACGACGCACAGAAGTCGGATATTTTTGCTCGTGCGTACTTGTGCCGTGGGAAGGTACGCGCTTCTCTCGGTGACGAAGGCATCGCTCTTGAGGACTTTCGGCAGGCTGCTGGCATCTGGCATTTTCTCGGAGACCACTACGCGGCGGACTTTGCAGAATGGGAAATCGAAAAGCGATCTCCCCATCTGGACTCCGGAGCGGTGCGAGTCCTTGAAACCTATTCCGCGGAGGTGCGCGTCCGGGTTGCGTGTTTGGTCAGAGATACACTCCAGACACGCCCCGTCGCCAAGTCCCAGCGTTCGCCACTCCCCAAGGACTATCTGCTCGGCTTGGTCGACGAGGCGAAGAGCCTGCTTGCCACAGAAAGGCCGAAGTGGTGAGAAAACGCGCGGCGCGCTCTCCAAGCGCTATCGAACGTCGCATTCGCGGTCTTGCGCCTAGCGCATCCTCATTGCCCGATGCCGTTCGGCAAGTTGCGACTGAACTTCTGCGCGGCTTAGAGTGTCCGCCCACGGATCTTGTGGATGTGGGAAGGAAGATTGGCGTACGCGAGGTAGTGTACGAAAGCTTTCCAGGGTCTGGGGAACTTCACAAGGTAAAGGACGGATTCCGCATTGTGTGTTCATCCGACCAAGTGCACACTCGACAACGCTTCACCGTTGCGCATGAACTGGGTCACGTAATCGTGGAGCGGACCGGCAGGAATCCACCTCGTAAGGGTCCGGCTGTCGAACGCGTTTGCGACATGCTGGCTACCGAGTTGTTGATGCCAGCCTCGGTGTTTGAGCCCCTACTACCAGCGCGGCTGACGATTCCCGGAGTTGTGGGATTGTCCAAAACGTTTCAGACGTCCATAACGTCGACCGCGATCCGGTGCGCGGAATTGCGGCCCGTGTGCATCTTTGTTGTGACTGGGGGTCACGTAACGCAAGGATACGGAGGAATTCGACCCTGCGCGGTCGAGTTATTGATCGATCAAGTGCGCGACAACGTGCAAGCCGTTATGGCTGGCAAAACGCCATTGGAGCACGTCTACCTCTATGCTCACGGTTCTCGCAGAGTCAAGTATTGTCGCTTCGACTGGAAATATCTGGGGCGGAACAAAGCGTTGTTTCTGTTGGTACCAGACAATTTACCGTAATGGTCCGGCGATGGTGGCCACGTGCCAACATCCTTAACAGCCTGTGGCGAAAGTCGCGGATCCGGCTTGGCCCCGGCGCGATCGAGCCCGTACACTGAACGGCCATGGCGATGGGCAAGAGACCGGCGGCGCGCCAAGCGTCGCCGATGAGGGTGGACACGGCGGACCTTCCGACGAGTGACGGGCATCCTTACTTCGAGCGGCTGAACCGGGTTCTGGCGGATTCCGGATTCGATGCGTTTGTCGAGGAGTTGTGCGCGGCTTTCTACGCGGACAGGCTGGGCCGTCCGAGTCTGCGTCCGGGTCGGTATTTCCGGATGCTGTTCATCGGCTATTTCGAGGGGTTGTCGTCGGAGCGGGGGATTGCGTGGCGGGTGGCCGATTCGCTGAGTCTGCGGTCGTTCCTGGACCTGGAGTTGACCGCGGCGGCGCCGGATCACTCGACGCTGTCGCGCACGCGGCGGCGGATCGACGTAGAGACCCACGAGGCGGTGTTCACCTGGGTTCTGGAGCGGCTGTCCGTAGCGGGTCTGGTTCGGGGGAAGACGGTCGGCATTGACGCGACGACGCTGGAAGCGAACGCGGCGATGCGGAGTATCGAGCGGCGGGACACGGGAGAATCCCACGAGGCGTTCATTCGGCGGTTGGCGGAGGCGTCGGGGGTTGAGACGCCGACGCGGGCGGAGCTGGCTCGGTTCGACCGTTCGCGGAAGAACAAGAAAACGTCGAACAAGGGAGCCGCTTGCAAAACTCCCAGGGGATTGGGGCTGGGCGCAGTCCTCAGCTCTCTTGGTGAACACGATTGCCCTGGATCGCCGACTGGATATCTTGTCGGGAGAACCGGCGGCACGCCGGAGGTAGAAGTCGGATGTTTCGACGTGTTCTCGACCGCGCGTTGGGACACCCGTGGGTGACTGACGCCCGTCGGGCGCCGAGGGGCGTTGCCGGCGGTGCACTGGTTATGTCACGAGGCGCACGAGTTGGTCGGCGGTGAGTGCGAGCACGCCGAACATGCAGTGGCACATCACTTTCGAGGCGCCACGGACCCGGACATGGCGACCGCCGAACTCGTCCTTGAGTCGGCCATTGACGCGCTCACCCGCCGTACGCTCGTTGTAGCGAGCCTGCTCGGGAAGCTGAAAGCCGATACGCTGCAGGCGCCGGGCTTCGGTTCGCAATTCCTCCGCCAGCGCCTTGTCGCGGCGGGGGTTGGTGTCAATCAACGGGACGTGGCCGAGTGAGCGGCTGTGCTGGCGGATCGGTTCCGCGTCGTAGGCGGCGTCCATCAGGTCATACAGATTGGTCGTTCGCTCGGCCGACAAGGTGAGTCGCCCGGGGGAATCTCACCCCCGGGCGCTCGCAGAACTGTACGTGAACGTCTCCGCTCATACAGCTCCCATCATCCAGCCGCCGGCGTCAGCCCCAGCAGATGCCAGTGGGCGAACAGCCGGGGCGCGCGACGCGCAAGACCACCGAGCCAGTGAATGGCGCGGCGGCGATGGCGCCGGAGCCTCTTGTATTTCCGCATGGCCCATCGAACCAACAGGTCGTTGAAGTGGCGAAAGACCGAATACAGGGCCGACTTGTAGAAACGGCCGTAGAATTGAATCCAGCCACGAAGGACAGGATTCCACATGCGGGCCAGGTCGTCGATGGCCTTGTCGCTGCGCCGAGGGAGGTGCCAACGTCGCATCTTCTGCCGCATCCGTGTCGCCGCCGCATTGCTCACCGCCGGTATGAAGCTGATGAAGTACTGACCCCATCGATTCTTTGCCCGACGAGAGCGAAACGTGTATCCCAGGAAGGTGAACTGCTCCGTGGGATACTGCCCCGGCCGGTCGTCATCCTTGCAGTAGACGATACGCGTCTTCTCCGGATGTACTTCCAGCCGGCATTGCGCCAGACGACGTTTGATGTGCGCCAGGACCTGCTGCGCCTGCGTCTCCGTCCGACAGTGCGCGACGATATCATCCGCATACCTCTCGAACGGAACGTCCGGGTGCGTTGACCGCATCCAGTCGTCGAACGCGAGGTGCAAGAAGATATTGGCCAGGAGCGGGCTCGCGACGCCCCCTTGGGGCGTTCCCATCGTGCGCGGTACCAGGGTTCCGTCTTCCTGCTGCATGGGAGCGGTCAGCCACCGCTGCACATAGAGCAGAATCCACCGGCACCGGGTGTACTTCCTGGCCGCACGCATGACGAGCGCGTGGTCCAGGTTGTCAAAGAAGCCGCGGATATCCAGATCGATCACCCAGTCATAACGCCAGCATCGCTGCCGGGCCGTCGTGAGTGCGTCGATCGCGGACTTCCGCGGGCGATACCCATACGAATCGGGATGGAACTGTGGCTCCACGTCCGGTTCCAGGTACATCTTGACCACCGTCTGGGCAATTCTGTCGGCGACAGTGGGAATGCCCAAGCGTCGCTCGCTTCCGTCCTTCTTCGGTATCCCAACCGACCGGACCGGAGGCGGGAAGTACGTGCCCGACGACATCCGATTCCAAATCTTATAGAGATTGTTCTTCAGGTCCTGCTCGAACATCTCGACAGACTCAGCATCGACGCCAGCTGCTCCGTGGTTCGCCTTGACCCGAGTGTAGGCCTCCCAAACCACCCACTTGGAAATACGAAACGGCTTCGCGTGGCTCGACGGCTCCTCCCGCTCGCGCGGTTGACCGTCGGGACACGCTGGATGACGCGACCCCTTTGCTCCATCGAGTTTCCTCGACTTCATCGCTCGTACGGGTCGCTCCGCCCCTGTGCCTCGCATCGGGCTTCTCATCCTTGGGGGTCGGCCCCTTGGACTTCTCCCTTCGCATCGAGGCGACAGGTTCCCACGTTCCGCACAAGGGCCTGGTGCAGGGTCACGCCACCTTTATGCCGGGTGCCGCCCAGCCAAGCTGCAGGCTCCCGCTGGACTTGTCCCGGGTTAACGACTCGCCCCGGTTTCGACACCGTCCCTACGCTTTCGACACGTTGCCGGTGGTTCATTCACTTCGTCTCCCTGCACCCTACCTGGCGCGGTCGCGCCGCGCCGTTTCCGTGACGCTTACCACCTCGGCTCTTGACCGAGGCAGCGCACGGCGGTTTGGAGCCTCCCCCTGCCGGGCGGCTCCGAGGGGCCTGCCCTCATCCCTCATGCAGCATGGCTGCAGCTAGGTGGCCATCTCGGCCTCCTTTCCGCGCCTTCGTGGCGCACGGTCGCCAGCGGAATGGCGGCTTGGCTGTCGTGCAGGGAGGCGGACGTCAGCAGGCAACTGATCGGAATCTGGCCGTCGGCCACGTCGAGGTGCAGCTTGTAGCCGACCCAGGTCGACTTGTAGCCCTTGCTGTCCTTTTTCATGCCCACGTCACAGTCGGTCGGCAGGTCGTCGAGCATCGCCGGCAAGGTCATGGCCGCCTGCCGGTCGAGGCGCTTGAGGACCTTCGGCCGTTCCTCACCCTTGTTCGGCCGTCCCGGCTTGCGCTTGGGCAGCGGGGGCGTCTTTTCCTTCGCGGCCGGCTTCTCGCGGGCCTCGATGGCCGTCGAGTCGCGGCAGAGGTGACCCACCAACCGGTCGTGGTGGGTGTTGCGGATCAACGCTGCATGCGTGCGCTGGGGCAACTGTGTGTCGGAGAACTCGGCGAAGGCGCGTGAGAAGACCGACTCGCTCGGCACCTCGCTCTTCCGCTCCCAGCCGCAGATCCGCCGCAGCGCCACGTCGGTGACCAAGCGGTCCAGCAGCACGCGCGTCGTCGGCATGTCGTAGACCGCCTTGGCCACGAAGGCTCGCGCCAGTGCCGCGCGGTCCTTGCGCGGACGCCCCGGCACCCGGAAGCACCGGGGAATCCACTGCTCGATACGGATGACCTCGAGAGTCTGCACCAACTGCTGCTGTTTCCCGGTCAGCGGACCCAACACGGGCTCCAACTGGGGGAACAGCGCACGCTGGATCGACTGCCAATAGGGGGCGAAGGAACCACGCAGGCAGTTCATGGTTTGTTTGATTGACCACTCCTGCCTACTACTGTATATTAGCAAACACCAAGGATGTGAAACAACGAATCGATGGCCTACAGCGCAGCGTTACGCTGCTATGAGGAGCAATACGACGCGCTCAAGGCGGAACTGCAAACGCTCGGGTTCGTAGGCCAGGGCGGCGTTCACACCCGCCGGATAACGTGTGGGAGGGCTACCTGTCGCTGCCACGACGCCCCGGACGCCCGTCACGGCCCCTACCACTACTGGACGCGCAAGGCCCGCGGAAAGACCGTCGGCTTGAACCTCACCGAAGACGAACTCGTCCTCTACCGGGAGTGGATCGAGAACAACCGTAAACTGGAACGGCTCGTGAAGGACATGCGCCACCTCTCTTCGCGTGCGCTTGCCCTCATAACCGGCAGGCAGGCTCCATGAACCCCCGTGTCGCCGGCTTCCCGGGCGCGGTCACTGCCATCCTGCGAACGCTGCATCCCGCCCGCTGACCGTCCCTCGCCCCGCCGCCTCCGGCAGGGAAAACTCGGCCGATCACGCGTTTCGCAAGAGGCTCCGAGGTCAGAAGAGCGAAATCCGCCAAGGTCGCTCTCACCTTGGGTGGTTGACGGCAAACCGCGTGTTGGGCCAAGGATGCCGAACCCTCGCGGGGGGCCAGTACAACGCCGTGAGGCGCGTCACTTGAGCTATCGTCGTCCGTGTCCTCTGGGACCGCCGACGCAAGGTTGCGAGCCAAATCCACTCAAGACGCCTTACGAAGCCGCCAAGGGTCCGGGAGCTGGTCGGCACGGCGTAATAGTTCAGCCAGCCGTTGACCACCTTCCCCAACCATTGCGCCGTCGCGTGGACGTCTTCGTGCATCCGCGTGCGGAGTCGCTCCTTGAGCCGTTTCAAGGTTCGTGTGACCCGCTTCGCAATCGGCTTGCGTCCCAGGCCGAAGCCGCCGTTCCTCGTCTTCCGGCAGTAATGCGTGAATCCAAGGAAGTCGAAGGTCTCCGGGCGACGCTCCCCCCGCGCCCGGCGGTTCGCCATCGCGAACCGGCCGAACTCGATGAGGCGTGTCTTGTCGGGATGCAGTTCGAGCGCGAATTGGCTCATCCTCTCCCTGAGGTCGTGGAGAAACTGCTCCGCATCCGCCTTGCGTTGGCAACCAACGACGAGGTGAGTCGCCCGGGGGAATCGCACCCCCGGGCGCTCGCAGAACTGTACGTGAACGTCTCCGCTCATACAGCTCCCATCATCCAGCCGGCTTTGAACGGCTTCGCGTGGCTCGACGGCTCCTCCCGCACGCGCGGTTGACCGTCGGGACACGCTGGATGACGCGACCCCTTTGCTCCATCGAGTTTCCCCGACTTCATCGCTCGTACGGGTCGCTCCGCCCCTGTGCCTCGCATCGGGCTTCTCATCCTTGGGGGTCGGCCCCTTGGATTTCTCCCTTCACATCGAGGCGACAGGTTCCCACGTTCCACACAAGGGCCTGGTGCAGGGTCACGCCACCTTTATGCCGGGTGCCGCCCAGCCAAGCTGCAGGCTCCCGCTGGACTCGTCCCGGGTTAACGACTCGCCCCGGTTTCGACACCGTCCCTACTCTTTCGACACGTTGCCGGTGGTTCATCCACTTCGTCTCCCTGCACCCTACCTGACGCGGTCGCGCCGCGCCGTTTCCGTGGCGCTTACCACCCCGGCTCTTGACCGAAGCAGCGCACGGCGGTTTGGAGCCTCCCCCTGCCGGGCGGCTCCGAGGGGCCTACCCTCATCCCTCGTGCAGCATGGCTGCAGCTAGGCGGCCATCTCGGCCTCCCTTCTACGCCTTCGTGGCGCACAATCATCGCAGTAGCGCACGATGATGGTGTCCCCCGTGGCCTTTCGGGCGCGCCATTTCTTCTGGAACCAGAGGTCGAGGACATAGTGCAGGTAAACATTGGCGAGGATGGGCGAAACCACCGCGCCTTGCGGAGTCCCCTGCAGGTCGTCCTTCCACTCGGCGCCTTCCATGACGCCGGCGTTCAGCCACTTGGTAATCAGCCGCAGTACCCGTTTGTCCCCGATTCGGTGCTCGAGAAACCGCAACAGGTGGTCTCGTGAGAGCCGGTCGAAGAACGCCCGGATGTCGGCATCGATTATCCAGCTGACCTTGCGCCGCTCTATCCCGAAAGCCAGGGCGTC